>NZ_JAGHZZ010000009.1 GCF_017745095.1 Sporocytophaga sp. | reverse complement strand
TTCAAATCCTAATGTTTTGCACAAAGAAATTTCTACAAAGACAGCTCTAGTAAATAAGTATTTAAGAAAAATTCAAAATGAGTGTGAAATCACTGGCAAAAAACTATCAAGCCACGTTGCTCGTCATACTTTTGCCACTATCAGTGTGAAAAAAGAGATACCAATCAAAATAATTGCAGATTTAATGGGTCATTCTACAGTAAAAACGACCGAAGGTTATCTTCATACTGAAAGTAAAACCCATGATGATTATATGACGAAGCTCTCTAATTCTATTTAGAATTTAAAGTTTTGGGTTCTATTTCATACCAATTAGTGACTGCATTAAGTTCATCATCAATTGTGGCATATTTTTCAGTTTGTTCTCTTTTGCGAATAAATCCTAAAATCTTAAAAAAATTGACAAGGAACTTTTTGGTTTCAGCATTCAATACCACAGATGGATCTTTAAGAGCTAACTTGGTTTCATCAAGGTACCTTACTATCTCTCTTGAAACTTCTCTATGCCATCTTTGTGTGTTTTGGTATGGGTAGTCTGTAAAAGTAGATTCTTTCCAACGTTGTCCGCTTTCACTTTCAAGAAGCTCCCTAGTTAATTTTACAATCTTTTGAACAACTTTCTCACTGCTGATAGTAATTGTCTTTAATGGTACTGCTCCGTTATATTTAATTGGATTATCAACACTGAAACTTAGAGAAGTGATATTGGTTTTTCCGGTGGATAAGGCTCCAAATAAGTCATATAAATCTTTATAATCATTCTTGTTAGTTCTTGGTCTTTTAGCTCCTGAAGGAACTTTGGCATTTAATTCTTCAAGTGCATCGTGGGATTGTTGACATTTTTGACTCTCGTATGTAGCCCAATTATACCATTGTATGAATAAACAAAAATTGGCTATGTGCTTTTTGTCTTCAGAAGAAAGAACACCATTGTCTGAAACAAAATTATAATGCTTTAATAAAGAAACTATCTCGTCATATAATACTTGACTCAATTTAATGTTTGTATAATAATCCTCTATTTCAGAATTTTTATAGTAAACCATTATGTAATTTTTAAATACATCCAAATCCGGATAAACTTCAATCTCTTCTTTATGAGGTATTAATTCAACGTCCTTGGCTTTTATGACAAACTCATATTCCATATCAAATTACATTTAGTAGTCGAAACTTATAATTGCAAATATACATCATTAATCTCTTCTTGCCTAAGTCCTAAATACCTTCTGGTACATGCAATGCTCGTATGTCCTAACACCTCTTGAATTAGCATTAAACCGTATTCATTTTCACCTAACTTAAAATAAGCTCTTCTTGCAAAGGATTTGCGTAAACAATGACTTGAACCATTACCAGAAATTGGAACATTGTATAATTTAAAAATTCTATCTAAATTACGATTAAGGTACTGTATTGAAATTGGTTTTAGTCCTGTTCGATTGCTAAAAACATAATCTTCCATTTTAGAGTAAGCATCTTTCTTTTGAGCAACCAAGTGTATAATACTTCTTAGCTTCGAATTGATTATTATCGTCCTATCCTTTCCTGTTTTCTTTTCCTTCCAAAAGAACATCTCTTTATGGAGAAGATCCTTCCATTTAAGCCGAAGAATGTCACCAGCCCTCATTCCTACATGGGAGGCAATTGATATATACAAGCACATTCTTAGATTGCCTTCTTCCTTCAGGTCATCTATTAAATTAAGCAGTGTATCCCATTCTATATAAGAACAGGTTGTTTTAAGTCCTTTTTTACTCATATTGATTATAGGTTTTTCAGATAAACCTAACCAATCCCGGTTTCACTAAAAATTCCTGGACGAAAAAGTGAAACAAAAAAATATTTGATTTTATTACAGGTTCAACAATTTGTTACAGGTTAACAACTTAAGCAGTAAAAAAGAAGTAAGTTTCACTATTAGTAAAAAGTGAAACTTTAAACAACAACGTTATTTTTTAATATTGAAGGAATATTATCATGTAACATTTCTAGCTTTTCAACAATTTGGTTGACCCAAGCAGGAACCTGTTCTCTACAAGTAATATTTTGACGAGTCTGTTTATAAAGCTTTAATCCTTTTTGACCCGTTTCAAATCCAAGATTTTCATTTAGAGTATTTTCAAAACCAAGGTAGTTATTTTGTACTACTCCATCAGGATAATCCATACTAACATTAAATACTGATAATATAGACTTATTCTTTTTTATAGTTTCTGCTTCATGTGGTGTCCCTTGATGTTGTTTATCTCCATCAAAGATTACAAAACATGGTATTCCAAATTCTGAATATAATCTATAAAATCTATCAATATCATTTTTATCACCACAACGGACAATAGTAATCCCTTTAGCTATATAATCAAAGCCAACTTTTTCAAAAAGAAACGGTAATACAAGAGATTCACTTTGCCCTTCTACTAAAATGACCTTCTTAGCAAAAAATGCTTCGTTAGCTTTTTGTGTATCACCCGTTTCTTCATAAGCATTTTTATACTGTAGCATAATTTCTGCTTCCCTAGAAATAATGCCAGTTCGAATTTTAAGATCCTTAATAAAATTAACAGGATTAGCACATCTTATGTAAGTTCCATTAGTAGCATTTTTACGAACAAGAAAAATTTCGTTGAATCTACCTACATTGAGAAAATCAGGAGAATGAGTTGTAAAAAAAATCTGTACTCCTGTTTCTGCAAGTTCGCATAAAACCTTATAGAAATTACGTTGGGCTTGAGGATGTAAAAACAACTCTGGCTCATCTATGAATAATGGTGTACTATTTTTTAATTTAATCTGGGAATATGCTTTTAAAACTGCTATGGATATAGAAGCCTGAACCCCCATTCCTAAATTTGAAGCCTGAAAGGAAAGAGCCGTATCACTTTCTTTCACTATCAATTGTAGTGTTCTATAAAAATTCCAAGGATCATAAAGATTTAAATCTATTTTAAAATCCTCTTCAGGTTTATTTAATTGCTTTGCACTTTCCTTTTGTAAAATTTCAATAAACTTTTTCATCACTTGAGTACCATGTTGATCTTCAACTGAGAAAAGGATTTCATCTCTAATCCGTTCTATTTCCTTTTTAAAAACGTCTGTCTTTTTAATCTCCTCACCTGTGGATTCATCAACCTCTACTTGTGATTTAAACATTTGATTAATATCCAATAGAATTCTTCCCAACAATGTCCACCTATTAGAAGGTAAATGATCTAGTATAGATCTATCAACTCCTAAATATGCAGAACAGTACTTTTGTCTTTCTATATCGGTAATATAATCATTGGAGAGATTTAACCCAGACTTAGGCAAGTTTCTCTTATCAATCCATTTTTCGGCAAGTTGTAAGTATTTACCATCATCAAAATGTAGAGTTATCTTTATCTCATTAGATAATTCACCAAGGAAGTGATCTTGAGGAAGTGTTGAATTAAATGAAGGATAAACCGGGCCTAGGGACCAATTGATTGCATCAAAAATATTACTTTTCCCTACACTATTCTCACCAATAAACGCATTAACTTGAGGAGAGCATTTTATGTCAATATTCTTAATGCTTTTATAATTTTGTATAACCACCCTTTCAATTTTCATATATTATTTAGAATTAAAATATTAGAAGTAGTTGAAAAATATTATTTGAGTAAAAATTAACTATAGAATAATACAACTTTTACTTTAGAAATAAAAAATAGATCTTTTAAAGATACCCTACAAAATAAAAAAGCACTGTAAAAAATTACAGTGCTTTCAGGGTGCACTCGTAGGGAGTCGAACCCCAAACCTTCTGATCCGTAGTCAGATGCTCTATCCAATTGAGCTACGAGTGCAATATTTTTAAAAAGATGTACCTATGTTGTACCAATTATAAATAGATTCTTCTAACCTATTCTATTATAACGACTTGTTTCAAAAGGTTTTATAATCGTAGGGAGTCGAACCCCAAACCTTCTGATCCGTAGTCAGATGCTCTATCCAATTGAGCTACGAGTGCATTTCCCAATTAAGGAGTGCAAATTTATAAAATAAATCTGCTATTTTAAAATAGATTTCAAATTACTTCAAACAATTCCTGAAACAATTCCTTTTTTGCCTAAGTTTACGATAAGTAAAAACTCTTTTTATGAAAAAAATCTTTTTTTTCCTTTCTTTTCTTCTTTTTGCTCTTGCATCTGGTGCACAAACAACTACTGATTCTCTTTCCAAGCATGACGAATATAAAGGAAGACACCTTATAAGGGCTTTCAGGCTAGATCTTTATTTAAATCAACTGTCAGATCAACCGGGGGCATTAGACCTTAGAACCTGGGGATCAAGGGGAGGTGCATTTGGTCACTATTCTCATATAAAAATTTCCAAAAAATTCTATTTCACTTCCGGACTCTGTATTGCCTTTGATAATTATTCCTTTTCGGCAAAAAACACCAACCTATCTATATCTCAGGATTCTTTACTAATCTTTGTTGATCGGGATCCTGAAAAAACTTACAAAAAGTCAAAACTTAGTTTAACTTACCTTGATGCTCCACTTGAATTAAGATTTCAGTCTAAACGGTATTGGCCAAGAGCACTTAAACTGGCTATTGGTTTTAAAGCGGGTCTACTTTTAAAATCAATGACAAAAGTCAAATTCAAAGAAAATGATGAAACCATTAAGGAAAAGGAAATAAGAGATTTTAACTTAAACAGGGTTCGCTATGGGCTTACAGCCAGGATAGGAATTGGAGGATTAAGCTTATATGGTTATTACAGCTTAAATAAGCTCTTTAAGGATAACAAAGGACCAGAAGCAACTCCTTTTCTTGTTGGAATAACGATTTCTTCTTTTTAAGAATCTTAAAAGAATTCTATTGCCCTTTAAAATCAGGTTTTCTTTTCGCTAAAAACGCAGCAACACCTTCGTTAAAGTCATTTGTATGAGCTGCTTTCTCCTGAAAATTAGCTTCCTGATCCAGCATAGAAAGTAAGGAATTTTGGCTTGATTCCGTCACCAATTTTTTGATGAATCCAATGGCTTTAGTCGGAGCAGATACAAAATAAGCTACTAATTTGTCTACAGTTGCTTCCAATTCTTCTTCTTTGATTGCAGAGGTTACAAGTCCATATTGCTCTGCTTCGGTGGCAAGAATTGTTTTTCCCAGAGCAAATAGTTCAAATGCCTTGAGGCTGCCTGCCAACCTTGGTAAAAAATAAGAAATGCCCGTATCCGGAATCAGACCAATTTTCACAAAGGAAAACCCAAAGGTTGCATTTTCATTTGCGACAACCATATCTGCTGCTAATGCCAATGAACATCCTGCTCCCACCGCCGGTCCATTTACCAATGCAATTACAGGAATATTGAGCGTTCTTATCCATGTTACCATTGGATTAAACAAGTCTTTAACAACATCCGATACAGTGGCATCTTTAATATTTATTGACTTTAGATCTAAACCGCTGCAAAAGCCCTTTCCTGCTCCAGTCAATATTAGAACTTTTATCGTTTTGTCCTCACTAATCTCTTTTAAAGCCTGCTGAATTTCTCTGCAGAGGGTCTCGTTAAGTGCGTTAAATACTTCCGGTCTGTTCAGAGTTAATCTGGCAGCTCCACCTTTTTTTTCCAATAAAATATGCTGGTACATGGTTTGTTATCCGATTAAAAGATAATAAAATATACAAAAGTTAACGATGAATCCAGTTAAAACTCCAGTAACGACTTCCATTCCAGTATGGGCTTTAAGAAATAACCTGGAGCTCATGACAAAACCGGCTATCAGGATAAAAGTTAAAATAGGATAGAACAAATCATTATCGGTAAACCTCATAGATAGCATGACCAGTATAACAATAGATCCAGAAAGACCGGTAGCATGAGCGCTTACTTTGTAAAAGAGAGTAATCAGAGCCAAAACCAGAATGGTAACTCCAATTGCTGCAATCAGGTATATAATCAGGCCGCTCATGTGCAAATAGGTGTCAAAAAAATAGGCCAGACTACTATAAAATATTGCAGTAATCAGATAGGGAACAATTCTTTCCCTTCTATTTCCCATAAAAAAGGCTTTGAGGTTCATCGTCCTGTTTGTTAACTGCAGGAAAATGGTCATGAGGAAAATAGGCAAAATGCAGGTTGTAATAAATATAAGCAGCAAGAGGTAGTATTTACCTTGTTCGCTAAGCGTGCTGAAAGTAGCAGGAGCAAAAAAGATCAAACAAGCAAACACATATGTTGGCAATATTACTGGATGAAAAAGTACAGAGAGTATTGTCGCTGTACTTTTTAAGATATTGAATTTCCTTTTGGCTTGCTTGTATCTCGTTACCACTATTATAATTCCTTTCTTAATCTGGCAACAGGGATATTCAATTGTTCCCTGTATTTTGCTACTGTCCTTCTTGCAATTGGGTAGCCTCTTTCTTTCAGAAGTTTTTCAAGTTTTTCATCTGAGCAAGGCTTCCTCTTATCTTCTGCGTCAATAATTTCCTTTAGAATATGCTTCACTTCTCTACTGCTGACATCTTCACCAGATTCTGTGGAAATTCCTTCTGAAAAGAAATACTTTAATGGGTAAATTCCAAATTCTGTCTGAACAGATTTACTGTTTGCAACTCTGGATACAGTTGAAATATCCATGTTAATCTCAGTTGCAATATCTTTTAATATCATTGGCTTCAGTTTGGCTTCATCTCCTTCAAGGAAAAAGTCATACTGATATTTCACAATAGCTTCCATTGTTCGCATGAGCGTCAGCTGCCTTTGTCTTATAGCGTCGATAAACCATTTGGCTGCATCCAACTTTTGTTTGACAAAAGACACGGCTTCCTTAAGTTTTTTATCCTTTTTAGAGCTCTTGTCATAGGTATCAAACATCTCTGTATAAGATCGGCTGATTCTTAACTCAGGAGCGTTTCGCGAGTTCAAAGAAAGCTCAAGTTTTCCGTTATTATTTACCAAAATAAAATCTGGAATAATGTATTGAGTTTTCACATCATCAACCGCACCTCCTCCTGGCTTAGGATTCAATTTGGTAATCAGATGTATAGCCTGTTTCATTAAGTCATCATCGATATCCAGTCTTTTCTGGATTTTATCGTAATGCTTTTTGGTAAATTCTTCGAAGTTTTCTTCAACGATTTTAAGCGCAATTTCAACTGCAGGGTCATTTTCATCTTTTCTTTCAAGTTGAAGAACAAGACATTCCTGAAGCGATCGTGCTCCTATTCCTGCTGGATCAAATTGCTGAATGCGGAAAAGAATTTTCTCAATCTCTTCGGCATTTGTTTCAATATTCTGACCGAAGGCGAGGTCATCTACGATTTGTTCCAACTCTCTTCGAATATAGCCATCACTGTCTATACTCCCGATAAGTTGTTTTCCGATATTCGTCTGACGTTCATCCAGCTTCAAAAAGCCCAACTGACTGATAAGGGCATCGGCCAGGGTAGAACCGCTGGCAATGGGCATCTCTTTGTCTTCTTCCTCACTTGGACCATCTCCGACCATTTTATACCCACTGATATCATCATCACGAATATAGTCTTCCACGCTTAATTCGTCATCATTGTAATTATCGCCATCTCCTTCACCTTCCTCCTGATCATATTCATTGTTTTCAGACTGACTTTCTTCCGAAGAATATTCCTCTTTTCCTTCTTCCAGCGCCGGGTTAATTTCAAGCTCTTCTTCTATTCTGCTCTCCAGCTCGGCAGTAGGGATCTGCAGCAGTTTTATAAATTGAATCTGCTGAGGTGAAAGTTTTTGTTGTAAAGTCTGGTTTAATCCTAATTTTTGCATATAAAACCGACATTAAAAATTTGAAAATTCTGGGATGCCAAAAACCATGCCGACCCTGACAAAATTATTATATTTTGATAAAACTTTGCCTAAAAAGGTAAAATATCCTTTTTTTGCTAACAGATTATAAGATTTTATTGTTTCAATTAGTTTTAATTCTTTTTTGACTGTGAAAAGAACAAAAATAACACACCTCCTGAATTCTAAGGAAATCGGAAATTCATTCAATGTAAAAGGTTGGGTAAGGACGAAAAGAGAAAGTAAGAATGTCTCCTTTATTGCACTTAATGACGGTTCTACTATAAAAAATATACAAATCGTAGCAGATGTTTCAACTTTTAATGAAGAACTTATAAAAGACATCTCTACAGGAGCTTGTTTATCTGTTACTGGAAAGCTGGTAGAATCTCCAGCTCAAGGACAACCTGTGGAGTTACAAGCAATTGAAATCGATATATTAGGAAAAGCTGATCCTGAGTCATATAAATTGCAAAAGAAAAATATTACTGTTGAATATTTGAGAGAAATAGCTCACCTACGTCCTCGTACAAATACTTTTGGAGCAGTTCTGAGAATCAGACACCATATGGCATTTGCAGTAAATAAATTCTTTAATGACAAGGGATTTGTATATCTGCATACACCGATTATTACCGGTTCTGATGCTGAAGGTGCAGGCGCAATGTTCAGAGTAACAACACTTGACGCTAAAAACCCTCCTAAAAACCCTGACGGATCTATTAACTATAAGGAAGATTTCTTCGGAAAAGAAACTAACCTGACAGTATCAGGTCAGCTGGAAGGTGAATTGGGAGCAATGGCGCTTGGAGAAATTTACACTTTCGGACCAACTTTCAGAGCCGAAAACTCAAACACTGCAAGACACCTTGCTGAGTTCTGGATGATTGAGCCTGAAATGGCATTTTATGACATCCATGACAACATGAATCTTGCTGAAGAATTTCTTAAATACTTAGTGCAATATGCACTTGACAACTGCACTGACGATCTTGAATTCCTGAACAAAATGTATGATAAGGAACTGATCGACAGATTAAAATCGGTTGTAAGTACACCTTTTGAAAGAGTATCATATACAACTGCGGTTGAAATACTTCAAAAAAGCGGTCAGAAATTCGAATACAAAGTTGACTGGGGAACTGACCTTCAGTCAGAGCATGAGCGTTATCTTGTTGAAAAACACTTTAACAAACCGGTAATTCTGACAGACTATCCTGAAAAAATTAAAGCTTTCTACATGAAGCAAAATGAGGATGGAAAAACAGTAAGAGCAATGGATGTACTTTTCCCTGGTATCGGTGAAATCATCGGAGGATCTCAGAGAGAGGAAAACTATGAAAAACTACTTCGCAGGGTTAAAGAGGTAGGCATACATGAGCAGGATATCTGGTGGTACCTTGAAACCAGAAAATTCGGAACTGCACCTCACTCAGGTTTCGGACTTGGCTTTGAGAGGCTAATGTTATTCGTAACAGGAATGGGTAATATCAGAGATGTTATTCCTTTCCCAAGAACTCCACAGAGCGCAGAGTTTTAATAGAATAAAAATTTAATTTTAAATAAAGAGGATATCTTTTCCCTGATTGGAATAAGATATCCTCTTTTTGCTTTTAGGTTTTTTTGGTTTCTTCGGATAAGATGGGCAGGTAGCGCAGGACTTTTTAAATACAGTACAAGCTGGCACAATGACCATCTGTATTGAGAACATAAGCAATAATACCTTTTTCATAGAATTAAAAATTTTGAATAAAAATATGGAGTTGTTTTAAACAAAAAGATGAAATGCTTCAGGCATTGAGACAGAAGCTCTTTTTTTATTTTTAGCCTTAGGATATTTTTTTCCCTTCTTATCAAAATCCGGACAGGTATTGCAGCCCTTCTTTCCTGTAGCACAGGCAGATAATATTAGTACAAGTATTGTCAGGGATAATATCTGTAATTTTTTATTCATTGGAAACTTGGTTTTTGACGTTCATAAATAATGATTACCTCCTTTTTCCTGTTTTTCTTAGGTCTTTTTTTATCTGTAAAACAGGATTCTGAAGTATTATGGGCGCAACCCATCACTAATATCAGAAAAATGAGTGAAATTATATGAACCATACAGACAATTTAAAATTATTGACAATTTTAAAAACGGAGCCTTCCCTATATTTATTTTAGCAAAATAATTTCGCATAGCTCGAACATTAATACTAAATTTCGATTAAAAGTTACCGGAAATAGATATCAACCGCAGATGTTTTAATTTCCCTGTTTACTTTTTAGCCATTTGACATATTTATCGATAATTAATTTAACCATTCCATATTAAAATTATGAAATCAAAACTGACACTATTGGCTTTTTGTGGGCTATTGCTTTTCGTAGGTTGTAAAAAAGACAAGGACGATGATGCTACTCCTAATAACCCACCTCAAAATACCAATACAAAGGAACTCCTTGTTGGAAAAAACTGGAAACTGACAAAAGCAAATCTAACCACAGATACCACTAATATTTTAACCAATCCAATGTATTCAGCACTCGTTGGCTGTGTCACAGATGACATCCTTATCTTCAAGAACGATAATACATATACTCTGAGCGATGGAGGAACACCATGTTCTGCTGCCCTTCTTCCTCCATCAGGAACTTGGGAACTTTCTCAAGATCAAAAATCCATTGTTACAAATAAAGGCACAGAGGAAGAAAAAACATTAACGCTTGCTGAAGTGACTGCGACAAAGGTGAAAGCAAATACTGAGTTTGAATATATGGGCGCTGTACTTCCTGTAGAAGGAACATTCACTGCTCAATAAAAAATCGCACTTCAGTAATAAAAAGGCAGCTTTTAATTGGCTGCCTTTTTAATTTTAGTCCCTTTCAAAATATCTCAACAAAGTACTTCAGAAGAAGAATTGCACACTCCCATTTTTTCACTTTACACTTTTGCCTTTAGCTTTCAGCTCAATTAATCCAAATCTCTTTTCAAAACCAAAACCTGTCGGGTCACATTATTCTCTGTCTGAGTGAAAGTGATATTCAAATAATTTCCTGGAGGACTGTAATTCCCATCTTTCGCAGATGCAGCAGCTTGATAATAGGGGCCATATACTGCTAATCCAGAAGTTGAAGGAAGTACTGAAAACTTCATTGATTCATTTGAAAATTCATATACCTCCGCCTCAAACCTAGCGATTACATTCGTTCCGGAAATGTCTTTTATTGTAATCAAAAGCGCTCTGTTGTTGGTTGATCTTTCTTCAATACTTACAATTACAGAATCCTTGAGATCATATAGATTGGGATTTTCAGAATTATAGATTGTTCTTGCTGCCTTTATTTCACCTATAAAATTTTTTCTCTCGTCAACGTAGTTGCTATGAGATGAAGGAGTTGGGTCTTCAGTTTTTCCGCAAGAGGTGAATACACTGATAAAAATTATTCCTGTCAGGATTTTGACAAAAAAGAGTTTTAAAAAATTTAGTTTCATCGATAATGTATATATAAACCTAAAAACAATTTGCTAAAACAACACTAAAAATTCCAGGCAAATTGCCGTTCCCTTCTTAGCAAAAAAAGCACCAAACTTTCTCAATTATCCTCTTGGCTCGGCAGACCTGCTGACTTCATTATTCCTAAGTTCCCGGTCCAAAAAAAAGTTGAGAGCTGTTCTCAGCACAGCTATTGCTGCCAGTTGTCCGATTTCATTCCAAGTCGGTGCGACGGCTGTTTTCAGTATGTCTGCCCCTAATAGGAACTCTAGAGCCAATGCCAGAGAACGTCCCAAAGACAAACGAATATCTTCAATTGATATTTTTTTAGGCGCCAATTTTTTAAAATAGTTTCCTAAAAACATTACAATTGCCCTAACAGAAGCAATGCCAATAACCATTGCGGCTGCAATTTCTACCCCTCTTGCCAGTGCCGTCGTTATTGACTTTACTATTTCTTCCATAATAAAAGGAACAAGTGGATAAAGTAATTGTTTGCTTGGGCTAAAAAGAAAGAAGGCTGAATATTACTTCAGCCCCCCAGGTAAAAATAAAAGTTTAAAAAATAAAAAACCCTAAGGGAATATTTAGGACAATCAGTTTAAAAAATATACTCCCTTTTGGTACAACTTTTAATACTTATATCAAATAGACTTGGCATTTTGAAAATGTTCCCTAAAAAAATTAAATCTTCGATGAAAAAACCAAAAGTATCGACAAACAAAAAAAGGGCTTTATTAAAGCCCTCTTTTGAAATCTATTACCATTAGATTATTAATTCATTGGATAACCTTTATTTACCCAATCTTCACTCAAACTGCTTTTAATATTAAGAATTTTAAAATTTTCGAAGCCCGCATTTTTGAGGTATTCGTATGGTTGTTTCACATTCGGGCAATTTTGCATTGCGCAACACCCACAGTAAATAACAATAAATTGATTTTTATTTAGCTTGCTTACTTTGGCCTGCAGCTGATTCATACCGGAAGTACTGTTTCCAATACCCACATTCACAGAACCTTTGATATGCTGCATAGGTCCCATATTGAAAATTACTGGCTGCTTTGCTGTAGAACTGTTTAGAATCCTTGCCAATTCTGATGGTTCGATCAGATATTCCTCAGTAAATGGATTGTCACTTTTATTTAATGTAAATGAAAGAATGCCAACAGAAATCAGCATTATGAAAATCACAGTGAGTCTGGAAGTTAGTTTCATATATTCTTAATTGAGCTTCTAAAGGTAAAATTAAATCTTATTCGTAAGGACTGCAAGATATTATAAAACGAATAAAACTCCTTTAAATTTTAATTCCCATTAATCGTTAAAAAATTCACCCTGTTAATCAATCTATTGGAGTTTGTAAGGCAGTAATTGATTATAATTATTAACAGGAATTTTCAACGGCTAATGGTTATTTGGTGTAACAAACATCAGGCCAAAAGAGATAAGAAGGGATGCTTTCCAACAATATTCATTTTTTTGAGGTTTTATTTTTAAAGAGCATAAAAAATGAAGAAAATCGCCATTAGCGCCCTGGTATTGATAGCATTTGCCTGCAATAAAAATCTGGATCCAGCTCAGGTACCTGATCCTGTTATCAATGCATTCTACAGCGACTTCCCCACTGATGTGAAAGTTAAATGGGAAGAAAAGAAAAACAATCAATATGAAGCTAACTTTGAATACAGAGGACAACTCAGAGAAGTTCTTTATGACTCTTCAGGTGTTGTAGTGAAAGTCGATTCATAGCAGCGAAGTACGAAAGTACTTATCACATTTCAGGTAAAAATCTTTTATCCCATCAATTATATCTTCTGCAATGATTGATACGGTTCCGTATTTAGAAGCTGCATTATCTCCGGCATACCCATGTATGTAAACTCCAAGTTTTGCTGCAAGTAATGGATTGTAACCTTGTGCCAGAAGAGATACAATAATTCCTGTTAATACATCCCCGCTTCCTGCAGTTGCCATTCCCGGATTCCCGGTGCTATTAAAGCTGACAGTTCCATTGGGTGAAGCAACCATGCTATGAGCACCTTTTAATACGACTATGCAATTGTACTTTTCTGAAAACTTTCTGAGGCCCTCTAATCTTGAATAATCATCAGGAAAATCTCCTGCAAGCCTTTTGAATTCGCCAGGATGCGGCGTAAGAATAGTATTGGCTGGTAGCAAATTCAAAAGGTCCTTATTTTTACTTAATACATTTAATGCGCCGGCATCAAGGACAAGTTTCAAATTTTTATCCTCAAACAGTAGCCTCAATACATTTGTAGATTCCTCTCCCTCATACCAGCCCGGCCCTGCGGCCACAGCATTAAAACCTGATAGATCTGGAAGCTTAGAGATGAAATTTTCTTCAGGATCAGCGCTTAGGATAGCTTCGGGTAAAGCTGACTGCAATATCTGAACACCGCATCTTGGAGTATAGAATTTTACTAAGCCTGCTCCAGCTCTGTAACAAGCTTTTCCACTTAAAACTGCAGCTCCCATCATTCCAAAGCTGCCCGCCATAATCAAAGCCTTTCCATAATCACCCTTATGGCTGAATTTCTTCCTTGGTTTTATAAAAGGAAAAATTTCTTCTTCCTCCGCATAAGAAAAAAAAGAACTTTGATTTTCTATAAAAGTCTTATCAAGTCCGATATCTTTCGCAATCCATGAGCCTGTAAATTCTTCATTCTGAGGAATCAAAAATGAAAGTTTCGGTAACTGAAATGTAAAGGTATAATCAACCTTAACTTTAACAGGATCTTCATTATTTGAATCGCAGAAAAGTCCAGAAGCTATATCTATAGCAACTCTGATCGTAGTTGAATCATTAATAGATTTTATAACATCTGCATATAATCCACCTACAGGCCTTGATAAACCGGAGCCAAAGATTGCATCGATAACAACTGCCGCTTTAGGTAAAACAGGAATACGTTCCTTTGAACTGATCTTAGTAATTGTTACCAGCTTTTCAAGTCTTCTAAAATTAATGTCAAAGTCTGCGCTATATCTGTCGGAAGGAAAAACAAAAACCTTAACAGAATATTGAACAAGGGTCAATAACCGGGCAACAGCAAGTCCATCACCACCATTATTTCCCGGTCCACAGAAAATATAAACTTCTCTGTCAGGATTAAAGCGTTCTATAAACCAATTAACAAAGGTTGCAGAAGCCCTTTCCATCAGGTCAATTGATGAAATTGGCTCATTTTGAATTGTAAAAGCATCAAGTGCTCGAATCTGATTGGCAGAAAGAATTTTCATAAGGAAAAATGGACCTCATCCTAAACCTTCTCCTAAAGGACATGGCCGTCAACTTAAGCAAGTTTAGAATTACATAATTCTTAATTAAAGAAAATTAGCAACAGTTTGAGCAACAGCAAGACTATTTCTGGAATTTTTTGTTGCTGTTGCTCAAACTGTTGCTCTCTTTTCCATTATTACTTCTCTTTTATATAGCAGAGAAAACTATTTTTTACTTGTCTCATCACTAAGTTGACGGCGATGTCCTAAAGGAGAAGATTTAGTGCGGTGCTATATTTTAAGTTTCTGGTTCAAATCAAATGCAGCCTCGCTCCACTTCACCAATAAATGCAAAAGTGCTTTCAGCTTTGCGCCTTAAGCTCCCAACTTAAAACTTACTTACCTGTCTACTTCACCCATTACCACATCTATAGACCCAATAATAGCAATTAAGTCTGCAAGCATAGTATTTCTTGATAATTCATTAATGACAGAAAGGTTTACAAAACATGGGGAGCGACCTTTGCACCTGTAGGGGATATCAGTATTTCCTGTTGATCTGAAATAAAAGCCTAACTCTCCCTTGGGAGTTTCTCCTCTTACATAAAAATCCATTGCCTTAGGTCTGATCTTCTTGGGAACCATCGCCTGTGGGTCAAATTCTCTAGTTCTCTTGTGAGTTCCGGTAAGCTGTACCAGGCACTGTTCAATAATTTTAATGGACTCGTAGCACTCCAGAACTCTGACATAATTTCTATCCCAGCAATCTCCTATAGTTCCCATATCACCTTTTCCAACAGGGATATCAAAGTCCAGTTCCGGATAGACAGAATATCCATCTACTCTTCTGAGGTCATATTTTAAACCTGATCCTCTCAGCATTGGACCGGAACAACCGTAGTTGATTGCCAGATCCAAAGGAAGCACTCCTATGTTAGCTGTACGCTGGATAAAAATTTTATTATTAATTACCAGCGCTTCCAATTCTTTCATTTTGGGCTTAAGGTATTTAATAAAGTCTGCACAACGCTCTTCAAACCCAACAGGAAGATCATAAAACAAACCGCCTACCCAGATATAGTTGTACAGCATTCTCGCTCCGCACACCCACTCAAGCAAACGTTGAATGTGCTCCCTGTCTCGCATTAACCATAAGAATGGCGTAAAGGCTCCTATATCAATTCCATAAGTTCCGATTGCTACAAAATGTGAAGCAAGTCTGTTCAGCTCAGCAACAAGCACTCGGATATATTCGATTCTTTTAGGCAAAGTATTTTCGATACCCAGCATCTTCTCCAATCCCATTACATAAACATGTTCTGAGTTCATTGAAGCCAGGTAATCCATTCGGTCAACGAATGGAATAATCTGATTGTAAGGAAGGTTTTCCGCATGTTTTTCAAAACATCTGTGCAAATAACCCATATGAGGAATAACCTCTTTTACAAATTCTCCATCTGTAATCACCTCAAGTCTCAATACCCCATGTGTTGACGGGTGCTGAGGACCAAGGTTGATAATCATCTCCTCGCTTTTAAGATCTTCAGGTTTTGTGCGGGTGGGCTCAGACTTCTGGAGATTATCTTTATGGTAAACGTATTGAATCCTGTCGGTTGGCATCTTAATAAGCTACTTTTATACCATGATAATATTCCTGTTCCTTATAATCTTTTCTCAAAGGATAGCCTTCCCAGTCTGCAGGAAGAAGAATTCTCCTAAGGTCAGGGTGTCCTTCAAATACAATTCCAAAAAGATCAAAAGCTTCACGTTCGTGCCAGTTAGCTGTTTTATATATTTCGCAAAGAGTTGGAATCAGAGGAAGATTGTTTTCATCCCCTCTTGAGGTTTCCACTTTGAGAGTAAAATAGTGGTTGTATGGTATTGAATAGAAATTATAAACTACTTCAATTGTTCCAGTCTTCAGATCATCTATTGCTGTGATGCATGATAAGTAATCAAAATAAGTTTTTTCATTACTCCATAGAAACCTTGCTATCAGAGGAAGTTTCTCCTTCACAATAGTAAGTATAGGCTGAAGACCTGATAAATTCTCAGCAACGACTGTTTCCGCACCAAATTCCTGTATGATCAGTTCTTTAATTTCCTGAAAGGTCATAATTAATGATTTAAATTCACCTCATCCTAAATCCTTCTCCTAAGGACTTTGATATTAAACTTAAAGAAAAATTATGCAGTACCTAAGATTTTGTCATCCCGAGGAACGAGGGATCTGAGGATTCCTTTACCCCCCAGATCCTTCGCAAGGCTCAGGATGACAAAGGGGACTACACGATTTTCTTTATAGTTTTTAATTTCACTTTTTACATTAAGCTTTCCACTTAAACTTACAACTTAATAGCCTTCTTCTTCCCAAGCACCTTGTTGATAAGCTTCGGTTCCTTTATGGTTTCCGTTCTGATTTTTTCCTGAAGCTTCATAAAGCCTCCAATAAGTGTCTCAGGCCTTGGCGGACATCCTGGGACGTAAACATCTACAGGAACAATCCTGTCTACACCTTTAACTACATGGTATCCATGTTCCCAATATGGTCCACCGCAGTTGGAGCAAGATCCCATAGAGATGACGTATCTTGGTTCCGGCATTTGTTCATACAATCTTCTGATACGGTCGGCCATTTTGAAGGTCACTGTACCAGCGACGATCATGACGTCGGATTGTCTTGGTGAAGGTCTGGGAAATATCCCAAAGCGCTCCAGGTCGTAACCAGAAGCAAATGTAGACATCATTTCAATGGCACAGCATGCAATTCCAAATCCCATTGGCCAGATAGAAGATAGCCTGGCCCAGTTGATGACATCATCCGCCTTAGTGAGAATTATGCCACCTTGTCCGTATTTATGATCTAATAATCCCACTTGTTTACCTTTCTATTGTTGTCTTCCCGGAATATTTGGTATTGATATTTTCGTATAATTTCTTTGGAACAGGAGATTTGAATTGAGCAATTTCCTGATCCGGTTTCACCCAGTCCAGATATCCTCTTGCCCAAGCATATGCAAGCCCCAGAGCCAGAATTGCTATAAAAATGAACATTTCCCCAATTGAAAACCAAGCCCAAAGACCATCCGTTGCTGCAATAAGTTTTTTATTTCCGAATACTGTTGCCCAGGGAAATAAGAAAACTACCTCTACTTCAAAGAGAATAAAAATTAAAGCTATGATATAAAACCTCATGTTAAATTGCCCCCATGCATTTCCGACCGGGTCCTCTCCGCATTCATAGCTAGTTAGTTTTTCTTCATTCGGACGATGAGGTCTTAATACTTTTGAAGTAATCATAACCAGCCCGGCAAATAATATTCCGCTGATTATAAAAAGGAAAATGATTCCAAATTCAGATAGCTGACTATTTTTAACCTGATCCATTCTTGTGAAATTAATTTTATAATCAGGACTTTACACATAAAATTTTAAGTAAATGTAAGCCCTCTTTTTCAATTCCTGATTATCGATGAATACAAATCTACACCTTAATAAGATTAGGATTAAATTTTAAATAAACAAATTTACATGACCCTATTTTTCAATGTATTAGAAAATCATTTTATGTCCATCCACCTCCAATTATAAACCCGTTTTTGTGAGCTAATATTTCCATTGATACTTAACATTTATTTTAAATTTATCCTGAAGTTCAAATTCTTCACATGTAAGTATTACAAGAAAATTTCGAAAAAATATTAACCTATCCTCTGCTTTGCTGTTCTTATTATTGCTTGTGGATATAAAAATAATTCGCAAGAAAAACTTTACGGTAAAGGAAAAGTAAGGTGAACTGGCAAATTAAATTAAGATTGAAAAAGTAATAACGCTATAGCAATAAATAAACACAACTATGAATACCAAATTAGGGCGAGCTGTGATCCTTGTTGAAGACTACGATAAGGCCTTGGAGTTTTATCAAAAAAACTTTTTATGTAAAATAATCCATGATAGCGTAACTCCGGACGGACAAAGATATCTGCATATTGCATTCTCCGAAGATGATGATTTCGGAATATGGTTTATGAAAGTTGATGCTACAAAAATGCCCATTGGTAAGCAATCAGGAGGAGCGCCAACATTGGTGATATATACAGATGCCATTGAGCAATTATACTCACATGTAAAGAAAAACGGAGTAAAGATTGCAGAACCACTAGTTTCAACGCAGGACAGTAAATTTTTTCATTGCCTGGATCTCTATGGCAATAGGCTGACTGTGGTGCAGAAAAAATAATTTACAGAATTCATAAATTAAAAAATCCTCTTAAAATCAAATTCTTCTTTGTGTAAAGAAGAATTTGATTTTTTACATTATTCAGATCCTTAACAATTAGCATCATTCCAGATTAAACGGGAACGAATCAGACTACCATGAGTCTTTTCCTTCACTGGAAAATATTGTGTATCTATTTCAAATGGAACTTTAAAATGTGAAGAAGTAAATATCGATCAAACTAAGGGATTTCAAGCACATTTAATAAGTCACTAAAAATACACCCTGGCTCCTTTTGAGGATAAAATCAAGATTTCTGACTAAAGGAGTCTCATTTCTTTGGCATTTATGATGCTCAAAAGTAAAGAACCACCACCTATAAAATAATATCACTTGTAATTCAAGCCTTTCTATACAGCATATAAGCTGAGAAATAACTTTCAGAAAAATTACTTAGGTTTGCATTGCAAGCAGGATTAAAACTTAATCCGTTATATAGGGTAATAATTATAAATAAGGGTATGTCAATTTCATCACAGGCAGATATAGAGGGATTGCAAAGAATCAGCGATGCTGTTGCTTTGACATTAAAACAGATGCGTGAATATGCCAAACCAGGCATGAGTACAAAAGAGCTTGATGAATTTGGTGGAGAGATTCTAAGAAAGTTTGGGGCTCGGTCCGCACCTAAACTTACCTATGGCTTTCCCGGCTGGAGTTGTATCAGCTTGAATGACGAAATTGCTCATGGCATTCCTTCAGAAAAAAGAATTCTTAAAGAAGGCGATCTCATAAACATTGATGTATCAGCTGAACTTGATGGATACTGGTCCGACAACGGTGGTTCCTTTGTGTTGGGAAAAGACATTCACAATCATAAGCCATTGGTAGAAGCTTCAAGAAGCATCCTTTATAAGGCAATTCATCAAATCAAAGGCGGGGTTAGAATAGCTGATATAGGTTTATTAATTGAAACTGAAGCTAAGAAAGCAGGATTCAAAGTTATCAAAAACCTGGTTGGACATGGTGTAGGAAGAAGCCTACATGAAGCTCCGGAAGAGATTCCTTGTTTCAATGATAAAAACAACAAGCATAGGTTTAAAAAAGACTCTGTTGTAGCGGTGGAAACCTTTATTTCTACAAAGGCGACTTATGCTCATGACAAGGGAGATGGCTGGACCTATATTACCAAAGATGGAAGTTATGTTGCACAACATGAACATACTTTGATCATCACTGATGGGAAACCAATAATTCTTACTGAGGCGAATAAGATCTGGGATTAACTTTTTAAGCTTAAAGCACAAAGTGGAAAGCCTAAAGTTAAAATACTTTATGCTTTTTGCTTTCAGCTTTAAGCTCCTTTTATAATTCTCGCAGAAGTGAACAAAATTCTGGGAGTAGTTTTTTTAGTAAATACCTTTGACTCAACCCCTCCATTTCATTAGATTTAATTTTTATTCAGCATTTATTCTAAATCCTAAAGCCATGTTCCTGCCAATCAATTTCTTTAAAAAGACATTTTTCGTCTGTAATTTCATTTTACTATTTAGCATTCATTCCCTTCATGCACAGGAATGGCAGCTTCTGGGTACTTCCCCTTCTACACTGATTACAGGTATTTATGCATGCAAAACTTCCCCTGTTATTATTATATCCACGTTAAAAAACGGAATATTCAAAAGTTATGATTCCGGCAAAAGCTGGTTGAATGTTTCAAATAATGAAGATTCTTTGTTCACCCTTGTTGCTTATTCTGACAAATACCTCCTTGCAGGCGGAAAGGGAAAAGTTTATAAAAGTATTGATAGCGGGAGCACCTGGACTGCTTCTTCGATTCCTTATCGTATAGCTGTAGGAAAAATCGCCTTTCATAATTCCTCTAAAATTATAATCGGAACAGGTAGTGTATGGGACTTTGAAAATTTAGGGAACGGAAATGGAATTCTTCTTTCCACTGACTCTGCAGAAACATGGACCACAAAAAATACCGGATTCGGTAAAGACAATTTGCTCGTTCAATCTTTAGCCGTAGCTCCTGATGGAAACATATTTGCAGGAGTACATGATGAGAAGACTGGTTCAGAAGGCCGTTTTGGAGTATTCCATTCAGCTAATGGAGGAGAATCATGGCAACGCCTCATTATTAATATTGATGCACCCTATTCTGTGAAATATTCTAATGATAAATTAAAGGTAAATAATGTTTTTAATATTGCCATCGAAGACGGAATTATCCTTGCTGCCATCAATGGAGTATATAGCAATTTTGGATACGGATTTACTGTAAAATGTAAAGTAAGTGATGTTACAAATCAAAATAATAAATGGAATGTCCATTGGGTGGATGACAGTTTAGCATTAACAGGGTCGTATTATAAGCAAACTAACTCTTTGTATAAAGATAGCCAGGGTACTTATTGGGCTTCTATATCTCCTCCGGAAAGGGAAACTTCCAATAATATATATTCTGACAAAGATTTTGTCAGTAAATCATGGAATAACTCCATGGATGGGCTTTTAGAGAGCTATGGAAGATTTATGTTTACTGAAGATGGAAGTGGGAATTTATACACTGTCAGTTATTTCGGGAATCAGATATTTGTAAAATCTATTTTCGGCCCATCATCTATAAACAGGCTTGAGCAACTTGCATTCTCTATTTATCCCCTACCAGCTTCTTCGTTTATAACAATTGCAGGAAGCTTTAGAGGACCAATAAACATTCGCATACTTGACATAACAGGGAAAGAAGTTTTAAAAAGAGAAAATGCAAATTTTAGTGGTGAGAAATTTATTATGCAACTTCCCTTAATGCTTCAGGAAGGAATTTATTTGCTGGAAGTAAGTGATGAGACTACAAAAAGTATTAAACAGATATTTTTGAATCGAGATTAAATGGCATATGGGATTAACGGATTTTTACCCATCCTAAAGATGATCAATCTAATGAGAAACTTTCAATCAGGATTAAATGGATTAAGTTGCAAACTAAATCCTATTAATCCTTAAAATCCTATCCCGATTAAACAATCGGAACCTTTTTAATCAGAAAAATTACACTGGTAAAAATTATAGACCAGAAAATTGAACTGGCAAGCATGTAAAGAAAAATTCTTTTGGCAGATTCCCCGAAAGAGCTGGCAAGTAATGCTCCCCCTATTGGACTGAAAAGTACTGGGGTTAAAAATGCCACGCCTTTTAATCCATAATTCCTCCAGATCTTAACCATTCTTCTATTTCTATCACAAAACAGTTTCCTGTTTTTGTAGAAAGTCTTCATAATCCAGTTTTTAAATGGCCTGCCGATAAAACTTACCATTAGAAAAACTGTAGTCATCATACCGAGAATTGTAAGTAAAGCTGTTTCCCATATGCTTAATCCTGAGGCAACTCCAAGCAGTGGTCCTCCGATGAATTTTAACATACTTGTAAGGAAAACCATGAGGTATTTGAGAATTAAGCTAACCATAAAATTGGACCTGTGTACTTGAGTGGTTTAAAAAATAACGGAATTCGGCCTTCTTTAGTTTGGTTAATTTTCTAATCTTCTCAGGATTATTTTTTAGCTCCGAAAGCCAAATCCCCTGCATCTCCCAGACCTGGTACTATAAAAAATTTTTCATTCATTTTTTCGTCAATAGCAACGGTCCAAAGTTTTGCTTCAGGAATTTCCTTCTTTACATATTCAATTCCTTCTTTACTAGATAATACAGCAGCCAAATGTACTTCTGCAGGTGTTCCGTATTTTAACAAAGTTCGGTAAGCTACCACAAGAGATTTACCCGTTGCCAGCATTGGATCGGTAAGTATCAACACTTTACCTGTTAAATCGGGCGACGCAATATAATCCATATTTATTTCGACATTGCCGTTTTCCTCTGACTTGGTGCTTCTATAAGCGGCTACAAAAGCTGATTCAGCCTGATCAAACATATTTAAAAACCCCTGAAAAAAGGGAATACCAGCTCTTAAAATTGCACCGATTACGATCTTTTGTTCGAGTGCATAAGTTGAAGCTTTAGCCAGAGGACTTTGTACTTCTTCCTTTTTGTAATTTAATTCCTTTGAAATTTCATAGGCAATCAGAGCTCCAAGACGTTCCATATTACGTCTGAAACGCATGCTATCTTTCTGAATTTCAACAGACCTTAGTTCAGCTAAAAAGCGATCTGCAATTGACGGGGATTGAGTGAGCACAAACACGTTACTTTCTATTTATATGGTTTTTCCCTAAAGGAGTTTTCAGGATATAATATATGTATTCTGCAGCAATAATCTTTCGAGCAGAATCAAGACTTTTTTCCATTGGTATTCTTTGAAAATGAAATTTAAAATTTTCATGCTTTATACCTGCCACTCCAAAAGAGCAATCTAGTCTCATATTTTCATACATCTGATTAAATAGAGTTTTAGAAACGCCATGGTCCGTGAAAGGGAACGCAAAAGTCCTCAACTTGGAAAAATTCTTACTAATAATAAAATCAACACTTTCTGAAGTTTGAACAACTTGCTCTTGCAGCGTAATCTGTTCATATAAAGGATGATCCACACTGTGAGCCCCAATATGAAAACCCTGCAGTTTTAGCTGCAATATTTTTTCGGATTCCAGGTATGGCTTCTTTTCATTCAAATAGTCGGAAAATGAAAATTCCGAAGCAAGAGCTAGTTTATCAAGTATATCTCTTTCTCGGTATTTCACCGATTTCACAATTTGAATGAATTGGTCCTCATTAACTCCAGTTGTATCAATTGTTCTTTTAAAATTGATCTTTCGTTTTTTGAACCGATCTATAAGCAAACTTGCCTTATTTCGGAACATCAATTCCTTATTGTCTACAAAGGCCGGATTAATAAAAAATGCTGCAGGTATTCCCTTTTTTATAAGTATGGGCGCAATGACTTCATTTACTTCTCTTAACCCATCATCAAACGACAAAAAAAATGAGGGTTTATTAAGCCTTAATTGGCCATTTCTCCATTTTAAAAGTTCATCAATGGATATGGGGTTAAAATGCTTGAGCATAAACTCAAGGTCTTCATGAAATAATTTTTCGCTTCTGATCTGATATAGATTACCAACATGCGGCACTTCTTGATTAGAGACCAGGTGATAGGTAGGAAATATTACTTCTTGTCCTGTTAATTTCTTAAGAACCCCGAAAGGCAGAGCGGACGCACAAACTTTCAGAATCGGGGTGAACAAGTTTTCTTTTATGTTCATTTTCCCAGAGCACTTTTTAACTTTAATAAAAGTGAATTACGTTTCAAAATCTGGTGATATGGAAGTTGAGTTGCTCCGAAATTTCTGAAAAACTGTTCCACCGGTTCCAGCATACTACCTTCAAAATCGAAATCCTTGGTTTGCGACTGAGCCATTTCAATTCCGTTCCAAAGGAGATAGGTCAAAGCTCCCGAATTTTTATGCTCAGGGTCGGCAGCTCCAAACAGGTAATAAATGCAGTTTCTATCCCAGACGAGAAAAACACCGGCATGTACCGCCCCTTCTTCATCTTTGGCATATAATATTTGTCCCATCCCTGCATTGATACAATAATCAACACACCTTTTGATGAAGGAGTAACTTAAATTGAAACTGATATCCTGCTCTTTAAATGATCTTACTTTAAAGTCAAATAAATCCTTAACATCTTCCGATTCAAATACTTCCAATGTACGCTCTGCCTTTGCAAGTTCCCTTCTCACTGAATCTTTAACTTGTAATTTTAGTGCTTCAGGATTTTGGCCTTTAAATATTTTATATGTGTATCTCGTAGTTTGTTTAAACTCCTTCCAATAAAAAGGAAGCCAGTTTGTAAAGGTTGGGTAAAGATTAAGGTTCAACTCGTCGAATTCAGGTAGATGTTCAATTAAAGACGACAATACTTTTTTCTCGTAAGCAATTTTTGTCAGATCTTTTTGTCCATCTGGGTAATTGATCCAGACTCCTGAGTATGGGGTAAGTTGAGGTTGAAGAATTCTTTTAAATCCCAGTTTTTGATTAAGAGGGAAAATTAAAAAACCATGAATATTTTCTCCTTTAGCTTCTATCAAGACATCCCAGTTATCACCACAGATCAGATCCATCCATGCAGGTGTAAGAAAAAGAGGTATGTCTTTTTGCTTTGCACAGTAACTTCTGAAATAGTCTTTTTTATTCATTAAGGAGACTTAATCTTTAGGGAATTAGATTTTGAAATTAATCAGAAAGTCACTCTTTTGCCAATCGTATTACTTTTTCATAAACCTCTCCCCAGTTCTTCCATTGTCTTTCATTTCCTAAAGACTCATTATGAAAGATGAAGATAAGCTGCCCTCCTACTTTTTTAACATCATTGACTAGCGGGGTGACGTGATTGATTACTTCCTTTGAACGCACTTTCAGGAAAAACTTTAATGTGCTATCCATAAAAGCAAAGGGGTAGATTCTAAGGTCAGTCGTTATATTTTTTTCCAGGTCAAAGAACAGGAAAGAGCTGCAGGTACCGGCTCTGAATCCTATCTTTGTTGAATAACCCATAGAGTAATCCTCTTTGATGCCAGCTTTCAATAGATTTCTGTATGTTTCGGGAAGAGTAAGTTTTATATAATGCTGCCTGCTTTTTGTGACTTGACGGGAAAGTATACTTTCCAATCTTTTCTTCTCCGTTAAAAGTTTGCTCTCTGAAGCATTGGAGCCATAAGAAGGATGTAATCCAATAGGTGCTTCTTCCCCAAGACTTTTGACAAGCTTCACCATATGCTCATTGTCATAGGGAAGGTTTTTGTCATACTTGCCATAATCGCCCAAAAGGAAAAAGTAGTTAGGAGTTATTTTATAAGCCCGATGAATTCTTCTTTGTTTATCATAAGTATCATAGGGATCCTGAAGTTTCCCCATATGTATTTTGATACGCTTACTTAATTTATTGAACTCAAGCTTAACAAGTCTTTGAGCAAGTGATAAACTTGTTCTTAAAACTCCTTTATACCTATAGGCATATGCATTATCAATATCAAGAGTAGGCTGGAAGGTGTAAGCACCTACATTATTTATAGTCTGAGGGTACTTGTTATTGATGATTTCCTTAATCACCAAAGCCCAGAAATTGACTATCGGTTTTTCAAGAAAACCTCCTGAAATAGCGACGCTACTCTCAGGTTTGTATCGGTTGTGCCTGTCTTTTTTATGAGGTAGATATTCTTCGTACCTTGTGATCATATAAAAGCCAGCAGCAAATGGATCGAATGGGAGAGCTCCGGTTTTTACAGGAAATAAAGTTTTTATTTCTTTATATATCCCGAAACTGATATCTATTATAGAAATATTGGCTTCAAATAAAAGCTGATTTGCTTCAAAGAATAATTCATCATTTAATTGCTTAAAACCATACGAAAACTTCGCCTGACTAAAGTCTTTGAATTTTTCAGCATCCGTAGTAAACTCATAATCCGATTTGAATAATTCCTTAAAATAAAAATCAAAAATATATGTTAGCCTGTTTGTAAGTTGAGGCACTAAAACCAATATCATTCCCTACTGAAAAAATTAAAGAGTTAATACTATTTCCCATAAAAATAATATTTGTTTTCCTCAATTTTGCCCTAAAAAACTTTTTTTTATTGCCCAACCTCAATATACCTATAAAGTAGTGCAAGTTTTCTGCATTTAAAAACCGTATCGTTTAGGATTATTGAATGAATGGATTCAGCGGAGAAAGTAGTCTTTTTCAATTTTGACATACATTTGGCTGCCTGGTACCCTAAATAAGGATGGCCTGCAATTGTCTTAAATTCAGCATCATGAAGATTGATTTTTACCGGTTCAAATGTTTTGTCTATGAACGTATGTGCATTTAACTGAGCCAAGGCATTTTCGGTCAAGCCGTAAATTTCCGCATATTGGTCCTTACTGATAAAACCTCCAAGCGCATTTCTATATTTTAGAATTCTTTTGGCAAGTGCCGGACCTATTCCATTCAACTTTTCCAGATTGACTGAATCCGCTTTATTAATATCAAAGAGTTCGGGCACCTTTTTCTCATTTAGTTTAGACTTAGATGGGGTTTGAAAAGTTAAGAATGGTGCAATTTTTACAAATTCATTTTTGTCTAATCCATAAATTTTAAGCAAATCCTCTTTGACAAAAAACTTACCTCCTTTAGCTCTGAATTTAATTATCCTCTCTGCCAGCTTTGGCTTTAAACCAGTGCTCAGCAAGGTCTCTTTTGAAGCAGTATTGGGATCAAAATTTCCAGGAAGCTTATCAGCAGGAATGTATGCAGATTCATTTTTATGAGTGAATGATTCTTCCTTAACCTCAAATAATTTAACCAGACTGTCAAGCGATGTGTTACTTTCTGATTTTTCAATGTTTTTCTGAGGGAAAATGAAGTCCGTAAAAAAAGGGGCAATCAATACAAAACCCAAAATTCCTTGGAGGACAATAAATCCTTGAGCTTCCTTTCTTGAAATACCAAAAAAGGATTTACATCTTTCGATAAGATTCATAAAAGCTGGTAATGTGTGGTTAGTAGTTAGCCGATTAAACTCCGCCTAAAAGTATAAAAGTGAGGGCAATAAAAAAAGCCCTCCACTCCCGAAGGGCTCATTAACCTTTACTAAATTATTTACTAACTTATTAAACAAAAGCGTACTAATAAGCCAAATCACCAAATTCAGCTTTTTCAACCCACAACCAACTTAACTCCCAACTTGAAACTGCTGTCTTATCTACATTTCAATTACACTATAAAATTACTTCAATAATGAACGCATGTAAATAAGGGAAAACCCCTAGAAGAATCGTCGAGATTTCCTTAAATCGTTTAACGCAAAAAACCATTATTAGATAAAATAACTAAACTTCAGCTATTTGTTCTGCCAACAATTTGATTCCTTCTTCAAATGAATGAGGATCATAGCCCAAATCATTCATCGCCTTATCAAGAATAAAGCCTGTTTTCGGAGGTCTTACTGCGGGTTGTTTGAATATTGTACTGTCTGCTTTTGTAATGAGGGACTTATCAAGTTTAAAGAAATCAGCCGTTTTAATGGCCATTTCATATGGGGTTAGGAAATCTTTTCCGCTTATGTTATAGATTCCAGTGGCCTGATTTTCCATTATAAGATAACATCCCATCGCTAAATCTTCGGCCAGCGTAGGAGTTCTCCACTGATCTGTAACCACCTGGATTTTCTTCCCTTCTTCCAGACTTTTTTTAACCCAAAGGATGATGTTGGATCTGCTCATATCGCAAGCAATACCATAAACAAGTACAGTTCTTGCAATAGCCCATTTAGCTTTGCTTTTCAGTACAAGTTTTTCTGCTGCCAGTTTGCTGTCGCCATAATAACTTAAAGGATTGGCCTTAGCATTTTCATCATAAGGACCATTTTTTCCATCAAAAATAAAATCTGTAGACAAGTGTATCAGATGTGATTTCACCTTTTCAGATGCTTCAATAAGATATTTAACCGCGTCTACATTCTGAGCCCAGCAAGCCTCTCTCTCAGTCTCACATTGGTCTACATTGGTCATAGCCGCAGTATGAATGATAAAATCAGGTTTGGTTTCAGAAACTATATCCATAACCTGGTTTCGGTTTGTTATGTCCATTGATTTATAGACATATGCTCCGGGTTCCATTGGAAGTCTGTTTTCGCCTCTTGCTGTAGCGATCAAGTCATAGTTTTCGTCATCAGCTATAAGACCTACCAGCTTTTGTCCCAAAAGGCCATTTGAACCTGTTATTAAAACTTTCTTTTTCATGCTTTATAAAAGTTTTCGCAGTGATATAGTTTTATGATTTTTTTCTTTTTTAGTTTTTTAACGGAAACCTCCATTGTAATATTTTTAGTAGGTCTATCCCGCTGATCTTTTGGTTGCGTTGCAATTTTATTAATCACATCGAGCCCCTGCACCACCTGACCAAAAACAGTATATTGGTTATCAAGAAAGTGTGCTCCGTCCTGATTTTCCACAATATAAAACTGAGATCCGCTCGATTCTCTTTTTGGGTTTACCTGATCGCCCATTCTTGCTGCGGCAACGGCTCCTTTGTTATGCTTCAGTTTTTCATTAAACTCTGCAGGCACAGTGTAACCTGGACCACCCATTCCGTCATTATTAGGATCTGCATCCTTAGAATTAGGATCTCCCCCCTGAATCATGAATCCTTCAATAATTCGGTGAAAGGTTGTTCCATTATAAAAACCTTGCTGAGCAAGCTTTAAGAAGTTTTCTTTATGCTTTGGAGTAAGATCGGAAAGAAGCATTACCATATCTCCAAACTCCGTTTTTATTGTCACCACATAATCCTTTTTAGAGGGTTTTGTTGATTGACCAAATGCTGAAAGCGAAATAAAAATTAATACAACCGCAAAAAATTTACTTTTCATATACACACTAATTTAAGACTTTTTTAACAAGGATAATCCTTAAAAGTTATTTCTTCAAGGCATTTAATATTTCTTTGCCTCCAGAGCTAAGTACATCTTCTGCCAATTGCAGGCCTAGTTTTCTTGCATCTGTAAGACTTCCTGCTACCTCTTTCCTGATAATCTCAGAACCATCAGGACTTACAACTCCACCTCTTACTTTAAGAAAATTTCCCTCAATTGTACCAAGCCCGAAAACCGGAATGCTACAACCACCTTCCAGTTTATTAAGGAAAGTTCTTTCAGCGATTAGACAGGTTTCTGTTGGCTCGTGGTTTAATAATTTTTTGATAATAGATTTTTTATCAGAAGCAAGAGAAAAAGCAGCTTCAATCGCAATACTACCCTGACCTACAGCAGGTGTAAACAAATCAACCGGGAGCTCCTTTACAATAAAATCATTATAGCCCATTCTATGCATGCCAGCATATGCAAGAATCATTGCAGGAAAAAGGCCATCTTCCATTTTCTTAAGTCTTGTCTGGAGATTCCCTCTTGCATCAGTTGTAGAAAGGTGAGGATAATAATGTTTAAGTAAAGCTTTTCTTCTTGTAGAAGATGTACCGACTATTACTCTAGAAAGATCTTCCAGAGCAAAGCTTTTGTCAAAGCTCACCAATACATCATTGGGCTTTTCTCTTTCAGTGAATGCTATGATTTCTAGCTCAGGTCCAAGATCCGTCTGCATGTCTTTTGCACTGTGGACGGCAATATCCAATGTGCCATCTTTCAGTTGTAGTTCAAGCTCTTCTGTAAAAATTCCTTTAGTTCCTATTTCGGCAAAGGCAGAAGTAAGTTGCTTATCTCCTTTAGTTTCAATTTTTATAATTTCCGTTTCATAACCGGCATTATTCAATACACCGGCTACATACTCTGTTTGCCACATCGCCAGTTTGCTGGCTCTGGTACCTATTCTGATCTTACTCTCCATCAATATAATCAAGCGTTCTAAGAAGCAACTTAGAAATTTTTGGGCTAAACTCCAATCAAATCCCGCTCTGCCTTTTTCTTTTTATTGCGTTCCACAAAATCTATGATTTTGCCAGCTACATCTATTTGGGTTACAGTTTCTATTCCTTGCAAACCTGGAGAAGAATTAACTTCGATTATTAAAGGACCTCTCGTGCTTCTTAGCATATCAACACCGGAAATAGATAAGCCCAGCGCTTTCGAAGCACATAGTGCAGCATCCCTTTCTTCATGAGTAAGTTCAATCATTTCACCTTCACCACCCCGATGAAGGTTAGAGCGAAACTCGCCTTCTTTGCCCTGTCTCTTCATGGCCCCCACTACTTCATTGTCTACCACAAATGCACGTATATCTGAGCCATTGGCTTCTTTTATAAATTCCTGAATGAGTATATCCGCTTTGAGGCCATAGAATGCTTCGATTACAGATTTTGCGGCCTTTTTAGATTCAGCAAGCACGACACCGATGCCCTGAGTGCCTTCCAATAATTTAATAATTACAGGTGCGCCACCTACATGATTTATTAGATTGTCTACATCCTTCGACTGACTGGCAAATGCTGTCTTCGGAACTCCGATACCAGCTTCACTTAATACCTGAAGGGTTCTCAGTTTATCTCTTGATCTTGTTATGGCCTGTGATTTCGTTGAGCTGAACACGTTCATCATTTCAAACTGACGTACTATGGCTGCACCATAAAATGTAACTGAAGCCCCAATTCTTGGAATGACAGCATCATAATCAGTTATTTTTTCTTTGTTATAATATAGGGTTGGATTTCCAGCTTCTATTCCGACATAACATTTCAAATGATCAAGAACTCTTACTTCATGACCACGTTCTTTAGCAGCCTCCACAAGCCTCTTTGTGGAGTAAAGGCTTGCATTTCTGGAAAGAATTGCGATACGCATCATCTTACTTATTTAAGCTTTTTCTTTTGTTTGTAGGATAAATTGAATTTGGAAACATCTACCAGGAAACCATTCATCAAAAATTTTCTACCCAATAATATTGGGTGCTTCATGTTAGATCTGTCTGAAAGAGTAAACTCAGTTTCAATAAGTTTGTTAAAAACGAGTACTTTCGTCTTTATCACAAATCGCTTTTCGACTTGACCGAAAGAGCTTTTCACCGTTCTTTCGGAGAAATCGTTTGTTTGAAAAACAACCTTTTCCTTACCATTAAAATAAGGCAAGGTGAAACTAAGCTTTTTCCTGACATTGCCAGTAACCTTAGGATCACTGCAATGAATTGAGCAACTATAAGCTCCGGTATCGACTTTTGCTTTTACCCTAAATATTTTAAGATCCGGGAGATCTATAATATCACTGCGGCCTATAGTTAGCTTCTCTTTCTTCATGAGCAGTCATATTAAGACTTCATCATTCCGGATATTTGTAGGGAGAGGTCGAGAAAAACGATTTTTGCGTTGGCGTTTCTCTCTATATGATAATATGCCTCGTTCAGGCTTTTACTTATATTTTCTATTTTAATTTCATTCAAGGCTTTTGAAAAACCATCTACAAATTTCAGATCTTCTTCATTCAGCCTTAACAGTTCTTTGCTATTCAGACGACAGATCAGCGTTTCTCTCAGAATATTCAACCCATACTGAAACAGATTCTTTTGTCCTTCTCTTCCAAGCTTCTGGAAAGCTTCCGACCAGTCTACAAGCTCAAGTATATTAACCTTTTTGTAACAAAGTCTCATCCATTCTCTAAACATCTGATGGTTATCTTCTTCTGCCTGTTGCAATAACCTTAATCCTTCATTCAGATTCCCATCTGCCAGGTATGCAACTTGTCTTGCTTGCTTTTCATCAAGACGCTTATCTTCTACAAAAAACTTAGTCACCTCTTCATCTGTGAAAGGTCTGATCTTTACTCTCTGCGTACGGGAAAGGACAGTTGTGATGATCTTGTCCGGGTTTTGAGTTACTAGTAGAAATATAGTCTTTACCGGAGGTTCTTCTAACACTTTAAGAATAGCATTGGCAGATGAAGAATTCATTTGTTCCGGAAGCCAGATGACCATAATTTTATATTCAGCCTCGAAAGACTTCATGGTCACAGTCTTAATTATATTTCTACTTTCGTCTACAGATATATTCAGTTGCTTATTTTCAGCTCCTATAAAATTTCCCCATTCTATCAATCCTCCATATGGATTTTCCGCAATAAAGTTCCTCCATTCTTTCATGAACAAGGCACTTGAAGCATCCTTTGAAACGCTTTTTGTTGTGCTTACCGGAAATACAAAATGTAGATCCGGATGGATGAGTTTATTGAATTTATTACAGGAAGCACAAGTTCCACAAGCATCTGTTTCTCCTTTTTCCTCACAGTTGATATAAGTCGCATATGCCAGGGCCATTGCAAGACTACCACTTCCTTCTGGTCCGGCAAAAAGCTGGGCATGCGCTACATGCCTGTTTTTTACAGAGGCAATAAGGCTGGCTTTGGTTTCTTCAAGACCTTTAATCTGAGAAAATAACACAATTATTAAATTTAGGTACTAGTTATAAATTTTTGAGGTAGAATTAAAAGGTAATATGTTGTAAAATTGTTAAGCAGGGATTAGAAATTTCTCACCTGCTGATCTTCAATTTCATACACATGTCTGAGTATCTTGATCTCTTCCTTGGATAGCTGGATATTTCTCCTACCCATGACTCTTTCGGCTACCAGGACTACTTTTTCAAAGTTATATCTGGAGTAATTTTTATCGCCGCCCCAGGCGAATGAAGGAACAAATTTGGCAGGGTAACCTTCGCCGAAGATGTTTGCATTGACTCCTACTACCGTACCGGTATTAAACATGGTGTTAATTCCACACTTGGAGTGATCAGCCATTAACAGACCGCAAAACATTTTTCCGGTATTAACAAAGTCTTGTTCCTTATAGCTGTAAACCTGAACTTCTGAATAGGTGTTTTTAAGATTTGAGGTATTGGTATCCGCACCCAAATTGCACCATTCTCCGATTACAGAATTACCAAGGAATCCTTCATGAGCCTTGTTGGTATAACCGAATATTACAGAATTACTTACTTCACCACCTACCTTTGAATAAGGACCAACAGTTGTATCTCCTCTGAATTTTGCCCCCATACTAACAGAAGCACCTTCACCAAGAGCAAAAGGCCCACGAATGATAGCTCCCTCCATAACTTCAGAGTTCTTACCCAAATAAATGGGACCATTCTCTGCATTAAGGATAGCAGCTTTTACAGATACTCCCTCTTCAATAAATATTCTTTCCTGATTGTAAGTCCTAGTATAGGGATCTGAAAGTGGGGCAGAAACTCTTCCTTTGGTTATCAGGTCGAAATCTTCAATTATTTCTTTACCATTATTCAAAAAAATATCCCAAGGTCTTTTTATTATATTTAAAGCACCCTTAAATTCAATCTGTTTGCCTTCTGCAACTTTTTTATAGGCAATAATGACACCATCCTTGACAATAATTTCTCCGTCTTTGAGGTCTATTATTTTGGCAACCAGTTCATCGGTGGGGCAAACACCACCATTAATAAATACATTTTCCTTTCCTGGATTGAGGGTAAAGCGATCGCTCAGATATTCTTCCGTGATATAGGAGACATCCATTCCGGATCTTAACTTCCACTTTTCAGCTATGGTTAAAATACCGATCCTTACCTCAGCAACAGGCCTGGTAAAGGTAAAAGGAAGGAGACCTTGCCTTATCGAAGGTTCGTCGAATAAAATGAAATGCATATTTTACAAAAATAAAAAAGTCTTCATGGAATCATGAAGACTTCTATACTTAAAGAAAACTTTATTCAGAATGTTTTTATTACTTCTGGTATTTTTTCTTGAATTTCTCAACTCTACCTGCAGCATCAACGAATAATTTTTTGCCAGTGTAGAATGGGTGAGAAGCTGAGCTAACCTCAACTTTAACGAGAGGATAGGTATTTCCATCTTCCCATTTAATTGTTTCAGAAGTCTTTATAGTTGATTTTGTAAGAAATTTAAAATCACTAGAAGAATCTTGAAAAACAACTGCTCTGTAATCCGGGTGAATATCTTTTTTCATAATCGCTAACTATCTATTGTAAAAGGGTAACAAATTTAGTAAAATAGATTTTATCAACCAAACTCAGGATTAATTTTTTAGAAATTACCCTTTTCATTAAATTGCCCTCCATTAAATAAAATGGTATTGGATCTATAAAAAGTTCCTTTTTTAACAAGAAATAATATGGCTGGTGAGAAAAATTTAATCCTTAACAAACAACAGATACTACAGAAAATCAAGAGGATATCTTTTGAAATTTATGAAAACAATTTTTCTGAAGGAGAAATTGTACTGGCTGGAATCGATGAAAAAGGATATATTTTTGCCAAGCTTCTGAAAAATGAAATTGAAAGTATTTCTCCCTTAAGAGTGCTTCTTGTTAAAATTCAGCTTGATAAGCTTGCAGGAGTGCAAAGTGAAGTGCATTTGGACATTGATATTGAACAACTTAAGAACAAAACTGTCATCCTGGCAGATGACGTTTTAAATACTGGTCGTACTTTGGCCTATGCTCTTAAACCTTTCCTTAATATTGAATTAAATAAATTGCAAACTGTCGTAATTGTTGACAGAAGCCATCAATTGTTTCCTATCGCAGCTGACTATGTAGGTTATTCCCTTGCTACAACATTGAGGGAAAGGATTGATGTCGTTCTGGATGAAAACGATTACGGAGTTTATCTACATTAATCTTTATAAGAAAGCCATCTGAACAGTTCCTTCCAGGTGGCATTTTTTCCGTACATCAGAATTCCTACTCTATATATTTTTGCAGCAAACCAAGCAGCCAGCAAGAAGAAAGAGAATAGCGAAGCCATCGACAATACAATTTCCCAGGATGCTATACCAAATGGTATTCTCAACATCATTACAACAGGACTGGTAAACGGAATATAGGACAGTACTTTGGCCAAAGTACTGTCTGGCATTTCCAGTATTCTTGGGGCCATGATAAATGAAAAAATTAAGGGTAATGTTATCGGCAGCATGAATTGCTGGGTATCCGTCTCCGCATCAGAAGCTGCTCCAATTGCAGCAAACAAAGAACTGTAAAAAAGATACCCGACAAGAAAAAAGAAGATGAATACAGGAATGATCAACCCAAAATTAATTTGTCCGACAAAATTAAGCATGTCATTTACTTCCATCGCCTGAGCAGCGTCATGACTGGCTTTTAAAGTTTGATTGATGTTTTCGTCAGAAAAACGTTCGAGTTTGAACCTGTCAAAAATCCAACGGGATATGGTAAATGTAGTGAGTACCCATATCAAAAACTGAGTAAGGCTCACCAATGCAACTCCCAATATCTTTCCTACCATGAGCTGAAAAGGAGTTACAGAAGACACCACCACTTCAAGTATTCTATTGGCCTTTTCTTCAATGATGCTTTTCATTACCTGCACCCCATACAAGAATATAAAAAAGTAAACCAAAATAGCAGAGAACAAGCCAACAGAAGCCGCAGCCTCTCCAGCATTCTTTTCTACCAATCTTGTCTCTGTGAAATTAATGTCATACAAAGACGCTTCTTGGATATTGAGATCTTTCTTAAGTTTATTTCTGGCAATGGCCAGTTTTAAAGCCTGCTCTATTCCTTTCCTTTCTTCTGAGGATATATTTGAAGCATTAATAAGACTTGCATTAATAACTCCGGATGAATCAGAAGGTAGAATAATGAGATGTGATGGCGCACTTTCGCCTGGCGTTTCATGATCCGAAAAGATAATAAACGGAGCTTCCAACTGTTCATTCAATACATTTTGCTGGTCTACAACAACAACTACTTTCTCTTTAGTCTGTGGTGTAGTGAGCCATGCAGGAACAATCATTAAAACGAGAAAAATCAGAGGGCCTAAAAAAGAAAGGATAAGAAAAGCTTTTTTTCTGACTCTTATAATATATTCTCTTTGAAGGATTAACCAAACTTTATTCATTACTATCTCCCTTTATCTTGTCTATAAATATTTCATGAAGTGATGGTAGCTCTTCCTTGAAATTCCGGAAACTGATATGCGGCATCAATACCTCAATGATTTTATTAAGAGCCACTCCAGGCGCAGGAGCCAGCGTCGCAATAATCTGATTGCTGGTTAACGATTCTGTTTCTACTATTTCGTATAAGAGTTTATTTTCAGGCAACGTACCTTCTCCTTCAATGACAAGTCTGTTCTTTTTTACTCCTTCTTTGATCCTTTTCACCTCTCCTTCAAGAATATTTTTTCCTTTGTTTATAAGCACAATTTTATCACACAACTCTTCCGCATTTTCCATTCTGTGCGTTGAAAGCAAAATCGTTTTCCCTTCTTTTTTAAATCTGAAAATATAGTTTTTAAGCAATTCTGCATTTACCGGATCAAAGCCTGAGAAAGGCTCGTCGAGTATTATGAGGTCGGGATTATGAATAATGCTGGCAATGAATTGTACTTTTTGCTGCATTCCTTTGGATAGAGAATCTAAAGAGTGATTCTTCCAGTTGTCGAGGCCGGTTTCTTCAAGAAAAAATGTAGTTCTAGCTTTAGCTTCAGATGAAGCAACTCCTTTCAGTCTGGCAAAATAAACAAGTTGTTCTTCTACCTTCATCTTTTTATATAAGCCTCTTTCTTCAGGCAGATAGCCAATTCTTTGCTGGCAATCAGAAGTGAATTTGTTTCCCTGGAAAAGATACACTCCTTTATCAGGACCTAATATACCTGTGAGTATTCTGAGAAGGGTTGTCTTTCCTGCTCCATTGGGACCAAGGATACCATAGATGCTGCCTTGCTTTATCCCGAGTGATATTTCGCTCAGTGCTTGAAAATCACCATAGGATTTAGAAAGATTTTCTGTTTTTACTATTTCCAAAAGATTCAGAGTATGGAGTAAAATTAATAAGGAGAAATGAGATTATGGAATCGGGATTCATCTGATTTAAGGATTAACGGGATTATTTCAGAATCCCAGTAATCCTTTAATCAATTAATCCGATTCTAAGATTTAACTCTACTTACTATCCAACGTCTTCGGAATCTGAATATCCAGATCAAAAGCCTTGTTAAGCTTCTTAATAAAATAAGCTGAAAGTAGTGGTGACTCCTTCTCTACATTTTGATGTACAAAAAAATACAACTCCTGTAATCCCTCTTCTCTCCATTTCTTAATTCTTTTCAACCAGTCATCAAGACGTGTATAATCACTTTCATGATTTGCTCCGACATATCTTATAAATGCCTTTGGAGTGGTAAGTCTCATGTGCAACATGTCTCTTCTGCCAGCAGTGTCAACAATGATGTTGGTCTTTTTCTTAGCTTCCATTAATTTATAAAAACGTTCTGCCTCTTTAGAATCTTCGAACCAGGCTTTATTTCTAAGTTCGATAGCAAGGGGGATTGCCTTTGGAAAATTGTTGATAAATGTCTCTACCCTATCAAAATTCTTAGGACCAAAATTATCATGCATCTGCAGAAACACCATTCCAAGTTTCTTGTCAAATTCAGATACAGCATCACAAAACTCTTCTACAACAGGTTGCACATCTATCAGTCTTTTAAAATGACTTATACTATTGGTCAACTTTGGAAAGAATCTGAAATCTGCTGGAGTCTTTTCTTTCCAGATCAAAACCTGCTCTTTGGAAGGCGCATTATAAAAGGTGGCATTAAGCTCTATGCTATTGAATTGGGATGAATAATATGTCAGTTCATCTTTTGTGCCTTTAGGATAAAAATTTTTTAAATCTGTTTTATTCCATTTTGCACAGCCAACATATACTTTGAAAGGCTTGTCTTTTTGGTTCTCCGAAAGCATCTTTCCAGTGTCTTTATGGTCTGGGGGCAACTTAAATTCTATTTCTTCAGGATTGTCTACTACGCCAAATTTCATAATGTCTTTGTTAATGGTTAAACATTTACTCTGGCAATTTAAATATTTAATCCAAATAGAAAAGACAATACCTAGCTTAGCATTTTTTCAGCTTCACATTCTCTTATCAGGGTATCCAATCTTTCTTCTCTTATGTTCCTTTGATCTGAGCTCATTATCCAGCTGAGCACCGTGCGTTTATAGGAAGGTGCAGTTGCATTAAAAAAACTCCAGGCTTTACTATTCGCTTTAAATTTTTCTTCTAAAAATTCATCCAATTTTGCCTCGACCTTTTCAAAGGGAAACACGTCGGAATCACATCCTTGTCTGTTATTAAATACTTCTATGCCCTCAAACTTCATTAACCCCTTTTCCAAAAGTTCTTCTACTTTCTTTATATGCTCCGGACTCCAGGCACTTTTAGGTTTTCTTGGTGTGAATCGGATTACATAACCCTCTTTATCAAGAGATTTCCTCACTCCCTCAATCCAGCCAAAACACAGGGCTTGATCAACAGATTGAGATAAGGTGATTCCTTTTCTCTCTGATTCCTCTTTATAATAACCTATTAATAGCTCCTTTTTCTTCTTATAATTTTTTTCAAACCAATTCCGAAGCTCTTTTTCTTCAGTAAAAAACATTGGTCCCATATGCCACATTTTAATTCCCGTTTCCATCTATTCATTAAAACAATAATTTAGGTTATATTGGTTTTTAAGCACTTTCAAACCCTTAAAACATACTGTTTTACAGCAAATTGCAATACAGAAGATTAAAATATTGGACAAGTTAACTCGCTTTTAAAAACTTCAATTGTTTAAAGATCCGGCTAAAGGGTATTTTTAGACTAAAAGGATTTAGAATACAGAGTGCAATCTCAATTAGATTTTTATAATTAATAGGAAGCATAAAAAAAGAAAAAAGATAAACCGAAATCAAAAAATAAGACTCCATTACAAACGGCTTAAAAATAAAGTCCTGCATTGAGTATCGGATGCAGGACTTTTATTTTTAGAATATCTTAAGATTAAATTTCTTCTCTCGCTCCTATTATTCTCGCAGCATCTGAATAACCTTCTTCCTTCAGTCTGATGACAATGCGAATAATTTCTTTCAAATTTCTTGCAGTGCCATGCAATGCCACATTATGGTAATGATCTTTTTCATCCGGGAATCGCTCTGCTTTATCATACACACGAATATGAGCACTCACATCCACCAGGTTGGTATGAAGATCTATTAACAAAGATACAAGCTCAGGAGCCAAATACTCTGAATATTTCATGTTGATCAACATCCAGATATCTTCTGCTTTTTCATCAAAGTAATCGTAACTATCATTATTGAAAAAGGTAAGATCAATCCTCTCAGATAACTTCTCCGCAGAAATGTGTTCCAGCTCATTTAAGAACTTTTCTCTTTGCTTTCTTATCTGGTGTATTACTTCTTCTTCTTTCATTCTGTGATTGAACTCAGGCTTGAAACCAAACACTCTCGTTGCAACCCCATCTCTAACCCTATTAATTGTGCGGCCGATCAGATAATCAATATGCTCTTGTACTATAAGCCATCTCTTTGCTTTAGACTTCACAAGCAATACATCAATTACAAAAAGCGTAAATGCCGCTCCGATGATCTCCGACAAGACATTTGCGGAAAGGTCCTGATCTACCCATCTCAATGCAATAGAAATTGCTGCAGCTATTCCAATTGCAAGATATATCAGAACCGGCCTGTCTGATTTGCTGGCTTTGCTTTTCTTGGCTTTGTCTCTTAAGGTTGACATAAAAATTTAAAATCAAATTTCCGATTTTTTATTTACAAAATAGTGAATCTACTCAATTCTGGTAAATGTTAAGGTATGATCTTCACTAAGTGTAACAGGCGGCGAAGAACCAGGACGATCATATAGAATAGTAAGGGTAGCCTTAAATGTCGTGATGTTGGTAATATCATTTATTAAACCGGCCACATTAAAATAAGCAGTGGGGTCCGCAAGGGTCCTTGTTCCAATTGGCCCTAGGAAGGATATTAATCCAAGCACATTCCCGCCATAATTTAAGCTGGCCATTTTATCTTTCAACAAAATATGACCATTCCGAATAATATTACTAGTAAATTGAAATTTTTCAGAGTCAATAACTTTTATTACTTCTGTATAAGTCGTATCCTTTCCACCATAAGTATCCACAACTTTCCATTTACCAGCTAAATACTTACTGATTGAATCTTCAATAATTTTAACAGTGAGTTTTCCACTTCTCATCTTACCAGATGCCGCTTTCCCTTGCACAGGTATTTCATAATCACCTGGATTCAAATTTTTATCAATGGTTATGGTTAAAGCTTGCTTTGTTGCAATACCATCTTTATTAACACTAAAATTCTCAGGTGATACAGTTATTCCATTAGGAGTATTGTTAAAAAACATTTCAACAGTTCCATGTTCATACATGTATGATTCAGTGCCTGCGTTAAACTTGGTGTTAGTTTCTCCTTGTTTCAAAATATTTTGAGAGCCATTAATAATTGGCCTAAAATCATAAGGTATATTGGAGACATTTTCTGCATTAACGGCATAGTTAGCCACCGGCACAGGCAGTATTCTGGATTTACCCATATCTTCAATTCCTGTCCCTGCATTCATCTCTGTCTGTATCCAAAGTTCTTGGCTTCTCCAATCTACTTCATTAAACTTTCCTTGCTCAACTATCCCTTCTCCTACTACAAGAGAAAATCTACCGGCATCGTCTGTTTTCAAAGAATGACTTTCTTTATAAAAGAGCTTATCAGGTGATGTACTTAAAATAGAAATGTAAATTGATATATTCTGATTTGATATTGGGGCACCAGTTTTCATCTTTGCAACACCCTGATAGTAAAATCCAGAATTCTGAGCAAAACAAATCGCTTGCAACAAGCAAAGGCAAGCAAGAGTAAAAATTCTTTTCATTATTATAGCTTAATTATTTTTTCAAACTTTCTTTCTGAGGTTGCTTTATTGATTATCTCAATGTAGTAACAACCGCCTGTAATAGCAGGACTAAATCTTGCTTCTTTTGTCTGAGCACTTTGTAATGTGGCAATCCATGTTCCTTGAATGTTGTAAATGTTTATTTCATATTCAGAAGTATTATCCAATTTTATCTGAAACTGATCTGTAAAAGGATTGGGAAAAACATTTATGCTTAATTCCTTCTCTTCATTTAATGAAGTAACCACATTTGCTTCCAGATCCTTTCCTATAAACCCTAGTGATAACTTATAAGAATCCGAAACTGAGGACATCACAACAGGCTCCCCGAATGTAAAAGTCAATGCATACTGACCTGAACTTGTGGAGTTCCCGGATGAGCTGATGATGTGTTCTGTATGTTGTCCTTTTGCTTCCATTATAAGAAAAGACAATACCATTATTAAAAGAATATTTTTCATATCATTTAAAAATCTACTATTCATATTAAAACCAATGACCTATTCTATCTTGTGAAAGTCAAATTAAAATAATCAATTGTTTGCCTAAAATTGACATCATATCTACGTTGAACTGTCATAACCATTTTTTTTGCATTAAAAAAATCAACAAAACCAGCTTCCGTATTGCTCAAGGAAGGATTGGTAAACGGAACGTATTCAATTTTCAAACCATAATTACCGCCATTTGCTGTGATCTTACCAATCTGGTTGTTAAGCAATGGAAGACCTCCAAATAAAACACTATTGGAAAATTTAACAGTCATACTGTCCACAATAACTATATTTTCAATGTACGTGGTATCCGGCATTCCGGAACGACCCACTGTAACATTCCATTTACCAGCAACATATTTACTAAGTGAGTCTTCAATGACATTGAACAATAATTTACCCGTCCGCTCCTTTCCAGAAGCTGCCTTGGCTGTATAAGGTACCTCATACGTTCCTAGTGCCATATTTCTGCCCGGCGTAACAGAAACTGACTTTCCATTACCAAGTAAAGTAAAATTTAAAGGTGAAATATTTGCACCAGATGCGGTATTTTCCACAAAAACCTGTACGGGTTCGTGTTCATATAAATACGTTACAACCTCAAGCCCCACGAATCCACTTTCGCCTTGTTTAATCTTAATCGGGAAAGAGGAAGTGTTAATCTTAAAATCGTAAGGAATCTTCAGTGCGTTCAGTGCATAAGCAGCGACAGGGACAGGCAATATCCTTGATTTCCCCATATCTTCGACACCCATGCCAGCATCCATTTCTGTCTGTATCCACAGCTCTTTGCTTCTCCAGTCTACTTCAATGAATTTTCCTTGAACCTCAGTTCCCTCTCCAACTACCAGTGAAAATCTTCCCGCATCATCTGTTTTTACCAAATGGCTTTCTTTATAAAAGAGTTTATCAGGAGATGTACTTAAAATAGAAATGTAAATTGAAATAGTTTGATTCGTTATTGGAATTCCACCTTTCATTTTAGCAACTCCTTGGTAATAAAAGCCTGAGTTCTGTGCAAAACAAAGCACCTGCAGCATACAAAGGCATGCCAATGTAAAAATCTTCTTCATTAATATAGCTTAATTATTTTTTCAATATTCCTCTAGGAACCATCCCTGATCTTTAAAAATTAATTCTTAAAGAATTTTTTAAAAGTTAAAAATTACTTTCTGTCCTTTTAAGAAGGATATAACACTAATATACAAAAAAACCTCCTAAGCCCTTCTCTATTGTAAATGAATTCTAATGATTAGATTACATTTTGAATTCATTATAAAGAATTATACTGCATAAAAGCGATCACATCCTGCAGACAAAGCATGCATAATACTGAAATTCAAGCCCCTCATAACCAAATAAAAATTTTATTTTCAACTAAATAGTAATAACTTTAAAATCATATTTTTCAACAAAATCTATAACCAAAGATTAAATGGGTACATTAGCAAGGTTTAAACTTGACAAGTTTGTTAATCAATTTAAATTAAAATCATTTTTTGAAACAGGTTCTTTTAAAGGTGATGGCATTCAGGTAGCCGTTGATGCAGGATTTCATGAGATCATCTCAACGGAAATCATGGATGAATTTTACAATTTGTGCAGAGAACGATTCAAGACCAATGACAATGTAAAAATTGTAAAAGGCAACAGCTTTGACCTGGTACCCCAACTTTTAACAAATGCAGATCTACCTACATTTTATTGGCTCGATGCTCATTTTCCTGGTGCTGACGGAGGAATATTAGGATACAATGATGAGAAAATCGAGGAAGTTAAATATCCTTTAGAAAAGGAAATAGAGCAAATACTTGCAGTAAAAAAACAGATTGCTAATGACGTTTTCCTGATAGACGACTTAAGAATTTATGAAGACGGAAACTTTGATCATGGCAATTTGCCTGACAACATAGCCCGTCCTAAAAACAGAAATATTGATTTTGTTTATAAACTCCTTGGCAATACTCATACCGTTATCAGGCTATATAATGATGAAGGATATATCCTATGCGTACCTAAGCATAGTGAGTTTATTGAAAGTGAATTTGTTAATCCATCTAAGAAAAAGAAGTCTTTAAGAAAATTTTTAAAGAAGCTTTTTGCGATGAATTAACTTTGATCAAGGCAAGATTCTATTAATTAAAAGAGCCGGAAGATCTGCCATCTTCGGGCTCTTCTTTTTATAAAGCCTGAAAACGGACCTCATCCTGATTCTCTCCCGCAAAGAGAAGGATTTTATCTAACAGGTGCTAAAAAAGTAAATAATACCTGACTCATTTGCTCTTTCTATGAACAAGGAATATTTAAGCAAATAATAAAGGGCAACCCTTTTATAGAGCTGCCCTTTACTTTCATTTATATAAGATAATTACTTCAACAATTCCATCTTAACCATTCCGTCCTGCTTACCTTTAAGGTATATTTCCAAAAGGAAGGTTTTATCTGCTGAATCAAATATCCTTGGCGTTTTAAACTGGAATGCTTCAACACCATTGATATTTTCTATATTGAAAAGAGGATGTCTTTCATAGTTACCTGTTGCATCATTGATTTTAAATGCAGTCAAGTATCCTCCTTTTCCATCCTGATGCTTAGCAGGAGCTTCATCCTTTCCTATGTCTGCATTTTTAATATTATCTAAGAAAAGTACATACTCAGCCTCTTTAGATTTGATGAAACGAATACCCATTCCACCTTTACCAAGTGTTCCTATCTGGGTCTTAGGTAATTTTTTCATCCAAAGCAGTTTCCCTTTTGCATCAATTTTAGTCACAATAACATCAGCATAATAATAAACTGTAGTTTGTCTCGTACCTACAAACTCATTTCTTATATATTGCTGCTCTCCAACAATGACGGTGCTTCCATCTTCTGCCTGAACAAGGTTGGTCATTTTTACATCATTGATACCTGCTTTACCTTCACCTTCTCTTTTAGCATTTTTAGCTTGCGCTCTTCCAGATTCAAATTGATTGATCAATTCAATTGGAAATTCATAATCATGTTTTTCAAGAATCTTTCCATTCTGATCCATTTTGAAGTGAAGGATACCGTTTGTATTAAAGCTTAATGCTCCTGCTCCAGTCCAGTTTACCGTTACATCCATTCCATTTGCATAAAAACCTGTACAGGTAATATTTCCATCAGCAGCTTCGCGAAGCTTAAATTCCTGAAAAAACAATTTGCCATCAATATCCATTTTGTGAGGAGTAACAGAAAGGTCTTTATTGATTGTCAGCAACTGAAATTCCTTTGTCTCATTTATCGCAGCAAGCATAAATGCTTTCCCATCTTTACTTACAGTATAAGCAAGGTTATTCATTTGCTTCTCAGTGTAAGGCATTTTGGCTTCACCGCCCCATTGCTTGTTAAATGCTGCATCAAATACATAGAAACCTATTATATCAAAGCTTTTTGAATCTTTTTTGGTTTCTGGCTTTGTTCTGTAACGAAGCATGATTTTGGAGTTGTCAAATGAAGTTAATACTTCAAATCTTATTGCTCCTGCACCAAACATACCTGGCAAACCATCTACGTATGAGCTGACAGTTACTTCTGAGCTGGTAGAAAAGAGTAATTTAGGGCTTAGAAAAGTTCCGTCAGCCATATTAATTTCTCTTACATATAGGTCTTCTACTTTGGCTTTCTTGTTGAATGAACTAAAAATGTAATATAGTTTATCGCCAACCTTCATTACCTTTTGCACCTTATTGTAAGGAGGAAAATCTTCGTATGTTTTTCTACTTACTTCTTTCATCGTAGAAGCATTAAAACGCTGAATGAATACTTTCTCCGCGTCTGTTTTCACAGAAATTGCATTGCCTTTTCCATCGGAAAAATACTCCTTACTTGCACCATCAATCACCTGGAAAGGCTCGCTGACGGTTACCTTAAAATCTTTTGATAAATTAACTTGTCCAAAAGATGAAAATTGAATTGTTAGTAAAAGTACTAGTAAAAGTTTTAGTCTATTCATATTAAAAAAAGGTTTATGTTTAAAGATTAAATTTAACACAATTTCATTGAGTGACAACTATTTAAAAGATGACACAGATTATTAGATTATGAATTTTTCAGCAGCAATATGACCGGGTTATAAACCTTCACGCATATCCCTCTAAAATACACGCCTGATACCCATAAAATTCTGACAAAAAAATTACCATTCCTAATACGCTGAGCATTAAATATTTGTTCTGAATCTTTAGAAGCACTGCATCCCTTCTCTCCAAGCCCAGCAATATGATTGATGAGAGACATCCATTTTGTAGGCTAAGCCAAATTAAAATAATATTAAAGCCAGCAGCCTTATATTTTGGCAAAGCTCTGTTTCTCTATTATATTTACATAGCTCTGTCCAATCATTATAGGGATTTATCGTCAGAACCTTAACATTAGTGGAGCATAGAGGTTAAAATATAATAATTCACTTTTATGAAAGCCCTTACTTTTTTCCTATATGTTTTGCTATTTGCAAGTGTTCATGAAGCCACTTCTCAATCCTTGTTTATTGGACCTAAAGTGGGATTAAATCTAAGCAGGTTAAATGGATTGACTGATGGAAAGACAAGACCAGGTACAATTGCCGGACTTTCGGTAACATGGGAAAAGTTCCCTAATGTAGGATTTAATGCAGATTTCCTAATATCTTCTAAAGGAGCGAGAAGAACAGGGCAAATAAGTACAGACTCTTCCAACCTAAAATGGAATTCATATTTAAATCTTGTATACCTTGAAATTCCTTTACTCATCGAAGTATATTTAAGAAAAAAAGATCAACCCTTCAGACCTAAATTTTTTACTGGTGTATCTACCGCTTTTAGATTGGAAGCTTCAGAATCAATGCGATATACCAAAGATCTGGCTAATGGCGATTTTGAGAGCTTTTCCGGGAGTCAAATAAAATCAAGCGATTACAAAAAGAATGACATTGGACTGATTTGCGGGGCCGGATTTCAATACAGGATCGGAAATAGGACCAACTTCATTTTTGACGCAAGGTATACTTATGGGTTAACAAACATCCAAAGTAACAGTCAATCAACACCTTTGAATAACCGCGCCTTTTCTATCCTTTTAGGTATACATTATCAAATAAGTAAATAATCATCTAAAACTTATGTGTGACCGAAGCATGTAAGAAATCGGAATACAAAGATCCGCTAATTAATATCCTCCTGCCTTAACTTTACAGCAAGTTCTCAGATTGATCATTAATTTGTTGGTTCCTTTGAAGTCTTCATTACGAAAAAGCTTACGCAGCTTTTTATTCTTCCTCCCTTTCTCATCCTTCGTATTCATTTCCAATGCCCAGGATAACACCTCCTCTTCCGGAAAGAATGGTAGCTCATTTTATCTGATGTGGGGATATAACCGAGATATGTATTCACGTTCTACCTTGCACTTTGCAGGAAGTAATCCTAATGGTAGCTATGATTTTAAAGTAGAAAAAGCACGAGCTCATGACCAGCCAGACATGGACAATTTCTTTCGCACTCCTCCAACCGTTCCTCAATACAATCTGAATATAGGTTTCATGTTCAATGAAAAGAAAGGTTGGGGTATTGAAGGAAGCTGGAACCATTTGAAGTATGTTATGAATGACAATGAAGTCAGACATGTTAAAGGTGAAATCTATGGCCAGCGCATTGATAAGGATACATTGATAACTCCGGATTTTGTTAAGTTTGAACATACCAACGGAAATAACTATCTGATGATATCGTTAGTCAAAAGGCTGGTTATATATGAATCAAAAAATAAGAATCTCCGCTTTGGAGGGCTCGTAAAACCAGGTGGTGGTGTGTTGATTCCCAAAACTGATTCAAGAGTTCTTGGCTACCATAACGACGGTCCTTTCAAACTATCAGGTATAGTTATAGGAGTAACAGGATCTCTTAGAATTGATTTATTTAAATACTTCTTCCTTGACACTGGATTACAGGCCGCAGAAGCCTTCTATACATGGGGTAAAATATATAACGGAAGAGTAAAACATAACTTCCTCTCTCTTCAATATACTTATGCAGCCGGTATTAATATTCCGATCGGACATAAATTATAACGAAGAAAATCTTCTGATTTATTATAAGCAGCTGGATTCAGTCGTTGGCTTTGGGTAATGCATACACAGCTATCTATTCTAGAACTCCAATTAAGAAATTAAATAAAAAGCCAGTTCATTATAAACTGGCTTTTAAACATCTATAAGACTCTTGACTTAGATGAACATCAAAGTCAAGAGCTTTAAATTGAATTTATTATAATTTACGACACTTTATCGTTGTGCTGCTTTCTCCTGATTTAAGAATGATCAGATACATGCCAGAAGGAAGATCGTTAATGTCTATTTTCATTTTCCCGGCATCGAATAAATTATCTGACACCAGTAGTGAACGAAGCACTTTGCCCTGACTGTTGCAAATTACTATTTCATTTTTTCCAGCAATATCAGCCGCATCAATAGTAAAAATATCAGTGACCGGATTCGGATATAAACGTATGTTGCTATTGTTTGAAGGCCTTTCAACCAGCCCGGTTACTACTTGATTTGTTCTTAATAGAATCAGACTATTCGGACTTTCTGTCAAAGCATAAATTTTTCCATCAGGTGAGACCTCAACATCTCTGAATCTCGCATAATTCTGCATGAATGAATAAGTAGCAACATGTTTATCATCCTTTATTTTCACCCACTGAATTTGTTTTCCGGCAAGAGCTCCTAAAATAAAATTCACCTCATTGACTTGCTGATTCTGCACATTTGCAATTGCCAACCCACAAGGGGCAATAGAAGGAACCCAATACCTGATAGGTTGTTCCATTCCTGCTTTTGCAGTATCCATGGTAATAGTGCTTCCGTCATAATTCTTACCGAAAGTTATTTTAGGCCAGCCGTAGTTATTCGCAGCCTCAATTAAGTTGAGCTCATCTCCACCCATTGGCCCATGTTCATGCGCATAGATCTTATTTGTTTCAGGGTGAATAACCAATCCTTGCATATTTCTATGGCCATAACTAAAAATTTCTGGCTTTGCTCCATTTACACCTACAAATGGATTGTCAACTGGAACAGACCCATCGTCATTCAGACGAATAATTTTACCCAAATGATTTTCTAATAACTGAGCATTATCCTGCTCCTGCCTTTCACTTGAGGTAAAAATAAGGTGATTGTCTTTATCAAAAGCTATACGGCTGCCATAATGATTAGTACCGCTTTTAAAAGGCAAGGCTCTGAATATTTCAGAAAAGCCTGTTAGCTGATTGTTATTTAATACACCTCTGCCAATTGCAAGTGTTGTTCCTCCAGATCCTGAAATGGAATACGAAAGATAAACATACTTATTAGACGAAAAATCAGGATGAATGGCGACATCCAGTAGTCCGCCTTGCCCCGCTGTAGAGACTGAAGGAACTCCACTGATTTGTGTCTTGGTATCAGTAGAGATGACATATCTGAACAGTTTTCCGCTTTTCTCTGTAAACAGTATTTCATTTGAAGAAATAAAACACATCCCCCAGGGTTGTGCCATTTCATTAGAAGACAGAAGAACCTTATCTAGTTCCAGTGTGGGAGCCTGTGCCAAACATTTTAACACAGAAACAGACATTAAAATGCTTAATGTAAAGTAGAGCTGTTTTTTCATATTGAGTTAAATAATGGTTCTAGTAAGAATAAGGTAATAGTATAAACAAGACTAAAGGCCATACAGCATCTGTTTTTAAAAGATGCACAATACGGCCGCAAGATTAAAGTGCCTCAATTTTAGGACTAAAATCATTCGAATTTTAAAGTACTTGATGCTATTATTATGTGGAGACCAAGGAAAACTTGGCTAGTTGATAATCCCTCAATTATCAACGATGTAAATATATACACTGAAACTTAAAAAAGTAAACATAAGATTGTGAACCATATCCAGCTGGAATTTGATAAGGGAAATAGTTTTTTTATAAAAAAGATATCTATGGGTGATTTTTTAAGTCTTTAGGTATTAATTAAATCACCAATTATATTCATGTAATGGGAAATTTAACTGACAATAATATCGTCGAGCAATTAAGATCGGAAGATAATGAGGCTTTCGAAAGACTATATCATTATTATTTTCCTGCAATCTTATCTTTTATAAAACGTAATAAAGGAAACGAAGCCGATGCTGAAGATATCTTTCAGGAAGCTGTGCTTGTTCTTATACAAAAAATAAGGCAGCCTGACTTTATTCTGACATCTGCATTAAAGACCTATTTGTTTGCTATTTCAAAAAACCTTTGGTTGAAAAAACTTCGAGCCAACAAGCTATCAACCTATGACAACCTAGAGATATGCCAAAATGATGTTGAGTTACCATTTGAAGAATCTGAGAAAAGCAGAGACCAAAAGCTTGCTGGATGGTTGAAAAAAATTACTGAAAACTGCCAAAAGATCCTTATGGCAATATTTTTTTATAAAGAGCCCATGGATAACCTAATAAAAAAAATGGGTTGGAAAAATAAACATACAGCTGCCAACCAGCAATATAAATGCATCCAACAATTGAAAAAACAAAGGGCAATAGAAGAAGGAACTTAAGATTCCTTTTTTAATTTATTCAGTTGGGTGATAGGCAGTCTTTTCTGGTATTAAGTAGAAAAAATCTTTATGAATAAATCTACTAAAATTCTTCTTTGCATTATCTCAATCGGCCTAACAGGAATGTGTGTTTATTATTTATTCGGACACTAAAGAATACAGAAGATGAAAGAGTCAATTAACATTTGGGGAATTAAAGAATATGAAGACATTGGTGCAAGTTGCCCATATATCCCAGCTAAATTACCTTGGTATAAAAAAGTACTGCTTTTCTTCTTCCGGTTTGGAGTTTGTCCTGCCTGTATGACAATGAGTATTGCTTATAGTTTAAAGGGTGCTCGAAGCAAGATAGCTTCACAAATAAAAGTAGTTAACAAACCTTCTTGAATACTTTCATTACTGCAGTCTTTCATTACCTGCCGAGATAAAAAAATAGAGGCCGATCAGAAATGATCGGCCTCTATTTTTAAATTATTTTTTAATTACTCGCTTCTGTTATTATTACTTATAATATGCAGCCAGCCTTTGTATTCGTCCTTAGCGCAACCTGTCTTCAGATAATAGTAATACATACCATCACTAATATTCGCTGCATTCCAACTATTATCATAGCTTGAGTTTTTGTAAACTCTTTCACCCCAACGGTTATAAACTTCAAGTTTAGCACCAGGCAGAATGTCATAGTTGTTTACATCCCTTATGATGTATGTTTCATTTTTACCATCATGGTTAGGCGTCATAAGGTTTGGAATAACCAGCTCCTGGTGATCAAAGATCTCTACAGAATCTATTGCTGGCAATTCAGCCCAACAATTGTTAGTATCTACCACAGTAACCAGGAAGTAGTTTCTGCCAACCACTTCGGCTGTAAACCTCTTCGTTAATGGATTAGTGTGATCCACCGTTACATAACTTGTATCAGGAATACTTGAGTTTGGAGTTAACCATACATAAGCATTAGGAACACCTTTAACTACTGTTGCAGTTGCATCAAATTCTACTTTAGAGCAAAGCGTATCCTGAGGAATATCAAGTGTTACGACAGGAAGGTCGTGAACTGTCAGATACATTGAATCTACAACAGGCTTACATATTCCGTTATCAGCGATCAGATACCATTTTTGCTTTTCAGCAGGTGATTTAGTATTCACATTCGAAACCAATCTTGTAGTATCGAACAATAATGGAGCATTTGAATTTTCAGGAATCCATTTCCAATCTACATTTATTGGTTTTACTCTTCCCATAACCAATGCCAGGTCGTTATTCTTACAATAAATATATTCATCGCCCTTAACACCACCTGCATCCACTTTAGGATCAATTACATTTACAGGTACTGAATCAGTCGGTGAAGGCAAACATGCTTCAACAAACAGGTTTACATAGTAATAAGTCGTATCCTTTGGATTTTTAGGTAAAGCATAAGGAGTTCCGTGACCGATCAAACTATCCTTAAGATCTTTGTCCTTCATATACCAGTTAATAACAGCATCCGGATTATAAATGGTATCAACGCTCAGCTCAATCACTCCAGCATATGCGCTACAAATTGAAGTATCTGAAACAATTGCATCTATCAGATCATCTTTAGGATCTTTGTTTACTTTAACATTTACAGATTTACACTCAGATATTCCGCAAACATTTTTCAGAGCTATGTAATATGTAGTTGTTGTATCAGGAGGAGCTACAGGAGCAGGGTTACCAGATGTTACAGAATCAAGTCCGCATCCGTTTTTATACCATATAGGTATTACTTTTGGGTCAGTGCCTAGAGTTGCGGATAACTCAATATTCCTGGTATCAGTATTACAGATAACGGATCTGTCAACACTTGCTGAAAGAGGTCCTTCCGGAACATCAATAACAGTAATCTTTATTGCATCTGTTGCCTTACAATTTTTAGAATCAGTAACAGTAGCAGTATAATCAGTTGTTACTGTCGGACTAACAGTAGGGTTAAAATCATCCTGATTTGGCACAGGTGCTGGACTTGCTGTCCAGACTAAAGATACATAAGGCTTATTTCCCTTAGTAATATTGGTAGACAATATTGCTGACGTCCCTTTACAGATGGTGTCATTAACTGTAGTAGAGATTACAAGAACAGGATTTTCGTTTACATCAATCTGAACAGATTGTGTATCTGCAGAACATCCTTTAGTATCAGTTACTATTAAAGTATAGATTGTAGTATCCGCAGGACTCACTGTTGGGCTTTCTCCGGAAGGATTCGGACCTGGAGTTGCTGTCCAATTATAAGTAACTGCACCGTTTCCTCCCGTCACAAAAGTTTTTAATACTGTAGAAGAACCTTCACATATTTCATTAGCATCAGGAGTCAAAGTTAAAACTGGAAGAGTATTAACCTTAATATTAACTTCGCTTGGGGTTAAATCTTCGCAATTACTTTGCTGATTCACTAAATACACTTTTATCACGCCATCTGCCGCTCCCGCTGCAACACTTACTGTAATGCTGTTTGTATTATCACCAGAGGTAATTGTAAACCCAGCAGGAACAGACCACTTATAGTCAACTCCGCTTACAGCAGGGACTGAATAAATATGATCTTTGGTATCTTCACATACTTCAGCACTTCCTGTTATTCCAGGAGTTACTGGTCTTGGATTTACTTTTACTGCAAATTCACTTGGGGATAAATCCTCGCACTTAGTTGTAGAATTTATCAGATATACTTTAATTATTCCATCCGAAGCTCCCTCGGCAACACTTACTGTGATGCTATTTGTATTATCGCCTGCTGTAATTGTAAATCCTGCAGGGACAGTCCATTTATATTCCACACCTGTCTCTGAAGGTATAGTGTATATATGTCCACTGCTATTTTCACAAACTTCATCATCACCATCAACTGTTGGTGTTTCAGGCCTTGGTTGTACATCAAGTGTTATAGTGCTAGGTGAAAGATCGGAGCAAGCTGTTGCAGAAGATCCGGTAGATGCATAAACTGTGATATCTCCAGACGCTGTTGCTTCCGGGCCAATATTAACAGTTATCTCGTTGGTCCCCTGGCCAGAAACAATTGTTACTCCAGCAGGGACATTCCAGTTGTAAGTTAAGCCAGCTGTTGCAGTGACACTATATTTTAATCCAGGTGTATTTTCGCATGGAGCGTCATTTCCAACGATTCCCGGAGTTTCTGGTCTTGGATTTACATTAAGTGTAATTTTGCTTGGAGATAAATCCTCACAAGTAGTTGAGGTAGTAGTCGCAAAAACTGTGATATCTCCTGAAGCTGTAGCAGAAGTTCCTATATCAACAGTTATTTCATTTGTTCCTTGACCTGATATAATTGTTACACCAGTTGGTACTACCCAGGTATAAGTTGTACCTGCTGTTGACGGGACACTATATTTTAACCCTGGACTATTTTCGCAAGGATTAGCTTCTCCTACAATACCTGGGGTCTCAGGTCTTGGTTTCACATCAAGGGTAAACTTGCTTGGGCTCAAGTCTTCACAAGTAGTACTTGTTGTTTTCGCTGCAACAGTTATATCACCTGAGGCCGTCGATGCGGATCCTATATTGACAGTTATTTCATTTGTTCCCTGGCCGGAAACTATAGTTACACCTGCTGGTACATTCCATATATAAGTTGTGCCGGCCGTTGATGGAACACTATATTTTAAGCCAGGAGTATTTTCGCAAGGAGTAGAATTTCCTACTATACCAGGGGTTTCTGGTCTTGGCTTTACATCAAGAGTAATTTTGCTTGGAGATAAATCCTCACAAGTTGTACTTGTTGTTTTAGCAGTTACTGTTATTTCTCCTGAAGCTGTTGCTGCAGATCCTATATTGACTGTAATCTCATTAGTACCTTGACCTGTAACAATAGTTACACCTCCTGGTACATTCCATGTATAAGTTGTACCGGCTGTTGATGGAACACTATATTTTAAGCCAGGAGTATTTTCGCAAGGGGTAGAATTTCCAACTATACCAGGAGTTTCTGGTCTTGGCTTTACATCAAGAGTAATTTTGCTTGGAGATAAATCTTCACAAGTTGTACTTGTTGTTTTAGCAGTTACTGTTATTTCTCCTGAAGCTGTTGCCGCAGATCCTATATTGACTGTAATCTCATTAGTACCTTGACCTGTAACAATAGTTACGCCCGCAGGAACAGTCCAGGTATATGTCGTTCCTGCTGTTGCAGTTACACTGTATTTTAACCCTGGTGTATTTTCACATGGAGCATCATTTCCAACGATTCCAGGAGTTTCTGGCCTTGGTTTTACGTCAAGCGTAATTTTACTTGGAGATAAATCTTCACATGTTGTACTGTTAGTTTTAGCAGTAACTGTAATATCTCCTGAAGCGGCTGTAGCAGATCCTATGTTTACTGTAATTTCATTAGTACCTTGACCAGAAACAATAGTTACGCCGGTAGGTACAGTCCAAGTGTAAGTTGTACCAGCTGTTGCAGGGACACTATATTTTAAACCTGGTGTGTTTTCGCAAGGGGTGGCATTTCCAACAATTCCCGGAGTTTCAGGGCGAGGTTTCACATCAAGTGTAATTTCGCTTGGTGTTAAATCCTCACAAGTTGTACTGCTGGTTTTAGCAGTAACAGTAATTTTCCCAGAAGTGGTTGCTGCTGCACCAATATTAACAGTGATTTCATTTGTGCCCTGGCCAGAAACCAATGTCACTCCTGTCGGAACAGTCCAGGTATATGTCGTTCCTGCAGTCGAAGGAATGCTATATTTAACTCCTGTTGAATTCTCACATGGGCTTATATTTCCAACGATTCCTGGAGTTTCAGGTCTTTGGTTAACTGTAATTACTCTACTATGAATACCTTCACAAGCCCCAGCTAGCTCTTTAACGGAAAGTGTTCCTCCCGTTGCTCCTACATTAATTGTAATGCTATTTCCTGTAGATGAGCCGACTATAGTTAATCCATCAGTAACTGTCCAGCTATAAGTATTACCTGAAACGTTTGGTGTAGAGAATGTTACATTTTGGGTATTATCACAAAATGCATAAGCACTTCCTGTAATATCTGGCTTTGGCTCTACGCATAGTGCTATACATGAAGTAAATTCAGAAGTATTATGCGCTGCAGTTGTCCCATTCACTGAAACAATAGCTGTATAGTCTTTATTTGTTTTACCTGCTGCTGGCACAAATGCCTGAGGTGAAAGTCCTGATTGTACTAAGGTTTTACCCTGTACTTTATCAGGATCTAAACCACAATTGTGACATTCATCAATTTCATATATTTCAATGTAGGAAGTTGTTGTCGGACCCGTAACTTTGAAGTTTGTAGGAGTTCCTGAAAATGTCGGTTTTGCATAATTATTATTACCTCCATTTGATAGAACAATACCTCTTAAAGCATTACAAGAGAAAGAATTATGATGAATTGAGTTATTGATTGAAGTAGCTCCATCTACAACGACTCCATTGCCGCCGTTGTTTGCAATTGTGTTAGACTCACCAGCATTAACTCCACCTATGATGTTATTGGTGCTTCCGCCAGATGTTCCCGTACTTTGCTTCAACTCAATACCATCTCCACCGTTTGCTAAAGCCAGTCCGTCTTTTTCAACCCCAATTTTATTATTGAATATTTTTACTCTGTCCCCATCTTCCATGTGAATACCATCTGTAGTATTACCTGCAATAATATTTCCCTGTCCTGCGACTGTTCCACCAATGGTAATATATTGTGCACCCTCTGTAACAAGGATACCATTGTTTCTATTAGCCATGGCAGTTTTACCAGTTTTATCAGTACCAATATAATTTGATCTGATGATATTTGAAGTAGTCTCTGAATTATTAGCGACTCCGGCACCAAAGCCTTGCCCTCTGAAAGTTACCCCATCTCTATTACCTGAAATGACGTTAAACTCTACAACGTTATTATTACTTCCGTGCTGAATACCGATTCCTGCACCCTCATCATCTAATGCTCTTGTACCATTGCCTAATGCAACACTTCCATCATTTCCTAGGTAATTTCCTTTAATTGAGTTGTTTCTAGCCTGATTGCTATTATCATTATTGCTAAAATCTGACTGAAGGAAAATACCCCATGAGTTGTTTCCAACAATATTTCCTTTTCCCGCTGGATCTGCTATTGAAGCCGCATCTCCGATTTTACAATCGTGAGCACCTAACAGTGATATACCATCCTGACGGTTTCCAATCTCCTCATTGTTCGGACCCACTCCCACTCTGTTGTTATAAACAAATATATTGCTTACTGATCCTCCATTTAGCTGGATACCATGACCTCTATAGCCCTTTCCATTATTAGGATATATACCAAAACCATTACCTCCGATTACGTTACCTTCGGCAGCTGTATTTCCACCTATAGTTACATTTGAAGAACTTGTTTCCAGCTTTATACCTGCATAAAAGTTTCCAAGAGAATTACTTGTTCCAGTAGATGTTCCTGTTTCATTTGTACCAACATAGTTACCTGAAATTTTAGAAGATGTAACTTCTGAAAAATAAATACCAGTCTGTAATGTTGCATCATATCCTGTAGGACAAGCATTAAAATTACAAGGCTCACCGCAATAATCAGGTCCACAAGGTCTGCTATCAATTGCACCTCCGTTTCCGGAAATTATATTTCTATCTGCAACTGTTGATCCACCAATCGTTACGTTGTTAGATCTGTCAACCCTGATACCAGCTGCTTTATTACCAATTGCTTTTGTGCCTCCAATGTCGGTACCAATGTGATTGCCTACAATTTTCAGTCCTGCTGTATTAGTAGCCCAGATACCATTACCAACGTTACCTGATATTACGTTACCACTGATCACTATCGGGTTTGCTACAGTTGACGATCCATCAATATAAATACCTTGTTGTCTGTAAGGCTGATTTGTTCCATTTCCAAGTAAATTTGAACCGGTTGCATCTGTACCTATAAAATTTGAGGTAATTTTAACTCCGTGAGAACCTGGTCTAATATTGATTGCACCATAAAAATTGCCATCTCCCACCGACATACAACCTGATATTACATTGCTCGTAATATTTGTATTAGATGCATTTGCATCAAGAAATATACCATTTGTTTTTATTGTAGTTCCGGCAATTGAGGTACCGGCAAGGTTAGTTCCTATGAAATTTTTATCTAGAGTAGATCCTGTTGAATTGTTTACTCTTATACCTACAACAAAATTTTGAATTGCCAGACCTCTGATTGTTACATTATTCGCTCCATCAATATTAAAACCATTTCCATTCTGACCATTGCCTCTGAAAATTCCTATCAGGGGTGCTCCACCGTAACCAGCCATAGGTGCAATAGTCGCATCTATAATTAAACCACCAGCGTTACCATTATTATTGATCGTAGGTAAATCTGAATTTACCGTGATTACTGTTAATGCAGGCAGTTTAAATACAATCTGATGCGGAGTTCCTCCGTTCGCTGTATTATTGGCGAGACGAATACATTTTCTCAGAGTATTTGTTCCGGCATTATAGTTTTGGAAATCATCTCCATCTCCAGCATTATCCACCTCAAATACAGTTCCAGCCATAGAACCTGTAATTGCGACAGTCAGGAACAGGAGAAAAAGTATAACTTTTTTCATATTAGATAGGTTAAAGTTAATTCAAATGGGATTTTTTAGTTGTAAAATATGACTATTCTTATTTAATCATTTATACCAGTCAGAAATATACAAATTTTTATTGGAAAGTTCTACTATTTTAGACGGACCAAACCAAAAAAGACATGCTTTTGTTAAAATCATCGGCTTTTTTATTCTCGTTCACAATTCAAACCTAAGCATTTATGGGTGGTTGATCTTGCACAGATCGCTCTATTAATATGAAAAACCTTGTTTTGGTAACCATCGTACTTCGTCTATTTACCGCATGCTCTCACACAGGTCAATTTCCGAAGTTCCAGAATTTCAATCAAATAGATACCGTTACGAAGTCAAATGAGGAATGGAAAAGACAGTTAACACCTGAACAGTACACTGTTACACGTGAACAAGGTACAGAACCACCATTTAATAATAAGTATGATAAAAATAAAGAAAAAGGTATTTACAAATGTATCTGTTGCGGAAATAGCCTTTTTAGCTCATACCAAAAATTTGATTCAGGAACTGGATGGCCAAGTTTCTGGCAACCAATTGACAAAACCCATGTAAAATATCTGGAAGATGGTGATAGAGTAGAAGTCAGATGCAACCGCTGTGATGCTCACCTCGGACATGTATTTGATGATGGACCGAAACCAACAGGTTTGAGGTATTGTATGAACTCTGCTTCTTTGGATTTTGTAAAGAGGAAGAAAAATGCGAAAAGCTAAAGGCTGAAAGCTTAAAGAAAAGAGCCATTACTTCTGACTTAATAAACAAAAAAGGTTGAACTTGACCATTTGGACAATTTCAACCTTTTTAACTTTATGCATTCAGCTTTCCGCTTTTAGCTTCTAAAAAAACTCTTTCATTTTCTCAAAGAACCCTTTATCATGCTTGCCAGGATTAGGCTTGAAGCTTTCTGAATCTTTTAGAGATGTTAGGATATTTTTTTCTTCTTTAGATAAAGTCTGTGGTGTCCAGACATTTACATAAATAAGCTGATCTCCTTTAGAATATCCGTTCACTTCGCGTAATCCTTTTTCTTTCAATCTTAATATCTTACCGCTCTGTGTTCCCGCATCTATTTTAATCTTCACTTTACCTTCAATTGTCGGCACTTCTATCGACGTTCCCAAAACAGCATCTATGAAGCTGATATACAACTCATAAATAATATTTTGCCCGTCCCTCTTCAGTAGCTCGTCTTCAACCTCTTCAATCAATATAAGTAGATCACCAGGTATTCCTCCACGATTTGGAGCATTCCCTTTTCCTGACATGCTTAATTGCATTCCTTCTGCAACACCTGCCGGTACTTTTATGTTGATCACTTCTTCCTTCAGCACTCTTCCTTCCCCTTCGCATGTCGGACATTTTTGAGAGATCGTTGTTCCTTCTCCATGACAAGCATGACAGGTCGACGTACTCACCATTTGCCCGAGCATGGTATTTACTACCTTTCTCGTCTGGCCTGTTCCTTGACAAACAGGGCAATTCTGCAGTGCCGCGCCATTTTTGGATCCATTTCCGCCACAATCATCACAAGCTACGTAGCGCTTTACTTTTATTTTCTTTTCGGCACCCTGTGCAATTTCCTGAAGGGTAAGCTTAAGCTTTATTCTGAGATTACTTCCTCTACGCTGCGCACGTCCACCTCTACCACCGCCTCCGCCGAAGAAACTTTCGAAAGGACTTCCGCCCCCGAAAATATCTCCGAATTGAGAGAAGATATCGTCCATATTCATGCCACCGCCACCGCCAAAGCCGCCGCCAACTCCCTGATGACCAAACTGGTCATACCTTTGCTTTTTCTCAGGGCTGCTTAATACCTCATATGCTTCTGCAGCTTCCTTGAATTTTTCTTCAGCGGAAGGATCATCAGGATTTTTGTCAGGATGGTACTTAATTGCGATTTTTCTGTAAGCCTTCTTTATCTCTTCAGCACTTGAAGATTTAGAAACACCAAGAATTTCGTAGTAATCTCTTTTAGCCATTTTTTATGCTCCGATAACAACTTTTGCAAAACGAATCACCTTTTCATTTAGATAATATCCGTTTTCTACAACGTCAACAATTTTGCCCTTAAGGTCAGGTGTGGGAGCGGGAATCTGAGTAATAGCTTCATGAATTTCACTATTAAACTCTTTTCCCCTTTGATCTTCCATTACTTTAAGACCTTTTTGCTCAAGGGTTTTATATATTTTATTATGAATAAGGGAAACTCCTTCTTTGATCGCAGAAACTTCAGTAGCTTTTTCCATTGACACAGATGCTCTTTCAAAATCATCCAATATAGGTAGTAAGCTTACAAGAACATCCTCCCCCGCAGTTTTCAAAAGCTCAACACGTTCTTTTGAGGTTCTTCTTCTGAAATTGTCAAACTCGGAATATAGTCTCAAGTATTTATCTTTCAATTCCTCGTTTTCCTTTTTCAAGTTTTCAACCTCATTTGCCCCCTGAGAAGTTCCTTCAGTATTTTCTTTTCCTTCTGAAGTTACAGTCTCCTGATCCGCATTTTCTGCTTGAAAATCTTTTTGTTCGTTCTTTTCTTCCGGTATCATTACTTATATCGCTAGGTTTTCTATTATAAACTATATTTCCCTCTATGGAAAAATGACAAATATGACTTGGCAAGTGAAGATTCAATTATTTTGCCAAAAGAATTTTCACTGACAAGATGACATTAATCATTTAATGTACGCCATATCAGGTCCTTCAACTGCATCAGACCAAAGCCTGTGTAGGATGAAAACATGACGAAAGGAACATCAGGAAGCTCCTTTTCTATCAGATTTTGGAGTTCCTCATCAAGCAGATCCGTTTTGGAAATTCCCAAAATCCTTTTTTTATCAAGTAATTCCGGGTTAAATTCTTTCAATTCGTTCAAAAGAATATTGTAATCTGCTTTTATGTCCTTACTATCTGAAGGAACAAGAAAAAGTAAAATAGAATTTCTTTCAATGTGTCTTAAAAAACGCAGTCCCAGACCTTTCCCTTCGGACGCACCTTCGATAATTCCTGGTATGTCTGCCATAACAAATGACTTGTCATCTCTATAGCTTACCACTCCAAGATTGGGAGTCAATGTAGTGAAAGGATAATCTGCGATTTCCGGTTTAGCAGCAGAAACTTTTGACAAAAGTGTAGATTTTCCAGCATTAGGAAAACCGACAAGGCCAACGTCTGCCAGGAGTTTTAGCTCAAGAATCACCCATTGTTCAATACTTGGTTCACCAGGCTGTGCTGTTCTCGGTGCCTGATTAGTCGGCGTTTTGAAATGTTCATTGCCCAATCCTCCTCTTCCGCCCGGAACGAGTATTACTTCCTGGCCATCCTCGCTGATTTCCACCATGAATTCATCGGTTTCAGCATCTCTGGCGACTGTACCAAGAGGAACGTCAAGTATGATATCTTCCCCACTTGCACCAGTGCGTCTTCCGCCTTCACCCTTCTGACCAGGCTCTGCAATGACATGTTTTCTGTATTTTAGATGGAGTAATGTCCAAAGCTGAGCATTTCCCCTAAGGATAATGTGACCTCCATGGCCGCCGTTTCCACCATCTGGCCCACCCATCTCAACATATTTTTCATGTCTGAAATGAACAGCACCAGCACCACCTGCCCCCGATCTGCAGCAGATTTTTACGTAATCAATAAAATTTGAAGAAGCCAAATGAAATAGCTTTAAGAATATAAAGTAAAGAGGAAATTCCTCTTTTAATTACTGTTTTACCAAATCCAATATCTTGGAAATATCTTTGAACACTTGTTCAATAGAATTCATTCCATCTACCTCTTTGTAAATACCTTTTTTGCGGTAATAATCTGCAACTGGAGCTGTTTCTTCTTGATAAACAACGATTCTTTTGCTGATTACTACTGGATCTTTATCATCAGCCCTGTTAGATGTCTGGCCTCTGAGCACAGCTCTTTTGGTAAGCTCATCTTTTTCAACAGTAAGTCCGATCACAGCATCAATCGTGATTCCATTTTCAACACAAAGGTGGTCTAGAGCGCCAGCCTGAGGAACAGTTCTTGGAAATCCGTCGAAAATGAAGCCTTTTGCCGATTTGTTGCTTTTTATTTTGTTGTTGATCATCCCGATAACTACCTCATCAGGAACAAGCAAACCATCATTAATAAGTTTCTGAGCGCTTTTACCTAATTCAGTACCTTCTTTCATTTCTGCTCTTAACAAATCGCCTGTAGAAAGATGAATCAAACCATACTTTTCAATGATATTCTGGCTTTGAGTGCCTTTACCTGCGTAAGGAGGTCCAAATAGAATGATGTTCAACATAGTTTCGTTTTCTTTTTGAGGGGCTAAAATTAATGATTTAAATCTTTATTCAGTCGGCTAAAGCATAAATATCCTTTAAATTTCTTCCATAGCCATTGTAATCCAGGCCGTAACCCAATACAAATTTATCAGGAATCTCGAATCCTTTAAAATCAATCTTTAAATCCGTTTTATGTTTAGATACCTTGTCAAGTAAAGTTAAAATTGAAATAGAAGCAGGATTTTGTTTCCTCATTTCTTCACAAACAGCCTGCATTGTCAGGCCAGTATCAAAAATATCATCTACGAGGACCAAATGCTGACCTTTGATATTTTCCTTAAGACCGATCAGCTTTTGTACACTTCCTGTAGTTTCCGTACCTGCATAGGAGGCAGTTTTTATAAAAGTTATTCTGGCAGGAATGGAAATTTCCTTGAACAAATCTGAAGCGAACATAAATGCTCCGTTTAAAATGGCAACAAAAAGAGGGTCTTTTCCTTCCAATTTGTATGAAAGGTCGTTTGCCAATTCATGAATTCTCTGTTGAATTTTTTCCTTAGGGATAAAAATTTCAAATTCCTTATCTAATATTTTCATTGGCCCTGGCCAAAAGCTATAACTTTAAAATCTCAATTATCCTAAAGGTACAAAAATTTCCACACGCCATTTAGTGATAAATGATACATAAGGAAACCTTTCCCGGTAGTTTAGAGATTTCCCATTAAAAATTTATACATTTCAATCATAGAGGTGATGTCCTCTTTATGAACCTTTTCATCCGGTGAATGGACATTATCTTCTGCAGCACCGATGAATACCCAATCGAAAGGGTATGGCGATACCTGCAATTCTTTTCCATCACTTCCTCCGTATGCTTCCACTTCCAGCTGAAATGGTATTCCGGATGTTTTAGCCAGATTTATTATCTTATTTAAAAAACTCCTTCGGGGAATACTTCTGTCACGCATGGAAATAACTACACCCAGTCCATGCCTCACACCTTCTGTAATCCAGGTAATATCAGAAATCAGTGCCTGACGAACTTTGTAGTTTTCGTAAATATATTTCGCAAGTACTGAGACAGATCCTCCTCCATGTTCTTCCCAGCATGAAAATGCTATTATACCATTTTCAAGCGTTTCTGCGAGCTTCAAGGCATTGAAAACACCAAGCCTGTTGTCCAGATAGCATGATTGAACATAGTGTTGATCCTCTCTGAAATTACAATCAAATACTAGCTCAGTGCCTCGTTCTATCTGTCGCGAAAATTTATAGGTTATTTCTTCCTCTTTACTTACTTCCATTTCGCAAAGAATCTCTCCGTGACTGTCACTGCCCCTAAGTTTATATCCTGATTTCTGTTCCGGACCACCAATAGGAACAAGTTGATGACCATACCTCACAGTAAAGCCTATTGAATCCATATGCGCAAATACAGCTGCAACGGGTTTTCCAAAGACTAATAAAAAACTATCCTGAAACTCATTTCCTTCTATAATCAAAGGTTTAACTTTCCAGCTGTTCTGATTAGACTTGATATATTTGATAAGAAATTCCTTCATTGCAATCTCATTTCCAGAGGGTGCATGAACAGCGCATAGTTCTTTAAGTAAATTAAAATCCATAAAAAGAATTGAATGAGTCTAAATATATACCAAAAAATGGCACGTTTGATGAATAGTTATTGTTTCAGTAAAAATATTCATAATTTAAAGCGTTAAATTGCATGCCTTCCTCGTTTAAATGAGGGATTGGTTAAATCCTTATAAGTCATTTTGTAAAATATTTGAAGGGACCTTTTGATAATGCGTAAAGCACTTTTATTCTTTTTATTTATAATTTCCTTTACGGGAACTGGGCTCATAGCTCAGCCAAAGCAGAATTCAAATATGCTATTGTCTGACGAAGTACTGCAACTTGAAGCAACAGATGCAGTGAATGCCATGTACAATTTCAAGTTTGATTTTGCTGAAAAAAAATTCAGGGAATTTAAAGAGAAATGGCCTTGGCACCCTATGCCTTATTTTCTTATGGGATTAAGCACCTGGTGGAAAATAATGCCGAATATTGATAATGAAAGTTATGATGCAACATTTGAGGCATATATGGATTCTTCAATAACAGTTGCCAAAGAGCTTTTCGAACAAAATGAAGAGAATTACGAAGCTGCCTTCTTTCTATCCGGTGCTTATGGGTTTAAAGGCAGGCTTTATGGAGAAAGAAAAAAATACAGTAAAGCTGCTTTTGCAGGAAAAGAAGCTCTCTATTACCTAAGCAAATACTCTGACAACAATACTCTTACTGCCGAATTCTTATTCGGTAAAGCACTTTTCAACTACTACGAAGTATGGATTAAAGAAGAGTATCCGCTACTGCGCCCTATTCTGGCATTTTTCCCAGACGGAAATAAAGAACTAGGAATGAAGCAACTCAAAGAAGTTTCATACAACGCTTTTTATACAAGGATTGAGGCCCAGTATTTCTTAATGAGAATACATTACCTGGAAGAAGAAAACTATGCCAAAGCATTTCCTATTGCCAGGTACCTGTCAACAACTTTCCCTGACAATCCTTATTTTCAAAGAATGTATGCAATGCTGGCTTTCGTAAACGGCCAGCGAAATGAAGCCGAAGTTGCGTCACAATCAATTCTTGATAAGCTCGATCAACAATATCCAGGCTATGAAGAAAGGGCTGGGAGATATGCTGCTTATTTTCTAGGATATATAAACAAATACAACTACAGAGATAACAAAAAGGCTAAAGATTATTTTCAGAAGATGCTTGTCTTTTCTGAGAAAACAAACCTTACAGACTCCTATTACTATCTCAGTTCGCTGTCCAATTTAGCACAGATAGCTCATGAAGAAAAGGACTATGAAACCGCAAAGAGGTATTATAAAACACTAATGAAACGGGCTGAAAAGAAAGATCCTCTATATAAAGAAGCGAAAGAATATCTAGACCCTCCAAAGAAGAAAGACAAAAAGAAAAAATAAATTTTACAAACACGCATTCACACAATGCGTGTTTTTTATTTTCAAGCATTTAAAGAATAGGCATTACTTTAGAATCCTTGTATGTAGAGAGAATTACCATTGACTGCATATTCCCTATTTCTTCTATATCTACAAGCTTTTCTAAAATCAACTCCTGGTAACTGGATATATTATGGGTCAATACCTTTAACAGAAAATCTCCCGAACCAGTAATATGATGGCACTCAATAACTTCAGGGATTTTATTTATTTTATCAACAAAAGATTTGATCTGATTTTTTTTATGGCTGGAAAGGGAAATGAGAATAAATATACCTACTCCAAGTCCAAGTTTTTCAGTATCTACCTGGGCATGATAACTTTTAATCAGTCCTGCATTCTCTAATTTTCTAACCCTCTCCAAAGTGGGTGCAGGGGAAAGTCCGATTTCCTGAGCAAGCTGAGAATTGGTAATTTTGGCATTCGCCTGCAGCTTCTCTAGTATCTGCCTGTCAATTGGATCCAGTTTAGAAATATTTTGCATATTGAATATCAGCTGAAGTTAAACCGGGATTAAGCTTTAAAAATTTTATCATTGTTAGTCATTTCATTAAAATTTATAATAAAGTAATTGAGTATGATGATTAACAAGATTTTTTAACGGTTAATGATTATTTTGAGTTAAAGCTAAAACTTTTCTTAAAACTATTTAACTTTTTTTGTTTTCCAATAATAAAAGTATTCAATGAATGTCGGGTGGTACCATAATGCAGATTTGTCTGACGTTGCCTGAATAATTTTTAAATTACCTTCAAAAAATTTTTGTATTGAGCTCTGTAAAAGATTAATTCCTTGAACAAACTGCAAATATGGATAGGTTGCAAAGTTATCGTCCTTTTCAACCTTAACTTTGCCTTGAACCAGAATACTTCCCGTATCGATCCCTGAATCTACAAAATGTACAGTAGTGCCACAGTTCTCCAAATCGTTATTGACAAGTGCCCAATATGCACCATGAACGCCCCTGTACGCAGGTGTAATCCCGGCATGAATATTCATTATTTTCCCCTGAAAGGTCTTGACAAATTCCTTTGACAAAATCCTGGTTCCATTGATAATAATGAGGTCCGGTGCTTTGTCTTTTATCCGGTCAATTGACTTATTATCGTTCGCCGACCCAATCTTTTCCACTATCCCAGGAGGAATTGGTTCTGATGACATACCTGCTTTATAAAGTATCGCTTTAATTCTTGCATCAGATTTTCTCTTTAAAAAAGGATAAACTCCAACCTGAAAAACAAGCTGACCCAATACTTTAAACAATCCTAATTTTCGGATTCTGCCTTTGATCAATTTTCCTTTGGATACAGGCTCTTCAATGATCACTTCAATGTTGGAATATGACTCTTTCAAAGCATGATAAATCATATTAGTGAAGTCGCAATCAACCGCGAGCAATATGATCTTTTGTTCCATCATATTTGCTTATCCTTGTTTAAAACATATGTAGCCAACTCTGTCATGCTTGCTGATGCCATTCCAAACTGTTTGTTCAGATATATATACCAATCGAGCAGCTCTTCCAGTTGTTCCATGTTCTGATTTGTAGATTTTCCAAAATTGTGAGGATGCCACCACAGGTGATAAATTTCATTTGCTACTGCAGCCTTATACATTTCTGATTTTATCCTTTTTATTTTCAAACTTTCCAGAAAGAAGAGCTTAGAAGAATATGGTCTGAGGAATCTGCTTGAAGCAATATTTACAGGCACTTCCGGATTGATTTGCTTTAATGAAGTGGAGGATTTTTTTATTAAAGGGAAATATGTATCCAGCATTCTTACAATTCTTTTGAACATTGTATTTTCTCGCTGACTCTTTGCGTCATAATAGTACGATGAAGGGTTACCTCGATAAGCTATAATACCATTATTTGCAAGTACTTTTAGATATTTCTTATTCACTTGATTTCTCGGGAACACAATCGATTTAACTTTAGCCCCCAATCCTTCTGCAGCATGGACAGCAGCTTTGATATCTGTTTCAAATGCTCTTTCTTCCTTATTTGTTTCCTGGCAATAGTAATGGGAAAATGTATGTGTTTCTATGTCCTGATGCTTCTTTGTTTGAATGAGACGTATCAATGATTTCCCATAGTGGAATGGATCACTTTGTTCGTCTTCACCAAGATCCGCCAACTGGTTATAGTTAGACAACTTCGTATTCTGGTATTCTGGCTTTACTTGAGGAAAGGAATTTAACAGATCTTTCTTATTATCATAAAACAGAAAACCAACAGTAGCCCAGGATACATGAACTTCTTTTCTTTCAAAAAGATCAAGCATTAATGGAATAGCCTTACGAGCTCCTAAAATATTTTCACCATAATCTGCCTTCGTGCGATGATCTTTAACACCCCATAGTAATTCAAAATCCAACGATATGACAAAGTAACCAGGCATAATTTGTTATTAAGAAAATAAACTTAAAAATTTCTCCTCATTAGATTTTACGGAATAATTATTTACAATTTTTTCTCTGGCTTTTTTACCCATTTCAGAACGCAGCGGAGCATCATTTATAAGATCTGTAAGATGCTTCAGCCAATCAGCTTCAGAATCGCAAACAAATCCATTAATTCCCTGATCTACGATTTCTGTATTTACTCCAACAGGAGACACTACAGCAGGAATTCCCAGGGCCATATACTGCAAGGCTTTAAACCCACATTTGCCTCTTGTCCATTCGTTATCGGCAAGGGGCATAATTCCTATATTCATTCCAAGAAGGTCCTCCTGCTCAGTCTGTTCGTTCCATTTTACGAACTTCATCTGAGGGAATTCAAAATCAGGTTTTTGATTAGATATGACTAACAATATAAATTCTTTGATCTGATGTAATTTTCTCAGAAAAGGAATCGCCTGTTCGAGATAAATCATCGTGGAATGCGTGCCAGTCCAGCCGATTACGACCTCGTCTGTATTTTGCTCTTTTAGTTTGAAATGAAGTTGTGCTGTATCTATGGTTGTAGGATTAACTACAACATTCTTATTGAACTTCAAGGTATGATTTCTCAAGTGAGAATTCCCACAACTAACTTTATATGACCATTTGATAATTTTATTAACCTTGGCAGGATTCTTAGCCACTTTAGTAAAAAAGTTTTCCTTGCCTGTCTGAGCCATCCAAATAGCATCGTCGAAATCGTAAATAATTTTTTTTCTTAACACTTTACCAAGAACCCATTCAAAGACAGGTGGCCCGACAGGAGAAGCTTCCCTGTGAATGAAAACGTATTCGTACCTGTAAGCAGTAAATAATATGCAAAATCGTCTGAAAAAACCTGAAAGTAAACCTGCAATTTTTAAGGATAAATTTCCTTTGGAATACAGAATATTCCAAGTATTCATACCAATAAAAGATTGGAAAACAGGCTCTATGTCATTTATTTTTAATAAATTTATGTACTGTTCAAATCGGAATCTTTGAGAAGGTGCGGAATTTAAGGGATAAGGGATTAAGAAGAGGACTTTCGGCATATGTAAACGATTCCTAAATATACATTCGGAAAAGTAAGAAAAAATTAAAATCCATTTCCCGATTTTTATTTAAACGTAAATCTTTCTTAAAATTTATACTTCTATTATTTAACAATAAAACGTCATTAGATAGTAGTTTCTACTCGTAATAACATCTTACCTCAACTGTATTCATAACCGTACTATGAAGAATTATTTTATCTGTCAGGACATTATCTTTCTCCTATCAAATTATAAAAATCAAATATATTTGTACCATTCATGAATGCTATTCCAGACCATGCTTAAAGAAAACCGCGAAAAGCAAATTATCCCCAATCTCAACGCATTGAGATTTATCTCAGCCTTCTTCGTTTTTCTAGTACACTATTTCAACTATATTAATCCAAGTCAAGTTTATAAAAGCCAGATAACACAATGTCTGTATCACTACCTTATTTCAAAAGGAAACCTGGGAGTTAATTTCTTCTTTGTCCTAAGTGGTTTTCTTATTACTCATTTGCTTATTGCTGAAAAAAATTTAACAGGAAGCATTTCTGTAAAAAATTTCTATTTACGAAGAATTCTCAGAATCTGGCCAATATACTATTTTATATTCTTCTTGGGTTTTTTTATATATCCATTATTAACTAGTAAATTCTCGCTTCCAGCATTATCTGAGCATGCTACGTGGTTTGCGGCATTTCTGGGCAATATCGACAGATCTTACACCGATTTTACCGGTATTGGATGTGACTTATTAGGCATTATGTGGACGGTATCGGTAGAAGAGCAATTTTACCTTTTCTGGCCATTGTTGTTTTTTTGCTTTTCTTCCAGAAAACTTATGGTTTTAGTATTTTTATTGATTTGCTTTTCGCTTGCTTTCAGAATTTACAACTTTACTGATTACCGTTTTATTTATTTCCATACATTTTCCGTGATGAGTGACCTGTTGGTAGGTTGTTTTGCTGCATTTGCAATTAATGAATATCCGACACTAAAGTTCAAAATCGAAAATTTAAGCAACAATACTATCCGATTTTTCTATTTGAGTTTCTTCTCTTTCCTATTATTTCAAAAAGAGTTGTACATGGTTATACCTTTGCTTGATTACTTTGACCGACTAATTTTTTCACTTTTTTGCATATCCATTATTCTACATCAGGCATATTCTAAAACCGGATTCAAGGTGGGGCAAATCAGATATCTGGAAAATTGGGGAATTATAAGTTATGGTTTCTATGCTCTTCACTTACTAAGTATCATGTTTTTTCAAAAACTGTTATTAATCCTTAAAATCGAAGCTTCAGATACTTCAATATATTTCTTACTTGGCATAGTGCTTACATTTTCCATATCAATTATAATAAGCAATTTAAGCTATAATTATTTTGAAAGTCCATTTTTAAAATTAAAAGAGGGATACGTCAATAAAGGGGATTTAAACCGATTAGCAACGCCTGAAAGATAGGGTGATTCATACCTCAAAGGGGGTATACTATAGGAAAAAAAGGTTCGTTTTTGGGTGAAGTAGCAAATTTAAAATAACCAGGTATTTCTTCTTTTTTGATAAATTGCCGGATTCATAAATATTAAAAACAACTTCATATTTTCTAGGGCTGACAAATGCTGGAAATAAAAGATTTACTGTTAACTCCCATATACTTATTTGTTATTTATATTCTTGCCTTGATATATAGGGCAAAATATGTTAAGGACAAGGAGGACAGGAAATATTTTTTACCTGCTTTAATTGTAAAAATCATAGGTGCCGTATGCCTCGGTCTGATTTATAATTACTACTACAAAGGAGGGGATACATTTAATTATTTCTATCATATCAACTACATCCACAATTTATTTTACTCTGATCCGCTCTCGGCTTTAAAGCTGCTTACAATAGATAACAGTTCTCCAAATTACGATTTGCTGATCCACACAAGTAACCTCTACTTTACTCAAGATCCTTCCAGTTATTTTCTAATAAGACTTGGAGTTCTTATTTCCCTTATTTCATTTGGAACCTATACCATTATAGCAATATTCTTTGCCCTTATCAGCTTCTTAAGTGCCTGGAAATTATATTTGGCTTTAAATAGATTATATCCTGACCACCAAAAAGAGATTGCCATCAGCATATTTTTCATTCCATCGGTTGCATTCTGGGGTTCAGGATTGATGAAAGACAGTTTAACACTTGCAGCATTGTCCCTTGGTTTTTGCTATTTCCTAAAATATTTCATTTTAAAAGAAAGGAAAATATTATATCTATTCATAATTCTCCTAATGCTATATGTCTTAAAGTCGGTGAAAATATATATAGCAATGTGTCTTATTCCATCTATCCTTATCTACCTTTTTGTATATTTAAATTCCAAGATCAAATCGAAGTCTTTAAGATTCTTTGTTAAGCCTATATTTCTTATTATAGGATGTGTGCTTGCGTATTTTGCTATTACAAAAGTTTCAGAAACAGATTCACGCTACAGCCTTACCAACTTCCTTCAAACAGCCAAAGTTACTTCAGGGTGGATATCTTATGTGAGTTTAAAAGAGGGAGGCTCCTACTATTCATTAGGGGAATATGATGCTACATTGTCCGGTTTGCTGATGAAATTTCCACAGGCAGTCTGGGTAAGTTTATTCAGACCTTATCCTTGGGAATCCAAAAACATTGTAATGATATTGTCGTCACTGGAGAGCTTTTTCTTTTTAATCTTTACTTTTTATGTATTATTTAGGCAAAGCCCTGTCAAATTTTATCAGAAAACAAGCAATGATCCTTACCTTCAGTTTGCTTTTCTTTTTTCGATCACCTTTGCTTTTGCAGTAGGGGTATCTACTTATAATTTCGGAAGTCTTATGCGTTATAAAATCCCTATGATGTCTTTTTATTTATCCTTTTTATTTATTATTAATAAGAGCTATAATGCGTCTGAAATAAAGAAAATTAAGAAGAAAAAACGCTTACCATTTTTAAGGTCAAACAAAATTTAAATTAGGGTATCTTATTTATCATTGCAGTATACCTTTTGGTAAACTTCTTCTGCAATTTTAAATGTTCTTTCTTCGCTTGCTATATTACGGATCCTTTTATAAAGTGCTTCTCTATCTTCTTTTAGCAAAGTATTGATTTGCTTTATTACAGACAAATACCCCTCCTGGTTAAAGGTTTTAATTATAGCTCCAATTCCATTCTTTTCAATTATATCGGAATTGTCCGAGATGTTCTCTGTTATTACTACAGGTAAACCCATAGCCCAATATTCTCCTGTTTTGATTGGAGAACCATACCTTTTTGAAGGTACCGGTTTAAACGGCGTAAGTCCAAAATCTCCTAACCCCATATAAATAGGAACTTCATTATGAGGAACAAACTTTATTGTTATAATTGCAGGATTCAAATCTGAAGCTTTACAATAATTTAAAATCTCTTCTTCTTTGTGACTTGTTAAAAGCAATACCCTAAAGTCCTGTTTCCAATAGTCGTAGGCTACTTTAAACAAATCAAATATCTCTTTTTCCAAGTACATACTACCAAACTTACCTGCATATACGCAAACAATTTTATCCCTTAAGTTTAGGGAATCGAGTAGCTCTCCATTTTTCTTTTCAAATCTTTGAAATAATTCCAGATCTACACATGCTGGTTTTACAAGAAAGTCAGACGTTTTTAGCAAACCATATTTAGTTGCAGCATACTCCTTCATACCTTCCGCAGCGGCGATAACAAATGCCGCACGGTTAGCCTGAAGTGTCTCAAATTTAAATAACATTTTATACGCTAAACTATTTTTCTTCCAAGTCCCTGTCTCTACCATTGTTTCAGCATGAGGCTCAAAACTATCGATTATAAGCTTGATATTTAAAATTTTTGAGAGGACATAAGCTATTGACCCTGCTGGTGTGCAAAATGAGTGAATGGTATTTATTCTTTTAATCTTACAAAAAAACAGCAGATATATTAAATTGAATAGTTGTCTTAAAATACCCCGAAGTCCAAATCTATTATAGGTTAAAGGGACCCATTTGAAATAATCTACTTTATTAAGCACATTCCTTTTAGGCTGAACCCTATACTTCTTCTGTTCAAATGTTACTACAAAGAGATTTGAATTGGGAAGGCATTTTTCTTTTATGATCTTTACATAAGGTAAAGTATAAGTTTGGACCAGTGCATCACCAAAGCTCCAATAAGTTAAAATCATAATATTCTTATCTTCCTTCATCAGAATAAATGTTTAACTATTGCGTAAAATCTCCTTTTAAACATTATGGCTGGATCTTTAAAGAAGCCTTTTAATAGAAAAAACAGACTTCTCATCATCTGCTTTTTTGAAATGGCCAGATGAAGAGAAATATAAGTATCACAACTGGCTTTAAGTTTGTGGATCTTTCCGCGATAAAAATTCACTATGTCTTTGTTTGATAAGATAATATCCATAAAAATGTCAAATCGCTCAATCAATCTTTGATAATTTATCTCATAAACGCTCCTCTGGCTATGATTAATAATAGATGAGGTAATTTCATTGGAAAAAAGAAACCTATACTTCGGCGCAAGTCTGAGCCACAATTCCCAATCTTCAAGTCCTGAAAGCTTTCGCTCTTCACAGAAAAGATTTCTTTGAGCTATATCCCTTCTTAAAAAGACTCCATTACAGCTTAAAAAATTCCCTTCGATTAGCTTTTCATTTATGCCTTCGTCCATGACAGGTGCTTCCCATAAGACTCGTCCGCCTTCGTTCTTTACTTCATATCTTTGACAAAAGACCTCAGGCAGATTGAACCTTTTGATATGTTCAACAGCTTTCAAAAGGTGATCCTCATAAAATATATCATCAGAATCTATGAAAGTAATATAATCACCTTGCGCAATCATTGTTCCCGTATTTCTTGCCGCACCTCGTTCATAATTAACAGTTTTTTTAATAAAAGTAATTCTTTGATCGTTAAATGCTTTTATTATTTCCTCTGTATGATCTGTGCTTGCATCATCAACAAATATCAGCTCAAAATTCGTGTACCTCTGGTTCAATACTGAATTTAAGGTATCCTTAATAATATGCGCCCTATTATAAGCTGGTATGATAACTGATAGCAGCATTACCTTCGTGTTAACCTTCTTAAACTTGATATTAAAAGTGCGGGAAAATATTTTGACCTAAAATTAAGCTTACCTAGATCCTTTTCTATATAAAACTCATAATCTATTGTTTTTACTAGCTCACTTATGTTATGCGCCTTTTCCAGAGACAAAGCATTGTAGTGATAATGTGCCTGAATAAACAGATGATATAATAAAGATTTTCTTAAATGATCCACGTCGATTCTCTCGGAAAGCTCGAAAACGCTCTCTTCCTCTTGGTAAATACCAACTTTTGAAAGCCACTGAATCATTTGAGATCCACGACTCACTGATCTTAAAATTTTGCTAAATACCTTTGCCCAATCTTTGGCAAAATTTAAATCGTCATTGGATTTGCTGTACTTATGGATTCTATATTTTGAAAACAAATCGTCTACTTTCATAAATACGAAGCCAGCCAGAAAAGCTTTGGCATAAAACTCAAAGTCCATTCCGTAATGCAAACTCTGATTAACTCCACCAATTTTATCCCAAACCTTTTTTCTTACAAAGGATGAAGGTTGCGGAAACGGGATATATGCAAGGTATTTAAACTTAAGGTCCTCTTTGTCTTTTCCGATAACCTTTTCATTTATCTTTTCTCCAAATAACAATGCTTCTCCATGAATTATATCTGCATTAGGATGGTTATTAAAATATTCGTTTACTCTAGCTAATGTTCCCGGCAACAGCATATCATCACTGTTAAGCCACATTATTATATCTCCATTAGCCTTTTTTAGTCCTTTATTAATAGCTTCGCTTTGACCCTTATCAGGCTCGCTTATCCAATAAGTTAAATGTGATTCATACTTATGAATTATTTCTACAGAGTTATCACTGCTGTTCCCATCAATAATTATTAATTCAAGATTATCATAGCCCTGATTAATAACAGATACGATCGTCTCTTCAAGATATTGTCCCTGGTTAAATGAGGGAGTAATAACAGATATTTTATTCTGATTAAAACTCATCGATAATTCTGAAATCTTTTAGTTCAAATAAATTATCAAGATTTTTTATCATGTAAAGGGGTTTCTCACCATAAAATGACGCCCACATTGTATATGTACTCGGTGGCCCTGCTATGAAATGGCACTTGCTTAGTATATACATATCATCTAATTCAAATCCCGGCCCCAATTGAGCAGAGATATCCTCCTTATTAAAAAAATCGAGATTTAGGCTTTCATTTGAGAATAAGATAAAATGAATTTTCTCATTCTTAAAAAGGTGTTGAATTCGTTTCATCTGATCCAGGTATTGATTATCGGAATAATAATAGATTCCGTTTTCAAAAGTAAAATAATCTCCCCGACGAATGTGAATTCCTACTAGAATAGAGTAATCAACTTTCTCCAATTTTTGAACATAGGCATCTATCCTTTGAGAATAAAATTTTTCTGGGGTAAAATATTTTATAATTTCAGATTTGTTTTTTTTCAGCAAATTGTTTCCCCGGAACTTCCAGCCGTTGAGCAGTACTAGCTTCTTTTGGCTTTTCATCAGAATATAGCTTTCTTCTATATCAAGTTCCTCTTCTCCTTCAAGCGCAATTGTTTTAAGAAACCGTCCCTTTACTCCAATTCTTATTATAACTGCAAATGCATAATAAGAAAAGTTGAATAAGAGTCTCCTAAATGTCTTTCCAAATTTACCTCTTGCTATTGATTCTGTTCTGGGATATTTTACAATAAGATTCTGGCTTCCTTCAAAATAATCTGCATACTCATCGAATGATGGATTTATTATAGTTAGGCTATATTCCTTGGCTATCGCAATTAAAGATGCGAAAACTATTAATCGATTTCCAAGTTGTCCGGGTTTATTACATACAACAATCATAACATTGTCACGTGATAGGTTCTATTTGGCTAAAGTTTCTCTCAGCCCCTTGTTCCAGCTATTTCTAATTGTGAAAAACCTATAAAACAACAATGGTTTAAAACCTGCTTTAATTAATTGCTTCAAAACAAATCCTAATCTAAATGAAATAGTATGTTGCGCATACGATTTTATTTCTCCTGGAAACATCTCAAATAAAGCCTTGTAATAGGATCTTGATATATTGAAATTTAAGTCAGTTAAATATTTCCGTGATGTTCTTTTCTTAGGAATAATGTGTGTCAAACGAAGATCCGGAGAGGTTCCTGAGGCAATACCAGAAAGCATCGCAGCCCAAACTATTTGAGAATCCTCAGCACTTGACAAGCTATCTTTACTTCGTCCTATTGCCGTAACCATTCCCAATTCAAATCTTTTTAAATATTCTTCAAATATATCTTTTCTCACAGAGATCCCAGATCCAACGGGATAATAATCAGGCCACCCTTTTACACATCCATATTGCAAATATTTTAGTTTCCTGTATTGGAACATATCTTGAAAATATTTTTCAATCCAGGTCGGGACACCATCTATAAAATTAACTTCAATATCCCCTGCCCCCCATATTCCCACCCATGGGATATTCTTACTTATAACTTTCAAATTCTGTATGTAATCTAAAGCCAGAACATTGTCGTCGTCGGCGAAAATTATGAATGATCCTTTACTTTCATTAAATCCGGCTATGCGTGCATAAATAAGACCTTGACGCTTCTCTTCAATTACTTTAAATCTTTGGTCTTTCTCCAAAAAATTCTTCACAACCAGATTTTTTTTTAAGCTCTCGGTAGAATTGTTATCCACCAATATAATCTCATATTCGACATCAGAGGCTAATTGATTTAAACAAGCATTAACACATTTTTCCAGAAGACGTGCATCAGGATTATAACTACATATAACAATTGAAAATAAAATCATACTTCAAACACTTTCTCAAGGGCTTCTTTAAATTTAAATATCTCTGCAGAATAATCCCTTACTTCAATTGGTTTTGGATTATTATACACATCAAGCAAAATTGAAGCAAGAACTTCATAATTAAATGGATCAAAGAAATACACATTCTCTGATATTTGCTCTTTATTCACACTTATATTCGTGGCAATAACTCTGTGATTTAGCGCCTTGACATCTTCTATAACAGTGCTCCACCCTTCGAACAAAGATGGTTGTACTACCGAAATTGAATTCTTCATTAAACAAAGCTGCTCCTCTCTCTTTATAAAACCTGTATATACAATATCCTCTTCTAGATTATTTAATTTAATAAAATAATCTAGTTTTAACTTCAAGTCCTTATCTCTTGTACTGGAAGTCTTTCCAGTAAAGACCATTTGAAAAGGTAAATTCTGTCGTTGCCTTTTCAGAATGGCCATAGCTTTAAGGACATTAATATGGTTTTTATGAGGCCAAAACTGATTCGCAACTAGGTAATATGGCTTTTTTAGATTGTAAGTATTAAGTAAAAACTTAATATCAATATGATGAAAAGCGGGCAAAAAAGACGTAAAATTTAAGACCTTTAAATTATTAAGATGAGAAGGATAAAACCTTTCATAATCTCTCTTTGAATCATAACTACTCAGAACCATATCGATCCTGAGTTTAGAAATTCTATTTAGATACAACGTATCATATTCAAGGTCTCTGGGAGAAAAATATATTGGGTAATGGAATTCTTGAAAATCCGGTTTCCAAATAATTTTATGTTTTATATAATCACATTCAGTCTTTTCTGAATAGGGAAAAATACAATCGAGGTTATTCGGAAATTTTTTATCGGAGAGATTAATTAAATTTCTTTTGACAAGCTCTCTTGAAATCTTATTAATTCCGCGTTGAAACAAATTTGGTATGGTATTTTTTGACTGATAAAATTCAATATAGGGATATCCTATTTGCTTCAATTCCTCAATAGGGCTGTCCGCCCTATGCAGAATTATCAACACTGGCTTTCTACTGTCTTCTATCAGAGTGAAGGTCCTGACTATGTTTAATATATAAATAACCATGGCCGGAAGGTTGTTGTAGCTTTCTAAAAATAAGCCTACATGTTTTCTTTTAACCATTGCAAATAAATTGATAAACCACTTTCTATGCTTATTTTCTGAAAATAGCCAAGTTCTTTAATTTTATTAATATCCGCCCTCCAGTTTAATGGATCGCCTTCCCTGACCTGTTGGGTAAATAAAATTTCACCTTTATAATCAGCCAACCCAAGAAAATAGGAAGCAATCCAATCTATGGTATATTCTTTACCATTAGCTATGTTATAAGCTTCACCATTCTTGTTTCCTTTTGCTATAATAAGATCCACAGCATCCAACAGGTCTTCTATAAATATAAAATCCCTCGACTCCTTGCCCGTTCCATAAAGATGCACTCTTCCAGTTCGACTCTTTTGATATATGTCCCAAAGAAGTAATTTTGCCTGCCCAGGTCCATAAACAGAGAAGGGCCTTATACTGAAAGTAGAAATTCCAAATATTTGTGAGTACTCCTTGCAAACAAGCTCTCCCATATATTTATGCCATCCGTAAGGAGACAATGGAGCAATTTCAGTCTTTTCCGAAACTGGTAATGAAGCTGGATTGCCGTAAACTGCTGCACTGGAAAAATTCACAAACACCGTTTTGAGTCCTACATTTTTTATTGCATTAAGAATTATCGAAACCTTTAGTGTATTTGCTTCTAAATCTGCCTGTGGATTTTCTAATGAGAAATTGATGTTAGCATTTCCCGCAGCAAAAAAGCAGTAATCCGGTTGAACAGACTTTAGTATCTTTTCATAGGGAATGGCATTTGGAAGTACCTTAAAATATTTATATGAAGGATTAACATTATCAATTAAATCAATGCCAAAAACCTCATAGTCTCTCTTCAAATAGTGCTCAGTTAAATGCCTTCCTATAAATCCACAACTACCAATAATTAAGACCTTCATATTACTTACTTCTTTATGATTATACCCTGTCCAGTAGGCAGAGATAGAATTTGTACATCTTTCTCCTTTGCAAATTTGTCAAAGGCTTTCTTTTGTTCAATATGTTTCGGAAAGCCATAATCATCAAGAATAACAACTCCACCTCTTACAATTTTATCCCAATAAAATCTTGCCGCAGCAATTTCCGGCTCAGCGCAATTCATGTCAATGCTCAGATAACAGATAGTTCCTGTTTCAACTTTTGATAAACTATGAGGAACAATTCCCTTAATTATCTCAACATTTTTAAACGGGGCAAAGGTCTTTAACACCCTTTCATAAACATTATCATACTGTCCTATATAAGAAGCTATTCCTGCATTCTTTTCCTCCTCCGACACCATTGACTCTACCAAACCTTCATACGTATCAAAAAGGTAAAACTTTTTATCCAATTCTTCAAAATTCAAATAATCTACAATTGCTCGAGCATATGCTCCAGTATTTACCCCACATTCCACAAAATCTCCTTCGAGATTTTTTGCTAAACTAGCAAACCAACAAACTACGTAAACCCTCCATTGCAAGGTGAAATTTGGCCATGGATTGGTAGCTTTTGCGTGTTGATATGCCTTAGCAAATTTTTCTTCATTAATAAAGTCACAATTATTACTAGTAATTAATCCATCTGCAAAGAATGTGACATTTCCCTGAAGTTGCTCAGGGGTAAATAACAAGCTATTATAAAATATGGAATTATAATTTTTTATAAACCATTTCGTCCGAATTCTAAGCGTCCTCAAAAAAGAAGGAATAAACTTTCTAAGTTCCATATTTTTCTTTTACTCAACCTGTTTTACCACCTGCGCTGGATTGCCTCCAACAATCAAGTTTTTGCTAAAGCTCTTTGTTACCACACTTCCAGCTCCAACTATAACATTCTCATCTAAGTGCACTCCTTTCATTACTATTGAATTGAAACCAATCCAACAATTTCTCTCTATTACTATTTTACCAAACTTCACATTTGACCAGTCTTTAAACTGATATCCTTTTTTCCAGGCTACCACATCATTTTTTCTTTCTTCAAAAGATATTGAATGTGCATTCGTATCAATTATTGTGCAGCCCCAAGATATCATGACATCATCTTTGATTTCAACAGAATCGTAACAATAAATTTTTGTCCCCTCTCCTATAAATACTCTATCACCAATTGTAACCTTAGAATCATGCTTATATAAAACGATGTCGCAATGAATTATAGAATCCTTTCCTATTTGAACATTTAAATTTCTCTTCCTTGCATCGTAAATCATTATGTCCATAAAATTTACATTCGCCCCATCCTCTACATTGATATTCCCATTCAAGAAATAATTCTTCATCTTAAGCAATTTGCTGTCAAAAAAATATCTAAATCGATAATAAAGCTTCTTCAGATACAATTCCATTAATTCACCACTTTATAGTCGAGAATAAAATTTCCGTAATCGACGCCTTCAAACAGAGCCATATTTGATCCGTTATCCTGAATTTTAATCGGGCATATCATTTCAACCAGGTCATAGACTTTGCCATGTGGAAAAAACAAAGCAATTCTGAATGCATAACTATTTGGTGCAATTATTTTTGCCGGATATTCAATTTTTATTTTATAAATATCTTCACCAAGATTTTCAAATTTTTCCAAATCTTCAATCAATGTTGTTAAATATTCTCCGGTCTTGCTTTGAATTGTACAGGAAAGTTTAACACCTCTTGCAACTGATGAATTTTTGATAATAATTTCAATCAGAATTTTCTGGTCGAAAACGAATGAGTTGGTCTGCTCGTTTTTTTCATTCAATGTTCTGGCTGACCTTATATAAATTTCTTTCGAGGAATTTTCACTGATGTATTGATCCTCTTTACTTTGATGATTATTAATATAAAAATCAATAACAGAAGCAGGGGTATTATCCTGAACCAATGCGCCATTATTAAGCAATATGGCTCTCTTGCATAGTTGAGAAACTATCCCCAATTGATGACTGACAAATAAAATAGTTCTTCCACTTTTACTTATCTCCCCCATCTTTCCTATGCATTTTTTCTGAAACTCTGCATCGCCCACTGCCAGCACCTCATCTATTATTAATATTTCCGGTTCAAGATGCGCAGCGACAGCAAATGCCAGTCTTAACTGCATTCCGCTGCTATAGTGTTTAAGCTGAGTTTCAAGAAACTTTTCTACTCCACTGAAATCTATTATCGAATCAATTTGCTTGACTATCTCACTCTTCTTTAGTCCGAGAATAGATCCGTTTAAAAAAATATTCTCTCTACCTGTCAATTCTGGATGAAAGCCTGTACCGACTTCTAACAGACTTGAAATTCTTCCTCTGGATATAATTTTTCCTTCCGTGGGAGATGTGATCTTAGATAGGATCTTTAATAATGTAGACTTCCCGGCTCCATTTCTTCCGATAATTCCTATACTATCGCCTGGATATATATCAAATGAAAGATCCTTCAATGCCCAGAAGTCCTCTTTTTTACTTGTCTTCTTACCGGTAAATAAGTCCGTTATAGTATCTCGCAACGATAGGTACCCTGCTCCTTCCTTATTAATCCGGTATTTTTTCGAAATATTTTTTACTTCAAGTATTGGTTTCATAATTATCAGGCCAAATCAGCAAAGTAAGCTTCTGTTTTTTTGAAAATCAAAATACCCAGGACCGCTATAATTAAGGCAGAGCCTCCGCTTATCAAAAGAGGTATGATATCTACTGAAGTACTTGTAAGACCTGCTCTGCTCAAATTTATCGCTCCTGTCATTGGATTTAAGGCGAAAAAATATTTAGCCCAATTTGACTTAATAATAGAAACAGGGTATATCACTGGTGTGAGAAATAATGTAAGCTGAATTATAAATGGTATGGTATAGCGAAAATCTCTATATTTTACATTCAAGGCTGAAAGCAAAGTACCTAATCCAAAAGTGGTTAAAATAGTTAACGAAAGTCCTAATGGAAGAAAAACAAAAAACCTTAATGGAATTGAGAATCCTACAATCAACGCTAGCCCTATAAAAAGAATAAATGTAAAAACAAAATCAAACACGGATACAAGCAATGCAGATACAGGAATTATGAGTCTTGGGAAATAAATCTTCTTAATAATATTCGCATTTGAAACCATACTATCACCTGAATTGGTAAGTCCGCTGGAGAAAATATTCCAGAACATCAGTCCGGAAAATACAAATACAGGATATGGCAACCCCATTGAAGGTACTTTAAGCAATTTTCCAAAGAAAACTGAAAATACCACCATTGTAATAAAAGGTTGCAACACAACCCAGGCTACTCCCAGGTAAGTCTGTTTATACTTTACTTTAATATCCCTCCAGGTAAAAAAATAAAAGAGTTCTTTATATTGCCAAAGTTCACTAAGGTTTAACGAAAGATTTCCGGCGGGTTTTATTTCATATTCAATTCTTTCTAAATTTTCTATTTCACTCATGAAATCTATTCAAATAATGGATTTTTACGCTTAGAAATGATTTTCAGTTTATTTCTACGTCCCTTTTTAATCATTCCGCTATAAAAACGCTATTTTAAGGATATTTATATTTTAATATTTTTGGGGACCTTCATTCTAAAAGACGCGGTTTTAAGTCTTTTATTTAAATTTACATTTTAATAATCTCTCCTTCAAAGGAAGGAAGAACTTTTTAAATTATTGAGTAAAAAAACAAGGAATGCAAATAAAGCTGGTTGATCTGGAAAAACAATATTTCCGATATAAAACTGAAATAGATAATGAACTGGGACGAGTCATTTCTTCTACTCATTTTATTCAAGGACCTCAGGTAAGATCTTTTGAATCTGAACTTTCCAAATTTATAAATATTCCTTTCTGCATCAGTTGTGGAAATGGAACTGATGCACTTCAGATCGCTTTAATGGCTTGCGACTTACAGGAAAACGCTGAAATTATTATCCCGGCCTTCAGCTATGTCGCACCTCTTGAAGCAGCAGCATTATTAAAATTAAAGCCGGTATTGATAGATTCTGATCCAACTTCCTTTAACATAGATCCGCTAAAAATTCCACCCTTAATCACTGCACAAACCAAGGCTGTTATTCCTGTCCATTTATTTGGTCAAGCCTGTGACATGGAATCTATTAAAAAACTTACTGAAAAAACAGGAATCAAAATTATTGAAGACAATGCCCAGTCCCTTGGATCTGAGCACATTTTAAAGCAACAAAAAGTCAATGCCGGTTCAGTTGGTGATATAAGTACGACTTCTTTTTTTCCATCCAAAGTTTTAGGATGCTTCGGTGATGGTGGAGCTATTTTCACTTCTGACAATACTCTGGCTCAAAAAATTAAAATGATAGCCAATCATGGTCAGGCGCAGAAATATCAGCACGAAATAGTCGGGGTAAATTCCAGGTTGGATACAATTCAGGCGGCAGTTTTATCTGTCAAATTAAAATATCTTGTTGAAGATATTTCAAAAAGACAAAAAGTCGCGGAATTTTATAATGAAAAATTTGCTGTCATTGAAGAAATTGTCACTCCAGTTATTTCTTCAGGGAATAGCCATGTTTTTCATCAATATACCCTTAGAATTAAGAAAAAAAGAAACGACCTCAAGAAATTTCTTGAAGAAAATGGCATTCCTTCAATGATTTATTATCCAGTCCCACTTCACCTTCAGAAAGCTTATGAATATTTAGGATATAAAAAAGGAGATTTTCCGGTAGCCGAACTGCTGGCAGAAGAGGTACTTTCTCTCCCCATGCATCCGGATCTTAATCCCGAAGAATTATCTTATATTGCGAATAAATTACTGGCTTTCTTCAAAGCCTAATTTTTATGCCTGAGAATTATTTTGTACATGAAACCGCAGTAGTAGATCCTGGTTGTACCATAGGAGAAGGCACCAAAATCTGGCATTTCTGTCATATTATGCCTAATTCCAAAATCGGGGACAATTGTTCACTGGGACAAAACGTTGTTATATCACCAGGGACCATTCTGGGTAATAATGTTAAAATTCAGAATAACGTCTCCGTATATACAGGTGTCGAATGTGAAGATGATGTCTTTCTCGGTCCTTCAATGGTTTTTACCAACGTAATAAATCCGAGAAGTGCGATTGTCAGAAAAAGTGAGTATAAAAAAACACTCGTTAAAAAGGGGGCTACAATTGGCGCCAACGCTACAATTATTTGCGGAATCACCATCGGAGAATTTGCCTTTATTGGAGCAGGCACGGTTGTGACAAAATCAGTTCAACCATTTGCCCTAATTACAGGAAACCCTGGCAGACATAAGGGCTGGATGAGCGAATACGGGCATAAATTACAGTTTAATGAAGCCGGAATTGCTGTTTGCAAAGAGAGTGGACAACAATACGAGTTAAAAAACAGTACAGTAAAGAGAATTAGTTAATATTATAGTGAAGGAAGAAACGATAAAATTTGCAATCATAGGTTGCGGTCATATTGGTAAAAGACATGCTGCAATGATTAAGCAACATCCTGAGGCTGAAGTTGTCGCACTTTGTGATATAAAACCTAAAGAAAATTTAGATCTGGCCGGCTTTATCCACCTTCCTTTTTATAATTCTATCAATACCCTTTTAAAAAATCATCCGGAATCCCGCGTAATTAATATCTGCACTCCCAATGCTCTTCACGCAGATCAGGCAATAATCGCACTGCAGGCAAATAAATCTGTAGTCATAGAAAAGCCTATGGACATTTCTTCAGAAAAGTGCCGTGAAGTGATTGAAGAAAGCAGGAGAATGAACAAGCAGGTATTCTGTGTTATGCAGAATAGATATAGCCCGCCGTCTGTATGGTTGAAAAATATCATGGAAGAAAAACGCCTTGGTAAAATATACATGGTGCAGATCAATTGCTTCTGGAACAGGGATGAACGCTATTACCATAAACATACCTGGAAAGGCACCAAGAAGCTTGACGGGGGTACACTATTCACACAGTTTTCTCATTTTATAGATATGATGTTCTGGCTTTTCGGAGACATCAAAAATATCCGTTCAACTTTTCACAATTTTTCTCACAACGGCCTTACAGAATTCGAAGACTCAGGATATATCAACTTTGACTTTGTAGAAGAAGGAACAGGTTCTTTCAATTTTACCACTTCTGTTTATGACAAAAACCTTGAAAGCAGTATTACCATAATCGGTGAAAAAGGAACCATAAAGGTAGGTGGACAATATATGAATGAAGTCGTTTACTGCAATATTAAAGATTATACAATGCCTGAGCTTGCCCCATCCAATCCACCAAATGATTATGGGTATTACAAAGGTTCTGCTGCGAACCATCATTTCATTATAGAAAATGTGGTGGATACTTTAAAAGGCAGAAGCCGCGCTACCACGACAGCAGAAGAAGGAATGCAGGTTGTTGATATGATCGAAAGAATGATTAAGGCAGGAAAGAAGCATCTACTGCCTTTCTGAGAAAAGAATCTCAATATTTATTTATTACCTCAACAATATATTCCATCTCAGACTGCCTTAACTCAGGGAACATTGGCAATGAAAGACAATGCTCTGAAAGATATTCGGAATTTGGAAGATCTCCTTTTGAGTAGTTCAATGATGCATATGCTTTTTGAAGGTGACAAGGTATTGGATAGTGAAGGCCACTCCCTATTTTATGATGATTTAGGTAATCCCGAAAACCATCTCTATCCTCAGTAGTCGCTACAAACAAATGATATACTGAATGGCACTTCTCAGGAACATGTTGAAACGAAAGCTTAGGATTAATGATTGCAACTTTATAAAATTCAGCAATCTCTCTTCTTCTTAGATTCCATTCATTCAGGTGCTTTAATTTTACTGATAAAAATGCTGCCTGAAGTGCATCTATCCTCATGTTAAAGCCTATTTCATCATGGACATATTTTTCTATACTGCCATGATTTCTTAGTCTCTTCATTCTTTCAGAAACCTCATCATCGTTCGTGACTATAGCCCCGGCTTCACCATATGCTCCAAGATTTTTTACCGGATAAAAACTAAAGGTACCTGCTTTACCAAAGTTTCCTACAGAAATTCCGTTGTATGTTGCACCTTGAGCCTGAGCACAATCTTCTATAAGCACCAGTTTGTTTTCTTCTGCAATTTTTCGAATGCATTCAATATCGAATGGCATTCCATAAAGATGTACGCCGATAATAGCTTTTGTCTTTGAAGTAACTTTTCTCATCACATCCTCCGGACTTATCTGCCAGGTATCAGTTGTGCAGTCAGCAAATACAGGTAATGCCCCAATGTGAGAAACAGCAGCGGCAGTAGCAATAAATGAATTAGCCGGAACTATGACTTCATCCTTTTCTTTGATTCCAGAGGCTTTCAAAGCTAGAACGATTGCTGAAGTTCCGTTATCGACGCCGACAGCATGTTTTACATGACAAAAAGAAGCAAATTGTTCCTCGAATTTTTCAACACTTGGACCTAGTGAGAATGTTGAAGCTTCAAAAACCTCTTCACTTGCCTTAAGCAGCTCTTGCTTTATTTTTTGATATTGCCTGCTTAAATCAAGGAAAGGGATGAAGTCCATTTTTATAACTCTGAGGTGGATTTATTTTATTACACAAAAAAATAATAAAAGATAAACGCTGTCTGCGTTCATTAATCATAAGCCACAGACAGCGTTCCTATTATTTACAATATTGATTTGACCTCACTGTATACAGAAGCAATTCCTTCTTCAAGAGGAATTCTCGCCTTCCAACCCAAACCGTTGAGGCAACCAACATCCATTAATTTTCTTGGTGTTCCATCTGGCTTAGAAGTATCAAAAACCAACTCTCCCTCGAAACCAACAATCTTTTTCACAAGTAGCGCAAGATCTTTTATTGTGATGTCATCTCCTACACCAACATTAAGAAATCCTTTCTCATTATAGTTCTGCATCAAGAAAAAGCATGCATCTGCAAGATCATCTACATGCAGGAACTCTCTCTTCGGAGAACCGGTTCCCCATATCTCAACTGTCTTTTGAGCTTCTTTTTTTGCAGTGTGAAACTTTCTGATCAGTGCAGGCAATACGTGAGAATTCTTAAGGTCATAATTGTCATTAGGACCATAAAGGTTTGTTGGCATTACAGAAATGAAATTGCATCCATACTGGTCTCTGTATGCTTCGCACATCTTGATACCTGCAATTTTGGCAATTGCATATGGTTCGTTGGTGTATTCAAGCAAGCCTGTTAAAAGACTCTCTTCCTTTAAAGGCTGCGGCGCCAGTTTTGGATAAATACATGAAGAACCCAGGAACATCAGCTTTTTCACCTTATTCACATAAGCCTGATGAATTACATTATTCTGTATCATCAGGTTTTCATAAATAAAATCTGCACGGTAAGTATTGTTAGCCAATATTCCTCCTACTTTGGCTGCAGCAAGAAATACATATTCCGGCTTTTCCTTTTCAAAGAAATCCTGAACCTGTTTCTGATCTCTCAGATCCAACTCCTTTGAGGTTTTAAGGATCAGATTGGTAAATCCCTCCTTTTGCAATTTCCTCACAATGGCAGAACCTACCATTCCCCTGGACCCCGCAACAAAAATTTTACTGTCCTTTTGCATACTATTCGAAATAATTCAGAATCTTGTGTCCGCCTTGTTTTAGATACTCGTCTCTCTTGAATAGTTCAACATCTGACTTTACCATTTCTTTTACCAGGGACTTCAAATTATATTGCGGTTTCCATTTAAGCTTTTTCTTAGCTTTGGTTGGATTTCCAATTAATAACTCAACTTCAGTAGGTCTGAAATACATTGGATCAACTGCTAAAACCTCTGTTCCCTTTTTCAACTGAAACGCTTTATTAGAGCAGGATTTTACCTTCGCAACTTCTTTAACTCCTTTGCCTTTGAACTCAAGTTCTATACCCACTTCTTTAAATGCAAGGATTACAAAGTCTCTTACTGTAGTTGTAATACCGGTAGCAATTACAAAGTCTTCAGGTTTAGTTTGCTGAAGCATCAGCCACATTGCCTCTACATAGTCTTTTGCATGTCCCCAGTCTCTTTTAGCATCCAGGTTACCAAGATAAAGTTTATCCTGAAGGCCAAGCGCTATACGCGCAACACCTCTAGTAATTTTTCTTGTTACAAAAGTTTCACCTCTTAGCGGCGATTCGTGGTTAAACAGTATACCGTTTACCGCGAACATATTATAAGCTTCTCTGTAGTTTACAGTGATCCAGTAACCATACATTTTAGCAACAGCATATGGAGATCTTGGATAGAAAGGAGTTTTTTCACTTTGAGGAACTTCTTGTACCAAACCGTAAAGCTCAGAAGTAGAAGCCTGATATATTTTAGTTTTCTCTGTAAGACCAAGCAAACGAACTGCTTCCAGTATTCTCAACGTGCCCAAACCATCAACATTTGCAGTATATTCAGGGGTTTCAAAACTGACTTTCACGTGTGACATCGCACCAAGATTGTAAATCTCGTCAGGTTGTACTTCCTGGATAATTCTGATAATATTAGTGGAATCTGTTAAATCACCGTAATGAAGCTTCAGATTAACATTCTTTTCATGGGGATCCATGTAAAGGTGATCTATTCTGTCTGTATTAAAAAGAGATGTCCTTCTCTTTATTCCATGAACTTCATAACCTTTTTTAAGAAGAAGTTCTGCCAGATATGCACCATCCTGACCTGTAATTCCAGTAATTAAAGCTTTTTTCATTTTTAAAATATCGAAACTTTCAACCTTACGCCAAAAGTCCCTCTCCTGTTTTAAAATATTTATATTCTGACCTTTGGTAATACCAAAAGCTACTATTTAAATTAAACTATCGTCAAAAATAGTAAATTAATTAATTATTTCTGAAAATGTATTTTCTATACCAGTACTGGAAAACCAGTAAATTCCAGACTTTGTCCTGATCTATGGCTTTCCCTCCAAACAGCTGCTCTTTTATTCCATTGATATACTCAGGAGAAAAAATTCCTTGCTCTCTAATAAATTCGTCTTCAAGCAGTTGTTCTTTGATCAATGGGCGCAACTCAAATCTGAACCACTTCATCATCGGAACATCAAAACCTTGCTTTGGTCTGCGATAAAGCTCTTTAGGTAAAACATCCTTGAAGGCATCCTGCAAAATTCTTTTTTGCATAGATTCGCCGATCTTAAAGGATGAGGGTAAACCATTCACATATTCAACCAAACGATGATCCAGAAATGGAGTTCTGACTTCCAGACTATTGGCCATAGACATCATATCTGCTTTGAACAGCATATCGTTTGGAAGTACAAAATTTATATCTGATAAAAGGACCTGGTTGATATCTGGCTTTCCTTTGAAAAACCTCTGATAATATTTATTTCTCTGCTCCAACTCCCCAACTCCTGCCTGGGTCCAAAAGTTTTCAGTAAATATTTCGTGCAATGTCTTGGCATTGTTTAGTGAACACCAAAGTAAATATCTGTCTGCGTCTTTCAGCCTTGCCCCTTCTGCAAGCTTAATGGCCTGACGAACTTTATTATAAAATGGAGAATTCCTGGAAGATGGTAGTTGCTTAAGCAATGGCAATAAAGCAGTAGCAGCATTCATGAGAAAACCTCCTTGCCTAATTTTATAGTCAGCAAGATGTTTATTATATCCACCAAACACCTCATCCCCACCATCTCCTGACAAAGCAACTTTCATTTTCTTGGATGTACGTTTGCTCAAAATATAAAATGGGAGCACCGATGAATCAGAGAATGGCTCATCTATATAATCCAATACATTATAAACCTCTTCTAACAGGTCTTCATTGGATAATGTAAATACGGTATGGTTTGTCTGGAATTTATCTGCGACAAGTTTTGCATACTTCGTTTCGTCAAAAAATGGCTCATCCTTAAAGCCAATTGAGAAGGTATTCAGATATTTGTTATGATTGCTTGCCAATGCTACTATGACGGAAGAGTCTATCCCTCCACTCAGAAATGCTCCCAGAGGCACATCAGAGATCATCCTTTTCTTCACAGAATCATCAAGCAATTCGATAATCTTTTGCTTTGCTGTATCATAAGAATCTGTAATTGGTATTGATTTTTCAGATAGGTCATAATATCTGGTAAGCTTTACATCTCTCTTCTTTACATTCAAATAAGTCCCGGGCTCAAGCTTTTTAACACCTTTAATAATTGAATGAGGTGCTGAAATAAAACCGAATTGCAGATATTGCAGCACAGCAGTATTATCTACATGTCGTTCAATGTTATAGGCCAGTAAGGACTTTAACTCCGAAGCAAACAGAAATTTATCATCATCCTCATAGTAGTATAAAGGCTTGACTCCAAACCTGTCTCTTGCCAACAGTATTGAATTTTCTTCTAAATCAAGCAGCGCAAAAGAGAAAAAACCGATAAGCTTTTGCAGACAACCAGGCCCTTCATGAATCAAAAGCTTCAGTAAAACTTCAGTATCGGAATTGGAATTAAAAGAAACACCTTTATTTATAAGTCCTGTCTTCAACTCCTGATAATTAAAAATCTCTCCATTATAAACTAAGATATATCTTCCGGATTCATCTTTCATAGGCTGATCGCCGTTTCTGCTAGTATCTATAATAGATAACCTTCTGTGGCCAAGACCAAAATTATCATCTATATAACTGCCTCTCCAGTCAGGACCTCTGTTTTCAAGCTTGTTCATTGCCTTTACAAGATTGATCATGTAAAGGCTTCCGATCTGGTTATAGGCAAATATTCCTGTTATTCCGCACATTTAAGGTATTTCCTTTGACTTAAAAAATTTTATTCGGATTTAAAATTCCATTAGGATCAAAAGCTTTTTTGATCTGTCTCATCAGCTCCAGCTGCTTTTCTCCGATTGCTATTTCAATATAAGGACGCTGAACATAGCCAATGCCATGTTCTCCAGAGATTGTACCACCGACCGCAACTGTATATCTGAATAATTCTTTAATACCTTCCTGAATATTTTCATTCCATTCTTTTTCACTCAGATTTCCTCTTACAATGTTTACATGAAGATTGCCGTCACCGGCATGCCCGTAGCAAACAGACTTAAAATTATATTTATTGGAAATCCTTTTAATTTCTTTAATAAGCGCAGGCAACTCAGCTCTGGGAACAACAGTATCTTCTTCTTTATATATTGAATTTGACTTTACTGCATGACCAACATTTCTTCTGATTTTCCATAAGTCTTCCTTTTGTTGTGCAGAATCCGCAAACAACGGCTCATAAATGTCAAAGCCACTTACAGCCTCATAAATTTTTTCAGCATCACGAGAAAGCAAATCAAGATCATTTCCATCCACCTCCACAAGAAGATGTGCTTCGACATCTTTTGGAAGATCAAAGTCTAAATTAAGATATCCGGCACTCCATTCAATAGCATCTCTTTCCATGAACTCAAGTGCGGAAGGTCTCACACCAGTATGCAATATTGTGTTGACAGCTTCACAAGCCTGCTCGGCAGATTTGAAAGGAATAAGCATTACAATATCTTTAGGAGGATGAGGAATAAGTCTGAATACAACTTTAGTGATAATACCAAGAGTACCTTCACTTCCAATCATGAGTTGAGTGAGGTTATATCCGGTTGCATTTTTCAACACGTTAGCGCCGGTCCAGATAATTTCCCCAGTAGGCAAAACAACTTCAAGGTTCAATACATAATCTTTAGTAACGCCATATTTTACTGCTTTCGGCCCACCAGAAGACTCTGCAAGGTTGCCACCAATGAAACAACTTCCTCTGCTTGATGGATCAGGAGGATAAAACAATCCTTTAGCAATTACTGCTTCCTGGAAAAGCTGAGTCACTACACCAGTTTCTACAGTAGCCTGAAAATTTTTCTCATCTATGGAAATAATTTTATTAAGTCTTTCCGTAGAAAGGAGAATACCCTTTTCAACTGGCAATGCACCACCACTCAGGCCCGTACCTGCACCTCTGGGTGTAACAGGTATTTTATACTGATTGGCCAGTTTGATTACCAAGCTGATTTCCTGCGGATTTGCCGGCTTCACAACTACATGAGGAAGAAAAACAAGATCTTCTGTCTCATCCTGACCATACTTTTCCAAAGATTCAGTATCTGTGAACACAAACTCAGCACCAGCTATTTTTATCAACTCATCAATAAAATTTTCCGTAATCGTTTGCGTATTCATTGTAGCCCTTTATTTTAATATATTAAATTTACAAAAACTTTGGTATGCATTTCTTCAAAGTTATCAAATCAGTAGTTAACCCAATCTTATTCTCAACGATTTTTGTTGCTGCGATGGTTTCCTGTAAGTCATCGAAGCAAAATACATCCGGGAAAAGTAGTCATCCGAATACTAAGGTAATAAAAACAGATAAGGTCAGTGAAGACAAGGCTCAACAGGTAATCACTTCGGCCAGATCATATCTTGGCACTCACTATAAGTATGGAGGAACCACAAAATCAGGTATTGATTGCTCAGGTCTGGTTTGCAATTCCTACAAAACAATTGAGATTACCCTGCCCAGAACCTCAACTGCCCAAAGTGAATATGGTAAGCCTGTAAAAATAGGAGAAGTCAAAGAAGGCGATCTTCTATTCTTTAGCGATAATAAAGGTGGAAATAAAATAAACCATGTCGGCCTTGTTACAGAGGTAAAGTGCAACAGTGTTAAATTCATTCATTCAACAACCAAAATGGGAGTTATTGAAGATGATCTTTATTCCGATTATTATCATCCACGGTTTGTGAAAGCGGTCAGGATATTAAACTAAAGATTTCTTTTTTATTCTGCCTTTTTAATATATTTGCATCGCCAACGGGGGATTAGCTCAGCTGGCTAGAGCGCTTGCATGGCATGCAAGAGGCCACCGGTTCGAATCCGGTATTCTCCACAAAAAGCCCTTGAACTTCAAGGGCTTTTGTTTTTTACTATAACCTCAAACTTAGATATTTTTGCACACTGAATTATTACTATTTTTATAATTGCCCAATTAAATTTCCCTTTTCCGGCTTTAAAAAAAGTGACATTTTAGGATAAATTTGAAATTAAAATTTCAGACGTTGTTTACCTTTTTCCATTTTTAAGCGTATAAAAAAATAATATCTAAATTATTGTACGTTAATATTTTTATGAGATTATTTGATAAAAGGTCCATTACACCAATCTTACATAACTCATTTTCACCGTGTTTTCTTACTTTAATTTCCATTATTTCATTTTCTAAAAATTACATTCTTCGCGGAACTTTCTGCTTCAACCTTAAAAATGTAACTTTTAAAGGTTTTTCTCTTTCCAGTCGATGTTTTTTTTAGTAGATTTGACAAGTTTAAGCGTGATAACATCCTTATTCCCCAGGAAAATCAAATGTCAAAGCTCAAGAATATTATAAAACAACTTTCACCCAAGGATTATAATTCTATTTATGATTCCTTGATTGAAAGTAATGCAGAAAAGTCTGCTTATCTCCTCAAATTTATGAGGGAAAAGCAATTATCTGACACAAAAATTATGGAGGAGTTGGATGTTAATACCAATGCATATTACACTTTACGCTCCAGACTTAATCAGAAAATTGAGGAATACCTGCTTCATCAGATGGAAAGTCCAAGGACTACCCTTTTGAAAAAAGTAGCCACAATCAATGAAATAGTTTTTACCAAAAAGAAGGCGATTGCGCTTGCGACATTAAGAAAGCTCGAAAAAGAATTGCTCGATTATGACCTTTCAAACGAGTTGACGATCATTTACAAGACTCTGAAGAAACTTCAGATCAATAGCCCTGACCAATTTAACTATTCTCAGCTGTACAACAGGCACGTTGCCTACATGCTTGCGGTTGACAAGGCCGAAGATCTGCTTGCTGAGTATTTTAAGAAACTAGGGATATATTTCCTTACTTACGACGAGACTGAAAAACTGGGACTAACACTATTGAAAAAAGAACTGGAGAATGTTTCCAATCTTTATCAGTCCCACCGTCTTTATATTTACATGTCTTGCCTGAACATCTACCATTGGTTATTTGTAGAAAAGAGCATAAATTCTGAAGGCCAGCAAGACCCAATTGAAGATATTTTTGACAAGGTTCAGACGATCTTTGATTCTTATTACCTTGATCCGATTTATTATCATTTAAAACTGGTTTTTGAATATTTGAAGCTTGAATACTATACCAATGTTGCGGTTTATAGAAAAGCGGAAAAATATTACGAAGAGGTAAATGAGACTGCGGCTATCTTTATTTCTAATTACAACCTGTATACTTTTACTCCCCAGTTTCTTCTGACAAAACTGGAAAGACATATGCGTCTGGAAAATGAGAATTTATTATATGAAGAAAATAAATCCATTTTCGAAGATTTTGATATCGACAAGAACAATGTTCCTCAGTATATCATCTATGTGCTATACCGTGCTATTTCTTGTTACTATGGAGACAAATATGATGAAGCGGCGAAGTATGTAAATAACATGCTGAATGACCTGAGTCTGAAAAGGTATCCATATACGCAACTAGAGATAAAGCTTTTCCTTGCTTTACAATATTGCCTGATGAAAGATTATGATTTATTTAATCAGCTAGTAAACAGTATACAGCGCCAAGTAAGATTATTGGGTAAAGGGAACTGTGTACATATCCTGTTATTTACAAAAATATTAAAGACATCATTGAATGATGTAAAGAAGAGCAAATCAGGAAAGATCCAGGGATACATACAAAAAATCAAAGCCATCAACCCTCCGTATTTCTCACCATTGAAATATCTGAAGCTGGACGAGGACTTTATAAACAGATTAACTTAAGAGAATCTAAAGTTTTTTTAGATTCTCCTGAGTTAAAGGTTTATTGATATATTTTAAGACATATTGATTTTTCTTCGCCTTATTCATATCCTGTGGATTCAGAGAGGAAGTTAGCATGATCACCTTGCTGTGAGCCTTAATACTGTCGCTCAATTTTTCGAATTCATCCAGAAATTGAAAACCATCCATCAAAGGCATGTCAATATCCAGAAAAATGATTTCAGGAAGGTAAAGATCCAGCGGGCCTTTTGCGAGCTTTTCAATATTCTTCAAAAACTCTATTGCGCTTTTTGCTCCCGAATGTACGAAAATGTGCTCGCAGATATTAGCGGCTTCAATCATCTTCTGATTGATTAGATTATCGATTTCGTTGTCATCAACAAGCATTACAGCGTAATACTTCTTTCCATTGGAAGCCATAAAAAATCTTAACTTTTTTAAATATCTCGCTAAATTAAAAACAAAATGGACACTTCAAAAGAATAATTTTACTCAGATACCTATAAATCAAACTTGATCCCTTGAGCCAGAGGTAGTTTTGAGCTAAAATTGATTGTATTGGTTTGTCTTCGCATATAAACTTTCCACGCATCTGAACCTGATTCTCTCCCTCCTCCTGTCTCCTTCTCTCCTCCAAATGCTCCGCCAATTTCTGCGCCGGAGGTTCCTATATTCACGTTGGCGATACCACAGTCAGAACCAAAATGTGAAAGAAATGTTTCAGTTTCTCTGATATCATTTGAAAAAATTGATGAAGACAATCCTTGCTTCACATCATTCTGGATTCTTATCGCTTCTGTTACTGGCCCTGAATATTTAATCATATATAGTATAGGGGCAAACGTTTCTTCCTGAACAGTTGAAAATTCATTCTTCGCCTCTACCAACGCAGGATTTACATAAGTGCCAGTATGGAATTCCTTGCTCTCAATAACAGTTCCTCCTGTTACGAGCTTCCCGCCTTCTTTTACTGCTCTTTTAAGTGCTGCAAGGTAATTTTCTGTTGCTGCCTTATCAATCAGCGGCCCTACTAAAATTCCCTGCTTAAAAGGATTACCAATTGGCAGGTCATTATAAATCTTTTTCAATCTCTTTTTAACAACATCATATACATTCTCATGTACGATTATTCTTCTTGTTGTTGTACATCTCTGGCCACAAGTTCCAACTGCTCCAAATACAATTGCTCTGATTGCCAGATCCAGGTCTGCTTTCTCAGTAACAATGATCGCATTATTTCCACCAAGCTCCAGCAATGATTTACCAAGTCTTGCCCCAACCTTTTCTCCAACCTTTTTACCCATTCTAGTAGAGCCGGTAGCTGAAATAAGAGGAATCCTTGTATCTTCAGATAGTTTCACTCCAATCTCTGCACCACCTATGATATAACTAAACACACCTTCAGGAACCTGATTTTCTTTAAGTACCTGTTTTATAATGTTCTGACAGGCTACTGCTGTGAGTGGAGTCTTTTCGGAAGGTTTCCAAATGCATACGTCTCCACAGACTGCTGCCAGCATAGCATTCCAGGACCAAACAGCTACTGGAAAATTAAATGCTGAAATAATTCCTACCAATCCAAGAGGATGGTACTGATCATACATTCTGTGTTCCGGACGTTCCGAATGCATTGTAAATCCTTGAAGTTGTCTGGATAAACCTACTGCCAGGTCACAGATATCAATCATCTCCTGCACTTCTCCCCAACCTTCCTGCATTATTTTACCGGTTTCCCAGGTAACAAGCTTGCCCAAAGCATCTTTATGTTCACGAAGTCTGTTTCCTATCTGTCTTACAATCTCGCCTCTTTTCGGAGCAGGCCACTGTCTCCATTCTTCAAAAGCCTTTTGTGCTGTTACAATTACGTGATCATAATCTTCATCATTTGCGAAATATACTTTGGAAATTGCGCCACCATCTACAGGTGAAAATATCTCCTTTATATTCCTTTTACCTTTCCCAGCATCCAGCTTTCCTGTACTAAAGGCTGGATTGATATTTTTTAAACCCAGCTCTGTCAGAATTCCTGCAAAGTCTATTTTTTCTGCTCCTTTTAAATTCAGTTTCATTGATGAAGAATTTTCGATTGATCAATATAAATGCTAATCTGTAAAAAATTGTTTTGATTTTAAAGTAAAACAAAAAAAGAAAGGCGCCTATTCGACGCCTTTCAAATTATTTATTGATTATCCAAACCCTTACCACGCAACTGCGTAATAGGCTTTTTGTCCATTCGGATAAACACCTCCAAGAAGCGTACCTTCTGATTTATTGCTATCAAGATAGTGCATCAGATCTTCAGCATTTTTAACCTTTTGCTTGTCTATGGAAGTAATGATGAAACCTTCTTTAATGCCTGCTTCTCTGAATTTACCAGGCATTATCTTAGTTACCTTTGCACCTCCATCTATACCTAATTTCTTCATTTCTTCTTTTGAAAGATCAATCAGACTAGCACCTACAGATTTTGTTGAAGTACTGATATCTTCTTTCTTCACAAGCTGAGTATTACCTTTAGTATTCATAAGTACAGCATCAACCTCTTGTTCTTTTCCATCACGAACAAACTTCACTTTAATTTTATCTCCTGGGCGGAACCTTGCAACATTCTCCTGCAATGAAGCTGAAGAGTTTACAGGAACCTGGTTGACATGAGTAATTACATCACCTTCTTTTAACCCAGCTTTATCAGCAGCGCTAGACTGATTTACAGAGGCAATATAAACGCCAGTAACATCTTTAAGTCCCTTTTCTTTTGCAAGAGTTGAGTTAATTTCCATAATACTAACCCCAAGTAACGCTCTTTGAACGGTTCCGTACTCAGCAAGGTCTTTTATAACTTTCTTTACTAGTGCTACAGGCACGGCAAAAGAATAACCAGCATATGAACCAGTGGGAGAAGCAATGGCTGTATTTATACCTATCAGCTCACCTCTAAGGTTAACAAGGGCACCTCCACTGTTTCCTGGATTTACCACAGCATCCGTCTGAATAAAAGACTCTATGGCGAGATTATCTTTGCTTTTCAGAATATTGATGTTTCTGGCTTTTGCACTTACAATACCTGCTGTAACAGTTGAAGTAAGATTGAACGGATTACCTACAGCCAGCACCCACTCGCCGATCTTTACATTATCTGAATTACCATACGTCACAGTTGGTAGATCTTTCTCTTCGATTTTCACAAGAGCCAGATCAGTCGAAGGGTCTGTTCCTAGAAGCTTTCCTGTGAAGCTTCTTTTGTCATTAAGAACAACTTCGATCTTATCTGCATTTTCTACAACGTGATTATTGGTAATGATATAACCATCGGAAGAAATGATAACTCCCGATCCTGATGCTTCCTGAGGACCGCTGTTTTGATAGTTTCCTTCAGGCATGGAGAATCCTTCTCCAAAGAAATCCTTCAACATTTCATCCATTGGTCCTCCAGGGTAGACTTTCTGCTGCCCCTGATTTTTAGGCTCATAAGATGTTTTGATGTGAACTACTGCTGGCCTAGCAGCATCAGCAGCATTAATAAAATTAAGCCCTTCCGGAACTACCACAGAAGCTGTATCCGCAGAGTAATTGGATAGAACAGCAGGGGGTCTGCTTTGTACAGAATAGATATACTTTTCTCCAACCAGATATTTATATCCGAATATGGAAACGGCTCCACCAAGCAAAGACGTGATAAGAGCCAAAAGAACAATGTGTTTTGCTTTCATATTTACTTTTAGAAAATTGAGAGTTGTTATCTCGTTAACGAAAAAATGAAACAAGTATTTTAATTAAAAAAATCCGGAGTTTTAAAATTTTTCTCCGGATTTTGACAAAATTATTTCACTTCAATCACAGATTTCTTTTCAACTTTTTCGGCTTTTGGGATTGTAATAAATAGAATTCCATCTTTAAACTCTGCCTGGATATTTTCATGGGCAATATCTTCGGGCAGGAAGAATGATCTGTGGAACTGTCCATAAGCAGTGCCTAAAGCATGCACTTTTTGCCCCTGTTCCCTAAATGCAGCTTTTCTCTCTCCGCTAACGGTTAATTTTTTGTCTTGAAAATCTACTTTGATGTCTTCTCTTTTAAGTCCGGCCAAAGCTAACTGAATCTGAAACTCCTTCTCGGCCTCTAAGATGTCTGCTTTGGGAGAAAAATATCTCGCCTGGTTACCTTGATGAGCAGAAGCCTCAATAAAAAAGTTGTCTATAATTTCTGAGATTGATTTTGATCTGAAATCTTTTTCTCTGTTTTCTTTAACATGTAGTGTCATAAAATTTTCCATTTTTGATTTAATTGGCTATGAGAAAAAAATATGCCACTCAAATTTTTTCACTAAACACAATGTCAATTTGTCTTTTAAGGGTTATTTTCAACTACACATAAAAGACAAAATGGCACCACCCTCATTTTTATCATATTTCCTCATTTTAAATCATCCCATTATCAGTGAGTTAAAAATTATTTAAAAAAATATTTAGACAGCTATTGCATAATTAAATTCAATCGGCTAATATTGCACTCCGTTAGCGAATAACATTCCTCCTTAGCTCAGCTGGTTAGAGCATCTGACTGTTAATCAGAGGGTCGCTGGTTCAAGTCCAGCAGGGGGAGCCAAAAGGCCTTCAGAATTTCTGAAGGCTTTTTTATTGTTCACTTCTTTTGATAAAGAATTGACTACTGAAGCAACTGCTTTACAACTTATTAGGGTGTTTCGATAAGTTTTCTCGAAAAATATACCCCGTTATCGAACAACATTCCTCCTTAGCTCAGCTGGTTAGAGCATCTGACTGTTAATCAGAGGGTCGCTGGTTCAAGTCCAGCAGGGGGAGCCAAAGCCCTCAGAAATTTCTGAGGGCTTTTTTATTTTTTATCTCTTCAGTTAAGTATTGTTGCCATCTTCTTCAAGGAATGATCCTGCCATAAAGGTTATACGATCTCCGAATATTCTCCTGAAAAAGATCTGTACTCTTAATTTTTTCAATAACCTATCTAATTTATAAGGGTTAATCCTTTTAGATGCTTCAAAATGAGCTTCAGCTAAATGATAGGAAATTCTATGACATTTAAAGAATCAAAAGAAGAAGTGCTAGAGCGATTGAAAACTAATTCTCTTAATGGATTAGCTCAACAAGAAGCTAAAAGAAGATTAGATCAGAATGGATACAATGAATTTGAAGAACAGAAGAAAGAAACTCTTCTCCAGAAATCTCTTCATCATTTAACTGAAATCACTTCAATCATTTTGATGATAGCGGCTGCTATCGCAGGATACGTAGCTGTAACTCAAGGCAGCGGCTGGGCCAAAGTATTCGTCATTCTTTCCATAGTTATCATTAATGTGGTTGTTGCAGTATACCAAGAGAGTAAATCAGAGGCTGCTCTTGAGGCTCTCAAACGACTTAACACAAATACCACGACAGTAATCAGAGATGGAAAGAAATTTAGGATTAAAGCAAATGAGCTGGTACCAGGTGATTTAGTAGAGTTTAACAGTGGAGATATTATAACAGCAGATTGTCAGCTTCTGGAAACTAATTCCCTTCAAGTTGATGAAGCTTCTTTAACTGGGGAATCCGAACCCATCCTTAAAAATGAAAATTTTCGTTCTCAAGATAATTCACCCATTGGGGATAGATTTGATTGGGTATTCTCTGGAACGCTCGTAACGAATGGAAAAGGAAGAGCTGTAGTAGTAAAAACTGCAATGAACACAGAAATGGGTAAAATTGCTAAGCTCTTGAATGAGACAGAGAAATTAAAAACTCCTCTTCAAATCAAATTAGCACAATTATCTAAGAGATTATCTTTCATTGCTTTATTAGCAGCTATAGCAGTATTCTTGATTGGTATATTCATTCACAACCACTCCACTCCAGATATGTTGCTAATAGGCATATCTTTAGGTGTAGCTGCAGTACCAGAGACTCTTCCCATTATTGTTACAATGATCCTCTCTCGCGGAGTCTTCAATATGGTGAAGAAGAATACTATCATAAGAAAAATTCCTGCGATCGAAACCATAGGAAATACATCTGTCATTTGCTCTGATAAAACAGGGACTCTGACACAAAATAAAATGAAGATTCAACAGATTTGGATAGGATCAAGTGAAGCAACCCATGCAACAGAAGAATTTTCAAAAGAAGAAATGAAGACGTTAGTTTTGCTGACCGTCTGCTCGAACGCCACCATAGAGGTAGATGATGAAGGGAATGAGAAAGTAATGGGTGACCCAACCGAATTAGCCATTATCAGATTACTACATAAAAAAGGGTTAACGAGAGTAGACGCTGAACGGGAATTTCCTAAAGCTGAAGAACTCCCTTTCGATTCAAAAAGAAAATTGATGACTACTTTACATCATTTAGAGGATGGTGATTATTTAGTGGTAACAAAAGGAGCCTTTGACAGAATCCCAGTGAGCTGGCAGAATGCAGAACAAAGACTTAAAGCTCAAAAAATCCATGATGAGTTCGCTTCAAAAGCTTTAAGAGTAATTGCTATTGCAACAAAAAAAATAACTAAACGCCCTGAAGTAATTAACGAAGAAGCTTTGGAAAGCAATTTAGAATTCCTCGGTTTAATCGGCATGATTGACCCACCTAGAGAAGAATCTAAAGAAGCGGTAAAACAAGCCAAAGAAGCCGGAATTAAGACAATCATGATTACTGGTGACCATAAGCTAACCGCTCTGGCAATCGCAAAGGAAATCGGAATTTTAGAAGATGAGAAATTACAATTAGTAGTCACAGGTCAAGAACTATCTAAAATGAGCGACGATGAATTGAAAGAAAAAATTAAGAATATATCAGTTTATGCCCGAGTATCTCCTCAGGATAAAATTCGCATAGTCCAGGCTTGGCAGTCAAAAGGTGAAGTAGTAGCGATGACGGGGGATGGAGTAAATGATGCGCCAGCTTTGAAAGCTGCTGATGTTGGTATTGCAATGGGTATAACAGGGACTGAAGTTTCTAAAAATGCTTCAGATATGATTATTACAGATGACAATTTTGCTACTATCGTAAGCGCAATAAAAGAGGGGCGTACATCATTTGACAATATCAGGAAAACCATTTATTTCTTATTGTCCGTAAATTTCGCTCAAATCTTCATTATGTTGGCCGGAGTAACATTAGGTTGGGGCGCGCCTCTGACCGCAGTCCAAATCCTGATGGTTAATGTAATCGCAGACGGTATTCCAGGATTTTTCCTATCATTTGAGAAATCAGAAAGAGGAGTCATGAAGCGACTACCTTTAAGGAAAGATTCGGGTGTCTTCTCTGATGGGTTAGGATTGAAAATTTTCCAACGTTCATTAAATTTTGTTATCATAGTTCTCCTAGCATTTTTCTTAGGGGCAAATGCTTTTGAAATCGGTTCCAGAGAGTTAGGAGTCTCTATGGCTTTTATTGTCATGTCTCTATCTTCCGCTTTAAACATCTTCAATATCAGAAGTAAAGATTCTATTCTGGTAACTGGTTTACTTGAAAATAGGAAATTATTTCTGGGCACATTAACATCCGTCTTTCTTACTGTTTTAATAATATTTATTCCGATATTAAGACAAACATTTGAAGTAATTCCTTTAAATGGCCTGCAATGGTTGATTGTAATAATACTCGGAATCAGCCCTATACTAGTAAATGAGATCCAAAAATTTATAGAGTCTAAATATAAAATTGAATAGATATAAAAAAGTACATAATTGTGCTAAATGCTGTGATTCTTCAATAATCAAATTCTCGATTTAAATACAGTTAAGTCCCGACTTTCGTTGGTTATCAGTCAGATATTTTAAAAAGGATATGGGAACAGCCAAAAAAGAAGTCAAATCGGATCTCTTTTTTTTGCACTTTTCTATTTTTCTTTTCCCCCTACAATATTTTCAAATCTTATTAATTTTCAGCTCTTTTAAATATATTTACCTTAAGAGGAATCATTCCGAGGCTGGGTCTTTTTAATAATTTTTTAAGAATCATTTAGCAAAAGCTTGCGTATAGGACTTTAAATTAAGCTTTAGAATGGAGGAGATAAAAATCAATATAACTTTAGTTGAGGACAACGAACTATATGCTTTATTCCTTGAACATAAGATAAAAGACCTTCTTAATTGTAATTTTAAAATATACAATAATTCAGAAGAACTCATTAATAATCTGGAATTTGAAAAAAACACCGATATTTTTATTCTTGACTATAACCTACCAGGATTAAAAGGTTTGGATACCTTGAGGATATTGAGAGATAGATTGCCAGACGCAGAAATAATAATTCTTTCTAATCAGTCCGATATTCAGGTTGCAATAGATCTGATAAAATCCGGTGCGTTTGATTATGTTATAAAAAACAATGATTCAGTAGAGCGTATTTTAAATGCCATCAGCAAAGCTCAAGAATTCCGTTTCCTGCGTTCAGAAAATATTACCCTAAAACTTAAAATCAATAAGTATAAAAGCGTAAGCACTATCGTAGCAATAATCTTCATTATCTTTTTTACAATAATCCTTTTCCTGAGATAAAATTATGAGTATTTCAAGCGAATATCTGTTTCAGGAACAGCCCATTTCCATTTTATTTACGGAGGATAATGAGCTGAATCAATTCCTTATATCAAAGTTGCTATCTAATTATAAAGACAAGGTGGAATTTGCTGAATCAGGTTATGATGCCATAGAAAAAATCAGGAAAAACCACTACGATATCGTTTTCATGGATATTAATCTTCCAAAGCTTAATGGTATCAAAGCCACTCAGATGATCCGAAATGATTTTAACCTTTCAGGTAATCAGTTGCCCATCATTGCTATGACTGCTGCAGAGAACAGCAATATGAAGGCGTTTATGGATGCGGGTATGAACGGTTATATCAACAAGCCATTTGAAGTAACTGAGCTAAAAGAAATTCTTGCAAAACACCTTGGAAATAATTCTAAAGCTACAATCAATGAACCAGTTATTGCTCCCTTTACATTCGGGAACATTACCAACAAAGATGTCTTGGCTAAAATGATTTCTCTATTCAAGAAGCATAAGAAAGAGTTTTTTGAACAAGTGACATTTTACATGGGAGAATCTAATTTTGAAGCAATTTCCAATACAGCACATAAAATGAAATCAACTGCAGATGTAATTGGAATGCCAGAACTTAAAGACGCCTTACATAAGCTGGAGAAATCTGCACAAGCGCAGGACAGAGTACAAATGGAACAAGCTTATAAAAAAGCTCAAGAGCTTTTCATCGTTTCAGAAAAAGCTCTTGAGCAGTTTAATTAATTCAACCTACAATTTTTTCTTTTTGGGAGGCATTGTCCCAAACACATAATCCCACAGTGGCGAAGACACCCCAAATACTGTAGAATTATCCTTATAATGATGTATTGCATGATTCACCCAAAGTTCTTTAAAGATATTTTTTGGGGGAGCATAAGCATGTACGATAAAGTGTACGAAAAGGTATGACGCATATCCTGTAAGTAACCCAGGCAAAAAACCGAATACTTTGGTATCCATTAACGAATAAAAAATCGCAAATAAAACCAGGGCCAAGGTAATACTTAGAAGAGGGGGCATCGCCAATCTGTCTTTATCTTTGGGAAATTCATGATGCACTCCATGCATGTTGTATTGAATCTTCTTCTTAAAATTGCTTGTTGGCTCCATATGGAATACAAAACGATGAACTAAGTATTCTATAAGAGTAAAAAACAGAAATCCACCAAGAAACAGGAATGGGATAAGGATTCCCGGAAGGGTGGTATATCTGAATGCGTAAAATAAAAGGACTGATGATATCACGATAAAAATTGAAATCGGTATTGATATATGCGTCCTGCTCAGTCTTTCTAATATTGGGTTGTCGAATAATTGCTTAGTACCACTATTCTTCGGCTTATTTGTAGTAAATCCTTTATCTTCCATATCTCTTATCTTATTTACTAGAAACAAATTGATTCTATTTTACTTTTTTTAATTACACTTTTAAAGTTTCACGAACATTTGTAAGAATTCTTTGGTAGAAACTTTCATACAACGGCAGAATATTTACTACGTCAAATTCCTTAGCTCTTTCCAGAGCGTTTTGTCTGAATTTCTGATGATTCTCGGGGCTTAAAATAATCATGGCTTTTTCCACCATGTCATCTATATCACCAACCTTAGACATAAATCCTGTTTTTCCATTGATATTCAACTCCGGAATACCACCTGTATCAGAGCTTAACACTGGCACTTCACAGGCCATTGCTTCAAGGGCTGCAAGTCCGAAGCTTTCCTTTTCTGAAGGCATTATAAATAAATCAGCCACAGAAAGTACTTCTTCTACCGCATCCAGCTTTCCTAAAAACCTTATATCGGAACATGTCTTCAATTCCCTGCAAAGGTTTTCAATCTTAATTCTTTCAGGACCATCACCTACAAGGAGGAGTTTTACCGGAATCAGCTTACGTAATTTGTCAAAGACCCTCACTACATCATCAACTCTCTTAACCGCTCTAAAGTTAGAAGTATGCACTAGAAGCTGCTCCCCGTGCGGGCAGATGGCTAATTTAAAATGCTCTTTCTTTTGCTTTTTAAATCTGTTAAGGTCAATGAAGTTTGGAATTACCTCAATGTCTTTAGTAACTTCAAAATGTTTGTAAGTATCTTTCTTCAGATCTGCACTCACAGCTGTAACACCATCAGATTCATTGATACTAAAGGTAACTACAGGTTCATAAGAGGCATCTTTTCCTACTAAGGTAATATCCGTACCATGAAGGGTAGTAACGACAGGAATGATTATCCCCTTGGTTTTCAATATCTGTTTTGCCATGTATGCAGCAGAGGCATGAGGTATTGCATAATGAACATGCAGTAAGTCAAGCTTTTCATGCAGAACAACATCCACCATTTTGCTGGCCAGTGCAAGCTCATATGGAGGGTATTGAAACAGCGGATAAGAAGAAATTGCTACTTCATGATAGAAAAGATTTTCATTGAAAAAATCCAGCCTTAATGGCTGGGTATAAGTAATAAAATGAATCTGGTGACCTTCTTTTGCCAGAGCTATTCCAAGCTCTGTCGCAACGACACCGCTACCTCCAAAGGTAGGGTAACAAACTATTCCAATCTTCATAATCCGGTCCTATTTAGACTTGTGTACAGGTTCAAAGTTAAAACAACAATGCGACCGGACAAATATAAGCTTACTTCAGCGTTATTCTTTTATCTGTATTATAATTTAATATTGCTTTATACAATACATCCTGAATCTTAGTCCTTATCCCTCCTTTTATCAGCTTTTGATTTCCAGCATCAGGATAAACCCTGTTTGAAAGGAAAACATAAACTAATTCCTGATCTGGATCTGCCCACACTGCTGTACCTGTAAAACCTGTATGTCCAAAGGTATTTGGAGAAGCATAATCTGAAGTTGGTCCGTTTCCGTCCGGCTCCGGTTTATCCCACCCCAGCCCTCTCCTGTTGTCTTCAAACTGTTTCTCTGAGAATAAAGGAACCGTCCTTGGCAGGAAATATCTGCTGCCTCCATAAAATCCTTTTTGAAGATTCATTTGCATAAGCACTGCAAGATCATTCGCATCGCTGAACATACCCGCATGCCCTCCGACTCCTCCAAGTAAGGCCGCTCCCTGATCATGTACGGTACCTCGTATCAGAGCTTTTCTGAAATACTTATCATCTTCAGTGGGAGCAATTTGATTTAAAGGAAATTTTCCTAAAGGACAATAAGTCAATGTATTTAATCCGAGCGGATCAAAGAAATTTTGTCTGAGGAATTCATCGAGGGATTGATCCAATACCTTCTCAGCAACGCGCTTCATGATATAAAAGCCAAGGTCGCTATATACGTAGGCATTTTTATCAGCACGTTTTTCCACCTTACCTTTCTTATTTTTCTTAAGTATAGGCTTAGGAAGCAGGTCAGATTCGATAGTCCATTTCCATAAGGAATCTTCAATAGTATTGATACAATACAATCCCGGAACAACCATTCTACAGAAAGTATCATTTTTCTCTGGCCTGTAATAGCATTTGTTAAAACCTGACGTATCAAGTGTGCGCTTCCAGTGAGGGAGGAACGGAATCAAACCGGCCTGATGTGTAAGAATATCTCTGATAACCAGATCTTCTTTATTGGTATTTTTTAATTCAGGAAGATAAAATGAAGCTTTTTTATCAAGGTCAATTAATTCTCTTTCCTGAAGAAACATAACAGCCTGAAGAGTTCCGGCCACTTTTGAAACAGAGGCTATATCATAAAGAGTGTTATTAGTTACTGGTTCTTTCTTATCATAGGTAAGATGCCCATAAGCCTTTTCAAACACTACTGTTCCATTTTTTACTGCAACTACCTGACATCCTGGAGTGGCCTTATCTGCAATAGCTCTTAAGGCTATTGAATCTATTTGTCTCAATGTCATCCCATCCATGCCGGCATTTTCAGGATAAGCGTAACGCAGTCTTTTCACAAACGGATTAGTATCATATCCTGAATTGATTGCAATCTCCTGACCGATAGAAACAGGGGTACGTCCTGTTGCTTGTACACCTCCGAAAATCACTTGTGGTACTACCTTATAAGTCACCTCGTTGTCTTCATACGCACACAATAAATTGGCGCTTGTAGAGAAAAATTTCAGACTATAAGGATTGCCAAATACACAAACAATAGTCTTAGTTGTTGCCTGAAGTTTTTTAATAAACTTCCTGGAGTTTTCACTTATACCATAATCCTTATTATTAAAGATATTGGTATTCTGAACTCCAATTATTACCACTTCAAATTTCTTCAATTCATTCAGAACAGCATCATAAACCGCTTCATCCGAATTTTTATTGGCAACAGCAAAATGAGCTACATTGGCATATTTGCTCAACATTTCCTGAAAGGTATTCCCCTTCTCTCTTCCGATAGAAATTGAAGCTATAGAAGTTGTATCAGGAAATTTCAAAGGAACAAGCTGATCGTCATTAAAAACAACTGTCATTGCTTTTTCATACAATTCCTGTTGAACAGCTTTTGCTGCGGTGCTGTTAAGATCTTCATAAAGGTTTTTTAATTCCACAGGAGTAATGTGGTCTAAACCAGCCCAGTATTTCGCTCTTAAAATCTTTCTTACCTTTTGATCTACATCTTCTTGAGTCAGTTCTTTGTTTTCAATTGCCTTTTCAATTTTGCCAATTGCGACTGGGACATTTTCAGGAAATAACAAGACATCATTACCTGAAAGCAAAGCATGTACATCTACTTCTCCTGGTTTGTAAAAACTGCTAACACCTTTCATATTCAAAGCATCAGTAAAAATAAGTCCATTAAAACCAAGATCTTTTTTCAGTATGTCGGTTACAACATGAGGAGAAAGTGTTGTAGCCCTGTTTGGAGTATTGTCCAATGCCGGTACATGGATATGCCCAACAAGAACTCCCATTACACTATCTTTAATGAGCTGACGGAAAGGATACATTTCGACATCCGTCAATCTTTGAATATCGTGATTGATAACCGGTAAAGTATGGTGAGAGTCGGACTCCGTATCACCATGTCCGGGGAAATGCTTAGCAGTTGTCAGCACAAAATGATCCTGCATACCCTTCATGTAAGCTATTCCTTTATTAGAAACATTTACTTTATCTTCCCCAAAGGAGCGCATTCCAATGACTGGGTTATTAGGATTGCTGTTCACATCCACACAAGGGGCAAAGTTAACATGAACACCCAGTCTCCTGCATTGACGGGCCACCTCCTTACCCATTTTGTAGATGTATTTATCATCTGCGATTGCACCCAAAGTCATCTGTTTAGGAAAACTTATGACACTATCAAGGCGCATCCCAAGTCCCCACTCTGCATCCATGGCAATAAATAGAGGTACTTTGGAAAGATTCTGATATTTATTAGTAAGAATTGCCTGACGAACGGGACCTCCCTGAAAAAAAATCAGGCCACCAATGCCATATTTTGTAATGAGCTCTTCAATTTCCTGAATATGTTTTTCCCCTTTATTAGAGTATGCAGCCACCATAAACAGGTGACCGATCCTCTGCTGAGGAGTCATTGAGTTCATGATGCTATCTACCCACGCATCCTGATTCATTAGCCTTTTGGGCGTCTTTTTTGGATTATTCCACGAAAGAAAAAGGGCCCCAGAAAGGATAAGAAACGAAACCAATAAATACCTGCTATACATCAACTACTCGGAATTAAAAGAGAAACTTTACAGATACAACAAACGGACCAGTATTTTATGTTTTAAATAACTAAGTAAAATATTTATTGTAAGGGTAATATTCTCTTCAAATATAAATTAATTAATGTTTGCGGGAAATGAATTTCAAATCAATGTTTAAGAAATTGTTATACTTTTTTAAGAAAGGATAAATGAATAACTTTTTTAAATTAAAATTATTATAAGAAAAAACGGGTTATTTTTGTCTCCAGAATAAAACCAAATGCCAGATATAATTCGTCTCCTTCCGGATGCTTTAGCCAATCAGATTGCTGCAGGTGAAGTTGTTCAAAGACCAGCTTCTGTGGTAAAAGAGCTTCTGGAAAATTCCATTGATGCGGGAAGCAATAAAATTCAATTAATAGTAAAAGATGCAGGGAAAGCACTTATTCAAGTGGTTGACAACGGGAAAGGTATGTCTGATACAGATGCCAGACTTAGCTTTGAAAGACATGCAACCTCCAAAATAAGCTCTACTGAAGACCTTTTTGCAATAAGAACTTTCGGGTTCCGTGGAGAAGCTTTGGCTTCCATCGCCGCTGTTGCACAAGTAGAAATGAAAACTAGAAGAGCCGATGATGAAGTAGGAACACTTATTAGAATCGAAGGCTCGGAAATAAAAACCCAGGAACCTGTAAATACACCTGTTGGTACCAGTTTTAGTATAAAAAACCTGTTTTTTAACGTTCCGGCCAGAAGAAACTTCCTGAAATCTAACCCGGTAGAAATGCGTCATATTCTGGATGAGTTTCACAGAGTTGCATTAGCTTACCCTGCAATAGGTTTTACTCTTTACCAGAACGATATGGAAATATTCAATATGCCTTCAGAAAAGCTGAGCAGAAGAATAATTTCCCTTTTTGGTCAAAACTATAAAGAACAGCTTATTACTTGCCAAGAAGAAACTGACCAGCTGAAAATTCATGGCTATATCGGAAAGCCTGAAAATGCAAAAAGAACGAGAGGAGACCAGTATTTCTTCGTTAATAACAGATTTATCAAAAATAACTACCTGCATCATGCAGTGGTACATGCGTTTGACAATCTTCTTCCGGATGACAGTTTTCCTTTTTATGTGCTTTTCATAGAAATCGATCCTAAACACATCGATGTCAACGTTCACCCTACGAAAACCGAGATTAAATTTGATGATGAGAAAACCATTTATGCCATCATCAGAGCTGCGGTGAAAAAAGCACTTGCGACACACAATATTGCTCCATCTCTGGATTTTGACCAGGATATTAACTTTTCACTCGGACAAAATCCTTCAAGCTTTCCAAACTTCCCTCCGAGGAATAGAGAACATGAAATAGAAAGAGGAAACGAGTCATTTAAACAGGGATTGCGGTTCCCTTCCTCATCAAATCCTTTGGAAGAAAAAAATAAAGATAACTGGGAGCAGTTGTACAAATCTTTCGAAAACGAAGAAAAACCAAAGACTTTTGAAACAATCCGCCTAGGAAGTGCGGTAAATACCAAACCTGAGGAAAAGGATATTTCATTAAATAAAGACCTTTTGTACAACGAAAACCAAAGTACTTTTCAGCTTCATCAGAAATATATAGTCACTCAGGTAAAATCAGGCATGCTTGTGGTAGATCAACAAGCAGCGCATGAAAGGATTCTTTATGAGAAATACCTGAATATGCTTCAGAATAAATTCGGAGCCTCTCAGCAATTTCTTTTTCCTTTGAAAATAGAACTTTCTCATTCAGACTTTGCTCTGATCATGGAAATGGAAGAAGAGATCAAATCATTAGGATTTGTTTTCAGTGTATTCGGGAATACCACCATTGTTGTAAATGGAATTCCTGCTGATATTACCGGGGGAAATGAAAAAGATCTTTTTGAAGGGCTAATCGAGCAATTTAAAAACAATAGGGACGAAATTAGTATTGATAGGAAAGAAAACCTGGCAAGGTCCCTTGCCAAAAGAGCTTCTCTGAAGCCAGGCACAAGGCTGACTTTGCTAGAAATGAACACCTTAATAGATCAGTTATTTGCCTGTAAAAGTCCAAATTATGCTCCGAATGGCAATCATACTATTGTAATTCTGGACATGAACAGGATTGAAAAGTTTTTTACAAGACCCAATTTTAGTTAGTCATGCAAATGTCTCTTACTCCCATGGTGAAGAATCTTCTGATATTAAATATCGGGGTATTTATCATTATGGCGTTTACCAAAGTTGATCTAATCGGTATTCTAGGGCTTAAGTACCTGAATGCTCCTGGAATGAAGACAGAAGCTTACCGTTATTTCACCCACATGTTTGTTCATGCAGACTGGGGACACCTCTTTTCCAATATGTTTGGACTTTTTATGTTTGGACCATTATTGGAAAGAGTCTGGGGACCTATGAGATTTCTGGCATTCTATATGATTTGTGGGCTAGGAGCAGCAATGCTGTATTCAGGAGTGTTATATTTTGAAATGCATCATTTAGAAGTTTTAAAAAATAATTTTATTTCAAATCCCTCTCCTGAATTGTTTATCAAGTTTATCAGAGAATCTGTTGGAGATCAATTTCTTGGAAGTTTCCAATTTCTAGACGGGTATGAGAAAAACCCAGGAAATCCAACTTTCATTAATTACGCTAAAGATCAAATTATCGATATTTACAATTACACGATTAATAGGCCCATGGTGGGTGCTTCGGGAGCAATCTTTGGAGTTCTTATGGCTTTCGGATTACTTTTCCCGAATACAGAAATGTTTTTGCTTTTTGTGCCGGTTCCCATAAAAGCTAAGTATATTGTTGGGTTTTATGGATTATTTGAGATTTACGCGGGCATTCAAAGAAATCCGGGGGACAATGTAGCTCATTTTGCTCATATTGGAGGAATGTTATTCGCATTCCTGATTGTTAAATACTGGGAAAGAGAAAGAAATCGTTTTTATTAAAATGAATCTTTTAGAAGACTTAAAATATCAGTTTAGACAAAAGGAAAATGGTCTGACAAAGATCATTCTGATCAATGTTATTGTCTACTTAATAGACACCATTTTATGGGTATTCTCAAGAGGATTTGAGAATATGTCCCTTTTCAACCTTATTTATTTCAATCAACATATACCACCAATATTTACAAACTTTCTTCATAAACCGTGGACGCTTTTTACATATTTCTTTAGTCACGATGTGCCCGGACCATTTCACATTCTTGGTAATATGCTTGGCCTATACTGGTTTGGAAGGCTTATCACAGAGTACCTTGGAAATCGCCGGTTGATCAGTCTTTACATTTTAGGAGGAATTGCCGGTGCTGTCATTTATCTTTTGCTCTACAACTTCGTCCCTTATTTTATTCAACACAGACCTGCAATAGGTATGGTTGGAGCTTCTGCCAGTGTATTTGCTATTACTGTTGCAGCTGCAACACTTCTGCCAGAATACTATTTTCACCTTGTGTTTATAGGACCTGTCAAAATAAAATACATTGCAGCTTTCTTTATTCTTATTTCATTTATTGGCTCCGTCGGCATGAATGCTGGAGGGAATTTAGCCCATCTTGGAGGGGCTTTGCTTGGCTACGTTTTTATCAAGCAGCTTAAAAACGGCCGGGATCTTGGTAAGCCGATCAGCGCAGTAAGTGAGTTCATCAACAAATTATTTACCAGAAGAAAATTTAAAGTGAGCTATAGAAGCAGTGACAAAAACTTTAATTATGAAGATAAAGAACCGGATCAGAAAGAGATAGATGCCATTCTGGATAAAATTTCAAAATCCGGGTATTCCAGTCTTACAAAACGAGAAAAGGAAAGGCTTTTCAGAGCAAGCAGTAAAAAATAACATTAATCATCTTAACAGTTTCAGCCCAATTTTTTATGCAAATGGTGGATTTTAAAAACTTATCAGTAACAGAAAAAGACGGAATACTTCATATTACCATCAGCCGGGTGGAAAAAATGAATGCACTGAATCACAAAACCCTGGAAGAGCTGAAAGAAGCAATTCAGAAGGCCTATGATGAAGATAGTATTAAAGGTGTAATCCTTACAGGTGCTGGTGAAAAAGCATTTGTTGCTGGGGCTGACATTAAAGAGATATCAGAAGTACCGGAAGTCAATGCCAGAAAATTTTCCGAATACGGCCAGGAAATTTTTGATGCATTTGAAAAGTGCCCGAAACCTGTTATTGCTGCTGTTAATGGATTCGCTCTAGGCGGAGGATGCGAACTGGCAATGGCATGCCATATAAGAATTGCATCTGACAATGCCAAGTTCGGACTTCCTGAAGTTAGCCTCGGCATCCTTCCTGGATATGGCGGTACACAAAGGCTTCCCCAACTGGTAGGAAAAGGCAAAGCTTTCGAATTAATTATGACAGGAGACATGATTCCTGCTCAAGAAGCACATGCAATTGGACTGGTCAACCACGTTACCGACAAAGATCATCTGATACCAAAATGTCTTGAAATTTTGAATAAAATCACAACTAAAGCTCCAATTGCCATTGCTCAGGTCGTTGAATGCATCAATGCTGCTTATTCAAAAGAAGAAGATGGATACCAGACAGAAGCCAATTCATTCGGAATCTGCTGCAAATCGGAAGATTTCCACGAGGGCACTTCTGCATTTCTTGATAAAAGGAAGCCAGAATTCAAAGGGAAATAAATAACCGGAGATTTACGTTATTCCGACAATTCTTAAATACAATATAATAAGGGTTTTTAGAACCCTTTTTTAATTTATGTCACTTCTCAAAAAATTAGCAGGGCAGACAGCCCTTTATGGATTAAGCAGTATACTTGGAAGAGCGATCAATTTTTTGCTTGTCCCCTTTTATACAGCTGTTCTTACTGCAGTACAATTCGGTACAATCACTGAGCTCTATGCGTATGTAGCTTTCTTTAACATACTTTATTTATACGGTATGGAAACTGCATATTTCCGATTTGCCACTAAAGACAATCTTTCAGAAGAGTCTGTTTTTAATCAATCCGAAACTTCATTGATTTTCTCAAGTCTCCTGATGAGTGGTTCAGTACTTCTGCTTTCACCAGTTATTGCCAATGGCTTGGATTATCATGGACATTCATCTTATTTTGTTCTTCTTGGAACTATTCTCGCCATAGATTCAATGCTGGCAATTCCATTTGCCAGACTAAGACTTCAAAACAAAGCAGGCGTATTTGCAACGGCCAAATTATTCAACATACTGGTAAATGTCGGCTTTAATATCTTTTTCCTTGTTTTCTGTAAGAAAATAGCTGCCGGAGAACAACTGCCTTCTTTAAAACCTTTGATTCAATCGTTCTATTCTGAAGAATATTTTGTAGAATACATCCTGATAGCAAACCTAATAGCAAGTTTTCTTACAATCTTCTTTTTGCTAAAGACATTTAAAGGTTTCAAAATAGATTTTAACTGGGAAAGACTTAAACCAATGCTTGTCTATTCTATCCCAATGTTATTCATCGGGCTAGCAGGAATGGTGGATGAAATGCTGAGCAGGATCATCCTTAAATATGTTTTGCCTGACGGTTTTTATCCCAACAGAACCAACCTGGAAGCCTTGGGTATTTTTGGAGCTTGTTACAGACTTTCAATGTTTATGACCTTGGCAGTGCAATCATTCAGATATGCCTCAGATCCTTTCTTTTTTTCTCAGGCTAAAGACAAAAATGCTCCCGAACTCTTTGCAACTGTAATGAAATGGTTTGTGATAGCATGCGCATTCCTTTATGTTGTTGTTAGTTGTAATCTTTCCCTTTTTGAAAAAATATTGAGAGGAGAAATATTCAGAGAAGGTATACTTGTAGTGCCTGTTCTTTTAATGGCCAATCTGTTTCTTGGAATATACTATAATTTATCTATCTGGTACAAACTGACAGACAAAACCCAGCTTGGAACCCTGATAAGCATATTTGGCGCGGCAATTACAATTACCGCTAATTTTATTCTGATACCCTTCTTCGGATACATGGGTAGTGCGGTCACGACGTTAATCTGTTATTTCCTGATGTCCACAATAAGCTATTTATGGGGTAAAAAGTATTTCCCTGTACCCTATAATATAGGTTCCGCACTATTTTATCTAACCTTTGCTGTTATTTTAAGTATACTAGCTCTCAGTTATCCTTTCGGGAAAGGTAGTATTATGAGCTACGGCTTCCAGGTGATTTTGCTTGGGACATATCTATTTGTGGTATTTTTGATTGAAAGAAAGCAAATGAATTTTAAAGCATCATAATTTTTGTATTTTTACCCGACTTATAAAATTGAAAAATGCAGGTAAGAATAATAAATAATTCTAAGCACGGACTTCCATCCTATCAAACAGAAGGTTCTGCTGGCATGGATTTGCGGGCTGATCTGGAGAACCCGGTTTTATTAAAACCAATGGAACGAGCATTGATTTCCACAAAATTATTTATTGAACTCCCACTAGGTTATGAAGCACAGATAAGACCAAGAAGCGGTCTTGCTTTTAAAAACGGAATTACCGTACTCAATTCACCAGGTACTATAGATTCTGATTACAGAGGAGAAATTAAAGTCCTACTAGTTAATCTTTCTACAGAAGAATTTCTGATTAACGATGGAGAAAGAATTGCTCAAATGATAATAAGTAAATATGAACAAATTAGCTGGTTATCTGTTAAGGAGCTAGCCAATTCCCAGAGGGCGGCAGGCGGATTCGGCAGTACCGGAACCAGATAATTTTGCACAGATATTTTGATATAATCCTTAACTATAATAACCTTAACTAATTTTTAAGTATGAAGATAATTATTCCAATGGCGGGAATGGGCAAGAGAATGCGCCCTCATACCTTGACTGTTCCAAAACCACTTATCCCGATCGCTGGCAAGCCTATTGTACAGAGACTTGTAGAGGATATTGCCAAGGTTTGCGGAACAAAAGTAGACGAAGTAGCATTCATCATTGGTAACTTTGGAAAAGAAGTAGAAAAAAAACTGATGGAAATTGCCGCATCAGTTGGCGCAAAGGGAAGCATATACTATCAGGAAGAAGCATTGGGAACTGCTCATGCAATTCTTTGCGCAAAAGAAGCATTAAAAGGAAATCTTGTGGTTGCATTTGCTGATACACTTTTTAAAGCAGATTTTAAACTTGACACTTCCTCAGAAGGCATTATCTGGGTACAAAAAGTTGAAGACCCAAAACCATTTGGGGTAGTAACTCTGAATGAGAAAGAAGAAATTACTAAATTTGTTGAAAAACCGGAGACATTCGTATCTGATCTTGCAATTATCGGTATTTACTATTTCAAAGACGGAGAATATCTTTCAAAAGAACTTCAGTACCTTATCGACAACAATATCAAGGACAAAGGTGAGTATCAGCTTACCAATGCGCTTGATAATATGAAAAACAAAGGGACTAAATTTAAACCCGGAAAAGTTACCGAATGGCTTGATTGCGGAAACAAAGATTCTACCGTACAGACCAACGAAAGGTACCTGGATTACATTAAAGATCAGCAACTTGTTGCAAAATCTGCGAAAATTACAAATTCTGTGATTATCCCTCCTTGTTACGTTGGTGAAAATGCTGAAATCAGCAATACTATATTAGGACCATTCGTTTCTGTGGGAAATGGAACAAAAATTATCGATTCTGTGGTTAAAAAGTCTATAATCCAGGAAAAGGCTGTGGTCAAAAACGCCAACATCAGCAATTCGATGCTTGGAAATTCTGCTACCTTTGAAGGAAAACCTTCCGACCTGAGTGTTGGAGACTTCAATACCATTGTGCTTTAATATTATTTATGAAAAGATTACTTGTTACTTTTGCAATACCATTTTTTCTATTTTACTTATTGTCAGTTCAAGAGGGTTTTAGCCAAAAAAAATCCAAAGCAGACAAAAAGGAGAAATATCTGATTGCAGAAGGCTATTTTACTGAGGGCATGAAGCTGTATGTTTTAAATAACTACGCTGATGCCCTCAGCAATTTTCAGAAAGCCTATGAAATAAATCCGGAAAACTCCGGTATCAATTACATGCTAGGTAAGCTTGCACTTCAGCAAGACAAGTACGACCAAGCAATCAACTATGCTCAAAAATCTTTAAAACAAGACCCAAAGAACAAGTACTACTATCTTCTTTTGGGCGAGATCTATGAGAAAAAACAGGACTATCCGGAAGCTCTTAAAGTAATAAAAAAACTTCTGGCTGAAGTTCCGGACACAGAGGATTATCTTTTTGACCTTGCAGCTCTTTATCTCTATACAAATAATGTAGAGGAAGCAATAAAGATATACGACAAAATTGAATCTTACTTTGGAAAAACTCCTGAAGTAAGTAAACAAAAACAACTTATCTTCCTTCAGGGCAATAAACTTAAAGAAGCTATAGCCGAGGGAGAAAGTCTTATTAATGCATATCCCGAGGAAAGCGAGTTTAAAATAAGACAGGCTGAAATTCTCTACTCTAACAATAAGGAAAAAGAAGGTCTCGCTATATTAGAGACTCTGGTGAAAGAAGAACCAGATAACGGATATGCCTGGATTGCCTTAGCAGATTATTATAAAAATCAGGGTGAATATGACAAGTCTCTCAAAGCTGTGTCCAAGGCATTTCAAAACCCTGAAGTGGACATTACCTCCAAAATCACATTGCTTGAAGATCTTAAAAAACTTCCATCAGATAAATTACCTCAAGACCAGTTAATATCTCTTTGTGAAGATTTGAAGAAAGTACATCCTACTGATGCTGCAGCATATGGTGCAAGTGGCGATGTTTATTTTATTGCTGGTAATAAAGAAAAAGCCCTTCTGAATTACACCCAGTCTAAAAATCTGAATCCAAATAATTTTAATCTTTGGAATCAGATCCTGATGTTAGACTCTGACCTTAATCATCGTGACAGCTTGATCAAACATTCTGAACAGGCATTGGAGATATTCCCAAATCAGGCTATACTTTGGCTATACAATGGAGGTGCCTATTTGATGAAAAGCAATTATAACAGAGCAATTGAAGCGCTAGAAGAGGGTAAAAAACTTTCATCATCAAACAATGAGCTGAAACTTCAATTTCTCATGCAACTAGGTGATGCCTATAATGGAGCAAAAGAATTTCAAAAGTCCGACGATGCATATGAAGAAGTTCTGAAGTTTGACAGTAAAAACGCACATGTACTGAACAACTACAGTTATTTTCTTTCTTTAAGAAAAGATAAGCTGGACCATGCAAAAACATTGTGTGAAAGGTTAATAAAAGAATATCCTTCTGAACCTACTTTCCTGGATACATTCGGGTGGGTATTATATATCCTGAAAGATTATCCAAATGCTAAAATATACCTTGAAAAGGCTGCACTAAGCTCAACTAACGGTACCATTTTCGAGCATTATGGAGATGTACTTTATCAGCTTGGAGACAAAGAAAAAGCATTAGAATATTGGCAAAAAGCCAAAGTCGCAGGTGAAACAAGCGAGTTTATTGACAAGAAAATTAGAGACAAAAAAATTTATGAATAATATTAAAAGTCTCTTTTTCTTATTTGGCCTGACTTTAATATTCTCTTCCTGCAAAAAAAATCTGACGCCGACGGCTGCGACTCAGGAAGAAATAATTAACCTTACTGTTCAAGAAATCGACTTCAACTATTTTTCCGCTAAAGCAAAGGTAGATTTTAAAGACAATGAACAGGATCTTCATTTTACTGTAAATATCAGAATGAAGAAAGACAGTATTGTCTGGCTTTCCATTTCTCCTGCTCTTGGTATTGAAGCTGCCCGTTGCCTTATACTTAAAGATTCTGTCCATATGATAGACAGAATTAATAATAAGTATTCCTCTTATGATTTATCTTTTTTAAGTCAAAAATTCAATGTGCCAATGAATCTTCCTACTATACAAGCGCTTTTAGTGGGAAATATGCCTTTTAAAAGAGATCATCACGATAAAATCATAAAAACCACAGAAACAAGTATTTGCACCGTAGAGCAACACAAAACTGACCTCATTGCAACCAACTTTATTTCACTGGTTTCCATGGTTCTAAAAAAACTTGAATTAACTGAAAAGGTAAATCATAACCATCTCATCATAAATTATGATAACTTTGCACCGATAAATAATTATAATTTTCCCAATAAGATTTCGGTCAATTTAAATTACAAGCAAGGTGGGACTGTTCTTCAAACTACAATCGACGCTGATTACACCAAAGTGGAATTCCCTGAAAAAGAGCTCGGTTTCCCGTTTAACGTCCCCAAAAGATTTGAAAACCGTTAGTATTTTTTTACTTCTTTTACTTACCTCACTTGTTGCTTTCGCACAAAAAAGCAAATCGCAACTTGAAAAAGAAAAAGAAGAAAATCTGAGAAAAATTCAAGAAGCTCACAGGATTTTACAGGAAACAAAATCAAAAAAAGAAGCTACACTCGGACAACTTTCTGCACTCAATCAGCAAATCAGTGCAAGAAACGCTCTGATCAATTCAATAACAAAAGAAATTGAATTACTTGACCAGGACATCCTTGAGACCGAAGACTTTATTGCTGCCTTGGAAAGTGATATCGAAGTATTGAAAGATGAATATGCGGAAATGATTTACACCGCTTCAAAAGTCAATAACTATTATGATAAACTGACATTTATTTTTGCTTCTGAATCATTCAACCAAATGCTTCAAAGAATAAAATATTTCAGACAGTATTCCGAAGCGAGAAAAAGTCAGGTTGAAGTAATAGAAAAAGTAAAAGCTTCTTTGGCAAAACAAAAAAGGAGATTGGAGCAAAAGAAGAGAGAAAAGCAGGCACTTATTGACAATAAGACTACAGAGACTAGAAATCTTGAAGAGTTAAAAGTTCAGCAAAATGAAGTTGTAAAAGAATTAAGCAACAAGGAAAAAGAGCTGATTAAAGAACTTGAGAATAGAAAAAAATCTATCAGAAAACTTGAAAAACTCATTACCGACTTAATTAAAGAAGAAAGAGAAAAAGCAGAACGAGAGGCTGCCAAAGCAGCTAAGGAAGCTAAAGAGCGTGAAGAAAAAGATAAGCATTCAGGAAGGTCAAATAGCAAAAGTGCCCATGTATCACCGAATCTGACCCCTGAAGCAAATAATTTATCCAATTCCTTTGCTGGCAATATGGCTAAGCTGCCTTGGCCTGTAGTTCATGGCAGTGTTTCCCATCATTTTGGAAAACAACCTCATCCAGTTTTAAAAGGAGTTTATGTAGAAAATCTGGGTGTAGACATTCAAACTTTGAAAGATGAACAGGTTAGAAGTGTATTCAGAGGAAAAGTAATTGCAGTGGCTGAAGTACCAGGAATGAATTATGTGGTAATGGTGCAGCATGGAGACTATTTTTCTGTCTACGCAAAGCTAAAAACAGTACTTGTTAAAACAGGGCAGGAAATAGACGCTAAATCTCCACTGGGATATATTTATACAGACAAAAATGACGTTTCCGAACTGCAATTCCAGATCTGGAAAAACAATGAAAAATTAGATCCTGAAAAATGGCTATACATTAAATAAATCAGCCAATTAAATTGTAATTAAAAATCTCGGGAAGAAAGTCAGGCAAATTTATAATTAACTCACTAAAAGTAGCTTACAAGGAAAGTTTTCCACATTTCAACACCAACCTTCCGGATTTGGGTTTTGCGGCCTGCAGTTTATTACCTATCTTTGTTTAAATTATTTAATATTTTATATAAATATCTAAGAAAATGGCTTATTCAATGTTCTTATTTCTTCCAAATATGGGAGGCTGGGAAGTATTTCTTATCCTTACCGTAGTAATATTATTGTTTGGTGCCAAGAAAATCCCTGAACTTGCAAGAGGAGTAGGAAGAGGTATCAGAGAATTTAAAGACGCCACCAAAGAAATCAAAAACGAAATCGAAGAAGGCGCAAAAGAGGATAAAAAATAAACCAATAATTAGAGGGGACTTGAAAAGATATAATTCTTTAGAAGAAGTGCGTTCAGACCTTAGCAAAGGACTGATTTCATGCAGATCGCTTACAGAATATTACTTAGATAATATCAAGAAAAAAGCTCACCTAAATGCTTATCTGGAAGTTTATGAAACAGAAGCATTAGCCAAAGCAAGCGAAGTTGATCAGAAAATAAAAGAAGGCAAAGCAGGGAAACTTGCAGGAATGGTTATCGGAATAAAAGATGTTCTATGTCATAAAAATCATGGACTTCAGGCTTCCGGTAAAATTTTGTCTGGTTTTATTTCTCAGTTTAGCGGAACTGCAGTTCAAAGAATTATTGATGAGGATGCAATTATCATTGGAAGGCAAAACTGCGACGAGTTTGCAATGGGGTCTTCCAATGAAAATTCTGCATTCGGCCCTTCCTTAAATGAAGCGGATACCACCAGAGTGCCAGGAGGATCTTCCGGGGGATCTGCAGTAGCAGTACAAGCAGACCTTTGTCTTGCTTCTCTTGGATCTGATACAGGTGGTTCAGTTAGACAACCTGCAGCTTTCTGTGGTATATATGGGTTAAAACCTACCTATTCACGTATCTCTAGATACGGTCTAATTGCTTATTCTTCGTCTTTCGACACTATAGGTATCATCTCAAGATCAGTAGAAGACGCAGCTCTTTTACTGGAAATCATGGCAGGTCCTGATAATTTTGATAGTACGGTTTCACATAAAGAAGTTCCGGCTTATTCCAAGTCGCTTGACTTTGGTAAAAAAGTAAAGATCGGATATTTGAAGGAATCCGTCGAAAGCCCAGGAGTAAACGAAGAGATCCGTAAAAAAACCCAGGACATTTTAACAACCCTTGAAAAAGAGGGACATACTGTAAAACCCGTTGAATTTTCGTTGCTGGAATACATTCTTCCTACCTATTACATCCTTACAACTGCTGAAGCTAGTTCCAACCTTTCCAGATATGATGGCGTAAAATACGGTTACAGAAGTTCAGAAGCCACTGATTTGCAAAGCTTGTACAAAAAGACAAGGTCAGAAGCCTTCGGAGCAGAAGTAAAGAGAAGAATCATGCTTGGAACTTTTGTGCTGAGTGCGGGTTATTATGATGCGTACTATACCAAAGCGCAAAAGGTCAGAAGACTGATCAAGGAACAAACTGAAAAAATACTTTCAGATGTTGACTTTCTGGTTATACCAACTACTCCTACTACAGCGTTTAAGATAGGAGAGAAAACAGAAGATCCCATCTCAATGTACCTCGCCGATGTCTTTACCGTTCAGGCGAACCTCTCAGGAATTCCTGCAATCTCCGTGCCTGCCGGAAACGACAGTCAAGGCTTGCCGATCGGTATTCAGATCATGACAAAAGCATTTGAAGAAAGCAGCTTACTAGCTTTCTCCAAATACTTAACTAGCAAAAATTAATATGGAAAAATTATTCAACAAGTCTGGAAAGTTAAAGGGGTTAATCCTTGTTGTTTGCACGTTACTGTCAACTGTTTCTTATGGACAGTTTTCAGCTGAACAAGATACAACTACCAATGTTGCACCTCAACCTGAGGAAACAACAGTGGCAGTTGCCGACAGTATTCCTGAAGTTCCGGATGAGTTGATTGCAGACAGATTAAAATGTCTTGAAAAAAATGTAAAACTAACCTTTAATAAAAAAATTAGAGGTTTCATTGATTATTTCACTGTTCGTAACAGACACTATTCTGTCGTAATGGAACGCAGAAAACGTCTATATTTCGAAATTTTTGAAGAAGCTCTAAAAAGACACAATATGCCTCAGGAACTAAAATACCTGGCGATTGTAGAATCTGGGCTTAATCCTAAAGCAATATCAAGAGCAGGAGCAGCAGGTCTATGGCAGTTTATGCCAAGCACTGGTAAAATCTATAAACTGAAACAGGATCAGTATGTAGATGAAAGACTTGATCCCTACAAATCAACAGAAGCTGCCTGCAAATATCTTAAAGACCTTTACAATATTTTTGATGACTGGGAATTAGCCCTTGCGTCTTATAACTGTGGCCCTGGTAATGTCAGAAAAGCTATAAGAAAATCAGGATATAAGGATACTTTCTGGGAAATTTATAACTTCCTCCCTCAGGAAACCAGAGGGTATGTTCCTCAGTTCGTAGCCCTAACCTACACAATGAATCACATGCAGGATCATAATATCTTCGCAGACTCTCTGGAATATCCGATTCGCTTCGATACAGTACACATTAATCAATATGTAAATCTTGATATGTTCTGTGAGCAGCTGAATATCTGCAAAGACGAGTTCATTAAAATGAATCCTGCTATAAAAAGAAATTATATTCCAGATAATTATCCTTTTCATGTCAGAATACCTTCAGATAAATCTGAATATTTTGCGATGAATAAACTGACAATTCTGGATGAAAGCTCAAAAAGAGCTGGCGATGAAATTGATGATGATTTAGCACAACAACCTGTGCAGCTTGCGAGCACAAAGCCCGCAGAAAATAAATCTCATGGATCTGCGACACCACAAAAGAAAAAGGTTTATTATACAGTAAAGAAAGGTGATGTACTTTCTAAAATTGCGGATAAATATGAAGTAAGTCTTTCTGACCTCAAAAAATGGAATAAGCTGAAAGGCTCAAGCATTAAGTCCGGACAAAAGCTTACTATCTATAAAGGTGGGTTGGTAATGGAAAAGCCAACATTGGCAAAGCATACTGAAAGTAAAAAGAAATATGTTCCTCAAAAGAAGATATATTATGTACAGCCGGGTGACACTCTTTGGACTATTTCTAAATCCAACAACATACCTGTTGAAAAACTAAAAAAATTGAATAATCTTAAGTCTAACGAAATCAAAGTCGGACAAAAATTAATAATGAGCTAACGAGCTCAGACACAAATTGTCGAATGCTAAGTTTTAATAGAATACAATTAAAACTTAGCATTTTTTTATTTCTATCAATCCAATATTATTATTCCTTTAAACTTTGATTTTTAAGCCTATTCCTGAGAAACTCGACAGATAAAACTTACAATTTTTTAAGATTTATTAGTTATTTTTACTCTTTATAAAACAAATTTTTAAAAGGGGATTACTAATTAAGAAATTCAGAAGATTCAGATTGTCGCGAGTAGATTCAAAAATTCTTTTGCATACAGTTCAAAGCACTTCCTATATTTTTTTAATGAATTAATTCTTCTCTAAAAAAATTAACCCGAATTATTTACTAAGATTATGGCTATTCATATAAGAAGAGAAGATGCTCTTAACTATCACAGTCAAGGGCAGCCTGGAAAGATTGAAGTAGTACCTACCAAAATGCTCTCTTCTCAACTCGACCTTGCACTGGCCTACTCCCCTGGTGTGGCCGAGCCTTGTAAAGAAATTCATCAGAACAAAGAAGAGGTTTACAAATACACTGCAAAAGGAAATCTTGTAGGGGTAATTTCCAATGGTACCGCGGTACTTGGACTAGGCAATATCGGACCAGACGCATCAAAGCCAGTAATGGAAGGCAAAGGCGTTTTGTTTAAAAAATTCGCCGGCATTGACGTATTCGATATAGAAATAGACAGTACAGACCCAGATGAATTTGTAAGAATAGTAAAATCTCTTGAGCCTACATTTGGAGGTATCAATCTGGAAGATATCAAAGCTCCAGAATGTTTTGTGATAGAGAAAAAGCTTCGTGAACAAATGAATATACCTATCATGCATGACGATCAGCATGGTACGGCAATTATTTCTGGAGCTGCATTGCTTAATGCTCTTGAGCTTGTTCATAAAAAAATAGAATCTGTACGCTTTACCATTAGTGGCGCTGGCGCTGCAGCCATTGCATGCACAAAAATCTATCTGGACCTCGGGGCAAAGTTGGAAAACATTACCATGCTTGATGTCAACGGTGTTCTAAGAAAAGACCGAACCGACCTGAATCCAGTAACAACACAGTTTGCTACAGACAGAAATGTATACACGCTTGACCAGGCAATAGAAGGAGCTGATATTTTTATTGGTCTTTCAGCTGGTAATATTCTCACCAAAGAGATGGTGAAAAAAATGGCTAAGCAGCCTATTATCTTCGCATTAGCCAATCCAGTACCTGAAATAGACTATGCTTCTGCGCTTGAGGCAAGACCTGATGCCATTATAGCCACAGGTAGATCCGATTTTCCTAATCAGGTAAATAATGTTCTTGGGTTTCCCTATATTTTCAGAGGAGCCATGGACGTTAGAGCAACAGACATCAATGAAGCCATGAAGTTGGCAGCTGTCAAAGCTATTGCAGATCTAGCCAAAGAACCTGTTCCGGAAATTGTGAACAAAGCCTATGGCGATGAAAAGATTTCTTTTGGCAAAACTTATCTTATACCTAAGCCGCTCGATCCAAGACTTATCACTACTATATCCCCCGCTGTGGCCAAAGCCGCTATGGAATCCGGAGTAGCACAGAGTCAGATCACTGATTGGGATTTATATCACGATCAGCTACTACAGAAAATAGGTAAGGATGAAAAACTAATGAACCGTATCTTCAGCAGAGCCAGACAAAACCCTAAAAGGATTGTACTTGCAGAAGGCGAACATTTCAAAATACTTAAAGCTGCACAAACTATAGTTGATGAAGGTATCGGAATACCTGTATTACTGGGCAATAAGGAGAAGATCAAGAAGATGAGTCATGAATATATGATTGATCTAACTGGGTGTGAAATTATTAGTCCGATTGAAGAAAGAGAGAAGCGCTATAGCTTTGGAGAAAAATTCTATAAAAAGCGTCAAAGAAAGGGGATCACTCCGGAAGAAGCCAAAAAGATGATGCGGGATAGAAATTATTTCGGAGCTATGTTGGTGGACGAGGGTGAGGCAGATTGTTTCATCACAGGATTAACCAAAGATTATGCTACTTCTATTAAACCTGCTCTGCAAGTGATTGGCGTAGCTCCAGGTACCAAAAAAGTAGCTGGGATGTATATCATTCTTAATAAAAAAGGACCATACTTTTTTGCTGATACTACAGTTAATGAAAATCCGAATGCAGAAGAATTAGCTGAATTGATAGGATTAACAGCCAATGCTGTCCGTTTTTTTGATTTCACGCCACGTATTGCTGTGCTATCTTATTCGAATTTTGGATCTTCAAAAGGAATAGTACCAGAAAAATCTGCGACCGCAACAAGAATTGCAAAAGAAAAGTTCCCGGAGCTCGTTATAGAGGGAGACATTCAGGCAAATATCGCATTGAACACGAAACTTCAACAGGAAAATTATCCGTTTAGTGCTCTTGCTCAGGAAGGTGCAAATACTTTTATATTCCCCGACCTGGCTGCTGGAAATATTTGCTATAAACTTCTCCAGGAAATTGGAGAAGCTGAGACTATCGGGCCAATATTAATGGGAATGAGAAAACCTGTTCACATACTTCAGCTTGGCAGCTCTATCAGAGAAATAGTAAATATGGCAGCTATAGCTGTGGTAGATACTCAGAACCATACAATTAATCAGCAAATATGATCGCATATATAGAGGGAAAATTAGCGTTCAAAGACCCATTCTTTGTAATAATTGAAACTAACGGTATTGGTTACCAGATCAGAATTTCTCTGCAAACTTATTCTTTAATTAAAGATGAAGAAAAGGTTAAACTTCATACTTATTTACATATTAAAGAAGATGCTCATACACTTTTTGGTTTTTTTCACATTGCAGAGAAAAAGATTTTTCTTGACCTGATATCTATTTCTGGTGTAGGACCTGGAACTGCCATGATGATTATCTCTTCATTAAATGCAGAAGAATTAAGCAGAGCCATAGTGCAGGAAGATGTTCGGACAATACAGTCAATAAAAGGAATAGGTCTTAAAACTGCCCAGCGAATAGTACTGGAATTAAAAGATAAAATCAAAAAAGAACCAGTTGGAAACGATGCTTTATTGAACTTAACAAAATCTTCACACAATTTAATCCGAGGTGAAGCGTTATCCGCACTCATTACATTAGGCATCGCTAAAAATGTTGCTGAAAAGAGTATTGATAGCATTATAAAAAAAGAGGGAGATAATATCTCTTTGGAAAATTTAATTAAACAAGCGCTTAAAACAGCATAATTTTTTTTCAAGTGCTGAATCTGAATAAATATATACTCGTAGCAACACTTAGTTGTGTAACTTTTTATACCTGGGTTTCCTTCGGAAAGCCCAGCAATAGCACTTATACACTAAGAAGATCTGAACCTCCAGGTGACTCAACCGAAGAGAATAAAGACAGAAAAAAAAGACCTAACTATAATCCGAGTGACAGAGAGGGTGACCCATTTTCTAACAGGTCCTCCAAATCTCCTTTCCTGCTGAAAAACCCCACCAATGTGCAAACAGAAGTGGAGCTTGATTCCAGCATGAATAATTATAATATCTATGAAAAGGTAGGTGACTTTGATTATAGGCCTCCTTCTTCTATGACTTTTGACGAATACTCAAAGTATCGTCAGAAAGAAATGATGAAGTCTTACTGGAAATCCAAGTCTCAAGGGCTTGACGGCGAAACTCCTGTTTCTTCCAGAGGAAACCTTATTCCCAAAATATATGTGCGCGGACTTGAAGGACCTTTTGGAAGCAATTTCGTGGATATAAGACCTAATGGTCTGGTAATGCTGGATTTCGGCGGGAAATGGCAACGCGTTAATAACCCCAACATTCCTGTAAGACAACAGAGAACAGGTGGTTTTGACTTTGACCAGCAAATCAGTATGAACGTGGTCGGTAAGATCGGAGAAAAACTTAAGCTTACTGCCAACTGGGATACTAAGGCTACATTTGACTTTCAGAACAACCTTAAACTTGAATACACGGGATTTGAAGAAGATATCATACAAAAGATAGAAGCAGGTACTGTAAGCTTTCCATTAAATAGTACCCTTCTGCAGGGGCCTCAGAATCTTTTTGGTATTAAAACAAAATTACAGTTCGGACGACTATCTGTTACCTCAGTATTCTCAAGCCAACGAGGCAAAAGTGAAGAAATTAAATTACAAGGAGGCTCCCAGGCCCGTGAAATAAATATTAAAGCTGACAACTATGAAGACAGACGACACTTCTTCCTGGGACAGTTCTTCAGAAATAACTATGAAAGCTCTCTTGCCAGCTTGCCCGTACTAAACTCAGGGGTGAAAATTACCAGGGTTGACGTTTACGTAACTAACAGAGCCAATACCACCCAAAACCTGAGAAGTATTGTTGGTTATCTTGATCTCGGAGAATCAAACCCATACAACAAAAACCTGCAGGGGAACACTAATAAGGCTGCATCCAATGGGAGTAATAATTTATATGATAAGGTAAGAACTTACAGAACTTCTGATAATTTAGAATTTAATCTGAACAGTCAGGGCCTTACCAAAGGAACCGATTATGAAGTCATTAAAAGTGCTCGAAAATTATTACCAACAGACTTTAAATTTCAGCCAGACCTAGGATATATTACACTGAATACACAGATACAAGAAGATGCTGGTATTGCGGTTGCATTTGAATATACTTACCAAGGAAAGACTTATAAAGTCGGTGAAATGAATGAAGACATCACCAATATAACAGGTGACTCTTTAATTATCCTGAAATTAATCAAACCTTCTGCAACTAAAACTCGACTTCCTACATGGGATCTGATGATGAAAAACATTTATCAGATAGGAGGAACTCAGCTCACAAGAGATAACTTCCAGCTTAGGGTTATTTATAAAAATGACTATAGTGGTCTTGATTTACCTGTGCTCCAGGAAGGTACAATTGCTTCTGGAAAAACCATCCTTAAAATGACCGGACTAGACAGGTTAAACATGAACAATGACCCTATCGCAGACGGTAACTTTGACTATGTGGAAGATGTAACCATAGATTCAAAATACGGAAGGATTATTTTCCCTGTACTTGAGCCTTTTGGAAATAATATGAACAGGTTCTTTGATCCAGCAACTGAACAAAATCTGATCAATAAATACGTCTTTACTGAGCTTTATGATTCTACCCAAAGAGATGCGATGCTTGTTGCCTCTAAGAATAAATACTATCTGAAAGGCCGCTATCAATCTACAGCAACAAGCTCAGTGCAGTTGCCTGGCATAAACGTAAACCAAGGATCAGTGATTGTTACCGCTGGAAGCGTCCCACTTGTTCCGGAAGTAGATTATACCGTTGATCAATCAGGCAAGGTAACAATTCTTAATGAGGGTATTCTTGCCTCTAACAAAGAGATTAAAATAAGATACGAAAAACAGGACATCTTTAACTTTCGAAGAAAATCGTTCTTCGGAACCCGCTTTGACTATAAAATTAACGACGATATACTTTTAGGAGCTACAGTCCTTCACCAGAACGAAACTCCAAATATTACCAGGGTTAGTATAGGTGATGAGCCTAGCAGGAACACCATGCTTGGTTTCGATGCTAACTTTAAGAAAGATTCCAGAATCCTTACTAAAGCGGTTGACCTTTTACCAGGAATTCAGACGAAAGCTCCTTCTTCGATCACTGCTGCCGGTGAAGTTGCTCAACTTATTCCAGGCCATTCAAAGGCCGTTTCCAAAAATGGCGGTACTGCTTTTATTGATGATTTTGAAGGAGCAAAAACTTCAATAGACATGACCACTTCATGGTCAAGATGGAAACTCGGAGGTACTCCAAAACGCTTTCCTCAAAGCAACAGCACAACTACCGAATATACTTATAGCAGAGCGAAACTTGCATGGTATAATATCGACAACGTATTTTACCGTAACAGTGGAACAGGCGTACCTAAAGGCCTTGAGGAACATATCCAAAACCACTTTATCAGAATTGTAAGACCACAGGAGATTTTTCCAAATCAGGATAGACAGGTTTATACTCTTAACCAGGTTACCTTTGACCTTGCATATTTTCCAAGAGAAAGAGGACCTTACAATTTTAACCCGAAACTGAATGTTGACGGAGAATTTGATAATCCTTCAAGGAACTGGGGAGCAATAACAAGAGACATCCGTAATGAAATTGACTTTGACAACGCAAACATCCAATACATAGAATTCTGGATGATGGATCCTTTTATGAAAGGAGCAAACCCTAACTCACCTAAGACAAAAGTTCCTGTTTATCTCGATGACAGTAAAAACAAGATGGTGACAAAAGGTGGGCAATTGTTCTTTAACCTGGGTAGCATCACTGAGGATATTATGAAAGATGGGCAGCATGCTTTCGAAAACGGACTTCCTACGACAGATGCTGATACTGCTGATGGAGTTAAGAAAAACCAATGGGGAAAAGTAACAACCAGAACATTCCTTACTAACGCATTTGATACTGAGCCCTCTACAAGAAGCCGACAAGATATAGGTCTGGATGGACTTGACAATGCTTCTGAAGAAAGTTATTTCAATGACTTCCTTACAAAAGTCACTACCATACCTGGCATCACTCAGGATGCAAAAAATAAAATTCTTGCTGACCCATCAGGTGACAATTTCAGACACTACCTGGGTAAAGAGAATGATGCAGAAGCCCTAAGCGTTCTGCAACGTTATAAAAACTATAATGGTATGGAGAACAACTCTCCTATTGCAGCGGGTGACAATAATTTCACCCAATCCAACTCTACTCTTCCTGATAATGAAGATTTAAATGCAGACAACACCATCAACGACCTTGATGAATATTATGAATATAAAATCAACGTTAATGAAAATGATTTTGTAATAGGCAAAAACCACGTAGTAGATAAAGTAACAGGAGATAGCGGTGTTACCTGGTATCAGTTCAGAATTCCTATTAGAGAGCCTGATTCAATCGTCGGAAATATTAATGGTTTTAAAACCATTAAATTCATGAGAATGTATGTTACCGGATTCGAAGATCCTGTGGTAATGAGATTTGTAAAACTTCAACTAGTAGCAAGTCAGTGGAGAGCATTCAATGAACCTCTTTTTGAAAATACAGGAGAGTTTCTTGAACCTTCAGTAACTCCTGTTAATATTTCCACAGTAAGTATTGAAGAAAACGGTAAGGTTGAAGGAAATAAAATTCCTTATGTCTTACCTCCTGGGTTCTCAAGAGATCAGGATGCTACAGCTCAGAACAACAGAAGGTTGAATGAACAATCTCTGAGAATTTGTGCAGAAGATATTCCTGATAAAAAAGCAGGTGCGGCATATAAGATCATTAACCTAGATCTTTTGAATTACAAAAACCTAAGAATGTTTGTTCACGCAGAAAGTGAGGACATCAATACAAAAGATAAAGATCTTGAAGCTTTTATTCGTATAGGAACAGACTTTAAAGAAAACTACTATGAAGTTTCCATACCTCTTTACTTAACGCCACAAGGCAGTAGAGATGTCAATCAGATATGGAGACCAGAAAACGAACTCGACTTACGTATCGCAGACCTTATAGATGTTAAAGTTTTGGGAGATAAATCAGGAAGGATTCTGAGCAGCCCATTCTCTCAAATTGTCAATGGAAGAAAGATTACTGTTGTTGGAAGACCGGATATCAGCTCCGTCCAAACTATCATGATCGGTATGCGAAATCCTTATACTAGTGACGGACGACCGAAATCTGCCTGTATCTGGGTCGATGAGTTAAGGGCAACGAATTTTCAGGAAAGTCCCGGTTGGGCCGCTACAGCAAGAGCAAATGTTAAACTTGCCGATCTTGCCACAGTTTCGGGATCGTTAAGATATACATCAGCAGGATTTGGAACCCTTGAACAAAAGGTTTCTCAAAGAGAACGTAACAATACATTGCAATGGGGTATCCAGAGTAATATCAGCCTTGACAAGTTTTTACCTCAAAAACTCGGCATTCGTCTTCCTTTGTTTCTAGGTTATGACAGAGAGGTTATCTCCCCTAAATACGATCCGCTTGATCCGGACGTACTTATGAAGACCTCTCTAACCCGCTTTGCTACAAACTCTGAACGAGATGCATATAAAAATCTAATACTTACCCAGACAACAAGAAGGGCTATTAACTTAACCAACATACAAAAAGTAAAGACCAAAAAAGATGCCAAAAGCCATCTCTGGGATGTCGAAAATCTTGCTCTTACATTAGGCTATAGTGATATCAAGAGAACGAGCTCTACAGTGCAAGACTCTACCATAAAAATGTATAAGGTAGGGCTTGGATATAACTTCACCAGCCAGGCAAAACCTTTTGAGCCTTTTAAAAATGTAAAGGCTTTTGATAAAAAATATCTGAAACTTATCAAGGATATAAATTTCAATTTTATACCATCTACTATCTCTTTCAGAGGAGATCTTGACAGAAGGACGAAGACTACGGTGTTCTATGAAGCAAGTCCAATTTATGGAATCCTATCAGCTCCATACTATGAAAAGATGTTCAACTTCAACCGAGTGTACGGTCTTGTATGGAATTTTACAAAAAGCTTATCTGTAGACTATTCAGCTAATGCATATGCTATAATTGATGAAACAGCGAATTACGCTCCTGATTCTAGAGAAAACAGAGATACGATCTGGAGGAATCTGAAAAATTTCGGTCGTATGAAAGATTATAATCAATCTATCGGAGCAAATTATAAAGTACCATTTGATAAACTTCCTATTACAGACTGGATTGGCACAGACCTGCGCTATACGGCTGGCTATACATGGAACTCAGGAGCCTTATATCAAAGAGATACGCTTGGAAACTCTATAAGAAATGAGCGTACTATAGGAGTGAACGGAAAAATAAATCTTGAGAAAATATATAACAGAGTTAAATTCCTGAGAGAGTTAAACAGCCCACCACCCAAAAAGCTGCCTAAACCAGAACTCAAAAAAGATACAACCCAAACACTCCCCAAACCGGAGATGAAGGGGCTCAAGGCTGTGACTAAAGCAATCATTAGCATTAAGACTATTAATTTTACCTACAATCTAACACAGGGAATATTGATGCCGGGCTACATGCCAATTGCAAAATATTTCGGTATGGGGGACGGTGTTAATGCTGGTACAATGCTTCCTTTTATCCTGGGAGATCAGGATCTCCAAAAGTTTAAGAGGGAGTTTTCAGAGAAAGGATACATTACCAAAAACGCTGCTTTTAGAAATGTTACAACCCCCCTCACGCAGGTAAAAACTGAGACTATCAATTTAAGAACTGCATTGGAGCCTGTAAAAGATCTGAGGATTCAGATTGAGGCATCAAGGACCAAAGCCAGCGATTATAAGGAATTCTTTAGAGTGGATTCTCTTCCTAATAGTACCAATTTCGTTTCCGATAACCCTTACAGAAACGGTCGTTATGAAGTAACTTTCATAAGCATTGCGACTGCCTTTCAAGGAAGAGGAAGTGGAGGGAAATATTCTTCAAAAACCTTTGATCAGTTTGTTGAAAACAGAAGAGTTATTTTTGCCAGACATCAATATTCCGATCCAAAGGATACAGCTTACAGCTTAAACTCTCAGGAGGTGCTCATTCCGGCATTTATAGCTGCTTATTCTGGCAAAGATGCATCTAAAGTAAGCTTGTCATCATTCCCCAAAATTCCGCTACCAAACTGGAGAGTGGACTTCTCTGGATTAACAAGAATTGACGCAATTAAAAAGTTGTTCCCGAGTATAATTATTTCACATGGATATACAAGCAAATACAGCGTGTCAAGTTTTACCTCTTCGCTCGCTTATGGTTCTAAAGAAATAAACCCGAATTCAGACATTGAAAATGCACCACCTTCTTCTGTAATAGATGGCAAACTTGTGCCAGTTTATGTAGTAGATCAAGTGGTTATTCAGGAAACATTTGCTCCTTTGGTTGGTATTAACGTTCGGACCAAGGGGAAGATGACCTATAAGGTAGAATACAGAAAAGATAGAAGACTTGCACTGAGTATGTCAAATGCTCAGATACAGGAAAACAATAAAAATGATCTTGTACTGGGAATCGGAGTGGCTAAAACAGGATTTAAGTTTCCTTTCAGATGGCAGGGTAGGGAAATTCCTCCTTTGAAGAATGAGCTGAATGTAAAAATAGATGTCACGGTCAGTGATATGAAAACCGTTCAGAGAAAAATCGGAGATCCAGCTGTTGTAACAAACGGTAACCTTAATTTCCAGTTAAGACCTACTATCAGTTATGTGGTAAATACAAGAGTTAACCTACTTTTCTACTTTGAGAGGACGATCAATACCCCAAGAATTTCAAGTTCATACAGAAGAGCGACGACATCTTTTGGCATTCAATTAAGGTTCACCCTGTCATAATGTTCTTCAATTTAAAAAAAAGTGTATTTTTGGACAGAAATTAAAAATTTAGACAAAATGAATTTTCCGGAAGAATTAAAGTATACACAAGAACACGAGTGGATCAAAATAGAAGGCAATACTGCTATAGTTGGTATCACAGACTTTGCTCAGAATGAATTGGGAGATATCGTATATTTCGATATTGATTCTGTAGGAGAAACAGTAAATGCAGGTGAAGTTTTCGGAACAGTGGAAGCTGTAAAAACCGTCTCAGATCTTTTCATGCCAGTTACATCTGAAATTGTTGAGTTTAACAAAAATCTTGAGTCCAGCCCTGAGCTTGTAAATAGCGACCCTTACGGAAAAGGATGGGTTATTAAAATCAACATTAAAAACCCAGATCAACTAAGCGGATTATTGGATGCCGCAGCATACAAAAAGTTGATTGGAGTTTAATAGAGTATGAATAAAAAGTTTACAATTGTCTTTACCTGGACATGGGTGCTTATAATTTTAGTACTCTACCTCATGTCAGGTAAAGCAATTCCTCAGTTTTCGTTTTCCAGCCTCTTCCAAATTGACAAGCTGGTTCATTTTACCTTATTTTTTGTTTTGAGCTGGCTGTTAGTGAAAAGCTTTAACATACAGACCTCCTATCCAGCCTTAAAAATTAATACAATAAGAAAGGCATTCTTAATTAGTTTCCTTTATGGTTTTACTCTCGAATGCCTTCAATATTTTGTGCCTGATAGAAATTTTGATCTTCTTGATATTGTAGCGAACACAGCAGGTACTTTTTTTCCTCTTATTTTTATTAAGAAAAAAGCTTCTACTGAAAAAGTTTAGGTGAAATAACATTTTATCTTCACCCTTCATTTATTATATTCCAACAAATAATAAGTTGTATATGACAAAGAATTTGGCATTCTTTCTAGCTATTGCTGTTCTTACTGCAAATAAGTGTTTTTCTCAGGATATCCCCAGAGTCAGATTTTATCTTGATACATTATGCAGTCCATCAATGCATGGCCGGGGAGCAAATTTCGATGGCGCCAGAACAGCAGCCAATTTTATCAAAACAGAATTTCAGAAATCCGGCCTAAAGGCAATTCGAGAGAATTATTTTCAAAATTTCCAATATGATGTCAATTGCTTTGAAGGACGAATTTCACTGCAGGCAGATAAGAAAAAACTTGTTACTGGTATAGATTACATAGCCAATTGCATTTCAAGAGGTGGACATGGAAATGTGAAGGCTTTATATCTTGACACTATGGTCTTTTACAATGATAAAGTGCTAAATTCCTTTTTATCAGAGAAAACCAAAAACAGAGCGGTTATCTACGATGTTAAATTTTACAATAAACTGATAGAAAAATCTGAAATTCTGGACAAAATTCATGAAGGAAAATGTATTATAGAACTTCATGATAAAAAACTTACAGCTTCATTATCCCAAACACAATTCACTAATCCTTTTTTTCAGGTAGCTAAAAATTCTTTCCCTGATAGTGTAAAAAAAGTCAAATTTCAGCTAGACGCTATTCTGAAGAAAAATTATAGTTCACAAAACGTAATCGGATTTGTAGAAGGTACAAGTAAATCCGATTCTGTTATTATTATTTCTGCTCATTACGATCATTTAGGTACAATGGGTAAAAAAGTTTACTTCCCCGGAGCGAATGACAATGCAAGTGGAGTCTCAATGCTACTGGAATTGGTAAAATACTATTCTCAAAAAGAGAATACTCCCAAATTTACAATAGTATTTATGGCTTTTGGTGCAGAGGAAATTGGTCTGATCGGGTCAAGATTTTTCACCGAAAACCCTTTGTTTCCATTGAATAAGATAAAATTTATGATCAATTTAGACTTGCTTGGAACTGGGGATGACGGCATGACAGTGGTAAACGCCACACTTCACCCGGAAGAATACAATAAATTACTGGAAATAAACGAAACCTTGAAGCTACTTCCTGCGATAAAAAGAAGAGGTCCGGCAGCAAACTCCGATCATTTCTATTTCTCAGAAAAAGGAGTACCAGCTTTCTTCTTTTATACCCTTGGTGGCATAAGTGCGTACCATGATGTAATGGACAGACCGGAAACTTTACCTCTTACAAGATTTAAAGAGGTCTTCAGTCTAATTACAAACTTTGTAAAGAAAATTTAAATGACAGCAATAGAATTAAGGATGAACGCACTTCTGCTTAAAGTTCTGGGTCCTACTTTCGTTTTAATTGGTCTGGCAGTTCAATATTATCCATTAAATGCAGACCTATTGAGCAAATCTCTAGTGTCAAATATGTTTTATATTGATGCGGGCTTGATCGCTTGTATTGTACTTTTTACTAATAATATAAAACTGATGAGGGTGTTTAATTACCTTTTTGGCCTTGCCCTCATCTGTCTTGTTGCAGCTACATGGTTTACTCTGTTTCCCGCCGATTATTTCAAATACACTATGGGGAACAAGCTGTTAAACACCAATATAGGAATGATTCTAATTTTTACCTCTGTATTCTGGGACGGTAAAAAGTAAATCGACATTAAAGGATATTGAGGGATTGTTCTTTAATCTTCTCAAGTTCTTCTTTCATTTCCACCACTAACTTCTGAATATTTGCATCATTTGCTTTGGAGCCAATAGTGTTTATTTCTCTACCTATTTCCTGACTTATAAAGCCAAGTTTCTTCCCGCTTTTATCCACTTTCATATTTTCCAGGAAAAAGTCTAAGTGATTATTCAGCCTGACTTTCTCTTCAGTGATGTCAAGTTTCTCAATGTAGTAAATAAGCTCTTGTTCAAATCTGCTTTTGTCCATTTGCTCATTACCAAACTCCACAAAATGTGCTTTAATCCTTTCGCGTATCATTTGAATCCTTTGAGGATCAAATTCCGATACCCGCTCCAACAAATCTTTAATTCGCAAGATATAGCTCTTCAATTTTTCACCTAATGCCGCCCCTTCCGCAAGACGGAATTTATCGCATTGATCAATGGCTTTGCCTATTACGGATGCTATTATTTCCCATTCCTTGGAATTATCTTCATTATCCAGATCCTGATTTACCGCTTTAGGCATTGTTAAAGCAATTTTGAAAAGATCACTTTCTTTTGTACCCACAAAAGCTGCAGTCTCTACAAGATCTTCATAATATTTTTTAACAAGCTCTTTATTTATGGAAACTCTAGGTTTGGCGTCAACTTTTGTCTGCACATCCATAGAAATGCTGATTTTTCCCCTTTCAAGTGTATTGCTCACCATATTTCGGATTTCCATTTCTTTATCCTGATATTCTTTTGGAAGTCTAAGTCCCAAATCCAAAAACTTTGAATTTAAAGATTTAATTTCCACTTTAATTTCAAGATTTTCAGCATCCGACTTTACCATCCCAAAGCCGGTCATTGACCTAAGTGTCATCATTCTATAAGTATTTTAATAAAGAAAACCCTGAAACAATCTGTAAATTCCATCAGGCAATTTTTTTAATTACGAAAGGTAAAAGTAATTTTTTTCTTCATAAATTCTTTACTAAAAGGGCACTAAATGTCTTAAATTTAGTTCCCTACACCTTTCACCTTAATAAATCATGAAGTTTGATAATTAGAATTTCCGAGATCTAACATTGCTATTACCAATAAGACCAAATGTTTAGACATGACGCTAGACTTTCTATTTAAAAAATAAAGGGGACCGACATATTTAAGTCAGCCCCCTTTTATTTTTAATGGTGGTCCTAATTATTGCATTAAGCAACTACAACTTTATTTTTAAGCAAGTACTCTGCAATTTGAATAGCATTCGTTGCTGCACCCTTTCTAAGGTTGTCGGCTACGATCCACATATTAAGAGTTTTAGGCTGAGTCTCATCTCTTCTAAGTCTTCCCACAAATACTTCATCACGATTATGAGCATTCATTGGCATTGGATATTTCAGATTTTTAACATCATCTTCCAAAATAACGCCCTCTGCACTTCCAAGAATTTTCTTAACCTCTTCCATATCAAATTCATTTTCAAATTCAATATTCACAGACTCTGAGTGTCCTCCCATTACAGGAATTCTAACTGTAGTCGCAGTTACTTTTATCGAATCGTCTCCCATGATCTTCTTAGTCTCATTGATCATTTTCATCTCCTCTTTTGTATAACCGTTGTCTGTAAACACATCAATATGAGGTATTACGTTAAGGTCAATAGGATACGCATAAGCCATTGGACCATCAACGCCTTTTCTTTCATTCATTAATTGGTCAACTGCTTTTTTACCCGTTCCTGTTACAGACTGGTATGTAGAAACTACAATTCTCTTGATTTTATATTTTTTGTGCAAAGGATTCAATGCAACTACCATCTGAATAGTTGAGCAGTTTGGATTTGCAATGATTTTATCATCCTTTGTTAGTGTATTTGCGTTGATTTCCGGAACTACAAGTTTCTTTGTAGGGTCCATTCTCCAGGCAGAAGAGTTATCAATTACAGTGATACCAGCTTCGGCAAATTTAGGAGCAAGCTCCAGAGAAGTACTTCCACCTGCGGAAAATATAGCAAAGTGAGGTTTCTTACTGATTGCAGTGGCTGCATCAACCACCTTATATGGTTTACCCTTGAAAATGATTTCTTTTCCAACAGATTTTTCAGAAGCAACAGGTAATAGTTCTGTTACAGGAAGATTTCTCTCCTCCAGCACTTTTAAAATTTGTCCACCAACCAAGCCGGTAGCGCCTACTACTGCAATTTTCATTTTTGTATTGTTTTTATTGAATTTTTATTCGGGGGACAAAATTAATCAATTTATTATTATTTTTACCATGTGAAAACCAGCTATTTCTTACTTTTTTTATTTTCTTATATTCAGAGTTTTGCGCAGTTTAATGACTCTTTCTCTGATAATAATTTCCACTCAACGCCCAAATGGTCTGGGGATACTGCTTTATTTTTCATAAATGCAGACCTTCAGCTTCAAAGCTCTGGCAAACCTCAAAACGAGGAAATCTATCTTTCGACTGCAAATAATCTGACGACCAATGTTGAATGGCAGTTTTTGATAAAAATGCCGTTTAATCCCAGTAGCAGTAATTTTACCAAGATTTATTTGACAAGTTCCTCCCCTGATCTGATAAAACCGTTACATGGATATTTTCTGAAAATCGGTGGATCAAGTGGAAACTCTGACGCAATCGATTTATACAGACAGGATGGATCGGTTTCAGTAAAGCTTAGTGGCGGCATTCCTGGACGAGCTGGCAAAAACAACAATACATTACGAATTAAAGTCACCAGAGATCTAAGCTATAATTGGAAAGTTTCATCTGACACGCTTGGTGGATACGATTTTTCACCAGAACTCTATTACGTAGATTCAACCTACAAAACTGGGGCTTATTTTGGAATAGTTTGTGTTCACAGCTCAACCAGAAATAAAGATTTTTATCTCGATGACTTTTCAATTCAGAATGCACCACTTTCAATAATTGATATAAAAGCTTCTAGTGCTATCAACATTGTTATTCAATTCAACAAAAGGATTTCCCCTGAACTTAAAGCTCATAACATAACAATTAACGATTCTTACATTAAGGATTTTTCTTATGTCAACGATTCCATTTTGATTCTGACTTCGGAAGGCCCGTTGAGGAAAGGAAAGAATAAACTTATTATGGATGGAATCCAGGATTTTTACTTGAAAGAAACCCTGAATGAATCAATTGAATTTAATTACCGGCCAGCAATAGAGCCAGGATCAGTTTTAATTACGGAAATTTATTCCGACCCCACTCCTAGCCATGGTCTTCCGGAAGAAGAATATATTGAATTGTACAACACTTCTGAAGATACCATCAATCTTGCCAATTGGCGTTTTTCTGATCCTACTGTTTCAGCAGTATTGCCATCTTTTGAAATATCTCCTAAATCATATCTCATTATATGTCCTTCAGCATCAATTAATGAATTCAAGTCTTTTGGCAAAGTTCTTGGTATAGCGCCCTGGCCCTCATTGAACAATTCGTCCGACTCTCTCATTCTTAAAGATCCATCAGGTAAAATTATTCATTCTGTCAATTATTCTTCGAACTGGTTTACAAACAGATTAAATGCCGACGGCGGGATTGCTTTAGAATTGATAGATCTTTCAAACCCATGTGGAGAGAGTGATAATTGGGACGGAGCTATTGCTTTAATAGGTGGTACACCAGGCGCTGAAAATTCAGTAAATTCAATTAAACCAGATTTGCAAGCACCCCAAATCAAAGAATTACGGCTACTGGATACACTAAATATACTAATAGAATTAGATGAAAAGTTAGATATATCTGCAGAGATCAGAGAGGAAAACATAACTATTTTACCAAAAACTGAGATTGAAAATGTAGTGTACAAAGGGAATAAAAATATTCTGATTTCTTTCACAAATGCTATTAAGAGAAGCACCTTATATAAAATTTCAATAAGTGGTGTAAAAGATTGTAATGGCAACTTCATTCAGCAAAATCAAAAATCGTTCGCATTACCTGAAATTCCTGGGATAGGAGAACTTTTGATCAATGAAATCCTTTTCAACCCACATCCCGGAGGAGTTGATTTCGTTGAGCTTTATAACAATTCATCCCATTTCATTGATCTTAAGAACTGGAGAATATCCAATACAGAAAGTACGAGCTCCACTACTTATTCAATTTCAACAAGCCCACTAGTTCTGGAACCAAAGCAGTATCTGGTATTGACTTCCGATCCTCAGACTTTGATAAATCAATATCCAAAGGGAGAATTTAAAAATTTCATAAAAATGAGTTCAATGCCTGCTCTGAATGATGACTCTGGGAATATCAGTTTGTTTAATCCTTCCAGTGATGTATTTGATAGTTTTAGTTATACCGAAAAACTGCATCATCAGATTATAAAAGACCCTGAAGGCATAAGCCTGGAAAGGATTTCGTTTACCAATCCGGCTTCAGATGTTTCCAACTGGCATTCAGCTGCATCAAACATTGGCGCAACGCCAGGATATGGCAATAGCCAGCATTTTGAATTAGAAACTATTGAAAATTCTTTTTCAGTGCTACCATTGAAGTTTTCTCCTAATGGAGACGGTAAAAATGACTTTGCTTTATTAACATACCAACTTGATAATCCAGGTGAAATCGCGACCATTACAGTCTTCGATGGACAAGGAAGAGCTGTAAAAAAGATTGCTTCCAATCAATTATTAGGGAACGAAGGTTTTTTTCAATGGGATGGCATTGCTGATGATGATCGAAAAGCAGATATTGGAATTTACATGATCATGTTTGAAATTTTTCGTCTGAACGGAGAAAAACAAAAGTTTAAGAAGGCGGTTATATTATCATATTGAAGTTCAGAGTATTAATGCTAAATATCGCCCTATGAGATGCTTGGTAAATGACATAATTTCTTCCTGTATGGAAAAAAATAAAGAAGTGGATGTAATAGATCGCTACTTGCGCATGAAACATCACATAGAAATGGACAGACAGTCAATTATTTCACGCATAAAAGCAGTAAAACACAATTACAACTTCAAATAAATTGCCTGTATTAGGAGAATCCTTTTAAAAAAGGATCATTTTTTTAACTGCTTGAAGGCAAAAGTTTTAACAATTAATTGTTGGATCTTTCCCAGTGGAACCATTTTTTATACTAAATTTGCACCAAAAATCAGGGATTTCCGTTACTCAACAAAAAAGAGGTCAACTTTTCATCCCGTTTTTTAATTTAAAATAAATCCGCGTTATGGCAGAAGAAAAACTCAGATACTCCGACGAAGAATTAAAGGAGTTTGAGCAGCTTATAGCTGACAAGCTGGATAGAGCCAGAAAAGAATTAAATTACATTAAGGAAACTCTGAGCAGAAGAAATGATTCCGGAACCGACAATACGGCAGGTACTTTAAAACTGCTAGAAGATGGCGCTGATACAGCCGAAAAAGAAAGCTTTACACAGCTCGCTGCTAGGCAACAAAAATTTATTCAGCAGCTTGAAAATGCCATGGCCAGAATTAAAAACGGGACTTATGGTATTTGTGTTGATTCAGGAAAACTTATTCCCAAAGAACGTCTTCGTGCAGTTCCTCACACACAGCATTCGATAGAGGCAAAACTTAACAGAAAAGACTAATTTGGATTTCCTTCAGCATCACATTGAGAGTTTAATCTTTTGCTCTCCGGATCCTATAAAACCGGAAGATATAAGAACCTGCCTTTCTGAAATGTTTGAGGCAGAGGTTCCGATTGAAGATATTCAGGCTTCATTGGAGAAGCTTCTCCAAAAGTATGAAGATGATAATTACCCGTTTAAAGTTTTTTCTATGGGAGGAGGTTATCAGTTTCTTACCAAGCCTGCCTATCAATCCAGCATTAGTATTTTGCTTAAGCAAAAATCTAAAAAAAGATTATCTACATCTGCCCTTGAAACCTGCGCCATTATAGCTTACAAGCAGCCAATTACGAAACATCAGATAGAGCAGATAAGAGGTGTGAACTGCGACTACGCTATTCAAAAGTTGCTGGAAAAGGAGCTTGTTGAAATTCAAGGCAAATCTGATGGAGTAGGCAGACCAATTCTCTACGGCACTACTGCAAAGTTTATGGAATATTTTGGTATTAACAGTCTTAAAGACCTCCCTATGCCAAAAGATTTCTCCAAAGATGAAAATGAGATCGGGGATGAAGTAGAAAAAGAGCATGAAATAATTGCCGCTGAGTTAGAAGAAATGGAATTTAATACTCAGGACAACACCAATACTGAACCTCAAAATCAGGAAAACGATACCAAGGATACTTTCGGAGACCATTCTTCTCAAAGCAATTCCCAAACAGAAGAAGATTTTTCCTCAGAAAGTCAAAATCCGGTAGAACCAGAGGAATAAAATTCCCCACATTAATTAAAATATTTATTTGTAAAAAAATAATCAGGAAACCATTTCCTGATTATTTTTTTATGAACTTTGATAATAACATAAAAGAATTATGAAAAAGGACCAACCTCAGAGGAAAGGCAGAGGGGCTTCGGAAAGAGACAAGGCTTCTAAATTTTCTTCAAAAAAATCTTCTACCCCAAAGAAAGATGGGGCATCAGGCGAATCTCGCCCTGCCAGAAAATCTTCTTTTGGAGCGAAGAAAACACCGGCAGGCCGTGTACAGGCAGGAAAGCCAAGAAGGAAATTTGATTCTCAGGGAGATTCGGGTAAATCTGAAAGATCTTCCGAATTTAGAGGTAAAAAACCCTCGGATGGCAGAAAACCAAACTCTTTTTCCGGATCAGGAAGAGGAAGAGATTTTAAAGCAGATTCATCATCACGAGATTCTGAAGGCCCAAAAAATAAGTTTGTAAGAAAGAAATTTGGTGAAGATCCTAAAGCAAAAACTCCAGAATATAAAGGGAGGGAAGGGGACCAAAAAAGAGGAAGAAAATCAGATTCAACTTTTGATAGCAAAAAAAGATCGACCTCAGACGAAAAATCATTTCGTGGTAAACCTAGAGGCAAAAGTGAAGATACAAGATCTGGAAGGTCTTTTTCAAAACCTAAACAGGATTGGAAAAAAGGATCTGAAAAACAGGAAGAAAGACCTTTCAAGAAGACAGGATTTAAAAAATTTGACGATTCAGAATCTAAAAGTTCTTTTTCAAAATCAAGTCCTGATAAAAGAAAAAGCTTTGGAGATCGCAATGAGAAACCTTTTAAAAAGGCCGGATTAAAAAACTCTTCAGAAAAACCATCATTCAAAAAGACATTCTCAAAACCTAAAGACGAAGAAGTCGAAGGCTTTGACGAATTCAGTGATTTTGAAAACCTGTCTGAAGAAACTAGCTCAAAAAATTTCAAAAAATCAGAAGGAAAGAAATCTTCTGGTACGAGAAATAAAACATCTTCTGATGAAATAAGACTAAACCGATACATCTCTAATGCAGGTGTATGCTCCAGAAGAGAGGCCGATGTTCTTATTTCCGATGGACTTATCAAAGTCAACGGCAAAGTCGTAACTGAAATGGGCTATAAGGTAAAAAAGGGCGATACTGTAAAGTATGGCAGCAAAATACTTTCACCTGAAAAGCTTGTATATGTGCTCATCAACAAACCTAAAGATTTCATCACTACTACTGATGATGAAAATGAGCGCAAGACAGTGATGGACCTTGTTAAAAACGTTGGCCCTGAAAGAATCTATCCCGTGGGAAGACTTGACAGGAACACTACTGGCTTATTACTTTTCACTAATGATGGAGAACTTGCAGAAAAATTGATGCACCCATCTAACAGAACGAAAAAACTTTATCAGGCAGAGTTGAGCAAACCTATGAGTCATGAAGATTTTGCAAGGTTAAAAAATGGAATTACTCTTGAGGATGGCCCAATCAAACCAGACCAACTTGAGTTTGTGACTCCAGATGGATGGGTCGTAGGAATACAAGTGCATGAAGGCAGAAACAGGCTTGTCAGAAGGATGTTCGAACATTTGGGATATGAAGTAACCCGCCTTGATAGAGTTATGTATGCCGGATTAACTAAAAGAGATTTGCCACGTGGCCACTGGAGACATTTGACCGAGAAAGAAGTAATAAAATTGAAGCATTTAAGTCATTAAAAAATGTTGAACAATATTTCACCATATAATAAGCATAAAATAATAATTTTTTCTTTAATAAGCTTTTTCCTGTTTACCAGACTTTTGCTTTTTGTTGAGCCGATGTTTGGAGGAGATATGTTTGAATATTATCTAATGACAGAAGGGTTTAAGAATCATTTTAGTGTTGATTTGAGAATTGAAGATATTGAATCATTCGATTTAATGGCTCGCACTTTTTATCCGGGTAATGGATTTCTGGAAATTGTAAAAAATGAATTTCCAGGCTTCCTTGAACGGAATAAAGAATTTATGCAAGATTCTTGGGGTTATTTTACCGATTTAAATGGGGACAAATATTCATACCACTTTTGGCTGTACTCTTTGATAAACGTTCCAGTAAGTATTTTACTGGGCTTCTTAAATATGGACGGACTTAAATCATTTCAGATAACTAATTTTCTGATAGCATTTTTCTCCTGCATATACACTCTCTTCTTTAGCAGGCTTGAAGAATCGAAGCGAATATTCCTAACCGCCTTCTTCTTCTTTTCTGCAACCTTATGGTACATTCCGTTCCCAGGCCCAGAGGTATTTTCAATTAGTTTCTTCTTCTTGGCATTAATATTATATTATGAAAAGAAATATTATGGAGCATTGCTTTTCTTGGTTTTAGGTAGCACCCAAAACCCTCCAATAATATTCTTTGCACCTGTCATTTGCTTAAAATTGCTTAGGGAAAATGGATTTACTTTAAAAAACATTTTGTCTATGGGCTTCATTGGAGTTCTTTGCCTTGCTCCATCTGCTTTTTACTATTATAATTTCGGAATTCCCAATATTATTATACATAAGGGTTATCTAGCCAATAATCATTTATCTTTCACCCGCTTTTTAGGTTTCTTTTTTGATTTAAACCAGGGACTATTCCTAGCTATTCCAATACTGTTTCTTATTTGGGTATTTACCTATATAAAGAAAATTAAAAAGGGGCCCAAAAGTTGGGATTTTGACTTATTATTTTTACCCATAAGTATGTTGATGGTTTTCACTTTTATTAATATGCACATATGGAATGGGGGAGCAAATGTGCATAGGTATGCATCCTGGAGTTCAATACCATTCTTAGTATTTGCATTATACCATTTTAATTATGAGACAAAATTTGGAAAAACCATCATCTCCACTGTGTTGATTTTTCAAATTTTATTTGTCTACAATATTTTGGGTTTTTTGCAGGCTGGTGAATTTAACTGTAAAGGTTATATGATAGGGAAACATAATCCTTTATCTAAATTTGTGATGAATAACTACCCTGATTATTACAATCCTGATCCTGATATCTTCTTACATAGAACAGTGGGAGGAGGCTATAGTGCGGATAACAGCCCTGTTATATATTATGACGATAAAAATCAGGTAAGGAAAATCTCCGTTCACTTTTCAAAAGTGAATGAGTTGAATGATACATTAAAAAATAATAACAAAAAGATGGTAAATATCCATTTTGTAAATGGATGGGGTTATATCAATTTTTAAAATATTTATAAAAAGATTCATTGGACAGCTTTAAAAACGGCAAGTCTCCTTTGGTATCACCATAACCATAAATATAATGGGACCTATTAAAAATTTGATAGGTCTCCAATCTGTTTACTTTTTCAATGCCATGGCAATTTTCATCAAGATAATTTCCTGTCAATTTTCCGTCTTTTACCTCTAACCTAGTTCCCACAAGTTCAATCTTCAATTCATTAGTCCACGAATTGATCCAGTTTTCAACTGAGGCTGTTACAATTATAACCCTATGTCCTTGACTCAAATGCCAGTTCAATCTTTCAATACCATCTTTTTTTAACAGTCCTGGAATTATTTTATTCGCAAACTCCTCTCCTTTTCTTTGAAAAACATCAATGTCCCAGCCTTTAAAAAAATAAGATAACATGGCTTTCTTTGCCGCACTATTAGATAAAAGACCAGCTTTGTAGATTAAGATAAGCGGTGAAAGCAATGTTAATCCAAAAAGAAACTTGGGTGTTCCGTGGCAATATCTTATGAACTCAGCCAATGTGTCTTTTCTAGTTAAGGTGCCATCAAAGTCAAAAAGCGCGACTTTATTTTCCATTTCTCCTTGAATTCTAAAAATAAATAAAATAAGACACTACCAGTCCCCACAACATTAAATTGATAATAGTAAATTCATCTGTGAGCAAAATCTTACTTGGAGAACCTGAGTTATTTTCAACATAAGTTATTTGAAAATACCTTAACATACCTGCTACCACAAAGAAACTCGTAATATAAAAATATTCATTTCCCAGTCTTTGCATGACTTCTTCAGAGATGGAATACATAAAATAGCATACGACAATTATGCTAGAAATGAAAACCATTGAATGATTTACAAATGAAAGACTATACCCGTTTAATGACGCTCTCATTACTTTCCCTTTTTCTTCCAGTATCAGCAAATCATCTCTTCTTTTCGCAAAACCTAAAAATAAAGCCAGCAAGAATGTCATTAAAACGAGCCACTTTGACAACACCGTATCAATTGAAACACCTCCTACAAAAACTCTTAAAATAAATCCGATCGCAATAATCATTACATCAACTATCGCTATCTTCTTCAGTTTTAAACTATATAAAATATTTAAAAGAAAGTACCCCAAAAGAAAACTTAAAATCAAAATATTAAATTGAGACAGTGCTATTGTTATTGAAAATGACAATAAAGCTACGCACAATATAATCGCATATGGAATACTTATGGCCCCACTTGCTATAGGCCTGAACCTCTTCTCTGGATGCTTTTTATCAGATTTAATATCAAAAAGGTCATTAATAATATATACAGAACTTGCTACAAGGCAATAAGCAAGAAACACCCACAATACCTTTTGGCAGTTTTCTAAAGCCAGGATTTTACCTGAAAAAAAAAGGGGTAAAAACACAAAGAAATTTTTGGGCCATTGATACACTCTCATTAGCTTAATAACTTCTAAGGATGTTCTGCTAGCACTAGTATAGTAATTCGTTTCCACTAATATTTTAATTATTCCAATCAAGTTTTAAAACCAAAAATACTAACGATAAGAAAGATTAAGATATGTTCAACATATACCGATAAATTATCGTTATAACTTTTTATAATAAATATAAGCTAATTTACGCTTATTATAAGCAGGTAAATGTAAAAAATGGCATCATGAGATCTACCTTAGATAAAAGCTTTCCGATTAATGTTTTATGGAACTTGCCTATTAGCTTAAATAGTTATTCTACTTTAGTAAAAATAAAAAAGGGCCCTTTTGAGGCCCCTGTGGGAACGAGTGGAATCGAACCACCGACACAAGGATTTTCAGTCCTTTGCTCTACCAACTGAGCTACGTTCCCGATTAAGTGGCGCAAAGATATTAGGTTTTGATAACTAAACAAACAATATTTACATAAATTTTAAAATATTTTCATTTATGGAATTTTTACCCCAAGTCATTTTCTTGCTTCTGCTTTCTGCATCAGGCTTTTTCATTACCAAAAGCATCCTGAGAATAAGAAGAAATATTTTATTGGGTAGAGACCTCAATCGGTACGACAAGCCTGGAGAAAGGCTTAAAATGATGGTATTGGTTGCATTGGGTCAAAAAAAGATGTTTAAAAGACCTCTGCCTGCGATACTTCACCTCTTTGTTTATGTTGGCTTTATAATCATAAATATTGAAGTACTCGAAATTATTATCGATGGGCTCTTTGGCACCCACAGAATATTCGCTCCAATCTTCAGAGGGTTATACCCTTCATTGATCAATATATTTGAGTTCCTGGCTATTTCAGTGTTAGTCTCTTGTGCAATTTTCCTAGTACGAAGAAACATCATCAAAGTGAAAAGATTTGACGGCGAAGAAATGAAGCGTTGGCCAAAGCTTGATGCCAATATCATTCTATCCATTGAAATTTTCCTGATGATCTGCTTCCTTAGCATGAATACTTCAGATGGTATATTACAAACCAGAGGGTCGGAACACTATATTGCTACGGGTGACTTTTTCTTTACAAGTTTTCTCAAGCCTTTATTTAATGGCCTGGACAATTCAGAATTGATATTTATTGAAAGGTTTGGCTGGTGGGCACATATTATTGGAATTCTTGCCTTTGCCATGTACGTATTCACAGATTCTAAGCACTTGCACATATTTATTGCTTTCCCAAATACATATTTTAGCAAACTGGATCCAGCCGGTAGACTATCAAATATGCCTGAAGTAACTAAAGAAGTTAAATTAATGCTTAATCTTCCTGTCGAAACAGGTAATGACAATGCTGCTCCCGGTAGATTTGGAGCAAAAGACGTTCAGGATCTGACCTGGAAAAATTTAATGGAAGCATATAGCTGCACAGAATGCGGCAGATGCACATCCCAATGCCCAGCTAATTTGACAGGTAAAAAACTCAGTCCTAGAAAAATTATGATGGACACAAGAGACAGACTAGAAGAAGTGGGAAGGAATATTGAAGCGAACGGAAAAGACCATCAGGATGGGAAATCTTTGCTAGGGGACTATATAACTGTTGAAGAAATTATGGCCTGCACTACCTGCAATGCCTGTGTCGAAGCATGCCCTGTTAATATTGACCCGGTTAGCATTATTGTTCAGCTCAGAAGATTCAAAATTATGGAGGAATCACAAGCTCCGGCTTCATGGAATGGCATGTTTTCCAATATTGAGAACAACTTTGCACCATGGAAATTTTCCCCTTCTGACAGATTAAACTGGGTTCAAAAATTAAATCAGTAAATTATTGAAGTTGATAAAGTTATGAGCGAAAATATGATAAATGTTCCAACCATGGCCGAGCTGGCAGCAAAGGGAGTAACTCCTGAAATTCTTTTCTGGGTAGGATGTGCAGGGTCCTTTGATGAACGCGCAAAATCAATTACTGCAGCATTTGTTAAAATTTTAAATAAACTATCTGTTAACTTTGCAGTTTTAGGGACGGAAGAATCGTGCACAGGAGAACCTGCAAAAAGAGCTGGAAATGAATTTCTTTTCCAAGTTCAGGCAGTAAGCAATATTGAGGTAATGAATGCCTACGGCATAAAAAAAATAGTAACTGCCTGTCCTCATTGCTTTAATACGATTAAAAATGAATATCCGGAGCTTGGAGGTAACTATGAAGTACTTCATCACTCTGAATTTCTTCAACAACTTATAAACGAAGGAAAAATAAAGTTGCAAGGTGGTGGCGAATTTAAAGGTAAAAAGATAACTTACCATGACTCTTGTTACCTTGGGCGCTCTAACAATATATATGAAGCACCAAGAAAGGTATTAGAAATACTGGACGCGGAGCTAGTTGAAATGAAAAGGTCCAGAACCAAAGGTCTGTGCTGCGGAGCTGGTGGAGCGCAAATGTTCAAGGAACCTGAACCTGGATTCAAAGATATAAATATTGAAAGAACAGAAGAGGCAATTGGAACCGGAGCAAAAGTGATAGCAGCAGCATGCCCATTTTGTATGACTATGTTATCCGACGGAGTTAAAAACAAAGAAAAAGAATCTGAAATAAAAGTTTACGATATTGCAGAACTAATTGCAAAGTACGAAGGATTATAAAATGATTATTCCAGAACAACCAAAAATTGCCAGTTTTCCAGAAAATTCAAAAGTCTGGGTATATCAGTCAGACAGAGAATTTTCGTTAGAAGAACAAGACTATATTTCTGAAAAATTGCATTCATTCATTTCAGGTTGGGAAAGTCATGGAAGAAAACTGACAGGCACTTTTGAAATCCGATTCAACAGATTCATCATTATAGCAGTTGACGAAAGTATTTCAGATGCCAGTGGTTGTTCAATTGATAAATCTGTCGTAATAATAAGAGAAATAGCCACACACACTGGCACAAATCTTCTTGACAGGTCTTTAGTGGCATATAAAAATGCCTCATCCCCGATCCACATTATAAAATTTAATGAAGTTTCTGCTGCCGTAAAGCAAGGTTTAATTACCCAGGAAACTCTAATCTATAATAATACAATTACCTGCCTTCAGGAATTAATAAAGAACTGGGAATTACCCGCTAAAAGCTCTTGGGTATCCCGTTTTTTTAATAACTGACAGGCAAATAATTATATTTCTCAAAAAGTTTTTTAAATTTGATATTTTAAAGGGAGTATGCCGAAATATATTCAGTATATTCTCTTAAGATCTGCATATTTGTGCAAACCATAGTTTATACTATTATTTTAAAAACTCAAGATGAAGCTCAATCTTTCTAAATTCTTTTGTTTACTGGTAATTCTTGCTGGCTGTACTCCTTCAGCCATGAAATCCTACAAAAAAGGGTTGCAACATTATAATCAGGCTGAATACCAACCTGCAATTGAAAACTTTCAGCAATCTGTAAGTAAAGGAGGGCCATCAGATGCGAATTATTATATCGCAGAATCGTTCAGACGCTCCAATAGGATGCAGGAGGCTGAGCCCTTTTATGCGAAAGCCGTAGAAAACAATACCAATCAGGAAGAAGCATATTACTATTACGGATTTGCCCTAAAAGCGGTTGGCAATTATGTTGGCGCTGCTAAACAACTTTCAAATTATGTTAAAATAGGACAGAACTTTGATCTGGTAAACCGAGCAAAGAATGAACTGGAAAATCTCAAAGTTCTTAATGACATAGTTGAAAAGAAATCATATTTCGAGGTTAAAAACCTTGACAAACTGAATACTCCATTCACAGAATATTCTCCTACCTTCAAAAATGACAAACTATACTTTACCTCTAACAGAGATGCACAAAAGATGCATACTGCCACAGGGACAGGATTTACGGATTTATATGAATTCATTTTTGATGGTGCAGACTATTTCAGTGGCCAGGCGAGAAAACTTCCAGAAGTTATCAATAGTGAAGATGCGCATGAAGCTTCTGCTACTTTTTCGAAAGATGGCAAAACAATGATTTTTTCCCGTGGAAATACTGGTAGCAAAAAAGGCGCAAAAGATGTAGATCTTTATGAATCCATTCTACAAGCGGGAGTATGGTCTGAGCCTAAATTACTTCCAATAAATGACCCGGACGCATGGGACTCCTCTCCTGCACTTTCTGCTGATGGTAAAACACTTTATTTCGCATCAAACAGGGAAAGCAGCGATGCTAACGGAGGTGTAGATATTTATAAGTCAACAAAAGACGAAAAAGGAGAATGGGGAAATATAACTAACCTCGGCACACCAATAAATACTAGAGGTAATGAGCTTTTCCCATACGAAGATTCAAGAGGAATTTTCTACTTCTCTTCCGATGGCCACCCTTCTCTTGGAGGCATGGATTTGTTTGCTGTAAGAAAAGATTCTGCTAAACACAAACTTAAAATTGAAAACCTAGGTCGTCCTATCAATACAAGTTATGATGACTTTGCCATTACATTCAAAGATACATTGACGGGTTACTTCTCTTCCAATAGACCAAATGGCAAAGGAGATGATGATATATACGAGTTCCTTGACAAATCTAAAATCAAAATCGCTCATTACATTCTTGATGGTCTAATAGTTGGGATTACCAAAGACAATCCTGCTGAAGTGCCTTTGGATTCTGCACGAATTCAGCTGGTTAGTGAAAAAGGAGATACCATTACAGCCCTTACCTCTGATGCTTCAGGAAAATATACCTACGAAATTGAGCCTGAAACCAGGTATAAAATTATAGGTGCAAGATTTGGATATTTAAAAGAAAGCAATGGAGAGCTTTCAACAATTGGTACAAAAGTGCCATTTGAAAAACTAGGTCCGGGAGAATCCTTTATTAAAATTCCTTACAAAATGGTATTACCTAAAATCGAAGTTGGTGTAACTATCGTAATTGATAATATTTACTATGACTTCAATAAGTGGGATATCAGGCCGGATGCAGCCCTGGAATTGCTGAAAATCGTACAATTACTTGTGGACAATCCCGAAATCAAAATCGAACTAAGCTCACATACAGATGAAAGGGGTTCTGCTGATTACAACAGAAAACTATCTCAAAAACGTGCTCAATCAGCAGTTGATTATATTATTTCTAAGGGCATAGCAAAAGACAGAATTACTCCAAAAGGTTATGGAGAGGACAAACCTCTTGTGAAAAACGCTCAGACAGAAGAAGATCATCAGAGAAACCGCCGTACAGAGTTTACAATTACCAATGTTACCAATCCTAACATAACGATTAAGAAAAAGGACGAGGCTGAAGGAGATCAAACAATAAAGATAAAGATGAAAGGTGAAGGTGAAGATAGTTCAGGAACTAGCGAAGAAATTAAGCCAGAATAATCGCCAAAGATAAATCCTACAAAGTCCCGGTCAGAAACCGGGACTTTTTTTATTTTTGTAATTCCAAAATTCAATGAAATGAGTAACGACAGATACATGCAGAGAGGGGTTTCCTCTTCCAAAGAAGACGTACATAATGCTATCAAAACACTTGATAAAGGGTTGTTTCCAAAGGCATTCTGCAAAATTGTACCCGATTTTTTAGGAGGAGACAAGGACTATTGTAATGTTATGCATGCCGATGGTGCCGGTACAAAATCGTCTCTAGCATATATTTACTGGAAAGAAACTGGAGATATATCTGTCTGGAAAGGAATTGCTCAAGATGCCATTATCATGAATATAGACGACCTCTTGTGCGTTGGAGCCTTGGATACAATCTTGCTTTCATCTACAATAGGAAGAAACAAAAACTTGATTCCAGGAGAAGTAATAGCCGAAATTATCAATGGTACCGAAGAAGTTCTTCAAATGCTAAGAGATAACGGTATTGAAATATACAGTACAGGGGGAGAAACTGCTGATGTTGGTGATCTTGTAAGGACAGTGATTGTAGACAGCACTGTTATTTCAAGGATGAAAAGAAGTGAAGTGATCAGTAATGACAGAATAAAAGATGGTGATGTCATTGTGGGTATGGCTTCATACGGACAGGCTTCCTATGAAAAATTTTACAATGGGGGAATGGGCAGCAATGGCTTAACCTCGGCAAGACATGATGTCTTTTCAAAAGTATTAGGTGCAAAATACCCAGAAAGCTTTGATCAGGCCATTTCTTCTGATCTTGTATATTCCGGTTCAAGAAATCTAACTGAGAAAATAAAAGATGTTCCTGTTGATCTTGGCAAGTTAGTATTATCGCCTACAAGAACTTACGCCCCGGTTATGAAGGAAATTTTGAATCAACACAGATCAAATATTCATGGTGCTGTTCACTGCAGCGGAGGGGGCCAGACTAAGATTCTTCACTTCATCGAAAATTTACACATTGTAAAAGATAATCTGTTTCCTGTTCCTCCCCTGTTTGAGGTAATACAAAGCGAAAGTGGGACGGACTGGAAAGAGATGTATAAAGTATTCAATATGGGCCATAGAATGGAGCTATACCTTGAAGAAAAATATGCCCACGACATAATTAAAATAGCCAAATCATTCAATATTGAAGCACAGGTAGTCGGTCGAGTTGAAAAAGGAGAAGGCAAGACCCTAACAATTAAATCCGATAAAGGAACCTTTAATTACCAGGGGTAAAAAGCATCTTAAAAACAGATAAAAAAATATAAGATAGAATCATTATTCCATCTATCCCCACCATATAATAGAGATCCGACCTGGATCTCTTTATTTTTATTATTAAAATAATTGCCAAAATACCAATCGCCAAACGGGAGAAAAAGGTGTAATCCAAACCATAAAAAAAACAACCCAACACTATAAATAGAATAAGCAATATTACAGAAAGTAACTTTGCTCTTCCAAAGCCCATCAATATAGGTAATGTATCTATGTTATTCTTTCTATCCAACTCTATATCTCTAATATCAAAAGGGATGGCCAGGGCCAGGATAAAAATGATTCTCTGCACAAAAATTTCAATCACTTCTTTGTCAAGCGCACTATAACCTTTATTGAGCGAAGGAAGAATTACAGTGCTTACAGACCAGACATAAGAAATGAGAAAAATCTTCAGAAAAGGTATTCTTTTAAAATTTATTAATGGTGCAGAATAAAAAAGGCTAAATACTGCGAGGTGCAAAGTAAACCAGATTACTTTCCCCGAAATGAAAAATAAAGAAGTAAAAAGAACAAGAAGAAAGAAGACAAACATACTCTTAGTAAGATAAGAATTTCGCTGTCTCCATATGTTTCTTAGTAATTGCGGATCATCACCTTCTTTTTCATACCAGATATGCACATTATAGGTCAGGAAAGTTGATGCAAAAATAAAAAGTAAGAAAGGAATATCATACGATTCAAGTTTAGTATTGAGAATAAGAAAAGTAGATAGCGTAAGTGTAATTGAACTTACACTAATAAATAAATTTGAAAAAAGGATAAAATGGAAAAATCTCTGTATCAAATAATTTTCCGGTAAAACAAAAAAGCTCATCTAAATTGATGAGCTTTTTTAATGTAAATTATAACTTATTTAGAGAGTGCCTCAGCTCCGGCAACAATCTCCAGGATCTCTTTAGTAATAGCAGCCTGTCTTGTTCTGTTGTACATCAGACGGAGCTCCTTCAATAGCTCCTTTGCATTTTCAGTAGCTTTATCCATCGCTGTCATACGAGCGCCATGTTCAGATGCAAAAGACTCTAATAAAGCTTTGTAAAATTGAATTTTCAAAGATTTGGGAATTAAGCCTTTTACAATCTCCTCTTTGGAAGGTTCAAAGATATAATCAATTTCCTGATCTTTAGAAGACTTTTGCTCTTCAGTACTTTCTTGAACTAAAGGAAGAAACTGCTCCGCTTTCACAACCTGAGTTGCAACGTTTTTGAACTCGTTATAAACTATAACAACTTCATCGTATTCCTTATTAAGAAATCCTTCCATTGCAAACTCGGCTGCCTTTCTTGCAGAACCAAAATTTAGCTCATGAAACATTCCAGCATAATCAGAAATTACATTAGCGTCTTTTTTTACAAAAGCATCTAATCCTTTTTTTCCAATACAAAGGAATTTAACATTCCCCTGCTCGTACTGAGCTTTATATCTTCCATTAACAAGAGCAGAAGCAGCTTTTATTGAGTTAGTATTAAAAGCTCCCGCTAGCCCTCTGTCAGAAGTCACGACAACAATCAATACATTTTTTACTTCTCTTACCTCAGAGTATGGATTTTCTACAGATCCTTCAAGACTTGCAGTAATATTATTAAGTATTCCATTTAACTTTTCAGCATAAGGACGAATTTTGATAATATTGTCCTGAGCTCTTCTAAGCTTAGCAGCAGCAACCATTTTCATGGCTTTGGTAATCTGCTGGGTAGAATTAATGGAAACGATCCTTCCTCTGACCTCTTTAAGACTTGGCATAATTAATTATTATATTGCTTCGCAAGATCTTTTGCGACCTTCTTTAAAACTTCAGTTACTGAATCATCAATTTTACCTGAGCGGATAGCGTCAAGAGTATCTTTATGAGAAACTTTCAGGAATTTAGAAAACTCATTTTCAAAAGCCTTAACTTCTTTTACAGGAACGTTATCAATGTAACCGTTAGAAGAAACATAGATAATCGCAACCTGCAATTCAACAGCCACAGGAGAATATTGAGCTTGCTTTAAAATTTCAAGGTTTCTTCTACCTCTCTCGATAATCAATTTAGTAGCTGCATCAAGATCAGAACCGAATTTAGCAAATGCTTCAAGTTCTCTGAATTGCGCCTGGTCAAGTTTTAAAGTACCAGCTACTTTTTTCATTGATTTAATCTGAGCAGAACCTCCTACCCTTGATACAGAAATACCAACGTTGATCGCAGGACGCACACCTGAGTTGAACAAGTTAGTTTCAAGGAATATCTGACCATCTGTAATAGAAATTACGTTTGTAGGGATATAAGCAGAAACGTCGCCAGCTTGAGTTTCGATGATAGGCAATGCAGTCAATGATCCTCCTCCTTTAACGATTCCTTTAAGTGAATCTGGAAGGTCGTTCATATTTTTAGCTATATCATCCGATGCAATGATTTTAGCAGCTCTTTCCAACAAACGGCTATGTAGATAGAATACGTCACCTGGATAAGCTTCACGTCCTGGAGGTCTTCTTAGAAGTAGAGATACTTCTCTATAAGCAACTGCTTGCTTAGAAAGATCATCATAAACAACAAGAGCAGGTCTTCCTGTATCTCTGAAGAATTCACCAACTGCAGCGCCAGTAAATGGGGCAAAGAATTGCATTGGAGCAGGATCAGCAGCAGATGCCGATACAACTACTGTGTAAGCCATAGCTCCGCCTTTTTCAAGAGCAGCAACAACCTGGGCAACAGTACTTGCTTTTTGACCAACTGCAACATATATACAGAATACAGGCTGACCTTTGTCATAGTATTCTTTTTGGTTTAGGATAGTATCGATTGCAACAGCTGTTTTTCCAGTTTGTCTGTCACCAATGATAAGTTCTCTTTGCCCTCTACCAATAGGTATCATAGAGTCGATCGCTTTGATACCAGTTTGTAAAGGCTCATTTACAGGCTGTCTGAAAATAACCCCTGGAGCTTTTCTTTCCAATGGCATATCATACAAATCGCCAGTTACAGGTCCTTTACCATCTATTGGATTTCCAAGTGTATCAATAACACGGCCAACAAGACCATTACCTACTTTAACGTAAGCAATCTGCTTTGTACGTTTTACAGTATCACCTTCTTTAATATCACTATAGTCACCTAATAATACAGCTCCTACATTGTCTTCTTCAAGGTTCAATACCAATGCTCTTAATCCGTTTTGAAACTCAAGAAGCTCTCCGGATTGAGCTTTTGACAGCCCGTATATACGTGCTACCCCGTCACCTACCTGAAGAACGGTGCCTACTTCTTCTAACTCAGCTTCAGTTCTGAAGTTTGATAACTGCTCTCTTAATATCGCAGAAACCTCGTCTGGTCTTACTTCCATGATTAATATTTAGAAATAAATGGATTATCTTTGAATTTACTTTTTAACTGTATTAGCTTGGTTTTGATAGACTGATCAACTTGTTTATCTCCTCCTATATTCAGCACAAATCCTCCCATAATTGATTCGTCAATATGCTCTTCAAGCTCAACTTTTTTAGTTTTGGCAGTTTCTACCATCTTAACAAAAGCAGCTCTTTGCTCTTCTGTAATTGGTGCTGCAGTAGTAAGAACGGCCTTTTCTATCCCTTTGAATCTTCTGTATTGATTTCCGAATTCAACAGCGATATCATATAAATATGCCTCTCTATTCTTTCTTGTCAATATTTGAAATATAGAAAAAGTAACAGGATTAACTTTTCCTTTGAAAAGCGTTGTCAGAATTGACAATTTCTTTTCATGTTTTAAAACCGGATTTTTTAAAACCCTTACCAGTTGCTTATTCTCATTACAGATTTTTGCAAAACCTGCCATATCTTTTTGCACCTCTTCCAGCACTCCCTTTTCCTGAGCGAGCTCAAGAAGAGATTTTGCATATGGCGCCGCTATTCTTGACTCGTGCATCTTAGTTAAATTTAGCTTCTTTCAAATATTCTGAAACTAGTTCCTTTTGTGCTTTAGAATCAGAAAGCTCTTTTCTAAGAAGTTTCTCTGCAATGTCAATAGCAAGTGTAGCTGCTTGGTTTTTAACTTCTGTTAATGCCGAAAGCTTCTCATTATTGATAGCGATTCTTGCATTCTCAACAATTCTGTTACTTTCTGCAGTCGCTTTATCTTTCGCCTCTGTGATAATTGAATTAGCTACAGCACTTGCCTCTTTTAATATTTTTTCTCTTTCAATTCTTGCATCCTGAAGCAATTTCTCATTTGCAGCATGCAATCTTTTCATTTCCTCCTTAGCGTTTTCAGCAGCTGATAAAGCTTCTTCAATATCTGCCTCACGCTCTTTAAGGGCACCAAGAATTGGCTTCCACGCAAATTTTCCCAGGATAAATAATAATATTAGGAATGTTACTGTTTGCCAAAATAACAAACCGAAATCAGGTTGGACTAACATATATGTTGTTTTAAGAAATTTCCCTCTTTTGTTTAACTATAAAATTCAAACTCCTGAATCAGACCTAATGTCTGTATTCAGGAGTTTAGTTTTTAAGCAAGACCTTTTAGATAGATCAATAGACAAACTACCACTGCGAAAAGAGCAACACCCTCGATAAGAGCAGCTGCGATAAGCATAGCAGTTTGAATTTTACCAGCCTCTTGTGGTTGTCTAGCGATAGACTCAACAGCGCTACCACCGATACGACCGATACCGTATGCAGCACCTATTGCAGCAAGACCAGCACCGATACCAGCACCGAAAAGAGAAAGGCTAACTTCCATTAAAATAGTGTTAAGCATGATTATATAATTATAGTTAAACAAATACTCTCTAAAAAACTCCTCTATTAAAGACTAGGCTTGAATCTTAATGACCGTGATCATAATCGTGATCATGGTGCTCTTCTACAGCAGAAGCAAAGTACATAGCTGAAAGAAGAGTAAATACATATGCTTGTAGCAAAGCTACAAATAACTCAAGCAAAGACATGAATACTGCAAATGCTGTACTTGCAAATCCAACAGCAAAGCTCTCAAACATAAAGATCAAGCTTAAAAAGCTCAATATAATGATGTGACCTGCTGTGATGTTTGCGAAAAGTCGGACCATAAGAGAGAATGGCTTTGTAAACATACCAACGATCTCTATAGGAAGAATAATAATTCTTAATGGAAGTGGCACGCCTGGAGTCCACAATATGTGTTTCCAATAATTGCCATTTGCACTTAATGTAGTTACCAAAAAGGTAAGCAATGCAAGAATAAATGTAACTGCTATATTACCTGTAAGGTTAGCTCCTCCAGGAAACAGACCCAAAAGGTTGTTGAACCATATAAAGAAAAATACAGTTAAAAGATATGGCATAAAGCGCTCGTATTTTGGACCGATAGTTCCTTTACCTATATCATCTCTGATATACATTATTATTGGCTCAAAGAAAGACTGAATACCTTTAGGGGCCTTACCTTTCGTTTTACCATAAGACTTCGCTATTCCTATGAAAATTAATACAAGTATTGCAACACTAATAAACATTGAAGCAACATTCTTCGTAATAGAAATATCATAGATTGTTCTGCTTTTATCTACTGCCTCAATTTTATCATTCTCATTTAGGCGATATCCGTTATAAGTTCTGTCAGGACTATGGTATAAATGAGAAGATGAAAATACGTCTAAACCTTTTTCAGAATAAATAATAACGGGAAGGGGTAGAACAAGCCCATGAGCAAATTCCCATTCATGCGCATCTAGGATATGGTGCATAATCAGGTCGCCAGGGCTAAATTTCTTTTCTTCACCGGATTCTGCGTGTCCGTTAGCATATGCAGCACCCTTTATCAAAGTGATGAAGAGAAATGCAATAAGGAATATTTTACTCAGATTTTTCATTGTTTTTAAAATCGGCCCGCAAGTTACTTAATAAGGAATAAATTTCAAACCACGTATAACACAAATACAAAACAAAAAAGTTTAAAGCGAAAACGACTGGATGAAAATCGGTATTGAGTAGACCAACGGCCACATAAGCCACTGATAAAAGGAATCTTACGGTAAGGGAAACAAGATAGAAAATATGAATTTTATTATCGCCGTTTAACGCTCCTATTGAAAAAATCCTATTGGATATAAAAAAAATAGAAAAGAAAAATACCTGGTTATACCAGATAAATGGATGCACCAATAAAGGGTCTTTAATTTTAGTTAAGCAAACTATTATTAAAGAAATGGTAATAAAACAAATTAGGAATTTTTTCACAGGGGCAAAGTTATTTCATAAGCCCCCGTATTACCAAGTAAATTGCTGCAATTACTGAAAATATAGTTAAAAAAATCGTAAATAACTGACTTTTAACATGAAAATGCTCATCTAGTTTTATTCCGGCCCAGGCTCCAAGACACATTGTTGCAATCATCTGGATCACCAGGCTGGAATATTTAGCATAACCCTCAAGCGGTTTTTTCTTGTTTGATTGGTTTGATTCGTTCTCCTTCTCCAATTTGAATTTCTTTTATAGTAGCACCCATTTTACACTGTCCGTTAAAAGTAGCTCCGGATTCCATTACCATTTTATTAGTAATAAGATCACCATTAATCAGTGCTGTAGCTTTCATCACAACCACATCCGAAATTTCAATCGTACCTTTCACCTCTCCTGAAACTTCCGCTGTATGTGCAAGTATATTTCCTTCCACAACACAAGATTCGCTCAATACTACCTTGGATTTACTCTTGATATTTCCAATTACCTTACCTTCTATCCTTATGTTCCCGAAGGTTTCAATATTTCCCTCAAGAACTGTCCCTTTTGCGACAATCGTGCTTGAATTGGTCAGCTCTTCCAATTCTTTTTTTTCTTTTTTATTCTGAAACATAGCAAATTAGTTAAAATATTATGAAATTTTCCGGATTTACCGGCTTTCCCTTATACCAAAGCTCAAAATAGAAATTAGGATTTCCACCATCCTGAGGATCACTCACTACCCCCAAAACCTCTCCAGCTTTTACCGTATCTCCGTCTTTCTTTAAAACTACTGAATTTTTTTTATAAACAGTCATGAGATTATCTTCATGTTGCAAGATCACCACATTTTCATTCTTATCCGTCCACCCGGCAAAAATGACTGTTCCGTCTGCCACAGCCTTGACAGATTCCCCTTGCTTAACAAGTAAGCCGACTTCATACGACTGTTTTCCAGCATTATACTTAGACTTTACTAATCCCGAAACGGGATTAAAAAGAATTAAGTTGGATAATTTTCCCAAAGAAACATTTTTTACAGAAAAAACATTCGATTCTTTTTTCTCAAATTCTTTCCTGAAAAGTGAATCTACCGTTGACAGCTGGGTAACTTCATTGACTTTGACAGCTTTTACTTGCGTGGATGATTCGGATTTTAATTCTTCATCCTTTCCTGAAATTACCCTTTGAACAAGGGCGGTAAAAGCAGCTTTTTGCTCCATCTCAGTTGTCAGGCTATCAACTTTAGCAGAAAGTGCAATTATCTTTTTATTTAATACAATTTGCTTATGGGTAGGGTCAAAAAAAGCAGCTAATAATGTTGTACTTAAATAAAAGCACAGGGAAAAAACCAGAATTAAAAAAATTGAGCAGAAAACAATTAATTTCGCATAAGTGAAACTAATTGTTCGTTTTTCTGCAAAATTTTCTTCATTTCTGATAATTAGCAGAAATCTGTTCGTTAACCAGTGAGAAAGTGTTTTTCTATGTTTCAAAATTATAATACAGAATTATTATTATTACGAGCTTACATTATAATTATTTTATTCGAATTTATATAAATTAAACAATTTGATTTTTTTGGAAACGAATTCAATTCATATCAAAATATTTTGCCTGCTTGCCGGTTTTATAGCCTTTTCTTGCTCTCCTGAAAGTAATTCCTTTGTGAGCAAAGGCTATCATAACCTTACTGCTCGCGACAATGCTTATTTTCTTGCCAGAGAGCGGATGAAGCAGGTAGATAAAAAAATCGAAGAGGCAAGGCTTGATGACTATAACAAAGTTATTCATGTTCTTGCATTGCCGGATACCAACAAACTGAAAGCTCAACATCAACTTCTTGAAGATATTTTTAAAAAGGCTTCTTTGCCTATTCAAAAACACAAAAACAGCAAATGGGTTGATGACAGCTATATTCTGGTAGGAAAGGTAAAATTTTATAAAGGAGAATGGCCACAGGCAATAGAGACTTACAAATATGTCAATTCAAAGAGTAAAGATATCGATGCAAGACATGAGGCCATTATTCACCTTATGAGACTGTTTCTGACTGCTCCAAATTTTGATTATGTAAATAGTGTAAATTACTTCCTTAAAAAGGAAAAAATGAACTCTTCAAATCAAAGGGAATATCTCCTCACAAGAGCTCAGTATTTTATAATGCAGGAAAGGTATAAAGAAGCCCTTAAAGACCTTGAAACTGCCAGACCCCTCATAAAGAAAAAAGATGTTAAATCCAGAGTACATTTTATAATAGGACAAATACATCAATTACAGAATAACGATAAAGAGTCTTATAAAAACTATAAGGCAGTTCTAAAACACAACCCTCCATATGAGCTTTCCTTCTATACAAGGCTTTATATGGCACAGGTAACAAATCTTTCAAAATCCAGTGACAAAAAAAGAATTGAAAAATATTTCAAAAAGCTACTTAAGGATCTAAAAAATCAGGAATATAAAGACAAAATCTATTATGAGATGGCCAAGTTTGAGTTTAAACAGGGGCATCTTCCTGGCACCATCGAATACCTGCAAAAATCAGTAGCTGCAAGTACTGGGAATAATTATCAAAAGGCTTCTTCCTATCTGATGCTTGCCGAAATTCACTACGAAAAATTACAAGATTTTGAGACATCCAAATTATATTATGACAGCACTATAGCTTTAATGGATAAAAAGGACAAACGCTATAGACTTATTGCTGCTCGTCAGGAAGTTCTTCAGGAGTTTGTTACCCAATTAAGAATTATCCAAAAAGAAGACAGTCTCCTTAGACTTGCTTCAATGGACAGCATTACCCTTGCCAAGCATATAGATAAAGTAATCGATAAAGAGAAAGAAGATTTGAAGAAAGCAGAGGCAAGAGAAAAGGCTCTTGCGGCAAAAAATGCATCCAACAATAATAACAATGGAGCTGGCTCAACCACTGGAGGCGGAGAAAGTTCCTGGCACTATTATAATGAAGCATCCATAACACGTGGAAAAACAGAATTCGTGAAACGCTGGGGACAAAGGAAACTTGAAGACAACTGGAGGCGATCCACGAAAGAAGCTGCACAGGACAATATAGATGAAAAAGAAAATCAAGCCGTAGATTCTGCAGCTGTTGCACTTGAATCAAAAGAAAAACAGGAAAAAGAAGCGAAAGTAGATAAGACAAAATATTACAAAGAAATCCCTTTTTCAGATGAAGCAAAGGCTGAATCATCCCTTAAAGTGGAAAATGCATTGTATAATGTAGGGAAAATTTATGATCAGAAACTTGATGAAAAAGGAAATGCTATAAAATCATTTGAGAAACATCTAGCAAGATTCCCGACGTCTAAACTTAAATCTGAAATTTTATATTTTCTGTATCTCCTCTATAAAGAAAAGCCAGATCCTAAGTTTGAAACCTTTGCATCTATGTTGCATGACGAGTTTCCCAATTCCATATATTCCAAATTGATTCGCAACCCTAATTATATGGCTGAAACAAGGGAAACCAGCCAACATATCAACGGATTGTATCGAGATGCATACAATCTATATAAAGCTGAAAGGTTCTTCGATGCCGATTCAGCAATCAAAGCTATTAGGATCGCATATAAGGAAAATGATATAGAAGACAAATTACAACTGCTTGAAATTTTAATCGTTGGACAGACGAAAAATGCCCTGATTTACAAAGGAAAACTGGAAGAGTTTATTGCAAATCAGAAAGAAAGTGTACTGCTTCCCAAAGCAAAGGAGCTTCTGGCTTCAACGGAGGAATATATAAAACTAGCTTCTGCAGGTGGAAAATCTTTAAACGAAGATCAGGTTAAATATAAAACTGATATAAAAGATAAACCTCATATGTTTATTGTGGCAGTTCATGGCAAAAATTTAAAACCTGCCAAAATTGTCAATGCTCTGACCAAATACAATGGTGAACATTATAAACCAGGAGAAATTCAGACTGAAGTTGTCCAATTAAATGACACTCTTAATTTAATAAGTATAAAAACCCTTGCGGATAAATCAGGAGGAATGATATATTACACCCAAATTAAAAATTTTCAACCTTTTCAATCCGAAACCAAGAACCTAAAATATGACTTATTTGTAATAACAGAGGAGAATTTTTCCCTGTTCAACAGATCCAAAAAACTTGAAAGTTACCTTAATTTCTTTGAGGAACATTATAAGAAGTAAACATGAGCAAAAGTAATTTCTTTATATCCGCATTCATCAAAACTATCTGGATCAGCTTTATTGCCGGTACAGGAAGTTTAGTACTTTATGTGTATTTCGTTTCTATTAACTTTTTAGGCCTTTTCGGCCCTATGCCAAGCTTAGAAGCTTTGGAAAACCCCAAAAGTGAAGTTGCGTCTGAGCTTTACACAGCTGATAATGTTTTATTGGGAAAATATTTTAAAGAGAACAGAACTCCTGTAGAATTTGAAAAACTTTCCCCAAATCTAGTAAATGCTTTAACTGCTACCGAAGATTCAAGATTTGAAGAACATTCCGGTATAGACTTAAGAGGAATGGGCAGGGTTTTCTTCAAAACAATTATTCTAGGCCAAAGACATTCCGGAGGAGGAAGTACTCTTTCACAACAACTTGCCAAAAATTTATTTCAAACCAGAAGCGCTCTTTATAAAGGCAAACTTAGTAAGGGAACTCTTGGAAAGGTAATTTTCAAAACCAAAGAATGGATTACCGCAGTGCAGATAGAAAGGGCATATACCAAAAAAGAAATCATGACCATGTATCTGAATACTGTTGATTTCGGAAGTAATTCCTTTGGTATTGAAGTAGCATCGAAAACCTTTTTTAACACAACTCCGGATAGCCTTAAAGTAGAAGAAGCTGCTGTGCTTGTAGGTTTACTAAAAGCACCTACAACCTATAGTCCTGTCTATAACCCCGATTCCTCTACATCAAGACGAAATACTGTAATCAGTCAAATGTCCAAATATGGTTATCTGACTTCTATCAAAGCTGACTCAATTAAGAAATTACCTATCACTTTAGATTACAATGTAGAAAATCACAATAAAGGTTCTGCAACATATTTCAGGAGCTTAATCACATCTTACCTAATTCCATGGTGTAGAGAAAGAGGCCTGGATTTATATTCAGACGGTTTAAAAATATATACAACGCTTGATTCCAAGATGCAGAAATATGCAGAAGAATCAGTTGCGTCCCACATGAAAGAAGAACAACGTAAGTTCTTCGAACACTGGAAGGGCAAAAGTCCTTGGGCAGATGAGCAGGGAAAAGTTATACCAAATTTTATAGAAACAGCTGCTAAAAGATCCGATAGATATCGTGCATTAAAACTTCAGTATGGAAATGATACAATTAAGATCATGAAAGTAATGAAGACTCCGATCAAAATGAAGATCTTCAGCTGGAATGGAGAAATAGATACATTGATGTCTCCAATCGACTCAATCAAATATTACAAACATTTCCTTCATTGCGGATTCATGGCAATGGATCCACACTCAGGCTTCATCAAGGCATGGGTAGGAGGAATAGATCATAAGCATTTTAAATATGATCATGTAAAGCAAGGTAAAAGGCAGCCTGGCTCAACATTTAAACCATTTGTGTATGCTTCAGCGATCGATCTTGGATATTCCCCTTGTTATGAACTACCAGACCTTCCTGTAACATTCCCGACTGCAGACGTAAACCAGACGTGGACTCCACAAAACAGTAATGGAGAAGGCTTCACTGGGGAGATGTTCACGCTAAGGAAAGCAATGGCAAATTCAATTAATTCCATCACTGCAAACCTGATGAAAGAAATCGGACCACAGGTGGTAGTGAACAATGCCAAGAGAATGGGTATTACCAGCCCGCTGGATCCTGTACCTGCACTTTGCTTAGGCGTAAGCGATGTTTCTATTTATGAACTAGTAGGAGCTTACAGCACTTTTGTCAACAATGGATTTTGGACTGAACCTTTTTTCATTACAAAAATTGAAGACAAGAATGGAAATATCCTTCAGGAATTCATACCAAAAAGTGTTGAAGTATTTGATGAGGAAACTGCCTACCTTATGGTACATATGCTTAAAGGTGCTACAGAAGAAAAAGGTGGAACAGCACTTGGTCTGAATAAGTATGGACTTTTGTGGAATGGTTATGAAATCGGAGGAAAGACGGGAACAACACAAAATTATTCAGACGGATGGTTTATGGGCATTACCCCAAAATTAGTGGCTGGAGCTTGGGTTGGAGGAGATGACAGATGTATTCACTTCAGAAATATGGATCTCGGTCAAGGAGCGAGAATGGCGATGCCACTTTGGGCTATTTTCATGAAAAAGGTATTTGCAGATTCAACACTAGGCTTAGTCAAAGAACGCTTCCCTCGTCCTACAAAACTAAGTGTTGAAATAGACTGTAAAAGGTACAGAGAAAAGAGTTCTCTGCACTCCGATTCTCTTCAGCAAAAACATCAACAAGTATTGCCTGACGAATTTTAGGAGGTTTAATCATGGCGGAAAGTGAGGAGGTAAGAGAGCAAGTTAAAAATTTACCTGACCAACCTGGCATATATAAGTTCTTCAGTGAAGAAGGAGAACTTATATATGTAGGAAAGGCAAAGTCTCTCAAAAAAAGAGTCTCTAACTACTTTAATAAAAATACTGGTGTTGACAATAAGACACGAAAACTTGTCAGTCAAATAAGAAAAATTGAGTTTACGATAGTAAACACTGAGTTTGATGCACTCCTTTTAGAAAACAGTCTTATCAAAAATAATCAGCCGAAGTACAACATACTTCTAAAAGATGATAAGACCTATCCCTACATATATGTATCCCGTGAACGTTTTCCAAGGGTTATAGCCACAAGAACATTTGACAAATCATTGGGAACATACTATGGCCCTTATACGAGTGTTAAGGCTATGAATAGTGTTCTTGACCTGATACATAAATTATTTTTTATACGAACTTGTACTTTTAACCTTTCAGAGAAAAATGTAAATGATGGAAAATACAAAGTCTGTCTGGAGTTCCATATAGGTAACTGTAAAGGACCATGTGAGGGCTTAGTTACAGAGGAAGTATACTCAGAAAATATAGACAAAGCCCATCAAATCCTCAAAGGCAATATTGCTGTAGTCAAAACTTACTACAAAGACCAGATACAGGAAGCCGCAGAAAACCTTGAGTTCGAAAAAGCTCATAAACTCAAACTTAAATTTGATTTACTAGAAAAGTTCCAGACAAGCTCAGTTATTGTTAATCCCAAGATTACGGATCTGGATGTCTTTACAATCAAAAGTCTTGAGAAGAATGCATTTATTAATTACCTACACATAGTAAATGGCGCAATTCTTCAAACTAAAAATATAGAGATTAAAAAGAAGCTTGACGAAACGGATGAAGATCTTTTAAAGCTGGCTATAATTGGCATCAGAGAAGAAATGGAAGTATCTACGAGAGATATTATAGCCAATATACCCGTAGAAATAGATGAGCTGAAAATTACCGTCCCTTCTATAGGCGACAAGAAAAAGCTTCTGGATCTCTCCCTAAATAATATAGCATATCAAATGAGCAAATCCATCTCAAATAATGAAAGAGATTCAAGGATACTCAATACAATGCAAGAAGACCTACGGTTAAAAGAAAAGCCTTTTCATATTGAATGCTTCGACAACTCCAACATCCAAGGAACAAACCCAGTTGCGTCAATGGTGGTCTTTAAAAATGCAAAACCATCAAAGAAAGATTATCGCCATTATAACATTAAGACCGTAGTTGGTCCGAATGATTTTGATAGTATGCATGAAATAGTTCACAGAAGATATAAAAGAGTTTTAGAAGAAGGACAACCTCTTCCAAACCTAATAGTAATCGATGGAGGTAAAGGTCAACTTTCTGCAGCATGCCAAGCATTACAGGAGCTTGACTTATATGGTAAAATACCCATTGTAGGTATTGCAAAACGACTTGAAGAAATCTATTATCCGGATGACTCGCTTCCTTTGTATATCGATAAAAAATCAGAGTCTTTAAAAGTAATACAGCAAATCAGAAATGAAGCCCACAGATTTGCAATAACCTTTCATAGAACGAAAAGGAGCAAAAGTACTTTAGCCAAAAGTAAGTTAGCTTCTATAAAAGGAGTTGGAGAGTCTACGTTTCAAAAGCTGGTAAGCCATTTTGGTTCGGTAAGTAAGATCCGACAAGCAAGTGTTGAAGAACTATCAGAAATAGTTGGGAAGGCCAAAGCGGAGCTGGTACTATTAAATCTTTCAGGTGAAAAAGAGAATGATAATCAAGAAGGCAATAAATAAAAAAGGAGGTTTTTCAACCTCCTTTTTCTATAATTCCTTATAGTTAGAAATCTCTTAGAATTCCCAAAGGTTATGCTCATACTCAAGAAGCTCGAAAGCGGCCCACTGAGCAGCCATGATACCTTTTTGCTGATCTCCACCATAGATGTCAACTAAGTATGCATCATTTGGATTGGAAACTTTGATGATATAAGAGCTAAATAAACGCAACTCGAACGCATCAGCAAGATTTTTATGTTGCTGATCGTTCTGAGGATTAAACCAAATTGCTTTAGGGTTATCCTTGAAAAGTTTGTTTACTAATTCTTTATACTCGAAAGAAGCAATTGGAGTCTGAATACCTCTGATGTTAGCAGGGTGATCAGCAGGAACGTACACTGTTATTGCGTGAATATCGTAGTACAATCTGGATCTTTGCTTATCGAAGATGATATCTTCTTTTATTTCCATCTGATATAAATCAGTTGGGAAATAAAAGTTAGGACCACCACCAATTGCAGCAACATCCTCCCCATTTGCCTTCATAATCTCTAACTCTTCTGCACTAAGTTCAGCTTGCTCAGATGGCATTTTAATTCTCTCATTGAATTCTTCAATTGTAAGAGTTTTACCATCGTAAAGGGAATCAGAAGCATATGCCTTTATATCACCTCTTTGAACAGCATCGATTAGTAAACGAGTCAGCTCTCTGTTTTTAGAAAACAAAGGTTTATTTTGTTTTTCTCTAAGATCCAGAGCTCTAATGATCGTCTTCTTATACATGATATCAGATTCATGTATAGGTCTAACAGAAAATTTGTTATAACCTGTATTTTCTGCTGCAGGAGTTGCTTCAGCAGGTGCTTCAGCTGCCTCTTGAGCAATTATCAGGTTTGATGCGAACATCAAACCTGACAAAATAACACTAATTTTTTTCATAACTAAGCAGTTTAGGTATTAGTTAAGCGGGATGTTCTTAATAACAATTCCCAAATTAACTTCTTCCGTATCGTTAAGGAAGTTAGTTCTAGTAACTTTCTTAACCTCTATCATGATTCTGTCTCCAGGCTGAGCTGAGGCAGCAAACTGAGCTAGGTTTCCAGTTTCAGAAGTGAAAGAAGTTTGAGTAACTGGTCTCTTTCCTCTAACAAGGATAGCTTCCCATTGAGTGATCTTATATCTTGCATCTTTAGGCAAGAAAGTTTTAAAGCTCTCATCAGGTACCGCCTTCATTGTGATAGCTCTAGGACCAGGAGCAGGAACTCCTTGTTTCTCATTTACAGGGCTACCGTTAGATAAAGCCTGAATTTCAGGTTTTGGGATCAACCTAACATTGAACTCTTGTGAACCGATTGCGTTTCCGCTGCTCGCTACATTAAGAGTTACTTTTGCACCAGTTGGAACCAGAGTAACAAGACCTTTTGTAGCACCAGGAATAACTTTAGCACCACTTGCAGAGAATGAAGGACTGTAAGTAGAACCTAAAGCAGGAACCTGAACATTAAGTTCGTTACCGCAATTTTTGTAAAGAGCAGAAACTGAAGCAGACTGAATTTGAATAACAGGCTTAGCAACGATATACTCTTCTTCAACTACGAAAGTAGTATCTTTTCCTTTGTACTTGAAATTGATAGCACCTTTCCACTTTTTCTTAGCATTACCTTCTTTGTCATATGCTCCAGCAGTTGCAGTAAAAGAAACTTTACCGATTTTTCTTGCATCAACCTGGATAGCTCTACCATCCTGGCTCATTGTTGGAGTAATTGCACTTGAAGATGCTGCAAGGAACATTTCAGCCTCATATTTAGTACCAGCTGCAATAACTTTAGACGCAGGTCTAACCATCGCAACTACGTTATCAAATTTGATATCTGATGCACCTACTTCACTCGCAAGTTTAGTTAGGGCATCATTCTCATATTTAAGAACTTCCGCTTCCTTTTGCGCTAGTACTGCAAGAGCAGCAACCATTGGAGTTTCAGAGAAGTTAAGCTGAGCAAAATCTTTTCTAGCCTGGTCTTTATCCTTCATGAACATCGGATCTTCTTTTCCATCCAATGCTAATTTAGGAGCATTTACACCAAATTTCGAAAGAGAAGCAACATAATTGTTAAGTTTTTCTTTCAACTTGTAAGCTTCACCGTTTTTGCTACCTTCTGGACCAACCATATAGTTTGCTACTTTTTCTTCTTCTTTAGCACCTTTATAGTTTCCATCTTCTTCTTTTCCTCCTGTATCTTCAATCAGGTGTTTGCGAAGACCTTCCATGTAAGCAATTAGCTCAGCAGTTGCAGCTTTTACTTCATCTGCTTTTTTAACGATATGAGCATCTTTATTACCTTCTTGTTCAACGATTCTTCTGATGTTGCCACTTACTTTAGCATTCTCAGCAGTCGTTTTTTCATTCACATTCATCAAACTATCATCAAGAAATTTGAATTTCTGTATGATAGCTGAGCTTACCTGGAGCGCTAACAGTGCTGTTAGAACCAGGTACATCATCCCAATCATTTTCTGCCTTGGGGTTTCTTTACCTCCAGCCATATTTTAAACCTTTTTCTTTTTCGTTTTTAAAATAATTTCTACTGAAAATTAACCTCTCATTGCAGTTAGCATGTTACCATACACATTGTTAAGCTGAACAAGGTTCTTAGATAGTTTACCAAGTTCTTCTTTGAACTGAGCAGTATCTTTGCTTGCATCTGCCATGTTCTCCATAGCATGAGAAAGATTACCATAGAATTTGTTCATAGCTCTCAAGTGATTGTTAGCATCCTGAAGCTCCATTTCATAAACAGCGTTCAATGCACCAAGATTTTTAGTGATGTTTTGAACTTGTGAATGATATTCTTTAGCATCTACAGAAGCATTAGCCATTTCTGACATTGCATCTACAGTTTTAGAATATGATTTATTCATCTCAAGAAGAGACTTAGATGCTTGCTTAACGTTGTTTGCATATTCGTTAGAAGCAACAGAAGCATCAGAAAGATCTTTAAGGTTAGAAACAGATGAAGATAGAGAATTGAAACCAGCACCTAGTTTGTTAACAACATCCTGAGTGATGTTTGCTTCAGAAAGCATATCATCAAGTCTTCTTGTAAGACCATCGTTAGAAGCAACTTCACCTTCTTCTTCTTCTTCATAGTAATCATCAGCCAATTGAGGATAAACTCTCTCCCACTTTGGATCGTGAGGAACAGGCTGAAATGAACTGAAAACGAAGATTAATGCCTCTACGCTAAGACCAACAACAAGCATTGGACCAGCACCCGGCCAGTGCATAATTTTGAACATCGCACCAACAATTACAACTGCGGCACCAAGTCCGTAGACCATTGGCATGATCTTGTTAAAGAATACATCTTTAAAACCACCTTTGTTTGAACTCATTTTCGTAAATTTTTAAATTTTAAGTGTTTAACAATTAATTATTAGGTAATAGATTATTATATAGTTTGTGATTATACAACTATTAAACTTATTAAATCTTTAAAGGACTTGATTTTAGAATTCGAAACCTGAAGATCTACCAAGATAAGTCATTACGCATCTGAAACCGATGTATGACTTTGTAGTGTCCTGATACTCGAAAGTACGTGTTCCGGTTTCAAGGAAGTAAGCAATATCTTTCCAAGAACCACCACGGATAATCTTTCTAGGCTCGTCGTCATCGTAGTAAGTTGGGTTAAGATCCCAAACTACAGGAACAGCAGCATCATAATAAGCGTCTTCACACCACTCTGATACGTTTCCTGCCATATCATAAAGACCGAAGTCATTTGAAAAGTAAGAAGCAACTGGTGAGCTATACATGAAACCATCATCGTAATAGTTTCCTCTTCCAGGTTTGAAGTTAGCAAGCATACATCCTTTTGCATTTCTGATGTATGGGTTACCCCAAGGATATTTAGCCATATCTCTTCCACCTCTAGCAGCGTATTCCCACTCTGCTTCTGAAGGCAATCTGAAGTTTGGCATTTTCCAAAGACCTTGCTCTGCTCTCCAGTTATTCATGTGCTTAGTTCTCCATTCGCAGAAATATCTTGCAGCGAACCAGTCAACACCAACTACTGGATATTCATCAAACGCAGGGTGTGCGTAATAATATTCCATCATTGGATCACCCATGTGGTGAGCAAAATCCTTTACCCAAACAGCTGTGTCGGGATACAATTCAGTTCTGATATATTGTTCACCCAATACGTCAACTGAATCGCTTAACATTACGTCAATGAATTGTCTGTACTCATTGTTCGTAATTTCGGTTTCGTCCATATAGAACCCACCGATAGTCACCTGTTTGTTAAGGTTAATTTGAGTAGCCGGAACATCCTGATCCGCCTGCCCCATGTGGAAAGTCCCCGACGGACATGTTGTCATACCGTATGGCACTGTCATAACCCATCCTTCTCTTCCCTGAACGCCGACTAGGTCTCCCCCTCCATCGGAGGTACCTCGCCCACATCCCTGAATAAGAATAGAGGCTCCGAACAGTGCAATGTAGCAGAGACTTCTGATAACACCTATTTTATTCATAATACACTTGTTTAATTTTCTTTTGTAAATTTTTTGATAATAAATTGTGTTTTAAGTTACTAAATTTTTATTTCTAAAACGAACTTTTTTAATCTCAATTATAAAAGTCCAAAAAAAACTCAAATAATTGATAAAATGTTTAGAAATGTTGTACAAGTTCTATAAAAAATTTCAATATTCCAAAATTTTGTTAATTTTCTTCGTGCCTGTATCTTGGCGTTCTGATCTTAGGTTTAGGTAATTCCCAAGGTGTCGGAACTATATAGGAGAGCATAATCTCGTGGGAAGTTCTCTTTTTGGCTTTTACGCCGTTTGTTACAAAATCAAATGCATAACCGACTCTTAACGCATTCATATTTTGTTTATTTTTCAAAAGGTTCACTCCAACGTACATAATTATATCATCGTTGGATAGTGTTTTGCCACCCTGATCCACGTCTTTTTTCGCAAAAGACTGACGTGCATTCAGACCCACCCAGAACTTTTCATTATACGTTCCCAATGCCCCAAAAAGGTATGTAAGCTGGTTCATATCAGTCTGAAAGAATGCAGATGGTGTTACCTTAATGGTAGGCCCTACATCAAAATTATAAGAACCACTTATATAAAGGTGATTTGCCAGTTTCGAATTAATGGATGGAGTATTATAAGACAGCTTAGTTTCTCCTAAATGGTCAAAGCTCACTCCCCCACTGAATTTTTTACTCTGATACCAAAGTCCTACACCAAAATCTGGTTTTGTTTGTCTTATTTTATTATTAGCATCTCCAGTTAGATAGTCGTAAATTGGATCATTCTCCTGTACAACCCTGTACCAATCAGTTCTTACTCTAGTTGAGTAAACACCCGCGCGAGCACCAACACCCAATACACCTTCTTTAATTTTAAAATGATAAGAACCTGAAAGCTGGAACTCTGTATTATTTAGTGGACCAAGATTATCATTTACTAAATGAACACCCAAGCCCAACCTCTTATTAAAAAAGGGAAGTAGGGAAGAACCACTTAACACTGTACTATACGGCGCAGATCCTTTATATTGGGTTGACTGGTACGCTAGCCATTGAACCCTGTTCAGCAGGGTAAATCTCGTTAGTCCTTCAGTACCAGCAAATCCTGGGTTATAATACAGGGTATTGAACATATACTGGCTGAACTGTGCATCTTGCTGGGCAAAACCAGCAGAAACAAAGATCAGAAAGAAAAACACAGACAGTTTAAATCTTTTCATAAAAGACACCTTGGGATAATAAATCCAGTTCCAAAACTAAATATTTTTAAATTAAATATAAATAAAATTAAAAAAGAAATCAATACTTCTTTTCCAATGTGGGATTTTGATAACTAGGTTGCCTTACCTTTTACGGATAATTTTACTTAATGTTATTGGCTTTCTTTATATATAGCTCTAAGGCTCCAGTCATTGATGGTGCATTTGGTAGTGGAGCTTCTATATCCAATATTAATCCTGCATCTTTCACCGCCTTTGCCGTAGTTGGGCCAAATGCAGCTATCCTTGTTTTATTCTGTTTAAATTCAGGAAAATTGGTAAATAGTGAGTTAATTCCTGAAGGACTAAAGAAAGCTATTATATCATAATTAACTTCTGCAAGATCTGACAAGTCACTAGGAACTGTCTCATAAATTACTGCTTCACTGAATTTAAATCCATTATCCTTAAGAAATAAAGGAATTTCTTCCTTTCTGATATTGGAACAAGGATATAAATAAAATTCGTTTTTATGCTTTTTAAGAATTTCCTCAAGATCTTTTGCGGTTTTTTGTCCCACAAAGATCTTTCTCTTTCTAATTACTATATACTTCTGAAGGTAGTTTGCTGTTTGCTCAGAAATACAAAAATATTTCATTTCTGCCGGCACTTCAATTCTTCCCTCTGCACAAAGCCTGAAAAAATTATCTACTGCATTACGGCTGGTGAAGATGACTGCGGAATGTGCAAGAATCTCTATCTTTTGCTTTTTAAACTCTTTGAAATCGAGTGCTTTAATTTCAATAAATGGCCTGAAATCTATTTTCAGCTTATATTTCTCAGCTAATCCGTAATAAGGCGATTTATCGTCTGTCGGTTTGGGCTGTGTTACTAAGATACTTGATACTTTTGTATATCTATCCTTTAGCTCTTTTTCTTTAATTTCACTCATTATCTCAATACCTTATTAATATTTTATAACGTCAGATGCCAATAGTTTAGTAATTACAATAAAAGGCAGTATTTCACTGATACAAAGGTAAGAAAATAAATAAAGATTTCTATAGTTGGAAAACTTAAATATGATATAGGAAACCTTTAGTATTAACAGGAAGAAGATTATCAATAAGATAATTGTCAAAGCCGTAATAGACATAAACGGATGAAAATTATTCAACGATAATAAAATTAAAACAACCGGAACCACAAACAGGTTGACTTTTAGCATAATAGATAAAAACTCATAAAAATGAAGAGTAATGAGTTTATTAAGGTCAAATATCCATCCGAGAAATGTAATTAGTAAATATTTAACTATTATAAGAAAGATTATCATTAGAGTTGACAGTGCAAACTGGGAGAACAATGACAAATCCTGGTTTTTAATTAACGTAAGAAATTTGACAAAGTCTTCGCTTTCTTTGTTTGAAAATATCAAAATACTAAGTGAAAATGCATTTAAAATAATTACCAGCACGAGCGGAAAATCAATAATACGGCTACTTAGTAATTCTTCAGAGGCACTTAGTGAAAATTCAGATTTTTGGAAAAATAGGGAAAACGATTTAGGAAATCTGTTTTTCAAAATTGCAATAATGGCGAATGAACTTATGAAAAGTGCCATAATAAGATCTCCTAAAAAGTTTTGCTTTTTAGCCTCAATACTAATTGCAGGAGCAGATTCTATCTGGTTTTCCGGAAAATACCCTATGAAAACCGAACCTTCATTAAAGGAAGCATCAGGTTGATAAATAGTAAGTAAATCCTTCCTCCCTCCTACTGTCTTCTTTAGAAGATCCTTAATAGGAATCGCAACATCCTGATATTTGGATTCTGTATTAGTATAATACAATTCATTATTTACAAATAATGATAACTTTGGAGCAGCTTTTACCTGAAGGTGATATCCGGCATATTTATCCAGGTCAATCCATTGAAAAATAAAATGGCTTTTCTGGGATTTTCCTTTCATAAAAGGAACATACCCATTTATATCAGCATTATATATCTTCCAATCTGAACTTAGATCTTTTACAATTTTAAATGCAGTTTGAGCAGAATTGCCCATTTGAGGAAGCAATATTGCCAAAATTAAAAATAAGATAGCCCTGACTTGGCTAGTATTGTTTTTAGACTTATGCACCAGCATTTTCTCTCTTTAATCTCAAATAAAAGATTTCGATTACTCCTGTAACTAAAAAACCATATCCTATCATTAAAAATAGTAAATAGTTATTTTCCAGATTAGAAAGTACATTAACTCCCAATATGGCAAAAAGGTTAATCAAAGCGAGTGAAAATACTGTCATTACCTGAGAAAATCCAAGATCCATAAGTCTGTGGTGGATATGATTTTTATCCGGTGAGAATGGCGATGTACCGTTTAGTATTCTCAGCATAAAAACTCTTAGCGTATCCATTATAGGAATGATCAACACAGCAATAGCAATAGATGGAGATGCGTCAAATGCCTCCATTCTTACAAATTGTATTCCCAGGATTGATAAGATGAAGCCGGACACCAAGGATCCGGTATCTCCCATAAATATAATTGCTTTGTGAAAATTATACCTTAAAAATCCAATTACTGATCCCAACAAACTAAAAGCGACATAAGAATAAACCCCGAAAGCTTCTCCTCCATACCAATAGAAGTATACCCCAAATGTAGAAGTAATGATCATCACTATCACTCCTGCTAGTCCATCAACACCGTCGATAAGGTTAATTGCATTGGTAATACCAATAATAACAAGGAATGTAACCACATAACTGATTCCATTATCTACCTCATATAATCCCAGCATTCCTTTAAAATCTGATATTCTTATATCCGCAACAAACATGACAATACCTGCTGCAAGCACCTGAACAAAAAACTTTTTAAATGCCGATACCGGAACTACATCATCTTTTAACCCAATAAAAAAAATGATAATTGAACCGGCTAAAACTTGTTGTACACCATTTTCGAGTGAGCCAAAAATAGTTAATGCCGACATAAATCCTGCGAAGATCGCTAATCCACCCAAGCGAGGGGTCAGAGATTCATGAACGGTACGCAAATTTGGTTCATCCAGTAATTTTTTGATGTGAGCAACATAAATTATAGACGGAATTGCAAATACTGCGATTAGAAAGGCCCAACAAAACGAAAGGACTGAATTATAAAGCATGCACTTTAAGAAAGGAACAAATTAACTAAAACCTGCTTATTATACCAAAATGAACCTTAGAAAGATTCAAACTTAATTTCTGATCTCTGGATTGACCCAAAGAATAAACGAAATTAAACACTCCTGCACTAGTTGTGAAGGACACGCCTACTCCAAATCCAAATGGAAAATCATCCTTAATAGAAGGATTCACGACATTTGACACATATCCTTGATCATAAAACACTAGAAGATAGGAAGTTGGATCTGTAAAATATCGATATTCGACAGAAGCAATGCCAAATGTCGACGCATAATAATTCAATTCATTAAATCCTCTTAAAGATTTGAGTCCACCTACCCTATACAAATCATTAATAAACAGGGTGTTTTTGTCGTTGAAAATTTTGCCGGCTTCAAATCTTGTAAAAATTACAGACTTGGCCCTTATCGGAAAAAATCTGTTTATCAGAATATTGCAGGAGTACTGGATAGATTTTTTGTCAAGCTGATCATATAATTCAGGCTTAACCAACGAATTTTCCCTCAAAACTTTATTTCCCAAAGAAAATTGTACATCAAATATCCAACCTTTATGAGGATAAAATATATCATCCAAATTATTCCAATTATAACTCAAGCCATAATTATAATAATTATAATCTGACATAAGTAAGACTGTAGTATCAGCTCCAACAGGACTGGAGAATTGGCGGGATGTCTTGAGCCCTGTAAAAAAACTTACTCTTGATCTTACTGACAAGGCACTTGATACATTTATTCCCCTGTAAACAGTAAGAAATAAGCTATCCTGATTTAACAAATTAAAATTCATCCGCAAATCAAGGTTGGATCCCAACAATTTCGGGTGGTAATATCCAATATTTAGAGTCTGAGAAGATGCTTTAAGCTTTTTCCACTCCAGCAGTACGCCTTTACCTGTACCAAATACATTTTTTAAGTTCAGATTAAGTTCACCAGTAATAAGCAATTTTTTTCCTCCTCCTTCATTTGGAAGAAAACCGATAATACCATCAGCCTGATTGATTTTCTTATCTTCCAAGAAGATAGTTACAGTCGCCTTGCCACTTCTGAACTCCACCACTGGAGGTCTGGAAATCCTGACAAATCCCAGTGCTGATAATATTTTATCAGCCTCTAGTACTTTTTTCTGGCTAAATGGCTGCCCTTTTTCAATATGAAGTTCACGCATCAAGTACCTATTCTTCACCTTACTGCTCCCCACTATAATCACAGAATCGAAAACTATCATAGGCCCCTTATCATAATTGAGAACGCCATACAGGCTATTCTTTTCAATCATAAAGGAATCTATCCGGAGAGAAGCAAAAGGATAGCCATGATCTTCCAGATAAGTCAACAGATCATCTTCAAAAGCCAGAAACTGTTCTATATTGAAGAGCTTATCCCGATAGTATTTTTCCTGAAATTCTGTTTTGCTTAATATTAACGGATTAATATTTCCTTTTTTCAGAGCAGCCCATTTGAATTGGTCCCTCAAAGAGATAAAAGATTTCAATGTATCTCCATACATTGCGAGTGAATCCACTGAAGCCTGAAGATATGCTTGTTTGTGTAATTTTTGTATAATCTCTTTTACTTCATATACTGCACTTACCGAGTCTCCGAATGATGTTTTATGATCAGTTATTAAACCATTATTTTCAGAGAAAACCGAAAGAAAAATACGGGTACTGTCTCTTTGTCCATAAGAAAAGAGTGAAGTGAAGAGTAAGACGAAGAGAATTAAAAAGTTTTTCAACACGTTTATACTAACGAAAGTAAACTGTAAAATTACTATTTTCAATTCAGGATTAATTTTGCATAAAAAATAAATGTCAGGAATTTATATACACGTCCCTTTTTGCAGGCAGGCTTGTCATTATTGCGACTTCCATTTCTCAACGAACTTATCATTCAAAGAAAAAATGGTAGAGGCAATCTGTATGGAGTTGAGTCAAAGGAAAAGCTACATTAATGAAGACATCAATACAATTTACTTTGGAGGAGGAACACCGTCTCTACTTCTTGTCGATGAAGTTAAAAAAATTATAGACGAAATAAGGAAGCTTTACAAGATTAATGATAATGCCGAAATAACAATTGAAGTAAATCCTGATGATATTACTCAAAAGTATTTAAGGGGGATAAAACAAGCGGGCATAAACAGACTTAGTATTGGTGTTCAGGCATTTCAGGATAATTTATTGACGTTATTGAATAGAGCTCATAATAGTGAAAAGGCAATTAACTCTATTAAAGAGGCAAGAGAACAAGGCTTTTATAATATAACTGCTGATCTTATATATGGTATACCTGGTCTTGGCAAGGGAAAATGGGAAGAAAATATTCAAACGCTTGTAGACCTTGATATTCCTCATATTTCAGCTTACGCATTAACGATTGAAGAGAAAACAGTTTTAGGCAAGCGATTGAAAAAAGGGCATTTTACTCCAGAGGAAGAGGAAATAGTTGCCCTTCAATTTGAAGACCTTATTTTCTTATTAGAGAGAGCATCATATGAACAATATGAAATCAGCAACTTTGCCAAAGAAGGTTATATTGCACGCCACAATAGCAGCTATTGGCTGGGAACTCACTATTTGGGTCTTGGACCTTCTGCCCATTCATTTAATGGTATTTCAAGACAATATAATATAAGCAATAATCATAAATATATTGAAGGAATAAACATCTCAAAGCCGGAGTTTACAATAGAGCAACTAACAGATCTGGATAAAGCGAATGAATATTTTCTAACCAGATTGCGCACCAAATGGGGATGTGATCTGGGAGATGTAAAACAAAAGTTTAATCTTGAGGTAAACTATTATATAGATACTGCAAAATCATTTATTGAGGATGGCTTTATGATAAAAGAAGATAATTTTTTAAAGTTGACGCCTAAAGGAAAATTGATTGCAGATAAAATTACAGAGGCATTCTTTATCATTTGAAGAAAATCGGATGTATGGGGGAAAATAAATTTAAAAATGTTATATTTGCGTTGGTATGACTGTCCAAATGACAAGCGATCAGAAAAAGGCCTTTCTGCTTCTAAAATCAATAATTTTCAATTATCATGGTTTAAATGAAGACGAGCAGGCAATTTTAAAAACAACTGCTCAGAATCTAAGCGCAGTAGAAGAATTAAAATGGGCTGAAGACTTTATAGGCAGCGATGTGTTCACTGCCTTCGAACGAGCTCGTGAATTTTTCAATGCAACTATCGGAACCTATGATACTCAGACCAAACTTTCTTATCTGAATATGGTCTGGGAGGCTACTAATTCAAAAGGTTTTATCAGTGAAATGGAGGCAACTGCCATTTTAAAACTTGCCAGAGACTGGGGAGTACAAAAAGAACTCCTGACCCTGGTAAGAAAATAATTATTTTTCCGTTTACATTATCCGCCAACATATTTTCTTTTAAACTGTTCTCCTTACTGACGGAATTTTGATCAGTAAGAAAGAAGGATGAATTATCAGCCTATTGAGAACTATGCAATCATAGGAGATTTAAATACAATAGCTCTTGTAGGCCTCAATGGGTCTATAGATTTTTTGTGCTTCCCGTTTTATGATTCTCCTTCTATTTTCGCGGCCCTTTTAGACTATAAAAAGGGTGGTTATTTTAAGATCCATCCTATTATTAAGGAAGAAGTTAGGAATAAGCAAATGTACCTTCCCGGTACCAATGTTTTACTTACACGATTTTTGTCTGCAGACGGAGTAGGAGAAATTACGGATTACATGCCAATAGAAGGTATGGTGCATGGAAATGAACTCGTAAGAAGGGTTTCCTGCATCAGAGGAAACATTCAATTCAAAATGGAGTGCAGGCCTCGATTTAATTATGGTCGAGACGAACATATTGCCCATAAAAGAAATCACAATTTTGAAATACTATTCGAAGGTCAGGGAGAAAGTCTTTTGAAACTAAGACTGAAAAGCTCTGTACCTATGCATATTTCAGAAAATGACGGGTATGCCGAATTTACCCTGAACGAAGGCGAACGTGCAGATTTTATTCTTGAAGATATTTCGAAAGAAGATCCTCCCAATATTTCATTGGGAGACTTTATTACAAAAACATTTTTTGAAACGGTAAAATACTGGAGAGACTGGGTTTCGAAATCCACTTATAAGGGGAGATGGCTTGAAGCAATTCAGCGCTCAGCCCTCACACTCAAATTGCTTTGTAGTGGAAGATACGGGTCAATAATTGCAAGCCCTACATTCGGGTTACCCGAATTCATTGGAGGTAATAGAAACTGGGACTATAGATACAGCTGGATAAGAGATTCAGCTTTTTGCCTCTATGCACTTGTAAAAACAGGCTATACCAAAGAGTCACAGGCATTTGTAAAATGGATACATTATCAATGTCATGATATTGAAAACCCGGGACATTTACATCTAATGTATTCTACATCTGGCAATAACAACCCACAGGAAATTACGCTAGATAACCTTGAAGGATACAAAGGTTCGGCACCGGTAAGAATTGGCAATAATGCAAACAAACAATTGCAACTGGATATTTATGGTGAACTATTAGACTCTGTGTATTTGTATAATAAATATGTTGAGCCAATAAGTCATGATTTCTGGAATAATCTTGTATTTCAGGTTAACTGGCTCATAGATAATTGGAAAAGAGAAGATAATGGGATATGGGAGGTCCGCGGGAAAGAGAAGCATTTTTTATTTTCACGCCTCATGTGCTGGGTGGCATTTGACAGAGCGATTAAGATAGCAGAATCAAGGTCATTTCCATATCCAGAAACATGGAAAACTGAAAGAAATAAAATATATCAAAGCATATATAATGAATTCTGGGACGACGATTTAAAGGGATTTGTCCAGTATCAGGGAGCCAAAACTGTTGATGCCTCTTGCTTATTCATGCCAATTGTTAAGTTTATCAGTCCAATTGATCCCCGCTGGCTGCAAACAATGGAAGCAATAGAAAAAGAGCTGGTATCCGATTCTCTTGTTTATCGTTATATACCTGAAGTAGCCGCTCCTGACGGACTAGGTGGCAGAGAAGGGACATTTTCAATGTGTACATTTTGGTATGTTGAATGTCTTTCCAGATCAGGTCAACTAGAGAAAGCACAGTTCTATTTTGAAAAAATGCTGGGATATGCGAACCATGTAGGTTTATTTTCTGAACAATTGGGTTTTATGGGTGAACATTTGGGAAATTTTCCTCAGGCTTTCAGTCACGCAGGCCTTATCAGCGCCGCTTTAAACCTTAATGCTGAATTAAATAAAAGGGGAAAAACCGATTCCGTTCCTCAATTTTTTCTTTAGTAAAATAATCTCCAACTTTACAGCATAACGCTTCTGGAAAAATGCATTTAAGATTTTTTTCTATCATTCTTTCATTTCTGTTTATTTATCATTGTGGTCAGGCCCAGACCAAATCCTTTACAAGACACGATACATTGCGAGGGAGCCTTTCTCCACTCAGAACATGCTATGACGTTCACTTTTACAACTTAAAACTTAAGATTGATCCTGATAAAAAATACATCAATGGCTGCAATTCAATTTACTTCAAAATAATCGAACCCACGACCAGAATACAAATAGACCTTTCTTCAAGACTTAAGATAGACAGCATCCTATTTCATAATGAAACTCTTAACTATGAAAGAGACAGTAATGCAGTATTTATTAACTTTAAAAAAGTACTAGCTCAAACTTCATCAGACTCCATATCATTTTTTTACTCTGGCAATCCTATTGAAGCCAAAAATCCGCCTTGGGATGGTGGCTTTGTATGGGCAAAAGATGCCATTGGTAAACCATGGATAGGTGTTGCTTGTGAAGGAGACGGAGCAAGCCTCTGGTGGCCCTGTAAAGATCATCCTTCAGATGAACCAGACAGTGTACAGACAATTTTTTCTGTCCCCAAAGGGTTGAAGTGTATAAGCAATGGAAATCTGGAGCAGGAAGTCTGCGACAAAGATTTTCATACCTATAGATGGAAAGTACATTATCCCATTAATAATTACAATGTAACCCTAAACATTGGTAATTATACAGAAATCAAAGATGAATATATTCGACCTGACGGTACCATTTTAGATCTCAGATATTATGTGCTCCTACAAAATGAAGATAAAGCAATGGAATATTTTCAACAGGTAAAACCAATGCTAAAATGCTTCGAGGAATATTTTGGAAAATACCCATTTCCCAAAGATGGCTACGCAATAGTTGAAACACCCTATCTCGGAATGGAGCACCAAAGCGCTATTGCATATGGAAATAAGTTCAGAAAAAATATGCTTGGATACGACTACATTGTTATCCACGAAAGTGCGCATGAGTGGTGGGGGAACAATGTCAGTGCATGCGATCACGGAGATCTCTGGATTCAGGAATCATTTACGACTTATGCCGAAGCATTATTTGTCGAATGTATTTTTGACTTTAATACATCTGTAAATTACCTGTTACGACAACGAAATTATATTAAAAACAGCGAGCCGGTAAAGGGACCTTCAAATGTCAATTACCACTATTGGAAAGATTCTGACATGTACTACAAAGGCTCATGGATGCTACATACCCTTCGCTCTGTGCTAGACAATGACAGTTTGTGGTTTTCGATACTAAAAGATATTCAGCAGCAATATTCTCAAAAGCAGATATGTTCTGACGAATTGATAAATTTTATTTCTCAAAAAGGAATGATTAACTTGAGGCCGTTCTTTAACCAGTACTTGCTACACACTGACATTCCGGCATTTGAGTACAAGCTAAAAAGAAAGAAAAACAAATTCTACCTGGTTTACCGTATGAGAGCATCTGAGAATGGCTTTTCAATTCCTATAAAATTAAAATTGCAAAGCGGAAAAACGATAACACTCATAGCAGATCAAGTATTTAAAAAGGTTGAATTAGAAGAAAACGACCTCAAGGATTTTAAAATCCCGACAGACTTATATTATATTAGCGGCGAAAAATTAAACTAAATATATGAATAGGACAATTACCAGAACATTAGTTGTATTTATCCTGATGCTTGGCATTTCATTTTCAGGATATTCACAGAAGAAGAAAAGTTCTTCAAAAGGGAATCAGGCATTTTCAAGAAATGATCTGACACTAGGTCTTAAGCTTGGAGATCCTACCGGTGTTACTTTAAAAAAGTACATGGATAAAAAAGCCTTGGAGTTTGTATTCGGTTTTCCTGTTTGGGGTGGTGAACACTATGCAGACAGATATTATGACAGAAAATACGATTATGATTATAGAGGAAATGGATATTATGCTGGCCGTTACGGTTATAATTATTTTGGTATGGCTCTTCAGGTACATTACCTATGGAGATTTCCTATCGGAGATATCGATGGATTTACTTGGCACATAGGATTCGGAGGACAGTTGAGATACAATACTTTCGTTGTACCAGTACGTCAGTATTATGACAACTTTGGAAACTATTACTATGCAGAAGACAGAGTGCACACAATTGATATTGGTCCGGACGTAGTTGGAGGAGTAGAGTATGCTTTAAAACAAGCTCCTATTACTTTCTTTGCTGATGCTAACGTATTTATTGCTTTCTTACGCTATCCATATGCGACTGGCCAAGGTGGTATCGGTGGAAGATTCAGCTTCGGTAAATAATTTTCTTATATAAAAAATTTATAATTGCCGCCTTTTCATATAAAAGGGCGGCAATTTTTTTTATCTGATTTCCACTTTTAAAGAAGCTTTTCCGTTAACTTACGTATGACTTTAACCTATATAAAATTAAAACCAACACCAATAATAAAACTTTTAGAAAGCTATTATTAACTTTTTTATGTCTTTAAAAACATTACTTTCAGGCAGTAAGATAAAAGTTATCTTGTCCTCAATATTAGCAATTGCAGCAATAGGTGGAGGCGTCTTCTGGTACGCTTCAAAAAACAAAGCTAAAGGTGAATACAAATTCAACCCGGCGTTTAAAGCCTATGTCAGTTCTTTCACCGGCGGAATTATATCCAGGGAATCGCCTATACGAATTTCTTTTATTTCTGAAATTGTAAAGCCAGAAGAGATTAACACGCCTCTTCAGACAGAATTATTCAGTTTCTCACCGTCAATCAAAGGTACTACAAAATGGATAGATAAGAGTACTATTGAATTTGTTCCGGAAGAGCCGCTTAATCCAGGTCAATCGTTTGATGCCAAGTTTGAAATAGGAGAAGTTATGCAGATGCCTGAAGACCTTCAGACATTTGACTTTGCGTTTCAGACCATACCTCAGACCTTTGAAGTATATGTAGAAGGATTAAGGACTTATGATGTGACGAACTTTGCTTCTCAGAAATTGCTTGGAATACTAAGTACCGCTGATGTTGTAGACAATGCAACCCTTGAAAAAGTTTTAACTGCGAGTCAGGATGGTAAAGCCCTCTCAATTACCTGGATTCATGAAAACGATAGAAAGACTCATAGATTTCAGGTTGAAAAGATTCAAAGAAAAGAGGCAGCAGGAACTGTTATCTTAACATGGGATGGCACTCCTATTCAATCTGAGACAAAAGGAAATGAAACTATTGAAGTTCCAGCTATCGGAGAATTCTCCATTGTATCTGCCAGAGCAGTGCAGGGTGAAGACCAATATGCAGAAATTCAATTTTCCGACCCACTTGATCCTAATCAGGATCTTCAAGGCCTTATCCAGATTACTGATGTTCCTGATTTCAACATAGTAAAAGACGAAAATATATTAAAGCTTTACCCACCTGTAAGACAAATTGGCAATAAGACTATTACAGTAAATGAAGGAGTTAAGAACATTAAAGGTAAAGGTTTAGGAAAAACACAAAATCTGGATATTAACTTTGAAGAAATAAAACCTTCTGTTAAACTAACCGGCAAAGGTGTTATTCTTCCAAGCACAGATGGTCTTATATTCCCATTTGAAGCAGTAAGCCTGAAATCTGTTAATGTAAAAGTCATCAAGATCTTTGAAAACAATGTTACTCAGTTTTTCCAGGTAAACAAATACGATGGCAACAGTGAGATTAAAAGAGTAGGAAAAGTAATTCTGAAAAAGAATATCTCATTAAATAATACTAACCCTAATGATTATGGTAAATGGAAAAGATATGCTCTTGATATTTCAACTTTAATCAAAACGGAGCCAGGAGCTATTTACCAGATTAAAATTGGCTTTGACAAAAAAGATATTTTCTATAGTTGTGATGCTTCTGAAGAGGCCGTATCTGAGGCTACAGGCCAAACTACTCTGGAAGACAATGAAGATGATATTATTGAGGAAAACGAATCCAGCTATTGGGACTATTCGGAAGAATATTATAATGAGGATTACGACTATTCCGAGAGAGAGAATCCTTGCAATAATTCTTATTACGGTGAATACAGATCTGTTTCAAGGAACATTTTCGCTTCAGATCTTGGTATAATCGCTAAGGCTGGTTCTTCAGGAAATCTTGTATTTGTAGTTACAGATCTTAAAACAACCAAACCCGTTGACGGCGCAAGTATAGAAGTCTATGACTACCAACAGCAACTATTATTGCAGGATAAAACTAATGGTGAAGGGGTGCTTACCATTGACTTAAAGAAGAAACCTTTTTTAGTTAAGGTTAAGAAAGAAGAACAAATTGGTTATCTAAAAATGGATGATCAATCCGCTTTAGCTGTCAGCAATTTTGATATCTCAGGAGCTAAAGTACAAAAAGGAATAAAAGGATTTTTATATGGAGAAAGAGGAGTTTGGAGACCAGGAGATTCTCTGTTTTTAACTTTTATACTTGAAGATAAACTTCATAATCTTCCTAAAAATCTACCTGTAAACTTTGAACTAGCCAACCCTTCAGGTCAGGTAGTAAAGAAGCTCGTATCTTCTAATTCAGTAGAGGGATTCTACAACTTCAGCACTACAACTTCCCCAGAAGATCCTACTGGTAACTGGACTGCAACTGTTAAAGTTGGTGGAGCTACTTTCAGCTATCCGTTGAAGATAGAAACCGTAATGCCAAACAGACTTAAAATAAATCTTGATTTTGGCACAGATAAAATCACAGCAGGCGAATCATCAATGAAAGGTGATTTAAATGTAAAATGGCTGCATGGAGCGGTTGCAAAGAATCTAGAGACTGACGTGACAGTTCAACTAGCAAAAGGCGAAACTAAGTTTAACAAATATTCTGATTTCATCTTTGATGATCCAGGGAAAAAATATGAAGGCGAACCAATTGAAATTTTCAAAGGCAGAATAGATCAGAATGGTAATGCAATGGTGAATGCACATCTTGAAGCTGGTGATAATGCACCTGGCGTGATGACAGCCAACTTTAAAGTAAGAGTAATGGAAGAAGGTGGTGCTTCAAGCATTGACAGATTTTCTATGCCATATTATCCATTTACATCCTTTACAGGTATTAGAGTGCCAGAAGGCGACAAAGCCAGAAACATGCTCCTCACCGATACTTCTCATACAATTGACATAGTAACTCTTGATGCTAATGGGAATCTTGTATCCGGAAGAAACATCCAGATGGAGCTTTACAAAATAGAATGGAGATACTGGTGGGAAAAAGGAGAAGAGAACCTTTCAGCATATCTGGACAATAATTACAAACAAGCTCTTGTAAGAGAAAATGTAGTCACTATCAATGGAAAGGCAAAATGGCAATTCAGAGTCAATTATCCTGAGTGGGGTCGTTTTTATATTCGTGCTAAAGATACTAAAAGTGGTCATAGCACCGGGAAGATAGTATTTATAGACTGGCCAGGATGGGCTGGCAACTCAAGAGAAAGAAATCAGGGAGGTGCAGCATTACTTTCTTTCTCTTCGGATAAGCCAAAATATAACGTAGGAGAAACTGCTCGTCTTTCAATTCCGGGAAGCAGTGAGGGTAGAGCCTTGATTAGCATTGAATCGGGAGCTAAAGTACTGCAGACCCAATGGATGGAGACTAAGAAAGGGAATAATAATTTTGAATTCAAAGTTACTGAAGAGATGACTCCAAACATCTTTGTTAACGTTACATTGATTCAGCCACACGCACAAACGCTTAATGATCTTCCGATTCGATTATATGGAATAATTCCTATAACTGTTGAAAATCCACAAACCATACTGGCTCCGGTCATTACAATGAGAGAAGAGCTGCGACCGGAAGAAGACTTTACCGTCTCTATAAAAGAACAAAACGGCAAACCTATGATATATACACTTGCTGTTGTTGATGAAGGCTTGCTTGACCTTACTCATTTTAAAGCTCCCGATCCCCATGACCATTTCTATGCTAAAGAAGCACTTGGAGTAAATACATGGGATATGTATGACTATGTCATCGGTGCATATGGAGAACGAATAGATAAGATATTAAGCATTGGTGGTGACGGGGAACTTAAAGGAAGTGAAGGAAATAAAACCAACAGATTTAAACCTGTTGTCAAGTTTATAGGACCATTTAGTCTTGCAGCTGGAAGCTCGGTTACGCACACATTAAAAATGCCACAATACGTAGGTTCTGTGAAAGCAATGGTCGTTGCAGGAAATCCTGACGGGGCTTATGGCAAAGCTGAGAAAGCTGTTCCGGTAAGAAAGCCATTAATGGTATTGGCGACCCTTCCAAGAGTGCTAGGTCCTGAAGAATCTGTAGCATTGCCTGTGAATATTTTTGCTATGACTAAAAACGTGAAGAATGTTAATGTCACGATCAAAGCAAATAATATGTTTGAGCCAGTTGCTGAAAGCTCAAAAAGCATAACATTCAATCAGCCTGGAGATGAAGTTGTAAACTTCTTCCTAAAAGCCAAACCAGCAGCAGGCAAAGGGTCTGTTTCTGTAACTGCTACAAGTGGAAAAGAAAGAGCTGAATATAATGTTGACATAGACATTAGAAATGGTAATACTGAAATTACCAAAGTGTATGAAAATGTCCTTTCTTCAAATGCATCTTGGAATGCTGATTTTACTCCATTTGGATTGGCAGGAACAAACAAGGCAACACTTGAAGTTTCAGTGATACCTCCGATAAATTTGGGAAAACGTTTAAGATATTTGGTTCACTATCCATATGGATGCGTGGAGCAAACAACTTCTTCTGTATTTCCACAACTATATGTCCTTGAATTGATGCAGCCAACAGAGGACTTGAAAAGAATGGTTGAGAAGAATGTTAAAGCAGGAATCCAACGTCTTAAATTGTTTCAACTACCCGATGGAGGTATGACTTATTGGCCAGGACACAATTATTACGATCCATGGGCCACCAACTATGCAGGTCATTTTATGGTAGAAGCAGAGAAGAAAGGATACGCGCTTCCTCAAGGTTTCCTCAATAATTGGAAGAAGAGCCAAAAGAAAGAAGCTCGTAACTGGAACTATGGAGAATATAACGATGACCTGACTCAGGCGTACAGATTATATACACTCGCACTTGCAGGCGATCCTGAAATAGGTGCGATGAACAGACTGAGAGAATCAAGAAGTCTCTCCTCTCCCGCTAAATGGAGACTTGCTGCCGCATACCACCTTGCAGGGCAAACAGAGGTTGCTAAAAACTTGGTAAGTACAGCATCTCTCACAGTAAAAGATTACAGAGAAATGGACAATACTTACGGATCAACGTTAAGAGATAAGGCCATGATTCTGGAAGTATTAAGCATCATGAATATGAAAGCACAAGCTGCGCCACTTGCAAAAGAAATTTCAGCGGCTCTGTCTTCAGATAAGTGGCTCAGTACACAGGAAACTGCTTATTGTCTCATGGCGATTACAAAATTTGCAAACGTTTCTGCTCCAGGCACTAAAGTAAGTTTTGCTTATTCTATCAACAATAGTAAACCTATAACGGCAATGTCAGATATGAAAATTTCTGAAGTTGACCTCAAACCAAATGTAAATCCATTCAATCTTCAGGTTAAAAACAACAGTAATGGAGTTACATATGCCAGAGTATTATTGACAGGCACACCAAAGCCAGGAATGGAGGAAGCTGCTGAAAACAATCTGGGAATTTCAGTACGTTATTTGTCAAAAGATGGGGCTGAAATAGATGTTGAAAAACTTGAGCAGGGAACGGACTTCATTGCAGAAGTGTCTATTTCAAATCCTGGTCTAAGAGGTGATTACCAGCAAATGGCATTAAAGCAAATCTTTGCTTCAGGATGGGAAATTAATAATTCTCGTTTGGATAACTTTACTGAAAAGACTAAAGAAGAAAAGAGAAGAAGGTATACTTATTACTATGGAGATGAAGAATCAGAAAATGAAGATGAAGCTGAGGAAACAACCTCTAACGGACTTCCATTGGCAGATGCTCCAACCTATAGAGATATCAGGGATGACAGAGTGTATACTTTCTTTGACATAAAGGCAAATGAGAAAAAAACATTCCGTGTAATGCTGAATGCCGCATATCTTGGAAGATTCTACCTTCCGGCGACTTATGCAGAAGCTATGTATGATGGCTCTATCAATGCAACTGTGCCAGGGAAATGGGTAGAAGTATTTAAAGCAGGAGAGAATATTTCTCTTAAATAATTATTCTTAACCATATGAAAAGGAGAAGCAAAATATATCTAGGTATACTTACGCTTCTCCTTTTTTTATTATTGCTGTTCTGGTTTTCCCTTCCTTCAAACCTATTTAAAGATCCTACCAGCACCATTCTTGAAGATAAAAAAGGTGAGCTACTCGCTGCAAAAATTGCTTCAGATGGACAATGGAGGTTTCCTGTCAGTGATTCTGTTCCGAATAAATTTGTTACTTCCATCTTAACCTTTGAAGACAAAAACTTTTATAATCATATTGGCATAGATTTTTTATCTATTGGCAATTCTGCATGGCAAAATATAAAAAGCGGAAGAATAGTAAGAGGAGGTAGTACTCTGACTATGCAGGTAATAAGACTGAGCCGAAAGAACAAGAAAAGGTCATTCCTTGAAAAGCTTATAGAAATCACACAGGCTCTAAGACTTGAACTTACTTTATCAAAAAAAGAGATATTGACATTATATGCTTCAAATGCTCCTTTCGGTGGTAATGTTGTAGGCCTTGAAGCTGCATCATGGAGGTATTTCAATGCCCCCTCCAGCCAACTGTCCTGGGCCGAAGCAGCAGCTCTTGCGGTATTGCCTAACAGCCCGGCTCTCATCTTTCCCGGGAAAAATGAAGTAATTTTTTTAAAGAAAAGAAACAGACTTCTCAAAAGTCTGTATGAAAATGGCTATCTCGATAACATATCGTATAACTTGGCATTAAAAGAACCTTTGCCAGGCAGGCCCTATGCATTACCAATTGTTGCTCCTCATTTGCTGGCCTATTCAGAGAAAAAAGGAATGAAAGGTAAACGTATAATCAGCACTATAAATATTCACCTTCAAAAAACTGTAAATAAGATACTAGCCCGCCATCAGGAAAGGTTATCCGCGAATGGTGTATATAATGCGGCAGCTCTTATACTTGATGTTAAAACGGGTAAAGTCCTCACTTATGGTGGCAATATACTGAGTGATAAAATCGATGACCACGGCTACAGTGTAGATATTATTCAGGCAAGAAGAAGTACAGGAAGTATCCTTAAGCCACTGTTGTTTGGTATGCTTTTGACAGAAGGAAAATTATTGAACACGTCACTGGTTGCTGATATTCCTACGCTTATCGGAGGCTATGCTCCCAAAAACTATTTTCTCACTTATGATGGAGCTGTAGCATTCAAGCAGTCAATAGCCAGGTCTCTCAATGTACCGGCAGTGCGAATCCTTCAGGAGTATGGAGTTGAAAAATTTCATCATAATCTGAAGAAACTTGGTGTAACAACTCTAAACAAGCCTCATACGCACTATGGGTTATCTCTAATATTGGGAGGTGCAGAAGGTACCCTTTGGGATCTTGCAGGAATATATAGAAATATGGCATCTTCCTTAAATGATTATCATCTTATCCATAAATTCAGGTTAAAAACAGAAAAGCCATCTTTTACTTCAGAACAAGCAAAACAAAATTATTGTACTGTTTTAGATGCAGGCTCTATCTGGCTCACCTTTGAAGCTATGAATGAAGTCTCAAGGCCAGAAGAAGATGCTTCATGGAGAGACTTCAGTTCAGCATATAAAATAGCATGGAAAACAGGCACAAGCTATGGTAACAGAGATGCCTGGGCTATCGGTTGCACCCCTCAGTATGTGGTTGCTGTTTGGGCAGGAAATGCAGACGGGGAAGGTAGACCTGACCTTACAGGTATTGGCTCAGCTGCACCCATTTTATTTGATATCTTTAAACATCTTAAATCACCGCAATGGTTTTTGCAACCATTTAATGAAATGACTCAAACAGAGGTATGTTTGAAAAGTGGATTTAAAGCTGGTGAAAATTGTGAAGAACGCATTATTCAATGGACGCAAAAGGCAGCTCATCTCTCCGGACTATGTCCATATCACAAGCTTATTCATCTGGACGAGACAGAGCAGTATAGAGTAAGCGGAGAATGTGAGTCTGTCAGAAATATGCACACAAAGGCCTTGTTTGTACTTCCTCCAGCTATGGAGTATTATTTCAAAAATAAAAATGCCTCATATAAAACACTACCTCCATACAGAGAAGACTGTATGGCTTATGTAACCAATCGCTCATTTGAAATCCTTTACCCTTCACATGGAAGCAAAATATTTATTCCTATTGAAATTGATGAGAGAAAAGGAAAGACAGTTTTTGAAGTTGCTCACAGAAATCCTGGGAAAGAAGTGTTTTGGTATATCGATAGTTCCTATGTTGGATCTACTAAAGATTTTCATCAACTGGCGGTGAATCCTGAGCCAGGAGAACATTACTTAACTGTTACTGACAGAGACGGAGAAAGCAAGCGGGTAAAGTTTGAAGTAATTGAAAGGTGAATGAAACTGAAAGCCGAAAGCTTGGATAAAAAGTTATCAATTGAAAATTATAAAAGAGGCTGCCGTCAAGACAACCTCTTTTACTGTTTTTACAAGGACCTTAATGAATTACTTCACCATTTTAACATTTATAGCGATTCCTTGACTGGTATCGAAAAAATAAGGATCAATCAAAGCATATTTCCCCGATGCAGTTTTCATTGCATAAATATATCTTACCCCATTGTTTTTACGGAGCAGAATTTTGGTGCTTCCATTCTCAACACCGGCTTCTTTAGCAAAAGCTTCAATATCAGAGCCCGTAGCATTTTTATATTGATCCACTGTCAAAGTTGTTTCTACAAACTTAGTAGCATTAGTCACAGACCAGTTCTTTAAAGAAGGATAAACCTCCTTGGATGCCTCATCACTTGGTGCCGCTAGAAATTGTTCATAGGTTGTATAGTTGTGGATATAGCAAAAATCTATATAGCTGGCATAAGATCCGGCTTCACTTTCAAGATATGAGCCTGTAAAATTTAATGGCTTTCTGGATAAGGAATAAAATCCTCCCACTGGAAAAGAAGAATGATTTGCAGTAGAATCATTCAAGGATACAACGTCCTGTTTGGTAGTAGAAGTCACAGCATCGAAATATGTAACTTTCACTGATTTTGTTGCAACATCTCCGTTTGCTGCTGTAACTGTAAAAGAAAATGTTTTAGTCCCAGAGGTGCTTGTTGTCGATGTAAAAGTTACTGAATCCAAAATAGGAGAAACCTTATTCAGCATGTTCAAGTCAGGTAGAAAATTATAAGGATCTGATGTAGGCGTACCATCTTCTTTAATTGATATAGCTTTCAGATCTGAACTTCCTTTTTTTGCCAGAAAAACTATTTTTATTGTTGTTCCCGGTTTTACTGTTGTATCTACAGTAACAGAGCCTTTACTTTTGACCAATTCCATAGTCGGTCCGGATGATGATGATGGTTTGGGATCGTTCTTTTTACCACAGCTTATCAACAAAGAAAAAGCTAATCCAACTAATAGAATAAAAGATTTTTTTTTCATAAAAATTTTAATGGGTTTGGTTTATAAAAAATTCTAACCTTCAAGTTAATAAAAATCTTCAAATGGAAGTCAGGAAAGATAAAAGCCTGGAGTTTTCCTTATGCTTGTCAAACATTTATAAATAAAAATGTCCCGGCAATTGCCGGGACATTTTAAGAAACCAGGGAAACAACAACCTTTAATCAAACTGTCTTTCAAAATCCATATTTCTCCTATAAACCCACTCAAATATCAGAGGGAAAATAAGTAATGTAAGTACTGTAGCTGTTATCAATCCTCCTATAACTACTATAGCTAGAGGCTTTTGAGTTTCAGAACCTATGCCAGTAGACAATGCGGCAGGTAATAATCCTAAAGCGGCCATCATTGCGGTCATTACTACTGGTCTGATCCTCGACTTTACTCCCTCAACAAGGGTATCTGCCAGGGACATACCTTCCTTCAAATTATTCTTAAATACCGTGGTAAGAATAACCCCATTCTGAATACAAATACCAAACAAAGCAATGAAGCCAACACCAGCGGAAATACTAAAGTTAGTATTCGTTATGAGCAATGCCCAGATACCGCCTATCAGTGCAAATGGCACATTCAATAGCACAAGCACAGCATCTTTAAGGTTTCCAAAGGTTACAAACAGGATAAGGAAGATCAATAGAATACTCAAAGGCACTACCTGTCCAAGTCGTTTGGTTGCTCTTACCTGATTTTCGAATTCACCTTTCCATTCTACTTTCATTCCCTTATCAAGCTTCACTGCTTTCTGAACTTTTTCCTGAGCTTCTTTAATGGTACTTCCCAAATCTCTTCCTCTAACTGAAAATTTTACAGCAATAAATCTGTGATTGCCTTCTCTGTAAACAAAGGCAGGGCCAGTTTCAGGTCGTATATCCGCCAGTTCTTTCAATAAAACTCTGTTCCCATGAATTGTAGGAACTGTAATATTAGCAATCTGTTCTTCCGTCCTTCTGAATTGTGGCAGATATCTAATTACAATATCAAATTTCTTTTCTCCTTCATACATCTTTGATGCAGTCTTTCCTCCAACAGCCATTTCTATAACACGTTGTGCATCTTCAGTTCTCACACCATAAATTGCCATCTTTTGCTGATTAAGCTCAATACGCATTTCAGGCTGACCAATAAGTCTGATTATGCCCAGGTCTTCGATACCTTCAACACCTGACAGTATCTTATTAACTTGTTCACCCAGCTCTTCTAATCTTCCAAAGTCATCACCGAAAATCTTAACTGCCATAGATCCTTTAACTCCCGAAACAGCTTCTTCCACGTTATCCATAATTGGCTGAGAGAAGTTAAAGCTGATACCTTGATAAACCTCAAGCTTATTTTTCATTTCAGTAATTAACTCTTCTTTACTGATCTTCCTTTCCCATTTCTCCTTGGGTTTCAAATCAACGTGAAACTCAATGTTAAAGAAGCCGGTAGGATCCGTCCCATCGTTTGGTCTTCCGGTCTGACTCATCACCGCATTAACTTCATCAAAAGAAGAAATAGACTTACGGATTTTATTCGTCATTGAAATAGATTCGTTCAATGATGAGCTCATTGGCATGCTTGCTCTTATATAAACAGCACCTTCATTCAGCTGTGGCAAAAATTCAGACCCAAGGAATGTGAAAGAAAACAATCCTATTCCAAGTGCAACAAGTGAGGTTATGAAACTGACTTTCTTATGTTTTAAAACAAATGAAAAGCCCTTCATTACTGTATTGTTTACAAATTCAACAAAGAAATTATGTTTCTCGCGAACATTCTTGTTTAAAAGGATTTGGCTCAGAACAGGCACCAGAGTAAGGGTGTAAATCAATGCCCCGAGAAGTGCAAAGCCAAGGGTCCAGGCCAGAGGAGAAAACATCTTACCTTCCACCTTTTGAAATGAGAATATAGGCAGAAGTGCTGTGATGATAATTAATTTGGAAAAGAAGATAGACTTACCTAATTCAGCGCCAGTTGCTTTAACCCAGCCCATCTTGGCCAGTTTATTAAAACGTTCCATGCCAAATTTATTGGCTTTATGATCGAGCATTACAAACAGCCCTTCCACCATCACGACGGCACCATCTATGATAATTCCAAAGTCTATGGCTCCCATGGATAAAAGGTTTGCAGACATTCCCTTGATCCGCATACACATAAATGCGAACAATAAAGCCAATGGAATAATAATGGAAACCGTAATAGTAGTTCGCCAGTCAGCCATGAAGATAAATACTATAACAGTAACCAGCACAATACCTTCAATAAGGTTTTTGGTAACAGTGTGTGTAGTAAAACCTATAAGTGTAGACCTGTCATAAAACGGAACTATCTTAACATCATTTGGAAGTATGTAATCGTTCAGTTCGTCTATCTTCTCTTTAAGTCCTGCAAGCACAATACTCGGGTTTTCAGCCTTTCTCATGATCACAATTCCTTCGACAAGATTTTTTGTAGTATCTCTGGAAACATATCCTAGCTTTGGCAGATGATGTTCCCGAACTTTTGCAACGTTCTTTACAAAAACAGGAGTACCATTAATATCATCAATAATAATATTTTCAATATCGGCTATGCTTTTCAGCTGTCCGATACCCCTAACCACATAGGCCTGATCATTTTTTTCTATTACATCACCGCCGACATTCATGTTACTTTTCGTAACTGCATCATAAACATCAAGAGCAGTAAGATCATAGTTCTTTAATAAGTCCGGGTTGATGCTCAATTCATAACTTTTAACTTCTCCACCAAAGCTTACCACATCAGCTATACCATGTACACCTTTCAGGTTTCTATCGATGATCCAGTCCTGAATGGTTTTCAGTTCTCTAACATCTTTTGTTTTGCTATGAAGTGTATATCGGAATATTTCACCTGTAGGACCATATGGTGGTTGCATTTCAGGATCCACACCGTCCGGGAGGTTCACATTCATAAGACGATTGATTGCATTTTGCCTTGCAGTAAAATCATCCACATCATCATCGAATATCATAGTGACAACTGATAATCCGAAAAGTGAAATTGACCTTAAACTGGTCTTGCCCGGAACAGAATTCATTTCTACCTCTATAGGTATCGTTATGAACTTCTCAACTTCTTCTGCACTTCTACCAGGCCATTGAGTAATAATCTGAACCCTAGCATTTGTCACGTCCGGGAAAGCTTCTATAGGAGTATTCAGATAGCTGAATATACCTGCAATAATCAATACTAAGGTTGCGAAAAAAACAAAGAATTTATGTTTTAAGGAAAACCCTACTATATTTCCAATAAACCGTTTCATAAATGTAATCTTAAATAGATGATCTTAACTGAAAGATCTTTGATTATTAAATGCACGTAGAATAAAAATTAATTATTGAGTGCATTATAAACCAATAATTGATGATTAGAGATGATTCTTTCGCCTTCTTTAAGACCACTTTTAATGTAAGTAATTGTATTCAGTCTTTGTTGGATCTCTACCTCTCTGGTTTCAATTGAACACTTGTCAGTGTATACCATCACAAAGTTTCTGTTTTTGTCAAAAACAATGCTTTCAGATGGAACAGCAATCATAGAATTATCACCTTCTTCATACCTTACAATTACCTGCGCATACATTTCAGGCTTCAATTCATAACCTTTGTTATTCATCTTTATCCTTACTTTCATCACACGAGTAGCGGGATCAAGAACATTAAAGATCTTATCTATCTTTCCTTTGAATACCTTATCCGGATAAGGAAGTACTTTTATCTCTGCGTCATAGCCTACCTTTATTTTATTGATGTCCGTTTCATAAACATTCGCGACAACCCATATTTCGTCAAGGCCGGAGATGGTAAAGAAATTATTTGAGCTTTCAGTTCTGAACTGCATATTTTCTGTAACATTCTTTTCAATAATGAAACCCGAAATTGGCGCTTTCATCGTATAGACAGAATTACCCTGAACTCCATAAATTCTGAAAACCTCTCTGATCCGTTTCAATTCACTTTCTGCTTTTTGAAGTTCTTTTCTATCCATAACCATCTCCTTTTCGGAAGCCAGACCAGCTTTGTACATGTCTTGCGTTACTGAAAAGTTCTTTTGTGCTATGGAAAGATTTGATTCTGCTGAAATTAATTGCTTTTCAAAATCCGCAATTTCACTACTATTAACTATTGCCAAGGTTTGGCCTTTCTCCACATAGTCCCCTAACTCAACCCTAAGGTCTTCAATAATACCTCCAACGAGGGGAAACACTTTCACTACCTTATCTTCATTTGCAGTAACTTTTCCTGACAAGGTCAGTTCATTTGCCAGTCTTTGCTTTTTAACTGTATCAATGGATATTACACGACTCATAGTATCGCTCAGGCAAAACTTTTCATCATGAACTTCAGCGTGTTTTTCAGAACAACTAACCGCCAATACAGCAGAGGCGATTATAAAATATATTTTTTTCATACTAGATAATATCAATATTTAACGATGGGCTTTCCTACAGAAAAATTAAGCTCCTCAAATGCATTCATTCTGTTTGTCTGCAATTGGTTCATCTGGATTACAGAAGCTTTGTAAGCCTCATAAAAGTCTATGAATTCAATTAATGTTATATTTCGTTTTTCATAGTTTGTAAGAATACCTCCAATAAGTCTGTCGAATTCACCGGTAAACTTATTGTCAAAATTTGAATAGAGGTCATTGTATTCAATTGATCTGCTCAATGCTCCTGCGACTTCAGCTTCTACTCTATTTTCATACTCGTCCGTAAGGACCTTACTTCTCTCAAACCTCTTTTTGGCTATTTCTATGTTACCTTGATTTCTATTTAGTAATGGCAAATCCATTGCAATAGAAACAGCATAATAATTTGGTATATAGTTACCATTCCGGTCAAAGACACCACCTAATCGCAGATCAGGAACGGCAAGAGCTTTTTGATAAGCCAGGTTTTGTTCCTCATATTTTTGAGAGGATTTATAAGCTTTCAAATCAAATCTGTTTACATTAGCTGTATCAATAAGAGCTTGGAGATTCACATTTTTCACATTAAGACTATCAACCTGCTTTTTATCCAGAACAGGAGAATAAAATGATCTGGATTTGTCGTTCAGAAGCACATGGAGTGTAGTTTGTCTTAATGTAATCTGGGCGATCAAGTCCTTGTTTTCATTTTCCATGTTAAACAAGAATGCTTTAAGACGAATGATTTCCTTTAATGGAATATTCCCCTTTTCATACTGAGTCTGATAAAGACTTACAGTATTTCTCATAGTTCTTATTTCATCTGTAAACATGAAATAAGATTGTTGAAGGAAATACAATTCAATTATATTTGTCCTTAGCTCATATTTAAGAGTGCGAAGGAGATCGAAAAACTGATACTCGGCAATCTCCGCGCTGGTCTTTCCAAGATTAATTCTTTTATTCCTCTTTCCTGCCAGCATTACAAGTTGGGAAGCCTGAAGAATAAACTCACCACTTTTTGAAGCGTCAAAATATTTTTTGGTCTGAGGATTATAAACGTTCTGTTCATAATACACAGAAGGGTTTTCCCATAAGCGAGCCTGCATGACCTGAGCTTTGGCTGCTTCTATATCATACCTGCTAGCCAAAAGTAAAAGATTTTTTTCCAGAAACTGCTTATCAGCTTCTTCAACGGTAATTTTAACTGTATCAGAAAATACCTGTGTTTGCCCAAAAACATCCACACAAACTAATAGCTCAACGATTAGCAGGATGCTGAATAACCATTTCATTATAATTGATTTTATCCCTCTTAATTATTTTCAAATCCCAAAAGAATTGATGGATTCTGTAGTAAATCTGTCTTGCTAAGACAAAATTCCCAGCAAATAGTTAAAAGATGCTGAAATATATCTTGATCTTACTTAGACAAAAGTCCTTGCTAATAGTTAAAGGCCAATTAAAAGAGAATTAAAACGGTATTAAATAAACAAAACCGGTAAAAATATGTAAAAGGTGGTTCCCTTATCTGGGGCTGACTGAACCTCTATCCTTCCTCTATGGATGTTGACAATTTTCATTGTAAGAGGAAGTCCGATACCATGGCCAGGCAAATTTCCTGATCTTTCTGATCTATAAAATGGTACAAAAATATTTTTCAATTCTTCCTCACTAATGCCAAATCCCTTATCAGTAATGGCAATGCAGGCCTCATGATCATTAAAAGAAAAATCAATAAGTACTTCTTTATCTTCTGAAAACTTAAAGGCATTACCGATTATATTTAGAAGACAGGTTAACAATAGTTTTTCATTGCCAAATACAATTGGACCATTGGGAAATGTCTTAGCCATATTAAGATTTAACATAGCATCCGGTTTTCTCCGCAGCGTCTCATCCGTAGCTTTCCTGATCGTTTCGCTTAAGTCAAGGTTACTCATAAGCACAGAGTTTGCATCAACACCTGTCTGCGCCAGCTCTAAAAGGTCATTGATCAGTTTGGTTAACTCCTTTGCTTCTTCCAGTGAAGATTCTAATATCTCTTTATACTCATCGACAGTTCGATCTTTCATTAATGCTACACTGATTTCTCCGGTGATAGTGGTAAGAGGAGTCCGCAACTCATGGGAGGCATTGGAGACAAAAGTCTTTTGCAATTCAAAAGCCGTCTCGATCCTAGTAAACATGGTATTAAAAGTAATTGCAAGATCCGAGATTTCATCTTTACCATTTCCTTCATCCACTCGCAGATGTAGATTTGATGCTGATATTTTCTGAACCTGGCTCACAACCTTCTGTATAGGCTTTAGAGCTTCTCTTGCAAATATCTGCCCTAAAAAAAAGACAATAATGAGTGAAATGAAATATCCCGCTGTAAGCACAGCTTCCAGATTACTTACCTTCTTATGACCATACCAATCAATAGCGCTGGCAACAATTAAAAAGTCGCCTTGATTATCTGAATAAAAAATGCCGACTACCTGCCGGTTTCCATCTTCATAACTTGAAATTCCTTCTTTCTGAATCTTACTTAACCAGTCTTTATCGAAATGATACTTTATAGTATCATCTATAAATACCGGTTTATAGTTTTTATCATAGATTCGGACAAATTCGGAAGGAAGTGATTTGAGGTAATTCCTTCTCAATGTCTTTAATAGCTTTTCATCAATCTCATCTACTTCAAGGAACATCCTTGCAGTATTAAGCGCCCTTTCAGCAAGACGATCTTCAAATACATTGTATCTATTGATTTCAGAAAGATAAAAGACTGCCGTGCTGAAAATAAGCAAAATCAGCGCGACGATACCTGTAAACTTTAATGTCAGTTTACTTCTTATCTTCATAATCAATCTTCTACTTTTAAAACATAACCCATACCTACCAAAGTATGAATAAGTTTAGGAGAAAAGTCTTTGTCTATTTTCTTTCTTAAAAAGTTGATATAAACATCGATAACATTGGTGCCTGTATCGAATGAGATTTCCCATACTTTTTCCGCGATATCCACTCTGGAAATAACTCTTCCTTTATTCTTCAAAAGATATTCGAGTAAAGAAAATTCCTTTGCCGTGAGATCTATTTTCTTTCCGGATCTGATAACCGTTTTTGTATCAGTATCCATTTCCAGATCAGCAATTTTATACTTGGTTCCGGGAGAATTCTGTAAAGTGGTTCTCCTTGAAAGGGCTCTGAGACGGGCAAGCAGTTCAGGGAATTCAAATGGTTTTACCAGATAGTCGTCAGCACCTGCATCCAATCCCGTGACTTTATTTTCTGTTGTACCCAAAGCCGTTAGCAACAAAATAGGAGCCTGTATATTCGCCGCTCTGAGATCTTTGCAAAGTTGTATGCCATTTATCTGCGGTAAATTGATATCCAGAATAAATAGCTCATAAGGATTAGACAGAGCCATCTGTTTACCGGTATATCCGTCATACGCAACCGTCACTTCATGCAATTGCTCCTCAAGCCCCTTTTTTATAAAGGATGCCACTTTTATTTCATCTTCAACCAAAAGTATTTTCATAAGTCAAAAAGAATAAGGCAGTACAATTGATATAAATGTACTGCCTTTTTTAAATTAAATTATACTATTTAAAGTTGAAAGTTAAAAGCTTAAAGTTTAAAGTAATATTACTTTAAAACTCAAAGAAATATCTACATGTTATTTTCGATAACCAATCAATCCGTAGGGCTATTACCTATGTTGACAATATCAACACTACGAGATTTGATTAATAGAAGATAACAGATCTAGTATCCTTAAAGCTGCAAATTACTCTAAGCTTTAAACTTTCTGCTTTAAGCTTATTTAAGTCTTATCTGAGAAGATCCGCAATAGAATCCATCGCAGTAAAACTCTACTTTATATAAACCTTTTGCATTCTTATCTTCTGCAAAATCATAGGACATCTCTACTTTCAGATTCTCATTGTTATAGTTTACCTCTTTTGAAACACTGTAAGGCAAACTTATATTGTTATCTGAATTATTGAAAGTACCGGACTCTGATGCAGGAGCAGGAAGTGTTTCTCCCTTTGGATTTATTACTCTTGCATAAATTGTTTTTGTTCCTTTCTCTGCTACTTTGTTTTCAACCAGGTCAAAAGAAAATGTAAGTCTGTCTACTTTACCAGCATTACTATTTTTAACAAGCTTACCTGATTTAATTTTTTTGAATCCTAAAGTAGTCGCTTTTTCAACTCTTAACACAGAAGCAATTTCAACCTTTCTTTCCATTTCGGAATATCTTGCAGAAAGGTCATCCAATTTATCCTGAAGGCTTTCGTTATCTCTTCTTAATTCATCATTCTGACTGGTAAGAAGGCCTAAGCGCTCTTCCAGTTCCTTGATCTTGTTAAAGTAACCTGATTTAACCTTTTTGAGTTCAGCAACTTGCTTTTGCACCTTCTTAAGAGATGCATTATCTTTTATAAGTAAGGTAATCTTCTTTGACTTTCCATTAATATCATCCTTTGCAGAAGCCAGCAAACGATCCAATTCTTTATTTCTTCCCTGCATTGAAGAGAGCTCTTCATTAATTTGCTGGAGGTCACTTTTCAGTTTTTTACCTATTGTTTCAAGGCTTTCAATCTGTTGAACCTTTTCAGCATTCTCTGCTTTCAGCTGACCATTATCTACATAAAGAACTGTACTTCCGGCAAACAATCCGGTCATGATGGCTCCGGTTGCAGCAAATGCAATTACCTGATTTTTTTTGTTTTTGTTTTCGTTTTGTGACGATGTCATAATACCCTGTATTTAATGTGTTTTAAGATTGGAGATGATAATTGTGCAGGAGAACTGTAACACATTTAAAATCAGTAGAGGTATATTCAAATAATCAGTTGTTTTTTTATAATTCAAAGAAAATTTATGTGGTTTAAAATAGCGTTAAAAAAACCTTAAAATGAGATTAAAAGAGCACAATTAACAGTTTAAGATTTTTAACAGTTGTTTTAATAAATGAATAATCCTATGAAAAGATTATTAACACTAATTCCAATGTTTGCAATAATGCATCTGTCATTTGCGCAAACCATTGAAAGAAAACAGAAAACGAATCTGGAATTTTATTATTGCGACCCGAATCATGTAAGTTATGATGCGTGTACATCCAAAACAGAAGAGCTTTTCTTTTTCAAAACGAGGGACTTAGGCTGCGTTGTAAATAAAAAAGTGGAAAAGGCTTTAGCCAGAAATAATAAGAAGACAGATAAGAAATTAAAAAGAATGTATGGGGATAATTGGAGACAGCGCTTCAACGAAAGAGTAGACGAATGTAGAAGAGGCAAAAGTTCTTAACTTTTGCCTCTCTGTTTTTCAACATATGCTTTTTCTTCCTTAAACTCCCGTACACAGGCCGATCGGGACCATGGCCTTATGATCAACCTTGTGGCCCTGTCAAAGGTAAAATAGTTCCAGATCCAGTTTACAAATGTTGTCACTTTATTTCTGAAACCAATCAGAAAAAGCAAGTGCACAAACATCCAGACAAACCAGGCAAATATTCCTGAGAATTTAAAATTCTGAAGATCAACTACCGCTTTATTTCTTCCTACTGTAGCCATGCTTCCTTTGTCGTTATATTCGAATGGTTTTAAAACACCACCTTTTAGTATTGTCTGCAAGTTTTTCGCTGCAAGTTTACCTTGTTGAATAGCTACCTGGGCCAGCATAGGATACCCTTTAGGATTTTTTTCCTTGATCATCAAAGCCACATCACCGATAGCCATTATGTTCTCATATCCTAAAATTCTGTTATATGTATCCACAGAATAACGCCCAGCCTTTACAACTTCAGGATTTAAACCATCAAGGCCATTACCTGTCACTCCTGCAGCCCATATAACTGTCTCGGAGAGAATTTCAGAACCATTCTGCAGCTTTACATTAAAACCATCAAAAGATTTAACTGCTGAGTTTAGATGAACTATAATTCCCAAATCTCTCAAGTATTTCAATGACTTTTCTCCTGCATTATCTGACATACCAAACAATAGTCTTGGGCCAGCTTCAACGAGGTGAATATTCATTTTTGAAAAATCTAGTTCCGGAATGTCCTTTGGTAAGACATACTTTCTTAATTCTGAAAGAGCACCGGCTAACTCAACACCTGTAGGACCGCCGCCAACAATTACAATATCAACCAAACTGCTAAATTCTTTTGGATCATCTATTAGCAAAGCCTTTTCATAGTTCTGCAGGATCTTGCTTCTCAAATCAAGAGCTTCGGAAACTTTTTTCATAGGCATAGACAATGCCTTAAAATCCTCCATTCCATAGTAATTGGTCTTTGATCCAGTCGCAATAACCAAATAATCATATTTGAGATGACCAATGGATGTTTCTATGCAATTCTTTTCAGGATTAATTCTTTCTACTTCAGTTAGTCTGAAATAGAAATCGTCATATCCCTTAAATACTTTCCTCAATGGCGAAGCGATAGAATCCGGTTCAAGGCCGGCTGTAGCCACCTGGTATAATAAAGGTTGAAAGGTGTGATAATTATGTCTGTCCAGAAGTACGATCTGGAACTTTCCTGAATACTTTAGTTCCTTAATAAGCTCAATTCCCCCAAATCCACCTCCTATCACTACAAGTCTGGGCTTAGTAGTGTTAGGAATGTTCATAAATTGAATCCTTTTTTCAGAAGGATCACCCTTACCTCTCTCCGGCTGTTGAATAAAGTCCATATCTTAGTGCCATTATCTTTAAGAAGAACCGTATGGAAATGGCTAATGTTCCCCCAGGGACAGCAAGAGTTGGGAGCAACAGCAACTAATTGCACAAATCATTGCAATAGGAACCTTTAAGCAAAGGGCAATAACATATAATCCAATAAGAAAAAGGAGAATTTCCTAAGAGAAATGGAAAGAACTATTTCTTCCTTTAAAAATTTCGCTGTATAGCTTCTTTTAACAGCAACAGCTTGGAGCAACAGCAACTAAATGCACAAATAATTGCAATGGGAACCTTTAAGCAAAGGTCAACAAGGGAATAAGAGAATTTCATAAAAAGAAAAGGAAGAACTATTTAAGTTCTTCCTTTAAAAATTTCGCTGTATAGCTTCTTTTATCCTTGGCAACTAATTCTGGAGTTCCCTGTACTAATATTTCACCTCCTCCGGCTCCACCTTCAGGACCAAGATCAATAATATGGTCCGCAACCTTTATAACATCAAGGTTATGTTCAATGATTAAGACAGTATTCCCTTTATCTGCAAGTTTATTAAGTACATCCAGCAAGTGCCTTATATCTTCGAAATGAAGACCTGTAGTAGGCTCATCAAGAATATATAAGGTTTTACCTGTATCCTTTTTTGAAAGCTCTGTTGCCAGTTTTACTCTTTGTGCTTCTCCACCTGATAAGGTGGTCGCATGCTGGCCAAGGGTAATATATCCCAAACCAACTTCAAACAGTGTTTGAACTTTCCTATGAATCTTTGGAATGCTTTCGAAAAATTCTGTTGCCTGTTCAACAGTCATTTCAAGTACATCGGCAATGGATTTCCCTTTGTATCTGACTTCGAGAGTTTCTCTATTATATCTTTTTCCTTTGCATGTTTCACAGAAAACATGAACATCCGGAAGGAAGTCCATCTCAATCACCTTTAATCCTGCGCCTTCACATGTTTCACAACGACCTCCCTTTACATTGAAAGAAAAACGGCCAGGCTTATATCCTCTGATTTTAGCCTCTGGAAGCTGAGAGAAAAGATTTCTTATTTCAGTGAATACTTCTGTATATGTTGCAGGGTTTGACCTTGGAGTTCTTCCTATCGGAGACTGATCTACTTCAATTACCTTATCAAGATGTTCAAGTCCTTCTACCTTTTTAAAGGTCAGTGGTTCTCTTCTTGAATTGTAAAAATGTTTGTTTAGTATAGGAAACAATGTATCGTGAATCAATGAAGATTTACCACTTCCTGATACTCCGGTAATACAAATCATTTTACCGAGCGGAAGTTCTAGATTTACATTCTTCAGGTTATTCCCTTTTGCTCCAAGTAATTTTAAGTACTCACCAGAGCCATCCCTTCTTTTCGCCGGAACTTCAATATTCAGTTTGCCTTTCAGATATTTAGCTGTTAAGCTATCTTTTTTAAGGAATTCATCAGGAGTTCCGGAAGCTACAACATTTCCTCCATGACGGCCAGCTCCCGGACCTATATCAAGTATGTAATCGCACTCCAGCATCATATCTTTATCGTGCTCTACTACAAGAACAGAGTTTCCGATATCTCTCAGATTTTTCAAAGCACTTATCAACTTCACGTTATCGCGCTGATGCAGACCGATACTAGGCTCATCAAGAATATAGAGTACGCCTACAAGTTGAGTTCCAATCTGTGTTGCAAGTCTGATCCTCTGCGATTCCCCGCCGGAAAGAGTTCTCATAGGCCTGTCCAACATCAGATAATCCAATCCTACATCTACAAGAAAACCTATTCTCTTTTTAATTTCTTTTACAACCTCTGCGGCGATTTGCTTTTGTCTTGAGGTAAGTTTTTTATCAAGATTGGTAAACCAAGTATCCAGAGTAGAAATGTCCATTCTGGCAAGTTCAGAAATATTTTTACCGTTGATCTTAAAATGAAGAGACTCCTTTTTAAGCCTTGCCCCATGGCATTCAGGGCAAACATTAACTGTTGTGTAATCACTCAGCCAGTCCTGTGTCTTTTCAGAACCATACTCTTGCTGCTGCTTCATAAAGTTGATGATACCATCAAATTTAAAGTTATATACATTTCCCGATGAAGCTTTCATCCTCACTGCTTCTTCCGTTCCATATAAAATAACGTCCAGTATATCTCTTGGAATTTTTGAAACAGGAGTACTTACATTTAGCTGATATTTTTTAAGGATAGCTTCGATCTGTTTGAAGATCCATATATCACGGTATTCTCCCAGTGGTTCAATTGCACCTCTGCTTATGCTAAGGGAGGTATCAGGAATCACCGCATCTTCCGTTATTTCTTCTACCTGACCTAATCCATTGCAGACAGGACAAGCACCATAGGGACTATTGAAGGAAAACATGTTCGGAGCAGGTTCATCATAAGAAATGCCTGATTCCGGATCCATCAGGTACTTGGAATAAAATTTTGCTTGGGCATTTTTAGTTTCCTGCAAAAGCATGATAATACCTTTTCCATGCGTCATTGCCGTTTTAACAGACTGAGAAATTCTGAATCTGTCTTCTTCCCTTACAAGCACCCTATCTATTACAATTTCGATATCGTGAATCTTATAACGGTCTACCTGCATTTTAGGAACAAGCTCCATAAGTTCACCATCGACCCTGACTTTGGTAAAGCCCATTTTTCTGATTTCCTGAAAAAGTTCCCGATAGTGACCTTTTCTACCTTTTACCACAGGGGCAAGGATATTCAGTTTCTGACCATTGAAATTGTCTATGATATGTTGCAGGATCTGATCTTCTGACTGGCGCACCATTTTATTTCCTGTGACATATGAAAACGCGTCAGAAGCTCTTGCATAGAGAAGACGCATAAAGTCATATATTTCAGTAACGGTACCGACAGTTGATCTAGGATTTTTGGAAGTTGTCTTTTGCTCGATAGAAATAACCGGGCTTAGACCATTAATTTTATCTACTTCCGGTCTTTCCATATCACCGATAAAAGACCTGGCATATGTAGAGAAGCTCTCCATATATCGTCTTTGACCTTCGGCATATATGGTATCAAATGCAAGACTTGACTTACCACTTCCGCTTATTCCGGTAATGACTACCAGTTTATTTCTCGGAATGGTAAGGTCTATATTTTTGAGATTATGTTCTCTTGCACCAAAAACTTCGATGTATTCAAATCCCGTAGAATCTGTAAAAGTTGTTTCTTTAGTTTTTTTCACTTCGTTGACTCGCTCCACTGGCATAACAATTTCTATAAGGGAAGGTTCGCTTACCCGAAATGCAAGTTAAAAGGAAAAAGCAATAACAGGAATTCTGTCAGTAGGAATTTTTAAAAGCGTCAGGTTCAAACTCCCCAATTGAAGTTCCATTCATAATATTGCTAAGCTTATCAACGTCTTTTTCGGGAATAAGCATCTTATTGGTGTCAATTTGTGGTTTCAGAGCTATACGGGTAGCTTCCAATGGAATGATTACCTCGTAACTCATCTTTTTATTACTGACAGTCAATTTATTACCAAGAATCCAGGGGTTGAATTCTTTTAATGTCACCAAATCGGTTTTATGTAATCTTGCAAATTTATCAAGATTCGTAATGCTAGTATCCACTCTTACTAGCTTCATCTTTGGCCGCTGCTTACGTAAAACTGTGATTCCGTACTTCGCAGGATGATTGAGCAGATCTTTGATGGCTAAAATGCGATAGAGATATCGGGATGTTTCATCATTTAAAGCCAGATCATAGTATGAATTCACACTCTGGTTATTGAATGCTCTTTGCAAACCGCCAACACCTCTGTTATAGGAAGCGGCTACTGAAGTCCAGTTTCCAAATATTTTATAAGATTTTTTAAAAAATCTGCAAGCTGCTTTAGTTGCTCTGAAAGGATGATAACGCTCATCGACTTCCTCATTTACGATGAGGCCCAGTTCAATAGCAGTAGGTGCAGTGAGTTGCCAGAAACCGGCAGCCCCTTTAGGAGAAACAGAATTACTCAGATTGCTTTCTGCAACGGCAAGGTATTTGAAATCATCATGAAGATTGTAAGCTTGTACAATCCTTGTAATTTCAGGAAGCCATATTCTTACATTTCTAAAAAGAAGCCTTGTGCTGGAATTACTTTGAGTATTGACCTTAAGCTCCCTGTAATATCTTAAATAAGCATCTGGAGATTTAAAATGCACTTTCTCCCCAGCAAAGGTCATATCTTCTGGTATTCTCTTGATTTTGCGCTGATGACGAAGTTGGTCTTCCGGTATGTATTCCAGTTTATGAGCAAGACTGCCATAAAAACCTAATCCTGAAATACATACCAGTATACCTGTTAGTCCTATTGTTAAGCTTTTATTCAATGATTAGAAGTTTGGTTGAAGCAGATATTTAGAATAGAAATCATCTATAGCCTTCACAGCTTCTGAAGGAGTATCCACAATCGTAACAAGGCTCATATCTTTAATATCGATACAAGTTTCTTTTGTGTACATGATTTGTTCAATCCAATCCATCAAACCTTTCCAGAAAGACTTACCAACAAGAACTATCGGGAATCTTCCGATCTTTTTAGTTTGAATTAATGTAAGCGCTTCAAACAATTCGTCTAGTGTACCGAAGCCACCAGGCATTACAATAAAGCCTTGGGAATATTTCACAAACATTACTTTTCTCACAAAGAAGTGCTCAAAGTTAAGAATCTTATCGCGATCTATATACACATTGTGAAATTGTTCGTGAGGAAGCTGAATATTAAGCCCTACGGATTTTCCACCTTCCATGTGCGCACCTTTGTTTGCCGCCTCCATAATACCAGGGCCCCCACCTGTAATTACACCATATCCATGACGGACCAATTTGGCTGCAATCTCCACAGACATTTGATAGTAAGGGTTATCCTGCTTGGTACGCGCTGATCCGAATATTGACACACAAGGTCCGATTTTAGCTAGTTTTTCAAAGCCTTCGACGAACTCTGCCATGACTTTAAACACAGCCCAGGAATCCGCACTCTTGATTTCATTCCAGTCACGCTCTTTGAATGCTTTTCTGATTTTGTTTTCTTCATCGACCCTCTGTTGTTCTTCTGTAACAATTTTTAGATTTTTTGAAGGATTAATTGGATTAATATTTCGATTTGGTTCTCCAGAAAAATCGTCTGATTTTAAGGGATTAGGTGATCTGTAGTCGTCCATAATTTTAAAAAATTTTGTTCCTACCTCGATTATTTTTCTACCTATGTTAAACGGATTTAAGGATAAGGTTGTTTTTAAAACCTTGGTCATATTTAGCCTAACTCTCTAAACCCCCAGATAAATAAGAATTTAAATATTAGTTTTGTAATAAAAGCTCTTGCAAGGTTGGTTTTAGTTCTTTGTATTTAAACTGAAAACCAGTGTTTAAAATTTTTTCTTCGGAAATATTATTTCCTCCTAGCACCATTTCCGCTCTTTCGCCGCCTAACATCATCTTTAATATAAATGAAGGCACATTTGGAAGAAGATTCTTCCCAAGCAATTCAGCAACTTCTTTCATTACTTCCTGATTTGTATCCGGATGAATACCTGCAGCATTGTAAACTCCGCTCATTGATTCATCTTCAATAGCCTTTACATACATATTGCAAAGATCATCTATATGTATCCATGATATAAGTTGTTTCCCGCTCCCCACAGAGGCACCCATACTTTTATTTACAGTTTTTGCAAGCTGCTCCAAAGCCCCTCCGTCTTTGCTGAAAACAATGCCTGTTCTGAGCTTCACAGTTCTGATCCCCAAAGCGACAGCTTTGTCCACAGCAGCTTCCCACTCTTCAGTCACCTTCGAGATGAAGTCCTTACCTTTCGGAGAAGTTTCCACTATTCTCTTATCACCTGTATCTGCTCCATAGTAGCCAATAGCTGAAGCAGATATAAATGCCTTCAAAGGGAGCTTGAGTTTTTTCAAAGTATCGATAAGCAGGTCTGCTGACTTTACCCGACTATCTATTATTTCTTGTTTTACCTCACTCGTCCACTTTTTTTCAAAAACATTGGCCCCTGCCAGGTGTACAATATAATCTGCAAATTTTATAGCATTATCATCTATGGCTCCTGTTTTAATATCCCACACAAATGTCTTAATATCACCCTTTCCGGTTGATCTGCTCAAATGAGCAACTTCATAACCTTTTTCTTTGAGAATTTGAGTTAACCTTGATCCTATAATTCCCGTACCACCTGTAATTAATACTTTTCCATTCATCCTGTTTAGGTTTTAAAATATTCAGGAAATAAAACAAAACCCTTTGATTAAATAATTTAAAGAAATTAATATTGTTTAGCAATTAATATTTAAACAAAAATCTTATGCAGAAAATAGTATTTACATTACTCTTATTTATTGCTTCCCAATTTGTTGTAGCTCAAAAAGTAAAAGTAAGCGAATCAACAGAAACAATTGATAAGCTGGAAAGGTCAGGTCTGTTTGTGGTAATTGACCTTGATCAGAAAATGGTGGAGAAAATGTGGGAAAAACAATTAAAGAGTTATGGAAAAACAGAAAGTTCTAAAGGTACCTATACTGTACCAGTTGCGAATGTTTCTGAGATCTCTTCAAGCCCTGTTAAAATTGTATCTAAGGTAGAAGGCTCTGGAAAAGGAACTAAGGTATGGTGGGCAATAGACATGGGAACCACTCACGTAACCAAAGAATCAAATTCAAGTGCATATAAAGCTGCTGAAAAAATATTATATGAATTTGCTTTGGAATGCTATAGAGTAGATGTTAATAATCAAATTAAAGATGCAGAGAAAGCGTTAAATACTTCTGTTAAAAATCAGGAAAGAAAAGTTAAAGATGGAGAAAATCTTGTTCGCGATATTGATAAAAACAAACAGGAGAAAATAAATCTTGAACAAAAAATAAAAGACAATGCCGCTGAACTTGAACAATTGAAAAAAGATGTTGAGCAAAACAAGCTTGATCAAGCAGCCGCCGCAAGCGATGTCGAGAAGATGAAAAAAGCGGTAGATGTAGTGAAGGCAAAACTTGATGAGCTGAAGTAAAAATAGCTTACTATATTTATAAAACATTCCCGGTTACTTTTGAAGGAAGGTAGCCGGGATTTTTTTTAATTGACAATATTGTTCATTCAAATCTATAGAAATGCATAATACTTATTCTCAAACTCTTGATAATACCAGCATTAATAAGGAATATAAAATAGCAAAGGGTTGGGCAATATTCATTTACGTCTTTGCTCCCTTATTGATAGCTCTATTTGGATCGATTTTAATCATGCCATTCATTCCAAGTGCAGCTGAAAATGAAGTACCAGTAGAAGTCTATTGGATTATTATCCCAATTTCTGTTACAATGATTGTTCTATTTATAATTGGTATAATTGATACAATCAAAGGTAAGTTTGTTATAGGGCATGATAGAATTTATCTTAATACAACATTAACCAAACGAACACTCCTCTTAGATGAGATCAAAGGTTATAGAGTTACCAGCAAGTTTATTTTTATCGAATCCAGCACCAAAGGAAAAAAGCAAATAAAACTCAGTACTTATGTTGGAAGTAAAGGAGAAATCATTGCATGGCTTGCATCGCACTATCCGGATCTTGATAAATTAACAGCTGAAATGGAAGAGCATGAAATTTTAGAAAACAAAGACTTTGGAGCTACAGTAGTTGAAAGAGAACAAAGATTAAAAAAAGCAAGAACAACAACAAAGATTATAAATTGGACCGCTGGATTAATTTCGGCCTGGACATTCTTTGCACCTGATCCTTATGAATATTTAATAGTAGCATTAATGATAATTCCGATTCCTGCTATTTTAATATTAAAATTTTCAAAGGGAATCATTCGATTAGAGGATAAAAACGATACTGCTTATCCAACAATTTTCGCTGCTGTTTTTTTCCCTGCCATTGTACTTGCGATAAGAGCTTTATTAGACTATAATATTTTTAATTACGAAAATATATGGTTACCTGCATGCTCCATCACTGCATTCATCATGACCGTTGTTATACTTGGAAACAATGAATTCTCATTCAGGAAATTGAAGGGTTATCTCTTAGCACTTTTCTTTTCTGCATGTTTCTTCGCATATACCTATGGAACTATAATTGGTTTAAATAATATTCTTGATCAATCTATTCCTCAAGTATATCATGCAAAAATTCTAAGCAAACGCATAAGCTCAGGCAAAACGAAAAGTTACTATTTCAAACTCACTTCCTGGGGACCTGAAAAGTATTCAGAAGAAGTTTCAGTGTCAAAAGAACTCTATAATGAACTTGGAAATAATGATATTGTTACCATATACTTTAGTAAAGGAAGATTTGATATACCATGGTTCGTTGTTGGAGAGTAAATTCTAATAGATTTAAAGCGTAATAATAATGTAATGAAAGGATATAAATTATTTTTACTCGCTATTGTTCCGATTATATTCGCGATGATTTATCCTGGCCTGAATTATTCACTTGGCTTCGGATGGCACACAACCATTGAAAATGAATCATCTCCAACAACCTTTTTATTATTGGAACTTCTTTTATTCATTTCTTTTTTATACTGGCTTGTTGACAGAAAAATAAATCATACAAACAAGTACCTTACTCTATCTCACTTTATAATGACAATATTACCTCTATATTATATCCTATGGGGGCCAGAATTCCTTTTCTATATCTTTGAAAATGATTTGGACAAATTACTATTTACATTAGGAGATAACTTTTTCATCAATGCGTTTTTAATTACACATTCAATTCCTTTATTAGGTCAAATTGTATTCCTCATTAATCTCTACATTGGTATATGGAAAACAACCAACAAGCGACAGATAAAACAGCAAAAGTCCATAGCTTTTTCAACATAGCCAATAAAGGATTTATCGTAGAACTGCAACATAATCTGAGCGGCCTTACTCGAGGCACCATATTGGTTTCTCAAATGGTCAATAGCAAATGGGAAATTAAGGCCAGAATTCTGTTTGATCATGCTTTAAATGTTCATAAGAAATTCACCAATGAGAATTATGAATTTGTTCGTTTAAGGTTTAAAGATCCCCAAAGTGAGGGGGCTTCGATCACTAAGATTATACAAAAAGAATCTCTGGGCATTTATGAATACCTTATAATTCCTCTGGGGCTTAATAATGTTCTGGATGCTTTGGAAATATTAAACATTGTAGGTTCTTCTAATCAATTTCATTCGGAAGAAAACCCAAAGTAAACATTTTAATTGTCAGATCGAGACTTTATTACTCTTCATCCAGATCTATTGAAAATTCATAAAACAATCTGCTAGTCTAAGCGACATTTACATTTAAGATATCCATGAAAGGAAAATTTACTGCAACATTAATTGGTCTTGCATATTCATTATTTAGTATCCTCACAGCACCTACATACCTTGTACCGATTCTAATTTCATTGCCTACGATTCTTCTTGAAGCTATTATTAAAGTGGCACTTCCCAATGAACCTGCTGAAACCAGTGGAGTAGGTATAATTCTTATACTCTCTTTTTTATCTGCGCTATCTTGTCTTTATCTTCATTACAGTATCACTGAACAACTTAAGGAGAAAAAAAATATCAGCACAAAATCATACACCAATATTTTTACATTATTGCTCTTTATAGTTCATCCCCTTGGATTTTATATTTACCTATCACAAAATTGGAGCATGGCAAAAGATGGCCAAATCATTATGAGCACTGCAGTCAATTTTTTCTATAGCAGCTTTGTATTTCTTGCATTAGGTATTTCTGCAGATGTGTACAAATATCTTTATCTAAAGTTCCACAAAGAATAAGCAGCAGAACAATATACCATCAAGTTGGAAAGGAGTTCTCGTTGAATTATTAAAAAAATTTCCTATTTGCTTTTTGCAAAACAGTCGAAGTGTCTTAAAAAATCTAAAGGGTAAACTCTTTCGGATTTAAAATAAAAAAAGCCGAAGCGTCTCTTCGGCTTTTTTTGATTTAAAAGTCAATTACTAACGCAGGAGAGCCATTAATAATCATTTCCGGATATGATTCAAAGTTCGCCAACTCTTATTAATTCCGAGTTATAGCGAGGTTATGAAAATGTTAAATTGGCCTCCTCTCCTATCAGATTCGCCCTAGTGTTATACTTTTCCGATTGTGACTTTTCTTAAGATAGATTCGATGATCTGTCTTGTCGTCACTCCATCAGCCTCGGCTTCATAGTTAAGAATGATACGGTGATTCAAAACATCATAAGCAACAGACTTCACATCTTCAGGGAGTACATAGTCTCTTTGATTGGAAAATGCTATGAACTTAGACGCCAGATTCAGATTGATACTTGCTCTTGTAGAAGCTCCATACTGGATGTATTCTGCTTCGTCATTCAGCCCATATTCCTTTGGCCTGCGGCTTGCAAATACAAGTTCTATAATATACTTCTCAAGACTTTCAGACATATTCACCTTATTGATTTCATTTCTGATCAAGGCAATATCACCTTTATCAAGAATCCTTTTCGGTTCATATCTGAAGTTCATGTTTGACATACGTCTCATCACTTCCAGTTCCGATTCCTTGTCGAGATAATCAACATGGACTTTCATCATGAAGCGGTCCATTTGGGCTTCGGGCAATGGATAGGTACCTTCCTGATCAACGGGGTTTTGAGTGGCCAATACCAGAAATGGACTATCCAGCTTAAACGTCGTTTCACCGATCGTCACCTGTCTTTCCTGCATTGATTCAAGTAAAGCCGCCTGAACTTTTGCAGGAGACCTGTTTACTTCATCTGCAAGAATGAGGTTGGCAAAGATGGGCCCCTTCTTAACTTCAAAATCACTTTTAGCCTGATTGTAAATCATGGTACCAATGAGATCCGCTGGAAGAAGATCGGGGGTAAACTGAATCCTGTTAAAATCAAGATGTAAAACTTTAGCCAAAGTATTTACCATTAATGTCTTGGCAAGACCAGGAACACCCTCCAGCAATATGTGGCCATTTGTAAATAACCCCAAAAGCAGACGGTTCAGCATATACTCCTGACCAATCACCACTTTTCCTACTTCCTCTCTGACCTGCTTTAATTTTGTATATAATAATTCCGTACGCTCTTTATCTGTAATTTCTGCCATCAGCTCAATAATATTAATTTCTGTCTAAGGTAAATCCGTTAGCAATTGCAACTTACCATTTTTTAAATATAAAGAAAACCGCCAGTATGATCAACGAAAAGCCCACCACATGATTCCAGGCCAGTTTGTCTGATCTGAATACATTAATAGCAATGGCAGTAAAGACAATCAAAGAAACAGCTTCCTGAATCACTTTTAGTTCAAATAGTGAAAAAGGACCACCATTTTCCTCAAAGCCTATACGATTTGCAGGTACCTGAAAACAGTATTCGAAAAACGCCATTCCCCAACTGATAATAATAACACCAAACAAACCTAGCTTGCTGAACCAGGGCACTTTCTTAAAAAACAAATGACCATACCATGCCAGAGTCATAAATGCATTGGAAAGTATCAAAAGACCTATTGCCAGAATTCCTTTCATATTTATCTCGATTTTATCTTGTACAAGTTTAAATATCTTTACTCTCAAAATGAAAAAGTTTTTTCGGTACCCATTAGCAAACATTGCAAATGATTGATTTTCATAAGCGCCTGGTAAGCGACAGTTACAAAAGTCTTAATTATTAGTAGGCTTTGACATAGCACATTATACTTACTTTTTTGTTTTTACCGTTGCAGAAATATTAAATTTGAAAAATATGGCACAATTTTTTGGAGCCATTCCCACTTAAAAAATGAGCATGAATAAATCTACTTATATCCATCAATATTTTCTTTTGTTAATTATACCTATCTGGTTTTTATGTAGCTGTGAAGGTGAAAAAGGTGGCAAGGAACTATTTATTCCAACACATAAACAAATCAAACATACACATAACTATTATAAGGAAGGTGAACGATTTAAATATAATGCCAGCTATGGCTTGCTTAATGCCGGCACACTGATCATTGAAAATGATAACAAACTTCACTGGGTAGACAAAACTCCCTGTTACAGTGTTCGAGCAAACTGCAAGCTGAAAGGCGCGGCTGGATGGATGTCCAATCTCGATGATACCTGGGAAACTTGTGTGGATACCTTCGACCTGCTTCCTTTAAAATTTTCAAGACACCTTCTGGAAAACAAGTACCGTAAAGATGAATTCTCCATTTTCAACAGACTGGAAAATAAAGTATTTGTAACTGATACCACAAGAAAAGAGAATATTAAACATAAAACATTTGATATAACAGTTGACATGGAAGATATGATCAGCTCATTATACTTATTGAGAAATGCTAATTTTAACTCAATGACAATTGGTGATACAATGGTAATCGATGTATTTATGGACGAAAGCGCTTACAACATCAAAGTAAAATATCTTGGAACAGAGAAAGTGAAAAGTATTTTCGGGAAAATAAATGCCTATAAAATTGCCCCTATACTTCCCCCAAATAATCTTCTCGTTGGTGAACTGCCGGTAAAAGCGTGGATCACGAATGACGACAGAAGAATACTTTTAAAAGTGGAAGCAAATGTTCTGGTAGGTTCTCTGGATCTTGATCTTCAGGAATATTCAAAGAGGTAGCTTATTCCTTTACAACTAAAGTATCTGCGAAATAATCTCCCAGTCTTTGGTTATCATCTGTGGTAAGCAGCAAATAACCTTCTATAGCAAAGAATAACAAAGTAACAGACCCGGCAATATAAAACCAGGAACCGGGATTAATATTCAGTAGCGCTGTAAAGAAAACAAAATTACGTTTAAGGGCTGTTTTAATACTGATCCTGCGAGAGTCATTTTTTAAAACCTCAATTTTAAAAACTTTTTTTCCCAAAGATTTATAGCCTAGAAAACCAAAATTATCCCTGAATATCAGATATACTGTACTAGCCAATGCAGCAATAAAACCCGGAAAGATGAAAAAGAATAGGGTATAAATTACTGCAGCAACTATATAATCGATAAACAAGGCCAGTATCCTTTCTACAGGAGAGGCTAGTGTAAAATTATCGACGACGGTAATGGGTTCTTTCTCCATACTGAAGAAATAACCTATTAGCATCAAATTAGTTTTGCGTGGGTAAGCAACCAGCGGTTAGGAATCTCACCATTATTGGCATCCTGGTAATCTGCATAGCTGCAAGGAACTATAGAATTTCTCGCAAATTTGCTTTTTCCTGAAGGATAAGGAACCTCAAGCCACCATTTTTCTGATTTCTCATTTTTATAGAAAACCAGTTTGTGCGGTTCTTCCTGAAGCGATACAATATATTTGGTAAAATTAGCGCTGCTCACATCTTTATCTTCCTGACGCAGATAAAACCCTTCTATGAAATACCAGATCATCGTTGCAATCACACCTGCCGTCTGCCCTCTGAAATCAAGCTCTGGATTATATTCATAAATCCCAAAAGAGCTGAGACGTGAGCTAAGTCCTGCATACCAACATATCTGGCAGGCTTCTTCCCCTGTCAGACCAAATGGCTGTGCATTGGCATTACCGGGAGCATCCGCTTGTTTTATAGAAGTGATATCAAAACTCAGCATATCTGCATTTCGCACCATGGGCTCTATATCTTCAAGGCTTTCACGAAGCTGTCCTAGTCTTCTCGTTTCAAAATAAAGCTTTTCAAGAACATTAATTGTTTCAGGATCTACCAGATAGGACTGGTGTGCAAGCTGGCTATAGTGAAAAATAATATTAGGATCGTTGACCAGAATTTTATGGATATGATGGCGACTCATGTCTTCTCTGTTTGCTGCCATATCAACAAAAGCATCGACATTAAGCATATTAATCACCTTTCCCGAAGATTCATATCCAAGAAACTGTCCATAATCAAGATCATGTGTACCCCCAAATAAAACAGGAATGGTATTATGCTGCATGAGCATTTCACAAACTTCCTTCACTCTCAGATAACTTTCTTCAAGGTTTACGCCGCAACGGAGATTTCCAAGATCAACAATCTTGTAAGCGCCACCACCTCTTTTTAGTTTATATAATTTCTTTCTAATCTCATCCGGACCGTTTTCCAGATTGTTATTTGTAGCGCTTCCCCTGTCCTCTGCTAAGCCAATCAATGCAATATCAGCCTCTTTCCAATCTGGAAAATCTTCATTGTGAGTTTTAATGTTGTTTACGAATAGTGTAGGGTCGACAGAAGGCTTTTCAAAAGGCTCCTTGATGTTATCAAAAAAGATTCTGAGATTCATGTAATAAGAAGATGATCAAAATTAGCAAAAACCACTTTAAAAGTGAAATCAATAATTTTTCGAAAAAAAATTAAAAAAAATCGGGCGTTGCTATTGACTTATTAAATTCATCTATTACCTTTGCAGTCCCATTAAGGAAATAATAAGCGGGAATAGCTCAGTTGGTAGAGCACGACCTTGCCAAGGTCGGGGTCGCGAGTTCGAGTCTCGTTTCCCGCTCAAATAAAACCCCGGTTGCCGGGGTTATTTGTTAAATAGGGGTTGACTATTAAAAATCAACAACTTCCACTTAAAAAATCTTTGCCGGGGTGGTGGAATTGGTAGACACGCAAGACTTAAAATCTTGTGTCCGCTTGGACGTGCGGGTTCAAGTCCCGCCCCTGGTACGAAAGCCTGAAGAGTTATCTTCGGGCTTTTTTTATGCCTCTGATCTAAAAAACAAATATAATACAAGAATTGGTAGACTCGTCCCGATTTATATCGGGATGTCCGCTTGGACGTGCGGGTTTGTTCAGCAAGAGTAATGAGCAACAGCAAGAGGAAAGACAGGATTATAAAAGGCTAAAATCTGTTGCTCTTGCTCCTACTGTTGCTTCTTTTCGGATAGATCGTCTTGATTTAATATCAGAATATGTGCTTCGCTTCATTCATTTTTTACCGAGTTCTTCTGCTAGCCCTATGAGAAGTCCTTCAATTCCTCGAATGTAGCATAACCGATAGGAGTTCTCATACTGAACAACTTCACCAACAAGCTGAGCTCCATGCTTGATAAGCCTGGCTACCATTTCATCAATGTCTTGAACAGCGAACATGACCCGCAGATAACCGAGAGAGTTAACAGGTGCATTGCGATGGTCCGAGATTGTAGCTGGGGCAAGAAACTGCGAAAGTTCAAGACGACTATGACCGTCCGGAGTAACCATCATAGCAATCTCTACGCTTTGATCGCCCAATCCGGTAACTCGACCAGCCCATTCCCCTTTTATCGCTGCTCTTCCCTCTAGCTTGAGGCCTAATTCAGTGAAAAAAGCGATGGCATTGTCGAGGGATTCTACAACAATGCCGACATTGTCCATTCTCTTTAATTTGTTATTTGTCATAGTTTTATATTCTTCTTATCAATAAAATAATCTCGATTCAAAGCTTTCTTCAATTAAGTTTACATCCCACTTCCTCTGTCATAAACCTCCTTGGGTCGTTTATCCTACTATATAAAGATATTATGCGACCTATCTTATCAAATTCAAGATTTATGAATCACAGACGGACAATTTATCTATAAGGGCTTTTTTATTCCCTAATACCTGAAGAATAACCTGCTGACTTTTTGTTCTAATCGGGATAATATCAAATGATGTCAACGATAAGAATGATCGCATCAATTGATATTATCAGGAATAAATTATTCTCATTATTAAACTTACCTTGATGGTAGGGGCACAAAATCTTTCTCTCCTTTGATCTTAGGAAATCTCTGCTCCTTCCAATCTTCTTTAGCTCTTTCGATAGTGTCTTTATCAGAAGCAACAAAATTCCAATAGATAAATCTTTCCTCATCAAAAGGCATTCCTCCAAAAATATATATGCTAGTATTTGGCCCCATTTCAAATTCACATAGTGTAGCATCTTTTGCAACAAGAATCTGTTTGGTGCCGAATGTATTGCCTTCGCTGCTTACACTTCCTTCAAGGATATACATTGCACTCTCACCAAAAAGCTCGTTACCTATGGATAATTTTGCCCCTGATATTGTCTTTAGTTCCAAAAGATAAAGAGGACTATAGACTGGAACCGGCGATTTCTTACCCATTACTTCCCCTGCTATTAGTTTAAAATTAACACCATCTTTTTTCCATTCAGGAATTTCAGATTCTTCTACATGAACAAATGAAGGCTCATCTTTTTCATATTCCTTGGGCAATGCAACCCATATCTGCAATCCGTGCAAAACTTTGTCAGAACCTCTGAGATATTCAGGAGTTCTCTCTGAATGTACAATGCCTTTGCCTGCCGTCATCCAGTTTACTGCACCAGGCTTAATTTCCATCTCCACACCAAGGCTATCTCGATGCATGATACTTCCTTCGAAAAGATAAGTAAGTGTTGAAAGCCCTATATGCGGATGAGGCGGCACATCAATATTCTCTGATTCATTCATCTTTGCAGGGCCCATATGATCGATGAATATAAACGGACCTACCATTCTCTTTTCTTTGAATGGAAGCAAACGCCCGACCATAAATTTTCCTATATGTGTCGGACGTTCTTCTATAATAAGTTTAATATTGGACATAGTCGGGAATCTTAGTCTTCCAAATATCCGAATTTTCCACTATTTACATCTTCAAAAGCCTGCATTATTTCTGCCTTTGTATTCATCACAAAAGGACCATGAGCGTAGATAGGCTCATTAATTGGCTTACCGCTTAAAACCAGAACAATTGAATCCTCTAAAGCCTCAATAGTGAAATCTTCAGCGTTATTTTCGAAAAGAACAAGATGATCTGTAGGAACATTTTCTTTGTCATTAACTTTTACACTTCCTTCAATAACCAGAATCACAGTATTATAATCAGAAGGAAATGAAAATGTAGCCTTTCCGCCTTTGTTCAATTTCGCATTCTGCATGTTCACTGGTGTAAAGGTAAATGCAGGGCCCTTAATTCCCTGATATTCTCCTGCAATCACTTCAATAACTCCTGCATTGTCCGGCAGGTTAACCTTACTGATTTCTTCATTTGTAATTGCCTGGTACTTTGGCCGAGACATCTTATCCTTTGCAGGGAGGTTGACCCAAAGCTGAACCATTTGAAAATCTCCACCTGTCTTGCTGAAATTTTCTTCATGATACTCTTTATGCAATACACCTGATGCTGCAGTCATCCATTGTACATCTCCCTCACCTATAATGCCTTTATTTCCGGTACTGTCATGATGAGCAACCTTACCTTTATAAGCAATCGTCACTGTTTCAAAACCTCTATGGGGATGAACACCAACCCCTTTTGGTTTTTGTGTAGGAGGAAAATAAAACTTAGAATTATAATCCATCATAATGAATGGATCCATTCTTTGCATATCCAGACGAAATCTGCTAGGAATGAAATTATGTACCCTGAAGCCATCTCCTACCATATGAGGTGCGTTGGGAGATGCTACGATTTCTATATTTCTCATTGCCATAACTTTAATTGTTATTTCTGATGTAAAACTAGCTTGTTTGATTTTATTAATCGTTGATCTAAGGCAAGAAATAGCCCATTACACCTCTTCAACAAAATTGAGTTCCCTTGTAATAAATCTTTATAAAATCTCTTTTAAAAGTCGTTAAACTATGGTTATTTGTTAAATAATTAATTGAAGGAACTATTCCGCTTCTTACTTATCTTAAAATAGAATAAACTGTTCTTTATGAAACCAAAAATAAAAATTGCCATTGCATCTGATGTAGTATGCCCATGGTGCTATATCGGTAAAAGAAGAATCGAGAAAGCGATGGATCAACTTAAAAATGATTACGATTTTGACATTAGCTATCTGCCTTTTGAATTAAACCCTGGTACTCCCAAAGAGGGTTATAACCAGAAAGAATATCTTTCTAACAAATTCGGTGGAGAAGAAAGATATGAGCAGATCACTGGCAACGTCACAGGTGTGGCTGCACAGGATGGGCTCAAGTTTGACTTTAGCAAACAATTAAAATCTCCTAATACACTGGACGCACACAGAATCATTTGGTTTTCTGAGAAAACAGGCAATCAAAGAGCAACTGTAGAAGCTTTTTTTAAAGCATATTTTGAAGATGGAGTAGATCTTACCCAAAAAGAAAATCTTATTTCTGTCGCAGCTTCAGCGGGTCTTGAAGCTCAAAAAGTAAAAGCCCTTTTAGAATCAGATGAAGGCTTGAATGAAGTAAAAGAGTCTGAACGTTTTATTCAAGGTGCCGGTGTTTCAGGGGTTCCTTTTTACATTATCAATGATAAGTATGGCATCTCCGGAGCACAACCTGCTGATGTTTTTGTAAAAGCACTTACAGATATTGCAGCAGAAACGCCTTTGCAAGGCGATTCGTGTGATGTGGATGGGACAAATTGCTAAAACCTATAACAATAAAATAAAAGCCGTCAGGAGAATTCTCTTGAGGGCTTTTATTTTACCTATTAATTAGTTCCCTATATAAGATTTCTAGATTTCAACTCCAAATATTTATTAATTGTATTTACAGTAAGTGCTTCAGGGGTGGTATAAATAGTATAGATACCATACTTCTGGAATTCAATACTGATCTGCCTTTTCTCATATAAGAACTTTTCAGCAATAGTCTTTGTATAGATCTCTTCAAGAGAAGTAGAATTTAATGAATTAGCAACTTTACTTAATTCAGTATTCTCAAAAAATATCACGACTACAAGATGCCTGGCAGAAAGCTTCTTCAAATATGAAAGTTGCCTCCTCGCCGAAGTAATGCCCTCAAAGTTTGTATAGATCATTAAAAGGCTTCTTCTTGATATCTTCCTGCTGAGATAGACATAAAGCGAAGCAAAGTCATGTTCAGGGTAGGCTGTTTTTTCATTATACAGCGTCTCTGATATTGTATTTAACTGAGTAGATATTCTGTCAGCTTTAACAAAAGATGTTACTTTATTGGAGAAGATTGCCAAACCCGCTTTGTCATCTTTCTTCAGTGCAATGTTAGACATTACAAGACTGCTGTTTATTGAATAGTCAAGCAGTGTCATGCCGTTGAAAGGCATCTTCATGGTTCTTCCTTTGTCAATGATGCTGTAAATATCCTGTGCCTTTTCGTCCTGATATTGATTGACCATCAGATGTCCTCTTCTCGCTGTAGCTCTCCAGTTGATACTTCTGATATCATCGCCAAGACTATAGTCTCTTATTTGCTCAAACTCAAGATTGTGTCCTAGCTTTCTAAGCTTCTTTATCCCCTGGTCTCTGAGTTTATCCGTAAAAGCAAGCAGCTCATATTTGCGCATCTGAAGAAAAGAAGGATAGACTTTTACATTAAATGCACCATCGAACATATACTTTCTTTTGATAAGTCTAAAGGGCGACTGAGCATAAATGTTTATAGTCCCGAAACTATACTCTCCTCTTTTCACCGGTCTTAAAGAATACCGTACTTCCTTATCAATCCCTGGCTTCAATGTTTCATGGATCTCAAAATCTCGTTTCTGAAACTGAAAAGGAATTTCATCAATGATAGTTGCTTTAACAGTAAAAGGATAGTTATTCTTTATTCTAATTAATATTTGATTTTCATCACCATTAGAAAATCTTTCTGAGCATATTCTGCCACCATTTATTCCTGCCTTAAGCCTGTATAAGATTGCTATATCAATACACAAAACTACCACCAAACATGCTAATATAATGGATGCCGGCAACAACAAAAATGGAAAAAAGAAGGCCATTATGTAGAATACCACATTGCCTCCAATCAGGAAAAAAAATAATAAGTTAAAATAAAGAGACTTCAATAATTTCATCTATCTCGGCACTTCTATCTTTTTAATAATTTGTTTCAGCACATCACTAACTGTAGTACCTTCCATCTCCTTTTCGGCAGTTACGACTACTCTGTGTTCAAGTACAGGAGAAGTTACTTCCTGAATATCCTCCGGAGTTACAAAGTCTCTACCTCTTATAGCCGCTATAGCTTTTGATGCTCTTAATATCGCTACGGAAGCTCTTGGGGAAGCTCCAAGATACAATGATGCATTGTTCCTTGTTTCCTGAATAATTGAAGTAATATAGCGGATAAGGTGATCTTCTACATGGACCTTCTGAACAGCTTCTCTTATTTCTTTTATTTCCTGCTTGGATAAAACAGCAGCAACTTTTGATAAATTAGCCCTGCTGCCATTCACATGGGCATCTTTCAAAATTAAAAATTCTTCCTCTGCCTGAGGATACCTTACAACGATTTTAAAAAGAAAACGATCCAGCTGAGCTTCAGGAAGCTTATATGTCCCTTCCTGATCAATGGGATTCTGTGTTGCAAGGATCATAAAAGGTGGGTCCATCAGATATGTATTTCCATCTATAGTAATCTGTCTTTCTTCCATCACCTCAAACAACGCTGCCTGAGTTTTTGCTGGAGCTCTGTTAATCTCATCAATCAATACTATATTGGAAAATATTGGCCCTTTCTTAAAATCAAACTCACTAGTTTTCTGATTAAAGACAGAAACTCCTGTCACATCCGAAGGCATTAAATCTGGAGTGAATTGGATTCTGCTGAATTCTGCCGATATTGTCCTTGCCAATACTTTTGATGTAAGCGTCTTTGCTACACCTGGAACTCCCTCAATCAAAACATGTCCATCAGCTAATATCGAAGCCAACAGTAGCTCTACCATTGTCTCCTGGCCAACTATAACTTTCCTTACTTCATCCTTTATCTTCGCAATTGAATTGGCAACTACGCTCAGATCTATTTTATTTTCAAACATTTCGTTTTGCATATTATCTGCAATTTTTAAAAAAGTCTTCTAACAGGTTATTTAATTTAATCAAATCATCTCCATTAAGAGAGGATCTACTCTTTATCGTTTCTATGTATTTTAGCAAGTGATTGACCCTTGCCTCTTCTAATCCAGACTTGGCCGCAAGTCTGTCCTTAAAGGCAGTATCAGAAGCATGTATGTAATAATGATTTTTTACATAATCGAAAAAATACACAATCTTTTTATCAGCTATATTTTTGTGATTCCCTTTTGAAAAATAAAGATTGCTAACTGTTTTTATAAACTCAAGTGAGTTATTTGTCACAGGCTCAATAATTGGAATAATACGTTGCTTTCTCTTTCCTTCAAACATAACAAAAAGAAAGGCACCCAGCATTGTAAGATAAAGGCTATAACGCAGTGCATTATTTTCAAGCACAAATCTCAAAGGATTTGTTGACACCACTACTTCACCATGATAGTAAACATCCCACAATATTTTTCTATTCGGCTGAAGAAAATTAAAGCTTTTTTCAATAAACCTCTTTCCTGATTGCTGAGTAAAATAATAGTTGGTATATGCTAGAGGGATTGTTGAGAGAAACAGCCTCCCTTTTCCAATGCGCTTATGTATCATAATCGGCTCTCCTTTAGCAGTAGCAGCCAACACTTTATTATCAGGATGTTTCTCTAAGCTATCAAATATGGCAACAAGATGATTATTTTCAAACATGTAGTTGTTATGCTTCTCCCAATAGGGAGTCACAAAGCTCAGTTGAATAGTATCCGAAGCTTTTTTGTATAAAGAATCACTATTTAAATTAAGATCTTTGAAAAATTTTGCACCTGTATAAAAACCTAATGAATCCTCTGCCTCTTTTGAAAAATAAGAAGCGGCTATAAATACATCATTCCCTTTGTTAAGAATGGATTTTATTGCCACAATATCTTCATTTGAAGGATTAAATTCATCTCCAATGATGATGTAGTTATAGGTTGAATCAGCATAATCCTTTTCTATTTCAAAGATTGTCTTTCTGGCAGTAGTTATCTTTGAATTTTTAAAGTACCCAGGCAATAACTTAAACAAACCATAAGCCCCAAAAGGACCTTTCTTTTCAACAGAATAAGTATGTGACCAATCAATAGGTTCAGGTTGGTTATACTCCACAACGATCAGTAGAGCAAATAGCGACAGTAAAGCCAATCCATATTTCACTTCTTTTTTCTTCATCTTGCGACCCTCCTGTCAAAACTCCTGAAATCCTCTCTCAGCTTCTCAAATAAATGCTTATCGGGAATATATTCTCCATACCAGATTCTCTCGAATGCCGATGCATTCTCTTTAAATGTTTCAGAATATTCCTTTTTCTTTAATTCTCTTGAATAATCCCGGTTTGTTTTATCTGGAGCCCATTGTATCAGCTGAAGGCTATTCAGATTGCTCAAATTTGAAAGGAATAAATATCTGACAGCTAATCTGTAATCCTCATCTTTAATTGCCTTTGCTATAGCTTCATCAAGGTTTGAGCCTTGAATATCTTCTTCTGTAAATACAGGGTTTTGTTTTTCTGCTTCTTTACTTCTACAAAAAAGCCATCCTTTGTCTGCCTTAATAACTTTTATCAAAAACCATATAAAGATTGCAATAGCAATTGCATAGATGACATAATCTATCCACTTAGTATTACCCATCTTAAAATCCTTGCTAAACAAGCTTCTGAGAAAGGATCCAAAGATTTCTCCCAACCAGTCAAAAAAAGCATTTGCCTGAGGATGATAATTAAACTCTGGTTCTGATCTTAGTTCATTCCATTCCTGCACATCAAACTTCTGTTGATTCAGCTGCAAAGCAATGGTATCAGCCTGTGCAAAGCAATCAGAAAAGAAGAGTACCGGAATAGTGAATACCAATAAAACTGATGTTATATAAATCTTAATACTCTTCAACATTTTTAGATTCAGATGAAATGGATCCGAAAGAATCAATTCTCTCCAGCAAGCCTGTTGCGTCTTTCTCCTCTGCTAAGCTGAAATAATGAAAATTAATACCAATTAACAAAATTGATGAAACAAGGTAACTTCCGACAAGTAAAAGAGCAGAAGAAGCAGCTGTAGCAATCTTAATAAGAGGCGAAACTTCATTGCCATTGATTTGTGAGAACATCTCTATGCCAAGTGCTGCATACATTGGTACCGCGAATACGAAAGATGCACCTGAATAGATAAGAGTAAAAACAAAAATTAATCCGAATGTTCTCCACCACTTTCCAGCAATCAGGCTGAATGAACGCTTGAGTCCTGCAAAAAATCCTTTTTGCTCAAAAAGGCAAACGCTCATCAACAAAGACAAAGTTACGGCTATATAGAAAAATGGTGCTATTGACAGGACAATTGTGATAAAGCTCAGAAAAAACCCAAGGCTTCCTCCTGCAAAAAACAATTGAAACAACAGTCCTCCAATTATAGCAAAGGTTAAGCCCATAAGAAAAATTGAACCGAAAATCACTTTCAGAGCAAGAGGAAATCTCTTTTTCACACCTTTCCAAACTTCACCGACAGAGGTATCCATGTTATTTATATACAAATACATAAACTCATATATAGTAATAAAAAACACCAGAGAACCTGCGGTTAGAATGAGATACAATAATATAAACTGCAATCCCATGTTTTGAAACAATAGCAAATCCGGCACGCCACCACCCATAGCTGAACTCATGATAAATGAATAATAAAGTCCAAAGCCAATCCCTCCTAATAAGATAAAAGGGCCCGAGATAAACAAAATGGCCATCAGCAAGGGTTTTAGATTCGCTGTCAGGAATAAAAAAGTAATGCTTATAATATCACCCAAATCTCTTGACTGACGAAAATTAATTTTTTGTTGCATGGTTGTATCGGTTGTGAATTAATTTAGGATAGAAAACAAAGTAATAAATTATGAAGCCTGCGGAAACCAGGATAATTAATAGTTTTATGGCATTGTGCATTTCTGTATGTCTAGTAACAAAGCCTTCTAAAAAGCCAGCTACAATAAACAAAGGGACAAGTCCCAAACTTATCTTGGCACCTTCTCGAGCACCTCTCATCAGAGAAACTCCCCTTGAATATGTACCAGGAAATAACAATGAATTGCCAAGTACTAGTCCTGCTCCTCCTGCAATTACAATAGAAGAAATTTCTATTGTACCATGGATCCAAATAGTTAGTACGGAATGAAGTAACAAATCATACTTGTAAAAAAAAGTCTGAAATGCCCCGAGCATAACGCCATTGGTAAATAGAAAGTAAACTGTGCCTAAAGCATATGCCACACCGGCGGCAAAGGTCATGAATGCTACTCTGATATTATTAAAAGTAATGAAAAGAAACATATTTGTCTCACCCTCTCCTTTATACACAGCCATTGGGTCACCTCTTTCAATATTGCTGATCGTCATATTTACATAATTATCTCCGAGAATTATCCTAACAAAAGAATCATCGTAATATGCAGATATTACTCCCATTGCAATAGATATCGCGAAGATAATAAGAGAGGCAAGGAGTGCATTTCTATTTCTATAGATAGTTAATGGAAGTTCTGACTTCCAGAACGAGAAGAACCTTCCACTTTTTTCCTTTTTATTTTTATAAATATTTCCATGAACTCTTAATGTGAGGTCATTAAGATATATAGTAATTTTACTTGAAGGATAGTTAGTTTGTGCATACGATAGGTCATCAGTAAGTTCAATAAACAGTTCTGATAACTTATCAGGATCTCCTGTATATCTTTCTCCCAGCAGGATTTCAAATTTTTTCCACTTCTCCGAATTTTGCTTTATAAAAGCCGCTTCCCTCATAAAAAATAAGTATATTTCATAAAATTTATAAATTTTCTGCTGAGATGCAAACCCTTAAGATTCAAACCCCACAAAATGTAGTTATAGAATACGAAATTGCCTCAATTTGGGATAGAATTGTCGCAAATTTCAGGGATTATCTTATTATCATTTCATACATTATACTTTTAGCAATTATTGTAGGCTATATTGGAGGTAATAACCCGCTCGTATACTTCCTTTTTGCAATTCCGCCTTTTTTATATCAGCTATTGTTTGAAACATTTATGAATGGCCAATCGCCTGGGATGAAAAGCAGAGGTTTAAAAGTCGTCAGAATTGATGGTAAAGAATGTAATTTTTTGAATTACTTTCTAAGATGGGTACTCAGGCCCATTGATTTGTTCTTCTATGGTGGCGTTGCCATGCTTACTATAGCAGCAACTCGGAAGGGACAAAGGCTTGGGGATCTTCTGGCAGGCACAACTGTAATTCGACTAAAAAAACAATACAGTCTGGATAACACGCTTTTTGTGAACCCGGAAAATAACTATGTTCCGGTATTTACCGGTGTTGACAGGTTAAATGATCGAGATATGGAAATTATCAAAGAGGCAATAAAGGTCTATGAAGCTTCTGGTAACATGATTCCAGCAGGCGAACTTTCAAAAAAGATAAAAACTGCACTCGATATTCAAACACAAATGGACCCTATCGTGTTATTGAAAACCGTTCTAAAGGATTACTATAACACCACCTCTGCTTTTAAGTCTTTATGAATTTGTCTGATTACCCGACTTTTACAAGATCACAGCTTGCCTTGCGAAACGGAGTAGATAAAGAAGAGATCTGGTGCGCCTATAATGGTTTTATTTATGAATTGAATAAATCAAGATTATGGAGAGGCGGTAAGCATTATGAACATTGGGCGGGACAGGATTTAACGGAAGAAATGAAAGACGCTCCTCATAATGAGAATGTTTTTGATAAATTTAAAATTGTAGGTATATTGAAGCCTTGATAATTTGTAATATTTCCCAATAAATAAAAAATTAAACGATGATAGTAATTGCAGACAGCGGTTCAACCAAAACAAACTGGGTTATTGTCGACAAAGACAATAACAGGTCTACAGCAAAAACTGTTGGATTCAACCCGTATTATCAAAGCACTGAAGATATTTATCAGACGCTGATAAACGACTTGATACCTCAGTTAGGTTCCAAAAAAATTGAGAAAATATTCTTTTACGGTGCAGGATGCGAAGCTTTGGAACAAAGAGAGCAGGTAGCAATTGCCATCCGTAAAGCTTTTCCTGGAACTGAAGTAATGGTTGATCATGATCTTCTTGCTGCTGCAAAAGCTGCTCTTGGAGATACTCCTGGTATTGCCTGCATTTCCGGAACAGGTTCCAACACTTGTTCATATGATGGAAAAGATGTTACAAAAAACATTCACAGTCTTGGTTTATTCCTTGGTGATGAAGGTAGTGGCGGATACCTAGGCAGAATGGTTATCAGAGAATACATCAGAGAAGCAATGCCGGCACATATTTCAAAGAAGTTTGAGGAATTTACTCCAGACAGACAAGCTGACATGTTAGATAAAGTTTACACAAAACCTTTTCCTAACAGATATCTGGCTTCTTTCGCAAGATTTGTTGCAGAAAACCAAAAAGATCCATATTTATTTAATCTTGCCTACCACAACTTTGAGTTGATGTTTGACAGATCAATATTGAGATACGAAGGAGCTAAAACCCTTCCTGTTAATTTTGTTGGTTCTATTGCACACTATCTAAGTGATGTACTATACAAAGTAGCAGCTGATAAAGGCGTAACAATCGGAAATATCGTAGGTGATCCGATGGAATCTCTTACAGATTATCATTATAAAAAAGAATACGTGCATGCGCATCACTGAGACATCGTCAAGGTTTAACGACCTTGAAAAAATGTCTGTTGGTGAACTTCTTAGAAATATAAATCAGGAAGATATAACTGTTCCGATTGCCGTTGAAAAGGCAATCCCACAAATTGAAAAGCTTGTCTCCGCAATCGTTGAAAAAATGAAAGCCGGAGGCAGGCTTTTTTACATAGGAGCAGGTACCAGCGGAAGACTTGGCGTATTGGATGCTTCAGAGTGTCCTCCTTCTTTCGGAGTTCCGGAAGATTGGGTAATAGGACTTATTGCCGGAGGTGATATCGCTTTGCGCAAAGCAGTAGAGTTTGCTGAAGACGACGAACAGCAAGCATGGATTGACCTACAACTTTACAATGTTACTTCGAAAGATGTAGTAGTAGGTATAGCAGCATCCGGCACTACGCCTTATGTTGTGGAAGGTGTTAAAACCGCTCGCGGTAATAATTTGACAACTGGATGCATTACTTGCAATCCCGATTCGCCACTCGCTGAACAAGTTCACTTTCCTGTAGAAGTAATTACAGGACCAGAATTCGTTACCGGTAGCACAAGAATGAAAGCCGGGACTGCACAAAAGCTTGTCCTTAACATGATCAGTACATCCGTTATGATCCAGCTCGGGAGAGTTAAAGGAAACAAAATGGTAGACATGCAGCTTAGTAATGAAAAACTCATCGAAAGAGGAATTAAAATGATCGTGGATGAGTTAAAGATTGAAACCGAAAAAGCTGCACGTCTTCTGGAAGAACAAGGAAGCGTGAGAAAAGCTATAGACTGGTACAGGAAACATGCATGAGATAGAACCATTTTATAACTGGGAAAACTACTACAACCCTGCAGATGATGAACGATCTCCTTTCCATGGAGTAGAATACAATATGCAGGGATATACCAATAACATTTATGGATACTTCATTCATCCGCTATGGGATTACATAGGGTCCGATACACTTTATTTAAAAATCCTTTTTATCAATTATGAAAAAGGGATCGCAATACTTGAAATGTTCGGAGAATGGAATGACACCCTCCACAATGATATTATGCATTTTAAACGGAATGTCATTGATCATTTACTTGGAGAAGGAATAAATCAGTTTATTCTTTTGGGAGAAAACATTCTTAACTTTCACGGTTCGGATGATTGCTATTATGAAGAATGGTTTGAAGATGTAGAAGATGGATGGATTGCTGCTGTAAACTTCAGAGATTTTGTTCTTGATGAATGGAAAAAATTTCGCCTAGACTATTATATCAACTTTGGCGGCACTCTTGAAATCACTAACTGGAGGACAATGCCACCGCTACAGTTCTATGAAGCTGTAAAGAAAAATATCACTCTAAGGCTTTCATAAAAAGCATAAAAAAAACCTGAGAAAATTCTCAGGTTTTTTTTATGCTTTATTTTGACAACTAATTGTTAAAAGAATTTAACTCTATTATCAACGATATCGGAATTCTTTCTGATTGCCTCATCCACACTGTAATCAACTCTTCCTATTCTTTGATTGATCAGATCATTTTTATATTTAGAGTAATCAGCTATTTCAGGAGCAGGAGTCAAACTTACAAGCTCAAGATTGATTACACCATATTCACCTTTAAACGGACCTGTCTTCGCACCTTTTTGCAAGCCGAATAACTTTCCTACTGCTACTGGATCATAACCAATAGCTGCAATTGAATTAGAGGAAAGGGTTACATCAGGAGCAGCTCCAGAAGTAGCACCAGGACCAAATTCAGCTGCAATCTTCTCAAACGAACCAGAAAGTTTTGAAAGCTTTTCAGTAATAAGTCTTGCTTTCTCTTCATTTCTCACTTTGGCAGTAAGCTCATCTTTTACATCATTCACAGATGCGATACCTTCTTCTCTTTCTCCTGTTAAAATCGCAACTACATACTGATCATCCAATGAGAAAACAGAAGAAACTTCTTCTAGGTCTGCATCATTGAAAGCCCATCTTACAATTTGTCTCGCATTTGAAAGGTTGTTTACATATCTGTCAGATTTTCTGATATTAGTGGCTGTGAATTTTTGCAAGGTATCTGCTTTTACTCTTGCATTAAAGTCAGCAGTATCTTTAATAGAATTAGCAAATTCATCTGCTTTTCTGAAAGCGGCATCTTTTGTTGCTTCAGAAGCTACAATGTCCTTCTCAACAAGAGCTACAAGATATTTCTTATTGTTTTTAGGACCTGTTACTTTGATGATATGGTAACCGAACTCTGTCTCAGTTAACTTTGGAAGTAACCCCGCTGAAGAGGCCTGGAATACAGCATCACTAAAAGGCTTCACCATTTGACCCTGGCTAAACCAGCCCAGATCACCACCTCTTGAAGCAGTTCCGTCAGATCCGTACATTCTTGCCATTTGAGCAAAGTCAGCACCTGATTTAATCTGATTAAGGACATCGTTTGCTTTTTTCTTCAAAGAATCTTTTTCAGCAGCAGATTTATTTCTTGTGTCAAAAAGGATATGACTTGCCTTTGCGTAAGAAACAGAATCAGATTTTATATCATTAATCTTGTACAACTGAACTTTACCAGCTGTAATAAAAGGACCATAAATGCTATCAATAACAACATTGTTAGCAATGTTTTTCAACTCTTCAGGTAGTTCTCCGAAAGTTTTGAATGAAGGAGGAACAGGATTATCAGAATTTGTCTGAATAAATAAAGTGTCATTCTGAGAAGTTGCAAATTCCTTCTTAACTTCCGCTAGTTCTTGTTTAAACGCTGCGCTATCTTCGCTGCTTGGTTTAATGCTGAAAGTAACATAGTCAAATGATCTTCCTGCTTCAACTTTGAACTCATTCTTATGCTTGTTCAGATAATCAGACAACATATCGTCAGTAACTTTAACAAGGCTGTCCGCAACGGCATAAAAAGGAACATATAAATATTTAGCTTCAGCTTTAGTGTTCTGACTGTTATAATCTCTTTTTGCTTCTTCAGAGGTCACATAAACAGATTTTCTGAAAAGGTTAAGATATTTAGTTCTAAGTCTTTCTTCTTTAATGCCTCTTTCAATACTGTACCACAGTTGCTGATCACGAGGATCTCTTTCTTTAAATTTATTAAAGAATTCTTTTAGGAAAGCTTTATCAAACTGTTGTGTCTGAGGATTAGAAAATAACTGGATTACAGTAGGGTGAATATGCTCGCCTTGAACCATGTCATATAGCTCATCGTTAGTAACGGTAAGGCCCAGTTTTTCAAACTGCTTTGCATAAGCAATATCAAATATTTTTGCATTCCATGCCTGTTCAATAATAGAAGGTCTTTCACTTTCGCCAATACTTCTGCCTGTTCTCAGGACATAGTCAGCTTCTGTTTCGTCTACCTTTTTTTGGAAATCTTCAGCGGAAATACTTTTTCCGGCGATTTCTCCTACATTTTTGGATCTGTTACGGAAATAGGAATTTGGTCCGAAAACCTCGCCTCCCACCAAGAAAAGAACCAGACCTACGGCCACGATTCCTACAACAACCCCGGAATGCTGATTAATTTTGTTAAAAATTGCCATTGCTTAATTATAATTTCTTTTAAAGAACCGCAAAAATACTATTATTAATTTTCAAAATCAAAATCAATAAACCTCTGAAATAAAATTATTTATTTCTTAACCCTAACTTTCTTTGAAGACTCTTCCTTTTCTTTATACTCTTGCTTTCCAGGACTTTTCGACTTTACCCATTGAAAACACATCAGCATCATAAAACATAACATGAAAAGCCAGTAGCTTTCTTTGAACCCCACTGTCATTGCCTGGTGAATTCCTATAAGCAGGAACACAACGCCTAATGAAAATATTATTGTTCCCAGAAGTTTCATTTTCAATTTATTCGGTAACGTCAATAACTCCTGTAGGATGCAAAATTTTATAGGAAGTAAAATTCTGATTTGTTTTAAGACCTCTTCCCATCAGAATCTCTGTAGGTGTGGTGATTGTTACAAAAGTGTTTGTATCACAATAAACTTCATCCTTACCAGGGTCCCAGAATAATTCTTCACTATTCATTTTCTTCTGCTGTTCTATACTTTTAATTTCCACAGCTCCTTTAACATTGTAGAGATTCTTTTCCTTTTCCAACTTCCCTGAATTTCCTCTCAGCGTTGACGTTTTAACCCCTTTTTTATCGAAAAACTCAATAAATACTCCTTTTGGAAACAACTTATCTCCATTTTGCAATTCTAATTCTTTGGGTGCTTTTAATCTAACCCTTACGACAGAGGAATCTGAATAAATTGTTTCTATATCATTCACCTCCATTACCGGACCATCATAAGGCTTTAGCTGTTCATAGGTTTTAGCCTGCTGACAGGAAAAGAGAATTACTGTGGCTGTTAAAAATAAAAAGACTTTTCTCATTAAATATTATTCAATTCTTCTACGCTCAAACCATTTGTCAATGGTTTGGAAACTAAGATATACCTGGAAATACCTGTCACGAATAAGTCCATCATTGGTTGTGCCTCTCTGGCCAGCAACCAAAGCGACATTCAGCCTTGACAAAGGTTTGGACTTATATCTTGCATCTTTGCGGCCAACAGGTATTGAACCGCCAATTGAAACAGAAAAATCATTTAGTTGAGTTCCATTGAAAAAGAATGGTGTTTTCTGATATGCAAATCCTGCTCTTAATATAGGCATTTTCATCACTTCCTGACCCTTCAGTTTGTATTCACCCCCAAGAGCAATTTTATAGCCATTTTTAAAATTATCTATTCCTGCATCGAAATTTTTGTATTTACTATAGCTCAAATAGGTAAAATCGACACCAATACTCCAATCAACAGGCTTATCGATGCTAAAACCTACTGATAGTTTTGAGGGCAGCACCGCATTCATCTTAACATTACTAATAGTAGAATCTTCGCTCAAAGCATCTTTATCAGTTTTTATTTGCCTGACCTGTTCTCTTCTGGATGTTAAACCAGCAGAAAAATCATAGGTCGCGCCAAGGTTATAATAAATATGCTCCTCTTCTTCTTTGGTAGCCGCTTTCAAAACATTTCTGTATGCCAAACCTGGCTTAAAATTAAATCCCGAATAAGAAGTTCTCTGGTGAATTCCATATTTCTGATCCTGTACAGAAAGGTCAAGAGAAGTAAGCTGAGTGAAATAATCCTCATTTGTTGAGCCAAAAACATAGGATGCTGTTAAGCCGGCGGAGAAATTTTTCGTTAAATCCACACCATTGGCAAAGTTAAGTGTATAAACTCCACCTGTACCAATATTGGATGTACTTACAGCTATTCCGCTTGTGTCAAATCCAACGTTATTGTAATAATCGTAACTCATATTGCTGTATGGGTTAAGGCTAATACTTGTTGTCCAACGGTTAGAAATAGGAAAAGCAATATTTAGATATTGAAAATTGACAGACTTACTCTGTTGCTTTAGTGTACCGTCACTTATTGACCTTCCCACCCCATACAATGCGCCTTCAAACATGGTATATTTAAATGTTGTATCCAGATTCAGCCGTCTATTTGTTGTAAGCAGGGCAGGGTTCAGGAAGTTGATATACTCAAGGTTCGGAGATGCGACCCCGACACCTGCCATTCCAATATTCCTGATGCTACCGGTGGGATAAAGATCTCCTAAACCAAAGCGTGAATAAGGTGAATTTTCCGTTAACTGAGCTGTTGCCTGAAAAGCTGTTAAAGAAATCAGGAGTGCTAGTAAAATCCTATAAAAATCTCTCATTATATTCCAAAATGCTATTTAGCCCAATTAAAACCAAATCGGGAACCACAAAGATGGCTTCTTTTAATCTTCTTTCAAAAAATCTTGCATCACCACCACACATTATTACATTCAATTCCTGATCATTTTTTTTAAACTCCCCAATCATACCTTGAATTTCCGCAGTGGCTCCATTTAAAACTCCGCTTAGAATGGATCCTTTTGAACTTTTTCCGATAAAAGAAATATTTTCTTCTTTTTCTACTAAGGGTAAGCCTGCTGTAAACGTATTTAGTGCCTTAAATCGTATGGAAATCCCAGGAGAAATTGCTCCTCCATAATAATTTTTTTCTTTATCAATAAAATCATAGGTAATACAGGTTCCCGCATCTATGACCAGGTTGGCTTTCCCTGGATAAAGTTGATAAGCTCCTGCAATACCCGCAATTCTATCAGGCCCAAGAGTTTGAGGTGTTTCGTAATTATTATTAAAAGGGAATTGAAGGCCTGAACTTAACAAAAGAGGGTTTACCTTAAATAAAATTTTCTCTTTAATAATGTCTTGATCCTTCCTTACACTGCTTATAATTGCTCTTTTTATATCAAATCCGGAAATTATTCTTGTCAGTTGGTTATAATCATTTGTAGTAAAAACTTTCTCAAGAATACCATTTTCGAATAATCCGAGTTTTATTAATGTATTGCCAGAATCTATGACCAGGTTCATAAATTCAAAAATAATAATAAAATTTGCGAAGCTGTTTCATTTTATCCCATTTGTTTGAAGATTGAATCATGAAAAACACCTATATAGTTGCAGGGCTTATGTCCGGAACATCTCTTGACGGACTGGATATCGCGGTTTGTAAGTTTGAACTTAGGGAGAATAAATGGAGCTACGAAATACTGGAAGCTACAACTTTCGAATATGACGAAGCGCGCAGAAACAGTTTGAAAAATGTGATGAAAGGCTCTGCTGAAAGTCTTGCCAAGCTGGATTTTGACTTTGGATATTTTCAGGGAAATGCGGTAAAAAACTTTCTTGATAAACTAAATATTCCTGTAGATTTTATTTCCACCCATGGTCATACCATCTTTCATCAGCCAGAAAATAGATTTACTACTCAGATTGGAAATGGCGCTGCAGTTGCGGCAGCAAGCAATCTTCCTGTAGTCTGCGATTTCAGATCACTGGATGTAGCGCTCAGGGGACAAGGAGCACCTTTAGTTCCTATTGGAGATAAATTATTATTTAAGGAATTTGACTTTTGCCTGAATCTTGGTGGCATTGCAAATATTTCCTACGATGACAATTCTGGCAAAAGAATCGCCTTTGATATCTGCCCTGCAAATATGGTTTTAAATTTACTGGCAGCACATAAGGGGCATCTATTTGATCATGGAGGAGCTTTGGCTAAGGCTGGCGTCACTAATAAAAAATTACTGGAGGCGCTTTCTCACATTAATTACTATTCTCAACCAATTCCAAAATCCCTTGGTAAAGAACATGTTGACAATCTATTTATTCCTCTGATAGAAAATACAAAAGACAGCATTGAAAATTTACTGAATACTTTTTGCCATCACATTGCAGAAAAAGTAACTGACATTATTAAAAAGAATGAAATTTCAGATAATAGCAAAGTTCTGATTACTGGAGGTGGAGCATTTAATGAATTCCTTGTGGGCCTTTTCCAGGAAAAGTCCGGTAATGGAATCGAATTCATTGTTCCGGAAGCTAAAATAGTCTCATTTAAAGAGGCATTAATATTTGCCTTTTTAGGAACGCTAAGATGGAGAAATGAGGTAAATAGTTTGAGCTCAGTAACAGGCTCTATGAAAGATAATTGCGGAGGGGCCATTTATTTGGCCCCGTAATAATTTTAGCGTCTTCTGATTCTGATTTTTGCTTTATTCTCCTCTCCATGAAGAAGACGGACAATATTTTTTTGGTGAGTGATAACCACCAAAGCAAAAATTGCGAAAGCAAATAGCACAACAATTGGCTGATTTGGACTAAACCTTGGAAGGCATAACAAAATAGGGAATGCCAATGCAGAGGTCATTGAACCAAGGGATACGTATTTAAATACCAGAAATACAACCAGAAAAACCAAAATACAAAGAAGAGCAGCTTCGGATTGTATAGATAATATCATTCCCAAAAGGGTCGCTACACCCTTTCCCCCCTTAAATCTTTCGTAAACAGGAAAAATATGTCCTGCTACCGCTGCCAATCCGAAAAATAGCTTGTATAAAACAAGATCCTGATGATCAATCAAATTATAATATGCAAGAAAGAATGCGCTGTTAGTCGCAGTCCATCCTTTTAATATATCCACCAGCATAACTATAATGCCAGCCCTTTTTCCCATTACCCTGAAGGTATTTGTCGCGCCGGCATTTCCGCTACCGAAATCCCTCACATCCAGACCAAAGAAAGCTTTACCATACCATATTGCTGTAGGAAGTGATCCTATCAGGTAGGCAAAAACAATTCCAATTGTTATAAATAATATGCTCATGTTTCTTACTTACGTGTAACCTTAACAAAATGTTAATTTTTGAAAAATACCAAATTTGATTAATAAAACAAAAGAGATTAAAAAACCAACATCGATTTTTAATCTCTTTTGTCCGAACCAAAATCTTTAAATGAAAATTCCTGAGAAATTAATTTCCGAATAAATTTTTCATCTTTTGTTGATCCTGTTGCTGTTTTTTTCTGTCCTCTATTGAAGGATCTGGCTTATCTCCTTCCGCAGGCCCCTCTTCTCCTTGATCAAGATTTTGATCTGGAAGTTTATATTTATCGTAGTTCTTGGTGTCTTCTTTACCTTTTTTAGCAGGTTTGTTAGATTTCTTCGCAGGAGATTCGGCTTCTGCAGGCTCCTCTCCTACGGCAGGAGTTTCCTCTGCTGGAGCCTCTTCTTGTACTTCATCTTGAGGGGCCTCCTCCTGCTCATATTCCTGACTTTCAGGTATAGATTCGTTCAAGTCTTCCTGAATTCCAAGATATCTTTCCTTAAACATAGTCACGAACCTGGTTTTTTCAACTGGTTCAGCTTTGACATAGAAGAATTTTGAACGATCAGCCATTTCACCTTTTGATTTTCCGGCTAATATTGAATTTACTTCGTCATTTGAAGATGTCACTGCAAACCTGTTGTCATCATAAGTAATGTAATACCAGGAATTAGGACCTGCTTCAAGATATATATTAATCACATCACCTTTAGGTGTCTTCTTAATCTCGATATGTCCAGGCATTGCCTTATTTATGTCATCTTTTAAAATATTTGACACATATATGGTACCTACACTATAAAACGCTTTATACTCTGTAGACCATTTCAGATTTACATCTGAGAATACTACATTTTTCCCAAAATCGCTGTCAATCATTGCCAGCGGCGCATATCCAAGAGATTTTTGACTTTTATACTTTTCTGCGCCTGGATTTCCTATTAATTCTGCCAACTTATATACTAAAACAGTATCTCTTGCAAATATTTTTTCCGAAGTCTCAGAAGTATCTAATGGGAAAGCAGCAGACATCGTCTTCATATTTTTACCAACAGCTGTCAACACTGAGGAATTTACCTTAAAATTGAATGACAATATTGTATTAAATTCATATTTAAAATTTGTAAGGTCTGATTTTCCAAAACCTGCTGCATCCAGTGTAATATTCTTATTTTCTTTAAGAAGATTAAATCTTCCTGAAAATTCTGAAGTGGAATTAGCATCATCATATGAAAAAATGCTACCCTGTTTTGTTTTACCTGAAAGTCTATCCGGAAGTCCGACACGGAACAATCCTTTTTGTGCAATATACTCAAGTACTCCCTTGGTACTAAAGATATCATGATCTAGCTGATTTCGCTTTTGTGAGATAAATGTAGTATACATCTCATTCGATCTGGTGTCAAAGTACATACCTGTTGTCAATGGTGTTCCATTTCCAGCTACGGCATTGTCAACATTGATTACTACGTCCGCATTAGATCCATCATTATTATACTTCAACCATTGAGAATAGCTCAATGCTCCTTTAAGATCGAGCTTCAGGAAACCGTCAAAGGCAAGGAATTTCTTTTCTGCAAAAAGGGTAACTTTACCTTTATAAAGGATTTTTGGTGCCACTTCCAAGCTGTCTTCTTCCCTGATAGCTCCCATCGCCACCGTATGCGCTCCTTCTTTCTTCTTCTCAGATTCCACAAGTCTGAAATCCTGGAATTTGAATGAAAGTGTATCTGCACCCAGGTTAACATATTGGTAAGTTGCCTCTCCTGCAAATTTCTTTCTACCCTCAATATCAATAATACCATCATACAAATTGTGGTATTTGGTAACGGAATCGAGTACAATCCTTGCGTTTTTTAACGTACGCATAACCGCATTCTCTTCCACTATAACCTTACTACTATCAGGATACACCAATCCGTCTGCTACTTTAATATAAGGAATTCCATACACGTTAAGTGTCAGCTTTTCCATGTCATAAACTGCATCTGTTGCATTAAACACCAAGCTATCCTGATCTGGTCTGGTAGAGTAGAAATATGACTTATTGATATTTCCTCCTTCCGGCATTTTCATGAAGATCTTTTTCTTTTTCAGATCCCAAGTACCTTCATCTAGGGAAGTTTTATACTGAGCATATGGGAACTCATTACTTGCAAAGCCCTGTTGCTCGGGACTAAACTGGGCAATGCTTTGATCAAGATCGAAATTCAGTTTTACCTGTTCACATTTCAATGCAGGTTTATCAGGGTTATCAGATTTAACTTTGAAAAGTGTCTCGCGCGCTGCGAACCTAGTTTGTTCAAAATGGAATTTAGGTGATTCAGATTCGGAGCCTCTGGTGATAAGCACTCCTTTTCCGAACATACCATTCTTAGTAAGAATGGCAGTACCATGCATGTCTCCTGTGTTTTTATAAAATTTGATGGGCTCTTTTGCATTAGATATGAACATACTGTCTGCTTTCGGCAACCATTTCAGTCTATAATCATTGACCATCATATCAGGGTAATGAACATCCTGAGATGAAGCCTGAGCACAGGTACCTTCTTTATTGACGACTGATGTCCCCTCCGTAAGCACCGAGTCTTTAAAAAATGCAAAGTCCTTAGATTTTAAAACTGCATTTAAATAGGTAATGTCTCCCTCTCCACGAATACCTTTATTATCAAGAGATATTTTGTTGTAGTATGTTCCGGTTCCAGTATACAGCTGATAACCATTTTTGGGCACTTCATGAACAAATCCCAAAGAATAATCCGGCATTACAATAAGTTTCTCCTTAAACTCAGGGAATATTCCACCAGTTTCAAAGCTTCCATCAAAACCAATGGCCTGGGGGTCATCACTACTTAAACTGTCTATTTTAAATGGTGGAATTTTAAACTTAATAGTAGTATCATACGCGCCATTGGCAATTGTTGGTTTATCAAAAAACACCGTTGCCCCAGATGTAGCATCAAAGATAGGGTAAGCAGGAATTCTTTTTCTTCCTGACTTATTATCTGGCTTATTGATGTAAAGTGTTCCAGATGAATATCTCAATTCATTGCCCAAAACTCTTGCTTTTCCTTTTTCTGTTTTTTCTTTAGACTCCACGGCAAGTCTTATCTGGTCGATAGTTTTTAAGTGTACCAGAAAGCTGTCATAAACAAAATTGAAATCATTCCCAATGAACTGAAAGTTCTGAGTATTGATTTTTCCGTGGAAAGAGAAGTCACGGTTTTTCAAAATTTTGAGCTCTCTCTTGTCAGGAACAAAGTTTACATTAAGAGAGTCACTGATATAAATTTTATCCACCCCTCTTACCAAGAGTTCATTAGTGCTAAGGTCCAAAGTTGCATTGGCGCCACCCGGACTAATAGAAACAAAGGTAATGTTATCATAATCCTTTTTGTCTCTGCGGGAAAGTACATAGTGTCTAGCTTTTCTTCTCAGCTTGATTTCGCCAGATTTCACACTATAGTCAATAAATCCGGTTTTCATTAACTGCACCATTGCTCCTCTTACAGTAAGAGGTTCAATTTTATAAGCTTTTGCTACGTCATCGGCAAACATCACATCAGACTTTGTTTTGTCTGCATGAGCCACGATCATTTGAAGAGGGTGAAACTTATACATCCCTTGCATTCCTGAATATTTGTCTCCACTAAAATATTCCTCCGATTCAAAAAGTGCGGGGATCTGATCCCTTCCATTAGTGATATTAAAATCAATTTGAGATCCTGCAAGATTCCAGGAAAGTGCATCTGCTACAATTTCTATCTTGTGATAACTATCAAGAAATGGAGAATGCCTGTAGCCATTTGGCTTTGTGATACGAACAGTTGCGCTGTTTTTATTATACTTTAAACTACCTCCCGGGTGGAAGATTGAATCTGTTTCGGTTTGATATAAAACAATACCTGAAACATCAGAGGTGATCGTAGAATCTGTCATTGTAAACCGAGGAGATACAGATCTGATCTTAGTTTTCCCTTCATGAAGAATTTCTATAGATGCTGTTCCTTCGTCAACAGAGGAGCTATACATCCTTCTTCCGGCAAGAGACAAACCTCCATGATACTTTATATTTTCCCCAAGACCTTTGATATCAATATTACTTTCATATGATTTGAATCTTGGATACTGACAATCCTCAAAGGTCTTATGCTTCTTACTGTTGAACTCAAAAATTCCTTCAACTTTCGCATCTGTTTTGGCTGGATAAGTCAGAATCGCACTCTCACAAACCAACTTGGTAGATTTAACAGGAAAGTTGTAATCTTTTAACTCTGCAGTTATTTCATCCGGTCCAAAACCAGCCATAGTCCAGTCAAATTTTCCTCCCTTACCAACAAATAGATTATTTTTCAGCATCAGGCTGCCGCTTGTACCTTTGAGAGTCGTACTATCAGAGGCTGTTACAAATGTAAAGTCAACATCCTTAAATTCAATAACTGCTCCATCTATCGGAGGTTGAGGAGCTGGTACATAGCCAATGTTATAAATATTTTGTTCTTCCTGCTTAGGTTGATTTTCCTCCATTGTTCCCCAGCTATTTTCTTCTGCTTGCGGATTATCCCAATCACTAAAAAACTCGTTTTTCTTCTTATCCATGTCCTTAGCATTGCCCCAGCCCTCATCTGTTGTTTGAGTTTGGGACTGATCCTGCTGTTCCTCCTTTGCAATTTGCTGGTCATATTGGTCTATTACAGAAGCTTCCTCCTTTGCTTTTACCATTCTGAAGTTGTAGGATCCCCCTTTAAAATAGAGTCTGTTATATCCTGAAGAATAAACCATTCCTTTTTCCACAACCAGCCTTATTGTAGAAAAATATGTATTCAATTTCTGGCCGTCGTATTTTTCAACTGCGTATTGAGTGATGGCTAATAGGGTGTCAAGGTTGGAAGTCGAAAGATTAGCATTTTTGGATGCAACTAAAGTTGCAAAGAAATCCGAAAAATTAGGATTTGTCCTTAATTTTTTGGATTTCAACATCTTCTGACAAGTTTCAATAATTTTTTTCTTCTGATCATCGGAAAACCCAGACCACGATGAGTTAAAGTTAGAGGCCACGAGCATCGCTCCCTGATTATTGGTGGTATTAAGCATTGTACTCACGTCCACAACAAATTGTGCAGGTTCTGATGCAAGTTTATACTGAGCTCTGCAGAAGAGAGGTACAGCAACAATTAAAAAAATAAGGTAAAATTTAAGCCTCATCATGGTAATTTCTCTCAGGAATTTTGAAACATTAAACAAGCCCAGTTATTTTTCTGAAAGCTCTTTTTGAATTTTAAGCCCCTGTTAAGTGCTTCTGATTTAATATCTTCAATATCTTCTGTATAAAATCCGCTTAATAGCAGATTTCCGGATTTATTTAAAGCTAACGAGTATAATTTGATCTCATCCAGCAAAACATTCTTATTAATATTGGCCAGGATAATGTCATATTTATTCTTAACGAGATTCAGTTCAGCCATTGTGCCCTGCAAACATTTCATGTTATGTATGTTATTGATTTCAGCATTTTCCATCATATTGGAATAGGCCCACTCATCAATATCTGTGGCAGTAATTTCCTTTGCCCCAAGCATTCCGGCAAATATGCCCAATACCCCCGTTCCTGCTCCTGCATCCAGTATTATTTTTCCCTGATGCTCAAGGCCTAGCTGAGCTTTGATCATCAAAGAAGTAGTTTCATGATGACCTGTGCCAAATGCCATTTTGGGATTAATCAGAATTTCATACGGAAAACTCTTGTCAGGGTGATGAAATGATGCTCTAATGAGCACCTGATCTTCAATTCTGACCGGATCAAAGTTTTTCTCCCATTCTTCATTCCAATTCTTTTTTTCAAGTTTAGATACAGTATAGGCTGGAATATCCTGATATCTAGAAAGTACCTCTTTCAATTGTTCCTCTTGAAAAAGATCATCTTGCACATAAGCTTCGACCCCCTCTTCTGTTTCCTGAAAAGAATCAAAACCTAAAAAATCAAGTTCAGCAATCAGCATTTCCTTTATTTCCTCTGATGCTGGAATTATTATTTGAAGAAAGTCCAAAATAAACTATTTAAAATACTAAATATTTCGATTATTTAAAAAGGCTGGACCACTAATATTCGGAATTTGTATTCCGAGAATACTACCAACCCAGCCTTTTACTATTTGTTTTAGAAAGATTTAACAATATCAACGAAATCTCTTGCTTTCAAGCTTGCTCCGCCTATCAATCCGCCGTCAACATCCGGACATGCGAACAGTTCTTTTGCATTGTCAGGCTTACAGCTTCCACCGTATAGAATTGTAGTCGCATCTGCTACTTTAGCTCCATATTTTGATTTGATATGGTCTCTGATAATAGCATGCATTTCTTGTGCCTGAGCTGTAGTAGCTGTAACACCAGTACCTATTGCCCAGATTGGCTCATATGCAATAACTACTTTTAGAAATTCAGATTCTGGAAGGTGGAAAAGACTTTCTGTTAATTGACTTTTAACGAAATCCAGGTGAACACCTTTTTCTCTTTGGCTTAACGTCTCACCACAGCAGAATATTGGAGTAAGACCATTCTGAAGAGCTATATTTACTTTTTCAGTCAAAAACTGATTAGACTCATTAAAATATTCTCTTCTTTCACTATGTCCTAAAATTACAAATCCAGCACCTACAGATTTTAACATCTCTACTGAAACTTCACCAGTATAAGCTCCAGAGGCTTTTGAGTGGCAATTCTGAGCGCCAAGACTAATTTTACTTCCTTCCACTAATTTGCTTACGGCATGAAGCTCAATAAAAGGTGGGCAAAGAACGATGCCAGCATCAGACTTTACTTCATCTTTTACCATATTAACAACTTCTGAAGCAAGCTTTAAACCTTCTTCCAAAGTTTTATTCATTTTCCAGTTTCCTGCAACTATTTTTTTTCTCATTATTCTTTTGAAATTAAAATTGACACAAAAGACAAATTTAGAATAATTGATAACTAATTTTTAATCTTTTTTCAACTGAATAGGAAGTTTGAGAAAAATTTAGCGAAAAGTAACTGATATTAAAAAGAACAGGAATAAATGCATCTAATTCATCATGGAGCATTTATTCCTGTAAAATTTATTTTAAGAAGCTGTTTATTTTGTTTCAGCTAACAATTCTGTTTCTGTAGTTGTCTCTTTCGCCCTCAAGCTTTGAATTAACCTCCTGCCTGCATTTATTGCCGGTTCCTCAACTAACTTATATAAGACAGTGGCCAACACAAAAGTTACAACTGAAGTAATGATGATAAACCCTACTAAAGTTCTTAATTCACTTCCAAAGAATTTAAGGAACATGTCAAAATTTTCCATCAACAGATTTCCTATAACAAACCAATGAATAAGGTAAACGCCATATGAGATTTTTCCTAAGAATCTTAGGGGAGCAGCAGAAAGCATCTCCTGTAACTTTGTATTATTGATTATTAGCACAATTATCAAAGCAGAGGCCAATCCTGTAATGTGGAAGAAATCGAGGCCAATTAAACTGCCAGAGAAGTAATCATAGGTTTGCCCAAAGGGATGAATCCTGGATAAATGTCTGACACCATACATCAAAAAAATTCCTACATATAAAGGATAGCGGAAAGTATACCACTTAGATTTCTTAAAGTCATAAGACTGAATTTTTGGAAAGTAGTAAGCTATCAATACACCGAGAGCAAAGTGGAAAATGAAAATGCTCAAATACTTATTTAGTATAAAAAATACCGGAATAAGCATAAGAAACATCTTACGATCATTTTTCAGAACCAGTATTAATACAGGCACTAAAACAGACATCGCAATTTCAACACCTAAAGTCCAATCCGGTAAAAAAAGGTCCGACTTCATTCTCAATAATGAAGCTTCTTCATATAGAAAGTACTTATTGTGAAATATAGTATTCCATATAAGATCAAAACTGAACTCGGCTTTATATTTATAAAAATAGTAAATTAATATCATCACCAGGAAAGCAGGATAAATCCTAAATATTCTGGAAATGACAAATTCTTTATAATCCAGACTTTTTTCATTAGAGGAATTAAAGTATTTGTACGAAAGTACTAATCCACTAAGCACAAAGAAAAATGAAACTGCATCTGATCCATTAAAAACCATAGAAAATAAATGAGCTTCAGTAAAGTATCCCCAATGCGCTCCTATCACATGATATACTAATACACTATAAGCGGCAATCCCCCTTAAACTGTCAAGGTAAGCCAGTCTTGCAGGGTTATGGTCAAGAGTCAAATTATCTTTCACTGATTAACTGTTTTTGAAAATTTTATTTCTAAATGAATAAGATTAGCATTATTGATATATACAAAGGTCTGTTTCTCACATAATTTGCAATTCAACTGATATATTCTCCAATTATGCCTATAAACATTACGCTTAAAGCCTCTGTTACTCTTCTACAAAGCCAGAATATATTAAATTAATATTAAAATTGATTTTTCAGGCATACTAGGAAAACCTGATTTTTAATTCTAATTATTCTCCAATAACGGTTTATAGCCGAAGCAAAATATATACATAGACTTATTAGATTATAAAAGAGAAATTTTATGCCAATAATCCTATGAAAAATTCTGCCTGTTGAATCTTTTTACCAGTTTCTTAGAGAATATTACCCATTTTATATTCTTCTGTATATTTATTTACAAGCTGATTTATTTCATCCTTAGATCCCTGTCCATTAATCTCCATTAAATACCCAGCATCAATAAGGATCTGAACCATCATTGGATTATTGTTATATTTGATCTTTTCAGTCTCCACTTTCAGAAGAGCTTCTGAGTTTTTAATTTTATCAAAATGTCCTAAAAAAGTAAAATCTTTTTCATTTAAAGGGAAGTTAAAGTATTTCCCGCTTTTGGATAAGTCCTGAACATTTGGAGAAGCAAAAAACAAATTTCCCTTTTTATATTCTTCGGTGTATTTATTTATCAATATTGCAATTTCTTCCTTAGAACCTTCATTATTCATTTCCATCAAATACCCCGCATCAAGAATAATCTGGGTCATAATAGAATTATTGTTATATATAATCTTGTCCAGCTCCAGTTTGATGAGATCTTGTGAGTTCTTAATTTCATTCAGGTGTTTAATAAAAATCAAATCTTTGTCAGTTAATGGGAAGTTAAAACGTAGCCCGCTTCTTGCTAAGACCTGCATATTAGCTGATTCAAAAAGCAAATCAGTGCGATAAATTTCCCTTATTCCCCAGTTTGTCCCTTTAATCAAAAGAATTGTATCATTATAATTTTCGCGATCAAAATGAATATCACAATTATTTTCGTGATTGAATTTTGTCATATAAAAAGCTAAGGAAGTGGAAGAATCAGAGAAAATTGCATAAGACTTCTTGCTGCCTGTTTTGTAATTTTTAAGATCAGCCAAGGCCTCTTTTACGGGAATATATTTGCCGTTAGTGACTACTTCTCTTTCATTAATGACTTTTACAACTTTGTATATAGGAAATATGATTAATAAAATAAATGCAGTATTTATTACTGAAGGTTTTAATAGTATATTTTCATTTACATTATCTGATAAATACTGATTCACATGTTTATATATAAAACCAATGAACAGCCCTATGCATATTGCAATGAAGGGAAATGTCTGAACTATATACCAATCTAATTTTGCTTTGGATGGCGATATACCCAGCGCAATAAAGAAGGCAACAATAAGGCTGAAATAAATAGTATGCTTAACAACCTTATCCTTTATTAAAAAGAGTAATAAAAATATCCAAAATGGAATTTGTAAATTGACAACCACCTGCCAAGAAGTATCCCAGAATTGCTTATAGCTTTCAAGGGATTTAAAATATCTTCCACCCAACTCTTTTGTAATGACAAGATTAACATAACCTGGATTCTGACTCTCCCTTAAGAAATAATAGCCTATTATCAGAAATATCGTGAGATAAGTTAGATAAAGGAATCTTTCAACTTTGAAAATCTCAAATCTTCTATTAAAAAGTAAAAAGTAAAGGGCTAGACCAGGTAATGCAAAAAACGCTGCGACTCCCCCTGTAAAACAAGCTAAAATAAAGAATGTGAAAAAATAATTAACGTACTTTATATTGTTAGTTTTCAGATATTCAAAATAAGAAAAACAATAAAGTGTAACCCAAAGTACCAGCATTGAATCATAGTCCCCTGTCCGAAATACTTGAAGCGAAGCCAGACTTGGAAAAGTAAGAATAACTAATGAGCAAAAAAATGCAGAAATCTCATCACCTGTAATTTTTCTTATATAAAGAAAGGTAAAAAACGAAAGGAGTATAAATGCCAGTGCATTGGGTAATCTTATGGCAAATTCATTTACACCGAATATCTTCATTGAAACTACAGTACACCAAACAGGGAAAGGTGGTTTTGTATTCAATGTATCGGGACTTCCATTAAAATAAGTTGTTATAAAATTCCCATTGTGATACATTTCAAGAGCATTAACAGCAACCCTTGATTCATCACTAAGCTGAATTTCTGAAGCGGTAATTCGGTAAAAGGCTAAAAATACTGTAAATAAAATTATACCTAAAAGAGTAAAATTTTTGGTAGAAAGTGGAGCTGAATACATTTCCTCAGGAATATTAAAACTCAAAAATACTAAATTTTACTCAGAAAATCCATAATATAATTTGATGTTTAAACCATAGAAATATCAAATTATTATGGATCAACTATATTTAGACTATTCTAAAAAATGAAACGGTTCAAATATCTATAGATAAATCTGGTATAAAACTTCTCTTAAGTTTAGCGTGAATATATTCTGTAAAAATTAATATATTGGTAAAATATTTTTTTATAAAGATTAAGTGGAGAATTGTTTAGATATTGTCCTTCCGTGTTATAATCCTCTGGATGGTTGGGAAGTAAGAATTAATCGAAGTATAAAAAATCTGAACGAAATCCTTCCCGATTTAAATATTAATCTAATAGTAGTCAATGACGGTTCACCCAATATAGAACAATCATCAATCGATTACCTTTTTAAGAACTTAAAGTCCTTTCAATTTAACTCCTATAATGAAAATAAAGGAAAGGGATTTGCTTTAAGAAAAGGGTTAGAATACGCAACATCGGAAATAATCATTTACACTGACGTTGATTTTCCTTTCGAAGAAATCAATATAGTAGAAATTTACAATAAATTAAAAGGCAAGGAGGCTGATATAATTGTTGGTGTGAGAGATCAGAGCTATTACTCTACTGTTCCTAAAACTAGAATTTTAATTTCAAAAATTTTTAAATACTTCTCGGCGAAACTTCTGAATCTCTCCGTGACAGACACTCAATGTGGCCTTAAAGGCTTTAATAACTTGGGTAAAAGCATTTATTCAGAAACAACAATTAACAGGTATTTATTTGACCTGGAATTTATATATTTAGCATGCAAAAGAAAAGGTGTAAAACTTATCAGTCATCAAGTATCTTTAAGAAAAGGGGTCACCTTTTCTAACTTAAACATAAAAATTCTGACAATTGAAAGCTTAAGTTTTTTCAGGATTTTAATTTTTCATTTCTTCAATCTAAAAAGATAATCCACAAACCATCAAACTATTCAACACTCTATTAGGGCATGAATCTTCTTTCAAAAAAAACAATCTTTAAGACAGAACTGACATTTATCATTATTTGGACTTTATCTCTTTTGATATTGTCTGTAGTCTTTTCAAAAGAAAGAATAATTCTTGTAGATACCTCCCATTATCTCTTGACTATGATGGAGAATAACACATTTTATATTGCTACTAATAGATACATTAGTATCTTCTCACAGTTTCTTCCATTTTTTGCTTTCAATTTACATCTTTCACTTTCTGCCATTTTAATATCTTACTCCGTCAATTTCTTCCTTATACCTTTGGTATTAATCTTCTTATCAATTTGGTGGTTTAAAGAAACAAAGACAGCAATTTCCATACTAGCGTTTTATTCCATAATGAATTCATATCTGTTTTTTTATCCAGTAAGTGAGTTTCAAATAGGTTTGTGTGTGCTTCTATTCTATAATGGCCTATATAACCATTATAATACCCAAAATAAGCATTTTATAATTTTCATTATTAGCAGCTTGTTTCTTATCTCTGTAATTATATTTAGCCACCCTTTAACGTTACTGATATTCATTTTATGGAGTGGATTAAAATATTATGAATTACCAGAGAGAAGAAATTGGATCCCTTCAATCTTGTTAGCTGCACTGGTTAATTATAACATCCGTGAAACACTATTTAAATCAAACTATGATCAAAGAAATATAGAAAAGGCAGGTAGCCTTAAAAACTTCGGTCTTCATTCATTTACAAATGAGACCTCAAATAATCTTTGGACTTACCTTCAGTCTGAATATTTTTATACACTCATAATTGTATTGGCAATAATTTGCGGGCTTCTATATTTAAGGAAATATGCATTAATCAGTATGTTTGTATTCAGCCTTGGAAGCTTTTATATATTGTATTTGATCACTCGTCCTGCAATTATATATGATTTTTATTGTCAGCACTTATTTCAGCCTTTAACATTTATTATTGCATTATTTTTTGGTCAATATGCTACCACAGCATTTAAGATCTCAAAATTCTATCCCATTATTCTTTCAATGATATTTGTTTTCCCTATCTATTTTATTTGCAGAGACAGTATCATAATCAAACAAAGACATGCTTTCTTTCAAAATTATCTAAATTTTATGGATAAAAATGGCATATCAAAGGCAATAATATCTCGTGATAATGCAAAAAATATAGGTAATCCAGAATTATTTTGGGCATCGCCAGATGAAGCGTTGCTGCTCAGTTCACTAGATGGGAATACTAAAAGTAAGTTGATTTATGTTGCTCCCAACATAAATGAAATTAATCATAATTTGCACTCTTCTGATATTATTTTTTATGATACCTGGAATACAAGTCTAAATGTTCTTCCTTCAGAATATTTTGCAGTTAGCAAAAAATCAACGTATATAATTCTTGAAAAAGAATTTGGTTCCGACATAGTCTCTAATCTTAGTTTAACGGACCGTTAATCTAAATTTCAATAAGATATATTTGCCCGAGCCTTATTTTGGGCTTTTATATCCCATTTTTTCGAATATCTAAATCTCATTTTTATTAAACAATTTTGCTTTAAATCTGAAAATCCAAATTTGATCGAAGTCCAATCAAAATTTCATTTTCCAAGAAACCATTAAATATCCACATTTCTCTTACATCCTTTCACTTTAATCACTTTTTGCCCTACATTTGTAGGATTTTTGAAATTCCGGCCAGGAATTTTCCAAATCCTTCGGAACGATGAGTTCCCAATTTTGTATCAGATTTAAATATTTGTTTATAAAACGCCCATCATAAATGCCAAGAGACAATAGTATCAAGACCGTCTTGATCATAGGTAGCGGTCCAATCATCATCGGACAAGCTTGTGAGTTTGACTATTCCGGTTCCCAGGCCTCCAGGTCCCTGAGAGAAGAAGGTATAGAAGTCGTACTCATTAATTCTAACCCGGCTACAATCATGACTGATAAGGTCACTGCTGACCATGTCTATCTAAAGCCGCTTGAGAAAAAATCTATTATTGAGATTTTAGAAAAGCATAAAATTGATGCTGTTCTTCCAACAATGGGCGGACAAACTGCTCTGAATCTGGCAATTGACTGCGACAAAGCAGGTATCTGGAAAAAATATAATGTAAAAATTATTGGGGTTGATATTAAAGCAATTGAAACCACTGAGGATAGAGAGAAATTCAGGCTTAAAATGCTTGAACTGGGAGTAGGTGTCTGCAAAGGGGAAACTGCAACGTCTTTCCTAGAAGGAAAAGAAATTGCTCAGGAAATAGGATTTCCTCTTGTTATCAGACCTTCTTTTACACTTGGTGGTACAGGTGGGGGTTTCGTAAACAGACCTGAAGATTTTGATGAAGCGCTTACAAGAGGATTGCACGCCTCCCCAATTCATGAGGTTCTTGTAGAGCAAAGTATCATGGGCTGGAAAGAATATGAGCTTGAGCTTTTAAGAGATAATATAGGCAATGTAATTATCATTTGCTCTATCGAAAACTTTGACCCAATGGGTATCCACACAGGAGACTCAATAACTGTAGCTCCGGCAATGACTCTGGCGGATACTACTTACCAACACTTGAGAGACCTTGCCATCAAAATGATGAACGGTATTGGTCAGTTTGCCGGTGGATGTAATGTACAGTTCTCTGTTAATCCAGAAGACGAATCTGTAATTGCCATTGAAATCAACCCTAGAGTATCTCGTTCATCTGCTCTCGCTTCAAAAGCTACTGGTTACCCAATCGCTAAAATAGCAGCAAAACTTGCAGTGGGATATAACTTGGATGAATTAAACAACGCTATTACAAAAACAACAAGTGCTTATTTCGAACCAGCACTTGACTATGTAATCGTTAAAATTCCTCGCTGGAACTTCGACAAATTCAAAGGAGCAGACAGACACCTTGGCTTACAGATGAAATCTGTTGGAGAGGCTATGGGTATTGGAAGAAACTTCCAAGAAGCGCTTCAGAAGGCTTGTCAGTCTCTCGAAATAAAGAGAAACGGACTTGGAGCGGACGGCAAAGAACTTACCAAACAGGATCAAATCCTTGAGAGCCTTGAACATCCAAGTTGGAACAGAATATTCCATGTGCGTGACGCTTTCGCTATGGGAATTCCATTTAAAACAATTCATAAGCTTACCAAAATTGACCCTTGGTTCCTGCATCAAATTGAGGAGCTAGTGTTGCTTGAAAAAGAAATTCAAAAAAATACTATAGATAATATCTCAAAAGACTTGCTGTTTACTGCAAAGAAAAAAGGCTATGCAGACAGACAAATAGCGCATCTTTTGAAGTGTCTTGAAAGTGAAGTCCACAAGAAAAGAACAGATTACAATATCCAGAGAGTATTTAAAGTAGTAGATACCTGTGCTGCAGAGTTTGAGGCAAAAACTCCATATTACTACTCGACTTTCGAAGGAGAAAACGAATCTATCCGTTCCGATAAGAAAAAAATCATCGTTCTTGGATCTGGCCCGAACAGGATTGGCCAGGGTATCGAATTTGATTACTCTTGTGTGCATGGGATCCTTGCAGCTAAAGAAGCTGGATTCGAAACCATCATGATCAACTGTAATCCAGAAACTGTTTCTACGGATTTTGACATTGCGGATAAACTATACTTTGAACCAGTTTTCTGGGAGCATTTGTATGATATCATTCAGCATGAAAAACCTGAAGGCGTAATAGTTCAGCTTGGAGGTCAGACTGCGCTTAAGCTTGCAGAAAAACTTGAGCGTTACGGAATAAAAATCCTTGGAACAAACTATAAATCACTTGATCTTGCTGAAGACAGAGGAAGTTTCTCTACCCTTCTTAAAGAAAACAATATTCCATATCCAAAATTTGGTGTTATTCAGACTGCTGATGATGCAATTGAATTAAGCAAAGAACTTGGATTCCCACTTCTTGTAAGACCTTCTTATGTATTAGGTGGTCAGAGCATGAAAATCGTTATCAACGAAAAGGAATTGGAGCAGCATGTAGTGGACATCCTGAGAGATATCCCTGAAAACAGAGTACTCCTTGACCATTTCCTTGAAAATGCGCTCGAAGCAGAAGCAGATGCAATATGTGACGGCGAGGATGTTTACATCATTGGCGTAATGGAACATATTGAACCAGCAGGAATTCACTCAGGAGATTCTCATTCAGTACTACCTCCATTTAATCTGAGTGAAAATGTGATCAAGCAAATTGAAGATTATACCAGAAGAATTGCAATTGCTTTAAATACAGTAGGTTTAATAAATATTCAGTTTGCTGTAAAAAATGAAGTAGTATACGTGATTGAAGCAAACCCAAGAGCTTCAAGAACAGTACCTTTCATCTGCAAAGCTTATGATGAGCCATATGTAAATTATGCAGCAAAGGTAATGTTAGGCGTAAATAAAGTTAAAGACTTCAATTTTAATCCGAAAAAGAAGGGATACGCTATAAAAATACCAGTATTTTCATTCAACAAGTTCCCGAATGTAAATAAGGAACTTGGCCCTGAAATGAAATCGACAGGAGAAGCAATTTACTTCATTGACGATTTGCAGGACGACTATTTCTTAAAACTTTATTCTGAAAGGAACTTATACCTCAGCAGGTAGTTTATAGATATATGTTTAAAGTCTTATTAATTATATTTCTTATTTATCTGGCGATAAGGTGGCTTACGAAACCTTTATTAAGGTATGCTATTGAGCGCATGGCAAAAAAAATGGCTGAACAGCATGGTTTTAACACAAATAACCAAGAGCCAATACGTCCAAGAAAAAAAGAAGGGACTATAGACATTGACTATATTCCTAACAATCAGAAGAAATCGGGAAAATCACCTTCTGAGGGGGAATATGTAGACTATGAGGAAGTAAAGTAAAGCTATCCTTTTCAAAATGTTACTCTGAAATCACCAAAACACCTGTCTGTTAATCATTTGATTTTCAGACAGGTGTTTGAAATATCCAAATTTGGAGGATTTGAAAAAAAAGATATCTTTGCTTTTCTGTATTGGATAAAGTTTTCATTACAAAAGAAGAAAAATGTCCTACAATAAGATATTAAGTCTGCTTGGAAATGATGCCGATTACCTCCTGAAGCATCAATGTGAGACAATCACTAAGCAATCGATAAGAAATCCTACACCTAACTATGTAGATGAATCGTTTGCTCTGTCTAATCGCCCGACACCGGTTCTGAGAAGCCTTGCTTCTATGCTTGGACACGGAAGACTGTCTGGAACAGGGTATATATCTATTTTGCCCGTGGACCAGGATATAGAACATACAGCAGGAGCTTCATTTGCTCCAAATCCCATTTACTTTGATCCTGAAAACATTATAAAACTGGCAATTGAAGGTGGTTCCAATGCCATTGCAAGTACTTTCGGTACATTAGCCATCAATGCCAGAAAATACGCCCACAAAATTCCTTTTATAGTAAAAATCAACCATAACGAACTGCTCACTTATCCGAATAAATACAATCAGGTTATGTTCGGAAAAGTAAAAGAAGCCTGGAACCTTGGGGCTGTTGCGGTCGGAGCAACTATTTATTTTGGCGCCGAAGAAAGTAACAGACAACTCATTGAAGTTTCTGAAGCCTTTGAGCAGGCACATGAACTTGGGATGGCAACAATACTATGGTGCTATACAAGGAACAATGCTTTCAAAAAAGACGGCGTTGACTACCATAATGCGACAGATATGAGCAGCCAGGCAACCCACATAGGAGTGACCATACAGGCCGATCTTATCAAGCAAAAGTTACCAGAAACCAACGGAGGCTTTAAGGCATTAAATTTCGGAAAATATGACGAAAAGATGTACTCTCAGCTTTCAACAAACCATCCTATCGACCTCACAAGATATATGGTAGCCAATTGTTATTCAGGAAAAATTGGACTGATCAATTCTGGCGGAGAATCAAAAGGAGATGATGACCTAAAAGAAGCGGTAAAAACAGCGATTATTAATAAAAGAGCTGGAGGAGTTGGACTAATTTTAGGTAGAAAAGCCTTTCAAAGACCGCTATCCGAGGGCGTAAAACTTTTAAATGCGGTTCAGGATGTTTACCTAACCAAAGAAATTGACTTAGCTTAAGAATTATAATTAATAGTGAAAATAAACAATCAAAACGAATAAGGGGATGACTTGGTTTAAGAGAACAGAAAAAGGAATTCAAACACCAACAGAACTGAAAAAAGAGGTTCCTGACGGGCTTTGGTATCAGTGTCCCGAATGCAAAAAAGTCATGCAGACGAGTGCTCATGTACTTAATTCCTATACCTGCATTGAGTGTAATTACCACGCCAGAATTGGCTCAAAAGAATATTTCGAACTGATTTTTGATGATAATCAGTTTACTGAATTAGATCCTACCCTTAGCTCCTCAGATCCATTAGAATTTACAGATAGCCAGGCTTACCCGGACAGAATTAAAGCTTCACAAAAAAAATCAGGACTTAAAGATGCTGTAAGATCTGCTGTAGGAAAGATGAACGGAATTGAAATCGTTATCTCCTGCATGGATTTTAAATTCATTGGTGGTTCAATGGGATCAGTTGTGGGTGAAAAAATTTCAAGAGCAATCGACTACTCAAGAAAACACAAAATTCCTTTTTTAATGATCAGTAAATCTGGTGGAGCCAGAATGATGGAGGCTGGCTTTTCATTGATGCAAATGGCTAAAACTTCTGCCAAACTAGCCCTTCTTGACAGGGAGAGAATTCCTTATATTTCATTAATGACAGACCCTACCACCGGAGGGGTTACTGCTTCTTATGCAATGTTAGGCGATTTCAACATATCTGAGCCAGGAGCTTTGATTGGTTTTGCAGGACCAAGGGTAATCAGGGAAACAATAGGTAAAGACCTTCCTGAAGGTTTCCAGTCCGCTGAATTCTTATTGGAGCATGGCTTCCTTGATTTTCTAGTTGACAGAAAAGAGCTTAAATCTAAATTAACAGATCTTCTGATTATCCTCAAAGGTAAAGTTACTGAAGTACCTCAGGAGAATCTTTAAGATAAATACATGCATAAATAAAAAGCCCTCGATACGTCGAGGGCTTTTTATTTATAGAGTTTTACCTCAACGTACTTCTCCTTCGGAGCGGCACGTTGAGGTATATTATATAATCAAATTACAATTTAGCGTTGATATTGATCGCATTCAAATCTTCGAATGACTGCTTCAATCTCGCTACTAGAGTTTTCTCACCTTCTCTCAACCAAACTCTTGGATCGTAGAATTTCTTGTTAGGCTGATCTTCTCCTTTAGGGTTACCAATCTGACCTTGTAGATATCCTTCGTTCTTCTTGTAGTAGTTCTTCACACCATCCCAATAAGCCCACTGAATATCTGTATCGATATTCATTTTGATAGCTCCGTAAGAGATAGCTTCTCTAATTTGCTCCTGGCTAGATCCAGATCCACCATGGAATACAAAGTTGATTGGTTTTTCAGCACTCAGATTGAATTTCTTCTTAACATACTCTTGAGACTTGTTAAGAATTTTTGGCTCAAGCTTTACGCTACCTGGCTTATAAACGCCGTGAACGTTACCGAAAGCTGCTGCAATTGTAAATTTATCGCTGATTTTGATAAGCTCTTCGTAAGCGTAAGAAACTTCTTCAGGTTGAGTATATAGTTTAGAATTATCCACATCTGAATTATCAACTCCGTCTTCTTCTCCACCTGTTACACCAAGTTCGATTTCAAGAGTCATACCCAATTTAGACATTCTTTTAAGATATTCTTTGCAGATTTCGATGTTCTCTTCAAGAGGCTCCTCAGACAAATCAATCATGTGAGATGAGAACAAAGGCTTTTTGTATGCTTTGAAAAACTCCTCACCAGCGGCAAGCATCCCATCTATCCAAGGAAGAAGATTTTTTGCTGCATGGTCAGTGTGAAGGATAACAGGAACACCGTAAACCAAAGATAATTGGTGTACATGGTGAGCAGCAGAAATAGAACCTGCTATAGAAGCCTGCTGTTTGTCATTTGGAAGAGATTTTCCAGCATAGAACTGTCCACCACCGTTTGATAACTGAATAATTACAGGTGAATTAACTTCTTTTGCTGTTTCCATAACAGCATTTACAGAGTTAGTTCCTACTACGTTTACTGCAGGAAGGGCAAACTGATGTTTTTTTGCTGCTTCGAAAATCTCCTGAACCTGATCTCCTACTACAACACCTTTTAGAGCGGATGTTTTTATATTTTCAACCATACTTATTTAATTTAAAAATTCTTAAGGAGCTAATATAACAATTTTAAAGCTTTCTTATATCATCTAAACACCATAAGTTAAAAATTTAGACCATTTTTTGTAAAACTTTTCCTGTTCTGGCATGTAATTTCAAAAAAAGGGTATGAAAAATAAGCAGAAAAGTCCCATTATTACCAGGAATAAAAAATCCTTACATTCTCATGCCACTGTTCCTGCAAATTCTTATTTTAAAATTCTATTTACACCTAAAATGCAGGAAAATCTTCTTATTTCAGTTTTTGAAAAGCATCTTCCGAAAGGGACAGTTTCATATTGTTACAAGCTATGGTATGAGAATCACTTTTACTTCAGATTAGCACGGAGAAGGGAGTCAAAACTTGGCGATTACAGATATGATCCACGTACTAAGGAACATACAATAACGCTCAATCATGACCTTAATCCATATTCTTTCCTTGTCACTTATCTGCATGAAGTAGCACACCTTAAAGCACAGATCCGTTACGGAAACAGGATAAAACCTCATGGTGATCAATGGAAAGCCATATTCTCAGAATTATTGATTCCAATATTCGAAAGGCATGATTTTCCAGCCTCCTTATCTAAAGCTTTAAAAGATTATATCGCTGATCCTAAAGCTTCCACTTGCTCTGACACAAATCTGATGATGGCTTTAAGAGAATTCGATAAGGATGACAATCTCGTCTATTTGTCGGAACTTAACGAGGGACAACGATTCCGACTGGGAAGAAAATTTTTTATCAAAGGCAAACTAAATCGAACAAGGTATATATGCAAAGAATGCAAAAGTGGAAAAAGCTATTATGTATCTGAAGTAGCTCTGGTGGAAATTTAAAAGTTGTAAGTAATAAATTGTAAGAGTGTGTTCATAGAAATTATTACTTAAAACTAAAAAGAGGTTGCTTCTTTTGGAAACAACCTCTTTTCTTTTTAATTATAATTTCTGATTATTATTTAGGAAGCTTAAACTTATCCTTAATTGCTTTTTCAGCTTCTTTCTTCAGTCTTTCCTGCTCCGCTTTCTGCTTTTCTTCTGCTTCTTTCTTTATTCTCTCCTGCTCTGCCTTTACTCTTTCTTCTGCAGCCTTCTTCGCTTCTTCAGCTTGCTTCTGAGCTTCCTGGATCTGAGCATTGTTTTTGATTTCTTCTTTTACCTTGTTCTCAACGGCTGTCTTCGCCTGAGCTTTACCTTGCTCTTGTACGCTGCTTCCTGCTATACCCACTTTTGGATCGCTGTTGGTACCGCCAATTTTCAGGTCAAGTTTTATGTTCTCAGAACCTGAAGAAGGCTGACCTGTAATCTTCCCTAAAGCTGAGTTTACGGCAGAACCTAATGCACCTGCTGGAACATCCATTTTTACAATGTAATCAAGACCTCCATCAAAGCCAGAAGCACCACCAATATTCATTTTGAAGTTACCAGCATTTACATCAAAAGGTTCAACTTTTAACTTGCCGCCTTCAATCTTAAAATTCGCAATCACATTTTTAACACCAAGCGGGTTAAGCTCCTTTACCATAGTAAGCTTGCTCATTGTAGCAAGAATAGGATTGTCCTTAATGGTAGCATTAGGAATAGCAAGACTTCCTGCTCCTGACATTGTCGGATAAAGCGGATTCATATATTTATCCATCTGACCATTTGTCTTCAGGGATAAAGAAACAACGCCTTCCATATTTTTTGCCATTGGAGCAAATGTCTGAACTGTATTGAAGGTCTTAAATGCCTCTTTGATCTGAATCTCTGTAATCTTCATATCAAAATCGAATGACGGCTTTTCTACATCCTTCGTATTATACTCTCCCTTAGCCAGTAAGAAACTTCCGCCAAGAGAATTGAATACAAGATTTTCCAGTCTCGCTATACCATCTTTCATGATGATGTTACCTTTAAGATCCTTAAGGCTCATATTGTCATAAAGAACTTCTCCGATTTGTGAAGCAAGGAAAAAATCTATGTTCTTGGGAATTTCAACAAGACCGCTATCTACAGGTTCAGCCTGAGCCTGAGGAGTTGTAGCCTCTTCGTCTGTCATCCACTCATTCACATCAAATTTCTTCGAATTAAAGCTCATGTTTCCGCGAAGTACAGTGTCCTGCTTTCCGAACATATAGCCCATGTAATTAGAGAAAAATCCTTTTATGCTGATATCACTTTTTCCAAGATAACCATCCATATTATCGATAGTCATTTTATCAGGTGTAAGTGTAAAGCTTGCAGAGGAAAGAGCCATTCCCTGAGGGAAATCTTTACTAGAATATTTCAGGTTGGAAACCTTCATTGTACCAGCAGTAGAAGTTTTTTCATACCTTCCTGCTTCCACATCAGACAATACTCCTTTAGTTGCGATATCTGCAATGATTCTACCTGCTACTGTCATATCTTCAAGAGGATAGATCTTTGTCATTTTTGTAAGATCAATAATTCCTTTCAAATTCACGTCATAGGCAGGGTCATCAAAATTCACAACATTAGCCTTCATTTCAAATGGCTCTCCGTCCATCACCATTTTAAAGTTTTCCAATGATGCTTTAGAAGTTGGCATATCACCTGAACTTTGCACTGCAGCATTAAAGCTCATTTGCTCCAATGCAGCAGGGAAATCTTTGGTTTTAACATAACCATTCTGTAAGAACATCTTTGCATCTACAACCGGCATCAGTTTCAAAGAGTCGCTATACATACCCTTTACCTTTACGTCAGCACCGAAAAGTCCTTTTAATGTAGTTCCTTCAATCGGGTAAAACTTAGTTACATCATCAAGCTTTACCTTTGCAAGTACATTCGCATCAATTTTATATGGATTCAACCCTTCAACAAGAGCACGTGCATCTATAGGATTTTTGTCCATATCCATGTGGAATTTTTTCAGATTGATAACAGTATTATCAATGATTCCGTCATTGTTAACCACACTCAGGTCAGTCGCAATATTGCTGATAGCAGAAGGTAGAGATGGATATTTCATGCTTCCGTTATCAACTTTCAAATTGAATGTAAAGCCTGGAAGTGTAGTAGCTGTTTGTTTACCCTTTACAATTCCGTTAAATGCAACTTTACCTTCAGCCTTCAGATCATTATAATCTTTAGTATAGATCGCAGGAACAAGAGAAATAAGATCTTTGAAATCAGTTTCCTTTGCCTCATAAGTAAGATCATAGATGATATCATCACCTGGCATTGCTATAAGTCCGTTAAACCCGAAATCAAAATTGTTGATCTTGATATTGTTTTCAAGGAACTTATATTCTGACTTAGGCATGTTGATATTCAGATTAAGGTTCGCTTCAACCTGATGTTTGTTCAGATAAGCAACATTGTCAAAAATAACAACTGTCTCTTTAGACTTTGTATAAGTTTCAACATCATAAATATCCTGAGTAATATCCCCTTTCCCAGTATGGTTAAAGCCCCTCAACTCAGCATACATAGGCAACGATTTATCTTCATAAATAATAAGACCATCTTCGATTTCCCATTTATCCAGTGCAATGCTGAACTTAGAAGGCTCTTCCGGAGCTTTCTTAACAGTATCTTCAGGAGTTGCTATAGCAATGTCCCAGCTCATCTTGCCGTCCTTCGTCACATATGTAGCAACAATTGGCTTATTCAGATAAATGCTTTTAACTTTTATCTGATCTCCTGAAATAACACTCATGATATCGGCGACAACTTTAAAGTTCTTAGCGAAGAAAAGAGTATCACCTTTAAACTCTTCCTGTTTTCCGATGATACCAAAATCGTCGATGGAAATAGTTACGTTTGGAAAGTTTCTGATAAGAGACAATCCTAATTTATCCGCATCAAAAACAACAGTAGCATTCACGCTTTTGGCGATCTGCTCATCTACTTTGGCTTTGATTTGATCTTTAAAAAGGAATGGAATGGTTAACAAGAGGATAAATAAAAATGCTATTATCCCCAGAAAAATAAGAAGACCTTTTTTCATTTGAATTGAATTAATTGATTTCTGTCAGATTTCTGATAAATACAAAGAGCCCTAAATATAGGCTTTTTTTCTATACGATTTATCGGATAAAGTTATTGCGGGGAAGACGAAGGGAAGAAAAATAAATTATCAGAATAATCCGGCAGCGGTTTTTCTTTTATAAAAATCCTTCAGTATATGTGCAATTTTTTCAGTTTCAATCAAAAAGCCATCATGCCCATACAAAGAATCAATTTCCTGATATTCTGCTCCAACAATATTTTGAGCTAAGAAAATTTGCTCGCAAACTGGAAAAAGAATATCGGTTTTGATGCCAATCACCAAAGTATTTGATTTTATAGCCTTTAACGCAACCTCAGCTCCACCGCGTCCACGACCGACGTGATGTGAATCCATTGCTTTTGAAAGGTAAAGGTATGAATGACAATTAAATCTGTTTACAAGCTTAACCCCTTGATAATTCTGGTAAGAGGATGCTTTATAGTTATCCAGCTTATTGTCGTCCGTTTCTTTCTGTGTGGAAACGTAAGTATTATAATTTCTGTATGAAAGAAGTGCGATAGCCCTTGCCGCTTTCAAACCATCCTGCCCTGCATCTTCTCTGCACTCTTGCCAGGTACTATCAGCCTGAATAGCCATTCTCTGAGATTCATTAAAAGCAATTCCCCACGGAGAATGAAACGCATTAGTTGCCAGCAAGATCAGGTTTTCGATAGTATCAGGAGCTATAATAGCCCACTCCATAGCCTGCTGACCGCCAAGGGATCCGCCGATACATGAATGTATTTTAGAAATACCCAATTCCTCTTTAAGGACGATATGGGCATTTACCATATCTCTTATTGTAACCTGCGGGAAGTCTAGAAAATATTGTTTACCTGTTTGAGGGTTAACATTAAGAGGGCCACTTGTTCCGTAGCAAGAACCAAGTATATTGGCACATACTATGAAGTGCTTTTCAGGATTAAAAAATTTATCCTCTCCTACCAACCCATACCACCATGTATGTACTTCTGAATTAGCAGTAAGAGCGTGGCAAACCCAAATTACGTTATCTTTTCTACTATTTAGTTTCCCAAATGTAGAATATTGAATCGTAAGGTTTTCAAGAACCTGCCCTGACTCTAAAACAAAATTATTCTTATATGTAAAGGTCTTATTTTCCACTTTTAAACTCCAGATTAAACCAACAAATTCAGCACAAAACTAACAACAGATAAAAAGGAAATTAAAAGACTGGCCTTTACTCTTAAAGAAAGAGGTATAACGAAAGGTGTAATAGTATTCAATTAATTTCTTCATCATAATTAATTTATATGCCCTAATATCTTAGGAAAGGAATTAGCACCTTATCTCAAAAGGATAGGTTGCTAGAGGTTCAAAGAGCCTTTTCTCTCCCCTCTTCTTTATAAATCAATTACATGTTCAGAGTAATTGACTTTGGAGGGTTCAAAATTAATCGGAGAAATGTTAAAAACAAAACAAATTGACCAATTGTAACAAATTTTAGTAATTGCTTTACTATCAATCATTATAATCTACTTATAATCAGAAAATTAATTATTGCCAACCTGCGAGAAGATGAGCAAAAAATATTAACGCAGACTTAATAAGGAATCCACAGACTCCTCATTACATAAAACGTTTAATATCACAGAAATAAAATTCACGAAAAACCAGGTTACTTACCCTCAAAAAACACGTATAAACACTTAAACACCTTAATTTTTTTGTTATGCTACTATTCTTTATTCTCGCCATTGTTTGCTTTTTAACCTATAAGGTAGTTTCTATGCCTAAAAAAATAGGCAAAAATAAAAAAACGAAACATCTGAACTCTCCGCTGTAAGTTTTCACATTCAAATAAATATTTTTCAAACTATTATCCCGCATTTACTGTTCCTAATTTTTCGAATTCCAAATCATGGAATTCATAGACGAACGATGATAAACAATTAAATTTTAGTCTGTTTATTTACGTTATTAAACCAATTAGTTAATATTGCTAACAATTAACTTAATTTACTATTGTTGTTGCTTTAAATGAGAATTATTTCATCAAAAGAACCTCCGCTGGGAAAACGCTGCACAGATCTGGCCAAAAATTATCTGGCATTTCTTGTTGAAAATCTAGAAAGCTCTGGCTTGGACAGGTATTATTATATGTTGTTGGTTTTGGATGAAAACTCAGGAAAAATAACCCAGCAGCAACTCTCCGAATTACTTCATTGCGACAAAGTTACTACCCTGCGCAATCTTGATCATTTGTCCAAGCTTGAGCTTGTAGAAAGGGTCATTAACCAGAAAGATCGAAGGGAGCATCTTTTACAAGTGACCACCAAAGGCAAAAAGTTAATTCCGCAAATCAGGAAAACATATAAAGAACTGGAGCAAGGAGCATTTAAAGGGATGAGTGAAATAGAAATAAATAATTTCTATAGTACCCTTGACCTGATAAGAAATAATTTAAAAGCTCTGCATTCAAGCAAAATAGACATCAAACTCAAAATTAATAAAGTTAAGTAAAACCAAAGCGATGAGTATCAGAACCACCATATTTCCCGCTATTTTTATTTTGGCCACTATCTGGTCCTGCACATCCTCCGGCAAAAAAGCCAAAGAGATCCGTGGGCCAAAGGATACACCTCCTTTATCCATCACAGGCTTAATTCTTAAGCCTGAAGAGGTGGACAATAAGATAGAAATTATAGGAACTATACTTTCAAATGAAAAAGTAGATCTTAGAAGTGAGGTATCCGGTAGAGTAACAGGGATTCATTTTAAAGAAGATGCAAAAGTTTCCAAAGGAACACTTCTTGTAAAAATTTTTGATGAAGAACTCAGAGCTCAATATAAAAAGATCAAGCTTCAACAAGAACTAGCTAACAGAGAAGAAGAGCGTAAAAGGAAGCTCCTCGAAATAGGTGGTATTAGCCAGGAAGAATATGACATTGCCAGCAACCAAGCAAGTACCCTGCATGCAGATCTGGACTTATTATCTGCTCAATTGCGTAAAACTGAAGTGAAAGCACCATTCAGTGGGATAATAGGACTACGCTATGTGAGTGAAGGTGAAATTGTTTCTCCTACTACTGTTATAGCTTCTCTTCAGCAAATAGATCCCATTAAGCTTGAATTCGATATTCCTGAAAAATATGGTGCTTTTGTCAAGAAAGGTTCTGATATAAAGTTTACTGTAACCGGATCTGACAAGATTTATAATGGTACAGTATATGCTTCGGAACCTATGGTAGATGTAGCTACAAGAACTTTAAAAGTGCGTGCAAGATCTTCAAATGAAGACTTCAGTTTGAGACCTGGGTCATTTATTAAAATTGATCTCTTGTTACAAAAAGACGCTCAAGCTATCATGGCTCCTACACAGTCAATTGTACCCATGCAAAATGGCTCAAAAGTATTTGTTTATAAACAAGGTTATGCTATTTCCAAAAATGTAAAAACTGGCGTGCGTAACGACTCTTCCATTCAGATAACCGAAGGTCTGAATGCTGGAGACACATTAATTACTTCAGGTATCATGCAATTAAAAGACAGCCTGAAGGTAAACATAACCTTATCCAAGTAATCTGCTATGAATATTTCTTCTGTAAGTATAAACCGCCCTGTTCTGGCAACCGTGATGTCCATAGTCATTGTACTATTCGGACTCATCGGCTATAAATACCTGGGTATACGGGAATTCCCATCCATTGACCCTCCCGTCATTACAGTTAAGACATCCTATACTGGTGCCAATGCTGATATTATAGAATCGCAGATCACGGAACCATTGGAAAAAAGTATCAACGGAATCGCGGGTATCAGATCCATCTCTTCTTCAAGCAGCACAGGAACAAGCAGCATCACTGTTGAATTTAATCTAGATGCAGATCTTGAAACTGCAGCGAATGACGTTCGGGATAAGGTTTCTCAAGCGGTTCGCTTTCTTCCCTTGGATATTGATGGTCCTCCGGTTGTTACAAAAGCAGATGCAAATTCTGATGCCATCATAGCTCTTACCCTGCAAAGCAATACCAGAAGTCAGCTTGAAGTGAGCGACTATGCCGAAAACGTGGTGCTTGAAAGGCTCCAGACAATTCCAGGTGTAAGTACTGTACAGATTTGGGGACAGAAAAAATATGCTATGCGGATTTGGATGGACCCATTTAAACTGGCCTCCTATCAGCTAACAGCTGCCGACGTGTGGGGTGCATTGAACAAAGAAAATGTAGAACTTCCTAGTGGTAAAATTGAAGGTTATGCTACTGAACTTTCCGTAAGGACGATGGGAAGACTTACCACAGAAGATGAGTTCAATAACCTTATCATTAAAAACGATGGAACCAGAATTATTAAGCTGTCTGATATCGGAAGGGCTACTTTAGGTGCAGAGAATGAAAACACCATGCTTAAGGAATCTGGCATTCCAATGATTGGTCTTGGTGTGGTGCCCCAACCAGGAGCAAACTATATTGAAATTGCCAACGAGTTTCACAAGCGATTCGACCAGATAAAAAAAGATCTTCCTAATGATTACAAGATGGACATCGCTCTTGATAACACGAGATTCATTAAGACATCTATACTGGAAGTCCAGGAAACACTGATCATCGCATTCGTACTTGTGGTTATCATCATTTATTTGTTCTTCCGCGACTGGCTTATTGCTTTCAGACCTTTGATAGATATCCCTGTATCTCTTATTGGGGCATTCTTTATCATGTATGTTGCAGGATTTTCTATTAATATTCTAACCTTACTTGCAATAGTTCTTGCCACAGGTCTCGTAGTCGACGACGGTATAGTCGTCACGGAAAATATTTACAAAAAAATTGAGGAAGGCATGGATCCGTTAAATGCTGCTCATGAAGGTTCCAAAGAAATCTTCTTTGCGGTAATATCAACTTCCATAACTCTCGCTGTAGTGTTTCTTCCGATTATATTTCTTGAAGGCTTTGTAGGTCGATTATTCCGGGAATTCGGTATCGTGGTTGCAGGTGCTGTACTTATATCAGCATTTGTATCTCTTACACTTACGCCAATGTTGAATGTAAAACTGGCTAGAAAAAACCATACCAAGAGAACACGCTTCTATGAATGGTCTGAACCTTTCTTTGTTGGGATGACCAATCTATACAGTCGCTCTCTGGGAAAATTTCTGAATGTAAGATGGGTTGCAATTATCATACTTCTTGCATCATTAGGAACTATCGGATATATCAAAGGAAATCTTCAGTCAGAGCTGGCACCACTTGATGATAGAAGTGTACTCAGAGTTTCTGCAACGGCACCTGAAGGTACTTCATTTGATTACATGCTTAACTACATGGACAATGTATCTAAGTTCATCAAAGATTCCGTACCTGAAAATAAAATTGCTATGACCATCACAGCACCGGGATTCTCAGGTTCCGGAGCCATGAATACGGGTATATTCAGAATAGCATTGACAGATCCTCATGACAGGAACAGGTCGCAGCAGGAGATTGCAGATTACTTATCCAAAAATCTGAAGTCTTTCCCATCTGCCAAACTCTTCGTCGTTCAGGAACAGACGATCAGTGGCGGTGGGGGCGCCGCCAAGTCCGGACTTCCGGTACAGTATGTTATCCAGTCATCTGATTTTAAAAAACTGTCTTCTGTACTTCCTAAATTCATGGAAGAAGTAGGGAAAAACCCCACATTCATGGGCTTTGATGTTAACCTAAAATTCAACAAGCCTGAGCTTATTGTAAAACCTGATAGAGAACGAGCCAAAGCGCTTGGCGTTTCTGTGAGTGATATTGCTCAGACTCTTCAATTATCGTTTAGTGGGCAGAGGTTTGGCTATTTTAACATGAATGGAAAACAATATCAGGTTATCGGTCAGCTTGACAGGGCAAACCGTGATCAGCCATTGAATCTGAGTTCGCTGTATGTGAAAAACAAAGACGGAGTTCCTGTTCAAATGGACAATCTGGTGAAAATAGAGGAAACGAATAGTCCACCCCAACTTTATCACTTTAACAGATATAAATCTGCAACAGTATCTGCCGGACTTGCTCCTGGCAAAACCATTGGGGATGGAATTGAAGCCATGGACCAGATTTCCAAAAAACTGCTAGACGATTCCTTCAGCACCAGTCTGAGCGGACCATCAAGGGATTTTGCCGAAAGTTCTTCAAATATTCTATTTGCATTTTCTTTGGCGCTGGTACTTATCTATCTTATTTTGTCTGCGCAATTTGAAAGTTTTATAGATCCGCTGGTAATTATGTTAACCGTACCACTAGCACTTGCCGGAGCTTTTATAACTTTGTATGCGTTTGGACAGACATTAAATATTTTCAGCCAGATTGGTATTATTATATTAATTGGTCTGGTAACCAAAAATGGTATCTTGATTGTAGAATTTGCGAATCATAAAATAGAAGAAGGATTATCTGTAATGGATGCAGCACGTGAGGCAGCAGCAGCACGTTTAAGACCAATCCTAATGACCAGTCTTGCAACTATTCTGGGAGCAGTTCCGATTGCATTTGCTATTGGGGCTGGCGCTAAAAGCCGTATCCCGATGGGACTTGTAATTATCGGAGGATTATTGTTTTCTTTAATCCTGACCTTGTATGTAATTCCGGCGATGTACACATTCTTATCCAGAAAGAAGAATAAAAAGAAAGAAGTTAAAGAAGAGCCTAAAAAGATAGAATATTCATATGAATAAAATTAAATTTTTTATGCTGGCTGTTATATCGACAGCCAGCTTTTTAACTGCTTTTTGTCAGGATACTTTGACACTTGAAAAAGCTATTGAAACAGGGCTTGAAAATAACTATTCCATAATAATTGCAAGGAATAATCAGAAGATAGCAGAAAATAGCAATACTCTTGGGAATGCTGGATTTTTACCTACGGTTGACTTAAACTTTAATAATACCGGCAACCTTGTGAATACTCACGTAGAATATCAGCCACCTACACCTGCAAAAGATGTAACCGGTCTTAAACCCAAAAGCATATCTGCTAATGCCCTTGTCAACTGGACCATATTCGATGGCTTCAACATGTTTATTACAAAGAATAAACTTCAGGAACTTGAAAGAGCCGGACAGACAAAAGCTCGTATGGATATTGAAGTAACAGTCGCAAACATCATTAATACATATTACTCAATTGTACAGCAACAAAAGATGATGTATGTGATTCAAGAAGCTATCGGCCTTTCACTGCAAAGACTTAAGCTGGCCCAAAGCATGAAAAGTATAGGAACCGGATCCGAGCAGGCAATTTATCAGGCAATGGTGGATGCAAATGCCGACAGTACAAGGCTTCTACAACAAGCGGCCCTAATCCGTAATGCCAAAGCAGATCTTAACCGGCTTCTTGCACGTGAAATTACTACGGCATTTGAAGTAAGGCCAGAAATACCAATTAATGCAAAGCTTGATTTTAATGATCTTAATGAGAAGTTAGAGAGTCAAAATGCAATGTTACTAACATCCAGAGCAAATGCCAATATTGCCAGATATGATATAGAATCTTTCCGTAGCCAATATTTACCGATAATTGGAGTGTTTGGAGGATACAACTATACAAAAACCCAAAACCCAGTGAGCCCAGCACGTTTGAACCAATCCAATGGTTTAACATACGGGGTAACGGCAAGCATGAACATCTTCAATGGAAGTGTCACGTCCTTGAATGTTCAGAATGCAAAGGTTCAATATAAATCAAATACATCTCTGTATGAAGACACAAAATTATCTCTTAAAAATGACTTGTATAAATACTATAACAATTACCTCACAAGCATTCAACTTGTAAATATTCAGGTTGGAAATGTTGAAGTAGCACGTAAAGACTTAAATATTGCAGTGGGCAGATATAAACTAGGTAATATAAATGATATAGATCTTCGAATTACCCAGCAAAAACTTACCGATGCAGAAAACAACCTTCTTTCAGCCCAATTTACAGCAAAAACTGCCGAAATTGAGCTGCAAAGGTTAAGCGGCCAATTATTGAATGATCTTCAATAAAATAGAATAACTTTTTTACAGATAGTCAGCGCTCGTCGTGCTTTCTGGTTGCTTGCACAAATTTGAAAATAAAAGGAGAAGCTGCGAATACGAGAACACCAATAATCGCGGCTTCACCTATTTTTACTATACCAGTTGCAGCACCCGCAACGATGAGTACAACGATACCAATTAATCCAACTATAAAATGTACCTTGCTCATAAGATCTTTCCCTTTGGTTCCTTAATAAATCAACCAAGATCAAAATAAATAGGTGCAATTTCTCCTAAGGAAGAATTGAAACTATATTCAATCTGTTGTAAATAAGTGGTAATACAACGGAACGAACCTAAATATTCCTATCTAAATAGCACTTATTATGGAAAATCAGACAAATAAAAAACATTGGGAAACAGTCTATGCAACGAAAACTCCTGACCAGGTAAGTTGGACTCAAGATGTTCCCTCCACTTCATTGAACTTTATTCATTCATTTGGTCTGTCTAAGAATGCGAAAATTATTGATATTGGCGGTGGAGATAGTAAACTAGTGGATCACCTTCTTGACGAAGGTTATGAAAACATAACAGTTCTTGACATTTCTAAAAATGCCCTTGACAAAGCAAAAAATCGCTTGGGTGACAAAGCCGACAAGGTAACCTGGATTGTAAGTGATATAACAGAATTTAAGCCTACTTCAAACTACGACATCTGGCATGATAGAGCAACCTTTCATTTCCTCACAACAAAAGATCAAATTGCCCATTATCTGGAAACTGTAAAGCAAAGTGTATCTGGCTACATAGCTATAGGAACTTTTTCAACAGATGGACCAACAAAGTGCAGTGGCCTTGAAATAAAACAGTATGATGAACAAGCATTGACAGCAGAACTTGAAGCTGGATTTGACAAAATGAAGTGCATCACTGAAGATCATATTACACCATTTAATACAAAGCAAAATTTCTTGTTTTGCAGCTTCAAAAGAAGGTTAAACTAATTCCGTAGTTAATTGATCTTAACTCACAAGATTAATCACACCACAAAATCACCTGAAAACGAAACGCCCATTTCCAGCGGATTTCAAACTTAGCGAAACCGGCTTTAGTAATTAAAAGTTCAAGTTCCTTTTTCTTGAATGCCCTAAGTACCGAAAGCTGAGCATCATATTTCACCATGTATGACTTGGAGAACAACCCCGTAAGGTATTTTATGGAATAATAAGCAAACCAATGCCTGTGAATGTCATTAATTATGATAGCAACACGAGTTTGTTTCCTCAATTGCTTTAAAAAATCTACAAAAACATCATCTTCAAAATGATGACAAAAAAGTGTACAAGTGCTTATATCAAATAATTCATTTCTGAAATCCTTATCCAGCACATTAAATTTTTTAAATGATATACTGTTATTTAAAGGAACTTTTTTTGCTGCATGATTCACCACATAGTCGTTAGCATCAATGCCAATAAGGTTTACTTTTATACTTTTTGACTGTGCCCATTTATAAATGAGTGAAAGCATTTCTCCTCCACCGCATCCGAGATCAGAAATAGTTATAGAATTATCTGAAGCTTGCAACTTACCTTCCTTAATAACCCTTTTAACAGCATCCAACGTTACTGCATTACCCCCTAACCATTTATTTATAAATTCAATTTCATCTAACGTTTGGCCAAGAACCTCCCCTTCGAACTCCAGGTCGTCCATAATTTCAGGGTCTGCTGATCTTTGCAAAAAACGACTCATACTGCTTCTATATTGATAAACTCCTTATCATCTTCAAGGGCTTTGGTAAATTCTGATGGGACAACTTCCAAAACCATTGATTCCATTGTAAGTCCAGGACCAAATGCAAATGATAAAATTCTTTTAGAGGAAAGATCGTTTTGTAAATCCTGCATAATCTTTTTCAAAACAAAAAGTACCGATGGCGAAGACATATTCCCATAATCAGCAAGCACGTCAAAACTCTGTTGACATTTTTCCTTCTTAATTTCCAACTCATCCTTTATTACTTCCAGTATCTTCTTTCCTCCAGGGTGAACAGCGAAATAATCTATTTCATCAACTTTATAACTAAGCTTTGATAGCAAATTGTTTGTTAACTCTTTTATCCCACTTTTTATCATTGAAGGAACATAAGAAGATAAAGTCATTTCGAAGCCAAAGTCAGCTATAGACCAGGCCATGTCTTTGCGACCTTCCGGTAGTAAATCACAATAAAACAACTCCGGACTCAAGGCTAGTGCGCTGGATTTTTCAGCCTGAACAATCACCGCTGCCGCTCCATCCCCGAATATAGCATTAGAGAGAATGTGATCCCAATTCATACTCTTCTGATAATGAATGGTACAAAGTTCAACACAAACCATTAATACAACAGCATTTTTGTCCGCTTTACAAATAGCGTCCGCAACTTTCATCCCAGAGAATGCAGCATAACATCCCATAAAGTTGACACATGTTCTGTTCACTGAATGAGATAAGCCAAGAGACTGAACAATATCAAGATCAAGACCTGGAGCATACATACCAGTGCATGAAACAGTAATAAGATGAGTGATTTTATCTTTGGAAAAAGATCCTAATTGATCCAAACAGTTCTCAATTGCAGCGATACTCAGAGGAAGCGCCTCTTGTTTATAAAGAGCCATCCTTTCAGACACAGATGGCATAAGGGCTTTATCTCCTGGTTTGAAAAAATCAGAATACTTAAATGCAGTCCCAAAGTCAGGTAAGACCGAGTATCTATGTCTTATGCCAGAAGCACGATACAAGGTAAATAACCTTTGTCTTTCCTCCTCATTCATGGAAACAGCATCCGACATGAACTCCGCTATCTTTAATTGCGGAAAACCATATGCGGGATTTGCAGTACCTATCGCTGTAATGAAACTTTTCATTCCTTAGAAACAAAATTTTATCTATCTTGTTAAAAACTCTTAAAACAATGATGATTCAAAAATCAACATTAATTCACTTGAGAATTCCCTTCTCAATTTTTTTGATGCCTTTCTTTATCTTTGCTTTAAGCCAATCACCGAATCCCAATATACCTTATTTGATTCTTTCATTCATTATAATTCACCTCTTTTTTTATCCCTCAAGCAATGGTTACAATAGTTATTTTGACAAAGATGAAGAAAGTATAGGAGGCATCGAAAATCCTCCCCCTGTTTCAAAAGAGTTGTATTTTACATCATTACTATTTGAGTTTATAGCGATTGGCCTTTCATTTATTATAGGGTGGCAATTTGCCCTAATGGTCTTTATTATCGCAATGGCAAGTAAGGCATATAGTCATCCTTCTACAAGATTGAAGAAATATCCAATAGGAGGACTTCTTGTCGTTTCTTTCTTTCAGGGCCTCTGGACTTATCTGATGTCTTATTTAGCGATTAACGGACTGACATATTCAGATGTCAATTTTTATGATCTTATTCTTCCGGCTTCTCTTTGTACTTTGATCCTTTTGGGATCATACCCTATGACTCAAGTATATCAGCATAATGAAGATGGTAGAAGAGGAGATCAAACATTTAGCAGAATGCTTGGAATCAGAGGTACTTTCATCTGGACAGCGTTGGTCTTTACAATTGGTTCTGGTGGATTTGTATATTATTTCATCGCAAAAAATCTTTTAGTTGCTCTTTACGCTTTTCCTTTATTTATGATGCCCACTCTGGTTTACTTTCTCCTATGGTTTATAAGAGTATTAAAGGATGAAAATGCTGCAAATTTCAAATCAACTATGACACTGAATATGCTGTCCTCTCTAGGATTTATAGCTTTCTTTATCTTCCTTACCGTTCTTAAGTATACCTAGAATGGGTCACCGTGAGTCATTTTTATAAGTTGCCTTAAAACAGGCTTTGCTGTATTCAGGAATCTCAAAGAAAACTCTGTCATCAGGTCCTGCCCGAATAATTTTTGTATTTGGCTCCCAACAAACAATCTGGTTGAAAATAATTCATTCCACCTTTGTGAATATTGATCTTCCAAAAGCTGTCTGTTTAAAGATGATTTTACAAAATGTGTGGAGATAAGTTCTGATAAGATCTTTGAAGAATGTATAGCCATAGCCATTCCATTGCCGCAAAGGGGAGAGATCATACCAGCTGCATCTCCGCAAAACAAAAGATGATTGGATACAGCTTCTTTTCTTTCAAAGCTGATTTCATTTATTACTTCTGGCTTTTTATATAGAAAATCAGAGTGCTCAAAAATGTACTTTAAATGCTTGTTCCTGAAAAGTACTTCTTTCTCCATCTCTTCAATATTTCCATGATCTTTCAGATTACTTTTTGAGCTCAGATAACATAGACAATATTTATTATCTTCAATTTTTGATATACCACAGTAACCATCTTTAAAGTTATGCAAAGCGATCAGATCGTTAGGGAATTCCGTCCTGATATGGTATTTCACACCAATGTAAGGAGACCTTTTAAAGAAAAATCTGCGATTGAGTTGCCTGTCAAGGTTTGATCTTTTTCCAAAACTACCCACGACAATATGGGAATAATACTCTGAGCCATCCTGCAGTTTTACGTTGAAGATGTCGTTTTCAAAGTTCACATCTTCAACCTGCCTTTTTAAGACAAAACTTACTCCTTTTGATTTTGCAAGTGTATATAAAGCATAATCAAGTGCATAACGACTGAGTCCGAATCCCCCAAGGTCAAGCTGCATGTTTACTTCCGCACCAAGCGGAGAAGTAACTTTTAGTCTTTTAATTTCTGAAGGGCCAAGGTCGGCAATTTTTAATCCTATTGAGCTCAAAAAAGGTTTTACTTCATTAGAGATGTATTCTCCGCAAACTTTATGAAAGGGATATTCTTTCTTTTCTATCACTAAAACATCATATCCCTTATCTGCAAGGCAAATGGAAGTAATGAGCCCACCAAGGCCTCCACCTATGATTATGATATCTTTCAATGTTTTGATGAACAGGTGTTAATGTAATAAACTTACAATTTCAAAAATAAATTAGGGAATAAAAATACTTAAATCTGAATTTCCTCTATTATTTTTATTCCAGCATTACAGAACGATTACCAATTAATGCTTAAGTTTTTATAACATATTACAAAGTTAAAATCATGACTCCTGCATTTAAAGAATGGTCATATATAGTGGAAGCCTTAGGAACAGGCAAACAGAACATCATCATCCGAAAAGGAGGTATTCATGAAGAAGGTTCTGATTTTGAAATTAAAACAAAAAAATTCTTATTGTTCCCCACCCTCTTCCATCAGGCAAAAGACTTAGTAAAAAGCGATTGGTTTGAAGGTTTTGATCCAGAAAAATTTCATAAGGAACAAGATAAAGTTAGGGTTGAATATTTTGCTGAGATTGCGGACAGCAGGATTATAACTGAGTGGGACAAACTTGCCAAATTATTTCCTTTCCATGCATGGAGCGAAGCAATCATTAAGGAACGCTTTGAAAGATGGGAGAAAAGAGCACATCTTCTTATCGTTCAGATTTACAAACTAAACGAACCTCAAACTATTGAAATACTTCCGGAATATGGAGGCTGCAAGTCATGGGTAGATCTGGAAGGAGATTTTAATCTGGAAGGGAAGCCTGTAATAAATAAAATGATCCGTTAAGAGTTTAGGAAATCATTTGTCGAGCTTGTAACCTTTTAACAAAAAAGGACTTATACTTATATCTTTACACTTTTACAAAAATGAAGAAAATTGTAACTATTATTTTTACAAGCTTATTTTTGCTGGCTATGCTCAATCTCAAAGCTCAGACATCGGGCGACAATTATTTTATAAAAAGTCAATACGACTTTTTAAACTCAAGGAAAAACAGATTTGAAGGTTTTGCTTATAAAAATCAACAATACAATGCTGCTCCTCTCAAAAAAAATCTTCAGGGGAAGCCTTACCGGAACTATACTTCAAAATATTCATACAGAAGTACACACAGAAGCTCAAAGCAAAAGAGTAGCAGTGGGAGCTACTTTACAGACTATCTTGTGCCTAATTTGGCTGCACCAATTATAAAAGATATTATAAGGTGTCAAAACTAAAAATTTCTACTACTAAAATTGGGCATGAAAATTTAATGCTTCGTTTTTGATAAACTATCCTTTAACTTAACGATTCAATTCTTGCCCTATTCAATGTTGCAAATAGTAAAGACGATCTATAAATCCATCCTTTCCGAAAGGACGTGGATAAAACTTCATCATACAAAATTTTATATAAGAATTTTTTTTATTCAGGATCAAACGTAACATGTGTTTGCTGCAATAAGAGTTTTACAAAATTTCTTCCACACGGAAATATAAAAAGACAAAATGCTGTTTGTCCATCCTGTAATACTCTTGAGCGCATCAGGGTTTTATATCTTTACCTTAGAGATAAACAAATTTCTTTTATGATAAACTTAGTGTACTTCATTTTGCTCCGGAATACAAGCTGGAACAAATATTCAGCATCCTGGCTTAAGTTTATTTAACTTAAGTCCACAAATGATGGCAAGTCTATTGATTTGCCAAACTTTCTGTCTCGTCCTGAAATAGGTTTACAGGT
>NZ_JAGHZZ010000008.1:113829-405846 GCF_017745095.1 Sporocytophaga sp. | reverse complement strand
TCGTATGGCTCATGGCCAAGAATAGCGAGGATATTATCACTTACAAAAAGATATTCCTGAGTTAAAATATCAATAACACAAATAATATTAGGGGAGTGTTTCAGATGTGGATATATCTCCTGGAGCTTTTTTATTTTTTCAATATGAAAATATATATCAGGCTCATTTGCCAAAGAAGCAATCTCGTCATTGATGACATTCAGTTCAGTATATTTTTTCTGCACATTGGTAATACCCATAGTTGAATTAGTTTAGTTATAAAAAAGGTTTTGTAAAAAATAGATTGAACAGTGAAAAGGTACGATATATTAGGTGATATTAATAATAAATTTGATGGAATTCTTTAGGGCTAATATAAAAAAAACGGCAGATTCAAATATTGAACCTACCGTTTAGTTTAGTTGAGTTTAAAAAATTAGCTGGTCGAACTTCCCAAGTATTACTTAATAATCACGATACAAAAATTGCAAAATATTGATCTGAGGTCAATAACCATTAATGGTTATTTTTGATGATAAGCATCAAAATTTGAAAGGGATCTACTAAAATATTTTTACAAACTTGTTATACTTTTAATGGATGTTGATTTTACAGGACGGCTGAAATATTTGAAATAAGCTTAATGAGTAATAATCATATTAATACTCGGTAAGAAAAAAAATAATGGGTGGGAATAGTGGTGTCAAACAATACCGACACTCAAAGCTTTCTTTAATAGATCTCCGGATCTTCTAACATTCAATTTTTTTAACATATTTTTTCTATGCTTATAAATTGTATGTTCGCTAACAAATAAAGAATCTGCAATCTCTTTGCTGGTAAGGCCTTGTCCCATAAGATTCAGTACTTCAACTTCTCTTTCAGAAAGAATATAGTCTTGATCTCTGCATAAAAAGGTTCTCTTCATAATATTTGCATAAACTCCATCCTTATTTTTTTTATGAATAGTAAAGATAATATTGTCATCAGTTTTGAATTGATGGATATCAGTCATTTGAATTAATAAAATGCGGACATCGTTGTTGTCATCTCTTGAGATAGCCGTTACTTGATGATGAACCATCTTTGAGAGCCATCTTTGTGACTAAGCTTAATACTGTATGTGAATTTTATATCTTCAATTTCGCTACCTTGGTCGTACCTATCAAAAGTCATTAACATTGATGGCAATATTTTTTCAACGAAAACCTTCATTTGGTCAGCAGGAAAGATCTTAATAGTTTTAAAAAGACCTTCATTGTAAAATCTTCAGGAGGATAACCTAAGGCGTTTAATGTACTATTACTGACATATAGAAACTCTTTAGTAACAACATCTATTATGCATATCACACTTGGTGATAAATCGGCAAGAGCCCGAAACTTTGCAAGGTCTATTAGTTTTAAAATATTTCTGCATAGAAAGCAATTTTCGGAGATATGTTTTTCAAATGCTTTTAGCAAGTTAGTAGTAGCTTATTTCATTTTTTAGTGCGGCAATAGTTTTCATAAATAGGATAAAAATTGAAATGAAAGTTAGCCGGATTGAAATTTTCAGGCTTCAAAGTAAAAATAAGGATTATTTTTTCAAGTCAAAATAAACGGTAAAGGGGAAGGAAAAAAACAATACAATAGGAGATTGTGGCTTCCTATGAATTTGCTAATGATAATAATAAATCGGGACAGTGAATTCAATAAAGTTTGAATAAGAAAAAAAACGACAACTTTAAATCTTAAAATTGCCGTTTTATTTAGCTGATTGAACTCCCAAATATTATTACTTAATAATCACACTGCAATATTTGCAAAAAAATAAGAGGGGGTCAATAACCATGAATGGTTATTTTATTGATAGCACAATTTAGGCTTATTACCAATATTGGTAATTTATTAGATGAAATTTGACAGGATACATGCTGTTAAATATAATCGCCTAAGATCTGTAAAATAAAAAGCCCCGAATTTCGGGGCTTTTTTATTTATCTTTTAAGAAGAAATTATTTTTTAGGTACTAATGTAAAATACCTAGCTCCACCATCCTCAGCTGGACTAGTATTAGTACTATCAGCATAGTGATGTCTGATAAACAGTGTATCTGCTGATATCTTCACTATTTCATGATTATATCTTCTATCATAGTACCCAAGGTAACTTCCATTTGTGAAATCAAGAGTGTAACCAGTGCCTGCTCCATTTGCCTTTCTAATTATGAATGGTGCTTGCTTGTGTTTAGGATCTGTGTAGAAGCCATCATCGTAAGTTCCTCTTTTAACCCCTGTTAGCTCTTTAGCGAAGTTCCAGTGTACAGTTACATTACCATTTTTTGGAATATATTGGTATTGACGAATATTGAATGTAAACTCATTGGTTAGCATTCCTTTTTCCCAAGCTGGACCAGTAAATCCATCAGGTTGGTTCCACCAATCAGGAGTTAATGTTCCAAGTGGACCAACACCACCACTTTTACCATTAGGTATCATTACCCAAGTCTTTCCATTCGCAGCCGCAAGTCCCCCTGTCAAGGCTAACACTACAGGATCATTAAGATCTGGGTTAGCAGGATCATGGTCTTCTGTAACTTCAACAGGTTTAGTAATAGAAGAAACACCTTTAACAGTTTTTACTTTCAGAGTAATGTTGTAATTTCCTTTAAAAGGAAAATATACCTCAGAAACTTGAGTCTTTGAACTGTCACCATTTGTATAGGTGAATGTCATATCTATCGGATCTGGTACAGTTGAAGTAACTTTAAACTTGTAATCTCCAATTTTTTCAATTTCAAAATCTGCAGCATATGGACTATTTTCCGGAATGACAAGATCTTTTGTAATGGTAGTTGTACCACCTTTAGATGTTGCAAGTAACTTTATTTTATAAGTTCCTTTATATCCGAAAAATACAGTTTCATTTGATGCAGAAGATTTAGCAATACCTCCAAAATCCCATGAAGTTATAAATGCTCCAGGAGTAGTGTTTTTAAATGTAAATGTATTTTTATCAGTTGGATCACTCGTATTTTGAACTATTTCAAAATCAGCTACGGAAGGAGCAGGGAGTTCTTCATCCTTTCCTTTCTTTGGCTGGCAACTTACAACTATAAGAGCAGTAAGTACCAAATTTATAAGAATATTAAATCGTTTCATGTTCGATAAATTTTTGATATTAAAAATAACCCTTGTTTTGAGAGATTTTACCTTTAGATAATTGAACTTCTTGTAAAGGAATTGGGAAGATTTCGTGTATTCCTTCTTTAAATTTCCCTCCTTCAGGCGTAGCTTTCATCACTGAAGCAGCTCTTCCTTGTCTAACAAGATCGAAGAATCTATGTCCTTCTAAAGCTAGCTCTACTCTTCTTTCTCTCCAAATAATATCTCTAAGCAAATCCTTATTGGTTTCAGTTTTATCTGCCATGTTTACTCTTGCTCTTACTCTATTAAGATATTTTAGAGCATTTTCTGATTGTCCAAGCTCATTGGCAGCTTCAGCAGCCATTAAAAGAACATCGGCAAATCTGATGATACGGTAGTTGGACGGACCATCGCTAGGATTAAGAAGTGAAAGTTTATCAGATTCTACATATTTTCTACAATATGTTCCAGTGAATGGATAATTGCTAGCACTAGCTTTATATACTTCTGTACCAACTAAATCACCATCCTGGATGATCGTAGCTTTCAAGCGAGGATCTTCCTTGTCATCTTTGGTTTTCTCTTTCTTGAATTCGTCTAGCAGGCTCTTGGTTGGGCAGTTAAATCCCCATCCACCATTATCTCTTCCTCTTGTCATTACGTTAAAGAAAGTTCCTTCATTTCCGCTACCCCAGTTAGAGTTATTGTCACCACCTCTTCCTGCAACTCCTGCTGTGAACTGAATTTCAAATACTGATTCAATTCCATTTTCCTTAGCGAGAGAATGTATTGTAGAGTAATCCGTCTCTAAATCGTATATACCAGAGTTAATAACAGCTTCAGCATTTTTTAATACTTCACTCCATTTTGCAGAATTGTCACGTGTCTGATACAATTGAACTCTTGCAAGAAGGGCTAATGCAGCACCTTTGGTAGCTCTTCCAAGTTCAATTTGTCCTTTATTTGGTAATACTAACGCTTCAGTAAGGTCAGCCTCTATTTGTTTGTAAACATCAGCTTTAGGACTTTTTTCTAGCGTATATTCATCAGGATTTAAGACTTTAGTAACAACAGGCACATCACCAAACATTTTTACGAGTTCAAAATGATAGTACGCTCTTAGGAACTTAGCCTCTGCCATTACACGATTCTTAGTGGTTTCGCTTGCATTTGATTTTGGGGCAAATTGCAATACCAGGTTTGCTCTGTATATACCGGTATAATTCTTTTGCCATACTAAGAGTAGCTCTGGGAAGCTGGATTTTCCATCAAACTTTTCAAAGTAATCAAAATTTACCTGGTCAGGATCTCCACTTCCTCCTTTTAGAGCATCATCTGAAACGACATCTCCAAATAGAAAAGGTAGGCAGAATTGCTGTCCAAGCCTATCAGATTCCATTGTCAATGGGTCATAGGCTGCATTGATAGCCGCAATCATATCCTGATCAGTCTTGTAAAAGTTTTCGTCAACTACTGATACCTGAGGCTTTTTATCAAGGAATTCTTTTTTGCAGCTACTAAATAATGAAGCAGCAAAAATTAAATATATAAGATTAGCTTTTTTTAGCATTTTTTTAGCAGTTTAATTTGATTAAAATGTAGCGCTTACACCAAACATCCAGGTTCTTGCCTGAGGATAAGTACCTCCTTTATCAACTCCAACATCTAGGAAGGATCTTGTACGAGAGAAATCAGGTGTGTATGTTCCAATTTCCGGATCAAGGCCAGAGTATTTTGTAAACGTATACAGATTTTGAGCCATGATATAAACTCTTAGCTTTTCAAGTTTTACCAGCTTTGAATATGTTGCAGGTAAAGTGTAGCCAAGCTGAGCAGATCTAATTCTTAGAAATGACCCATTTTCTATGTAGTAATTAGAGATTTTTCTGTTGTCATTAGGGTCCGCGAATGTTACTCTAGGTACATCATTTGATGTTCCCGGACCAGTCCATCTGTTAAGCATTTCTTCTGAGAAATTTGAGTAAGGAACTCCACCTTCAAGAGTGTACTTGTTACCATTAAAGATTTTGTTTCCGTAAGATCCCTGGAAGAAAATAGAAAGATCGAATCCTTTATATTCTACATCACCGTTGAAACCATAAATGAATTTAGGTAGTGGACTTCCAAGAGTAGTTCTATCATTAGGAGTGATTTTTCCATCTCCATCGCGATCTTTGAATTTGAAGTCTCCTGGACGAACACCTTCTTGCACAGTTTGAAGAGCTGCTGCTTCCTCTGCTGTCTGAACAATTCCGTCAGTTTCCAATCCGTAGAACTGAGCCATTGAAGTTCCTTGCTGAGTGATGTTTGTCAAGAAATTTCTGAATTGACCATCGTAAATGGGATCATCCAGTTTTGTTATTTTATTTTTGATAGCGGTAAAGTTACCACCAACTCTATAGTTTACTTTTCCTATGTTATTTCTGTATTCCGCAGATAATTCAACACCTTTATTGGTCATAGCTCCAGCGTTTACAAATGGAGGCTCTTCAACCCCTGAATATCCAGGTATTCTTCTTTTGTAAATCATGTCTGATGTATTTTTGATGAAATAATCAGCAGAGAAGGTAATTCTGTTGTTTAGGAAACCAAAGTCAACTCCAAAGTTAGACGTTGTTACAGTTTCCCATTTGATGTTTTTGTTTCCTGCTCCAAGTGGTGTGCTACCAAATGCAGATGAGTTATTAAATGAGTAGTTATATCCTTGGTTGATGTTGGTTGTATAAGGATAGTCATTACCTGGGATGTTCTGGTTACCTAATTTACCCCAGCTAGCTCTTAATTTTAAGAAATTTACAATACCTCTGATTGGTTGCATGAAGCTTTCTTCTGAAACAACCCATCCTGCTGCAAAAGATGGAAAAATACCCCATCTGTTTTCTTTGGTGAATCTTGAAGAGCCATCAAGCCTTGTATTTGCAGTAAGCATATATTTGCTCTTGTATGAATAGGTAATTCTGCCTACATAAGAGAATAAGGCTGATTCTGTACCTTCACCCTGAGCGTTAGCGTTTACTGATGCAGAAGTAAGATATTGCTGACTTGGATCATTGCTAAAGGTTCCATCTTTAGATGCTCTGAAATAATTAAATTTAGTGTTTTGCATTCCCACCAAGAATAATCCTTCAAACTGATGATTTTCAGCAAGTGTTTTTGTGTAATTTAATGAGTTTTCCCAAACATAAGTTCTTGTTTGGTTTTGCTGAACAACAACCTGGGCGTTATCAAGCTTTTCACTATTAGAAACATAATACTTTCCATTAAATTGGTTTTGTGTAAAGCGGTTTGAAGTATAGCCAAGGTTAGATTTAATTTTTAACCCTTTTATGATTTGATATTCGGCAAACCAGCTTCCTATGAAGTTCATTCCTCTATACTTATTGTGGTTGTACGTAAGGCGAGCCAATGGATTTGGAATATCGGTTCTAGGAATTCCTGAAGCATATAGAGAGTCTCCTCCACGACCTGAATAAATGTTTGTGACAGGATCCATATTAAGAGCTCCTGAAATTACAGAGTTAAAAGGGTCTGAGTCATATAGCTGGGATCTGTTAAAAGAAGATACGTTCATAAAAGTACCAACTTTTAAATTATCAAGTAGCTGATAATCGATCTTAGTATTAAAGTTTAATCTGTTGTAATCAGAGTTCTTCATGATACCTTCCTGTTGAAGATAGCTTCCAGAAAGATAGTAATTGAGTTTTTCAGTTCCACCAGAAGCACTAAGTGAGTAGTTTTGCATGATGGCTTTTCTGAAAATTTGATCTTGCCAGTCAGTTCCACCTCCGATAGTATCTGTATTATATCTGATTGTTCCATTATCAGCCATTGAAGCTTCATTGGCTAATGTGGCCCACTCTTTTGCATCTAATAAATTATATCTTTTCCATTCACTTGATACACCAGTGAGGGCATTGAACTCATAAGAAGTCTTTCTGTTTGCTCCTGTCTTAGTTGTAACCAGCACAACTCCATTTGCAGCACGAGCTCCATAAACAGCAGCTGCAGATGCATCTTTAAGAATGTTAACTGATTCGATATCACTTGAATTGATAAATCCTAAATCTGGAACTGGAACACCGTTTACCAGATATAGTGGGTCACTATTGTTGATCGTACCAACACCCCTTATACGAACTGATAGTGGTGCTCCTGGAGCTCCTGTGTTTTGTGTGACGCTAACACCGGTAACTCTACCTTGTATAGATTGTACAGGGTCTATAGACACTACTTTTGTCACATCAGAACCTTTTACTGAGGAGATTGAACCAGTTACGTCTGTCTTCTTCTGTGTTCCATAACCAACGACAACAACTTCGTCAAGTTTGTTATCAGCTGGCAATTTCACGTTTAGAATTGTTTGACTTCCTACTTTTACTTCTTGTGTTACAAAGCCAATGTAGCTTACTACAAGCACTGCATTACTATCCGGCACTGAAATGGAGAAATCTCCGTTCTCGTCGGTGATTGTTCCCGCTGAAGTTCCTTTAATCGCAATTGTAACTCCAGGTATACTTTCCCCATCATCAGATACTATTCTTCCTGTGATCGGAATCGCATTTTGTGCCATTGCCTGCATGAAGCCGACAAAAATGACAGCGAGTGTTAACGCAATCTTAAAAATTCTCGGAGATGTAATAAAATTACTTCCCCGAGAGATTTTCGGTGGTAGCTTTTTTCTCATGTTTAAGTGTGATTATTTGGTTAAATAGTTTGAATTTTTTTTGACGAATCTGCGAGAATACAAAGAAAAAAAATAGGAGGCAAACAAAACCCCCTTAAATTCGTTGGACATCAGTTGTATGTTACTACATTTAAAAAAGGTTGCATCTTTTTAGATGAAAAAGTTTTTTTTAAGGGTAAAATTTATTATCCTGCATTTTGGCACTATTTAAATAATAAATTAAACTTATCTGATGCGTTACCTTTGACTAAGAAATTAATTTTGTGTATTATTTTACAGGATTTTTACCATTTGGTAATTTATTTGGAGGATAAAATTTGATTTTTTACTCACGAGCACTTGGGCAAAGACATTCTACCATAACTAAAAGATAAGAAAGATAAAGGGGAAATGAATTTGTGAATGTTTCAAATTGAGGAGTGCCGGATAAAAGGGGATAAAAAAGCCCCTACTTTTGTCGGGGCTTTTCTGAGTTTATGCTTCCATTAAAAATCCTTTAATATATTCGTCAAGATCTCCATCCAGCACATTTTGTACATCGGTGCGTTCTATGCCTGTTCTCAAATCTTTAACAAGTTTGTAAGGATGTAATACATAGTTACGTATTTGTGACCCGAAATCTATTCGCTTCTTTGTGCTTTCTACAGCTGCTCTTGCTTCGTTTTTCTTGTCTACTTCTATTTGATAAAGTCTTGATTTTAAGAGTTTCAATGCCTTATCCTTGTTCTGCAGCTGAGAACGTTCCTGCTGACACTCGATAATAAGTCCTGAAGGCTTGTGTCTCAAACGCACTGCAGTTTCTACTTTGTTTACGTTCTGTCCGCCTGCTCCACCAGCTCTGAAAGTATCCCATTCGATGTCAGCTGGGTTAATATCGATTTCGATAGTGTCATCTACCACAGGATAGGCAAAAACACTGGCAAAGGAAGTATGTCTTCTTCCTCCTGAATCAAAAGGGGAAACTCTGACCAGCCTGTGTACTCCAATTTCAGATTTCAGATATCCGTAAGCAAAGTCACCGGTAATTTCCAACGTAACGGATTTTACTCCCGCAACCTCACCAGCCTGATAGTTGACTTCTTTTACACCAAACTTATGAGCTTCTGCCCACATGATATACATCCTCATAAGCATACCGGCCCAGTCATTACTTTCTGTTCCTCCTGCTCCAGGGTTGATTTCAATGATGGCACTTAACTGATCTTCCTCTCCACTAAGCATTTTTTTGAATTCAAGGCCTTCTACATCTTTGGTGACTTTGGCGAATTCCTTATCAATCTCAGCCTCTTCTACATCTCCAGCTTCATAAAACTCATATAACGTTTCAAAGTCATTAAATGAATTTTCAACTTGGTTGTAATAATCTGTCCAGACTTTTAATGACTTAATGGATTTAAGCGTTACTTCAGCCTCTTTGGGATTATCCCAGAAATTGGCTGCTGTGGTGATTTTTTCTGATTCTGCTATTTGTTCTACTTTGTTATCGTAGTCAAAGATACCTCCTCAAAGCAGCAACTCTGCCTTTTAGATCTTTGTATTGTTCGTTGGTCATATTTATTTTATATATGTATTAAAAAGATAATAACAAAATTTAAATCTCGCTGTTCAGGCTTTTCTGCCTTTCCAAACGTGCTCTTCTATGCCCAGTTCATGGGACATTTTTCTCGCAAGAACAAATAAGTAGTCAGAAAGGCGATTAAGATATATAATTATAATGTGGTCTACCGGATGTTGCTCATGCAAGGCAATCACGAGCCTTTCAGCTCTGCGACAAATACATCTGGTAATATGTGCATAGGAAACAGAAGGATGGCCTCCTGGTAGAATAAAGTTTTTTAAAGGAGAAAGTTCTCCTTCCATGATATCAATAGTAGCTTCCAATTTTTCCACATCCTTATTTAATACCTGAGGCAGTTTCATTTTTTCAGGATCCTTTCCTGCTGCCAATATAGCACCTATAGCAAAAAGCTTTTCCTGAATCTCTTCAAGAAGGTCGGTCCTTACTTTATTTACCTCTTGATCTCTCACCAATCCAAGATAGGAATTAAGCTCGTCAATCGTGCCATAAGCTTCTATTCTTATGTCAGATTTGGAAACTCTTCCTCCTGATAAAAGACTTGTCTGACCCTGATCTCCTGTCTTGGTATATATTTTCATGTTATTCAGCGTCTTGGTTTTTCTTAACCTCTTCCTGGAAGGCTTTAGTGAATTGTGAAAACTCTGAAGGACTCACGTATAGTTTCAAGTCTTCAAGGATACTTTCTCCATAAGAAACAAGGTTTATTCTTACTGCTTGTAGGGCGTATGCTTTAATAAGTGGAACACTGTATTTGTTAATTTCGATCCCTTTTAGAAGAATGTCATAAGCCTTTTCGGACTGATTATTTTTTTGATAAAATAAAGCGGCAGCGATTCGCACCTCTTCATTGAATGGGTTTAATTGCAATGCCTTGTTAAAATTCAACATTGCATCTTTCGTATTATTCTTTGCTTCATCATACAATGCAGAAAAAAATGGCTTAAGCTTTGAATCTCTTTCATTCAGGTAAACTTTAGAGATCTGCTTGTTGAGTTCCTCATATTCGCCTTTATGTGCCAGGTATTTCAAATATGTCCTGTTTAAAAGGCTTTGAGCATCATTTTCCTGTTTCTCAATTACACCCAGAGCACCAAAGAAATAGTCCGCCTCCTGTATTTTATTTTGAGAAAGATAAAATTCCATGAGATCTGCAGTGACTTCTATCTTTGCGTTTCCACGTGACATAGATTTAAAAAGCTCTTTTATTTGCTCTGTAGTTAAAGAACCTTTTTTATAATGGATGAACTGAAGCTTCAACTCATCAGTCCAATTTTTAACATCTTCAATACCAGATGTATTAATGATTAGAAGCAGGTTCTCAGTAATTTTATTTATGTTCTTGTCTGGAACTGAACTTAATTGCATCAGTATGATTTTGCTACCTTCAAAATCTCCGGTTTCCATAAGTGAAATGGCATAATATAGAATATTGGAGCTTTTAAGTTCTGTTTTGCTTTGTGAGAAATAGTCGATGGCAACCTTATAGAGATCGTGCTGCATCATCCAAAGGCCAAGAACAGAATTATATGTCGGAGCAAAAGAAGAATTTAATCTGATGTTGTCAAGTATTTCCTTCCCTTTCAAACCTTCATTATTGTAATAGTAATATAATCCAGATAAATAAGTGAGTTGTTCCTTATAATCTTCATTTCCTTGCCATTTTGCAAATGATTTGATCTGATCAAGGATCTCCTTGTTACCATATTTCAGATGGTTTAATGTTATATTGTTCAGATAGGAAAATGATTCCAGAGATAAAATACTGTCATTGATAAAGTTTTTTGTTAATCCTGACTGGTATTTTTTACCATTGAAATTAAGGATAGAAAGCTTATTGGTTTGATAAGCAATTGCATCTTCAAAGAGTCCTTGACTGCTTATTGAATCGGCTTCTGTGGTAAGTCCTTTTCTGGTAAGGAAATTCAAAATATTGCCAGCAGCTACAGACTTATTCTCTTTAAGATTTTTCTCACTCTGGGTCAAATGAAAATAGGTGGAATCTGACATGCTTTTATTCATATATAGCAGGCCAAGATTGTTTTGAATCATGCCATTATCAGGGAATTTCTGTAAAGCTTCCTGAAGGGTAAAAAGTGCAGGAAAGAACATGTTCTCCTGAAAATATATTCTGCTGAGATTAACGTAAGCCTCTGCCATAGGTCTTTTTACATTGGCCGAAGCGAAATAGTCAACAGCTTCTCTTTTGTTATTTTCTTTTTCTGCAATCACTCCAAGTGAGTAGTTGCTGCGATGGTTCTGAAAGTCATTAATGACGCCTTCTCTATAATAATGTTTAGCTAGAAGAATATTTTGTTCGTGAAGATAAACATCACCTATTCCATTATTATATCCTGACAGGCACAAGTAGAATGCAAATCTGTTTGAATACAAAAAGAGCGCTAGCACTACTACGAATCCAATACCTCTTACCATGAAGAATGGAAGTCTTTTAGGCTGGTAAACGACATCATAGACCTTCACATTTCTTGGAAAAAGGTCATAAAAATTATAGATGATGTATAGGAAATAGGTGGCGCCTATTCCAAGATGTGAGTATATAATAGCATACTCGATAGACTCCTTCAGCGGATCATTTGCGGAAATGAATGCATAACCGCACACAGAAAGGGAGACAATCGCTAACCCTATATAAAAATATGCTCCAAAGGGACGGAATGGGATAATATCATAGAAAAGAGGAGCTCTTTTTTTGTATCCCCAAAGTCCGACAATAGCGGAAATCAGAAATATCCAAAATGCATTTAAGATCAGGCTATCCCATTGGATAATCAACATCTTCTTGAGTAGTAGGAGTAATAGATTACCCAGGTATAAAGCACTTATGATGATGAAATTTAAAATAGAATTTTTGCCTGACATATTTTTGGAGCCGGCAGTGAGAAATACAAAACTGTTAATAATCTCAAAGGAGATTAAAAATAAAAATAGCATTGTAAGGGCAATTGGAACAGCTATTCCGAAATTGGCCATATAATAAAATGGATTGCTTACATCACTGAATTTTCCTATTATAATACCGAGGATTAAAGTAATAATTGTAAATACACCAAGCCTTATAGAAAATGCAGTATTTTTTTTAAATGCCTGGAAATAATAACTGGGGATAAGGTAAATCACTAACATGCCTGCCAGAAATTGATTTCCGTATATTTTAAAAACTCCAAGTAAATCTGTTTTAAGAGTTGATAAAAATAAGGTGAAGACAAGCATCGCCGCTCCATACCAGATAAGGTCAAGATATGTAAAGGTCGTTAATAACAATAGTATTGCTGCCACGGAAAGACCAAAGTAAATATAGGAGGTCAGGGGATAGAGATGAAGATTACTTCCTTTGAAAGTTTGGGATAGGAGATAACTGTCAGACTCAACAGTGTATTTAAAAAGGTGCTTGACGAATGTGTCAACTGGAGTATTTAATGTTTCGGCATTAGAATCAACTTCCCATTGGATAACCAGTTTGTCCTCAAGATACCATCCGGTAAAGAAGTATATCGAAGCAAAAACCGACAGACCCATCGCTGAAATAAAAACTAACTTTTGACTTTTTTTCCAGGACTTCCAGAAATAAATATTATTCATCTTACCTCACATTATTATTAATTGGCAAACTTAAATCTTTAATCGGGTAAATAAAAATTGACATCATTGGAGAATGGCAAATAGTTGTAAGTGGTTAAAGCTGAAAGTTTAAAGTGAAAAGTTAATAGTTGAGTTCGGAAGATAAGGAATCTCGTCAAGCTCAGGAGGGAAGTATTTTGTCTAAAGCAATAGATGGTGTTTTGTAGGGTAAATAGGATTTGCTGAATAATTGTTTTAAACTTATTGGTAGGTTTTATGTAGTTTATCAGATCATCAATGCTGGATTTTTTGGTGAATTAACTTTCATATTCTTCAGGAGAAGGATTTAGGATGAGGCCTTTTTAGGACTTTCATAAAAACAAAGGTTTGAAAATCTTGATGATCTGAAAAAATGTTGTTTTTTTGGGAAATAATTAGGTAGGAATTGAGTATACAAAGGTACTCAGTAAATACCAAAGGACTTAATGTCTCAATTTATCTGAATTTTATAGGTAACTTTTAAAATATTAAATCTAAAGTATGGCCACATTCGGCAAAGATTCCAAACCCGTTGAGATTTCGGGAAATGAAAATACCAATTACAGCGTTCCATTGGCGCTTATGGTATCACTGTTCTTTATGATTGGTTTTATCACCGTAATGAACGATGTCCTGATTCCTAGCTTAAAAGGGTTGTTTGAACTTCGGACCTGGCAAGCAATGCTTATTCAGTTTTGTTTTTTCGGTGCATATTTTCTCATGTCAATTCCATCTGGTTATCTAATTGAAAGAATAGGCTATAAAAAGGGACTGGCAATTTCTCTTTCAGTAATGGGAGGAGGGCTACTGCTATTTGTGCCGGCGAGCATTATTATTTCTTATCCTTTTTTTCTATTAGCTCTTTTTATTGTAGCGGTTGGATTGACTATTTTACAGGTAGCTATCAACCCCTATATTGTTGCTTTAGGTCCCGAAGAAACAGGGGCATCCAGACTGAACCTAGGTGGGGCACTCAATTCAACAGCAACTTTTATTGGTCCTATTATTGGGGGAGCTTTTATTTTTAATCCAGACTTAATTGACACCAGTGAAAAAGCTGCAGCAGTGAGAGGACCTTATATTGGTCTTGCCTTGTTAACCTTTGGAATTGGTGTTATTCTCTACTTTTTAAAACTACCTAAAATAAAGTCGGAAGTTGAAAAGGGTGAAAAATTAGAGGGAAGTATTTTAGATTTTGGTCACTTAATTTCAGGGGCCGGAGCAATATTTTTTTATGTCGGAGCAGAGGTAGCGATAGGAAGTATCTTGATTTTATATCTTGTGGAAGATAATTTGATAAGAGCTTCTTCAGATATACTTTCACAATTCAAAGAAGAGTCACTGGCGTCTTCTCTTTTGTCATATTATTGGGGTAGCGCAATGATTGGGAGGTTAATAGGAAGTGCAATTGGTCAAAAAGTCAGGGCTGAAATCATGTTGCGTATTGTCGCTTTTTTAGCAATTCTGTTTGTAGGCATAAGTGTTACAGGTTTATTTGATGCCGACTTTATAAGCATAAAGATAATGGTACTGGATTTCGATCTTGATTTTCCAGTCGCTTTTAAGAAAATAGAAATTCCATTTTCAATTTTATTATTGATCCTTGTTGGTTTGCTCAACTCTGTAATGTGGCCTTGTATTTTTCCGCTTTCACTTGCTGGTTTGGGAAAGTTTACTAGCAAGGGGTCCGGTATTTTAGTTACAATGGTTGTTGGAGGGGCGATTATACCTTTGATTCAAGCTGGGCTTGCTGAAAAAGTAGGCTATACTTCTAGCTTTTTGGTGGTTCTGCTATGTTATTTATATATTTTCTACTTTTCAGTAAAAGGGTATAAAAACACCAAAATTCTGGCTTCCGGTGAAGCAGTACAATAATAATCTCGAATTAATAGCTATTTAAAAAATTATAAATTTTTATTCAGTTTATGGCATATAAAATCAACAATCTGCAAGAATACCAAGCAGAGTATGCTGCAAGTGTTAAAGATCCGGAAGCATTCTGGGCGAAGCAGGCAGACAGGTTTCAATGGAAGAAAAAATGGGATAGGGTGTTGGACTGGAATTTCTCTGAGCCCGATGTAAAATGGTTTTCAGGAGGTCAACTTAATATCTCCGAAAACTGTCTTGACAGACATTTAAAGGATAAAGGGGATAAAATTGCATTTTACTGGGAGCCTAATGAGCCTTCGGAAGCTGGACGCTCTATCACCTATAAGGAATTACATACTGAAGTTTGTAAGTTCTCAAATGTGCTGAAGTCATTAGGTGCAAAAAAAGGAGAAAGAATCTGCATATATATGCCAATGATCCCTGAAGTTGTTGTTGCAGTCCTGGCTTGTGCCCGCATTGGTGCTATTCATTCTGTCGTATTTGCTGGTTTTAGCGCAGCTTCTCTTTCTGACAGGATAAACGATGCCAAAGCAGAATTAGTCATAACATCAGACGGTTCATTCCGAGGCAATAAAACCATTGCAATCAAAGACATTGTAGATGAAGCCCTGCAAAATAGCCCTGGAGTTAAGAATGTGATTGTTTACAAGCGTACTGGACAACCTGTAAAAATGAAATCTCCCAGAGATCTTTGGTGGAATGAATTAATGGAGAAAGCTAGTACTGTGCATGAGGCTGTAGCGGTCGAGAGTGAAGACCCATTATTCATTTTATATACTTCAGGCTCCACCGGTAAACCAAAAGGAGTTGTTCACACAACTGCCGGATACATGGTGTTTTCAGAGTACTCTTTCAGTAATGTATTTCAATGCGAAAAAGATAGTATTTACTGGAGTACAGCGGATATTGGCTGGATTACTGGACATAGTTATATTGTTTATGGACCTCTCCTTGCCGGGGTAACAAGCGTGCTGTTTGAAGGCATTCCTACCTATCCCTCTCCTGGAAGGTTTTGGGAAGTGGTAGATAAATATAATGTAACGCATTTTTATACAGCTCCGACGGCTATAAGATCTTTGATGGCTTGTGGACTGGAACATGTTACTCCTCACAAACTTGACAGCTTGAAAGTGCTAGGTTCTGTAGGTGAACCAATAAACGAAGAAGCATGGCACTGGTATGATGATCATGTGGGAAAGAACAATTGTCCTATTGTGGATACTTGGTGGCAGACAGAAACAGGTGGAATACTTATTTCCCCTCTGGCTGGAATTACTAAAACAAAGCCATCTTATGCAACCCTTCCATTACCGGGTATACAGCCTGTGATCGTGGATAGTGAGGGTAAGGAACTTGAGGGTAATGACGTGGAGGGAAATCTTTGTATCAAATTCCCATGGCCTTCAATTATACGGACAACTTATGGAGACCATGAACGTTGCCGTCAGACATACTTTTCAACTTATAAAAATCTTTATTTCACTGGTGATGGATGCCGCCGAGATGAAGATGGTTATTATAGAATCCTGGGCAGGGTAGATGATGTGATAAATGTCTCTGGCCATAGAATGGGAACTGCAGAAGTGGAAAATGCAATCAATGAAGATGAGACTGTTATTGAGTCAGCTGTTGTCGGGTATCCACACGATATAAAAGGACAGGGCATTTATGCTTTTGTGATCTGTGAGGATGTAGACAAAGATCATGAACAAATCAGACAAAGTATTCTCGCAACAGTAGCCAGAATTATAGGGCCTATTGCTAAACCTGATAAAATTCAGATTGTAAGTGGATTACCTAAGACCAGATCTGGGAAAATCATGAGAAGGATCCTGAGAAAAATTTCTGAAGGAGATGTTTCCAATTTAGGAGATATTTCTACTTTGCTGGACCCCAATGTAGTAGAAGAAATAAAAAAGGGTGCTTTGGTTCCATTAAAAGGATAAGGAGAAACTCCCATCAAATGCAATCGTAAAGATCAAACTAAAATTAAAGAATACGGTTCAAATAGAATAAAGAAAAACAGGTTGATATATGAGTGAGGCTTCAGTAAAAGGATCTACTATCAATTCAGAAAATGGTATACTGAACAGTAATGATAAAATGGCTGTCTTAATACCTGATTCAGAATTGTCTAAGCGTTTTGAAAAAGTGCCCACGGCAATTTTTTCAAATGCCGGAATTGCTTCAAAAGTTGTAGCTATAGAAATAGCACAAATTATAAGAAGCAAGCAAATGCTGAATAAGCCATGTATACTGGGATTGGCTACAGGTTCTACACCTAAAGGTGTATACAAAGAGCTTATTCGAATGCATAGAGAAGAGGGATTAAGTTTTAGGAATGTGATTACATTTAATCTGGATGAATATTATCCAATGCAGCCTGATTCTTTGTATAGCTATGTGAGATTTATGAAGGAGCAACTGTTCAACCATGTAGATATACTTCCTGAAAACTGTCATATTCCTGATGGTACTCTTAGCAAAGAACGGATTGCTTCATTTTGCAGGGACTACGAAAGTAGAATTGAAATGAATGGAGGAATCGATTTTCAGCTATTGGGAATAGGAGGAAATGGTCACATTGGATTTAACGAACCTGGTTCAACTTCAAATAGTAAAACAAGACTGGTAGCGCTGGACCATAGCACCCGTGCAGCAGCTTCTCAGGAGTTCAATGGATTACACAATGTCCCAAGGACTGCTATTACTCTTGGTGTATCAGCTATTCTTCATGCAAAAAGAGTGGTCCTTATGGCACTTGGAGAACATAAAAGCAGAATTGTTAAAGCATCTATAGAAGGTCCGGTTTCAGAGCATGTGCCTGCTTCATATCTGCAAAACCATCCTCATGCTACTTTTATTTTGGATGAAGCTTCTGCTACGGATCTTACTCGCGTTAAAACACCTTGGCTGGTAGATACATGTATTTGGGATAAAAAGCTTATTAAAAAAGCTGTCACCGGACTTGCGGTATCTCTGAAAAAGCCAGTATTAAAGTTGACTGATAAGGACTATAACGATAATGGAATGGGGGAACTTGTGGCTCAGCATGGTCCTGCCTATGATATTAATCTGGAAGTATTTAATCAGTTACAGAATACTATCACTGGTTGGCCTGGAGGCAAGCCAAATGCTGATGACAGTAAGAGACCAGAGAGGGCATTACCCGCGGTTAAAAGAGTATTGATTTTTAGCCCACACCCTGATGATGATATCATCTCTATGGGGGGGACGTTTATGAGACTTCAGGACCAAGGTCATGACGTTCATGTAGCATATCAGACATCTGGAAATATCGCTGTCTCAGATGAAGAAGCCCTTAGATATGCTGATTTTGTAACTGGTTTTGATCAGAAGTTTGGTTTGAATAACTCGGAGATAGATGCTATTTATCAAAATGCAAAAGAATTTCTGAAGAATAAAAAACAAAGCGAAAAAGATATTGACGAAGTGCGTCAGATAAAGGGATTAATAAGGGTATCTGAAGCCAAGGCTACTTGCAGATTTGTCGGTATTCCGGATAATAATGTTCATCTAATGAACCTTCCTTTCTATGAAACAGGCATGGTTCAGAAGAAACCTTTGGGTGAAGAAGATATACAATTGACAGTAGATTTGATCAAACAAATCAAACCTCATCAGATATATGCTGCAGGAGATCTTGCAGATCCGCATGGCACACATAAAGTATGTCTCGACGCTGTATTTGAGGCTCTCAGAAGATTAAAAGATGATCCTGAAAATCAGGACTGGATTAAAGATTGTTGGTTGTGGCTATACAGAGGAGCATGGCAGGAGTGGGATATACATCAGATAGAAATGGCAGTTCCAATGAGCCCTGATCAGGTATTGAGAAAGAGATACGGCATTTTCAAACATCAGTCACAGAAAGATGGTGTAGTGTTTCAAGGGTCTGATTCACGAGAGTTCTGGCAGAGGGCAGAAGAAAGAAATAAAGCAACAGCAGACCTATACAACAAATTAGGCCTGCCAGAATATGAAGCTATTGAAGCATTTGTAAGGTATTTATACTAGGATACTTTTAAATAGAGAAGTCATTCATAATTTTAATTCTTCTGATGAATGACTTCTTCATATTCTGCAGATGTATCCACATTTTTTTGATTAGGTATCACAACAGAAAAGCAGGAACCTTTTCCTGGTTCGCTTGATAAAGAAATTTTTCCATTAAGCTTTTCCAAAGCTATCTTCACAATATAGAGCCCTAATCCTGTTCCATTTGAGTTCTCATTAGCTTTGCAAAACATTTCAAATATCTTAGTATGATACTCTCCGGATATTCCTAATCCGTTATCTATAAAGACCAATTTGGCTTCCTCATCATTGCAGGTTATTTCTATTTTCAGAAAACTTTCAGATTTTTCGCAATCTCTGTATTTGATTGGGTTTTCGATGAGATTTTGAATAATAGATTTAATTAAATTTTTATCCGAATGAAATTTCTCGGTTTCATTTATATGTATATCAAATGTCATGAATGGAAATTCCGGAAAATTTTTAAAGCTTGACAGAGCATCTGCTACCATTAGATTAAAGTCTATTACTTCATAGGAAAGATTTGTTTTTTTTACTTTTGTGATTGAAAGAAGGTCAAATAAAAGCTTATCAAGTTTCTCTGAACTTTTAAGTATATGCTGCATGTAAGGTTCTGCAGAAGGATCCTGTATGTCTTTCATTCCGATTTTTGTCAAAGCTATAATTGACTTTAAAGGTCCTTTAATGTCATGAGAGGCTTTGAATACAAAAGTATCCAGTTCGATATTTTTTTCCTGAAGTTCCCTGGTTCTCTCTGCAACCTGCGCCTCCAGCTCCTTAGTGATTTTTTCATTCAACGCTTCATTCTTTTTGTATTCAAGAATGAGCTGATCTTTTAAGACCTGATTTTCTTTCAGCTCTTGAATCATTGATTTTTGTGCGCGTTCCTTTTCTCTTTTAATAGTACGGAACCTGTCAGCAAGTGCAAATGAAAGTAATACGACTTCAAACGTGATCCCATAATTGAAGCTATAGGTAGTGAGTATATTGGGTTTTACAATAGATAACACCTGCAGTATTTTAATAATGATACTTACACAAATGAATGTATATGCGATAATAAATATCCTTGCAGGATAATACCCTCTTATAGCCATGTAGAGTGTGCAACAGAGCACAACAAGAAATGGAATTGCATAAAATATGTAGGATGGAAAATTGAATTTTATATAAATGAAGTTCAATGAAAAGAAAAGGAAATAAATAGCAACTGTTCCGAAAACAACAAGTCTTATCGCAGGAAATCTTCTTTTTAATCCCATAAAGGAATCAAAATAGAATACAGAACTACAGAGGAATAAAGATGGAGCGATATACTTATACAAAAAAGGTATGATTTCAGGATAGTTCTTCCAGATAAATTGAAATCCAAACCCATCTTCAGTGAGGGACAGGAGTATAGCAGTGAACACATATATCACATAATAAAGATATACCTTTTCTTTAGTGCTAGTATATATCAGCGCATTGTATAATGTTATTATAAGTAGAATTCCATAATAAATGCCTAAATATAGATACTCATGAGTGGCATAATATGAGAACTGCTGCTGGCTTCTGATCTTAAACTGAAAAGGCACATGATGCTGAGACTTTAGTCTTAATAAGAGTTTGTAGTTATGGTTTGGTTTTAATGGAAGATCAAAAATGATATTTTTGGTTGGATAGTCTCTTTCATAAAAGGAATATTTTTCACCTGTTTTTTTGAATTCCGTTAGTTTCCCATCCTCAATAAGATATAGATCAACTTCTTCAGAGTGTATTGCCAGGACTTCCAATATCCATTTGTTTTTCTGATATGCTTTAAAATGAATATCTGTGTTAATCCAGTATGAAGAAGTGGGATTGTAGTTATAAAGTTTTTGTTTTGTGGGAATTATTAGAAGTGAAGATTTAGCTGGGTCTATGAAATCTTCATAGGCAAGGCGGTCTGAAGGATCTTCTGTAATTGAAAAATGTCTTTCGGATATTGAATAATCAAACCTATTATCAGTAATAATAACTGGATTTTTGGTGCTTGCATATAAGCTACGAGTAGAGCAAATTATAGCCAGTAGCCCCAAAAGCAATTTTAGGGATGCTGATAATCCTGTTTTCTTAAAGTATTCAAGTAAAAATTGTATCTCCCACATAAAAGTATTTTACTGGATAAATAAATTGATTGTGGTTCTCTATATATAGAAGAACTAAGCATAACACTTATCATGAGGAAATGTTTAAAAAAATGAAGAATTAATTTCCGGCGTACAGTAATTACCTTTTTTGGTTCACATATTGTTCAATCTTAGGAAAGCAAATCACAAACCATTTGGTATATCTCTCGGGGTGCTCAATAATGTCCAGTTTCAGTTCTTCGAGTTTTACAAATTTCCAGTCTTCAACTTCTTCAGGATTTATATTGGGAAGGCCATCAAATCTGCCCGCAAAAACATGGTCAAATTCATATTCAGTGAGCCCGTTATCCAATTCAGCTTTGTATATGAATGAAAAGATTTTATGAAGGTTGGTGGTAAATCCCATTTCTTCAAAAAGCCTTTTCTCCGCCTCTTCGGAAATAAGAGTTCCAGGAGCAGGATGACTGCAGCAGGTATTTGTCCACAAACCTCCGGAGTGATATTTCGAAGTTGCCCTTTTTTGTAATAGAAGTTCATTGGCAGAGTTAAAAATAAAAATAGAGAAAGCTCTGTGAAGCTCACCTTTTTGGTGGGCTTCCATCTTTTCCATTAATCCTTTTTCAGAATCATTTTTATCTACCAATATAACAAAGCTATTTGTCAAGCAGATATAGTTTAAAGTAAGTTCAACCTCTGTTTTATTAAAGAATCAAGGGCTAATATAAATTTTCTGTTATATGAAATCCCAATTTTGCTCACTATTATTTTTTCCAATGAAAGTTTTTTAATCTTTTTAAATAAAGCATTGTAATATGCGAATACAATATAAATTGCTCTTTGACTACCTTGTGGGAGTTTCTTTATGTTTTCTTTTACTACTTTAAGGTCAGCCTCTATAGATAGTTCCATAGCTAATTTCATTTCTTCTGAAAGCCAGTCAGAATGGATCCCGATCGATGTTCCTCTATTATAATGTAGCTTAGAGGAATTCTTTAGCCTATTAAGCTTTAAGATTGCAGAAGAAAACTTTTTAGCAGGTGTTTCAAGTGTTTCATATAATTGATGATTGCCATCACATAGAACTTTTAAAATCATTAAACCAAGGGCTTCCGTAGCGCCTGTGGTATATAATTCAAAATGTTTAGAATCGGCTGGTAGTTGATAGATTTTTAATTCAATACCTTTTAAAAATTTGCTTACCAGAGCTGTATCAATTCGGAATTTGTTTATTACCATTTGAAAACTATTGAGAATAGGATTCAAGCTGAACCGTCTTGCAATAGCTTTATAAGTTTCATTACTATAATCTGAAAGTAATTCTTTTTTGTCTCTGTTTTCAAGGCTGTTTACTATTTCTTCTGCTAAAGTCGCGAAGGCATAGATGCTATATATGCTTTCCCTTAATTGGTGGCTTAAAGCTTGTATCCCAATGGAGAAACCAGATCTGTAAGTCTTAGATAGATCTTTGCTGCAATTGGATGAGACTTGATCAAACAGATTACTCATAGTCAAAGTCTTTAATGATGGCTGTTTTGGATGACAATCAAATAGATTTTAAGAATGGATATCTACTATTTATAAATGAGAGATATGTTGCCAAACTGTATGGAGGGAAAATTGTTCTGCGTTCTTTAATAGGCATCTCTCACATAAGTATTATAGAAGTATTTTGAATATTATTTGTTTTAAGTACCAGAATTTCTTCTTAATTTTCAAACTGTTAAAAACTTTTTCACATTGCTTAATTAAGTACAAATTTATGACTAAATTATCCATAATTGCAGCAATTGCTAGTTTAAGCTCCTTTTGTGCATTGGCTCAAGTACCATCTTATGAAGGGAAAATTTATAATATGCAAGGTAAAAGTGCAGCTGCTTGGGACTTCAAGAACGATAAACAGAAGTTTTTATCGGACAGCGATTCTGAAAAAGACCTTGTAAATCTTACTGATAGTATTGACCTACCTGCTTTTAAGCTAAACTTTACAAGTAAAAATCAGACTTCATTTGTAGTAGCGGAGATCGCTAGCCCTGCTTCCATATCTTTCGCTGAAATACAGAAGATCTATTCAGCGGGAAAAGCATTGGTTTCACTTAAAGAGATTAAGAGCCAGAGTTATTATGTAGCAAGACTAAGAGGAGGAGAAGAATATATAGTACTTCGCTTTGATAATATATCAGACGATAAGAAATCTTTGGCTACTGGTGGTGATAATCTTGATTATATCAGTTTTACATATTGGAAGGGTTATTTAAGCTCTAAACAGCTCACTGATTTAAAAAAGGAAGCTTTGGAAGAGCTGAAAAAGGGTAATTATATGTCGGCCTTGCAAAAAGCGGAAACTTTATCAAAGAATGATAAAGAGAGCTATGAAGCCTATTATGTATCTGCGATAGCAAAGTCTGAATTAGGTGATATTGAGGGCGCAATAGAAGATTTCAATAATTGTATTCGTCTTAAACCAGACTATACAGAGGCGTATATTAAAAAGGGGATAGCTGAAAGCAAAAGTGGTATGAGGTCTGAAGCGATTGAAGATTTTACTGCAGCTTTAAAGCAAGACTCCTCTAAAGTGGAAGCGCTTATACATAGAGGTCATGAATATTATCTCTATAGCAGATATTCTGATGCCATTGCAGACTTCACCAAAGTGATATCCAAAGATCCTCAGAATTTCCAGGCATATTATCAAAGAGGTTTAGCAAGAAATGAATACGGAAAATATGAAGAGGCTATAACTGATTTTACTAAAACAGTGGAACTGTATCCTAAATACAATTATGCCTTTTTCTATCGCGGGTTTGCAAAGAGTGCTCTGTATCGATATGCTGAAGCCTCAGCAGATTATGATAAAGTTATAGAGTTGGATCCTAATGATAAAGTAAGCTATTTTAACAGAGGTAATTGCAAGAGAGAATTGAAAGATTTTACTGCAGCTATTGCTGATTATAATAAAGCTATTGAACTTGATCCTAAGTTTAATGATGCTTATTTCGAAAAAGCTCATTCAAGATTTTTATCCGGAGATGTAAAATTAGCTGTTTCGGAGTATAACAACATCATAGAAAAGTTTCCAAATAACAGTCAGGCATATTTCAACAGAGGATTGTTTAATCTTCAGTTAAAGAAAGATCAGGAAGCTTTATCAGATTTTACAAAAGCAATAGAATTAAATCCGAAAGATGGTGAGGCATTTCATAACAGGGCTGTTGCCAAAGAGCAACTTGGAGACGAAAGTGCATGTGTTGATGCTAAGAAAGCGGTAGAACTTGGAGATAAAGAAGCGGCTGATTTGGTTAAATCTATATGCGGTAAATAATCACTAATAAATTATAATGCAAAGAGGCGGTTAATCCGCCTCTTTTTGTTTCAGCATATAATAAACATCATTTTGTCTGAAGTGTATATTTATAAATTTCAGATATGGTGCTTAAAATCTTCATTTGTCTCTTACTCGTTTCTGTATGTTTATCCTCAGTCAGGTATGAAAATAGCTGGCCGGAGAAATATCAGGTTTACTTTGCTGTTTATATAGATGGTTTAAAATCAGAAAAGAAACTCATCCTGAGAAAATTTATTCGGGATAGGAAAGAACATTTTTTAATAGTCGATCCCAATACTCTGAATACAGACATAATCGCAGCTCGGAAGAGATTCTCTCAAAAGATCACATGGGAAGAGGTGAATTCTGAATTTAAAAATTCTCCATATATCAGGTTAATCAATAGTTCAATTAATAATAGCAGCAATCTTCAGGATGCTGGTATTACTCACGTAATGCCCGACCAGAAAGGTATTGATCTTACCATCGATCTTTGTCCATCTCATAGACCTCTTGATAAAAGAATTTTTACTTCAATAATATCAGAATTTGAAAAGTTTGATCATCCTGTTCCCCTAGCTATTTCTGTCTCTGGTTTGTGGATGGAAAAACACCATGAAGATCTTGAATGGCTTAAAGGGTTGGTAAGAGAGAAGAAGATCACAGTTGAATGGATTAACCATAGCTTTCATCATAGGGTAAATGTAAATGAACCGCTTAAGGAAAATTTTCTATTAGAGAAAAACACAAACATAAGTGAAGAAATACTCGATACAGAAAGGGAAATGATCGAAGAGGGATTGATACCTTCCTGTATGTTTAGATTTCCTGGTCTTGTTTCGGATAAAAAACTATATGAAAAAGTAACAGCATTTGGTCTTTTGCCTATTGGTACAGACGCCTGGCTTGCTAAGGGACAGAAAGCGTATAATGGAAGTATTGTGTTGATTCATGGAAATGGAAATGAGCCGGTAGGTGTAAATGATTTTTTAAACCTTATAAAAAACGAGGGATCTAAGGTCAAGGCGGGAGATTGGTTACTCTTTGATCTAAGGCAAAGCCTTACCAATGAAATGCGCTGATAACATTAAAGTAACATAGATTGTTAGTTGAAATATTTATTTTAATCTGATTTTAATTTGTTCATTACCAGGTTGCTAGGAAGTTATTTTTAAATCTTTTTAAACTTCAATTAGAAAAACTGAACTTCATCCTTTACCCTATTTAACAAATGGTATTTTAATATTCTTATTATTAATGATGAGAGTTTTAATGAAAGGAGGGTTGATGAAAAGGGTTATTAAAGCTTATCTTCAAAAACTACTGGGATTCAGATATTATTTACACCTGTTTTCCTTGTATAAAATCTATTCACTAAGGGTAGACAAAGCGGAGAAAGATTTTCTACACTTTATCAAGCTTATCCCTAAGGATGGAATTATACTGGATATAGGTGCTAATATCGGACTCATGACAGTAACACTTGCTAAAAAATTTCCAGAATCTACTGTTTATTCATTTGAGCCGATACCATATAATCTGGGAACGTTGAATCAGAATATCGAGTTGTTTAAACTTGATAATGTTGAAGTGTTTCCAATGGCTTTGGGAAATGAAGATAGTGAAATTGACATGGTGATGCCTGTTGTAAATTCTGTAAAGATGCAAGGATTATGTCACGTAATCCATGATGCTATTCCGAAAAGCAGTGAGGGGGAAACCTTTTCAGTGCCACTTAGAAAACTGGATAGTATCAAACATCTCAAAGATGCTTCTCAAGACATTGTGGCTATTAAGCTGGATGTTGAGCACTTTGAATGGGCAGTTCTTGAAGGAGCTCGCGAGATATTAGACAAACACAAGCCCGTTATCTATTGTGAATTGGGCGAAAACGAAAATAGAACCAAAAGTATGGAAGTATTATGCGGACTCGGATACAAGGCAAAAATTGTTGAAGGTAATGACCTGGTTGATTTTGATCAGGAGGTACATAAAGCTACAAACTTTATTTTTATGCATTAGCATATGAAATAGTCGAAAGCGAAAGGGCAGGGTTTTAAAGCCTTGCCCTTTTTTTTATCTCAGAATTATTTTTTTAAGATCTTCTGTTTTACTTCCCTTACTTTTTGTAATACACCTTTTTCTTCCAGGTAAGCCATGGTATTGCGGTAGTATACTGGTCCATGAGTTTGGAATTTTTCTTTAAGAATTTTTTCAAATATTTCGAATACAATAAAACCTATTAGTATAGATGCAACCCATTCAAGCTCGGAAAAAGCTGATTTGCTGATGATTGTTTTCTTGGCTCTCAGTCCCCAAAGGTTTTTAAAGCTTTTGGTTTCAAAGAAATGAGAAACTAATGTACTTGCCCAGGTCCCGACTACAAATCCAAGTAGCCTTCCTGAAAGAATACTATACAGATAGTTTAGAAGTACATCTTTGGAAAAGTATTTTTTCATAGGTGATTAATCCAGAGTCAATTTGGTTTATTCTGAAACGACAGAATCCAACACTTGTTTCACCTAAATAAAAGAGGTTTTTTTGAAAACGGGAAATCTTCGTGGGGTAAAATATGAAAATAAAAAGTATTCTATAGTGAGTGTTGATGTGCATAGCTTTCGCAGGTCACCTGACATTCATGACAAGCCTCAGCACAGCTTTTGCAAAGTGAAATCTCAGGATGTTTTTCACACTCAGCAGCACAGAGCCTGCAGATCTCAATGCATACCTCCAGTTGTTTGTCAAGAACTACAGATCCTCTTACCGATAATTCCCCTGTAATATTTGTAATTCCAGCGCAGTCAAGAGTAAGTTTGGCACAAATGGAATATTTTTCAAAGTTATTTTCCATTAAACATGCTGCTGCACATTTTTTACATACTATTGAACATGCTGAAAGTATCTCTATAAGTTCATCCTGACTAACCATATTTTGTTTTCTTGGTTATCAGTAAAACTGGCTTGATGCTGCTATTGTTATTCCTACTTCAAACTATGGAATTCACAGTTTTCTCATTTTCAACAAGCTCGTGGTCAGGAATGTTTTTCGTTATAAAATTGAGAAAGGGACCTGTCATAAATGTTGTAACGATTGCCATAATCACCATGATGGTAAAGATCTCCGTGCTCAGTACCCCTAGATCGTAGCCAATATTAAGAACAACAAGTTCCATAAGGCCTCTGGTATTCATTAAAACGCCAATAGATAACGATCTTTTCCAGGAAAGACCGGTAATCCTTGCAGCTAGAGCACTGCCCACAAGTTTTCCAAGCACAGCTAAGACGATGATACCCAGGCAAACGATCCATAAATTAGGATTATTCAAAAGATTGACTTGTGTTCTTAAGCCGGTGAAAACAAAGAATAAAGGGAGTAACAACACTAGCGCAACATCTTCAATTTTTTCGGAAATGATTTTTTTCAGATTAAGCTCTTCCGGCATAATTACACCCGCTATAAATGCTCCGAATAAGGCATGTATGCCTATAAGTTCACAGATATAGGAAGATAAGAGGAGTACAAGAAAAATTATTCCGGTTAATGATTTATTGATTTCTCCATTTTGTGCCTTTGTAATAAAAAGTTTCTTAAGACCTGGTTTTACTACATACAACATGAATATAAGATAAGCAGCAGCAAGAACTAATGTCAGAAGGGCAGAAAGGACAGAAGTGGCTTTTACGATCGCAATTACAGCAGCGAGTACGCACCATGCTGTAACGTCATCTGCTGCAGCACATGTTAGAGACATCATCCCTATAGGATGTTTACTCAATCCTTTTTCATGTACTATTCTTGCCAATACCGGAAAAGCAGTGATACTCATGGCAATTCCCATAAACAGAGCAAAGGCAACGAAAGGTATTGTAGGTGGCGCAAATGTGCTATAAAGAAAGAATGAACTTACAACTCCAAGAAAAAAAGGAAATATAATACTTGCATGGCTTATGATCACTGCCTGATGAGCCTGGTTCTTTATTGTGGTTCCGTCAATATCCATCCCAACAATAAACATAAACAGAATGAGTCCGATCTGACTTAAAAACTGAATATTGCCTAACGAAGCTACAGGGAAAATGAACGATGAAGCTTCGGGAAAATATAACCCTAAAAGTGATGGACCTAATGCTATCCCGGCGATTATTTCTCCTACAACTGAAGGTTGTCCGGCCTTTTGGAAAAGATACCCCAATATCCTTGCAACGACAAGAATTATAGTTATTTGAAGTATTAATGTGCTAAGAGGATTATGTAAGTTACTGTTGAGACCTGAGAAGATTGAATTATTTTCAGCCGATGCCAATTGCGGTAATATTCTTTCTGCCTCCAGGTGTTTCCCGTTATTAAGCAAAAACCAGATTAACAGAGAAAAGCCGCCGGTAAAGAGGGTATAGAAAATCAGATTTTTTTTCATAAAGCTTATTGAATCAAGACAGTTAAAAAGGTATTATCAAAATGTAATGTCTGCTGTCTGATTACGCAAATTTACAAAAAATATTATATATGAATGGCTTGTAGATTTTTAAGTACCACAAGAGAACTCAATATGGTTTTTGTTCAACAGGAAGATCCGAGAATAATAAAATATCTGCCAGCACCTCGGCCTGCAATCGTAATTCCGGAACTGCGGTCGATTCAAACAATACGCCGGTAAGGGGAGAGCCAAGAGCATAAATTATATTTTCATTATAATGATTTTTTACCTTGCCATCAGCAGAAGCATCTACACCCAAATTGAGTGGGCCAGGATGGATCAATCCTTTTTGAAACATGCTTTGTATCAGGCGATCATTAAGTTTTAGATAGTTGAGTTGTGGCCCTGTGCAATTGATAACTTTATGTACACTGATTGTTATCGGTTGTTCGCTTTTATTTTTTCTTATTGTTATATTTAATTTTCTTCCATTTTTTTCAATGGATTCTATTGTACCTGAATGAATCTCAAGCATTTTATTCTTTAGTAATTCATTAATAGTTATTTGATACTCTTGAGGTATCCGGTGCCTTGAAATACTCCATAATCTGTTTAATTTTTTTATAAAAAGTGCCTTGTCTTTTATTGAAAAATTCATCCAGATTTTCTGATTAAATGGTCTTAAACTTTCAATAATGTCCCTCCAGTCTCCTCCCTGCTGTTTGTGGCTTTGCAGATGTTTTTTTACTATTGATAATACTTTGTTTAATGAGTTGGCCTTTTCGATTTCATGGTAAAAGGGAGGATAGTAATTTACTGGTTTATGCACCGCTGGTAAAAGACCATGTCTGCTATAGGTATATATTTTCCCTCTATGAGAATTGTAAAATAAGGTTGTGCATAAATCGATCATCGTTAACCCGCTTCCAAGAATAAGGATATCTTCTTCTTTATGAATTTTCCCTATGATCGCTTGATGGTCCCAGGGATTCGTAAAATATATACCATCACCAATGTACTTTTCAAAAGGATCATTATCTGATTGAGGAGGAAAGTTTCCAGGGGCTATAACTACTTTATCACTGATAATTTTTTTACCACTTTCAAGCAATATAATTGCTTTATCATTATCCAACGTGAGATCAATTGCTTCTTCCGTATGGATATCAACCGCGCCAGGATCTTCATTTAATTCATGGTAGAGAAGACTGGAAAGGTAATTCCCATAAAGCTTTCTGGGAACATAGTCCTCATTGTTATATGGATATTTATTTTCTTTCAACCAGTTAATAAAATTATCTTCGTCAGATTGTAAAGCACTCATTTTGCCAGCGTTTACATTTAGCAAATGAAAGTTGAATTCAGTGGAGTATGCTGCTCCTCTGCACAGTTTTTCAGACTTTTCAATAAGATGTATCTTTATTTTAGAATGTCTCTTTTTTAATAAGTGCAACGTGAGCATGCATCCGCAGAATCCACCGCCAACAATACTGATAGTCTTCATAGCTATTAACCTGTAAAAAGAACTGTATGGAAAATAGATATGTTTAATTCATTTAGTTATTGTTTGTATATGAGGTAGTAAGGATAAGTTTCTTTATAAAAAAATGGCAAAAAAATAAATAATAGAAATGAAGGAGCTCTTCATTTCTATTATATTAACAAGTGATATTATTTTTCAATAGAAAAAGATAGTCCGAAATTAAGTTCGAAGTAGTTCAGACTGCTGAATTCCTGATAGGAATATGTAGCATAATTGTATCTTCCGGAAACAATAAGTCCTAAACCATTTCTTAGCTTTATTAGGGTTCCGATCTCAGGACGAAAGCCGAAACATGTTTTGGTATGTTTTGACTCTAAAGTCGAATAATACTTCTGATAATTGCTTACATATGCGCCTATTCCGATACCTGCATAAGGTTTGAATGCTGATATTGAATTAAGGTAATAGAAGCCTGTTGCAAGTACAGGAACAGTATTAAAATATCTTGTCTGAACAGCAGAAATATTACCACTACCAGTAGAATAAACTTCTCTGTTTAAATACTTTCTGAAATCGTTATATCCGACATTCAAACCAAGAGATATATTTTTGTTGATAAAGAACCTGCCTTCTACTGAAAAGCCATCGAATAATTTTTTGTCTATATAGGATTTTAAATCTCCGGTAGCAAAGCCCATTCCATAGTTATAGGAGAATAATGTTTTTATATTATCCTGAGCATTGCAAGTGTTTTGAGCTGAGATCAGTACTATGGCCATTAAGACCGGTAAGATATATTTTCTCATTTTGAGTATTATGTCTGTTGGAGTTTGTTGAATTTATTGTCCTGCAAGTAGATAAGGAGACTGATTGAAGAGACTGTTGATTCCATCTTTGGTCCTTTGCTCAGTTCCGGGAAATGGACTTGTTAATGCGCCAACAACAATACCATTCCATACAATATTTAAAGATTTGGTTGAGGATTTTACATCGACCATGTCAATTGATAAACTTCCGCTTACTACTGCCGGATTATTGAAATCTGAAGGTACTGCAAATTGATTTTTGAAAAGAATCGTATCAGGATTTGTAAGTCCTGCATAAACCCCTCTATTGATGTATGAAAAATCATTTCCACCTGTGTTAAACAACAAGCGAGAAACGATTACTATAACATCTGGATTTGCATTTTTATCTACTTGTTGAAATCCTCTTTGGGCAAGATTCGTATTAATAAGGGAAATAAAGACAGTGTCTGAAAGATTAATGGTCGCAAGATCAGTAAGGACATTTACAGGTGAAACTTGATTTTGAATAGCATAAGTTTTTACAGTATTGAAATCAAAATTCTTGTCATGATTGGTCACATAAACATCCTGCTCTTCAAAAGAAAGGTCATTAGCAGGGTCAACCTTCTGACAAGAAAAAGCTATTGTTAAGAAAATAATGCCTGTCAGAAACAAATTTATTTTAGACATGGAAAAGGGATTTATTTGAAAATTTAAATTTCCCAAAAATGATAAAATAAGTTTAGAATGACAAAAGCGTGAAGGGGAATGGGAGGAAGTAAAGTGAAAGAAAGTAATCTTTTTGATGAATATTAGTAGTGGAAACAATTGTAGCTGATTTTGATTAATTCCTTGAAAATGAAAGTGAATGTTTACTTTTGGCTCGTTTCGTTTTTCTTATTTTCCTGTCGAGGAAACCAAGAACAATATTTTACTTTCTCTGAAATTCCTGAAAGTTTGGAACAAGTGTTACATTTTAACGATGTTACATTTGATGTTTCAGTAAAAGGGACAAGCAGTTTGAAAAAGTTGACCATAATTATAAAATCACCGGAACTTAATGATACTTTGATAAGGATAGTTAATGGAAAAGTTTATGGAGTAAAAACCGGAGATCTTAATAATAACAATCTTCCTGAGATTTATGCTTTTGTAATAGGCAGAGGTAATAATGCCCAAGGGAGTTTTATCGGCTATGAATTTGGAAGTGATGAGGTTGTTCAGCTTGCGTTTCCTGAACCGAACCCAAAGATTATGGAAGGATATATTGGGCAAGATTCACTCTTTATTCAGGGAAAACACCTGGTCAGACAATTTCCAGTCTATAATGATTCTGATTTAAGTTTAAACCCCACTGCAAACACACGAATAATCGAGTATTCTCTCGACGACTCACATCCCTATAAGGATATTCGCCTTTTGAATTTGGAAAATAGTTATGTGAAATAGGTGCAAAAAATAATTTAATCTTTTTCGTTTCGTTAGCTTTTACCAACCAGCTAATGGAATAATTTGATTGAATTATGAAGAGTACCTTGCTAGCTATTTTAGTCTTGATCACCCTGAATGTTATGGGGCAGGATAGCGTCTGTGTAAATACCAATCTATCGGATTCTCTGGTAGTTTACACACCTGAGTTTAAATTCAAAAGAGGAATTTACCTTACTTATGAGGATTTTAAGAATAATTCACCCTTGCCGCTTTCTGCTGTTAAAACTGATCTGGATTCGAATTCTGTACATTATTTTAAAGACTTATTAAGTCATAAAAAAATTTACATCTATGATAATGGACAGCTAAGGTTGCTTAAGAATACTGAGTATTGGGGATATTCAGACGGAAGAAGGGTTTACTGCAACTCATACGGCCGTTTTTCAAGACTTGATATTATTGGTAGTATATGTTTTTTTGTAAAGATTTCTCCAATGCTGGATTTCAATGATGTTTATTATTCTCATGCATATACCAACATTACGAGAAAGAATATGATGGATCCAGGAAGAAAGACTCAAGCAGATAAATACATTATGAATTTTGAAAACGGGGAGGTTTTTTTACTAAATAAAAAGCAGCTAGTAAGTCTGCTTTCAAAAGATCCTGAGCTGTTAAATGATTATAAAAAATATAAAGGAAAGAAGGATGTTAAGACTTTTATGTTTATCATGAAATACAATCAAAAGCATCCTATATCGTTTCTAAAATAGTATCGTTTAGTTTAATTTTCCTTATAGCCCTTTTCCTTATTTGGAAAAGGGTTTAAAAGGAAAAAGGATATTTTTAAAACTTGCTCAGAATAGCACTTACCCAATCTTCAGGTATATTTTTCAATGCTGCTCTTAACTCTTCTTCCCATTTTGCTGAAATATAATGAAGGTCATCTTTTTCATACCGATGCTCAACCATCTTAAATGTATTAGGCCTGTATAATACAACATCCAGTGGGAAATCAACATCATTTGCACTTACTCGCGTTGAATCGAAAGAAAGAAATCCTGCTTTTAATGCTTCATTAAAATCTGTTTCATAAGTAAGTATTCTGTTGAGTATTGGTTTTCCAAAGCCTGAGTTACCTATTATCACGAAAGGCGTACTGGTAGAGATTTCTATCCAGTTTCCTTCAGGGTATAGTAAAAATAACTTATGCTCTTCATCGCCTTCAAGTTGACCTCCAACTATGGTAAAGAGATTAATAAATAGTCCTGACCTTTCTAGCGAACTTCTGTCTTCTTCTGCTACCCTGCGCAGTTGCGAACCAAAAGCATTAACTACTTTATATAATTTGTCGAAATTTTTACCTTCGTTTTCCTCTATTACTTCTTTAAAGTAGGTAAGAGCTTTATCTCTTACTGATCTCAGGCCACTTGTCATGATGAATACAGAATGCCTTTCTTTTTGATAAACATATACTTTTTTTGCAGTTGTGGTTTCTGATCCCGAAGTTATTCTTGTATCTGATATGGCAAGAAGTCCTGATTTTAATTTAATTCCTAAACAATAGGTCATATAAGTACGATAAACAAAATTTAATAATTTAATCTAATGGTGATATTATTGCTGTTGCTGGCTTACTTGAACCAGATGGTATGTTTTATTTTCTCCAAGTGAAAGCAATACTCCTTTAATTGGGCTGCAATCATTATAATCTCTTCCATGCGCTACTTTTATGTATTGAATATTTACACGGCAATTATTAGTAGGGTCAAAGCCTGTCCAGCCCATTCCAGGTATATAAACTTCTGCCCATGCATGCATGCCTCCAGTGCCCGTATAGGATGATCCCTGGTCAAGATATCCGGATACATAGCGACACGCAAGTCCATTACTTCTGGCCATTGCTAGGAATAGGTGTGTATAATCCTGACAAACACCTTTCTTTAAAAGGATAACATCTGCGGCAGTAGTGCTTACATCAGTTACTTCTTTTTCGTAAGACAAAAGGTTATGGATGTGTGTGTTTAATTCCAGGGAATACTCCAGCAGATCTGAACTCCTTCGGTAAATTAATACTTCATTCTGATTTTCTTTGGGAATAACAGTGAGAGGGGAGGTGTGGAGATAAAGAAAATTTTCTATGTAAAAGTTTGTAGAGTTTATTTCTGCCCACTGTTCATGAGCTGAAGGTCTAAGGTTATCTATATTGTTAAGTTCCTCTTTTCTGACCTTTGCAGAATATTCCAATTTAAAAGTTTTGAAATATCCTGCAGGTCTTATTCTTATCTGATTAAATCCTAAACTGTTTTTGGTAGTGAAAACGTCCGGACCAGTAGAAGTTTTTATATTGAACTCAACTAACGACTGCGAATCACATTCGCAAGGCGAGATGATGAACTCGAAAAATGCCTCCTTAACCGGATATTCATATTCGCTTATGGACTGATATAAAATGTCAAAATACGCAGACATACTTTTGTGTTAAGAAATTTTCTGGTCCACGAGCGATCCCAGTTTATATAAATCATCAAGCGTTTTTTCAAGAAAGGGTAGTATCTGGTCTTGGATCTCTTCTATGGTGAGATAACTATAGGAAGCTTGCAGTTTTCCCGCAAAAAACTCTACAGAACCTTTTTCTTCCCCTTTTACAAGACTGATTTTCTGAAGACAATCATTTACAGCTTCGAGATTAAATATAATGGATCTTGGGAAATCTTTATTGAGTATAAGAAATTCAAGAGCTTTTTTCAGGTTTGGTACGGATTTGTAATGTACTCTACTCATATCAAATCCTTCAGCGCTTTTCAGCATTGCAATACACTGGTACGTTTCCATTGCTTTTCCGAGTTTCAACTGCTCGGTTTTTTCAATGTCACGAACCTTTGCGATTAGCATACGCGTGAGCTGACCTGCAGCCTCAGTATGGATTCCCAGTTGTATGAGAGACCATGTTTCGTTATGAAGAAGACTGTGATCAATATAGCCATTTACAATAGCGCACTGATGGACCACCATTTCAGTGAAGCTAAGGATCTCTTCTTCAGTAAGCGTTTTACCTTGATATGCATTTGCACTATGGTAAAACTTATTGATTGATTCCCAAAGTTCAGAAGAAAGGATGTCTCTGGCTCCTCTTGCATTTTCTCTGGCATTATTGATGAAGGATTTGATAGAAACCGGATTGGTCTCATCCAATGTAATCTTGTAAATAAGATTCTGGTCTTCCAGGTTAAGAATTTCTTCATCATATTCATAACTGAGGCCTGTCATACACGAAATAGAATCCAGTACATATTCCTTTTTGGAGAGGTTTGGTGCATCCAAAGCAGAAAAATAATGGACATTAACATATCGGGCTGTATGTTGAGCTCTTTCAAGGTAACGACCCATCCAGAGTAGACTGTTTGCGATTCTTGATAGCATAAATGATAACTAACCTTCTAATACCCAGGTGTCTTTAGAGCCTCCTCCTTGAGAAGAATTGACGATAAGGCTTCCTTTTTTTAAAGCTACTCTTGACAATCCACCTTTAAGAACAAAGTCTTTGCCCTTGCCCATCAGGCAAAAGCTTCGAAGGTCGATATGTCTTGGTTCAAAAAACTCAGATTCTTCAATGAAGGTAGAATGTACAGACAAAGACATGATTGGTTGAGCTATATACTTCCTCGGGTTGTTTTTAATTCTATCCTGAAAATCTTTTCTCTGAGCGGCAGTAGATTTGTGCCCCATAAATATTCCATACCCACCTGATTCGTCTACTGGCTTAACAACGAGCTCTTCCATATTTTCCATTACGTACTTAAGATCATCTTCCAATTCACAGCGATAGGTGTGTACATTTTTCAGTATAGGTTCTTCAGAAAGATAATATTTAATGATTTCGGGAATGTAGGTATACACAGCCTTGTCATCAACCGCACCTGTACCTGGGGCATTGATAATGGTTACATTCCCTTCTCTGTAGCAGCCCATTAATCCCGGAACGCCGAGAACTGAGTCGGGTCTGAAACACAGAGGATCAATAAAGTCATCATCTACACGTCTGTATATTACGTCCACTCTTTTTGAGCCATGAAGTGTTTTCATGTAGACAAAATTTTTATCGACATAAAGATCTCTTCCTTCTACAAGCTGAATTCCCATGCTTTGCGCAAGGAATGAATGCTCATAATATGCAGAGTTATACATTCCTGGAGTGAGTACCACACAAGTAGGATTATCTACTCCTTCAGGTGCTACAGATTGAATCATGGATAAAAGTTGTTCCGGGTAATCGTGGACTGGCTTTATATTGTAGCTTGAAAATACCTTGGATAAGGTTCTTTTCATAGCCTCTCTGTTAGACAGCACATAGCTTACGCCTGAAGGGCAACGAAGATTGTCTTCCAGTACATAGTACTCCCCATCTTTGTGTTTAATCAGATCTGTTCCGGAAATATGTGTATATACTTTGCCTGGAGGCGTAAAGCCAATCATTTCCTTCAGGTAGTAATTGGATGAAAATATAAGTTCAGAGGGTACGATTTTATCTTTTAAAACCTTCCTGTCATGGTATATATCATAAAGAAACATATTGATAGCCCTGTTTCTTTGAATTATGCCCTTTTCAAGGTTTTCCCATTCTTTTAAGGGGATAATTCTAGGGAATAAGTCAAAGGGAAAAATTCGCTCAACACCTTTCATATTATCCGAATAGACAGCAAAAGTGACTCCCTGATTGAAAAAGGAAGCCCTTGCAAATTCATTCAGCTTCTTCAAGTCCTGTAATGTAAGTTTGTTGAATAAAGATAGAACTTTCTGGTAGTACTTTTTCACCTTTCCTGTTTGGTCGAAGACCTCATCGTAAAGGTTTTTCTCCACCTGGTAAGAGGAGAAAATCTGATTGCCGGTAAGTTGGATGCTGTCTTTCATAAAAATATTAATTTTCTAATAATTTAATTTTAGATATTTTAGGAAAAATATCCTAATTTTTTTGCAATTTTTTTATTATTATCCCTAAAATAATATGTAAATCAGATATATAGTTTATACTATTTGAATGAGATAAGAACTTGGATGTCGCCGAATTGTTATATGATAAAAATAATATTTGTGTTAGTTTTTCGTGAAAAAATTATATTTTTATTTTGTCTGTTCAATTTTTGATTGACTAATGGTTATTTTTAATTAAAAGTGAATTTTTAGGTTAAATATTTAACATTAAAATTAAATAAATGAGTATTCTAGTTAATTTTTGTTTAAAAATTAAATTGATTTTAATAGTTGGTAATATCGTTTTTGGACCAAAAATTTTTGCGGATTATGAATAGAATTTGTTCCTTGGAGATTAATGGAGAATTTGATTGAATTTTTGGAGCAGGTCGAACTTCTTAGTGAGGAAAGTAAAGAGATTTTAAGAAGTTTTTTATATATAGAAAAATTGAAAAAAGGAAGTTTTTTTCTGGAGTTGGGAGCTATATGCAATAAAATTGGTTTTGTAAAATCTGGAATAATCAGGGTGCAGTTTTTTAACGAGTCGGGAGAGGAGTTTACCAGGTATTTTATTAATGAAAAGCATTTTGCTGTAGATCTGACAAGTTTTAATGACAGAAGTCCTTCAAAAGAATATCTGCAGGCTCTTACAGATATGGAGTTGGTTATCATCACAAGAGAAGCTATGGAGTATTTTTCAACCGCTATTTCTAACTGGGATAGCATTATCAGAAAACTGACTGAAAAAGCGCTTTTGGAAAAATTAAAACTTAGTAATGAAATGGTATTAGATGATGCCTATACGAGATATCACAAACTTATGGAAAGGCAGCCTGGGATTGTACAAAGGATCCCACTGAATATTATCGCATCCTACCTGGGAGTGAGTCAATATACACTTAGCCGGATAAGAAATCGATATCGATGAGTTTTTGCCAAAAGGCAAAATTTTTTTAGTGTCCATTCTCTTACTTTGCCTTAAATCAAAATAAATAGCTATGACTCAAAAAACGGTTGTGATTACCGGTGTTTCTTCTGGTATTGGAAACGCCACTGCCAGACTTTTTCTTTCAAAAGGTTATAGAGTGTTTGGATCTGTAAGAAAGGCAGATGATGCGCAAAATCTGAAAGCCTTATTGGGTCTCAATTTTTACCCTTTGGTAATGGATGTTTGTAAGTGGGATGAAATTGAAAAATGCTCAGAAATTGTAAGAAAAGAACTGAATGGGCACCCTCTGGATTGTCTGGTTAATAATGCAGGAATGGCATTGGCTGGTCCTCTGGAATATCAGGATATTCAGGAAATACAGAATATATTTGATGTAAACGTTATAGGGCTGATCAAGGTAACCAGGGCTTTTTTGCCAATGTTGAAAGTTAGGGGTTTGAGTACAAATAGATCGGGAAAGGTAATTAACATCAGTTCCGTTGCCGGGAAAATATCAGCGCCTTTTCTAGGTGCATATGCTTCGTCCAAACATGCGGTTGAAGCCGTATCTGCAAGTTTCAGAAGGGAGCTTATGCCTTCTGGGATAGATGTGATCATTATTGGTCCCGGTAACGTACGCACTCCTATTTGGAATAAAGCTGCAAGGTTAAATGCATTTGACCATACCAGCTATAAAAAAGCATATAGAAGTTTTATTGATTATGCATTGACTGAAGAGAAAAAAGGCATGGCTCCTGAAGAAATTGCTGAAGTGATATTGAAAGCCAGTGAAACAGGGCAAGCCTCTGTGAGGTATGCACCAGTAGCACAGAAAGTCATTAACTGGATTTTGCCAAGGTCATTGTCTGATCGTACTTTAGATAAAATTTTCTACAAAAATTTTAAAATGGGAGTTTGACGAGATGACTGCAGAGAAAGCTTACTATATGTGACGCATATGGTCAGCTTTCTCTTCTTCAAGAGTAGCTTGTCTTATAAGAAAGGGTTTAGGATTTATTGAGAAAATTAAATCCCTAGTTTCTTCTCTACTTAGTCTTTCATTGATGTGGATGATCCCCATATTTGCATCAAAGTCAATTAATCCTTTTTTCTTTAGCGAAGATAGCAGGTGCCAGTCGCATGTCTGAGGATCTTTAACTTCAATTCGTTTCAGAGCATAATTACTAATGGCAAACTCAAATAATTTTATAGTGTTTTCCAGTGCTTCTTTTTCTGAATGATAATACCATTTTGATGCAATATCTGGCATCCGAAAAACTTTGCCACTGTTGTAAAAAGTAATGTCAGGGTTTTTCTCAACAGTATATAAAGTAGGTGTGCCTTCAAATTCGAAGAATAGATGTGTTCTTATTTTTCCTTTATTAATAAGTTCGAGAATTTGTTTGTCTGTGGCAGATACTGGAAGTTGAAATTCAAGTGGGTCAAATAGATATTCAATATCTCCATCAGGATGTTCCTTAACAAGTGCCTTCCCAAATTGATCAAAGAAGTATTCATTAACCATTAAAATTCGTTCATCTGAAAGAGTCAGCAGTATATCGTAAAGGTTACTTTCTCTGACTTTTCGAACTCGCAGTTCATTAAATTTTTTCTCTGCCGTAAGCTTATCCTCAAACTCAAATAAGATAATGCCGGGGCCAAGCTCGGATTTTTCCCTGATGATTTCGCGGATAATAAATTTATTTTGTTTGTCCAATTTTAATACTGTTGTTCATTGGACTAAGATAAAATTATCCAATGGTTTAATTAAATATTTTTTGCTTTTAGAGGAGCCTTTTGTGGTTCAAACTGATTTTTGGGTGGGTGTAATATCATTTTTACCAAGTGATAAATTGATAATACTTCACCTATAATTACTGATAAGCAGTAGAATACAGCGAATATTACGCATCTGAGTATAATTGAGACAATTCTGAAAACTATTTTCATAAGGTATTACGTTTAGGCGTGAAAAATTACATATGATATATGAACAACCTGGGAACTTCTTAATTGTTCTGAAGTCTGTAAATATGACATGGAATTTAGAACAATTCTATAGTTTTATTACTTTTAGATATAGAAGCAAAAAGGAAGGTAATGGAAAAGCATATCCCAAAGATCGAGACAAGGTATGATGACATGGCAGGCGCTGTATCACTGAACTTTAATGAAACCATGGATTTTAATGCCTTTTCTGAATCTGTGATGGGGATTAACCTTCTTCAATATGAACCTGTTTCTTTGCGGATCTATCTGAATCATAAAGATATGGTAGTGACGGTTTTTGCAGTTGATAAAAAGTTATTAATTACAGAACCTCAGCATGTAGGTAAAATCCGTGTTAAGAAGTTTAAAAAGGATGTGTCTCCGGAAATTCTTTTTTCCTATATCAGACAAATTGATTTAACACTTGTTAATGGTGATTTTGATGTCGAATCTTTTGAAGTAGTAAACTAATATTGTTTTTTTATTGAAATTCCTTACAGCAATTATTTTTAAGAGATTTATTTTTATCATCTGTTTAATATTATGAAAAAGAACATTATTTATTTTTTGTCATTAATCGTTTTAATGGCATGCAGGCCAGATCGTGACCCTGATCCAGTTAATCAGATCATTGGTTATGTAGATGGATATGATGAATTTGGAAATGAACTTCCCAATACTAATAGAATATTTGCTACTGTCGAAAGTTCTAATTCAAGTGCTGCAGCAGATACTTCCGGAAAGTTTGTTCTTTATAATTATATATCTGCAGGACCATTAAATATCTTATTTACCGGTGATGGTTTTAATGTAATAAACTATTACGTGTCCAATGTGGGGAGTGGCAGTATACCTTTTTACCTTAATAATAAAGATCAGAAATTTAAGTTGTGTCAACCGTCTACTACTGTTGTACAAACCCTTACATTTACAACTAATCCTTCTCTTTCAGAAATTAAGGTCTCAGGAAAACTTTCACCTGCAGGTACTCCTGAGAAGCCTCGTGGATATTTGATTTTTGCAAGTAAGTCCCCAAACGTATCACCGGAAAACTATGATAAAGTCTTTGGTATAAATGACAAGTACTTTTACTTTACTAATGAAGAGGGAGAGGGTTTGTTTGCTTCAGAAAGTGAAACTTTTACCAAAAGCTTAAAAGATTTACAGAAATATGGTTTTAAAAAAGGATCTATAGTATATCTTAGGGCTTACGGAAGTTCGATTTTTACAAATGCTTATACAGATTTAGGGTCTGGGAAACTTATATTTCCTAATATAAACTTCTTGGGATCCAATGTGATTTCTGTTCAGGTTCCTTGATAGATTTAGTTTCGTTGGATTAATTTATTAATATAAGAGAGATATAGTTGTTATAACTTTCTGAGTATTTTTTAATTTTAATCAAATAAATTAAATCCATGGCAACCAAACCTTCGCCGGATACAAAATCTAAACATTCAGGCTTTCTTTCCGGGGAAGGAGAAATGGTATCCCTCATTAGAAAGTTTGATTGGTCTAAAACTTCAGTAGGGCCAATAGAACAATGGCCTCAAAGCCTCAAGACCATGGTGTCTATGATACTGTTGTCTAAGTTTCCTATGTTCATTTGGTGGGGAGAAGATCTTGTACAGTTTTATAATGACGCGTATCGACCTAGTTTAGGTAATAATGGAAAACACCCTAATGCGCTTGGACAAAAAGGAAAAAATTGCTGGCAGGAAATTTGGAACATAATCTATCCTCTCATAAATCAGGTGATGACTACAGGAGAAGCCACCTGGAGTGAAGATCAACTTATACCAATTTACCGAAACGGGAAAATAGAAGATGTTTACTGGACGTTTGGATATAGCCCAATTATAGGTGATTCCGGGGAAATAAGTGGAGTATTGGTTGTTTGTAACGAAACTACTGAAAAGGTTCTTAATTCAATAAAACTTAAAGAAAGTAAAGACCAATTACATTTTGCAATAGAATCTTCTGAATTGGCTACATGGGAGTACAATCCTGTTACGAACGTTTTTAAAAGTAATAACAGATTAAAAGAATGGATCGGTATTCCTTTGAATACGGAAACAAGTCTGGAAGAAGCTATCACTAATGTTGTAAGCTCTGAACGAGAGGCCGTCAGGGAGGCAATAAAACAATCCTTTGAATATAGCTCTGGAGGATTATTTAATGTTGTTTGTACTATACTTCATCCTTTAACAGGTGTGGAGCGCACAGTAAGGGCAAAGGGTAGAACTTATTTTGATCTGAGAGGTGAACCATATAGATTTAGCGGAATCATTCAGGATATATCTGAAGAGGAAATGGCTAAAAAAGAACTTGCAGATAGCCGGAAAAGTCTTGAGTTAAGAAATGTAGAACTATTAAAGATTAATAATGATCTTGATAATTTTATATATACGGCATCTCATGATCTTAAAGCTCCGATCTCTAACATTGAGGGACTTCTGCAGGCTTACATGATGGATGGTTCATTTAATGAAGAGCAGCAGTCTTTAATTGATATGATGCTTTTTTCCATTGAAAGATTTAAAACTACAATTAAGGATCTGACAGAAATTAGCAAAGTTCAGAGAGTGGGCAATCTAGAGCCGGAAGTACTTACTTTCTCCGAAATGTATAATGAAGTTATTCTTGATATAAGGGAGCTTATAAAGATTAGTAATGATCCTGTTATTGTTACAGATTTTAAAGTAGATACTATAAAATATTCCAGAAAAAACTTAAGGAGTATTATTTATAATCTTCTTTCAAATGCACTGAAGTACTCTTCCTCTGAGCGAAGACCAGAGATACATTTGTCTACCGAATCTGCCGATAATTTTGTATTACTTACTATTTCAGATAATGGTTTGGGGATAAGTTCGGAGAATCAGCATAAAATTTTTAATATGTTTGAACGGGCTCATCAGCACGTGGAGGGCAGCGGAATTGGGTTGTATATCATCAAAAGGATAATAGAAAATTCCGGTGGCAAAATTGAACTTCAAAGCACAGAAGGAGTTGGTACTACCTTTAAAGTGTATCTTAAAAACTTATAACAAAAAGCCAAAACAGCTGTCTGCTTGGCTTTTTATATCACATTGAAATTTTTTATAAATGTTGTTTTGAGGTCCTACTAAATATTTTTTGACAAATAAATACTATTACCAAAATAAGGATAGCTCCGGAGAAAGCAAGTCCCATGTCTTTCTGTGCATCCCAAATATCTCCTTGCGAACCTAAATAGGCAGCTCCCTGCGACGGAAATAAAAGATCTGCAACAGCCCATTCTATGAGCTCATACATTGCACTAAAAGATAATGTTATCTCAGCAGGAAGCAGCCAGCAATATTTGTCAGGAAATTCAAATGTGTTTTTGAAAAGATCCCGCATAGGGTATGCAAGTAAGAAACCAAAGCTAAAATGAACGATCCTATCATAATGGTTTCTTGATGTATGTAAAATTTCCTGAAGCCAAAAGCCAAAGGGGTTTTCAGCATAGGTGTATTTTGCTCCGTAAACGTGAAGGTTAAGATATATAAAAATGAATGTATAGCTAAGATCTGAGAGTCTATATTTTTTGTATGAAAGAAGCAATATAGCACCGAATATGAAGGTCAGTGTATTTTCAAGAAACCAATTGTTTATATCTGAAGTGTCAATCAATGTCCATAGCCATACTCCCATAAATAACAAAAGGAGTACCAATGGAAAAACATTCGATTTTTCTTCCGAAAACTTTAAACTTGAAGCAGTAGAGTAATTCATAATTCAGATTTTCTATGTAACGGTTTGGTTATGATAGTATTTTGCAATATATATTTTTTATATACTGGTATACGTATTTTCAGGGAAACTGATTGCTAAACATTTGAACAGTCGTAGGGTATTTTAATGATAAAGGTAGAATTGCCGCATTGCTATTCAGATGATAAAAACGATTGAAGTAAATATAGGGGTAAAGCTGGATGATTATGACTTATATGCAACGCTTTCTCCCGGATTAAGGGCGCTGCAAAGTGAAGCATGTGTATTGGTTCCAAAACTGAAGGGAAGGAAAGTCTGGATGATCAATTCAACTGCCCAGGGTGGGGGTGTAGCTGAAATGATGCCTCGACTTATAAGTTTGTTTAGGCAGATCGGTATTGATACAGAATGGGTAGTTACAGGATCTGATCAAAAGGAATTCTTTAATGTTACCAAAAAACTTCATAATCTTATTCACGGGGTTTGTTGTGATTTTGTATATGAAGAAGAAAGAGCATTGTACGAGCAGGTAAATAAAGAAAATGCAGAAGCCTTGCTTAAATTATTAAAACCTCATGATATTGTGGTGATTCATGATCCACAACCTGCTGGTATGATAAAATATTTGAAAGGACAACTTCCTTTAAAGTTTATCTGGAGATGTCATATAGGAATAGATCAGCATACAGAGCAGACACAAAACGCATGGGACTTTCTTCGTCCATATACTGAACTTTATAATTTTAATGTATTTTCTGCTACAGCATATATTCCTGGTCATTTATCAGGGAGAGCTTCTGTGATGCACCCCACAATTGATCCTTTGGATCATAAAAACAGATACCTTTCAATTCATAAGACTGTTGGTATTCTTAGTAACTCAGGATTGGCAAGGCCTTATCAGGCGGTTCTTACACCACCATTCGGCAATATGGCCAAACGTCTTCACCCAGATGGAATATTTTCCCGGCCATTTACACCCTCTGATCCTGGGTTATTGTATAAGCCATTTGCATTGCAGGTAGGTCGGTGGGACAGGTTAAAGGGGTTTTTGGAATTGATAAAAGGTTTTGAGTTAATTAAGACTAATGGTTCATATCAATTTAATCACAGACATAGCAAACGATTGGAGATGCTTAAGCTAGTATTGGCAGGTCCTGATCCGACTTATGTTTCAGATGATCCGGAGGGTGAAGAAGTATTAAAAGAAATTATTGATTATTATAAAAGTCTTCCACCGGCATTGCAAAGGGATATTGTAATATTGAATTTACCAATGGAGTCGAGAAAACAGAATCACCTAATTGTTAATGCCCTTCAGCTTTGTGCTTCAGTAGTCGTTCAGAACTCTATCAGAGAGGGATTTGGGTTAACTGTAACAGAAGCCATGTGGAAAAAGAAACCCGTGATCGGAGGGTATACTTGTGGTATCAATGAGCAGATTATGGATGATATCCAGGGGAAAATTGTTAAAAATCCTAAAGATCCTGAAGAGGTTGCAAATGTTCTGAATACTCTCCTTAAAGAGCCTAAAAAGAGAGAAGTCTTAGGGCACAGAGCTCAGAAAACCGTAATAGATCATTTTTTGATTTTCAGACAGATCCTTCAGTGGTTACATTTGTTTGATAAGTTTTAACTTTTACATCATATTGTTGGAACAATCAGGATGGGTGTATCAGTGCAACATGGCATTCTGTCAATGTTATCTTGTTCAATGATCATCTGAAATATTCTGCTTGACTTTTCTATACATATTACATCAGCTCTTTGTTCTCTTGCAAAGGTTTCTAATCGTATAAGAATATTTTTGCAATCATTAATATGGACATCAATAGGCGGGGTTTTCAATGAGTGATGGAGACTTTCGAAGTTTGCGGCTACTTCTTTTTTCTCAAACCATTTAAGCCTCTCTTCTGCAAAATATAATACTTCAAATCTTCCTGAATATGGACGGATAAATTCTGCAATCCATCGGAAACTAAGGTAGTTTTGATCTTTTAAATGACTCACAAAAAGGAACTTGTTAAAGCTTTGAAAATTTGCATCTGGAGGGATAATTAAAATAGGGAAGCTGGACTGGTTAACAATTGATAAAGTAACTTTACTGATGAAGAAATTTTCTTCTTTATTTTTTCCTAAGCTACTTATCCCAACTATGTCCGCATGTGTTTTAGTAATTTCGTTTACGATCTCATCTGTTACATTTCCCCACAGTACCAATTTTTCATGTTTGATATTTTGAAGTAAGTCTTCCGTCTCTTCCGATAAGTGATGAGGTATAGGTGTTTGTACATGTACGAGTTCAATAGTGGCATTGCTTAATGCCGCTAAATCTTTAAGATACTTGATTGCATTTATTGAGTTATCGGAATAATCAGTTGGACAAACAATTTTGCGAATCATGGAACTAATGGTTTAATGTCTTTACACAACCTCATACTACAATAAGTGTTAATGGAAAGGCAGGATAAATATATCCTGCCTTAAAATTAACTGAATGTATTTTTAGCGAAAATTAGTTCAAGAGTGTTAAATCCCTGCTGTGTGGCTTTCTCCACCAAGCTTTTAATTGTTTCAAGGTCAAGTTCAGGTTTCCTGCTCATAATCCATAAGTACTTCCTTGATTCAGTACCAACTAAAGCATATTGATAATCAGGATCAACATCAATGATATTGTAATCGGCTGTAAATGGCCAGAAGAATTGAACTTTTAGTCTTGCATTATCAGATGCGTCTTTAGGCCAAGCAATGCCTTCTTCAGATTTAGTTTCACCTGTAGAATCGATATGACAAGAATTCACCACTTTAATGGTTCCATCTTCATTAATTGAATAGCTGGCTTTGGAAGAATAACAATGCTTCTCAAACCTATTTGGAAGACGCGCAATTTCATACCAGTCTCCGGAATATTTTTGAAGGTCAACGTTGGTCGCTACGTCAAGTGGAAGCCAATGTTCAGCGTTTTTCTTATATAAGTATACAAGGCCTGCAGTTACCCCTGCAGCAGCTATTGCCCCCAGACTTAGCGTCAAGGTTTCTTTTACCTGTTGTTTTTTTCGTCTGTTCATCTATCCCTCATTTACTAATTTAAACATTAATAGCAATCAGGAAGGTTTCGGATTAAAGAAACCAAAAGATTACCAGTGAATTAATCGTTTTTACCAAACAAGCGTATAATCCAGCTATTTCTTACTCTGCAACTTGTGAGCCCTACATCATCGGCCACTGTATTTATCTTACCCATGGTTTTGTCCACGTTCTGAGCCATGACAGTATCTGCGATGAACTTACCAAGTGTACTGCTATCATTATCCAGCTTTGCGGAGAATGAAACAATATTGGATGATGCAGTTATAGCATTGCCACTGGCAACTTTAAGACTATCCGTCAATTGGATCATATTCTCTGATGCCCGTTTTGTTTTTTTTCCTGTCTGCTCAAAGGCAAGAACCATCTCCTGAACCTGATTCAATAGTTGTTTGTCTGTGAGCAAAGTTCCCAGAGTTCCTTCACCATTGTTGATTTTTTCGGTTAAGGTATTAATGTTGTTAGTAATATGTTTAGCATTGGTTCCCATTTGATTTAACTCAGCCAATAATCTGTCAAGATCCAATGGCTCTGTGGTGGAAATTTCTTCACCACTGCCAAGACTTAACTCCTCGGGAGTTCCTGGAGATATCTTTACGTATTTGGTTCCTAGTAACCCTTCATTACTTATGCTGGCCTTAGAATCTTTTTTAATAAATTCAGAAGAATTCTTATCGACTGCCATAGTTACCCGTATGTTCGAATCTGATATAATCTGGATCGATTCAACTGCACCTATTTCCACTCCTGAGTATCTTACAGAGTTACCTTCCTTCAGACCACCTACGTTCTTAAAGTTTGCAATAAGTTTTCTTTTTGTTCCGAACATTTGCTGATTTGAACCAATGTAAAAGATTAGTACAGTAAGCAGTACAATTCCCACCAGCATAAAAACCCCTAACTTTATTCTGTCTAATATCCTTTTCTTTTTCATCTTCTTTATTCAAAGAAAGCCCTTACCCACTCTTGATCTGATCTCTTCAACTCTTCAAAGGATCCTTCCACATCCATCTTACCATTATTCAGGAGCAATATCCTGTCAGCAGTAAGTCTTGCACAATACATATCGTGCGTCACTATTATGGCCGAAATTCCATTGGTGGCCCTCATCTCTAATATTAACTCTATTATTTCTTTAGATGTTACAGGGTCGAGTCCGGTGGTGGGTTCATCATATAAAATGACCTCAGGTTCAAGAATTAATGTACGTGCCAGTGCTATTCTTTTCTTCATCCCACCGGAAAGTTCCTGTGGCATTTTGTTAATGGAACTTAATAATCCTACTCTTTGAAGTGCAAGGCGTACAGCTTCTTTAATTTCTTTATGTGATTTAGGATGAGGTTGTCTTTTAAGAGGAAAGGCAAGGTTTTCTTCTACATTCATTGAGTCATAGAGCGCTCCTTCCTGAAATAAATACCCAACTTTTTTGCGCAATGAAATGACTTCATCTTCATGCAGGTCATCTAGATTTTTTCCGAAGACACTGATAAAGCCTGAATCTGGTTCAAACAATCCTATTATAGATCGAAGTAGAACCGACTTTCCAGATCCGGATTTTCCAATGATACATAAATTTTCTTCTTTCTTTAAGCTTATATTTATTCCGTCAAGAACCACCTTTCCCTTAAAGGATTTGTATAGGTCTTTCACTTCAATGACATTCTCCTTCATACGAAATTTGATTGGTAATAATGCGACAACTGAGCAGCCAGCATGTCAAGAAAAAAGATTATCAATGAGGAAATGACAACCGACGCATTGGCAGCTTTTCCAACACCGACAGTTCCATAGTCAGCCCTGTAACCATAGAAACATGAAACCATAGCTATTGTAAATCCAAAGAAAAACGCTTTAATAATGGATGGTACAAAGTCATAAAAGTACATATAGTCAAATGCTGAGTTGATATACATTGTGACACTCATGTCATCGGTTATGTTTACAGCCACATAGGATCCAATAAGAGATAGTCCTGCAGAATAGATCACAAGGAATGGCATGGTTATAGTCATTGCCAAAACTCTTGTTACAACCAGATATTTATAAGGGTCGACACCTGATATAGACATTGCATCTATCTGATCTGTAACTTTCATGGATCCTATCTCTGCACCTATTCCGGATCCCGTTTTGCCTGCGCAGATAAGGCCTGTAAGCACTGGACCAATTTCTCTTATAACAGCGATAGCCACCATATTGGGTATCAAATCTTCGGCCCCAAAGGTCTTCATGGAGGGGTATAGTTGTAGTGACATTACAAAGCCAATAATGAAGGCTGTAGTAGTTACCAGGAAAAGAGACTTGTAGCCAAGTCTGAAGATTTGAGTGAATAATTCATCCAGCTCATAAGGAGGATGCCATACCAATGCGAAGAAACGAGAGGTGAATACTGTTAGTTCTCCGAGTGTACGAAAGAAATTACCTTTGCTTTTTTCGCTCTTTTCCGGGATGTTTTCCTCAGGTTGTTCGGTATCTTTTTTCATGCCGTAAAAACACTCCCTCTGTTCTTCCGGGAGTATATTTTAATAACATGTTAGAACAGAAAACGGCCATAAAATGAATAAAAAAAATCCTGGAGCCTTTATAATCAGCATTTTTTGAAAAGAGATTTATACAAATTTTTAATGTATCTCAAGAAGTTGGATGGTGAAGTTTATTGTATATATTTGTATAGTTATCATTTATCCTGACTGCTTGGAAAAATTTCTTAAATATAAAATTCTTCCCTTTTTAATCCTGATAAGCATATTGTTTACTCAGGTGGCAGTTAATTATCTCCACCATCATAGTGAGAAATCCTCAAAGGAACTTAGCATAGGAGTTACAAAGGAAAAGTGTAAGGTCTGTTCAATTGATCTTTATCATGATGTTTTCTTTCAGGATAATCATACTTTATCATTCCTGCATAAGCATCTTGATTTAAAGGGAAACTTCATTGTTTTCTCCCTTGATAATACTACTTTTTTCAAGTCAGGAAGAGCTCCTCCTGTTTGTTGATTTTCATTTCTTTATTTTGAATACTCTGTATATGAGTATTTAATTTCTTCTATTACACACTATTTTATTATTCATTCAGGAAAATGAAAGTAAGGATACTTTTGGTATTCGCTCTTTTATTGTTTTCCTCTATGGTCTGCGCTCAGGTAGATTCAGCTAATGCGAATACCTGTAGGTTCAGGCTTGAAGGAGACGTTAAAGACGGAGAAACCAATACTATATTACCTGGTGCCATGATTGTTATTGATGGCGGTGCAGGTACTGTTTCAGATGATGTTGGTCATTTTCATTTCACAAACCTTTGTAAAGGGAAATATAAGATTACTGTTACTTTCCTTGGCTATAAAACTATTGTCCAAACCCTCGATTTGAATGAGAATCTTTATAAAACCTTCATTCTTCATTCGGATTCATGTTTGCTGGAATCTATAATAATAACATCTTCAAAGCCTGTCTATGAAAGTAGTCAGAGTGTGCAGGAAATTTCAGGAAGAGCGCTTGATCGAACACGAGGCTTTTCTTTAGGTGAATCTCTTAAGGGGATTGCAGGAGTTAATACATTACAAACCGGTCCATCAATTTTCAAACCTGTTATTCAGGGAATGTACGGAAACAGAGTGCTGATCCTAAGTAACGGTGTAAGACTGGAAGGACAACAATGGGGCTCAGAGCATGCCCCTGAAATTGATCCCTTTATTGCTGATAAGATTAAGATCGTTAAAGGTGCTTCTGGTGTTTTATATGGTTCTGATGCAATCGGTGGAGTAATACTTGTGGAACCCAGACCTCTGCGCAGTAAAAGCGGAGTGGGTGGTGAATTTAACCTTGCCGGATTTTCAAATAACAGAGAAGGTGTTGTTTCTGGTATCATTGACTATAGTGTGAAGCAAGTCAAAGGTTTAAGCTTTAGAGTTCAAGGAACCTTAAAATATGCAGGTAATTCGAAAACTCCAGATTATTATATGAGAAACACAGCCTTTAGAGAACAGAACTTCTCCTGGGCTGCAGGTTACAAAAGAGAAGAATGGGGCATTGATATATTTTATAGTCAATTCAATTCGAAGATAGGAATACTTTCAGCTTCTCATATTGGAAACCGGGACGATCTTATAAGGGCTATTAAGAGTCCTGTGCCTCTTGAAACTTCAGGTTTTAGCTACGCTATAGAAAGGCCATATCAAGAGATTTATCATGAACTTGGACGGTTGCATGCTTTTCGGAAATTTCATAACAAAAGTAATTTGGAGTTAATCCTTGCCCGTCAGTTTAACGATAGATCTGAATATGACAAGCACAGACCATATAAGGATCAGCTTAAAGATGGTCCTCAGTCAAGGTTTAAAATAACGACGTATACAGGAACAGTCTATTTGAATCAGAACTATTTTAAAAAGTATTCTGGTACGTGGGGGCTTAGTTTTATTCAGCAAGCCAATACTGTTCGTTTTAGATCTTTCATTCCTAATTTCAGGAGTTATGCAGGAGGTATTTTTCTTACAGAAAGGAGAAAGTTCGAAAGTCTTGAGTTAGAAGGGGGCTTGCGATATGATTATAAATGGATGCGTATCTATAAGTATGAAAATGGAGTTATTATTTCTCCTTCATTTGTTTTTTCTAATATCTCAGGAACAATAGGTGCTGTTAAAACAATTGACGATCATCTGAAAGTTAGGCTGAACATAGGTACATGTTTCAGACCACCTGCTGTTAGCGAACTATTCAGCGATGGTCTACATCACGGTACCGGCAGAATTGAAAAGGGAGATAAGAAGCTTAATTCCGAATATGCATATAATACTTCTCTTACATTTGATTATAAGTTTAAGAAAATCTATGGAGAAGTTAATTTGTATAACAATTATATAAAGGATTATATCTATCTGGTTCCTGGTCGTGAGCTTGACAGTTCCGGAATTAATTACGTTCCTGAATTTGAATCATTAATAAGTGGGACTTCCCCTGTCTTCAGGTATGTCCAGACGGATGCTATGTTTACAGGTATTGATTTAACTTTTAATGATTCATTAAGCAAACATTTTATATTCAGCACAAGGCTATCTTTACTGAGGGCATATAATACAAAAGCTAGGGAAAATATTATTCTGACACCTCCTGCTAATATGGAAAATGGATTGAAGTATTCCTTTAATCGTATTCCTTCTTTAAAAGAAGCCTATTTGAAAGTAGGGAATACAATAGTGCTTCAGAAGAAAAATGTTCCTTCTGATCAGGATCTTAAAGCTCCACCTAAAGGATATACCCTATGGTCATTGGAAACAGGCTTTGGAGTGATGGCAGGTAAACAAGAGCTTTATTTTACAATTACTGTTTATAACCTTCTCAATAAAAAGTACAGGGATTATCTGGATGCCTTCAGATACTTTACTGACGAACCCGGAAGAAATTTTGTGGTAAGGTTAAAAGTCCCTTTCGATTTATCTAAAAAATAATTTCTAAACCTTTAAAATTTATGAACTTTAATAATCTTTCAATTCTATTCTTTTTAAGCATTGCTTTATCTTTAACTGCTTGTAAAAAAGATGATGGAAATGTTGCTAATCCTGAGAATCCTAATGAAAATGAAATGATCACAACGGTACAGGTACTTCTCACTAATACTGCAAATTCTACAGATCAGACCAAAGTTACTTTCAGACAGATGCAGGGGCTTAGAACTTCACTTTCTCCATTCGTTGAGACAATGAGGTTGAAAGCAAATACAACTTATTCAGCAGAGATTTTTTTGCTGGATGAATCGAAAACTCCTGCAGATACTATCTCCAATGAGGTTAGAGAAGAAGGAGATGAGCATCAGTTTTTCTTTAAAGTTGAAAATGCAAACCTCACTGTTTCATATGATGATGCAGATAAAAATGGGGTACCTATAGGTCTTAAAAACATAGTCAAAACGGGAGAGCCAAGTATAGGAAGTCTTGAAGTAATCCTTAAACATCAAGGAGAAGAAAAGCCTAAATCAGGAAATGGAAATGAACTACTTGGCTCAACGGATGTGGATGTTAACTTTACAGTAGAAATTGAATAGTATTCTGAATTTGATTTATTGAAAAAAGGCTCTTTGTAAACGCATTGAGCCTTTTTTATGATCTTCCCTAAGGTTTGATTATAAAATAATTGTGTATTTCTGAACATGGGTGTCTGAAAATGGTTTGAAAAATGATTTCCTGAGTATTAAAAAAATATCTTATTTTTATGGAAATGAAATCATTTATATCCATAACGATGGCAATGCTTCTTTTCCTAGGAGGATTGTTTTGCAACGATATGGAGGAGGTTTTTAAAGTGCCCTCTTTGATAAGTCATTATCTGGAACACAAGAAAACAGCCTCTGGAGATTTCAGTTTTGTGGATTTTTTGAAAATGCATTATGGAAGCAGTCATGCGCATGATGCCAATAATCCGGATTTGCCATTTTACCATCACAATTATCCTCCACTGACTTTCACTATTACCTTTCCTTTTGAATTGAATTTTAGGACTTTCAAAAAGGAAACATTCTATTACTCTTTTTATAAAAGGGATTATTTTTTAGAAGTATCACTTTCAACCTTTAAACCGCCTAAGGTTTAATCCTTTCCCTTCTTTATAAGTTTTGTTGCTTCTGTCACCTCTGTCACCTCAGATCCAGGCGGTGATGGTATGCTTTTATTTCATTAAGTAATAGAATATTATGATTAATAAGATCATTCGATTTAGTATTCAAAATAAATTGATTGTCGGGGTTTTTATAGCCATTTTATTGGCCTTTGGAGGGTATTCCCTTAAAAACCTTCCGATAGATGCTGTGCCCGATATTACGAATAATCAGGTACAGGTCATTACATTTTCGCCAACGTTGGCTGCCGAGGAAATAGAACGTTTTATAACCTACCCGGTAGAGCTGCAAATGGCAACAATACCTGGTGTTATTGAAATTCGCTCTGTATCAAGATTTGGGCTTTCTGTAATTACTATAGTTTTTAAAGATGAGGTGGAAATGCTTGATGCCCGTCAGATGGTAGGTGAAAGGATTGCTATGGCTCAGCAAGAAATTCCTCAGGGATTAGGTAATCCTGAAATGGCTCCTGTAACCACAGGGCTAGGCGAAATATTCCAATATATGGTGCAGGCTAAACCAGGTTATGAGAATAAATATTCTGCTATGGAACTCAGAACGATTCAGGATTGGATTGTGAAACGACAGTTGCTGGGCACTAAAGGTGTAGCGGAAGTCAGCTCTTTTGGTGGCTTTGTAAAGCAATATGAAGTAGCTATGAATCCTGAAAAGCTACGCGGAATGAATGTCACCATTCCCGAAATTTTCAAAGCACTGCAGTTAAATAATCAGAATACAGGCGGGGCATACATCGATAAAAAGCCTACTGCTTATTTTATCAGAGGCGTAGGACTTATTGAAGATACAACAGATATTGATGAGATAGTTGTTAAAAATGTCAATGGGATACCTGTATTGATGAGGGATGTCGCGGAAGTCAGAATGGGTTATGCAAACAGGTATGGTGCTATGACCTACAATGACCAGGGGGAGGTGGTAGGAGCAATAGTACTTATGCTGAAAGGAGAAAACTCCGCTGAAGTTGTAGGAAATGTAAAGGAACGGATAGAAAAGATATCCAAAACACTTCCTGAAGGTATTGAGATTGTGCCCTTCCTTGATAGATCAGATCTAGTGGACCGCGCTATAAAAACAGTTTCAAAAAATCTTATTGAAGGTGCCTTAATAGTCATTTTTGTCCTTGTTGTTTTTCTCGGGAATATCAGAGCAGGATTGATAGTTGCATCGGTAATCCCTCTTTCGATGCTTTTTGCGATAAGCCTGATGTATCTTTTCGGAGTTTCAGGTAACCTAATGAGTCTGGGAGCTATAGACTTCGGACTTATTGTTGATGGTGCAGTAATTATAGTTGAAAGTGTTATTCATAACCTTGTACTGAAACATCCATCACTGAACAGAAGGCTTACTCAGAATGAAATGAATGAGGAAATCTATAGCTCTGCTACTAAAATGATGAACTCTGCAGCATTCGGTCAGATTATTATTCTTATTGTTTATCTTCCAATTCTGGCTCTTGTAGGTATAGAAGGAAAAATGTTCAGACCAATGGCTCAGGCGGTTTCATTCGCAATTCTAGGAGCACTTATTCTGTGTGTTACTTATGTGCCTATGATGGCTTCCTTGTTTCTGAGTAAGAAGATATCTCAGCATAAAAACTTATCTGATAAAATAATGGAAGTGCTTCAAAAAGCCTATCATCCTGTCATTAACGCTGCACTGAATGCGAGAATAATTATAGTCAGTGTTGCTGTGGCATTACTTGGAATAAGCATCTTGCTTTTTATAAATATGGGTGGTGAGTTTCTTCCAACTCTTGAAGAAGGAGATTTTGCAGTAGAGACAAGGCTTTTGCCTGGAAGTTCACTTTCTCAAACAATCGAAACTTCATTAAAAGCTTCGGATATTCTTTTAAGAAAATTTCCGGAAGTTAAATTGACAGTTGGCAAAATTGGTACAGCTGAAATACCAACAGATCCTATGCCTATGGAAGCATGTGATCTTATGATCATATTGAAAGATAAGGACGAATGGACTTCCGCAGAGACAAGGGAAGAACTTGCAGAAAAGATGTCCAAAGAGTTAGAGCGCCTTCCAGGAGTTAATTTTGGATTTCAGCAGCCTATACAAATGAGATTTAATGAGCTCATGACAGGAGCTAAGCAGGATCTTGCTATAAAAATTTTCGGAGAAAATATGGAGGTTCTGGCATCCAAGGCAAATCAGGTCGCAAACCTAATCAAAGATATTAAAGGTGTCTCCGATATTTATGTAGAACCTGTAACTGGCCTTCCTCAGATTACTGTGAAATATAAGAGGGGTAAAATCGCTCAGTATGGCCTTGCTATCTCTGATGTAAATGATGTAGTCAGATCCTCATTTGCCGGAGCCGTTGCAGGGGAGGTTTTTGAAGGGGAGAAGAGATTCGATCTCGTAGTACGTTTACAGGAACCTTTCAGAAGAGATATAAAAGATGTTAAAGGCATGTATGTGGTGCTGCCTTCAGGTATGCAAATTCCGATAACAGAGGTTGCAGACATTGAATATTCTGAGGGGCCTATACAGATTTCAAGAGAAGATACAAAAAGAAGAATCGTAATTGGTGTCAATGTGCGCGATCGTGACGTGGAATCTATGGTTCAGGAAATAAGCAGTAAGCTGGATGCAAAGCTTGATCTTCCTGCAGGATATTTTGTCACTTATGGTGGACAGTTTGAAAACCTTGTTGAAGCCAAGCAGAGACTTTCATTGGCAGTTCCTGTAGCACTTGGACTTATTTTAATCATTCTGTTTTTTACTTTCAAATCATTAAAAGAAACCTTGCTGATTTTTACAGCAATACCGTTCTCTGCAATAGGTGGTGTTTTTGCATTGCTCTTAAGGGATATGCCTTTCAGTATTTCAGCAGGCGTGGGATTTATAGCCCTGTTTGGTGTGGCCGTGTTAAATGGTATGGTACTGATCAGTTACTTTAATCAGCTTAAAGCTGAAGGTATTGAAAACGTTTACGAGCGAGTTCTGAAGGGCACTGAAATGAGACTAAGGCCTGTAATCATGACTGCTTCCGTAGCTTCCATGGGATTCTTGCCAATGGCATTGTCCAATACTTCCGGAGCTGAAGTTCAAAAGCCATTAGCTACAGTGGTGATAGGTGGACTTATATCTGCAACTCTACTTACATTGATAGTGTTACCTGTTCTTTATACACTTTTTTATAAAAATGAGGATGAAGGTGGGGGTGCAGGAATAGATAAAGCATTTGTATTGATCCCTTTATTTATTCTGGGTTCTGTCTCTTTAAGTTTAGGGCAAGCTCCGGTCAAGGCTTTGTCAGCTGAAGAAGCATTTAATATCGCCCTTCAGAACAATCCATCTATGGCTGCAGCAAGGTATGACATTAAAGCTCAGGAAGCTTTGAAGAAATCTTATCTTGATATTCCCAAAACCAATGTCAGTCTTATGTATGGACAGTTCAACAGTCTTAATAATGACAATAACATCACTATTAATCAATCTATAGCTTTTCCTACATTTTATTCAAGTCAGAATAATTATTACAGGGAGCAGGTAAAAGCTTCAGAGGTAAAGGCAGATGTTACAGGTAATGAATTAAAGAGAAATGTAAGGAGTGCTTATTACAATTTACTTTATTTTGAGTCTAAGCATATGCTGCTTAATTATGAGGATAGTATCTATCAGGATTTCATGAAAGCTGCTGATCTTAGATTCAAAACCGGTGAATCTACTTACCTGGAAAAGCTAACAGCCGAAGCTCAGGTAGCTGAGTTTAGGAATCTGATTTTAAAGAATCATGCTGATATGCAGATTTATCAAAAACAATTGAGGGTTTATTTGAATGTTTCAGATAGTATCATCACGACTGAAAAATTTGATAAGCTAAATCTTTCTGTGTCCCCTGATTCTGCAACTGTAGAGGCTAATCCATTGTTGAGTTATATACGTCAGCAGGTAAAGGTGAATAAAGCTTTTGTCAGAGTGGAAAGAGCGAGGTTTCTGCCAGATTTTAGTTTCGGATATTTTAATCAGACTTTGCAGGGTGTACAAAGTATAAACGGAACAGAGCGGTATTTCGGACCTGGATACCGATTTCAGGGAATAATGGCGGGAGTTTCTGTACCTGTTATTTTCAAACCCTATTATGCAAGAATTACTAGTGTAAAGTTGAATCAGAAAGTAACCGAGAGCTTACTGGAATACAATACCAAAAACCTTGAAGGAGAGTATGCCATGCTTATGCAGCAGTATAAGAAGAATCTCAGCAGTCTTAGTTATTTCGAATCAATTGGTCTGAAACAGGCTGAGCTTATCATTAGCAATTCGATAAAGGCTTTCCGAGCTGGAGAGATTGGATATGTAGAATATCTGCAAGGATTAGGTAGGGCTCTTTCTATAAAATCAGGCTATCTGGATACAATCAATAATTACAATCAAACCATCATTGCAATCGACTATATAGCAGGAGGAAATTAATCATGAAAGTTTATAATATAATATTGTTTATAGTTTCACTTTTTCTTTTTTCACTATGCAATTCTAAAAAGGAAGAAGTTTCATCTGAGTCTTCTAAAGAAACGAGTGTTTCTGATACTACAAAGAGTGGTGAAGAATTGAAAGTTATAGAATTATCCGGAGATCAATTTACCACGGCAGGTATAGAGCTTGGAAGCTTCGACAGGAAGAATCTCAAAAGTGTTGTAAAAGCTAACGGATATCTGGAAGTACCACCTCAAAAGAGGGCTTTCGTTTCTACTTTTATAGGCGGTGTTGTGAAGTCTGTAAATGTTATTCAAGGTAAGTATGTAAAAAAAGGACAAACACTAGCGGTGCTTGAACATCCTGATTTTACAAGGATACAGGAAGAATACCTTAAGGCCAAAGATAATATGACTTTTCTGGAAAAGGAATATGAACGTCAGAAAGAACTTTATAATGAAAATGTTTCGTCAGGCAAAGTATTTCAACAAGCCGAAGCAAACTACAAGTCAGAGAAAAGCAGACTGGCGTCTTTAAAAGATCAGTTAGATAAGTTGAATATATCCATCGCTAATCTTAATAATGGGATTATAGCTTCATCAGTTTCTGTAAAATCACCTATTGATGGGTATATCACGGAAATTAATGTCAATATTGGAAGCTTTGCACAACCTGCTATTCAGCTTTTTGAGGTGGTTGATAATAGTCATCTTCATGTAGAGTTGAATGTTTTTGAAAAAGATTGGTATAAAGTAAAACAGGGACAAAAAGTATTATTCTCTCTCCCATCTGGTGGAGACAAGAATATTGAGGGGTATGTGTTTTCAGTAGGTAAGACAATTAATCCCCAAACAAGGGCTTTGCCAGTGCATACTGAAATAGCGGGCAATACTGATTTGGTTCCGGGAATCTACGTTCATGGGCTTATTGATGTGGGAGCCAATGAAGTGAATGCATTACCTGATGATGCCATTATAAAAATGGGAGAGAATGAATATATCTTTGTTTTGAGTGAAGAAAAGAAAAGCGAAAAGGCAAAGACCTACATTTTTAGCATGGAAGAGGTTAAAACAGGTGTAAGTGATTTGGGATATACAGAAGTGAATCCCGTTCAATCATTTAATAATAAAATGATTGTAAAGAAAGGGGCTTATTATCTATTTGCCAAGATGAAGCAAGGAGAGGGAGAATAAAAGGAGCAATAGTTTGAGCAAGAGCAACAAAATGTTTCCGAAATGCTTACTGTTGCTATGTTTTCTATTCTGTAAAGGTTGTGGTGCTTATTTTAAAAAATGATTTTCAAAAAAGGAACAAACATTAAGTTCCTTTTTTTATTTTTAAATAGCCGGTAATATTGATAAAACAGAGTTAATATGGATTCCTCACTAAAGCAAATTTTTGAGCATCAGCGTATTTTTTTTAATGAGCATCTTAGGTATCAGGAAATCAGATTCAGAAAACAAAAGTTGAAAAATATCAGGAAATGGATATTAAACAACCAAAAATTAATCAGGGAGGCCTTGTACGAAGACCTGCGCAAGCCGGAGCCCGAAGCTGATTTTGGAGATATTAAACCCGTGCTCTGGGAAATCGATCATACACTGGAAAAACTTGATGATTGGGTGAAAGAAAGAAGAGTTGAGAATATTACTGCTATGTATGGGGTGAAACCTTCAGTTGTATTCGAGCCTATGGGAGTTGTGCTTATTATTGCGCCCTGGAATTTTCCATTTAACTTATCGATCGGGCCGCTGGTCTCCGCTATTGCTGCTGGCAATTGTGTAGTTCTTAAACCTTCAGAATATTCAGGTGCAACTACAAAAATCATCATTAAGATGATAGAAAGTTTGTTTTCTGAAAAAGAAGTAAAAGTAGTCTCAGGAGAAGCTGACGTTGCAGAAGAGTTATTGAACCTGCCTTTTAATCACATCTTTTTTACAGGCAGCACAGAAGTTGGAAAAAAGGTAATGAAAGCTGCAGCAGAAAACCTGAGCTCAGTGACTCTGGAATTGGGAGGTTGCAATCCTCTTATTATTGATGATAGTGCTAATCTTAAAGATGCTGCTCAAAAGGTTTTGTTCGGGAAGTTTGTGAATGCAGGACAGTCATGTCTTTCTGTAAATACAATCTTTATTGATTATAAGGTTAAAGAAAAGTTTGAGAAAATTCTATTAGAACATTTTTACAAATTTTATCCTGATTTTAAAAGCGGAAAAATGAAAGATCTGGCTTCTATCATCAATCAAAAGCATGTAGATAGGTTGTGCAAAATGATAGATACCTCAATAGCTTCAGGAGCAATAAATCTTCTTGATAAAATCCCTCCACAAGAAAATTTTGTGCCTCCTGCGATCCTCACAAATGTATCATTGGATGCCACTATTCTTAAGACTGAAGTATTCGGACCTGTGCTTCCGATTGTGGGGTATAAGAAAATTTCGGAGGTAATCAATTTTATAAGGACTAACCACAAACCATTGGCGCTTTATATATTTTCAAAAGATCAGGATACTGTGGATTATATATCACAAAGCCTTTCTTCAGGTGCCATATGCATCAATGATACTACATTGCATTTTGTGCATCCTTACCTTCCTTTTGGAGGCGTAAATTATAGTGGTATAGGCAGGTCGCACGGATATAGCGGTTTTAAGGCTTTCTCTAATGAACGTGCAGTTTTAAAACAAAGAGTGGGATTTACTGGAGTAAAGCTCATTTATCCGCCATATAGTAAGAAAGTAAAATTTTTTATCAGGTTTATAATGAGGTTTTTATAATTGGAAATTACTTTTTTATGTAAGCTAATGCATCTGATTTTGTCGGTTTTTCTCCTAAGTTTAGAAAATGCTTTTCAAACAAATGATAAGAGGTAATGCTAATGGCAATGGTTATCAGAAGGCTTGATATAGAAAGGAGGAGTGTATTAAACGTATTATTTTCAGCTAATCCCGATAAGCTAAAAATCTTTATCATGAGGTTTATCACGATAGTGTGATATATATACATTCCATAAGTGAATGCTCCAAGATAAGTGAAAAGATTTTGTCTGTTTGTTTCTTCTGTTTTTATACCCGCTAAAAACGAAATGACAAACATGAAAAGTATCCCGAAGCACAATGGTTCAATAATATGTTTTAAAGGAAAGCTTAGTTTCGGGACAACGAAAACAAAACAAACCGCTATGATATAAATGAAAATTTTCAAAGCACGAGGGATATAACTGTTCCATTTTTCAAATACATCGTTTCGCATTACATAAAGATAGGCAGGTATAGCCCCGAAGGCAAAATAGTCCAGGTTGCTTGCAAGATCTGCAGAAACCAATGCATGACTGTGATAAAAGATTCTGAAAGGTGTAGCTGTTATCAAGGCCAAACCAATGAGGAATATGGAATTTTTAGGCTTAAGGAAAATGAAAGCTAGTCCCCAAAGTATATAAAAATGAATTTCAGTACAAAGACTCCAAACCACACTTAAGGGAGAAACATTAGCGGAATCTCTTTCCAGCATCATCTTGTAGTTTTCCATAAAAGTTAAAGACCATATGAGTTCGGGATTGTATCCTTTGTTGGAAAACGGTAATTGTAATAAAATAAGAATTGTAGGAGTGAGGAAGGCAAATGCTATAATAAGATAATATAGGGGTACAATTCTACATGCACGCTTGATGATAAATTTTATGAAATTAAATGATTGATTTTTATTCTTTTCATTTAGAATTATAAAGGTTATCAGAAAGCCGCTGAGTATGAAAAAGAATCTTTCAGCTCCTGTGCTTTGGAGTAAATGCAATGTGGGTAATATAGCTAAGGGTAAATGACTTAAAAAAACTTTTAAAAAAACTATAAACCTGACAGTATCAAATTGAAAGCGTTTTTTGCCCATTTTACCTTTCGTTTCAGAATGTAATTTACTAAGGATTGCTCTAAATACAATAATCGAACGCTGAATGAGCTGAACTTATATACTTTGATGGAGTTTGATATTTAGATATGAAGATTCAAAGACTGAAAGGGCAATCTGCCATAATTACAGGATCTAGTTCGGGCATAGGTGAAGCTATTGCGATCGAACTTGCAGTTGAAGGAGCAAAAGTGGTTATTAATTATTCTCACAGTGAAAAAGCTGCATTTGATATAGTCAGAGGCATTAAAAAGAATGGAGGAGAAGCAATTGCAATTAAAGCTGATGTGAGCAATGAAAATGATGTGAAAGATATGTTTAAAGAAGCAATCTCTACTTTTGGGACAATAGATATATTGGTTAATAATGCAGGTATTCAGAAAGATGCCAGCATAACGGAAATGAGTCTGAATGATTGGAAGCTCGTATTGGATATAAACCTAACGGGGCAATTTCTTTGTTCTAGGGAAGCTATTAAAGAGTATAGAAGACGCGGATTAACAGAAACTTCTTGTGCCCTTGGTAAAATAATATGTATGAGCTCTGTTCATGAAATCATACCATGGAGTGGTCATGTGAATTATTCAAGTTCAAAAGGAGGAGTGAGTATGTTTATGAAGTCAATGGCCCAGGAGGTAGGTAGAGATAAAATAAGGGTTAATGCAATAGCACCGGGAGCCATAAAAACCAGGATTAATAAAGAGATCTGGGCGACAAAAGAAGCTGAGCAAAAAGTTTTGGAACTTATCCCTTACAACAGGCTAGGGGAAGCAAAAGACGTTGCGAAAGTGGCTGCCTGGTTAGCTTCGGATGAAAGTGACTATATTCACGGTACTACAATATTTGTTGATGGTGGTATGGCCCTTTACCCTGGATTTGTAGACAATGGATGATCTTCCGAATTTAAAATCGGAAGAATTCTGGGAAAGTTCACTTGTCAAATTAAATTTGAGAAAATCTTATTAAATTATATTACAATTTCCATACAGCTGAATTTTTTTAATTCAATTTTTTGTATTGGCTATATTTTCAAATTAGAATTAATATCAAAAAAGAGTTTAGAATATTTTGATATAGATTTAATTATTTTATAATTGTTTAAAGTTATCTTGTATCAAATTTGAGCTAACATGAATAATCTGGTTGAAATAGGCAAAAGGCTTAAAGAGTTTCTTGATTATAAAAAGATGAAAGTTAATGAGTTAGGTAGGATGAGTGATACTTCAGGAACTCAGATTTATAATATAGTAAAAGGGAAAAAATACGGTGTAGATAAATTTATAAGCGTAGTAAATGCCCTCCCTGACTTAAATATTTACTGGTTATTGTTCGGAGATGGTCATATGTTAAAAGAGACCGTTCTAAAATATAATAATGCAACTTCAGGTGAAGCAGAATTGCTTATTAAGGAACTCGAAAACCTGAAAGTACTTATCAGTTATCAGGAAATGACACTTAATGCTTATAAGCGATCTCTTGATATGGCTGCAAGTACTAATGATGATTTGAAAAAAATGGTTGAGTTCTACAGATCTCAGGCTGAGAACAAATCTTCAAATATTAAAAGCGCTTGATTGTAGCAAACTGTTATGACTTTTACGCTGAAAAAAATCAATGACCCTAATGTTTACCGTTCAATTGAAATCATTAGGGTTGATGATAAATATTTTATTGAGATTGGGGAGTATGAGAATGTTGAATCATTTGCAGATCTAACTTTATTGTTAGCTTCTCGCATCGATTTTTTAAAAGAACGGGTTGATTATCTTGAAAACAAAATCAAAAAGTTTGATTGTTAATTAGGCTTGCATGTCAAGCTTTGAATCCATTCTATTGCTTCTTTTTCCTTTTTGAAAATTTTTGCAGGTATAGGGGGTTTATGCAAATTTAAAAATAAAGTTCCTGTAATCTCCTGAAAGAGGCTTTCAACTATAAAGGCTCCAGCCCACAGTTTTTCCATGCACTCCGGACGCGCCAGATATTCCCTGCTGGCTTTATCTATGCTTTTTAGCTTGCGCATATCAAGAACCAGTGGAAGATTTTTTTCATAGCACAGCTTCAATCTTTGTTTTACAATTTCTTTGGCAACTTCCAGTGATAAATTTTCAGTTAGGTGATTTATAAAAATTATATCATTATTGATATGCATCTCTACATTTTCATTTACAAAGCTAGTGTTCATTCTCATAGATGTTTGATTCCCAAAAATAAATTATTCTATCGTTTTTTAAAAAAAGATTTGTTATTGGTTATGAGGTAATTGTGGTGTATTGTGAAGCTTTTTTGAGAAGAGAAATAAAGAGGTTAAATCCTTGCGTGATTGAGAATTACAGGAATTGGCTGTCAATGACCTGAGGATAATTTTTTGTTAAATCTTTTTCTCTCACAAACTATTAAAAAAAATAAGGGTTTAGTAGTTGGAAAGGAAGGTCATGGCTGAGAAAAAATCCATCCCCGTTACAGATTTAACAGCAATTGTATTATTAAGGTTGGGCAAGGCATTTTGCCTTTTGGGGACATTTATACCTATTTTAATTCTAATGGGTCGTTTGATAGACTATCAGCTATTAGTGAGTCTGACCCCGGGTAAATTCATCGTGATGAACCCCCTTTCTTCAATTTGTTTTATTCTTACTGGTATTGCCATTTGGTTAGTTTGGGATGCCAACGCACCTCAGAAAAACAGAAGGATATCTAAGTCCTTAGTGTTTGTCGTCACTTTAATTGGCTTTTTAAAATTACTCTCCCTCTTCATCGGAGTGAATTTTGGTCTGGATGTGCTTTTATTTAAAGATCAATTGAATTTTCATAAAGAAATCTACAATACTTCCTGGAATGAAATGGCTCCCAATACAGCATTAAATATGATGCTGCTTGGTATAACAATTTGGCGGATAGACTATGATGACAGTAAAGTGAAGTATTTTCAGTACATCAATTACTTTATTACCCTGATGGCTTTGCTCTCACTTTATGGATATATCTATGGCGTAAAGAATCTTTATGGCGTATTTCATAGAGTTCCAATGTCATTCTATTCGGGACTTTGTTTTCTGTTTTTTTCGATTTCTGTGCTATTTATAAGGCCAATGAAAGGAACTATGGCTATTCTGGTTGGGGAAAATCCTGCAGAAGTGGTCCTACTGAGGTTTCTTGCATTCGTGTTGCCCTTGTTTTTTGGTTGGTTAAAGATTCAAGGAGAAAAGCTTGAGCTGGTTGAAAAGGAGCTTGGTACGGCAGTGTTGGCAGTACTTACTTATGTGATTTCAATGTTACTTATAGCCCGCAAATCCTCAGTGCAATATCGACTTAGAAAAGCCAGGAAAAAGATCGTGGATCTGATTGAGGAGGATAACAAAAGGTTAAAAAGAATTCTTGATAACTCGCCTACCTATATAAGTATCTATGATTTGGAATCAGGATATCTTGTCTATTCTAATAATGCCATGAGTATTCTTGGAGATAGGGAAAAATTTACTGCAGCACCTTTTGCAGAGGTAATGAAAACAATTATACATCCAGAAGACATTGAGAGATTGCAATCGAGGGTGAAGGAGTATTCTTCTTTCAAGGAGGATGAAGCTGGTCAGAATGAATTTAGAATGATTGATAAACGTGGTGAGGTACGCTGGTTTTATTCAAGAGCAATTCCTTTTAAGTTTGATAATGGTAAAGCCAGGCAGATACTAATTAATGCAATGGATTTCACTAACTTTAAAAAGGCAGAGCAGGAATTGCAGGAGCAGAAGAAGTTTATCGGGAAGATTGTTAGCGCTTCTCCTAATGTGATATATATATTCGATATCAAAAACAGACAGAATAAATTTTTTAGTAAAAATTTTTTTGAATCGCTTGGTTATAGTAAGAGTAAGCTGAACCCTTCAGATGTTAACTTTCTTATCACCTTGATATATCCGAAAGACTTGGTTCGTCTACAAAAACACTACATGAATTTTGTAAATGCTCGGAGTTTTGAAGTAAGGGATATTGAATACAGAGTTAAAGACGCAAAGGGAAATTGGCGATGGGTTTATGCAAGAGAGACGGCCTTTGCCCGAGATGAAGATGGTTTAGTGTCTCAGGTTGTTGGAGTATTGCAGGATATTACTTCAAGGAAAAATGCAGAAGAAGCTTTGAAGTACAGGGAACTTCAGCTTGTGGAAGCACAGAAAATAGCACACGTTGGAAGTTATGAATGGAATGTGATCAAAAATGAAATTGTCTATACTGAAGAAGCATATAGAATATTTGGTTTTTCATTGGAACGGAAAAGTTTTACAGTAGAAGATTTTAAAGCACTACTTTCAAATGAAGATCTGATTAAATACGAAATAAACATGTCTATAGCTCTTCAGGAAAGCAATAATTATGAAGGAGAATTCAGAATTCATCTTGCGGATAAGACTCAGAAAACGATTCTCAATAAGGCAAAGATAGAAAAGGATGATCATGGGAAGGCAATAAAGGTTTTTGGAACTATCATGGATATAACAACTCATAAACGTGATCAGGAAAAACTTAGACAAAAGAATGAAGAATTATTTCATGCCTATGTACAGTTACAATCTACTCAAAGAGAGTTGAGTATTGCCAATCAGGAGCTTAAAACAAAAGTGGTTGAGCAAGGGGCTGAGCTTTCGGGAAGTGAAGAACGTTACAGGTCATTTATCAGCAATAGCTCAGAAGGTATATGGAGGTATGAGTTCCGTGGTATAGATCATGTCGATACTTATCTACCTCCGGAGGTGCAGGCAAAACTTATTCTGAAACACGCCTATATTGCTGAAGCCAATGATATGATGGCCTGGATTCATGGATTTGATTCTGCTGATGATCTGATTGGAGTGGGGCTTACTAAATTTATCATGCTTCCTGAAGATGATAAGATCGAAATGCTAAAGAATTTCATATTGTCTAATTACAGGCTCTCAGATGTGCAGACACCGGAAGTAGATAAAAATGGAAAACTTAATTACTATTTAAGTAATATCAGTGGAGTTGTTAAGCAAGGAAAACTCTTGAGAGGATGGGGCACACAGAATAATGTTACTCAAAAGGTTTTAACTATGGAGGCGTTAAAAATAAGTGAGCAAAAATATCGGTTTCTTGCTGAAAACGTCCCTGAAATTTTCTGGACGGCAGATCCTGATGGCACTGTAGATTACCATAACAAAAGATGGTATGAATATACCAAAAGTAAGAAGGCTGAGTCTTTGAACTTGGAATGGAAATCTATGGTACATCCAGATGATTTTCCCAAAATCGAAAAGCTTTGGAATGAAAGTTTAAGGACAGGTAAGGAGTTCGTAGCTCAGTATCGATTGAAAGGGGCTGGCCATGATTATCGATGGAATTTAGGAAAGGCTTCTCCCTTAAGAGATAATGAAGGTAAAATTGTAAAATGGATTGGGACTTCTGTTGACGTGCATGAAGGGAAAATACTTTCACAAACTCTTTCTGAAAAGAATGAAGAACTGACCAGGATAAACAATGATCTGGATAATTTTATTTACACAGCGTCTCATGATCTTAAAGTGCCTATCACAAATATTGAAGGGCTGCTTTATATGCTTCTAGAGGAAATGAGTGAGGTTTGTCGTTCTGATAAAGATGTGAATGAAATTCTTCTTCGAATGAACATATCTGTAAATAAATTCAAGAAAGTCATTACAGATTTGACAGAGATTACCAGAGCACAAAAAAGTAACGAGGATGAAGTGGTTGAAATTAACTTTTCCGAAATTCTGGATGAAGTTCTTTCACTTCTCAGAGACCTGACAGATACAACAAGTACAACTATTCTCACTGATTTTTCCGAATGTTCAACTATTTATTTTTCTGAAAGAAATCTTAAAAGTGTTCTTTATAATCTTATTTGCAATGCAATAAAATTTGCTTCCCCCAATAGGGCTCCTGAAATTAAAATTACTACCAGTTGTGTTAATGATATGCTCTTGTTAAGGGTAGAAGACAATGGTGTAGGTTTTGATATTTCACAAATAGATAAAGCGTTTTCTATGTTTAAAAAGCTTCATTCTCATAAAGAGGGCTCGGGTATTGGTCTTTATATAGTTAAAAGAATTGTTACCAATGCGGGAGGTAAAATTGAAGTTGAAAGTGAAAAAGGAAAAGGCTCGGTTTTTAAAGTATACTTTAAGAAAAATATTGAATAATTCTTTGGTCTAATTTAATTGAGATTGTTTTTTTATCTGAATCCAACCGACAATTTCCTAATGTCTTTAGTTTCCGGCATGTAATAAATCACAAATATAAGAGTGAAAAGAGAGGCTACTGAAAGAACCACAAAGCAGTTATTGTAGCCGAATATGTTGGAAATTTGACCGGTAATATAAGCGCTGAGACCTGTTCCTATACCAATGCAGGCTGTTACTACACCTTGAATAAAGTTAAACCTTCCGGTTCCTTCCGTTAGATCAGCAATAATAATGATGACCATTACACCAAAAATCCCTCCTGCGATTCCGTCAAATAATTGTGTAATTGTCAAATAGACAGGATCCGCAGTTAAAGTTACCAGTAGTGCCCTTAAGGGGAGTATTAAAAATGAAACCATAAAAATACTTTTCCTTTTTCTGTTTGCAGAAAGCTTTCCGGAAAGCCTGGCCATTATAATCATTACCAGCTGAGCGATAATAATACAACAGGACATGAAGATATAAGCGCTTTCTTTTTCTGTAGTAGCAATTTTCTGCCCTACCAAAGTCATCATGGAACCATTGCAGAATCCGAAAAGGGTAACTGTGACCAAGAGAATAATAATATTTTTCTCTCTTACAATTTCTGTATATCCTATTGGTTTGTGCTGGATATTACTTTCATCTTTAGCACCTCTTGCAAGAGAATGATCTATGTCACTTTTTTTAATCATTAATACAGAAATGCTGCTGGCTATAGCCATTAACGTTACTAGGTAGAATATTCCTTCAAGAAACATATAATAGCCAATAATGCCAGCCAGCAAAGCATTAAGTACATTTCCTATATGATTAAAAGACTCATTCCTTCCTATGCGTTTTGCCAGACGTTCATATCCAACCATACCAAGAGTGATGGCTGCTACGGTTGGGGTATAGACAGAAGTGGCCAGCCCTATGATGCATTGGGATATACAAATAATCATAAAGCTCGGTGAAATCACATCAATCAAACATGCAATTCCTATCATAAGAGAAGAGAAAACAATGAGTTTTCTTTTATGATGGGTTTTATCAATCCAGGCACCGGAAGGAGTTTGAACCAATATTCTTATAAATCCCGGTAAACCCATGATCAGTCCTATATCAGCTGCATTCCAGTTTTTTTCAGTCAATAGGTAAATGGCAAGGTATGGCCCTAAACCGTCGCGCACATTAGCTAAAAAAAAGCTTAGGCAATCCAGTCCTCTCAAACTCCTCGGTGTAGCTTCCATAGAAAAATGACCAATTCTGATAGATATATAAAAAGATAACTTAAGTTTAAAAGATTGGTTTATCTATTTAGATTGAATTTTCTTTTCATAGAAGGATTAAATGGGGATTTCTTTCGTGATAATTCAATTGCATTGTTTCAATATAATTTTTAATGAACAGAAATAAAATATTTGTTTAAATGAGGGTTATACTTTGTCCTGTAGATTTTTCGGAGAACTCACTTAAAGCTTTGGAGTATGCTGCTGCTATAGCAGCGCAAACTCAAACCAAGCTATTTATTTTAAATAAATTTACCCTGACTGGAGGGGAAAAGGTAGAGTCTAGTGATAGTATATTTGACGAATCAAAAGAAGAAGCAGAAGATAAACTGAATGAATTAAGGAATATAATCCTGACGGAATATAAAGACTTGCAGGTGGATGTTTCTGTAACTTATGGCATTGAGCCTTCCCAGGTAATATTGGATTTTGCTGAAGATATTAAAGCTGACCTCATAGTGATGGGGACTAAAGGGGCGGGAGGTTTTAAAGAAATTTTTTTCGGAACCACTACCACATCTGTAACCAGCAAGGCATCAGTACCAGTACTAGCATTTCCTGTTGCAGCAAAACCTCATTTGCCTAAGTCAATTGTATACGCGACAGACCTTAAATGGGAAGACAGAGCGGTACTACATCCTTTATGGAATTTTACAATAAGTCTTGACGCTCAGCTTACATTTCTGTATGTTGCAAAGGGTGAGGAAAAAGGTGTTGATGCTATCAGAAATGAAATGGAAAGCAGTGAAGGATTTAATAGAATAAAAACAACGCTGAAAGTACATTTTGCAGAAGTGAAATCCAATGACGTCTTCGGGGCAATTCAGGATTATGCTAATGAAACAAATGCAGGTCTTATTGTGCTGGGAAACCATGAAAAAAATTATCTCGAAAAATTGAGAAAAGGGGATCTGACGCGTTTGATGACTATGTATACTGAAGTTCCTTTATTAATACTTCATAAGAGCAAATAAAATGAAAATGAAAAACGCAGCCGAGCTGATTGAAGAATTGAATAATTCTACAAATATGCTTACTAATAAAATTAATCAGTTTAAGGATAATGATTTTAACGTTAAGCCTGAACCTAATCAATGGTCTGCCGGTGATGTAGCAGAGCATATATATATTCTGGAATCCTTCATTAATAAGGTCCTTGTAGGGACGTGCATATCCACAGAGAGAAACCCGGAAGAAAAGATTTTGGTTGTCAAAAACATATTTTCAAATTTTGATAAAAAACTCAATGCTCCGGATCCTATTGCGCCTTCTGTTAATATAAAAACAATAGATCAATTATTAAATGATATTAAGACCTCAAGGTTAATTACTGAACAGATCGTTTCAGCCCACGATCTTAGCCTCATTTGTAAAGATTTTGTGCATAAGGGATTTGGAGAAATGACTCGCACTGAATGGGTTCACTTTTGTATTTATCACACCGAAAGGCATCTTCATCAAATGCAAAAAATAAAAGAAAAAATATCTGCATAGTTTTAATTTAAAATCCAAGAGATATAAGTTTTTTGTGAAAATAGGGTAGTTTTTAGAATGTTATAATATTTACAATTTTTGAAGGGTTATTAAAGTGACTTTAATTTTTTGTTTTTAGTCGATTTATTATAATCTTTCAAGCTTCATTGGATATTTAACATATAGAAATGGTAGTAGAAATTATCATCATTCTCCTCTTGATCATAGTGAATGGTATATTTTCAATGTCTGAAATTGCCCTGGTTTCTTCCAAGAAATATAAACTTGAATCTGCATCTGAAAAAGGGAATAAGGGCGCTAAAGTAGCTCTTGATCTTTCGGAAAATCCTGGAAAATTTCTGTCAACGGTTCAGGTTGGAATTACGCTAATAGGAATCCTAACAGGGGTTTTTGGAGGCGCTTCAATTTCACGAAGGCTCAATGATTATTTTGAAGCTTCCGGAATATTCGGAAACTATTCTGAAACTGCCTCAGGACTTATCGTGGTATTCGGAATCACTTATGTAACCCTTATTCTGGGAGAACTGCTCCCCAAAAGGATAGGTATGAACAGTCCTGAAAAAATTGCTTCAGCTATTGCTATTCCGATGACAATTCTTGCTAAGATTGTCAAACCCTTGATATGGCTTCTTTCCGCATCAACTGATCTGTTTATTAAAATTCTTCAACTCAAACCTCAGGAGGATCATTTTGTAACTGAGGAAGAGATTAAAGCTATGCTGGAAGAGGCTTCTGATATAGGAGAGGTCGAAAAGGAGGAAAGAGAAATGGTGGAAAGAGTATTTTTCCTTGGAGATACTGATGTCGGGTCACTTATGAGCAGTCGCGCTGATGTGGTTTCCCTTGATATAAACGAAGATCTAGAGGTCAATAAACAAATTATGGCCGAATCCATTCATACACATTTCCCAGTATATGAAAATGAATATGACAACATCATTGGTATTCTGAGTCTGAAAACCTTCAGTTCTTCCTTACTGAGAAAGGAGGATATAGACCTAAGATCTATGCTTATTGATGCCTTATTTGTGCCTGTTCAAATGACTGCTTTTAAATTATTGGAAAATATGAAAAGCAGAAATACTCATTTCGCTGTGGCCGTAGATGAGTATGGTTCTGTAAAGGGAGTAATTACAACCAATGATCTGGTAAATGTGGTCATAGGAGATATATACAGAAAAGAGGAGGCAGAGATCATAAAAAGGCAGGACGAATCTTATCTTGTAGATGGACTAATATCTCTGGATGAATTTTTCAGATATTTTGAAGTTGAGAAAACTGAAGAAATAGAAAGGGAAGGCTTTTATACTTTAGGTGGGTTAATACTTTACATTTTTAAAAGAATTCCTTCTTCCGGTGAAATAATTGATTGGAAAAACTTGCATTTCGAGGTGTTGGATATGGATGGACAAAGAGTAGATAAAGTTCTTGTGAGGCCGCTAGATAGGCAGTAGTATAAAGTATTTATAGATACTGTGTAAGTTAATTAAGGAATTTGTTTAGTTAATTTCTTCTCAGGCTTTTAATTTTGGATTTTACATCCTAATTAATCATGAAGAAGTTTATTTTAATAGTTTTTATTCTTTTAGCAAAAAACGTTTTTGCTCAAACAGACTTTTCCAATCAGGATACCATACCTTCTCCCTGGAAAAAATCATTAGAAGCAGGTGCAAATATTAATCAATCCTCCTTTAGTTCTAACTGGAAAGGGGGAGGAGTAAATTCCATTGCAATGGGCTTAGTGCTGGATGGTCGACTACTGTATGAATCAAATAAAATATCATTTGATAATATAATTCAGTTGCAATATGGTATGGTGAAAAATGATAAGGCTATATACAGAAAAACTACAGATAAAATATTCATTGATTCGAAGCTGGGATACAGACTTACAGATAAATGGAATGCTTATGTTTCAGTAAACTTTCTCTCTCAGTTTGCACAGGGCTTTAAAGTTACCAAAGATAGTCTTGACAGAGAATCTCAGCAGTTGATTTCAAGATTTATGGCTCCCGGATACCTTACTTCCTCTATGGGTCTTGAATATAAGCCAGTGAATTATTTTTGGCTAAGGTTTGGTGTAGGTAGCTTTCGTAACACTTTTGTTACTGATACTACACTATACAAAAATGTACCTCAGAATTATGGAGTACCTATCGGTAAGAAAGTCAGAAATGAACTTGCATTTGCGCTAACTGCAAACTTTGATAAAGATATCGCTAAAAACCTCCACCTGTATACCAGATATACAATGTTTGCTAACTATGAAAATCTGAAAGCTATTGACTCTCGACTAGACCTTACGCTATCAGCAAAAGTGAACCGATATATTAACGTTAATTTAACTGCAACTGCCTTGTATGATCAGGATCAGGATTATGAGATTCAATATACTCAAATGTTGTCTCTCGGCCTTTTATATAGGTTCTCTGAGTTTGATCCGAAGAAATAATTGGTGAAAGATTTATACCTGAAGAATAAAATCAGATTATCAAAAGCAGGCCCGTTTTGTTATAATTCTTGATAACTCTAACTGGCCTGTTTAATTTAAAATTAGAAACTACCATGACAATGCCGAAAATTCCCGTCACTATCATTACAGGCTTTCTGGGCGCAGGAAAAACTACATTGCTCAATTACCTTATCTCTCATCATAAACAAAAGAGATTTGCTGTGATTGAAAATGAATTTGGAGAAGTGGGAATTGATGGAGCTCTGGTGATGGACACAAAAGAGGGAATCTTTGAGCTCTCCAACGGCTGTCTATGTTGCACGCTTAATGATGATCTGATAGATGTTCTACAGAAAATCATTAACAGAGACAGAAAGATAGATCATCTGCTTATAGAGACCACGGGTATAGCTGATCCTGGACCTATTGCCATGAGCTTTCTTTCAGATCCGTATGTCAAAGAAGCATTTTATATTGATGGAATTATTACTTTGACAGATGCTCAGTTCATAGAACAACAATTGGAAGATCAGGAAATCGCCTGTAATCAGGTTACCATGGCAGATGTCATTATTATTAATAAAATTGATAAGGTAGATTCCTATCAGAAAGATACCGTAAATAATATTCTAAGACGAATTAATCCTGGAAGCCAGATTGTATTCCATGGAAAAGATTCTACTTTTGATATAAACCTTCTGGAGTTAAATGCATTTTCAGAACAAAATTTTCACAGTAGCTTCAATGCTTTGAAGAAACAAAGCTATTCCTATCAGAAAGAGACTTCAAATCAGTCAAATCTTTTGGCTCCCACAAAACAGGTGAGACATGCAGGTATTCATTCTCATACATTTGTATTCAAGGCTCCTTTGGATGTGCTTAAATTTAATATTTTCGTCAGAGCCTTGCTGACTGAGCAATTAGAAGTATTTCGAATTAAAGGAATTTTGAATCTCAATTCAGTTGAAGAAAAAATTCTATTTCAGGCAGTGAATAGCCAATATGCTACTGATTCAATGGGTCCTTGGACCTCAGAGGATGAAAAGGAAACCAAAATAGTTTTTATTGGAAAAAACTTAAGTAAAACTCTATTACAAGAGGCTATGGACTTATGCAGTTCTTCAGATCCATTTGAACCGGAAATTTTTTATAATCAATTAAATAGGATTATTCTAGGAATGAAAAAATAAGTATATTTTGTATTATACTGTTATTTTTTGGTATTATTTTTATTATTTTGGATTGTTGAAATAATTTCCCTGATAAGTTATATTTTTTATGTTTACCTTTTCATCTAATTGTTTATTAAAGAATATCTTTTTAGTGATTATTGTCTAATCTCAAGAAAGTTGAAATCTACGTTTAACTTATTTTGAATTGTTAATTTTAGGTATTAGACTATAAAATTGTTATATTTGTCTAAGACACTTGTTTTTAAATTTCGTTTTTTAAAATTCTTAAGACCATAGAGACTGACTCCTTATGATGACTTTTGAGACCTTGAAAAAATACCATCTATCAAAAATCAAAGTGGTATTAAAATCCGGAGAGGAATATATAGGGATAATCACTTCTCATGATTTTACGGATAAAGAAAGGGTTGTAATAGACCGAATATCTTTATTAGGAGATCTCAATATCTCGAAAATTAAATGTGAAGATATTCAGTCTATTTCCTTTGCTAAGGAATAAAAGAAGATTCTAGAAGGTATATCTGATTCCTGTGCTTATATCACCTTTTATAAATAAAGGACTATTGAATACCTCAGTGTAAATAGTGTTTTCTGCAAATAACATGATTGGGAAATTTTTAAAAATATATTCTATTCCCAGCACTGCATCGACGCCCATGGAAAATGTTCTTATATATTCCTTCTCATAAATGATAGTATTGTTTTCTGTATAGTGATAATTACAGTAATAACTGGAAAATCTTGACTGAATTCCGGCTCCATAGTACCATCTTAATCTAGGTAAAAAGGATATTTTGTTGTGTACTAGATAATGTAGTTGCAGAATCCACGGCCTTTCAGTGTGATCATATCCGTCGAAAATATACCCTTTATTCCTAAGGCGTCTCTTATTGCTTCTATAGTAATAGTCATTGTTCCTATAGGAACCATTTCGGCCAGCTACAAACTCTAGAGCATTGTTTCCAAAATACTTTTTAAGGGTAATTCCTCCCGGATTATGAAACTTAAAGCCAGCAGTCCAGTTCAGAGTTCTGGTGGAAGTTGATTGGCTGCTATCCGTTTGTGCAATTGCATTAAAAGAAAGAATTAAGAATGTAATAATGAAGAAATTCCTGGAGAATATACTTCCTGAAAATGTTGTCATCTTGCTAATAGATTTTTGATTCTATTTCTATGACAACCTTAATGCGACATACCCCTATGCGGGAAAAAAATAATTAGTGAAAGATAAATTGGTTAGTTTCTGGATATAGGAAGTTCTACCGAAAATGTAGTCATAATGCCAGGTGTGCTGTAGACATATATATTTCCATCGTTTGCGTTGATAAGCTGTTTGCACAAAAGTAGCCCGATTCCGGACCCTTTTTCTGAGTTTGTACCTAATCTCGTTTTAGAAATATTTGGCTCAAAAAGCTGGTTAAGCATTACATCAGGAATGCCTATACCATGGTCTTCTATAGTTACCTGGATTTTGCTATTCTTCTGGGAGGCATAGGCAATGACCTCTTGTCCGCTATGACTAAATTTAATAGCATTCAGAATAAGGTTTCTGAAAGTTATTTCCATCATGTCATAATCACACCAGACAAGGGTATTGGCTTCTATAGAATTGGTTAGCTTTACATTTTTATTTTTTGCAAGGTAGCCAGTATAGTAAAATACATTATCAATAAGCTCCTTTAGGCAAATATTTTTAGGATCAGGGGAATGATTGGTAAGATGTGTACTGGACCAGTTAACCAGGTTATCCAGCAACTGTTTCGTATGAATTGAGGACTCTTTAAACTTTAGCGCAACAGCTTTTATTTCTTCTTTCTGGATTTTTTCTTCAAGAATCAGTTCTGTTATAGCCTGTATATTGTTTATAGGGCTTTTAAGGTCATGAGATAGGATGGATAAAAGTCGATCTTTTACAGAGTTTAATCTCTCCAATTCACTTTTTGTCTTTTCCAATTCACGGTTTTGAGCTGACAATAGGCTTTGTTGTTCTTTTAGTTGATTGCTTTTTTCAAACAAAAGCGTTTCTCCTAATTCTGACAAAGAAAGAAACAGATTTGCAAGAAAGATCATGCAGAATATGGCTGTCAGATTAAAAGCTGTGTTGATCCACTGATTCACTCCTAAGGATATATTGGGAGCAGGCAGAGAAATTTTGTATTTGTCAAGGGTATATATGATTGCAATATTTAGCAGGGTAAATAAAATGGATATGTTAAAAAGGGGTCTTTCGTTTTTTCCGAAAATGATAAAAGGTATAATCGCAATTGGAATATAAAATACTTTGAGATCCATTTCACTTCCCAGGCTGGCTGACATAGATAACACCTGAAGCAATAGAGAAAAGTATAATACAATCTTTGCAACTCTTGAAAAGCCTGCCATACAGATCCTCCAAGTTGAAAAATGTACTACAGCAAAGAATGCAAAAATAAAATTTAAAGGAAAAATATTATAAATGAAGAATCCTGCACCAAACACTACGCATAAAAAAATACAAATAATTGTCGTGTATGCTGTTATTTTAATCCTTTTTGTCTCCAATTGATTTTGATTTGGAGCGATGTCTTCTGATAAAAAAGATAGGATCATTCATTCTTTATTTACATGTACGCAATAAAACTGACTGAAATATTGAATTTTAATCTACAATATACCTATTTCTGATTTTAATTCTAATATTAGAACATTTTTGTGAGTTAAATTCTATTGCGGGAAATACAAATACATTTTTGGGCAGTATCTCATACGTTTGTGAATAATTTATTCTAATGATATGCATGCCTACTTGCCGCATGCAATAACTATCGGATCTAATAAGCAAATGATTTTTGTCCATGGGAGTTGTAAAGACTATCCATACATAAATTCGTCGAGATAAAAATCTAAACTGATAAGCAATTACCAGCTCACAGAAGTGTTGCTGAAATGCTTAAAGTTGAGAAATGAAGAATGGAAATATTGGGAAAATGAAATTTTAAATTTCCAGTTTCGTGGAGCTTTTGATAAATGGTGTTATTAATATTATCTCAGTGAAAGGAGTTATCAAAATGTAGGTGGAATAATGAGTTTAAAGTTAAAACCTATGGTGAAGTAGTAGAATAGGCAAAGCGATTTAAAATAACTCGTCGAAATGGATGAACTTAAATTGGAGAATCGCATGATAATTTTTACCTTTAATAGCTATTTTTCTGTGCTTTAAGAGAAATGATTTGGTCAATTAATTCTCCAGAAAAATCTAATTTCAATCCTATTTTAATTCTTATCATATATGCATAAAAGCAGTTTTTTAACCCTCTTTTATTTCCTGATTGTTTTCTATTCCATTGCTCAACCTGCCACTATTGATTCCTCATTCAATAAAGCAGGGTCTCCTCCCGGAATATTCCAAACCAGATTTTATGGCAAGGAAGAAGAGGCTAGAATGATCATTGCACAACCGGATGAAAAAGTCGTAATGGTGGGAGCTTCGCTGAATGGCTCTAAAGGTCATGATTTTACTTTTGTGAGAATAAAACCTGATGGAACCCTAGATGAAAGTTTTGCCTCGAAAGGAAAGGGAATATTTTCTGTATCTGATACTACTGATGATTACCCCGAAGCAGTTGCAATTGATAAGGCCGGAAGGATTTTGATAGGAGGATATTTTAAAGCTTCTGGTACTACCTTGCCTGTAATAATCAGATTGACTCAGGATGGTAATATTGATAAAACTTTTGGGAAAGAGGGTAAACTTTTTCCTGATCTGACTACAAAGAAAAAGATGACAAGTATACATTCTCTGAAAAGACAGGGAGATAAAATACTTGCAGTAGGATCGTATGTGGATTCAATATATTTATATATAAACGGTCCTACCACTGTTGTTTTTAGATTAAATGATGATGGGACAATTGACAGAACATTTGGAAGTAAAGGTATAACTATATTGGATGACGTAGCCTGCTATCAGATTGCTTTAAATGAAACTAGTATCGCATTGGGAGGTTCATATCCCATGCCGCTTAAAACAGAATCTGTGACGAATCCCATTGTCGCAATGCTTAAATCTGATGGAACAATTAATACTACATTTGGCGATAAAGGATTTTACCAAAGGACTGTAGTGGCAGAGGAAATGATTGCTGATATGGCTTTTCAAAAAGATGGTAAGTTGGTAACCGTGGGGCAGGTAAGGGATCAAAGTGTCATCATGCGTTTAAATTCTAATGGAAAAATAGACTCCACTTTTGCGACAGCTGGAAGACTTGTTAATCTTATTGCATTAAAGGAAAAAGGAAAGTCAATATTTGTTTTACCAAACGGAAAAATATTAGCTACAATAGAAGCCGAATATTCTGATGGGAATTTTACGAGTCAAAGATTAAGGCTTGTTAAACTTAGTGAAAAAGGAGAAATTGAATCTTTTGGCTATGATCAAATTTCTAATTTCTCAACTTCACTTAATAACTCCGTTTTAACTTCCGATTATAATCTCATTTGTGCCAGAGCAACAGGATATGACTTTAGTGTAGTCAAAGTCAAAACGAAAATTATGCCTAGCATAAGATTTCTCGACTTGCCGAAATTAAACATTGCAAGTGCCAATACACCTCTAGTCGCATATGCTTCTTTTAACTTACCTGTTTTATTTAAATCGAGTGATGTAAATGTAGCAGAAACCAAAGATACTCTGCTTATCATTACCGGCGCCGGACCTGTAACTATAACAGCTTATGTTGAAGCAAGTATAGATTATGAAGTAGCTAAAGCTAACCAGGCCATTATCGTATCTCCAGCTGCGGAGTTTCTGGTCGGTAAAAACTATACTAGTACCAAAAAAGTACAGACATATGCTGTGATCCCTTATAATGGTGAATATAGTTATGAATGGTCTTATTCCGGAGAAAATGCATATCTTTTAAACAACAATCAGATAAGTGATTCGACCAATAAGGTAAATATATATTTTTCGGACGATGCTGTAGAAGGAACACTGACCTGTAGGATTTATGACAAACAAGGCTTAGTGAAAGCTATATTAAGAAAAGAGATTAAAGTGGTGGAAGATGCAACAGATGGAAATATTCGTGAAAATGTATGCCCTAAAAGTTTTGCACTATGCTATGCAACACATATAAATTCATTCAGGATTAATACTCTGAAAAGTGATTCTTCAGGTTGCCAGGGGACAGGGTATACAGATTTCACAGAATCAGGTAGAACAACAGACCTGTTTCTCGGCAATGTTTACACTGCAGATTTTGAAATAAGCGCTATAGGAAAATCCAGTAAGTATGTAGGAATCTGGATAGATTATAATAATGATGGGGATTTTGATGAAGCTGATGAATTTGTAAACGCAACCTTTGGAGAAGATTCTCTTGTTTCCATGAAACCTATCATTATAAAAAATTCAAAAGAATATGCAGGTAGCAGAAGATTGAGGGTAAGATGCAGAACAAATGGTCGCTTTACATCTTCTGATGCATGTATCCTTTCAGGTGAGGCTGGAGAAACAGAAGATTACATGGTTACACTAAAAGTAGAGGATGCTTTGGAAGCACCTGAAATCATCACTCCTAATGAAGATGGAAAAAACGATTACTTTGTCATTAGAGGCGTCAACGACAAAGCAGACAATAGACTTGATATCTTTGATAAATGGGGGGATATCAAATACAGTTGCGCAAACTATCTCAATAACTGGAATGGGAAAACCAATACCGGAGCCCAGGTCACTGAAGGAACCTATTATTATGTATTTAAAAATGGGGCAAACGTTCTAAAGGGATTTGTAGAAGTAAAGTATTAAAAATGGATTTAAATATTTCAAGTAATATACAGCACATGTTTCGTTATCTTTTATTCTCAGCATTTTTTGCAAGTCTGTCTATTGGGACACAGGCACAACAAATGCCTTTGGTTTCCAATTTCATGTTTAATCAATTGATCTATAATCCGGCTGCTGCAGGTATGCAGGAAACACAGTTCAATGCAAACCTTGTGTCAAGATTTCAATGGACTGGCATGAATGGAGCTCCTGTTACCAATATGTTCTGGGCAGATTATAGATTTCCCGCGAAGAAAATGGCATTGGGGCTTAATATCAATTATGACAAGTTTGGAGCCAATAGAAATACTGACTTCCTGCTCAATTATGCCTATTATGTACCTCTCACAAGTAAGTGGAAGCTTTCTATGGGATTGAGAATGGGATTTACTTCAGCTAAATTCAGTACAGCCTATCTTGACAGAGTTTGGGATCAGGGCGATCCTGTTGTGGAAGCATCTAATGTAAGTGCTATGATGCCCAAGGCAGGTGCCGGATTACAACTATCTACCAAAAATTTTTATGCGGGTTTTTCTGCTCCGGACCTCATCATGAGTGATAAGCAAAATCTTTATGGAAATGAAGGCAAGCCTTTCTTTAGCAAGAAAAGGAACTACATGATGATGGCTGGCTACAGAGTTAAACTTAGCGATTCTTACAAACTTTATCCAAACCTCAGAATTTCATACTTCCCAGATTCAAAAGTACGGGCAGACCTGAATTTGATTTTTGAAATTACTGACTATTTCTGGGCAGGAGCTACCTATTCTTCCTATAAAAGTCATGCTTTGATGGCTGGTACTCACATTAGCTCAAGGGTGAGATTTGCATATGCATATGAATTTAAAAGGGATTTGGGCGTGAATTTAAATACTCACGAAATAAATCTTATGCTGAATCTGGATGGTCTGTTTAGAAAAAAATAAAGTTATGAATCGTTTTTTACTAGGAGCCGTCCTTTGTCTTCTGCTGCCTCTTATTTCTAGAGGAGGAGATAATGCAAATGGTCTGAATCAGCCTAAGAATGACAGAAAACTCGCTTTCTTTGAATATAAATTTGCACAAGGGGAGTACGAAGAATGTATTGATGGCGCAAATAAATTTGCTAAAAGCTATGATAAAGGTAAAGTAAGCATTTCGGACGCTGTACGGGCCAGACTATTGGAGGCTAGATCTTATTTCTCCATGATGTCATTTGATAAGGCAGGACAAACGTTTAATCATGCTTTAAGCCTCGCAGAGAAAAGTAAAGGGCAACCGGTTGATGAGCATAAGTGTCTCCTTTATATTGCCAAGTACCTTAATGATGCTGGAAACTATGCTGAAGAAGAAAATGTCCTTCATCAGATAGATAAAATTTCCGGAATTGATAAAACCTCTATAGAGGAATTAAACTATTTATTAACGCTTGCAGAATTTTATAAAAATCAAGGTTCCTGCTTTGCAGCTCTTGAAATAATTGAAGCTCAGGAGCCATATAGATTAAAGATGGCCACATCTCAACTTGTTGAAGATAAAGATAAAGCTGCAGAAGATAAAGCCATAGACTTCCAGATTCGCAAAGAGACTTATTTACATTTACTCAACCTCAAAGCAGCTTGCTTACTTCAGGTAGGCAAAACAAGCGAAGCTGAAATGTTAATAAAAAACAATTTGTTATGGGGGAGTAAGAATCTCTCTTCCGCAAACAGATTTGTGATTGAAACATTAAGAGGTGAGGCGGAGCAACTCGATAAGAAAAGAGCTTTTGCAAGGTCTGCCATGGCCTACAGCCATTGCTATGGCCGTTCGGAAGCAGCAGAATATGAGTCATTAAAAGTTGAAGATCTGGTAAATCAGACAATAGAGTCTATAAAAGATGGACAAATAATACAATATAAAAATCACTTGCGCAGGCTTCAGATGTATGCATTCAGATCTATTGGCACCAAAGATAGATTTGAAATAGCTTATAACTATTGTGATGCTTTCAGATCATTTTATGAAGGCGATCTGGAGGCTGCTGAAAGCAGGCTGAATTCCTTGAGTTCAATAATTAAGTTTTTGCCAGCATATCATTCATATCAATATAAGGTACTCCAACTTCAAGCGGATCTTAAGCTTAGACAGGGAGACCTGAAAAACTATAAGAATGTATTGTCATTAATAGCAGAATTTAATTCAAAATTTAAAGGAGCCAAGTCTCCTGATTTTTATAAATCAAATATAGATCTTGCTTTCTATGAACTCAATTATGGCTCAGATCTGAATAAGGCAGAGAAGATGTTTGTTGCTAATTATTCGTCTTATCTGAAAAAGGAAATTACAAAAGAATCGGATCTTAATATTTTTTATCTAAAGACATTTGCAAGACTACTTGAGAAAAAAGATAAACTGGATTCTGCTATCACAGTAATGAAAGATGTGGTGTCCGGCTCTGCCACACAGCACGGAGAGAAATCTCCTGAATACGCAGCAGGTATGGCTAAACTTGGAGAGTTGCAGATCCTTTCAGGTAAATATGAAGAAGGTTTTTCTTCAATGCAAAAAGCTGAGATTGCTTTAGAATCAGGGAGGGAGAGCCGTAATGAGCAATTGCTGGAAGCTTATTTGATTATCTCAAGACTTTATGCTTTTAAAGGAGAATTTGACAAGAGTAAGAATTTGTTGAATAAAGTTACTCATCTGAATCTTGACAAATCCGGATTTGACCCTCTCGCAGATGCACTTGAACATGAACAGGAAGCTTCTCTTTACCTTATGGCAGGCAATTACTATAAAGGTGAGAAAGAAGTAAAAAAATCTCAGGAGATAAAAGAAAAGATTCTTGAAGTTGGTAGTTTACAGCTTTTATCGGTTTATGAAACTTTAGCCAGACTTTTTTTGATTAATGGTAATTATAATTTATCCGACCAATACTTAAAGCATTCCAAAGAAATAGTTGAAAAGGTTTTTGATAAACAATCACTGCAGCAAGCAGAGGTACTTCTTATGCAAGGTGATTATTTTAATGAAATCGGAGATTATAAAAAAGCAGAGGAGGCCTATACTAAAGCTGATGAGATATTTTTAGCAAAACTTGGAAAGGAAAATTTAAAGCGTGTAGAAGCCTTGTCAAAGCTAGCTGCAATAAAATATAAAAGAGGAGTAAAGGTAGTTGAAGTAGAAAAACTATATCAGGAGGCTGGAAAAATTATACAAAAAAGTGCAGGAGAAAATAATCCTCTATACGCACTGCATTTACAAAAGCTTGCTGAATTTTATATCCAAATAAAAAGAACTGAAGAGGCAGAGAAATTATTAAGTGAAGCAGAAAAATATTGGGATAAAAAAATAGGTTCTGAAAACAAGTATAATGCAGAGATTAAATTACTGCAGGGCGATATTGCATACAACAAGGAGAAGTTTGATTTTGCAGAGAAAAACTATCAGAAGTCAAGACAGCTCTTCAGTGGAATATTTAATGAGAAGCATCCTGGATACATAATGGCTACAGGTAAGCTTGCCAGAGTGCAATATATGTTGAAGGGATATGATAAATCTCTTGAACTTATGGAAGAGATCATTCCGAAGTATCTGGATTATACCAGAAATTATTTTCCATCTTTGAGCTTTAGGGAAAAAAGTAAGTTCTGGAGCAAAATGAAGGACGAGTTTGAATTCTATAATTTTCTTTCACTTGATGTGTTTGGAAATAAAAAATCCAGACTGTCTGCAGAGGTCTATAATAACACGATTGCAACAAAAGCCCTTTTGTTAAATTCCAATATAAAGTTGCGGGAACAGATTCTGAATAGTAAAGATTCAGTCCTTATTGGAATGTATAATGAATGGATTATACTAAGCGAATCTCTTACAAATTCATTATCCTATACAAAAGAACAGCTTACTGCTCAAAAACTGGATCCTCATCATATTGAAGCTTCCATTGAACATCTTGAGAAAGAAATGAGCAAACGCTCCACACTTTTTAACGGTGAAGAAATCAAGAGAAGGGCCACCTGGAAAGAAATCAGGGCAAGCTTACAGGAAAATGAACATGCAGTGGAGATGGTTCGCTACAGATTCTTTAATAAAGTGTTTACCGATTCTATAGTTTATGCTGCGCTTATAGTTAATAAGCATTCAAGCGAATTCCCCGATGTTGTTTCATTTTCAAATGGCAATGCCATGGAGAAGAAATTTCTGAAGTACTACAGAAATGCTGCAAACATGAACATCAGTGATCAATATTCTTATGAGACTTATTGGAAAAATATCAAAACGAAAATTCCAGATGGAGCTACAGTGTATTTTTCATCTGAAGGTGTATACAATCAGCTAAACCTTGAAATGATGCCTGCTCCAGACGGCTCATTCGTTTTGGAAAAAAATCAGATAGTTTTGGTTACTAATACAAAAGATTTACTTGGTGTTGTAGAGAATAAAAAGAAGAATAATAAAGATGTAAAAAAGGCGCATACTGAGGAATATCTTCTATGTGGTAATCCTGATTTTTATTCTGAAAATCACAATATCAAAAGTGCTGCAGTTGTGTCTCTACCGGGAGCGGAGAAGGAAGTAAATGAATTAACCGCTTTGCTTAGTGGGACAGGAAAAAGAACAGTTAAAGTTTTAAGTAATCATGTGACAGAGGATACTATTAGTTCTTTCGTTAATCCAAAAGTTTTTCATATTGCTACACATGGCTACTTTAAAGAAACCACTAATCGTGCTAATGATGATGATTTTGCATCAAATCCATTATTGAATTCAGGTCTCATGTTGACTGGTGCAGGTGAAATAATCAGCAATATCGAAAATACCTATGTAAATCAGAAAGATGGAATACTTACGGCTTATGAGGCAATGAATCTCAACTTTACTTCTACAGAACTTGTGGTGCTTAGTGCTTGTGAAACAGGGAGGGGAGATGTTCAAGTTGGAGAAGGTGTTTACGGCCTTCAAAGATCCTTTCTCATAGCTGGTGCTGATGCAGTAATAATGAGTTTGTTTAAAGTAAATGACGAAATTACGCAAAAACTTATGTATTCTTTTTATAAAAAATGGATTGAAAGCGGAAATAAAAGAAAAGCATTTCTTGAAGCTAAGCGTGAAATCAGAAAGGCATATGACAATCCATTGAGTTGGGGTTCTTTTATTATGATTGAAGGAAAGCCCTATCGGGAACAAACTCTGCAGGCTTTGGTTAAAGAATAAAGGCTTGTATTATTTATGATTAATGACGAAGACTTCTCAAAATTACCACTGGAGGATCAGGCCCTTTTTTTATGGGAACACGGGCAATTTGTTGATCTAAGGAAAGATTTGAATCACACCATTCAGCTTTATGCAGTTGGAAAACTTTTTTATGAAGTATGGTATGAAAATGAAGATAATCAAACGGAAAAGATCAAAAAGATCGATGCGGATGATGTAATTATTCTTTACCCATAATTAATAAATGAAAAAGTAAAAAGCCCCAGCTAATGCAGTTTTAAGCAAAGGCTGGGGCATTTTATTTAAACCTTTTATTTGGAGAAGTTCAATGATGTATTTGAAAAATACAAGGTTTACTAAAGAGGATTCTGGTTATACTATCTCCTTTTAAAATGGTTTTATTTTTATAAGTTGTTGTTTTTTATGGTGTTGATGTTTTTGGGGGATTTTTTTATTTACTCTTACCTTCTCTCGAATGGTTCAGTTCCTCTTCTCAGTACAATTTATTCTGATTGGAAAATACAAGATTATTCTTTAAATTATTCAATAAATTAAAAAATACCAGGATGAAATTTATAACTAAAATTCAGCTTTTATTCTTTTTTATTTTCATAAGTACCAGCCTAAGTTCTTATGCTCAATATCCTGCGGGATCTCCTGTGGCTATAAATGGAAGGTTAAAGCTAATCGGCAATCAGCTAAGCAATGAATGTGGGAACCCAGTTGCGCTAAGGGGAATTAGTTCACATGGATTGCAATGGTTTCCAAATTGTACTAAAGATAATGCCTTAAAAGAACTTACCGATAATTGGGGAATGGATATATACCGACTTGCAATGTATGTGCAAAAGTCGGAACAAGGCTATTTAACTAATCCTACATATTGGAAATCTTACATTGATACCTGGGTTGATAAATGCGGAGCTTTAGGTGTATATTGTTTGATTGACTGGCACGTTCTGAATCCAGGAGATCCATACAACAATGTTACTGATGCAACTGATTTTTGGACTTACATGGCTTCAAAGCACGGAAATAAGAAGCATGTTTTATTTGAGATATGTAATGAACCAAATGGAGATGGAGTGAATTGGGCTAGGGTCAAAGCGTATGCAGATGTAGTAATCCCAAAAATCAGGGAAATAGCCCCGAATACTATCATCATTGTTGGAACACCTTCTCATAGTCAAGAAGTGGATAAGGCTGCTGCATCTCCACTTCAATATGAAAATATAATGTATGCCTTACATTTTTATGCTGGTACACATTATACAAGTTTAATGAAAGTGGCTGAGAATGCCCTTGCCAAAGGAATAGCAATATTCGTTTCAGAGTGTGGTACAACTGACGCTTCTGGTAACGGTGATACATGGTTTACAACCTTTGATGACTGGATTATTTGGATGAGAAAGTACAAGCTGAGCTGGATTGTGTGGAGTTTTGCGGACAAACCAGAAGCTTCAGCCCTTCTGGCGCCAAATTCCTGTGCATCGGGTAAATGGACAAATTTGTCGGCCTCAGGTACTTATATAAAGGCAAATATGTCTTCTCCAGCTGATAATTTTGTCGCTTGCAACCAATCACCAAAAGTAACTCTGGTTTCCCCTACTCAGGATACAACAGTAGTTTCTCCTGAAAATCTAATATTAAAAGCCAATGCAGTGGACCCTAATGGTAACATAGTTAAAGTTGATTTCTATATGGGTAATACTTTAATTGGAAGTGTTAATGCACCATCTGATTCATACGAGGTAAATTGGACAGATATTCCTTCTGGGGTCCATACGATTAAAGCTGTTGCTACTGATGCAAAAGGAGCATTTGGATCATCTCTAAGAACAATCACGGTAAATTCTGTGGATGGTTTGTTTTCGAAGCCTGTATATGGTGCTGCTGAAAATCTCTTTCCAAATCCAAGCAGCAGTTCATTTGCATTTAAGGTATCACAGCAGATTAAATCTCTTGAAATACTAAACTTATATGGCGAGCCGATGGAATCAAAAGAATCTGTAGCTCCAGGACAAACCTTGGATTTAGGAAGTAATTATGCTAATGGTACCTACATCATGAAAGTTCAGTATGAATCTGGGTCTTCAGAAATTTATAGAATGATAAAGGTGAGATAAAAGTCATCTGAGAAAGATATAAATGGGTAGCCTGTCTGTGCAGGCTACCCATTTTTTTTATCCTTTTATAAGGGAAATATTCAGATGTCTTTTTTTAAAAATTGAATCTCAAGTTTTGTTTCACAAGACGGAATTAAGTTCTCACTATTGACTGATTGGAGTTTATTATAATCAGGGCTAAAAAATGATAAATATCATTTTTAAAAATTTTAAATGGCATTTTTCATGCAACTTTAAAGAGGTATATTTGATGCAACTTTAAAAAATTTCGAAAATATGTTAACAAAATCTGAAATCGATTTAATAAAAGGAACAGTTCCTATATTAAAGGAACACGGTCTATTGTTGACCAAACATTTTTATCAGAGAATGTTTAGGCTGAATCCTGAGTTAAAAAATATCTTTAATATGGGAAATCAGAAAAACGAAACACAACAGACTGCATTGGCTAATTCTGTACTTGCATATGCTGAAAATATCGAAAATCCAGGTGTCTTGTTACCTGTATTAAAACATATAGGAGAGAAGCATACAAGTTTGCTCATTACTGCGGAACAGTATGCAATAGTAGGGGAAAATTTATTGGCTTCGATAAAAGAGGTTCTTGGAGACGGAGCTTCAGATGAACTCATTGCTGCTTGGGGGAAAGCTTATAAAATCCTAGCAGACATAATGATTAATCTTGAAAAATCAATTTACATTGAAAAGGGCTCTATTCCGGGAAGTTGGAATGGATGGAGAAAGTTTGTTATAAAGAAGAAAGTTCTGGAGTCTGATGAAATTTCATCTTTTTATCTGTATCCTGAGGATGAGAAGGAAGTCGCATTGCATAAGCCTGGACAATATCTAAGCATCAGGGCTTTTGTAAAAGAGCTAGGACTGTTTCAACCTAGACAATATAGTATTTCGTCAGCTCCAGGTAATAAATATTACAGGATTTCGGTTAAAAAAGAAGTTGGTCATGGCTTAGCTAAAGAGGATGGAATAATTTCAAATTATCTCCATAACACTTTGGGTGAAGGTGACATTGTTGAAGCCACTCCTCCTGCAGGTGAATTTGTGTTAAATCTGGAGAACAAGGGACCAGTTGTTCTTATCAGTGGTGGCATAGGGCAGACACCATTTATGTCAATGTTGGAGTATCTTGCTGGTGAATCGGAGAAACGCGAAGTCAAATGGATTCATGGTTGTCGCTCTGCCAATGTTCATGCATTTAAAAATGAGGTCAGCGCCTTAGATAGAAAATTTGACTGGTTAGAACATATAGTGTTTTATGATGATTGCTCTAGTTCAGATAATAAAGTTAAAAAAGGAAGAGTGGAACTATCTGAAGTAAAAGAAACAATATTATTACCCGGAGCGGATTATTATATTTGTGGTCCCAAACTATTTCTTGAAAAGGCAATAAAAGATCTTGCATCATTGGGAGTGAATAGTGAGCATGTCTTTTTTGAGGAATTTGGTCCTCAGACATTGAATATAAATTAGAATATAAAGAAGTGAAGCTGAACCAATTTACCGATTATGGGCTGCGTATACTTATGTATATGTCACGAAAGCCTTCAAACATGCCAGCAACCACCATTACGGAGTTGTCTGAAAGGTTTGGAATTTCTAGAAATCATGTGGCTAAAGTGGTTCAGTTTCTTTCTAATAATAAAATACTTGATGCCCAGCGAGGAAGAGGAGGAGGCTTATACTTGGCAGACAAACCTGAAACATATAAAATTGGTAACCTTATTCGCTTACTTGAAATGGAGGAAGAACTAGTCGATTGTGATACACCGCCTTGCATACTCGCTGACAGCTGTGGCTTTAAATCTGTTCTGAAAAGCGCATTGTCCACTTTTTATGAATATCTTAATCAGTATACATTAAAAGATATTAGCAAACCCAAAGTTACCAAGGCTCTTGACGGTCTGATAAAAGGAGAATAGCTTTTTGTATTTCTTTATATTTCATCCGAAGGCATATTTTATATTCATCTCTGATATTTGTACTTCCTTTAAACATAAAAATCAATTCAATTATTTTGGTGCTCAATACCTGGCCTTATACAAAGTTAATCTTCCTATAAAACAGAAAGGTCAATGAAATGTACGTTGGCGAGATTAAGCTATATTTAGTCTATTTTGAATAACATAGAGAGCATAATGTCGGATATATTTACAATTACTAAGTATGCAATAAATATTATGCTATATGGTAACTGTGAAATACCCTATTGTTCTGATGAGTGTTTTTCTTTGGCTAGGATTTGTCTTTGCTTTAGATTTTCTGGAAATATGGATTGAGTTTAAGCCCTCAATAGTATCGATTCCTATTGACTCTTTTTTGTCGGAACTGATCTACAATACAATGACTAATCTTGAATGGTTCTTTGTGTTATTGATTATTGGAACTACTTATTACACAAGTATAGAGGAGGTCTTCCCTTTATATTCTTTATTTATTATTCCATTTCTTATCCTTAGTATTCAGACTTCAAAGGTTTTTTCCTATGTCAACAATGATTTTGTAATTTTTATTATCGGAAGGAATAGTTATTATCTAAACAGTTCCATTTGTTATTTCGCTCTAGAGGGAATAAAGATTTTGTGTCTATTAGCATTCGGTTTAAAACTCTTTAGATTAAATGACAAAGAACCGGGAATGAAATAGTAATTTTCCCTTACTACATAGACCAGATGATAGGGGATGATATTACAAACGTCAATAATATTTAAAATTTAACTGTTACATTCAATGTCAAATAAAATTTTTGAATGTGGTCAAATATTGGACCATTTGAAAACTGAACACCATTTCATTTTTGAATCGTGTTACCGAATAAGGAGTGGGCTTTTACAAAGGGTACCAACTAAGAGAATTAAGATTTATACAGACTTATTTTATCATGAATATCTAAAGCCACATTTTGAGCTGGAAGAGAAATTTATTTTTGCAGTTTTTGAAAAGGATAATCTTATGGTAAAAAGAGCAGTTGCTGAGCATAGGAAATTAAAAAGGCTATTTGGAAAAAATGATAGCCTTGAAGAGTCACTTAGTCTAATTGAAGAGATATTGGAAAATCATCTTCGATTTGAAGAGCATGTTTTATTTGCTAGTTTAATAGAAAAGATAGAGAATAAAAAAATATTATTTGTTATGCCTGAGCTTGCTGAAGTGTCCATAGAATGGCCCGATAAATTCTGGATCAATTGAATAGAAGTATCTTTATTTTTCTTTCTTGAAATCAGATGGTCTGTAGTTGGTTAATTTTAAAAAAGTACTGCTAAATGATGCAAGACTTTGATACCCTACAGTATATGCAATTTCACTTAGTGATAGATTGGTTTGTAGCATTAATTCAATTGACCTTACCATACGCAGAAGTTTTAAGTATTGAAGAAATGACATATTTAGTGTTTGTTGAAAGAGCCTTGATAATGATCTTTCACTGATACCAAATCTGTGACTGATACTTTCAAGTGAATGTGTTTCACCGATATTTTTCTCCAGATATTTGAGTATAGGAAGCATCCTTTCATGTTCTGTGAAAGGTAAAGCAATCGGGATTTTTTTAGAACTGATTTCTGGCAAAATGTTTTTTATGGCTGATAGAAATAAAAATCTGTTATCACCTGGTAAAATATGGCCGTCCCAGGGCTCAGAATATTTTATCATCTGCATCAAAAGATCATTTATTGGATAAATTCCCATCTGAGAATAAAATGGTGAGGTCATATCATCATGAGTGTAGAAAAATAACGATCTTAGAACAGTTCCTGAATGTCCTATTTTCAATACATGAGATAATCCTGTAGGAATCCAGAAATAATGTCTTGCTGGTATTACATACCTTCTGTTTCCGATTTCAAGATAAGCTATTCCTCCTTCAACATAAGACAATTGCCCCTTTGCATGTTTATGATTAGGAATATATTTTTCTGATCGTTCATGCATGACATATACCGATGCGGGACGCTTGTCTATATCCGGTAAACTTGCAATCAGACTCATATTATTATGATGATATTATATAATGAAGAACGATGCAATCTATAAAAACATCTTCTATAAGGAATGGAAAATTTTACAAAATTTTTAAAATACTCGTTTGGCTGGAATCAACTAATATTAGTCTATTTTGGATAAAATTGAATAATAAAAGACAAATAACTTTACAGCGTAAATAGTTATAGAATGTTTATCTGTCTTAGAGAAATAAGTATCTTAAGTATTCTTATTTTAATTTCCATTTCCATCCCTGTTTTATCACAAGATTCTCTTAATACAGCCATTCCTCTTTACATGGATAATGTGTGGGAGAAAGCACTTGAGAATAGTAAAAAGATTGAGTTATCTCATTTTGAAGAGGCGATTGGAAAGGAGGAAGTCAGGGAGATACAATATGAGAGACTTCCGGAGATACAATTCAGTGGGCATATAGAACATGCAACCAATCTTGCCATGTATACCAATGGCCTTTTAAATAAGCCTGAGCAGCATGAAGTGATTCACACTTTATACAGGTTAGGTACCGATTTTTATCTTAATCTTTATGATGGAAATAAATTGAACCTATCTGTGGACAAACGAAAGCTCTTATATGAAATAGCTATAGAGCAAAGAAAGTATACTGTTTCAGATATCAAGTTACAGGCTTCTGTTTATTATTTAAACCTTATGCGTAATTTGATTTTTAAAGAATTAATGATAAAAGATATTGAGAATCAGGAGAAGCAACTTGCAGAGATTAGAGAATTACTTACTAATGGCGTGGTTTTGAAGAGTGATGCTCTAAGGGTAGAATTGAAACTATCCAATCAGAAGTTGCTACTGGTGCAGATTGAAAATAATATTGCAATAGCAAATCAAAAGTTGAATATACTTATAGGGCTTGCTGATACTGTTGCTGTTTTACCGAAAGAGATTATCAATCCTGAATTAATTTCTTTAAAATCTTATGAGTCTTATCTGGAAGAAGCAATGTCAAAATCTTTTATTTACCACATATCAGAAAAGAAAGAAAAGATCAGTCATATTCAGCTCCAATATACTAAAGCAGCCGTTAGGCCGAAGGTCGGTTTGTACGGTGATTTCTGGCTCGCCAATCCTCAGATATTTCTTTTCCCTTATTCACCGAGTAACTATACACTAGGAGTAGTGGGGATTAAAGCCCGTCTGCCTGTTTCTGAAATATATATCAATAGACCCAAAAATAAACTGGCTCGTTTAAATCTGAAGAAAGAAGAATTGGAACATCATGATACAGAAGATAAGATTAGGCAAGACGTTTACGAAGCTTTGCTAAGGTTCCGGGAATCGCTTGTAAGGATTAATGTTGCTAAGGCGAATATTGATCAGGCTGCCGAAAATGCAAGGATAGTAAAGAATAACTTTTTTAACCAGGCTGCTTTAATAACAGATTTATTGGATGCGGATATTCAAGCGCTGCAAACTCAATTTGAATATGCTTCGTCTCGAATGGATGCACAGATTCAATACTATAAGCTACAAAACATATTAGGTAATCTTTAATGAAAAAGGCAAGTCAATATACTTCAACGGATCAATTGATCACCAAGATTACTGCATGGATAGCAGGAGGGATAGGAGTTGTTTTATTTATCTGGGGAGCTATTACGCTTTGGGATTTGTATAACAATGAAACAACCAATGATGCTCAGGTGCAGGAATATATCAATCCCATCATTTCTCGTTCTGGAGGATTTATTGTAGAAGTAAAATTCGATGAAAATCAGCCTGTAAAAAAAGGCGACACATTGCTGCTGATAGATGATAGGGAGTATAAAATACAACAAGCACAGACAGAGGCTGCTTTAATGAATGTCCGTGCACAGTTAAAAGTGTTGGAAGTAAGAATGGAAACATTGAAAAGAAGTTCCCAGGTTAAATTTGCAAGAATAGCTGTAGCTGACGCTGAACTTTGGAAAAAAGAATTAGAGTTTACTAGATATAAAAAACTACTAGCTACTGAATCAGCTACTCAGCAACATTTGGAAGCTGTTGAAGCCGCATATAATGTATCCAAGGCTGAAAGACTGTCTGCTGAAGAGGATTATGAAGCCTCAGTTTCCCAGGTAGAGGATGCTATAGCCCAGAAGGATGTGGTGAGAGCAGAGATAAAGAGATTAGAAGCCTTACTTGAAAGACATAAGCTTGATGTTTCATATACGGTCATTACAGCATCTTATGATGGTGTTATGGGGCGGAGAACTATAGAAAAAGGACAGATGATTGATGTAGGGGAGATTCTGGGTTATATAGTAAACAGGGAGACAGATAAATGGGTAGTGGCTAACTATAAAGAAACTCAAATCAAGTCAATGGATATAGGAGATACAGCTCAGTTTACTGCAGATGCTTTTCCTGATAGGATATTTAAAGGCATAATAATTTCACTTTCTCCTTCTACCGGTTCTAGTTTTTCTTTGCTTCCTCCCGATAATTCTACAGGCAATTATGTAAAGATTGTTCAACGTATTCCTGTGCGAATACGAGTGACGGGGGATAAGAAAGATGTCAATCTTCTTAAAGCAGGAATGAACGTGAATGTTTCAGTTGCAAAAAAGTAAAAAGATATGGTGGAGAAAAGTTTCTTGTTTAAAGAGTGGGTGCCTGAATGGTTAGTGAAAGTTACATTGTTTATGGTCCTTCTACCCGGGCTTGTTCTTTTTTTTCTTCCTCTGACTAACTTAAATGCTTCTGCAGGTAATACAGGTATGGAGACTTATGATGTGTATTATTCAGTGGTTTTATTTTATGCAGGTTATGCAAGTTTTTTTTCTCTTGAAAGAAGGTTCTTCAGCTTCCTAGCTGTAAAGGAATATTTTGTGATTATTACATTTGTTCAGTTGCTGAGCTCTTATATATGTTTTGTGACGGATGAAACAGTGATATTGTTTATATTCAGGTTTATTCAGGGAATGGCATTTACCATGACTGTCAATCTTGCTCTGACTTTGATATTTATGAGGCTTCATTCTGACAAGGCAAGAACAGTAGGCTATTCAATATTTTTTGGTATGCTGGTCTGTATGATACCATTTAATAATTTTGCCACCTCAGAAATTGTAGATTCATTCAATTTTAACTCACTCTATAAGTGTACTATGTATTCTTATTTACCAGCTCTGGGTTTGCTTTTGCTGCTAATGAATGACGTCAGAATTAATGTAAAGTTTCCATTATATAAACTTGATTGGGAAAGTTTTTTATTCTATGCTGTTTTCCTGTGTTTAGTAGGGTATATAATGGTTTATGGTCAGCAATACTATTGGCTTGAAGATCCTGAAATTCTTGGGTGCGTTGTGTCTATCTTTATCGTTTTGATTTTATTTGTGATAAGACAGGTATTTGCGAAACGTCCTTATTTTAATCTGGAAGTCTTTCGGTTTAGGAACTTTAAAGTGGGGCTCTTTCTTATGTTGATATTTTATATATGTCGCTTTGCCTTTGGTATCACTACGAATTACTTTCAAACTGTATTGAAGTTTGATCCAATAAATATTGGATATATTACCTTATTGAATATAGCTGGTATTGTTACAGGAGTAGTAATTTCTTGTGCCTTTGTACTTGAAAAACGCCCCATTAGGCTTTTATGGATTTATGGTTTTTCGATATTGCTTGTCTTTCATTTTTGGATGATTTGGTTGTTTACTCCTCAGGCAAATGAAAGCGAGTTTTTCATTCCCCTGATCCTTCAAGGATTAGGGGTTGGTTTGATTATGACTCCCACAATAATATATGTTGTAGCGTCAGTCCCTGAGAAACTCAGTGCATCTGCAGCAGGGATTTGTTTATTTATGAGATGTTTGGGTTTTTACCTGAGTATTGCTTTGATTAATTATTTCGAGTTGCTTTCAAAAGGTACTCATTACAATACCTTTCAAGAGCACGTATCAAAGCAAAATCCAGTCCTGATTCAATCTCTTCAAAAAATCAATCATGTGCTGTCCACTCATGGTGCTGTGGTAACTAAGACCTCCAAGTTAAGTAATAAGATGCTTGTTAGCTCTTTAAATGTTCAGACCCAGATAAGATTTGCGATTGATTATTATGAGATGATATGTCTGATGCTTGTTTTTACAATTATAATCGTTGCGTTGTTTCCATATATTAACAGGACAATTATGGCTCTAACGAAGAACCAACCTTCTCCTTTTTGATAACATGTTGTTGTGGAATGTATGATGGATAGGTTTACTATATCAGTATGATAACTAAAATATTAAAATAAACATGCGTAGGATCTGGATACTTCTAATTATAATGTTTTTGTCTGTGAGCTGCAAAAAGGATAGGTATATTTTTACCATGAAAACTGTTAAACTGAATTCTTTCAGAAAGGTGAATATCCCTTCCCAATATCTGACCATTAAAGTTGTTAATGGAAATTCAGGTAATAGTGTAATAGGTACAACCGGGAAGTATCCAAGTGATTTTACGCTTCCTGCATTGTTTGCATTAGATAAACCAGTGAAAATACATTTGTATAAGGAAGATCATATCAGTATTCAATTGTGGGGAGATTCAATAGGTTTTATAGCATCCAGCAAGATAGATATGAAAGAATATAAGATTATTTATCCGATAGATATGGAGACCAAGAATGATAGTGTTAGTTTCTCTGTGCTGGGGAGTTGGGAGTAATATCATAAAACTTTAATCATGAACTTTATACCAAAAGAAGATGAACAATTGATTCAATGGTTAAGAAACTACTCTTTCCATTTATCAATACTAGGAGTTGAGTTAGGAATTACTCCTGCAGAAATAGCTTCCTTAAACGCACTGATATTTGATGTGAGTACAGATATTATTCAAGGCAGGTTGAATAACGAAAATGATAAAAGGGAAAAGATGATGGAGTTTTTATTTAAAATGATTCATAAAATGAAGAACCATCCCTTGTATAGTGAAAGTGAACATGGTATGAAATTAAGACTGGTTTAGTTTATTTATTGTTGAAATTTTTGAAATGGTTTGTTGAGTATTTTTTCGATCAATTTTTTAATACTCCTTTTTATTGTTTAATGTAAATTCTATTTTAGAAGAATTCTTGACTGAAAGATAAATACATCTTTACAAAAGCTATCTATTTGCACGCTTTTTCGTATAGATATATTTAAAGCAATTTCTATTTAAGTGCCAAGAATTGTTAAAGAGTGAGTTTTAATCTAATTAATTTATGTCCAAGAATTTAATTATAAAAAAACCTTGTAATGAGGACTGGAATAAAATGGAGCCGAGAGAGTATGGGAAGCATTGCGACTTATGTGACAAGGTTGTTGTTGATTTTACTAATGCAAAGGAAGAAGAGATATTAAATTATATAAGACAAAACTCTGAGCGAAGAGTCTGTGGTTATTTCAAGTCAGATCAGGTTGTTAATAAGCAATCTTATATAGAAAAGGTGTTGAATAATTTTCTTGTATTTATAGATACTAGATTTTCAATACGCATATTAAAAAACTCATTAAATTTTATAGTTGGAATTCTTCTTGTTATGTTGGGGTGCCAAAGCAGGACAACCGGAGAGATAGAGCTTCAGAAGAAGGATGCAAAAGATAGTTCTGGTACTATACATCAAAGTCCTGGTGCTGATACATTAATTGAATCTGTTATGGGTAAACCAGTTCTGGCTGAAGATTCAATTAAGGTGAAATCTAATGATGTTAAAAATAAAAATTGTTCTGTCCCTGTAAAGGGAAATTTAATAGAAACAAATGTAATAATGGGCGACGTGACTGACAGTATTGGTTATATTAAGGGAAAATAATATTTCAGAAGTAAGGAGTTTTTAAAAAACAGCATTTGAGTTCTGTCACAGGCTTGAGTCTAATAACATTAACGAAATGCGTACATTGAGATATTAACGGTCATCATAGAGCGTAGCCCTACTAACATTGAACAGCCAACATGCAAGATACAAACGGAAAATCTGAGGGTTTAGAAAACGATAAGTTGAGTATTAAGATTGTCTCAAACAACAATCCTTATCTTTCTGCTGATATTCAGCAAAAGCTTCTACAACCTCGTAGGTTAACTTCTTATTTTATAGTGTTAATAGACAGCGGCTCTGTTACCTACAATTTGGATTTACAAAATATCACTCTTACTGACGGCCATTTGCTTTTTGCAATGCCTAATCAAGTTTTTACACCTCCACCCAAAACTGCTAATCTTAAATATTACAAGGTACTATTTGATGAAAATACATTGGCATTGCTACCACAACATTTTCCTTTTTTAGTTAATCCTTTTAATTCACAAACTATAATTTTTGATAATCCGGCAAGGGAGAGAGTAAGAAAAGTTTTTGAAATATTAAATCAGATACTTCACATAGATAAATATCCACCCGACACAGAAATAATATTAGCTTACCTGAACTTACTATTAGTAGAATTAAACAGTGCTTACTTCAAAAACAAAGAACCACTTACTATTTTAAACACGAATCTGTCAAAGTTTATTGAGTTCAAATTAGTCGTGGAAACCCATCTTGCCGAACAACCTTCTGTTAATGTCATAGCCGAAAAACTGGCATTAACTACAAACAGCTTATATCGGATTGTAAAAGAATATTCGGGAGTTTCGCCGAAGGATTTTTTTACCAATCGTTTAATGATTGAAGCACAGCGAAAATTAAATTACTCAACTCTTTCTGTAAAAGAATTAGCTTATGAATTAGGCTTTAATGACCCTGATTACTTTTCACGCCTTTTTAAAAAATGCACAGGTAAAAGCATAAGTGAGTTTTTAAAAGCTCAGCAAGATTCGTCAAGATAATAAATTGATTTGTCCATCTCCTCTGCTTTTCAGCTAGCTACTTTTGCCTAACTAATTTATAAAAAAATGAAATCAGCATTAGTAACAGGAGCTAATAAAAGCATTGGCTTTGAAGTTGCACGGCAACTCGCTCAAAAAGGAGTTTATGTTTACCTCGGCAGTCGTAATCTAGAAAACGGTATGGAAGCCGTGAATAAATTAAAGTCGGAGGGATTAAGTAATGTAGAGGTTATTCAGCTTGACATTACAGATGATGAATCTGTAAAAAATGCCCGTACAGAAATAGGTAAGAAAACCAAAGTGCTGGACATACTTATTAATAATGCTGGCATTTATGGTGGCTATCCACAGGCGGCACTTGATTCAACCATCGAACAGTTCAAAAATGCATACGATGCAAATGTTTATGGGGTCGTAAGAGTTACACAAGCATTTATTGATTTATTGAAGAAATCTTCTGAGCCTCGTATTGTAAATGTAAGTTCAAGTCAAGGTTCAATTACTTTGCACAGCGACCCGTCATACAAATATTATGACTACAAAGGAGCTGTTTATCTTTCTTCAAAATCAGCAATGAATATGTATACAGTTGTATTGGCTTACGAACTAAGGGATAGCGACTTTAAAATAAATGCTGTTTGCCCAGGATATACAAAGACGGATTTCAACGGTCATCGTGGGCCAGGGAGTGTTGAGGATGCAGGGAAGCGAATTATAAAGTATGCGCTGATTGATAAAGACGGACCGACTGGAAAATTCTTTAGTGAAGAAAATAATCCTGAAACCGGAGTAGTTCCTTGGTAATACTTTATCAAAGAGTACTATTCTGAAATGAGAAAGTCATTGATGTATTAATATTAAAAATAAGGAAAATAATGCAATTGGATGGAAAAGAGGATAATAGTTCGTTCTTAAGAACTAAGGCTAAAAAAGAAATTTTACCCATACTTTAAACAAAAAAGCCTTCAAATTTGAAGGCTTTTACTTTTTGTGGGCCCAATTAGGAAATTATAGAATTTATATGGAGAATGAGGAGTCTAATCAGAACTCCATTACATTTTCCTTAATTTTTTAATTTATCCCAATCTCATAATATTCCTCTAATGATTCATTCTTGATTACCTTATCAATGATAAATTTTTTATTAAATCAGATTATGAATTACATTGACCAGATATAAAGGAGTTAGTTGATACTTCACCCCTTAACTACTCCTTTGTTAAAAGGAAAATTACCTGCAAAGAAATTAAAGAATGACAACCTTATAACCTGTGTAAATAATGAGCTCAATGGTTATGTGGGGAATAAGGATTTGTTCTAAATCGATCTCCTCAATAGTCCTGTAACTTACTTAGATTGATTTCTAAAAGGTTTAGATTGGGCTCCGGAACTTTTTATTTTTATCAACAAAACGAGTTATACTCAACTGATAAAATAATTCAGATTACTGGTTCAATGATGCTCACTGTTGACCATGGATCTAATATTACTTACCTGTTGGAAAGGAGCTAACTGTGCGAATTAAAACTTTTGATAAGGATATTGCAATGCGGAGTCTGATATTTCACGGATTATGCATATATAAATATATTTACATTTCCATTAAAATATATATAGTATTTGTGGAGTAAATAGGGTTGAAAAGCATTCTATCAATAATCATCTTTTAAATATAAGTTTAAGATGTTAAAGTAGTAGAAATGACATTTGAATCTTTTAACACATAATTACTTCAATAAACTACTGATATTTTAATCACCTCTCCATTATTTATCTTTACAAGATATAGCCCGGGAGAAACTATGCCCGAATCTCCTGTTCCGTTCCATTCGCCTGGAATAGAAAAAGTTTTCACCAGATCCCCCCATTTGTCCGTTATAGTAGCTGTGCCCGTTTGGGGAAAGAAAAAGGTATCATCCACGCCATCTCCATTAGGAGTTATAAAGACATCCTTGCAATTTTCCTTGGGAATATAAATTGTATTGGACAATTGTTTTGAGCAATTGTTTCCAGCTTTTACTGTGAGCCTGTATTCAGGCTCGTTGAGATCTTTGAATACACCATTAGAAGACGTGAATATCTTTCCTGTACTGATGCTTGTCAGTATGTAGAAAAGATTACTGTATGGCTGATTATAGGCAGAAACAATTAAGGAGCCAGCCTTCATACAGGTGGTGGAAGTTACTATAGTTGAAAAATCAGAGAGATTGATACAAGGAAGTACCTTTACAAAAAAACTATCCGTTTGGAGTACGAGTCCTGGAAAGGCTGGATGTATAATGTTGCAATAATAATATCCTGTATTGGCAGTTATTACTGTAGAAGCTGAAATGGTATCTTCAGAAGAAGAACGAATCATTTGCCCGTTGCATATCCATTCATATATCACCCCGCTGATAGCTGTATCTATTCCGGTCTTTAAAATCACTTTTTCAGTTTCCAGTACGTCAATATTTTTTCCGACTTTTAGAATGGTCTGAGGTGTTACAAGAAAAATAGTATCAAAATTATCAATTGAAGTGAGTGGAACAATATCTTGAAATGTTAGTCTGTTACCATAAAGCCTAACTGTTTTCAGATGTTTGTATACTGAAAAATCAGGAAGTGAATCCATAATATTTCTGTCAATATATAAGTTCTCAATTTTGCTTTCAGATGAAAAGGGTGGGAGGCGGGTGATCTTATTTTTTGAAGCATCCAATAGAATCAGATTATTTAATTGATCCAATGAAGGCAATTCTTCCAATTCGTTTTCCCAACAGATAAGACTGGTTAAATTGCTTTGATGGCGCAAATCAGGAAGACGGATCAACTTATTAAGGGCAACATTCAGATAGGTTAAGTTTACCAATGCATCAAGGTTTGGAAGTATCTCAATTTCATTCGAATGTACATTCAAATGATTAAGGGCAACATTTTTTGAAAGGTCAGGAAGCGTTTTCAATTTATTACGACGGACATCAAGAAAAATTAATCCTTTAAGACCGTCAAGTGAAGGAAGAGTATAAATCTGATTATCAGAAACACTAAGATACATTAACTTTGGTAAAGAAGGCATCTCAGGGAGAAAGCTCAGTTGATTGTTAGAAAGGTTAATTTCATAAACATTGGTGAAATATTGAATTCCTTCTGCATTCTTTATATTTCGACCTGAGCAGTTAAAGGTACCGGGAATCTGGGCTGCATCTGCGATTTTTAAATTTTGAGATGAATCAAGTACTGCAGGAAATTTTTCCAGAATGAATGCCTTAAGGTTAGCGTCAGGTATAGAAACAGTCTGTCCCGCAACCTTTATAAAAGGAAGCAGAAATAACAGAATGAAATAAATCCTGCATTGTTTCATGGTGCTATAGTTATACTACCTTTTTCATCAGATCCATCCTCATACTGGATCACAAACACATAATAGCCCGCAATTAACTCGCCTGAATTAGACAATCCGTTCCACATGAATTTCTCTCTTGCAGGAATGCTTTGCTGATAATAAAGTTTGCCTGTTTTGTCAAAGATGCTAAGATTACCTGATTTTTCATAGACAGGCATTTGAAGTTCTTCTCCATGGGAAGGACTAAATTCAAGATCTTTCCTGCAACGTCTTTCAGATAACGTCACTTGATTCAAACTTATATGACATCCATTATGATCTGTAATTTTTATCTGATAATTTCCGGCAACCAGATCCGAAAACTGACCTTGAGAATTCTCCTCATTTCCGTTCAATACATAGGAATAAGGCTCTGTGCCTCCCCTTACCCTATTAAGCATGATCCGGCCGTTCTGCTCTCCCCTGCAAGGTCCTTCCGTTTTTAAATCCACTGTGATCCTGATACCTTCACAGGATGCTATTTTTTTGTCTGCCTGACTTGGATTCGATTTTACATTTTTAACTTCAAGTTGATGAATATTATGTATTACAGAAGTATCTGCTGAGTGTTCCATATTGATACTTACAGTGTCTACAATCATCTTCCCGGGAGATAACATCATGTCTTCCTGATTTTCCTCCTCAACAGACTTAGAGTTTCCATTATTATTGTGATCGTTATTTATCCATATTTCCTTTTTTTGCAAAGGAGTTAAAACGGAAGAGGCTGATTTATCAACTGTTCTTTGATCTTTGTTAATTATTCTTGCAGGTCTTGACTCCTTGTCACTTTGTGAAATAAAGATTACAATTGAAATAAGCATTGCCAGAGCAGAAATTCCTAATATGAACTTTCCTTTGTTGCTGTTACCATTTTCCTTCTTTTTCAATGAAGCGGTCTCAGCTTTCAACATGATATTCACCTCACTCAGTCTGTTCAGAACTACAAGTTGGTTGGTAACTTTAACAAGCTCCGCTTTTCTTTTAAACTCAGGATTCTCCGCAAGCAATTTTTCAAAAGTCTCCAGCTTCTCGCCAGCCAGTTTTCCCTTAGTATATTTTTCAATCAGCAGATCTATATGTTCCTTATCACTCCTCATCCTCTTATTTTTTCTAATATTGATGGATCCTTTTCTGCTTCAGCATATAACTTTTCCCTGCACCGCTTGATCTGCATTTTAACAGCACCTTCCGATGTAAATCCCATTCGAAGAGCAATGTCTTCCGCCATTAAATCATAGTAAATTGTATAGGTCAATAACTCAACACATTTTTCACCAATATTGGAAAATAACTTTTCCAGTAAGTTTTCTCCTTCTTTCAAAATGGAAAGATATTTATTTTCCTCCTCGTCAAATTCAATCCCGTTGCTGCTTTCTAGTTCACTTGTAAAATTTACACGCTGATCCTTTTTCAGTTTGTTCAGCCAGCGGTTTATGGATAATCTATAAACATAACCAAAAACCGTATATTTATCACTGAATCTGTCTTCAACTACTTGCTTGTAAAAATAAAGCAAGGCATCCTGAAAAACGTCATAGGCATCATCCTTTATACCATTGTGTCTTACTATATATTTTTTAACTTTCGGGAACACAATTTTATACAATTCCGTAATTACCTCTTTATCATTTCCTTGTTTAATGAGTAGTGGTATTTCGTGCTCAGATATTTTCATAATCAATAAAGAGACATGACAAAAATCGGAAAGTAACGATTCTGTAAAATGATTATTTTTTAAAAAGATTTTATTTTCCCCAATACCCTGGAATAAAAAATGCGGATTACCCTGTCAGTTTTAGTTTCTCTAATTTCTTTTACAGCGTACTCTCAGTCCGGAAGAATATATCAGGATGTTTTTTCTTCTTTTTTTACTAACATGGCTTTGGTTAATCCATCATACGTTCCTCAAGATGGTAATGTTGAACTGATGTCCTATTATAAATTCAGGCAAGGATTATTAAGTGATGTTTCCACTTTTATGGCTTCAGGTCATAAAGTATGGAGAAAAGAAAATGCGCCTGACCATCTTGCAAGGCTTATCTTTTTTAATGAAAAAGAAGGTCCCTTTATATCCAGTTCCAGAGCTTATGGAAATTATGCTGTGAAAGAGCATTTATCTTCTGAAGTGGATATTTCAGGAGGAGCTTCTCTGGGGTTGGCAGGTATAAATTTCTCCACTCCGTCTGCAGCAGGTTCCCTCACTGTTTTAGACGGGAATATAGGTCTTGGTTTCAATTACCGGAAAATCTCTGCTGGTATGGCCGCTATTCAGGCTTTTAATGCCCAAGGTACGGTAACCTCTGGTAAGGTGCGGTTTGAGAGATTCTATAATATGCATTTTAGTGCTGAAAAAACAGTAAGTGAAAATCTGGATCTCAAATCATACTTTTTGTGGAGAAGCCTGCCCAGCTTGCCAGATCAATATATTGGAGCGTTAACCTTTTTTTATGGTGGATTCCTGGAAGCAGGGGCATTGTATTTCAGGCCAAGAGGAGTATCTTACTTAGGTACAATAATATTGAATCAGGAGAATAACCCTCTTTCCATTCTAATGACTTATAATACGTCTTTTTTGGGTTCCAATCCTCTATGGGGAAATTCATTTGAGATTGGATTGAAATATAACATCAATAAGCAATAAAGATGCAATTACTTTGACTTAATACTTTGACCATGATTACGCTTTAATAAAACTGGTTCCTGAATGTCGGCATCATATTGACTATACAAATAATAGGTTTGTTTAAATCCGACTTCTAATTTCTATCTGATTGTATCACAATAAACATAGCTAATATCTTTCAACCTTTTTATAAAAAGTTATGACTAGAAAAAAAATATTGGAAACCATGTTCACCTTTGCTTAACATAACTGTAAGAGAAACATAATTAATTAAAGGTAAGTGAGTCAATTTTAAATTCTCATAAAAAAATGTTCACCATTGTTTCCAGTAATTGTAGTAGAATAAGGATCTGATAAAGAATGTACTTTACTATAAGCTTTCAATATGATAAGAACTATTATTCATTCGAAAATAATCATTGGAGTTATAAGGATCATTTTCACATTTATTGTTATTACTCTTATGATATTAAGTTTTATTTCTGTACATCTTTAGTCTAGAGAATTTTATTTTTGAATTTAAAATAAAATTTTACACTCTTTTAATTATCAATCTTGTCAAAAGAATAAGAGTTGATTAATACATGATGGGAATCTGTTTCGTTGTTTTACTCATTATTTTTTATTTTTTATCTTTATTACTTTTCCTCTTTACTAATTTCTCATTTCTTATAGATACAATCTAAATAACGCTTGAGTTATATACCTTTTATTTATAGTATAAATTCATAGATAAAATTTTATATAAGAAAACATATTCAATTATACTTTCTCAAAAATTTTTTCCTCATATCGTTACTTCTCATTTTGTTGAATGTCTCCTACCAGCAATTGATTCAAGAAGGAATGAGTCAGGTCGATTTGATCAATGGCATAATAGTAAATGTGATGTAGTGTCTTTACTATAAATGATAACAAATAAACCTAGATCAAAATGAAAAAAGCCGAACACTCAAGCGGATTTCCACCTTCCATACAAGGGAAGAAATTAATACTCTTGTTCATTATGTTTTTCGCACTGATGAATGCGTCTCAGGCACAAAGGTGGATGGAGAATCTGGGCCGCGGTACTGTGGCTGTCAGGAAGAGCAGTAATGAGGTCTTTGTGAGTTGGAGGATTCTCGGGCAAGAATTTAATACAGACATTAGATATAATGTATACAGAGGAAATACACGGGTTGCTTCTAATTTAAATGTATCCAATTTTACCGATAACACAAATACAAACAGTACCTATTATGTTGCTGCTGTATTAAACGGAGTGGAACAAACTAAATCTCCTATGGTAAATGTAAACACTCATGTGCAGGGAACGAATGCGATGGCTTGTGTAAGAGTACCTATTAATAATTTACCCAATACCTACATAGGCCTTATACATGTGGGAGATTTGAATGGAGATGGCGAGTATGATTATGTCTTTACAAGACATCCTAATGATCCGGCTCAGCAAATCATGGTGGAAGCCTATTTAAATAACGGTACCTTCTTATGGCAATACAATTGCGGTCCCAATAGTGTAAATAAAGATCGGATAGAACCTGGTTCTGCTACCCTCGACCCAGGACATGGAGACAATTGGATGGTGTACGATTTGAACAATGATGGAAAAGCGGAAGTGGTCATCCGCACTGCCAATGGAAGTGTTTTTGGAGACAGAAGTGTACTTAGTGAGAGCAACAACAACAGACAATTCATCTCAGTGTTGGATGGAATGACAGGTAAAGAAATGGCTCGAGCTTCAGTTCCAACCGATTTTATTGCAGACGGCCCTATGAACGGACAGATGGGAATTGGCTATCTCGACGGCACCAACCCGAGCATTGTTTGGTCGTCTAAAAACCGTGTCGGAAAGGGTGGATTTAATATGATGGTAACTTCATACACACTTGCCAACGGATCTCTGAGCATGAACTGGAAATGGAAACGAAGTGGAGGTTGTCCTGACGGACACAATCTTAGGATCACGGACCTGGATGGAGACGGGAAAGACGAAATTATTCCTTTCGGATTCGCACTGAGACCAAACGGTACATTGCTATGGGATCTCGGATCACAAGGTGTTATTCATGGAGACCGGTTTCATATTGGGGATCTGGATCCTAATCGACCAGGGCTGGAGGGGTATCTTATTCAGCAAGACAATCCTTCAAAACTTGGATGGGTATATTATGATGCACTTACAGGGAAAATATTGAAGAGTCAGTTCATGGACGCTGTATATGATATGGCAAGAGGTTATGCAGGAGATCTTGATCCAAGATACAGCGGTTATGAATTTCATACTTTCACTGACGGATTGTACAATGTATCCGGAACAAGAACATCTTCAGGCACTCCTGATTCCTATCCTAACCTTAGGATCTGGTGGGACGGAGATTTATTGAGTGAGAATCTGGATAATAACAAAATGACCAAGTGGAATTATACTGGTCAGTATGAAGACCGATTATATAATTTCAGGAATAACGTACAATGGGCCAGGAACGTCCCCGGATGTTATGGAGATATAATGGGCGACTGGCGAGAAGAAGCGGTATATTCTTCTGATGATGGTCGAAGCCTGTTGGTATTTACAACAATTACTCCTACAAGTGAACGGATCTATACCTTGCCTCATAACCCTGGATATAGAAATAGCATGACTAATAGGGGATATTATCAGTCCCATATGGTTGATTACTATCTCGGTTTTGGAATGAAAGCACCTGCTCCGCCAAATATTAAAATCGTAGGTAAATCAACATGTACACCTACAGCCGTGGTTCCTTATTATCAGCTCAATGGAGGAACCTGGGTGCAAAGCGCAACTGCTACGGCAGATGCCGGAGGAAAAGTGGTACTGGGGCCTCAGCCAGCAAACGGTGGTACATGGAGCTGGACAGGACCCGGAGGTTTTACATCCGCAAACCGTGAGATCACACTGGATAACATCCAACAAAATCAGGCAGGTGATTATGTAACTACATTCAAAAATGCTGAAGGATGTACAAGTACAGGTACAATTACTGTCAAGGTGTGTTCACCTATAACGGTCACGCATCATGTACAGATAGACGGAGGAGCATGGATCCAAACATCTTCAGAATCTGTAAATGCAGGAAGTACGGTCCGCTTCGGCCCCCATCCCATGACAGTGGGAACATGGTCCTGGTTAGGACCTAACGGATTCACTTCTACGACCCGAGAGGTTACTATAAATTCCATACAGGAGAATCAGGCCGGGAATTATGTTGCTGCCTATAATGATGCTTCCGGATGTCAAAGCAAAGGAACTCTCATAGTTAATGTAAATACGATCACTAATACGGTCTCACCATTAGAAGCGCGTTCTTCCGCAACTATACTTCCTAATCCGGCTGAAACGTTTTTCACCGTCACGGTTCAGGAAGAAGTGCAAAGTATAGAAGTAATAGATATGAAGGGCTCGTTTATGTTTGCTCACGGAAAAGTTGGAAAAGGAGAAAGTATTGATTGTGGAAGTGATCTGGCTTCTGGGCTTTATACAGTAATGATCAGATATATCAATGGAAGAGTGGAGGCGAAAAGAGTACAAAAACTTTAATCATTAATGAAATCACAATATGAAAAAAACATTACATAGTCTTCGTCTGATTGATGTTCAAAGAGAGCAGACCCAATCAATGATCAAGAAAATGTTCTCTTATGATAATCGTTTTCCGATTCGGCTTTTTATTTATGAGGATTTTATAAAAGCTGTTTCTATAGGAAAGCATATATCGCTAACATTTATAGCATTTCTCCTAGTTACTTTTTCGAACGTGTATGGTCAGAAGATACAAAATGATGTCTTCTGGAAAGATACTCAGGGAAATCCGATTTATTCTCAGGGCGGAGGTACGCTAAAAGTTGGAAATACATATTACTGGTACGGGGTTAAGTACAGAGGCGCAGTCACCTATTACAACGATCCTTATTCAGGTAAGAACGGAGATATTGCCTTTCAGGGTATCACCTGTTACTCTTCCACGGATCTTACCAATTGGAAGTTTGAAGGATATGCGCTGACACCCTCGGAAATCAATGGAGGCTGGATCGGGCGTGTGGGTGTGGCATACAACCGCACAACAAAAAAATATGTGTTGCTCTCCCAGCTTAACGATGGGCTGATGTTTGCTACTTGCAATACGCCAAATGGAAGATTCACATACCACCACACCCAAACAAAGATCCAGAATGTGGTGAACGATATGACCGGTGACCAATCTGTCTATACCGATGAAGATGGTCAGGCGTATCTGGTTTACAGCAACAGGGAAGGAAGATCTCACTTGTATGTATCTGCGTTACGAACTTCTGATTTTCTGAATGCAGAACCGGCTGTAAATATTTATAACAGCAGATCAGGAGGACGCGAAGGGAGCATCATGTTCAAACAGAATGGGACCTATTATTTCTGCTCATCCGATCTTCACGGATGGAATACATCCAAGACCTATTGCATTACAGCAAAAAATATTTTCGGTCCGTATTCTTCAGAATTTGTTATACAGGGCACTAGTGCAGATTATTCACATGTTACACAATGTGGCCTGGCAGTAGAAGTAAAGGGGACGAAGGGATCTTTCGTCATATTTGGTGGAGACCGCTGGGCAGACTTCGCTGGAAACGGCGTAGGATATAATCAATGGATACCTATTTCCTTTAATGGGAATACACCGGTATTTAATTCGCTCAGTCAATGGAATATCGATGCCGCCGAGGGGACCTGGTCTGTAGGAAGCGGTAACAATTATGTTTTGAACCCTAACTTCGAAGCGGACCGGATCTCCGTAACCAGCGTGACTGGATGGTCAAAAACCGGTATAATTGGAGGTAATACCGGAGGAAGTCATGACCCTGGACGTTATGCCTTGTCTCAAAGTAGTTCCTCTGCTTACCAGTCTACCATATATCAAAATATCACTTTGCCGAACGGAACATACACCTTGTCTGCCTGGGTCAAGAGCAGCGGTGGTCAGAAAGCAGCGAATATCTATGCAAAGAATTTCGGAGGCAGTGAAATGAATTATTCGATCAACAGGTCCATGGGAAATTGGACGAAAGTAACTATCTCCAACATTAATGTGACGAATGGAACAATTCAGGTGGGGGTATTTTCTGATGCAAATGCAGGCAACTGGGTAAATGTAGATGATTTCAGTCTGGTCAGGACAGACGGTAATGACTGTTCAAGTGTCACAACTGTCGTTCCTTATTACCAGCTCAATGGAGGAGCCTGGGTGCAAGGAGCAACTGCTTCAACAGATGTCGGAGGAAAAGTAGTACTGGGACCTCAGCCAGCAAGCGGTGGTACATGGAGCTGGACAGGACCCGAAGGTTTTACATCCGCAAACCGTGAGATCACACTGGATAACATCCAGCAAAATCAGGCAGGTAATTATGTAGCTACATTCAAAAATACAGAAGGATGTACAAGTATGGGTACATTTACAGTCACGGTGTGTTCACCTACAACGGTCACGCATTATGTACAGATCGACGGGGGAGCATGGATACAAACATCTTCAGAATCTGTGAATGCAGGAAGTACGGTCCGCTTCGGCCCCCATCCCATGACAGTGGGAACATGGTCCTGGACCGGACCTAACGGATTCACTGCCACAACCCGCGAGGTTACTATAAATTCCATACAGGAGAATCAGGCTGGGAATTATGTTGCTGCCTATACAGATGCTTCTGGATGTCAAAGCAAGGGCACTCTGGAAGTCACTGTAAATACGATCACTAATACGGTTTCTCCATTCGAAGCACGTTCTTTAGCAACTATACTTCCTAATCCGGCTGAAACTTCTTTCAATGTCACAGTTCAGGATGAAGCGAACAGTATAGAAGTAATAGACATAAGGGGATTGGTTCTGTTTGCGCATGGGAAAGTCGGAAAAGGAGAAAGCATTGATTTTGGAAGTGACCTCGCTTCCGGACTTTATACACTAATGATCAGATACACAAATGGAAGATTGGAAGCGAAAAGGGTACAAAAACTGTGATCATTTTTAAATTCTTACCGCATCAGTGGATAGATCAATATCCCCTGATGCTTGTATAAAAAAAGGAAGGTGAATTTAATTCATAGATATGCGTACTACTCCCGTGTTGAAACCAATTCTGTTATTTTTCCTTTGGTTACTTGTTTATCATGTCTATGGTCATGATACAAGAATGACCCAATCAATGATAAACTTTTCCAAAGGTAAAGCTACCATGAACACTCGTATGTTTGGCGATGATCTTCAGAATGCGTTGATCAAGCATTATAAGAAAGAGATAAACTTGACACAGTTTTATAAAGCTCCATTCCCTGATGAAGTAAAAAAGCTAATTCAAGGTTACATGAATTATCATTTTCATCTTACCGTGAATACGAAAAAAGTTAATTTAGCAATCCTGTCTCTCGCCTGGGATCAAGCTTCCTTTAAACTGGGAGAACCGGTCTTGATCATAGAGATGTCGTCCAATGATCCAATTGCATCTGTAAAACAAATTAAGATCCACAACTCCTTCTTAAATCATATTTTTGATCAATATAATTTTGTTCATATAAATATGAATGGTAAAGAGGAAGAGATTCTAACTTTTGAAAATGGTGAAGAAGAAGCTGAGATTAGCTTTTAGAGGCAAATCATAATTGTTTCCTTAGTATTGTGTCTGAACATGGTTGATATTTTATTGGAGTCAGGTAGCTTCCCAAGTCCTAAACCTACACTACTGTAAAATGGCTTAGAGACGATTGATGCATTAACGTTATCAGAACTCCTATGGCAGTGACAAGTGGTGGCTGTGAGACCAATCCTACTGCGGAAAGGAATAACTGATTACTGAAGTGGATGCTGCCATTAGTTTAGGGAAGACATCCTCACATTTTTTCCTTGGAATATAAATTGTATAAGGCAGTTGTCTTGCGCAGTTGTTCCCGTCTTTTAGCGTGAGCCTGTATCAGGTTCGTTAAGGTCTTTAAAAAAACACTAAAAGAAGTCGAGGTCTTTCCGGTACTGAAACTTGTCATTGTATAGAAAAGATTACTGTAGGATCAAGTACGGTAGGACAATTTTTCCCGCAGTAAGTTGAGATATTATTTCAGTTTATATGCCAGGACAATTTCAAAAGTCTGTATGTTTCCCAAATTAATCGATGGCCATGGCAAACTATAAGAAACCGTCAAATCTGTTAAGCCTTCTAAAAAAGAAAAATCTCTGATGCCTAAAAAATAAACGGTCCCTCTTTGTAATTGATAACTTAATCCAAGAAAAAACAGATCGTCAATTAAAAAAGAACCCGTAATATCAAGTTCTGATCTTTCTTTCTTCATTGTATAAAAAAACCAGGGAGTAAAAGAGGTGTGAGGGGTGAGCTCCATTTTTCTGGAATATAAAAATTTATAATACCTTTTTATCGGTAAGGGTTGTGAAAGAAGTTCAATGGATCTATTAAAAATCTGGGAGGAAGAAACGCCAATCTGTTCTTTATCCCTGTAAAAAAGAAAACCTATACTTCCATCCGGAGCATAAGATGAAACTCCCTGTGAGGTAGGTGTAGGATCAACAGACAGATTAAGCAATCCTAAAGATACACCTCCTGAAATTTTCCAATTTTCAGAAAGAGCCAGATGATAAGCATATTGAGCATACATTCTGTTGAATGAAAACAGACTTCCCTCTTTATGGTTCATAAAGATTAGTCCAAAGCCATGACCTGAGCCTTCATCTTTTTTTCTGGCATATTCACCAATTGCTAAAAATGTACGTATTCTACTAAAATAACCGGCATTGAGCCTTTCTCCTGCCAGCATGGATAGTTTATCATACCTTCCTGTAGCAGAAGGATTTACAAGCGATTGATAATTGAAAAATTGAGAAAAAACCGGTGGGTAAAGAAAATTGTTTTGAGCATGGGATACAAGCGATAATAAGATTATCAGGAAACAAACTGGACAACTCTTTAAAGAAGGTATAATCGCCACACTATTTTTATACTAAATCTAAAATTAGTACTTTATATAATCACAAGTTTATTTCTTTAATAATTTTTTGAATAGGGGGTCACATATGATCCATATACGGGGAAGTAGATAAACATGGCTGAAAAGGATAAGGAGATTCTGGATAGTATTGCGAAGGGAAGAGACAATGAGGCATTGGGTGCTCTATATAAAATTTCTTTGCCCAAAATCAAAAAATTTATATTATCTAATAATGGGACTGAAGAAGATGTAAAAGATATTTTTCAGGATACGATAGTAGTTTTTTATCGGCAGGTAAAATCGGGTAAATTTAAAAGCGAACTAGATATTGACGGTTTCCTGTACTCAGTTGCAAGGAATCTTTATTTCAAACATTTTACCCGTCACACCAGAAAAAATGTCCTTGTTGATTCTGTAGCAGAAGACAAGGAATATGAAGATTTACTGCATCAAATAATCGGAAAAGAGAGGCGGATGCTTATAAAAAAAATATTTAACGAACTTGGTCCTACCTGCGGCGAACTCCTAAAACTTACGATGTTTAATGGATATAATTTAAAGCAGATTTCAGAAAAAATGGGGTTCAGCAATGAAGGAGTAGCAAAGACCAAAAGTTATAAATGCAGGCAAAGGCTTATAAAATTGGTACAAGAAAATAACCTGATAAACTTTTTCAAATCGTGAGCTTGGATAAGGAAAAATATGATCTGATTGATCAATACCTTAAAGGAGACCTTTCTTCTGAAGAGATATTTGCATTTGAAAAAGAAGTTGGCAATAACCCCGAACTGGCTGAGCAACTTCAACTTCATCAGTTAGCGGATGAACTGAGCTTTGAAAAAGGATTAGTGGATATCTGGGAAAAAGTAGGCCAGGATTTGTCTCAGCAACCGCCGCCTTCTCTCTTTTATAAAAAAATACTGATGTTTTTTGCCGGAGCACTTATCCTTGCAGGGATTACCATTTATTATTTAACCTTAAGGGAAAAAGAAATTATAGCATTGCCAAAATCCGTAACTATCAAACAGGTTGATCAATATGATTCAAATAAAGCTGAACGATCTCCGGAAGAAACGTTACCGGAAAATAAAGCAAACAAAAAAAATATGATCGGTACAGAACACAAAGAAAAAATGCTGGTAGTGCCGCATGATACCAATTTAGCGCTTAAAGAAAATTTAGTTGCATCGCCGAAAGAAGATTCATTGATAAAGCAGCAGCCGGTTAATACTACCCCTCCTGTAATTCCAGACAAGACCTGTCCGGAAATTACATTTGGTGTCCATACGAAGCCATCATGCAGGAACCAGGAAAACGGGAGTATACAAATACAGGTTTCGGCTATTAAAGGCGGAGAAAAACCTTATTCATATTCCATTGATGGCAATGATTTTAACTTGGAATCTTTTAACAACCGACTTGCCAAGGGGATTTATCAAGTTAAGGTAAAAGACCAGAATGGATGTGTAGCTCAGAAGCAGGTAGAGGTGCATGAAAAACCTTGTCCGGAATTTAAAGATTATACATTTAACCCTAGCTTGGGCAATTGGAAATTGCCTTTCCTGACAGGAGAAAGCGGAACGATCACTATTCTGGATCAATCGGGAAAAGTTGTGTACGGCACCAAAGTTATTTCAGGTGTTCCTGAGGAGTGGGATGGCCGGTTCCGGACAGGTGAGTACGTTGAAATAGGTACTTATTTGTATATTGCAGAACCGGAAGATAAAGAAATAAGACAAGGTTACATTACCATTATTTATTAACGGATGAAAAAGGTTGTACTATTTCTGGGAATATTTTTGGGGGTATGTGTTACGAAAGTCCTCTCCCAAACGGCGGTGATTCCTGATCCGGCCTTCAGGCAATTCCTTGTTACCAATCATCCATCTTTAATGAATGCAAATCAGGAGCTGATCACAGCCAATGCTGCTGCCGTTACAGGGGTGTTTTATTGCAGTGAAGCAAATATTTCCAGCCTTGAAGGAATTCAAAACTTTACCGGAATTAAAGAGCTCCAATGCCTCAAAAACAAGTTAACCACACTTCCGAATCTGAGCAATCTTACCGGTCTTACACAGCTGAACGCCTCCGGAAATCAACTTACTATTCTGCCTGCATTGAATTCACTGATCAATCTTCAGGTATTGAATGTGATGGAGAATAAGATAACTGCCTTCCCTGATCTTTCCGGCTTGACAAATATTAAGGAGATACGCATTTACAAAAATCAGCTTTCTTCCATTCCGGATCTTTCGGGCTTATCCAATCTGCAGAAACTCTCATGCTATGAGAACAATCTTACCTCCATTGGTAAAATGCCAGCATCGTTGAAAGAGCTGAACTTTGGCGATAATCGGATGACCGTTATACCCGATATTTCACTTGCAACAGGATTAACCCTGCTTGCGGCTTATACTAATCAAATTTCGTCTTTGCCAGATTTATCAACTTTTACTTCTTTAGTACATTTAAATCTGGGAACGAATAAAATTTCTTCTGTTCCCAATTTGAGTACTTTAACAAACCTGAACCACTTAACTCTTGATAATAACCTTCTCAGCGATCTGCCTGATTTATCAGGTCTGAACCAGCTTACTTTTTGCTGGCTGCATAAAAATTTCTTTACTTTTGAAGACTTGTCACCTTCCGCTGCCAATCCGAATTTCGGAAGCTGGACCATCCATCCTCAAAATCCGATACAGGTATCGCCCTCTTATAAAGGAATGGAAAACCAACGTCTTGAAATTTCTCTTAATTATAACTCATCGATATCAGGACTTACTTTTTCCTGGTATCAGAACGATTCGTTAAGAACACAAACTGCAGAGCCCGTACTTGAGATCCCTTCGCTGCAAAAATCTGACAATGGCTCCTACTATTGTGTTGTTACATCCTCCCAACCTTCATTAAGCGCTCTAACCCTTACTTCTACAGAATTTACCATTATCATGATCCCGGATTTCCTGAAGGGGTCAGAAGAGCTTACCCTAAGTCCAAATGGGGACGGCAAAAACGATGAGATCTATTTTGAAGAGCATGGTACACTCAAAGTATATGCTTCCTCAGGAGATCTTGTGGATCAACGATCTTCCCCATGCTATTGGAACGGCACGACCAGATCCGGAAGAGACCTTGAAATAGGGTATTATGTGATCCGGATCAATGATGAGATCACTTATCATATGAATATTGTCAGGTAAGCCTGCATTTTTAGAATACGTTTTCCCCGAATCTCCTTTTTTTATTCAGCAAAAATCTGACTATACCAACCCTTAAGATTAATTAATTATCTTTTAAGAATATTTTCAATGAGGGGTCACCTTTTGAAGTCCTTTTGGAAAGAAGATTTAAACTGAAAAAATGGCTGGACATTTTAGTATTTAATCTTAATCCAATAAAAATGAAAAAGAACCTGCATTTAACTTTTAGTAAAGCGCTGCCTCCTGTTTTGAAGATGATGCTTATCAGTGCTATCCTTTTTGCACACGTCCATGTAAATGTGCATGGACAAACTTTTGTAGAACAGCACGGTCAGCTCCGGGTGCAAGGAAATAAAATTGTTGATAAGAATGGAGCGCCAGTTCAACTGAGAGGAATGTCACTTTATTGGAGTCAGTGGCTTCCTAAGTATTATACCTACAATACTGTAAAATGGCTTAGAGACGATTGGTGCATTAATGTGATCAGAATTCCTATGGCAGTGTCAAGTGGTGGCTATGAGACCAATCCTACTGCGGAAAGGAATAAAGTGATAACAGTAGTGGATGCAGCCATAAGTCTTGGGATATACGTTATTATTGATTTTCATGAGCATGGAGCGCAAAATAGACTCAATATTGCCAAAACATTTTTTGCAGATATGTCGCAGCGTTATGGAAATCAACCTAATGTTTTGTATGAAACATTTAATGAGCCTCTGGATGTTTCCTGGGCTTCTGTCATAAAACCTTATCACGAACAGGTCATTTCTACAATCAGGCAATATGATCCGGATAATATCATTATTTGCGGTACACGGAAGTGGTCACAGGAAGTTGTTGAGGCCTCTTTAAATCCTATAAACGGACCCAATATTGCTTACACCCTGCACTATTACGCTGCTTCACATAAGCAATGGCTAAGAAATAATGCGCAGACCGCAATGAATAATGGGATAGCTCTTTTTGTTACCGAATACGGTACAACTGAGGCTAGTGGCGATGGTACAGTGGACGCTGCGGAATCCAGATTATGGTGGGACTTTTTAAATAAAAATTCTATCGGCCACTGTAACTGGTCTGTTGCTGATATTAGTGAAAGTTCAGCAGCACTATATTCAGGAGCGAGTCCGAATGGCGGCTGGACTGCCAGTCAGATTAAACCTTCAGGTACCCTGGTTAGAAATGAGCTGAAAGCCCGGTGTGGCCTGACACCTCCGCCCTGTACCACATCAGCTCCAGTGGTTACCACTTCGCTATCTTATTGTCAGAATGCCGTTGCATCACCCATAATAGCCAATGGGACATCATTAAAATGGTATACAACAGCTTCAGGCGGGACTGGTTCGGCTGCAGCGCCTACACCCTCTACGGCAACAGCGGGAAGTACCACATATTATGTGTCACAGACACTTAATGGATGTGAAGGCCCCAGGGCAGCCATTGCTGTAACAGTAAATCCAGTTCCTTCAATTGTTCCTTACGTTCAGCTGGATGGAGGAACCTGGTTACAACAGAATACTGCTCAGATTTGCCAGGGAGGATCATTGAAACTGGGACCACAACCTGGAACTACAACAGGATGGAGTTGGTCTGGCCCCAATGGTTTTACCTCAGGTATAAGGGAGGTTTCTTTAACACCTATCTCTGCAAATCAGGGAGGCGTTTACACGTCAACTTATACTTCCAATGGATGTAGTAGTACTCAGACATTTACAATAACAGTGAATAGTTTTCCCAAAGCTGAAATTACAGCAAGCGGGCCTACAACATTTGTGGAAGGAGAAAGCGTTACCTTAACGGCAAATGCAGGAGCAGGATTAAGTTATAATTGGTTTAAAGATCTTTCTCAGATTGGGACCAGTGCCAGCATTATAGCTACAACTTCAGGAAGCTACACAGTGGATGTGACGAATGCTTCACTCTGCAGATCAACTTCTGCTCCTGTGACAGTCAATGTCGGTATAACTACCGGTATACATGATATTAAGGAATTGAATAGTACCATTTATCCCAATCCTGCAACTGGAGATCTTAATCTTCAAATGGACTTTGATCTGTCAGATGCAACAATCCAATTGACCGATGCATTGGGTCAGAAGGTGCAGATATCCATAAATATAAATGGTGGAAAAGGAGTAGTTGATGTTAGCTCCTTACCTGATGGTTCATACTTTCTGGTGCTCAGAAAGGATGATCAATTCACTAAAAAGAAAATAACCGTAATGCATTGAAATGATAATCTGATTGGAACGTCTTTTAACCTTATCGATTTTCTTTTAACTAATAATGCCAAAGAGTAATGACTTGTATGGTCATTACTCCTATTTTAAAACATGAAACATAATTCTATTTTTATTCGAAAGACGGATTATCAAACTTATACCAACCCATATACTATAATGGAGCAATATAAAAGTCTTTGAGATGTATCAGAGAATTAATGCCAATATCAAAGGCCCGGGAGCTGTTTTTTTCTTGTCTGAAAAGACTCGACTGGAAGGTTTGCCCGAATGTCATTTAACAAGCCAATACATGCTTCGGATTTCCAAATTAACAACCATTTTTCATCTGCCCTTTTTTGAGAATAAATATGGTGAAGTTTACCCCGTTTTTTTTATTTCAAACCAGAATAGTTTCTCTACCTCTTTGGAATTAGAGATTCTAAATTGCTTACTTAATTTTTTTTAAGTGTATGTATTTTTGCTGTTGAATAAAATTTAATGGGGGCATAAAAGAATCTGATATTGATTTTTTGAATGGAGCCGTGTCCTGTGAAGGTGATGTGCGTGGTTTTTGTGCTCTTTAAAAGAGCTGAAATGTCTAAAAATAAAGAAGCCTCATCGCTTGATGAGGCTTCTTTATTTTATTGTCTGTGGGCCCTGCTGGAATCGAACCAGCCACCTACTGATTATGAGTCAGTTGCTCTAACCGAATGAGCTAAGGGCCCCTTCCCTCAGAAGACTTTTACAAGCCCCCTTGAATTTGGGAGTGCAATTTTACATATTTGCATTCATATTGCCAAACATTTAAACACTATTTTCAATTGAATTTTTCAGAATATAAAAATATTATTTTTGATCTCGGCGCTGTAATCATCAATATCGACTTTCAGAAAACTTTTGAAGCTTTTGCAAAACTTGGTAATACCGATGTCCTACAGGTGCTTAAAAACTTTGAAGAGCAGAAAATATTACATAGATATGAAACAGGGGAGGTAGATGACAATGGTTTCAGAAATCTTATCCGAAAGGAATTCGGAAGCCAGTTGTCCGATGAACAGATCGACAATGCCTGGAATGCATTGCTGCTGGATATCCCTCAGGAAAGGATAGATTTGATCTTAAGACTGAAAAACAGATACAGGATATTTATCCTGAGCAATACGAACGCGATTCATATTAAAGGAGTAAATGCTATATTGGATAAAACAACAGGTATCTCAAATCTTGACAAGATTTTTGAAAAGGTGTATTATTCTCACGAGGTCTTGTTAAGAAAGCCAGATGTAGCGATTTACGAATATGTGTTGAGGGACAAAGATTTAAAAGCCTCTGAAACAATCTTCCTGGATGATAATTTAGATAATATAAAAGCATCTGAAAGGGCGGGAATTACCAGTTTATGGGTAAATCCTCCATTGACGATTTTAGATTTATTGAAAGATGCATAGAGAAAAAATAAAGACATACCTGATTCAATTTTTCCTGTTTGTTACAACTTTAACCACTACAACTTTAGCAGGTTATACATTTACCTCTTCAAAGTCTTCAAGCTTTGAAGCAATCTTGCAGGGTTTGTATTTCTCAATCCCTTTTCTTGGAATCCTTACTATTCATGAGTTTGGGCATTATATCACAGCCCGATTATATAAAGTAAAAGTAACGCTTCCTTACTTCATACCCTTTTTCACTTTTATAGGCACTCTGGGAGCTTTTATAAAAATGAAAAGTAAATTGAGATCTAAAAAGGAGATCTTTGATATCGGTATTGCCGGACCGTTGGCTGGATTTGTTGCTGCTCTAATTATATTGTGTTATGGCTTTACACATTTGCCTCCTCGTGAACATATTTTTACTATACATCCTGAATATCAAAAATATGGTCTTGAATATGAAAAGTATGTATACAATCCTGAAAATAAGGATCCGGAAAGCATTTCTTACAAGATAGGTGATAACCTGTTGTTCCAGTTTTTTAAAAAATATGTTGCTGCCGATCCTTCATTAGTGCCAAATACATATGAACTGATTCATTATCCATTTCTTTTTGCGGGCTTTTGGGCTTTATTTTTTACAGCACTTAATTTGCTTCCAATAGGGCAGACAGATGGAGGCCATATTTTGTATGGACTGGTAGGCGCTAAAAGACAAAGGCAGATAACACCTGTAATTTTTACTCTGTTTGTCTTTATAGGTGGACTAGGAATTTTTTCTAATGATAATATTTTTGGAAGTTATGTTCCCTTAGGTTCATTTGAAAACTTTATAGGATTTGCACCTTTCTATCTATTTTTGCTCTATTTAATATTTTCAAAGGTCAGTGAAAATAAGATCACTAATTTTTTAATTGCTACAGTTGTTTTTACTCTACATTTCTTCCTAAGCATACTGATGCCATCTCTTCAGGGGGCTGTAGGCTATCTGGTATTCGCTTTGTTGTTTGGGCGTTTTCTGGGGATATACCATCCACCGGCTGAGATAGAAGAACCATTAAGTACTTCAAGAAAAATATTAGGCTGGGTAGCTTTGATTATCTTCATAATCTGCTTTTCTCCCCAGCCTATAATGGTTGAATAGTATTTTATTTGTTAAGTAGAACCTTTTTAACTGTCAAGGCATTGCCGTCAGTAAGGTGAAGTAGGTACAATCCATTGTTCAGATGACTGATATCCATCAGGTTTTCTGAGAAGACATAATTATCGTAAATCTGTTCAGCCATCACTCGGCCTGACAAGTCATATAAAGTAGCTTTTGATATTTTACCATAAATATTAATCAACCCTGTGCTTGGGTTTGGGAAAACATTAGCTTCAAGCTCTTGCACAGGAGGTTTATTCCCAACAGGAAATCCTTTTCCAAAGACTGGTCTAATCATGATAGTGCCTGGAGCCTTGTCAAAATTCTGCCACTCATTTCCAAGGTTCACAAACGTATGACTCTGGTTATCATTATTCTTATCAAAGCCAATTCCTAATTGATATGTATTCCCAAAATTCTGACGATATCCAACGTAGAAGGAATCAGTTAGCAATACAGGATTTGCAAGATGATACCTTTTGTATGTATTAAGACTTGTGTATTCAATGATAATATCTTGTGATGTTAGAACTTCTTCATTGTTTTTACCAATAGTTATGGATTTCCATACATTCAGCACCAGAGGCTGTTTGTCGAATGAGAGTCCAACTCGGGGAAAGTATATTTCAATATCCGTAATGGTATCAGGTTTGGTTAACCCGAATTTCAGTGCGAATCTAGATCCGGCAGAGTTAGATCCTACATAAAACTCAGCTGTGCCATCATCATAAGCATAATAATCAGATAATGCTGTGCTTTTGCAAATGCTGTCATTTACCCTGAAATCAATTCCATTCTCAATAGTATCTTTAGAATGTATTGCAAAGCATTGATTAATGAAAACAGGTTCAGTTGTCTCTGTTACATTGATATCATCAAGATCCCATGCAATTGTAGCCTGAGCAAAGGGGCCGATCAAAGCACCCTGCAAGTTTCTTGTCTGAAGAATGTTTTGAGTTGTTTTATCAATGGCATAACTCGTATATGTAGGAGTTCGAGTAATACCCAAGTTGTGAACACGAACATTGCTTGACGATGCTTTTGCACTTCCTCCACCAGCTACGAACTGATTTACCGGCATTGACTGATAATTTTTAAGCAAGGAGGTAGGTAATGTAATTGGAGCTGCGTCTGGATATAATGTATCGCTTTGAGTTCTGTTAGAATCCAAGATGATATAATCAATATTCCAGATATCGAAAGACCCGCTTTGTCTTCCGTAAGAAGTAAAGCGGAATTGGAAGCCACCATGAAAGAAGGAGGAATCTTTTATCGGAATAATTTTCTGAAAGAAATTTGATTTGTCTGCGATCGGAGGCTTATTAGACCAGACTGTCTTCCATTTCTCTTCCGCATTTTTAAATTCAAGTCTCAGTGAATCAATTTTATTGTCTGAAGGATCTCCGAAACCAGAGTTTTGCCAGTAGAAACTCAGCATGACAGAGTCTGCTGGGGTTAATGATTTAAGATTTATCGGTTTTGATGTCAGGTCGTCTGTTTTTCCCTCTGCAGTTGGTATAGAAAAGTTATAAGGCATTCCTTCTGCATTGAGGCCATCAAAGGTTGCAACTTTTACACTAGGAGGATTCATGGCATAATCCTGAGAGATAAAAGTGCCGCTACCCGACATCCATCTGGAAAGGTCGGGAGAAGTAGTTATATTCTGGGAAAAGTCTTCGAAGAAAGGTAAAGAGAGCGTATCATTAATAGCAGCCACTCTTAAGTTTTTATTTAATCCTCTTGAAGGATCGTATTCGAGGGGGCGGATAAAAATCTGCCCCCAAGTATTTTCATTGAACAGGAAAAAAGTAAAAAGAAAATAAAAAAATGGAGATCTTATAAAGCTTTTTAGCATATAGATAATTTTAATGAGTTATAGTAGTCGGTTGACCCGCTACCCATACATCAACGATTTCTCCGATTTTTAATTTTTCTCCTGCTGCAGGTTTTTGTCTGATTACAGTTCCTTCAGGCTCTGTAGATTCAGGATCAGATTTTTCCGAAATGGAAAGTCCGGTTCCGGAAAGTAAAACTCTTGCCTCATCAAGTGGCATTCCAATAAGATCAGGTATTTCTTTTTCTTCAGTACCTGTGCCATTTCCAACCATTAATGTTACTTTGGTTCCTTTTGATACTGGTGCTCCGTGCTCAATATGTTTTCCGTCAACTATTTGGTCTATTACCACATTTGAGTATGGGCTTGGTACATATTGTGTTCCGGCAAGAACAAGATCATAACCTTTAAGCATCATTTCAGCACTTTTCAAAGAAAGGTCTACAAGGTTAGGCATTTTAACCTTTGGAGGATTCAATGAACTAACAGAAATATAAATCTTTCTGCCATCTTTCACTTTTGATCCTTCCAGTGGGTGTTGGGAAAGTACAGTATGTGGCTTAGATCCGCTTACATAAGTAGAGTCATTGATCTGATATCTCAGATTTCTGGAAGAAAGAAATTCGTCAAGCTCGGCAACAGTCATTCCGGTTAGTTTAGGCACTGTTATACTTTCCCCATGCTTGGTAGCAGAAGGAAGATAGAAGTAAAAGAACATAGCCAACAGTCCGAAAAATAATGTTGCAATAATGATCACATGAATAACTATGTGCTTCCAGGAGTTTGCTTTAAAAATCATTTATATTAAAACTTTTCTGTTATTTCTTTCGATTCCGAATGTAAGTATTTTGTCAATGAAATCATAAGGCTTATAGCCATTGATCGCCGTCTGATGGAAAATACAGGTCGCAGGTGTCATACCTGGCAACGAGTTTACCTCTATAACTATTGTCTCTGCTCTGTTATCATCGTAAATTTTAACGAAAGCATCGATACGGGCATATCCCTGAATGTTAAGAATTTTTGCTGCTCTTTGAAGTTCAGCTCTCACCTGAGAAGAAATATATTTTTGAGCTTCAGGATCTTTGCTGTACCTGGCAGGTGTTATATTCTGACCTTCACCAGCAAGGAATTTTTCTTCAAGTGAAAGTACATCTCCTGTAGCCAGCGTTTCACTTGGCTCAAACATTTCATACTCAATTTCCCCGCTTGCATTAAATTTGGTTAGTAAACCTCCTGTAACTTCAAGGAAATGTTTTGCATTGCCTTTACTTACAAGATCTTCTATCAGAAAATAGTTTTTGCAAGGAAATTCTTCATTGTACTTCAGTTTTAAAGTTCTTGAAGACTCTGAATCTCTGAGATCATCCCATGCAAAGATCAATTTTGCATAAGCTGTCAATTCTTCAAGGTTATTGATCTTTTTTACAGCAGAGCTACAACCATCGTCAGCTGGTTTTGCAATAATAGGATATTGGAAAGTGCTTTCGATTTCTTTAATAAGGGTTTCATAATTATTAGCCCAATCATTTTTGAATACAAGTTTATGATTGGCAACCTTTACGCCATTCTCTCTGAGAAGTTTATTGGTCTCATACTTATTTATGGTGATCTGAGAGCTTTGTACTCCTGATCCATTGTATGGAACCCCGAATTTCTCAAGGTTACTTTGTACAACTCCGTCTTCTCCTGGTCTTCCATGCAATGCTATGAATACCGAATCAACTTTCTCCGCCAGCTCAGGATAACTGATTTCTCTCGGCTCAAGTATGGCATTACCAGCATATTTAACAGTGATATCTTTTGCCTCTGTGATCACTTTCTGAATCACAGGATGCTTGGATTTTGAATCTGCTGAAAGGACCTTATCTCTGATATCATCTGCATTGTCTTTCAACATGATGTTTACAGGGATGAGATAAAGCTTGTGAGATTCTTCATTTCCTGTAAGGAAAATCGGAACAGGCTCGTATTTCTTGCTGGAAGCTAGTTTCTCAAATATATTTCTTCCGCTTTCTACTGAAATATGTCTTTCAGAAGAATAACCACCCATGATCACTGCAACTTTTGTTTTCTCTGAAGCAGCAGTATTCAATCTATGAAGGTTTGAGTCAAGCGCATTTAATAATTGCTTAAATGCAAAAGTCTTCTTACCTGTTTTAATTCTTTCAGCAAGTGATGTCCTGATAATATAGGTCAGGAATTGAGATGGATTTAATCCTATCTCGGCAGCCTGATGGAAAAAGAAACTTGATGGAAGCATTCCCGAAGTAGTATTCGGATCGTTCAGGAAAATTTCTCCTTCCTGATTGATGAACCCATCCAGACGTGCATAAACGTTGAAGTTTAATTCATTGAAAAGACGCTCGCATGCTGTTCTGATTCCTTCGATCTGATTGGTGGAAATGTCAATCGGGGTAACTTTTCTACTCATACCTGGAAGGTATTTAGAGCGATAGTCAAATACGTCGTTACCTTTACGAATTTCTGTTGGAGGCAAAGCTACTGCTTTACCTTTATCGTCCTGCACTACAATACAGCTGAACTCTTTACCGCTGATGAAACCTTCAATTACAATTTCTTCTTCGTTGTCAAGGCTTTCAAGGATCAGAGTGGAGTCTGACTGACTGAAATGAGCGTTAAGATAGTTGTATAGATTTTCAGGATGGTTGATCTTATTACCGCTCATCATAACCGGCAGACCAATACCATCACGTATATCTGTTAATGTTCTTATGAAATTGATTTTGCCTTCTTCTGAAAGGCTTGTCCAGTCCTGTTTTGAAACAGGTTGTATGAAAAAGCTTCTGTAAACTGCTTTCTCAAATGCCTGATGATCTTCCTTGCTGATTACAGAGATTCCGATAGAAGATCCCTGGTAAGGAGCTTTTACCACAAATGGAAGTCCGAGCTCATTTCTAAATTGATGAAAAAAAGAGGATTTGTCTGATTCATTTAACCAATCTTCTTTTTTCAGATAAAGATTTCTCGGCCCCGGAAATCCTGCATTTTTCATCAGTTTCTTCTGAACGATCTTGTTGATTCCGATAGAAGAAGGAAGTATGCCTGATCCTGAATAAGGAATATTATACCACTCTAATAGTCCTTGAATGTTCCCGTCCTCACCGTATGGACCGTGAAGTGCGAGGAATGCAAAGTCAAAGAGTTTGGAAAATTCATCAGGTTGGATTCTTCTTCCTACCTGGCGGATAACGTTTTCTCTTTCCTCTATGCTTAAATCCCCCAGAGATTCAATATATATTTGAAATCCGTGTTGAGTAGGGGGAAGATGGTTAAACGGAGGGAAGAAATCTCTGATAGTACCTTTATATATATATTGCCAGTCCAGCAGTATAAAATCACCTACACTGTCAACAAAAACTGGAACAGCTTCAAATAAATTCTTATTAAGGTTGTCATAAACGGTACGTCCACCTGCAAAGGAAATTTCTCTTTCTCTTGACTGTCCGCCAAAAAATATTCCTATTTTCATGATATAATCCTTCTTTTTACCGGTTAAAGTATATTTTGGGTTTGTTGTATAAAAATTAATACCGACAGTAAAGCGGTATTATTGTTTTGTAATAAGTTGAATATCTACTAGTACACCGTTGAAGGCATTACTGCATGTGGGTCATCCGGAGCTGTGATATTAACCGCAACCACACTGGTAATTTCCGGAACAGCTTTTTTGATTGCCTCTTCAACTCCTGCTTTTAATGTCATAGTTGACATTGGGCAGGAACCGCAAGCGCCGAGAAGCTCAAGTTTAGCAACCATTTTTTCTGTTACTTCTATCACTCTTACATTACCTCCGTCAGCTTCCAGGTATGGTCTGATGCTGTTTAAAGCAATTTCTACTTTTTCAATTAATCCGGAGTTTGGTGCTGTAGTATTCATTTTATCTTATATAAGCCTTTTAAACTTAACGTTTTAAACTTTAATTTCTACTCTTTGAGTAGCTTCTGAACTTGCATTTCTGATTGCAACCTGTTGGGCCAATGTTTCTGCCAGTTCTCTGAATGCTTCTGCAATCACGTCATTTTGCATAGCTGCAGGCTTTCCATTGTCTCCACATTCTCTGATTCCCTGCACCAAAGGTATCTGTCCTAGTAAAGGAACGTTATTATTTTCGGCAAATCCTTTGCCTCCGTTTTCCCCGAAAATAAAATATTTATTATCAGGTAATTCAAGAGGGGTAAAATAAGCCATATTTTCAACAACTCCCAAAACAGGTACATTAATTTGTGGTTGTCTGAACATTCCTAATCCTCTCTGTGCATCTGCCAGCGCAACTTTCTGAGGTGTAGTTACAACTATGGCACCCGTTACGGATACTGTCTGTACAAGAGTGAGGTGAATGTCGCTGGTTCCAGGAGGCAGGTCTATCAAAAGATAATCAAGCTCTCCCCATTTGCAATCTGAAAAGAACTGCTTCAATGCTGAACTTGCCATAGGTCCTCTCCATACCATTGCATGGTCCGGAGGAGTAAGGAAGCCGATTGACATCAATTCTACACCGTATTGCTTTACCGGAATGATGAAGTTTTTACCATTTTCCTGAATCACACTTGGACGTACATCTTCCAGATCAAACATGGTTGGCATAGATGGTCCGAAAATATCTGCATCGATCAAACCAACTTTAGCGCCTAACTTGGTAAGTGCTATGGCAAGATTGGCTGTAACAGTAGATTTACCAACACCACCTTTGCCGGAGGATATGGCAATAATATTTTTTACTCCTGGAAGCATTGGACCAGCACTAGTTCTAGCCGATGTAACATCTGCAGTCATATGAACTTCAACTTTTGCATCAGCGGAAACAAGTTTATGGATTGCATCAATGCAAGAAGATTTGATAAGCTCTTTGAGCGGGCAGGCAGGAGTTGTTAAAACTACAGTAAATGAAATTTTATTTCCGTCAGTCTGAACATCCTTAATCATGTTCAAGGTAACAAGATCTTTTTTCAGATCCGGTTCCTGAACTGTAGATAAGGCTTTAAGAATTTGTTCTTTAGTAAAAACCATCAATTAATAATCCTTCTGTTGTATCTGTGCAATTTACTCAAAAATGCTCAATTGTCTTAACAAAACTATTTCCGAATAAGTTGTCTTTCCCCTTAAATAATTGAGTATTTATTCTTTTGGTGAAAATAATACTACATTATTTTTTACAGGAGGAATACTTTTAAGATAGGCGTACAGTGCCTTCAGGTCTTCTTCCTTCATTCCTGCATACATGGTCCAGGGCATATTTGTATTAAAACGACCTTTATGAACAATCATATTCCTTGCAGCTGAATCCGTGTAAGCTTTAAATCTTTTTACAAACTGTTCTTCTGTCCAGTTACCTATTCCTGTTTCTTTATCCGGAGTAATATTCGCCGATCTCACAATTCCACCATAGGGAAGAGGAAATTCAAATCCTCCGGCATCTGTCATACCTTCGATTTTACGTCCTTTATCTTGTTTGGTATGACAGTCAGTGCAGGCAGCTGCGGTATAAATATATTTTCCATAAGCAACCACATCAGTTGTGTCAGGAATTTTATGAAAATCAGGTTTTTGAGGAATGGTATTGATGATGAAGTTCATTGGGAAATCTGCTTTGGACTCAGGAGCTTGTTTACCTTCTGGTTTTAATGTTCTGAGGTAAGCAATTATACATTTGATGTCATCTTCATCCATTTTGCCGTAAGCAGGGTGGGGCATCACAGTAAATAAGGCTTTTCCGTCTTTAGAAACGCCACTTGTAATTGCTCTGAAAATTTCTCCGTCTGTCCAGTTTTCAAGGCCAACAGGTGAAATGTTTTGCGCATAAAATGTACCCGGAAACCCTAATTTCTGGTTGAATTCTGCCCCTCCACTGCCCAAGGTGCCTTCAACCATAGGACCGGCAAACTTATTCCAATCTCTTTCAGAGTGACAATCCATGCAAACAGATACATAGTTGGCCAGATATTTACCTCTCTCAACTTTCGCCGGACTCATATCTACTTTCATTTCAGGGGCAGGACCTACATTGGGTAAGGCAAATTTCATGTATATAAGTGCACCGATCAGGAGAATAAAAACTCCGGCAAAAATAAATAGGAGTACTTTAAAAAGTTTTATCATATAGTATTAATCTAGTTTAAAGATAATCAAACCAAGCCCAGGTTACTTTTCCACATTAAATTAAGGGAAAGTGTGAATAAACTGTTAGTAACATGTGGAATCTGAAAAAGTATCTTCATATACAATCAATTTGATCAATTCAGTCTTTTTATTAAAAATGTTAAAATGTTATTAACCGGATAATATAAAGTGTTGTTTCGATGCCTCAGTTAAATTTGTTAAATTTAATACCTCATAATTTTAAGGCAGAATGGCAGTTTCCAAGGAGATCCTCGACAAGATTAATGAAAGTATTGATATCGTAGAAGTTATCGGGGATTTTGTCACACTCAAGAAGAAAGGCCATTACTATAGTGCCTGTTGCCCTTTCCATAATGAAAAAACACCCTCTTTTGCAGTAACTCCAGCAAAAGGTATTTATAAATGCTTTGGTTGTGGTAAAGCCGGTGATGCCATCCGCTTTGTGATGGACATTGAAGGTCTGAGTTACATTGAAGCGATGAGGTATCTTGCCAAAAAATATGGTATAGATATACCTGAAGGGCCCACTAAAGATGTTGACTTTCATAAGCAAAATGAAAGAGAAAGCCTGCTGATCGTCCTGCAATATGCAAAGAATTATTTCCAGAAGATTTTACAGGAACATGATGAGGGCCAGTCTATTGGTTACAGCTATTTTAAAGAAAGAGGTTTTTCTGACTCTACCATTAAGAAATTTGATCTGGGGTATAGTCTGGAAGAGTGGGAAGGGCTTTTTAAACAGGCTGTAAAAGAAGGTTTTTCTATTGAAATGCTAGAAAAGGCCGGACTGGTTGTAAGGAAGGAAAATGCTAATGATAAAAATTCTGTAAGGCACTACGATAGGTTCAGGGCGAGGGTGATTTTCCCAATCCATAATGTGACAGGGAAGGTGATTGCTTTTGGGGCCAGGATTCTGAAAACTGATAAAAGTCAGCCGAAATACCTTAACTCACCTGAAACGGAAGTTTATCATAAGAGTAAAATCCTTTATGGGATTTATCAGGCAAAGCAATCTATCCGTCAGGAGGATAACTGTTTTCTTGTAGAGGGTTATACTGACGTAATTAGCCTTCACCAGGCCGGAATTGAAAATGTGGTTGCATCTTCTGGTACTTCCCTTACTGAAGACCAGGTACGACTCATCAGCCGCTATACCATCAACATTACCATTCTATATGACGGAGATATTGCTGGGATAAAAGCATCCATGCGCGGTATCGACATGATCCTGGAGCAGGGGATGAATGTGAATGTTGTTACTTTCCCTGATAGCGAGGATCCGGATAGCTATGTCAGAAAACTTGGAGGGGAAGAATTTAAGAAATATATAAAGGCTTCTAAAAAAGACTTTATCAGTTTTAAAACAGCACTTTTCTTAAAAGAAACGGAAGGAGATCCGGTTAAAAAAGCAGGAGTGATCAGGGAAATTGTAGAAAGTATTTCCAAGATTCCCGATGCCATAAAAAGGGCCATATTTTTTAAGCAATGCAGTGCCCTCATGGAGATAGAGGAACAAACCCTCATTTCCGAATATAATAAGATTGTCCTTAAAAAGAACCAGGAAAAGAAGCATGAAGATGCTCCTCCCCCTGACCTGCCACCAGATTTTTTCAATCCTGATTATGAGCTTTTTCAGGAAGAGAAAAAGCCTGAGATGACTTCCATTGAGGCACATGAAAGGGAAATATTAAGGCTTATCATAAATTACGCACCTATAAAACTTGAAGAATCGAAGAGATTGTATGAGTATGTGCTGGAACAGGTAGAAGATATTGATTTTCACACTGATATTTATAGGAGGATGCTCGAGATGGTTAAATCCGAGCATGATAATGGAAATTTGCCTGACAAAGGCTTTTTTATTCAGCACAATGATGAAAAAATAAGGAATGAAGCTGTGGATATGCTGGTCTCAAAATATGATTACAGTCCGAACTGGGAAAAGAAGTTTAAAATCTTTATAACCAAGGAAGAGGATAACCTCGCAGAAATTATTTATTCCTGTGTTTTAAAGCTTAAGAAGCTTAATGTGATGTTCTTGCTGGAGCAAAATAAGGAACAACTGAAAAATAATCCTTCGGAAGAAGAGCAAATTAGGCTGATGATGATCTACACAAACCTGAAAAAGGTTGATATGGAACTTGCCAAGATGCTTGGAAACGTAATCTCGAAATGACATTTAAATCATTTTTTGTATTATTGTTACTGTTAAATTGAATTTTTAACTCTGTCAGGTTTACTTTTGCAGAGTAAAGAGGTAGAAGGCAGCAAATTAAAATCAAAGGCTAAGACTTTTGAAGTTGTCCACACAGAAGCAGTAAATATTTAATTGAGGTTTACTTGAAAATTTTATTCATTAGTCCCCGAGTGCCATATCCTCCAACAGATGGAGGTGCAATTGCGATATACAACACTGTTACCGGAGCAGCAAGGGCGGGGCACGAAGTATATCTACTCTCACTTAACACACCAAAACATTTACAGGAAGGACCTGTAGTTCCTGGTTTAGTATATCAGGAAGCAGTTTTTGTGGATACCAGGTTCTCTTTTTTTAAAGCTGTTAAAAATATTATTAGCGGTAAACTACCTTACATAGCGGAAAGGTTTGTATCTGAAGATTTTTTACAAGCAATCGAAAGACTTTTGAAAAAAAATACTTTTGATATTATACAGTTTGAAGGGACCTATGTAGCCTGGTATGTTGATGTTGTAAAGAAATTCAGTAATTGCCCCCTTGTAATAAGAGCGCATAATGTAGAATATGTAATTTGGGAAAGGCTGGCAGAAAATAAGACCAATCCTATTAAGAGATACCTCTACAATGATATGGTAAAAAAACTCAAAGTACTTGAGAAAGATTACTATAATAAATTTGATGGTATTGCCTCAATCACATACGATGATGGAGAACGGTTAAGGGCGCTTGGAATTAATAAATCTATAAAAGTTGTGCCCTTTGGTGTGGGAATTGAAAAATTTCTTCACAAAGAGGAAGTTCCTAAAAAGCCTTTCACTATTTTCATGCTTGGCTCGCTTGACTGGAGACCTAATCAGGAAGCGGCAATTTGGTTTGTAGAAAATATTTGGCCAGAGTTAAGTAAAGCACTTCCTCAACTGGAGTTGCATATTGCCGGGAAGAATACTCCACCAAAAATTTATAAATTAAAGCAGGATAGAGTCTTTATTCATGGCTTTATAGAGGATTCGCTTAAATTTATGCAGGAATATGACTTAATGGCCGTTCCTTTACTTTCTGGAGGAGGCATGAGAGTTAAAATAATAGAGGGAATGGCTTTGCATAAAGCAATTATTTCCTCTGCAATTGGGGCTGAAGGAATTATGTGCGAAGACGAAAAAAATATCCTTTTGGCAAACACGAAAGAAGAGTGGATAGGGAAAATTAAAAATTATTTTAAAGACACTGAAAAATACCGCAATCTTGGGAATAATGCCGGACGTCTTGTAGAAAATACCTATTCCAATCAAGTAGTGACCAGAACATTTATCGATTTTTATAAACAACTTATTATTAAGAAAAAGGCATGAAAATACTAGTAGCGCTGTCCAGGTTTCCTTATCCGATAGACAAGGGAGATAAACTGAGAGCCTTCTATCAGATTCAGGGACTGAGCAAATATCACGAGGTTCACCTGGTTTGTATTGCCGATAAAACTCCGTCTCCTGCAGAATTTAATGAAGTCAAACAATATTGTAAAACTATTGAAGTAATAGAGTCAAGCAAACTAAAACGCTTGATCAATCTTGGCTTAGGACTTTTTAATAATCTTCCGTTTCAGGTAAATTATTTTAAGTCTTCAAGGATGAAAAATGTGATTGAAAAAGTCCTTAAAACACAATCGATTGATATGTGCTATGTACAGTTGGTGAGGTTGGTTGTCAATATTCCCTTCAGTCTAAATACAAAATATTATCTCGATTACATGGATGCATTGTCTGAAGGCATGTACAAGCGTGTGAAGTTTTCCAGATGGTATGAAAAACCAGTGGTAAAACTTGAAGCGAAAAGATTAAGGGACTTTGAAGCAAAAGCATTCTTTTATTTCAATGGTTATTCCATCATTACCGAGTCGGACGCTACTGCTTTTCCTTCTGATATTAGAAAAAGGATGGATATTATTCCTAATGGTATTTCCAGCGGATTTTTTAATTTCCGCTCTTTCCCGAAAGATAAAAGTTATGATATCATATTTACGGGAAATATGGGATATCATCCTAATATACAAGCATCGAAATACCTGGTAAATCAGATAATGCCCTTATTGAACAAACAAGATATAAAAGTTTGTTTATCGGGAACCAGTCCTTCACTTGAAGTTCAAAACCTTGAAAGTGAAAATGTGATTGTTACAGGTTTTGTTCATGACATCAGAGATTATCTGGCTAAAGCGAAAATCTTTGTAGCTCCGTTGTTTTCCGGATCGGGTTTGCAAAATAAGTTGCTTGAAGCGATGGCAATGGGAATTCCGACAATCACTACCTCTCTGGCTAATTCTGCTTTAGGAGCCAGACCTGGCCAAGAAATTATGGTTTGTGATGATGAGGAATCTTTTGTGAAAGCAATTCAGCATTTGCTTTCAGATCCTGACTACGCAAGAGAAATTGGTGCAAAGGGGAGGCTTTATATCCAGAGAAACTTTAACTGGGAAGTAAGTAATGACATGCTTGAAAAAGCATTTAGAAAAATATTAAATTAATATTCGCAGAATTTTAAATCTGCAAGCTCATATGTCAGAAAAATTAGACACAATAGAAGAAGCAATCGCTGAGATAAAAAAGGGAAATGTAATCATCGTTGTTGATGATGAAGACAGAGAAAATGAAGGGGATTTTATCTGTGCAGCGGAATGCATTACGCCTGAGATCGTCAATTTCATGGCTACCCATGGAAGAGGATTGATCTGTGCTCCATTAATAGAAGATCGTTGCGAGGAACTTGGTCTAGAGTTAATGGTAGGCAGAAATACTGCTCAGCATCATACTCCTTTTACAGTATCTGTTGATCTTTTAGGACACGGTTGTACTACAGGTATCTCTGCAAGTGACAGGGCCAAAACTATTAAAGCGCTTACTGATCCTTCCATAAAGCCTGAAGAGTTAGGTAGGCCAGGTCATATTTTTCCTCTGAAAGCTAAAACAGGTGGTGTTATCAGAAGAGCAGGGCATACAGAAGCCGCTATAGATTTTGCAAGACTTGCAGGGTTTCAACCCGCAGGTGTGCTTGTGGAAATCATGAATGAAGATGGTTCAATGGCAAGGCTTCCGGATCTTAGAAAGGTTGCTGAGAAATTTAAGCTGAAACTTGTCTCTATTAAAGATCTCATTGCTTACAGACTGAAAAATGAATCTTTGATAAAAAGTGAGATTGGGGTAAAAATGCCAACAGAGTTTGGTGACTTTGAATTACTGGCTTTCCGTCAGACCAATACGGAAGATCTGCACCTTGCTTTGGTTAAAGGAACGTGGAAAGAAGATGAACCTGTACTTGTAAGAGTACATAGCTCATGTGTTACAGGTGATATATTTGGTTCATGCCGTTGTGATTGTGGTCCACAGTTGCATAAAGCAATGGAAATGGTAGAGAAGGAGGGGAAAGGTTTAGTCCTTTATATGAATCAGGAAGGACGTGGCATTGGGCTTCTAAATAAGCTGAAGGCATACAAGCTTCAGGAACAGGGAAGAGATACAGTGGAAGCTAATCTTGAACTTGGCTTTAAGATGGATGAAAGAGATTATGGTGTAGGCGCTCAGATCATAAGAGAACTTGGTATCACTAAGCTTAAGCTTATTACCAATAACCCAGTGAAAAGAGCCGGTTTGATAGGTTATGGTCTTGAAATCGTTGATGTTGTTCCTCTGGAGATCAATCCTAACGCTTATAATGAACAATATCTCATGACCAAGAGAGATAAAATGGGACACAATATTCTTAATCCGAAAAAGAAATAAGCATGGCTACAGCAAAGAAGGCAGCTTCGAAGAAAAAGCCTCTGATACTCGTGTCTAATGATGATGGAATTTCTTTTTACGGAATCAGATTGTTAGTAGATATTATGAAGGAGCTTGGGGAAGTGGTTGTAGTAGCTCCAAGCGGTCCGCAATCAGGAATGGGACACGCTATTACTATCGGTAATACTCTTCGTCTGGACGAAACAGACATCTTCAAAGGTGTTAAAGCTTACGAATGCTCCGGGACTCCGGCAGACTGTGTAAAGCTTGCTAAAGACTTTGTTCTTAAAGGAAGAAAACCTGATCTGGTTGTTAGTGGAATCAATCATGGAAGCAATTCTTCTATCAGTGTACTGTATTCGGGAACAATGTCTGCCGCGATGGAAGCAGCGATTGAAGGAATGCCTTCGATTGGCTTTTCTTTGTGTGATTATTCTCCAAATGCGGAAATGGAGCATGGAAGAAAATTCATTAAGCAGATAGCTAAACAAGTACTTGAAAAAGGAATGCCGAAAGGTGTTGCACTTAATGTTAACATTCCTGCCAAATCCAAAGGAAAGATCAAAGGGATAAAAGTCTGCAGACAAGCCAGGGCCAGATGGCAGGAGAAATTCGAAGAGCGTAGAGATCCGAGAGGCAGAAGATATTTCTGGATGGATGGCAACTTTGTAAGCCTTGACAATGGCCATGATACGGATGAGTGGGCACTAAGTAATAACTATATATCTGTAGTGCCTTGTTCATTTGATATGACTGCTCATGAGACTTTAGCTGAGTTGAATGCCAGCTTTAGTAAGATGAAGAAGGCTTAAAGCTAAAAGTGGGTCAAAAATATAACCACATCATAAAGTTCTTCTGTAAATGAAGGGTTAGGATGTGGTAGTTTTTTTACACCTATGCGATTAAGAATCCCATCTGTTCTGAGGCCGGGTATGCTGCATATTTCATTGTTCTTGGTCTGATATTTCTTGTAACAAAGGTTAGAGGATAAAAGTATCATTTAATTAAACTCCAAACTGTCTCAGATGATGATCCATGTGTTTAAAGGTTGCAATACCCCTTTCATTAGTAGATATATTACCAAATGCAGGATGGGTTAAAGTCAGCTCTTTTTTTGTTTTCTGGAAATCTTTTTATCAGATTGATGAACTCAACTCTTTGCTCTTCAAAACAAGAACTATCTATCTTACCCTTTGTATTATGTGTCTCTTCACCTTTAATACCTTTTTTAAAATCAGGAGCAACATATAGTGCTAGGATCCTTAAAAGTAATTGCTTGAAAGTCGTTTTTTCATTACCTCTGCTTTCCTCCAGATTCTGCCTGTTACATGAGTTACAGTGAAGCAACATTTCTGTTGCATTCATTTCGCCCCAGAGGTTGGTACTGTTAGATTTCAACTGACCAGACCTGCTTATGACAGAGTTAGCAGCATTGATATCAAATAAATTCTTTTTCATTAAAAGTTATAGATGAATTAATATTTAGGCTTGTTTCCCTTTTTCATTTTACTCACCCACATATAAAGCGTCCAGATTACTGTAACCGCAAATACAATGATAAGGGGAAGATAATAACGACTAAAAAAGTCATGAAAGTATGAGCCAACAATTACATAAAATGAGGCTATACAAAGTTTGAAAGGAGCAAACTCTATATTTGACCAGGTCGTTTTTCTTGTAAAGAAGTTCATGTCAGTTTTATTTAGTTGGGATAATTATTATCTGAAATTAGAAGCAATACCAATTTGAGGAAAAACAACGTTCTTGATATAATCCATAATATGCAGTTCGGCCTCCAGAATTTTATCTTTTCTTTTTATAAGCTCTGGTCTTACTTCTTCGGCGATTCGTTGTCTTAGTTCATTTTCCTCATTACTATACTCTTCTGACTGAAAAGTGTTATCATAGAGAAGAACACAAATAGATTCGATTAAAATGTCAATTTTATGTTTTGGATATTTTTGTTCATCTATTGCTTTTAATGTCATTGGAAGGTAATCAAGTTTTGCAAGTAATAATTCTTCATCTTGCACCATAAATGTCAGGTTCAAATTATTTCCCCAGATATCCTATAACTCCTGATTCAATTCAGGGCCTTGCCAGCTTGTTGATTGACAATTTTTAGAACCGCATTTTGAACAATCTGCATTCCATATTTTCTGGTGATCAAAAAGATCAAAAGCAGCTTCTAATTTAGTCAGAGGAAATGAATCAATGTTTTTACAATCCTTGCAGGTTCTATCAATTTTATATTCTGCATTGCTGTTTAGATTGAACATAGTCCTGCGTTTGAAAAATTTAATCAGTCAGTTAAAATCCTTTTCATCATTAGAAGGATATTCCATAAAGCAAATAAGTCAGTGCCTTTGTCGGCATGCAAAATGTATTGATTACTTTTTTTGTCTGTAACAGTAAGTTGATGCAATTTATTTTTGTCATGATTTTCTGTTCCCCAACCCGTTGCGATCATTGAATCAATATCTGAAATATCAATATGAGTTGTAGTTAGATTGTCATTAAATATAACTTGTCGTGTGCAGATAAGAGTCCATTCCTTTGTCGGTTTGGTAAAAAATAATATAGGGGGGCCACTGTTTGTTTGATCTACGAAAGCTTTTAGGTCAAGCTGAAGATCACTATTAAGATCTTTAAAGTAGAATGATGATTTTGTAGGCAAATGATAACTATCAGCTTTCCATTTTATTCGATTGATTAAAAAGTCATCTGTTTTTTTCATTTGACAATTTCCTTCATAGGGCTGTAAGAGTTTGAAAAATGTAATTCAATCATAAAAAGAGAGCGTTTCTCAACGCTCTCTAAACTCAGTTATGTTTAATACTCTTCTATCTCAAATTCAGCATCTTTTTCCCAGATCTCCATTTCACAAGGCTTGCAGTTGAATTTGAGTTTATACTCTACTTCTCCGTGTTTCAGCACAAGAGGTTCAGATAGTTTTTCTCCCATTGTCTCTTTATTGTATTTCCAGCATTTACCTAATTCGTATTTCACACAATACTTTGTAACCATTACACGTGACTTGCCAGGATCCCACTGCAACTCGAAAGCTTTTTCAATATCTGTTACTCCATGCCTGTGATAAAATGCTCTGGCCATTTTATTGGACACATTGTATGTAAAATCAAGTTGAGAAACAGGATATGGATGATCTGTTTTGGTCATCTGGAATTCTTCGCGATGATATTCTTTTATTCGGACTTCCATCAATTCATCCAGAACGGTTCTTCTGATTTCATTGATTTTAGAGGTAGGTAGAAACCAGTTATCAGATAAATCAATGTTAATTTCATCGACAACGAATGGTGTGCTTCCTGCTTTGGAAAGATTTTTCTTAATACCTGAAATGGATTCTCCGCTTTTACTGATCTCTTTAGCAGATAGAATGGACGAGCTGCATGTGTGTCCGTCTTCGTCAACTGCAGTCAATTTGAATCCATCATTCGTTTCAGTGAATCTTAGCTTTACACTGATTTTTCTTACTGCACTATCTTCTCTTTCGACTATCTTATTAAACTCTGCATCTGAGTTACGGTAAATCATTGTGCCTTCTTTGATAGGCTTGAAGGTATTTGGAATTACTACATTATTCAAGATTACATTTACCTGAGCTCCATCTGCTTCACCTTGTTCATTTACAAAGTAAAGACCGTCCCCATTGTTTAACAGGTCTGAATTCTCAATGATGTATCCTTTTCCTCTTACTTCAATAAGTTTACCTATCTCTTGTCCTTGAGATTTGGGAGTTTCCCAGGAACCTATTCTTTCTTTTCTGTGATTCAGAAAATAGTCTGTATAGCCTCTGTTGAAGCTTCTGTCCATTTCCGGGACGAAATTATAAAACGTTTTTCCTGAAGAAGCTTTCTTAAACTTGTCATTGTTTTCCAGAAAGGCATCGAGCTTTTGTCTCAAGTAAGAAACATTGTTTTTAACATAGACAATGTCCTTCAGACGACCTTCGATTTTAAATGATGTAATACCAGCCTCAACCAGATTAGGCAGCTGCTCACTAAGATCAAGGTCTTTTATCGATAATAAATGACTGTTTTCTATCAGGGTTTCACCTTTTCCATCAAAAAGTCTGTATGGTAATCTGCAGTTTTGTGCACAAGAGCCTCTGTTGGCGCTACGTTCACCATTGGCAACACTCATGTAGCAGTTACCACTGAAAGAAACGCATAGGGCCCCGGATACGAAAAATTCAAGCTCTACATCCGTAGCATTTCGTATCTCCTTTATCTGGTCCAGATTTAATTCTCTAGCAAGTACGACTTGCTTGATTCCTGCATCTGCGAGGAATTTAACGTGTTTGGGATCTCTGTTATTTGCCTGTGTGCTGGCATGAATGACAATCGGAGGGAGGTCCATTTCCAGGATAGCCATATCCTGAACAATCAATGCATCTACACCGATTTCATATAGTTCATAAATAAGTTCTCGGCAGGTTTCCAATTCATTGTCATATAAGATGGTATTGAGAACGACATAAACCTTTGCCTTGAAAAGATGGGCATATTCCACCAATTGTGCTATATCTTCTACCGGATTGGTAGCATTGCTTCGCGCGCCGAACTGAGGTGCACCAATATATACTGCATCAGCACCGGCATTAATGGCAGCCATGCCCTGATATAAATTCTTGGCAGGAGCCAGAATTTCAACTTTCTTTTTCATATGAACTATAAATTTCCGCAAATTACCCCTGCTTTCCAAGTGAAGAGGGGAGTTTGAAGGTAGATCAGTTGAGAACAAGGGAAAAAGATTAAAAGTTGCTAAATTAACTTTTGAATTTATAAGGTTAAATTATGCTTAAATAAAAATCTGTAATTCAGTTTATTATGATATCTTTATTACTTGTATAATGATGCTAGAGCCTTGAATAACAATGAAATATATTTTACATAGAGGTTCTTCAAAACAATTGAAATCCAGGACGAGTTTAAACATGAAGACTTAACATTTTTAAATCGAGAAGGTACTCAGAAGTCTAGATGTCTTAAAAGACTGGAGTGTAAAAACTATCACAGCAGACAGTTATGATTCGGAAATATTTTTTTAAAATCTTTTTAGCATTAACATCTGTTCTTGTTTTATACTTCGGAGTATTCTTTGTACTTTCTTTAAACTATAAGCATCAGATCCATAAGTTTATTGTCAATTCCATTAATGATAAGATTAAAAAGCCTGTAAAGATCAAAGATATCGACTTATCGCCATTTTCAGGTTTCCCTTATATCTCATTAACACTTCATGATGTTGTAGTTCCTAAATCAGATTCAAGTGAGCGTCCATTATTAAAACTTAAGAAAATGGAGGTCTTACTTGGTCTCCACCGTCTCTTGTTTAAAGATTATAATATAACAGGAATAACGCTTTCAGATGGTATACTCGATGGTCGAGTTGATTCCTTGGGAAATAAAGATTTTGATATTTTTATTAAAAAAGATACTGTTGCTGAGAAATCTCATATTTCAGAAATTAAAATTGATAAAGTAAAACTTAAGAATTTTGAAATCTATTATGAGGATCAGTATAAATCAAAGTGTATTCATCTGATATTGAAGGATACAGAAAGCAGGGTGCATCTAGATTCAAATCAGGTTAATGCTAATTTACGCGGTTCTATACATTCTGAAGAAGTTACACTTCGTCCCGGAACACTCTTTCAAAATGCTGATTTGCTAGCTCATTTTTTAATCAACTATGATTTTAATTCTGAATTGTTATCATTTGATAAAAGCACTTTAGAGGCTAAAAATGATCTATATATTGTCAATGGTAATATTGATTTTTTAAATAAGTCTTTGATGTCTTTGAATATTAAAACAGAGAATGCCAGTGTACAGAACATATTCAGTCTATTACCTGCAAGGTGGACAAAAAGCATTGAAGAATTGAATGTTTCAGGAAAAGTCAATGCTGAGGCTTCTATTGCAATCAATCTGCTGCCAGGACATCAACCCAAATTCAATATAGATTTTTCAGGAAAAGGTTTTTCTATAGCGAATAAATTATTGAATGCAGATGTTCATGATATTTCTTTTCCAACAGCTAATCTGACTTCTGCAGATAGTCAGGGTGCAGAAAAATATAAAATCACTTTTACCGGTTTGAAAGGAGTGATTAACAAAAGTGATTCGATTATGGCGTCACAACTTGCGTTTGAAAACTTTGTTGATCCTGATTTGCATGCGAAAGTGAGCATCAAACTGAGGAGCAAGACACTGTTTGATCTTGTGCACTTTGATCAATATTCTGAAGCAGGAGGAAGCTTTTTCATAAGAGGAACTTATAATGGTAAAGTGAATTATCTATTGGGGAGAACTACTAAAACACCTGTAATTAAAGGAACAGTGAAGCTTCATCGTGTCAATGTGAAGCTGAATAAGGTTTACTTCCCATTTGATAATCTGAATGGTGAAGCTGAGTTTGAGAATGATTTTATTAAGATGAAAAGGCTGGAAGTGCAGTGTGGTAAGACAGATATGAAAGTGAATGGTATTGCCAGAAATTTATTTAATTCAGTTTATAATGACAAACCAGGTCTTGAATTGGATCTTAATTTTGTTTCTGAGCAATTCTACTTCAGTGATTTTACACAGTTCCCAAGGTCTAAGGTAAAGAATGAAAAAAGAAATATCCGATTGGTAGAAGGGAGTAAATTTATCTGGCCATATAATCTCCGCGCAACATTAAAAGGAAAAACATCCAGATTTCAAGCTCATAATTATCAGGCTAATGATATAGATCTGAGCATTCATATGGATAGTAAAAATCTTAGAGTATCAGAGTCTTTGACTTCATTTGGTGGAACAATGCGTTCCGTAACAGATTTCATTCCCAGAAAGAATCACATTCATTGCAATACAGATGTAAGAATCGAAAAGATCAGGATTGATAAGATATTCAGGGCATTCAATAATTTTGGCCAGGAAATAATTTTGTCAGACAATATCAGAGGAATTGTAAATGGAAAGTTTGATACTTATTTCAGAATGAATTCTGCTTTGGAGCTGGATAGTAATTCAGTTTATGTAAAAGGTGATTATGAGATTCATAGACTAGAAATGATCGATGTTGAGCCTATTATGAAATTATCAAAAGTGGGCTTTAAGGAAATGGATCTTCAGCGTGTAACTTTTGATAAAATTAAATCTTCTGTTATTATCAAAAATAATGTGATAGATATACCACGTACATTATTTGTGACCAACATCTTATATTTTTATCTGAATGCAACTATTCAGCCGGATGGAGAAGCTGAGTTTAAAATGCTTGTGCCGGTTAAGAATCTTAAGAAAAATCCGGATACCAGTGACTTAACGAATGATTCCAAAGCAGGATTGTCTTTGCCTCTGAAGCTTAAAGGAAAATCAGGAAAATTGAAGGTTTTGTAGATTTTTGTTTGTCTGATCTTTCAGTTTTTATATCATATTTTCATACCGTCGTCTATTATCATTCTCATATTCGGCGGGGCTTACATAAGAGATAATACTGATATTTGAATATTCATGGATAAACGAAAATATAATCTTATCATTCTATTTGATGCTATAAACATACATTGAAGCAGGAAAGAATTCATGCCCTTCATTTTTTCTGTCATGATCTCCGAGAGCTCCTTTATCTATGTATTGTGTTGTGAATTTACGCTTCTGATCATCTTTTTCAGGATAACTTATCTCTGGGTCTTCATATCTATAACCCCATAGAATAAAGGAAATCCAAATAAAATTATGTATCAGAAATATGAAGATCATTAACGGGATGGTGCACCCCAAGACCTTACTTTCCTGAAATCTTGCCGGAATCCAAAAAGCAATAGAAACTCCTAAAACAAATGGACTTGCTAAAAAAGAAATTAAAATTATCGTCCGCAACCAATCCCACGCAAACTCTATAGGAATCAAGTTTCTTAGATAAAAATACATTATTCCTATTATAAAATATAAAACTCCTAGAAGAGATAATTTGTTGTTCATTATCATTAAGTTGAGATCTGCAAGTTGATAGCTGGGGGCAGGTAATCTCTTTGTTTTATTGCTTATACGAAATGATAAGAAATTCTTTACAAGTTATCTGGTATAAATAAATAAAAATGGTTGTATCGATAGATTTAATCACCAATACAACCATCAAAAAAACTTAATACTTATAACTTACTACTTAGAACTCAACAGGTCTCTGGAATCCCCAGCTTACAGTTCCGTTGTTAATATCCTGAGTCATTACAATACTGAATTTTCCTGGGTTCCACATACATGACTTAGAATAGTGATTATATTCTTCTACGTTTTCCTCTTTACAGGTTCCGAATTGTTTATTGTAAAACTGTTGAATACCAAGATAGATATTAGAAGCCTTTTCGTAGTCGGCTTCGGAGATTGTATAAAAGTAGCTGTACAACGTATCGTTTTTAAGATTGAATTCCAGATCAGTTTTTTTGCCCATCAGATCAAGCTTTACGGATGCTTCTGAATAACCTTGTTTAGCGAGATCCGCGCTACCGCCTTCAGGACGAGAATCTTTCATTGTAGGAAATAATTCTTTGATTTTTTTTAAAGGAGTGCCAAGAGGTAACTCATTGATGACCATTAGATTCTTTTTGTCATCTTTTGTTAAACCTAGATCAATCACTTTTTCCTGTTCTACTTCTTCATGTTTTGGTTCCTCTTTAACTACTGTATCTTTTGGAGGAACAACAACAGTATCCTTAACAACCTCTTTAGTATCATTTTGAGCCTCTTCATGACAGGCAATTAGACCTACCATCAATAGACAGTGCAGGCAAATATTTAATTTAAGCTTCATTTTAAATACTCTTTTCAAAGTCCGAAAATAATGAATAAATCTTAAACAGGGTCTACGTCGCAGACAATAATCGAGTTTCTAAATGCAGTTTCCGCAAGAACTTTGTCTATAGCTTCCTTGATTTTATATTTTATAGCAGGGAGGTTTGATTTATTTCGCTCAAATTTCAGAATTATTTCTTCCAGGTAATAATTTCTTATTTTGTTAATTAAAGGTGGCTCAGGACCAAGAATTTGTTCTTTCGGAATAAAATACTTCAATTTTCCAAAAAGCCTGTCAGCGCCCTTAGAAGTGATTCCTGCATCAGGATCTTTGAACGTGATGCTAATGAGTCGGTAGAAGGGTGGGTAATGAAATTTTTCCCTCTCCGAAATCTCCGTATTGAAGAATCCTGAATAATCCTGCTGAAGCAATTTGCCTATTACAGGATGATTAATGGATGCAGTTTGAAGGATTACAGTTCCAGCCTTTTCTCTTCTTCCTGCACGGCCGCTTACTTGGGTGAAAGTCTGAAAAGCCTTTTCATGCGCTCTGAAATCCGGGAAGTGAATGAGTGAATCAGCATCAAGTATGCCTACGAGATTTACTCTGTCAAAGTCTAACCCTTTGGTTACCATTTGGGTTCCTACCAGAATGTCAATTTTATTATTTTGAAAGTCTTCAATGATCTTCTGGTAACTGTTCTTCTTCCGGGTTGTGTCAAGGTCCATCCTCTGGGTGATGGCATCAGGAAACAGAAGCTTGATATCATCTTCTATTTTCTCTGTTCCCAAACCTACAGTCTTTATTTTATTGGATCCGCAGGCCTCGCAACGCGTAGGAATGCTTTCATGACTTCCGCAGTAGTGACATCTCAGCTCTTTATGATAAAGGTGATAGGTGAGGCTTACAGCACAATTGTCGCATTTAGGAATATGTCCGCAATCTTCACAGGAAATATAGGGTGCATAACCTCTGCGGTTCTGAAACAAGATTACCTGATTTCTTTCATGAAGACTTTTTTCAATCTGATGAGTCAATAGGCTAGTAAAGTCACCATGAAGTTTTCTGTCTCTTTTTTCCTTTCTTACATCTACAGCAATCAGTTGAGGAAGTTTAGCATTTCCAAAACGTTGTGTTATTTCCACCAATCCCCATTTTTTATTCATTGCCTGAAAATATGATTCGACTGAAGGTGTAGCCGAGCCTAATAGAGTTTTAGAATGATGCATTCTAGCCAGCATCAGGGCTGTATCTCTTGCATGGTATCTTGGTGCAGGATCCTGCTGCTTGTATGATGTTTCATGTTCCTCATCGATAATGATCAGGCCAAGGTTATCAAAAGGAAGAAAGATGCTGCTGCGAACACCAACTACAAAAGAGAAGCGTCCTGAGATAATACCTCTCCACGTTTCTACACGTTCGTTATCCGAAAATTTGGAGTGGTAAATTCCCATCTTGTCTCCGAATATCTTGCGCAGACGCTGTACTATCTGTGTAGTAAGAGCTATTTCAGGTAAAAGATATAGAACCTGGCTGCCGCCACTTAATACATTTTTGATGAGCTCAATGTATATCTCTGTTTTTCCACTCCCGGTAATACCATGAAGCAACACGGCTTCTTTTTCACCAAATTGCTCAAGTATGGAATCTTTAGCGCTTTGCTGAGTTTCTGACAAGCGTACTTCAGTGAAAGTATTTTCTTCACTGTCTTCTTCAAATCTTGAAACTACTACTTCATATTCTTCAAAGATTCCACCTTTTACCAAGGATGTATAGGGAGAAAGAGAGCTCTCTTCGATCAGTTGGCTCTTGTTAATGCCATTGGCATTTTTGGCAGGGTTTTCAAGAAACCCAGTAAGCTTGATATACTTTAAAAGAAGATCAGTCTGCTTGGGCTTTTTCTCCAGCTTGGTAAACAGCTCCTGCATATTTCCCTTTTGGTCGTAAGGAGGACAGAGTCTTACCTTCTTTAATATTTTCGGAGTGAATTTTTCTTTTACTTCTTCAAAAACTAAGATGCGATCTTTCTTAATCAATGATTTGATTAGAGAAGAACCGCTTTTTTTTCCGACAATAAGACTCACTTCATCAAAGGTCAAAGCTTCCTTTTTCTCAAGCATTTCAATGATTAGAAGTTCCTTATCTGCAAAAGGTATTTTTTCTTCAAGGTCCTCAAAGTTAGGATTCAGTTGAATTTTTGATTCACTGCTGACTTTAAGTCCTGAAGGTAATGCCGCATTCAATACTTCTCCCGGATGACACATATAGTATTCTGCCATCCACTCAAAAAGCTTGAGCTGGAAGGCATTTACAGAAGGTGTGTCATCAAGAATCTCAATAATATCTTTAGCCTCATATACATCAGGCTCAATAGAATGTACTTTAACTATTATTCCTGTTAAAATTCTTTTCTTTCCGAACTGTACAATAACTCTTGATCCTATGTTTACTTTTTCCCTTTCTGTATCAGGGATATGATAAGTGAAAGGCCTTGGTAAAGGCAGAGGAAGCAGAATGTCTGCAAAGAGCCTGTCTTTTATATTTTCCTTATTAAACTCCACTTACAAATTAACTAGTTTTATTGATCTGTTTCCAGGCGTCGTCAACACTGGTGACTGGCCATTGACACATATTATTATAGCACACGAAAATTCTTGTCTGATCTCCAGTTGCTGGTCGATCAATCAACAGAGGGAGTTCACTTCTTGACGCAGTGCCAGCAAGGATTTTATTAGGATAAAATGTCTTATCGATTTCTTTTCTTAAGTTCAGGTATTCGCTTCCTGAGATAGCAATCTCTGCAGTAGGCTCAATCATTGAGGTTACAAGGCTAGCCCAATTGGAAACCCATGAAGGATCTGTTGTTATTAATTTTTTCATTTTGGAAGCCATGTTTTTTGCAAGATTACCCAAGTCGGATCTTTCAAGTAAGATGCCAAGTTTCCGTAGATTTTGGGCCATGACTGAATTAGATGCAGGAATCACGTTGTCGAAAATTTCTTTTTTTCTGGCAATCAATTTCTCTGCATTGTCAGAAGTGAAATAGAAAAGATTTTCTTCTGCATCATAGAAATGCATCACAACATGCTCAGTCAGTTCCTTGGATAAAGTTAGCCATTGCTCATCAAATGTAGCCTGGTAAAGAGAAATGTATGCATCTATCACCCAGGCATAGTCTTCCAGAAAGCCTTCCTGGCTTACTCTCTCGTCGTTGTAGGTTCTATAAAGAACTTTATCTTTTATGAGGTTATTTTTTATAAAAGAAGCATTTGAAAGAGCAAGTTGAAGATATTCATCTTCATCAAATGCTCTGTAAGCTTCTGCAAGTCCTTTGAGCATGATGCCATTCCAACCAGCAAGTATCTTGTCATCAAGGCCAGGGGAGGGTCTTTTACTTCTGGCTTGTAGCAAAGTCTTTTTCCAATATGCAACTTTTGTCTTTAGATCATCAAGGGGAGTTTCTGAATATTTAGCAATCATTTCATCAGTCACTGCCTTGAATAGTATATTCTGACCGTGTTCCCAATTCCCATTTTCGCTGAGGTTATAGTAAGCTTTCAATAAAAGGATATCATCAGGAATTAACTTTTCAACCTCATCTAAAGTCCAAGTATAAAACTTACCTTCTTCACCTTCGCTGTCTGCGTCTAAAGCTGAATAGAAGCCACCTTCGGGAGAAGTCATTTCTCGCTTCAACCATTCGAATGTCTCACGGACCACTTCTTTGTAGGTTGTATTTTTGGTTAAAGTATACACTTCAGAGTATAGCGCCATGAGCTGTCCGTTATCATACAGCATTTTTTCGAAGTGAGGAGCAAACCATTCCACATCGGTAGAATACCTTGCAAAGCCTCCGCCAATCTGGTCATATATCCCGCCTTTGGCCATTTCATCTAATGTAAGAACCAATTGCCTCAAAGCAAGATCATCCTTCGTCAGATGATAGTATCTGAGGAGAAAGAAGTACAATGTCGGCATGGGAAATTTGGGCTCTTTATCCATTCCACCAAGTGTAGTGTCGAATTGAGCTGACATGGCTTTGTAGCCAGCATTCAGATCTTTTATGCTGAAATCTGATTGATCTTCTGCTAATCCATACTTTTGCAGCTCTGAAGTATTCAATGAGCTGGTAAAAGAATCAGCGGAATCTTCCAGCGCCTTTCTTTGATCTTGAAAAGCTTTTAAAACTTCATTTAAAACATGCTTCCAGTTATCGCGGGGGAAATACGTCCCGCCGAAAAACGGCTTGGCATCAGGAGTAAGGAATACGTTTAGAGGCCAGCCTCCACCAAGGTTCATCTGCTGTATTGCTTCCATGTAGATGTGATCAAGATCTGGTCTTTCTTCGCGGTCAACTTTAATATTAACAAATCCGGCATTCATGATTTCAGCTACCCCGTCATCTTCAAAAGATTCCCTTTCCATAACGTGGCACCAGTGGCATGATGAATATCCGATACTTACTATAATAGGTTTATCTTCTTTTTTAGCCTGTTCCAGCGCTTCATTTCTCCAAGGCTGCCATTGTACAGGATTATATGCATGCTGCTTTAGATAAGGACTGGTTTCCTTAAGCAGCTTATTAGCTTTTTTAGTTGTCGTATCTCCCTGCATATCTCGTATGGCTTTTATTCATTAACAAAAATAAAAAGGAAAACGGGTCATAAAAGCTGTTTTTCCAAAGCCTTGATTTCAGAGTCTACTGAAAAAAGATTTTTAAATTTATTCAACTTATTGATCGTATCTCTGAGAAACTTTTGATGAGCGGCAGAATATGGATTAAATGCTTTGTGATTCAATGCCTTTTGAACCTGGTTCCATTCCACTAAAATGTTATTTGTTTCTTCTGAAAAGTAGCACTCAGAAAATTTTTCCCAGATATAATTTTCAGCCATTGAAGTTGGATGAATCAGGTCATCCTTGTAAAATCGGTAATCCCTCAGGTCATCCATCATTATTTCATATGCAGGAAAGTAAAATACGTCCTTAAATTTTTCAGTAAGCTGATGCACCGCTACCCTCAGAATGGATTTGCTGACGAAGTTTAAGGTGATTGTATCTTTTATGTGCCTCACCGGACTTACAGTTAATAGAATTTTCAGATCCGGATTAAATTTTTTAAGCTGTGGATAGACTTCCGAAAATGCTGAAACGATTTCTTCTGATGTCAAGAGGTTTTTACTGAAATATGAAGAAGGCTTTTTATGGCAGTTTGCAACAGCCTTATTATCCGGTAGTAGTTTGTATATGTATGAAGTACCTAAGGTAATAATGAGTAAATCTACCTTTTTAAGAAAGCCATTCGTTTCATTGATTTGCACTCTTATTTTATCCCAAAGTTCGTTTTTTGTAAGAGCAGAGAGATCAGAGTGGAAATCGTAGTTATACCATATGTCATCTTGCTGGATAAAATAATCCTGGCTAAGATATTGATTGTCAATAGAATTTTGGAGTAAGGAAAAAAGTGATAGCGGGTTAAAAATGGTCCCGAAGGGATTGACCAGACTTTGGAATTTGGCGTCTTTCAGTTTATTTCCAATTACCTCAGCAAAACAAGAGCCTGCTGTGAGTATGGTTGATTGATGGGAGAGCGTGAATCCCTGATTTTCTATCGTTAATTCAGTTCTTAGATTCATAGATGTATAAAAATAAAAAATCCCGGATAGCACTACCCGGGATTTTGAAATATTTTAAGTAAGTGCTTAACCAGCAACAACTTTGAATTTTACTTCATGTTTCACTTCTTTGTGAAGGTCAAGGATTGCAGAATACTCTCCAACTTCTTTAACTTCAGATTTGAAAGTGATTTTCTTTCTGTCAACATTGAAACCTTTGTCTTTCAGAGCGTCAGAAACCTGAAGAACTGTAACAGCTCCGAAGATTTTTCCGCTTTCACCTACTTTAGCAGGGATTGTAAGAACCAAAGCACCGATTTTTTCAGAAAGAGCGAGCGCATCTTTTTTAATTTTCTCAGCTTTGTGAGCAGCTTGTTTCAGGTTTTCCTGAAGCATTTTTTTGTTGCTTTCGCTAGCAATTACAGCAAGTCCTTTTGGGATAAGGAAATTTCTGCCGTGACCAGGTCTAACCTTTACAAGGTCATTCTTGTAACCTAATCCTTTTATATCTTCTTTTAATATTACTTCCATGGATCCAAGAGATTATTTTAGTGAATCAGTTACATATGGTAGTAAAGCAAGGTGTCTCGCTCTTTTTACCGCCTGAGAAACTTTTCTTTGAAATTTAAGACTAGTACCTGTTAACCTTCTTGGTAAAATTTTACCTTGTTCGTTTACAAATTTTAGAAGGAAGTTAGCATCTTTATAATCGATGTATTTGATACCTAGTTTTTTGAATCTGCAGTATTTTTTGCGATTCTCAACTCTGTTTACGGGCTCGTTTACTAGTGTCATTATGCTTTTTCCTCCTGTTTTTCAGCTGATTTCTTAAATTCACCTTTTCTTCTCTTGTTGTTGTAAGCAACAGCATGTTTATCAAGAGATACAGTCAAGAATCTCATCACTCTCTCATCACGTTTGTACTCAATCTCCAAAGTGTTGATTGTAGTAGGCTTCGCGTTGAATTCGATAAGCGTGTAGAAACCTGTAGTTTTGTGGTTAATAGGGTAAGCTAGCTTTTTCAGACCCCAGTTCTCCTCGTTAATGATTTGAGCACCCTGATCTTTCAGAACCTGCTTAAATTTTTCTACGGTATCCTTCATCTGAGCTTCAGACAAAACGGGAGTTAAAATGAATACCGTCTCGTAGTTATTTAATTCCATAATTACTTTTATGTAAAATGATAATTTTTAGGACCGCAAATATACTGAGAATTACCGGAAAACAAAAAAATCTTTAAGGGAGGTTTTATTGTAAAGTGCGTTTTGATGGTAAGTATTTGAAATATAGTATTTTTTACTGGTGTATAAATAGTAAACCCTGACAATTATCTCATCAGGGTTTGTTGCAATTTTTGCTTTAGGCTTTCAGCTTTCAGCTTTAAAACTTATTTCACCAGAAAACTCCCAGTTCCAATCTCTTGACTTTCTGTGTAAATGCGAAAGAAATAAATCCCCGGTCTCAACTCATTTCTTTGGATTGAAACTTCATCTCCCGAGCCATCTTTTTCAAGAAGTTTAATTCCTTTTGAGTCATAGATAGCTGTTTTAAATGAGTTCAAAGCAGGAGAGATCCTTATGACAGAAGATTCTGTGATTGGGTTGGGGAAAAGAATGATGGAATGGTTCGAAGTAACTTTTTGAGTTCCTGTCGTGATAGATTCTTTATACGTTTCCGTTACCTCTTCAGAACTGATCAGAGTAATGGCTCTGTTTGTGATAACAGGTTCATTGTAATCAAAGTAAATTGCTGCTCCATTGGATACGATAGTTTTATCCGCCAATTCATCTTTCAGGTCAATAGTGAAAGAGATAAAGCCTTGACTTAGCTCTTCGCTCTGGCTTTGGTAGGGGAGGTTGATGTTTTCGAAGATCCATTCGATGATTGTTGGATTGGTCTTAATAACCTCCATTGAATATTGATGACTTATTTTAATATTCCTAATTGTGCTTAATTCAAGACTTGAAGGTAATGTGTCAATTACCCTTATGAAATTTGCTTGCCAGGTTCCGGTATTTTGAAATCGAATCATGTACTTAAGTTCTTTCTTACTATTTACATAATCATCAAAATTTATTTTTGTAGGAAATACTTGTTTGTCATTAGGGTCAAAAGATCCTACAATATTAATTTTTGTGATGACTGTATCGTTAACCAACCTTGGTTTGAAACAGGATGTATTAGTGCTTACTGTTGATCTTATATAAGCTGATTCTCCTAACTGAGCATTACAAGAAATGGAATCTGTGATAGATATTTTTAATTCGCCATTGGGATCTACATTGCCTGCTTTAAATGAATACTTATTTCCACTTAAGGAAAAAGGTACAGAAGCGTTTTTAATGACAAATGCTGAAGGTACCTCTAGTGAAACCTCAACGTTTTCAGCTTTTGTGATCCCTAAATTACTGCAAACAATCGTTGAAACTCCATTGAAGCATCGGGCTTTATTTAAAGATATATTAGCATTTAAGATCAGTTTAGGACATAAATCTCTCTTAATGTAAAAATTATTATTGAGGGAATCTGTTTCCTTTTTATTAAAGGAAATAGTTCTGAAGGGATAGCATTCAGAGGTTTGATGTATTTCTACCATCGGGCTAATAGTGTATAGAACTCCAGTGTCAGCAGGGAAAGTGTATTCTCCTATATTATTGGTGAATGTAAAGTAGTTATGGGGTTCTATTCTTATGGCTATTCCTGAAATACCAGCATCTCCGGCATCTTGTAAGCAATTATTACTAATGTCATTGATTATTTTGCCTTTAATATAGTTCGGATAGATCTTGCCGTTTTTATCCCCCCTTGCAAACAACGTATAGCCGATATATCTTTTTTGTGCATAGGTTGTACATGTTGCTATGAATCCCCCATCGGATAAAGGTGTAATCGTTTCAATTTCACTAGTTTTAATAAGAGAGTTCCAAAGTAGATTGGCATCAAAATCTATTTTCGTAATATAGCAATCAATTTTGTCGGCTGAGTAGCCAGCAAAAATAGCATTGTCTGAGAAGGAGATACTATGAAATTTAGCTTTTGAAAAGACTTTTTTCGACCATAATGTATTTCCTTGTTCATCAAATCTAATAATAGTGCCGTCTGAAAATGCCGCTATTAGGTGACCATCAGCAATTGAATTTACAGATATAGCATTAGATAGTTTTTTAGTCCAAAGAGTTTCTCCTTTATTATTATACCGTATGAAATCACCATTGTTAAAGGCTGCAATGAAGCTGCCATCTTTAGTAATTTGGACAAAATTATAAAATGATCCCTCGTACTTTTTTATCCAAACTATATCTCCATTTTCAAAGATTTCAGCAGCTATCAGGTAATTATCTATGCTACCAACTACTAAGTAGCCAGTTGAAGTAGAAAAAACTTCGGCAATTGAAAATGAATATGATTTTGATGAAAGAATTTCACCCCCAGGATTTAGGATTGAAATACTGTTACCGGAGCGTCCGTATGCTATCACTATGTGCTTTTGAATATCTTCTTTAATAGTTGGGTTTGATTTTATAGAAGGAAGAGAAGTATTCCACAGAATATTTCCCAATGTATCTGTTTTTATTAATTTGTAAATTTGATTTTCAGAGCCAAGTATTAGGTACTTATTACTATCTGCTGGATAAATTTCGCTTCCATACAAAGAGGAAAGAGAATTAGAAAAGTTTATTGAGGAAAGAGTATTTCCTAATGAATCAAACTTGCAAAAATTATCTGGTCCAGTAGTTTTATAAATACTTAATCCCTCAAAATTTCCTTTTTGGTCGACTTTAATTGCTGGAAACATTCCTTGTTGATATTTTATGAATCCTTGTCCATTTACCCAAAATGGAATAAAAATCAATAAAAACAGTAGTACTCTTTTCATATAAAAATTAAATTATTTTTTTACTATGTACGAAGTTAAGGAAACGACGCTGCTTCGTTTCTTTTAAATCTTAATTAATCTTACTTTGAAAGCCATAAAAACACAAAACCCCGACGATCATCTCGTCAGGGTTCCTTTATACTTTTAGCTTTAAACTTTCAGCTCAAAAACTTATTTCACTAAGAAGCTTCCTTCTCCAATTTTATGTCCTTCTGAATAAACTTCAACATTATGTTTTCCTGGCTTGTAAGCACTACCTTTAACATAGGTGAAAACAACCTGAGGTTTTCTGTTGTCGAACAATACATCTTGTTTCAAGGTGTAAAAAATCTCTTTGCCTTCAAACTGGAAGCTTCCTCCACCTGTTCCTACATCAAACAATGCGCTTCCATCTGGCTCGATCACTCTCATAATAATCTCTTTTCCTTCCTGTTTAGCAACTTTGTTATCGCCTAAGTAGAATGAAATTTTTAGTTTATCAATGCTCTTAGCTTTAAACTCACCACCATCTTTAACTTTACCTTTTGCTGTGATAGCGTCTATTTGGAAACTTTCTGCTTTTAATACGCTGGCAATTGCCACTTTTTCAGCAAGTTCGTTTTGGGTAACTTTTAGTTTACTAATAGTGTCTAGGTTGGCAACAACTTTATTCTGGTAATCTTTAATGCTTGAATCAGCAACTGCTAGCTGAGCTTTAAGTCTGTCAACTTCTGCTGAAGCTTCACGGGCAATCTGATTTGCTTTGTCTATCTCTTTCTTGATTTTAATGTATTTGCTGTAATTAGCAGCACTTTCATTTTTCAGTTTTACACTTTCCGCTTCCAGACTTCTGATTTGTTCTCCAAGTGTGGCAGTATCCCCTCCAAGTCTTGCAATCTCCTGTTGTTTTAATTTCAGGTCGTCAATTGCTTTGGTCAACTCTGAAGTTGTGCTGTCAATTTTTGCGTTTGCTTCAACAATTTGTTGGTCCTTTACTGCAATATCATTGCTTTTATTGATATTGAGAAAAAGTTGTACGGCATTGATAGCCAATAAGATAATGATGAAAGCAATGATCAAGCCTTTTTTGCTTCCGCTTTTTTGCGTTTCTTTTGGTTCGTTAACTTCGGCCATGATTGTTGGTTAATAGGTGTCTTTTTTGTTAAAGTTTACGTTGTAAAATTAATTATATATTCAATTTTATCAATTTTTTTTTAAAAAAGGGCGTTAATTACAGCTAGATATGAATCTAAATAAAGAATTTTGGGATCAAAGATACGTCTCCAACGACACTGGTTGGGATGCTTCCAATATAACTACTCCGATTAAGGATTATTTTGATCAACTTGACGATAAAGACAAGAATCTCCGCGTTTTAGTTCCCGGATGTGGAAACGCTCATGAAGCTGAGTATGTTTTCCGTTCCGGGTTTAAAAATGTTTTTGTAGCTGATATTTCCGCTTTTCCCCTAGAGAATTTTAAAAAAAGAGTTCCAGAGTTTCCAGCTGAACAACTTTTGCATGTTGATTTTTTTCTTTTAAAAGACTCATTTGATATTATTATAGAGCAAACTTTCTTTTGTGCCCTGGATCCAAAACTGAGACCTGAATACGCAGCTAAAATGGCAGAGTTACTCAAACCCGGGGGCAGACTTGTAGGTGTTCTCTTTAATGATACCTTAAATAATGATAAACCACCATTCGGGGGCACAAAAGAGGAATATATTTCTTATTTTCGTCCTTATTTTGAAATAAAATATTTCGAAACTTGTACTAATTCAATTCCACCTCGTGCGGGTAGGGAGTTGTTTATTTATCTGATAAAAAAATAAAAAGTATATAATGATCAAATCCTTTTTGCCGGAAATCAAACATACTGATTCCGGAAACTTCTTTCTGATTGCTGGTCCTTGTGTGGTAGAAAGCAAAGAAAATGTCTTTGAGGTAGCTGAAAAAGTAATTGCTATTACTGAAAAACTTAAAATTCCATATATCTTCAAAAGCTCATTTAAAAAAGCTAATCGTACAAAAGGTGGTTCCTTTATGGGAATTGGGGATGAGAAGGCATTGGAAATCCTAGCTGAAGTAAAGGCTAAATTTGGCGTACCTGTAGTTACAGATATTCACGAAAGCAGTGATGCAGCATTGGCGGCTAAATACGTAGACATTCTGCAGATCCCGGCTTTCCTTTGTCGTCAGACAGATCTTTTGATTGCTGCTGCGAATACAGGAAAAGTTGTGAATGTGAAAAAGGGACAGTTCCTTTCCGGAGAGGCTATGAAATTTGCAGTAGACAAAATTATAGATGCTGGAAATAAAAAGGTAATGCTGACCGACAGAGGTAATACATTTGGATATACTGACTTGGTGGTAGATTACAGAAACATTCCAGCCATGAAAGAAACAGGAGTACCTGTAATTATGGACTGTACGCATTCACTTCAGCAGCCCAATCAGGCCTCAGGAGTTTCTGGAGGAAAGCCAGAGCTAATTGAGACAATTTCAAAAGCAGCAATAGCAGTAGGGGCAGACGGGTTATTTATCGAAACACACCCCAATCCAAGCGTAGCAAAATCCGATGGCGCTAACATGCTTAAATTAGATTATCTTGAAGATCTTATGATTAAGTTGGTGAGGTTGAGACAAGCATTGTAAGCAAAAAGCTCAAAGCAGGAAGCTAAAAGTAAATAAATCTAACTTTGAGCTTTCTGCTTTGAGCTTATAGCTTCAAAATAAAGTGCTGCTTCGGTTGCTCTTTTCTGAAAAACACCAGGCCAATGTCAAAGAGATCAATAGTGACCACCGTTCTAGGATCTTCTGTTATCTCCTTCCAGGCAAGTTCCATTCCGGGAGACCAGTGGATATCATCAAAAATAAAAAGTGTCTCATTATGGATGTTTTTGATGCACCATTCGAAATACCTTTTGGTGGCTTCATAGGTGTGGTTGGCATCAAAATAAGCAAAGTCTATTTTTTTGATTTTTTCTAACTGTGCGGGTAGTGTGTTGTCAATGTTTCCCTCTATTGTAATGATGTTATCTGATTTGGCAGATTTGAATAGTTTCTTAGCATATTCAGCTGTTTCATGACAACCCTCAAATGAATATATAGTGCCATGCTGAGATGCTTTAGATAAATACAAAGTGGTTAATCCTACTGAGGTACCAAGGTCTATCAAGGTAGAAGGGTGAAAATGATTGGTCAGCCTGAAAAGTAATTCTGAAATTTTGGAGCTTTTACCGGAGTTTTTTGCAATATCATAGACAAATCGCTCTTTGCTCTGGTTCACTTTAGAGCCAGCTCCCAGATCATTAATTTTAAGAGCTGTTCTATCAGATAAAAGATGGTATCGGATCTTATTCAGATCTTCAAAAGCATAATAATGCTTTTTCTTTTTTATGATATCTCTGTAGAGGTTAAAGACAAAAGGACTGTGAATTGAATGTTCGTCTTTGGATGAAAAAAAATATTTTAAATAACTAGTTATAAAAAAGAAAAAACGCTTCACTGAAAAAGTACTCTGTTAGAAAATTAATTTAGTTTATAAGGCACAACCATTACAAATTGCGGAATAACTGCTTTGAATTGCTTTCCGTCTACGATTCTTTCCATAAGATAAGAACCTTTCATTTTTCCCAACTCTGTTTTGAGATTACAACCTGACACATACTCATGAGCCTGGCCTGGTTCTATTACAGGTTGCTGTCCTACAACGCCTTCGCCTTCTACTTCTCTTATAATGCCATTTGCATCATAGATATACCAGTGTCTTTTAAGTAATTGCACTGTGTAATTGCTGAAATTTTCAATTCTGATTTTATAGGTAAAAACAAAATGAGATTGAGAAGGGCTGGAATACTCAGGCTGGTAAGAGGTAACCACGCTGACTTTAAGACCATCTGTGATTTCTGTTACCATATTTTTCTGAGTTTTGAAGTTTTGACTCTTAACTCTAAAGTTAAAGAGAAGTTTTTTTAAATCAATGATTTTGTTTGAAAATCTTTTAGGCTCTGAGCGCTACATCAAAGGCCCTTATTGATGGCTGATAATATCTGTTTATTAAAATTAATTAAGTACAATTTGTCTATTGAATAATCTGATTTTAAATTGAGACTCTAAAAATTTTAGGTTAAAATGGATGTTAAAATAGAGCCTTCCTGGAAGGCAAGAGTTTCCCAGGAGTTTGAAAAACCATATTTTCAGAATTTGGTAAACTTTTTAAAAGAGGAAAGGCAAAACCATACAATTTATCCTCCCGGAAATCAGATTTTTAATGCATTTGAGTGGTGTATATTTGATAATGTAGAGGTTGTAATTATCGGACAAGACCCATATCATGGACCGGGACAAGCAAATGGATTGTGTTTTTCTGTAGCTGATCATGTTGCCCTGCCTCCGTCGTTAAAGAATATTTTTAAAGAAATTAATAGGGATCTGGGCAAGCCGATACCAAAATCTGGTAACCTCGAAAGATGGGCCAAACAAGGGGTACTTTTGTTAAATGCCACTCTAACAGTTCGTGCAAATACGGCAGGGTCACATCAGAAAAAAGGTTGGGAAGAGTTCACTGATGAAGTAATCAGGATTTTGTCCTCAGAAAAGGAACATTTGGTTTTTATACTTTGGGGGGCTTATGCTCAGAAAAAAGGCAGTGTAATTGACCGTTCAAAGCACCTGGTGCTGGAATCTGCGCACCCTTCGCCATTTTCAGCTGAGAGAGGATTTTTTGGGAATAATCATTTTAGCAAAACAAATGAATATTTGAGGAAAATGGGCAAAAAGGAGATTGACTGGTAATTATTAAGTTGTAAGTAATAGGTTTTAAGTTGTAAGAAAGGAAGCTCAAATCTGGATTTAAAGTGTGGAGACTCACATGCTGGCGTCTCCTTATCCATAATCTCAGAATTTTAATTTTTAGGATTGGGGCTAGTTTTTAAAGATACCATAAAAAAATCCCGGATTTTAGGTCCGGGATTTTTTATTATTTAATAATGTTGAAGAATCTGTTCCAGCGTATCTTATCTGTGACACCTCCGTTCTGATCAAGTGAAAGCCAGATAAACAAGGCCTTTCCAACTATGTGATCTGCCGGCACGAAGCCCCAGTATCTTGAATCCAATGAGTTGTGTCTGTTGTCACCCATCATGAAATAGTAATTCTGCTTGAAGGTGTATTCTTTCGCTTCTTTACCATCAATAAACAACTTGTCATCTTCTAATCTTACGTCTTCCAGGTTTTCGTAATTTTTAATCGTGGTTCCGTATAGAATAATGTTTTCAGGTGTTAGCTGAATAGTAGCACCTTCTGCAGGCACCCAAAGAGGTCCGAAGTTGTCCTCGTTCCAGATAAATTTGGATGAGTTTGGAAATATTCTCGGCTCCGGATCACCTGCAGGTCTGATGATCGGCTCTACGCTTTTAATTCCCTGAAAACCTTTAAATACATTAGCTTGCTCCTCTGTGGTAAAGATATAGAACCCATTTTGAACTGGCTGATATTCCGTAACTCCATATTTTCTGAATTCTTTTGAAGAGAATACTTCCGGTGTTTCCATAAAATATCTGTATTGAGATTTTGGAGGATCTGTAACAGGTTTACCGTTAACAAAAACTTTAGCTTTTTTGAGGGTTATAGTGTCTCCCCCAATAGCAATACATCTTTTGATATAGTTGGTCTTCAGGTCAGTTGGATATCCTTCTTCCGGTGGCCAGTTAAATACAACAACATCATTGTTTTTAACCTTGCTGATACCAGGGAGCCTGTATTGAGGCAATTGTATCCAGTCCAGGTAGGAAGGTATATCTGTTCCCCATATTTTCTGATGCGTCAATGGCATCTGTAAAGGAGTTTTAGGGGTTCTGGCTCCATAATGAAATTTACTTACAAATAGGAAGTCACCTACTAGCAATGATTTTTCCATGGAAGGAGTCGGGATAGTAAAAGCTTCCATGAAAATCCACCTGATGAGGGTAGCAGCCACAACTGCAAATACAATTGCGTCAACCCATTCTCTGCTTTTGGATTTCTTTTTTTGTGGTTCTTTTTTCTTTTCCCAGAATTTTAAATTCATACCTTATATGATTTATTAAAAAATAATTTTCTCCTCTTAGTAACTGATTTTTAGCATATCATCCATGCCGAAAACACCTTTTTTACCTACCAGCCATTCAGCAGCTACTACCGCACCTTTTGCAAATCCTTCGCGGGAATGTGCTGTATGTGTAATTTCAATAGTATCAACGGGGGAATTATAATAAACAGTATGAGTGCCTGGTACCGCATCAAGTCTTTTGGATGTGATTCCCAAAAGATTTTTATCTTTTGTCGGTTGGTTTACCCAGTTATTGATTTTTGGAGTAGCATCGATAATGCCTTCTGCTAAGGTAATAGCAGTTCCGCTTGGAGCATCCAGCTTTTGCTTATGATGAATCTCTTCCATGCTTACTTCATATTCAGGGAAAGGATTCATGATTTTGGCAAGTATATTATTTAAATGAAAGAATAGATTAACTCCTACACTGAAATTTGAAGCATAAAAGAAAGCACTTCCATTTTTTCTACAAAGTTCTTCCAGTTCTTTTTTCTTTTCAAGCCAACCTGTGGTTCCGCAAACAACCGGTATACCTTGTTCTATGCAGTATTTTACATTGTTATATGCGCTCTCTGGCTGTGTAAATTCAATAGCAACGTCAACCTGATCTTTGGTTATTGAAGTAAGTGAACTATAGTTTTCAAGATCGATTTTGAAGGGAGCAGTGTGGTTACGACTTATGGCAATTTGCTCAATGGTTTTTCCCATTTTGCCATAGCCCAAAAGTAAAATTCTCATTTATTTTATAGTAAAGTTTAACTTTATTCCTCCTGCAAATTGGGAATAATTATAGGAATATAAAAGCGGATGCACAGATAAAGAAATATCTTCATTAATATCAAACTGCCTAAGGTGGGCATCCACATATGCATCTACAATGTTAAGAGCATAGACCGCTGTAGAAATGATTATAGAAAATTCAAGATCCCTTCTATAAGCATCCCTAGTTACCCTTAATTCATTATCACTAAAGTCTTCATAAGGGGTTCCTACCTGAGTTAAAGCATTTGTAGTATCAGTTGCCCTGAAAGCTACCCGACTGGCATAAGCTGTATTGAATTTGTTGTACTCAGTAGAATTGAAATTTATCCAATAAATAAGTGCAGCAGCCCCTGCATATAAAATAGGAGGTTTCCAGTATCTGCGATTATAAAACTGTCCGGCTCCCGGCAGAACGGTGGAAAGCAAAGCCGCTCTTCCTGGTCTGTAATTGTGTTTGGGTTTTGATTTTTTAACGGGTGCCTGAGAAAGGGTATCATCCTGGGCTGTGGCCCCCATTGTATTAAAAAAAGTTATAACGGTGATTAATACAATGGGTCTTACCAGCTTTAATATCATATCTAAAAATTTAATATATCTAATATCCGATTTAAATCATCAGCATTAACAAATGGGATCTTAATCTCGCCTTTGTTTTGTTTATCACAATTAATATTGATTTTTGTTCCGAAATGTGTAGACAATTTTGTCTGTATATGGACAATTTCCGGATTGAAATATGTCTTCTTGTCTTCACTTTTCGATTCTGAAACTTTTGCTTGGGAGGAAGGCTGAGATATTGATCTTACCAGATCTTCTGTTTTTCTAACTGATAATTCCTCTTCCAGAATTTTTTTGAAGATGCTGAGCTGATCATCGATTCTTTCAATGGTAATCAAGGCTCTTGCGTGACCCATGGAGATCCTGTTGTCTCTTACAGCTGCCTGAATGTCTGGCGGAAGTTTCAGAAGTCTTAAATAATTGGTAACCGTGGTTCTGTTTTTTCCCACACGTTCTCCTAGTTCCTCCTGCTTCAGGCTGCATTCAGAAATTAACCTCTGATAACTTAATGCAATTTCAAGAGCATTAAGGTTTTCTCTCTGAATGTTCTCAATAAGAGCCATTTCCAGCATTTGCTGGTCGTTAGCGGTTCTTATATAGGCAGTTATTTTAGGAATCTGAGCAAGTTTGGTAGCCTGAAGTCTTCTTTCTCCCGAAATTAACTGGTATTTCCCAGGTGAAAGTTGTCTTACTGTAATTGGCTGTATAATACCCTGAACCTTTATAGATTCAGAAAGCTCCTGAAGGGCTTCCTGGTCAAAATGAGTTCTTGGCTGATAAGGATTGACTTCAATGCTGTCAACAGGTATTTCGTTGATTGCACTTTCCGGCGCTTTTTCTACTACTTCTACTTTTCTTTCAGGTTTTGCGGTATCGGAATCCTGAAGCAGGGCTCCCAGACCTCTTCCTAAAACACTCTTTTTTGCTTGAGGTATATTTGATTTCTTATCGTTCATTGAAATCGGGTATTAACTTAATGCGACTTTATTTCTTTCAAGAATCTCCTGAGCAAGGTTCAGATAGCTGATAGCTCCTTTGCTTTCTGCATCGTGAGCAATCACAGGCAAACCAAAACTTGGAGACTCACTGAGTTTAATATTTCTAGGGATAATGGTTTCAAATACCAGATGCTGGAAGTGAGTTTTAACTTCTTCCACTACCTGATTTGATAATCTTACCCTTGGATCATACATTGTAAGTAGAATTCCTTCGATTTCAAGCGCAGTGTTAAGTCTGGTCTGGATGATCTTGATCGTGTTAAGAAGTTTTCCTAATCCTTCAAGTGCAAAGTATTCGCACTGAACCGGAACTAGTATAGAATCAGCAGCGGTCAAAGCGTTTACAGTGATAAGACCAAGAGAAGGTGAGCAGTCTATAACTATGTAGTCGTATCTTTCTTTGGCATTTTTTAAAGATTCTTTCATCTTTTCCTCTCTGTGATCAAGGCTGATCATCTCTACTTCAGCACCTACAAGGTCGATGTGAGCAGGCAGGAGGTCCAGATAAGCTACATTAGTGGTAAGAATAAGCTCATCAGCATTTATTCCGTCAACCATGCACTCATAAATACTTTTTTCAATTGTCTTTGGGTTAAAACTTAATCCTGAGGTTGAGTTAGCCTGAGGATCAGCGTCTACCAATAGGGTCTTAAATTCCAAAGCTGCAAGACTGGCAGCCAGGTTGATAGCGGTTGTGGTTTTACCTACTCCACCTTTTTGATTGGCAATTGCAATGATTTTACCCATTTAAATTAAAATAATTAAGTTTAACTGAATCTCCTATTTCCAATAAAATTAACGCTTTTTCGCCTCATTGTGCAATTATTTTTGCTTCAGGTAATCAATTTATATTTCAGATACTTGTCTGTTTTTTAATTGATTGATTTTCTTTACTTAAGAAAATCAGGCTGAATGAGGATTTTTATGCTTCGAAAATAATGCCGGAATTTAAATCCGGTATTTTTCAAACGAAGCTTTTACTTAGCGGTTGATGTTACAGACATCAATTTTCTTTCAAAATTTTGCTTTATCAAATTTTTAAAAGATATCCAATCTAGCATATTTTCAAAATTTCTGACAAAGTGATTTTTAAAATTAAGATAAAATGAAATTTAGGTAAGCTAATTGTTTATTTTATTATGCACATATTTTGCACTTGGGGGCTGTGGAAAGTATGTGGATAAGTGGAAGTTTGTTGGATGTTAGATAGTTAATTTGAGCTTAAAGCTTAAAACGGAAAGTTGAAAGTAAACAAATCTTCCCAATCTTTCTGACGAAAATATTCAAGGGATTTTAGATATTATTGAATAAAAAGATTTACTGACTATGAAAAAAGCAGAAAATCAAAATATAAGTTTTGACTTTCTGCTTTTTAACTATACGCCTTAAGCTTTTAGCTTTCCGCTTTATTTCTTCTTCTTCTTAATTTCTTCGTCTCTAGCCTTCATAGCTTCCTCTACTCTCTGCATCCATTTAGATTTTTTTCCTCCTGTAGTTGCAAATTTCTTTCTGTTTTCATCTAAAACAGCTCTGATTTTGTCTTCATCAACAAATCTTTTGATGATGAATTGCTGTGCAATAGAAACTAAGTTTGATACAAGGTAATAGAAACTTAAACCTGCAGGGAAGGAGTTAAGAACAAACATAAAGACTACCGGCATAATGTATGAAACTGATTTCATTGGTCCGGTAACTGTACTTACCTGATTGTTTACCCAGGTTAATAGGAGGGTAGAAAGAGTCATCAGGAAGGTAAATAAGCTGAAGTGATTTCCGTAAGTATCGCTTAGACCCCAGATATGAGTGTTCCACGAGAAGATAGAATCGTAAGTGGATAAATCATGCGCCCATAAGAATGGCTCTTGTCTTAGCTCTATTGAGTTCGGGAAGAAGTTGAACATCGCAAGAAGGATTGGAGTCTGTAAAAGTACAGGAATACAACCGCTTAAAGGGTTAATCCCAACTTTTTGGTATAACTGCATCTGCTCTGCCTGCACTTTCTGCATGTCATCGCCATTTCTTTCCTTTATTTCGTCAATTTCCGGCTTCAATACTTTCATTTTAGCCATTGAAATGTATGACTTGTAGCTAAGAGGAAATAATATAGCTTTTAATAAAAAGACGAGAATGATGATGATAACCCCGTAATTTCCTATAAATGTTTCAAAGAAATTAAATACAGGAATTACAATAAATCTGTTGATCAGGTTGATTACAGGCCAGCCCAGATAAACGTTTTTATCATAGTCTGGAGCAGGAACTGCTTTAAGTGTCTGATAATGATTTGGTCCGAAATAGAATTTATATTTTCCTTTTCCGGAAGTTAAATCATTATATGGCAATGATACTGAAGCTTCAAGATGCTTCAAACTTGTTGTATCACCTTGTTTCACATGGCTTTTAACAGCTCCATTTGAAAATTCATTCTCAGCTATAAATCCAGCGTTGAAGAATTTTTGCTTCATGGAAACCCATTTCATTGGCTCACTTAATGTAGCGCTTTCCGGATCATTAGAGGTTTCCTTTAGATGATCAAAGCCATCTTTTACTGTATAATAATTTACAGAAGTAGTAATTCTACTTTGTTTAAGGTCATATTCCACTTTTGGTGCATCTGCTCTCCAGTCAAAAGTTACAGGCTGGTTTAACAGAATACCTTGCATTCCGTCAAATTTCAGATCATAATTAACGAGATATCCTTCAGGTGCAATTGAATAAGTTTGGGAAATAGCATTTCCTGGAGATAAGGTAGCCTTGAAAATTATCTTTGTAGTATCTCCTGCCTTTTGAGTCTCAGCTTGATAAAATAGAGTCGATAAGTCAAGATTCCCAGTTTTAGACGCAGCAAGAAGGGAAATGTTGCTATTCTCTTCACTTATAAGATATAAAGGTTTTTTCTGGTCGGTTAAGTAGTGTTTCAAAAGTACGCTTTTGATTTTTCCACCTTTTGAAGAAAAAGTTACCTTAAGGTCTTTATTTTCAGCTACAACATCTTTTGCTTCTCCGGAAGCCAGATTTGCAAGTTCTCCATAGGCAGCTTTTAATTGCTGTTTTATTACCGAATCAGGAAGTTCTGCTTCTGATTTTTTGAGAATGACCTGAGTAGATTGTTGTTGTTGTGCGTTTGGTTGGGGTTTATCTTTTTGCCCGAAGTACATAAAGTACAATAGCATCATGGCAGTAATTAACACTATCCCCGTAACCTGATTCTTATCCATCTTAAATTATTAATTATCTAAAAATATTTTAGGTTATTATTCTGTTTTAGACTCCTTTTCTTTTGAAAACTCAATTGCTGCTTTTACAAATTTTACAAACAGCGGATGTGGATTTAATACTGTACTCTTCAGCTCTGGGTGAAATTGTGTACCGATATAAAATCTGTGATCCTTTAATTCTATAATTTCTACAAGACCAGTATCCGGATTTATTCCGGATGCAATCATTCCTGCTTTTTCAAACTGTTTCAGATACTTGTTGTTAAATTCATATCTGTGTCTGTGTCTTTCGGTAATTTTGGTTTTACCATACACATGATAAGCTTTACTTCCTTTGGTTATCTCACAAGGATAAGCTCCCAATCTCATAGTTCCGCCTTTTTTAGTGACGTTTTTCTGAGATTCCATCATATCAATAACCGGGTTAGGAGTCTTTTTGTCTAATTCAGCAGATGCAGCGTCTTTAATTCCCACAACATTTCTTGCAAACTCGATAGCCGCACATTGCATTCCAAGACATATACCAAAGAATGGAATATGGTTTTCTCTGGCAAATTTTACGGCTTGAATTTTCCCTTCAATTCCTCTTTCTCCGAATCCAGGTGCTACTAATATCCCATCAAGATTACCTAAAACAGATGGAATAGTTTCGGCAGTAAGATGTTCTGACTGAATCCATTTGATTTTTACCTTACATTCATTTTCTGCACCCGAATGTACGAATGCTTCAGCAATAGATTTATAAGCGTCAGGTAATTCTACATATTTTCCTACAAGACCAATCTGCACTTCATGGGTAGTATTTTTCAGTTTCCCTAGAAAATCTTTCCAGGTGTCGATTTGAGCTTCTCCTTTATGTGGAAGTTTCAGCTTGGTTAACACTCTTTCGTCCAGTTTTTCCTTTTTCATTAATAAAGGAACATCGTAAATCGTTTCAGCATCAAGTGATTCAATTACTGAGTTAACATTTACGTTGCAGAACAGGGCAAGCTTCTTTCTGATTTCTGCAGGGATTGGATGTTCTGAGCGACAAACAAGTATATCCGGTTGGATTCCTGATTCAGAAAGCTGTTTTACAGAATGTTGGGTTGGCTTGGTTTTTAATTCTCCTGCTGTTTTAAGGAATGGAACCAGGGTAAGGTGTATCACGAGAGTGTCATGAGGACCAAGATCCCATCTTAATTGTCTTACAGCTTCTATAAAAGGAAGAGATTCAATATCTCCTACGCATCCACCTATTTCTGTAATGACTATGTCGTAATTTCCTTTTTCTCCTAAAGCAAGAAAGTTTCTTTTGATCTCATCTGTGATGTGAGGAATAACCTGAACGGTTTTTCCTAAAAATGCACCTTCTCTTTCTTTGGAAATTACATTGTGGTAAATTCTTCCGGTAGTGACATTATTTGCCTGAGAAGTATTGATATTCAAAAACCTCTCATAGTGACCTAGATCAAGATCCGTTTCCGCTCCATCCTCAGTTACATAGCATTCGCCATGTTCATAAGGATTAAGTGTCCCTGGATCTATATTAATATAGGGATCAAATTTTTGAATGGTGACGGAAAATCCTCTGGACTGAAGCAGTTTCGCAAGTGATGCGGAGATTATTCCTTTTCCTAATGATGAGGTTACCCCTCCGGTTACAAAGATATATTTAGCAGAAGCCATAAGTACTAAAAAGACTCTATTTTACTTATGGGATACAAAGGTATATGTTTCGTCTTATAAATTTATACAAAACCCTTTTTTTGTGTATTATTTTTTTGAAAAGCTGAGAATCTGAAACTTTAATAAGAATATACCATGAATCCACCTTTTTGAAATGGAAATCCATCAAAATAAGTTCTATCATTCTTACTTTTTGATTATCTTGTGAAGTTGTTTTCTGCAAAAAAGGCACACCAAATCAATTGTTTAACGGATATATTTTGATAGGTTGGATTGTATTTATGCGTGAAAAAATATCATTTACCTGGAAAATTTGTGTTTTACTTTTATTGAGTCTAGGCTCTTTTGAGGCCTTAGGTCAGTGTGCTTTACCAGAATTATATGATTTAACCTATGCAAATCCCAGCTCTTCCCAAACGTGGGTCAATTGTATCGATAACGAAACTGATCCGGATATATACAATCTAGAGTTGATGTCTCCTTATGACATTCAGAATTATACCATTGATTTTGGTGATGGTTCTGCTGTAGTATCAGGTGTATTCTGGCCTTCCAATACTATTCTTTCTCACTCATTTGGTTTGGGAAAATTTACAATAACACTTTCCGAAACCAAAGCAGGCTGTACCAAGAAAACAATAACGGGAACTTTTATTAATGACAGGAAAGCGGGTGCAGCAGCTTTGCCGCCTACCATAGGAGCCAGTACCTGTGCCCCTAATATTCTAACCTTCAAAAACACTTCCACCAACACTTCGGCATTTACAAAATTTGAATGGTCATGGGGAGATGGGACTAAAGATCTGGTTGATGCTTCCAATGCGGGTCAGTTAATGTTGCATACTTACCAAAAAGGAACATCCAGTTGTAATATGATTGTCCGACTCACTGCGACAGGTTTGTGCGATGCATCATTTGCCAGTTACGGTCCTTTTAATTTCTGGGATACTGATTCTGCTATCATCAGTGCGTCTGTGCAGCAAATTTGCGGGGCAGATTCGGTGACATTTAAGGATGTTTCTAAATATAATTGTAATAATAAGCAGGCAAGGAAAATAAAATGGATTTCCTCTGATTTGGGAATTTCAACCCCATGGCTTCAGGCAACTCCTGTAAACAAGTCTCTTAAAGCTTATATTACCGGTGCTCCCGGTACCATTTATAATATCACGCTCCTGGATTCCAACTTTTGTGGAGTAAATCAGACTTCTATGAAAGTAGAAATCATTGATCCTCCTTTTTCTCAATTTAACACTTCAACTTCGGCTATTTGCGCTGGGGATTCAGTTTTTTTTCAAAATACTTCAACTGGTGGAGCAAACAGATTTAGATGGAATTTCGGTGATGGAACGGGCTGGGTAGAAAATAATAATCCTTCACTTTACCATAAATATAACACTGCGGGAAATTATACTATCAAAATGGCTGCAGTTCAGGACAAAGCTCTTGGCTGCTCTGATACTTCTACTTCATCAGTTTCCGTGCTAGGACTTCCACAAGCGAATTTTACTTTTGATAAACCTACAGGTTGTGGAAAGGCCTCTGTTCTGTTTAAAAATATTTCCACAAACGCATCTTCTTTTGCCTGGGATTTTGGTAATGGAATAACGCAATCGGGTAGTGGCCCATGGACTATTGATTTTGAACCTGGTTACTATAGTGTTAAGTTGATAGGGCGTAATAGTCTTAACTGTATTTCTGAAAGAAGTGCCGCAGTAATTGTTCCTCCGGATATTTCTTTTAATATTTCCTCTGACCCAGTTTGTCTGGGAGATATAAATGAGTTTAAAAATCTATCAGATCTATTGCCTGCAGTATCTTGTGCCACAGGATCAATTTTGAGAGAACAATGGGATAATATCACCGGAGCTGCGACTGTTGCCACACTTACAGCCAATGTTAACTTTCCGAATAAGCCGTCCCGAACTTCATTGCTAACCAATTATTTTGAAGGTCCTGTTAATATTGGGGATAATTATGGCTCCAGAATATATGGATTTATATGTCCTCCTGTAGACGGCATATATACCTTCTGGATCTCAAGTAATGGAGATTCTGAGCTTTGGCTTAGTTCAAGTGCAAAGGTTTCTGATAAAACAAAAATAGCTTATGTGTCTGGTACCACTACATTAAGACAGTGGAACAGATATATTTCTCAGCAGTCATTGCCAGTTTTTTTGAAAGCAAATCAGAGATACTACATTGAAGCACTGCACAAAGAAAGTAATCTGGATGATCATTTGTCTGTTGGATGGCAATTACCCGATGGCACTTTTGAAAGGCCAATTCCTGCAAAATATCTTAGTCCATATACGCCGGGAACAGAAATTACATCCTGGTCATGGACCTTTGGAGATGGAGCAGCTGCTTCGGTAAAAGAACCCGTTCATTTATATAATGCTCCCGGAAGTTACGAAGTAATCATTGAGGCTTCTACTGATATATGTAAGAGGAAAGACACAATTTATACTGTTGTTTCATCCTTGCCGGTTCCTTCTTTTGAGTCAGATAATTGGAATGGCTGCACACCCTTTGATGTTAAGATTGCGAACAAATCGCAAAATACTTTTGCATATGATTGGAGTTTTGGAGATGGCTCTCCGGGACTTGTTACTTCAGATAATTTAGATACGATCTCTCATACTTATTTAAATAAAGGGAGCGATGTTCTGGAATTTCCTTTGAAACTTATTGCCAAATCTGATAAGGGTTGTTTGGATACGTTAATACAAAATGTTACTGTTTATCCGGCTCCTGTATCTGATTTCTTGTTCACACCTCAGGTACCTCAATGCAGCCCTTCTATTGTAAAGCTATCTAATAATTCTTCTTTAGCTTCTTCCTTTAAGTGGACAATTCAGGGAAAAGATACTATTGTTAATTCAATGGAGTTCAATCACACTTTTGTGAACAAGACTGGAATAGTGAAGGATGAAACGGTATCGATCAGAGCTATTACGGATCATGGATGTTTTTTAGAAAAGAGTAAAACTATAATTGTATATCCTGAACCTGAGTTTAAAATTATAGCTAAACCTAAGGACGGATGCCATCCTCTAATAGTGGGTTTATCTTCCGAAGGAACACAATATAAGTTTAACTGGGATTTCGCTGATGGTTTTAGTTCCTCTTCATCAACACCCACACACATTTTTAAGAATATAACAGACAGAGATACTTTATTTCGAATATCACTTAATGCTTTATCTTCATTTAATTGCTCAGCAACTGTTTATGACACAGTAATTGTACATCCCAAACCCGAGGCTGATTTTAATGAATCCATTTCTTTCGGATGCAGTCCTTTATCAGTTAGCTTTTCCAATAGCAGTCAGAAGGCAGGATGGTACAAATGGGACTTTGGAGATGGCGTTTTGCTGGATACTTTGTTTGGAGATGTGTCGCACGTATTTGAAAATAAGACGGGTTTGGTTAAAGAGTTTTTTGTAAAACTGATTTCTGGTACTGATAATAATTGTGCAGATACTATGATTAGAAAGATTTCAGTTTTTCCTGAAGTTTATCCTGATTTCGTCGGGGAAATGGAAGGATGTAGTCCTTTCAAGACAAAGTTTGCACCGTCAGGTTCATTAATATCAAATTACAGCTGGGATTTTGGGGATGGCAGTTCTTCATTGGAAACATCGCCAGTGCATATATTCCAGAACCCTAATGGAACAGATACTTTGTTTAATGTTGTCCTGAAAGTTAAATCCGTGCATGGTTGTGATGCAGAAGTGGCAAAGTCAGTTGAAGTCTGGGGAGGTCCTGAAGCAAAATTCACAGTTGCATCAAGCATCATTCAATTGCCGGATTCTGCAATTTATATAACTAACAATAGTGTCGAAGGAGATTTTGATATTAAATGGGATTTCGGTGATGGGAACAATTCTTCTATTAGAGATCCTCAGGTTCACTACTATGGTTTCTATGGCACATATAAACTCAAACTTTCTTTAAATACAGGCAAGTGCACAAGCTCGTTTACAAAAGATATAAATGTATTACCGACTGCGCCAATTGCCAGCTTCATTGGTGAAGGGGAGGGCTGTTTGCCTTTAGAAATATCGTTTAATAATACATCTAAATTTGCAGAACAATATTTATGGGAATTTGGTGATGGTGAAACATCAGTACTTAAAAATCCAAAACATAATTATGGCATTGCTGGCGATTATTCTGTAAGGTTATTAGCAAAAGGATTGGGTGGTGAAAACTATCTTTTGAAAGATTCAATCATACATGTAAGACCTGTGCCGGTTGCTTATTTCATAGCCCAGCCAAAGATAGTTTTTATCCCTGATCCGATTTTTTTTAATAATAAATCTAATAATGCTATAAAATATACATGGGATTTTGGAGATCAGTCATCTTCTATAGAAGTCAGTCCTTCGCATGTATATAAAACATCAGGAAGATATAAAGTAAAGCTTACTGCTGAAAATGAATTCGGATGTGTGAATATTTATGAGTTGGACGATGCTGCAATAGCTGAAGAAGGAGGTTCAATTGAAATTCCGAATGCTTTTACACCAAATCACGGAGGGTCAAATGGAGGCAAAAAAGATGGAAGTGGGCTAAATGAGGTCTTCTATCCACGCTTACATGATGTTACTGAATTTTATATGGGTATCTATAATAAGTGGGGAGAAATGCTTTTTGAAACAAGAGATTCTTCAACTGGATGGGATGGATACTATAAAAATCAGCTTTGCCAGGAAGATGTATATGTGTACAGGATCAAGGTGAAGATGCCAAGTGGGAAGGTGAAGGAGTATGCTGGAGATATTACTTTGATATGGTAACGGAGCTTAATGCTTAAAGCGAAAAGCTGAAAGTTAAAAGTGTAAAGTAGTAAATTTGATGATTTTAAGTTTTAATAAATACTTCAAGTTTTTAAGACTTTCAATTTTAACAAAAGAAATAATAACAAAAACAAGAGGATTTAGAATGCCATTTGCTCAGTCATTTTTGAGCTTTAAGTTTTCCACTTTAAAGTTTAAGCTTTTTGCTTTAAGCTTTAAGCTTTTACCTTTCTGCTTTCTGCTTTCCGCTTTAAGCTTAACCACCTATGCTCAGGATACACAGTTCTCCCAATACTATGCTGCTCCGCTTTATCTCAACCCTGCTTTTGCTGGTGCTACTCATGAAAGCAGGGCGATGTTTAACAACAGATATCAATGGGTAAATTTGCCAAAGCCTTTTATTACTTATGCTGCATCTTTAGATCATAACTTTGAAAAGTTCAGAAGCGGTGTAGGGTTGATGGCTATGCTGGATAAAGCAGGAGCGGGCGCCTTAAAGTCGGCTTCTATAAGCGGTATGTATTCCTTTCGTGTAAATCTGTCGAACAAATTGGTTTTCAGGCCAGGGATACAATTTGGTTATGTTTCACGAAGTATCGATTATTATAATCTGACATTTGGAAGTCAGATTGATGGTGTGCCAGGAATACCATATGATGTAGCTGGTAAAAGTTCGAATATTAATTACTTTGACTTTGGTGCAGGTTTTTTATTTTATAATAATAAATTCTGGATGGGAATGGCATCCAGTCATATCAATCAGCCAGATCAGTCATTGAATACAGGAGGAAACAAACTTCCAATAAAAACAACACTTCACGGAGGGATAAAATTTTTTCTGAAAGAGGGTGTGCACAAGAAAAAATACGGAGAGCAAAAAGAAAGAAGCATTTCTCCGACTTTCGTGTACAAGCATCAGGAGCATTTTGATCAGCTTGATCTTGGATTATATCTCTGTTATGAGCCTGTTGTAACAGGACTTTGGTATAGAGGTATACCATTTAAACGATATAATCAGGAAAATTTTAATCATGATGCAGTCGTAGTGATGGTAGGAGTGAGAACAGACAGATGGGGGATTGGCTATAGTTATGATCTTACTATTTCAAGCCTCACTGCTACAACTTCTGCTGGAGCGCATGAGTTTTCATTGTCATATGTTTTTAAGACCAGGAAAATAGTACGAAGGAAAGATATGGTAATTCCTTGTCCTAAATTTTAACCAATTCAAAGGATGTTTATATTATAACTTTTCTTGATGGGCTTGTATTCCAGTATATTCTGAAAAATTCGACCAAAAAATAAGGAGTAAAAGGAGATACAAGTCTTTAAATTTGTAATTACTACCTATCTTTGAAAAAAATCACCAACAAAAAGAACCTAAATGAAGTCTGAGGAAGAGATTAACCTCTGTATTGAGCAGTTAAAAAAGGGAAATGTGATTGTGTATCCTACAGATACGATATGGGGATTGGGCTGCGACGCAATAAACACTGAAGCTATCAGGAAAATTTACGACATAAAGAAAAGGCCGGATGCCAAAGCAATGATAGTGCTCATTCATGAAATTGGTCAGTTGCATGACTATGTGGTGAATGTACCTGAAATTGCATGGGATCTGGTAGATTTTGCAGAAAGACCCTTGACAGTAATTTATCCGAAAGGAAAAAATGTAAGCCCGGATTTGCTTGGAGAGGATGGAAGTATAGCTATCAGACTTGTAAGAAATGATTTTTGCAATGCCTTGCTGAAAAAATTCAGGAAGCCAATAGTTTCAACTTCTGCCAATATAAGTGGCAATCCTTCTCCGATGAATTTTGCAGGTATAGATGAGGCAGTATTGAAACAAGCGGATTTTGTAGTGGATGTCAAAAATGGAGAAAATATGACATCAAATCCTTCAACCATTGTGAAGTTAGGTCTTGACGGGGAAATAAAATTTATCCGAAAATAATCCGGAGAATATTCGTTAATGAATTTTTCAGAACTTTTAAATGGTAACAAATTATTCAATATTGTTGCCGAAGCTTCCAGAGAACTTGGAGTGGACTCTTATGTCATTGGTGGTTATGTCAGAGATCTCTTGCTGAAAAGACCTTCAAAAGATATAGATATTGTGTGTGTGGGCAGTGGTATAACATTGGCACAGAAAGTGGCTCAGAAGATGGGTGATCTGCCGGTAGTTGTATTCAAGAACTTCGGAACGGCAATGATCAAGATGGAGGTTGGAGAGCTTGAGTTTGTAGGTGCTAGAAAAGAGTCCTACAACAGGAACTCAAGGAAACCTGTAGTTGAAAACGGAACTTTACAGGATGATCAGAACAGGAGGGATTTTACCATAAATGCACTTGCCATTAGTTTGAATGAAAACAATTTTGGTGAGCTGTTGGACCCTTTCAATGGAATGTCTGATCTCAAAAAGAAAATAATTAAAACTCCACTTGATCCAGGCATCACATTTTCTGATGATCCTTTAAGGATGATGAGAGCAGTGAGATTTGCCACCCAATTGGGCTTCGACATAGATCCTAATACCTTTCAGGCTATTATTGATAACAAGGAAAGGATCAATATAGTCTCATGTGAAAGAATTTCTGATGAGCTAAATAAAATTGTTCTGAGCCCTAAGCCTTCTTATGGCTTTAAGCTTCTTTATCATTGTGGCTTATTGGAAATTATTTTTAAAGAACTTACGGATCTTCAAGGTGTGGAATCTGTTGGAAACAGAGCACATAAAGATAACTTTTACCACACCTTACAAGTACTGGATAATGTCGCTGAAAAGAGCAATGACCTGTGGTTAAGATGGGCTGCTATTCTTCATGATATTGCTAAGCCAGCAACGAAAAGGTATGACGAAAAAATCGGCTGGACATTTCACGGGCATGAGGAATTAGGAGCCAGAATGACTCCTCATATTTTCAGAAAGCTTAAACTTCCATTGAATGAAAAAATGAAGTTTGTTCAAAAGCTTGTGCGTCTCCATTTAAGGCCTATTGCGCTGGTAAAGGAGAATGTTACAGATTCTGCTTTACGGAGGTTGTTGTTTGAAGCCGGCGATGATATCGATGCGTTACTGACCCTATGCCGTGCTGATATTACCTCCAAAAATGAAGTGAAGGTAAAGAAGTATCTTACTAACTTTAATTCTGTTGAGCTTAAATTAAAAGAAGTAGAGGAAAAAGATAAGTTAAGAAATTTCAAACCTGTTATTACTGGAGAGATCATTATGGATACATTTAATCTGACTCCCGGGAAAGTCGTAGGAGATATTAAAGACGAGCTAAGAGAAGCAATATTGGTAGGGACTATTAAAAACGAATTTGAAGAAGCTTATCAGTTTATGTTAAAGTTTGCTTCGGATCGATTTAATCTGCAACCAGTAAAATAGTAGAAGTCATTTCAGAGAATGCCAATGATTTTAGAAACTTCATTAAGGAAGTTTTTGGTTAGAATTTCTGTTCTGATACGGATTTCTTTTTCGCCAAATTCCTGTTCCTGTAGTACTTTGATGACCTCAATCATAGTCTGGGCATCTTCGGTTCTGATGCAGCATGCGGCCAGAGCAGGCGATAAGAGTACATTATCATTGGCCAAGCAAAATCTACCTCCAAATAATACGTGCAGTAATTTTAATTTAGTGCCAGTTTCAAATAGACTAAAAACAATATTGATATGGGCATTCGAAATCAATTCACTTAGAGATTCTTCTGAAGGATTGGATATTAGTTCTATAGTATGATCTGAAGCGAATCGCTTTAATTTTTCAGAGGGATTTTTTCCTGCTATAACAAGTGGAAGCAATATGTAAGGAGATAAGTTCTTAATCAGGTATAATGCAGCGATCTCATTTTCATTGACCGAAAGATTACCGTGGTAAAGAACATATTTACCTTTTCCCGTTTTTATGGAAACCTCATTTGCTTTAGAAAAAGCATTGACAAGCTCTACAGTTTTCGAAGGGAAGGCTTTTTTAAAATAAGTATACTCCAGTTCACTTATAGGGAGCAGCACATCTGCATATTTCAATCTTTTTTCGAAATGATATAGTTTGAAAGATTCGATGTGAAAAAATATTTTTTTCAATAAATTACTTTCTGATTTAGCTAAAAGCTTATAATAACGGTGCTCAATATTATGCAGTCTTACAATCTTCTTCCTGTCTTTTAAAGATGGGTGATTGAGCAGGTGAGTTGTGTGTATGCCTTCAAAAAAGATAGGATATTGATCTTGGAGGAGATTATTTAGTAATTCCTGATTGTTTCTTGAGGCCACTATATACGGTTTAGTTGAAAATATGGGTAAGACTGAAGACCGTTTATAATAGAAAACCTTTTCGCACATATCATCCAGTTGTCCTTGAGGAGTCCTTTTGGAAAAGTAGCAATGTAAAATGATTTTTATTCCTGCTTTTTTAAAATTTATAAGCTTATGATAAACATCTATAACTCCCCCATAATCGGCTGGGTAGGGGATATCAAAGGAGATCAAATGAAGATGTTTATCTTCCATTTATTCTAGAAAGAATTACTTTCCAAATTATCTTTTGAATCCAGCAGGACTCTGTCTTTGATTTTTAAGATTCTATTAGGGAATTTATTGATCAACTCATAGTTGTGGGTAGCCATGAGTACAGCTGTGCCACTATTGTTGATTTCCTTGAAAAGATTGAAGATTTCCTCAGCAACTTCTGGATCAAGGTTCCCTGTCGGCTCATCTGCAAAAAGGATCAGGGGTTCATTGATCAGAGCCCTGGCAATAACTATCCTTTGTTGTTCGCCACCGGAGAGTTGATGTGGTAATTTGAAGGAAGCAGCTCCCAGTCCAACACGCATTAATACTTCAGACAAGCGTGCTTTCATAGCAGCATTGTCTTTCCAGCCAGTCGCCTTCATTACAAATAGAAGGTTATCTGAAATATTTCTGTCATGAAGCAATTGAAAATCCTGAAAGATGATGCCAATCTTTCTTCTAAGGTAAGGGATCTTAGCTCTTTTAGTTTTGGTAAGGTCGTATCCTGCAACGTTAATACTTCCTTTTTCAAAGGGAAGATCAGCATATAATGATTTTAACAATGAACTTTTTCCGCTTCCGGTTCTTCCAATTAGATAAACAAACTCACCTTTGCTAATTTCAAATGAAATATTGTCCAGGATAAGTCTGTCTTCCTGATATATACTAAGATCTTTAACAGATACTACAGGTTCGGAGGAAAATGTCATTGCTTATATTTCCAGTTTTTGAAGTTTTCCAAAGGGAAGATCTTTTATTACTTCTTCCAAAAGTTTTTCTTTTCCTTCAAGCCCTGTTTTTTTGGGAAGTTTGACAGGGCGATCTGCCCGGAAATAAGCTACCAAAACGAAGTTTTCGTCTCTTAACTGAATGTAATCTGGAATTTTAGCTTTTCCTTTTACTTTAATAATGTACATTCTGCTGAACTTATTTCCGGCAAGATTCCTGATTAACCATTAAGTTTTTTGTGGTCTGCCAGAAACTTCTGCAAACCTATGTCAGTTAATGGATGATTTAATAAACTTGTAATTACGCTAAGTGGACAGGTAGCTACATCTGCTCCTATTTCAGCACATTTAATGATATGCATTGGGTGTCTTACCGAAGCCGCTAGTACTTCTGTTTGGTACCCATAGTTATCATAGATTTGGACAATCTGGCTGATAAGCTCAAGTCCATCAGTTGAAACATCATCAAGCCTGCCTATAAAAGGAGATATGTAATTAGCTCCCGCTTTTGCTGCAAGAAGTGCTTGTCCTGGGCTGAAGCAAAGTGTACAGTTTGTTCTGATGCCATTTTTAGAGAAATATTTTATCGCTTTGATACCATCTTTGATCAAGGGGACTTTTACAACGATTTTTTCATCGATTGTTACCAGTTCTTCTCCTTCTCTGATGATACCTTCGAAATCAGTAGCAATTACTTCAGCACTTACATCTCCGTCAGTAATATCACAAATAGCTTTATAGTGGGCAAAAACGTTATCTTTTCCTTTGATCCCTTCTTTGGCCATTAAACTCGGATTCGTAGTAACGCCGTCAAGCACCCCAAGTTCATGAGCCTCTCTTATTTCATTAAGATTAGCTGTGTCAATAAAGAATTTCATTATTTGAATTGTTTTTTACAAAGTGAAGGTACAAATCTAAGAATTAATTTCAACCTGAGTATAGGTTTGGAGATAGCCTTAAAACAAAAATGGCAAATCATATATCGCACCGCTCTACCGTCTACCCTTGCTTCCTTCCGGACCTGGGGGGGTTCAACAGGAGCTGGTCGTATAGATTTGCCGGTGCAAATGTATATGAATTAATATTAGATTCAAAAGCTTAAGACAAAATATTAATTTAATTAAAAAATAATTTTTATTTAAACTGAAATACAGATGATTGAGATAGAAAATATTTTTTTCGTTTGAAAATACAGATAAAAGGAAAAGTGCCGGAGACAGGAATCAGAATGAAACCAATTATCTCCGGCATAGGTGAGAAGGAAAATTATCTTACCAGTATATGCTTCATTGTTTTTATTTTCTTCAATGAAGTTGAAGTACCTTTTATTACTGATAATAAACTGTTTTCACAAAGGTGTATTTTTAGCTTTGTCTTCTGTTCCAATCTTTTGTCAAGACCTTTTAGATTACTGCCTCCACCTGTGATATGAATACCTTTTCTATAGATGTCTCCGGCAAGTTCCGGCGGACAAGTTTCAAGTGTTTTTATTACAGACTCTTCGATAACAGATATAGATTTTTCCATAGCAGAAGAAACTTCAGCATAATTAACAGTTACTTCTTTCGGAAGTCCCGTCATCATATCTCTTCCGATTACTGTAAAGTTTGCCGGAGCATCATCTAGCTCCTGAAGAGCAGCTCCTACCTCAATCTTGATTCTCTCGGCGGATCTTTCTCCTATTAAAAGATTATGACTTCTTCTCATGAAGTTCAGAATATCTTTGTTGAGCTGATCACCAGCAATTTTCAATGATTGATTGCATACTACACCGCATAGGGATATAACTGCAATCTCAGTAGTACCACCTCCTATATCTATTACCATGGAACCATGTGGTTCCTCAATATCTATTCCGATTCCCACAGCAGCAGCTATCGGCTCATGTATAAGGTAAAGTTCTTTCACACCTGCGTTTTCGGCAGAATCCCTAACGGCTCTTTTTTCAACTTCTGTTGCTCCGTAAGGAATGCAAATCACCATTTTCTGGGCAGTTTTAATTAAGGACTTTTTACCGTCAAAAATCATTTTGATCATCCCTCTGATCATTTGTTCTGCCGCATGGAAATTAGAAATAACACCATCCTTAAGAGGTCTTATGGTTTTGATGTTCTCCGGAGTTTTTTCATGCATTTCCATAGCTTTTCTGCCAAGGGCAACAAGTTCTCCCGTAATTGTATCTATTGCGATAATAGATGGTTCGTTTAGTACGACCTGGTCGTTTAGCATGATCAGGGTATTAGCAGTCCCCAGATCCATGGCAATTTCATTATGAAAAAGATTTCCGAATAAACCCATAATAATGGTTGGTTATTTATTTTTTGAAGCTTTGTTTGATCTGTCAACATCAATAGTGTTTTTAAAAGTTCATGATGTTTTAAGAAAAAATAAAGATTGGTTTATGATTTGTTAATAACCTTTAGCGATCTCTGTAGTTAAAATGACACTTGTCACATAAATACATTGTGAAAAATAATTATTCCACTCATGCAATTATTGTAAGGTTAAATCTGTTTGTTGAATTATATAAAGCATAACTTAACTCAGACTTTCCTTTTGTATTGATTAAGCAACATGAGATGAAATAAAATCACTGCATTCATTTGGAAAGAAGGTAGAAGTTTCTTTATTAGTACAATGAATTAATTAGCAATTATTTTATTCAGTATTAATAAGTTGTAGTGGATTATACCAAGGAAAAGTTGAACGAAAGAATTAATCCACGGAATTTTCAAACAAGATGAATTTTTTAAAAATATTTGTTGTTAAACCGGAGTAAGTATAAGTAGTATGGTAACAAGTCAAATGAAAAGGAATAATGTAAAGATCCAGTACAAATGTATTAGGACGCCTGATAACAAGCAGCTAAAAGAATTTAAGGAGAACCAGGTATATCGTGGAAGATCCTTTAATGACCTCTTTGAGGTGTCTACAGAATGGGCAAGTCATAAGCCGACTTTTTTGTTGGAGAAAAAAGATTTTGAAAAATATTTTGAGTTGCTGACACCAATAGAAGCAGGAGTATAACATTACTTCATGTTAAGAATTGAATAGAAAACCTGCCAATGAGCAGGTTTTTCTATTTTTATAATATAGTAGATTCCTTTGCTCCGAAATTTTCACTCTCAAACTTTTCTTGGTTTTAAGAAATCAACTTTTAGCTTTCAACTTTCTGCTTTACGCTTTTTTCCTGTATGTTTATAACTTGTTCCGGAAAGGATTTACTTTTTTTGGAAAAACCGGACAACTAATGTTAATTTTACATTATGACTGAAAAAATATTAATTCTGGATTTCGGATCCCAGTATACTCAACTTATAGCCCGCAGAGTCAGAGAGTTAAACGTTTACTGCGAAATTCACCCTTTCAATAAAATTCCTCCTGTTGATTCCAGTGTAAAAGGTCTAATACTATCAGGAAGTCCATGTTCTGTTCGCGAAGTAAATGCTCCGGATATAGATCTGACACCTTTTAAAGGAAAAATGCCTGTCCTGGGTGTTTGTTATGGTGCTCAATTAATGGCCCATAAAGCAGGCAATGATGTATTGCCTTCTAAAATAAGAGAGTACGGAAGAGCCAAACTTGTGAGCATTCACAATACAGACAAGTTGATGAAGGAAATCACACCTGATTCTCAGGTTTGGATGTCTCATGGAGATACAATCTCCGGTCTCAATGACAAATTTGAAATTCTGGCCAGCACAGAGTCTGTGAAGGTCGCTGCATATAAAGTTATAGGTGAACAAACCTACGGAATTCAGTTTCACCCAGAGGTGACTCATTCTCTTGAAGGTAAAGTAATTTTAAGAAACTTCGTTGTACATATCTGCGGATGTAGCCAGGATTGGACTCCAGATACTTTCATCGATTCTACTGTTGCAGAATTAAAAACTACATTAAAAAATGATAAAGTAGTACTAGGCTTATCTGGAGGAGTGGATTCTTCTGTAGCTGCCGTGCTTATAGATAAGGCTATAGGAGACAGACTTACTTGTATTTTTGTCGACAATGGCTTGTTGAGAAAAAATGAGTTTGAGGAAGTATTGGCATCCTACAAACATATGGGATTGAATGTGATTGGGGTTGATGCAAAAGAACAATTTTATTCAGCTTTAAAAGGCCTTTCAGATCCAGAGCAAAAAAGAAAAGCAATCGGAAGAGTTTTTATAGAAGTTTTCGATCAGGAAGCTCATAAAATATCTGATGTTAAGTGGCTTGGGCAAGGCACGATTTATCCAGATATAATTGAGTCGGTTTCTGTTAAAGGACCTTCTGCAACTATTAAATCTCACCACAACGTTGGTGGTCTTCCTGAAAAAATGAAGATGAAAGTTGTAGAGCCTTTAAAAACATTGTTTAAAGATGAAGTAAGGATAGTTGGAAAATCTCTTGGAATAGACAATACTATTCTCGGTCGCCATCCTTTCCCTGGTCCAGGTCTAGCAATCAGGATACTGGGAGACATCACTGCAGAGAAAGTTGCAATACTGCAGGAAGTAGATCATCTGTTCATATCTGGCTTAAAGAGAGTTGGAGAATATGATAAGGTTTGGCAGGCTGGAGCAATTTTGCTTCCTGTTAAATCTGTCGGAGTTATGGGGGATGAAAGAACTTATGAGAACGTAGTAAGTTTAAGAGCTGTAACAAGTACAGATGGTATGACAGCTGACTGGGCTCACCTTCCTTATGAATTCCTTGCGGATATTTCCAGTGAGATTATCAATAAAGTAAAAGGAGTCAACAGAGTAGTTTACGATATAAGCTCAAAACCACCTGCTACCATTGAATGGGAGTAAAATGATCAACCGGATGAAAAAAATCTCTTACGCATTAAGTTTTCTTATTCTATATTTTGTCTCCAATAATGTTTTGGGACAAACGGACTATCAGGGACAATTCCTGATTGGTAAAAACTTCCTTAAGGAAGGTAAATATCAACAGGCAATGGATGTTTTTCTGCCGTTGACTAAGGAAAGTGAAGAAAATAAATTCGAAGCTTATTCTGCTTATTACTATTCTCTTGCGGCTCTAAAAGTTGGCAAGCTGAACGAAGGAAAAGCTATGGTTATGCAGATCAAACAAAGATACCCGGACTGGGACAAAATAGAGGATGTGAATTACCTTTATGCAAACCTTTATTTTGAACAGCAGAGATATTTTCAAGCCGTAAAACTCCTTAGTACTCTTAATTCAAAGGATTTGAAGCAGGATGCGGATAAGCAGAAGAATTTCTATCTGCAGAAAGCTCCAATAGACACTCTCAAAAACCTCCAAAAGTTATTTCCAAACGATGAAGTAATAGCAAAGAATCTTGTTAACAGACTTTCTTATGCTCAGCTGAATGAGAAAGATAAGATGCTGCTGGAATATCTGAGACAGGAATTTAAATTGGAAAAGGAGACTGTTGAAGCTACCAGAGCTTCAGTAAAAAAGCCGGAATATCATGTAGCTGTACTTTTTCCTTTTATGGAGAAGCAATTGAGTCCGGAGACATGGGGCAAAAGCTACCAATATGTCTTTGAGTTGTATGAAGGGATGAAAATTGCAATAGATTCCTTGAAGAAAGATGGCGTTAGTGTTGTGCTTCATCCTTATGATACAGAAAAGGACGATTCAAAGGTTTCGCAAATTTTAAAATCTCCCGAACTTGTCAATATGGACCTTATTATAGGACCTATTTTTCCAGCTAACTATCCTTTGGTAGCTGAATTTGCATTAAAGAATAAGATATCAGGCATCAATCCTCTTTCCAATAATATTAAACTTGTAGAAGGAAATCCATATGTGTTTTTATTTCAGCCAAGTCTGGAAGCTCAGGCGGGTAGGGCTGCCGAAATGGCCGCGGCAAAATTCCCTGTAGAACCTATGGCTGTGGGAACAGGAAAGAAAGCTCACACCGCACCAGAAAGGAAAAATGTATATATATTCTTTGGTCAGGAAAATAGAGATTCATTGCTGGCAACAAGATACAAAGACAGTATTATACTAAAAGGATTTGCAGTGACTCAGTTTGAGAAAGTTGCAAAAGATAAGCTTAAAAACATGCAAAAGCTTTTGTCTGATTCTGCCAAGCTTTTAGGTGTCAATCATATTTTCATAGCTGCAAACGATCAGGTAATTGCTGCTAACTTCATCAGTCAAATGGAGATCAGCAAATTTTCTACACCTGTAATCACAAGGCAGGAATGGTTGCAGTTCCCTCTGCTTACCTTTGAACAGTTTGAAAGGAGAAATGTACATTTTATCAATCCAGACTATATAGATTATGATAGCTACGCAGTTCAAAGTTTCAGAAATACTTTTTTGAAAAAAGCTTATATCATCCCTGAAATCTATGCTTATCAAGGATATGATATGATGAGGTTTTTCGGGAATGCCTTAAAGAATTTTGGTAATGTATTTGGTCCTGGGCTCTCTGCACAGGGCTTTACTAAAGGTTATACCCTATATGGTTTTAATTTTACCAATTCGAATTCTAACCTGTTTGTTCCGATAGTAAAATTTGAGGGTAACAAAATGGTAGTAGCAAATTCTGTAGATCAGATTAAATAAGTATATGAGGACTGAAAAAAGCCACAAACTTTTTGAAAGAGCGAAAAAAGTAATTCCCGGTGGAGTTAATTCTCCTGTTAGAGCATTTAGAGCAGTTGGAGGAAATCCTTTATTTATCAAAAAAGCTGAAGGTGCTTACTTGATAGATGAGGATGATAATAAATATATAGAACTGATCAATTCATGGGGACCAATGATTCTTGGTCATGCCAATAAGGGTATTCAGGAAGCGGTTTGTGAAGCTGTTAAGGACTCACTTTCATTCGGAGCTCCTGGAGAAAGAGAAGTTTTGATGGCGGAACTGATCACTTCTATGATTCCTTCAATTGAGAAGGTGAGAATGGTTAGCTCAGGCACTGAAGCCACTATGGCTGCAGTCAGACTTGCAAGAGGTTATACGAACAGAGCCAAGATTGTTAAGTTTGAAGGCTGTTACCATGGCCACGGAGACTCATTTCTAATTGCTGCAGGAAGTGGTGCGATAACACTTGGTGTACCAGATAGCCCAGGTGTTACTCAAGGCGTGGCCAATGATACACTTACCGCTCCGTTTAATAATCTTAAAGCAGTTCAGGATCTTGCAGCTGCCAATAAAGGGCAGATCGCTGCTATTATCATTGAGCCTGTAGCAGGAAATATGGGACTTGTTGTGCCAGGTAGCGGCTTTCTGCAAGGATTGAGAACACTTTGTGATAACGAAGGCATTGTTTTGATCTTTGATGAAGTGATGACAGGTTTCAGATTATCTAAAGGAGGAGCTCAACAAATTTTAAATGTTAAACCTGACCTTACGACTTTAGGAAAAATAATCGGAGGTGGAATGCCAGTAGGTGCATATGGCGGGAAAAAGGAAATTATGGATTTTGTATCTCCCGCTGGTCCTGTATACCAGGCAGGGACACTTTCCGGAAATCCCGTGGCTATGGCTGCCGGCTTGGCAATGTTAAATTATCTGAATACACATCCGGAAATATATACCCATTTGGAAAAAATCACTGCCAGAATCTGTGAAGGTTTTGAGAAAAACCTTAATGAGCTTGGCATAAAAGGAACAGTCAACAGGATAGGCTCCATGTTTACATTGTTCTTTACTGATCAGAAGGTTATAGATTTTGAAACTGCTAAGACTTCTGATACAGCTCTTTTCGGCAGATATTTCAGAGCGATGTTGGAAGAAGGAGTTTATCTAGCTCCCTCTCAATATGAAAGTCTGTTTATTTCAACAGCAATTACAGAGGAACTGGCAGAAGAGATTATAAAAGCAAATTACAAAGCATTGAAAGCTGTGCTTCAAAATGCTTAAAAGAAATTAATAATATATTGAATATGAGAATTGCAATACTTGGCGGCGGGAATATGGGTACTACCTATGCCAAAGCCTTTGTTAGAAGTAATATTGTAAAAAAAGGTGACCTCCTTATCATAGAAAAACATCCTGAGAAACGTAAAAGCCTTAGAGAAGAGGGAGTCGCTGACCTTAAGGAAGAAATCAACGAAAGTTTGTCAAGCTACGACATTCTGATTGTGGCAGTAAAACCTCAGGATTTTAAATCTCTGGTACCGGATCTGATTAAAGTAATAAAGCCGAACCAGCTGATTATTTCTATCATGGCCGGAATTACTATTTCAACTATACAGACTCTTCTAAAACATGATAAAATTGTGAGAGCAATGCCAAATACTCCAGCACAACTTGGTTTTGGTATAACAGCTTTTACTGTTTGTAAGGATGCATCACTTGATCAGATATCTATTGTGGATACTTTGCTTGAAACCACAGGCAAGGCTATTTTTATGAAAGATGAAGAACTGCTAGATGCTGTAACTGCATTGAGTGGAAGTGGGCCTGCTTATTATTACTATTTTGTAAAGCATATGATAGAAGCCGGAAAGCAAATGGGAATGGAAGAGCCGGTAGCTGCTATGTTGGTGAAACAAACTATGCTTGGAGCTTTTCAGATCATGAGCAATAGCAAAGATTCTCTAGACGACATGATTAAAGCTGTAGCGTCTAAAGGAGGAACAACAGAGGCTGCACTGAATTCTTTTGAAAAATCCAATGTCGGACAGGATATTATTGAAGCTTTAAAATCAGCTGAAAAAAGAGCAAAAGAGCTTTCGAAAGAGTCAGCTTGATAAGCTTAAAGCGAAAAGCAGAAAGTTAAAGTAGTCTTTAGACCTTTGCTTTCTGCTTTTAATTTTTAATACCAATGAACCATTTTTTTAGGCAGAAGACTTCAGTGGATTGGGAGAATAAATCTCTTATAAACTTTTAACTTTAAGCTTTCTACTTTTAACTTTTTAATAACTTTTTGCTTTAAGCTTTCTGCTTTAAGCTTCATATCTCTTGATTAATAGTCTATTATCCCATCGAAATCCCTTCCTTATAACTATTTGAATTTTTCCCTGGTTAGATTTATAAAGTCGGTAACAATGAAAAAGCAATGGGGAGTTCTGCTGATGTTCATGGTGATGTACTCAGCGGTCTATGCACAGGAAACGAAGAGTAATAAAGCTAGTGGGCCGGTGAAAGACCTGTGCGTAAAAAGAATAACTCAAGTAAAAGATAGTGTCAATACTGGTTTACATAATATAGCTTACCTGAGTGCGACAAAGATCAATAGTAATATCAGATATGACTTTGAGGCAGAGCCTCAGCAAAATCTTGATGCAAAGAATATTTACTTTAAAGATACTTCTACTGTTTATGTAGAAGAAGTGAAAAAGCTAAAAATGCTTCAATGGCCTTTCCAGAAAAGACGTGGAGAAAGAGAGGGTTCGGCAAGAAGGGTTCGGTATGAAAGAGAAGGACAAGGAGAGGCCAGCAGGGACATGCAGGGAGATGAAGAGGAGTGTATTTAGTTGAGGCGAGTGTTTCTGTTGCAGAATTTTCCGGAAAGTATTGCAGGCTGATTGTGGGGAAGAGCTTACCGGAAAATTCTTTCACTTCATAAACTAAGGAAAAACAAAGGCTGTTTTTCCTTAGTTATTTATAAGAGTAGTATTAGTTGGTGATTAAACGTGAGAGATATGAGAGTAGGAAAATCGCTATTAATGATAATGATGGGCATAGGATTCTCATCTGTATCCATAGCCCAGGAAGATGATCAGGATCTGCAGGGAAGAGTTCAGTACGAAGAAAGAGAAAGTAAGCCGACTGTTAAAGGTAATCCTTCAAAGCCTGAAGTTGTGGAAGGTGAAATGGAAATGTCTACTTCTATGACAAGGTTATTTGAAAATAACCTTGCAGATCCGGAACAGGAAGTGGAAGTATTAAGAGTAATTGAAGACAAGGCTTTTATCCAGTCTTTATCAGGAGAAAATGAAATGCCAAAGGACTTTGAATATAAAGATGATAAGTTTGTATTGAAGTATAAACGTTCAGGAGACGAGGAGAAAATAAAAGCTGAGGGTGATCCTTCAGAGTTTGTTGCCAAATACAATGCATTCAGACAGAATCAGGGAATGACACCTGAAACAACTTCGGCAAGCAATGATCAGAATCTATATGCTGAGCCAGAAGAGGTGAATACTTCTACTAGAGGAGTTGATGCTAAAACAAGAGCAAGAAATTACGAACCTCAACAAACTGAAATTGTCAGAATTGGCGTTCCTATGGAGTCCGCAGAAGCTTGTCCAATGAATAATAACTCTGTTATGATACAAAAACAGATTAAAACCAAGCGCAGTTGTCCTGGGCATTCGATGAATAAGGGAAGAAGCTCTACAGAAGAATATAATTACAATTCATCTGGTAGCAAAATGAAAAGGGATAAGGAAGGATATAAATCCAATTAACAGGGCTTATTGAATAAAGACTGAAAGTCCGGATTATTTTTCCTGACTTTCAGTCTTTATAAATTCATTTAGTGAATTATTATTGTTTATTAAGATTCTCAAGATGTTTTACTAATTTACGACATAATGCATGCATCTCATCTGCCATAACATCATCACCTGTTGAGGTTTTAACAGTTTCAGCCATTCCTCCGATTGCTTCAATAAAGAAGCGCTTCATTTCATCTACAGGCATATCTTTTTCCCAAAGGTCTATACGCATAGTCGATTGTTGCTTCTGATCCCAGATATTGAGGCTAATAGCTTTTGCTTCAGAAAGATTTCCCTGAGGGCTATCTGTAGCGTCCCATTTAATCTTTTCTGGAATATTTTCACTGTCAAGCTCAACTACAAATTTAATCTCTGATTTTTTCATTAATTATATTCAGGTAATTTTTTCTTTACTCAAATTTACTTTTAATTTATAGGATTTCCATTACTTCTTATGAAGAAAATACTTTGGCTGTGCCTTACTCTCATCGTCACCTTTGTTTTATCCTTTTGCCTTCCTGAAGAAAAATCAGATGCATATACAATAGCATTTTATAACGTTGAAAATCTTTTTGATAGTCAAGATGATCCTGATGTGAATGATAATGATTTTCTTCCCCGTGGTAAATGTCATTGGACTCAAAAGAGATATGAAAAAAAACTTAATCAGATTGCAACTGTGATAAGCAAACTTGGCGACAATGATGGACCAGAATTGCTGGGTATGGCTGAAATAGAGAATAGCCATGTATTAAAAGATCTTATTAATATCTCTGCTGTTTCGGGAACATATGGTTTTATTCATTTAGAGTCCTGTGATAATAGGGGGATTGATGTCGCACTCCTTTATAAAAGGAAAATATTCAAACCCTTATACCACAAACTTTATTCTCCTAAAAACATGGAAGGAATAAAGTCAGGATTGAGAGAGCTTTTATTGGTGAAAGGAATATTGAATAAGGATACAACATTTGTGCTTGTGAATCACTGGACATCCCGAAGGGCAGGTGTAGAAAAGTCTGAAAGGAAAAGAATAATCATGGGAATGTTAGTCAGAGAATTGTGCGATTCACTCTTCAGGAACAATAAAGAATCTGAAATTATCGTGATGGGAGATTTTAATGATACTCCACATGATCCCAGTATTACGGAAGCCATAATGGCCAAGGGGAATGCAAAGAAAATGGGAGGGGAAGACCTTTTTAACGGATTTGGAAATATTGATGCATTAAAAATCGGTTCAACTAAATATGGGAAAAATTGGTTGACCTTTGATCAGATAATGATGAGTAAAGCATTTTATAAAAAGCATTATAAAAAGAACTCTTCGGAAATTTATCATCCGGAGTGGATGCATTATAAAAGTAATCTGAGTAATGGACCTTTCAGAACCTTCTCTGGGGCTAAATATCAGGAAAATGGCTTTAGTGACCATTTTCCTGTATTTATCAATTTCAAATAAACTAGAAACCTAGTTCTTTTTTCATTTCCTGAAATCCTGTTGGATTGTGTGCATTTACGTCACATCCCAGAGAATTAGCTTTGGCTGTGATGTTTTCCACTCTACTTTGATCTGATGGGTGAGTACTTAAGAACGCAGGAGTACTAGAACCTGAACCTGAAGCCAATAGTTTTTCAAAGAAGCCGGCAGCGCCGTCTGCTTCGTATTCAGCAGGGTTTTGACAAAGGTATTGCACTGAATAGTCATCAGCTTCAGCTTCATCATTACGACTGAATTTTAATGTAAGTAAGCCTTCAGTCAGCTGTCCCAACATTCCCGGGTTCTGACCTAACACCAAACTGAATAAGGTTTCAACACCGTATTGCTTGCTCATCTGAGATGTACCATGTCTTCTGTCTGCATGTGCCATTTCATGTCCCATTACTCCAGCAAGGTGATCTTCCGAATCAAGGTATTTAATAAGACCTGTATATACATACATATAGCCACCAGGAGTTGCAAAAGCATTTAAAGTGGTATCATCTCTGATGATGGTAACTTTCCATGGAAAGTCGTCCTTGTATTTCAGTTTTCCAGAGGCCAGTATGTAGTCTCTGATATGCTTGAGTCTAGCGTAGGACTTAGGATATTGAGCTTCATTTAATACCACCATTCCTGAGGTGTCAGAGTTAATAAATGCATCCATCTGAGCCCCCAACTCTTTGTCTTTACTAACTGGAAAGATATTAATTTTTGCGTCCTTGTCTTTTTTACAGGAAACAAAAATGACAAGAATAAAAATGGATAACAGAAATCCTTTTTTCATACTCATATATTTTATTTTGAATTAAGAATTATGATAAGCTTTATTATGATTTTCAAGAATGGCTCTGGATTGCTTTTCGTCCTTTTTAAGCTGAACTATTAACGCATCAAGGTTAGGAAACTTTGCTTCGAATCTTAAAAATTCCAGGAAAGCAACTTCTACTGTTTCTCCATATATATTTTTATTGAAGTCAAATATATGGACTTCCATGCTTCTTCCTTTGCCTTCAACAGTCGGATTGAATCCGAGACTAAGCATGCCTCCGTATTTTTTACCATCTACCTTCACAAGTACAGTGTAAATGCCATCAGCAGGAAGAATTTTTTCAGGATCTTCCACTTCAATATTAGCAGTAGGGTAACCAAGTTCTCTACCAAGTTTTTTACCTTCTACAACTTTACCTTTAACACTGTAAGGGCGTCCGAGTAAGGTTGTTGCTTTTGAAACATTGTTCTGAGAAAGTGCTTCTCGAATTGAAGTTGAGCTTATGGCATTGTGCTCAATGTCTTCTCTTGGGATTTCTTCAACCTGAAATCCTATCTTGGAGGCATTTTCTTTCAAATATTCAAAGCTGCCTTCTCTGTTTTTGCCAAACTTATGATCGTATCCGATTACAAGTTTTTTAGTGCCTATTTTATCAATTAGAATTTTATGTATAAAATCTTCTGAAGATGTAGAGCTGAATTCTTTTGTAAAAGGAATGAGAAGAAGGTGATCTATGCCGCAGGAAGCGATCATTGCAATTTTCTCATTAAGGGTAAGCAAAAGCTTAAAAGAGCCAGCATCTTGGAGTACTTTTCTCGGATGGGGCCAGAAGGTTATCACTACGCTTTCTCCATTTTCTTCATTTGAAGTTTCCTTAAGACGGCTCAAAATCTTTCTATGTCCGAGATGAACGCCGTCAAAGGTACCAATGGTGACAACGGCATTCGGCAATTTTGTGAACTCATCGAAAGAATTATAAACCTTCATCTCCTTGTTTCTTTCCTGCTAACTTAAGAAAATCTTCTAATTTGTAGGATTTATCTATCGTGAATTCTCCTATTCTTGTTCTTCTCAATTGGGCAAGGTGGGACCCAGCTCCTAGTTTTTCTCCGAAGTCTCTTGCTATACTTCTTATATAGGTTCCTTTAGAGCAAACGATATTGAATTCAATAATTGGGAAATCGATTTTTTTTATTTCAAAGCTTTTGATGAAAACTTCTCTTTCTTTCATCTCCACATTGATTCCTTTTCTTGCGAGTTTATAAACCCTTTTGCCGTTTACTTTAATCGCGGAAAAGCTGGGAGGGACCTGCATTTGCTGGCCCAGGAATTCAGAAGCTACCCTATGTATATCGGCTTCCGTAATATGAGAAATGTCAAACTCCTGATCAAATTCTGTTTCAAGATCACAAGATGGGGTGGTCTTGCCAAGGCAGATCTGGCCTTCATATTCTTTTTCCTGTCCCTGGTAAGTCTCTATTTCCTTTGTCTTTTTACCAGTACAAAGTATCAATAGACCTGTGGCCAGAGGATCAAGTGTTCCTGCATGACCTACTTTCTTCATCTTGAATGTATTACGGATTTTCCTGACTACATCAAAGGATGACCATTCGTAAGGCTTGTCAATAAGAAGCACTTCACCTGCTTCAAAATCAAATGTCATTTATTGTATTTTTAAATCGACTCCGAGAGCGAGTAATATTAGCAGAATTAGGCCCAGAGCGATTCTATAGTACCCGAAAACTTTAAAACCATATTTGGTTACAAAGCCTATAAAGAATTTTATTGCAAGCAAAGCCACAACAAATGCTACTACATTCCCAACTACCAGAATGTTAAGGTTTGAAGCATCAATTGCTTTATAATCTTTAAGAAGCTTATAACCTGATGCAGCGAACATGGTAGGCACTGCAAGGAAAAAGGAGAATTCTGCTGCAGCCTTTCTGTTAAGATTTTGCGCCATTCCTCCTATGATTGTTGCAGCTGATCTACTTACTCCGGGGATCATGGCGAGGCATTGGAAGCAGCCTATAATCAATGAGTTTTTATAAGATAGATCCTCAAGAGATCTTCCTTTTAATGGATTGAAAATTCTATCAACAAATAGAAGGAATATTCCTCCCAATAAAAGAGACGAAGCAACAACTATCACGTTTTCAAGCAATCGGTCAATATAATCTCCAAGAAGAAAACCTACTGCTGCAGCAGGAAGAAATGCTACGAACAACTTATAATAAAAGTCAAGCGAAGTGAAAAATCTTTTCCAGTAAAGGATTACAACAGAAAGTATTGCTCCGAACTGAATCTGTACAGTGAAAATTTTTGTGAATTCCTGCTCATTAATCCCCATCAGGGCGGAAGTAATGATCATGTGACCTGTAGATGAAACTGGCAAAAATTCTGTAAGTCCTTCAACAATGGCCAGGATTATGGCTTCTATGAAATTCATTCTTTTTTACCTTGCTTATAAAAGATTGCTACAAACTGTATTATAAAACCGATTAACAGGAATGTCGGACCAATTGTTAAGCCCAGGGTTCCGAAGCCGTGAGGTTGGTCGTCCTTACTCATTGTTATAAATCCGATAATAAGAAAAGCAATGCCAATAAGCATGATGATGTAATTGGCTTTTGAAAAAACTAGTTTGTTCATGGTTATTAATATAATTCGTCTAAAGACATTTTAAGATATTTATTAACAGCTCTGAAAGAGGAGATAAGTCCAATAAATATACCTGCGGCAATTAGTGCTCCAAATACAATAGCTATGTTTTTGGTTTCTCCTAATTGAGATAATTCCGGGATTTCCCTATAAGCATATTGTTGTAACAGGAATAGAAGTCCTGCTGCAATAATACCGCTGAAGAAGCCCTGAAATGTAGCATGCAATAAGAATGGCCCTTGTATAAAGGAGCGCTTGGCTCCTACCAACTGCATACTTCTAATAAGGAATCGCTGACTGTAAAGCGCGAGTTTTATGGTGTTATTGATTAGAAGATAAGTAGCAAACAATAAAATCAATGAAAAAGAAAGCATAATCAATGCAATGATTTTTATGTTGCGGTTAATTGTATCTATTAAATTCACAGGATAATCAACTTCAAATACACCGGTCATTGACTTAATTTCCCCAGAGATTTTTTTCATTTTGGTTTCTTCAAAATACTTGGAAGAAATTTTAACCACCAGAGAAGGTCTTAATGGGTTTTCTGTTAAAACTGCAGAAAAATCTTCTCCTGTTTCCTTAATGAATCTTTTAGCAGCCTCTTTCTGAGAAATATATTCAATTTGCGCTTTTCCTTTTTTCTTCAATACAAAAGGCTTTGAGGAAATGGCATTTTGCAAAGAATCCATCATGTCCGGGGAAAGGTTTTTGTCAAGATATACATGAAGTTCCAGATTTTCTCGGATTACCGTACTTAATTTTTTTCCATGTAAAAAGACAAGAGCAAATAAGCCGATAACAAAAAGCGATAATGTAATACTGAACACTACAGTAAGGTAAGGATAGCTCCCTAACTTCTTTTTTCTTTTTTTGATTTTTAATGGCTTATTCATAACTAAGGTGAGCAAATTTACTAGAATAAATCTTATTACCGAAGTTAAGAATGAGGCTTTTTAACTTTATTTATAGAAATTTCCCAAAACACCTTCAGAAATAAGAGAGGCTAAAAATAAAAGGACTTTATTCCTTCTTGTTTGTCATGGGAATAAAGTCCTTTATGGTAGTAAAAATTATTTTTTTAAAGACTCCAGTTGCCTTGTGATGTCTTTATCATGAATTTCCTGAAGAGGAGCAATATCGATCTGATTTGATTTCAAGGAGAAATAGCTTCCATCATATTTCAGATATAATTCTCTGCCTCCTTTGCTGTTCAGCTCAAGGATTTCATATGGCTTTTCATCAAATTTTCCATAAAGGAAAAGTTTGTTGCTGAAGAATTGATAGTGGAAGTCCTTGTTTTTCTTCTGTGTTATTTTTACAGTAATGTTGTCAAGTTTTGCGGCATCGCTTCCTTGTATATCACCTTTTTGAGGTTGTACAGAATTTTCTGTATTAAAATCTTCACTTTCGAAATCAGAAATGCTTGGTTCTGAAGTGTTAGTAAGAATTTGAGGGTTAGTAGTTTTGGTAATTGCTGGCTCAGGACGTTTTTTCAACTGAGCAATTCTGGATTCCCTCTTTATTTCAAATTTATTTTCAGTTTCCAATGCTGGAGCAGTGGAAGATGTTTCTGAAGTAATGACCTCTGCTTCTGTTTGCGGAGTAAATACCTCATCCGGAGTATTCTCTATTTGATGTTCTGAAGATTGTTGAGTTAAAACAGGTTGATCTACAGATTTATTGAATAGAGTGAAATATAGAGTTGTGCTAAGTAACAATGTCCCTACAATGCCAGCTGCTATTTTAAGGCCGGTGTATGACGATGCAGTTGAGACATTGATATTGTCCAGACGCGCTTTTAATTCAGCTTTTCGCTGACCTTTCAGGTGGTTGATGATGTCCTCCTGAAGTTTAAGCTCATTACTAACTAAAGGATCTTTAGTCATGTATTCTTCGAACATGAGCTTTTCGGTCCCAGAGAGTTTCCCCGAAAGGAAATCGTCTATTTTGTCCTGACTGTAAAAGTTGTTGTCCATATTAGTCCAAAAAATCTTTAGCGGTATATAAAGATTTAATTTTATTATCTAATTCTTTTTTACACTTGTACTTTTTTGTCTTTGCTGTATCAGCATTGGCAAAACCAAGTTTTTCAGCAATGTCGTTCATTGACAGATCGTCGAAATAATAGTATGTCAGAATTTTCCGACATGTTTCTCCCAGATCTTCAATGCACTTATTTATGATATTTGCTCTTTCCTGTTTATCAAGGTCATAAGTTTCGCCTTTTTCAACCGGCTGTTCCCCTGTGAGCCTGCTTTTTCTTTCAAGCTCTTTTCTCCAGAGGTTCTGGCATATACTGTATATGTAAGTGCTAAGTTTGGAAGATAAAACAAATTCCGGTGAATATGCTTTTTGCCAGACTACAATCAAGGCATCCTGAAATATGTCCTTGGCTTCTTCTTCAGAACCATTATTCCTGATGATCATTTTGACCATCATTTTATAGTTCTTTTTATAAAGATAGTCTAGTGCAGATTCATCACGTTTCTTTATCTTCTCTAAGATCTCACTATCTTTCATAGTTTATATACTTTATATAAGCATATTGTAACCTGCTTTAATTATAAATATAGGAAAAATTAAGGGTAAATCCTTGAATTATTTAATAATTAGAATATTAGGCTAAAATAATTTTTGTCTTGCTTTTGTACAAATCTGCAATTTTTTAATTTACTAATCCATGATTAATTTTTGTTTAGACAAAAAAGTAACTGGGATCAGGTCAATTATTATAACTCAATTATTAAAAAAAAAATATAAACATATTACTATTTTTTGAGGTTAAATAATTGATCCAAATTTCTAACCCCCTAATTCTATGCAAAATCTAAAATATAAAATTCCGGCGCTTTATAATTTTTTAAAGCAGGATATAAAAGCAAAAGCTTTAAAACTTGCTTATGGTTTAATAGAGGAAGGATTTGAGAAAGATTTATGTTTTGAGGTGGCTTTAGTAAAAGCAAATCTGACAATGGCAGACATTAATAAAATTCAGAAATATTCCATACACCTGATCCCGCATAATTCTGGCTGGGGTGTATGTGATGTTGATGCTAAGCTATTGTTTGTGGAAGAAAGTAAATCATTGGCTTTGGCCAGAGCAAGAAAGCTTGCAAAAAGTGCTAAGATTAAGATGTTTATTCATAATGTGGATAAAACACTGGACTGCGAAAGTTTTGAAGTTAATTTTCCTGTTTATACAAAACCTCCTGTAAGAAATGAATATGCTGAAAGATGGAAGGTGAGGGTAAGGTCTGACAAATAAACTTGAAATCTGGAATTATAATTATAAAAAAGCAGCTTCGCCCTCATTTTAAGGCGAAGCTGTTTTTTTAATCTCTAAGTTTATCTAAAAGTTGGTTAAGAATTTTGGCATCTTCAATTGTGATAGAATTGAAGACCTTTTCATATTCATGAAAATTTTTATCGATTTCCGCAAGTAGATCCAACCCCTTTTGTGAAATTAATATATTCACAGATCTTCTGTCTTCTGCAGATGGGCTTCGTTCAAGCAACTCTTTTATTCTTAATCTTTCTACCAAGCGTGAAGCATCAGACATCTTGTCGAGCATTCTTTCCTTTAATAAATTTATTGTAGATGGATTGGGGTATTGCCCTCGCAGAATACGAAGAATATTGAATTGCTGTGGAGTCAGATCATAATCCTTCATAAAGTTTCTTGTCCGTGCATCAAGCCAATTGAAGGTAAAAATGATATTGACGGCGGTTTTTTGGAATTCATTCCTGAATTCTTTTTGTTTTATTTCATCTTCTAACCTCATATTCCAAAATAAGAAAATTGGAAGAACTTCTGCAAATGCTTGATTATCTAATTTTTAGATATTTTTGTCGAATTGAGGATAAATGTAAATGGATATAAAAATTACATCTATAATAAACGGGGTAAAAGGTAGCGCAGGAGGGGAAATAAGAAGAACTTAGCTTTATTTTAATAAAGGAGAAAGAAAGTTTCTTGTTTCTCCTTTATTAATTTCTTGATTAAGCTTGTTTTGTATGATTAAGGAATTCAGCTTTAACCGCATCCAACTTAAATTTGCCGGAATAATGGGCTGTTACAGTTCTACTGCTAGTATCACTGACTCCTCTGGAGGCAACACACAGGTGGCTTGCATCCATGATTACTGCGATATCTTCAGTTTCCAGTGTTTCTTTCAAATCATTGGCAATTTGAACTGTAAGTCTTTCCTGTACTTGTGGCCTTTTGGAATAATACTGAACAATTCTGTTTATTTTGGAAAGCCCTATAACCTTGCCTGAACTGATATAGGCAACATGAGCTTTTCCGATAATAGGTACAAAGTGATGCTCACAATAAGAATAAAAGGTAATATCCTTTTCTACGAGCATTTCATTGTACTTAAATTTATTGTCAAAGAGCTTTATTTTGGGTCTGTTTTCTGGATTTAGCCCACTAAATACTTCTTTAATGAACATTTTAGCCACTCTTTTTGGGGTACCTTTTAGACTATCATCATTAAGGTCCATACCCATAATAGTCATTATTTCTCTGAAATGATTTTCAATGAGCTGCATTTTAACTTCATCGCTCATTTCAAAGGCGTCTGATCTTAAAGGTGTTTCATAAGACCCAGGTACATGGTCATCTCCAATCTCCTCAATAGTCAGGTCTTTAATCAGCTGGGTATTCAACAAAGTTCCTTTCTGTTTCATATAAAATTACCTTAAGATCGTACTTTTTATCTATTTTATCCCTGAGTTTTGTCCAGATTACCATCGCAATATTTTCGGCAGTTGGATTGAGGTTTTTAAATTCCTCAGTATCAAGATTCAGGTTTTTATGGTCAAATTTTTTAATTATGTGCTCTTGCGCCAGATCACTTAAAAATTTCATGTCTATAACATATCCTGTTATAGGATTAGTTTCGCCAGTGACCTTAAGAATTACCTCATAATTATGCCCATGAAAATTCGGATTATTACATTTTCCAAATAAAGCGTCGTTGTCTTCATTAGACCATTCGGGAACAAATAGCCGGTGAGCGGCATTAAAATGTTCTTTTCTGTAGACGGCAGTTTTCATGTTTAACAGTTATATGAATTTACGCAAAATATAAATACAATTTAAATCTCAGGATCCCGGAATCAGGAAAAACGTTATTTTGTTCCTATCTTTAACAAAATGTTAGATTAGAATCAAATAATTGTAATTATTTTGGATTCATAAAGATACTCTAATTAATCTTTATTAGCTTCATGCGAAGAATTTTTTTTGGTTTTTATAAAAAAAACTTCAATAAAATTCTTTTAGTTTCCATTAATTCCTAAATTCACAGAATAAAATTTGGTTGGCCGTGGATATAGAATCAATTAAAATTAAAATAAACGAATACCTTCAGAAGGATCTGAAGTTGTTCACGACTTCTTCTTTTCAGACTCATAGTATTGTACTTTTGCATATCCTCAGCAAAATTGACAATACTATACCTGTATATTTTATAAATACAGGATATCATTTTCCTGAGACTATAGAATACAGAGACCAGCTGGCGGAATTAATGAATTTGAATATTCAGGAAGTAAGTGCATTTACTCCGCGCCATATGCAGAAAGATGCTAATGGCCGATTACTTTTTGCCTCAGATCCTGATTTTTGCTGCTTCTTGAATAAAACGCAGCCGCTGGAGCCAGTTTTAGCAGAGAAAGATGTCTGGATTAACGGAGTACGCGGTGATCAGAGTGCTGTGAGAAAGGCTTTTAAAGTAGAAGAGAGCGCCCCGCACAATACAGTACGTTTCCATCCAATGCTGGATTGGACAACAAAGATGATTGAATTGTATATTAAAGAACATAAATTACCAAGGCATCCTCTTGAGGCAAAAGGCTATCTTAGCATTGGCTGTGAGCCTTGTACAAGAAAGTTTGATCTGGAATCTTACTCGAGAGAGGGAAGATGGTTCGGCCTAAAGAAAACAGAATGTGGTTTAAATACTGATTTAATAAATAAGCAATGAACGTATTAGTAACAGGTGGGGCCGGCTACATTGGGTCGGAGCTGGTTTATCAGCTTAGCCAGGATAAGAATGTAGAGAAAGTCATCGTATATGACAATCTGGGAAGAGAAAATTATAATCTTTTTATCAGCAATAGAAATAGAATTGCAGGAGATAAAGTAAAGTTTGAGTTTGGCGATATTCTTGATACCAGAAAAATTAAAAAGGTTCTAAAAGACATTGATGTTGTTTATCATTTGGCAGCACGAGTTTCCACTCCTTTTTCTAATATTGATTCTCACTTTTTTGAACAGGTTAATAACTGGGGAACGGCAGAGCTTGTATATGCTGTAGAGGAAACAAAAAGAGTTTCTAAATTTATTTATCTGAGCAGTACTTCAGTTTATGGTTCATCTAAAGATCTGGCAAAGGAAAGTACTGAGCCCAATCCTAAAACTTTCTATAGTATTTCTAAATTGAGAGCGGAGCAACATGTACAACGTCTCAGTAAAAAAATAGAAACAGTTATCCTAAGAGGTGGAAATGTTTACGGATATACTCCTGCTATTCGCTTTGATTCTGTTATCAACAGATTTATGTTCGATGCCAATTTTAACAATAGGATTTCGATTCACGGATCTGGCAAGCAATCAAGATCATTTATTCACGTGAAAAAGGTTGTTGATGCATTGATTCAGTTAAGAACATTAAAAGTACCATCTGATATTTATAACCTGACTGATAAGAATGTTGAAATATTAGATCTCGTTGATATTTTGAAAGAAATATACCCTGATCTTGAGTTTCTTTTTATCAACCAACATCTCGCACTCAGAGAATTAAAGGTAAATCCGGATTCTAAGCTGGATGCTTATTATAAAATACAGGAAAGTGATCTGAAACAGGAATTACTCGAATTTAAAGACAAGTTTGCATTCAATTCACTTTCGTCAGTTACAGCGGGTTAATTAACCCGCTTTTTTTTTGACTTTGCATTAAAACATTGTCTTGTGATTCAATAAAGTTTTGTTCAATCTTGAAGATAACCATAACTTTTTCTGGTAAATTTTAATTAGGAAAAAGTGATACCTCATGTTTTAAAATATAAACATAGATATTACTTTCGCTCAAAATACTTGGAACTGAGAGAGATGTTCCTGAAGTAAAATGGAAAAGATAATTTCTATAACACAGCTAGACTCTGAAGTCTCACCTGGAAAGCCTTCGGCAATTTCCAGGAGCTGGGATAATGAGATTATTTATTTCATCTTGCTGGATCGCTTTCATGACGGATTCCAGAGAACTTCAATTAATTCGAGAATAGGTTTTGGTGATGAAGAAAAACTTAAATCCTTTTGTGGCGGCAATCTCAAAGGTGTCTTACTCAAACTTGATTATATAAAGGCTTTGGGGTGTACTGCTATCTGGTTAAGCCCATTTCTAGAAAATGATAACAAATATCATGGTTATGCTATCCGGAATTTTTTAAAGGTTGATCCTCGGTTTGGTACGCTGGAAGATTTGAAGTTGCTGGTAAATGAATGCCATAAAAAAGACCTTAGAGTAATGATGGATGTGGTGGTGAATCACTCCGGAGATACATGGTCATACAAAGAAACCTCCACTCCATATGATAACGGCAAGGTCTATACATTTGGAAACTGGAAGTCTCGGGAATGGCCTGTACCGATAGAACTAAGAAATCCCAATTTATATAATAAAAGAGGTAGTATCATCAATTTTGATGAATATCCTGAAACACTCGAAGGCGATCTATACGAATTGAAAAGCTTCAGAAATGATGATACACCTGAAGCAAGAAAGGTTTCGGATTTATTGGCAGCAATTTATGTCTACTGGATAAAGGAAACAGGAGTGGATGGCTTCCGCATAGATGCCGCTAAGCATTTTGGAGTACCAGCCTTGAACTCGTTCATTCAAAGCATAAAAAAATATACAGAACAGTCAGGGCAACACGAATTTTTTATTTTCGCTGAAGTTGCAGCTGGAGATGATTTGGCGGAAGAATTTTTGAATGAAATTCCGACACTAGACGCTGTTATTGATTTTCCTCTTCATTTCATTTTGCCTGAAATGATAAGAGGAAATGTATATCCTGATCAGTTGCAAAAGTTGATGACTTATAGAAAGAAATTTTCCGATGGAAAGCCAAAAGTTACTTTCCTCGACAATCATGATCAGTTGGGGCAGGAAGTGAAAAAGCGTTTTGCTACAGGACTTTCAGAAGCACAGTTTGAGCTTGGAATAGGATTTTTATTCTGCCTACCAGGCATTCCATGCTTGTATTATGGAACAGAACAAGGCTTGTCGGGACGTGGGAAAACAGATGATGCGGTCAGAGAAGCCATGTTTTCTCTTGATAATCAATTCGAAGATATTTTTGGACAGGACAATTTTTACTTTAAAAAAATTCAGGAGCTTAGTAGCATACGAAAGCAATATACAGCGTTAAGCAGAGGAAGATTTGAAATGTTGGAGGTTATTGAATTAACAAACGAAGTAAAATACGGTAATAAAAAAAGTATATTAGCATTTTCAAGAACCTATGAGTCTGAATTGATGCTGATTATTTGTAATTTTTCTTCAAACAAAAAGATTAAGGGACTCGTAAGACAAGGGAAGGAAAGGTATGCAGGAGGATTCGAAAATATCAAAAGCAATTCTTCAAACCACAGATTTTTCGAAGTAAAGACAGAAGAAAAAGACTCGGGCATAACCGTTGAGTTGGAGCCATTAGAAATTTTGATCTTAAAAAAAATTAATGGAAAATAATAGTAATAGTTTTAAAGGTAAGAACCTGCAAATATTAATTTCATTTGGTGTTCTTTTTCTGATGTGGGGTTTTATCACCAATCTTAACTTTGTTTATAAAGATTATTTGGCCTACATCTTTAATTTAAATTATTCACTTTCTACACTTATTAACCTTACCTTCTTTACAACTTATCTGGTTGTATCATTGCAAGCAGGAAATCTAATCTCAAAAATCGGGTATAAAAAAGGAATCATGGTAGGATGGGTGCTTTCCTGCCTTGGATGTTTTACCTTTTTTCTTGCAGTTTATTTCAGAAACTTTGAATGTTTTCTTGCTGCCCTATTTATGCAAGCTGCCGGTATCACGATTTTACAAGTTGGAGCAAATCTCTATATTGTACTCTGGAAGAACATACTATTAAAGGCAAATATAAAAACAGCCGCAAGTCGACTTGTATTGATGCAGGCCTTTAATTCTCTTGGAGCATTTCTGGCTCCTTTTCTTGCTTCCCCTATTTTATGGATGATGATTGATCTTCCGTCTGAATCCAAGAATATGATTTCAAGCGCTGATAGGTTTTTAATAGAAGCTCCATATGTACACTATCCATATTTATTTGTTGCCATCGCAATGACTATGTATGCGATATATCTGTTTTTTGTAAAAATACCACAGATTGATACATCTGGTATTGAGCCTGCGAATAAAATGCCGCAGATTAGAAGACGCCACGTGATGCACTTTCCTCAGCTTAGATTGGGAGCTTTTGCAATATTTGCATACGTTGGTGCAGAAGTGTCATTGGGGAACTATTTAACAGATTTTTCAAAAGATACAGTAATCTATTACTGGGGTGCTGCAATGGTTGGCCGTTTTGTCGGTAGCTTTTTGTTGCATCAAAGTAGTCTCAGAAAGTCTGTTGGTATTTGTGCCGGAATGTCTATTCTGTTGGTTGTGTTATCTGTAATAACAGGTGGAACAATCTCTTTCTGGATGATAGTTGCAGTGGGGTTGTTTAATTCAATACTGTTTCCTGCTATATTTACCCTCGGAGTAAATGGGCTTGGAAAATTCTCAGAAGATGGATCATCTGTTCTTATTATGTCTATTGTGGGAGGTGCAATCATTCCGTTCAATGTAATTAACTTCTCATATGTAAGTTATAAGATTGCGTTCCTGATAGTGATTGTATGCTACTTCTACATCGCGCTGTATGGGCTAAAACTGTCTAGGTTCGACAGGATAGAAGAAAAAGAAGAGCTTCAACCACAAAAAATTTAAACATTTTTATAGCTTATTTTATTTTAAAATATATATCTTAATTATTATGATTTATAACTTTTTTTTATCGACGTTGCATGGGTCAAAAGTTGAATACTCAAAGTCTTAATTTTTTAAAATTAGGTCTGATTTATAATTCATTTCCAGGAAAAATAAATTTTATGTACAACAGAAAACTTGTGAAGAAGCAGCTGGATGCTGACTTTTTCGGAGTGTTTGCAGGTGAAGATATTGAGCCTGGAGAAATAGTCTTTAGCAACTGGAATGACAGTTGTGTGAGGCTTTCAAGAAAAGAGGTAGATGCTCTTCCGGAACCTTATAAAACTATCTTTGAAAAATATTCTACAGAGATTGAAGAGTTCGTTTATGTTGGTCCCTTTGAAAATGAAGATGTAACACCCCAAATGGATTACTTCATCAATCATAGCTGTGATCCTAACGCATGGATGATCAATGATGATGATGTAGCTGCAAGAAGGTTTATCAAAAAAGGAGAGCAGGTTACCATTGACTATGCTACGTTTATAGTGAATGAATTTGAAAGCTCTAGAATTAAAAAGTGCCTGTGCGGAAGTAGTCTTTGCAGAGGTAAGCTTGGCAAGCAGGATTGGTGGCTCATGAAAGATATATATCGCGGTCACTATATCAGCTGGATTGAAGAAAAAATAAGAAATAAAGAAAATAATATGAGCAAAGTTTCTTAGTCTTTGTACTTTGTCATATTAAACTGTCCCATCTTGTTTGTTTTATAACACTTGCAGGATGGGATTTATTTTTTTGTGTAGAAAATTTTTATTCTTGCAATGCTCAACCTTTTATAGGCATGATATCCATTTTCTCAAATATCAGTACAAAATTTGATCTGTTTGATTGTAAGTGTTTTCTTCTTGTTAGATCCTTTTCAATTGCACTTTCCTGATTTTTTTCGTGGTATGAAACCCTGAAACAGTTGTCTGGCCTTTGCTTTAAGGTGGGAAAGTCTATTAACTTTGTATAGTATTACTTTGTTGTAATCTATTGAACTTTAATGACTTGTTAATTTAAATTGTTGATGATGGTTGATTTTACGAACGAGAAGCTATGGAAAACATTAATTATTACTTTATTAATTTTGAGTATTCACACTGCTGCTAGTGCCCAGGAGGTTCTAAAGGGCAGGATTGCAGATGACAAAACTGGTGAACCACTCGTAGGCGCCGTTTTAAAAATCAAAGACACTGAAGAGGGCTCAGTGACTGATATTGATGGAAATTATGAGTTTATTACAAGTCATCCTTTTCCATTTACTCTAGTTGTAAAATTTGCAGGGTACGAACAAAAAGAAGTAGAAATCTACGAAGCTTTAGATGAAGATTTGAGCATCAAACTTAAAAATTCTTCTCTACTGAATGAAGTGGTTGTCGTTGGTTACGGTACTCAGAAAAGATCAGATGTGACGGGATCGGTTGCGACAGTTTCGGAAGAAATATTAAAAACTCCTGTTACATCAGTTGATAAACTTCTTCAAGGTTCTGTAGCTGGGGTTCAAGTGACTCAGTCTTCTGGCCAACCTGGAGGATCAGTAAGTATCCGGATTAGGGGGGGCAATTCAATAAATGGAGGAAATGAGCCTCTTTATGTAATTGACGGATTTCCTGTTTATAATGATAATAATGATGCAAATGCTGGAGTAACTGCAGGGCCTAGCATTAATGCTCTGGCAAGTCTTAACCCAAGTGATATCGAATCGATAGACGTTTTGAAGGATGCATCCGCAACCGCTATCTATGGGTCGAGAGGAGCAAACGGGGTTGTAATCATTACAACTAAAAAAGGAAAAGCAGGACAAAATAATATTTCATACGATAGTTATTACGGAGTTTCTCAAGTGATTAAGACTCTCGATGTGCTTACTGATGCAAAGCAATGGGCTCAATTGAGGAATGACGCCCGCATTAACTCTGGTAAAACTCCGTACTATACACAAGGGCAGATAGACAGCATGTCTGGCGGAACTGACTGGCAAAAAGAAGCATTCAGACAAGCTGGCTTTCAAAATCATCAGGTTACCTTCCGGGGGGGGGATGAAAAAACAAGATTTTCAATTTCAGGAAATTACTATAAACAAAATGGTGTGTTGGAGAATACTGATTTTAAAAGGTATTCAGGAAGGTTTAATCTGGAACATAATTTTTCTCAGAGGTTTAGAGTTGCAGCCAACCTTACCGGAAGTCAAACCAGTGCTCAGACTGTTAATGACCAAATTGTCAGATTTCTTCTGTTGATGCCTCCAACAGTTCCTGTAAAAGATGCCAATGGAAACTATACCTATCAAAGTGAATTTGAGACTCCGCTAGGCAATCCTATTGCTACTTTAAAAAATATAACTAACCGAACTAATACATTCCGCTTGCTCGGTAATATATATGGGGATTATACGATTACAAAAGGCTTAACAGCGAGAGTTTCGATAGGGACTGACCTTATCAATAATAAACAAAACGTATACATACCTTCTACAATCTATCAGGGTGCTAATTCTAATAGTACCGGAACTGCAGCTATAGGAGCTAAGTTTACCAATACATGGCTGAATGAAAATACATTAAACTATTCAACTAATATTGGGAAAAATCATAAACTCAATGCCGTTGCCGGTTTTACTCAGCAGTATTATAAGACCGAGTCAGTTACTGGGGGCTCGCAGCAGTTTGTTTCAGATGCTTTAACTTATAATGACCTTTCAACAGGGGCAGTTTATACTAAGCCAACTTCCAATACTTCTGATTGGGGCTTGCAGTCTTTCCTTGGTAGAGTAAACTATTCATACGCCCAAAAATACTACCTCACTATTACAGGTAGAGCAGACGGATCTTCTCGTTTTGGAAAGAATAACAAGTGGGGCTTTTTCCCATCTGCGGCTCTTGCATGGAATATCAATAGAGAAAGCTTCCTTGCTTCCAACGACTATATCAGTAATTTAAAACTGAGATTAAGTGGAGGTCTTACTGGAAATCAGGAAATAGGTTTATATCAATCTTTATCTACATTATCTACCAATACATATTTTTTTAACAATCAGACAGTCATTGGTTTTTCCCCAAACAGGATAAGCAATCCGGACTTAAGCTGGGAAAGAACAAAGCAATTTGATGCAGGTGTAGATATAGCTATTCTAAATAACAGGGTTGATTTGACTATTGATGCATACTATAAGAAAACAAGTGATTTGCTCCTAAACGTACCAATTCCATATACAACAGGTCAATCAACAGCTCTTCAAAATTATGGCGTTGTATCTAACAAAGGGATAGAGCTTGCTTTGACTACTCAAAATGTAAAAACAGAAAAGTTTAACTGGACAACAAGTTTTGTTTATTCATTGAACAGAAACAAAGTGGAAAGCTTGGGAGACGGTGTAGATTATGTTATCTCAGGACAAAGCATTGCTAAAGTAGGACAACCTCTTGGTTCTTTTTATGGATATAAATCTATCGGTATTTATCAGACAGGTGAGGCAACCCCCGGAAATATAAAATATGCTGATATTAATGGTGATGGCCAAATTACTCAGGATAGAGACCGTGTAGTAATTGGAAATGCTCAGCCGAAATTCCTTGCGGGGCTTACCAATAATTTTTATTACAAAAATTTTGATGTAAGTATATTCTTCTATGCTTCTTATGGAAATAAGGTTTTCAATCAGAACAGACAACAGCTGGAGCAGCTAACAGGACAGCAAAATGCGTCTACTGCAGCTCTGGATAGATGGACAACTTCTAATCCAAGTACTACAATGCCTAGAGCTTTTTTTGAAGATGCGACAACAGTTGTATCAGACAGATTTGTAGAAGACGCATCATTTCTAAGATTGAAAAACATCGTTATTGGTTATACATTACCTGCTAAGCTGACAAATAAAGCTCATATCGGCAAAGCTAGATTCTATATCGCTGCTCAAAATATTCTTACACTGACGAAATATACAGGATATGATCCTGAAGTAAGTAAAAATGAGCAGACTACACTTACTCAAGGTGTTGACTATGGTGTATATCCAAACAGCAAATCATATCAAGTAGGATTAAATGTAACATTCTAATTTAAGCTCAAAGCTTAAGTTAGAGTACCAAACAAACTACAGAAAAATTAAAGTTTAAATTTATGAAGGTTTTAAATTACACATATATATTATTATTGCTTGCGGCTTTTGTATCATGCAAGAAGCTTGAGGAAAAACCAGCATCTTTATTTACCACGGACCAGTTTTACAAGACCAAAGAAGATGCGATTGCAGCCGTAAACAGCATTTACAATGGAGCACTAAATAATGGTGGTCTAACCATGTATAACCGCTTAATTCACCTTGGTGTGGAGATCATGTCTGATGATGCCATTGCGGGTCAAAGGGTAACAAACGCTGATGTACGCTCCATAGCTGTGTTAAATCATTCTACAACAAATGACAGAATTGATGAGCTTTGGAAAGAACATTATACAGCTATAAACAGAGCAAATATTGCCATTGATCGCATTCCTCTGATTGATATGGATCCGACGTTGAGAGACAGACTGGTCAATGAGGCTAAATTTCTTCGCGGTTTGCTTTATTTTAATCTTGTAAGACTTTGGGGTGAAGTACCATTGGTGCTTCATGAGGTTACCTCTTTGGATAACTCTTCAATTCACGTGGCAAAATCTCCGGTAGAGGCGGTTTATACTCAGGTTATAAATGACCTTACTGATGCTGAAAAACTACCTCCTGTAATGGGAGGAGCTGATGCAGGAAGAGCGACAGGAGGAGCTGCAAAATCAATACTTGCGAAGGTTTATCTAACAAGAAAAGAATGGGAAAAAGCAGCAGCGAAAAGTCTTGAAGTGATCAATGGCCCATATGGTTATGATTTATTTGAGGATTATGCGGACGTATTCAGGGCTGAAACAAAGAATGGGAAAGAGCACATATTCTCAGCGCAATTTAAATCATTTGTAAACGGACAAGGAAATCGTCTTGCTTCCTCAGCAACACCTGTGGGAATTCCCGGGATTGCAGCTGCAGGAACTGATGAACCATTGCTTCCTTCGACTTATGCACTTTATACTGCAAATGACAAACGTCGAGATGTTACTTTTTTTACACAGATTGTAAGTCCTACAAACGGAAAGTTATATAAATTCGATCCTAAATTCTTCAAATACTTCGATCCGTCTACAATTACTAATCCTACGGAGTCCCCAAGGAATGTTCCTGTAATTCGCTTTGCTGAAGTGCTTTTGATTTATGCAGAAGCAGTGAATGAAGCAACAGGACCTGGAGGAGCTTATGAAGCAATTAACAGGGTTAGAAAGAGAGCTGGCCTGGATCCTCTTTCAGGTTTGGATCAAAGCAGCTTCAGAGAAGCTGTATATCTTGAGCGTAGATTGGAGCTTATGTTCGAGTTCCAACGTTGGTTTGACTTGATAAGAACTAAGAGAATGATATCTGCTCTTCATGCTGTTGGTAAAACAAATGCATCAGAGAAACATTATCTGCATCCTATACCACAAAGAGAGATCGACTTAAACCCTAAGCTTGAACAAAACGATCTCTGGAAATAAGTTTTCATCGAACCTGTTTTAATTAATCCGAATGGCATTCACTAAAAAAGTTGAATGCCATTTTATAATCTATTACGACCTTATGAAAATAAAATACTTTATCATACTTGTATTGATATTCTTTTTAGGAATCAACGCTGAATTGGCTTTGGCACAAAAGAATAGTCCCAATATTTTATTCATATATATGGATGATCTCGGCTGGACAGACGTCGCCTCAGGAAGCAAGTTTTATGAAACTCCGAATATAGATAAGCTTGCTTCTGAAGGAATAAGATTTACTCAAGCTTATTCCTGTGGTCCTAATTGTGCTCCCAGCAGAGGCTCACTTATGACAGGCTTATATACTCCACGTCATGGAATATATACAGTCGGTACTGCAGAAAGAGGAGACTCTTCCTTGAGAAAATTAATTCCAGTAAAAAATAATACAGTATTGGCTTCGTCTTTTGTAACTATTGCTGAAGAACTTAAAAATGCTGGATACAGCACCGGCTTGATAGGTAAATGGCAATTAGGTGAAAAGAAGCATCAAACAGATCCGAAATCCCAGGGATTTGATTTTGTAATCGGGGGAGCAGGAGGGACGTCATCTTATTTTTATCCATATGCCATGAAGAAGGACAAGCAACCATTTGAAGGCATTGACAGCGGAAAGGAAGGGGAATATCTTACAGACCGTCTTACAGATGAAGCAATCAAATTTATTAATAGCAATAAAGAAAAACCTTTCTTCCTTTATTTGTCTTATTTCGCGGTACATACACCAATACAAGCCAAGGATTCTCTTATAGCAAAATATAAGGCAAAGCAAGGGGCTGAATATCACAACAATCCTACTTATGCTGCTATGTTGGAAAGCGCAGATCAAGGTGTTGGAAGATTACTTGAAAATCTTAAGAAGTTAAACCTTGAAAAAAATACGCTTGTAATTTTTTATTCCGATAATGGAGGATATGGTGGAGCTACTTATCAGTATCCATTAAAAGGATCAAAGGGGATGTTATATGAAGGTGGTATAAGAGTGCCTTTATTTGTTCGCTGGCCAGGAAAGATAAAATCAGGAAGTCAATCTGAAATACCTGTTATTGGTATTGATTTTTATTCCACATTGCTTGATGTCGCTAATATCAATAAGCCACTTACGACTTCAAAGCTTGATGGACAAAGTTTTGCACCGATTTTATTTAATAAACCATATAAGACCAGAGATGCTATATACTGGCATTTCCCTGCTTATCTGGAAGGATTTTCAGCCGATAAAAGAAATAAAGATCCCTTCAGATCAAGGCCGGTAAGCGCAGTCAGATCGGGAGATTATAAGCTTCTTGAATTTTATGAAGATAAAAGAATTGAACTTTATAATATTAAAGAGGACATAGGAGAAACTAATAATCTCGCACAGAAGAATCCTCAAAAAGCACAAGAGTTGTATGAAAAGCTAGATAACTGGAGAAAGCAAGTGAAGGCTCCGATACCTGCATCTGCTAATCCATGGTATGTAAATCACGAATAAATTTGAAATTATGAAAGTCAGATATGTAAGCCTTTTGTTGATTGCTTTATTATTTTCATTCAACAACTCTTTTGCTCAGGCAAAGAAGAATAATACTCCTAATATCATACTTATCCTTGCGGATGATATGGGAAAGGAATGTCTTGGTACTTATGGTGGTACTTATAAGACTCCCAATTTAGATAAGCTAGCTTCTGAAGGTTTGAAATTTAATTATGGATTTTCTCAGCCTCTCTGCACGCCATCAAGGGTGCAGATTATGACAGGAAAATACAACTATAAGAATTATGTTGAGTTTGGATATCTTGATCCCAAACAAAAGACATTTGCACATCTTGTGAAAGATGCCGGTTATAAAACCTGTATCGCAGGCAAATGGCAATTAGGAGCAAATAATAAGTTACCTGCTCATTTTGGCTTTGATCAGTATTGCTTGTGGCAGCTTGTATATCCCAGAGATCAGGGAGAACGTTATGCAAAGCCTCTGATAGAGCAGGATGGAAAGACATTAAGTTCTACTGATAATGATTATGGCCCTGATATATTTACGAACTATATTCTTGATTTCATTGAGAAGAATAAGGATAATAAATTTCTAGCATATTATCCAATGGCTTTGGTCCATGACCCTTTTTTGCCTACACCTGATAGCAAGAGCTGGAAAACTGGGCCCGAAGCAAGACACAAAAGAGATACAGCAAATTTCAGAGACATGGTTGCATATACTGACAAGAATGTAGGGCAGATCATTAAGAAACTTAAAGACCTTGGTATTTATGAAAATACTGTGATCATTTTTACAGGCGACAATGGTACAGGAAAATCTGTAGTGACACAGCTGAAAGATGGTTCATACATTAAAGGTGGAAAAGGACTTACTATAGATAGAGGGCATCATGTTCCACTAATTGTTAATTATGGCTCTAACAGATACAAAGTCCATCAGACTGATGATCTAGTGGACTTTACAGACATTCTTGCAACAATAGCAGATGCTGCTCAGGTTAAGGTACCGGTTGATTGGAATACTGATGGAAACAGCATTTTCCCTCAAATCAAAGGAGAGAAGGGGAGTCCTCGTCAATGGATATTTTCCCATTATACTCCAATACATTCAAAGGAATCTGACAAGCACTCTGCAAGGTTTTTCCGCAATCATAGGTATAAACTCTATCATGATGGCAGGTTTTATGACCTTGTAAAAGATATTGAAGAGACCCAATCGATTGGAGAAGGACAGGGAAGTCCTGAGGCTGAATCGGCGAGGAAATTGTTTAAGGAAGAGTTTGCAAAACTTCCGGCATGGAAATTTGGTGATCCAGGACAACCAAAATATGTATTGCCTGGTCTTGAATCTCAAAGAACTTCTGAAACTAAAGGTGAATAAAAACTCATTTTCCTCTCTGAGAAGAAATTAAGGCGACTCCTTTTAGAATGAAAAACCTATCGTCATCCCTTAGAGATGATAGGTTTTTCATTTTTAGTGGTAAGGTTTTCAAATAGATAAACTTACCAATTGTCAATGCTCTTAAGTTATATATATTTGTATACCTATCCGATAGACTTTCTATAATAAAGTGTTTAATTATTAAAAAACTGCCGAATGAAAAAACGCTATACCACTTTTAATTTAAAGTATCTTTTATTAGCCTTCTCCTTAATCCTGATAGCACAGGGTATAGCGGTCGCGCAAACTGTAATTAAAGGACGAGTTGTGGATGATAAAACTGCAGAGCCTGCAGTGGGAGCCGTAATTCAGATTAAGGGAACTAAAGAAGGTACTATTACAGACATAGATGGAAATTATGAATTAAAGACTGAGCATTCTTATCCATTTACTTTGGTGCTTCAATATTCAGGGTATGAACCTAAAGAAGTTGAAGTTTATGAGGCACCTGAGGAAGATTTAAATATCCAGTTAAAGAGCCGTCAATTACTTAACGAAGTAGTGGTGGTAGGTTACGGAACACAAAAGCGAAGTGATTTGACAGGGTCTGTTGCTACTGTTCCTGTTGAAAGCCTTAAACAACCTGTTAGTTCTGTAGAGCGTCTGTTACAAGGTTCTGTTGCTGGTGTTCAGGTGACGCAATCTACCGGACAGCCAGGAGGTGGAACCTCAGTGCAGATAAGAGGAAATAATTCAATCACAGCAGGTACAGAGCCGCTATATGTAATTGATGGTTTTCCAATTTATAATGATAATTCAAGTAATGATGCGGGAGTAACGAATGGTTCGAAGATAAATCCGCTATCAACTATTAATACATCAGATATTGAATCCATAGATGTTCTTAAAGATGCTTCTGCCACTGCCATCTATGGTTCAAGGGGAGCAAATGGTGTTGTGATTGTAACAACCAAAAAAGGAAGCTATAATAATTCTTCTATCAATTACGATGGGTACGCTGGCGTACAGAGCGTTGTCAGAGAGATACCTCTGATGAATGCAAAGGAATGGGGAGCTCTTAGAAATGATGCTCTTGTTAATTCAAATAAATCAAAACAATACAGCGATGCACAACTAGACAGTTTGGGAGAAGGTACAAACTGGCAAAGGGCTGCATTCAGACAGGCAGCTATACAGAATCACAACCTATCTGTTCTTACTGGTAATGATAAAACAAGAGTAGCAATTTCGGGTAACTATTTTAAACAAGACGGTGTCTTAATAAACACAGACTTTGAAAGATACTCCGGAAGGTTAAACCTTGATCATGAATATAGCAACAGATTAAGAATAGGTTCCTATATCACTGCAAGCCAGATCTCATCAAATGTGGCACCTCAGGCGGTTGTTCCTGCATTATTGCTAATGTCTCCAGCTGTGCCAATCTATAATTCGGATGGTTCATTTGTGCAAAGAAACCTTTTTGAAGGTGTTTATGGGAATCCTATCAATACACTAAAAAACCAACTGAATGAATCTAAAACAGGACGTTTCCTTGGAAACGTTTCTGGAGAATATAAAATCATTGAAGGGCTTATATTTAAAGTACTTGCCGGAGCTGATGTACTTAATAATAAACAGAACAGATATTTACCATCAACTGTTTACGAAGGGTCTGGCTTTAGTGGATTGGCTCAGGTGGGATCTATATTCTCTACCAACTGGTTGAATGAAAATACAATCAATTACACACGGAGGATTAAAAATGTACATAACCTGAATGTCCTTGCAGGTTTTACCCAACAGGAATCTGTGACGAAAGGCTCTGTTTCCGGTTCAAGCGGTTATGCAACAGATGCATTTGAATATAACAATCAGGAGGCAGGTAATGTGGCATCCATCAGATCAAGTGGATTTGCACCTTCTCCTTCTTCTTTTGCAAGCAGATGGGCTTTGAGATCTTTCCTGGGAAGGGTTAACTATGGTTATAGAGATAAATATCTACTGACAGTGTCTTTAAGAGCGGATGGTTCTTCTAAGTTTGCGCCAGGACATAAATGGGGCTACTTCCCATCTGCTGCGGTTGCATGGAATGCAAGTAATGAAGACTTCCTTTCTCAGATTAAAAACCTTGGACATTTGAAATTTAGATTGAGTGCAGGACTTATCGGTAATCAGCAGATTCCTTCTTATCAGTCATTTTCTCAATTGGCTTACTACAGATATAACTTTGGCAATAACACCGTTTCAGGTTTTGCACCAAGCTCTATTGCTAATCCAAACCTGACTTGGGAGAAAACAGCTCAGTATGATTTTGGAGCTGACCTTGGTTTGTTGAAAAACAGAATTGTAGTTGCTGCTGATATTTATTACAAAAGGACAACAGACTTGTTATTGAACGTGCCTTTGCCATCCACGTCTGGTCTTTGGAATATCGTAGTAATTAATGGAGCACTTTCTACTCCTAACCCTCAGGTATATCAGAATTATGGAGCAGTAGAAAATAAAGGTTTTGAACTTGCAGTGACAACAAAAAACCTGGTAGGTAAATTCCAGTGGAATACAAGCTTTGTTTACGCTGTAAACAGAAACAAAGTTTTAAGCTTAGGTAACGGCATCGATCAGATCATTCCCAACAGCGCATTGCCTTCGATCGCTGCAGTTGGTAAGCCAATCGGTTCTTTTATAGTTTATCAGACTGATGGTGTAATACCTATAGGTACATCTCCTGATAAAGCATTGACTCCTGCTGCAAATAAGAATCCTGGTGGTCAGCAATATAAAGATATTAATGGTGATGGTAAAATTACACAGTCAGGTGACAGAGTGATTATTTCTAACCAGCCAAAATTTATTGCAGGTCTGACCAACAGTTTCAGCTATCGTAATTTTGACTTAAGTATATTTTTACAAACATCTTACGGAAACAAACTTTACAATCAAAACAGAGCAACACTTGAGCTTGGAACAGGATATACAGGAGCATCTACTACGCTTCTTGACAGATGGACTCCAACCAATACCAATACAGATGTTCATAGTGCATTCCAGGATCCTTCTGCAACAATCTCTGACAGGTTCATCGAAGATGCTTCTTATATCAGACTTAAGAATCTAACATTCGGATATAGCTTTCCAGAACATCTTGTAAACAAGGCAAAGATCAAAAACATCAGAGTGTATGTGTCATTACAGAACTATCTGACCTTGACAAAATATACCGGATATGATCCTGAAGTTAGCAGTAACGGACAGTCTGCAATTGATCAGGGTGTTGATAATGGCGCTTATCCGAATAGCAAGACATTCCTTGGAGGCCTTTCATTCTCCTTTTAATAATCAGAATACCTTTTAAATCACCAACGAAATGAAGAAGTCGATATATATATTATTAGGATTTGCAGTTACTGTTTTTTCCTGCGCTAAACTTGAAGAGGTACCAGAGTCCTTTATGGATGCCAATCAGTATTATAAAACTCCTGCAGATGCAGTTACAGCTATAAATTCAGTTTATTTTCTGTTGAATGCGGGAGGTAATGCAGTTCAAACTCCATATAATACTTTGTTTAATACAGGTATGAATTTTATGGGAGATGATGAGAATCCGGGACCGGGAGCAACCAACCCGGATGTCCGTTCTCAGTCTGTACTAGGCCATGCATCTACAGGACTACGTGTTTTGCAAATCTGGCAGCAGCATTATTCTGGAATCAAAAAGGCAAACATAGCTATTGAAAAAATTCCTGGAATTGATTTCGGATCAAATACAAAGTTAAGAGAAAGACTTATAGGAGAAGCTAAATTCCTTAGGGCTCTGTATTATTTCAATCTTGTAAGGCTTTACGGTGGAGTACCTTTAATCTTAAAGGACCTTGCTACTCTTGAAGAGGCACATTCTCAACCCAAAAGAAATACTGTTGAAGAAGTTTATGCACAGATTGAAAAAGACCTTATAGAAGCTGCAACTGTTCTTGATAATATTGCTGGAGGGGCTGACGCTGGCCGTGCAACAGCGGGAGCTGCAAAAGCTCTGTTGGCAAAAGTATACCTTACTGAAAGAAAATGGGAAAGTGCTATCGCAAAAGCAAATGAAGTGATCACTGGTCCTTACGGTTATAACCTTATTCAAAACTATTCAGAAGTTTTTCTTCCGGTTTATAAAAATGGTCGCGAACATATCTTTTCTGCTCAGTTTAAAGCACTATCTCAAGGTCAGGGAAATAACCAGGCTCCAAGGTCAGTACTGACAGGTATTCCAAAAATAGTAGGTTCTTATGCAGATCAGGTAGTATTTTATTCTGTACCTGATGCAACTAAGCCGGGTGGGGTGGATAAATTTTTCAGTGTATATAAATTGTATAGTAAAAAAGATAAGAGAAGAGATGTTACGTTCGTAACGAGATTTCAAAGTCCAGAAGATGGAAAATGGTACGGAAAGCTAAATGATGCTAAGATTCCAGGTGATTCAATTCCATTCTTTAACAAATATTGGGATCCAGCAAATATATCAAACCTTTCAGAATCCGGTGCAAATGTGCCTATCATAAGATTCTCAGAAGTTCTTTTGATCCTTGCTGAAGCTGAAAATGAATTGAATGGACCTTCAGGAATTGCTTATAATAATATTAATAAGGTAAGAAACAGAGCTGGACTTCCGAATCTAACTGAAGGACTCGGTCAACATCAGTTCAGAGATTCATTATATCTTGAGAGAAGACTTGAATTTGTATTTGAATATCAAAGATGGTTTGATCTGATAAGAGAGCGTGATGCTTTTGGAAATGGTATTCTGGAAAGCAGCCTGCATAAAGTTGGAAAGACTAATGCGAGCGCGAAACATTATCTGTTTCCGATTCCACAGCAGGAGATTGACCTGAATCCAAATCTGGAACAAAATCCAGGTTGGTAATCAAGAGTAACTGTCTTATTTATTTTATCATAAACTATTTATGAATATTAAAGGGATTTCAAATAAACTGAAGCCTGTTACAGGCCGCATAATTATGGGGATGGCAATCAATTGCCTTATCCCCATTATCTCTTCTGCTCAACAAGATCCTTTGAAACCTTTTACGGGAAAGATAGGCAATACCCTTGAAGGAACAGAGCAGGTATGGCCAGAAAGAGTGAAGGCCCCTAAAGGTGCTCCTAACATAGTATGGATACTTCTCGATGATGTTGGCTTTGGAGCTACATCGGCTTTCGGTGGGCTTATTGAAACTCCAACATTTGAATACCTTGCCAATAATGGTTTAAGATATACAAACTTTCACACTACGGGCTTATGTAGTCCTACAAGAGCTTCTTTATTAACAGGCAGAAACTCTCACTCTGTAGGAATGGGACATCATGCAGAACTGGGAATTGGAACGCCAGGATATAACGGTGATATTCCTTTTGAAGCAGGAAGTGTTGCTGAGATCTTTAAGGAAAATGGTTACAATACATTTGCTCTTGGAAAATGGCATGGACAGGTTTCAAAAGATCAGACTGTCTCAGGCCCATTCAACAGATGGCCTACGGGCAGAGGGTTCGAACATTTCTATGGTTTTCTTGGAGGTGCAACAGACCAATGGCATCCCACTCTTGTAGAAGAGAATAATTTTATAGATATAGAGCCTAATACCAAACATCTGAATCAACTTTTGGCAGATAAGGCGATAGCCTATATTGCAAATCAGAAATCAGCCAATCCTGATAAACCATTCTTTCTTTACTTAGCTCCGGGAGCAACTCATTCACCTCATCAGGTTGCTAAAGAATGGAGTGATAAATACAATGGCAAGTTTGATAAAGGATGGGATGCATATCGTGAGGCTGTATACAAGAGACAAAAAGAGCTAGGTTATATTTCTAAGAATGCAACCTTACCCCCAAGACAAAATGGAATCAAAGCCTGGAACTCTTTAACTCCTGAAGAGCAAAAGGTATTCACTCGTTTCATTGAAGTTTATGCAGGATTTTTATCTTATACTGATTATGAAATCGGAAGAGTTGTGGATTATCTGAAGCAAATAGACCAGCTAGATAACACTGCTATATTTCTTGTAGTTGGTGACAATGGAGGAAGTAAAGAAGGCACCTATACGGGAACTCTGGGAACTGCGGATAAATCAAAAGGAGATGATATATCTCATCTTTTGGCCAATATAGATAAAATAGGAACAGAACTTACTTCTCCTAATTATCCATTGGGCTGGTCACAGGCAATGAATACTCCCTTCAGATATTGGAAAAGCGATGCCAATTCAGAAGGAGGTACACACAATCCTTTGATAGTACATTATCCTAAAGGGATCAAGGAAAAAGGTGTTATCAGAGCACAGTACGGACATGTAACGGATATTCTTCCTACCACAATTGAACTTGCAGGAATTAAAGTGCCTGAAGTGATCAATGGCTATAAACAATTACCATTCCATGGGACAGCCTTTAATCATACTTTTGAAAATGATCAAGCTGATACAAAACATACTGTTCAGTATTTTGAATTACACGGCGGAAGATCCATTTATAAAGATGGATGGAAAGCCTCAGTGTATCATCCTAGAAATACCTTTGGAGAAAATGGCAATACAGACCCTAACTTTAGTCCTCGGCCTTTTTCAGAAGATAAATGGGAACTCTATAACCTTATAGATGACCCTACTGAAATAAAAGATCTTGCAACTAAGTATCCTGATAAGCTTAATGAATTGAAAGCATTATTTGATACAGAAGCTAGAAAGAATAATGTATACCCATTAAGAGATTACAGAGCAGGAGTTCCTGAGCCAGAGGTGAGAAAGAAATCTGTGATTTTCCAAGGGACAACTGATAAGACAAAAGTGAATATAGGCAAGAAAGCACTTCAGATTACAGTTCATGTGGAAATACCAAATGAAGTACCACAAGGAGTTGTATTTGCCAGTGGAGGTTATACAGGAGGAAATGCACTTTTCTTTTTGAATGGAAAACTTCATTATACTTTAAATGACGGAGTAAAAGAAATCACTTTGATTGCTGATAAACAGCTGCCTCCAGGAAAAGCTACTATCAGAATTGAATATCCTGATCTTACTTCAGTTTCAGTTTATATAAATAATGAAAAGGTTGGGAGTCAGAATTTCAAATCCAGGAATAGTTATCTCAGCTCTGCTGCAAGTGAAGGTATTAGCGTTGGGAAGGATCTCAATGTTCCTGTAACGAAAATTTATAAAGCACCGGCACCGTTTAATGGCTTGGTGTCAAAGATTGTCATTGATCAGGCGGTTGAGGAAGTCTCCTCAAATGAAGAGAAAGATAAATAAAAAGAACAGGAGATTCATCGATGAGATATAGAATTTTGTTGCTGATGGTTCTTTCTTTTTTGGTGATTGATCTATATAGTCAATCAGCCATTAAGGGTAGAATCATTGATTCATTAAACAGAAAGCCAGTAGAGTTTGGCAATGCTACTATTTATAATAGCAATGAGAATTCACTGTTAGATGGCCGGCTAACTGATAGCACCGGCTTATTTGAATTTAAAAATCTTAAAGCAGGACTTTATTATATTAAAATTGAATCCATTGGATACAAGTCGAAAACTATTCAAAATGTCTCAGTTGAAAAGTCTGCTTCCACTAATCTTGGAGATATTTTAATTGAAGAAGATGAAGCTTCTTTGAAAGAAATTGTGGTAAACGGTCAACAGCAAAATCCTTTCAAACAGGTTTACAAAGCAAATCAGTTTGAAGCTGCAAAAGGAGGAACTGCTATTGATGTTTTAAAGAACATGCCATCCATAAGTGTCAATGCAGAAGGAGAGATAAGGCTAAGAGGTTCTTTAGGATTTTTGATTCTTGTTAATGAAAAACCTGTTCAAAGCGATTTGAAAACAGTGTTAAGTCAGATTCCTGCAAATGCAATTGAGAACATAGAAATTATTACATCTCCTTCTGCTAAATATGATGCGGATGGTAAAGCTGGCATTATCAACATCACTACCAAAAAAGGAGTGGATGATGGAATATCTTTCACTACAAATATCCAATATGGATTACCAAGTATAAATGATTTCTCCAATAAAGAAAAACCTTCAAGATATGGTATTGATGGAACTTTGAACTACAAAAAAGGGAAATGGGATTTGTCTATAGGGGGAAGTTATCAGGAAAATGATATTGCAGGAAGAAGAGAAGGTGATGTAAATACAACTATTGATAATAGGTACACATCATTCCCATCTGTTGGAGAAAGAAGCTTTCAAAGATCTAATTATTCTGCAAGAGCATTGGTCGGTTATTCATTTAATGAAAATAATTCATTTAATGTCGGATTTTATACAGGCCAAAAGGTACAATACAGAAGGGCCGATATTACCTATCATAACATTAAATGGGATGTTAATACGGAGCAGCCCTTAAGTAATATTGACTATTATAATTCAAACCTTGTAAAGAAACAAGGTAACTTCTCTCTTGCAAATATTGATTACACTCATAAGTTTAAGAATAAATCAGTATTGACTTTTTCAGGACTTTATGAATACGCTGTTCTTGATGGCTATACCAAGAATCTAAATACCGGACTTAACAATTATACAGATACAATGGATTATGTTCTTAATACAGGAAACAGTCCGATAAGTGGTTTAAGAGGAAGAGCTGATTATAGTCTCAACATTGGAAAAGGTAAACTGGAGTCAGGTTATCAGGCAAGATTCCAAAGGCAAACAGGAGCTTACCTCTATCAAAATGCAATACTCGGTACTGGTCAATATAGTGTAGTACCTGAATTTAGTGCAGATATAAGAGTACTTAACTACATTCATAGTTTATATACACAATATTCAGGTAAGGCTGATAAGTTAAATTATGTTGCCGGAATCCGTTATGAGTATTCTTTCCGTGAGTTTAATGCTGATAAACTTACAGAACCTTATAAGCTAGACTTATCAAGTTTATTTCCTTCTCTTAATCTTGTTTACACTCTTAATAGCAGTTTAAGAGCAAAGGGAGGTTTTAGCCGAAGAGTACAGCGTTCCACCAGTAATGAGTTGAACCCATACCCTGAGCGGGAGCACTCTGAGACCCTTGAACAAGGAGATCCTCAAATACTTCCTGAGTTTGTAAATCTTTCTGAGATAGGCCTTATAAAGGATTTGAAGAATGCAGGCTCTATATTTATTACTGTTTATAATCAGGATATAAAGAATGTTGTAAACAGAGTAAATAGTGCCTACAATGATACTATTCTGAACAGGATATATACGAATGCCGGAAGAGCTTATTTATGGGGTATAGAAACTGGTATAAATATCAAGCCAGTTAAATGGTGGTCGGTTTATCTGAGTGGAAATATATACAATTATAGGATAAAAGGAAAATTGTTCAGTAATACTGTTGAAGTTAGAAATTCGGCTATTGCTTATTCTATCAATACTAATCACAATTTTCAGTTTAGTAAATCCGTGTCTTTGCAGTTTAATCTAAACTATTTATCTCAAAGGCCAACCGCACAGGGCGAAGATTCAAGATTTATAAGTCCGAATCTGTCATTGAAAAAAACTTTTTGGGAAGGCAGGCTTTCAGCATCATTGCAATGGCAGAATATTGGCCTTGGTGCAATCAAATCTAATGAACAGAGGATAACTACGAGAGGTACTAATTTCTATACAACAACTAATTACATACAGGAGAAAGATGTATTTCTGATTAACATCAGTTATAGTCTTTCTCAGGCTTCTAAAAAGGTGAAATTACCATCAAGTGAATTTGGAGAAAAAGAATTTTAACGCATAAAAATATAAGCTATGAAAAACATGTTCAGATTAGCACTCACATTAGCAATTGCTGTTATTTATTCTGGTTACTTACAGGCTCAGGATGATAAGAGGGTGTCCATTACTCTTAAAGAATTTGAAGACAAAGTAAATAAAGAAGGTGCAAAAGCGCAGATAATAGATGCTCGTTCTTTTGAAGAGTATCAACAAAACCATTTAAAGGGTGCAATAAATCTTAATGCATCTGATGATACTGACTTTCAGAAGCAAATAGGCAAGTTAAAAAAGGATAAACCTGTATTTGTATATTCTATTGCTAATGGAAGAAGTAAGGCACTGAGCAAGAAATTACAATCTAATGGATTTTCAGAAGTATATGAACTTCCAGGTGGTTTTAGTAATTGGGTAGGATCTGGAAAACCGGTTGAGAGTACTACTGGAAGTGGTCTTACTTTAGATCAATATAAAAAGCTTATTCATTCTGAGAATGTAGTACTGGTAGATATCGGATCTAAATATTGCGGAGCATGCAAAAAGATGGTTCCTGTTATTGATTCTCTTTCTCTCAATCACCCTAAAGACCTTAAGGTAGTCAAAATAGAATTCTTTGAAAACAAACAGTTAGGAATAGACCTGAAAATAAATTCTTTGCCTACTGTTATTCTATATAAAGATGATAAGATAGTATGGCAAAAATCTGGCGTTAGCTCAACAGCATTATTAGAGAAGGAATTACTTTCTATACAGAATAGATCAGCGTCATTGACGCCAGTTAGCGGGCATTAATTGTATTTAAATAATCTTTTAATAAAATGAATAACCACCTTATATTTAAAGGAACTGCATTTATTGCATCTCTTTTTTTATCTCTGCCTTCTTTTGGTCAATACAGTCCTGAACAGAAGTTTGAAGGAGAGATAGGGAAGACTATATCAGAGTCGGTACCATACAAAGTTCAATTCAATAAAAAAGCTTCACCAGATGCTCCTAATATAGTCTGGATCTTAATTGATGATGCCGGATTCGGAGCGACAACCCCTTTCGGAGGTTTGGTTGAAACGCCCAATATTGAAAGGATTGCTAATAACGGTCTGAGATTTACTAATTTTCACACTACTGCAATTTGCTCTCCGACAAGGGCTGCACTGTTAACCGGTAGAAATCATCACTCTGTCCACGTTGGTTTGTTGACACCTGCTGCAGTTGATTTTCCGGGCTATGATACGCGTATACCATTTGAAAAAGCTACAGTAGCTGAGATATTAAGAGAGAATGGTTACAATACTTTTGCATTAGGTAAATGGCATTTAACACCAGTTGTCGAAAATTCTCAGGCAGGTCCATTTAATAGATGGCCTACAGGTAGAGGTTTTGATCACTTTTATGGATTTCATCCGGGAGCTACAGATCAGTGGCATCCTGAACTTTGGGAAGACCAGACAAAGTTGAGCTTAGAGCCAAATACCAAGCATTTAAATCAGTTGCTGGCAGATAAAGCAATTAAATATATTGCTAATCAAAAGTCTTCCAATCCTGAAAAGCCTTTCTTCCTGTATCTGGCGACTGGTGCTACACACTCTCCTCATCAGGTAGCTAAAGAGTGGATAGATAAATATAAGGGTAAGTTTGATCTTGGTTGGGATGAGTATAGAAAGGTAGTAATTGAAAGGCAGAAGAAATTAGGAATCATTCCTGCCAATACTGTACTGCCTGAACGAAATCCGAATGTGAAGGCCTGGAAAGACTTGTCTGAAAAGGAGAAGAAGGCTTATGCTCATTTCATGGAAGTATATGCTGCATTTTATTCTTATACGGATTATGAAATAGGAAGAATTGTAAACTACCTGGAACAAATAGATCAATTGGATAACACGCTGATAGCAATCGTTCTGGGTGATAATGGAGCTAGTAAAGGCGGAACTCAGACTGGTACAGTCAATCCTCAGATCAATAGATTAAAAGGGGAGGAGCATATAGATGCTATATTAAATGCCCGTGATATTATTGGTACTGATGAATCAAGCACTGACTACCCTATAGGCTGGGCAATGGCTGCTAACACTCCTTTCAGGTACTGGAAGGCAGATGCCAATACAGAAGGTGGTACCAGAAATCCATTGATCATTTCTTATCCTAAAGTCATTAAAGATAAAGGCGGTATCAGGCATCAGTACGGACATGTTATTGACGTATTGCCTACAACTCTTGAATTAGCAAAAGCGGAAGTGCCTGAAGTGATCAACGGATATAAGCAAAAATCTGTCGAAGGAACAAGTCTTGCATACACTGTTGAAAACGCCAAAGCAGCTTCTCGTCACACTGTACAGTATTATGAAATTGCCGGATCCAGATCTATATATAAAGATGGATGGAAAGCAGGAGCTCATCATGAAATAGGAGAAACAATTGATATAGGTGATGGAGCAGATGCTTCAGGGCGTAAAGTTGATTTTAGCAAAGATGTTTGGGAATTATATAATCTGAATGAAGATTTTAATGAGAGGATTAATCTTGCTGCGAAATATCCTGAAAAGCTAAAAGAATTACAGGCTCTGTTTGACGAAGAAGCGAAGAAGTACAATGTATTCCCATTAAAAGATTTTACAGTACATAATATGCCTGCAGGCAGAAGTATTTACGGGAAATCCTCTGTAGTTACTTTGTATCCGGGCGTTGATCATCTTGTCGGAGTGAGCAATCCTTTATATGAAGGTAAATCATTCAGTGTCAAAGCTGAAGTAGAATTAATAACAGGTAAGGAAGAAGGAGTTTTATTTGCTCTGGGAGGTGAGAAAGCTGGAGTAAGTCTTTTCATAAAAGAAGGTAAGCTGCAGTTTGCTCATAAATCTCTCAGCCAAACTATTCACTTGGTTTCAGATAAACCACTTCCTAAAGGAAAATCAGTCTTCAGGTTTGATTACAATTTTAATGGAGTAGATGCTTCCGGAAATGCTGGAACTGAAGCTCTGTATATCAATAATGAAAAAGTAGCTGAAAGAAGTTTTACTAAAAAAGAAGCAGCAGTTTTTGCCGGAAGCAAAATTGATGGTACTGATGTTGGAAGAGATCTGATAGCACCAGTTTCGGACAGATATCAGGTGCCTTTTGAATTTAATGGAAAGTTGAAAAAGGTTATCATTGAATTTGTGCAGAAGGATAAGATTACTATCAGCGAAGAGAAATAATATTCAACCAGCTTAAAGTTGATAGTTATAAGTCATAAGTAGGTTAAAATGTATAAAGCCTATGAGGGGTGCTTTATGTCATCATAGGGTATGTCCTATGTTTGTGAGAAAAGAAAGATAATAAAAATAGGCAATTACAAATTGTAATATCAAAATATGAAATTTAAAAGAGTACTACCACTATATTCAATAATCAAAAGGACTCTCCTGCTGGTTATGTGCACATTTATTCTCGGAACAGTCTCTGCAACTGCTCCTCCAGATAAATCTAAAGTAAATAAAAAGTACAATGTCCTATTCATAGCTGTGGACGATCTTAATAATGATTTAGGGTGCTATGGAAATACCTTTGTAAAGTCTCCGAATATCGACAGACTTGCTACGAGAGGTGTGCGATTCGATAAAGCTTATACTCAGTTTCCGCTATGCAGTCCCAGCAGATCATCTTTACTAACCGGTACAAGACCTGATGTAACAGGCATCTATGAATTGCAAACGCATTTCCGTAAAAATCTTCCTGATGCAGTTACGTTACCTCAACTATTTAAAAATAATAATTATTTCAGTGCTCGGGTAGGAAAGATATATCATTACGGAGTGCCAAACCAGATCGGTACAAATGGCCTTGATGATTCAATCTCATGGAGCAAAAGGGTTAATCCGATAGGTAGAGATAAAGCTGAAGAAGCACAGATAAAAAACCTGACGCCTGAAAGACACCTAGGAAGCGCTTTGTGCTGGAGGGCAACAGGAGGTACAGATGAGGAACAAACGGATGGTTTAATTGCTACAGAGGCAATTAAAATTATGGAAGAAAAAAAGAATGAACCATTCTTTCTTGCTGTAGGATTTTTCAGGCCGCATACTCCATATGTAGCTCCTCAAAAGTATTTTGATTTGTATGACGAGAACAAAGTGCCTTTAGCTATAGAAAAAGAAAATGATCTCGCAGATGTTCCTGAAGCTGCTTTGTTTACCAAGCCTTCTCATTGGGGACTCGACGAGCAAAAGAGAAGAGAGGCTCAAAAAGCATACTATGCAACTGTATCATTTATGGATGCTCAGGTTGGAAGACTCCTTGATGCTTTGGATCGCTTGAAACTATCAGAAAATACTATCATTGTTTTATGGAGTGATCATGGCTATAATCTTGGTCAGCATGGACAATGGATGAAGCAAAGTCTTTTTGAGAACTCAGCAAGAGTGCCATTAATCATATCTGTTCCAGGACAAGGAGGTAAAGCTTCATCTAGAACGGTTGAGCTTCTGGATATCTATCCTACGCTAGCAGAACTGTGCGGACTTCCTGCTCCAAAATACTTACAGGGAAAGAGTCTTACTGCATTATTGAAGAATCCTGCTGCAACATGGGATAAACCTGCTTTTACTCAGGTAAAAAGAAAAGACTTTATGGGAAGAAGCATTCGTACTGAAAGATGGAGATATACAGAGTGGGATGAAGGTAAGGCTGGTATTGAACTGTATGATCATCAGAATGATAGTAATGAATTCACGAATCTTGCGAATGATCCTAAGTATTCGGAAACAGTAAAGGAGCTTTCGGTAAGATTAAGGAAAAATTATACAACCAATACATCTGAAGTAATTATAAAAGAATAACCCAATTTAAATGAAAAATACTAAGACCACCATTGTTGCAGGCATTGGTCTGCTTACATTAATTTTTGCATTCAAAAATATTCCTGACAATAAGGGATCAAAAGAAGCTGCAAAACAGGAACCTAAAAAAGCTACAGGTCAAAGTGCTTGCGAGGCTAAGACTGGAAGAGCTGCCTTGCTGGCTCAAAAGGTAAAATCATCAAAATATGATTTGGGGAATCTTTTGACTAAAGGAGGTTTGGTTTCTGTTAACAGAGATGTCGTTGCATCTGAAGATAAAAGCCATAGTGCTATAAAGGTCAAAGAGAAGGATGGAGAAGGTGTTGTTTGGATAAAAGGAGTTAAATTTTCAAAAGGAACAATAGATGTGGATCTTAAAGGTAAAGACGTTTTTCAGAAAAGTTTTATTGGAATTGCATTTCATGGTGCGGATGACAAGACTTTTGATGGTATCTATTTCAGGCCTTTTAATTTTAAAACTCCTGATTCTGTAAGGCATATTCATGCGGTTCAGTATATAAGTCATCCTGAATTTACATGGAAAAAGCTTAGAGATGAAAAGAATGGACAGTATGAAAAATCCGTAAAACCTGAGCCTGATCCCAATAACTGGTTTCATGCCAGAATCGAAGTGGGAGACAAAGAGGTAAAGGTATTTGTTAATAATGCTGCTAAACCATCATTGGTAGTAAATAAATTGAATGACAGAAAGACTGGAACAATAGGTCTGTGGACGGGCGAAGGTTCAGGAGGAGAATTTGCTAACTTAAGCATTACTAATAACTAGTTAAGTGATTTTAAATTCTGTTAAAGTCAAAAGGGGGAGTTTGGACTAATTCCGTCAGTTAAATTAATTTAAGAATATGAGTAGTTGTACGAAAACCAAGATCCTTCTTGGTTAATAGGATTTAATTTGTTTAAATATTTACTTTGTCTATAGGATAAGTATAGTAAATGTTTTATGAATCTTAATTTGACTACTACTTTCCTTTTGACTCAGAATCACCAAATTATTGTTATAATGAATACATCCAGAACCATACTTCCCATTATCCTCCTACTTCTATTTTCTGCTTGCCAGAATAGTAATACACAAAAGAAAGATGTTCAGGTAGAACAGAAAAAATATTCTCAGATAAAGGCCGAATCAAAAATGGTTTGGATACCAGGCGGAAAGTTTAATATGGGCTCTGATAACCCTGATTTCCCTGATGCTCAGCCTTTGCACGAAGTAACAGTAGATGGCTTCTACATGGACGAACATGAAGTTACAAATGCTGAATTCGCAAAGTTTGTGGAAGCGACGCATTATGTAACTGTTGCAGAACAGCCTCTGAATCCCAAAGATTATCCTGGTGTTCCTTCAGATCAGTTAGTTCCAGGATCAGCAGTATTTACCCCTCCAAACGGACAAGTACATTTAGATGATGCATTGCAATGGTGGACATATGTTCATGGCGCTACCTGGAATCATCCTTTCGGTCCATCATCATCTATTAAAGGAAAAGAAAATGAACCAGTTGTTCATGTTTGTTATGAAGATGCTGTGGCATATGCCAAGTGGGCAGGAAAGAGATTGCCAACTGAAGCAGAGTGGGAGTTTGCAGCCCAAGGTGGAAAAGGTAATAACAAATTTTATTGGGGCAATGAGTTAAAACCAAATGGTAAATGGAGAGCAAATATTTATCAAGGAAGCTTTCCTGATAACAATACTCTTGAAGATGGCTATGCTGGTGTTGCACCAGTGAAGACTTTTCCCGCAAATCCATATGGTTTGTATGATATGGAAGGAAATGTTTGGGAATGGTGCAGCGATTACTATCGCCCAGATTATTTTGCAAAAAGCCCTAAAGTAAATCCTAAAGGACCGGAAGATAGCTTTGATCCTGATGAGCCGACAGCAGTCAAACGTGTTCAAAAAGGAGGTTCATTCCTTTGCAGTGATCAGTATTGCATAAGATATAAAAGCGGCAGCAGAGGCAAGGGAGAGATTACCAGTGCTTCCAATAATCTTGGCTTCAGGTGCGTGAAAGATAAGACAGCAGCAGATAAAAATTAATCAATTAGTATATTAAATATGAGTAGAGTTAGCGTAGGAGTAATTTTCATCATTTTAAGTTTATTCTCCAGTGCCCTATTTGCAGGGCCTGGAAAAAAAGAAAAGCAAAACCAACCTAATATATTATTTATTTTATCCGATGATCATAGCGTACCTTTTCTGGGATGTTATGGTTATCCCATAAAAACTCCAAACCTTGATAAACTTGCTAAGGAAGGTATCCTATATAAAAGGGCTAATACAACAGCACCTCAATGCGTACTTTCAAGAGCAGCTATCATGACTGGAAGATCTACGCTTGATATTCGTATGACGCGTTTTACTGCACCATTATCTGCAGATGTTGTTTCATATCCTGAATTATTAAGAAAAGGTGGTTATTACACTGGTATATGCGGAAGAAACTTTCATTTAAATGGTGCAAGAAATACTGCAGTATCAGAAGAGGTGTTTGATAAATATAATCTTGAGACTTTTAAGAATCGAGTAGATTATTTAAAGACTACAGGAAATATTGATAGTATTTATTATCAGTATAATGACTTTCTAAATTCAGTTCCAAAAGGAAAGCCATTCTTTCTTCAGTTGGGTTACACAGACCCTCACAGAATCTTCAATGCTAAAGAGTTTGAACCAGATCCTGATACTATTAAAATTCCTGAAGGATGGCCTGATACCAAACTGTTAAGAAAAGACTTCGCCGGATACCTGGGAGAAATTCAGCGTCTTGATCATGAAGTAGGAAAAGTTTTTGAAGAACTGAAAAGGAGAGGGCTGGAAAAGAATACATTGGTTGTATTTATGGGGGACAATGGTGGAGCACTTGTCAGGGGAAAAGGTACATTGTATAACACCGGATTAAATATCCCTTTGATCATGCGTCATCCGGACCTTATTAAGCCAGGTCAGGTAAGTAATATTTTAGTGTCAGGCGAAGATATCGCTCCGACTTTGTTACAGGTTGCAGGCATTGTTGCACCCCAAGAATTTACTGGTGTGAGTATTGTTCCTTCATTCCAAGATAAACCCTTTCAGGCACATGAATACATCTATGCTGTAAGAGGGGCTCATGGTTCAGGCCTTCCGACCAATACAGCTCATTTCGACCTTGGTAGAACAGTTATATCCGATAAATATAAATTAATCTACAATGCATTATGGCAGTTGCCTTATTATCCTGTAGATTTCTCCGGACAGCCTTTCTGGCTTGAGCTTCAGCAACTTCATAATGAAGGAAAGCTTGAAGAAAAATGGGATAAACTTTTATTCTCAGAAAGAAGATCAATGTTTGAGCTTTTTGATGAACAAAGTGATCCAAATGAATTCAACAATCTTGCAGGAAAGCCTGAGTATAAAGAAATAGAAGAAAAACTTAAAGGAAAACTTCAGGAGTGGATGATCCTTAATGAAGATTATCTGCCTCTTCCTGTAGCACCGAGAGCTAAGTAAGTTGTAAGTTATAAGCTGTAAGTTTTAAGAGAGAAGCTTAAAGCTTAAAGTAAAAAAATCTAACCACTGTAGTATTAATATTTAAGGTAGAGACGCCATGCTGGCGTCTCCCTGTATATCAGGGAGCATTAAATACATCAAGAAAGCCCTATGTTTTAAAGCATATAGGAAAATATTTAAGAGCAATTTTCCATAATAGTTTCATTGATCCAATTTTCACATAATGAGTTTGAGTACATTAAAAAAAGCGATTGTTTTAGTTATCGCATTAGTTTCATTTTTATATAACAATGAGATCCAGGCACAAACTACTGGTAAGTATAATGTGCTTTTCATAGCCATTGATGATATGAATGACTGGATAGAACCATTCGGAGGATATAAAGGAATTATCACTCCTAACCTTAATAAGCTTGCGAAATCAGGAGTGAGATTCGAAAAGGCTTACTGTTCTGCTCCGGCTTGCAATCCTTCGAGAGCCAGTTTACTTACTGGAGTGCGTCCTGCTAGTTCGGGCGTCTATCATAATGATCAGCCATGGAGGCCAGTATTAAAAGATGCTGTGACCTTGCCTCAATACTTTACAGCGAATGGTTATGAAGTAGAAGCTGGAGGGAAAATTTATCATAACAGTTATAATGATGATGCTTCCTGGCCTGTATATCATGGTGTTCCTAAAGATCCGGAGCCGGCTTCAACACCTGTTAACGGGAAATCAAATTTTGACTGGAGCCCTTTAAATGTAAAGGATGAAGATATGGGTGATTATAAAACTGTATCCAAAGGGATTGACTTTCTTGAGAAGAATCATGAAAAACCATTCTTCTTAGCAATGGGTTTTACAAGACCGCATCTTCCTTGGTATGTTCCTCAAAAGTATTTTGATTTATATCCATTAGATAAAATTACTTTACCACCAGTTACACAAAATGATTTATCAGATATCCCTGCTGCAGGAGTGAAAATAGCTAAGCCTGATGGAGATCATAAGTTTATTGTAGAATCAGATCAATGGAAAAAAGCTATTCAAGGCTATCTTGCAAGCAATACTTTTACTGATGGTCAAATTGGTAGATTGATTGATGCTCTGAATAAAAGTAAATACAAAGACAATACAATTATTGTACTCTTTGGTGACCATGGCTGGCACTTGGGAGAGAAGGAGCATTGGAGGAAGTTTGCACTTTGGGAAGAGGCTACAAGAGTTCCATTTATTATTGTTGCACCAGGTCTAACAAAAGCTAATACTGCCGTGAACCGTACAGTTAGCTTAATGGATATTTATCCTACATTAATAGACCTCTGCAAGCTTCCTTCAAAATCTGGACTGGAAGGTAATAGCATAGTGCCTTTGCTAAAAAATCCTGAAGCATCATGGAATCATCCTTCTGTTACGACGCATGGACTTGGTAATCATTCTGTAAGAAATGAAAGGTTTAGATATATCGTTTATGAAGATGGAACAGAAGAGTTATATGATCATGATACAGATCCTCAAGAATGGAAGAATCTTGCCAATGATCCGAAGTATGCAAGTGTTAAAAAGGATCTGATAGTTTTTTTACCAAAAGTTAATGCTCCTAATGCGCCTAGACACAAAGGGGCAGGGAAGGAATAATTAGTTTAAAAAATAAAGAAATGAAAAAGATATACTTATTTTCAGTCCTGGTACTCAGCCTGATTTTTGGAAAGGCTAATGCTCAATCAAATGTAAAGAGCACCAAACCTAATATCATCTTTATTTATACTGATGATCAAAGATATGATGCATTAAGCGTTGTTCAAGATGAACAAGGCTCTAAGGCTCGTTTTCCATGGTTTAAAACACCCCACCTAGATAGAATTGCGAATGAAGGCGTGCGTTTTAGAAATGCATTTGTAATCAATTCTCTTTGCTCTCCAAGCCGATCAGCGCTACTCACGGGAAGGTATAACCATTTGAATGGAATTGCCAATAACCATACAAACTTCAAAGATACTCTTGAAACATATCCTGTGTTGTTGCAGAAGGTTGGTTATAAAACAGCATTTTTTGGTAAATGGCATATGGGCAAAGAAACTGGAAAGAGACCTGGATTTGATTACTCTGTAAGCTTTATTGGTCAGGGACAATATTTCGATTGTCCTCTTGAAGTAAATGGCGTTAGCAAGCCTACTATAGGTTGGGTGGATGATGTAACAACAGATTTTGCTCTCGATTTCATAAAAGGTAATAAAGAAAAATCATTTGCTCTAGTATTAGCATATAAATCGGGTCATGGACCTTTTCAGCCACCTGCAAGACATACCAATACTTATGCAGATGTTGAATTGATAAAGCCATCCAATGAACACCTGGAGACTCCATATAAAAACAAGATTGAGTCGAAAAGAAAAAATCAGAACGTTGCTCAGAACAAGAGCACATCATGGACAGATAATAATGAGAAGACAATCAGAGGATACTTCGGAGCTTTAAAAGGAATTGATGAAAATGTTGGAAGAATCCTTAATGTCTTGGATTCATTAAAGTTAACTGAAAATACTGTTGTAATCTTTTCAAGCGATAATGGCTTTTTCTTTGGAGAGCATGGCTTAGGTGATAAACGCGCTGCTTATGAAGAGTCTATGAGAATTCCTCTTCTGGTTCGCTATCCTGCAAGATTTCCAAAAGGAAAGACAATTGACAAACTTGTTTTGAATCTTGATCAGGCACCATCTATACTCGAGTTGGCAGGTGTTAACGTACCCAAGTCTTATCAGGGAAAGAGCTGGGTTTCACTTATAGAAAATAGAGCTAAAGACTGGAGAACCTCTTTTCTTTATGAATACTTCTATGAAGATGGTACAACAACTCCTACAATAAAGGCAGTTCGCACAGAGACAAGCAAGCTTATTGTTTATCCTGGACAGGATGAATGGAACGAGCTGTTTGATCTTACAAAAGATCCAACCGAATCGGATAATCTTATTAATAAAAAGGAAGCGGTTAGGTTAAAAGAACAACTTCAGGAAGAGTTATCAAGACAGGAGAAAGCCTCTGGCTATGTAATACCATCTTATGCTGATGAGAGACCATTGGATCAAAATGGTAAATATATTCCTCCAAAGCCAATGGATGTACAGTAAGTTTTAAGTAGTTAGTTTTAAGTTAAAAGTTTAAAGCTGAAAGCGTAAAGTAACAATTGTAAGGGGTACCCCCTTGTAGAGACGCCATGCATGGCGTCTCTCTATCCACAAGGCAAGGGCTTGTCGATGTATGAAACTCTTCTCACTCTGGACAAGGACTTTGATTAGGATATATGTCACCATTTCATTTTTGAAAACTTAAAAATCAACCAATTATATGAGCAAAAGAATATGGTTAATTTCAGCCGGATTGGTGCTGGCTGGCGGTGCAATTATTTTTAGTTCACTTAGGGACAGTGAAGAAATTAAAGAGGAAACGATTGAAGCTGTTGCAGGTAAACCTAATATTGTCTTCATCTTTGCCGACGACTTCGGACAGAATGTTCCTTCTATAAATGGCAATAAGTATATTCAAACACCAAATATAGATGCTATAGCCAATGAAGGTGTAAGATTTAAACAGAACTATGTTACTGCCCCAATCTGCTGCGCATCCCGCGCTGCTTTGCTTACAGGAAGATATCAGCAGAGATTTGGTTCTGAGTTTCACTTGCACTATCCATCATTTTCAGCTTATACTGCTGACAGTGTAAAATATGTTAAAAGTTTACTAGAGCAGAATATAGCTCCTGATGAGAAAACACAAGGAGTTCCATCAACCGAAATAAACTATGCGGAATTGCTGAAGACGAATGGCTATACAACAGGTATTATCGGTAAATGGCATGCCGGTTTTTATGATGGTTACAGACCTCATCAGCGTGGCTTCGATTATAGTTGGGGCTGGTATGGAGGTTCTACACTTTACTATACGGACGAAAATGATCTTGAGAAAGTAACCTTTAAGAATAAAGAAGGCTATCATCATTATGAATCTAAAACCAATAAATATCAGTGGAAGAGAGATCCTATTGCTACTGGTATTTTCAAGAACGGAGAACTTATAGATGAAAAGGAATACCAAACTTCAGCTATAGCCAGAGAAGCAGTTAATTTTATTGACAAAAATAAAGACAAGCCATTCTTCTTATATGTTCCTTTTGGGGCAATCCATACACCATTGCAGGCTGTAAAGCAAGAGTATGATAAATTGACAAACATAAAAGATGAGCAGCAGCGTATTTTGCTTGCTATGACTGTAAGTCTTGATCAGGCAGTAGGAAGCATTCTAGATAAATTAAAACAAGAAGGTTTGGATTCTAATACCATCATAGTGTTTTCCGGAGATAATGGCTCTACTTATCATAGACTTAATCACAATGGTACTAAGGAAGGTATCACGTTATATGATGGGAGTTATGAGAATATAAACTATCCTTTGAAAGGTGGCAAATTAACACATTATGAAGGCGGTATACGTACTCCTCTATTTATAAAGTGGCCTGGGAAAATTAAAGCAGGTTCAGTCTATGAAGCTCCTGTAAGTACCCTGGATTTATTCCCGACTTTTGCGGCTGCCACAGCTACAAAGCTTCCGGGCGACAGAAGTTATGATGGAGTGGATCTTTTACCATATATAACAGGAATAAATAAGAATAAGCCTCATGAGACTTTATACTGGAGAAATGGTTTTGTAAAGACTATAAGAAAAGGCGATTATAAATTGCTTGTAAATGAAAATGACAAGACAGTATTTTTATATGATCTTAAAAATGATCCATATGAAAAAGAAGATCTTTCTTCAAAGTTAACTCAAAAGGTAGAAGAGCTTAAAAAAGATTATCTGGCTTGGGAAAAGGGATTAGGCCAACCAAGATGGAAATCTCCTAAGATAACTAAGATTATTGTGGAAGGTAAACAGGTTTCTTTTCAACCGTAACGTAATTATAAGGCTATTTATGACTTGATGAAAGTCTGAAGCCATTCTTGAGCATCTGAAATCCTGGTAAATAATTTTACCGGGGTTTTAGGCTTATTAAATTTGATATAGATTTTGCCCATCACTTCCTGTATTTTTGAACTGATAATGATAGCAGTAGCCATTGTTGTTTTATTTGAGGGACCCGCAAAAAAAGATCTGGCTTCAGTAGTGACATATTCAATTTTAGAGAAATCAGCGATAATCAGAGTTGGGGCATTTTTTGTGAATTTCTCTCTTTCCTGAATAGATTTCTTAGCTGCTTTAAGGTCTATAATTGCTCTCTTTTTATAATCAACTAAAAGCATTTTACCCAAATAAGACAGCGATATTAGACTGTTCTCAAAAGTTGCAGTGTTATTCATACTTATCAGTTAAAAATTGACCGAATAATTAGCTGTATCAGTGCTTGTCTTATTCTATCCGGTGAAATTAAATAAGATAGTCAGCCTTTTAAAAGTTCGAATAAAAATAAAAGGTTGCTAAGAATTATACGTCTCGGCAACCTTTTAGTTGAAACTTAAGCAATTTCTTCAAATACCATTTGAAGGTGCTGAGCGATCATTTCTGCAGATCTTCCTTCAATGTGATGTCTTTCAACAAAATGTACCAATTCTCCGTTTTTGAAAATTGCCATTGATGGAGACGATGGAGGATAAGGAAGGAAATATTCTCTTGCTTTTTGTACGGCTGCAGTATCTACACCTGCAAAAACAGTAGCCAATACATTAGGCTTAACATTACTTCTGCTTACTGCAAGCTTTGCCCCTGGTCTTGCTGCACCGGCAGCGCAACCGCAAACAGAGTTTACAACAAGCAGCACAGTGCCTTTTTCATTTTTAAGCAACTGATCTACCTGTTCAGCTGACTTTAATTCCTGAAATCCGGCAGTGGTTAGATCTGCGCGCATTGGCGCAACTAATGCTTCTGGATACATATCTTTAAGCTATTGGATTAATGATTTTTGATTTGTTAAAATTGGTTATTAACCTTATGAATATTGAGCATTTGCTCATACATAATTCTATAAAAAGCCCAACTCAAGTTTGGCAGCCTCGCTCATCATATCCTGATGGTAAGGTGGGTCAAAAGTTAGTTCTACACTTACATCATTGATCCCTTCAATTTCCCTGATTTTCTGCTCAACTTCTCCAGGTATGGTCCCGGCGCTAGGACAGGAGGGAGAGGTAAGGGTCATAACAACGTGTACATTGTTTACCGGAAAAACATTGATATCATAAATTAATCCTAATTCATAAATATTAACGGGAATCTCAGGATCATAAATCGTTTTGATAGCGTCAAGAACCTTCTCTTTTAACGTCTCATCGTCAAGATTTAATTTGTTTTCTTCTGAACTCATATGATTAGGAATTATTTACTGTTTTGACTGCAATAGGGCTTGATATGCAACTGCATCCAGTTTCATTTGCTTCAGCATAGATACAAGACCGTTTGATCTTGTAGGAGAAAGATGTTGCTTTAAGCCAATCTCATCAATAAAATTGATATCAGCTTGGGCAACTTCGGCAGGCGGATGGCCTGAAAATACTCTCACAAGTAAACTAACCAGTCCTTTTACAATCACTGCATCACTATCTGCCTGATAAAAAATTTTGTCATCTTTTAGGTAAGAGTTTAACCAAACCTGAGACTGACAACCTTTTATTTTCTTTTCCTCTGTTTTATGAGAAGGGTCAAGAATTTCCAGTTTTTTACCTAATTCAATCAGGTATGCATATTTTTCATCCCACTCATCGAAATATGAAAATTCTTCGACAATCTGATTTTGTATTTCCTTAACTGTTTTTTCTGCTGTGCTCATTTTTTGAAACTCCCTTATTTCAACATCTTTACAGCTTTTTTAATTCCCGCTTCCAGTCTGTCTATTTCTTCAAAAGTATTATAAACTGCGAAGGATGCTCTGGCTGTACCGGTGATTCCGAAATGACCCATTAATGGCTGAGTGCAATGGTGGCCTGTTCTTACAGCTATTCCTTCCTGATCAAGCAGAATGCCCAGATCCTGATGATGAATTCCTTCGATCACAAAAGAGATTACACTCACTTTTTCTTTTGCTGTCCCTTTAATGGTAAGGCCAGGAATCGCAGAAAGCTTTTGAGTGGCATACTCTAGAAGCTGATTTTCAACTTCTCTAATTGCTGGTTTCCCGAATCTGTTGATGAAGTCTACAGAAGCTTTTAATGCAATAGCATCAGCTATATTAGGAGTACCAGCTTCAAATTTGTATGGCAATTCATTGAATGAACAAGTGGCATAAGTTACCTCTTTGATCATTTCTCCTCCTCCCTGATAGGGCGGCATTGCTTCGAGTAAGGCCTTTTTACCATATAGAATGCCGATTCCAGTAGGACCGTACATCTTGTGTCCGGAAAATGCATAAAAATCTGCATCCAGTTTCTGAACGTCTATGTCAAGGTGAGAAACTGCCTGAGCTCCGTCTATAAGCACTTTAACGTTTTTACTGTGCGCGATTTTGATAACCTCAGCTATAGGGTTAATGGTGCCTAATGCATTGGATACATGATTAATGGCAATGAGTTTAGTCTTGCTTGTAATCAGGTTTTCCAGCTCACCAAGTATCAGTTCTCCATTTTCATTTACCGGAATAATCTTTACAGTGGCTCCTTTGTCAGTTGCAAGTATTTGCCAGGGAACCATGTTGGAGTGATGCTCTAGTCCGGAAACTACGATTTCATCACCTTTTTGAATATTTTCTTTTCCCCAAGTAGCAGCTACAAGGTTTATGGACTCTGTAGTTCCTTTGGTAAAGATGATCTCTTCTGTAGATGAGGCATTTATAAAAGCTCTGATCGCCTCTCTGGTGCTTTCAAAAGCAGCAGTAGCTTTTTCTGCAAGTGTATGAATGCCACGGTGAATATTAGCATTGTAAGATGAATAGTAACTTACAAGACTGTCAATAACGGCCTTGGGTTTTTGAGTGGTAGCTGCATTGTCAAAATAAACAAGAGGCTTCCCGTTTACCTGTTGATCCAGCACAGGAAATTCTTCTCTTATAGTCGTAAGGTCTAGCCCTTTTATCTTTGTTCCACTCATCTTACTTAGCTTTTATTTTAACTTAATCTGTCGAGGATGGTCTGATCGAGCAACTCTCTCAAAGGCTCTAGTTTGATGTATTCAAGTATATCAGCTGCAAAAGCATGCATTAACAATGCTTTGGCTTTTTTCTCACTGATACCTCTTGATCTCAAATAGAATAATGGCTCTTCATCCATCATACCTGTTGTTGCTCCATGTGAACACTTAACATCATCAGCAAAGATTTCAAGCTGAGGTTTTGTGTTCATTGTAGCGTCCTTGCTTAGAAGGATATTTTTGTTAGACTGAAAGGCATTCGTTTTTTGTGCATCCTGTCTTACATAGATTTTTCCGTTGAATACACCTGTTGATTTATCATCCAGTAAACCTTTGTATAGTTCATTGCTATAACAGTTTGCTTTTGCGTGGTCTACAAGAGTGTGATTGTCTATGTGTGTATTGCCTTTTACCATATACAGTCCGACCAGTGAAGCTTCAGAATATTCTGAAGAAAGTCGGATGTTAAGGTTGTTTCTGATGATGCCTCCATCTAGTGTAATTGTAGTAGCTGCAAAATTGCTTTTCTCTGGCTGGTAAACCTGAGTAGTACCAACATGGTCAGACTTGGCATCATTCTGTATCTTGTAATAGGTTGCATAAGCATCTTTCTTTACAACAATTTGAGTAATGTTGTTTGAGAAATGAGCATTTGAGCCTATTGTAGAATAGTTTTCAATAAAAGTAGCCTGAGCATTTTCTTCAAGAATGAAAAGGTTTCTTGAGTTAGAGAAAATATTACCCTTTCTGCCGTCTCCTACAAAATGAATGATGATAGGCTTGCTTACTACTTTACCTTTTTTTACAGTTATCACAACGCCATTTGCTAAGGCAGTGTTGAGCTCAGTAAGGCTATCGTTTAGTGTGATAGACGAAGCTGTAAGATATTCGTTGATATCACCAGCCTGGCTCAGATCACTGATAACAATTGGTTCGTCAGCATTTACTGATGAAAGTTCTTTGTTATAATTTCCGTTAACAAAAACAACATGATTTGCTTCCAAAGATGAAAGCAATAAACCATCTATATCTTTTTTGTTAAGTGTTGTGGTATCTTCAATCAGATAATCTCTCCCAAGTACAGGAGCGAGATTTGTGTATTTCCACTCTTCGTTTTTTCTTCCTGGAAAACCTTGCTTCTGAAAGGCAGAGATTGCGTCTTTCCTGACATCAGACTGAGCAGGAGAGAGCTTCTTTGAATTTTCGTTGAAGGTTTTTACCAGTTCTTCTGTAGTTGTTAAATTCATGGCTTAAACTGCAGATCCTGCCTTTACTTCGTTTTTAATCCAATCGTAACCTTTTTCTTCAAGCTCAAGCGCAAGTTCTTTTGTGCCTGATTTTACAATACGTCCGTTATATAACACGTGTACAAAATCAGGAACGATATAGTCTAGAAGTCTTTGGTAGTGGGTAACCACTATCGAAGCAGTTTCTTTAGACTTTAGTTTATTTACTCCATTAGCAACAATTCTCAATGCATCGATATCAAGTCCTGAATCAGTTTCATCAAGGATTGATAACTTAGGCTCAAGCATTGCCATCTGGAAGATTTCATTTCTTTTTTTCTCACCGCCAGAGAATCCTTCGTTCAGAGATCTTTTCAATAAAGCCTGATCGATTTCAACAAGCTTCATTTTTTCTTTCATAATATTCAGGAACGTTACAGAGTCAAGAGGCTCTTGCTTGCGGTACTGACGAATTTCATTCACGGCAGTTTTAAGGAAGTTTGTATTAGAAACTCCTGGTATTTCCACAGGATACTGGAATGCAAGAAATACACCTTCTCCGGCTCTTTCTTCAGGAGCAAGATCCAATAAATCTTTTCCTAAAAACTCAACACTTCCGCCTGTTACTTCGTAATCTTCTCTACCTGCAAGTACAGAGGCAAGTGTACTTTTTCCTGATCCGTTAGGTCCCATGATTGCATGAACCTCACCAGCCTTTACTTCCAGGTTTATTCCTTTCAGAATTTCTTTTCCATCTACGGAAGCTTTAAGGTCTTTTATCTTTAACATAAAAGTTATTGTTGAATGTTGAATTTAAATGTTGAAAGCTCCCGGGGACAAAGCATGTAGCTGAATCTCCGGGAGCATTATTGTTAATGCTGAATATATCTAATTTAAGAACGGTTAACCGACACTTCCTTCAAGACTGATAGCAAGAAGTTTTTGTGCTTCAACTGCAAATTCCATAGGAAGCTGGTTTAATACTTCCTTACAGTATCCATTCACAATCAATGCCACAGCAGCCTCTGTTCCTATTCCCCTTTGATTGCAGTAGAAGATTTGATCTTCACCGATTTTTGAAGTAGTAGCTTCATGTTCTACAGTCGCAGTATTGTTTTTTACTTCTATATAGGGGAATGTATGTGCACCGCATTTGTCACCCATCAGAAGAGAATCACACTGAGAGAAGTTTCTTGCATTCTCCGCTCTCTTCATTACTTCTACTAACCCTCTATAGCTGTTTTGGCTTTTTCCTGCAGATATACCTTTTGATACAATTCTGCTTCTGGTGTTTTTACCAATATGGATCATTTTCGTTCCAGTATCTGCTTGTTGCATGTTGTTTGTAACAGCAACAGAGTAGAACTCTCCGATAGAGTTATCTCCTTTAAGAATAACGCTTGGATATTTCCAGGTAATGGAAGATCCCGTTTCAACCTGCGTCCAGGATATTTTAGAATTCACACCGCTGCAGATACCTCTTTTGGTAACAAAGTTGTAAATACCTCCTTTACCTTCTTTGTCTCCAGGATACCAGTTTTGAACGGTAGAATATTTTATCTCAGCATTGTCCATTGCTACAAGCTCAACAACAGCAGCATGTAGCTGATTTTCGTCTCTCATCGGTGCAGTACAGCCTTCAAGATAACTTACATAACTTGAATCTTCTGCAACGATCAATGTACGCTCAAACTGACCAGTATTGGCAGCGTTTATACGGAAGTAAGTAGATAGTTCCATCGGACATCTTACGCCTTTAGGAATAAATACAAATGATCCATCGCTGAATACTGCTGAGTTAAGAGCAGCAAAGTAGTTATCGGTCATGGGAACTACTGATCCCAGATATTTCTTCACAAGTTCAGGATGTTCCTGCACTGCTTCGCTCAGAGAGCAGAATATGATGCCCTGTTCAGCAAGCTTCCCTTTGTAGGTGGTCGCCACAGAAACGCTATCCATTACAGCATCTACAGCAACACCTGAAAGTCTCTTTTGCTCATCAAGAGAGATGCCCAGTTTGTCAAACGTTGCTTTCAATTCAGGATCGATCTCGTCCAGGCTGTTCAGTTTTACTTTTGGCTTAGGCGCTGAGTAATATATAATGTCCTGATAGTTAATTTTAGGATAATTAACATTTTGCCAGTTTGGTTCTGTTAGAGTCAACCAATGTCTATATGCTTTCAGTCTCCATTCCAGAAGCCACTGCGGTTCATTTTTCTTTGCTGAAATGAACTTCACAATATCCTCGTTCAGCCCTTTAGGTGCAGAATCCGCTTCGATCTTTGTCTCAAAGCCGTATTTGTACTCAGAGCTGGTTATTTCTTCCAGAATTTTTATATTCTCACTCATCGCTTTTTTGTTGTAGGAGCTTATTTAGAACAAATCTAATTTAATTTACAAATTTAGAACAAAACATCCAAATATAGGTTCAAAAAACCTTTTTTTTTAGGGAAAGTAAGGAATGTGTTGGTTTTCAATCATCAAAATAGTTTGATATTTCTGTTTATCGATTCTTCCAGAGAAATACTTGTTTCAGTCCGCTGAATTCCTGATACTTTTTGAATTTTGTCATGCAGCACCTGTCTTAAATGCTGAGTGTCTTTACAGATTATTTTTACAAACATGCTGTAATTTCCTGTTGTATAATGGACATTAACCACTTCAGGTATTTCCTGTAACTCTTTTACAGCCTGATCATAAAAGGAGCTCTTTTCCAGGTAAATGCCCAGAAAAGCTGTTACATCGTAGCCTAGGCGTGCATAATCAATAGATAAATGCGACCCTTTGACAATTCCCAGTTGCTCCAGTTTTTTCATCCTGACATGGACTGTACCAGGGGAAACAAAGATTTCCTTTGCGATATCGGTGTAGGCAATCCCTGCATTATCCATAAGGAGGGAAAGTATTTTGAGGTCCACATTATCAATCTCAGAATTTTTATCCATTTTGGAAAAGTTGTTTTGCGTTATTTTTAATAAAAATAGTATATTTTTGAATTAAATGTAAATTTTAGTAAATTTTAGTGAATAATTTGTAAATATTGACCTTATCTATTACTTTTGTATCAGTTCTTTAATGAACAAAACAATGTAGGGTGATGAAACTGGCAGACATGCCCTCCTGTCTCGGGGGTGAGGAATAACGGGATAAACGTAACTTAATGGGTTGACCACTATTAATCTTTCTGAGTTACAGCTAACTGCCTCTTGGAGGTTCGACTCCTTCTCCTACAGCCAAACTAAAAGGTCACTTAGACGAAGCGGCCATATTAATCAGTTTTTTCAAAGACACACAATGTAGGGTGATGAAACTGGCAGACACGCCCTCCTGTCTCGGGGGCGAGGAATAACGGGATAAACGTAACTTAATGGGTTGACCACTATTAATCTTTCTGAGTTATAGCTAACTGCCTCTTGGAGGTTCGACTCCTTCTCCTACAGCCAAATTAAAAGGCCGCTTAGACGAAGCGGCTATAGTATTAGTTTATTCAATGATCACACAATGTAGGGTGATGAAACTGGCAGACATGCCCTCCTGTCTCGGGGGTGAGGAATAACGGGATAAACGTAACTTAATGGGTTGACCACTATTAATCTTTCTGAGTTATAGCTAACTGCCTCTTGGAGGTTCGACTCCTTCTCCTACAGCCAAATTAAAAGGCCGCCTAAATTTTAGGTGGCCTTTTTAGTTTTCAATTATTAGGTCCTTGGAAAATAAAAAAAGCCCTGGTTTTTACCAAGGCTTATCTTTTTGGATTTGACCACTATAATCTTTCTGATTAGTCGACTTTTATATATAGAGAACAAAAATCGGGCTAGTTTTGATTTATAGTTTCTATCTTTTTGTTAATGACCGTTTTGTTTTACAATTTCTATATCGCATTCAATATCAATTTTTTCTCCTACAATTGCCCCTCCGGTGTCCATAACATTATTCCAGTTTAGTCCGAAATCAAAACGATTTACCCAAGCAGACATGTTGAAGCCTGCTATTTCTCGACCTGAAGGGTCTGTTGCAATGCCACCAAGGCGGACATTTGCGGTTATATTTTTTTTGACATCTTTTATTGTAAGATCTCCTTCAACTTCAAATTCTTTAGAATTTATTCTGCGCATGGAGGTGCTTTTGAAATGTATGTTTGGGTATTTTGATGCCCTAAAAAAGTCTTCAGAAAGAAGGTGTGAATCCCGTTCTTTTTTTCCTGTATCAAGACTGCTTACCTCAGCCTTAAATTCTATTTCAGCGGTTGAAAAATCATTGCCCACAGTTTTGACCTTACCTTCAAATGCTTTGAAAATACCTGTGATTTTGGAAATAATAAGATGTTTGGCAAAAAACCTAATGTTAGTATGGTCCTGATCAATAACCCATAAGGTATCTCTTTCTTCTGAAATATTGGTTTGTTGCTTTGATTCTGTTTTCATCTTAATGTAGATCTGTTTTTTCTCAACCGACCGTCTTGGTTTTTGTTTCCTGATCTTTCTGGATCTGATTTAACTTTTATGTGCTAGCACAAGTTCTTTATCTAATAAGCATTCTTTCATACCATGGCAGATCAAAAGATTAAAAAACTTGCAGATAAGATCAGAGAATTGATTAGAAAAGAGGGATACCATTCTTCAGAGCCTGAAGTAGTAGTAATTACCGGTGGTACATCAGGCGTAGGCAGGGCTACTGCAAGAGAATTTGCCAGTAAAGGAGCAAAGGTTGCAATTCTTGCAAGGGGAGAGGATGGTTTGCACGGAACTAAAAAAGATATTGAAGATCTTGGAGGTATAGCATTAACAATTAAAACTGATGTTGCGGATCCTGTTCAGGTGGAAGAAGCATGCAGAAAAGTGGAAGAAAATCTTGGTCCCATCGATATCTGGATCAACAATGCCATGACAAATATTTTTTCTCCTGTTAGCCGCATGAGACCTGATGAATTTAGAAGAGTAACGGATGTAACATACCATGGTCAAGTTTACGGTACACTTGCAGTTCTTAAAAGAATGCTATCAAGAAACAGAGGGGTAATTCTGTTTGTGGGATCGGAAAATGCGTCCAAAGGAATTCCTTTGCAATCAGCATATTGTGGGGCAGAGCAGGCGATTATTGGTTTTGTTGATTCATTGAGGAAAGAATTGGTTCATGAAAACAGCAATGTAAGGGTAACTCTTGTACAGCTGCCTGCAATAAATACACCTCAATTTAACATAGTTAAAAGTAGCCTTTCTAATAAAACAAAGCCTTTAGGAAGAATCTTTCAGCCGGAAGTAGCTGCCGAAGCTATTTATTTCGCCTCAAGGCACAATAGAAAAGAAGTTCATGCTGGATCTCCTTCAATAGAGACTCTCCTTGTTGATAACAATCCGCTCGTTGGCGGAAAGTTCTTAGCTGATTCTGAAATAGAGGGACAGTTGTTAAATGAACCGGAAGATCCCGGAAGAAAAAATAATCTTTGGGAGCCTGTCCCTGGAGATCCTATGGCTCATGGCAAATTTGATGCTAATGCTTCGAATTTCAGCCCGCAACTTTGGTTAACAAAGCATAGGGGAATAATTATGGCTGTCACTGGTGCACTCATTGCCAGTATATTGGTCATAAAAGCATTGTCGGGCAAAAAATCCAATGTACCGCTTTCTTAATAGTTCGATTTCTGTCCGAATAAACATCCTAAGTAAATATAGGTTAAGCCTAAGTATATAAAACTGCTTAGGTAATATGAAAGTTTTTTTCTGGTCCATTGCGGGGATCGCAGGGATATCGCTGTTTTATGTTTTTCTGAAAATTTTATCCGATTATATTCTGTATAGGAAAAATGAAGTAGAGTTAAAGTCGGATTATAATAATTTAAATGCCCATTTGCTCTTTTCATTCCTTGTAACTGGCCTACTTCTTTTCTTTGGCTATAATTATTTTCATGAAGGGCCTTTTCTACCTGTAAATGCATCTGAGCATGGAGTGTATGTAGACAGAATGTTCTGGATAACTACTGCATTAACAGGATTTGTATTTCTATTGACACAAGTATTGCTGTTCTATTTTTCATACAGATATGCTAAGGGTAAAAGTAATAAAGCTTTCTATTGGAAAAACAATCTATATATCGAAGCTATCTGGTTTTCTGTGCCTACTTTGGCTTTCATTGTATTATTTATGACAGGTAATTATTACTGGGAGGTGATCAATCAGGGAGTAAATGAAGATGTTCTTGAGATAGAAATCCTAGGAGAGCAGTTCAACTGGAGAGTGAGATATCCTGGTAAAGATGGAAAACTGGGCAATTATAATTTTCATTATATCGATGGTATCAATGCAATGGGACTAGATCTTAGAGACACCAATGGTTATGATGATTTTATGCCCGTACAGTTACATCTTCCCAGAAACAAAAAAGTCATGCTGAGAATACGTTCAAGAGACGTCATTCACAGTGTGTATATTCCTAATCTTAGGGTAAAGATGGACGCAGTTCCTGGAATGCTTACCAGGTTTTCTTTTATTCCTAGGCATACAACTGAAGAGATGAAGGAAATTACCAATAATCCCGATTTTAACTACGAAATGGGGTGTGCCGAACTTTGCGGAAGAAATCATTTTTCAATGCTTTTAATTCTGGTTGTGGAAGATGAAGATGATTATCAACGATGGTATAATAAGCAAATCCCTTGGCTGGCAAGAAATTCAGAATATCTGGTAAATGTTCCTGTAGAAGGCAAGGAAAAAGCAAAGCAAATAATTGAAGCATTTTCAGGAAAGATAATTTCTAATCTATAAGAACTTATGGAGGTAACAAGGCCCAAAAGGAATAAACTGCTTAGATTCATCTTTACCTACGTCTTTAGTCAGGATCACAAAATGATCGCTAAACAATATCTTTTTACAGCGATATTCTGGGCTCTTCTAGGTTCTTTGTTTTCAGTAATCATGAGAATTCAATTGGGGTTTCCCGATGCTGACATCTCTTGGCTGAAACCTCTTCTGGGAAGGTGGATACAAGATGGAAGACTTGATCCTGAATTTTATCTGTCAATGGTCACAATTCATGGAACAATCATGATCTTTTTTGTGCTCACTGCAGGCTTTAGCGGTACTTTTAGCAATCTTCTTATTCCTTTGCAAATAGGAGCGCGAGATATGGCATCTCCTTTTATCAATATGCTCAGCTATTGGCTGTTTTTTATTTCTGGCTTCATCATGTTTTGCTCTTTGTTTCTTTCTACGGGACCTGCTGCGGGAGGATGGACAAGTTATCCTCCTCTGAGCGCCCTTCCGGAGGCATTGAGAGGGTCAGGTGGAGGAGTGACGTTATGGATCATCAGTATGGTTTTCTTTATTGTCTCTACACTTCTTGCGGGGTTGAATTACATTACGACTGTTCTTAATTTAAGAACTCAGGGAATGTATATGACAAGGCTTCCACTTACTGTTTGGGGCTTATTCTTTACCGCGATTCTTGGGCTCGTATCGTTTCCGGTTTTGTTTTCAGCAATGTTATTGTTGCTTGCAGACAGGACGTTCGGTACTAGTTTTTTTCTTTCAGAAATATACATAGGAGGAAAACCTCTTCATTTTAATGGAGGTAGTCCCATTCTTTTTGAGCACCTGTTCTGGTTTCTAGGTCATCCTGAAGTATATATAGCCATTATGCCAGCATTTGGTATTACATCTGAGGTGATCAGTACATTTTCCAGAAAGCCTATATTTGGCTATTCTGCAATGGTAGTTTCTTTTTTTATCATAACCGTATTATCTGCCCTGGTTTGGGCTCACCATATGTTTGTGTCAGGCATGAACCCCTTTCTGGGTTCCGTATTTAGCCTGACTTCATTTATAATCGCAGTGCCTTCATCGGTGAAAGTATTTAATTGGCTTGCTACACTATGGAAAGGAAGTATTGAGTTTACTCCTGCTATGTTATTTGCAATTGGCATGGTTTCGTTTTTCATCACAGGCGGACTTACTGGTTTGTTTGTTGCCAATCCTGCTATAGACATCATGGTACATGATACGCATTTTGTAGTTGCTCATTTTCATTTGGTAATGGGCAGTGCTGCTATGTTTGGCTTTATTTGTGGTGTTTATCATTGGTACCCCAAAATGTTTGGCAGGTTGTTAAACCCTCAATTGGGTTATCTGCATTTCTGGATTACATTTGCTGGTATTTATCTTATATTTTTTCCGATGCACTATGTTGGAATGGCAGGCTTTCCAAGAAGGTATTACTCATTTACAATTTTTGAATCATTCAGTAAATATTATGATTTGAATATTCTGATCAGTGTTGCGGCATTCGCCACCTTTGGAGGACAGCTTATCTTTATTTATAATTTTATCCATAGTATGTTTAGAGGGAGAGCGGCTGGAAAAAATCCCTGGAGATCCAATACAATTGAGTGGACTACTGAACCAATACCAGGTCATGGAAATTGGAAAGGTCCGCTACCAGTTGTTCATCGCTGGCCTTATGATTATAGCAAACCTGGAGCAAAAGAGGATTATATAAATCAGACAGTTCCTTATTCTGAAACTATGGATTCTAATATGCCCGAAGATCAGAATAGAGGCGGTAAGTCAAATATTAAAGAAGGAGAGAAGAAGGATGAAGATCTCTGATTATTTATTGTTTATTCTTCTGCTTTTACTTCTTGGTATTCCTGAAAGCTCTTCAGGACAGATTAAGGAATTACCTTCAGACAAAGCAAGTATTTCCAAAGGAAAAGAACTGTTCCTTAATAATTGCAATGTATGTCACGCCATATCTGTTGAGAGGATAGGTCCAGCCTTATCCACTGTACCTAAAAGGAGGCCAATCAGCTGGTTATTGAGCTTTATTAAAAACTCACAAGGTGTGATTGCAGCAGGAGATACTCATGCAGTCTTTATTTTCAAAAGCTACAACAATACTGTAATGCCATCATTTAAAAAACTATCAGATGATGATATTTACAATGTATTGGCATATATCCAGGAAGCATCAAAGACAGGAGCTTCAAAAGATTTATACCCTGAAGCTCTGTTAAGCGGAAGTTATGGTGAAGCAGCATTGCATGGTAAATTTCTTTTTGAACAGCAATGTGCAGTTTGTCATGCCTTCGATAAAGAGATCATTGGCCCGGCTCTTGGAAGTACGCCTAAAACCCGTCCTATCAGTTGGCTAATTCCTTTTGTGCATAATTCTCAGAAAGTGATTAAAAATGGAGATCCTTATGCTAATTTTATATCAGAGCAGTATGATCATTATAAAATGCCCGCTTTCACTTATCTGAGTGAAAAGGATATAACTGATATTTTTCTTTATTTGAACGCTAAAGCTTCCGGACCTGTACATGTTTCCGGGTCTAATGCAGCTTTGAATCCAGACCTCTCTCCAATGCCAAAATTAAAAGTAGATCCTGGGCCTCCCAGAATGAGTTTTGAGGAAGGAAGTCATTACCGAAGGTTTATAAGTTTAAGCCTTATGCAAGGTTTATTTCTGCTGGGAGCCTTAATTCACATAGCGTTAATAATTACATTGGCTTTCGGTTTTTTTAAGTTGATAAACAAGTATTAAGAGATTTTGCTTTTCTTTTTTTTATAACATATTCTCCTTTGATTTTTTGAAAATGTCATTGATTTTCAGGGGTGTTTCTCATCTTAAATCGATAATTTATCCAAAAATAAAGCAAGAGAAGGGAACTATTCGAAAAAAATATCCTTTATAAGAGATAATGAATTTTATACCAGGGAATAATTTTTTAATTTTATCCTTTCTAAGGAAAGGTTAGGACAAAATAAAGCATGAGACAAAAGATATTAAGCGGTGGAGCAAAAGAACTTAGCTATGAAATAAGGGAAATAGTGAAGAAAGCTGATCAGTTGAAAAACCTTGGCTTGACTATTTACTGGGAAAATATTGGCGATCCGATTCAGAAAAATTCGGAAATCCCTCTTTGGATGAAGGAGATTATTTCCGGTTTGGTGATGGATAACAAATCTTACAGTTATTGTCCTTCCAAAGGTAATCTTGAGACGAGAAACTTTCTAGCCAAATTGAATAATGCCAGAGGTGGAGCACAGATAACTGCAGATGATATATTATTCTTTAACGGACTTGGAGATGCTATTGCTAAAGTTTATCAGTTTATAGATCCTACTCTGAGAGTTATAGGACCATCTCCAGCGTATAGCACTCACTCTTCAGCTGAAGCTGCGCATGCAAATCAGGTTCCGATTACCTATAAACTTGATCCTAACAACCATTGGTATCCTGATTTAGATGATCTTTACAACAAAGTAAAATACAATCCAAACATCATAGGAATTTTGATTATCAATCCTGATAATCCAACAGGAATGGTGTATCCTTACGAGACTTTGAAAAGGATTGTAGAGATCGCCAGAGAATTTAAACTAATGCTGATCAGTGATGAGATTTATCTTAATATCACATACAACGGGGCAAGGGCATATTCTCTAGCTGAAGTAATTGAAGACCTTCCTGGAATAGCAATGAAAGGTATTTCTAAAGAGCTGCCTTGGCCTGGCTCAAGATGTGGCTGGATGGAGTATTACAATAAGGATAAAGATAAAGAGTTTACCAAATTCTGTGCTGCATTGGACAATGCAAAGATGATTGAAGTTTGCTCTACTACTTTACCTCAGCTGGCTATTCCTAAAATTATGGGTGACCCAAGGTTCCAGCCATACAGAAAAGAACTTAATGAACGTATAGGAAGAAGAAGCAAGATTATAGCCGATATTCTTGGAGAAATTCCTGAACTAATGTTTAATGAAACATTCGGCGCGTTTTACAATACTATCATTTTTAAGGAAGGCGTTTTAAGGGCAGATCAGAAGCTGAAGATTGAAAATCCAGAAGTGAAGAAGCTTGTAGAAAGCTGGGTTGAAAAAGAAGATGTGGCATTAGATAAGAGATTCGTTTATTATCTGTTAGCTTCCACTGGAATATGCGTTGTTCCTATTTCATCCTTCTGTTCGGATTTGAAAGGCTTTAGAATCACTCTTCTTGAAGAGAATGAAGAAATGCTTAGAAATAACTTTATAAGACTCAGAGAAGCGATAAGAGAATATCTAGCAAGCAAAACGGAGACGGTTAAAGTAATAGCTTAAAAATATAACAAATTATAATAAAAGACCCTTGCATATTGAATACTGCAAGGGTTTTTTATTTTCTGGTTCTTCCTCTGTTTTACGCCTTTCTTCTGATAAAAATATCATTTAATACTTTTCATTTAAAATTGAATTGAAGATCTTAAAGATTGTAAATTCAACAAAGCTCAGCTTTAATTTTACTAAGAAATTATAAAAGAAAAAGAATATGCAAAATGGCTTCATAAAATTTGCGTCAAAACCTGCGACTGTAAAAAAAGGTCTGATGGTAAGCTTGATAGTGGGAACTGTTTTAAATGTTATCAATCAGGGCGACCTCTTTATATATCAGAAATGGGAAAGTCTTAATTTCTTTAAATTATTTCTGACGTATGTTACACCCTTTCTGGTTTCTGTATATAGCACAGCTACAGCTCTTCAAAATTTTAATAAGACAGAAAAACATCTTAGTTAAAATTATTAAGTAATAGGAGAATGTCTGAAAGCTTTTCTGAGATATAAATACGGTTGTTAATCAGAAAGGTAAGTTTAATAGATAGACAATGTTATTTGTTTATTGGAAAGGTGATTTTGTTATTTTTAATATTAACTTTTAACGGATTTTTTAAAATATTTTCTAAACTTAAAATCAATCATCATGAAGAAAACATTCGGGACTACATTGTTTTTTTGTTTTTTAATTTTGTCTGAACTCCATTCCCAGGCAATAGATTGGGTAAAGCCTTATGAAGGTGAATTTGCTAATAAGCAGGAGAATATAGATGTTGACAGTAACAGGTATCTTTATGAAAGCTATGAAGAACTCACTCCTGAGGGCTGGCCAGAGACTTTGATCTATCTGGTTAAATATGATAAGAATGATGTTCTTATCTGGAAGGCACTATTGCCTGAAGTTGATTATACAAATGGAATTATTAAAATAGATAATGAGGGGAATATTATATCTGTATGTATTATTGATTACTATGTTAATTTACTGGTTTCAAAATTTACCCCTTCAGGGAATAGAGTTTTTGAAGTTCGGGCTGATCGGAATTCGTTTAGTTGCTTTATTTTCCCAAGGGCTGTAAGTATAGATAAAGACGATAATATTTACATTGCTGGTAATCTAAATGGCTTCTATCAATTTGGCCCTTTTTCTTTGAAACCTCAGATTGAATTTGAAGATCCTTATTATATTCAATATTTTGATGAACCCTTCTTGGTTAAATTGAATAAGATTGGACAATTTAAATGGGGGAATGTTGCGAATAGCTCTGAAGTATATGGCAATCAATGTACCGCCCTAACTAATGATGCACTCGGTAATATTTATATTGGAGGATATCATCAGTCAGACATAGATTTTCAGGGTGAAACTTTACATAATGCTTCAAACTATCCTGATCTCTTTATAATAAAATATGATAGCACGGGAAAGAGAATAAATGCTCTAGGCCTTGGTACTGTGGAAGGGGCGGAAATGGTGGAAAAGTTATCCGGTGATGAAGAAGGCAATGTTTATCTGCAAGGTAGAACTGATTTCCCATTTACTTTAGATAGCTGGAGTGCCTCAGAATCTTTTCTAGTTAAGTTCTCCGATGATGTAATTGGCCATCCTATTCAATACAGAATAAATGCAGGTGGTCCTGATATAAGTGCATCAGATAAGAACTGGGAAAAGGATTATCAATTGCAACGATCTGTTTACCTAGATCCTTTCAGTTCAAACCATACAACAGGTAGCTGGCACTATTGGCAAGGCATTAATACCACTGGGGCTCCTAACGCATTGTTTGGGTCCAACAGATATGATTTGCCTTTTGGCGGTGAGCTTTCTTATAACTTTCCTCTTGCAAACGGTATTTATAGGTTGAGTTTGTTTTTTGCAGAAAAGGTGCCTGGAGTAAACCAAGCAGGAGTGAGGAGTTTTGATGTGAATGTAGAAGATGAAGAAGTACTTTCTAACTATGATATTTTTGCAAGTGTTGGGCTTAATGCTGATAAAAAGAACTTTTATGTAAAGGTAACTGATGGAGTATTGAATATTGATTTTATTCGAAATGTTGGCAATCCCCAGGTGAATGGTATTGAAATAGCCTCATTGGAAACAGAGACATCATTTGTTTCCTCAAGAGCTTCGGATAATGGACTTACTACAGCGATACCTGGAGGCTCTAAATACAATGTATCAGCTAGAGATGCTGAAGTATTATATATTTCTTCTGAAGAAGAAAGTATGCTTCCTGTAAATTTTAAAATTTATGATATGCAAGGAAAGCTTGTATATGAGGAAAATTTATCTTCTTCAGATAAGCAATTTAGATTAGATACTAAGCAATTCGGTAATTCACAACAAGGGCTTTATCTTATCAACATTAATAATGAAGAAATTATTAAGATGATTAAATAGCTTTTTGCATTGCCTTTCAATTTTAATTAATAAGAGTTTTAAAGGTATTGTCATATTGAAATTTTAAAGCATAAAGATCTTATATGTTCATGCTTTTTATTTAAATATCTACAATGTTTCTTTAGAGGAATTTTTTATATTTATAATTAACTGAATTTTAAATAAAATTTTTTAAAGCAAATGTCAGAAAAAGCACCCTTTAAGATTGGAGAAGGCTATATAAGTAGTTATAGTTGTATATTTTTAGGATTATTATCATTGTTTGCAATTCTTTGTTTCCATTTTCCGGAGCATTTTACAACACCGGAATTTCGTGAAGTATACACAGGTGATATGATGAAGACATTATTAATGGCTGTTATCATTGCTTCCTTCTTTTTTGCAACACTTGGTTTTTTACTCAGTAAAAAGAAAAAGCTTCCTGTAATAGGAATAGTACTTTGCACACTCTCTGTAGCCTTGGGTGGGTTTGAAGTAAAAGCAAGAGCTGTTGATAAAACCGCATGGAGCATTGGACTGGACTGGCTTTTAATTGATCTCTTTATTCTTGCCTTGATTTTTATACCTATAGAAATGGCATTTCCGAAACGAATAGGGCAAAAAAGATTTCATGCAGAATGGAGAACAGACCTTGTTTATTTTGCAATCAGTCATTTGTTTGTGCAGTTCTTCGGAGTTATCACACAAGCTCCGGCAAAGGTATTGTTTGGTCAATTAGGGCTTAATGCATTACACACATGGGTTCAGGGCCTTCCTTTTGCTTTAGAGTTTTTACTTGCTTTACTGGTAACTGATTTGTTTCAATACTGGGCTCATCGTCTTTTTCATTCGCACGTATATTTATGGAGATTTCATTCTGTGCATCATTCCACACAATCTATGGACTGGCTTGCAGGGTCAAGGACTCACTTTGTGGACATTTTTGTTACAAGATCAATCTCATTTATTCCTCTTTATGTGTGCGGATTTTCAACGATTACATTTAATGCCTACATTATATTTGTATCAATTCACGCAGTACTGATTCATGCCAACACAGGAATTAATTTCGGAATATTTAAATACATCTTTGTAACGCCTCAGTTCCATCATTGGCATCATAGTGATGATCCGAACATATACGGCAAAAATTTTGCAATTCATTTTCCATTTTTAGATAAAATATTCGGCACATATTATTTGCCTGGAAATGTATGGCCAGAAGGGACAGGAGTGAGAGAAGCCAATTATCCCAAAGGATATATTAAGCAATTGATTCATCCATTTACTAAAAGTCCATTTGATAAAGACTTAAACATGATTGATAAAAGCGAAAGATGATTTTTAAGTTGTAAGTAATAAGTTTTAATTAATAAGAAAAAGAGGAAAACCAGAAAGAATTTGTTGGTTTTCAACAAAATAAAAAGAGCCTGAGTTTTAAAGCGCAGACTCTTTTTATTTATATGACTATTAGTTAACTGAATGTAATCCAATACGATTTCCTTCTGTGTCTATTATATGTGAAATAAATCCGTATTCTCCTATAGGAGTTTTAGGGAATACGATTTTTCCTCCACTCTTTTCAACTCTTGAAAGTTCATTCTGAATATCATCACAGGAGAAATATACCACTGTGCCTGATGAACTAGGTGTTGTTTCTTCGCCTTTAACCAAAGCTCCACCTGAATTAGGACCATCATCAACCATGTCAAAAGTTGCCATCTCGAGATCATCCATTGGCATGTCGGTTAATTTTTTCTCAAAAACCGTACTGTAGAATTTTTTTGCTCTGTCCATTTCTTTTACCGGTATTTCAAACCAGCCTACTACGTTCCTATCCATATTCTTTTATGTTATAAAATACCACTTACCAAGAAAACGAAACGCAATGAATATGGGTTCTCTATCCATAGTTATAAGGCTTGAATGAAACTTTATGTAAGGATGATGAGGGAAGCTTGGAAATGGATATTAACAAAAAAGGAGAACTAAAATTGTTCTCCTTTTGTTACTCACCTTTTTTATGCTTGCGATGTTTTTTGCCGAAGAGTTTAAGTCTTTCCATGTACTTATAGTTATAAGTCTTGGCATTACTAGCCTTCTTTTCATGAAAAGCAGCACCTCTTTCATCTTGTTCATCAGTTTCATTTTCCTTGTGGCTTTTACGATCGCCCTCTATAATGAGACCCATTGGTAACTCTTCAACCGGTAAGTTCTGACCAATCTCCTGTTCTATTTTTCTTACAAGAATCAATTCTATGTCAGTTGCAAATGAAAATGAAAGTTTTTCATTATTTTCTGGTGTCTCTTTTTTGATCCTGTCAATGAACAATACTTTGGAAGGAGGGATATCGAAATGGAATATGAACGGAATGTCTGCCGTATCTGTAATAGGGTTTTCTTCACTGGAAACAATGAGCATTCTTATCTCAGGATTTTCAATGAACGCCTCTAGCGATGGAAGAGAAGGATAGGATGATCTGCTTACTTTAAATAAAGCCACTTCGCCGGGATTCCTTTTATCAAGGCTTTTGCAGATACTTTCCGCCGTTATTTTCGTATTTGCAAAAATAAGAACTTTAGAAAATACCTCTGTATCCCTCATCAGAAGGTTAATCAGATTTAGCTTGGTCTTATAGTTTGGTACATGATAAAGAATCTGATCTATCACATCCAATTGTTCCATGCTGTCGATATCTACTTCAACAGTGTTATGATGTTTGAGAATAGGTTCAATCAGACGTTCGAGTTTTTCGTGATACACTTCAGAAAAAATAATATGCTGACACTTTAAAAGACTTTCAGCTATCTGAAGTATGATAGTCTGAAAACCTTGCTTGATATGGCGTTCAGCATCATCCACTATAAATACTTTTAGTTGGCTAAGGTTGATTTTTGACTTATAATACATTGCCTGTATCCTGTCAGGAGTGCCGACCACAATATCAACACCCTTATCAAGCTCCTCTTTCTGACCTTCCATACCAGCACCAGGAAAGATGCCAATATATCTCAGATCAGTGTTTTTACCCAATAATTGAAAGTGCTCAAGCAAGGCAAGTCCTGATTCTTTATCCGGTACTAAAATTAAAGCTCTAGGAGCCTCTTCCTGAGCATATTTCAGACGCATAAGCGTTGTTAATACTAAGGAGGTAGTTTTACCGCATCCTTCAGGTCCGATACCAAGGAGATCCTGCCCCCCTAGAATTCTGGAAATTGATTTGGCTTGAAATTCTCTTACTTTGTTGAATCCTGCATCCTGCATTGCAGTGATCAGCTGCTTATTCAATTTTAATTGGTCCAAAGACATGTGGAATGTATTTAATATACAAAAATACAAAACTTATTTCTGCAAATAGTAAGAATACAAGGCAATTACTTACATAGTTTAATATATAAATAAGGCTGGTAAATATGCTTTTGTTTGAAAATCAAAGCTTTCATTCTGATTGTTGTCCAGCCTGATCTTGTTTGATCACGAAAGAAAGTAAAGCGACACATAGACCCAGAAATGAAATAATTAGGAATGAAATCCTAAGGCTTGTTAAGCCTGCTACGATGCCAATAATGGGTGGGCCAATCAATAATCCGATAAAGCCAATAGAGGCGACTGCTGTGAGGGCAATTTCTGTAGGCACTTTGTTCGATTTTCCCGCAGCTCCATAAGCAAGTGGAACAACAGAGGAAACTCCCAATCCGATAAGCAAAAAGCCTATGGTCGAGGTTAATAGCTTTGGAAGTATGATTGCAATAAGCAAACCGATTGTTATCAATAGACCGCTGACAAACAGGGTTTGTTTTAACCCAAAGCGAGAGGTATAGCTGTCGGCCAAAAACCTTCCCATCGCCATTGTTCCCATAAAGGCTGAGTAGCCTACTCCAATCCAATCTTTTTCTGCAAGAACAACTTTTTTGAAATAAACTCCACTCCAGTCAAACATGGCTCCTTCACATGTCAAACAGCAAAAAGCAATGACTCCATAAATCAGAATTGATTTATCAGGCAATACAAATAGAGGACCTTTACTTTTCTTCTTTATTGCTTTGGGTATAAAAAATGAGTTTATAGCTGCAATACAGAAAATAAAAATGGTAACAATTAAAAAATGTACTTGTATTGAAACCGTGTTACTGATCATAAATGATCCCAGAGCTGCTCCACTAAATCCTGCAAGGCTCCAGAGACCGTGAAATGACGCCATGATGGAACGATGATATAATGCTTCCACCAATAATGCCTGAGTATTGACGGAGATATTTACTGTGTTGCTTGCTACTCCAAAGAGTAATAAGGCTAGAACTAGCTCAAATTGATCTTCTGCGAGACCTATAAATGATAAGATTAATCCATAAGATATAATGGCAGCCAAAACTACTTTACTACTCCCATATCTGGCAGCCAGCCATCCGGATAAAGGCATGGAAGCCAGCAAGCCAGCGGGTAATGCAAACAAAACCATTCCCAGTGATGCTTCAGTCAGTTTTAATTTTAGTTGTATATCGGGGATTCTTGATGCCCACGTAGAAAAACAAAGACCATGCAGGAAAAATAGTGAACCTACTGCAATTCTTTGTGTTGTACGACTATGTTCAGTCATTGATTTTAATGTTCTTGAGAAATACTATCTAAACTTATAAAACACAAAAGCAGAAAGAAAATCTTTCTGCTTTTTGTTTATGATTATTTAGTTAAAATTTTATTTGTTCTCAATATAGTTGTTTAGTTCACTTATAGACGAAGAGAAAGAGAAGACATCGTTCACTTTGTAGTAATTTTGTTTATCCCCTGTAAAATCATAAAGGTATTTCGCAAGATCCAGCTTATCCTTTTCAAAAGAGAATAGAGTCATCAATTCCATAACCTGTCCGGTTGATACGCATCTTCCTTTTACTCCTTGCTTGGTAACGGTCATCATTGTTTCACTGAAGTTTTTTGAAGAGATACTTGATTTAAATCTGGAAAAATCATCGCTTGTAAAACCACCGTTTGCACATGAGCCGTTAACACCTCCTGCATTGGAGTTTTGAGGGCTGGTTGAAGTATTATCCGTATTACAAGCCTTCGTATTTGTCGATGAATGGTTGTTGTTTTTTAGATCTTTGGAAGCAAGAAATTGATCAAATTCTCTTTCATATGTGGATACGGAAAAAACGGAGCTTACCATATAATAGCTTGACTTATCGCATGTGTAATCGTAAAGATATTTGGCCATGTCAAATCTATTTCTTTGAACATCCAATAACTTTATTAATTGTGTACATTGATTTACAGTCAGCATTTTAGGTCTGGCCACTTGCTGCATCAGAGATTTACGACTAGCTTCCGTTGGTTTGCTTTTTATCAGATTATATGATTTGGTAAATTCCTGTTCAGACATGCCATTCTTGTGACATTTATCAGATGACTGATTTGACTGATTATTGTTGCTGTTATTGTTTTGATTGTGCCCTCTGCCACCCGAATTTTCATTACTTCCACTATTGTTTTGACCACTACCTGAATTTTGCTGATTTGCTGTAGTATTATTATTGCCGTTTCCATTATTTATAATGGTTGTATTATTAATAATAGTTGTGGAGTTATTGTTATTCGTAGTATTGTTTGAATTATTATTGGAGTTATTGGTGTTAACACTTGTATTATTGATCGCTGTTGAACTGTTTCCGCCACTATTATTGACATTGTTATTTGAAGAAGAAACATTTGCACTTCCGCCACCATTGTTGTTTATATCAATGTTGGAGTTTGTCGCATTTACTTGTGTGTTGGAGCTTCCCTGGTTACTATTGTTATTATTGCTTGAAGAAGGATTACCAGTTTGGTTATTGTTTGAAGTTGGATTTTCACCCACAGTAACTATGTTATCTTTATTTATAGCATCAAAAGGATTAGCGCTGATATAAAATAAGACATCGTTAAAATCATTGTCGCTTCCCTGATCTCTTCTGGTATCTTCAAATCCAAGTATCAGTTTATTACTACCTGATAAATTTAAAAGGACAGTATGAGCTTTATCTGTTTCTTTAGTCTCAGGATTAAAAGCAGCGTTGGAATAAATCAGGTAATTGCCTTTGGTGACGGTTTCATTTCTCCACCCGTCTGCAATTAGAAACCATCCTATGCCTGTATTAGCTGTGAAATTTCCGATTTTTACTGTATTTCCCGGATTCAGATTACCACCATTACCAGCCTGAGATGCATTAGGGAAAATGATGAAACAATCTTTTATATCGGCCACTGATCGGGGAGGGTTATTTAAATCATAAGTGTAAAAGCCCAGGCTGTTTTTCCATCCAGCCACTTCTGCGACAAATGTAATCCAGACATCAGCTTGTTTGAATAGTTTTAAATCTGTTTCTGCCTGTTTAGATATATATTCAGGGTGAAATTGAGGTACAGGTTTCCTGTCAGGTAATGCTTCATTAATTTGTTTTAATAAAGCCTGATCAGGAGTAACTGTATTTGTTTCCAGATATTTAGGAGTGCCTTGTTGATCATAGGGGCCCAGATATTTAAAATTCTGAGCAAACGCCAAATTGGTTAGGAGCGAAAATGGAAGAAGCCATTTTAAAAAGGAGGTTCTATAAAGCATAAATGCGTATAAGGCTAATGTTTAGTTACTTTATACGCAGACCCTTATAAAAAAGATTATATCAGCTTCTTGTATCTCTGAAAGAAATATCGATAGTAAAATTTCAGGTGTTTAGATTACTCGTAGCTGATAATTTCTTGAATATTAGCTTTCATTCGACCTGCCATTTCATCAAATGGTAGATCATTCATGTCTTTGCCGAATGGTTCTTCAATTTCTTCTGCAGTCAGAACGATACTCATCATAATGTAATACAGAATTATTTCCAGAGGTAAAGCTCCCCAGCCAAGGTCATTAGCAAGACCAACAGGTAAAAGAATTACGTAGATGTTTATGAAAAATTTAAGAAGCAATCCATATGCAATTGGTATAGGAGTGTTTCTTATTCGTTCACATTTGCCGCAAATGTCGATCAAAGTATTTACCTTGGTAACAAGAAGATATTGTTGCATGTCAGTGAGCATCTTCTCTTTCCAAAGAATTTCGATCCTTGCCATAATAAGGTTAGCGATTGCAGAAGGTTTATGGTGGGCTTGCTCAATAATTTTGTAGTCCGCATCTTCAAGGTTCTGCATATCCTTCATTTTTACTCCACCTCTCAAATGTTCCTTAAGTGCATAAACGAAGGCTGTGAGTAGGTTTGCAATCCTCGTTTTTTCCTTGTTTCCTGGAGGTAGTAAACCATTGATGTCAATGGCAAAATTTCTGGAAATATTTACTAGCGCTCCAAGTTCTTTTCTTGCTTCCCACCATTTGTCATAAGCAGTATTATTTCTAAATACAAGAAGTAGACCTAGTGCAGCACCCATATATCCAGGCAGTGCATTACTTATCTGTATATGAAAGATATCTTTCTGCTCCATATACAGTAATACTGCTGTTACTGCAGTAATGTATACAAGTCCCCTTAATAATCTTTTAATTAATGAACTCTTGAAGGAAAATAACAATCTTACGTCGTTCGTGCTATATTTTATGCCTAGAAAACGTTTCATCAGATCTTCTCTTTATTCATTATTTGCGCCTGCCCATCAATAATGATTTTACCAGTTTCCTTATCAATGACTTTGGTTTCAATTACTGCCTGATGCTTGTCTCTGTTTACTTCCAGAACGGTTAGAGTTGCTTCATAGGAAGTGCCTGCGTACATGGGGCGTTTGAAGTTGACTTCCTGTTTTAAGTAGATTGTTCCTTCTCCGGGGAAATTCATTCCAAGTATTTTGGAGAAAATACTGGTGCCTAGTATACCGTGAATGATAGGCTTTTTAAAAGCTGTTTTAGAAGCATAATCAGAGTCCAGGTGTACAGGATTATGATCTCCTGACACCTCGGCAAAGCTGATTACTTGTTCCTGTGTGAATGAAAACACTTCGGAATAAACCTGACCCAAATCAAGCATAATTAACCGACAGTTTTCTTAAGCGCATTCACAAGCTCTTCTGTTTTTTCAACAGAATAAGCAGGAAAGTTCGCTATTCTTATTTGTTTTTCTTTATAGCTGCTATAGCCACTGCCAACTGCAAGGTCAAATGGTTCCAGTTTCTTATTAACTTCAGGCGCTGGTATGGCAGTATTGGCAACAATGGTAGTTTTGGATCTGTGGGCAGGCTCTTCAACGCCGAAAGAGAAGTTATTGCTATCTTTTATATAGCTATAAAGCATATCAGCTTTTACCTCAGTTTCTTTTCTGATGGTTGCAATACCTTTTTTATTCATATCCTCAATCACTTTTCCTAGCAGGAATATATTCCAAACATTTGGAGTTTCCGGTGTCTGGTTATCTTTTGCTTTGCTTAGAATAGAAGATATAGTATGATAGGTACCTGTCAGCACTTTTTTAGCTTCCAGTTGTTTAGCCTTTTCAATGACTCTATCATTTAAAATCCACACTCCAAGTCCTGCAGGAAGGCCAAAGCATTTCTGCACTGAGAAAAAGGTTGAATCTATTTTGGTAAAGTCAAATTCAGGATAGGGTAGAGATGAAACCGAATCGACAAATAACAGAGCTTCTTTGTTTTTCTCTCTTATTTTGTTGATATCCGCTACAGGCATAGATACCCCTGAGCTGGTTTCATTCTGTGTAAGACAAATAGCTTCTGTTTCGGAAGGGATTTCAATGTTTTCAGGATAGAAACCTTTTCCAAAAGCAGCTTCAGCTTTGAATGCTTTTTTACCAAGCTCTCCGGAAAATTCATAGAACCTTTTTGAAAAACTACCATTTACACAGTGAAAGCTTGCATGCTCTACACAGTTCTGAATAATTCTTTCCCAGATTTCAGTAGCACTGGAAAGAAAGAATATCTGATAGTTATCAGGTATGCTCAAAAGAGTTCTGAGTCCGTCTGTTGTATGTTTATACAACTCCTGGAATTGCTTGCTTCTATGAGATATAACTCCGATTTTTTGCTCAAGCGCAGTTTGAACGTGAGCTGGCACTGTCGGGTATAGCTCAGATGGCCCTACCGTGAAAAATGTCTTTTTTACCACTGTTGTTATTAATACAAAATTCTAAACTTGATTGTGTTATTGATAGCTTTAAGCTCTTGTATTACCTGTTTGTCGTATTCCTTGTTGATGTCTGTAATCACATATCCGACAGTCTCATTGGTTTTTAGGTACTGACCAAGGATGTTGATATTGTGTTTAGCAAGTACATTATTGATTTGTGCAAGGATACCAGGTACGTTTTCATGCAGGTGAATAAGTCTGTGCGCATTATTCAATTCAGGCAACTGAATATTCGGAAAGTTCACACTCTGGAATGTATTTCCAGTATTGATGTAATCCAATATCCTGTTAGGAACAAAGCTAGCAATATTGAACTGTGCTTCTTCTGTACTTCCTCCAATGTGTGGAGTTAAGATTACATTTGGAAGACCTCTTAGTTCATTTATAAATTCTTCGTTATTGTTTTTAGGCTCGTAAGGGAAAACGTCTGCGCTGGCGCCAAGGATTTTTCCACTCTTTAGATTCTCTGCAAGAACCGGAACATCTACCACATGACCACGGCTTAGATTAAGGAATATTACACCTTCTTTCATAAGGTCAAATTCCTTCTTGCCTATAAGGTTTTTGTTGCTGGCTCTTCCATCAACGTGTAAAGAAATTACGTCAGCCAGGCTCAACAATTCATTCAGACTAGAGCATTTTTTAGCATTACCCAGTTGAAGTTTTTCTACTATGTCATAGTAGTATACTTCCATACCCATAGATTCTGCAAGTACAGAAAGCTGCGAACCGATATTTCCATATCCTACAATACCCAGTTTTTTTCCTCTTATCTCATAGCTGTTTTTAGCAGATTTATCCCATTTTCCCTGATGCATTTTATTGCTCTTCTCAATGGTATTTCTGTACAGCATGATGATCTGTCCGATCGCTAGCTCCACCACACTTCTGGTGTTGCTGTATGGGGCATTGAAAGCCGCTACACCGCGTTGCAGGCAAGACTTAAGATCTATTTGGTTCGTACCAATACAAAATGCACCAACTGCGATAAGTTTATTTGCACTTTCAAGTACTTTTTTTGTTAACTGAGTTTTTGATCTGATACCAAGGATAGAGACATTTTTGATACGTTCACAAAGCTCATCTTCATCAAGACCACTTGAAATAACCTCAACTTTATATCCTTCACTTTTGAATAATCTTAAAGCCTCAGGGTGTATGTTTTCAAGAAGCAATACACTTATTCTGTTTTTAGGATAAGAGATTGCCATTGGAAGGTTGTTCTGATAAAGGAATTCATCAAAACTAGGCGCCACGTGCTCTGCTTTTGCAAGTACAGCATCCCTTTCAACATTCTCTGTAAATGCGTAGAATTTATTAGCAAGACCAGCTTCTTTAATCTCGTAATCTGTATATCCATCGCCAATTACATATACATCACCTTTAAGATTTAAAGCTTTTAGTTGCTGTATTTTACCTTTGTCAAGGCACAGTACATTATTCTTATCAAATCCTATAATGTTACCTTGCTCATCATATACAAATGTATTGGCATAGATATTTTCTTCTTTAATTCCGAATTCAGTCACTATAGGAGTAATGAATTCTTTAAATCCACTGGATACGATTAGAATATTATCAGAAAAGTCTTTGAAAAACTCTCTATTTCTCTTCACTGATTCAGAAACCTTAGTTTTTAGTCTTCCGATTAGAGGAAGAAGGTGTCTTTTATTCGCTCTCAACAACTCAAGTCTTCTTGTCAGATTCTGAGTGAACGACGCTTTACCCTCCATTCCGCTGTTTGTCAGCTCGACGATTTCTTTTAAAATTTTATCTTTTTGCGGATCACCGTCAAGTGAAATATCTCCCAGTTCGTCTAGAGCTTCTACTTGTGTGAAAGTGCTGTCAAAATCGATGATGAAATACTTAATATTCTCCATTTTGTTTCCCCAGAAAATTTTTAAGGCGCTAATTTCTTTATTTTTTACCAATAATGGAATTTTAAAAAGCTTTTATTTTAATCCTTGCAATCAAATCCGAATTAGAAATTTAGATTAGAAAACAATTTTCTACTTTTGGTATAATTTATTGACTGATAATTAAGTTATTAACTTGCCAAAAAGTAAAATTTCAAGATTGGTCAATGTTAAAACAAAAAGGAAGGTGAAAACCTTCCTTTTTATGTTAACTATTTGTAAAACAGTAGTTAAAATCTTTCTTTCTTTTTTCCGGCAGTAGCAGTTTTGAATTCAGCTATATCTGTAAAATTTTTGAATTCCAGATCAGTTTTGGCTTTTTCGCAAAAAGCTGGATTGTCCTCACAGGCTCTTTGGAGATTTTCCACAACCATTTCTTCATTATTGGTTCTGGCTCCAATCACAGCCAGTGCATAAAATCCATTTGGATCATTTGGATTGGTATTGATATAGCTGGTCAAAGCTTTTTCAGCTTGAGGGTAATCTTTTAAAAGCATGGCTACTACCCCTTTATTATATTTTACCGCTGGCAGTTTTTCTTCAGCTAATTTAAATTCAGCCAGTGCTTTTTTATATTCACTTTCTTTAGCATAGGCAAGTCCCAAATTATAATGAGCTTCCGGACTTTTCTTTTCTTCAAGGGATAATTGAAGGTATTTTATTGCTTCTGGATAATTACCTTCTTTAAGATATATCATTCCCAAATTATTAAGCATACAATGGTTGTGCGGATTTTTTTCCAACTCAGCCAAATAATGATCTCTGGTACTTTCAGCCTTGGCTTTTCCCTCAGGTGAATTCATATTAATGGAGTTATTCAATGCAAATGTATCCGGTTGAGGTATTTTATAGAAGGCTAGAAACATAGTCTTTTTACCCTCATGGTTAAAGTTACCAGCTTCCTGATCTATCCATTCTCCTTCTTTGAATACTTGATTCACTGGCATCTCTGCAGTTGCCTCACTCGCTTCTGCAATCGTATCTTCAGCTGTGAGGTGAGTTCCTGATACTATAATATTGGTCCTTCTTAATGGAGCCAGATAAGGTACCAGCTTATCCATTCCTCCTGCAATCTTCAGTATCTTTTCTTCTTTAAGATCTGAGTCAATATCAGATCCTGCAATTTCTATAATTTGCCTTTTCTGATCTATGCTAAAGTCAGAGTGTTTTATGCTTTCCTGAAGGCCTTCCCAGTCTTCGGCAACGATACTTACTTTAATCTTATCTTTAATTTTTTCATAAAGAGAAGGGGAAGTTGCTTTAATTTCATTCTTGACAAGTTGCTCAAGTTTGGTGGCTCTCTCTTTTGCCAGTAACTCATTCCTTTCCAGCTTGCCTTCAGGCGAAGCAAAACCTTTTATCTCAATAGAAGAAATTTCCTGTTGATCAGAAATAAAGCTTCTGAAAGTTGAATAGTCCGATTTCTCCATTGAGTGAGCATTCAGATCATAGATGTTTTGTGGAAAGTTAAATTGAGCTATAAGTTTAAGTGCTTCCTGTTTCTCTGATTTCAAAGGCAGGAAATAACCATCGGAACTTAGCAATTCTCCGCTCTTCAGACAACAGTATGCAAGGTTTTCCAATTTCTTAAACTCATATTCATCGGCATTTTTATCGAAATAATACTGCCTGGCGCTCATGTATTTCCCCATCATATCCGGATGGTATGGCGCTGAAAAAGTAAAGGTACAATCTGCATTTGTGGGTTCATCCACTTCACAGTGTACACCGTCTACAGCTATGGTGTCGAAATGGTGACCAGCTATTTCAGGTACTATATAATATTCAGATTTGAACTCTAAACCTGAATTTTCAGGAATGATAATCTGGGCATTAAATCTTATACTATCGCCGTGTACTTCTAGTACCCCAGGTTTTACTTCTACTTGGGCTCCTTCAAATTTTTTTTTCTCCGTGTTTTTGCAGCTTTCCAGGAGTCCTAGAGAAACTAATAAAATTAAATAATAGACGACCTTTTTCATGCACTTCTCCATCTTTAAGTCTGTAAGTTTAACAGTCCCTAAAAATGGAATGTTATTAAATGAAAGTTTGTTGAGTGTAATTGATTGATTTATCGATGATTGTGGGAGTGCGAAGTTGCTTGTAAATGTGCGAAAAATAAAAAGATTAAAAATGGGTTTAGGATTCAGCTATAAACAAAAAGGCCAAAACAAAATGTTCTGGCCTTTATATCTATTATCTTTTACAACCAATGTTATTTAAGATTCATATCATTGATAACGCTTTCAATTTTCTTGTCAAGTTCAACATTTACTTTATCGTAATCTTCTTTTTTACTCAAAAGTGTATTTACGCTGATGTAGAATTTGATTTTAGGCTCTGTACCTGAAGGTCTTGCTGAAACAAGCGTTCCGTCTTCTGTTAAGAATTGAAGAACATTTTCTTTTGGAAGATTGGTAGGAATTTCCTTGCCAGTCTTAAGATCTTTGATTGTTTGTGCCTGATAATCTTTCAGCTGAATAAGAGCAGAACCTGCAACTATTTTAGGAGGGTTGTTTCTAAGGTCTTTCATCATCTGCTGTATTTCTTCAGCTCCGGATTTACCTTTTTTAGTAAGAGAAATAAGTTTTTCTTTGTAGAAACCATATTTCACATACATATCACGCATCATGTCGAACAAGCTTACACCTTTGTCTTTAGCATAGGCCGCCATTTCAGCAATAAATGCACAAGAAGAAATAGCATCTTTATCTCTGACCTGATCTCCTACAAGATAACCGTAGCTTTCTTCTCCTCCGCCTATAAACAACTCTTTACCTTCTAGTTCTCCAATCAATGCTGCTATATATTTAAATCCAGTAAGAGTATTATAGCATTTCACACCATTGTCTGCAGCAATTTTATCTATCAGATAGGTAGTAACAATTGTCTTAACAATAAATTCTTTTCCTTTTATCTTTCCAGCGTCTTTCCATGCATTGATAAGGTAGTTTAAAAGCAAGCTTCCTGTCTGGTTACCATTTAACAATTGAAATTCACCTTTGTGGTTTTTAACTGCAATACCTACACGGTCAGAATCAGGGTCTGTTCCCATAAGGATGTCAGCATCAATCTCTTTTGCTTTTTTCAATGCAAGTGAAAGTGCATCCGGTTCTTCTGGGTTTGGATACACAACTGTTGGAAAGTTACCATCTGGCTTAGACTGCTCTTCAACAACATTGATATTGGTGAAGCCGAATTTCTTCAAAACATCTGGAACGAGCACAATACCTGTTCCATGGATAGGAGTGAAGACAATTTTTAAGTCTTTTTGTCTCTTGATTGCATCTTTGGAGATAGACAATGAATGGATCATATCCAGATATTTGCTGTCTACTTCTTCTCCTATATTTTCAATAAGCACATCGTTTCTTTGGAATTTGATATCGCTTACATCTTTAATATTCTGTACTTCAGTAATTGTGTTCTTATCATGAGGAGCAATCATTTGAGCTCCATCTTTCCAATAAGCTTTGTATCCGTTATATTCTTTCGGATTGTGAGAAGCTGTAAGAACCACTCCACTGTGGCAGCCGAGAAGTCTTACTGCGAAAGAAAGCTCAGGTGTAGGTCTGAGTGCTTTGAAAAAATAAACTTTAATTCCATTTGCAGAGAAAACTTCTGCTGTGATTTTAGCAAAATAATCACTGTTGTTTCTACTGTCATGAGCAATTGCAACTTTAAGTTGCTCACCTGGAAAGCTTTTTTTCAGGTAATTACTTAAGCCTTGGGTCGCCATCCCGATTGTGTATTTATTCATTCTGTTTGAACCAACACCCATGATTCCTCTAAGACCGCCAGTACCGAATTCGAGATCTTTGTAAAAACTGTCGATCAGCTCGTCTTCTTTTCCTCCTTTAATAAGACCTTTGATTTCGTCTTTCGTCTGACTATCATAGTTGCCATTCAGCCACTGATTAATCCTGTCTTTCGTTGCTTTGTCGATTTTTGTTGACTCAATTAATGTGCCTTCCATATTATTTTTCAAAAATTGTGTTTTATAAAAAGATCTGCTCTCAAATTAAGAACAATGCAAGAATAATTAAACTCAATTGTACGAAAATAGTTAAGCGGTAGTTTAAATTTTTGTAAAAATTAAATTTTAGAAAGAATACCTTTACTTTTTTTAATTAAAATTTATTTAGAGATATATTTTTGAATAATTTGCAGTCCGTAATTTTAATGAAACTGAATTAGGTCTTATGGACACGTTACAACTCAATAAAGCACTGAATGCAATTGTAGAAAAGAAGAATCTTCTTGGAACTTTATCTTATGATGATAAGAAATATGATAAAATAGAAGAAGAGCTTCATGATCTTGAAGATGACTTTATGGATAACTTTGGAGATGATCTGGAAGAGGTATTACAAGATGTTCATGATGAAAAGTGTCCTGATAATGAAGTTCTTATGCCGATAGCTTATTTGGCTAACAAGTATAAGGAAGTTGGTAAAAATGCTGACGGATCTAAAATCTATGAAGCATTGCCTAAAGAAGGTGTAATGGTGGATGTGGATGACTTTGCAGGAAAAGATACTAGACTTGTGCTTATCCCAAATCCTACCAGACTTGAACTGATCATTGATGGTAAGAAAAAAGTTGTGCTTTGGGAAGCAGATAAAAGTAATAAGTAATAGGTATAAGATGTTAACAGACTATAAATATATTATAGTCTGTTAACTTATCTGTTAAAGGCTGTAGCCTAATTTTTTTCTGACTCTGTCAAGGACTGAATTTGCAATACCAGAAGCTTTTTCAGCACCGATTTTTAACCTGTTTTCAAGCTCGCCTTTATCATTCATAAACCTGTTAAAGTTTTCACGTTCCTTTGCATAGGTAGAAACAATGGTATCAAACAGCTCTTGTTTGGCGTGGCCATATCCGTAGCCACCTGCTTCATATTTTCCTCTTACCTGTTGTATATGCTCTTCTGAGGCGATAAGTTTAAAAATGTTGAATACATTGCAGGTATCCGGATCTTTCGGCTCTTCCATTCCTTTGCTATCCGTAACTATAGTTTTAATTTTCTTTAGAAGATCTTTATCTGGCAAAAAGATATCAATATAGTTATCGTAAGATTTGCTCATCTTTTTCCCATCAACACCTGGAACAATCATGACTTGTTCGTCTGTTTTGGACTGAGGAAGCACAAAGGTTTCACCATAGGCTTTGTTAAAAGTAGTTGCTATATCTCTTGTAATTTCAAGGTGTTGCAACTGATCTTTTCCTACAGGAACAATCTCAGCATCATAAAGAAGTATATCAGCAGCCATCAGAACTGGATAAGTAAACAAACCTGCATTTACATCAGATAATCTGCTCGATTTATCTTTGAATGAATGCGCATTGGCAAGCATTGGGTAAGGTGTGAAACAATTCAGATACCATGCAAGCTCACATACCTGAGGAACGTCAGACTGACGGTAGAAAATATTTTTATCAGTATCGAACCCGAAAGCAAGCCAAGCAGCAGCTACTGCATAAGTGTTTTCTCTTCTGATAACCGGATCCTTAATATTCGTGAGTGTATGAAGGTCTGCAATGAAAAATAAAGATTCATTTTTTTCGTTTGCAGAAAGTTTGATGGCAGGTAATATTGCCCCTAATAGATTTCCTAAATGGGGTTTACCTGTACTTTGAATACCTGTTAGAATTCTTGACATAATGCGGCAAAAATAGAAAAAAACTCCATTGAGAGCGAAATTTCTCTATAGGAACCCATTATTATAGGATTAAAGTTCTGAAATAACAGAAAATTGCATAGTTTTTGACTTGATTGCTTAAATTAACGAATTCATTTTTGTAAAAAAATCATTGTAGTTCAATATGAGACGCATAGCATTATTCTCCTTCGTATTCTCCTTACTGGCATGTCAGCTATTTGCACAAAGCGGTAAGTTCGAATTTGAAGAAACCACTCACGATTTTGGAAATATTCATGAAGAAAACGGAAAAGTTTCCCATGAATTTAAATTCACCAATAAGGGCTCAGCCCCACTTTTAATCACAGAGATTATCCCTTCCTGTGGTTGTACTACCCCAACCTGGCCCCAAGAGGCGGTAGCTCCTGGTCAATCAGCTGTGATAAAAGCAGAATTCGACCCTATGGGAAGACCGGGGGAGATTCATAAAACACTTACCATTAAGGCTAATACAGAACCTGCTACCTCAGAGGTTTACCTTACAGGAATGGTAATCCCTAAACCGAAAACCCTTGCAGAAGAATTTCCCGATTCACTGGGAAGTATAAGATTAGCATCAAGATATATGAACCTTGGAGGAATAACCAATAAGGAGCCTGTCATTAAAGAATTCGGAGTTTATAATGACGGATCATCTGCTGTTACTTTTAAGCCTGTTCAGGGTTTACCCAAACATATGAAGGTAGCTTTTGAGCCAACGACATTGCAATCTAAAGGAAAGGGAGTCATCAAGATCATTTACGATGCTAAGACTAAAAATGACTTTGGTGGTGTTTCTGACAATTTTGAGCTTATTTCTGATGATAAAATCGGTACTAAAACTACTATAACGGTAAATGCGACCATTAATGAATACTTTCCACCAATGGATGAGGCTCAGATTGAACAGACACCACGACTGGAATTCACCAAGACCGTACATGATTTTGGTGCCGTGAAGTCTGATAAAATTGTTGAAACGGAGTTTGAATTTACCAACACAGGCAAGCAGGATTTGATCATCAGGAAAGTGAAATCCAATTGCAGTTGTATTGTAACAACACCTCCTAAAACTGCTATAAAACCGGGAGCGAAAGGAAAAATAAAAGTCGCTTATAACTCTGCTGGGAGAGAAGGTTCAGAAAGTAAGACAGTGACTGTATATAGTAATGACCCAAGAGGAGCGAATCAGGCTCTGGTAATACGGATGAAGGTAGGGCAGGAGTAGTATTACTAAAAGACAAATTAAAGAGGGATCGTAAAGGTCCCTCTTTAATTTGAAGAGTATAATATCAAATTTTAAGGAAGTTAAAACAAAATGCCCATTAAAATTTTATCATTAGATCAAAACAAATGAAACAGAATAGATGTGTTTTCATTTGATTAATTAAATTAGCATTTCAATTTTTGCATAGAATAAAGGAGTTTTATATGATACGAATAACTGCCATTTTTACATTTTTAACTTTCCTAACGTTTCAGCTTTTTGCTCAAACGGGGGTACTTCAATTTGAAGAAACAACTTTTGATTTTGGTTCAATCAATGAAGAAAAAGGACCAGTTTCTCACGAATTTAAATTTACCAACAAAGGATCCGCTCCTCTTGTAATCAGTGAGGTGAGAGCATCGTGCGGGTGTACTACACCAGCTTGGACGAAGGAGCCTGTTCTGCCTGGACAAACCGGTGTGATCAAAGCTCAGTTTGATCCTACAAACAGACCGGGGGCATTCAATAAATCGCTGACAATTACAGCTAATACTGAGCCTGCGACCAATGTTGTATTTATAAAAGGAACAGTGGTTCCCAAACCAAAGACTCCTTCTGATGAATTCCCGGATACACTTGGAAGTCTTAGAGTTACTTCAAGATATATGAATCTTGGGGGCTTGACTACAAAAGAACCTGTTGTAAGAGAATTCGGTGTATATAATGATGGAGAAACTCCTATTACTTTTCAGGCAGCTCAGTCAGTACCAAAACACATGAAAGTATCTGTAGAACCTGCCACACTTCAGCCAAAGCAAAAAGGAGTTATTAAAATCACTTATGATGCTAAAGCAAAAAATGATTTTGGGTATGTTCACGATAATTTTATTCTTGTTTCCAATGATAAAAAAGGTGGAAGAAAGAATGTCAATGTAGTGGCAACCATCAATGAATATTTCCCTCCAATGAATCCTGAACAACTTGCTCAGGCCCCAAGATTATCATTTGATAAAACTGTTCATGATTTTGGTCCTGTGAAAGCCGGTACCATTGCAGAAACAGAATTTGAATTTACTAACACCGGTAAGCAAGATCTTATCATTCGAAAAGTTAAAGCTAGTTGTGGATGTACTGCTGGAACACCGGAGAAAACACTTTTGAAACCAGGAGAGAAAAGCAAAATTAAAGTTACATTCAACTCAGCAGGTAGAGAAGGTGCAGAGACTAAAACTGTAACGATATATAGTAATGATCCTCAAGGCTCGAATCAGACTTTGACTATAAAGGCGAAGGTGAGTAAGGAGTAAGGTTATTTTTGATTCTGATTTTGGATTAATCAGCATCAATATTATAGTTATAAATAAAAGGGAACGATTCAATTTAGATCGTTCCCTTTTTAATTCTGGTTGTGTTAAATAGAAACAATGACAAAAAAATTCTTATACTTATTTATATTACTATCAATTCCGGCACTATCACAGAATGTGGAAAGAAGATTTGAGCTTGGGGATTCAATAAATCTAACATTAACTCAAAAAAAATTTAATTATAAGAAATCATAGTATGACTTTTGGTAGAGATTGTTTAGTTGTTCTAATTGATGGTAAACCCGTTTTCGGAACAGATGCAACATTGCCCAAAAATCAGTTGACTAGTGTAATTTTAACAATAGGAAAAAAAGTTTCAGTTTAGGCACGGAGGAATGTTTGATCCATATGTGGATATAAAAGTCAAGGAGGAGTTTTTTATTGAGCCTAATTATGCTGGATTTATTCTACGAGCTAAATTTTCAATAGGTGCAGGAACTTATGGTGTGGAGTGGCTTATTGTAGAAGATAAATCATATAAAACAGTAATTACCAACGATCTTAAAATAATAGGTGATGATTTTATTCCTCTCACTAATTCTAGTAGCGAACGGAATTGAGGGATTTCAGATTAAAAAATAGAATTTATACCACCACTTCTTAAAAAGAATAAGCAATTCCTATTTTTTGGGATTAAAAGCCTATATGTCTTAAACCACAAACTGAAACCCCACCCCATGCACATTGCGAATGCATATCGTTGTATCTTCTTTTAGGTATTTTCTTAATTTTGCGATAAAAACATCCATACTTCTTCCCATAAAATAATCGTCATCTCCCCAGAGCTCTTTCAGCATATCTTCCCTTTTTATTAATTGATTCTGATGGGTACAGAAGAATCGAAGTATATCTCCTTCCTTTTGAGTGAGTGTGAAAATTTCTTTTGGAGATGTAAGCTTAAGATTTTTGTAATCAAATGTGAATAGCCCGAATTTATAAAAAGGCTCGACATCAGATAGACCTGAGCGTCTAAGAAAGACAGCAATCCTCATTAAAAGTTCTTCTACACTGAATGGCTTTGTAATAAAATCATCTCCACCGGTTTTGAAGCCTTGAATCCTGTCTTCTTTCATAGACTTTGCACTGATGAATAAAACAGGGATGGCTTTATTAAGCATTCTTATTTCTTTAGCAACTGTAAAGCCGTCGACAGCGGGCATCATCACATCAAGAAGACAAAGATCAAACTTCTCCTTTTTAAAAAGCTTCAATGCATTTTCACCATTTGAAACATGTGCAACTTCATATCCATTTAATTCAAGATGATCCTTTAATACAAAAGCAAAGCAATCATCATCTTCAGCAAATAAAATTCGTAGTTTCATTTATTTCTTGGAAGAGTAACTGTAAAAATACTGCCTTTCTCAATCTGGCTTTTCAATTCAATGTGCCCATTATGGGCTTTCACAATGTTTTTGACATAATTAAGACCTAGCCCGAAACCCTTTACATTGTGGACATTTCCGTTAGGTACTCTGAAAAATTTTTCAAAAATCTTTTTCTGATATTCTAATGCGATACCAATACCATTATCTGCCAGACGTATTACGATGTCTGAATTATTTTCTTCTGTGGTAACAATAACTTTAGGATCCTTTTCACAATACTTAACCGCATTATCTAACAAGTTAAAGACTATGTTAAGCAAGTGGAGTCTGTCTCCCATAAAGATGGGATTTTCTGCTAAGAAATTATATTCAATTGTAAGACTCTCATTATTCCCTGATGAATTTAGTTTGGAAAGGGCTTCAAGGAGCAAATCGTGAATATTAATTTGTTCGTGCTTTAACTGAATATTTCCCTTATCTATTTTTGCCATCTGAAGCACCCGCTCTACATGCTGATTAAGCCTGTGAGCCTGACGCTCAATTATAGCTGCATAACTATTAAGCCTTTGTGGATTGTCTATAATTTTGCTGTCCTTTAAAACTTCACAAGATATCAATATGGTTGAAATCGGGGTTCGAAACTCATGAGTCATATTATTGATAAAATCTTTTTGTATCTCAGAGAGTCTTTTTTGTTGGAATACTACAAATAATACATATGCAAAGAATATGATTAAAACTATAAGAACAATGGTTGAAATCAACCACAGTTTCATTCCAGAAAGAAGAACCTTTTCCCTTTCCGGAAAATAAACACTGAAATAAAAGTTGTCATAGTTCCAATGAGGTAAATTCCCTGTCACAGTTGCAGTACATGTGGAAGTGCTATCGAAGCAAACCATGCCGGTCACGTCAATTCTTTTTCCCATACAATCATATATGGAGTAAAATATATCTGTTTTTATTCCTTCTTTTAAAAATTCATTTCTTAACAAACCTCCAAGAAGATTTGAATCTATTTTGTCATTAACTTTAACCGTAAAAAAGTCGGGACTTATTTCCGCGACCGGATCAACAAGGGGAGAGCTATTGTGATTGTACTTAAGAATATTTTCCGCAACATTTTTTAAACTTAACCTTACTGTCAGGTCAAATTCCTTCTCTTTTAATTCATAGTTTTTAATTACCCAATATGCTTGTATAAGCAAAATTCCTATGATCGATAATGTGCCGACAACCAAAATAAGTCTTATTGTATTCCTGCTCATTACCGAAAATAATCAAATTCTTAATCATCAATTTAATTTTAACAAATCATTAACAATTATTATGATTTTAATAACAAGGAGATTGGATGAAAACAGTGATGTTTACATAAAAATAAAACTTATGAAAAAAGTATTTTTTGTCTGCATGTTATTGTGCTCTGTAAATCTGACACAGGGTCAGTACAAAGAGGAGCCAGCAATTATCCTTGAGGTCTCCCATTTAAAATGGGATCAAAAGGTGATCAACTTAGGGAAGTTAAAACTTAATAACCCCGGCACCGCTACTTTCCGCTTTACAAACAATGGAACCAGTCCCCTTATTGTAAGTGACGTTAAGGCATCATGTTCCTGCACAGTAGCTGAGTTTACCAAAGAACCGGTTGCTCCAGGAAAATCGGGAGTGGTAAAAGCTCAGTATAATGCTTCAAAACTTGGTTCCTTTACCAAAACTGTAACGGTATATTATAATGAAGAAGGAGGTATGGAAACGTTGACTATTGAGGGAGAAGTTGTAGAATAATTAATTACATACTAAGATAAATAAATAACCCACTATAACAGTGGGTTATTTATTCTATTTTATAATTCATATTTCTTAATTCCTTTCCAGCATCAGTCTGTAAAAGGTTATAGCTTCCATATAATTTTTTGTACTTATTCTTTCGTTGTTCCCGTGTATTCTTTTTAAATCATCTTTTTGAAGATCCCAGGGATTAAATCTGTAGATGTTTTTACTAATGCTTCTGTAATGCTTTGAATCTGTAGTTGCCAGCATTAGGTAAGGTGAAATTACTGCATGTGGAAATACTTCCGAAACTGATTGACTGATCAGTTTGAACGCTTCATTACCGGGATCTGACACTTCTGAAGCTTCAATCTGATCCGGAAGTACTTTAAGTTTGATAGCAGGATTATTAATAGTTTTTGTAATGTAATCAAGGATATATTGAAGTGTATCTCCAGGAAGCGTTCTTAAATTTACCACAGCCCTAGCTTTCATTGGGAGTACATTTTCTTTAGTACCTGCATTAAATATAGTAGGGGCCATGGTGGTCCTCACAGAAGCATTGGTACTTTCAGTTTTCCCCATCTGACTTGTTATAACTGGCTTCAACAATTTATAGTTGGCAAAAACAATCTTCATAGGATACTCCATTTCAGGGGCAGTAAATTTAAAGAGCTGTTCTGTGGCACCGGCAATTTTTGCAGGAAAGGGATGCTTCTGAAGTTCTGCTATTGCCTCACTTAATAATCCTATGGAAGTTTGGGCAGGTGGCATTGAGCTATGTCCTCCGTCTGTTTCAATAGTTAATTCAATACTTAAATAACCTTTTTCTGCAATACCTATCACGGCTACAGGAGCTTTTACACCTGGCATAATACCATGAATGATTGTTCCTCCTTCATCCAATACATAATCGAAAGTTATGCCACGACTTTTAAGCACTTCAGCCATCTTCTTATTTCCATTATCACCACCAAGCTCTTCATCATGACCAAAGGCAAAATAGATAGATCTTTTAGGCTGATAGTTTTCTTTCAGAAGCGATTCGACAGATTCAAGGATTGCAAGTAAAGCACCTTTATCATCCAATGTTCCTCTTCCATAGATGTACCCATCAAGTAAGTCTCCGGAAAAGGGCTCTTTTTCCCATTCTCCACAGGGAGGCACTACGTCTTGGTGAGCCATAAGAAGTATAGGGTCAAGTTGTTTGTCTTTGCCTTCCCAGTGGAATAGTAAACTCAGTCCATGATTTTCTTTCTTAAGTTTACTATGTACCAAAGGAAAGTTCTGTTCAAGAAAGTGGTGAAACTCGAGAAACTTTGAAGTATCTGTCTTATCATTTTCATATGAGACTGTTTGAAACTGTAGACCTTTACTTAATCTACTCAGAGCTGATGTGTCTGAATAAAGCCTGGCTTGCTTTATATTTTTGGGTTGCATGCTTTTTAAAGTGAACGTATTAAAAAGCAGAACTGCCACCACCAGTATAACCAGTAGTAGCAGTATAAGTGCGATAGTTCTCATATCTTATTATTTAAAAGCAGAAATGCCTGTAATGTCACTACCTGTTATAAGTTGGTGAATATCATGCGTTCCTTCATAAGTGATAACAGACTCAAGATTCATCATATGGCGCATGATTGGAAACTCACCTGTAATTCCCATACCTCCGAGTATTTGTCTTGCCTCACGTGCAATAGTGATTGCCATATGAACATTATTTCTTTTGGCCATACTTATTTGTGGAGTTGTGGCTTTACCTTCATTCTTCAATGTGCCTAGTCTCCATGCAAGCAATTGTGCCTTAGTGATCTCTGTAATCATTTCTGCAAGTTTTCTCTGAGTGAGCTGAAAACCTGCAATCGGTTTACCGAACTGGTGTCTTTCAATGGCATATTTTCTTGCTGTTTCATAGCAATCCATTGCTGCACCAATTGCTCCCCAAGCGATGCCATATCTGGCAGAATCCAGGCATCTGAGAGGTCCGCTAAGGCCATCGGCAAGTGGTAATAGGTTTTCTTTAGGCACTTTTACATTATCGAATACAAGTTCTCCGGTAATGCTTGCCCGTAATGACCATTTATGATGGGTTTCGGGAGTGGTAAATCCTTCCATTCCTCTTTCCACGATGAGTCCTCTTATACGACCTTCCTCATTCTTAGCCCAAACCACGGCAATATCAGCTTTAGGAGAATTGGTAATCCACATTTTAGCTCCATTTAAGAGATAGTGATCTCCCATGTCTTTAAAGTTGGTAACCATTGCAGATGGGTTGGATCCATGATCAGGTTCTGTCAGTCCAAAACATCCAAGAAATTCACCAGATGCAAGTTTGGGAAGATACTTTTTCTTTTGTTCTTCAGAGCCATACTTAAAGATCGGAAACATTACTAATGAACCCTGAACAGAAGCAGTACTACGCATTCCGGAATCACCTCTTTCTATCTCTTGCATCATTAACCCGTAAGAAATATAGTCGAGGCCACCACCACCATATTCCTGAGGTATTGTAGGACCAAAAGCTCCAACTTCACCGAATTTTTTCACAATGAATTCAGGAAAATAAGCTTTCTGTGCACAATCTTCAATGATGGGCATAATTTCCCTGTTTACAAAGTCCCTGATCGCTCCTCGTACAAGCTTCTGCTCGTCAGTTAAAAGATCATCTATTTGATAATAGTCAGGCGAATGAAAATCTGTTCTTGGCATGAAAGGTTATTGTTTTAAAAAAATTAAATGATCAAATTTACAACCTACTAACGCATTTAATGTTCCTAAGATGCAGAATCCGGAAAAAGAAACCAAAATACAAGAACTTTTAAAACTCCTGGAAGATAAATATGCCAAAGAAGGGCAGGATCTTACAGTGCACCTGGAAGGGCTTCTTAATTCTAAATACCTCAATTACTGGGATTATATTCATCTTGACGCATTACTGAATCTTCAGGTACCAAAGACTGAATACTCTGATGAGTTGATGTTTATTATTTATCATCAGATTACAGAGTTGTATTTCAAAATGGTTTTGCATGAGATCAATAATATCAGAAAACAGGAATTCATTGACAAAGACTCATTTTTTCATCGTTTGAATAGAGTCAATTGGTTTTTTGGACAGCTGATACAATCATTTGATATTATTTCTGTTGGAATGGAACAGGAACAGTTCCTGAAATTCAGAACTGCTCTCCATCCGGCTAGTGGTTTCCAGTCTGTTCAATACAGAATGACAGAGATTGCATCAACAGATTTTATCAATCTGGTGAGCAAAGATCACAGAGACGATTTTCATGATTATTCTACAATAGATCAGATGTTTGAAAAGATCTATTGGAAAAAAGGAGCTATCGAAGTAACTACCGGAAAAAAGACTTTGACCTTAAAGCAGTTTGAAGAAAAATATAGCGATGTATTGATCAGATTGGCGAATGATTGTGTTTCTACAAATCTTTGGTCCATCTTCAAGCGGTTACCTTTTGATGCCCAGGAAGATGAAAAGCTAATATCTGCAATGAGGAAATATGATACCTATGCAAATATCAACTGGCCTCTGGCTCACTATAAATATGCCGTAAGCTATTTGATAAGGTCTAAGCAGATTGTACCTTCTACTGGTGGTACTAATTGGCAGAAATATTTACCTCCAAGATTTCAAAAGCAGATATTCTTCCCATCTCTCTGGTCTGAGCAGGAATTGCAGGATTGGGGTAAAACCTGGGTGGAAACAGAAGTATTTGCTCATTTGATGTAAAAATCTTTAAAGCCTGAATTAGGACATGTAATTCAGGCTTGCTTTTGCGTTTAAGCTTAAAAAAGTAGTTTGTGAAATATTATATTCTATTTTTCTTAACGTTTATTTTTTTTCTCCCACGCCTACATGGTCAACATATTCAGGTTCAAACCTGGTATGATCATAAAAAAACACTTTTGAAGGAAGATTATTTTGTGAAATCAACCAATACGCCAGTCCTTGATAGCCTCTATATATCTTATTACCAAAATGGGGGAATAAAATCCAGAGGCCATTATTCTAATGGCAAAGCCAATGGAATCTGGGAATATTTTTATGAAAATGGTAATCCTAAAATGAAAGGGGAGCTGAAAGACAACATTAGTCAAGGTTACTGGACCTACTACTATGAAAATGGGGGAGTTAACATGGAAGGTGATGTGATTAAAGATCAGCGTGAAGGCCAATGGAAATTTTACTATGAAAGTGGAACTATCAAATCTGAAGGACTTTATCGTAAAAATCTAAAAAACGGTCCTTGGAAGTATTACTATGAAGATTCTAAAAATAAGGGAACTGCATATTTTCAGGATGATAAGGGTAATTTCATGGAGTTTTATCCTGATGGAACTATTAAGAGTACAGGAGAAATCTCGAATGGCAAAAGCAATGGATTGTGGAAATATTATTATGAAGATGGATCAATAAAGTCTGAAGGATCTGAAAAAAATGGACAGAAAGAGGGGATGTGGAAATTTTATTATAAAAATGGAAAGGTTTCCAGCGAAGGAATTTTTGAAAAAGGACTCCCTGAAGGAAAATGGAAATATTTTTATGAAGATGGCGCTTTAAGTTCTGAAGGAGACCAGAAAGAAGGAAAAAGGGACGGTTATTGGAAACTGTATTATAATAATGGTAATTTTAAGGGAGAAGGAAACTTTGTGAAGGGAGAAGGTCCATATAAGGAATATTATGAAAATGGTAAGTTGAAAATAGAAGGGCAGGTTAAAAATGATAAAAGCGAGGGACCTTGGAAGTATTATTATGAAAATGGAAAGCTGGAAGGAAGCTGCTATTATAACCAAGGAGAAGGGACTTACACAGGATTTTACGAATCCGGAACCCCAAAAATGGAGGGAAAGATAGTTGATGGAAATAAAGTTGGAGTATGGAAATTGTTCAAAGAAAACGGCGAATTGGCTGGGTTATATCGCACTTATTATGAAAATGATTCACCGGTATTTAGGGAAATAAAAGACTCTCTAAATAAAAATAATGAGTCTGGGCTTACTTCAAAAATGCCCACATTTTTTCACAAAAGGAAGTTACCTCGCTATTTCGTGAAAAAAGTCAATGAGTACCAGGGTTTTATCATAGCTTTCGGCCCTCTGGGAATTGCAAAAAAATCAATCATCAGCAGTCAGCCAAGTGCCATTCCATTTTCAGTAGAATATTATTTCCAAGAAAGGCTGGGATATGAATTAGGTTATGTCTTAATTCGAGATCCTTTTTTTAAAAGTACGCCTGGCTATGATGAATTATATAAAAGAGGAAATGCTTTTTACCTAAGGCAGAAATTTTATAACCGTGATAAAGATAATGGGATGTTTTATTTTGGCCATGAAATAAGGTATACCAAATTGGATAACACCGTTAATAAAAACGGATTTTCAGGAAGTTCCCATTCCAAAGGATTGACTATGTCTCAAAGCATAGTGGAATATTCCATAATTTTTGGTGACAGGTTGTCCAAAGATGCAAAGAAAAAAGGTTGGACAGTAGATGTTTTTGCTGGCCTGGGAATTGGTTACAGATTTATCTCAAGAAACTGGGACCCTTCTGTAGAAAATTATGAAAAGGATTTTCTAAGTATAAAAGGAACTGGCATTTCAATTCCTTTCCGTTTCGGAGTAAACATTGGATACAGCCTGAAAAAGTGATAAGTTTTTAAGTAAGTTTTAATTTGAAAGCTTAAAGCATAGTCGATAATAAAGTGTATAACCAGGGATTACCTGTCTTTTAAGGATAAAAACCTTACAGAAATGAAACAAATAGTAGAGTTAACTGTGCCTGTACGGGTGGCAGAAAATCCTGATTTATTGAATCAGGAAATTTTGAAAAAGGCAGGAATATCTTCCGGAGAAAATGTGCTTTTCAGGCATCTGAGACGCTCCATAGATGCCAGAAGCAGGCAGGTTAAAATCAATTTTCAAACAGAAATTTTTGTAAACGAGACTCCTGGCTCTCGGATCAGCTGGAAGAAAGAATTTCCGAATCTGAATAAAAGGCCTCAGGCCATTGTGGTAGGAGCCGGTCCTGCTGGTCTTTTTGCAGCCATCAGGCTTATAGAGTTAGGCGTAAAGCCAATCGTACTTGAAAGAGGTAAGGATGTTCGTAATAGAAGGCGTGATTTGGCAGCTATCAATAAAGATCACATTGTTAATCCTGAATCTAATTATTGCTTTGGAGAAGGTGGTGCGGGCACTTATTCGGACGGGAAGCTTTACACACGATCCGGAAAACGTGGAGATATAAGGCGCGTTCTTGAAATTCTTGTGGCTCACGGTGCTACCGAAGAAATTCTGGTCGATGCACATCCTCACATCGGGACTAATAAGTTGCCAATGGTTGTTCAGGATCTCAGAAATACAGTCATTGAAGCAGGAGGAGAAGTACGGTTTGATTCAAAGGTAACGGATTTTATCCTTGAAGGTGATGAGATGAAAGGTGTTGTTTTAAGCACCGGAGAAAGTATACCTGGAATAGGGGTAATACTGGCAACAGGTCATTCCGCCAGAGATATTTTTTATCTTCTTCATGACAAGAAAATTATAGTTGAAGCTAAGCCCTTTGCACTAGGCGTGCGGGTGGAACACCAACAAAGCCTTATTGATTCACTCCAGTATCACTGCGAGAATAGGGGCGACTATCTTCCCGCAGCAAGTTATGCACTGGTTAGTCAAGTGCCGTTTCAGGGAGTTCAGAGAGGGGTATTTTCATTTTGTATGTGCCCTGGTGGTTTTATTGTTCCGGCAGCCACGGCTCAGGAAGAGATCGTAGTGAATGGGATGTCACCATCCAGACGGGATTCCAAATTTGCGAATAGCGGTATAGTTGTGTCTGTCGAGAAAGAAGAATTCAGAGAGTTTGAGAAGTTTGGTCCATTAGCAGGATTGGAATTTCAGAAAAAGGTAGAGCGCCAAGCTTGGATTATGGGAGGACAAACTCAAACAGCTCCTGCTCAACGCCTGGCGGATTTCGTTCAGAAAAAAATATCTTCATCATTGCTGGAAACCTCGTACCAACCTGGATTAAAATCCTGCGAAATGGGAGACGTATTGCCAGCTTTTATTGTTCAGAGATTAAGGCAGGGCTTTAAGGATTTTGGTCAGAAAATGAGAGGTTACCTGACCAATGAAGCTCAGATTGTAGGTGTTGAAAGCAGAACGTCTTCGCCGGTATCCATTCCAAGAAAAAAAGAGGAACGGGAACATATACAAATCAAAAGATTGTTCCCTTGTGGTGAAGGAGCCGGATATGCAGGAGGGATTGTATCTGCTGCCATGGATGGAGAAAAATGTGCGGAAAGTCTGGCGGCAATTTATGGAGCTAAGAATCATTGATTTTTGAATATTATGAATAAAAGAACTGTCATTTTGGGTGCTACTCCCGATTCTTCAAGATTTGCATACAAAGCGGCTCATATGCTGGTGAGGTTCGGTCATGAAATATTTCCTGTAGGAATTAAAAAAGGCGAAGTTGCAGGAAAAACTATTATGAATGACAAGCCAAATATTGATGGTATAGATACTGTCACTCTTTATGTAGGTCCACAGAATCAGACCAATCTTTATGATTATATTATAAATCTGAAGCCAAAAAGGATAATATTTAATCCAGGTACAGAGAATGATGAACTGATAGAGCTGGCACAAAAAAATAATATAGAACCTGTAATGGGGTGCACCCTGGTGATGCTATCTGTAGGAACTTATTAATGCTTTGATAAATAGTTGATTGTTAGTCTGAAAAACTAATAACGAGGATATTTTCGCCTGTTGATAAATATTTATCCATTCCTCCCTTATAAAGGCGAATAATCTAATTAAAAATTGTAAATTTACACTTTACAATACCCATCTATAATGAGCGAAATTACTGATAAAGTGAGCAATTACTCAGCGGATAACATTCAAGTTCTGGAAGGCCTGGAAGCTGTTAGAAAGCGTCCGGCCATGTATATCGGAGATATTGGCGTTAAAGGTCTTCATCACCTTGTCTGGGAAGTAGTAGATAACTCCATTGATGAGGCGCTGGCCGGCTATTGTGATACGATAAATGTCACTATAAATGAGGATAATTCAATAACTGTTTCTGATAACGGTCGTGGTATTCCAACAGGAATTCACACTAAGGAGCAAAGATCTGCCCTTGAAGTTGTAATGACAGTATTGCACGCGGGAGGAAAATTTGATAAAGACACTTATAAAGTTTCAGGAGGTCTTCACGGTGTGGGTGTTTCATGTGTAAACGCGTTGTCAACCCATTTAAAGGTAACAGTATACAGGGAAGGTAAAATTTTCCAACAAGAATATGCTAGAGGCGTTCCTCAATATCCTGTAAAAGTGATAGGAGAAAGTGAAAAGACAGGAACAACTACTCATTTCATTCCTGATGATACAATTTTCACATCAAAAGAATATAAATACGAAACCGTTGCAACCCGTTTGAGAGAATTAGCATTCCTTAATAAAGGAATTACAATTCACCTTACAGACATCAGAACAAAGGCAGAAGACGGGACTTCAATTACTGAAACTTTTTATTCGCAAGGTGGTCTTAGAGAATTTGTTCAGTATCTTGATTCTACAAGAGAAAAGCTTATTCCTGATCCTCTTTATATGGAGAGTGACAAAGGACCGATTCCTGTTGAGGTTGCAATGCAGTACAACACTTCTTACTCTGAAAACGTATTTTCTTACGTCAATAATATCAATACTATAGAAGGAGGTACTCACGTAGCTGGTTTCAGACGTGCTTTAACCAGAACCCTGAAAGCCTATGCTGAAAAATCAGGAATGCTGGAGAAGCTGAAGATAGAAATCAGTGGGGATGACTTCAGAGAAGGCCTAACAGCAATTGTTTCAGTAAAAGTAGCTGAGCCTCAGTTTGAAGGTCAGACAAAAACAAAATTAGGGAACTCCGATGTGATGGGAGCTGTAGATGTAGTAGTAGGAGATATGCTTACTACCTATCTGGAAGAACATCCAAAAGAAGCGAAAGCAATAGTGGCAAAAGTTGTACTTGCTGCTCAGGCCAGGTTAGCCGCTAAGAAAGCAAGGGAAATGGTTCAGAGAAAGAATGTTCTTTCTGGAACTGGTTTGCCAGGTAAGCTTGCAGACTGTGCAGAATCGGACCCTTCACTTTGTGAAGTATACCTTGTAGAGGGAGACTCCGCAGGTGGATCGGCAAAGCAGGGAAGAGATAGGAAATTCCAGGCAATTCTACCGCTAAGAGGTAAAATTCTTAACGTGGAAAAAGCTCAGGAACATAGAATCTACGAAAACGATGAGATTAAAAATATCATCACAGCTTTAGGTGTTAGCTTCGGAACTCCAGAAGATGATAAAGCCCTGAATCTTGACAAATTGAGATACCACAAAATCATTATCATGACAGATGCTGATATTGATGGTAGTCACATCAGAACTCTGATTCTGACTTTCTTCTTCAGATATATGAAGAAACTGATAGAAAATGGCTATCTCTATATTGCACTTCCTCCACTTTATCTTGTTAAAAAAGGAAAAGAGGAAAGATATTGCTGGACTGAAGACCAACGCGATATGGCAATTAAAGAAATTGCGAAAGAAGGAAAAGAAGACTCTGTAAACATACAGAGATATAAAGGTCTCGGAGAAATGAACCCGGAGCAGTTGTGGACAACAACTATGGATCCGGAGAAAAGAAGTTTAAAGAAAGTATCTATTGAGTCTGCCGCGGAAGCTGATCACCTGTTTTCAATGCTGATGGGAGATGAAGTAGCGCCTCGCCGCGAATTCATTGAGAAAAACGCAAAATACGCAAAACTGGACATCTAAAATATACCGGTGGTATTCAGGTAATTTTAAACTTTTTCCGGAGATATATTATTTTTATATCGAGGAAGGTTTATAAATTGCATATTATTATGCATACCTCTAATCATTGAAAGTGAAAATAAGAAAGCTCCTGGGAGGGTTCAAATCTGTTGAGACGATAAAAAATAAACTTAACAGGTATAGAAGACATATTTCAATGTTACTGCAACAGACCCCGGTAATTACCAATAGTAAGTACATCAGCAGAGATCTGAGCTGGATGAAATTCAACTACAGAGTTTTAGACCAGGCTAAGAAATCCAATCGTACAATTTTTGAGAGACTTAAATTTCTGGCAATAACCTCTTCCAACCTTGATGAATTTTTTATGATCAGGGTTGGAAGTCTTTATAATTATATAGATTACGGTAAGGAAAGAGTTGATTATTCAGGCCTGCGAGAAATTCCGTTTAGAAAAACTTTACTCAGTGAAGTTCAGAGCTTTTGCAAAGATCAGGTAACTTATTATGGTAAAGAACTTAAGCCATTATTTTCAGAAAATGGATTTGTAATTGCAGGAATCGAGGATCTTTTTGAGGAAGAAAAGGAAAAGGTGATTTCTTATTTCAAGAAACTTGTCTTTCCGATGCTTACCCCAATGGTATATGACAATTACCATTCTTTTCCTATTCTTATGAATAAAATCCTCATTTTTGGTGTAATTACCAGAAATAAGGAAAGTGCCTCTGACCAGAGAAAGTTATCCTTTGTTCAAATACCTCAAAACTTGCCTCGATTTTTTGAAATAGAAAGGGACGAAAAAATTATCTTTATTCCTATCGAGGAAATAATTCGCTGGCAAATCCATAAGCTGTTCAGAAACGTCGATATATTATCAGTAAATCTGTTCCGTATAACGCGAAACGGAGATTTTTCACTTGAAGAAAGTGATGATATGGAAGCTCAATTTATTGATGAAATAAAGAGAAAGCTCAAAACAAGAAGAACAGCAAGGGTTGTAAGGGTAGAAGTAGAGCCAAAATACTCTCAATGGATGATGAAGCTCTTAACAGAGCGTTGGGAAATTGACGAGTCCAATATTTTTGTAAATGACAACCTAATTGATTATACCAGTCTTTGGCAAATAATCAATCATAAGAGATTTAAAGACAAACTTCCAACTCTTCCAGCTCCTGTAAAACCGATAAGCTTTGGCAAAGAGGTGGATGAAGATCTTTTTGAATACCTCAAGTTTCATGATGTATTGCTACATCATCCTTATAATAATGTCAGGCCCGTTATTGATCTTATAGAAAGAGCTGCCGAAGATCCGGATGTCCTTTCTATCAAAATCACCATTTACAGATTGGCTAAAGAGTCCAGAATAACAAATGCTTTATTAAAAGCAGCTGAAAACGGTAAACACGTTTCGGTTCTCTTTGAAGTCAAAGCTAGATTTGATGAAGAAAATAACATTAAGGAAGCTCAGAGACTGCAAAAGGCTGGTTGTTTTGTGATATATGGAGTGAGCAATTATAAGACGCACACCAAGCTGATGATGATCGTCCGTAAAGAGGACAATGAGAAGGTGACGAGATATGTCCATATGTCAAGTGGTAATTACAATGAAGAAACAGCTAAGTTTTATACAGATCTTGGATTGCTCACTACCAATGAGGTTTATGCTCATGATATCAATGAATTTTTTAATGTTATAACTGGACATTCTGTACATTCGGAATATAAGTATTTAATCACTGCTCCTGGAAATATGCGTAAAAAGCTCATAGAGCTTATTAATCAGGAGGCCGAAAACGCTAAGAACGGATTGCCAAGCGGAATTGTGATAAAAATTAATTCTCTTCAGGATAATGAAACGATAGATGCTCTATATCTTGCTTCTCAGGCCGGAGTTTCAATAAAATTGATTGTAAGAGGAATGTGTTGCCTCAAACCAGGAGTTGAAGGTGTTAGTGAAAATATTTTTGTTAAGTCTATTGTAGGGAACTTTCTTGAGCATTCCAGAATATACTATTTCCATAATGCAGGTGATTCAAAGGTCTATGGCGGTAGTGCTGATATGATGGTGAGAAGTTTTGAAAGAAGAATAGAATCTCTGTTTCTGATTGCAGATCCATTATTGAAGCAACAAACAATCAGCATTTTAGATTATTCACTTAGAGATAATGTGAATAGCTATGTGTTGTTGAATGACGGTACTTATGTCAATCAGGCCACTGAAGGTGAAGAGCCGTTTAACGTGCATGAAGAGTTTTATAATGTTACTAAAGAAATAGTTTTAAAAGCGAAGCTCTTCTAAGAAGAGCTTCAGTTATTTTTGTCCGCAATATTTTGATAATAAAATTTTAATGGAAGAACCTGAAAAAAAGAGCAACAGGCTTGAGACATACTGTGGCTTGTTACTTGCTGTGTTTGCTGCAGTACTTGCTATCGCAGATCTGGGAGGAGGAAAATACGGAGATGATGAAATTATTGAGACCAATGAGAAAAGCTCTGCTTATATGTGGTATCAGTCCAAGAGCATTAAAGAATCATTGGCTGAAGGGCAAGGCGAGTTGCTAAAGTCATTGCTTAAGTCAGGAGTGATTGTTGAGGATAAAAGAGCGGCCATTGAAGGTGTTGTTGAAGAATTAGGCAAAGAGGCGGAGAGATATTCTAAAGAGAAGAAAGAAATTTTACTTGGGTCAAATGCAGTAGGTAAAGAGAATTGGGTACAGGAACTTGATGGGAAACTAGGCCAGGTAATTGGAGTAAAAGAATGGGAAGAACATCTGCAGGTTCTCGGAAGGGCAGGAGATTATTTTGATCTAGCTACACTGTTTCTTCAGATTGCTCTGGTGATGGGGGCTATAAGCCTTATCACTTCAACTGAAAAAAGCAAAAAAGCTTTTTTTATGCTGCTTATAGGGCTGGGATTAATAGGAAGTACATTTACAGTTTATGCATTCAGTATCGTTCATTAACATATGAAAGTCCCTGTATCTGCTGTTGTCATAACTTACAATGAGGAAAGAAACATTGAAAGATGTTTACAATCCCTTGCTCGTCTTACGGACGATATTGTAGTGGTGGATTCTTTCAGCAGAGACAGTACTGAAGAAATTTGCAGAAAATATAATGTCAATTTTCTGAGAAGAAAGTGGGAAGGATATGGTCCAACAAAGAACCTTGGCAATAGCTATGCGAGGTATGATTATATACTTTCTCTGGATGCAGATGAGGAATTGTCCGGAGATCTGATAGCAGAAATCAAAAACGAATTTAATAATCCCCAATACGATTGCTACGAAGTACCCCGAAAGTCCAATTTCTGTGGCAAATGGCTAAAGTTTGGGCACTGGAATCCTGAATCGCATATTAGGATTTTTCGAAAAGATAAAATCTACTGGGATAGTAGCCCCGTGCACGAAAAGCTCTGTCTTGAAAAGGAAGCAACAATTAAAAAACTTAAAGGGGCTATTCTTCACTATACTATTTATTCACTTGATCAGTATGATCAGAAAAATGATAAGTACAGTACTCTGGCAGCTGAAAGACTTTTTAAAGATGGAAAGAAGCCTGGATTTATTAAGTTATACATAAGCCCTTTTTACAGGTTTTTTCATTCTTACATACTTAAGCTGGGTATACTTGACGGATATTATGGATATGTCATTGCCAAAGAGACAGGCAAAGTGACTTTTCAAAAATATAATAAACTGAAAAAGTTAAGAGAAGAAAAATAAGTTCCCGGATTATTTAGGGAACTTATTTGTATTGATAATAGTAACTTGCTCTTCTAGATTGTGCATATTCCTTCTAAACAACATTTGTATCAGTCCATCCTTCAAACCTAATTCAGGTACTACCATTTCTTTAGCTCCTGCATATTTCATCACAGAAATATAGATATCCGAAGCAGGAACAATAACATCTGCACGGTCAGGATTCAGGTTTAATACATGAATTCTATCTTCGTAAGTCATTGCAGCTACCTGTTTCTGCACTCCTTCAATCTTGTCAATTTTAATGCTGGGCTTCAGTTCTTTAGATCTTGAAAGATTAGCTAATTCATAGATTTTTCCTATGTTACCCCCAGTACCAATAGCATAGACTGGAATATTTGCCTTGGATATATTGTCTTTAACCCAATCCTCCATTCTTTTCCACTCTTCTGGCGCATCTAGCTTGTTTAGTCTTCTTACAGATCCGATTTTAAAAGATTGAGCGGCAACTTTCTTTTTGTTTACAAAGATGTTCAGCTCTGTACTACCACCACCTACATCAATATGTATGTAGCTTTTTTCGTCAAGTTCATTAAATAGAACCGCATTTATTAGATCAGCTTCCTTATCTCCGTCAATAATATCTATCGAAATACCAACGTCATTCTTCACTCGTTCTGCAATTTCCCTTCCGTTTGTAGATTCACGCATAGCTGAAGTTGCACAGAATATATAATCATCAACTTCATAAAGCTCCAAAAGCATTTTGAAAGTTTTCATCAGCTTTACGAACTTTTCTTCTTTTTCCGGACTGATCTTATTGAATTGAAATACATCCTGACCAAGCCTTAAGGGAAAACGAACATATTCAAGTTTTTTAAAATTGAATATGTCATTGTGTTTCAGGATGCTTGTTATCTGAAAACGGATAGCATTGGAGCCAATATCTACTGCAGCAAATTTCAAATTAATTGGGTTTTATTGTAAAATTGAACAGCATTGAGTTTCAGGAGTTAATCCGAATCGAAGCTTTTCTTAATTCAATTCAAAAATAGAGGAATTAAGGAAAAGACATGTTTAAAATGTTAAAAAATTATTACATCAACCATTGAACCCAAAGAATTTTGGAGATTATTTCTTTAAAAAGAAACTTTATTATTAATTTGCATTGAACTTATCCGGAAAGACGGAGGGATTGGGCCCTTAGATGTCTTAGCAACCCTTTAAAAGAAGGTGCTAACTCCCACTCTGAGAATTTTATTTTCAGCAGAGAAAGATAAGGTAGAACTCCTTCCCCGGGAATCTCTCCGTTTAAGCTCTTCATAATTTTATTCATCTAAAAAAAAGTTATTGAAAAATGACTGTTGACATTCAGGAAGTATTAAAGAAAAAAATACTTGTGCTTGATGGTGCTATGGGAACCATGATTCAGGGGTATACACTTGAAGAGGATGATTTCAGAGGAGAGAGATTTAAAGATCATAAGGGCGATTTAAAAGGCAATAACGATTTGCTATCTCTTACCCGTCCCGATATCATTAAAGAGATCCACTTGAAATATCTTGAAGCTGGTGCAGATATCATCGAAACCAATACTTTTAGTGGTACTTCGATTGCTATGGCAGATTATCATATGGAAGATCTTGTTTATGAACTAAACTATGAATCTGCAAAGATTGCTAAAGAAGCTACAGATATATATAATCAGAAGGATCCTTCAAAACCAAGATTTGTAGCGGGTTCTATAGGCCCGACAAATAGAACAGCTTCTCTATCTCCTGATGTCAATAATCCAGGCTACAGAGCTGTAACTTTTGATGATCTTGTAAAAGCATACTACGAGCAAGTAAAAGGACTTGCAGAAGGAGGAGCGGACCTGTTTCTTGTAGAAACGGTTTTCGACACACTTAACTGTAAAGCTGCTTTATTTGCTATTGAATCATATAAGGAAGATACACGATCTAAGATTCCAGTGATGATCTCCGGGACAATTACTGACGCAAGTGGAAGAACTCTATCCGGACAAACAGTAGAGGCCTTTTTATATTCAGTAACTCACTTGCCTGTTTTAACAGTTGGTTTCAACTGTGCATTAGGAGCAAAACAGTTAAAGCAACATATCAGAGATTTAGCGAAGGAGTCTGTTACTGGAATTAGTGCACACCCTAATGCTGGTCTCCCTAATGAATTCGGTCAATATGATGAAAGTCCGGAGGAGATGGCTTCAACCATCAAGGAATTTCTAGACGAAGGTCTCCTAAATATTATTGGAGGATGTTGCGGAACTACTCCTGCACACATTAAAGCAATCGCTGATTTAGCTGCTAAATATAAACCAAGAACAAATCCTGAATCAGATCATCTTTCAAGATACAGCGGCCTTGAGCCTTTGAAAGTATTTAAAGGAGCTAACTTTATAAATATTGGGGAAAGAACCAATGTAACAGGTTCTAAGATGTTTGCCCGTCTTATCAAAGAAGGTAATTACGAGGAAGCGCTTGCTGTAGCCAGAAACCAGGTAGAAGGAGGAGCTCAGGTTATTGACGTGAATATGGATGAGGGGATGCTTGACTCAGAGCAGGCAATGACTACTTTCCTTAATCTTATTGCTTCCGAACCTGATATTGCAAAACTTCCAATCATGGTGGACTCATCCAAATGGTCCGTGATTGAAGCTGGTCTTAAATGTGTACAAGGTAAAGCCATTGTAAACTCTATAAGCTTAAAAGAAGGTGAAGAGAAGTTTAAGGAGCATGCTAGAAAAGTCAGAAAGTATGGAGCTGCAGTGGTTGTTATGGCTTTTGACGAGCAAGGACAAGCGGATTCTTACCAAAGAAGAATTGAAATCTGTAAAAGAGCTTATGATATTCTTACCAAGGAAGTAAAATTCCCGGCAGAAGATATAATTTTTGACCCGAATATACTTACAGTTGCTACAGGTATTGAAGAACACAATAACTATGCAGTGGATTTTATCAATGCCACAAAATGGATCAAAGAAAATCTCCCGGGTGTAAAGGTAAGCGGTGGTGTTAGTAACATATCTTTTTCTTTCAGAGGGAATGATGTAGTTAGAGAAGCCATGCACTCAGCATTCCTGTATCACGCTATCAAAGCTGGTTTGGATATGGGGATTGTCAATGCGGGTATGATTGAGGTTTATGAAAATATTCCTAAGGACCTGCTGGAACACGTCGAAGATGTATTGTTGAACAGACGTCCGGACGCCACTGAGCGAATGCTCGAGATGGCCGAAAAAGTTAAAAATAAAGGTAAGGAAACAGTTAAGGACGAGACCTGGCGTAAGCTTCCTGTAAGGGAAAGATTGGCTCATGCTTTGGTAAAAGGTATTGTTGATTATATAGACCAGGACGTAGAAGAAGCAAGACATATGTTTGATAAGCCATTGGAGGTGATTGAAGGACCTTTAATGGATGGAATGAACATTGTAGGTGATCTTTTCGGTGAAGGAAAAATGTTCCTGCCTCAGGTAGTGAAGAGTGCTAGAGTAATGAAAAAGGCGGTAGCATATCTGCTTCCATTTATTGAAGAAGAAAAGAAAAAAGGAGGAGGAGAAGGACAAAGTGCTGGTAAGATCCTTATGGCTACAGTAAAGGGGGATGTTCACGATATCGGTAAAAATATCGTAGGTGTAGTTTTGGGATGTAATAACTACGAGATCATCGATCTTGGAGTAATGGTGCCTACAGATAAAATTATCAAAGCAGCTCAAGAAAATAACGTTGATATCATTGGGCTAAGCGGTCTGATAACACCTTCTCTTGATGAAATGGTAACAGTTGCAAGAGAAATGGAAAAAGCTGGTTTAAAAGTTCCTTTGTTGATCGGAGGTGCTACAACATCAAGGATCCATACAGCAGTGAAGATTGATCCGCACTACAGCGGTTCTGTTGTTCATGTACTGGATGCTTCAAGAAGTGTTCCGGTTGCAGGAAGCCTTATGAGCCGTGAAAACAAAGATAACTTTATTCAAAATCTTAAATCGGAATATTCTAAAGCCCGCGAAGAACATTCTAAAAGGCAAAAAGATAAAAATTACATCAGCATTGAGCAGGCAAGAGCAAATAAAACACCTATCGACTGGTCAACTACGAAAGTTACTAAGCCAGCTTTCCTTGGTACTAAATTCTTTGATGACTATTCTTTGTCAGAGATTAGTAAGTACATCGACTGGACTCCTTTCTTCCAGACATGGCAGCTTAAAGGAAAGTTTCCTAAGATTCTTGAAGATCCTATTATCGGAACAGAGGCAAAAAAACTTTATGATGATGCAAGAGCACTTTTGAAAGAGGTAATTGAGAAAAAGTTACTTCAGGCGAAAGCAGTTATAGGTTTCTACCCTGCTACAAGAGGTGGAGATGATGATATCGTTTTGCATGAATTTAATAAAGAAATAATAGATCACGGCAATCATAAGCATGAAGTCTTTAGAGAGGACAGAAGTAAAGTCCTTACAACTTTCCATACTTTAAGACAACAAGGCTTGAAAGGAAAAGGTATACCTAATCTGGCACTCAGCGATTACATCGCTCCTAAAGAATCAGGAATTAACGATTATATAGGTGGTTTTGCGGTGACGGCAGGCATAGGAATTGAAGCTTTAATCGAGAAGTTTGATAAAGACCACGACGATTATAATTCAATACTTATAAAAGCAATAGCAGACAGACTTGCTGAAGCCTTTGCAGAATGCATGCATGAGAAGGTAAGGAAAGAGTATTGGGGATATGCAAGTGATGAGTCATTCGATAATGAGGCTTTAATAAAAGAAGAGTATATTGGAATCAGACCTGCTCCAGGGTATCCTGCATGTCCGGATCATACAGAGAAGAGTATCTTATTCAAGCTTCTTGATCCTAACTGTAGGACAGGAATTGCATTAACGGAAAGCTTTGCAATGTACCCCGCATCATCTGTAAGTGGTATGTATTTCTCTCACCCTGATTCTAAATATTTTGGTTTGGGTAAAATAGAAAAGGATCAAGTGGTTGATTATGCTAAGAGAAAGAATATGTCAGTAGAAGATATAGAGAAGTGGCTTAGTCCTGTTCTGAACTATGATATTTAAATGAAGTAAAAAGTTAAAAGTTTAGAATAAAAAAATGCAAGTTTAATTCTTAACTTAAATGTAACCCTTCTCCTAAAGGACATGGCCGTCAACTTAGTGATGAGACAAGTAAAAAATAGTTTTCCCTGCTATGTAAAAGAGAAGTAATAATGGAAAAATA
>NZ_JAGHZZ010000008.1:0-113780 GCF_017745095.1 Sporocytophaga sp. | reverse complement strand
TAATTCTAAACTTGCTTAAGTTGACGGCTATGTCCTTTAGGAGAAGGACATTAAATGAAGTCATTTATCTTTCAAAAAAAAGGCTGTCCCAAAATATGGAACAGCCTTTTTTTGATTTTTTAAAATCGATTATGGGTTTGTTTGAGCTTGAGCTTGCTGACTGTAGTCATTGATCAAAGAAAATGCAGATTGTTTCAAGTTGTTCAGTTTTTCAACTCCTTTCTGCACTTGACCATTCACATCGCTTTTTAACTGAGATGCTTTGTCAGAGATGTTTTTTCTGGTAACATCTCCTTTTTCTGGGGCTAATAAAATACCGGCAATCGCGCCCGTCGCAGCTCCGGCAAGGAAACCCAAGAATACTTTCACATTTTCATCCATAATTACATTCGGTTTTGGTTGTACATCCAGTTCCTTTATTAATATATAAAGTGATTTTGAGCGAAATATGTTTCCTGTAAGGGAAAAATTGACAATGAATTTATTTGAAAATTGTACTTTTTTTACCTTGTAAGGGATAGATGTTTGTATTTTATAGATGAAAATCCTATATTTTGTGTATCAAAAGTAGCACTGTTATACTTCCCATATAACAGTGGAAAACTAAACCGCCAAAAATGTTTTCCCAAAGTATTGATCATTTGCGACTTGAATGGCTCATTAATTTTTATAATAAATTAACGGAGCTAAAAGATTTACTGGTAATTTCAGATGAAGAGCTGAATTCTATCCGGAATGATCTGAAAATGTATCAGTTCTCTTTGAAAAGGATAGAGTTTTCGAAGAAGCAATTTCGAAGAAATAACCTTGTAAAAGATTTTTATGCTTATGGTGAAAAAGTTGAGGTGCAGGGCGCTTTAACCGATTTTGATGATATGGAGGTTCCACATAATGTAGAACCGGGCATTTTTAGAAGAATTTCGGATTATATAGAGTACTTGAAATCTAGGCCACAGTTTTGTCGTCAGATTGATCAAAGTCTGGCATTGTTCAGGTTTAAAGTCCTGTTTGACATATCTGTGACACTAGAGCCTCAGCTTCAAGTTTTCCTGGATGGTGGAAGGCCATTGATAAGATTGATGAATCGAAAAGCTGATTCCCTTGATTTATTTGTTGATAGAAAGGATGGAAGAGGCTTTGTTTTTTTAGCTAATTATACGCTTAAAGATTTTATAGATACTCATCCTATTCCTCCAAGTTCTTCCATGGTTGTATGGCAGTATATTGCCATATTCAAAATAGGAGAAGATCAGGTTGGGAATTTTTCTGATCCCATTTCCATAAACGTACAAAGAGAATATCCTCAAAATAAAGATGGGAACCTGGCGCCTGGCTTGTTTTAAAAAACTCATTTCCATCCTAAAATCATTGTAAAAACGCTAGGGTGTTAATTGATTTTTTAAAAATGATTAAAAGCTTAAACCTTTTGCTATTTATTGGTTAAACTCTTCGATAAAATAAGTATTTTTGAGCTATCACTTATCTAAGAAGATGAAAGTCGTAGAACACCTGAAAAACGCTAAAAAGACTCTTTTTTCTTTTGAAATCCTTCCGCCTTTAAAGGGTCAGGATATCCAGTCTCTTTTTGATGGAATTGATCCTTTGATGGAATTTAAACCTCCATTTATAGATGTTACCTATCATAGAGAAGAGTTTGTATTTAAGAAAAGAGAAAATGGGCTTCTTGAAAAAAAATCTATTAGAAAAAGACCCGGTACTGTAGGAATTTGCGCAGCTATCATGAATAAATACAAGGTAGATGCGGTACCTCACATTATCTGTGGCGGATTTTCAAGGGAAGAAACTGAAAATGCACTCATTGATCTAAACTTCCTTGGTATCGACAATGTACTGGCATTAAGAGGAGATGCTATAAAGTCAGAGGGTACATTTATTCCTGAAGCTGATGGACATCATTATGCCTCTGACCTAATTAAGCAAATAAAATGTATGAATCAAGGGGTATACCTTGATGATGATTTGCAAAATCCAGTTCCTTCAGATTTCTGTATTGGAATAGCAGGATATCCGGAAAAGCACTTTGAAGCACCCAACCTTCAGACAGATATTAAATATTTAAAGCAAAAAGTAGAGCTGGGGGCAGAGTATATTGTTACTCAGATGTTCTTTGATAATCAAAAGTTTTTTGATTTTGTGAAAAAATGCAGAGAAGAAGGAATCACCATTCCAATTCTTCCAGGGCTTAAACCAATAACTACCCAAAAACAAATCACGATTCTGCCAAGCATATTCCATATGGATATTCCAGTTGAATTGTCTGAAGCAATCAGCAAATGCAAAACTGCGGATCAAGTGAAAGAAGTTGGAATAGAATGGACAATTCAGCAATCCAAAGAGCTGATGGAGTTTGGCGTCCCTGTTTTGCATTATTATTCTATGGGGAAATCTGATAGCGTAAAACAAATAGCTTCTGCTTTATTTTAAGATAATTAGATGTCTGTGGTAAAAATTATAGAATGCCCCAGAGATGCGATGCAGGGCATTAAGGAGTTTATTCCTACTGAACTTAAGATAAAATATATAAACCAGCTTCTAAAAGCAGGGTTTGATACCATTGATTTTGGAAGTTTTGTTTCTCCTACTGCTGTCCCTCAGATGAGCGACACTGCAAAGGTACTTGAACAGCTTGATTTGTCAGGGTCTGTTTCAAGGTTGCTTGCAATCATTGCAAATGTTAGAGGAGCACAAGATGCTTCCACTCATAAGGAAATAAAATACCTGGGTTTTCCTCTTTCTCTTTCTGAAACTTTTCAAAAAAGAAATACTAATAAGAGTATAGAAGAAGCCTTTGCTCAGGTGAAAGAAATACAATCAATCTGTGAGATAAATAAGAAAGAGTTTGTGGTTTATCTTTCAATGGGCTTCGGAAATCCTTATGGAGACCCTTATGATGTAGAATATGTAAAAGATTTTACAGGAAAGCTTTTTGATATTGGGATAAGGATAGTATCATTATCCGACACAATTGGGATAGCAAAGAAAGAAGATCTTCAATATTTATTTACTTCTTTAATTCCTGCATTTCCAGAAGTGGAATTCGGTGCACATTTACACGCATCACCTTTTAATGCAGTTGACATGGTAAAAGAAGCCTATAAAGCTGGCTGCAGAAGATTTGATGGGGCTCTTAAAGGTTTTGGCGGATGCCCTATGGCAAAAGATGATCTGGTAGGTAACATTCCTACTGAAAAAATGCTTGAATATTTTTCCTCTCATAACATAGAAACAGGAGTTGATTTTAAAGCACTTGAAGATGCTATGGCAATAGCATCACAGGTTTTTCCACAATAGTATGCGCGCAGTTGAAGTAAATCTTTTTGTACCCTGTTCTGTTAATCACTTCTTCCCGAAAACCGGATTTAACACCATCCGATTGCTGGAACATCTGGGCTGTAAAGTCCATTACAAGGAAAATCAAAAATGCTGCGGTTTGCCCTTCCTTAATACAGGAGCCTTTGATGAAGCAATGGAGTTTGGAGTAAAGTTTCTGGAGGAAAATTCATCATCTGTCAACTATACTGTGATTCCATCCGGTGCCTGTCTCAATATGGTACGGAATAATTATAAACTATTCTTTGACAGCTCTTCTCATAGGAATGACTATAAAAATTCGAGAAAAAAGACATTTGAACTTAGTGAATTTATTATCAATGTTCTTAAAGTAGAAAATGTTAAAGGGGCCAATTTTTCTGCAAGAGCTGTATACCATGATTCTTGCACAGCACTTAATTTTTGTCAGATTAAAGATGCTCCCCGAAAATTGTTAAAGTGTATCAATGGTCTTGAGCTGCTGGAATTTAATGAGAGCAGCTGTTGTGGTTTTGGAGCAAACTATTCATTGTGCTCCAGCAAAGCTTCTCAGAATATAGTTGGTAAAAAGGTGGAGGAAGCCTTGGCTATGAAGGCAGATTATATCATCTCAACAGACTACTCATGTCTGAGTCATTATGCAGAATATGTCAGCAAGTATAAAAAATCACTGAAGGTGATTCATCTGGCAGATCTACTCGCTGAATCGTTGCTTATTTCACAATGAGTTCTTTCTGCGAGGGTTGCAATCCTGTAATTATTCCAATCCCTCCGGTTACATTTGACATGATTTTTGATGGTTGTGCAAAGGGATTTCCATTTGAGTCTGAAGCATTTTTGGTTGAAGTGACAAAGTCATAGTACTCTTTGCTGATATGAAAGAGTTGAATTATAACTTTGCTCCCCTGAAAGAATATATAATTTGAACCAATGCCTCCTTGTTCGGTTTGAATGGCGTCATCATTAAACACCAAATCCCATTTGCCTTCTCCATCTAAGGAATCCTGTATTCCAATTATTCTATAATAATCTTTAGTTGCAGGATCGTCCTGGAACTTTACTTGAATTGCTGCTTTATCCGGATCATCAGTAAGAAATGAAATCGTATCAATTTCAACCGGGTGCATAATGGTTGTTCTTCCTTCTATAATTCTGCCGTTTTTGTCTTTTATAGATACATAAAAATCACTATCAAAATCCAGTGGTACTACAGTATTTTCGTCAGTGGAATAATTGTAATATTTTTTATTTACCGGATTTAATCCAAATGGCTGTGGGGTAGGGTAGTATACTTTACCTGCGTGCACCACCTCCACTGTAGCACCTTCTATTGGAGTAACCTGAGGTGGATCAAAATAACCAGCAGATTCAGTGAGCAACAAGCGGAATGGCTTTCCTGGCACAAGATAAAATTCCACTACTGGCTGACTAGTATAAGTTGGCAGCTCAACAGTTATATTTTTCTCCCTGTTACAAGAAAATAATAATATACAAATGGTAAAGTAAGCAAGCAGTCTCATATAAATCAGAACTTAAAATTATATGTCAGACTTGGTATAATCGGAAATAATGAAACCTGTTTTGCCTGAAATTTTGTAGTGACTCCAAATTCATTTTGGATTTCATCAAAATATATGAAATAGGCATTTTTACGATTGTATACATTATAAATGCTGAAGGTAAGGTCTGACTCTCTTCCTTCTTTCTTTGGTTTAAACTTATAAATCAATCCTAGGTCCATCCTGTGATAAGAAGGCATTCTGAATCCGTTTCTTTTGGAATAAACAGGAATTACCTTTGGTGTAGTGCCTTCAATATCCTGCATAACGAATCGACCATTAGGCAATGAAACGGCGTTCCCGGTACCATATACCCAGGTGCCGCTAATATTCAACCTTTCTGTGAGTTTGTGGACGATTACTATAGAAACATCATGTCTTCTGTCATATCTCGCAAAGAATTTTTCTCCTTCATTAATATATGGAAATTGCTTCCATGTCCATGACAACGTATATCCAACCCACCCTGTTGTTTTTCCCTTTCTCTTTTCCAGGTATATTTCATTTCCATAAGCCCATCCTTTACCAAACACAAACTCCTGATCAAGATTAGGATTTGAATAAATCATAGCTCCGTCTTTAAAGTCTATCTGTCTCTTCATCCATTTATAGTAAACCTCATCTGTTAGATAGAACTTATCTCCAATAATTAATGAAAGACCTGTTGCGACCTGATCTGAACGCTGAGGTTTTACAGTACTATTGGATGGATACCAGATATCAGTTGGAAGACTTGCTCCTGAATTAGATATTAAATGGATGTATTGATACATTCTTGCAAAGCTTCCTTTCCATGAAACTTTTTCGCTTATAAGATATCTGAATGCAACTCTGGGTTCAATGCCCCCGAAATAATTAGATTTATTCTTAAATAAAGACAAGCGAAGTCCGGCGTTAAATTTCCATCTGACACCTACATCAAAATCATCGGATGCATAGATCGCTCCTTCCTGAGATGTAAACACAGAGCCAAGGCCTAGCTGAACTGTACCATCATCAGTACCGGCTCTTAGTCTTCCGACAATATATCGGTGGTAGCTTGTATACAGGCCGAATTTGATATTATGCTTTTCAGAATGTTTGTAAGTAAAATCACTCTGGATTGTATAATCTCTCACCATGGAGCTTAGTTTAAAGGAGAAATCCTTAAACCTGTTTTTGATATTGTATCGGTAGTCTGAATATATCACCGAAGTTGTCACTTTAAGTTTATCAGAAAAAATATGGTTCCAGCCTCCTACACCTACTGAATTACCCCAGTTGAACGTGAAGTCCAGACTATTTTGATTGTACTTAAAAACATCCCGTCCAAAATATCCTGTGAGGTAAAAAGAATTCTTTTTGTCTAATGTATAATTCACTTTTCCATTCAGATCATAAAAGTAATAGGCAGGGATTGGATCATAAGATTTATTGTTTTTATTCATTCTGTTGAGCTGACTTGTAAATACATCAAAGTAAGTACGTCTCGCAGAAATGATATAAGATGCTTTATCTTTTTTTATCGGTCCATCTACTGTAAGTCTGGATGCAATCAAACCGATGCCGCCTCTGACAGAAGTTTTAGTCTCACTACCTTCATTAAGCTTTACATCTACTACCGAGGATAATCTTCCTCCGTATTGTGCTGGAAAGTCGCCTTTGTATAAATCTATGCTTTTTACGGCGTCTGTATTAAATATACTAAACAAACCAAAAAGGTGATTAGGATTGTAGACGACAGCATTATCAACTACAAAAAGGTTCTGATCAGGTCCTCCACCTCTCACATATAGGCCTGAAGTTCCTTCACCACCTGATTGGACACCTGGTTTAAGCTGAAGAATTTTTAATAGATCAGGTTCTCCAAATAAAACCGGTACCTGCTTCGCATCTTTGGCAGTTAAGGTTATTTTACTCATTTGAGTGGAGTTGATAGCCTCTTTATGAGGATTTCCTTCGATTACTATTTCTTTTAGATGTTCATCATCATCAGCCAGCAGAAAATCTACAGACATATCCTGGCCAAGATTAATGATTATTACTTCTTTCTTGTATCCAAGTTGTTCAACAATAAGGGTAATAGTATCATAAGGAATTGAAATGCTGTAAAATCCGTTTTCATCTGTCATAGTACCTGCCTGGGCAGAAGGAGCAGAGACCACCACACCAATGATAGGTTCGTTGGTTAACTTATCTTTTATGGTTCCTGATACTGTATATACATTTTGAGCATACAAAGCATTCAGCATGCTGAAAAATAAAATCGTTAAAAGAAAAGTAAATTTGCAGAAATTATTCATCCCACTATACGATTACGGCCCTAATTACAAATAGTTAGCCATGTTTCATAAAACCCAAGGCTCTACTGATACATACTAAGTCTCTTAAAACGCTCTGTTAATGCCTATTACGTATCTGAATTTAAAGTAATCAGACACTGCAGGGGGCGTGTTTACAAAAAAGGGCATATCAAACCTTAGGGTAACAGGCTTCATATCATACGGCCCGAATTTGAATGTAACAGCAGACCCTATACCAGCATCTAACCTGAATTTTCCGAAATAGTTTTTCGAAGCAGAGCTTGTATTAAGAATACCCATATCGGAGAAAAGGTAAGTGTCTACCTTGAAATTTTTAGTGAGTCCTTTAGCCGGAATTTTTATGTATTTATCAAAGTCAATTTCTGCATTAAAGGCTGCTCCCGAATTTCCATAGTAGTTGTAAATCAGTACTTCTTGTCCGTTAATGGTATGAATTTCAGGTGCAAGATACCCAGCAAAACCTCTGAGGTTTAAACCTCCTCCCATTTGAAAGTGATTGTAATTCTGTCCATAACCTAACCAATCGTTTGGCACAAAGCCTCTTGCCTGGGTAAATCTGTTATCCAACATTTGTTCCTGATTAGCACTTGCCAAGTATAATGTTGATTCCAGAGGCAAATCGCCTAAGCCTATTTGTCCAAAAACTCTTGTTTTGAATTCAAATTTCTTAAGTGTGAATCTGTTAATGGAATTTAGCTGAGCATAAGAATAATTATAGTCAGATCCCACTGATGGTATTCTTACATTGAATGTATATTCTCCATTGCCTTTTTCATAAGTATAGTAATGAAAGTATCCCATATTCACCGTTGCATTTACAAGGCCAGATGTGAAATCTCCCTGAAAGCGTCCCCATTGTTCAGGATAAAGTCGGTATACAAAATAATTATCAGTGGTAATTAGATATTTCGTATTGATAAAGAGTTTTGAATACTTTGAAGCTCTCTGATCAGGCTCACGGATTACTTTTTCAAGTCCTGCATTCAAATTAGCAATGCCTGCATTATAGTATAAATTAGTATTGGCACTTAGGCCTTTCCAGATCAAAGAAAGGTTTCTTTTTAAATAAATATCAGCTGCAACCCATTGATGTTTAAGATCAAGATCTTTTTCGGATCTGCCCTGCGCTAATCCTGTATTAAACCAGGCTCCTGCCGAATACTGGAACTTTCCAAAGTAACTTCCTTTGAAGTATGGTCCTACCTGCAGACCATCAAAACTATTGTACCAGACATCAGGTCTCAATGTATTTTTCTGCACAGCCCAGCTTGTAACATTCGGAACTCTATGTTCAAATTCAAGTATTTTAATTCCGCCTTCTCCGGCTTTATTATCTGTAAGGTCAATATCCGCAAGATAATGTTTAGGATCTATCTCAATGGTTTTTATTGGTGCAGGAAGTTTTATGGAAGCCTTATAAGTAGGGTTTAATAAACCCCAACCATACCATTTCGGAAGAATAGTTGCATCGGTTTTTTTTACGAACCAGTTATTAGGTATATGGTAATTATGAATACTTCCGTCTGAAGCTTTAACCGTGAAGTCTAAGGGCATTTGCATACTTCCTTTTCTTCGGAATTTTATCTCATATTCATTGTCCTTACTGATTCTTTTTACATCATCAATGCCGTAATTTATATACTTGGTAGTCTCCATCCATTGATCAAAGAACCAATTGAGGTCAGTCTGTGTGTATTCAGTAATAGCATCACGGAAGTCTTCAGGGTAGGGATGCGCGAATTTCCATTTGTTAAAATAATGCTTCATTGCTCGTGAAAACAGATCCTCGCCCAGTACATAGCGAAGGTTGTAGAGCATGGTTCCTGTTTTGTAATATACAAGGCCATAGTTTCCTCCATGTCTTATTGCTCCATGGAAGTCAGAGCTATGTGTGTTAAGCGGATCATCATAGCCTTCCACAACATGGTTCAGATATGGATAGTATAGATTTTCATACCTTGTGTCGGAAGAGTCAACATGTTTGGTGATGTATTTATTCTTGCCGATCCTTGCTCTCTTTTCTCCAACAATTCTGTCTAATGACCATACTGTTAAGAATTGTGTAAACCCTTCATCCATCATTGCTCTATAGGTTTCGTTAGACCCTACCATTCCATAGAACCACATATGTCCAACCTCATGTGCCAATAGACTTTGATGTTGCGGATAAGTACCATTGTCCAGTGTAAGCATTGAATACTCCATACCATCTTTAGCGTCTGCTACAACTATTTTGGGCCATGCATACATTCCGAAATCCTGGGAATATACTTTGATTACATTAGCGGTGAAATAGGCGGATAGCTGCCAGCCGGAAGCATGAGGTTCCTGTGCAATGGCTATTACCCTGATTCCATTCCACACCAATTCTCCTATTCTATAAAGTGGGTCTGCTGTAAAAGCGAAATTGTGTACATTCTTTGCATGATAAACCCAAGTTTTGAATTTCCCTTTTTCTCTTGGAATCACAATAGAAGGGGCCTCATTCATAGGTTTTTTAGCAAAATTTTTCAGATCAAGCTTTTGTCTGAGCGTGTCTGGTAAAACTTCTTTTTCATTGAGAAGGGTGCCTGTAGCCTCTAGCACATAGTTGTTGGGGAGCGATAATTTTATATCGAATGCTCCGAAATCAGCGTAGAATTCTTTGTCAAGGTGCTGTTCTGTCTCCCATGCGAATTTATGGTCATATACTGCAATTGCAGGATACCAGTGGACAGCATCGAAGTGTTTGAAGCCAAACGTTTCATAAAGCTTCATCCTTCTTCTCATGGTGCCTGAAGGGTCAAAATATGTTTTGAAATTCATTGTCACAATAAGCGAATCACCTGATTTAAGGGGCTTATTGAGAGCTACTTTCATGATTGTATTATCAATGATAGTCTTTACTTCTTCTCCGTCAACTCTAACACTATCGACCACAGTTCCTAGTCCTTTGGTTTCAGTAGGCCCAAATTTTACCTTAATGTCATTTTCAATATTTAAAGCATGATAATAGGATCCGGGAATGAAGGCATTGTTATGTAAATGGAAATAAAGCTCTTTTAACTCGAATGGAGAGTTATTGTAATAAACAAGTTTATAATCGGGACAGACCAGTACATTATTGGAATCATCAAGAAAGACGTCCATGTAGTAATGTACATCTTGTTGCCAGTATCCGGGAGTTGGAGGGTTGTTTTTCCAGTAATAAGGATTTTGTTTACTTCTGTAGGGAACATTTGGAGATTGATGAGCAAAATCCTGGGAAAAACTAAGGGTAAATGAAAAGACCGAAAGAAGAGTTAGTAAAAAAACGCGCATAAACTTTAATTCAATTTGGAAAAGTTAAAAATAGGAAAAAGGACTAATTTGTTTAGTCCTCTTCATCATTTATCTTAAGACAATACCTGCGATGTAGTTTTTTGGCCTGTCGCACATCATATTCGAGAGCTTTGGTAAAATCGGAGCAGGCATTGGTGGAATCTACAATTCTTGAGTAAGCCAACCCTCGGTAATAATGAGCTATTCCGGGATTTTGCTGCTTTTTAATCATGTCAGTATAAATACTTATAGATTTTTGATGCTGATCAAGTTCCTGATAGCAGTTGGCCAAATTAAGGAGAGCCATTTCAGACTCTGGCTGATGTTTCAGGAATTTCAGATAATCAGGGTATGCGGATTGACAATCACCCTTGGCATATTGGAGTAACTCTCCTCTGTATAGATAACTACTATCTTTAGCAGGATTTCTTTTGATCGATTCATTAAAATCTTCAAGGGCAGCAGAATTTTTTTTGATTTTAGCATTAGCTTTTCCGCGTTCATAATACAGATCCCATGAAGGGTTTTCTGTATTTTCAATTGCTTTTGTAAGATCTAAAACAGCTCCTCGATAATCCCCCAGCATATGAAGCCTTAACAAAGCTCTTTTCTGAAAAGCAGGGGCATAGTCTTCGTCAAATGATATACTTTCTGTATAGGACTCTAAGGCTTTTAACCATTCTCCATCTTTTTCATATTGAATAGCTTCCTCATGCGTTTTTGCTGCCATTCTGTTATTCATATAATGATAAAAAAGAACAGAAGCAACAACCAGCAATATCAATGCCAGTCCGGTGTATAAATATATTCTTACTTCTTTATTTGAAACCTTAGATTCTTGAGTTGTGGCAGGTTTAGGACGTGGCTGTCTGCTGGTCCTTTGTTTTGAAGAACTGTTGGTAGGGGCTTTCGCAGGTTTTTGAGGTGGGGTAAAGTAATAATGAAGTTTTAAATCGTATAGTCTTCTTTTTTGTGGATCTGAAATGGTCTGATAAGCAGAATTGATCTTTTTGAACTGATCTTCATAGTATTTATCACCCTGATGTTTATCAGGGTGATATTTCTTTGCCAGACTTTTATATGCAGCTTTGATTTCTTCAAAAGAGGCAGAGTTTTTTACACCCAAAGTCTCGTAATAATTTTCCATCGGGAAAATATACGAAAGAAGACCATATCAGACTAATTTATATTTCTTCCCCGGTAATGATTTTACCTTATTACTGAATTCAAGATTGAGTAGGAGAGAGGCCATCTTACTTACAGGGATCTGACTTTTCCAACACAATTCATCTATATGAGTTTCGCCGTTATTGATTAACAGCTGAAATATTTTCTTTTCATCATCAGTAAGATCTTCAGGAATTTCAGGTGTTTTATATTTTGGTTTGGGTAAAATGGAGATATCCCAATTCATGAGCTCTATGATATCTGATGTCTTTGATAAGATTTGTGCTTTGTGTGATTTTATAAGGTTATTGCATCCAAGGGAATATTTGTTGTTGATATTTCCTGGTACAGCCATTACTTCTCTGTTATAACCATTGGCAAGGTCAGCGGTAATCAAGGCTCCTCCTGAGCTGGAAGCTTCAACGACTAATACAACATCACTCAGGCCCGCAATTATTCTGTTCCTCGCAGGAAAGTATCCGGGTTCAGGTTTTGTATCAAAAGGATATTCGGAAAGTATACCGCCGGACGACTGCATTCTATTTGCCATTTCTTTATGAACAGCGGGATAGACTATGTTTACTCCAGTTGCCATCACTCCGATGGTAGATAATCCATTGTCCAGAGCGGATTTATGTGCAAAGCTGTCAATGCCATAAGCTAACCCGCTAATGATTTGAACATTCTGTTCCTTCAATTCGGAAATGATTTTTTCTGTCATTTCCTTACCATATCCTGTTGCATTTCTAGTGCCTACAACTCCAACAGTTTTTGGAAAATTTAATGGTCCTTGACCTTTGTAATAAATGAGTGTAGGAGCGTCCAAAATGGTTTTCAGCCGTTCAGGATAATCCTGATTGGTGTAAAAAAGAATATTAGTTTCTGTTTTGATGGCAGTTTCTATTTGTTTCTCGGCTTTGGAAAAGATATCAGACTGAATGATAGATTGTGCAATATTTTCTCCTATGCCAGGAATCTTAAGCAATTTGCCCTTTTTTTCTCTGAATACTTGTTCAGGATCGCCACAGTAGCTTACCAATTGTCTGGTAAGTTGATTACCAATACCGGGAACGAGGCCTATAGCGACCTCATAAACATTTGCATGAGTCATTAAAAATTTCTTATAGCTGTTGAACTGAAAAATTTTAAGGCAGGCTTTTCTTCAATTCTATTAGAAAAGCTTTCACCTTTTGAAGAGACTCAATAATCTCTGTCTTTTCTTTGGCTTTTGTGCCATGAATTTTAATATAGTCTTTGGCCCCCTGTAGCGTATATCCTCGCTCTTTTACCAGATGAAAAACAAGCTTGATGTTTTCTATATCATCTTTGGTGTATTGCCGGTTTCCTTTTCTGTTTTTTCTGGGGGTAATAATGTCAAACTCTGTTTCCCAAAAGCGTATCAGAGAAGCTGCAACTCCAAACATCTCGGCAACCTCACCGATTGTGTAATACATCTTATCCAATTTTTTGTCCTGGTAAGTCAAATGCTTCTGGTTTTGAGTGGACTATTAAATTCAAAAGTAGAAATAAAATTTCACTTTTTTCAAAGAAAGCAAATACCTCTAATGATTAATTATTTCAGTTGTAAATTCTTATATGCAAGATATCCTAAAAAAATAGGGCATTGAGAGGATACTCCCAATGCCCTGAAATTTATAATATTTACAATTATGATAGTGATTGATTTTCAACAGAAGCAAGCTCCAATATTTTTTGATATTCAGCAGGTGAAAGATCTATATAGAAATAGTGAACCGGATTTACCTTTTTACCATTGTGAATGACTTCATAATGCAGGTGAGGGGCAGTGGAAGATCCCGTGTTACCTGAAAATCCGATCAATTCGCCTCTTTTTACTCTTTGACCAATTCTCACATTGAATCGGTCAAGGTGTGCATATTTAGTAACATACCCATATCCATGATCAACTTCAATTTCATTCCCATATCCACCTGGGTTAGAAGCTACTGTTTTTACAACCCCATCTCCGGTAGAATATATTGGTGTGCCTTTTGGTGTTGAAAAATCACAGCCAGTGTGAAGTTTCTTAACTTTATAAATTGGATGAATTCTATACCCAAAGCCTGATACTAGTCTAGTAAGCTCTTTATTGGAAAGAGGTTGAATTGCCGGGATGCTGGCCAGCATCAAAGCTTTATTTTTTGCCAGTTTTACGATTTCATCATAAGACTTAGTCTGGATATACATTTTCTTTTTAAGGTTATCCAGCTTGGCAACAGTTGAAATAATCAGCTCTTCCCTTTTTAAGCCTCTGTCCAGTAGTTGTTTATATTTTGTAATACCAGTCAATTCTGTATTTCTTACAGAATAAGGAATAGGTTCTGCTTCGAAAATAACCCTGTAAATATTGTCATCTCGTTCTTGCAGAGCGTTGAGCATTTTATTCGCCTGATCTATTTCCTGATTGAGGAGGTCATAGTAAAGAGAAAGCTCTTCATTCTCTCTTCGCAATAAAGTTTCATGCGGAGATTTGAAATATTTGGTGTACACATATACCAAAGCCACCGCAAAAATGAAAGAGACAAAGAGAAACCCCAATGTATTAAGTATTAAGTCCCAGGTAGATACCTTAAGACGCTCATACTTGCAGGTTTCCGTGTCGTAATAATATTTTATTCTGGCCATTACTGAACTTCTGAGATTTATACTAAATTTGCGCCTTCAGATAACGGTGAATCAGGTGAAAATTATGCCTGATTTGTCGACGAAAAGCTTAAAATTATAAAAAAAGTATAAATATTTAAAGGTCTTTCCTAATTAATGGATTCCAAAAGCATAAGACAGAAATTTCTTGATTTCTTTAAGGAAAGGGGACACCACATTGTTCCATCTGCTCCAATCGTTAATAAAAACGATCCAACCCTAATGTTTACTAATGCAGGTATGAATCAGTTCAAGGATATTTTCCTTGGAAATCAGCCTGCTAAATATAAAAGGATAGCCGATACTCAGAAATGCCTAAGAGTAAGCGGTAAGCACAATGACCTGGAAGAGGTTGGTATAGATACCTACCACCATACCATGTTTGAAATGCTTGGAAACTGGTCTTTTGGAGATTATTTTAAAGAAGAAGCTATTAAGTGGTCTTGGGAGCTACTTACAGTTGAGTATAAACTTCCTAAAGAAAGAATTTATGCAACTGTATTTGGAGGAGACAAAGGTGAGAATCTTGAGCCTGATAATGAGTCTCTTGAGCTGTGGTTGAAATACCTTCCCAAAGAAAGAATACTTTATGGTTCCAAGAAAGACAATTTCTGGGAAATGGGAGATCAGGGACCATGCGGACCTTGTACAGAAATCCATATAGATTTAAGGACTGAAGAAGAAATTAAAAAAGTGCCAGGACGGGACAGAGTTAACAACGATGATCCAAGAGTGGTTGAAATCTGGAATAACGTTTTTATTCAGTACAATAGAAAAGCTGATAAGAGCTTGGAGCCACTTCCTGAAAAGCATGTGGATACAGGTATGGGCTTTGAACGTCTTGTTATGGCCATTCAGGCAAAGACTTCGAACTACGATACTGACGTGTTTCAGCCAATGATCAAATTCATCGGGGATGCTTGTGGCAAAACCTATGGAAAAGATCTGAAGACTGATATTGCTATGAGAGTGCTTTCTGATCACATCAGAGCAATATCTTTCACAATTGCTGACGGTCAGTTGCCAGGTAATGCAAAAGCTGGTTATGTAATCAGAAGAATTTTGAGAAGAGCAGTCAGGTATGGATATACTTTCCTTGGTTTCAAAGAGCCGTTCCTTAACAAAATGGTGCCTGTGCTTGCAAACCAGTTTGCAGAGGTTTTCCCTGAGTTAAAAGCTCAGCAGGATTTTGTGCAGAAGGTAGTTCTTGAAGAAGAAATTTCATTCCTTAGAACGCTTGAAATTGGCTTGAAAAAGCTTGAGCAAATAAGAACAAACATAGAACAGTCCAAAGGTGAAAAAGTCATAGACGGAAAAACCGTATTTGAATTGTATGATACTTTCGGATTTCCAGTTGATCTTACTGCGCTTATTGCAAGAGAATATGGTCTTGAAATAGATGAGACCGGCTTTGAAAAGGAAATGGCAGTGCAGAAAGAAAGATCAAAGAAAGATGCCGTTAAAGAGACTACTGACTGGGTGCTTGTTAGGGACGAAGAAGGTGTTGAATTTGTTGGCTATGATCATTTGCATGCGAAATCAAAGATTGTAAAATACAGGAAAGTTACTGCCAAAGGTAAAGACCAATATCAGGTAGTACTTGATACTACACCTTTCTACGCGGAAAGCGGTGGACAAGCAGGAGATACGGGAGTGCTTCAATCTGGCAAAGAAAAGATTCAGGTCCTTGATACCAAAAAAGAAAATGACCTGATTATTCATATCATTGATAAGCTCCCTTTAGACGTTAAAGCAGACTTTGAAGCGAACGTTGACGAGAAGAAAAGGCTCCTTACTGAAAATAATCACTCTGCAACTCACCTGTTGCATGCGGCTTTGAGAGATGTACTTGGAACTCATGTTGCACAGAAGGGGTCATTGGTAAATGAGAAGGTATTAAGATTTGACTTTTCTCATTTCTCTAAAATGACTCCTGAAGAGATTGAGAAAGTTGAGAAGATAGTTAATGCCAAGATCAGAGAAAATATTCAGCTGAATGAAAGACGTAACGTTCCAATCAATGAAGCTAAGTCTCTTGGTGCAATGGCTTTGTTCGGTGAGAAATATGGAGAGTTTGTGAGAGTAATTACTTTCGATCCCTCTTATTCAGTTGAATTGTGCGGAGGTACTCACGTATCTGCCACTGGTAAAATTGGCTTGTTTAAGATTGTTTCTGAAAGTTCTGTAGCGGCAGGTGTAAGAAGAATAGAGGCAATTACTGCAGATGAAGCAGAAAACTTTGTAGATTCACAGCTTTCAATTATTGAGAAATTAAAAGAAGTACTCAAGAATCCTAAAGATATATTAAAAGCTGTCGAAGAGCTTTCTGCTGAAAAAACAAAGCTTCAGAAACAGATTGAAGAGTATGTCAGCAAAGAAGGTCAGGGAATTAAAGAGGAACTACTTAAAAAAGTGGAAACAGTTGATGGTATCAATGTCGTCATTTCCAGAGTAGACCTCTCTTCAGCTGATGCTTTAAAACAGTTGGCTTATGATGTGAAGGCTAAAGTAGATAATTTATTCCTAGTTCTTGCTGCCAAAATCGAAGATAAGCCTCAGATAGCAGTAATGATCTCTGAAAATCTTGTTGCAGATAAAAAGCTTCATGCAGGTAACCTTGTTAAAGAGCTTGCAAAAGAAATTCAAGGTGGAGGTGGAGGACAACCTTTCTTCGCGACAGCAGGAGGAAAAGACCTTGCTGGACTTGATAAAGTTTTAGTGAAAGCAAAAGGTGTCCTTAAAGAAAAAGTATAAGTAAAATTCAGTAGTGCTTTAAAATGGATAAATCAATCATAGAAAAATATCAACCGGTAATCGGTCTTGAAATACACGCACAGTTAAGTACTCAGAGTAAAATTTTCGCTTCGGACTCTACAGAGTTCGGAAGTATGCCAAATACAAACGTGAGCGTGATCACTCTGGGACACCCAGGAACATTACCATTGCTAAATAAAAAGGTTGTGGAATATGCAATCAAAATGGGTTTGGCTAGTGGCTGTGAAATCAACAGAGTAAATTTCTTTGATAGAAAAAATTATTTTTATCCAGATCTTCCGAAGGGGTATCAGACTACTCAGGATAAGGCACCTATCTGTAAAGGTGGGGAGGTTGTGATTCGTATGAAGGACGGAGAGAAAGTAATTCGTCTTAATAGAATCCACATGGAAGATGATGCTGGTAAAAACCTTCACCTTGCAGGAGAAACAGATACGCTTGTTGATTATAACAGAGCTGGGGTTCCTTTGATTGAGATCGTTACAGAGCCGGATATCCGTAGCTCGGAAGAAGCATTTCAGGTAGTAACAGAAATCAGGAAACTTGTTAGGTATCTTGAAGTTTGTGACGGTAACATGGAAGAAGGCTCAATGAGGTGTGATGCCAACGTTTCTGTGATGCTGAAAGGAGCAACTCAATATGGAAAGAAAGTGGAGATTAAAAATATGAACTCCATTAGAAACGTACAGAGAGCCATAGATCACGAAATCGAGCGTCAGATCGAGCTAATAGAAAAAGGCGAAGCAATTTTCTCTGAGACAAGAATGTTTGATGCTACTACTGGCAGCACTTATGGAATGAGAACAAAAGAGGAACTGAACGACTACAGATATTTCCCAGAACCAGATCTTCAGCCTTTGAATATATCAGATAAATGGTTAGCGGATATCAAGGCAACTATGCCTAGCTTACCAAATTATTTGTACAAGAAGTTTACAACTGAATTTGGCCTTCCTGAATATGATGCTCAGGTATTAACAGATGCTAAAGAAATAGCATTGTATTTTGAAGACCTATGTAAGCATACTAAAAACTATAAAGCAGCTTCTAACTGGATAATGGGGCCGGTGAAAGGTTATTTGAATGAATTAACTCTTCATATAAATGATTTCCCATTATCAACTCAAAAAGTTTCTGAGTTAATTGCAATGGTAGAATCAGGAAAAGTAAGTTTTGCAGTTGCTAGTCAAAAGATTTTCCCAGAAATGATTAATCAAAAGGGAGGGTCAGCTCAGCAAATAGCTGAAAAAATGAATTTGATTCAGGAGAGCGATACTGGAGCTTTACAACCTTTGATTGATGAAGCTATTGCAAAATATCCAAATAAAGTAGCAGAATATAAAGCAGGTAAAACAAACCTTTTAGCCATGTTTATGGGAGAGGTTATGAAACTTACCAAAGGTAAAGCTGATCCTAAAATTACAAGTGAATTATTGAAAAAGACACTGGATAATCTTAATTAATCTTATGAAGGTATTACGTTTTCTGATAATCATAGCGGTTGTTTTTGGGTGTTCAGAGAAGAAGGAATCTGAAAAAAAAGAAGGTGGTTTTTCTTTTGAACTATCAGGAACAATTAAAAATGGCGGTGGTAAGAAATTATACCTTGATAAACTTGAAAATCAAAGCTGGATCCATTTAGATTCGACAGAAATCGGATCTGATGGATCTTATAAATTTGAGGGTGCTCTTGCTGAGCCTGATTATGCTCTGTTGCAGGCGGATACTCAAAACGTTCTACTTATTATTGACGCTCCAGTTATAAAGTTTAATTCCGATTTGACAGATTTGCCAGGAAATGCATCTGTAGAAGGATCGAAAGCAACAGCGGAATATCTGACTTTTTTTAATCAGATGAGTGAGCTTCAAAAGTCACAGAACAAGTTACAGCAAAAGGGAATGTTATTTCAGATGAAGAAGCAGGAAGACTCTATTCCTGCTATTATGGCTGAATTGAAAGGCCTTCAAGAAAAGGTCCGTAAATTAACAATAACATCTATAGATTCAGTTCTACCTTCGCTATCTGTGTTTTCCATGGTTAACTATCTTGATTTTCAATCAGAACTTCCCTTCTTAAAAAAGGTAGCTGATGAAATGAATAAGGCTTATCCAAATTCAAAATACACAAAGCTCCTCTCTTCAGAAGTGCAAAAGGCTCTTGCTATGAAAAAGCAAGAGGAAGAAAAGGAAAAACTAAGTAAAGTTGGCGTTGGTAAAAAAGCTCCGGAAATCGCACTACCTAACCCAAATGGAAAAATTATCAAGCTTTCTGATTTTAAAGGTAAGTATGTAATGATAGATTTCTGGGCCTCCTGGTGTGGTCCTTGTCGTATGGAAAACCCACATGTCGTTGAGCTTTATAAAAAATATAAGGACAAAGGCTTTACTATACTTGGTGTTTCTTTGGATGAAGACAAAGAGAAATGGAAGAATGCAATTATGAAAGATGGTCTTGTATGGGAACAAGTTTCGGATCTTAAAGGTTGGGGCTCTTCGGTGAACCCTGTTTATGAAGTACAAGCAATTCCGTTAACTTATTTGATAGATAAAGAAGGTATTATCATTGCGAAGAACTTGCGAGGACAGGATCTGGCGAACAAGTTGGAAGAGCTATTCGGTAAGTGATTTTATTGTTTGATGAACTCCCCGGCTCCTTGTTTGTAAATTGTAACTATTTGGGGATTGCCACTATAGTAAACATTCCCTGTACCTTCAATTGTCGAGTAAAAAGCGCTATCTGAGTATACATAACTCATCCCCGGTCCCTTGTTTGACATTGAGACATATTTACAACCAGGAGTATTCACTTTTAGTTGACCCGATCCAAGATTGATAGCATGAAGTCGATGTAGCTTTCCATTAATAGTTATGTTCGCAAGCTTATCCATATCTATCCACAGGAACTCTAGGTCAACATTGAGGTTTACATCGGCATTGGAGTAATTGTGTAAAAACAATTTGTCTTTCTGTATAACACCTTCATTACTCACAGTGCCATATCCCATAACAAAAATATCTTTATATTTAACTGCATCAATATAGACCTTTATATCCTTCTTGTAGCTTCTAACCCAGTTACAGGTATTGGTATTTCTTATTCTAAGATTGATTCCGTCGTTGTCGCTGGTTATTTTTTTTAGCAAATTGTCACCTGCTTCAACTACTAACGTATCTCCAAGATTGTTCTTAAAAATGAGGTCTATATTATCTTCAACAAAGATGTAGTATACCCCTTTGACAATCCTTCTTTCCTGCACAATTTTGCCTGTGCTCTTTACACAGTCCCAGCTATCTTCTTTATTGCATGACAATAGAATAGCTGAAATGATTGCAATATATAGTAAGCCTGGTTTTTTCATTTTAATGTATAACCAACTGTCCATTCAACTATCTCTGCCTGGCCAAAGTGAGCTTTGAGTGCTACTCCGGCGCTGATAGCTTCAGTGAAATTATATTTGACAGTATAACGTTGATAAAAAGGTTTATATCTTTTTAATGGGTCAAAAACATAATAACCACACTGACCAACGAAGGATACCTGACTTATAAAATAATGAAATCCCAATGCAACCCCATGCCTCATATAATTTCCATTAACCAGTTTCTCATCAAAGGTACCTCTCTTAATTTCAGCTTTTGCAGAATAGTCATAGATGAAATCATAGCCAAGGTTGAGACATGTGCGTGAATTGATACCAAGATCATAATAAGCAGAAAATACTCCTGCAAAATACCTTGATCCTCCGATAGGTTTTATCTCTTTAAATCCTCCACCAATTGAAAGATTTAAAGAATTAAATCTTCTTTTTCGTTCTGACTCAGGAGCATCAAATGTTACTTTCTTTTTAGAAGTGAAGCCTAGCCCTGCATAAACTGCAGGTATATTCATTCCAAGGTTAGGGATCTTCATTGACCCATTACTTAAATGAAACAAGCCAATTCCAGCATTGAAGATTAATCTTTTAGAGAGTGTTGTACTGAAGTTTATGGCTCCATTAAGGCAATAATTAAAGGTACTTCCCGTGATATTGTTTTTATTATTTGTTATGATGTCAAACTTCCGGAATACGATTCCCGGACCTATACCTATCCTCCATCTGAGCTCACTTTTGGGTGATCTGAAAAATGCTTTCCCATAATATATTATTAAACCCAAAGCATCACCTACAGGCTTTTTCGGATCGAAATGCAGGTAGTTTAATGAATATCCTACCACAGGATAATTATTGGTTACCTGCCAGCCCTTGCTTCCATCTGTTTGAATTTTGAAATCCAGTTCAAGTTTTAATGGTCTTTGATTGGCCAGATGGCCGATATCATCACCATGCTGCATGAGAAATCCATAATGATAATTTAATGAAAGCGCATATTTTGAAGCAGGTGCTTTATCTTGAGCAGACGCAACGAAATAATGGAGGGAAAAAATGATGAGCAAAAAGTGAAATTTCAATAAATGCATTCTATTTTCGCAAAATTAATAATCCAAAATTATCATAAATTCATATTACTTTAGAAGAATAATCTAAATAAAATGAAAGCTGTAGCATCTGATAAACCTGAAAAAGCAATAGTTGTTTTGGTTGCCATGACCTTTGTGCTATCAATCATTTTGAATGAAAGCAAAAGGTTTGAGTATATTACCTGGGCTCCATTGCTTGCTGAAATTTTGTTGCTGGGGTATTATATATTTATTATCAATGATTTAAAGATCAAGGCACTCATGTTTGGTATGGCCGTTTTCCAGGCTGGATTTGCATTGGCACTTCTTCAAATCGAAACTGCAAAAATCCTTTTATATATTGGTTTGATTACCTATTTGATTTTGTCAGGTATGTTTATTTTCAAGGCAATTAAAGATAGCCTGAAATTCAAGAACTTTGAGATGATGGTCTTCCTTATGGGCTTATTCTTATTATTTCCTGTGGCTTTAATTTTTTTTATGGAAGTTCAGAATTTGCTCCTGATACTTTGTTTCGGACTTGCTTTTGTTTCTGCCACTATCATATATAATGATAATCTCTGGGAGCGGTTTTCAGAAGGTGAAAGAAAGATCGTCATATTTCAGTTGTTAAATTCGGTTGTAATCATTTCAGGAATATCATTGAAGAATTTCTAAGCAAAAAAAGTTTAATATGAATTTAAAAGATAAAGTTGCTATTGTAACGGGAGCGAGCAAAGGTGTTGGTCTTGAGGTAGTAAAGGTTTTGTTAGAGGAAGGAATGAAGGTTGCCGGATGGAGTAGAACAGCTCCGGATTTTAAACATGATCATTTCAAATTTTATGCTACCGACGTTGGAAACATAGATTCTGTAAATGGATCATACAATGCAACTATAAAAGATTTTGGAGAAAATATAAGTGTTCTGATTAATAATGCAGGATTGGGATACGCTGGTCTGATTGAAGAAATGCCTGTTGAAGAATGGAAAGAAATGTTTGATACCAATGTGCATGGAGTCTTTTTCTGTTCTCAAATGGTAGTTCAAAAAATGAAAGAAATGGGAGAAGGGCACATCGTGAATATTGCATCCATCGCGGGTAAAGAAGGAATAGAAAAGTTTGCCGGGTATTGCGGGACTAAATTTGCCGTCAGAGGTATCTCACAAGCTATGTATAAAGAACTAAGGGATTACGGTGTGAAAGTAACTTGTATTGTTCCAGGCTCTATTCATACCAATTTCTTCGATACAATAGATTCCATTAATGTGCATCCGAATATGATGAGGCCTGAGGATATTGCCGAAGCTGTTCTTTATTCTTTGGAAACATCAGAAAATTTCCATCCTGTTGAACTGGAATTCAGACCATTAATGCCAAAAGGCAGGAAGTCCATTTAAGGAGCGGGAGAACGAAAGACTTAAAGCATAAAGTGAAAAGTTGAAAGTCAAAAGTTTGAGGCCTCTATAAATTTCGGTGTCATATTTTGATTGAAAAAAGTTGTCATCTTAAAACTTAAATCTATTATGTATTCGTTCTTAAAAGAAATCCAAACTTTAAGCTTTGTGCTTTCCGCTTTAAGCTTGAATTCAATAAATTTGCAAAAAGATAACATACAGTCATAGTGAGTTTAAAGGTACAGGAGTTAACTAAAATTTACGGCGAGCAGAAAGCTGTAGACCATATCAGTTTCGAGGCCGGTAAAGGAGAAATACTTGGATTTCTTGGGCCGAACGGAGCAGGTAAATCTACTACAATGAAAATTGCCACTTGTTATATACCTCCGACCTCAGGAGTTGTGACGGTGGCAGGATATGACGTTGTGGAATCTCCTTTGGAGGTGCGAAAAAATGTGGGGTATCTGCCGGAGCACAATCCTCTTTACCTGGACATGTATGTACACGAATATCTTGAATTCATAGGTTCGCTTCATTCTTTAAAAGGAAGTAAGCTTAAAGGAAGGGTACAGGAGATGGTAGAAATGACGGGGCTTACTTTAGAACAGAATAAGAAACTTGGAGCTTTATCAAAGGGCTATCGCCAAAGAGTTGGACTTGCTCAAGCTATGATTCACGAGCCACAGGTGCTTATACTGGATGAGCCTACCACCGGTCTGGATCCTAACCAGATTCTTGAAATCAGAAATCTTATTAAGAATATAGGTAAAGAAAAAACGGTTTTGTTTTCTACACACATTATGCAAGAGGTGCAGGCTCTATGTGATAGAGTGGTGATCATCAATAGAGGGAAAATTGTTGCCGATAACCGTGTTAGTGAATTGAAAGGACTTCAGGCTTCTGGTAAGAAGATTATCGTTGAATTTTCAGGTGAAATAGAAGTCGAATATTTAAAGTCTTTATCCGGTGTGAATGAGGTGAAACAAACAGCTGGAGGGAAATATGAATTGCTCTCCTCCGGTGAAAATGATGTAAGAGGAGCTATTTTTAAACTTGCATCTGAAAGGAATTGGACTCTGATTGGCTTAAATCAAGAGGAACATTCTCTTGAAAATATCTTCAGAGACCTTACTGGGAAGAAAAATGATTCCATATAATTTAAATTTTAACCTACAGGTTTTGTGTTAAGTATCTTTAGAAAAGAAATAAACAGTTTTTTTAACTCACTGATAGCCTACCTTGTCATCAGTGTGTTTCTTACATTAATAGGATTGTTTCTCTGGGTTTTTCCGGAAAGCAGTGTCTTTGAATTTGGCTTTGCAGATTTGGAAAGCCTTTTTGCATATGGGCCTATTGCCTTTCTGTTACTAATCCCTGCAATTACCATGAGAACTTTTGCTGAAGAAAAAAGAGAAGGAACCATGGAGTTATTGTTGACCAGACCTGTAAAAGATTGGGAGATTATCTTGGGTAAGTATTTGTCAAGTCTGGCTTTGGTATTGTTTAGCTTAATACCAACATTAATATATTATTACTCAGTTTATAATCTTGGAAATCCGGTTGGCAATATTGATTCAGCAGCTGTTTTTACTTCTTATATAGGGCTATTTTTGCTAGGTGCAGTGTTTACTTCAATAGGGATATTTGCGTCGGCTATCACTAGAAATCAGATTGTAGCCTTTATAATTGCGGTATTACTTTGCTATACTCTCTATGATGGAATGGCCAGGGCTGCATCGGTGAACTTCTGGGGAGCACAAGCTAATATCCTTGTAAAGCTTGGATTAAGCTATCACTATGAAGCATTAAGCAGAGGATTGATAGATTCCAGAAATGTTCTGTATTTTCTAAGTATAATTTTTATTATGCTTCTTTCAACGAGATTGGTTTTAGGCAGCAGAAAATGGTAAGCAGGTTATGAATTTAAAGAAGTTTGATATTATACGGTTCCTGTTGCTTATAGGAACTGTCGTATTTATAAATATAATTTTTTCAGAGCATTTCTTCAGGCTGGATCTTACTCAGGATAAGAGGTACACTATTAGTCCATCCACAAAAGAAAAACTTAAGAATCTTAATGAACAGGTATTTGTTGATGTCTTTCTAGATGGAGACTTGAACCCTGATTATTCTAGACTTAAAAGGTCAATAAAAGAAACGCTTGAAGAGTTCAAAGCTTATTCAGGTGACAAGATTGTATACAGGTTTACAGATCCGAATGCCATTGAAGATAAAAGATTACGTGAGCAGTTCTATTCTCAGTTGATTCAGAAAGGTATACAATATAAGTATGACCTGGTGCAGCAGGGCGGTGCAAGAGAAGAAAAGATAGTATTTCCTTCTGCTCTTATTTCAATGGGAGATAAAGAAACTCCGGTAATGTTTCTGAAAGGAAGCAAGATATTGCCCATGGATCAGCAACTGAATCAGTCTGTGGAAGGAGTGGAGTATGAGTTGATGGCAGCTATCAGAAAGCTTAACAATGAAGTTACCAAATCAGTGGCTTTCACTGAAGGTCATGGTGAGCTTTCAGCAGGGGAGACAGGTGATATTTCTACTGCCTTAAGTGAATATTATAATGTAGAAAGAACTGCTATTACAGATTCAACAAAATTGAGTAATTACAAAGCTTTGGTAATTGCAGGACCAACCAAACCTTTTTCTGAAAAGGAAAAATTTATACTTGATCAATATGTAGTAAAGGGAGGAAGAATATTATTCTTTATAGATCAACTAAATCTGAATAGAGATAGTCTCGTGTCTGGAGTTACTTATGGTTTTTCTTACAATCTAGGCCTGGAAGATTTGTTATTCAAATATGGAGTAAGGATTAATGATGATCTGATACAAGATCTTAATTGTGCATTGCTGAAAGTTGAAGTTCCGGGAGGACAATCAGAAATGGTATCCTGGCCATATTTTCCTATCTTTTATAATTTCGGTAAACATCCTGTTGTTAAAAACCTAGATGCTGTTATAGGCAGATATGTGAGCTCTATGGACACTGTAAAAGCACATGGAATAACAAAAACTCCATTGATTTTTACTTCGAAAAATTCAAGGCTTATTAAAGCGCCACTTCCTGTTGATTTAAATGAGGCAAGAAAAAATCTTGATCCGAAAGACTTTAATGCAGGAATGTTACCAGTCGCATACCTTTTAGAAGGTAACTTTGAATCAGTTTATAAAAACAGACCTTCGCCTATAGCTGGAGTGCAGGTAGTTAAACAGGATAGCTCTAGTAAAATCATAGTAGTGTCTGATGCGGATTTTATCAGAAACGAAATTGAGAAAACGAGGAATCAGCCTATACCATTGGGATATGATCCTGATTTGAAATATTTGTTTTCGAATAAGGAGTTTATAATGAACGCAGTAGACTATCTTATGGATGAGCCTATTGTTGCTGCAAAAGGCAAAGAGATACAGCTTAGGCCACTTGATAAAAATAAACTCGCTGAAGAAAAGACTTACTGGCAGATTGTAAATCTTGTGGCGCCTATTGTGCTTCTTGTCGTTTTTGGAATCAGCAGATATTATTTGAGAAAGAGAAAATATACAAGCTTTAGATAAAATGAGGGAGTTGAAGAAGTTAAGTCCATATATCTTTTTATTTGTAATAACCGGATTGACAGCCTTGTATACATTGCTGGGAGAAAGAGGTTCGGATTCTTTTAATAAAGAGAAGCAATCTGTTGGGATAGCTGATACTACGGCTATTACATCCGTTACACTGCAGGCAAATAACAAGACTACAAAATTGAAAAAGGAACCGAATGGTAAGTGGTTGGTAAATAACAAATATGAGGCAAGAGAAAAATTGATAAGCTTATTATTTTTCGGATTGAATAAAATTGAAGTAAAGAGGCCTGTAGCAGATAATAAAAAGGAGGGAGTAGTTAAAAACCTTAAGCAAGACGGTGTGAAGGTTTCGGTAGAATCTTCAGACAATAGAGATGTGTTTTATGTATTGTCCAATGAAAATGATGTGAACAGTACTTACTTCCTTGCAGAAGGCTCTTCTGATCCGGTAATTGTGTTTGTGCCTGGAGTAAAGGGAGATCTTTCTGAGTTGGCAAGTCTGCAAGAACAGGACTGGAGATCCAGGGTTTTATTTAACAGCAGTCCAAGAAGTCTTCAAAAAGTATCAGTAAGTTTTCCCGCAGCTCCTTCAGAAAATTTTACAATAGTTTCTAAAGGAAATAAGTTCGAAGTCGAAAATCTTCCAGCACAGGATAGCTCTAAAATCCACAGGTATTTGATGTTGTATGGTGTAACAAATGTGGATAAGTACATAGTGGATGGTAAAGATACTATTGTAAATCAGCTTCATAATGGCAAGCCGTTTTCAACAATACAAGTGGATGATATTGTGGATAACCTAAGTAAAACTGTTGATATTTATCTTGACCCATGGAAACAAGGTAAGATTTATGCCATTATCAGAAATACAGGAGAGTTGGTAACGTTGAATCCTGAGCTGACAAACTATCTGCTTGTAAAAAAATCTTTCTTTGCTCCTTCAAATAAGTAAGAGGGTTTTTTTAGAATTTGGTTTTTTATAATTAACTTTATCCCCTTCATATTTTACTAGAATAGGATAAAAGAGCTATATGAAATTTGTTGTTTCTTCAACTGCCCTTCTTAAACAATTGACTGCGATCAATGGGGTTATCACTACTAATCCGGTAGTGCCGATTTTGGAAAATTTCCTGTTTGAGGTTTCTGTGGGCAAACTTACAGTGTATGCTTCAGATCTTCAGACTTCCATGATTACAGAAATTGTAGTGGAATCTAAAGAAAAAGGAAATATTGCGGTACCTGCCAAAATACTTCTTGATACGCTTAAGAATCTTCCGGAGCAGCCAGTAACTTTCACAATTGACGAAGAAACTTATAGCATTGAGATCAGCTCTGATAATGGAAGATATAAGTTGTCAGGTGAAAATGCCACTGATTTTCCAAGAGTACCGGCCGTTAAAAACGGATATGCAGTAGATGTACCATCTGATATTTTAACCAGAGCTATTGCAAGCACTATTTTCGCAGCCAGCAATGACGAGCTAAAGCCTCAAATGACTGGTGTTTTCATCAATATTTCAGATGCGAATACAACATTTGTTGCTACAGACGGACATAGACTAATCAGATACAGAAGATCAGACATTGCTTCTGAAAGTCAAAATACTCTATTAATACCAAAGAAAGCCCTTAACCTTCTTAAAGCATCTCTTCCAACTGACAATACTCTTGTTAAGATGGAGTTCAATGCATCTAATGCTTTCTTCAGCTTTGCGAATATCAAGATGATTTGCCGTCTAATTGACGAGCGTTTCCCTGATTATGAAAATGCAATTCCTGCTAATAACCCAAATAAGTTGACAATCAACAGACAGGATTTGCTTAACTCTTTAAAACGTATCTCTATTTATGCAAATAAGACTACACATCAGGTACGTCTTAAGATTGCAGGTAGTGAGCTTCAAATTTCTGCAGAAGATCTCGATTTCAGTAACGAGGCAAATGAAAGACTGTCTTGCGAATATGAAGGAGATGATATGGAAATCGGATTTAATGCGAAGTTCCTTATCGAGATGCTGAACAACCTTGATTGCGAAGCTATTGATATTAATCTTTCTGCACCAAATAGAGCAGGTATCCTGAATCCGGCTAAAAAGGATAAGAACGAAGATGTGCTTATGCTTGTGATGCCAGTGATGCTTAACAACTATGTATAAATTGTGAGTTAATAGTGTTATAAAAGAAAAGGCTGGTCAATCTGATCAGCCTTTTTTATTTATTTCATGTTGTGAAAAACATTTTGAACATCATCGTCCTCTTCAAACTTTCCAAGGAGTTTTTCGATTTCTGCTTCCTGTTCTTCATTTAATTCTTTTGTGTCAGTGGGTATTCTTTCAAAGTCTGAACTGATTACCTCATATCCTTTTTCCTCAAGAAATTGCTGGATTTTTCCATAAGCATCAAATGCTCCGTAGATTACAATTTCATTCTCATCAGCTCCTATTTCATCCGCGCCAAAATCTATCAGCTCTAGCTCCAGCTCTTCAATATCGATGTCTTCTCTGCTTTTGATTTTAAAGATACATTTTCTTTCAAAAAGGAAATCAAGAGAACCTGAAGTGCCAAGGGATCCGCCGCTTCTTGTGAAATAGCTTCTGACACTGGCAACTGTCCTTGTAGGGTTATCTGTAGCAGTTTCAACTACAATTGCAATTCCATAAGGCCCATAACCTTCATAAACTACTTCTTTGTAATCTTCCTGTTCTTTAGAAGAAGCTTTTTTTATAGCCCTTTCGACATTGTCTTTAGGCATGTTCGCAGCTTTGGCGTTCTGGATCAAAGCACGGAGTCTTGAGTTGGTAGTAGGGTCGGGACCGCCAGATTTAACGGCCATGGCAATGTCCTTACCTATTCTGGTAAATGTCTTAGCCATTTGTCCCCATCTTTTCATTTTTCGGGCTTTCCGGAATTCAAATGCTCTTCCCATCGTAATATACTTTTAAAATAATATCAGTTATTGCTATAATTCTTCTGTAAAAAAGGTAAAGATAAAAATCAAAGAAACCAGAACAAAGGTTAAACCATATAAAATTCCAATAGTGACGTCGCGTCTCTTTGATATAAAGGCAATTAAGATCGAAACTAAGATGAGTGCAAAATAAAGTACGTATGATATAGTGGTTGGAAGAAAGGTGATGAATCTAAAGTAAACGTAAGAAACAAGAATTAAGATTATGGCTATTAAGATTCTTAGTTTATTGCTTTTGATTTCCATATCATTATTAAAAAGGAGCCGATATAACGGCTCCTTTGTACAAAAAGATTATTTAAGAAATTCTTCTTATATCAGCTCCAAGTGCATTTAGTCTGGTATCAATGTTCTGATACCCTCGGTCTATCTGTTCTATGTTGTGGATGGTACTTTTACCATTCGCAGATAATGCTGCAATCAACAAAGCTACTCCAGCTCTGATATCTGGTGATGTCATCTGTATTCCTCTAAGAGGAATTTGTTTATTCAGACCTATCACTGTTGCTCTATGTGGGTCGCAAAGTATTATCTGAGCACCCATGTCTATCAGTTTGTCAACAAAGAAAAGACGACTTTCGAACATTTTCTGGTGTATCAATGCTGAACCTTTTGCCTGTGTTGCTACAACCAAAGCAATACTCATAAGGTCAGGCGTAAATCCTGGCCATATAGCATCTGATATTGTAAGGATCGAACCGTCAATGAACGTTTCTATTTCATAACTATCCTGAGAAGGAATGTAAATATCATCTCCTCTGAATTCCATTTTAATACCCAGTCTTCTGAAGATAGTCGGGATAATTCCCAACATATCGATTCTACAATTTTTAATTGTAACCTCTGAACTGGTCATTCCGGCCATACCAATAAAACTTCCTATTTCAATCATGTCAGGAAGTATAGTATGTGTGGTGCCTCCTAAAGAATCAACTCCTTCTATGGTAAGAAGATTAGATCCGATACCGCTAATTTTTGCTCCCATGCGGTTGAGCATGGAGCAAAGTTGCTGCAGATATGGTTCGCAAGCTGCATTATAAATTGTGGTTTTACCTTTTGCAAGAACAGCAGCCATTACTACATTGGCAGTTCCGGTTACTGATGCCTCGTCAAGAAGCATATAGCATCCTTTAAGATTACTTGCATCGATTTGATAAAAACTATCTCCGGAATCATAGGAGAATTTAGCTCCCAATTGTTCAAGACCGAGAAAGTGGGTATCAAGTCTTCGACGTCCGATTTTATCTCCTCCTGGCTTGGGCATTTTAGCCTTTCCGAATCTGGCGAGTAGCGGACCAAGGATCATTATAGAGCCTCTTAGTGCTGCTGCTTTTTTCTTAAAAGTATCAGTTTCTAAAAAGTCAATATTGACATTTTGGGCTTCGAACAAATAGGTAGACTCCCCAGTCTTATCTATTTTTACACCAAAATCTTTTAGTAATTCAATGAGTTTGTTAACATCAATAATGTCCGGTACATTATGAATAGTAACAGGTTCCGGAGTTAATAAAACAGCACAAAGGATTTGAAGCGCTTCGTTTTTAGCTCCCTGAGGGTAAATGTCTCCTTTAAGACGTTTACCACCAATAATTTCAAATGAAGCCATTCCTTAATTTTTTCTTCTTTTATCCTTAGAGTATTTGTTGTCTCTGTTATCCCTATCTCTATCCCCTCTGTCTCCTCTATTGTCTCTGTATTCTCTATTGTTGTCTCTACTGTTATCTCTGCCACGGAATTCTCTTTTGTATCCATTGCCATTTGAACTGCCACCACTCTGGTTGCTGTTCTTTGGCTCACGCATTTCTTTTACGTGGGAGTCGAAAAGATTATTAGCTTTGATTTTTTCAGCATTGATTGGCAGCTTGTTTTTAGACATTGTAATAAGCTGCTCTATGATAATATCGTCTGTAATGTTTTCTTTATTCCAGGTTTGATAAAATCTTTTCATAAGCTTACCTATATAGATTATAGCAGCTTCCTGATCATCTTTATCCTCCAGTTGCAATGCTTTTGCAATTAGCAATTCTATATTCTTTCCGTAATGTTTATAATAAAGGAGGTTGTTATTATAGCCAACGGTCATTGGTCTTTTCCCAAGCAAAGATTTTTCAGGCATTGGAAAAGGAGTTTCTACATCGAGTTTGAAATCAGACATGATGTAAAGATGGTCCCAAAGCTTTCCGAAATCCTGGGTATCTCTCATGTTTGGATTTATCTGTTTCATTAGCTCGATAAGCGTTTTGGCATATCGTCCTCTCTCTTCGCGGTCTGGTATGCTTATCACATAATCAACAAGCTTTTGAATATTTCTTCCGTATTCTTTTAAAACAATGCCTGTTGAAGGATCTGGTATCTCCATAATGTAGTGTTAGATTGCGTGCTTAAAAATATATTTATACTATGTAGTGTGAATTTTTAGTTTAGCGAAACTTAAAATAAGTGTCTTTTCACCATGGTCGTTAAATTCAATGATGGCTTTTCGGTCAGTTCCTGATACATCCATCGCTTTTACCGTACCATATCCAAATTTGAGGTGTTCTACTCTCATTCCCGCCTTTAACTGTGAAGTATCACTAGGTTTAAAATCCGGAGAAGGGACGTAGTTACTCTTTGGTTTACTTAAAACCGGTGAAGCGGTTTTTGGTTTAGCTTTTATAACCTGAGAGGAAGATGTTGTTGCTGCAGTTGGTGCTGCACTCGGCTCCGGTCTTGCTCTTCTGCTGATATTCAGGTATTGAGGGTCTAATTCATTTAAGAATCTGCTAGGCTCACATTCTTTCAATCTGCCGAAACGATATCTCGTAGCTGCAAAAGAAAGACAAAGATTACTTTGCGCACGTGTAATTGCTACGTAGAATAACCTTCTTTCTTCTTCCAGATCAGCTCTGCTGCTTAACATCATCTGGGAAGGGAACAGTTCTTCCTCCATCCCCACTATGTAAACACTCTTAAACTCCAGTCCTTTTGCTGAGTGAATGGTCATAAGAACAATAAAGTCATTGTCTTTGTCCTTTTCCTCTTCGATATCTGTCAAAAGAGATATTTCCTGAAGGAAAGAACCTAACTTTTTATCCTCAATATTTGGGTTGTCTACAAATTCCTTAATACCATTCAAAAGCTCTTGAACGTTTTCATACCTGCTTAGTCCTTCAACAGTTTTATCTTCGTATAATTCTTTCAGGATTCCTGAAGACTGAGCCACTTCAATTGCCGTTTCAAAGGCATCCTTGTTTTCTGCAAGGCGCATGTAATTTTTAATCTGTACTACAAATCCTTCAATGGCTGCTGCAGCTCTTCCGGGTATAACTGAATGTACATTATTCAATACATCCCAAAGTGAGGCTCCTTGCTCTTCAGCTGTAACCAATAGTTTAGATACCGTAGTATCACCAATTCCTCTCTTAGGATAGTTGATAATTCTTCTTAAAGCTTGTTCGTCATTAGGGTTAAGGGTAAACCTTAAATATGCAACAAGGTCTTTAATCTCCTTTCTTTGATAGAAAGACAAACCGCCAACCACTTTGTATTTAAGATTCATTCTCCTCAAAGCCTCTTCAAATGCTCTTGATTGAGAATTAGTCCTGTAAAGGATTGCAAAATCTTTATTCTTAAGCTGGTGAGCCATTTTTTCTTCAAAAATGGCGGTAGCGACCATTCGTCCTTCTTCATTGTCAGACGTAGCTTTGATGATTTCTATCAGCTTACCTGTTTCGTTTTCTGTAAAAACGTTTTTCTTTAGCTGGGCTTTATTTTTACCTATTACAGAGTTAGCTGCGTTAACAATAACTTTAGTAGACCTGTAGTTTTGTTCCAGTTTGTATACCTGTAATTCAGGATAATCTTTTTCAAAGTTCAGAATATTTTGAATGTCAGCTCCACGAAACGCGTAAATACTCTGAGCATCATCACCAACTACACAAATATTACGATTTTTTGCTGAAAGCTTTTTGGTTATACTATACTGACTTAGGTTTGTATCCTGAAACTCATCTACCAGCACATATTTGAAAATATTCTGGTATTTATTAACCACATCGATATGGTTTTTAAACAGAATATTTGTGTTAAAAAGCAAGTCATCAAAATCCATTGCTCCTGCTTTGAAGCATCTGTCTTGGTATAGTTTGTACAATTTCCCCATCTCTGGTCTCATAGCTGAAGCATCATCCGCCATAAAATGAGGATTGTTAAGATATTCCTGAGCTGAGATCAGACGGTTTTTGGCTCCTGAAATCCGGGCTAAAACGGTACTTGGTTTATAAAGCTTCTCGTCAAGATATTGCTCTTTGACGATTTGCTTAATTAGCGTTTTTGAATCGTCCGAATCGTAAATTGTAAAATTACTTGTATATCCTATTTTCTCTGCTTCTGCTCTTAAAATTCTGGCGAATACTGAGTGAAAGGTTCCCATCCAAAGTCCCCTGGCTTCCGGACCTACAACCTTTTCAATTCTCTCTCGCATTTCCTTTGCGGCCTTATTGGTAAAGGTCAAAGAGAGGATATTAAACGGATCTACCCCTTTTTGTATAAGGTTTGCGATCCTGAAGGTTAATACTCTGGTTTTACCAGAACCAGCACCAGCAATAATCATGCTTGGGCCTTCAGTATTTATAACAGCGTCTTTTTGGGAGGGATTAAGGCTTTCTATATAATCCATTTGGGCTTGCTAATCTAGTTTGCAATTTACAATATATTTCTCTTCAAATCCCATTTAAAGTTTGAATTCTGAAAAACTTATATTTTTGAATCCGGAGAGGGAGTAGGATGTAAGGAGTTGATAATTTTTTAATTTAAGGGATAGATTAATATTTTCCCTAATAAAATTATTTATTCCAGACTTTTCAGTACCTAATAGAAAACATCTTCTGAAATAGATTGGTTTCTCTGCTTTTATAGTCAAATTGACAGGAGATATTTTTATTTAATTTGTTTAATTGTTTGATTTTCAATATTATATTGTTGTTTATGGAATTGAAGTCTTTCCCCAAAAAAGAAAATTTATTGATTTTTGATATTGATGGCACGTTAACCGATTCTGTATTTATACACCAGGCAGGGTTTAGGAAAGCACTGAAAAATTCCGGAATTACAAAATATGACAATAATTTTTCAGGATATCAACACCATACCGATTCATTTATCTTTAAGACAATTTTTGAATCCAATCAGAACTGTCCCTGCACAGAAACTGATATTATGAATTTTAATCATGCTTTATACCAGGAAATTCAAAAAGAGATTGATGGTAAATCTATTGCGGAGATAGATGGGGCATTAAAATTTGTAAATTATATTTTATTTGAGACTGATTTTGCATTGGTTTATGCAACAGGGTCTTTGGAAAAGCCTGCTTTGCTAAAACTGGAACATACTGGTTTCCCTTTAAAAGATTCCCTACTTGTTTGTTCTGATAAACTCCAAACCAGAGAGGAAATAGTAGAGGCTTCGATGAAAAAGGCAATGGGATATTTTGGAAATGAAAGGTTTAATAAGGTTATAGCATTGGGCGATGGCTTATGGGATTTGCAGACAGCTAAAAGTGCAAATCTTGGTTTTATAGGCATTGGTGCAAAAAATAAGCAAATATTATATGATCATGGGGCATCAGTTGTATTTGATAATTTTATTGATTTCAAAGCTGTTGTAAGTTGTTTAAATACAACCTGTGCGATTTCCAGCTAGTTCTAATCCAGTAAAATATTAGGATAAGTGAATTTGATCCGGATATTTGGGGAATAATTATTTAATTTTGAATTCTTCAGTTGAAAAAACAGTTGGAGGTAAAAAGCAAATCAAGTGATAGTACAGGGAAATACGGTAATTAGCGACGATATCGCAGAGAAATATTTTGTTTGTGATCTCATTAAATGTAAGGGGGCTTGCTGTGTGGAGGGCGATGCCGGTGCCCCACTGGAAGTGGAAGAAGGAGCAATCCTGGAGCAGATTTATGATAAAGTAAAACCATATTTGTCAGCAGAAGGAATAAAGGCAATTGAAGGGCAAGGGTTAACTGTGCTTGACAGTGATGGAGATCTGACTACGCCAACTATTAAAAACAGGGAGTGTGCCTATGCTATTTATGAAAAAGGTATTTTGAAATGTGGAATTGAAAAGGCATATCTGATGGGGAAGGTTGATTATAAAAAACCAATTTCATGTCATCTGTATCCTATAAGAATTACCAAATATGATCATTATGATGCATTGAACTATGACAGATGGAATATCTGCAGTCCGGCATGCAGCAATGGGGAATCATTACAGGTACCAATATATAAATTTTTAAAAGATCCCCTGATCAGAAAATATGGAGAAGATTGGTATAATTCTCTGGTTAAAACAATAGAGAAAATTTAACGTGCTTCGGATTTCTTATTCACTTTTGATTTTACAAGATTAAAAAGTGCAACTGCTGTCCATATAATATTTATAGGTATATGGTGTTTATGATCAAGAATACAGCGCCTGTAGCATTGAGCAACTGATACGAAATTGTTTCCGGTGTAACTCTGTTAGTGGAAATAAGAAAATAAGCAATCAATACTTCTATGGCACCGATCCACCCGGTTAAATTTAATATATATTCCAACTTTTCAATTTTATTATTTTGAAGTAGCCGGAGAAGTTCCGGATTTGTTTGAATTTAACGGAATAAATACGCTTAACTTTATCGTGAGGATATTGTCTTTTTTCTTCCTTACTCCCCAATTACTGATGTTATCAAGATAATCAGATGTAGGGTTCAGGTAACCGGCTTGTAAACTAATGGCATACCAGGATGGAAGAAAAAACATAGCTCCTATTTTTGTCGGAAATACGAAGGTCATGTTGTTGTAATCTTCACCTTTTGCCCTTGTGCTGAGTTTATTTTGCAGTTTGTCGTTATTCTGATCTTTTGGAGTAAAGCGCATAAGACCAATACCTTGACTTATGAAAATGCATCCCCATTTTCTTTTTATCAAGTTGAGCTGCAAATCATAATTAACACCTATAACAGTAGTTTTGAAATAAGTATTTGGAGTAGGGGAGGGATTAAGGTCCGGATTAAATTCATACCTACCATTTTGGCCCGTGATATTTCCGGCAAAGAGATTTAAACTACCATTGAATCTTTTTTTCTTATAGAATTTAATACCTGCATTATATATCGCAGTCCATTGCTGGAAAGAGTTGTTCAGATCTCCTCTATAGGAACTTGGGCTGATGCCTGCCTCAATAAAATGCTTGGGAGAATCCTGAGATTGGGCATTAAAAGCAATAATAATCAAAGAAAGTAAAAAAAAAGGTCTTAAGAATTTGAAGCTTTGAGTGATCTTCATCAGGGGCAAATTTTATTGTAAATACCTTCTTAAGAATGAATGTAACCAAAAAAGGAGAAGCTGCTATTAGAGCAGCTTCCTTTTAAGATAATTTTTATTTCAATTTTGAAAAGTCAAAAGTTTCAAGGAAAGCAGTGTTGAATTTCCCTGATTGGAACTGAGGGTCTTCCATTAACTTTATATGAAATGGAATTGTTGTTTTAACACCTTCAATGACAAACTCTTCCAAAGCCCTTTTCATTCTTGCCAAAGCCTCTTCTCTTGTTGAGCCGCTTGCAATAAGCTTTCCAATCATCGAGTCATAGTTTGGAGGAATTGTATATCCATTGTAGCAATGTGTATCAACCCTTACACCATATCCGCCAGGAAGGTGAAAGTTTGTGATCTTACCTGGGTTCGGTCTGAAGCCATTAGCAGGATCTTCCGCATTGATACGACATTCTATTGAATATCTACCAGGGATAAAGTTTTTATTTGGGATAGCACCACCAGCAGCTACTTTAATTTGCTCTTTTACCAAGTCAACACCAGTTACCTCTTCAGTAATAGTATGTTCTACCTGGATACGGGTATTCATTTCCATAAAATAGAAATCACCGTTTTTATCTACTAGGAATTCAATAGTTCCGGCACCTTCATATTTTATAGCTTTGGCGCCTTTTACAGCAGCCTCACCCATTTTAGTTCTTAGTCTTTCAGTGATAACCGGTGATGGTGTTTCTTCCACCAGTTTCTGATGTCTTCTTTGGATAGAACAATCTCTTTCAGAAAGGTGGATAGCTTTGCCGTATCTGTCGCCAAGTATTTGAATTTCTATGTGTCTTGGTTCTTCAATAAATTTTTCAAGATACAGGCCATCATTACCGAAAGCAGCACCTGCTTCGGTTTTTGCATCTACCCATGCTTTTTTGAAATCAGCATCATTACGCACGATACGCATACCTTTTCCGCCACCACCAGCAGTTGCTTTAAGTATAACTGGGTATTTTATTTTGTTGGCAAGTTTGATACCCTCATCCATTGATTCCAGCAAACCTTCTGATCCAGGAATAGTAGGTACGCCAGCTTTTTTCATGGTTGCTTTAGCTGAGGATTTATCACCCATAGCATTGATCATGGCTGCGCTGGCACCGATAAATTTAATGCCATAGTCTTCACATATTTTAGAAAATTCTGCATTTTCAGAAAGGAAGCCATAGCCTGGGTGTATTGCGTCTGCGTTTGTAATTTCAGCAGCAGCAATGATATTGGGAATACTTAAATATGATTTGGATGAAGGTGCAGCACCAATACAAACCGCCTCATCAGCGAAACGCACATGAAGGCTGTCTTTGTCAGCGGTTGAGTATATAGCAACAGTTTTAATTTTCATTTCCTTGCAAGCGCGGATAACACGCATAGCAATTTCGCCTCTGTTTGCTATTAATATTTTATTAAACATAGATATGGTTAATTAAAATTGAAAATTTGGTCATAAAAAAAAGGGATAGGAAATCCCTTTTCAAAATGCTGTTCTGCCTTTATTTAGGTTCTACCAGGAATAGTGGCTGATCGTATTCTACTGGAGAAGCGTTTTCTACGAGAATTTTTACAATTTTACCAGAAACTTCTGATTCGATTTCATTGAATAATTTCATTGCTTCAATGATACAAACAGTCTGACCTTGTTTGACCTCATCACCTACATTAACAAATGATGGAGAATCAGGATTAGCTGATCTATAGAAAGTTCCGATCATTGGTGATTTGATGGTAATTAGATTTTTGTTTGATGATTCTGCAGGAGTAGAAGGAGTTTCTACTTTTTGTTGAGCTGCTGGTTGTGCAACTGGTGCATGCACCGGAGCTACAGGTTGAGCAATAGCCTGAGGAACCTGAGTTACTGTTAGAGTCTGAGGTTCTGAATATTTTTTTACGGCAATTTTAAATTGCTCCGTTTCGATGTTAACCTCAGCAAGACCTGAACTTGCGATAAAGTCCAGCAACTCCTGAATTTCTTTAGCTTTCATATTCTGCTTGTAAATGTTTTTTCAAATATCGAAATTTTCCTGGTTAAAATACTGAAGGATAGCATTATTTAGGGTCATATGCCCATTTTAGATATACTGATCCCCAGGTAAAGCCTCCGCCAAATGCAGCCATTACTACATTGTCACCTTTCTTGAATTTCTTCTCATAGTCCCATAGGAGAAGAGGAATGGTACCATTGGTAGTATTGCCGTAGCGGTCTATATTGATGAGTACTTTTTTGTCGTCGAGCCCCATTCGATCGGCCGTAGCATCTATGATTCTTTTATTGGCCTGATGGGATACAAGCCATGCAACGTCGCTTGAAGTGAGGTTATTTCTGCGCATAATTTCTGCAGAAACATCAGCCATATTGGTTACAGCGAATTTGAAAACTGTCGCGCCTTCTTGATAAGCATAGTGTTCCTTGGCAGCTATAGTTTCCAGACTTGCTGGTTTTCTGCTTCCGCCTGCTTTCATACATAAGTATTTAGCGCCGGAACCATCAGTTTTTAATACGCTGTCCATTACACCATGACCACTGGTATCTGGTTCTAAAAGCACAGCTCCGGCACCATCTCCGAAGATTATACAAGTAGTACGGTCTTTATAGTTGATGATAGAAGACATTTTATCTCCACCAACTACAATTACTTTTTTGAATTTTCCACTTTCAATAAACTGACTTCCTGTTACTAGGCCATAAATAAAACCTGAACAAGCCGCATTGAGGTCATAGCTAAAGGCGTTTTTCAACCCAGCCATATCGCAAAGCAAATTGCCTGTTGCAGGGAATACATAGTCTGGCGTTGTAGTGCAGCAAATTAATAGGTCGATTTCATCAGGATTGGTATTAGTCTTTTTTAATAACTCATTTACTGCATGAATCGCAATATTGGAAGTTCCTTCTCCCGGGTTCTTAAGCAGCCTTCTTTCCCTGATTCCTGTTCTGGTCAATATCCATTCGTCAGTGGTGTCAACCAGTTTTTCGAGCTCTTTATTGGTTAGAATATAATCTGGAACATAACCTCCAACCCCTGTAATAGCAGCTCTTAATTTGCTCATCTGCCTGATAAGATTTAATTGTATGCGTTTTTAATTTTGTCTACTATTCCGGATTCGGTAAGTTGAACCGCAAGATTTAGCATATTTTTAATAGCAATAGGTGTGGATACTCCGTGGCCAATAATAACATTTCCATTAACACCAAGGATTGGGCTACCGCCAACACCGGCATAATTAAACAATTCTATGAACGGATCCATGAAATTTCTTTTTTCCATTAATTCATAAAATGTTTCCGCCAGCTTAAGGACAACATTTCCCGTAAAGCCGTCCGTAACAATTACATCGGCTCTATCATTGAAAGCATCTCTGCCTTCTATGTTTCCTATAAAGTTAATTTTGGGGTTATTTTTCAGTAGCTGATGAGTTGCCTGAGTCAGGATTGTACCTTTCTGCTCTTCTTCTCCCAGGTTCATTAAACCTACTTTGGGATTTTCTATATTAAAAATATACTTTGAATATAGAGAGCCGAGTACTGCGAATTGATCCAGAAATTCAGGTTTACAATCTGCATTAGCTCCTACATCCAGAAGAATCCCGTATCTACCGTCTTCTTTGGGTATAAAACCAGCAATTCCGGGCCTGTCTATTCCTGGTATTGCTTTTATTGTAAAAAGTGAGCCGACAAGCATTGCTCCTGTATTGCCGGCACTGCAAAAGGCGTCTACTGACTTTTCCTTAAGCATTTTGAAACCTAACATTATGCTGGAGTTTGGCTTTTGGCCAATAGCTTTAGTCGGGTGTTCACCCATTCCTATTACATCTTCAGTATGTATAATTTCAAAAGCATTTTTATCAGCTCCCAACTTTTCGAGATGGGAGTGAATGATAGCCTGATCTCCAATTAAAACAATTTCTTTGCTTTCCTTAGAAAAAGACTCCTTTGCCATTAAAGCACCCTGAAGGACAGCCTGGGGGGCGTAATCACCACCCATTGCATCCAATGCAATTCTCATAGAGTTATTTTATGCCAGGATCTCTTTTTCCATTACAACTTGGCCTTTGTAATATAATTTACCTTCAGACCAATGTGCTCTGTGTCTCAAGTGCGCTTCACCGGTAGTTGGACAAATTGATAATGTTGGAGCACTTGCTTTATAGTGAGTTCTTCTTTTGTCTCTTCTGGTTTTCGAAATTTTTCTCTTAGGATGAGCCATTGTATTTAATTAATTTATTATTTTTTTAGTTTATTTAATATATCCCATCTGGGATCTATTTCATCGTCTTTTAATTCATCTTCATCAAGGTCAATTGGCGTTGAATAAATATGAAGAGTTTCTTCTTCATCATTTTCTTCTTCACCTTCCTTTATGAATTTTGGATGAAGTTTTTTCATTGGGACAGCCAGTCCTATGAATTCATATATAAATTGAGACAGATTTAATTTTTGAGTTTCAAAGGGAATAGTGATAATTTCTTCACTGATTTCCGCATACTCTTTTCCATATTTGAATATAATCTGATCATTTGTATTGATTTGATATTCAAACGGATCGAGACTTCTGTCGCAAATTAATTCTACCCAGCCTTCTACAGCAATTGTTGCTTGGATCATCGTCTCCGATTTATTAAGCATCACCGCTGCTTTCAGCTGACCTTTTTCTAACAGGCTGTCTTCAAAATTCTCAAAAAACGTACTGTCCAGAGTGTAGTCATAGTAGTGTTTAGCATTACTTAGACTTACTATATCGATGTCAAAAGTTCTTAATCCTTTCATACAAGTCATAGCTCCGCCCTGAAATCTAGGGCGCAAAGTTAATATATTATTTTAATTAACAAAAATGTTAATTTTAAGTAACCAATTTGTAAGATATTCCACTTGAAAATCAGTGTATTTGATTTGCTTCTTGCTTGCTAAACTGTTACAGGTTTACGATTTTTTACAATATCACATGCCAAAAACACTGCTTCCCTGAACGAAGATTCATTCGCAATATTTTTTCCGGCTATGTCATAACCCGTGCCGTGGTCCGGAGAAGTTCTGATTACAGGAAGTCCTGAAGTATAGTTTACCCCCGAATCAAATGCCAACGCTTTAAATGGTATAAGTCCTTGATCATGATACATTCCTAAAACAGCATCAAATTTTTTGTACTGTTTTGTTCCAAAAAATCCATCTGCTGGAAATGGGCCAAATATTAAAACGCCTTTAGCTTTTAATTCTTCAACGAGTGGAGTAAGTAATTCTATTTCATCTTTTCCTAATAATCCTTCCTCTCCTGCATGTGGATTTAACCCTAATAAGGCTATTTTTGGTTTCAATATTCCAAAATCATTTTTCAATGCTTTATATAATACATTGATTTTGGATAAGAGTCTTTCCTTCGTCAAAGATTTTTTAACTTCAGAAAGTGGAATATGTCCTGTAACTACTCCAACCCTAAGGTCTTCGCTAACCAATAGCATTAAACTATCATTTACGCCACTTTTGTGAGTGAAAAATTCAGTATGTCCGGGGAACTTAAACTCCTCAGATTGAATGTTTTTCTTATTAATAGGGGCAGTTACTACAGCATCGAGTTTTCCGGAAAATAAATCTTCAGATGCTCTAGAAAGAGAAATATATGCTGATTGTCCTGATTCTGTAGTAGGCTTACCAGGATTAATTTCGTGATCTTCTTCCCAGCAATTAATGATGTTAATTTTCTTGGGGTTAATTCCTTCAGTATTTTTTGTCTGATGGAAATGCAATTCTTCAGATGTTTCTATCAGTTTTTTATATCTGCTGAAAATTTTAACAGAACCATAAACAATGGGTACACAGATTTTGGTAATTCTGCTGTCTGACAATGTTTTAATAATTACCTCCGGACCTACCCCGTTAAAATCTCCCAGTGTAATTCCGATTACAGGTTTTTCTGAATTATTTGTTAAGTATCCCATTTTTAGTTTTGTTGACTTATTTTTTTGAAAAAATCATAAAATAACCGAACGCCTGCTCCGGTGCCGTTTTTTCCTCTATAGCTATCTTCAGAAGTTAAAAATGCACTTCCCGCAATGTCCAGGTGCACCCAGTCATATTTTACGAAATGTTGCATAAATTTCCCTGCAGTAATAGCACCGGCATCCCCGGATCCTATATTTTTTAAATCAGCTATGTCAGATTGTAATTGTTTTCCATATTCTTCCCAAAGAGGAAATTCTACCAGACGTTCATAAACCTCTTTTCCTGAATTTTCCAGCATGGTTTTATAATCTTGTTTTGCCGTCCCCATATATACAATCCCTTCTTTCCCAATAGCTCTGGCAGCAGCTCCGGTTAATGTTGCAAGGTCTGCCACAAAAAGAGGATCATATTGGGCTGCATAAGCCAATGCATCAGCCAGTATTAGTCTGCCCTCGGCATCAGTGTTCAAAACTTCGACAGTGGTGCCATCATACATTTTAATTACATCTCCTGGAGTCATGGCATTACCGTCAGGTCGATTTTCCGTAGCTGGCACCAGACCTATAATATATAACGGAAGTTTAGTTTTGGCTATAGCATATAATATTCCTGCAACTGCTGCTCCTCCAGCCATGTCAGACTTCATGAGGTCCATGGAATTGGGGGTTGGCTTTAGTGATAAGCCTCCAGTGTCATAGACAACGCCTTTTCCGATAAGGACATAAGGCCTGGTATTTATGGCATTTGCCGGTTTGTATTCAGAAATGATAAATGTCGGTGGATTAGGGCTGCCTAAGTTAACACTGATCAGGCCTCCCATTTTTAACTCCGTAATCTTTTGTTTGTCAAATACTTCAACTTTAAATCCGGCTTTATTACCCAAAGATTTAAATTCATCCCCAAATTGCTCTGCTGTCAAAAAATTGACCGGTTCATTAACAAGGTTTCTTGTATGGTAAACTCCTTCTATAAGATTTTGCAGATCGAGAATATCAGATTCTTTTAAGTCTTCAGAATAGATATTGATATTTTCAGGATAGGGGGTAGATGCTGTAGATTTGTATTTGCTGAAATTATAAGCACTCAAGGCCATACCTTCTGTTAAGGCAAGCAAGCCTTCATGGAAAGAGCCTGCAATCTGAATTGTTTTTAGTTTTTCTTTTTTTAACAAAGAGCATAATTCGGCTCCAGTTTTTCTTAATTTTTCTTTGCCGGAATAATCAAGAACCTTGCTGCTGAAATTAATGATATAGACGTTTCTATAGAGTTGATTGACTGCTATTATGGACGTTGATTCCATCCTTTTTTCAACATATTCAATTTCCTCGGCTTTAGTTAGGTATTGTTTTACTTCAGCGATTGATTCTGCCAGAATAGCCAGATTTTCTTTTTCAGAAATGTTTCCTTCAAAATTTAACCGAATCATACTTTCATTATTCTGTGAACGGCAAATTTATCATTTCCCTTTTAAAACAAAAACAGCATACTTCAATAGAAATATGCTGCCTTTGAAAATTTACGAAACAGGTACGAAAAAGAAAAAACTAAAATATTACCATATAATTGCTATTTAATCTGAATACCTGTAATGTGAAAAAGGTAACCTTAAATGATTACTTTTGGGGATGAAATCTGTAAAACCTAAAAAATTTCTTGGTCAGCATTTTCTTAATGACCTAAGTATTGCGAAAGATATTGTAGACGGACTGACTGGTTATAAGGGATATACAAATGTTCTGGAAATTGGTCCTGGGATGGGTGTGCTGACTGATTTTTTATTACAGGAAAAAAAATACTCTTTGTATGTCAGCGAGATAGACAAGGAATCTGTTCAATATCTGAAAATAAAATATCCTGAATTAAATAATAATATCATAGAAGGAGATTTTTTGAGACTTCCTTTAGAAAAATATTTTGAAGGTCAATTCGCCATTATTGGAAATTTCCCATATAACATTTCTTCTCAAATCTTTTTTAAAGTTCTAGATTACAAAGAACAGGTTGTGGAAGTAGTCGGAATGCTTCAGAAAGAAGTTGCTAAAAGATTAACTTCTGGTCCTGGAAATAAAGATTATGGAATCCTTAGTGTATTGCTTCAAGCATACTACAATATGGAATACTTATTTACTGTTGATGAACATGTATTTAACCCTCCTCCCAAAGTTAAATCTGGTGTAATACGGATTCGTCGTAATGAGCGTACTACAATGCCGTGTTCTGATGAGGACTTCAAAAAAATAGTCAAACAAAGTTTTAGTAGCAGAAGGAAGACCTTGAGAAATGCCCTAAAAAGTCTAAATTTGCCAGAATCTGTACTTACCAATCCTATCATGGAGAAGCGTGCAGAACAATTATCCGTAGAGGATTTTATTAATCTAACCTGTATGATAATCAAAGAGTAGAGCGATGCAGTTTGAGTTGACAGAGGAATATTTGGATTCATTCATTCAGGCGGTCGATGCCAGAAAGAATTCATGGATCAGGGAGCAATTGGATGAATTGCATCCTCAGGATATATCTTCTGTAGTGCATGAACTAGATCCAGATCATTCTACATATGTAATAAAACTGCTTGAGAATGAAACCGGAGCTCAAGTCATTAGAGAGTTGGATTCTGACTATAGAAAAAAGCTTCTAAAGGAATTTACTCCCGATGAAATAGGCGCATACATTAGTTTCATAGATTCAGATGATGCTGTTGATATAATCAATGAGTTACCTGTTAAAACCAAGGAAGAAGTAATTTCCCTTGTTGATAACAAAGAGAAAGCTGATCACATCAGAGACCTGATTCACTATGATGAAGATTGCGCAGGTGGTTTGATGGCTAAAGAGTTGATTCGCGCGAACCTTAACTGGACTGTAACCCAATGCATAGAGGAAATAAGAAGACAGTCAAGAAATGTTTCCAGAATATATTCAGTATATGTGGTAGATAATCTTGATAAACTTCTCGGAATAGTATCTCTAAAAAAAATGCTGCTTGCAGATGATAATACATTGATCGCCGATATATATGAACCTGAGATTATTGCAGTAGAAACATTTATCAGCGCGGAAGAGGTATCTCAGATCATGGAAAAGTATGACCTTGAAGCTATTCCTGTTGTAAATGTTCATGGAAAGCTTCTTGGCCGAATTACCATTGACGACGTTGTAGACGTTATCAAAGAAAGGGCTGAACAGGATATTCAGATGATGGCAGGTATCAGTGGTCCTGCAGAAGATGATGACAGTGTTTGGACTTTATCTAAGGTAAGATTACCCTGGCTTATTATTGGTATGTCTGGCGGTATGCTGGGTGCAAAATTTATAGGACTATTTGAAAAAGATATAAGTCTGATACCTGCAATGGCATTTTTCATTCCGTTGATTACAGCAACAGGAGGAAACGTGGGTATACAGACAAGTTCCGTTGTTGTTCAGTCACTGGCAAAAGAGTCTGGATATGGAGCATTCAACTTCGCTAGTTTTTTGAAAGTATTGATTGTGGCGTTAATTAATGGAATCGCATTGAGTTCTCTTGTATTCGGTCTGAATATGGTTTTAGGGGAAGATATGAAATTGGCGATTATCGTTTCAACTGCACTTATGAGTGTTGTTTTACTTGCCACAGTGATGGGAACCATAACACCTTTGGTGTTAGATAAATTAGGCTTTAATCCTGCCCTTGCTGCCGGTCCTTTCATTACTACAGCCAATGACCTTCTTGGCCTTGCAATTTATTTTCTTGTGGCGCAGTCGCTTTATCATTTATAAAAGAAATCATGAAATTTATTATTGTAGATGAAATGCATCCTTCAATAGTCTCTATGTTGGAAGGAATTGGCATTGTACCTGATTACAGACCCTCTGTCACCAGAGTTGATCTTCTAAAGATTATAATGAACTATGATGGACTGATGGTGCGAAGCAAAGTAAGGATTGATAAGGAGTTACTAGATATTGCAACTAATTTAAAGATAATAGCAAGAGCAGGTGCTGGGCTTGATCAAATTGATATTGAAGAAGTCGAACATAGAAAAATAAAAGTTGTAAATGCTCCTGAAGGAAACAGGGATGCAGTTGGTGAACATGCTGTAGGAATGCTTCTTTCACTAATGAATAAGATGCAGACAGGAGATAAGGAAGTGAGGAATGGAATATGGAAGAGAGAAAAAAACAGAGGATATGAAGTAGGTGGACTCACCATTGGAATAATAGGTTATGGCAACATGGGTAAAGCGTTTGCTAAAAGGATCAAAGGTTTCGGATGCAGGGTGATAGCATATGATAAATATTTATCAGGATATGGGGATGAATTTGCTGAAGAAGTTTCAATGGAAGAGATATTTAAAGATGCTGACGTTTTAAGCTTACATATCCCATTGACAGAAGTTTCAAGAAGAATGGTTGATAAAAAATTTATAGAAAACTTTAAAAAGGATTTCTGGTTAGTAAATACCGCCAGAGGAGAAGTTGTGCTACAGGCAGATTTAATAGATGCGTTAAATTCTGGTAAGATAAGGGGAGCAGCATTAGATGTTCTTGAAAACGAAAAATTTGAAACATTAACATCAATACAAAAACTTAATCTTGAAAATCTGGTTGAAAGAGAAAATGTGCTGTTCACCCCGCATGTAGCAGGGTGGACCTATGAATCATTGGTTAAAATTAATGAGGTGTTAGTTGAAAAGCTCAGAGAATCAATAGCTAAGATTTGAGGGTTTGGAATTGGTTAAAAAAATCTTAATTTTGATTCCTGAACGGTTGAGGAAGCCGTTTTTTTTATTGTACCTAAGCAATTGCAAAGAGATATGGCATACACATATTACACAGAAGAAGGACTTAGAAAGTTAAAGGATGAGCTTGCTATGCTCAAAACTAGAGGGCGTGCCGATATGGCTAAGCAAATAGCGGAAGCTCGTGATAAAGGAGATTTAAGTGAGAACGCAGAGTATGATGCAGCGAAAGATGCTCAGGGATTGCTTGAATTAAAAATCAGTAAACTGGAAGATGTAGTTGCCAATGCTCGTATTATCGATGAGAGTAGCATTGATACTTCCAAAGTATCAATCTTATCTAACGTTAAAATAAAAAATAAAAAGACGAATGCCATCGTCAATTATATACTAGTATCTGAAGAAGAGGCGGATCTTAAGAGTGGGAAGATCTCTGTAAAATCACCAATTGGCAAAGGTTTGCTTGGGAAAAAAATTGGAGATTCCGCATATATAGATGTACCTGCAGGAAAACTTGAGTTTGAAATCTTAGATATCAGCAGATAATGGCAAGCATCTTTACAAAAATTATAAACGGTGAAATTCCAGGTTATACAATAGCTGAGGATGATCGCTGTTATGCATTTTTGGATATTTCTCCTTTAGTAGTAGGGCATACGCTTGTAGTGCCTAAAACAGAAATCGATTATATTTTTGATATGGATGATGAGCTGCTGGCTCACCTTCACGTGTTCAGCAAAAAAGTTGCAAAGGCTGTGCAAAAGGCTGTTCCTTGCAAGCGTATTGGTATTGCAGTCATTGGACTTGAAGTACCGCATACCCACATTCATCTTGTGCCTATGAATTCTGCAAACGATCTCAACTTTACAAGACCTAAACTTACTGTTGCAAAAGAGGTGATGGAGGAAACTCAGAAAAAAATAAAGAGTTATCTTTAATTACCTGTTATTAAAAATAAAAAGAGGCTGTCTTGCTATGAAGACAGCCTCTTTTTATTGAATTGATTATTCTCGATTATTTTTTTTTGCCAGATACAATTCTGTCCGGATTGTCTTTGAGAAAGGAAGACCAGTTGCCAGACGCCACCTTCAATGCTCCACCCTGGAAATGGTGGCATAATGCAACAGCAAGAGCATCAGTTGCATCAAATAATTTAGGGGCTTCTTGAATTTTAAGCAAATTACAAAGCATACTAGATACTTGCTCTTTTGACGCATTTCCATTGCCAGTAACGGATTGTTTAACTTTCTTAGGTGCATATTCACAAATAGGAACTTCTCTGGATATAGCAGCTGCAATCGCTACACCTTGAGCTCTTCCTAATTTGAGCATAGACTGAACATTTTTTCCGTAAAAAGGAGATTCAATTGCCATTTCGTCTGGATGGTATTCATCTATCAGCTGAACAACCCTTTCAAAAATTTTACTTAATTTTATTCCATGGTTGCTATATTTACTCAGGTGAATTACCCCAAATTGAAGAAGGCTAATCTTGCTTTTCTGGATATGAATAAGGCCGTATCCCATGATAGTAGTACCAGGATCCACACCTAAAATTATTTTATCCTTCTCTATTTCTTTTCCTTTAGAAATCATTCAATGCAAGTTAACCACATCCTTTCGGCTTTAAAAGAGAAAATTAATCCCAATTTTTCCCTTTTAATTAAGTCATTGGTATTTATGCTTTCCTTATTTATTATTTTTTATACAGTAAATAAAAAAGATGAACTTACCGGAAATTACTTTTTCGAAATTATAAATTCCTGGAAAAATAATTCGTGGATGATCTGCTTTGCAATTTTATTAATGCCAATAAACTGGGGACTTGAAGGTTTAAAATGGAAGTTTCTAGCTTCTAAAGTAGAGAAAACTTCATTTTGTAGTGCCTTGGAAGGAGTTATATGTGGAACTACTTTTGGGTTTATTACTCCTCATGGACTGGGAGATTATATTGGTCGAATTTTAAATATGAAAAGTTCTGAGAGGTCTAAGGCTTTAGGTGCAATATTTCTGAGCAGGATCGCACAATTTTATTCTACTATCTATTTTGGCAGTATTTCAGTCTTCTTTTTACTCTTCTCGTGGTTTTCATTTTCCGGATCTCAGAAAAAAGTCATTATAATTACCTTGCTTCTATTTCATATATTACTTCCAGCTTTAATTTTTTTTCGAGAAAATATTTTAAGGTATCTGGAAAAAAGCAAAAGATTGAAGCACGTTGCCAGTTATTTTTTAATTATTAAAAATTATGATCTGAGAGAAATATTTTTGGTGATTGCATTATCAGCTTCCCGTTATCTCATTTTCCTATTTCAATTTATTTTGATATTCAATTACTTTCATATTAAAACCGACTTGTTTTTTCAATTTCTCGCCGTACCATTTGTCTTTCTAATTAAATCTTTAATACCTACGATATTCGATTTAGGTGTAAGGGAAGCGGCTGTGGTATTTATTTTTAAGGAAGAAGCGGTTGATTTACAAATGGTATTGTACTCAAGTCTCACAGTTTGGCTATTGAATGTATTGACGCCTTCAATAGTGGGATTATTTCTTATTTTCAGGCTAAAAATTAAAGGACCCTTTTGATGCTGATAGTTATTGCTCTATTTTTTTTGATTTATACAGTTGCACTTATATGGGCTATCAGTAAATGGAGAAAAATGCAATTATGGTCCAAAAATTTAGATGTGTCGCCGCTAGGTAAGTTTGTGTCAGTTATTATTCCTGTAAGAAATGAAGAACTGAATATTTTAAGTTTGCTTACCGATTTGTCTAAGCAACGATATCCAAAGAGTCAATATGAAGTCATTGTTATTGACGATGGATCTGAGGATTTTACAGTTTCCTTAGTTCATGAGTATCGAGAGATGACAGATATCCAGTTGGGAATTCTTATTTCTATTGATTATCAATCAAATGCTGCTCCAAAGAAAAAAGCGATTGAATATGGAATTTCAAGAGCCCAAGGAGATTTAATATTGACGATAGACGGCGACTGTCGATGCGGTGAAAATTGGATTGCAACAATGGCGGGGATGCTTGAAGTATCAGAATCTAAGATGGTTTGTGGGCCGGTAGGATTCTATACTAAGGGGACATTGTTTGAGAAAATGCAGCAAATTGAATTCAGTGCGGTAATGGGCACAGGAGGGGTTTGCTTGGCTTCAGGATTTCCAACAATGGCCAATGGGGCAAACCTTTGTTATGAAAAAAAAGCATTTTATGAAGTAGGTGGATTTAATGGATTTGAAAAGATAGCTTCGGGAGATGATGAATTTCTTTTGCATAAAATTTATGAGAGATATCCGGGAAAAGTATTATTTGCATGTAGGCCAGAGGCATTGGTGATGACTTATCCTAAAGATTCAGTCAAAGAATTTTTGGAACAAAGGAAACGATGGGCAGGCAAGTGGAAAATGCATAAGAACAAAAGAAATCAGTATTTGGCACTATTTATTTTTTTAGTGAATTTTTTATTTTTAGTTTCGGGCGCATATTCATTAGTGGATAAAATGGGTGTGCTTGTTTTTGCAGGTTTTGCCATTGTAAAATTCGTTACAGAATTTTTATTTCTGAAACAGGTTTCTCGGCTTTTAAATCATCAATTTAATCTGATAGAATTTGCAATTACATGGGCCTTTTATCCGTTTTATGTTATAACTATTGGATTATTAAGTAATTCTGGTAGTTTTGTTTGGAAAGGAAGAGATATTAAAAACTGAGAAATTGACACCACAAGAATACGACATTCTGGATGAGCTTTATTTTATTTGCACCTTGGACCAATTGTTGAAAAATTTAACAATGGATGATTCAGAATTAAGGAATCATTTGGAGCAACTTTTCCGTAAAGGGTGGGTGAAAGTTTTTTACAAAGGCACAGAAGATGAAGTCGAATCCGATGAAGTTTCAAAGGGACAATTCGAAAGTTACCATTTTCTAGCTACCAAAGCAGGATTAAAAGCTCATAACACCTTATAAAGTGGTTAAGTCGAAAGAGAATACCGTTAAAACACCTTCTTATTATGTTCGCAAGCGGCTATGGAAAAATAAGCCAGCAATTGCCGGATTTATAGTTATTGTTCTTGCTCACATCATTGCAATTCTTGGTTATTTAATAATGCCTGATCATACTCCTAATGCGAATGACGGCTCCGCTCTTATTAAAAAGAAACATATAGGGTTTGAATGTACCTTGTTGAAATTCAGGAAAAATAGAGAAATTGAGAGGGGGAATTTTCTGGAGAAGATGTATATGGGACAAGAAAGTGATTTTATTATTCAACCTGTCAGTTCTTATCAGATTAAAAACCTTAAGGTTTATTATTCCCTTTTTGGAAAAGAAGATGAAACAGAATCTGCCGATATCGTTGCTGTTACTAAGAACCTTTTTGTAGGTACTTCCCCGAAACTTAAGCCTGATTCTGTCTACAACTATTCTGTAAAAGATGATGTCATTACTTACCTTGATTTAAATGAAAAGACGGTTCAAATCACAAAAGAGGAACTGTTAAGAGATTTTCTGGACCATAATATTGAAAAAAGAAAGTATCTGTTGGGAACAGATAAGGCAGGTCGGGATATCCTAAGCAGGTTATTGTTTGGGACACGTATTTCACTTTCTATAGGATTTATTTCTGTATTAATTTCCATTTTGGTGGGCGTTACTCTCGGTGCCTTGAGTGGTTTTTTTGGCGGAACAACTGATAAGTTTATAATGTGGCTAATGACAGTAGTGTGGTCTATTCCAAGTATCATGCTTGTTATTGCCATAAGCCTTGCTTTACAAAGCAGAGGAGTTTGGGTTGCATTTGTAGCAGTAGGATTAACGATGTGGGTTGAAGTAGCAAGGGTTGTGAGAGGCCAGATTTTAAGCTTAAAGGAAAAACTTTACGTTGAAGCTGCAAAAGCGCTGGGAGTTGGTGATCTCAGAATAATATTTGTGCATATCCTTCCCAATATTGTTGGGCCTTTGATTGTAATTGCTACCGCGAACTTTGCATCTGCTATCTTAATTGAGGCAGGGTTAAGTTTTCTTGGTCTTGGAGTACAACCTCCAATGCCTTCTTGGGGGATGATGGTTAATGAAGGTTATGGATCAATGCTCGCAAAAGATTCTGGTTATCTGGTGGTACTTCCTAGTTTATGTATTTGTATTCTTGTTTTGGCTTTTAACTTATTCGGAAACGGCTTAAGAGACGCATATGATCCCCAAAGCGCCGTCAAATGGTGAAAAAGAAAGTGGTTTGGAAAACTCGCTGCAACTAAAGCAGCTGGAGTTAAACTCTCTACTTGAAGTAACTCAGGCAATTAATTTTAACTTGCCTGAAGAATCTTTATATAAGATATTTTACTTCACTTTAATAGCCAACCTTAAAATCAAGAAATTTGCCCTTTATGTTTTTGATTCTGGATGGAGTTGTAAGGTCAACTATGGTACTAAAACGAATTTTAAATCAATTGAATTAGATCAATCTTTTTTTAACGTTAGCAAAATATCGAAACTGGAAGAGACAGCTAATCAGTTTTCAGAATTTGATTTGCTGATTCCCGTTGCGCATAAATCACAATTGCTTGCTATTGTCTTTATTGGAGGTCTTGAACTTGGTGAAGAAAATACAGATGTATCTTTCGTTCAGACTTTTGCCAATATTATTACTGTGGCAATTGAAAATAAAAAGCTTGCCAGAAAAGAACTTCAACAGGAAGCCTTCCGGAAGGAGCTTGAAATTGCCCGAGATGTACAATCACATCTTTTTCCAACCTCTCTTCCAGATAATACAAGAGTTGTAATAGAAGCTGATTACTTACCACATCAGTCTATAGGAGGGGATTATTACGATTATGTACAATTAACAGAGGATGAATTTTTTATTTGTGTAGCTGATGTATCTGGCAAGGGGATACCTGCTGCACTTTTAATGTCCAATTTTCAGGCCTGTTTGAGAACGATGTTAAGGCAAACATCAGATCTTAAAAAGATTATCACAGAGCTTAATTACATTACTCGTCTGAATGCAAGAGGGGAAAGGTTTATTACTTTTTTTGCCATGATTGTAGATCTGAAACACAAGAAGGCAAGATATATTAATGCCGGTCATAATCCTGCTATTATTATTCAGGACGGAAATCCTGAAACCCTGGACAGTGGCACAACTATCTTAGGCATTTTTGAAGATCTCCCATTCCTTAGTGAGGAAATCCTGGAAATAAAAGAAAACTCGTTGTTATTTTTGTATACGGATGGTGTGACGGAAACATCAAATATAGATGAAGAAGAGTTTGGTATGGAACGATTTGTTCAATTGTTAAGAGAAAACACAACTCATGAAAATCAGGTCATACATAAAAAGCTTATGGAAGAACTGAATGCATTCAAAGGAAAAATAGCATTCCCTGATGATATTACCTTTGTGTCTTGTAAAATCAGAGGCTTTTAACCTGACCTTCTTTATTCCACTGATTGATTTTTGCAAGAATGGTGATTGAAACAAGGAAGAATGAACCTACCTTATCACTTTCCGTAAAATCCGAAAAAATCATACATATTACTATGGAAGTAAATGCTAGGTAAAACCCTGCAGTTAGATGTTTTAGATCAGGGTCTGAAGTTTCATTATAAATTTTACTTCCTCTAATGAAAACCATGATCACAAGAGATGCAAAAAGGAAAAATCCAACTAACCCTTGTTCTGTAAGAAATAAAAGAAAATTATTATGTGTAGTTGATTGTTCCGGATTGTCACTTACATAAGTCCTGAATCGATCAATGGCAAATTTTTTATATTCAGGATAGAAAGTGCCAGGTCCGGATCCCATAATAGGTTTCTCCTTTACCATATTTGCACCCGCCACCCATCTGTATACTCTTTCCATACCTGAAACATCTTTCATTGAATAAGTAGCTGCAAGATGTCCTTCAATATCACCTTCATGAAATATTGTAGTAGTATAATCAGATGCAAAATCAAGGTAATTGTCATTAGTAAATAAATAAGCAACCGAGCTAATGACTAAAATTACTGACATGGCTATAACCAAGGTTACTTTTCTGTAATTCATTAATTGATAAAAAATAATGCAAATAATCAATGCCAACCAGGAGCCTCTTGTATAGGAAGTGATAAGAGCAAATAAAAACAGAAACAGGATGAATTTCAGATAGAGTGTTTGTTTAATAGAAAACTTTGGAGTTGTTTTCATTAAAAACCAAGTTAACGGTATTCCAATCCCTATTACAGTAGCATAATAAACGTGGTTGACAAAAATAATTGAAGATATGTAATTAATATTTTCAAATGAAAAACCATCTATTGCATGGAGAATGATAGTGAAAAAAACACCTATAAATAAACCTCCTGTATATGCATATATAAATTTTTTGAGATCTCTTTTTGATCTGATAATTGAAAAAGTTAAAAACAGAAAGACTAGATAATAAACAGTTTTGGCTATGATGTATTTGATCGTTTTTAATTTGTCAATGGAGAATGGATACTCAAAAACTGCCCAGCAATAAAGAAGTAAAAGAATTATTATCATTGGATCTTTAAGTAGTCCAAGGTCATAATTTTTCTGAAATAGAAGGGAGATAATATAGATGAACGCAAGAACAAGTATTAAACCTTCAGAAGGAAGGCTTAGATTGCTGTTTCCGATAATAGGAAATTCTTTAGATAAAGGGAGAAAAAATATTAATACATAATAAACTAGCTCATAATCATAAAAGCAGAAGAGTCCAAAGGCACATAGCACTGGAATTAACAATACTAAGACGTTTTGAAAGCAAATTGCTGATATCCCACACAGTAATATTAGGATGGAGAATGAAATCAGAAGGGGCCTTGCTAATGTAGGTAATGAGTTCAATTGAATTAACCTTCTCTTTTTGAAAATGATTCAGCAATTGAGATAATAATAAATATTATTATCATAGAACCAACCACCCCAATTAAAATAACAAGAGCTTTTATTGGTTTTGCTTTGTCTAAAGCTGGTTTAGCAGGCTCCAGAATATAAAGTGTTTCGATTTTTTCATCCAAAACTTTTAATTCTTGCTGTACATCAGAGAGCTTAGTATAGTTGTAAATGTATTCGTTCGCAAGAAAGTCAGTATTGAATGCTGTATAATTTTGATTAGGTTTAAGGTTTTCAATTAGTTTTTGAATATCTTTTACTTTCTCCTCCTGACTTTTCAAATATCCTCTTAGAATTTGGTTGTTGATGATAGAAATAGGCTCTCTGTTTTTTTTATCTATAAACTTAATGATTTCATTTGCCATATCCGCTGCGATTTTCGCATCCTTGTCAAATACAATTACTTCTAGTCCACCGGCTAAAGGCGTTTTTTTGATTGTTACTTGATTCATAAATTCATCAAATACCCTTTTTTCTGCCTTTGCTTCAGATTTTTTGATATTGTATCTCTGATATAGATTAAACTTTTCAATCATATAAAAAGCCAATTCCCTGGATTCCCCAACTGCAAGTATTCTCTCAACCTCTTGTTCTCCTGCATATATACCAAATCCTGGACTCTTAACTAATGCAAATCTTGGATCGTAAGAACGTGGATCAAATGGATAGAAAATTACTACTGATTTGTAATATACGGGAAGTAAAAAGGCAACTATAGTGCTGACTACCAAACTTAAGAGGAATGCTCCTATAATCAGTTTTTTCCACCTTTTTATAACATCCCCAAAGCTTAATAAATTGAAATTATTCTCTTTCATTAAATGAATTTTAAAAATATTAAAGTTTAAAATTATATAATTTTGATAAAATTGTTACGATTTATTTAGTTTTAAGTGGGAAAAATTTAACGATTATCAGTAAAGTATTTAAAAACATCGGCCTTTCGGTTTTTCTGAATATCATGATCAAACCGATTTGGATAATTTTGGAAAATCTGGTTCAAAATAAAATCGGTCATGAAGATTATGGTTTATATTCTGCACTCTTCTCCTTCGGGTTTATATTTTTGATTTTAACAGATTTTGGGATTAATTATTATGTGACGAAATCAATTGCTCGAAATTCTTCTGAGACTGTGTCACTGTTTTCTCAAGTCACTTTGTTTAAAATTATCCTGACTATAATATTTCCAATTGCTTGCACATTTCTTGGTTATTTATGGGGGTATAAAAATGAACAACTGATTTTTCTTTTTTTTCTGTCACTCACAAATTCCTTGTTGCAATTTATCCTCTATGGAAAAGCAATTTTACAGGGAAAGCAAGAATTTTATCTGGATAGTTATTTGGGAATTTTGGATAAATTACTATTAGCCTTATTTACTTTTTTGTTGGTTATTTTTTCGAAAATCTCATTGGAAAGTTTTATTGCAGCCAGATTACTATCTGCTGTATTTACTGTTGGAATGGGCTATCATTTTCTGAAAAAAGTTATTGGAAGAATGCACCTGACATTTAATTGGGTAAAAATTAAAGATATAATTGTCAGCAGCCTGCCGTTTGCCTCAATGGCAGTGTTATATTCTGTAAATGATAAAATTGATCAGGTTCTTTTGGAGCGGTTGCTAGGAACGACTCCTACGGGGTTATATGCTGCCGCATACAGATGGCTGGATGCGACCATGATGTATATTTGGATTATTATGCCAATATTTTTTGCAAGATTTCCATTTTATAAAGAAGACAATCAGCAGGTGCAAAAGTTATTTAATGCTGCTCAGCTGATTGCAGCAATTCCAGTTATTCTAGCAGCTTCATTTGTTTTCTTTTATCCTGAAGTTTTGGTGTATTTCCTTAATAACAGTTCTGAATCTGAATTGATGGTGATTCAAGAATTGCTAAGAATTCTGTTTATTTCCTTATTATTAAATGGTTTCTTTAATATTTACTCAACTTACCTGAATGCAATGGGATATGTGAAAATTGTCAATATCTCTATTGTAATCAGTGTAGTTTTGAATATTCTGCTTAATTTTATGATAGTACCCACTTATGGTGTTATTGCTTCCGCGTGGATTACTGTAATATCAACATTCATATTGTGTGTATTTGCTTTTATCTTTACTGGAACAAGTACCGACATAAATGTTCCCTGGAAACTTTTATTCAAACTGTCGATACTTTTGATTCTTTTAGTGATAATGTTTGCAATGTGCAGGTATTATGATCTGAATTGGATTTTAGCAGGTATTATGTCCGTTATAATAACAGTTATATATTCTTTAGTCTGTGGGTTCAAACACACAATGCTGGAGTATAAGTAGAAAGGAATAATAAACTTGAAAATAGCCGTAAATACAAGATTCCTCTTAAAAGATAAACTTGAGGGAATTGGTACTTTCACATTTGAAGTTTTACAAAGAATGGTTAAGAATCATCCTGAACATGAATTTATATTCTTGTTTGACCGACCATTTCATAAGCAATTTTTATTTGCAGATAATATAAAACCCATTCAGCTTTTCCCTCCGGCCAGGCATCCATTCCTCTGGTTCTGGTGGTTTGAACTGGCAGTTCCGAAAGCTTTAAAAGAAGAAAAATGTGATCTGTTTATTTCTACAGATGGCTTTAATTCCTTGAGCTCTCATACGCCTTCCCTGATTGTAATACATGATCTAGCATATGAGCACACAAGGGGAGGTCTCAGTTATCTTATCTATAAATACCTTAAGTGGTTTGGTCCCAGGTACGCAAGAAAAGCTTCCAGGATAATTTCAGTTTCGGAATTTTCCAAACAGGATATTTCTAAATTATATAAGATTGATCCTGATCAAATAGACGTTGTCGGGAATGCTGCTAATGGTGAAAAGTTCCATCCTATCGCCCTTTCAAAACAGGAGGAATGCAGAAAAACATATAGTAAAGGCAAGCCTTATTTTATTTTTGTTGGAGCTCTGCATCCAAGAAAAAATATCATAAATCTACTTAAGGCTTTTGCTGAATTCAAATCTAAAACGCCCAATGATACAAAGCTGATGATCGTTGGCCGGAAAGGATGGGGAACCAAGGAAATATTTGAAACATTAGAGAGTAATCCTTTTAAAGATGATGTCATATTCACCGGCAGAGTGAGTAATGAAGAATACCGTCATCTATTGGGGGCGGCATTGGCACTCACTTATGTTCCTTTTATTGAAGGCTTTGGTATTCCGATTTTAGAAGCTCAAAAATGTGACTGCCCTGTTATTACATCAAATGTGACCAGCATGCCAGAGGTAGCAGGTGATTCTGCAATACTTGTAGATCCATATTCGGTTAGTTCAATTGCTGAAGGTCTATCTCAGATGGCTTTCGATCAGGGAAAGCGACAAAAGCTCATTGAGAAAGGGAGAGTGAATTGTGAAAGGTATAGTTGGGATACTTCAGCAGAATTATTCTGGAAGTCTGTAGAAAAATGCTTAGCTTAAACTTATGTATTTCAATAACTACACTTGGGCATTTCAACTATTGTATCCATCTTTGGTCTGGAAGAAAAAAGTAAAAGGTAACGAGCTTTTTCTGACCTTTGACGACGGTCCAGTGCCTGATGCTACGGAGTTTGTACTTGATGAATTAGACAAATGGAATGTTAAAGCTACTTTTTTTTGTGTAGGTGATAATGTTAGAAAGTATCCTCATTTGTTAAAGGACATTATTAAAAGAGGACACGTTGCAGGCAATCATACTTTTAATCATCTTAATGGATGGAAAAATGAGAATGAAAAATATTTTAACAATATAGCAAGCTGTCAGGCTGTAATTGATGAGGTTAAAAGAGAAGTAGGAATAGATCTAGGCTCGGTTAAAAAATTATTCAGACCACCTTATGGAAAGATAAAAAGTTCTCAGGCTAAAGAACTTCAAAAGTCTTACGAAATAATAATGTGGAACGTGCTCACTGGTGATTATGATCAAAATCTGAAAGAAGAGGAATGTCTTGCTAAATCTATTAAATACTCAACTCCAGGATCAATTGTGATTTTTCATGATAGTATCAAAGCAAGCAAGAATATGAAATATGTACTTCCTCGGTACATAGAATATTTTTTGTCCAAAGGTTTTGAATTTAAGACCTTATGAAAATCCTTTTAGCTGTTCTGTTAATTTATTTCCTCATTTACTTTATATATATACTTTTCCTTTTTGTTTTTTTTGAAAGGTTAAAACCATACATATCTAATCCTCCACTAAGTGACAAACCTCTGGTGTCTGTGTTAGTTGCTGCTCGTAATGAGGAAGATAATATAGGTGAATGTTTAAAGGCACTTGCCTCCATGGATTATCCTGAAGATAAATTTGAAGTGCTGATTGGTAATGATAGATCTGAAGATAACACCAGGTCTATAATACTGGAGTTTATAAAAACTCACAAGAAATTCAAGTTATTAGATATTACAGAAAATGTTGGCCAGGCTAAAGGCAAAGCCAATGTGCTTGCACAGCTTGCAAGAAAGGCGAATGGTGAATATCTTTTTATAACAGATGCTGATATTTCAATACCTGAAAATTGGGTTAAAGAAATGCTTGGCAATTATAAAAAATCATCAGGAACGGTCTCAGGTGTTACGATGATTAAAGGGGAGACTCTATTTGCAAAACTTCAAAGCATGGAGTGGATGCATGCATTTGGAATGGTTAAAGCCGTATCTGATCAAAACATTCCGGTTTCTGCCGTTGGAAATAACATGATGATTCCTCGCAGGGTTTATGAAGAAACAGGAGGATATGAAAACATTCCATTTTCAGTTACGGAAGATTTCGAACTTTTTAAGGCTACTCTGGATCTTGGTTATGATTATCAACAACTCATGGGACCTGGAGTGCTAGCATTTTCCAAACCTCTTGATAGCTTAAAAAGATTGTTAAATCAAAGGAGGAGATGGATGCACGGAGCCGTAAAAATACCTGTTGTGCTGTCCACATTGCTTTTATTGCAATCCTTGTTTTTCCCTGTCATTTTAGTCACAATGTTTATTGTACCCAACTTTGCAACTCTGGTTTGGTCAGGCAAATTGTTATTGCAGTATTCATTTATTAACAGAGTGTATAAAAAGCTTGATTATAAATTTCCTTTGTGGAAGTACATTGTCATTTATGAATTTTATACCGGATTTGTTTCATTATTAACTTTATTATATTACCTGAAGCCCGGTAAAATCGAATGGAAGGGCAGAAGATTTTAAATTATGGATTTTACTTATATAGATACACATGCGCATATATATGCTGAAGAGTTTGAAAAAGACACAACAGATGTGCTTGAAAATGCAAGATCATCTGGTCTGAAAAAACTCTTTATGCCTAATGTGGATTTGCAAAGCATTGACAGAATGCTTGAAATGGAGCACAGGTATCCGGATCTTTGTATACCCATGATGGGGCTCCATCCATGCTACGTAAAGAAGGATTTTGAAAAAGATCTTTATGAAATTGAAGCGTGGCTGAATAGAAGAAAATTTGCTGCAGTAGGAGAGATTGGTATAGATCTATATTGGGATACTACTCATAAAGACTGGCAGGAAGAAGCCTTTGCTATCCAGGTTCAGTTGGCAGCTAAGCATAATTTGCCTATAGCTATTCATTGTCGCAATTCTTACAGAGAAACTATGGATTTGTTATTGAAGGTTAAATCAGATAGTCAGACAGGAGTATTCCATTGTTTTACTGGTGATCAAAAGGATATTGATGAGATAAAAGAGATCGGATTTTACATTGGAGTGGGTGGAGTTATTACCTTTAAAAACAGTGGTCTCGATAAGGTTATGGAAACAGCAGACCTTTCAAATTTAGTTCTAGAAACGGATGCTCCTTATCTGGCACCAGTTCCATACAGAGGTAAAAGAAATGAACCAGGATATATTCCTTTTGTGGTAAAGAAGCTTGCGGAAGTCAAGAAATGTTCAGAGGAGGAGGTAGCTAAAGTAACTTCTTTAAATGCAGAAAAACTTTTTGGGAATGTTTAGTGATAAGATTAATCTGCATATTAACCCCGATGCTCAGGGGAGGTTGCTAATAATATATACAGGTGGTACCATGGGAATGCATTATGATCCTATGGTAAAATCCTTAGTGCCTTTTAATTTTTCTGATATCATTTCTACATTACCTGAGGTAGGTAGGTTCAATCTTACTCTTGAATTCATATCTTTTCTGAGACCTATTGATTCAAGCAATATGAAGCCAATTCATTGGATTGCGCTTGCAGAGCTAATTCATGAACAATACCAGAAATATGATGGTTTTGTGATTTTGCATGGAACTGATACCATGGCATATACAGCTTCAGCCTTGAGTTTCATGATGGAAAACCTTAATAAGCCAGTTATCTTTACTGGTGCACAGCTTCCTTTGTCAGAGGTTAGATCAGATGCAAGAGAAAATTTAGTGACAGCCATTGAGATAGCAGCAGCAAGAAAAGATGGAAAACCGGTTGTCAAGGAGGTTTGTATTTACTTTAATCATGCATTGATGCGAGGTAATCGATCAAAGAAGCTGCAGAGCAGTCATTTTGATGCTTTTCTATCTGAAAATTACCCTAATCTTGCTGAGGCTGGGGTTTCAATAGAATTTAACGAAACAGCCTTGTATAGTCCTGCTTACAAGCCATTTAAAATTTATACTGTGCTTGATTCCAATGTTCTTATAGTTAAGTTATTTCCGGGGATTAATAAAGAGGTTGTTGAGTGTCTGTTCAATACTGCAGGATTGAAAGGCGTTGTTCTGGAGACTTTTGGATCTGGTAATGCTCCGACGGATAAATGGCTTGAAGATGTTTTAAAAGAGGCATCAGAGAAGGGAATTGTTATATTAAATGTGAGTCAATGTATAGGCGGTACTGTTTTTCAGGGAAGGTATGATACAAGCAGACATTTGGAAAAATCAGGAGTAATCAGTGGCAAAAATATTACTACCGAAGCTGCTATTACTAAAATGATGTTTGTGCTTGCTAATAAACCTTTTAATGAAAATATCAGAGCCTCTTTGGAAGAATCAATCAGAGGAGAAATGGATTAACAGTATGATATATTGATTTATTTTATCAATCCTTTTTGTGTTTTGATAAAATGTTGGTTTCTTTGCACTCACTTTTTCCAAAATAGAGAAAATCTTTTCACAGAGAGGTGTCCGAGTGGTTGAAGGAGCACGCCTGGAAAGTGTGTATACCTCAAAAGGGTATCGAGGGTTCGAATCCCTTCCTCTCTGCATAATTTAAAGAAAGCCCTGAACTTCAGGGCTTTTTTTGTTTTGAACCCACCCCGCCATATTCCTTCTTTTATTCAATGATTCACTTCCCCTAGCCTACATTTTCATTCCACAAAATATGAGAGCAGTTAAAATTCTTATATCAGCTGGGCCGCGTTTGTCATCCTCGGAAGCTAGCGCGCTTTCAATGTCGTTAAGTTAAGGAAAATTCCTTAACTTAACGACATTGAAAGCGCTTTTGTAAAGCGTGCAATCTGTGACAGAGGGATAATTAAGATTGTTGTAGCTTCATATTGTATAAAGTGCCTTCGCATTTGTAATGCGAGAGTTTGAGAAAATATTTTTGAGTAGCCAGTTTTTGAAGAGCTGGCTATTTTTTTATTTTGAGACCCAAAACTAGCTATGTCAGATAAATACGGATTTAAGAATCACCAGCAAGGAATCTATTTTGTGACTCTTACGGTAGTATAGTGGGTAGATTTATTTACCCGCAAAGAATTACGTCTCTTAATTGTAGACTCTCTGAACTTTTGCATTAAGGAAAAAGGTCTTATAGTATACGCCTGGGTTATAATGCCCTGTCATATTCACATGATTATATCAGAGAAGAGGGATTTTGAATTATCAGATTTAATGCGAGATTTTAAAAAGTTTACAAGTAAGAAAATTATATCGGAGATTAAAGTAATAGGAGAAAGCAGGAGAGCGTGGCTACTTGAAATGTTTGAAAGAGCTGGAGAGTATCTGAAAAGGATAAAGAATTATAAAGTTTGGAAAGACGGGAGTAAAGCCAAAGGGATAGAAACTCTTTCATTTATGAATCAGAAATTAGATAACATTCATAATAATCCTGTAGAAGATATGATAGTGGAGAATCCGGAAGATTATTTGTTTAGTTCGGCAAGAGATTATTGTGGGCGGAAGGGATTAATCGTGATTGAGTTCTTGAGGTAGGTGAACTGCTTGATATAGTTTAGAGATATGTAAAAGAAGAAAGTGCAGCGGGGCACGCGTTTTGAAAACGCGCGCCAGCCAAGAGTTGATGGGAAATATGAAAGACCTAAGAATGCTGGACGTCAACCATGGACTAATGTTAGACAAAGAATTCGTATTGTTAAATCTATTGAAGAATTGGAAAGCTTATTTTATAAATAATTGAAAATATGAAAAGTAAACTTGTATGCTTTTTAGTGACGTTTATTTTAACAGGGTGTTATAGAGGGCCTGATAGAAGCGAGTATATTGGAAGGTACGAATTTTTAAATGTGTCTCCACCTGAAATTTATGGTGGAGATGCGATTTATAAGGAATTCTATTTACTAAATGCAAAAAAGCTAAATGGATCATTTATAAAAATAAATGAAGATGGAAGTTTTTTTTTAAAAAATAGTTTATTTAAAGATAGCGTCGGTTTTTGGGAGGCAGATTATAATAATGAAAATGGTGGATATTTATATTTGAAATTTAAAAATTATCCAACAAGCGCTTTGTTTTATTATGGAGAGGATGGTTATAAAATCCTATATCCATCAAGTAATCTATTTTGTGAAGAGCAAATATTTGAACAAAAGCAGTACCAACGAACTTTAGGATTAACATATGTGAAGAAATAACCCCCTGTGTCGTGCTAAAAAAAGTTTACAGGTTGGATTGGTAATCCGGTTATAGATTTACACTTTTTTATTAATCCTAAAATCGCTTTACATTTGATCAGCTGGGCCGCGTTTGTCATCCTCGGAAGGCTAGCGCGCGGTGTGCCGAGAATGAAAAGCGGTTGGTATATTAATGAAAAAGGTGAAATCGAATGGTTTGACTCTCAGGAATCGGTGATTTGCGCAACCAAGCAAAAATGGGTAAATATTGGTCAAAAGTTAAACCTGTTACAGCGTCACTAGGCTTGACAAGTGCAGATATTTTGATTGCACAGGCAAATTTAGTTAAAGGAGCTGAGCCTGGAGGACCTTTTTCGTCAACAGAGAGTATTTCAAAATTAGGACATATGCGTGATGATGGAAAATTTGCGATTAAAGATAATTTTATTCCCTTCCTGGGTTAAGTCTGTTATTCGGTTTTCTGGCTGAAATCTTTTGACTTCTGCCTACAAATGAGAGCAAGTCAATTGACTTGCGGTTATAAAGGCAGGCAAATTTAAAATTCAAGATAGTCTTCAAATAGCCCAGATATTTATCGGGGCTATTTTTGTCTGAATCAGGATTTACAGAATTTTAGGGTAAACAGGATTCTTATTTTGGTTAAAGCTTGCAATTTCAGTTTTGGTGAGAATTTGAAAAATGGAGTTTTATTTTTGATTTATAAATTAGATTTTTCCTATAATCTTGTAAATCCAGATTCAGACAATTTTTATGATAATCCTGTTAGGGTCAGTATTATTAGATGTCCTTTATTCTAAATTTTATCCAATAATTCTTCTGGTTTGGAATACATTTTCATTCCACAAAATATGAGAGCAGTTAAAATTCTTAAACCTGGACTTTAGTGCCATTTTAATCCTAGTTTTTGTATTTTATTACAACCTGTTGTGAATTTGGTGCTTAGTTTATTTTAATCTTGTTAGTGTAATTTTTTGTTTGAATAGTTATATTTTCTGTATTGGTGTGTTGTTTTTTATTGATATGTGTGTGATTTTATTTGTTTCGTCTATTTTTTTGTTGATATGTTAATATTCGCTGGTTACTTTGATCATTTTTCCGTATTAAAGAATATATAATCTTCTGATTATTAACCAAAATATCAATCAAATGAAGTCCCCCGATAATTTCATCAAGAAAATCTTGTTGATTTTTTTGATAATAATATTACATAAAAGCCATGTTTTTTCCCAGCCTGTTTGTTCTTCTACTTCTAGTGGGACCAACCTCGTAAAAAATGGTGATTTCTCTCAAGGTTATGCTGATTGGACATATACCAGTGATCCTACACGAACAAATGGTTACTTGAAATTTGACCCTCCAGCCACTCAAAATTTCTCTTCTCCGGGTTTTATTCACGTAGGAAGTAATCCGAATATATTTAACTCTGCTTTCAATGCAGCATTAACCGATCACTCTCCTTCTGCAGACAATAACATGTTGATGGTGGATGGAATCTGTGCAAAGGATATTAAACTATGGCAGCAAAGCGGCATTATTGTAGAACCCAATACCAACTACTACTTCAGTGTTTGGATTAATGCATTAAAGGATAATAACAATCCTCCAGGTACTTTACGATTTACTGTTGGCTCAACGGACTTAACTACACCTATTTCAGCACCTACCTCAAGCGGAACATGGGTCAAATTCGAAACTGTGTGGAACTCCGGATCTGTATCAGGTCCTACAACCATCAGTATAGAAAATACAACAGAAATCGGTTGTGATCAGTATGTTGATTTTGCAATTGATGATATATCATTTATTCCTGGATGTGCTTATGGAGCCCCAGGCCCTCAGCCTAATCTTGGTCCTGACAAGACTATCTGCGGTACAGGAGGTTCTGTTACTATTGATGCAGGAATTCCTCATACCTCAACTACTTCAATTTCGTGGTCGGATGGCCTTTCAGGATTTGGGATGTCTGCTCCTTATTCAAGGGTAATAACAACACCTGGAACCTATACAGTTTGCGTTACTGACAATGGATCATGTGCAAAAGCAGATCAAATAGTTATATTAAATACTTTTACAGTGGATATTCCTGATCTTAGTTTATGTGATCCGGCATCTGTGACGCTCGATGCGGGGCATGCGGGAGTTGGAGTGAAGTATAAATGGTATAAAGGTTATCCAACCCGTGCTGGCGGAAATGACTCTTCAAAGACTTTCTTTGTAAATACTCCTGGCACCTATAGGGTTGATGTTATAGACCCAATATGCGGTACTGTTTCTGATGTTTCTTTAATTACAACAACGGCGCCTGTACCTCAGAATACTATATTTTGTCCTGTACAAAATGCAACCGTATCTGTTACTCCTGTAAATAGCGGTAAATACAAATGGTGGAACAGCCCAACTGGAACAGCCCCGGCTAATCTATTGAAAAAAGGAGGGAATACTTATACATTTTCTGCGTCAGCGACTTCTGACTATACTTTCTATGCGGAAGATACGTCTTCATTTAAAGCAACAATAGGCCCTTCTCTAGCATCTACTGGTTCTTTTACTGGTTTAGGGCAGCGTGCTGTACAGAATGAAACCAAATTTGTTTTTGATGCAATAACTCCATTTGTAATTGACTCTGTCTGGATGTATGTAATTGTTTATGGTTGTCCCACTACCATGGCATTTAATATAGTAAATTCAGCTGGAACTATAATACCCGGAGGAGCAGTAACTTATAGTTATTCTTCAGGTGCTGGTTGTACAGCAGGCGGTACATGGCAATGGGTGAAAGTACCTGCAAATGTTTCAGTACCTGCAGGAACGAACTACAGAATAGAATATGCTGAACCAGCTCCGAATAATCATGATATGAGCTGGTATAATGGTGGTATGACATGGGGGACAACATATGCCTCTTCCGTTAAATTTGTTGGGCCTATGTCGGGACAACCTGCATCTTCAGTTCCAGGAATGTGGAGATGGGCAATATCAGCCGGTACTCCTTGTGCCCGTGTGCCGGTAAAAGCTATATATGATTGTATATTACCAGTCGAATTTTTGAATATTACAGCCAAAGGTGCTAAGAATGGTGTGGAAATTAGCTGGAGTACCGCATGGGAAAATAATAGCAATAGTTTTATTGTAGAAAGATCTGTAGACGGTATATCCTTTCAAAAGATAGGAACAGTTAAAGCCGGTGGCAATACGTCTTTGGTTTCAAATTACTCTTTTGTTGACAAAAATCCTGTAAGTGGAGTTGTTTATTATAGAGTAACAGAAGTAGATAACGACGGCAGTCAAACCTTAAGTAAGATAGTGGCTGTGAATTTTGAAAACCTGTTTTTCGCTGTTTATCCTAACCCTGCAAAGGACGTCCTTCATATCGAGTCGCAGGTAGATGAAAACCAGGAACTGGTGATAAGCATTCAGAATTCTTTCGGAAATATAGTTTATCAGAATAACGGTGCAGATCTAAAATCAGGTGATGGTCTTGCAGTAGATGTTTCAGGCTTTCCAAGTGGTTTGTATTTTGTGATGATAGATTCGGGCAATATTCAAAAGATATATAAAGTCATTATCGAGTAATAGTTTCTATGTTTTGGTTAATTTAAAGTTGGGCGGGAGAGTAATCTCCCGCCTTTTTTTATAACTTTTTTTATCGTAATGACTTAAATATTAAGAAAGGTCTTGCGATGAGGAAATTTTATTTTGTTTTGCTTTTTTTCTGTCTCTCCATTTCATCTGTTTTTAGCCAGAAGAGAATAGTTTTCATAGGTGTTGATGGGCTGGGATCAAGGATATTAAATAAAGCTGATACACCAGTATGGGACAGCTTAGCTTCTCAAGGTTCTTATTCCTATAATGTTAATGCTGTCCTGCCAACTTTGAGTAATCCTAATTGGGCGTCTTTACTTATGGGAGTATCAACTTCCGATCATCAGATATGGGATAATAAATGGAGAAAGTCAGACTTTGAGGAACGTACCTTTTGCAATCAGGAAAAAGGAAATACAGTGCCTACAATCTTCAAGGTTATGAGAGAAAGGTATCCTGAGGGAAATATTGCAGTGTTTCACGAATGGAAGGAGTTTACAGAGCTGATAGAGCTTAATACCTTGACATATAGTTTTTATGAAAAGGGCAGTGGACTGATATTAAAAGCTTCAGATTATATTGTTAAAGAAAAGCCATTGTTTACCTTCATTCATCTTGATATTGTAGATAAAGCAGGTCATACCTTTGGTTATAGAAGTATTCAATATAAAACTGCTGTTGAGAAAGCTGATTCACTTACCGGTGTTATAATAAAAAGGTTAAAGGCCGGAAATGCATTGGACAGCACGATTTTCATCATCACTTCAGATCATGGATTTAATGGAAAAGGCCATGGAGGCAGATCAAAGAAGTTGAGAGAGGTGCCTTTGATTATTGCAGGGGCGGGAATCCAGGTTGGGTTTCGCCTTCCGGATGGATTACATAATTATGATTTACCTGTTACGCTGGCTTCGATTTTAAATTGCACAATTCCTGATTGTTGGAAGGGTGAGATGATTAAGGAGTTGCTGGAATCATCTGAGCATAAAACCAAATTACAATAAGCCCATTTTAGTCATAAATACTCTGGCAATGTTCATAGCTCTTGCTAACGCTTCATCTGCCTTAGGTCCCACAAAGTTTTCTTCTAATGTAGCAGTAAATAGCTGTATCCATCTTTCAAAATACTCTTTCGTTACAGGCAAAGTCATATGTTTTGGAAAGGGCTGTCCTTTGTACTCCATAGAACCAAAAAGAAGGCTGTTCCAGAAGTCATACATAGTTGGAAGATGTTCTGGCCAGTCCACTTCAGCATGATCGTTAAATATGGGAGATAGCAATTCATCACTGTTTACTTTTTCATAAAAGCGATCTACCAATGTCTTGATATCTTCTTTGTTGGAGATGTCGTTCATGTTGTATTTCGATCTTCATTCAAACAATTGATATATTGTTTGAAGTTCAAATAACTTAAATTTTACTTATATCGCAATTGGAATCTTTTTAATAAATCTTCACCCTATAAATACACTTTTCAAGCTGCTTAGCTTTGTCCTTTCTATTCAATGATTTAAGCTTGTTTCTTCTGTTTAATTTTAAGTCTTCTTTTGAGCTTTTAATAAATTCTTGAATAAATTCACCTTTGACTGCATAAGAGGCTCCTGGGGAATCTTTTGGTTTTCCTTTAATTATCCCTATCAATTCACCCTTATCGTTGAATACAGGGCTCCCGCTGTTTCCTGGGTTTGCAAATATATTCAATTGAAAAGAAGTGGTATCTCCATTAAAGCCATTGGTGCAAACGATTACGCCTTCTCCATAAACCATATCCTTATCTGGATAGCCAAGTATAAAGGATTTTTCAACAATTTCGGGTGCCTTTGTAAACAGGCTATAATTCGGGACCGGTAAGTTTGTCAGGGTATCTGAAATTTTTAACAATGCAAGATCGTTAAACTCATCAAGCTTAATGAGTTTGGCGCTGAAAGATCCTGAATTGTTTTCAACTTCTATTTTGTCCGCTCCTTTCAAACCGTGCGCAGTTGTGAGAATATAGCCCTTTCTGTTTAAAAGCAGACCGGTAACAGATGCATTATAGCTTGGAGTATTAAGCTTTTGAGTAATGACCTGCTGCCATGTTCTGATGTGGTCAACATCTTTTTTCAAGGCTTTGTATTCAGCATTATTGTTATTTGATTTCAAATAGAAATAACCACCGACTAATGTAAATAAAGAGGTCAGCGACGCAGCCACTGCATATGTTTTTACATTTAGTCTGAATTTGCTACCTTCCTTTTTCAATGGAATAGTATTCAACCTTTTTTGCAGTGTTTGTCTTTCTGAATACCGCTGAAAGGTATTTAGTAATTCCTTATGTTGCTCAAACTTCTCTCTGAATGCGGAATCAGACTTTAGCTTAGCCTGAAACGCTGACGTTTCCAAAGGATTTAATTCTCCTTTAAGAAATCTTTCAATCTCATCCCATAATTCAGGCTTCATAACTTTCTGTTTCTTTAGATTGGTTGAAGAATAATTTTTTTAACCTTTGAAGACATTTGTATTTCTGGTTTTTAGCATTGTCTGCATTGGTATATTGGAATTTTATCCTTATTTCTTCCATCGACTTCTGGTGCAGATAGAAGTCCTCAAGTAAACCCTTGCAAGGTTCTCCTATAAGGTTCAATGCAGATTGCAACTTAAGGAAATCATTTTCTCTATATTCAGCTTCCAGAATTGAATCTTCTACAGAAATAAAATTTTCTGATTCGTTTGTGATTGCAGGAAAACGTTTCTTTTCTGTCAGCTTTTTCAGCCAAAGATTTCTGCAAATAGAATACAAGAATGTTTTTGCCTGACATTGAAGTTTAAAATTTTCAGTCTTCAATTTTTCATAGAATATAATAAATGCTTCCTGGTAAATGTCCATGGCTTCATTTTCCGAACCATTGTTTTTTATCACCATCCGGTTGATCATGGGAAAATGTCTTTTGTAAAGAATTTCCAGCGCCCCGGAAGAAGGATTATACATTCCTTCGATTAGCTTCTCATCAGAAATAAAGCTCATTTTTTAAATCTAAAATAAGTATTAGCCCTTGAAAAATCCTGTTAATCATTTATCCCATCATTGATTAAATCTTCTAATGGATTGATTAAAATTTAAATTTTTTATTGCTTAATCCCAGTTAAAGTTTTGCCCTTTTAATACACAAACGAAAATCAGGTAACCCAATTTTAAAATATTTTTTTTATACGGGTTACCCTGAAATAAATTTTGGATGAAGTGTAAAATTTAACAAATACACCTATGAGAAATTTAATGATCCTTGCAGCTATAGCTGCTTCTTGTTCACTTACTTCCTGTGATTCTTTATTCAATAATGAACATGGTAAAATAGAAAATCCAGGTGACACTACACAAAAAGCAAGTGTTGAGGAAATTGACTCTTCAGAGATTCAGGCTCCCAAAGAAGATTCGCTTGTTAAGGCAGAACCAGAAAGCGCTCCGAAAGAAATGAACAGTGATGCGCCGGCTACTAAATAGCATATTTTTTACTGTTGTCTTCCGGATTTTTTCCGGAAGACTTTTTTCTTATGGTCTTTTTAAAGGTATTAATTATGAAACGAATCATAGCTATCTCATTATTCTTTGTTAATGTATTTTCCTCCTGTGCTCAAAAAGAAGAAAAGGCTGAAGCGGCAGATGTTGCGGCCCAATCGCAGGAGATTGCATCTATTGATGTAAAAAAAGATATTCATATTAAGGATCCAGGGAAAATCATACGCAAAGCCAATATCAGGTTTGAAACAAAGGACCTTCAAAAGACAACAGATCATCTGGAAGTTCAGGTAAATCAGTTGAATGGCTTTGTAGAAAGCTCAGAGTTACTAACCGGTAATTATGAACATTCGAATAAAATGATTCTTCGCATTCCGTCTTCTGCTTTTGATACAATGATCAGAATACTTTCAAAGGAGGCCTTGTTTATGAATGAGAAAACGATAACCTCGGAAGATGTATCCGGTGAATTTGTAGATGTAGCCTCCAGACTAAAAGCCAAGCGTGAGGTTGAACAAAGGTATATTGAACTGTTGAGGCATAATGCCAAAACTCTGGAGGAAGTTCTGCTCGCAGAACAGCAGATAGCATCCCTTCACGAAGAAATTGAAGCAAAGGTAGACCGGCTGAATTTTCTGAAAGATCAGGTTAGCTATAGTACGATAGTTGTAAAATTTTATCAAAAGGTTGAATATGTTCCTGAGCCCGAAATGACCGAGGTCGGTATCCTTGTACGATTTAAAGAAGCCTTCAGTACAGGATGGAATGGAGTTTTAAGTCTCGCAGTAGGAATGGCTTATGTATGGCCTTTATTGCTAGTTGTTGGAGCTGTTGTCTTATTTATAGTGAATAGAAAAAGAATGGTGTAGAGTCGCCATGCTGGCGTCTCAAAAATTATGCTAATGAACGACATCTGAACTCTAGCAAATAACGTTCAATATAGGGGATAAATTAAATGTAGCACGTGGTGGATAGGGAGACGCCAGCATGGCGTCTCTACAATTTCAATCCACAAAATGAATTTTGGATTTGCTTAATTTTATAGCTATCTCATTACCCTGAAGTATATCCTTTTTTCGGGTATTAATACGTATTGTAATTTTATTTTTTACAGTAGCAACAATTTCATAGCTGTCACCTCTGTAATAAATTCTTTCAACGATAGCTTTGAAATCACCTTTGTCTTCTCTAGTTATACTGAAATGCTCCGGCCTGATACTGATCTTTGATTTTGTTGGTTTGCATCCTGAAATACCTGTAGTTTGAAGAAATTCTTCAGCATCAAAAATATTTACCTTTCCAAATAGATAAGCCGAATATTCATCAACCGGCTTCTCATAAATTTTTTCCGGGATATCAAGCTGTACTATTTGTCCGGCCCTCATAATCATAATCTTGTCTGCAAGACTGAGTGCATCCTGAAGGTCATGTGTAATAAATATCATGGTTTGACCTTCGCTTCTTAAATGATCAAGCACCTGTATTTTAATCTGGTCTTTCAGCATTACATCCAGATTGCTGAAAGGCTCATCCATTAACAGAAGTTTTGGGCGGTCCGACATTGCTCTAGCCAATGCAACTCTTTGTTGCTGACCGCCCGAAAGCTCAGAGGGAAGTTTATTTTCTAGGCCTTCAAGTTTACAGACTTTAATAAGCTCATTCAGCCGTTCTTCCTGAGCAGCCTTGGAAAAGTACCTCAGTTGATAGATGATATTTTCTTTTACAGTATGTTTTGGGAAAAGATTGAATTCCTGAAACAGTAGCTTTATGTCAGGGTGCCCCGGGACAAGGTTTTCAGAAGGACCTTTTACTTTTTTTCCTTCAAGAAAAACACTTCCTTCATCCGGTTCAATTAATCCATTGATGAGTTTTAACAGAGATGATTTTCCGGAACCATTTTCACCAACTATTGCAATGAATTCACCCTCATTGCATTCAAAAGATATATCTGTTACTGCAGATTCAGACTGATTTGCGTATTTTTTAGAAAGATTTGATACCTTAAGAAAGGACATTACGTAAAATGATGTATTAAATTAATAAGAAACCAAGGTAAACCATTTATCCCTTTTTTCTTATTTTGCAAGTAAATTAATTGAGCAAATCCCGGTAATAAACCCACAGTAGATTAAATAATCCGCTAGATATCAATGAAAAATAATAAAAAAATACAGAATGCATGGTGTATGTATGACTGGGCGAATTCTGCTTACAATCTGACTATAACAACAGCCATATTTCCGAGCTATTATGCTGCTATTATGCCAGAAAGGCCAAATAAAGTAAATTTTCTGGGATTTGAGTTTTATAGTTCAGCGTTATATTCATTTTCCCTCGCAGTGGTTTTTTTGCTTGCAGCTATTTTAAGTCCAATTTTAACTCCAATTGCGGACAATACTGGCAAGAAAAAGTTTTTTATGCAATTGTTCTGTTACTTGGGAAGTCTGGGGTGTGTATATCTTTATTTTTTTCATAAAGATGCAGGTGTATTATCACAATTTACATTAACAACCTCAGTACTTGCATTCATAACAGCTGGTCTGGGATATAGCGGCAGTATAGTATTTTATAATTCATTTCTCCCTGAAATAGCGACTGAAGATCAGTATGACAGATTAAGTGCAAAAGGTTTTGCAATGGGGTATATTGGTAGTGTGTTACTTCTTGTGTTTAATATTACAATGCTCACTATGCCGGATCTGTATTTTAATCTTAGCGGAAAGGTAAATGAATTGATGTCAACAGGTCTTAATGAAACAGTAGCCATGGAGCAGGCGAAATCATACTATGCAGGGTTGGCTTCGAGAATTTCATTTCTGTCTGTAGGAGTGTGGTGGTTTGCGTTTGCTCAATATTCTTTTTATTATTTGCCTTCTAATGTTTATAAAAAAGAAAGTAAAGGAAATTGGCTATGGAGTGGATTTAAGGAGCTTAGCCAAGTACTTTCAGAAGTGAGAAAAGAAAAATATCTTAAGATTTTCCTACCGGGATTTTTCTTCTACAATCTGGGAGTTCAGACTGTTATGTACATGGCAGTAATATTTGCAGAAGGAGAACTTAACCTTAAGATGAGTGAGTTGATAATTGTTATCCTTATTATCCAGCTTCTCGCCATTGTAGGTGCAAACTTGAGTGCAAAACTTTCAGATAAAATAGGCAATATCAGTACTCTTCGTTACATTAATGTTGTATGGGTTCTTGTATGTGTCGCAGCATACTTTGTTAAGACTGACATACAATTTTATATGCTGGCAATAGTGGTTGGCTTTATAATGGGAGGAATTCAGTCGATGTCCAGATCCACTTATGCCAAACTGATTCCTCCGCAAACGACAGACCATGCGTCATATTTTAGTTTCTATGATATTGCTGAAAAACTTTCTTGTGTTTTCGGTTTATTCCTATTTGGTGTATTAGAAGAAATAACGGGAAGCATGAGGCCAAGTACTTTGACATTGGGCATAATATTCATCATTGGAATAACATTATTGTCTTTTATACCTTCTTTGAAATCTTATTCAGGACAGAGTGAATTAAGGTTGGATCCTTCAGGAAAAAATGCCTAGAGTTAATTTTGAATTTGCATTTATAAAGAAATAATATGTAATTCGCATACGATTATGGGATGTTAGCTCAGTTGGTTCAGAGCATCACGTCGACAACGTGGGGGCCACTGGTTCGAGTCCAGTACGTCCCACAAAAAGAAGCCTCGATTTTCGAGGCTTTTTTTATTGGTGACGCTGTAATTTCTCTTTTTTAAATTTCTGAACTATATTTTTATTAATTGTAGTTAATAATCATTTTTTGATTTAAAGAGTTTGGGTTAAATATTCTAATAATTAAAGGTTATTGGGATAAGTGTTTTGAGTATTCTGTTTTTTAAAAAATATACAAAGCCAAAATATTTTAACCTGGATCTATGAAAGTATACTACAAAGGTTTGATCCTTCATCAGGAAGACCATAAGAAGAAACACATTGATCAAGAAAAGGAAAAACCTACTTTTATTAAGTTAGGAGAAAAAGATCTAAATGTGGCTCTTCAAGAAGAAAATGATTGGGATAAGGCACACCAAATTTTCAGGGAGAATAAAAATAATGGTGACATAGATTTTATTGAGCCGGACTATAGTAATACACTCGAAGAACCTTTCCCCAATTTGAGATCATCTGTGCAGGTAGGTCAAAAGGAGGAGTTGTTCGGAGGAGCAGATCGTTATTGTACTCAGGAAATTCAGTATGATAACAACTGGACCAGACCACTGAATGATGAAAAACAGATTTGGCATTTAAAAGATGATTATTCTCAATTAGAATCTGCAAGAAATAAAGTGGCTGAAATACTAAGCCAGCGTACTGAAAAGAGCGTTATACGTATTGCCCACTTTGATACAGGTTATGATCCCGATCATATTACTTATCCAAAATCATTGATCAGAAAAGATCTTGAAAAGAATTTTACAGGTGAAGGTGAGACTGGATCAGCAGAGGACAAAGGCGGTGGTATGAATGGTGGACATGGATGTGGGACCCTAAGTATCCTTGCTGGAAGATCATTTGACAATACTTTTAATTTTACAGTTACTTTAGGCCTTTCTGCTGAGCACGGGATTGAAATTGTTCCAATCAGGATCGCAAGCTCAGTCGTACTTTTTAGAAGTAAAGCATTTGAAGAAGCGCTCGAATACATTATTACTTTATATGATAATCCTCATAATCGATGCCATGTTATTACTATGAGCATGGGTGGCGCACCAACCAGAGATTGGGCAAAACTAGTCAATAAGGCATATGATAAGGGCATCATAATTGTGACGGCGGCTGGAAATAATTTTGGCGGAGTTACTCCTAGAACACTTGTATATCCTGCCAGATTTAATCGTGTAATAGCGGCTTGTGGTGTTACTTATGATTACACTCCTTACTTTAAATTTGATTTTATTCCCAACGTTAAGATCATGCAAGGTAATTATGGTCCTCGACGATTCATGAGAACGGCAATAGCTGCTTTTACACCCAATTTGCCTTGGGCAATGTTTGGATGCACAGATAAAGTAAGCCTGTCAGGTGCTGGAACCTCATCTGCTACGCCTCAGATAGCTTCAGCTATTGCATTATATTATCAGACTTATTATAAAGAAATTGAAGCTTTAAGTGAAGGTTGGCAAAAGGTTGAAATAGTACGTAAAGCATTATTTACATCCGCTTTTGCTGGTAATGCAGGGGTTGATACAGAACTTTATTTTGGTAAAGGGATTGTAAAAGCATCAGATATGTTATTGATTCCTCCCAAGGTTGAAGGTTTGAAAAAGGAGGAAAAGGATACAACATTCTTTCCTATCCTGAGACTTTTGTCAGAGATAGTAACATCTGAGTTCTTTATTGAGTCTTCTGATGTCGAAGAAGACATGTACAATCTGGAAATTCAACAATTGATTTTAACTTCTCAAGATTTACAGAGTTTCCTGAAAAATGAGGAGATTAAATTAGACGAGCTTTCTATTGAAAACAAGAAGGTATTCATAAAAATTATCATAGACCTTCCTGAAGCCTCCAATTCTTTAAGAAATCATTTAAGAAAAATGCTGGAGTAAAAACTGAATTTTACTATACTATTGTCAACCTAAAGGAAACAAAAAAGGCCGTCTAATAGTCTCTTAATTTCCTTCAAATGAAACTTGCTCTTTGTTTTATTTTATAAGCCAGCTTGGTTCATCAAGCATTTTCTGCAATTTTTCATAAAATAATCCCATATGATATCCATCCATGACTCCATGGTGTATCTGAAGTCCGACAGGCATTTTATATGAGCCGTTTTCCTCAAAGTATTTGCCAAGAGCAATGATTGGTATGGTTCCATTAACAGGATCATAAGGATGAGTTAATGACGTAAAAGAAAACCATGGAACACTCGTGATGTAAAACTGATGATTGTTATCTCCATTGGATTCATCCTTATCTGATAGGACATCCCTTGTATCCTTTAGCACATTCGCATAGAAGGTGGGGAAATCAGTTGAATGCTTTGTAGAACAAAAGGAAAATTCATTATCTGGCAGAAGAACTGTGTAACCCGGATCAATACTGGAATACTCATAAAGTTTGTTATCTATGATTCTGTGTCTGAACTGAGGTATTTCATTTGCTACCTTACTTAATGCAAAACATATACTGGCAAAAAAGCGAAGGTTATTTTCTTTCACGCTCTTTCTAAACCTAGTAATATCGATATTGCTTGAAGTGCTTACGAAAGGGATTAGTTTTTTAGAAAAGATTTCAAGCATCCCTCTTCGTTTATAGGTACTCAAATCAATTTCTTGTCTTGTATTCATCTATTGGTGTAAAATGTATTTAGCAAAAATAAAAAAGCAAAGGATTGATTAGATAATCATCCTTTGCTTATTATAGAATTGTTTATTTCTAATTTAAAGAATTCATCTTATTGGCGTACTTTTTAATCACCAATTGGGTTGAAGTATCTGTATCATAAACTGAATACCAACCTTGGAGCTCGTGTGGAGGATCTCCTGTGAAAGGATCACCTTTTTTCCAGATAGTACCAGGAACTTTAGGTCTTCCTTCTCCAGACCATGCCCAGAAATTTACACCAGCTACTGGTGAACTTAAAGATGCATAGTTGTATGCTTCCTGAAATACTTTTGAATAATAATGATCTTTTACTGTAGTAAGTGCAGATGGTGAAAAATTTCCATCATTTCTTGCAAGACCAAACTCTTCAATCACCAAAGGCTTACCTAATTTCCTGGCCCCATCAACATGGAGCTTCAGATATTGTTCCATTTTAAAAACCGCCGAATCATAAGTATTATCATTTCTCTTGGGATCATACCATCCCCAGTTTTCAACCCAGACGTGGCATGTTACATAATCTATATTGGGTCCGTTGTTATTTTCTTTTACATCTACCCCTGCATATTCCGGTCCGGATGTATATCCTTCTGTTCCCGCACTGACTAAATGATTTGGATCCCATTGCTTTATGAGGGCAGCAGAGGAATCAATCCATTTATTGTATTTCTTTTGGTTATTCATTCCTCTTGGCTCATTGCATAGTTGCCATGACATAATGGTTGGATCATCCTTGTAGTTAACCTTTGTGATTGAGTTTTTTCTTGTTACAATTTTTTTGACAGCATTGTAATACATTTGAACAGCTGCAGTATCTGAATAAAATTTTGCTGAGAATTTCTGATATCTATCCCAATCTCCACCAGGGTGAGGAGGAGGGTACGGGATGCTATCCGCAGACTTGCTCCATAACATATACTGGCCGAATCCGCCTGACCATGGCCAGAAGTTTCCTAGACATACTACAGCATACATTTTTCTCTTAGCCATTTCTGAAAGTAAATAGTCAAGACCGTTTAACAGATCTTCATCAAACTTTCCGGGTGCAGTTTGAACTGCAGGAAGCATTCTGTAGGGCTGATCATCTGGACCTTCGCTCAGACCAACAATTCGAAGATTGGTAATTCCCAAATTTTGAAGGCGATCTAATTCCCTGATAAGACGTGTTCTCTGGCCTCCCTTTTCTGAACCAAGATTTATTCCATACCAGAAGTTGGCTCCCAAAAAATAGTAGGGTTTGCCATTTACGTAAAATCCTGTATTGTTTACTTTCACAAATTGATTAGTACGTTCAGGTTGCTTCTTTTCAGTGCTGCATGAGCTAATGAATACAAGGAGAATAGTAAGTTGTAAAAAGTATTTTACCATATCAGAATATCTTAGATCGAATGGTGTTGTTTGATTATTAATGCGTTATAAATATATAAAAATAGTATTAAACCTTAATTAAATAGTAATAAATAAAAAAGGCTTTTAAACGCAAGTTTAAAGGCCTTGAGTATTAAAATGTAGAGTATTTATTCTTTCACCAGTTTGTATACATACCACTGCGTATTTAGAAAAATTTTAAAGTATAAACTCCCTTAGTCCAATTAATGTAGTTCCTTTAGGTAGATTGTCATTTTGTTCTAATTCTTGTCCTGTTGAGGAATTTACCCTGTTGAGGAATATGCTGCTAAATGAAATTTTTGTAATTCGTTAATCTGCAGGTTAAAGGCATCCAGAGAAGGGTTAGGATAAATTTTTATAACAGTAGATTCTTCACTTAACCATCGGTCTGGCTATATTCAAATTGTCCGTCAATTTTTTTAAATCTGTAATAAGCAATATTTGAAAATTCCTTATCAATAAATTGAGGCAGAACCGTTAGTTGACGGAACAAAGCTAATTGAAGTGAAATTAGTACCACCAGATTTTTCAATGTAAAAACCTTTATTGTCAACCTGATTAATAACAGACCACTGAGCAATGCTCCACCCTCTACTTTGGTAGCAGTGAAGGAAAGGAAATCAACAGGTTATGTCGAACCGCAGTTTTCTATTTCCTGGTGCTGCGGAATAATTTTTTGGTACTCCTATAAGATTCTCTAATACTATTTTGTTGACAAAGCGATTGGTATACAATACTTTGTACCTCCGCCTAACTTTGCTTGAGTAGTAAATTTTCTAAAGCTATTGGTAAACTTTTAAAAGTAGATTCTTCTAATTTTCTTGAGCAGCCATTATTGGCTTTTAGGTATTCTCCTCAAGTTCGGGTTTAATTTGTATTCCGGCATTTAAACAATTTTTATATTTGTCTATTAATTCTATAGAGTTTATTTAGAATTTATTTTTCCATTAATAATTCATCTTTAAAACATAGAAAGAAATGAAGAAAAGACTACTAAATGCCGCTCTTCTGTTATTGGCATCTGCATCTTTGAATGCACAGAATATCAGCCAGGAAAAATTAGTCATTACAGGAACTAAGTTTACTTATCCACTTCTTGAGAAATGGGCTAAAGAATATGAAGCACTTCATCCGGAGGTAGATGTAAAAGTGGTTTCTAAACTACAGCCGAATGAAACTGCCGATTTGAAAATTGTCTCTTACGAAAGAAAAAAAGAGGATATTCCACAAACTGAGAAATCTGTTGTGCTGGGAAAATATGCTATACTTCCTGTTGCTAATATTAATAATCCGGCTTTAAAGAATATTTCAGAAAAGGGGTTGAAGGAAAAGGAATATAAGGAATTGTTCTTTGAAGATGAGAATGAACAGTTTGAAGAGAAAAAGAAGAAGCAAAAGTATGAGGTGAATCTATATACCCGTGAAAGCAAATCTTGCGCTCCTATTGCCTTTGCGGATCATTTCGGATATGAGCAGTCTGCTATAAAGGGGAAAGGAATAAGTGGTGATGATAAATACCTTATTCAAGCTGTAAAGAAAGATACAGCGGGAGTAACTTACAATAACCTTGGATTCATTTATGACCTTTCGACAAGAAGAACTGTAGATGGGATTGCTGTACTTCCATTGGATATCAATGATAATGGAAAACTGGATGTTGATGAAAAAATATTTGACAACCTTGATAAAGTGATTGAAAAACTTGAGAAAGAAGAAATATCTTCAATTCCTGTTGAAAATGTCAATGTAGTTTATGACACAGCCAACAATAATAAGAATATCCGTCTCTTCTTATCATGGGTGCTAGATCAAGGACAAAAATACAACCACGATTTTGGCTTCCTAAATTTTGATACCGAAACGTTAAGTAAGCAAAAAGAAATTCTGACGCTAAACAATCAATAATAAATTTGTTTTTCTCTTTTGTGAAAGCCTGTCTTCAAGCGAAGCAGGCTTTTGCTTTTTAATGTTGATTATTTCATAGAAAGAGAGTATTGAAAATCACAAAAGCTTTAATTACTTTTTACTTTCAGCTTTAGGCCTTCAGTTTTTTACTAATAAACTTATCATTTATAATTTAAATTATTTCAGAGAAGACTCAGAGATACACAGAGAAAAATCGAAAGAGCTTTTAAAATATGGCATTTAACTTTCACCTTTTCGCTTTCCGTTCAATCACTTGAAAATCTTATCAAGATCAAGTTGTTTATATAAAAAGTAATTACTTATAATTTTATCGGTGATTATTTAACAGAGGTATACAGAAAAGACACAAAATACACAGAGACAAAATGCAAGAGCTTATACTTTTAGCTTTCCGCCTTGCGTTTTCTGCTTATTACTTATCACTTACTACTTAAATTAACTGCTCTTCCATAGAAAAATTTACCATAGATAAATACCAGGAACATTCTCTTGAAATCAGAAAAGAAAAAGCAAAGTAAGAGAATTACATTAAGTAGCACTGAAATAAGCGCAGGGTCTGGGAAATAGAAGGACAGGATTGCAGAGATAATTATAAATCTTAAGCATTCAAGATGAAAGATCCATGACTTTTGTTCCATTATTGCACCGCAATTGATAAGTGTAATTAAAATTAAAGCATTCAATTGAAATATCAATCCTCCGGAAATATTCTGATAAAGTGGAACAAGCGCTGTAAGTAATAGAATGACAATACTTATTTGTGCCAAAATATATTTTTTTTGAATATATCTCTTTTGATTATTAGCAATATTTTTTACTGAAAGAAATTTTTTCTCTAGTTGTGGTCTAAGCTCTGAAGATAATGTTTCAGGCTTTCCCAGTAAGATCTTTATTTTCTGTTTTACTCCATGTACATTCTTTACAGAACTCATTAATTCAATGAGTTGATGGAAATGTTGCCAAAGAAAACTTCTACTGTTTAAGGGTTGGGTAAGTCCGTATTGTGGCTCTTCTTTTTCTTCTGCAAAAGTTCCAAAGAGTTTGTCCCAGAATATAAATATATCTGCATAGTTTTTATCGAGATAATGAGCATTGGAGGCATGATGTACGCGATGATGAGAGGGGGTGACAAAAATGTATTCAAGAAAGCCAAGTTTACCTACCAATCTTGTATGAGTGAAGAAGCTATAAGCTGCATGAATAATAAGAATCATAATTACCATATGGACAGGAAATCCTATTAAGGGCAGTATACACCAGAAGATATTTCTGATCAGAGCCTGGAAAACTGTAATCCTTGCAGATACTGTTAGATTAAATTCTTCACTTTGATGATGAACTATGTGAGCTGCCCAAAGAATATTCACCTCATGACTAAACCGGTGATACCAATACCAAATAAAATCAGTCAAAAATAAAATCAATATCCATGAGGAAAACGTCTCTTTGATGGTAAAGATGGCAAAGTGATTATAGATGAGGGTGAATATAGAATAGAAGATCCCTGTCAAAGCAAGGTTGGAAAGACGTTCAGCGACACCTATACTCAAATTTGAAATGGTACTGTTAAATGTATATGCTTCTATATTTTTTTTTCTTGAAAAAAAGTATTCTACAGTAACAGCCAATAAAAATACTGGTATAGATATGCTCAGTAATAATTCATTCATAAATATTTGATTTTGTTAAGCAGAAGAGAATGTTTATTCGCTGATAGTCCTTATGATAATGGACTTTTGTTCATTGATGTATTGTGTTGAAGTAGTATTCTCCGGCTTTAATTTCAGCAGGGCCTGAGCAAAAAAAATAAAGAGAACATACATTAAGATAAATGCTGCCATTTTATTCTCTGGATTGATTTTATGTTTCTTAAAATCCATATACTGAGTGATTCTCCTACTAATTAAATTACCTTTTTAAATAAGTCTATAAAGTCTATAGGTAAAATTAAGTATGTGAAATTTTGTTTCAAATCAACCTGGTTTTTTTCTGGGAAGAGTACAACCTGGGAATTCAAAAGGGTGATTTTTATCAACCAGAGGAATAAGTTTTATCTATTTCTTTATTGATATTATTGATTTTTTCTATTCATTTCAGCTTTCTATTTTTGAGTTATAATTAACACCTGAACGATATGGAAAACGCAAGTCTAATAGGTCTGGATTTGGAAAAGTCTCAGATCCTGTCAAAAGAATTAAATATTCTGTTAGCTAACTACCAGTTATTTTATATAAACCTAAGAGGATTTCACTGGAATATTAAAGGGGAGAAGTTTTTCGAATTGCATGCGAAATTCGAAGAACTATACAATGAAGTACAAATTAAAATAGATGAGATCGCTGAAAGAATTCTTACTTTAGGTTTTGTTCCTGAGCATGCATTTTCTGATTACCAAAAGAAATCAGAAATAAAAGAAGTTAAGAATGTGTTTGAAGGTACAGAAGCCGTCTCTCTCATTCTTCAGGCATTTAAAATACTTTTGGTGGAAGAGAGAAAAATATTAAAACTGGCTTCTGATGCAGAAGATGAGGGGACAAACTCTTTGATGAGCGATTATATCAAACAGAAAGAGAAACAGGTTTGGATGTTTTCGGCTTATCTAAAGAAATAAAAAAAGAGGGACTCAAATTTAAGTCCCTCTTTTTTATTCAAAAATTAGATGTTTGACAGATTCTCCTGATCCGGCAAGCTCAGTGAGTGAGTCAAGACCAATTTCGAGATGTCTTTTTACATATTTTTCAGTTACGGTTTTGTCACTTTTTTCCGTTTTTACTCCTTCTGGATCCATTGGATTATCAGAAACCAGTAACAATGCTCCGTGAGGAATTCCATTCATAAAACCTACAACGAATATAGTTGCAGTTTCCATGTCAATACCCATTGTGCGAATATCTCTGAGATATTGTTTGAATTTCTCATCATGTTCCCAAACTCTTCTGTTAGTCGTGTACACTGTCCCTGTCCAATAATCCAGTTCATGTTTTTTAATCATACTGGATACAGCTCTTTGTAAACGAAATGAAGGAAGAGCCGGAACTTCAGGAGGTGCGTAATCGTCAGAGGTACCTTCACCACGGATGGCTGCAATCGGAAGTATAAGGTCTCCTAATTTTGTTTTTTTCAGACCGCCACATTTTCCAAGAAATAAGACAGCCTTGGGTGGAATTGCCGAAAGTAAGTCCATCACAGTTGCTGCCATAGCGCTTCCCATACCAAAATTAATAATCGTAATATTATTGGCAGTGGCTGTTTGCATAGCCCTGTTTCTTCCCTGAATCTCTACCTTAAATTTCTCCGCGAACAATTCAACATAGTTGATAAAGTTTGTAAGAAGAATATATTCTCCAAATTCGGAGATAGGTGTACCTGTGTACCTTGGTAACCAGTCTTTTACGATTTCTTCCTTTGTTTTCATGGCATTAAAAAATTTGATAAATTTGTTTTTATGATTCCCCTCAATCTTCCAGCATTCGATATTAAAATTAAAGATTACGAAAATAAAACATGGATATTTGATATACTAAGAAAAAAGTATGTTGTTTTAACTCCTGAAGAATGGGTAAGGCAACATTTTATAAATATGCTCATTACTCAGTTCAATTATCCTAAATCCCTGATTAAATGTGAGTCGGGACTTAGTTACAATAAGCTACGGAAAAGGTCAGACATTGTTGTTTATAACAGAGAAGCTATACCTTTTCTCCTTATTGAATGCAAAGCCCCGGAAGTGAAAATTACCGAAGGTGTTTTTAAGCAGGCAGCGACCTATAACTTCGTTCTGAAAGCTCCTTATTTTGTCGTTACCAACGGCATCAATACTTTTTGTTGCAGTGTTAATCACGAAACAAAGGAGGTAAGCTATGTTAATGGATTACCTCCTTTTCCTGAAAACTGAGTTATCACTTATGGGGTTTGACTGCTGTACCAATTATTATCTATCAGCCCGTTATTAAAGTACTGTACATAAGCTTTTAAAACCGATTCCAACTTTTTCTGTTCAGGCACTTCTGGTAAATGGGTGATGGTTCTTGGGGGATCTATTTTAAAACACTGGCATTTGTTTTCCTGATTTAAAGATAGGTACATATCTTTTTTTATCAGGTTATAGGAGCCATTAGAAAAGGTCAACGCATAGCCTTCTTCTTCTTTTTTAGAGAACATAGAAGTGCCGAAATAATTGCTCTTAGGATTATCGATGTTTAGAAAGTCAAGTACAGTGGGAAGTATATCCGCATGCTGACAAATCCTTTCGTCATCTGGTACTGTAATTTTTTTCGAAGGGTGGAATAAAATCATAGGCACATCAAAAGCACCAAGGTCGTTAGAATATTCAGGCTTCGAAGACATCTGAGTATGATCGGCTGTGATAATAAACAAGGTATTGGAATACCAAGGTTGTTTTTTAGCAGTTTCGAAAAACTTTCTTAATGAATTGTCTGAATAAGCAACACATTCATGAATCGGAAGATCTCCTTTGGGAAACTTGCCTTTATACTGTTCAGGAATTGTGTAAGGCGGATGTGAGCTTAATGTAAACAGGCCTGTAGCAAAGGGTTGCTTAAAGGTACTGAGTTTATTTGCAAAAAACTGAAGGAATGGTTCATCAAATATCCCCCAGTTTCCGTCAAAATCTTTATCCGGATCAGGATATTCGTTTTTACCATAATATTCTTCAAAACCTGCATTGTGGGCAAATACATCAAACCCCATGGTTCCGTTCTTACCTCCGTGAAAAAAACTTGTATGATAACCTTCTTTTTGAAGGATATTTCCGAGTCCCACAACTTCATTCGTTTGATATGCCGAAGTGATATATGGCTCACTCATTAAAGAAGGTATTGAAGCCAGTATACTTGGTAATGCTTCAATGGAAGTGCGACCGTTTGCATAAGCATTTTTCATCCATACACCCTGATGGGCAAGAGAATCAAGAAATGGAGTAAAGCCTTTATAGTTATTTCCAAGTCCTGTATATTCGGATCCGAAGCTTTCGCAGATCAGAATTACTACGTTTTCTTTTTCTTTGGTTGAAACAGCTTTCTTTACTTTTAACTTTTTAATAAGACTGAATAATTCTGACTGATTAGAAAAGAAATTAACTCTCTGAACAGGTTGAATATTGGATGTTGCTATGAGGGAAAATGGAGTATTTAGTACAAGATTTCCCAGAATATTCGGATTTAACGTAAAGGCATGATTTGGCCTTAAAGGCTTTAACTGCAAACCTCCGCGGATGATTAAAATATTAGATGCAAGAAAACCAATCAATAAAGGGGCTGCAAAATACAATTTCAGCCGTACGTTCATTGTACTTTTTGGTTTGGGATACAGCCAGGCAATAAATGCAACGATAATTATCCCTGCCAGCAATACTGGCCAGTAATTCAACGCCAGTTGTGGTCCCTGGTCTAGGATGTCTTTCTCTAAACCTGCAAGGTGCTCGAACGTGGACCTTTTTCCTGTAAATCTGAAGAATTCAATGTCTACAAGGTTAACGAAAAGAAGAGGAGCATTGACAATCAGAAATAGTATTTTAAGAAATTTCTGATATCCCGGTTTGGTAATGAAAGTTACAGGAATCAGTGACAGCAGGGTAAATGGCAAGTTGACCATAAATATAACAGAAAGGTCAAACCTTATACCTGCCAGGAAGGCTTCAAAAACTGAAGTGACAGAAGCTTCTCTGAAATATGAGTAGTTATAAACAAAGAAACAAACCCTGCAAAGTGTATAAATGAGGGTTAAGAGTCCAAGTCTTTTTAGAAGTATTTTATATTGAGTTAAATTCATTTTTCTAGAAATGATTTTTTAACAGGTGTTGTATTACAGCGAACAGATCCATCAGATAAGCAATGCCCAGATGAATCAATAATCCTCCCCAGATAGACCTGCTATAATAGGTAATAATTCCTAAAATTGTACCTCCGAAAATAGATCCAACTGCTTCTCCCAAGGGCTTTCCGAAATGAAGGTAGCAATACAAAGCAACCATAATGAATACGGCTCCTTTGTCAAGGTATTTGATCATTGCCAACACCAGGAATCCTCTGAACAAAAATTCTATAGATAAAAATCCCATCCCATAGAATATTTCATGGATGCCAAAGGTCGCCCAATAGGGCCATCCAAGATAATTTTCTGCTAAACTTGGCTTGTATTCAGGATAATAATTCAGGAAATCTTGTTGAAATGATGCCCAAAGAATAAAAGGAGCCATAAGCAGGAGAAGCCATAAATAGGGCGCCAGGTCCAGGGAATTTTTCTGAAATCCATATAGAGGTATACTTTTCCGATCTACCCAGTACCAGTAGCCAAGGATAGGGACGATAATAATGGAGGAACTTATAAGTTCCGAAACAAAGGAAGAAATGAACTGACTGATTTCAATTGGTATTACTGCTCTGATCCAGTCACGGTATAAATAAAATGATGTTTCACTAAAAATTAATATTAGAATTACAAAAAGTATTGTAAACCAGTACGATAAAGAGCGTAAATGGAGTTTTCTGTCATAAAAGTAGGCATAGGCAAGAGAAAGAAATAACAAAGGCACTGAATAAAAGAGAAACAGATACACATTATATATTTTCTGCCCTGCATACTTTTCCAGGATTGAATTTTCAAAATCAAAACTATAATTAAAAGCCAGACTAGATCCCAAAAATAGAATAAGCACCAGGAAAAATTTCAGATTGAATTCTTCCTGGAAAAATGCTTTTTGATATTTTATGATTTGTCTGATTGTCCTGATTCTTTTAGCCTAAATGTTGCTCAACTTCAGAATAGGGCAAATCAAATGCTTCTGAAATTTTTTTATAAACTATTTGTCCGTTAACCACATTTAGACCCAGTTTCAATTCTTGATTTTCTTTGCAAGCTTTTTGCCATCCTTTTGAGGCAATTTGGCACACATAAGGAAAGGTAACATTAGTCAAAGCAAGGGTAGAGGTGAATGGAACTGCTCCTGGCATATTTGCAACACAATAGTGAACAATACCATCCACAATATAGGTTGGATTTTCATGTGTGGTAGGTTTACAGGTTTCAATACATCCTCCTTGATCTACAGCTACATCTACCAGGACCGTTCCTGGTTTCATCGTTTTTAGCATTTCTCGGGTAATAAGTATGGGCGCTTTAGCTCCTGGTACCAAGATAGCTCCGATTATTAAATCTGCGGTCTTTACTGCTTCATTAACATTGCTTTGGCTGCTGAATAAAGTAGTAACATTGGCTGGCATAATATCATCCAACTGTCTTAGTCTGGTGAGATTTATATCCATGATTGTTACACGAGCACCAAGACCGGCTGCCATCTTGGCTGCATTTGCTCCGACAATACCAGCTCCAAGTATTACAACGTTTGCAGGAGGAACACCAGGTACGCCTCCTAATAGAATTCCTCTTCCATGATTGTGTTTTTCAAGATAATTTGCTCCCTTCTGAACAGCCATTCTTCCGGCAACTTCCGACATGGGAACTAAAAGAGGTAATGAACGATCTGATTTCTCCACTGTTTCATAGGAAATACAAACAGCTCCTGATTTGATCATTGCTTCCGTAAGCTGACGGGATGAAGCAAAATGAAAATAGGTAAATATTGTTTGCCCTTTTCTGATCAGGGCATATTCTGTTTCGAGTGGTTCTTTTACTTTTACCACCAGGTCGGCTTCCCTATAGACATCTGAAGCCTGGCAAATTTGTGCTCCTGCGTTTTTATATTCATTATCCGAAAATCCTGAACCCTCACCGGCTTTTGTCTCTACAATCAGTTTGTGACCTGTTTTTATAAGGTCTGCACAATGTGCAGGAGTTAGGCCTACACGATTTTCAAGTGTTTTTATTTCTTTTGGAACTCCTATGATCATAGTAAATTCGTTTTTGCAAATATAATTAAGAGTATATAAAACAAAAGCCAACGAAATATCGCTGGCTTTTGTTTTTTCCTTACGGTATAGACCCTTACAGGTTTTTATTTTCCAAAAGGAACAGTATTTTTCTCTTCTTTCAATGGAGTAGGAGCTGAAAGACTTTCAACCACTTCACCTGAAAGGGTTACAGAAACATGAGGATTACTTGGATCGTTTGTGAAGATAGATACAATATCAGAGTTCTTTCCGTCGAAAGTCGGATTGTAAGTTAGTTCAAGAACAGCAGATTTTCCAGGTGCAATAGTATCAGAAGCAAGCGTATGGCTTATGCAGCTGCATGCTGACTGAAAAGATGATAATGCAAGTGGAGATTTTCCTGTATTTTTAACAGTGAATTTCTGAGCTACTTTTTGTCCACGTTCTATTTTTCCAAAGCTGTGAATATTTTTATCTATGGAAAATTTTGGAGCAGCTTTTAGTTCTTTTGGAGTTAAAGCTGGTTTTGGTTCTTCTTTTTTTACAACTATACCCTTGATGTAAACAACTTTTGAACCTTCCGATGCATTAGAGGTAATAGTAATGCTTTTGTTGAAAACACCTATTCTTCCTGTGCTATTGTAAGAGGCTTTAATTGAACCTTTGCCCCCTGGAGGAATTGGATCTTTTGTCCAGGAAGGAGTAGTACATCCGCAAGATGCTCTCACGTCTGTTAATACAATCGGTGCATCTCCTGAGTTATCAAACTGAAATTCATATTCAGCCTGAACGCCTTCTTCCACGATACCAAAATCGTGTTTGTCTTCACTGGTAAATTTAAAAGCACCTTGTGCAAAAGCTCCTAGTGTCAGGAAAGAAAGGAAAGCTACAGAGGCAATTCTTTTTATCATTGGTTTATTTAATTTTGATTAATCTGAAAAAATATATTTAGACCGTCCAAATATAAGTATTATGTGACAATTTTAATACCGATTTTTTATGCAGGAATATTTTATTTGACACCGAGTTTTTTCTCAAGAGGTAATTTTTAGAAAATAATATATTTAATTGCAGTTTAACTATAAGAATAACAGTATAGTATAAATTAAAAATGGAGTCCGTCGATTTCTTAATTTGATAGGTTAGTCCTTTTTATCTATTTTTGAACTTTAACGTAAGTTAATATATTAATTTAATTAGAAATATACTGTTTTTATAGTGAGCGCCCAGGAAACCATAAATGATCTTACTTTAACCAAGGAGGAAATTCTTAATGATTACAGAATACTCTGTGAAAGTCGTCAGGCAAGTATTCTGGGTAGAAAAGAAGTTTTTGCAGGTAAAGCTAAATTTGGAATTTTCGGAACCGGAAAAGAACTAGCACAAATTGCCATGGCTAAATATTTCAGGTTTGGAGATTTCCGCTCAGGATATTATAGAGATCAGACTTTTATGATGGCTATAGATGAACTGAGTCTTGAGCAATATTATGCTCAACTTTATGCTCATACAGACATTGTTGCCGATCCGGCATCTGGAGGCAGACTAATGATTGGTCATTATGCCACCCGAAGCCTTGATAACAATGGACATTGGAATGATCTCACAAAAATAAAAAATTCAAGCCCGGATATTTCACCTACAGGGGCCCAAATGCCAAGGTTAGTGGGGCTTGCCTATGCTTCAAAGTTATATAGGCTAAATCCGGAACTTAAAGATATAAAGGGCTTTTCAAACAATGGAAACGAAGTAGCATTCGGAACAATAGGTAATGCTGCTACTGCTGAAGGCATTTTCTTTGAAGCTATCAATGCGGCCGGAGTGCTGCAAATACCAATGGTAGTGTCCATCTGGGATGATGGCTACGGAATTTCTGTACCTCAGGAATATCAGACCACGAAAGTCGATATCTCTAAAATGTTTGAAGGTTTCAAGAGGACTGATTCTGAAAGAGGGATTGAGATATTTAAGGTAAAGGGCTGGAATTATGAAGAGTTATGCCGTACCTACAGAGACGCAGCCCAACTTGCGAGAGAACATCATGTGCCTTCATTGGTGCACGTGGAAGAATTGGCTCAGCCACTAGGTCATTCTACCTCTGGTTCTCATGAAAGATATAAATCAAAAGAAAGGCTTGCCTGGGAGGAAGAATTTGATTGTAATAAAAAATTCAAAGAGTGGATTCTTGAAAATTCAGTTGCTACCTATCAGGAATTAAAAGAGATAGAGGATAGTGCCTTCGAAAAAGTAAAAAGAGCCCGTCAAAGTGCATGGAACCGTTTTGTTGATTCGATGAAAGGGGATTTGGATGAAGCCCTTGCTCTAATTTATGAGGCGTCTTCTCAAAGCACTCAAAAAGAGGTTCTTCTAGCAATAAAAAAATCACTTGAAAAAACACTGAATCCAATCAGAAGTGATGCTGTTAAAGCTGTTAAAAAAGCATTAAAAGTACTTCGGTTTGAAGAAATTCCTGCTAGAACCAAATTGATTGCATGGGTTGAAAGAACTTCGGAGGAAAATTTCCAAAGATATAGTTCACACATATTTAGTCATTCAGATCAGGCAGCGCTTAAAGTTAAAGAAATTAAACCTGAATATAATGAAGACAGTCCGTTCGTTGACGGGCGAGAAGTACTTCAGGCAAATTTTGAAGCTTTATTACTAAAGGATCCTCGCATCTTTGCATTTGGAGAAGACGTGGGGATGATTGGTGACGTAAACCAAGGTTTCGCAGGCTTACAGGAAAAGTTTGGGACATTAAGAATTATGGATACAGGTATCCGTGAAACTTCAATTATTGGTCAGGGAATAGGAGCTGCCATGAGAGGACTAAGACCAATTGCTGAAATTCAATACTTGGATTATCTGTTATTTGCCATACAAACACTTTCTGATGATCTCGCTACTCTGCATTACAGGACAGTAGGAGGGCAAAAAGCTCCAATGATTATCAGAACCAGAGGGCACAGACTTGAAGGTGTCTGGCATTCCGGGTCACCCATTAGCATGATTTTGGGAAGCTTAAGAGGTATATATCTTCTTGTTCCTAGAAATATGACACAAGCAGCTGGTTTTTATAATACTATGTTAAAGTCTGATGATCCGGCTTTGATTATAGAAACGTTAAATGGCTATCGACTAAAGGAAAAAATGCCTTCAAATCTTGCTGAATACACAGTTCCACTAGGTATTCCGGAAGTGTTGAAAGAAGGAAGTGATGTTACTATTGTAACCTATGGAGCAATGTGTAAGATTTCTCTGGATGCAGCGGCACAGCTGGAAGAGGTGGGGATATCTGCAGAGGTGATAGATGTACAAAGCCTAATGCCGTTTGATATTCATCATTTTATCGCGAAGTCTGTTAAAAAGACAAATCGTGTAGTATTTACAGATGAAGATGTACCAGGTGGGGGCACTGCTTATATGATGAAAGAGGTGTTGGAAACTCAAAAGGCTTATCAATGGCTGGATTCAGCTCCAAGAACACTGCCTGCCAAAGAACATCGTCCGGCATATTCAAGTGATGGGGATTATTTTTCCAAACCTAATGCAGAAGAGCTGGTGGACCTTGTATATGAGATGATGAATGAGGCAGATCCGGTTAAATATCCTTCGTTATATTAATAAATCATTTGCGACTTAGTTCAATAGGAGAGGTTTCGGTCCAATTGCTGTAATTTCCATCTTCGTCACGTATTTTAATTCTAAATTTGTACGTTCCTGAGGGCAAATCTGGAATAAGGTTAAAGACATTGGTGATGTTAGTCCCTTGGTTCAATATCCCATCTATAGGTCCTTTTTTTCCAGTATTATTTAATGGAGGGAAACTGGAATTGAGAAAACTATATTCTTGTTTCAGTTCGAAGCTATTAGTTGCTGTGTTCAATATGTAAATTTCAGCAATAAAATTATGGGTTGCATTTTGCTCAATATTCCCCAGATTTCCATCTCCGTCCTGAAAATTTATAGATATGGAGAGTGAGTCAATATAGGAACTACTAATGGGGTTAAAGATATTAATTTTCTGGATCTTATTGAAACTGATGGCAGGTACCTCTGAGTAATTTGGAGCTCTGTCGCAGGCAAATAACAGGCCTGTAACGAACAGAACAAGTTTGGTATATTTGAAATGCAATTTCACTTTTTTACTATTTAAGATTCAATTTATTAATAATAATGGATTTCAAAGAAAGTTTTAAAAAAGATTTATTCAATATCTCCGATCAAAACTTTAACGATAAGGCCATCCTTTTATTCAAATATCAGGCAAAACATAACCCGATTTATAAACAATATATTGATCTCCTTGGAAAAGACCCTGACAAAGTCTCTCTAATTGAAGAAATCCCATTTTTACCGATTTTGTTTTTTAAGACTCAGGAAATAAAAACAGGCAGTTTTTCTGAAAAACAAATTTTCTACAGCAGTGGTACTACAGGTTTGCAAACCAGTCGACACCATGTAGCAGATCCTGAATTTTATTTGAAAAATTGTGAAAAGATTTTTAAAAAGTTTTACGGAAATCTTTCTGATTTTATCGTACTGGCATTATTACCTTCTTATCAGCAAAATCCGGGATCTTCCCTGATTTATATGGTAAATCATTTTATTAAACAATCAGGTAATTCTCTTTCTGGCTTCGTTACTGAAAATACGCTTTTGGAGAACCTTGAAAAATATAAAGAAAGTCCTTCGAAAAAATTATTGATAGGTGTTTCTTATGCTCTTTGGGATTTGGCTGAAAATGAGCACCCCGATTTGTCAGATTTTATCGTTATGGAAACTGGAGGTATGAAGGGCAGGAGGGAAGAATTGGTAAGAGATGAATTGCATCAAATTCTGAAAAGTGGTTTGAATATAAGAGATGTTCATTCAGAGTATGGCATGACAGAGCTTTTATCTCAGGCATACTCGTCAGGAAGTGGTTTTTTTTTAGGTCCTGATTGGTTTAAAATCCTATTGCGGGATATTAACGATCCATTGACTATAGGATCGGGAAGGTCGTCTGGTGGAATTAATATTATAGACCTGGCAAATGTAGATTCGTGTGCATTTATTGAGACTCAGGATCTTGGAAAAATTTCAGATGACAAAAACTTTGAGGTTCTTGGCAGGTTTGATAATTCTGATATTAGAGGATGCAATTTGCTTTACATGAGCTAGTCTTTGAAAAGTTCAAAATTAAATCGAAAAGATTTAATTTTATTTGCTGTTTATTTTAATTATTGAAAATGAATAATTAATTTTGTTAAGAATCAGGTACTAAATTTAAAATTAAACACTTTATGAAAAAGTATTCACTAGTTGTATTTTCTTTCGTGCTTTTGCTAGCTTCTGCTTGCGCAACACACAGAACTTGCCCGACCTACACTAAAGAAGTTAAAAAATCAGCTTCTGTAGCGAAAATTTAATCTGGATTTTTTTAAAACGATTCTGACATTATCAAAGGGAATCATCAGAGTTTAGATTTAGAAATATTCGGTTTTGTTGATAAAAAAAGAAAGCTTCCTTAATTAAGGAAGCTTTCTTTTTTTATCGGAATATTCAATTATTTATTCGCGTATTTTTGAGCATCTTCAAGGGAAATCACAGAATCGCTCATTATGATCAGTCTTTCCACCACATTTTTCAATTCTCTAATATTTCCTGGCCATTCCAAAGTTTGAAGGTAAGCTACAGCCTTTGGGTCGATCTTTTTAGGAGTCGTTTTATATTCGTCTGCTGTTTCCCCTATAAATTTTTCGATTAGAAGTGGAATATCTTCTCTACGTTCATTCAAAGGAGGGACCTGAATAAGAATAACCCCTAAACGATGATATAAATCTTCTCTGAATCGGTTTTCTTCAATTTCCTTCAGGATATTTTTGTTGGTTGCCGCCACAATCCTAACATCAACTTTAATTTCCTTTTCTCCTCCAACCCGAGTAATCTTATTCTCCTGTAAAGCTCTTAATACTTTAGCCTGAGCAGAAAGACTCATATCTCCAATTTCATCCAGAAAGAGGGTGCCTCCGCTAGCCTGTTCAAATTTCCCGATTCTTTGCTTGATGGCAGAAGTAAAAGATCCTTTTTCATGTCCGAAAAGTTCGCTTTCTATCAACTCACCAGGGATTGCAGCACAATTGACCTCAACCATGGGTCCGCTTGCTCGATTACTTTTGGCATGAAGCCATTTTGCAACCAGTTCTTTTCCAGAACCGTTCGGTCCGGTTACAAAAACCCGTGCATCAGTTGGAGCTACTTTTTCTATGGTTTTTCTCACCTCCTCAATAGCTGGTGATTTTCCAAGTATATCAAAGGTTTTATTGATTTTCTTTTTGAGCACTTTTGTTTCAGTAACAAGGCTTGATTTGTCAAGTGCATTTCTTACTGATACAAGCAATCTGTTTAGATCCGGTGGCTTCTGAATAAAATCAAATGCACCTTTCTTGGTAGCCTCTACAGCAGTTTCAATGCTGCCATGTGCAGATACCATGATAAATTGAGTGTCTTTTCCAAGTTCAAGAGCTTTTTCAAGCACTTCCATGCCATCCATTTTAGGCATCTTGATGTCGCAAAGTACTAGGTCATAATTGTTTTTCTCAATTAAAGCCATTCCTTCTTCTCCGTCTTTTGCTTCATCTACCTGATATTTTTCAAACTCCAGAATTTCTTTCAGAGTGCTTCTGATGCTTCTCTCGTCATCTATAATTAGAATATGAGCCATGTTGCTTCTTTTGTTCGGTTTTAGGTTAAATAAAAAATGCAAGCCGTTAAGCCGGGTTCTGTCGTGTCTTATCATTTATCTGGTCCCGAAGTCGCCATCGGGAATCAAACGACCTACCCATTCCGCCATTCCGGTAGCCGGAATCAGAGCGAGCAACTCTGCTGTAGACGGAACCTATTTGGTCTTTCAACCCATAAGGTTTACCCCAATTTTACATCGCTGCAAAACGAGTGAGCTCTTACCTCACTTTTTCACCCTTACCTTTTGCAAGGCGGTAATTTTCTGTGGCACTTTCTGTCCCTTCATAAATTTATGAAAAGCCTTCCCGTTAGGAAGTATGGTGCTCTCTGTTGCCCGGACTTTCCTCCCCCCGAAATCGGGAAGCGATAAGATGGCTTGCATTCAATACAAATATATCTGATTTTGTAATCCCCAAAAGCTTTCTGGGTTTAGTTAATTTTTACCAAAGTGGCTCCGTAACCAAACTTTTCTTTTTTAGCATCCTTGAAAAAGGCAATGCCTTTGGTTCTGCTTAAAATTTCCTGAATTTTTAATTTTAAAATACCATTGCCGACTCCATGGATAAATGTGATTTCGTCCATACCTGAGGCAATTGCATTGTCTAGATTTTTCTGAAAATGCTTTACCTGCATTTCTAACATTTCGCTATTGCTTAATTTCAGATGATCCGGGGTTAGTTTTTCAATATGAAGGTCGATTTCAGGTGCTGGTCTGGAAAAGTCTTTTACCTCCTGGGGGGCAGAATACATTTCTTGGACAAGCTTTTCCTTGTTAATAGGCGTCTGTTTATCATCAATTTTAAACAAATAACCTTGTTCATTTACAAGGGGGATAAGCTTTTTATTTTTATAAAAAGTTGAGGCTTTAATGCTTAGCTTTCTGACGAGAGGCTCTTTAAAGATGGATCGTCCGTAGCTGAAATACAGGCACTGAGTGATCCATGATGGCCAGGAATCAAAATCCTTTACAGATGCTTCTCCAACTTTGATGTGAGCTTTTGTTTTCAGGGTTCCTGTGCTGATACCTGTATAATTATCATCAGTCAGACTACCAAAGGTAAACGAAACGTCAAGATCACTTTCATTGACAAGCTGAATAGAATAAATTCTGTCATTGAAAGGAATAAATGCAAGATAAATGCCATCAGTTTTAAGTTTTTCAGGAGCAATTTCCTGCCCGGGCTCCTCTGCTGCAATGAAGCTTTCGGCAGAAGCAACCACTACAAGTTCTTTCATTAGTGCAGGAATAAGAAATCCATCCTGGATCTCTACTTCAACATCTCTGGAATTGATTATTTTTCTAACAATTCCTTCTTCTTTCCCATGTATAAATCTGACCTTATCTCCCGGTTTCATAATTTTAAAAGTAAACAGGATGAAATTTAAATCCTTTTCTGCTGTATTCCAAAGCTGGGGCAGGAACATGCAAAATGTTTAAACCATAATCAAAAATGAAATTCAACACCTTGCTTCTGGTTCTTATTTTGGTGAAATCTATATCAAGACTCAGAAAATACTGCCTGTAAGGATCATATCCAGCTGCTTTGTTCTGAACGTCCTGAGCATAAATCATATTCTCTGCACTATAACCTAATGAAACATTTAGCCATTTGGGGAATCGACTTTCTTTATTTGGAAGAAATGAAAGAATGTTAAAAGAAAGCCAGTAAGTCTGACCATTATAGTCCTTTAGGAGTTGTTCATTAAGCGATTTTCCTAATACATTAGGCCTCTCTTTTGCAAATTTTGTTTTGTGAAAAGAAAATTTTGGCTGAATTCTAAGTTCATCCCAAAGTAAATATTGTCCTATTACAAGGGCTGACCCGGATGCATTTGCGGCGACATCTGTCCATGAGAAACCATATTCGGAAGAATAAGCGTCAAGAAATTCTATAGGTGTCTGAAATACAAATCCTGCCAGACCGCCAATAATATATGCTTTTTTCTTTGGTACACCACTCCATTTAAGAACATCAACAGCAAAGCGGCTTTCATGAAACGAAGTAGTAGCATGGCCTATCTTATCCATCTGCTTCCATTCATTTGAGTCATCAAAAAAGTGGAAAGAACTTCGAGGATTGTTTTTGTACCATACCTCATTAAGGCCGACCATACTTACTGTATATAATCCCACTACGCCAGTTGCAACTGGAATCAGCCTTTTTTTATTTATTGCAGAGATGGTATCCTGGGCCTTGGATGCAAAACTTAAAAAAGAGATAAAAAATAAGATAATGATTCTCATTCAGCTTCAGCTTCGTCTTCTTTCCTATGAGGAGTGGCAGTTGTATTAAGAGTGTTATTGTTTTTTTTCTCTTCTTCTTCTTGTTCTCTTTTTTTCTCTTCAGCCAATTCTTGTTCGAATTTTTTTCTTTCTTCTTCCAGGTCAAAAGTTATGGTATCCCTCTTTGGTTTTTCTTTTTTGCCGAAAAGCTCCTTCAAATTATTAAATCCCTGCGTATGCATAATGCTAAAGCCAGCAGAGGTATTGTTGATGTTGTTCGATGCAACTGAATTCAGGAGTGCATTATTGTTGTTTTTATTGTACAGCTTTAGCCTTAGTCTTCCATCCTGGCTAAGCAGGTATTCAATTGTCCATTCACCTGCAATGCTGGAGAAATTGTTCTGATTGTTGCTTTGTGTGTTTTGATAGCTTCCGTCACGGGATATTCTAAGGCGACCTTCCAGCATAGTATAGCTGAATCGTAACATGAAGGTGTTCATAGCATTGAGATCAATATCTACCTGAAGATTTTTATCAAGTTGAGAAAGCCAGCTGCTTAGTTGATTGGATAGAAGTTCACTGAGGTTACCGCCTGATCCTCCGATACCATTAAAAGATCCGTCCTGAGCAGAGAAGCTTTTTAAAATAAGTAAGCTGAATACCTGCTTATTTAATTCCTGCTCGTTGGTTTTAATTTTGGATTCAAATTCGATAACATCTTCCACCATTTTTGGGTCAGACTTTAGGATATCAACATCAAGATTGATGCGGGGAGACATTAAATCACCTTCTATTCCCATTAAAACATCAACTGGGTACCTTGTTTTAAATTCAGGATTCTTTCTTACTCTTCCAGTATCAATAAGAGGAGCAAGGGAAACATTTTGTCTATAGGCCGCCCTGATATCTAATAAACCCTTATAAGGATCTCCCGTCCATGAAATACTGCTGTTGGGAAGCAAATTGAATTCTTTGCTGATAATATTTGCAAGTGAGAAGTTGTAGGTACCTGTTTTGATTCTGTAGTTTCCAAACATGTTAAAATCACCACGGGTATCAATACTCATTTTTATATTTCCAGATCCATTTCCTCTAAGTTTATCACCTGCTTTTTTATCAAAAATAATTTCAATATTCGCATCAGGAGTCATGTCGAAGTTAAAATCAAGTGTTATTCCTGATAAATCAACAGTTTCTTTGTTAATGGCAGCTTTGCTTTTGGAAGTTGTAAAGGTGATATAACTTTGTTCTTCGACAGTGGAGTATTCTGTCATTGGAATATGAATATCAGTACCTTTCTGAGACCTGGCATTTGCTGTTATTTTAAGATCAGAGAAAGCGCCCAGAATTTCCAGATTTCCGCTTACCATTGCCTTGCCATAGAATAATTCATTGTCTTTTTCTGTGGTGTTCAGTACACATACATTATTCAGGTATCCTTTTAGGTTTACTACGAATTTTCTGAAGTTATCATGGAAGATTCCTCCATCTAAAACAGCGTTATTTCCTTCCGAATCTTTTAATTTTAGTCTTTTAAATCCAATCAGGTTTTCGTCGAAATAGACATTGTCAGAGAAATAATAAGTGGTGCCCAAATAATCTACCTTGAATTTTCCATTCTGAACATCGCCAGTTCCTTTTAACACAATGTTTTTCAATGAGCCTCCAATAGTAAAATCACCGGTTATTTTACCAGAAACTTCCGATATTACACCTTTGAATATAGGGTTAAGCAAATCCAGATCTGCTTTGTCCAATTCAGCAATGAGATTAAGTTTTTCGCTTTCGCCGTTTTTTCCGGGTTGAATATTTCCTTTTATATTAATTATAATGTTGCTCAAGCGTTCCACTTCCACATCAAGGTCCAGAACGCTTTTTTCAGTGTTCCATGAAGATGTACCTATGATATTTCCTACAAGGAAATTATTTACATGGAAATTATTTATGAATAAACTACTGCCAAGGTTAGGGTTGTTAAAAATATCATGAATATTGACTGAGCCAGTAAGGACACCTTTTAATGAAACGTCTGTCAGCAATGGATTTATGGTCTCAAGCTGAAAGTCTATAACCTTAAGGAAGGCCTCATCAGATGGTTCTTGTGATAAAGTGCCATCTAAGCTTACAGTTTGTTTGTTGTTCGAAACGGTAAAGTTTTCAAAAAGGACCTTTTCAGAATTAAATGAAATAGAGTTAGAAGGATCAATTGTCCATTTTTTATTTAGAAGATTCAGGAATGAATTATCATTCAGATTTATAACCCTGTAATTTTCATTGAAGTCAAGATTACCTGCCAGCTTAGCAGAATTGCTGCTGCCTTTTTGTGCAATCTGCGAAGTAAAGTTTACTCTTGTTCCGTTCCAGATACCTTCCACCAAAAGGTTTTTGGTAGGGGTAAAAGATTTAAGAATTTGTTCATCTGATTTTACAAAGAACATAGCAAGAACATTGCTGCTATCTGCCAGCTTGGAAGCAGAAACTTGTGCTTCTGTTTTTAATAGCTCATATTCATTGTAATACAAAGTATCAATTTTAGTATATAAGTTTAATATACTTGAATAACCAGAAGTAAAATCACCCTCAATTTTTACACCAGGAGATAAATAAAGTTTTGGAAGGTAAATTGCTAAAATAGCATTGATATCCGTGAGATTGATTTTAAAATCAAGATGGTACTTGTCATAAATCTGCTTCTTATTAGCATAGTATTTATCAAGTTCACTCTTTTTATTCCGGGCAGTCATTTCATATTCTTTCCACAAAGTTTCAATATTGGAAGCGAATGTGGTGAAGTTAAAATTACCTTCCGCCTGTATACTTGCAAGGTCTGATTTTACAGAGAAATTCCTTATGCTATCTGTTTTAGAGCTTATTATTTGCATGGAGTCCAAAAACACTTCTTTGTTTTTATAAACCAGATAGCTATTTCTGAAAATTGCTTTACCAAATATTTCATCCAATGTCATTCCTGTGAAATTGAAATCAGCTTCGGTCTTCACGAATGTCTCTATTGGAGAAAGGTTTAAAGCTTTCAAGTTAGCTTTCTCCAGATTGGCCTGAATATTAAAATGATTATTATGTTTATTGAGATCTACTTCACCGTTAACAGAAAGTACAATGTTACTGTCTTTTATGGCTATTGCTCCACTAAAAAATTGCTTACTCAGCGTGGCAGTGGTAGTGATATTTTTGTAATTGTAATTGTTTACGCCGATCCTGTGAACTTTTCCATTGATAAAAACTTCGGCATCATCTAGCGTGAAGCCTTTGCCTTCAACGGTTCCTTCCATGTCCAGCAACTGAACCTTATTCTCATATCCTACAAGCTTCCCAAGATTGAATGACTTTGTGATTAGGCTTCCCTTGTAATGGGCTTTAGGATTTGTATTCTCCTGAATCTTTAAATTGATATCAGACTCCACCACGCCCAGACCTGTTGTAAAATTGCCCTTTGCAACGAAGTCATTTAGGAAACCGGTGAATATTCCATGTCCTTTTATCTTGCCTAGTTTTTTAAGGAAATTAGCTGCATCATCACCCACATATTGCTGAATGTCAGCAGCAGTAATGTCTGTTTCCTTAAAATTAAGATCCATAAAAGTTTTATCCAGTTCAGGTAAACCATCAAACTTGGTTTTACCTTTCATTCTGCTTCGATTACCAAACTGGAAGTCAAAATTACTTACAGAGAAATTAATGACCTTCCCCTTGAATTTTCCTGAGAGCGTATAAATGTCATTATAGTCTTGCAAGTCCGGGGCGAAATGGGACAGGTTTCTGCTTGTTACCACAGATTGTTTGATATTTCCTGTCATGACAATCTTTTCATTAAAATCACCCAGATCGTCTATAGTGTTGTAGTCAAACCGGACATAATCCTTTACAATGCTTTCCCCGATTTCGGCATAAAGATCTTTGAATTCCATGTTCCTTTTGGTAAAGGTAAAGAGCGTTATGAGCTGGTGAACATTCAGTTTGGTTTGCCTGTCATTAGTGCTTAAGCGATGTACATTTATCTGAACCGTATCCTTAAAGAATTTAAGTTTGGTAGCGTCCGCAGAAATATCAGTGAGTGCAAAATGATAATAGTCGTATCCGTAAGTAATTTTTTCCTTTCTGAAATCATGATAAGAGAAAAGCATGTTTTCTACATTTACAGCTTCTATTACAAAAGGAGCAGACTGTGTTGCAGAGGTATCGGAGGAAGCTGAAAGGTCCTGGATCGCAGCCACAAAATCGGAAATGTTAATACCTCCATCTGAATATCGGAATACTTCAACTTTTCCATTTGCCAGGCTTATTTTGTCTATGACTACTTTACCATAAATGAGATTTAGGAAATTCAGATCAACTTTTGCATAACCAACAGAGATCATTTTCCCATTATGCGTGTCATTAACCTCAAGCCCTTCCAGAATAATCTTGTCAAACCAATTGATGTCGACATATTTTACAGAAATAGGATAATGCAATTTTTCTGAAAGATAGGCAGAAGCTTTATTGACAGCCCATGTTTGTACTTTTGGGGAGCGAATGGCAAAAAGCAATCCCACCAGCAAAAGGATAATGCCTAATGCAGTAAATGAGATGGTTTTTGTTAACCTTTTAAAAAAAATCAGGTATTTTCGCCTTTTATTCAAAATTTATAAATGGGTCCTTATATTTTAGCAATAGAATCATCCTGTGACGAAACCGCCGCTTCGGTTATTGGCAACGGTAAAATTCTTTCAAATATTGTTGCAACGCAAGATGTTCATATTAAATACGGCGGTATTGTGCCCGAACTTGCCTCAAGAGCTCACCAACAAAATATAATTCCTGTTGTCGATCAGGCATTGCTGAATGCAAATATAACAAAATCCATGCTAAATGCAGTTGCCGTAACAAAAGGCCCTGGTCTTTTAGGATCTTTACTGGTTGGAATTTCTTTTGCAAAGTCATTTGCTTTGGGACTGGAAATACCTCTTATTGAAGTGAATCATATGCAGGCGCATATTTTGTCACATTTTATAGATGAACCAAAGCCTGCATTTCCATTTATTTGTCTGACAGTCAGTGGGGGACATACTCAGATTGTCTTAGTTAAAGATTATCTGGAAATGGAGATTCTGGGAGAGACGCAAGATGATGCGGTAGGAGAGGCTTTTGATAAATCAGCTAAATTACTGGGACTTCCGTATCCGGGTGGGCCCTTGATTGATAAATATGCTCAGAAAGGAAACCCACAGGCTTATACTTTTCCCAAAGTAGATACTCCAGGGTTGAATTTTTCTTTTAGTGGTATAAAAACAGCAATTCTTTATTTTCTTCAAAATAATACAATGAAGGACGAACAGTTTATTGCTAAAAATCTTAATGATATCTGCGCAAGCATTCAATATACTCTTATTGATATTCTTATGAGAAAACTCAGAAAAGCAGTTCAGGAAACAGGGATCAAAGAGGTGGCAATAGCTGGCGGAGTATCTGCTAATAAAGGATTAAGAAAAGTACTTGAGATAGAAGCTGAGACCAAAGGATTGAAAGTGTATGTTCCTGATTTTCAATATTGCACTGATAATGCTGCAATGATTGCAATGGCGGCGCATTTCAAATATATTAAAGGAGATTTTAGTAATCAGGCATTAGTCCCTGATCCAAGAATGAATTTTTAAAAGATGGCAGCAAAGGAAAAAATATCGTCGGATATCAATATCAGAAATAAAAAGGCAGGTTTTGAATTTCAGTTTCTTGAAAATTTTACTGCGGGAATGGTTCTCAAAGGAACGGAAATTAAGGCTATTAGGCAGGGAAAAGTAAATTTTCAGGATGCGTTCTGTTTTTTTAAAGGGAATGAATTGTATGTCAAGAATATGCACATATCCATTTATACAGAAGGAAGTTACTACAATCATGAACCATTGCGGGATAGAAAGCTGTTGCTCAACAAAAAAGAACTGAGAAAATTACTTATCAAAGGGGACGAAAAAGGGCTCACGATTATTCCTGTCAGGTTGTTTGTGAATGACAGAGGATTTGCCAAATTGGAAATAGCTTTGGGTAAAGGGAAAAAGCTTTATGACAAGCGAGAAGATATTAAGGCAAAAGATGTTAGAAGAGAACTTGAAAGAGATCGTTATTAAGATAAATTTAATTTTTTATATTTAAGCTGAAAAAAATTATATAAATAATGCATCAAGAGCCTTTATTGGAAATTTACGGAGTCTGCGATCTAAGTGTAGTGCCTGTGAAAATGGAGCCATCTGATAAGAGTGAAATAGGATCCCAACTTCTGTTTGGAGAACTTTTTTCGATATTGAATAAATCACAAGATGGAAAGTGGGTTTATATAGAAATCGTTCAGGATGGATATAAAGGTTGGATTGATTCAAAGCAGTATGAGCCAGTGGGTAAGGAGTATTTTGTTGAGTTCCAGAAGCTTCAATGGCCAGTATGTAAAGATGTAATGGGAGTAATTCAGGGAAATGGAAAGTATTTTCCTATCTTGATGGGAAGTACTTTGCCTTTTTATAATAATGGAACAGTCATTATAGGGAAAAATATTCTCAGATTCGATGGTGAAGCCCAGTTTATTAACCATTCTCCGGATCTGAAATTTCTTGAACGCACGGCCAAATTTTATTTGTCAGCGCCATATTTATGGGGAGGGAAATCTCATTTTGGAATCGATTGTTCCGGTTTTACCCAACAAGTAATGAGATTCTGTGGAAAGCAATTGCCAAGAGATGCGTATCAGCAAGCTGAATGTGGTTTTAAAAAGCCTTATTCTGAGCGTCTTCCAGGTGATCTGGCATTTTTTCATAATGCACACGGAACAGTTGTTCACGTAGGTATTTTGCTTGATCAGAATGTGATCATTCATGCTTCGGGGGAAGTAAGAATGGATATGCTGGACGAAAATGGAATTTTCAATAAGGAGAAAAATATCTATACTCATAAGCTTTCTTCCATCAATCAGATCTTTTAAAAATAAATCTTTAAGTTAAATTAGCGTTAGCTATGGGAATCCTGTTAATCACTAAAATCGACTACTTATTGTAAGTCTGTATAAGTTGATTAACACAGACTTTTTTTATGCTTAATTTCTGTAAAAATCGTAGAATTTAGATTTCTGAGAAATTTTCTTACCTTTGCACTCCGTTTTTTGAGAAAAATGGTTCTGTTTAAAGGCAGAATAGATATTTTATGTTAAACCAAAATTTCAGTCGGACTGCCCGACGGCTGATGTAAATAGGGCAGAATATTAATTATTATGGCAAAACCAAAAGAAGATTTTAACTGGGATAGCTTTGACACCAAAGGTTTCGGTTCAGGTTACGATGCTAAGAAAAGAGCAGAATTAGAAGCTCTTTACGAAGGTACTATCACCCAGGTAAATGAAAAAGAAGTTGTTAAAGGTACTGTTGTAGGTATCACTGACAGAGATGTGATCCTTAACATTGGCTTTAAATCAGACGGATTAGTTCCATTATCAGAGTTTCGTGATGTTGAAGATCTGAAAGTAGGACAAGAAGTAGAAGTCTTCGTTGAAGATCAGGAAGATGCTCAAGGACAACTTATCTTATCAAGAAGAAAAGCTAAGATTGTTCAGGCTTGGAGCAATATCCAAAAAGCACTTGATAGCGATATCGTTATCGAAGGAATTGTTAAAAGAAGAACTAAAGGTGGTCTTATCCTTGATATCTTCGGTGTTGAGGCATTCCTTCCAGGTTCTCAGATTGATGTGAAGCCAATCAGAGATTTTGATGTGTTTGTTGGAAAGAAAATGGAGGTAAAAGTTGTGAAAATCAACTATACCAACGATAACGTAGTTGTCTCTCACAAAGTACTTATTGAGAAAGATATTGAGAAGCAAAAAGCAGAGATACTTAACAACCTTGAAAAAGGACAAGTACTTGAAGGCGTTATCAAGAATATGACAAACTTCGGTGTGTTCATTGATCTTGGAGGCGTTGACGGCTTATTGCACATCACTGATATTTCATGGGGTAGAATCAATCATCCTGAAGAAGTTCTTAAACTTGATCAGAAAGTTAATGTTGTTGTACTTGACTTTGATGACGAGAAGAAGAGAATTTCTCTTGGTATGAAACAACTTACTTCTCATCCTTGGGATTCACTTCCTGAGACTATTCAGGTTGGTTCAAAAGTTAAAGGTAAAATCGTGAACGTTGCAGATTATGGCGCATTCCTTGAAATCCTTGCAGGAGTTGAAGGTCTGATCCACGTTTCTGAAATGTCATGGTCTCAGCATTTGAGAAATCCACAAGATTTCATCAAAGTTGGTGATGAGCTGGAGGCAGTTGTTCTTACTCTTGACAGAGAAGAAAGAAAAATGTCTCTTGGTATCAAACAATTAACTGAAGATCCTTGGACTAAACAAGATGTACTTACTAAGTATGCTGTAGGTTCTAAGCATTCAGGAGTTGTTAGAAACCTTACAAACTTCGGTCTATTCATCGAGCTTGAAGAAGGTATCGATGGACTAGTGCACGTAAGTGATTTAAGCTGGACTAAGAAAATCAAACATCCTTCTGAATTCGTTAAAGTAGGAGATAAACTTGATGTTGTTGTTCTGGAGCTAGATGCTGAAAACAGAAGACTTGCTTTAGGTCACAAACAACTTGAGGAAAATCCTTGGAATACGTTTGAGACAATCTTCACTGTAGGATCTTCTCACAAAGCAACTATCATTCAGAAAAATGATAAAGGAGCTGTTCTTGAGTTACCTTACGGAATCGAAGGATTCTCAAGTGCAAAAAATCTTGTAAAACAAGATGGTAAAACAGCAGAAGTTGGAGAAAGCTTAGATTTCAAAGTTCTTGAGTTCTCTAAAGATGAGAAGAGAATCGTTCTATCTCATACAAGAGTTCATTCTGCAGCAGAACAAGCTGAAGAAGCGAAAGAAGCTAAGAAAACTGCAAAAGCAAAAGCTCCTGCTAAAGCATCTTTACCTGAGGTTGAGAAATCAACACTTGGAGATTTAGAAGCACTTTCTGATCTTAAGAAGCAAATGAATAAAGACGAGGCTACTGCAGAGAAGAAAGCAAAAGCTAAGAAAAAAGAAGACGGAGAATAATCTCTTTCATAAAATAGAAATGCCCGTAAGGGCATTTCTATTTATAATAAATGTTAATTTTTTTTGAAGTTTTAAGTATTTATTATAAGTTTGCATCACCTAATAATGGTTCTGTGGCCGAGTGGCTAGGCAGAGGTCTGCAAAACCTTTTACAGCGGTTCGAATCCGCTCGGAACCTCAAAAGGCCCTTAATTTATTAGGGCCTTTTTATTTTTTACCTGATAATATTTTTTGTAGACCAATTGTTATAAAAATCATATTAACAGTACTAATCTCTCTTTTAAAATTTCTGAAAATATTTAACATATTAATTAAATTGTTACGTATTAATAAGATACTATAAAAAAAATCTTTTCAATGTTTACTCAATATAGACTGAAGGTTATCCTGGTCCTTCTTCTGTTGTTTTTTCATTTTAATACAAATGCACAGAGCAATAAGAAGGAAGTAAGGAAATTAACTGACGAGGCTGCTAATTTTTTCAGAATTGGTAAGTCTGGCGATCAGGAAGCATTTATAAAAGCTTTGAATTTATTTTTAATAGCGGATAGTCTTCAACCTGATGATCCTGAAATTTCTTATTCAGTAGGACTATGTTATAATCACACAGATCAGAAGCTTAAAGCTTTACCATATCTGGAAAAAGCTAAAACAGGAGGAGTAAAGTATCCAGATCTTGACTATTATCTCGCTGTTTCCTATCATCTTGCTCATAGATTCCCTGAGGCTATAACTTTGTTGAATGCATACAAAAAAAATGTTCCATCTGATAAGCAAATTGCCGAAAGACTTATTTACAATTGTGAGAATGGAATTGAGCTGGTGAAAAATCCAAAAGAAGTAAAAATTACTAATCTTGGGCCAAATGTTAACTCGAAATTCCCGGATTATCATCCTTCTATATCTGCAGACGAAAGTACAATCATCTACATATCCCGCAGAGACAGTACTACAGGAGGTCAGATAGATATACAGGATAATAAATTTTTTGAGGATATATATATATCTAATAAAGCAAACGGAGAATGGACTCAACCACAGGATTTGGGAAATGGTATCAATACAGAGTCTCATGATGGCTCAGTAGGTCTTTCTGCGGATGGTCAGGAATTATTTATCTACAGGTGGTCTAAAGAAAATCATGGTGATTTGTTTGTTAGTGATTTAATGGGTACTGAATGGTCTGCACCACGAAATATTGGCAGTAATATAAATACTAAAGCCTGGGAGTCTGATATGAGTATTACTCCTGATAAGAAAATCATATTCTTTACCAGTGACAGAGCTGGAGAGGGTGGACGGGATATTTATATGGCGAGAAAGTTACCTAATGGCGAGTATGCCAAACCAATAAATCTTGGGCCAAAGATAAATACAAAGTTTGATGAAGATGCTCCTTTTATTCACCCAGATGGAAAGACTCTGTATTTCAGTTCAAAGGGACATAAATCTATGGGAGGATATGATATATTTTCTTGTACTATAAATCTTGAAACAGCTACGATACTTACTGAGCCTGTGAATGTCGGGTATCCTATCAACACTGCTGATGACGATGTGTTCTTTGTATGGTCTGCTGACAATAAGAGGGCTTATTTTGCATCTGAAAGAGAGGGTGGGTATGGAGAAAAGGATATTTATATGCTGGAAAGAACTGATGTTGAAGCAGCACTGGTTGTGTTAAAAGGTAAGATTCTGAATTGTAATTTAAATAGTCCGATTACAGGAAAGATAACCGTTACAGACAATACAACACAACAGGTTATAGGTATCTATACTCCCAATTCAAGTACAGGTAATTATATAGTTATTCTTCCTGCAGGAAAAAATTACGGGGTAAGCGTGGAAGCACCTGGTTATGTTTTTTATTCAAAGAATATAGATATTCCATTTCTTGAGCATTATCAAGAAATCGATGATCAGATTTGTATGGAACAACTGAAGAAGGGAACCAAAATTGTCTTAAGGAACGTCTTCTTTGATGTTGATAAAGCAACACTTCGAAAAGAGTCTGAAGCTGAATTGGAGAGGCTTGTAGAACTTTTGAATAATAATAAGAGTATTAGAATATTAATTTCTGGTCATACGGATAGTGATGGAAATGATGATCATAATTTAAGATTATCAGATGCACGTGCGAAAGCTGTTGTAGATTATCTTATAAGTAAAAATATAGCAGCCTCAAGACTAGCTTCAAAAGGATTTGGAGAAACCAAACCTATTATGGCTAATGATACTCCTGAGAATAAACAAATGAATCGCAGAACTGAGATAGAAATTATAGAATAGTATAATTAAGTAATTATCTATTAGATCTTTCAAAGAGGTTGCTTCTGCAACCTCTTTTTTTATAACCAGCTAAGATGTTTCAGAAGCAAAATAAACCTATAAGGTTATTTGTTGAATATGTTTACAATCAATGCTGGAAAGCTAATTTAAATAGGAATAAACTATAGATGTAGTTTCTAATGTGTGGCTTAACATTTTAGGAATTGAAGGATAGCACCCCATTAAAGAAATTGAGATGAATTATTGAAGATGAAGTGTTGGAGTTATACTTAATTAAAGCAAAGTTCGAGTGGAATACTTGATTGGATATGCTTGGAAGTAATTGGTGAGGAACTTAAAGGTAGAAGGATAGTTTGTTAATAATGATAAAAGAAGACCTTAAGAATTATTCCTTAAGGTCTTCTTTTCTTTTAAAGAAATTGACTAGAATGATGGACAAGGCAACCTCTTCATGATCTTTTTCTTGTGCTTCTTTGGGAAAACATAGGTTAAATTGAATTCATGTGAACCACCTGTACCTACCCTTGCCAGCCTTGATACTGTGAGGTCATAGCTATAACCGATCCTGATTGTTTCACCTTTCCATCCAACAAAGCCAATGATAGATTCATTATTTTGAATTCTATGTTCATACCTTTTAACTGGGATTCCTCTATACCAGAAACCAACTAAGAATTCATTTACAGCTCCATACAATCCAAGATCCAATTGGTCAGATTTACCCTGCCATTTGTATTGAAAAGTAGGAGTTACACTGATTTCCTCTTTGTCGTGTTGCATAGATACCCTTTGAAATAAGACATATTTGTAACCACTGACAATAGAATATTGAGCTGGAAGAGTACTTACATTCGCGCCTCCATCAAATGATTGGTTTGGAGTATTAACATGGTGTCCTGCAAATCCGAGCCAGAATTCTTTCGTATATAAAATACCACCGGCGGAGAGATCGGCATAAGCTTTTGCTCTATTTAACAGGTCCTGAGGATCCGTTCCGGAAACCAGGCCTTGCGTATTATTGAACTGGTGAGGAAATCTAAGCTCAGCATAATTAAGGAACCTTGAAACATATGCAGCCTCTATCCCTGGTTTGAACGTCCACGTTTTATTTAGATTGACTTCATAAGAATACATAAAGTGTACTTCAGTACTGCTTATTTGTCCACCTCCTTGATTGTCTTGCAGAAACATTAGGCCTAAACCACTTTTATATTTAGAGAAATAAGTGTCTCCTGTTAATACAGAAGTAGTGTATTTGGCATCAAGTTTTGGCCATTGTAATCTCTGATGAAAACTGACTCTTGTTCTATGCAAAGACCCTGCAAATCCTGGATTCATGTACAAGGGTACATTATAGAATTGAGAGAATTGAATATCCTGAGATCTTAACTGAATTGAATTCAATATCAGCGTAATCAGTATAATGCTTTTTATGTAAACCTTCATGTTCTAAAGTTTAAAAAAAGTGATGATTAGTACAGCTCAAAAGAAGTATCAGGTTTATTTACATTATTATATTTTTTGTTTCTGTTCAGATTCTTTAATGCAGAAGCCTGTTGTTTCTTATACTGAGCTGAAGACGCATTTTTCTTTCCTTTATTATTAGTATACACATCGTCTACTTTATGATAATACTTCTTACTCTTATGAAATTTATTGGAACGATATGAAGCCCTGACCTTTTTTGTTTTAGGTTCTTTTTTAGTCTCTTCACCAACATTAATATTAATGCAGGAATAAAGAATCATACCAGAGGCTATCAGCCAGATTGTTCGTGCTATCATAAGCATAAAAAACTGAATACTAGTCAGGATACGGGTATTACATGTCTACGGTTGTTTAAATATTAGTGCCCAAAAGGAATGAAAATATTTTTATTAGATGAAAATCTAAATGGTTTCGATAAACATATTTTGGGCTTGGGTAAAGTTTATTTGTGTCTAACTTTTTTATCTTCTTTTATCTAATTTTCAAATATTTATTAACCCGTGAAGGCAAATTTCGTAATACACATTTAATCCAAATGGATATATAAGGAGGATAAGATCGAGTGATTGTTGAAGCAATAAAGTCTGAAGGATCTCATAGATTTTCAATCTGTGAATCTTTACTAAACAGATAAAACGACTATCACCATTGACTATAAAATCAGATTTATTTCTTTTAGACTGAATTAGAAAAATTTAATAAGATGGATCACGGGAAACATTTTTTATGCTGGTTGGCTTTTTTTATTTCTTTTCTATTGGTAGAAATAAATGCGTATGGCCAATGTACGGGATGTACTACTTCTACTTCGGCTACTAATATAAGTTCCTCTGCAAACGGCGAGACTATTTGTATTACCTCAGTTCCTGCAGGAAATGTTACTTTTAATTTGGCGCATGATAATGTAACACTTAAAGTATGTGTGGACGGTGTTTCAATAAACAGCTTTAATGTTGGTAAAACTGGATTCAATTTTCAAGCATATGGTAATGGAGATGTTTCAGTTGGTAACTGGAATTTTGCTACATCTTTTTCTGTAGCTAAAGGTAAAACTCTTAACCTAAATACTTCTACCGTTGACGGAATTTTAACTATAATCGTCGATACAAATGCTACCTTAAATCTTACAACCAACAGTGGTGCGGGATTAATAACTAAGAATAGTAGTATTAGTGTTAAGTATGGAGCAACTTTTAATGTCAAGGGGTTTATTCACCTAAATGGAAATGTTAATTTTGATAATGCTGGAACAGTTATAGCTCAAGATTACTTCACAATGCAAAGTACTGGTAATGTACTAAATAATTCTTGTGGTGAATCCGTGATTAAAGCAGGAAATTATTTTGAGTTGGCTTCCAACGGAATTATAAATAATGCAGGATATATAGAATCAAGATCGGCTTATTTCCAGACCTCTGGACAATTCAGATTTGATAGAGGTTCGGAATTGAAAGTTACGGGTACTGCTTCAAATCAAGGCTTGAGAATTAGTTCTTCTAACCCTTTTGCATTTGTCGGTGGTGCAGGAAGATGTGCGAGGCTGAATGTAAGCAGGGTAGATATTATAAATTTTAATTTGACAACCTCAAATCAAATAAATTATTGTGGACCCAATATAGGAGCATATATAGGTAGTGCAGCTAATAGTTGTACAGATTGCAGTAGTCAGAAAAAGCTTTGTATTTGTGATGTTCCTCCGAAAGTAGTTACTACCAATCAAACAGTTTGTTTTCCGAATACTGTAGACCTTTCAGCTGCTGCAGTAACAGCTGGGTCAACCTCTGGATATGCACCGGGTCTCACATTTACATACTGGCAAGATGCGGCAGGGACTATTCCTTTGGTGAATTATACTGCAGTATCCACTTCTGGTACCTATTATATAAAAGGTACAAATTCAGGAACATGTACTGATATTAAGCCTGTAGTAGTTACAATTAATCCAAAACCAACAGTAGTCGTTACTAATCCTGCAGCAGTATGTTCACCAAATACGGTAAGTATAACCGGAGCAGGGGTAACAACAGGCTCTACTGCAGGATTGACCTACACATATTTTACAGATGCGGCAGGCACCACAACCTTGGGAACTCCAGCAGCAGTTGCGACATCTGGTACCTATTATATTAAAGGTACGGTTGCAGCAACAGGCTGTTTTGATCTCCAGCCGGTGACAGTAACAGTAAATCCCAAACCAACGGTAGTCGTTACTAATCCTGCAGCAGTATGTTCACCAAATACGGTAAGCATAACCGGAGCAGGGGTAACAACAGGCTCTACAGCAGGATTGACCTATACATATTTTACAGATGCAGCTGGGACCACAACCTTGGGAACTCCATCAGCAATTGCTACATCCGGTACCTATTATATTAAAGGTACGGTTGCAGCAACAGGCTGTTTTGATATTCAACCAGTAGCAGTAACAGTAAATCCAAAACCAACAGTAGTAGTTACTAATCCGGCTGCAGTATGTTCACCAAATACAGTAAGCATAACCGGAGTAGGAGTAACAACAGGCTCTACAGCAGGGTTAACCTACACATATTTTACAGATGCAGCTGGGACCACAGCTTTGGGAACTCCAGGAGCAGTTGCGACATCTGGTACCTATTATATAAAAGGTACGGTTGCAGCAACAGGTTGTTTTGATCTCCAGCCGGTGACAGTAACAGTAAATCCAAAACCAACAGTAGTAGTTACTAATCCGGCTGCAGTATGTTCACCAAATACAGTGAGCATAACCGGAGCAGGAGTGACAGCTGGTTCTACAGCAGGTCTGACTTTAACTTACTGGCAGGATGCAGGAGCGACGACAGCTCTAGCGAACGCAACAACGATAGCAACTTCAGGTACTTATTATATCAGAGGAGAAGTTGCGGCAACGGGTTGTTTTGATATTCAACCAGTAGCAGTAACAGTAAATCCAAAACCAACAGTAGTAGTTACTAATCCGGCTGCAGTATGTTCACCAAATACAGTGAGCATAACCGGAGCAGGAGTAACAGCTGGTTCTACAGCAGGTCTGACTTTAACTTACTGGCAGGATGCAGGAGCGACGACAGCTCTAGCGAACGCAACAACGATAGCAACTTCAGGTACCTATTATAT
>NZ_JAGHZZ010000007.1:323791-334426 GCF_017745095.1 Sporocytophaga sp. | reverse complement strand
GTTCGAGCTGGATTGGTGGAGAATCCGGAATATTATTTACACAGCAGCGCCAGGGGTCTTTTTTATGTACATCTATTATGCTGAAAACGACGTCTACGACTACCCACGCAATAGCGGAACACTAGCTATTCTTGTATATCGTAAAATTTCGCCGGTTTTAGGACCAAGAATATGCTAACGCAATATTTTTATATGTAAAAATTTTTAGTCTGGTGTCTGGTCTATAGTGTTTTGTTTTTATATGAATCGCAAAGATAAAAAAAAGTTGAAAGTTAAAAGCTTAAAGCAGAGTGACAAATCTTTTAGAACTTTGGCATGGAACGAGTATGCATGTTGGAATAAAAGAAAAGGTAAAACAAGTATGCGATTAATTTAGATCCTTTTGTGATGATGATTTTAGTTTACAGCATCATTCCTTCCCAAAAACTCTTTTCTTCCTTTCATTTGTTCTGATATAAAGGAGGTTGAATTATGAAAAAGTTGTCTTTATTATCTATAGCCCTATTGACATCCATCTTTTTTTTGAGTGGATGCCATGATAGAGATCATTATGATTCAGGTTACAATTATTCATACCCTGATGGATATTATTATGAAGGGGATCGTCATCACCATGATCGTGATTATAATTATGACTATGACTATGATCGTGACCATCATCATGATCATGACAAAAAACATCACCATGATCATGACCGGGATTAGTCGTATTGCCAAATAGTCCCGTTTGCAAAGAGGATTTCCGAGAATGGCGATTATATCGCCATTTATTTATGTCTAGCCCAAAAAGTGATATAGGTTTGCTAATAACGACAATGAAGCATTTTGTTTTGATATTATCCATTTGATTTTTTTGTGGTTCCTGAATTTTTTTGAGAAGAGTGGGAACGATTTGGAAAAGATAAGTCTACTTTATATAACTACTATTTATGAAGTTTTTTAAAACGTTTATTTTTATCTCAATAACTCTGTTCATCTTTATGTATGATATTTATTCTCAGACACTAAAGCTTGATAACGATTTTGGGGTTTTTAATAATTTCTTCGATTGCGAATATGTCAGAGATAAAATAATTCTGTTGAAGTTCCGTGTAATGGAAAGAGATTAAAACCTCTTGATTTTTTATTTCCTTCATGCATTTCACTCTTAAATCTTTACTATGAAAACCCAAGCTCTACTAGTATTTTTTTTCTTGTTTACAGTTAATCATCTAAAAGCTCAAAATTTTATATGGTCTAACAGGATACAGGTGTATCAAGGAACAAAATCGATAGCCTGTGATGATTCTGGAAATGTATATGTAGCAGGCACTTCTTATGGTGCAGTTTCATTAGATAGCGTTAAGTTATCCGTACCATTATTTTTTGCAAAATACAACTCAGAGGGCAATTTGGTTTGGGAGAAAACGATAAAAGGTAATGTGAATATGATGAAAATCTGTATGGACTCTAAAGGGAATATTTACATAGCTGGGAATTTTAATGGATCTGTACTTTTTGGTCAATACCAGTTATCGAGAGACAATTATCAATATTCGAATTTTCTAGTTAAATGTGATTACAACGGAAATTTTTTATGGGCAAAGAAAACTTTTTCAGGATCATATTTTGAAACTCCGATGATTTCAACCGACAATATTGGTAATGTATACCTCATAACAAGCAATGGAGTAAAGTTTGAATCTGATTTGCCAGTTTCAGAAGATGGAAAAATTGTAATTTCAAAGCTTAATGATTCGGGAGAATTTCAATGGATCAAAACAACTGGAGTAACCGAGGGAGGGGTTCAGGTGAATGACTTCTCTGTAGATTCAATAGGAAATATTTATATTACCGGTAGCTTTGGAAGTTATTATTTTCCTCTCAATGGAAGCATTTCTTTTGGTACTAATTCGTTGGTGCCTTATGGGGAAATAAGTATTTTTTTGACGAAGTTCGATGTGCATGGGAATTCTGTTTGGGCTAAAAGGGCAGGAGGGGAAAGAGCTCCATATGTAAATTATTATGATGATAAAGGGCAATTTCTTCATTTAGATAATTTGGGAAATGTTTATATGAGTGGGACTTTTGGGGATTCCGCCGTTTTTGAAGGTGTAAAAGTAAAACGCAAGAAAGATGATTACAGGGGAATGTTTTATTGTAAGTATGACACATCAGGGAATTTTAAATGGGTTAAATCAGACGCCAAAGGTGATATTACTACCGACTATAAAGGGAATATTTATGTTGTTTCAGAAAAAGATTTGTTGATAAAATGTAATCCAGATGGCGAAAAAATTTGGTCAATCACTGCACCAATAGAAGCAATTGACCAATTAGATGGGCCGCAAAATTTACTTGCCACAGATTCAAAAGGAAATTGTTATATGATTGGTCTATTTATGAGAAAAATCACCTTAGGTCATACTACTTTTGTTTCTCAAGATGATGGAACAGCTATATATGTATCATGTATCAATGATGGAACCTTTATGCCCAAACGCGTTAATACTATAAAAGGAAAAGTTTTCACTGACAAGAATGGAAATTGCAGCTTTGATTCCGGAGAGGATATATTATCCAATGTAGCAGTTACTGCCTCGCCTGGAGGCTATTATACCATTACTGATCAAAATGGAAATTATGAGTTCAAGGTTGATTCAGGTACTTATCATGTTTCTTTGGTGAAAGTGAAATCTGATGTAGCACAATGGAAGGAAAATTGTTTCCAAAATAGTTATGAAGTAAAGTTTACAGGAGAGAATCAGGATGTGTCAGGATTGGATTTGGAATTAAAAATAGAAAACTGTCCATTGCTTGAAATAAGACTAAAAGATTCGTTTTCTGAATTTACTGGTGAACATTTTAATTCTTGTGACTATCCTGATTCTACGTATATTTTCTATTGTAATTATGGAGATGTGCCGGTAAGCAATGTCCAATTAAAATTGGAATATCCTCAGGGTATTTTACCAATAGCCAGTAGTCTTCCATGGGATAATATTTCAAACAACGTAATTACCTTTGATATATCAACTTTAGGCGCAAAAGAATGTGGTTACATTGGAATAAAAGATTTAATAGAGCCTTGTGACGATTTACGAGTCTTTACTTATTCTGGATCCATAACACCATTTTCCTCCTGCAAAAACAAGGATACAATATTCTACAAATCTTCTTTAAGTAAGTCAAAGCTTGTTCCCGTGAGTGTAATAGGTTCAATTAGTTCGGATAATTTAAAGATTTTAACTTACCCAAATCCATTCAATGAAGAGATGACATTCTCAATAAACGGTTTGGACAAAGTCGAAAATGTCGTTTTAAGTTTGATCGATTCTCAAGGAAAAACAAAATATAAAGAGGATGTAGAAGTTATTTCTATGGATGTCAATATAACTTTGAAGGATCTTAATCTGGATCAGGGAATCTACTTTTATAAAATTGAATCGAAAAATAGAATGATTGGAAAAGGAAAACTTATAAAAATGTAAAATGCGAAAGCTATTTGAATATCAGATGTAATGACCACTAGTCCTCGTTTCAACGAGGACTAGTGAGTTATTTATTTATGTCCACCACCGGGACTACCACCACCACCACTAGGGTTGCCACCTCCCATATTATGTCCGCCACCTGGTTGGCCGCCTCCCATGTTACCTCCACTAGGTTGACCACCTCCTGGATTATTGCCACCACTGGGATGTCCGCCTCCCATGTTATTACCTCCGCCAGGTTGGCCACCGCCCATATTGTTTCCGCCACTAGGATGTCCGCCTCCAGGATTATAACTTCCGCTAGGGTGACTTCCTCCCATATTGCTATTGACACTAGGTTGGTCACCTCCCATATTCATATTATTACCTTTTCCAGGATTACCGCCTCCAGTATTGTTACGATTGGTAGGTTGGTTATTGAACATATTGGTACCTCCTTTATTTCCCCCTCCTTGTAGATTGTTATTATTAATGTTCGCATCATGATCGTGATGATGTCCATGACCTCCATAATAATTATAATTAGGATATGAATTATTGTAAGGATATGAGTAAGAATTATAGTAAGGATAAGAATATGAATAAGGGTATGAATAATCATAAGGATACGAATAATTATAATTGTAATTGTAGGGATACCCTGTACCTCTATAATTTGAATCATAATAGTCACCATCATGACATCCGCTCAAGATAAAGATGGATGCCAATAAGGTCGTAAATAGTATAGATAGTTTTTTCATTGTATTAATTTCCTTTATATCAAAACAAATGAAGTGAAGGAAAGAGTTTTTTTAGATATTGATGCTGTAAAATAAATTTATAATCTCAAGGATTATTTAATTACTTCGTTCTTTATTGAACCTTTTTGTTCTTCTATATTTTTGTTTGAGACGAGGATTTTCGAGAGTAATGACTGTATCGCTATTTATTATTACCTTTGTAATTCAATAAAATAATTTCGCGTAACTACAGAAATGTTGGGCAAATATCCATGTATTCTTTATTAAAGCGAGTATTAGAGAATCAGCAGTAATTAATATGAAACATTCATTGATCCTTATCGGATTTTTATTTGTAACAGTCTCCGCTATAAATGCCCAGGCTCAGAGTGATAATGATTTTTTAAGTCTTATTAAAAGTTATGAAGTTGATAGTTTACCTTTTTGTACAAAGTATTCGGAAGAAGCAAAATCAAATATTGAAAGCTATAGCTTTGATATTAATCAAAGTCGAGAGAGACATCCTAGTGATGAAGCTGAGAGTATTATCAGAAAGTTTTTTTTCGGAGGAAGGAAAGATGTGTATGTTCAGAATATTTGGGATAGTGATACTATTGAGATAGTGTCAATAGATAATTATTTGGAGTCTAATATAGTCTATGTAAACAATGTGGTTATTAAAGCTCAGAAATATATAGGAATGGTGTTTGGCAAAGAAGAGGAAGAAGGTTCAGAAATGTATTTCTGTACATTTACTAAAAAGGGCGAATTAATTTCAAAGATCTCATTTGGATTTTATGCTCACGCAGGCTCTTACAGTATCGACGACGAAGGAGGGCGGGCTCCCTATTATGCCGAGAAAATCGGATGTATCAATAAAGACTATTCAATAATCACTGATGATGGGCAGGGCGAAATTCTTAAGTATAAAATATTGGCCAGTGGTAAAATTGTTGAATTTAAATAGTTGTAGTTTTTCTTCCAAGAATTTCAAATTCTATCTAAATAACTATAGTAATAAGAATCTTTTTTGCTAGAATTCGACAGTATGAAAAGTAAGCTGAGAAAAATCATAATTGATAGCCTGGAATACTTGTATTCAGTTACAGATAAATACCATTCCGAGAATGAATCTAATACATTAACAGTTAAGGTTTATTTAAGCGGTCACAAACAGACACCATTAATTATAGAATTTTTAACTTATGAAGATTATTATATTGGACAACCATAAAAGTCCGGTATTGAGTTGATTAATAAAATTACCAAAACAACTGATAGAGTGAATATCAATGAACCCAAGTTTATAAGACAAATAATCTCACAAGGAATAAAAAATGGTTGGACAGGAGATAATAAATTAGAGAATCAAAACGGATTAATATACTTAAACGAATTAGGTTGCGAAACAAGTAGGATAAAACCAATAAGTCCCCCAAATCCTGATAAATAACCCCAATAATCCCCTGTGTGCAAGGATTATTGAGGTGATAACATTGATCAATCATGTCCGCAGATTCCAATTAGTATTTAATAAGGCTTAATGATCTGGCCGGTATTTGCACCGAAAACACTTTTTCTAAAACCAAATTCTAATTGTTTCATAGTTACAGGAATATCACCTGGGAAATAGGGGAAGTATTGTGGAGATGATTCAATTACAGTTGGACTTACAGCATTAATCCTTATTCCATTTCCTAACTCAATTGCTGCAGCTCTTACAAATCCCTCAACTGCTCCATTGGCTGCTGAAGCATTTGTAAAATTTAACTGAGGGTCGTGAGAGAGCGCACCGGTAATTAATGTAAAGGATCCTTTAGGGTTAATATAATGCTGACCAATTAGAACCAGATTTATTTGTCCCATCATTTTACCTTCAACGCCTTGTCTGAATTCTTTATCAGTAAGAGTATTCCAGGGCCCTACATAGGTCGGACCTGCTGTAGAAACGAGGGCGTCAAAAGTGCCAATTTTCTTATACATATTTTCAATTGAAACAGTAGAGGTTATATCGACCTGAATATCTCCACCTTTATTCGCAGCAGTTATTATATCATGCTCTTTTTCAAAAGCAGTTGTTAGGTGTTTCCCCATTGTACCGGTCCCACCAACAATTATGATCTTCAATTTTTTCATTGTTCTTTTTGTTTACTTATTGTTTTAAAATTGTTTACAATTATTGACTTACTGACAGCTATGCCAGCTGTTGTTCCTGTTCCTACGGCGTTAGCAATAGTTCTCATACGAGAAGAATTGTCTCCACAGGCATATACATCTTTAACAGTGGTTTCCTGTGAGCCATCAGTTACTAAATATCCTTCTTTGTTTATTTCACATCCTAAGCTTATTGGAATGGAGCAATGTTGTTCAAAGTGTGCTTTAACATAAATTGCTTTTACTTCAGTATATGAGCCGTCAGTAAATAAAATGCTTTTAATCTGCCCTTGGCTGTGAACTAATTCCAATATATTGTGCTCATCAACCTTTATCATGTGTTTGCAAAGCAATTCAGTTTGCTCAATAGATAACTTTGATGGACCATTTGTATAAAGAGTAAGGTCCTGAGTCCAGTTTGAAATCAACTGCGTTAGATCAAAAGCATTCACATCATTGCCTATGATACCTGTTGTTTCATTTTTAACTTCATAACCATGACAGTAAGGACAATGCAGCACAGAGATACCCCAGCATTCTTCAATTCCATTAATCGAAGGTAGAATGTCTTTTATGCCACTAGCAAATATCAATTTACTGGCTGTGAAAGCTTCTCCTTTTTCAGTCTCTATCTTGTAACCAGTAACAATCTTTACTCCTTTAATGGCTTTATCTTTCAAGAAAGAAACTGTCTGATATTTTTCGACCTGCATCCTTGCTTTAGATGATATTGCAAATGGTGGATGGCCATCCTGAGTTAAGAAATTATGTGAGTAAGGTGTCTGCTTGTTGCCAGGATCTCCATTGTCAATGATCAAAACGTTTTTTAGAGCTCTGCCAAGAGCCATTGCGGCCGCAAGTCCGGAATAACTTCCTCCAATTATTATTACATCATAGTGGTCCATATTATTTTATCATTTAATTGCTTGAGATTAATGGAAAGGAAAGAGCTTGTTATGTAAAGCATTCGTTAATGTGTACATTAATGACCTTCTCTTTAAGGAGAGGGATTTAGTGTGAGGTATTTTAGCTTTTACTTTAAAAGTTCTTATCTTCAATGAGACTTAAATAGCCAATCTGAAATATTAATTAGCTTTATTTTCTGTTAAATATTGAATGGCCTTGTCTAATAAAGGTAGACCAGCAAAGACCATCCAAGGCACTAATGTAACCGTGAGAATTAGTGTTCTGATGTATAAGGGAAATACGGAAATGTGTTCACCAAACAGTAATAGAAAAATGGTGATGGATGGATAAATGACTGCCCATATCTTAAGAGCCATCATTAATTTCATTTTTGTTTTCATACTGAATTAGTTTATGACTACAAAGGTATATTATGCAGTCGGCAGCATGATAGGACAAAAATAAAGATGGATAGGACTTATTTGAAATTCTGGCGAAAAGCGTCTGGAGTATATCCGGTTTGTTTCCTGAAAAAGCGAATGAAATAGGAAACATCGTCATAACCTATATGATCAGCGATGTCTTTTATCTGATTAGTTGTTCCTAGCAAAAATCTTTTAGCTTCAAGAATGATTTGTTGATTTATGAGGTCTGAAATAGATTTACCGACAGATGATTTTGTTATAGAGTTTAATTGATATAAAGAGAGGTTTAAAAGTTCTGCATATTGAGAAGCGTTCTTTTTGGAGCAAATGTTTTCTTCCAATAGGCTCATTAATTCCTCGAACCTGTCTTGTATATATAAGTTTTCTATTTTTGAACCCCTCTTTTCATTGACACTTTGTCTTAAATATTCAATAAAGAATAATTCAAGGTATACTTTTATAGCATCAATATAATCTTCTTGCTTTTTATTAAACTCATTGAAAATACTGGATAAAATAGATTCTAATTTGTTGAAATTGTTTTTCTTAACTTTGCAATAATTTTTCCCTATTGCTTTTCTAAAACGTTGATCGGCTGGTTTATTGGTGGGCTGATAAAAGGCCGGATCAAATTCCATTATATATCCTGTACTCTTTGATTTTATAGAAAGCGCATGAACCTGACCAGGTCTCAGTATAAAAATATCGTGATTATGAAGTTGATGTTTTATAAAGTCAATTTCATGGGTACCCTCACCCTTTTCAAGTAGCAAAATAAGAAAGAAATCATGCCTATGCAGGTCGTGAACAATATCTCTTCCTTTTAGTATATCTGTTATTTTGCGAATGCTAAATTGACCCGTTACACTTAATTCGGTGTATTTGGATGATAACCTTCGAATAGGGATCTGTTTCATAAGAAAAATCAAAGTACAACATTAATTTGCCACTAAACAAAGTTTTTAAAACAAAGTCATATTTTTGTCCAATAATCTTCATTGGGAATGAATATTAATGAAACTGGCTTGACAAACAGTCCCGAATATTATTTATATAAGAATGAGGTGATCCATGTTGGGAATGAGGAGTAGAGATTGAGTTTTTTTCGGCTATTTAACTAAAATTAATAAATAATTAACATAATATGAAAGTATCTATTGCATCCTTCAACGTGGAGAATCTGATTACTGCAGAGAAGAGTATATACGGCAATACGTGGCCACAATATACAACTGAACAGTATCCTAAGAAAGTAGGCTGGATCAGGAATCAGTTGCTTAATATGAATGCCGATATTATAGGGTTTCAAGAGATTTTTGAAGAGCAGGCGCTAAGGGATTGTTTAAAAGGTACTCATATGGAGAATTGGCATCTATTTGTTGCAAAACCTACTGGCAAATTACCTGTTAATGCAATCCTTAGTAAGTTTCCGATTGTGAATACTCAGGTAATTGAAGACATACCTTTTCAATTTGAATTTTTTGACGACCGACCTGTGACACCTTTGTTGGAAAGTTCGTCAATTTTCATACCCATTAGCCATTTTTCCAGAGGGGTATTAAAGGCTGAAATCAAACTAAATGATTCGGTTTCTTTAATTGTCTTTGTTCTTCACCTAAAATCCAAAAGGCCTATATACCGTGATGGGTTTCGTGCAGATGCAGCTAATTATACAGAGAAAGCAATAGGAAGCATTCGCTCACTGATCAGAAGAGGAATAGAGGCGGCAGGTGTAAGGCAACTTGTTTCTGAGCAAATTTCGGTAGACAATAACAAACCATTAGTGGTTCTCGGAGACTTAAATGATGGAGATACATCGGTAACAAATCAAGCAATTATTGGTGAACCCCCTTATAGAAAACTGAAGCCGGAAGAAAAAATAAAATTATGGCAGCAAGTACTTCAGAATGTTATAGATGTACAGGCTAGGAAAAGCATAGATAATTACCATTACACTTATATCCATAACGGGCATATCGAAAGTCTTGATAACATATTTGTAAGTAATCATTTTGCAGATCTCAATTCTGCCAAAATAGGAAGGATTATCGATGTAAGAGCATATAATGATCATGTGATTGATACTACGGTTTCAATGGATAGGAAACCGTTTCATGTATCAGATCATGGGCAAATAGTGGTGAATATAAAACTTTTTGATCGTGTTAATTGGGATTGAATTATTACAAAAAAGAAAACTATAAGCGGTAAAGGCTTACCGCTTATAGCTTTTACTGTATGCTCGGATCATTTTTAAAGACCGTAGTCAATTCATTACGGAAGTTGGATATAATTTCTTTTTCTTCACTACTTATTCCCTGAAATGCCAAAGCAATCTTTTCCAAAACATCTGCGAATTTTCCATATTCAGAAAAGGGGCCATGATGTTTAAAAATATCAATAGCTTTGGAGTAGGCTTCTTTTACTGTCTTTGATTTTTTGTCTTCGTAATTGAAAGACCAGATTATATCGGAAGCCCACTTGTCATCTTTAAGGACATTTTCAAGTACAACTCTTTCTTCATTTTGAATAGCACCGTCTGCTTTTGCAACTGCATAAACGAGTTCGCCAAAAGCTTCGTAAAGTTTATCGATTTCAGCCATTTTTGATTTCTAAAAATATTAATGATGATATAATAGTTAAATATACTACTATTTAGCAGAAAGCTAAAGGGGAGAAGTATAAAACTAACTTTTGGTAGCAAAAAAAAAATTAGGATTATTACAGTATGTAGAGACGCCAGACATGGCGTCTCTGCACTGGCTTGAAATTTTATTTACCGGTAAACTATAATGATAACGATTATTGTCAGCAATATTAGCCTCTTTGTTCATTGTTAAAGCTATTGAGACCTCACCATATAATCTCTAATGTTTTTCTAGCTCGGTTATATTTATTTTTTCTCCTACTTATTCTTTTCGTGATGTCCACAAAATATATAAATCACAAATGAAT
>NZ_JAGHZZ010000007.1:0-323781 GCF_017745095.1 Sporocytophaga sp. | reverse complement strand
CAAATGAATAGGAGAGAAACAAAAACAAACGCTAACCAATATCCCCAAAGAATTTTGTATTCCCAAGTTAGAGGTCTCGTAATCGCAAAGGCGGCAAAAGAAATAACTTCTAATAGTAGTATAATTTTCTTTGCTCCAGGTTCAATATATTTTGCTATTAAACTAATGGTTAATAGTATAAACGAAATTGAAATTCCATAAAAAGAAATGTACCTGAGAGTATTGATAAACATGGCAAGGCCAGAGTATGTATCAGGGTTAGGTACAAGGATTGGAGACAAGAGTGGAATCTTTATGGAAATTAATTGCGCCAGATCATCGTTGTTAACTTTAGAAGTTGTATTGTCAATCGAATCCTTTTTAGTGCTATTATTTATTGTTTCAATGCGAGAGCTGTCGACTTGACTTGAGGATTCATCTAACAGAGGAATGGTATCAAGATGTGCTATAGTATCGATAACCTCAGTAGCTTTAGCAGATTCTTTAGTTTTCTCGCAACCAGTATAAAAGAAAGGAAGGAGAAAACAGCACATCGCAATTATATTTAGCCTTATTGAATAGGCGTTAAGATTTTTCTTCATTTATCAATATGTTTCCTTTTAGGTGATCGGTTCTGATTGTTATCCACATTTTTTTTAGTTTTTAAATTCTAAAGAAAGTGAAATAACTTGATATATTATTTTGGGAGAATGTAGCGAAAACTATATTATCCTATTTTTTACAGTATCTTGATTGAGCAATCCTTTCATAGCTTTATACATATCAGGAAATCTTTGTTTAAAATCCTGAGGCTTCTCAAAGAAATAGACAACTGAAGCACCAAAGTATTTTTCTTTATTAACTTCTCTGTAACTCTTAAATTGACTTAAACCTGTATTAATAAAAAAATCCGCCTGTTTTTTAGAAATTGTCTGCCACTTTCTAAAGGCAGATTCCCCGAAGATTGCAGCACCAGTCGTTTCAAGAAGGTTCTCTTCAAATAAAGCTTCAGCCATTAATTGAAGTCCTGGATTGTATCCATCTGAGATGTTGGAAATGCCAAGTTCAAATTCTGTCCATGATAGTTTAAATACTTTTTTGTTTCCTTTCTTCAAGCCCCAGTCAGATTTCTTTTGACTTACAGTAATCGTATTGAAGTTTGAAAGAAACACTGGTCTTAACCCAATTGTAAGCTGAATGAATGTCGCAGCTATTGTCACTTTCTTTTCATCAGATACATCATTACCTGATTCATCTATGATATTTTTATTGATCAGAAAATGATTTACCCTTTGTTCAAATTTACTTTTATATTCTGTGGATAGTTTTTTATAGAAGAGATTTTTCTTTCTGAGGATCTCTTTATGCTCATCAGGCAATGGTTTTAAGTAAAGGAATAATTTGAAAATATTAATTTGTTTCCATTTAAGATAATAATAGATAAAAACTACCAGTGTAAAAAGAATAGGAAGGCTGAACCAAAATATAGCTGCCGTTGAACTAAAATGGTCCTTCGTAACACGTGAAGTTCTCCACAATAGAAATAGAAATTGCATTTAATAAAAAATTTAATGAAGATAATAAAAAAGCGTATAAATTTTATACGGATTTTTATAAGTGAAGCTATTTTTTGTCTCTGCTATTCATTTTTGTCATAAGCTGAGATTAGCAGAGATCGTTCCTCTGTTATGTTTAAATAAGTGAAAAAGTTATAATTATTTCAGATCCAATAGGAAACAATAAAGCTATCCGAAAGCAGCTTCTCATTATTGAACTTTAACATTAAAAAGATTTATTAACAAACAAACTAAAATTTTTATCAATTAAACTAACTCTTGTAAGTATAAATGATAAAACAATAATGGTTTATTTATTTAGTAAAGTTGCCAGAGTACTTAATGAAAGTATGTTTTGGATTGACGAATATATTTTGGTCTGTTTCCTGATATTCTACTTTTTATGAATTTAATATCTTTCTATAGTTGTATAAAAACTTCTTGCTTAGTAAAGCAACTTTCTTGTGGGTAACTTCGATAAAGCAATCATTGCGTTTATATTATTTTAAGTTAAATAATTGAATTAGTTTTGGTCAATTAATTGAAACAATTTTTCTTATGCATTATAACAGAAGAGCGTACTTAACCGCTACATTTATTGAATGGCTTTTGTGGATCGGTGGATCCGTGTTACTTGTCTTCATCATTAGATGGTGTATTTCTATGTATGGTGGTTCTACCTATGAAATGCATGTTTGGATCTCTGCAACCCTTTATCTCTGGTATGTTTCTACTATGAGTATCTTAGTGGGCAGCACCTATTTTGTAGCCAGAGCTGCTCAAACCGATTTGGAAAGAAGGCAGAATCATCCTCAAAAGCCTGAGGGCGTGAATCTTGATAGTGATTTGGCTCGTATTAAAAAAATCAAAAAACGCTCAGCTATTTTCGCGATTATAGTCCACACACTGAATGCAGGCTTTGTATATTATATCAGTCGTCATATTCCCGGCATCACTCCTGAATTTAGAGTTTATGCAACTTTAGGCGTCTTGGCTATCGCTGCTATTAAGCCTGGGTTTGCTGCAATTAACAGCTTGAGACAAGAAATTTTTGGCATGCAGGAAGCGGCAGATTATCCTATCAAAAGTGTGGCAGATCTTTGGATTAAAGTAGAAGCATTTGGGGATTATGAAGAGCGTTTGAAAGAAACTTTCAAAGCTATAGAAGAAGCGCAGAAAAAGTATAACGAGATGGTGACAGTTAAGATGCCTGAAATCTCCACAAGTTTAGAGACTTATAAAACTAAATTACACGAGGATTTTGAGCAGGAACTTTTGTTGGTTAAATCTTCAGACAATATTAGAGAACAGGCTTACAACGAATTGAAGCAAGCTCAGGTGCCAATAACAAAGGAGATTAGCAAAATTTTGAATTCAATTCAATCTTTAAAAGATTTTGTCATAGAGTTAAGAGATAAAAATATTAAAGGTGAACAATTGATGTCGGCACTTAAAGAGTTTGGAATCGACTCCTTGTCTGACTTAAATGTAACGTTTCAAAAATCTATTGTAGATAAGAACCCAAAGCTGTAATAGTTGTTAGCATTGAAATCTCTGATTTTTAAATAAGGTTTTACCATCTTTAAACTTGATAATACAAGAGGGCTCCGTCGCTTATGATGTAGCCCTCTTTTTATAGTCACCTCTCATAAGGTGTATGTCTGTCATAATTTATTATACAGAAAACCTAATGCTATAAGTAACCGAGCAATTAATATCTTACTAGCAATTTTATCCACCTGTTTTTCTTTACTTTAGGCTTTGTACTTTTTAAGTCGTTGAATTGTAGTGTTATGAATGTTTTTCTTTCCGCGTCCCACTTTTTTAAATTTTTTTTCTTGATATAGTTACTTCCGGATTTCGCCCTGGGTATTTAGCTAAAATGAAATATGCTTAGTATGATACCACATTTACGTTTATTGCTGTCTGTAAATAGATACAACCGGAAAGTAATATTCTTATTATTGCTATTAATGGCTCATTTTCAATTTGGTTATGCTCAATACCAGATGGAGAATTTAAACAGAGGTGTTGTTGCGATCAGTCAGGGTGGCTCCAAGGTATTTGTGAGCTGGAGATGGCTAGGTACTGAAAACGATGGTATTACATTTAACCTTTACCGCAACGGAACAAAAGTAAACTCAACACCGATCACTGTCTGTAACTATACTGATAATGCGGGAAGTATTACTGCTTCTTATACGGTAAAAGCAATTATAGGCGGAGTGGAACAGGCTGCTTCAGAGGCCGTAGCGCCCTGGGATAAAGTGTATAAGACTATACCACTGAAAATACCTCCATCAGGCACAACACCAAAAGGGGAAGCTTATACTTATAGCCCCAACGATTGTAGCGTCGGAGACGTGGATGGAGATGGTGTTTATGAGATTTTTGTAAAATGGGATCCATCCAATTCAAAAGACAACTCTCAGTCAGGCTATACGGGTAACGTTTATATAGACTGTTATTCGCTTGCTGGAAAACAATTGTGGAGAATAGACCTTGGACGGAACATCCGTGCGGGAGCACATTATACACAGTTTCTTGTATATGATTTCGATGGTGATGGTCTTGCTGAAATGGCTTGCAAAACTGCAGATGGTACCAAAGATGGCAAAGGAGTGGTGATTGGAAACCCAGCAGCAGACTATAGAAACAGCAGTGGATATGTGCTTAGCGGACCTGAATTTTTAACCGTATTCAATGGTAAGACTGGAGCAGCAATGGCAACTGCAAACTATACTCCTGCAAGAGGAACGGTGTCTAGCTGGGGTGATAGTTATGGAAACAGAGTAGACAGATTTATTGCAACAGTAGCTTACCTTGACGGAAAGACTCCAAGCATGGTATTCGGAAGAGGTTATTATACACGTCTCGTTCGTGTAGCCTGGGACTGGAAAGGCGGCAAACTGACACAGAGATGGATCTTTGATAGCAATACTTCAGGCAATGGCTCTTATGCAAGTATGGGGAATCATCAGATGACAGTAGGGGATGTGGATGGAGACGGCAAACAGGAAGTTTGTAATGGAGCCAGTGCTATAGATGATAATGGAAACGGTTTATATGCAAATGGCCTTGGTCATGGAGATGCATTGCATATGACGGATATGGACCCGGACAGAGCAGGACAGGAAGTTTGGCAATGCCATGAAGAGCCTGGTAAATATGGGAACTATGGACTGGAATTCAGAGATGCGAAAACAGGGAAGCCGCTATGGGGGCTTGGTGGAGGAAATCAGGGAGATATAGGACGTTGTATGGCCGGAGATATAGATCCGCGTCATAAAGGTTATGAAGTTTGGGGAGCCGGAAAAACATATAATTGTAAAGGAACAATAATTGCAACATCAAGACCTTCGGAGTGTTTCAGGGTTTACTGGGACGGAGATTTACAAACCGAGTTGCTTGATGGTGTAAAGCTGGATAAGTGGAACTATACAAGCAGTAAGACTGAACGTATTGCAACACTTTCAGATGCTGCTTATGGAAGCGGAGCCTCTTGTAATACGACAAAGGCCACCCCAAATCTTGCAGGAGATATCTTTGGTGACTGGAGAGAAGAAATAATTCTTCACTCTACAGATAATAAAAATTTGCTGATCTACACTACTACTGTACCATCTGCTTACACCTTCAGGACATTAATGCATGATGCTCAATACAGGGTAGCAATCTCATGGCAAAACTCTGCTTATAATCAACCTCCTCATTTGAGCTATTATCTGGGTAGTGACATGACGGCGCCAGCCAAGCCGAATATTGCAATAGCTGGTGGAGTGAAAGATTGTAATAATACCATAAACGGAGGAGCTTATGTTGATGCCTGTGGTACTTGTGTAGGAGGTACCACAGGAAAGACAGCTTGCGTTGTAGATTGTTTTGGTGTGAAAGATGGAAAGGCCGTATTAGATAAATGTGGGATATGCGTAGGGGGAACAACCGGTAAAGCTGCCTGTACAAGCGGCTTAGAGGGCGAAGACTTCTGTACCGCAACTGGTGTAGCAGAATCTAAAAATGAAGGATTTATTGGTGATGGTTATCTTAATCTAGACAATGCTGTAGGAACTTCTGCTTCTTGGTACATAGTAGCTGATGAAGCCATTACGACTCAACTTGGGGTTCGATATGCAAATGGCGGAACCGCAGCACGTGGTATTACCATTGCAATCAATGGCACGCAACAAGGCAGTTTGCTCGGCAAGGCCACCGGCGGCTTCACCACCTGGGAAGTTGAATACGTTACTGTAAATCTGAAAAAAGGATCGAACCTATTTACGCTTTCTTCCACCTCCGCAGACGGTGCACCTAATATTGATGTGATTTCATTTACTTCAACTAAAGTCAGGGCGGGAGGTTGTGTCACCGATTGTAACGGGCAAATTGGGGGGGATGCCTTTACTGACGAATGTGGTAAATGTGTAGGAGGAACAACAGGTTTAACTGCTTGCGAACAAGACTGTAATGGAGACTGGGGAGGCTCAGCCGTTAATGACAATTGTGGAGCATGTATCGGTGGGAAAACAAACAACTTACCATGTAAGGGAAGTCTGGAAGCTGAAGAGGCATGCAGTGTCGAAGGAATTCAGACAGAATCCAAAAACGAAGGTTTCTACGGAACAGGATATATAAATACAGACAACATTCTCGGAGCTTCTGCTACTTGGAAACTGAGTAGCGCATCGGATCAAACAGTGACTTTGGCTTTCCGCTATGCGAACGGAGGAACAGCAAATCGTGATGGACAAGTTTATGTCAACGGAAGTTCGGTAACATTGCTGAGCATGCCACCGACCGATTCTTGGACAGCTTGGAAATTTGCTAGTGTAAATGTTACTCTGAAAGCAGGAGAGAATGAAGTAAAAGTTTCTGCTATCACAGCAGATGGCTTAGCCAATATCGATGTTATCTATTTCTCAGCTGGGGTTTCGGCTGCTGGTTGTGTGGTTACTGGAATAGAAACCTTTCAGAATCTAACTCAGGACCTATATCCAAATCCTACTCAAAGCAAAGTATACATGTTGAAAGTTGACGAATGGAAAATAGTGAATTTGGAAGGAGAGGTATTGCAGTCCGGGCAGAAAGATACAGAATTAGATTTATCTAACTATCCAGCTGGTATGTATTATCTGGTCACTAAAGAGAAGACTCATAAAGTTTTCAAGAAATAAGTCTTATAATTCTTTCAATTTAATATACTTGATTGATGCCATCACTTTAAGCGATGGCATCAATGATAAGTCAGGACTTTCCAGATTGATGGGTAGGTATTATAGAAGAATGAAATAGTTTTTTGGGAATTGCTTCAAAAGCGCAAATACCCTCTTTTTTTGAAGTTGGCAAATTGATCTTCTGAATTAAATTGGTCGGTATTGATAATTTTTATTTTTTGAAAAAGTTGTTACTTCTTGCTAGCTGAATTGTATATCCTGATAGCAAAGTTGTGAAAAAAATGATAAAATTATTCTCTTATTTTATTCTGGTAGTTAGTTTGTTTTTGGTGAAATCTGCCAATGCAGCAACGGTACCTGTTCATGATCCTTCCATTGTGATTGTTTATAAGGATGCCAATGGTAATTCATATCCTTCTAATGATGCAGCGGCCAGTCGGACAAAGTATTATTATATTTTTGGAACACAGGTAGGAGCTGCATATTCCAAAGATATGATTAACTGGACAGCTTTTACGCCTACTTTTTCAATCAATGGTACGATTACCAATAACTATTATCAACTAGTTACAAGTGAAGCTGATTATGCAGGACACACAACCTCTGCTGATGTTAAAGGCAATCTTTGGGCACCTGACGTCATTTATAACAAAGCTTTGGGGAAATGGACAATGTATTTTTCTCTGTCTGGAAATGAATTTAAATCCTCCATTATATTATTCACTGCAAGTAAGATTGAGGGACCTTATGAAAGAGTAGGTTCTGTCGTGCATGGTGGATTTACAAATAGCACCACCAGTATCGCCAGGACAGACTATGCAAAGGTAATAGGAACATCAACCGTAGATGGTCGTTACCTTGATAACTCTGGTAAATGGGATAATACCTATGCCGTAAGTTGTATTGATCCTGCTGTGTTATATGATGAGTCTGGAAAGCTATGGATGGTTTATGGATCTTGGTCCGGAGGGATTTTTCTTTTAAAACTTAATGAGCAAACAGGGCTTCGGGACTATTCTTATAACTATGGATTGGGAAGTAGTCCGGTTTGGAATGGCGGGCGTCTCCGCTTTGATCCTTATATGGGTATACATATTGGCGGCGGGTATTACGTATCAGGAGAAGGTTCTTATATACGTTATATAAAAGATGCTAACGGTGTTGGTTATTATTATTTATTTATATCCATGGGCTTTTACTCTCCTGAAGGAGGTTATACCATGAGGGTTTTTCGATCGAGTACTATAGATGGACAATATACAGACGTAACTGGTGATAATGCAGTTTTTGATAAATACATTTTTAATTATGGTAATAATACTCAGTATGGAATGCCGATCATGCAGAACTATAAGTATAACTGGTGGACTATGGCAGACGTTGCTCAAGGACATAATTCCGTATTAAGGGACGAAGATGGATCTGCTTATCTAGTATATCACACTAAGTTTGATAACGGTACTGCCTGGCACAATGTAGAAGTTCATCAACTTTTTTTTAATGAGAATGGCTGGCCTTTAGCTGCTCCCTTTGAATACAGGGTTGGATTCGGTCTTTCTAAAAAGCAACATAATAGAGAGGAGATTACAGGAATATACAGTGTGATTACCCACAATTCTGTTGATTATGCTAAACTTAAGAGCAACCTTGAAGAAGAAATGTATGTCAATGCTGATGGTACTTTAACAGGGGCATATACTGGCACCTGGTCTTATAATTTTTCATCCGGAAAGCATTATATTACCCTAACTACCAGTGCTGGTACATTTAAAGGAGCAATGTGCGAGCAACTTATGGATGGCTTGTCTACCAGGACAGTTGCATTTACGGCAATGAATTCCGCTAATGAAAGATGTTTATGGGGATATAAAAGAACAAACACTGCAACTATAAATACCACCAATTATAAAGGAGAGTCGCTTCTTATCGGAGATAGGCAATATTCTCTGACCTGGGATGCATACACTAAATTTAACAAACAGTCAGTAAACGGAGATTTTGAGGTTGAGTATTTGTTTGATAATTATACACAGGCTGCAGAAAACTGGCATAATTGGGCTGTAGCGGTTAAAACAACTTCAGAAACCTGGCATTTAAGGGCTGACGCCTGGTCTGTAGGAACGTTTACAGGTTCTACTGTAAATCATTCATATACCTGGGATTGGACACAATTTAAAGACGTTTACAAAAATAAAAAGGTAAGACTGAAAGTGTCTAGGGTAGGGACAAACATCAATGTGTTCTCCTATGTAGATTCTGTATTGGTTTACTCATGTACTTCAGCCAACTCTCCTGTAGGTGCAGTAGATGTGTATTTAGGCGGAGAAACCTGTTATTTAGATGTAAAGAAGATTTCAATTGTTCAGCTTGGAGTTCGTGAAGTTGTTGGGACTACCAATGATGATGGTACTTATACAGTTCCATTTAATTCAGTAAAAGGCAATACTATTAGTGTTTCTGGAGATTTTGAACTGATTTATAAATTTAATAATTATCATAATCCTATAAGTGTCGATAATTGGGATAACTATATTCTGAGAGCTATATCCGGAAGTAGTACTATGCTTTTGCGTGCCGATTCCTATGCTATGGATGTATTTGGAAGCTTAGCCTATACCTATGACTGGAATTGGGCTAATTTTGCTTCGATAATGACAGGAGCTAATGTTGAATTTAAAATTACCAGAAATGGCTCTATTATTATATATAAAGCCACTATTACAGCAAGAGACGGGAAGCTATATAATTATCAAGTCATACAGACCGGAGCACCTACAACTACTATGTCATTTGGATTTACAGGAGAAGAAAGTTTGCAGGATTTTTTTGTAGTTGAAAAAATATCTAATGAAGGATCAGATGTAGTGACAGGGCAAAAACAAGTTCAAAATACATTAGATTCTACTAATGTTTACTCTTATGAAAAAGTACTTTATATCAACGCTCTGGAATCAGGAGAAGTGGAAATATATAATGTAGAAGGTAAATCTTTCGGTAGAATTAAGTATAACAAAGGGATGAATCAGATCTTTGGCTTGGCTGAAGGGCTTTATCTGATTGGGGGGAGTAAGATTGTTATATTTTAAAAAATATTTAGTGTTAGTCATTGTAATCAATGGCTAACACCTTTTTAATCTTTCGCCCATTGAAAATTCATGCCTAAAAATATTTGATACGCAGGCTGTCCTTGTCCTTCACTATAAACCGTTAACTCTGGCTCTATAAAAATATTGACGATCGTTTTTCCTGCTTTGAAAATCTTGCCAACGCCAATTCCAAGTGGAATAAGAGTTCTGTTATTTTGAAAATCAAAGGTCCATGTTCCCCCTGCGCTTCGTCCATAAAGGCCATTGCCCATGTTTAGAGTTAAAACCGGTTGAAATATCAATAGATTGGTACCGGTTCTGTTTTTATTACCTGCAATAGAGGTCTGGTATGTAATCAAAGTACCGATCATATTACCACCTTTCATAGGGTGAATAACGACAGTAGCTACTCCAATTTGCCACTTTCCGGAACCTATTGAGTTGCTTGTCGCTGTTGGTGCAGCTATAAGTGGACCTACACCAAATTCAGTTCTGGCACTGTCACCTGTTAATTTTATAATATCAAATATGGAAAAGTCTCCCAATCCTGATCTATAACCTTCAACTGTCGGAGTAGTTGTAATAGGCATTGTAGCTCTTATGATTTGCCTTCCTGATACCATAACTCCTCTAACTAGTAATGAGTTACTGACTTCAGTCGTGCCTTGTATTTTTGGTGAATAATAATTTTGCAGGTTAAATGAATTGAGATTTGCAAGAGGATTGTTGGATTTTGTCATCTGCTCGTTGGATACACCTCCACCTTCAGCTTCTTTAGTTACAGAAGCCTCTTTTTTTGCATCAGTTTGGGCAAAAATATTTATAGAGGTAAGGAATATCAAGAACAGAAGATAAAAGTTTTTCATTTGAAATCTCACATGCCTCAGACTTAACCACCATCTTTGATATTTGTTTGATCTCGTATTGAAGCTAAATATGCTGCAGAAGAGGTTAAATTCTACAGCGTTAAATTCTACAGCGTCCTAGTTAATTTTTTTTCTAGAAAAAGAATGTCACTTTCAGTGCATACGATCTGAAGTCATAACTGTATAGGTCAGTCTGTACTTTCGAATCAGACATTTGTTGCCACCGGATTGAGTTTATGTTATTAGAAGATGATTGAGGCGAAAGAATGTCATAAATGAACAGCTGAAACATAGTGTTTTTCAAAGCTAGTTTAAATCCAACGTTCCATTTTACAATCATTCTCCTGTCTACATTAAGATATGGATAAGTGCTGTTGTATTGATAATATTTTGTATAATCCTGTAATACTCCTGTTTCTCCTGGTGTATAGTTGATAAGGTCGCTTCTTCCTTTAAGCCCCCAGAACAAGCGCCAGTCCGAGTGAACAGAAAACCATCTGTTGAAAGAAAAGTCTATATAGGCTTTAGATACATTGGAGGCAAGGTTAAGAAAATTCTTGCCATCAACTGAAATGCCATCCGATACTGGGTTGATGGTAAATTTAGTAGTAGAGTCTTGGCCTTGTGAATTTTTTAATACGACAGGATAATAATAGGTTTGTCCGTCAATAACTTTTGTATTGTAAGCTTTTTCCTTAAATACCAGTTTATCCATTTGCTTTCCTTCTTTAAGTACGTCTGTGTTGACTAGTCTTGTTATCACATGATTGAGGCCTATGGAGAGTTTTCCAATATTGTATTGCAATTCTATTTCACCATTTACAAAATGATATTTACCAATATTGATTACTCTGAAAGAAGCCTGGTTCCACGCAAAAAGGTCTTTGATGGTATTGTAGGATAAAGATGCATGTACTCTCAAGTTCTTCTTTTCATATAAGCTTGATAGCTCCCATGAATAAGCTTTTTCTGGTTTAACAGCTCTGAGTTCTTTGGTGCTGACAGGTTCTATAGGAGTAGAGTTTTCGTTGGGCTTTACAGTTGGTACTTCATAATGCGGTACCTTGTATGGTACTCCCTGATCGTCGAATATATTTCTGTTGGGTTCGTAATTGTCGGCACTTCCATTGTTACCTGAAGATTGATAAGTTAATCTGATGTTGCTGTTTGGGTTAATAGTATATACCATCCCTAATCTTGAGTTGATGAAGCCTCCTATATTGACAGTACGTGTATGCAGGTCATATCTGATACCCATGTCCAGCATTATTTTGGGGTCTGGGAAAAATACTCCTTCAGAGAATACTGCCTGATTGAAGTACATTACATTTGCAATTATAGGGTGGTTGGCTTTTTCTTGCTGGGAGTTTTTGCCGGCAAGGTCTTTTCCGAAAATAAATAATCTGCTATCTATACCAGTTGCTATTTGGAAAGATTTCCTGTTTATAATATATGTGCCAGTCAGGTTAAATCTTCTTTCTCCGAAAGCTTCAATTTCTTTTATTTCTTCATTAGCTACTCTGTTATATTCAGGAAGATTTTGTACTGTAATTTTGCTGGAAACCAGATCCATTCCGCAATTCAGCTTGATTGGATTTTTCTTAAGTTTAAAATCCTTATTGATCTGAATGGTGATATTGCTCAATTTATATTGTCTCCTGTTATTACCGTTCCCTTCTGTTAGCCCCCAGAAACCTCCCGGGCCCACGAGCTTGCCATCAACCATTCTTGGGGTAACTGTGGAGTCTGGTACTCCGGCAATTTCAGGCCATGGGTCCATAACAAACATTCCTGCTGCATTGGTAACTTGATGAGTGACACGTGCATATGCTCTCCAGTTTTTAATCTGGTAGTCGGTTGAAAAGATGAAATTACCTGGAGTGTCCCAGCTGCTGCCAGTGGCGGGAATACCTGTTGTCGGATGATCCTCTCTTGTTTGGGGAGATGGCCATGACGGTCTTCCATAAATATGCGGAGTTTGCATACCACTCCCCTGAGACCATTTTATCCCACCATAAAGTTGTATAGTGCCGCCATTATTAAGTCTTTCCGAAACAGAAAAATTATCTATAGTACCTCCGGTTTTGAGGCTCCATGTTTCTATACCTGCTTCAAGTATTCTTTTATCCTGAATATATCTCTTAGTTACAAGGTTAATAACCCCGCCAATGGAGCCAGATCCATAAACAAGTCCTGAAGGACCTCTGAGTACTTCAACTTTTTCAAGGTCTGATAAAAAACCAAGGTTGAGTTCAGAAAATGCTCCATCTCTTGATTCCGTATTCATCTTATGGCCATTCACCAGAAAAATAAATTTAGTATTCCTGTCCGCAGCTACACCCCGCATTCCCCAAATGATACCATTCCATTTATTGTACATGTATTGAAAACCAGGTACATATATTTCTAATAGTTCAGATAGATGTCTTGCTCCTGAATTTTGTATTTGATCGGCAGTGATTACCGAAATACTTACCGGTGAATGCCTGATATCGAGGTCTAAGAAAGAACCAATTGAAACTGTGGAGTCTATGAGCTCTTCAATGGAGATTACCTTCTTCTCAAAGCTTATATCTTGAGCTGCCAGTGAATAGGTAGCCAATAGAGCTAAACTTAGAATAATACATTTTAATTGCATGGTAGTGACTATGCTGTTGGGAAATACAATATGAAGACGGTAATATAAAGATGTAAAAAAAATGTTATCTTGTTATGATTCTTACTTCTTTCTTACAAATTATAAATATAAAGGATTAATATGAATAAGTCAGCTATAATAATAGATGATGAACTTACCAGTGTCGAGGCATTAAGGGGATTGTTGAATAGGTATTGTCCTGATATTAATGTAGTTGATTTTGCTCATGGGGTAGTTTCCGGGCTTCAGGCTATTGAAAAAAATAATCCTGACCTTGTTTTTCTGGATGTGGAGATGAAAGATGGGGTTGGTTTCGATATACTTCAGCAACTTCCAGACGAGCCAACCTTTCAGGTGATTTTTGTGACTGCATTTGATCATTATGCAATAAAAGCTTTCCGTTTTTGCGCTTTGGATTATCTTTTAAAACCCGTTGACCCGGATTTGCTTGTTCAGGCTGTGGATAAGGCTGTTAAGGTTTCCAACGAAGCAATGGCTAACAAAATTAAAATTCTTCAAAAGAACAAAAATGGAAATGAGAAAATTGTACTTCCATCCAAAGATGAATTTTTTGTTGCAGAAGTAAATGAAATAATCAGGTGTGAAGCAAATGGGAATTATACAATTTTTTATCTGAAGAACCATCAACCTCAGCTAGTATCTAAGACGCTAAAAGAATTTGACGAATTACTCTCAGGCTCTAAGTTTCTCAGGATTCATAAATCTCATTTGATTAACCTTGAATTTGTGGAAAGATATCTTCCCAAAGATAGTCAGGTGATTATGAAAGATGGAGCCAGAGTCGAGGTTTCAAGACGCAGAAAAGATGTATTCTTAAAATACTTATTCAATAACTAATGTGGGCCTTTTTCTTCAAAAGTTTTTTGGTGCTTTGCTTTGTCTTTGCGGCAAATTTGGCTTTTGCTCAAAATGTATTTGAAAATCAATTGCTTCTAGATGCTCAGAGAGATTTGCAGCAAAGGAAATTTGCTCAAGCTTTGGATAAAGCGAGAGTAGTCTATGATAATGCTATAGCTAAAGAAGATACAGTATTAAAAGGTGAAAGTAGTTTTATTATTGGAAAAGTATTTCAGAAAAACGGCAGTTACCTTGTAGCTTTGGAATACCTTTTTACTTCGCTGAAAATTTTTGATAAAAATGTTGGTAAAAAATCAGAAGTATTAAAGACCCTGGGAGATCTATATCATGATTGGGGAGGATATAAAAAAGGTCTTGAATACTATAAACTGGCAGATAGTACATCTATTGATCCCGAATTCAAAAAAGATATAAAAGAAGCTGAAGGAGATATTTATTCTCACCTCAATCAGGCAGACCTTGCTTTAGTTGAATATGACAAGGCCATTGCTTTAAGTTCTTTCAAAGATGTTGTATTTCTTCAGAGGATCTACAAGAAAAAAAGTGACATATTTTTAGAACGTCATGATTATGATAACGCACTTTTAATGGAGTTTAAACAATTTGATCTTGTAACTCATAGTGTTGATCAGCATACTAAAGCAACCATTCTTAATAATATCGGCTACCTGTATAATTTCAAATCTGATAATGAAAAGGCTTTGGTTTATTTTAAAAAGTCCAAGATTACAAGTATTGAAACTGGAGATACAGATTCTCTTTATATAACTTTAATAAATATTGGCGCAATATATAATATAAAAAAGGATTTAGATTCTTCATTAATGGCATTGAACGAAGCATTGAAAGTTGTGAGTATGGATAAAAACAAAGAAAAGGAGGCTACAGTGCGGAATTACTTAGCAGCAACTTTGCTTGAGTTTAAAAAATATAGTGAAGCTTCTGACAATAATCGTATTGCTATAGATCTGATCAAAAACAGTAATAATTTATCTCTTCTTTCCCAATGCTATTACATAAGATCTAAGATCATGGAACAGAAAGGGAAAACTAAAGAACAGAAGTATTATTATGATCAATATAAAAAACTCAATGATAGTTTAAATCTTATCTCAACTCTTTTTCAGAACAGGCAGGCGGAAGTGGACTCTCTGATAAGCACTAAAGAGTCAAAGATTCAGCAATTGTTGCTCAATAAGGAAATTGATAATCTTGTTCTAAAACAGTATAAGCTTTTGTCTGAACAAAGAGAAAAGGATATTGTGTTGCTAGCTCAGCAAAATAGTCTTCAGAAGATGGCTCTTAATAATGAAATGCTTAATAAGGATAGGGTTAGCAGAATGTGGTTATTGACTCAGAAAGAGTTGGAGAATGAAAGGAAAGCACATGAGATATCAGAGCTTCAGAAAAGCAGGTCAGAGCAAGATCTGCTCACGCAAAAAACAGCGGTAAAGCTTAATGAACTTGCTAAAGAAAACTTACAAAATGAATTGGATATTGAAAAGCAAAGGACAGAATTGAATAAGTCTGCTCATGAACGTTTATGGATCATCTTTGGCTTTTCAGGTGGCTTGACGTTAATTTTTCTTGCATTTGGTTATTACAGTCAGAGAAAGAATGCAAGAGAAAGTCAACTGAAATTCGCCAATCTCGAAATTCAACAGCGTCTTCTGCGATCACAGATGAACCCTCATTTTTTGTTTAATTCTCTTAATTCTATACAAGGTTTCATCAATTCAAATGATAGCGATAAGGCAAATAGATTTCTAGCATGTTATGCCAGACTGATGAGAAGTATTTTAGAGAATACATCAAAAGAAATGGTAAGTCTTCATAGCGAATTGGAAGCATTAAAGAGTTACATAGAACTTGAGCAGATGCGGCTGGGTAATTCTTTTACTTATCAGATAGAAGTGAAAGAAATTGAATCTGATATGATCGCAATTCCTCCAATGTTGATTCAGCCCTATGTTGAAAACTCTATTATGCATGGCCTGAGACATAAGGTCAGCGGAGGATTATTAAAAATTTCAATTTTCCCATCAGAAGGTTTTCTGAATTGTTATATCTATGACAATGGTATTGGCAGAGAGGCTTCTAAAGTAATTAATGAAAACAGAAGCAAAGATTATAAATCTGTCGCAATGAACCTCACCCGTGACCGATTAGAACTGCTGAATGCAAAAGACAATTCCAATATGGAGGTTGGTATAAGAGATGAATTTACCTTGGATGGAAATCCATCCGGAACTACAGTTATACTCAAACTTCAGTTGGTAGAATATGTATAATTTTATTTTTTTAATGATTTTTTTGAGTGGTTTAAATTAGTGTTTAAACACCTTTGTTTATTTAAAAAGGTGGTTTGTCGATGTTTTTAACCTATAAAACGACCACTTGTGAACGCAACTTTACCGATTATCATTTAAAACTTACCGTTCAATAGTTATCTCTCCTTGAACTGAAATTTCTGTCGATATTTGATAAACATCCTCTCTGATGTGTTCTGATTATAAACTTTTTGTATGTGTAAACATTCAAAAAAAATGAAACATGTAAGGAGGAATTCTTTGAATAGAAGTGAAGCCAGGGTTTAGCCCTGATATTTTATTTTAGAAGACTTTTCAAAAAATATAATTTATGGATGCTTTCGGCCGGATAAAAAATACAATTGATATACCTAAGGAAGATGAGGTTACATCGGTTGCTGATAGTCAAGGAGAGGTCTTGTACAACCTGGTAAAGGAAAATGGTCTTAAGAGAACTCTCGAAGTAGGCTTTGCTTATGGAAAGTCCGGGTCATACATCATGTCTGCATCACAAAGTCACCACGTAGCCATTGATCCTTATCAGGAAAGATTTCAAAATATAGGTATTAAGAATATAGAAAAACTGGGATTGGGACATAACCTTGAGCTGCATCGTAACTTCTCACATATAGTAATGCCCCAGTTGTTGAGTGAGCAAAGGTCTTTTGATTTAATCTTTATTGATGGAGATCACAGATTTGACGGCATCTTTGTCGATTTTTTTTATGCGGATCGTTTACTGGATATGGGAGGTTTTATAGTCTTCCATGATACTTGGATGAGAAGCACCTGTATGGTAGAAAGCTTTGTTAAAAAGAACAGAACTGATTTCAAATATATTAGAGTTGAAGATGAAAACCTTGGTGTATTTCAAAGGATAGGATGGGATAACAGAGACTGGATTCACTTTAAGGAATTCTATACCATGAAGTCTTATAACAAGTTTCAGGTAATGGCTGATCTCATTGGTCAAAAAGATGAGTAGTTTTTTATACTTTCTTTTCATTAATCCAGTACAATACTCGATTTCATTTGTAGCAGGATTAATGATGATGAATAGGCTGTACCTGATTAAACAAAATAGAATGGCTGTGAAAGCGCTCACGGAAAAAGGGCTTGAAGTCGTCATGAAAAATAATTCAAATAATAAGAATAGGGAAGTGACCTCAATATCCAAAGAAGTTGGATATCACTCCCAAAACAATCTTTAGTTTAGTGTGAGGAAGTAGTGTTTGAGCTATCAGAGTGGAAGCACCTGAAATACCGCATATCATATTTTGAGTATCTACTCTGATTAAGCTCATTCTCGAATTTTTAAATCGTTAATACCGCAAGTTTAAACTGTTCTTTTATAATCAGAAAGGATTCATAGTCCTTCTCGGTTATTTGTTCCATATAACATTAGCATAATGTATTCAGTGAGTTCACTGTTAGTGAATTTCCTGCATGGAGAAGGAACATAAATTTTCTTTGAATCCCTAAGTAATCATATTTATGAAAATTTTATTTGTAACCTTTGAATTCGGTGAACATGTTTTGGGAGGAGTAGGGAGAGTGGTAAATGGTCTTACTTCTGAACTCAGGAAAACCTTGGATTTGGATGTTTTTCATCTTGGTTATAGCCCGAAATATTTATCGGTTTCTGCAAAGCATTATAGATGCAATGCTAATAATACTTCTAAGCTTATAGCTACTTATCCTGCACAATATGTATCAAATTGTGTCAAATTAATTAAATCCGAAAAGTATGATCTGATACATGTTTTTAACTCACACTGGATTATTGATAAAATTATTTCACGCGTTGTTCAGGAACTGCCGGATCAGAAATTAGTATACAGTGTACATGGTATTGCTAAATTTGAAAAAGGGATAAGAGTGAATCCTGTTTCTTCAATCAATTGTGAAGAAATGTTGTTGGAAAAGGCACAAACAATTCACATTTTGAATTATTCATCTTATATTAATCTTAGCACAGCTTATGGAAATGTTTTTTATGACAAAGCCGTGAGCTTTATACCTAATGGCGTCAGTTCTATTGATTATGAAAAAGAAGATGCAGCTTTTAAAAAGAAAATAAAAGCTAAGGTAAGAGGAGCTGAATTTGTAGTGCTTTGCATGTCAAGGTGGGCTCAGGGAAAAGGGATAGAATACTTTCTCGATGCAGCAAAGATATTGATGAAGAAAGGGCGAAATGTTAAGTTTATTCTAGCGGGAAGAAGGAATGTAAGCTGGGAATTGAAATGGGATAGCTATCTGAAAAAAATAGATGATAAAACTAAAAAACTCGGTAGTAATATAGTCGTTTTGGACTGGGTGAATGATGTTCAAAGGAATACGTTGTTTAAAATTTGTAATGCCTTTGTGATGCCTAGTGAATTGGAGTATTTGCCATATTCTGTCCTTGAACCTGTTGCTGCTGGCATTCCGCTTATTTCTTCTGACCTTCCCTGTGTGACCGAAATGTTTAAAGAGCAGGAACATTGCTTGTTTTTCCAATCCCGAAATAGTGATGATCTAGCACATAAAATTGAAGAATTAATGGAGCGCAAGGAGTCTGTGCAAATACAGGCAAAAAAAGCTGCGGAAAAACTTTTAAAAGAATATGATTGGAGTCTTATTGGAGAACAGTATTTGGCTATGTATAATAGAGCAGTAGAGGAATCGAAAGTGGAATTACTTCAGGTTATTTGATTCTCTAAATAATTATCGCTGACAGTATCCTTTTCCTTCATAAAATTCTAAAGTTTTTCTTTTAAGATAAAAATCATATTCAGCAATCAATTGCTCTAGCTGAGAGGTGACAAGCATATTCGCAGCGTAATAATATTCTATATAATTTATGATACCTGAGGAATATGATCTTGAAGCATAATTATACTGGGCTTGGAATGCTTTTGTTTTTTTATCCAAAGCTTTGTAATTATTATGTGCTGTAACAAGATCAAGGTAAGATGCCTGGATTTTTTGTTCTACTTCTAAATTAACTTTATCGAGTTCTTTTTTCTGTATATCTATATCTATTTTAGATAATGATAATGCATTTACCTTTAAAAATTTGCTGAATATTGGTACTGCAAGATTGAATGAAACATATTCTGTAAGGTTTTGCTTGAATTGCTTCTTCTGCTCAAGTTGAACTAGATTTGAGCTTCTCGTAATTACTCCTCCTGAAACCGAAAAGTTAAATAATCGAAGTGAATTAGTTGCCTGGCTTCTATATTGAAGAGCATTAAGTCTGTACTGTGCACTTTTTATTTCAGGTAAAAAGATGCATGCTTTTTCTTTAATTTGCTCATATGGCTCAATTTGTAAGGAATCCGGTATGGAGTTTTTATCTTCATTTGATAGGTAAAGATTACCATCTGTATAAGCCAGAAGCTGTTTTAAAGCAAGCTGGCTACGTTGAAGATTGCTATTGGCAATAGTTATTGCAGCATCTCTTTGTGCTACTTCAGATTCAATTTCCTGGAGATTAATTTTTGAGAGTACGCCTTTGGCAACCATGCCCTTAATCAATTCATATTGAATTTGGGATTGATCTCGTTGTGTATTAGTTATTTTTATTTGTTCCTGTGCGAACAATACCTGGTAAAATGCTGCAATGATGGAGAGTGTAATATCATTACCTACTTTTTTATTGTCGGAGAGCGTTGCATTTAATAAATCTCTGTTTTGTTTTAATGTATAATAATTATAACCGCCATTGAAAAGTGTGAGCTCTCCTTCAATAGATCCTGTATAAATCTCGCTGCTTTGGGTTGTAAGTATGTTGGTAGCGGGGTCAACAAATAATCCCCAGTTGTATATATTTCTACCTTTTCCTACTATTTCAGGAAGATAGTTGTTTTTGGCAGATTTTAAATTGATAGCAGCTTTTTCGCTCAGAAGGTTTGTTTGCTGTATTTTATAATTGTGTTTTAAGGCATATTCGATACATTGATCTAATGTCCAGGTCTGGTTTCCATCTTGAGCATTGGAAGGCAATATGGTTATAAAATATAAAAGACATATAAAGATACTTTGTTGCATCCAACCCTTATTTCTCCTATTCATCTGCTATTCCTCGTCAAAAAATAAATTTGCATGTTTAACTTCTTCTACAGCCTTAATTTCTTTTATGAAATTTTGTCCGCTATTTTCATCTTTTAACTTAATATAATAGGAAACCTCAAGCATGTTAGAACGATCTTCTCTCAATCCTTTTACATTTACTACTTTATGTTTTCTGCAATACTTTGAAATTATTTTATTTAACTCTTTACCATCGCTTTCCTGTCCAACTGTTATAAGTTGTAATAAGAAATCTTTTTTTCTTGGAGCAGATAAGTTGAATTTTACAATCAGGAAATAAATGGATCCGATTACTATTGTTCCTATAATAGCTACTGAGACAAAATCTACTCCACATGCAAGCCCTATTGCAAGCGAAAAAAATATAAACATGATATCGATAGTATCTTTGATGGCGGTTCTGAAACGAATAATAGACATAGCACCTACAAGGCCAAAAGCTGCTGCAAGGTTATTTCCGATAACCATAATTACAATAGTTGTAATCATGGTAAGTAATATGATGGAGTTGACAAATGTCGATGAATAACTATAGCCTTTGTAGGTTATTCTGTAAAATAATGAGATTATAACACCACAAAAGAGCGCAACTAATAGTCTGCCTATTACATCTTTTATTGTTAAAGCATAGAAAAAAATATCCTGTAATTCTTCATTCATAATTTTTATAATCTATAAAATGGATTTCTTGATAATGATATTGGGGAAAAACGCATTCTTCCATATGTAGTATGATGGATGTCCAGACCTGAAGAATATTTTGATATTGCTTCAAGTTGAAGAGAGAATTCTTCCACAATAGACCTGGCCCATGTAGGCATAATGTTGTAATACTTTATTTCAAGCACAAAGAAGCCTGGTGTGATCAACTTAAGTCTTTCTTCGGAATATAATTCGTCGATGATCGGATAAATTGAGGTTCGTACGTTTTTATCAAAAGTAATTCTAACCTCATCATCAAACTTACCGTGAAAGGCCTCTCTGTCGTATACCACAAGGTTAACAGGCTTTAAAGACTTGGAGTAATAATAAAATAGGAATTTATCTGCATCTTTAAAAGCTTTAGGGAACTTTGGTCCATTAATATAATCTCTTGTATTACCGGTGGTCAGAAGTGCTTTAAGGTCAGTGAATTTGAGTGTTGCTCTATGCTTTCCAATTCTGTTACTAAGCTTTCTTTTTATTTCAAGAAAAACAATGCTGTCTTCATTTTGATTGTCATACCCTCTTATTCTGAATTTATTTCTGAATTCAAGTCCTTCTTTTTTTTCATAATAATATTCCATGAAAGGAGTATCATAATAAATACTTCGAACTGTATATTGGCTAAGTCCGGATTCTCCCACCTTAGTATGAACATCCGGATTGACAAATGGCATTAACCTTGCCCTTAAGTCATCTATGCGATCATTAGGAACAAAGTACTTCCTTTCATAACGGAGCATCATCTGTAGAACAAGCTTTGGAATAATAGTTTGGAGTATTCAATGATTGTGTGCTTGCCACATTCTATATTGGTCTGGGCAAATATTCCGGGGTATACGCCCGGGCATTTTTTATCAATTTTGGCAGTAACATAAATCGCTTGCTTACCACCTATGATTTGTATTGCATTATCTATATGGCAAATTGTGGCTTCCATTTCACAGTCTGTATTGAATAAACTGAGTTTACATTTTTGCCCTTTGGATAAATTTTTAAACTCTTTGATTTTTATTGGAGTAACTATTATATAGGAAGATGTATCGACTATATTTGCAAGAACCTCTACAGTTGATTGACCTCCTTTTTTTCTTTGTATAAGTCCCGCAAATGGAGCTTTGATCTGTAATGCGTCTCTCCTTGATTCAAGGCTTGCTATCTGGCCTGTGAGATTTTCTATCTTTTCAACGATGAATTTTATTTGTTCAGGTTTCTCACCAGTAGATAGAGTTTTTATCTGAGCTTCAGCGAGTGCCAAATTGATTTTACTTAATTCGTAATCATTCTTCGCAATATCATACTGCTGAGGAGAAATTAGTGAATCTTTGTATAGATCGGTTTGTCTTGAAATGAGTTTATCCTGAATGGAAAATCTTTCTTTAGCTAATGTTAAATTTGTTTCTGCTTCTTTGATAGTCTGGATCTTCTGGCCTGTAGAATATACTTTTAATAAAGCTTTTTCTACTTCTCTTTCTCCTTTTAGCTGATTGATCTGACGCATTAGTTCTGTGGAGTTGAGAACGCCTATCATTTCTCCTCTTTCAACAAATTGCTTATCGTTGATTTCAGGATTGATGTAAAAATCAAATACATCTCCTCTCTGAAACTCTTTTCCTGCATAGGAACTGATGAGGCCTAACTGATTGTTTTTAATCGTTTCTGTGATCCTTCCATCATATGTCCTGCCTAATACCCATTCATATGTTGGAAATACTTTACCTGTAGAATAAACTATATATGTAAATTTTATAGGACAATAAATAATTCCTATTAAAATTGTTATACCAATCCCAAAATATAAAAACTTCTTTTTCATTGACGGTACTAATATGTAAAAGAATAAATGGCTATCACCATTATATTTAAATTTGACGTAAGACTTTATTTTATAAAAGAACGCTGCTTCATGATCTTATTTTTTGTCATTTTTTTAATTCTCATAAATGATTATAAAGGGTATGACTGCAGGATGTCTATTTTAATATGTTCAGAAGGTCTTTTATGATAAGCTCTTCCTAATGAAGCATGCATGAAAATTCTCATTTCTGTAAAATAAATTATTTATAAGAATTTTATCAGGCAATAAATATGCTCTAGAACACGACCGATAATTTCTTTGATTGGAAGACTCCTTATTTATTGAATTTTACTGATATCCAGTAAATATATATTGGCAGGTACACCATCATTTTTTTCGTTTGAGATAAAGACGTTTTTATCATTATAAAATGTTACCCCTTCCACTTGTCCTATCTCATCTAAATCTCCTAGTTGTATAAGTGTTTTGCTCCCAGTGAAGAAATCAGTGTCGTTAAAATCTTTTAATACCCAGCAAAAGGCTTGCTCTGTCTCTTTATTATGGCCAACCAAAACTACTTTAGTTCCATCTGAATTAATGTCTGCATCTGTTATTTTTCCTTGTACATCAAATATGCCTTTTAGGCGGGCTCCATGAGTTCCTGGAGTCGCAGGTATTTCGTATAAACTTGTCTTGGTATCTGTATTATTTTTTGTAAAAAGATAGATGTATCCGTTTTTATAAAATATAGCTTCAGCATCAAAATCTGTAGCAGTATTACTTCTAAAATCTTTTTGTTCAGGATAATAAAATTTAATTTCTTCAGCTGTAGATGTATTTTCTATATTAATAGGTGAAGGAAACGGAACTTTATAAATGACGAGATCTTTTCTGTTGCCTTTATTGTTTCCTATGTCTCCAATAAAGAAATGAGTATCACTTGATGTAACTGCTTCAAAGTTTATACTGCTGATACCAGGTACTTTGATGGTCTCTTTTGGTTCGCCTGTGACAAGATTAATACTATATATCATGTCTTCTCCTTCAGGATCAATTATTGTCCATAATCTTTTGTCAACATACTTAAGACCAGACAATTCTTCAAAATCCTTTTTTAATTTTCTTACAGTTGTAATATTACCTGCTGCAGATGGATAAGAGCAACTACCATCATCTATCTTCGCCTCTGTGTCAAAGCTAGTAGAGTGTGGATCTGTACATCCTTTTTTTGAATTGCAGTTGGTGAAAAGTAAGAATGTTACTAATGTATAAAGAGAAATAATGCGGTAATTCATAATTATTTTTTTTATCTCTATAAAATAGCGAAGTAATAAAAATGTAATAAATCTTAGGCGATTTATAATTATTTTTTAAATATAGCTTATTTTTTTAAATTGAAGCTTCATTTTAATAACAATTATTTGTCATAGGCTTAACTTATACTTAACAATTGATACAGGTAGTTTTTATTAAGGATTTAATTCCCCTATTAAAATATGGCTTATCGTCTGACTCATAATCTGAAAAATATTCTTGCGGTTTTGTTGCTTTCTATTTCACTAATAGTAAATGCTAATGGGCAGAATGATTCTACTGCAGCTGTTAATAAGGGCCTGGGAGGACATATAAAGTTTGGGTTTAATTATCATCTTCAGTTGCAGCATATTGACGTAGCACCAGTAATTTTTTACAGACTAAATGATAGAGTTGACGTGGGAGTTGGCCTAAACTATCTTTATTACTACAGAAATGATAAGTCTGAAAATAACAGTGCATTTGGAACCAATATCTTTACAAGAGTTTATTTCTTGAAAAATTTTTTTCTGCATTTGGAGTATCTCTATTGTAATGTACCATATAGGAATGATCTTAACTTTGAATACCGTAGAGTTTATATTACAAACTTATTCTCTGGCTTAGGATATAGACAGCCGATAACCTCAAAGGTAGACAGTTATTTCTTAGGTTTGATCGACCTTACACATCGTGATGAATCCCCTTATAAAAATTTAATAATAGTAAAGTTAGGCATATCATTTTAATGTGATAAAAGCCTTTAAAGTATATTAATATGAAGAAGATAGTAATATTTAAAATCTATTGTTTGTTGTTTGCAATAAATGCGCTTGCGCAGTCTGATCTTGTAATAACTGAAATATTGTACAATCAACCTGGTAATGATACTTTGGAGTTCATTGAATTATATAACAAAGGTAATCAGTCATTGAATTTGTCTGGATATAAAGTGACGAGCGGATTTGATTATGTGTTTCCGGATTATACACTCAAACCAGGAAATTATGTTGTTGTAGCGAGGTATGCAGATTTTTTTGAACAGACATTTGGGGTAACTCCTCTTCAATGGGATAGTGGTGCTTTAAGCAATAGTGGAGAAAAAATCGTTATCAAGACTCCTGCTGGCATCATTGCCGATTCTGTAGAATATGATAATAAGGAACCTTGGGATGATAGGGCCGATGGAGAGGGATCTTCACTTGTTTTATGCAATGTTAATTCCAATAATGCATTTGGATATTATTGGGCTGCTTCAAATGATATCGGCGGTATCTTTGATGATGGTTCTCTTATTTATGCTTCTCCTGGTGATGGAAACTCTGTGTGTAATGAACCAGGAGATACTTATCCGCCTCTTGTAAAAAGAATATATGCGCCCCAGAATAATATAGTCAAACTTGTTTTTAATGAACCTTTGAATGCATCTTCAGCACAGACATTGTCTAATTATACAGGATTAAATGTTAGTTCTGCAACTCTTTCTGGCTCTGGAGATACTGTAATACTTGTTCTGTCTGTTCCATTGGGAATTGGAAATTTGAATTCAATTAATGTCAGTAATATTACTGATGTGATTGGGAATAAATTTATATCACAATCTTTTAGTTTTATTTTTAATAATACTAAAGCTCCGCTGGTTATTTCTGAGATTATGTATAATAACCCAGGTACAGATACTCTGGAGTTTATAGAACTTTATAATAATGGTCCTGAAGCTATAAATATTGGTGGTTATTACTTTTCGGATGGAATTGATTTTGTATTTCCTTCTGTAGTGGTAGCTTCTCATCAATATATTGTGGTTTGTGCATATCAAACTTACTTCAATTCTTTTTTCAATTTATCCAATACTTATCAGTGGACATCAGGTAGTCTTAATAATAGTGGTGAAAAAATTATCTTAAGAAACTCAGCAGATGTAATTGTTGATCAGGTTGAATATTCATTTAGCTCTCCTTGGCCAATGCAGGCAGATGGAACCGGTCCATCTTTAAAATTCTGCGATGCGGATAAAGATAATAACCAGGGAGCTAACTGGTCTTATTCAGATGTTTATGTTAAAGATTATTTGGACTTTCCAATATATGCAACCCCTGGAATAGCTGATGAGGTCTGTGTTTTATCTTTGTTTGGACAAATGCCTTCTGAACATAAATTTGGGGTTTATCCGAATCCTTCAAACGGAATTTTTAAGCTTGATTTAGAATCTGCAACGAGAACTTCAGTAGAAGTGTTGAATAGTTTAGGACAAGTAATTTATTTAAAGGAAAATGTTTCTGCTAATGAAGAAATAAATATATCTGATCAGAAGAAAGGTATATACTATATACGGTTAAAGAATTTGGATAAGGATTCATTCTCTTCTGCCAAGCTTGTTGTAGAATAATTTTTTATATCATGAAAAATGAAATCGGATAGATGTTAATCTATCCGATTTTTTTATGATATGCCTTACGCTTATCTTCTTGATCATATACTTGGTTGCGATTTTTTTAAATACAACTTATCTCTCAAGCTCGTCATTGGCTTTTCAAAAAAATGATATAAAAGCAGGGAAAGACCAATGGTGTAAAACCAGTACAATGCTACATCTATATAAACTATATAGGAACGCAATCCGAATTCTATTAACCACTCGTTAGAGTAAGGGATAACTCTGAATCTTACAATAGATAAATTGACCATATAAAGAGAGTAGGAGATTATACTGATGTAAGTCAGGAGTTTGAATATTACCCCCTTGCCGGTCTTTAATTCTGATAAAAATGGTAACAAGGCAAGCGTTGCCAATGAGCCCATTGTAAACGAAATAATGTTAGAGTACCAACCGTATGAAATGATGTTATTCGTAATGAATAGAAAGTATATTCTGTCTCCAAGAAGTAAAATAATCCCTGATATTAGCAAGATTATTTTATGTTTAACCCATATTGAATGATAATAGGTACTCATAAATGCTCCTAGTACACCAAATACTATATTATCAAGTCTTGTAAAAACAACTTTTCTAAACTCCACATCCCAATCTTTGAACATTTGAATATCTAAGTAACTTTCTTTGTATATTCTCACCAAAACAGCCCCTATAATGAATATTCCGATTGATGTCATTAGACTGATTTTATGTCTTAACGGAAAGGCTTTATTCAGAAGATATAAAGTAATAGGGAATAAAATATAAAACCATTCTTCAACTGCAAGGCTCCATGACTCTAGAAAAAAACGCTGCTGAGGGTAAATCAGGTTTTGGCAAAAGAAAAAGAAGGAAGTGTAAGTTCCTTTGAATACCGGAATAAGTATGTTTAACCCGACTAGAATAATCAATACAAGGTAATAATTCGGTAAGGTTCTGAACCACCTTCTAATCCAGAAAGCATACAGGTCTTTCATTGAAAGACCTGTATGTAATGTTTTGATCAGTATCTGACCTATGAGAAATCCGCTTAATACAAAAAACAACTTGACTCCATCAAGATGGGGTGCCTTTATTGAAAAAGCCTCATAAAGGAAATCGTTACCATGTTCTTCCAATACAAATATGATGGCTATTGCCCTGAGAATATCCAGTCCGTAGACTCTTGATGCAGCACTCTTATTTGTAAGAGAAGTCTGCATTAGTCTTCAGGATAAGGAATGAAAACAAAATTTGTAAATTCCTCATCTACTACAAACAGGCAACAATATTCGTCAGGATTTTTATATGCAGCTTCAAACTCTGCAAGCATGTCTTCTGAGACAAGTGTTCTTTGGATGAATTCATCAAGAAATGAAATGTAGTAATTCCATTCCAGAGCCAACTCTTTTCTTCCAATAAGTAATTTACCAATAGCTATTTCAGTCTTTGAAATCGGAAAGATCGGATATTTGGAAATGTTTCTGACTCTTACCTGATAAGAAGCTTCTTTAATAGTATCTGAAACAAGTACAAAGTCTCTGGAAATTGTACCTAAGTATCTGCCGCTTAGTTCCGGATCGTTATTCATGATAATCAGTTAATTTTTTCCAATAATGCGACATTTTCCACATGATGGGTTTGAGGAAACATATCCACGGGTCTTACCTTTTTTACTGCATATTTTTCATTAAGTAAGGCAAGGTCTCTCGCTTGAGTTGCTGGGTTGCAGCTAACATAGACTATCCTTTGCGGAGCCAGTTCAAGCATTTTCTGTATCACATGTTCATGCATTCCTGCCCTTGGAGGGTCTGTGATGATAACATCCGGAGCTCCTTCTTTTTCAAGGAAAGATGCGGTAAGGATATCTTTCACATCTCCTGCATAAAATGAAGTATTGAAAATATTATTGATTGAAGAATTTATCTTTGCATCTTCTATTGCCATTGGCACATATTCTATACCAGTAACTTTTTTTGCTCTTCCAGCTACAAAGTTGGCTATAGTTCCTGTACCGGTATATAAGTCATATACATTTTCATTCCCTGTAAGTCCTGCAAAATCTCTGGTTACTTTGTATAGCTCATATGCCTGAATTGAATTGGTCTGGTAAAAAGATTTAGGACTTACCCTGAAATTCAGATTTTCCATTTGTTCGGTAATATATTGCTTACCATGGAACAAGTGAATATCAAGATCATGGAAAGTATCATTGGACTTTTGATTTACCACATATTGTAAGCTGGTTATTTCCGGGAATCGCACTCTTAGATGTTCAAGAAGTGATTCGACCTTATTAGTAAATTCCCTTACCTGAAGGATAACCATAAGTTCTCCCAAGCTTGAATTTCGGATGATCAGATTTCTAAGTATTCCGAAATGTTCCCTTAAATTGTAAAATGGAATTTCATGTTCTATAGCAAATTTCCTGACTTCAAGCCTGATAGCGTTTGAAGGGTCCTGCTGTAGATGACACTTTTTTATATCTAGAACTTTGTCGAATCTTTCAGGTACGTGAAAGCCAAGTCCATTCATATCATTAAGGGTATCCTCAGTTGCAATTTCTTCATTGGTAAGCCATCTTTTATCGGAAAAAGAAAATTCAAGCTTATTTCTATAATAATAAATTGATTTTGCCTGTACTATAGGCAGATATTCTTCAACATTTATTTTACCTATTCTTTCGAGATTGTCTTTTACTTGTTTTTCCTTGTAAAGCGCTTGATTTTCATAGGTGATGTGTTGCCATTTACATCCTCCGCATGTACCGAAATGCTCACAAACCGGAGTGGTGCGGGAGGAAGAAAATTCGTAGATATGTTCAGCCTTAGCGAAGGCAAATCTTTTTTTTGTTTTATAAATTCTTAGATCGGCTACATCCCCAGGCGCCAGAAACTCAGTGAAAATCACCTTGTCATTTACTCTTGCCACGCATTTTCCCTCGGCTGCCATTTCGCCTATTGTTACTTTTTCAAAGCGAAATTGTTTTTCTTTTTTACTCATGGTATTCAAAATTAAACAATAATGAATTATCCTTTGTAGTTAGACGAGAAATATTAATTTTGAGTATGAAAAAGATCTATTTTCTATTTTTTATTCTCCTCTTCAGTCCCAGACTTTTCGCCAGCCACATCGTAGGGGGCGAATTCCAATTACGCCACTACAGGGGATATACTTATACGCTCAGTATGAGGCTTTATTTTGATAAGCTCAATGCAGCGCCTGGCTTATTAGAGGCTGATATTACCATTAAAACAAATATTTTTCGGAAATCAGATAATGTGCAGGTAGGTACACAGGAGTTGGTAAGAAATATTGATTATGAAACGGTTAAATATGCAACCGAAGAATGTGATTTTCTGGAGCGAGGCGTTCAGGAAACTTTAAATCTTAAATACAAAGCAAATATTTTTCTTGATCCTGAGATTTATGATGATCCAGGTGGATATTATATTGTATGGGAAAGGTGTTGCAGGAATAACGATATTGATAATATCCAGGAACCTGATAAAGCTGGCCAGGTTTTTTACCTTGAGTTTCCTGCTGTAAAAAGAGCTGGGAGGCCCTTTGTAAACTCTTCACCTGTTTTTGAAGACATAGTAGCAGATTACTTTTGCAGAAATCAGACGAATACATTTAACTTCGGGGGCTATGACCCTGATGGAGATTCATTAGTGTACACTTTGGTAACGCCTTTAAATGGCCATGCAAGTATTTATGGAGAGGCATTGCCAGATCCTAAGCCTGCGCCATACGATCTGATTACTTGGAAGCCAGGTTATAGTGCTAACAATATGATTCATGGAAATCCAGCATTAAAAGTAAATCCCCGCACTGGTGTTCTATCGGTGAATCCAAGTGAAGGCGATAAAACTCTGTTTGTTGTTTCTATGATTGTTGATGAATACAGGAATAACAGAAAGATAGGCCAGGTAAGGCGAGATTATCAATTTCTAGTAAAGACATGCCCTTTGAACCTTGGTCCAAAAGTAGATATTGAAAAGCCAAAAGGCCCTGATACTGAGTTCAGGGGTGATACTTTCGTAGTGAAATTAAATGAAATAAAGGCCTTCGAGCTTTTGTTGTCTGATTCAAGTACAACAATTTTAAAACGTCAGGCTAATATTCATATATCAAAGATCACCACGAATCTTCCTACTAATATCTTTACACCTCCCGGGCCTCAACAATTAACTCCTGGTGTAAATGATACAGTCCGTGCCCAGTTTGTATTTAATCCATGTGATAAATTACTGATAGAGGAAGAAAAATTATTCGACCTGGATATTGTAGTAAGTGATGATGGTTGTCCTCATCCTCGAACAGATACGCTTAATATAAAAGTTCTAATTATTCCTCCTCCGGAGAACCCAGCCCCTGTATTACAATTTGATCCAGGTGGAAAGTCAATTGATGTCTACCCGGGATCTGTGAATAAGATAAATGCAATTGGACTAGATTCTGCAGATTTTATGTATTTATCAGCCACGGGGCTTGACTTTGACTTGGAGGAGAAGGGGATGTCCTTCACCAATATAGGTGGCAAAGATTCTATTGCCAATCCGCTCTTGTGGATGCCTGACTGCGGAGAGCTTAATCCGGGCGTATTTAATGTTGTCTTTAAATTAAAGGATAGTAGTTGCGTACATTCACATCAGGTATATGATACATTGACATTGAAAGTAAAGGATAGTGAAACAGATGTAGATAAGGTGGATCCCAAAAATTTGTTCACACCAAATGGAGATGAATGGAATCAAACATACACAATCGCCGGTTTAAATGGCGGAAACTGTGAATATCACTTTGTCGGTATAGAAATATTTAACAGATGGGGAAGCAGGGTATTTAAATCTGAAGATCCTGATTTTTCATGGGACGCAGAGGAATATCCAGATGGAATTTATTATTACGTTGTTGACCTTAATAAAAAGAAAATAAAGGGTTGGCTGGAAGTTATGCGATGATGCTTTATCACGTAAGCTTTTGAAGTTCCAGTTCCAGCTCTTGAAAGGAAGCCTTACAAACTGTATCTATAGTAGTAAGGTGTGCAGATACTTCTGAAAGATTCTGCTGCTGCTTTACAGAAGTTTCAATAAACTCAACATCTTTGTTCAATTCATTAATGCCCATCATCTTAATGGTGGGCTTCATTTTATGCATTACTTTCCTGAAGTTCTCCCAGTCATGCTTGTCATGAAAGTCTCTTAATTCTCTCAGAAAATCGGGAGTCTGTTTAAGGAAGATCTCAATCATTTGTTTGATGAATCCTGCATTATTGTCAGATGCGTTGATCAGATATGAAAGGTCAGTATGTTTTTGATTTGTAATCACTGGTTGAAGAGTTTTAATTGGTGTTGTGTATTTAGTTACATTGCCTACATTCTCAACTATTTTGGAAAAGAGATTGTCAGGACTAAAAGGTTTTAAAATATAATCGTTGATTCCATATACTTTAATTTTTTCCTGTACTTCTGATAAAGCCATAGCTGTTAATGCTATAATTGGAATACTGTTTTTCGGTGCAGGAAATTCTTTTCTGATCTGTTCACTGACCTGATATCCATCCATTCCAGGCATTTGTATGTCCATAAGTATAAGGTCATACTCTTTGTTTTTTAGAAGATCCAGGGCTTGTGTACCATTCTCTGCAATGTCTGCTTGAATATTCTGTTTTTCAAGAAATTTAAGGACTACAAGCTGATTCATTTTATTATCTTCAACAATAAGTAGTTTGAGAAGGTCAAGTCCTTGAAATTTGTTAACGAAAGATTCCGATGGAGTCGTTATTTTGGTCTTTTGAGATGTGGAAAATTTAAGATTGAAAATGAACTTTGACCCTTCTTTAACTTTGCTTTCCACACCAATGTTGCCGCCCTGAAGTTCAATAAGTTTTTTGGTAATAGTAAGGCCTAAACCAGTACCTCCGTATTTTCTTGATATATCATGGTCTGCCTGAGTAAAGCTTTCAAAAATTAAAGAGAGCTTGTTTTCGGGTATTCCTATTCCCGTGTCTTTAATGGTGAATAATATATGCACCTCTTTAGGAGATGAATCAATAAGATCCACCATTATATCTATAGTTCCCACTTCAGTAAATTTTACTGAATTAGAAATCAGATTTAGTAATATTTGATTCAGTCTGAAAGGATCTCCTTTAAGGTATATGGGAATGTCATTGCTTACTTTTAATGTGATCAATACATTTTTTTCAGCAGCCTTGAAGGCAAATGTCTTCTTTAGATTTTCAAGTAAGTTGCGAAGCGAAAAATCTGTTTCCTCAAAAAATATTTTTCCTGATTCTATTTTAGAAAGATCTAGGATGTCGTTCACAATGGCCAGTAAATTATCTGAAGATGCCTTAAGAGCATTAAGATAATCTCTCTGTTCAGGATAATGTTGGCTTTGAAGCAATAGGTTGGTCATTCCAACCACAGTATTCATCGGAGTCCTGATCTCATGACTAATAACGGAAATAAATTGTTCTTTGGCCTTAGACGAGGCTTCCGCATGCTCTTTCTCTTTTTTTAAAGTTTCAGATGTTTGCTTTTGTTTTGAAACATCAATGCTATAGCATAAAAGTACTTTACCAAGGTCTGGAAATTCTGCAGGAACTTTGCCTATTAGGAATGATTTAAGCTGACCATCTATATTCATGGTTTTTTCTGTCATTCGTGGATGACCTGATTTCCATATCTCCTTTTCTTCAGCTTGAATCTTGATCGCAGTTTCTTTGTCCATAAAATCGATTACCGTGAGACCAAGAAAATTTTTGTTCAATCCTGATTTTGATTTTTGAAAATAAGGATTGATATAGATGATTTCTCCTAAGGGATTTTTAAGATATAGGTTAAGTGGAAGGTTGTCTATGATTTCCTGAAAATTGATTTTTTCTTTTGAAAAACGGCCCTCTGTAATCTCTTTTGGCAATAGACTGAATTGTGCTATCACTCGGTTTTCATTGATCCTTTGGAAAGAAATAAGGTAATTCGAATTATCCCATAGTTGAATTCCTTTGGATGTATTCTCTTTTAGGCACAAATTAAAAAGGTGCTGCAGAGGCTTTTTGAGAATACCTTCTTTGAAAAATAAGGCTAAGTTATCGCTTCCAGCTTCATTGTTTTCAATGAGTTGTCCTCCAGAATCCAAAACAAAAATCGGCTCCTTAATAATATTCAAGTCAAACATTCAAAATTGTCCCTTTAGCAATTGCTTTTAATTCAGTTCAATTTACATTAAAAATCAATTTAATATTCCTTCTGTATTCAAAATCAATTATTAGCATCTTTTTTGAAAAAATAAACTACGGAAACTTTGGACCTTTTAAAAGTTTCCGTAGTTTTGTGTAGAAAATAATGCCATTGAAATGAAAGAACGAATAGTAAAAGGCGCAGAAGAGTATTTTCTGAGTTACGGTGTGAAAATCATCACAATGGATGAGATTGCAAGGAATCTTGGAATCTCCAAAAAAACCATTTACCAGTATTATAAAGATAAGAATGAACTTGTTTGTGAGGTGATTAACAATCATTTACAGGAAAGACAGCAAAGCTATCTTCATATTGCAGATCAGGCTGCCGATCCCATCGATGAGCTGATAAAATTGTCAGAGTATATAAGAGATTCATTTAGAAATATAAATTCAATTATACTTTTTGAGGTAGAAAGATATTTCCCAAAAGCTTATAAAAACTGGGTTGATCATAAGGAAAAATGCCTTAAGGTATACATTATAGATATATTGAATAAAGGTAAGGCTCAGGGGCTTTTCAGACAGGACATCAATGTGGAAATGATCGCAAGGCTCAGGATAGAGGAGATTCAGCTTGGGTTTGATATCGCTGTTTTTCCTCCGCTACAATTTCCGATTCAGGAGTTGCAGATACAGTTTATTGACTATTTCCTTCATGGAATCTGTACATTAAAAGGACATAAATTAATTAATCAATATAAAAAAATCCAGGAAGAAGATTGAAATACATTTATATGAAAGCAAGGTACATTTTTCTACTTACTTTTCTCTGTGGCGTAACAAGAGGGTTTGCGCAAACAGATAGCAGTTATACACTGAAACAATGTATAGATTATGCATTGGAACATCAGTCTACATATCTGAACACTTCTCTGGATGCAGAGATAGCAAAGGCAAGAGTCGGAGAAATCCAGGCAGTAGGCTTGCCACAGATCACCGGTACAGTATCGATGATTGAAAATTCAAAGCTACGTAATATGTTTTTTGCTAAGTCCAATCCTTTGGCTGCATCATTTGGTACGTCCGGTGGTGAAGTTACAGGAGACGTTTTGGCTGTTAGAAATATATTTCAGTTACCAAGCTCCGGGGATGCAGGGGCAACAATTAGTCAGCTTTTATTCGACGGATCTTATTTTGTAGGATTAAAAGCAGCAAAAGCTTATCAGAGCCTTGCGCAAAAGACAATTCAACAGTCCAAGATTCAAACTGTAGATAATGTTACCAAAGCTTATTATCTGGTATTGATTACTCAGGAAAGAATTGCCAGACTTAACAGCAGCATTGCAACATTGGATTCCACAGTTCGCCAATCCAGACAAATGTATGCAAATGGATTTATTGAGAAAATAGATCTTGATCGTCTTGAGGTAAGCCTGAACAATTTACTCTCTGATAAGACGAAGTTTGATTCAGGATTGGACATTAGTAAAATGCTTCTGAAGTTCCAAATGGGAAAGCCTATTGAAGAGCCTATCAGTGCATCTGATACACTTGCTTTAAATAGTTCAGAGAGTGTATTACTAAAGGGAACTAAAGCAAATTATAACGAAAGAATAGAGTATGCATTATTGGAAAATCAGAAAATTTTGCAAAATCTGGATCTAAAAAATGTAAAAGCGGGTTACTATCCAAGTATTTCAGCTTTTGCTACGGGTGGCTATACCAGACAAGATGTAAAATTTGTGAATCTGTTTCAGTATAAATGGTATTCCTATGCCCTTTTAGGTGTAAATATGAATGTGCCAATTTTTGATGGTTTTGGTAAACATTACAAGGGACAGCAAAAGAAACTGGAATTGAGAAAGACAGAAAATTCAATACTTGCACTGAAGAATACGATCGATATGCAAGTGAGACAGAGTGAAATTACTGTGAACAATGCTATCAGAACACTTGAGGTGCAGCAGAAAAATATGGCTTTGGCAACCGATGTTTCAAGGGTAGTGAAAATCAAATATGCAGAAGGAGTAGGAACAAACATCGAAGTAACAAATGCCGAAGATGCGCTCAGAGATGCACAAACCAATTACTATAATGCATTATACGACTTGTTGGTAGCACAACTTGATTATAAAAAAGCTTTAGGAACATTAGTAACAGAATAATATGAAACATACAAACATAAACATAACCAAAAGCATGAAAGCAGGATTTTTTTACATAAGCTTAGCAGTTGCAATGTTTGCCTGCAAGTCGGCAAACAATCTTGAGAAAAAAGAGGCTGAACTAGCTGATTATAAAAAACAATACGAGGATCTTGAAACTAAAATAGCTTCTTTGGAAAAAGAAATTTCTGAAGCTGGTGGTAAAAAGAACGTTGTTACTAAACCTGTTTATGTTTCAATAGATACTCTTGAACCTGGCGTTTTCAAGCATTATGTGGAGGTCCAAGGTAAAGTGGATACGGATAAAAATATCACTCTTGTATCTAAAGCAAGCGGAACTATTGAGAAAATCTATGTGCAAAAAGGTCAGTACGTAAAAGCCGGAACTCTTTTGGCTTCTATAGATGATGCTATTGTTCAAAAAGGAATTGAAGAAGTAAATACTCAACTTGCTTTTGCTACCAGTGTTTTCGACAAACAAAAAAGACTATGGGATCAAAAGATAGGTTCTGAAATTCAGTTTTTATCTGCTAAAAACAATAAAGAATCTTTAGAGAAAAGAAAAGAGTCTCTTATCGAGCAGCACCAGCTGACAAAAATTAAATCTCCAATTGACGGAACTATCGATGAGATTTTCCCTAACCAGGGAGAAGTTACAGCTCCTGGATCACCAGCATTCAGAGTTGTAAACTCAAGTGCCTTCAAGATTTTGGCTGAAATACCTGAGTCATATGTATCTAAAATCAGAAGGGGAGATGAAGCAATCCTTAATTTCCCGGATGTAGAAGAAACTGCAAAGTCTAAAGTTACAGTAGTAAGTGATGTCGTGAATGCAGTAAACAGAAGCTTTCAGGTTGAGTTAGATGCTAAAAGCGTTAAAAATCTGAAGGCTAATCTTATCGCTAATGTGAAGATTAAAGATTATGAGAAGGCTGATGTTATGATCATCCCAATTAACGTGATCCAGCACTCCGATCAGGGCGACTATGTGTTCATCGCAGACAAAGGAATTGCTGTGAAAAAAATGATTACAGCAGGTAAGACCTACCACAGCAGTGCAGAGATTTTATCAGGATTAAACAAAGGTGATAAGCTGATTACTGTAGGTTATCAGGATCTTGTGGATGGCCAGCCTGTAACATTCTAAATAAATATTTATTAATGAGAATTATAAGGGAAAGGTACTTTTTCCCTTAATACTCAAATCATTTTTAATAAGTCAGCTCAAAGCATTTGCTTGAAGCGCTCAGTTAAAACAGACAAAAAAAGATGAAAGAATTTAAAGTCAGTAGCTGGTCAATAGACAATAAAACCAGTATATATGTATTGACCATCATCATTACGCTTGCAGGTATTTTTACCTACATGGCATTGCCAAAGGAGCAATTTCCTGAAATTGTTTTCCCTCAGATGTATGTCAGTACGCTTTATCCGGGAGCATCTCCGAAGGATATAGAAAACCTGATCACCAAGCCTATAGAAAAAGAAGTGAAGGCTATTGCCGGTGTGAAAAAGGTGACAAGTAGTTCAATACAGGATTATTCAAGTGTTGTAGTTGAATTTAAAACTGGGGTGGATGTTGCAGAGGCTAAACAAAAGGTGAAAGACGCTGTGGACAAGGCTAAGCCGGAATTACCTTCTCCAAGACCATATGAACCGGACGTAATTGAAGTAGACGTTTCTCAGGTACCTATCATGAACGTAAACGTTTCAGGTGATATAGAGCTTGACAAACTTAAAAAGTATGCGGACGACCTTCAAGATAAGATCGAATCTATAAAGGGTATCAGAAGGGTAGATATCATCGGAGCCTTGGAAAGAGAAATCCAGATAAACGTTGATAAAATGAAAATGGAAGCAGCAAATGTTTCCATGACTGATATCAAAATGGCTGTGTCTTCTGAAAATGTTAACCAATCAGGTGGACTTTTGAAAATGGATGGTATGAAACGTACCATTACCATAAAAGGAGAATACGAAGATCCTAAAGATCTGGAAAATCTTGTTATAAGATCATCTTCAGGAGCTGTCGTTTATTTGAAAGATATTGCAGATGTTGTGGATGGCTATGAAGAAAAAGAAAGCTATGCACGTCTTGATGGGAAAAATGTAATTACTCTGAACGTTATTAAAATGGGAGGAGAGAACCTTATTGAGGTTTCTGACCAGATCAACTCTTTGATTAAAGAATTAAAAGAAACTAAATATCCTAAATCTGTTAATATCACAGTTACTGGTGAGCAGGCAGATCAGACAAGAGTTACGCTACACGATCTTATCAATACTATTATCATAGGATTTATTCTTGTAACAGTAATTCTGATGTTCTTCATGGGAACAACCAATGCGATCTTCGTTGCAATGTCAGTTCCTTTGTCAATGTTCATTGCCTTTATGGTTATGGATGGTGCAGGGTTCACATTGAACATGATCGTTCTCTTTGGTTTCCTTCTTGCGCTAGGTATCGTTGTGGATGATGCGATCGTGGTTATTGAAAATACTCACAGAGTATTTGATAACGGAAAAGTGCCTATTAAGCAAGCCGCTAAAATGGCCGCAGGAGAGGTATTCCTTCCGGTACTTTCTGGAACTCTGACAACATTGGCTCCTTTCGTTCCATTGCTATTCTGGCCTGGAGTTATCGGAGAATTCATGTATTACCTTCCGATCACTTTGATTGTAACTTTGCTGGCTTCCCTATTGGTTGCTTATATCATCAATCCTGTATTTGCGGTTGACTTTATGAAGTCTCATGATGAAGAGCACGTTAAAGGCCATTTTACTAAAGGGTTTAAAATTACAACCATAGTATTTGCTGTAATTGCAATTATGTGTCCTGCATTGGGTTCTGTCGGAATGATGAATTTGACAATAACCTTCTACTTATTGTTCTTACTGAATAAGTTTGTATTAACAGGTGTTATTAAAAACTTCCAGGAGAAAACTTGGCCTGCAGTTCAGAATAAATATGAAAACGTTTTAAAATGGGCCTTACATAAGAAGAATCCTCTTTGGTTGTTACTGGGAACTATAGGAATGTTATTCTTCTCTATCTTTGTATTTTCTGTAAGAACTCCTAAAGTGGTGTTTTTCCCTGAAAGTGAACCAAACTTTATTTACTCATATATCTCCTTACCTGTAGGAACAGATCAGGCCTATACTGATTCAATTACAAAAGTGGTTGAGAAGAGAGTATTTAATGTTGTTGGAAAAAATAACCCGATGGTAAAATCTATCATCTCCAACGTCGCTGTCGGTGCAGGAGATCCAAATCAACCTGATCTAAGCGTTGCTCCAAACAAAGGAAAGGTAACTGTAGCCTTCGTAAACTTCGCAGACAGGAACGGAGAATCTTCTCTGGCTTACCTTGGTAAAATAAGAGAAGCTGTTAAAGGAATACCAGGAGCTGAAATTACTGTAGAACAAGAGCAGGGTGGACCTCCAACCGGAAAACCTATTAACATTGAAATGAGCGGTGATGATTACGAAAAATTGATCTCTGAATCTGAAAAGCTTATTAAGTATCTTGAAAACTCAGGAATTGAAGGTATCGAGAAACTTAAGTCTGATGTTCAGAAAAATAAACCTGAGATTGTTATTGAGGTGGACAGACAAAAAGCAAATGCAGAAGGTCTTTCTACGCTGACAATAGGCTCAGAAATCAGAAATGCCGTATTTGGAACTGAGATTTCTAAATTCAGAGATTTCGAAGATGATTATCCGATTCAGTTGAGATACAACTATGCTCAGAGAAATGATATCGAAGGTTTGTTGAACTCAAGAATCACTTACAGAGATATGAACATGGGCGGTATAGTTCGTCAGGTACCATTATCTTCAGTTGCTAAGATAAGATTTACAGATACCTATGGCGGTATCAATAGGAAAAATGAAAAGAGACTTGTAACAGTGTATTCAAATATCCTTACAGGTTATAATGGTAATGAAGTGGTTGGTAAAATCACTAAGGCTATCAAAGATTTCAAGAGAGCTGAAGGAGTATCTATAGATATGACAGGTGAGCAGGAAGATCAGAAAGAAACAGGAGCATTCCTTGGATTTGCCGGTCTTGCAGCGATAGGTTTGATATTCCTGATATTGGTAACTCAGTTTAATTCAGTGTCTAAACCAGTAATCATCCTAAGCGAAATTTTATTCTCCACCATTGGTGTATTCTTAGGATTCTCCATATTCAAGATGGATATGTCAATAGTTATGACTGGAGTCGGCATTGTGGCCCTGGGTGGTATTGTGGTAAGGAATGGTATTCTCCTTGTTGAATTCACCCATTATCTGGAAGAGCAAGGTTATACAACTAAAGAAGCCGCTATTCAGGCAGGTAAAACCAGGATGACTCCTGTATTGCTTACTGCGACTGCTACCATACTTGGTTTGATTCCACTTGCTGTCGGTCTTAATATTGACTTCGTTACTTTATTTACTGAATTTAATCCGCACATTTTCTTTGGCGGCGATAGTGTTGCATTCTGGGGACCTCTTTCCTGGACGATGATCTTCGGATTGATCTTTGCTACCTTCCTAACTCTGATATTGGTGCCTGTTATGTATCTTCTTGTAGACAAACTAAAAGTTAAAGTGGGGTACAAGAAAAAACATTCTGACCATATTTATGCTGGAGAAATAATTGATATCTCAGAGACCGAAGAGAATAAAGCATTATTAAAATAAAAAGTAAAGCACACACGCATGCGTAACCGGAATCTTAGTTTTTTATCCATTGTTTTAATAATCTTTCTGGTTATAGATGCATATGTATTCCAGGGTGTAAGAGTGCTGCTGCATTCTTACACTCCTGTAATCAAAAAGCTGATATATGTATTTTACTGGGGCTTCACCCTCTTTACACTTGCGGGTCTGATGTACTTCGCTGCCAGCCCTGAAAAGTGGACAAGAATGATGAAGGTCGTTTATTTCGGAAGTGTCCTCACCGTTTATTTTACCAAATTCATCTACTTTATTTTTCTGGTACTTGATGATATTATCCGTCTCTTCAGATGGGTATTTCAGAAAGTGTCATTGTTGTTTAACCATCAGCCACTTTCTTCTGGTGCAGAGATTCACAGATCTGAATTTTTATTAAAAGCAGGATTGGCATTTGCTGCAGTGCCCTTTTTTGGAATGCTCTATGGCATTGTGTTCGGAGCTCATGACTATAGAGTGAAGAGAGTTAAAGTTAAATTAAAAAAACTTCCATCTTCATTTGAAGGACTTAAGATTGCTCATATTTCAGATATTCATTCGGGAAGTTTTTATAATAAAGCTGCTGTTAAAAGAGGCGTGAAATTACTAATGGACCAGCAGCCCGACATTGTATTTTTTACAGGAGATCTTGTCAATGACAGAGCTACTGAAGTTGAAAATTATATCGAAGTATTTAAAGAAATAAAAGCTCCTATGGGCGTGTTTTCTGTTCTTGGAAATCATGACTATGGAGACTATGTGCCATGGAACAGCAAGGAAGAAAGAGTTGAGAATCTCAAAGACCTTATGAATGCTCATAAAAGAATGGGATGGGATTTGCTGATGGATGAGCATAGAATATTGAAAAAAGGGGGAGAAGAGATTGCTTTGCTGGGTATACAAAACTGGGGTAAAGGAGCAAATTGGCCTAAGTATGGCAAACTAAAGAAAGCATATGCCGGTACTGAAAAGTATCCTGTTAAACTTTTGCTTTCACATGATCCGAGCCATTGGGATGCACAGGTAAGACCCGATTATCCTGATATTGATATTACCTTTAGCGGACATACTCATGGCTTTCAGTTTGGTATAGAAGCTGCCGGTGTAAAATGGAGTCCTGTTCAATACAAATACAAGCAATGGGGAGGCCTTTATAAAGAGGATAACCAATACATCTATGTAAACAGAGGATTCGGTTTTCTAGGATTTCCGGGAAGAATAGGCATGCCTCCCGAAATCACTATAATGGAACTTTCCAAAGCTTAAAGATTCTCTGAAGTCTTAAGGAAATAAGCCATCTCCGCAAGTTGCATCATCACTTCCGTTTGATATGATAAAAGCTGCTGATCTTTTTTTTCAGGTTCATTGTTTGGAACTTCTGCGATCAGGGCTTCCTGGTAATGATTGATTTTCTCCATACACCAATCCATGAAATCATCTGCGGTTTGCACATTCGGGAACCTATTTTTGTCATGGAAAACATAGTCATATTCTCCTTTTTCAAAAACAGAATACAATGGTCCGGCAAGAAGATCACTTATGTGTTCGAGTCTATGCCATAACTGATAATATCTATCCGTCTTCAAGTCAGGCCTGTGAAAGGCATCCCAGAATATTTCTCTGAAATGGTCCAGTACCTCGGACTTATTCATCGCTTCATCCTTCATATAATAATAAAACAAACAAACTTTTTTAGTTGTTACAAATATAATGGACCTGTAAAAGATTCGATATGGTGACCTGTAAAAAATATACGGAATTGCATGATATGATCAAGGATATCAAAATTGCAATGCTAACAACTGTTGAAAGTAACGGATGTCTGAGAAGTGTTCCTATGACCACCATGCAAACCGAGTGTGAGGGGTTGGTTTGGTTCTTTACAAACTTTGATTCTCAAAAGGTTGAGGATATACGAATAAATAACTGCATCAATGTTACATATTCTGATGTTCATAAAAATGTCTTTGTTTCTGTAACAGGTAAAGCGGAAGTTGTTAAAGACCCGCTTAAAATGCAGGAACTATGGAAGCCTGTTCTTACAGCTTATTTTCCTAATGGCCTTGAAGATCCTGATTTAGGACTTCTTAAGGTTTCTATTGATGAAGCTGAATATTGGGATTCAAGAACAGGCAAAATGATCCAGGTTTGGGAAATGAGCAAGGATGCTGTTAGGTAAATAAAGCTGAAAGCGTAAAGCTCAAAGTTAAAAGTTGAAAAGTTTGGTAAAGAAGGAATTCAACTTATTTGATATAGATCTAATAACGTTGTTTTACCCCGCGTTGAGAAACTTTGAGGCTTTTCAACTTTAGGCTTTACGCTTAAAACAAATTAAGTTGTCCCTTTTCAGGTCTTTTAAAAACGGCAAGGTTTAAAGGCTTCATTTTTCTATCTCCAAGATACTTTTGAACAGACATGTGAAATAAGTCTGCTATGGCTTCTGCAATAGGTCCTTCTCCTTTCATTCTTGTGCCAAATCTACTGTCATTCAAAGTGCCTCCATGGCATTCTTTAATTTGGTTTAAAACCTTTTCTGCGCGCTCAGGATAAGCTTGTTTTATCCAATCTTCGAATATTTCTCCTATTGAACCATTTAATCTGACCATTGTATAAGCGGCAGAACTAGCTCCTCTTGCAGCGGATTCCTTAATAATTTCAGGTATCTCTGTGCTATTCAGAGAAGGGATGATAGGTGCCACCATAACATTAACTGGTATTCCGTTAGAAGCCAACACTTCAACAGCTTTAAGCCTCTGGTGCGATGTAGCAGTTCTAGGCTCCAGTTGTTGTCTTAAAGATTCATCCAGGGAGGTAATGGATATATTTACATGAACAAGATTATCATCATTCAACTCTTTTAATAAATCAAGATCTCTTAAAATAAGACTGTTCTTGGTAATGATGCTTACAGGATGCTTATACTTGAGAAATACCTCCAATAATCTGCGTGTAATACCAGTCTTTCTTTCCACTGGTTGGTAACAGTCTGTATTGCCTGCCAGCATGATAGGCTCTGGAGAATAATCTTTATGGTCAAAAAACTTTTCAAGAAGTGTAGGAGCATTCATCTTCATGATGATCTTTCTTTCGAAATCAAGCCCTGCACTCATCCCATAATATTGATGAGTATTCCTGGCGTAGCAGTAAGTACAGCCATGTTCGCATCCCTGATAGGGATTCATGGAATACATGCCCCTTAAATCGGGACTATCTATTTTATTGACAATTTTTTTGGGATGTTCTTTTAGAAATGTTGTGGCTTTGTTACTTAATAAAGGCTCATCTAACCCTTCAATATGCTCGGTAACGTAGGTGTCTTTTAAATAGGGATTTTTGGAGTTAATCTGAGCTCCTCTTCCCTTAATTGAATTTTCTGCCATAATTATTAGTAAATATACTAAAAATATTAGTATTTATATTTTGTTGAATCATTTTTTACTAAAATCTTTCAATGGATAGAGTTATAATTATAAAATCGAAGCTTTTTGCTCGAAGAGTGGAGCTGTAAGATGAAACTTCAGAGGTTTTGCCTTAAAAATGGTGCTCTGACCTCAAACATTAGAGCTTTTTGCTCGAAAATTGGAGTTTTGACCTGAAACCTCCGAGTTATTTGCTCGAAAATTGGAGCTCAGATCTGAAACCTCCGAGTTATTTGCTCGAAATTTGAAGCTTTGACCTGAAACCTTGAGGTTTTTTGCTCGAAATTTGGAGCTCTGACCCCAAGCCCCCAGCTTTTTGCTCGAAAGTTTGAGCTAAGACATGAAACCTTTAAGTATTAAACCTAAATCTTGGGCTTTAACCTCAAACCTTTTTCCATAGAATCGTGGAAAAGCAAGTTGAAACAAAAAAAATTACCAAAGCAAATGATTAAATTGTGTAAAATTTTAATTGCATATAATGTTCAGATCCGCATTTATTCATTTCTTTTTGTTACTAACACTGGTTTTTAATACTCAGGCCCAAACTCAGAAATCAAGATCAAATTATCAACTTTTATGGAAAGTGACAGGAAACGGCTTGTCTAAACCTTCTTATGTCTTTGGTACAATGCACCTTCAGGATAAAAGAGTGTACGATTTCAGTGACTCGGTTTTGGTTAAACTTCAGGAATGTCCTTCTTTCGCAATGGAGATCACACCTGACTCCATGTTACAGTATCTTTTTGTTGAAATGGACTTGGACAAAGACGATACAGTTAATAACATCAAAGCTCATCTTTCTCCAGAAGAATATGATATTCTGAATAAAAAGGTAATTAAAGAAACAGGTTTTGGAATTGATAAACTTAAAAAGAAAGATGCAAAGTCTGTTGCAATGCTTTTAAGCAAGCCCGTTCCAGGAAAGAAAGATAATGCAACGTTTCTGGATGCCTTTCTTTACAAGGTTGCTTCTCAACAGAAGAAAAAACTTATAGGGCTCGAATATTCCTATGAGTATAATTTACTTGATTCTATAGATGGCAAAAAAAATAAATGGATTTCTGACCTTAAAGAGATCATCTATTTTGACCAGGTAAAAGAATATTCTGAAAAGCTTATTAGTTTGTACTGGGCTGGAGATATTCAGAAAATATATGCTTCTACCGGATTTACTGGATCCATATCTATGGATATCAGGAATACTCGCATGGCCGACAGGATGGAAGCGAATATGAAAGAAATGCCAGTCTTTACTGCGGTTGGTGCAGCCCATCTACCTGGCCAGAAAGGAATAATTCAGCTACTAAGAAACAAGGGGTATACTGTAACTCCTGTACAGGCAACTTTCACAGGCATGGCCGCTAAGTTCAAAGAGAAGGCTGATGAGAATATATGGGTAAACTTCACGAATGAAGAAAATGGATATGCTGTAGACCTTCCTTCCAATCCCTTCCCCAATAAAAGTATGACGGATAAAGGTATAAATCTCTATCTCTATCCGGACATAGCAAGCGGTCTGACCTATATGACCATGACTTTCCTTATGCCTATGGAGATAAAGAAAGGTACAGAATCAAAGATGTTTAAAGCTTCCATTGATAACATGCTGAAGCAAAAGAATTCAAAATTATTGAAGAGCAATGTTACTACTTTCAATGGTTATCCATCATTCGATTTTGAAATCTATACTCCTTCAGATCAGATGTATTCTAAAGGCAAGATGATTTTAAGGAATAAAATATACTATATGGTTTTCGCAGGATCTTATAAAAGAGAAAACTTAACTGGTTCTGACGCTGAAAAGTATTTCAAATCATTTCAGTTTATCAATTTTAAAAATCCTGGATGGAAGGACTATATATCTGAAGCCGGGGCATATAAAGTATCTGTACCCTTTACAATGACAGAAATAAAAAATGAGGTGAATGCAGATTCCAATCTGATTGCCATAGCCATGGCTTCTGACCCTAAAGAGGAACTGGCATTTGGTGCTTCTTATGTTAATTTTAAAAGTGGATTTTACATCTTTGATGATAGTCTGTATCTCTCTTCTGCTGTTGAAAGAATGGCTACAAGCAGAGGGGGCAGTATTGATACAATTGCAGATATAGAAATAGCCGGGTTCCCCGGTAAAGAATTTATAGTGACTTCCGAAGGCTTTTCAATAAGGGGAAGAATTGTAATGAGAGGCTCAAGGCCTTACACTTATTTTGTAATCGGTGATAAAAAGAAAATTTCAGGAGAGGGTTCCACTAATTTTCTTGAGTCATTCAGATTTATAGAATATGATACAACCGCATTAAAACCATTTAAATATAATGAAGAACTAGTTGTAAATGTCCCCTCCGAAGTATCTGTGGATATTGATTCTTCCACATATTATTTTCTGAAAAGCTTCGATAAGAATTTCCATTTTCAGGATAAGAATTCAGGTGCATCTTACAGTTTAATGATTACTCATTATTCTAAATATTATTACAATTCAGAATCAGAATATTTTAAAGATGTCACTGACCTTTATGCAGAGGAGGGCGATTCTGTTATAAGCAGTAAATATATAAATGTAGATGGTATCAATGGGCTTGAATTAGTGGTTGAGAAAGGAAAAATTAACACCAATCTTAAAGTACTGATTTTACCATCTGGTCAAAATGTTTATTTGTTATATACTCAATACCCTCGAATAGAAAAGGAATCTAGGATTCAGAAGGAATTCTTTTCTTCATTTCATTTGTCTAAGCCTGTGCAGCCATCTTTTTATCAAAGTAAAGCAGCTTTATTGTTAAAAGATATTGTATCTGAAGATTCTTCTAAAAGAGAAGAAGCAAGGGGTTTTCTTGGATACTATAAATTTGAAAAACATGATTTGGATCTTTTGCATGCAGCCGTCAGTCGTTCTTATGATGATGACTCATTGGAATTTTATAGTGTCAGAGTAAAACTATTTGAAGCTTTGTCTTCACTAAATGAGCCCACTACATATGGAATAATAGGAAAGATTTATCCAAGTCTTGATAGCCTGCCAGGACTTCAGATAGAAGCATTGAAAGTATTGCTCGGTTCAAAGTCAAAGGACGGTTATGCTGCATTTGAAAGATTAACCTCTAAAAAACTTCCTGAATGTCAGTATTCTAATAACCTTTTTAGAGCAATGGCAGATTCAATTGAATTAAATGCAGAATTCCTACCTAAGTTTTTTGGGCATATTAAACATCCTGGTTATAGAGATGATTTGTATGATCTGGCTGTAACTCTTATTGACAGCAATCGGATAAGCCCATCTTACTTTAAAGATTATGAACAATCCATTATAGAATACTTTAGGGCTGATCTGACAGGTTTTAGTGATAGTACAAATCAGTATGTATATGAAGAGAATTTGATTTCAGCAACTGAATTGATGAAAAACTTTCCTGAAAATAGCTCTTATATGAATTTATTGAGCGAGTTATCAAAACAAAAAAGTTCTTATGTGGCAATAGAAGCTGTAAGAATACTTTTAAGTATTTCAAAAAAAGTTGATCCTTCTGTGATCGAAAAACTTGCGTCTGAAAGGGATTACAGAATCAGACTTTATAACATCTTGAAAGAGAAAGATCTGTTAAGTTTATTTCCTGCAAAATATCTGAAGCAAAGTTATTTTGCTGAAAGTGACATGGCATCTGTTCTTTCGGATGATATGGTTACTGAAAATATAGTACTTGTAAATAGCAAAGTGAAAAATATTCAAGGAGTTGATGGACGATATTATTTGTATAAATATTCTAGTCTTACCGAAGAAGGAAAAGAAGAGTGGTATGTTGGTGTGAGCGGCCCGCATCCGGTAGATAAGACTCAGGTTGTAACGGGAGGAGAGAGGACTAATTATTATTACCAAACACTGAAAAGTAAGTCTTTGTCAGAACATTATAAAGCATTGCTTGAAGAGAGCCAGTACGATTTATACGACTAACAAAGGGGCGAAAGCCCCTTTTGGTTTTTAGCGTTATCCTATGTCTACTGATAATTTAAATATGATGCCTTGACGATAGAGAGACGCCATGCATGTCGTCTCTACAAAGGAAATATCCACAACTTTCTGCTTTTAACTTTAAGTTTTCTGCTTTAAACTTTAAAAATATCTCTTTGCTTCCTTATACCAATCCCCTGTGCATTTAATGAAATATACACCAGCGCAAATAAATGGTGATAAAACGAATAGCAAAACGAAGTGAAGTTTAAATATCAGAAAGGTGCAAAGACCGATCACAAATAACCCTATGAAAAAACAAAGGGCAGTAGCAAGGTAAATAAACAGAAGTGTGGGGTAATAGATAAAGGAATTTCTGAATATTTCTCTGTTTTTTAGGAACTCCTCATATTTCAGTTTAGCCTCTTTTTCAGCACGCTCTTTTTTCATTTTTGCCCATTGGCGATAAACCTCCAAGGGATCATTGTATTGATAAGCATAGCCATGTCCATAAGCATAGCTTTGTTGATAATGAGTATTCTGTTGATAATGAGTATGCTGATTTGAGTTTGATCTTTGATCGTAAATGAACCTTTTGTGTTGATCTGCAAGCGTTTCATATGCTTTATTCAGCATTTGAAATTTAGTGTGTGCATCGGGAGACTTGTTTACGTCCGGGTGCCAGACTTTAGCTTTTTTTCGATATGCCTTCCTTATATCTTCCTGGCTTGCGCTTTGCGGAATTTCAAGTATTTCATAAAATGAAACGGCCATAAACTACCCTTTGGTTTTATTACGAATTTAACAAACTTTAGCAATTTTTCATCCCAAGGTATACCTTAACTGAATTTTTATTTCAGATCTGATGTTTCCCTGCGTTTCTTCCGATCCTGTACCGGTCATGTCCATAAATGGATAAATGTAATAACCATACTTTATCCAATAGCCCAAATGTTTTAATAACCTTCCATGCAAAACAAGGTATGCTCTGGAACCCTTACCATAATAGGCTGGAAGTGCATATCCCAATAATACATCTTTCTCAAAAACATATGCCCGGTTATCATAGTTCTCTGCATCCGACAAGGCATATCTCAGGGAAAGTTTAATACCCCTAAAATGAACGTTTATATCCTGGATGAGAAAATACCCATTAGTATTCAGATTGTTTTTTTTGGCTTTTGTCTGAATAATTTTTGTTGTAAGGGAAATAAATTCGTTAGCCTTATAGTCAAGACCTAATGTGCGCATTTCTGAAATGCATGTTTCTGTTGCGTAAGTAATATTAGTTGCGAAAGAATTTTGCTCCTGGATAGCTTTTCGTATTTGAATATAGGCTAATGTTGTCTTTGAGGGCTGATAGCTAAAGCGTATGTTAAAATCATTACCACGGCTTGGTTCATAAGTCCTGTATTTTAACCATGGAAAAGTATAGGTGTCGAAATATGCTGATAGGTTATATTTTTTGTTAGGAGTAATTTTGATTCCCCAATATAATCCGGTTTCGTTTTTATTTGTTGTGTTTTCTCCAAATGCTCTTCCATAAAAAGAATAAAAGTTTTTATCGTATTTTCTTAAGAGAAATAAAAAGTCAATTTTTTTGTGCAGACTGGCAAGTACTCCTCCCACCAATGCTTTACCGCCCCCAGTGGAGAAAGCGGCTTCTGAAAACATGGATAGATTGTAAAATCTATAAGCTGCATCTATGCTATAGCAGGTATTGTCCTGTCCTTTGAAATCAAAGCTGTTATAGATGTTTGTGTTTTTCTCAAATGATTTGCTGAAATGAGTATTGATAAAATTTAAACCTATATTAAGGTTTTGTATCTTGTTTTGAAACGATATAATAAAACCTGCATCTCTCTGACTAATTGCAGCTTTTTTGTTAATCTCACTTATTGTTCTATGATATCCTGTTGTATACACTGTAGAAAAATATTCATTGGATAATGAGTCGGACTCTGTTGTATTGATAGAAGCATCTTTATTGATTGAGGAATAAAATCCTGAAACTGTTATTCTTTTAAAAGTAAGGCTTGCAGCCGTTCCTCTGAAAAATCCACTCTCTGTAACTGATGTATTCTGCAATATACCTGAGCCAGCTCTTTTAATTCCTGATATAGCTTCAGCATTTTTTCCAAGATAATATCCTGAACCAAATATCAATCCTTGTCCTGCTTGTAGCTTGTAATCGCCTATGGTAAATGATTTCAGTTTACCTTTGTTATATACCCCGAGATGAAAGGAAGCAAAATCAAATAGGTAGTAGTTTTTAGCCGGTTCCCATTTGTAGATTTCTCCAGGATCTTTTTCTGCAATTAACCCAATACTGAAATCTTTCGCTTTTGAAGACTTTATCCTGATGTAGGTTTTATAAGGCTTTCCTAAGTATCTTGTACTTTCTGATGCATTAGAAGAATAACCTTTTTTATTTTCAGGACTTCTTTCGTATTTAATTATAAAATCTGCTGGGTTCTTGTGAATCCTTGCTAATAAGCCTTTCCATGAATTGTCAGATGAAATAACAGTGATAAAGGGCAATATTTTTTTTATTGTAAAGAGATCCAGTTCCTCAATGACCTGCAATTCATATATAGATTCATAATGACCAGTTGTTGCTCTGTGCCGCAATATTCCTTCAATTTGTTGTTCAGAAAGAAGATTAAGTTTTTGCAAATCTTCTCTTTCTGCATTATTAAGGTCTAGCGGTTCCTGAAAGAGGTCTAATATATTATTGAATATGGCTTCTTGTTCATCCTCGCTGGCTGCAGGGGTAAGCTCATTTAGCGTTACTTCGGGAATTTCATCCTGAGCAAATGAGACGGAGGATATCCCAAGTAAAATGATACAAATGGTTGCGGTTCGTATCATCTGAAATAGTAATTCAAAGTGAGATGATGAGTAGATCCTGCAGCACTCATTGTTCCTGTGGCATAGGCTATTTCAAAATTGTATTTCCGGATTCCTGCTCCGAAAAATACTCTGGACGGAAATGAGTTGATGCCAGTCCATATTCTGAAACCCTTTACTGGAGCATATTCCATTCCTGCTTTCAAGTTCATGGAATATCGGATTTCTTTTTCTGTTTCCACCGACAGCTGAATTTTGGATGAGGGCTTCCAAAGGATACCAAGTTTCATTACTGTCGGTAATCTTTCTTCAAGATCCTTTCTGATCTTAGTCTGGCTTATATTGTGAATATATGCTCCAAACGACAGCTCTTTGCTGAGCTCGGCCTGACCACCAAAAGAAAACAAAAGCTTGTGGATGGTCTTTTCTTCTGATATCTGTAATTGAAACAAATCAGCTTTTATCCCAAGACTTACATTCCGGATTTTATGAGCCAGTCCAAGGCCAAGAAAACTTTCATTATAGTTTCCATCTCCATATCTTGAAATATTAATTCCTGTCCAGAGCTGTTTGTATGGAATGGCTATAGCAGCATTGTATTTGTTTAATGCCTGAATCCCAAAATAATTGGCATAATAAATACCACATGCAGAGGATTCTAAATTAGCGAGCCCGGATATATTGTTAACAACAGACCAGAGATCAGTTCTTGAAACAGAAGTATTTCCCATTCCGACAGCCCCTGAGCCTGCGGGAAATGGATATCCGGTCCCTGCAGCTTTGTGAAACATAAAACCGCAGAGAACCAATAAAATCAGCCGTTTCATTGGCTATGATTTGATTAGGACTAACTCTATAGTAATTGAAATTCGGATTTTCCGAAAATGATTCTGACAAAATAACATAGCTGAAAAGTTGGTTGAAGGTTTGAATTTAAAAGAAGTTTCTGAAAATTAAAATCCCTGAAAATGAGAAATATATTTTTTGAGGAATAGGATGATATCTTTAGAAGCGATGCATTCGTTTAGATATAAATTATTGGATTATTTACTGGATATATTTAATTTAAAATCCGGTTTTATTGTCACTCATATTTCTACCCATGATTATTAAAGGAAAAGCAGTTTCATTCATTCTAATCTTAGTCTTCTTTGTCTTTGTTTCAGAAAGCATTCAAGCTCAGATTACTAAAGAGTATTACGATGAAGCGAAAACGAAAATTAAAGGAGAAGGTCTGCTGGAGAACGGACAGAAGCAAGGCGTTTGGAAGTTCTATGATGAAAACGGTATTCTGGAAGCTGAGATGGGTTATAATCAGGGACGTGAAGAAGGAACTGTAAAGAATTTCTATGCCACTGGAAACCTGGCTCTGGAAGCTTCCTACAAAGCAGGAAAAGAAAATGGTCCCTGGAAAGAATATTATAACAATGGGAAATCAAAGGTTGACGGGAACTTTATTGATGGTAAACAGGACGGCCCTTGGAAAGAATACTATTCAAACGGTCAGCTTTCTGTGGACGGAGCTTATATTCTGGATAAAAAAGAAGGAGCCTGGAAAGAGTTTTACCCTGATGGTCAGGCTAAGATTGACGGGGCTTTGAAAGATGACAAAAGGACAGGCCCTTGGAAAGAATATTACGATAACGGAAAGCTTTATTACGAATCAGTTTATAAAGAGGATCTTGAGAATGCTTTGACTAAAAAATACTATCCTTCAGGAGCATTACAAAGAGAAGGCGCCTTTGTAAATGGTAAAGAGGAGGGAGAGTGGAAAAGCTACTATGAAAATGGTAAACTGGCTTCCAGAAGTTTTTATAAAGATGGAAAAGCAACAGGCACATGGGAGGAATTTTTGGAAGGCGGTCAGAAAGTATCTACAGGTACATATAAAGATGATTTGCAGGATGGAAATTGGAAGTATTACTATGATGGAGGGCAATTGAAAGTCCATGAGGTCTGGACTTTGGGAAAATTAACTGACGTTCCGGGATATTATAATGAAAAGGGGATCGGTCTAAGTGTTGGATCTTTTAAAGGTGGCAATGGAACAAGGTTGTTTTATTATACTTCAGGAAAATTACTTGCTGAAATTCCTTATAAAAACGGGCTTCAGGATGGAGTTGCCAAATCATATTATGAAAATGGCACTCTGAAAATGGAGCTGACCTTCAAAGGGGGCAAAGAAGATGGAGTAATGACAGAATACTCTGAAAATGGAAAACTTTCAGCAGAGACTAATTGGAAGGATGGCAAAGAAGACGGGCTTTACAAAGAGTTTGATGAAGAAGGTTTTCCTGTAGCATTAGGCTATTATAAAGCAGGACTGGAAGATAGCCTCTGGACAGAGTTTCATGAAAATGGTAATATCCTTTCTCAGGGTTATTATATCAATGGCCAAAAGGAGGGTGATTGGATGGAGTTTTATGATACAGATACTCTTGCTGCTGTTGGTGGATACGTGAATGGAAAACAGGAAGGTGTTTGGAAAGAATATTATGGCAATGGCAAAATAGCCAGTGAAGGTTCCTTTGAAGATGGTGTGAAGTCAGGGTTATGGACAAGCTTTTTTGAATCAGGCAAAAAATCTATGGAAGGATTTTTCTTGAATGGTTTGGAAGACGGGTTATGGAAAACGTTTTATGAAAGTGGCGCAATCGAATCTCAGGGTGAATATTCTGCAGGCCTTGAAACAGGAGTCTGGAAAGAGTTTTATGAGAATGGTAAATTACAATCAGAAGGAAATTATACCGGTGGACAGGAAGATGGAACATGGAAAACATATTGGAGCAATGGTCAGCTAAATGAAGAAAATCAGTGGTCTAAAGGTAAGCTGGTGAACTCTGGTGATGTTTATTCCAAAGATGGCAAAGTTATCTTTAAAAGCGGTGTTAAAGGAGGTAATGGTTATTCCAAAAGCTTTAATGAAAATGGAAAGCTGTCTGCTGAAGGAGCCTTTAAGAATGGCTTACCTGAAGGTAAATGGAAATATTACCATGACAATGGTGCTTTAAAAGGAGAAGGAGAGATGAAGGCAGGACTTCGCTCAGGACAGTGGAAGTTTTTTACAGATGCGAGCAGACTTGAAGCAGAAGGTGCCTATAAAGATGATGAGTTATCAGGAGTATGGAGATATTACGAACAGGGCAAAATAAAAGACGTCAGAAATTATGATGTGGAGGGGGAAGATGAAGGTCTCTAAAATAATACTGGCCATCATACTTCTTACCAGTGCAATGACGCATGCTCAGGATGTTGTTGTTGAAAAGTATGATAATGGTAAAGTTAAAGCGGAAGGTTCTGTAAAAGACGGAAAGAAGGTTGGAGTCTGGAAGTTTTACTACAAGGATGGTACGATCATGGCTGAGGAAAACTATACTGATGGTGTGCTGGAGGGTAAAGTAAAACGCTATGATTTTAAAGGAAGGTTGAGTACTCTTGAATCCTGGAAATCCGGCCTTGAAGAAGATACAGCATTTGAATATTATCCATCTGGTAAGGTGTTCAGAAAGGGGAGTTATAAAGAAGGATTGCAGGAAGGAGAATGGTTTACTTTTTATGAGAATGGAAAAGTAAAAGATAAAGGAATGTATAATTTTGGTACAGCTACAGGCATTTGGTATTTTTATGATAAAGCAGGCAAGCTTCTGCATGAAGCCACTTACAACCACGGTATTAAAGAAGGTCCTGCAAAATTTTTTGATAAAAATGAAAAAATAGAATCTTCAGGAAACTATGTCAGTGGTGAAATGAAAGGTGAATGGACGATTTATAAGAATGGGAAGCCAGATATGATATATGAGTATTGAGTAATGCTTTGGCTTTTTTGCATAAAAACTTTAACAGTATTTCTCGTTGCGTTAGGTATTTTTGACCTGAAACTATCTCTTGATATTCATCTCTTAAAATGTGTCGGGGTCGAAAGACCCGATACTACAGAAAATGGAAAATTTGATTTTGTAAAAAAAATAAAAAATAGAATATCCCGTTATTTATAATAATTCACATTTAGCTAGTTGATTTTTAGTGTTTTTGATGTTTTTTTGAGGATTGTAATACTCTTTTTTATAATAATTCAGGATTTCTTCAGGTTTTAATGTTAAATTTGAAGATTAAGAAGCCGAACCGCATTGAAAAATGTGTGAATCTTGTTTATGATTAATACAAAGCTTAGAGATCAATTTATTCGGTTTGCTGTAGTTGGAGGCATTTGCACTGCAGTAAGCTATTCCATTTTTATAACTCTGACCGAATTTACTCAGACTCATTATCTGGTAGCCTCTACAGTAGGTTTTTTGGCTGGACTTGTTACCGGTTTTTATATTAATAAAAACTGGACCTTTGCTAAAGAAGACACTAATAAAATTTATTTTTTAAAGTATTTCCTGGTTTACCTGTTTTCTCTGGTCGTGAATCTTTTAATTCTTGAATATCTGGTGGAGAGTTATGAAGTTCCCAAAATGGTAGCTCAGGTAATTGCTACCGGTACTACTGTATTTTCAAACTTTTTTGGTTCAAAAATTCTTGTTTTTAAAGCCTGAGAAATTTAATACTCTATATAAATATTATGCATCAGAATTCTGCATAATATTTATTCAAAAATATTTTTAAGAATATAAAGTCAATAAATCTACCTTATAATTCCCATTTTCTTCATAAGGAATGTAGCATTTTTATTGGTTGCTTTTCCCTGTCTCATTTTGTAATCAAAAGTCACATCATTGTTTTGAATAAGACTTTCAAAACAGAAATTACAGATCTTTTCAGGGTATTTTAACTCAGTATCTCCTAAGGCAAGATCATGCGTTGCGATGATAGATGCGCAATTCAAATCTTTTAGTTCTTCAACCATGGCTATAGATCCAGAAAGCTTATCATCAGAATTGGTGCCTTTAAGCATCTCGTCTATAAGAATCAGAAGCGGTGTGCCATTGCGGGCAATGTCAATGATAAGTTTAAGTCTTTTCAGTTCAGCATGGAAATAGGAAGTCTGATCTTTCAGCGAGTCAGAAGTTCGCATACTTGAATAAATATCAAGTGTTGTTGCTTCTCCGTGAATAGCGCAAACAGGACAGCCAGTCTGGGCCAATAAAGTATTTAATCCCACAGCTCTTAAAAAGGTACTCTTGCCAGCCATATTAGCTCCAGTTACTATCATTAAGTTCTGTGATGAGCCCAGTTCAAAATCATTGGTAATCCTTTTCGATTCAGGAATGAGTGGATGTCCAAGCGATTTGAAATATACTCTTGGTTTACCTTCTGAGATTATAGGGAATATAAATCTTGGATTGTTAAAAGCAAAACCTGCAAGGCTATTCAGAGCGTCAAGGTATTCGCACGTATTTAACCATTGACTTACTTGGTCATGGTGTTCTTTTTTCCACTTTTCCAAAGCATAGATACAATGAAAGTCATAGAGGAAAAATGAGTTCATGATAGGTCCGAACAAGCCATTAAGTCGATAATCAAACCGGCCAGTTAGTTTTTTTAATTTGGAGAAAGCAAGGTGTGCTACCTCTGCATTGATCTTGTATGATTTTAAAGAAGCATTATCAAAATCTTCTTTGCGAATAAGGTCTAAGACCTTTTGATAGCCCGACAGGTAATTATGTTTTTTGCCTATCGTCTGGTGATATGCATTAATCTTCTTTACAGTTATTCCATATATAGCCCAATGAAAAGCAACAATGAGCATAATATAACTCCAGAGACCGTCTACAAAGAGGGAGGAAATTATTAAGACCAGACATATAATAGGAGTTATTATTGAAGCTATTCTTATAAATCCGGTTACAATGTTTGAACTTGTCTGAAGCCAATCCAACAAAGCTTTCTGTGAGCTTTCTTCATTTGTTATTTCACTTCCATGAGCATAAAAGTGTTGTCTGAATTCTATCTTATCTTTTAATACGTTAATAGCTTCCTGTCTTTCTAATATATATTGTTGTTGGTTTAGCGGTTTTAATAGAATCGAAGCCAGTCGGAATGAAGACTCAGGCAAGCATGTTCGGTTGACGGATTGAAAAAATGAAGCATCGCCGAATAAATCCAGATCATAGGAGTAAGGATGAGAAGGATTGATAAATTCAACTCCATTATTAAATGCAGAATGGTCCCCTTCAAGTCCATCTAATTCTCCCTGATTCAGATCTATCAGGGTTGTATAAAACTTCTTTTTTCTTTTAAGATTTAAACTTTTGATTACAAATGCAATAAATACAAAGAGTAAAGCAGCAGAGCCAATCACAGTAAGAGCATTGGCATCTTGAAACATAAAGTAAAGACAAGCCAGAAACGCAATAGCGGAACACAATCGCAAGGTGCCTGTCAGACTTTGATCTTTTTCTATTTTGTTTTTTATTTCATTGAATGCCTTAAGCTGTTTTTCATAAACATCTTTAGGGAAAGTATTCAGTGGGTTTGCCATCTGCAGTATTTGATTCTGTTTAAATGTTAAAAGAATCTTTTATAATCAAAGTTTTGTGTAAATGCTTCTATCTTTGCTTTTGTAAGATAATCCTTAAGATGAATGAACTCTCTTGACATGGTTTGTGGAATATCATTCAGGTTAAACCATTTCAGCTCCTCAAATTCATCAACTATGCCGATTTTATCTTCCAGAATTCCTTTGTAGTGATAGATTTGTATAAAGAAGATATAGTTTTCAGAATTACCTGTCGTATATTGAATTGAAGGAGGATTAATAGTCAATTCCTGATATTTGTTTACTGTATCGGAAATCTGCTTTGTAGGTATTAGTTCTTCTGTTAGTTCTCTTGCTGCAGCCTGGAACAGCGCTTCGCCTGCTTCTACACCGCCACCGGGAATCCACCAGTACTCTTCGCCTTCTTTACTTATCCTTCTTCCAAGCAATACATATGGACTATCTTTTTCAGGGCAGGTGAAGAATAATAATTTGGCTTTTTGTTTCATGGACTATAGTTGCTTTATAACAATTTTATGAAGACTAAATATAAAAATTTACAATGAAGAATTCATTTAAATAAACCTTTAAAAAAATAATGCAGACCTTTATGGGCCTGCATTATTTGAATATCAAGTAGATGTATTATGTTTTAAGCAAATGCTTTTCTGTTTATGTCAAACTGTTCAAGATAGTCTGCAACTCTTCTAACAAACATTCCACCAAGTGACCCGTCGATTACTCTGTGATCATAGGAGTGAGAGAGGAACATCATATGTCTAATACCCAGTGTATCTCCTTGAGGTGTTTCAATCACGGCAGGTTTCTTTATAACAGCACCAAGCGCAAGTATACCCGCCTGAGGCTGCATGATTATAGGGGTTCCCATCATGTTTCCGAAAGAACCTACGTTTGATACAGTATAGGTTCCTCCAGAAAGGTCGTCCGCAGTAAGTTTGTTAGCTCTTGCTCTTCTTGCAAGATCGTTTACCTTTTTAGTAAGACCAATGATGTTAAGCTGATCAGCATTTTTGATTACTGGTACTATCAGGTTCCCGCTAGGAAGGGCCACTGCCATGCCTATATTTATATCTTTCTTAACAATAATTTTATCTCCGTCTACAGAGACATTCACCATTGGGTAATCCTTTAAAGCTTTAACTACAGCTTCTATAAAGATCGGAGTAAATGTAAGTGCAGTATTCTCTTTTTCCATGAAGTCCTGCTTCACCCTGTTTCTCCAGAAGACGATATTGGTAACATCTGCTTCAACAAATGAAGTAACGTGAGGCGCAATTCTTTTAGACTCAACCATTCTGTCCGCAATCATTTTTCTCATGCGGTCCATCTCGATAATTTCATAATTACCACTTAATGACTGAGCTGGCTTTATCTGTTCAAAAGAAGCGGATTCTTTTTTCTGTTCTGTCTTAGCTGGCTCTTTTCCTTGTTGTTTTTCAGAAGTAGCTACTGGTGACGTTTTTCTTTTCTGAATGTAATCCAGGATATCATTTTTGGTAACGCGCTCATCTTTGCCGGTTCCTCTGAGAGATTCCAGTTCGGCCATGGTTACATTTTCCTGGCGAGCAATGTTCATGACAAGTGGAGAATAGAATCTTAATGATTCTCCATTTGAAATGTGCGATTTTGCCTTTATATCATTGTTTACAGCAAGCTCCTGTAAGGGTTTGATTGATATTGTTTCAGTTTGAGCAGATTTTGCTGCTGGAGAGGTACTTTGCTCATCTCCATCAGTAGCTATAATTGCTATCGGTTTTCCGACAGGAATTACATCTCCGTTTTGTGCAAGTATTTCTTTTAAAATACCAGAAGCTGTTGACGGAACTTCTGTATCCACCTTATCCGTCGCTACTTCAAGAACAGATTCATCCTGTTCAATTTTATCTCCCACATTTTTCAACCAACGGAGTATTGTCCCCTCCATGATGCTCTCGCCCATTTTGGGCATCACCATTTCTACTAATGCCATAAAAGCTGTTTACTATTAGCCTGTTAAGTTAAAGTGATCTTAAGTGTTTTCGATTCAAAACCTTCAAATCCGATCAAAGTTAATATTTTTGAAGGTTTTCTCAATTCTTTTCCCGCAAAGTTTCCCTGATCAGGTTGAAAACGGCATAGGTCGTCATTTTCATATTATTTTCACGAATATTCCCTAATTGGAGTTTTTTAGTTTTGGTTTTATCATCAATCCTTACAGCTATCCATATTGTTCCCACCGGTTTTTCGACTGATCCACCTCCCGGACCAGCGATTCCAGTAGTTGCAATTGCTATATCGGTTTTTAAGATTTTCTGTACTCCTTCAACCATTTGTACCACTGTAGCTTCGCTTACAGCACCATATTCTTCAAGCGTTTCTTTTTTTACTCCAAGTACATTGATTTTAACATCATTATTATAAGAAACGATGCTGCCTTTAAAATATTCTGAACTACCCGGTACAGATGTGATAGTAAAAGATACCAATCCACCTGTGCAGCTTTCAGCAGCGCTGATGGTAAGCTTATGTTTAATTAATAATTTCCCCAGTGCCTGCTCATGATTTTCTTCTCCATACCCATAAATATATTCATCAATGAGAGTTTTCAGGTTATCTTTTTCCTTTTCAAGTTGATTGTCTGTTGCACTCTCATTGACCTTGTCTGTGATGGCAGTCAACCTTAGTCGGACTCCCTCCAGGGAAGGTAAATAAGCAAGTTTGATGAAAGAGGGGAGGTTATCTTCCCATGGTTTGATTTTCTCAGCCAAAAATGATTCTCCAATGCCAGAAGTACGGATCATTTTGTGAATGATAACGGGAGGATTGAAATATGAACTGATCCTGAGAATCAACTGCTCTCTTATCATTGCTTTCATCTCATATGGTACTCCGGGCATTGATATGAGAACTTTTCCGTTTCTTTCAAACCACATACCTGGGGCAGTACCATAAAAGTTTCTGATGATAGAACAGCTTGCCGGAAGATATGCTTGTTGCTTGTTTATCTCAGTAAGTTCTCTGCCTCGTCTTTCAAAAAACGCAGTAAGATCTTTTAATGCTTCTTCATGAAGAACAAGTCTAGTATTGAAGTATTGCGTTAAAACAGGCTTGGTAAGATCATCGGAAGTTGGTCCGAGGCCTCCTGTAATAATAATCAGATCTGCTCGAAGCTCAGCTTCCTGAATGGCCTTCACCATTTCACTTCCTTCATCACCTACAGATGTTTTTCTTATAACTTTTATTCCAATGGAAGTAAGCTGTTCACTAATCCATTGAGAATTGGTATCCGTAATTTGTCCATAGAGTATTTCATCCCCTATGGTAAGTATTTCTGCCTGAATGATTTTCATAATAAAAAAACAAAAGCCTCCCACTTTTATAGTGGAAGGCTAAATATCATGAAAATTGTTATAGTATTTACAGCTTATTGAATTTTTTTGTCAAGGTATTATTTCCTGATACAATTTTTAATAAATATACACCAGAAGTAAGGTTAGAGGTATTTATTTCTTTATTGCTAACCTGTGTATCCATATATTCTGTAAATACTTCTTCGCCTAGCATATTTATTATTGAAATGGTGCAAGCACTGTTTAACTGGCTTAGATTCAAAGTTAAATTGTTCTCTACAGGGTTAGGATAAATATTGACTAGTCCTTCATTTGAGACATTTATAGAAGTTGCTACTCTTACAGTTATTATTTTGGTAATTGTGTCATTGCATCCGTATTTATTTTCTGCAATAAGCTTTACATCATGGGCTCCGGGACTATCATAAGTATATGAAGCTAGGGACGCATTAGAGGTATTGCCGTTCCCAAAATCCCAAAGTCTGTTAACCGAATTTGAACTTTGATCTACGAAGTATACTCTGGAATTAATGTCAACTACTGTGTCTGGAATTACAGAAAAGTCAGCCCGACTACTTTCATAGAAGTTTAAAGCTACTTTAGCAAGATTGCTCTCAAACAAGGAATCAACATTGCTTATGAAAATAGTATCGGTCTTGGCAAGATTTCCTATATGATATTCAGAACCTGTATATAATAGATTTGGAGGTCCGGGAGATTTATAGAAATTAAAGGTGTTACCATTAGTTGGGGTTATTGTTATATCAGTCTTTTCACCTTTACAAAACGAATAACTGCTTTGCACAACTGGTAAAGGGCTCTTCTTGATTTCATGATATTTACTTCTTGCAGCTCTAGAGCTCATTTTTAAATCATAAAGATTTTCGGCAGCGATAAAAGCAAAAGCAATAGTTCGGGATTCATCGTTTTTTATATTGTACAAAGAAACCCCGACAACTTGTGATACATCGTATCCTGCCCCACTTGCACCAGCTTGTTTTCGGCCGATACCTTTCGATAAAGTAGTGAATTTCTCCTGACTGGTGAAGCCATCTACTTTATCATTTGGATTTATAGTACCTGCTATATTTCCATTGTCCATTGAAAAGCAGACAGGCTTATCCTTAGTGAGAATTGCAACTCCACCATAAAGGCCATTAAGAAATGTATTGTAGCAATATCCAATACTATCAGCATAGTCATAATCAGCCCTATTGTAGTTATAATCATTAATATCCCAATCCGTAAAGAGCCCAGTGTAAAGTGAATCGATGGTATTGCCCGAAGCATTTTGAATATTATATTCTATTATGACATAACTATCATTTGGAGTATTTTTCCATGCATAAGTTCTTTGCTTAACTTTTACTTTAGTGCCAATTGGACTCATGTCCTGGTATTCAGCGTAGGTTTCTTCATTAGAATGAATTGGCTTAACAAAGGATATTGATTTAGTAGCTTCAAAATCTTCATCAGTATTATATTGGTCGGTTCGAACGCAATCTGATACTGTATTTTTATCAGTTGCTATCATCAAACCTGATTCATATATCATAGATGATCCTTGAAATATCATTCCTTCTCCTCTTTTCATTTCTTTATCACTATGTCCTAATCTTCCATTGCCAGCAACAGTTAAGTTTACACGGTTAGTATCAACAATTCGAAAATCGGGATTGATAAGTATGGTGATATATTGGTAATCTATATAATTTGTTGAAGGGTCTTTAAAGTCAAATCTGAATTTTACCAATGAATTATTTGGAGCATCTTTATCTATTATTAAAGAAAATACATCGTCATTTTTTTCAATTGTTTGGAGTGTATTAATTGCTCCGATATTAATTTTATCATCCTTTATTTGTACAAAAGATGCATCACAAGACATCGTTACTTCTAGGTTAGCCGACGATGGTTGCAGATAATTCTTAAATTGAATGGAGAGATTAGCAGTATCGCCACCATAAGTGTAAGCTCCGAATAACCCTTTGTAGGTATAATTGGCAATCCTGATTGCAGGAGAAATAGAATCAGTCAAGGCTCTGAACATATTTAATCTTCCTTTTCCCATTTTACCTCGGAAAGCAAGGTTTTCAGGGAATGTATCCATTACATCTGCTGTTACCCTTATAAGTTCGGCAGCTTGTATGGCCGAAAGATTAGGAAATTTGGATCTCACCAAAGCTGCAGCTCCTGCAACAATGGGAGTTGAAAAGGAACTTCCTCCATCTCTGAGATATAGGTTATCTCCGCTATTGGAAGCTATGGTAATATTAATCCCCTGTGCGATAATATCTACATTGGTGCTATAGGTAAGTTTTCTTGTTTCAATAAGTTTTCCTGCAGACGGTGAGTATATAGTATCACAGGATGCAACACTTAATACATTGTCATATGATGCTGGATAAAAATCCTGTTCTTTACCGCTATTTCCAGCTGCAGCCAGAACTAATACATCTTTTTCTAATGCAGCATAGTTAATAATATCTTGAGTTGCTTGAGAGTATTCTCCAGTACCTCCCCATGAAAGGTTTGCTACTTTGCAACCTTGTCTGGCAGCGTATACCAGGCCTTGATATCCGTATGCTATGGCTCCTCCTGCATTTGAGGGAGAGGCTTTTATCGGTAAGAATTTGCATTTAAATCCAGTACCAATTCCACCTTTACCATTATCGCCTGTTGCAGAAGATAGGGATGATACTTCGGTTCCATGGGGTGAACCATTCGCCGTGGGATCATTATCGCCATCCCCAAGATCCCATCCCATAAAGTTGTCTATGTAACCATCTTGGTCGTTGTCTATATTATCAATAGGATCGTTCCAATTGCGTTTTATATTATCTTTAAGATCTTCATGCGTTGGTCTAACTCCGGTGTCAATAATACCGATTACTGTGTTGGTATCACCTTTGTGTATATCCCACGCTTCATATGCTTTAATACGGGAAAGATAAAATTGGCTGGTATCGTTTTGAGTGGTATAGGGTTGAGCTTTCGGGTCATTTGGAATATAAAGCAATTCTTCCACAAATACTGGCTCAGCATACTCAACATAGCCTGTTTTCATTAATAATTCTATGATTTCTTCGATGGTAGAATTCGAAGAATATTTTATAGTGTGAAGTCTTTCTATTCCCGAACAGAACTTCCTTTTATGTGCTGGCTGGATATCAAGATTGGTGAACATAGGTTTCACCTCCTCGATTTGGGCTTGCTTGAGTAATTTTTTTAACTCAGGCTGTAAATTAAGTTTACCTGACTTTACTGAATCATATACACCAGGCTTTAACTTAATATTGATTGTGTTTTGTAAAATTTTCCGGCCTCGTTTGTTGGTAGTGATGCCTGTGTTTTCCTTCTTACTTTGGGCATTTGTCTGAATAAAGAATAAACAGAGTAAAATAAAAAGTAGATAATTCTTATACATAAGAGGTGATTTTTATCTAATTAAAACGAACGGGGTAATTCCCGGGTATATTTTTATTTTGAATTCCTTATAAAATTGTTGTATCTAAAATACAATTTTAAATTCAAATAATTAAATTTTTAATAGGGAGTTGGGTATTTTCAATATGTATATTCTTTGAAATGATCGAAAGTAAATAATTTTTAATTTATATAAAGCTTTGTTGATTTAAAATTTTGATTATCAGTGTATTTTAAGAAGGCATTGTAGACGGGGATTAAATTGCTTCAAACCATATGGCTAATTTCAGGTTACTCAAAAAAAAGATTTTTTCACAGAGTCAAAAAGAATTTATGGGGAAAAGGCATACCTACGAAATGGGCATTATAGGCAATTGTGCGTTTATGGCTCATATTGATAAAACTGCAAATATTGTCTGGATGTGCTGGCCGCAGTTTGACAGTAGTTTTATTTTTGGTTCACTTTTGGATAAAGATAAAGGAGGCAGATTTTCAATCCTTCCGCACGAGGAAAATTTTGTATCGAGCCAAAAGTATATAGAAAACACTAACGTCCTTGTGACTGATTTTGAATGTTCAGAAGGTAGGTTTAGGGTAACTGATTTTGCCCCGAGATTTTATCAGTATGAAAGAAATTTTAAACCTTTAATGTTGGTGCGTAAAATAGAACCATTATCTGGTTCTCCAAGAGTGAAGGTGTCATGCCGTCCTGTAGGTGAATATGGAGAGTTGGTTCCTGAAGCTTATCAGGGAAGCAGCCATATCAGGTTTATGGGATTGTCCCAACAAATCAGATTAACCACTAATATTGCTCTTAATTTTATAGCTGATGAAAGTTCATTTGTTTTGAATGAAGCTAAATATATAATTCTTACATACGGTATACCTCTTGAAGCTCCATTGGAGGAAACTGCTGAAGATTTTCTTTGGAAGACTGTAAAATACTGGCAAAACTGGGTAAAGAGTACCAGTATCGGAATTTTTTATCAGGAGCAAATCATCAGATCTGCTTTATGTCTGAAGATTCACCAGTTTGAAGATACTGGTGCTATTATTGCTGCAGGAACCACCAGCTTGCCGGAATATCCCGGAACAACACGTAACTGGGATTATCGCTATTGCTGGTTAAGAGATACTTATTATATTCTGAACGCTTTCCATAACGTTGGTCACTTTGAAGAGCTGGAAAGATATTTTCACTATATAGAAAATATAACCATCAATGAGACCGACAGATATCAACCCCTTTATTCAATTACGGGTAGAAAAGCATTGATCGAAAAGGAACTGCCTTTACATGGATATGGTGAAAATAATAAACCTGTAAGGGTAGGGAATGATGCTTATACCCATATTCAGAATGATGTATATGGTCAGGTGCTTGTGGCTTTATTGCCACTTTATGTAGATACAAGATTCTCAGAGGGAGGAAGATATTATTCTCAACGACTAATTAATCATACATTGAGAAAAATAGAAGATACCATGTATGAACCGGATGCAGGTCTTTGGGAGTTCAGGCATATTGCCCAGCAGCATTGTTATACATTTTTATTCCATTGGGCAGGAGCCTGTTCGGCTCTTAAAATCGGAAAATATTTCAAAAATGAAGAGATTATAAGAAAGGCAACCATCCTTAAAGAACTTTCCATAAAGCAGATAGAAGCTTGTTATGATCCTGAGAGGGAAGTTTATACTCAGGCTGTCGGAGGAAAGAATCTGGATGCATCCTGTCTTCAATTAATCACGATGAGATACCTGGATCCTAATTCTGATAGGGCTAGAAAACATTTGATAGCACTAGAGGAAGGACTTAAGACAGACGAAGGATTATTCTTCAGATATAAACATGAAGATGATTTTGGAATACCGGAGTCTACCTTTTTAATTTGTGCATATTGGTATGTTGAAGCCTTGGCAATGGTTGGGCGTACCGAAGATGCTATCAGAGAATTTGAAAAGCTTTTGAGATTTCAAAATCATCTTGGTTTGCTAAGTGAAGATGTGGAAGCCAGTTCAGGAAGCCAGTGGGGGAATTTCCCTCAGGCATACAGCCATGTTGGACAGCTGAACGCAGCATTTAAAATTGCGAAGAAACTGGATTTGCCTACGTTCCTTTAAGAAGCATAAAGCTGAAAGCTTAAGGCTGAAAGTATTATCAAAAACGAAAAAGAGGCTTATGCCTCTTTTTTTATATACTTTAAGCTTTCAACTTTACACTTTAAGCTTTATTACTTAAAACTTTACGCCTTATCTGGTGTCCTTCCTCAGCAAGCGTAATAAGCAAACTTCTCATTTCTGTGCAATAGTCTGGGCCACATTCATGAAGGTTATACCTTGCGGAAGTAGGAGTATTTCCTATCTTTAATGTATAAGCAGAATCAGGCATAGCATTGAAGGTGTCCTCATCTGTCCAGTCATCTCCGGCTGCAAGGATAAAGTTGAAAGATTCATTCAGCCATCTTAACGCAGCTTTACCTTTATTGATACCAGCATTTTTAACTTCTACTACCTTATTGCCTTCCAGTACTTTGATATTCATGTTCGTAGTAATGAATTGTAAGTGGCTCACAAGTTCTCTGGATCTTAATTCTCCTAATGCAGGATCGGATTTCCTATAATGCCATACCAGGGAATAACCTTTAGTTTCAATAAAGGAGCCAGGAGTTCTGGCTACGAACATTTCTAATATAGGAGAAATTTCAGACTTCCATTCATCCGTCAAATAATCAATCATACTCCAGAAAGGACGACCTTCTCTGAGCCATACTCCATGTTCAGCAATCAGGTCTATGCTTAATTTTCCAAACCAGTCATCAAGAGTATCTCTATCTCTTCCACTTATGATTACTATTTTATTTTTTGGATCGGAAGAAAGATCTTCAAGTATCCCATACAATTCTTTATCGGGCCTTGCTTGTTTAGGATTTTGTTTAAACGGAACAAGTGTACCATCATAGTCAAGAAAAAGTATTCTTTTCTCGGCCTTCTTATAATCCTCAATCAGTTCAAGTTTTGATTGATTGCTTAATTGTTTTACAGACATTTCGTATTGTTTTTCTTTTACCACATCCAGACTTCTCATAAAAAGCTGCACCCAGTTATGAATGTCGTACCTTTTCACAACTGACTGCAGCTCATCCATTCTTCTTATTTGTTCCTCTTCAGACATTGTCAATGCTTTGTATATTGCATCTGCCATTTCAGGAAGATTGTTCGGATTAATAATTAAAGCATCGGAAAGCTCTTTTGCCGCTCCGGCCATTTCACTTAATATCAGTACCCCGGTCTGGTCAATCTTGCTAGCAATATATTCCTTGCAAACAAGGTTCATTCCATCTCTGAGAGGGGTTACCAATGCAATGTCAGATAATCTGTACATGGCTGATAGGGAAGTGAATGGGAAAGATCTATAGAAATATCTTATCGGTGTCCAGTCTATTTTTCCATGCTTTCCATTAATCCTTCCGACCAGTTCATCTATTTCAACCTTAAGTTGTTTATAGAGTTCTACCTGATCACGGCTTGGTACAACTATCATGAGTAATGTTACCTGACCTTTATATTCAGGATAATTTTCCAGAAAGAGATCGAATGCCAGAAGCCTGTCAGGAATACCTTTTGAATAATCCAGTCTGTCAATAGAAACAATAGTTTTGGTGTCTCCAAGAAATTCATCATAAGAAGCGATTTCCTTAGTAGTGTTTTCTGATCTGGCAGCCTTATCAAATTTTTCATAGTCAATGCCCATCGGAAAAGAATCTACCATACATATTCTTTCCTCTACTCTCAGTTCTCCCATTTTATTGTCAATTCCCACAAGCCTGCTCACAGAACTTAAGAAATGCCGAACATCATCGTATGTATGAAAACCAATTAGGTCAGACCCCAACATGCCTTCGAGAAGCTCTTTTCTCCATGGTAGGTTTCTGAAGATCTCAAATGATGGAAATGGTATATGCTGAAAAAAGCCAATGGTAGCATCGGGCAATTTTTCTCTTATCATATTAGGCAAAAGCAAAAGCTGATAATCATGAATCCAGATAATGTCACCATTGTTTGCATATTTTAATGTTTCTTCACAGAATATCTGATTCACAAGTTTGTATGTTTCCCAATAACCTTCGTCAAATGAAGTATAGGAAGGGAAATAATGAAACAATGGCCATAAGGTCGTATTACTGAAGCCTTCGTAAAATTTTTCAATCTCTTCCTTAGTCAGAAAGACCGGAGCCATGTTTTCATTCTTCAGATTGTATGCTATTTCTTCCTTTTCATTGTCATTGGTAACGTATAAGCCTGGCCAACCTAACCAAACATTATCACCTGATTTATATATTGATCCTAGCCCTGTTGCAAGTCCCCCTGCGCTTGGAGTATATGATAACCCATCTTCCTTCTTCTGTATACTTACCGGAAGCCGGTTGGATATTATTATGGTCTTTCCCATCGCTCTTAAAAAATTAAATCCTCAGTTTATTATTCTTTATTTGTTTCCATCACACCTCTGTATATTATTAACCTTTATCTGCTCACTTAGTTAAGTATTGCCTTTTTCTTAAAAATTGAATTCCTGTTTTTTAAGATTTATTGTTTATTTTTAGCAAAATCTAAATCGATGAAAAGGTCTGTTTTTGTCTTTATATGCCATGTTTTTATAGGTTTTTCATTAGTCTTCAGTCAGGAAACTTCTGAAAATCTGCTTACCAACAGCAGTTTTGAAAATCAAACAAAAGGCTGGAATATGTGGGGAGGAGAGGTTATTAATGAGGGGAAATTCGGTAATTACTCTTTGAAAGTTCATTTGGATAGTCCTAAGTGGAGTGGAGCAGACCAGACTATATTAATTTCTGAAGGAGCCACAACCGCTCTAATCTCTGGATGGATGAAGACAGAAAATGTAGTAAAAGGAAAAGAATCCTGGGAAATGGCCAGAATTTCAGTAGAGTTTCTTGATGAAAATGGAGCTATGACAGGAGGCTATCCTCCTGTAACAGGTCAGGCAGAAGGATCTACGAAGTGGACTCATTATCAGCAAAGTTATAATATTCCTACAGGAGCAAAAAAGGTTAAAGTGCAGGCTGTACTGGGGAATTGTACTGGTACTGCTTACTTTGATGATATTCAGGTGAGTCTTAAAGGTAGATCTGGTGAAGCACTGAAAAAAGAAAATCTTAGTGGTCCCACAGATGAAGGGGAGTGGTATGATCTAAAACCTGCGACCTCCAAGGCTGGCCATTATGCAGATTGGTCCTCTTTATTGGACGCTCCAGCTGGAAAGCATGGTTTTATAAAAGCATACAACGGCAAACTTACATTTTCTGATGGAACGACTGCCCGTTTCTGGGGCGTGAATCTAGTGGCTGGTTCCTGCTTTCCAGAAAGAGAAACGGCAGACTCTCTTGCTATGAGACTATCCAAGATGGGATGTAATCTTGTTAGACTTCATCATATGGATGCTCCCTGGGCGGTTCCCAATATTTTTGGAAATGTTGGCAATAGCAAGCAACTTTCAAAAGAAAGTCTCAACAAACTAGATTACTTGATCTACGCATTGAAAAAGAAAGGTATTTATATATTTCTGGATCTACTTGTCCATAGAGATTTTACGGAAGAGGATGGAATAACTGATCGTCTTCCTGATCTGGGAGGAAAGCAGGTTGCTTACTTCGATCCGAAAGTTATAGAACTGCAGAAAGAATATATCAGACAACTCTTGACTCACAAGAATGCTTATACAAAGCTTTTGTATAGCGAAGAACCTGCCATCATTGCTTCAGAATTTATTAATGAATCCTCAGTCTTCGTCCATTTTGGAGGAGATATTCTGACCCCACATTATAGAAAAGGACTTCAGCAGCAATTTCTAGATAAAGGAAATCAGGGTAAGCTATCTGTTTTTGAACTTGATTACAGCACAAATATTTCACCGGTACTTAAGGAAAAAGAAAAAGGAAATACAGAGGCCAGTTTGCGTTTTCTTTCTTCCGTAGAAAAAGATTATTACAATGGAATGTACCGGCTGATGAGGTCTTTGGGTGTAAAATATTTGTTAGCAGGAAGTAATTTTCCCACACCAATATTGGCGTATTCGAAGGATAATCAAGGGATGGATCTGATCATAACTAATGACTATTGGGATCATCCTCAGTTGTGGAAAATTAACAACAACTGGAATAGGATATTATATGCGCCCGTTAATAATACTCCATTGTTGAAAAATCCTGATAAAGGCTCCATTGCTGCAATTACCAAATATAAATGGTATAACAAACCAACTATAGTAACAGAGTTTAATGCATGTTATCCTAATGAATATACACTGGATGCACTTCCTTATATTTCTGCTTACGGAAGCTTGCAGGGGCTTGACGGTATTATTCAGTTTGATTTTGATGCTACGCCTGTAGGAAAGGACCGAATCACTCCTTTTACACTTTCCAAAATGCCTGAGCATTTATCGCAATGGGTAGTAGCGGCACCTGTTTTCTTGAGAAGTGATGTTAAAACTGCTCCTGGAATTGTAATTGATGCAGTAAATGAAAAGTTAATTTATGATCTACCTTCTTATTCGGACTTTATAGATAAAAATTACCATCTTCCTTATATCACAAGGGTAGCAAAGTCAGATAGCGCAGTCAAGGGAAATGATCCTTCAAAATATATTGGGTTTTATGATAAGGCCAATAAAATAATCACTAGTGAAACCAAAGAACTTGTTCTGGATTACCAGAAAGGAATTCTTAAAGTTAATACTCCTAGAGCGCAGGGAGTTGTAGGAAAGTTAAGTGGAGAAACATTTGACTTACCAATGCTGAAGGTGAAAATGAAGAATAAATGGGCGAGTGTAATGCTTGTATCCAGAGATACTTTACCGCTTTCAGAATCAGAAAATTTTTATCTTGTAGTTACAACAACCTGTAAAATGAAAGGTCAGAAATTTAACGAAACCAGAACTGCACTTGAAGAGCCTGGTAACGCTCCTGTCTTGGCTCAAGTGGCAGATGGCGAAGTTATTTTTAAAGGACTGAAGAATTTGAAGATAACTCCTTTGGGACCTGATGGAGAAAAAATGAAACAATTGCCTTTAACTTTATCGGGAGAAGACAGTTCTCTTGATTTAAAGAAGGCAAGAACTTTTGTTTTTGAAATTAAAGTAAAGAGAAACTAACTTTTTACAAAAGATCAGATGAATCAGAAGAAAATTAAGAACGTACTGGATAGTTTTCAGGAAGGAGTAATAGAAGAGATGAGCTTTTCAGGTTCAGACCTGAATATTAAACTGGAATGCAAATTTTTGGCTCAGGAAGTTAATAGCACTTTTCAATATTTTTACTGTGTTCTGAAATCCTGTACTGGATTGCATCTGAGATACTGGGATGATGAGGATAAAATCGTTGACGATCCGGCATATCTGAGTAATCTTCTATTGGAACTACTTGGCCTGGAACCAGTAAATGAAACTGATTTAAAAGTGTATGTTAACTGCACTGCACTTGGCTTTGGTGGAAATTTATACTTTTCAGCATCAGACATCATTGTTTTTGATGAAGATTTCAGACAAATGGATCCGGAAGAATTGTTATTTCTTTCGGACAGATATTGGACCAGTCTAATGGATATTGAATAGGATAGTTAGGGATGCTGGTCAAGTAACCTAAATTGAAGGCTTATGAATAGAATATTTTTAATAGTACTGCAGTTTTTTATTATTACATTTTTTTCATGCAAGGGTACTCAAAAGACGACCAGCGCACATGTTGAATGCAAGCAATTGACTTATGATATTCATCTGGGAGAAATAAATGGAGTGAAGCCTAATTTATCTCAGAATGACATAAAAGAATGGTTTCCCTGTTATACATCTGTTGTTGCTGATGGCAGCAACCACTCATGCGGAGGAGCAGTATTTTACGAGGGGTTAGGTTTTACTTATTACACCTTTTGGGATTTTGTCGAGGTGAATAAAGCATTTAAAGGAGAAGTAGCAGGAAAAATATTTGATAAAAACCGAAAGGAAATTCGTGAACTATTAGGAAACCCTGCCGACACAAAATATAAAAATGAACGCCCTGAAATAGATTTTTATCCCTCAACATATGGCTGTATTCGAATAGAGTATTCCAATAACCGTGTGGTTAAGGTTGCTTCTCACTATTATCAGTGCGATCAGATTGAGCTTTGCGACTAAAATTTAAAGTTGAAAGCTTAAAGTGAAAAGTTGAAAATATCTTATTGATATGAATTTTCATTATATACCCCTGAATGATAGTTTTTAAACTTAACACTCACAATTTATTATTTTAAAAGCTTGATCCGAATCAAGTCATGGCTTAAGGTGGGACAGGATATATGCCAAGCATTGCGTCTCTTACGAACTTATTTAAAGTTTCTACATATTGCTTTCTGTCCTCCGCTTCAAACTTTTCGCATTCAACTTTCAACTTTCAACTTAATACTTATAACTTTGAAAAGGGAACTTAATTCCCGTATTTCAGATTGATCAAAGGTATTTTATAGTCCCCGTTTTATGTCCAAAGAAAAGGCAAAATCCACAAGAGGAAAAAAAGAACAAATAGAGCAGCATAGACTTCACCTTAGGAATATCACATTAGATGATTTTGAACAGATTAAGGAAATAATGGAGTTGGTATATTCCAACGCAGGCGGAGCCTGGACTAAAACTGAGCTTAAGTCGATGCTGAAACACTTTCCTGAAGGTCAGATAGGAATTGAAGATAACGGAAAGCTTGTTGCAGCTGCATTCAGTCTAATAGTAGATTATGCAAAATATGGTGATAATCATACTTATAAGCAAATTACTGGCAATGGAATGCTCACTACACATGATCCGGATGGTGATACTCTTTATGGGATAGATGTCTTTGTTCATCCCGAATATCAGGGGTTAAGGTTGGGGAGAAGACTTTATGATGCAAGAAAAGAGCTATGTGAAAAATTGAATCTCCGTGCAATCATTGCGGGAGGAAGAATTCCGGGATATAAGAAAATTTCTAAAAAACTGAGTCCTAAGGAATATATAGATAAGGTGAAAAATAAAGAAATTGTTGACCCTATTCTGACATTCCAGATGGCCAATGATTTTCACGTTCGTAAAGTAATGGTTAATTACTTGCCGGATGATATTGATTCAAAATCCTACGCTACATTATTGGAGTGGATCAATGTGTATTACGAACCTACAGATAATAAACTTTTTGGTGGACAAAAATCAATTGTAAGGGTAGGAGTAGTACAGTGGATGATGCGTCCGTTAAAGGATTTTAATGACCTGATGCAGAATATGGAGTTCTTCGTTGATACCGTATCAGGGTATAAAGCTGATTTTGTAATATTTCCGGAGTTTTTCAATGCTCCATTGATGGCTCAGGCGAATAAAGACAGTGCGGCAGATGCGGTAAGGGTGCTTGCAGGTTACACTGAAGAGATAAGGGATAAACTCGTAAGTTTTGCGCTTTCCTATAATATAAACATTATTGCTGGTAGTATGCCTCTTCTTGAGGAGGACGGTTTATATAATGTTTCTTATCTGTGTAAAAGAGACGGGACCTGGGATGTGCAATATAAGCTGCATGTCACTCCTGATGAAGCTAGTTATTGGGGGATGAAAGGTGGAAATGAATTAAAAGTATTCGAGACAGATGCGGGTAAAGTTGGTATTTTGATTTGTTATGATGTTGAGTTTCCGGAGCTTTCAAGAATATTGGCAGAAGAAGGTATTAATATCCTTTTTGTTCCATTCTGGACAGATACCAAAAATTCTTTCTTGAGAGTGAGTCGCTGTGCTCAAGCAAGGGCAATAGAAAATGAATGTTATGTTGCTATTTCAGGAAGTGTTGGTAACCTTCCCGGTGTGGAAAATATGGATATTCAATATGCGCAATCAGCTGTATTTTCCCCCTCGGATTTCTCATTTCCGCATGATGCCATTATAGCAGAAGCGACAACAAATTCTGAAACAACGCTAGTTGTCGATTTGGATACTGACCTTTTAAAAAAGATCAGAACTTCAGGAACTGTTCGGAATTTGCAAAACCGAAGGAGCGATTTGTACAAGGTCTCCTGGTTAAAAAAATAATTTTTGAAAAAAAAGCCTAAAAAAGTAACTCACTGAGTTACTTTTTTTTATTTTTACTCGTATAGGAAAAAGTAAAATTATTCTTCGAAAGTTTTTATTTTAGTTTCCCGAACAAAATCATGGATTTATAGTCATTTTCTATAAGTTGTTTTTTTACATGGTAGCCTTAGGGGGTACTTTTTGGCAGAATAATATTGAAAATTCATTAACCTTTAAAAACACAATAAAGCTATGTTCTCACTATTCGAGTCAAAAAAAGATAAGAAATTTAAACAGCACCTGAGAAACCTGGTATTTCTCGCCAAAGTAGACGGAAAGTTGAATGAAGTAGAAAGAGATTTGATTTTTAGAATAGGACTTAAATACGGATTAAAAGATTATTTTATTGCAGAGCTTATTGAAGAAATTCCGGATTTTGATTTCCGTCTTCCTGCAAGCGATTACGAAAGATTTGATCAGATTTATGATCTCGTGCAGTTAATGGTCAGCGACGGAATTGTTGATGATCATGAACTGGATTTTTGTGTAGATATGGCCGAAAGACTAGGCTTCAGAAAAGCAGTTGTTGGAGTACTGGTAAGAAAAATTTCACAGGGAGTAAGCAATGGTCAGAATAAAGACCTGATAAGAAAAGAAGCGGAAGCTTTTTTAACTAATTAAGCGTTCTAGTTTGGCATATAAATTTATAAAAAAGAGGCTGATTTTATAAATCAGCCTCTTTTTTATAATAATGAGGAAGTTAGTTTTAGCTTCCAAATACTTTTTTGAGTAAATCTGTTACCCTTGCTGCCGGATCTTTTCTGATTTTGGTTTCTTCATCTGCAACAAGTAAGAATAAGCCTTTCAAAGCCTTATTAGTAGTATACCTCGTTAAATCAGTATCTACCTTTTTTACCATTGGAAGTTTATTGTAAAGGGTTGTAAGTTCTTTCCACTTTTTGGTTGCTGTGGTGCTGTTGAGAGCTGTTGTAATATGCGGAGCAAAGGCATTGTATAAAGAGGAATTTGTTGTCTTTCTTAAATAACCGGTAGCAGCAGTATCAGGACCTTTTAGAATATTTTTGGCGTCAGTAAGCGTCATTTGTTTAATTGAATTTGCGAAAATAGTCGCAGCTTCCTTTGATGCATCTTCTGCAGCTCTGTTCAGTGTAAGCTCAAATTCATCAACTTTTTTGCCATAACCAAGCTTACGTAATTCTGTTGCTACTTTCTGACAATCTTCTGGAAAAGGAATTTTAACCTTAGGGTTTTTATAAAAACCATCAAGTTTGTTGAGGTTTTGAGAAGCTGTTTTTGATCCGAGTGTCAAAGCTTCTTTGAGTCCATTAATGATTTCCGTTTCTGAAACTGCACTGGTTGAGGTGGGGAGGCTAGTCGGTACTTTTACTTTTACCCCGCCAATATTTATCTGACCAAATGATAAAGTTGAACCGGAAATAAGGAGTATTGAAGCAAAGGTTTTTAAGGAGTTCATATGTTTAGGGTACAGTTCTTGGATTTATTTTTCAAGTTTTATGCCAGAAGCAATTACGCTATTATAAACGAATCTGTTTAATAAAATTTTATGATTCAGAGAAACCTCAGTTCTTTTCGGTTCAATTATTTAACTTTTTTAAAGTTAATATCAGTGGGTAGAGCCATTATCTGGATTATTTTTATCCTGATTGATTGGTAAAGAAGGGGCGTGCGGGTCTTTATTTCTTATAATAATAGACACAACAAGTGAAATAAGAAGACCGATTAGAGTAGTGTAAAAAGCCGTAGTAAATAATTGTTGCCCAGGGGAAAAACCTTTTTTTATGTTTTCGACCTGTTTTGCAATTTCATCAGGTTTTAAGCCACTTTTTTGCATGCTAGCAATGGTCTCTTTTACAAAAAAATCTTCAAGGTTAGGGTTGATCCATTTCGCATAGGCATAAGAAAATAAGCCCCAGGATAGTCCGGCAAAAAATGAAATGATAACACCAGCCATTACGGACTGGCTAAAAGAAATTTTACCATTGTAAATTGATTCTTTTGCTTTTTTCGAACCTAAAAAAATACCAGCACCGAGAATCAAATAAGCTACGATACTAAAAGATAGCGATATTTGATATAAATATTCGTAATACACAACAAGCCAGATACCTGCTGCAGAGCCTGTAATCAGGCCGTATGAAACTCTTTTATCCATACGGCCAAATTAAGGCAAAAAAGCTTATTTCGAAAATTGATTTTGTGATTTGTCAGTTGCTTTTGCCTGCGGTTCTTCTGTTATGCTTATATCATCCAGACCCGCAAGCATTTCTTCCTTAAGGGCTTTGAACTGTTTCATATCTGATTTTTTCACAGGATCACCTTTGATGGTTTTTACTTTTGTGCCATCAATTTGTTTTCCATTTTCCCAAAAGCGGAAACATACGTGTGGTCCGCTTGCCAATCCTGTACTACCAACATAACCTATTACCTGTCCCTGTTTTACTTTTGTCCCAGGCTTCATTCCCTTCGCTATCTTTGACATGTGAAGATATTGTGTCGAATGAGTTTTGTTGTGTTTTATCTTAACATAGTTTCCATTGAACACTGCAAACTTAGCTTCGGTAACAACTCCGTCGGCTACAGACATTATAGGAGTTCCTGTAGGCGCTGCATAATCAGTCCCAAGATGCGCCTTGAACACCTTCTGTACTGGGTGAAATCTTCTTTTGGTGAATTTTGAACTTATTCGGAAAAATTTTAAAGGTGATTTTAAGAATCCACCTTGTTGCAGACTGTTGCCTTCCTCATCATAGAAGGAGTCTTTGCCATTTTTTCCGAAATTAAAAGCATAATATTTTTTATTATCATGTTCGAAACAAACGGAATGGATTCTCTTTACATTCAGAGGTTGTCCTTCCAGGGTTACTTCGTCAAATATAATTTTAAAATTATCACCGTGCTGAATTTTAAAGAAGTCAACTTTTCTTGCGAAAATTTTTGAAAGTTCATATGCTAATACAGCTGGAGCGTTGATTTGCTGGAGAGTTTCATAAAGAGAACTTGTAATCATACCTCCTGCTCTTCTTTCTATAGTGTCAGTAGCTTTCTGGTCTACCAATACTTCTAGCGGTGTAGTTTTAAATACTATAGTTTGTGTAGGATCACCGTAATAAATAAATCCTCTCGCCACAGAGTCTTTTTTGGATCTTAAAACCTCATAGGACTTACCAGCCTGTATTTTACTTACTTTGAATTTATCTTTTGATTCAGTTATCAACTGATTGATCACCTCTTTAGATACGTTATACTTTTGAAGTATTGAAGTGAAATTTTCATTTTTCTTTACCTTATCTTCTATGATAGATAAAGAATCTATATTCATCCCATATTGAATAACCGGAGCAGGAGGGGGAAGTTGTTCAATTGTATCAATCCTTTGCTCTTCTTTAAGCGCTTCAATTTCGTTGTTCGATCTGTTTATTGTTAATAAAAAAAATAAAATCAGAGCCGATGTTATAATTATGGCTGCAAGAATGAAAATTCTTAATTGCTTTTTATGCATACTTTAATGATTTTATAAAAGAAGGATTAATCACTTAAACCTTCGCTTTCTGGAAAAAATTCCAGATTATTCTGAATAAAATTCGGCGTTTATTGCCTGGTGAATTTTTTGGAAAGAAACATTTAATACGGCGTAGATTAAAAAAGGTTTTAGAATTAATCGGTGGTATGTAAAAAAACAAGGAAGGTGTTTATGACCTTCCTTGTTAAAAATTAACATTGTTAACAATTTAATTATTTACTGCCACACTCGCTTTAGATTTTTCAAGAGCTTGTTCTATGTCTTTGATAATATCTTCAATATTCTCAAGGCCAACAGAAACTCTTATTAATCCGGGAAGGATACCTACGGCAAGTCTGTCTTGTTCTGTAAGTTTGGAATGAGTAGTAGAGGCAGGGTGTGTTGTAATAGTTCTAGAATCGCCAAGGTTGGCGCTGTTTGTTGCCATTATACACGAATTAAGGAATTCTCTTCCTCTTTCCAGTCCGCCTTTTATAACAAAAGTAACTATTCCTCCACCTGCTTTCATCTGTTTTTTAGCAAGTGCGTATTGAGGGTGGCTTTTTAGGAAAGGATATTTTACAGTTTCTATTTCCGGATGTTTTTCGAGGTACTCAGCAAGTTTTAACGCATTGTCGCAGTGTCTGTCCATTCTTACGGCAAGTGTTTCCAAACTTTTTGAGAATATCCAGGCATTGAATGGTGATAAAGCTGGTCCTGTATGTCTGCTAAAGAATCTTACTTCTTTGATTAGTTCTTTACTTCCTACAATGATTCCTCCTATTGCTCTTCCTTGTCCGTCTATAAATTTTGTAGCAGAATGGTTGACAATATGAGCTCCCCACTTAAGAGGCTGTTGTAGATAAGGTGTAGCAAAACAGTTGTCAACATTAAGTATGATATTGTGTTTATTCGCAAGTTTGCCTAGCCACTCAAGATCTATAAGATCAAGAGCTGGATTGGAAGGAGTTTCCACCATAATCATTTTGGTGTTTTTTTGTATTAAACCTTCCCAGGTTTCAGGCTTATCAATATCAGCAAACGTATGGGTGATTCCCCATCTTGTGAAGATGTTGGTAAGAATTTGAATGGTAGATCCGAAAACAGACCTGGAAACAAGAATATGATCACCAGATTTTAAAAAAGCAGCCATACTGGTAAATACCGCAGACATTCCGGATGCAAGTGCAAAGCCATCTTCAGCGCCTTCCATCTGGCAGATTTTTTCAATAAATTCACTGTTGTTCGGATTAGAAAAACGTGTATATATATTGCCCGGATATTCGTCTGCAAAGAGTGCACGTGCCTGCTCTGCGTCTTCAAATATAAAACTGGAAGTCATATAAATAGGGGCAGTGTGCTCCCTGTTATAAGATCTTTCCATTTGGTTTCTAATCGCGTTGGTTTCAAAATGATCAAATTGCTGCTCCATTCAATTTAATATTATAGTGATTAATTAAAATTTTCAGACTCTAGATTACATCAAGCGACCAGGTGATTTTGGCCGTTTTTTCAAGGGTTTTTGCTACTGAACAATACTTGTCAAGAGATAATACAATTGCTTTTTCAACTTTGGAAGTGTCAACCGGCCCTTTTACTATGAATTTGATATGGATGTCCTGAAATAAAGAAGGGACTGCATCCGGCTCTCTTTCTCCGTTAATTTCAATTTTGAAATCTGCAACTTCTACTCTTTGTTTTTTCAGAATTGATAAAACATCAATGGCACTGCAACCTCCTAATCCCATTAGGAGTAATTCCATAGGCCTCGCACCAAGGTTTTGTCCTCCAATAGCTGGAGAAGCATCGATGTTTACCTGGTTTCCTTGTTCGTTGGATGCTTCAAAATGGTAAGCATCATTACGTCTGTCTAGTTTAATAAGCATGCTTCAAAATTAAATTATATCCCGATGTTTATCTGTTAAGTGTTCAAAATTATAAATAAAATTTTTCATTTTATAATTATTGCCAAATAAAATTTTGAAAGAGTTGGTTTGCTATATTTTTTTCAAAATTTTATTTTGTTGATAGGCTTTTTTAAAAAATTTTTGCTATTTTTGAATTATACCTTCTTAGAGGGAACTTTTTAAGGAGGGAATTTCTTAAATTTAGAATACAAACCCTGCTCTGCGGAGCTTAACTAATTTTGTAAATGAGCACAGAATTACAAGTAAACAAAGAATTATTAGACAAGATTAATCCTGAAGCTAAAGAGGATATTCTGGAATTACAAACCAAGATTCAGTCATTTAGAAATCTTGAAATGGATCAGGATAAATTCAGAGCTTTCCGTTTGGCAAGAGGTGTATATGGGCAGCGTCAGGAAGGTGTTCAGATGATTCGTATAAAACTTCCTTTCGGAAAAGTTTCCCCTTTACAGTTAGTTAGAATCGCTGATATTTCGGACCGTTATGCAGCTCACAATCTGCATTTGACAACGCGTCAAGATATTCAGATTCACTTTGTAAAGCTGGAAGATTCACCCAAAGTATGGGCAGAACTGGAAGAGGTTGGTGTTACTTTGAGAGAGGCTTGCGGAAATACAGTTCGTAATATTACTGCTTCGTCTGAAGCAGGAATTGATCCGGAAGAGTTGTTTGATGTAACTCCATATGCTCATGCTGCATTTAAGTTTTTCCTGAGAAATCCGGTTTGTCAGGAAATGGGAAGAAAATTTAAGATGTCTTTTTCAAGCAGCGATAAAGATTCTGCATTTGGTTTTATGCACGATCTTGGTTTTGTGCCAAGGGTGAAAACTGAAAACGGGAAAGAAGTCAGAGGCTTTAAAGTATTCTTAGGAGGAGGGCTTGGTGCTCAGCCTTTCCTGGCTCATGTTGCTCATGAATTCTTACCGGAAGATCAGATGATTCCATTTATCGAAACGGTAATAAGGGTATTTGACAGACATGGTGAAAGAAGTAAAAGACATAAAGCTCGTTTGAAATATCTGGTAAACGGTATTGGGTTTGAAGCTTTCATGAAGCTGGTAGAAGGAGAGAAGAAAGCTATAAAATGCAAGTCATTTATTGTTGACAGAGATGCGGTAGAAACTACTATTCCTGGTCCCGAAAGAGCTTATCCGACAACTATTCCTTCTGATCAGCAGAAATATGAAAACTGGTTAAAGACCAATGTTTTCGAACAAAAACAAAAGGGCTTTTATGGTGTGAATGTTAAACAGTTCCTTGGTGATATGCCAACAGATACTGCAAGAGAATTTGCAACAATAGTACAAAAATACGCATCTGATGATATCAGAATTACAGTAAATCAAGGCTGGTTACTAAAATATGTCAGAAAAGAGGCCTTGTCAGGTTTGTTTAATGAGTTGGATAAGCTTGGTCTTGCTGATCCTGGATTTGACAGTACCGTAGATATTACTGCCTGCCCTGGAACAGATACATGTAACCTTGCAATAAGCAGCAGTACAGGGATTTCAGGTGAACTTGAGAGAATGATGAAAGAGGAGTTTCCTGATCTTATCTTCAATAAAAACATCAAGATTAAAATTAGTGGTTGTATGAATGCTTGCGGGCAGCATACAATTGCGAATATAGGTTTTCATGGTATGTCCATTAAAAATGGAAACTATGTATTGCCGGCAATGCAATTGCTTCTAGGTGGTGGAATTGAACCTGATGGATCTGGAAGTATAGCGGATAAAGTTGTAAAGCTACCTACCAAAAGATGCCCTGATGCTGTCAGAGTTATCCTTGCAGATTATGATGAATTTGCATTGGAAGGGGAGTACTTCAATGACTATTACAGAAGACAGGTTGCAGCAGATAAAACTTATTTCTATAAGAAATTAAAACCTCTGGCAGAGTTGTCAACGCTTACGGAGCTTGATTACATTGATTGGGGGCATACTGAAAAATATGTTACTGAAGTTGGTGTTGGTGAATGTGCCGGTGTAATGCTTGACCTGGTAGGTACTCTGATCAATGAAACAGAAGATAAATTGAAGTGGGCTAAAAGAGCTTACGATAAAGGCGCCTATGCTGACAGTATCTATCAGTCATATGTTACTTTTATATGTGGAGCAAAGGCATTGCTTACTTCAGAAGCTGTCAATTGCAATACGCATATTGGTATTGTGAAGGATTTCGATACACACTTTATTGCTAAAGGTACATTGCAAGTAGAAGGAGGTTCATTCGAGAAACTTGTTCTGAAGATGAGTGAACAAGAGCCGACTCAGGAATTTGCTAAGGTATATCTGGCAGAAGTAACAGATTTCCTCACAAAAGTAAGAGCATATAGAGCGCAAAAGTTATTGGTAAACGGATAATACAATATGAAAAGTGCAAGATTAACATTAGTTGGAGCCGGTCCCGGAGATCCGGAGCTGATAACACTAAAGGGAATAAAAGCCCTTTCTGAAGCTGATGTGGTCTTATATGATGCACTTATTCATCCTGAAATCCTTAATCATATTCCTGCAAATACCCCTAGAGTATTTGTAGGAAAAAAGAAAGGTGTATGTCAATTTCCTCAGGAAGACATTAACAAATTGATTGTAGATCATGCTTTAAAATATGGTCATGTTGTGAGATTAAAAGGAGGGGATCCTTTTATATTTGGCCGGGGTCATGAAGAGCTTGTATATGCACAGTCCTTTGATATCCCGACAACTGTAATTCCTGGTATTTCAAGCTCTATTGCAGTACCTGAGTTGCAAGGAATTCCTCTGACAAGAAGAGGCGTTAATGATAGTTTTTGGGTGCTTACAGGTACTACCCGAAATCATGAACTGTCTTCTGATATTGAAATTGCAGCACGGTCCAATGCTACAGTAGTGATCCTGATGGGAATGACAAAACTAAAAGAAATTGTTTCCATCTTTCAGGAGCAAAACAAAGGTGAAATACCTGTGGCTGTTATTCAAAACGGAACCATGCCTGATGAAAAAATCGGTCTCGGTACTATTGATACAATCGTTGATGTAGTTGACGAGTTAAAGTTATCTTCTCCTGCTGTAATTGTGATAGGTAAAGTCGTCGATCTGCATCCGGATTATGTAAATGAATTCATATTTCAGGAAAAAGAAAGGCTTGAGGGGGGAAAAGTGGGAATGAGACCCGAGACCAAAGAATTTTATAGGAAATTGTTTAACTGGTAAGCAAATTAAGATTTGGAAAATCTGAATCATAAAGAATCAAATGACAGGAAAGGGAATCAACTCTTTCCTGTTTTTTTTAAATTGGAACACTTGCAAGTTCTTGTGGTGGGAGGTGGTTTTGTTGGGCTAGAGAAGGTATCTGCGATATATAAAAATTGCCAGGACGCACAGGTTACTTTAGTCGCACCTGAAATAAAAGATGAAATCCGCACATTTGCTCTCGAATTTCCTTTACTTAAGCTAGAGCAAAGAGCATATCAGAAATCAGATCTTGAAGGAAAAGACCTTGTTATAGCTGCTACTTCATTAAGAGATCTTAATAAAGAAGTGCATGATGATGCTAAAGTATTCAGAGTTCTTTGCAATATTGCGGATACACCTGATCTATGTGATTTTTATTTGAGTTCAGTTGTACAGAAAGGTGATCTCAAGATAGCTGTTTCAACGAATGGTAAATCCCCGACATTTGCGAAAAGGATGAGGGAAATGCTGGAAGAAATTTTACCGGACAGCATAGATAAAATACTGGCCAATCTGAATCAGATCAGGGAAAAATTAAGAGGAGATTTTGAGTATAAAGTAAAGAAACTTGACGAGATTACGTCAGTATTGAAAGAAAAGGATAAATTTGATTCGAATAAATAACGTTAACTTAAAATGAAAGAAATATCTGTAACTGAGCTGAAGGAGCTTATTGATAAAGGTGAAAATTTCCAACTAATTGATGTCCGTGAACCAGGTGAGTTTCAGGCTGCGAATTTAGGTGGTGAGCTCATTCCATTAGCGACAATACCTCAGAATGTTGCAAAATTCTCTAAAGATAAAATGGTAGTAGTACATTGCAGAAGCGGCAAAAGAAGCAGTGATGCTATCAGATTTTTGGAAACCAATTTTGGTTTTACCAATCTCTATAACCTTAAAGGTGGAATATTAGCATATAAGGCAGAGATCGATCCAAGTTTAAATCCTTAATTTTGAATGAGGGAAAATTTTTATCGCTTATATCAGTTCAATCACTGGGCTAATAAAAGGTTGGCGGAGGTATTGAAGAATGACTATTGTGAAGAAGGCGCAAGGTTACTAAGTCATATTGTTAATTCAGAATTGATCTGGTATGGGCGAATAAAAAATGAAACTCATCATTCTATTAAACTTTGGCAGGTACATGAGCCTTTTTTACTAAAGGTTTATGCAGTTGAAAGTTCTCTGAATTTTTTCCAGTTAATCGATACTTGTTCGGATGACGAATTTTTTAAAGTCGTACAATACAAGAATACAAAAGGTGAAATTTTTGAAACATGTCTTTTAGATATTTTATTTCATGTTGCCAATCATGGCTCATATCATAGAGGACAAGTAAATAAAGCACTCATAGAGGCAGGGAAGGAGCCTGTGAATGTCGATTACATAACTTTCTCAAGACTGGGTAAAGCGCAAAGCTGAAAGCTCAAAGCATAAGCTTAAAGTGAAGCACACAAGTGTAATAGATAATTAACTCTTTTTTTAGTATAGATTTTCACTTTATGCTTTAGGTCTTAAGCGTATCAAAGTCTAAACCTTAAGAAACCAAATGCAAAAGATAAATTTGGTCCCTTCTGTCTTAAATAAGTAACAATATCTCTTGTTGCAGCTCCCAGCTCCCAAGTTCCATTTTCACCAACAACTATTGTTAGGCCAAAGGGTACGTTTGCTCTGGAGATATAATTGCCACCGGTGTTAATTCCGGTTGACAGTCTTATCCATCTGATTGGCTTGATATCGCCCCCAATTCCTATGTATGGTTTTTCAAAATTGCCGGCTTCTTTGTTTGTAGGCATGATAAAATCAAAACCAATGTGAGCAATTTCAATCAGTCTTATACTAGCGCCTAACCTTAACATTGCTGGAAGTTTGGCCTTTATGTTTTTTTGACCTTCCCATTTTAAAACTCCTGATTTGGCAAGAATATTTGGAGCTTGTGAAAAAATATTATAGTTGTTGGATCCATCAGAAGAGATTGATGCAAGTGTGGTATCTTTTATCGTATATACATTTCCAGTATAGTTGATAGAACCAATATTTGTAAGTGCTGCACCTATAGTTATTCTTTCATTAATGACTACATCTGCTCCAAAATCAAAACCAAACCCGTTTCCTATGGATTGGTAGTTTGTATTGTTTATAGCAGACGGGTTATTTGCAGCACCTACTCCAAAGTCTATATCAAAAGCCGGATTAAAAGCTCCAGCCATAACTATCTTTCCATTTTTAACTTCACAATTTGTGTAGTTAAAACCTTGTAAATATTTTACTCCAACACCAGCTGTGATATACAACAAATCATTACCGAAGACTTTTCTTCCATAGTTTAAATTGTACTCCCTATACCAGTTGTTCTTAATTTTTGATCCATCAAAAAGTGCAGAGAGCTTCATTTGATTGCTCGCAATTCCTTGAGAAATTCCTATTGCTTCGTATTGAGAATATTTGCTGGGATCATTAGCCACCATTTCACCATTACTTAGCATCAACTGATCAAAATAGGCTGAAGTTTTTCCCCTAAACAATAGATCTGCAGTAAGGCCACTGAATTGAGAATACCAGCGCATAGATTCTTTTATCGAAAATGCAAGTCCTCCTAATTTGTCACTTTGTATAGCAAATCCTAATGCCGTCAGATCTACGTTGGCAGCCACACCATTTCCGGCGAATTGCTGTGCTGCTTTTATTTTATCCTGTTGATTAAAGATGTCACTATAATCGGTAAGACTTTTTCCGAAAGTTGTTTTGCTCAACGCATTAGAGTATGCAGAAGCAGCACCTTCCATTAATCCAATTGTTACATGCTTCGTCTCATACTCAGTATGTAAACCTAGATTAGCAGGGTTAATTCCGATTGCTTGGTAATCTGTTACAAATGTTGTGGAAACTCCTCGTCCAGTGGATGTAAATGAACTGTATTCCTGCTGAGCAAATGATTGATTAATTGAAAAAGCTATAAAAAACAGGGGTAAAAGTTTTTTCATACATTAATTAATTTATTCAAAACTAGATTTTAATACAGAAAATTTGTCTGCAAGAAAAGGGATTTTATTACTTCAGAGCTTTGGTGATAGCTTTTTTGATAAAATAATAAAGTCCTATTAGCGAGGAGATTATAAGGAGAAGTGTTATAACTTTACTCATACTTTCCTGTCCGGGAGCATTTATTGCCTGAATTAACTCTCCTGCCTTACTTCCTATGTAGCAGAATAATAGTGTACGGGGAAGCATCCCCGCGGTTCCGAAAATGAGGTATTTTCTGAAATTTGCCCCCAAAACTGACAATAGAAAATTCATTAAGGCAAATGGAATTACCGGAGAAAGTCTGGAAAGGAAAATGATTTTTGATTCTTCATTTTTGAGATTGGATTTAATCACTGCGGTCTTATTGAAGCGCAAAAGCGTCTTCAAGAAGTGGCCATTATCAAGTTTCTGTGCTAAAAAATATCCAAGTACAGATGCAAAGATGTAGGTTGGTATAACTATAAATACAGATTGTATCCCTAAGAAATACCCGGAAACTGTTGCAATAAGTGTGGTATGGCACAATCCTGTTGCCATGCAGAAGCCCAATATTAAGGAAAGCAGACTATATTCTGGGAAAGTAAATGAAGAGATCTGTTCCTGATACCTTATTGCAAGGTAAATAAGGTAAGAATCTGAAATAAAGGGAACAAAGGTGAAATATAAAAGATAAAAGGCAGTTGTCCGGTTGTCTTTAATAAGCTCACGGATTCCTTTTATCATTTCCCTCTTCTTTTTGTTATATTGCAATGTTAAGAAAATTCTATTCGTGAATGAAATGGAGTTTTAAAAAACTAAGTTGGTAACCTTTTATGGGTATAATTAGAATCTTTCAGAAAGAAATAAAAAAGGAAAATGAAATTCGGAACTAAAGCAATTCATGCAGGCGTGGAGCCTGATCCTTCAACTGGAGCAATTATGACTCCTGTATATCAAACCTCTACCTATGTGCAGGCTTCTCCTGGAGACCACAAGGGGTATGAATATTCAAGAACACATAACCCAACAAGAACTGCCCTGCAAAATAGTCTTGCAGCCCTTGAAAACGGAGCACATGGACTTTGTTTTGCATCCGGTATGGCTGCAATAGATACCATCCTGAAATTGCTTAAGCCTGGCGATGAGGTGATTTCCACCAATGATCTATATGGTGGGACTTATAGAATATTTACCAAGGTATTTGCTCATTATGGAATTAAATTCCATTTTATACCGATGGACAATGTGAAGGAGGTTGAAAAATATATTAACTCCAATACAAAGCTTATCTGGATGGAGACTCCAACCAATCCTTTGTTAAATATCATTGATATAAAAGCCATTGCCAATCTTGGAAAGAAACATACAATTATAACGGTTGTAGACAATACTTTTGCCACACCATATCTCCAGCTTCCTCTGGAAATGGGTGTTGATATTGTAATGCATTCTGTGACAAAATATCTGTCAGGACATTCTGATGTTGTAATGGGAGCGATCATTCTGAATGATAAAGAGGTGGCTGCAAGACTTGCTTTTCTTCAGAATGCATGCGGTGCAGTTCCTGGACCTCAGGATTGCTTCTTAGTACTGCGAGGTATTAAAACTTTGCATCTTCGTATGGAAAGACATTGTGACAATGCAGCAAAAATAGCACAGTTTTTGTCTGAACATCCTAAAGTAGATAAAGTCTACTACCCTGGATTAAGTTCTCATCCTAATCATGCTGTGGCTCAAAGGCAAATGAAAGGTTTCGGTGGTATGCTTTCCTTTACATTGAAAGGTGACAAGATTGAGGATGCAAAAAGGTTCCTTGAAAGAGCTAAATTATTTTCTCTTGCAGAATCTTTAGGTGGAGTAGAATCCTTATGTGGGCACCCTGCAACAATGACACATGCCAGTATTCCTAAGGAAGAAAGAGAAAAAGCAGGATTAAAAGACAGTCTCATAAGACTTAGTGTTGGAGTTGAAGATGTAGAAGATCTAATCGAAGATCTTGGAAAAGCCATTGGATAATAAAGGTTGAGGAAAATTACAACTTTACACAAGCTTGATCGTTTGTATTGCAGAAATAAAAAACTAAACACTTAACTTTTAATAATTTAAATTAAAAACACAATGGAAAAAGATAATTTGTATTACAGTCAGGGGAAAAGCGTTTCGACAATGAGTCAATCCTTTATGGCTAATGTCTTTATCTGGATGTCTGCAGGTCTTGTTATGACTGCTGCAATTTCATTTCTTTTTGCTCATAATGCATCTTTATTATCGTTGCTAATCAATGAAAGAGGATGGTCGATCTTTGGCTACATCGTTTTGTTTGCTCCAATTGGCTTTGTTTTATTAATGAATTTTGCCTTTGAGAAATTGTCTTATGGAATGCTGGTATTATTATTTATGACATATTCAGCATTGATGGGAATGTCTTTGAGTGTAATATTTCTGGTTTATACAGCTGGATCTATTTATTCGATATTCTTTGTTACTGCAGGTATGTTTGCTGTTACTGCCATCTATGGATATACGACAAAAACTGATTTAACAAGAATTGGTAACTTGTTAATGATGGCTCTTTTCGGAATTATCATTGCAAGTGTTATAAATATGTTCCTTCAAAGTGATACACTTTCTTATATCATGAGTATTGTGAGTGTTGTCGTGTTTACAGGTCTTACTGCTTACAATGTTCAAAGTATGAAAGATATTTATAATGACGGTAGTGAAAGAGCTGGTAAACTTGCTATTATTGGTGCAATGTCGCTTTACATTAACTTCATTAATCTTTTCCTTGCCCTTTTAAGATTGTTCGGAAATAGAAGAGACTAATCTTACAAAACTACCTAAATAGGATGCAAAAGTCTGCTGCAAAGCAGACTTTTGCTTTTTATATTGCTTTCATTATTCATCCTTATTAGTCACAAAAAAAAATACTGCCATGTCGCAACAGTTTCTGGAGTTGAATCAATTATGTGTTGAAGTCAATGGTAGATTTATTTTGAAAGATATTTCATTCAAGCTTGAAAAAGGAACATCTATGGCTATCGTAGGACCTTCAGGCAGCGGAAAGACAATATTGGGAAAAGTACTAGCGAATAGAATTGCCCCTACTTCAGGTGTAATTAATTTTTCGTTTCCTTCAGAATTTAAAAGTGTTTTTATTTCCCAGCAGCATGATTTCAGAGATTCTTCAGAGAGGAGTTATTACCAACAAAGATTCGACAGCAATTATGGCCAGGAGTTTCCTCTTGTTGAAGAAGAGTTGCTAAAAGCTTCCTCCGGACTCCCTCAAATAGAAATAGAAAATATAGCAAAGCGGTTACGAATAGATTATCTTCTCAAAAGACGATTGATTGAATTATCCAATGGTGAAGGCAAGCGGTTGCAGATTGCAAGAGCACTATTGCAAAAGCCCGAGTTGATTATATTCGATAGTCCTTTCATCGGATTGGATGCTGAGACAAGAAAGGTATTACATAACATTATCAATGAGCTTACGACCATAGGGATCACTGTAGTGGTGATTACAACTTATGATGAGATTCCAGAACAGATAAATCATGTGTTGAAACTCAAGGAGGGAAAGGTAGATCAAATACTTTCACTAGAAGTATTTATCGGTCTAAATAAAGAAGAAGAGGTGCAACAAAAGTCAGAAACATTTATTCTTCATGATTCGGAACTTTATAGTCAGCTGTATTGGAATGAGCAGGATGAGTTCAGCGTGGCAGTGGAAATGAATAATGTCAGTGTTAAATATGGGGATAAGGTTATTCTGGATCACATAAACTGGAAGGTTAATAAAGGAGAATGTTGGGCTTTGCTTGGCCATAATGGTTCCGGAAAGTCTACTTTACTTAGTCTTATTAATGGCGACAATCCTCAGGCTTATGGAAATGACATATGGCTTTTTGATAAGAAAAAGGGTAGTGGTGAAAGCATTTGGGAATTAAAAGCGAAAATCGGCTATATTTCTCCTGAGCTTCATATTTTTTTTCAGCGAAATAAAAGTTTTACAGAAGCTTTATTTGTCAATTCAGCAGCACAAAGCCTCGCTGCCGAGGCTTCTTCTGGAGGAATTACGGTTTTTGATTCCATAGCTTCAGGTTTTAATGATCAAGTAGGGTCTTCAGGGAAAATTTCTTCATGGCAAACCAAACAGGTTAATCTTTGGATAGAAATTTTAAAGCTGTCGCAATACAGAACTATGAGATTGTCTCAATTGTCATTGGGGATCCAGCGGCTGGTCCTTTTAGGAAGAGCTTTGGTGAAAAATCCACAGCTTCTGATTTTAGATGAACCTTGTCAGGGACTCGATAAATTACAGGTTGAGCAGTTCGTATCTGTGGTAAATGAAATTTGCACTACATTTAATAAGACTTTGATTTATGTGTCCCATTATAATGAAGACATTCCATCTTGTGTAAAAAACTATCTTGTATTGGAGAATGGCAAAGTGAAACAGACTGTTAAAGATTGATTAATCTTAATGTTTCCTGAAATTGCTGGGAATTATTTATATAATAATTTTCTACGTTCTATCCTGTCATATGTTCTTACTTCTAGAATGTAAAGAGCTTGGGCAATGTCTGAAGGGAGTGGGAGTAGGCTAGTACCTGCATCAACTTGTTTAGTTTCAGACCAGATAATTTTACCACTCAAATCAATTATAGAAAGGTTTAGCAGGTCTGAATAGCCCAATTCTATGTTGAGCTGAGGACCTGATTCAGTATATGAAATTTTAGATAAACCAGCATTGGCAGAATTAACGGAAGAAAATGTGTGATTAAGATAGGTAGTTGTTCCGTCCACATCTGTCTGAAATAATTGAAACTCATAAAATCCATCGTGTTCGGGTGTCCAGTTGATTTCATAATTAGAACCAGTATTTTGTGAGTATGATTTTACTCTTGCTATTTCAATGAATCCAGAGGCTTTATTATGATTTTTAGCTTTGATTATAAATTCTTTATTGTTTTGCTCTGTTACAGTCTTCCATTGAAGATTAATATCGCCTGTTTGTGTATCATAAGATGCTTTAAAATTTAACAAAGAGACTGGCAAGGGAGTACAGTTACCTGGGTACCATCTGATATCAAAGGGGCCATAATAGGCTTTATCTCCATCCATCGCGAGAAAGTATCTTGAGCCAGGAGTTAGATTTGTAAATTTGTATGTATAGTTATTAGGATTGTCAATTGTTTTGCATCCTACACTTGTTAATGATCCTCCACAGCTACCTTTTAAAATTCCTGTTTGTACCCGTGTAAAGCTTTGGATATTTATGCTATCATTTGCACAAGAGGCCACCCAGGTAAACCATGCAGTATTTTCGGTATAGCCACTGCCACAAACTGATGAGCCCCAAATATCACCTTGTGAAGGCAATGTAGATCCATATCCTTTATTTGTGCCGCTCACATATGCCCCTGAAATTGCTGTATTGATAAGGTCTATAGCTCCAGAGCAATCATCGTTTGAAGGAGTGGGGGTCGTATTATTCGTTCCAAAGGTTAGGCTCCAGCTTGTAATCTGATTGGATACTGCAATAAAGTTATTGATTCCGGCTAATAATCTCCAGCTACCATTGGGTGATGAACCATCATTGACTGAATTTAAACTGGCCATTGGCAAGAATGGCGTGGCAGGGGGAGTAGTGGTCGCTGTCCAGAATCTTATTTCTTGATTTGAAGGATTCATGTTTAATGTAATCGTGCCTGTTAAGGAGCTAGAACCACTAATTCCATTGATTAGTGAAACAATCCTACCATTAGGCGAAACTAAAAAAAGCTCGAGTTTTGTGAACTGTGAAGTTTTAAACGCTATTTCAACTTGTTCCAAACCAAATGGAGTACCATCAATATTGGACAGTCCAGTTACATTAATAGAATTTGAGAGAAAGGTCAGATTGGTATTACTGGCAGGAATAGTTACGGTAGAAGTATTAGCAAATGTCTGGCCATTCACAATCATCGGAGAAATGAAAAACAAAAGGAGCGAAATGTATCTTATGACAGTCATTGTAGTGGAGTTTTTAGACCTGTTCATTCATAGAGCACCCTAATTTAGGGTAAAGAAATTGTTAAAAATAATTTATTTTTCCGTTACTTTTTGGTTGTCAAAATGTATAGACTCTTCTTATGAAGAGAATGTTGTATGCGGATTTAAAAAAATATTAAATTCATACCTTGATTCATCAAGGAGGGATTTAAAATAAAGTTTTTATGAATATTAGTTACAGGAAATTTGAAGCAGCAGACAGAGCTCAGGTTGTGTCCATGATTCAGGATTTTTATAATGATGATCCTGCAGGAAAAAGTAAAACCGAAGACCAGATATATAAATCCTTTGAGGCTTTTGAAAAACATCCGGATTACGGATCAATAACTATAATCAATGATGGTGACAAAATCGTAGGCTATTGTATCATAGTTAATTTCTATAGCAATGAATATGGTGGATTGATCCTGAATATTGATGAGCTTTATATTATCTCGGAGTATAGAGGGAAAGGGATTTCAACAGATTTTGTGAGATATCTGAAGGAAAGAAAAGATCTAGAATTTGTAGCAATGGAGTTAGAGGTATTGCCTTATAATGCCAGGGCATTGAAATTATATGAGAAGCTTGGTTTTGTTAAGTCAGACAGATCATATCTGATGCTTAAAAAGCCTAAAGCTTAAGACGTCAAGCTTAAAGTAAAATATAAAGGCGACTGATTTCGGCCGCCTTTCTTTGTTATATACTATTACTAAATTTAATTAATATGCATTGGTAGCGAAGTTTAATATCTAAAATAACTCCCTAGATGATTTAATAACAAGTACTAGTTTTTCCATTGAGTATGGAAATATTTGTCAGGGGTATCGATTCTTTGATATGTGTGAGCACCAAAATAATCTCTCTGAGCCTGGATCAGGTTTGCTCCTGAATTCAATGTCTTCAGGCCTAGGTAATAATTGAGCGCAGAAGATAGGACAGGTAAAGCAATATCATTGGATAGTCCTATCGTCACTATTTGTGAAAAATCTTTTTGTGCATCAATTAATTCCTTCATAAATGAAGGAGCTAGAACGATGGAATCTTCTTTAAGAAAAGTGGTAGCAATTTGTTCCATTAATTCTGAACGGATTATACACCCATTGGTCCAGATACGTGCAATTTCAGATAGGTTGAGATTCCATTTGTATTGAGCAGATGCCTCTTTTAATAAATGAAATCCTGTTTCATGATTTATTATTCTTGCAGCTTTGTACGCATTTTTTATTTTATCTGAAAGAGAGTCTTTCAAATTATGAGCTGTTGGAGAATGACTGTTATAACTTGAGCTGATTTTTTGTCTGTATGATTTAAAAGAAGAGAGGGCTCTGGCCATTACAGCTTCTGATACAGTTGAAAAGGGAACGCCAAGATCCATGGCAGCTGTGGTTGACCATCCTCCGGTCCCTTTCTGTGCTGCCTTATCCAGTATTTTATCTAAAAGTAAATCCCCGTCTTCTTTTTTTCTCAATATATCAATTGTGATTTCGAGAAGATAACTATTCAAGCCTTCATGTTGCCATTGAGAAAATAAATCTGCAATTTTTTCAGCAGAAGAAAGTGAATAATAGCGAAGGAGAAAATAGACCTCTGTCAGAATCTGCATCTCGGCATATTCAATACCATTATGAACCATCTTAACAAAATGTCCTGCGCCTTCTCCTCCGATATATGTTACACATGACTTTCCTTGTTTATCTTTGGCTGCAATAAGTTTAAGGTAACTGCTGATTTTCTCATATGCATCCTTATCACCTCCAGGCATTATTGAAGGTCCATTGCGGGCACCTTCTTCACCCCCGGAAATACCAGTTCCGACGAAATGAATACCTACCTCATTAAGCTGTTTTGTTCTCTTGTTGGTATCTTTATAAAATGAGTTACCACCGTCAATAATGATATCGCCTCTGTCAAGCACAGGTAATAGTTGCTCTAATTGCTGATCAACTGCATAGCCAGCTTGTATCATCAATAAAATTTTTCTTGGCTTTTCAAGAGATGTAACAAAAGCCTTAAGATCATCAAAGCCATTCATGGCACCTTTAACGCTTTGTTCCTTCACGAAATTAACAGCGATGTTTTCTTCAGAACCGGTTACATGTCTATTAAATACTGAAACTTTAATTCCTTTTTCGGACAGATTTAAAGCAAGGCTTTTGCCCATAACTCCGAGTCCAACAACTCCAAATTGTGCTAATGAATTCATGCTTTCAATTTCTTTAAAATTTCCTGAACGATCAAATCTGGAGTTGATGATACATCAATAAGAATACCGTATTGAGGTCTTTCGAGTAAACCAAATTGAGTGTTCAATAAAGACGATGGCATGTAATGTCCTTCTCTGCAATCCAATCGCTTCTTAATGATATCCATATTGCCATCAAGGCATATCCAAGTTATTGGTGTTTGTTTTGATAATAGTATTTGCCTGTAATCTTCTTTTAATGCAGAACAGGCTAATACAGCTCCTCCGGTCAATTCCCATTTTGCAAGGTTTTCGGAGAGAGTAGTAAGCCATGGCAGACGGTCCTCATCTGTAAGAGGTACTCCCTTTGACATTTTATTTATGTTGTTCTCGGGATGAAAATCATCACCATCAAAAAATGGCAGGTTGAAATGCGATGAGAGCAACTTTCCAATAGTTGTTTTTCCGCATCCTGAAACACCCATTATTATATAAATCATTCTGAAAGTTAATGAAAATAATAAAATTTGGACACAGTTTAGAATGGAATAGAATAGTTTAAGATAAGTCAGGAAACAAGGAATTATGAATGAATTTTAAAATCTTTATTCTTTATTTATTGTTGATACATAAAGCGTAACGCAGTAAATTTAGGTATGAGTAAAGAGCCCAAGAAACCGGAAAAAATATTTTATGTATGTACTGGCAGTAAGTGTAAAAAAAAGGGAGGGAAGCTGATCCAGAAAAGTCTTAAAGCATTAATCAAAGAAAATAAATTAAGAGGTTTAGCTGTGATAAAGACAGGTTGTACAGATAGATGTAAATTAGGTCCCGTGGTTTGTGTACAGCCGGAAAATTCCTGGCACTTTTTTATGGATGTGCAAAAAGCGGCAGGATTGTTAGAGGAGATTCAGATTCCTGAAGAGGAAAAAAATAAGGAGTAACTTTTCAGTTGCTCCTTATTTTTATGTTTTTTTTCAAAAAACTATTCGTGAGTATATTTAATATCAGGAATCTTTTTATCGATCATATAAGTTCCAACTCCTTCTTCTCCTATAACCTCAAATAGCTCCAGAGCCCTTCTAAAAATGAACTCTTCTTCTATTTGTTCCTTTAGGAACCATTGCATAAAATTGGCAGTAGTATAATCTTTTACTTTATAACACACGTCAACCACCCTGTTTAATGCCTGGGTATTTGCAATTTCTTGTTCCAGCCCCCCTATAAATACAGATTTTAATGATTCGAAATCTTGAGGTATCCCTGTTATTTCCGGAGAGAAGGCTTTTCCTCCAACATCGTTCACATATTTAAAGATCTTAAGCATATGCTCTCTTTCTTCTCCGGATTGTTTGTAGAAAAATTCTGAGCTATATAAAAACCCATGCTGATCACACCAGGAGGCCATCGCAAGGTATAATGCAGAAGCTTTTGCTTCTAATTTTATTTGCTCGTTGAGGATGTTTTCAATTTCCTCAGTAAGGGATGTTTTTTGTCTGACTATATCTCTCATGTTCTCTACTTTGCTTTTACAGAGGTTATGATTTTACAAAACTGGGTAAATAGATAATAGTTTACCCTAGGTGTCAAGGTAAATCAATCTTTTATAAAAACAAAATATGAGATAAAAAAATTAAACCGTAACGCGATAAAGTCTTTCAAAAAGTATGCTGTTCAACTCCATCATCACCTTAGCTCCGTTTAGTAACTCTTTAAACTGAATGACTTCCATAGGGCTAAGAATGAATACTCGATTGCTCCCACAAGGACAAATAATTTCAATATCGGATGAAGCATCCGGATTTGAAAGCATTCTTTCAAGGTCAATCTGATTGATGCGCTTACGCAGAGAAAAGAAACATGGAAATTTAAAAGAAGAGATTTGGCCTGCAAATTCAAGAAGAAAATTACCTTCCTTATCGCATTGATAAACAGTACCCTGTGCTGTTGCAAAAATTTCTTTTAAATGTGTTTGTGTTGCTTCCATTTGTCTACTATACAAAGATACTTATTTAATTAGACTTGTTCCAAATAATTAATTAGAATTTTTCTAAATAGTTTTTATGTTTTTTAAATTGATGTAAATTGTTGATTTATAGTTTGTATGAAATGAAAAGGCTCCGGAGTTGCCGGAGCCTTAATGTTCTCAAACAAAAATTATGTCTAATTATTCTCAAGGATTTGGAATAATTCGTCAAGTTTTGGAGACAATATGATTTCTGTTCTTCTGTTTTTTTGTCTTGCTTCTGCAGTTTTGCCTTCAGCTACAGGTGAAAATTCAGATCTTCCTGAAGCTACAATTCTTCTTGGATTGATTCCTGAAGTACCTAAAATACGGGCAATTTCCGTAGCTCTTAACACACTCAGATCCCAGTTGTCTTTCATGCCGCCAGTGCCTTTAGAAACGGGTACATCATCTGTATGACCTTCCACCAAAATGTTAATGTCATTTTGATCTTTCAATGCATCAGCCAGCTTTTTCAATGCTTCTACACCTTTTTTATCTACATCGGTGCTACCTGATTTGAATAAAAGCTGTTCACTAAGTGAAACATACACTTTTCCGTTTTTCACATTTACAGATAAGTCACTTTCTTTAAAAGAAAGTAAAGCTTTACTTACCTTATTTTTCAGATCTGTTACAGCTTTGTCTTTTTCTGCCATTACTCTTTCAAGCTCTTTTACTTTAGCTTCTCTCTCTTGCAGATTAGCTTGAAGTTCATTTACTTTTTTCTCAGCGTCAAAAAGATCTTTTTCTCTTTTTGAAAGGTCTTTGCTCATTCTGTCTATATCTGAAGAGCTTTGTGACTGAAGTCTGTCATGATTTCTTAACAGTTGTTCGTAGGTATCATTCAGATTTTTATAATTCCGTTGAGTTTTCCTTAAAACGATACCTGTTTGGGTTGAATCATCTATTAGTCTTCTTCTTTCTTTTGAAAGGCTATCAATGTCCAGTGAATATTTTGAATTCATTGCTTGAGCAGTTTTAAGCAATGCATCACATTCCGATTTCTCGGCTTCCAGGGCAGACTTCCTAACGTTTAGATCATCAAATTTCTTTTTCGTAACACAAGAAAATGCTGTGCATGTAATAAGGATTCCGATAATTTGTTTTTTCATATGGTATTCTGGTGTTTTAAAAATTTTGTAAAATTTTTCCTGGCTTTAATGCTTAGGATAATGATTTATCTTAAAGAAATCAAAAATCTTTGAAATTATATAATCCTGCTCTTCGTCTTTCATCTCATAAAATAAAGGTAAGCGGATTAAACGGCCGCTTGCTGATTCGGTTACAGGAAGAGATCTTCCGTCATGTTTATTCATAAAGAATGGACTTAGATGTAGAGGTAGATAATGAAAAACAGCTTTTATTTTTTCTTGATTAAGAAATTCAAGCAAAGCATTGCGGTCTATTTCATCTTTACAGAGAATATAAAATAACTGTCCATTCATTGTAGTGCCCTCTGGTAATACAGGTAATGTAACTACTGATAACTCCTGCAGAGGTTTAAGTTTCTGAAAGTAATGATTCCAGAGGGTTATTCTCCTTTTTAGTATGGTATCCATATTTTCAAGCTGGGCATAAAGAAATGCTGCTATAATTTCAGATGGTAAATAAGAGGAACCAATATCCACCCATTCATATTTGTTGATCTCTCCTCGAAATAGCTTAGCTCTATTGGTGCCTTTTTCTCTAATAATTTCAGCACGTTCATAATACTGAGGGTCATTGATAATCAAAGCCCCTCCTTCCCCTGAAATGATATTTTTAGTTTCATGAAAAGATAATGTACTAAGTTGACCAAAAGAACCTAGAGCTTTTCCATTATAATAGGAGTCGATAGCCAGGGCGGCATCTTCAACGAGAGCAATTGAGTACTTCTGAGTTATTGCTGATATTTTTTCCATATCACAGGAAATACCTGCATAATGCACTATAACTAAAGCTTTTGTTTTTGGCGTAATCAGAGCTTCGATCTTACTTTCATCAATATTAAGAGTGTCTGGTCTTATTTCTGCAAAAATAATTTTAGCACCTCTTAATATAAATGCATTAGCGGTAGATACAAAGGTGAAGGAAGGCATAATCACTTCATCACCTTCTGAGATGTTAAGAAGGATAGCGGTCATTTCCAGTGCATCGGTACACGAGCTAGTGAGAAGAACTTTCCCGTATCCAAATCTTTTTTCAAGTAATGACTGAGAAAGTTTACTAAACTTCCCATCCCCGGAAATCTTTCCACTTTCTACTGCTTGACGTATATATTCTAGTTCCTTTCCAATGATGAAAGGCTTGTTATAAGGAATCATTAGTAACCAATAAAGCTAATTCAAGTATACTTTAATTAGCAGTTACAGATATATTCAATAAAAGCTAAGTAGTAGTTCGTGTTAAAATACAAAAACAAATTAGATAAGTAAAAAATCCAAAAATGTAATAACAAAATTTTATTTTTAAACTTTCATCTTAATTATTTTAAAGCTCTAAAACAATCTGATATGTACAATCAACCAATGTTAAAAGAAGGCTCGCTAAAGGGTAAGGTAGTCTTGGTTACGGGTGGAGGAACCGGCCTTGGCAGGTCTATGAGTAAATATTTTCTGGAACTTGGAGCCAAAGTAATAATAGCTAGCAGAAAATTGGAAGTTCTTGAAAAGACTGCTGAAGAGCTAAAAAAGGAAACAGGAGGTGATGTACTTCCAGTAGCTTGCGATATAAGAAATATTCTGGAAGTAGAGAATTTATTGAGTGTAATAAAGTCAAAATTTGGAAAAGTAGATATTCTCGTCAATAATGCTGCGGGTAATTTTATTAGTCCAACGGAGAGACTTTCCAGTAAAGCCTTTGATATAGTCGTAGATATTGTTCTAAAAGGTACCTATAACTGTACCCTTACTTTTGGAAAAGATTGGATCAAGGAAAAACTGAAAGGTACGGTATTAAATATAGTAACGACCTATGCTTGGACTGGCTCAGGATACGTGGTCCCTTCCGCTATTGCGAAATCTGGAGTGCTTACGCTCACTAAATCTTTGGCTGTAGAATGGGGAAAATACGGTATCCGAATGAATGCAATTGCTCCTGGGCCATTTCCAACTGAAGGGGCATGGAGCAGATTGTTTCCTGAGGAGGTTAGTAAAAAAATAGATTTGGTAAAAAGAATTCCATTGGGCCGAACAGGAGAGCATCAGGAATTGGCCAATCTTGCTGCATTTTTAGTGTCTGATTTTTCATCTTTTATAAATGGAGAGGTGGTAACGATAGATGGAGGTGAATGGATAAAAGGAGCAGGGGAGTTCAGTTATCTTGACGAAATTCCAGCTGAAATGTGGGATATGATTGAAAAGAAAGTACGCAATAAAGGTTAATTATTTGTAATACAGAGTGATATAAATATCGGGGAACTTTGGGTACTTCACTGCGTAAAAGCATCTTATTGATAATTATTTATACAATCCCTTATTCAATAAGATGAAAAAAAGTTTTTTTACGCCTTCTCTGCTTGTGGTTTTAACTGGTTTATTGTTATTTTCTTGCGGGAAAAAAGAAGATGAAGTAACTGACCAAGATTTGTCTGCTGCTGCAGATTATAGTTACTCCCAAAAGGAATTTGATGATATATTGAAAATAGGACAGGAGGCTCTTGAGGCTAATAACCTCAGGACATCAAATGGTTGTCCTTCTTATTCTTTAGTTGGAAGTGATTCTTTGATTATTGATTTCGGTTCGGGTTGTACTTTTAATAATAGAGTAAGAAGTGGGAAAATCAAAATACAGTATACTGGCAAATACAGTACAAAAGGCTCAGTTATAAAGTTTTCACTGGATAACTATTATGTAAATGGCAACCATATTGAAGGGGAAAAGACTGTTACAAATATTACCGATACCCTTCCAGCCTGGTCGATAAAAGTTGTCAATGGTAAAATTACATTTGAAGATCAAAAGGTGTCTTACTGGAATTCTGAAAGGGTAAGAACTTTTGTTGCGGGTTATAATTCAACCGCTATTTTGACAGATGATGAATATACGGTATCTGGAACAGCGACGGGTACTAGTAGAGATGGGGAAGATTATACTGCATTGATTACGAAGCCTTTGTTGTATTACGTTTCCTGTTTATTTATTGATAAAGGTCTTGTTTACCCTGTTTCCGGAACAATTGATGTTATCCCAGAAGGTAAATTGACAAGATCAGTAGATTTTGGGAAAGATGACTGTGATAAAATTTCAAATATTACAATAGCAGGAAAAAAAATGGTGTTTTTGCTTCCTTAAAAACTAAAATGCCTAAAGCCTAAAGCCTAAAGTGAGGTTTTCTAACCTTCACTTTAGGCTTTTAGTTTTATAGAAACTTATCAATATTTATCTTCCTAAATGCTCACCTTTTCCAATTTTTAATTCCGACTCCGACAATAATTAATACTATAATAAAGGGAAAGCTTTTTTTGACAGCCAAAGTATTTTTATAAAAAATGAAAATCTTTCTAAAAAAGGATTAGAATTTACCCAGATGAAAAAAAAAGTTTAAAAAAATAGTGAATATTTTTAAAAAGTATATTTCTCAATATCAGAAAGTAATGGATGTAAAGGGGATTTTCTTCCTTCAAAGCTCGAAGAAAAATGAAAAAAAATTTTGCAATTGTTTGGGATGAATCGAAAATCTTCTACCTTTGCAGTCCCAAACATCAAATGGGGGCCTTGTCCGATGGTGTAATTGGCAACACGTCTGATTTTGGTTCAGAAGAGTCCAGGTTCGAGACCTGGTCGGACAACACCAAAAATAAAATTGATCCCGGCTTGCAAAAGACCCGGGATTAATTTTTTAAAGGAAAAAGGGAATTAATTATATATGTCTTACATAAAGCTCTTCTCCGGAACTAACTCCAAATACCTGGCAGAAAAAATCGCTAATTATTACGGAAAACCACTTGGTGCTGTAACTCAACAAAGATTCAGTGATGGTGAAATATATGTTTCATTTGATGAATCTGTCAGAGGTTATGATGTATTTCTGATTCAGTCAACATTCCCCAATGCAGATAATCTTATGGAGCTTCTGCTAATGGTTGATGCGGCCAGAAGAGCTTCTGCGGCTTATGTAACTGTGGTTGTACCGTATTTTGGCTATGCACGTCAGGATAGAAAAGACAAACCAAGAGTACCCATCGCTGCAAAACTTGTAGCAAATCTTCTTTCTGCTGCTGGCGCTGACCGTCTCATGACTTGCGATCTTCATGCAGGACAAATTCAGGGATTTTTCGATTTTCCTGTTGATCACCTTGATGGGGCAGCTATCTTTATTCCTTATCTTAGATCTTTAAATCTTGAGAATTTAATATTCGCTTCTCCTGACGTTGGAGGTGTGGCAAGAGCAAGAGGTTTTGCAAAAATCATGGAAGTGGATCTTGTTCTTTGCGATAAGCACAGAAAGAGAGCAAACGAAATTGCTTCAATGCAACTTATTGGTGATGTTGAAGGTGCAAATGTCGTTCTTGTGGATGACCTTGTTGATACAGGAGGTACACTTTGTAAAGCATCTCAGATTATTATGGAGAAAGGCGCAAAAAGCGTAAGAGCAATTTGTACACACGGTGTTCTTTCTGGAAAAGCGCTGGATAATATAGAAAATTCAGTTTTAACTGAGCTTGTCATTACAGATACTCTTCCTTTAAAGCAGGAATCACCAAAAATCAGAGTGCTGACAGTTGCTGAATTGTTTGCAAAAGCAATCAGGAAACTTCAGGATAACGATTCTATCAGTTCGCTATTTATTATTTAATTAAATTATAAAACACAATGAATTCATTAGAGATTATAGGGTTTAAAAGAGCAAATCTCGGTAAAAGAGAGTCTAAGCAGCTTAGACTTGATGCTAACGTTCCATGCGTACTTTACGGTGGTGAAAATCAGGTTCATTTCTATGCGCCAATGTTTCTTTTCAGAGACCTTGTGTACACTCCAAATGCTTACAAAGTAGATCTTACTGTAGAAGGTAAAAAATATTCATGCATTCTTCAGGATATTCAATTCCATCCTGTAAATGATATGATCCTTCATGCAGATTTTCTTCTTTTGAAAGAAGATAAAGAAGTTAAAATGGATGTTCCAGTTAGAATTACAGGTACTTCTCCAGGTGTTATCAAAGGGGGTAAACTAATATCTAAACTGAAAAAAGTAAAAGTAAAAGCACTTCCTAAAAATCTTCCTGATTTTGTAGAAGCTGATATTTCTTCTCTTGAAATCGGAAAATCTTTAAGAATTTCTGATCTTAAGTCTGGTAACTTTACTTTCTTGAATAATAAAGCACTTCCTGTTGTTAGCGTTGAAACTACAAGAGCGCTAAGAGGAGCTGCTGAAGAAGAAAAGAAATAAGTAAGTAATTAATTTTATAATTTTAAATCCTATTTGTCTTTGACAGATAGGATTTATGTTTTTATAGACTTTAGTAAATCATCACTATGAAATATTTGATTTTTGGTTTGGGAAATATTGGCCCCGAGTATGAGCTGACAAGGCACAATATTGGTTTTTTGGTGCTGGATCGCCTTGCCGATAAGGAAGGCCTGAAGTTTCATTCAGATCGATACGCTTTTGTTACGGAATATAAATATAAAGGTCGGACACTCATACTTATCAAGCCTACCACCTTTATGAATCTGAGTGGCAAGACCGTAAATTACTGGATGAAAACCGAGAATGTTTCTGCTGAAAATATTATGGTGATTACAGATGATATAGCCTTGCCTTATGGTACTTTAAGGATGCGTGGTAAGGGTTCTAATGGCGGACATAATGGTCTTGGGAACATTCAGCAAGTATTGGGCAGTGAAGTTTATCCGAGATTACGCTTTGGAGTGGGAAGTGAGTTCTCTAAAGGACGCCAGATTGATTATGTATTAGGAAAATTTTCATCCAAGGAGTTTGATGAGTTACCCATTTTTATGGATAAAGCTATAGATGGAATTCTGGCCTTCTGTACCATTGGAATTGAAAGGGCAATGAATACTGTAAATACTAAATAACTGGTTTCGGTAAAAGACTTTATTTGTGATGGAGGAAATTTCTGTGGGCTGAGGTGGATTTTTGGAATCGACTTTTGTAAGCCTGTTTTTTATTTCCCTTAATTATTGGAGGTATCAAAAAAAAGACCCCTTAGATTTCTCGAAGGGGTCCCCAGGTAAAAAGATATTAAAAAAATATAAAAAAAATATCAAAAAGATTTGAGTTTTTATTTTCAGTCCCTAATTAAGACTTACAATATATAGATACATTTCACTGAAGAAAGGTTGTAGGTAATTGCAGGATTTTTTTTAATAAATATAAAATTTGATGTAATGTGTGTGCTATAAAAATTACTATTGGGTGTGTAATTTTTTATGGATATAGTTAATTTTTCTATAAAATGTTGTTTTGTTTAGATTACTTTATTATTTAATAGGTGATTTATTGTGCTTTTTGTTAAAAAAAATACTGTAAGTTTTTAACTTTTATTAACTTATGTGTTTAAACATTTATTTTCTTGTTTAATGTTCACGAAAAATGGGGTATAAAAAAAGCCCAATTTTAATCGGGCTTTAATAGTGGTTCCAAACTTGGAGTAGATACAGCTTAACTTACAGTTCCTCCGTTTGTAATTTTATTTATAGGACTTACAAAAGAAAGTTTTCCATCTTTATCTTCTGCCATTAAAATCATTCCTTTCGATTCGATTCCCTTTATTTCTCTTGGAGCGAGATTCGCGAGTAGGCAAACCTGTTGACCAATAATTTTTTCTGGTTCATAGTATTCTGCAATCCCACTTACAACCGTCCTTGTATCAATACCAGTGTCAAGTCTCAGTTTTAGTAGTTTTTTGGTTTTTGCTACTTTTTCAGCTTCAATAATGGTGGCAATTCGAATGTCCATCTTAGTAAAGTCGTCAAATTGAACCGCAGGTTTTTCCGGAGATACGGTCTTGCTTGCCAATTCATTGGCTACCTTGGTATCCTGAAGTTTTTTGATCTGAGCCTCGATAGTTGCATCTTCAATTTTGTCAAATAATAAAGCTCCTGCTTTTAGCTCATGACCGCTTGCTACCAGATTATCTTTGCCTGCATCTTTCCATGTCAGGTTTTTCAATCCTAGCATTTCAGAAAGTTTTGCAGCAGTATATGGCATAAATGGCTCTGCCAGAATAGCAAGGCTCGCAGATATCTGAAGGCTGATATTCAGGATGGTTTTAACTCTTGATTCATCTGTTTTAATCAATTTCCATGGTTCTGTATCCGCAAGATATTTATTGCCAACTCTTGCAAGTTCCATCATGAAAGTCAACGCTTCTCTGAATCTATATGCTTCTATGGAGCCAGCGACTTTTTCCGGAAGTTCTTTCAGTTTCTCAAGTACTTCTTTGTCTATATTTTCAAGTGTGCCCTGAGCAGGTACGATACCTTCATAGTTTTTGTGAGTAAGTACAACTGCGCGGTTTACAAAGTTTCCGAAGATGGCAACAAGTTCATTGTTGTTTCTAGCCTGGAAATCTTTCCATGTAAAATCATTGTCCTTTGTTTCGGGAGCATTAGCGCAAAGAACGTATCTAAGAACATCTGCTTTCCCAGGAAATTCCTGCAAATATTCATGAAGCCAAACCGCCCAATTTCTTGAGGTGGAAATTTTATTTCCTTCAAGATTCAGAAACTCGTTTGCTGGTACATTGTCTGGTAGTATATAATCTCCGTGCGTCTTCAACATTACGGGGAAAATAATACAATGAAATACGATGTTATCTTTTCCTATAAAGTGTACAAGCTTGGTGTCTTCATTCTGCCAATATTTTGCCCATGCATCCGGGGTTCCTTGCTGTTGAGCCCAATCCTTGGTTGCTGATATGTAACCTATTGGAGCGTCAAACCATACATAAAGAACTTTCCCTTCCGTGCCTGGCAGGGGAACAGGTACTCCCCAATCAAGGTCTCTGGTCACCGCACGTGGCTGAAGTCCCTGATCTATCCATGATTTGCATTGTCCATATACATTGGATTTCCACTCTTTATGTCCTTCCAATATCCATTCTCTGAGCCAGTTTTCATACTTATCCAGAGGTAGGTACCAGTGTTTTGTCGATTTTAGTACAGGTTTTTCTCCACTAAGTGTAGAGTGTGGGTTTATTAGTTCTGAAGGACTTAAAGTACTTCCACAGTTTTCACACTGATCACCATAAGCCTTTTCAAATCCGCATTTCGGACAAGTACCTTCAATGTATCTGTCAGCCAGAAACTGAAGCGCTTTGGGATCAAAATATTGTTCAGTTACTTTTTCTTCGAAAATACCTTTATTATAAAGTGTTTTAAAGTATTCGGAAGAGGTTTCATGATGTACTTTAGAAGAAGTTCTTGAGTATATATTAAATGATATTCCAAAATCTTTAAAAGAGTCCTTGATGATTGTATGGTATTTGTCAACTGCCTGCTGAGGTGTGATGCCTTCTTTTTTAGCTCGGATGGTAATAGGGACACCATGCTCGTCCGATCCGCAGACGAAGAGTACATCTTCACCCTTAAGTCTTAGGTATCTTGCGTAAATGTCAGCTGGAACATATACACCGGCAAGGTGACCGATATGTACAGGACCGTTTGCATAAGGCAAAGCAGCTGTAATTGTATGTCTTTTGTAATTTTTACTCATAAGCTAAAAATAAGAACAATTTTATTTGAGAAAACAGCACAAAGGCCGTTCGGTTTTTAATTAAGGAGTGCAAATATAACTGGTGCAATCAGAAATTTTACTTTTTCTTTTGCGAGGTCAACTATTTTTAAAAAAGTCGTGTTAGGACTAAAACAATAAGAAATAGGCTTTTGGGTATAGTTTAGGGCTATTAGGGAAGAATTATTGAGGTTCTTCGTCAGAATTTAACCTAATTACTAAGCAATTCGAAACTATTTTTTTAATTTTGTAGCTTAGTTTTCACAAAATATATGCAAAGCATCAGGAATATTGCAATTATAGCACACGTTGACCACGGTAAAACTACCCTGGTAGACAAGATCATTCACGCCTCTAAAATCTTTAGAGAAAACCAGGAGTTTAACGATCTGCTTCTGGATAACAATGATCTTGAAAGGGAAAGAGGTATTACCATTCTTGCGAAAAACGTTTCCGTAAGATATAAAGGGATCAAGATAAATATTATCGATACTCCCGGTCACGCCGACTTTGGTGGTGAGGTAGAGCGTGTTTTGAAAATGGCAGACGGTGTTATTTTGCTTGTCGATGCGTTTGAAGGGCCGATGCCTCAGACGAGATTCGTGTTGGGCAAAGCGCTTGGTTTAGGTTTAAAGCCGATTGTCGTTGTAAATAAAGTAGATAAAGAAAACTGTCGTCCGGACGAGGTACATGAGTCAGTATTTGACTTGATGTTCAACCTTGGAGCAAATGAAGATCAGCTTGACTTTGTTACTATGTATGGTTCATCTAAACAAGGATGGATGGGACCAGATTATAAAAATCCTACAGATTCTATCATTCCTTTGCTTGATGCAATTGTTGAGCATATACCGGAAGCCCCACGTCCGGAAGGAATTCCTCAGATGCAGGTAACTTCTCTTGATTATTCTGCTTATCAGGGTAGAATTGCAATCGGAAGAGTTTTCAGAGGCGAATTGAAAGAAGGTGCGAATATGGCACTTACAAGGGCCGACGGTTCTATTAAGAAAGTGAAGATAAAAGAACTTCACGTTTTTGAAGGTCTTGGAAAATTAAAAGTAGAATCAGTATCTGCAGGAGATATCTGTGCTGTTACAGGTCTTGATGATTTTGAAATCGGAGATACTTTAACAGATGCTGAAAATCCACAACCACTGGAAAGAATAGCAGTAGACGAGCCTACTATGAGTATGTTGTTTACTATCAATAACAGCCCATTCTTCGGTAAAGAAGGTAAGTTTGTTACTTCACGTCACTTAAGAGACAGATTAATGAAGGAAACAGAGAAAAACCTTGCGCTTAGAGTAGTTGAGACTGATACTGAAGATAAATTTCTGGTGTTCGGAAGAGGTATTCTTCACTTGTCAGTTTTGATTGAGACAATGAGAAGAGAAGGTTATGAACTACAAGTAGGACAGCCACAGGTAATTTTCAAAGAAGTTGATGGTCAGAAATGTGAGCCAGTAGAGATATTGGTTGTAGACGTTCCTGAAGCAACTGCTGGTAAAGTGATAGAGCTTGTAACTCAAAGAAAAGGTGAGTTATCGATCATGGAGCCAAAAGGCGATCTTCAACATCTTGAATTCAATATACCTTCAAGAGGAATTATAGGTTTGAGAAATAATGTACTTACTGCAACTGCAGGTGAGGCAATTATGACTCACAGATTTAAAGCATACGAGCCTTATAAAGGTACAATTCCTGGTAGATTGAGTGGATCTTTAATCTCGATGGAAACAGGAACTACAACTGCTTATGCAATTGATAAACTTCAGGACAGAGGATTTTTCTTTGTAGATCCGGGAGAAGAGATTTACATGGGACAGGTAATAGGGGAGCATACAAGAGGGAATGACCTTACTGTAAACGTGTTGAAAGGTAAGAAATTGACCAACATGCGTGCATCCGGTTCTGACGACAACGTTAAAATCGCTCCAAAAATAAACTTCTCATTAGAAGAGTCTATGGAATATATTCAAGGGGATGAATACCTTGAAGTAACTCCAAAGAGCATAAGAATGCGTAAGATTTACCTTGAGGAAGGTGAGAGAACCAGAATGTCTAAGAAATCAGAAGCTGTTTCTTAATCTTTAATGCAAAGAGAATATGGGTATCATGAGCACCGAAAGGCGCTCATGTATTACTCCAAATCAGGGAAAGGTAAGAAGGTACTTCTTACCTTTCATGGTTTTGGGCAAACCTCAAATCATTTTTATGAGTTGGAAGATGTTCTTGCAAGTGAGTATACTATCTACAGCTTTGATTTATTTTTTCATGGCAAAAGCTATTGGCCATTTAGAGATCAACCTCTCCAGAAAGATTTCTGGAATGAATTTTTTGCCGGGTTTCTGGAAAGTCAGCAAATAGAAAGGTTCAGCCTGCTAGGTTTTAGCATGGGAGGAAAGTTTGTACTTTCAACCCTGGAGTATTTTTATTCAAAGATTGATAAGGTTATTCTGATAGCTCCGGATGGGATCAAAACGAGCTTCTGGTACAATATTGCCACTTACCCGACCCTTCTTCAAGGAATATTTAAAAGAACCATTGTAAAGCCTCGAATCTATCATAATGTGGTAAATACCTTAAACAGGTTTAAGCTACTTGATAAAGGCCTCCACCGGTTTGCAAATACCCAAATGATTACCAGGGAGCAGAGGAGAAGGGTGTATTTTTCCTGGATAGTATTCAGAGATCTAAAGTTCAATACTAAGAAGGTTGCAGTTATCCTTAACGACAACAAGATAGAGCTGGAACTCTTTTTAGGGACTTACGACAAAATTATTAATCTGAAGAATATGAAGTATTTTCTTCGTAATCTGAATAATTATAAATTAGAAGTACTTACCGCCGGGCATTCCAATCTTATACATGCTGTTGCAAAGTATTTTAAGACGCGGATAAATAAATCAGAAGAACATTAAAATTTAATATTCATGAAAGATAAAGTAGTTATAATCACAGGAGGATCCTCAGGAATTGGCAAGGCTTGCGCAGAGGAGTTTGGAAGCAAGGGAGCAAAGATTGTCATAACTGGAAGAAATAAGGTGAACCTTGAAGAAACTGCATTATTGCTTAGAAGTAAAGGAATCCCGGTATTGTCTATACAAGCGGATTCGGCTATGGAGGAAGATAACGAAATGCTCGTCAAAGAGACGATTAAAGTTTTTGGAAGGATAGATATACTTATTAACAATGCAGGTATATCGATGAGAGCTTTATTCACAGATGCAGATTTGAGTGTATTGAAAAAGGTAATGGATATTAATTTTTACGGAACTGTTTATGCTACAAAGTATGCATTGCCTGAAATTATCAAAAATAAAGGCTCTGTGGTAGGCGTTTCTTCTATAGCTGGTAGTGTAGGCCTTCCGGGTAGAACGGGTTACAGCGCGTCTAAATTTGCTATGAATGGCTTTCTGGAAGCACTACGTGTAGAACTCCTGAATAAAAATGTGCATGTGCTGGTGGCTTGTCCGGGCTTTACGACTTCCAATATCAGGAATACATCTTTGTCTAAGGACGGAAGTATCATTGGAGAATCATCAATGGATGAAGGTAAGATGATGAGTGCGGAAGAAGTTGCTGCAAGCATCTACAAAGCTGTTGAGCAAAGAAAGAGAGATCTTGTATTGACCTCACAAGGTAAATCAACCATCTTTCTTAAGAAATTTTTTCCCGGTCTTGTTGATAGAGTAGTCTTCAATCATATATCAAAAGAGAAAGATTCACCGCTTAAATGATTTTCGTCTCCTACTAACAGGAGATGATTTTTTTTGATATAAACAAATTCTCCATTCCAGCTGATTCTATACCAAACATCATCTTCTGACCATACTATAACACGGTGACCTTTTTCTATTTCAGCTACAGGATCAGCACCTGCGGAAGGGCCGCTCATTAAGTAGGAATGGTCCTGACTTATGATTCCCTTCATAGGAACGATATCATAATTGGTAAGAATGTAGGCAAAGGATAATACAAAAACGAAGAAGAGAGGACGTAAACCTAGTCTTTTGCTATAAAACTTTTTGAAAATAAGATACAGATAGATAATTGCAGATACGATAAGGAAGAAGAAGATGATGTAATAGTAATACTGGTTGTAAAGAGAAATAAAGTACTCCAAATCAGTAAATGTATAACCAGTAAGCTGATGAGCAGATGCCAGTTCATCCATTTTTTCAAGCACTCTTTTATCTGGCTGGTATTTATAGAGGAGGTTTAGATAATAAAGAGCCATGGTATAATCACCTTCCTGTTCTTTAATCATAGCCATTTTGAGAAGCATTCTTGGGGAAAACTTTTCAGTAGAAGTAAGTATGCCAGAATAGATACTATAGGATTGTGGATATTTTTTTTCATTGAATAACGAATCTGCAAGCTTCAGGGAATCAGCGTAATTAGCGCAGAAGGCGAGAGGAGTTAGAAAAAAAACAGCAAGTATTGTAAATAAAATTCGCTTCATGTTTTGCAAATATAAAAAAAGCTTATACTTTTGCATCGCATTTACGGAAAACGATTTCGAAAAGGCAAAAAAAAACAAGAATCCGTAGCTCAGCTGGTAGAGCATTACACTTTTAATGTAGGGGTCCTGGGTTCGAATCCCAGCGGGTTCACATTCCGATTTAAAATCCTCACTTGTATAACAGGTGGGGATTTTTTTTTGCTATTGAATAAACAGTTTGTTGTCACAAGTCCTTGTTTTTTAAGTGTCGATTTTTATCCAGTAGGTTTAGATTTCATTTTTTCAAAAAATCAGAATTTATATATATGTAAGTATACTTCACTGGGGCAATTGAATATTGGTTAAGAAGAAGCTACTTTAGTTGAAGTAAATGAAATGATATCCGCACTTTATTGTGGCTATTGTTTGTTATTTATCTTAAGAGTGAATGTTTATGATTATCAAATAATTAATATTATATAAATGTAATGCTAAATTATTTGTTATTAAAAATGCTTATTGTTTTGTCTACTTTTTTTAGTGCAGTTCCAAAATTATTTTAATTAATATAGCGTTAGGGATTGAATGAAACGCCTACTTACATTTTTGTTTCTGTTCATTTATCTGTTAAATCAGACGGTATATGCGCTTTCTGTATTTAATAGTAATGATAGTATCTATGAATTTAAAAAGAAGTGCAAGTATGGCAGAAAGAATAAACAATTTAAAATATCCTCTTCAGGAAAATCAAGTTTATCAGATAAGCAAAAAAAGTCAAATAAGAAGCTTATAACTATTTGTTCTGCTGATATACATATTATTCAGCATAACGAATTTTTAATGATATCATCAAAGCTGATTAGTCATCATCAGGTTTACAAAGTTACTGATTACTCTTGCTGCAGTAACATTCATTCTCCTCCTCCCTGTTTTAATTAAGTTATAAATCAAGACTGATATTATTATTACGATGTAATGGGGATTGTTATATCCTGTCAATATTACTCTGTAAAATTTTTCACTTGTTATACTCTGACCTCATTCTAAATGAAGGCCTTGGGATAACTATGTCGATTATAAAATCTAACTAATTAAATATCCTATGAATTTACAAGATAAAAATAAAGTAAAAACTATTGTACTGAATGTATTAATCAGCATCTCATTATTGCATACGTCATTTATTTACAGACCTATACATGAAAGCACGATATTAAGTGATAAAAAAAAACTAAACTATGCGATTCTTATCAGTCAGCCTAATCACATAAAGGCAGTTGTTAATACAGCAGAGTCGATAACGAAGGACAGCAAATACAGAAGAGAAACTTTAGTAGTCATGGCCTGTGCCAAATCTGTTGAAGCGTTTGTGAAAGGCAGTGAATTTGCTGAACTGATTCAGAAGGGGAAAGCTGCAGGTATTCAATTTAAGATTTGTGGAATGTCTCTTCAACAATTCAATATTGATCCTTTAACAATAATGAATGGAATTGAAATTGTTCCGAATGGACTAACCTACATGTTTGATTTGCAAATGAATGGATATAAAACCGTCGAGTTGTAATTAAATTAAATGCGATTCTTATTTATTATTCCTTCACTTAAAAAGAAAAACGGAAATGGAAACAATTAAAATTTCAGATAAAAATTCTCAATACCAATTGTCCTCCTCAGCAGTTTTGCTAACGGGATTAAGATGGGTTACAGGCTGGCTCTTCTTCTCTGCATTCTGGAGAAGGTTGATTCTGGAAAATAAATTAGATCCTGATGGAATCGGCTATGTTGGTGAGAAGTTTAACCACTTCTTCCCCAATGCTATATTCGTTAAACCTATGATTCATTTTATGATCACTCATCCAGATTTCCTTCAGATATTCCTCATCGTATTTACGATCATTGAAGCTCTGGTTGGATTAGGGCTATTGTTTGGGATATTTACTCGAGCCTCAGCATTAGGAGTGTTTCTCCTCTCTTTTGGAATATTGTTTGGTGCTGGATGGCTTGGAACAACGTGCCTGGATGAATGGCAGATCGGGGCTTTTGGTATCATAGCTGGACTCATTATGATAGTAGCTGGCGCAGATAAGTTTTCCTTAGACAGACTCTTGCTTTCAAGGCTTACTAAACTAAAAGAAAAAAAATGGTTTAAATATATGGGGTCTGGTGACATAAACATTAGCAATAGAATATTTACATACATTTCTTTATTCATCGCAATGTTTTCTTTAATAATAACTTTGTATACCAATCAAGTCTTTCATGGAGGAGTATGGGGAAAACTTCATAACCTATCTATGAAGCCTAATATTGTAATTTCAGAAACAAAGTATGACAAAGTCAAAGGGCTTAGATTCGATCTGTTCAGAGATCAGGGTATTGATACGTATGGTGCATTTATCACACGAATTTCTTTAAAAGATGAAAATGGTGAATTATTAGAAGAGTATTCGTATAGTGAGCTTTCCAAAATACCTGATGGGGACATTGAGAATTATTACATTGCCAAAGTGAAGAAAGGCAAAAACAGTTTGATCATTCCATTAGGAGCCAAAGCCAAAGTAACTCTTCCAATTACCGTCTCAAAAGAAGGCGGGTATTGGATAGAGGTAGAAGACATAAGCGGTAAAGTATGGAAGGAAAGTTTTAGAATTCAGAATTAATACCTTCTGGATAGCTATCCTACAGCTTGACAAAGTGAGGATGGAGTTATATAAAAGTCTTAACTTAAAAGGTTCTAGGAAAGTCCCAAGAGATTCACATTCCGATTTAAAATCCTCACTTGTATAACATGTGAGGATTTTTTGTTAAAGCTTTTTAGGTTTCCTTAAGGGTCAAAAACCAATTATGTGTTTAATCTAAAAAGTAAACCTATGGATATTGATCAATTCTTGTTGTTCACTTGCAATATGAATCATATAGTCAGGCTCTAAATTAATTTCAAATAAGTGCCACCGTTTTTTATTTAAAATTGAAATAGCATCTTCAATTAAAATTTCATTTAAAGGAATGGAAAGACCTCTTCCATCTGCCTTTGCTGTACTTTCTTTCTTGGTCCAATAAACATAAAATGTTTTTAAAGGATTGGCTGATGTTAAAATTACATTCCATTCACTTTCTGTAAATAAAGTTTTAAAATCGCAGAAAGATATCTCTTTCATTTTTTCAATGTCTATCCCTATCGGAAACCCATTTGATACTGCAACTGCTGAAAATTGCTCAGAATGAGAAATGCTAAAATTTATGGTTGAATTGGAAATGTATGGACGGCCATATTTATTATATTCCAACTGATTTAATATATTTTCAGTATTGTAATAATTTTCAAATATTTTTTTTAATAAAATTTTTCCAAATAGGTGCCCTTGAATATCAAGTGGCATTTTAAATTTAAAAATATCTTTTCTCATTGAAAGGGGAAGAGTTCTTATGTATGCAATCAATTTCTTATGATCCAGTTTGTCCTCGAACTTAGTATAAAATATTTCCATTGAAATAATAAGTAAAGGAATGAGTATAATCTTCGGATTAGAGATAATAAAAGAAAGAGAGTGTTATTTAAATCAAACATTCATTCAAATACAACTCTCTTTCTTAAACTTGTTTCAATCAAATTTTAATCAAATTTCTTCAACATGATAATTTTGATTTTCCAAACACTTTTTAATTTGCGCAGCAGTAATACCAATATAAGGTTCTTTAAATAATGTATTATGATTTCCTGGAATTTTAATCAAAGTTATATTATGAGCTGAACAGTATCTATTCCAACCCATGTAAGGGTCAGATGAAGATGAGCTTACCAGTTCATCTAAAGCTTTGAACAATACAATCTTTCCATCATATGGTTTGAGCTTGTAATCACTTATCATACTTCTAAATTGATTAAGAAGGAAATATTGAAGGAGTTTCTGAGATTCATTATAAATCAATTTTATCTTAGCTCTGAAAGAATTATAAGAGAATGCGGCCTTCCAATGAGCAAACTTGTCTGATAAATATTTCTTTGATGCCTTAGAAACCGTGGCTTCTGGAGTATAAACTTCAAATAAAGATAACAGACCAATCTCATCTCCTGCGGCAGTGAGTTGTTGAGCTACTTCGTACGCGATGATTCCACTGGCACAAAATCCACCAATGAAATAAGGGCCTGTTGGCTGAATCTGTTTCATTTGCTTTATAAACATAGCCGCAACTTCTTCTGTTCTGTCTATATTTAATGGCTCAAATCCATACAGTGGCTGATCCTCTCCGAGATATTTTGCTAGATTATGATAGAATAAATATCCTGGCAATAAGAATAACGGAGGTTTATTTCCTTTAGGTTGTATAGGAATAATTCCTGTTTTTTTAATTCCAGAATCTCCTTTTATAACCTTACTGAGCTCTTTAATAGTAGGAGCTTCAAATAATATGGACAATGGATAATTTTGTCCAAACTCCCTTTCAATTTTGGCCATTACTTTTGTAGCGAGAAGAGAATGTCCACCTAATTCAAAGAAATTATCAGTAATGCTGATAGCGTCTCTTCCTAAAATCTCTTCAAAGATCGCCACAAGTTTTTCCTCTGTTGCATTAAAGGCAAACTCAAATGTTTTGTTTGCATTAATATAATTCTTAGTACTATTTGCTAATGCCTGACGATTAATTTTTCCGTTAGAAGTTAATGGAAAGCTTTCCTTTTTGATCAGGTAGACAGGTATCATAAAATCAGGAAGAGTCTTTCTAAGAAAAGTTTTTACATCAGCTTCCGTTAAATTCGTATTGCTTAAATAAAACCCTATAATCTTTTTATCACCATTGTCATCTTTTAAAATCACTACAGAATCTTCTATCAGAGGATGGCTAGATATAGCATTTTCAATTTCTCCCAGTTCTATTCTATATCCCCTAAGTTTAATTTGATTGTCTTTTCTTCCTCCAAATTCTATCGTTCCATTTTCCAGCCATCTTCCAAGGTCTCCGGTCTTATACAATCTTCCTTCAAAACTAAATGGATCAGGAATGAATTTTTCTTGCGTACGTTTTTCATCGTTTATATACCCTCTTGCAACTCCTTTCCCTCCTACATAAATTTCACCTTGCACTCCAATTGGAAGAAGATTAAGAGATTTGTCCAAAATATAAACGGTGGTATTCGTGATTGGCTTACCAATAGGAATGTCTTCTTCACTTGTATGCTCTATTTTATGATATAGAGAAAAAGTTGTGTTTTCAGTAGGCCCATATCCATTGACTATTTCAAGGTGAGGAATTGCTTGTTTAACTTTATTAATATGCTTCACTGATAATTTATCGCCTCCAACAAATACTGATTGAAGAGGCTTAAAAATGTCTACATCTATATCTACTAATTGATTAAACCAGGATACTGTAAACCACATCAAAGAAATTCCATTCTCTTTTATCTTTTCTTTCAGCAATTGATGGTCTAATAAATTTTCTTTTGGATATACAAATAATTCACCACCGTTCAATAAAATTCCCCATACCTCAAATGTTGATGCATCAAATGAAAAGGCGCCTGTTTTTAATAGCTTAGTGCTGCTTGTTAATGTAACATAGTTGGTGTTTTTCACCAGCCTTATGATGTTCTTATGTTCTACTCCAACTCCTTTTGGATTACCAGTGGAACCGGATGTATACATTACATAGGCCAGATGATTGGTAAGTATTCTACTTTCAGGATTGGTATCTTTTTCTTTACTTAATTCTTCACCAAGTTGATCCAAAACAATCCATTGGTAAGAAGAATCTGGAAGATAGTCAAGATATTTTTTCTCACTGATAATTGTTTTAACCTTTGAATCATTTAACATATAAGCAATTCTTTCTTTTGGATAGGCAGGGTCGAGAGGAAGGTATGCACCTCCTGTCTTTAAAACAGCAATCAGAGATATTATACTAAACTCCGATTCATCCATTAATATACCTACCAGTTCTTCAGAAGAGATTCCTTGTTTTTTAAGATAATGTGCTAAATGATTAGATCGAATATTTAATTCATTATAACTGATTTTTTTGCCATTCCAATTTAGTGCAATTGCATCCGGGGATGAGAACACTTGTCTTTCAAATAATTCATGTACTGAAAAATCAGGAAGATTTCTTTTTGTGTCATTCCATACTTTTGTAAGGACTTCTTTCACCGATTGATTCAATACTTCAATCTGAGATAACTTGATTTTAGGGTTTGACATTACTTGTTCTAAGAGCATATGGAATGAATTCAACATTCTTTTTATTGTAATAGAATGGAATAGATCAGATTTATACTCTGCAGATACCAGATAACCTTCTGCTTGTTCGGAAACAGAAACTGTAAGATCGAACTTAGCATGTTTATTTTTCAATAAAATATTCTCTGCTTTAACTCCTGTTAAATGCAATGGATCTTCATGTACATTTTGAAAAGCAAACATTACTTGAATGAGTGAATTTACATCAGCTCCTGTTTCCTTTCTTAATTCATTAGCAAGAATTTCATATGGCAGATCTTGATGATGAAAAGCTTCTAATAATGTTTGTTTAACTTCTTCTATCAATTCATCAAATGCAACATCTTTGGAAAAATCAGTGGGAACAATTAAAGTGTTTACAAAAAAACCAATTAGTCTTTTTGTTGCTGCATCAGCCCGATCTACAATTGGAATTGCAGTATTTATAAATTCGTTTTGGCTATATTTATATAGTAGGGATTGGAATGCACTAAAGAAGGTCATAAAGAACGTAACATCTTTTTCTTTACTAAATTTTTTTAGTGAATTGATTATGGTATTAGGTATTAAAATTTCTTCATATAAGGCGCTATCTGAAATGATATCTTTTCCAGTACGCTCATATGGTAATTTTAATTTGGAAATTTTATCACTTAGCTTATTTCTCCAATAACCTTATTCTTATTTAGATGTTGTTTCTGCGCCCCAACGTAGCTGTTATATTCTCTTGTCAAATCCTCAAGATTTATTTCTTCGTCGATGAGGTTGGAATTATAAAGCTTATTCAGTTCTTCTAATATGATAGCGAATGACCAGGCATCAGAAATAATATGATGAGCAGAAATAATCAGAATACTACTTTCTTTCCCTTTTTTGATCACAGTTAAACGAATAGGAAGATCTTTACTTAGATCAAATGCCTTTTCAGTTTCGTCATCTATTAATTTTTGGATAATTGTTTCTTCATCGTCAGAAGTTGATTTTAAAAAATCAGATAAACAGCATACTCTTACTTTAAAGGTCGCTTTATAATTTAATTTAGCTTTAGGTTCTCCATCTACTTCAATAAAGTTTTTTCTTAAATTTAAATGCTTATCCAGTAGTTGTTTTACACTTTTTTCTAATACACCTGTATTCAATTTGCCTGACAAATTATAGGCTTTAACTACATTGTAAGTAGCTTTATTAGGAAGAAATTGGTAGAGAAACCATAATCTTCTTTCGTTAAATGACAGGTCAAATAATGTTGGTTTTTTGAAGAACAACTGATATAAGCTACTTTCTTTATCTTTTGAGGTAATTAAACCTATCTCATTTTTATTTATTGAAGTATCCAAAGTTTGGGTTCTTATGTTTGATACTTCGATAGGAGTTATATTTTCTATACTTTGTTTTTCAGCAATAAAAGGATTCTTGTTTTGGTGGCTATTTGATATATTAATATTATCTTCATTTACTTGAGCTTTTGATGCTATTAAAGAAGTTAATTTTTCAATTGTAAGATTATTGAAAATGTCTTTCATCGAAAAATCTGTATTGAATTTCTTATTGATATACATTTTCAGTTGCATGGCATGAAGCGAATGTCCTCCTGCGTGGAAAAAATTTTCCTGAATATTGATTTCCTTATTCAGGATCTCTTTCCAAAAGATAACGAGTTCTTTCTCAATGCTATTCTTGCTGATAGATACCTTTTGTTGTTGAATAGGTTTTTTTTCGTCATATTTTTGAAGTAGAGCTTTTGAGTCTACCTTGTTATTCTGATTAAGGGGAAAATGGTCAAGAAGTATAAGGTCGGAAGGAACCATATAATCAGGTAAATATTTTTCAATAAAGTCTCTCATCGATTCTATTGACAAACTTTCTCCCTCTTTTGGAATTACACAGGCGACCATGAATTTATCTTCATTACTTGTGCCTTTAACAATGATTTTACCTTCGTTAACAGATGGGTGCTTTATTAATATCTTTTCAACCTCCTCTATCTGAATCCTGAAACCTCTTATCTTTATCTGATTATCATTTCTACCAATGAAATCGATATTCCCATCTGGTAGCCACCTGCCAATGTCTCCAGTATTGTACAATACTTCTCCCTCTACAAAAGGGCTTTTAATAAATCTTTGTGTTGTTAACTCCGGATTGTTTAAATAACCACGTGCTACGCCAATTCCTCCAATATATATTGTTCCATAGCAATTGACGGGCATACAATTTAAATGTTTATCTAATATATACACCTTGCAGTTAGGGTTGGGTTTTCCTATTGGGATGCGAGAAGTAATAGGGCTGGAGTTTTTCGGTATTGTATAAGTGCAGGAAGAAACGGTTGCTTCGGTAGGCCCATATATGTTAATTATAGGGACGTGTTTATTAAGATTACTAACATCTGAAAATTTCAACGCTTCACCTCCACAAGATATACTGCGTAGTTTCGATAAATCAGGATTAATTGAATTAATGACTCTTAATATGCTTGGAGGTGTAGAAAAATAAGGCATATTGTATTTATTGATTAATTCAAGCGTTTTTTCTACGTCTCTTATTTCTTCTTCTGTTGGAAGTACAACTGTTCCACCTATAGTTAATATCGGGAATAACTTGGAAACTGAAGCATCAAATGCTAATGAAGGCATAGAAGGAACAGTATCTTCTGGGGTAAGCATGTATCGATCCTTTATCAACATTATGTTATTCACAACACTATTATGTTGTATTACAATTCCCTTAGGAGATCCCGTAGAACCGGAGGTGTACATTACATATGCCGCGTTTTCAGGTTTAACACCCGTTTTCGGATTAGCTAAATAATCATTATTTAGCCAATCATTATCACTTATTATAAGTTTTTTCTCTTCTGGAAACTCTAATAAACCTTTTAAACTTGAATTGGTAATTAATAATTTTGGTTTGGAATCGTCCACTAGTAATTGTATTCTCTTAACAGGATAGTTGGTGTCAAGTGGAACATAAACAGCACCAGCTTTTAAAACTCCTATTATAGCTACGACAGATTCTAATGATAATTCAAACAATACAGCAACAAGGTCTTCTTCTTTTATTCCTCTATTAATTAAACGTGCCGCTACAATGTTAGCTCTTCTATTTAATTCCTTATAAGTTAGTGAATGACCGTTGTAAATGACGGCTGTTGAATCAGGAGTTTTATCTACCTGTTCTTCTATTAAATGATGTAAACATATATTATTGCGGTAATTTTTTTCAGTTGCATTCCATTCAAAAAGAATTTTATTTCTTTCAGCTTCATCCAACATATTACATTCGGAGATTCTCTTTTGAGGATTTATTATCGCTTCTCTTAAAATATTGCAATAGTGTTCATTACTATTTTCAGAGATAGAAATTTCCATCAAGTCTAGTCTTGCTTCAAGGCAACCACACATGACATCCTCTTCGGAATTAGATAAATTAATTGAAAGAACTGGTAAGGTATTTTGATTGTCTGTCCTTTGTAAATTTAAATTAAGATTGGAACTACCATCTTCAAGTATATCATCAAAGGAAAAATTAACAACAAATGGATAAGAGTCCTTTTTATCTGCTATTGTTCTCTCTGTATCTTTTTGAATTTTATCATTCAATTGTTGAATTAAAATTTCAAAAGTAGGATCTTCTGAAAGATCTATTTCTATATAGGAGATCCTTTGATTTGATTTGTTCAATACATTTCCATTGGGGTGTATTGAGTTATTATATGATACTAAGAATTTATCTTGATCTGTATATCTTTTTGCCAAAGCAATAAATGCACTTAGTGATAGTATAAATGAGGAAAATTTGTTTTCGTTGAGATGCGATAGTTTTTCTTTGAGTTTATCTAAACTATTTTTTTGTAACCTTACATTTTGTCTTAATACTCTTACTTCACTTTCCATAGTGTTTTTACTAAATTTAATTTACTAATTTTGTGATCTTTTAAAAGCTTGATATTAAAGAAACGTACTATAGATTTTCTTTGTTATTAAAATCATATTAAACCCGTCTTTATTGACTGTTGGTAGATCTTTAGATTAATTAAAGTTTTATAAAGCCATTTATTATTTTTTTAGTAAGTAATATAAAATTTTACAAAATGTTAAATCCATAACATTTTAGAATGTCAGCAAATATTTGTAAGCAAAAATTTTTTACATAGGGTAAATTTATAAGAGTAAGGGGAAGTTTTTTTACCAATGTTCAAGGAAGAAATAATTGATTTATTCTCCGCCATCGGTCTCTTTCTAGTATAATAGTAAATAATATTATAGATAAATGAGATAGAGTATTTCAGTGTATTTTATTTATCAGAAGCAATATTATTCTCCGGTATTGGTTTAATGGATCATTATATCCCATTTGTAAAATTAAATTAAACTGTGTGGTAAATGATAGGATTGGGGTAGAGTGATTAAAAGTCCTAGGGAGGAAATGATTACAAGGGAGTTATTATCGATGAGTGCAAGCTTTATATAATGAGTTTTTATCTATGTATGAACTTTAGTGAGTGAGACAAACAAAGCAAAAGCCTTAAATAGTCTTGTCCTAACTTAAATATCACATCACAGTTGATATTTTATAAATCTATAAAAATGCTAAAAGATCAAAATATAATCTGCCTTGGAAACAATATGTGGGAAAGTAATTTCACAAATACTATGGCAGAAATCATGACTGTTTTAAGTTCAGAAAATAAAGTACTGCATGTAGACTATGCATTTAGTTTTAAAGATTTTTTAAGGGGCCCTAAGGCTATTCCCTTTAAAAAGATATTAGGATTTGAACCAAGATTGCGAGAAGTGAAAACCAGGGTTAGTTCAACTATTAATGTCTTAAGTCCTCCCCCAGTGCTTCCCATCAATATGATACCCTCTCATCCACTTTTTTTAAAACTATTAAGGGTAAATGCTCGCATTGTTGAAAGTGAAATTAAAAGAGCAGTTCAACAACTTAAAATCAAAGATCCGATTATTGTTTCAGGATTTAATCCTTATTATGGAACAATGCTTGCAGGACGGCTTGATGAAATATTAAATATCTATTACTGTTATGATGAAATAGCAACAGGATGGAACTCCAATCATGGGATTCTGATCGAGAATGATTATATAAATAAAGCGGATGTTGTCATTACCACTTCAGAAATTCTGTTTCATTCGAAGAGTAGTAAAACCAAAGAATGCTATTTAATTAAGAACGGAGTTGACTTCAATCGATTTAATATGCATGCAGCAAATGTTAGGAATGCAAAAAGGAAAGTGATAGGGTATACAGGAAGTATTGACGATCGATTTGATATTGAAACGATGAAGTATTTGATAGAAAATTTACCTGATGTTGAATTTCTTTTTGCAGGAAGAACACCCGATGAAAATGCCTTTAGAATTTTATCTAAATTTTCAAATACGAGATGGCTAGGCGCTAAAAAGCCTGAAGAAATCCCAGTAATAATAGGAGGGATAGATCTGGGGATTGTTCCTTATTTAAAAAATGATTATACAAGGAGCGTCTATCCATTAAAGTTCAATGAATACCTTGCAGTAGGTAAGCCGGTGGTTTCGTCAAATTTTGCAGATCTTCCGGAGTTCGATTCCTTTATTCATTTTGTCTCTTCTAAGGAAAGTTTTCTTAATGCTATAAGAGAAGAATTGAATACCGATAATGAAATTAAGAAAGAGGCAAGAATAAAATTTGCATCTGGTAATTCATGGCAAAAAAGAGCAGAGGATTTTTCATCTATCATTGAAAATGCATTGGAGAGAAAAGGATTTTTAAAATCTGCAAGTTGAATTAGTTTAGCTATAAATAGAACTTCATTCTAGAAAAATGATAAACGGATGTTTTACTCAAAATTTAAAAAAAATTATTCCAGAAGTCATGTAGAGAAATGACTTGTGAATCCTTCCCTAAATCTAAATGATTATATCGCAATGAAAAAGAAAGTAATCATATTAGATTTAGGTTATACTTTTTAGCACACACCGACCAATAAGAGATGAAGTTTGCAAAACTCATTTCAGTTAATTCTATTTTTAGAGCTAACCGCTCAGTAATCGACAGTTTATTATTCAAAACAATATTTGCAATAAAATTTGACAAAATCTTAAATTTAATTTTTGCAGGATATTCATGATTTTTCCCCTTGCCAGTTTGTTTTTTTTTTAATTTTTAAACAGTGCCTGCCAGTCCACCTGTTAGCCTTATATATATAAGTAAATTAATTAAGTGCGTGGGAACGAATATCGATTATTTAGAAAATAAGCCTGTCGTAGTTATTGGTGCAGGCATTAGTGGTTGTACATTGGCTTTGTATTTGGCGAAGAAGGGTTATAAGGTACAGGTTTATGAAAAAAGAATGAACCTTATAAATAACAATGAAATTAAGAAAAGGACAGTAGGGATGTCGATCAGTGAAAGAGGAGTTACTACTCTTAAAGATTTGGGTTTGTATGATAGTTACAAATCATTGCTGGTGCCTAAATATGGACGTGCTGTTCATTTACGAAGCGGGCAGGTATATCCTCAGTATTATGGAGCTAACAAAGAGGCCATTTATACTGTCAATAGAAAACATTTTAATTTTTACCTGATGGACGCTTGTTTGGAAACAGGTAATGTAGAGTTCTATTATGGACATAAATTAGAAGGAATTAATGTAGATGATAAGGAGATTACATTTATCACAAATACCAATTATAGTATAGAGGGCCAAGATACTACCACTGAAAGAGTTGTTAAATATGAATATTTATTTGGCTGCGACGGTACTTTTTCTTGTGTTAGACAAAGGTTGGTGGATCAGGGTTTGGTAGATGCAACCCTTTCGACTCTGGACTACAGATTCAAAGAGATTTATATACCTCCGAGAAACGGTGAGTATGTATTGGATCCGAATTATGTACACATTTGGAATATAGCCGAGCTATTGTTCGTTGCGCTGCCTGATGGTAAGAAGGGCTTTAATGGTACTTTGTTCTATACAGAATCTTGTGAAGTAAATAAATTGAAGGATAATGAAAAGTTGTTTGAATTCGTACAGGAAAACTGCCAGTTCCTTTCATTTATTGATAAGGAGCAGTTCATATCCGAGTTCAACAGCAATCCCGAATCTAAAATCTCTGAGATAAAATGCACCAATTGGAACTTTAAAGATCAGGTCTTGCTGGTAGGAGATGCGGCCCATGCTATGCCTCCTTTCTATGCTATGGGTATGAATACCTGTATGGAAAGTGTTAGGGTGTTTGCTCATCTTATCGATGAATTTGGTGGAGATATTGGCAAAGCTATTACTCATTTTACTGAAAGAAGGATTGGCGACACTGAGGCAATGAAGGCTATGGCAAATAAGAATTATAAAAAGCTTAGAAAGTGCCATAACAAAGATTTTGATGAGAAATGGAATCAGGCACATGAGGCCATGAAACATTCCAATGGAGAGTATGAAACAGAGTATTTCCAGGTAGCATTCACGAATAAACCATTCAGCCAAATAGTTGAAAAATATGGACAGGGTGTTGATGCTGAAGAAAATGGTTTACCGCTTATTAGTCATTAATCACTTGCTTTAATAAAGGCCAACTGAATAAAAGAAAATATGATATAAGGGCTTAATAAAGTCAGTCGAATGTAGGAGTTGAATAGCTTGTGTTAAAGCTTGGAAATATTGCAAGAGAAAATTAACTATAGGTAGTCTTTACCGCACGAATCCCAATGAATACAATATTGTAAAATTTATGTCTTTGTTAAGTTAGCTGAAAATAGATTTATTTCTTAGGTTTATCTTAAATCTTCATATAAAAGTATGAATAGATTTTAAAAAGGTTTTCATTCCGATTTAAATTCTTATTTACATTTTCATATGAAGATTTTTGCCTTTATATATTATTTATTATTTTGTTATACAAATTTTAAGATTCTCAATAGGAATTTCTGTACGAAAAAGTTTTGAGTAAGTTATTTTTTCATTAGGTAGTGAATATGGTAAATGAAATTTTACATATTCAGGAGGATTTTGAATCTGAGTTTGACCTAGTAAAAATTTTGTATATGGGAATTTTCTAACCTATTCAAGATATTTTAAGTATACTCATTCTTACCAAAACTCTAGTTTCTCTAAATTTCAATATTTGTAAATAACTTTTTAAAATAAAAATAAATATGGCCAACATCAAAAACATTCAAGGACTATCTGGCAGTGATATTGAAAGAGAATTAAACAATGGAGGAAAATTCGTTGTGTTTCAATATTGCATTTCGATTGTTGTAATGACTTTTAGACGCTCAAGTGATGTGTATTTTATTAAACCTGGAGAGTCAACTGTGAAACATGGTATTGGGTTTACATTACTAACATTTCTTTTGGGATGGTGGGGGATTCCCTGGGGACCTATTTATAGCATAGGTGCTTTATATACCAATATCACGGGAGGAAAAGATGTAACTCAGGAGGTACTGAATTCAATTCAGTCTAAAGATAGTAAGTCTGTAAACCAGCCCATAGGCCAGTCTTAAGCATGAAAAACTAAGGTTTTTGCAAAATTTTAGTATAAAATTAGATGCCCTTCAGGATTTGAAACTTGGTGGGCATTTTTAATTCACGAACATTTAATTTTGTCTTTAGATTAAATATTCGACAACTGTGAGTGTATTTTCCTAACAATTAGGTTAGTACAAGGTTTTTTGTTTTATACCCAATCGTTGATGACCTTATTAAGTTTGCTTTTTGGGAGGATTACTCAATTTATTTTAGGGAAACTTGACACTATGTGGATCAATGTTATTTCTGACGCCATTACTTCCCTCGTTTTTTTTATTATCTCTTTCATTATAGGATATATTATTTGGAAGAGAAAAGATTTTAGACGATACTGGTGGGTCCTGCTCATTTTTCTTTTTATTACAGGGACTGGAATTAGTCATCTTATCGATGTATTAACTGTTTGGAATCCAATTTATAGGCTTGAGTTTATTGTCAGGGGCATTACTTCAATTGCTTCATTAGGGGTGATTTATGCCTTATATGTGCTTGCACCAAAAATTCTGACTATTATAGATAATCTTTCATTTCGTAGTTTAAAAGACCGGCTGAATGATCACGTAAAAGCTTTGGAAAAACATAAGCACTTTATACAAAATCTGGCTGAAGCTAGTCCTAATAAATTGTATGTATATGATATAAATGAAAAAAAGAATATCTATTCAAATAAAGAATTGAATGAATCCCTTGGCTATAGCTCCGACCAATTGAAAAGTATGGGGAAATCGATTGTATCAGAGTTAATACACCCGGATGATGTTCAGCTGATAGAAGACTATTTTGATGGCTTTAAAAGTGCAGAAGATGATGAAGTAAGGTCATTGGATTATAGAATAAAGGATGTAAACGGGGAGTATAGATGGTTTTATTCAAGAGAAAAAGTTTTCAGAAGAGATAAAAATGGAAATGTTTGCCAGATTATAGGAATCGTGATGGACATCACAGATAGAAAGGAGGTAGAGGAAGAATTAAAGGAGAGCCAATTGTTCAGTCAAAAGGTTGCAGAGACCACACCTGATTCCATTTTTATAGTTGATTTGAATACAGGAGAAGTTGTTTATATTAATCGTGAGCCAGAAAAATATTTGGGAGTGACTGCTGATATGCTTACGGAATGGGGCATTTTACATCCGGATGAAAATTCAGCAATAAAAGCCAGGTATGAAAAATATAGAAAATTAAAAGATGATGAGATCACTACATTTGAATTTAGTGTGAAGGACCCTAATACCGGGAAATGGAATTGGACAGCTTCGAGAGAAATCCCTTTTCAAAGGGATGCAGAAGGCAATGTAACCCATATCCTTTCGATTTCAAGAGATATAACGGAGCTTAAAGAAATTCAGGATAAATTAAAAGCGGCGAATCAAAATCTGGAGGAAAAAATAAGGGAAAGAACCTATGAGCTAAAAAAAAGAGAGAGCCAGTTGAGTCTTATAACCAATGCAATACCTGCAATGATAGCGTATATCAATAAAGATAATGTATGTCAGTTTGCCAATCAGAACTTTAAGAAGATCAGAAATGTCTCTGATAGTATTGAGGGTAAAGCAATTCAGGATGGGATGGATGAAGAAACTTATAACATATTTCATGAATTGTTGAACGGATCATTATCTGGAAATGAAACTTCTGCTGAAATTGAATTGGAATTAAAAAGCAAGTTATCAAAGACTATTAGCCTCAATTTTATTCCTGATATATTTGAAAATAAGGTAAGGGGAGTGGTGATTATGGGAATAGATCTTACAGAAAGAATTGAAAATGAAAAAAAACTTGAAAAGAAAAATTTTGAATTACTTAGGATTAACAATGATCTTGATAATTTTATTTATACAGCCTCTCATGATCTGAAAGCTCCTATCATTAATATGGAAGCATTGGTGGATATTATTTTTGAAGGGAGTAAAAATATTAAATCAGAAGAACAGCAGTCGCTTATTGAGATGATAAAAACTTCAATTGAAAGGTTAAAAATTACTATAGAAGAATTAACGGAAATTAGCAGAATTCAAAGAGGTGTACATGATGCTGCTGAAGATATTTCATTTAATACTATTATAAATGATTTTAAGCAAGATTACAGAGAGCAGATAAAAATGGACAAAGTAACTTTTATAGAAGATATTCAGATTGCTTCAATTCATTTTTCTAAAAAAAATCTACGAAGTATTATGTATAATCTCCTGAGCAATGCTATTAAATATAGAAGTGAACGAGACCCTGTAATCAATATAAAAACGGAAAGGTTAGAAGAAGGCAATATAATACTTTCTATTAAAGATAACGGTCTGGGATTGGATAAACGGCAACAAGGCAAATTGTTCCAGATGTTTAAACGTTTGCATACTCATGTGGAGGGGACTGGAGTGGGACTATATATTGTGAAAAAAATGATTGAAAACACAGGTGGGCATATTGAGGTGGAAAGTGAATTAGGTAAAGGCTCGACTTTCACGATTTTTTTCTAATATTTAGACTCTCTGGGTTTTTAATTAGTTGATTTTTAGAAGGAATTTTAAATGGTAAATTGTGAGAATTTAAAGAAAATGAAATTTTGTAAGGGGGAATTTCATATCAAATTATCAGCTCATAAATGTTTATAAATTACCAAACTTGAAGTGATTAATCTCGTATTTTTTGATTAGATTAGTTAAGAATATTAAAAGTATGATTAATTTTTACAATAGTTATTGATCCGTTTTCAATAAAATCTTTTTCTCAATTCATTAATATTATCATGGAAATATATTATCCTAAAGGTCCAAAGTCCGTACCTGAGAACCTCACTAAACCGACTTCCAAATATAAGCTTCATGCTTGGCTTGCACTTAGTGGTTTGTGTGTATTCGTACTTCTTTATTTTTGGTTCATTTATTTTTTTGCCTCTACCTCAGTAAAATCATTTATGAATGTTGGCACAGGAAGTAATCCATTCCTGAATTTGATTGTAGGGGTAATCATGGCATTCCTTGCGCTCTTTTTAACCAAGGCCTTATTTTTTATTAAGAGATTCGATAAAGGTGATGATTTTGAAATAACAGAAAAGCAAGAGCCTGAGCTATTTAAATTTATTAATGAGGTTGCTGATAATGCAGGAGCACCAAGGCCTCATCGTGTATATTTATCAGCACGAGTAAACGCTTCGGTTTTTTATGATCTTTCTATTATCAATCTGGTATTTCCGACCAAAAAAAATCTTGAAATAGGTTTAGGTCTTGTAAACTCACTTACACTTAATGAATTTAAAGCTGTTCTTGCGCATGAATTTGGCCATTTTGCCCAAAAGACAATGGCTGTGGGCAGGTGGGTATATATATCCAGACAGATAGCTTCTCACATAGTTGGCGCCAGAGATTGGTTTGATAATATGATTAAAGGGATTTCAAGCTTTGATCTGAGAATCGCATGGATAGGATGGTTATTAAGTATATTTGTTTGGGCGATCAGGTCCTTGATGGATACTTTATTCACGATTGTAATATTGGCTGAAAGAGCGCTTTCCAGAGAAATGGAATTTAATGCAGACCTGGTTGCTGTATCATTAACAGGTAGTGATGCAATTGTAAATGGTTTATATAGACTAGAAGCAGCGGATAATGCATGGGATCAATCGGTTCAGTATGGTGTAGAAGCTTTATATGAAGGGAAGGCAGTCTCAGATGTATTTAACCTTCAGAAATATTTTATAAAGAAGATTGGTGTCATAATCGATAAACCGGAATATGGGAATCCACCGGTAATAGAAAATTCTTCCTCTCAGCGAATTTTCAAAAAACATCTTGCAAGTCCTCCTAAAATGTGGTCTACGCACCCTTCAGGTTTTGAAAGGGAGGAAAACGCTAAACGAACTTATATCGATGCTCCAAAGGACGAACGTAGCTCATGGATATTATTTAAAGATGCTGAAGAACTTAAGAAAAAGATGACCAAGCATCTTTACAAGCATATTGTTATCAAGGACAAGCAGATAGTAGATATTAGCAATGAGCAAGCCATTGAGGAGATAGATAAAAGATATAATAAGATTTTCTATAATCCCAAATACAGAGGTTATTATCTTAAGTATTCTCTTGCCAGAGATGTTGAAAAAGTTGATGAACTTTATTCTAATCAATATAGGAATGAAGAGATTCATGAGTTTTTGAAAGATTTGTACCCTGAGTCATTGAAGCAGGAACTGGAGTTGCTTGAAAGCAGAAACGAAGAAATAATAATGCTTCAGGCATTATTTGATAAAGTGTATGATGCTCCGGGAGGCGTAATATTGCATGAAGGCAAGGAGATAAAAAGAAAGGATTTACCGGAATTAATTTCTCGACTAAAAAGAGAAGTGAATGAGCAGCAGCAAAAATTTCTGAAATACAATCAAAAACTCAGATCTATACATTCTAATATTGGTGAAAGTTTTGATCCTTCGTGGAACACCTATCTGAAGGGACTTGTAAGTCTCATACATTATGCAGAACATTCTGTTGCTATCATTGCAGATTACAAAAGAGTATTTGATAACACTCTAAGAGTAATTCTGGCAGATGGGAATGTTTCTTCTTCCGAAATGAACAGATTATTGAGCGACGCGAGAAATATTACAAGGTCGCTTGAAGTCATTTATAATAATACATCAAGTGTAAATCCGGGGACTTTAGTCCTGGCTAGAATGAATGCAGAAAGTTGGTCTTCACTCCTTGAAGAATTTAAACTTGGATATGCCAATAATGAAAATATTAATGGTTGGATAGGAGTTGTGGATAGCTGGATTAATCTTGCGGTTAATAGTCTTGAAAAACTGAAGGATGGGGCATTGGAAGAACTGATTGCAACAGAAGAAAAGCTAGCTTCTGCTTATCAGACATCTGCTAATCCTGGCGCAGCTCCTTCTGTTTCCAGTATATCTTATACATATCCTCTTTTATTGAATGGCAATGAAAGTAAAGTAGAGCTTAAACTGAATCTGTGGGATAGGTTTTACTCTGCTGATGGGTTAATACCAACTATTGCCAGATTTTCAGTTGCAGCATCCATTATAGGTGTTGCTTTTTTTGCGGGACAATCAGTAACTGAAACTGATCTGATTATATACAATGGCTTATCAACACCTGTATCGGTAAATATTGCAGATGAAAGTATAAGGTTGGAACCATTGTCCAATGAAAAAATATCTATTTCAACGGATGGGAAATTTACTGTAGAATCCAGAACGGAAGATGGGACGCTGATTGAAAAATTCGAGGAAGAACTCAATAGCGAGAGCGGGACATTAGTGTACAATATAGCCTCAGCTGCAGTGATGCAGAAATGGACAACTTTTTATTCCTATGCTACTTCAATAAGTTCAAGTTATGCTCCTCAGCAGAAAGTATATGGAGCTCCAAGGTGGTTTAAATCGGATGCGGATTATTTTTTTACAGACTTTCCTGAAACTATTAAATTAAAAAGAGGATCCTCTGAATTTAAGTCATTACTTACTGATTATGGAAATAGCCCCTATGAAGTGCTTTCTGTTGTCAATGATAAGTTAGACAGTTTAAATCTCATCAGGAGTCACATACTTTGGGATGATACTAAATCCAAAAGTCTTGGTTCTTGGTTGTCAGTGGCAGCAACTATGAAAGACGGAGATACCTTACTTGCATTAAGATTAAAAAGAAACAAAAATGAAGTAATCACTCTCAGAAGCATGCAGGATGCAGTGTCAGAGGTGCAGGCAAAAAAAGTCTGTCGTGATTGTGAGGAAAGGTACAAGAAAGATCCTGAAAATGCAGATTTGTATTACCTGGCAATTCGTTGCATGGAAGATGGTCCGGAGCAAGATAAGGCATTTATAGATGGTTATAACAAATGGCCTGACAATGCATGGCTTTCTTTGGCAGGAGGATACGTTTTGACAAGTCAGGAAAATTGGACACTTGCAGAAAAGGCTTTGAGAAATGCAATAGAAAAAGAACCTTCTCTAAATAGTGTTTGCGTAGATATTGCGCGGATACATAAGATGAATTATAATAAGCTGGTTGAAAATTCATGGAAATCGGATTATCTTGAATATATAACCCAATTAGAATGGGGAACTTTGACAGACTCCGTTTCTTTAATCTATGTTAATTTGTCTAAAGGCTATCTTAATGAAGCTTTAAAAGTATCAGGTAGTAGTGGGGATAATCGTTCATTTGCTCTCAGGCTGGCGGCAGCATCAGACGGAGTTTCCGAAAACATTGTTCAAGAGTTTCTTAATTTAAGTCCTGAAGAAGGCTTAAATATGAATAGTATAACTCCGAGTATTGGGTTATTAGCAAGAAAAGGAAAAGATATTAGTCCTTATATGGTTATTCTGCGCACCTACTCTCCATCGGATTTTTATAGATTTGACGCATTTGTGAAATCTCTTCAAAATGGAGAAGCTCCTGAAAAAGCAGAAGAAAAAATCAAAGAGTTATCAATTAAAATGAAAGGACATGCCTATGTTTTAGGTGCTGTTTATTTGGGAGAAAAGTCTCCGAAAAGCTGGAAGGAAAAGGCTGATAAGATGTTATTTGTTACTGAGAGACCATATTTTGTTTATTAGAGTAATCGTTCAGTCGTTCATTTCTAAAGTGAAAAAGTAATACACAATATTAAACTTTATAGCTCCATATTTTAGGAGCTTAATCTAAAAAATTACAATAGGAATATGTTTGGAATAAAGCACATTAAATTTGATTCAATGACTTACGTTCTTCATTATAAGAACGGAAGTATAAAAAGAGAGGGTAGAGGTCTTTCATTTTTTTATTTTTCACCCAATAGCTCAATTGTTGCCATTCCTATGGGAAGCAACGATTTACCTTTCATCTTTAATGAATCTACCAACGACTATCAGACCGTTAATATTCAAGGACAGATCAGTTATAAAATCCGCCAGCCTAAGACTTTGGCAGATGTATTAGATTTTACTGTTAATGACAACGGACAGTATAAGAAGAACGATATAGAAAAGTTGAATCAAAGGATCATTAATGATGCCCAAACGGCGACCTCTTCATTTATTCATGAAATAAAACTGAAAGACGCTATCCGTTCAGCAAAAGGTATTGAAGAACAAATATTGGAAGGTCTTAAATCTTCACAAGCTATTGCAATGCTAGGTATTGAAATTTTAGGAGCAAACATTCTAGCAATTAAAGCTACTCCTGAAATGTCCAGAGCACTTGAAACTGAGACAAGGGAGAAGCTACAACAAGAGGCGGATCAGGCTATTTACGAACGTCGGAATTTTGCTGTTGAACAAGAACGAAAAATCAAAGAATCAGAATTAAATACTGAAATCGCTGTTGAAGAGAAGCAAAAGCAAATTGCAGAAAAGAAGATGGAGTCCGAAGTGCAAAAGGCAGAAAACGACAGGAAACTCCGGGAGATGAGACTAGAAGCAGATATAGCAGTTGAAAATCATAGAAAGCAATTGATTGAGCAGAAAACTGCTAATGATAAGAAAGAAGCAGAAACGAGAGGATATGTAATTGAAACTACATTAAGACCATATAAAGACATCGATTGGAAGACCTTGACAGCTTTAAATAATAATCCTGATCCAAAGTTTAATATTTCGCTTGCCTTTAGACAATTGGCTGAAAATGCGGATAAAATAGGAAGTCTAAATATTAGTCCGGAGCTTTTGGATTCAATCCTTAATGATAAGAAAGACATCAGAAAATGAATATAGAGTATGCCATTATTGTAAAAAATAAGACTAGGCTTGAATCTTTAATTGAACGCTTTAATACAAAAGCTCAGGCAAAGTTCTATATTGAAAGTCTTGGCGGAAATTTTGATGATTATGAACTGGAACATGAAATATTTCAAAGTTCACTTATATCCTTACAGACACAATTATCAAAGGTTGTAAAGAATAAAACTGTTGAACGGATATATCTTCCTTCTTTCATTTTCTCAGAGAAAAATCTAATTGTCGTAATAGGACAAGATGGCCTAGTTGCAAACACTGCAAAATATTCGAAGTCTTGTCCGATCGTTGCAGTAAATCCTGACAAGGGAAGGTACGACGGTATTCTTCTACCTTTTGATACGTCAAACTTTATGTTGGGTATTGAAAATGTAATCAGTAATAAATTTCAATCAAAGACAATGAGATTTGCCGAAGCCAGATTAAATGATGGACAAAGGCTTTTGGCGTTTAATGATCTTTTCATCGGAGCATCTTCACATATTTCCGCACGATATAGAATATCATTCAATAAAAAAACGGAAGAACATTCTTCTAGCGGGCTTATTGTTTCAACACTGGCAGGTTCAACAGGCTGGTTAAGTTCCGTTTTTAACATGGCCTATGGGGTCGCAGGTTTGTTGGAAAAAAATTTGAAACCTAAAAAGCCTGCTCTTAATGACAATGAATTATTATTTGCTGTCAGAGAGCCGTTCCAGAGCATCAGGACGCAAACAGGAATAACAGCAGGATTGATTAAAAATCAAAATTATCTGACTATTGAATCACTCATGCCAGCTAGTGGAATCATATTCAGCGATGGTATCGAAACTGATTTTCTGAGGTTTAATAGTGGATCGGTTGCTACAATAGGAATTGCAAAGGAGACAGCAAAGATAGTTGTAAAAGATTAACTGTTGCTGTATAAATAAAATCAAGATGTTAAGAAAGATATTCATTTTTATACTACTCATTAATTGCAGGCTAAATGCGGAATGTGGGAATAGTTTCTTATACCTTGAAGATGTTCGTTATGATGACAATAAAAGTTGATTGGGCAGGTGGTGCATATCCTCCGGGTCAGCAACCGATAACCTACAGTTCGATTTGGAAAAAGGGGAATTGATTTTATTACCTGATTTGATTGATGGTACCCAATATTTTGATTTTTAGAAAAATATTGGTTAGGCGATTGTCGTCAATCTATAAGGGAAATGCATCAATGTGCTTATGGTAATGAAACCGGTGATTTTGAATCCAAAAATGCATACAAGTTAGATGGTCAATGTGAGTTTAGGTGTCATATAATGAATCATGGGTTTATTCTTGGTAAGGAATCTATTTTTACAAGTTATAATGGTGAGTGCTATCCGCATGCCTGGCAGAACTGCAATTATAGCTCATCAAAGTATCTCCGGGTTATCGACATAAATGAATACTTGAGCGACTATGGTAAATGGCTATTAGGATTAAGTACTTATGCCAGGAGGTAAAACCATATTACCATTTTGTTGAAAAAATAAATAAGAAGTACAAGGTATCAATGACATTATACGAATACAAAGATTATAGCATCACAGGGGAGTATTTTTATTGGACTCAGAATAAAAAGATACCTCTAAAGGGACAAAGAAATATTGAAGCAAAATTCATTTCTCTGAATGAATTTGTTGGTACTACTAAGACTGAAAGTTTTAAACTAGAGTGGGATAACTTTCTTTATTCCACAGATGGATTCTGGTATGATAAAGCCAGTGAAAAAAAACTCTTCGTTGATCTCATGAATATATACTACTATATGGATCGAGAGTATCGACGATAAAATCCAATAAGTGGTATCTTTCCCGAAATCTTAGGTATGAATTCGGAAGAGTTTAGCGTTCATCAGGCTGTTATTCGTCAATCTATTTTTTTATATTCTCCTTTTTGGTATGTTTGTTCACCACCAGGCCGTTCAGCCACCAAACTGCCTTTCAGACTTTATTAGTTTAATTTATCTATGGTTTTATTTGACCTATTAGAATGCTATTGTCATTTTAATAAGAATTGTGAATAAATGATAAAACACATCAATTCTCTAGCATCATTTTCTTTTAAGGATGGTGTATATAGAGTATTGAATACAATGAGCATTTATATTATATGCTCATTGTAATAATGAACTCTTGTTAAGATCTAAAGAATGTACTTAGCCCTTCAATACTTTGAAGGGCTTTTATAAGGATTTAATCCCTATTTAGTCAATAGAGATAGTATAAATTAAACCTTCATTTTAATCACTATGAAAAAACAAATACTATTTTCATCCATGCTTTTGCTCGGAGCACTAGCATCCCAAGGACAACAGACACAAGAATGGAAAGGCAAGGTTGCCAAAAATGCCTCCGAGTCTTTACCATATAAACTCGAGTTTAACAAAGCAGCTCCAGAAGGAGCTCCTAATGTAGTGTTGATCCTTTTAGACGATGTGGGGTATGGAGCAATAAGCACTTTTGGAGGCCTGATCAATACTCCCAATCTGGATACACTAGCCAATAATGGACTTCGATATACAAATTTTCATACTACAGGAATCTGTTCACCTACACGTGCAGCCCTACTTACAGGACGTAACCATCACTCAGTAGGTATGGGATTATTTCCACCTCCGTTTATCTATGCCGACTTTCCAGGCTACAACGGATATATTCAACCTGAGAATGGAACTGTAGCAGAAGTTTTACAGGCCAATGGGTATAGCACTTATCAAGTTGGGAAGTGGCACTTAACACCGGGCTCAGAATATTCGGATCTTGGGCCATTTCTGAGATGGCCATCTGGTAAGGGCTTTGATCACAACTTAAGTTTCCTGGGTGGCGCAACGGATCAATATAAATTGGATCTTGTAGAAGACAATCAACATGTAAAAACAGATGGAAGTCATTTAAATAAATTGCTTACAGATAAATCTATCAGTTATATCACCAAACAAAAAGCTATCGCTCCTAATAAGCCATTCTTCCTCTATTATGCAACAGGAGCAGCACATGCGCCTCACCAGGTAGCGAAAGAATGGAGTGATAAATACAAAGGGAAATTTGATGCAGGTTGGGATGTTTATAGAGAAACAGTTTTTGCCAATCAGAAGAAGTTAGGTGTAATTCCGGCCAATGCTAAGTTACCTGATAGAAACAGTTTCCTTCATGCATGGAAAGACCTTTCACCTGAAGAAAAAAAGGTGAATGCTAGATTCATGGAAGTCTATGCTGGCTTCTTAGAATATACAGACTTTGAGATAGGACGTTTGATTGCACACTTGAAAACAACCGGACAATTTGATAACACTGCTTTTTTTGTCATTGTAGGGGATAATGGTGCAAGTAAAGAAGGGACCGAATATGGAGTAACCACGCAAAACCCTAACGTAACTTCAGGTGTGACAAATGCTTTGACTCGTGAAGATTATAAAAAGTTTATTCAGAGTGAATATGATAAAATTGGTGGTAAAGAAGTTATCTCTTCCGCTAATTACCCTTTAGGATGGGCTCAAGCAACTAATACTCCTTTTAAGTTATGGAAGCAAGATGCAAATGCTGAAGGTGGAACACACAATCCTTTGATCTTTTCTTATTCCAAGGCTATTAGTGAGAAAGGTGGAATTCGTAATCAATACGGACATGTGATTGATATTTATCCAACCATTCTTGATTTAACAGGGATTCAGCAGCCGGAAAAAATTAAGAATATCAATCAGAAGCCTCTACATGGAAACAGTCTGGCTTATGCAATAAAAGACAAGAATGCTCCGAGTACACATACACAACAGTATTATACAATATTCGGAAACCGAGCAATAGTAAAGGATGGTTGGAAAGCTTCTGCTGCACACCATCCAAATCCATTGGATCTTGCTTCATATCTGGGGGAAACCAAGCCGGTATTTGTAAACAATGCTGATAATGATGTTTGGGAATTATACAATCTGAACGAAGACTTCAATGAACGTAATGATTTAGCGAAGAAATATCCTGAAAAGTTAAAGGAGCTGAAGGCCTTGTATGATCAGGAAGCTGAAAAATATAATATCTATCCTTTGATAGACATAGAGTATTATATCAAGCAAAATATCAAGACTACAGCAGAACAGAAAAAATAAAACAATCAAACTAAAAATGAGATCAAATAAATTTAAAATACTTGCATCGGCAAGTTTACTTACAATTGGTTTTTATGCCAATGCACAGCACAGTCCTACACAACCCTTCCAAGGAAAGATAGGAAAAACACTTGCGGAAACTAAAGAGTCCCGGCCACAAACACAACCAAAAGCTCCCGAGGGTGCTCCCAACATTATATGGATACTTATCGATGATATAGGTTATGGAGCTTCCACTGCATTTGGTGGTTTAATTGAGACACCTAATTTTGATCGTCTGGCCAATCAAGGACTACGTTATACAAACTTCCATACTGCGGCATACTGTGCTCCGACTAGAGCAGCATTGCTAACAGGAAGAAATACCCATTCTGCCCATTTTGGATTTTTTGCAAGTACTTCTTATGATACGCCTGGCTATGATGGATACTTACCTTTTGAAAAAGCCACTGCAGCAGAAATTCTTCGTGAAAATGGATACAATACATTTGCTGTTGGTAAATACCATTTAACGCATCCATCTGATGCTACGCAGGCAGGGCCATTCAACCGCTGGCCTACAGGGCGTGGTTTTGATCACTTCTATGGGTTTCCTCCTGAAACAGGAGCTGGTGATCAATGGCATCCGATTCTTTACCGTGATACACAAAGAGAACCGGAAGATCCCAAAGGAAGACATGTAAATGAACTTTTTGCCGATGAAGCAATTAATTTTATTGCTGGACAGAAGGCAGCAGCTCCTGATAAGCCATTCTTCCTTTACTTTGCTCCTGGTGCAGTACATGCGCCTCATCAGGTCTCCAAAGTATGGATAGACAAATACAAAGGAAAGTTTGATGCTGGTTGGGATAAATACAGGGAAACAGTATTAAAGAATCAAATAGCAAAAGGTGTTGTTCCTGCAGGCACTACATTGCCTCCAGCCAATCCGGGTGTGAAGCCATGGGAGAAATTATCAGAAGATGAGAAGAAAGTTTATTTGCGTCATATGGAAGTATATGCAGGTTTTCTTTCTCAGACAGATCATGAGATCGGTCGTATCATTGACTATGTTGAAAAATTGGGTCAGCTTGATAACACTCTTATAGCTCTACTTATTGGAGATAATGGGGCAGAAGGTGGTGCAAAAGAATTTGGAAGATTTATTACCACAAACCCTGATGATACTCGTGAGCAGGTCTTAGCGCAGGAAGTGAAGAATCTCGACAAGTTGGGTACTGAAAGTTCTTCGGCTCTATGGCCTGACGGATGGGCAGCAGCAACGAATACACCTTTCCGTTTTTATAAGAGTTATGGAAACTTCGAAGGCGGTACTCATGATCCTTTAATTCTTTTTTATCCGAAAAAGATTAAAGATAAAGGAGGAATTCGCAATCAGTATTCCTATGTAAATGATATTCTTCCTACTACAATTGAACTTGCCGGAGTGAAAGTACCAACAGTCATTAATGGTTATCCACAGGAGCCGATCGAAGGTACAAGTCTTGGATATACTATAGATCCTGCCAATAAGGGTGTAGCAGAAAGACATAATATTCAGTATCAGGAAATGACAGGTTCTCATAGTCTTTATAAAGATGGTTGGAAAGCATCATTCCCGCATGATCGCACAAAAAGAATTCCTGCATCTGAAGAGAGATGGTATTTGTATAATGTACGTGAAGATTTTAATGAGCAAAACGACCTGGCAGCAAAATATCCTGAAAAGGTTAAAGAGCTTGCAGAAGCTTTTGAAGCAGAAGCATGGAAGTACAACGTGTATCCGTTAAAAGATGACTGGGCAGTAAAAAATCAAACTGTTTTTGGTAATTCTAAAAAAATAGTTCTTTATAAAGATAACTTCTTATCAAGAAGTGCAGCTCCTAAATTCTATAATGACTCTTACTCAATAACAGCCAATGCAGAAGTAACATCTACTACACAAGGAGTATTATTCTCTTTTGGAAATGTATTGTCAGGAATAAGTTTGTATGTTAAGGATAAAAAACTTGCCTTTGCTTATAATGCAGATGGAAAACTGATTGAAATTAAATCAGAGAAAGAAATTCCTGCAGGAAAAGTATCATTAAAGGCTGAGGTTTCTTATAACAATGATGGAAAGAATAAATCAGTCGCTTTATTTATCAATGGTCAACCAGTAGCTTCAAAGAATCTTGGAAAGATAAGTAATGCAAGTAGCGGGTATGATGGACTGGAAGTAGGAAGAGATCTGGGAACACCTGTTACTCCTGCATATAAGGCTCCGTTTGCATTTACCGGAAAGTTAAATGAAGTTGTACTTGAATTAATTGAAACTCCTAAATTGGCGGAAGAGCCTGCAAAATAATTGTGAATTGAAAAAAAGCGTTTCAGAAATGAAACGCTTTTAATTTCTTATCGCTTTTATCATATCAAACAGCTTTCAACCATCAAAGTATTCAAGTAAGATGAACCTGCAGTTGAATTACAAATAACTCAATAGTGAACCAAATAAAATTAAACGATGCAAAAGATACAACAAATATCAACTGCCTTGTTCCTGGCAGCGACAACTTTGTCGCCTTCATTTGCACAGGAAGAAAAAACAGGTGAAGGTAAAATTTCCATTTCATGGCAGGAGTCACAACCAGCTTATAAAACTATATATGGAGGTAAGAAAGCACCTGCAGGTGCGCCCAATGTCATTTGGATTTTAATAGATGACGTTGGCTACGGTGCTGCCAGTGTTTTTGGGGGATTAGTCAATACTCCCAACCTTGATAGCCTTGCTAATAATGGTCTTCGGTATACAAATTTTCATACAACAGGTATCTGTTCTCCTACACGTGCGGCTTTGCTGACTGGTAGAAACTCACATTCTGCCCACATGGGATTATTTCCCAGTAATTCAGTAAGGGCGGATTATCCTGGTTATGATGGCAAAATACCTAGCGAAAAAGCTACTATTGCGGAAGTATTGAATGAGAATGGCTATGCAACTTTCCAGCTTGGGAAATGGCATTTGACACCTGATGAAGAAACAACCGATGCAGGTCCATTCACACGCTGGCCTTCAGGCAAAGGATTTGATCACAACTATGGCTTCCTTGGCGGAGCTACAGATCAATACAAACCTGACCTGGTTGAAGATAATGAACACATTAAGCCTGATGGTACACATCTGAATAAGCTGCTTGCAGATAAAGCAATCAGTTACATTACGAGATTAAAAAGCAAAGCTCCTGACAAACCATTTTTCATTTATTGGGCTCCTGGCGCTACTCATGCACCTCATCAGGTGGATAAACAATGGAGTGACAAGTATAAAGGTAAATTTGATACTGGTTGGGATGTATACCGTGAAAAGGTATTGGCTAATCAGAAGAAACTTGGTACCGTACCTGCGAATGCTACGCTTCCTGCTCGTAACTCACTTGTTAAAGCTTGGAAAGACCTTCCTGAAGAAGAACGTAAACTATTCGCGCGTTTCTTTGAAGTGTATGCAGGATTCCTGGAGTACACTGATTATGAGATTGGAAGAGTATTAACTTATTTAAAGGAAACCGGACAGCTAGAAAATACGGTGATATTTGTTTCCATTGGAGATAATGGAGCTAGCAAGGAGGGAACCGATTATGGGGTAACAACGAAATCTATTGCTTTTGGAAGAGATAAACTGACACGTGAAGAATATAGAAAACTTGTTCTAAGTGAATATGATAAGATTGGCACGAAAGATGTTATTACTTCAGCGAACTATCCATTGGGATGGGCGCAGGCAACAAATACGCCTTTTAAATATTGGAAGCAAGATGCTTTTTCAGAAGGAGGTACGCATAATCCATTAATTGTCTTTTATCCAAAGGGAATCAAAGAAAGAGGGATCCGAAATCAGTATGCGCACATAACTGACATATATCCAACCACACTTAAACTGATAGGATTGAACTTACCTGAGAAGGTAAAGAATTATGTACAGACACCTTTAGAAGGACAAGAGCTAAACTCTTCTTTTGCCGATCCGAATGCTCCAACAAAACATACTCAGCAGTATTATACGATTGCAGGTTCGAGAGCTATTTATAAAGATGGTTGGAAAGCAGCAGCAGCTCATCATCCTGATTATATTGATTTTGCTCAATTCGAAGGAGAAAGAAAATCAATTGTCTCAGATCCTACCAAAGATGTATGGGAGTTATATAATCTGAATGAAGATTTTAATGAACGTAATAATCTGGCTGCAAAGCATCCTGAGAAGCTGAAGGAGTTGAAAGACCTTTATGAAATCGAAGCGAAGAAATATCATGTTTATCCTTTGATTGATTGGGATTATGCTGGAAGAATAAGAATGCAACAGAATGCTGTTGTTAACGATGCTAATATAGATAAGAAATAGTTTTATAAAGATAAAAAAAGCGTTTCACTGTTAATGTGGAACGCTTTTGATTTTTTTGATTATTCAACTCTATTTGAATGTTTATAGAATAACTAAAGATAGGGGAAAGAAGCTTAAAGTTTTATTTCCACAATACTACCATTGAAGCTGCTTAAGAACCTTGTAAGGTGCTTTATCTCCATTGTTCGTATCCTTATTTTTTCTTGATAATGCGTGAGTTAATGCTTCATCGTAAGAGTTGCCATATCCTATGGTTACGAATACACTATAACAGTCCCAACCAGATATTTTCTTTTTATACTCAATGATTACTGCATATCTGTAATTAACATTATAATCAGCAGATGATTCAACTGAATAACTATATTTGTCACCATAATATTTAGCTTTCATTTGGCCATCAAGGCTTGTTTTCGCCTGATCATAAGAAGCTTTTGTATACTTTCCTTCCACATACAAAATTCCATAAGCCTTATAATCTTGGAAGTAGTTGCTTCCTTCACGGCAGTCCTGTTTAGCTGGTCCAAATACTCTTCCGAACATAAGATAACGATCACCGGTTCCGGGAGTGAAACCGCCGCTACCATCAGTTCCTCCACCATTATTAGGAGGTGTAGGCTCTTGCGGGTCTGGTGCAGGAGGAGGTATGTTATCATATGTTAGGGTAAAGCCCATAATAACTCTTCCGTAAACAGTCTTTCCGGCATTGGTTATAGCATATGCTCTGTAGTAGTATCTTGTAGAGGGCTGTAATCCGCTTAATAAAGCTCCGAAGGCACCATTGCCGGAACCACTGATTACTTTGCTATCTGATGTTGTTGGTGTTGGATTTGTTGCATCATAACAAATTCCCCTTGAAGTGACGACTTCACTTCCTTCATTTATAACCTCTCCACCAATTAATAAACTGGTAGTCGTTTTTTCAAAAGAACCCCTTGTTTCTACCACAATTGTCGCATGATCTCTTGTTATAAAGCCCATTACTTCACCATAAATGGTCGTACCACTGCTTGTGATTGCATAGGCTCTGTATGCATATATAGTGCTTGTCGATAGCCCAGTGATCTTAGTGCTGAATAATCCGGACACTGTGCCCTGAGAGGTTTTGTTATCAGTTATAGAAGGATTCATGTTGGTTGCACTCCAGCAGAATCCTTTATCAGTAATTGTAGCACCACTATAAAGGGTTATATTCCCATTCAAAGTAGCCGACATTCCTTCCAATTGTGAGTTGTAAGTGTCAACCTTCACGCTGCCAGAAGTAAAGGTAATTTGATTTCCATAAAAGATTTTTCCACTTGGAGCAGCAATATATGCTCTCACATAATATAGCGTATTCGGTTGTAACGGACCAAGATGCCCTTGAAAAGTAGTTGTTTCAGATGGCATCTGACTGGTTCCGGTTCCGGCTGAATAAGCGATAGGATTAGGGCTGATTCCGAATGCTACACCTTTGTCCGTTATAATTCCTGGCCCGCTATAGGTTCCTCCTCCCATTACCCAATTTGGCTGAATGTCGCTTACCGGAGCAGTAGTGATGGTATAAGAAGGACCTAATGGTGTAGTAAAGGAAATTTGATTGCCATATACTGTTTCTCCATTACTCAGAGTAGCATAAGCTCTGGCATAATAGAGAGTGTTTTCAGTTAATCCTGTAGCTTTTAGATTAAATAAATAATCAGTTGACCAGGTATAGGCTGTTATGATTTTATTGCTTAAAGAAGGATTCTGCACAGTTCCATAACAGATGCCTCGAGCCTGAATGTTTTCCTGTCCTATAACTTTGCCACCTATTTCGGCGCTAATGTCAGTGAGATTAGAAGCAGCAAGGGTTGCTACGGAAACTGTACCTGCCTGATATGTTGTTAAGGAACGTTGATTTCCATAATAGGTATTTCCTGTACTTAATGTAGCATAAGCTCTCACGTAATAAGTGGTGTTGACCGTTAATCCGGTCATCGAACTTGAATAGGTTCCAGGGCCTGTGCCATCGGATGTTTTTGAATTGACAATTGTAGGATTCTCTGTTGTGCTCCAGCAAACTCCTCTTACTGTAATGGTACCGGAAGCTGGTGTAGGAACGTTACCTCCTGATGATGCAGTATTACCCTGCACATTATAAGGTAACTCTGTTGTAATGGTAGTTGCATAATATACAGAATACTGTTCGCCATAAACAGTTGTGCCTGTGCTGCTGGTGGCATAGGCACGGTAATAATATGTAGTTCCAGGATTAAGTCCGGTAACAATGCTGCTGAATGCACTTAGACCTGTGCCATTAGTAGTTTTAGAATTGTCGATTGTTGGATTTTCAGCTGAATTCCAGCACACACCTTTCGCAGATATTGTCCCGGTTCCACTTACCGTTCCTCCTGAAGTGCCGCTGTAAGTGGGAGTTAACAGCTGAATGTTAGTCATAGGAGTAGTTGTGACCTGAAAGGTGGTAGCTACTGGAGTTGTAAAACTTACCTCATCTCCATAATGCGTCTTATTTGTATGATCTGTTGCGTATGCTCTTACATAGTAAGTTGTATTGACAGTAAGATCTGTTAATGTACTTGTATAAGTACCTGCACCCTGACCATTGCTGGTTTTACTGTTGCTGATGGTAGGGCCTCCTGATATGCCATAACAAATACCTCTCTCATTGACGGCCATGCCGCCCTCTAATATAACAGAGCCTCCTGACATAGCGCTGTTAGGAGTAATACCGCTTACTGTTGAGGTAGAAATCGTTATTGGAGTGATTTCGGTAGTAAATGAAACCTCATCTCCATACATCGTGCTACTGCTATTTGTAATAGCATAGGCTTTTGCATAATATTTCATGCCAGGTGTTAGTCCTGTTAATGCAATAGTGAAAGATCCGGCACCGGCACCTTCAATAACTTTGTTACCTAGTATGGAAGGAGAAGGAGACAAGCTCCAGCAAATTCCACGTTCAGTTACAATATCACTAACTATTATTTTACCACCCAGCACAACAGAGGTGTTAGCAATAGAAGAAGGAGTTTCTGTAGTAACCGAAGCCAATGGAGAGGGGAATGTAGTAAATGAAAGTTCATCGCTATAGTATGTTGAGTATCCTTCTCCATAAGCATTGACTACGACATAAGCTCTTGCGTAATAAGTTGTATTAGGTTTTAAACCTGTGATTGTTGTCTGTATATCACCACTGCTGTTAGCTGCAATTACTTTTGAATCTCCGACAGAAGGATTAGGCTCCGTACTGTAACAGATTCCTCTTGAGCTAATCGTGCCTCTGCCTGTTCCTTCAATAAGTTCTGCTTTGCTGCTGAAAACTGCAGCATTATGCTGAATTGATACAATCTTGTTGAACTGCACATCAGCATCAATGAAGTCGTAAAAGAAGAAGTATTTGTAACCGGAGTAAATAGTTGTTCCGTTATTGAGCGTGGCATAAGCTCTATAAAAATATGTCCCTTCTTTGGTAAGTCCATTAAGTGCGCTTGAAAAAGCACCACTTCCAGGACCTTCTGAAGTTTTATTATTGTCAGTAGTTATGATTACGACCGGTTGATCTTCAGGAACATCATAACAAATTCCTTTATTTATGATTGTTCCAGATCCTTCAATGATAGAGTTGGTATAGACAATACCTGCTTCCAGAGTAGCCCCGAAATTCGTTATTATCAGAGGCTGAGAATTTAGTGGAAGGGTTGTGAATGAAATTTCATTTCCATATATAACAGTGCCAATGGAATCGATCACATAAGCACGAGCATAATATTTGCTATTAGGATTCAATGGTAGAAGAATTCCTGTCTGTGAATTCGATCCTGCAATGGTTGGTGTAGGAGAAAGTCCATAACATACTCCCTTTTCAGAATAAGATCCTGTTCCGTAAACAGTAATACCTATGTCTGCACGATTACTTTCAAGACGACCCACACCGGAAAGTACTGCAGTTAATGACTGAAGTGTTTTAAAGGTCCATCCCTCGCTATAATATGTCACTCCATCTGCTGTCGTAGCATATGACCTGTATATATAATATCCACCTGACTTTAGATTGGTAAGATTAGTTATAAAGGGACCATTTCCGGAGCCGTCAACTGTCTTGGTATCTGATAGATCTGGATAGCGTTTATCAATCCTGTAATCGGAAACAGTTCTATAAACAATGCCTTTTGAAACAATCGGAACACTCGATCCATTGAATGAAATATCGCTTTTCAGAGTAGCGGTATTAAAGGTTGTTTCAGGTTGTTTGTTGTCTGTGACATTTACGCGATATGGTGTTTTGAAGGTGAAATATGGAATGTTGGGAGGATCAGCGCCATAATAGCTGTATATGTTATCTGTAGTGATATATCCTCTAACATAATAGGTCGTATTCTCTTGAAGGCCTGTTAGGACGGCATTAAATGAACCTGTTCCTGTTCCATTAATGGTCTTGGTATTTTCTATCGTGGGATTGATGCTGGTGCCCCAGCATATACCTCTTGCTGTAACTTTTGCATCTCCTCCTAAACGTTGAACAAGTGCTGCAACATTGGCGGTACTGTGTGTGACATTTGTAGGTGCTGTTACTGTGATGGATACTCCTGGCTGTGAACTGATCAATACAAGCTTTTCTGGAGAATATACCACGGGATTACAAGTGCCTTCCGTAACCTTTGCTCTGTAAAAGGTGTGCTCTGTCGGTTTTGCCCAATAATTATTGAAAGAAGCTCCAGGAATATCAGACCATGTAACAGGCAAACCACTAAATTCAGCGGCCTTTTGCCACATTACTTGTCCTCTATAAGTATCAAGAGATAGTTTTATGGAATCTCCCTTGTATATTATAGTATTTTGAGCCCTTAGGTTTCCGGTGAAGGAAAGTATAAGCAGAGTTAATATTATACTAATTATATTGAATGAACTTTTGAATTTCTTTATCATAATCCAGCAGACAAATTATTCAACCATTATTTTACGAACTAGCAACAAGTCATTGCTGGAAAGCTTGATCATGAGCAAGCCTTTGATGTCTTCCGGAAGATCTATCATTGCATCCAACGTTCCATTAGTGGAAGAAAGAATATCTTCATAAACAGAAATTCCCTGAGGATTGAAGACCTCTAGTTTGAGCTCTTTATCAGGAATAAGGTCAGAAGATATAAAAAGCCTGCTGGTTGTAGGATTGGGATATAATTTGACAGAAGATGCATAGCCATTAAAAATCCCAACAGGAACTCCATCGACTGTAACTGTTATACTTTTAGAATTGCTACACCCTTTGCTGTCTGTTACTGTCATGGTGTAAACTGTAGAAACAGTAGGACTAGCAGCTGGATTTGCTGTATTGTCCTGATTTAAGCCTAGTGGCGGTGACCAGCTGAAGGTATATGGAGATGTGCCTCCACTCACACTTGGCGCTCCTCCAAGCACGGCCTGCTGTCCGTTGGTAATTGATATATTGGTCCCGGCATTAACAGTAAGTACACTGGGATTTTGAGTAACAGAAAAATTTAATGTAGTCTGTGCCCTCATTTGAAAAGATACCAGAAGTAAAAGGAATGGTATCATGTGGATTAGTCTCATATTCAATTGGAATTAGGTAAATACGTTTTCAGTCGCATCAAAGTTTTGGCTGAAATCCATTAAAAATATCTATTTAAAGGGAGATACAACAAGCGGATAAGTCTCTTTTATTTTTTGATTTATGTATGATTGTGGAACTGAGTTGTTTAGTATGTGCAGGATCTTGTAAGTTAATGGTAATGTGTATGGGAGGAAGATAGATCACTAATTGGCTAAAATATTTGATCGAAGAATAGAGCTTTTTTATTTCAATTCACTTTAACCTTTATCAAGCTTGTTAATGTACTTTCTTTTTTATTTCAATCATGATTTTCTCTTCAAGGTCTTAATATTGGAAATTGAGTACTTTTGATATATATTGTAAAGTGTTTATAATAAGGGTTTTTGTTCTTAGGATTAAGCTGTACGAAAGACAAAGTACTTCCTTTAAGCACAATATGACTACGTGAGTAGCTATATTGAATTTTTGAGATTGATTTGATTACTTTTTACATAAGAATTCATTAATATAATATAAAAGAGAAAAATGATAGCAAACCTACCGGTATTTATTACACTTATTTTTGGGCTAACGACACTCGCAACATTAACATTTTTTGGCTGGACAATAAAAAATAGTAATTCAGTAGTTGTAAAAGCTAAATCAAACAGAATTATAGCTGGGCTTATAGTTTGGTTAGCTTTACAAGCAGCGTTGACACTAAAAGGTATTTATAATACTGAAATAAATTCATTGCCTCCTAAAATTTTTCTGTTTGGTTTATTGCCCGTCATAATAACAATCGTTTTCCTGTTTACAACTCAAATGGGGAAACAGTTCGTTGATAGTTTACCACTTAAAAATTTAACCTACATAAGTATTGTCAGGGTTCCTGTTGAGCTAGTATTATTTTGGCTTTATCTCAACAATGCAGTACCAGAGCTAATGACATTTGAAGGACGAAATTATGATATCATAGCAGGGATAACTACACCATTAGTCGCTTATTATGGTTTGACAAAAATGAAATTAAGCGGCCAGGTAATTTTAGTCTGGAACTTTGTATGTTTGGGACTTCTATTGAATATCGTCGTAAATGCATTTTTATCTACACCTTCACCTATGCAAAAATTTGCATTTGAACAACCAAACATTGCTATATTGAATTTTCCGTTTATTTGGTTGCCAACCTTTATAGTGCCGATAGTTTTAATAAGTCACCTGACTTCAATTCGACGGCTGTTAGGGTTTGGTCAAGTTGACTTAAATAAAAAAGCATTAAGTGATCATTAATTTTTCAAATAATCATTCTAAATGATAGATAAATACTCAATATATAGAGCTTCCACCGAGGATTCCTTTGTTCTTTCTGAATTAATCTGTGAATTGTTAAAAGGATTCAATCAAAGGAGTGGTAGTAATTTTGTCATTGATGCATCGAAAGTAGAAGTAACATGTAAAGATTTATTAAGCAGGGATAATTTCGCAGGATTCATTGCCGCAGATAATGAGACAAATGAAGCAGTTGGGGGAATAACAATTACTCAGGCAACTGCAATCTATAATGGAGGAGACTTTGGGGTAATAACAGAATTGTATGTTAATGAAACTGTCAGAAGTAAAGGGATTGGGAAGCTTTTAATAGATGCTGCATTAGGGTTCGCTAAAACAATGAACTGGAAGAAGGTGGAGGTTGGAGCTCCTAACAAAGATGAGTGGCCAAGAACAATTGAATTCTATAAAAAGCAGGGATTTGAAATGAAAGGTCCAAAGCTTAGAATTGCTATATGAAAAAAGCTTTCTTAGTTATAGATAATTTTAATTCATTAGGAAGCAGATAAAGTTAATTGAATAATCTAAATTTCCAACACTTCATACAGACAGCTTAGATCTTATCGAAATAAATCAAGAACACTTAGGTGAACGTGTTTAAGCTCTTTGGAGATCATCAAGTGGCAAAATTTTATAACAAAGTAACTTTAAGAACGGAACAAGAAGCACAAAGATTTCTGGATCTATATCGAGATAGATTTAATAACAAAGTTAGAAATCGTTGGGGAGTTGCGTTAAAGGCTCAGAAGAGCATAGTCGGAACAATAGATTTAATAATTTTACCAAGCGACATAGAACAAACATTGGATATGAATTGTGCTCTGAATTTTGGAATAAAGGTTATTTAACAGAGACATTGAAAGTAGTTACAGGATTTGGATTTAGTGAGCTTGATGCTAATTGGATAGAGGCAGAGGTAATGCAAGGGAATATTGCTTCAGAAAAGGTGCTTTCAAAATTAGGATTCAAAAATGAAGGAATATTTCGAGAATGGATGTAATGGAATGACAGGCATTTTGATATGACTATGTTTTCTTAATTGAAGGACGGTTTTAAATAAAGATTAAATTTGCTAATTTCCTTGAGATATGAAGACTTGTTGGTAAATTAAGTATTATATGTAAGTATAGAATTTCAGATGATAAAATGAAGTATTTCGCCGCTCTATTATTGTTATTTCATTACACTTTTGTTCAGGGGCAAGAGTTTCAGTATCCTCTTGTTAAAAAGGAAGGCAAAAAGGTAATCGATTTTATACCTAAAGGCTGGAATCTCGTTGATACTGTTGAGGGTGATTTAAATAAAGATAGTTATAAAGATATTGCATTTGTCATTGAGCACAGAGATGATAGGAAAATTAACACAGAATCTTTTCAGCATTTTATTTTAATAATTGCCTTTTATAATCCTGAAAGCAGCAATTTCAGGTTTATTGAGCAATGTAATAATCTTATATCATATCATCAGTTGGAGCCTGGCCCTTGGTATGAGGGAATGGAAATTGTTAAGGGTGTTTTGAATATATCTTTTTTACAGGGAGGTAGTACAGATATTATGATGAATTATAAATTTCGTTATCAGGATAATGATTTTTATATGATAGGTGCTGATAGAAGTCAATATAATCCGTCTTCTCAGGATTATAAAAATTATAGTTTTAATTTTTTGGCAAAAAAATGGAGCATATCAAAAGGGAATGATGAGTCCCCGGAGAAGTCAACTGTGGAATGGCGAAAGCTTGAGATAGAACAACTAATGAAACTTAAGGATTATGAAGGCCCATTTACCTGGGAAGTCGCAAAGGGTATGTTTCTGTAATTTTAAACGATGATTTTTAGTTGATGTATAGAGAAATATAAAACCAAAATAAAAGTGAGATTGATAATGTTAATTGTATTTGATTATAAAAATTGATATCAATATGAAAGATAATTTAAATCAATTAGAAATCGCTGATGAAACTTTAGAGGAAAAGACATTCCAGTTTGGAAAGCAAAATTCAAAGTATAGCTGATTAAATGGATTATAGGTAGCGTTGCACTTGTTATTGTAACAGTTATTATTGACAAAGGATTTAAGGAAAGAGCTGCTGGAATTCAGGAAATGCAGGCTTTTGATAGATATGTTGAAATTATCATGAAAGCTGATAATATTGAAGAAAGATGGAAACTATCTGAATATTTCGCAGTCGTAATGCCGACAGAAAGGCTTCGTGATAGATGGCTGAAATACAAAGAGTTTATATCTGCTGACTATACGAAATTCAAAGAATTGAAAGATGCAGAATTTAACTTGAAGAATACATCTTTATCAGAAGACTCTCTGAATCCTACAGATATACAACTTAAAGAGATTCAAAAACAGTTAGCTACATTTGAAAGAAGTATGACTGATAATAAGGCATCTGTTGCTGCATCCTTTGAAGAAGAAGGTTTTTCTTATTTGCTGATGGGTTGAATAAATATTATTATTTACCGATAACTTTTTTACGGTGAGCCAATCCCCAGACGTGCAGCTCATCCAGAACTTTTTCCAGTGACAAACCGTGTGGAGTTATGGAGTATTCCACAGTTGGAGGAAAGGTGTCATAAACTTCTCGTTTAATTAGTTTGTTGGTTTCCAGACTTTTTAACTCCTTAGATAAAGTTTTATCTGTAATATTGCCGACATCCTTTGAGATTTGTTTGAATCGTTTCGGTCCGTCTGATAATGAAAACAGAATCAGTAACTTCCACTTTCCTTCAAGTGCTTCCAGTGCGTCTCTGATAGACAGCATGGTTTTGGGACAACTACCTTTTGCCAGCATTTTATTTTTGTTTATCTGATACTATCCGAACGGATAGCGCTATCCAACAGTATAGTACTATCTGAACGAAAGTGAATTTCGTTAATTTTGTAACGATTTAAAAAGAATTTATATATGACTAAAGAACAAAAGGTACCTGTTTTGCTGAATATTACACTTTGGATTGCACAGATCCTGTTATCTGTAGGGTTCATCTGGGCAGGAGCAATGAAACTATTTAAACCAGCAGAACAACTTGCTGCAATGTGGCCTTGGACAGCAGAACATGCAGATCTTGTAAATCTTACCGGTGTAATAGATATCCTGGCAGGACTAGGGCTGGTACTCCCGACTTTATTGAGGATAGTTCCAAGACTTACGGTTTATGCATCATTAGCTACTATTGCTTTAATGATTGCTGCAATTATTTTTCACATTTCAAGGGGAGAAGGAGCTCAGATTGGTGTGAATATTTTCTTTGCTGTGGCTGCTGCATTTATAGCTTGGGGGAGAGGTGTTAAGAAACGGATAAATGCAAGATGATTAATTGAAAGAAAGAGTTAATTGATCGAGATGTATCTTACAGCTTAATTGAATATTTTGTAAGATATATCTCATTTTTTGATTGTTGAATCTCGTATGCTATTTTTATTGGGGTTGACAGAGCTTTAATCTATTTTTTATGAAAAAACTATTGACTGATTTTATTGCTGGGCTAAATAAATTTGAAGAAGATGAAATCCAGTTTATTGCAGAAAACACTGATGTCAGAGGTTTTCAAAAAGGAACGATCATACAAAGAGAAGGGAATATTTGTGATACCTGTTATTTTGTTTTAAAGGGTTGTATACGTCAATACCAGCTGGCTGATGGTGAAGAAAGAACTACCGGCTTTTTTCTTGAAGGAGAACCCGCAGTGCTATATTCCAGCTATCTTGAGCAGGCTCCTTCTGCATATTGGTTGGTTTGTGCAGAAGATTGTGTGCTCATCACCGGAACCCGTGAACAGGAATACGAGTTGCACAGGAAGTATCCGAAATTGAAATACCTGGTGCACACATTAATGTCTCAGGATTATTCTAAAATGGAATATAGAATGAATTTGCTCAACCATCATAAACCTGAAGAAAGATACCGGAATTTAATTAACACACAACCTGAGCTCTTAAACAGAGTTCCATTGCACCAAATTGCCAGCTACATGGGAGTTACTCCGGAATCTTTCAGCAGGATCAGAAAAAGATTATTGGAAAATGATAAATCTAAATAAGGTTATTGAAGATTAGCGCCATGGTATTGTGGCTTTGGGAATTTAAATAATATATATAAGCTCATTAATCCTATGATAATTTCACTCACAGTTGCCATTACGAGTGTATCTGTAGGTAATCCATCTAATATTATACTGATTGTTCTGGATAAACCATAAGATAAATAAAATAATGCTGCCAATACAATAGATATATATGTCATGCCGGATATAAAGGCTCCTGAGGCAATTAGTAATCCAGCAGCCATTAATGTACCTCCTGGAGCTCTCACCTCACTTAAAATATTTACCTCGTTATCAAGGTGAATGCCTGCCGAAGCTTCAAATGCAATTGGAATTAGTAAAAGGGATGCTCCAATTATAATCCCGATCATCCCTGTAGCAAACAAGAATATTTTGACTGATTTTAAATTTTTCATTTTAGGATATTTAAATAGTTGAGCGAACAAATATCTTGTTATAAAAAATGAAAAATCTTGACTTAAGGTAAGAAGTGAGATAACGTCAGAACTTTTATGACTTTAGAAAGAGAATTTAGTTGGAAATTATCCTCTTTAAGATTATTGGTGGTATGATTCCCGAAAAAAGCACCGCAAGATCATAGTTTTTTTCTTTGAAGACATTTCAACAGTATTTCTATTCAGCAAATCTTCACAATCAAATCGTATGTTTGTGGAAATGAAACTCCTATTAGTAAATTTTTCAGACACAGATTTACCTGATCTTAAGATTAGCCAGGATTTTTTGCACGACAGTGTATCATCCATTCAGCAGGCGTCTGAAAAGTTTATGTTATATGAATATGATTGCATTGTTATTAACATAGACCAGATTGAGATTGAGTGTTATGGATGGCTGAGACAACTTTCTGAAAATAACAGGAGTGAGGGATTAATATTATTATCAACCAATGATGCTCTGGAATACAAGCTGTCAGCCTTTGAGCTGGGGGTGGACGATTACCTGGTACTTCCAATGCACAATGAAGAAATTATTGCCAGAATAAAATCAGTTACACGAAGGAAAAAATTTCAAAGCAATTCAAAGATATATATTGGTAATCTTGTTATTGATCTCTATGCAAGAACTGTATTTGTATGGGACCAGCCTTTAAAACTGACAAAGACAGAATACGATATTTTACTTCATCTTCATGCAAACAAACACCGCGTTGTTTCTAAAGAACTTTTAGCAGAGTACCTCTGGGGTGATGATGTGGACAATCTTGAATCTTTTAATATTCTATTTGCTCATATTAAGAACTTGAGAAAGAAACTCCTTAATTCCAAATCGGGAGTGGAAATTAAAAATGTATATAAAGTAGGTTATCAAATCATAGAATTATGAAGCAAGTACTTTTTTCTATTATTATTACTTTCTTGTTTGTATCCTTCGATATACAGGCGCAAACAGTAACTAAACAAACGCATGTGCGGGAGCAGTTATGGCTTGGGTATTTTAATCAAACCCGGTTGTCAAATCATTGGGGACTCTGGTTGGATCTGCATTACAGACAGACAGATCATTTTGTTGAAAGGCCTTTTCAGTTATTGATCAGACCGGCATTGACTTATTTTGTAAGTGACAATTTCAGATTAAATCTTGGGTATGCTTTTGTTGAGCATTATCCAGGGAAAGGATTAAATACAATACGCCCGGAAAACAGGACCTGGCAGCAGATTTGGTGGAGACAGAAATATGTCAGGTTTCAGACATTGCAATGGATAAGACTTGAAGAGCGATTTAACAGGAAGGTTGTTAATGATAAATTGCAAAATTCGACAACATTCAATTTCAGACTCAGATATAATTTATCATTATTTGTTCCTCTGAAAGGCAAAGATATTGTTGCTAAAACTCCATTCTTTATACTTATGGATGAAGTGTTTGTAAACTTTGGGAAGAATATAGTCTATAATTATTTTGATCAGAACAGGTTCTTTATAGGATTTGGATATCAGTTTACTCAGCATCTCAATGTTCATCTAGGTTATATGAATGTTTTTCAACAGGAGGCTTCAGGAAACAAGTTTACTTCAACGAATGCAGTGCGGCTATTTGTTTTCCATTCATTGGATTTCAGAAAGCATGATGAATAAAAGCTAGGTATTATTATGAAATGGATAACAAGAGAACGTCCCAAAATAGATAGGATTGCCTGTCCCTGGTTGATCAGCAGGTTTATTGATGATTCACCGGAATTCATATTCGTTCCAACCAATCAGGTAATAGAGAAGGCAAGGGAGCTTGATGCAATTCCTTATGACATCCCAGGAGTTGAATATACCCATGAAGGAGACAAGTGCACTTTTGATTATTTTTTGAAGAAGCATGAGATTCAGGATAACGCATTATTTCGACTGGCATTGATAGTAAGGGCTGCCGATACGGATCGATATGATCTGGCTCCTCAGGCCTCTGGACTATTTGCAATATCTGCTGGCTTGTCTTATAATTTTATAAATGATCAGGAAATGTTAAAACAGGGAATGATTATTTATGATGCTCTTTACAGCTGGTGTAAACATGTAAGTGAAGAAACGCATGGTTGGGAATTTAATAAGTTGTAAGTAATAAGTTTTAAGTTTATAAACATCCACCTAAGCCCTATAAGGACTTAGGTGAATGTTTATTGAAATTGTAACTATTAGGTTTAAAAAAAAAATAAAAAAATCTAACACCATGGAAGAAAAAAATAATTTAGTTTCCTATTCTCTTAAGGATTTGGTAATGTATTTCCTTAGGCTTGGAACTATAGGATTTGGTGGTCCTGTAGCCTTGGTAGGTTATATGCACAGGGATCTTGTAGAAAAATATAAGTGGATATCCGAAGATGATTATAGGGAAGGAATGGCTTTGTCTCAGCTTGCTCCAGGGCCTTTGGCAGCACAAATGTCTATATACCTCGGTTATGTACACTATAAATTTATTGGTGCAACTTTAGTTGGGTTAGCCTTTGTCCTGCCATCTTTTCTGATGGTTCTAGCCCTCGGATATGCTTATGCGGAATTTGGTGGGATTCCTGCGATGCAGGCAATATTTTATGGAGTTGGTGCTTGTGTAATAGGAATTATAACATTAAGTAGTTATAAGCTTACCACTAAAAGTATCGGGAGTGATAAGGTACTTTGGGCGATATTTGCAGTCTTAGCTATTTCTACGTTCTTATTGGAAGAGGAGAATATGTGGCTGATTCTCGCAGCAGGGGTTCTTGTCTGGTTTATGAAAGCTCCTCCCAAATTTATGATGGCTAAAAGTTTTAAGATGATTGCACCGCCGTTATTACTGACGTTCTCAGTGTTTGAAACTGAGAATAACAGAATATGGCAGATTATCATATTTTTTACAAAAGCAGGAGCATTTGTATTTGGAAGCGGTCTGGCAATTGTTCCTTTTCTTTATGGAGGAACGGTCAAAGAATATCAATGGCTTACCGAGCAGCAGTTTCTGGATGCCGTTGCTGTAGCAATGATCACACCAGGTCCGGTAGTAATTACAGTAGGTTTTATCGGATACCTTGCAGCTGGTATATGGGGCGCATGTGCAGCAGCAGCCGCTACCTTTTTGCCATGTTATCTTTTTACTGTTCTTCCTGCTCCTTATTTTAAAAAGTTTGGTAAGCATCCTGCTATAAAGGCTTTTGTGGATGGCGTTACTGCAGCGGCCATTGGAGCAATAGCTGGATCTGTCTTGGTATTAGGTAAAAGAACACTCGTTGATATCCCGACATTATTGATTGCTTTATCCACAGCTTTTGTTTTATTTAAATTCAAAAAAATACAAGAACCAATCATCATAGTAGCCATGGCAGGAATCGGACTTTTATTAAAACTTGTATTTAATTTATAAAATTGAAATAAAGAACACACTTAATGTTTATAGGAAAACAAAAGACCTCCGAGATATCAGAGGTCTTTTTGTTTTTATAAAGCTGTAATTATTCTGTACCAAGGTCATTTATCTCAAACACTGATTTTGGATTGACTTTTAGCTTTTAACTTTAGGCTTTCAGCTTTTTATTGCCTTACCAAATATGCATGTTCTTTACCAGCAGGATCATCATTTACTTCAGAGCCAATATTGATTTTTACCCAATTAATAGTTCCTGTAAAAACTGCTTGATATGAGGCATAGTCATCTGTAACCGGAGCTCCTGAATCTTTTCCTATATCCATAAAATCATCGGCAGAGAATAAAAACGGAACAGTATTATCAATACGTCCCTGACCAATTTCATGATCATCTGCATATAGGATTCCTGTTCCTCCTTTACCTATACCGCCTCCATCGTATATAAATTCAAAATGTATAAAGTGTTTTCCTGCATTAAGCTGCTCTCTGCTACCAATGTAGTAATGTTGTCTGTTGAACCAGTTATAACAGAAAACGGGGTAACCGTTTTTCATATAAAGTGACCATCCAGCAAATCTTCCACCTTGCGCTATTATAACTCCGTTTGTCATGTCATCTTTGATTTCAACTTCAGCTGTAACTGAAAATGATTTATTCTTTATATTGAGAACAGTGTTCTCATTAAGATGACTCATACCAGGATATAGAGTCATGGTAGTACGTCCTTGCAGTAGATCAGGACGTCCGGCAAGATCTGAATTGAAGCGTTCAGCTTTCCTGTCATCAAGCGGAAAAACTTTGTATTTTGAAGCTTCGATCAGAAATAAGTCCTGCAATTCTTTTAGTTTTTGTGGGTTTTGAAAGGCAATATTATGTGCCTGACTCCAATCGCCAGGGGCATATAATTCCCAAATGTCATCGGCAAAAGGTTTATTTACACCCGCCAATACCCATGGTACTGAATGAATAGTACATGCTGACCACCCTTCATGGTATATCCCTCTGTTACCACCTATTTCAAAGTATTGAGTAGTATGCCTCTCCGGAGCGTTTGGATCATCAAATGTATATACAAAGCTGATGCCTTCAATGGGTTCTTGCTGTATGCCGTTAACAAACTGTGGATGCGGAATTTTTGCAGCTTCCAGTATCGTTGGTACTATATCTATTACATGGCACCACTGGTGACGAACCTCATTCTTGGAAGCGATACCATTAGGCCAGTGGGTGATCATGCCGGTTCTTGTTCCTCCCCAGTGAGAAGCTATCTGCTTGGTCCACTGATATGGAGTGTCCATGGCATGTGCCCATCCTACAGGATAATGGTTATAAGCCATGGGTGTCCCGATAGCATCCAGGTTGTTTATAATATTTTCAGTAGTATCTGCAGCATTATTAAGTGCGGCAATTTCATTCACACTGCCATAAATACCTCCTTCACCACTGGCTCCGTTATCTCCAAGTATGTAAAAAATAAGCGTATTGTCCAATGCTTCGATTTCTTCCAAGGTGGACAGAACTCTGCCTACCTGATGATCTGTATGTTCTGCAAAACCTGCATAGGCTTCCATTAATCTGGATGCTGCAAGTTTTTCTTTGTCATTCAGACTGTCCCATGCTGGTATGTCATTTGGTCTTGACGAAAGTTCACAGTTCTGAGGTACTATTCCCAATACCTTTTGACTATCAAGGGTTATTTCTCTCTGCCTGTCCCAGCCATGATCGAATTGTCCCTTATATTTTTCAATATATTCTTTTGGCGCATGATGTGGCGCATGAGTAGCTCCAAATGCAAGATATGCAAAGAATGGCTTATCAGGTGCCATTGTTTTTTGCTGTCTGATATAACTGATAGCTTTATCTGTGATGTCTGAACTAAAGTGGTATTCGGGATCATTGGGAGAATCAATCGGAATGGTTCCTGCGATTAAAGAAGGAGCCCATTGGTTTGTTTCTCCTCCAATGAATCCATAGAATTTTTCGAAACCTTCTCCTGTAGGCCAACGGTCAAATGGTCCAGCTATGCTTGTCTCCCAGACTGGAGTTTGGTGCATTTTCCCGAATGCAGCTGTGTTGTATCCATTCATGACCAGAGTTTGTGCAATAGTGGCCATGCTTTCAGGTCTTATTGTATTGTAACCAGGGTTAGGTGTTGCGCATTCAGTGATTCCTGCCATATTAACAGAGTGGTGGTTCCTTCCTGAAAGTAGTGCAGCTCTGGTCGGAGAACATAAAGCAGTGGTGTGAAATCTATTGTATTTCAATCCGTTATTGGCAAGTCTTTCTGCGTTGGGCATATAGCAAGGGCCTCCGAAAGCACTGGTAGCACCGAAGCCCATATCATCGATCAATACGATAAGGATATTAGGTGCATCCTTAGGAGGTCTGAGTTCTTCAATAGGCTCAGGTTTGGCTGCATTACGTATATCAAAGGGAGTTACAGTTTTCGGACTTATTCTTGGAATAGGAAGTTGGTATCTGTTCAGGTTAGGATTTTTCCTTTTCATAGTTGGAGATCTTAATAGTTTTTATTGATTGGATACAATAAATTGTATATACTCAACTATTGAAGTGAAAACATGTTGGTGCTCCTTATTAAGCAATAAAATGTTAAGGGAAAAAATATTTCTTTCTCTTAATTTTTAAAGAATAGTTATTCAAAATTTTCTTTCATAAAAATGTTTTACGTTTTTTACTTTTATGATTAAAAATGATTTACCTTCTGTATTTGAAAATGATTATATAAAGATGTGGATCGAAGATGGAGTCTTGTGGGCAGAATATAAAGAAATTATCTTAAGGCTAAAAGAAGCTAAAAAGATAGTGTCAGATAGAATTATATTTCAAAAAGGGGCCATTTATCCTGCCATAGCAGACATAAGAAAAATTAAGTATGTTGATAGGGAAGCCAATGAATATCTGTCTAAGGAAGGCAATGCTATACTTGTTTGTGTGGCAATTATCGTTGAATCCCATGTAAGTGAAATCCTAGGGAATTTTTATCTTAGAATAAATAAGCCACTATTGCCAACCAAACTTTTTAGAAATGTCGAAAAGGCTAAGGCATGGGTAGAGTCTTTTATTTGATTGTACTTGAGGCCCTGAACATGTCTACTTTTTAGCAGTTGAAAGTTGTATGAAAACAAATGAAGAGTTTTTAAAGGAAGCAATTGATTCAGCTATTGAAAATGTTCGCTTAAATGATGGAAAACCTTTCGCAGCTTTGATAGTGAAGAACGGAGAAGTATTAGCTAAGGGGGTAAATGATGTACTTCACATTCATGATCCTACAGCACATGCCGAAATTCAAGCAATAAGGAAAGCTGCTTTCCGATTAAATTCAGAATTTCTGGAAGGTTGCGTAATTTATGCAAGCGGTCACCCTTGTCCCATGTGTCTCGCTGCCATTTATATTTCAGGAATAAGAACTGTTTATTATGGATCTTCATTGGAACAGGCAGCATTACATGGGTTCGGTGTAAGCCACATATACACTGAAGTCGGTAAATCAAATGAGCAAAGGCAGTATCCCTTACAACAATTGAAAGTCGCAGATGCTGAAAAACCTTTTCTTGTCTGGAAAGAAGTTAATAGTCCTTCTGAATTCGAACCCTGATACTTTTTCACTTGTTTTCTTTCTGTAATAGAGGGAGGACTGATGATACGTTTATTCAGAAAAAGAAAAAAGAGCTTAAAAGATAAAGCTATACATTCTGTTGGAACTTTTACTGGCGACCTTGGCAGGGGGCTGTTTTCGGGACTTGTTGGTACTATAGCTATAAGTCTTTCGCAGTTAATAGAAATGAAAGTTACCGGAAGAGAAGGAAGCGATTCCCCTTTAAAAGCAGCAGAAAAAGTACTTGATGTTCATGCTAATAATGATGAGTCTAAAAGTAAACTGGTAAATGGTATACATTTTACTTATGGCACAGCATGGGGAGGTATTAGAGGTATTATAGGTACTCTTGGGCTTAAAGGTATTCCTGCAAATGCCTTACACTTTTCTTCAGTTTTCGGAACAGAATTAGTAATGCTTCCAGGTTTAAAAGTTGCTCCTCCGGTAAAGGAATGGGGGGCTAAGGAAATTTCTATAAGTGGGGTACACCACATTGTTTATGCTCTTGTATCGGGAGTTGTGTTTGATCTTCTCAAATCAGAAAGAAAGTAGAATCTATTACCACCTAGTTTATTATGTGCTCTCTTTAAAGCAAATCGCTTTACATGGCCTTAGTGTGAGTCAAATGAATGAAGATAATATCCTAAATAGGTGATGCTTTCCTTGTCTGGAAAGGGATTATTGGTTATCCACGGAATTCGAACCAAGGATTATCTCCTGATGTTTTTAATACAAATGAATTTGAATATGGGACTATTGAATTTTAAAAGGAAAAGCATCGGGGATAGGTTTAAAGAAGAAGCAATTTATTCAGTAGGGACTTTTGCTGGCGACTTGGGAAGAGGTTTGGTTGCAGGATTTATCGGAACTGCAGCAATGAATGTTTCTCAGATACTTGAAATGAAGTTTACGAAAAGAGCAGAAAATGATACTCTTTTTCAGGCTTTAGGAAAGGTATTAGGTATTCCGGTTCGAAATCTATTACCGGCAGTGAAGCTAATTCTCAAAGAGAAATTAATAAATATCATTCATTATGCCTATGGGACAGTATGGGGAGGAGTAAGAGGAGTTATTGGTTCTGCCGGCTTAAAAGGAATTTTGGCAGATGCTATTCATTTTTCGTCTGTATTTACAACTGAACTTGTAATGTTTCCCAAATTGCATCTTGCTCCTCCTATAAAGAAATGGGGGCCCCAATCAATATCTGTAAGTGGAGTACATTACATTATTTATGCAATTGTATCAGGAGTTGTGTTTGATCTTCTTAAATCAGGAAGAAAGAATTAGACTTTTTTCTTCTTTTTGGAGAAATAAAAATACTTTTGAATATTAAAGAAAAAGAGGGGATAAAAATGAGTGTAAGATCTATTGTAGAAAGGGTAAGCACATCCTATATCTATCCTGTTATTTGAGTTAAAGATCAATTGAATGGAAGGTTTTATCTCTGAGTATTTACCATCCATAAGACTATAGTAAACATTCTGGTCAAAGTTTTTTAAATAACTAAAGTCATAAAGTGCATCTCTAACTGTCATCTCAGCAGCACCGTAGCTTCTATTCTCAAATTCTACATAAAGATTTATATTCAAATCATTATAGGTCGAGTATTTTGAAGGGAAGAGACGATACCCTAATGAGATATCGTAGTTGTTGGCGTCTCCCGCCTGGAATGTAATCTGTTGAGCTTTGTCTTTATAGAGCAAGGGATGAGCGTATGCATAAGTAAAGGATATCGCAAATCTCTTGTACAATCCAGTGATAATTGCTCCTCCTCCATAGCCAGAATTATCACCCATTAGAAAAGGTTCTGATTCATCATGTGGTACAAAGGACTTGCATGCTTGTCCGAACAAAGCTACTCTGAGATGTTTCTGGAAGCCGTCCACGCTGATCACTCGTTGTTTCAGATAAATATTAATACCTTCCAGTAGATAAGGATTTGGTTTATAAACTCGCTGATGGTGATTTGCAAAATAATTTTGAAGGTTCGCAGGGAATTTGGCCAGATGGTGGTTCGATCCTGCTGCTGTCACCATCAAAGTTGTTTTTCCGGTAATACCATACATAGCCCTCAGCGCACCCCAGTTCCTTTGTCTTTGTGATGGTATTTCTTTATATCCTTCAAATAAAAAACGCATGCCAAGGACATTCTTAGGTATGTTACTTGCAGATTCAGCATAAGGGAAAAGCTCCTGGCAAATGCCTTTGAAGAACGAAAGAACAAGAAAAGATAAAATCAGTATTTTTTTCATAGACTGATGTGGTATGCTTTCTGTTTTTCATTATGGACCTTGTCGTTTTCCTTAATGAAATACGACCAATGACTGAATTCTTTTTTGCTGATAAGATTCTTATCGAGAAACCTGAATGACCTTTCACCAGAAAGGTTGGCTTTCTCTTCACTCAAAATATAAAATTTATCTCCATTGACCTGAAAAGCATTTCCATCAAGGTTGATAGTATCAAAGTTAAGGGATGTTGAAATTTCTCTGACAGAAAATCCTGAATCATAGATTTTTTGACTAACCTTTTTGAAATCAGTTTTATATTTCTGGCGGAATATAACAGTTGCTTCATTCGTGTTTAGATCCATTTTTACAGACTCAACAAAATCCAGTTGGAGTAGAAGTTTTTCAACACTGTTCGAGCACATGGAACAAGTAAGGCCATCTATTCCTATTTTAGCTGATTTGAATTGGGCTATAGATGCGAAACCTGAAAAGATTAAAAATGTCAGAAGGAAGAATTTTGTTTTCATAGGGCATAAAAAAGTGGAAACGCTTAAAATCCAACTTTGTTGTAAAACTTATTCATCTATTTTAATTGCTTGTGAATTAAGGAAATTAATTTCTTTAATTCATAAAATTTCAAGCTTTCTTTCAAAAGATTTGTGAAGTAATGAAGCGATCTTTTATTTTGTTAAATAATTTGAAGACTTATGGAATTTCATTTATACATCAAAAATATGGTTTGTAACCGCTGTATTAAAGTGGTTAAGGATGAGCTGGAAAAGCTTTCTGTAAATGTAAAAGATATACGTCTTGGGGAAGTAGTAATAGATGCTCCAAAAGAACCTGAAATGTCTAAAATAAAGGAAGTGTTGGAGGAAAATGGCTTTGAATTATTGGAAGATAAAAAAGTTAAACTAGTTGAGAAGATTAAAACACTATTGATTGAGCAGATACATCATCATGAAGGAGAGCTTGATGTAAACTATTCTGAATTTCTGGCAAAAGAAGTAGGTAAGGATTATCACACATTATCCAATTTATTTTCTTCAATAGAGAATCTTACAATCGAAAAATATATAATCCTGCAAAAGATAGAAAAAGTAAAAGAATATTTAATATATAATGAGCTTACCTTGAGTGAATTGGCGTATAAGCTTGGGTATAGCAGTGTAGCGCACCTCAGTAATCAATTCAAACAGATCACCGGTTTTTCATCCTCCGAATTTAAAAAGCTTAAAGGCCATCAGCGTAAGCCTCTTGATGATATAAGTTGAAAGAGCGAAAAGCTTAAAGCGGAAAGCAGAAGTGACAATAAGCTTAGCTCTATTATTTAGATACTTCTAAAAAAACTCCTTTTGTTATATACTCAACTCCTTAAACTTACTATGGAAAAAATAATATCCCTGGTATTCATGCAAACACTTTCTCTTTAAACCTTCCGCTTTAAGCTTTAAGCCTTCCGCTTTTATCTACAACTCTTTCCCATAATTTTGTAAGCAAATTCCCTTCATTTAATTGTTACTTTGCTAGGGTTAGGAGGAAATGTGTCCTTCTGAAAATAGCTGATAATAATTATGAGTACCATAAAAAAAATTTTTCCTGTAGAAGGCTTGAGTTGTGCTTCCTGCGCTGTAAGTGTGGAGTCGATTTTAAAATCAATTCCGGAGGTCAAAGATGTTAATGTGAATTATGCAGGATCTACTGCTCAGGTTACTTACGATAATGCGTATCCAGCAGCGAAACTAAAAGAGGCGGTTCAATCCATTGGTTACGATTTGATCCTGGAAGAAGATGGAAACAAGTCGTCTGAAGTAGAGCAGTCAGCGCATTTTAAAAAACTTAAAATGAATGCTTTCTTGTCTTTGGCTTTTGCTATTCCTGTAGTTATAATAGGTATGTTTTTTCATATGGCTCCATATGCCAATCAGATCATGCTTTTATTATCAGCACCGGTTATATTAATTTTTGGCAAGCAGTTTTTTATCAATGCATTCCGATTAATTAAACACGGTCAAACCAATATGGATACACTTGTTGCTTTGAGCACCGGTATAGCTTTCGCTTTCAGTACATTTAATACATTATTTCCGGAAGTCCTTTTGAAGCAAGGAGTGCACCCAGATGTATATTTTGAAGCTGCTGCGGTGGTAATTGCATTTATCTTATTAGGTCGCTTGCTTGAAGAGCAGGCAAAGCAGAAAACAGGAAGTGCTATCAAAAAGCTAATGGGCTTGCAACCTAAAACTGTTAAGGTTATCAGAGGTAGTTCTGAAATTGAATTGAAAATAGAGGAAGTAGTAAAAGGTGATGAAATTATTATTCGTTCAGGAGAAAAGATCCCCGTCGACGGGCTGGTGATTTCAGGTAATTCATTTGTTGATGAAAGTACAATAACAGGTGAATCTATTCCTTCAGAGAAAATAACAGGTGCAAAGGTATTTGCAGGAACTCTGAATCAGAAGGGAAGCTTTACAATGAAAGCAGAGAAAGTAGGTGCTGAAACTTTGCTTGCAGGCATCATTAAAACTGTTCAGGAAGCTCAAGGGTCAAAAGCACCTGTTCAGAAGCTTGCAGATAAGATAGCGGGAATATTTGTTCCGATAGTCATAGGTATTGCAATTCTAACTTTTCTGGTATGGTTTATAGTCGGAGGAGAACATAGTTTCACTCATGCATTACTGGCTATGATTACAGTTCTTGTAATTGCTTGTCCATGTGCTCTTGGATTAGCCACACCTACTGCAATAATGGTTGGTATTGGTAAAGGAGCGGAGAAAGGTATTCTTATCAGAGATGCAGAGAGCCTGGAATTTGCAAAGAAAACGCAGGTGCTGGTTTTGGATAAAACAGGAACTATCACAATGGGAAGACCTAAAGTAACAGATGTTTACTGGAAGGAGAATATTGAAAGTAAAACTTTGCTTGAAGGAATCATTTTGACAGCAGAGCGTAAATCGGGACATCCACTGGCAGAGGCAGTCGTGCAATATTATAAAGAAAGAAATACATCTGAAGTTGCATTAGAGAATTTTGAAAGTCAGACTGGGAAAGGTGTTAAGGTGCAATATAAAGGAGATATTTATTTTATAGGAAGCCGGAATTTTGTTAAAAATGATATTAAGGCTGAATTATCAATTGATATAGAGAATATATCCAAGCAGTATAGTTCAGAAGCAAAAACCTTGATTTATTTAGTTCGGAATAAAAATGTTCTGGCCCTAATTGCGGTTGCTGATGAAGTGAAGCAAGGTTCTTATGATGCGATTCAAAAGATTAAGGATCTTGGTATTGATATCTACATGCTTACTGGAGACACAATGCATACAGCAGAAGCAATAGCAAAGAAAACCGGAATTGAAAAGTATAAAGCGGAAGTATTACCGTCTGATAAAGCAAGCTTTGTAAGGGAATTGAAGAATAATGGAAAAATTGTAGCTATGGCTGGAGACGGCGTGAATGATGCAGAAGCTCTGGCGCTAGCAGATGTTAGTATTGCAATGGCCCAGGGATCCGACATAGCCATGGATGTAGCAAAGATAACTTTGATGTCTTCTGATTTACGATTGATCCCTGAAAGTTTTAAGCTAAGTAAATTTACAGTGAATACAATCCGTCAGAATCTCTTCTGGGCCTTTATTTATAACCTGATCGGTATTCCTCTTGCTGCGGGCGTATTGTATCCTGTTAATGGTTTTCTTCTAAATCCAATGCTTGCCGGATTGGCAATGGCATTAAGCAGTGTGTCAGTTGTATTGAATAGCCTGAGGTTAAAAACAGTAAGACTTTAACTAAGTGTAAATAATATTCAAAATTATATAAGAACCGTAATTCAGATTAGCATTAACTTTATAGAAATAAATAACGAGGTAAGTCATGGAAACTCTACAATTTAAAACAAATATCAAATGCGGAGCTTGTGTTGAAAAGGCTGGAAAAGCTTTAGACGAGGCGTCTGAAATAAAAGAATGGGATGTCGATATAAAATCCAACGATAAAATTCTGACTGTAAAGGGGGAAAATATTTCTCCTGAGATTGTACAGAAAACACTCGACAAAGCTGGATATAAAATCCTTTCCTGAATTGTTGGTAATAAGCAATGTTAAATTTCACTGTGTTTTCTCTGTGTAATTTTTTCTTCCACAGAGAAGACATAGATAATCAGCTCAAGGAGTCCAGAATTCAACTTCATATAATCTGTTTCCCTTAAATCTCAGAATCCACTCATCGGTCCATGCTTCCCTTGGATTGATCCTTACCAATCTGAATGTCTCCTTTCTTTCCGGATCAAAGTAATCATAGGATATTCTGACCGATACCGGGAATATCTTTTTAACATCTGCAAGTCTGGTTGAATGACATAACGTTAATGAAGGATATGTCAATCTCAGAGTCGAGGGCGCTTCGGTAAATCGGACAAGCTTAAGATTTACCTTGTCTCCGTTTACAAGGAAATCAATTCCTTTATATGACCACATGTAAATTGGATTTGTAAGGGGAAACTTTTCTGGTCTGTACAATCCTGATGCGCCGCATACACTTGTTTTCTCTGGAGCTCCTAAACTGGAAAGCAATGTAAGCGTATCTGTATAGACAGGTATTGCTCCGATTTTTAATGTATCGATATTCAAAACTTCGTCCCAAAGACTGGGCTTGCAACAGTCCTTTGGAGATAAGCTTTCCGATGGTTTACCTGCAGATAACAAAAGGTAAAGAGCTGCAATGTTTATAAATTTCCTGATCATATCACTCCCACAATCCCTATAGGAGTAACTCAGGGAATAGATATGAAGTTTTTTGTGTAATGCTTTTTTCTCTGAATGAGTGAGTTATAGGAAGGAGAGGCTTGGCTGATCAGAAGAGACTACTATAAACTGAACGTTATCAGTTATTATTAAGTTTACCCAGTCAGTTCTGCTTGATGTATATCCTGTGTTAAATTTCGGTTCTCTGATTTCTCAAATCCTTTATCTTATTTCTAAGAGAATCCTCTTTAATATTTCTTTCCCAAAAATTCATAAGTTCGTTAATGTCGTTATCTCTCTTATCCAGGAGGTAATATAAAATTGTAGCATTTACTCTGTGAGTTTCCTCAAAATTTCCATCGATTTTTTCTCCACCAATAAAGTAGCCTTCATTCCCTTCTGGATCTATTGACAATACTGCTCCATCAAGTAGCGGAGAGCGATTCTCAATTCCTTTTCCCTGTGCTATATTTTTAATAAAAGCAAGTTTGCTTTTGGTAAAATCGGGATAATTGGTTATTGATAATTGTAGAATATGTAATCCGTCAATTGGATCATTCTTTGAATATTCCTCAAATACTTTAAGCAAAATCAATTGGACTTCTTCATTACTTGGAATTTTTGAAATTGACTCTACCGAAGGGAAAGCAGCTTCATACCTAAAGTTTAATATTTCGTCACCTATATCTTTTACTATCTTCTTAGTTTGAATTCCATCTATTGCAATTCTGCAGAGTACATCTATTGCTTTATACTGAGTCCAATCATATTCCCCAAATCCTATAGAATATAAAATTGGTATGGCTTGTTCTTTATAATTGAAAAGAATTTCGAAAACTGAATTCTGGCATATATTCATCCAAACTCCGAAGTATCCATATTTACTGGTTTTAGATTTCAGCGTATCGGGTTCTGGTGGATTATTATGGAAATACCTAGTCAGTTCCTTTGCTCTATTAAATTCTAATCGGGATGAGATGTTTTTTGCAGCCTTCTTAAATCTATTAATGTCATCAAACTCTTGAGCAACTTCAATTAGTATGTCTTCTAATTCAAAGTCTCTAATATGAGATTCCTGCCTAAATCTGCTATTTGCAGGCGTTAGAGGGGGGCGTTTTTCTTTAAATATTCCAAATAAATTAAGTAATCTCCTAAGCATCTGATTTGTATATAAAAACATAATTTCTGAAAAAACACCATATAGAATATATTCCCCATTTAACACTCATTATTCATTTTATGATGATGTCCTCCGATTGGTCATGGAGGGGAGGGACGAGTCTATTGATGCCATAGCTCCAAGCGATGACATCAATAGATGTGATATTTTACTCTATAACAATTGGAAAATCATGCCCCTTGGAAAAGGTATATGGATATTGAGATTTTCCATGATACTTCTTATTCATTTCAGGAATCTGATCGTCCAGAAAGGACTTTAGTTCATATACCGTAACTTTTCCATCTTTTGGAGCTCCGTCAGCTTCGCCTTTCAAGGCATGAAGTAAAATATAAGTAAATAATCCATGGCCCAGTTCACTTACTTCTATTGCTGTTTCATTGCTTCCTGCCGATGCCAGCACATGTATCCCTGAACTTCTTGCGAGTTGAGCAATAGCCTTTTCTTCAATGCCCCCTCTGGATGCAAGGAATTCTATTGAGCCTCCCGAATGACAAGCATCCATAATTATGATTTGCTTAAGTGCTTTGATCTCTTTGAATTTCTGTTGTAGTTCGGAAGCTTCTATAGCTTCTTTTGCAAGCGTATTTTTCTCGTATAATCTTGTACATTCAGATGGGATGAAGAAGAACTGCTCTTCTGTCATGCTTCCATGTCCTGCATAGTAAAAGATGAATACATCGTTCTTCTGAATGTTTTTGGAAAGGTCACTTAACTTTTTCAGGATATTGGCCTTTGTAGCTTCTTCATCATACAATGAAGTGACCTCGATTTTCTTAAACATCTTCTGACTTTTTTCTTTAAGCATTTCAGTGATAGCTTCAGCATCTTCTCTTGCAAATGTGAGTGTCATAGATGGGTTTTTGTATTTGTCAATTCCTATTGCCAGTATATGACAAGTGCTGGCAAGCTCTCCGGTTTCAGAATGCAGTTCTGAATAAGATGCAGAAGACTCTATACGTTCTTTGCTGAATGCACTTGCTTCAAAAATATTCACTCCGTGGACAAGAGATACTGTTTCCTTTAATACGACATGTTCCCCTTTTTTATTGGGTAGATTTTTAACATTACCAAAAGAGATGCGCTTTCCGTTATGCAATACTTTAATTTCATCTGTGCCTCCTCCGTTATCTGTTACTTTAATGTATACTTCAGCTTCAGCTTTGCCTTCGGTTTTTAAGGCTGTGATTTTTACTGCCGGGGGAGGCGTGTTCTTTAATAAATCGTCCACGCTCTTATGCATGCCTGTTCCCCGGTTGTTAAATAGGGAAGGCAGAAGATCCGGCTTATAGAATTTTTCAATCAGCTGTTCGGTAGAATATAACTGAGTTCCTTTTACAAAGTGCACATAATCCATAGCTCCTGAAGTACCATTAAAATAACCTTCCTTCGTTAGTACCATCCAGTCTTTGTTTTTGATATAAATATGCTCGAAAAACTCATGACCTTTTTCCAGGTTCCAGAATTTGACAGATCCATCCAGTGAAGAGCTAAGTAACATCTTGCCATCAGCGCTAAGGGTCAAATTACTGATCTCTGCTTTATGGCCTTCCAATTGCTTTATGACTTTACCGCTTTGCCAGTCCCATATCCTGATGATTCTGTCATCTCCTGCTGTGATCACCTGTGACCCATCAGGAGTGAATAATGCAGCATGAACAGGGGTAGAGATTCCGTTGAGCTTTTTTAGCATCAACCCTGTTTTGATATCCCACACTCGTGTAGTGCCATCCCATGAACTGCTCATCATTATATGTGGCTGAGTAGGGTGAAAGGAAATAGATGATACGATGTCAGTGTGACCTATGAATGATTTTACTCTTGTCTTAGAATCAGGCTCAAACAGTTCAAGGGTTTTGTCTAGTCTGGCAAGTACAAGATATAAGCCGTCGGGAGTATAGGAAAATGTGTAGGCAGAGTTGTTGTTAAGATCAATCCGATTAACAAGGTTTCCGTTTTTAGAATCGAAAACATTGATGGTGGCATCCCATCCGGTTGTGGTAATAGTAGATTCGTCCGGACTATATTTCACATCAAATACAGGTTCATTATGACCTTTCAGATCAAATATCTTTTGACCTTTATCCAGTGACCAGATTTTTACACCTCCTTTGGAGTCTCCTGAGACGATGGTCTTTCCGTCTTTAGTTATGTCAAGAGATATAACAGGTTTTGCATGGTCTGAGAATTTGGTCTGTGGTATGCCTGTTGCAATGTCCCAGACCTTAACTTCTTTCCCGGATTTGGTTCTTATAATCTCTTTTCCATTAGGGAGAAGAACGACTTTGTTCTTTAACCTTAAATATTTAGTGATATGGGAATGCCAATAGCTATTAGGGTCGTAGCCCAGATCATTGTCATCATTTTCATTTAGCAAACCTTTAAATGGTTTGATTTTTTTGCCTGTTACTTTATTGAATTCGGTAACAACATTGTCATCAGATGCTATAAAGACAGACTCACTGCCTTTTCCTAAAGCAGCCGCTGTGATTTCATGACCCTCAGGAGCTGGGAAGAAAGCAATGGAATCTTTTTGTCCACGATTAAAAATCAAAGCAACTTTTTCTTCTGCTGTGAGAATGAAACGATCATTATTGCTAAGGTCAACTCCTGTTACATCTTTTAACTCATTACCATAAGTCATCAGGAGTTTGCCTGATTTAATATCGTATTCTTCTGCTTTGCTGTTGGAGGAAAGTTTTATAAGGGTATTACCATCTTTGGTGAATACATTATAAGTACCGCATCCTCCACACCATCCCTGCTCCGGCTTGAATGTATTCAATAGTGACCAGCTTAAAGTTTCGTAGACTTTAGTAGTACGATTATCTTCTCCTATGGCACAAAGTTTTCCGTCTTTGCTGAATTGAATATGTACGCCAAGTCCTAATCCCTGATCAGGATTGGTTTCTATTGTTTTAATAAGGTTTCCTGAAGGAAAGTCATATATAGAAACAACCTCTGCAAAGCCGGAAGTAAGTAGTAATTTCCCATCAGGAGAAAATACCGCGTCAGTTAAAACCTTATCAGTAGAAGGTGTGGAGAAAATAAATTTGCCAGTTGCTACTTCCCATACTTTTGCAGTTCCATCAATACTACTTGTCACAAGATATTTACTATCGCTGCTGAAGCGGACTCTGGTTACAGAATGTGTATGTCCGATAAAACTTCTTATTTCCCTCCCGGAATTGATGTCCCAAAGCTTGGCTGTTTTGTCCTTGCTACCAGTTGCCAGTAAGGTTCCCTCCGGATCAATTTCAATACACTTAATGGAAGCAAAATGTCCTTTCTGTAAAACAGTTTCGACATTGTTTTGAGCTATAAGTCCTGTTATTAAACCAGAATAAAGGAATACTGTGATAAACAGCTTTTTCATAAATGAGATTAGGTAATAATAATCTAATTTACAAGTTTTTAAGGTTATATGAGCAGCATAGTAAATAATATAAATGAAAATTTTATTTCCTCTTCTAAAGATTTGAAACTGAGTTTTATTAAGAGTAAAAAATTAAAAATTGTAATGCACACTCTATGTATATCTGTGTTTCTTCGTGTTTCTCTGTATACTGATAATCATCTTTCGGTGGATCAGAAAATACATAAGATAACATAGAATGTATCGCTAAACAATCTGCTTTTTCCCTGAGAATTTTTTGAATAAATATAAAACTGTGAAGTAGATCAATCCTCCTGCAATGGGTGCAACCAGGCACCACGCGACAATAGCATGATATATCGCATTTCCAAAGAAAAGCAGAGAGCCCCAGATGTCCTTACGAAACATTCCGGTAAATTCTTCCAATGGGATATTAAAAGTTTTATCTCCGAAGATATAAGCACCGAATTTGTAAAAAGGCAGAATGGTGATAATTTGAATTGGATAAGTAGTATAGTTGATAAACTGAATTGCAGGTAAATTTACCCTGAATATCAATGCAGCTAGTGTGCAAAGCAATGTTGTAGGACCGATAACCGGAAAGGCTCCTAGAATCACTCCAAGAGCTACAGTCAAAGCAATTTTTTCAGGTGTTGCACCCTGTTTAATGAAATTAGTAAGAAATCTGACAAACTTAGTCTTACGCAGTAAAGAAAGGTTCATACTAAGCAAAGTAAAATCCTTTCCTATTTGTTTTTAATTTAATCATCAGAAGCTTAAATGCCTTCAATTACAGGGTTATAGAAGCCTGATCTGTTGCCTTTTTATTCAGGTGACTTCTGTGTCTTCCGTAAAAAAGATAAAAGATCAATCCGAGTACAAGCCATATCAGAAAGCGGCTCCAGTTAGTTGCTCCAAGTTCTGTCATGAGGTAAAGATTGATAAGGAATCCGAGAGCCGGAATGAGGGATAGATTTTTTTTGAAAGCATACCAGGCAGTAATTGCGAAGATTATAATGAAGATGATGATAGGGAATTCTTTTTTTAATGGATATAAATAATCTCCTGTCATATTGATATAAATTAAAGCCGGACTTTTCACAATCAGTACAAGGAGTAATGTTGCAAAGAACAAAAGAGGGAGAATGATTTTTCCATTGATATATTTTACCTTAAAAGAGTTTGCTGCTTGAGGCGGATTTATCATCACTCCAGCGCATACAATAGCAAAAGCAAATAAAGTACCTATACTGCATAAATCCGTTACTTCTGTAAGATTCATGAACATCGCAGGCAGAGCTACAACAAAGCCAGTGACAATAGTGGAGAATGATGGTGTTTTGAATTTAGGATGAATTCTGGCAAAAACTCGAGGCAGCAGTCCATCTCTGCTCATGCTTAGCCATATCCTTGGCTGGCCCAGCTGAAATACAAGCAATACACTGGTCATAGCTATAACAGCGCTAAAAGCAATGATGCCGGATAGAAAACTAAGATTGTATTTCTCAAATGCATATGCCAATGGATCGCCCACTGCAAGTTCGCTGTACGTTACCATACCAGTAAGTATCAGCGTTACTACAACATATAATATCGTACAAATCAGAAGGGAAAGGAACATTGCTTTGGGTAAATCCTTCTTAGGATCGATAGCTTCTTCAGCAGTAGTAGATACAGCATCGAAGCCGATATACGCAAAAAATACAGCAGAAACTCCTTTCATCACCCCACTGATTCCGTTAGGAGCAAAGGGACTCCAGTTTTCAGGCTGTACATAAAACGCACCTGCTGCGACAAATAGCAATATCACCAGCAATTTAATTCCAACAAGAATATTTCCGGTGACTTTACTTTCCTTTATACCAATATAAACCAAAACTGTGATTAGAGCTGTGATAATAAAAGCAGGAAAATCAAACACGATATGAATACCATTTATCGATGGTGCATTTCTCCATGCATTGTATCCTTCCATCAGCAAAGGTTTAATATTGGCAGAAGGTGTACCAGTATTTAGCAGTACAGTTACTTCAGAATAAGCCCTGGAAGCAGTCAGAAAATCCATGGTGAGGTATTCGGGAAGTTGCAATCCGAAACCTTTTAGGAGGGACGTAAAATAATCTGACCAGGAAATAGCTACAGCAACATTACCAATTGCATATTCCATCAATAAATCCCACCCTATAATCCAGGCCAGAAGTTCTCCGAATGACACATAAGCATAAGTATAAGCACTTCCGGCAACTGGAACAGAAGACGCGAATTCGGCATAGCAAAGGGCCGAGAAAAGACAGGCAATTGCGGTAAAGACAAATAACAAAGATACTGCAGGTCCGCCAGAGGCACTGGCATTACCAATAGTACTGAAAATTCCGGCTCCCACAATCGCTGCAATGCCAAATGAAGTGAGGTCTCTCAGTTTTAAGGATCTGGAGAGGGTATGGTTTTCAAGTTGTTCGATTTCTACAGTACTCCTGATAGAATCTTCAATGGTCTTTTTTCTGAAAAAATCTTTTGCTTTCAATGGATTGTCTTTCTGACATGAAAGATAAAGTATTATGCTTAAACCGAAAAATCCGGTGTGGGAAATGGTGTTTTGAGGAGTTGTTTGGCCGAATTGGAGATGGAAATTTGAAGTAGAAGGGCAGCAAATTGAATCTGGCGTTCCGCAAATTGAAAATGCGGTATGGCAAATTGAATTCGCCGCTCGTACAAGTCAATGATCTGAGCGGCAAATTGAATTATCTGAGTGTCAAATCGAATTATCTGGGCGGCAAATACAATTATCGAAACTGCTAATTGACAATGCGGTTCGGCAAATAGAATTAGCGGACCTCCTTATTGGTTCATGCGGGCGGCAAATTGAATTATCGGCCTGGATAATTCGATTGTCGGAGCGGCAAATTTGATTGTGCCATCCGTAAATTGAATTATCAGAACTTCCGGATGGCTCGGGAGTAGCTCAAACGGAATTCTCGGATCGTAGATGAGATTTTGGAAATTGAAAATTGAAAGGGAGGAAGTACGACGTGAATGCTTTGAGGATTGGAAGTATTTGGGTAAGTTTAATAGGGGAAATTAAGTGGCATTAATTAAAAAACATGGCGGACAAATTTAATTGGGGATATATCAAACATGATTTTAGTTCTATACATGAAACTTTAGGTAAATATTTTCCAATTGAAAATCCTGATCAATTTAATGGAAAAGATATAAGGGATTTTGTTGGAGTGAAGAGAGTTGAAGAAATTTTGAATGAAAACTTTTTTACGATAAATTATAGAGAGCGTTGGGGAAAGTTCAGGAAGTTTTTAAAAGAAGAGTTAAAAGAGCCATTCCATAATTCAACAATTGCTTTCTATCCTTGCTACTCTGGAATTGTTATTCTGAAAGAAGAGAAGAATAATAATCTAACCTACACAAAAGAATTACATTTTTTTATAAGTCTGTTAGGTCCATTCTATACTATTTTGGGTATTGATAAAGCTGAAATTACTTTAGAAGAACACTTTAATTGGGATAAAGAAAATTCAAGCAGTTCTTACGAAGCAAATCTTGTAGTTACTGTATCACCTTACATGGAATATCAGGAACCATTTAATATGCTTCAGAAAAAAATTATAGAATACTTTCCTTCTTTAAAATTCATTCCATATGAGGTGAATATTGAGAAGGTTGAAGGTGTTTCTCTTATTTATCCGGATACTCAAGGTGATGCTAAAAATTCTGTGTTTAGCGCATTATTTCGACCCGATAATTATTTCAATACTGAGACAAGAGGTAACACGCATTATGGATTTGATGAATGGCTAATAGTTAAAAAGTTAGACGAAGAGCGGATTAGGGAAATTAAAGAGGGTTTATTAAAAAGATCTTTAAAGATCGAATCCGAACTAACGGTTCATAAGGTATGGAAGTTAAAAAAAGCAAACTATATTCTTCAAAATATTACTATTATAATAGATTTATTTCAAATAATAGATTTCTCTGAAAATAATTTTGCAACCATAATATACAAAGAAGATGAAGAACCTTTAATATCGAACTATTCAATAACAGATGATAGAATTGAAATCGAGAGTTTTCAAGGTAGAATTAGATTTAGAATACAAGAATTAGGAGTTAATGAATTAAAATTAATTCTTCATGTTGATTTTATTCCTAAAGACGGGGAGCCTTATAAATATAATGTTTTTGAAATGATATTTGAAGTATATAAATGAAATAAAATAAACCTATGGCTATCCTTAAGAATAAAGAAGACAAATGAGAAACTGTGTATACATTTTGATTTTTGCTTTTTCCATTGCATGTACTTCACAGGAAGATAAGACATCGACAAATGCTGAGCCTTTAGATAGTTCCGCCAAGACTTTAAAAAATACGATATCAGAAAGATTCTTTCCCGAGATAAAAGAGACTGAAATATTTGATACTTTAATAGCTGACAGGCAGATACAAATTACAATTAAGAAAACGCATCTTGATAGTTATGTTACTCTTGTATACGAAGAAGGTGGTAACAAACAATTTGATAATTATAGAGATGCGGAAATTGCGCTAATTAAACAAGATTCACAAATTCTTTTAGATACCGTATTCAGAAAAGTCAGTTTTCCAATTATGCAGACCAGGAGTTTATGGATATTGCTATTTTTCACAACTATTGGTTTAATAAGATAGATAAAGATAAAATTGAACTCTTTGGAGTTATTAGCAAACCTGAAACTGACTATACACTTGCCTTCTATAATTACTTCGACTTTACAAATAGAAAATTAAAATTTGTTGAATATGTTGATGATGAAGAATAAAGCATGGCTCTTTGTATTTTCGCCTGGTTAGAGTGTGTGGCATATTTGGAATACTGTGTAAATTTAAAATAGAGAATATATTTAACCCTAATTGCAAGCAGGGATTTTAAGATGATAAGAGTATTTTTTCTTTTCCTTTTATGTACAAATGTTTACGGACAGATTGATACAAATAAAATTAGTATAACAACTAAGCAGTACTATGAATATGAGTACGATCATGGGAATTTTGTGTGTGAAATTGATTATGATTCGGTTATAAGTGAAGAAAAAGTAATATCCTATCCCTTAGTCAAAACACCGGACGAAACTTTAAACATATACCTGAACACTACCATTCGAAAGACTGCCGGGGTATATGAGTTTAAGGGTTCTAAAAAGGTTAACTGGAATTATAAATGTGAAGACCGTCCGTCAGGAATTTATTTGAGGTATGATTTAAACTATAAAAATTCAATGTATCTCAGTTTTACTTTTTATACTGATGAGTATTCAGGTGCGGGAAGCAGTTCTAATCATGATTGGATAGCATTAACCTTTGATTTGGGTAAAAGGAAGACCTTATTGTTAAAGGATGTAATTAAAACTCAATTCGATACTAATGTCTACAATATCTCAATAAGTCAATTGAAGAAAACTGTTCCTACTTTATTCGAAGAGTATGGAGAAGTTCATAATCCCCAATTGTTTCATTTTACAAGTGCACTCAATTTTCCCGTAGCAATAAAAAAGGAAGGAGTAGCTATTTATTGGAATTTAAGTTGGGGTATCCATTTCGCATGTGAAGAAGTTATTATTCCCTTTGATAAATATGCGCACATATTTGATAAAGGGTTTTTGACAACTGTCATGAGTAAATAAGTAATGAGAATTTTAGTGTGCATCATTAGCCATGCTAATAATTAATTACTTTTAAATCCTTCACAAAAAATATTCTACAACATGAGAAAATATTTATTTACAATTTTATTGATTACAACAATCCAAACATCATTTGCGTGTAGTTGTATGTTTTTTAATTCAAATGATGCCATGGATGGCTTATTCAATAGCTCTGATTTAGTTATTATTGGACATCCAATTCAAAATATAGATACTACATATTATCGTTCAAAAAATCCCAAGTTTATCGGTATTACAATTCTTGTAAAGGTTGACTCTGTATTGAAAGGTGAATTAAAATCAGATACAATATTTATTAATCAAACAACAAATGGAAATTGTTCAGAGAATTTTATCCATAATGAGCAATACCTAATTTTTGGTGATCAAATAAAGACTTATGAAAATCTCGGAATTACAGATAATGGATTTGGAGAGGATTTTTATGAAGAAAGCAAGACATTAAAGTTTGAAGACAGATTTAATATGATTGATACTTTTAGAAAGTATACTGATAAGTATTATACAATATATACGAGTGGATGTATTTCTTTTATGAAGGATAGCAGCATTTGGGAATATTTTACAAGAAGAAATTAATAAGCGTTCCTAAGTAAATATTTTCTTTTAATTAATAAATCTCAAATGCATTAAAATATGCTTCAAATTATTAATAAACAGTTAATAATGTTTTTAGTGGGACTGAGCTGGACAAGCAACCTGTTTGGACAAGTTCAATATGATGTAAAAAGAATACTTCAGAAAAAGGATTTTGATGTGTTTCAAAAATATACCGAGACTTTATCAATTAAAAAGGAAGGAGTAAGATCTCATTGGGAATGTCTGCGTGATCTAACAAACGAATTTAAAGAAGGGGTTTTTATTTTTGAAATATCAATTCCTGCGAAAGACAATCCTGCAATAAGAACAGTTCAAACTTTTAAAGTCAAGATCATTGCAACACATAAACAAATTGTTTTCTATGAGTTAAGTGAACGGAAAAACAAAAAAGTTGACTATGAATGGGAGGCATATGATGCCTCAATTGAAAGATATAAAAACGATGACAAGTTTAACAGTTTAAGGAATGCATTTAAAACCCTTTTTAAAGTTGATATTAATGAAAATGAATTGTTTATAATAAACTATGTTTATGGTGAGCATTGTGGTTTTGCAGGAATTAACCCCCAAGGAAGACAGCAAATTGATGACTTGGTGGCAAGGAAAGATAAGCATGAACTTTTAAAATGGCTTAAATCAACGAATACAGAAAAACAGATTTATGCTGTTGACGGTTTGTATCAAATTAGCAGGTTAGGTGTAAAATTTACAGATGACGAACTTAAAATGATAAAGTTTGTGAAAGGAAAAAAAGGAACTATAAATAGTTGTTCTGGTTGCTTTCATACTCAGCAATTAATTAGCAGTGTCACAAAACAGTTTAATTTTTGAGGTTTAAATAAAGAATAGTTTAAGCATTATTATATAAAAGTTTCCTCAGTCTCACTCGACAAGGAAAAGCTACTGTAACAGTTTTAATAGATTGTAGCATTTCATTCCCATCTGTTCCTGTATCTTAAGTATTCATATAAGGAAAATTTAGTATCTATCAATTAGTATATTTATCTGAAATTTAATATTAGCAATGGACTATCAATGTTATAAAGTATTTAAACCAGGATCTTTAAATAAATTAAAGTTAACTACCCAAACGCTTGGGAAACCTGGAAAAGGAGAAGTAACGGTAAAAGTAAAGGCTATAGGACTTAACTATGCCGATATATTCGCCATTATGGGGTTATACAGTGCGACGCCTAAAGATCCTTTTATTCCAGGGCTGGAGTATGCTGGTGTCGTTGAAGAAGTTGGTGAAGGTGTCTATGATTTCAAAGTTGGTGACAAGGTAATGGGTGTAACCCGCTTTGGTGGATATACCGAACTCCTGAATATTGATCACAGATACATTATACACTTGCCGGAGCATTGGTCATTTGAAGAAGGTGCAGCCTTTCCTGTGCAAGTGCTTACCGCGTATTATGGTCTGGTGACACTAGGTAATCTGAAACAAGGACAATCAGTATTGATCCACAGCGCTGCCGGTGGAGTGGGACTGCTGGCTAATAGAATAGCAAAAAAGATGGGTGCTTATACCATTGGTGTTGTTGGTAGCGAATCCAAATTTGAGATATTAAAGAAAGAAGGTTATGACCGGTTTTTAATTCGTTCAAATAAATTTAAAAAAGATGTCACAGAGGCTTTGGAAGGGAGAGAATTAAACCTTGTGATGGAAACGACAGGGGATAAATTTTTCCATTGGAGTTATGATTTGCTTGCGCCTATGGGCCGGGTAATATCCTATGGTTCTGCGCAATTTACCCCATCAGGCCAGGCGCCTTTTTATCCTCTTTTAATATTTAAATATTTGTTTCGTCCCAGAGTTGATCCTTTATCTATGATAAAAGCTAATAAATCTTTGATGGCATTCAATCTTATATGGTTGTATGAAAAAGCTGATATCATGAATGAACTGCTCAATGATATATTTAAGCTGAAACTGGAAGCTCCCATCATAGGCAGAACTTATGAATTTAATGAGCTGCCTCAGGCCTTAAAGGATTTCAAGGCTGGCGGGACAATTGGAAAGTTGATAGTGAAGGTTTAGGTCGTAAAGTAGATGGGAGATTGATTCTTAAATTTGATATTGATCAACTCGTAGAGACGCCATGCTGGCGTCTCATATGTCAATAACGATAGTCCAATCCATTAATAGATACATCAATTGAGAAGGAAATTTATTTTTAGTATTAAAAAATTAGCATTGAACAAAAATAGAAAGGTTTCTTACAATGAACGTTATGAGACGCCATGCATGGCGTCTTTACGTAGACATTTTGTTTATGACAATTGGGTGCATCTTTTATGAAAGCACCTTAAGCATTGCCGCCGCCTTCACCAAACACTCTTCATATTCCTTTTCCGCATCTGATTCATAAGTTATAGCACTTCCAACCTGAAACGATATCTTCTGATTTTTCTCATCATAAAAAATACTTCTGATGATCACATTCAAATCAAAATCTCCATCGGGATTAAAGTAACCTGCTGCTCCTGAAAATATCCCTCTTTTGCTTTCCTCTATGTCATCGATAAGTTCCATCGCTCTGATCTTGGGCGCTCCCGTCATACTACCCATTGGAAAAGCATTTTTAATCGCCTGCACAGAATCTATGTTTTCGTATTTAATACCTGTGATGGTTGAAATCATCTGATGTACCTGCTGAAAGGTGTGAACTCCGAAAAGTTCTTCACCAACCACTGTGCCTGGCTTACAGCTTCTCGAAAGATCATTTCTGACAAGGTCTACAATCATCATGTTTTCCGCAATCTCTTTTTCGCTTGTCTTTAGCTCTTCTATCAATGCAACATCTTCTTCAAGTGTAGCGCCTCTTTTACGTGTTCCTTTGATCGGTTGTGAAATTAATTTGTCTCCTTCCTTTTTCAGAAATCTCTCGGGTGAAGCTGATATCAGATAAAGAGAATCAACCTTGATTAAAGAAGAAAAAGGCATAGGTGAAATTTCATTCAACTTAAGATAAGTATAAATAGGGGAGATGCTACCTTTTGCCGTAAATTCAATGCAGTAATTCAGTTCATAGATATCCCCGTCACTTAGGTGTTCTTTGATCTTATTTACCTTCTGAATGTATCTTTCTTTTGAAACAGAAGATACAGGAGCATTATTTATTTTTTGTACTTTTTCATCAGCATCAATTTCAACAGAATTTATTTGTTGAAAAATAGCTTCCGGATTATCAGAATGAATTGTTACATGATCGTCATCAAGCAAGAGCAGGTGTTCTGGTTCAAAGAAGCAGATTTGAGGGAACTGAATATATTCAGGATTTTTGCTTTGGAGTTTTTCAATCTCATTTTTGAGATCATAGGTCAAAAATCCAAATAACCAGCCATTATTCTTTTTTATCCATTCTTGAAGTAAAGTAAATCCGTTTTGATTTGGACTAATGATTGATTTTCTTCCAGCTGCAAGCACATTAGGAAAACCATTGTATAAATAGGGAATTCGATTATTATCAAGCCAGACAAAGTGAGAAAAAGTTTCTGCCCATTGAAGAGCCTTTTTTCTGAATAATTCCCTGTTCTGAATATTAAAAATCATGCAGTTGATAATGAGTGTATTATGTGCTATTGTGCTATTTGAGCCAGTAAATCTAACCAAAGGAATATTCTGTCGCAAAATCAATAATTCAAATCCTCTCCCTGGTTTCCATATTTCTTAAGCAAAAAGTGATAATTTTGCTGTTTAAAATGTTGTCAGGTAGACACAAAAAAAATTTAGCGTTTTTTAACATTGAATTATCCCGAAAATATAGAAACCAAATTAGGTTTTAATCAGATAAGAGAACTATTAAAGCAGGAATGTCTTAGTACTCTTGGTCAGCATTATGTAGAGAGAATCCGTTATTCGACGGATGCATCACTTGTTTCCCGTCTTCTTAACCAGACCTGGGAATTTACAAGGATACTTACAGAGCAGGTGTTGTTTCCTTCTTCTAATTATATCGATGTTACCCCTTACCTCCAGAATATCAGAATTCATGGGGTTTTTCTGGAGCCTTCTGCTTTTTTCGATATAAAGCTTTCTCTCAGGACAATTATCCGTTGTCTTGAATTCTTTGATGAGAATGAAGCTTATCCTTATCTCAAAGAGCAGGCGAAGTCAGTAAATGCGGATGAGAAGATTTATAAAGCTATTGATGAAATCATAGACGATCGCGGTCAGGTGCGTGACAATGCTTCTCCTGAATTGCTTGAAATCAGACGGAGTCTTATCTCCGAGCAAATCCGCATCAGAAGAGAGTTGGACAGGCTTTTAAAACTGGCAAAAAGAGAAGGTTATACCGAATCAGATGTGGAAATTACCATCCGCAATGGAAGAATGGTAATCCCGGTGCAGGCAGAACACAAGAGACGTTTGAAAGGATTTATTCAGGATGAATCTGCATCCGGACAAACTGTTTTTATAGAGCCTGCAGAAGTACTGGAAGGTAATAATATTATTCGCGAACTGGAATACAAAGAAAGAAGGGAGATCATTAGGATTCTTACTGTACTTACAGATCGTATCCGCCCCTTTGTTCCAGATCTTCAGAAAGCATATGCTTTTCTTGGTATTATAGATTTTATAAGAGCGAAAGCAAAATTCGGCATTGCCATACAGGCTCAGTTACCTAAGATCAGCGACAAGCCGGTAGTAAGATGGAAAAGTGCAAGACATCCTTTGTTGTTCCTTAATCTTAAGAAATCTGGAAAGGCAATCATACCTTTGGATATAGAGCTGACCGAGGAAAGCAGGATTCTTGTTATTTCAGGCCCGAATGCCGGAGGAAAATCGGTATGTCTTAAGTCTACAGGGCTATTGCAATACATGTTTCAATGCGGCTTGCTTGTTAGTGCAGATGAATTTTCTGAATTTGGGATATTTCAGGATATCTTCCTGGATATCGGAGATGAGCAGTCTATAGAAAATGATTTGAGTACATATAGCTCTCATCTAACCAATATGAAGGCTTTCCTTAATTTTTCAGGAAAGAAATCGCTAGTGCTGATAGATGAATTTGGTACAGGTACAGAGCCACAGCTTGGCGCAGCGATATCAGAAGCCGTGCTGGAAAGACTTAATGAAAAGAAAGTATGGGGAGTTATTACGACTCACTATTCTAATTTGAAAACAATGGCTGAGAAAACTCCTGGTATTATTAATGGTGCTATGAGATTTGATTTGGATATGCTGGAGCCTTTGTATCAGCTTGAGATAGGTCGTCCCGGAAGTTCTTTTGCCTTTGAAATTGCGGCTAAGATAGGTTTGGATAAAGCGACAATAGAACGTTCCAGATCCAAGCTGGGAAGAAGTCAGGTAAATTTTGAACGTCTTGCCAATGAACTTCAGAAAGAAAAAGACTTGCTGATAAAGCAAAATCAGGAAGCCAGAGGAGATAAGCAGCAGTTAGATAAAACCCTAGCGGAATATAACAAGCTGAAGGAGGATCTTGAACAAAACAGAAGAAGGCTGCTTAATGAGGCGAAGCAGCAGGCTAAACAGCTTGTCGCCGATGCAAATCAAAAGATAGAAAATACGATAAGAGCCATACGCAGTAGTGAGGCAGATAAAGAAGTTACAAAAACACTTAGGAAAGAGCTTGATCTGTATAAGGATATTGAGCTTCAGCCGGAAGCAGTGCTGGTAAAGGAAGAGCCGAAAGAGGAAACATTAATTCTTGAGGGAGAAATCAACGTGGGAGATTCCATAAGATTAAAAGGAACTGATACTGTTGGTGAGGTATTAGGAATATCCGGCAAAACAGCTGAGATCGTGATTGGTGATTTAAAATCAAAAGTAAAGCTTGATCGTCTCGAAAAAGTTTCAAGAAGAACTGTGAAAAAGCAGTTTGACGAAGTTTCCAGAAGAAGCACTGCAATGCTGATGAATGAGAAGATGATGTCTTTCTCATCTAACCTGGATCTGCGTGGCAAAAGAGGTGAAGAAGCAATAAAGGACCTAGAAGAGTTTATGGATTCTGCAATTATGCTGGGTATTCCTGAAATAAGAATCATTCATGGAAAAGGAGATGGAATACTTAGAAATCTTGTAAGAGAGCATCTGAGGAAATATAAACAGATCAGGTCAATAACTGATGAGCACGCAGACAGAGGCGGACCGGGAGTTAGTATCGTCGGAATAAAATAAATAAATGTTGATTATTTTTTAAAAGGATTGCTTTATTCGGCAATCCTTTTTTATTTTCTTTGCTCTGGACTTACTTGATTTTTTAAAACAGACTTTTAATATAAACGCTATGGGGAAAAAAGTACTATCACTTGATGGAGGTGGCACCTGGGCTGTGTTACAGGTAATGGCTTTGAAAGAAATATATAAAGATGTAAAGCCGGTCGGTACTAATTGTAGGAAAATTCTAAATGAATTTGATGTCATTGCAGCGAACTCGGGTGGTAGTCTTGTGCTTGCTGGCTTGATTGAAAAAGCAGATGAAGACATTGATGAGGTTATAAAATTGTTCCTAGATGAGGAGTTGAGGAAAAGTATATTCAGTAAGTTAACTTTTTGGGATTGGAATCTGGAAAGCTTGTCCAGATTGTTTAATGTGGGGCCTAAATACAAAGCGAAAAGGAAGATCACTGGCCTTGAAGGAGCATTAAAAAAATCCGGTAAAATCAGAATGTGTGAGCTCAGAGAGAAATTAAATATCAGACCTCATATCGTCTTGACCAGTTTTGATTATGATCTACGCAGAGGAGCATTTTTCAAAACAGCACAGGATGAAAGCAATTACGATTATACTTTGGCACAAGCTGTCAATGCGTCTACGAATGCTCCCGTGAACTATTTTGACAAACCTGTAAGTTTTAATTATGATCATAATACGTCACATCAATATTGGGATGGAGCAGTTGCCGGTAATAACAATCCTGTGCTGATAGGTATAACAGAAGCATTGAGAATTTTTGATGATCTTAAACGTACTTCTGAAGATATAAAGGTTTTGAGTATAGGGAATTCCGGATTGCTGCTGCCTGTAGAAGGATTTACTGATTCTTCAGTTGCGGTGAGAAAAGAACTCATTTTGCCAATTGGGAAATCCAATCTCGCAAGAGATATGAGAAAATTGAGTTTATCCATCATTTCAGAGCCACCTGATGCTGCTAATTTTATGGCTCATATGCTTTTAGGAGGAAATGAAACCGTAAATAAGCCACGTATCATTCGTATGAACCCTATGATCCAGCCTGTGTTGAAAGAAGGCAAATGGAGATTTCCTGAAGGTGTTTTGCCTAATGAAGAAAAGGATTTTTTAGCGTTGACAAAGTATGAAATAGATGCATTAAAGCAATTTGAAATGGACAATATTGTTAAGTTTGGAAACTGGTGGTTAACCGATAAAGTGGTAAATCAAAGCATACGCTATAGTGCTAAAACTTTTCAATGTAAAATAGGCCATAGCACTTTCTCTTCAGCAAAGAGTGAGTGGCTCAATCGAACTGTTTAATAATAATTGTTTGATCATACTAATGAGTAATTTTATAAGGATGCTTAATCAAACAGATACAGATATTAAAAGAATTGTTAATTGAATTCACTACCTTTAGTGAAGTTTTTTAATCCCATATTTTTAAATAATCAGTATGAAAGCTAATTATATGTCATTCAAAGTTTTGGCAGTTGTATTTTTAAGTCTGTTGTTTTCCTGTAAAAAGGATGATAAAAAGGAAATTGTACCGCAAGCTCAGTTTGTAGAAATTAATGGGGATCAATACCCAATAGTAAGTATAGGAAATCAGACCTGGACAGCGGCCAATTATAAAGGTCCCGGAGGGATTCCTTATGATAAACTGAACTCAAGACCAGAATACGGTAATTATTATAGTTTTGAGGAACTTCAGAATATTACAATACCTGCTGGTTGGAAAATTCCTACAACAGAAGATTTTATTGAGCTTGCAGAATCTCAAGGAGTTGTATTTATTGGTCAGAATGCTGTAAAACAGGATGCGATAAAAAATCTGGTTTCGCAAACACGTTGGTTAAATATTAATGGTAACAATAAGTCTGGATTTAATGCTTATCCCGGTGGCTATTCTATTTCAGCTGATTCTCCAATTGATGGCGATATTAGCGAGTTTTGGACGAACGATACAGCTACAGTGAGCATACAGGAAAGTGCAGATTTGAAAAATCATAACATAAAAATCTATCAATACCTGGAAAATGATCCAAGTAAGTTTAATATCCGCTTTATAAAGAAAAACAAGTAGTTTAAATAAATAAAAAAATGTCCCCAATGGGGACATTTTTTTATTTATTTATGTATTATTAATATAGTGATATATAGTTGATTGTGAGGATGCCGATTTTTTTTTTACTTTCAACATAGCCATATTTCCCTTAAAATAGTTAAGAGTAGAAATTCGTCAATTCTATCCTGGACGTAGATGAATCTTTTTGTCCAGTTTTGTGGTTCTCCATTTAAAGTGTTTTTTTAAGGAGAAAATTACACCGAAAGGTTTGGTCTTAAAAATGAATAATCCTAATAATCTAAAATCTTATTCAGCTTTTTTGTTGAAAAATTACATCGAAGATTTATCTAAAGATGCGATTGCTATGACAAAAAAAATGAATTTCTCAGTCTGTAGATTTTTAATGCAATTTTCGGAAGAGACCCTTTATGCACACACGAAGAGGGGATTCGAGGATATTCTCCAGGATATTATTAATGATACTCCATTTCAAGCGTTAATTGAAAAAATAGCCTTGTGGAAGGATGGCAAGAGCTTAATACCGAGAAATACCTTATCTATAAGTGATATTACTTCAATTCATTATATAAGAAAGGCTGTTTTACTGGATTTTTTAAAATACTATGAATGCTCTAAAACAGAACTGATTGGCCTGGTAAAGGAAATTTCCGATTATTTCCAAACCTCAACCGAATTGGGGCTTAAAGCTGTAGAAGAGATTCAAACCGAAGAATTGGGGGATAAAAATGAAATCATTCATGGGATATTATCCAGTGTTCCTGTTATAGTTACAAAGCTTAACAAAGAAGGTAAAATCACTTATTCTGCCGGCAAAGGATTGGAATCTCTTGGGCATAAAGAAAATGATTTAAAGAACATTAGCATTCATCATGATTATATATTTCCGGAGAATACTGAAAATATTAAAAATGCATTGAAAGGAAATTCTGTTACTTATCTCGGTAGAGCCAAAGCTGTAAATGGCGAAATTCGGGAGTTTCAAAACTATTTTATCCCGGATAATAATGGGGCAATAGGATTTAGTATTGATGTTACTGAACGGATAGAGGTCGAAAAACGATTCCAGAATTTCATTGATGTAGTTAAAGATTACGCAATATTTAAGCTAACCCCTGACGGATTTATCAGTTCATGGAATGAAGGAGCTGAAGCCTTAAAAGGTTATGAAAAAAATGAAATTATCGGAAAGCATTTTTCGATATTTTATGAAAATGATCTTAAGGAAAAACACTTTCCTGAGTATGAACTGGAGCAGGCAACGCTACATGGCAGATTTGAAACGGAAGGCATTAGGCTAAGAAAAGATGGATCCCGTTTCTGGGCAAATGTGATTATTACAGCTTTATTTGATGAAGATAAAAATTTAGTAGGATTTACTAAAATTACGAGAGACCTCACTGAAAGAAAGCTTGCAGAAGAAAGGCTAAAAAGAAGTGAAGAAAGGTTTAGGTCCTTGATAGAGGATGTTAAGGATTATGCAATCTTTTTGCTTGAGCCTGACGGAACTATCGCTTCCTGGAATGAGGGCGCTAAAAGGATAAAAGGATACAATGAAGATGAAATAATTGGAAAACACTTTTCTATATTTTATACTGAAGAAAAGAAAAAACAAAAGTATCCCGAATATGAACTTGTTCAGGCTGCTAAACATGGAAAGTTTGAAGATGAAGGATTAAGGGTCCGTAAGGACGGAAGTACATTTTATGCGAATGTTTTAATTACGGCTTTACACGACACCTCAGGCAAGTTAATCGGTTTTTCTAAAATTACCAGAGACCTTACAGAACGTAAGTTCCTTGAAGAAAGCCTGCAGTCAATGAATGCTGACCTGGAAAATATGGTAAAGGAAAGGACAGATGAGTTATTAAAAACTATTAAAGAGTTACAAAGGATTAACAATGATCTGGATAATTTCATCTATACAGCATCACATGATTTAAAAGCTCCTATCTCAAATATTGAAGGTTTGATCAGCAGTTTATTCGAAGAACTTGGTGAGATTTCTTCGCTAAACGTGGATCTTAGGGAGATAAAGACAATGATTGACGTATCTGTTGAAAAGTTCCAGGTAACCATAAAAGACCTTACCGAAATTGCTAAAATTCAGAAGGAAAGTCTAGAGAATGTCGAACTGGTAGGTCTTTCGGAGCTTATAGATGATGTGAAGATTACCATTTCAGATCAGATCTCCAGAAATAATGCAGAAATAATTTATCATCTTGACGATTGTAATGAAATTAAATTCGTGAGAAAAAATCTTAAAAGTATTATTTATAACTTGATAAGCAACAGCATTAAATACCGCAGTCCCGAAAGGAACCCGATTGTGAAAATAATGTGCAGTTCCGACGAATATTTTAATACGATTATATGTCAGGATAATGGATTGGGGATAAAGGCAGAAAACATAGATAAGATATTTAATATGTTCAAAAGATTCCATGATCACGTAGAAGGGAGTGGGGTCGGACTATATATAGTTAAAAGAATTATAGAAAATGCAGGCGGAAGAATAGATGTAGAAAGTGTGGAAGGTGAAGGATCTATATTTAAAGTTATTCTGCCCAAAGGCGAACTTGAACTCCATTCTTAAAGCAAAAATTAAAATCTTATTGAAGTTTATAGATCATTGGAAGGTTTTTAAATTTTGAAAATATTACATTACAGGCAGCAGTAAGGACATTATAAATAATTTTCATGTCCTTACTGCTGCTTTTTTACTTTACGCTTTTAAGCCTTCAGCTTTCTGCTTAGTCACCGCCTCCCGTAAAATGGGATATTTTTCAAATCCTTATTTTGCCGTATGGATTTTGCTTTTCGTCGTCTCTACTTTTGACAAGGCAATAAAGTCAAATCAAATGGAAACGACAGCAAAAGATTATATTTTCCTTACAGACAAGCTGGATTCGCTGATTACTTCAAGACCAAATTTTGTAGCATTCAGATTCCTGCATGAAATTAAGGAAGGTTATGTTTCTCTGACCTATAAAGAGTTGGGGCGAAAGGCTAAAACGCTTGCTTTTGTGCTAAAGGAAAAGACTGCATCAGGAGATAAGGCGCTGTTGCTTTATCCGTCAGGCGTTGATTTTATAATCGCTTTTTTTGCATGCCTTTATGCTGATATCATTCCGGTCCTTGCATATCCTCCTGATAGCGAAAATATTGATCGCCTTATTACTATTGCAGATGATTGCAACCCTGATCTTGTCCTTTGTACAAATTCTGTTCTTTCCACATTGGATGATTTTGAGTCAAAGACAAGAATCCAAGATTTCACTGAAATGGAAAGAAAGAGAAAACTTAAGGCTTTGTACGATTTACCTTGGGTACCTTCAGATGTAATAAAGGCAAACGGCGTTTTCAGGAAAAGAAAAGAAGATTTCTATAACAGTAATCAAATAGCACTAATACAGTATTCATCAGGAACTATAAGCTTCTCCAAAGGGGTAGAAGTAACACATAGAAATCTTTACTTAAACTCATTACAATTTATTAAGGCTTTTGATTTAAACTCTGAAACCCATTTGGTGAGCTGGCTTCATCCATATCATGACATTGGTCTTATAGGTGGAATTATAGCTTCTGTTTTTTCAGGAATACAAACAACGTTGATGGCTCCATCAACCTTTGTAAAAAAGCCTTTCAATTGGCTAAAGGAAATTAGTAATATCAAAGGTAAAGTAGTAAGTGGAGGACCGAATTATGCCTTTGAAATGTGTTGTCATAAAATTAAAGATGAGCAGCTTTCTGAGCTTGATTTGCGACATTGGAAAGTCGCTTTTAATGGTGGTGAGCCGGTAAAGCAGGAAACTCTGGAAAGATTCATAAATAAATTTGTCGTTTGTGGGTTTTCTCCTAAGGCTTTTGTTCCTGTATATGGAATTACAGAAGCCACCTCATTTATATCCGTCGGAAGTCTCGGAAAAGGAGTTACAGCATGCTCTTTTAGTAAAACGCTATTAAGAAATAATATTGCCGTGGAAACACCTTCTGGAGGTGATAGTGTAAAACTAACAGGTAGTGGTAATATTCAGAATAACTACCAGATTATGATCATTGATACCAAAAGCGGTCAGAAGTTGGAAGATGGATCTGTCGGAGAAATATTGATTGCGGATTCATGTTTTGCTTTGAATTATTATAACAACATAGAATTCACAAGCGAGTCTTTTTATATAATTTACAATGGAATCAAATTTTTCAAAACAGGGGACCTTGGATTTGTCAAAAATGATGAATTGTTCATAACTGGTAGGTTAAAAGATCTTATTGTATTAAATGGTGCATTTTATTATCCGCATCATATCGAATACAGTGTATCCAATAGTCATCCTGCTTTAAGAAAAGGTTGTTGTGCAGCTTTTACAGTAACAATGGAGAACAAAGAATTATTAATCGTAGTACAGGAAATTTCCAGAGATGCTGTAAATAAAGTGAATCTAGAAGAGCTGCTGGAAAAAATAAGGACTGAAGTTTTTATAACAAATGGTATAGAGCCTCATATGGTTTGTCTAACATTCCCTTCCTCTATTCCTAAAACTATCAATGGGAAAATTCAGAGAGGTGTCACGAAAGTTCAGTTCTTACAAAACACTTTGAAGGTAGTAGCCAGTCGGCAAAGCGTTCTCAGTCAACCTAAAGAGATCAATTATTCGGCTATAAAATACTTGCCAACAAACCTGCCTGAGGGGATAAGCAGAGGGGTCGTAACAATACGTTAAAAACCAGTAAATAGACATTGTATATATTGAAATCTATTTGGTAGAAAGCATATTATTTAAGCTACTATGATGTTGCCCAATGGCACAGATCTCTTGCAGTTATGGAAACATTGTGTATTGTTTCATTATGATTTAGTGTTATAAAAAGCTGTTTTTTTTATTGGAATAAGGCGGAATGAAGCTAAGGTTCCATTTGACCAAGCTATTGAAGATACAATTTTTTAATATCAATAACATAAAGAGTAACTTCTTCATCTTCCCCAAAAGATGAAGTCCTATAATCTGTGTCTGTAATTAAAGTATTGACAACTTGTCCTGATTTAGTAAAAGATCGTATACCTCCAGAACCATAATCACCAAAGGTATACAGATAAGATAAATGTCGGTATATAGGAAGAAAATAATTCAGAATTGTTTTTTATTTAGATGTATGGTGATCTTCGGAAAAAACGGATTTTAATATTTCTATAAAATGGATAATTTTGTATAAATAAAATGAATTTTCAGGTTCTTAAATATCTCTTTGTAATTCTTATTCTGAATTCAAGTCTCTTGTTTCCGGAGTTTTCTTCCTTTTCGGGCAAGAATAGTTTGGAAAAAGAAGAGATTAATTCCGTTACGGAATTAATCTTTGAAGATATTTTTGGTATGTCAGATTCAAATCCGGAAGATGAGGATGATGATGAATATGATTATCAGATTTCTCCGGAAGAAGAATCAGTTTCTATTATAAAGGTTTGCTTTTGGATATTACCATTTTTAAATGTAGATTTTTTATTTCCAAAAGATCAGATAGTTAGTAAGATTCTTTCAGAAAATATAAGAGAACTGAATTTTATCTCTTACAGAAAAGGTGTTCCACGATACATTTCACTTTTGGTACTTTCCTAAATAGTCGAATTTTCTGAAGCTCATTCAGAAAACAAAAATCCCTTTTATTACTTCTTTTAAATTATTCCCATTAGAATGAAAAACATTTATCTGGTTTTTATTCTATGCGTACATTCCGTTTTTGCCCAAACAAAGGTTTCATTCAAAGAGGCTTTAAGTTTATCGAGAAAAAACAACCTCTTTCTGAAGGCTGTTGTTTACGACTCCTCAATGGCAAATGCTGATATTGTATCTGCAGGACTAAGACCAAATCCAGTATTTAATAACCAGTTTCTTCAGGTAGGTGCTGCAAGAAACAGTCCATTCCCAGAAAGGGGAGGATATCTTAATGCTTCAAATAGGCAGGTGTGGTATCAATTTACCAAACAGTTTCAGACATTTCACAAGAGAGATTATAAAATAGAATATGCTGAGGTAAACTCCTATATCACTAAAAAGAATATTCAGGAGACGGAGCGTAACCTTTTATTGAACGTGTCGCTCAAATATCTCGAACTGTGGCTTTATAAAAAGAATCTGAATCTGCTAGAAACAGTAAAAGCCAATATTGATACGCTCGTCAATATTAATAAGGTCAGGCTGAAAAATGAAGTAATCACTCCGTCTGAATTGATTCGAACTAAAATTCTGTTCGAGCAATATTCCTTGCAGGAACGCAATACCACCAGGACCTACCTGAATGAGCTTAAAACGCTTGAGATATTTTTAGGTACCACTGATTCAGTAACAATTGAAGATTCCGATAGCTTGTTTTCAGAGTCGTTGATAGAACCTCTGGATACTATGATGAAAATGGCCTTTGAGAAAAGACCGGATATTGCCGCTTTGAATTATGAAAATGAATTAAGTAAAGTTAATGAGAAACTTCAGAAAGCCTATGCAATGCCAAATATAGAAGCTGGAGGTATTTATAATCCTCAGAATTCAGTGGGCTATTATGGGACTTATCTCACTCTGCCCATCCCTTTTTTTGACAGGAATCAAGGTGAGATTCAAAAAGCCAAAGTAATGAAGCTAAAGTCTGGAGTTGCTTTGGAGGCATTGAAACTCCAAGTGATGGTTGAGTTGAGAAATAATTATAATACCTACCTTCAGAAAAAGGACAATGTAGTTCAGGTTCAATTGATCTTGAATCAATCTAAAGAGGTACTTGAAATAGTCAGATATGCTTATCTGAAAGGCAATACCACTATCATTGATTTTCTGGAAGCGCAGAGAACTTTTTATGATGCCATGCTTATACACAACCAGGCGCAGTATGATTTGAAAAGAAGTCAGATCGAATTGTTGTATGTGGCGTCCATATTAGACAGATTAACAATTTAATATTATTGGTTATGTTCGGTTATAAAAACATTATTTATATAATCATATTTCTATTATTTGTTTCTTGCACGAAGGACGAAGAGAAAACAAGTAATAGTGATTTTTTAGATCCTGTTGTCAAGAATAATGGACAGGTCATAGTTTTGAAAAGTGAAAATGGAGTTTTTAAGACTATGGCCGCAAAGAAAAAGGCTCTTAACAGCGAATATATGGCTCCAGCTACTGTTGTTGCCAGTATTCTGAAGCCTAGATTGAAAGAAGCCCATACAATTATTCTGTTTGATGATGAAGAGCTGAATCAGCTTTATACAGAGTATTTGCAAAGTATAGCACACTATAAGAGAGATTCCGATTATCTACAAAGAGTAAAGGATATGTATGCTCACAAGGCTGCAACAGGAACTGAGCTTAAACAAGCTGAAACAGGACTTACCGATGCGGCAACGGAAATGGCCGAAAAAGAAGGACAGCTACGTATGCGAGGTTTTGACCCTATTACAATGACAGATATTCCTCCCGGGAACATCTGGCTTATTTCCAATGTACCGGAAAATATTATAGGAAGTCTTGAGAACGGTAAGCCTTGCACAGTACTTTTTACATCTTATCCGGGCGAAAGATTCACAGGTAAAATAACTGCAGTGGGTGATGTGCTCGATAGACAGACACGTACAGCAAAGGTGAGAATTACCCTTGCTAACCCTGGGGAAAGGTTTAAGCCAGGCATGTATGCTAAAGTAAAATTCCCTATAGAAGAAGAGAATTCTTTATCCGTACCGGTTTCATCTGTAATATCTGTTGAAGGGAAGAACTATGTTTTTGTAAAAAACAGGAGCATTATTAAACGTAAGGAAGTCATTACTGAAAACGAAATGGGCGAAGATATTATTCTGTTGGACGGAATAGAAGAAGGGGATTCCATTGTTTATGAAGGTGCAATGTTATTGAAAGGTTTAAGTTTTGGTTTTTAATTACCTGGCAAGATGATTTCAAAACTTATTGCATTTTCCATTAAAAACAGGTGGGTACCTATTGCAGGGATTCTTGCTATCATTATCGGAGGGATATATGTATATACCATTCTAAGAATAGAAGCTTATCCGGATATTTCTGATACCAATGTTGTTATCATAACACAATATCAGGGCCGGGCTGCAGAAGAGGTAGAACAACAGGTAACGATGCCTATTGAAAGAAGTTTGAACAGCGTTCCAGGCGTTATTTTCAGACGTTCAAGAACGATCTTTGGCTTATCCGTAGTGCAGCTTACCTTTGATGACAACGTTGAAGATTTTTTTGCAAGACAATATGTCTCAGAAAAGTTGAAGAATGCTGAGCTTCCGCCTGGAGTGACACCTGAGCTTGGACCGCTTTCTTCACCCACAGGAGAAATTCTGAGATACGTGGTTAGGGGAAATGAGAACTATACCCCTATGGATCTCAAGACCCTTAATGATTGGGTAATTATTCCTAAGCTGTTACAAACAGTTGGTATTGCTGATATCAGTTCTTTTGGAGGCCCTTTGAAGCAGTATCAGGTCCTGACAAGTCCGGAACGATTAAAAAAATATAATCTTACGTTAAAAAACCTTATCTCATCCGTTGAAGATAATAACCTGAATACAGGAGGTAATATAATTGAACGTGGAGAACAGGGCTTTGCTGTCAGAGGTATTGGCGCTGTTACGAATGTTCATGATCTCAAGAAAATAGTAATTTCATCTTCCGGAGGCGTTCCAGTATTTCTGGAAGATGTTGCAAGTATCGAGATTGGCCCCCCTTATCCGTCTGGTATACTCGGTTATTCTATTCCTGCTGAAGGAATACGTGAAAATTCCGGTACAGAAGGTATAGTATTATTAAAGAGGGGAGAAGATACAAAAGAAACCTTGAAAAGACTCAAGGAAAAACTCAATGAAGTAATCAGTAATGATTTGCCGGAAGGAGTAGAGATTCATGTGATCTATGATAGATCCAATCTGATAGATTTTACACTTGAAACGGTATCTCATACGCTAATTGAAGGAATCACGATCGTAGTAATAATCCTGGTATTGTTTCTGGGTAGCTTTAGCTCTGCTTTAGTTGTAGCGATTACTATTCCGGTGGCATTATTATTTTCATTCATTATGATGAAAATAACGGGCATTCCGGCTAACCTTCTTTCTCTTGGCGCAATTGACTTTGGAATCATTGTAGACGGAGCTTGTATTATGGTGGAGCACTTGGTGAGATCTATTAAATCAGCCCCCGTCGGAGAAAGAAAAGGTGGAATTTATAATTTTACAACCCACTCTGCCCAAGAGATTGGAAAGGAATTATTCTTTTCAGTTGTTATCATTATAATAGCATATACGCCATTGTTTGCAATGCAAAGAATAGAAGGGAAACTTTTTTCTCCAATGGCCTTCACTATTTCATTTGCCATACTGGGCTCATTTATCTGTTCGATTACAGTGGTTCCTGTACTTATCTCATTTATTTATAAAAAGAAATTTGAAGAAGTCGGCGAAGGCTTTTATAACACCAGAAAAAATATCTTCTCGTCTCTAGCAGAAATTGGTAGAAAGGCGATTGCTCCTCTCAAGAAAATTAATCCATATGAATTAACGCTTATCAGAACAATGCGTATTCCTAATTTTGGATTTCTTTTAATTTTCCTGATTATTGCTGCCATTGGCATTCTTGCAGCTCGCACTGGTACCGAATTCTTGCCCCCCCTTGATGAAGGATCTATCTTTTTCAGATGTAATCTACCCAGTGGAATTTCAATTCATAAAAGCGCAAAACTGGCTCCTGAAATAAGAAAGATTATTGCCAAACACAAGCAGGTTAAAAGCATTCTTACTCAAACAGGAAGAAACGATGAAGGTACAGATCCATTCGGTGCCAATAGGACTGAAATTCTTATGAATCTTAACCCCTATAACGAATGGGTTAATGATACTTCAAAAGCTGAACTTGTTTTAAAGTTAAAGACTGAACTTAAGGAGGCATTTCCGGGAGCCTATTTTGCATTTGGTCAGCCTATTATTGATCAAGTGACTGAGGTAGTAAACGGTAGTGCGGCGGATCTTGCGGTGACTATTGCAGGAGAAAATCTCACGGAGATCAGAAGCGTAGGAGACAGAATAAAGGAGATTATAGAAAAAATACCGGGAGCTAGCGATGTAGGTATTGAGCAGGAAGGTCCGCAAGGGCAGATTGTTGTGAATATTAACAGAGAGAATGCAGCCAGATATGGTATTAATGTTAGTGATATTCAGCTCATGATAGAAGCCGCAATTGGTGGTAAAACAATAAGTACTGTTTATGAAGGAACCAAAAGATTTGATCTTGTTATCAGATTCCTGCCAGAAAGCAGAAGCTCAATAGAGGATGTTAAGAAAATGTTGGTACCTTCTATTACAGGGAGTCAGATACCTATGAGCGAACTGGCAGATATTCGCATGGTTGATGGACAAACAAATATCTACAGGGTTGAAGGCAAAAGGATTATAACAGTAAGAGCGAATATAAGAGGAAGAGATCAGGGGGGCTTTGCCAAAGAGGTAGCCAAAAAATTAAAAGCAATGAAACTTCCCAAGAAGTTCAAAACTGCATTGGGGGGCCAATTTGAAAACCTCGACAGGGTTACGAATCAATTGTCATACACAATTCCATTTACTTTACTACTCATAAGTCTGTTGCTGTTTATTCTATATAAGGATGTGATCAGTATGCTGATAACGATTCTTTGCCTTCCAATCGGAATATTAGGTGGCCTTGCAGCTCTTTGGGTAAGGGGTTATTACTTTAATGTTTCAGCAGGTGTAGGGTTTGTATCTTTATTTGGTGTAGCAATTATGGCAGGAGTATTACTAGTCTCTGCTTATAACAGAGAACTAAAGGATTCACCTTCCCTATATACTGATTTGAAGGAACTTAGAATAAGGATAATATCAATTTCTCTTGTTCAAATAAAACCAATTCTGATGATGATCACTGTAGCACTGATAGGATTACTTCCTGCAGCTTCAAGTAATGGTATCGGATCAGATATTCAGAGACCATTGGCAACAGTAATTATTGGAGGTCTATTGACTTGCTTGCTTCTTATACCAATTGTTTTGCCGAGTATTTATTTCAGCTTTTTTAAATGGAGATTAAAGAAATTGAGTAACTCACAGGAAAAATTTTAACGGTGAATCATCCATTGTTGAAAGCCTTTGTCAGCTTAGGGATATACCTATGTTGGTAAAGGCTTTTGACTTTAAATTATATGCGAATTAGGTATTCTCCACGAAAAGATATAAAAAGCCTTGCAATGCCCCTTTAATATACTTTATATTTGTCTATCAGTTTGGTAGGGTAATGGGTTTTGAATAAAGCTCAATGCCCAATCAGATTTGATATGCTCTATGATATAGCCTGGAATTTTCATTTCGATACTGGTTGTATTTGGTGGTTCAATCATCAGTTTCGATTTGCGGATAACCGGTTTATTAAATAAAACGACCTGTTTGTTTGATTATCAGGAAACTGTTGTATTTGGTGGTTCTATACCTCATTTTTCGATAATTGAATAACAGGTCTGTTTTTATATTTTGCTCTCTTCTAAGCCTTATTTGAAGGTTTCTTTCTAATTTTTTCCAGAATTGAATTCTATTTTTAAAACATTAATACATTTTTCAATTTAATGAAAGACCGTTTTCCTTCAATATGTATTCAAGAGAAGTTAAATCAATAGTTAGGCATTTAGGAATTGTATTTCCTATTCTTTTTCTCTTTTCATGCAAAAGTTCGAAATTATCTTCTATACAAGAGCTGAATTCTAACTGTAATCAGCAGAATTTATATAACTACACTGTTGATAATTTTCCTGAACCATTCTATAACCTCAAACTGGATACCGCACTCGTAGGAAGATTTTCGGAGGGAGGCTTGAAAATAGCAAATGCAATTGGAATAATTGATTTGCTGACAGATTATGTTGAAGCTGAAAAAAGATATAATTCAACACCAAGTATTGAAAACAAAATAAATATATTGGATTTAGACAGAAAGCTTTCTAATGCTATTCAACGTGCTTCTCTTGAGATATCTGCCGTTGCTTCTGAAATTGATTGCGAAGAAGAAAGAGCAGATCAAATCTCTTATTATCTTAAAAAACGAGAAGATGACAGAGAAACAAAGCTAACGGTGGCGGCTATCAGTGTAGGGGCAATTGCAACAATAGCTTCTGGGATATTATTTGCCACTAATGAAAATAATGACATGGAATATGTAGTAGAAGTGGGAGGTAGCATTGCAGAAGCTATATTGGGCTTTATGATTTTTACATCCAAACCTAAAGTAGAATTTTATCACCCTCGAAACCATCTGGAGGAAATATGGAATGGAAAAGAAACCTCATTGCTTTTTCCAGCACATGTCTGGTATTATTTCAATTATTACAATCCTAAGAAACCAGAAGAGCCTTCACTCCGGGTTCAAATTCTGAAAGGTTGGAAGGCCATTTATGAATGGGAAGAAAAAGAAAGCAAACATAAACAGAATATGGTAGCATTGTTTTTTGGTAAAGGCGGTCAGTATACTTCTGAAAGTTTGAAAGCCAGAGCCAGAATGCTAGATCAGCTGCAAGCCAATATTACTCTTATGAAGCAAGACCTGACAAAACTTGCAACATACCTGGAAAAGGAATAAGTAATGTTAAACGTCTTAAGTTTTACTTAGTAAGTTAATTACAAGGAGAATTGATAACTTATTTTGTTAAATGTCTACATTAAGAATATAAAACTGATATATGAGGTTTCGAATATTATTTTCAGCATGTCTTATGTCTATTATAAGCCTTTCAGCAACTTGTCAAGAGCTTTCTGAGAATGATGTGCCTGATGCTGTTAGAAATAGTTTCTATGAATTGTATCCTAATATGTTCGTCTATGAATGGGAGTTGGAGAAAAAGGAAAATGTTTATGAAGCAGAATTTATGAATAAGGGAAAAGAGATGGAAGCAATATTTCGTCCTGATGGCACTTATATAGGAACGGAAATAGATATAGAGATGGATGACATACCATCTGATGTGAAAAAAGCTTTTTCTCAATCTGAATTTGCAAAGTGGAAGATAGAAGACACAGAAGAGTTTCATAAAAAAGAAGGTGAAAAGCTCTATATTATTGAAGTGGAAAAAAGAAAAAGAAAAGTGAAGCTTTATTATACAAAACTAGGAAAGCTTGTTCAGACTAAATAATCTTAATCCTTTAGGATCTATATTATATTAATTATCCCCGGGATTTAATTAATGAAGCAATGATAAAAGATTTATATAGTTTCTCAGGGCAAATGGAGAAAAGTGTAAGTACCAAAAAAGTGGATTGCTTTATACAATTTGACGATTTTAAAGTGGAATCTATTGGTGCCTTATTAGTTTGATAAATGGAGACGTTATTTCTGAAAAAAATGTGAAGGATTAATTTGGAAGAAATTATACCGATAACTCATTTGTTCGTGAAATTATAATTGAACTAAATTTTAAAGAGGATATTTTAATCTGGATTTTTAATTGAATTTTTTAAAGAATTTACTTTTTATTTAAAGTGATGGAGTATAAGGGTTTGGCTACAGATCTATTTTGTAATTACCTGTTTTATATGACTATATGAATTTTTGGATGCTAAAAGTTTAAAATTTAAGTTCTCGAACAATTTCTTCTGTTTATAGTTAAGGATTGCACTTTAATGATTATTTTTTGAATTAATTCATCAAATCCTTACATTCGTAAATTCGAAAATTAGATCTTATGAATATAAACATGTACAAAACAAAGCTCATAGCCTTTGCTATGTTTTTTTGCAGCATCCTTGTTGCAAATGCCCAAGCCCCGGCGGGGTCTCCGGTAGATAAGTATAAACAACTTAAAATCTTTAACGGAAAGGTTTCCGATAGTAATGGTAACCCGGTAGTACTTCGTGGTATGTCACTATTCTGGAGCGGTTATCCGGAAGGTTCAGGGTTCTATAACGAAACTACAATTAAAAACTTAAGAGATAATTGGTGTGTTGATGTAGTTAGAGCTGCAATGTCCGTTGAAACTGGAAATGATAACTATATCAGTAATCCAAACGGAGAAAAGGCAAAGGTATATGCTGTAATTGATGCTTGTATTAAATATGGTCTTTATGTTGTTGTAGATTTTCATACTCATAAAGCTGAAAATTATCAAAGTCAGGCAATAACTTTTTTTAAAGAAGTTGCAACCAAATATAAGGATGTTCCCAACGTCTTATATGAGCCATACAATGAGCCAATTGCTCAATCCTGGTCTGGAACAATCAAACCATATCATAATGCAGTGATCAGTGCGATCAGAGCTATTGATGACAACATCATTATCTGCGGAACAGGAAACTATTCTCAGGATGTTGATATCGCCGCAAATGATCAGGTAACCGGAACCAACATTGCTTATACTCTTCACTATTATGCATATACACATAGAGATTGGTTGAGGCAAAAAGCTACTCAGGCTTTAAGTAAAGGAGTGGCTTTGTTTGTAACCGAGTATGGAACCTGTCACGCATCAGGAAACGGTAATTTTGATGCTGCTGAATCACAAGTATGGTGGAATTTCCTGGAAACAAATAAACTTAGCTCATGTAATTGGTCTATCGGAAATAAATCAGAAACATCAGCAGCTTTAACTCCTGGAACTCAAAGTGCAACTAGCTGGACAGATAATCAATTGACTGAGTCTGGAAAACTTGTAAAGGCATATCTTAAAGGAAAATGTAATGTAAATGTAGCAACAGGTTCAGTTACACTTTCATTTTCCGGAGGAAAGACTCAGTATGATCAGGGTGAATCGATAACAATTAGTGCTACTACTACAGTAAGTACCGGTTTTTCAATTGCCAAAGTTGTATTCTATGATGGAACAACTGTGCTAGGTACTTCTACTACTAGTCCATATACCTATACCACTGACAAACTATCAGCTGGTGGTCATAACATCACTGCAAAATCTTTTGATGCTTCAGGAAATGAGATTGGAGTTTCTCCAGTTTATGTAATCAGTATTGTTGGAAGTTCTAACGTAGCTACTACCGGTATTACAGACCAGTTTGAGGCGAAAACTCAATTTTCAGAAATGACAGGAGGTATAAATGCGACTAATTGCGGTTCTGTTTCTGTCTCTTCTCCTGCAGCAGCTGCAGGTATATACTGGTTTGAAGACAGAAGTACGACAACTCCATTCAAAGCTGAAGCTACAAGAGCAGGAGATGGTACCTTAAGCTACCTTCTTTCTCAGGAAGCAAATGCATATAACGTAATAGGTTTCAACTTCGGAGAGTACTGTGAAGGTGGGGTAAAGAAAAAATATACTTTGGACTTATCTAAAAATGCTGTTTTATCAGTTACAGTTACATCTCCTGCGACTAATACAAATTCATTTGATCTGAAGTTCCAAATGAAAGATGCTGACGGTACTGTATTAGCTATCAATAAAAACTTTTCGAATGAAGCTGCAACAAAACCTGAAAACTGGTACAAGTATGAAATCGGTTTCAGTAAAAATCATATAACTCCGGATTATGTAGCATTAGCACCTAAAGATTCAAAATTATTTACTTTTGATTTTAAAAATGCTTACACTATCAATAATCCAAATTCTCCATCATTTCCAAAAGATATAAACTTGAATAATACTGATTTTGACTTTACCAAAGTTGTAGAGGTTGTTATTATTCCGGTGAATAGTGCCGATGTTGGTGCTCCTACGTATGCTCCTAAAGCTTTCACGGATCAGACTATAATTTTCTCTGGTTTGAAACTAGGGGATCCAACTCTTGGAAAAGACATCTGTACTACTCCTATAGCTCCAACAGCTTCTGATAAGACTTATTGCCAAAATGCTGCTCCAACTGCTTTATCTGCTACTGGAAATGCAGGCCTGAAATTGAAATGGTATACCTCTGAAACAGGTGGAACTGCATCTGACGACGCTCCAATTCCTTCTACTGCTTCTGCAGGTGTTTACAAATTTTATGTAAGCCAGGCTTCTCCAAGCACTGACGTGTGTGAAGGTCCTCGTAAAGCCATTACTGTTACAGTAAATCCAGCTGCTGAATCTAACGCAGGTGCGAATAAAACCGTTGCCTTAGGAACAGCTACAACTTTAACAGGAGATGGTTCTGCTGTTGGTACTTGGAGTCTTGTAACTGGCCCAACTGGTGCTACTGTAACTTTCAGCCCTTCTGCTGCTAGTGCAACTGTAACAACCTCAACATTGACTTCTGTTGGTGAATATACTTTCAGATATACTGTAGCTGGTACAGGTGGTTGTGCTGCTGCTGTATCTGACGTAGTAGTAACAGTTGAAAATACTTGTACAACTCCTGGTGCTGTAACTGCTCAGAATGTTTCTTATTGCCAGGGAGCTCAGGCTGTTGCACTTACAGCTAGCGCTGCTGCTTCAGGAAATAAATTACAGTGGTATACAGATGCTACAGGTGGAACAGCATCTGACGTGGCTCCAGTTCCTTCAACTGCAACAGTAGGTGTGAAACCATACTATGTAAGCCAGGTTTCTACTACTAACCCGGGTTGCGAAAGTGCACGTACTCTTGTAAATGTTACTATCGTTGCTCCATCAACTGCAAATGCTGGATCAGCTCTGACCGCTGTTGAAGGACCTACAGTTGATCTTTCAGCTACAGGTTCCGCTACCGGAACATGGAGTCTTCTGAATGGTCCATCAGGAGTAAATGTTTCTTATAGCCCTTCTGCAAACTCTGCTTCTGTAACTGCAAGTGGTCTTACTATAAAAGGAGATTATACATTCAGATATACAGTTGCCGGAAATACTCCTTGTACTGCTGTAACTTCTGATGTTAATGTTAAAGTAGTTGCTATCACTTCTATTAGCAAAGCATTGAACGGTATGGTTGAGATCTATCCAAACCCTGCAACTGACAACCTGGTAATCGATATGACTAAAGTTGACGGTAACAAATCAGTGAAGCTTGTTGATATGCTTGGAAGAGTTGTATTCGAAGCTGCTAATGAGAATACGTTGAATGTGGGAATGTCTAATCTGAACAAAGGAATGTATTTTGTACATATCCAGTCAGAGTCTGGAAACCTTATTAAGTCTGTTGTAAAACAGTAATAAGTATTAAACTTAATACAAAATAGACCTGCCGAAAGGCGGGTCTTTTTTTTTGTTTATATGAAATAAAAATTACTCAAAACTTTAAATGAAGTACTGTAATGTTATTTTGATCAGGACAGTTGGAGAAGAATATTGAATGGAATATAGGTCGAGGATAAATGTATTGATGTTGGTAGAGTTAATAGCTTAAGCAAAGCAATTATAAGTTGAAATGTAGCGAAATGATAAATTAGATAAAGACAAGATGGTAGAAGTGATAAAGATATTAACTAAGCTTAGCTTGGGTATTGATTTGCATATTCAAAAAAAAAAACCTTCTCCGTCTGAGAAGGTCAAAAAACGTTGGGGGTGTTTTTATGTTCAACCAGCTATGGTGAATGGCAAAGTTATATAAGTTTTTTAAACCTGCAATAAATCAGAGATATATTTTCAAAAAGTTATTTTACACTTAATGATTGTTTAAATATCGCGAATACTTTTTTCCATTCTAATGATAAATCCTTCTTCCAAAATATCGGACATCTTGCTTTATGCAAAATATAAAATCAAATATAATTGTCTACTCATATTAGATTGATGTGATAACATTGATTAGGTTTTTAAATGAATAATAGTAAAGTTTATCTTTGATAATCACATTTTCTAATAGGTAAGTTTTTAATAATGAGTTTATTTTGGTGGTAGCTTAACCGACCGGATTAAAGTCTTTTACTATATCTATAAATGTTGAATAGTAAATTCAATTAACCTTTGTTGTCCTTGATATTGTTGAAGATTATCAAGTATCACTTTTATTGAATTCATATTTTTTCATCCCTTTCAATTTGTTCTTCTATAGGTAACGTGTCATTTATTGCAACAGACTGAATTGTAAATCACTGTAAAGTTGATTTAGATTTGCCTATCAAATTAGTAGACTTTATTGTGTCTCTTTAAACACAGGAATATTGTGTAATGGCGCAGCTTTGTCCATGCGTCTGACTCATGCTTAATTATTAATAGAATTTTATAAAACGATATGAGAAGATTATATACAGATCAAAAAACTATAAGAGTATTGGTAGCTACGATTACTCTGTTAACTATACATTCTGTTGTTCTCGCTCAGTCTGTCCTGAAGGGACGGATTAATGATGAAACTACTAAAGAGGCATTAATTGGAGTTATCATTCAGATAAAAGGAACAAAAGAGGGAACAGCAACAAATGAAAATGGAGAGTATGAATTAAAGACTAATGTTCCGCTTCCCTTTACTGTGTTGGTTCAATATGCAGGATACGCACCCAAAGAAGTTGAAGTTTATGAAGAAGAAGCTGAATTGAATTTTACTTTAAAATCAAGACAGCAGTTGTCTGAAGTAGTTGTGACAGCGGTAGGAATTGAGAGTGAACGTAAGTCAATAACCAATACTATTACCGAGATTAAAGGTGATAAGATTTTAAAGTCCGGTGAACCTAATGTTACCACAGCTTTGAGTGGGAAGATTGCAGGTGTGCAGGTAACTAATAGCGGCGGATCTCCCGGTGGAGCATCACAGATTCGTATAAGGGGAAGTGCCTCCCTTCTTGGCAATAACAACCCCTTGTATATACTCGACGGTGTTCCCATTGATAATAGCGTTGGAGATCTTGCTGGAAATATAACGAATAGCTATTCTCTATCTCAGCCTTCAAACAGGGCAATTGATGTAAATCCTAATGATATTGAAAATATCACCGTCCTGAAGGGCCCTGCAGCTGCTGCACTCTATGGTATCAGGGCTGCAAACGGAGCAATTATTATTAATACAAAAAAAGGTAGAAATCTTACGGATAAAAAACTTCAGGTGAGTGTAAGTTCCTCCATAACCATAGATGAAATAAATAGACGTATTCAACCTCGCCAAACAAAATATTCTCAAGGATCTGCAGGACAGTATAGTCTGGCCAATCAAAACAGCTGGGGAGCATTGTTGGATACTCTTACCTACGCTGTAGCTTCTGCACCGGGTCAAACCTATGACTATGATAAGAATGGAATTATTGTAGGGAAAAGCTCTCCATATTCAAACGGAGTAGCTGTGAACAGATATGATAATGAGAAGAATTTTTTTGTTAAAGGAATTACTCAAGATTACAATATTAACATAGCGGGCAGATCAGACAATGGTTCTTACTATGCTTCCCTTGGAAGACTTTATCAAACTGGTATTATCCCTACTACTGATTTTGAAAGAACTTCAGCCAAATTCAATGGGGACTATGATTTTACTGAAAAATTCAAAGTAGCATTGGGACTTACTTATGCTAATGATGGATCTAATAACAGAGCTCTCGGCGGGGGATATCCTACATCTTATCTGCGAGCTCTTGCAAATACTCCAGTTACCTTTGATATAACTAATGGATATGACAAACCATGGGAACATCAGGATGCGTATCAGCTTGCACCAACTGCAACCAAACCGTGGGGGGCATCCAGATCTTTTGCACAGGGCAATGGCTGGGATAATCCCTACTGGACACTTAAAAGAAACCCTCAAAAAGACGAAGTTAACAGATTTATAGCCTATACCCAGCTAGATTATAATTTTTTACCTTGGTTAAAAGCTACTTTCAGACCTGGTATCGATTATTATAGAGATTATAGAAACTCTGGTTTTGCTAATGGAAGCGCAGGAGTGGGGCAAGGATTGGTAAACGTTATCAATTTTGCTCAAAAAAACTACAATCATGATTTACTTCTTTCTGCGGACAGAAATCTGAATGAAGACCTAAAGCTTACTCTAAACCTCGGTCAGAACTATTACAATTCAGAGAGGTATCAGTTGACTTCAAGAGGCGATGGGTTGATTGTACCTGACCAATACATGTTGTCTAATGCTTCCATTATATCTTCAAATGAAGTGACACTGAGAAAGAAGCTTGTTGCTCTTTATGGTAATGCTGTTGTAGGATATAAACGTTGGCTGTTCCTAAATTTTACAGGAAGAAATGAGTGGTCTTCTGCTCTGCCAGCTGGTAAAAACTCATTTTTCTATCCTTCAATAGGTTCATCTTTTGTTTTTTCAGATGCACTTAAGCTCAAGAATGATTATTTCACCTTTGGAAAGTTAAGAACTACTTATGCGGTAGTAGGTAATGACACAGATCCATATTCACTTCAAACTTATTATAACAATACAACCCTATCTAATAACTTCTTGCAATCCACTTATCAGGGACCTTTTAACGGAACTACAACCTTGTCAAGTGCCTTAATTCAGGGTAATCAGAATCTTAGACCTGAGAAAATTCAATCTTTTGAAATTGGAGGTGAATTGAGATTTTTCAAAGGCAGAGCAGGTATTGATGCAACTTATTATTCTAACAAAAGCAAAGACCAGATCATTCCGGCTACAGTGCCATACTCGAGCGGAGCAACTGCAGTCGTGAGAAATATCGGAGTAGTAACAAACAAAGGGATTGAATTGTCTCTTGATGGAACTCCAGTAGAGACTAAGGATTTTGCATGGGATGTAAATTTCATTTACTATAAAAATGTGAGCAAGGTTGTTAAGCTTGCACCTGGTGTAGAACAGATATCAAACGGTCTGAATAACTCATCAGTAGCTGGCCAGCCTTTCGGAATTATTTATGGGACCGACTTTATCAGAAATTCAGATGGCAAGATAATCATTGATGATAATCCTGAAAGCACTAATTATGGAAAACCATTCGTAAGTGGTTCTCAAAGTCCTATTGGTAATCCTAATCCAAAATTTAATGCAAGCTTAAGAAACAGCCTATCCTATAAAGCTTTCTCTCTTTCATTCCTTCTTGATACTCGTGTAGGTTTTGATATTTTAAACTTTGCAAGATCACAAATGGTGCTTAACGGAACCGATGCTTCAACAGAATCAAGAGGAGAAAAGATGGTATTCGAAGGTGTAAAGGCAAGTAATGGATCAGCTAATGACATAGAGGTAGTAAAAACTCAAGCCTTATATTCTACGACGCTGCAGACAAATAGCCTATTCGTTGAGAAAGATCTTTATTTTATAAAACTGAGGGATGTCAGCCTTAGCTACAGATTACCTGCAACAGCATTGAAAAGATTTGGAGTAAGCGCGGCTACTTTGTCACTATCTGCTAGAAACTTCTTGTTAAAAACAAATTATTCCGGTTCTGATCCTGATATGATGGTTAGAGCAGGTCAGGTTGGTTCAAACCCAGGTGTGGATTTCTGGACGCCTCCAAATACACATAGCTATGGAGCCGCAGTCAATATTGTATTCTAATCATTTAGTTCAGATTACTGGTGATCAGTAAAGAGTAATACCGGGAAGTCCGATAGTAGAGACAATCAAAAAAGAATAAGTTAATGGAAACAATAAACACTAAAAATATTTTAAGGATTATTAAGCCTGTCAAGTCTGTCGCCATAGGAATAGCTGCATCTTTACTGGTTTTTTCATGCAACCTTAAAGAAACAAATATCAATCCTAATGTGCCTTCTGATGCGTCTGTTAATACATTGTTGCCAGGAGCTCAGTTGTCGTTATCCTTTGCACAAGGCTCTCAGCTGGGACCATATGTGAGTATTTATAATCAACATTTTGCTGGAAATATAGACTTTGCTTCAACAGTACAAAACTATACAGTAGCCAATTCTTATTTCAATGATTATTGGTCTGCTTTATATCCTGGTACTTTATATAACCTGAAGATTATTATTAATAAGTCTAAAGCTTCAGGATTACCTTATTATTCCGGTATTTCAAGGATATTATTTGTGGTAGGAATAGGCACTGCTACCGATGTGTTCGGCGATATACCTTATTCAGATGCCTTACAGATTAATACTTCCCCATTACCAAAATATGACAGGCAACAGGATATTTATACCAATATTCAGATTCAGCTTGACTCCGCTATTCAGGAACTTAGTAAGCCCAAGACAGCAAACCTGGGTGGAATTGTCCCGTCTTCCGATGATGTTATTTTTAAAGGAGATGTGAGCAAATGGATAGCAGCGGCATGGACTTTAAAAGCTAGATACGCACTTCATTTATCCAAAGTTGATAAAACAGATGCTGCAACTAAAGCATTATCATATGCATCAAAAGGAATCAGTTCAAATGCAGGGGATTTGGCAGTAAGTTATACTACAGCTCCTACAACTTCAAATCCAATATTTCAATATGGCTCATACAGACCAAACTGGATAGTTGCAGGAAAGGCAATCGTAAACCTTCTGAATGGAAATGAAGCAACAGATCCCGGAAATAAAACGGTATCGCTGATTGATCCAAGAAGAGCCTATTTAATAAATCCTGCAGGTGGAAAATATGTAGGTTTGCCTACACAAGGTGTTATCGCTTTTTCAACTCCTGGATCTTTTGTAGCCTCAAGAACTTCTCAGGTTATTTTTACATCATTTGTTGAAAATAAACTTATAGAGGCAGAAGCAAGACTTATACTTGCTGATGGAGGGGCGCAGCTTGCTTTGCAGGATGCTGTGCGTGCTTCATTTAATAAAATTGTTTCAGATCCTGCAGATACGAATGCAACTGAGGTTAAAAGAACCGCTTATATCAATACTAAGGCAGTCCTGACAGGAGACTATGATAAAGACCTTAAAACGATCATTACTCAAAAATATATTTCATTATTTTCTCAGCCTGAGCCTTGGGTGGATTATAGAAGAACAGGTTATCCTCAATTGAATTTGCTTTCTGATGGAGATCATGCATCCAATCCAGGTGGCGGGATTCCAAGAAGGCTACCATATCCTCAGAATGAAGAAGTATTAAATTCTAATATCCCAACAAAAACTTCTAATCATCAGGTGCCTCGCTTATGGTGGGATAAATAATAATTGTTGTAGAGGTATAAATTTTCAAGTATGTTTTGCTATGCTCATTCCGAGTGCCTGTCTCTTTATACAGACAGGCAGGAGTGACGCATATTGTCTAAAGCCCAAGACTGAAAGGTTATGAAAAATAAAATTATAAAAGCAAGTATCGCATTCCTGGCAATTGCCTCCGGTGCAGTTTTATGGTCCTTTATTACTGAAGCTAAATTTGAAGGTCCTCAGAATGCAAGAAAGAAGCCCAATGTTGTAATCATTTTGGCTGATGATCTTGGCTATCATGATTTATCTTCTTATGGAAATACACTTATTAATACACCCAATATTGATGCTTTGGGGAAAGAAGGAGTGAAGTTCAACCAAGGATATGTAAGTGCAGCATATTGTAGTCCTTCCAGAGCTGGTCTTCTCACAGGAAGATACCAGCAACGATTCGGTTCTGAGTTTATAGTAGGATCGGCTGCCACGTGGGGAATTGAAAATGCAGATAAAACCAAAATCTCCCAGGTGAGTGCCTGGTTAAATAAGTTTGATGTCGTCTTCGATAAAGACCTTGATGTAAAGAAGTTTTCAGAGATTAAACAAGGGCTTCCTTTACAGGAAATAACTATCGCGGAATTGTTGAGGGAACAAGGCTATAAAACAGGATGGGTAGGAAAATGGCACTTAGGAGAAGGCGGAGATTTAATTCCTTCAAAGCAAGGTTTTGATTATTCATATGGAATACTTGGAGGTGGCACCACTTATGGAGCGGTTAGCGATCCTCAATTGATATCACGTCATTTATCTCATCTTTTTTGGGATAAAAGTGTATTCAAAGAAAAGAGAAGTGGTTGGGGAGCTGTGCAACAAAATGGAAAAGAAACAGAAGTTAAGGAATACCTGACAACAAGATTTGGTAATGAAGCTGCTGACTTTATTGAAAGGAATAAGGATAATCCATTCTTTCTGTATCTGGCATTCAACGCTCCTCACGATCCTGTGCAGGCAAAGAAATCAGATTTCGATTTACTTACTTCAATTAAGGACAGCACTCAAAGGGCCTATCAGGCTCAGGTGAAATCTCTTGATGATGCCGTTGGAGTTATTACCCGCAAGTTAAAAGAATTGAACCTTGATAATAATACAATAGTAATATTTCTAAGTGATAATGGGGGCGCAACTTACACGCATGTTCTGGATAATAAACCTTTAAGAGCCGGTAAAGCTACTAATTTCGAAGGAGGTATCAGAGTTCCATTCTTTATCAAGTACCCTGCTGTCATAAAGGGAGGGAAAGATTTTGATCAGCCGGTCTCATCTCTTGACTTTTTTACGACCATAGCAGCAGCAACAGGAGCATCTCTTCCAGGAGATGTAAGTTATGATGGGGTAAACCTTATTCCATACCTGAATGGTGAAAAGAAAGAGAGACCGCATGAAAGCCTTTTCTGGAGAGTCGGATTTGCAAAGGCTGTAAGAAAAGGTGATTATAAATTATATATCAATGAAAAAGAAAATCAAACATTGCTTTTTGATTTAAAGAATGATGTTTCGGAGAGTCATAACCTCGCTTCTACGAATAAAGGAAAAGTAGATGAGTTAAAACAAGAACTGTTAAAATGGGAAAATAGTGTTCAGGCTCCTCGTTGGCCAAGTGTAATGTATATGAAATATAATAACAATGGTGAGTTCAATTATTTCCCTATTTGATTATAAAGGATATATATATGATTTTAAAGGATCTCATACTCATTGGCAAGAAAATACTAGCTTCTATACTGGTTTTTATTCTTCCTGTGACATTAGTCACAGTAGCAATTCTATTACTTATATGGGCCATTAACTAATATACATATGATCAAGTTTTTTGAATCTGCAATACAAAATCTCAACGGATGGGGGATTATGGTATTTATCCTTATTCTCGGTTCTGTTGAATTATTCTTTGGTTTGCTCGAAGGCAAATGGTCGAAGAATGATAAGATACTTGATATCGTATGTCTTATCGCTCCAAGATTTATTTTTTCGGCCCTTATAGGCTTCTTTTCATTGAAAATATTACCATTTATTCTTCCTGGTCTTAAAGATGCTTTTGTCTGGATACCATTTATTTTTGGATTTTTTATTATTCTGGTCACCATTGATCTTTCTCAATACTGGTATCATCGTCTGCATCATCAGATACCTGTATTGTGGCGATTCCATAGGACACATCATTCAGCGAGATATATGAGTGTTGTGGTGAATTCCAGACAAAATATTTTTTATGTAGCCTTTCTATCTCAGTTCTATATTACTGCGGCTTTGGTCTATCTGGGTCTTGGTGGTCCTGCTCTTTTGTTTAACGGGTTTCAGACAGTCTGGTCCTATGCTTGCCATACAAGTGTAAAATGGGATAAGGTTTTGTATCGATATAAGATTTTACATCCTGTTGCCTGGTTTTTGGAAAGACTCTTAGTAACGCCAGCTACACATCATGCGCATCACGCGGCTTCTCACGGTGATGGCATTGGATATTATAAGGGGAATTTCGGAGGTATTCTGTTTATCTGGGATTTAATATTTGGAACCGCTCACATTAGCAGAAAATTTCCAAAGCAGTACGGCATATCCAACTATGAAGATGATCCATGGTATGCACAATGGCTTTGGCCAATATTCAAATCCCCAATCATAAGTAGTGAGCTGGCTAAAGATGGACCAGAAGTAAAAGAGGAAGGGGATGATTTAGAGGTTATAAAGGAATTAAAAAATGCCTAACATTAAATAAGGAAATAATGAAAGAGATTTTAAGAGAAACAACAAAGCTTGCATCAGTACTTGTATTGGGTGCAGGGCTTGCTTTGCCTGCATTTTCGCAGAACAAGAAATTCGAAGGAACGATTGGTAAAACACTTTCAGAATCAAAACCCGATAAGGTTACGTATCTGAAGAAAGCCCCAGCCGGTGCTCCTAACGTGATATGGATATTGCTTGATGATGTTGGATTCGGTGCCACATCTACTTTCGGCGGATTGATCAATACTCCAACTTTTGATAGTCTTGCTAACAATGGTTTAAGATATACCAATTTTCATACAACAGGAATATGTTCGCCTACAAGAGCAGCCTTACTTACAGGTAGGAATCATCATTCTGTTCATATGGGAGGATTCCCACATGATTTTCTTTCAGCTGATTTTCCTGGATATGATGGCCATATTCCTTCAGAGGCAGGCACAGTAGCAGAAACATTCAGAGAAAATGGTTATAATACTTATGCTCTTGGTAAATGGCATTTAACCCCAGATGATGAATCTACTGATCTTGGTCCATTCGAAAGGTGGCCTTCAGGTAAGGGATTTGACCACTTTTATGGCTTTCTTAGTGGTGCTACTGATCAGTACAAGCCTGATCTTGTTGAGGATAATAAACATGTTAAATCCGATGGAAGACATCTTAATGAATTGATTGCCGACAAAGCAATCAACTATATATCCAATCAAAAGAAAATAGCTCCTGATAAGCCATTCTTCCTATATTTCTCTCCTGGTGCTACTCACTCTCCTCATCAGGTGGCGAGGGAATGGAGTGATAAATACAGAGGTAAATTTGATCAGGGATGGGATAAGTTCCGTGAACAGGTACTTGCAAATCAAAAGAAGCTTGGAGTAGTACCAGCAACAGCTCAATTGCCTGCACGCAATTCAAGGGTGAAAGCATGGAAAGATCTTAAACCTGAAGAACAAAAAATCTATGCTCGCTTCATGGAGGTATATGCAGGATTTCTTGAGTACACAGATCATGAAATTGGAAGAATTGTAAGTCACCTTAAGAATTCTGGACAGCTTGAAAATACGGCTATATTTATTGTTATAGGAGATAATGGAGCCAGTCAGGAAGGTGCAAAAAATGGAGTTATTCAAAGTGAATTTTCACCCAAGAATACTGTCCCTGAAGATGAAATCTTAAGAGATCTATTAAAGAACTATGATAAAATCGGCTCAGCTGAGGCCTATACAAATTACCCTATTGGTTGGGCACAGGCTGCTAACACTCCTTTTAAACATTGGAAACAAGATGCTAACTCAGAAGGAGGGACCAGGAACCCTTTGATTGTCTTTTATCCAAAAGGTATTAAAGATAAAGGATCAATAAGGACTCAATATGGACATTTGATTGACCTTTTTCCTACTACAGTTGAATTGACTGGAATTAAACCTCAGCCTGTCATTAAAGGAATACAACAAAAGCCAATTGAAGGAACAAGTCTGGCATATTCCTTGAATGATGCAAGCGCTGTTTCAAAGCATACAGTTCAATATTATAATATTTTCGGATCAAGATCTATATATAAGGATGGCTGGAAGGCTGAAGCTGCTCATACACCTGCATTCTACGATCTTGTTTCATATCCTGGAGAAAACAAAGTGGAAAGGAATTTTGAAAAGGATGTTTGGGAGTTATATAATTTGAATGAAGATTTTAATGAACGTATAAATCTTGCGTCCAAATATCCTGAGAAGTTACAAGAGCTGAAAGCCTTGTTTGATGCGGAAGCCAGAAAGTATAATGTTTATCCGCTTATCGACTGGACTGATTGTCTGAACAGAGGTTCTTTTAAAGCAGTAATAAAGCCCAATATTTCAGAAGCAAAAGAGTAACAATTCAAAGGTGGAGGATGAAATGCCTCCACCATTTTTAATATAAAATAAAAGCAATGTAAATATGAAATATTATACAATGTTCTGCGCATTCTTATTTATAACGGCACTATTTGTAAGTGCTTCATTTGTTTCTAATGATAATGAAAGGGGCACGCATGATATCAATACTCAGGTTAAAAAAGATGTTCTTAAGGTTCTTGATCAATACATGAATGCCTTTAATTCCAAAGATGCAAAGGCATGGCAGTTGACATATCATTTTCCTCATTACCGCTTAGCGAGTGGTAAAATGTCTGTTCTGGAAAGTGCTACATTGGATTCTACAGTATTTATCAGACTTGAAAAATCAGGCTGGCATCATAGCAAATGGGATCATAGAAATATAGTGCAGGCATCAGCAGATAAAGTTCATGTAGATACTCGCTTCTCACGTTATCGCGCTGATGGGAGTTTGATAGGTGTTTATGAATCGCTTTATATTGTAACAAAAGAGAATGGCAAATGGGGAGTAAAATTCCGTTCGAGTTATGCAGAATAAAGAATTATTTGATTAATTTTTTATAACATTCCCATTGACTTTATGAATTTTATTGATTCAATAATGGAAAAAAGATTTGAAGTCTAATGTTAACTTAATTTTAGAATACCTAGTTGATTATTTTTTTGTACTTTAAGCTATGAAACTTTTTTACTTTCATTCAATTTTATTTGTCAAACTATAATTGTAAAATGTTCTTAACGAGATAGATAGATTCTTATTGTCAGGATTGAATTTTCAAGTCCTCTGTATGACTGAGAATTATATTGTATTTTTATAACTTGAACTCTCGATCCTGATAATCGTACAAAGAAGACCACTTCGCCCTTTTATAGAGGAAAATTTTTAATTATCAAACCAATTAAACTATGAGAAAACAACTACTATTATCCATTGTTAAAGTGCTTTTTGGAGGTATGGCATTAGCACAAACTTCAGGTACTTTTATTGCAGCTGACAATGGAAATCGAATGTCTTCATGTGCAGACACTTTGATTACTCTTGAAAATATTTATACTCAATGTGGAATTAAAGATCTTAATGATCCTGAAGATAATGTGAGTAATTATAGGCTCCTTCAATTAAATGGTTCTGTTATAACTACAACAGAAATAACCGGAGGATTTAAATATAGTGACTATGAAATGGTCTATATAGAAAAGCAGAACACTCCAGCTAATGGACATAATGGAATTGCAATCTTTATTAATATCATTCAACCACCAACTAAATACTTTATAAAAGACACATTAAAGTACACGGTTGAAAAGGGGGCTAAAGTAAATTTTTCAAAGGACTTTTTTAGTAACATAGCATACTGGGGTACAGGAAAAGATACTGAAGAATTTCATGATAGATTGTTTTTATATGACGGTGTAAATCCGGAAACTGCTGTTAAAAATCTTACTGACTGGACTTTATTTGGAAAAGGGACCTATAGAATAAGATTGAGTTATGCTATTTGTTCTGCTGATGATATTCATTCAGAGGAAATGTATGTAAAGGTAGAGGAGAGCCCATGTCATAATCTGGAGCTTCGAAACATGCCATCTATTTGTCTGGATGATATTTTAGATATAAGGCCTTATGTTTATTTAGATGGTCATGTTGCAACCGCAGAAGAATTGGCAGATATGACTTTCCTTGATAAAAGCGATAATGCAAAACCTAGTGATGTATTACCTATAAATCCTGCTGCAATTGATTTAGCTACAATGTGGAAGTACATGTCAACGAAATTCCCTCGGATTGAAATAAGCTATCAGCCTAATATTACTCTTGGAATATGTAATAATTATTACTATAATTTTGTGCCTAAAGTACCCACTAAATTGATGACAACTGATGTGATTATGTCTAAAGATAGTTATGGAGGTTCTTTAGTTTATATGATTGACGGAGATTATTATGGCTTTAATAATGTCTTTCATAAAAATGTACTGAAAGAAATTTATCTTGATCATAATACTAATCATAATGGTACAGAATTCAGTTTCTTCACGGATGATAAGTATGAAAACTTAGTTACAGGAAATGATCTTTCTCCCGGAGATTATTATGTGTTAGCTACAAATCCTGAATGCAATGAAGATAGTACTTCATTCAAAATTCGCGTATTGAATCGTGATTTTGAAATTACGTGGCAAAATGCGTTAAATATGGGCAAAGGTTATTACACATTCACAGCGCCAAGTGATTATCCAGGTGCAACATATTCATGGTTTGCCTGGGGAGGAGAAATAGTGTCAGGAATCAATACCAATCAGATAACTGTTTATTACTCTGAGAAAGCCTCTAAGGGAGTCACTGTAAGTTGCACTATTACGCTTCCTACTGCACGTGTTTCCGGAAATTCAGTATTGGCATCAGGACTGTATCTGACTTCCAATGAAGCAGGTGAAAAAGAAGAAATACAAGCCGAAATTATCACAGGTAACACGAATATTGTAGAGAATTTATCATCAGTATACCCCAATCCATCCGAGGGGAAAATTGTAATTTCAGGAAAGGGGCAATATGATCTTAAAATTTATAATGCACTTGGACAGTTGATTCACGAAGATAATGCTTATACTCCTGAGACTCCTTTAGATCTAGAAGGTAAAGGTATGCATATGATCAGATTGATTCAGAATGGCAAGGTGCAAACATTGAAAGCGATTGTGAAATAGTAATACATATTGTTATCAAAGAACAATAAAGTTGGGCAGCTTAGGTTGTCCAACTTTTTTATGTCAAAAATAAAATGAAATCTATTTAGCCTTAGATTTACGATAAGATCTTTTAGTTAATGTGTCAGCCAAAACATGTCTGAAGTTTTCTACAAAGCATCTGTCTGTAATTTCTTTGTAAATATAATTTCGTTGAGCAGCAGGAAGTTTATTATGTTCTTGTACTTCTTCGTTGGAATATCTCTCCATAATCTTAGAGCTTGTGCACTCACAATAGTTTTTTGTTTCTGAAGGATAATAGCTTTCCAGTCCGCTTTCTGTTACACAGTTTTCTATTAGCAATGCCAAATCCTGATCTTCTCCTGCCTGATAAGCGAATGCTATTTCCTTAAAGAAATAAGCAGAGATGGCAAAGGCAATGATTTGTGATGGAATGAAAAATGCGAGTCTGCTTTCACGAGGCTGAACTTCAGTTGCAGGAATTCTGAAATCCCTCGTCATTCTCAGTACTGAAGGCTTGGCAAAGAGATATGATGAAAGTCCGACTCCAAAGAGAAATAAGAATGTCGGGTCGTGATTTAAAAGGTAAGAAAAGAGACAAAGAAAATTTCCGCAAAGGATAATAATCCATTTCCTAAAGCTAAGTCTTAAAAAGGATCTTACTTTAAATCTCGTACTTTCATTAAGTAAATTTTTTACTCTGGAATAGTAATATAATCTGGATACAATCAGAAAACTGAACAGAAAGGAAGGGCAAATCCATGTAAGTAAATCGTTAAGATTCTCCCTGTTTAAAGACGGAAGGAATAATACAAGGAAGAATATGGCTAATTGCAGTAATGCAATCATCCAAAAGGTTTCTTCATTTCTCTTTACAAATTTTGAGTATCTGTCTTGTTCCAAATTTTCAGGATTTATGAAAATCCTCAACCTTTATGATGTCATGACAAAAATCATATTCATAAGGTTGATTAGAACAGATAATCACAATTCTATCCTTTATGTTTTGGAGAATTTCAGTTTTGTACCAGTTTATTCCTGCTGCGTCAAGATTTACGGTAGGCTCATCTAGGAAAAGTATTTCGGATTCGGTATACATTGCAAAGCCAAGTTTTACTCTTTGCTTCATTCCAGATGAAAAATATATCAACTTTTTGTCAGAAGCCTTTTCAAGCCCCAGTATCTTAATGAAATCCTTTTTGGAAAGATTGTTTTTGAATTTCTTGAATGTGAGATGAAAATCAATAATTTCTTCTAAGGTTAATTCTTCAATGAGATCCTGATAGGGGGCAGTAAAAGTGAGTTTTTGATATAGGTGATCAGCAGAGATTTCTGTATTATTTGAAAAGTATTTTACTTTTCCTTCGTTGGGAGAGGAAAGTCCGGCAAGTATCTGGATTAAAGTAGATTTCCCAGATCCATTTCTACCGGTAATGGCATAGGATTGATTTCGCTGAAAATTCAGGTTAAGATTTCTGAAAAGCCAATTGCGGTCAAATCTCTTGCCTAAATTTTCAGCGATAATATTCATTTCTTACTGACTGAACCCTTTCATGATACCTCTGTCAGAGCTGCGAATGAAATTTACAATCTCATCTTTCTCTTTTGAAGAAGTAAAGTTCACTTCAATATGATCTAATGCTTTTGAATTGTTATATCCTCTAAGATATACTGTTCTGTAGATTTCTTGTATTTCGTTGATCTTTTCGTTGCTGAAACCTCTTCTTCTAAGACCAATAGAGTTGATACCACAGTAGCTTAGTGGTTCTCTTGCTGCTTTGGTATAAGGAGGAATGTCCTTTCTTACAAGCGAGCCTCCAGAGATCATAGCGTGCGCACCTATTCTGACAAACTGGTGTACAGCGCTTGAACCACCAACTATAGCATAATCATCTACTGTTACGTGACCTGCGAGCTGAACCGAATTAGCGAGGATACAATTGTTTCCAATTATACAGTCATGGGCAACGTGCACATAGGCCATAAGAAGGCAGTTTTTACCAACTTCGGTTTTGTATTTTTCTACAGTACCTCTATTGATAGTTACGCATTCTCTGATGACACAATTGTCGCCAATGATTGCAGTTGTTTCTTCACCTGAGAACTTAAGATCCTGAGGGGGAGCAGAGATAACAGCTCCTGGATAAATTTTTACGTTTTTTCCGATTCGGGCACCTTCCATGATGGTCACATTTGGACCGATCCAGGTACCTTCATCTATTTCAACATTTTTATGAATTGTCGAAAAAGGCTCAATTACAACATTTCTGGCAATTTTTGCCTGAGGATGTATATAAGCTAAAGGTTGATTCATAGGGATTTTCCTGTGTCTTTCCTTACAATACTTGCAGACATTACTGCTTCACAAACCAGATTATTACCAACAAATGCCTGTCCCTGCATTTTAGCAATTCCTCTTTTTATAGGAGCCAATAACTCACATTTGAATATTATCTGATCTCCGGGAACTACAAATCTTTTAAATCTGCAGCTTTCTATACTTAGGAAGTAGGTCCAATAGTTGTCAGGATCCGGTACTGTATTTAATACTAAAATTCCTCCTGTTTGAACCATTGCTTCAATTTGCATTACTCCTGGCATTACAGGATTTCCCGGGAAGTGCCCTTGGAAAAAAGGCTCATTGATGGTTACATTTTTGATACCTGCTACCGTTGTTTCGTCAAGATAAAATATTTTATCAACAAGTTTAAACGGATACCTGTGAGGTAGTGCCTTGTATATCTGATTTACATCAAGTACCGGAGGCATATTTGGATCATAATGAGGAATCTGATTCTTAGACGCCTCTTTCATGATTTTTTTAATTTTTTTCGCAAATGCTACGTTTGCAGCGTGCCCAGGACGAGCTGCAAGGATCTGAGCTTTTAACGGTCTTCCGACTAAAGCAAGATCTCCAATTACATCAAGAAGTTTGTGTCTTGCCGGCTCATTTTTATAACGTAATTCTAGGTTATTTAGAATTCCTTCTTTCTTAACCTCTACTTTTTGCTTATTGAATAATTTTGCAAGGTGTTCCAGTTCATGATCCTGTACAACTCTGTCTACAATTACAATAGCATTGTTAAGATCTCCACCTTTAATAAGGTTTTGTTTCTGAAGCATTTCCAGCTCATGTAGGAAACAGAAAGTTCTACATGAGGCGATCTCTTTGGAAAACTGGTTGATATTTGTAAGAGAAGCATGCTGACTACCTAAAACCGGAGAATTATAGTCTACCATTACAGTAACTCTATAATCGTCAAGTGGAAGTGCTGCGATTTCTATATTCTTCTCGTTGTCTTTATAGAAGATGCTATGCGGAACTTCAAAGAAGTTTCTTAATGCATTTTGTTCCTGAAATCCGACAGTCTCTAGTGCCTCAACAAATGGCTGAGAGCTTCCGTCCATTATGGGAGTTTCAGGACCATCTATCTGGATGAGGACATTGTCGATCTGCAATCCCATAAGTGCAGCAAGCGTGTGCTCTACTGTACTTACTCTTGCTCCATTTTTTTCAATTGTGGTTCCCCTTGAAAGGTCAACTACATAGTCGACGTCTGCTTCAACAATAGGTTGGTTTTCAAGGTCAACCCTTTGAAAAACAATCCCGTGATTAGGTGGTGCAGGTACAAAAGTCATGTTAACTTTTACTCCTGTATGTAATCCTACTCCTGAAATAGATACGGGACTCTTGATGGTATGCTGTTTTACGTTCATTTAACCCTTATAAAGTCGGCAAATTTATAATTTTTTCCTCAAGTTCTTCAATTCTTTTTTGCAATTCCGGAAGTTTTCTGAAAACACTGCTGGATTTCAGGAATTTTTTATATTCAAAAGCAGGGGAACCGTGTATTGCAGTTCCTTCTGTTACTACCGATTTGCCAACACCGGATTGAGCACCGATGCTAGTTTTATTTGCCAGTGTGATATGTCCTACGATTCCAACTTGACCCGCGATAACGCAATTTTCTCCAATTTTGGTAGATCCGGAAATCCCGGATTGTGCGGCGATCACAGTGTTTTTTCCAATTTCTACATTGTGAGCAATCTGAATCAGATTGTCAAGTTTTACACCATCATGTATTACTGTTGATCCCATTGTAGCGCAATCGATTACAGTATTTGCACCGATATCTACATGATTTCCAATAATTACATTTCCTACTTGAGGGATGGTTTTATAAGTACCATCCGGTTGGGGTGCAAATCCAAAACCGTCACTGCCTATAACAGCCCCTGAGTGAAATGTACAATAGCTTCCGATTTTTGAATCTGAGTAAATTTTTACTCCAGAGAAAATAATGGTGTTGTCTCCTATTGTAACATTATCTCCAATATAGGCCTGTGGATAAATTTTTACATTTTTTCCGATTTGGCAGTTATTACCTATATATGAAAACGCTCCGCGATAAATATTTTCTCCTGTGTTAGAATTTTGCCCGATAAAAGACGGATTCTCTACACCAGTTTTCATGAAACTTATGAATTTATGATATTCTTCAAGAAGCGTAGTAAAACTGGTATATGGATCGTCAACAAGAATTAAAGTGGTTTTTACCTCGCTTTTGGGAACGAATTTCTTGTCAACTATAACAGCCGAAGCTTGGGTGGTATATAAATAAGGTTCATATTTTAAATTGGATAAAAAGGAGATACAACCTTCCTGACCCTCTTGAATTTTTGCCAGTTTATTGATTTTCAGGCTATCACTTCCTTTGACTTCACCCCCAATTAAATGGGCAATCTGTCCTGTGGTAAATTCCATTAAACTAATTTAAACAAATTATTAACTATGAACCATCCTACAAAGATACATTTTTAGGCCAGCATAAATAATGTTTTTTTACTATTTTACTTATGGCCTTTATGTTGGGAAGATCATATGCCTGGGCTACGTCCAATACTTGTCCCCTTTTTGTAAGAACATTTATTTTATTACTTACTGGTAGATATGCCCTGTTTCTTAAAACCCCGTTTACGACAAAATATTCCGAGTGTTCTTCGGGTAATCCTAGATTTTTAACTACTTCTTTTCTTAGCTGCTCTATCTTTTCCTCTTCAAATTGAGTTCTGGAAATTTCGATTCGAAATAACTTCCTTTCCAGTAGCTGATTGCATAGTAACGATAATACTGGGTCTTTATGATTTTTCCATATTTTAATCGCTCCCCACAAGTCATAATCATCGAGACTGGTAAAAGCCTGAAGGTAGTGATGATTTTGAGTGAAATCTTCAAGTGTTATTTTTTGCTGTAGAAACACGTTTAATGCTTCCGATGCAAATAGATTTTCACCTGTCAGAGATAAATGCTGAGCTCTCCTTATTATCTGAATCAGCATTTTTTCCGCACACACGGTAGTTTTGTGCAAATAAACCTGCCAGTACATCAACCTTCTGGATGATAAGAAATTTTCAATGCTGTAAATTCCTTTCTCTTCTACAACCAGCTCATCATCAACGATATCTAACATTTTAATAATTCTGTCGGCACCAATGGTTCCCTCCATTACTCCAGTAAAAAAGCTGTCTCTCTTAAGATAGTCCATTCTATCCATATCGAGCTGGCTCGAAATAAGTTGATGGAAGAATTTTCTTTCGTATAAATTGAGAAACATTTTTATGGTAAGATCTAGTTTCCCATTAAACTCTTTATTCAACTTTTCCATGATAAGGTAGGAAAGCTTTTCGTGAGCTATATGGGAAAGGAGTGTTTTCTCCAGGGCATGTGAGAAAGGACCGTGGCCAATATCATGCAATAATATGGCAGCCAAAGCGGCTTCTTTTTCTTCTTCAGAGATCTGATGCCCACGACTCCTTAGCCTGTTTAAGGCCATACCCATTAAATGCATAGCTCCAAGAGCATGATGGAACCTTGTATGGAGAGCGCCGGGATAAACAAGATCTGTAAGTCCTAATTGTTTTATTCTTCGCAGTCGCTGAAAATAGGGATGCTCAATAATATCAAAAATGAAACTTCCGGGAATTGTAATAAATCCGTAAACCGGATCGTTGAATATTTTCTTCTTATTCAAAACTTTTTAAGTTAACGAAACTTATTAATAAGGATTTAATGTACTTTTAGTGTTTACGAATTTTAATTCTATGCAAAGATATAATATTTTATGGGCGGATGATGAAATAGATCTACTTAAACCCCACATAATTTTTCTTAATAATAAAGGCTATGATGTAACTCCTGTACCTAGCGGGGCAGATGCGTTAGAGAAATGTAATGAAGAGAAATATGACATCGTATTTCTTGATGAAAATATGCCTGGAATGACCGGCTTGGAAACACTAAGTCAAATCAAAGCTATAAAACCGAATCTTCCGGTAATCATGATCACCAAGAGTGAAGAAGAGCATATCATGGAAGAAGCCATCGGGAGCAAAATCGCTGACTATCTCATTAAACCATTAAATCCGAATCAGATATTATTGAGTATCAAAAAGATATTAGATAATAAAAGACTTGTTACTGAAAAAACAAATATCAGTTATCAGCAGGATTTCAGAAATCTCAGCATGGCTTATAATGACCGCATCGGACATGAGGAGTGGGCTGAGATATACAAAAAACTGGTTTATTGGGAATTGGAAATTGATAATACCGAAAACAAAAGTATGAAGGATATTATCGATATGCAGAAAAGTGAAGCCAATAAGAACTTTGCTGATTTCATTATTGATAATTATGAGTCTTGGTTAAATGATGCTGATTCTTCAAAACCTGTTCTTTCTCATCAGATTATGAAAAAGAAAGTATTTCCACTTTTAGAAAAAGATCAGCCTTTATTTTTTATTCTTATTGATAATCTTAGATATGATCAGTGGAAAGTTCTGGAATCAACCATTAATGCATATTTTAATGTAGATGAGGAGATTAACTATTATTCTATATTGCCTACTACTACTGCTTATGCAAGAAATGCAATTTTTTCAGGATTACTCCCTTCCGAAATTGAGAAAAAATTTCCTCAGTATTGGGTAAGTGATGAAGAGGAGGAAGGGAAGAATAATTTCGAAGAAGAACTTCTAAAGGCTCAGTTAGTCAGGAATAAACTAGATATTAAGAGTTCTTACAATAAAATTATCAATATTTCTCACGGCAAATCTTTGCTGGATAATATCACTAACCTTATGAATAATAAGTTAAATGTGATCGTCTACAATTTTGTCGATATGCTATCCCATGCCCGAACGGATATGGCAATGGTGAGAGAGCTCGCACCTGATGAATCAGCATATAGATCTTTAACTAATTCCTGGTTTCAGCATTCTCCGTTACTTGAAGCATTAAAAAAAATTGCAGAGAAAAAAGGCAGAGTGATCATTACAACAGATCATGGCACTATAAGAGTGAAAAAGCCATTTAAAATAATCGGAGATAAAAGCACAAATACTAACCTGAGATATAAGCAAGGTAAAAACCTTGGCTTTGATGAAAAGGATGTATATGTCTGTAGAAAGCCTGAGCGTATGTTTCTGCCCAAAAGAAATGTTTCTACAGCTTACGTTTTTACTATTGAAGATTACTTCTTTGCTTATCCAAATAACTATAACTACTACGTCAATTTTTACAAAGATACTTTCCAGCATGGTGGCGTTTCTTTGGAAGAAATGATTATACCTTTTATAACCTTGTCTCCAAAGTAAGGTTTATTGGGAGATTAAATGGATTGACTGGTTGATAAATTTTTGTAAATTTACAACCAGACCATTCTTCTTTCAATCAATTCATGGGAGAAAGTACACAACCTTTTAAAATTTTACTGAGCAAGGACCTGTCCGAACTCAAACAGGTAGCAGGGGAAATAATAAAATTTGCCGGATCGGAAAAGGTATGGCTGTTTGAGGGTGAGATTGGAGCAGGAAAGACAACTTTGATCAAGGAAATATGCAAAGGACTGGGTGTTTCTGAAAATGTCAGCAGTCCTACGTTTGCTTTGGTAAATGAATATCTTGGAAATAACAGCAATAGCATTTACCATTTTGATTTTTACAGACTAAAAAGCGAGACTGAGGCTCTTGATATAGGGAGTGAAGAGTATTTTTCTTCAGGAAATATATGTCTTATTGAGTGGCCTTCAAAAATAGAATCTCTAATTCCTCCTCATCATTTAAGAATTTCTCTAAAAGTAGATAATAATCAACAAAGAATTTTTCATCTTTCTAAAACATGAAAAGCAGCTTAAAATCGGGTATTGAAGCTCTGGCAAAAGAACATGCCTTATATCCTCAGGAAGCACTATTGAAAATTCCTGAAGGTACAACCCGTCTTAATATTGGTATTCCTAAGGAGATACAGGACCTTGAAAATAGGGTCTGTCTAACTCCGGAAGCAGTAGCATTGTTGGTTAATAATGGCCACGATGTGGTTGTAGAAACCGGTGCCGGCGTATCTGCAAAGTATTCAGATAAAGAATACAGTGATGCTGGCGCTAAAATAGCTTATTCCTCCCAGGAAGTATTTCAGTCTAATATTGTTCTAAAGATTGAACCGCCAACCATTCAGGAAATAAGCATGATGAAGCCAGGAAGTACATTGTTTTCAGCACTTCAGATTTCAACACTTACACCAGAACTAGTTCAGGCTATCAATAAGCAAAAGTTGATTGCGCTTGGCTTTGAATTTATTGAAGATAAGGTAGGAGGAATGCCAGTGGTAAGAGCAATGAGTGAAATAGCAGGCAGTACTGTTATGCTAATTGCAGCTGAATATCTCAATAGCAAAAATGGAAAGGGTGTTATATTAGGAGGAATTACAGGGGTACCACCTACAAAAGTTGTGATTCTTGGAGCTGGAACAGTAGCGGAATATGCTGTCCGCGCTGCTGCCGGATTGGGATGTGAAGTCAAGATATTTGACAACCAGGTTTATAAGCTCAGAAGATTAAAGCATGATCTGGGACTTCAGATTTATACTTCTACAATTGATACTATTACTTTAAGAAAAGAATTAAGAGAAGCAGACGTAGTTATAGGTTCTTTAAGATCTGACGAGGGAAGTCCATGCGTAGTAACTGAAGATATGGTCGCTGAAATGATGCCTAATTCAGTGATTATCGATGTGAGTATTGATCAGGGTGGTTGTTTTGAAACAAGTAGGGTTACAAGTCACAAAAACCCGATCTTCAGAAAATATGATGTGATTCACTATTGTGTTCCCAATATTGCATCAAGGGTTGCAAGAACAGCTACAACTGCACTAAGTAACATATTCACTCCAATTATTTTACAGATAGCCAAAAAAGGAGGGACAGAGGAATTAATTTATTCCAAAGAATGGTTCATGAAAGGAGTATATTCTTATAAAGGAAGTCTTACCAATCCTTATATAGCTAAGAAATTTAATATGAAGCATAAGGATATGAAATTGATTCTAGCTGCTCGGTTTTGAAAAGTTGAAAGCACAAAGCTAAAAGTACTAATGATCTAAATAAAAAATCCGGCCAATTTGACCGGATTTTTTATTTAGATATTATTTGGGAATAATACTATTCATACATAATGTTCATCTCTACACGTCTGTTGGCCTGTCTGCCAGCATCGGTATCGTTCGTGTCTACCGGTTTGGTTTCTCCAAAACCATCAGTTGTGATTCTGTTTGCGCTTACACCTTTGGTTCCAAGATAACGTTTAACAGATTCTGATCTTCTTTTTGAAAGATCCATGTTAGAGTTGTCATCGCCAACATTATCTGTATGTCCTTCTAAATGCAGCTTTGATTTAGGATTGTTTACCATTACTGAAGCAAGCTTGTTCAGTGAGTTGTATGAAGAACTGATAATAACATCACTGTTTGTTTCAAATAATAAATTTTTAAATGCTTCTTCCAATGCTTTCTTTTCTTCTGGTTTAATTTCAGGACAACCTTTGTTAGATTTAATACCAGGAGTTCTCATGCATAGGTCATCATAATCTCCAACTCCGTCTCCGTCTGTATCAACAAAAGCGGGAGGACAACCTTTTAATGCAACTGTACCTCTTTCTTTAGGGCACTGATCATCTTTGTCCTGGATTCCGTCTCCATCTGTATCAGGACAGCCCCTATATTGAGGTAATCCAGGAACGTCAGGACATTCGTCTTTATTGTCCATGATACCGTCCTTATCTCTGTCTCCCCACGGACAACCTTTGTTTTCTTTGGGTCCGGATTCGTTTTTACATTGGTCTTCGTAATCGTAGACTCCATCAAAATCAACATCGTAGGGACAACCAAACGTTGTTACAGGTTCACCTTTAGGTGTATGGATACATTTATCCCTACCGTCTGGAACACCATCACCATCAGAATCTCTTTCTTTCCAGACTATTTGATATGGTTCTTTCTTTTTGTTCTTGCCTTTTTTGGCAGCTTTGGCTTTCTTTTTAGTCTGAGCTGGATTTTGAGCAAAAGCATTTTCGCCTATAAAAGAAAGTATGCACAATATGGAACTAAGGAGTATTAATTTTTTCATCCCGTAATACTTGATAGTTGATCTAAACATGAAAGTAGTGTACTGAAAAAATGGAAAAAAGGCTGAAAATTTTTGTCAATTTTCAGCCTTTTTATGGAAAAAGTTTAAATCCGAAACTTTAGAAGTATTGCGACGTTTAATACATTTTTTAGAGGTTAGCCAGGCTTTTTTCTAATGCTTGAATTTCAGCTTCAGCATCTGCTTTTTTCTTTTTTTCAAGCTCAATAACAGGAGCAGGCGCTCCGGCAACGAATTTTTCATTGCTTAGCTTTTTCTCTACACTAGCAAGAAATCCTCTTTTATGCTCCAATTGCTTTAATAGATTTTCTTTTTCTTTTTCAGGATCAATAGAGTCTCCTAGTGGCACATAAAATTCTGAACTACGGATAATAAATGTAGCAGCTCCGTCAATAGCAGTTTCTGTACTTTCTATAGATTCTATGAAAGCTAACTTTTTGATAAGATAACCAAAATGTTTTACCAATTCTTCCGAAGTTGTTTTCACCAGAAGTTTTAGAGGATCATTTTTGGTAATCTGTTTAGTGTTTCTAATGTTTCTTATGTTGGAAATTACTTCAATTGCTAAATCTCCGTTCTCAATGATTTTTTTATTGAGAACATTACTTTGTGGCCAAGCAGCAACAATCAAACAATCATTTGCAGAACGTTCTTTTATTTCATGCCATAATTCTTCTGAGATAAATGGCATAAATGGGTGAAGAACTTTGAGTAGTCTTTCAAAAATGCTAATAGTTTTGTTGTATGTATCGCGATCTATCGGTTGTTCAAAGCCAGGCTTTATCATCTCTAGGTACCAGGAACAAAAGTCATCCCAAACCAGCTTATAAACTGTCATTAATGCATCTGACAATCTGTATTTTGAGAAGTTATCTTCCAGTTCTGTTAACGATGCTGTCAATTTAGTTTCCATCCATTCAATAGCAGGAGCATTTTCAGGATTTGAGCCTTCTTTAATATCCCACCCTTTAATAAGACGGAAAGCATTCCATATTTTGTTGCTAAAATTTCTTCCTTGAAGGCAGAGCTTCTCATCAAATAACAAATCGTTACCTGCAGGAGAACTTAAAAGCATTCCAACCCTTACTCCATCAGCTCCATATTCTTCAATCAGATCTAAAGGATCAGGCGAATTACCAAGAGATTTGGACATTTTTCGGCCTTGTTTATCTCTTACAATACCTGTCAGATATACTTTTTTGAATGGTATCTCCCCACGGAACATGTAGCCCGCCATGATCATTCTTGCTACCCAGAAGAATAAAATTTCAGGTGCTGTTACAAGGTCATTGGTAGGGTAGAAGTAGTTGATGTCCTTGTTTTGCGGATCTTTAAAACCATCAAATACAGAAATCGGCCACAACCATGAAGAGAACCACGTGTCAAGTACATCTTCATCCTGTTTTAAATCAGAAGCTTTTGTGCCGGGATAATTTTTCTGAAACTGCTCTAACGCTTCTTGTTCTGAGAGCGCTACAACAGGCTCAGCTGATGGATTATTAATCAGATAATAGGCTGGAATTCTCTGTCCCCACCAAAGTTGCCTGGAAATACACCAGTCTTTGATGTTTTCCATCCAATGTCTGTATGTATTTTTGAACTTGGATGGAATAAGTTGAATCTCATCATTCATCACCGAGGAAAGAACTTCTGGTTTTTTCTCCAGAAATTTTTTCATGTCAACAAACCACTGAAGAGATAATCTTGGTTCAATCACAGCGTCCGTTCTTTCAGAATATCCAACACTGTTTTTTATATCTTCTGTCTTAAGTAAAAATGATTTTTCCTCAAGTTCTTTAGAAATGAGCTTTCTTACTTTAAATCGGTCTTCGCCTACATACAATTGGGCCTTGGCACTGAACGTACCATCATCATTCATGATATCAATGACTTCAAGACCATGCTTTTGACCTAGTGCATAGTCATTTACGTCATGAGCAGGGGTAACTTTCAAGCAACCTGTTCCAAATTCCATGTCAACATATTCATCCATAATCACAGGAATTTTCCTTCCGATAAGAGGAACAATAGCTTTCTTGCCTTTCAGATGCTGATATCTCTGATCGTTTGGATTTACACAAACGGCAGTATCTCCGAGGATGGTTTCTGGTCTTGTAGTGGCTACCGTTATATAATCTTCAGATCCATCTATTGGGTACTTGAGAAAATAAAGTTTTGAATTTACTTCCTTGTGAATAACTTCTTCATCAGAAAGAGCTGTTTTCCCTTGAGGATCCCAGTTAACCATTCGGTATCCTCTGTATATAAGGCCATCTCTGTATAATTTTATAAATACTTCAATAACAGCATCAGATAGTGCTGGTTCCATGGTGAACCTGGTTCTGTCCCAGTCACATGAAGCACCTAGTTTTTTTAACTGTTCAAGTATAATACCACCATATTTCTCTTTCCATTCCCATGCGTATTTCAAAAACTCATCTCTTGAAAGATCGCTTTTCTTAATGCCTTTTTCTCTAAGCATTGCAACAACTTTTGCCTCAGTAGCAATGGATGCATGGTCAGTCCCTGGTACCCAGCAAGCCTCTTTTCCTTCCATTCTAGCTTTTCTGACCAGCACATCCTGGATGGTATTGTTAAGCATGTGTCCCATATGCAAAACCCCGGTGACGTTTGGCGGAGGAATAACAACTGTATATGGTTCCCTATCAGGATTGGGCTTTGCTGCGAAAAAACCATTATTCATCCAATAGGAATACCATTTGTTTTCAACTTCTTTGGGACTGTATGTCTTCTTAATTTCCATCTTTTATATTTGGTATGCTTTGCGAACCGGCAAAATTAAAAATATTTATTGCTTAATAAAATCTGCATTTTATCTAAAACAAAAAATAAGAAGTTTGGCTCTTGTAGTTTCATTTTTTTGCAAAAAAAAGCTTAAATTAATGTTAGCCATAGCAACTCTCCCTCTTCTCAATATTACTTCAAGAATAATTAATTTCTTCAAGTATAAAAATGTAAGATCTTAATTTACAGTATAGTAAATGAACTTATCTTTATCCACTTTAAAATCGCCGTCAAAAGTGAATGGAGGTGTCTATTGAATTCAAATTTTGTTTGTCAGAAAAAGATATTTGGGATAAATAAATCGTTGTAAAAAGGAATAGGATTGAAGGAGAGTTGAATGGATGAATTCAGGCACAATTTGTGTAAAGATTTCCTCAGTATCTTTTTACCAAAGTAAATAAAAGGGATAATTTAGAAAGGATAGTTATGCCAGAGAAAAAGTTTAATAAAGTTCTCCTTGTTGATGACGATAAAATCAATAATTACATAAATCTCAGGTTAATAAGGAGAATAGGTTTGTCAGAAGAAATTATTGTGACAAACAATGGACAGGAAGCGATTAATTATCTCAAAAAATGTGGGAAGAAAGATCTGCCAACTCTAATCCTGCTAGATATCAATATGCCGGTAATGGATGGATTTGAGTTTCTGGAAGAATTTGAAAAACAGGATTTAAATACTGTTGAAAGACCTATGATTGTGGTTTTAACCACAAGTACCAATACAAATGATATTAAGAAGGTAGAAAGTTCTCCTATAGCTGCAGGTTATATAAATAAACCCCTAACAGAAGAGAATCTGCTGGGGTTTATTAGAAGAAATGCTTCAATTGTTTAAGGCTTTAGTTAATTCACCTTTTCCATTTTTTTATTGCCTGTTTTAATTGTTTCGACGGGTTTGTTTTGGTCTAACGGCTCTTCCTGACTTGCTGACGCCGACTTGTAATTTTGTACAATGGTCATCTCTTTAATAAGATTTTCGGCGCCTGCATATTTATCAATAATGAATAAAATATATCTGATATCAACCGATATAGTTCTTTGTAATTTGGGTTCATAAATGATGTCTCCACTCATTGCTTCCCAATTGCCATCGAATGCACAACCGATCAGATGACCGTAGCCATTCATAACAGGACTGCCCGAATTTCCTCCGGTAATATCATTGGTAGATATAAAATTTACAGGAAGGGTTCCTTTAAAACCATATCTACCATAATCTTTTTGATTATATAGCTCTACAAGTCTTTTAGGGACAATGAATTCTTCGTTGTTAGGGTCTTCTTTTTCCATGATCCCTTCAATGGTTGTGTAGTATGAAAAGTGTGCGGCATCTTTCGGATAATAATCTTCAACTGATCCATAACTTAGTCTCATAGAAAAGTTAGCATCAGGGTATAGTTTAGCGTCTTTATTCATTTCCCTAATTCCTCTGAGGTATAAATTGTTGGCAGCATCCAATTTAGCGAAAATCATTCCCAGGAAAGGGCCTGCCAGCGCTCTGAAATCACTGATGATTGCTTGACTTGTTTTGAAAGCAGGATCTTTTTCCAATACCTTTGCAGAAGGTTTTTTAAGGAAATTGTCCATCTTTTCTTTCGACGCAAGGATCGAATTGGCAAAAACATATGCAGCAAATTTGGAGAAGTCTCCTTTGTATTTCTTATCTGCTTCTTTGAGTACTGTCGGGACTAATTTGGGGTTCACATCATCATGGTACATTTGTAACAGTGCTGCAAAGATCTTTTGGTCCGTTGGTGGATTATAATTTTTAAAGAATTCGTCAGCTTGGACTTTGGCAGCGTCCGCGGCAGCTTGAGTTTCCTGAGGTGTTTTAGCATTTTGAAGTGCTTGGTAAAATCCATTCAGCTTGTATGCAAAAAGGAGGATTTCAGTACCAAAGGCAGCTTCTTCTAGGTAAGTATAGGCAGGAGCAACAACTTTGTACTCCTCATAAGTTTTCTCAAATTGAGGAAGCAAGTCACCATAAGTCTTTTTTCTCTCAGGATCAGCATCTGCCCATTCCTGAAATTTTTGCTCTCTGGCTTTCTTTTGATCTGCAACATCCAACCTTCTTAATCCTTGATTCTGACCTATGAAGTATTTGTAATAGTTGCTTACTTGAGCATAATTTGCAGCATATTTGATTCTGATCTCTGGGTTGGCATCCATATCTTCTTTCATGAGTGCCAATCTTTTTTCTCTGATTTTGATTTTGTCAGGGTTGGTAATTTCATAAGCAAGTTTAACCCCTCCGGAAGTAAGATATCTTTCAGTGCTTCCAGGATATCCCATCACCATTGAGAAAGAGCCTTTTTCATATCCGTCTAGTGAAATAGTAAGGTGAAATTTAGGTTTTAAAGGGACGTTGTTTGCTGAATATTCAGCAGGTTTTCCATCTGGCGCAGTATAGACTCTGAACATGGAAAAATCACCAGTATGTCTTGGCCACATCCAGTTATCTGTATCCCCACCGAATTTTCCGATACTTGAAGGAGGGGCTCCTACAAGTCTGATATCTTTGAATACTTCATAAACAAACAGGTAATATTCATTCCCTTCGAAAAAACTTTTGATTTCCGAAGTATAATGTGTTCCTGCTATAGCTGTTTTTTCAAGATCTGCAGATACCTGCTCGATTTTAGCTTCTTTTTCTTCAGGATTCAATCCAGCACATTCTCCTAGAATTTTGTCTGTAACATCTTCCATTCTCACCAAAAAAGTTACAGTAAGACCTGGAGTAGGTAGTTCCTCAGACATTTTCTTTGCCCAAAAACCCTCAGTAAGATAGTCTTGATCGACTGTACTGTGCGATTGAACAGATTCATAACCACAGTGATGATTTGTAAGGATTAGTCCTTTATCGGATATGATTTCTCCGGTACAATAACCTCCAAAGTTCACAACCGCATCTTTCAGGCTCGAGTGATTTACACTGTAGATCTCATCTGCAGTTAGCTTGAGACCTTTCTTTTGCATATCTTCATAATTAAGCCTCTTTATGAGTAAAGGAAGCCACATTCCCTCGTCAGCCTGACAGAAAGGATTTAAAAAGAGCAAACAGACAGTAAATACAATAAGTTTTTTCAACATGATAGTCTCAATAGATTTTTGGTAAAAAATATAAAAGCTTAAAATGATTTAGGGATTAAATTGTTTAACAAATGGTACAAATACCATATTTTATGGTCAATTCAGAGCAATATATTGGAAAAAGCTGAAAGGTGAAAGCAAAAAGCTTAACGCTAAAAGTATAAAGTCGAAACATATCACATTCCGCTTTATGCTTTTCGCTTAGATAGCTGCTTTAAGGCTCAAAAACAGACCTGTCTGAAGTTGTTTGTTCACAGAATATTCAAATCTGAACACAAGATCATAATAAGTTACTAGATCGAAACCAAAACCTCCTCCCCATAGCCACTGATTGGAAAGTATGGCATTGCCAGGAGTGTATGTCTGATCAACCACATATCCTGTATCAAAATAAGTTTTCAAATAAAGGGTTAGTGGAATACTTCTGATTTTTTCGGTTGGTAGAAAACTAAGTTTCTTTTCTGTTTTAAAAAGTCTGTATTTAATGTTAGTCTTAAAAAGGCTATATGAAGATCCATCTATTACAAAAAGTTCATATCCGCTAATATAATCCTTCATATATCCTAGTCCACGAATATTAAAATAGGGTTGTTTGGATGGAGTTGAATATTTAAGAGCTGTTCCAGCTGCGACAAAGAATCCTTTACCTAGTGGTTGGTAAACGGAACCATCAGTTTTAAAAGAGAAAATATTTACATCATCTGAGTTTAAAAGTCCCTGTTTATCTACTTCTGCTTTTATATAAAAACCCTTCAAAGGATAAAATGTAATATCTCGTCTGTCAAAGGTAAAGGTGTATTTCAGATCAAAATAATTCTGCTGAACTCTTTGTTTGAGGAAATAATCAGGGTTTAATTCTGCTATTGTATCTGATATTCTATTGGTAAAAAATCCCAGGCTTAAGCTATGAAATTCGTAAAACCTCCGTCTATAAGAGAATGTGACACTGCCCGTAATTCTTCGCCTGACAAAACTCTTCCCTTCATAATATGCCAACTCATTTTCCAGTGTTCTGTATGGGATTTTTTTGTTTTCAATAATGCCGGAGAATAGGGTTAGACCAATCCTTTGTTTGCGGTCAAGATAGGGAATTGTGTAGGTAAGTTCTGCTTTTGTGGAAAATCCGGCATTCACTTTTAACCTTAATGTTTCATTCATTCCCCTTACATTTTTCTTAATAAAGTTTACTCCATAATCAATTCTGGAAAGGTCATGGTTTCTGGTGTACCACCATTCATTGAAATTACGGTCGGCAAGACTTAATATTGGAAGGGGATAAGTGAAAAGTCTTTCTTTTACGACTATTTTTAATTCACGTAAAATCGAATCACCGATTAAGATAACATCTGCTTTCAAAAATAAACCTGTATTAAAAATCCTGTTTCGTGTTTTAATGAGCAAGGGTTCAAGTTCTTTTTTGCAAATTGTATCTCCTGGAAATACGCTTAATTCTCTCAGTATAATTTTGTCTTTAGTTCGTTTATTCCCGTCCAGTTTTATATTGTTAATAATGATAAAGGAGGTATCACAAGCTTCAGATTGGGAATTTGTCTGAGCAAAAATGAGAGTTGGAATCAGAAAGGAAATAAAGAAAATGAAAAACTTAAAAGACATCAAAACTGATTCCGAGTAATATTGAAGTTGTTTTATTATAATAAAAATGCAAATATTTGCTCATTATTAATAATATCCTTGTGGTTTTATATTCAAATTTACGAAGAAGCAGGAACTGTAGTATGAATTAAGAGGTTTAAAAGAAAATTATGTTAAAAATATTATTAGCTCCTTTAAAATGGCTGATATTGTTGCTGGTAAAGATTTATCAGATAGCAATAAGCCCTTATTTCCCTGCTGCCTGTAGGTTTCATCCGACCTGTTCGGCTTATTTTATTGAAGCTGTAAAAAAATATGGTCCTATAAAAGGAAGCTGGCTGGGGATTAAACGCATAGGCCGTTGCCACCCATGGGGTGGCAACGGTTATGATCCAGTGCCTTAGCTTAATTCATTTTTTTTGCGATAGCTGTTTATCAGGACAAACAGACCAGCAATAATTAACGGTATACTTAAAAGTTGCCCCATATTATAGCTCATATTTTGCTCAAAATCTACTTGTGGTTCTTTAAAGTATTCATATATAAATCTCAAAGAGAATAAAATCACAACGAAATAGCCAAATATTCTTCCTTCCGGAGTTTTCTCCCTTTTTCTATTGTATACTCCAAAAAGCAAAAATAGGAATAGTAGAAAAGAAGAAATTGCCTCATATAATTGAGAAGGATGTCTTGGTACGCCCCATACGCCCACTGTTACCTTCTGAGCTTTTTCCCCTTCAATTTTTTCTATTTTGATAGGTGGATTTTCCGCATATACAATATGTTCATTGTATTCCTTTTCAATCGTCTTTCTTATTGCACCTTCTACAAATGCCTTGATATCCCTTTCATTATTTTCTTCACCAGGTACTTCAAAGCTTAGATCGATTCCTGCTATTGTCCTTCCTGCCTCATCAAGACTATCTTTTCCATTAAGGCTCATTTCAGTATCGTATATATAGGTTTTGTAAGTTTTTTCAAGCAGATCTTCCATACTTCTTGCAAAGATAAATCCTCCTCTAAAGCTTGTAGGTTTTCCTATAATTTCAGAATTCATAAGGTTTCCCAAACGGATAAGGCATCCTGCAAGGGCAATGGTGATAACCATACGATCCAAAACATATAGGTAACTTTGGTCCGTTTGTTTTTTTGAGTATAGGTATATAGCTATTAGAATTCCTGCTGCAGCTCCATGACTGGCAAGTCCTCCTTCCCATATTTTCAGGATATCAAGGGGATGGGTTAAGTAATATTCGGGCTCATAAAAAAGACAGTGCCCAAGCCTTGCTCCAAGAATAGTAGCCACGACCATATATATGGTAAGCGTTTCAACATACTTTTCTGATTTTCCTTCAGTCTTGTAAATCCAGATTAAAATTTGCTGGCCAATTAGAAATCCGAGTGCGAAAAGTAGTCCATACCACCTTACTGTTAAGCTTCCTATGGAAAATAACTCGGGAGAAGCTTCCCAGAGAACAAAGTTAAAAGTCATGCTGTATTAATTTTTGGCCTGCAATAAAATCAAATCAGAATTAAAAAGAAAGAAAAGATTTATAAATGGAAATAATTGTATTATTCTAATCTGAATCATGTGAGTTTTTTAATTAGATGATAAAGTTATCCACAAAATTCGCTCTCGAAAGCCTTAAATTGCCCTTATTAACACTATGTATTTCGATCAACGTAGATTTTGAATAGATTGAACTTGGTTTTTATATTTAATAAGTAGCTTATTGTAATATTTTTATTTTAGATGATTAACCCTAGGTGAAACATTATCGTATCAATACCCAAGTGATCAAATTTTTCAATTATGAAAACAACGAGATCTTTTAGGCCGAAGGAAAAAACAAGTATAAGGATTCCCTTATTGAATGTTTGCCTCTTATTCTTATTCTATTTTTTGTTTTTAAAATTTTTTACTGACGAATCATTTTTTAAAATGCTGTCATCAAGTCTTGATTCATATCATTTTCCTGAGTTTAACTGGAAATATTACAGATAAAGAATTCAAATTAATCCTCAAGTTTTTTTAACTCATTTTTAAATCCACTGTTTAAAATAGGAAACCTACACCACGTTTTCGGATCAACATTAAACTCATCAAGGTGGAAACCAGGTGCTAACCTTTCCCTTTTCCATTGATTTCTTGACCACATTTTAAAAAACTTGTCTACATATGATTTAAGCATTGTTGGCTCAGTTTTATTTTCTTTGGCCAAAATATTAAATACTTCCAAAGGAGATTTCTTGTCTTTGATAGCTAGTTTTTCAATTTCCACCAATAGCCAGTATGGCATCAGGTCTTTCTCGTCGGTCTGAGTTTTTTCAATTGGTCTCAATTCAGCTGTAGGGATCAGTGAGTTTACAAAACGCAACCCCGGTTGATTCAGATTTTTTTCAGCCCATGATAACCATTGTTGAATAAAATGCTTGTCAACACCAGCAATTGGCGCAATACTACCAGAAGTATCACCATCCATGGTGGCATATCCTACATCTCCTTCACTTCGGTTGGAAGTAGTGATTAACAAAGCATTATTGATATTTGCAAGCATCCATATTATTGGAGATCGACTGCGGGCCTGAATGTTCTGCAGGGTAATATCATGCTTTTCCCAAGTAAGAGGATGGGCCAGTACATGTTCGATGGTTTTAATATATCCCGAAACCTGATCTTGTACATCCCAGTGATAGAATCTAGCTCCAATAGAATCAGCAAGCTTTTGCGCAGATTCAAATGTTTCTTTTCCGGAGTTTTTGGTTGCCTGATAAGCGCAGATTAGTACTTTTTCTGTAACTATTTTGATTTGATTTTCATATGGTTCTGATTCAATTCCGACAATAGGAGGGAGACCACCTTTATTTAAGAATTCTTTTACCCCTAGTTCTTTTATCCCTTTTTTAATCATTTCAGAAACCATGATTGCACAAGCAGAGCTATCTGCACCGCCGCTGAGGGATAGTACAAATCCTTTGCTATTGCTTTTTCGCATATAATCAAAAAGTCCGAGTGTTACAGCCTCCCAAAATTCGAAGTTTTTTTCTCTATCATCTGGCTGCAGTGGTTCATTAGAGACTTTTCCCGTGGAAAAATCAATATCCGCATAAACCAGATTTAAGTTTTTAAAAGATAATCTGTCATTGCGTTGGATGAGGTTTCCGTTTCTGGCAATCAAAACTTCTCCATCAAAAATCATTCTGCCAGCCTCGTTGCCAAGCAAGTTTGCATAGAGATAAGTACAGTTAAATTTTTCTGAACTTCCGATAATCAGATTGTATCTGAAATCCGATTTGGCAAAAGCAAAGTGACTCGCACTAGGATTCAGAATAAGATCTACATTCATTTTGCAAAGTCTTGAAGCTGGTCTTACATTGTCTGGTCTCCATGCGTCTTCGCAAATTTCATAACCAATTTTAACACCATCGATCTCATACAAAATGTCTCCGAATGGATAGTTTTTTCCTTCTACAATAAAGCTTTCAATTTGAGAATGCAGCCATGGAGTAAACCATCTCGGCTCATAGTGTACACCATCGTTTGCTAAGAACTGTTTGGCTGAAATACCAAGGATTTCTTTGTTTCTGACAAGACAGGCGCAATTAAAGACCTGATTGTTGATTCTTATCGGAAGTCCAAAGCTCACTGTGATATTTGAGGTTTGAGGTATAAGATCAATCAAATGTTTCAAAGCTGTTTCTGGCACCCATTCGCTTAAGAACCAATCTTCGCAACCATAACCGGTAATGCAAAGCTCAGGCAGACAAAGGATGTCGACGTGATTATTCCTGGCTTCGTTGATTGCATCTATAATGTTAGAAATATTATTATCCCAATCCAAAGGTGTTTGGTTAAGTGCGGCACCGGCAATTCTCATATATAGAAAGTTTTGTACTGATTATCAAACCGGAAAAGATTCGATAAGGTCAAATGTAAAATTTATGATTTAATAAATTTAAGAAAATATGACTTTTCAGATAAAATTGAAGGAGAAGAATTGAATCATTGAAGACTAAAAGTTTCAATAATCTCAACTTTAAAAAGTAAAACAGAAAGTAATGTATTGATTTTTAATGTGTATGTATAATGGCGAAAATGAATTAAGCGATGAGTTAGAAGTTATTTGATTTCCCTGATTTGACAGGCTTTTTCTGCAGCGGCCTGTTCTGCTTTTTTCTTGCTAAATCCAGTTCCGGTACTTACAGGTTCATCTTCGATGAGGACTTGGGCAGTAAATTCTTTATGATGAATGCTTCCGACTTCTTTGATAATTACAAACTTAATATCTTTAGATTCCTTTTGAGCCCATTCAATTAAGACACTTTTAAAATTAAGGTTGTTTTCTATGATTTCATTAAGATCAAAATGAGGTTGTAATAGTCTGGTAAGAATAAATTTTCTACAAGATTTAAAGCCTTTGTCAAGGTAAACTGCTCCAACCAAGGCTTCAAGGGCATCTCCATAAAGCGACTTATGTGTATTACCCCCTCTGCCTGGATTAAACTCAACGATTTTATTCAGTCCTATTTTTTTGCCAAGCTTATTGAGTGATTCACGATTCACGATTCTTGATCTGATTTCTGTTAAGAAACCCTCATCTTTATATGGGAATTTTTTGAAAAGAAATTCAGCTATCACAGCGCCTAGTATTGCGTCGCCAAGGTATTCCAGTCTTTCATTTGAGCTACGGACACCAAGCTTATCCTCTTTTGCGGCAGAGGTGTGGCACACGGCAAGTTTATAAAGGTTAAGATTGATGGGAGTTTGTCCTGTTATATTTGCAATTGATTTAGCAAAAGTCTTTTCCTTTACCAGCTGTTTATTAAACAGGTTCGAAATTCTCCTTAAGTAGGAAATCAAATTTTAATAAGTTTTAATATAATAATACTACAGAATCAAAATTGAACTATTAAGTTCAGCTTTGAATGCTAAAAATAAAAAAAAGGTGTTAAATCTTCCAAAGAGTTAACACCTTATAATGTTTAAAGTTATTAATTTTTTAAATTTTACGGAGAATAATAGAGCAGTTATGCCCTCCAAATCCGAAAGTATTGCTCAACGCTACATTTATCGTTTTAGACTGAGCTTTGTTGAAAGTTAGATTTAGTCTAGGATCAACTCTTTCGTCGTCAGTAAAATGATTGATAGTAGGAGGAACTGTCTGATGTTTAATAGCAAGTATACAAGCAATAGCTTCAATAGCTCCTGCAGCACCAAGTAAGTGGCCTGTCATGGATTTGGTAGAACTGATGCTAAGTTTATATGCATGTTCACCAAATACTTTCTGTATTGCTGTAAGTTCGCTGATGTCCCCTAGTGGTGTTGAAGTACCGTGAACATTGATATAGTCAATATCTTCAGGTTTCAATTTGGCATCAGCAAGTGCATTATTCATAACACTTATTTGTCCCAGCCCTTCAGGATGAGGAGCAGTTAAGTGATATGCATCAGCAGACATACCGCCACCGATTATTTCAGCATAAATTTTAGCACCCCTTGCTTTAGCATGTTCGTATTCCTCTAGAATAAGTGCACCGGCACCTTCTCCAAGAACAAAGCCATCTCTGTCTTTGTCGAAAGGTCTTGAAGCTGTGGAAGGATCGTCATTTCTTTCAGAAAGTGCTTTCATGGCATTGAAACCACCTATTCCGGCTTCTGTAACAGCTGCTTCTGATCCTCCGGTCACCATTATATCAGCCATTCCTAATCTTATATAGTTAAAGGCGTCAACAATAGCGTTGGTAGAAGAAGCACAGGCAGAGACGGTAACGAAATTGGGGCCTCTGAAACCAAACTTCATGGAAATATGACCGGCACTAATATCGGCGATCATTTTAGGTATAAAGAAAGGGTTGAATCTTGGAGTACCATCTCCAAGTGCAAATCCGGAAACTTCATCCTGGAAAGTGCGAAGACCGCCTATTCCTGAACCCCAGATAACTCCAGCTCTATCTTTGTTTATTGTATTAAGATCAAGATTTGAATCTTTGATAGCTTCATCAGATGCCACTATAGCATATTGAGTAAAAGGGTCCATTCTTTTGACCTCTTTTTTATCAATAAAATTTTCTACGTTGAAGTTTTTAACTTCGCAGGCAAATCTGGTTTTTGATTTTTCAGCGTTGTAGCGGGTAGTAGGAGCAGCACCACTTACTCCAGTGGACAATGATTTCCAGTAATCTTCAACATTGTTTCCTATTGGGGTAAGTGCGCCTAATCCTGTTACAACAACTCTTTTTAAATTCATAAAAGAATTTTGAGAGGGAATCTAAAGAAATTATTGTTTAACGTTTTGCTCCAAATAAGCAACAGCTTGACCAACAGTTGAAATGTTTTCAGCTTGCTCATCAGGAATTGATATGTTAAATTCTTTTTCGAATTCCATGATTAATTCTACTGTATCTAAGGAGTCAGCTCCTAAGTCGTTTGTGAAGCTAGCTTCTGAAGTAACTTCAGATTCTTCAACACCTAATTTGTCAATAATGATACTCTTAACTTTTTGTGCTATTTCTGACATTGTTTTAAATGAGTTTAGTAAAACACGGTGCAAAGAAATACATTAAAAACTATATTGTCAAACAAAATTTTTTATTCTTCATCAAAAACATAATAAATTTTCCACATGCAACTTTTTAATTATATATTTACGTCCCTTAAAATAGGCCTATAGGGCAAATAATGATGAAAACTACAAAGCTAGTAGTCGATTATGAGTATGATTTTGAGTTTTTTGCCATAATTTCTGCAGTAAAGGCTCATAAATTAGCATGGTCTATTAATAAGGTGTTAAGTATTAACCTTTGTAAGCAGGAGGATTTAAAACTTGACTTTGTTAAAGATTGGAAACTGGTAATCACTAATTATATTTACGAGAAAGAATACAGTGTTTTCAGATTATTGAAAAATAGATCCTGCGAATCGGAGAATCTTCCCAAGCCCTTTCTGGTCCCCGAGCTTAAAGAATATGACTATTTTATTCACATGTCCGGAGAAGTTATGCTGTTTGAAACAGCCGAACTGTTTGAGAAACTTAAAGAATTGCAAATAGTACAATACGTAAAAAAAATTGAAGTAAATAAATTAAAGTCTAAAGAAAACTTAATTTTTTGAAAATGGAGCAGATTAACAAAAAGACAAAAATTATTGCAACTGTCGGACCCGCTTGTAACACGAAAGAGAAATTATGGGAGCTGGTGAAGGCCGGTGCAAATATTTTCAGATTAAACTTTTCACATGGAAGTCATGAGGGACATCTTCAGGTGATCCAATACATCAGAGAATTAAATAAAGAGCATAATGCTAATATTGCAATTCTTCAAGACTTACAAGGACCAAAAATCAGAACCAACGAAGTTGAAAATAACGGTGTTGAATTAAGAGAAGGAGCACAAATTATCATTACTAAAGAGTATTGCATGGGTACTAAAGAGAAGATAAGTACTTCTTATCAATCTCTTACTTCTGATGTGAAGCCAGGTGATGCTATCCTTATCGATGATGGTAAAATTGAATTGAAAGTTCTTGCCGCTAAAAATGGTGAAGTTACTGCAGAGATCGTTTATGGTGGTATCCTGAAATCTAAAAAAGGTATCAATCTTCCTAATACCAATGTTTCTGAACCTTCTTTAACTGAAAAAGATAGAAAAGATCTTATTTTCGGAATAGAGCAAGGACTTGACTGGATTGCTCTTTCTTTCGTAAGAAGGGCTGAAGATATGAGAGACCTTAAAGAAATTATCAAAAAATCTGGTAAAGATATTAAGGTAGTTGCTAAGATCGAGAAGCCTGAAGCTATTGCAAACATAGATGAAATCATCGCTGAAACTGATGCTATCATGGTTGCAAGAGGTGACCTGGGAGTTGAGGTGTTAATGGAAGATGTTCCAATGATGCAAAAAATGATCGTTAAGAAATGCGGAGTAGCAGGTAAACCTGTTATTATCGCTACTCAGATGATGGAAAGCATGATCACAAGTCCCAGACCTACAAGAGCTGAAACTAATGACGTTGCTAATGCTATTATAGATGGAGCTGATACAGTTATGCTAAGTGCCGAAACAGCAAGTGGTGAATATCCTGTCCTTACTGTTCAAAGTATGGCAAGAATTTGCGCTTCAGTAGAAAGACAAGCTGAAAATATTTATAATAAACATACCAATAAAGAAGATTCATCATATAGCGACAGTGTAATTGCTACTGCTTGTACACTTGCTGATCATGTAAATGCAAAAGCTATCATTGGTTTGTCTCAGTCTGGTTATTCTGCATTCAGAATAGCGAGCCATAGACCCAAAGCAAATATCATAATCGTAACTTCTGACAAAGCTATGCTTACAAAACTAAGCCTTGTTTGGGGAGTAAAAGCTGTTTATTATGATAAGTTCACTACAACCGATGAGACTATTCAAGGGGTTAGAGATCTTCTGGTTAAAGAAGGTCTATTGAAAAAAGGTGATACTTATGTAACTACGGCTAGCATGCCATTCACATATACACAAAGAGCAAATACTCTAAAATTAGGTGTAGTTGAATAACATTTACCTATAAATATTTATTATAAAGGGACTGTCGAAATTTTTACAGTCCCTTTTTATTTTTAAGCATATATGGAATTGAACTTAGAATTATTAACTAAAATTTGTGAGCTTCCCGGAGCTCCCGGCTACGAGCAAAAGATTCGGGCCTTTGTTATTGAACAGATCAAATCACTTGTAGATGAATTCAGAGTGGATAATCTGGGAAATGTTATCGCTTTGAAGAAAGGACTGACCGGGGCTAAAAAAGTAATGGCTGCTGCACACATGGATGAAATTGGTTTTATTGTAACCTATATCAACGACCAGGGGTTTATCTTTTTTCACCCTCTCGGTGGATTTGATCCTAAAACGCTTACTGCTCAGAGGGTAATTGTTCATGGTAGTAAAGATATTATCGGAGTGATGGGTAGTAAGCCTGTACACGTGATGTCTCCTGAAGAAAAAATAAAACCTGCTAAAATCGAAGATTTTTTCATTGATACAGGTATGACAAAAGAGGAGGTTGAAAAATATGTTTCCATCGGGAATCCGATTACAAGAGAAAGAAGTCTTATCGAGATGGGGAATAACATCAACTGTAAATCTCTTGATAATAGGATCAGTGTATTTATTCTTATTGAAGCATTGAAGCAAATTCAAAATCATCCATATGATTTCTATGCAGTATTTACAGTACAGGAAGAAGTTGGATTAAGAGGAGCTACCACTGCTGCTCACCAAATAAATCCTGATTTTGGAATTGCTATCGATACAACTATTGCTTATGATGTTCCGGGGGCAAAACCTCAGGAGAAAATCACAGAATTGGGCAAAGGCTCTGCAATAAAAATCATGGACTCTTCTGCCATAGCTGATTATAGAATGGTAAATTATTTAAAACAGACAGCTTCAAATCATTCTATACAATGGCAGCCTGAGATTCTTACTGCTGGAGGCACTGATACAGCGCCACTTCAGAAAAGCGGTAAAATGGGTGCCATAGCCGGGGCTATTTCAATTCCTACCAGACATATACATCAGGTAATTGAAATGGTAAATAAGGACGATGTGAAGCATTCTATTAATTTATTATCGAGAGCTATTGAAGGTCTTGATAAGTTTGACTGGAACTTTTAAGAGTAATAAGTAATAAGTTTTAAGTAAGCCTTGGAGGTTAAAGCTTCCTTGGCTTTGTGTTTTTATTATAATCGTATTGGATTGCCAATTGGCTCCATTAACAAATTTTCTGAGTTTCCTTGTTCTCTGAACAATCTTCTGATTTCTCTCTCTGGCTCGCCCATTGGTTCGTCAGATAAATCAAAAGTTCCATAGTGCATGGGAATGAAATATCTGGCGCGAAGCTCTTGATAAGCTTTAAAAGCTTCTTCCGGATTGACATGGAAGAGGTTCATAAGAAAGGAGGGTTTATAAGCGCCTATTGGCATTAAGCAATAATCTATTGGAGGTACTGTTTTCTGAATTTCTTTAAAGTGTACTCCATAAGCTGTATCTCCTGCAAAATATATTGATTTATCTTTTCCTTTGATATAAAAGCTTCCCCATAGAACTTTGTTGAAATCGTTAAATCCTCTACGATGCCAATGTTTAGCCGGAAGGAATATAAAGTCTACGGTATCTGATTTAAATTGCTGGTACCACCCGGCTTCCTGTATCTCTCCTTTAAAATCAAGTTCATTGAATAGAGTTGAAAGTTTCAGAGGTCCTAATATTTTTATAGAAGGATTATTGGCCAATAAAATTTTTAATGATGGTATATCTAAGTGATCTCTATGTCCATGAGAAAGTAGTAAATAGTCAATATTTCTTAATTCTTCAGGTGCAAGAGGAAGTTCAGTTTTTCTTTTAATTAACGGCAAATCAAAGAATACCGGGTCTGTAATAATTTTTATCTTGCCAATCCGGATATAAAAAGTTGAATGTCCCAGCCAGACTATTATATCCTGGTCACTATTTAAAAAGCCATTATTTTTAACAACGTCAACTTTATATTTTTCATTTTTCTTTTCTTCCCTTTGAGGATTTCTGGTAAACCTCCACTTAAGCACTTTGAAAAGTGAGTTTTCATCTTTGGTATTGGAGTTTGTGAATTCTCCATCAATTAAAAGATTACCAGGATAACCATCTTTGACAGTCTGCAAAGAGGGGTTATTAACATATATTTTTTGGCTCACAATGTTATTTAGTGAAAAGTTAAAACCTGATATTTAAATATATTAAATACCAGGTTTTTAAATTATACAAACTGTGTATTTAATACAAACCATTAGAAAGGTAAGGAGACGGAAATTGCTCCATAATGCCATTGATCTGACTTGGTAACAAGTTCTCAAACATAGATGGACTATTTAAAGATTCACTACTGTAACCTCTCCAGATTAACTGGTTTGTTTTCCGATCTATTACATCGATAACTAGGGTTCCTTCCTTATATTGAACTTTTTCACTTATGTTTCCCAGTATCTGAGGCCTGTATATACCCGCTCCATAGTAAATACCATCTGGTGTTGTATTATATATGTTTACTCCCCCAAAATAGGTTGTATATGGGTATATGTTATAGTCATTCGTCAGATAATTATACATTGTAAAAGGTTGTTCGAAATAATTGTAAAACCTAGGAACTGCAAGGTTTGGCTGGTTCACAACCAATGGGGTATTGGTATACCTTTCCCTGTTTTCCATTACTATAGAGTATGTAAATAACAAGTCTGGATTCAGAGAATCTAGGTATAAACCTTTATCTAGCAAATCGCTGTTTACCATCCTTTTTATTTTCAACTCAATAAGCTCGTTATTATATAAGCTCATTACGTCATTCAACTGTTCTCCTTGCTGCTCAGGTAATTGTTTAGGCAGCCAAGCAAATGTCCTGAACTTGGAAAAATCCGCGTCTGGATTATAACTTGTATGTGCATTACTTCCTGGCTGACATCCGTAAAACAGAGTAAGTACCACCCCGATAACTAACCACACTAATCTTTTCATCACTACTTTCCTCCTTATTTAAATAATTTGTGGCCATAAAAAATTGTTTGGCATAAACATATACAACTTTGTTAAAGTGGTAAGAGGTCAGGGATCTTAGGGAAATTTGGCACTATGCCCGGACCTGAATTGTTTTGATGAAAAACAGGAATATGAAAATAGTGCTGATGATAATGTTTGCAATGGGGTTGGGCTTCAGTTCCTTTGCGCAAATTGATACAAATACGACTATCATAGGGAGGAATAATGATCTTTATCCGGGAGTAAAAAGTTCTCCTGATGAGTCATACTATTCTATTAACCCGACAGTTCCAGGTTCAATGGATGGAACTCAGTTGAGGAATGAAACAAGTATATATAATAATAACCCTGCTACAAATCCAAATATAAATCCAAATACTCAGGTGAATCCGGGTATTGAATATAATGGAGGACTTCCAAGCAACGGACAGCTGCCTAATGGTGGAATGTTGCCGAACAACGGAGGTTTACCCAATAACGGAGGACTTCCCAATAATGGTATGTTACCTAGTACATCAACTCCACAACCTTCCAGTGCACCAGGGGCAAGCCCTGGTTCTTCGGGGCCAGGATCTAATATTGGTGCAGGGTATTAAATATAATTCAATAAAATGGCTGCTTGTTATATCAGGCAGCTATTTTATTGAATATTTTTCAGACTGGTGAAAGAAGTCATCGATTGTTATTTTGATCTGTTTCAATTTACCATTCATCTGTTCTGAAGGAAGAAACAGGTAATCCATCTTTGTTAAAAAGGTTTGGTATGGCATCATTTGTCCACTCAAATCTAGCTGCTACTGGTTTGGTTACTTTGGGAGAATATACTGTTACAGTATTATCCTTGATTTCTGCTTTTGCAGGATAAAATAGTTTGTCACTGCCTGCAATAATAAAGCCATTGAGCTCTTGGCCTTCTTTGGTTGTAAGCCCTTTAGATGCATTATCAAAGGTGATTTTTATTTTTCCATTTTCAATTTTCATGCTTTTGAAAGAGGGACTTTTGGCTGATTTTGTCTTAATGTTATATGTATCTTCAAGTGCTAAGAGAGCTAATCTTTCACCTACAGGTTTCTTATGTGGAGGGTGAATATCGTTAATATTCCCAACAACATCCGAAATGATAACCATACCGGTGTTAGGTACCTTCAAAAGTTTAGATTGTTGTTCCCGAAGTAATACCCCATTCAGATTATCACCATATCCACTGTAAGGGGCTATTTGTACATAATAAAAAGGAAGTTCTGATTGAAAATCTTTTCTCCAATTTAATATTAATTTTTCCATCAGTTGTTTATATGAATATGGATGCTCTACATTTGATTCACCTTGATACCAAATAATACCTGATAGTTTAAATGGAATTAATGGTGCAATCATTGAGTTATAAGCCATCCCAGAGACAGAAGGGCACCATGGGCGGTCGATGGTACATTGTTTATTGGCATTTGCTTTTAGAAGTGAATCTGAGTCTATGATCTCTTTGGGGATCCATACTTCAGCTGGGGTACCTCCCCAACTTGAATGTATAAGGCCTATAGGTACTTTTAGTTCAGTATTAAGAGTCTTTCCAAAATAATATGCAACTGCGCTAAACCATTTCAGAGACTCTCCATTGCAATGATTCCAATTGCCTTCCCCTTTCATCTGTGGAGTAGAAGCAGCTGATCTTGGTACCTGAAATAATCTTATTTGAGGATCATTGATCTTTTCCAGATAAGGTTTTCCATCTGCAGAAAGATTCATACTCCATTCCATGTTGGATTGACCAGAGCATAACCATACTTCTCCTGACATTACATTTTCAATTGTCTTCTGCTCACTCCCAGCCTTGATTGTAATTGTGTGAGGTCCATTTGCAGAAGGAGTTTTTATAGTGGCTTTCCACAAAGATGTATTGGAGACTTTAGTTTGAACAATTGTTGAATCCCAGCTAACCAGAATTTGTATAGTCTGTGTTGGTCCTGCCCATCCCCAAATAGGTATCTCAGTGTTGCGCTGAATTACCATGTTAGAAGAAAATACTGCCGGAAGACGAATCTGAGCCATTAGAAAAGGAGTAATGCTTAATAAGAAGAATAATACTAGTATGGTATTTCGTATTGACAACATTCTGGTTTGATTTTTAGGAATTTAAATATATAAAAAAGTCAATAAGGCAAATTAGCTCTATCAGATGATAATTCTAATAAGATTTAAAAAAGTATAAAAAAAGAGGCTATGTTTAATAGCCTCTTTCAGACATAAATGCTTTTTAATTTTATCTCACTTTCTCCAAGGCCATTCCTGTATATCTTGGAATTTGAGTTCCAAAGAAAAACTTTGTGATTGCTAAAGTGTCATCCGCAAAGTTTCTTAAAGCAGGATAATCCGGATTTAACATACGATTTACTCTTCTGGCTTTTTTGCTTAACACAAGTTGAAGGTATTTTGCGTTTAAAATAGCCCAACTTCTTATGATTCTAGCTCTTTTAGGAAAGAATGTTCCTCTCTTCATTTCTCTGTACCACGCTTTCCTTCTTATTTTTTTGGAGGTTAATCTCACTGACTTTTTAGCCTGAAGTATTAATCTTTGACCTCTTTTAGAAAGGAAATTTACTTGCTTTTTGGTTTCCTTCCCCATTCCTTCCCAATCAATTTTGGAGAAAGATTTTTTCACTGATTTAGCAATTTTTTTTGCTGAATCTCCTATGCTTTCTGTATACCTGTAAGCATTCTTTCTGACAGATTTTAAAGTTAATGCACTACTTCTCATGATTTCTTCCCAATTAGTTTAAATTCAATAAGAGAAATTATTTGTCTCTCTCTATTGTATATTTAACCAACTGTTGAAGGGATTGTTTGTAAGGAGAGGAAGGAAACGTTTCCAGGATAGAATTTGCCTGATTCATGTAAGTATTCATGATTTCCGTTGCGTATGCAATACCTCCGGAATTTTTCACAAATTGAATTACTTCAGCAACTTTTTTAGGATTATCGTTTTGATTCTTAACGATATTAATGATCTTTCTTTTTTCCCACCAGTTGGCTTTGTTAAGTGCAAAGATCAGTGGAAGTGTCATCTTTCTTTCTTTTATATCAATACCTATGGGTTTACCTATAGCGGCTTCGGTATTGTAATCAAAGAGGTCGTCTTTTATTTGAAATGCCATTCCAACTTTTTCTCCAAAAAGTCTGGCATTTTCTATAGCATTTGTATCTACACCCGAAGAAGCAGCGCCTACTGCACAACATGAAGCTATTAGTGAGGCGGTTTTCTGACGGATAATTTCAAAATATACTTCTTCCGTGATGTCAAGATTCCTTGCTTTTTCTATTTGAAGCAACTCTCCTTCACTCATTTCCTTTACTGCATTCGAAACTATTTTAAGTATGCTGAAATCATCATTCTGAAGGGATAGTAGTAATCCTTTGGAAAGCAGGTAGTCTCCAACGAGCACTGCTATTTTATTCTTCCAAAGTGCATTAATGGAAAAGAATCCACGTCTGTAATTAGCATCGTCTACTACATCATCGTGAACCAGAGTAGCTGTATGAAGCAGTTCAATTAATGCTGCGCCTCTATAGGTAGATTCACTTATTCCGCCACATGTTTTGGCCATTAGAAATACAAACATTGGCCTAAGTTGTTTCCCCTTTCTTTTAACGATATAGGTCATGATTCTGTCGAGCAACACTACATTGCTTTTCATAGAATCCCTGAATTTCTTTTCAAAATCCTTTATTTCGTCTTCAATCGGAGCTTGTATTTCTTTAATACTGACAGCCATGATACAATATTACAATCTATTTATACTGTTTCCAAAGGGCTGACCTTTAAAAATCATATTTTATTAATTTAAAAATATGTTTATAATACAGATGTTTTTATTGATTTTATCTGTATTGGTTTTCAGTAGTTTATCATGTGATTCAGACCAGGCATTTATGGCAAAACATATTTTACTTAAAAACAGACAATTGGCATTGGAAAATGAAAACAGAAAGTTTTTATATGATCTTTCATATGCTGCAGATGGAAAGGAAAAACCTCTGATTATATTTTTACATGGATTTAAAGGGTTTAAGGATTGGGGGAATTTTGATCTGATGATGGAATATTTTACTCAATTGAATTACGCGTTTATCAAAATGAATTTTTCACATAATGGAACAACCCTTGATAGTCCATTGGAATTTAATGACCTAGATAGATTTGGTAGAAATAATTTTATCATTGAGCTTGAAGATGTTCAGGCTATGATAGATCGGCTATTTAAAGATGAAATAATTCCTTCAAGAGAGTGGGACAAGCGGAAGCTATTACTGATAGGACATAGCAGAGGTGGATCAATAGCGATGTTGAAGGGATCTGAAGATAAGAGAGTACTGGCTGTGGTATCACTGGCAGGTGTTGCTGATCTAAAGAAATTTCTGAATGATAAAGATATTGCTTTATGGAGAAAAGGAGAAACTGTATTTATAGACAATGCACGAACTGGTCAAAAAATGCCTCTTTACCCTCAGTTTCTGGAATCTTATGTTGCAAATAAATCAAGACTTGATGTTGTAGCTGCTGCTTCAAAATTAAACCATCTTTTAATTGTTCACGGATCAGCAGATTCAACTGTGTCCGTAGATAATGCTTTTGCCTTAAAAAATAGCAATCCCTCTGCTGAATTAAAAGTTATTGAGAATGCGGATCATACTTTTGGTGGCAAGCACCCTTATATTGAGAAGGTATTACCATTGAATTTTAAAATCGTCTGCGACTTAATTGCAGATTATTTTCAGAATATCGAATTTAAAAATTGATATTAAATTCTCATTTACAATCATTCGAATTAATCTCCTGTCTTTTGATGTTATCAAATAAAGGTAGGAGATATGGATAAGTTACTACTAGCTTCGGACTTTTCAGACAGTTCAAATAATGCATTAAATTTTGCTAAAGGCATAGCTGCGAAATCAGTATCAGAGGTTCTTATATTCAATTCTGCCCCCTTTCCTGTTCTCGAGCCTACCATTCCGACATTTATGATGGAGGAGATACTGGAAGATCAGGAGTATTCAGCAAAGGAAAAATTACGTCAATCCTGTGATATTGTAAGTTCAGAAAAATATCTGGATGGAAGTAGAGTAGGATGTGATTATAAATTTTCTTCAGGAATAGCTGTGAATGAAATAGCAGAAGTTGCCAAAAGAGAAAATGTTGAATTGGTGGTAATGGGAGCCTATGATAACTCTATTACTTCAAAATGGGTTGGTAGTACAACAATTTCCACACTCGATCAAGTGTCATGCCCTGTTTTGGCAGTACCTGCAGAAGCTACGTTTCAGGGATTTCAGCATATTGTATTTGCATGTGGACTACGAGATTATGACCACTTAGCAATTGATGAGGTTGTGAATTTTGCAAAGATTTTTAATGCCAAAGTAACAGTGCTGCATATCGCAGACTCTATCAGTCTGCCTCTTGATGCCGTTCTGTTTGAAAGGTTGAGAAAAAAGGTAAAGGCTACTGACGAATTCGGAAAGATAAAATTTGAAATGCTTGTATCGGACGATCGATATGAGGCTATAGAGACTTTTCTTTCTGATGAAGATGTTGATATGATTGCATTAATGAAACACAGCAGTTCTTTCTTTAGAAGGCTTTTTTACAAAAGTATGATTGATAAAAGCTTATATAGAATAGAGGTTCCTATGTTTTTATTGAATGAAAAAAATTATAAAAGTTAAATGATATGATAGCGGACGAAAAAAGAAGATTGATCTCCTGGCTTCATTTTGACGAAAGGTTATGGTTGAATAAGCTGGAGTTTTGCAATGATGAATTGAAAATTTTTCAAGAACACCTTGAAGAGATTGCTTCAGACTATAGTGATATCGATGTTAAAATTCAGATAGAACAATTTCAAAACAAGTTCTTTATACAACATGATGAAATTATAAAATTAAAACATGATATCAATAGGATGGGAAGAGTAATGGCTGATTATGAAAAGGATTTCAGCAATGCAGTTGATGAAAGAACAGCAAATGAACATTATAATCTTGAAGAGAGAATGGATAGCTTTAATGAAATATTTGATGACCTTAAAGCAGATTTCAGAGCTTTCCTTGAAAAATATATGTAAAACATATGAGCTTTTTTAAGGTTTACAATACTTAGGTTTTTGATTTTAACTTAGGTTTGTATATATTTTCTTGTGCTTGACAAATCAGGATTTTCATTCGAACTTTTATTCCATGCCCTTTCTGGAGAAAAGGTTATGGATTTTTTATTGTCTGATCCTAAGAAAGGATTAAATGCTGATGAAGCTGAAAGCAGAATTGTTCAATATGGTCCGAACAAGCTTGCAGATGTAAAAGAAAAATCGATCTTAAAGATTTTACTGGAACAGTTTCAGAATGCGATTACTTATCTTCTTGCCGGGGCAGCAATCATTTCTCTTTTTTTTCATGATGTCACAAATTCAATAGCCATTGGAGGCGTAATTTTGATTAATGCCCTTATTGGTTTTTTTATTGAATTGCAGGCTAGAAAATCAATGGAAGGATTGAGAAGTCTTGAAATTTCTCTTGCTAAGGTTGTCAGAGGTTCGGAATTATCTGAAATCAATTCGGCTTTACTTGCAATTGGTGATCTTGTTTATATTAAAGCAGGAGACATGGTTCCTGCTGATGGAAGGCTTGTAAATCTTAACAATTTGGAGATAAACGAATCTCCACTTACCGGTGAATCCCTTCCTGTTGATAAGATATGCGAACCTCTTCCTGAACCAACTCCTCTGGCTGACAGAACTAACATGGTCTATAAAGGAACGTCTGTTATAAAAGGGAATGGTTACTTTTTGGTGACTGCAACTGGCTTACATACTGAGCTTGGCAAAATTTCAACAATGACGCAGAGTACAGAAAATGTATCTACTCCACTTGATGCGAAACTTGAAAAACTAACTAAAACTCTTATCTGGATTACTGCAGCTATGGCTTGTATTTTTATCGTTGCAGGTCTTTTGAGAAAGCAGGAATTTTATACCATCGTGGAAACTGCTATTGCACTTGCAGTTGCGGCTATTCCTGAAGGACTTCCAATTGTTTCTACAATTGCTCTTGCCTATGGGATGCTTAGACTGGCAAAAAGAAATGCAATAATAAAAAAGCTTTATTCAGTTGAAACACTAGGGGGAACAAACATCATCTTCACCGACAAGACAGGTACGCTTACTGAAAATGTGATGGAGGTAAACCTAATTGCTTTCCCTCATAAGACATTTGAATTGAAAAGTGATTTTGATAAACGTAAAAATCTTTTTTCCAATGGAGAAGTCGCAGATGTTGAAAATACATTGCATGAGTTGTATTTAACCGCAGCACTGTGTAATAATGCCAGTCTTAACTTGTCTACCGGTAAAGCTATTGGAGACCCTTTAGAAATTGCTTTACTAAAATTGGCATATTCCGGTGGAATTGATACGAATGAAATTAAAGGAGAATATTTCAGAGTTAATGAAAAACCATTTAGCTCGGATACAAAGATGATGGCTGTAATGGTGAAATCTCGGGATGGCTTTATTGTAACATCCAAAGGTTCTGTTGAAGCAATTCTTTCTAAGTGCAGGAAATATCGCAAAGATTCTGAAGTATTGCCTATTGATTCTTCATTTATAAAGCATTTGCATAATGAGGCTGAAAGGATTTCGTCGATGGGGTTAAGGGTACTTGCTTTTGCAATAAAACATCAGGCAGAGGAGGAGCAAGAGTATCTTAAAGATCTTACTTTTATCGGCTTGGTTGGTTTTCTGGATCCACCGAGGCATGATATAGGTTTTGCAATGGAAAGTTGTAAGACTGCAGGAGTAAAAGTGATTATGGTTACAGGTGATCATCCTAAAACAGGTTTTACTATCGCTAAGAAGATTGGCATCGTAGAGGATGAGGAAGAGGCAAACTCACTTATGACAGGTGCTCAACTTCAAGAGCTTGATATTTATGGCCGCGACAAAGAGCGTGTAATGAATACAAGGGTTTTTGCCAGAGTAACTCCTGCTCAGAAATTTGATCTCGTAAGCCTTTATCAGAGTGAGGGAAATATTGTGGCCATGACCGGCGATGGTATCAATGATACACCTGCATTAAAAAAGGCTGATATTGGAATTGCAATGGGAACAAGAGGTACACAGGTTGCCAAAGATACGGCTGATGTAGTTTTAAAGGATGATTCATTTGTTTCTATCGTTGAAGCTATTTTTCAGGGAAGAGTTATATTTCAGAATATAAGAGAGTTTATAATCTTCCTTTTATCCTGTAATCTTAGTGAAATAGTTCTGGTGGTAGCTTCTGGATTTATAGATCCAAGGATTGTATTGTTGCCCCTTCAGATCTTGTTCCTTAATATAATTACAGATGTATTTCCCGCTTTGGCTTTGGGTCTTGGGCAGGGGGATAGACTTGTGATGAAACTTCCTCCAAGAAATCCTGAAGCTCCAATGCTTAACAGTAACGACTGGAAATCCCTTGTAGCTTATTGCATATGCATTTCAGGTTCTATACTCTGCGGAGTATTGTTTTTTGAAAAACATTATGCGAATGAACCTGCAATTATTCAGGATATGGTGTTTTATTCACTGGCTTTTTCTCAACTCTGGCATGTTTTTAATCTGTCATCTGCGAAGAGCTCATTCTTTATAAATGAAATAACCAGAAATAAATTTGTATGGATGGCGCTTGCCTTTTGTAGTTCAATGCTGGCAATTACCGGCATACTTCCTGCAGTTCAAAGAATATTGCAAGTGAAGCCGCTCTCAATTGAGATATGGGGAGGGATTATTCTGATTAGCTTAATGCCTGTAGTTTTAATTCAACTCCTAAAAAGGCTTTTAAGGATAATCGATTAAAATTTATCAATCCTGATTAGGTAAGCTAATGCTGAATGTTGTTCCGTAGTTTACTTCCGATTTTAATGATATTTTGCCATTGAGTCTATCTACAACTTGTTTTACTATATACAAACCAAGCCCACTGCCAAAGGATTTTTCTGAAGCCCTGAAAAACATCTCAAAAATTTTCTGATGATAGAACGCCTCAATTCCCGAACCATTATCTTCTATTTCAATATTTGCCCCTGTTTCAGAGGTAAATATTCGGATTTTTAGAAAAGGGTTAGGTTGCTCGAGTGTATGGTATTTGATGGCATTGGATATCAGGTTCATGAAGATGATTTTCAATCTGTTTTCATCGTTATAGAATTCGTAGTATTCTTCGGTGCTCAATTCGATATTAATCCTTTCAGCATTATCCATAAACTTCAGGCTTTCCAGACATTCATTTACTATATCTGTAAAATTGATTTTTGAAGAGATGATTCTTAGTCGGTTGTTTCTTGAAAAATTTGTGAGGTCTGCAATGAAGGAGTCCAGCCTTTTGACGCTGCTTTTGGCTTGTTCAATACATTCATTGATAATCATAGGATCTTTTTCTTTTTTGATTAAATTTAATAATCCTGTGATACTGCATAGCGGAGCCCTTAGGTCATGCGAAGCTCTGTATACAAAACTATCCAGCTCGAAGTTGATTTTTCTAAGCTCTTGTTCCGCATTTTTTACTTCTGTTAAATCAATAGAGACACCGAGTATGTTTACTTCCTTATCAAAATTACTGATAAAGGGAACCTTAGTTGTGTGAAGAATTCTGTTGGTACCGTCAAGGTGGGTAATATTCTGTTCAGGGAGCGTTACTATTTCTTTAAGTAAGGTTACTTTAATATCACTTTCCTGAATACCTCTCAATTCATTGTCATCCTTAATAAAATGGCTGTCATCTTTGCCAAGTAGGTTGTGGATGGTTGTGCAGAAGAGTTCGGCTTGGGCTTTGTTTACGAGTATGTACCTGCCTTGATTGTCTTTTAAGAAAATAGGATGGGGAACTAACTCAATGATCTCGTAAAGTTTGTTCCTGTTATCCTCTATTTCAGATTCAAATCTTTTAGTTTCTGTAATATCCCTGCCTATTCCATAAACTGTATTGTCATTAACTTTTATTACTTTGTTCCATTTTATCCATTTAACATCTCCATTCTTAGCCAGATATCTAATCTCCAGAGGGTCCTGCGGAAAAGCCTCTTGTCCAAAACTTTTATAGATTTTAGAAGTAATTTTTAGGTCTTCTGGATAAATGAAGCAGGAAAAATGCATTGTACATATTTCTTCTTCGTTATAACCCAGCATTTTTGCAAATGCGGGATTTACTTTTTTGAAGTATCCATCGCCACTTGTGATGCACATACATTCATCCGACAGGTAAAAGAAGTCATCCAGTAAGTAATCTGCCACAATAATATTAGTAAAGGTTAATGTAGTATATCGCTAATATAAGAAAGGATACTATGATTAATTGAATAAAAACTATCACTAAAAGTACTTTTATAGAAAAGTTTAATCGGGATTAATTGTTTTAAAAAATATCACTGTTAATCAATTTATTAGAATTTTTAGTAAAGTAGTAATTATATGATTAAACGGTTTTACAGCGACTGATGATTATTTGAGTTTAATAAGAAACCCCATAGAAATAATCTTTGTTTTATATTAAAGAGAGTATGGATGAAAGGGTGGAAACAAATATTTCATGATTGGTCTGCAAAGCTGTTGGGACTTTTTAGTCAACGTGAGAAAGTGAATTTCAGAACAACAGAAGAACAACCTGAAAAGAGACTGGAAAAAATAAGGGCGGAAGAAATACAGGAAGATTTTATGCTTACACCTCCCAATAAGTATGCAGTTACTGAAACAGGCCAGATAATTAGGCTTCCGGAAAGAAACAAAAAACGATATAGATCAGCTTATAAAAAAGAACCCCGTATTTAACGAGGTTCTTTTTTTATAATGAATTAATTTTTTTTCCATTTAATTCCACAACCTATAGCCTTTGTTTCTGGTTCTTTAACTGTTTTGTCCTGAAGTAATTCATTAAGGGCATTTTCAGCATATTTCTTCTTTACATCTTTTGCGCTTTCCGTATTATCATCAATAGCACCTACATACTTAACGATTAGCTCATTGTTGACTTTTTTTAAAATATAGACGTGTGGTGTTTTAAGGGCTCCATATGTTTTAGCAACATTCTGAGTTTCATCAAGAAGATATGGAAATGTAAAATGTTTTTCTGCAGCATTCTTCTGCATGTTTTCATATGAGTCTTCCGGATATGCAACAGGATCATTAGGATTGATAGCTATTACAGGATATCCTTTTGATGCATATTTTTGATTTAGCTCTTCTATTCTGCTTTCGTATGCTTTTGCATAAGGACAATGGTTGCAAGTGAATACAACAATATAGCCTTTGGCATCATTATAATTTTTAAGTGATACATTTTTTCCATCAATATTTTTTAATGAAAAATCGATTGCCTTATCACCAGGTTTGTATCCTGTGGTCTGAGCTATGGAAATTGAAACGATGAACAAAAACAAGATCGCTAAAAGGTGTTTCATAACTATAAGTTTATTGTTTGATTAATTCTTTTTTGATCAAATTAATAAGTTCTTCAGAAGTTGCAAAGGTTTTTGGGTAATGGGTACGATTTCCTTTTTTATCCTGCAGAAAGGTATATGGAATATCACCTCCCCATTGTGGATTGAACTTATTGATCCAATTATTGGGATTCTCACTTAGTAATACACACTTTCCCGGTAGATTATATTTACTAAATACTTCTGCAGCCTTTTCTTTTTTAGAGGTAAAATCCATTGATACAAAAAGGAATTTAACAGGTTCGTTTTTATTCACTTTACCGGCTTCTGCAAAATAAGGAAGTTCTTCAAGACAAGGTTTACATGTTGTAGCCCAAAAATTAACTACCACTACAGAGTCTTTTGTACTGCTTACCAATTTATCCAATTGATCGTAGTTAACAATCCGAATCTCTTGACTGTATACTTTAAATGTAGTTGAAACTAGGATTGCTAATGTAAATACAATGAGCTGTCTCATGATTTGTTATTATTATTGGTTTTTTTCTTTTTAAAGAACCTTTTCTTTTTCCCTGGTGATGGTTGTGGCTTAGCTTTTACATCATATGCCGGACCTTCACCCAAAAAATCCGGAAGGGGTAATTTGGGTATTTCTTTCTCAATGAGTTGTTCTATTCTGTTGAATTTTCTCATCTCTTTTTCATTGATGAAAGTCATAGCGATACCTGTGCTTGATGCTCTTGCTGTTCTGCCTATCCGGTGTACATAATCTTCTGCATCATGAGGCACGTCGTAGTTCACAACAAGGTTGATATTTTCTATATCTATACCTCTTGAAAGAATATCTGTAGCTACCAGAATCTGCACCTCCCTGTTTCTGAAAAGGTTCATGATCTGCTCACGTTCAGATTGCTCAAGGTCGGAGTGAAATCCTTTTACAGAGAAATTAAGTTTCTTAAGTTCTTTCTCGAGTACTTTTACATTTTGTTTGGTAGAGCAGAATATAACAATAGATGGAAGTTCTTCTTCCTTTCCTTGTAATAGTTCTTTTATCAATGGAAGCTTTTGACCATCATAAGTCATATAAGCTCTTTGATCAATCCCCTCAGCCGGTTTGGAAATTGCTATATTGATCTGAACAGGTCTGAATAATATTTTATCTGCCAGCTGTCTGATCTTTGAAGGCATAGTCGCTGAAAAAAGTATGTTCTGTCTTTGCCTTGGAAGGTAATTGATGATCTTAACGATATCATCATAAAAACCCATTTCCAGCATACGGTCCGCTTCATCAAGAATCAGATGTTTCAGATCTCCAAATGAAATCTGAGCAGATGTAAGGTGGGCTATAAGTCTTCCAGGAGTAGCGATCACTATGGGTGAACCTTGTTTCAGGGCATTTTTTTGTTGTTCCCAAACACTTCCATCATTACCTCCATACACGGCAATGCTACTTACTGATGTGTAGAAGCTAAATCCGTCAACCTGCTGGTCTATCTGTACCGCAAGTTCCCTTGTTGGTGCCAGAATCAACGTATCTATTCCGGGGTGAGGATTGAGATGGTTTCTATGAATTATCGGAAGCAGGTAAGCTGCTGTTTTTCCGGTTCCTGTCTGGGCACAGGCAATAACGTCTTTATTGTCCAGGATGGCAGGGATGGCTAGTTCCTGAACCGGAGAGGGGGTTTTAAATCCAATGTCTTTAAGAGCCTGTTGAACTGCGTCATCCAGGTTAAGTTCTTCAAATGTCAAGATAATGATGAGTTAAGTTTAAAATAAAAATCCCTGCTGGATGCAGGGATTTAATTTTTATTGACTTATAGAAATTAATTCTACTTCAAAAATCAGCGTGGTGTTTGGTCCGATAGATTCTCCCGCACCTCTTTCTCCATAAGCCAGATTAGAAGGTACAAACAGTCTCCATTTTGAACCTACTTTCATAAGTTGAAGAGCTTCTACCCAACCTTGAATTACGCCATTTACAGGGAAAGTCGCAGGCTGACCTCTTTCTACTGAGCTATCAAACACTGTTCCATCTATTAAAGTACCGTGATAGTGAGTTGTAACTTTATCAGTAGCTTTAGGTGTTGGTCCATCACCTTCTTTGATTACCTGATATTGTAAACCGCTTGGTAAAGTTACCACGCCTGGTTTTTTCTTGTTTTCTTCAAGGAATTTTTGTCCTTCAACTAAGTTTTTATTTGCTTTTTCTTGCTGAAGTTGAGCAAAATATTCATTCAAAATAGTTCTTGCCTGCTCTGAAGTTACAAGAGGCTGTTTTTTTGCAGCTACATCTTTGAATGCCTGAGCAAAAGCATCTACGTTTAGATTTTCAAAACCTTGTTGTTTAAGGTTTTCTGCAATATTGGCACCAAGAGCATAGCTAACAGTGTCGATTTTGGTTTTTAATGCAAAAGTTTGTTGTTCCATTCCTTTTTTAGATTTTTTCTGCGCCAAAGAGGGAGTTGACAAGGCTAATATTCCCAATCCTGCCGCAGCAAATACATTGACTAGTTTCATTTTTAATGGTTTAAAAAGTTAATATTTAAGCTTAATCAAAGAATTTTGTTCTCCGGAGTGATTTCTTTTCGGAAAGTTTTTTCTTCAGATTTTTTCGGTCAGCAACGGAGGAAAGAGTAGGCTTGGTGTTTATCCGCTTCTTGGGCTTCTTTAAAGCATTTTCAATCAGTTGAATAAATTTTGCTTCAGCCAGTCTTTTGTTTCCTGTCTGAGTTCTCTCTGTCTGTGCAACCACTCTAAGCTCTCCTTCGGAATTAATTTTGTGTCCAAGCTTTCTAAAAAGTAGCTGTTTTTCTTCCTCTGTAAAATTCGATGAATGGGTTACGGAAAAAATCAATTCGATTTTGGAGTTGACTTTATTGACGTTTTGACCTCCTGGTCCGCTGCTTCTGCTAGCCTGAAAGGTAACTTCACGAAGCAGGTTACTGATTTTTTCCGTAATCATTTTATCATTTTAGAAAGGAAGGTCATCTGTGGATTCTCCTGAATCTGCACCGAATGCATAACCTCCTGATGGCTCATCTGAAGATTGACCACCACCTACAGTGTCTATTTTCCAGGCCCTTACATCTGTATACCAACGCTCATTGTATTCTCTGGATTCAATGTTGATGCCCACTTTCACTTCATCTCCGGATTTAAGGTTTTTTACAATCCCTGCTTTGTCACCCCAAGCGGAGCAGCAAACCTTCTTTGGATATTGCTCGTTGGTAGTTTCAATTACAAATTCTTGTTTTACCCAATTTCCGTTTTTCCCAGAACCGGTTTGTTCTGGAAGGATTTTAACAACTTTTCCTGTTAATTCTAACGCCATAATTAAAATTTTGCCAAAGATACATTAATAATGGAAAAAACCGGAAAACTTAGTTCTCCGGTTATTCACAAATTTTTATTTTTCTCTGGGTTCCAGCCAGTAAAGTTCATAACCGAAATAGTTATAGACATCGGTAAGGTATTCATAACTAGGTGTTTCTGGCCAATTTTCGGTAACGAATCCGGGAGCATCATGCAATCTTTGCATGGATACATCAAGCGTCAAAGAATCTCTTTCTGGGTTCAAATCAAGAGCCTGAAAAGGGACTGCATACAGTTTTTCGCCCATTCCTAGGAAACCTCCGTGTGTCAGTATTGCATAAGAAGCCGCTCCATATTCCATATCAATAATTACATCTTTGATGCGGCCAAGGTCTTCATTCTCAAAATTTTTTACTTTGGTCCCTATTAAATCCCCGGCGGGAACTAATCTTGAACCTTCTCCTCCTCGAATCATAATCTTAAAACTTTTAATAAATACCACCTTTAAAGTTCAACATCTTAGAACATATGATCGTTCTTTTGTTATTCTTGTCCAAAAAATTCTAAATTTGATACAAAAAGTAAAAATATGAATAGGCCTTTGTTGACATTATTAGCGATATGTTTCGCTGTTTGTTCTTTCGCTCAGAAAAATAAAGCATTTCCAGAACTCTCTGGTGTAACTGTAGATGGAAAAACTGTGACCTTACCTGTAAGCAGCAAAGGTAAGTATACATTGGTTGGTATTGCATTTTCAAAAAAAGCAGAAGAGGATCTTACAAGTTGGATGGATCCTATGATGAATACTTTTCGCCCTGGGACCAAAAAAGCAAATGTTTTGATTCCTGAATATGATGTGAATATGTATTTTGTACCAATGTTCACCGGGTTAAACAAAGCTGCTGCTGCGACAGCTATGAAAAAGACAAAAGAATCATTGGATAAAAGACTCCATCAACATGTTGTTTTTTATAAAGGAGATATAGATAATTATAAAGATCCTCTGCAATTGAAGGATAAAGACGTTCCTTATTTTTTTGTTCTGGATCCGGAAGGTAATATTGTTCTTTCTTTGAGCGGTAAATATACTGACGAGAAGATGGAGTCCATTGAAGAAATCCTTGAGTAAAAAGGTATAAAAGTTTAATTCGAATTTATAGGGTGTTAAAAAAGACAATTGTCTGTTTAACACCTTTTATTTTTTATTTTTATGCAAAATTGTTATCAATAAGGATTCAGTAGAATACTTGAAAAGGATTTAAAGATATGCAGAAAGGTAAAACAGCATTGGTATTTGGCGCTACAGGATTAGTGGGCACTGAGCTAGTTAAAGTCTTAAACAAGGATGATCGCTATGATGAAATAAAAATTTTCGGAAGACATTCTTCTGGCTTTGCTGGGGGAAAAGTAAAGGAGATAATCACTGAGTTAAGTAACAAGTCCTTGTTGGAAACAGAAATGACTGGAGACCATATCTATTGCTGTCTAGGTACTACTATTAAAAAAGCGAGAACAAAAGAAGCTTTCAGAAAAGTAGATCTTGGATTTCCAAAGCTTATAGCTGAGGTGGCCTTTGCACAGAGTATTTCAAAAATGATAGTTATTTCTTCTATAGGAGCAACTTCTCATACCTCCAATTTTTATCTCAAGACTAAAGGAGAAATGGAAGAAGCTCTCACAGGAATTTTAAAAGACAAAGTTTATTTTTTACGCCCGTCATTTCTTCTCGGAAACAGAAGTGAATCGCGCCCGGGAGAACAGGCAGGAAAGTTTTTAATGAAACTGGTTGGTCCTTTATTCTTTGGTAAAATGAAAAAGTACAGAGCTATAGAAGCTCTTTCGGTGGCTGAAGCTATGGTTTATATTGCTAATGAAGTTGAGGATAAACATATATTTGAGTCAGACGAGATTGTGGATTTATTGAGCTGAAAGCGTAAGGCACAAAGCTGAAAGTTAAAAGCTACTAAAGTTGAAAGTTAGAGATTATTGCATCTTATCTCTTAGTTGCTTTCTCGAAGGTGATAGTATCAATATATAAATAGTCATTCAATGTTGGGTCAACTGCAAATGTTTCACCTGTCCTTTGATTCTCTATTATTACTATGTCATGGTCTTTAAAAAAAGGTGAATTGAAAAATTGATGAATATTTGTTCTAAATATATAAAGTTGAGCAATTTGAGGTTTGGCCTCCCAATTTTTATCCAGATTATACTTTTTTAAAAGGTAGTTACAGGTTGTAGCAAAGAAGGTTGCATAACCTACACAATGAGCAGTCTTTGTATATATAAGGCTATTGGGATCATTCGTCTTTGGGTCAACTGAATAATTTAAACGCTTAGCTGTAGCTGAAAGTCCAATTTCTATTATATCCTTAATGTCTACTTTTTTATTTTCTTCTACATTAGTTTCGATATAGGAGATAAGGTTTTTGTCCCTGGGTAAATAAGAATGTCTTTGTCCGATTGATTTATATGTGACAAGGCTTCTATAAAACCACCCTCGAAATAAGAGTAGGATAGTCAATAATATTAAAGTTGAAAGAAATAATCGTTTGGAAATCTTCATTAGTAAAATAATTGTTGAATTAAAATATGCTGATACTTTCGCCTATTTTAGTTCATCTTTTATATCTATCAATTAGTACTTAGTTCCTTAGTTAACTTTTCCTTAATCAATCTTATTGTTATTTAAGTTACAAAAAAAAACTATTCCTCAATTTCTATTTTTAACTCACCCTGTTTGAGCTCATTAACTTTGATCTTTCAATTTTTAACTTTCAACTTCTCGCTTTAAGTATTGCGCTTTCCACTCTATAAGAACAAGCTTTATACAACACTTGTTTATCTTTTAGGAACATATCGTATGGAGTATAAAGATTATTATAAAATACTTGGTGTCTCCAAAACTGCTTCGCAGAATGAGATTAAGAAAGCCTTTAAAAAGCTGGCGGTGAAATATCATCCCGATAAAAATCCGGGAGATAAGGAGGCTGAAACTAAGTTCAAAGAAGCTAATGAAGCCAATAGTGTTCTTAGCGACCCTGAAAAAAGGAAGCAATACGATGAGATGGGAGACAACTGGAAGTATTATGAGCAAATGAAAAACCAAGGAGGGGGAGGTACTTACAATCCTTTTGGTGGAGGTAGCTCTTATGAGTATAGCAGTTCTGGAGGTTTTGATGCAGAGAGTTTTGCTGATTTCTTTGAAACAATATTCAGTCGTTCTGGAAAAAATAAAGGAGGATATTCTACTGGAGGCCGACCTTACAAAGGGAACGATTTTCAGGCAGAACTTGAAATAACTTTGGAAGAAGCTTACAGAGGTACAGAAAGAATTGTAAACGTTAACAGTCAACCTTTAAGAATAAAACTGAAGCCTGGAATTGCTGATGAACAAGTTATAAAGCTCAAAGAAAAAGGTGGCCCGGGCGCAGGTGGAGGCAGACCAGGTGATTTATACATTACTATACGAGTAGTAAAACACTATAAATATGAGCGTATAGGAGATAATATTTATGTTGATGTTCCAGTGGATTTGTACACCTTAATATTGGGTGGAAAAGCAGAAGTAAACACTCTAAAGGGGATGATAAAGGTGGATATTCCTAAAGGGACAGATAATGGTAAAGTGTTAAGATTGAAAAATCTGGGAATGCCGGTTTATAATGAATCCGGTAAGTATGGAGACCTGTATGCAAAGGTACTTGTTCAGCTACCTAAAAAATTATCGGAAAGAGAGGAAGCTTTATTCAAAGAGCTCGCTTCTTTAAGAGAATATGCTAAAGTTTAACCGGGATAAAGCATTTGGAAAAGTCAGTGTTAATCAACGTATTATAGCTTATAATTAAGTGATGGATTATGATGATTACCAAGGTTTTTCAATTGCTGATTCTTATTTTGAATTTAATTTATGGCATTTGAAATTCAATTATATAATTATGCTCCTTTTATAGAGGAAGATAATTTAGACAGGATGGTAGCTTCTTTGCCTGAACCATCAGAATATTTAAGTCACCTATGGAGAACTATAGGTCATGATGAGGATGACTTTGAAGAGGCTGTGTGTAGGGCAAAAATGATTCTTCAGTCCCTTCATATTCCTGAAGAGCTTAATTTTAAAAAAATATTCAGAAGTTATGATGGTCATACTATTCTTGCTGATTATAAAATTTCAGAGCTAGGTAGTTATTTGATTCTGATGAACGGAAATCCTTCCCAGGAAACAACAGCAGGCTTTCAATTGCATCTGATACAACGGTTTTTCAATGCCGGAAAGGAAAACTATATCTAAGGGTTTGATTGTTGAGATTAAAAGAGGGAATTAAAGTCTAAGTGGTTATGAAAAAAATTCTTTGTCCGGTAGATTTCTCTGATGTTTCTTACAGAGGAGTAAATTTTGCCAATGAACTGATTAAACTTACTGGTGGGTCGCTTATTCTAATAAATCTATATCACATTACTCCTATAGAGCCAGGTACTGCAAGCTATCTTTCAAGTGATATTGTTACAGAAGCGGAGGAAGAAGCGAGACGTGGATTGCAGGATATCATCAATGGTTTAGCCAAAGGTGACAATGTAATTTATGACTATGTTGTGAAATATGGAATTCCAGAAGATGAAATACCTCATTTTGCCAGAAGAGAAAATGTTGACATGATCGTAATGGGAACTGAAGGTGCAGAAGGGTTGAAGAAAATTTTTATGGGTTCAGTTACTGCTACGGTAGCAGAAGAATCCGGTTGTCCAGTATTGGTTGTGCCGGCCAATGTAGAGTATCATCCTATTAAACAAATAGTTTATGCTACAGATCTTAAAGGAAATGAAACAGATGGTATTTCATTCGTAGTTGAATTGGCTCAGTTATTTGATGCACAGATTTCTTTTTTCAGCATTCAGAAAAAACATAATTATAATGAAGAAGATGAATTTATAAAATATGCTTTAGATAAATTGCTTTTCAACCAGTCATACAAGAACATGAGTTTTGATCTGAATGAAGGTGATGATGTTGAAGCCGGTATCAATGCTTATGCTAAAAAGAAGAATGCAGATGTTCTGGTACTTGCTACACATGAAAGAAGTTTTCTCAAGAAAATATTTTCTCGCAGTCAGACAAAAGAAATTATATATAATCCAGAGTTGCCTATTCTGGCTGTACACAAGGTTGAAGAGCATGTATCAGCCAAATAGACCAGTGAAAGAAAAATTTTAACCTAACCAAACCTATTTATATTCTAAAATAATATAGCAGGAAAGGTAAGCTTATATATTTCCTTTAGTGCCAAAGTTGAATCCGATATTTGATTTATTGGCATTCTTCTTTGATGCTTTGAATGTAACGTATAGATAATTTTCCTGGATGGTTATAGAAGGGAAATTGTCTATAATATTATATTCCTTAGAAAGTTCATCTATAACAGGTTCTACGTCAGTTATTGCAACTCCATTTGAGTCAAATTTTAATTCGATTCTTTTCGTAACGATCTGTATATTTTTCATAAATATTATTCTGAAGTTGTATAAGTGATTACAGCCTTAGGGAAAGTATGTCTTTGATGTAATGATATAATTTTAATATAATTCTTATAATATTCAAATTGTTTTTTCCCTTATCTGAAGAATATCTCCCTTATTTTCTCTGAAGAATAAAAACAAAAAGAGGAAAAACTCTTTATGTTGGAAGCATCATGTCTGACGGAGGGTATCAATGTACCGAAGAATTCTGTTTACAATAGCAAGGAAATTAGCCGTTCTGGGAAAACTGATTTTTGAAGCTTACAAGGAGTGGGTTAAAGATAAAGGTACCAATCTTGCTACTGGTTTGGCTTTTTACCAGTCTTTGTCAATAGCTCCCTTAGTGGCATTTGTATATCTCCTTTCTTTAAAGACTTTTGGTCTGCAGAAAACAAAAGAGGTAATTCTTCCATTAATTGCCGATTTTTTCCCTCCCAATTTTATAGAGGTAATAAAGTTTTTGCTGACAAGGGAGAAAGGTTTTCCACCTACTGATAAATCAACCTTTGCAGGTGTTACCATCGTAACGTTTATACTTGGAACGGTTAATTATTTTGCACAGCTTAAGGATTCTATAGAACTTATTTGGGGAGATATCCGAGATCGCTTTGGTGTTATAGAAGCAATTAAAAGAAATTATGATGATGTTAAAACTACTGTGTCTTCATTATTTGTTGTTACCATCTTTGTAATAATAAATGGCATATTGCCCCATCCTTATTTAGGCCATTCGCTGGTGATTTCCCTTGATCATGATTTTGGCATTGAAATATTGAAAGTTGTAATACAAATAGTTTTTATATCTGTTCTCTATACATTTTTCTTCAAATCGATGCCTCCCCATTCTGTAAGCATAAGGGAAGCTCTTCCTGCCGGAATTCTTGGAGGGATACTGCAGGAAATAGGAAGAGAAATTATGATTGTAATTGTAGGGAAAGAAACAGATACCAGTATAACTGCATCCTTACTGGCATTCCAGCTTTGGTTCTTTTACAGCAATTGTGTACTTATGTATTCAGCTGAGTTTTCTAAGGTATATGTGTTTTATAAAAGGAATACTACATTGAAGAATATAAAATCTTTTTACCCTAAAAATGAGTGAGAAGAAGAAGCATAGTGGAAAAAGGCTGAAGTTCCCTGAGGATATAATAGCAGCAGCTACTGGAGGGATTGCGGCCCTTCCTGATGGGATGGCTACCGGAGCTATGGCTGGTGTAAATCCGGTACATGGATTATATGCAGCAATTATTGGTCCCTTTGTTGGTGCCTGGACTACAGGCTCCGTATATATGGCTATATCTACAACCGGTGCCCTGGCTCTTGCTGTAAGAGGATCATTGAATGGTTTAGAAGAAAAGGATAAACTTTCTGCTTTAGTATTGATAACGATACTTGCTGGGATTATCCAGTTTCTGATGGGAGTCTTTAAAATGGGCTTTCTAATGAGATTTGTATCAAACTCAGTCATGAGAGGATTTTTAAGTGCAGTTGCGATATCTATTGTCCTAAGTCAGTTTGCAGATGTCTTTGGTTACTATAGAAGTAAGCATAGTAATAAAATATTACAGACCCTGGATATAGCCTTACACTATAAGGATTTTAACCTGGCTGCAATGGGAGTAGCTGGGCTGACAATTATATTGATACTTTTTCTTGATAGAACAAAATTGAAGAACTTCTCTATGTTTTTTTCTTTAATAGCGGTATCATTCCTCAGCTATCTGATGAAAAATTCATCTCTCAAGCTCGTGGGGCATGAAAATCAAATACCAAATGAATTGCCAAATTTTGTTTTACCACAGTATGAAAATATCACTGACATAATAATTCCTTCTATAGCCATCGCATTGATTGGATTTATTCAAGGGGCAGGAGTAAGTCATTTGAAAACAAATCCTGATGGAAAATACCCTGATGAGAATAAGGATCTTAGAGGAGAGGGACTTGCAAATGTTGCTTCAGGAATATGCACAGGAATTCCTATATGTGGGTCAGTAGGTCAAACGTCTTTAATGATTTCTGCAGGAGCTTATTCAAGATGGGCTAATTTTATATCAGCAATTATCATTGCGATAGGCGTATTCACAATGGGTGAATTAATTGAGCAAATACCAATGGCTACTCTTGGAGGAATACTTATTATTTCAGGATTCTCTTCTCTTAAATGGGATGACATTGCCACTATATGGGATACAAGTATTCAGGCAAGGTGCATGATGGGGTTTTCCTTTATCGCAACCCTCATCTTACCTGTTCAGTTTGCAGTACTGGGTTCTGTAGTCCTTACATTTATCCTGCAGATAGTTAGGTCTTCTAATAGAGTAAGGTTAAATTCTTTGGTTTTATCCGAAGATGGTTTTCTGAAAGAAATACCTTCTCCTAAAGAAGTTAAAAATAATGAGGTTATTGTGCTCAATCCATCGGGAAGCCTTTTTTTTGCAGGATCTTATGTCTTGGAAGATCTTTTGCCAACAGCCGACAATGCTAAAAATTCTGTAGTGATAATAGTTTTGAGAGGAAGAAAAGAAGTAGGAAGTACATTTATTTCTGTGATCAGAAAATATCAGAAACATCTGAAAGACCATAATTGTATTTTAAAATTAGTAGGAGTAGATAAAGGTGTTCATGAGCAGCTTGACCGGACAGATCTGGAAGAGGATATAGGAAGGGAGAATATCTATAGGTTCGATTCTGAAATCGGAAAAAGCCTGATTCAGGCCCGGAATGACGGATATGACTGGATTAAAAAGCAACAATAACTTTTAAACATATCTACGAGCTTGTATTATTCGGAGGTTCTAAAGTATACTGGGAATAACTAACCTACAAAATATAAAATCTTTTTACCCTAAAAATGAGTGAGAAGAAGAAGCATAGTGGCAAAAAACTGAAGTTCCCTCAGGATATAATAGCAGCAGCTATTGGAAGCATTGCGGCACTTCCTGAAGGTATGGCCCTTGGTGCTATGGCCGGTATGAATCCTATTCATGGTTTGTATGCCTCTATTATCGGCCCTTTTATTGGATCCTGGACTACTAGTTCTGTATACATGGTTGTGTCAACCACCGGGGCACTTGCTTTGGCAACTAGGAGTGCACTGCATGGCATTAGTGAAGATGAGAAGATTGCCGTGCTGGTATTGATTACAGTTCTAGCTGGTCTTATCCAGATACTGATGGGTATTTTTAGACTTGGCTTTCTCATGAGATTTGTTTCAAATTCTGTGATGCGAGGCTTTTTGAGTGCAGTAGCTATAACTATTGTTCTGAGTCAGTTTGCCGATGTTTCCGGTTATTATGGAAGTAAGCATAGTAATAAGGTAATGAAGGCTGTGGATGTTATTTTACACCACAAAGAATGGAATCTATATGCAATTGGCATAGCAATGTTGACAATCCTTCTGATACTTTATCTAGAAAGAACCAGACTCAAAAATTTTGCTATGTTTTTTTCTTTAGCAGTAGCAACGCTTATAACTTTTTTTGTAAAAATATCAACCCTCAAACTTGTAGGGAATGAAAATAAAATTCCAAATGAATTGCCTTCATTTGTATTACCCAAGTATGAAATTATTCCAGACGTTTTAATTTCATCTTTAGCCATTGCTTTAATAGGTTTCATACAAGGTGCAGGTGTGAGTCATATGAGACCAAACCCTAACGGAAAATATCCGGACTCGAGTAAGGATTTAAGAGGTGAAGGAGTTGCTAATGTCATTTCTGGAATTTTTACAGGAATCCCGGTTGGTGGGTCAGTAAGTCATACGTCAGTATTGACTTCGGCAGGAGCATATTCAAGATGGTCTGGTTTTATTTCAGCCATATTGATTGCATTGCTTGTATTTACAATGAGTGCCTTCATAGAACAATTACCAATGGCGGCTTTAGGAGGAATATTGATCATCTCCGGTTTTTCATCTCTTAACCGGGAAGGGATTTTTACAATATGGGAAACAAGTATTCAGTCCAGATGTATTATGGGGGTTACTTTTATAGCTACTCTCTCCGTCCCTATTCAGTTTGCTGTGCTTGGATCTGTGATACTTACTTTTATCTTGCATACAGTAGAGGCTTCTAATAGAGTTAAGTTAAAAGCAGTGACAGTGGCAGATGATGGTTTTCTTAAAGAAATTCCCCCGCCATCCGAAATCAAAAGCAATGAAGTGATAATGCTACATCCATCCGGTAGTCTTTTCTTCGCAGGAGCATACGTGCTAAAGGACCTTTTGCCAAATGCTGATAATGCAGAACATTCTGTAGTGATTATAGGATTGCGTGGAAGAAAAGAGATTGGAAGTACATTTATTACTGTTATTAAAGAATATGATGAACATCTTAAAGAACATAATTGTATTTTGAAATTGGTGGGAGTAGGCCAGTTAGTTTATCATCAGCTGGACAGAACAGATTTGTTAGAAGAGATAGGGAAAGAAAATGTGTATCGTTTTGATTCTGAATTAGGAAGACCTTTGATGCACGCCCGCAGAGATGGATATCAGTGGATTAAAGAGCAGCAGTAACTTTTAAACATATATTTTTACAGGAGGTTTGTATCATTGGTTTACAACAGATGCATACCTATGAAAGATATTACTATTCGTCCTGATAAATCTGATATAGTTAATGATGCCCCTCATCCATGTATGGTCTGGGTGCCAGGTGGGAAGTTTACGATGGGATCAGATAAACATTATCCAGAGGAAAGTCCTGCTCATGAGGTTCAGGTAGAAGGATTCTGGATGGATAAGTTCAATGTTACCAATCAGGAATTTGAAAGATTTGTACAGGAGACTTCCTATGTTACCGTAGCGGAAAGACCTCTAAATGCGGAAGACTATCCAGGTGCTGATCCTTCCATGCTTCTGCCTGGTTCGCTTGTTTTTCAAAAGCCTTCCAAAAGAGTTGATCTGAATAATTATATGAACTGGTGGGCTTTTATACACGGGGCAAACTGGAGACATCCAGAAGGTCCCAATAGTGATCTGGAAGGTAGATGGGAACATCCAGTAACACATGTAGCCTGGGAAGATGTGGAAGCTTATGCTAAATGGATTGGCAAAGAACTTCCTACAGAAGCAGAATGGGAGTTCGCATCAAGAGGTGGCCAAGAAGGTAAAATTTTTGAATGGGGAGATGAGATGACCCCAAACAAAAAGATGATGGCTAATTTCTGGCAAGGAGAGTTCCCATGGCAGAACTTTAACCTTGATGGTTATGAAGGAACTTCACCTGTAGGAGTATATCCACCAAATGGTTATGGCCTGCATGATATGTGTGGCAATGTATGGGAGTGGACCCAGGACTGGTTTGTCTCAAGGCATAAAGTAGATAAATCAAAAGCATGTTGTATCCCATCTAATCCTCGGGGAGGAGAAAGAGATGCTAGTTTTGATCCTCATCAACCTGATATAAAAATACCACGAAAGGTTCTTAAAGGAGGAAGTCATCTCTGTGCCCCCAATTACTGTTTTCGTTTCAGACCGGCAGCCCGCTCTCCTCAAATGATTGATTCAGGATCCTGCCACATAGGGTTCAGATGCATTGTAAGAGTTGAAAACAAAAAGGTGTAAGTTTTAAGAAAAGGGAGTAATACTTAAGCGGAATGTGAAAACCGTAAAGCTTAAAAATAATCATCATCATCAATGAATGTAATATTTAAAAGGATCATGCTGTTGCTTCTTTCAGTAGCAACAGCAATTTTATTTTCCTCTGTTAATTATTTAAATAGTATTGATCCCCTTCCTTCATGGAAGGAAGGGATGAATAAAAAGGCAATCCTTGGATTTGTGGAGAAGGTAACAAGAGAAGGTAGTAATGATTATATAGAGACTGAAAACCGTATAGCTGTATTTGATAATGATGGCACGTTATGGCCGGAACAGCCTCTTATAGAAGGGGTGTTCCTACTAAAGACTGTGAAGGCAATGATTGCCAAAGATCCTTCTTTGAAAACAAAAGAACCCTTTAAAGCTGTGATCGAAAAAGATACAGCTTTCTTTGAATTGAATAACCACAAAGGAATCATGGAATTGGCATTAGCTGCATATGGCAATAAAACTGAGGGAACATTTGAAAAAGACATTACTACCTTTCTTCAGAAAGAAAAGCATCCAAGATTCAATGTACCATTTACTTCATTAGGATATCAACCCATGCTGGAACTTTTAGCATTTTTGAGAGATAAAGGGTTTGAGACTTGGATCTGCTCAGGGGGTAATGCAGAATTTATCAGAGCTTTTTCAGATGATATTTATGGAGTACCTGTACAGCAGGTAATAGGTAGTAAATTGAAATTGGAGTTTAAAAAAGTGGACGGGAAACATGTATTATGGAGAGATACTGTAATGCAAAGTTTTAATGATAAAGAAGAGAAGCCTGTCAATATCAGCTATCATATAGGAAAGGTCCCAGTGTTTGTTGCAGGTAATGAAAAATCAGGAGGAGATATCGCTATGCTTACCTACTCAGATGAAAGAAAAGGAGCTTCATTTCAACTTTTAATCAACCACAATGATGCAGTAAGAGAATTCAGCTATCAGGAAAAAGACAATGCTTCTCTCCAAGCTGCCGCTGCAAATGGCTGGAATGTTATAAGTATTAAAGATGACTGGAAAATAGTTTTTAAAAATAAATAAACAAGGTTGAAACGTAAGTTCTTATTTATTAGAGTTAAAAATGGATTCGTATTTTTAATAAACCCATTCCTTCTGATGAAATGAACTAAGTTTTAAAGAAGCTTCTTTGAAAGTATACCTTTTGGTATAAATAAGCTCTCCATGTCTGTCAAACCTGAAATGTTCGCTTTCACTTACAGAAAGATCTAAAAATATAGAGGAATTGCTGCTTACGATGGTCCAGATTTTGCCAAAAGTAAATTCGTCAAAATAGAGATAAACCTTAGCCTCAGTTTCGGCCTGGCTATCATTTTTAATAAATTCCCCTTTTATAACAGGGTTTTTTACCGATCTGATCTGAATATAGTAAGGCTTTGTTAAATCATTATGATTACCATAGAATTCAAGAATTCCCAGGTCTGAAGCATCATTATTAATCATAAGGTAATTTTCTTTGTGACTTTTGAGCTCCATTAACATTTTAGCCATAATTGAAAGTTTTAGAAGGTTAATTGCCTCTTTTACTTGAATTTACAAATTAACGTTGCAATATTCTAATTTATTATAGTATTTTTCAATACCGTAAATAGGTATTTTTATAAATAATACAATTTTTTAGAATAAAAATCCTAATTGGAGGTTGAAGTAGCTTTTATCTGTACTTAAACCGTATGTTCCCGTAAAGGCTAATCTATTATGTATCTGTAGATAAAGTCCTGGTCCGTATCCGTAATGAAGTTCGTGTGACGTTTCGTTATCAGCCCATACACGACCGTAATCGAAGAATAAAATCAACCCTATTTTACCTGGGAAGAGGTAAAAGTTCACATCAGCTAATTTTATCCTGGCTTCGATGTTTTGATAGAAACTTGACCGTCCATAGTATCTGGTTCTTCTATAGCCTCTCAAATTTGTAGTACCTCCCAGGGTATTGGACTGGAAGAATTTAAATGAGCCAAGATTAGTACCTCCACCGATTCTTGTGGCGAAGGTTGTAAATTTCATGAACTTGGGAGTGTAGAAGAATGATATATCAGGAGCTATGTTTACAAACTGCTGTGTCTTGCTTATTTCTTTGAAATAAGTGATTTGAGTATTGAATCTTATCCCCCTTTTAGGAAAGATATTATTATCAAGGGTATTGTACTGATAGAATAATTTCACTCCCAGATAATTGTTTCTGTCGAAATCAGCAGGTGTAGTTTCTGCTTGTGGAGTGGAGATAAAACGACCAGGTGTATCTTCAATTTCCACATACTGAAATTGTGGACCTATTCCAAAGATCATTTTGGTATTTAAATTTTTATAGAAGAGCGGTGCAAACCTGAAGTTATGGGCTTTTACCCTGTAATAATCAATAGAGGTGTCTGAGGCAATTTGGGTTTCATTGCCCATTCCAAAATAATTGAGTGCATATTTGGGACCGAATACCAATGCATCCAGCATGAGGTTCCACTTTCCTGCTACTTTCTTGAAATCCCCGAAATAGTTAATTGAAAAAGCTTGCGTACGAGTTGAATAGTTGATGGTTCCCGAGTGGTACGTTGCATATGGATACTTTCGGAATCCAAATGATTTTCGCAATAAACCTATTCCCAAAAATATTCCGTCATCAACGTTGTATTGAATTGAAGGTCTGATTGTGGTAAGATTATATTCATAATCGGATCTATCGTATGCAGGTGATTCCGTATTTCTCGCATCGGACCTCATGAAGATGATCTTTGTATTGTTCATTAACTGGTTCCCCAGATTTCCCGTTACATATGAGTATTGATTGAAGAAACTTGCATTATTGATACTATCATTTAGTTCTTTCGCATGGTCGTCTTTTATAACTCTCACTTGAGAATGCCTACTGTGTCTTCCTGTGATGTTGAATACATCATCTCCCCCTAGTCCATATAACCTGATTTCTCTGGTTTCTTTTCCGAATACCAATCTGTGAAATATGGTGTCGGAATCACTGTTTAATACCGTTACTTCTGTATTGTGACCTTCCAGTCTGTTGACGATAAAAGTTTCCTTTTTTGATGAGCCAACTACATCTATATCTTTTGCCAGAAGTTTGTAATACTTTACAGCAGCCTTACCCAGCTCGTCACGGCGTGATTTTAACTTTGCGGTAATTTCACTTCCATGAAGAGGATAAATATTCTCAGGCATATGTTTAACGGCATCTTCAATAACCTTATCTGTCAATTCAGCTTTTAGGCTATCAGCAATATCAAGCCAATCTTGTCTTGTTAGAGCAGCGAGCAATGGCCTGTCTAGAGATTTTGCACTCATGTTGAGCCCTATAATATCTTTATATTTATAAGTGAAGTTTTCATTGTTACGAATGGCCCATTTTTGGCTGGCTATATAAGGAATTACTCCATCGGCTTTATAAAATACATGGTCTCTATCTCTTGGAATAGGTTTGAATAATGTTCCGTTTCCATAGTCATAAGTAGCCCATCTCCACTGGTCTTCATGTCTTCCCCAATCACCAATCAGCATATCAAAAAGTCTGGTTCTGGCAAATAATCTATAGTCAACAATGTTGTCATTGTCCTTGAATTTTTTCTCAAACATTTTTCTGGTGCTTACAACATTCTTTGAATTTCCTGAACTGGCAAGATGAGACATGTCTTCATCAGGTCTTTCTTCTATAAAAGCAAGCATGTTTGCAAAGGTGGGGGCAAATTTCCCTAATGAAGAATCATAAGGAATGTAGATGAGTTTAGGGTTTGTATAAAAAACTCTTGCTGCTCTGGCAAGTGGTGGAATTACCAGTTGGCCATATGGGTTTTCTGAAGAGGCCTGATCTTGCAGAATTTTTGCAATGACAGTTTTCTGAAATTCATCTTCAAGAACACGTGTTGGAGTTTTGTTAATAGATCTGATCACATATTGTCGTCCGATTGAATCTTTGAGGTGCAGGTTGGTTGTTTGTCTGCTGCCGCCTTGTTTCATAGGAGTAAGACCTCCAAAAGCAGTGTCGGCTTTGAATACTTTTACCTGTATAGGTGTTGTCCACTCTTTTCTATAGTGAGTGCCGAGAAGTATTCTTTTTACAAAACCTGCTTTATAATTTTTGTTAGGAATAGTGGTAATCAGAATTCCTTTGGGTTGTTGGCTCTCTTGTGCAATGCCTTGATGTATCCCGAAAAACCAAAGTAACAAGGTTATATAATAAAAATGTTTATATATCAATTTCACGTTGTCGAAGAGAAGATTCTTATGTTTAAACAGGGGCTTCAGGGAAATGTTAAAAAAATGTTAATTGGAATAGGTTGAGTTGATTGGGTTTTATCTTTGAATAAATTTCATTTTTACATAGTATGCTCATTTTCTGAATCATGTGAAATTCCAATAATCTCTTATCTTTAGTAAAATTTTAATTTTTGTTAATTTATTTTCTATGAAAAAACTTTTATCTAATCAATTGGCATCCATAATGCTTGTCGGCGCTCTTTTTTTTAATCTTGATGCGGTCGCTCAAACATTTAAATTTCCAACTTCCGGGAGTACAACAATTACAACCTGTTCAGGTCATTTGTATGATGATGGCGGGGCTGATGGAAATTATACTCCCGAATCCGAAGGAATAGTAACGATACTTCCTGAAAACGGAAAGTTTGTTAAACTTACACTTAATGATTACACTGCTTATTTTTCAGAACTTGAAATTTATTTCGGTGATAATACCAGTGCAAAGTCATTGACATTTGAAAGCTTTCTTGTCCCAAGCTCTGGACCTTATGATGTATTCTATGGTTCTCCCGTCAATGGGGCGATTACTTTAAGATTCAAAGCAGGATATGAAGCATCTGGTCTTGATTTTACTATTGAGTGTATAGATGAATATCCTGCTTATGATTTTTATCTGAGCGATGGTTCTGGAATGATTTCCGATACTGTGTCTAAGGGAGTAAATCTCGGAACGGAATCGTCTCCACAAAATGGATCAGAGACGCCTACAGGGCCTTTTAAGATGAGTTATTTTATTTCCAAAGATAAAATGCTGGATGCAAGTGATCTCAAAGTTTACGAAGATGTCTATACTTCTATCTATAAAGGAACACTCACGTATATCAATGAAGGCATTTTACAAATTCCATTGGAAGTTCCTGTAGGGAAGTATTATTTTTTCACCGTAATGGATTATGATAATTTATTTCCGGAGTCAGATGAAACCAATAATTTTACAATAGATAGTATTTATGTTGTAGAACCTAATATTTCTGCGTCTATAGAAGACTGGGAGCTTGTTCCGGGAGCTAATAATGCAGATAATAAGTTTAGTTTTGAATTTAAAGCTGAATCTGACGGAGAATTACAGACTATTCCAAGTCTTGACTGGGTGGTAAAAGCAGGTACTACAAAAGATATTAAAAATACCTCTGCACAATTTGCCGCAGGAACATTTACTGATGTAGATAGCTATATGTTTGATCCTTATGTAGGTTCATTTATTCCTTCAGAACACGGTTTTACTCAGAATGGAACATACTATGTTTTTCTTCAGTTAGACCCGGAAGGGAAGTTATCACTGGTAGGAGAGAGCGTATTGATAGATTCCTTTAAAGTTGATAATAGTATAGCAAAAGCTTTATTACTACCAGTAACAGGTAATACCGTAATTCATACTTGCACAGGACTTGTTTATGATAATGGAGGTCCTGATGATATTTATGAAGTTCCTACAGATGGAAGTATGACAATTTATCCTGAAAGCTCTGATAAGCTTGTTGCGGTTACTTTAAATAATGTGAGCCTTGGTATCTTTGATGATTTAAAGATTTATGATGGGGATGGAGGTTCTTCTTCTAATCTTTTGGAAGAGATCACTGATGATTTTACTGAAGAGAATAAAAAAACGTTTACAGCTTCAGAACCGGGCAAGCCTTTGACCATACTGTTAAATTCTTCTAACTCGTTTGCGTCTATGAATAACGGATTTGAAGCTGAAATTTCTTGTCCTGCGGTAGCATCAACAAGAAATAGTTTTATAGAAGAGTTTACAATAGGTCCTAATCCTGCAAGTTCTTTTCTTCAGATAAATATGCCACAAGGCATAAATCAGTTTGTAGGAAAGGTTTATTCTAATGATGGAAAATTGATGAAGTCATTTTCTAATGAATCAATTTTGGATCTTGCTGATTTTGGATCTGGAAATTATTTATTGTTGCTGACGTTGCCTGATGGCTCTGTAGAGACAAGAAAATTTATAAAGAGATAGATTGAAGATTCTATTTATAATATTTATATAATCCAATTTTAAACAAGGCTACTATGCAAATGGTAGCCTTGTTTATTGGTAGAATACATTTTCTGATATTTTTTAGCTTGAATTGATAGCTTGGAAAAGTTATCCACATCTTTTAAATTATTTATTTTCCAAGCTTCATTTTTTGATTTATTTAAGTCTCTGAGTAAACAGAATTCCTACTTTGAAGTAATAATGGTATTTATATTGGAAAAAATATAATTTTGCAAAGTAGGATAATCTCGTAAATTTGTTATTATGAAATTGATTACAATTGCACTCAGAACAATAAAAGCTTCAGCAGGTGGTTTGTTTTTCATTTCTATATTCTCGATTCTTTCTTCCGATCCTGCTTTCGGTCAGCAACCAATTGAAACAAATAATGAGCTGAAGCTCGAAGCTGAAAGACTATGGTCTTCAATTGATATTGGTCAATTGAAGAATGAAATAGCTGCAGAAGCTAAGGTTAGCAAGGCTGATGTTAATCTTTTCTTTCGATACCTCGAACCTCAATGGGGTAAAGACAAAGTTATTTGTTTCAGAAAAGTACTGAATGGTGAAATTACCAGTTCAAATTTTGGAGAGTATCTCTCAGATCTTAAGTCCAGGTATGTTTCTTTGTATGCTTCATTTGCTTTAGTGAAGACTGAATACGCAAACGAAATTTCCGCTATTGAAAATCATGTTATGGATGCTACAGGCAAATGTGTTAACATGGATTTTGAGGATGGAAATTTTAATGGCTGGCAAGGTCAAGTGCAGAGCAGAGGTGGACTGGGTGGAACCGGAACAATTGTTACGCGTCCTGGATTTGGCCAGCATTGTATCATGACTAAAACACAAAAAGATCCTTATGTACCCAATTTATCTGTTGTAGCTCCTGGAGGAAATTATTCTGTAAGGCTTGGCAACACTGAAGCCGGTGGACATCTGGCTAAAATGACACAGTCTTTTAAAGTTGATACCAATAATGCCATTCTTACTTACCGCTATGCCGTTGTACTTGAAACACCGACAAATGACCCGAATCACCAGGGTTTAGATAGTCCGCATTTTCAGACAAGACTATATGATAAAGATGGAAATGAAATTACTTGTGGGGAATATACCGTATCCGTTTTGGGGTCAAACCTATCTTCTTATACACATATTTGTGTAAATGCTAATTCAGAGGAAGTGCAGATTACTTCAAACTCTGGATGCGGAAATACAACTACTCTTCCTGCAACTTCAGTTTCAAATCCTAATGCAAATAATCAGTGTGGTAACAACAGAATGGATTTGTATTATAGAAATTGGACGACTGTTGCAATTGCTTTAAAAGATTATATCGGACAAACTGTTACTGTTGAATTTGTGGCTTCGGATTGTGAACCAGGTGGCCATTTGGGCTATGCTTACATAGATACTCAATGTAGTTCAATAACTTCTCCGCAGAGCTCAACCATTTGTTCATTCAAAGAGACAAAAGTACTTACTGGTCCTGCAGGGTTTAAATCATACGAATGGGGGCCAGCAGGAAGCTTTCAGGGGCCAGCTACCAATCAATCTGTTACTATTGACAGAGCAGGGGTATACACTTTGAAAGTAATGACTGTATCAGATAATCCTTGTGTAGTTACTTTAACTTATACAGTAAAAGATAAATGTACTCCCAGAGCCTATAAGGATAGTTTGTGTGAAACAGTGAAAGGCTCAGGCAAGGCTGACGAGGTTGATCTGAATTTCTATAATAGCAAAGTTACTGAAGCCGGAGCATGGGGAACTGTCCAGTCTTGGCACTCCCAAAGACCAACGCCAGCAGATAGTCATGTGATGCCTTCTGTGACAGGTATTACCATTTCTGATGGTGATGTTTATTACGCAGTGACAGTTTTGCCAAACAGAAAAGATACAGTTTCTATCACATTTAATGTTAACAGTCTTCCTGATATTACATTCCCAGATATAAATCCTGTTTGTGTTGGAAGTCCTGCTTTTAAAATTCCAGGTATACTGCCTGCTGGTGGTGTATTTTCCGGAACAGGTATAAATGCTACAGGTACATTTACTCCTAGTACTGTAGGTAGTTTTGATTTGAAATACACATTCACTGATAAGAATACTTGTAAGTTTTTCGTGACTAAACCTATCGTAGTAGAACCTAAGCCAACTGCGGAAGCCGGTCCTCCTCAGGTTTTGTGTGAAAATGCGTCAACCATTAATTTAAGCGGCTCTGTTACCAATGCAACCAGCGGATCCTGGAAAGGGGGAGCAGGTGGTGGTTTTAGTCCTAATGGTCTGACTTCTTCATACACCATAACAGACGCTGACAGAAATACCGGTTCTGTTCTATTTACCTTAACTAGCTCAACAGGTATTTGTCCTCCTGCTACTGATCAGGTTCTTGTTACTTTTGAAAAAATGCCAGTCGCTAATGCCGGAAGTCCTCAAAGCTTTTGTGAAAATACACCTTCTGTAACCCTCAGCGGAAAAGTTACCAATGTCCTTTCTGGAATTTGGGAAGGAGGCATTGGTACTTTCCAGCCAGACAGAATTACTCTCAATGCCACCTATATTCCTCATGCATCAGAAGTAAGTGCTGGTACTGTAAAGCTCACGCTTAAGACTAAAGGTCAGGATAAATGTCCGTTAAATCAGTCTGATGTAACTTTTACATATGAAAAACTTCCAACAGTAGATGCAGGAACAGGAAGTTTGTTGTGCGAAAACGCTACCAATATTAAGCTGAATGGAACATATACCAATGCAATCGGAATATTATGGTATGGAGGAAGTCAATCATTTAATGATCCTACAAAAACAGATGCAGTTTATTCAATATATACCAAAGATAAAACGCTTGACAGCCTCCTAATTTCCATAAAAACCACTGGAAACATATTGTGTCCTCCTGCAATTGATACGGTCATTTATCATTTTGAAAGACTACCAGTTGTAAATGCCGGTACTGGAAGTACTTTATGTGAAAGTAATCCTGTTATCAAGCTTTCAGGAACGTCTTCTAATAGCCCAGGCGTAATTTGGGAAGGGGGAACAGCAAGCGGATTTGTTTCACCATTAAGCCTGAGTACGGATTATATACCAACTGCCACTGAAATCAATGATGGTGCTATTGCTTTTATACTAAGCAGTACTGGAACTAAGGTTTGTCCAGAGTCACAGAGTATTGTGGTTTTTAATTTTGAAAAAATGCCTGAAATCAATGCTGGCCCAGATATCAGTGTATGCGCAAATAATATAAATATTCCTCTTAAGGCGGATGTTAAAAATATTACTGGTGGAATTTGGAATGGAGGAGAAGGTTCTTATGATCCTTCAGTAAAAAATCTTGAAATAATTTATCATCCTACAAAAGCAGAAATTGAATCCGGAAAAATTAATCTAGCGATTTCATCAGAAGGTTCCAAAGTTTGTCCACCTGTGACAGATACTGTTCAGATTTTAATTACTCCTGCACCAACTGTGGATGCCGGCCCGGATGATACAGTCTGTATAGGTTTGCCTCAAGTTCAATTAAGTGGAGTATCTTCTACTGGCAGTGCTATATGGACTGGTGACGGTACTTTTGGGGCAGGGGCATCTTCGCTTGAATATACACCTTCAGATAATGAATTAGCATCTGGAAAAGCTATGCTGATATTAACTTCCGATCAAAATGGTAATTGCCTTCCGGTATCGGATACAATGGAGATTAAGATTGAACCACTACCTTCAGTTGATCTTGGAGAAGATTTAGTTGGCTGTTATGGAAGTGAATTGTCTATCACTGCTGTTAACACTACGAAACTTAAATATATTTGGGAAGAGTCCGGTTCACTGCTTCCGGATACATTAGGTACAATTTCTGTTTCTGTTAAAGATGAAAAAGTAACTTATGTGGTCAAGGGAAAAGATAGACTTGGTTGTGATGCAACTGATAGTATTGATGTTATTGGTATTCCTGAACCTAAAGTAAGTCTTTCAGATACTGCTGTCTGTCTGGGTAATTTAGTAACACTAGATTCTAAACCTTTGAATATAGATAATAATGTTTCTCTAAATCCTTTCTTTACCTGGTACAAAGATGGTATTAATCTAAATGCTAATAATAGTCAGATCCTGTCCGTATCCGAGCCTGGCTTATATTCAGTGACTGCAAGCCTTGGTGCTTGCACCGGAACAGCACAAGCCAGAGTTAATATTTATCCTTTACCAGCAGGCGCTTTGCCAGATAAGATCAAACATTGTTTTGAGACCGGAAAAGACTTAGAGTTGAACGCAGGCACAGGAAAATATTATTTATGGAATCCTTCGGGAGAAACTACCCAGAAGATACTAGTAACTATGCCCGGCACTTATAGTGTAGAGATTACCAATGAATTTAATTGTACCGGAATTGATAAAGTTGAAGTAGATGCGGTTTGCCCTCCAAGACTTTTTATATCAAATTCCTTTAGTCCAAATGCAGATGCTGTCAATGATTTGTACGATGTATTCGGTGCACATATTGGGAAATTCCGAATGCTGATATTCAACAGATGGGGAGAAGTGATATTTGAGAGCAATGACAGGTATGTCTTTTGGGACGGAATATATAAAGGCGAACCAATGGTAGAAGGTGTATATCCTTGGACTATCGTATATGAAGGGGATTCTGAAGAATACAAAGGCCCTTACACAATGACAGGTAGCGTAACAGTAGTGAGATAATAGTTTATGAGTAAATTTATTTTAATCATATTTACAGGAATGTTTTTGTTATCTTGTGCTCCGGAAAGGTACAGGAGGGATAAGGCTAATCGCTTATCAGACAAAGCAGATCTGGCAAGTGATTTTCATGCCAAGCAGGCCGTAAATTTTACTCAGAGGAATATTGATCGTAAGGATAAAACAGAAAGAAAGACAAATAAAAGAAAGGAGAAAATTCAGGATCAGCTTAATGAACTGAATGCTCCTAAGAAGGTTGCCAAAACAACCAGAAGACATACAGGTAGATTTAATCTGTATTAAAATATGAATTACAGTAGGAGTTTAAATAAGGCTATGTGGATACTTATACTGTTTTGCAGTATAAGATTTTCCTATGCCCAAGATATTCAGTTTTCTCAGTTTTATGCAAATGTCTTATATCTAAACCCTGCTTTTGCCGGAAGTGCGCACAGTGTAAGAGCTATAGCTCATCAGAGATTGCAGTGGCCAGGTCTGGAAGCTAGATATACGACCTCATGTGTTTCAATTGATAACTTTTTTAACAGAACTGGCGGAGGTTTAGGTCTTATGTTTTTGAAGGACTGGCAAGGAACAAAAAGGATCAGTTCAACTGAGATCCGCATGCAATATGCCCAGGAAATTAATTTGTCTCCGAAGCTTTCAGCTCGTGCAGGTGCCGAAATAAACTATATCAACAGGTATCTTAATTATTCCTATCTCACATTTCCAGATCAGTTCAATGATGACGGCTTTACTAATACTCAAACGAAAGAACCTTTCGGAGCTACTCAAAAAGGATTTTTCGATATGGGAGTTGGAACGATGCTCTATTCAGAATATTTCTGGGTAGGTTTTTCGGCCCACCATGTAAATACTCCTGATCAGTCTTTTTATGGAAATGGGTCTGATTTGCCAGCAAAGTTTGCCCTAATCGCAGGGTATAAGTTTATGCTTGAGAAAGGAAAAACCAAGGGAGATATACCATCTGATGAAGATGTCTATGTTACCCCAACTATACATTACAAATCTCAAGGGAAATCTGATCAGTTGGATCTTGGAGTTTATGGGCTATATCATAGATTACTTCTAGGTGGCTGGTACAGAGGAATTCCTTTATTAAAACATTACAGAGTTGGCATACAGAATAATGAATCTGTTGTACTTCTGATAGGTTACAAAGTACATCCTATAAGCATTTCATATAGTTATGACTGCACGGTTTCGGACCTCACCAGGGCGGGAACACGTGGTGCTCATGAGCTCAATATCACATATGTATACCACTGGCCCCCAAAAAGACGAAAGCCATATAGGAAGCTTCCTTGTCCTACCTTTAAAGGGTCGTAAAAACCATTGGAGTATATTTTTATTGAATTAAAAGGGTAGGTTTCTGGGTGGGTTTTCCCTTTCGGACTTAGAATTTACACTTCCAGAGATTTTTTCAATCAGTATTATCCTTATTTTTGGATATAAACTATTTGAAAATCAAATCTCTATTTTTATGAAAAACTGTTTCATGTTATTTGCTTTTTTGATCTTTTTCAATTTTGGCTTTGCTCAATCATATGAGAAAGGGAAGTTGTTTATAAAGGTAAAGGCTTCCTATGATATACCATTGGAGTTTTCGGGTAATCGTTTTTTACATTCATTTCCTAATTCAGAAGCCCTCGAGAAAACTTTGAAAAGTCAAAAGGTTCGAGGTATTGCTTCTACCTTTAGAATTAAAAGCAGTGATTTAAACAAGGTCTATACTATTGAATATGATCCTTCAGTTTTGCCTCAGAGTTTAATAAACCTTTTGAAAAGTATCCCTTTTATTGAATATGTGGAGCAAGTTCCTGTTTTTTCAGTTTCGGCAGTTCCGAATGATGTTCATGCATCACAATGGTATCTTCAGCATGTTAAAGCACAAGAAGGATGGCAATTGTCAGGTGGAACAAGCAATGTGGTTGTCGCTGTTGTTGACGATGCTGTTGATTTGACCCATGAAGATTTGAAAGAAAATATCTGGGTTAATAACAAAGAAATTGCTGGCAATAATATAGATGATGATAAGAACGGATATGTAGATGATGTCAATGGTTGGGATGCAGCGGATGTAGATAATGATCCAAATCCTCCTACCAGCGCTGATGAGAATAATTTTTCGCATGGAACACATTGCGCCGGTATAGTAGCTGCAGTGAGTAATAATGGGATCGGTATAGCTTCCATTTCAGGCCATGCTAAAATTATGGCGGTAAAAACTAAAAAGAACAGTACAACAGGTTTGTCTGTAGATGCAGCAATTCAAGGTATTGAATATGCAATAGCTGCTAATGCAGACATTATCAGCATGAGTTTTGGGGGCTATGGTGAAAGCAAGACTTTAAAACAGGTTATAGATCTTGCCTATCAAAAAGGTATCATTCTTATTGCCGCAGCGGGAAATAATAATACAGATTTACCTATTTATCCTGCAGCCTATGAAAGCGTTATAAGTGTAGGAGCAATAGATCAGTCAAATAAGAAAGCATCATTCTCTAATTATGGCTCAACTGTGGATATATTGGCTCCAGGGGTGGATATTTATAATACGGTGTGCCATTCGGCATATGGATATAAGAGCGGAACATCAATGGCTTGTCCGATGGTCAGTAGTCTGGCTGCTCTTTTGCTTTCAAGGAATCAGGCACTGACACCTGAGCAGGTGAGAACATGTATATTGAATAATGCAACCTCTGTTGATCAATTGAATCCAGGCTTTGAAGGCAAACTTGGCGCCGGTTGCATCAATGTATATACAACGCTCACTTGCGCAAGGCCTATAACAGCCAATTTTAAAACGGATTTCACCAATGTGTGTCCAGGTCAGTCAAGAACCTTTCAGGACCTGTCAAATAACAATCCGAAAAGTTGGAAGTGGGAGTTTGAAGGCGGTACTCCATCAACATCTACATTACAAAACCCTGCAATAAAGTACCCAACTTCCGGAAGTTATAAAGTAAAGCTGATAGTCAGCAATACAGAGGGAAGCGATACCATTGTTAAGGTAGATTATATTAAAGTTGAAAGTCCAACCGCTGTACTTTCCGGAATACATGAAATTTACTCGGGTTATAACGCTTATCTGGAAGTTAATTTTTCAGGCACTCCTCCTTTTAGCTTTACATATTCAAATGGGAGTGTCAATACAACAATTTCAGGAATAACTTCCAATAATTATTTCTTTCCTGTAAAACCAACAGCTAATACAAATTATACTTTGGTAAATGCTTCTGATGAAGATTGCAGTGCTTTGATTTCAGGCACAGCTTCAGTTAAGGTTAATAATAGTCCTCTCCCTTGTTACAATGTCATAAGTCATTCCTTGATATCAAGTATAAGTCCAAACTTTTCAGGTCAGCTGGAAGATAATAACAGATTTGGTGAATCTATTGAAAATATCGGAGACCTTGACGGAGATAATATACCGGAAGTTGCTGTAGCTTCTGTAAGTAATAGTACTACGGGTGCAGTCTGGATTTTATTTTTAAATGCAGACGGATCAGTAAGGAAATTTAATAAAATTTCTGGCATAAAAGATTTGAGTAGCATGTTCGGATCCGGAATTGCAGGGTTGGGTGATATGGATAAAGATGGGGTTCCTGATATAGCCATAGCTGACAATTTTTACTGGAATTATAGCGGAGGTCCGAGAGGCGCGGTGCATGTGCTATTCTTAAATAAAGACGGAAGTGTTAAAAAATCAAATGTAATATCAAGTGCAGATGAAGGTTTTGTTTATCCCGCAGATCCGGAACTTGATTTTATAAAACTGGGGCAATCCGTTTCTTGTCTGGGAGATCTTGATAATGACGGTATCAATGATATTGTGGTTGCGGGAGACGTATTGGCAAAACATTTTGCATATATTCTTTACTTAAATAAGAATGGATCTGTTAAGAAATATCAACTTGTAGATAATGCTTCTGCTAATATAAATCTGAACATTGAGAATAATTCTTCATTTGGTATTTCTGTGGAAGGAATCGGAGATCTTGATAAAGATGGAGTTCCTGATATGGCTTTTGGTACACCTGATGACTATGAAGCAGGCAATGGGGCTGGTGCAATTTATCTGGCTCTTTTAAAGAGGGATGGAAGTATTAAAAAATCTTTTAAGATAAATACTCTGAAGGGGAATCTTAATACAAGTACTGTCGGTTCTAATTTTGGTTTCGCTATGTCCTCTAATGGAGATATAGACGGAGATGGAACGGACGATCTCCTTGTAAGTATGTATAGAGATGGTAATTACAAAGGATCTCTGATGATGCTTCTGCTGAATCAGGATGGGACAGTAAAGAAGAAACAAAAGATAGGATATAACAGCGGTAACTTCCAGGCTCCATTAGTTATGTATGACAATTTTGGCATAGGACTTTCTTTCTTAGGTGATATCAATAAAGACGGAGGCCCCGATTTTGCTTCCGGATATCCGGGTAATAAAGATGGTGGAAGTGGAAGGGGAGCCCTCTTTATCTTAAATCTTCAGCCTAACTGTCCTGATTTTTGCAGTAGTCTCAAAGCATCCTTTGAAACTTCAAATGTTTGTATAGGTCAAGAATCAAGTTTTAAAGATATCTCCTTAGACCTTAAGAATACTATTACTTCCAGAACCTGGTATTTTGGTGATGGACAAAAGTCAAGCGGTATTGATATTGCTAAACATCTCTATGCTTCTCCTGGGGATTATCAGGTTAAACTTGTGATAGAAAATGATAATAGTCCTGTCTGTAAGGATTCTATCACTAAAGTTATTCATGTGAGCAATGATCTTGATTTCCTGCTTTCAGCAGATAAGGTAAAGGTTTGTAAAGGTGATAGCGTACATCTGAATGTTTCTGGCATTGTCTGCGGCCAAGCACCATTCAGTTTTAAATGGGGTAGTGATAATGCATCGTCTTCAGATGAGGTTACTTTCAGGCCATTGACTGATCAGAGTTATCAGGTTACTGTCAAGGATTATTTTGGAGCAGAGAAAACAAAGACAATAGCTGTGACTGTAGATCAGACTTGCTGTTCGACTCAGGCCGGAATTCAAAGTGATAAAGGTTATTATTGTAAAGGTGATTCGGTTTTGTTTGCAAATACATCCTATATAACTGGATCGGCATCATATAAATGGACATTTGAAGGTGCAGAGAATCTAACTGCTTATTCTGGAATAACACCTGCTAAAGTTTTCTATAAAAACCCGGGAGCTTATGTGGCAAGACTTATTGTAGAAGACCAATGTGGAAAAGACACGGTATATAAAGAAGTCAGAGTCCTTGAAAAACCGTTATCAGATATTCAAAGAAACGTGGAGGCATGTAAGTTAAATTATACAAGCATTGGAGCGAGCAGCGTTTCAACTTATACCTATAGATGGAATCCTATTACCGGCCTTTCAGATCCACAAAGTGGAAGAACAGATGTATTAGTTGAAAATAATATAGAATATACATTAACAATTACAGATGAAGTAACCGGATGTGTTACGCTGGATAAAGTAAGCATCAAAGCAAAAGATTGTGATCCTTCTTCAGTAAAAGGTAACACTAATAATTTTGTTATATCTGTATTTCCTAATCCTTTTGCTAATCAACTCACCATTGGTCTTGGCAATGAAAGTTATCCCATACAAGCTTCAATTATTAATACGAAAGGTCAGTTAGTGAGAAGTGTAACGCTGATAGGAAAAGAAAATGAATTAGAGTTGTCGGAACTGAATAGTGGAGTTTATTATCTCAACATCAATAACCGAGTATATATGGTTACTAAGATTAAATAATAGCTACGATGTGATTCAAGATAAAATGGCCGGCTAAATATAGCCGGCCGTTTTATTTATGATGGTTTTGATTGTATGTAACATTCTCTTAACAGGAATTTTACCGAATTATAACAATCGTAATGAATGGTGTTTAGTTATATGAGCTACTTTTGACGCTCAATCAAATTAAAAACCAGATGAAAAGATTAATTACAACATTTTGCTTATTGTTAAGCACCCTCACGTGGTTGTCAGCCCAGACAACACTCATCTCATTAGGTTCCTCCTGGAAATATCTTGATAATGGTTCCAATCAGGGCACTAGTTGGAAAAACTCAGGATTTAGTGATGCTTCATGGGCTTCAGGAAATGCTCAATTAGGCTATGGTGATGGAGACGAAGCCACTGTTGTGAGCTATGGTTCCAACTCAAGTTCGAAGTACATCACAACTTATTTCAGGAAATCTATTACAGTAGCGGATGCTTCTCTTTTTACAGGATATACAATAAACGTAAGAAGAGATGATGGAATAGTAGTTTATATCAATGGAACTGAACGATACAGGAATAATATGCCGACAGGCACCATTGCATACAATACCCTTGCAGCGAGCAACTGCTCAGACGATGGAGGAACAATTCAGACTGGTTCAATACCTTCAGGAGCTTTGGTGACAGGAACCAATGTAATTGCTGTTGAAGTACATCAATGTGATATTACCAGTTCTGATGTCAGTTTTGATCTGGAACTTAAGGGAAATACTTCTTCTGCTACAGCTGTGCTTCAAAGAGGGCCATACCTTCAGCTGGGTACATCTTCAAGTATAATTATAAAGTGGAGAACAGACATTGCATCAAATAGTAAAGTATCTTATGGAACAACTGCAGGGAGTTTAACATCTTCAACAAGTGATGCTGCTTCAGTAACCGACCATGAAGTGAAACTTACCGGATTGTCTGCAAATACTAAATATTATTATTCTATTGGCTCATCAACGCAGACGTTGCAGGGAGATGCAAATAATTATTTTATTACAGCGCCTACTGTAGGTACAGAAAAGAAAACTCGTGTTTGGGTTACAGGAGACTGTGGTAATAACTCAACCAATCAGAAAAACTCACGAGATAAATACATTTCTTATCTTGGATCTAACTATACAGATGTTTGGCTGTTAGCGGGTGATAACGCTTATAATAGCGGACTGGATACAGAGTTTCAGACTAATTTCTTTGATATTTATAAAGATAAAATGTTGAAGCAGACTGTACTATGGCCAGCGCCAGGAAACCATGATTATGCTAATAATGCAACAAGACAAAATGATCATAACGTTCCTTATTATAGTAATTTTACCCTGCCCAAAAATGCAGAAGCAGGTGGAGTAGCCTCCAATACAGAAGCTTTTTATTCATTCAATTATGCCAACATTCATTTTGTCTCTCTGGATTCTTATGGAAAGGAGTCAAACACCTATAGATTGTATGATACTTTGGGCCCACAGACAACATGGCTTAAACAAGATTTGGCTGCGAATACCCAAAAATGGACAATTGTATACTGGCATCACCCTCCTTATACAATGGGATCTCATAATTCTGACTCAGAAACGGAGTTAATTAATGTAAGACAGAATTTTATCAGAATTCTTGAGAGATATAAAGTTGATATGGTTATCTGCGGACATAGCCATTGTTATGAGAGAACAAAGCTTATTAAAGGGCACTATGGAAATGAATCTACATTTAATGCAGGTACGCATAATCTGAGCAGCAGCAGTGGAAAATATGATGGTTCTTCATCTTCATGTCCCTATGAGAAAAACGTTTCCTCTTCCTATAATGGAACGATATATGTTGTCTCCGGATCCTCAGGACAGCTTGGAGGAACTCAGTCTTCATTCCCTCATGCAGCAATGCATTATTCAGATGCAACCAATGGCGGATCGCTGGTTCTGGAAATAGATCAGAATAGATTGGATGCAAAGTGGGTTTGTGCAGATGCAGTAGTAAGGGATCAGTTTACAGTTCTTAAAGATGTAAGAAAGACAACCAATATAACTATACAATCAGGGCAAAATACCACGCTGAATGCCTCTTGGGTTGGTAATTACAGCTGGACAACAGGTGCTACTTCACGTGCAATAACTGTAAATCCAACAAGTAATACAACATATTCTGTAGTAGATAATTTTAGTTGTGTTACTGATGTGTTCAATGTTACCGTAACACCAGCAAGACTGGCTGATCTTAATTTTGAAACTGATACGGTTGTTGCACCAGAATTAGAGGTTTTCCCAAATCCGTTTGAGGATAAAACAACTATAAATTATTCTCTACCTTTTGCCGGACAGGTTACACTTTCACTTCAGGCTCTTAATGGGGAATCGAATAAGGTTATCGTTAAAGAATACAAAGATGCAGGCCATTATTCCTTTACATTGCGTGCATCAGAATTAACTATTCCAACTGGTATGTATTTGCTAAAGCTTGTTTGTGGAGATAAGGAAATCCAGAAGAAAGTCAGTATTGTGAAATAATAGCTTTTTAAAGCTCTGAGGTTCTCTGTGTCTTCTCCGTGTTTCTCTCTGTAATTAATATTTTTTCACAGATTGCACCGAGGAGTCACAGAGCTTCCCAGAAAAATGAAAATAAATGATGTTTAAATTTTTGTATATCAGTATGTTATTGGTTGTGTTTGACGTTCAGTTGTTTTGGTTTTGATTTTTTTTTGCTAAAAACTTATTAGAAAATATAGTATATTCGTAGGCTTCGACAGCTTATTATTCAATGTTTTCTAAAGCTCATTATCCTGATATTTTAATGCCTGAAGACCTGGATCTGTATTTGGCAGATGGTTGGTTTCGATGGGGGCAATCCATATTTACTACAAGTTTCCTGAATTTTAATAGCCAATTTTACAGGGCAGTCTGGCTTAGAGTTGTCCTTTCTGATTTTAATGATGATAAGACTTTTAAAAAGCTTTCAAAGTTAAATGCTCCCTTTAGGGTGGAAATACAACAAGCTTCAATAACCTCCGAGAAAGAGGCGCTTTTTCAGGTATATAAAAAGGGGATTACATTTAAAGTTTCAGAGTCCCTGGAAGCTCTTCTTTTTGGAACTGACAAAAAGAGAATTTATGATACTCGCGAGGTATGTATTTATGATAATGATAATGATAAACTCATAGCCTGTGGATTTTTTGATATGGGAAAAGATAGTGCAGCAGGTATCAATAGCTTTTATGATCATGAATACAAGAAGTATAGTCCTGGAAAATTTATCATTTACAGTAAAATGATGTACTGTAAAAACCTTGGATTGCAATACTTTTACCCAGGTTATTTTGCTCCCGGATATCCAGCTTTTGATTACAAATTGGATATCGGAAGATCTGCATTGGAATATCTTGACACAGCCAGTGAACAATGGCTGCATATCAATACTTTTGATTCCGTAATAGGATCGGTAAGTGAGATGAGGGAGAAGCTATCAAATCTTGTCACGCATCTTAATTCAGTAGATGTAGAAGCAAGGGTGCTTACATATAGATATTTTGATGCTAATCTAGTGGCTGATTTTAATGGATACAATTTATTTGATTATCCTATATTCATTTATTGTCTTGAATTTGTTCCTGAAATAATCAATCCTGTTATCGTATATGATTTCCGTGATCAGCATTACCACCTGATCAGGAATATGAGTGTAGGGATGGCTGATAAGATAGAAGATCAGTCAACAGAGTATTCTGCTCACCTGATGAAACCCAAACAAGTAATATTCTCTTCTGATAATCCTGAAATAATGGCTAATATGATTGCGTCAGCATTCAGGAGCAATATTAAAGCTGAAAGCTAAAAGCACAAAGCGTAAAGTTAAAGTTTAAACTATAGGAACAATTTGAAAGCTTAGAAAGGTAGACTTTTCTTTGTCATCCTGAGTCCCACGAAGGATCTGATAACTATAAATAACTTACAGTATTAATCGAGAATAAACCAGATAAGTAAATTTTATTCTTTTTGAAAGCTCAGATACTCCATAAGTTCAGGATAAACAAAAATAAAGATTTACTAAGCTGGTTATTTGTTTAGAAGATTTATTATAGTTTTCAGAGTTGTTAGATATTTTTTTATTTTCATTGGTCAAGCCAAAGTTGATAAAAACTAAGCCCATCATGAAGAGTATTTTTTTCATTGCATAATAAAATTTTACAAGGGAGCTTATAGGTAACATTCACAGAATAAATTTTAATATTTTATTTAATCCTTAATTTTGTTCCGGACCCACCTGAGTTGTCACTATATGGAGTGATGGCAACCATTATTATAATCAATGCTTTCGTGTATGGAATTAAGAGATCAACCTATCTTTTCTTTTTATTCGGGTACTTTCCTTTGTGATAATTATAGTTGCTGAATTCGTTGGCCTTGCTCTATGGCAGTATGCATACAATAGGCTAACTGTGCAATCCTGCCATTGACGCAGTACCTGCTATTCAATAATGTGACCTTGAATTTATGATAGACAGATCTGAATGAGATTTGCTGAACAACCAACATTTATGAAAAAGACGAAAATAAAAAACAGAACAAAACGCATGTTGCGTTGCCTATTGGCTTCGGGGCTTTTGGTACCTGCAGCCTTTACACAGCTTGCATATGGTCAAGCAGATCCTTTGCAACCCTATCAAGGTAAAATAGGGAAGACGCTTGGTGAAACCCAGCAATTCTATATGGACAGGCGTAAGCCTTTGCAGTCCAATGGCGCGCCTAATGTTGTGTATATTTTAATTGATGACATTGGATATGCTGCTTCGTCTGCTTTTGGTGGACTCATTCCTACTCCCACATTAGACAGCTTGGCAAACAATGGTCTTCGCTATACCAATTTCCATACTACTGGTGTTTGTTCGCCCACGAGAACGGCCTTATTGACAGGTCGTAATTCTCATTCCGCTCACGTTGGAAGCAATCAACCTGCTGGTACGCCTGGCTATGACCGTTATATTCCTTTTGAAAAAGGGACAATTGCGGAGGTGCTACGCGAAAATGGTTACAATACATATGCAGTCGGGAAGTGGCATCTTACACCAACCAGCGACTTAACACAAATAGGACCTTTTAATCGTTATCCTACAGGTAGGGGATTTGATCATTATTATGGTTTCTTAGCAGGTGCTACTGATCAATACCATCCTCAGTTATGGGATGATACTAAAAAGATCGAACTTGCTGATGACAATAAAGCACACGTCACCACACTTATCACTGACAAGGCAATCGAATACATCAACAATCAAAAGTCGATTGATCCCAATAAACCTTTCTTCTTGTATTATGCTCCTGGTGCTACCCACTCTCCGCATCAGATTGATAAAGTATGGCGTGATAAGTTCAAGGGTAAGTTTGACAAGGGCTGGGACGCTTATCGCGATGAAGCTTTAGCACTGCAGAAAAAGCTAGGCGTGGTGCCTCAGAATCTTCTGTTGCCACCTTCCGACCCGAACGTGAAGAGATGGGATGACCTTCCTGTTGACGAAAAGAAATTGGCCATCCGCCATTTTGAGATCTATGCAGGATTCCTTGCTCACACTGACTATGAGATTGGGCGTTTTATCAATTATTTAAAGGAAATCAACCAGTTGGATAATACACTTATTTATGTGTCTATTGGAGATAACGGAGCCAGCAAGGCAGGAAGCAGAATCAGAGAACTAGATCCAAAAGCTACCGAAACTCAACGTCTCCAGCAAAACTTAAAAGACATTGATTTAATTGGTACCGAGTTCTCGAATGTGGACTATCCTCTAGGTTGGGCACAGGCAACCAATACTCCTTTCCGCTATTTTAAGGCTGATGCCAACTCTGAAGGTGGTACACACAACCCACTTATTATATTCTGGCCAAAAGGCATAAAGGAGAGAGGTGTGCGTAATCAATACAGCCACATCAATGACCTGACTCCAACTACCATAGAACTGGTGAATGCGAAGGTTCCTACTGTGATCAATGGGTATCCTCAAGAGCCATTTGAAGGTACAAGTTTGGCTTATTCCATTTCCAATGCATCAGCTCCTTCTCGTCATACTGTGCAGTATTATGAGATCTCAGGATCACGTTCTATTTATAAGGACGGGTGGAAGGCCAGTGCCTATCATCCCAAAGGCCAGGGCTTTGATAAAGACAGATGGGAACTATACAATCTTCAAGAGGACTATAACGAACGCATAGATCTGGCGGCTAAAAATCCGGAGAAGCTGCAAGAGTTAAAAGAGCTCTTCGATAGTGAAGCTTATAAATACAACATTTACCCACTTCGGGATGGTACTGAAAATAATCCTATCAATGCTCCATCTGCTTTTGATGGGAAAGATAAATTGGTCTTCTATCCTGGCATTGCTCAAATTACAGAAGTACCAAATTTTACCAATAAATCTTTCTCACTTGTAGCAAACGTAGAGATTCCCTCCAAAGGTGCAGAAGGAGCCTTGTTTGCTTTAGGAGGCCGCGCAACAGGATTTAGCTTTTTTATCCAAAACAAGCAATTGCAGGTGGTCTACAACTATGGCTTTGAAAAGATTGTGATCAATTCCGGTAAGGCGATATTACCCACAGGCAAGACAGAATTGAGATATGACTTTCAACTGGATGGCACTGCTCAAAATCCCACTGGAATCGGTATCTTATATATGAACGGAACCAAAGTAGGAGAGGGTAAGGTAACAAGGCAGGCCAAAGGAACCTATTATGAAGGGATCAGTATCGGAAAGGACATCATTACGCCTGTATCCGAAACCTATGCATCACCTTATGCTTTTACTGGGAAATTGAAAAACATTGTCATCAACTTAAGTCCGGCGATTACTTCAGAAAATAATCAAAAGTAACTTTTCCAAATGTCTTTTGAACGGGCTACTCTTAGAGTAGCCCGTTGTTATTTCTCAACTTTAAAAATGTTACTCTATGAAATTTAGATTTATACAAAATGTTATACTGCTGTTGATGGTTGTTCTTTGTCATTCGGCCTATAGCCAAAAGAAAAAGTACAATGTTCTCTTCATTGCTATCGATGACCTTCGACCGCAATTGGGTTGCTATGGTTTCTCCAATGTCAAATCCCCTAATATCGACAAAGTAGCCGCGGAAGGAGTTGTGTTTGAAAAAGCTTATTGTCAACAGGCATTATGCAGCCCCTCTCGTACTTCTTTACTCACAGGCCTGAATCCTGATGTGACGGGCATTATCACCATTGGTCCACACTTTAGAGACAGCTTACCCAATATAGTGACGCTTCCACAGCATTTTAAAAACAATGGTTATTTCACGCAAGGCTTAGGCAAGATCTTTCATAATGGCTTAGACGATCCCAGAAGCTGGTCTGTTCCCCATGAACAAGGTAAAAATCCTCGTTATGCACCAGAAGGTCAAGCCATCATAGAAGCCAAAAAACAAGAAAAGATCAAGCAAGGTTTAGATTTGACACTAAGAGAAAACAGAGTGTTCGGCCCTCCGGTTGAATCATATGATGTGGCAGACAATTACTTCCTCGATGGAGGCAATACAGAAAACGCGCTGAAAGCTTTGGCAAAGATCAAGGACTCAACTTTTTTCCTGGCTGTAGGTTTTTCCAATCCGCATATTCCTTATGTCAGTCCAAAAAAGTATTGGGACCTTTACGACCGCAGTCAGATCCAATTGCCCAATAACCAGTATGCTCCGGAAGGTGCTCCTGTCTGGGCCTTGCAAAGTCTGGACGAATTGAACGGATATCATAATGTCCCAAAACCTTTGACAGATGATTTTAAACGAGAATTGATTCATGGCTATCTGGCGGCGACTAGTTATGTGGATGCACAGATCGGCCTGCTCATAGATGGTCTTAAGAAAAACGGAGTGTATGAGAATACAGTCATTGTTATTTTTGGTGACCATGGTTATCAGCTAGGCCAGCACGGTATGTGGAGCAACAAACACACCAATTATGAAACCTCTGCCCGCGTGACACTCATCGTGAAAACACCGGAAACGAAGGCCAAAGGCCAGAAGAGCTCCTCTATTGTGCAATTCGTCGATCTGTATCCTACGCTTTCAGATATTGTGGGATTGCCTAAACCGGCTCAAGGACATGGCCACTCGTTTAAACCGTTGCTTACTGATCCTAAGAAGAAATTGAATACTTATGCCTTTAGTCAATACCTCAAAGGTGGCTATTATGGTTATTCTGTTACAGATGGTAAATATCGATTGGTCCAATGGAAAAAAGGAAACGAGACTGTTCTGGAACTGTACGACCACACTTCTGATCCGGATGAAAATAAAAATGTGGCAGGAAATCCAGCATTAAAAGCAGTGGTGACTTCATTGACCGCACAAGTCAACCAGCGAATTGAAAATGATAAGAAAGACAGAAAGATACTTGGACACACATCCCAAGCATTTAATTCAGAGAAATGAAGTTGTTATAATTTCAAAAAAAATAAAAGCCCTATTTCAGGGCTTTTATTTTTTATAGGTGGCTTTTTTATTTTTAATACTTGAATCTTGTAACGATTCATAATTTTATTGTTTATTATTCCAACCCTGTTGCTATCAAAAGATGCGCATAGTGATGTTTCACATGCCAGGCAGACATGGCAATTGCTTGCTTCTGATTTAATGTGATCTTGCGGATAGGATGATAATATGATAACTCAAGTTGTTCAGGAGTTAAAGATCTTATTAAGTTAGCAAATCGTTTAGCTATGCCTTCAAACATCAGAAGAGAATCATCAATAGATGATTGCACACCATCATGCGTATTAGCCCATGCATCAATATTTACCAAAGTAATTTCTTTATAGTCATTTTCAGTGAGTACTTTTTTTAATCTGAAGAAGTGCAACAGTTGCATATCAGCCACGTGGTTGTACAATTGTTGTACATTCCAGGATCCTTCACGATAAGTTGTTGTCAGATCCGTAGAAGAAAGACGTTTGGCTAAATTACGATAATTAGAGGGTGCCTCTTCTATTGTTTTTACTAATGCTTCAAATTCTGCACTGCTTAAGTTCTCAGGTGCAACAAAAGGGCCAATGGGGAATTTAAGTTTGGATAGTTCGGCTTCTGGGGTCATGTCGGGAATCAGTTTATAAAGTTTAAAGTTCAAGATTGAAATTTTTGGGTATTCTGCAAAATTTTTATATTGAATAGTTGGGACTTTTTAATCTTTAGGTAACATGGTTTATATTGGTTAAGCTTATTTTTATGCTGAAGATGAGCATGTTTGGAAAAGTTGAAAGGGGCAAAGGTCAATGAAGAAAAGCGTTATAAATTCGCTATGTAAAAAAGTCTGATTTATATGTGAAGTATAAGACTCTCATCATAAGTTTAATTGAAGTTGTAGAATAATTCCCAAATAAGAGAAAAATTAATGTACTAATTGATCGTATTGTGAACTATCTTGTGTAGTATTGGTAGGGAAGCAGGATGAATTGAAATTCCCCAGTGAATTTAAATAACATGACAAAATCACCCTATCGATACCAGAATAAATAGTGTCTTTGTTAAAATTAAAAAAAAATATACCTTGCTGATACGGTATCCATAAGACAGCAGCACATTTAACCGTATAATTTTTATTTGAATATATGAAGTAGTTGGCGGGAATAGGCGGATTGTAAACGCTCTTGAACCGGAACATTTTTACATTTATTGTTAACTGTATTGATTAAAGAGGAAAGTTAACAAGATAACGGAATACAAATTAGGCCCATAAGCCAATTCTTAAAAGAAATCACTTGAGTCGCACACATTATATGGTAGTGCAGTTGCAACGCAATTTACTTTGCCCCCAACGATATTAAATTATAAAGAATGAAAGAGCAATCCCAAAATAACTCATCTTCTCAATTCCTAAAAACGGATGGCGGGAAAACCAGATCCAATGCTATTGAGGTTCCATCTATTTCTTTACCAAAAGGGGGAGGGGCAATAAAAGGTATAGATGAAAAATTTCAGGTGAATGCTGTAAACGGTACTGCCTCTTTTTCTATTCCACTCCCATTTTCTCCAGCGAGAGGAGCTTCACCTTCGTTAACTTTATCTTATAATTCGGGAGCAGGAAATGGTATTTTTGGTTTGGGTTGGAATTTAAGTTTAGGCTCTATCAAACGAAAAACTGACAAAGGCCTACCTCAATATTTAGATGCTGTTGATTCAGATATTTTTTTGTTTTCTGAAGCTGAAGATCTCGTGCCTGAGTTTAAAAGGAACTCGGATAGAAGTTTTCAATTGGATACAGATGGAGATTATATTATTAATGAAAGAGACTCTTCAGACGGACTTTTTACTATCAGAAATTACAGGCCTCGTATTGAAGGATTATTTGCACGAATAGAACGGTGGACAGAGAAAGCAAATGGCAGAATAAATTGGAGGGTTATTACAAAAGATAATATAACGACTCTTTTTGGATGGACAGATAATTCTATCATCTCCAATCCAGATAATGATACCAATATATTTGAATGGTTACCGGAATTTGTATTTGACGATAAAGGAAACTGTTCTCATTACATATATAAAAGGGAGGATGATAGTGGGATTGATAAATCTTTATTGCATAATCGAAATAGGCTAAAAGGTGGAAACATCACTTATACAAATCTCTATATTGACAAGGTTCTCTATGGTAATATAACTCCTTACAAAAGATTTGGTGATGCCTTTCTAATTGAAACAGACTATATGTTTCAAACTGTTTTTGATTATGGATCACTATTGGCCAATGATTCATTTGAAACAATCAATAGCTGGGATTTTAGACCTGATGCGTTTTCGGATTATAAAGCAGGTTTTGAAATAAGAACAACTCGATTATGTAAGCGAGTCTTGTTGTTTCATGTATTCGAGGAATTGGCTCTATCGTCTGATAATTCTGACAAAAAAACACTCATTAAGTCGGTCAATTTTGACTATGATACTTCTACTGAACAAGATTTTACTTTTCTTAAAACGATTACTTCATTTGGTTACATAAAAAAGCTGGATGGAACTTATTTGCATAAAAAACTTCCACCAATGGAGTTTGAATACCAGAAGCATGATTGGAATAATGAAGTAAAGACAATTTCTTCTGAAGCTTTGGTGCATGCTCCTTCAGGATTGGACGAACAACAACATCAATTCATTGATTTATTCAATGAAGGTTTATCTGGCATTCTGACAGAGCAAGCTAATGGATGGTATTACAAACACAATTTGGGTAATGGGAAATTTGAAGAGGCAAGATTAGTTTCTTCTAAACCTAATTTTGTGGGGTTGGGTGGACAATTTCAATTAGCAGATCTGGATGCAGATGGTGGTAAGCAATTGGTAAGTTTAGGCACAGAACCCAGAGGCTATTTTGAGTTGGATGATGATGATAACTGGCATGGTTTGCATTCATTCAAAACTCTGCCAAATATAAATTTGGGAGATGCCAATACTCGAATGCTGGATTTGAATGGGGATGGAAAGCCTGATGTATTGATTTCAGATGATCAGGTTTTTACATGGTACACTTCTAAAGGAAGAGATGGATTTGCTGCAGGGAAAAAAACTAGTAAATTTTTTGATGAAGAAGAAGGGCCGCATATTGTTTTTGCGGATGAAAAACAAACCATTTATTTGGCCGATATGTCCGGTGATGGCTTGACTGATATAGTGCGCATTAGAAATGGAGAAGTGTGCTATTGGTCTAATTTAGGATACGGTAATTTCGGTCCGAAAGTAGCTATGGACAATGCACCTCTCTTTGATTATCAGGATGCATTCAATCCATCCTATCTGAGATTGGCAGACATCGATGGCTCCGGTACTTCTGACATCATTTATTTAGGTAAAAATAAAATTACCTGTTGGAAAAATCTGAGCGGGAATCGTTTTAGTACAATCCCTTTTGAAATAGACCCTTTTCCGGAAATACATTCTCAAGCTAAAATAACCGTAACAGATTTATTGGGCAATGGTGTTAGCTGCATAGTCTGGTCAAGTCCATTATCAAAAGATGTCAATGCTCCCTTGAAATACATTGACCTTATGAATAACAGGAAACCACACCTCATGGTTTCTTATAAAAATAATCTTGGCAAAGAAGTTTCATTGGAATATACCGCTTCTACTAAATTCTATCTTGAGGATAAGTTAGCTGGTAAGCCCTGGGCAACAAAATTACATTTCCCGGTTCATCTTTTAACCAAAACTACAGTAAGCGATAAATGGAGAAATACCCGGTTTACTTCACAAATCAAATATCATCATGGGTACTATGATCATGCAGAAAGAGAGTTCCGAGGATTTGGCAGAGTAGAGCAGATAGATGCGGAGGATTTTGGAATATTTGCTGCTGCACATGCAAACAGTCCTTACATAACGGATGACTTTTCGCTGTATCAACCGCCCATCAAAACCATAACCTGGTATCATACCGGTGCATTTTTAGATCGTCAAAAAATATTAAATCAATTTCAGGACGAGTACTTTGCTCCGGAATCATTGGATTTTCATGAAAATGCATTACCTGAAACTGATTTAAATATAGAATCATTGTCTAGTATCGAATGGCAACAAGCCTTGCGCTCTTGCAAAGGAATGATCTTAAGACAAGAAGTGTATGAGTTGGAGGTTGATGCATTTAGCAGAGGCGAAGAAAAACGAATAAAACTATTTTCTACTGCTTACCATAATTGTAAAATCAATCTGGTACAACCCAAAGCGTTTAATGAATTTGCTGTTTTCTTCGCTACTGAAAGTGAAGCTATCACATATCAATACGAATTAGATTTAACATCTGATGTACTAATACCTGATCCGCGAATCGCTCATTCATTTAATCTAAAATATGATGAATATGGCAATCTTCTTCAATCACTGGCAGCTACCTATCCTCGAATTGGACAACATACAGAAACCGGTATTGCAGATGAAACGTTAGCACTTATTCAGGAGGTACAGAGAACATCATTGCTTATATTTTCCGAAAATCACTTCAGCAATGATATTATTACAGATCATAACTATCGGTTACGTGTTCCTATTCAGGCAAAGATATTTGAAATTACAGGGATTATTCCCAATAATGGATTTTATTTTTCAATTGAAGAATTCAGGAATTACAATATCTCCGAGGTAGTTGAGGAGATTCCTTATCATTTGCTGCCCAATAGAACCAGCCCGCAGAAAAGATGTGTAGAGCATTCGAGAATACTTTACTTTGCTGATGATTTAGTAAATCCTTTGCCTTGGGGAGAACAAAGCGCTTTGGGATTTTCTTATGAAACCTACAAATTGGCACTCACAGCCGACTTACTTTCTGCAGTGTTCAAACAAGGTCAATTAACGACGGAAATTAAAGATGAGTTGAATGATTCAAGTGTAAGCGGGTACTTGAGTGGAGCACTTCTTCAAGAAAGATTTCCGGACATGAATACATCCGGACAATATTGGATACGATCGGGTATTGCGGGTTTCAATGAAGATGCACCTTTACATTTTTATTTGCCGGAAAGGTACACAGACTCTTTCAATAACATTACACAATTGACCTATGACAGCAGAAATTTATTTATCGAATCTTCTACTGATCCAATTGGAAATATAACCAGGATAGAACACTTCAACTACAGAGTGCTCGCTCCAGAACGTATGATTGATCGTAATGATAATATCTCCGAAGTGGTTTTCGATATTTTGGGCATGCCCACCGCCACAGCCTTATTGGGCAAAGGTGACGAAGGAGATAGTTTAATAGGTTTTGATTACACGCTCCTTCATCCAACTCCTGAAACCATCATATCCTATTTTACTGAAGCGTACAACGAAACTCTTTCCCGCAATCTATTAGGCAATGCCAGCTCCAGAAGCCTATATTATTTTGGAGAACAAATAGAACCGGATGGAAGCATCAGTTATGGTCATCATCCTGCCTGTGCTGCAGGTATTGTGAGGGAAAAACATGTTTCTCAGGAGATGGGTACTCCCGGTTTATTGCAAGCGGCCTTTGTATACTCAGATGCATCAGGCAATGTGATCGTTACTAAAAAGCAAGCGGAACCAGAGCGGGAGGGCCTACATTTACGTTGGCTGGCTAACGGAAAAACTATACTCAATAACAAAGGCAAACCTGTAAAGCAATACGAACCTTATTTCAGTTCAGTAGGCCACCAATACGAAGAGCCCAGAGAAGAAGGTGTAACCCCTATAATATATTACGATGCGGCTGGTCGTCAAATTCGTACTGAAATGCCTGATGGAACTTTTACAAAAGTAACATTTACTCCATGGTTCTCCGCTACCTGGGATGCCAACGATACCATTTTAGAACCGAATAATGCCTGGTTCATAAGAAATTCAACCGGTTCTCCAGCTCAACAAAAAGCAGCAAGGCTCTCAGCTATTCATGCCAACACACCTGCTATAGTTCATTTTGATGGATTAGGAAGGGAAACAATTTTTATAGCTCACAATAAATTAGATCGCGGAGGAAGTATTGTTGAAGAAAAACTGGTTACTTATTCTAAACTAGATACCGAGGGGAAACTCCTGTGGATAGAAGATGCTCGAGGTAATAGGGTGATGGAATACATAAATAGGCCAGGGGCCATCGAAGGTTATTCCCCTTGTTATGACATTGCTGGTAACCTCCTATTCCAGCACAGCATGGATGCAGGAGATAGATGGGTGATTATGGACAGTATGGGCCAGCCATTTTATGGATGGGATGAAAATGAGCATCAGGAAGGTACATCTTCAGTGTACGAATATAGAGTGATTCATTCTTCCTATGATGCTCTTCGCAGGCCTTTAGAAATGCGGTTAAAAATTAACGAAAGAGATTGGCAAGTTATTGAAAGGGTAACCTATGGGGAAGTATTACCTGATGCAAACGAAAGAAACCTCAAAGGGCAGATTTATCAGCATTTCGATTCTGGAGGATTAACCAGTAACATACATTTTGATTTTAAAGGGAATTTACTGGAAGCAACAAGGCAATTGACAGCTTCCTATAGCAACTCGATTATTGATTGGAGTCATGAGATACCTTCCTCCGAGAGATTTGTACAAAGAACTCAATACGATGCCATTGGCAGAATGGTCTATATGGAGAACTGGCATCTTGAAGATAGAACTCCATCTACCTACACACCCTCTTATAACCAACGAGGCGTTTTAAAGAGTGAAATAAATACTGTTAACGGAGTTCCCACAGAAGCTGTGCTCCATATAGAATACAATGCCAAGGGGCAGCGTATCCGTATACAATATGGCAATGGTACTACTACTCGTTATCATTATGATCCTTTAACTTTTCGTTTGGTGCAACTCAGAACTACACGAACAAGTCCTGGAGACATCTTGCCTAATGCAGCAGGCAATTTAAGTGATCCTAATGTTTTACAAAATCTTTACTATACCTATGACCCATCAGGCAACATTACGGAAATATTGGATGGTGCTTATGAACCAATATTTTTTAATAATCAAAGAGTCGAGCCACGAAGTCAATATACCTATGATGCCCTCTATCGCCTTATCAAGGCTGAAGGCCGGGAAAATAGCAGTTTAGATCGGGCTCCCAATCATGGAAAAACAACAGATGCATCTTCTGTTTCTTTTCCTGTAAACGACCCGCTGGCAAGCCGCAACTACATCCAGGAGTATCATTACGATGCAGTTGGAAATATTTTGCAGATGAGGCATCGAGCTGGCGTAGGTAGTTTTGCAGAACGGTGGACCCGTACCTATAGCTATGCTACTGATAGTAACAGGTTACTCAACACCCAAACAGGAAGTGGAGAAAGTACGTCCATCCATTATGCTTATGACACCCATGGAAGCATGCTCAACCTCGGTAATGTTGCAGATGAGTATAGTATGCAATGGGATTTTAGGGATATGATTTATACAGCCAATTTAGGTGGTGGAGGACAAGTATTTTACAACTATAATACAAAAAAAGAACGTTGCCGCAAGCGCATTGAGCGGCTGGATGGCATTATCGAAGAAAGAATATATCTGGGGGGAATGGAACTCTACCGAAGATGGAATGGGAATATTTTACAAGAAGAAATAGAAACCCACCACCTGTTTGTGGATGACCAAAGAGTATTGATTACTGAGCATATTTTACAAACCAACAACTACCAACTTTCTACAGGTATAGTGTATCGCTACCAATACAGCAACCATTTAGGTTCTGTCGGCCTGGAATGTGATGGAAGTGGCAGCATCATCACCTATGAAGAATACCACCCTTTTGGCACTACGGCATTTCAAGCTAAAAATGCAGGCATATATACCACAGCTAAACGATACAAGTATACAGGGATGGAGCGTGACGAAGAAACGGGAATGGCTTATCATACTGCAAGGTATTATTTGCCTTGGTTGGGAAGGTGGGTTAGTAGTGATCCGATTGGAATTGGTGATGGGGTGAATATTTATGCGTATGGTCATTGTAATCCGATATCGAATTTAGATATCAAAGGAAAACAAGCTACCAGTTGGCGGAATCGACTGTCATGGGGACAGAGAGTTGCCCTTTGGATTGATGAGACTGTCGGAACAGAAAACATTCAAGCGGTCGCAGATTTTAGTGCTGGAATGGGAGATACCTTGTCATTAGGAGGAACCCGGGATGCTAGAAGGCAGATGGGAACCGATGCAGTTGTAGATACCAATGGTAGAGCTTATACAGGTGGGCAAGTTACAGGCTTAGTAGTAGCTGCACCGTTAATAGTCGAAAGTGCCGCTATTGCTGCTCCTAGAATTGCAGCAGCAGCAACAACACTGGCTGAAACAACAGTAGTACCATTGATTCAGGCAGCTACAACCGGTACAATAACAATACAGACTGTTGCAGCTTTAGAAACCACTTTTGAAATTGGTGTTGGCCTTCTTACAGAACCAGGGCAAGTGCCCGATATATCACCGTCTCCGGCACAAGAAATAGCCCAGGAAATCAGAGCCACAGCCAGAGCAACTAGTTCTGAAATAAGGGTTGCAAGAGAATCTGCTAGGACAGAACGAAGAGTTGCAAGAGAAGCTACCAGGACAACACGAGTAGCTGACGATATTGCAGAAGGAATTGCAGGTGCGGCACCACTAAGCGACACTGAATTGATTTCAAGGGCACGACAAATTCAAAGACAATTAGCCATTGCAGAACTGGAGTCAAGGGGGGTGGCAGTTACTGAAGAGGCCATTGGAAGAACGTCTGGCTTGGGTACTGTTTCAGTAGTAGAGACCCAAGTTAATGGTCAGACAATTAGAATTGTTACTACAAACAGACCTCAGTTTCAAAGCTTGCTAGATAATAGCGGAAGTAGTTTTTTGCAGTCCGGGGAACAGTTAGGAAGTAGAATTACAAGAGTCTATGGGCCAGTTGGGAGACAGCAGCAATTAGTTCATGCTGAACAGCTAGGCGTTAATGATGCAATTGCTTTAGGGGGGACTGAAGGGCGTGTTGCAACATCAAACCTGGGATGCGAAATGTGTACTTCGCTTATTAATGAATTTTTCCCGGGTTTTAGACATGTAAATCCACGACAAGCTCAATAGGTAACTGGTCGTAGCGAGAGCTACGACCAAATTTAATTTTCAACCATTGTTGGTGTTTTGACCAGCAAGTTTTAAGATCTAAACCATAACTCCTTTTCCATCATGAACAGTCCATCCGATCTATTCTCTCTTCACTTTTGCGTGTAATGAGATTTTTGGGGACATGCAGACTCGTCTGCAAATTCACTACTTATATCGGACTATATTTCTAATTAAAAATATTCACAAAAACATGACAAAGCAAGTTTACACCATCACGGGCTCGTTAAAGGATAGCACACAACAGGCTCTAGCTAATCTCAGCATAGAGGCCTGGGATAAGGATATACTTGTTGATGATTTTCTAGCAGAATCTACCAGCAACAAGGAAGGAAAATTTACGCTCACTTTCTCAGCGGAACGCTATAAGGAATTTTTTAATGATCGTGATCCTGATATCTATTTCAAAATATTTTTAAAAGGTAAGCTCATTCATGATACTAGAAATTCCGTGTTATGGAATGTTCATAATGAAGCTCAGCCAATAGAAATTGTATTACCAATAAAGTCGTATGATATTGAATCTCTCGAAGATTCTTCATCTGCAACTTTCAAAGGCACTGTAAAGCACAGTACAGGAAATGCTGTTGAAAATATAAAAGTTGTATTGAGTGAAAAATTGCTCCGCGATAAAAAGAAGTTATCTGAAACGGTTACAGATAAACAGGGTATTTATTCCATCACTATTCAGGGACTCCCGAAGAATACAGGCTTCATCCTTGAGGTCATAAATGAAGAAGGTAAACTGCTTGTCACTTCAGAAGTGATCTTCAATACTACGGGATTGGTTTCACACGATTTTATTATCCGAGAAGTTCAATATAAAGGTGCTCCGGTTTTTACCTTACGCCAGCCAGAACTTAAGAATTATTTTGAGCAATTAAATGCTGGAGGGAACGAAAAACCGCTCACTGTAGAGGATGTACACTTTGTTGCAAGACAAACTGGTTTAGAACCCAGAGATACGTTTCACTGGCTCCGTGCCAATGAGTTGGAGAAAGAAACTACAATTCCTGCAGAAGCATTTTATGGATTATTTAAACAAGGCTTACCAACCAACCCCAAAAACCTTTCTTCAAAAAATGGCGATGAAATAGGAGAGGCGATAAAAAAAGCCGCAGAGTCAAATTATATCTCAGACAAGGTTGCTGCATCAGTTCAGCAAATGGTGAGTATATGGAACGATTACATTGTGGATAAAGCATTGGATGAAGTGCCTCAAAAAATGGATGCTTCTCTCAGCCAGCTGTTGTCTATTGCCATAAAAGACAAACCTACTCAGAAGAAAATATTCACCGCTTACCTTAGTCACGAAGGAAGTATTTCAGATTTCTGGAATGATCTGGAGAAAATTTCAGGTGATAAAGAAAGTGCACAGAAAATTCAAGATGTATTGAAACTCGGCGCACTCACCGCCAATCAAACGGATGTAATGGAAGCATTGGTAAACCGGAGTCATGGGTCCTCGTCTGTTTTTTATGACTTGGCGTCTCTTGACGAAGAAGACTGGACTTACATGCTGAATAGTCTGACAAAGCAGAAAAACAAGTCTGTGGTGCCCACATTCATCGAAGCAGAAAGCGAAGACGAACGTATAAAAATGTATGCGGGGAGAATGGCGAAAATCATAGAACAAAATTTTCCTACTCATTCTTTCTTTGGAAAATTATCGATGCCCAAAAATCATGACTCTGCTTTTAAATCAACTCAAACAGATCTCCTGCATTTCTTCGGCAACAATCCTTCTTTTGATCTTAAAAAAACTTCTACAATTTCTTTAACAGAAGACAATTCGGGATTTAATTTTAACGGAATCAAAGACAAAACACTTTTGGTTTCGGAACTTCAGAGTATTCAACGTCTAAGTGCCTATACTACTGATTTCAAAACCATGAGTCTGTTGAAATCCGACAACATGGATTCGGCTCACAACATTGTTTCTCTGCCTGAAAACACTTTTATTAATACCTATTCTCAAAGTATCGGCAGCACTGAAAGTGCCCGAAAGATATACAAGCAAGCTGAAAAGAGTTTTATGGAATCAGCCCTATATTGGTCTGTCACTCATCCAAATCTTTCTTTTCACACTACTACTACACCTAATCCTGTTTCGGCGCCCACACTGCGAACTATGTTTGGTACATTGGATTCCTGCGAATGTGAGCATTGTACTTCTGTATTCAGTCCTGCAGCTTACTATACCGATATTCTGAATTTCCTCTATAGTCGTACGCCTGATGTATATAATGAGCTTATTCGCAGAAGACCTGATTTGGTGCATATAGAACTCACCTGTGAAAATACGAACACTCCACTTCCGTATGTGGACCTTGTGAATGAATTGCTGGAGAATTTTATTCTCACCCACAAAAGTGTTCCTGTTACAGTTCCCGATTCTTATCAAACCAGCTGGCAGGCAAAAGAGCTGGCAGCAAACCCTGAACATATTAATTATGAAGCTTATGCAGAATTAAAATCAGCAGTATACCCACAAGCATTACCTTTTAATCTGCCGGTGGAAGAAGCGCGTATTTACCTGAAACATTTAGGTATTGAGAAGTGGCAGTTGATGAACAGCTTCTTTGCAGGTTCTAAAGAGGCGGCATTTGATAATTTTGAAATCAACATGGAACGCTTGAATTTAACACTGCAAGAAGCAAGAATTCTTTCTGGCGAAACCGCTGGCGATGGTAGTGCAAATTCCGGGTTGTGGAATTTTTATGGTTTCGATAAATCCAGCGGATATAAGGCTCTGACAGATCCTGCCGATTCAAGTAAACAAATTACTGGAGGAAATTGGGAAACTGCTGTTACAAGCCGCGTGGATGTCTTTCTGCAACAATCAGATTTAATTTATAAAGAGCTCCTCACGCTTTTACTATGTGATACTATTAATCCTATTACAGGAACAGATGGCTCCGGAAATCCGATGAGGGCAATCGCTATTGTTTCCATAAACGGAGACAATGCTAGCTGTGAATTGAATAATCTCAAATTGACAGGTGTTACTACCAATCACTTACAGAAAATTCATCGCTTCTTACGTCTATGGAGAAAGCTGGGCTGGACGATGTTTGACCTTGACAAAGCCTGCGTAACATTCAATATAGATTTCGGAGGCAACATCGCTCAAAACAAAATCAACCTGAGCAAAATCTCACAAACCTATTTCTTATCGAAGCAGCTCAAGCTTTCCATTGAATCTACGCTTATTTTTTGGAGTACTATTGGCGTTACATCGTATACTGATTATTTTAAAGACAATTATCCTCCTGTTGTTTCACTATATAAAAAGTTATTCAGCAATAAGGCTGTACTCAATCCTGTGGATCCCGCATTTGAGAACCCAGCTGCACTGACTGGATTACTGGATGATCATATCGCGACCATAGTATCGGCATTGCAGATCAGCGATGAAGACTATGGTTATCTGAAAACTGAATTACTTGATAATAATTTAATATTGAGCAATCTCAGTATCTTATATAGATATACGCTACTCTCCAAAAAATTAAAACTGAGTATAAAAGATTTCCTTTCACTGAAAAAAATCATCGGTGCAGATCCTTTTGCTTCTCCGGTTGCGACATTCTCCTTTCTGTTAAAAGCAGAAACGGTGAAAACTTCCGGTTTCAGCATTGATCAGATCAACTATTTATTGAACCACGATTACCTGGAAGAAACGGGAGTAGCTCCACTAGATGCCTCTCTCAGTGTCTTCCTGTCAGAATTGAGAAGTGCGGTACGTGCTATTGAAACTTCATCAGCCGATGAGCAGCGGAATACCATTGTGCAGAAATTTTCAGAGAAACTAAAAATTTCTGCCACGGCTGCAGGGTTATTAATACAAACCTATGTAAGGGGAATCAGCAATCCCACAGCAATGGTAGTGGAAGATTTTCGTGCCGATGATTTCTCTTCTTCCAATTTCCTTAAAACATACATAGATTCTTCGGATCCTCAGAATCCAAAGGACTATGAACCGATCTTCGTCCGATCCAATCCAACAGCCGATGTCACGTTAGCTGCTGTACCAACTTTGTTTGATGATTGTATACGGCTTGAAAAAATTGCTTCTGTTATCAATAAACTTAAACTGAGTGATACTGACCTGGAGAATATACTGAAGCATCATGCATCCATGCTTTGTATCAATCTTGCGGTTCTTCCTGTTACAGCCACAGCAGGTAATTTTACTTTATTTGAAACTCTGGTAAACCTTATCAAAGGACGGGATACCATGCCAGTGGGAACACCTGATTATTTTTATATCGTATTACATTCCATTTCTAATCCTGATAAGACAAAATGGCTTGATGATCTCTGCGCACGCACCAATTGGGATAGAATAACTTTAGAAGCCCTGGTTGGCAATGGATCTACAACCACTAATGCCGGTATTCTCAGAACAAATTTCCCTGCTGGTTTTGTTAATGGCGATCTGATTTTACAAATAAAAAATTGCCTCACTACTATAAATCGCATCGGATTAAATACTGCACTTATTCAATCTGCAATTGTGGCAGATTTTAATAACGATGTTTCCGATGCAATCAAAAATGCAGCAAAAGCAAAATATGACGAAGCACAATGGCTTAAGCTTGCAAAAGCATTACGTGATGATCTGCGTGAAAAACAACGCAGAGCACTCGTGGCCTATGTGGTAACCCATGCTAATTACAATCCTTCTACTTCTTCTTTTGAGCGCTGGAAGAACAGTGATGAATTGTACGAGTATTTTCTGATTGATGTGGAAATGAAACCTATCAGCATGACCTCCCGCATCAAACAGGCAATTTGTAGTGTACAGTTGTACGTCGATCGTGTACTACTTAATCTGGAGCATGCGAATTCTAATCTTACTGCTCCTGCTCTGAAGTTGGAAGGTGGTCAGGTTGAAGAGTGGAAGGAATGGAGAAAGATTTACCGTATATGGGAAGCCAATCGTAAGATATTCTTATATCCGGAGAACTGGCTGGAACCGGAATTGCGTGAAGACAAATCTCCATTTTTCAAAGACCTTGAGACGCAACTCAAACAAAACGAATTGAATACAGACAATGTTGAAGATGCCTTTCATTACTACCTGAACCAGCTCGACGAAGTGGCACGGCTGGAAGTTGTTGGTATGTATCATCAATTGGAAACTGATCTGGAGGATGAAGATGATATTGATATCCTGCACGTATTTGCACGTACTTCTTCCAATCCACATCGTTACTACCACCGTACGCTTGAAAACGGAGAATGGACAGCCTGGTTGAAACTGGAAATTGATGTGGATGGCAACCATATTGTTCCAGTTATTTTTAATCGCAAACTTTGTTTGTTCTGGCTGTTTTTTGTTCAGGGGTCGGAGGAATCTGCAGACCTTACAGATCCTGCACCGAAGTTTTGGAAAGTACAGGCTGCCTGGAGTGAATACAGAAAAAACAATTGGACTGCAAAACGGCTCTCTAAAAATTTCATTACTTCTCAACACGTTGAAACCATTGCAAGTCTTGAAAGCATAAGATCAGGGTGCCAGCTAGAGGCATCTGTTCAAGACTCAAAGCTACATCTTTTGGTAGGTGGAGATTTTTCCGGAAGTGAAAGCGCATTTGTATTTAACAATACTTCCGAAGAACCTTTCTTATCAAATTCAGAGACCTTTCTTGGCGGAAATCCTTTGATATGGGTGGGGTTTGAGGGAACTGATACCAAGAATGAAATGGAAGTTTCTCTGAATGTGGATGGTCCGCTTTCAATAAAAATTGATCACGATGATATTGATGGCGGCTATATTGTGAGTACAGAACATTTGAAAATACTGGAGAAAGGGAACGGCGATAGGTTTAAACTTATCGTTCCTTCAACTGGTCCGCACAGTATTCCGGGGGCTTTCTTCTTTCAGGACAAAGACCAAACTTTTTATGCAAAACATAGCGTGGTAAATATTCCAATGCTTTCAACGCAGGATTTCGGGATCAACAATTGGTATAGCGCAATTCAGAACAACTGGGGAGGCTATTATACCTACAACCCCATTCAAGATCCGGAAGGTCCTATAATTAATCCTGGTGTTTCCATCGATGAATATTTCAGGGAGCCATTGCAGATCAAAAATGACCTACCCAGAAAAGTCCGGAAAGCACAAACCATAGAATTCAAATATGCCACTGTTAATCTGCATGGAAATGAAACAATGGAATTAGAAAACACTGCCACTACTGTCCAGCCCAAGGCTTTACGAAGTATAAAAAACAATTCTTTAGCGGACTCCGGATATAGGGACACTATTCCTATGTATGGATCTAATCCGAAAATCATGTTGCTGTCCAATGCTAACAGTATGAGATTAAAATACAAAGAAGAAGATCGTTTTGCATTCAGCACATTTTACCATTCACATGTAAAAACATTCATCAAAGAATTATACAAGCTGGGCGTTGATGGTCTGCTGACACGAGGTGTACAAACCCAACCTGATACCATTTCATTCAAAACTATTTATGACCCAACCAAATTGGTATCAACGCCATATCCAACCAGCGAAGTTGATTTCACATATGGCAGTGCTTATTCACAATACAACTGGGAGTTGTTTTTTCATGTGCCTATGCTTATCGCATGCAGGCTAAAAGACGATCAGCGATTTGAAGAAGCAAGGGAATGGTTTCATTATATTTTTGATCCCACACAAAGTGAAGGAGGAGATAAAAAACGTTTCTGGCAGTTTAAGCCATTCTATGACGAAGCAGGTTCTGAAATTGAAACACTTGATGATCTGTTACGCAATGAAACAGAGCTATCGGCACAGGTTAATAAATGGATGAAAAATCCATTCATGCCTCACGTTATTGCCCGCATGCGTTTAAGCGCATACATGAAAAATGTAGTAATGAAATATCTTGATAATCTGATTGCCTGGGCTGATAATTTATTTAATCGTGATACTATTGAAGCCATTAATGAAGCAACCAACCTGTACATTATGGCTTCGAAAATTCTGGGCGAAAGACCACAGCTAATTCCACCCAGGGCCGAACATGATGATACAACTTTTGATGAGATCAAAGATGAGCTCGATCCGTTTTCGAATGCCCTGGTGACCATTGAAACCATGCTTGCTCCATCAGCTCCTTCCGCTTCCGGCAGTGGATCCGGAAGTAGTAATGCGTTGGGGAAAATGTTCTATTTCGATGTGCCGCGTAATGAATTTTTGATGAAATACTGGGACGCCGTAGCGGACCGTCTCTTTAAAATTCGTAATAGCATGAATATAAAAGGGGTAGTGCGTACACTGCCACTATTCGAACCGCCGATCGATCCTGCTATGCTGGTTCGCGCTGCAGCAGCCGGAATGGATCTGAGCAGTATACTCAGCGATATGAATGTTGCCTTACCTCATTACCGCTTCAATTTTATGCTGCAAAAAGCAATGGAGTTTTCCAATGAAGTAAAAAGCCTGGGTGCAGCATTATTACAGGCTTTGGAAAAAAGAGATGCAGAAGCCTTTGCTTTGTTGCGCTCCGGTCATGAGCTGAAACTACTGAATGCAGTTCTGGAAATGAAAAAGAAACAAGTGGACGATGCTAAAGTACAATTAGAAAGTATCAACCTTTCTAAAGAAGTTACTCAGCTTAAATACAATTACTATAGTTCGCGTGAATTCATGAATATACATGAATCACAGCAACTCATGAGTATACAGACCGGAATGATTTTCTCAATGATTCAGGGAGGCATTAGCACCATAGGCGGTGTTCTTTCAGCTATACCGAATTTAAAAATAGGAGCTCCTACTTCAATGGGCGTAACCTGGGGAGGCGATAATTTAGGGGCTATGATGAATGCCATTAGTACTTATATGGGAATTTTCTCCGCCATTAATAATGCGCAAGGCTCTATGGCCGGGACACTTGGAGGGTATTCACGCAGAATGGACGATTGGCAATTCCAGACGAGTACAGCAGAAAAGGAACTGGAACAAATAGAAAAACAAATTATTTCTACTGAAATAAAACTTGCTATTGCAGAAAAAGAGGTGCTGAACCAGCAACTGCAAATTGAAAACAGCAAGGAAGCTGATGAATTTATGCGCAGTAAGTTTACCAACCAGCAATTGTATGACTGGATGATCGGGCAACTTTCAACCGTGTATTTTCAAAGCTATCAGCTGGCTTTTGATCTGGCCAAAAAAGCCGAACAATGCTATCAATACGAATTGGGCGAATTTGGAAATACCTCCTTTGTGCAATTCGGTTATTGGGATAGCTTGAAAAAAGGTTTGCTCAGTGCAGAAAAACTACAGTATGATTTGAGAAGAATGGAAAGTTCCTATTATCATCAGAACGATCGTGAACTGGAAATCACGAAACATATTTCCATACTAATGCTTAGTCCTCAGGCCATCCTGGATCTACGTTCTAACGGAACTTGCACGTTCATTGTTCCAGAAGCGCTTTACGACCTGGATTTCCCTGGACATTTTTTCAGAAGGATTAAATCGGTTTCGATAAGTATTCCATGCATCGCTGGTCCTTATACTTCTATCAATGCTACGTTGCAATTACTGAAGCACACCACTCGTCTCACTGCTTCCGAATCCAATTATGGTTATGAAGATTATTCTGCAGAAGATCGTTTCAGACATGTTACTACCAAAATCCATTCTATTGCAACCAGCACTGCGCAAAACGACAGCGGTGTATTTGATCTCAATTTCCGGGATGAACGCTACTTACCTTTTGAAGGTTGTGGTGCATTCGGAGAGTGGCAACTGGAGCTGAATACAGAAGCTGAATTGCGCATGTTTGATTACAATACCATCAGTGATGTAATTGTTACAGTGCGTTACACTGCCCGGGAAGATGGTGCGCTAAAGGGTACAGTGAACAATTACCTGAAAGGGTTAATTCAGTCAACTGTTGCACCAACGGTGAATGCAAGCGGATTAGAACTGAATCGCTTGTTTAGCCTTCGTCATGAATTCTCCAGGGATTGGCACAAAATGTTTTATCCTGCAGGCGAAGGTGCGCATGTTATGAATTTTGAAATTACCAGAAATTACCTGCCATTTTTTGTTCAGAACAGAGATATTGAAATTACTAAAATTTCTATTTATGGCTCATTTAATAACAGCACAGATAGTTACGAAGTGGAATTAACATCTAATGGAGGAGCAACAGTAAGCTTTGCATTGACACCAGGTAACAGTTATAATATGAATAATCTTGACTCATTACCTTCAGGTTTCGGACTTGGTAACTTTACTTTAACAATAAAAAAATCTGGTGTTGATGCTCCGGAAGCGGAAGTAAAAGATATTGGTTTTGTATTGAATTACCAATGTGTTTGATGGGTTGGTGGAGATTGTGATAAAGTTATAATCGTGTTAAGTAGTGTACTTAACACGATTATATTTTGCCAATGGTGGTTGGCTTTAACTATTTTCCGTGGTATCGGATCTTTTGATCATAGCCGTCAACTTAAACATTGTTTTGTAAAGGACAATAGGTTGTTTTGTCATCCTGAGCCCTGCGAAGGATCTGATAGTCACAAAAAAAATTGTTATTTAAACTACCATTCTGCCAGATAGCTTAACTTTATTCATTTTGAAAGCTCAGATTCTTCGCAGGCTCAGAATGACAAAGAGAAGATTCTGCTAAGTTGACGGCCATGGTCTTTTGATCCGACAATTCGTTCAATTGACACAGAAATATAATGTCACAGATAACTTTCAAAAGTGTCAGGTCGAAAGACCTAGCATCACAGAAATTCCTCTAAACACTAGAGATTTTTAAAGCATAAAAAAAACTCTGCCGTTTTCAGCAGAGTTTTTTTATGCATGTATCTTGTCGCGATTATTTTGTAATTAGAACTTTAGAATTATATTCAGTATTGTCCTGTGAAATCACTTTCACTAAATACATTCCGTTTTCCAATGTTTTGATATGGATGCTAGGATTTCCATCTGGTATGTTATTCTCAGTATATACCAGATCCCCAACAGAATTATAAATATATACTGTTTTTAAATTTCCATTTTTCAAATCTATGTCAAATGAATTTGCAGAAGGGTTTGGATAAACCATCAATTCCTGTATTATAGAAATTGACTCACTCATAGGATCTGCAGAAGATGCCGTACGGAAATTGAATGTACTTGTTGTTGGTTTGTACATGGCTACATCAAATTTTCCACAATTTTTCCTAAGAGCTATTAAGTTGTCTATGCCTGGTGTTTGTGCTTTTACAAGTAAATATTTAGAATCTGTTCCTGTATTAGGATTGGTAGGCCAGTTGCCTATGTAAGAATTTACCTGATAATGTGTCGTCCAGTTTTGTAATGAATTATCGTAATCCATAGTCATTATTTTGGAGTTACTGATGGAATAGAATAAAATTTCCTGTTTCGCATCTCCGTCCAGATTGCAAATTCTGATTTTGTCTGTAGAGGCCAGTGGGTAAGTCCAGTTTCCGATTCTATTGGTTGTACCACTGCTCCATTTTTGTTGCCAGGTATATTTACCAGTAGAGGATATGTATATAGGTTGGTACATAATTGCAGATGAACCAAAAATCATAATTTCTGTAACGCCATCTCCGTCAAAGTCTGCAATCCTTAAGTTGTCTCTATAGTCTTTAAATGGGTTTGATGAAACAACTCCGTAGTCAGACCAGCGCCACTCAAAATTAGATCCAGTCCATTCGAAGGTTGTTGTCCATCCTCCATTGCCAAAATCACACCCGAGAATTTCATCTTTGGTATCACCATTCAAATTAATAGCATACATTTTACTTATATAAGGGCGCATCGGATGGCTTGGATTATCGCTCCATTTAGATTCAAATAATTTTGTAGTAGTGTTGAATTTAAATAACGTGGTTGCATAGCCACTCTTATAGCCTACAATTTCATCTCCGATAAGTCCGTCAAAATTACCTACTACCAGTTGATCTCTTAAATTAATAATGCCTGTTGTACTAGTATTTGACCAGATAGTTGTCCAATCCTTTTGAACTGGGTCGTATTTTAGCATAATAAGTGAAGCAGATTCAGTTAAAGGAGATCCGATCAATAATTCTTCTATTCCGTCTGCGTCAAAATCACCTGCATAATAAAGTTCCGGGCCAGTCATTGTGCGTGGGCCCCATATATTTAACCCGTGATTGGTCCATTGAACGAGAAAGTCATTGTAATAAGGGGACTCCGGTACTTGATTTCCTTGTTCATCCAATATGGAAATGTCAAATCCATTTTCTGCCCATATTGTTGGTGTAACAGTACTACGCACACGTATCCGGTATTTGTTGCCAGGTAATACATCGGCTGGAATTATGGCTATGATATTACTTATAGGTTGGCCTGCATTCTGGGCAGAAGAATCTATTGCTATAACAGTAGAATTACAAGCAAAACTTCCCTCAGGGTTTGATAATTCGACGATCCATCGATTTGGAGTTTTTATTGTCACACCACAAGCCGTATAAGATACTGATGCAGTTTGACCAGGTTTAAATTTTTGTTGACATGAGACAACAAATTGGCCGGGATATGAAATCGCTTTTTTTACGATCATAGGTATTGAAGTATAGGTTCCGCAAGAGTTTGAGAACGTCACATTATAACTCCCAGGATCTTGAACAGTAATACTTCTTCCTACTTTTCCATTCATTGGTATTTCATTCTGGTACCATTGAAATGTAGTGCCAGATATTACATCGCTTGGAACAGACAATACAGCCCCCATTTGTGAACCTACGCAGTATGCAAGGTTTTTTGCGCTTATAGTAGCATCATTAATAGTAATCTTTGCAGGTTTACTATTGATAAATGATTTCGATACACAACCATGTATATCGGTAATTTCAACGTTATATTTGCCTGACTCTGTTACTTTGAAAGTAGAGGAGGAGCCAGGTTGAATAAATCCGTAATTACTCCATTGATATGTGTTTCCGGAAACTGCAGGTGCATTTAGTATAACAGTACCGCTGCATAGTTCAATTGTTTTATCCTGAGCCACCGCCGTATTATAGGCAATGGTGTTGGCTGCCCTGATTGTAGGGTCACTATCAGTTGCAGTAACCTGTATAGTGCTATTCGGTAATGAATATACGGTAACCGGTACCGCTGCTGAAGTTTTAGTAATACCGCAGTTGGTTGTACTTACAGTAACTGAATAGCTGCCATTTTTTGTAACAGAATATTGAGATTCATTAGCTCCGGCAATAGGGCCGTCTGAATTATTCCATTGATAAATAAAGCCATCTCCGATTGCAGAGGACGTCAGTTTTAATGAATATCCATCACAGATTGCAGTATTGCTGATTGGTGGATTTGCTGTTAATACAGAAGGACTGTTTGCATTTACAGTAACCTTAACAGCAAGTGCCGTAGCTGAACAACCATTTTGAGTAACCTTTACAGAATACATTCCTGAGGTTGTAGCTGTATACGAAGATAAAGTAGCTGAGGTAATAGCTGTACCGTTTTTGTACCATTGGTAACTTAGACCAGTTCCTGTATTGGCCTGAAGTGTGATACTTCCTCCTGCACAAAAAGTTGTATTTGCTCCGGATGGATATGATATGACAGCGGTTGGACCATTTGCCTGTACAGCAATAGGCGAGGAGGTAGCGGATGGATTGCAATTATTACTTACAATCACTTTATAATTTCCGGTTTCAGTTGCAACATAAGTTCTTGTTGTTGCACCGGCAATATTATTATCATTTTTTGTCCATTGATACAAAAAATCTGTGCCGGCATTTGCTGTAAGTGTTACGCTTCCGCCTTTGCAGAAAGTAAGAGGCCCACTAGCTACTGTTGCGGCTGTTGGTATTGTGGAATTTATAATAACGTTAGCCGTAAAAGCTGCATAATCAGTATACTGTGGTAACCAGTATATTTCTCTTGGATTTGCACAAGTCATGTTACTGTATTGAGGTCTGTAATAACCTGTAGTTGTTGCTAGATAGCTTGTACCCGTACCTACTTGATCCCAAACTAAATCATGGCCCGAATATTTATACCATATGACAATAAAGTCAGGCGGAGATGGAGGGTTGTTTAGAGTTAATTCAACTGAACCTCCTGAGCACATGTTATAAGTATAGTCATTTTGGAGTGATTTTTTTAATGATGGTCTTAGTGGTAAATTGTCATTAATGGTTACAGTTTGGATACCTGATGTTAAAGCAATTTGTCCATTGCAAACAGAAGTACCATTTATTGTATAATTATAATCGAAGGTCCCGACATCTGATGCGGTAAAGGAACTTCCGTTTGCGTTAGGGATAGCTGCTCCGTTTTTGTACCATTGAAAAGAAATAGATCCGTAAGAATCAGGATTGTTTAACTTTGAAGAAAGGCTAACGGGAAAGCAACTTTGTATAGAAATATTATCGCTTATATTGGTGGGGAGAACTTGTTGGATTATTACTTGGATTCCTGCTGATAAGCTGGAACAGCCAGAAGAAGATATAACCATTACTTTGTACCATCCAGCAGTAGTGACAGTATATGTTAGGTTCGTTGCTCCCGTTATCTTACCTGTGGGGCCGTACCATTGGTAGGTGCATCCTGCCACCGGATCTGTACTCAGGACTACACTCGTCCCTGCACAAACAGTAGTAGGTCCTTGTGCTCTAATTACTGCAGTGAGAGGATAAGGCGAAACTGTAACTGAAGTGGGAAGAGAAGTTTGACTTCCGCAACCGCCAGAGCTGCTTACTTGAACAGTATAGGATCCGGTCTCAGTGGCTGTATAAGATATATTTGTTTGGCCACTTATTGCAACCTGGTCTTTAAACCACTGATATGTAAAATTGCTTCCTTGATTTTGGGTTGTAAGAACAACACTACTACCGGAACAAAATGTAGTAATGCCAGATGGAGTGATAACAGGTGTTGCCACTGGTGTATATTCTACCACATGCACCGATGGTGAATTCGATGGACATATATCATTTTTTTTAACCTGAACATAGTAGTCTCCGGATGCTGTTGCTGTATATGAAGACCTAGTTTCATTTGCAATGACGCCGCTTGAATTAAACCATTGATAACTCAAGCCTGCTCCGGTATTAGCATTCAATTCTACACTATTTCCATCACAGAAATTTGTGTTACCTGCAGTAGTGATGGAAGATGGGGTAGTGTTTTGAAATGCAGCCTGTATGACATTATTGGAAGAGCAGCCTAAACTATTCGTTGTTTTAAGACGATAATAGCCAGGTGTCTCAGGACGGAAGGTATTGGAAGTAGCACCAGCTATCGGAGTACCTTGTGCATCCTGCCATTCATAGGTATAGCCGGTTCCTGTATAATACGCACTCAATGCCTCATTGGGACAGAGAACGCCTGTAATAGGCATAATTGCCGAAGCACATGTTTCAACCGTGATAGTCCAGCTACCCGATAGCTGGATTCCACACTGCCCATATTCATTGTACCCTTGTCCTGTATAATTTAATCTTACTGTTTTAGGACTGTTTGTAGTATTGTAAAAAATAACCTTGGCTCGTCTGTCATTATTCATTGAGGTTACTACTCCAAATGCCTGTGGATCAGAAATCGCATCAACGTTCCAGGAACCTGTATTGAAACAGATATTCATTCCTGTTTCATCTACCAGAAAAGTATATTCCTGGTTAGGATTCACGGAACCAGGAACTGTCCCCAACAGATTTATTGTTTTAGGCTGGGCAAATGCAGCTACACTCCATAGAAGCAGGGAAAAAGAAAATAATGCTTTTAAATAATAAAAGCAGTTGTTTTTTTTCATAAGAAAGTGTTTAGGAAATCTTGAAAAGAAATTAGGTGTTGAAATTTTACTAAAATTTTCTCCCCAAAAGTATCTCCGAAGGCAACTGAAGACAATAGCCAATTTTAGTCATTTTTAGGTAAGGTTTAATAATTAGGGGGTTACTAAATGTATTATTGTTTGTTGATTAAACTTGCGAAGGTCTTGATATTAAGGGTGGAGGGAATTGAGGTTAAATCATTATCATAGATTCTGTCCGGTGCAGACACCATAGCCGCCAACTTTCTATTATTTAGTAAATCACAATCAGCTCCCTTGTCATCCTGAGTCCCGCGAAGGATCTGATAGATACAAAATAGCTTGCAATATCATCAATCTGCCAGATAGGTGAGTTTTTATTCTTTTGGAAACTCAGATGTTTCGCAAGCTCAACATGACAAGGATTGGCTTTGAGAGCATATTTTTCTTTGTCATCCTGAGCCCTGCGAAGGATCTGATAGATATAAAATAGCTTGCAATATCAATCATCAATCTGCCAGATAGGTAAGTTTTTATTCTTTTGGAAACTCAGATGTTTAGCAAGCTCAACATGACAAGACTTGGCTTTGAGAGTATATCTTTCTTTGTCATCTTGAGCCCTGCGAAGGATCTGATAGATACAAAATAAGTTGTTATTTAAACTAGCATTCTGCAAGATACCTCAAGTTTAATTCTTTTGGAAAGCTCAGATGCTTTACTAGTTTAACACGATAAAGTAAAGATTCTTTATGTTGACGGCTATGGTGCAGATACCAGCCGGGGAGTGGAAAATTAAATATCATCATTCAGAAACTTCCATCCAGGATTATATTCATCAATCAATTTTACCTTTTTATCCCTTGTCCATCCTTTTATTTCTTTTTCTCTTTCTATTGCATGATTAATATAAGAATGCCTTTCAAAATAAATAAGGTTATAGCAAAAATATCTCCCGGCGAAGGTTTTCTTTTTCCCCTTACAATCCTCATAGTGCTGATTCATTCTTGTATAAAGGTCATTTGTAACACCGATATATAAACCGTCTTTTTCGGGTTTGTGGTTATATAAACGAAGAAATTATAATCTCTCAAAATATTTAAATTTAAAAACTTGTAGCTTTGGTATAGCTGATATTATAATTCAGATCCTCCGCAAGGCTCAGGATGACAAAGAAAGAAGTACTCTCAATCTCAAAGCCAAGGCTTTGTCATGTTGAGCTTGCGAAACATCTGAGCTTTCAAAAAGAATTTACTTGATCCATCTGGCAGACTCTTAATCGATATTGCAAAACTATTTTATGACTATTAAATCCTCCGCAAGGCTCAGGATGACAAAGAGAGACGTACTTTCAATCTCAAAGCCAAGGTTTGTCATGTTGAGCATGCGAAACATCTGAGCTTTCAAAATGAATTGAACATGAACGATCTGGCAGACTCTTAATCGATATTGCCAATTTATTTTATAACTATCAGATCCTTCGCAAGGCTCAGGATGACAAAGATGAGCATATTCTCAAAGCCAGGCTTTGTCATGCTGAACTTGTGAAGCATCTGAGTTGTCAAAAGGAATGAAGCAAATATTTGATAATGGTATTATTCAAGCATCGTTAAGTTAACTATGATAATAAAACCTGAGATGATAAGTCCGATTACAAATCTGTGCACAAATGTAATGGACTTATCTTTCAGCGGCCCGCCAATACTCAGGTTATCAAAAACTCAAAATACTTAAGAAACTTTGTGCCGGATGATGAAGCTTTCTAAAAAATCATTCATGAATAGAACTCCGGCACTTGCTGATTAGATAGCATATTTAGTTGCCGGATCACTCCACGCACTTTGACCTGCTGCACCTACTGCAGCCACTTTAAACCAATATTTTTTTCCGCTTTCCAGATTCTTTATAGTAGTTCTGGACTTGGTTGAAACAATGGCCACAGTCCAGCTATCATCTTTGCTCAAATCTGATGTAAGTTGTACTATGTAACTTTTGGCACCTTTTACCGAATCCCAGGAAAGTTCTATTTCCTTTTCATTGGCTGCCACAGCCAATAAGCCTTCCGGTGCAGAAGGAATTCCTGCAGGAGTCTTTGAAGCTTTTACGCTCATTCCCGCCAGCTTAATTTTGGTTTCATCTCCCTTTGCCGTGCTTTCTACATAAGCACCTAATTGATTCAGTACAGCATCAAGCTCTGATGATTTGTCATCTAAAATACTGTACTTGGTTGAAAGGGTTTGTCGGGCTAGCTTTACATCTGCATGTGCTTTTTCCAATTCCCCAATAGCAGAACCCACTGTTTCCAGTGATGGAATGGGTGAAGGGAATTGTTCGTTTGCTGTAAGTGCCTGTACAATTTGTCTGGCGAGAGTAAGTTTTTCTTCTACTGAAGATCCTCTAAGGTTAAGCTTAACCTTTGCTTTTTTAGCGGTTGTCATTAGCTGATTGTTTTTTGTTGTTAAAAAATTGATGGGACAAAAATTTATATATTGTTAATCAAATGCAAGAAATTTTTGAAAAATATTTTACTGCATCTGTTTAGATATCAGATGCTTTTATGATTTTTCCTAGACGAAAGCAAACTCTACTTGTATATAAGAAAAAATAGAAAATAAATAAGAAAAAAAATATCTATGACAAAATCAATTTCAGAATAAATATCTCTTTCACCTATCTGAAATTTTAAAAAAGCATAAAATTATATTCATCCAGGTAAGTAAAAAAACAATTTTATTACTTGTAAATAAGAATTACAGTCTTGCAAATCAGAATTACAAGCTTGTAAACTGAAATTACAGTCTTGCAAATTGAAATTACAAACATGTAAATTGAAATTACAAGTATGTAAACTGGAATTACAAGCATGCAAATCGAAATTACAATCTTGCAAATTGGGATTACAGTCTTGTAAATTGAAAATTCAAGTTTGAAAAATGAAATTACAAGCTGGCAAAAGGAAGCCTCTTCATTAAAATCATTATTTCTTTGTGTGAAGTGTTACATACATGAACGTTATTCCCTGTGATGTCAGGTCTTTCGACCTGACACTTTTGAAAGTTACCAGTGATATTATATCTCAATATCAATTGAACGAAGTGTCGGATCGAAAGATCCGACATCACGGAAGCTAATGATGGAGCAGAGGTAAACTTCATCAATCATTAATAATTTCTTCTTAACCCCTCTGAATTTCTGGTTTTTCATCTTTGCCCATCTTCCTGTGATGTCAGGTCTTTCGACCTGACACTTTTGAAAGTTACCAGTGATATTAT
>NZ_JAGHZZ010000006.1 GCF_017745095.1 Sporocytophaga sp. | reverse complement strand
AATGATGGACAGCTTGATCTTAAAGGGAAAGTTAGATTTGATGCTTTAAAAATAAAGCACCCTAAACTTGACTCCAATGAACTTGCTTTAAAAAAGATAGACGTAAATTATTTCATTTCCCTTGGTAAATCTTCAGTTAAATTTGAAAGCGACAGTACTTATCTGAATGATATCTGTCTTAACGGAAGAGCTACTATAGACAGGAAAAATAAAGGCATATATGCTTTAAATGTTAACATGCCTGAACTGGAAGCTCAAAAGTTTTTTTCTTCATTACCAGCTGGCTTATTTTCCTCTCTGGAAGGTATTAAGGTTGCAGGGAAGCTTTCATATCAACTGAGCTTTTATCTTGATAAGAGTATGGTTGATTCTTTGAAATTCAGCAGCAACTTCAGTGAAAAAGGATTTAAAGTGATTAGTTATGGAAAAACGGATTTTTCCAAAATGAATAAGCCGTTTGTGCATACAGCCTTTGAAAAAGGAATGGCAGTTAAAACATTTACTGTAGGTATTGATAATACTGAATTTACGCCTATTGACCAGATCTCTCCATATGTTAAAAATGCGGTGTTATGTTCTGAGGATGGCAGTTTTTACTGGCACAAGGGCTTTAGGGAAGATGCCTTTATAATGGCAATGAAAGATAATATTCGTAAGGGAAAATTCGCAAGAGGAGGGAGTACTATTTCGATGCAATTGGTAAAGAATGTATTCCTTAGTAGGGAAAAGACAATTGCAAGAAAAGTAGAGGAAGCCCTGATTGTATGGCTTATTGAAAATAACAGACTCACAGGAAAGGATAGAATGTATGAGGTTTATCTTAATATTATCGAATGGGGACCCGGTATCTATGGCATTGGTAATGCTTCAAAGTTTTATTTTAATAAAAGGCCATCCGACCTTTCTATAGAAGAAAGTATTTTCCTTGCTAGCATAGTTCCACAACCAAAAGCGTTTAAGTATTATTTTGATGAAGATGGGAAGCTGAAGCCTTTCCTAAATCATTACTTCAGAAAAATCGGTACATTACTTTTCAGAAAAGAAATTATCACAGAAGAGCAAAATAATAAAATCACCCCTTTCGTAAAGCTCACAGGTGGGGCAGCGCAATATGTATTTCAGGATACACTTACTATTGATTCTTCTTTATTTCAACCCGAAGAAATTTTACCTTAGAATTTTATAAAAGAATAACAAAAATTTTATGTCCTGGTTAAGGTTGAAAAATCTTAAAAACATGGGAAATAAAAATCAGCCTAAGGAAAGAGACAAGGCAAAAGAGAATCCATCTGAAAAAGATAAACTTCCAAACAAAGGACCATCTCAGCCAAATCCTAAAGAAAGAAATCGTTAAATGAAAGGGAGCTTGCTCCCTTTTTCTTTTTTATCTAGCTTTTATTTCTTTTTCTTCTTTAAAGAATCCGGCTTTGCTACTGGCATATTATCTTTTGATTTAGGTTTCATAACTGTTTCCGTATCGTTGTTTTTAGGAGGAAGCTTTGTGGGGATCGAATCTTTTTGACGTAAAGAATCGCTTTCTAAGAGCGTTGTATCAACCATATCAGTACCTGTATCAACGGTGGTAGAAAAAGTTTTTTCAGCTTTTCTTTCATTGCATCCATGGATAATAAGACTTAATATAATGGTAATAAGTCTGAAATGTCTCATAACCTTTTATATTAAGAACATTAGGGATACCAGATTGTTTGATCCTATATAATACATTCCACATTTTAATTCCTGAAAGCATGGATAAATTGTTAAATCAGCTCAGATATATTAAAGCTGGCGCTATATGCATGTTCTTTGCATTATGTGGTAACCTATTTAAGGGCGATGCGCTTACCGGCTGGTATGCTCAACTCCGATTACCGCCATTTACCTTACCGGTTTTATATTTCTTTGCAATGGGATTTATCTTCTATATAATCTGTGGAATATTGCTCTACAAGCTTTTCTCAGAAGAAAATAATAGAAATGAAACGGTTTTTCTGATCACTCTGGTTGTCATTATGATGGCTTACTATACCGTTTGGGATCTGGTATTTTTCGGTTTAAAAAGCCCAATGGCAGGCTTTTTTGCTTATATACCATTTACCTTGTTTGTGTTTTATATCTTTTACAGATTCGCAAGATTATATCCTACAGTATCAATTGTTTTTTTGCCATTCATTGGATGGTTAGGATATGCATTCTTTTGGCTTATTAGCTTGTGGACTTTAAACTAAAAAATGATAAATCCTGATGCACAAACATCAGGATTTATTAAAGTCTGTTTTTTAAGCGTGATATAATTTCTGATAATATTCTGTAGCCATTCGATCCGAATCAAACTGCGGATATACGTCACACATAGCTTGTTTCATGATTGTAGTCCATCTGTTTGGGTCTCTGTAATAGGTAGGAATAATTTCGTCTTCCAATACTCTGAGTAGTTCTTTATTGTCCTGATCATCTCTTTGAACCCAGGAATCGGTTTGTTGAGAGTTGATTATAAAGCTGTTTACCCCATGTTTCGCAAATTCAGGAAACCAACCATCCGGAATTGAAAAGTTAATGGACGCATTCATCGATGCTGTCATACCGCTAGTTCCTGACGCTTCCCTTGGTGGAATAGGATTGTTAAGCCAAACATCAGATCCTTTTTTCAGCATGGCAGAAAGTTTCATTTCATGGCCGGTAAGAATTGCACAGCGATCAAATTTCTCTACAGTATGATTAATGTAATTGAATATATCAATTCCAAGCTTATCCTCGGGATATGGCTTCCCTGCCCATATTACCTGAATAGGCTCATGCTTTCTGCTTATGAGGCCGAGAAACTTTTCATAGTTATGAAGTAAAAGCTGTGCTCTTTTATATCCTGCAAATCTCCTTGCCCATACGAGAGTAAGTACATTTGGATCAAAAATCTTTCCGGTCTGATCCGCAACTTCTTTAAATAGCTCTTGCTTTAACTCTTTCTTCCGCTTTACCAATAGTTCGTCATTATTGGTATTCAGAGCATCTTCCAATATCTGATCTTTCCAGAATCTCTTATTTTGAGCATTGGTTATATGAATGATTGGACAAACTCCTTCATTTCCCTGCCACATAGATTGAGACACTTTAGAATGTATCTCGGAAACGCCGTTAGCAATTTTGGATAATCTTAATGCCGTAAGGGTGTAGTTCAATGTATCTCCACTGATTTTGGCAATTCTTTTCACTTCATCAAGAGGTATGCAATGAAGAAAGCTCATTTCTTCAAGTAGCTCCAGAGAATGTTCTTCATTACCTGCAAGTTCAGGTGTATGTGTAGTAAACACCATGCGGTTTCTGACAGCTTCTTCGCTTCTGTATTTGGAATAAAGATAAAATACCAATGGCAGTGCATGACCTTCATTCATATGATAAACCTCTGGTTCAGCTCCGATAATATCCAGAAGTTTGGCTCCGCCTACACCCAATACGATTGACTGTGCAATCTTGGCTGCAAGGTTAGAATCATATAGTTTATGAGTAATGGTCCTCGATATATAATCATTTTCAGGGATGTCGGTAGAAAGTAAAAATAAAGGTGCTGTACCGAATACATCTGGAGGCAGAAAATATGCTTTTACGTTTACCTTGGTATCATGAATTGTGATCGGAAATATTATTCCAGTATCTTCCAGGAATGAATATTCTTTTCTCACAAATTTAGCTTCCATATAATGATCCTGATTCCACACCTGATCATAATATCCGTATTTCCATAAAATACCAATTCCAATCAGGTTTTGCTTAAGATCATAAGCGCTTCTTAAATGTGACCCGGCAAGAAAACCCAGTCCTCCTGAATATATTTTCAGTGATTGATCAACAGCAAACTCCATTGAGAAATAAGCAGCCCTTTTGCTGAATTTAGGGTTTATATCATAAGTATGAAGTTTGTTTAGGAAAGTCCCATGCATAGAATTTTGCTTTATTTAAGTATTCATCTTAATAATTCGATAGACCTAATTTTGTTTCTTTCGATTAAAAGTGCCGAAGGAAAGATGTGAATTAAGATATCAAAAATTTATGAATACCAGGGTAAGCTTTTGATTTTATGCACTGGTGTAATTTGGTTTTACATTTTTCTTTTTCCCTTTCTGTAATATTTCTTTCAGATAAAGGGCGTTAAAGGGGGCATAAGCATTTTGATCATTATCAAAGTATACATACACATCTTTCCCTTCATCTAACCAGTTTTTACAGCTTGCAGCCCATTCATTAAGTTGCTTTTTAGAATAATCACCCGAATATTTTTCTTCCGGTCCATGTAATCTTATATAAACAAAGTTAGCTGTTGAAATTACAGGTGACATATGATGATTTAGTTCGTAAATACAAAAGGCGCAGTTATTCTTTCTTAAAAGCGCATATACATCCTCAGTATACCAGGAGGGGTGACGGAATTCAAAGGTATATCTGTACCCTGAAGGAAGGTAACTGATGAATTCTTCTAACCTTTGAATATTCAATTTCATATTCGGAGGTAGTTGAAATAGAATAGGCCCAAGTTTTTCTTTCAGAGCTGAGATGCTGTCAATAAGCTTTTTTATCCCCTCTGAGGGCATATTGAGACGTTTGATATGAGTAATATATCTGCTTGCCTTAACACTGAATAAAAACCCTTTAGGCGTGCTATTATACCAGTTTGAAAATTGTTCTGAGGAAGGAAGTCGATAAAAGGAATTATTCAATTCCAGAGTATCGAAAAAACTATCATAATAATCTAACAAATCCTTAGACGCAGTTTTTTCCGGATAAAATTTTCCTATCCAATGTTTATAATGCCAGCCTGAAGTGCCCACATAAATTTTCCCTTTTTTCTCAGACATAATCTTTTTTTATAAAACATTATTCAATAAGATATTAATTCATTCAACTGATTAATATCAGCTTTTTTCTTCCCTATTACCCATGGATAGTCATAAACAATACCTTGTTCTGAGGGTTTAGGCATTTATGAGAAAGAACAATTTAACAGGGATGATCCCTTCATTATGGGGATTCCTATTCATCGGTTTTGCCATTGTTCAGTTAAATGATCCGGATCCTTTGGTATGGATTTCGATTTACTCATTTGCAGCTTTGATATGTTTCTATTCTGGGATAAAGAGAATTCATTCATTTATTCTGCTGCTATTCACATCGTTATTTGCTTCTGGATGTATTTATTTATGGCCTTCGGTTTATGAGGGTATAATAATGCCTATGGAACATAGTTCCAATATAGAATTGGCCAGAGAGTCTTTGGGTCTTCTGATTTGTGCGATCGCCATGATGAACCTCGTTTTCCTCAACTGGATTTTTATGAGGAGATTAAAAATGGCAAAAAAAAGAGTTCACTAAAATCTGAAGATTCATTATATGAAAAATGCTTTTTCTATGCAGGAAGTAAAGGCCGCAAGGCATTTTATAGAGAAAAAAATAGCTCTTGTTATTACTGAAGATCAGTACAGATGGTACATAGAACAGATCGAAAAGGTAAGATCAGGAGTTTACAGAAATATCTATTTCGCTTTCAGTAAGGTTTCAACAGTATTTGGAAAACGAATACTTGATTTAAATGAGGATGATTTGATAGAAACTGTCATCATTAGAAAAGGCTGGAATCCTTCGTTCTGGACAGTTTCCGAGTTCATAAGGATAAATATGCTGATGGAACTTACTTTTCTTAGTGGAGAAGAATTTCTTAATCTGATTAAGAATATTTTTGGTACTGCTGATCTTGATGAAAGAGTCGCAATTTTAAAAGGCCTCGCAATCCTGCCTTATCAAAATCGATTGACCGAAATTGCTGCTGAAGGAGTGCGCTCAAATTCCAAACTGTTATTTGAAGCTATAGCCTTGAATAATCCTTTTCCTTGCGATTTTTTTAATGAATCACAATGGAATCAGATGGTACTTAAGGCAGCTTTTATAGATAGCCCTGTCAGCGATATTTTTGGTTTAGAAAGGCGTGCCAATGCTATGCTTTCGGATATGGCAATTGATCTTGTGCATGAGAGAAAAGCTGCAGGTAGAGATATCACTCCCGAGATCTGGAGAATAATTGCACCCTTCCTTTCAACAAACCATCTTAAAGATGTGAAGGCTCTATTTGAAGATAAAAACCAGTTGAGCCAGGAAACTGCAGCACTTACCTGCTATATAAGCAATACAGAAGAAGCTATTCTGCTACTGCTTGACTATAGGCCTGATCTGCATGCTAAGATGATAGATAATGAATTGTCCTGGCAGGATATCACCAATAAATGGAATAAAATGAAATTACAGGAGTTTTAAAATTTGATATATGAAAAGATTTATTGATCCCCATGTGCACATGGTTTCCAGAACTACTGATGATTATCAGAGAATGGCTGAAGCAGGTATAGTAGCTGTAATAGAACCTTCTTTCTGGGTAGGACAGCCACGTACTGAAGCTGGTTCATTTAAAGATTATTTCAGTGGACTTATTGGTTGGGAAAGATTTCGTGCGAGTCAGTTCGGGATTATGCACTATTGCACAATAGGTCTTAATTCGAAAGAAGCCAATAATCAACAACTTGCTGAGCTTGTTATGAATATTCTGCCTTTGTTTCTATGTAAAGAAAAAGTTGTGGGGGTGGGGGAAATTGGATATGATGAGCAAACTCCATTAGAAGAAAAATACTTCAGGCAACAATTGATTTTGTCTAAAGAAACTTCATTACCTGTACAGATCCACACCCCACATAGAAATAAAAAGCGAGGCACACTAAGAAGTATGGAGGTTTGCCATGAGCATAAATTAGATCCTTCATGGGTTGTAATTGATCATAATAATGAAGAGACAGTAAAGGATGTACTGGATCAAGGATTCTGGGCTGCTTTTACCATTTATCCCAACACAAAAATGGGTAATGAAAGAATGGTTGAAATTGTAAAAAAATATGGCAGTGAAAGAATTATTATAAACAGCGCTGCAGATTGGGGAATCAGTGATCCATTGGCTGTGCCTAAAACTGCATTGCTGATGGAAGAAAAAGGTATCTCTTCAAAAGATATTGATAAAGTTTGTTATAGCAATGCACTGCAAGTATTTGGCTTGAGCGGAAAAATAAAGGAATCAGACTGGTTGAATGTTGCCGAAAATATGGACAATACTTTCAATGGAAATTCAGTATTAAGAGGAGATCAGAAATTGAAAAAAATTGATAGAAAGTCTTTACCAAAAAATGATAGTTCAAATATAATTGTCTGATGGGAAAGTTACAGGCATATATAACAATTGCCAGACCTGCCAATGTATTGTCTTCTACTGCAGACGTTATAAATGGTGCACTGATCGCTACATCTGCATTATCTTGGTCTGGAGATAATTCTTTTCTGTTAAAGGGACTAATGCTTGTATTGTCTACAGCATGTCTTTATGCAGGAGGAATTGTATTTAATGATGTCTTCGATTATGATATGGATAGAATAGAACGTCCTGAAAGAATGATTCCAAGCGGAAAGCTTACAATTACTGAGGCAAAAAGGTTTGGTATTTGTCTTTTTTCATTTGGGATTTTCTTTGCATTGATGGTGTCATTCTCAAGCGCTGCTCTGGCTTTTTGTATTGTGATTTCAGCCTTCACTTATGATGCGAAAGCCAAACATTCTGTTATTTATGGTCCTCTGATGATGGGTATTTGCCGTGGATTAAATATGTTGCTGGGAATTTCAATAGTAAGCAACAGTATTATTCAACATGTTTATCTTGCTCTAGTACCCTTGTTTTACATCATTGGTATAACACTTATCAGTAAATGTGAAACAGGAAGAATTAAAAAAAATATCCTGGACGCCGGCTTCTTCTTTTATCTCTTGGCATGTTCAGGTCTTATTACGATATTATTAGTTAAAGAATTTCCGTTGCTAAGTATACTGCCGTTCCTGTTTGGCTTCCTGCTGCTTACTTCTATACCAATTGTAAAAATGCAGGTGAAAGTCAATTATGGTATAATAAGACAGGCAGTTAAAAATGGTATAATAGGGATTATTCTTTTGGATGCTACTCTGTCTGCAGGATATGCCGGTCCTGAGTTTGCTCTTGCCATACTGACACTTCTGCCAGTATCCATTGCGCTTTCCAGATACTTCGCTGTTACCTGATAGCACACTCCTCTGAGTAATGTATAGTAGATCTTTTATTATTATAAATAGATCTGTTCGTGTTTGTTTGATCACTCATAGTTGATGGAAAATTATTATGAAAAGTTTGCAGCAATCATTCGTAGTCCCGTTTACTTATAGGGTATTTTTTACAGAAGATATATTCGATGAAAGAAATCATATACTGAAAGGATTAATCAACAAGTCTTCAGAAGAAAAAGTATTGTTGATTTTTGATGAAACTCTCACTTGTAAAAGCCCGGATTTATTGCCTAAGTCCAATACATATTTTAATAAGAACCTAAGCGGACAACTTACAGAAGTTATGATTCTTCCTGGTGGGGAATCTGTGAAAAATGAAATGGGAAGGGTTAATGAAATCCTTGAAGCAATTGAGAGAGGAAAGTTGTCGAGGCATTCTTATATTATTGTTGTAGGTGGTGGTGCTTTACTGGATCTTGCAGGATATGCAGCTTCAATTGCACACAGAGGTATTCGCCTGATCAGAATTCCTACCACGGTGCTTGCTCAGAACGATTCAGGAGTGGGAGTAAAGAACAGCGTGAATTATTTTAACAAGAAAAACTTCCTGGGATGTTTTGCTCCACCTTTTGCTGTGATCAATGACAGAAAGTTTCTCATGACATTGGGTCAAAGAGACTGGATTGCCGGTATTGCTGAAGCGATTAAAGTTTCATTAATAAAGGATGAAGAGTTTTTTCATTTTATAATGAACAATGCTTCTTCTCTTATTGCCAGAGACCCAGACATTATGCAGGATCTGATTTATCGATGTGCAGAGCTTCATATGCAGCACATTGGTGGAGACGATCCCTTCGAGCGCGGCTCTTCACGTCCGCTTGACTTTGGGCATTGGGCAGCTCATAAACTGGAGCAGATGGATAATTATAAAATTCGACATGGGGAAGCAGTAGCAGTAGGAATAGTCCTTGATGTTACAATTTCATATCTAAGAAATTATATAACACAACAAAGCTGGCATCAAATCTTGGATTGTATTAACCAATGTGGATTCAGAGACATAGTGAATGATTACTTACCTTTTTTAATCAATAACTATTGTGAATTGGAAAAAGGACTACACGAATTCAGAGAACATCTCGGAGGAAAACTTACGATCATGCTTTTAAGTGCTATTGGAAAAGGAACAGAGGTGGGAACAATTGAGAGTGGTGAAATTATAAAGAGTTTACAACAAGCAAATTCATACTACCAAAAAATTGAAATGAGCCAGTTATGACTTTTAAGAAAGGCTTTCATCTTACATATTGCACGAATATTCATCCAGGAGAGACCTGGGAAGAAACTTTTGGAAACCTGAAAGAATATCTTCCATCTATCAAAGATAAAGTTAATCCTGGACGGCCATTTGGGATAGGTTTGCGCCTATCTGACATAGCGGCAAGAGAATTGTTAGCAAATGATAATCTCTTCAGATTCCGTCAGTGGTTGGAAGCTAATGGCTTCTACGTATTTACAATAAATGGATTCCCTTATGGAGGTTTTCATAGAACCATTGTAAAAGATAAAGTACATCTACCCGATTGGAATTCCCGTGAACGAATAGAATATACTGTCCGCTTGATTAAAATTTTAAACTTCCTTTTGCCTCAAGGGATAGAAGGGGGAATTTCAACTTCACCGGTATCTTACAGGCATTGGTTTAAGAGCAATGAGCAGATGGATCATATATTTCGGAAGGCAAGCTTTCACTTTGCTGTGGTAACGGAATACCTTATGCAGGTGAAGAATGAAAGCGGAAAAGTAATTCATCTTGACATAGAGCCGGAGCCGGATGGAATCATAGAAGATACCAGGGGTATGATTAATTTTTACAATAACTGGCTTGTTCCGGGAGCAGTGAAGTATTTCTATGAAATAAAAAATATGAGTGCGCAAGAGTCAGAGACAGCAATTAGAGAACATATCAAGGTTTGTTTTGATGTATGTCACTCTTCTGTGTTGTTTGAAAATCCTGCTGAAATGCTTGCTCTATATAAGAAAGAAAAGATAGGGATTGGTAAGATCCAGATAAGCGCAGCATTAAAATTCAAACCTGCAGGCATAGATCATAAAGAGCTTACCACTAAACTCAAATCTATAAGTGATAAGATTTATCTTCATCAGGTTGCCGGAAAATATCAGAAGGAAATTAAGAGGTATAATGATTTGCCTGATATGATCAATGACCACAATTATGGTTCATGCGAAGAATGGAGAATCCATTATCACGTACCTCTTTTTGTATCCAATTATGGAGTATTAGAATCAACTCAGGATGATATATTAAATGTATTTCAATTGCTGCAACATCAGTCTATCACTAATGTACTGGAGATAGAAACATATACATGGAGTGTATTGCCAGATGAAGTTAAATTAGATTTAACTGAATCAATTGTAAATGAATTCAAGTGGGTGCTTGAAAATATGAAAGTTCAATATCAGAATTTATGGATAAAGTAGTTGTGATTAACCTTGTGGCTTTGTCTTCAAAGCTGCTTGGAGATTCTACTCCTTTTCTGAAGGAGTGGTCTTCCAGAAAAAAAACAGTGCCAGTAAGGCCTGCATTTCCAGCGGTTACATGTACCGCTCAAAGTAATTATTTAACAGGCAGAACTCCTGGGGAGCATGGTATTGTCGGGAACGGCTGGTATAGCCATGATGATTGCGAAATCAAGTTCTGGAAGCAGTCTAACAAACTTGTTCAGTCTGAAAAAATCTGGGAAGCAGCAAAAAAGATTGATCCTAATTTTACATGTGCCAATATGTTTTGGTGGTATAATATGTATTCATCTGCTGATATCTCTGTAACGCCAAGACCTCAGTACCATGCTGACGGAAAAAAACTCCCTGATGTTTATTCAAACCCTTCAAGTCTGAGAGATTATCTTCAAAAGAAGCTGGGCACATTTCCTCTATTTAATTTCTGGGGCCCCAATACTTCTATAAAATCGAGCAACTGGATTGCTGAAGCTTCCATGCTCGTAGACGGTATGTTTAATCCAACTCTCACACTAATATATTTGCCTCACCTGGACTATTGCCTTCAACAATATGGACCTAATGATTCCAGGAGCAAAGCAAACCTTAGAGAAATAGACGAATTGTGTAAAAGACTGATTACGTTCTATGAACGAAGAGGAGCTAAAGTGAATATCGTTTCTGAGTATTCTATAACAAATGTTTCCAATCCAATTCATATTAATAGGATTTTAAGGGAAAAAGGATATTTGAAGCTGAGAGAAGAAAGTGGAAGAGAACTTTTGGATGCAGGAGCTTCCAGGGCTTTTGCAGTAGCAGATCACCAGATTGCACATGTTTACATTAACGATTCATCCATTAAGGAAGATGTTAAAAAAATGCTGACTTTATCCAAAGGTATTGATGTTGTTTTAAGCGGACTAGATAAAGAGCTTTTAAATATTGATCACGAAAGAGCAGGAGATTTAATTGCAGTTGCAGATAAGGACTCATGGTTTTCATACTACTATTGGATGGATGATTTGAAAGCTCCTGATTTCGCACGAACTGTTGAGATACATAAAAAGCCAGGTTATGATCCCGTAGAATTGTTTTTTAATCCTGAAATGAAATTTATTAAAGCGAAGGCAGCTATTAAATTACTAAAGAAAAAAATGGGCTTCAGGACACTTATGGATTTTATTCCACTGGATGCAACATTAATTAAAGGATCGCATGGGAGGGTTCCTGATTATAAAGAGGAATGGCCTTTGCTGATAACCGGAGAACATTACAAATGTCCGGACTTTATCGAAAGCACAGGAGTGTACAGAGTATTATTAGATCAGGTATTTTCTGAAGTCCCATATTTATAATGAAATGTATTTTAGAAACACTCTGAATAAATTTGTGATAGTTAAAAAAATGTATAGGTGGTAACCACAGTTAATAGATGGTTAAATTATCTTCTTTTTACATCGTTTTTATTACATTTGTTTCAGAGGGATCTTGTATTTACATGCTTAAAAACTTTTTGATTTTAATCTTACTTTTTACAGTCATGGTTCCGCAGGTATTTTACTTGTCGGCGGGATCAGGCATGGTATTGAAGAAAAAAGATTCGTCAGTAAAAGTAACTGTCGATGAAGAAGAATCGGAAAGTGATAATGGTAATGAGGAAAGAGATGAGGCTAAGGAAAAAATATGCCTTAATGCATTGAGTAAATTTATACTTGAATTTCTTATATCAAATTTACAGTTTCCTTATTCAAATCCCGCTTTTCTTCTCGGCCAGTCCCGAGAAATGATAACTCCACCACCTGAAGTAGTTTAGAAACATTACCTGATTTTCAGGTTACTATTTTTATAAAATAATTATATCCTGCCTTGTCTCATTGCGGGGTATGGCAGTTTCTAATCTATTTAAAATTTTTAATATGGGGTTATTAAATAATCTTTCAAAACAAATATTTGCCAATTTAAAATATGATATACCATCAGGTTTGGTGGTTTTTGTGGTTGCTTTGCCACTTTGCCTTGGCATTGCTTTGGCTTCAGGAGCGCCTCTTTTTTCAGGACTTATTGCGGGTATGGTCGGTGGACTGGTGGTTGCATTGTTGAGTGGAGCTGCTCTCAGTGTGAGTGGGCCGGCGGCTGGGCTAACAGTCATAGTTCTTAATGCTATTACGGAAGTTGGATATAACGCATTCCTTTTAGGTGTAGTAATAGCAGGAGTGCTACAGATTATTCTGGGTTTTATAAAGGCAGGAACAATCAGTTTGTTTTTCCCATCATCAGTTATAAAGGGAATGCTTGCGGCTATAGGTATTATTTTGATACTTAAACAAATACCTCATGCCATAGGCTATGATGTAGACTATGAAGGTGATTTTTCATTTGATCAGTTTGATAAAGAAAATACTTTTACAGAGTTGATGAGAGCCTATGAGTCTCTGAATAAAGGTGCTATAATAATATCAGGTTTATCCCTTCTTATTATGATTTTCTGGGATAGAATCGCAAGAGGTTTTTTAAAATCGATACCGGCCCCATTAATTGTAGTAGTTGTAGGATCTTTATTAAATATTCTTTTTGCAGAAAATGTTCCTGTTTTGGTACTTGAAAAAGAACATTTGGTTGCTATTCCGGAGATAAAGGGATTGGCGTCCTTAACAAAGCTTGTGATATTTCCTGCATTTAATGAGATATGGAATTTAAAAGTATGGAGAATCGGGCTGACACTTGCTGTAGTTGCAAGCCTCGAAACTCTTCTCAGTATTGAGGCGGTCGATAAACTTGATCCTTTGAAAAGACATACGCCAACAAATAGAGAACTTAAAGCTCAGGGGGTAGGTAATATTCTTTCTGGGATAATAGGTGGCTTACCTATGACATCTGTTATTGTTAGAGGCACTGCTAATGTAACCGCTGGAGCAAGATCTAAATTCTCCTCCTTCTATCATGGTTTACTTCTGTTGCTTTGTGTTGTGTTTCTTCACAAAATATTAATAAAAATACCATTGGCCGCATTAGCTGCAATTCTCTTGGTGATTGGTTATAAGCTTACTAGTATAGGGCTGTATAAAAATATTTTTAAAAATGGGGTAGAACAGTTTGTGCCTTTTATTTTGACGATCCTTGCAATTGTATTGACAGATTTGTTGAAAGGTATAATAGTGGGTATTTGTATTGCTGTGGTCTTTATATTAAGACGAAATCTTAAACTTGCCTATTCCTGCTCTATGAAGGAGAGTGAAGATACAAAGGTTATGAGGCTTGATCTGGCAGAAGAGGTTTCTTTCCTGAATAAAGCGAATATTATGACTATGCTTCGGGAAATTCCCGATTATTCAAAAGTGATCATTGATGGCTCGCATGCAAAGTATATTGATTATGATGTGATAGAGATTTTGAATGACTATAAGGTAACTGCTAAAACCAGAGGGATAGACCTGCAGATGGAAAACATTAAAGAGAGTTATGATATAGGATATAAAAATGGCAAATAGCCGGATGGAAGGATGTTTCATAACTTTATAAATTCTTTTATAGTTCTTTTTATGGATGTGTATGTGAAAGGAGAGAATTATATGAGAAAAATTAGAAACCTGTTATTCCTTCTGATCGGAGGAATATTGTCCTCTTGTGCTTATGATGAGATAGGAGGACATCAGCAGTTTACGACATCTTCATTGCCCGGTCAGAAGGTAAGTTCTGCAGATAACCAGAACTCTGGTCACCATAGCCCTAGTTATTTTCATGAGTGGTTTGAGGATGAAAAAATTACGTCAGAGCAAAATACCCTTAAACTTAATTCTTTTGGGAACCATGTAATCTACGAAAATGTGGATTATGAATATAACAGATTCAACGATTATCTGGGGGGAAGTAATCCTCACAGATATCCCGAAGGTGATGAAAATCCTATAAGGCCTGAAGATTGGATTGGTTTGGAGGTTTATTATGCTCAAAGAGACTCTTCCTATCTTCAAAAAGGATATATATATCCTGAAACCGCATTTATTCCCCCTGGGTACTATCAGGAGCTTCAAAGCAGAGACTCCGCGGATGCAGAAGTTCGTACTTGTTGTCCTGGAAGGAAGAAAGCAAGTGATGCAGCTCCAGAAATTAGGGATGAAGTACTTCACGGTGAATCTTGTTCTAAAATGAACAAATCATTGTAGTAAACGGTTATATTATTAGAAGGTATGAGAGAGAAAGGAAAGTGAAGAAGGAAACCTTCGAATATCTTAAATAGCTAAAAGTTATTTAAATATATGGGGCTGCCTGTAAAAGGGCAGCCTTTTTTATTATTATTAGTATTTGTGGATAAGCAAGATGATTTGAAATTTTATTGCTGTTGCTCAAGCTGTTGCTTTAAATGCAGCTCATGTCAATAACTTGACCATCATAAGCCAAATGAACATTGGCGGGGAGTTCGGTCTCGACACTTCGGTGTAAACCCATTTTATGGGCAATATGGGTAAAGTATGCTTTTTGAGGTTTTATTTTATCTACAACTTGCAGAGCCTGTTCAAGGTTGAAATGTGAGATATGTTCCTGTTTTTGTAGAGCGTTTAGTATTAAAACTTTTGTACCTTTTATTTTTTCTAGTTCTTGATCTGAAATATAATTGGCATCAGTGATATAGGTGAAATCCTTTATTCGGAAACCGAAAACTGGCATTTTGTAATGCATTACCTCTATTGGTGTGATTTCAGTTTTTCCTATACTGAATGGTTTATTTTCTATTTCAATAAGCGTTATTTCAGGTACACCAGGATATTTAAATTCAGTGAAGGCATAGGAGAATTCCTTTTTCAACTGCTCCAGAGTTGCAAGTCTTCCATAGACCGGCATATCTTTTTTCTGAGAATAGTTGTACGCTCTTATATCATCGAGGCCTGCTGTATGGTCTTTATGAGCGTGGGTAATTAAAACGGCATCCAGGTTCTTTATTCTTTGCCTTAGAGCCTGAGTTCTGAAATCCGGGCCGGTATCTACTACAATGCTTTGATCCTCCGTTTGAACATGAATGGAGGTTCTGAGTCTTTTGTCTCTGAAGTCAAGAGAAGTGCATACCTCACAATCGCAGCCGATTACAGGTATGCCCTGAGATGTACCGGTACCCAGAAATGAAATGATCAAAGCGATAATTCAGTTTGATTGATTTCCAGATAAAACTTTTTGTTTTTTTCACTCAATCTTGATACATCAAGCTTAATGGAACGGAGGATTTCTATTAAGCAGTTGATTTTACCTTCAACCGGAAAATATTTATTGACAACCGCTACTTTGGTGTCTTTTAGAATGCAATAACCCGAATGAAAATTGCCTTTTTCGTATCTGAGCATATATTCTGACTCTGCGAAAATATCTTCCAGTTTATTTAAAAACTGATTGGTGTATTTTATTTGCATAATTTATAAAGTCCATTTTTTCACGGTTTCGACCAGTTTGTCGAAATCGAGAGGTTTCTGAAGATACTCATTTATTCCGGCATCAACAAAATCTTTATCGCTATAGTTTTTAGCATTTCCGGTTATTGCTACAATGGGTACTTTAGATTTCACAGAATCAGGGTTTTTTCTGATTTCTTTAGCGCAAGTCATACCATCCATAAGAGGCATGTTTATATCCATTAAAATTATGTCGTAATTTTCTGATTCAACAGCTTTTAATACGTCTTTTCCATTTTTTACGCTTGAAATTTTGTAATTCTGAAATTCCAGGATCTTTTTGGTCAGGTTTTGAATAACTGAACTGTCCTCGGCAATAAGAACTTTCTTGTAAGTGCTCATAATCTCTATTCTTTAAAAAATATTTTTGTAATAATCTCTGAATTCCTGAAAGGCAGTATCTAACTCATTCAGACCCTCTTCCAGATTTGTCAAATTGTTTTGTTTTAGTCTTCCCTCTATTTCTCTTGCGAGCTTCTCTACTCTTGCAATTCCGAGGGTTCCGGATGTCCCTTTTAATGTATGCAAATTATTTAAAATATTCTTAATATCTTCTGTTTTAAAAGAATTTTTGCATGCCTCTATTTGCTCAATAGCCTCTGTTTCAAAGTCATTATAGATATTAAGTAAAGTATCGGAATCGGCAAAAACTTTAAGTTTATTCAAAACCTCCTGATTCAGAATTGCATTGTTGGTCTTTAATGTTTCCTGACTAATATTTATCTCGGATTTTGTCTCAGACTTCCTATGTTTACTCCATTCCCTCAGTTTACTGATTAAATTCTCTGGTTTTATTGGTTTGGATAAGTAGTCATCCATTCCATCTTTAATAAACTTCTCCTTGTCTTCCTTCATGGAATATGCAGTCATCGCAATGATAGGAGGTGTTTGGGCTAGGTTCAGCTTTCGTATTTCTTTTGTCGCTGTTACTCCATCCATCTGGGGCATTTGAATGTCCATGAAAATGAGGTCATAAGACTTCGACTTTACTTTTTCAATTGCTTCAATACCGTTTTCAGCTATATCCACTTTGCAACCAGCTTTTTTCAATATCTCATTGGCCACAAACTGATTGATCTGATTATCATCAACAAGTAATACGTTTAATGGATCATCTGAATAGGATTTACTTGTTTCTGATAGATTCTCTGAAAGGTTTGCTTTGGGCGATACTCGTTTACTTTCCTGAGCTTCAAATGTAAACCAGAATGTACTACCGAGACCTAACTCAGATTCCACACCAATCTGTCCATTCATCATTTTACACAGCTCTTTCGATATAGACAGTCCTAAACCTGTACCAGCATAGGCTTTGGTGGATGAGGTATCTACCTGGCTAAAAGATTCGAATAGCTTTTTCTTATTTTCCTCAGAAATACCAATCCCTGTATCTTTTATCAATACTTTTATCTTGTAAGTACTCCCTTTTTTCTCGTCAAGCACCAACTCGATATTTACACTTCCATGATCTGTAAATTTTATTGAATTGCTGGTAAGGTTAGACATGATTTGTAATAACCTTATTTCATCAGCAAGAATATATTTGGGAATATTTTCGTCAATAGTAAATGCAAAATTAATCTTCTTGGAAGCTGCCTGTTGATAGAATAATGAAAATAATTTTTCAACAGTTGATTCGATAGAAATTGAAGTAAGGCGAAGCTGCATCTTACCTGCTTCAATTTTAGAAAGATCAAGTATGTCGTTAAGTATTGTCAAAAGTGTCTCGGAAGACTTCTTAATAGTTTGAACATACTTTCTCTGTTCTTCATCAAGATGAGAATCAAATAATAGATCAATCACTCCGATGATTCCGTTCATTGGTGTTCTGATCTCATGACTCATGTTGGCAAGGAAGCTTTCTTTTACTTTCAGTGACCTCTCCGCTATTTCTTTAGCTTTAAGCAATTCTTCTGAAGCCTTCTTCAAATATGTAATATCTCTGGCTACACCATCTACAGCAATAGGTTTACCTTCTTTGCTATAGATAAGTCTTATATTTGAAATAGACTGAATTACCGTTCCGTCTTTAAGTACCAGGTTGTTTTCATAGTTTCGGATAGTACCGGTACGCAGCAATTGTTTTACAAGGGCCGTCTGTTTTTTAGGACTTACATAGAACTCTGTAATATGTCTTCCGATGATTTGATCCTGGCTGTACCCGCTTAGTTCACATCCGGACGGACTTATCATATTGATTCTGCCATGAACATCTGTTCTGTAGTATATATCTTGGAAAGATTCAAATATATTACGAAACTTTTCCTCGCTTTCCTGCAGTGCTATTTCCCAATGTTTCTTTTCTGTAATATCGTGTGAAATACCTGAAACTTCTTCTATTCTTCCATCTGGAAGGAATATAGGATTCAGGAAAGTTTCTCTCCACGTTTCCCTTCCATCAATAATTGTGCGGGCTTCAAAGTGTTGTTGTTTGCCTTCAAATGCTTCTTTGTACCTTGCATTGACAAAATCATGATAAATTTCGTCTGAAAGCATTAATATTTTAGGCTTTTCAGAAGCTTGGTCCAGTTCAGGATAAGAACCGAATTTCCTCTTTATAGCTTCAGCATAATTTCTATTGAAAGAAGTAAGCCCCCTTTGTCTGTTAACAGACCATATTAGGTGAGAACTGCTTTCAAAAATTGAATTTAATCTGGCAGTTTGTTCAAGGATCTTTTCTTCGTTTCTCTTTCTCTCAATCGCAATGGCAATCTGCCCTGAAATAAAGTCAAGAAGGTCAAGGTGTCTTCTCTTGAATTTATTTCTGTCACTATGGCTTTTTACTGCAATGACTCCAATGGTACGGTTTTCCAGGCGCAAAGGAACTCCCAGCCAGATTTTGGGTACCGGACCCATTAATTCTACTTTTCCAGAAGCTGCCAGTTCGTGAATATCTTCTTCGTAAAGAAAAGTAGGTTTGTCGTTAAAAAGAGAATATTCAGTTAAGCCTTTTCCTACAATTCTTTTTTGAGTAGTAATTCTATCTCCGAAATTTTCATCAACATAGTAAGGAAAATTCAGATAGTTTTTATCCTTGTCATAAAGCGCAACATGGAAGTTGTTAACAGCAATAATTGTCTTAAGCTCCTGGTGAATATTGTAGAGAAGAGACTCCAGATTGTTGCTGCTAATGGTAAGGTTAGCGATTTTGTAATAAAGGGTAACGCCTCTTTCTGCTCTAATTCTTTCAGTATTGTCGTGAAATATACCTCTGAACGCAATAGGCTTTTCCTTCTCATATCGAACGTTTACACTGCCAATAACATGGATAGATTTACCAGCCTTTGTAGTGAAAACAGTTTCAATTTTGTCGCCTTTTTCTCCGCTTAATATTTTTTGTAAATGATCAAAGGTAGCTTGCTGATAGTCCTTGTGAACAATTTCTTTAAAATTAAGACTTGTGATCTCGTCATCTACATACCCAAGGGTATTCTTCCATGCATTGTTTACAAAAATAATATCACCTTCAAGTGAAAATACCTGAATAAGGTCATTGGCATTTTCAAAAAGATCGTGAAGTTGCTCATTACTTTCTTTTAAAGCTTTTATTACCCTCTTTTTTTCAGTTACATCTTCACCCACGAGGGTAGTTTCTGAAAGCTTTCCATCCGTATTGTTTTGAATCAAAACCTGAAATCTGACAGTTCTCACTTGTCCGTCTTTGGCGATGATTTTTCTTTTAATGTTATTAAAAAGTTGGCCATTTTCAATCAGGCTAAAAATCCCCCTATCATCCTGGCCTTTACCTTTGTGAACAATATTAGTCCATTCCTTTCCCAGGAGGTCTTCCTTGGGTAAGCCCAGAAAGTCAGCAAATGTCTGATTGCAATACGCTATTTTGCCATCCTGATTGATAGAAAGAGCGAATAGGGTAATTTTTTCCAGGGCATTACGAAAATTCAGGTCAATCTCCGGTAGTTTTTTATCTGATTGCCTTTCAATTAAGTTTATTTTATCCTGAAGCTTCAGGATCTCCGCAGCTAATTCTTCTCTCGATTTATTTTCTAATTCCATGGGTACTCAGAGGATGGATCGACTTAAACAAATATAATCAATTTGATCTATAAAAACTTTTTTTACGCTAAAAAGCCTGTGTTTCTAATTTGTTGGTTTTTAAAGTGTTTTGCGTGTGTTCCTTAAAAAATATTTTTCAGTTAATATATCTTACAATAATTCAGGCTACAATTTTTAATTTGCAAAAAAATAGGCAATGGCCAGAATCATTTTTACGGTAACAAACGATCTTTCTTATGACCAAAGAATGCAAAGGATTTCATCCACATTGGCCAAGGCCGGGCATTCTGTTCTTCTGGTAGGTAGGAAAAGAAAAAAATCTATAGAGTTAAAACATCAATTGTTTGAGCAAAAGAGGCTTGATTGTTTTTTTGAAAACGGGAAGCTTTTTTATCTGGAATATAATTTTCGTCTTTTATTATTTCTGATATTCAGCAAGGCAGATATAATCTGCGCGATTGATCTCGATACAATTCTACCATGTTATGTTGTTTCGAAGTTAAAAAATAAACCTTTGGTGTATGACGCTCATGAGTTATTTACAGAGGTGATTGAAGTTGTCAGAAGACCATTTGTTAGGTCTATGTGGCTGAAGCTTGAAAGTTATATAGTGCCAAGAGTAAAGTATTCATATACTGTGAGTGAAGGAGTGAAGAGAATTTTTGAAGAAAGATATCCTGGAGTTAATTTTTCTTTGATAAGAAATCTTCCTTTGTACATGCCGGTTGATCCTGACACATCAAAAGAAAAATATATAGTATATGCAGGAGCAGTAAATGAAGGAAGAGGTATTGAACAAATGCTTAATGCAATGCCTGAAATCAATTGCAGCCTTTATATCTGCGGAGATGGAGAAATGTTTGAAAGCTTGAAGGCTAAAGCAAAGGATATGAACCTCGATGGTAAAGTGAAATTTCTGGGTTATGTAGAACCTGAAAAATTAAAGGAAATTATTCGTAAAGCATATGCCGGTGTATTGCTTTTGGAAAACAGAGGGGCAAGTTACTACTATTCACTTGCTAATAAGTTTTTTGATTACATGATGGCCGGAATACCGCAGGTAACAATAAATTTTCCGGAATACAAACATCTTAATGATGTATATTCCTTTGCTTTATTGATTGACCTTAAACACGAAGAAATAGTAAAGGCTTTCAATAGATTGCTTAACGAGCCTGCGCTTTATGATGAAATCAAGGAGAATGCTATGAAAGCAAGAAAAGTTTTCAATTGGGAAAAGGAATCAGAGGCACTTATTGATTTTTATAAAAAGGTTGAAAGTGGGAAGTAAATATCTTATTGTAATTGCAGGACCGACTGCAGTCGGCAAAACTGACCTTTGTGTCGAACTAGCACAGTATTTTGAAGTTCCGGTGATATCAGCTGATTCAAGGCAGTTCTTCAAAGAAATGAGCATAGGGACCGCCAAGCCTTCTATAGCTGAAATGCAAGGTGTTGTTCATTACTTTATCAACAGTCATTCCATTGCAGAGCCATTTAATGCAGGATTATACTCAGAGGAAGCTTTAAAATTAATTGATCATCTTTTTACAGAAAAGGATTATTTGATTCTTACAGGCGGTTCGGGATTATATATCAAGGCTGTTTGTGAAGGATTTGACGAAATGCCTCAGGTGGAAGAGGAAACGAGGAATCAATTGGTTTCTGAATTATCAGATAATGGGCTTTCTCCTTTATTGGAAGAATTAAAGAAGTCTGATCCTGTTTATTATGAACAGGTCGATAAGGCGAATCATCAAAGAATACTAAGAGCTCTTGAAGTGATCAGAAGTACTGGTGTTCCATTTTCTTTTTACAGAAAAAATGAAAAGGCATCCAGAAACTTTGAAATTATAAAAATAGGACTGGAGCGACCAAGAGAAGAATTATATGAAAGAATAAATCGCCGCATGGATTTTATGTTGGAAGCAGGTTTGGAAGATGAGGTGAAAGCATTAATTCAATACAAAAGTATGAATGCATTACAAACAGTAGGATATAAGGAGGTTTTTGATTTTTTTGATGGAATTTATGACCGGGAAGAAATGATTCGTTTGCTGAAGCGGAACTCAAGAAGGTATGCGAAACGTCAGTTAACCTGGTTTAAAAAAGATAAAGAATATCGCTGGTTTAATCCGGTACAGAAAGCTGAGATTATTGATTTTATTGAAGCTGAAAGCGGAAGGCAGAAAGCTTAAAGTGTATCTCTATCATGGTTTTGATATGCCATCAATGGCGCCTCTGAGAGTAATAAAAAAGCCCCCGACATGTCGGGGGCTTTTTATTATTATAAAATTTCTCTTTCTATATTATGGTATTTTCTACCATTCAAAATTTCAACGATACGGATAAGCTCTTTGTTAATTGGCTTTTTCTTGGTAATAGTATCTTTGAATGGAGTGTAGCACAATGTTCTGTTGATTACCCCAGCCATTACATTGGTTTTTCCTTTAATTAATCCTTCAACAGCGCCAAGTCCTAATCTGCTTGCAAGCACTCTGTCTGCAGCTGTAGGTGCTCCACCTCTTTGTACGTGACCTAAAGTTGTTACTTTTGCATCAAGTTCAGGTAGTTCTTTTTTCACTTTATCAGCGATATTCTGAGCCCTTCCTACTTCATGGCCTTCTGCAACTATGATAATGTGAGAAGCTTTAGACTGGCTTGTCCCGTGTTTTAATTTCTGAATTACTTCTTTTACAGAGTTTTTAGTTTCAGGCATTACAGACATTTCGGCTCCACCTGCTATAGCAGATCTTACTGCAATATAACCTGTATCGCGACCCATTACTTCAATAAAGAATATTCTTTCGTGAGCATCCGCTGTATCTCTGATTCTGTCTATCGCTGAAAGAGCAGTATTAACTGCGGTATCATAACCAATAGTGAAGTCGGTACCATAAAGGTCGTTATCTATTGTTCCAGGAGCTCCAACGCAAGGTATCTGATATTCATTGTAAAAAATTTCAGCACCGGTAAATGTTCCGTTTCCTCCAATTCCAACTAATCCGTCGATACCAAATTTTTTAATATTCTCGTAGGCTTTCTTTCTTCCCTCTACAGTTCTGAATTCTTCACTTCTGGCTGACTTTAAGATGGTTCCACCTCTTTGAATGATGTTACTTACCGATCTGTCATCCATTTCGATAAGATTACCATGGATCATTCCGTCATAACCTTTCAAAATTCCATATACTTCTAAACCAAAGTAATGCGCTGATCTAACTACAGCTCTTATACAAGCGTTCATACCTGGTGCATCACCACCGGAAGTGAAAACCGCAATTCTCTTCATACTTTATAACCTATATTTTCTGGGTCAATTTTAAGAAAAAATTTTATGTTTTTAAAATCCTTGTAATATAACAATCGATAAATCTGAAATTTCATAGCAATTATATATACTCAAGGTCTAATTTTTAAGCCTAAACGAATGTGTTTAAATAAAATTGAAAAATCAAGCTATTCAGAAAAAATAAGATAAGTGAATAATTTGTAATTGGTCTGTTTTTCCTTTTTCAATAATTATAAATAAACAATTCAAATATTCATGCAATGTGAATGCTGAAAATTTTCTCAAATAAAGGATATATTAAAATTCAAAAAAAAAACTTTAATGTAAGTTAAGTATTTGGTAGGTAGTGGTTTAATGGTTTGTGATGATTATTTATGAAACGATAAGCCTGTCTATAATATATAATAGCTGATTTTTTTCAAGTTATTTTAATGAATATGCGAAAAGGCGTTTAATGACTAAATCGCCCTTAACCTTTGATTAAAATGTAAAATATATACTATCTTTCGGGATAAAATTATATTGATTTTTTGTTAATAAGGTTCAACGGAAGTCTTTGGTAAAATTTTATTTTATCCTTCAAAATAATCCGACACACATGGAGCTTAGGTAAAAAAATAAGCTCTATTCTGAATCTGAAAAATAGAAAAGACAAGGAAAAGTAAATAAAGTATTGAATATGGATATAGCGGTGATTACGGGCTCTGCCGGATTGATTGGGAGTGAGGCGGTTAGTTTTTTTAGCGATAAATTCGATCTTATAGTAGGAATAGACAATGATATGAGACAGTATTTTTTTGGAAAAAATGCTTCTACTAATTGGAACAGACAAAGACTGGAAACTACTTATCAGAATTACACTCATCAGTCCCTTGATATTAGAAATCAGGAAGAATTAGATAAACTATTTGCTCAATATGGCAATGATATAAAACTGGTTTTGCATACGGCTGCACAGCCAAGCCATGATTGGGCTGCAAAAGAGCCATTTACAGATTTTACGGTAAATGCCAATGGTACTTTGAATATGCTGGAAATGACCAGAAAATATTGTACAGAGGCTGTCTTTATTTTTACATCTACTAACAAAGTATATGGAGACACTCCGAATTTTCTACCTCTGGTGGAATTAGAAAATAGGTGGGAAATAAACCAAGAGCATCCATATTTCAAAAATGGTATAGATGAGCATATGACTATTGATCAGTCAACGCATTCTATTTTTGGCGCATCTAAAGTCGCTGCTGATATATTGGTGCAGGAATATGGAAAATATTTTGGAATGAAGACAGGTGTTTTCAGAGGAGGATGTCTTACAGGCCCAAATCACTCTGGTACACAGCTTCATGGATTCCTCTCATACCTTATGAAATGTGCAATAACCGGAGATCATTATACTATCTTTGGATACAAAGGAAAACAAGTCAGAGATAACATACATAGTTATGATTTGATTAACATGTTTTGGCATTTTTATCAAAACCCTCGTCAGGGAGAAGTATATAACGCTGGGGGAGGAAGATTTGCCAATTGTTCAATGAAAGAGGCGATCCTGATTTGTGAAAAAATTACAGGAAAGAAAATGAATTATTCATATTCCGATACTTCACGCGTTGGCGATCATATCTGGTACATCAGCGATTTATCTAAATTTAAGAATCACTATCCTGGTTGGAATTATAAATATGATCTGCTTAATACGCTGGAAGAAATCTTCAATGGTTTAAAAAGCAGAGTTTAATCACTGGTGGTAGCGGATTATATGATCCGCTATCTCCTGATAAGCAGATATTTCCATATTATGTAACTGGTCAGCAAGTATTAAAGAGTCTTTTTTCTTTCTAATTACTTCTTCCAGTGAAATATCCTCAATAAAGTTTACTAATTGATTTTTTAAGTCTTTATTAATATCGACCAACCAGGATGCTTTTTGGAGCATAAACCATGTGTCCGCTTCTTCATTTCCGTAAAATAAAACAGTACCTCCTGTACATATTGAACTAATTGCCTTTGAAGGGACTGCTGTATGATTAAATTCAGGAAGCAAACTTACTAGATGGATATCTATATAATGCAGTTGACTTCTCGGTACATTTTTAAGCAATGTTATACCTGATTTTTCTTTTGCATATTCTTGTATATCAGTAGCTTTTGGCCCATACACTGCAAGAATTAAATGTTGCTTGTCCGGATTAAAGGTATCAATAAATCCTTTCAGAAATTCTTTCGAATGCGGAGCTCCCAGATTCCCGCAATAACCAAAATAAATTTTTCCGTCATCTTTTTTCCATTCAGGAATTTGTGTGTCTTTTTCATAATCTGTAAAGACGCCACATGGCAATACTGTAACAAGAGGGGGCCTTTTATAATTTGTCAGGATATATTCTGCCTGCTTAGGGCCCAATGAAACCAGCAATTCGGGTTTGTTATTGTAAGTAATGGATCTGATAATTTTATAAAGGAAAGAATTACTTTTCATTTTCCTGTTTGCGACAAAAGCTTCAGGAAATAAATCCATTGACCAGAAAATCCATTTTTTACGAAATATTCCAAAGAAAATAGATGCCCAAAATGGTAACAAAGGAGGGCTGGTCATGCAAATGACAGGTCCTTTTTTCACAAAAAGGGTTTTAAGAATCAGAAATAAACCATCAAGAAATCCGGCAAGAGATTTCAAGCCTTCATTTTTTCCCTTATATAAAGTTGGAATGGAAACAATTTTTCCAATAGGAGATCTGACAGCGCCTCCGCCATCATCATTTCGTAGTACATGGACTATCTGTACCTGAATATTGTAATGGTCTATCAAGTATTTTGCAAGGTCCCAGGCCGATTCACCAGTTATGCCAGGATTGGGAGGATAATGTCTGTTTACAATTGTTACCCACTTCTCTTTTCTACTATTATCAGGCATAATTAATTTAATGTACTTTTGTAACTTACCATGTGAGACTGAAGGCAAAGGTAATACATTTACTTAAAAGTAATTTAAGTAATGAAAATCGTCGAATCTGCTTCCTGTATTCGCTATAATGGGCCCGAGAAGTTGAATTCTATGGGGAATAGGAGAAGAAGAATTATTTAAATCCGAATAGAAGAGCGAATTTTATTCAAAATTTGTAAGTTTACTCTCTTACAAAGGGTGAACTTATAGAGGATTGAATTCCTTGCTTAAATTGAAACTATCACATTAGGTATACAGTTCACCTGAAATCTAAAAAATAATTTTTGAGTCAATACTTAAAGACAAATGGAGTTAAAAAACAAGAAAGTCCTGATTACGGGAGCAGACGGGTTTATAGGAAGTCATCTGGTAGAAAAGTTATTGGAAGAAGGCTGCAAGGTCAGGGCATTTGTATATTACAACTCATTTAACTCTTGGGGATGGCTTGATTCATTTCCTAAAGAAAAACTTGCTCAACTTGAAATAATTGCAGGAGATATAAGAGATCCGCATGGCGTAAAAAATGCAATGAAAGATATTGAAGTTGTTTTTCACCTTGCAGCACTTATCGCTATCCCTTACAGTTATCATTCTCCGGATACTTATATTGATACGAATGTAAAAGGCACTCTTAATATCGTTCAGGCTGCTAAAGAGCTTGGTGTTGAGAGGGTATTGGTAACTTCAACTTCAGAAGTGTACGGAACTGCTCTTTATGTGCCAATAGATGAAAAACATGCCCGTCAGGGGCAATCACCATATTCTGCCACCAAAATTGGAGCAGATTATATCGCAGATTCATTTTACAGAAGCTTTGGAGTACCTGTAACTATTGTTCGTCCATTTAATACTTATGGTCCGAGACAGTCAGCAAGGGCTGTAATTCCTACAATTATCACACAATTGCTTGCTGGTAAAAATGAGATCAAGCTTGGCTCTCTACATCCGACAAGAGATTTGTTATTTGTTAAGGATACAGCAAAAGGATTTATTGAAATTGCAAAGGCTGATGCAACCATCGGTGAAGAGGTAAACATAGCAATGCAGGAAGAGATTTCTGTGGGAGATTTAGCGCAAAAACTCATCAGTCAGATCAACGAGAAAGCGAAAATTATTACGGACGAGCAGCGTTTCAGACCTGAAAAAAGTGAGGTAGAGCGTTTGTTCGGGAGTAATAAGAAAATTAAGGAACTTACCAATTGGAAGCCTGACTATACCTTGGATTCCGGATTAGCAGAAACTATTAAATGGTTTTCGGAACCATCTAATCTGGCAAGATATAAGACTGATATCTACAATATTTGATTTTAAACTTAGTAAATTGAAATAAGCTTCTCTGAAGCAATTCTAAAAATGATCCCTCTTTCAGTACCAAATATTTCAGGAAATGAATGGACATACATTAAAGAATGTCTTGATACCAATTGGGTTTCTTCTGTTGGAAGCTATGTAACTAAATTTGAGAAAACTCTTGCTGATTATACCGGGGCAAAGTATGCTGTTGCTACTTCCAACGGAACTGCAGCGCTTCATATAAGTCTCCAGTTAGCCGGAGTTGAAAGGGGAGATTTGATTATCATTCCTAATATTACTTTTGTCGCTACAGCTAATGCGATTAAATATACAGGGGCAGATCCTATCATGATAGATGTTGACAGTAACACCTGGCAAATGGATCTTAGATTGCTTGAGGAATTTCTTCAAACGCAAACTGAAATAAGAGAAGACTTTAGTTACCATAAAAAATTAAACAGAAGGATAAGAGCAATTGTACCAGTTCACGTGTTGGGTAATATGTGTGACATGGATCAATTTATCAGAATAGCTCAAACATATAGATTGACAATTGTTGAAGATTCTACAGAAGCATTAGGCAGCAAGTTTCGTGGCAAACACGCAGGTACCTTTGGGTTATTCGGAACCAGCAGCTTTAATGGTAATAAAATTATTTCTACCGGAGGCGGAGGTATGATCCTCTCCAACGATGAGAAACTGGCGGCTAAAGCAAAACATCTTACCACCCAGGCAAAAGCTGACCCAAATGAATATTATCATGATGAAACAGGTTATAATTACAGGCTTGTAAATATCCTGGCAGCCATGGGAGTAGCTCAAATGGAGCAATTGGATGCATTCATCAAAAGAAAAAAAGAAGTAGCTCAGATGTATAAAAATGAGTTATCTTTTATTGAAGGATTTAAAACTCAGGAGGTGATTGAGGGGGTGGAGCCCAATCATTGGTTGTTTACAGCAAAAGTTCCTAGGAAGGCTGAATTAATTGCTTTTCTGAGATCTAAAGGTATAGAAGCAAGATCATTTTGGGTACCTATGAATCGATTGCCAATGATGGAAAAAGATCTTTATTTTACTCATAATGATATTTCACAGGAAGTATATCAGGCATGTGTGAGCCTTCCTTGTTCTACATCCATTAAGGATGAAGAGGTGAATCAGGTTATTCAATTTGTTAAAGACTTTTATTCGAAATTATAAAACTTGAAAAAACTTATCCTCATAGGTGGCGGAGGTCATTGCAAATCATGCATAGATGTAATAGAATCATGCGGAAGCTATGAGATAAAAGGTATTCTTGAAAAGGATTTTATTGAAGGAGAAACGATTCTAGAGTATCCAATCTTAGGAGGGGATGAGCTCATTCCTGAGCTAGCACAAGAAGGATTTGAATTTTTAATTACAATTGGGCAGTTCAAATCACCCGCATTGAGAATTAAACTTTATAATTCGATAAAACAAGCTGGAGGAAAATTAGCCACTATTATAGCGGCATCAGCAATTGTCTCAAAGTATGCTAAGATCGGAGAAGGTACCATTGTAATGCATGGTTGTATTTTAAATGCCTCTTCAGAAATTGGAAATAATGTCATTATCAATACAAGAGCATTAATTGAGCATGATGTGAAGATTGGAAATCATTGTCATATTTCAACCAATACAGTGTTAAACGGAGGCGTTAAAGTGGGGGATAATTGTTTTATTGCAAGTTCGGTAATGGCCTTCCATGGCATTTCAATTGCCTCGAATATAGTAGTCGGAGGGCATTCTACTGTAGTTAAGGATCTGCTTGAAGAAGGCGTTTACATAGGGAATCCTGCAGTTTTTCATAAATGAATATTACATTTATTTTATTAAATGAAACAAACAATTTTAATCATTGCCGAAGCAGGAGTTAACCATAACGGAAGCATAGATATTGCGAAAAAACTTATTGATAAAGCTTTTGAAGCCGGTGCTGATATTATAAAATTTCAGACTTTTAAGGCTTCAACGATTACAAGTAAAAAATCAGAGAAAGCCGAATATCAGAAGAAAATGACTGGTGCAGATGAAGGTCAATATGAAATGTTAAAGAGGCTTGAACTGAATGAAACACACCATCATATACTAAAAGAATATTGCGAGACCAAACCAATTGAATTCCTTTCTACCCCTTTTGATTTGCAAAGTATTGACTTATTAAAAGATCTTGGAATTAATATTGGTAAAATACCTTCCGGTGAATTAACAAATCTGCCTTACCTCAGAAAGATGGCTAAAAACTTTGAGAAGATCATCCTTTCAACTGGGATGGCTAATCTTGAGGAGGTTAAAACTTCTGTGAAAGTTTTGTTGAGCAGTGGCCTTAAAAAGGAAAATCTTACTATTCTGCATTGCACTACAGAGTATCCTACACCAATGAAGGATGTTAACTTAAAAGCAATGCTTACAATTCAGAAAGAGCTAAATGTTGCTATAGGATATTCTGACCATACCAATGGAATTGAAATTCCAATTGCCGCAACAGCATTGGGAGCAACGGTGATTGAAAAGCATTTTACGCTGGACAGGAATATGGAAGGACCTGATCATCAATCATCACTTGAACCAGATGAGTTGAAAGCTATGGTTGCTGCTATAAGAAATATTGAAATAGCTCTGGGAGATGGAATTAAAACACCTTCCGAATCAGAAAAAAAGAACATAGGAATCGCTAGAAAAAGCATTCATATATTGAATAATCTTCCTGTCGGTCATATACTTACAGAGAATGACTTAATTATGAAAAGACCAGGAGATGGTATTAGTCCGATGGAAATGGATAAAGTGGTTGGGAAGAAATTATTGAAGTCTATGAGCGAGGATGATAAATTAAACTGGAAGGATATCGCATGAAAATAGCTGTACTTACCAGTTCCAGAGCTGATTATGGCATCTATTATCCTTTGTTGAAATTATTAAAGGAAGATCCTTTCTTTGATCTTGAAATTATAGCTTTTGGAACACATTTGTCGGCCGCTCATGGATACACACTTAGTTGTATAGAAGCAGACGGTTTTGAAGTAAAACATCAGATCACTACCGTTCCTAAGGGTGACACTCCTTCTGATATAGCGTTTTCCATAGGTAATACAATCGAAAAGTTTTCTAAACTTTGGAATGAGAATAAATTTGATATAGTATTTGCTTTAGGAGACCGATATGAAATGTTTGCAGCTGTAAGTGCTACAACTCCCTTTAATATCAAAGTAGCTCACATTTCCGGAGGCGAAACAACTCTTGGTGCAATAGATAATGTTTATAGACATTCTATTACATTAATGTCTGCATATCATTTTGTGTCTACAGATATTTATAAGGAAAGAGTTGTCGAAATTACAGGTTCAGAAGAACATGCTTACAATGTAGGAGCTTTAAGCATAGATAACTTGAAAAATATGAAACTCTTTTCTCCTGAAGAGTTTAAGCAGAAATTTAATATCGATCTCTCCAAACCTACAATACTTATAACATTCCATCCGGAAACAGTTTCTTTTGAAAAAAATGAAATTTACATTGATGAGGTTATAAAGGCCTTGGAGAAGTGTGATAAGTACCAATTGGTCATTACCATGCCCAATACTGATACAATGGGAAATATGATCAGGTCTAGGTTAAAGGATTTTATTGCATATACTGAAAATGCAATAGAGATAGAATCTTTTGGAGCACTGGGGTATTTATCCTGCATGAAGTATTGTGCTTTTATGCTGGGAAATACATCTAGCGGATTTGTAGAGGCTTCATTTTTTCCAAAATACGTTATCAATCTCGGAGACAGGCAAAAGGGGAGGCTTGTGACTCCTAATATTTTAAATGTTCCAATCGAACATGAAAAAATAGAGCAGGCTATAAAAAAAGTAGCTTCTTTGAAGCTGCTTGAAAATATGAATGTCTATGGAACAGGAAATGCTTCCGGGCAGATAGTAAATATCCTTAAACAGCTTAAAAAATAAGTTGCTGTAATGTCTTATAAACTTGAATTTGAAAAATATGTGATCTCCGAGACCTGCACTCTTATGCAGGCTTTGGAGAAGCTTAATGCGAACGATAAACTCACTTTAATTGTATTAAATGATAATGGCGAAGTTGTAGGTACAATTACGGATGGTGATATACGCAGAGGTATCTTAAAGGGGATATCACTTGAATCTCCTATATCAACTTTCATGCATGGCAATTTTATTTTTCTGAAAAACGGACAGCCGGATTTGGCGCTGATTGATTCAATAAGAAAAAATAATATAAGGCTCTTGCCTGTGCTGAACAATGAAAGGAAGCTTGTTAAACTTTTCGATCTCACAAGACAAAAGTCATTACTTCCAGTAGAAGCTGTTTTAATGGCTGGAGGCAAAGGAGAGAGACTTAGGCCATTAACAGAAAAAACACCAAAGCCTTTATTGAAGCTGGGCAATAAAGCTATTATCGAATATAATATCAACAACCTAAGTAAATTCGGAATAGAGAATGTATACATCTCTGTTAAATATCTTGCAGACCAGATCATCGATTATCTTGGAAATGGTGATAAATATGGATTAAATATCCAATACATCAGAGAAGACGAGCCGCTTGGAACATTGGGAGCTGTGACTCTTGTAGATAATTATGAATCAGATACAGTGCTTGTAATGAATTCTGATTTGTTTACAAATCTTAATCTTGAAGAGTTTTATAAACATTATTTGGAAGTAGGGGCAGACATGGCAATTGCTTCTTTTCCTTATGTGGTTTCAGTACCTTATGGAGTACTTAATATTGATAATTCTTCAGTTACGTCTGTTGCTGAAAAGCCTACTTATACCTACCACGCGAGTGCTGGAATGTATCTTATAAAAAAAGAATATTTTAATCTTATTCCGAAAAATACATTCTACAATGCAACAGATCTAATGGATCTACTATTCTCAATGCAGAAAAAGATTACTTATTTCCCTATTGTTGGCTATTGGATAGACATTGGTAAGCCCGATGATTATAAGAAGGCTCAGGAATATGTAAAATATTTAGAGTAGATGAAAACCTTGTATCTTATTCCAGCTCGTGGAGGATCCAAAGGTATTCCCGGCAAAAATATTAAAAAATTTAATGGTAAGCCTCTTGTCTATTACAGCATAGATCTCGCAAGGGAGTTTGCTGATGATAAAGATATTTGTGTGTCGACAGACAGTCAGGATATTGCTGAGACTGTCCGAACATATGGATTGGAACTGCCATTTATAAGACCTGCGGAATTCGCCACAGACACAGCTTCAGGATATGATGTAATTAAACATGCCATTCAATTTTATGAAGGAAAAGGCGTTCAATATGATAGAATTGTTTTATTGCAGCCTACTTCTCCTTTAAGAACTGCGAAACATCTAAAAGATAGTCTTGAACTATATAGCAATGATGTGGATATGGTTGTGAGCGTGCAGGAGATGTATAATCCCATATATCTTTGCTACAATGAAGATGAAAATGGATTTCTTAAAAAGGCGGCAGAGAATACTTTTACAAGAAGGCAGGATATGCCAAAAGTATATAAATACAATGGAGCAATTTATATCATGAAAGTGGATTCTCTGAAAAAAATGTCTCTCTCTGAATTTTCTAAAATAAGAAAGTATGTAATGGATGATACGGATTCTGTTGATATCGATAATCCTTTGGATTGGGAAATTGCAGAACTGATTTATAATAAGAAAATAAAGGGAGAATAATAATATTAATCTCAACAGAGGTTATTTAAGTTCAATGAGTACAATAAAAAAACAATCCTTACACAGTGCTATCTTTTCATACCTTGGGGTAGTAATAGGATTTATCAGTCAGGGATTACTAATCCCCAATTTGCTGACCAAAGATCAGAACGGGCTTTTGGGATTACTTTTATCTTTTATGTATATATTCGTACAGATAGCCAGCCTTGGGTTTAATTATGCAGGTAGCAGGTTTTTTCCGAGTTTTAGTGAAAGAAAGGGGTATGGTGGTTTTGTTTTTACCGGTCTGAGTATATCTATATTCGGTTTTCTGCTGGCAACAGGTATCTTAGTGTTATTAAAGCCTTTATTCTTATCTTCATCTTCAGAAAGATCAACTATACTAGACCAATATTTTTATCTGCTACTTCCTATTTCCTTAGGCACTATACTGTTTAATTTTTTTGATAGTTATTCAAGGAATTTATTTGAAACAGTATCCGGAACCTTTCTGAATCAATTTGTACAAAGATTGATAATTTTGATAGGTCTCGTGCTTATAGCGTTGATTGGGATAAGTTTTGATATCTTCATATGGATTTGGGTTTCAGCATTTATAATTCCCACAATATGGATGATAATAAAGTCCATGCAATTAAGTGAATTTTCTCTTAAACCTGACTTCTCTGTATTTACTCCTAAATTCAGGAAGGAATTTATCAATTACAGCCTTATCACTATATTGACAGGGTTTTCTTCTATGATTATTATGTACATAGATAAGATTATGCTGACTTTTTATGGAGGGCTTGATGACACTGGGGTATATAACACTGCCTCTTTTTTCGGAAGTATAATGGGGATGTCTCTAATTGCCATGAGTAGAGCAGCTGTCCCTGTTATTGTAAATGCATTTAAAAACAATGATCTTCATACAATACAAACCATTTATAGAAAAAGCTGTGTCATGCAACTGATAATAGGCTGTCTAATCTTTGGGGGGATACTTATAAATCTAGATTCCTTTTTTGAATTAATTCCGCAAGGTTATGAAGAGGGAAAATGGGTAATCATAATTCTTGGTCTGGGGAAACTTTTTGATCTGGCAACAGGGGTGAATGGAAGTGTATTAGCCTTGTCAAAATATTATAGATATGACTCAGCCATTATGATCAGCCTGATTTTCCTGACCATTATTGCTAATATGCTTCTTATACCGGAATACAAACTGATAGGGGCAGCATTGGCTGCAGCTATTTCCACGTTTTATTATAACTCAATAAAGTATTGGCTGGTATTGAAGAAGTTAAAAATGCAGCCATTTGATATTAACTTTCTTAAAGTTATCGTCGTGTCATCAATGATTATTGTGGCGGCCTATCACATACCTTTAATAGGAGGCAGTGTGTTTAATAACCTTTTGGATATGGCTATCAGATCAAGTATTTTTTCTAGTGTCTTTATTGTGGTAATATATAAAATGAGAGTATCGTTAGAAATGAATGATATTATAAACCGAGTATTAAAACCCCTGTTAAAGTCATGAGTACATTCACATCTGTAAGCATGCATTTAAGTGATTTTTTAACCAAAGGGATTCAGACTTGTATCTCCTTAGTGAGAGTTTTGCTCATGTCAAGACCTGTTACTCATTTGCCACCTCCCCAAAATAAAATTTGCAGTATTTTAGGAAACGGTCCCTCTCTGAGTACATCACTTGAACAGCATCTGGATATTATGAAAGATACGGACTTAGTATGTGTCAATACCTTTGCAACATATGACTATTTTGAACAACTAAAGCCTGAGAATTATGTAATAATTGATCCATTATTTTTTTCTGAAGAGGGGAGTAAGAACGATGCTATAATTTCCACTTTTAAAGCATTAAAAGATAAAACAACCTGGCATTTAAATTTATTCGTTCCTTTAAAAGTTAAAAAATCATCAATTCTTCAAGATCTGCTAGCTCAAAAGCCAAATATTAAAGTGGTGTATTTTAACTATACAATATTTGAAGGATTTGATTTTATAAAACATTTCTTTTTTTCGAAAGGATTAGCAATGCCCCAATCTGAAAATGTAATGATAGCAACTTTATATTTGATGATAAACAGGAATTATGAATACATATATTTATATGGAGCTGATCATTCCTGGCATGAACACATTAGTATCAGAGAGGATAACATACTTACTATAAAGGTTCTGCACTTTTATAATCCGGATGCTGCTAAGGAAAAAGAACAACTGTTGTATAATGAAGACAAAAAAAGAAAAACAATGGCCAATCAGTTTTTGTCTATTTCAAAAGCATTCAGAGGGCATGAAATTCTAAAAATCTACGCAGATAGTAAAAAAACTAAAATTTTCAATGCAAGTACCAAAAGCTATGTGGATGCATTTGAAAGAATTAAATTCAATTAAATAATAAAACATGTTCGCGTTAAAATATCTCTTTAAGAGTATATATAGAATACTGAAGTCCGCAAATGGCCGTCACTTACTCATATTAATGGCCAAATATGGAAATGTTGCCAGATATTCTCAAAGGAACATATCATTTCTAAAATACAAATTCCTGGTTCCTGATTGTTGGTCTTTCCTGTTTCAGTTTCAGGAAATTTATGTTGAGCAGTATTATAAGTTTGAAACAAAGGAAAAGACTCCTGTAATTTTTGATTGCGGAGCCAATATAGGTACTAGTTGCCTTTACTTTAGCTCTTTATATCCAGCATCTAAAATTATAGCATTTGAGGCTGACCCAAATATTGCTTCTATTTTAAAAAACAACCTTGATAAGAATAATATTAAAAATGTAGATATCATAAATAAGGCAGTGTGGATAGACAATAATGGAATTGAATTTTCGATCGAAGGAGCTGATGGGGCCTCCATCTTTGGTAAGGGGAAAAAAGTAAAAATCGAATCTGTAAGACTACGAGATCTTTTGTTGCAAACATCTAAAATAGACATGCTAAAGATGGACATTGAAGGAGCAGAGTCGGCAGTGTTAAAGGATTGCTCAGATGCATTGGCGAATGTAAAGAACATATTTATAGAATATCATTCATTCCCCGGGCAGCAACAAGAGTTAAATGAAATACTGGGTATACTTTCTAAAAATAATTTTCGATATTATATAGATTCAGCTCAGGGACGTCAGTCTCCTTTAGTAAACCATTTCTACAGAGACAATAAAATCATGGATCTGCAGCTTAATATTTTCGGTTATAAAAACTAATTGCATTGCATCTTCAGCTTGCAATAATGCGATTCCAAATATTCTTGAAGTCAGGACTGTAATATGAAAGTTTTAATTCTAAGTACATTTGATACATTTGGAGGGGCGGGAATTGCAGCCTTACGTCTTCATAAAGCTTTATTAAAAAGTGGCCTGAAGTCTGATATGTTGGTGCAGGAAAAGAAAACCAATGACAAGAATGTTCATAGCATTGCGAATTCATGGGTTCAGAAAAAACTTGCACTATTCCGATTTGCAACAGACAGGCTGCAATTTTCTTTTTATGAGAAAGATAAATCTGCTCGTTTTATTTTTTCCCAAGCCGAAATAGGTGTTGATCTCAGTAATAATGCTCTAGTAAAAGAAGCGGATATTATTCACCTTCACTGGGTCAATTTCGGATTTCTGTCTTTAAACTCCATACAAAAACTGATAGCAACTGGGAAACCAATAATAATAACCCTCCACGATATGTGGACATTCACTGGTGGTTGCCATTACAGCAAAGAATGCACAAATTATATTAGAGCATGCGGCAATTGTCTTCCTTATTTAAAACATCCAAATGAAACAGATTTGTCGAGGAGAAGATGGAATAAAAAAGCGGAAATTTTCAGCCACAAAAATCTCACTATTGTTCCTTGCAGTGAATGGCTTGCTTCCAAAGCGAGACAAAGCAGTCTGCTGAAAGATAAAAAAGTAGTACCTGTTCCTAATCCTATAGATGTATCAGTATTTAAGCCGGAGGATAAAACTATTGCCAGAAAGTTCTTTAATCTGAATCCTGATAAAAAATATATTCTTTTTGCAGCCATGAAAGTAAGCGATGAAAGAAAGGGTTTTGCTTTCTTCAAAAGTGGACTGGAGACACTGGCAAAGAAATATTCAAATGAACTTCAGGATACAGAATTACTAATTTTTGGTCTGTATGATGAGCAGGATTTTGCAGGAATACCTTTTAAAATAAATAGTCTGGGAAGATTGTCTGATATGTCAACCATTGTCAATGCATATTCTGCAGCATCAGTATTTGTTATCCCTTCTTTGGAGGATAATCTACCCAATACTGTAATGGAGTCGCTTGCATGTGGGACACCTATAGTAAGTTTTAATACGGGAGGAATTCCGGAAATGGTAGAGCATATGAAAACAGGTTATGTAGCAGAATATAAATCATCAGAAGATTTAGCCGCTGGCGTTTATTGGACATTGTTTCAGGCTCCTTACGAAGCGCTGTGCATGCAATCAAGAGAGAAGGCAATTAAGGATTATTCGGAAGAATCTGTAGCAGAAAAATATACACAGTTGTACAAAGAGGCGAAAGGAAATTAGTTATTAGAAAAATAAAAAAGGCACTTGATTTAAGTGCCTTTTTATTTTTTAAGTTAATCTTTCTTTTTCACTGAAGAGGAGAGCTGAATACCAAGCAACCCAACAATTGATAATACTAATATCCAAGATCCTATTCTTGATATTTTTGAACCTGTAATATATGACTTAGGTTCAAACTTGAATGAAATAGTATGTTCTCCTGCCGGAATTTTTAGAGCACGCAGAATATAGTTTACTCTAATATGGTCAACAAGTTTATCATCAATATAGGCGTTCCATCCTGGTTGATAGTAAACATCAGAGAAAACAACCAATTGATCCTTCTTGGACTTTGATTCAAATGTAAGGTGATTAGGATGGTAGTCTTTAAGAACAATAGAAGCAGTAGTGTCGATTGAAAGATTTAAATCTTTCACATAGCTCTCAAACACCTTATCTACAATAGCCGTCCTTGCAGGATTGAAATTACTCAATCCTTTAAGTTCTTCATCGGGATTCGGAACAATCCTTACACTATCTACAGCCCACGCATTTCCTAAAGCACCAGGATTTCTTTGTACAGTTGGTTGATTGGTTTGTTTGTCTGGAACAATAAAATACCTCGTATTAAGCATATTCAATACAGCCATATTGTTCTTGCTCAATTGTGCGTCAATAAGATCCTGATACCTGCCCAGCTTTATCGCGCTGTAACCTCCGATCGATTTGTGAAAATATGATGTTATTGCATCAGCGAACGGATTTGTCGTTACGTTGAAAACCCTGAAGTAGGGATCTTTGTCCTGTGCAATAATGTTATCAGCAGGGCTAGGTACAAATATCGTTTCTTCAAATTTTTCTCTGTTTTTGAAGTCTTTTGAATTCAGATATCTTTTATCTACAGTCCAAAGATCGACAAGGATAAGTATTGCAAGTAGTACATAAAAAACATTCTCCTTTAATTTATCATTGATAACTGCCCAAATCATTCCTGCAGTTGCAGCTACAAAAAATAATGATCTCAACGCATCTATTCTTAGTGCAGAAGCACGATCATCCTTTAGAGAGTCAATTAGCCAGGTTGGAAGCTGAGCATCAGAAGCACCGTTAAAATCAAAAAATGCACCACCTAAAATGGCAAAGAAAAGCGCAAGCCCCCCGGTAATACCGAAAGATATTTTAAGCCCTTTCATAATTTCTTCTTTCGAAAGTTCACTATCCAATACCTTTTTCAACACAACAAAACCAAGCAGAGGAAAGGTAATTTCAGCTACAGAAAGAATCATAGTAACACTTCTGAATTTATTATAAAGTGGAACGTAATTAAAGAATAAATCTGTAAGCAGCTCAAAGTTTTTCCCCCAAGAAAGGGAAATGGACAAAATTGTCACAGGGATAATCCACCATTTCAAAGGCCCTTTTATAAGAACCAATCCTAAAACGAACAAGAAGCAAACGATGGCACCAAAATAGATTGGTCCTGAAGTAAATGGCTGGTCTCCCCAGTACATCGGCATACTCTCGATGTATTCCTTTGCCTGAGTTTTAGCGATTCCGTTGTTCACCATAGTTTTGAATGTCTCAGATCCGGTGCTTAACTGTTCATTAGAACTTCCTCCAAAGAATGAGGGAATCAGGATGGTCATAGTTTCTGATATACCATTGCTCCAGCTTAATGCATAGTCCTTATCAAGACCGGTTCCTTGATCTTTTTTAGCCAATAAATCTGATCCACCTCTAGGAGTTGCTTTTGAATACTCAGACATGGTCCAAAGTTTGGCCACATTAGGGGCAATACTGATAATGACACAGAATAACAACACAACTGAGCCAGTTAAAAATCTTTTGAGATTATTACCTTTCAGGGCATAAATAAATTCGGCGATTATAATGAATATTACCATGATCAGCAGATAATAAGTGATCTGTACGTGACCATAATATATCTGGAGGGCTAAAGAGATAATTGTTAAGGCCGCTCCGGTAATCATATTTTTGCGGTATGTTAATATAATACCAGCAATGACAGGGGCCATCAGCATCATGTCATAAACTTTGTTAATATGACCTGCTTCAATACTTATTAAATTATAACTGGAAAATGTATAAGCCAGAGCGCCTGCAAAGCAAAGCCAGGCATTCAATCCAAATACGTGTAATAGTATATAGAATCCTGTAAACCCGAAAAGACAAAGGAGTACAGGGTTTGGAATAAAACTATTCAAAAAGGTATTGACATAGTTTAAAATATTGGCTCCTGCTCCCCTCCAAACAGGCATACCACTGAAAGTGCTGTTTGACCATAAAATTTCCTCATTTGAGCTTTTGGCAAAGTCTGCGGATTCTTTTAAGGCTCCAAGTGTTTGGACCATATCGTTTTGAGCCAGACTTTTACCATTCAGGTATGGGGAAAAATAAACTAATGAGATAATTAAAAATATGGCGAATGCTAAAAGGTGAGGTAAAACCTTTACTTTAAAGTTGTTTATATTCATGTGGCTTCTTTTGAAAAATTATTTTTAAACCACTGCAAATATAGATTAATTCTCCTATTCCTTATATATTATACAATTTAGCAACTGCTAAAATTATATTATGTAATTATAAAAGGGTGATTAGTTATAAAAGTTTAGGCTTAATGAAGCAAAAAGAGGGAGAATAAATCTAATTATTCTTCGGTTATTTTAGCTTAATGCTTGTGAGGAGATAATTTTCGGTGCTTCAGGGAGTCTTTGTGGGTAATGTTCAATTCATCTAATTCTGAAGAGGGAGTAGTAATTTTAGGCGAGAAAAATATAGAAAACGCAAAAATTGAAATTAAAGAAACAGCTATGGTAAGATTGTTGAAGCGGTTTAATTTTAAATAAACTGGCTTTTTATGAAGTGTATCATAAATTTTATCCCAAGCATACGGATCCGGAGAGGTTTCCATCTCCTCCAGCTTATTCTTTATCAGCTCATATTTTGGATCTAGCTTTTCCATTCCCTTTAAGGGATAAATTTTTTAAAAATAATTTTCTTTTTAAAAAAGAGAACAATCAAAAAAGATGTCAGGTTCTCTTTAATTAAAACTCCTTATTACTAGATGCTTTTTTTGAGAAAAAGGTTGTATCGGTTGATTAAAGTTTTCTTCAAAAAAAGAAAAAGTACCTAAAATTCAATTAATCAACTGAAAATTACTTATTAAATTCTGACAGAATTCAAGGTATTTCTTAATTTTGTGGTTCATTACTGATAAAATATGTTCGAAAGTTTAAGTTCAAAAATTGATAAAGCCTTAAAAACGCTTAAAGGGCAGGGAAAAATAACTGAAATTAACGTAGCTTCTACAGTTAAGGAAATCAGAAAGGCGCTTATCGATGCCGACGTAAATTATAAGGTTGCAAAATCTGTAACAGATAGTATCAGAGAAAAAGCATTAGGCCGTGAGGTGCTTATCGCTGTTTCTCCTGGACAACTTCTTGTTAAAATTGTCAGTGAGGAACTTACCGAACTGATGGGGGGAACTAAAGAGGATATCAATACTAAAGGAGATCCGGCTGTTATTTTAATTGCAGGTTTGCAAGGATCAGGTAAAACCACCTTCTCCGCAAAACTTGCCAGCTATTTAAAGAAACAGAATAGAAATGTATTGCTGGCAGCCTGCGATATTTATCGACCAGCGGCGATCGACCAGCTTAAAGTACTTGGAGAGCAGGTAGGAGTGGAGGTTTATTCAGAGCCTGAAAATAAAAATGCCGTTCAGATTGCTAAAAATGCACTTGAATACGCAAAAAAGAATAATAAGAAAATTGTAATCGTCGATACTGCCGGCCGTCTTGCAATAGACGAGCAAATGATGAAGGAAATTGAGGAGGTAAAAGCTTCTGTCAAACCATCTGAAACTCTTTTTGTCGTTGATTCAATGACTGGGCAAGATGCTGTAAATACCGCTAAAACCTTCAATGAGCGTTTGAATTTTGATGGTGTGGTTCTTACCAAACTTGATGGTGATACCAGAGGTGGTGCCGCATTATCAATCAGAGCAGTTGTAGATAAGCCTATTAAATTCATCAGTACAGGTGAGAAGATGGAGGCATTAGACCTTTTCTATCCTGATCGTATGGCTCAAAGAATCCTGGGAATGGGAGACGTGATTTCACTTGTGGAAAGAGCACAGCAGGTTTTTGATGAAGAGGAAGCTAAAAAGCTGAATCAGAAAATAAGAAAAAATCAATTTAGCTTTGATGACTTTTTGGCTCAGATTCAGCAGATTAAGAAGATGGGTAGTATTAAGGACCTGGTTGGAATGATTCCTGGTATGAATAAGATGATGAAGGATATAGATATTGATGATAATGCTTTTAAACCTATTGAAGCTATCATCAGAGCTATGACTTTGGAGGAAAGAGAGAATCCTGATATCATTAATGGTAGCAGAAGAAAGAGGATTGCAGATGGTAGTGGTACTACTATTCAGCAGGTTAATAATCTTATCAAGCAATTCTCTGACATGAGAAAGCTAATGAAGAATATGAATAAGATGGGAAAAAAAGGAATGCCAAATATGAATGCATTCGGAAGATAAGTTGAAAGCTGAATTTATACATTGATAAATAAAAAAGGGACTCTGTATAATCAAAGTCCCTTTTTTATTTATAGAAAGTAAATTATTGCTCAAGTGCTTGAGCTCTTGCCATCCTGTTTCTTAAGATTCTGGTATACTTCAGAGCCAACTTGACATTATAATCTTCATAAGCCTTTTGAGCCCATTTCATTGCGGAATCAAGATCACCATTTATTTCATGAATTATAGCATAATTGTAAGCAGCTCTTCCCGCAACTTTTGGGTCAGGATTTGAACTTTCAGTTTTCCAGATTTCTGCTGCGCCATCCCAGTTCCCAGCTCGGGCTTTTCTTGTTGCAATTTTTAAAGCATTATTACCCCTTATATAATAGTCTCTTGAGACACGAGTCCAAAAGGGAAGTAATCTATCTGCATAAATGGTACCGGATTCTCTACCCAAGCGTGTTACCACCTCTTTTCTATTTACTAAAGCTTTTACAGCTTCCATTGGATTTACTCCTTGACTGTGTGAAACGAAATTTCTGTCGAGGTGAAATTCATCCATTATGACTAATGAGCCTTGTGGATCGTAAATGCGCCATCCTGTTTTTACAAGAGTGTTCAAGGTCGCGTTATGGACAATCCCTGGAACATTTCCTAATGGAGTTGGAATAGTCGTGTTCGTGACATTTACGGCCAATTTTGTATCTGTATCAAAAAACTCAAGAGATAAAATTGCATCTACTTGATAGGTTTGACAAAGTTGAGAAACAGTTTGAAGAGGAAGTGAATTTGGAAAAACTCCTGCCCCCAATGTTTTCAGATCATTTTTTTCAATTGGAATCACATTGAACCTATCGCCTGCAAGTTCATTTTGGACAGCTATGAAGCTTGCATCTGCCCCTTCTTTGTCCATATTTACCCCTTCAAGAGTTAGTAATTTTTCTAAATCGTCTAAAGGTTTAGTTTTTTGAGCAGGTAGTGTTCTGTTTATTACTCCAAATCTTTTTATGGAAGGATGGACCCTTACTACTGCTGGCTCAAGAACATTCATGGTTATAATGCCTTTTTTGCTGCAGGATGAAATTAAGACCAGAGCAAATAGTAGGTAAATGGTTCTCATTGATAATTAAATTTTATAAGGAAAGGGAATATCTAATCTACATACAGTTGATCAGAAGGTAAATACGATGGATTGAAAAATAGGTTAGTGGGTAATCTTTAAAAAAACGATGCATAAAATAAAACAGGCTGCCTTTTGGGCAGCCTGTTTTATTTTATATATAATATAGAAAATGCTATAATTTGTATAAAACAGATTTTGCAGCTTCCACAGTTCTCTTAACGTTTGGAAGAATTACTTCAATTAGAGTTGGAGCATAAGGTAGAGGTAAGTCTCTGTTGGTAACCCTTCCGATAGGAGCATCCAGATAGTCAAATGCATATCTTTGCACGTGGTATGCAATTTCAGATGAAATACTAGCAAGTGGCCAAGCTTCTTCAACAATAACTAATCTGTTAGTTTTTTTAACAGAATCTACAACTGTTTTATAATCAATTGGTCTTACAGATCTTAAATCTACAACCTCTGCAGAAATTCCTTCATTAGCTAATTCCTGAGCTGCACTAAGGGCAACTTTCATAAACTTACCAAATGATACAATAGTAACATCAGTACCTTCTCTTTTGATATCAGCAGTGCCGATTGGAGTAAGATATTCACCTTCAGGAACAGCGCCTTTATCTCCATACATCAATTCAGATTCCATAAAAATAACCGGATCGTTATCTCTTATAGAAGCTTTTAAAAGTCCTTTAGCATCAGCAGGTGTAGAAGGAACTACAACTTTAAGTCCTGGACAGTTTGCATACCAGTTTTCAAAGTTCTGGCTATGCTGAGAGCTAAGCATACCTGCGTTTCCTGTTGGGCCTCTGAAAACCATAGGAGCGGAATATTGTCCGCCAGACATTGACATTAATTTTGCTGCACTATTGATAATCTGGTCAATAGCGACAAGCGAAAAGTTGAATGTCATAAATTCCACAATTGGTCTTAAACCGTTCATGGCAGCTCCTACACCAATACCTGCAAAACCAAGCTCTGCAATAGGAGTGTCAATAACTCTTTTGGGGCCAAACTCGTCAAGCATTCCCTGACTCACTTTATATGCACCATTGTATTCAGCCACTTCTTCACCCATAAGAAACACTTTATCATCTCTTCTCATTTCTTCAGACATGGCTTCTCTTAAGGCTTCTCTAAATTGAATCTCTCTCATAGTTACTAAAATGTTTGCAACAAAAATAAAAATTTAAGGGTTTAAAACCCAATAAAATAACAAAAAGGTTATAAACATTACAGTCTGCTATTCAATATTCCTCAAAGGCCTTGATTTTTATTAATAATTTTTAAAAGAGGAATACTTAATTATTTGGTTTACAGGACCTGATTTGGTTAATATATTAATATGCGTAATTCCCAAGTAGGGATGACGGTGGATAAATACTTATTAAAATTAAGAGGGGATTTTCTTTAAGGAGAAAGATTCAGGACGGGGCTATTAACAAAAAAGGCCACCATTTCTGGCGGCCCTTTTCAGTTTTCCACTTTATGCTTATTTAATAGCATTCTTAAAGTTTTCTGAGTTTTGATACTCAAGGAATTCTACATCATTAAGAGCTTTTTCTGTTAGTTTGCTGTCTAATTGAACTGCTCTCTTAAGATTTTTAGTAAGAGTTCCTTCATCTTTTAGTCTTGCAGCAGTAACTGCGCTTAGGTAGTATCCCCATGCATTTTTGTCGTTACCTGCAGTTACAGCTTCAAAGCCTTTTTTCGCAGCATCATAATTTCTGCTCAAAAGGTTAGCTAAAGCTAGGTTGTATAGAACATCATTAGTCTCGTTTGCTTTAGAAAGGCTTTGGATAGCGTCATTGTATTTTGCCTGTTTGATTTCCAAAGTTCCTTTTACTGCATTGATACCTTTTTTAAGTTCTGTAGAAGCTTGAAGTGCATCAGCTTTTAATATTTCAGCTGTTGCCTGATCTTTCAAACCTTTTATAAGGTAAGCCACTGCAAGGTTTGTACGAGCCTCAGCATTGTCTTTAATTTTTAAAGATAATTCAAGTTGGTTGATAGCTTTGTCAGCGTTTGCAATCTTAGTTCCGTTGTCAATCGCTTTTGCAGCCATTTCAAGGTATACAGCTCCTAGGTTATTGTGAGCATCCCATGTATCTTGTTTTTTAATTAAAGCTGTATAGATTGCTTCTTTCTCCGTTAAAATAGGAGTAAGAGTTGCTGCGTAAGCTAATTCATTGTAATTAAGAGTATCTGCGTTTAGACCTTTTTCAGAGATTTCTTTCGCCAAAAGAGAAATCTGAAGATCAGTTTTCTTTGGTTTTACAGTTAAAATCTCAGTTTTTGCAGTTCTAAGTTCAGGATAAACTTTTGTTATCAGTTTCTTGAAAGATTTCAGTTTCTCAAGTTCTTTTTCTTTATCAAGGAAGTTTCCTGATCCACTGATAACTCCTAAAATTTCTGATTTTTCTTCAGGAGTAAGAGCTGTTGTAGAATCTAATTTTGCTCTCAGAGGCTCCCAATCCTGGAACACACTCTTAGTAACAAAATTGATAGAATCTATTACATTTTTCTGGTTGAAATACTTCATTCTGTCTTTGTAGTATTTCTCAATAACCTTAGCTCTTTCTTCAGCTAATTTAGAGTTTTTAGCTTCAGTACCTTCAGGTGAGTGGTAGCCAATGATTGTAACAGTTCTTGTCGCGTTTTTCTTAGCTATAAATGCATCAAGGTTTTTAGCTTCAGAACCTTTGGTTTCTTTTTTAGTAAGTTTAGCACTTCCTTGTTCAAAGTAGAAACCTACGTTAACTGGGATTAACTCTTCTTTATTGTTATATCCATGTTCAGCATAAGCTGAATAATAAATGTCTTTTACAAGTCTGGATGTTGTAATCAAACCTTTTGCAACAGGCATTTCTGCCGAGCTTTTTGATTTGCTTTTTGTAATATTTGAAGCAGTTCCTACTACAACAAGGTCTCCATTTCCGATTTCAGGTTTATAACCAAATGAAAATGCTTTGCTTACTTTAGGTTGCTCAGTTTTAGCATTTGGGAAATCGGTTGATTTAAATTCTACATCTGCAAGGTTGATTTTTTGATCGCCGTATTTATAGGCAGTATTTAAGGTGTAGATTTTATTCTTCTTAAGCATCTTAAGAGGAAGGGCGGCAGAAAGGTCAAATTTAACACTGTCACCATGTACCTCCAAAGGAGAAGGGGTCACAGTCAATTGTTGGTCTTTTGCCATCTTTACCATTTGCTTCAGGGCACAGCCATCTAAAAGCAAAACACCAGTCAAAAGCAATGCAACAGGAGCTTTTTTATTCAAGGTCATATTAAAAGTGTTTAATTTCATCGTTGCGAAAATATCGTTATAATTTAATTAATACAACATCTTCTTTAGGAAATTTTCATACTTATTCCAAGTTTTCAGATATTTTTATTATATTTGAAATAGGTCACTAAAGATCAATCATATGATTAAAATTCTGGCATTCTTTGAGAAACAGGCTTTTGGCGTGTGTTCTACTCTTGGGGAAAAATTGGGGATCGCTTCTTCCGCCGTTAGAATGTTTTTCGTATACGCTTCTTTCCTAACTTTTGGTTCTCCCTTAGTGATTTATCTTTTCCTGGCTTTCTTAGTAAATATCCATAAATACCTTAGAAGGAAAAGAAGCACAATCTGGGATTTTTAGAAATCAAGCTTCCCGAATTTATTTTTCCGATATAAAAAAAACTGCATTACCAGAGATTTTTTTAAAACAGTAGGGTCTTCTGACAGATACTGGTAGCCCGCTTTTTTCAGTCGCACTCTCTTAATATATAGTTTTTTATACTGACCATAAACACTGAAATGAGCTTTGATGACTGCATTAAAATGCTTGTAGGAATCAGAAAATAATAATTTAAATGCTGCTACGCCATCTAATAACATTCGGATGAATATCGTTCTTAAAAAATGCTTTTCAGAATGATTCTTAATTAATAGTGCAAGATTATTTCTGAAATTTAAATAGGTCTTTTGTGGGTTTGTCGCTGAAAGCGTACCTCCTCCTACGTGGAAGACTTCAGATTGTCCGCTATACATAATTTTATAGCCCAACCTTTTCAGTCTCCAGCAAAGATCAATTTCTTCCATGTGGGCAAAAAAATCATCATCAAAGCCTCCTGTTTTATGAAAAAGCTCTGCTCTTACGAACATGCAGGCTCCCGTTGCCCAGAATATTTCGCATGTGTCATTATACTGACCTTTGTCTTTTTCTAATTTTTCAAATATTCGGCCTCTGCAAAATGGATAACCTAAATAATCAATAAATCCTCCGGCCGCTCCGGCATATTCAAAATATTCTGGCTCTATAAACGATTTGATCTTTGGTTGGCAAGCTGCGATTAAAGGATCTGAGTCCATAAGACTAATAATTGGACTTATCCATCCTGAGGTTATCTGTACATCAGAGTTTAATAATACATAATACTCAGCCTCGATTTGACTCAAGGCTGAATTATAACCTTTGCAAAAACCTTCATTTTTGGGTAATTGAATAATTTTTACTTCCGGATGATTTTCCTCAACGTATTGGATACTTCTATCAAAAGAATTGTTGTCAGCTACATAAATAGTGGCCTCCGGACTATATTTTATTACGTCAGGTAAAAACTTCTTTAAAAATGTTAAGCCATTCCAGTTAAGGATGACTACTGCTACTTTCATGTTAAATTAAATTTCCTAAATCTAAGCCTGGTATATTTGGCAATAGCCCCTCTGTTGATTTTTTAAGACTTTCTTTGATCTTTTCTTCAATCTCTTCCATCCCCTTGTTTACCGCTGCTATTACCAGGTCCTGTATCATTTCTTTGTCATTACCTTTAAGCATTTCCGGATCAATTTCCAGCTTTACTATCTTACGGTTACCATTTATAGTTGCTTTAACCATACCTGCTCCGGCTTCGGAAGTAACGGTGATGTTTACTAAGTTGTCTTTAGCTTCTTTTACTCTTGCTTGTACTTCTTTTATCTTTCCAAGCATGTTCATCATATCAAACATGTCTATATCAATTTTTTTTCAAATCTAAGATTTTATCTTAATAATGTTACAGTTCCTTTATATACCTTTTCTCTGCCTCGATTATCCTTTGCTTTTATCAGATAAGCATAACTGTCTTGTTGGGCAACATCTCCTTTATAAAGACCATCCCATCCATTATTAATATTTGAAGTGTAAAATACTATTTCTCCCCACCTGTTAAAAACTGTCATTTCAAATTCTGTGAAAAACTTGCCTTTCGGTACAAATATATCATTAACACCGTCTTTGTCCGGAGTAAATGCTGTCGGGGTGAATATTTGTATTTCGTATTTCACGGTTTTTATATTCGACTGTGAAAAAGGGAGGATTTCTGTTCCTACTGGTATTGCTTTAATGTAATAGGTGAACCCGACAGAGGTGTGAGGATCAATTTCTGTATCCGTGTAAGAAAGGCTGGTGCCTGCATCAATTTCTTTTACAATATTTCCTGAAAGATCCGACTTTACTATTATATATTTTGATACGTCTGATAGAAAACCTGAATATGGTGTCCACTGAAGTATGTTCTCGGTTTCGGACTCTTCCATATTTAGTATTACCGGACATGTCTGATTACTTATTGGCGAATTATTACCACAAGAGTCGGTAAATTCAATCTGATAACAATCATTGTTAAGAAGGTTGACTGTGGAAATAAATGGAGATTGCTTCACTTCTGTTATGATTTCAGGTGTTCCCCCATTGGTACTTTTTAAAATAGTGTACTTTGGTATGGAAGAAATGGATGAGGCCCATAGTATTTTTACCTGATTGTTTTCTATGGTTGAATTCAGATTATTGATAGCGGTTGGGATAGTGTTGGATATTCCTTTTACACAGATTAAAGGCGATTCTGATACAGCTCCTGTAGTAAGGTGAGTAATGAGCTTATAGCAGTCTTCCTTTCCACATTTGATATCTGTATCAATTAAAGTCGTTATGATACTGGAGGTAAATGTTGAAAGCGGTACATTATTTTTAAGAATCTCATAGCTTTGAAAATCGGAGCCTTGGTATTGGGCCCAATTGATATCGTTTTCATTATTAGCTGCGGAAACCGAAAAAGGAGAAGAGCAAACCGTCACGGAGGAGGTGCTGTGATTGCAGTCATCAAAAGCTGAAATTCTGTAACAGTAGGAATTACTTTCTGTATTTAAGTTCTCATCAAGAAAGTTTGTCTTTGTACCGTCAATAGTATCTATTGGCGAAAATACACTGGAATAATTGATGTCCCTCTCAATCTTATATTGATTAAAAGAAGCTGAAACTGAAAATGAAAGATTTATACTGCCACTGGATTGACTGATGTTATTCGTTGTAATTTTGTTTAATTGAGGAGCTGGCAATACTGCAAATGGAGTAACATTTTGGATAGCCGAAGCACCACATAAAGTCGGTCTGAATCTACCAGTTAAATTAATTGCAGTAGGTCCTGCTAAAGTTACAATAAGCTCTTGTCCTGATTTAACTGCAACCGGGCCTATGCCATAATCAAGCAAATATTCATGATAATAAGTATCTGTTATAAGGATTTTGACTTGGTTATTGATACACTTGTGCACTTCAAACAAAGGAAGTCGTTTATCCATTACAACTACAGTCTTCTTGGCGTTGTAGCTATTGATAATCTGATCTATAACGTATGTTCCGGATTTTTTGTAAGTATAAGATTTGCAGGCAACATAATTATCATATGTAATAGCATTAGGAATCGTGCCGCAGGTATCAGATATTAATCCTTGGAAATTGTAATAAGTATTTGGCTTATTATCGTCAGAAATAGTTAATAAATCACCAACACAAACAGTATCGGCGGATAAATCAAATTTTTCCTGCCCCCAACTATAAGTGCAATGGAAAAGTAAAATGAAACCTAAAAAATACCTTACAATTTGAATCACCAGGATCTGTTATTTTAGTTTTGTGATTATCTCCTCAATGGTCAAAGATTCCTGTTCCCCGCTAACCATATTTTTAACTGCAACTTTACCCGTTTTTATTTCCTCATCACCTATAATTCCAACGTAAGTCACCTGTTTTTTATTGGCATAATCGAGCTGCTTCTTAATTTTCGCCACATCGGGATAAATTTCGCTATTAATACATTCAGCTCTTAATTTGGTAAGTAAAGGCAGCCCAAATTGTTGTCCCTTTTCGTCAAAATAACATAGAAGAATTTTAGTTGAATTTAAATGCTCTTCGGGAAAAAGATTTAATTCTTCCATCACATCATAAATTCTGTCTACACCAAAGGAAATACCAACCCCAGAAACTCCCGGAAGCCCGAATACACCTGTAAGATTATCGTATCGGCCTCCACCACTGATACTTCCTATTTGGACACCAATTGCCTTTACTTCAAATATAGCTCCTGTATAATAGCTTAACCCACGGGCGAGAGTCAGGTCAAATTCAAGACTGGAATTTTGAAGCCCTAGCAAATCAACTTTTTCAAGAACAATACTTATTTCTTCAATCCCTTTTAAACCGGTAGAGGAACTTTTCAGGATTCCCTTCATCGCTTCTAACTTTTCTTTGCTATTACCTTGCAGATGAAGAATGGGTAAAAGCAATTCTATGCTTTTTTCATCAAAGTCCTTCTCCCTTAATTCTTTCAGAACTCCTTCAATACCGATTTTGTCAAGCTTGTCAATCGCAACACAAAAGTCTGTTTCACAGCCAGGTTTTCCAATGATTTCGGTAATTCCTGACAAAATCTTCCTGTTATTGATTTTCAGAGCGAAGTTTTCAATTTTTAGCTTTTTAAAAACCTCATGAACCATCAACACAATTTCAGCTTCGCATAATAGAGAATCTGTTCCTACAATATCTGCGTCACACTGATAAAATTCACGGTATCTACCTTTTTGCGGCCTGTCTGCCCTCCAAACCGGTTGAATCTGATATCTTTTAAAAGGAAAAGTTATTTCATTCCTGTTCATAACTACATACCGTGCAAATGGTACGGTAAGGTCATATCTTAAAGCTTTTTCAGTAAGAACATCTGAGTTGGTGTTTTTTTCAAGACCTTTATCAAATTCAGCTTTTAGCTCTTCTTTATTTTTTGCTTCGTAAAGCCTTGAATTCAATATTTTAAAAATAAGCTGATCTCCCTCATCTCCATATTTTCCTGTCAGAACAGAAATATTTTCCATGGACGGAGTTTCCAGTGGAAGAAACCCAAATCGGGTAAATACTTCTTTAATAGTAGAAAATATATAATTTCTTTTGGCCATTTTTTCCGGGCCAAAATCTCTTGTACCTTTTGGTATTGAGGGTTTTTGAATACTCATAATTTGAATTTGCCGGCAAAAATACAAAAAGAGGCTAACAAATGGCCTTTTTTGACCGTAAATAAAGGCCTGATTTGAGTAAAAATTAGTGTTATGAAAATTATTAAAAGCTTAGAGTACATTTTAAAGAAAAGGGAAAACTACAAAATGTTATTGATACCCATGCTGTTTCTGATTTTTGAATGTAGCGTGGCATTAATTCTGAATTGGGAATTATTTGGAGAGCGATATAAAGTTAGCGAAAAGACATTTTTAACAGAAGCATCTGTATCAGTCCATAATCCATTGATTGTAATAAAGCCAATTCATTCTGACAGAGTCACCAATCCATTTGGAATTGAGGAGCATAGAGGTTTTATTAGCTTTCACAGTCCAAAGGCTGCAATAAAGGCTGTTGTATATATTTTAAGTTTGCTTTGTTCCTTTCTTGGAATATTCATTGCATTGTTGTGGATAAAAAGATTTTATGGTCAGAATTCAATAAATATCCGGTGGGAGCTATGGCCAGCAGCATGTATGATGGCTCATGTCACCTTTTACCTGATAGCCAGCGGAAATTTTAATAATATCTTTTAAAAAAGTTTTTCCATTATAAGAAAAAAGTATATCTTTGCGGACTCAATTCTAATTTTAAGAACAATGGCAGTCACTAGATTAAAAAGAAAAGAAAAAAAGAATAAAACTGTTTCTAAAGCAAGAACTACAAGCATTAAAAGACTTACTGCTGTTCCTGTGATCAAGAAAATAGATCTAGAAGAGTTGAAAAAACAAGCTGGTGCATAATTAAGCATTCATAAAGTTATTATAAGAAAAGGTGAATTTAGGTTCACCTTTTTTATTTTATCCTCTTTTGCCTAATTCTATAGCCTTTACATTTTCAAGTTTTTTATTGTTGAGGTCAAATTTCATAATTGTTTTTATTTTATGAAACCCTTGATTCCCAGCTGCTCCTGGATTTATTGAAATTAATTTAAGGTCAGGATCGGAAATAACTCTCAGAATATGAGAATGTCCACAGATAAAAAGATTAGGTTTTTCCTTTTTTAATTGATCTTTAATTCCCTTGGCATAGTGTCCGGGATAACCTCCAATATGAGTGATGAAGACTTTAAATCCTTCTTCTTCGAAAATCAAGTCTTTGGGGAATTCAAAGCGAATGTCTTTATCATCAATATTCCCATATACACCTTTCAACGGTTTAATTCGTGCTAATTCTAAAGCTACTTCTGCTGGACCAAAATCTCCTGCATGCCAAATTTCATCTACATCTTTAAAATGATCAAAGACTTTCGGATCCAGAAATCCGTGAGTGTCGGATATTAAACCTATTCTTTTCAATGTGTAAGACTATTTGGGCGTAAAATTCTAAAGCCTTTCAATGTAGATTTATTTTAAATCCAATGTTCGAAAGGCTTTTGGGAAATTATAAATATAATAAGCTTATACTGACCATTTTTCCGGCGCAGTCCTCCAGGAGCTTAATGTTTCCAGGTCACTTTCTTTAATATATCCGAGTTTAATCGCTTCTTTAAGCAAGGCATTGTAATCTGTAAGTGATTTTAATATAACCCCTTTATCTTTAAAGTTTTTCTCTGCAAGATCAAAGCCATACGTAAAGATAGAAACCATTCCCAGTACTTCAATACCGCCATCTCTCAGCGCTTCTACAGCTTTTAATGAACTTCCACCAGTGGATATAAGGTCCTCAACGACAACTACTTTTTGTCCCGGATTAATTTTTCCTTCAATAAGATTTTCCATTCCGTGATCTTTTGGTTTGGGTCTTACGTAAAGGAATGGCAAGTTCATCTTGTCAGCGATTAGAGTGCCTTGAGGGATACCGGCAGTTGCCACACCCGCAATAGCTTCTGCTTGAGGAAAATAATGTTTGACAAGAGAAACAAGTTCTTCTTTAATGATGTTTCTAACATCAGGAAATGAAAGAGAAAATCTGTTGTCGCAGTAAATTGGTGAGTTCCAGCCTGATGCCCATTTAAAAGGATTTTCAGGACGAAGTTTTATCGCACCGATCTTAAGAAGGGATTCAGCTACTTTTTCTGAAGACATATAAATTAATTTGAAGGCAAATTTAGAATAATATTTAATAGCATGATACAATTCTATTTGTTACTTTGCATGATATATAATCAAAATTTACCATCCCAATTCCCAATTTAAATGAAGCTTTTTTTGAATGACAAGCCTGTATGGATAGTGCAGCTTGGCGAGCAATTGGACAGCAGTGGTTATGATGCTGTGCTCGATGGCAAAAATGAGATTATTTCTAAAAACCTCGTAGGTAGTGTTATTATTATGGGAGCTTCTCCTTCCCATATAGACCGTTTGCTTAAGTTGCTTGAGGTGAAAAAATTAAAGAAACTCAAAGAGATAACTTTTGCTGTACCTGATAAGAAATTTGCTGTCGAATTTGTCAAGGATCAGTTTAAGATCGTCAAAGCAGCAGGTGGAATTGTTGTGAAAGAGGATAAAATTCTCATGATTTTCCGGCTTAAAAAGTGGGATTTACCCAAAGGTAAGCTTAGAAAGAAAGAAGATACAGAGAAAGGAGCCAAAAGAGAGGTGGAAGAGGAGTGCAATATTAAGGTAGAGGTTAAAGAAAAAATTTGTAAAACCTGGCATACTTATGTACGCAAGGGAAGGAGAATCTTGAAGAAAACTACTTGGTATCTGATGGAAAATGTAAATGATACTATGATGCGTCCTCAGATAGAAGAGTATATTGAAGAAGTCAGGTGGATGGATAAAAAAGATGTGAAAAAAGCTACAAAGAACTCCTATAGATCAATTGAAGAAGTTCTTGATAATTTCTATAAAGAGAAAACTATTTTGTAGGATAGTCTAATTCATAAGGCAGAAAATGATCTGCCTTTGCTCCATATCTGTGCAAATCTCTGATGATAGAGGAGCTTAATGCCGCTAGTTCAGGCGAAGTAATAAGGAATATTGTCTCCATTTCATTCCAAAGATATTTATTCGCTTGGGCTATACCACATTCGTATTCAAAATCTGTTGTGTTTCTTAATCCTCTGATTATAAATTTTGCATTTCTTCTCTTTGCAAAATCAGCAGTAAATCCCTCATAAGATTCTACACTTACCTGAGGATAGTCTTTAAAAACACCTTTAATTTTTCCCTCCATAAATTCTAAAGGAAAGTATCTGCTCTTATTGGTGTTTTTTCCTATTCCTATAATTACTTTATCGAACAAACCGATACTGCGCATAACAATATCCAAATGTCCTTTGGTAAAAGGATCAAATGATCCCGGAAAAAGTGCTATCCTTTCCATTGATTTAATTAGAGCTATTCACAAAGGTGCATGGTATATAGATCAAAAAACTTATGGTCGAAAACTTCATCAAAGTTATATCCGAAATGAAGGCTAGATGGCTTATCTCCGAATGAAATGTTTTTGATATATTTATAAAGCTTTTTATATAAGGTCGAATCGGGAGTGATTTCTCCGAAAATAGTAACAGGAACCATTTCCGGATTGATCTGAAGTTGGTCCATCACAAACATCGTGAAGTAAACAAAATCTTCCGGACTAATATAATTAAATGAATTACAGTATTCGAGATTTTTACTACGCTTAACCAGAATGGTCATGTATTGATTTTCTACATTGATCACTACTGACAAATCCTGCTTATTGGTCCCGCTAAGCAAAACACCTTCAATCAATGGACTTGTATGATGTACAATCTTTACCTTTTTGGAAGGATATCTTAAATTAAACCACTCTATTATTTTTTTATCCGCAGAAAAGATGTTCACAGCATCCAATCTATTCTGGCGATAATAATATACTTCGTCATTGTTATCATCAGAAAAATGACAATTGATATGAAGGTAGTCTTTCAGATATTGTTTTTCAAATAAGGAGAAAGGTATTAAAGAGAAGCAAGTATTTTTAATGGCTAGTCTTACATCTTTCCAGAAGCCGGCTTGCAACAATGCATGATCTTCGTAAAGAAGACTCAATTGCTCAAGCAACTGATCAGGTGTGCGTATATTCTGTAATTGATAATCTTCAAGTAACAGGCACCTGTTTTTTACTGAATCTGTAATGCAAATTCTGAAAAGGTCTTTACTTACCTGAAGTGATAATGTATACCTTGCAATCAAGTCCTCATTGAACTGATCGTCTTTTATTTTTTTATTTAACTTGTACTGTGCTGTTAGTTCTTCCATCTTAACAAGATATTCACATTGCCTGGGGAATAATGTGGATAAATGGTTAATAATCTATTTTCTCTTTAAAATTAACCAAATTTTTACTGTTGAAAATATTTTTTCCACAAAAATGTTAAAATGTGGAAAAACAACTCAAATAATTCCCTTCTGAAGAAAATAGCCTTTTAGATTTAATAGTTCAGTTTCGGTTTTTCCCAGGCGAAAAATATTATGGAACAAACTAGCATCTTTTTTTTGAATGTCTCCAAGGTTCCAGAATTTAACTTCTTCTATGATCTGATTGTCTGATTCCATCTCAGGGTCTTCCCCTATTTTCAATTTTCCTCCTGTTTCCTCTATTTCAAAGAAAAGTTCAACCTCATGAAATGGAGGAATGAGATATTCATGAGTGAAAAGAAAATTTTTGATCTTGACTCTTAGGCCGGTCTCTTCATAGAATTCCCGGATCAGAGACTCCTCCGCTGATTCGCCAAAATCTATACCACCTCCTGGTGGAGCATAATAGAATTTATTCTTTCCTATAGTTAGGTGCTTGATAAGTAGTACATCGGAGTGGTTTCTGAATAATAATCCACGAACTTTAACCCTGGTTTTATTTCCATAGATATCGATTATATCTTGTTGAAGTTCTTTTATATCTATATCTTCCATACCTTAATCATTTCCTCTATTAAGAAAATAACCTTTAAGGTTTAATAGTTCAGTAGTGGTTTTAGCAAGGCTGAAAATATTATGGAACAAACTAGCATCGTTTTTTTGAATCTCAGAAAGGCTCCAGAATTTAACTTCTTTAATGATCTGATTCTCCAGTCCCATCTCTGGATCTGTTCCTAATGAAAGTGTTCCGCCAATTTCTTCAACTTCAAAAAAAAGTTCTATTGCGTGCAATGGAGGTTCAAGATATTCATGAGTAAGTAGGAATGATTTAATTCTTACAATTAGCCCAGTCTCTTCGTAAAATTCACGGATCAGGGATTCTTCAGCTGATTCGCCAAAATCTACACCTCCGCCTGGAGGGGCATAAAAGAATTTATTTTTTCCTATAGTCAAGTGCTTGACTAATAGTATGTCAGAGTTTCTGAATAGTAACCCACAAACTCTGACACGTATTTTATTTCCGTAAGTATTGATTATTTCCTGATGATGCTCTTCCATATTACTGCAATTTATCGGAAATTTGTATCCTGTGCGACCTTCAGCTTTAATTTCCTCTAACTTCCCATTTGAACCAACCTACGGTCAGCAAGCTGTATTTAAAATGCTTGACGATTTCCTCTTTTCAAGACAAATGAAAAAGCCGGTCTTTCTATTAAAGGGATATGCCGGAACGGGTAAAACAACCTTGGTAAGTGCTCTTGTAAAGGCTTTGGATACGTTGGAAATGCCCGTTGTATTGATGGCGCCAACTGGTAGGGCAGCAAAGGTTATGAGCAACTATTCAGGCCGAAAAGCTTTTACCATTCATAAACAAATCTATGTTAGGGAAGAGGATTCAGCCAGTGGAAATCTCCAATTCAGAAGAAAAAAGAATCTTTTTGCCAATACACTTTTCATAGTTGACGAGGCTTCTATGATTTCTGATGATGGAGATTTTGGAGAAAGAAAATTGTTAACTGACCTGGTTGAATTTGTATTTGAGAAAAAGTCGAACCGATTAATGCTGATTGGTGATAATGCCCAGCTTCCGCCAATAAAAAGGGAAATAAGCCAGGCGCTGGAAGGCGATTATCTTCAACACAATTTCGGAATTGATCTTGTAGAATACGAACTCAATGAAGTAGTAAGACAGGAGCAAGCCTCCGGTATATTATACAATGCGACTTCTCTCCGTACTAAATTAACTAAAGATAATTTCGATATTCGTTTTACGACCAAAGGATATAAAGACTTTTACCGTATGACAGGAGAGAAGCTTGAGGAAGGCCTGAGATACGCTTACGACAAGTATGGAGAAGAAAATACTGTTATCATTTGCAGGTCTAACAAGGCCGCCACTCAATATAATAACTACATTCGTAGGGCAATACGCTTCTGTGAAAGTGAAATTGAAGCAGGAGATCTGCTAATGGTTGTCAGAAACAACTATACAGTTTTAGAAGAAGGCACAACCCCGGGCTTTATTGCCAATGGTGATTTTGCGGAGGTCAGGAAAATCAGAAGCATAACTGATGCCCATGGTTTTCGCTTTGCAAAAGTTGAACTTCAGTTGATTGATTATCCGGATTTACCAGCTTTCGAAACCCTGATCTTTCTTGACACTCTTCATAGTTCTACTCCTTCCATATCGCAAGAGGAGAATAAAAAGCTTTACGACTCAGTACTTCAGGATTACCTCGATATAAAGACCAAGAAAGATAGGGTAGATGCTATCAGGAAAGATCCATATCTAAATGCTCTTCAGGTAAAGTTTGCTTATGCTTTGACCTGTCACAAATCACAAGGGGGGCAATGGAAAGCTGTTTTTGTGGATCAGGGATATCTGACGGAGGAGCAGGTCAATAAAGAATTTGCAAGATGGTTATATACCGCAGTTACCAGAGCATCTGAGGAATTGTTTCTTGTGAATTTTAACACTAAATTTTTCTGATAAATGGCAGGAAAATTGTTAGTTTTAAGAGAAAAAATTGGAATATGAATATGAAGCCTCTCCTATATAGCCTTACTCTTTTTTTAACGTTGTTTTTTAACCTTCAGGTTAAAGCACAGACTGCCAATGGTGCGATTCTCGAATTTGCAGAAAAGTCATTTGAGTTTGGAGACATAGTGCAGGGAGATTCGGTAAAGCATGTTTTTAAGTTTATAAATACAGGAAATGCTCCGCTGATGTTAAGAGAAGTACTTACAACATGCGGATGTACAGTTCCTAAATTTTCTAAAGACCCTGTGATGCCTGGTAAAGAAGGTGAAATTCTTGTAAAATTCAATTCGGAAGGAAAAGAAGGCCGGTTAACCAAGGTGATTACTATACTAAGCAATGCAACTAACAATCCTGCAAGAGTTAATATAGTGGTTAATGTCCAGCCTAAGAAATAACCTAATGCTCTTAAAAGTTTTTCATAATACTTATCAAGGCAAAGATCCATCCGGCAATAAGGAATAATCCTCCGATAGGAGTTACTGCTCCCCATTTAGATACATTTGTAAGACAAAGTACATAAAGGGAACCACTAAATATTATAACTCCCGTTATAAAACAGTACCCTGAGTAATTAAGGGTTTTGATATCACCTTTGATCAAGAGCAATAGTCCGATGAATAACAGGGCAAAAGTGTGGTAAAACTGATATTTTACAGCTGTTTCAAATACTTCAGTCCTTCCAACTTTTAGAAGATAATCTTTTAATTTATGAGCACCGAAAGCTCCGATCATTACTGATAAAGCCCCTGAAAGGGAACCTGCCGTTAAGAATAATTTATGCATACAATTTTGATTTATAAGTAATTTCTAGATCCGAATATGGCGCTTCCAACACGCACCATAGTACTTCCGGATTCGCATGCTAATTTATAATCAGAACTCATACCAATAGACAATTCTTCCATTTTTATCTGTTCTGTCTGGGCTGAAGATTTAATCTGACTAAAGAGTTTTTGTATATGCTGAAATTCTTTCTTTATCTGATCTTCATTGTCAGTATTACTTGCCATTCCCATCAATCCAGTTATTTTGATGTACTTAAGTTCTTCGAGTTCTTCAGATTGAATCGTTGTGAAAAGCTCTTCTTCCGAAAAGCCAAATTTAGTTTCTTCCTGAGCTATGTGTATTTGTAAGAGGCAATTAATAATCCGGTTATTTTTTTCAGCTTCTTTATTAATTTCTTTTAATAATTTGAAAGAATCTACAGAGTGAATCAAATGAATGAATGGAGCAATGTATTTGATTTTATTGCTTTGCAGGTGACCGATCAGATGCCAGCGAATATTTTTAGGAAGAACTTCATATTTTGACATGAGTTCCTGAACTTTATTTTCTCCAAAATCTGTTTGTCCTGAGTTATAGGCTTCTAAAACTGTATCGGAAGGATAGGTTTTAGATACAGCAATTAATTTAGTTTTATATGGATCTAAAAAAGATCGGATTTTCTGAAGATTTTGTGAAATACTCATTTAGGTCTTTTTGCTCGTAAAACCACGTAATTTTACTAAAAAATAGATAAAAGTTTAAATTCTTCAATTTATCTTAGCATTATTATTGCAATAGGTTGGAGAGATAATTAGTTTAAGTTAAAAATCTTTTAAAAAAACTGGCAGGAATGGCGTTATTTGGTGCTATATTAAACAAAGGGATTAAGCTAGGCAAAAAGATTGAGAGTGAGCAACGTTCTGCATTTGAAATGCAAAAGAAAGAGCTGAAAAAGCTCTTGAAGAAAGCCTCAGAAACACAGTTTGGGCAGCATTATCATTTTCAAAGAATACTTCAGAGCTTTAACAACGGGGGAGAAAGCTTTTATACAGAATATAAAAAGAATGTACCCGTATGGAATTATAATAAGTTATTTAATAAATGGTGGCATAAAAGCAAAGCAGGAGAACGTGATGTCACCTGGCCGGGAATAGTTAGATATTTTGCACTGAGTTCCGGTACTTCAGAAGCTGCCACCAAACATATTCCTTTGACAAAGGATATGATCAAATCCAACAAGCGAACCGGAATTCAACAGATCCTTTCTCTTTCGGCATATGATCTTCCAAGTGAAGTTTTTGAAAAAGAAATTCTTATGCTTGGAGGAAGCACCGAGCTACTTAAAGCAGGTTCATATTATGAAGGAGATCTGAGTGGCATCCAGGCTAGTAAAATACCTTTGTGGTTTCACCTTTTTTACAAACCAGGAAGAAAGATTGCCAAAAACAGAGATTGGGATAAAAAGCTGAATGAAATTACCCAGAATGCCAAAAACTGGGATATTGGCTTTGTTGTAGGTGTGCCTGCTTGGATTCAGATAATGATGGAGCGGATTATCGAATATCATAAGGTTAAGAATATTCACGAAGTCTGGCCCAACCTGAAGATATTTGTGCATGGTGGAGTTTCTTTTGAACCTTATAAAAAAGGATTTGAAAAACTGCTCGGAAAGCCTTTGATTTATATGGAGACTTATCTGGCTTCTGAAGGTTTTATAGCATACCAGTCTGTACCAAACAGCAAGTCAATGAAGCTTGCTCTGGATAATGGATTATTTTTCGAGTTTGTCCCATTTAATGAAAAAAATTTTAATCAGGAGGGAGATCTGGTAGATAATCCTGAAACATTGATGATTCATCAGATAGAAGAGGGGATAGACTATGCTTTATTACTGAGCACAAATGCCGGAACCTGGAGATATCTGATCGGTGATGTGATCAAATTGGTATCCAAAGCCGAATCTGAAATAATCATTACAGGAAGAACAAAGCATTTTTTGAGCCTATGTGGTGAACACCTGTCTGTTGAAAACATGAATAAGGCGATACATCAAATTTCTGAGGAGTTCAATATTGAAATAAGAGAATTTACAGTTTCTGGTATTGAGCATGAATCACTGTTTGCGCATCAATGGTTTATTGGTACTGATCAACAAGTGGATCAGGAAAAGCTTAAACTTCGATTGGATGAACATCTGAAACAACTGAACGATGATTATAGAGTAGAAAGAGGGCACGCACTGAAAGATATATTTGTAAAAGTAATTCCATCTGCTGTTTTCTATAAATGGTTTAAAAGCAAAGGAAAAGAAGGGGGACAGAATAAGTTTCCAAGAGTAATGAAAAAGGCTTTGTTCGAGGAGTGGTCAAAATTTGTGGAGCAGGAAACTGAAAACTCTCGTTGATGGCTGAAATTGTAGCAAGTGCTCTTGGGTTTGCGGCTTTGCTTGCATTGCTTCCCGGTCCTGTATTCTTTGCTCTCATTCAGACAAGTATTCAGAAAACATTTAAGTATGCGGTCTTTTTCGCTTTGGGAGTCGCATTGAGCGATGTATTTTTTATTCTCGCATCTTATCTGGGTATTTCAAACTTTATAGATAACGCACATTTCGAAAAGATAATAAAATCGGCCGGAGGTGCAGTTTTGTGTCTGTTTGGATTGTTTTATTTTTTTAAACCTGAAGATAAAAAAGTTGGTCTGGAGCCTATTCAAAAGGAGTATAAAAAAGGCAACTTCATTATTAAAGGAATAGCATTAAATTTCTTGAATCCTTCAACATTCTTTTACTGGCTTGCTCTTACCAGCGTTGTTAGCGTTAAATACAGCGATAATCAGGTTGATGTATTTACTTTTTTTTCTATTTTGATCTTGGCAATTTTTGGAATGGACGTGCTTAAATCTTACCTGGCTAACCGAATCAAAAAGGTTTTTACTAATAACACAATTTTGATTTTGAATAAGCTGTTGGGAGGGATATTGATTCTGATTGGAGTTAATTTCCTGGTCTCGGCCTTTACTGGTAAAACAATGTATTAATCCTCCAATGCATTAGAGATAAAAGTGGATTTTAAAAACAACCATAACAGGTAAATTATCATTGCCCAGAATAAATAAACCTGATAATAATCACGAGTATTTTTGAATCTGTTTTCTCTGATGATTCCTTTTTCGTATGAATCTATAAGAGTAAAGGTTTGTTCCAATGCTTTTCTATTGGAGGCTCTGAAAAATCTACCCTCACTTATTTGGGCAATTTTTCTTAATGTGGATTCATCCAGATGAGATTCGACATATGCTTTTTTGCCGTTTGTATCGTTTCCCCAGGCGACCTTTCCTTCACGGCCAATTGCTATGGAATATATTTTTATTCCGAATGCTTTTGCCAGTTTAGCTGCCATGAGTGGGTTCAGATTTCCGGCTGTATTTTCCCCATCGCTGATCACAATCATCACTTTTGATTTTGATTGAGATTCACGTAGTCTGTTAATTGCTACTCCTATTGCATTTCCAATGGCAGAGCCTCCGCTTTCTATCATTCCAGAAGACAGTTCTGCAATGAAGCTCTGCACCAACTGATGGTCTGTTGTTAATGGTGATAAAGAAAAGGCATCACCTGAGAAAACTACAAGACCTATCCTGTCTTCCTTTCTGGATTCTATAAAACGTGAAGCAATATTTTTAGCTGCAGAGAGTCGATCAGGATGCAGATCTTCTAATTCCATTGATTCTGAAATGTCCAAGACCAGGACAATATCAATCCCTTCCTTAAAGACTTCTGCAGTTTCATCAGCCTTTTGCGGGCGGGCCAATGCTACAAGCAAAAGCCAGATACTGATAATGATAAAAAAATATGGAATAAACCTGAGTTTACCAATGAACCAAGAATAGTTGAGGTCCTTTAAAGGGAAAGCAACATCCATCTTTTGCCTAAAACGATAATAAAATGCCCATCTAAGTAAGACTAAAAGGGGAATTATCGGAATGAGATATAGAAAGTAAGGTGAGTCCCAATGATAGGATCTCAAAGTCGAAGGAAGAAACCAACTCCAGGAAAACCAGTCTGATATATCTTTTAAAAAATCAAACATTGCTCAATTTATTCTTTACTTCGAGAAATCTTTTATTGGTAAATTTTTTAAGAATAGTCAAAGATCTTGTGGGTGCGGCAGATACTAGCCCTCCGTATATAGCTCTATCAATATCCTGTAATCCTTGCTGTAAATCTTCCTGCTTATAAAGATCAATGATTTCCGTAGTGGTATAAGTATTTACAGGAATATTTTCTAATCTGGTAAGATAAATCTTCCATAAATTTAATGCTCGTTCTACAATATCTGGATCATTTTCTGCCTTAAATTCTTTTTCATGCTTTTCAAAGTTTCTCAAAAATGTGAGATGTGCTTTTCTTATCACATAAAGTTTGTAGCTCCTGACAATCGCCTTTCCAAACAGCATATAAAACAGGAAGAGGAAAAAGAAAACAATTGCAGCTACTCCAAGAATCAACGGATAGTTAATAGTTCGTTTAACGCTGGAATACTGTGTATCGCTCAATAGCCTTTGTCCTGCCAGCGTTTTAATGTTTTGTATAATTGTAACAGAGTCAGGCTGACTATAAATCTTAAGACTGTCACCATTTCGGATATAGAAAACCGGAAGACTTAATTTTTGGATGCTATCTGTTTTAAATGTTTCTAAGATGTAAACGACACAATCTTTGCTGATTCCATTAAGGGTTTTAGTTGGAAAATAGTTTTTTCCAATAAGGTCAAAAGGTTTAAAGTTGTAATTGGAGTCTGGAAATAAAACTTGTTCCTGAGCATTGTAAGTAAGGCTTAGAGCAAAGCCAAACGGAGCGCCTATTTGTACTGAGTCTTCCTGAAAAAATCCATCAGGAGGCAATGTCTGACTCTTTAAAAGAGATGGAAATATTATAATAAGAATTAACGCCAAATACCTTTTCATCACTATCTTTTACTTCGCATTCTTCTTATTTTAAATAGCTGAACAAGTTTGGATAAATAATCTTCATTTGTATTTACCCAAAGATAGTTAGCTCCATTTCTTCTGCAAAATTGCTCGAGCTTAAGTTTATTTTCCGCATACCCTTTATTGATCTTTTCTCTGAATTTTGAAGAAGACGAGTTAACCCAGATTGTTTTCTTAGTCTCTTTATCATAAAGAGGGATAATACCAAGATTGGGGAACTTGATTTCTCTTGGGTCGTTGAGATGGATAACAACCAGATCGTGTTTGTGCGCAAGAGCAGAAAGATTGGTATTGTAGCCTTCGTCTATGAAATCTGAAATAAAGATTACCACGCTTTTTTTCTTTAGCATGGTCAATGTAAATTTTAAAGATTTCTGCAAATCTGTTTTAATTGAAACGGGAGTAAGGTTAAATAGGCTCCCAATCATTTGATAGGCATGACGCATGCCTTTATCAGGTTTTATGTAGGCTTCCTTTTGATCACTGAAACATATCAGTCCTACACTTCCATTATCTTTAACTGCTGACAAAGCAAGGACAGCACATATTTCTCTGGCAATGTCAATTTTCCTGGTATTTTTTCCTATTTCCTGTGATGCACTTACATCCAGAATGAAGAATACGTTTTGTTCTTTTTCTTCCTTAAAAGTCTTGACAAAAGTACCGTGACCTTTGGCTGAAACATTCCAATCAATAGTCCTAACATCGTCTCCGTACTGATAAGAGCGGACATCGTCAAATTCCAGGCCTGATCCTTTAAATACAGAATGAAAATCACCATGCATGTGATTATTCACTGCTTTTCTAATTTGTATTTCGTATTTCCGTATTTTCTTCAGTAGTTCTTTCATTGCTGAACTTAAACAAGGGAAAGAGACTTTTTAAAATTAGCATTAAAATAAGTAATTTTCGACGTGAAAAAGTTTTTTTTGGTTTTATTATTGGCTGCCGCATCTTGCAAGGGGCCTGCTGAAGAAATTCCAGAGGATATTCTTCCAAAGGAAAAGATGGTTCAGCTACTTATAAGAATTCATATTGCAGAAGCTGCAGTGGGAATTAAAAATTTACCTTCAGACTCAGCTTCAAAGCTTTATAAGTCTTATCAAAATAAAATATTCAAAGAAGAGGCTGTGGAAGATTCGGCTTATGCCAAAAGTTATTCTTATTATGTAGTAAGGCCGGTGTTAATGGATGAAATTTACGGCGAAGTAGTAGATAGTCTGAGTCTTCGGGAGACAAGAGGTAAACTGGATTAGTTTACCTGTCTTGTTCTTGTTTCTGATTTTTCAGGGGACTTTCCGAGGAATTATCTTCATTTTCGGAAATCCAGATTGCTAGAAATACTATTAGGATAATCAGGATTAATCCGAGGAACTTTTTGTCTTTGTATAGTGGCTTTACTGCCTTTTTGTAGTCAGTCAACTGATTATAATTTTTTATTAACTGGTCAAAGTTTTGATGGCCGGCAATTGTATCGTCAGAAGGTCGGGGTTTATTTTTGTTAATTTTAAATTTTCCCATGATCAGGCTTTAAATCTTTGATTAAGGATTTCCCTTAATTTATCTAATATTCTGTACGTTTTTACTTTAGCGTTATTTTCAGTCATTCCTAGTATATATCCAACTTCTTTGAATGATTTTTGATCAAAGAACCTCAGTTCTATTATCTGCATTTCTTTCTCATTCAGATTTTCCATGGCTTTGAGCATTCCATCTTCAAGGTCCTCTGTTTTATCCAGATGAAGTTCTTCCTTCAGTTCCAGGATATCCGTCTCTTCAATGTTAATTGAACGAACTGATTTTGTTTTTCTGTAATACAAATTCACTTCGTTTGTGGCTATGCGAAAAAGAAATGCCGAAAAGGGGAGTCCTTTAAACTCATACTTTTTGATGTTCAAAAGTGCCTGTAGAAATACATGACTGGTTATATCTGCCGTCAGGTCCTCATTGTCAGTTCTTTTATAAATAAACAGGAAAATTTTTCTATAATACTTATCATAAATATGAGAAAAATATTTTGGATCAGACCTTGAGGCCTGTATCCATTCCAGTTCCCTGGCAATTTCTTCTTTGGTCTGATGGTTAATCAAAATAAAAAGTTTATATCATAATACGAAAAATGTAAAAAGATACAGTCTGATCCATTAGATTTTTTTTATTTCATTTAAAGCTCCGCGGGCTTTGTTGTCAATACTGTTTTTATAGTAGTAGTCTTTATAATTAAGAGCTTTTTCAAAGTAAAAAACTGCCTGATCTTTATTGTTCTGATTTCTGAAGATATAGCCCAATTGCAGTGCTGCATTGGGGGCAAAGTATAGTTTTTTGTAGCCCGAAAGGTCAATTGTTTTTTTGTAATGCTTTATAGCCTCTGAGATTTTGTCTGTTTTGTGGTAGAGTCTGGCAAGCCTGTAATAATATTCTATTTCATCTTTTGTGGAGTGAAAATTCTTAGGTGATAATTTTTCCAGTATATCTGCGGCGGAATCGAAGTATCCTCCATCAATGGCCAGCCGGGCTTTCATAATATTTTTATCAGAAAAATCTCTGTTTTCAGCAAAGTAGAGTGCATACTTATCCCCATCATAGATAGCATTACCTTCTTTTATTATCTGCGGCAGTATAAGCATCGCTTTGTTATCTTCATTATTAAGCCAATAACAGAGGAAAATTTTATAATAGGCTTCTTTTTTAAAATTAACACCCCTGTAATCACTAAGAAATCTTTTATATAGGTGAAATGCTTTGGTATAGAAACCTTTTTGTAGATAGATATCTCCAAGCATTAGTTGGAGATAGGCAAAGTTGAGGTAAGTATTGTTATAGGGGCTGTTTTCCAGAATACCAAACGCTTCCTCCGAATGCGCATTTTTCATACAAATGGAAGCATATAAAAAAGTGTAAAGTAAATTGTCTTTATCAGTGAGATATAAGTCTCTTACAGCCTTCTCTGATCCACTTTCCTTTCCTAAGATATAATTTAATACAGCTATCCGTAGTATTTTTGCCTCTGTAGCAAATGGGTTTGAAGATTCAGATAGTATCCGGAGCATTTCTAATCCATCTTTCACACTACCTTCCATACCCATTAGGTTTACAATCCAAGTATATTTTTCAGGAATTGAACCAATTAAAATTTTTAAAAGTCCGATGGATTTATTGTTGGGAAGGAAATCAGGGTGCTTAACTGCATTTTCTGCAAGTGTTTTATACGCAAGTCGTAATTCCCACATGGAACTGATTTCTTCTCCGAACTTAAGTTTTACAAAAGCCCTTTGAAGTTTTATTTCACCTATTACAAATAAATAATAAGGAGAATGTGGGTTTAATCCTGATACTTTGTTTTCTGCAGCTTCAGACTGTTGCTTGTATCTTTCAAGAAGTGCCGGATTTTCTTCTACTAGCATTTTTATAGTCTCGGCAAGATGTTCTATATATATATTTATTCCATTTGCTGTTTGATCCTGTTGTGAAAGAGCTAAGCCGGTTACGGATTTTAGTTTAAGTACTTCGTGATATTTGGCTTTGCTGATTTCGTTGAAGGAAAATTGGGCGTAAAGAGTGGCCGAGATGGAAATGAAAAAAAGTATAAAAAAAGGGCGTACTAGAATAGTCGCCCTTTTTTTAAATATTCTATTAAAAACTTCAAACTTCAAATTGTTATTTTTTTGCAGACTCAAGCACAACAGTTTCAACATCTGCGAAAATACGACCGCAATGTTCGCAAACAATCAACTTTTTCTTATCTCTGATATCTACTTGTCTTTGTGGAGGTACAGTGTTGAAGCATCCGCCGCAGGCATCTCTTTTAACTGAAACAACAGCAAGTCCATTGTTTGCGTTAAGGCGGATTTTATTGTAAGAATTGAGTAATCTTTCTTCTATGGATTTTGAAGCTTTTTCTCTTTCCTTTAAAAGTTTAGCTTCTTCGTCTTTGCTTTCTGAGCTTAAAGTTTCAAGCTCATCTTTTTTAAGTTTTAGATCTTTCTTTCTGTCATCTAGAATTCTTTGAGTATTCGCGATGTCGTCATTTTTCTGATTGATCTTATGCTGGTATTCTTTAGATCTTTTCTCACTAATTTGAATTTCAAGCTGTTGTAGCTCAACTTCTTTAGTGATAGCATCATATTCTCTGTTGTTTCTTACATTTTTCTGCTGATCTTCATATTTTTTAATATTTTTCTCAGCATCCTTTATTGCAAGCTTGTTTTTTGTGATTTCGTCATTTAGGTTTTGGATATCACTAAGATACTTACCAACCCTTGTCTCGTATCCTTCAAGCTCATCCTCAAGATCCCTAACTTCTTCGGGTAAGTCACCTCTTATTTTTTTTATTTCCTCGAGTTTAGAGTCGATGGTCTGAAGTTTTACCAGAGCCTCAAGTTTTTGTGCTATCGTGGTTTCCATTTATTCTAAATATAACTTATGGGGTTTGTGTTAATTTTTGACAAAACGACTGCAATATTAGTAAAATTTTTGTTCAAAAGCTCGCAAATTAGCTCTTTTGTAAAAACTTCACTTTCATAATGGCCAATATCAGCTATGACTATCTTTCCATCTGCATCAAAATACTCATGATATTTGAAATCTGATGTGATAAATACATCTGCTTTTTGCTGGATAGCATTCTTTAAAAGAAAATTTCCTGCGCCTCCACAGGCAGCCACTTTTTTAATTTTTCCTGAAAGCAATCGGGTAAATTTAATTACTGACAGATTCATTCTTTCTTTTAAATATTTCAGAAATGCTTCCGGATCCATGGCTTCGTGCAGCTCTCCTATAACACCGGATCCTGTTTCTAAGTTCTCATTTTCCAATAATAATATATCAAAAGCAGGTTCTTCATATGGATGTGATGTTCGGAGAGCCTGAACTATCTGTCTTTGGAGATGACCTGGGAATATGACCTCTATTCTCGTTTCTGTTACAAATTCTGGCTCATTGGCTTTGCCAATATGAGGATTAGCGTTTTCATTCGGCATAAATGTACCCGTTCCCTCAAGCTGAAAGCTGCAATTGCTGTAATTTCCAATATTACCGGCCCCGGCTTTATAAAGAGATGACAGGACATTTTCTTTATTGGCAACAGGTACAAATGATATGAGCTTTTTTAATAATCCGGTTTTGGGTGCAAGAATTTTTGGATTAAGGAGTGATAGTTTTTCTGCAATTTTAAAGTTTACTCCATTTTTTACATTATCCAGATTTGTGTGAATGGCATACAGACAAATGTCATATTGAATAGCTTTAATCACTGTACGCTCCACATAGTTGCTTCCTGTAAGTCTTTTAAGGCCTCTGAAAATAATTGGATGATGGGCTATAATCAGATTGTATCCCAATGATTTGGCCTCTTCTATAACGTCTTCAGTTAGATCAAGGGTAACTAAAACTCCTGAAAGCTCAGCCGCTGCATTGCCTGTAAGGAGCCCTGAATTGTCATAATCTTCCTGATAGGCAGGAGGGGCAAAAGATTCAAGAAAGGTTATAACGTCTTTAATTTTGGTCATTTTAACACCTTTTAAAAAATAACATGCTATTTTACTAAATTGCGGCCTTGACAGCAATTAAAATGAAATGTTTGTTTTGAAAATATTACTTTGGCCTTTTGCAGTTCTTTATGATGCTGTCACAAGAGTAAGAAATTACCTTTTTGACATTGAGAAAAAGCCTTCTTTTTCTTTTGAAACATTTGTAATCAATGTTGGAAATCTTACTGTTGGAGGGACAGGAAAAACTCCTCATGTTGAATTTCTTATAAGAGTTTTGGCAGATCAATATAAGATTGCTACACTTAGCCGTGGCTATGGCAGAAAGTCCAAAGGATTTTTGCTTGCAGATAAAAATTCCGATGCGAACTTATTGGGCGATGAGCCAATGCAATTTTTTCATAAATATGGAGAAAGGGTCACCATTGCTGTTGGGGAGGAGAGGGCACATGCAATTCCTTGCATTTTACATGAAAGAGAAGATACAAAAGTTATTCTGCTTGACGATGCCTATCAACATCGATATGTAAAACCTGATATAAATATTCTCTTGTCGGATTATTCCAGGCCTTTTTATAAGGATTGGGTTTTACCGGCTGGCAGACTCAGAGAATCCAGAAAAGGTGCGGATAGGGCGGATGCTGTAATTGTTACCAAATGTCCTGATCTAATATCTCCATCAGAGCGAGATGATATCAGCAATAATGTAAGAAAATATGCTGGTAAGGAAAAACCTGTCTATTTTACTACAATAAAGTATCTAAAACCTGTACCTGTTTTCAAAAAAACTGAGGATATCCCAAAGAAAATAGTTTTTTTTGCAGGTATTGCCAACCCATCGCAGGTAATTGAAAAAATCAGTAATGATTATAACCTAAAGGAAAGTGTCAGATTTCCGGATCATCACACTTATACAATAAAAGATGTGGGGCATTTAATAGCAAAAGCCAAGGAATTTGGTAGTGATACCGGATTACTCACAACAGAAAAGGATATGGTACGACTTTTGACCCCGGAATTTGCCGAAATGTTGAAAGGTATTCCTTTTTTCTATGTCCCTATAGAAGTAAAATTCCTTGAGGGAAAACAAAAATTTGAAGATTGGATTTTAAATTCTGTCCATTCTAAATACAGTTCTGACAAGATTTGATTAATATTGAAAGTGACTCTTAGACTACTTTTTATTTTATCCATTAGTTTATTCATGTTTCTGCACAACGCCAGTGCACAGATTCTGGATGATTCTACCAAAAATATTTATGGGCCTACTACTACCAGATACATTCTGGAAGAAGATTTATATAATATAAAAGGCGGACCTCATGGTTTGGATACTTCTCTTACCAATGCACACCTTTATGATTATCTTTATGGCGCAAACCCATATCAAAATCTGGGTATGATTGGTACACCTTTAAATCCGATCTATTATACACCTCCTCAGACCATAGGAAAAAATCTGGGTATTACCATTTTTGATGCTTATGCCTATGATCCTAGTGGTATCAATTATTACGATACTAAATCTCCCTTCAGTAAATTAAGGTATGTGCAGGGGAGCAGAGGTCAGCAGATTCTTGAAGCTGATTTTGCCAGAAATGTTAATCCTCGCTGGAATCTTGGGGTTGATTTTAGAAGAGTAGCATCTATGAAGCAGGTAGGATCTACCATTGCTCGAGATCCTCAAGCCAGTGGTTATGCTGCTGCAGTATATACCAGATACTTTACAAAAAATCAAAGGTATCAACTCTTATTTAACTATACCCACTTACACCAAACTAATAATGAGTTCGGAGGTATTAGAAATATTGATTCAATTAAAATTGAAGGACTAACTAATTACAGGGGGATTGACGGTCAGTTAAATAGTGGTGTAACAAGGGAAAGGCGAAATAACTTTCATTTGTATCATCAATATGGAGTTCTGAAGGATTCAGTATTGCAAATCTTTCATATTGCAGATTACCAGTATAGAGATAATAGGTATCGGGACCTTGCCATAGCCGGTGCTGACACATTGTTTTACCGTAATCTGAATGTAAAGCCAAGAAATTCATTTCAAATGACTGACAGGACTGATTTTGATCTTTTGGAAAATAGAATCGGGTTAAAGGGGCAAATTAAAAGATTAAATTATAAAGCTTATTTCCGGGCAAAGCAATTTACTTATGAGCAGATTTCGGATACTCTTAGTAAGACGATTAAATATAAAGAGAACTTTTTGGGTGGAGAACTTGCATACGTTTTTAAAGACACTTCCGTCTTATCCTTCTCAGGTCAAAAGTATGTGGGGGGAGAAGATTATTACCTAAAGGCATATTATACAGGCAAGTTTTTGTCCGGAGGTTTTTATAGAATAAACTATTCACCTACTCTTGTTCAGTTAAATTATTTAGGTAATTTTTTGAGCTGGAACAATGAAAGTTTTAATAACACTACTACAGATAATCTTTGGGTGGATTTAAATTTGAAAGTTGGAAGGATATTGAGGATAAATCCGGGAATCAGATATACAGGCATAACAGATTATATATACTTTAATGAAAGCTTTGTTCCGGCTCAGGAAAAGAGCAACATTAAGTTGTACATGGCAAGTATGAATTTTTTCTTACGATTGGGGACTTTTAATATTAATGAAAGATTCATTTATACAAAGTATGATGGGGCTCCTGTATTGAATGTTCCGGAAATTTACAGTCACACTCGGGCTTATTTTCAAACGAGAGCATTTCATAAGGCTGCTGTTTTGCAACTGGGACTTGATGCATTCTGGAGATCTACTTACAATGCGAATGGATACATGCCTGTGATACAGCAATTTTATCTGAATAATTCAATACCGGTAAAAAATTATATGCTTGTTGATTTATTTTTTGACGTAAGAGTTAAAAGAGCAAATGTATTTGTGAAAATATCCAATTTGCTTCAAGGAGTAGGCTCTCCCTCTTCGCCGTTTAGGAATACATATTATACTACTCCCGGGTACCCAGGTCTTCCGAGATCCTTTGATTTTGGTATTACGTGGATGTTTTTTGATTAATAAATGGATATAAGCATTAGTTATAATATGAAGGCCGGACGCAATTCCGGCCTTTTTACTTTTTATGAAGAGTCTTATCTTTGTGGTTTATTTAACGAATTATGCTTGGATTAAAGCTTCCTACAGATCCGCGCTGGGTTAATCTTGCGGAAAAAAGTATTGAAGAGATCTTGATAGATCATGCCTATTGTGAGCAAAAGGCTGCTTCTACCTGTATTTCGCTGATTATTCAGTTTCCTGAAAAAGAAAAAATGGTTGAAACTCTAATGCCGATCGTCACGGAAGAGTGGGGGCATTTTCGAATGGTTCTCAAGGAGCTTAAAAAAAGAGGTTATTCACTCGGCCCAAAAAGAATTGATAAATATGTTGTAGAGTTAATGAAGCTGGAAAGAAAAGGCAATAAACTAGAAAGACAACTTATGGATAAATTACTGATTAGTGCCTTGATAGAAGCCAGATCTTGTGAACGATTCAGACTTTTGTCAGAAAGCATTTCAGATTTAGAATTAAGGGATTTCTACAGAGAACTTATGATTTCAGAAGCGGGTCATTACCGTACCTTCCTGGATCTTGCAAAAGAATACATGCCAGAAGATGTAGTGAAAGTAAGGTGGCAAGAGATGCTGGATGCGGAGGCTGAAATCATCACCAATCTTGAGATCCGCGGAGACAGAATGCATTAACCACCAAGGAAAATATCTAGTGAAATTTGCAAAGCAAAAAACAATCAGGTTTTTTGCTTTTTCTTTTTAGCAGCAGGAAATAGAATGTTATTGAGAATCAATCTAAAACCCGGAGAATTGGGATGTAAATTCAGATCTGTTGGTTCTTCTCCTACAAAGTGCTGATAGTCTTCCGGATCATGACCTCCATAAAACGTCCAGGTACCTTTTCCATATGAACCGTGTATATATCTGGCTTCGTTTATAGATTTGGTTTCACCAAGTACTAACACATCAGTTTTTAGCAATTTTTTCTTAAATGCAGTTGTTTGGCCCATAAAACCTTTAATGTTAGATTCATGAGACTGGGTGAGCATTGTTGGCACTGGATCCCACTTTGCAGAAAACTGGAATAAGTTAAAATAATCATTGTTTTCAGCTAGATTCCTTTCCTGAGGAAGATTATCAATATTAGAATATTCGTATTCATAAGGATCCATGCTGATGGTAAAATCTTTGAAAGCAAAAGTTTTTGAGTAGTCCAGTTTCCTTTGAGCAGACGGATCTGCCTGATCTCCATCATACATAGATTCGCAAATATCTACGCCTTCTGCAGAGAGTGCTATGTCATAGGTATCAGTCGCAGAACACATGGCAAAGAGAAATCCACCACCGGCACAGAAATCACGAATCCCTTTTACCACGGCGAGTTTTAGCTGAGAAACTTTATTGAATCCGTGTTTTCTAGCAGATTCTTCATATTCCTGTTGTTGTTTGACATACCATGGCTGAAATTTATACATGGAATAAAATTTACCATATTGTCCTGTAAAATCCTCGTGGTGGAGGTGGAGCCAGTCATATTTGGGCAAGTCTCCATTGAGCACTTCATCATCAAAAACTACTGTGTAAGGAATTTCAGAGTAGGTAAGTACCATGGTCACAGCATCGTCCCAGGGCAATTTGGTTTTAGGGCTGTATACAGCAATTTTCGGAGCTTTTTCCAGTTTAACAACATCCATGTTTACATCGGGACTACTGATTTCTTCAAGAATGGAAAGTTGCTGGGCGTCTGAAATTACCTCATAACTTACACCTCTTATCACAAGCTCATTTTGGAATTCCTGATTTTGTTTGAATAAAAAACTACCACCTCTATAGTTTAATAACCAGTTAACTTCTACTTCTTTGGTCAGAATCCAGTAAGCAATACCATAAGCTTTTAAGTGATTTTTCTGAGTATTATCCATTGGTACCAAGAGGTAGGATGCTTTTACCTCCGAAAGGATAAATAATAAAGAGAAAAAAAACATCAGTCGTTTTAGCATAAACTATAAATCAGAAGTAGTAGAAACTGTTAACTCAAAGAAAAAAAATCTGTAGTTTTTTTTCTAAAAATAGAACGATTTTTTAGAGAATACGATATAAGACTAAAAATATTTTAAACGAATTAAACTCCACTTTTAAAAGAAATAGCTTCTGATTTGTCAACGGAAATATAAAGGATAAGCAAATAAGTTCATTAATTTCTCAGGAAACTGAAAACTTTTTTTAAAAATTTTTGTCTAACAAAAGTGATAAAAATAATAAGTTTTGTTACTTGTAAAATTATTAAATAATGCGCATTTTTGCTTAGATTTGTATTTAATGGATAAGTTTAGGCTTATCAAATTCTTTTGCTTATCAAGAACTGAATGAAATTTATGAAAACCAAATTTTTGTTATTGTCGCTGATTCTCTTTGTTACCGGAGCAAAGGCTGGGATTTTAACAGTTTCAGGCGTTTATCAGGGAAAAAATCTCTATGTGCAGAATCCTTTCACAGGGAACATGAAGGATTTTTGTACTAATGACGTTTTTGTGAACGATGTAAAAGTCATGTCTAATATTCAGTCTAGTGCTTACGAAATTGACCTTTCAAATTTAAAGTTGAATGATCCGGTTACCGTAAAAATCACTCATAAAGACGATTGTAAGCCTAAAGTTCTTAATCCTCAGGTAATTAGGGCCTCTAGTAGCTTTCAGTTCAGTTCATTCAATATCGATCCGGAAAATATCATGTGGGCTACTAAAGGAGAAAAGCCAAGAGGTAAATTCTTTGTTGAGCATTTTATCAATAACAGCTGGGTTACCGTGAAAGAAATATCCGGTAAAGAATCAGGAATGTTAAACAACTATGATATTAAATCAGCTCACCATTCAAAACTAAATAAGTATAGAATCAAATATCTTGAAAATGATGGGCAAGTATTTTATTCTCAGGTTCTAGAGTTTAATTCTGACCTTGCTCCAATCACCTGGTATCCAAAAAGAGTTACTGATAAGATTTACCTTTCAAGAGAAGCTGATTTTGAAGTATTAGATGCATATGGAAATGTGGTGAGAAAAGGTGCTGGGAAAGAAATAAACATGGCTGACTTATCTTCAGGCGTTTATTACCTGAATGTAGATAATACAACTAATAAGGTTTTGAAAAAGTAAGCTTATAGAAAGCAATAAAAAAGAAGAGGCGGCCTATTCAGGCCGCCTCTTCTTTTTTATACTAATATCAAATCATCCTAATTCGGGTGTTTAAATCAGCCCATATGCTTATACATCTGAAACAAGCAAGTTTAATCTCAATAATAAAATATTGAACTTGCTGGATGATCTTAAAATTGGTCCCAAACTCAAGGTGAAGAGAAAGGGCAAAAGAAGGGCTATTTGTTTGATAGGGGGATCAGAAATATAAAAGACCGACTTGAAATGAATCGGAGATCTTGAGGGGGGGAATAAAAAAAACTCCGGAATAATTTGCTCCGGAGTTTTTTTGGAAATTATCTTAAGAATAACATTTCTCTGTATTTAACCAAAGGCCAATCTTCGTCATCAACCAATAGCTCTAATTTGTCAACAGCGTATCTGATAGTCTCAAAATGACCTTTAACGTCACTGCCATACATAATTGCTCTTTTTCTTGCTTCCTCAACGTTGTTAGCTTTCTTTCTAGCTTCAGTCATTTCCTCAACTTCTGTCTGGATGGTACTGATATGCTTAGAGATTTCCTTGATAATATCAACTACAGGTTTAGATTCTTTTTCAAGACCAAGATCTTTCAATCCTTTCACGTTAGTGATAAGTTTGTTTTGGTAAGCGATAGCCGTAGGTATGATATGGTTTAATGCAAGATCTCCAATTACACGACCTTCAATCTGGATTTTCTTGATATAGTTTTCCAGCATGATTTCATGTCTTGCATGAACTTCACGCTCGTTCATTACATCATGTTTCGCAAATATCTTAACAGCTTTTTCAGTAGAGAAGAAATCTAGCGCTTCAGGAGTTGTTTTTACATTTGCCAATCCTCTTTTTTCAGCCTCTTTAACCCACTCTTCTGAGTAACCGTTTGCTTCAAATCTGATTTTTTTAGAAGCAACGATGTAATCTCTCAATACATTGATAATGGCTACTTCTTTCTTAGTTCCTTTTTTAATTTGCTTGTCAACATCTTCTTTGAACTTAGTAAGCGTTTCAGCAACTATAGTATTAAGAACAGTCATAGGAAGAGCACTGTTCTGGCTTGAACCAACCGCTCTGAATTCAAATTTATTTCCTGTGAAGGCAAATGGAGAAGTTCTGTTTCTATCAGTATTGTCCAAAAGAATTTCTGGAATCTTGTTGATTCCAAGTTTCATATAAACGTTATCACCTTTGTCAATTTTGATGTTACCATTTTTCTCTAATTCATCAAGCATTTCACCCAAAGTCTGACCTACGAAAACAGACATAATTGCCGGAGGTGCCTCATTAGCACCTAGTCTGTGGTCGTTACCTGCAGTTGCAATAGATGATCTTAATAAATCTGCATAATCATGTACAGCCTTAATTACGTTCACAAAGAAAGTAAGGAAGATAAGATTCTCTTTTGGTTTGCTGGTTGGTTGAAGAAGATTTTTACCAGTGTTAGTACTTAGAGCCCAGTTATTGTGTTTTCCACTACCATTAATTCCAGAGAATGGTTTTTCATGGAAAAGAACTTTCAAATTATGTTTTTCGGCAACTTTCTGCATCACATCCATCAAAAGCTGGTTATGGTCGCAGGCAAGGTTACACTCTTCGTAAGTAGGAGCTACCTCGAACTGGCTTGGAGCCACTTCATTGTGACGAGTTCTTACAGGAAGACCAAGTTTTAAAGCTTCAATTTCAAAATCAACCATGAAGTTGTTTACTCTCGGAGGAATTGAACCGAAGTAGTGATCTTCAAGCTGCTGACCTCTTGCAGGTGAGTGACCAAATACAGATCTACCCGCCATAATAAGGTCAGGACGAGCCATATATAGGGCTTTGTCGATAAGGAAGTATTCCTGCTCAGCACCAAGGGTTGCAGTAACTTTAGTAATATCTTTATCAAAATAATCACAAACATCAACTGCAGCTTTGTCAATTGCAGCAAGTGATTTTAAAAGCGGGGTTTTATAATCAAGGGCCTCACCTGTATAAGATACAAAGATTGTAGGGATACAAAGGGTGTTGGTTCCTGAGGAATTTGGCATTAAGAAAGCGGGAGAAGAAGGATCCCACGCTGTATATCCTCTGGCTTCAAAAGTATTTCTGATACCACCATTTGGAAATGAAGAGGCATCAGGCTCTTGCTGAACTAGTGCAGATCCTTTGAATTTTTCAATGGCTCTTCCATTTTCATCAGCTTCAAAAAAAGCATCGTGTTTTTCTGCAGTTGCATCAGTTAAGGGTTGAAACCAGTGAGTGTAGTGGGTAGCACCTTTTTCGATTGCCCAGGCTTTCATTGAAGCAGCTACAGCATCTGCAGTAGCACCATCAATTTTTTCGCCTTTTTCAATCGCAGTTATTACTTTTTTGAGGACAGCATTTGATAAAGTCTGTCTCATAGCTTCAGTGCCATAAACATTGGTGCCGTAATAATCAGAAACCTTAATTGAAGGTACTGTTACTTTCACAGTTTCCCTGTTTCCTACAGTTTCAAGCGCCTTAAATCTTAAATAAGCCATATTAGGATTTTTGAATTTTTGGTTTTGTGGTAAAAATATGAAATTTTTATTATTTGGTCGGTTATTCTAATGTTTTTTTGTCGTTTTGACCTAAAAACAGATTTTTTTTAGAAAAATTCCATTAAAAATAAATGAGTTTTTCTAAAAAAACACATTTTTTTGAGTAATTCCCTGTCATAATTGCTTCTTTGTCAGTTCTATCTTTTTAAAGGCCAGAGAATTAGTTTTTTAATATTTTTTCTAATTCTCATAACAAATTTTATGATTGAATTATTTTATCCCCAACTTTGTAATCTAATTTCAAATAATATTTAACTGTGAAAGCTAGAATTGAATATATTTTCAGATACCTGTTTTTCTGGGTAGCTTTTTTCCTTCTTGCAAAGGTTTTATTCTTGATTTATCATTTTAAAACCTATTCAGAATTTGGTCTGGTTAATAGTCTGAAGGTCCTTTTTTATGGACTTAGACTTGATTTGTCTATTACGGCATATTTCTCAATCTTGCCTTTTCTGCTAATCGCTGTTTCTTCGTTTTTTCAGAATTTTAATCTTTTTAAAAAGATTATTAAAATATACACACTAGCGTTGGCTTCCCTGGTGACTTTTCTCCATATAATAGATCTGGAGCTCTTTTCATTCTGGGGGTATCGTCTGGATGCGACTCCACTGAAATATATAAATACTCCAGGAGAAATGCTTGCATCGGCAGGCGCTTCTCCTGTAAGTCTTTTATTGGGAATACTGGCGTTATTAATCTTTTCTTCTTTCTTTCTATTCTATTTAGTTTTTAAAAATGTGGATACAAAAAAGAAAAGTATCGGAGCTATCTTTCTTGTACTTCCTCTTACTGCATCTCTGATCATTCTTATCAGGGGAGGTCTTCAGCTTGCACCTATCAATCAGAGTGCGGTTTATTTCTCAACCAATAGCTTTTTAAATCAGGCGGCTGTTAATGTTCCATGGAACCTTACTCATTCGCTTCTTGAGAAAACTTACAGTACTAAAAACCCTTTTGTGTTTTTGAGTAAAGAAGATAGTGAGAATGTTGTCAATTCATTATACCAAAAAGAGAATACACCTTCTATAAGAATTTTAAAAGAAGGGAAGAAAAATATTATCCTAATCATATGGGAGAGCTTTACTGCAAAGGCTTTGAATGATGTAGAAGGAAAGCAGATTACTCCAAGGTTTAAAGAGTTGATCAAAGAAGGGGTTTACTTTGATAATATTTATGCAAGCGGTGATAGAAGTGAAAAGGGAATCATCGCTTTGCTGAGCGGATATCCGGCACAGCCAACAACATCTATCATAACATTTCCCGGAAAGACGACCAAATTGTCAACACTTCCATCACAATTTAAGAAGGATAAATACTATACTTCTTTTTATTATGGAGGAGAAATGGAGTTCGCCAATATCAAGTCTTACCTGTGTCACTGCGGCTTTGACAAGCTTACAGGAATTGAAGCATTTGATAAAAAAGAACAAAATTCCAAGTGGGGAGCGCATGATGAAATAGTATTAAACAGAATGCTACATGATACAAAATCATTTAAAGAACCATTCTTTAATACTTTATTTACATTAAGCAGTCATGAACCCTTTGAGATTCCCGAGAAACCTCTCCTATCGCCTGATACCAGAGAAAGAATGTTTCTAAATTCTCTTCATTATACTGATGCAAGTATAGGAGCTTTTATAGATGAAGCAAAGAAGCAACCTTGGTGGGATAATACACTTATCATTATTACTGCTGATCACGGGCATGCTATGCCTGGAAATGATATCGCAACTCATCAACCTCAGGAATTCAAAATACCGATGCTTTGGTTGGGCGGGGCACTTGAGAAAAAAGATACAGTTATCACTCAAATGGGATCTCAAACGGATCTTGCAAGCACTCTTTTAACTCAGTTTGACAAAACTTCTGAAGGATTCCGCTTTAGCAGAGATTTGTTTTCCCCGTGTAAAAATCCATTTGCATACTACGCATTTAATAATGGATTTGGGCTTATGAATGACAGTTGCAAAGTGGTGTATGATAATATCTCTAATCAGCCTGTATTCAAAGAAGGAACGGGTGATACTCAGTCTATTAAAAATGGAAGGGCTTATTTGCAGGTTTCTTTTCAGGATTATCTGAATAAATAAGTAAATTTGCAGTATGAAAAAAGTAGCTTTTTATACCCTTGGCTGCAAATTAAACTTTTCTGAAACCTCTACCATTGGAAGGCTCTTTGAAACGAATGGCTTTCAAAAGGTTGAATTTCAGGAAAAAGCAGATGTATATGTCATTAATACATGTTCGGTGACCGAAAATGCAGATAAGAAATGCAAAAAGGTTGTAAAAGAAGCGCTTAAATATTCTCCTGATGCTTTCATTGCAGTGATAGGCTGTTATGCCCAATTAAAGCCTAAAGAAATTTCTGAAATCCCCGGAGTTGATGCCGTCTTGGGAGCTGCGGAAAAATTCAGATTGATTGAATTGCTTGGCACTTTTGAGAAAAAAGATAAAGGCGAGGTATTCGCATCTGAAATAAAAGACGCAACTTCATTTAATCAAGCTTATTCTTATGGAGACAGGACAAGAACCTTTCTTAAAGTTCAGGATGGTTGTGATTACTCTTGTTCATTCTGTACTATTCCTCTCGCACGTGGGAATAGCAGAAGTGACACTATAGAAAATATTCTTGCAGGTGCACGTGAAATAGCTGCTACAGAAGTTAAGGAAGTTGTCCTTACCGGCGTTAATATTGGTGATTACGGAATTATTAATGGAGAAAAAGTCAATACATTTTTTGATTTAGTTAAAGAACTGGATAATGTTGATGGAATTGAAAGAATAAGGATATCCAGTATTGAGCCTAATTTGCTTACCAATGAAATCATAGACTTTGTATCTAAGTCAAATAGATTTGTACCTCATTTTCACATACCTCTTCAATCAGGAAGTAACAAAATGCTCAAACTGATGAGAAGAAGATACCAAAGAGAATTGTATAAGGAAAGGGTTGAAGCTATAAAATCTGTGATGCCTGATTGTTGTATAGGCGTTGATGTTATCGTAGGATTTAACGGTGAAACTCATGAGGATTTTCTTGATACCTATAATTTTCTGAATGAATTGGATGTTTCCTATTTGCATGTATTTACCTATAGTGAAAGAGCCAATACCCATGCGGTGAAAATGGCAGGAAAGGTTCCGATGGCTGAAAGAAATGAACGTTCAAAAATGTTGAGAAGCCTTTCAGAGAAGAAAAGACGCAAGTTTTATGAAGAGCAGTTATCAAAAACAAAGACGGTACTTTTTGAAGCGGATGAAGAAAACGGTATGATGTTCGGGTTTACTGAAAACTATGTCAAGGTAACTGCTAAATATGATCCGGTGCTGGTGAATGAAATGAAAAAGATAAGGCTTACCGGAATTAATAGTGAAGGCATAGCTGAAATTGAAGAGGCAGAAACAGAACAATTAATTCATAAATAAAACTAAAAGCTGAAGGAGACTTCAGCTTTTAGTTTTATATCTATTTTGTATTGATATTTTTTGAAGTTAAAACGGAAGCTCCTGTGATAATAATTGTTCGCAACAGCTCTTCGGTTAGCTTATTCAGCAAAGAAATAAGATATAAAGATTGAAAAAATATCTAAACTCTAAATGCCTCAACTACTTTGTTAACTGTCATCGATGAGGGCTTGAGTTCAAAGATTAAATTTAAGTAAATCCCTATTTAAAATCAGAGGAATTTTTTAAAAATAATCCTGCCTTCATCGGAATAATTGTATAAAATCTTATTATTGTTGAAGTATACTTACTTAATCTCTCCAATTCAACTTATGAACATTCCGCAGAATTATCTTCCTGTTATGCCTTACCTTATTTTGAAAAAGTCTAAGGCTTTTATGGATTTTACTAAAATTGTATTTGGTGCAAAGGAACAATTGATTGTTCCGGGAGAAAAAGATACAATTATGCACGGCGAACTAAAGATTCACGATGCCGTAATCATGTTTGCACAAGCAGGGGAGACCTGGACGGAAAAAACTGCTGGTATGTATATCTACGTGACAGATGTAAACAACGTATATCAAAAAGCTTTGGAAAATGGGGCCACTGCTCTGATGGCTCCAGAAAAGAAAGAATATGGATATTCAGGCGGATTTGAAGATCCTTTTGGAAACCATTGGTGGATTGTAGAAGACTGATCGGAAAGTTTTCATATTGCCCAAGCTTCTTTTTACATATTTTCTGGCAAAATAGGATCTAACTTATTACATTTAAGGAGAATATTCTGTTTAAATGTTCCATTTTTAATTCAACCATATTTTTGATTCTTGGCAAAGAAAGTTAAAATACCGGTAAAAGAAGATACCCGACAAAATTCCACACAATATGGATATCAGGGCAATGTCAGGAATCAATATGGATATAGTCCTGCTGATGTTGATTTCTATGATCATAAAGATGTCGTAGAAAAAAAAGATAGCAGACAATCTCAGGTTGTAGATGATTCTCATGAAGAGAAATTATATCGGTTATTATTCAGGATATCAAAAAAACTGAAAGAGGAGGAAGAGAAAGCGGCGGCATCCTCAACAAAAGAACCGGAGATTAAAGCACCTCAAACACCTGCTGCTTCAGATCCAGATCCTCAATCAGCCGCCAGTCCTGATTCAAAGACATCAGCAGAGCCGGATGGAAGGGAATCAGTAGTACCTATTTCAGCTTTAAGTCCTAAAAAGACTGAGGCCAAAGATCTTGAAGAACCTCAAAATACAGCCAGTCCTGCCAACGATTCCAGAGATAGTGTAACTGCTCCTCCAGCTACCGCTGAGGCAGCAGCTGGAGCCAATGCAAAGGCAGAAACGCCAACAAACAAGGAAAAGCCTGCTGTTCCAAATTCAAATACCTCGGAAGAAAGTAAATCGGAAGAAAGCGAATCAGCGGAAAGCAAATCAGAAGAAAGCGATTCAGAGGAAAAGGCTGATGTTGCAGAACAGCCTGAACATGCTCAGTCCGCAACTCCTTCGGATAATAATTCAGATAATTCAGGAAAGGCACAAGAGCTACCTTCTCTTGTAGGTGCAGAGAGTAAGGCAAGCGCTGCTTCTGTTGAAGAGAAGTCAGCATCAGCAGAAGATCTTCCGGAGCCAGAGAAAAAAGCAACAAGTGGTGGTGGAAGCGGAGGAAGAATTATCGATATGGCTGATGCCTCTATGGATGGAGGACCAGAGCGGGTTGAACAGGAAAATACTGCTCTTGATAAAAAAGAAAAGACCCATCTGGAAGCTCATTCCAAAGCTAAGGCAGCTCAGGCTGGCTCGAAGATAGGAGGCTTAAGCACTAATCAGAAAAAGAAAGAAGACGCTACAACCAAACTGGATAAGACCAAAGGAGCTGTTGTAGAAAAAACATCAGAGAAAGAAGCAGAGGTCAATGCCGGACAGGTAGGCAAAGTTGCCGAAGCCGAAGCTCCTGAAGTAAATAAAGATGAAGCAAAGTCTACGCTCAATCAATCCTTACAGGCATCATTGCCTCAGAAGGTAGAAGATGTAGATAATTTCAAAGACAATCGTGTCGCCTCTAAAATTGGGGATAAGGTAAAGGCAGCGATTGATGCCAAAGCAGGTGAAGTGACAGGAACCTTTGAAGTCCTTGATAAGACTCCACAGCCTGATGAGCCTCGCAAATCTGTTCCTTTTGCAGACATAGAACAAGCTCCTGCAACTCCTGAAATTAATCCAGGAAATAATCTTATACCAAAAGTAGATGAAAAGTCTATAGATCTTAACTCTTATCTTACCGAGTCTGATAATCTTCTGAAAAAAGAAGGTATCAAACAGGAACATCTGGATCTGGTTGATTCCGGTGACCTTTTTGAAGCCAAAAAGATTCAGAAAGATATAGATAAAAAAGCCAAGGAAGAGCCTGGTAATTTACGTTCAGAAGAGAAAGAACTGCACGGCAAGAACGAGGCGGAGCTTCAAAAGAAAGAAGCTGATGAAAAAGGCAAGATGGAGAAAGAGCGTGCAGCCGGATTGGGCAGCGCGCGTGGAAGCCAGGTAGGGACAAAGGGAAGTCTGGAAGACAAGAAGAAAGAGGTTACCGATCACATCAACAAGATCTATGAAGATGTAAACAAACAGGTTCAGGATAAACTCACCAAACTCAAGACCGATTCGCTTGCAGCCTTTGACAGAGAGGAAGCATCAGCGTCTTCTGCATTTGAGAACAATGTCAACACTAAAATGGAGAAGTTCAAAGATGAACGCTATTCAGGTGTTGGAGGTAAGTTCAATAAAGTCCGTGACTGGTTCCTGGGAATAGATGATCTTCCTGAAGTAAAGCAGATATTTGAAGAAGAAAAAGCAATCTATATTACAAGAATAGATGGAGCAATTTCTAAAATAATAAACGATAGTCAGAAGGTAATTGATGAATGCAAAACATTAATTGCCAATGCAAGGAAAGAGATTGAAGAATATGTAAAAGGCCTTAGTCCGGCTCTGCAGAAGATAGGAGAAGAGGCTGAAAAAGAAATCAAGAAAAAACTTGATGAACTTGATGAGAAAGTAAACAAAGCTGCTGAGGAACTTAAAGAAGAACTTGCCAAGAAACGTGCTGAAGCCATAGCCAATATTGACAAGAAGATCGAAAAGATGAAAGAGGAGATGTCTGGTTTCCTTTCTAAAATGGGTGATCTTCTGGTTGATGCCGCACTTAAATTTTTTAAATGGGCCCTTGAAACTGCAGGCCACAGTGCAGACGAAATCATGGGCATAATCAACAAGGGGAAAGCTGTTCTTACTGCTGTAGTAAGTGATCCTATACAGTTCCTTAAAAACCTTGCTGCTGCTGTTGGCGGAGGTGTTAAGAACTTCGGCGCAAACATCATGAAGCACCTTGGTGAAGGCTTCATGAACTGGCTTACAGGTCAGCTTAACTCCCTTCCGATACAATTACCTGAAAAGTTTGACCTTAAAGGGATTGTATCATTGACCCTTCAGGTACTAGGTCTTACTTATGCAAGCCTCAGAAGCAAGCTTAGCAACAAGGTTGGAGAAGACAAAGTGCAGATGGCTGAGACAGGTGTCGAAATGATGATGGAAGTGAAAGAGAAAGGTCCTATTGCCATGTACGACATGATGGCTGATAAGGCAGATTCTATCAAAATCGAATTCATTGAAGGCGCCAAAGAGTGGGCTATCACCAATATGATCAAGCAAGGTCTTATCAGACTTGCGACGATGATCAACCCTGCAGGAGCTATTGTTCAGGCTGTATTGGGGATTTACAATGGTGTTATTTTCCTTGTCAATAACTGGGACAGAATACTTGCCTTTGTTAACTCTGTTTTTGATTCCATCGCAGCTATTGCCAGCGGAGCACTTGGTCAGGCATCTGCATTTATTGAGAAGACAATGGCTCAGACCATTCCTCTGATTCTTGACTTCATTGCTCAACAGCTAAACCTGAGTGGTATAGCTGAAAGAATTACGAAGATCATTCACAGGATCAGGAAGCCGATTGATCAGGTGATTGATAAGGTTATTGATTTTATTACCAATAAGGTTAAGAAGATAGCAGGCAAGCTGCTAGGCAAAGATAAAGACAAGGCAAAAGATAAGGACAAGCATAAAGAGAAAGCAGAGGATACGAAGAAGGATTTTGAGAAGGATAAGGGAGATGATAAGACAACGGATGTTGATAGGAAGGAGCATAAGGTTTATGTTCAGCAAATTATTAAACAGCTTCAATCTCCTCCAAAAGCTAAGAAAGTTGAAGCCGAATACAATGAAAAATTAGCACAGGCAAAAGAGCTCGAAGCTGAATATAATAAGCGTTTAAAAGATTCACTAAAAACAAGTATTACATTTGAACCAATAGGCAAAGTTGAAAATGATAAGAAGATAAGCATCAGAGTTACCATCGCTCCTAACAATACAACTGCAGATGGTGTTATAATGCTCGAAAATCCTGAGGACGATAAGAAGTTTGTTGTTATATTGAATAGAGCATTAAAAGAACTAGGCAGGGAGATGTATAAGGGGTTTTCTAAGGAGAAGATTGAGGAAAATAAACTTGCGACACAAGAACAAAAGTCTAAAGAAGTTTCCACAAAAAGGTCTTCTGGAGAAAAAAATAATACTAACGTTCAAGATGAAAAATTAAAGCTACAAGCTACAATTGATAAGAAAAAAGAGGAAGAAAAAATAGGCAAAGAGGCCAAAGATGCTCATGATGCTTTGGCAAGTATTCAGATTGAATATTCCGTTGCTTGTGGGGCCAAATATTATGATAATAACGTATTTACTGCATTAGGATATAAATTCTTTGTAGATCAAAGTCTGAATTATTATATATATCCGAATCGGGTTACTGGAGGTGGTGCATACTATCTTGATAGTAATCTTTATGAAAATGGGATAAAACACAAAGATAAAGAAAGGCGAAATGAGCCTGTAAAAGAGGGGAATAAGCATTTTTACAGAATTGGACCTTTAAATGACGTTGAAGGAGGATATAATTATAAAAACTTTAATATTTCTCCTTCACAAATGAAAAGCGTTTTTGAAGCTTTACCTAATCCTATAGGACTTTCGGAGGATAAAACGGCTATGTTTCTAGCTGCAATGGTTGCCGAACCAAGCAGATATTCAATAGCTCATATTACTCACCTTTTAGTTACCAAAAGTGACGTGCTTGCTGAAGAAGAAAAAATGGCAAAAGAAAAGAGTCTTCCACCAATAAGTGCTTTCGATCACATGTCAATGACACAAGGAGGCTCAGATGCACGAATGAATCCTACAATAAAAGAAGATATAAAGCAAGTTGATCCTCGTTTAGTAGATAATGAAGGAAATTTAGAAACAGACAAAAAGAAAAAGGTTACAAACAGAGATCTAGAAGCTGTCAAAAGCAATACTCGCTTAATGGACAATTTAAAAGCTGCATTTGAATTATTTAAAGAAGGTCATATGTCTGAAAATGAAACTTTACAAATGTTTAAAGAAACTATTAAGGGGTATATACTCAATGAATAATAATAGAATAATTATATTATCTGGATTAGAACATCTTGGTTATGTTCTTGTACAATCTTCTGAAAATAAATTTCGATTTGGTTACGTAAGTTCTGCTGGGTATATATTAATGAATCTAATTCATGATGATGAAAGAGGCTTGTTATTGTTTCAAGGAATTATTCCTTTTGATATTCCTTCAGAGAAAGTAGATGAGATTTTATTTCTTATAAATCATATAAACAATAAATATCCTATAGCCAGATTCATTTATAATGAAGAAATCAAAAGAGTCGTAGTTGAAAGCTCTTTAATTTTAATAAACATTAGACTTACTGAAAAGCTAATTGAAAATACACTTAGCAGGTGCGTTGAAATGATAAATGTTTATAGCAAAGCTATAAAACTTATCATTAATTCTAATTTTAAATATGAAGAAGCTTATAATACAGCAAGACAGAATTAATAGTTATGGGGCCTCTAGATAATTTTATTGAAGAATTTGCCAAAGAAAATTTTTTCTTCCATCAAGAAAATGCTAATTCCTATAGGATGGAATTTACAGGAACGATAGATACTTTTACTGTTTGGCTAAAAGTCAATAATTATACTAATGGTATTATTTTTTGCGATGCCATATCGCCAATTAACGTGGACCCTTCAAGATCACTTGAATTTATTAATTTTTTTAATCATATAAATTCAGGTGTTAATCATGGTGCATTTGGGTTAGACGTAAGTGATGGTGAATTTGGATTTGCCACCTCCATTGTTTTTACTGATGATGAACTCACCTTTCCAATGTTAGAAAATCCAGTTAGATTTGTAAGTTACATGATGGATAAATATATTCCCGTAATAGAAGCTGTACAAAACGGTAGCTCACCAGAAGAAGCTCTTAAGCTTGTTGATTAAACTTCGTTAACTCCGTCTTCGACTCTATCGCAGCTATTGCCAGCGGAGCACTTGGTCAGGCATCTGCATTTATTGAGAAGACAATGGCGCAGACGATTCCATTGATTCTTGATTTCATTGCTCAACAGCTAAACCTGAGTGGTATAGCTGAAAGAATTACGAAGATCATTCACAGGATCAGGAAGCCGATTGATCAGGTGATTGATAAGGTTATTGATTTTATTACCAATAAGGTTAAGAAGATAGCAGGTAAGCTGCTAGGCAAAGATAAAGACAAGGCAAAAGATAAGGATAAACATAAAGAGAAGGCTGAAGATACTAAGAAGGATTTTGAGAAAGATAAGGGAGATGATAAGACGACTGATGTTGATAGGAAGGAGCATGAAAGGATAGGTAAGGAAATTAAGAAAAAACTCGAGGCTCCTATAACGAAAAAAGAAACTGAAGCGAAGAAATTTTATGATGAAAAATCTAGATTAGCAAGAGATCTTGAAAAAGAGTATCAGCCAAGTTTAAAGAATAGTAATAGATTGAAAATTAGTTTTGATAACCTTCAAAAGGTAGAAGAAGATCATGAATTCGATTTTCATATACAAATTACAGCTAATAACTTTGATATATATGGAGATGCTAAGTTCCATGATCTACTTTTGCCTGAAAGCCTATTGATAGGTGATTCAATTAAATATACGGCAAGTCCTGGGGCATATGGCATTAATTTAAATGATATATACATTATTACGAAGGTAGAAAACCCAAATGTAGTCTTCAAGGGAACGGAAGAGAAGTATATCTCATTACCTGTTGAATCGTTTATTCAACATTATAAAAAAGGATTAGTGAGTGAGGTAGCACCAAATGAAAACAAAGAAGTTGTTAAACGTTGTTTAGAAATTATAGAAAATATTGATATTGAAACAATCCGAGTTCCCATTAGTGGAGACGCTCCTAGAATTGAAGCAGATATGAGGACGAGGTATGAAAGTCTCTTCACAAGATATGATACAATAAAAAAGAAAATATCTAAGAGACCAGAGATTTTAACAAGTGAGGATTTAACAGCAATTAAGGAAATTAAAAAGAATGTTGATGTTTTGAAACAAATTATTGAGACAAGGCTTGTAACCGGCTTAAATGATCCGAAAGAAGGCTTAGGAAACAGTAATTTTGCTTATGGTTTTTATAGCATAAAGGTAGATGATCAAATTGTAGATGCATCAAATTTCGCAACTATTAGCTCTAAATATAATCCAGTTAAAACTTCACAAAAAATTGAATGGAGTAAAATAGGATTTATGACAGAAGTTCCCAAAAATATGAAGTTAATTTTCAGCCCTGTTCGAACATCAGGGGATCCTGGGTATGGTAAAGACTCAAGTCAAGATGCCGAACGAAAATTGGTAGCGTATATATACGATGTGGTTATATCAACAATCACAGGAATTGCAAGGGAAAAATTAAATAATCCGCAGCAGTTTCCTGATAAAAAAAGGTCAGAGGCAGAATTGGAAGGAAAAGAGAGAGTTTCAGGTGAGGTCCATATATTTACAGAAATGCCCCCTTGTTCTGCTTGTGATAATGCTATTTCTAAATTAAAAGGCATGTTCCCTCATTTATCAGTAAATGTTCAATATGGAGTATATTATGATAAATCTAAATAGTGATGCCAACCTATTCGTTCATATTATCAATTAGAAAAGCACTTTCAGAGCTGGTAGACCTTGACTCAAGAGAAATAATTGGGTGTACAGAAGAAGATCTTACTTTTTTAAAAGCATTGCATCCGGCAAAAATAGAATTACCATCTTCATATAAAGAGTTTATGAGAAATTTTGGAAGGAAAATATCTCATATGCAACCCGTCTCAAATTTTTTTTATACTCAAATTGTAAGATCTTGGAGTGATCCATATGGCTGTCTAAGGCTATTTGATAAAGAATATTATCACAAAATGTTTGTTCCTTTATCTAACCCTGCCTTGATTTTCCCCGAAAATGGTTTTGTTTTTTCAGTACATGAGGGATATCAATATAGATTCTTCCTTTGTAATGAAAAAAGTGACCCTCCTACTTATTTTATTGAATATGACCCGGAAGGAAAAACTGTTGATGAGGAACCCGTATTTTCAGAGCTAATGTGTATTTATATTAATAATTTTATTAAAGATCACAAATTGCTTTTGGAACAGCGACCTGATATTTTATCTGCATTCGCTGAATTTAAAACTATGTTTTTAGATTTATTAGATTTACTGGAAGTATTGAAACAATATTCTCACAGTATTGAGGATTTTGAACGGGTATATATTTTTTATTCTTCAATAAATATTTATGAGGTTTTTAGATATAGACGTTTGGAATTAGGTACTTATATTTTAATGGAGCCAAGGGGAGACATTGATTATTCATTATTTAAAATGTTTATAACAAAAGCCGAGGATGTGAAAAATTTTTACAGAAAATTCTTCAAGTCGACCAATTAATTGTCAATATCTTGATCCCTTTGTGTAAAAAAAGCTTGGTCGCTTAAATATCTTTTTAGATGGCGCAAACTATTTCATTGATCCTTGATTTCATTGCTCAACAGCTAAACCTAAGTGGTATCGCAGAAAGAATAGATTGAGAACTTTTTTAGACTAAAATAAATGGAATTGTACTTAAAAGTTCTAAAGTTAGAATATACAAGAGACTTCCAGATAACTTAATAAGCAAATTTTCTGATTTTGTCTTAAGATTGGAAACTTTATTAGAAGTAAAAATTTGCTAAAAGTATAAGCAATAATGACCTCAGTTGGATCGCCTTTCCTGGCAAGAACATATCTCTCACGTTGTTAAGCATAGAGCCATTAAATGTCTATGAGATAAAAATAAAAACAACAACCCCTTCTTTAACTCCAAGCATTTTTAAAGCTATTTCTGAACAATTTGAGTATTACAATTTGGAAGAAATTTTAGAGAAAATATCAAATACAAATGGCTATAATGAAAGATACCTAGGTATCTTAAATGATGTTGCTGTAAATGGCGAAAAAGTTGATTTTAGAGTTGTTAATTTATATTCTGAAGCAATTGGGGGGGATCCAGATATTAGAGCAAGTGTACCATGGTACATTTATAACAATTCTCATTATTGGCTTCCATGTATAGACTTTGTTCTGAAAGCTTTTCAAAAAGAAAATGTAGAAAGAGTAAAGATTAGTATATCGGGTGCCTTAGAAATGATAATAAAGGACTTTCTGGAGAATACAATAAGTTCATTTTATAATGAGGGGATATTTGAAAATGCATTTGGCACTCCTGGAAACGATTTTAATAATACATTGAATAAACTATTAAATAGTGGGGGGGCGGATACGATGAAATTCTTGAATATATCATTGAGAAAGCCTTAGACTCTCGGGAGGAAATGTTAGAGATAAATGGAATTTGGTCTATTTATTATATAGGCAAGAATTATAAGACATCCTTGTGGGATAAATTTATCCCAATTATAAATCAACTTATTGCTGAAGGAGGAAATGATGAGGTGATAGCTAATGGAAGAACAATGCTTAATTGGATAAGCAGTAGCAGAAAGATTTAAAACATTTGAGAAGCAAATGGCCATGAAGCTATAAGCCACTAAATTAAAGTCTGGAAGTATTATTGTCCAGACTGTGCTTGATGGCTACAATCGAGTTATTTTCCTTGTCAATAACTGGGACAGAATACTAGCTTTCGTAAACTCCGTTCTTCGACTCTATTGCAGCTATTGCCAGCGGAGCCATCTCACAGGCATCAGCGTTTGTCGAGAGACAATGGCTCAAACCATTCCGTTGATCCTTGACTTCATTGCTCAACAGCTAAACCTTAGTGTATTGCTGAAAGAATTACGAAGATCATTCACAGGATCAGGAAGCTTATTGATCAGGTGATTGATAAGGTTATCGACTTTATCACTAATATGGTTAAGAAGATAGCAGGAAAGCTGTTAGGCAAGGATAAACATAAAGAGAAAGCGGAAGATACTAAGAAGGATTTTGAGAAGGATAAGGACAAGGATAAAGTTTAGGATAGCAAACACACATATCAAACTTCTTTTTCAATGAGTGGAGAAGGCCATAGACTGAAAGCCACGGCAAGTGAAGATGGCGGAGTTTCTGTAATAATAGCCAGTGTTGAGGGAGAGCTATTGGCTAAGATAAATGCCGAAATAACACAACAGATTGAACTTCGGAAACAAGTAATAATAAACAAACTAAAAAACAGAGTAGAAATGCTGCCACTCAGTTGAGAGAATTAAGGATTGGTTTAATGCTTCAAAAGGTAATGTAGTAAAATCTAAGGACCAGATTGCATCCAAACTACAGGCATTGATTGAACAATTAAAAAGTAAAATTATATCCGTAGCTAATGAATTTGGCTTAAAAGATTTTATTTATGATGCTTTTGATCTCAAGACTCCATTACTAATAATTCAAAAACAAATTGAAGATCAATTAGAGAAACATCTTGGATCAACTTCATTAACTGTTATAGGAGACGGAAGAAATAACAGTGCAGTTGCGGCTGAATTATATTTAGGTTGGGTTCATGAGACAAACACAGGCATTACATTTAGATAAAGCCCAAACGGCAATAAGGATAATTGGTGACCAACTATTAGAATTATATAAAGTAATCCAAAATGGAGGAGATAAATTGGGAATTGACCAAGAGCAATGGTATGTCAGGGGGAAGGAAGCTATAAAAGATTGTGAATTTGCTATTAGCAGACCCAAAGAGTATTTGCTTTATAGGGGACAAATGCACCATTTTATTAATGATGTCAAAAGGCAAAAGGAATTTTAATTGGAAAACCAGTAATGGCCTTATATAAATGAAAAATATCGAGTTATATAAAGTGAATTATCTATTAAAAGTCGGAGATATTTCAATGGCATTTGATTTATTTAAATCTACACTTTCATTAAAGATTGGGATAGATAAAAAAAGTCTTTTTCTGTGTGATGTTGACGATTTGAAAAAATGCAATTCTTTGCCGACTCTATTTGGTAGATTATCCAATCGAAATTATAGACTAATAGCATTCTCTTCTGTATTTTCAAATACAGTGCTCTCCGTCCCTTCATCGGATATATTTAATTGGATATATTCTCATGATTTTTATGAAAGAACCGTTATTGATATTTATGGATTACAAGAAGCTTTTAATAAGCCTGAAGAAGATTATGTTCAGATTTTGGATGCTATAAAGAGCTTATGTAATATGGGTTTTATTAACCCCAATTATACCCCTCATCAAAATTCAACAATTAACGGACAGCTAATTATTAATGAAACTTCAATAGATGAATTTTATTTCGGGAATTGGCCAAAATCTTTTGCTGAAGAGTTGGTAAGCACGGTGTCAAACTGTTACAGTCAATTGCCAAAGAATATATGGAATCAGAGAGGACAAGAGTATGTCGAACTTAACCTCTTGTTATTTTTCTATACCTTTTTTGCACCAGAACTTGTGAGTAAAGATTACCTCTTTGATCTTCTAAACTTGTTAAGGGAGGCTAATAATAATTTCAAAAAATCGATATTGAATTCTCTTAAGATAAGTCTTGATAAATTTAGTACAGACGAAATAAATGAATTAGTTCTATATGCTGGATGTATAAAAGTATCAGACGGAAAATCTTTTATTCAAGAGCTGATAGATTATTTAGAAAAAAAGAGAGAAAATTTAGGGGGCTTTAGTTTCATCTAGAATAGTCTTTTATACAATTGGTTCAATGATTTATAAATGGATTATGGTAGAAATGATATAGTCTAAATTACTTAAGAGCAAGATTGAAAATATTAGTTTTTTTAATTAAAAACATTCCGGCATCCGTTAGTACATTCAAATATTCTATAATTCCTAGAGATACAACGGAATCATTTTCCTAGTTAATAACTGGGACAGAATACTAGCCTTTGTTAACTCTGTATTCGACTCTATTGAAACAATGCCAGCGGTGCTATTTCACAGGCATCAGCGTTTGTCGAGAAGACAATGGCTCAAACCATTGACTTCATTGCTCAGCAAATCAACCTGAGCGGTATCGCTGAGAGAATTTCCTGATCAATTGGCTTCCTTGTTAAGGGACGTATGTATAATACTGTAAATTTTATTCTCAATTTTTTAATACGGACTTATTTTTTTTATAACGCAATGAATGATAATAATCTATTCTATAAATTTTAATTTAAGACCGATTTTAAAGAGGTGTTGAGGATTAAAAATAACCTTTTGATAGAAATGTTGCATTGGCATTTTCAGTGCTCCGGAATGCCTTAAATAAGCCTTATATACTATTTATAAATCTTTCAGAATGATGTTTTATGAAATTTTTTTCTTTAAAGAATGTAAATAAAAACAGACGAAGACAAGTAATAGGGGGAATAGCCGGATCAGTATTCAGTATTCTTATGATTCTTGTATTGACAATGCCATCAAATGAAAAGCTTTTATGTAAAGGTCCAATGAATATAGGTCATGAAACGCTTGAGTGCTCCTCGTGCCATCAAAATGCCCAAGGCACAATCAGGCAGCAGTTTCAGGCAAAAGCAAAACTTCTGCTTTCATTAAGAAAGGATGAACCGGACTTTGGCAAAATGGATGTAGATAATAAAGGTTGCATCAATTGTCATCAAAGGGAGAATGACAGGCATCCGGTAAATAGGTTTATGGAACCAAGATTTGAAAAAGTAAGATCGGAATTAGCAGTTGAAAAATGTGAAACCTGTCATCGCGAACATCAGGGAGTAAGGGTTACTTTAAATGATATTCAGTATTGTGAAAATTGTCATGATGATTTAGATGTTAAAGAGGATCCCTTAGATGTTTCTCATAAAGTTCTTGTAAAAAATGCACAATGGAATACCTGTTTGCAATGTCATGATTTTCACGGTAATCATCAAATGAAGGTTCCGGTATTATTAAAAGATACGATTCCCCATATTAAAGTAATGGAATACATCAATGGAGGGCTGGATCCTTATTCAGCAGATAAAATTTATAAAGCTATTACTGATTTGAAGAATGAAGAATAAAAATTTATTCATCCTCTCTCTCTTAATATTTGTTACTCTAAATGTATATCTATTTGTCGAGGCTCCTTCTCCATTACCAGAATATACAGGAAAAGGTGCTATAGTTTACTCCGTTGAAGATGCATTCAGGATTGTAGCTATGGAAAATAATGTTGTAAGAAGGTTATATACAAAAGAAATTGTAGGAGAGGGGATAAAACGAAACTTTAAGTTTGATGAGCATTGGAGAAATGAGAGTATTGAAGCAGGTCCATTGCCCGCGCTCTTTCTAAGAAGCGTCTCTTCTAACCTGGAAAAGCATAGTTCTCCTTTAGGGGTGTTTCTAGGTTCAGATTATCCAATTAGTCCATCAAATAAATTTTCCGGTAAGCAACAGAACCTTTTTAATCAAATCAGAAAGGATAGGTTGCCTAAATTCTTTTTCGATGATGATACTAAAAGATATACAGCCATGTTTCCGGACTTTGCATCAACAATCACTTGTGTCAATTGTCATAACAATCATAAGGATTCTCCGAAAAGAGATTGGGAACTTGGAGATATGATGGGAGCCACCACTTGGACTTATCCATCGGATTCGTTGTCGTTTCAAGAGGTTCAGGAAATGGTAAATGCTTATAGAAATGGAGTCGAGCAGACTTATCTTCTTTACCTTAGTGAAGTGCAAGGGTTTAAGCAAAGGCATAAGCCTGAAATCGGTTCCAAATGGCCAAAAGATGGTTATTATATTCCAGAACTTAAGTCATTTATGGATTCCGTGAATATAATAGCATCTCCATACACATTGTCATACCTACTTTCCTTGAAATAAATGAAAAGGAAGGAATATATGTTGATTGGTGTCATATGTTTGATGTTGTATTTTATTCAGCATATAGCAGACTTGAGGTGGTCATATCTTTGGGAGTTGCAGCAGAATGAAACTTTCAAAAGATTATCAGGCCTAGGGCTAATGTTATTTGTCTGTTTTCAATGGGTATTAGCAATAGTGAGGGTAAATAAAAAGGTAAGCTCAGTTTCAATGAAGAGTATATATAAGCTGCATAAATGGTTGGGTGCTTTATCTCCGATTTTTTTCTACATACATTCAATGAAACTAGGATTTGCATATCTATTCTTTCTTAGCATTGTCTTTTTTTCTAATATACTATTAGGTTTTGCCAATTCTGAAATTGTTAAAAACCAACCTAAATGGTTCTATAATATATGGATGATTACGCATGTGTTTTTATCACTAACAATTTCAAGTCTCGCGCTTTATCATATCTGGATAGTTTTTTATTTCGAGTAAACTTTATGAATATTTTATTGTTGCACTTTATTGATATGGAAGATGTAAGATTTAATGAATTTCAATAATAGTATTGTAAAATATTGTAAAGTTGAATTTTTCTTCTTTCTTAGTAAAACATACTTTTTTCTTACCACTTCATTCATGTTTTTATGGCAATAAAAGTCGCAATTAATCATTGTACTACTTACAGTTATGACAGGCTGGTATCCCTGTCTCCTCATGTATTCAGACTCAGACCTGCAGTGCATTCAAGGACTCCGATTGAAGCATATTCTCTAAAGATTACTCCGGAACAACACTTTATCAACTGGCAACAGGATCCTTTTGGTAATTACATGGCAAGGGTAGTTTTTCCAGAGAAGACCAGGGAAATGACAATAGAAGTGGAAGTAATAGCCAATCTTGTAGTAATAAATCCATTCGACTTTTTTGTGGAAGAATATGCAGAGTCTTATCCTTTCAAATATCAAGGGCAATTAGAGAGAGAGCTTTCTCTATATATGGAGAAAAAGGAAAGTGGTCCTTTGCTAAAAAGGTGGATTGGAGAGCTTGATTTAAGTAAAGAGATGGGTATTGTTGATTTTCTGGTGATGATTAATCAGAAGCTCAACAACGACATTAATTATACTATCCGCATGGAGCCAGGTGTACAGAGCTGTGAAGAAACACTAGGAAAGGCTCTTGGATCTTGCCGGGACTCTGCATGGCTTCTAGTACAGGCTTTAAGACATCTTGGACTTGCTGCGAGGTTTGTATCCGGATATCTCGTTCAGCTAACTGCAGATATAAAATCTCTTGATGGTCCCTCTGGTCCGGAAGAGGACTTTACAGACCTGCACGCGTGGACAGAAGTGTATATTCCTGGAGCAGGCTGGATAGGCCTTGACCCTACTTCCGGATTATTCGCAGGGGAAGGACATATCCCACTAGCTTGTACTCCAGACTATGTGAGCGCAGCTCCTGTAGTAGGTGCAACAGATAAATGTGAAGTTGATTTTTTCTTTGATAATAAAGTTACCCGCATCCATGAAGATCCTAGGGTAACGATGCCATATACCGAAGAACAATGGGCTGCTATCAATGCTGTGGGAAATAAGGTTGACGATGATCTGGAGAAGTGGGATGTAAGAATGACAATGGGGGGGGAGCCTACATTTGTTTCTATTGATGATATGGAATCTTCTCAATGGAATACGGCAGCAGATGGACCTCATAAACGATTGCTTGCCCATGAGCTGGTATTCAGGCTTAGAGAAAAGTTCGGTCCGAAAGGGATGTTGCATTACGGACAAGGCAAATGGTATCCCGGAGAACCCTTGCCACGCTGGCAGTATGGACTTTTCTGGAGAAAAGACGGTTATCCTATCTGGAAGAATACAGAGCTTATAGCTCACGAAAAGACCAATAAAACATACACTGTTGAAGATTCCAGGATTTTTATGGAAGAACTTGCCAGGCATCTTGCAGTCAGCAGATATAATATTTCCCCGGCATATGAAGATGCATTTTATTTCCTTTGGTCAGAAGGAAAGACACCTATTAATATAGATCCTCTAAAATACAATCTTAAAGATAGTCTTGAACGACGGACGCTTGCCACGCTTCTTGATAAAGGGCTGAATAATCCCGTTGGTTATTCGCTTCCGGTAGAATGGAATTACTGGACTGGGAAATGGAAAAGCTGCAAATGGCAGTTTACACGTGACTACCTGTTTCTCATACCAGGCAATTCTCCTATAGGTTTCAGATTGCCTCTCGAATCTCTTGCTTTTGTTTCCAAAGGTCTAAGACCACAGGAAATAGAAAGGAGTTTATTTGAAGAATTACCTCCCTTGGAAAATTACCATGAGAAAATAGCCCTGAGGTATGGGCGAATTTTTGAACATGTAGCTCCTCCTCAGAGAATAAGACATCAAGAGTTAGCAGTTAATGATGGGGATAACAAAAGTATCGGAAAAGACAGAAGAAGCCGCAATGCTGTTAAAACGGAGGATGAAGAGGGTGAGATAAAACCAATGTTTGAAACAGACATCATAAAGACTGCTATATGTACAGAGGTTAGAGAGGGATACCTTTATGTATTTCTTCCGCCTGTTAGCTATCTTGAGCATTATCTGGATTTGGTAGCTTCAGTAGAGGCAACTGCGGAAAAATTAAATGTGCAGGTAAGAATAGAAGGTTATGAACCTCCGCGTGACTATAGGGTTGAAAGACTTGTTGTATCCCCCGATCCTGGAGTTATAGAAGTTAACATTCATCCTTCTAAAAACTGGAAAGAACTTAATAATATTTTAAATACGCTTTATGAGCAAGCTTATCTTTCCCGACTGGGTACTGAAAAGTTTATGCTTGATGGAAGACACACAGGTACTGGGGGAGGAAATCATATTACTATCGGAGGAAGCACTCCTTCAGACAGTCCGCTTCTAAGAAGGCCGGATCTTTTGAGAAGCTTAATTGCTTACTGGCAGCATCACCCAGGCCTATCGTATTTATTTGCAGGAGCTTTTGTCGGACCTACAAGCCAGGCGCCAAGGATCGACGAAGGAAGAGATGAGAAACTGTATGAAATGGAAATTGCCTTTGATCAGGTGCCTGAAAGTGGTTTTGTTCCTTATTGGCTTGTTGATAGAATATTCAGACATTTGCTTACTGATATCACCGGTAATACACACAGGGCAGAATTTTGTATAGATAAATTATATTCTCCTGATTCTTCTTCAGGAAGACTCGGGATACTTGAATTCAGAGCATTTGATATGCCTCCTCACAGACAAATGAGTATGGTGCAGATGCTACTTATCAGAGCTTTGGTAGCACGTTTTTGGAATAAACCATACAAGTATGACCTTGTAAGATGGGGAACCGAACTCCATGATAAATTCCTCCTTCCGCATTTCGTATATGAGGATATAAAGGAAGTGGTGAGTGAATTGAATGAGGCTGGCTATCCTTTTCAAATGACCTGGTTTGATCCGTTTTTCGAATTCAGATTTCCAAAGTATGGGTCTGTGATGGTGAGAGGAATAGAAATGGAAATCAGGATGGGAATTGAGCCATGGCATGTGTTGGGTGAAGAAATGAGTAGCTCTGGTACAGCCCGTTTTGTAGATTCTTCTTTGGAAAGGATACAGGTAAAATTAAAAGGATTAAATAATTCAAGATATATACTATTGTGCAATGGCTGCAGAGTGCCAATGAGACCAACAGATGTAAGGGGTGAATTTGTAAGTGGCGTGCGCTATAGAGCTTGGCAACCACCATCTGCACTACATCCTTCCATTGGAACCGATACCCCTTTGGTTTTTGATATAGTCGATACCTGGAACAACAGATCAGTAGGAGGTTGTACGTACCATGTATCTCACCCGGGAGGAAGAAGCTATGATACATTCCCTATCAATACCTATGAAGCTGAATCAAGGAGAGGAAATCGTTTCTGGGAACATGGACATACACAGGAAGTAATGAGGCCTGCTCCATATTTATCTCCTATATCACATTATATCAAGCAGGATAGACCTCCGCTTGTGAAATATGATCCACCAGTGGTTGAGATAAACAAAGATTATCCAAGTACATTGGATATGAGAAAATACCGAAAAGTTAACAGAAGTTAGTAAGTAGGGGATGTAAATGGGGGAGCGAAGTCGCTCCCTTTTATTTTCAGATAAGTAGGACTTAGCTTTAAATTTTTTTAATAAATTAATGTCTAAGAAGAAAATTGTAACAATCAGAACTCTCTGTGTAATTTTTTAAAAGTTAGAAACACAATGAATTGATAGAGTTACAATGAGAATGTTAGATTATGCCCTTTTTACATCCACTTCAACACTTAGCTTATGACTTCCACTGCTGAAAATAACACCTTTTAAAGGAACAATATCTCTGTAATCCCTGCCCCAGCCGATGGTTATATGTTTCTGGGAAGGAGTCATATTGTTAGTAGGATCAAAGTCAACCCATCCGATGTTAGGAACGAAGATAGAAAACCACGCATGAGATGCATCAGTACCAACAAGCTTTTCTTTGCCTTTTGGTGGAATGGTTTCAATATATCCGCTTACATATCTGGCAGGTAAACCAAGAGAACGAATACAAGCCAAAGCAAGATGGGCAAAATCCTGACATACTCCTTTTTTATGCTTCATTACTTCTGATGGCGGAGTGGCAATAGTTGTAAATCCTGGTTGAAACTTAAAATCATTGAAAATTCTTTGCATTAAATTTACAGATGCCTCAATGAATGGCCTCCCTTTAATAAAGGATTTTAGCGTATACTCAACAATAGCCTGGTTAGATGAAGTCATAGCTGTTTCCTGAATGAATTGACGAGCTTCAAAATATTCTTGCTTGGGTTCGTATAACATACCTTTTACTATCTCCCAGGAGAGTTGATCATATAAAGAGATCTCGGGTACTTCATTATGTTTTTCAATCAGAGAGTCAACTGTTACAGTTAATTCTTCATGTGCTTTCTGTAAAGAAAAATAAACTGATTTATTACCGAAATAATCTTCATATTCATTTAAGACATCAGGCTCTGGAAAAATTTTAATTTCGCTTTTGATGCAACTCTGATTATCCGTATTGCGGGGAAATAACTTGGCAATATTCTGACATAAGCTTACTTGTTCATTGTAAGTATATTTTGTTCTATGGGAAATGCTATACATCATAAAGAAATATGCTTAAGCGAGATCTGAAGAAAATAATTGCTTTTGGCTTTGCGCATGTTTGAAAAATGTCCTGGAGATTTCAAACGGAACAGATGAAATAATAGTGTGCAATTTCGAAAGAAGTCCATCAAGATGCTTGTATTCCTTTGTTTCAGGATCAGATTCTATTAAAATTTTTTTATTCGCAATTTTAAGGATTGTGATGGCTTCAATAATAAGTTTTTCATGAAGATGTAATTCATGCACATTGGTTCTTTTGGGTAAATCCTCAAAGTGGACTTTTAATTTTTCAAGTAAATGAATCAATGAATGCGGATTGTGATTGTCGAATAGCATTAGTTCTAGTACAAGCGGCATTTGAATATGAGTCTTATAGGAGTATCTGTAATTTACAAGACTTTCATTGCTGGATAAAAATGTTTCCATCATATCGTATTGACTTGATGCTCCATGGTCCTCAATCAATAGTGATCGTAGCATAGTAATCAAAAGAAGACTCTGTTCTATTTTCCTTCCGCTGTCTAGAAGAAGCCAGCCATGTTCTCTTGAAATGCTTTCTCTGTTAAGACCAATAAATGCCACCATGGATGTGATCAAATTATCCAGGGAGCTGATCAGTTTGTGACGATTTTTAAGTGTCTGTTGATTCTGCCAGTTTTCTTCGAAACTTTTTAATATTCTCCAGGTATCTGCAGACCAGTAATCCCTCACTGCATCAGCGGATCTCAATATCATGTGTACATTGTATCTGAGGCCACCGATTCTATCTACATTCATGAAGAGATCATAAATTTCCGTCCATGGATTTTGTATAATTTCTATATTTTTCTCATCAGTAAACCCGGGGTAAGTAAATGTATAATGAGTTAAGGCACTGAGCAGAATTTTTTCTGCATGATTATCCTGATCTGTAATAAAGCCACCTTTGCTGTTGATGTATTGAATAACAGCTCTCATGTATCTGGCATTAGCTAATATTCTATCTGCATATCTTCCTACCCAGAATAAGTTTTCAGCAGTTCGACTTGGTAGTGCATCGTTATATTGATGACGCTGTGGTTGCTGCAGATCTTTTGGAGCTTCTTCCGAACGAGTCTTTTCTGACGAAATGATCCACGTATCTTTACTGAGTCCCCCTGCCTGATTGGAAATAATAAAACTTTTAGCATCAGAGGATATTCTTGTAAGGCCACCGGCCATAGCTTCATATGACCCGTTTTTACTTACAAGGAAACTTCTGAACATAACATTCCTTGGTTCAATGTTGCCGTTTATATAAGAAGGAACAGATGAAAAAAGAATTTTTTCCTGACCAATATATAAGTAGGGTTTCATTTTAATTTGATTCTTTAACTCCTTTAATGCTGGAGAAGATAAAGAAGAAGCGTCTATAGAAGAACTTGTAGCCATGTCTCTATATATTCTGCGGATAACGAGAGAGCTCAGATTGTCGAGTACATATTTTAATTCCCGTGGTTGTCCGCACCACCATGATGCAAGAGTTGGAAGAATAAGCTCTTCTCCTGTAAAATAGTTAGAGATGTTTTGCAGAAAAGGGAGCAGGCCAGGGTTTTCCAAAATACTGCAGCCAAGTGGGTTTGCAAGACTTACATTACCGGCGCGTATTACCTGTAAGAGTCCTGGAACACCCAATTGAGAATCTTCCTTCAGTTCCAAAGGATCACAATAAATATCATCGACTCTTCGGATTATAACATCAACCTTTTCAAGTCCTGCAATTGTTTTAATCCATACATAGTTATCCTTTACCATTAGGTCATCTCCTTGAACAAGAGAAATACCCAAATAAGAAGATAGGTAGGAGTGTTCGAAGTATGTTTCATTCCTCGGTCCTGGTGTTAAAAGGACTATGCGAGGTTGAGTATTGGTCGCTGGAGCAATTGAATTAAGTGTATTTCTTAATGAGTTAAAGTAGGAAGAAAGTCTTTTAACTTTTACTTCATTGAAAAATTCAGGAAATATTCTCGCCATTGCGGCTCTGTTTTCCTGGGAATATCCAGATCCGGATGGGGCTTGAGTACGGTCATTCAAAACCCATATGTTTCCGTCCGGACTCCTTGCTACATCTGCAGAATACAAAATCAACCCATGTCTATTCTTAAATGGAATTCCTGCACATTCTCTCAAATAACCTGCATGATTGTATATAAGCTCAGCTGGTAGTATACCATTTTTGATGAGTTTATTCTCACCATAAATATCCTTAAAAATAAGATCTAATAAATGAGCTCTTTGCTTTAAACCTGACTCGATTTTTTTCCATTCTTTATTATCCATTAAAAATGGTATAGGATCAAGATTCCAGGTTCTGCTTTGTCCTGTAGGGTCTCCATAAACATTATAAGTGACTCCGTTCTCCTGCAATAACTTTTGAAGATACTGATTTCTGTTAAGGAATTCTTCGTAACCCAGCGTTTTATATACTTCAGAAAACTCTTTCCAATGGGGGTACATATTCCCATCCTCATCGAGTAATTCATTATACGAAGGCTGTTTGCTTATATAATTTTTAAATATTGTTTCTTCTGTATTACCTAAAGGCATGAATGTGGTTTATAGTAATTAGGAATGATGTAATTATTCAATATACATTTTATTTAGATAAAAGAATAACTCAATGTTCTGATGGATTTAATCTTCACAGGAAAATCAAAGGATTTCAGGATAAGTTTATAAAATCTGATTGAATGGTCTGATGCATATTTGATGTTTTTAAATCGAAAAAGCAAGGCTCAAAATCATAGCCTTGCTTCTCAATATATTAATTATGAAATAAATTTAATGTTATTTTCTAATCATTATTTTCTCAGTAATGTTATGACCATTAGATCTGAAAGTAATGAAATATAGTCCTGAAGATAATCCTTCATCGGCGAGATTAACACTCACTGATTGGCTAGCATTTGAAGTTCCTTTAAAAAGTGTTTTTATAGGTATTCCTTTTTGATCCAATAATTCTATTGTGGCAATGTCCTCATCAGGGAGATTAAATTCAATTGTAAGGCTTTCTTCAACTGGTTCAGGGTAATGCTTGAAGTAAAACTGTGATAATGTATTGGTCAAAGCTTCTGTTCGTAAGGCTGCAGATCCACTTTGGGATATTTCTATTCCATCTATTTTAGCGGAACCAAGAGTTGCAGATAAACTTAGGTCTAGAGATTCATCATTTACATCAATAGCAAAATTCTGTTGTCCACCGGCCTCACCAAATGTTTTATGGATATCAAATTCATGAAGAATTTCATTTCCTTCAGATTGAACATTAATCAACCTGGTTCCATCTTTTTTCCCGGCATCTGAAAAGTATAGTTTTAATATATATTGTCCTGGAATTACAGGGAAACTCCACTGCATTGTCGTATTGTTTTGGAAACAGTAGCGGTTATTCCCAAATACGTTGTTAGGTGCATCGGAATTGTTAAGCCCTTTCCAGTAGTCACTTCCCGTGGTGAGTGTCGCCGTCGAAGCTTCAAGATATTCAGATGGTGTAAGCTGTTTGTCCAACGACCAGTTTAGTATAGAGTCTTGAATTTCAGAACCGCCACAATTAATTCTATAGAGAATAGAGGCTTCAGTAATTGGTTTGTTAACAAAAACTTTAATGTGATCAGAACTGGAGGCACCTTCATTATCAATAGCTCTGAATTCAAATGTGTATTCCCCCTCAATAAAGCCATAGGCATTGGTTGTAATGTCATTGCCGTTGGATAGTGTAATCAAGTTTGGACCTGCAATCTGTGTCCAGGAGTATTGTTCGATTATGCCATCTTCATCTGATGCTACACCTGTAAGTACAATTTTGTCAACGGGCAACTCAGTTAAAATATCTTCTCCTGCAAAGGCTAGGGGATAAATATTGGGAGTCGTATGATCTGTGCTGTAACTTAGTAGCCAGTCGTATACAGCATTTTGATATAAGCCAGTAGAATCATTTGATGGTGATAGGGGAAGGTTTTGATAAACAGTTCCCCAAAGGGAGGTGTTATGACCTGCACCTGTGATGACAGTGAGTTTGCCTGGGATAGGAGGATTACATTTGTTGTAAGCCGTGTTCCAGTAAGTTGCGCTTTTACCATCATTCTCCCCCTGAAATGACCAGACAGGGACATTTTTAGCATTGCAAACATTGCTATTGACTGTGACGGCCGCAATGGGAAGGATTGCTGCTACTTTATCAGGGTAGGCAATAGCATAATCCCAGGTTCCTCTGCCTCCGGCACTTAAGCCAGTTACATAGATTCTAGAAATGTCAATTCTATACTTAGTTTTTGCCATTTCTATAAATTCATCAATAAATGAAGGGTACCAATATGTCCTTGGACTTTGAGGAGACAAAACGATAAAATTGTTGAGTCCATCTGTCTGTCCATCTGCTATGAGTTTCGGAGGCACACCGGGAACGAGTGTTTTTGAAAGTACAGTCCCTGCTTCACCTGTACCATGTAGGAAAATTAATAATGGAAAGGAGTTGCTGGAGTTTGAATAAGAAGGAGGTAGGTATTCATAATAGTTTATGGTAAATCGAAAGAATTTTGAGGGATAGGATGCTGCTATCTGCTGGCCATGGGAGATTTGTGAAATAAAGGTGAAATAGATAAATGCAGCTGCCTTAAAACATGGCAGTGGTATGGCCAATAATTTTTTAGTTGATATTTTTTTCATGGTTTTAGTGGTATTTGACTGTTTTATGGGGGAAAATTTTAAAGTTTTGACGGTGATTTATTTTAAAGCCAAGGTCTCTAAAGCTGATAAATAAATTTTAGATCCCTTAGAAGCGTGCGGATTATTACTGAATTTGTAAAGTACAGTATTTCAGGTAAGTAAAAGAGAAGCTAAGAAAATGTTTGAGTTTAGAATGGTGTATAAAAGGTCTCATAAATAAAACAGTTTAAAATAAATAGAGATAATACATGGTTATAATTGACTAATCAGATATTTATTTCGCAGCTTCCCAAGGCAATATATTAGGATTATTTAATGATTTTTTTAAAATAAAGCATTATTCCATAACTTTTATTACATTTACCTAAATTCCCTAAATTAATATTTTATCAATAAAAAATATGAATAAATTTCTATCGCCAATATTGATATTCTTTGTAATGTGTTCATTTTCAGTAGATGCTCAGATGTGCCCACCAAAATCAGGTACAGAGTTTATTCCTGAAGGAACTTTTGAAAATGCGACCACAATAGCCAATGATTTTACTCAATGTATGTCAGGTTGCAATCCTCTTGGAGGAGATCAATTTGTTATTGGTACAAATCCCAATGATCATAATTCTGGATATTTTGCCAATATGCAAGATCATACACCAGGTGCCGGAAATAAAATGCTTATTTTTGATTTTAATGATGCTTCTACTGGAAGTGTTGTATTTAAAAAAACTAGTATTAGTGTAGAAGCGGGCAAAACATATTTTTTTTCTGCCTGGTTTGCTAATGTTGGTATCAATAATTATGTGGCATGTCCGACTTGTCCGGGCGGGCAGTATATAAGGAATTCACCAACTCTTAAATTTACTATAGATGGAAAAGATGCAGGGGTGGTGAAAACGGATAGTTTGTCTAATAATTGGACCCAGTTTTTTTCAGAATACACTGCAACTGCTAATAAGACAATTGAGATTCAAATTATAAATACCAGAGGAGGGAATCAAAGCAATGACCTTGCTTTGGATGATATATCCTTTACTGACGGATGTGATAAAATCAAGAACCTTTCTTCTTTAGGGCAAAGCAGTTCTTTGCCAGATATAATCTATAATTGCAATGTTGAATTTCCATATTCTTTAGATCCGGGCTTGCCAGCAACATATGGATATGCATGGAAAAAAGTTGCAGGGACGACATTATCTACAAGTAATACCTATGCCGAACTTCCAACTCCTGCTGATGGTACAAAGCTGTATTTATGCTATGAATATATTGCAGGTTGCCCAAGAACAGATTCAGTGATATTTAAAAATGCACCGATTAGCATGGAGTTAGGTTCTAATAAAGAAATGTGCGCCCCAATAAATTTTACGATTACTTCAGGTATTTCCACACCTCAAGCTACTATGGAATGGTATAAAGATGGAGTTTTATTGCCTACAGAAAAAGGCTCTAATTATGTAGCTACAGATGTTGGGACATATAAGGCGATAGCATCTCGAACAGGGTGCGGTTCAGCTATAGATCAGATTACCATTACTTCTCCTGTTTCTTCCTTTTCTGGAACAGGGAGTTATTGTGATTTAAATGACAAAGCTGTATTTACAACAACTGCATCTAAAGTTAAATGGTATACAGTGCCAACAGGAGGAACAGCTCTTAATCCATCCAATACCGATAATACAATAAATTTGGCTTATACAGCAACAAACAGGACTACACCCGGGTGTCCATCCGGACTTTATGTCGAGGATGTGTCTAGTTATCCGGGTGCAGCAATGCCAAGCGCTCCTTGCGCAGCTACAGTTGGCAATAATAACGCTTTTGTTGAGATAGAGGTGAATCAACAAATAGAACTTAATTCCTTCGACTTTTATCAGCCTACTAATTATGGAAGTACTGCTACATTTACATTTGATGTATTTGCTAACGATCCATTAAAAGGTCCATGGAATGGATCCGGAAATGCAGGTGGACCAGCAGCGACTTCTTTATATACTACTTCTATCGGACCCTTAACAGCTTCAGCTAATAATACATTAAGGACTATGCCAGTTAGTTTAACTTTGACTCCTGGTAAATATTGGCTTAGACTCAATTCTTCATCAGGTGTAGGTTTATTTGGGTGTTCTCCGGCGAGGCCTACAAACTCAAGCGAATGGACAACTCCGATTTCCGATAATACCGGAAATAACGTTTTGAAGTTAATTTCAGGTATTATAGACGGAAATCCCGGAACGACTAGCGGTAATCTTGGTGGGGCAGGTGCACTTTTCAATATGAAATTCCAGGTTGGATCTAATAATGCATGCAGCAGATTGTTTATATGTGCTTCTAAAAGTTGTGCCGCTCCAGTTGATTTTCTGAGCTTTGATGTGAAAAAGGTATCAAACGGCAATATGCTTCTCTGGAAAACAGCTTCAGAATCCAATAGCTCTCATTTTGTACTAGAAAGAAGTATTGATGGTATAAATTTCGAATCAATAGGGAAAGTCAAAGCAGCTGGGAATTCTGGTAGTATATTGTCTTACAATTATCTGGATAGCAAAATTTCTTCAAGCTATGAGATAGTTTATTACAGAATTCAAGAAGTTGACTTGGATGGGGCATTTATTTATTCAAAGCTAAAGTCATTAAGTGATGAGTCATCCGGATTTGTATCAGTATTTCCAATTCCGGTAAAAAGAGGGCAAATGTTAACTTTAGAGTATTTTAGTGAGGCGAATGCAGATCTTAGCATAGCTTTATTTGATAATGTGGGCTCATTTATATTAAATAAGGAATTTGAAGTTGAAAAAGGTTATAATACAATAGAAATTTCAACTAATGACTTGATGAGTGGGTTTTACATTTTAAAATCGGATTCATTTACTGCCAAGATTTTCTTAGAATAAATATATTATAAAGGAATTGATGAAAGGCCGGATAGATTCCGGCCTTTTTCATTTTACAACCTTATTAAATAATGGCTCTATATTTTATATCCAAACTGAAAATATTCCAGAAGAATAAATTGGGGTATAAACAGGAATATTTTTAGAAATATTATAAAACTCAGATTGAAAAATAATAGTCATCTTTGTTATTTTTTTGATTTTTAGTGATTTTGTCCTGTTTGTTAATGCGCTATGGGAAGAGTGTTATTTTGAAGAATATGGTAGATAAAGGATGTATTTTTGATAAATGTGGTTGAAATTAAAGGGGTACATTAGAAAAAATGCCAATTATTCACCTAAAAGAAGTATTTTTATGATGTGGATAAAAAAAATAAAAAAAATGACTTGATCTTTTGTTTTTTGGCTAAAATTCACAAAATTTATATAAGTTTTCAAAGTAACCCTCTTAAAAGAGGGTGAATTAAATAAAATCTTTACTAATTAATCAAAAATAAGCTCATTTAGCAATGGCAAAATCGAAATTAGAGTACATCTGGCTTGATGGTTACAAACCAACACAAAGTCTTCGTAGCAAAACTAAAATTGTTAATGATTTCAGCGGGAAATTGGAAGATTGTGAAATGTGGTGTTTTGACGGTTCTTCTACAGAGCAAGCTCCTGGAGGATCTTCAGACTGTTTGTTGAAGCCGGTTTTTATCTGTCAGGACCCGCAAAGAAAGAACGGTTACCTTGTAATGTGTGAAGTTTTAGCTCCAAACGGAACTCCGCATCCTACAAATGGTCGTGCTACTATCGATGATGATGATAATGATTTCTGGTTTGGTTTCGAGCAAGAGTACTTCTTGTGGAACCCTGCAACAAATAAGCCGCTAGGATTCCCTGAAAATGGATATCCAGCTCCACAAGGTCCATACTACTGCTCAGTAGGTGCTAAAAATGCGTTTGGTCGTGAAATCGTAGAAGAACATCTTGATGTTTGTCTTGAGGCTGGCTTGAATGTAGAAGGGATCAATGCTGAAGTAGCTGCAGGACAGTGGGAGTTCCAGATTTTTGCCAAAGGTGCTAAAGAAGCTGGAGATCAAATCTGGGTTGCTCGTTATTTACTTGAAAGAATCGGGGAAAAATATGGTGTTTCTATCAACTGGCACTGCAAGCCACTTGGATCACTAGACTGGAATGGTTCAGGTATGCATGCTAACTTCTCTAACTCTGCGCTTCGTACAGCAGGTAAGAAGGAAGTATATGACAGCATCTGCAGTGCATTTGCTCCTGTTGTAAAAGAGCATATCGAAGTTTACGGTGCTGATAACCACCTTCGTTTAACGGGTAAGCACGAAACTCAATCAATTGATACTTTCTCTTACGGAGTATCTGATCGTGGTGCTTCTATTCGTATTCCAATTGCTACAGTAGAGCGTGGATGGAAAGGTTGGTTAGAAGATCGTCGTCCAAATTCTGCTGCTGATCCTTACAAAGTAGCGTCAAGAATTATTAAGACGGTAAAAACTGTTTCTAGTAACTAACAATTCTTTTATATAAGAATTTTTTAAGGGAAAGGTGCGTTCTGCCATCTTTCCCTTATTTTTTTCTAAAATTCATAGGGTAAATCGAGCAGGGGTCTATTTTTAGACTAATTTTTCTGGTTATTTTGCAATATGGATGTAAAAGAATTTATTACCTGGTCTGACTTTGAGAAAATTGAAATTCGTACCGGTACAATTTTAAGTGCAGAAGATTTTCCTGAAGCTAAAAATCCTTCATACAAATTAAAAATTGATTTTGGAGTATTCGGTGTAAAGAAGTCTTCAGCACAAATCACAAGACTCTACACCAAAGAGGAGTTGGTAGGAAAGCAAATAGTGGCTGTTGTAAATTTTCCTCCGAAGCAAATAGCAAATATTATGAGCGAATGTCTTGTGCTAGGGACAGTTAATGATAATAAAGAAATTGTCTTGCTTCGTCCTGATACGAAAACTGAAAATGGACTGAGGATAGCTTAGGTCTTTGCGATCTTTAAAGGAGAGAAATGATTCCATTTGCAATTTTGGTTGGAACAGCCTATTTTTAGAGCCGAATTTTAAATTCAACAACGGCTGACTTAAATTTAACTGCAATAAAATTGATAAAGAGCATTGTTAGCTTTTATGGGTTTTTCTCTTGTAACCTCCACGATTATTTTCATCCCTTACGTTTTATTCTATTTCCTGGACTGAATTATGAAAGTAATTTTTGTAGTGATCAAGGAACTATAGAATGGTATTGCTACGTAGAAGTGGTCTGAATTAATTTGTATTGTTCTTTTTTGAGTGATTTGTCATTAAAATGAATTACCTGAAAAAAATAATTGTATAGAGAAGAATATCAGTTTATAGCCAATTGCTTAAAGAGATAAGAATCAGGGAGTATTCCTTGTAATCATAATTTTAAAAATGAAAAGAGTAGTAATTACGGGTACTGGAGCTTTAACTCCAATTGGAAACACGGCAGAAGAATTTTGGAAGTCTCTTATAGAAGGAAAAAGTGGAGCAGCCCCAATAACAAAGTTTGATGCACAACATTTTAAAACAAAATTTGCATGCGAACTTAAAAACTTTGATCCTCTAAAGTTTATTGAAAAAAGTGAAGCCAGAAAATATGATATGTTTACCCAATATGCTCTGATTGCAGTTGGAGAAGCTGTTAAAAACGCTAATATATCATTTGGTGAACTTAACCCTCATCGGATTGGTGTAATCTGGGGTTCTGCAGATGGTGGAGTTATTACTTTTGAAGAACAATACAGCGAGTATATTGTAAATAACAGAATGCCAAAGTTTAATCCGTTTTTTATTCCAAAAAGACTGGTGAACATTGCTTCTGGAATCATATCCATAAAATATGGATTAAAAGGGATAAACTTTACCACAACTTCTGCCTGTGCTGCTTCTAATACTGCATTGATCGATGCCTTCAATTATATTCGTTGGGGGAAAGCTGATATGATCATTACTGGTGGATCTGAAGCCCCTGTAAATCAAAGTTCTATTGGTGGTTTTAATGCTCTTAAAGCGCTTTCAACCAACAATGATAATTACTCTTGTGCTTCAAGACCATTTGATGTAAGCAGAGATGGATTTGTGATGGGAGAAGGGGCCGGAGCTATTATTCTCGAAGAATATGAATCAGCTAAAAGAAGAAACGCTCCGATCATAGCTGAAATAGTAGGAGGTGGAATGGCAGCGGATGCTTATCACCTGACAGGAACTCATCCGGATGGTGATGGTGCTTATAATGGAATTATGCTTTCTCTGGAAGATGCAGGCGTAAAGGCTTCTGAAGTTGGATATGTAAATGCCCATGCTACTTCAACTCCAATGGGAGATATGAGCGAGCTGAAAGCAATTGAAAGGGTGTTTGGAGTTAACTCGGGATTGAATATCAGCGCAACTAAATCTATGACTGGTCATTTGCTTGGAGCAGCGGGTGCTATTGAAGCAATAGTATGTATTAATGCAGTGAGAAATGACCTGGTGCCTCCAACCATCAATACGGAAAATGTTGATGGTGATTTTGGAAATAAGTTTGATCTTACCCTAGGTAAAGCTGTGAGTAAAAAAGTGAATTATGCAATAAGTAACACCTTTGGTTTCGGGGGACATATTGCAACTGCTTTGTTTAAAAAATACGAAAATTAAATTTTCTCAAATTCATAAAAAAAGAGGGTCACTGATTAGTCGACCCTCTTTTTATTGGCTATTTAGTTTTTAAGTATTGTTCTGGTGTAACTTCCATTAAGAGTTGTAATGTGAAGAATATACAAACCTTGGCTAAGATTTTCTCCTACCTCTATAGCTTCAGAATTCAATGGACCTGAAGAATAAACTTCTTTTCCTTGAAGGTCGCATATTTTTACAGATAAAATGTTGTCTCCATTGTCTACTGAAATATTTGTTGTAGATATAAATGGATGTGGAGCTGAATTAACTGCTGTTCTTTTATTGTCAGGACAGTTTCCTAAAAGGATCAATTTGGAGTATTCTTTATAGAATGGTGCAATCACATAGCTCACTCCTGCATATAATGAAACCGAAGTGTTATTATACTGGCTAAAATTGACATTTACTTTTTTATAATCGGAACCATCACGTATTATTTTCGCATCACTGATTGTCCACCAAGAGATATTGGTAGTTGGCTGGTCATTTTTGAAAGTATAGATATATGTAAGTCCTGCTTCTATGCATGAAGGACCATTAATGCCAACCGGTAACTCAGGAGATACAACGTTAATTGTAATTACTTCTGAAGATACGGATGCACCTTTGTTATCTGTTACTATAGCCTTGAAATTGTATGTTCCGGCAGCAATTTTAGATATTGTGTAAGTATATGGAGCAGTTGTTGAAGCGAATAGGTTTTCCCTTTCTTTGTAGAAGTTTACAACGCTTACTTGTCCGTCAGAATCAGTAGCCTCTGCTGTTATAGTAAGATCTGATCCTTCTGTAATAACTGTTCCTGATTTCGGAGAAGTGATAACAATGGAGGGGGGAATGTTGGGAATCTCTCTGATTATTAATGAGGAAATGGAATCGTTAAGTTTGTTGTCATACAAACAATTATCATTTACTCTTAGTGTTATTGAGCTTCCTGTAAAATTATTATTTTGATAAAGTGTAATTTCATAACCTGCAGTAATCTTAGCCCCTGAGATGTCCTTATCCTTGATACCCAATGATAAAAGTCTTTCTGTCGTATATCTGCCTGTATCCAGACCGATTGCATAACCAGTTAACTGGTAGCTGCAATGTTGGTAGATAGTAGCAATAGGGTTTTTGATAGAAATGGAAACCTCAGATGAGATAGTGTACGTTCCTTTGTTGTCGGTTGCTTTAGCGGTTAGCTTGATTATACCAGCAGTCGCAGTTTTCCATGTAAGAGAGAAGGGAGCAATTGTATCTTCTCCAATCTTGGTTTTTCCAGTATAAAATTCAACCTTTACCACTTTGCCGTCAGTGTCAATTGCATCAGCAATTAATTCAATTGATGGGGCTAGGAATATGCTTCCATTAGCTGGAATGAGCAGAGATACAGAAGGAGCCTTATTTATAGTTGGAGTGAAATTTATGATACCTGAAATAAAATATTCTCCGATTGAACCATATTCTGAATAGTCTATTGTTGTTAAACTAATTTTCCCTGATCCTTTAATATGGAGGTAATATGTTCCTGCATTGAGATTAACAGTTAGCTTAGAAGAAAGGCTATCTAAAGGAGATGAGAATGCAACAATCTTTCCTTCTCCATCAGTAATACTGGCATTTATATCGAGATTGGGATTAGATGAAGAAGGATTGATCAGCAAATTGGTTGAACCGCCAGAAGTTGTAAAGTAATATATATCTTCGTCTTCAGCACTAGTGATAACTCCGGAATTTTGATCTGCATTTACTTCTCCTGCATCTGTATAAACGAGTTGTTTGAATGAACCTGTAATAGTCCCAGCTTCATCTATTCTGAATCCCAGGTTTGCCACGCCTGAGGATATAATGGCAATATCGTCTTGCTGGTTACTCGCATCAGCATATTCACCTTTGCTCCATTGTACAATTTTGGAGTAATACCCTATCCCCATTATAGGAGCCCATTCTTCTGTACCTGAAAAGTATTCTTCTTGTGCTGATATCCTTCCATCATGACTGAGACCGAGAGTATGTCCAATTTCATGAGAAGCGGCTTCTCCGGCTCCTTTAATTCCATCATTAAATACCCAGCAAGGAGTATCAGTACCCCAAGTGAAAGAGCCAATATATGCAATGCCACCAGCACCTGGTGACGCGGTTGTGGTTGGCGTGAAAATGCAACGCATTCTTTTATCTAAAGGTGCAGCCTGATAGACACTTTCACTGGTAGTTATATTAATGTTAAATGGTCTGTAATCTTCACTTACAAGTTTCCAGACTTCTATAATTTCACTTTCAGAAAGAGCACAAGGAAGTGCGTCAATGGGATTACCTCCATTCCAGTATGTTCCCGAAATATATTGACCGTCAAAGTCAAGTAATATAACTCCTTGAGCGCCGGGTGAGCTTTGTAGGTTTAGTGCTGGGGCTGAAATGGCAGTTGAGGTATTGGTGTTAATCAGAGAATTGACTGGCTCGCCATAGTTTATGCAAATTACTTTATCTATTGCTACTTCTTTTACATAAACATCACCAAGCTGATCAGAATAATATTCATAAGCTTTTTCAATTTCCGGAATAATGGCCTTTCCATCTAGCTTTTCATTTTCGATGTTGAAATAAATATTGGATTTCGGATAGTCTTTAAGTGTTCCAATAGCCTTATTTTTTTGTCCCTCTGATGATATGAAATTGAAAAATCCTGAATAAGACGAATCAGTAGTTAGAAATATTTTTTCAGATTTTCCAGACCTTTTCTGCTTGCTTATTGAGCTTACAAAAGAGCTGACAGTGCCTATTTTCTTATGATTTTGTGAAAAAGAAACAAAAGGTATGATTAATAATAAAAAAAATATAAACGTGGTATTAAAGAAGGGGAGCCTTCTCTCAAGTAGCGGATTTTTCATGTTTGTTGTGTTTGTTGTTCTTTAAGTTTTTGTTCGTGTTTTGATTAAGGATTATTTCTTGTTTTTTCTTGAAAAGGATATGTATTGCAAATTGATGTATTATTTAATTTGGAAATTTATAATAAATGGGTCGATTGTATATTCTATTTGATAATGAAGTTTAATGTTTGTTGCTTGTAATTCGACGAATATTTATTTTATATAGATGTAAAATAATTTTGTAGTTTTTATTGCTTTTAGTATTGTGTAATAATTTTTCATGAAAGTTATTTTTTTGAAGCATAGTTAGATTTATTAATACTCTTGTGTTGGATATTGGGGAAGGCTTGTTTAGAAGGCACTATAAATTAGCAGGATTAATGAGGGGATTTAAATCAATTAGCAGCTAAAATGGATTATTCTAATATTTGTTTTAATTCATTTTAAAGCACTCTTGGTTTTAATCGGATTTTAATTAGCTGAATTTTATAAGTGATTGAAAGGTCTTGAGGATATTAATTATTAAAAATATTAAAAGTGTATTTATTTAAGGTTTAGCCGATTTTTTCTATATTTGGTAAGCAATTCTTTTCATGAGATCATTCAATTGATGGTACTTTTCAATGCTTTTCTGGGAGTAGTATTTATTTATGTATCAATTTCGGTTTTCTATGCTTTTATTTTTGCTTTGGCAGGAAGGTTAGGTAAAACGAAAAGTACCCCATATTCAACAAGTTTTAAAAAATTTGCTGTGTTTATACCATCTTATAAAGAAGATGAAGTGATTTTGAATACTGCAAAGGAGGCATTAAAGCAGATATACCCAGCTGAATATTTTGATGTTATAGTTATTGCAGATTCTTTAAAGCCAGCAAGTATAGAATTGCTCAAAACCATGCCACTGAAGTTGGTCGAAGTTAGTTTTGATCAAAGCACTAAAGCAAAATCCATTAATGAAGCATTTAGAGTCCTGCCTGAAATATATGATTACGTTTTGATTCTCGATGCTGATAATATAATGGCTCCAGATTTTATCGATAAGTTAAATTCACGGCTTGTTTATACTGGAGTAAAAGCCATACAAGGGCACAGAGTAGCGAAGAACCTTAATACTAAATTTGCTATACTAGATGCTATCAGTGAAGAAATCAATAATCATGTTTACCGAAAAGGGCATAGGGTATTGGGCTTGTCTTCTGGACTAATAGGGTCAGGAATGGCATTTGATTATAGGTATTACAAATCTTTAATGAAGACCAATAATGCAATTGGCGGTTTTGATAAAGAGTCTGAATTAAAAATACTAAGAGACGGATTGGAAATTGAATATGTAGAAGATGCATATGTTTATGATGAAAAAGTAGAGAATTCAGAGGTTTTCAAAAATCAAAGGAGGAGATGGATTTCTGCTCAGCTTCACTATTTTAGGAAATATTTTTTATCAGGTTTTTACCACCTGGCGAGTAGAGGTAATTATGATTTTTTTGACAAAGCATTTCAGCAATTTTTATTGCCAAGAATGTTATTGTTGGGTTTTGTATCCTTAATGGCCTTCATTTCAGTTTGTTTAAAAGGTGTATTTGCATTTGATTTATTTCCCGGAGTTTATTTTTGGGTAGCCATTGCGTTGGTTAAATGCAGTAGCGTATTTTTGTCTATTCCTAATAAGTATTATAACAAACAAACTCTCAATGCCGCGCTAGAATTACCAAAGGTTTTGATTTTGATGTTTCTGACTTTATTTAAACTGAAAGGCGCTAATAAAAAATTTATTCATACTCCTCATTCTGGTAATGTTATCATTAATACTGAAGAAGAAATAGAGTCAGGGGTAAAATAAATCTACACAGATTTCTTTCTTAAAAGGCTGGGATACTAGTATAAGCTCTGTGATTTACATCATATTGGTCTTATATTCTCTAATCATCTAAATTTTTATTAAGTACTTGATTAATGTAATCAAAGATATTGCTTAAAAGCTAAGTTTGGTTTGTTTAGACAAGTGTTGTGCAATATCATTTACTGTCTCCTTCTCATTGAAAAGATTTTTATAAGTAATGTGTCTATAGAAATAATAGCGTGTAGATTTAAAGTTGATCTCTAAATAAAAAAAGGACTTCCAAGTGTAATTGAAAGCCCTTTTTGATTCTTAATAAGTATTGATTGTTCTTTGGTTAAGCTCTTTTGGCTTTTTCCCATACTGCAGATTGTTTTCCTTTCAGGTATCTAAACAGGCCTAGATACACAGCATAGTTCATGATAAAGAAATAGTAAGGAACAAATAATGCCTTTATCCTGATTTGTTTATTTTCTAAATACCAGCCTAGAAGAGCCAATGCATAAAAGAACAATTGCCCGGCAAGTATAACTTCATACAAGGGAGAATTATTGATCAAAAGAAAATTAAGAGGAATAAGTATCAGTAAAAATAAAGGGGCAAGCGTCCATCTTAAAACCCTATGAGAAATATATTGAAATGTAAGAGTAAAATGTTTAAATGGATTTAATATGTAACTAAGGCGCACCATAGACTGCCAGGCACCTGCGCTAATTCTTATTTTACGTTTAAGTTCTTCCGTAACACTTTCAGAAGCAGTTTCCATAGCATAAGCTTTAGGCTCATATATTACCCGATATCCCTGAGAAGCAATTCTCATTGATACCATAAAATCATCCAGGATGGTGTCTTCTTCCAGATCAGAAAATAGTTCTTTTCTGAATGAGAATAATTCTCCTGCTGCACCAACGATTGTTAGTAACTCGGAGTCCATGCGTTTTAAAAAGGACTCATATTTCCAATAGATTCCTTCACCTGCTCCAGAAGCAGAATCCTTTTCTTTCTTTAAAATTCTTTTTTCACCAGATACTGCTCCAACAGCGGGGTCAGCATAATGCTTAACGATTTCCCTGATAGCATTGGCTGGTAATATGGTATTGGCATCAGAAAAGATGACAACAGGAGTATTCACAAATTTCATGGATCGATTTTCTGCAGCAGATTTACCACCTCTTTTGGCTTCATGAAGCACAGTTACTCCTTTATATCTCGACGCAATTTCCGGAGTGCCATCATTAGAACCATCTGTAATAAAAATCACGTTTAGTTTTTCTGTAGGATAATCAAAAGAAAGGCAGTTTCTGATTTTGTCTTCAATAATACCAGCTTCATTATATGATGGGACTATAAAGGAAACTTCAGGTTCGAAATCAGGATCTGAAGTAGAGGTAACAGGATTGAAAATTCGTTTGATTTTTACCAGTGCAAATAATAAAATGCCATACCCTACATAAGAATAAAAAATTGTGAAAATTCCTAGCCAGAATAGTACTTCAAAAATATTCATGTTAAATTAATTAAAGTTCGAAATTTAGGCTTAATTTAAGTAAATATTAGTAAAGAACATCATAAGTTTAATGAATATAATTTGTTAAATTTGTAATAAGCGATAAATAATAAAATTGTATTTAGCATGGATTTTAAACTTTTTTTAAAGGTTTTATTGAAAAGGAAATGGCTGATTTTAGGTATTACCATTTTGAGTTCAATGGCAACATTTTTACTTGTATCAAGAGCTCCCAAAATTTATGTTTCATCTGCTCAGTTGGCCACCGGGTTTACAGAAAGGAATGATGAAAAAAATGAAAATGCAGTTACTATTACTAATAAATTTAACAACCTTACTGAAATAATCAGTTCTCCACATTGTATGAGTCTTGTATCATACAGACTTGTATTGAATGATCTCCGTTCGGAACAACCATTCGGAAAGGTTTATAAAGTAAAGGATGAATTTAATACTGAAGAATTAACTGAAATTGTAAAGGTTTACAAAGCTAAGTACGATTCTCTTGATATCATTTATGGTAATGATGACCGCGAGCTGAATGCAATTAAGGTATTAAAGACCCTTGGTTACGAGTATCCATCACTTACGGATAATTTTACAGTTACCCGAGTTCCTAACAGTGATTACATTGAAGTAAAATTTTCTTCTACCAATCCTAAGTTATCAGCTTATGCAGTAAACGTGTTATGCGAAGAAGTGGCGAGATATTATGGGTACATCAAGAATCAGAAAAGTGAATCATCACTGAATTACTATTCTAAAATTTTAGTAGAAAAAAAGGAAGAGTTGGATAACAAAATTGATTCTTTGAATAAATTCAAAGAGATGCATGCTGTTACCAACTATGGTCTGGAAACTCAAGCGAAACTTGATCAGGCGGCACGATTGGAGCTTAGCAGGGAAGAGGAATACAAAAAGATACAAGCATTAAAGAGAGCCCTTGCATTAATTAAAAAGGAATTGAATAGGGGTGGTATCGATGAATCTGAAGTGTCAAATGGTAGCTCCAACTCAAAAATTTATGATTTGAAAGGTAAAATTTCTGATCTCAATAATAGGTATGTAGTTTCCGGAATGACCAACAAAGTACTTAGAGACTCTCTTAATGCTCTAAGGAATCAGTTGGAAAACCAGATTTCAAGATCTCTTAATGAGAATACTGGTGGGAGTATCAGCAATGCGGGGATAGATCTGATGGAGAAAAAGATCAATACAGAAATTGAGCTGGAAATTGCTACTGAAAATCTCAGTTCAATTGAAAGTTCGATTATTAGCTTGAAAGGAAATCTTTCAAATTTTGCAAATAAAGAAACAGCAATATCAAGATTGGAATTGGCAGTGTCTGTTGCGAAAGAAGAATACTTGAAAATCCTGGATAAATTTAATGCTGCTAAAAGTACTTCTGCCAATGCTGGTAATATTCGTCAGTCAGAGCTGGGGCTTCCGGCCAACGCTCCTCAACCTACAAATAAATCATTGCTGACGATACTAGCAGGAGTTATTAGCTTTACATTCTGTATCGTTTTTGTATTTGTACTTGAATATTTAGATGTGAGCGTAAGGACTCCTTCAAATTTTGTAAACCTTACAAACTTTGTTCTTTTGGGGAGCCTTCAGAAAATTAACACTAAAAAGGGCAATCTTTTAACAGCTATTGATGCGAGCAACTCCAATAATGCATTCAGAAATCAATTGAGAAAAGTGCGCTTCCAGATGGAGCAATCGAATTCAAAAGTATTCCTCTTTACCAGTACACAAAAAGGGCAGGGGAAATCATTTTCCATACTTGCACTGGCAAATACTTTAAGTCTTAATAACAACAAAATTCTGATTATAGACAGCAATCTGAAAGGGAATAATATTACAAAAGCACTTTCTGCTAAAGTTAAAATTGAGAATTATTTAAATCTGGATGATACCAATAGCAATAAAGATCTGGCTCAATGTGGATTTAATCTTATTACAAAAACGGATATAAACGGAGTCGATCTGATTGCATCAAAAAATACATTAGCGTCTCCTTCAGAATTTTTTGCTGGCAGAAACTTTGTTGAATTTCTGAATAGGGCAAAAGAGAAGTATGACTTTATAATGCTTGAAGCATCAGATCTAAATGAATATCCGGATGCATATGAGTTTGCAATTTATGCTGATAAAGTAATCGGTATCATTTCAGCAGATTCCGAAATAAAAAATGTAGATAAAAGATCATTCGAATACTTAACAGGTTTGAATGGAAAGTTTGCAGGCTTTGTGCTTAACAAGGTTGAAGCAGACCATATTATTTTATAATTAATAAAGGTTTATATAAATTAATAATATAGATTTTTGTGCACAGGGCCAGTGCTTATAGGGGATAAGGTTTCAGATTATATAATGTATTTTTAATATTCAGAAGATAATGAAATTTTCTAAAAATTCATACTGGATTCAGTCGGGTATATATACGACCCTTCAAAAGTTTGCCATCATATTTTTTAATTTTGGCGGGTTCTACTTTCTTGTAAGGACATATTCAAAAACAGAGTTTGGTATTTATGCTCTGTTTACAACAATATTTTATCTGATCGAAACTGCGAGAGCAGGATTGATAAGAAACTCTCAGGTAAAGTTTTTAGCCTCTGAACCTGAAGCCGAACATCCGTTTATTAATACTGCTTCACTGGTAATGAATGTTGTATTTACGCTGGCTACCTCAGTTATTATTGTAGCTATTGCATCCTACCTTACAGAGTTATGGAAGGCACCTAACCTGGATGTAATGCTCTATTATTCTTTGCTTACTTCTTTTGCTTTGATTCCCTCAACTCAATTTGAATTTATACAACATGCAAGGGGAGACTTTAAGGGCGTTTTTATCGCAACGATTGCGAGATACGGAACTATTTTCCTTTTCATTTTAATAAGCTACCTCATAGATTTCGAATATAGTTTGGTTACTCTTGTAAACGTTCAAACAGTTGCTGCCCTGATCGGGTCTCTGGTAAGTTATCTGGCAGTGAGGAAAGGGCTTGAGTTTTCTGCTTCGTTAAGTAAAGAATGGTTTAATAAAATTTTTCACTACGGTAAATATACCTTTGGCACAAATGTGAGTGCTATGGTAAATAAAAATATAGATCAGGCAATGCTGGGATCTATGATATCTACAGCCTCTGTTGCAACATATACAGCTGCATTGCGTATCTCTACACTTATTGAAGCTCCTACTTTATCTGTGGCAACAATTGTATTTCCGCAAAGCGCTAAAAGAATGCAATCTGAGGGCCCTTCAGCTGTAAAATATTTATATGAAAAATCAGTTGGAATCCTCATAGCAATCATGCTTCCTGCGATGATATTTGTTCTTGTCTTTCCTAAGTTTATTATTCAGGTAATAGCTGGAGATAATTATCTGGATACCGTGCCGATCCTGCAAGTGACAATCATTTATAGCTTTTTTGTGCCTTATGCCCGTCAGTTTGGAACTGTGCTGGATTCTATAGGAAAGCCCAAAGTTAACTTCTATTTTGTAATCTTCGGAGCATGTTTGACCGCACTGTTTAATTACTTGTATATTTCCCGGTTTGGATTGATAGGAGCTGTGTATGGAACATTAACCACGTATGCAATAGTATTTACCCTGAATCAAATTATATTAAAAAGATTATTGGATATCAGGACAATCAATACATTCATGTATGCCAGAAATTTTTATATAGATGTTTTTAACATCGCAGTTACAAAGATGAAGCTTGGGGGATTGCAGATTAATATAAAAAACTGATTTATGAATCGTGATTTAGACATTATCTTTTTTGCCCTGCCAAGATGGGATGGTAATTATTCATCAACTTCATATTCTTTAGCAAAAGAGTTTTCGAAAAACAATCGGGTGTTTTATATTGACAATCCGTTTACTATTAAAGACTTTATTACACAGAATAGAAGCCCCAAAATTCAAACGAGAAAATCTGCTTTAATTTTTGGTAAAAACATATATAAAAAAGTTAAGGGGTTATCTGATAATTTTACAGCAGTTACACCTCCATTAACAATACCCAATAATTTTCTTCCTTCAGGGTATTTTTATGATGCTTTGTCATCCGCGAATGACAAGCTGATTTCCATGACCATATCGAGGATCATAAAGGATTATGATGTAAAGAAGTATATCTTTATAAATTCCTTTAACCCGTTTTATGTCAGACAACTTCCTGAAAAGATAAGGCCATTACTAAAGATTTATCAAACTGTAGATGATATTGCTCAGAGTGGCTATACTTCTAAGCATGGGCCAAGGTTAGAAAAGAATGCAGTCGCTTCTGCTGATCTTACACTTGCTACTTCTCAGCAATTGACAAAACTCATGAAAGCATACTCTTCAGATGTTCATTACCTTCCAAATGCAGCTGATGTTGAATTATTCAAAACTGCTGCATACAGCAAGCTAGATCAGCCAAATGAATTGGAAGGGAATAACAAAAAAGTGATTGGTTATGTAGGTAATCTTGATAAGCTGAGAGTAGATTACTTGCTACTGAAAAAAATCGCAGAATTTCATAAGGATAAAATCCTATTGCTTGTAGGGCCTAGTAAATATGAAACCTATAAGGACTTTGGTCTGGATAAATATCCTAATGTTGTCATTACCGGAGGAAAAAAACTGGAGGAATTGCCGGGCTATCTTCAAAACATTAATTGTGCGATCATTCCTTTCGTGTGCAATGATCTGACAAAAAGTATTTATCCGCTTAAAGTGAATGAATATTTGGCTACAGGCACACCTGTGGTTTCATCTAGATTCTCTGATGATATCAACGATTTCAGAGATGCGGCATATTTAGCAGACACGCATGAAGAATTTCTGAATAAAATTGAAGAAGCTATAAAAAGCGACAATGAGGAAAATAGAAAGTTCAGAATTCAATTTGCAGAGAAAAATACATGGTCGGCAAGAGTAAATAGTTTTTGGGAAATCGTAGACCCTTATATAGAAAGTAAATAATCAGATAAAGGAAATTGCAATGAAAAAAAAGGAGGAAAGAGAAAATGAAGCTTTTAATAAGGCTCTAGAGAAGTTTATGATTCTTTTCTGCCTTGTTACCTGTGTATTTTTCTTTATTAAAATATTATTCTTTTGATGATGGAAGGATTATTAAAGGAAAAGTTGGGTGAAGCAAAAGAATGGTTTACAAGAAAAGCCATTATTGAAAAATTTAATAATGTACCAGGATATATATTGCTGGCATTTTTAGCCATTTCTTTTGCTTTTATTGTGAGCAAAGGTGGTCTGGTGGCAGGTGCGGTTATGCTGTGTCTGATAGTGGGGGTACCAGTGATATTTACATGCCTTTTTCAACTTGAAATCGGGGTTTTTATAGTTTTAATACTCTCATTTTTCATATTAACAGTACTTCGATTTGTCAATGCTCCATTAGGTTTAACAATGGATGCGTTGATTTTTTTAATGTTTTTCGGACTTTTTATAAAACAAACCAGAGAACGCGACTGGAGCTTTGCAAAAAATCCTATCAGTTACGTGATTTTGGTTTGGATTTTCTATAACCTGATTCAAGTGCTCAATCCTGGCGCAGCCTCACGTCTGGCTTGGTTTTATACCATAAGAAGTATGGCGGGTATAATGGTATTATTCTTTATTGCATTATATTCCTTTAAAACAATCGATCATGTTAGCATTTTTATTAAGATCTGGCTGTTCTTGTCGTTCTTAGCAGGAGCTTACGGAATATTTCAGGAGGTGCATGGTTTAATGCAATTCGAGTTGGATTGGATTATGGAAGATGAACTGAGGTATAATTTATATTATAATTGGGGGCGCTTCAGGAAATTTTCATTTCTCAATGATCCGACAACCTTTGGAATTGTAATGGGATTTTCAGGGTTAGCTTGCTTTGCCCTGTTGGCTGGTCCCTTTTCTGACTTAAAGAAGATTTTATTGACAATAGCAGGATGTACAATGCTTAATTCAATGATTTATTCCGGGACAAGAACAGCCTATGCATTGGTACCTGTAGGTTTTATGTTTTTTACTTTGCTTACATTCAGAAGAAATATATTAATTATTTCAGGAATAATATTTTTTCTTGGGACTGTAATAATTATTAGCCCTATAAAGAGTTTAGGGCCATTAGGGTCCAACAGTCTGACTAGGATACGATCAACTTTTCAATTTGAAGAGGATCCGTCTTATAATGTAAGAGCAGTTAACCAAAAAAATATTCAACCTTATATCCAAACTCATCCTCTTGGGGGAGGATTGGGTAGTGTAGGAGTTTGGGGACAACGTTTTTCACCTAATTCGCCCTTATCAGACTTTAAGCCAGACAGTGGATATATGAGAGTTGCTGTGGAAATGGGATGGATAGGTTTAATTATAAATCTATGTGTTTTTTTTACAATTCTAAAAGTTGGAATTAAAAATTATTATAGTGTTAAAGATCCAAAGATAAAAGCATATCTAGGAATGATTTTGACGGTTGTATATAGTCTTATCGTCGCGAACTTCCCTCAGCAGGCAATAACAATTTATCCTACTATTGTTATATTCTATGTACTAATTGCTCTATTAGTGAAATTAAAAGAACTTGATGAAGCATTAAAAGTAGGATAATTTTTAGTTTTTAGGTGAAAATTATTTAATTTTATAAGATATCATAGAATAATGAAGAGGATATTTTTCTTGGTTTTGTTGATGCTTTCAAATCTTTCGTTTGCTCAAACGATTAATTATAACAGGGAATTCTCTGCTCAGGACTCATTATTTGAAGAGCAGTTAGTTGATATTGCCTGGAAAAATTATCCGGAAAATGAAGAATTCAGATTGCTTTTGGAAAAAAGCAGAAAAGAGGTATATCCAGAACAAATGCGCTTCACCCGTAATCTGAGACTTACTTATAATTTCAATAACAAAGTGTTGGGAGATGGTACCATAAGTCAGAAACCAATTTTTGGTTTGGGGGTTAGCTTAGCTATAGGTGATTTATTATTGCTGCCTAACACATCCAAGCAGGCTAAAAGGGATGTTGCAATTGCGGAGACAAGACTTAATACTCAGAGGCTATCAATAAGAAGTGAAGTTCTGAAAAGATATTATACTTATGTGCTCGCACTCGATTTGCTAAAATTGAGAACAGCAAGTTATGAAGATGCGGCCTTAATGAATAAAATAGTTAAGGAAAAGTATAAAGGTGGAAAAGCCACTTTAAATGAATTTAATGAATTTGATGCTATCTATAATACGAAATTAGAAGACTTATTAACTCAAAGAACCCAGCTGGCAATCGCCAAATCCTCATTGGAAGAATTACTGGCTATGAAAATTGAAAATATTCCAGGTTATAAGGAAATGCTGGAGCAGCATAAGTAGAACCCCATTTTTTTCGGGCGTTTATCTTCAATATAAAAAATTTAATTTTTCAAAGACAAAACTTCATATTCCTTATATAATGCAATATTCTTGTTGTGCTATTCATGTGACGACATAGATTAAGTAGTGTAATATTTTTGTTATTTTTTTTAAAAAATGAATGTGTGGAATATTTCCACAGATTGTAAAAAAACTAGTTTTATAATTTATCGACGATTTATAACTTTTAATCGGAGTAAGAATTAGGCGATAAAATCATGGTCATCTCTTATATTTTAATTTATTTTATCTATGTTAATTGTTGTTTTGTCTAATAAATAAGTTTATTAGTCTATTTTTTTTATTTGTCATTTCTTTTGCTTTTGACTTTAATTTGTTGATTATTAATTGGTTTTAATTAATATTTTGAATAAAAGGTGGAAAAATTAGGATAGGATTTATGTTTAGTACGTAAATAGTTAAAATTTCTAAGTTGGATTATTTTTTTTCAAGGATTAGTACTATTTGTCTTTTTTTTCGACGAATAATTAAGATAATGTAATTTTTGTATTAAAAAGGGGAGATATTGAAGGTATGATAGATCTTACTTTTGTCTTATCGGGACATATTATAAATTTTTAGATTCAATCATTTTAAAATTTTAGTTTGAAAAAATCAATTTTCACTAAACGTTTACAAAACTTTATGAAAAAATTTTTATTCTTCATCCTCTGTTTCTGGGGGGTAGGTATTATCCATTCCAAGGCGCAGTATAGCGGAATTTCCTGGAGTTGGAATACAAAAGCGTTTGATTCTCTCTTCTTTAAAGGGTCAGCTGCGGTAGAAAACTATACAATGCCGTACAGGTTATTGAAGCCTTTAACTTATAACCCATTAGATCAGGTGACGCGATATCCAATGGTGATAATGTTACATGGGAAAGGCGAGGGGATGAGTACAGATTGCAGTACACAAAGGGGAATAAATATTTGTCAACTTGGTTGGGGTGGAAAAATGGAGCTGGATTCCGTAGGGAAGTATCCGGCTTTTTACGTTCATCCACAAACGTTCGGAGGAGGTTGGTCTTCTTCTGATGGTAGTGGTGATTACTCTGTGACACCCGAAAGACCAATGGCAGTTTTGGTCGAACTTTTAGATTATCTGTTCAGAACTTATCCTGTAGATATAAATAGAGTATACATCCACGGATTATCCGGTGGTGGACAAGGTGTATGGGAAATGTTATTCAGATACCCTGGTTTATTTGCAGCTACATCACCTCATAGTGCTACAGGAAATTTATATTTAGCTAATAATATCATTTATAATCCGATATGGACAGTTCAAGGACAGCTTGATACCAATCCTCGTCCTGAGAATTCGATTAAAATGATGGACTCGTTAAGAAAATATGGAGCTTCTCCTATTCTTACTTATGACGCATCAACCAATAAACAAATTTGGCCAGTAGTTAAAAATGTGGCTGGTAATCCTATTTATACTTATGTTCCAAACGTTGGCCACGATGCATGGACAACCTTATATAATAGTCCGGTTTGGTTAAATTGGATGTTTTCACAAAGCAAGCTTAAAATTAAAGTTTGGAACAATGGAGATTTAGGTATTTGCCAGAATATAAATGACAGCAGATTGTTAGGTATTTCACCTGGATACGAAGCGTATGAGTGGAGAAAGGATGGAGTTGTTATTGCTAATGCTAATTCTAATACATATTCAGCTGCTGAACCTGGGGCTTATTCTGTAAGATTTAAGCAGAAGAAATATTACTATAGTGGAGAAAGTGTTTGGACAGACTGGTCAGAACCAGTAAATATTATTTTTAAGGCTCCTACTGCTCCGGTAACTATAACTCAGTTTAGCAGTATTGCTCTACCATCTCTTGATGGTAAAACATCTGTTTCACTAGGTGCTCCTGCAGGATATTCTTATTTATGGTCAACAGGAGCAACGACACAAAACATTACAACTTCTACAGCAGGTTCCTATACTGTAAAAGTTACCTCTCCTGGAGGATGCCAAAGCGAAGCTTCAGCACCAGTATTAGTAACAGTAGGTAATCAACCTAATACACCAATAGCACCTGCTAATCTCACAGCTGTTGGAACTTCTACTAAAAAGATTAAACTTTTTTGGGAAGATAAATCCGATAATGAAAATGGATTTGAGATCTACCACGCAACAACTTCAGGTGGGCCATACATATTCAGAAAGGTTGTACCTGCCAATACTGTAACTTATGAAGATGACCTGCTAATTCAGGATAAAACATATTATTATAAAATAAGAGCAATAAATAATAATGGAGGTTCGACATATTCTTTAGAAAAATATGGAAAAACTTCTCTGGATAATGTTATTCCGACCACTCCTCTTAATTTAACTATCACTGCTAAAACAAGTACAAGTGTAAGTTTAACTTGGACTGCAAGTACAGATAATTATGGCCTGAATAAATATCTTATTTACGCTGGTAATACAGTAATTGCAGAGGCAAATGCATCTCCATTTACAGTAACCAACCTTAATAGAGATACTTATTATGCAATTACTGTAAGAGCAATAGACAATGCAGGGTTGTTGTCAAACCCAAGTAATCAGGTTTCCTTCTCTACTAATCTTAATGGATTAGATTATTCTTATTATGAAGGTAACTGGACTGTGCTTCCTGATTTCAGCACACTTACCCCAGTGAAGACAGGTTCTGTAACTACATTTTCTTTAACTCCGAAAGTAAAGTCTGATTATTTCGGATTTAGATTTACAGGATATATTAATATAACTACTGCCGGTACTTATACTTTTTATACAAATTCTGATGACGGTAGTAAACTTTATATCAACAATAATCTGATTGTTAATAATGATGGCGCTCATGCACCACAAGAAAAATCTGGTACTGTAACTTTACCTGTTGGTAAACATGCTATCAAAGTAGATTTCTTTGAAATAGGTGGTGGCGAACAATGTGATGTAAGTTATTCTGGTCCTGGTGTTACCAAAATGATTATACCAAGTTCTGTATTGTTTACAGGAACAAGTGCTACTGCATCTACACCTCCGGCGGCTATAACCTCATTATCAGCTGCAGCTGTGAGTTCTTCTAAGATTAAAGTTACATGGACTAATTCTGCTCCAAATGTAAATTTTGAATTATATAGAACAAACTCTGGAGGTACTACCAATACGCTTATTTATACAGGGAATGCATTGACATTTACTGATAACGGATTAAGTGCATCGACGAAATATTACTATAAAGTAAGATCTATTACTCCAAATGGGGAAGCTGCTTATCCTACAATCGTTAACGCAACTACAACTGCCAAACCTGCAGCACCTAGTAATCCAGGTTCTCTTGTAGCACAGGTATTATCTTATTCTCAGGTTAAATTAACCTGGACAGACTCTAATAATGAAGATAATTTTGTTATTGAAAGAGCTGAGTATAATTCAAATAACTTCACAGTTATAGATAATGTTCCTGCAAATACTTTAACATATACAAATACTGATCTTGAATCTAATACTTCATTTTATTATCGTGTAAGAGCACAAAATGATGGAGGTTATTCAGGCTATACTTCTATTGTTAATGCAGTAACATTGGTAAACATCCCTCAGGTTCCAACTAACCTTGCAGCTGATGTGAAATCTGTTTTGAAAATTAACCTTTCTTGGAAGGATAATGCTACTAATGAAGATGGATTTATTCTAGAGAAAAGTTCTGACATAAATTCCGGATATGTGCAATTAGCTGCATTACCAGCAAATACAACTACCTATACGGATGGTGGTGTTGAAGGGGCAACTTATTACTATAGATGGAAGGCGTATAACGCGCATGATGGTGTTTCAGGATATTCAGCTGTGCTTACAGTAAATGTTCCTCAGGCTCCTTATGCTCCTAATGCCGGAAGCTGGAGAATTGCTGCTGTCGAAGCTGCTGATAATGGTGATGATGCTAACTTTGTTACTTCACTTAAGAATAAGCAGGATTATCTAACGAAACTTACAGTTACACCAGGTGGTACAAGATCTGTTTCTGTTAAACTCCCTGTTATGACAAACGATGGAATGTTTGTATTTAACATAGAGAATAACATTGAGTCTGTACCTGTAACAGCATTTACATCTGATAATTCAACAAATGGTGTAGATGGAACCTGGACAGCAGTTGCTAGCCCTTATGTATCTGCATTTGAAAATGACCTTCAAAAGTTTGATATTCCACAGGCTTATGGTGGAAAGTGGATAAGACTTTCATTTACAAATAATTTCACAGGAAACGTATTGCTGAAAGAATTTGGTCTGTATCAGTTTTCTCAAACAGGAAGAGATAATTATTTCTTGATCTGTGGTGCTTCTATTGAGGAAGCTTGGGGAAGTCATAATGAAGTGAAAAAAGAGATTGAGGCAGCATTTCCTGGTCAGGGTTATGAGCCTGTAATATTCAATATCTCAGTTAGTGGTCAGAATGTAGGAGGATTGGCTTCAACAATTGATGCAATTCTTGCGAGACACCCTCACGCTTCGTATGTATTTATACATCAGGGAGGAAACAACGTTACGCCAAAGAGACCTCTACTTTATTCAGACCTATACAGCTCTTATACAAAAACTCAGTTTGTAGCTCAGTTCAATAAGATAGCTGAATCAATTATAAACGCTGGAAAACTTCCGTTCTTCTCAAGAATCTCTTACCGTGATTATAAAACTGATCCAAAAGTTAATGGTGGTTTGAACCAGGAAGTAGGTTCGTTACCTTTCAATATTTTAGTTGATAATATAATAAAGAAGTATACTCCTGAACTTTACAATTTTGCAGAGAAAAAGGGAAGGTTAGATATGTACGAACTTACTCTTAATAATCAGGGAATACTTACTCCTTATGATGGAATTCACCCATTAGTTGGTCAAACTGATAAATTTATTAAGAACTTTGTAAACAACACTGTTAAATATATTTATAAAGGAGTGTGGAATACACCAACTCCATATACAGAATTTGTACCAAACTTATACGCTAAAGCTACGACAGCTGTAGAAGCTGCTGAGTATAGCTATAAAGGTATTGACTGGTACAACGCGAGAATTCTTACAGAGCAGATCGGAAATTCTTCAGTAAGAGTTCCATTGCTTCAGAGACTTGAGGCTATTGATACAAACTACGTACCTCCTGTACCAACAATACCTAATGACTTGGTAGCATCGGCTATTTCATATAATAAGATCAATCTGACATGGAGTGATGCAGCTAATAATGAGCTAGGCTATGAATTATATAGATCTTCTACTCCTACAGGTACATATACTAAAGTTTTAATTTCGGAAAGAAATGTTACTTCTTACTCTGATTCAACTTTAAATCAGACTACTACTTATTATTATAAACTAAAAGGATTTAACAAGGGTGGCTCTTCAGTATTTTCAAATGTAGCATCTGCTACTACATTGGTAAAACCATTTATCAATACACCTCCTAAGTTTACAGCAATTGTTAACCCTACTGTAAAGGAAGCAAATACTTTAGTTATTGCGATTCAAACAAATGACATTGATCCGGATCAAATTACACTTAAAGGTTATGGAATTCCTTCATTTGCAACATTTGTTGATGATCTTAATGGTAAAGGAAGGATTATTGTAAATCCTGGATTAACCGATGCTGGCACTTACAATATCTCATTGTCTTCTAATGATGGTCAAGGTGGAAAGGATAGCATATCTTTTGTCTTGACTGTTACTAATAATGTAACAGAGACAACTGTTTACAAAGTACATACTGGAGGACCTTCAATAAGTACACCTCCTTTCGATTGGGCTGCAGATACTAAAGAAGTTCCGTCTCCATATTTGGATCCGGCTACCCAGAACCTGACTCAGACTTATACATTTAATGCGGTTAACAGAACTGATGCTCCAAATTCAATGTATTCAATGTATAGATATGTTCAGAACAATGTTCCGATGCAATATAATTTCCCGGTTTCCAATGGATATTATAAAGTGAAGTTATATTTCTGGGCTAGAGTAACAGGTGTTGGACAAAGAGTGATGAACATTAAGCTTGAAAACACTCAAATGTTAACAAACTTTGACGTTTATGCAGAAGGTGGAAATGATCCCATCATGAAAACTCTTTACGTAAATGTTACAGATGGTATTTTAGATCTTGACATTGTAAGAGTTACAGGTAATTCTGTTATTAGTGGAGTAGAAATAGTTAAAGTTGAAGAACCTGCTCCAAATCACAATCCTGTAATAGCACCTATTGCTGATCAGGTATTAAATATTTTTAATAGCGTGAGTGTTGCAATCAACACAAGCGATGCTGATGGCGATATTGCTTCTCTTTCCGTTTCAGGACTTCCTTCTTTTGCTTACTTCATTAATAATGAAGATGGAACAGGAAGCATATTATTTAATCCTTCAGTCGATAATGTAGGTAACTATGTTTTAGTAGTTAGTGCTAACGATAATAAGGGTGGAATATCAACTAAAGCGTTTACAGTAAATGTTAGTACTAGTGCTCCTGTAAATCATAACCCTGTAATTGCAGACATTGCACCACAAAGTGTTACAATTCCAAATGTACTTGCATTCGGGGTTTCTGCAACAGATGAGGATTCAGATCCAGTTACCCTTTCAGTTACCGGATTACCGTCTTTTGCTACGTTTACAGATAATGGAAATGGAACTGGAAATGTGGTTGTTACCCCTGGTACAAGTAATGCAGGAGATTATACATTAACATTAACTGCTGCTGATAACAATGGTGGCATAGCTACTCAGAACTTTACAGTAACCATTAATCCTGCACCAAATCAGAATCCGGTTATTTCTCCTCTGTCACCTCAGACGGTTACAATACCAAATGCTTTAATTGTAGGTCTTTCTGCAACTGATGCAGATGGAGATGCAATAACCTTGTCGGTAAGTGGTCTTCCATCATTTGCAACCTTTACAGATAACTTAAATGGAACAGGATCTATTGTATTAAATCCAGCAGCGGGTAATGATGGTTCTTATGAAGTTACTTTAACTGCAACAGATAGCAGAGGTGGAACAGCTACGCAAGCTATATCAATAGTAGTAAATGCTCCAGTTAATCATAGTCCAGTAATTGCTTCAGTTGCACCTCAGACAGTTACTATTCCTAACAGTCTTACAGTAGGAGTTTCTGCAACAGATGTAGATGGAGATGCGGTTACATTCTCAGTAAGTGGTCTTCCTTCATTTGCAACCTTTACTGATAATTCAAATGGAACTGGATCAATTGTATTAAATCCAGCAGTAGGCAATGAAGGTTCTTACGAGGTTACCTTAACTGCTACAGATAGTAAAGGTGGTACAGCAGCCCAAATTATTTCCATAGCAATAAATGCAGCTGCAGTTAACAATAATCCAGTAATAGCATCAGTTGCACCTCAAACAGTTACTATTCCTAACAGTCTTACAGTTGGAGTCTCAGCAACAGATGAAGATGGAGATGCAGTTACATTCTCAGTAAGTGGTCTTCCTTCATTTGCAACCTTTACCGATAATTCAAATGGAACAGGATCTATTGTTGTAAATCCAGCAGTAGGCAAAGAAGGTTCTTATGAAGTAACTTTGACTGCTACAGACAGCAGAGGTGCTACAGCTTCTCAGGTAATTTCGATAGCTGTAAATGCACCGGTTAATCATAATCCAGTAATTGTATCAGTTGCACCTCAAACAGTTACTATTCCTAACAGTCTTACAGTAGGAGTTTCAGCAACAGATGAAGATGGAGATGCAATTACATTCTCAGTAAGTGGTCTTCCTTCATTTGCAACCTTTACCGATAATTCAAATGGAACTGGATCAATTGTGTTGAATCCAGCAGTAGGCAATCAAGGAGCTTATGAGGTTACCCTAACAGCTACAGATAGCAAAGGTGCTACAGCATCTCAGGTAATTTCGATAACAGTAAATGCCCCGGTTAATCATAATCCTGTAATTGAAGGAGTTGCACCTCAGACAGTTACTATTCCTAATAGTTTAACAATAGGAATTTCTGCAACAGATCTAGATGGCGATGCACTGATCCTATCTGCTAGTAATTTACCTTCATTCGCTGTATTTACTGATAACTTAAATGGAACAGGAAATATAGTTGTGAATCCGACTTCAAATACTGAAGGTTTGTACAATGTGACAATTACTGCAAATGACAGCAAAGGCGGAGTTGTTTCGGAAGTAGTTACAATTCTAGTAAATGCTCCAGTCGTGCCTGTAAACCACAATCCGGTTATAACTCCAATAGCCGATAAAACAGTAGTCGCTCCAAATACTCTGGTTGTTAATATATCGTCAACTGACCAGGATGGAGATGCAATCACATTATCGGTAACAGGGTTACCTTCATTTGCTACATTTACAGATAACTTAAATGGAAGTGGAAGTATAACTTTAGCGCCAGCAGCTATTAATGCAGGAACATATAGCTTCACTGTAAAAGCTACAGATTCTAAAGGCGGTTCAGCAACTCAGCAAGTTTCAGTTACAGTAACAGCTCCAGTCGTGGCCGATCAGCTTCTTTACAGAGTAAATGCCGGAGGAGCAGTTATTTCAGATCCTGTATTAAGTTGGATTGCAGATAAAAATACAGCTCCATGTGCATATTTAGATTTGGTTGCTAATAATACCAATTTGGTTGCAACTGTAACTTATTCTGGAATCAATAACACAGATGCACCATTAGCTTTATTTGGAACTTACAGATACAGCACTACATTGCCACTTCAGTATAATTTCCCAGTTGCGAATGGAAATTATAAAGTGAAGTTATACTTCAAGGCAAATGCTACCAGCCTTAACAGCAGAAAAGCATCTATTGCTTTGGAAAATGTGGTAGTTGCTACGAACATGGATTATTATGCAGAAGGCAGTGGTGATTTCCCATTCCAGAAAACATTTGTTGTTCATGTAAGTGATGGCGTTCTTGATTTAGATTTGATCAGAGTTAGTAGTAACCCATTGATCAATGGAATTGAAATCTTATCTACAAGTGAAAATCCTCCTGTTAGATTTGCTCAATTTGCGTCATCATCTGCAATAAGCAATAGTCTTAATGTAAGTCTTTCACCGAACCCTGCATCTGATATTCTAAATGTAGAGTTTAATGAGGAAATTGACCAGCCTGTTAAGATTTCATTGATTGATGAGATGGGTAAAGTTGCGATTGAAATTCCAGCAGAAACATACTCAATGGGATCAGTTCGATTAGATCTTTCTAACTTGACCCCAGGAATGTATCTGGTGAATGTAACAACTGAAGACGGAAAAAATAAAGTATTGAAGGTTATCAAAAGATAGATTCAGTCTTAGATTTAAATTAATGCCAAAGCCCGGAAGTTTATACTTCCGGGTTTTTTGTTTTATTGTAATTTAAGCTGTTCTAATAGCTTCTATTGATTCAATAATTAGCTATAATAAAAATTAGTCAGGAGAGAGAAGGGGCAAAAAAAAGCCTGAATTGTAATTCAGGCTTTCTATAATTTTTTTAATTAATATTCAGTTTTCTCTTTAGTTCTCTTATATACCTAAAAGTCCTGATGGAAACTTTGAATCTGGTCTTTATACTGCCACCACCTTTGGCTTCTCCGAATTTTCGTGTCTTAAATACAACAGGAATTTCATAGATAGTCCCATACTTTGTTGCAAAATACTGAGCATAAAGATCCAGGGAAAAGTCATAAGGAGCTTTATCCTTTAGATAGGCTGTATAGAAATCTTTACTAAATACTTTTGGTTGTGCTCCTATATCAACCAGTTTAACCCCTAGCTCTGCCGAGGCTATCAGTTGCATCATATAAGTAAAAAATGCAGGCCCCAAGGCTCTGTTCTGTCTTTTACCTTTTACAAATGCTTTGGGATCATTGATTTGTTTAAACTTTTCATATGCAATAATTACATCAATAGGATCTGTTTGAAGGTCTGCATGTGTCCATGCTAAAACATTTCCTTCTGCTGCATTTAATCCTGATAGTATTCCAAATCCATATCCCTTATTAACATCAACTTTTACAGATCTGATTCTGGGATCATTGATTTTATTGAACTCTTCTATCAAAACTTCGGATGAATTATCCGTAGAACCATTATTTACTAATATAACTTCTATGTTTTGTCTGTCTTTTAATGCTTCCCTGAATAGCTTAATAATGTGAGGGATGTTTTTAGCCTCATTGTAACAAGGAACTATAATTGAAAGGTCTCTTTCAGGTAAACTCATGAACTAAATTAATTTTTCTGGTAAACTTCAATAAATGAATCGCCTTCTTTTCTAGGAGAAGGGAAGGTGTCAATCAATCTATATTTAGTACGAAGCACATCTCTTGTTTTTTCAGGATAAAAATTGTCAAGTGATGGTACTTCTTCAAATAAAATAAGATCAAATTCATTATTTAAAATTCGTTGATTCACTTCATCGACTTGTTTGTCAAACATACCTATGTTCAGATGGTACCATAGAGGAAGGTTTGTCACCGGTGTATATTTTAGCTCATAGGATAATGGAGTAAGTTCAGACATGTTAAGGACCTTTAAGTCTTGTCCTTTTTTTCCGAAATCCATTTTCATAATTTTATGAAGACCTTCAACAGTCTTTTCCGGCATAGAAACCTTGCCGAATGATTTTAATCCTGTAGTTATCCATGGGCCACTATCTACTTTTTTCTCATCTTTTACTCCAATAGCATTCCCATCAGAGATTTTTAACATCCTGCCTGCATATTTCCAAAACATTGCTGACCACCATAGGAATATGAACAAAATGAATATCGGTAGTACAGTGACTTTTTCGAATGCAATATTTAGATTAATGTTCGTGAGAAAAAACGCAAATGCAAATGCATGAAAATAAGTTGTTGTATCCGAAGGTAATCTGCTTGTAACTTTAGTAATTAAGGTCTCTGCAATAATACCAATTGTGATAAGGGCGAAGAATACTGCTTTTTTATCCTTAAGAAATGCAGATACATCCTTAAGTTTAAAAAGAATGATTAGTATGAAAATAACGATATAGAATTTCTCCCAATTTGATTCTCCAAGGAATGAATTAAGGAAGTTTATAGCTTTTAATCTTGACTGATGAGGAGGTTGACCATAGTTGAACCAATATCCGAATCCATATTTGAGAAAAGGTTTTATTACAATAAATCCTGTCAGAAAGGTAGCTCCAACATAAATAAGGATCGGTGCAATTTTCCTTTCGTAGAATAGATTTAAAATTATTAAAGCCAAGCAGAAAAAGAAAGCCAATCCGCCATAGTCTTGTTTCGTAAAGAATGAGAGGAATGTAAAAATGGATGCAAAAACTAAATAACCTATCCTGAATTTACTTTTCTCCTGAAAAATATAATGAAGCAAAAATTGGATAGCGAATAGTTCGAATACAAAAGCCGTATTGTTATACCATGGCCAGAAGAATATGAATGTATAAGAGAAGCAGAAAACCAGCGTGGAAAAGAGAATTACAGCAGGTTTAACGTTAAGTGTTTTTAATATAGTTCTGAATGACAGAAGTGAAAGTACATTGATTAAAAATTGTGCTTTCAACAAAGATGACAGAAATGGTCCAAAGATTTTGAAAAAGATAGTTGGGAATATAAAGAAGCCAAATCCTAAAGGCATTCCGAAGTCTTTAAATGGGACCTGTCCTAAATAAAGCCTGTATGAGCCTTCCCAAGTTAGGTATAAATTATCTCTGAATGGCAGAGTGAAAAATAATGGAAATATTGAAAAAGCTATGATGAAGAAAAATTCAATGAAGAAAAGTTGTCTTTCTGTAAATCTGGACTCTAACATTGTTTATATCTTGGGAATATTGAAAATTCTTTGTTTGGGTTTAAAAGGAGTAATGATGAGTGAAAGTTCATACGCACCTGTTCCTCTATAGTTTCTAGTAAGCGAAGAGGAATTAAGATCATAGCTTAATCCGATCGAATAATAGTTATTACCAAAACTTACTGTAAATATAAAAGAATCCTCTATTCTATACCACATTCCGAACCTAATCTCGTTCGGGACAAGCGGTTTCGAAGCAGGTTTATAATAAAATTTTTCGTCAAGAAGATAATAATGAAGGCTTAAGCCTAAATTAATTTGTCTGAAGCGTTCTTGCAATTGAACAATCGTATTGGGAAGAATATAAAGCCTGTCTTTTAATTTGGTTTCAAGTCCTGCATTGAATTTATAAAGTACAGGCAGTCTTTCGTCCGAGGTTTCATATATTCCTGATTTAGGTCTGTTTAAGTGATAAACTGACATTCCGACAAAGGAACTAAAATAGGCACCTCTTCGCCCATAGTTTCTTAGCGGATTAAAATAATACATTATACCTCCTGTCAGATCTGGTCTCGTACTTGTATAGTTTCTAAGGCTGACATCCAAGTGTGCATTAGGATCAATTCCTTCCGGACTATATTGGCTTCCCCACTGAAGCTGGTCATAATTAACACTTTTTTGAATAAATCCTACTTGTGCTCCTAAAAGCACGTGATGCAATGAGGCCAGCGGAAGGTCGTATGATCCATTGACACTACCTCCAACCGTTTTTAGAATCCCGTCTCCGGTTTTATCATTATTGATAGTTAAACCAATGGCTCCATATGGACTTCGTGTTTTACCGGGTCTGAAAAATGGATTTATGATAGATACCTGACTTGTAGTATAAGGAGTTCCTATATTTTTCCATTGTACCCTGTGATTCATGGAAACGGAAAATCCAGTATATGTAGCAGAAAGAGCAGGGTTAAGATATAATGCTGCAGGATAAAATTGAGAAAATTGAGCATCCTGTGCTTTACTAATTCTGGTGAATAATACTGTAGCAATAAAGAGTATGCTTATGCTTAATTTAAATTTCATTATTCTACCTGATTAATGTAATAGTACCGGATTTTTCAACTTTGTTTCCATTATCTTCCCTTCCTTTCAAAACATAGGTATAAGTATCCATCGGAGCGTTATCTCCATCCCAACCAATATTTTTGGCCTCAGCTAGATTAGTTGTGGAATAAAGAACTTGCCCCCATCTGCTGTATATGGTAAAACTAAAGTCTTCCGGTGCCAATTTTCCGTAAACCTTTATGACTTTATTTTCCGGATTTGTTTCATAAGGACTTAATGCATTCGGCACCCAATAGGATTCACGGGCTTGTAAAGCTGTATCTTTCACCAGGACTTGCACCTCTTGGGATATTTCGCAACCATTTATATCTGTAAGAATTAGTACCGCCTTATAAAGTCCTCCCTGTATAAAATTATGCGCCAGGAATTTTTCTTCTGATGTCGTTCCATCACTTAAAGACCATTCGAAGGTTTTTACTTTTAAAGGATTAAGATCTGAGGTATTCAGAAAGTATACAGAGTCCAGGGTTGTAGTTTGTATAGTGATTCCACTACCTGATTTTATAGTTTCTTTTCCAGATAGGATATCAAATGTCACTACAGGAGTTTCAATAACGGATATCGAAATGCTGGAGTTACTTTCTCCTCCTTTATTATCATAGACAGTGGCTGTAATAGTATTTGATCCGGGATCGAGATTACTGATAGATAAAGTATATGGTGCTGATAGATCAGTGCCTATCAGCTGATCGTTAACAGAGAATTCTACCTTGGTAATTATTCCATCTTCATCAGTTGAAGTGGCTGCCAGCTGTATTTCAGAACAGTAAGAGTAAATACTGTTTGAAACAGGTGAAGTGATGGTGATCTCAGGTAGCTTATTCGGATGGTTAACAGTAATCATAACTTTATTTGACGTGTCCCTCTTTCCATTACCTTCTATAACTACTGCATAAACTTCATAATTTCCCGAAACTGAATTGGTCCAAGTATATTGGTAATCGGGTGCAAAGCTCTCGCCGATTTTAATGTCATTTGCATAGAATTCAATTTTTACAACAGCATTATCAGGATCTGTGATATTTGAAGAAAAATCAATGGTTGATCCGAATTCATAAGTACTATTTATTTCAGGTGAAATCAGAGATACACTAACTGGTCTCTTGCCTACTGAAATTAGTACTGGAGCAGATGCAACTTTGGCTCCCTCATTGTCTGTAGCAAATGCTACAATTTCATAATTTCCGATTGGTGCATTTGTCCATGTATAGGAAAAGTCAGGATATGGACGAGTTGTTGTGAGGACTCCGTTAATATAATATTCTACATCTTTAATTGAACCATCAGGATCAATTGCATTAACATTTAAAGTAATAGGTTCAGAAAAGTTAAATGTCGTTCCATTGGCAGGTGTAATAATAGAAATAGAAGGTAGTTTATTACTTACTGTAATCTGGATGGTTTCAGAGTCTTCTTTGTTTAAGTTATCTATTGCTTTTACTGTTATGTTATATGTGCCGGATGGAAGGTTATTTAATGCCAAATCATATGGAGCAGAAGTAGCGGAGCCTACAAGAGAATCATTAAGGAAAAACTCCACTTTACTGATATTACCATCTGTATCTGTTATAGTGGTATTGATTAATACCTGATCATCGGAATCAAATGCCTGATTATTAGTAGGGGAGTTGATTGTAACTACAGGAGGTACATTGTATATAGTTATCGTTATCGGAGCAGATGTATTTGTTTCATTATCGTTATCTGTAGCTTTTGCCGTTATTACATAAATTCCTTCAGTTAGACTTGTCCAATTGAAAGTATATGGTTGAGCAGTGCTTTCTCCGATCTTTGAACTACCGTTGAATAATTCTACTAAGGCGACATTACCATCAATGTCAATTGCGTTGACCTCAAAGTTAATGTTTCCTGGAGTTAATGTTTGGTTGTCTGCAGGATTTATAATCGTTACTTCAGGAGGAATATTGGTCGTGACATTGACTATAATCTTAACGGCAGCAGATACATTTTGCTTTCCTAGATTGTCATAAGCAACAGCCGTAATGCTGTAAGTGCCATTCTGAACATTTTCCCAAGTAAATGAATAAGGGCCGTTTAGGTCTTCTCCTAATATAGTTGTACCATTATAAAAAACAACCTTACTGATAGAACCGTCACTATCCAGAGCCTCTGCTGTGATTTCAATATCCGCGTCAGTTTCATATACAGATAAGTTGGCAGGAGAAGTGATCTTTATAGTCGGAAGGTTATTTACAACTGTAATATTTATAGTCTTAGTAGAAATCGCTCCAGCGTTGTCTGTGGCTTTTACAGTTATTGTATAGCTTCCTTCAGGAACATTATTCCAGTTTATACTGTATGGAGCTGCATTGTCAGAGGCAAGCAGGTTGTTATTGTTATAGAAAAACTCAACTTTAGAAATGATGCCATCCTCATCAGTAGCTGTGGCTTCCACGGTGATATTAGATCCTGGAGAAAACTTTGCATTGTTTAAAGGTGCTGTTATATTTACAATAGGAGGTGTATTGGTAATTGAGAACTGAATTGGAAGTGAAGTTGCAGTACTTCCGATATTATCGGTAGCTTTTGCCGTAATGGTGTAAGTACCAAGAGGGATATTCTTCCAGAGAAAAGAAAAAGGAGTAGTGGTTGATTCTCCAATTTTTGTAGTCCCATTGAAGTATTCGACCTTAATAATACTACCATCTGCATCGGTGGCATTGACCTTTAATTCCACATCAGTGCCGAAAGGAAAAGAACTGTTGTTAGTTGGAGCAACAATGCTGATGGTTGGTAATGTATTGGTGACTATCACTGTGATGGCAGTTTTAGTTATACCTCCATTATTGTCTGTAGCTTTGGCAATGATTTTATAAGTCCCGGTAGATAGAGGAGTCCAGGAAACCTGATATGGACTAGTAGTTGATGATCCTATCAGGATTGTGTCTTTATTATTTATCGTATAATAAAATTCAACTTTAGTAACAGAGCCATCACTATCTGTTGCGTTTGCTTCAATATTAATTGATTTACCAGCGGCAGTGCTACTATTATTTGCTGGTTTAGATATTGTTATCGAAGGCAAAACATTTTTAACTATAATAGTAATTGTTGAAGAAGCAGTGCTGCCTCCATTGTCTGTTGCTACTACTTTGATTGTATATGTACCTTCCTTTGTCGTAGACCAGTCAAAACTATAAGGAGAAGATAGGTCTTCACCCAGTTTAGTTGTGCCATTATAGAATTCAACTTTGGTTATTAAACCGTCGGGATCACTTGCATCAGCTTTTATTGATATAACAGAACCGGGTGTAAAAACAGCGTTATTCAAAGGTTGTGTAATCTTAACAATAGGAGGTATGTTCCCGAATTCATAAGCTCCCATGTCGAATGCAGCTCCGGATGGCCTGGGAGCAAGATCAAAATCTTTTGTAATACCAAACGAAGTTAAATCTTTCCCTTTGTCAATTGCAGGGGAAGCAGATTGTAAGTGGACATTAAAAGGAGTTGATCCGCTTACAAACTTTACATCTTCGATTGTGTTCGTCAAATAATTATTGGATTCCTCAAATAAAACGACATCTCCAGCTCTTTTTAATAGACTTCTGCCGGTACCAACCTTTGCAATGATATTGTTATATACCCTTTTTGGACCACCTCCTGGTCCGAAAAAATTAAAACCATCCAGACCTGCATTAATAATCGTATTGTTAAAGAAATTATAATAACCAATCCTTACCACAGCAGGGCCATCCCAGCATACAAAGCCATACTCCTGCGGGTTGATAATTACATTGTTAAAAATATCCTGATTACCCATAGCGTGGTTTTGGATACCATTGCCGGTACCATTTTCTATCCAGTTGTTATAGGCTTTTCCAGTGGTTCCTTCTCCAAGTAGAAGCCCTTCATTCTGCGATTCTTCATTTCGCAAACCATAATTTCTTATAGTATTGTTATAAATTTCACAATCCTGGTCTGCATTTTTGATCTGAATACCATCAAATCCAGTATTCTCAGTGATATTGTTATAAACTCTTGCGCCAACGATTGAATGGGAATGTACTAAAATGGTGCAGGAAGTAGAGGGATCATTTTCACAAGGACAGGTCATAGATTTTTCCTTGTACCATCCATATCCCATATAGATACCTTCGCCCCCAGTATTGTGTATATAATTATCATGGATGATGGGGTTGTACATAGTCCATACACCTCTTTCTGCAGATCCATCGCATAATGGATTTGTTTTTGCTCCAATGCCCGCAAATCCTGCAGTATCAGATGTAGGGTTCATACTTGCACCGGCTACTTCAATATAAGCAATTTCAAAATTCGTGGTGAAGTCTTTTGCATCCAGAAAAAAATTGTTTTTGTTTCTTGCTGTAACTTTAAAGCCATATTTTATAGAAGGATCGCCGTTGCCAAGGAATTTAAAGTATTTTGAATTACGAAATATAACACCATATTCTCTTGTATCTATTACAGTTTGTCCACCACAGTTTTTGATGATGATGGGTTGACTTTCAGTACCAGCAAAATTTGATATGATAATCCCTCTGGAATATTGGATATTCTTAAAGCAGAATACATTTCCTGGTTTTATTTTTATGTCATTTGCATTAATTGTCCAGGCGTTGGTTAGTGATATTTCTACACCTCCTTTGCTTAGTACTTTACCATTGGCTTGTAAAGTGAAATCGCATCCGCAATCCTGAGCAGATAAGGAATTAAATGTGCTTAGCAGGATGCATATTAGTAATATCAATGAAGATTGAAATTTCATGTTAAAAGTGCAATTAGAAAGAGGAGGAACAAACAATTGGAGCAATTTATAAACACTTCCTCTATAAAGGGTTTATATTTTTATATTTTTTATTCAATTAATTACATTGACTTAAAGATATTACTTTTGTTTTATCTTTTCAATAACAGGCTTATACGAGAATTATATTACATATGTGAGGTTTCTGTGAAAAGTCAAATTTAATTATTTGATAATTATAAATCTATAATTGTACTGATAGGGGGAAAGATTTAAAAATGTTCTGAATTAAGATACTGTAAACTAAAATTTTATAAATACAGATTGAGAACGTAAAAAGTAAAATTCATAGTAGAATTCTATATTTTATGGATAGATAAAATCTTTTTATTGGGATATTTTTTTAAGGAAATATTTTTTTAGGAGAGAATGATTTAATGCTGAAACCTTTTGGAGATACTATTTTAAATGTTGATGAACAAATAAAGATTGGTCGTCTTACTATTGTTATAATCTCTATTTGATAGTCGACAAATTAAATTATCTCATTTTTAAGTAAACCAATTATGTAAGATTTAAGCAACACTAGTTGTAACCTTTGCTTATTCGGTGTTTAAAAATGAATATCTCTCCAAAACTATGAAGTCTGACCTGTTTTTTATGAATAAAGAATTGAATTATCAGGTTAATATTTATTATGAAATTATACAGTTTTTCTACTTTTTATTTTATATTTTTACAATAAGGTATCAAGTTGGAAGATCCCCTTGCCAGCTTTGTACAGAAGTATTATTCAACCGGATTAGAGATAATGCTTCGGGACTAATTTAAATCTTTTTTAGCTATTAATTCGTTAAGACCTAGGGGATAATATAGTTTAATATGCAACAGAATAAAACTATCATTTTATGTGGCGGATCTATTGATTTTTTAAATCTTCCCATCAATACAAATCAATCACATGCAATGATACCTGTTAATGGCAAACCTGTCATTGGCTGGATTCTTGATGATCTTCTATCTGAAGGGATAAATGAAGTAATTATAACAAGAAAAGCAACGGATTTTCAACTTTGTGATTTTTTAATAAACTCTTATAGAAAGAGAATGAAAATTACACAAGTACCGCTTCTTTTCAATGGAAATATATTAGATTCCCTTCGTGCAGGATTGGATTTGGCAGCTACAGACGGAGAGGTGAAAGTAATTCTTGGCGATACATTGATTTATGATTCTTATAAAGAAAAAGGAGATTATGTATATGTTCACGAGGTTAAAGAGTCTCATCGTTGGTGTCTTGCAAGTATAGATAAAGAAGGAAAAATAATTGACTATATAGATAAAAAGGAAGATGTGCCTGCACCTAATTTTGCATTGTGCGGATATTATAACTTTCAGAGTGGTCAATATTTGAGAAAGGTACTGGTTAAAGCGCTTTCCGATGGAAAAAAACAATTGAGCGATGTACTGAAATTGTATGGCGAAAAGCATAGTCTTCAGGCTGTCAAAGCTCAGCATTGGTATGACTTTGGGAATATTGATAATTTGGTTTCCTCAAGACAAAGGCTTCTGCAGGGGCGCTTTTTTAATTCACTAACCATTGACGGGGTGTTGAATACTATTACCAAAAACAGTACTTACAACGAAAAGCTTAGAGATGAACTGAATTGGTATTTTCAGATTCCTGACGAGTTAAAGGTACTTACTCCCCGTATTATCAATCACAGTCATACTGATGAAACGATTAAGATTGTCCAGGAATACTATGGATATTCAACTTTGTCAGAGTTGTTTCTGTATGCGGATATTCATATAGAAACGTGGAGATCTATTCTTAATAAATTGTTCAGCATACATGGTAAATTCAGAGAGTACAAAGGTGAGCTGAATAGATCTGATGTAAGTAAAATTTACAAAGGCAAAACCTTAGAAAGACTGGATACCCAGAAGACTCTTAATGGTTACTGGAATAATCTTCTGTCAAAGGAATCCATTGTTTGGAACGGAAAGAAATTGATAAATGCATTTGAATTGATCGCAACATTATCAGATGCAATTGAAGAACTGATTGATCACGCGAATATTACTGTAATTCACGGTGATTATTGTTTTTCTAACATTCTTTTTGATATCAATACACAGATTACACGATTGATTGATCCAAGAGGAAGCTTTGGAAAAAAAGGGATTTACGGAGATTCAAGATATGATATAGCGAAGTTGAGACACAGTATTTGTGGCTTATATGATTACATCGTTTCTGATTTGTTCACAGTACAGGAAGTTAGTGAAGGTGTTTTTGAAACTGCAATCCTGGCTTCTGAAACATCTTTGAGACTAGAATATATTTTTGATAAATTAATAGTAGAAAACGGATATAAGTTAGAAGATATAAAACTCATAGAAGGGCTTCTGTTTATCTCCATGCTTCCTCTTCATAAAGACAAGCCCGAACGTCAGAAACTGATGTATTTAAGAGGCCTTGCTTTGCTGAATGAAGTAGCCACCTTAAAAAAAGAAACAAAAATATCTGCTTTATGAGAATAGTGATAGATCTTGACGGAACTATTTGTCCCATCAAGGAAAAGGGAGAATCTTATGCTGATCTTAAGCCATTTGATGGGGCTAAAGAGAGAATTAAAGAGTTAAAAGATGCCGGCCATTATATTATTATCAATACCGCAAGAAATATGGCAACCTGCGAAAGCAATGTAGGTAAGGTAATGAAAAACGTGGGGAAAATAACTCTTGATTGGTTAGAGGAGCATGGAATCGTTTATGATGAGATATTTTTTGGAAAGCCTAATGGACATGTATACATTGACGATAGAGCTTTAAGATTTTCGGGCTGGGATACTGTAACACAGCCTTTAATCAACGAAATTGCTAAGGAAAGATGAAAGTAATTTTACCAATGGCAGGTCGTGGTTCCCGCTTCAATGGTAGCGGGTATAACGTACCAAAGCCTTTTATCCCTGTTGAAGGTAAGCCTATGTTTGCCTGGGCTATGCAAAGCATTGAAGGAATCGATTGTTCTGAATTGATTGTTATTGCTTTGAGAGAACATGAAGAAAGTTATAAACTTACAGCGTTAATCTCTGAATTTGCTCCTGCTAAAACAAGATTAGTTCTCATAAGTGATGTAACAGAAGGACAATTATGCACAGTACTTGCGGCAAGAGACTTTATCAATAATGATGAAGATATTCTTATCATCAGTTCCGATACAATTGTTATATCAGAAATAGGTAAAGAAATCCTAAACAAGAAAGAGGGATGTAAGGGGATTATTTCTGTTGCAGATATGCCTGGTGACAGATGGAGTTTTGCCAGACTAAACAAAGAAGGATTTGTTGATTTGGTTGCAGAAAAAGAAAGGATCTCTGACCATGCAAGTACAGGAATCTACTACTTTTCCAGTGGGAAGGAATTTGTAAATATGGCTGAAGAGATAGTTAGCAATAAAGAAAAAACAAAAGGAGAGTATTATGTAATACCCCTTTATCAAAAGCTGATCAACAATGGCTATAGAGTAATGATTTCTGAAGCTTCAGAAATGTGGGACTTGGGAACACCAGAATCATTAAATACTTTCTTAAAAACTAAAGGCGGCAGGGAAGGCGGAGGTTAGTCCTTTAGAAACCTTGTTATTGCTGGATTTACAACATCAGGCTTTTCATAATTGGATATATGTCCGGCCTGATCTACTTCCTGAATATTTATTGATGGAAGTATTTTTTTATATTTTTCGCTTGCTGCAATTGGAACTACTGGGTCTTGCTTTCCCCATATCAATAACACTTTTTTATTTCTTTTCGCAAGTCTTTCAATAGCGGGAGTAAGATCTTCAGCTAAGATATTTGACCAGGCTGATCTCGTGTCTGCTTTTACTCCCTTATACTCTGAAAGGTATTTTAAATGTGCTTCGTATTCAACCAGCTTCTTGCCATCAAAAAATTCAGACATTTGCTTTTTTACACATCTCGGATACCAGTATACACTAACAAGGAAATTTCCTAATACAGGATTGTCGATGTACCATCTTTTTTTACCTGGGTTTACGGCAATTGGAGATATCAGTACAAGCTTGTCGGTTTTCCCTGGATATTTGTCTGCAAAGCCTGTTGCTATACTTCCTCCCATAGAAACACCAATGACTTCAAAAGGTCCTGTTAGCTTCAATGAATCTGTAAGCTCGTTAATCTGAGATACAAATAAATCAAGCGTTTGGGCTTCATTTACCCTATCAGAGTATCCCCTTCCATACATATCAAATTTTAGTACTCTGAAGCCGGAATCGATCAGAGCCTTATAATTTTTCTCCCACACATAATCACCTATAACACTTCCGCCATGAAGGAGGATTATTGTTTTAGCTGTATCCGGGCCTTCCAGGTTGTATCTGGTTATACCCTTTGATAATCTAATGAACTTACCTGCAACTCCTTTTCTTGCAGATGCATCCATTATTTTTGTTTCCTGACTAAGGGCATAATAACTATAGACACCTGCTAAAGCAATAATGGCTGTAAGAAAACTGATTATCAGAAATAATTTTATTTTTTTCATTTAAGAAAAAGGAGAAGTAAGATATTAATGGTGAAGTTTTTTGATCACCTTAGCTGGAACCCCTGCCACTACAGTATATGGAGGTACATCTTTAGTTACAACAGATCCGGCTGCTATAACAGCGCCTTCACCAACTGTAACACCTTTTAATATCATAGATTTTGTGGCAATCCACACATTGTCGCCAATGGAAACGGAAGAAGTTTTGCCGTCAGAAAAATGATCATTGGCGCTGTGAAAATCACTGTCGAGAATAAGTACATAAGGGGCAATACGAACATTGTTCCCGATTGTAACTTCGCTTTTTACAGTTATATGAACTCCATTGATCCTGGAATTGGAGCCTACAATAAATTTAGCTCCTTTATGCACATATATTTGAGTAGGGTTAAAGTTAGACCAGATTCTAACCTTATCCCCCAAAGAAATAAAACCTTTGTTTTTGATGATAGGCTTACCATTAGTGGAGACCATGGCACCGATCTTATTGCAATTTCTTAAATAAAACTTCGCAGACACTAGTCTCCAGCCAGCACCTATAATTTCCTGTGTAATCTCAAGAAGAGAATTGTCTTTGTTCTTTTCTTTTAATTGTGAAAATTGGGCTCTAAGTGTACTTGCAGTTGTCGTCATATGCTGTTGTTGGTTGAAGAAAATTTAGGCAATTGATTCCGTTAATTCAAAGCTTTCTGTTTCACTTACATTCAAGTGGGTCAGATTCCAAGCCAAAGCTCTGTAAAAAGCTTTCAGATGGTCAAATTCACCCTTTGATATAAACTTTACAGTATTTTTAGGGACCGATATGCAAAAGAAAAATAAAAGGCTGATGAGAAGTTTTATTCCGAATACATTTCTTCTCATAAACACCACTCGGTTTCTGTTCATGTAGTAGGTTTTGAGTATGCTATTTTTGCCTACAGACATTGATTCCTTATGATAGATCTTGGTTACTCCTGAATAATAGATTTTGAACCCGGCTCTTTTAGCACTTTCACACCAGTCATGTTCTTCATAATATAGAAAAAACAGTTCCGGCATGAGGCCAATGGTTTTTATGAGCCTTCTGGAAACCAGTAAGGCAGCACCATGTCCAAGAAATGTTTCTCTTACGTCGTTGTATTGTCCGTTATCAGTTTCCATACTGCCGATTTTTCTTCCTCTTCCTGTAAAAGGATTGATAGAATAAGAACCTGCATATTGGATGATGTTGGTCCCGAAATAGACAATTTTGGGAGTTACCATTCCGATGCTACTGTTTTTCTCCATCAATGAAACAAGAGGTTCCAGAAAATCCGGTTCGACCTCCGTGTCATTATTCAGAAAAAGAAAATATTTCCCTTTGGCTGCTTTAATACCTAAATTATTGCCACCTGAAAATCCAAGATTTTGTTGACTCCTGATTAGTCGAACTTCCGGATATGCAGCTATAGAAGACAGATCTTCAGAAGATGCATTATCCACCACAATAATTTCAATATTGCGGTAATGGACCTTTTTTAGAGATTCGATTAATTCACAAGTAACTTTAGCCTGATTATAATTAATTGAAATGATTGATACTAAAGGCTGGTCAGACATTTTCTTTCTGGATTAAAGCCGGAATCGTTTTCAAAATAATTTTTATATCGTTTACGAAAGAGTAGGTGAGGGCGTAGTCGATATCAAGCTGAATACGTTCAGCCTCGGACATCTCGCCTGTTCCTCTTTTCGTAACCTGCCATAAACCTGTAATTCCGGCAGGAGCCAGAAAGCGGGTTGTAAACTGATCTGTAGTAATTTTTTCAGCTTCGTATAAAGGAAGAGGACGATTACCTACAATGGACATGTCTCCTTTAAGCACATTGAATAACTGTGGTAGCTCATCTATGCTGGTATTTCTGATAAACTTTCCAACACGAGTTACTCTTGGATCATTATTTATTTTGATGAATGTACTTCCGTTTTTAAGGATTTTATTTTTAAAATGTACCTTTTCACAAATAGCATTTCCATCAAGATAAACAATGGACTGGCAGGATATACGTTGCTCTTTGCATGAATCGCAAAGCTCATTTTCAGCAATTGGTGAAGTTGATCCCTCTTTTTTATTGTATTGATTCAGGTGAGCTATATCTTTCAACTTACTATCCGCTCCAGTACCCATGGACCGGAATTTATAAAAGTTGAAGATCTTATACCCGGTTCCTACTCTTTTGGAACTATAGAATATTGGTCCTCTGGATTCAATAACTATAAGTAAACCCAAAATGCAGAAAAATGGGAAAAGGAAAATCAATATGGAAAGAGAAATGACAATGTCAAATATGCGCTTAGCAAGCGGTATCTTATAGGCAGCAGGAATATTAGGTTGCTGCTGCTCTATAGATTCGCTAATCTCTACAGGGTTTGTGATAAGATAACGAACTCTTTTTACAAAATTCTCTTTGTCGAAGTTTGTAGAAAAAAGTTCGTTAACACCTTGTTGATGAATTTGCTTCTTTGTCTTAATGTCAATGTTATCAGCAATAAGAATAAAAGGAATATTCCTTGAAGCCTTATGCCCTCTCAGTCTTTGAAACAAATTCGTCCCTTTAGGGCTCTCAAAAGGGCCTTCTGTGACGATTGCTTCAAAACCTTCATTCTCCTCTGATATTGCATACAGAAGGCTAATACTATTGTCAAACCAACGAATATTGAATTCGTCCTGTAGTTTATCTGTTAAGCTTTGAATGAGGTCTGAGTTCGTTCCAACAAATGCGATTTTGGATTTCATTCAGTTTAGATTACGCCAAAGCCCTTTCAGATATCCTTAAAGTATTTGAAATTCTTAATTCAAGTTCTTCAGGATTAAATGGCTTTACAACATAGTCGTGAGCTCCTAATCCCAGAAATTTAACTTTTTCGGCGCTATTGTCCATTGCTGATAGTACAATTACAGGAATATGTCTGTAAAATCCGCTGGCTTGAAGTTGTTCCATAAACTCCTGACCACCCATTTCAGGCATATTGATATCAGTAATAATAATATCAGGAATGTTTCCCTGTTGCATCCAATCCAATGCTTCCTTTCCATTATTCTTTTTAATCACCTCATATTTTTCATTAAAGAAATAATAGATGATTGTTAAAATGGATTTCGCATCGTCAACTGCTAGTATAGTTTTTTTCATAAAAATAGATTTTAAAAATTCCCTTTAATTTTTTTACATTTTTATTTGAAACTTTGCAAAAATTCAGATCGTATAGTGTCTTTCCCTCTACAGATCATATTATAAATTTAACTAAAAAACCGTAAGCATTTAACTCCTGAAAAGTATATTTTCCTAATTTTCTATTAAATAGAATTTTCTCCGGATAAATGTAGTGAAAATGCTGGTAAATAAAGTAAAATTATCTATTTCCTTATAAGTGTTTTTCCTTATGTTATTTATGTTAAAATTTGTATTTTTTTTATTTTTATTAATGGTTGTCCTTGAAATATAGGGTGTTGTAACTTTTAAATTTGTGCCATAATGACGGCCTAGAAAGTGAAACTTTTTCTTTAAAAAGGATAATTTTTTTATAAATTATAATATCAATTTTGTAAGAAATTTTAATTGATGAAAACTTATAATTCTTTGTTTTTTTATACTCCATAATTTCTTCTAAAAAACATGAGGGAATCCTTATGGATTTTATTTTTCCAATCCAGGATATTCCAGGTTCATTCCTTCTAATGTTTCTTTTATTTTCTTCGCAACCAGATACTCCTTATACCAATTTTGATCAGAAGGTATAATATTCCATTCTGGAGCTTTACAATGCTTGAAAACTTCCTCATATGCTTCTAGATAATGGTCAAATTTTTTGGCAGTTTCCCAATCTCCATCATTATGCTTCCAAAACTTCTTAGGATTGGTTTTTCTTTCCTTCAGCCGTTTTTTCTGTTCTTTCTTTGAAACGTGCAGGTAAAATTTCAATATTACTGTACCATTATCCCGAAGGAGTTTCTCAAAATTATTGATATGCTCAAATCTGTTTTTAAGCTCATCTTTGTCAATCCATCCTTCTACAATGGGAACCAGTACATCTTCATAATGGGATCTGTTGAAAATATATATTTGTCCTTTGGGAGGTACCGCATTGTGCACTCTCCATAAAAAGTCATAGGATAATTCTTCTTTTGTTGGTGCTTTAAATGATTTCACATCACAACCAAGTGGATTGACTCCATGAAAAACGGTACTGACAAGTCCATCTTTCCCGGACGCGTCAAGTCCTTGAAGGATTACTAAAAGGCTATATTTTGATTGGGCATATAATATTTTTTGAAAATCAGAAATCGCCTCTGATAGTTCAGGAATGAGCTTTTTAATTTTTTCTTTTTCAAATTTTTCCGGTGCTTTGGTTGATAAAGAGAGTAATTTCTTCATTTTCTGGTTTCATTATTATAAGGATTGTAATACTAAATAAATTATTTATGGTTTACAGAAGAAAGAAATATTTTTAATAAAATTTTAAGAAAAGGTGATGGATATAATAAGGGATGAATATTTTGAGCTATGGTTGGAAGATGGGGTGGTAAAGTATCGATATCATAAAGGAATGATAATCGACATGGAAATGGCTGAAAAGCTTGTGCAATACAGACTAAAATTGATAGAGGGAAAAACATATCCCGGGTTTGTAGATGCGAGGGAAACAGTCTATGTCTATAATGGGGCTAAAAAATACCTTGCCAGTGATATTGGATTTCTCGGAGCTTCAGCTGTAGCTATATTAATAAAAAGTCACGTTCAGAAAATACTTGGAAATACATTTATCCTTCTTAAGCCAGCTAAGGTTCCTGTAAAGCTTTTCACAGAAGAGAATAAAGCCTTACAGTGGCTTGAAGATTATAAATAGATTTACTTTTCTGCAATGGATTTTCCTGCCACAAATCCAGTTGACCATGCCGCTTGGAAGTTATAGCCTCCGGTAATTCCGTCTATATCTAATACTTCTCCTGCAAAAAAAAGTCCTGGGCATGATTTGCTTTCCATGGTATGAATATCGATACTGTCCAGACTCACACCGCCACAAGTAACAAACTCTTCTTTAAATGTCGTTTTTCCTTTTACTCCGAATTCACTTCGTAACAGGTTCTCCAAAAGTTTATTCATGTTTTTCTTAGGCATATCTACCCATTTCAGCCCCGTTGAGATATCTGATAATTCACATATTCTTTCCCATAACCTTCTGGGAAGGTTAAAAAATGGATGCCCTATAACTGTTTTTTTAGGATGGAGTAATTTTATTTCAGATAAAGTAGATCTTAAGCTTTCTTCATTGCCGGAAATCCAGTTTACATGAGCTATAAAACGATACTGTTCCTGAGCAAGCTCTCGTGCTCCCCAGGCCGAAAGTCTTAATACAGCTGGCCCGCTGAGCCCCCAGTGGGTGATGAGAACTGGTCCTGTTTCCTCTAGTTTAGAACCTGTGACCCTTACTTTTGCCAATGGGACACTTATCCCTTGTAAATCTCTGAAAGGTGAATCAGGGACATTAAAAGTGAATAAAGACGGGACCGGCTCTTTTATTTCATGTCCTAAGTCTTTTAACCACTGATAAGATTCTTGATTTGGATTACCTCCAGTTGCAATGAGTATTTCATCGCAATATAGTGACTCGCCTCCGAATAGCTGTATGGAAAAGCCACCGGTTTCATTTTTTCTGATACTCTTCGTACCAAAGCCTTCCATTAATTTTACTCCCATAACACGGGCTTCGCGGATGAGACAATCTATGATGGTTTGTGAATTATCCGACTGGGGAAATATTCTTCCGTCTTCTTCCTGCTTTAATTCTGCTCCTCTGGATTCAAACCACCCAATAGTATCTTTTACCGAAAACTGTTGAAAGGTATACTTAAGAACTTTGCCTCCTCTGGGATAACCTTTCAGAAGTAAATTTATGTCAAAGCATCCGTTCGTAACATTACATCTTCCTCCTCCGGATACTTTTACTTTTGATAAAAACTTATTGCTCTTTTCAAGCAAAGTAATTTCAGCTTCGGGATTAAACCTTGCACAGGATATAGCCCCGAAAAAGCCTGCGGCTCCACCTCCGATAACAACTACTTTTTTAGGCTTCATAACTGCATAGGTAAGTATTAATTATCTTCTTCTTCTCGATGAGGATGATACCCCCAGCACTCCTAATAATCCTCTTGTAAGCTCTCTGAATATAGTTCTCCCAATGTCGCGGGTTATTCTGCTATCCATGACTTCTTCAAGTGTGCTTTTTTCTTTTCTTCTGCTTTTCTCTTTGGTGACTTCTGCCGGTTCTTCTTCCTGATCAGTTTCTTTATCCTTTGAATGGATTTTTTCTGTGAGCATTTCGTAAGCACTCTTTCTGTCAATCACAGAATTATATTTCTCAACCAGTGGTGAATTTTTTATAAGCTCATCTGTTTCGGCTGCTGAGAGAATATTCATACGTGATTGTGGTGACCTTAGCAGCACTGCAGCCAGTGGAGTAGGTGTTCCTTTTTCGCTCAGTACTGTTACCATTGCTTCTCCGATTCCTAGTGAAGTAAGCAATTCTTCTGTTTTGTAAAAGTCAGTAAGCGGATAGTTTTCTGCAGTAAGACGAATCATTTTTCTATCATTGGCAGTGAAGGCTCTTAACGCATGTTGTACCTTCATGCCCAGCTGTCCAAGAATAGCCTGTGGAATGTCAGAAGGGTTCTGTGTACAGAAAAATATTCCAACACCTTTGGATCTTATAAGCTTAATGATTGCCTCTATTTGATCAAGCAGTGCTTTACTGGCTTCATCAAATATTAGATGAGCTTCGTCAATAAAAAGTACAAGCTTGGGTTTTTCAAGATCTCCGGACTCAGGAAAAGTAGCATAGATCTCTGCAAGCAGGCTTAGCATAAATGTGCTGAACAATTTAGGCTTATCCTGTATGTCGGTTAAGCGAATGATGGAAACATAACCTTTGCCATCTTTATCAAGCCTTACAAGGTCTTCAACTTCAAATGATTTTTCACCGAAGAACTTCTCGGCACCTTGCTGTTCAAGCTCGATAATTTTTCTAAGGATTGTTCCCGTTGAGGCAGAGGAGATAGTCCCATATTTTTTCTGAATATTTTCTTTCCCTTCATTGCCTATGTGCTGAAGAACTGACTTAAAATCTTTTAGATCAAGAAGAGGAAGACGTTCATCATCACAATATTTGAAGATAAGGGAAACAATTCCGCTTTGAGTATCATTAAGATCCAGGATTTTGCTGAATAGTACAGGGCCAAATTCTGAAACAGTAGCTCTTAGTCTTACACCCTTTTCACCAGAAAGGCTTAGTAACTCAACTGGAAATTTCTTGGGAGTAAACGGAATAGCTATCTTTTGTTGTCTTTCTTCAATTTTCGGATTAGTCTCTCCGGCAGCTGCAATTCCGCTAAGATCTCCTTTGATATCCATCATGAGCACGGGTACGCCATGCTCTGACAGGCCTTCTGCAATTGTTTGAAGTGTTTTGGTTTTACCTGTACCGGTGGCCCCAGCAATTAAACCATGACGGTTCATGGTTTTTAAGGGTAAAGAAATCATTGTTCCATTTACAACATCTCCATCAAGTAAGGCTGCACCTAACTTAATCTGTTCACCTTTAAAAGTATATCCAGCCAAAAGCTGAGCTTCAAATTGTTTCAGTCTGTCAGACATTTTTTTCCTTTTTCTGTAAAAATAACAATTATTGCCTTGCAATAGTATCTGTTTATAAAATCATTTTAACTAATTGCTGGTTTAGTGAGTTAACAAAGAAAATGCATTGGTATGAAAAGTCAGAAACCCGCGGTAAAATCCTCTAAAAGTGAAACGATTGAGGTAAGGGAAAAGAGGGATATTGATTTAATAATTAAGGAAAATGAAGAGTTGCAGAAAAGCATAAGAGAAAACAGGCTCAAGTTCTGCAAACAGTATGGGTGTTAATAAAAAAGCCTAAGACATACTTGTTGTCGTATTTTCAAATCTACATTATCATGTTTTGAAAAATCATGAACTGGCTTTTAGCTTTTGAAAATTTCCTTCAGTAGGTCTTGGCTTCGAGTGACATGAAATTGTACCTTCTTTTATCTATTGAAACATGCGCAACTGCTGGTTTTTGTCTTTTTTTATTCTACTATTTTATAGTGTCTCCGCTCAGAAAAGTCCGGATAAAATTTATGGTGAATTGTTTGAGGTAGTGCAGATGCAACAGGTATTTGAAGACTCCAAAACATTTGTTGACTGTATTCCAATTTATGATCCGGACACTATTCTCAAAAACTATTATCGTGAAAAAAAATCTCCTGACTTTGACCTTAGTAAATTTGTCTCAATTCATTTTTTGAAGCCTTGTACGCCATCCACAAATTATCTAAGTGATACCGCAATGTCAACCAGACAGCATGTTGAAGATCTTTGGCCATTGCTAACTCGCATACCTGACACAATCCTTAACTCTTCTCTGATACCTCTTCCTTATTCTTATGTGGTGCCTGGTGGTAGGTTCAGGGAAATTTATTATTGGGATAGTTATTTTACCATGCTGGGATTACAAGTTTCCAATGATACCGTTCTTATACAAAATATGGTGTCTAACTTTTCTTTTCTCATAAAGCATTCAGGTTTTGTGCCAAATGGTAATAGATCTTATTATTTAAGCAGATCACAACCACCTTTTTTTTCATTAATGGTTGAATTGCTGGCAAGTCAAAAATGCGATACTATTCTTAATTTTTATCTTTCGGATCTAATAAAAGAATATGAGTTCTGGATGAATGGAAAAGACTCCATTACCTCTCGTAATAGCTCATACAGAAGAGTAGTAAAGCTGAATGGAAAACAAGTATTAAACAGATATTGGGATGATCTCGCAGAGCCAAGACCTGAAGCTTATAGGGAAGATATATTATTGTCTTTAAACACTGATAGGAAAAAGGAAGACCTGTTCAGAAACGTAAGAGCTGCCTGTGAATCAGGCTGGGACTTTAGCAGCAGGTGGCTTGATGAATCTCAAAAGCTTGAGACAATACATACAACAGATATAATTCCCGTTGATCTTAATTGTCTCCTTTTTCATTTGGAACAAACGATATCTGATGTCTATGAAAAAGCAGGGGATAATGATAAAGCAAAATATTATCGCAGTCTGGCAAGCAAAAGAAAAAAGGCCATTAATAAATACTGTTGGAATAAAAAGGAGAAGTTCTTCTTTGATTACGATTTTACCAAGCAAATCAATACTCCTGTAAAATCACTAGCTTCAGGTTCTCCATTATTTTTTGAAGTATGTAGTAAAAAGAAAGCAAGACGAGTGAAGAATGAGTTTTTGAATAACTTTTTAAGCAGGGGAGGTTTGTTTACAACCTTGAATAAAACGGCTCAACAATGGGACTATTCTAATGGTTGGGCTCCATTGCAGTATATGGTAATTAAGGGATTGTCCAATTATGGCTATTCTGCAGAAGCAACTGAAATTGCCGAAAAATGGGTAAAGCTCAATGATGGAGTTTTTAAAATGACAGGAAAAATGCTTGAAAAGTATAATGTAAAAGATCCTGGAGTAAAGGGTGGAGGGGGAGAGTATCCTTTACAGGATGGATTTGGGTGGACTAATGGAGTCTTTCTGAAGTTATATGAAATGCTTCAGAAAAATGAAGACAAGAAACCGCTGAAAGCTTTCTCCATGAATAAGCGGAGAAAACTTTCGGGTTATTAATTTTTAATTATTCAAATAAATTAAAACTTTCACCCGGATAGATTTTGGGCGCCATTTGGATGCACTCCGGAGTATCATACATAGCTGAGTTTACAGCACGATGTGCTTTATAGTAACTCATCTTGTCTGAAGGATAAGGTTTTAATAGCTCAGTAACTTCACTTTCCGATAAGTCCATCTTTATCCATTCTTTTTCTAATTCTTTCGGCAATATTACTGGCATTCTTTCATGTATCTCAGACATCAAAGAATTAGCATTGGTAGTGATAACAGTAAAGGAGTTAATGATATCACCTTTCTTATCTTCCCATGAATCCCAAAGGCCAGCAAACGTAAAAATTTCATCACTGGAAAGCGTGATTCTATGAGGTACTTTTGCTTTACCTGCTTTTTTCCACTCATAAAAACCATCTGCAGGAATCAAGCAGCGATGGCTTTTGATGATTTGTTTGAAAGGACCTTTAGTTAAAATGGTTTCCGATCTGGCATTAATCAGATTGGTAGAAGCAGAATCATCAAGAGACCAATTGGGGATAAGTCCCCATTTCATAAATGAAGTTTCAGTCGGGTTCCTGTTCGTAATGACTGGCAACAATTGTGTTGGTGCAGCATTGAACCGTGGCCTGAATTCATCAGTCACTTTTATATTAAAACGTTTTGCTAATTTTTCTATTGAAGAGGTTAGGGAGTATCTTCCGCACATAAGTTGAGGCGCTCTTTTAAAGCAACAGCAAGTTATAAATAATCAGAGATAAATTCAACGGCTCTTTTCTCAGACCAGTATATACCGCTGATTTTTTTTTCTATAAAACCGACATGCCCACCTTTTTCAGGCATTTCAAGGAATAGATGAGGGTTTTCTTCGGCTTCCTTTACCGGGAAGCAATGAGGAGTTAAAAAAGGATCATTGCAGGCATTTACCAATAATGTAGGAATTCTGATATTTTTCAGATAATAGAGCGAACTGCATTTTTCCCAATATTCAAATGCATTCTTAAATCCGTGTATAGGAGCAGTATACATTTCATCAAACTCCAGAAAATTTCTTATTTTATCGAAGCCTTCAGCACTAATTACCTCAGGCATTATTCTGGATTTTTCTGTAACTTTTTTTTCAAGGCTGTTTAAAAATCTTTTCATATACACATAGCTACTCCAGCCTGCGAGTTTTTTCGCCCCTGAAGCAAGGTGACATGGTACTGAAAAATTAACACTGCAAGTAATCTCTGGTTTGAGATTAATGCCTTGCTCTCCAAGGTATTTGAGGGTGATGTTTCCTCCTATGCTAAAACCAATCAGCGCTACTTTAGAATAGTTTTTCTTTCTGATAGCATGATCAATTACAAAGTGCAAATCTCCTGTTTCTCCGCTATGATAGAATCTGTGTAGCTTATTGATTTCACCGCTGCATCCTCTGTAATTCCAGCTTAAAGTGTCATATCCAAGGGAGTTTAATAGAAAAACCATTCCGAGGATATACTGAGTTTGGGAGTTTCCTTCGAGACCATGAGAAAGAATAATGAGCGTATCAGATCCTTTAAAAGACCAATCCAGATCAAGAAAATCTTGATCTGGTGTGTCTATTCTTTCACGTTGATATTTAATTTTTTCATTCTTCCGAAATAAAGCAGGTATAATCGTTTCCAGGTGTTCTGAAAAAAGAAAATAGGGAGCTTTATACGTAGAATGAATTATTGGCATTAACCGAACAGTGCTGTTTTAGAGTAATTTAGCTTTCTGGATTCATATGCTTGGAATTTTTCAATTTCTTCCGAAGCATATTTCAGGAACCATGCAAATAAAACTAAATCGTCAGCAAATCCCAAAAACGGTAGAAAATCCGGAAATATATCAAACGGAGAAACAAAATATAGGATCACCGCCAGGCCTAGAATTACTTTTACTTTAGGGACATCTGTGTATTCATTTAGCAATGAAGCTCTAATTAGCCTGAACATTGATTTTACTTTACCCCACATTTCCCCGAATGTTCTTTCTGCATTTTGATTGGTAGCTTTGTTATAAGCTACAGTCAGGATTTTATTCAACTCATCAGGGTTTCTAATATAGTATTTTGCTTTCTCCACAAACTTTTCATACTTAGGGGATTTTGAAATTAAGGCTCCCAGCTTGGCCTTGACCAACAATGCATTTATCGATCTCTTTTTTCTTCTTTCCATATGATTAAAGTGTTTCTTGCCCACTAATAATTAAATAATTTTTGAAAAAAAATGTTAAAGAGATAGTTAAATGTATTGATATATAGTTGGTTATGTGTGTTGTAATCTTTCGGGAAAGAATAGGGCTGAACCCATTATTTTTATTTATTTTTGCCAAAAAAAAGTCAATTTATGAGCGAGATTTTACGCCTTGCTGTGCAGAAGTCTGGAAGGCTAAGTGAAGATTCACTAAAACTTATCAAGGAATGTGGGATTGAGTTTAGCAACGGAGGAGGAAAACTAAAATCTACTGCTTCTAATTTCCCTGTTGAATTACTCTTCTTAAGAGATGATGATATTCCGGGATATGTTGCAGATGGTGTAGCAGATATTGGGATCGTTGGCGAAAACGTTTCTGTTGAAAAGAAAAAGAAAGTAGAACTTGTAGAAAAACTTGGCTTTTCTCATTGCAGGTTATCTATTGGGGTACTTAAGACATATGATTATAAGGATGTTAGTAACTTGAATGGATTAAAAATAGCCACTTCTTATCCTAACATACTTTCAGATTTCCTTTTTGAAAATAAAGTAAGAGCATCTATTCATGAAATAAGCGGTTCTGTAGAAATTGCTCCAAGCATTGGCCTTTCTGATGCTGTTTGCGATATCGTGAGTTCCGGAAGCACTCTTATAAGTAATGGATTAAAAGAGGTGGAGGTTGTATTTCGTTCTGAAGCAATACTTATTTCTTGTCCTCAATTATCAGCGGCAAAAAATAAAATCCTGAATGACCTGTTATTCAGAATTCATGCTGTGAAGAATGCGAGAAATACAAAATACATTCTCTTGAATGCTCCTAATCATTCTATCGATAGAATTATTAGTTTACTTCCAGGAGTAAAAAGTCCGACCGTGATGCCACTTGCAGAAGAAGGATGGAGTTCTTTACACTCAGTGGTAAAGGAAAACGAATTCTGGGGAGTAATAGAAAAGCTTAGAGAGGCAGGAGCTGAAGGCATACTTGTAGTACCGATCGAAAAAATTATCAAGTAATTAATGAAAATTATAAAATATCCCGAAACCACTCAGTGGAAAGACCTTTTAAAAAGACCTGTTTTTGAAACAGCCAGTCTGGAAGCTCGAGTTGTTCCTGTTTTGGAGGCTGTAAAGAACGAGGGGGATATTGCATTAAAAAGATTTACATCTCAGTTTGACGGTGTTGATATAGCGGACTTTAAGGTTTCTTCTCTTGAAATAGATGAAGCAAACCTATTGGTTGATGAAGATTTAAAAATCGCTATACGTGCTGCCAGACAAAACATAGAGAAGTTTCACTCTTTTCAGAAGGAGGAAACTAAAGTTGTGGAAACAACTCCAGGAGTGACATGCTGGAGAAAATCAGTGCCTATTCAAAAGGTAGGTTTTTATATTCCAGGTGGTACAGCTCCGTTGTTCTCTACAATTTTGATGTTAGCTATTCCAGCTGATATTGCAGGCTGTGAGCAAAAGGTTCTTTGTACGCCACCAAATAAACATGGAAAAATACACCCTGCAATATTATTTACTGCTAATCTGCTAGGTATAAAGAACATATACAAGATCGGTGGAGCTCAGGCTATTGCTGCAATGGCATATGGTACAGAGACTGTACCTCAGGTGTATAAAATTTTTGGTCCGGGCAATCAGTATGTAACTGCTGCAAAGCAGCTTGTATTTAAAGATGGAGTAGCAATAGATATGCCAGCCGGGCCTTCTGAGGTAGCTGTAGTAGCCGATGACTCTGCAAATCCTGCATTCGTCGCTTCTGATTTGCTTTCACAGGCAGAGCATGGAGTTGATAGCCAGGTGATGCTTTTTACTAAATCAGAAAAGAAAGCTATTGAAGTACTGGAAGAAGTAAAGAAACAGACAGAAGAACTTTCAAGAAAAGGTTTTGCTGAAAAATCTCTTGAGAACAGCAAGTGTATTATTTTGAAGAATGATAAAGAGATCATGCAGATGGTAAATGAATATGCACCTGAGCACCTTATTCTTCAGACTTCCAATGCGGAAGATCTTGCAGGTAAAGTGATTAATGCAGGTTCTGTTTTTATAGGGCATTACACTCCCGAATCTGCTGGTGACTATGCTTCAGGAACTAATCATACGCTTCCTACGAATGGTTATGCAAAGGCGTACTCTGGAGTTTCTGTAGATTCTTTTGTGAAGAAGATCACATTCCAGTCGATAAGTAAGGAAGGTATAAAATGTCTGGGACCTGTTATCGAAACAATGGCAGCAGCAGAAGCACTGGACGCGCATAAGAATGCTGTGTCAGTGAGATTGAAGAGTTTGTAGTTGTAAGAATATTTATAGGGAAGCCTCATAAATGGTGTTTTAGGAAATACTGTTTATGGGGCTTTTTTGTCTGAACCGGGATCCTAAGGGATTAAAGGATAGACAGGATTTTTTTTATTATAATTTTAATTGTTTAATAATATCAATGAGTGCTCTTTTTGACATTTTAGGTTACTCCATCCCAAACCTAGGTAAAGAAAAAAATGGAGATAGCTATATTTTTGAATATCTGGAGGAGGAGCAAATATTAGTAGCAATCGTTGCAGATGGTGTAAGCAAGCAACCCTGCGATTGGTTTGCTTCAGAAACCACTTGTAAAAAGCTTCTGGAGAATTTTAAAAAACTCGAAGGCAACCAAGATATTAACCAAAGATTATTGAGCAGTATATCGGAGACAAATAAGTTCGTGATCAATATTGAAGGAAATTGCAAGAGGATGGCCTCGACACTTTCTGTTATAGCATGGCAGGCTTTTACTAACAAGCTTTACTTCTCCAATATTGGAGATTCCAGGATTTATAGTCTAAAAGACGAGAAGCTGGAGCAACTTACAAAAGACGATTCGATCATTACTAAAGAGAAGGTACTCATGCATGGAGGTCTCAGAGTGATTGATAAGTCGACATTAACAAAAGTTATAGGACAAGACAATATTACAATCAGTATTGCAGAAAAATTACTTGAGGTAGGAGAGATCATTATTCTGGCAACAGACGGATTTTATGATGCCAGAAAAGCAGTTTTTAATAAGATTATGATTGACCTAAGTAAATCGGAAAACTTCAAAGATGGCTTTATAACTGTTATAAATAAGCTGGAGATGCTTAGAGGAGATGATTTGACGGCTATTGTGATGAAAAGAAATTGAAAGCTAATTGTTGGATAAATACAAATTCTATCAAGATAAATTTAATATGTTTCGAAAAATTCTATTCTCTTTTTTACTTGTTTCCATCTTTTGTTTTTCCGCTCAGGCGCAAAGTAAAAATTTAAAGTCTGTATTGCAGCAGCTCAGTATCAAAGAATCAGATTGTTATAAACAACTGGTGGTTGAAAAGTCTATTCCTTATGCCCTAGGTAAATCAGTTTTAATTGTGCCTAAGATAGTGGAACGCGATGGCGATGAATATTTTCTGCTGGATGGTTACATTCTCATAATTGATAGCAATACTGGTAAAATTTTAAATAAATTTTTTGAAAAGGAAGCCTGGACTTCAGATGCAATAGTCTTGAAGGAAATTAAGATTGATTTTGCTCCGTATAAATTAGGCATGAATACGAGAGCTTTTGGGGTTAGAATAAAATTTGAAGGTTCAAGCCGTTATAATCCTTATGTAACGGAAAGCATATCTCTATTTGTTCCCGATGGGAGTGCGCTTAAAAGAGTTTTAAAGAGTGCAGAGGTTTACTCATATCAGGGAGAGTATACCGATAATTGTCTGGGTGAAATCAGTGAAAAAAAGAAGGTTATAATTATCTCTGAAAGCAAGACAAATAATTATAATGATTTGACTATAAAGTCTACTACTAATGTAACAACAATTTCAGGATCCAATGGGGATTGTAAGTACAAGGATATTCCAGGTAAGCCCATAGTTACTATACTTAAATTCAATGGAACAGAATATAAATAACCTTTCACTCAGAAAAACTTTGGAATGTTACGATGAATTTAAATAGTAATATAAGCAAAGTCAGCATAATGCTTATCTTGTTAAACTTTGCCTGTTCTGAGAAGACTCAAACACAAAAGGATGAAGTTGAGTATGTTAAGGAAAGTGCTGAAGTAGCAGAAAAATCAAGAAAGATAGAGTCTAAAGAAATCAGCTTTCAGAAAGATACTTTCAAAGTTGAAGCCGGTAAGGTATTTTTTCAAAAATATCCATCTGATTTTGGTTGGATAGCATTCAAAAAACAATGCCAAACGATGACTGGGGTGAAGTAGTTGCGGATAATGATTATTATCAGGGTTTAACAAGGCAATTTTTGGAGACAAACGGATATAAGGAAATAGATTATACCGATTCTAAGATTCTTCAGTTCCCATTAAAAGATAAACCTACTGATTTTATTAGTACAACGGAGTATTTAAATGAATGGGGAATTTTCATTTCTAACGGTATTGACTCAGTATATTTCTATAATGGCACTGATCCCGAAATAGATTTAAATGGAATTATAAAATGAAAAAAAGGGAAGCTTGAGGCTTCCCTTTTACTGAATAACTCAACCAACTCAAAACTATTCAACAATTACTTTTTGTGTTTCTTTACCTTGCTCTGTCTCAACGTGGAGGATCAATAAGCCTTTCAATTGAGTTTGAATCTTATCGCCTGCCTTGTGAGATTCTCTGTTACCCAGAACATCGGTTACAATGATTGATTTGATATCGGAAGCATTGTTAAAGTTGATGATTCCGTCTGAACTCAATGTCGGGTAAGCAACAACTTTGTTCACAGAAGACACATTCATTGTTGCATCGAAACCTTGATCTGCGGAAGTTACTGCATATTCACGTGTACCCGAGCCGGTATTGTCAAATAAATTTATAGAAGGGTATGATGCAATCGTACTTATGCCGGCATCCATCGCACCTCTGAGAACCCATGAGCAATCGTCGTTTACAGGAGTGTTATTAATGATTACGGAATAGCTTACTCCATTACCTAATTCAACCAGGAATGATCTAGTAGAGCCATGGCAGCCATTGTGTGCTTGCATGCTACCATTTATTATCCAGCCAAATCCATAAGATTGATTATCCACTCCGGAAATAGTTGTCATCGTGTTATGTGTGGTGGTAGATAAAATATCTGAAGGAGATGCAGTACCATCGACTCTGTTTAACAATTTCAGTAAATCTTTTGGACGAGCTACCCAGCCACCAAATGCTCCCCAAAGCTGCAGGTTCATTTTAGTAAGCGGAGAATAAGAAGCCTCACCAGCAACTGGGTTACCATTAGATTGACCAACAAACATGCTTGATCCGATTCCGCATTTGTCAAGAACATTTTGTCTTATATACGTTTCGTATTTTTGTTTGCTTACTTGTTCAATGATTCTTTCAAGAATGAAGAAGTTAGTGTTGGAGTATAGGTAATGTTCACTTGTATCATATACAATTAGATTCGATTCTCCTAAAAGCACTGCCATCGCATCATCAGGTGTCTTGTTAGCATCCCAGAAAACACTTTCTCCATTGCATTGTTTCAATCCGGAAGTATGCCATAATAAATGTCTTACTCTTATGTTGTTAAGTTTTTCTTTGCCTGCAGGAGTAGCGTATTTTGATCCAAGAATGCTTCCAGGTCCAAACACTGCATCATCTTTTGACATCAGTCCTTTTTGTATCAAAGTCATGATTCCGACAGAGGTTACTGATTTCGATATACTCATGATACGCATGCTGTGGTTTGGAGCAAGTTCTTCTCCTGTGGAATTGTTGGCGGTTCCATATCCTTTTGCAAATACCAGTCTTCCGTCTTTAGCGATAGCTAAAGATAAACCTGTTACGCTCTGGCTGCTCATGTATCCGTTTACAGCGTTGTCAATTTTAGCTATTTCGGTTCCTGACCAGCTAGAGTTGGTCCATACGCAATTGAATTTAGCACTGGATCCGGAAGCAAATGCATTTAAGTATTTAGGCCTGTAGCCTTGATAGTAGTAGTTATCAAAAGCATTTTGATAATTCAAAGAACTGATTCCATGTCTTGCTCCCCAAAGAGGAGAAGAGACTTTTTCCCATACTGCTGCATAAAGATCAACTCCATTTTTGTTGTATCCGGTGATGTCTTTTAAAAAGTATCCCTGAGATGTATAAGTATTAAATGAGCTTTGGTATTGAGCAGCTGTAAGGTTATGTTGAGCTAACCAAGCGCCACCGCTGGCCACTTCCCATATAGCAGCAAAGTATTCTGTTCCGTTTACAACATATCCGCTAATATCTTTGAGGCGATACCCCTGAGCTGTATATGTGTTAAAATTTGTTTGGTATTCCGATGCTGTCATATTGTGCTTTGCTACCCAGGCACCGCCTGATTTTATTTCCCATATTGCAGCAAACTGAGGAACATTGTTTACTGTATAGCCGGATATTTTAGTAAGACGATAACCCTGTGCAGTATAAGTATTAAAGGCTGTCTGAAATTCCGATGCAGTCATTGAATGCTGTGTTACATAAGTTCCCCCTGAGACTTTTTCCCATAATGCTATATATTGTTCAGCACCATTTGAAGTATAACCCTCTACTTGTGTAAGTCTGTATCCATTTCCTGTGTTGGTGGTGAAAGCTGATTGATATTCTGCCGGACTCATTCCATGTTTTGAAATCCATGCCTGTGCTGATACCACTCCTGGTACAAGTGTTAAAGCTACACCTGCTTTAGCTAAAAGTTTTGAAAAATTGTATGATGTTTTCATAGTAAAATTTTATGTTTTTGCTTTGGTTATGTTTTTAGTTGTTAAAAATTAATTTGAATTCACCTGCTTAGCAGGACGGTTAATGCTTTATCGAACACTATTGATCAAGGGCTATTATTTGCTTCCATGCTCTCTTGTTTTTAAAGGATTCTTTGTTATTTTTCCTGTAGTATTTTGCTTGCGCCAATCATTGCTGAAGAAAGGATAGCATAAGTTTTTATCCATGAATCTTTAGTCTCAGATGTCCATAGGTCCCCCAGACCTTTCTCAAGTGTCCATAGAAGAGCTTCTCCTACAATTTGATAGTGGTGTTCTTTTACTCCATATTTCACGTGTCTTCCTGCTAGTGCAGCTACTTCATCAATAAGTACATCCAGGTCATCTATTTTTCGGATGATATAATTGAGCATTTGGAATAGTTTTTTGGATTGCTCTTGTACATTGGTATGAGCAAACATGCGTCGAACTTCTGGAGCGATTTCGAAAAGGCGATTATAGAAAAGCGGACCTGCCACATCTTGAATTTTATATGCAGATTCCCAACTTTTCTTTACCAGGGATATTTGAATATTGTTAATCATGTTGTTAATATTTTGTTACAGTGTTGATGTTTTGTTACTGATTGAATGACAAAAATCAATGCTATTGTCGTATTGTGTTACAAAAGTGTAACAAAAATGATTAAAATCAAAATTTTAGTAAAAAAAATATTACAAAAAGTTGTCCACAGTAAATTTTAATTCACAATGTGTAACTATTCTGTTTCAAAAAATGTATATTTGAGTATATGAAGCTTGGGGAACGTATTAAGGCCGTATTTGAAGAAAAAGGTATAAAACTTACCGATTTTGCAGATCAGATAGGAACTGTACGGCAAAATGTATACAGAATTTTTGAGAGAGAATCCCTGGATACGGATCTTTTATACAAAATTTCGGAGGTGCTGGGGCATGATTTTTTCACTTATTATAAAATTCCCGGAACTGCCAATTCAATAGAATTCAATGAAGATATTAGTATTAATGAGTTAGCTTTATTGAAGGATGAGTTGGAATCTGCTAAAAAAGAGATAGAGTATCTGAAAAAGATTGTTAGTATGAGGGAGGAAGAAAAGCAGTTGATGGAAAGCAAATACAAAACCCAGCAGGAGCTTTCAGAAACAATAATAAAACATTTGAGAGAGAAAGAGAAAAGTTATCTCTCCCATATCCAGTCTTTAAATAGAAAATAATTATACCAGAGCACCTTCAAGCATTGCGCTTTGCAATGTCAGATATAGTTGATTCCAGGCCTGCTCAGTTTCAGCATCCCACTTATCTCTTAGATTTTCAGCCAGTGCGGCAATCAAGGCATTCTGAACAGTTTTATAAGCACTTTCAGGGGTTTTATAAAATTTATGCCTCCTCCCAAGTTCCCTGGCTTCTGATATTACATATTCAAGATTGTCAAGTTTGAAAGCAAAAAATGTAATCATTGATGTGAATTTTCTTGCTTGTTCAATTGGATCAGTGGTAAAGTATTTTTTTAGACCAGGGTCTTTTTCAAAAAGAATCGTATAAAAAGACTGACCTACTGAATCTCCTGATGATATTACCTCTCCCCAGGTTGACTTAATTAAACTAATCTGATTTGAATTCATAAAAATGATTTTGTCAAATCAAATATAAGCAAATGAAAAGAATACTTTCAAGCCCTCTTTTTGATTGTTTTTGCCTGCATATCATTTACTTAAAAAATAGTTGTTGCTAAAGGAATATATTTGAATCAAAAATGTGACAAGTAAATTCCTTTAGAAGGATAAGACGTCTAATCAAATTGACTAAAATTTATGTACGAGCTAAAAGGGATTAGAGGCTTTTTCCTAACATTAACCAATGGTCAAGGTTAGTATTATATAGTTATTTTTAGGTAATTAATTTTATCACGCTTGAATGCTGAAGAGGGTAGTATTGCTAAATGATAATGGATGTAATGGTGCTTTAAATAAAGCAAAATGGAAGGTCAAGAACAATCGATAGAAACCTTTGAAATTTTAAAAGCAATTCTGGATAATTCTCCTGAGAGTATAGTCTTGATTTCTCCTGAGCATAAAGTATTAGCTTTTAATAAGGTCATTAAAGAGATTTTAAAATTATTTTTTAATAGAGAAATAAAGGAGGGAGACGACTTTAGAGATTTTGTAGCACCTGGATCACAGGAATTATATCAAACTACTTTCAAAAGGTCAATTATGGGAACGAATGAGATAGTAGTACATCAAACTACAGCAGAAAATAATTCATTCTGGTTTGAATTTAAAATGAATCCAGTTTACAGCCAGGCAGGGATACTTTTAGGAATTACTCTTACTGCCAAAAACATCGATAAGGAAAAGCGAATGCAGATGGAGATCGAAAACCTGGCAGAAATGTTTGAGGCAATTGTAGAAAATGCAAGCGAATCTATATTGCTGTTTGATAGAGAACACAAGATCTTAATGTTTAATAAAACAGCAAAAGATAGACTATATTTTTATACAGGTAAGGAAATTTGCATAGGAGCAGACTTTAAGGATTACTTAAATGAATCTAATATAAATAGTTTTTTGGTAGCCTTCGAAAAGGCTCTTAAAGGATATAGGAGTGGCGCAGAACGTGATTTAAATGAGGAATATAATATAGATCTTTGGGTGCTTTCAAAAATGTTTCCGGTATACAGACGTAGTGGAGAACTATTGGGAGTGTCTCTTTTTACAATTGATATTACGGAAAGAAAGCAAGCAGAGATTGCAATGGCCGAAAGTGAAGAGAAGTTCAGAAAGATATTGGAATCAGTACCTCTGGCAATTTTGATTTTGGATAAAGATTTAAAAATAAGAATTGCCAATTATGCTACAGAGGAAGTTTTTGATTACTCTCCCGAAGAATTGGAGGAAAAGAGTGTTGAAATACTAGTTCCTGAGCGTTTTAGAGCTCTTCATCTTCAAAATTTAAAACAATACATAGAGAGACCTTCTTCATATGGATTAAGAACTAAGAGGCTTACAACAGCTCTTAAAAGGGGAAGGAAAGAAATGATTGCTGAAGTAAATTTCAATATTGTTCAGATAAAAAATGAGGATTTTATTTTGTTAATCATTCAGAATGTAACAGACAGGATTAGGGCAGAGCAAAAAAATCTCAATCAACTAAGGAGATTGGAAACAATTGCATGGCAGCAATCTCATGAAGTACGTCGACCGGTTGCAAATATATTAGGGTTAGTTAATACTTTAAAAAAAGAGGATCTCAAAGACTTTGAGAAAGAGATGTCTCTAGATTATCTTTTTGAAATGACAGAAGAGTTGGATTCAATCATCAGGAAAATAGTCCAATATGCCAGCAATTCACACCACGGATAAGAGTAAATAATAATCTTGTTCAATTACTTTCTTACTCTCCAAATCAATTCCTTCAAAAAAAAGTTCTCATTAAGTTCGAAAGCTGACTTATGAAAATTACCTTCTATGTTTTACTTTTATTTACACCTGTTCTAATCAATATGGAAAACGTGCAGACTGCAACACCAAATGGAAAAATCGTTTTACTTATTCATGGGGGAGCAGGCAATTTTAAAGAGTCTGACCTTGGCCCGGATCAACAAAAGATTTATGAAAAGTATCTGCGTGAAGCAGTTGAAGAAGGTTACAAAATTCTTGAAGTAGGTGGTTCTGCCCTTGATGCAGTAGAAGCTTCGGTTAAGTTTATGGAAGATGCACCTCTATTTAATGCTGGTAAAGGATCAGTATTGAATAAAGAAGGTCATGTAGAAATGGATGCTTCCATTATGTCTGGCAAAGACCTGAAAGCAGGGGCTGTCGCAGTGGTGAGGCATGTTAAAAACCCGATATCAGCAGCAAAGATAGTTATGGAAAAATCAAGTCATGTTATGTTGGCAGGAAATGGTGCTGATGAATTTGCCCAATCTATGGGACTGGAGATGAAAGATGAAAGCTATTTCATTACTTCTTCTTCATTGGAACAATGGAAAAAAGCAAATGAATTGATTCCAGAACCTAAAGATATTAATAAGCACGGGACTGTCGGCGCAGTAGCACTTGATCAAAATGGAAACCTGGCTGCTGCCACTTCAACTGGAGGAATCTTAAATAAACTGCCTGGCAGAGTAGGTGATTCACCAATAATAGGAGCAGGAACCTATGCAGACAATAATACTTGTGCAGTATCTGCCACTGGACATGGTGAATATTTTATAAGACTAACAGTAGCCCGATCAATTGCTGCCTTGGTGGAGTATAAAATGATTCCTCTTGAACAGGCTGTCAATGAGGTTGTTCATAATAGGCTTTCTAAGTTAGGGGGAAATGGAGGAGTTATAGCAGTAGATAAAAACGGAAATTTTTCAATAGACCACAATACTACCGGAATGTTCAGAGCCTGGAAAACAGAAAAAAAATGTGAAGTAAGATTTTTTAAAGAGTAGCAACCACTTGTGGTTCCTAAACGTATTAATAGGGTTATAAAATAATAGATATGCTTAAATTCGTATTTACAGCCTCATTCTTAGTGTTTTGCTCTCTTGTTTCATTTGGTCAGACTACCAATAAGAACTTTGCAGTCAGTCAGACAAAAGAAACTTCCTATGTAAATGGAGAGGATGATTTATATAGTTTTATCTTTAAGCATTTGAAATATTCAGAAGAAGCTAAAGCTAAAAAAATCGAAGGTGAAGTAATGGTCTCTTTTTTCGTAGAGAAAGATAGTTCTATCTCAAGTATAAAAATACTCAGAGATATGGGTTATGGTTGCGGAGACAGTATCAGAGCCCTTTTCAAAACTATTAAGTATGTACCCGCTCAGGAGAATGGTGTTGCAGTGAGATCAAATGTGATGGTCAATATTCCTGTCAGAAGTCATTAATGTTTTTTCTAATAATACTTTTCCAAAAAGAAGCTTTCTGTTGAATACCTGATTATATATCATATACATCAATAAAGCAGAAAGAATGAAATAATATGTTCTGTTTCCTGGGATAAATTTGCGAAGTATAAAATCAATAAGAATAGAAAGGCTTATAAAAAAGAAAACTATCTGAAATACATATACTCTGTAGGGTGCTAATATCTTCATATAATAACATACAATCAATGGAATAAAGGCTGTAATTAACATCCAGGTCATCCATAGTTGTATGTTTTTATTTTTTGATTGGAAGAGTAGCCAAACGTAACATCCGAATACAATAAAAACTCCAATATATTTTCTGTTCCCAAAAGGAACCCTGTCTGCCATAGCTTCAAAATATTCCAGGATATAAATTCTAAACCAATAATTGAATCCAAAATCCCATGGAATCATAGGCTTTAACCACTTAGATTTAGTGAGTGCTTCTAGCCCGGATATGCCTATAACAGGGAGATAGAGAATGAAGACTCCTGTAATGGTAAGGCAGAATGCTTTTATTAATGGAAATAATTGGTTGAAATTTCTTTCTTTTAAAAGTATAACAAATGCAAAGACACATAGAGCAATGAAGAAATATAAATAGGTAGGAACTGTGTAAAAACCTAATGCAGAAAAGATTACCAGGCATGTCAGGTATTCCTTCTTGTTTTGTTTAAGGTAACCTATCATACTCAATAAAGACGATAATGCGAACAAGCTGCACAGCAAGTGCCCTCTTCCTACAATAGAGTACACACATATTTCAGCGGCTGCGCCTGTCATAACCATTGCAAGTAAAGCAGTTTTAAAATTGAAAAGCCTGTTCATGCTAAAGAAGATAAGAACCTCTAATAACAAGCCTTGTATAAAAACGGGAAGCTTCATGCAGAAAGCCGGATGTGCATACAGCTTATATAAAAAGGATGAGATAAGATTGAATAATATATGATTATTGGTATCTGGATAATAAGTTATACAAACAACAGGTCCTTGGGCCACAAAGTAGTTATAAGACCATATTTCATCAAGGTGTATCCCGTTTAACGTTTTGAGATTTATAAGTCTAATTACTATTATCACTAAAAAGAATGCATAGAAAATGTACTTTTCTTTTGATGAGATTTTTGTAAAAGAGTGTATTGTAAGTTGTAATTGATTCTTTATAAATGCAAGGAATAGCTGGGCTTGGGTTAATAGCTTTTTAGTATGTACCCATAAAAAGATTGATAAAATTGTAATGGGGATTATAGAAACAGCAGAAGCTATTTTGAGTATTTCAAATCTTTCGGGCGTAAAATATATTTTATGGTATTCCCTTGCTTCAAATGGAAATTTAAAGGCAGTAGGTTTTAACCAAGTAACCATTGTTTGATAATCTGCAAAAGTAATTATGGTGATTATTAAACATGCGAAGAGAAAGAATAAGATTATGAAAGCTCTGAAAGTCGGGATGACGAACTTATGCTGAGGAGTCTGAATTGTTGTGCTCATCTATTGGAAAGAGGTCTTAAGGAGCTTTTCTAGAGCCTGTTCCAGTCTTTTGGTTCTTGTTTCTTCCTTTTTAGCACTTATAATCCAAAGGACGAATTCTTTTTTGTGTGTAAAAGAAAGATTTTCAAATGTGGCTTTAGCCGCTTTATTCTTATTCAATAACTTTTTTAGATCATCCGGAACTGTAACAACTCTTTTTACAAGATCAATATATTGATCTTCTTCTGCATTAGCTCGCTTTGCTTTATTTTTTATTTCTTCCAAAGGTTTAAATCTCATTGCAGACCACATATCATCCAGAGAAATAAGGCTTACACCAGTAAGTCCAGCTTTATTTACTACCTCCCATCCTTTGTCACGTGAGATATCTGTTTTAATTTTCGATGTTCCTTTTGGATAAGCGATCCAGACCAGGCCATTTGGTTTTACAGCATTTTTAAGATTTTCAAAATGTTTATTTAGATCAGAGATGTTAGACGCAAAAAGAAGTACAGCATCAGCAGTTTGTTTTCCTGCCTTTTTTATCTGTTCAGCGTTTTCAGGGAGCGGAAGTAAAAGATCTTTGAGGTTATCAGGTTGATTGATGACTAGTACTTTAAAATCATTTTTAATTCCCAGCTTTTTGGTGATTGCATTTATTTCCATGATGAGAAAAAGTTATTTTTTACCTGAAAGATTTCTGAACTCCGCAGGGCTTTGTCCTGTAAGCTTTCTAAAATACTTTGAGAAATAAGACTGATCTGAAAAATTAAGTTGAAAAGCAATTTCAGAAACAGTCAATTCTGAGTATATAAGAAGACGCTTTATTTCTACCAGCAATTTTTCATTAATAAGATCAGTAGAGGTTCTTCCCGTTAGTTGCTTTACTGTCTCGCTTAGATGATTTGGGGTAACAGCAAGATGTTCAGCATAATCTTTAACAGAAAGATTATCTTGATATTTCTCTTCAATCAGCTGCTTGAATTTTTTTACAAGAAGCCTTCCTTTATTCATTTTATCTCCTGCATTCTGAGGATAAAGTCTTTTGCAGTGAATCAAAAGGATGTCGAGTAGTGCTCCAATAAGATCCGGAGAATCTTCGAAGTTCTTTTCTCTTTCTGCAATGGCTTGCACGAAAATATCACTGAATGTCTTCACTTCTTCAGTTTTATTAATGTACAAAGGTGGAGATCCTGGTGCCAGTGGGTAGAAGAAGGGCAATTCAAGGAGTTTATTCTGATCTGTTTTGTTTATGAGGTAAAACTCAGATGTGAAAAGAAATATATATCCTGAAATATCTTCAGAAAGATCCAGATCGTGAATTTGTCCTGGCGATAAGAAGAAAATACTGCCGGGCTTTATTTCGTATTCAAAGAAGTCAATGGTATGTTTTCCTGATCCTTTTGTGATAAAAAGGATTTCGTAAAAGTCGTGTCTGTGCGGATATTGTACTTTAAAATCTCTGTTTTTATCAAAGATTTCTATCTGGAAATAAGTGTGATGACCGCTTCTTTTAAAGCGGTCAATACTATAAACGGGTATATTATTTCCAGGTGAATGCATTTCTAGGTCATAGTTCTACGCTCAACTGAAAACCTCAGAATGAAGTGCTTCAGAAAAGGGAGATTAGAAGAGGGAGTAATCCTTTTAGAACTTTTGGAAATGCTGATTTAAAGCTTCACTATGTTGTTGATATCCTGAATTCTAAGCATATTCTTGTGAATTCTTTCAGATTCAGTAGGGTCAATATCAACTTCAATCAGGCAAATAGCTAATCCAGCTTCCTGAACCCTATAGTTCAGACTGTTCACCATCATTCCTCTTTTACGGATTGGCAATAAAATCCTGTCAATTGTTTCTGGTGTATGTTTGCACTCGATTTGCCAGCAGAATGTCTCTTTCATCAGTAGTGTGTTAGGTTTGTATAATTCTGATTAGGTCTCAAAAGTTCCTAAATCACATTTTAATTAAAAGTAAAGATATTAAGTAATCCGGTCAACGACAAATTATAGCTGAGGGAATGTGCAATTTTAGAGGCTGGAAATTTGTTGTCACAGGGTGAAAAATCTTATAAAAATTACAAATTCTTATTAAATAAAAAGCTAATTTGCAACTCTTAATAAATTTAGTACTACATTGTTCAGCTTAGATAAACTCCTTAGGGAGAACATAAAGAACGCCAAACCATATTCCTCTGCCAGAGACGAATACAAAGGAAAAGAAGGAATATTCCTAGATGCAAATGAAAATCCTTACGGATCTGCTGCTGCAGGCGATTTCAACAGATACCCTGATCCTCTCCAATGGGAAATAAAAGAGATTCTTTCTAAAATTAAAAGGGTAGAACCTGAAAAGATTTTCCTTGGAAATGGCAGCGATGAACCGATTGATCTCATTATCAGAATGGTTTGCCGCCCAGGGAAAGACAATATCATCATATTACCTCCGACTTATGGTATGTATGAAGTATCTGCTGCTATTTCTGATGTGGAAATCAGGCAGGTACCTCTTACTGAAGACTATCAGCTAAGAACAGAAGAAATTCTTAACGCAGTAGATGAGAATACTAAAATTATTTTCATTTGCTCACCGAATAATCCGACCGGAAACATCATGAATAAAAAGGATGTGGAGAAAATTCTAAAAGGGTTTAATGGAATTGTAGTGGTAGATGAAGCATATATAGATTTTGCACCCTCTACATCTATGCTCAGTGAACTTGATCAGTATCCAAATCTTATAGTTCTTCAGACGCTCTCCAAAGCCTGGGGAATGGCTGGCCTAAGATTAGGTATGGCATTCGCTTCAAAGGAGATCATCAGTGTTTACAATAAAATCAAATATCCTTATAACATCAACATTGCTACTCAGCAATTTGTGAAAGTGGGGTTAATGAATATTCTGAACAAGGAAAAAATGGTAGCACAGATCCTTGAACAGCGTGAGAAGCTTGGTGAGGAATTGAATAAACTTCCTTTTGTATCAAAAGTGTATCCTTCAGATGCCAATTTCTTGCTGGTGAAAATGGATAAAGCTCCAAAGATTTTTGAATTTTTAATCGGTAATAAAATCATCACAAGAGACAGATCTAAAGTGAGGTTGTGTGAAGACAGCATCAGAATTTCTGTTGGTACCGAAAAGGAAAATGAAGCTTTGATTAAGAAGCTTTCAGAGTGGAAGGGATAATTAAAGAGAGAGCATTAGTTTAAAATGAAGAAGAAGATTTTATTCATAGATAGAGACGGAACTATTATCGTTGAACCACCCGTAGATAAACAGGTTGATTCCCTCGAAAAGCTTGAATTCTTACCGAAGGCAATTACAAGCCTTGCAAGAATCGCCAACGAGATGGATTACTTACTTGTTATGGTTACCAATCAGGATGGGCTAGGTACGTCTTCTTTTCCTGAGAACACCTTTTGGCCTGCTCAGGATAAAATGGTTAAAACACTGGAAGGGGAAGGTGTTGCATTTCATGCAGTGCATATAGACAAGTCTTTCGACCATGAAAATCTTCCGACAAGGAAGCCTGGCATCGCGATGCTTACAGAGTATTTTGGAGAAGGTTATGATCTATCAGAATCCTTTGTAATAGGCGACAGGCAAACAGATATACAACTAGCGAAAAATCTGGGTACAAAGGCTATTTATTTTTCTTCAAATACAAATGATGAGGCTGTTTTAAGTACAGATAATTGGGATGAAATTTATTGGTTTCTGAAAAAACAGAATAGCAGAACAGCCAGCATCAGAAGGACAACTAAAGAGACAGATATAGAGATTTTTCTGAACCTTGACGGAACAGGAAAAACTGAAATTCATACAGGGCTTGGTTTCTTTGACCATATGCTGGATCAGCTTGGTAAACATTCCGGCGCAGATCTTAAAGTAAAGGTGGCCGGCGACCTGCATATTGACGAACATCATACCATTGAAGATACTGCTCTTGCTTTAGGTGAAGCTTACCTTAAAGCATTGGGAGATAAAAGAGGGATAGAACGTTATGGCTTTTTATTGCCCATGGATGATGTGCTGGCGCAAGTTGCAATCGATTTTTCAGGAAGAAACTGGTTGGTTTGGGATGCTTCATTTAAAAGAGAAAAAATCGGAGATATGCCAACTGAAATGTTCTACCATTTCTTCAAATCTTTCTCTGATACTTCCAAAGCCAACATCAACATTAAAGTTGAAGGAGATAACGAGCATCATAAAATAGAAGCTATATTCAAAGCCTTCGCAAAGTCCATTAAAATGGCAGTGCGCAGAGATTTTAACAATAATCAGATACCTAGTACCAAGGGGATACTTTAGAGCTTCGGTTTCGTGTCCCCTAAGAGGAGCGGAATTGCAAACTCAAAATTCAAAAAAGTGAAAGTTGCTATTATAAAATACAATGCTGGAAATACTCAATCTGTAAGTTATGCGCTGAACAGGCTAGGGGTAGATCCTATTATCACAGATGAGCCGGAATTGCTGAAAGCTGCAGATAAAGTCATTTTTCCTGGAGTTGGAGAGGCAAGTACTGCAATGACTTATCTGAAACAAAGAAATCTTGACAAGCTCATTCCTGAATTTAAGCAACCATTTCTTGGAATATGCCTTGGCCTTCAGTTGATGTGTCAGCATAGTGAAGAGAATGACGTTGAATGTCTGAAAGTATTTCCAATGAGCGTAAAGAGATTCCCTCCGAAAGACAAAGTACCTCACATGGGATGGAACTCTATTTCAAATCTGAAAGATCCTTTGTTCAAAGGGGTAAATGAAGGAGAGTTTGTTTACTTTGTTCATAGCTACTATGCAGAATTGTCGGAATATACTATAGCTCAGTCCGAATATATATTGCCATTCAGTGCTTCTATCAATAAAGATAATTTCTACGCTGTTCAGTTTCACACTGAGAAAAGCGGAAATACAGGAGAAAAAATACTTAAAAACTTCCTTTCATTATGATTGAAATAATACCAGCCATTGACCTGATAGATGGAAAGTGCGTAAGACTGGTTCAAGGCGATTTTGATAAAAAAACTGAGTACCACAGCAACCCACTGGAAGTCGCAAAAAGATTTGAAGATGCCGGAATAAAGAGACTTCACGTGGTTGACCTTGATGGCGCTCGTCAGAAAAAGGTGGTTAACCATAAGGTACTTGAAGAAATTTGCACCAATACGTCATTGCATGTTGACTTTGGTGGAGGAATCCAGTCCCAAGAAGATATAAAGATAGCTTTCAACGCAGGAGCCAAGCAAGTTACAGGTGGAAGTATCGCAATTAAGAATCCAGAGCTTTTTAAAAGCTGGTTGAAAAACTATGGAGGAGAGAAAATTATTCTTGGTGCAGATGTGAAGAATAAAATGATTGCTGTGAGCGGATGGCAGGAGGTTACTGCTACTTCTTTATTTGACTTCACAGGAGAGTATTCTGCTTTAGGTGCAAAATATCTTTTCTGCACCGATGTGTCCAAAGATGGGTTGCTTGCTGGTCCGTCATTTGAGTTGTATAACGAGATCAGAAATAAATTTCCTAAACTAAAGCTTATTGCCAGCGGCGGAGTAACAACCATTGAAGACATTGCAAAATTGAATGAAATGGGAGTTTATGCCGCAATCATAGGAAAAGCTTATTACGAAGGAAGAATAAAACTTGAAGACCTAAAAAGGTTTTTATAAGATGCTTACAAAAAGAATTATTCCTTGTCTTGATGTAAAAGATGGGAAAACCGTAAAAGGCGTAAATTTCGAAAACCTGAGAGATGCCGGAGATCCTGTTGAACTGGGACAACTTTATGCTGAGCAGGGCGCAGATGAACTGGTATTTCTGGATATTACTGCTACTCTTGAAAAAAGAAAAACACTTGTAGAACTGGTTAGGCGTGTAGCACAGAATGTGAATATCCCTTTTACCGTTGGTGGGGGGATATCAAGTATTGAAGATGTTTCTGCAATATTGAATGCAGGAGCAGAGAAAGTTTCTATCAATTCTTCAGCAGTAAAGGACCCGGGGCTTATCGACAAGCTTGCACTTGAGTTTGGCAGTCAGGCTGTAGTTGTTGCGATTGATACAAAATTATATGAAAATCAATCAAAGGTGCATACACATGGAGGCAAGAAGCCAACAGAGATAGACACCTTTCTTTGGGCTAAAGAAGCAGAAAACAGAGGAGCGGGAGAAATCCTTCTGACTTCAATGGATCATGATGGCACCAAAGCAGGTTTTGCAGACGAACTTACAGCAAAACTTTCATCTTCACTTTCTATTCCGGTAATTGCTTCCGGGGGAGCAGGTTCAATGAAAGACTTTGTAAATATATTCACAGAAGGAAAGGCAGATGCAGCACTTGCTGCAAGTATTTTCCACTTTAAGGAAATATCTGTACCTGAGTTGAAACAATACCTAAAAGATCACAAAATCAATGTCAGAATTTGAGTTAAAGAATGTAGATTTTGGAAAGAATAATGGACTGGTACCAGCTATTATTCAGGACGAGGTTACACAGAAAGTGCTTATGCTGGGCTATATGAATCAGGAAGCACTTGATAAAACATTACAAGAAAAGAAAGTTACTTTTTTCAGCAGGACGAAAAACAGACTTTGGACTAAAGGAGAAACCTCTGGCCATTTTTTGTATTTGAAAAGTATTGCGCTTGATTGTGATCAGGATTCATTGCTAATTAAAGTGACTCCTGACGGGCCTACCTGTCATACCGGAACTGATACATGCTGGAACGAAGAAAATCATGGTAAGATCTATTTTCTTCAGCAACTGAGTGAGGTTATCAAAAGCAGGAAAAATAATCCTGACGGGAAGTCATATACAAGCTCATTATTTGCAAAAGGCACTAATAAAGTAGCACAGAAAGTTGGCGAAGAAGCAGTAGAGTTAGTGATTGAAGCTATGGATAATAATGATGAGTTATTTAAAAATGAGGCCGCAGATCTCCTATTTCACCTTCTGGTACTCCTTGAACAAAAGAATATCGGATTAGATGAAGTACTTGATGTGCTGATTAAAAGACATAAATAAAAGTCATAATAATTAGTAGGAAAATTAATTAGCAGGGAAGTCCCGACAAAGTCATTTATGCTTTGTCGGGACTTTTTAGCTTATTATACCTTTAATATAGTCTGAAGTCCTCTTGTCTTTCGGATGTTCCAGCACTTGTTCTGCTGGGCCATGTTCAATAATTTCGCCGAGATACATAAATATAATGTAGTCGGCTATACGTATAGCCTGTCTAAGTATGTGGGTTACCATTACAATAGTATACTTATTTTTAAACTCTACAAATTTTTCTTCAATGTGAGCACTAGAAATGGGATCCAGCGCAGATGTTGGTTCATCTCCAAGAATAATTTCCGGTTTCACTGCAAGACCTCTTGCAAGACAAAGCCTTTGTTGTTGTCCTATTGATAGTCCTGATGCTGGAGTATAAAGTCTGTCCTTGACTTCATCCCACAAACTAGCTTCCTTCAGGTAATATTCAACGATCTGATTAAGTTCTGATTTTTTCCTTGTACCATGTATTCTTGGCCCGTATGCTACATTATCAAAAATTGACATAGGTAAAGGATAAGGTCGCTGAGACAAAAGTCCCATTTTTTTTCTGATATTAATCACATCCGCATGAGGGTCAAATATGTCTTCTCCATTTAACATTACTTTACCTGTAACTTTAGTTCCGTCAATGGAATCAATCAAACGGTTAAAGCATTTAAGCAAAGTTGTTTTTCCGCATCCTGAAGGACCGATGATTGCCGTGATTTTTTTTGCTGGTAAGGTAATGTTAATATCCTTGAGAGCATGTCTGTCTCCATAGTGGACATTTAACCCCTCCACACAAATATTACCTTCGGCACAAACGTCAGTCATTAGCGGAATGAATATTTCAGTTGCCTTTTTCATCTGTCTCAAATTTTAAACTAAACTTTATGTTTAGTGAATTTTTTCGTAGCTATTCGGGATAAAATACTTATTATAAGTATGATTAAGGTAAGCACTAAAGCAGATGCATAGGCTCTGTCTTGGACTTCAGGGATAGGTGTACTCAACTGAAAGAAGATGGCCAGGGGCAGATTTGCGGCGGGTTGCATCAACGAAGTTGGAATTCTATCTGTAAATCCGGAAGTAAATAACACAGAAGCGGCATCGCCGATACTTCTTCCAAAAGAAATTAAAATAGCAGTGAGAATTCCTGGTAATACCTGTTTGCTTACTACCTTCAGAGATGTTTCAAACCTGGTTGCACCAAGTGAATAAGAGGCATCTATCAAACCTTTTGGCACCGTCATTATAACTTCATCCATAGCTCTTATCATTATAGGTATAACCATTAAAGTAAGGGTAAAAATTCCTGCAAGTAATGAAGCTTTTAAACCGACCAATAGCATGATTGCAAATCCGAATGCACCATACACAATTGAAGGAATTCCCCACAAAACATCCAGACAAAGCCTGGTAAAATTTGCAAATCGGGATGTTTTTGTTCTGTAAATATTCAGATAAAGGGCAACAGGTAGACTAATGAATAATCCCAGAATTGTAGAACCTCCGGCTAGATATAATGATCCGACAATAGCATTTAAAATTCCTCCACCTTTTCCAAGGAAGAAACCTCCTTTTGGTGTTTGAGTGACCATTGCCCAGGATAAGGATGGCAAACCTTTTCGAAGTATACTGTAAATAATTAAAAATAGACTGGCTAATACAAGTAAAGTAGATGCCTTCATCAATACTTTAAAAATCCCTTCTTCCACTTTATTAATGTTCATAGTCTTAGGCAATTTTTCTTTCTATATTTTTAAGAATTCTTCTGGATATGAAATTGAAGATCAATACTATAACAAAAAGGATAAAGGATGCCAGCATTAATGCTGAATCGTAAAGAGGGATAGACATCATTTCACCATAATTATTAGCTATTAAAGCTGTAAGGGGATATCCAGGATCTAGAGGGCTGATAGGAATCATAATGACATTCCCAACAACCATTAATAGCGCAAGTGTTTCTCCAAAAGCTCTGGAAAGTCCCAGTACAATAGCAGAAATTACTCCCGGTGCAGCTTTTCTAAGAATTACGAATTTCACAGTTTGCCATTTAGTAGCTCCTACAGAAAGCGAAGCGCTTTTAAGATCTTCCGGGATTGTTTCAAAAACTTCCAGCAGAACGTGAATGATGATAGGAAAAATCATGATGGAAAGGACAATGCCCCCCGTAAGAATGGTATAGCCAGAAGAAGTAGTTCCGAAAGCAGGGGCAATAAAATCCCTAACTAGTGGTACTACTTCAATAATCCCCCAGATACCGAAGATAACTGAAGGAATACCTGCAAGGATATCAATCAAAGGGTTAACAAAGGCTATGATCCTTTTATCAGCATATTCAGAAAGGTATATGGCACTCAGAAGACAAAGTGGTACTGAAATGATAATAGCAACTATAGTTACATAGAGTGTGCTAATAATAAATGGAAGAAGACCAAATTTCATTTTCAAAGGCTGCCATTCTGTGGTAAAAAATAAATGTCCTAATGAAGTTTCTTGTAAAATGGGTATGGACTTGAATATTAGTCCTATTAATATCAAAAACAGAAGGGCTATTGAAAAGTAAGTCAGTCCTTTCATTGCCCAGAAGCTAAGCTTCTCTACCCAGAGCCGCCTATGATATAAATCTATTTTTCCCAAGATATCCCCCTTTGGTAGTGTGGTTTAGTATAACCTTATGAATTAATCTTATTTACCTTTCAGTGGAAATAAAGTTTGTCAGCAAACAAGAATTTTAAATAAATTCATTTTCATACAAATTTATGATGGATGGATTCTCCTACGGAGTTGAGTTGATGTATTTTCGTTGAAAAAGTTCATCTTCCGGAAATGTTAATATGGAAAAGAGGTTAGTTGTATTTTGGTATTTCCCGCTTTAGATGTTTTCTCCAAAATGTTATCTGAAGATTTGACGCGACATAAATCACATAATTTTGAGTCATTCAAAATGCAAAATTAAAATTGAGCAAGATGGATAATTGAGCTAAACTAAAGTTTTGGGAAGGGGAGAGTTCCTGAAACTCATTGGTGGCAGGTGCTACCTTGAATTAATATAAGGTGCCTTATATTCTTCTTTAAGAATTTCGGGAAAAAGAACTTTTTATCCGAGGAGAATAGATACTTATTGACTTACTTTAATTTTTTAATTTCTGCATCAAGTTGATCTTTGGATAGATTTACATATCCTGCTTCTTTCACAAATTTCTGTCCGTCCGTCAGTACCCAGTTTAAGAAGGTTTTAATTGTTTCTGATGTAGGTTCACCTTTAGTTACAAAATATAGTGGACGGGCAGGAGGATGAGGAAAAACTCCTTTGGCTATTCCTTCCATAAGTTCACTTAGAGTACCGTAAAAATTCTCTTCCGGACTAATTCTACCATTTCCATCAATGTCGATTGGAATGACTTGGATGCCTGGAAATGGTTTGTTTGTTTTGAGATCATATACATATGCGATGTTATTAAATCCAATTGCAAACTTGTCTTGTTTCACAACTTGAGCAAGACCTGGGTCTCCGAACACTCCAACACCTTTTAAGTCCTCCTGTTTTTTACCAAGATATTTGGCCCAGGTTTCGGGTGCGCCTGCAGCATCCGAACGGGTATAGACTTTGATAGGATCCTTGGATGTTGTCCCTAATGCATCTCCCCATGTTTTTAATTTTTCCGTGATCCAAATATCTTGAAAATTTTCTTTTGTCATTCCTTTTTTTTGTACTTCAGCGAGATTTGGATTTTTGTCATTAATGGTTGGAATTACTGCATCTATAGTGACTGCAATTCCGAAAGCTCCTCTCTCAAGTTCCACTGGATTAATTTCTCTGGAGACCATTCCTAAATCTACATTCCCTGAAATGACATCAGCCATTCCTTTTCCAGCTCCTCCTGCGGTAATGTCTATTTTCACCTCAGGATGAATTTTATTATATTCTTCAGCCCATTTTATAGCAAGAGGGTACAAGGCAAAGGCCCCTGAAATAGTTATATTATTTTCATCGTCTCCACAAGATGAAAAAAGCGTAACAATGAGTAAAAATAAAACGACCCTCTTCATAGATTATAAATTTATAAAAATTGAATAATGAAATTAGTGAATGCTGGAATCAATTCCAATTAGGATTTTCAGCTTCCTCTTTCTTTAATAGATAAGTTATTTTTTTGTTCAGGTTCAACTCATCTTACCTGATTTCCTTATCTTGTTTTTCTTTAAAAAGTTATTTTACAGTTTAATTATGTAAATAGACTAAAATAGCAAAATAAAGATGTTTGTTACAATTGTAAAGTATTTACGTTGTACTTTTTTATTTATATTTTGATATTATTTATTTTTGTAAATAAAATCCATTTTATGGCAAATAAATTGAGAGTTTACAATTATAAATAGCCTGAAATTTACATTAAACCTATTGCTAATAATATTAGTATTTTTAAAATTTTAAATAATAATTATTTTATAATCAGTTTACAAGTGTGATTATTTTTAACTTTTACTTTAAATATGCTACGAGTTATAAATTGCACTCCTTAGAAGTTTCGGTTGAGGTTTAATAAGGAAATTAATAAGGGTAATATTGTAGTATTTAGTTTTATTTATTAGAAAAGTTACATATTTATAAATGTAAATTGTATTAGATTACATTTGTTTTGTTCTAAAGTTTATAAATGTAAATAGCTTGCTTTGATATTTAATTAATGAAAAAATACAATTGTTGATTGGGGTACTTTTTGCTAAGTTTAACAATGAGGAATTTGAAAGTGTTCATTGAATAAGTACGATATTGCCTACAATCAAAAAGAACCAGAGATGAAGTATATATTCAAACTTTTAATTTCAGCAGCTATAATTCTTGGAGCAGCATTTCTGTTACCAGGAATTTTGATTAAGAGTTTTGGAGTTGCATTGTTGGTAATGTTCGTTCTGTCTATCTTAAATGTGATCCTTCGTCCTGTTTTAATCCTATTAACAATACCGGTAACCATCCTTACTTTAGGTTTATTTTTGTTGGTAATTAATGCCGTGATAATTCTATTGACAGATTGGATGATTGATGGGTTTGAGGTCAGAAATTTCTGGTGGGCGCTTTTGTTTAGTTTGATAGTGTCGTTGGTCAATTATATAGCGGACCTCATAATCGGGGATTAATTCATGGAAGTTGAAAGAAGAAGTTTTTATCAGAGTTTTCTGTTTCCTTTTATTTACTTAATGGTACTTTGGGGAGTGAAGGTGTTTGAACTCAGATATGGTTATGATCTGAGTAGATTTGGTATTTTTCCAAGAACGTTTATGGGGTTGACAGGGGTGTTTTTTGCTCCCCTAATACATGGAGATTTCAATCATTTAATATCAAATTCATTTCCCTTGCTCATTTTGGGAATGGCAATGTTCTTCTTTTACCGGACTATTGCTTTTGAAATTTTCCTCTGGATTTATTTCCTTCCAAATATCTGGGTATGGATTTCTGCAGTAGGTCAGGGGTATCATATTGGATCTAGTGGTATCATTTATGGTGCGGTAAGCTTCCTTTTCTTCAGTGGAATTTTCCGTAAAAATCAAAAATCGATGATCCTTGCCTTGATTATTATATTCATCTATGGTAGTTTGGTTTGGGGAATTTTTCCCTTTACCCGAGGTGTTTCCTGGGAAACTCACTTCTTCGGTAGCTTATCAGGTGGACTGGCAGCCTATTTTTACAGAAAAACAGGAGAGGAATATTTGAAAAGTAAAGAGAAGGAACCAGAAGCCCCTGGTAATGATTCTTTAATTGGGGAAGAACATAATGAAAGTTAAAATCAAAGAAAACTCTTATATAGCGAAAATGGCAGCCTGGTATATGGGTTCCAAAAATATAGCTATTGTGTTCGGTAAAACCATTCATTTGCATGGTGTTAACAGAAAGGAGTTTATGTCAGTGGAGCAATGGGTGAACCATGAACTCGTGCATGTGAGACAGTTTCAGCGCTATGGTTTTTTTACGTTTTTGGCCATCTATGCAATAGAAAGCATGAGAAAGGGGTATTATAATAATAGGTTTGAAGTGGAGGCAAGAATAGGGGAAACAACCGGAGAAAAAATAACCATTCATTAAAAGTTTAATGAATGGTTATGAAAATTCGATTAGTAAAGTTGTCGAATAACTCGTACTTCAATTCTATTTTGCGGACAACATCTTACTAATTAATTGGGGATTAAAGCATCTCGTTTGCAAGATTTGCCAGCTCTGAACGCTCACCTTTTTCCAAGGTTACGTGGGCATATAATTTATGATTTCTCAACCTGTCAATCAGGAATGACAATCCATTACTTTGAGAGTCCAGATAAGGAGTATCTATCTGATAAATATCCCCCGTGAAAATAATTTTAGTGTTTTCTCCAGCTCTTGAAATGATGGTTTTTACTTCATGCGGGGTCAGGTTCTGAGCTTCGTCTACAATAAAACATATATTCGAAAGACTTCTTCCTCTGATATAGGCCAAAGGTGTAATGACCAGCTTTTCTTTATTTACCATTTCGGTAATTCTCTGATAATCACTGTCGGTCTCGTTGAACTGATTTTGAATAAACTTCAGGTTGTCAAACAGAGGTTCCATATATGGATTCAATTTGCTTTTAATATCTCCCGGAAGGTATCCAATATCTTTGTTGCTTAGTGGCACAATCGGTCTTGCAAGGTAAATCTGTTTGAAGTTTTTCCTTTGTTCCAGTGTTGCAGCAAGTGCAAGAAGCGTCTTTCCTGTACCAGCTACTCCTTGCATAGAAACAAGCTTGATATCCGGATTCATGATTGCATGAATGGCAAAAGTTTGTTCTGCGTTTCTTGGCTTTATGCCATAAACAGTCTTTTTCTCTACATGCTCAATGCGATCCTCGGATGCATTGTAATACCCTAGAACTGAGTTCTTCTCACTTTTTAAAATGTAATAATGGTTTTGAATCAGCTGTTGCTTAGGTATTATTGAACTTGGGATTGATCCTTTTTCATAGATCTGATTGATATCTTCATAAGGAACATTTTCAATATATGTTCTTCCTGTATAGAGACTGTCGACATCTTTGATCTTTCCAGTTGAATAATCTTCTGCAGGCAAATTCAGTGACTTGGCTTTCAACCGCAGGTTTATGTCTTTGGTAACAAGAACAACTTTTGCGTCTTTAGCCTCATGCTGTAGATTCAGAGCAGCATTCAGTATTCTGTGATCGGCTTTGTTATCATTAAAAACTCTTTCTGCATCAAGAGTAGCTTTGCTGGTGGTGTTCATTACCACCTTAAAGCGGCCTTTGTTGCTCCCCGGAAGCTGAATCCAGTCCTGCAGCATATAAGTTCCGGAAAGGTCATCCAGAAATCTGATAAACTCTCTGGCTTCAAAGTTAATAATGTCGTTGCCTTTCTTGAAATTGTCAAGCTCCTCCAAAACAGTTATGGGAATCGCTATATCATGTTCCTGAAAATTTTTGACTGCATTGTGGTCATACAGTATGACTGAAGTATCCAGCACAAAAATCTTTTTATCTTTTTTCGCTTTAGCCATTTTAGAAGACGATTAAAAATGAATATTAAATGTACCTCTGAAATATAAGAGATATAGATATAAAACTTTATTTTATTCCTATTATTATTTAAAATATGTTTACGACCTTTTTTTAAAAATGGCTGAATAAAATAGCTCTTTCAGATAGCCTTTTTCATATACTACATTAAAACCAGATTGAAGTATTTCTGTTCGCAGGTCAATGAGAGTTTTGCCGCTGATAGCTGTTGTATTTCTGAAGAAGAAGTATAACATCTTAATATAAATGTTATTCATGAAGGTTTTGAAGGTTTTACCTCTGCTAATCTGAAGATCGGTAAAATAAAATAAACCTTCTTCAGATAGCTTGTTATGTATTAACCTGATCCAGGCTTTTACTTCATCAGGACTAAAAAGGTCCAGAAAAAAATTAGTTACTATAAGATCAAATTTTTCATCTTCAGTAATTCTGTCCAAGCTACCTCTTCTGAACTCTACATTACATTTTTGATTTAAATCTTTGATTTTGTTGGATGCTTGAGAAAGCATTTTTTCAGAGATGTCCAGATACACAATGCGTGTAACCTTGCCAGAAATAATAAGTGATCTTAAAAAAGTTCCAGTACCTCCCCCAATAATCAAGCAACTTTTTTTCTGGGGAAGGAGAGGAATTAATTCATTCTGACTTTTTATAAAACCTCTTCCGGGAGGAATTAAAAGTAGATAATCATAAATTGCAGCAAGTCGGTTAAAACCTTTTCTTTGTCTTTCCAATTTTAATTTGACCAAAACCCGATTAAATTTACATTTTAATTTTATTTCTATGCCATCTTTCGATATCGTAAGTAAAGTTGATCCGCAAACATTGGACAATGCTATCAATGTTGCTAAAAAAGAAATTCTGAACAGATATGATTTCAGAGACTCCAAAAGTACCATTGAGCTTGATAAAAAAGAAAATGTTATTAATCTGGTAAGTGAAAACTCAATGCGTATCAATGCAATGATTGATGCCATACTGACTCGTATGGTAAAGCAGGGTATTGATGGTAAGTCGTTAGATATGAGTGAGGAAGAATATGCTTCAGGAAGCATGATCAAAAAGAACCTTAAAGTAAGAACGGGTCTTGATAAAGAAGTATCTAAAAAGGTGGTAAAGCTCATCAAAGACTCTAAAGCAAAAGTAACACCTGCTATCATGGATGACATGGTCAGGGTCACAGGTAAAAAAATAGATGATTTGCAAGAAATAATAGGACTGCTAAGAAGAGAAGACCTGGGCATTCCACTGCAATTTACGAACATGAAATCTTAACGAGGCTTTAGTCGATCATATATAAAAGAGGTCAGGTCAATAAACTTTTAAGATAAGTGGTCTGGCTTCTTTTTATTTTTGACTTTTCTGACTTTTCTGAATGAAATTCTTTTAACAGTATTATATCTGAGTAGTCTTATTTTTTTGAATTGAAATTTTTAAAGTTTATAAATTCAGATTTCTGTTTCTGGTTTATTTTAATCTTTCATCCCAATTGTCTCAGTTATACCTTGATGTTCATTAAAGCTCACCATTTTGATTTGTATTTTTCAAGTTTTAAGATCAGAATTTTTCAGTGATTGACCTATCGCTTAAGTGTTTTTGCATTCCCGATAACATTAAAAGAAAAGTGCTTGTTGTAATAGTAGATTGTTAATAAGCGCGCAGAGATGAAAGTACCAAGTTCAAAATTGTATGATGTAATAATTATAGGGGGAGGGCCAGCAGGCTTAAATGCTGCATTGTTATTGGCCAGATGTTTAAGAAAGGTACTTTTATTCGATTCCGGAAAACCAAGGAATTATAAGAGTCAAGCCCTACACGGATTTATCTCAAGAGACGGAATAAATCCTTTGGAATTGCTTCGTATTGCAAAGGAAGAGCTTAATAACTATGATGTTGCTTTTGAAGAGGGCAGAATAGTAAAAGCTGATTTTTTCGAAAATGATGCATTTGAAGTAACCGATGAGGAAGGGAAAAAATTCTATTCTAGAAAAATTTTGCTTGCAACAGGCATTGTAGATCAACTGCCACCAATAGCTGGCATAGATCGCTTATATGGAAGAAGTGTTCACCATTGCCCATATTGCGATGGCTGGGAAGTGCGGTTGAAACCAATTGCGGTAGTTGGAGGAAATGGAAAATCAGGTTTGGGATTAGCCGTATCACTAACCAATTGGTCAGATGATATCGTTCTTTGTACTAATGGTAAGTTTGTAAGCAGAGATGAGATGGAGTGGATGGACATGAAAGAAATAAGAGTAGAAACCAGAAAGATTGCAAGACTAGAAGGTAGGGCCGGGCAACTGGAAAAAATTATTTTCGAGGATGGAGATTCACTGGAACGCTTTGCCTTGTTCTTCAGCAGTGATAAATTTCAACGATCAGACCTGGCAGTGCAACTGGGATGTAGATTTACGGACAATGGACTTATTTATACTGACAAATATCTTCAAACTTCTGTCAAAGGAATATTTGCAGCAGGTGATGCTGCTAAAGATATGCAGCTTGCAGTTATAGCAGCAGCAGAAGGAGCGAAAGCTGCTTTAGTGATTAATAAACTATTACAGAAAGAAGAAAAGAAATTTCACAGAGCTAAATTGTTAAGACCGATGTAGTAAAAACAATTTTTTCCAAGTTGGGTTAACTTAATAAATTTTTATAAATATTCTATTATGATAGTATTGTTGTTCGTATTTATCGCATTTACCGTGATACTGGGCATTATGTTATATGCCAATGTCAGAGCAAATAAACCAAGGCAAAACTTTGTGGTTGCTCTTCATGGAATTTTAGCCGGAGCAACGCTGTGCACACTTACTTTTGTAGGTGCAGACTATATCGGACAAGGCAATGTATTGTTTAATTTTTCCTATATGCTGTTCTGGATTGGTGGCATTCTGGGGGTGTTCATGCTCATGAAAGATAAGCTCTTTACTAAGGGTATTCCAACTTGGCTTGCAGGTTATCCTGCCGGAAAAGGGGGAATACCAAAATTCCTACCATTAGTGCATGCAGGAATTCAAATTGTAGCTGTTATTTTGCTCGTTTTGTTTGTAATAGGAAAATAATAACATTCATCAAACTATATAATTATAAAAGCCAGAGGTTATTAAAATATAATCTCTGGCTTTTTTTGTCACCTTTTGTTTATTTCTCCTCTTTTAAATTATATTAAGATGACTACGCTCTAATAGAGAAGAATTAGGATGAAGTCCGATTTAGGAATTCATAAAAAAAGCGAAGATCTTCTTCGCTTTGTACTTTGCTAGCATCTTATTTTTAGCTATTCATCAAAGAAAGCACCTTTCTTTTATGAATATTAAAAAAAGATTCCCAGTCGCTGAGTAGACATTGGTTAAAATTTATACTATGGTTTTCCAACTCACTTCTAAATTCTTCCCAGCTCAAGTTGTACCAACCACTTATTCTTTCATTGAATTTACTTATCCCAAAGTCAATGTATAATACTTTGTAAAATTGGGTCAATGCAAGAGCGAGCTCTGTGTTATTTATTTCATTCACTAATTCTATCTCCATCGTTTTTTTCTTTACTCAACCATTACTGTTAAAACCTGCTGACATGCAGCATTGTTTTGATAATGAAAATTTTTAATTTGAGTTATAAAGAGAAATGCTTATAATATCATTAAAGACCCATTGGTAATTGGCTCACTTTGTTCCAATGAATCTTTTAAATCTTTAAAGATTAATAGTGAGCATTCTTAATAGTTCAGGTTTTGGTATAAGGCCAGACTGTCTCCATTTTATCTGTCCTTTATGAAATAATATTAATGTAGGAATACCTGAAATTTTATAAGCTGTGGAAACAGCAGGATTCTTTTCAACATCTACTTTAATAACTTTAATTTTTTCAGACATTTCATCAGCAATCTCTGCAATCATAGGGGCCATTGCCTGACATGGACCGCACCAGTCCGCATAAAAGTCAACTAATACAGGTTTATCTGAATTGCTTATTAAATCTGCAAAATTAAGTTTAGTCTTTGTTTCCATAAATCAATTTGTTTCCTCTTATTAATTCAACAGTATCAAATATGATTTGTTTCCAGTGCCCTGGTATTCGTTAGTCCTTTTGAATCTCATCCATTGTTTCCAGTATAAGGTTACAAGAAACTTTTATTTCTTCTTCATTAATTACCAATGGTGGCGCTATTCTCATAGCATTATCGCAAAAAAGGAACCAATCAGTGAGTACACCCTTCATGATTGCTTTATCAATGGTCTTTTTAAGAATTTCAAAAGATTCCATCTCAACGGCCATCATCAGTCCTTTATGTCTCACGGAATGGATCAAAGGATGCTGCAGTAGTTTAATAAAGAGTTTTTCTTTTTCAGAGACCTGTTCCGACAGCTTTTCTTCCTGTACTATATTTACTGTTGCCAAGGCGGCAGCACAAGATACTGGGTGGCCTCCGAAAGTAGTAATATGCCCCAATACCGGATTTAATGACAGTTCTTTCATTAGTTCTTTAGGGGCTATAAAGGCACCTATAGGCATACCACCTCCCATACCTTTGGCGCAAACCACTATGTCCGGGATTATGTCAAAATTTTCAAATCCCCAAAAAGTACCTGTCCGACCGAAGCCGGCTTGTATTTCATCAACAATGAGAAGAGTTCCCGTTTCACTACAACGAACACGTAGTTTTTTAAGAAAGTTATTTTCAGGGACTCTCACACCTGCTTCGCCCTGAATACTTTCTACTATTACAGCAGAGGTATTGGTGGTAATGAATTCAAGATCTTCTTCCTTATTATAATTAAGATGTCTTATTCCTGGCATCAATGGTCGAAATGCTTGCTTAAAGTATTCATTACCATTTAATGCCAGCGAACCTGTAGTGCTTCCGTGATAAGCATTTTTAAAAGATATAATTTCATATCTTCCTGTAACTCTTTTCGCTAGTTTAATGGCTCCTTCAACAGCTTCGCTTCCGGAGTTTACAAAATAGACATTGTCTAATCCGGGAGGGAGGGTTTTAACCAAAGCTTCGGCAAGTTTTACTTGGGGAGATTGAATAAATTCTCCATATACCATAAGATGTAGGTATTTGTCAAGTTGGTCCTTAACAGCCTGAATGACTTTTGGGTGCCTGTGTCCAACATTGCTCACACCTATCCCGGAGATTAGGTCGATATATGCTTTTCCGTTTTTATCAAACATCTTGACACCTTCTGCTTTTTCAATTTCCAGCATCAAAGGGGCATCAGAGGTCTGAGCAAGATATTGAAGAAATAAATGCCTTTGTGAAATCATGCTTAAATTTACTAAGCATAAGGTTAAAATAATAATGAAGTTAAAGTAGGGGTATTATTTGTTATTGTACAATCTTAGAGTGGTAGTAGCTCCGGAGCGTATAGAAAAGTTTTGAACGTCTGTAAAGTTTGCCCCATTACTTTTTTTTGTTCTGAAGATAAGTTTGTAATTGCCAGGCTGCATGGTAAGCATGGTTCTGCTGGTTTCATTCTCCAGATTATGAATGAGGACCTGTTCTCCATTAGGTTTTATTTCGTAAATACTGCCATAGCCAACCAATTGGTCAATGATGTTTAATGAACCAGGCTGAACAATATCTAGAACTGTTGTTTCGCTTTGTTTGATTTTAACATCGTTAAAAATTGTTCTTGGCAATGTAAGCACTTCAATGTCATAGGTCCCAACGAGGTACTTTTCTTTAATGCCGGCATTCTGAATGTTTAACGTTTCGGATTTTTTTGCTTCTCTTACTACAGCTTTGAGTGTTTTGTATTCTTTTGAATTTTCCTTTATATATAAAGAGCCCTGTGGTGCTTTAATAGTAATAATATTTTCTTTACCTCCTATAAGGCCTATATTTTTTTTCTCCACCTTAGGGATGGTGTTTACGACGAGATCATAAGTGAGAATAGCATCTACCTTAAGTTTATCTGGTTCACCTTTGGCATCAAGATAATGTACAAAATCATAAACGGGCTCCTGAGTTACGGAATTAAAAAAGGTAATATTTACATTAGTCTCTGTTGGCTTATTGTCGCTATCCAGAATTTTTACTCGCACAGATGTTTCTGATAATGTCTGATGCAGGATCAGATTCATCATGTTTTTGAATTTATTCTCATTAATAGCATTAAAGTATTGGCCCATACATTCAAATGCTTTATCCCAGCTTACATCGTTTCCTATCCCTATAATAAACGGTTTAAGAAAGATCTTTCTTTTTTGCAGTTCTCTGGAAAGATCGCAGGGGTCGCCTCCGCACGATTCAATGCCGTCTGTAAGTAGTATGATTACATTTCTGGAATTTTTATCTATGGGAAAATCAGAAGCTGCTTCTTTAAGACTGTGAGCAATAAGTGTAGTACCTTTAGGCTCAATGTTTTTAATTCTCAACTTTATTGCTTCATGATTTCCAGGGCGGAATGGGACTTCCAGTTTTGTATCCTTGCAGTTATTATATCTTTTGTCCCATTCATGGCCATACACTCTAAGGCCAATCTCCAGATAGGGAATATTTTTAAGAGAATCTACCAGTTCGCAAAGCGTTTTTTTAGCTACTGTCATTCTGGTGCTCCGTTCCCATTTGTCAGACATACTGCCAGAAGCGTCCAGTATGAATAGTATACGGGTAACAGGGGGAGTTTTTTCTACTTTGGTCTGACAAAAAGTTTGCTGAACGTAAAGTAGAAATACTACTAGCAAATAGATGTAATTTTTATACTTCACCTTTTATCTAAATAAAAAAGGAGCAGTTCTCTACTCCTTTCTTAAAAACCCTATAAAAGGCTCATTGTTTATTTTAATATCTGTTCAGTATGGTTTTCTGTCGTTACTTTGGAGATAATTTCTTCAATTACACCATTTTCATCTATTACAAAAGTAGTCCTGACAGTGCCCATATAAGTTTTACCAAAAGTGGTTTTTTCCTGCCATACTCCATATTGTTCATTGATGATTTTATCAGGATCTGCAATCAACGTAAAGGGCAAATTGTATTTCTTAATAAATTTCTGATGCGATTTTTCATCATCGCTGCTTACACCTAATACCACATAGTTGGCTTTAAGGAGAGCTTCATAATTATCTCTCAGGTTGCAGGCCTGAGCTGTGCAACCAGGTGTATCATCCTTAGGATAAAAATAAAGGACAACTTTCTTCCCTTTATAATCAGATAGCTTCACTACTTTTCCATCTTGATCCTTGCCTTCGAATAGGGGAGCTTTGTCTCCTGTATTTAATGTCATAGAAGTTTGATAATTTTTTGAAGCATCAATATCTTAAAACAAATACCCTAAATCAAGGAATATTGGTCGAAAATGTACTGATGTTTCCTGCTTGATCTTTTACTTCTAATTTAAATGCCCCTTTGAGAGGCACCGTTTTATCATATCTTTCAGACCACAATAGATTTCTCTTGTGGTCATAGTTCATCAAAATCCATTCGTCATTTAATGTAGCCCTAAACGAATCGATTCCTGATTTATAATCCCCAATTGAAAATTTTATACAATTGCCAGATACTCCCAAACATTTAATTGTAGGCTTGATTGAATCTTCTACAATTACAAACTTTCCAAAGCTCTTTGTCTTAAATGCAATAGTGTTTTCATTCCAGCATCCTTTTTCATGCTGTTGGCCACGCATCTTGTTTTTTATATTTACATAAGAACATCCTCTGTCTATTGCTTCGGGATGGGCTGCTTCATATGAAACATCTATCCCGTTGAAAAGAGGTGTAGAATAGTGTCCCAGTATAAATGATTCTTTACCCTCAAATGTAGTATCAATATTAGTTTGCAGATAAAGTGTATCAAATATGGCATCAGCTGGAATTTTCACCGTCATATTACCTTTTCTTATTGTCTTTTCTTGTCCTGGAGGAATGCATGCAATGAAATTAAAGTTGAGATTTTTATTATCTAAGACTACAGAATCAGGTAAACCTTTTCTCAGATCATATAGATAAATAGCTTGTCCGTTTTTAAAGTAATCTGGAGTAAGGGTAAATAAGCCCTTTGAGCTATAAAGCTTTGCAGATGCATTGTTACTTGCTTTACCTCTTATTTTTAAGACATTTTCCGAAACTTCGAAATCGCATGTTGCTTTTGAATTTGGAACAATTGCTCCTTTGGTAGGCTCAGTTGATTGAATATTGAATGCAAGTTTTGAAATATTATCATAACTATCTTCAATCTCAATTTCTATTTTATGGTTCTGACCATCTGTAAGATTAAGAAGACCTTTCCCCAGACTTCTGTTGTATGTACTAAGCTTATCGCCATCACTGATATAACATTTCTGAAACTTAACACCTCTTTCAAGAAGCGCTTCATAGTCCATGTGAACATTGATATACCTGTTTTCATGAAAACCGAAAGTAGACAGATCATGGTCAAATATTATTTTTCCATCAGCGTATACTCTTATGTATTTAACACCATATGAGTTTGCTGTTCCATTCATTTTGTCAAATACCTTAACTTGAAGACCAACATTTCCCCAGGCGTTAATTTTTGTAGGAATAGTATAATTAGTCCCAACTTTTGTTGCTTTAAATTCAAACCTCCCGAATTCCTGGTTTACTCTTGATTTGTCATCAGTGGCAATGAGCGCTATTTTATCAAAAGAAGGAGCAATGTTGTCTTTCAGCTCTGTGAACTTAAAGTCTAAAGGGTTGAGAAGGTTTTCTTTCACGTCTCTGATTTCATAGTGAAGATGAGGACCTCCCGAACTACCTGAATTTCCTGATAAAGCGATGATGTCACCCTTTTTAATAGGAAGCTTACCTTCTGTCGGATTGAAGTCTACCTCAAATTGCTGATTCTCATATTGGTACTGGCGTACAAAGTCACCTATTTCTTTATTAAATTTATCCAAGTGGGCATAAACTGTGACCAGACCATTGGGGTGAGTGATATAGACGGTATTTCCATATCCGAAAGAAGAGACTTTTAATCTGGATACATATCCATCGGCAGATGCATAAACAGGAAGCCCGATTCTCATATCAGTCTTTACATCAAGTCCACCATGAAAGTGGTTAGGACGTAATTCCCCCATATTTCCAGCAAGAAAATTTTGTTGACCTGGTTTTATCGGAAACAAGAAGTAGCCGACGGGAACTTGTGTTTGAGAAAAAGAGGTAAGAGGTAAAATAACCAATAAATATTTTATCAGCTTATTTAACTTCGAAATCAATAAATTTTTCATTTTCAATAAAACCTTCTAATCTGTCGCCAATCTTAACAGGGCCAACTCCAGCAGGAGTACCAGTGAAGATGATGTCTCCCTGTTTTAATGTTATGAATTTTGATATATAACTTATAATTGCATCAAAATTATGTATCATTTGTCCGGAATTTCCAGACTGTTTTAGTTCTCCGTTTTTTACTAGTGAAAAGCTGAGGTTATTCAGATCTTTAAAATTTGTTTTCTGAACAAATTCAGAGATGGGAGCACTTCCATTAAAACCTTTGGCAAGAGTCCATGGTAAGCCTCCAGCTTTAGCTTTATCCTGGATATCTCGGGCAGTAAAGTCAATTCCAAGGCCAATTTCCTGATAATACTTATGAGCAAACCTCTCTTCAATATTCTTCCCTTCTTTTGAAATCTTAATTACTAACTCAACTTCAAAATGGATGTTATTGCTGAAGTCAGGATAATAAAACGGAGAATTATTTCGGAGTAATGCAGTGTCGGGCTTTAAAAATATTACAGGCGCTTCAGGCTGCTCATTTTTTAGTTCCTTAATATGATCTGCATAGTTTCTCCCTATAGCAAGAATTTTCATATAAAATTTTGGCGCAAAAATAGCATAAAATCTCAATGCAAGTATGTTGAAAACAATACTTTTCCCTAAATGGTTTCTAATATAGGACCAAAATGGAGATGAGATTGATGAAGATGTTAAACAAAGGGAAGTTGATACTATTGTCATTGGCCATAGCCATAGGCTGCAGCAAGGTTCCCGTGACAGGAAGGAAACAGTTGGATATTGTTCCTAATTCGCAGGTGCTTGCCCTTGCAAAGTCAGAATATAATGAGTTTTTAAGAACCAATAAGGTCGTTAACAATACTTCACAGGCAGAAGAAGTAGAAAGGGTAGGACGGAATATAGCGAATGCTGTGGAGGTTTATCTGAAAAGGGAAAAACAGACTAAACTGCTTGAAGGATATAATTGGCAGTTTAACTTGGTGGAAGATCAACAGGTCAATGCCTGGTGTATGCCTGGAGGGAAGGTTGTGGTTTTTACTGGTATTATGCCAATCGCTCAATCTGAAGCAGGGCTTGCAACAGTAATGGGACATGAGATTGCACACGCCGTTGCAAGGCATGGTAATGAAAGGATGAGCCAGGGGTTAACTGCTCAGCTTGGAGGTGTTGCATTGGATGTTGCTTTGAGTAGTAAGCCAAATGAAACCAGGAATTTGTTTATGGCAGCGTATGGAGTTGGAGCAAATGTGGGAATTTTACTTCCCTACAGCCGCTTGCAGGAATCAGAAGCGGACCGTATAGGATTGATATTTATGTCAATGGCTGGTTATGATCCGACAGAAGCTATAAACTTTTGGGAAAGGATGGAAAAAGCTAGCCAGGGAGGGCAACCACCAGAATTCCTTTCTACTCACCCAAGTCATAAGACTAGAATTGAGGAACTGAAAAAACAACTTCCGGAAGCGCTTAAATATTATAACCAAAGCGTCAGTAAAAGATAAACTGTATAAATGCAGAAAGCTTCCATCTGGAAGCTTTCTGCATTTATTTATTAAATATTTTATTGTTTTAAATTACAAGCCTTGCAAAAATATACTTTTAGCTCTTCTTCTTTAAATAGCATAAAATTAATTTTATCATTACCGAAAAGACTACAGAACCTTTGTGCATTCATATCTTTAGCTTTAAGAAAGTAAGATTCAAATTCCTTTTTTTCAAAAAGATCTGGTCTTGTAATTGCAATAGCCAGAAAGTTAAATAACATATCTTCCGAATATTCACCTTTTTGCATAATTGGAAATAAAATTTCCAGCGCCCATGCTGGGCGACCGTTTTCTGCAAAAAACTTTGCTACAGTAAGCAAATCGTCTGAATTTAACTCAGTTGTTTTATAGTATTTTTTAACCAGATTAATAGCGTCGTCTCTATATTTAAATTTTTTATTGGTAAGGAAATAAGGGGATATAAGAATCTGAAAGTTCAGGTATAATTTATTTACCAGTTTCTTATCAATCTTTGTATTGTAAAGGGCTTTTATATTTTTCATAAAGCCTTCAGGTGACTGAAGGAATGCTGAGTCTGCAGCCCAGGCTTTTAAAGTGAGATCGCAGATATTGTATTTGATAAATACATTGGTCGGGTCTAATGCCGAGGCCTGATTTAACTCTCCTATATAATCAAATTTCTGACCAAGTTCCTGCCTGAATAGGATCTGGTTGTTGATCAATTGGGCAAATTCTTTTGTCTTAGGAGGATTCAATGAAGTTAGTAAGTCTGCTGAAAGCTCTTTATTACTAATAGCATCAAATATAGCTGTCTGGAGCGTTGTGGCTACAGCAACATCTTTTTTAGCTAATGCATTCTGGTAATGAATAGCCAGGGAATCTTTATTCCTTGTTAAGTCTATCCGTTCAACAATTTTAAGGAATAGGATAGCTTTGCGTTCCCTTGCAAGAAGAAATTCCATTGCTTTGGAAAGACTGTCTTTCTGGAGTGCTTCTTTTATTTTTTCTTTACTTAATGTCGTAAGATAATTGAACGGGGTATTTTTAACATCACGGTAGAACTGGTCCCAGTTTTCCTGAGCTTTAATGACACGTTTTATGGTATCATTAAGCTGAAAAGATTGCAATACTTGGATGATACTTTCAGCCCTGCTTTTCTGCAATTCCTGATTTCTTTCAGCGCTACCTTCAATAGATGAATAAGCAAGTACAACAACCTCAGTGATATTGAATTTATTTAAATGGAGGGAATCATAAAAAGGTCTGATGTCTTGTTCTGAATAAACAGACTTATCTTTTTCAAATGGTATAGTAAATTTTAAATTCTTCTTTTTGGTGATCTCTGATTTCAAAAGGGTGTCAACGAAAACCTCCGTAGAAATAATAGATCTGCTGGAAGGAAGCCTGGGATAATCCACATAATAGGTGCAGAGGTGATTGTCTTTAATGACCATCAGATTGCAAACATATTCATCGTTTTTTAATTCCCCTGGAATATCGCCGAGGTAGGCATACAAGGCATTTGAGGAAGCTTTTGAGTTGGATTTTAAAATGTCTTTTAAAGAAACCGGAACAAGCATAATACCATCAAAAGCAAATGATCTGTGTACAATATTTCCGCTGGAACAAGGAAATTGACTTCTGAGAACAATATCTACAGAAAAAGAAAACTCACCTTCTGTTTCCGGAAATGTTTTGTTGAAAAGTCCCAGATCACTAAAGGAATAATAAACCTTTCCATTTTCTACGACGATCTTATTTTCTATATAATCCGGAATTTTATTGAAATCACCTACACATTTTCCGCACACCACTTCATTTGAAGGTTCTATGCCGAAAGCATTTTCAATATTTATTTTTTTTGAAGGATAAAATGTCTTTTTGTCTTTGGTCCTAATAGAGGAGGGGAAGTTATAGGCCATAGGTCCAAAAACCTGAGCTATATAAATACATTTCTTTTCAGGAATAATTCCTATTCCTATTCCTGTGGCAGAAAATTCACGGTTTAAAACGTTTACCGAATTACTTGAAGTATTCAGACTAGACCTTACAAATGCTAATGCGGCACTTTCGTAGGTATTTATTTTGATTGGTTCTTTCTCTTTATAAACAGTAAACGGACGGTCGGTATAAATAACGTCAACATTTTCAGCTACTTTCTCATGAGTGCCTTTAAAGCTTTCAACCCTTTGTTCAACTGTAGCCATATTAGGATTATCCTGATTATGGACTAGATTGTCTACTTTCTTGATGTGTTTAGCCTGGTTATTGGCTGCAGCTGTAAGTATCGAGTCTTTGACAAAAGGGGAGAGACCCAGAGAATCACGTACCTCATTAAGTTTGAAGTAGATTTTCTGTGTTAGAAGCTTATCGTCAAAATTATTAAAATCAATCGGTGTTTGAGCAAATAGTCCTCTGAAAGAAAGTAATAATATTAAAAATGAAAAAGTGATCAGTCTCATATTTTACCTCAAACCTTAAATGCTTTTACTAAACTTTGTGATTAAATTTTCTAAGTTTTATTTCTGTAAGTTTCTTCTTAGTGCTTAAAGCAAAGTCTCCTTTCATCATCCAATCGTAGTATGATGGATCCTTTTGCAATACATCTGTAACCTTCATGTTCTTATATTTACCGAAGTTGAATACTTCTTCACCTTTGTCGTTAAGAACCATTCGGCCGGCTAGATCTACAAATTGGGAAGCTGTGAGGTCATGCAAAGCATTCATATCGTTTTTAACAGGAATGAATTCTTTGCCATCTCCGTCTTTAATTGTGCAGCCTTCGTATTTTAAAATCTGAGCTTTAAGAACTTCGAAGGTGGCAATGGTATCGGCTTCAGCACTATGAGCTCCCTCAAGATCTTTATTGCAATAGTACTTATATGCGGCAGAAAGGTTACGTGGTTCCATTAAATGATAGATTCTTTGTGCATCTACCATTTTTCTGTTGGTAATATCGAAATCAACTCCAGCTCTTAAAAACTCTTCTACGAGCACAGGAACATCAAAACGAAGAATATTAAACCCTGCAAGGTCACAGCCCTGAAGCATTGAGGCAAACTGAGCTGCCACACTTTTAAAGGTAGGTTTATCTTTTACATCTTCATCATAAATACCATGAATGAGACTGGATTCCAGAGGTATTGGTATTGTGGGGTTTATTCTGGTGGTTTTAATGATTTGCTCATTATTGGGCATTACCTTTAGTACTGATATTTCGACAATTCTGTCGTTGGTAATGTTTGTGCCTGTTGTCTCCAGGTCAAAAAAAGCGAGAGGTTTTTTTAGATTTAGCCCCATTGATGTTTTACTGAAAATTGATAACTGGTTCTGATTTTCCACAGTGCAAACTGAAGTTAATAATTCCTCTTTCAGTAAATAACCATGTTAAATATTTGACTAAAATAATAAAGCAATTGAAAGTTTCCAATTGCTTTATTATTAAAATTATTGCTGTACTATCTCTTTGGCAAGTTTCTTCAGATCAAAGCCTCCAAAGTTTCCTGAGCTCATGAGTAAGAGGTTTTTACCTTTCCAATTGGTGTTTAAGATAAACTCTTTTAATGATTGATTTTCAGTAAATACTTTTAATTTTTCACTATTAAAAGCTTTTATTACGTCTTCAGGTAAAATCGGATCAAGCTTTTTATGCTCAAGTGTTTGAGGATTAAAATATACCACCGGCAAGTCTGCCGACTTAAAAGTATCTTTGTATTGTTCTAGAAATTCCTTATTTAAAGAACTGAAAGTGTGTAATTCAAGGATAGCTACCAGTTCATTGTCAGGAAATTGTTTTTTTACAGCTGCAGTTGTAGCCTTTAGCTTTGAGGGGGCGTGAGCAAAGTCTTTGAATACAGTAGTATCATTTGTTTTCTCAAGCACTTCCAATCTATTCGCTGCACCTTTAAAACTTTGAATAGCTTCATAGAACATATCGTCTGTTATTCCAAGTTTTGAAAGCACTGTTTTAGCACCGCTCAGATTGCGCATATTATGCTTCCCGAAAACCTGTACAGGAATTTTTTTATTATGATCAAGCAAATAAGTCTGTCCATTAATAATATCATGCTTATGAGCAGAGTATGCTATTCCTTGCACGTCTTCTCTTTCTTTTCTGCAGATTACAGAAACAAGATCATCGTTTTCACAGAAAATTAAGGTGGCTCCTTTAGGTGAAGAATCTGCAAAAAGATCGAATTGTTTTACGTATTCATCAAATGTAGGATATACATTAATGTGATCCCATGCTATTCCACTCATTAAGCCTATATGATGATGGTAATGAAGGAATTTAGGTGTTTTATCTATTGGTGAAGACAAATATTCATCACCTTCAATGATAATAATAGGAGCATCCTCAGTTAATTTTACCATTAGGTCAAATCCTTCTATTTCAGCTCCAACCAGATAGTCGAATTTTCTGTTAAAGTGCTTCAGAACATGAAGAATCATGGAAGTAATGGTGGTTTTGCCATGGCTTCCTGCTACTACTATTCTCTGTTTGTCTATAGATTGCTGATAGACATATTCAGGATAGGAATAGATTTTTAATCCAAGTTCCTGAGCTTTTATCAATTCGGGGTTGTCCTTTCTGGCGTGCATGCCAAGAATGACAGCATCTAATTCTGTCGAAATTTTTTCAGGAAACCAACCAATTTTTTCAGGAAGAATTCCTGCTTTTTCAAGTCTGGCTCTGGAAGGTTCAAAAATTTCATCATCTGATCCTGTTACTATTAAACCTTTTTGATGCAAAGCGAGTGCGAGATTATGCATTGCACTGCCTCCGATTGCAATAAAATGGACTTTTTGCCTTTTGGGGTTCATCAATTCCTATTTTGGGACTGCAAAATTAAAATAAATTAAGAGAGCAACAAACAGTTGCATAGAATATGACTTTTCCTGTGAATAACTATGAGGATAATTTAATGGAAAATAAAACAGTTCTATCCCTGAAGTTTTACTGACTTATTATATTTTTGTTAACAATATGGAGTCAGAAAAATCGGTAAGAAAATCTTCAGGTAAGAGTAAGTTAGCACAAACTGGTCTAATTCAGTCATTAGGGAAAATGCCACCACAAGCATCGGAACTTGAACAGGCTGTGTTAGGCGCATTAATGATTGAAAAGGAAGCCTTAACTATTGTAATAGATATTTTAAAGCCGGAAAGTTTTTATCATGAAAAACATCAGAAGATTTACGCCTGTATATTGGAACTTTTCGATGAATCTGAGCCGGTTGATATTTTAACAGTTACCCAAAAGCTGAGGACAAAGGGGGAACTGGAATTTGCGGGAGGGGCATACTATGTTACAGAGCTAACTACCAGAGTCAGCTCCGCTGCCAATATTGAAACCCATGCCCGTATTATTTCTGAACAGGCTATCAAAAGAGAGCTTATTTCTATAGCTTCTGAAATTCAAAGAGAAGCTTTTGAAGATACTACGGATGTTTTTGAATTGTTAAATAGAACGGAACAATCTCTTTATCAGGTTTCAGAAGCGAATATCAGAAAAAATTATGCTGAAATGAGGGCCATTTTGAGAGAAGCTCTAGATGAACTTGTTTCAAGAAGAAACCAGGAAAATGCACTTACCGGAGTACCAAGTGGATTCACTGAACTTGATAGAATTACTTCAGGTTGGCAAAGGAGTGACCTTATAATTCTGGCGGCCCGTCCAGGTATGGGTAAAACTGCATTCGTTGTATCAGCGATGAGAAATGCTGCAGTTGATTTTAAAAAAGGTGTTGCAATTTTTTCTCTTGAGATGTCTGCTGTTCAATTGGTGAACAGGTTGATTTCTGCAGAAGCAGAACTTGATAGTGAAAAAATCAAAAAAGGCAATCTGGAAGAATACGAGTGGCAACAGTTGCACCACAAAATCAGAAAACTGGATTCTGCTCCTATATTTATAGATGATACTCCAGGTCTTTCAATTAGAGAGCTTCGTACAAAATGTCGAAGGTTGAAAGCAAAGAATGATATTCAAATGGTTATCATAGATTACCTTCAGCTAATGACTGCGGAGGGTGGAAAAGGTGGACCGGGAAACAGAGAGCAGGAAATTTCTCAGATATCAAGAGCCTTAAAGAACCTGGCAAAGGAAATAAATGTGCCGGTTATCGCGCTGTCTCAGCTAAGCCGGGCCGTGGAAACCAGAGGGGGAGATAAGAAGCCTCAGCTATCAGATTTAAGGGAATCAGGAGCTATTGAGCAGGATGCCGATATGGTAGTCTTTCTTTATCGTCCTGAATACTACAAGATTGATGAAGATGAGATGGGGAATTCATTAAAAGGTATGGGTGAGGTAATTATCGCCAAGCACAGAAATGGTAGTCTTGATAGCGTTTTCCTCAAGTTTATTGGGAAATACACTAAATTTGCCGATCTTGAAAAATCTTCATTCGGAGGTGGAGGTGGCGGAGGTGCCAGTCCTATCGAAGATAACTACAATCCTAATAATTTTGATACCGGAGGAGCGAAGACTTTCAGTAGTAAAATTAATGACTTCGGAAAACAAAATAGTCAGGAAGGTGGTAATGACGATGATTCGGTTCCTTTTTAATAAATAAAACAAGGTTCATGAAATTTATATCCCATCAGGAAATAAACCCCGTCATTTGTGGATATTACATTCACCCATTGGACCTTGAAATTCCAAAAGATAAAGAGCTGTTTGTTAAAATTATTAAATGTCTCTTCAAACCGGGCGATGAAATTTATTTCATCGCATATGGAAAAGAAAATAATGATTTTGACTTCGATTTAATTCGGGAACAATTTTACGAATTTGGAGATATCAAAGAAGTTGAGCTGGAAAGGGTGGACGATATAGCTTGCTTGTGCAGGATACCTTATGAGAAAGAAAGGCATCGTTTAATTTTTGCCCTTTGGTCATTTTTTAAATCACTTCGTTTTTTTAATCCATTGCCAGATCTGGATTGGAATACGTTTTCCTCTTATGACTGCAATTTATTTGAATCAGATCCTGAAGGCAGAAAAATGTTTGCTTTTAACTTCATGAATTACCTTTGCATTAAAGGATCCGGTGGTGAAAGTATGATGATCAATTATAAAAAGGAATATGCTATTCCTGATATCCATCAATTAATAGGAATTTGATATTATGATGTTGAACTTTAAGTCGTATGAATTTATTTTTTAATTGGTTATATTAGCCAATATATTGTTTAGTCTTTTTATAAAATTTATCATTTTCTGATTTCATGTACTCAAATAAGGAACTTTCACAAAAACTCAAAGCCAATCTCCCTCAAACAAATTTTATTGATACATTGAAGATCGCCTACAGGCCTTACATTTGTCCTTTTGACGAACTATTAATGTTAATTGAGAAAGAAAAGAAAGTCTTTGATATTGGATGCGGATCAGGAATGTTTTTGACTTTGGTAGCAGAATATAACGCTCCTGCAAAAATTGGAGGCATCGAAATTGCTGAAGGATTGGTTAAAAATGCAATTGACCTATTAAAGCCATATAATGTACCATTCTTTCTAAGCAAGTTTGATGGAATAAACTTACCTGAAGAAATTAGAGAATATGATTACATATTTTTAATTGATGTTTTTCATCATGTACCAAAGGAAAATCAGAAAGAATTTGTGAGAAGGATTTATGATATTATGAAGCCTGGAGCTAAGCTTATTTTCAAAGATATTGATGCTTCTCAAAAGATTCTGGTTTTATTTAATAAGTTACACGATCTGGTACTTTCCAAAGAAATTGGGAATGAGATCGGAGCTGCCGAAGCCCAGAACCTTCTTGAAAGAAATGGATTAAAAATTCAAAGTTCAAAATATATTAGAACTTTATGGTATCCGCATTATTTAATCATTTGTGAAAAATAATCTTCTCATTTAAACAAAAATACTTATTCCGATATTTTAATCATTATTATTCCTTCTTTGTATAAGAAGAGATTTGTTGCATTAGATAAGAATAGAGTTCCTTTATTTCTGAAGGTGCATCTTTGCTACCGCTTCCCCATACAAATCTGTATGTTTTTCCATCTTTCTCAATTTCTATAAAATGAAAAAGATTTCCGGGTTTATTATATTTTAATGATTCAACCTTTACCTTTCTAAGCTCTTTATTAATATTCTTAATATCATTTTTATTCAGTGTTCCGATTTTTTCCTGAGACTTGCTTTCATGAAAGCCTTCTGTCGAGTAGATTTCTCCATCCTCAGTAAAGCCATAAGTTTTTTCCATACCAGTAAATCCGCCTCCACTGCCAAACTCCACTGTGTTATACATTAACTTTTTTGAACCTGAACAGGCAAATGAGCAAAGTAAAAGCGAGGAAATTATAATTCTGGTAAATGTCATATCTAACAATCGATTTTTAAAAATTAAATTCTGGCTAAAAATAAAAAATGCCTGATTAAACAGGCATTAAAATTACTTATATTTTTTCTTGAATTGCTTTTCTTGTTTAGCGAGCTTACTCTTTTTCTTTTCAAGTTTTATTTTGTCGCTATACATATCATCCTGGTGTCTTAGTTTTTTACGCTCTTTTTTCAGTTTCTTAACTTCTTTTCCAGGACCAGCAAGGCTGATGTGATTGTCAGCAGCCATAAGTGAAGATGCAGAAGATAGAGAAATCATTGCAGCTGCTGCCATTACAAACAGTTTTTTCATAGCTTTTAATTTTTGATGAATAATCATTAATTGTTGGATACTAGACTAAACCGGTAATCAAAAAAAATAGTTCCTATCTGATATTTCTGTAGTCAGGATACTCTTTTGTTCAGTGATATTTTTATCTATCTTTGCAAAAAAATATTCGGGGTGTAGCGCAGCCTGGTAGCGTACTTGTATGGGGTGCAAGGGGTCGTGGGTTCAAATCCCGCCACCCCGACGAATATAGAAAAATAGCCGGTCCTTTGGAGTGCCGGCTATTTTTTTAGTCTTCTGAAATCTCGTCCAGAAACTGATTGTAAGCAGATCTCAATTCCTGATTAGCTTTCATATCCTTAGCTTTAAGGGTAATTTCCAAGCCTTTCTTATAAATCTCTTCGGCCTTTTCAAATTGACCTAATTTAAAGAATAGGTTGGCAGCATGATAATAAGTCCCTGTGTAATCCTCATGATTGTCCAGAAGGATAGAAAAATAATTTACTGATTTTTGAACATCACTTTTGAGATACTCTGTAGCTAATGCATATATGGTAAATGGATCGTTTGGGTCTTCCTTATAATATTGCAAGAGTAATTCAAGCCTTGAAATATTCATTAATTTTTATTTTTATTGGTGAAATATGTAACTTCATCGCAAATTTATAGTTTATTAGAACGAATTAAACATATTTTTATGAAGATATTAGTTTGTATCAGTAACGTTCCGGACACCACTTCCAAAATATCATTCACAGATAACAATACAAAATTAAATACTTCGGGCATTCAGTTTATAATAGGACCATATGATGAATATGCCCTATCAAGAGCTATAGAGCTGAAAGAAGCTGCCGGAGGTACTGTTACAGTTTTGAATGTAGGGGAAGCCGATACAGAGCCTACCATAAGAAAAGCTCTGGCAATAGGTGCTGATGATGCAATCAGAGTCAATGCATTTCCAAAAGACGCGTTCTATGTTGCAAGTCAGATAGCGGCTATTGCTAAATCTGAAAATTACGATTTAATACTAATGGGAAGAGAATCTATTGATTATAATAGTGGTCTTGTCCATGGTTTAGTTGGAGAATTGCTCGGAATCCCTTCAGTATCTCCAGTTATGAAACTGGACGTTGAGGGCGGAAAGGCTGTAATGTCTAGGGAGATTGAAGGAGGAAAAGAAATTGTTGAGGCGTCTCTTCCTTTGGTTGCTGGCTGCCAGGAGCCTATCGCAGAATGGAAGATTCCAAATATGAGAGGAATTATGTCTGCACGGACAAAACCCTTGAAAGTTGTTGAACCTGCTAGTGTAACTGATAATATAAAGTTGCTGAATTATGAATTGCCCGCTCCCAAAGGTGCTTGCAAAATGATTGATGCATCAACTCCTGAAAAGCTTTTTGATTTGTTGAAAAACGAAGCAAAAGTTCTTTAATTAAATAAAATCTAATTTTTAAATCATTAACTAAATTTATATATGTCAGTTTTAGTTTTTGTAGAAGGCGCAGGTGGAGAGATAAAAAAATCTTCTCTAGAGGCTGTAGGATATGCTTCAGCTCTTGCCAAAAAAATCAATACACAGGCAGTCGCATTAGTTATTGGAAATTATTCCGATGACCAAATAAACTCACTGGGTAAATTCGGTGCTTCAAAAGTTTTATCCTGCAAAAATGATAAGCTTTCTCAGCCTTTACCCATGCCATATGCTTCTGTAATCGCTGAAGCTGCAAAAAAGGAAAATGCAGATACTATTATCCTTTCTAGATCTTCTGTAGTAGATGCAATTGCTTCCAGATTAGCACTTAAGCTTGGAGCAGGAATTGTAACTAACGTTGTTGATCTTCCCGATCTTTCTTCCGGATTTAAAGTAAAAAAATCGATTTATACCGGTAAAGCTTTTGCTTTTTATGATTTAACATCACCTAAGAAAGTAATTACAATATCAAAAAATGCATTTTCAGCCATAGAGGGTAGTGGCTCTGCTACAGTTGAGGCTTTTGATCCTCAATTAGCTGATAGCGATTTCAAAGTACAGATAAAGGAAACTCAAAAGGCAACCGGTGATGTTTTATTAACTGAAGCTGATATAGTTGTATCCGGAGGAAGAGGCCTGAAAGGTCCTGAAAACTGGAACCTGGTGATAGACCTTGCAAAAGCTCTGGGAGCGGCAACAGGTTGTTCCAAGCCAGTATCTGATCTTGACTGGAGACCTCACCATGAACATGTTGGTCAAACAGGTGTAAAGGTAAGTCCAAATTTGTATATTGCATTAGGAATCTCGGGAGCAATTCAGCATCTTGCAGGTGTGAATTCCTCAAAAGTGATCGTCGTGGTTAACAAAGATCCTGAAGCGCCGTTTTTCAAAGCAGCAGATTATGGTATTGTGGGCGATGTTTTCGAGGTAGTGCCTAAATTAATTGAAGCTGCCAAGGCATTAAAATAAAAAAAAGTGGATAAGATCAAGTTAGAAATATTAGGTCTCTCTTCGAGCCAGTCTCAATCTGGCTCTTTTGCATTAGTATTAGGTGAAGAAAGTGGTAACAGACGGTTACCAATTATAATCGGTATGTTTGAAGCACAAGCGATTGCCATAGAAATTGAAAAGATTGTGCCCAACAGACCAATGACGCATGATCTCTTTAAATCGTTTGCACTCGGATTTAATTTCACAGTTGATGAAATCGTAATCTCAGACCTAAAGGAAGGAGTTTTCTTTGCTAAAATAGTTTGTACCGATGGTATTAAATCAATTGAGATAGATGCCAGACCTTCTGATGCTATTGCCATAGGCTTGCGATTCGAAGTTCCTATCTATACTTATGAAAATATTCTTTCTGAAGCTGGAATTGTTCTTAGCGACCTTAGTGAAGAAGAATCAGGTGTAAAACCAGAAAAAGAAAAGAAGGAAGAAACGAAAAAAGCAGAACCGAAAAATCTTTCTGATCAAATTAAAGATACTTCATCTGATCAGCTAAAAGTTATGCTTGATGAGGCTTTAATGAAAGAAGATTACGAAAAAGCTGCTCGTATTCGTGACGAGTTAAATAAAAGAAATTAACAAGAACCGGAGTAACCCTCCGGTTTTTTATTTTGAAAGCTACCTTTTTTAATTTTTATTCAAATTTAAGACTCCCGCATTGTCTTGAGGTAGTTTTATCTAATCGATTTTGTTATTACTCCCTTTGAGAAAGTAGACTTCAAATTAACTTTAAATCATTTTTTTAGATTACAGTTTCATGTTTTAGCAAACTGTAATCATGGTGAGGATAATTTGATTCGATTTTTAAACCCTTTGATTCAAATTTTAAATCTCAATAAAATATCCAAGTATATCTATGTATAATTACAAATTGTTTACTTTCACTATTCAATTTGGTAGTATTAAACATGATAGATAATATGAAATTAACTCTACAAAACCTTCTACTTATCTTTATCCTTGTTGTGCTTTCTTCCAATTATTCTTTTTCTCAAAATGAAGAAGAGGAAAATGAAGAGATGCCTGAATTTATGGAAATGCGAAAACCTAATTTCCATAAAATACAAAAAAGAGCAGATCGGTATTTCAGACGAAAGAAGCTTAGAGAAAAAGATGATATTTTTTCCAGAGATTCATTTGCTTCTGAAAATATAATGGGTGGAAGAGAAGAAGACAACGAATACCATAGATATAAAAGATGGGAATGGTTCTGGAGAGCCAGAGTTGATCCGGATGGAAGTTTTCCTGATCCCTTAAAATCATTTGAAGTTTATAAGCGGATGCAAGGTCACATCAAGCGATCTAAGAATGCAACAGCTCAGTGGACAAGCATCGGGATGAAAACTAATAGCGGAGGCTATTGGGGCTTAGGACAGGCAAGGTCGGTAGCAGTGTTTCCTGGTAACCCAAGTATTTATTATGTCACTACTGTTGGTGGTGGTATTTGGAAAACTACTAATGGTGGAACATCCTACACTCCGGTAGGTGATGGTTTACCTCAATTATTTTGTGGAACTGTGCTTGTAGATAATCAAGATGCCAATATAGTTTATGTAAATATTGGTGGAACCGGGGAGTGGTGGCTTCCTGGATTGGGAGTTTATAAGTCTACAGATGGCGGTCTTACATGGGCTGCTACTGGTCTGACAGGTACGAGGGCAAATGGTATTAATGTAAAGAAAATGGCAATAAGTCCTTCCAATTCGCAAGTCATTTTGGCTGCAACCAATAAAGGTCTTTATAGAACAACCAATGGTGGAACAACCTGGACTGTTGTCAGGACAGGAGAACATGGAGAGGTTGTATTTCGTCCCGGAGATGGAAATACAATATATGCAGCATCCGATGATTACTATAATGGAAGTGAAATCTTACGTTCTGTTGATGGTGGTATCACATGGACGAGGGTAACCAGTTTGGGGAAAACCAAAACAAGAATTTGGATCGCAGTTTCCGCTTCTGATAAGGAGTTTGTAGCTGCTGTTTTTAAGACAGACGGATCTACAAAAGACTTATATGTTTCAAATGACAGAGGTAATTCTTTTACCTACAAATCGAATACAATGCCGGATGCAGATATTTTTTATGTCTCTCAGGTAGATAAAAATATAATGTATGGTGCTGCGGTTACGATGAAACAATCCAAAGATGGTGGAAATACCTGGACCGAAATTACTAATTGGTGTTGTGGCAATGATGCGGTAAGAACTGAGGTACACGCAGATTTTCATGGAGCCACGCACAATCCTTCTAATCTTGCTGAATTAGTTTTTTGTAATGATGGTGGTGTCTATAAATTTAATGAATCAACTAAGAAATGGACAAACCTCTCTAATGGCTTGGTGATTACAATGTATTATCGTATTTCATCAGCTCAAACCAATAATTTGATGGTCTCTGGTGCTACGCAGGACAATGGCGGGAATGCCAGGCTTTCTAACGGAAGCTGGCGAAATACTGCAGGAGGCGATGCAACCATGAGTATCATTGATCCAACCAATGAAAATATTCAATATGCATCCTATATTAATGGTGATGGTATTGTGAAAACTACTAATGCATGGAATAATACCGTTGCATTGACTGATGCTTTAAGAAATGCCGGAGCTGTTGGTGGCGATTGGGCTACACCATTTGAAATAGACTTCACCAATCCGCAAATTCTAGTTGCAGGTTATCAGGATGTTCTCAGAAGTACTAATCGCGGTGACTCCTGGACTAAAATAAGTACTAACCTTACTGGAGGTGCTAATTTGCAACACATAACAATAGCCCCTAATGATGGCAAAACAATATATACTTCTAACGGAAGTAATTTTTATCGAACCTTTGATACAGGAGCTAACTGGACTAAAAAAGCCAGTCCAGCCGGAGATATAACAAGAATTTCCGTAAGTCCAACAGATGCTAAGACAGTTTATATAACCACAAATGGAGGAAACGGTAAACGCGTTTACAAGTCAATCAATGGTGGAGACAGTTGGACAAATATCACCCTTAATTTCCCCAATGATGTAAATGCAATTTGTATTGCCTATGAAAAAGGTACCAATGAAGGATTATATGTTGGATCACCAATTGGTGTATTTTATAAAAATGCTTCATTAAGTCAGTGGATCTATTATGGACAAGGACTTCCGAATACAGAGGTCAATGATATCAGCATTGCTTACGGAGCAAAGAAAGTAAGAGTAGGAACATGGGGAAGAGGGGTATGGGAATGTGATCTTTATTCAGATATAAAAGTGTACCGAGAACCTGAAAACCCGCTTAATGTAGTAAGTGGACTGAACTTTGATTATTATCAGAAAGGTTACGATATGCTTCCTGACTTTTCTCAGGAGACCCCTCTCTGGAAGGGCGGAGTAATTGGCACATTCAGTACGTCTTTTACACATACTCCAGATAGTTTTGCGGTAAAATACTATGGTTATATTGATGTACCCTCAGATGGAGAATATACCTTCTACACAAATTCAGATGATGGGACAAAACTTTATATAGGAAATCAACTGATCGTTGTAAATGATGGTATACATGGTATGACTGAGCAATCAGGGAGTATTCTCCTTAAAAAAGGAAAGCATGTTATTTCACTTGAATACTTTGAAAGAAATAATGGAGACGGTCTTGAGGTAAGTTACAGTGGTCCTGGTATTTCAAAGCAAATCATTCCTTCGAGCGTTCTTTACATGCCTTCGCTGCGTGATCCTGAAAATCCGACAGGTTTTGCAGTTAATGGATTAGATTACAAATATTATACAGGATCTTATACTACATTGCCTGATTTTAACTCGCTTGTTGTAAATAAATCCGGCCGTATCAATCAGTTTGACCTGAGCTTACCACAAAGAGCAACATCCAATATAGCTGTCAAATATGTGGGATATATTGATATTCCTACAGATGGTATATATACGTTTTATTCAAATTCAGATGACGGATCAAAGTTGTATATAGGAAATACTGCTATCATTACAAATGACGGAATCCACGGTATGATTGAAGTTCAGGGAAGTATAGGACTTAAAAAAGGAAAGCATGCCATTGCATTAGAGTATTTCCAGGGAACAGGTGGTATTGGACTTGAAGTGAGTTATTCAGGCCCTATGTTGACAAAAAGAATAATCCCTACATCATCCCTATTCAGAATTGTACCTCTCAGAACCCCGGAAAATCCAGTCTCTGTAATGAATGGGGTAAACTATAATCTTTATCCCGACTATGGGGGAAGCGTAATTCCTGATTTTACTACATTAGGAAATTCATCTCAAGCAGACCGAATAAATCAGATCAATCTGAACATAGGTGGCTTACCTGCGGATCATTATGCTATAAGATATACAGGATTTATTGAAGTGCCCGAAGATGGAGAATATACATTCTATATAAGCAGTGACGATGGAAGTAGATTTTTTATCGGTAATACAATGGTTGCCAATAATGATGGTTTACACACAACTGCAGAGCAAAGTGGTTATATAGGATTAAAAAAAGGTGTTCATGAATTTACTTTAGAATATTTTGAATATGATAATGGTCAGATACTTACAGTCAGTTATGAATCATCGAAAATAGCAAAGACAGTGATCCCTCCGTCTGCATTATATGCAGATGCTATTATAACTTCTTTAGCAAAATTAAATCGAAAAGGAAATATTGAAGTATTCCCAAGTCCATTTATAGACAAGCTAAATATAAAATCACAAAACAAGATTCAATCAGTAAAGCTTATAAGCAATGATGGTAAAACTGTTGAAGATGCTACTCTGATTGCTTCTCCATTTCAATATATAATTTCTGTCCCTGAAGAACTTCCATCCGGAGTTTATTTCGTTCAGGTTGAGATAAATGAAGAGTTGAATACAATTAAAGTATTGAAAAAATAAAGATGCTCCCCTAATTACCTATAAGACTCCATAAGTAATTAGGGGATTTTATTTATAAACAGTCTTTCATAACTCAAAGGTGAAAGCCATTTTCAAATCGTTATTTTATTTCCTTTTCTATTTTGCAGATTTGCTCGGAAACGGAAGATTTGACAATACTGCCCCATATGTAAGTATTGCATTGAAAAAGATAACCTTACTTTATATTGTCAGATTTTTAATATTGGTTTAGATGATAAATTTTTTTTAAAACATTATAAATTCAATATTGACTATATCTTTCATTATCAGCTGGTGATTATAAATACACAATTAATCTCATAGGATTTTAAATCCTAATGTATCTTTTGTTACCATGTATTTCTATAGAATCTTTTACTTTCGACTACTATAAATAAGTCCCATAGATAATAGGGGTTTGGTTTTATAAACAGTTTTTCTAAACTCAAAGGTGAGAGCTCTTGTCATATTCGTTATTCTATTTTCTTTTTCGTTTGCCGAATTAGTCGGATATCTGTATTGGGAGAACAGGAGATTTGAAGCCAAAGAAGATGCAATCTCTGCAATTGAAAGCAATAGTGAACCATTCGTGTGCATTGCTGTAAAAAAAGATAACTTTACCTCAGGCTGGAATAAGTCAAAGGAATTTTTACACAATGGAATGATGTATGATGTTGTTTCATCAGAGATCAATAAAGACAGTATTGTATTTTTGTGTTTTCAAGATATAAATGAAACCTGGATTGAAAGAGAAGTTGAGAAATGTATTAGTAATTTCTTTGGAAAGTCTGGGCAAAAGAAAAAGCATAATTTTTATGGTAAATATGCTGTTAAAAAGTTAATACAGGTTTTGGAAATTGGCTTAGAAGATAGAATTTTTTTAAAACATTATAAATTCAATATTGACTATATCTTTCATTATCAGCTGATGATTGTGAACGCTCCATTTGTACCTCCGGAGTTTAAATCCTAATGAATCTTTTATTATATGTACCTCAATAAAAGATATTATTTGTAACATCAGTAATTCTATTAAAAATTAAACATCACTCAATAATGAAAAGATTTTTACTCTTAAATCTTTTCCTTTGGGCTACTATTTCTATGTCTTTAGGGCAAGAAATGTTAAAAGGAAAAGTAATAGATAAACAAACTAAGTCTCCTTTATCCGGAGCAAATATTTTTGTTAAAGGCCAAACTGCAACTATGACTGATGAGCAGGGGCAATTTGAAATTGCGTGCAATGACTCTCTTAAGATTATTGCATCTTATATCGGTTATGAAGATTATCAGTTAAATGTAGTTGGTTGTCGCGAAGTTCTAATTGAATTGATTCAGTCAGCTTCACATTTGGAAGAAATTGAAATTTCAGCAACTTCCAATTCTAATAAAGCCATTCTGAATCAGCCTCAATCTATAGTTAAATTAAGTGAAATAGAATTGAAAAGAGGCACAGGACTTTTTCTTGATGATGCCATTAATACTAATGTACCGGGAGTATATATGGAACGAAGGACAGTATCTGCAGGTCAACAATTCAATATTAGAGGATATGGCAATGGCGCACGGGGAACTAATGGAATAAATAGCAATTTTGATACTCAAGGATCCAAGGTTTACCTTAATAATATTCCAATTACTGATGCAGAAGGAATCACGCTCATGGATGATATTGACTTTGGATCAGTGAGCAATGTGGAAGTTATCAAAGGTCCTTCCGGATCTTTATATGGATTGGCAATTGCAGGAGTGGTAAACCTTCAAACTAGAAAAGCAGAGAAAGGAAAAACGTCTGTCAGCCAGAATGCTATGATAGGGAGCTATGGATTGCAAAGGTATACGACCACGCTTGAAATAGGAGGAGAGAAATCTTCTTTAATGATCAATTATGGTAAGCAAAAATCGGATGGGTTCATGGCGCATACTGCTTCTCATAAGGATTTTGTTAATGTAATGGGAGATTTTAATATTAATGCGAGACAGGCAATAACTACATACTTTGGATATAGCAATAGTTACGATGAAAGAGGTGGAGAGCTTACTATTGCTCAATACAAAAATAAAGACTATTCCGGGAATCAGGTTTATATTAAAAATAATGCTCATTCGGAAATAATAAGCTTCAGAGCTGGCATCGGACATACCTATAAGATAAACAGAAATATTACTAATAATACTGCAGTTTTTGGTTCGGGGTTAAATAGCAATGCTAGTTCAGCAGGTGGATGGACCGATAAAAGACCTGTAAATTATGGATTACGTTCTACCTTAGATACCAGATTTTCGCTTGGTAGTAAATTCAGTTTATCAGGAATTACCGGAATTGAATTTCAAAGTCAGCAAGCTCAAACCATCGGTTATGGAATGGTTGCGGATAGTTTTAATCTGAAAGGATATAACATTATAGGAGCGCAAAGAAGCAATCAGTCAACAGTAACTTCGACTTCATCCATATTTTCAGAATGGACACTGACTTTACCACATGATGTATCATTGACTGCTGGTCTGGGCTGGAGTACCATGAATATAAAACTGGATGACAGAAATTATCTTGTTGCAAATAATAATCCGTCAAATACGAAAGTGAAACATGTACCGACCTCATACAAGGCTTCGTACATAGACATGGTTTCTCCTAGGTTTGCTGTTAATAAGGTGTTTAGCAAACAACTTTCTGTTTATGCTTCCTTTACCAAGGGATACAAAGCTCCTGTTAGCTCTTATTTTTATATACCAACAACTGGAGAGTTAAACCTCGGATTGAAACCTGAAATAGGAACTCAATATGAAATTGGTTCCAAAGGAAATTTACTGGACGAAAGATTGCAGTTCCAAATAGCTGCTTTTAACACTGTATTTTCCAATAAAATGACAACTGTTGCGGTTCAAAACCCGGCAAATACTGCCACTCTATACACCTATCTAGTAAATAGCGGAAGCCTTAACAATAAAGGCCTAGAAGTAACACTCATGTATACAGCATATAGGTCAAAGAATAGTACCTTTACTTCAATCCGTCCATTTGCTAATTTTACTTATTCTCATTTTAAGTATGATAATATCAAATATCAATCTGTAGCGAAAACCAAAGCTAACAAGGATAGCTTGGTAACTGTTGATTATAGCGGAAACGCAGTGGCAGGTGTTCCTCCGGTTACTTTAAATGCAGGAATTGATTTTCTTACAAAATATGGAGTTTATGGTAATATAAATTATTCATACAGAGATCAGATGCCTTTTACTTCTGATGGGAAAAATAAAACTTCAGGTTATAGTTTGTTGAATGCAAAAGTAGGATATCAACATAAATTTTTCGACCATTTGAATGTTGGAGTCTATATTGGAGCTAATAATATTACAAGTACACAGTACTATTATATGATTTTCCTCAATCAATTACCTGACGCTTATCTTCCAGCCCCTTATAAAATCAATTACTTCGGAGGCTTAAATCTTAATTATTCATTCTGATAAATTCAAAACGAGGCATTCATTTTATGGATGCCTCTTATAATTGATATAAAATATGAAGCAACTGATTTTACCAGTTTTAGTTTTATTGGTTCTCTTTTCTTGCGGACGTTTTGGAAATGAAGCAAAAATTGAAGGGAAAAAGGAGCGTATTGTTTGTATTGCCAAACAATATAGTGAGATTATTTACGCATTAGGGGCTCAAGAAAATCTTATTGCTGTAGATGTTTCAAGTACCTATCCCGCTGAAATAAAAAGCCTTCCTACAGTTGGCTACCACCGAGCATTAAGTGCAGAAGGAATGATTGCAGCCCAGCCAACGTTGATCATTCATGATAACAATGTTGGTCCTGAGCATGTCATGTCTCAAATGGAAAAACTACAGATTCCTATGAAAACGTTTTCAAAAGCCAAAGACATTGAAGAAACAAAAACTTTGATTAAGGAAATGGGCGCTTACTTTCATAAGGAAATTCAAGCTGATTCACTCTGTAGAAAAATTGAAAATGACTTGAATGCAGCTCTAAAGGATGAAAAGCCAATTGTGGATACACCCAATGTTGTCATTATTCATTATGGAAGAGCTTCGAATGTTTACCTGGTGATGACCAAGCTAAGCAATGCCGCTCAAATGGTTACGTGGGCTGGGGGAAGAATACCTATAACAGGAGGAAAAGGTATGCAAAATATTTCGGCGGAAATTATAGCTGATGCAAATCCTGATATTATTCTGCTTACTGACTTCGGATACGATCGTTTAGGTACTCCCGAGAAGATCAAGGAACTTCCAGGTATTGCAACTACAAAGGCCGCAAAAAACAATAAAATATACAGATTCGAAGAGCATGATCTAGTTTATTTTGGTCCTCGTACAGGTGAAAATGTTCTAAAAATGAAAAAGTTAATTCATCCTGATGAATAGATTTGATCAGCAACACAGACCAGTATTTTTATTTCTTCTGTTGATTCTAATCATGCTGGCAATGACTTCTGTAAGGTTTGGAGCAGTGAATATCTCTTGGATCGAAATCTTAAGTTCAATTCAAAAGTGGATTAAATCAGAAGAAGCAACACTTAGTTTGAGGGAAAATATATTTCTTCAAATAAGATTCCCAAGAGCCATTCTTTGCATTGCGACAGGAGCGTCGCTGGCAATTGCCGGAGTATTGATGCAGGCGTTATTTCGTAATCCAATTGTTGAACCTGGGCTGATTGGTACTTCAAGCGGCGCAGCTTTTGGAGCAGCGTTATACCTTGTACTTGGATCATCAATGGAAATCAATGCAGGAGAATGGACCTTGTCCATAGCTGCTTGTATAGGGGGAATAATTGCGACACTTTTAGTAATGATGTTTGCCAATTCGAATGAGATGGCTAAATCTTCTGTGGTTGTTTTATTACTTACCGGTATCGCAATTAACTCTTTGTTTATGAGTGGGGTTGGTTTCTTATCATACATTGCAAGAGATCCACAGGCAAGGTCTGTTACATTTTGGAATCTTGGAACTTTATCTGGAGCGAGTTGGAGTGCAGTATGGGTTGTTAGTGCTATTTGTGGATTATGTTTTTTAATAGCCCTTCGTTATTCAAAAGCCTTGAATGCTCTAATGTTGGGTGAAGAAGATGCCTTAATGCTGGGCGCAAACATCACAATGCTTAAGAAAAATGTTATGGCTTTGAATGTCCTTCTGGTAGCAGTGACTACAGCTTTTGTCGGAGTCATCGGTTTTGTCGGATTAATCGCTCCTCATCTAATTAGAATTTTGATAGGGTCAGATAACAGGTATCTTATAATTGGTAGTGCAATGATGGGTGCAATTTTACTTACAAGTGCTGACCTTATCGCAAGACTTTTACTTGCTCCGGCTGAACTCCCAATAGGGGTAGTTACTTCATTTGTTGGAGTTCCTATTTTTTTATACTTATTAAAAAAAAGAAATCAATACTTCTTCTAATTATGTTGAAAGTTCATAATGTAAGTTACGAAGCAGCAGGTAAAAAAATTTTACAAGATGTTTCTTTAAGCCTGGAGTCGGGTAAATTGAACTTAATATTGGGGCCTAATGGCGCTGGCAAGTCTACTTTAGTCAAAATATTTTCAGGGTTTATAAAGCCAACAACAGGAGAAGTAAGTATTGGAAATCAAGCATTGAAGACTTATGTCAACAACGATCTTGCAAAAATGAGGGCAGTTTTGTCTCAGCAGATAGAGTTGCCTTTTTCTTTAAAAGTGTGGGATGTGGTAATGATGGGTAGGTATCCTCATTTTCATAGCAAAGCTACCAAGAGGGACTTCCAAGTTTGCGAAGAGCTAATGAAGTTCTTTGAGCTTTATGAATTGGCAGAAAGAAACTATCATACCTTAAGTGGAGGAGAAAAACAGAGAGTCCAATTTGTACGAGTTATGTCTCAGATCGACTTATTGTCAGAAGATTCTTCTGTAAAATACCTTATTCTGGATGAACCACTTACCTATCTTGACATTTATTATCAATGGCATTTTATGACCAAGCTTCGTGAGATATTAAGACCGAACCTGGTTATTGTAGGAGTAGTACATGATCTAAACTTAGCAGCTCAGTTTGCCGATAATCTGATATTAATGAAGAATGGAAAGATAGTGATGCAGGGGCCACCGGATGTTGCTATAACGAGTGAAACCCTGTATGACCTCTATAAGGTTAAAGTAAAAGTTAAACATCAGGATGATGCTCCAACGCAGTTAATTTTTTCTTAAGAAATATAGATAATTAAAGATCTCTTCAGAGAAGACAGAATTACATTTAGTAAATGTGATGCAGGTATAAAATAAAAAAGACATCATCTCTGATGTCTTTTTATTTTTTAAGATTAAGCTCCTTATTGTTTTGCAGCTGCTTTCTTAGCTGCAGTCTTCTTAGAAGCTGCTTTCTTAGAAGCTCCTTTTTTAGAAGCTACTTTCTTAGAAGCTGCTTTTTTAGAAGCTGCTTTTTTAGAAGCTACTTTCTTAGAAGCTGCTTTTTTAGAAGCTGCTTTCTTAGATGCTACTTTTTTAGAAGCTGCTTTCTTAGAAGCGGCTTTTTTAGAAGCTGCTTTCTTAGAAGCGGCTTTCTTTGCTACTTTTTTAGCAGCGGCTTTAACTACTTTTTTCACTTTTTTTAGGGTTTTGGTGTCTACTGATTTTAAAACATCTTCAAGTGATTTGAGGAACCCGTCCTCTATGATCTTGAAAAGTTCTTTGTTACTATATTTTGACATTAGTTATATAGTCTGAGTAAAAAATAAAATAACAGTTTCTTATTACTTTATTGTATTTATACTTAAAAATAATAAAAAAGTTTTTTTTTTTACAAATATATAGCAATATACTTTTTAAAAAAAATAATTTTTCTATCTATAAGATTACACATCAAGTGAAAATTTTTGACTTAATTACTTAAATAATTTTTTAAATATGTTTTTTATTGACCTTCTGTCTCCCTTTGATATCAATGCCTTCAGAGTATCTTGTGTTTTGAATATGATCATAGAGTTCATCTCATCATGACCTTTCTATATATCAAATAAAAAAAGTTAAAGCTTGAAAAAAAATTATGTATTAATATCAACTCTGAGGTAATTTTATGATAGCTCTTGTTCCTTCATCTAGTTTACTTTTCAGAATCAACTCTCCAGACAATCTCTGAATGGCTACTTTTGCAAGGTATAACCCCATACCAGTTCCAACGGAATAGTCTGATCCTTTATAAAACATTTCGAATACTCTTTCCATTTTATTTTCAGCAATTCCAAGTCCATTGTCTATAACTTCAAATTCAATAGCAGAGTTGTTTTTACTTATCTTAAGCTCAACTATTGGTTGTTGCCTTGTCTTCTTTTGAAATACAAATGCATTCAGCAACAAATGCTTTAGTGCGATTCGGAACACTCTAACATCGGTAGTAAAGGTTGGAAATGCATCAGGAATGGATAGTTGAACATTGTCATACAACACTGGTACTTGTTTCCTGATTTCATTTTTTAATTCGGAAATAAGCTGATAAAGCTCTGTTGCTTCTTCAACTATTGGAGTAGCCTGAACCCGTGATAGCTCGAGTAAGGTGGTAATAAGTGCTTCAAGCTTATCAGAACATGTTCGGATCATGTTTAAAAAAGGAATGAATGCACTGTCTTTCAATTCATCTGCTGCAATATCAAGTACACCATTCAAACTAGTAAGAGGTCCTTTGAAGTCATGTGAGACCTTATATATGAAGTTATTTATATCCTCTTCTTTCTTCTTTAGCTCATTCTCCTTTAAGGAACTATTAGCCTGAGGCAATAGGGTAATAATATTATGATCAGATACAGAAAGTATGGACACTATATAATCAGTATTCTGTCCATTGAGCTTTAGTTGAAGTGCTATTAGGAAACAATTCCCAGTAGAAAAGATACCTTCATGGATAAAATTACCATCTTTATCTATTAATACATCTTTTAAATCCATTCCTATTATTGTTCTGGATAATGCAGGGTTTACCTTCTCAAATGCTTTGTTGTAAGATGTAATCTTAAGAGATGAGTCAGTTATGATGATGGGATAAATGTATTCCTGAATTTTATTCTGAACTTCGGAAGCGGTAAAATCTGGTCTTATCAAACCATTAAGTGAAAAGGAATTTCCATTATCGTTTAAGGTAACTGTCCATTCAATCTCAAGTATGTCTTTGCTATATTTATGTTTGAGGATTATAACAGAAGGATCATTTTTTTCAACTATTGAAAGAAAGGAAGTAAAAAGTTTAGCATATTTATCCAGACATGAACTAAAGAAGTTTGAAGAGGTTTGGAGATTGCCTTCCAATAAGATAGTTCTGCATGCGTCATCAACTTTCAGAAATGTTCCGTTGACGTCTATCAGGCAAGAGAGCCTCGTCTGTTCTATATGTCCGTTAGATTTTTCCATATGCGGTAAAAGGGAAACTCTTCAGTTTGTAACTTGTTTAATAATATTTGAATTAACTCAATTAATCGTTAAGATAAATGATTGCAAGAATATTTCCAGTATTAACAATTGGTTTGTTTTTTATTTTAAGCTGTGCATCAGGCCAGGGCGCATTGACAGAATTGAAGAAATTGTCTGAGACAAATGATTTGAGGAGGGGGAGTATTTCTTTTTATGCTCATGAGTTATCTACATCTAAAACGATTCTCAATTATTATGGTAATAAACTCTTGATACCTGCATCTAATCAGAAATTACTGACGACAGCTGCTGCATTGAGTATTCTTGGACCTGACTTTACATTTAAAACTTATCTGGAATACGATGGTCATATTAGTAATAAAGGAGTACTTGATGGAAATATTTACATTAGGGGAGAAGGTGATCCAACATTTGGAAGCGGTAGGATTTCTTCATCGGAAGCATGGAGTGAAGTACTGAATAAAATTTGTAAAATTTTATCTGAAGCAGGCATTAAACAGATCAACGGTAGTATTATTGGAGATGCATCGTGGTTTGAATATAATTCTATCCCTGACTATTGGATATGGACAGATATCGGCAATTATTATGGTACGGGGGCCTATGGTGTGAATGTAAATGAGAATACTTATAAGCTTTTATTAAAACCAGGAAAAGCAATTGGGGATTCTGTCGAAATTTTGGGAACAGATCCGGTAATACCTAACATTCATTTTCTCAATTCTATTAAAACTGCAACAGAGGGAAGCGGCGATAATGGTTACATTTATGGAGCACCGTTTACCAGTCTGAGGGTAGTATCGGGGACTATACCTAAAGGTTTAAATTTTTCAATTAAAGGATCAATGCCCGATCCTGCATATTTTGTGGCTTCAGGTATAAAGGATGCTCTAGTGAAAAGTAAAATAGAAGTAACCCAACCCGAAAGGTCTATATATACTTTTAATGGCCGGCCAATAGCAGAAAGAAAGGTTATACACACATTTATTTCCTCTCCTTTGAAAGATATAATAAAGGAAACCAATGTCAATAGTCTTAATCTTTATGCTGAATCATTATTAAAGACGATTGGTAAAAAGTTATATAATGAAGGTTCTACTAAAGCCGGAATAAAGGCATTGCAGGAGTTTTGGAATTCGAAAGGAATAGATCCATCTTCAATTGTTATATTCGATGGAAGCGGACTTTCTACATTCAATTGGGTATGTTCAGAAGCATTCAGTCAAGCGCTTTTACAAATGAGTAAAGAAAAGTACTATGCTGATTTTTATAACTCGCTTCCTGTTTCAGGAGTGAGTGGTACTTTGAAAAGAGTTGGGAAAGGTACTAAACTGGAAAATAATATGAGGGCCAAAAGCGGTAGTATGAAAAGGGTCCTCTGTTACTCAGGCTACATTAGAAATCCAGAAACCGGAAAGGAATATTCATTTTCAGTAATGGTGAATAATTTTGAATGTACTGCTTCTGCTTTAATACCAAAACTTGAAAAAATTCTTCTATTACTTCAGGCTGGTCAATATAATTAATCTTGATCTGAATAGAATAATGATTATATGAGTCAAAGATCTTAATGAAAAACAAAAGATTCTTGACTAAGTAATTTTATCAAAGGAATTTCAAGAAGAATAATGAAAGGAAGGGGCTAAGCCAAGATACATCAGTCAAATCTTAGATATAGATCTATCAAATAGATATAACTTCTGGAAAACTATAAAATATATAACTGTTTTTACAGTCGGCTTACTTATTTTCATTGGCTTCAACAGATTCATCTTTAGGCTCTTCATCATTATGGTCCTCTTCTTTTTTAGGGAACCAAATTGAAAAAAGAATTGAAAGAGTCAGTATTCCTGCAACTATCATCAGGGCATACTTCATATCAATTTCAAACCATCCGCCAGAATCACCGACAAGCTTTATACCTATAAATACTAAAATCAATGAAAGTCCATAATTGATATAATGGAAAAGCTGCATTATTCCTGCAAGGGCAAAGTAGAGAGATCTTAGACCTAATAATGCAAAAACGTTAGAAGTATAAACGATGAAAGGATCTTTACTTACAGCAAGGATTGCTGGAATTGAATCAACTGCAAATACAACATCAGTTGTTTCTACCACAAGGACTACTATGAATAAAGGAGTTGCATATAATTGACCATTTATTCTCGTAAAGAAATCGCTGCCATGATAATTCTTGGTTACTCTCAAGAATTTGTTAACCAATAATATAATAGGATTTTTTTCCGGATTGATTTCTTCATCTTTTTCAAGGGCCATTTTAGCACCGGTAAAAATTAAAAATCCTCCAAGAATGAACCCCATCCAGTGAAATTGATTAATGAGAGAAACTCCGACAACTATAAAAAATGCTCTGAGTACCAAGGCTCCAATGATTCCCCAAAACAAAACTTTTCTCTGATATTCTGCAGGGACTCTGAAGTAGTTAAATATCAGCATAAATACGAAAAGATTGTCAACGCTTAAAGATTCCTCAAGCAGATAACCCGTAAGGAATTCAAAAGCAGCATTTTTACCCTTCCACCAATATACAAATATATTAAATGCTACAGCTAGACCTATCCAAAATGCAGACCACCACAAAGCAGATTTAACACTCACTGTCTGGGTTTTTTTATTCAGAACAAACAGGTCCAGAATCAGAAGGCCCAGTACAAAAACATTAAAGATTACCCAAAAATAAATGTTATCCATTAAGTTGATTGGTCAGCAAATACCCTAATAAAATCCAATAAAATTAACCAAAAGAACAGACATTGAAAGTAAAATAATTAAAAATTTTTTCAGACCTGTTCGTTAGCTTTCTTAACTTTTCTTCTTTCTGTAAGGTAGGTTTTTATAACAGGAATCCAGGTAATGACTACAATTCCTCCTATAAATAATTCAAGATGCTCTTTAATTTGAGGGAACATTCTACCTAAAAAATAACCTAGTAAAAGCATTGAAAAGACCCAAAGTATTCCACCTATTATATTATATGTAAGAAACTTTTTGAAGTCGAATTTTACAACTCCCGCGAAAATGGGTGCGAAAGTTCTGATAATTGGTAAGAATCTTCCCATCACTAAAGCCAAACCTCCATATTTAATAAAGAAGGCTTCAGCAGCCATAACATATTTCTTTTTAAAAAGGAGAGTATCTTTTCGGGAAAGTAATGCTTCTCCCATTTTTTTCCCAAAGGCATATCCCGCTAAATTACCAAGTACTGCAGATAGTGATATCGTACCTAAGAGCAGGAGAATAGATGTATTCAAGATGCCTGTTGCACAGAATATTCCTGTTGTAAAAAGTAGTGTGTCTCCTGGAAGAAAAAAACCAAAAAACAAACCGTTTTCTATAAATACAACTAACAGGATTAAAGTTACACCTCCAAACAGAATCAGTTTCTCGGGATCGATCAATTGCTGAAAGAGGTGTACTATAGAATCCATGTATTAATAAACTATTTGATTAAACTTCTGTCTTTAGGTTAAAGACTTTATAGCATCAATAAACAGGCCAGGAGTAACTCCAAGAAGAATTATTAGGCACCCAATTAATACTAATACAGCTTTATTTATAACAGTAAGTTGTATTGATTCTGTTTCAGATTCTCCAGAATACATTGAAATAATTACTCTGAAATAATAGTAAACGCTTATTAAAGAACCTAGTACAGCTACAATTACCAATGCCAAATACCCTTGTTGCAGAACAGCTGAGAACAGATAAAATTTAGCAAAGAACCCGACAGCTGGAGGAATTCCTGCCAATGAAAGCATAGAAATCACCATTATTACAGCAAGTAGAGGATGTGATTTTCCTAAACCACTGAATGATTCGAATGTATCACTGCCTTTTATCTTAACTACATAATGAAGAACTGCAAAAGCACAAAGTGTTGATAGTGCATAAGAGGATGTATAAAGTATCAATGCATTCTGACTTTCGTAAGTTGTAAGAAGGATAGTCATTAACATGTAACCCGCCTGAGCGATACCGGAGTATGCAAGCATTCTTTTTACACTGGTCTGATATACAGCAAGAATGTTTCCTGTTAAAATTGTAAAGATAATAATAACAGACAGTGTAGATCCCCATTGGTGAATTAGAGGAGCAAATGTTGTATTGAATAATCTATAGAAAGCTGCAAATGCTGCCGTTTTTACAATGGTTGCCATGAAAGCGGTAATCACAAGTGGCGATCCTTCATAAACATCAGGTGTCCAGAAGTGGAATGGTACTGCAGAAACTTTGAATGCAAGACCAATCATCACCATAAATATACCAGTATAAAATAAGATAGATACAGAACCTGAATTATTAGATGCAATTAGCGCAATTTCGTGGATATTGAATGTTCCGGTTGCTCCATATAAAAGAGCAATACCAAACAATAATATACCTGATGCAAAAGCACCCATGATAAAGTACTTTAAAGAAGCTTCATTCGAAGACAATTCATGTTTTCTGCTACCTGCAAGGATAAACATTGGAATAGAAAGGATTTCGATTCCAAGGAAAAGCATTGCCAGATGGGTAAATGATACCAGTACAATTGTACCGGTTAATGCAAACATTATCAGTGAGTAATGATCTGCCTGATTGAATTCATTTGAATCATACTGATCTTTTGAAATAAAAAACCAAACAAGAGCCATCAGGATTATCAAACCAGAAAATACTCCTGCATAATGATCGAATACAACCATATTCGGGAAATACTGATATGCAGAAGTTAACTCAGATAGGTTTACACAAAATACACCTGTAAGGCCAAGAACTAAAATTGTCCAAAGGTATTTTCTGAATCCGAATATCTCGGATAACATTGAAACGATGCCAAGTAATGCTGTTAGAATTAATGTTTTCATCGGTTATTTCAAACTTAAAGATGTCCCTGTTCCTTTGATTAATGCTTTAACTGCTGGTCCCGAAATTTCAAGGAATGTATCAGGGTAGATCCCCATCCAGAATATTAAAATGATTATTGGTATTAATACCAGTTTTTCGCTTGTAAACAGATCTGCAAATCCTGAAGTTAAGTTGTTGGTTTCTCCCAACATGATCTTCTGGAAGCTTGACAACATATATACTGCACCAAGAATTACAGAAACTCCTGCTACTGCAGCTATCCATGGATTGTACTGGAATATTCCAACGAATAGAAGAAACTCACCAGGAAAACCTCCTGTAAATGGTAGTGCTATGCTGCTGAAAAGCAAAATAATAAATGTAACAGTGAAGAAAGGCGCAACATTTCTTATACCACCTAAAGAAGATAATTCAAGAGTTTTGGTTCTATCAAATAGAACATCAATCACAAAGAACAATCCTACTACGTTGATACCATGAGAAAGCATTTGAATGATACCTCCTTGAAGACTTTCTTCTCCTAGAGTGAATATTCCTGCTGCTATCAAACCTACGTGCGCGATTGAAACATAAGCAATCAGCCTCTTGAAGTCTTTTTGCTTTATTGCAATGATAGAAGCATAGATAATTCCGATTACACTAAGAATAATTGCCGGCATTCCATAAGTGTGAGCTGCCTCTGGAACAAGTGGAAGTATCCATCTGATAACTCCGTAGATACCCATCTTTAGCATAATGCCAGAAAGAAGCATAGTTCCCTGAGCAGGTGTTACAGTATAAGTATCAGGTTGCCAAGTATGAAAAGGGAAGATTGGCATCTTGATAGCAAATGCAAGAAAGAATGCAACGAATACAAGAGCCTGGTCTGTTGAACTTAATGTACTTCCAACTGCGTAGAATTGATTAATGTCAAAAGAACCGTTTGGTGTCTGAAGATACAGATAAATGATCGCAACAAGCATTAATAAACTACCTGCTAAGGTATAAACGAAGAACTTGAAAGTGATTTTCTTTCTGTTTTCACCTCCCCAGATCAATGCAATGAAATAGATCGGAATAAGTGCCAACTCCCAGAATACATAAAATAGAAATGCATCACGGGCAACAAATACGCCTACAAGCGCTGACTGCATAATCAATACAAGCCCGTAGAAGTAGTTGCTGTTAGCAAATGTTCTTCTGAATGAAGATAGAATAATTAAAGGAATAAGAAAGGTGGTAAGCATTACCAGAAGTATGCTGATTCCATCCATTCCTACACTGAATGAAATGCCCATTGATTTAACCCATGGTACTGAAGTAGCATAAGCTAAAGTTTCCTGAGGATTAAATTGTAAGAGTAAAACCAGAGAATAAGCAAATTCAGCCAATGCAGCTACAAATGCAAATTGTTTTGCCCTGTTGTCAGGAAGCAGGAATGAAATTAAGCCTGCTACCAGCGGAAGAAAAATTAATATACTGGTTTCCATTAAAGCTTGATAATCGTGTTAAAGAACAATATTAATATGATGCCAATAACCATAGCAAACATGTAGAAACTGATGCTACCGTTTTGTAGAAATCTTAAACCTGCGCTACCTCTGTCAACTCCTTTACCCCAGGCATTTACAAAGTTGTCGATAATTCTTATCTCAAACACTTTGTAGAATATATCTCCAAGCCAGTAAAGTGGTTTTACTACCAGAGTTCTGTAGATTTCGTCGATATAGTATTTGTTGTAAAGCACTTTGTGAGGAGCAGAAAGATCTGATCCTTCTGGAGATGGAACTGCTTTTTTCGAAATATAAACTATAGCAGCAATTATAATTACCAATAAAACTGCCCCTACTGAAATTCCCATTAGCATTAATTCAGTCGAATGGCTTAATGCGTGTCCAGTATGCTGATTAATAGGTGCGATTATCGGGCTTAAAAAAGATTTAAGGAAGTTATGCCCTCCAAGAACTTCAGGAACACCTACAAAACCTCCAATTATAGAAAGAACTGCAAGTACCATCAAAGGAATAGTCATAATTAGCGGAGACTCATGTAAATGAGATTTCTGATGCTCTGTCCCTCTGAAGGATCCGAAGAAAGTTAAGAAAACCAGACGGAACATATAGAATGTAGTCATCAATGCGCCTAAAACTCCAAGTGCCCATAGGATAGGGGAGTGCTCATAAGCATGAGCCAGTATTTCGTCTTTAGAGAAGAAACCTGCAAATGGAGGAATACCTGCAATGGCAACTGTTCCTATGATAAACGTAGCGAAGGTAATCGGAAGTTTTTTCCAAAGACCACCCATGCTTCTGATATCTTGTTCGCCACTCATTGCGTGAATTACACTGCCAGCACCAAGGAATAGAAGTGCTTTAAAGAATGCGTGTGTAGCTACATGGAAAATTGCTGTTGAATAAGCTCCCATTCCAAGAGCGAAGAACATATATCCTAACTGACTCACTGTAGAATAAGCAAGTACTTTTTTGATATCGTTTTGAACCAGACCGATTGTTGCTGCAAAAAGAGCAGTTGTAAGTCCGATGATTTCAATTACTTCTAAAGTGAATGGCGCTAAAGAGAAAAGTACGTTAGATCTTACAATCATGTATATACCTGCTGTAACCATGGTTGCTGCGTGAATAAGTGCAGAAACTGGTGTCGGACCTGCCATCGCATCAGGTAACCAGGTATAAAGTGGAATTTGTGCGCTTTTACCAGTTGCTCCAAGGAATAATAGCAATGTGATTGCAATTAGTACAGGTTGAGCAACTCCTGGTTTAAAGATAGTTTGAGCCTGCTCGAAAACAGCGCTATACTCAAGGCTTCCGAATGTAACGATGATCAAAAGCATTCCTAAAAGGAAGCCAAGGTCACCTATACGGTTCATTATGAATGCCTTTTTAGCAGCATTGTTATAATCATTGTTTTTAAACCAGAATCCGATAAGTAAATATGAACAAAGTCCTACACCTTCCCATCCTGCAAACAGAACAAGGAAGTTGGATCCCATCACAAGGATTAACATGGAGAAAACGAATAGATTCAGGTAAGCGAAATACCTCGCAAATCCTTCGTCATGAGACATGTATCCGGCAGAATACAAATGAATTAAGAAACCAACTCCTGTGATAATGGTCATCATCGTAACAGAAAGCGGGTCTATAAGAAATGAAAGCTTAATATCAAGTGAACCTGCTGAAATCCAGTTGAAATAGGTGAGGGTTTCAGACTGAATGGTTCCGTTTAAAACTTCGGTTAGTAAAGTAAGTACAATTGCGAAGGATCCAAGAATACTTCCACAACCTACAAAACCAACAACGGCTTTAGGTAATTTTTTATTAGCTAAACCAATTATCAAAAATCCTATAAGAGGTAAAACAGGTATTAACCAGGCTAATTGTAACATCTTTTATCTATTTATTCTACCACTTTAATTTATTCAGAGAATTTATATCTACCGATCCTGTATTTCTGTATATCATTACAAGGATCGCAAGACCGACTGTGACTTCAGCCGCTGCAACTGCCATGATAAAGAAAACGAATACCTGGCCTGATGCATCATTATGAAATACAGAAAATGCCACAAGCAAAAGGTTTATGGCATTCAGCATCAGCTCGATGGACATAAATATGATAATGATATTCCTTCTTACAAGGACACCCATGACGCCTATCGCAAAAAGGATGCTTGCAAGAACAAGGTAGTTGTTAACTGTGTTTGATAAAACTTGCATGATCTGCTATTTCAAATATTAATGATCTTTAAGATTCTTTTTTCCTAACATCACAGCTCCGATCATTGCAGAAAGGAATAGTGCGGATGAAACTTCAAATGGAAGCAAATATTCGCTGAAAAGGATTTTGCCCAGATTTTTAACTGAACCCATATCTGCATTTACGGCTTGACTTGCTTCTGCTTGATTAAGGCCTTTTACTGCTCCCAACAATACGATCAGTAACAGCCCTCCTGAAATAGCACCCGCTATTTTAGGTAGCATAGATTTACTGGTTTCGTTAGTTTTGTTGAGGTTTAAAAGCATGATGACAAAAAGGAACAAAACCATGATTGCTCCTGCATAAACTATGATATGCACAATGAAAAGAAATTGTGCATTCAATAGAACATAATGCCCTGCTATAGAAAAGAAAGTCAATATCAGAAATAATACACTATACACTGGGTTTTTAGAAAATATAACCGCCAATGCAGCACCTATCGAAATGATAGACAAAATCAAAAATACCAACTGATCCATCGTTACTTTTTGTAAGGTTTATAAGTTTTGGGATGCGCACTTGTTCCTACTGGTTGAACAAGTTTATCTTTTCCGAAAATAAAGTTCGATCTGTCAAAGTTTGCAGGTGCCAGTTCTTCTGTAAGATATACAGCATCTTTAGGACAAGCCTCTTCACAAAGACCGCAGAAAATACATCTAAGCATATTTATTTCGTATGTCTTAGCATATTTTTCCTCACGATACAGATGTTCCTCACCTTTTTTTCTTTCAGCGGCAACTATTGATATAGCTTCAGCAGGACAAGCTACAGCACATAGACCACAGGCAGTACAGTTTTCTCTGCCTTGCTCATCTCTTTTCAGAATGTGTCTGCCTCTGTAAACCTTACTGAACTCTCTTTTTTGTTCAGGATATTGAATGGTTGGTTTTCTTTTAAAGAAGTGCTTGATAGTGATCATCATACCACCAAGTATTGCCGGAAGATACATTTTCTCCGTCAATGTCATTTCTTTCTTAACTACAACCTTTGATCTGTTAGATAAAGAGTGCATAACTGATTTATTTTAATACAACGATTAAAAGACCTGTAATAATTATGTTGATCAATGCCAATGGAATAAGCATTTTCCAGCCCATTCTCATCAATTGATCGTATCGGAATCTCGGAAGTGTCCATCTTACCCACATGAAAAGGAATATGAACATAACGATTTTCGCGAAAAGGAATGTTGTTCCTAGGATAGTTACTAGATTATGAGATAATCCTAACTGATCCATGAACGGGAAGTTATATCCTCCGAAATAAAGCGAGCTCATAATCGCAGAAGATATAAACATATTAGTATACTCAGCGAAAAGGAAGAATCCAAGTTTCATACTGCTATACTCTGTATGATAACCTCCGACAAGCTCGTTTTCAGATTCCGGAAGGTCAAATGGAGTTCTGTTACACTCAGCAAAGGCACAAATCATAAAGATTAAGAAGCCAAGTGGCTGATAAATAATGTTCCAGGAAGCTCCGGAAATACCGAATATAGAACCATTCTGCTGCTGCACAATTTCACCAAGGCTTAATGTACCAGTTGTCATTACAAGAGCTATGATAGATAAGCCCATTGCAATTTCATAACTGATCATCTGTGAGCTAGCTCTCAATGCTCCAAGAAGAGAGAATTTATTGTTCGAAGCCCATCCTCCGATCATAATTCCATAAACTCCAATCGAAACAACTGCAAATACATAAAGGATACCGATGTTAAGGTCAGTGATTTGCAGGCTGATGACTCTGTCAAATAATTCTAATGAATTTCCCCAAGGAATAACTGCACTTGTCATTAATGCAGTGGTCATTGATACTGATGGACCTAAAATAAATAAAGCCTTATCAGCATGGGCAGGTATAAACTCTTCTTTTAAAAAGAATTTTACTCCGTCGGCAAGAGGTTGAAGAATACCGAAAATTCCGGCTCTGTTAGGACCCAGTCTGTCCTGAATAAACGCAGCGACTTTTCTTTCAGCATACGTGCTGTATAGTGCGAATAAAAGTGTAATGCCGAAGACGGCTACAATTAATACTATCTTATCTATCAGAAATATTTCCATAACCTATGTTCTTCGGTGCATCTACTTTTATTCCCTGTAAATATTTATTTTGAGCCTGAACAGAATTTCTCTGAATCGGAGCAGGTCCTTCTACAGTCCAGTCGCTGGCTAATTTTTTGTCAAATCTACAATCGTTGCAAATGAAATCTTCTACTTCTCCGTACTGATCTTTTCTTGCTGTTACTCTGAAAACTTCATCACCTTTCATCCAGACGGTAGTTTTTCCACAGCATTTATCGCAATTACGATGAGCGTACATAGGTTTTACAAACCAAACTCTGCTTTTGAAGCGGAAGGTTTTATCTGTAAGAGCTCCGACCGGACAAACATCGATTACGTTACCTGAAAAATCATTTTCGATTACGTTTTCAATGTAGGTGCCAATTTCGGCAGCATCTCCTCTGTTAAGAACGCCGTGAACGCGTTCATTAGTGATTTGATTAGCAGTGAAGACACATCTGTAGCAAAGAATACATCTTGTCATGTGCAATTGTATCTTGCTACCGATATCTATTTTATCAAAAGATCTTCTTTCTTCTTCGTATCTGGTCTTCGCAGAACCATGCTCAAATGCAAGATCCTGTAAGTGACATTCACCAGCCTGATCACAGATAGGGCAGTCAAGAGGGTGGTTTATTAATAAGAATTCAACTACACCTTTTCTTGCTTCAAGAACTTCAGGAGAAGTAATGTTTTGTACAACCATACCGTCCTGAACAGGAGTGGAGCAAGATGCAACCAGTTTCGGCATTGGTCTTGGATCTTTAGCAGAACCGGCAGATACTTTTACAAGACAAGTTCTGCATTTTCCTCCTGAACCTTTAAGTTTAGAGTAATAACACATGGCAGGAGGTACAAGATCGCCTCCGATTTGTCTGGCAGCATTCAGGATCGTTGTTCCTGGTTCTACCTCTGTTTCAACACCATCTATAGTTACCTTAATCATTGTAATACAGTATTTAATTCTCTTTTATAATCCACACTATGTGCAAATGGACTATGTGCTACTTTTTCAGGAAATTTAACATGGTATTCAAACTCCTCTCTGAAGTGTCTGATGTGACTTGCTACAGGCCATGCTGCAGCGTCTCCAAGTGGGCAGATTGTATTTCCTTCAATCTTTTTAGCAATGTCAACCAATAGGTCGATATCACTCATTGATCCATGTCCGTGTTCTAGTCTGTGCAACACTTTTTCCATCCATCCAGTACCTTCTCTGCAAGGACTGCACTGACCGCAAGATTCATGATGATAGAATCTTGTAAAGTTCCATAGATTTCTTACAATACATGTAGTCTCATCCATTGCGATAAATCCACCTGAACCAAGCATAGAACCGCTTGCAAAACCTCCTTCAGAAAGTGATTCGTAGCTCATTAATCTAGCTACACCTTCTTTGGTTTTGTAGAACAGTTCTGCAGGTAAAATAGGTACAGAAGAACCTCCAGGTACAACAGCTTTAAGTGTATGTCCGGCTCTGATTCCACCGCAATACTCGTCAGAATTTAGGAATTCGTCAACAGGCAGACCCAATTCGATTTCGTAAACTCCAGGTTTATTCATATGTCCGCAAGCAGAGATCAGTTTTGTCCCTGTAGATCTGCCAACGCCAATTTTAGCATATTCATCTCCACCCATGTTAATGATAGGAACTACTGTTGCCAGCGTTTCCACATTGTTTACCACTGTAGGGCAGTTGTATAGTCCTGATATAGCAGGGAAAGGAGGTTTCATTCTTGGATTTCCTCTTTTTCCTTCGAGTGACTCAATCAAAGCAGTTTCTTCACCGCAGATATAAGCACCACCACCTGGCTGAACATAAATTTCAAGATCGTATCCTGATCCAAGAATGTTTTTTCCTAGGAAACCGTTGTGTTTAGCTTCAGCAATGGCATTCTCAAGAATATCCACGATCCATCTGTATTCGCCACGGATGTATATATAAGTAGTATTTGAACCTAAGGAATAACTGGAAACGATTAAGCCTTCAATAAGAAGGTGAGGAATGTATTCCATTAAAAATCTATCTTTGAATGTACCTGGCTCACTTTCGTCAGCATTACATACAAGATATCTTGGTTTATCAGATTTTCTATCCAGGAAACTCCATTTCATACCGGTAGGGAAACCGGCACCACCACGTCCTCTTAGTCCTGATTTCTTCACTTCTTCCATCACGTCGTCAGGAGACATGGTTTTCAGAGCTTTTTCAACTGAACGGTAACCGCCATTTGCCCTGTAAACGTTAAAGGATTTAATCCCCGGAACGTTTATATTTTCTAATAATAATTTCCTGGCCATTAGATCTCGTATTTATTATCAGGATTAAAATCTTCTTGTCCTAGTCTTGCAATAATTTTGTCCATCTTTTCTTCTGTAAGATGTTCATAATAGAACTTACCGATCTGAGCCATCGGAGCATATCCGCATGCACCTAGACATTCAACAGCTTTCAAAGAGAACTTATTATCTACAGTAGTTTCACCTACCTTTATACCCAGTTTCTTTTCAGTATATTCTATAATCTGATCGGCTCTGTTATGCATACAAGGACCTGTTCTGCAGAACTCAATGAGGCATTTGCCAACAGGTTTCAGGTTAAACATTGTATAGAATGTAGCAACCTCGTAAACCTCGATTGGCTTAATGTTCAGCAGAGTGGCCACATAATCCATTACAGGAACTGAAAGCCATCCGTCAAACTCTCTTTGCGCAAGATGGAGAATAGGAAGTAATGCAGATTTTTGTCTGCCTTCAGGATATCTGGAAATGATCTCCTGAACCTTTTTCAGCTTTTCTTCTGAAAATTTGATTTCTGATTGTACTGCTCCCATTGTATTTGCTGTAGGCACATAGTTTTTGTCCGAAGGAAAACCGTACAAAAACTTTTTACTCAGTTTATATTAAACTCAAATTTATTAAATCTTATTGAAATCAGGCATCCATTTCACCTGCAATCAGGTTAAGGCTACTCATGGTCATAACAGCATCAGAAATTGTTGCTCCTTTGATCATTTCACCATAAGCCTGATAGTAAACGAAACCTGGTCTTCTGAAGTGCAGTCTGTAAGGCATTCTACCACCGTCACTGATCAGATAAAATCCAAGCTCTCCGTTTGCACCTTCAATGCTATGATAAATTTCACCTTTAGGTACTTCAATTTCACCCATCACAATCTTGAAGTGATAGATCAATGCTTCCATGTTGGAGTATACTTCTTCTTTTGGAGGAAGGTAGATATCTGGAACTTCTGCATGGTAAGGGCCTGCAGGTAGTTTCTCCAGTGCCTGACGAATAATGCTTAGGCTTTGCCAAACTTCTTCACTTCTTACCATAAAACGGTCGTAAGTATCACCGTTTGTTCCAATAGGTATTTCAAAGTCAAAATCTTGGTACGAAGAGTAAGGGTTCATTACTCTCACGTCATAGTCAACGCCGGCAGCTCTCAAATTAGGACCTGTAAATCCATAGTTTAATGCTCTTTCGGCAGAAATGGCTCCCACGCCAATGGTTCTATCCATGAAAATTCTGTTACGATTAAACAGATTTTCCATTTCTTTCCATACTAATGGGAATTCCTCAAGTAAGGTTTTTATTTTAGCAAAGGCTGCAGGAGTGAAATCTCTTTCCAAACCTCCGATACGGCCTATGTTTGTTGTAAGTCTAGCTCCGCAAATCTCTTCAAAAATCTCGTAGATTTTCTCCCTTTGCTGCATTACATAAAGGAAGCCTGAATAAGCGCCGGAGTCAACACCAAGAATACTATTACAGATCAGGTGATCGGCTATTCTTGAAAGCTCCATGATGATTACTCTAAGGTATTCAACTCTTTTCGGAACTTCAACACCAATTAATTTCTCAACAGTCATATGCCAGCCCATATTGTTGATAGGAGCAGAGCAGTAGTTAAGACGATCGGTGAGAGGAGTAATCTGATAGAAAGGTCTTCTTTCAGCCAGTTTTTCGAAAGCCCGGTGGATGTAACCAATTGTAGATTCAGAATCAACAATTTTTTCTCCATCCATCTTAAGAATATTCTGGAATACACCGTGAGTTGCTGGGTGAGTAGGCCCAAGATTCAGTGTAGTCAGTTCACTCTGGTCGGTAACTTGAGTATTAGTGTTGTTAGGTTGTGTAAGCATAACTGTTATCTGCCAAACAAGGAATCGTCTTTATCCGTTCTCGTTGAATCTTCTAATGCATATTCTTTTCTCAAAGGGAAATAGCCAAGATCATCAACATTTAAAATTCTTTTCAGATTTGGATGTCCTTTAAACTGGATACCAAAAAAGTCATAGGTTTCTCTTTCCATCCAGTTTGCACCTGAGAAAACCGGAGTAGCAGAATCGATTACAGGATCATTTTTAGGAAAAAATGCCTTTAATCTGATTCTTTTATTTTTAGGTAAGTTATGCAAATGATAAACAGCCCCTAGAACTTCTTCCGGTGCTGTGAAGTGTACTCCTGTGATATCTGTCAGAAACTGGAATTCAAGTTCCTGATCATTATAAAGAAATCTTAGAATATCGAGTAGAGATTCTCTCTTAATTGTTAAGGTAAGTAAATTGTATGGTTCTTCGACCTTAAGGATGGCATCACCAAACTTCTCAGTAAGTTTTTCCTGTATCCTCTGGTGGGTTAGTTCTTCCATTATTCTATTCCGTAAGAAGCCAGTAATTGTTTGTATTCAGGAGTATTTCTTCTGTTGAGTGGTTCATTTTCCACCAACTCCTGTATTTTCATAAGTCCGTCAAGTATCTGTTCTGGTCTTGGAGGGCATCCAGGAACATAAACGTCAACCGGGATAATTTTATCTATTCCTTGCAGTACACTGTAAGTATCAAATATTCCACCGCTGGAAGCGCATGCACCAACAGCCATTACCCATTTCGGTTCAGCCATTTGTTCATATACCTGGCGAACGATTGGTCCCATCTTTTTAGCGATTGTACCCATCACCATCAGAAGGTCTGCCTGTCTTGGAGAAAAGCTTGGTCTTTCAGCTCCGAATCTTGCAATATCGTAGTGAGAGCCCATGGTAGCCATAAATTCAATACCGCAACAAGAAGTTGCAAATGGTAAAGGCCATACAGAATGCTTTCTGGCAAGGCCAACAGCTTTGTCCAAGCTAGTAGCAAAGAAGCCTGGTCCGTCAAAACCGGCAGGTGGGTGAACTATATTTGCCATAATTTAGAATGATTCTAATGTTGATAATTTAATCCCATTCAAGGGCACCTTTCTTTATTATATAGACAAAGCCTATAATAAATGCACCCATGAAAAGTAACATTTCAAGAAACCCGTCGATTCCCTCTTTTGCAAATTCTTTAAAATTTACAGCCCAAGGGTAGAAGAAGATTACTTCAACATCGAACAGAACGAAGAGTGTAGCAACCAGAAAATATTTGATAGAAAATTGCATTCTGGCGTTGCCGACAGAGTCAATTCCGCTTTCAAATGTTTCGGTTTTATGTTTGGTAGATATTTTGGGACCAAGAATGTAGCTGGCTAGAAGACTGACGCTGACGAATCCAGCGGCTACCAGAAATTGAATTGCAATTGGGAAATAAGGACTGGATAATATTTCTTCCTTCATACTTCTTTTTTAATTGGTTTTAATTTCATTTTGTCGAATGAAATTGTAATTCTTAAAGGACAGATTGTAACTAGTAATGAGATTTTGTTGATGTTTATGAAAAAAACAAGATCCAGAATAGTTTTATTCTTCATAAGATTCAGCGTAAAATTATACAATTTCTTCTACAAAAAAACATTTTGCACAAAATTTTGGCACACCCCTTATTACAGGAAATAATCCTAAATAGTTTCAGAGAATAAATAATTCACGAAATTTTTCTGGGATAATTTATATATACATATTTTTGCATTCTGACTTCCTTAAATCAGGTAAGTTGTCAGAGAATGGATATGCACTAAATATCATTCTCTATCATTTATGCTATTAGATGTTTTCTATACCTTATTACTTGTCTTTTTAAACGGGTTTTTCGTCGCCGCTGAATTTGCAATTGTTAAAGTCCGATCTTCTCAATTAGAAGTAAAGGCGGCCAGTGGAGATAAAACAGCGGACCTTTCCTTAAATATTCTCAAAAACCTAGATGGTTATCTGTCTGCCACTCAACTAGGAATTACCCTTGCTAGTCTTGGTCTTGGTTGGATTGGCGAAAGTGTTGTTACGAGAATTATTCTGAATATAATAGAATACCTAGGACTAGAACCTAACGTAGACCTGGCTCATAAAATTGCCCTTCCGTTTGCATTTGCTATAATTACCGTTTTACATATTGTATTCGGGGAGCTTGCTCCTAAATCTATTGCCATTCAGAAACCGGAAGAAACGACTTTATCAGTATCTTATCCATTAAGGTTTTTTTATATTGTATTTAAACCCTTAATCTGGATATTAAATGGTTTTGCTTCCCTGATTTTAAAAATGTTAGGCATCAATATGTCTGACATCCATGAAATACACTCCGCTGAGGAACTTCAATTAATTCTGGATCAGGGAAAAGTTTCCGGTGCAATACAGCCAAGTGCTCATGAGCTGATTAAAAATGTGTTCAGCTTTAACCTGATTACTGCCAGACAAATTATGGTTCCTAGAACCAGTATCAATGCTATTGATGAAGATACTTCTCCAGAGGAGATTTTGGATAAGGTCATTAATGAAGGTTATTCAAGAATGCCTGTTTATCGGGAAACTATAGATAATATCATTGGGCTAGTATATACCAAAGACTTGCTCAAAATGATCAACAAAAAGGAAGATATAAACCTTCAGAGAGTTATAAATCCACCTTATTTTGTTCCCCAAACAAAGAAGATCAGCGAGCTTTTAAAGGAATTGCAGGAAAAACATCTCCACATGGCAATAGTTACCGATGAATTTGGAGGTGTTGCCGGTATTGTGACCATTGAGGATATTCTGGAAGAACTGGTAGGGGAGATTCAGGATGAGCATGATGAAGAAGCTCCCTTTGTTGAAAAAACCAATGAAGAAGAATTTGTTGTCAACGCTCTTTCTACAATAGAAGATGTGAATGAGTATCTTCCTATTCCGTTGCCTAAGAGTGGAGATTATGACACAGTGGCAGGTCTTGTAAATAAGGTATTCGGAAGGATACCTGAGTTGAACGAAAAGATTAAATTTGAAAGGTACGAAATCTCCATTTTGAAAAAATCAAAACAGAGTGTATTAGTAGTTAAAATGAATCTGCTCGAGGAGGAAACTGAAGACAATGAGGAAAAATAACGCATTCCGGAGAATCGTTATACTTTTATTTTTTTTCTTTACAATCTTTAGTACTGCCTATTCTCAATATGTAGAAACCGGGCAGGATCCCTCACGCCTAAGGTGGAAACAAATTGTTACAAAAGATTTTCAGGTTATATACCCTGTTGAAATTGAAGAGGAAGCTATACGAACTTCCCGATCCCTGGAGAAGGTCTATCTTTATGTTTCGTATAGTCTTAACCATGAACCTAAAAAAATATCTGTAATTCTCCATCCTCAGTCAAGTGTATCTAATGCTTTTGTAGTTTGGGCTCCAAAGAGGGCTGAATTTTATACCATTCCTGATCAGGATATCTATCCGCAGAACTGGATAGATCAATTAGCATTACACGAATTCAGACACGTAGTACAACTTGATAAACTTAATCAGGGACTCACAAAGATTTTATATTTCCTGTTAGGCCAGCAAGCGATAGGTGCTATTGCAGGTCTTTATCTGCCTCTCTGGTTTTTAGAAGGTGATGCAGTGGTCACAGAAACTGCTCTGTCCAATACGGGAAGAGGCAGACTGCCTGAATTCACCATGCCTCTGAGAACTCAGGTTTTGCAACGAAAAATTTATAGTTATGAGAAAGCCTATTTCGGTTCTTTCCGAGACTTTGTTCCTAACTATTATTATCTGGGGTATCAGCTGGTAGGATACACAAGAAATAGGTATTCTCCTGCTGTATGGAGTAAATCAGTTAACAATGCTGCCAGAAGGGCTTATAACCCTATGCCTTTTAATCAGGGAATTAAAAGAACTACGGGATTATCTAAATGGAAGCTTTATGACTCATGTATGTATTTTTTACGTGATCAATGGATACTTCAGAAAGATTCAACCATATTGTTAGGCAATCTGGATACAATACATTTTAATGACACCAAAACTTTTACAAGTTATCGTTTTCCGCAATACTTATCTGATGGAAAAATTATAGCTCTAAAGTCCGGTCTTGGCGATATTCAACAATATGTCCTTACCGAGCCCGGAAATAAAGAAAAAACTATATTTGTACCAGGTTATTTTAATCCGCAGATACTTTCTGCATCTCATAATAAAATTGTTTGGGCTGAATATGGATTTGACAAAAGATGGAGCAATAGAATTTATTCAAATCTTATAGTTTTTAATGCTGATAAAAGAAGGAATAAAAGACTAAAACTAACTAGAAGGAAACATCTCTTTGCTCCGGTTTTTTCAAAGGATGGAAGTATGATTGCTGCTGTTGATGCAAAGCAAAATGGTAAGTATTGTGTTTCCATTTTTGAAAGCCAATCAGGTAAATTAATCAAGGAAATTTATCATCCGGAAAACGACTATCCGATAATGCCTGCATGGAACAATGATGGGAGTAAGCTTTATGCAATTATGCTGGACGATGAGGGTAAAAGGATTGATGAAATTTCAATCAGTACTTCTGAATTCAAAACTCTATTCAGATCCGGTTATAAGGATATATCGCAGCCAGTAGTGTCTTCTAATCATATTTTTTTCAGAAGTGTATATTCTGGTATTGATAACATTTATGCCTTTCGTTTAAGTGATTCTTCGGTGTTTCAGGTTACATCTGTAAGCTATGGAGCATTTGATCCTTGTTTAAATAGTAGTCAGGATACTCTATTGTTTTCAAGCTACACGGCAAACGGATATTATGTCTCCAGTATTCCAATAGACACTGCAAATTGGATAAGCCTGAACAATATTAAAGATCAATCAGTAAAGCTTTATCCTGAATTAGCAAAGCAGGAATTGGGTATTCCTTTGCCTGATCTCAATCCGGATTCAGCTGCAGAAGGATCAACAATTAAAAGATATAGAAAAGGTACACATCTATTCTATCTACATAGCTGGGCACCGCTTTATATCAATGCCAATACTTATGAAGTGAATTCGGGTGTAACATTATTTTCCCAAAACAAATTAAGCACAGCTATCAGTAAATTAGCATATCTGTACAATTATAGCGATAGAACAGGTACTGTAGAAGGTTCATTTGTTTATAAAGGTTGGTATCCTGTTTTGTCCATCGCTGCTTCAAGAGGACAAAGACTAGGACTCGATACGACAGGTAATGATGCTGTATTTAAATTTCAGGAAGATAAACTGGCTTTATCAGTTTCTGTACCATTGAATTTGACAAGAGGTAAATATGCTCAGGCGATCACTTCGACGGTTTATAATTACACATCACACTATTACAGGAATAATGAAACACCTGCATATTTTAAGACAGGGGTTAAAAATATTTTCGAATATGACTTGAGAGGATCTAGGTATCTGAAGATGGCGCCAAGAGACCTGTTGCCAAGGTGGGGACAATCATTCAGATTGAACTACAGACAATCACCGTTTGGTAAATTTGACTATGGTAATTCTTTAGTAGGCCAGGCAACCCTATTATTCCCGGGGGTGTTGAAACATCATAGTATTAGAATTGATATTGGCAGGCAAATAAATGAGAATGGAAGTTATATTTTCTCAAATTATCTTTTATATCCCCGAGGCTATTTTAGTCAGGTCAACCAGAAGTTTTCAAGGATTATTTCAGAATACAGGCTACCACTTTGTTATCCCGATTGGAAGGTAGGGCCGGTTCTTTATTTAAAGAGAATAAAAGCTTTATTATTTTATGATTATGGTGAAGGGAAATATAAAGGAAATTCAAGATACTATAATTCTACAGGAGTTGAATTTACTGGAGATATGCATTTATTTAATTTTGTGGCTCCAATCGAATTAGGAACCAGAGGAATTTACTTTCCGAGTGATCAAAGTTTCAGCATCGAATTTTTATTTAATATAAATTTTTCAGCTCTTTAATTTAATTGTTTGGTTTTTAGTGTTTTGGGAATTGTTCGTAGTTTTTATTAAATTTTTTATCAATTTTTTTATATTATTTCTGTGACTTTTTCAATAAAAAATAGTAATTATACATACAATTAATTCTTTCAATTAAAATCGTTTTTTTGCCACATGCACAAATTTTCTGTTAGATTGATCGTATTGGTAGTTTTACCTTTTCTTTTTTCGTTCAGAAATTCAGAAGTAATAACTGGGGAAAAATTAACAGCAGCAGATACATCAGCTTTATTTGTTTGCACTGTCGATGATAAACCAATGGTAATTAAAAATTTTAATGCTTATATGAGAACTGTTACGGGGGGGTACCGTCAATTGTCATTGAGCAATGATAGATTTAGTAAATTTTTTCTTATAAAGCCCGAAGTAACCGAAATAAAACTTGGGTCTAGCGCATTAAAACAAGTTGTCATACACTACACCGATCCTGCTAATTTAAACCTATACAAGCCTCTTTCAGGTGTATTAAGAATTAAAGTACTTGATGAGAATAAAAAAGTACTTTCCGGTGAATTTGAAATGGAGTTGACTTGTAAAAATAATCCTTCCAAAAAGATTAAGATCAAAAACGGTAAGTTGATCAATATCCCTATAGTATACTTGCAATAGCAGATCTTGGCAAATAGTAGCCAGATTCATTATTTTCTTACAATTTATCATCTGCCCTCCATACATAAACGTATCAGGAGTATTAAAATCTTTTTTTATATTTAAAGAAAAATGTTTTGAGGGATGACAAATTTTGAAAAAGAGAGAGTAAATATTACAAGAAGTAACCGAGGGTGGAAAAAATGGGGACCTTATTTATCCGAAAGGCAATGGGGAACAGTAAGAGAAGATTATAGCCCTTTTGGTTCAGCATGGGAGTATTTTTCATTTGATCAGTCACGTCACAGAGCATACAGATGGGGAGAGGATGGAATTTCCGGAATTTGTGATTACAAGCAACTTGTCTGCTTTTCAGTCGCAATGTGGAACGAAAAAGACCCTTTCATAAAGGATAAACTTTTCGGTCTTACTGGAAATCAGGGAAATCATGGTGAGGATGTAAAAGAGGTTTATTATTACCTCGATAGCACTCCTACCCATTCTTACATGAAATTTTTATACAAATACCCCCAGTCCGAATTCCCATATTCAAATTTAATACTTGAAAATAAAGTCAGAGGAAAACTGGATCCTGAGTATGAATTGATGGATACCGGTGTCTTCGATGAAGATAGATATTTTGATGTTTATACTGAATATGCCAAAGCAGATATGGAAGATATGTGCATTCGTATTACGGTACATAACAGAGGACCTGAAATATCTACTATACATTTGCTTCCTACAATTTGGTTCAGAAATTTCTGGTCATTTTTAGAAGATCCTTACAGACCTTCAATTTCTGCAGATAAAAATAAGTCACTTTTAGTTGAGCATAAAGACTGGGGATTGTACAATCTTTATTATGAAGGTAAACCTGATTTACTGTTTTGTGATAATGAAACCAATCATGAGTTGGTATATGGCCATGCTCCGACTGAAGGATATTGGAAAGATGGTATTAATTTCCATGTGGTAAATGGAAAACCTACTGTAAATCCTGAACTGAAAGGTACAAAGGCAGCATTGCGATATGCTTTGACAATAGAACCAGGACAATCCAAAGAAATCCGTTTAAGACTTAGTGATCAACCTACTCAAAATGCGTTTGAAGATTTTGAATTTATATTCAAATCAAGAATCAAAGAAGCTGATGTATTTTATGATGAGCTTGCCGAAGGAATCACTGATCCTGATCTAAAAAGGATCCAGCGTCAGGCTTTTGCAGGAACACTTATTTCTAAACAGTTTTACTATTTCGATGTGTCATTGTGGTTGAAGGGGGATCCAGGATCTACTCCGCCACCGGAAAGACTTCATGGAAGGAATAAAGATTGGATGCACCTGAACAACATGGAAATTATTTCCATGCCTGACAAATGGGAATATCCCTGGTATGCAGCCTGGGATCTAGCATTTCATTGTATAACAATTGCAATGGTGGATCCTGACTTTGCTAAACGACAGTTGATTCTATTATTAAGAGAATGGTATATGCATCCGAATGGACAAATACCTGCTTATGAGTGGAGCTTTAACGATGTTAACCCTCCTGTGCATGCCTGGGCTTGCTGGAGAGTCTATGAAATAGAAAGAGATTTTTTCGGAAAAGGTGATATTAATTATCTTGAAAGAGTTTTCCATAAACTAATGCTCAACTTCACCTGGTGGGTAAACCGCAAAGACAGTGAAGGTCATAATATATTTGAAGGTGGTTTCCTAGGTTTAGATAATATTGGGGTATTTGACAGAAGTAGCCCTTTACCGACAGGAGGTAAAATTGAGCAGGCAGATGCGACCAGCTGGATGGCTATGTATTCCCTGAACATGCTTAGAATATCTCTTGAGTTGAGTAAGAATAATTCTTCTTATGAAGATACCGCTTCAAAGTTCCTTGAGCATTTCCTATACATTACAGGAGCTATCGTAAATCTTAATGGCTCCAAGTACAGCCTTTGGGATGAAGGGGATGAGTTTTTCTATGATGTGTTAAATCTTCATAACGGACAATTTATTCCAATGAAGATAAGATCAATGGTAGGTTTGATTCCGATATTTGCAGTTGAAACACTAGAGCCTGAAATAATTGAAAAGTTCCCACATTTTAGCAGGAGGCTTGAGTGGTTCCTTAATTACAGACCTGAACTGGCGAAACTGGTTTCAAGAAGAGAAATTGAACATGAGGGCGTAAGAAGAAGATTTTCTCTCATAAGACAAAATAAACTGAAAGCAATTCTGAAGAGGATGCTTGATCCTAATGAATTTCTTAGTGATTATGGTATCAGAGCACTTTCAAAATTTCATAAAGATAATCCATACGAGTTTCCGACTAAAGATCATGTTTATAGCGTTACTTATAACCCTGGGGAGTCTGAGAGCGGAATGTTTGGAGGAAATTCTAATTGGAGGGGGCCGATATGGTTTCCTGTTAACTATCTTATCATTGAGTCGCTGATGAAATTTTACAATTACTATGGCGATGAAGTACAGGTTGAATGTCCTACAGGCTCAGGAGTGATGATGAATTTGAAGGAAGTTGCTGAAGAGATAAGCCGTCGTCTTGTAAAAATATTTGAGAAGGATGAAAATGGAAATCGTCCGGTCTATGGGACTGATGAAAAATTCAGTAAGGATCCGCATTTCAAAGATCATATCCTGTTCTATGAATATTTCCACGGAGATAATGGAAGAGGAATCGGAGCATCGCATCAGACTGGATGGACAGGATTGGTTGCAGCACTGTTAAATACCAGATTTAAAGAGAAAAAAACAGCAAAAGTCAGTCCGAAAACCGCATCCACAAAAAATACCTGATTGCTGTTTATTGATTAATGGCAAAGAAGAAAAAAATAAAAAAAAGTAATAAGGCAGAGTCCCCACGTATACCATTTAAATGGTATGCCTGGGGGACTCTGGCTATAGCCATTCTGGCATTATATTATGTCTTTCTTTTCCCCAATTTCAAATCCCGTTCCGAAAAATTCTATTACTATCTTCCTGGCAGGGCATCATCGCATTACCTGGCAGATCTGCTTAATGAAGAGAATGTATTAAAATCATCACTGACCTTTAAACTGGCAGCAACATTGTTTGACGTAAATGCTGACGAAGGCCTTTATGAATTCAAAAAAGGTTGGAATAATCTTCAGATCCTTTTTTACCTGAAAGTAAAGCCTGCTAAGGAAGCGATGACTATTGATATTCCCGTAATAAGAAGTCGCAAGAAACTAATTAATCTTTTATCTAAGGAAATAGGAGTAGAAGCAGATTCGTTAAGAGCAGTATTGAAGGATACTTCGTATTTAAAGGAACTTTCCGGACTGGATAAGGAAGCATTTTACAGTGTGTTTTTACCTGGAGAATTAAAGGTTTATAAAACATGCAATAGCTATCAACTGATAGACTTCGCTTACAGCAGATATGAGCAGTTCTGGAACAACTGGAGAGCCGAAAAAGCCGAGGCTGCAGGATTACTTCCAGAAGAAGTTGTGATATTATCTTCTATTGTTTATTCAGAATCAAAATTAAAGGAAGAAATGCCAATGATTGCTGGTCTTTATATAAACAGGTTGAATAATAATATGAGACTAGAGTCTGATCCTACTGTTGTATTTGCGCATAATAAATTTGACATAAGAAGGGTTTTCAATAAGCACAAACAGGTAAAATCAAAATATAATACTTACAGAAACAAAGGACTACCTCCTGGACCGATAAGTACTATTCCATTATATGTAATAGACTCTGTACTCAACTTTGTACCACATGAATTCATTTATTTTTGTGCAAAAGATGATATGTCCGGGTGCCACGTATTTGCAGAGACCTTTGAAGAGCATAAGAAAAATGCCCTCTTATATCAAAAGAAGCTTGACAGCTTGAAAATAAAATAAAAAGTGCTGAAGAGAACATTGTTTTCCTTCAGCACTTTTTCATTTTAATATTGGATAAGTTATTGGCTAACTACCTCCTCAGATGTTGGGACCATTGTTAATATTTCCATCAAACCATCACTGATCATTCCTTTTACTTCTTCAGGTGTTTTACCTAATCTATCAGTAAGTTTTTCTATAAGTAGTTCTTCTTTGGAAATCAGATTTCTCTTCTCACGTTGGGACATTCTGATTTTCCTTACAGCTTTGTTAATGTGTCCCTGTACCTGTCTTAAATATCTTGACTTTTTCATAAAAGTATAATTAAAGTTTTCGAATCAGTTTAAAAATGTATACCAATAACAACAATAGTTGTAATTTGTTGTTCACGAATGGAAAATTTGTCGATTAATTTTATTTTGCAATCTTTAATTACACAAATTCCCGATTTTGCTGAAAATAGCCTGGTCTAAAGAGTTTAATCATCCTCTTCCTGAAGGTCATAGATTTCCTATGATTAAATATGATCTCATCCCGGAACAATTGCTTTATGAAGGGACTATTGGGCCCGAAAATTTATTTAAGCCTGCTTTTTTAAGTGAAGAAAATATCCTTTTGACTCATACTGTCGAGTATTGGCATAAATTGAAATATCTTGAATTGTCCCTGGCTGAAATAAGAAGGACAGGATTCCCATTAAGTAAAGAACTTATTGATAGAGAGGTAATCATTATGGGAGGGACTTATGAAGCATCTTTGTTTGCCAGAAAGTATGGTATTGCAATGAATGTTGCTGGTGGTACTCACCATGCTTATACTGATAAAGGAGAAGGATTTTGTCTGTTGAATGATAATGCCATTAGTGCTAATATTTTGATAGCTCAAAAGCTTGCAGCCAAAGTATTGATTGTAGATCTTGATGTCCATCAGGGAGATGGGACAGCGGAAATTTTCAAAAATAAAAATGAGGTTTTTACTTTTAGTATACATGGTGCCAATAATTTTCCTGCGAAAAAAGAAAAATCGGATCTTGATATTCCTTTGCCAGATAAGACAGGAGATAAAGAATACCTGAAGATATTGGATAGTTCATTGAATAAAATATTGGAAAAAGTTCAACCTGATTTTATATTTTATCAATCAGGTGTGGATGCATTATCAACTGATAAGCTTGGGAAATTAATGCTTTCCAGAGAGGGCTGTAAGCAAAGAGATTTTATGGTGCTTGATCTTTGCAAAAGAAACAAAATTCCTCTGACCATAAGCATGGGAGGAGGTTATTCAGAAAACATCAAAGACATACTTGAAGCGCATTGCAATACTTTCAGATTGGCGCAAAGTATATTTTTCTAATAAATAAAAAAGAGACAGCTTTATCGCTGTCTCTCGCTTTAACCTTTATAAATTAATTTCTAAAACTGATAATAGAGCTGTTTATTTTCCTCCTTACGGAAGTCGAATTTAACTGTCATTCCATCTTCAGGAACACAGCTAGCTTTTAATTTTTTACCATTTAAACTTTTCATTACAAGGTCGCTCAAACCCGCATCATTGCTTTGAATCTTTTCTACAATGATTTCATTGTTGGAATTAATATTAAACTTGAGAACAACAATACCTTCTGCTTGGGCTTTATTGAAGTCTGGAGAATTGATGATTTCATCCTTTAGTTTGGATGAAATGATAGAAGGAGAACAGTTATATTTAGATTTTTTCTTATCCTTAGCTGAAAGGTCAGAAAAAATTGCGCTTACCATCATGAAGGAAAGCAAAAAACAGATGAACTTTTTCATAATAGCCTCCGATGTTTTAAGTTATAAGTATAATTTACTCAAAAACACATTAAAAAGTTAACAATATGATCATAAAAAAATAACAATAAATTAATATTAAATACTTTAAGGGGAGTTTTTTGGTGTTAAGTGTTTGTAAATTAGTGGTTTAGTTGGAGGTGACTTATTTATGAATGAGTAATTTTTTAACCGTTTTGATTGGAGCAAATTTGCTGAAAGACAATTGTATCTTCTCATCCTGAAGTTTGAAACTGAGCAATGAGGCCAAGCCAATAAATAATATCAATACAGAAAAAATCAAATGGAATGTAATGCCCGCATCTAGCAAAATTCCTGTAATTAAAGGCCCTATAGCAGTACTTAAAATGGTGATTGAAGTAAATACTGATTTAAGATTAGCAAGGGATTTTAATCCGTATATCTCTGCAATCATACAAGATTCGAGCGTAACGCCAGAACCTACGGAAGCTCCGGCAAGAAACATTGCTCCAAATATTGCATATGGATGATTGACATATAATAAGGTAATGATGGACATAGCAAATGGCCATAAAAAGTATGGAAATACTTTAGTACCGCTTATTTTATCCAATAGATTGCCGGTAAAAAAGGTAGCAATGAAATTGCCGGATGCAAAAAATGGAAAAGCAAATGCGATCAATTCCGGAGAACAGTTTTTACTTTTCGCTATTGGAACAAGGAAAAACATTAATGTTGTCACCAGAAATGACAATAGAAATACTGGAAGTGCAACGAGATAAAATCTTTGATCTCTAAAAAGCTTTTTGATTGTCCACTTTTTGTTAGAATGCTGAGTTTTTACTTTGGGTTTAGTTCCCGGAAATTTCTCGATGACCTTATTTTTTTGTTTTAAAAGAAAGATAGCCGGAATCAGTACTATGGCTAAAAACATGGAACTGTAGAGGATAGCGGGTCTCCATCCGTAATGGTGTACACCCCAGGCGACAACCAGCGGAAGGATCGCTTCCCCCAGCGGAGTGCCGATAATTGCTAGACTCAAGGCTTTTCCTCTGCATCTTTTAAATCTCTTACTTATGATTGTTAAAGATGTATGATTCATAAGCCCTTGTCCTGAAAGTCGCATACCCAAAACCGCAATAAACAGGAGCACAAGATTATACGAAAAGGAAAGTAAACAACAGGACACTACAAGCCCTATGGCTACCATGAGGGAATAAGTAAATATTTTAGTCTGATCTATAAGTTTACCAAGATAGAAAACCAAAATACCACTTGTAATAGTAGCAATTGAATATATAAGAGCGAAGCCAGTTGTACTCAACTGAAACTCTTTGATCATGTCAGGTATGTAAAGAGAAAACAGAAAAGTCTTTCCGAAGCCAGCAAAAAAAGTGAGCAGTATAGCAACGAAGAGAAGCTTTTTATTAGAATAAAATAACCTGAAATAAATCATGTTCATATATACGTATTGGTAAAAAAATAGTGTAAAATTTAATTGCGAAAACTTAGATTTAAGCTGTATTGTTCATAATATAAAAGGAGGACCATATGGATTTAATACAAAAAGCTTACTCCTGGAAAGAAGTACATCGCGATTCAATGATAGTAGCCGGATTAAGGGTGCTTTTGGGGATATACCTGATGGTGAAAGGAGTGTTATTTATTTCAGACACCACTGCATTGCAGAACATTATCTCCACAAGTAATATGGAGTTCGGCGCAGTAGTTATTGCTCATTATGTTGCATTAATGCACCTTACGGGCGGAGTATTGATCGCCATGGGTACCATTACCCGGGTGGCAGTACTATTTCAGTTGCCTATATTGATTGGAGCTATAATATTTAATGCAAGAAATTATGTAATTACAATACATTCGGAATTGTTGATTTCAATTCTTGTATTACTATTACTTGTATTCTTTCTATTCTACGGATCAGGTGTTTATTCTGCAGATTATTTGCTGAGAAAATATGATAATCAATAAAAGGTTCCGGTTAATCCGGAATCTTTTTATTTTTACTACTTATCTAAATAATTAAAGTGCATAATAATTACTTTTTTATATCCCAATTGGCATCTGCGCTTCGATTTTTGAAAGATTACGAAGTGATAGATTGTTTTAGTCAGCAAAAAGAGGAGCTAATTGTTGTGTTTCAGAAAGACGAAAAAGAGATTTTTATTCAGGCTCATTTTCAAAATACCTTTTCATGTTTATATTTTCCCGATGATTTCAGAAGGGCAAGGCAGAATTCAGTCACTCTTTTTCAAGAAATAATAGGGCTGAAAGTAACTGAAGTCAAAACAGCATTGAATGAAAGAGGTATTGTATGTTCTTTGGAAACAGGTAAATCACTTGTATTTAAATTGTTTGGTAATCGAGCAAATGTAGTTGTGTTTGATCTTGATAAGGTTGTGAAAATTTTTAAGAATAACCTTAAACTGGATTTGGATTTATCTCTGCAGCATCTAAACAGAACATTGGATCTTTCTCATTCAAAATTTAATGAGTTAAATGGAAATCTTAATGCGTTCCTTCCAACCTTGGGAAAAGAAGCTGTTGCTTGGTTAGAAAAAAGGGGGTATCAAGACATGTTGCTCGAAGATAAATGGAGTAACCTTGGTTCCTTGCTTTCGCATTTAGAAAACCCGAAATTTTATGTTGTAAAGGATGAGAAAGGTAAACCTTCAATCAGCATATTACCAGAGGTTGATTATCTTGAAAAATATGATAATCCAATAAAGGCAATAAACTCTTTTTATCGTCAATATATTAAGGAACTTCACATCCATACTACTAAAGAGGAGCTATACAGAGATATGGAACGAAGGTTGAAGCATTCCAAAGCAGTGGTGTCTGATTCAGAGAAAAGACTTAAGGAGATCGAGGAAGGTATTCCAATGGATCAAACTGCGGATGTGATTATGGCGAATTTGCATGCAATTGAGAAAGGGACTGAAAGGGTTGTTTTATTTGACTTTTACCGAAATGAAGAAAGGGAATTTAAACTTAATTCAAAACTGTCTCCTCAGAAAAATGCAGAGGTTTTATATAAAAAATCTAAATCCAGATTTAAGGAAATAGAGGTACTTGAAAATCTAATTCTGCAAAGGTTAGATTTGATTCAACAGCTGGAAGTTGATAAAGAAACAGTAAGTAAAATAGAGGATCCCAGAGAACTAAAAAACTATCAGACTAAATATTTTAAAACTAAAGAAAAGGAACGTGTGCTTCAGGAGGGGCCTTATAAAACCTATGATTTTTTGGGATACAAAATTCTTGTAGGAAAATCAGCTAAGGCAAATGAAGAACTCACGTTTAAAACAGGTAAAAAGGATGATCTTTGGTTGCATGCAAAGGATGTAGCAGGATCTCATGTCATTATTCAGCAGAGACCGGGACAGAATTATCCTGTACCTGTAATTGAACGCGCAGCTTCCCTTGCAGCTTTTTATTCAAAGAGGAAAACGGACTCTCTTTGTCCGGTAATGTACACACAGAAAAAATTTGTGAGGAAAATCAAAGGCTCAGCCCCAGGTATGGTAAAAGTTGAAAAGGAGACGGTAATTATGGTTGTTCCTTACGGCATGGATTAGAGGTCAGCCTCTCAATCGTGATGATATTTTTCTCCCTTAATGATTGTAAAAGCTCTGTATAACTGTTCCGTAAAAAATAATCTGACCATTTGATGAGAGAAAGTCATTTTGGATAAAGAAATTTTGTCTTTAGCTTTTTCATACACCTCATCGGAAAACCCAAAAGCTCCGCCGATTACAAAAATTAAGGCCTGAGCGCCAGAGTTCATTTTTTTCTGAATAAATCCTGAAAACTCTCTTGAAGTAAAATCCTTTCCTTTTTCATCCAACAATATAAGTTGGTCGCCAGTCGAAACCTTTGCCAATATAAGTTTTCCTTCCTCTTCCTTTAATTTAAGAGTGGTTAATTTCGAACCTCCCTTTACGTCAGGAATTATGATAAATTCAAAAGATATATAATGCTTTAGTCTAGCGATATACTTGTCAATTCCTTCATTCATGAAATCTTCTTCTGTTTTTCCTACGACAAGCAACTTTATTTTCATTATTTTGTATTAATTTGGGAAAAAACAATTTTTAAATTGATAATAAAAATATCCTTTTTCCGGTTTTGATTCTGTAAACAAGGTTTCAATTTAGTTAGAATTGACAAAAAAAATAGGTGTGGTTTGAATGAAAAAATGGTTTTTTATACTTTTTATTAATTTCCTTTCTTTTAATCTATTTGCTCAAAATAAGGCTGATTCTTTAATAACTGTTTATTTGCAGGAAGCGAAAGTTTTAATCTCCAGGAATAATTTTAGTGAGGCTGAGAAGACCATTAGAAAGGTTTTTGACACAAAAACTGTACTTCCTGATGAGACGGTTTATCTGTATGGTGTTACTCAGTTTGGATTGGGTAATTATAAAGGAAGTATTGCCGCAATGGAAAAATACCTGACCTTAACAGGTAAAAAAGGCGAGTTTTATAATGAGGCACAGCAATATATTAAAGATGCTCATTGCCATGAATCGGGATACTATGAAGCCATAGAATTGTGCGACATGTGTTTTGGTAGCGGAGACGAAGAGGCTCCTTGTCCGAATTGCAGAGGAAAGGGTAAGGTTTTATGCACTGTTTGCAAAGGTAGTGGAGTGAATCGTGACAGTAAAAGTTATGGGGATTCTTATCATAAATGCAGTAAATGTGAAGGGTCAGGGTTGGGGAATTGTGGCCAATGCAAAGGAAAAGGAACAATACGCATTGCTTGTATCAGTTGTCAGGGATCAGGAAAAATCAAAGTGAGGAAGAAATGCAATAAATAGATCACCTGGAGACCTGGAGTATTTTTTTTGTCTTAATTTTTATTGATTATTTTTCCTGAAAATATTTCCCTTGGAAAATCAATCAGAAAACCAAAAAAGTGAGAAGCTGCTGTTATTTATTTTAGCAGCTATCAATTTTACCCACATCATGGACTTTGTAATCATGATGCCAATGAATCCTGTACTTCAGTCAGTACTGCATATCAATAATAAACAATTCTCACTTTTAGTTGCCGCTTATGCTGCGAGCGCCGGTATATTTGGTTTTCTTGGATCATTCTATATCGACAGGTTTGACAGAAAGACAGCATTGTTAGCGCTATACACTGGTTTTATAGTAAGCACACTTGGTTGCGCTTTAGCCCAAAATTATAGTTTATTTCTGATCGCAAGGTTTATGGCCGGTGCCTTCGGTGGCATATTGGGGGCTTTAGTGTTGGCAGTCATAGGTGACGCTATTCCGGAAGAAAGAAGGGGGAAAGCGACAGGATTTGTTATGGCAGCTTTTTCTGCTGCTTCTATTGCTGGAATTCCTCTTGGTTATTTTCTCGCAGTCAAGATTAACTGGCATATGCCGTTTTTTTTAATTACTGCAATATCGCTGGTAGTATTGATCGTTGCCTGGAAAACCTTTCCATCTCTCAGGAGCCATATATCAGTGGGCATAAAGCAAAATCCTTTTGCCTTGATAAAGCATATTTTTGGTAACTCCAATTTGTTGTGGGCTTTGTTGTTTACTTTTGTCTTAATGATGGCAGGCCTTACTGTTATTCCATTTATCAGTGACTATATGGTGAAAAATGTAGGCTTTGAAAAAGATCAAATTGCCTATATCTACCTTTTTGGAGGACTTGCCACATTTTATTCCAGCCCAGCAATAGGGAAACTTGCAGATCTGCATGGGAAAAGGAAAGTGTTCATAATAATGGCATTGATTTCAGTAATCCCTATTTTGCTTGTAACCAATCTGCCGGAAGTACCAAAATATGTGGCTTTCCTAGTCACTACCTCTTTTTTTATTGCCTTCGGAGGAAGGTTTGTACCTGCTATGGCCATGGTTACTTCTAGTGTTGAAAGAAAGCAGCGAGGAGGTTTCATGAGTTTCAATTCTTCTGTACAGCAGCTATCATCTGCATTGTCTTCTATGTTGGGTGGACTTATTATTTCAACTACTCTTGATGATAAAGTCTCAGGATTTTGGAAGCTTGGCCTTATTGCAAGTATAGCCACTGTTCTTTGTGTATTAATTTCTAAGAAGGTTAAACAGGTGGAGTAAAATAGTAATATCAATGTTTGTCATATTGTATTCACTAAAATCAATATCTCGAAATGTATAAAGATTCAACAGTAACAGAAGATTTTATTAGAGGGAAAAATGATGTACAGATGGCTCTTAGAGCTTCATCCAAACGTAAGCGACTTAAGAAGAAAGTAACTATCACAGTCAATGCGAAGGATAAGCTGTATCTGATAATCTATTTTGGATTGTTGCTTTGTCTTGCAATACTAAAATATGTTCTGAAAATTGGATTGATATTCGATCTGGAAGTGTTTAATAATTTTCTTCCACATCAGCTTCAGATAAGTTCCAATCTCATACAGGCTGTCATGAGTGTGATGCTTGTTCTTACACTTTCCAAATCGATTAAGGTTTTTTTTATAAACAGTATAGAAGAAACAGCAACTAGGTTCAATCTGAATAGGGTTCTCAATCTGATTTCAGGGGTTATATTAGTCTTAATCATAGTATCGATATTATTTGCAAATTGGTACACTGCAGTAGTTTCTCTGGGATTGATTTCACTTGTTCTTGGATTTGCCCTTCAAACACCTATTACTAGTTTTATAGCATGGATTTATATTATTATAAATAAGCCATTCAGAGTAGGAGACAGAATCCGAATCGGAGATATTACAGGCGATGTTATTGATGTCGGATACCTTGAAACTACTATTTGGGAAACATTGGGAGATGCTTTAGCTTCAGATCATCCTACAGGTAGGATAGCAAAATTTCCGAACTCAATTATCCTGAGCCATCATGTAATTAATTATTCTTGGCCTTTGTTTCCTTTTATATGGGATGAAATTTCTTTTTTTATATCATTTGAAAGTGATCTTGATTTCGTGAAAAAATCAATGATGGAAATTGCAAACAGAAAGCTAGGAGAGGAGTTTGAATCAACTGTGAAGATTTACCATTCAATTCTGAAAGAAACAGCTGTGGATGAAGAACACATTGATGATAGGCCTGTAGTTGACTTTAGAATCCATGAAAACACATGGATTCAAGCAAAGCTTAGATACCTCTCCGAGCCATCAATTTCTGGAACTCTGAAAACAGAACTTATAACTGATATTATTACTTACTTTAAGGAAAATAAAGATAAAGTAGGTCTGCCTACAGCTTGAATGAAAGTTTTATGAGGTCATTTGTTTTATCGGATATTCATGGGTGTGCTATAACACTCAGGCACATGGTAGAATCAATTATTAATCTAACCAAGCAAGACACTTTGTATTTCCTGGGGGATTATATCGATCGGGGACCTGATAGTAAAGGTGTAATAGATTATATTATTGAATTAAAAGAAAAAGGACATAATGTAAGATGTCTTTTGGGAAATCATGAAGATATGTTGCTTCAAAGTTTTTCCGATAGCACTTATGAAAGAATGTGGTTGTTAAATGGAGGGGATACTTCGCTGAAGAGCTTTGGGGTATCGAATATCCATGAACTTGACGAAAAGTACGTTTCTTTTTTTAAAGGGCTTGAGCTATATATAGAACTGGAAGATTACATACTGGTTCATGCTGGCTTGGACTTTAAATCTGACAATATCTTTTCAGGAAAAGATGTGCTTGTTTGGACAAGATATTCAGTTGTTGACCCATTGAGGACTGGTAATCGGATAGTAGTACACGGGCACACTCCAATGGATCGTGAAAGGATTCTATCTAAGTTAAATTCTTCTCAGGAAAATTTTGAGATTAATATTGATGGAGGTTGTGTTTATGCTTTAAACCCAGGTAGGTATGGTTATTTATGTTGTCTCCACCTTGAAACAAAAGAAATGTTTTTTTCTGAAAATCTCGAATTAAGATAATTACCATTCAACAGCTGGTTTAGAAGGAGCAGGCTTTACCTCTTCAACATGCTTCATAGCTGATTTTAAACTGTTGATTTGATTTTTTATTAATTTATCATTGTCTAATTTATGATTGTCCCAGGATTTTTGAAATCCTGCAAATTTTTCATCTTCTAAAGGCTTTTCTTTTCCAGTTGGAACATACTGATAGTTTCTGTTTTGCTGATAATATTCAAAAACAAAATTACTAAAGTTGTATCGGTATTTATTGTCTTTTACTTCAATTAGTACATTATATCTGATTGCTCCATGAACTTGTTTTGAAACCACTCCCTTATTATAAACCAGATAATATCCCTTAGCCATAACCTTACCACCTGCCGAGTCAAGCTCTATCGATTTTGAGGTGGATTGATGATGTTTGTAAATCCAATTTTTTGCTTGTATATAGAGTTGTTGTGCACTAGCTCCGCTATCAACGATTATGTCAGTATAAGTGATTTTCCCATTTTGATCTTTAGGTAGATTGACCTGAGCGAATGTTGCCTTAAAGGAAAGAAGTGTAATGGTAATAAATATGAAAATTCTCATATTTTAAATTTATTAAAATAAACAGGCATATAAAACAAAAAAGCCTTCAAATTTTTCAATCTGAAGGCTTTTTGCGGACTGGACGGGACTCGAACCCGCGACCTCCGCCGTGACAGGGCGGCATTCTAACCAGCTGAACTACCAGTCCAATATTTTCAAGAACTCTTTTCTAATCTTAAAACCTAAACTTTCTTTCCGTTTCGGCTACCTCTTTCGTTTAAGGTGGTGCAAAGCTATACCTTTTATTGATACAATGCAAGCGTCTCTCAAAAAAAAGTCTATATTTTTTTTATTTTTTCTGTAATCTATTCACTCCCAGTACGAAAAAATAGACAATTTTTATTTTACAATTTTCAAAATCTAAAACACGAGCTAATTAATCTGTTTTTAGTTGAGAATTTCGAGAATTGATCTGGTTGCATTTTATGGAACCTCCATTAAACAAAAAAAGCTACCTGTTGGGGTAGCTTTTTATAGAAAAAAATAAAGTTATTCTTTTGAAATTTTTCTGATTGATTTACCTCTGTCTGTTTCAACTTCCATAAAGTAAATTCCATTACTCATGTCAGTCATATCAATCTGGTTCTCTGATTTAAGACTGAGTACTATACGACCAAGGTTGTCACGAATGACAACTGACTTGATATTCAGGTCAGTTTCAATTGAAATTTTTTCTGTAGTAGGGTTAGGATAAATTAAAATATCATCAACTTTTCCAATTGAACCTGTAATGCCGGTACAAATACCATTTCCGACAATTGAGGTGCTTGATGTTTTACAACCCAGCATATCAGTCACAGTATATGAAAATGTACCAGCTTGTATGTTGCTTAGTTTTGAAGATGTAGATATATGATTTTCCCAGGCAAATTGATATTCAGGAACCCCACCGCTTACAGCAAGGCTAATACTACCGTCAGCTGCTCCCGGGCAACCTTCATTCTCAATTGTTGGGATTACTGTCATTTTGGAAGAACTGCTTGCAAGTTCAATTGATTTGGTAGCCTTACAGTTTTGATTGTCAGTAATAACTACTGTATAGTTACCTGGAGCTAGATCACTGATATCTTTAGTAGTAAGAGCATTACTCCACTCAAATTTATATGGAATAGCACCTCCGCTCACTTTAAGTTCAATAGATCCGTTTTTATCATATGAACAATTCGGATTAATCGTTGTTGAAAAAACATTTATTAATTGTGGTTCTGTAATTGTGAAATCTTTAACTCCTGTACATCCTTTTCCATCTTGCACTAGTACACTATAATTTCCTGCGGCAAGATCTGAAATTGAATTTCCGGTTGAAGCGGTATTCCAAGTATACATAAATGGTGCTGTACCTCCTAGAATTAATGATATCGTAATTCCTCCATCAGATTTGCCTTCGCAGCTTGGATTGGTAGTTGCAGAAACGATAGTCATTGGATCAGGTTGATTCACTATTTCGGTAAATTCCTTTTTACAGCCATTCGCATCAGTAACAATCACTGAATAAGTTCCTGAGAACAGGCTTGTGGCATTTGGTCCTGTGACAACTGGAGGATTCCAGTTATAGTCATATGGACTCGTCCCTCCGGTAATCTTGACAGAAATTGAACCTGAGTTGTCCGCAAAACATTTTGCATTGGTGACTTCAGTTGTTCCCTCCAAGGCGAGAGGTTGAGTAATTGTTACGGATTTTGTAATGCTGCAATTTTTACTGTCTTTAATGGTAACATTATAATTTCCTGGAGCAAGATTGCTTGCGACTGCGCTTGTACCTCCTGACGGCGTCCATGCATATGTATATGCAGGAGTACCTCCTGTGGGGCTCAACGTTACACTACCATTTGCTGCAGCAAAACAGCTTACATTGGAAATTATAGGCGTGGCGTTTATGGCATCAGGCTGATTTATGGTAACGGTTTCAGTTACTGAACATCCGATGTCATCCTTTATTGTGCAGGCATAATTTCCAGCAGAAAGTCCGGATAAAGATGCTGTTGAACCGGTTACTGGAGACCAGCTGTAACTATAGTTACCGCCACCTCCAATTGCTGTTACAGTCACAGATCCGTCAGACTTTCCAAAACAGGTAACATCCATTTGTACATGAGAAGCCTGAAGTGTAGATGGTGAAGTAATCGTTACAGATTTTTGAATTTTACAACCATTAGCATCTGTGATACGACATGTATAGACACCAGCGGAAAGACCTGTCGCTTTTGCAGCACTTCCTCCCGAAGGGGACCATGAGTATAAATAAGGGGAGGTTCCTCCAGATGGAGTCACTGTAGCCTCTCCTGAACTTCCATCGATACACGTTACATCTTTCTGTGAAGTTGTAGCAGCTAATGCAGCAGACGGTCCATTTATCGTAACCGACTTTTCAATAAAACAAGATTTTGCATCTGTAATTTTACATACATAGATCCCTGTGCTGAGATTTGATGCAGTAGCTGTTGTTCCTCCGGATGGTGACCAGCTGAAAGTATAACCAGAAGTTCCGCCAGTCGGCGCAACAGTAGCACTTCCATTATTTCCTCCAAAGCAGCTTACGTCTGATTTGCTTGCAAAGGCAGTAAGTTGTTCAGGTTCTGAAATAGTTACAGTTGAGGTTGCTTTACAGCTTTTAGAGTCTGTGACGGTCAAAGTATATACACCGGCGGTAAGGGTGTTCGCAGTGGCAGTTGTTCCTCCAGATGGAGACCAAGAATAGGTGAATGGAGTATTTCCATTTGAAGCAGTTGCAACAGCACTTCCATTATTACCACCAAAACAGCTTACATCTGTTTTTACAATTGCAATGCCAATGGACGCAGGCTGAGTTATAGTAATTGTTTTTGTTGAATAACAACCTTTATTGTCAGTAACAGTTACTTTGTAATCTCCGGCAGTTAATCCAGTTGCTGTAGAAGAAGTACTGGATGCGTTAGTCCATGAATATTGGTAAGGTGTTATCCCGCCTGTTGCGGAGATAGCAATGGTTCCATTGTTTCCTCCATAGCACGTTGCATTGGTTTGGGTTGCATTAAGGGCAGGTCCTTGACAAGGAGCTAAAATCATTAGCTTAGGGCCGTTACCATTCGTGTTTTCTTTAGAGTTGAAATAGATTCTTGGAAAACTTTGTTCTATATTTTTAAGAACTAAAGTAATTTTGGTTCTTCCTGCAGCTCTTTCACTTTTGATATATTTAGTTACATCCCAGTAATATGTATTGTAAGTATATCCATTCACCACGGTCGTATCAAGAGCTACAGAGGATATAGTAGGCTGATTGTTCCATGTAATAGTATTTTCTGTCCAGTTTGTTGAGGAAGTATAAACCCCTACAGCTATTGAAGATTTTTTATCTGTATCTGTTTCTTCTATATAGCCATACAGTTTTAGCTTGGCAGATAAAATACTGTCTTTATAGTCAGAAATGTCAAAAGTGATAAAAGTATTTCTGTTATTACCTTCTGGTAAAAGTACTTTTGAGATTAGGAATTGCGGATCAAGTGTTCCATAAGTCTTACTCTTAAATGTAGTATCGTATTTTGCATTTTGAACGTAGGCATCGTGTATTGGAGAATAGGAAGATGTATCCTGATAAATTTTCTTAAACACCGCAGTGTATGTAGTATTGGTCAGAGGGGTAGAGATGATCTGATCAGCACTTCCTCCATGAACCCAATGATCAAATACGTAAGGAATACCATTAACAGATTGTGGAGAAACCGGACTGATTGACCTTTCTATACCCTGTACCGAAAGGGTAGAATACGGGGTAGTTTTGGGTTGTCCGTCAACTTTTACCTGCAAGCCTGCTGGCTCTGTAGCCAAAGTAATTGTTGATTTTTTAGGGAAAATTTCAACATAGGTAGTGTCCGTTAAACCAAGATTGTCTTTAACGACAAGTTTGATTCTGAACCAGACATTATCTTCGGTTTCTCCTGAAACTGGAATGGTAAAAGTTCCATTTTGGATACCAGTTAAAGGAAGTCCATCATGCACGTGTGTATTATGATGTAAATTAAAAAACCAGGTAAAGGAAGAGGCTGGTAAAGTACCATCTTCAGGGTCTGTACCTGAACCACTAAACGTGATTACATCTCCACCTTTATAGAGTGTTCCATTTGTAGGAGTTAAGATAGTTGCTACGGGTTTTGAATTTTTCGGTCCTACAGTAAGCGTAGCAATATTACTCGTTACAGAGCCTGAGGCATTAGTTACTTTAACTGAATAGTCTCCGGCATCTGTTGTTGTTGTTGAGGCTATTGAATATGTAGCTGAATTTGAATTAGGAATATCCACTCCATTTTTCATCCACTGATATGTAAAAGGAGCAGTACCAGTAAGGGTTACAGAAAAGGTAACAGGCTGAGTTTCGAAAATATTGGCACTCTGAGGTTGGTTTACAATTTCAGGAGAAGAATTTCCTGAATAAACTATTTTATATACTGCAGAATTAGATCTGCTTAGATAATAAATATTACCATCTATTCCTGCATCAATTGCAATAGGAGCTCCGGCAACGTTGGAGGAGAAGGTCTGTCTCTTAAAGTTGTTGGCAGGGTCAATAAAGTTTATCCAGTTGTTGCAATAATCCATAAAGAAATACTTGCCAATGTATTTAGAAGGGTAATTGGTAGTTTCAGGATTAAAGAACGTTCCTCCTGTAATTGCACACCCTGTGCTATCTGAAGTAGGATGTCCATATACATATACAGGATTAGTAAAGTCAGGATTGCTGGAAACACCTTCTGCTGTAGGCCATCCATAATTCTTGCCACCAATAGTGACATCGTTTATTTCTTCCCAAGCATCTTGTCCCACATCATTTACAAAAATTTTACCTGTACCAGGTTGTATGTCAAACGTAAATGGATTTCTTAAGCCGTAAGACCAAACCCTTTTTCTCTTTTCTGAACCTGTAGGAAATGGATTGTCTGCCGGAGCTGTTCCATCAGAATTAATTCTAAGTATTTTACCAAAATAATTGTCCAGGTTTTGAGAAACAGGAGGAGTTACCTTTTGTTGATTTTCCCCTGTTGCAATGTACAGTTTTCCATCTTTCCCAAATGCCATGGCTCCGCCATTGTGGCTGACAGACTGATCACTTAATGTCTCCAGTTCTAAAAGAACTAATTCGCTGCCTGAAACGACTACATCCCCATTCAGAGTAAAACGGCTCACTCTATTGTGGATTCCGTTGGAGTTAACAGTGTAGTAAAGATATATGTAATTGTTGTTTGCAAAATCAGGGTCAAAAGCAAGTCCAATCAAGCCTCTTTCGCTATAGTTACCAAACTGAGGTAGATAAACTGCCGTTTGAACAGTAACTGCGGGAGTAGATAGTAAATTTCCATTTTTAATGATTCTGAGTTTTCCTTCCTGCTCACAGACAAAAATTCTACCATCTGGAGCACATACCATTACTGTTGGATTTGCAAGATTGGAAGCAACAACAGAATGAACAAAAGAAGCGGTAGGAACAGAAGATTCAACTAATGTCAAAGTTCCAAATATATCTGCGGTTTTATAAGCAATGTTTTTATCAGATCCTGTCACTATTTCAGAACCCATAAAGTTATCACGGCTGGAAGCTCCATCATTGTCGCAATAGGCCATAGCAAGACCGATTTTTTTGTTTGCTACAAGATTTGCTTTGGGATTGTTTGTAGCTCCATATACAAATGCATCTGTATACATTGTTATAGCGACTTCCCATGTATATACATTACCGTTTTTAGTCCATTTTACAGTGACATGATCATTGAAAAGGTGGGGATTGCCATCGACACCTACATCCACAGCATCTAATAGTGTAGAAATGTGATAAGCAAAAGCGTTGTAATTTTTTTCGTGTTCGCCTCCGGATTTGTTTTCATCCAAAAGGACTTCAAAGCAATCATCTTCCCAGTAGTTCGTGAGTGGAGCTGCTGTCTTGTCACTTAAAACATCGTCGGTAATTTCTCCTAAGATATAAAGTTTATTGGAATCCCATGAAGCTTTAAATCTTCCTGAAAAATCAGCTGCTGTTGGTGTTGAGCCCAGCCAAGTCTGATCTATGTAATACCAGTTTGCTGAAGCCCAGCAGGCATCGCTTCCAACTCCATCTATTACCGGAGCTGTCTGAGCTTTGGGAGCTTCATAGTCTCTGGCAATCGATAATTGTGAAAACAAGCAGAGCAGCAATGCCAGTCCAGTTTTCAATAAAGACTTTAATTGATGTGTCATTGTTTTTAAAAAGAGAATTTGTGATTTTGAAGTCAATCAATTATAAATAAAGTCCAATTTAAGAATTTTAGACCTTTTAATGAAATCAATTATTCAAAATGTAGGTGAATACCAGACGGCTCTTACACATTCTTTTGGAAAAAATAATCGTTTAGCATAAAAAAAGCCATCAAAACTTAATTTTGATGGCTTTAAGTAATCTAAAGACCTTTATTATTTACACACTTAAGGTTTTCATTGCAGCTTTTCTCTCTACAACCTTCATTGCTGCTTTAACAATATCATTAGCAGTCAATCCATATTTTTCCATGAGCTGATCAGGTGTACCACTTTCTCCGAATGTATCATTTACCGCAACAATTTCAAGTGGCAAAGGATAATTTCTTGCTAATACCTGTGCAATGCTTTCTCCTAAACCTCCGCTAATCTGATGTTCTTCAGCAGAAACAGCACATTTGGTTTTTTGAACAGACTTAAGAATTGCAGCAGTGTCCAATGGCTTAATCGTATGGATATTAATAATTTCTGCATCAATTCCTTTTTGTTCAAGAATTTCTCCAGCTTTGATTGCTTCCCATACCATATGCCCTGTAGCAAAGATGGAAACATCAGCACCTTCGTTCAAAAGAAGAGCTTTTCCAATTTCAAACTTTTGGTCTTTTGGAGTGAAGTTTGGTACAGCAGGTCTTCCGAATCTCAAATATACTGGACCAAAGTGGTTTGCTATAGCAATTGTTGCAGCCTTGGTTTGATTAAAATCACATGGATTGATTACTACCATATGAGGAAGCATTTTCATCATTCCAATATCTTCTAAGATCTGGTGTGTAGCACCGTCTTCTCCAAGAGTAAGTCCGGCATGAGATGCACAGATTTTAACGTTTTTTTCAGAATAAGATACTGATTGTCTGATCTGGTCAAATACTCTTCCAGTTGAGAAGTTTGCAAAAGTACCTGTATATGGAATTTTGCCTCCGATAGTCAATCCCGCTGCCAAACCTATCATGTTGGCTTCTGCAATTCCTACCTGAAAAAAACGGTCTGGGAATTCTTTTATAAAATCCCCCATCTTTAATGAACCTATAAGGTCAGCGCACAGACCAACGACATTGGAGTTCAATCTTCCTGCTTCAACCAGTCCTACTCCAAATCCTGATCTTGTATCTATTTTTTCTTCGAATGTAAATTTCTTCATTTTCTTAAGAGCAATAAAAATTTTAAGATGGATTAATAATCGCCAAGGGTTTCCTCTAGTTGTGCAAGTGCTTTTGCTAATTGCTCATCATTTGGAGCTGCTCCATGCCATTTATGTGATCCCATCATATAATCAACACCATAGCCCATTTCGGTCTTCAACAAGATTGCAATCGGTTGACCTTGTCCTGTAAGTGATTTGGCTTTTTGAATCGTTTCTGTAACGACCTCCATTTTATTTCCTTCTGCACATTCAAGAACTCTCCACCCAAATGATTCATATTTGGCTTTAAGATTTCCAAGTGACATAACTTTATCACATGGTCCGTCAATTTGTTGTCCGTTATAATCAACCGCGGCTATTATGTTATCTACTTTGTGATGAGCAGCATACATCAAGGCTTCCCAAACCTGGCCTTCTTGTTGCTCTCCATCGCCCATTAACACATAAACTAGCCTATTATCTTTATTTAATTTCTTTGCTTGTGCAGCACCTACAGCTACAGATAGACCTTGTCCAAGTGAACCGGAAGCGATTCTGATGCCAGGAAGATGCTCTTCCGTTGCAGGATGTCCTTGTAATCTAGAATTAAGTTTCCTGAAAGTACCTAGTTCTGAAGCAGGGAAATAACCTGCTCTTGATAAAACACTGTACCAAAGTGGTGAAATATGTCCGTTGGATAAGAAGAATAGGTCTTCACTGATCCCGTCCATATTAAATTGAGTATTATGCTTCATTTCTCTGAAATAAAGCGCAACAAGATAGTCTGCGCAACCAAGTGATCCGCCCGGGTGGCCTGAGCTGCAGCAATGTACCATTCTTACAATATCTCTTCTCACCTGTGAAGCAATTTTCTTCAGCTCCTCCACAGTGGTGGTCTTTTCGACATTTTCAATTAGCATAAATGATTGTTCCTGGTTTTATCCGATTAATTTTCTTGATTAAAAGAATTTCAAGTGTAAACCCTTTTTATCAAACCGCTAATTTAATAATTATTTTTTAGCAAAATTTAATTTTTATATGTGAGTGGTGTTAGGAGTTAAGTAAAATCAAATTTATCCAGGAAATGATTTGAATGAATATTGTTAATTTCTTGATTTTTAGTTAATTGTATTGGTGGGAGTGGGAAATAAAAAGAGGCTATACTTTAAAAATACAGCCTCTTTTTGAAAAATTATAAATAATTTAAAGCAAGGTCATATGCCCGCTCATAGTATACGGATAAGTTTTTCCAGTCAAATGTTTCAGAAGAACTTTCAACCAGGTTTCGTTGAGTAATTCTTTCTCTTCTCGCAAGTTTAACAAATGAATAGAGCTGGTCTGTCAGCTGATTGGCAGCTTCATCAAAGCTCTTGTATCTTCTGTTTACAACATAAAGTCCTTTTTCTTCATGTTGAGGGATGTTTGATAGGATATAATCACCAAAACCAGAAAGGTCACTTGTTACAGCTGGTACACCACTTGCAATAGATTCAAGCGGAGTATATCCCCATGGCTCGTAATAACTTGGGAAAATTCCTAAATGACAGCCTCTTACAAACTGTCCGTATTCCATACCAAATAACGGGTTTGTAGGAGATATAAAGTCAGGATGATAAACGATTTTTACCCTGTCATACCAGTTGTTTACTAGGTTAGCAGTCCTTAGGAAGCTAAGGATATCATCGTATTGGTCATGTATTAAATTATGGGTTACTACAAATGGAAGATGGTTAGATTTCCAGGATTGCAGCGTTCTTCTTAGTCTTAATCTCCAGTATTCGTCAACAAAATTATTGAGGTTGGGCATCGTTATGTCGCCACTCGCAGCCGCTTCATTGAAAAGCCTTTCTCCAACCTGTTTTTCAATGGCTTTACAATCTTGTCTTATTTCCTCCATCACGGCTCTGGATTGAAGCACTGCTGGATTTATAGAGTGATAAGGTTGTTTGGTCACAAAGAACATGACAACTGTCATATCCATATTTTCTTGCCTCATTCTCCAGTTAAGTCTAGCAAGGGCTTCTAATGTTAGGTCAAAACCTTTGTTTTTGTATTCATACCTACCAGAAGTGAAGAAGTAAAGAGTTTTATCCAGATCAAAAGAATAACTGTGAAAGAAATGCCCCATGATAAATTGGTGAATCTTTTCTTTATATTCTTTGTGAAGGTTTTGAAATTCATGGAGAGCTGTAAAACGTTCGATATTCAGACCATTTGGTAGAATCAAATCCGCATTTCTGCCAAGCAAAGAAGCACATTCTCTGGCCGTTACCTCACTTACTGTGGTAAATACATGCGCACCATGGGCAGCAGCACGCTCAATTTTAACTGAAGTTTCTATGTTAAAATTCACAGCTTCTTTTTCCCAGTCATAAAATGGGAGATGGTCATAAAAATGAGCATCATTCATTGCCAGATATCGACCAAGAAGTGTAGCGTGAGTTGTAAATACGGTGGTTGCCTGTAAGTTATCTCTTCTTATTGCGGGAATTGCAGTTCCGGCCATCCATTCATGGAAATGCCCGATGATTTTTTTATCGGTTACAAGAGTAAGCTCGGCGAAATATAATTTAACCAAATGCCCAAATGCGATAACCTGATTTATGAGATCATCACCTTCCGGTGAAGAAATTCCATGGTGCTCCCACAAAATATACTTCACTTCATTTAATTTATTATAAATACTAAAAGGATTCAAAAGAACTACTCTTGGCTTTCCAGAGACAAGCCAGTAGCCATAATGAACTTCATATCCAAAACTTCTAAGTTGCTTGGCAGCTTGATAGAAAGGATCGTCTTCGTTTTCAACTGGTTCAAATTCAGCTGGCATTCTGCTATGAACGTATGGACCAATCAGACAATAGTTTTCATCCCACTTCTCAATCATGCTTGGGACCTTTGAACGAATGACGGTATAAATTCCGCCTACCTGATTGCAAACCTCCCAGGCAATCTCTACTAATAAGGTATCTGCATGTTTTTTATCCATTCAACTACTACTTTAAAATTTAAAATATGTTAGGTTATTAATTGTTCCAAAATTAATTTTAAAAAAGACATATGGAAATAAAAGCAAGCGAATAGAACGAAAAAAAGACATTTATGTTATAAATATTTTAAAAGTCCTTTCGTTGGCGGAAGGATTTTTAGTTCCTCAACTCTTTGTGATGCAGGAGGAAAAACTAATAAAACCTTTTTTTGAAAAAAAATTTTTCTATATGTAAAATAAATTTTAAACTTAACTTTTTGGTTTATAGTTGTTTATATCTAAAGTTGCATTGAGGTATATGTTCAGAAATTATATTTTATAAATTTGCAGTAATACTATTCTTAACAAAATATGTTATTGGACTTTGAAAAACCAATCGCGGAACTGGAAGCTAAGTTAATTGATATGAAGTTGCTGGCTCAGGAAAATAATGTGGATGTTTCCTCTGCGGTTAAATCTTTGGAAGAAAAAATCAAGACTTTGAAAAAAGAAACATACTCTAACCTTACCAGATGGCAGAGAGTGCAATTGTCCAGGCATCCGGACAGACCATATACACTCGATTATATCAATGCTATAGCTGATAAATTTATTGAGTTGCATGGAGATCGTTCTGTAAAAGACGATAAAGCTATGATTGGTGGACTTGCTCAGGTAGGTGACCATTCTGTAATGATTATTGGTCATCAGAAAGGAAGAAATACCAAACAAAGACAATTGAGAAACTTTGGAATGGCTAATCCGGAGGGATACAGAAAAGCGCTTCGCCTTATGAAAATGGCAGAAAAGTTTGATGTTCCTATTGTTACATTTATAGATACTCCCGGAGCTTTCCCTGGTCTTGAAGCTGAAGAAAGAGGGCAGGCAGAGGCTATTGCCAGAAATATTAAAGAGATGTTCCTATTAAAAGTGCCCGTAATCTGTATTGTAATAGGTGAGGGGGCTTCTGGTGGAGCATTAGGTATTGCAATCGGAGATAAGGTTTTGATGCTTGAAAATACTTGGTATTCTGTTATTTCTCCAGAATCCTGTTCTTCAATTTTATGGAGAAGCTGGGATTACAAAGAGCAGGCTGCGGAAGCTTTAAAGCTTACTGCAACCGACATGCATAAGAATAAAATGGTCGATGATATTATCAAAGAACCTCTTGGCGGTGCTCACGTAGATCCTGTTGGAACTGCTAAGAAAATCAGAAAAGTAATAATTGATAGTATAGATGAGTTGTCAAAACTATCATCCGAAGAAAGAATAGCTCAAAGAATTGAAAAATTTGGAGCAATGGGAGTTTTTGTTGAATAATTCAATTTTCTGAAGAAATAATAAAAGCTGTTTAGGAAACAATTAGGACCTAAACAGCTTTTTGTTTTTTATAAATGTCCGGTAAAATAACATTACTTTTTAGATAAGTTGTCTCCATGAATTTACACGTAATAAATACAGGATTTTTTAAGCTTGATGGCGGAGCTATGTTTGGCGTAGTACCTAAAACACTCTGGCAAAAGACAAATCCCGCTGACGATAAAAACTTGTGCACTTGGGCTATGCGATGTCTGCTCATTGAGGATGGAAATAAACTCATATTAGTAGATACTGGGATTGGAGATAAACAAGATGATAAGTTTTTAAGTCATTATTATCTGCATGGAGAAGATACTCTGATTAAATCCATTCATAAGGCAGGCTTTTCTGAAAATGATATTACAGATGTGATATTGACTCATTTGCATTTTGATCATTGTGGAGGTGCAACTGTATATAATAAAGATAGAACGAAAATTGAACCGACTTTTAAAAATGCCGTTTATTGGTCTAATGAAGATCACTGGAAATGGGCCTCAATTCCCAATGCCAGAGAAAAGGCCAGTTTTTTAAAGGAAAATATATTTCCATTAAGGGAAAGTGGCAAACTTGAATTTGTAGGAATTAGAGAGGAGACGCCTTTTAAATCTATAAATTTTTTATTTGTGGACGGACATACAGATAAGCAGATGATTCCTGTTATAGATTATAAAGGTAAGAAAATAGTTTTTGCTGCAGATCTGTTGCCTTCTGTAGGACATATTCCGATTCCTTATATCATGGCATATGATACTCGACCATTGATATCAATGCAAGAAAAAGAAATCTTTTTTAGAGATGCAATTAGCAAAGATTATATAATTTTCCTTGAACATGACCCTGTGCATGAGTGCTGTACAATTAAGGAAACTGAAAAGGGATTCAGAGTAAAAGATACATTCAAATTAAAAGAAGTGTTGTAAATGAAAATCGGACTGACACTTTCCGGCGGAGGAGCAAGAGGCATTGCTCATCTTGGAATTTTAAAGGCATTAGAAGAAAAAGGATTAAAGCCAGAAATGATTTCCGGCGTTAGCTCAGGAGCAATTGTTGGAGCATTATATGCAGCAGGGCTGAAACCTGAGCAAATTCTTGCTACACTTCTGAAACCCAGAATGTTTAAGTACTTCAGACCGGCATGGAGCAAATTTGGCCTTTTAAATATGCAAAGGCTTATACCTATATATAAACTATATTTGCCTTGTCTTACTTTTGAAGAACTTAAGATAAAATTGATAATTTCTGCGGCAGATTTGAAAGAAGGGAAAACTATTTATTTTGACAGCGGAAATCTGATTGAACCAATACTTGCTTCAGCTTGCATTCCATTGCTGTTTGCTCCTTTTGTTTACGGTGAAAAAAGGCTTGTAGATGGTGGTGTTATTAATAATTTACCCGTTGAACCCCTTATTGGTAAAGTGGATTTCCTGATTGGGGCCCACGTTAATCCTAATAATCCCAATTTTGAAGTTACTTCTATTAAATCGATGGTGGAAAGAACTTTTAACCTTTCTGTTGGTTGTAATGTAAAACCAAGAAAAGACTATTGTGATCTGTTTATAGAGCCTCAGTCATTATGTAAGTATAGAATTTTTGACTTAGGAAAAGCAGAAGAGATTTTTAATATTGGGTATGAAGGAGCTTTAGAGGCAATTTGCAAAAATGAAAAACTCGAAAGCTTTCTAAAGCAGAGACTTAAATAGTTGTAAATTTTTTTTATTAAAAAAGTAAAATTTATATTACAAAAGAATATCCAATCCTTCCTTAAGTTCTAATGATTGAAGGATTTTGGATTTTTTAAGTTTTTATTTGAATTAAAAGTGAATTATTAGGATATTTGATAAGCAAAAACTCTCCACTCTTAGGATATGAAGAAACATTTAATAATTGCCGCGTTAGCCTTTACTGCAATTTCCTCCGTTTCCGCACAGAACGATAAATCAAAAGCATCAAAATCAACACCTTTTACATATGTAAGTGCTGATGCGAAATTAACTAAGTACCACACTGAAGATGAGCTTAAAAGTCTTGGAAAACTTGAGCTTACTCAGCTGTATATGGAAAGAATTAAAATCCTTACGGAAGTTGTTCCTTATCTGGCATTACAATCTAAGCCAGGAGCTACTCTTAAAGAAATGGGTATTCCTGAAACTCCTTTGAATATTGAGCACGTTGAGAAAGAAGTAAAAAATAAAGGTACTTATCTTACTGCAGTGCAAAATACTTTGGATGATATAATTCCTTATGCCGATAAAACCAATATTATCTGGTCTATCATGTTTTTTGAAGAAATTATAAAGAAGGCTGAAACTGGTGGTCATTAAAATAAAAAAGTCCCGAATTTTCGGGACTTTTTTATTTTAATTTACTTTTAATAGAAAATAATTCTTCTTCCCTTTTTGAACTAGAAGATATTTATTCTGAAGTAATTTATAGTCAATTCGTTGTTCTGACTCGATTTTTATCTTGTTAATACTTACGCCACCTCCGGTAATCATTTTTCTAGCCTCTCCTTTAGATGCGAAAATTACATTCCCGGTAGCAACAGAAAGTAGATCGGTGATAGATAGGGTTTCTGTCAGAACATCTTTAGTTATGTCAACCTGAGGTACGCCTTCAAATACAGATAAAAGGGTATCCTCATCCAGACTTTCAAGATCTTCTGTTGTAGATTTGCCAAATAGTATTTCAGAAGCTTTAACAGCAGTTATATAATCATCTTTAGAATGAACTCTTGTAGTGATCTCTTCAGCTAGCGCCTTTTGAAGTATTCGCAAATGAGGAGCTGTTTCATGCTCTTTCTCCAATACCTCAATTTCTTCTTTTGTCTTTAATGTGAAAATTCTAATGAATTTTTTAGCATCATCATCTGCACTATTCAACCAGAACTGATAGAACTTATATGGCGAAGTCATTGCAGGGTCTAACCAAATATTACCACCTTCAGACTTCCCAAATTTGGTGCCATCAGCTTTTGTCAATAATGGTGTGGTCAACGCAAACGCTTCTCCGCCTTCCATTCTTCTAACAAGCTCAGTACCTGCAGTGATATTTCCCCACTGATCAGAACCTCCCATTTGAAGACGGCAGTTTTTATTTTTATATAAATGAAGGTAATCGTAGCCTTGCAGCAACTGGTAAGAAAATTCAGTAAATGAAATCCCCGTTTCAAGTCTCTTTTTTACAGACTCTTTCGACATCATGTAATTTACAGTAAGATGTTTTCCTACATCTCTCAAGAAACCGATAAAACTGAAATCCTTAAACCAATCATAGTTGTTAACAACCTCTGCAGCATTATCTCCTGTGAAGGCTAGGAATTTTGATAATTGATTTTTTACACAGTTTTGGTTATGTGTTAACGTTTCTTCTGATAGCAGTTTGCGTTCTTCAGATTTACCGCTTGGATCTCCAATCATTCCGGTAGCACCGCCAACCAGGGCAACTGGTTTATGACCTGCGTTTTGAAAGTGAACAAGTATCATCACCTGAACAAGATTACCCACCGTTAGTGAAGATGCAGTAGGGTCAAAACCTATGTAACCCGCTGTAATTCCTTTATTCAGAAGTTCTTCAGTCCCTGGCATGATATCGTGAACCATGCCTCTCCATTTAAGTTCTTCAACAAAATTTTTCATCATTCAGATATTAAAAGACCGCAAAGATAGGAAAATCAAATGATTCCTGAAGAAGAAGAACAGTAAATGTCATAATAATAATTTAGGCTCTGTTATTAAAAAATACTTAACTTTAACAGTTAATTAAATATTTAAATCGTGGCTGTAAGTCCTGAGAGTGTAATTAAAGATCTTAAAAACGGAAAGTATGCTCCGGTTTATTTTCTACAAGGGGAAGAGCCTTATTTCATAGACACAATCTCCGATTATATTGAGAAAAACTGTCTCAATGAAACTGAGAAAGGCTTCAATCAGACTATTCTATATGGTAAAGATGTTAACATCAGTACCATAATGCAAAATGCCAGGAAATTTCCTATGTTTTCTGATAAGCAGGTAGTTATTGTAAAAGAAGCTCAGGAGATTTCTGATTTGGGGAAAGAAGCAGGAGACAAGCTCCTGGATGCATATATTCAAAATCCTCTGGCTTCAACGGTATTGGTATTTTGTCATAAGTATAAAACGGTTGATGGAAGGAAAGCAATTGGTAAAAGTCTTGAAAAACATACTGTTTTCGTTAATTCCAAGAAGCTTTATGATAATAAAATTCCTGAATGGGTAGATGGTTATTTTACTGATAAAGGATTTAAAGTTAATCCAAGAGCAGCTGGAATGATCAGTGAATATATTGGTAATAATCTGAGCAGGATTGCAAATGAGATCGACAAGCTTCTGATCAATTTAAAGGAAAAAGTAGTCATAGATGAAGCTCTTGTTGAAAAGTATGTTGGGATTAGCAAAGAATACAATGTATTTGAGCTTCAGAATACTTTAGTTAGGAGAGATGTTTTGAAAGCAAACAGGATCCTTAAATATTTTGAGGCTGATCCTAAAAGTAATCCGGCAATTCCAATAATTGTCACTTTGTTCAATTTCTATACAAAAGTCCTCATGATTCATGCTGCAGAAGATAAGTCAGAAGGAGGGCTAGCGAAGTTGCTTGGAGTGAATCCATTCTTTGTTAAAGATTATATTGCCGCAGCCAAGAGTTATCCTCCTCAAAAAGTCATCAATATCATTCATTATATTCGTCAGGCAGATTTGATGTTAAAAGGAGTTGACAATGTGAGTGTCGGAGAGGGGGATATTTTGAAAGAACTAGTTTTTAAAATTCTACACTAATTCAAAAACAGGGTAATTAATCCGTTTTTAATTTTGATGATCCGATTCAATTTTTATTTTTACAAAAATAAAAATTGAAATAATACCGTTTACGCTTTAAATATTCATATTTGATTTATTAAATAAGGCACTATGCTGAAAAAACTTTTAATTTTTTCTTTTATACTCCTGACTCCTCTTTTTGTGTGTGCTCAGAATACAATGGTCAAAATTTCTTATGACCAGTTATTCAGAGATGGAGTTGAGCTTTTAGACAAAGAAAAATATGCCGCCGCCCGCAATGCATTTGAGAAATATGTTGGTCAGGGAATAAATGATCTGAAAACCATAGATGCAGAATACTATATAGCCTTTTCAGCTTTGAATCTCTTTAATCCTGATGCAGAGCCGCTTTACAAGCATTTCATCTCAAAATATCCATATCATGCAAAGGCTTCTTTAGCTCATTTTGACCTTGCTACTTTTTACTACAATTCAAAAAAGTATGAAAAGGCGATTCAGTATTTTGAAAAGGTTAATCATGAAAACCTTAATGAGGAGCAACAACTCGATGCTAATTTTAAATTGGCCTATTCATATTTAAATATTAAAGCTTTTGATAAAGCTGCACCATTGTTTAACAAAATCAAGGGGGGAAAGCACAAGTATACTTATGCTGCCAGTTATTACGCAGGTTATCTTGAGTTCAGAAATGGTGAATATGATGCTGCTTTAGCTGACTTAAAGAAAGCAGAAGAGAATGAATCATATAAACCGCTTGTGCCATACATGATAGTAAATATTTACTATAAAAAAGGCGAGCTGGATCAGCTGATTTCATACGCTGGAACTGTCACAAGTTCAAAACAGGATATACAGAACGCCGATGAGTTCTACTTGCTGACGGGTGAGGCTTATTTTAGAAAAGAAGATTATAAAAGAGCTGAAGAGAATTTTTCTAAATACATTCAAACGGCTAAAATAAAAGCAAATCCGGAGATCCAATACAGATTAGCTTATTCTCAATTTAAGAATGCACAATATGAAGACGCTGCTGAAAACTTTAAAGGACTGGCAATAGGCAATGATTCCATCTCTCAGGCCAGTGCATACTATCTCGGTGTTTCTTATTTGCAGACAGGAAAAAAGGATTTCGCTGTAACTGCTTTCGATCAGGCGAGAAAAAGCAATCTTAATAAGGAAATTCAGAAAGAAGCATTGTTTAATTATGGGAAAGTAAATTTTGATCTTGAAAGATATACTGAAGCAATTCCTGCATTAAAAGAATTTCTGAAAACCTATCCAGGAAGCCCTCGCGTTCCTGAAGCAACTGAAATTCTTAGTGAGTCCCTACTAAAAACCAGAGATTATTCTGACGCCATCTCATATATTGAAGGTCTTAAATCCAGGAGTCTTAGAATCAATGCAACTTATCAGATTGTAACTTTTTTGAAAGGAACTGAGCTGTTAAATAATAACAACTTTCAGGAAGCAATTGATATGTTTAACAGATCATTGGAATATCCTATTAATAAGGATTACGTGATTTATGCAAACTTCTGGAAAGGCGAAGCTTTATCTTATCTGAAAGATTATAATGCAGCTATAAATGCATATGCAGCTGTGTTTACAAATGCTAAAGATGATAATGAATATTATCTGAAGTCCAGATATGGAATAGGATATGCATATTATAATACCAAGCAATTTGATAAAGCATTGCCTCATTTCAGGGCGTATATTGATAAGGTCAAAGGTGAAAAGAACAAACAAAACTATAATGATGCCTTGCTTAGGTTGGCTGACTTGTATTATGTGACGAAGCAGTATGAGCAGGCGATAAAATACTATGATGAGGCTGTAGCAGATAAAAGCTCTGACATTGATTATGCCTATTACCAGAGAGGTCTTGTAAAAATGAACTTAGGAGAAGTGTTGGATGCTAAGACAAATTTTGAAGCTGTAATCAAGCGTTATCCTAATTCTTTATACTATGATGATGCTTTATTCCAGGAAGGACAATTGGAGCTTCAGACAGGCGAAAACAATGATGCAGTAAAAGCATACAGTGCATTGATTGGCATAAAACCAGGAAGTCCATATGCACCATATGCATATAGCAGAAGAGCAACAGCATATTTTAACCTCAAAGAATATGAAAAAGCGATAAAGGATTATCAATACATTTTGGATAATCTTCCTACTCATGAAGAGTCTCAAAATGCACTTAAAGGAATCCAGGAAGCCCTTGCGGCAGCAGGAAGGGAAGAAGAATTTCCTGCAATACTTGCTAAGTTCAAAGAATATAATCCGGACAATAAAGAATCAGCTTCATTAACAGTTCTTGAATTTGAAAATGCAAAAGCACTTTACAATAATCAGAAATATCCTCAAGCGATACAGTCGTTCCTTACCTTTATCAGCGGAAATCCTGATAACCCTAATGTAAAAGAAGCTCAATACTATATGGCTGAATCTTATTACAGACAAAACGAGTTGACAAGCGCGATTGAATATTATAAGAAAGTTATTGAGGATAGATCAAGTAGTTATTATAACAAAGCAATTCAAAGGTTAGCAGATCTTAGTCTTTTAAATAAAGATTATCAGGCTGCTAAAAATTATTATCAGATTCTTCTTGCTCAGGCCAGAGGAAAGAAAGACAGATCTATTGCAAATGTGGGTCTTGTAGATGCTTATTACAATACTCAGAAATATGATTCCGCTCTTTATTACACTTCTGAAATTCTGAAACAAGGTAACTCAACCCTTGATGCGGAAAGCAAAGCAATGCTTTACCAAGGTAAGATAGCCATGGCTAAAGGAGAGAATGATAAAGCTGTTGATCATTTTATTCAGACAATAAATGCTGCTAAAGATATTAATGCGGCGGAAGCTCAGTATCTGATTGCACAAATTCAATATAATGACAAAAAGTATAAACAGTCTCTCGAGACTTTATATGATCTTAATAATAATTTCTCCATTTATGAGAATTGGTTAGGCAAGTCATTTCTCCTTATTGCTGATAATTTTGTCGCCCTTAATGAGCTGTTCCAAGCTAAGGCTACATTGAAATCAATAATTGAAAAGTCGCCACATAAAGAGACTGTAGAAAAGGCCAAAGTCAGATTAAGCGAATTGGAATCAAAAGAGAAGGAGAAAGAAACTGAAAAGGTAGAAAAAGGACAGGAGGGAAAGAGCAATGAATAACGGAAAAAATACTTTTATGAGATCATTTAAAATAGCAGTTATTTTAGCTGTTGCTGTTTCATTTTTTAATATTGCTTTTGGTCAGGGCGAAATTGAGGACAAGGTTGTGATCTATGATAAAGAATTGAAACTTGATCTTCCGGAAGCTACCAGAAACTTTGAGAAAGTTCATTTTGATGTGAAGACACCTCCGACCAAGCCTCAGGAATATAAGCTTGAGGAAGTGAAATTAAACTTACCTAATCTTCCAAGTAAGATAAAATTGCTCATGATGCCGGATGAACCTCTTAAGAAGTTTTATGGTAATTATGTGAAGGCAGGTTTCGGTAATTACGGAACTCCTTATCTGGAAGCTTTTATAAACAGTAAGAGAAGCGAGAAATATCTTTACGGACTTCATTATAAGCATTACTCATCCAAAAATGGTCCGGTTGGAAAATCATTGTCAGGCATGAGTGAAAACCTCGCTGAAGCTTATGGTAAATATTTTACTTCAAATCAGGTAATCAGTGGTGGTATTGGATATTCCAGGATGAGATTCAATTACTATGGTGGAGATGAAAATCTATTGAAGTTACAAGATATAAAACAAGTCTATCAGTTGTTTAATATCAATGCAGGTGTTGAAAACCTTGATAAAACCAATCAGATCAGTTACAATCTCGGATTTAATTATTATCATTTAAGTGACCGATTCAAAGCAAAAGAAGGCGAATTTCTGACAGATTTTAATGGCGTTTACAAGCTGGATGAAGATAGAAAAGTCAATGTAGGAGCGGTGCTTTCTTTATCAAATAGAAAAGATTCAAGTAAAGTTAACAGAGCATTTTTTATGCTGAAGCCTTCATATTCCATGGTAATGGATAAAATAAGACTGAACCTTGGATTCAATGTTGCTTATACTAATGATTCAGTTAAGTCGGTGAAAGGCGTTCATCTATATCCTAATCTGAAAGCAGAGTATGATGTGTTAGATAAACAATTGATCGCTTATGCAGGATTGGATGGGGAAATGCAAAAAAATACATTGAGGAAATTTGTATATGACAATCCATATCTTGGGAATAATGCTGCGATTTTGCATACCAACAAGTCAATTGAGTTTTTTGTAGGAGCCAAAGGCCATGTTATCGGAAAACTGAATTATAATGCTAGATTCTCTTATCAGAATTATAAAAACCTTTATTTTTTCAATAATGGAAATCCTGATACCTCAAGATTTGTTACGCTATATGACAAAGGAAATACTTCTCTTACACAGTTGACAGGGGAGCTGTCCTATGATGTTTCAAAGGAACTGATGGTGGAGTACAAATTGAATTATTATGGGTACAATGTCAGCGACTTTGAGTATGCGTGGGAGAGACCATCTTTTTATACATCTTTCAGCGGAAGGTATAATTTAGAGAAAAAAATATTTATAAATGTTGATATTTACTATATTAGCGGATTAAAAGCCAAAAACTTTGTTAAGAATGAAGTCGTAAAACTAAAACCTATAACCGATCTTAATCTTAAGGTTGAATATAGATTTTCACCGGCTTTTTCTGCGTTTTTGGAATTTAATAATATATTATCTAAAAAATATCAAAGATATTTGTACTACCCTGTTAAAGGAATTAACATATTGGGTGGCGTAACTTACTCGTTTTGAAAATGATAGAAATTTACATAAAAGATTTACTCTATACCTATGATTGCGTGGTGATACCCGGATTCGGAGGGTTTATTACAAATTACTCTTCGGCCGATATTCATCCTGTCAGTAATAAGTTTATACCACCGGTTAAAAAAATTGCGTTTAATGGGCAACTAATCAATAACGATGGCGTATTGATAGGCTATGTGGCGGAGATTGAGGGTGTTGATAGGGTGCTTGCAAATCAAATGGTTGAAAATTTTGTAAGCAACCTTAAAGAAAATCTGAAAAGGTATAATCAATATTTTTTTAAAGGCATAGGAGGTTTCTTCTATAATGCAGATGGTTTGCTGGAGTTTGAGCCGGAGAATAAAATAAATTACCTGGATGATAGTTTTGGATTATCTGAATTATATTTCAAACCAATAGATAGAGATTCTAATATGGCAAAAGTACCAACCAGAGGCCTTAGACCTCCGGTAAAAAAAGCAGCAGAAAAACCAGAGCCTGTTACGCTGGATGAGAATGGTAATCCGGTTGCAAAAGAAAAAAACAAAGGAGTTAAAGTTATTTTAGTATTACTTCCAATTCTTGTTTTGGGAATTGCGGGAGCATTTTTATACAACCAGAAAAATAACAGCTTAAGCAGCGTTTTCCCATTTGACCTTCTTCATAAAAATGAAGCTCCGGTTGCAGAGAAAGTTGAACCACTTATAAAAGACGAAGTTGCCGCAGAACCATCAGAAGTAGCAGAGGCTGTGGCTCCTGTTGCTGAAGCATATCAGCCAGAGCATAATAATATTGAATTAAGCGCAGATGTATCTTCTTCATCGAAAGCAGCTGAGCCGATTAAGACTCCTGCAATATCTGAGAAGTCTGGTCGTTTCTTTATCATTGTAGGTTCTTTTTCTAAAAGAGACAATGCTTACAGACTTAAAAAGAAATTTGACAAAGAAGGTGTAGATGCTACTTTAATTAAGCCATCTAAAACCAACAAGTTTTATAAAGTTTCTGTAGCGGATTTCTCTGATAAAGAAGAAGCTAAAAGCAAACTGGAAGATTATAAATCAAAATACGGAAGCTCAACCTGGGTAATGACCTTTTAATTGCCTGAGAAAAAATCAAATCAGTTTGAACTATTATTGAAGTATGTAACTTAGTAGTTAACTTGAATTTGGAATAGAACGAATGGATAATCAGGAAAAACAGGATATAAAAAACGAAAGAATAGGGGCAATGACTTCCATTGGGATTCATTGCCTTCTTGCTATTTGTTTCTTTTTTCTTCTAGCCTGGGATAAGCCAGATCCTCTCATGGATGGAGATGGTGGAAAGGGAAAAGGAGGGGTTGTTTTGAATTTTGGAATTGATCCAGCAGGATATGGAGATCTTCAGAATACTGGTCCGGTCGGAGATTCAAAAAATGATGATCCTGCCCCTGGAGAACCAGCACCAAATGAGATGGTGGATGTAGAAGAACCTGTGGCTGAAGAGATTCCTGAAAGTACTGAAGGAGAGATCGTAACTGGTAGCGAAGAAAGTGCATATCAGTTGGAGGAAAAGAAGAAGGAAGAGCCAAAAAAGAAAGTAGAAAAGAAGGATTTAGAGATAAAGGAGCCAAAGAAAGAGCCTAAAAAGGAACAGACTGTCACTTCCCAAGCGCTTTTCCCTGAAAAAACAGGAGCCGGAGGAACTTCTGGAACCAGCCAATCAGGATCCAATAATAACGGAGATAGAAAAGGTAAAGTAGGTGATCAGGGTGACCCTAATGGTTCTATAAATTCCAATGCTCTATATGGTACTCCAGGTGATGGAAGTCCGGGTCCTAGGCTGGAACTTACAGGTTGGAATCTGGCATTCCGTCCGGAAAAAGATCAGACAAATGAAAACGGAAAAATCGTTTTTAATATAGAAGTTGATGAGGAAGGAGAATTGACGAGAATTACAGTTCTTGAAAAAACAGTTAGTCCTTCTCTGGTAAAATATTATCAGGATGAAATAGAAAGAAAATGGAGTGTAGAGCGGACAAGAGACAATGTAAAGCCCCCGCCGAGAGCTTCAGGAAAATACACCATTATTGTGCGGTCGAGATAAAGTGAATTCATTTAAGGAAACAGTAAAATATTTATATGAGAGCCTGCCTATGTTTGAAAAGGTGGGCTCCTCTGCTTTAAAGAGTGGCCTTGATAATATAAGTGCGCTTTGCGAGGCTCTTAATAATCCCCAAAATAGCTTTCCTTCAGTTCATATTGCCGGAACAAACGGTAAAGGAAGTTCATCTCATTTTCTTGCTGCTGTATTGCAGTCTGCGGGATATAAAGTTGGTCTATTTACCTCTCCACATCTGAAAAGCTTTGCCGAGCGCATTAAAGTCAATGGTGAGAATATTCCGGAAGAGGTTGTTGTAGACTTTGTTCAAAGTCATAAAGGACTTTTTGAAAAGTTAAATCCTTCTTTTTTTGAAATGACCACCATACTGGGATTTGACTATTTCAGATCTCAGAAGGTTGATATCGCTATTATTGAAACAGGACTTGGTGGAAGATTGGATTCAACCAACATCGTTCAACCACTTGTATCCCTAATCACAAATATCAGTCTGGATCATCAGAATATTTTAGGAGATACATTACCTCAGATTGCGGGTGAAAAGGCTGGAATTATTAAAACTGACATTCCAGTGGTATTAAGTGAAAGACAAGAATCTGTCGCAGATGTATTTATTCAAGTTGCTCAAAAACAAAAATCTCCAATTACTTTTGCATCATCTGAATTCAGCCTGATCAATAAAAGGCTTGAGAATGGAAATCTGATATTGGATATATTCCATAATGGCAACTTAATTTATAAAGATTTGAGATCAGGTCTTCCTGGCTTGTATCAGCTGAAAAATCTGGCTGGTGTCTTGAAAACAGCAGAGATTTTAAATCAAAAGGGATTTGAAATTGATGAAACAGCAATCCGAAAAGGGATCAAAGAAGTTGTGGCTCTTACAGGTTTGAAAGGTCGCTGGCAGGTGTTAGGTATTGATCCTATGGTTGTATGTGATACAGGGCATAATGAAGCTGGAATAAAGGAGGTTTTGAATCAGCTTAAATGTTATTCATACAAAAGGCTCTTTATTGTTTTTGGAATGGTAAAGGATAAGGATGTTTCGAAAATACTAACGCTTTTGCCAAAAGATGCAATCTATTATTTTTGTATGCCAAAGATTCCGCGTGCTCTTGAAGCCGAAATATTATTTCAAGAAGCAGTGAAGTTTGGTTTAAAAGGCACAGTAGAGAAAGATGTTAATGTTGCTCTTCAAAAGGCGCAGGCAGCAGCGTCACAAGATGATTTTATATTTATCGGAGGAAGTACATTTGTAGTATCCGAATTGGACAATTTATAGTTAGTAGTACTTATTAAAAAATGGGAAAGAATAAATTAAAAAGGTTTGCCGTAAATGCTCAAAGAAGAAATGTAGTAGAGCCAGGTAAGGAGATATTTGAGAAGATTAAAGGCAATTGGAACAACTTTTTTGATAATGAAAATGAAATAATACTAGAACTGGGATGTGGAAGAGGAGAATATACAACAGGTTTAGCATCACTTTTCCCTCAAAAAAACTATATAGGTGTTGATATTAAAGGGGCGAGAATCTGGAAAGGAAGCTGTGTTGCTGAAGAAAATAACCTTACTAATGCTGCATTTCTGAGAATTAGGATGTATGAGCTTGAAAATTTCTTTTCAGAAGGAGAAGCTGATGAGATCTGGATTACCTTTCCTGATCCAAGACCAGTTGACAAGCATGAAAAGCATAGATTGACTTATCCTCGATATATCGATAGCTATCTCAAGATTTTAAAACCAGGAGGGATACTTCACTTAAAAACTGATAACCTTCAATTGCATGAATATACATTGGCGGTTATGGAAAATTATAAAGATCGTATAAAATCAATTATTCATACAGAAGATCTTTATAATTCCCCAATGCTTTCAGATCATTATGGTATTCAAACAACTTACGAACGCCGGTTTTTAATGGAAAATGCGCTGATTAACTATTTAAAAGTAGAGTTCAACTGATCGGGTTGACCTCTTTTTTCCATTGTATTGATCCAATTATAAAGTGTATTGACATCTTCAAGATTACACAGTTCTGTACCAGGATTCATAGTGGCGGCAGTTCCGCAAGCAATTCCATATTTCAGAGCATCCAGATGACTCCACCCTCTTGAAAGAGAAAGCACTATACCTGCAACCATACTGTCTCCAGCTCCCACAGTACTCTTTTTAGCAGCAGAAGGAGCAGATATATGGTCTACCCCATCTTTTGATGCAATAAAAGCCCCGAAAGCTCCAAGCGAAACTACCATTATTTCTATCTTGTGTTTTTTGATTATTTCAAGAGCCGCTTCTTCCTGCTGATGAATGGTCTTTAATTCGGATCCAATTAATTCGCTAAGCTCTTTTACGTTAGGCTTCAAAAGATAAATACCTTCGTTGATTGCCTCTTTTAAGGCTTCACCTGAAGTATCAAGGACCAGTTTTGCATTTTTTCGCTTACCTATTTTAGCAAGCCTTGCATAGAAGTCGGAAGGAACGCCTGGAGGCATGCTGCCACTGGCAACCAGATAATCAATTTTTTCTCCATGAGCATCTATCTCATCAAGACACTTCATCCATTCTGCCTGAGAAAGTGGAGCACCAGGCATTCCAAATCTGTATTGCCTATTGGTAGTTGTCTCAACCACGATGAAATTTTCCCTGCTCCAATGCTCAACTTCAATAGGATATTGGTTGATGCCTTCCTTATTTAAAAGTTGATTCAATAATTCTCCCGTTGGTCCGCCTTTGGGATAAACGGCAATAGAATCACCACCAAGTTTTTTAATTGCCCTGGAAACATTAATTCCGCCGCCACCTGGCTCGTGAACAGGTTCTGAACATCTTAGTTTGTGCTCCGCATATACATGATCTACAGTGCAGCTTTTGTCAATGGTAGGAGAAAGTGTTAGCGTAAAAATAGTTTTCATCTTGTCAGTCATTTACTTCCAGTTCTTCTAATATTTCAGATAATTCGGAAAAATCTTTAAGTCCGGGTTTTATTTCTTCCCCACCTTTTAGAGCAATCCCTGATGGGTTTATTGTGTCAATAATGAGTGGTAAAGCAGATTGCTGAATACCAAATCCTAGAATGATGGGAAATTTTTGGCAAATATCTCCAAGTAAATCCTTCATATCATTCAACTCAGGCTCTGTATTATTTTCTAACAGGAAATAGGCAACCATGTTTTCATATTTTTTTAATACTTCAATAGTTTCAGAAGGCTTTTCATTATTGAAGTCAATTTTTAGGATTACAGGTTTTTTCAGTCCTGGTAAAAACTCTGGATGTATTAAATGATTGAGCTGCACATAGTCAAGGTTCAGTTGCTCTGCCAGATAGTTCATGTTATAAATGTTGTCGCCAGCAAACTCCCCAACTACTTTAACCCCTGATATCCAGTTTACTATTTCTCGAATAGAGCTTAATTCTATAAATTTAGGATGGTTTTCATCCAGTGGAAATCCTACTAATTCAACCCCCATACCAGCACAATAGCGTGCATCACTTAGGTTATTTACTTCGCTTACCTTTACAAGAGTTTTTAATGCCATATCCCAATTACCGTTAAATAGTTCAAAAACAAATTAATTTAAAAATAAGTTAAAGTCGAAAGTTTCAGGAACATTTTTTCGGTATCTTTGGACTCAAAAATTAAGTTATGCCAGTTATAGCAGTAGAAGATTCTAATTTTGATGCGGAACTTGCAAAAAATCCCAATGTGATTGTGAAATTTTATGCGGATTGGTGCGGTTCATGCAAATTGTTTGCCCCGAAATACAAGAGATTATCTAATGACGAGAGATTTCCGGGTATCGTATTTCTTGAAGTGAATGCTGAAAGTAATCCTGAAGCAAGGAAGAAAGCTAATGTCAATAACCTTCCTACTTTCGCCACATTCCAAAACGGAGTTTTAGTAGAAACTCTATGCTCCAGTAAAGAAGAAGCTGTAGTAGAGGCACTTGAGAAGCTTAAATAGTATTGGAATGCAGGTCTGCATTTGGAAATAAAATAATACTTAAATGAAAATACCTGCGATAAAATTACTTGTAGAAAACTACACACCTTCAGACTTAAAACAGGCTGAAAATGACCTGATAGAAGGTGAGGCTCTAAAGATTTCTGTAGAGGGTGGGGATGAAGGAGAGCAACTTACGCACGTGATTGCGGCTCTTTGGATTATGGAAGAAATGAGTGCTAAAAATATTGAATTTAAAGAAGCGTTAAGAGAATACACAAAAAAAGTAAGGGAGTCTATAAACTGATTTTTTTCCCTCAGATTTAACTTATGCAATTTTAACCTTTGAGGTTACAGTTGAGATATTTCCCGAATTAATTATATAATGAGTACTAAAGGAAGAGTTTTGGTAGCTATGAGCGGCGGAATTGATAGTTCTGTTGCTGCTGTTATGCTTCATGAAGAAGGATATGAAGTGGTTGGTATGACTATGAAGACATGGGACTATGCGTCTTCCGGAGGTACTAAGAAAGAAACTGGATGCTGTAGTCTTGATTCTATTAATGATGCCAGAGATATTGCAGTAAAGCTTGGTTTTCCACATTATATCCTTGATATCAGAGAAGAATTCGGCGATTATGTAATCAACCATTTTACGGACGAATACCTTGCAGGCAGAACACCAAATCCTTGTGTGTTGTGCAATACACATATAAAATGGGATGCCCTGTTAAGACGTGCCGATAAACTTGGGTGTGAATTTATCGCAACTGGTCACTATGCTAATATCAGAAAGGAAAACGACAGATATGTGATATCTAAAGGCCTTGATGAAAATAAAGACCAGTCTTATGCTTTGTGGGGAATTTCTCAGGAAAGTCTGAGCAGAACAAGATTTCCGCTGGGCCACTTAAGAAAGACAGAAATCAGAGCCTTTGCTCAGGAAAGAGGGTTTGTAGATTTGGTAAATAAATCTGAATCATACGAGATATGCTTTGTTCCGGATAACGATTACAGAGGCTTCCTGAAAAGAAGAATTCCTGGCTTGGAAGATTCGGTTAGAGGAGGAGAGTTTGTGCTGGAAGATGGCACAATAGTAGGAAAACATGAGGGATATCCTTTTTATACAATTGGTCAGAGAAAAGGCTTAGGAATAGCATTAGGCTATCCTGTATTTGTTTCAGAAATTCAGAAAGATAAAAACCGTGTCGTGCTATCATCTTTAGAAAAGTTGGCTAAAGACGGAATGTTGGTGAAGAAGCTGAATATGCTTAAATATCCTGATCTAATTGGCAGAAAATTAGAAACGGTGACAAAAGTCAGATATAACGATGGTGGCACTCCTGCGCTTATTGAACAGGTCGGTGATGAAATGAAGGTACTTTTTCATCAGGGAGTAACTGCAATTGCACCAGGACAGGCAGCGGTTTTTTACGAAGGTAACGATGTGGTAGGCGGGGGATGGATTACATCAAGCTTTAGACAAAACAATGAATAGATTTTTCTCATTAATTTTCTTTTTTGTTGCATCTTTTTTAATTACCGGATGCTCTAGTGAACAGGATCCTGATGTATCCGACTATCAGTATTTCCCAATTGAAAAGGGAATGTATGTTCTATATTCTGTAGATAAAAAAACATATGGGGTAAGTGATTCGACTCATTCATTTTATTATCTCAAGGAAATTATTGGTGATACATTCAGAGCTGGCGATGAAGTAAAATACAGAGTGGAGAGGTATACTAAGAAAAGTCTAGCAGACCCTTGGTCCGCACAACCAGATTCTGTATGGAGCGAGTTTAACAGTAAGAATAATGTTACAAGAATGGAAAATAATATCAGGTTTATAAAGATGACTTTTCCTTTGGAAAATGATAAAACCTGGGATGGGAATGCTGAAAACACACTTGGACAAGAGTTCTACAAAGTAAAGGACCTCAAACGTACTTTCTATGTTGATACAATTTATTTCCCCAATTCTGTAAAGATTATCCAGGCTGATAATCAAAACCTGATTGAAAAGAAGTACAAAGTCGAGTATTATGCAAAGCATGTTGGCCTTATTTATAAAGAAAAAAGGATTTATGAATATGACCAGTCTTCTTCTGCTATAGGGAAATATGTTATAAAGACAGGAGAAACCTATGTTCAGAAAATATATGCTTACGGCAAAGAGTAAAGCAATTTTCTGCTTATTTATTTTTTTATCATTTCAAGGTCTCGCTCAGACTAATCTATACTTTGTTACATTTACTGATAAGTCTGCTTCCGATTATTCTCTAAATGCTCCTGAAGAGTTTCTTTCTCCGAAAGCGATCGCTAGGAGAAAGGCTCAAGGTATTCAGATTCAGGAAGAAGATTTACCTGTTAATAAAAATTACCTGGATTCATTGAATAAATTAGGTATTACAATCAAAGGATCTTCAAGATGGCTGAATGGTGTGATTGCAGAAACGTCGCAAGAGGTTTCAGAAGAAATCAGTAAAAAGCAATTTGTTAAATCAGTAGAGTATCTTCAACCAGCTGAAGAAGTTTCTAATCCATTAAGGCTTTCTTCTGTTTCATCCTCGGTTCATCAACAATCTTCATCTTCTTCTATTGACTATGGCCCTTCACTGACTCAAAACGCTATGATTGGAGTTCCTGCTATACATGCTGCAGGGTATTCAGGAGCAGGTAAGCTTATAGCAGTTTTGGATAATGGTTTTTTAAATGCCAATACACTTACATTTTTCAATCATTTATTTCAGGGTGAAAAAATTATAGGCACATATGATTTTGTTTCGGGAGAAGAGAATGTATATGATGATGGAAATCATGGAGTGAATGTATTATCGGTGCTTGCAGGTTTTGAAGAGGGTAAAATTGTAGGTCCCGCTTATAATGCTTCTTTTTTATTGTTGAGAACAGAAAACGATTTTTCAGAAACGATTCTGGAAGAGTATAACTGGCTCTTGGCAGCAGAATATGCCGACAGTGCAGGTGCTGATATCATTTCAAGCTCATTAGGATATAATACATTTGATTTTCCGGCGCAGGATCACACCTATGCAGATATGGATGGGAAGTCCACTGTGGTGACAAAGGCTGCTGAGACGGCCTTTGCAAAGGGAATGATTGTGGTGAACAGCGCAGGCAATGAAGGAAACAAATCATGGAAATATGTATCAGCGCCAGCTGACGGACCTTCAGTTCTTACTATAGGAGCTGTCAATTCAACAAAAAATTATGCTAGCTTCAGTTCGGTTGGCCCTTCGGCAGATGGCAGAATAAAACCAGACCTGACAGCAATGGGGGCAGGAGTATATGCGGGGAATCCGGATAATTCATTTTCAACTACCAATGGCACTTCATTTTCTTGTCCTCTAGTGGCAGGACTGGTTGCATGTCTTTGGCAGGCCAGACCTGACCTTTCTAATAAAGAAATTACAGATGCTTTGAAAAAAACAGCCTCAAAAGCAGAGAACCCTGATTTTCAATACGGATTTGGAATTCCTAACTTTGAAAAAGCCATAGCCTTTTCAAGCGCAGATACAGTGATTGCCGGACTTTTCCCAAATCCGGTATCTATTCCTGGAGAAGTAAAACTCATTATTGAAAATGATTTAGTCAGCAATGATGTGCAGGCTGAATTATTTGATTTAACAGGTAAAAAAATATTTGCCAAAACTTTATCAAAGGCAGAAAAAATAAATCAGATAACATTTCCCGGTGACATTCAGAGAGGTGTATATATCCTAGTGCTAAATAGTATTAGTGCAAATCAGGTAATAAGAATTATCCTTCAATAAATACGTTTTTCTTTAAGTTAACATCCTTTCATTTTATTTATATTTGTGGTCATATGAAACCGATTATAGCCCCTTCAGTTCTTTCTGCTGATTTTGCAAACCTGCAAAGAGATGTTACCATGATTAATGAAAGCCAGGCTGACTGGTTCCACGTTGATATAATGGATGGTGTTTTTGTTCCTAATATTTCTTTTGGTTTGCCAGTATGTGCAGCCATCAATAAGCATGCTAAGAAACCTCTCGATGTGCATTTAATGATTGTACAACCGGAGAAATATATTGAAGCTTTTAAAGATGCTGGAGCAGCTTATATCAGTGTTCATGCAGAAGCTTGCACTCATCTTCACAGAGTTATTCAGCAGATTCATGCTGCAGGATGTAAAGCTGGTGTGGCTATTAATCCGCATACTCCTGTAAATGTTTTGGAAAACGTACTGAATGACATTGATCTGGTTTGTATAATGTCTGTAAATCCCGGGTTTGGAGGACAACAGTTCATTACCAGAACCTTTGAAAAGATCAAACAGCTGGATAAGATGAGAGCAGAAGCTAAAGCCAATTTCCTGATAGAAATCGATGGTGGTGTTTCTGATAAAAATGCAAAGCAATTACTGGATACTGGAGCTAATGTACTGGTTGCAGGAAGCTTTGTATTTAACTCTAAGGATCCACAGGCTACAATATCATCTCTTAAATCTTTAGGATAATATTTTCCTGAAACCGTCGTTTAGAATTGAGATGGGTAAAAGGATTTTTTATTTTATTTTTTTGCTGGTTATATCCTCTTTGGTGGCTCTTGGTCAGGACAAAGAGATCGTTTCAGGACAAATTGTAAATGAGCAGGGAAAAGTTGTTCCTAATGCTGATGTTGTATTATACGACCAGCAATGGAAACCTGTATTTCACTTTCATTCTGATTCAGAAGGGAGATTTGCATTCAATATACAAGATGACTCTGTTTATACAATCGTCATATCCTTTCTTGGTTATGAAAATTTTGTAAAACAAATAAATCCTTCCGAAAGGAATGCCGGCACTATTGCTGTACAGCTGAAACCTGATATTCAGATGCTCAAACAAGTTGAGGTTAAAGGGAAATTTAGAGAGGAATCCGGAGGGCAGGTTAGTACAATCAAAATAGATCCTAAAATTCCAAAATATCTTCCATCTGCATTTGGTGATTTTAATAAAATCCTGTCCACAGTGGGGCTGGGCGTTGTTTCTAACAGTGAGCTTACTTCTCAATATGGTGTGCGTGGGGGGAATTTTGAGGAAAATCTGGTATATGTTAACGGAATAGAGATATACAGACCTTTCCTTGTAAGGAGTGGTCAGCAGGAAGGATTAAGTTTTATTAATCCGGATATGGTCGCTGACATAGAATTTTCTGCAGGTGGATGGCAGCCCAGATATGGGGATAAGCTGTCATCAATGTTAGCGGTAAAATACAGAGAGCCTAAAAACCTGAGGGGAACTATTACAGCGGGTTTGTTGAACAACGCTTTATATCTCGAAAACTCAGCATTTAATAAGAGGTTATCTATTTCTATTGGTGCCAGGCAGAAGTCATCGCAATACCTTCTTAAAACACTCCCTGTTAAAGGTCAATACAAACCAAAATTTTATGATATCCAATCTTTTATTTCTCTTGATTTAACTAAGAAAAGTAAGGCTGCAGAGTATGGAAAACGGACTACTTTGGGACTTTTATTAAGCTATTCAAAAAACAAATATCAAGTGTTTCCATCCAAGAGTAAGGTGCAATTTGGAACGCTTTATCAGGTGATGAATCTGACTGTTGATTTTGATGGCAAGGAAATCATGGAGTATGAGACTTTTCAAAGCGGACTTGTTTTCGCACACCAGTTTACCAAACGATTTAAAACAGAATTTATAGCATCAGGAGTCAGAACAATAGAAAGCGAAGGGTTTGATGTAGAGGCTGGTTATAAATTATATGAAATAGAAACAGATCCTAGCTCTGGTATTTTCCCTACACTTAATGCACCACTTATTATACGAGGCATTGGAACAAGCTTTGAGCATGGGAGAAATAACCTGAGGGCTTCAATTTTTAACTTTACTCACCGAGGTTACTATAATCTGAATTCAAAGAATAAGGTTGAATATGGATATACTCTTACTAAAGAGATTATTGATGACCGGTTAAGTGAATATTCTTTTATTGATTCTGCTTCTTATGTAACCCTGACGAGATATATAAACACTTCAGTTGATTTGAGTTCATGGAGAAATCAAGGCTATATTCAGGATACTTATACGCCTGACTCAACTCATATTTTAACTTATGGAGTAAGGTTGAATTATTGGACATTAAATAAGCAACTGCTTGTAAGTCCTCGTCTTCAGTATGGCTGGATACCTGCCTCAAAACCCAACTTAATGCTCAGAGCGGCTGCCGGTGTATATCAACAACCTCCATTCTACAGAGAACTGAGGAATTTTGATGGAGAGGTCAATACTAAACTTAAAGCGCAGACCTCCTATCATTTTATTGCAGGAAGTGATCTGAAGTTCATGTCATGGGGAAGAGAGTTTAAATTTATATCAGAAATTTATTATAAATACCTGACAAACGTTGTGCCTTACGATGTTGATAATGTCAGATTGAGATATTATGGTCAGAACCTTGCAAATGCGTATGCTGCAGGAATAGACTTCAGAGTCAGCGGGGAATTTGTTAGAGGAGAACAGTCTTGGTTCAGTCTCAGTTTATTAAAAACAATGGAAGATGTTCAGGGAGACAATCGCGGGTATATAAGAAGGCCTACAGATCAAAGGGTAACAGCTGCGATTTTCTTTCAAGACCACTTGCCTAATAACCCTACAATAAAAATGTATTTGAATCTGGTGTATGGCTCAGGATTACCATTCGGCCCTCCTGAAAATAAAAACTTAAGAGCCACGGCAACTACTCCGTCATACAGAAGAGTAGACATAGGTTTTTCAAAATTATTAACTATGCAGGATAAAGAAGTATTGAAAAAGTCTCTCTTTGAATCACTTTGGTTAAGCTTCGAAGTACTTAATCTATTTGGGGTAAATAATACAATCAGTTATTACTGGGTTAGTGATTTTCAAAATCATCAATTTGCTGTTCCGAATGCTTTATCGGCAAGGTTTTTGAATGTCCGCCTGATAGCGAAATTTTAAACATACAAGAATAAACAATGCATACAATGAGAATTTCCTTTAAAGTTATTTTCAGCCTTCTTACAGTATTGATCCTTGCCGGTTCATGTACTAAAAAGACGGTTACAAGGGTAAGTCCTGATCAACAGATCGATCTAAGTGGCCGCTGGAATGATGTAGATTCAAGGCTGGTAGCTGAAGAAATGGCTAAGGATATGATTAACAGACCATGGAGAAATGACTTCATGGCAAGAAATAATAAAAAGCCAACTATTATAGTGGGTGTAATCAGCAATAAAAGCCATGAACATATTGATGCTCTTACTTTCATTAAAGACCTTGAAAGAGAATGTATCAATACAGGTACTATAAGAGTTGTTCAAAATGCTGAATTCAGAGAAAAGTTAAGAGAGGAAAGAGCAGATCAACAACAATTTGCATCTCCTGAGACTCAGAAAAAATGGGGTAGAGAGCTTGGTGCTGATTATATGGTATTCGGTACGATTAATTCAATTGTGGACTCTGAAGGTAAGAGAAAAGTAGTGTTTTATCAGATCAATCTTGAACTGGCTGATCTTGAAACCAATGAGCTTGTTTGGATCGGGGACAAGAAAATTAAGAAATACATAGTTAATTAAGTAGACTAAGTACCGGTGGGGGATGGGACGAGTTATAATTTGTTTGATTTTTGCAGGCTTGTGTTTTTCCTGCGTTTCCTATTATCAGAAAAATATTAAGTTCAATACTTATTTTGCTCAAGGACAACTCAAGGAAGCTGAGGATGTATTGGCTAAAGATAAAAAGGGGGCAAAGGGAAAAAACAAGCTTATTTATTATTTAAACAGAGGGGTTGTTGCTTCTATGCAAGGTAACTATAACGGAAGCAACGATCATTTTGAAGAGGCTTACAGAATTGCTGATAATCACCACAGAAACCTGCTGAATGAAGGAGTATCCTTTCTGACCAATCCTAAAATGGTCGAATACTACGGAGAGGAATTTGAACTCTTGATGATGCATTACTACATGGCATTGAACTACCTGAAGCTGGGACAGCCTGAAGAGGCGCTGGTAGAATGCAAAAGAATGGATATTCGTTTAAATCAGCTAAGTGATAAATACAAATCAGATAATAAATATAAAAGAGATGCATTCATTCATCTTTTGATGGGAATTGTTTACGATGCTAATAAAGATTATAATAACGCCTTTATAGCTTATCGAAATGCTTTGGAGATATACCAGGCCGATTATCAGAAGATGTTCAATCTTAACGCTCCTGAACAGCTTAAACAAGACCTTTTGAGAACTGCTTACCTCAGTGGTTTTAATGAAGAACTTGTCAAGTTTGAAAAAGATCTTGGGATAAAATATCAGCCATCGGCGGGAAAAGATGAAGGCGACCTTGTTTTCATCTGGCATGATGGTCTTGGGCCTGTTAAAGAAGAGTGGAGTATCAACTTCAGTATTGTCAGAGGAGAGGGAGGTATAGTTACTTTCGTTAATCCTGAATTGGGATTAAACTTTCCATTTGTTATTAACAATGAGGATTATCAATCCAGCGGCTTAAGCAAGCTGGAATTTATACGTGTAGCATTTCCAAAGTATGTAGAGCGACCTTTAGTTTATGAAAGTGCAGTTTTATCAGGAGGAGGAAAGGAAGTTCCTTTACAACTAGCCGAAGATATCAATGCAATTGCTTTCAAGTCTCTAAAAGATCGAATGCTTTTGGAGCTGGGAAAATCCTTGCTTCGTCTTGGCCTAAAGAAAGCAGCTGAATATAAAATAAGACAGCAAAACGGTGATCTGGGAGCGGCTTTTAGTATTGTTAATGCCATATCAGAACAGGCCGATACAAGGAACTGGCAAACATTGCCACACAGCATTTATTATGCAAGGCTTAAACTTCCGGAAGGAAAACAAACTATTATCTTTTCACCAAAGGGAAGGCAAACTGAAAATAAACAAGAAATTTATGTAGAGATAAAAAAGAATAATACCAATTTTCAAACCTTCAGTTCGCTGGAAGCAATACCAGCACCTTTGTATTATTAATCTGAGTAATTTTCCCTCCATAATCTTTATATTTGATTTTCTAATATTGGTAATAATGCACAAGCGTTTTGTCCCCTGTGTGATTTTAATTTTAAGTTTAGGATTGTCTGCTAAGGCTCAGAAAGCTCCTCGTAAAAGAGAAAACAGTATTTTAATTAAAGAGTCGAAAGCAAAAGGTTCTTCCAATTATAAGCAGCAACTTGCCAGAGAAGATACAGTGAGAAATAAAAAAATTATCGTTGAATCTAGCGAAGACGCTTCTGGAGATAATAACTACAAACATCAGGCGGGAAAGGATAAAGCCAAAGGTCGATCTTTCTCCACTGTAATTCCTGGTAGTGACAGTAAAATAAAATCCAAAAAATAAAAAAAATGCAAAAAGCAATTTTTTGTTGGAGTGGAGGTAAAGACTCTGCTTTTGCTTTGTATAGAGCAATATCATCAGGGGAATTTGAGATATTGGCTTTGCTTACGACTATCAATTCTGCCTTCTCAAGAGTTTCTATGCATGGGGTGAGAGAAGATCTGATGGACGTTCAGGCAAAGCATATCGGGATTCCATTGTATAAGGTTTATATACCTGAAGTGTGTTCCAATGAAGAATATGAAAAGCAAATGGAAGAAGCAATGTTATTCTGGAAAGAAAGGGGGGGGTCTCATATCATTTTTGGAGATATATTTTTAGAAGATCTAAAAAGGTACAGGGAAGAAAAGCTGGAAAAAGTGGGAATGAAAGCCGTATTTCCTTTATGGAAAGAGGACACCACTGAACTACTCTCTGGCTTTTTGAAATTAGGTTTCAAAACAATGATATGTGCAGGAAGCTGCAAAAATATAAGTGAAGAAATAGTGGGTGAAACTTTATCTGAGGAAATATTACGATACATGGCACCAGGCACTGATCCTTGCGGTGAAAATGGGGAGTTTCATACATTTGTCTATGCTGGACCAATATTCAGGAATGAGCTAAATATAGCCTGTACAGAAAAAGTAGTAAAATATTACAAAGTAAAAAAAGAAACAGAAGGCAAGATAGAGGAAGAAGAACTAGGATACTGGTTCGCCGACATAAATTTGAAGGAATAAAAAGTGATAAACCTTTTTATTCCTTCAGTATATCTTAATGCTGGAAATTATAGTAATATCCTGATTTTTTCTTCTTAGATTTTTTTGCGCTTTTATGTTTTCCCGGTTTTTTAGGAGTAAAAGCAAATGACTCAGCCATGTTAGCTGTAACAAGAACTAAGGCCAGGATAAATATAACGTGAAGTTTTTTCATGATTAATAGATTTATTATTTCCCAAATAATTGACAATTTAATGAAAAAAATAGACTTATTGCAATTTTTAATAGAAAAAAACTTAGAGAATCATGCCACTAAAGACTTAATAGTCAAATAATATCGGTAAAATACAATTAGTAATATAATTTAAAATGGGCTTGAATTGTTTTTGGAAAAAATACACTCTTGATTTTAAGTTTGAGGCAGGGACTTCTCGGGGAGTGCTTACCACACATAAAGTACGGTATCTGATAATATCTTCGGAAAAGGATTTTTCTACATTTGGGATAGGAGAATGCGCGCCATTAAAAGGACTTAGTATCGATGATAGGCTTGACCTGGATGAAAAACTGGATGAAATTTGCAGACTTATTTCAAAGAAAAATTCTGTAGATAATTGTGAGGAAATTTACCAATACCTGCAAGAGTGGCCTTCCATTCGTTTTGCATTAGAAACTGCTTTACTGGATTTGCAGCATGGAGGAAAGAGAAAACTGTTCGAAAGTGACTTTACTTCCGGATCTAAGGGCATTCCTATCAATGGTCTGATCTGGATGGGCGACTTTAACTTTATGGAAAAACAGTTGTGGGAAAAGCTGGAACAAGGATTTAACTGTATCAAGATTAAGGTTGGTGCAATAGATTTTAATAAGGAATGCAGCCTGCTTGAAAAAATAAGAACCAAATTTTCCCCCGAACAGATTGAGATCCGCCTTGATGCAAATGGAGCCTTTACGGATAAGGATGCTGAAAACAAGTTAAAAGAACTCTCAGCATTTACAATTCATTCTATTGAACAACCTATAAAGGCTGGTCAGATCGAATTGATGAAGCATCTTTGCACTTTAAATATCATACCTGTCGCACTAGATGAAGAGTTGATTGGTGTACACGCAGAAGATACAAAAAATGAATTACTGCAAAAGATTAAACCTCAATACATAATACTTAAGCCTACACTTCTTGGAGGATTTCAGCAGTGCAGAGAATGGATTAAAGCAGCAGATGAAGCCAAGACTGGCTGGTGGCTTACCTCTGCTCTGGAGTCTAATGTCGGCCTTAACGCTGTAGCTCAGTTTGCATTTACCCTGAACTCACCAATGCCGCAAGGATTGGGAACTGGAAAGCTTTATCATAACAATATTGATTCTCCTCTTGTTATTCAATCAGGATCTCTATACTACGATCCTTCACAAAATTGGAATTTTAATCCCTTGTTTTAATGGCAATAGTAGGATGATATGAGGTATACATTAATTACCGGAGCAAGCAGAGGTATTGGCCTGGCAATGGCAGAATACTGTGCGGCTAAAAACTTAAATATGGTTCTTGTTTCAAGATCTGAAAATAAACTTTGGGAAATAGCTGCAAGACTAAAAGCTACAAAAAAAATTGATGTAAAAGTTTATCCTGCAGACCTTACAGAAAGTGGTGTTTGTGAGAAACTTTATGACTGGTGTGTAAAGGAAGGAATCAACGTGAATATGCTTATCAATAATGCTGGAGCAGGTTTGTATGGAAAGTTTTCTTCATTATCACTGGAAGATCAGTTAAATCTGATAAGGCTAAATCAATGTGCTTCAGTGTCGCTGATTTATAACTTTATTCCGATGTTAAAAAAAGCAGAGGGTGGCTATATTATGAATGTAGCAAGCACTGCATGTTATCAGCCAATACCATTTATGAGTGTGTATGCAGCTACTCAATCTTTTCTGCATTCATACACTCTGGCTTTACGTGAAGAATTAAAGCCTTTTAACATATCTGTCAGTTGTCTTTGTCCTGGCCCTACTGCAACTGATTTTTTTGAAGAGGCAGGATTAAAAAATCTTCCTGTAGATTCCAGTGAAGTAAAAATGTCTCCTGAAGAAGTAGCTGAGATAGCGGTGGAGGGCATGCTGGAACATGATTCTGAAATTATTCCGGGAACAAGCAATATGTTTGGAGCCTATTTTAGTAAGATTTTTCCAAACAAGTTTATAGTAAGAACTTTAAACAGGCTTTTTGCTCCCAAAAATTAAATATTAGTGGTTGGTTTGTTTTAAAAATTCATTTTCAATTTATGGAAATGAATTTTTTTTTATATTGAAATTATGGAAGACAAGCTACACTCAGGCGGGAACATTTTATTTTTTAACAAAGATTATATTTCCGAATTTGTTTACGGAGGTATTGATGGTGCAATTACCACATTTGCTGTAGTTGCGGGGGCTACAGGTGCAAACTTACCGATATCGGTAGTGATTATACTTGGTTTTGCCAATCTCATCGCTGACGGCTTCTCAATGTCTGTGGGAAACTTCTTTTCAACTAAAGCGGAGCAGGACACTTATGAAAAAAATAAAGCTGTTGAATACTGGGAAATTGAAAATATGAGGGAGAAAGAAATTGAGGAGGTAAGGGAAATTTATGAGAAGAAGGGATTCAAGGGAGAGCTATTAGAACAGGTTGTTGAAGTCATTATTTCTAATAAGGATGTATGGGTAGATACGATGATGAAGGAAGAGCTAGAAATGTCAAAAGACGAAAGAACTCCTTTTAAAACCGCCGGTATGACATTTTTATCATTTGTCACCATTGGACTGATTCCTTTACTAGCTTATGTTTTTGCTATTCTGAATATACTGGAGCCGAATAATCTATTTCTGGTAAGCTGTATTCTCACTGGTATAGCTCTTGCAATTGTCGGTAGTTTAAAGAGTGTAGTTACTGAAAAGAATAAAATAGTAGGGATATTAGAAACACTTTTCCTTGGAGGTATTGCGGCTTTCCTTTCATATTATGTTGGTGCTGTCCTTGAAACTATCTTTAAATAAAAGATCATAAAGTATAAATTCACCTGCATGTTTGGCAAGCGCTTAAATACTATTTTTTTAGGTTTAAAGATGTTTCCTTCAGAATATTTAATCCTTAATTAAAATAAGATTTATTTCAGCCTTTAAAGTTGATTTCAATAGAGACGCTATGCATCGCGTCTCTAACAGGTTACTTTTCATGATGCAAACTATAAATAAAACTAACGCCTTTCTGCACTCCAGATTTTACTGATCTTTCCGTCTGAATGGGAAACTTCTTCATATAACCCATTGATTTTGCCTCCTGAAATTGCCCCGTTCCATCGAATGGTGCTTCCGTCAGAGGGATTGAAGGAGGAAAAGGTAATACCTCTACTGTTGGTAGATCCTTTTATTTTGCCTCTGAAAGGTTTTTTCCCTTTGCTCAAAATTCTTCCTTCAACTTTACCAGAGTGGTCGATATTTATAAATAATTCAAATCTCCCATTTAAATTATTGGAGGCGAAAGATCCATAATAATGGCCAGCAGGGTTTAGGGATTCTTTATTCTGAAAAAATTCCCTGAGTGCCCAAAAAGTGACAAAAATACTTATAATTGCTGCTGCTGCTTCAACCTTCCTTAAAAATCCGTCATTACTGCTCATAGCATCTTCTTAATAAAATAAAAAGCCAACTGCTTTAAATTTTGTTTAGACATCAACTAAAAAATATGAGTCTTTACTGTGGAATAATGGCAGTAATTTCTATTTCTACCAGAAGATCAGGAGATATGAGGCGGCTTACTTCTACCATTGTAGCTACTGGATTTATACCAATAAAAAATTGACCATGTGCTTTGCCTATTTCTTCCCATTGCCTAATATCGGTAACATACATGCGTGTTCTCACCACATCTTTCATGCTACATCCAAAATGTTCAAGGCATTTTTCAATTTTTGAAAAAATAAAATGAGCTTGCTCGTAAGCATTTCCTAAGCCGATGACTTTATCTCCATCCATTGCAGTGGTACCTGCTACTTCTATTAGATTACCTATTTTTACAGCCCTGGAGTATCCTACAATGTCTTCCCATGGTGTCCCTGATTTTAGAATTTCTCTCTTCATTAATTAAATCTTTATGAAAAAATACATTAATTATCAAAAATAGCTACAACTCTTGCTGGTGCAGCTGAAGCGCCCTTTATCTTTAAGGGAAAGACAGCAACTTTAAATCCTGATGGAGGAAGTGCCTCAAGATTTATTAACTGTTCCATATGCAGATACTCATATTTTTGTCCTACAAGGTGGGCTTGCCAGAAGAGCTCTGGATCAGAGGTTTCTTTAGCTTTAGCAGCCATATATCTTAAAGGAAGATCAAAGCCCCATTGATCTATACCCATCACTTTTATTCCTCTTTCAATAAGCCATTCGGTTGCTTCTTTACTCATACCTGTTCCTTTATTTACATAGTCATCCCCCTGTATTTTTGAACGACCGGTTTTGATTAGGACAATTTTACCAGGAGATATTTCTGCTCCAGACTTTTTAAGGTCTGCTTGAATGTCATCTACTGTTATGATATCAAAGTCTGCTTTGTGGCTCATATCTATAACAATTCCTTCGCCATAAAGCCATTCCAGAGGAACCTCATCTATGGTCTTTGCTTTTTTTCCATTAACAGTTTCCGAATAGTGCCATGGAGCATCAATATGAGTGGTAGAATGTACGCCCATTCCAATGATTTTATCATCTGCCCATCCTGTAAACTTTGAAGGAAATAAACGGGCTGGAAGTCCCACAAAATAACGGATAAGAAAGGCACTATTTTTATGAGCTTTGTTTTTAATTTTTATCCTCATAAACCAAGGGTCCTTTTTATTGTATTCAATGGTTTTAGAGAGGTCGATAATACGTGACATTCTTTGTTTAAAATTTGGATGTATGCTTATTTTGGTAAAACATTCCATGCAAACCTATGGGCAGATGCACTGGAGCGTATGCTCTTGCAATTTCAGTAAAATCACTTGCGTTTAATAGCAAAAGGAAAGAAGATTGCTTTTGAATATCAAGTACCACCGATAAAATAATACCATCATCTTCAGAAGCACTTCCGGGCGTTCCTACAAAAAGGGGCTCGGAAGGATACATGCCTTTGTGATACCAAACCTTAATATCTTCTGAGCGGACATCTATTTTTACCAGCTGGTTGTTCACTTCAATATCTTCCGTTTCCTTTAAGCCAAGTCCATAGACATAATTATAAGATTTACATGCTCTTGTCATATTAAAAGAAGGCAGATCCAGAGGAATATCAGAAAGTTGAATAAGATCAACAGTTCCAATTTCTAAATTTATTTTAGCCCTATATAGCAGACTCATGCTTTCCTTCTTTAATCCGTTTTGTTTGAGCTTATCTAAATAAAGATCTTTGATTACAGAAGGATCATTGTACAAACACAAATCAATTATTACTTCATTAGCTTCTTCAAAAGCATTTACAGTATGGAAGAAAAAGAAGGGAGTAGATTTGAAGGTTTTAACTTCTCCATTCAAACGATTGACAAGATGGAATTTAGTGCCGTTTTCTGGCTTCCAGTGAAGGCAAGCTTCATAGGGCCTGTTAAGGAATCTGCTGAACATCAATTGCCAGATGTTGAGTTCAAGCGGTTGCTCAATGAATATAAAATAATTCTTAGTTAAGGCATAGCTATGAAAATATGTATGTTTAGGCGCAGATAAGGATCCGAAAGGTTTTCTTTCAAATGTAGATTCTGAAATTTTGACAAATGAGAAATTCCCTTTGGGACCAGGCTTTCCTAAGCAGTTAAAAATTTCTTTAGTATCAGGATCGTAGCAACTATGTGCCGCACTAAACATATAATCGTTTCCGAACTGGTCCGAAAATTTAACATCTCCTTTAGTTTCAAGTGTATTAATATCAAATTCCACCATTGAGGAGAAGTCTGATACAGCTGCAATTCTATTGCCATTTTTTAAAATGCTTACACTTGCATTAGATGCTTCGGGTTTCGTGAACGCACTGAAAAATTTATTGAATATGGATGCACAAGGATCTGCCACAGTGCCCCAGCTTCTGTTTTTTATATAATTTGCTGAAGTACTTTTTATATAATCGTTGGATTGAAGAAACTTACTTTTATAGTATACTTTTCCATCCTGAATTGAAAATTTATGAATCATAGAATAACCGTCAAACCAATGGTTCAGCTTATAGTCTCCAACTTCAAATTTAGCGGGTCCATTTCTGATAAGGTCACCTGAAAGCCATTCAGGTATTTGTCCTTCTACTGTCAATTTGCTATTAGGAGTTTCCTTTTCAATACTTTTATAAATGAGAGAATCCATAGTTGCTCGTGTTTAAAAATATGATTTACAGTCAACTTTTATTAATTAAAATCGGGTATTCTATATGCCTGTTTTTTATAAACATTTTTTTACAATTAAGCTTTATTGGTTTGAAGGAATATTCTTTATTCTTAAAAATAAACCAACATGAGTTTCAGGCTAAATATAGGGAAAGTTGCGCCAGAAGCAATACAGGCGCTTAACGTTCTGGATGAATATCTTAAATGTTCCGATTTAGCTAATAACCATAAAAATCTTATCAAAGTAAGAGTTTCACAGATCAATGGATGTGCCTATAGCATTCATAAGTATTCTGGAGAAGCTCGCCGCTCAGGGGAAGCTGAAGAAAGGATTTATGGACTTACTGCTTGGAAAACTTCAAACTTATATACTGAAGATGAAAGATCCGTATTGTTTTTAGTTGAAGAAGTAACGCTAATCAAGGAAAACCATGTCTCGGATGAGGTATATGCCAAAGCAATGAATTTTTTTGATGAGCATTATTTCTCTCAAATCATAATGGCCATCATCACGATTAATGCCTGGAACAGGCTTACTATTGTTGCTAAAATGCTTCCGGAAAAGCATGGCGAGATGAGATCTTAAGTCATCAGTATTTCTAGAACCTTTTCTACACCTGTACTTGCCTTTTCTTCTATCAGATGAAGATTAGGACGTTTTCTTACTGCAGGCATATTGGGATCTATTACATACACGGGAATATCTTCTCTTACATAATCTAGCAAACCTGCGGCAGGGTATACTTGAAGGGAGGTTCCAACTACAATAAAAATATCAGCTTTCATTGCCAGCTTCATGGCCTTGTCCATCATGGGTACCATTTCTCCAAACCATACTATATGCGGTCTTAATTGAGAGCCATGTGGGCATTTTTCACCTAATTTCAATTCCCAGCCTTTCATATCATAGACCAGGTTCTCATATAATGAACTACGGCATTTAAAGAGCTCTCCGTGCAGGTGTATTATCTTTGATGAACCTGCTTTTTCGTGCAGATTATCTACATTCTGTGTTACAATAGTGACATCGTATTTTTCTTCCAATGCCACGAGACCAAAGTGACCAGCATTAGGCTGAGCTTCCAGGGCAGCTTTTCGTCTGAGGTTATAGAACTCCAGTACAAGAGCCGGATTCTTTCGCCATCCTTCAGGAGAAGCTACTTCCATAATATCATGGCCTTCCCATAACCCTCCAGCATCTCTGAAAGTAGATATACCACTTTCTGCTGAAACTCCTGCTCCTGTTAGCACTACAATTTTTTTCATTTGTAATACAAGTCTTCGTGTAAATAATAAAAATAGCTTAGTAACCGAAAATAAAAAAGGTCCATGTTTTAGCATGGACCTTTTTGTTATTTTTTCTTTGCTGCTTTTTTGGCTGCAGTCTTCTTAGCTGCAGTCTTTTTTGCCGCTGTTTTCTTTGCAGCAGCCTTCTTCGCTGTGGCTTTTTTCGCGGCTGTCTTCTTCGCTGCAGGTTCAGCTGCAGTTTTTCTTGCAAATCTACTTTTCTTTTCCGGAACGCTTTCTGCCCATTCAAGTGCTTCAGCGAGGGTTATGCTCTGAGGTTCGCGGTCTTTCGGTATCTTTACATTTTTCTTACCGACAGCGATGTATGGCCCCCAACGACCATTTAGTACTTTCACCTCTTCGTTTTCTGGAAACTCTTTGATTAGCTTTTCAGCATCTGCTTTACGTTTATTAAGGATTAATTCAATACAACGTTCTTCAGATATTTCCAAAGGATCATCCTCTTTTCCCAGAGAATAAAACTTATTATCGTGCTTAATATATGGTCCAAACCTTCCTATCGCTACAGTCATTGTCTTATCCTCAAAGGAACCAGTATCTCTAGGAAGCTTGAACAATTCAAGTGCATCTTCAAGATTTAAAGTTTCAATAAGCTGACCTTTTCTTAAGCTTGCATATTGAGGTTTTTTTCCCGTCGTCTCATCGGCTTCTCCGATCTGAACAATAGGTCCGAAACGGCCAAGTCTTGCTATTACTTTTTCACCTGTTACGGGATGCACTCCAAGCTCTTTGGATGTCTGAACTACAGATCTGTCAATAGCTTCAGTAGATTCTACTTTTTGATGGAATGAACCATAAAAAGTCTCCAGCATTTTTTCCCACTTCTTTAAACCTGATGCTATTTCATCAAACTCTTTTTCAACTGTAGCTGTGAAAGAGTAGTCTGTAATATTCGGGAAATACTGTACAAGGAAATCAGTTACAATCATTCCCATATCTGTTGGGAATAGTTTTGCTTTCTCTTGTCCGGTGATCTCGGTTCTTTCCTTTTTATTTATAGTATTATTTTTCAGAGACAGTTCTTTGTATTTTCTTTCCTTTCCGTCTCTGTTTTCCTTAATTACATATCCTCTCTTCTGAATAGTAGAGATTGTTGGAGCATACGTCGAAGGACGGCCGATGCCCATTTCTTCAAGTTTTTTAACCAGGCTAGCCTCAGTGTATCTTGAAGGAGGTCTTGAGAATCTTTCCACAGCTTTCATCTCATCAAGATTAAGCTTTTGCCCAACAGTGAGGGGAGGAAGCATGCTGCTGTTTTCTTCTTCAGATTCTTCATCGTCAGAAGACTCAATATAAACTTTAAGGAAACCTTCAAATTTAATTACCTCACCTGTTGCTGTCAATGTTTGAGGAACTGTTGAAATGGCTATTGTAGCAACAGTTTTCTCAATCTGAGCCTCAGCCATTTGAGAAGCTATAGCTCTTTTCCAGATCAGTTCGTACAATCGTTGCTCATTTCTTTCTTCTCCTGCCTGACTTTTGGAAAAATCAGTCGGTCTTATTGCTTCGTGAGCTTCCTGTGCGCTTTCTGATTTGGTCTGGTATTGTCTTATATTAACAAATTCGGGTCCGTAACTTTTGGTAATTTCTTTTTCTGCAGCATTCAAAGCATCCTGTGAAAGACTTACAGAGTCAGTTCTCATATAAGAGATCTTTCCTGATTCATAAAGTCTTTGAGCCAAAGTCATTGTCTGAGCGACAGAAAACCCTAGTTTTCTACTGGCTTCCTGTTGAAGAGTGGATGTTGTAAAAGGAGGAGCAGGGGATTTTTTAGCAGGTTTTTTCTCAAGGTTTTTAATACTGAATTCAGCACCAATCACTTTGGTTAAAAAAGCCATTGCTTCGTCTTCGGAATTGAAGCGCTCTCCAAGTTCAGCTTTAAGGACTTTACCTTTATCTACAATAAACTCAGCAGAAACCTTAAAGGCAGCTTTAGTATTGAATTTTTCAACTTCACGTTCCCTTTCTACTACTAATCTTACAGCGACAGACTGCACTCTACCTGCTGAAAGACCGGTTTTTATTTTTTTCCATAGAATAGGAGAAATTTCAAAACCAACCAGTCTATCGAGAATACGACGCGCCTGTTGAGCATTTACCAAATCAAGATCTATACCCCTTGGGGTTTGAATTGCGTTCAGAATCGCATTTTTAGTGATTTCCCTGAATACAATTCTTCGGGTATTTTTTTCATTTAAATTTAAGGCCTCCTTTAAGTGCCAGGAAATAGCTTCACCCTCGCGGTCATCGTCGGTCGCTAACCAAACCGTTTCGGCCTCCTTCGCAAGTTTTTTTAGTTGTGAAACAACATCCCTTTTGTCATCAGAGATTTCATATGTCGGCTTAAAGCCATTTTTTATATCGATCGCCTTATCTCCTTTGGGAAGGTCCCTCACATGGCCGTAACTTGACGTTACAAGAAAATCCTTTCCTAGGTACCCCTCTATGGTTTTAGCCTTCGCAGGCGACTCAACAATAACTAAATTTTTTGACATTGAACTAATTATGACTTTAAATCAAAAGCAAATTTGGGCCAAAGATGATTAAAAATTTTTAAAAAAACACTTTGCAAAAATTTTTAGTGCCATATTCAGATAAATTTGTACTTTCGGTGTTATATATTTTTAAAGGGTTATATTTTAATTTATCCATTGATTATGAGTAAGATACTATACCTCGCCAGGCATGCGAAGTCGGATTGGTCGATACCGGGACAAAAAGATTTTGAGAGAGAGCTCAATACTAGAGGTTTGACTGATGCGCCTAAAATGGGAAGGAAACTGCATGAAATGCAGGTACTTCCAGACCTAATTCTTTCCAGTCCGGCTGTAAGAGCTAAAAATACTGCCGAATTAATGGCGGAACAACTTCAATATGAATTGGATAAAATTGTTTTTGATGAAGAACTTTATGAGGCCTCTGTCAGAAATTTAATGGCTGTAATTAGCAGGGTTAGTTCTGAAAATAGTAAAATTATGATTTTTGGTCATAACCCTTCATTAACCTATTTTGCTGAATATCTGACTAAAGAAGTAATTGGTAATATCCCTACTTCAGGGGTTTTGGAAATTTCCTTAAATATTGATAGTTGGGAAGAGGTAAGTGGAGAATTGGGTAAATTAAACTGGTTTATTTATCCGAAACTGGTTTTTGGAACAGAAGAGGAAGATTAATATTAGCTTAAAGTAAAAATGGCCGTCTTTATTAGTCGGCCATCTTTATTTAATGAGTTTTAACATATCTTTTCTTTTTATTAGAAGTTCTTCCCTTTGCTTTATTCAATCGTTTTCTGGCTATTTTGTCAGCTCTTTTTCTGGTCTTTTCCTGCTCTTTTTTCTTCTTGTTCTGCGCTTTTTTCTGTTCTTTCAGATAGGACTTTTGCTCCTTGGTCATCCTGTCTTTTTCCACATCTGAATTAGCAGCATCAAGATCTTTCTGAGTATTCCCTTTTTTCCTCTTGGAGCCATTATTGTCGTCCTGCCCCTGTGCCGTGCTGTTTAAAAACAGAATCCCTGCAAAAATAAAAGTAGTTATAATGAAAATCTTTTTTAGGCTCATATTAAGAAGTAAAAACGAAAATGGCAGAATTTAGATTTCTGCCATTTATTATTCACCCAAATTTAAACTTTTTTTACAATAACCAACACTTTAATTAATACCAACCTGATCTTCGCCTCTTATTATCCCCAGAAGATGCGGACGAGTTCCTTTTGACTTTGGATCTGCTGAATTTGGTTTTCTTGGTACTAAAGTATTTTTTACTACCTCCGTTGCCAAAATTCTTTTTGTTGTGTTTGATTTTCAGCATTCGTTTGTTGTATTGTGTTCTGATCCTTTCGTCTCTATTCCTGGCAGATATTTTATCAGCTCGACTTATTTTATCTTCGGAATCAGCTCTTGTGGATTTACTTACAGCTTTAGAATGCTTAATCTGTGTTTTATTTTGGGCATTTGCCGGTTGACTGAGCCAAGCCAGCATTATTACTAATAGAAAAAACAAATTTTTCATACGCCTTCTTGATTTCTTCCCACTAAAAAAACAACTTCTTTTTCTAAGATTTTGTTAAAAAGTCTCTTTAAAGATTGAAAAAAAGAAATCGGGTATGTGAGTAAATTCTTTTTTGCAATTAGTACATTTGTCAACTTATCAGGTAATATGTCCAATAAAATCAGAGCCACATTATTTCTTTTATTGATCTGTCTTTCAGGTATTCTGAAAGCTCAGTCATCATTATTGTGGGAAGTGAAAAGTCCTGATAATAAAAATGTTTCCTATATCTATGGCACCATGCATGTGGAGGACGAAAGGGTATTTGATTTCGGAGACTCTTTAATGATTTGCTTCAACAATTGTAAAGCCTTTGCGGGCGAAATTGTATTGGATAAAGTGAATAAAAGTGAGCTAGCTTCACAGATTTTTATGCCGGGCGATACTACTCTTAAAATGCTCATCGGCAAAAAAAAGTATAAACTGGTAAAACGAAAAGCGAGAAAAAGTTTAGGCGTTTTTGCTGGTCTTATCAATAGGGTAAAACCTGTATTTACTGCTTCTCTGATTTCTGAAAGTTCATTTAAAAAAGGTAAGGGAAAAATTCTGGATGAATATTTTCAGGACCTTGCCAAGGAAAAGCAAATGGTTTTGTTAGGCATTGAAAGTCCTTCAGAACAGATTGCAGCTCTTGATGAAATTCCACTGGCAGAACAAGCCGAGATGCTTATTGAATCTCTTGAAGCTCCGACGGAGCAGGAAGGAGCAGATGAACTGGTTAATATATATAATACAGGAGATCTAGATAGTCTGTATAATTATTTTCTGAAATTTGACTTGAGTGACAATTTTACCAGGTCTTTATTAACCAAGAGAAACTACGTAATGAGTGAAAGGATTCAGGATATTATAAATGAATATCCTGTCTTTGTGGGCATAGGAGCTGCACACCTACCTGGAAAGGAAGGAGTTTTGAATCTCATGATAAAGCAGGGGTATATTGTTAGACCTGTACAGATAAAAACAAATAAAAATAAAAAGTAAGTATTAAAATAGTTTGATTGAATGCAAGTAACACATGTTTTAAAAATTGCTGGGGAGTTGAACATTGCTCCCAAATCCGTTGAAGCTACGCTGGAGTTATTGGCAGAAGGAGGTACCGTTCCATTTATATCCAGGTACCGAAAAGAAGCTACAGGCAGTCTTGACGAGGTGGCCATTACTAAAATCAGGGACAGAAGCATCCAACTGGACGAGCTTGATAAGAGAAGGGAAAGCATCATCAAGTCTATCAAAGAACAGGGTAAACTTACAGCTGAACTTGAAGCTAAGATCAGTGATGCAGAGACAATGACTGTGCTGGAAGATCTATATCTTCCTTATAAGCCCAAGAGAAGAACAAAAGCTACGATTGCAAAAGAAAAAGGATTGGAGCCGCTTGCCGAGCTTATATTCAAACAAGAGCTAGCTGATCCTGATAAAGAAGCAGAGTTGTTCGTAAATCTGGAGAAAGACGTAAAAGACTTCAATGAAGCACTTGCTGGTGCAAGAGATATTATAGCGGAGTGGGTAAGTGAAAATCAGGAAGCGAGAGGAAAATTAAGAGAAGTATTTTATAAGCAAGGAACTATCAGAAGCCGTGTAGTTCCAGGGAAAGAGGAGGAAGGACAGAAATATAAAGATTATTTTGAGTTTGAAGAAGCAATTTCTAAAGTACCCTCTCACAGACTGCTTGCTATGAGAAGAGGAGAGAAAGAAATGTTTTTAATGTTGGATATCGAACCGGCTGAAGAATCATCTCTTGAAGTACTTGAAGGAATATTTGTAAAAGGAAGAAGCTCTGCTTCCGGCCATGTAAAAACAGCAGTTAAAGATTCATATAAAAGACTTTTAAGACCAAGCATTGAAACAGAGGTTAGACTTGGTTCCAAGAAGAAAGCAGATGATGATGCTATTCAGATTTTTGCAGAAAATCTTCGTCAGCTTCTACTTGCTGCACCGTTAGGTCAAAAGGCAGTTCTTTCAATAGATCCGGGTTTCAGAACAGGCTGCAAGGTTGTTTGCCTTGATAGGCAAGGAAAGTTGCTAGCTAATGAAAATATCTATCCTCACGAACCTCAAAGAAAAGTAACAGAAGCAATTTCAATTATAAAAAGACTTTGTGAAACTCACCAGGTCGAAGCAATAGCAGTCGGTAATGGTACTGCGGGAAGAGAAACTGAAACATTTGTACGCACAATAGATTTCGGAAGATCTATACCCGTCATCATGGTTAACGAAAGTGGAGCTTCAATATATTCTGCCTCTGATGTGGCAAGAGAAGAGTTCCCTGATTATGATGTAACAGTAAGAGGTTCGGTTTCCATTGGAAGAAGATTGATGGATCCTCTTGCAGAACTAGTAAAGCTTGATCCTAAATCAATCGGTGTAGGGCAGTATCAGCATGATGTAGATCAAAATGCATTGAAGTCAAGTCTGGACGATGTAGTTATAAGCTGCGTAAACAATGTGGGGGTAGAGGTAAATACAGCAAGCAAACAGATATTAACTTATGTGTCTGGCTTGGGACCTCAGCTGGCTCAGAATATAATTGATTATAGAAATCAGAATGGAGCTTTCAAGTCTAGAAATGAGCTTAAGAAAGTGCCAAGGATGGGAGAGAAGGCTTTTGAGCAAGCTGCTGGATTTTTGAGGATCAACAATGGAGACAATCCATTGGATGCTTCAGCTGTTCACCCTGAAAGCTATCATATCATAGATAAAATGGCCAAAGATCTTAAAGCTTCAGTAGCTGATCTGATGAAGAAATCGGATTTAAGAAAGCTTATTGATCTTAAATCATATGTGACAGCTACGATTGGTCTGCCAACACTTCAGGATATATTAAAAGAGATTGAGAAACCGGGCCGTGACCCAAGGGAGAAGTTTGAAGTATTTGAGTTTGCTTCCGGAATTGAAAAGCCTGAAGATCTGAGAATCGGTATGAAGCTTCCGGGTATTGTAACTAACATTACCAAATTCGGAGTTTTTGTAGATGTAGGTGTGCATCAGGATGGACTTATACATATTAGTCATCTCGCAGATAAATATGTATCAGACCCTTCTGAAGTAGTGAAGGTTCATCAGAAAGTTGAAGTAACAGTTATTGAAGTAGACCTTGCGAGAAAAAGGATTGCGCTTTCAATGAAAGGCAATATCTCTCCTGAAGGCCCTAAAAAAGCAAAAGATAAAAAAGAACCAGAAAAAGAAGTTTCATTTGAAGATAAACTGGCAATGCTGAAAGGCAAGTTTAAAAATTAAGAAGCGCATAAAAATAAAAAGGGCTACTTCATTTGAGGTAGCCTTTCTTATTACACTTTAACTTTTTCAGTTTTGATTTCCTTTTGATCTTTTTTCAGATACGTAGGGCAAGTTCTGTGTCCATAACAGGATGCCATTGAAAAAACTACAGTGAAAACAATTAGTAAGTTTCTGATTATCATATGCAATTAATTTTTGGAAACACTTACTTTTACGACACCAGCTTTTTGCGGGTTATTGGATAGTTTTGTGAAAAAATAGGAAAATTGTTTAACAGCTTAATTAAGCCGTTGTAATTTAGATGGTTTAATACCATATTATTTTTTTCTTAACTTTAATTTTTTGCTTAAGTTCTTCATTTATAGCACAATCATTTATTTGTCGGCTTTGAATTCTATGAGAACTTTCATATATGTATTCCTTTTATTTATAATTTCTTATGTAGCGAATGCGGGTGTTTATAATACAGTCAGGGATGGTATGCTAAATTCCAGAATCTGGGAAGGTGGATTTATTCCGAATTTAAAACCTGAAGATACTGTATTTATAAGCCATTCAATCAGTTATGATGCGCCTGTTAGAATGGTGTCAGTTGTTGTGATCAATGAAAATGGAAATCTTAATCTTGGGGCTAACCCTTTAATAATTTTGGAAACAGGCAAAATTATTGTCAATGGCAGACTAAGAGTAAGCTCAGTGATCAATAAAGGTACTCTGGTCAATAATGGTAAAGTGGAAGTTCCAGGAGTTCTGGCAGATTTAACATCAATGTGTTTAAAAGGAGGATTTAGTTTTGAGTTGGTACGCGAACTAAAACATGTTCATGAAAATGTGCATTGTGCAGGCTGTTTTATAGAAGGAAAGAGAAGCCAGACGGAACCTGAGAGATTTGATCTCTGCTATTTAGGTCTTCAAGGGAGATTGAATTTTAAAGCTAACTATGAAAATGAAGTTGTAAAGCTATATTGGGAGGCAATTCAGACTGACCAGTTATGTCATTTTGAAATAGAAAAAAGTTATAATGCTAAAGATTTTAAGAAAGAAGGCATTATAACTCCAGAACAGACTGAAGGTGGAAAGTTTTTATGGGAAGATCATATAAAAGAATCACTGGTTACTTATTATAGATTAAAGCTGGTTGACAATAATGGCCAATACTTATATTCTCAACCTGTAAGTGTTGTGTTGAAAAAAGATTGAAGGGAAAAGGGGGGCATATATTAAAAAAAATGGAGTTTAATATTGGTAGATTCGAATTGTGTATCAAAAAGTTAAAAAAAAGCGTTTCATTAAAAATAAAAAGAGCATCTTTGCATTATTTAATGAACAGATATTTTCTTTTTGATCTATATTTTCACCTTTTAAAATGAAAGAGTTAGGGTTTATTGGTTTTGGAAGTTTTGGGAAATTCATCATTCCATATCTGAAGCCATATTTTGATATTACAGTCTTCGATGTTAAAGATTTTTCAATTGAAGCAAAAAAGCTAGGTGTAAAATGGGGAGCACTTGAGGAGGTTTCAGGAAAGGAATTTTTAGCTCTGGCAGTTCCCGTACAGTACCTTGAAGATTTGCTGATTCAGATAAAGGATTTTGTAAAACCTAAGTCTCTCGTTTTTGACTTGTCATCTGTTAAGGTAAAGCCTGTAGAGTTGATGATAAAGTATTTGCCGGAGAATGTTGATATAATAGGAACTCATCCTTTATTTGGCCCACAAAGCGGTAAAAATGGTATTGCTAATCTTAATATTGTGGTATGTCCGGTGAGAACCAAGAAGAATGGTAATCTCATTCGCTTTTTTAGTCAGGAGCTTAAGCTAAACGTTTTGGAAAGAACTCCTTTGGTACATGACCAGCAAATGGCTTATGTACAGGCATTGACACATTTTATAGGTCGTGCAGTAAATCAGATGGATATACCTGATGTGGAGCAAAAGACACCTGCATATCAATTCTTACTTAACATTAAAGGAAATCTTGGTCAGGATTCTATGGATTTATTTTATACTATTGAAAGAGAAAATCCATTTGCCAAAGCAGTGAGAGATCAGTTTATTGAAGAGCTGTATAAGCTGAAGGATAAGATAGAGTGTTAATAATTGTGGGGCCGAAGAGCAGCTGACAATAATCATATAAAAAAATCCCGGCCTTATGACCGGGATTTTTTATTTATTTTCTTTTTTCGATTGGAACAAAGTCTCTTGTATTAGAACCTATGTAAACCTGTCTAGGTCTTCCGATTGGCTCATTGTCCTCTCTCATTTCTTTCCATTGAGCAATCCATCCTGGAAGACGACCCAAGGCGAACATTACAGTGAAGAGGTCAGTTCTAAGTCCTAATGCTCTGTAAATGATACCTGAGTAGAAATCGACGTTAGGGTATAATTTTCTTTCCTTGAAGTAATCATCATTTAATGCAGCCTCTTCAAGACCTTTAGCGATTTCAAGAATAGGATCATTTACACCAAGTTTAGCTAGCACAGAATCGCAGGCTTTCTTAATGATTTTAGCTCTCGGGTCAAAGTTTTTGTAAACTCTGTGACCAAAGCCCATTAGTCTGAAAGTATCGTTTTTATCTTTTGCTTTAGCAATGTATTTTTTCGCATCACCGCCATCATTTTTGATAGCCTCAAGCATTTCAATTACAGCCTGGTTAGCACCACCGTGAAGTGGTCCCCAAAGGGCATTGATACCTCCAGCAACCGAAGAATATAAACTTGCATGAGCAGAACCTACAATTCTAACAGTTGATGTAGAACAGTTTTGTTCGTGGTCAGCGTGAAGTATCAGAAGAACGTTTAAAGCTTCAACAACAACCGGATCAATTACATAATCCTGGTTTGGCATTCCAAACATCATGTAAAGGAAGTTAGAAACATAATCCAGATTGTTCTTTGGATACATTAATGGCTGTCCTTTAGAGTTTTTGTATGACCAAGCTGCGATAGTTGGTAGCTTTGCCATAAGTCTTACGATTGTAAGGTCAAGAGCTTCTGCATTAGCATCCGGATCAATAGCACCAGGATAGAATGCTGTTAATGAGCTTACCAGAGATGATAGCACGCCCATTGGGTGTGCATTGGAAGGAAAGCCGTCAAATATTTTTTTGAAATCTTCATGCAGATTGGTATGCTTGGTAATTCTGCTTGAGAAGTTAGATAACTGATCTGCAGTTGGTAATTCTCCGTAAATCAGAAGGTAAGCTACTTCAAGGAAAGATGCTTTCTCAGCAAGTTGTTCAATTGGATAACCTCTGTAACTTAATACTCCAAGTTCTCCATCCAAAAAAGTTATAGAGCTTTTTGTGGCTCCGGTGTTTTTATAACCTGTATCAAGAGTGATGAACCCTGTTGCGCTTCTGAGGTTGGAAATGTCAATAGCCTTCTCATTTTCTGTTCCGACTACTATCGGAAACTTGTAGCTTTTACCATCAAGAATTAGTTCTGCAAATTCAGACATCTGTATGAAAATTTTATTTTTTTTGAAGAATTACTTTGAGCGAAAATAAATAAAAAAAGATTTTAAAAAAATATACACAAAACATTTATTGGATTTCGACAAGATTTTTTTTCATATAGACCTTCTTTCCGTTGTGTCCCTAGTGGAAGAAGGCTTCTTAAAAGCTAAAGAAATGACATTTGATGACCTAACGCTAAGGTTCATCAAAGTATGAAGAATATGGACCTTGTTTTTATAAAATGTTATAGATGTATGTTGCAAATACCTCTTGGGGATTTAACTTGATAATGCTTATTGTGTTTAAGATAAAAGAAGAAAAGTCAGTTTTAAAAATGGTACATTACATAGAAGGGTTAAAAGCAAAACGAACAATTCAAAAGTTTATGAATTGTTCGTTTTGCTTTATTTTGCTCTTTGAAATACCGATTCAGTCAGGAAATAATCGTTATTTTCTTTCTTTACACTAACATAAATTGTCTTATCCGGAAGCTTTACCTGAAAACCTTTAATCTCTTCTGCTGATAAAGGGGCACCTTCGGAAATCTTTTCATATTTGGTCTGATATAAGGATAGAGTTTCCTTGTAAATATTCAGAGCCTTATATTTTGAGTTTTCCTCGTTTAAATAAGCTCTTTTGCTAATTACTCCGATCAGCTTCAGTTCATGGAAAACATAAGTGTATGTAAAGTAAAATGATGAATCCGAAAATTCAACGAAAGAAAGATTCTTGTGTCTGTTCTTTTCGAGATTTTCAGTTAAAAGCGCACCTTTTTCATTCGCTTTAACCTTTTCAGGAGAATCCCCCCATTTTGCATTTCTAAAGTCCTGAGAATATGAAGCCAGCGATAAAAAAAGAAAAGTAAAAAATGTTAAATACCTCATAATATCCACTATTAATTCGATTAAAGTAAAGATACATAATAGTAACGAAAATCAAAACAAAAATTGGATTTTAGTTAGAGTACGGGAATTATTATCTCTAAGTTACTGTAGTTTATATAGAAGCACATTCGATCATTACGAACGAAGCAAAAGTTTGTAATCAGTTTTTGAAAAAAATAATTTCAGGAAATAAATAATTAATAGCTATGCGACCCGAAGATAAAATCAAAACTAAAAATAAATCAAGCATTTCTTCTTTAGAAAAGCCATTTATACCTCATGCACCGGGGTCGTTTGTAAAGGACGATTTGGATCCTGAGTCTCCGAATCCGGAATCGAATCCTAATTATTCTTATATGCCTGCTATAGCATATCCTGATGGAATCCCGAATTTTAACCTGGAAGGAGAATAGAAAAATGGGATGGAAAAAGAAAGAGGCTTCCGTGTCTTTCCTTTTCCTACCTTTTACTTCAGGACCTCTTCTCGTACCCTCTGGCTTTGTCGAAATCCGTAAATTTGCTCATCAGCTCTCCGGGAGCATCTGTCTCATTTGATTTTTCAGCAATGAATTCACTTCCTTCACTTTCGTAATAGAAATTTTTATGAAATGAACGTGTATTTCCACCCTTGTCTAAATTTTCTGTACTCTTGTTCGCTTTCATGACTTAATTTTTAATAAATCAATTACCCTTTGGAATATAGCCTGTATCCACCAATACCTCTCTATCCCTAGTAATTATAAAACCGACCTAATTTGCCTACTGTTTGTAGTCCTTTGCAAATGCTTTTGTATCAGATAGAAAGGAAAAGGTGTTTACTGAAATTTGGGATTATTGTTAATATCTCAATAACTAATGAACAAATCAGGCCTTTGTATGTAATTTTTCTTTCTTAAACTCTCTGCAAATGGAAAACTTTGGGCAAAGAAATATCAGTTCGTACTGGAATTCATTTTTACTATCTACCGGTGCCTTTTTACAAAATCTTGGAACAGCATTCAGTGAGAGCGCTGAACATAGCAGAAGAACAATGATTGAAAACTTTGGAGAGTATCCCAAGGGACTAGAAGAAACTATTAAATTCCCTCTTATTGAAGCCTTATATGGAAGGCGTGCCAGAAGGTTCTCTCTTGGTGCAGAAATACCTGATGGCCCACTAAAATTTAAATCATCAAAAGCACCTGTTCCTCTTGATGCACTGGAGCAAATATTGCTTTTAAATTCTTGTGCCGGGAATACGGGTTGGCATTCGATGATCCACAGAGCTGAAAAATATGTCCCACATCTTTCCAACTATTCTGCAGCAGCTGGAGGCAGGACATTCCCCTCAGCAGCTGGTTTTCACACTTCAGAGTTTTTTTATACGGATGATTTCGGAGTTTATTTCCTACCAACCAGGGATGCTCCATCGCTCATTGCTTATGATGAGGGTAGATTTAATCTTAAACATTGGCTGGAAGTTCACGCGGCAAGGAGGATCAGGCTTTCAGACAAGAGACTTAATATTCCACATTCTGAGCCTTATATGGAACCGCATAATACCTGGTGTGTAAATAAGCCAGGGAGTACTTTGATTATTCCAGTGGCAGACATTGCTCAGCATATGCTGGCTATCTTGTGTTTTGCCGTTCAGAACGGATATTGCATATTTGATGATATTAAAGGCAAATCTGTTCCAGGTCTTGATAGGTTTAAAAATCTGGTTGATCTTAAGAATCCATATCCTTTGACTTTTATAGAGCAGTATGCACTTACAGAAGCAACTGCTGAACTTTCTGCATCATGTTATGCGGGAATGCTTATGCTTCAGGCGATGGGACTTGGAGGGTGGATGTTTGATGGAATCGACAGGTTTTCAGTATTAGGAGCAAGCGGAAATCCTGAGGTACCTGGATTAGGTTTTTCATTTAACCAAAATCCTAAATATTCATTGCCCGATATTACAGGTCTTCGAGGCATATTTGAGGGGTTTTGTCCGCCGCACTTCAAAACTATGGAAGATGCTACAAGAGCTTTAGTTAAAAGGAAGTTTGGGTTAGGTGGTCCCTACCATAAAGAAACTGCAGGACCTTGGAAGGAATCGTCCAGAATAAGATCAAGCGCACAAATGCACAGTGAGGAGTTTATTGAATGTGTAAGCCATATGGCGCAATATATTTATGATACCTATGAACGTTTTCCAGGAACGGTTCCGGCTATCTTTTGCCTCACCTATCTTCAGGCCCATCATCTGGATCTTGACTTTTATGATCATTACTACAAGGAGGGAGCTTATCTTAAAACGCATAAGCACCATATGGAATGGTGGAGGCATTAAATCGAAAGAATTGTAAAGGACAGCTCGTACTATAAAAGATATGTTTGTATCTTTATATAGTGAAGGTCGAAAAGATATTTGTATACGGTACTTTAAGAAATGGAGGAAATGCCCATCATCTCATGAGGGGATGCGAATTGCTGAATGAGGGTATATCTGTTTCCGGTTTTAAACTTTATGATGCAGGAGAATATCCCTTTGCAGTTTATACAGCAGATCCGGAAGATGCCATAACAGGTGATATGTTTGCTATAAAACAAGAAGATGTATTATTAACGCTTGACGAGTATGAAGGCCAGGAGTATCAAAGGAAAATATTACCAGGTTTTGATTTTTACATTTATATCTTAAATGATAATAAGACGCCTTTCCTGCCTGAAGTATCAGGGGGAGATTGGTTGATTTATAAGAAATAATTTATTCATTTTTTACAATTAAATATTGACTTTTATGTCTAAGAAAAATATATATCAGGTAGATGCATTTACAGATGTCGCTTTTAAAGGAAACCCTGCCGGAGTGATGGTTCTGGAAGCTCCAATGGAAGAACAATTAATGCAGAAAATTGCTAATGAAATGAATCTTGCAGAAACTGCATTTGTTTACCCTCTCAAAGATGGATATAACCTTAGATGGTTTACTCCCGAAAAAGAAGTAAAGTTATGCGGACATGCAACTCTTGCCACAGCGCATATCATGTGGCAGGAAGGAGTTGTTCAATCAGATAAAATTAATTTTCATACATTATCAGGAGTATTGTCTGCAAAAAGAGAGGGAGATTGTATTCAATTGGATTTCCCTGCAATTAGAGGGAAGGATACTAATTCAAAAGAATTGGTGAAAATTCAGCTTGGAGTTGAGCCAGTTGGTTTTGAAGAATCTGATAAAGGTTATATGGTGATTGAGCTTAAGGATAGGGTTGAAGTAAATAGCTTTTTACCTGATTCAGAAAAATTACTGAAGCTAGGCGAGTTTGTAATAATCATTACAGCAAAAGATAAGGAGTATGATTTTGTTTCAAGGGTTTTTGGTCCTGCCTTTGGAATTGATGAAGACCCAGTAACTGGTTCTGCACATTGCATGCTGGCTACCTATTGGAATAAGGTCCTGGGCAAGAATTCATTTCAGGCTTATCAGGCTTCCAAACGGGGTGGGGAAATTAAAGTATTATTAGATAATGATCGTGTTTATCTTACGGGTAAAGCCGTAACAGTTATAAAGGGAGAAATCTTATTATGATTTCTCCTTCTTAAGAGTGGTTTTTAAGCCAATATAGATATTTCTTGCAGGAGAAGGTTCAAAGTATCTTTGACCTGCTGCATTTGGTATTACAGAGCTGGAATAATTCCTGTTAAACAGATTATTTATTCCTCCGAAGATATTAAAGGCTAGTGAACCTGCTTCAAATGTATAACCTACCTTTGTATCAAAGGTCCAGTAGCTTTTATTTACAAATACACCTGTGCTGGCTAATCCGGGTTCAGAATCATTAAGGTCGTTTGTATAAACTTTTCCGTTCCATTGTCCACTCATTTCAATGATAAAATTTTTAACCGGGATAAAAGCTAGATTGGAATAGATTCTATGATTGGCGGTACCTGGTACCTTATTACCTTTCAATTGAAGTATTTGCCCGTTAGAGTTGTATTGATAATCAATAAAAGTATAATCCATAAGGGTATAATTCATATTTATTTTTAAACCTCTAATAGGTGTTACAAATCCGCTTACCTCTAATCCTTTGTTCTGTGTGGCAGCAGCATTGCGGTAAAAAAACTGATCTCCTCCTGAATTTGTCTGATAAGGAATAAGCTGGTTTGTTGTTCTTACATAAAAAGCTGCTATGTCAATGTAATAGAGTGTTTTGAAAATTCTTATTCCAGCCTCTCCGCTGCGAGTTCTTTCGGGTTGAAGCTGTTTGTTAAAGCCGCTGCCATTTATATTATTACTGAATTCATTTGCAGTAGGTGTCTGAAAAGAGGTTGAAAAATTTGAATAAATATTTGAATAATCGCTGAGCTTATATGTGAGACCTGCTCCCGGATTCAATTTATAAAATGTGTTGCTACCCGACTGATTAATTGAGTCAGGTAATTTATCTGCTACTGAAAAATTAATTAGATCGTACCTTAAGGCCATAGTCAGTTTGAACCTCTGTCTCTCAATATCGGAAAGTATATAAAATCCTCCGTTATGGATATGTTCGTTTTGTTTTAACAAAAGCTTTCCCTTGGCCACCGCTGAAATTAGATCCTGTATTGGAAGCTCTGCAAGGTCTTTGTCTGTTACACCTTTGTTTTCATATTCGGAACGTTTGTCAAATTGAAATTCGTAGTCAATCCCCGTTCTGATGTTTACGAAGGTTTTATCGAGATCAATTTTTTTGATATATGCCAATCTAGCCCCTCCCGAATGTCTTGTAAGGTCAATATACCTACCAATTATGGGATTATTGAGCTTTCTGCCAAGATAAAAGATTGAAAGATCTAACTCTTGATTACCTGATATTTTTTTTATGAGGTTGATACCACTGATTCCCTGAAGCAAAGTTTTACCACTGGCATTTTTCTTTATAGCCATTCTGGTCTTTTGAGGATCGCTTGTCTCTGCATATGTTAAGCCGGAAGGATTATAAAGAAACGGAGCAAAATAGAAGTTTTGAACGAAGGAAAGTGTATAGTTTTTTTTCAACTTCTTTTTAAATGCCATATTTAATGTGTAAAAACGAGCATTTGAAAATTCTCTGTAACCCTTAATATCTGTCACATTTCCACTTATTAAAAGGGAAGCTTTATTATTGGATTTGCTGAATTTGGCACCTGCTTTAAACAAGCCATAGGAACCTGAGATAAGAAAATTTTCAAAGGAATATCCTCTTTGACTCGGAAGGTCCGATTTAAGATAAATCACTCCTCCAGATGAATTTCCGTATATTTGGGAAGAAGGACCTCTTAAAACCTCTATAGAGGAAAGGGAATACAGATCAGCACCTGTTAACTGAGTAGTACCATCTGCGGAGGTGAGTGGAATGCCATCAAGAAACACTTTTATATTACGTAACCCAAAGGCAGAACGGCTACCCTGACCCCTGATAATAATTCTTTCTCCCTGAGCAAAATTATTTCTGTTTTGAACAAAAATACCAGGTACATTCTTTAAAGCATCTTCTATAAATATCCCTGTTCTATTAGTCTGAAACTGCTCTTTACCAACAAGTGTAGTTGCGGAAGGTATAGATTTAAGATCAGAATTGTTTCTGCTTGCTTTGATTTCAATAGCAGCTAAAGAATCCGTGGTCATTTGCGCATTCAAAGAGAACGCTGAGTGAGCAAGGATAACAATGATAATGTTTCGGAAAAATATCTTCATAGTCAAGTATGCTAAAGATATAAAAAGTATGTTAAAATTTCATTTTGTCTCAGCGGTTAGTGGTATGAAACCGAAAACAGGTTTTAACATACTGTTAAGAGTATTAGGGAAATAAAATCTGGATACTCCTTTCAAGTTGTCTTCGTAGTGGTATTCTGACCGATTGTGAAAATATGCAATGAATAAAAGCTATATCTTTACAATCCATTAAGCCACCAAGTGGAAAACAACCATCAATTCATTTAATAATCGTCAGATAGTTTTTTACATGTGAAAAGTAAAAAACGTCAGGAAGGTTTAAACAAAGAGTCGTTTTTTTTATTTATAAAATCTACTTAACCGATAGGATATATATGATTAAAGAGTCGAGATCTAAAATAGCGCTAAGCGATGCTTTATTGCTTATCAAAAAAATAGGGGTAACAGTGTTGATTTACCTTGCTCCAATAATCATTATAGTTGGAGGTCTTCTGCTTACTGCCCGCATTTTTCAGATAGAGCAGGAAGAACCTGTAAACAAAACTGAATCAAGTATCAATCTAAACCAATAAGCTATGTCTGCACCGGATCCATCTATAAGAAATAGAATTATCAGAAATGCATTGCTGAGTATTGTATTATACTCATTGCCTGTAGTGGCTTTGTTTATATACCTGAAGGTCACAGGAGAGAAGCCATGGAAGAATAAAGACCAGAAAGCATATTATGGTCAATTTGACAGATATAAAAAGAAATAAAAAGCTATGAAAGAAATCGTTACATCAGTATTCGAAAACCTTGGCTCCTGGGGGCTATCTGTGATTGTATTGGTATTAGGTATTACAGAGTTTTTAGTAGGTCTTTATGATAAACATGACTGGGATGAAAATGAAAAGGCTACAGACTTAATTTGTTATGCAGCACCGAAAATTCTATTAGCTCCTGTTTTTGCTTTCTTCACTCTGAAAGCACTGCCTGTATTGTTCCCTGGCATGATGGGAATATTTTCATGGGTACCGTTCTGGTTTGGATTTGCAATAATAGCTGTAGCAGATGACCTTACTCAGTATTGGTATCATCGTCTGCATCATGAAATTCCATGGTTATGGAGGTTTCACAGAACGCACCATTCTGCGTCCTATATGGGAATGGCTATGGCCAGCAGACAAAATATTATCTATACAGTTTTCTTTTCCCAGACATATCTCACTGCAACCCTTGTCTTTCTGGGATTAGGCTTTCCTGCCTTATTTGTAAAGGGAATAAAGTCTTTGATCACTTTATCAGCACATTCCAGTATCACATGGGATAAACCATTTTATAAATATAAAATTTTGCATCCTGTCGCATGGGTCCTTGAAAGACTTATTTCTACACCAGCTACTCATCACGCACATCATGCTGATGCAAATGATGGCGTTGGCCACTACAAAGGAAACTTCGGCAATATGTTCTTTATCTGGGACATTATCTTTGGTACAGGCCTTATCACAAGACAATATCCTGCAGGCTATGGAGTGAAACACTACTTCAAAGAGGAATGGTATGTTCAGTTCTTATGGCCTTTCTTCAAATCGAAGAAAGTCGGAAGTGAACTGGCTCTTGGAGGTCCAGAATTCTATGATGAAGTAGGAGAAACTGGAGGGTATACAGTTAAAGATTTAAAGAGCAATCTTCCTGAACCAGCATTACATAAAGAACTTCTGGAGGAACCTCAATATAATCAAGTAGCTGTTTAGTATATATATAATATTGGGTGATTGCACCGAATCCCTTGTTTTGCTCATTATTCAGGAGCAGAACAAGGTTATTTTATTTGAATTTTAAAAATTTTAATTCACCACCAATTAAGTTTAAGCAATGAGAAGATTTAAAATCTACTTCATCTTAGCAACGATATTAAGTGCTCTGATATTTATAAAAGCAAAGTTTTTTACATCAGACAAAGGCAAATCAAACACCGCGAAGAAATCTCCTGATAAGCTCTCTACTCCGGTGTCTGTATTTGTCGTAGGTAATGAAAGCATAGAACCTAAAGTTTATGCAACCGGGACTATACTTGCCAACGAAGCAACTGAACTGAAGGCTGAGGCAAGTGGCAGGGTGATTTATCTGAATCTCCCAGAAGGTCAATTTGTAAAAAACGGAACACTTTTATTGAAGGTAAATGATGCCGAATATCAAGCGCAGTTAACAAAGCTGAAGGCTCAAATTAAACTCGCCTCATCCAATGAAGAAAGACAACGTCAGCTATTGGAAATAAATGGTATCAGCAGACAGGAATATGACAATGCTTTGGCAAATCTTTTAACACTCAGAGCTGATAGCGCTTTCGTACAAACACAAATTGCCAAAACAGAAATCAGAGCACCTTTTAATGGCTTGATCGGTATTCATTCTCTTGGGCCTGGTGCATATATAACCCCTGCGATTACTGCTGCATCTATTTACCAGGTGGATCCCGTTAAAATTGAGTTTTATCTTCCTGAAAAATATTCTGCTATCATTCAGACTGGTGATCACATTCAGTTCAGAGCTGAAGGCTTGAAAGATGTCTTTTCTGCAAAAATAATAATTAAAGATCCTGCCATTGATACAGATAGCAGAAGCGTCCGTTATCATGCAATTTGTGCAAATACGAATGGAAAGCTTTTACCCGGAACATTCGTAAATGTTGAGCTTAAACAAAATGAAAATTCTAAAACATTGTTTGTTCCTACAGAAGCAATCGTTCCAGTAACTAATAATAAAATTGTCTTTGTAGTGAAGGATGGAATTGCTCAAGAAAAGATAGTCAAAACCGGAATTCGTACGGAAGATTTTCTTCAGATTATATCCGGCATTTCGGTAGGAGATTCAGTTGTGATCAATGGTAACTTCAGGCTTAAGAATGAAGCTAAAGTTAAAGTTGTGAAGTCAAAGGAAAGAGTCGCAGTTAACAGAGAAGGATAATTGACTTATGAGTTTATCGACATTAAGTATCAAGAGACCGGTATTAGCCATTGTGATGAATCTCATCATTCTCTTTTTTGGCTTTATGGGATTCCGGGCACTTGGTATACGGGAGTTTCCTGTTGTAGAAGCTCCGATGGTTTCTGTAAGGACTTCCTATGCAGGTGCTAGTGCTGAGATCGTTGAAGCTCAGATTACTTACCCACTGGAAAAAGCCTTGAATGGCATTGAGGGTGTTAAATCTATTTCTTCTACAAGTAGCCTTGGTTCAAGTTCTATTTCAGTAGAGTTTAATCTTGATGCAGACCTTGAAACAGCTGCGAATGATGTCAGAGATAAAGTCTCTCAGACTCTTCGTTCTTTACCCCAGGACTTGGATGCTCCTCCTGTTGTGAGCAAAGACGTAGGTGGGGAGTATATTATTGTAATGACGGTTACCAATGATAAAATGACTGATCTGGAGCTCAATGATTATGTAGATAATATGATTCTGCCCAGACTTCAGACAATCAAAGGAGTGGGATATGTTTACCTTTTCGGAGAAAAGAAGTTTGCAATGCGGTTATGGCTGGATCCGATAAAGCTTGCGGCTTTCAAAGTAACTCTTCAGGATGTAAGACAGGCATTGGATAAAGAGAATGTGGAGCTTCCAACAGGAAGACTGGAAGGCAACAGGACAGAATTGACGGTAAAAGCCAATGCCAAGTTTAAGGATGAAATCGGATTTAATAATATGATTATTAAGGCAGCTTCGGGAAAGGTTGTGCGTCTTCAGGATATCGGCTACGCGAGGTTAGGAGCAGAGAATGAGGAATCCATTTTCAGAATTAATGATATTCCAAGCTTGGGATGTTCCATTGTTCCCCAGCCCGGAGCCAATCATACAGAGATTGCGGAAGAATTTTATAAAAGATATGAGCAACTCCAAAAAGAATTGCCTCCTGATTTTAAACTCGCCGTTTCAACTGATAATACAAAGTTTATTACAAAATCAATAACAGAGGTTACAGAAACCCTTATAATTGCAATCTTACTGGTTGTAGTAATTATCTATTTGTTCTTCAGAGACTGGTCAATAGCACTGCGTCCTTTGATAGATATTCCGGTATCACTGGTCGGAACGTTTTTTGTTATGTTCATTTTCGGCTTTTCTATCAATGTACTTACACTTCTGGCTATTGTACTTGCTACAGGACTGGTTGTAGATGACGGTATTGTTGTGACAGAAAATATTTTCAAGAAGCTTGAGCAAGGCATGTCTCCGTTTCAGGCTGCTATAGATGGTTCAAAAGAAATAACTTTTGCCGTTATATCTACCTCAATTACACTTGCTGCTATATTTCTTCCCATCATATTCATGGAAGGCTTTGTAGGAAAGTTGTTTAAGGAATTTGGAATAGTTGTTTCTTCTGCCGTTCTGATTTCAATTTTCGTATCACTCAGTCTCACACCTATGTTGAATGCATGGTTAGTGCATGATCATACAAAAAAGAGCAGATTTTATACCTATTCAGAGCCATTTTTTATCTGGTTAAATGAATCCTATGCAAGATCATTGGACACCTTTTTTAAACGTCGTTGGTTGGCATTTGTCATAGTTGGTATAGCTGTGATAAGTACTGTATTTATTTGGAAGATCATTCCTGCTGAAGTTGCTCCGACTGAGGATAGAAGCATGTTGCGTATCACTATGACATTACCGGAAGGAGCATCTTATGAATATACAGATGAGTTCATGCAGAAATATGTAAAACTTATCCGTGATTCGATTCCTGAAAACAGGCTTGTGATGGCTATTACAGCCTCGAGTCCGGGCGGTTCTAGTTCTGGTGGTGTTAATTCCGGCTTTTCGAGAATACCTCTTGTTGATCCGGATAAAAGAGAAAGAAGTCAGCAGGAGATCGTAGATAAGATCAATCAACTGGTGAAGAAGTTTCCAGAAGCTAAAGTGCAGGTGGGACAGGATCAGACAATCAATACAGGCGTAAGAGGGCTTCCTATACAATATGTTATTCAGGCTCCGGATTTTGAGAAGCTTGAAGAATTTCTTCCGAAGTTTATGGATGAAGCACAAAAAGATCCTACGTTTTCTATTGTCGATGTGAATCTTAAATTTAACAGGCCGGACATTCAGGTTCGCATAAACCGTGAAAAGGCAAGGGAAGTAGGGGTGAATGTTTCTGATATCGCTCAGACTTTACAGCTTGCTTTGAGCGGACAACGTTTTGGTTTCTTCTCAATGAATGGAAGACAATACCAGGTGATTGGACAGTTTGACAGAGTGAATAGAAATGAGTCTGTTGATTTGAAGAATATTTACGTTAGAAATACTTCGGGAAATTTAATTCAATTGGATAACCTTGTGGAGTTTGAAGAGTCAAGCAGTCCGCCTCAGCTGTTCAGGTTTAACCGGTATCAGGCTGCAACGATTTCTGCAGGATTAGCTCCTGGTAAAACTATTGGTGATGGTGTGGAGGCAATGAATGCCATTAAAGATAAGGTGCTGGACGATTCTTTTTCTACAGCATTGATAGGGCAGGCAAGGGACTTTGCAGAGAGTTCAACTAATACATCTTACATCTTTATATTGGCTTTGATTCTTGTCTATCTTATTCTTGCTGCTCAGTTTGAAAGCTTTGTAGATCCATTCATTATCATGCTTACTGTGCCACTTGCTGTTGCTGGAGGAGTGATATCCTTGTGGTATTTTAATCAAACCAATAACATATTCAGTCAGATCGGGATGATTATGCTAATCGGACTAGTAACGAAAAACGGTATTCTTATAGTCGAGTTTGCAAATCACCTTAAAGAATCCGGAAGGGATGTACGCACAGCTGCGTTGGAAGCTGCAAACGGAAGGTTGAGGCCTATATTAATGACAAGTTTGGCTACTGCGTTGGGTGCATTGCCAATTGCAATTGCTTTTGGTGCTGCTGCAAAGAGCAGAATGGGGATGGGGATTGTGATCGTTGGAGGTTTGATGATATCCTTGTTGTTTACGCTTTATGTAATTCCAGCAATGTATACTTATCTGTCAAAGGATACATCAGCTAAAAAAGCTAAAATACTGGTTGATGAACCAGCTAAAGAAGAAAGTTTTGTAAGTGAAATTTTTTAAGTTCGAGTGAAGGTCAAGGGCGTGGGGCGGAGCCTCACGTCCTGTTTTTATTTTGAGGTTTAAAAAAACGGGTCTACATTAGAGGAAATTTGCACTGGTTAATCTTTGTAAAAAATGACTCTTTACCTGTTTTAAAATATGAAGGATCAACTGATTGAGCTTCTTAAAGTATATTTTGATAATAGTTTGCCTGACTTTCAGCATCTCGAAGGAAAGGTACTTTTTGAAAAGAAGGTGAAAAAGGAATATATAGTAAAAGCGGATACCCATTCGAGAGACTTTTATATTATTCTTAATGGCTATGTCAGAACTTACTATCTGGCAGCTAAAGGAGAAGAAATCACCACAGATATTGTCGGCAGAGGTGAAATGATAGCTTCTATATACAGTCTTCTGAAGGGAGAACCAGCATACGAGAATATTCAATGTGTAACAGATTGTGTGATATGCCGAATATCAGAAAAGAAGTTTGAAGAATTGGCATTGCAAGATGCAAGATGGTATATGTTGAGCATGAAGTTCTTAAAAGCTGCTCTGTTAAAAAAGGAAGAACGCATTATAGATTTTGCAAGACTTAAAGCCAATGAACGTTATGTAAATCTTTTAACTCAACGTCCTGATATCCTTCAAAATGTTCCTGTTCAATATATTGCATCTTATTTGGGAATACAACCGGAATCTCTCAGCAGAATAAGAAACCAGAGCACTTTTTCCTAACAATTGTTATTTTTTAAGAGTCGTCGTCACTGCTTTTTTGCTTAAAAAAAGTATATGGGAAAAACCTCATTGATTACCGGTGTGAATGGACACCTGGGAAATAATCTTCTTAGATATCTCTTAGACAAAGGAGAGACTGTTATCGGGACTGTCAGAAATCTGAATGATAAAACTCCCTTTAAAGGATTGGATTTTGCCCCAGTTTATGTTGATCTAAACAACAAAGCATCTTTACTGAAAGTCCTGCAAGGAGTTGATACCTTATATCAGGTTGCTGCAGTATTCAAGCAATGGACAACGAATTCGGAAAAGGATATTTATGATTCTAATATGAATAGCACAAGAAATATTCTTGAAGCTGCTGCCGAATCAGGAGTTAGGAAGATTGTGTATGTGAGTTCTATTGCGGCTATGGGAAGAAATACGTTACCTGTATCTCCTGATTATTTTAATGATGAAAAGGAAAATGTCTATTACAAATCAAAAATTGATAGTGAAAAACTGGCATGGGAGCTTGCAGAGAAGTATAAACTCAATATGGTAGTGGTTTGTCCATCTGCCATGATTGGACCTTACTGTACGCATCTTACTCCATCTCATAATATTCTAAGGATGGTTTTGAATAAAGAAGTATTTACGGATACGCAATTTTATGTTAACTGGGTAAATGTAAAAGATGTGGCTGAAGGCTGTTACCTGGCTGCTCAGAAAGGAGTTCCGGGAGAACGCTATGGATTGGGTACTAAAACGGCAATAGGCATTACTGAGGTTGTTAATCTGGCTCAGAAGATGTATCCTAAGCTTAATATTAAAACCCCTCCCAAAATGCCTCGTTGGTTGCTTCACGTCAGTGCTGCTTCAATGGAATTTGTTTCTAAGTTAAATAAGAAAGAACCAATGCTCTTGAAAAGCCAGGTGCGCATGTATTTTCAGGTTCGGTTGGATATGGATATAAGCAAATCTGAGCGACACCTGGGATATAAGCCGACAGAGCCAGAGGTCGCCATACAAAATGCCCTGGAGTATTTGTATGATAATAAGCATATAAAGTGATTTTAAGAATGTATTGAGCAAGGAGAGGTTAAAAGAAAAAGCTCCCATAATCAATTTATGGGAGCTTTTAATAATTATTGATTTTTGGAATACCGCTATCGATAAAAAATATTTTACGACAATCTGATATTCAGAATTTCCTCCGTCGGCACCTCAATACGGTGAAAATATTTCCGGAGTACAAGGGCAGTAATGTTTCCTTCCTGGTCTTTTTTGCTTCCGGTGAGCATACCATCGGTCTTTCCACTTATGGTGCTTATAAACACATGCTTTCCATCGTTCTGCAATGTGTACTCCTTAAAATCGATCATAGCAGTATATTTATTTATTAGACGAATAAAACCTAATTATATTTTAAGAAATAAGGATTCGATTTTAATCAAATTCTATTTCCTTAATTATAGTTTCTAAAGCGAACTACGTGCCAACATCTAAAACTGTTCTTTTAGATAACAATATTTAGGACGTTTAGTCCGTGGTTAGAGTTTAAATAACTGATTTTTATGTGGTTGATTTGGCCTTTCTGTCGTGACAAATTTGCAGAATAAGTTTCGATGTAGCTCTTTTGAAAAAGTTCCCTTAACAGCAAATAAAGCTTTAAAACTATTTTTAGTATCACCGGTTGCATCATTTACTTTGATGAAGCCGAAATCTGACACCTCCAGCATACGGAATTCTACTCCCGATATCCTTATAAGATTAGGAAAAGTATTGATTGTTATTGCATCTGTAATTCCTGCACTGAACATCATTGGAAGATCCATTAGTTTTCAATTATTGACCAAAGTAACACCAGGGCACATCATAACGATGAATCCCTTGTCCTCAGTTTGCTTTGTGGTATTGGGAGTTGCACTGTGGATGTTAAGAAAAGAGGACGGGAATCAATTTAAATATCATCGATTGATTGCCCGTTGTTTAGCATTAGCAGTGGCAATAGTTACTTTTGCTAAAGTACTTTCATTGGTGTTGAGTATTGAATTTAAACTAGATATCATTCTTTTCAGAGAGCAGCTTTATCTGAAAGAAACCCAATCCTGGAACGGTATGGCACCCAATACAGCATTTTCACTTTTTCTACTAAGCACAACCATCATTTTCATTGATAAAAAATTTAAAGACGGTAAGAATCCTTTTCAATATCTCAATTTCATAGTAATACTCATTGCTCTGCTTTCAATGTATGGATACATCTATGGAGTAAGATATTTGTATGGTATACTGTCTATGATTCCGATGTCTTTTTATAGTGCTCTGTGTTTGTATCTTTTTTCAACAAGTGTACTGTTTTTAAGGCCATATAAAGGACAAATGCGAAAACTTATAGGAGAAAACCCTATAGAGGTTGTCTGGATGCGTCTGGCTGCCCTTATTTTGCCTCTTATCATAGGATATCTGAAGATGCAGGGAGAGAACATGGACCTTTATGATAAAGAATTCGGGACTGCTATTTTTACATTAGTCACCTATACTATTTCTATGATTTTACTAGGGCGGAAATCTTCTATACAATTTAAGCTTAGGAGTACAAGGAAGGAAATTGAAGATCTCCGGAAAGCCGAAAATGAGCGATTGAACTATCTGTTTGATCATAGCTCTACGGCAATCTATATAAGAGATATAAAAGGAAGGTTTATATTTATTAATAAGAGGTTTGAAGAGATCTTCGGAAAAAGAAAGGATGAAATAGTTGGTAAAACTCCTGAAGATGTATGGTCTGATGGTCTTATGCATTGGTTTAAGTATGATGAAGAATCTCTGAATGCTGGAATTGTAAAAGAAAATATTGAAAGTATAACTACTGAAATTGGCAAATTCGACCTTGATACGAAGAAGTTTCCGATTAAACATTTAGATGAGGAAATATATGCTATTTGTGGCATGTCAACTGATTTAACTGCACTTAAAAATTCGGAAAGAAAGATTGTAGAAAACAATAAATTGATTCACTCAATAATTGAGCTGATCGGAGAGATGGTGTTTGTCGTTGATAAGAATGGGAATTTTATTTTATATAATGAAAAGGCTAAAAGGATAACAGAGCAAGTACTTTTTAAATATGAGCAAGTTTATGAAAGCAAATTTTTCTATCCGGACAGGAAAACTTCTTTTCCTACAGGGGAGCTTCCTGGAGCCAGGGCTCTTCGTGGACTTGCCACACGTGATCGTGAATTATTTGTAATAAATGATGCCTTTCCGGAAGGAAAAATTTTCAGAGCAATAGGAGAACCGCTTTTATTATCAGAAGATAAATTAGTTGCTATAGCGATATATAGGGATATCACCAAAAGAAGAATGTTTCAGCAAAGAATGAAGGAGAGTGAGAGCAGGATAAAGGATATACTATCTACAATTGGTGAAGGAATTATAATATCAGATAAAAATGGCAAGTTTCTTCAGTTTAACTCAGTAGCTATTAATATTCTCGGAAAAGGCCCTGTTGAAATAGATCCATCTGAATGGCCTGCTTTTTACGGTCTTTATCAACCTGATGGAAAAACATTGTATTCCGCGGATCATTTGCCCTTACAAAGGGCTTTACGTGGTGAAACTGTCTCAGATGAAGAACTTGTAATTATAACTGAAAGTAAAGAAGTCAAAAGAGTACTTATCTCAGCAAAACCAATACGGGATGATGATGGAATAGTCATCGCCGGATTGATTAACTTCAGGAATATAACAGAATTCCGCCATGTAGAGCAGGCTATGAAAGAAGTCGAAGAAAAATACCAAGAACTTCACGATTTTTTGGATAAACTCCGAGACTAATACTTTTCATCTTGAGTTGTACTCTCTGATTTTATAGCACCAGTTCAGTCATGAGCCTTGTCAATGTCTCTTTTGCGTCTCCGCATAGTCCTGGATGTACTGCTGAAGTCTGCACAATAGTACTTCTGTTTGCTGTCAGCCATCTGAATCTTCCTGAAAGAGGGAGACTTCCTATCGGGCCTGCTTGTTTGCCTCCTGCACAGATTTTTTCAAACGCACGAAGACGTTCTTCCAGTTCTGCTATATCTATATCTTTGCAGAAAGCCTTTAGCCGCTCATGATTCAGCTCAAACTTAGTATGTAAGAATCCCTGTGCGGAGCAAAAAAGTATAACTCCGACATTTAAAAACTCTTCGCGTTCAACCCTTGGTACTACACGAATGACGGCATACTCAAATAATTGCTTTCCTTGCATTTTTAGCTTCGTTTACAAAGATTTCAGAATTAGCGATTCGTGTTTCCAGAAACTTTACATAGGCTTGTCTATGTGCCTCAACTGTTTCAAAAGGAGACTCAGCCTTTAATAGCCATTCATCGGGAATCAGGGCCACAATTGATTGTATGTTTTCAGGTGTGAGTTTTATTTTGAATGCTTCATTGACTTTGTCCAGTTCTGATGCTTTAGAAAGCAGGACATGATCTTTTATCTGCGGAAATGGTTTCTTTCCTTGTTCTTCCGGGTTAGGCCAGGAGTGGTGAAAATAAAAGGATGCCCCATGATCAATAAGCCAAAGTTCCTTATTCCAGGAAAGCATGTTTGTATTACGGGCAGTACGGTCTACATTCATGATCAGGCAATCCAGCCAGACAATCTTAGAGGAAAGTTCAGGTTCAACACTGGTAACAAGAGAGTCGAATGTAATGGCTCTGGAAAGGTAATGTAGTCCTAAATTCTTTCCTTCACTTGTTCTTAAAAGGTCCTGAATTTCTTCATCGGGCTCTGTACGGCCAAAGGCTTCGTCAAGATTGATAAAGACGATCTCTGGAATTAAAAAGCCCAGCAGTCTGGCGATTTCTCCAGCTACAAGCTCTGCTATGAGGGTTTTTATTCCCTGACCTGCACCTCTGAATTTTACCACATACAAAAAGTCGTCATCAGCCTCCACAATGGCAGGCAGGGAACCTCCCTCGCGAAGGGGGGTCACATAACGAACAACGTTTACTTCTCTTATCTTAGGATTAGAATTACTCACAGAATTTTTAAGTTCATGCCCGTCTGCCTAAAGCTTCCGGAATATTTGTTCCGAAAGTTATATCATTTTTTTCAGAATCTGATAATGATTAATGATTAAATAAGACTATAAGGCAACCCCGCTATGAATAGGACTATAGAGTTGGATTCCATTCTTATGGTTTGCTAAAATATTCATCTTAAGGTTATTCTCCTGTGAAAAGGTATTTTATTTTTCTATCTGTTTACGGTATTCCAGGATCCTTTTTTCATCTGCACTTTTGTAACGTCAATCAGATAGTCGGGTAATTCCGGGTTGCTCTTTATCTGAATAAAATTTAAAGTTAAAACCTAACATAAACGATTATAAAGAACATTACTAAAATGAAAACCAGATCTAAATTCTTTAACAGACTTTTAACAGCGTATGCTGCCTCTGTTCTCCTTCCGGGAACGCTTTTCGCTCAGGCTTGGATAGCCAAGCATGGCATGAGCCCTGCAGAATACCAGACTGCATTTAACACTAACACAGCTAATGGATACAGATTGACTTCTGTAAACGGTTATACCTCTAACGGAGCAGAAAAATACATTGCCCTTTGGGAGAAAGTTTCAGGAGGAGCTTATGTAACGAGCCATTCTATGACAGCAGCTGAATATCAGACTGCCTTTAACACTTACACTTCTCAAGGATACAGACCAACATTGATATCAGGATATGCAGTTGGGGGGGTAGCTCAGTTTGCTGCTATCTGGGAAAAGAAATCAGGTGGTGCATGGATTGCCAGACATAACCTGACTGCTGCTCAGTATCAGGCTGTATATGATACTTATACCGCTCAAGGTTATCGCCCCACTTACATAAGCGGATATGTTGTAAACGGTGTAGAATACTTCGCAGGTATCTGGGAAGTGGTTTCCGGAGGAGGTGCCTGGGTTGCAAGACATAATTTAACTGCAGCTCAATATCAGAGCGCGTTCAATACTTATAACTCTCAGGGATATATCTTAAAAAGAATCTCTGGATACAACAAAGGTGGAACAGATCTTTATGCAGCTGTATGGGAGAAAACCAGCTCTCCAATGTGGTCTGCAAGACATGGAATAACGTCAGCAAATTATCAATATGTTTTTGATAACCATTATTACTCAGGCTACAGACCTGTATTATTGAACGCTTTCGCATCTGGCACAAGCTCTAAATTCAACGGCTTCTGGACTAATACCAATATCTCCAGCGCTAACATGGCAAAAATTGATAATGCAGTGAACGGTTTCCTTTCAAGCCAAAGTGTGCCAGGTCTTTCACTTGCAATTGTTAAAGACGGAAGACTGGTATTTGCCAAAGGTTACGGATATGCAAACTCTTCTACAGGTGAAGAAATGTCACCTGATCAACCAGGGCGTATCATGAGTATCTCTAAGCCTGTGACTTCTGTAGGTATTATGACTTTGATTCAGAAAGGCCTTTTATCTAAAGAATCTTTTGTCTTCGGTGCAAACGGAGTACTTTCACAATATACTGTGCCTGCAAATAAACCCTCACTAAAGAGAATCAGAGTACGTCACTTATTAAACCATACTTCTGGTCTTAGATCTTGCAATGGTGAGTCAGTATTCTGGGATGATACTAAAACTGCAGATGACGCTATGGCTGTATTATTGGCTGCGAACGACCTTGTACTCACAGACACAAGCGTGGCTTTTGAATACTCTAATACCAACTATTTCATTCTTGGAAGAATCATCGAAAAGGTAAGTGGTTTGAAATATGAAGACTATATCAGACAAAATGTATTGAACAAATGTGGTATCGGATCTACTATGTATGTAGGACAAGCATCAGGTAATGCAAAAGCAGGAGAGATGAACTATACTCCATTCACAGATATGAATCTTCAGTTATGGGGAGCTTTCGGTGGCTGGGTTGCTCGTCCGATAGATTTATTGAAGTTCCTTAACAGGGTTGATGGTGCCGCCACACCTTCAGATATTTTAACTTCTGCGTCACATACAACAATGACTACCGGCTCTTCTCTAAGACCAAGCTATGCATTTGGATGGGGTGTTTCTGGTAGCTCACAAGGTCACAATGGTTGCCATGGTTCTTCAAGATCTAATTTGACAGAATTAGGAGGAGGAGTAAGCTATGCGGTAATCATTAACGGTCAGCCAAGTACTGACGATTGTGGGGAAGTTTTGATACCTGCTATCGAAGCTGGTCTGAAACAGGTAACTGCTTATCCTTCTTACAACTTGTTTGACAATATTGGTACAGGAGCCCGTGCAGATGAGTTTGCAATCACTGCGGAAGAGCAGGGTTTCAATATAAATATGGATGCTTCTTCTCTGAATAAGGTTCTTGCTTATCCGACTGTTAGTACCGATGGAGTGATCAATTTCAGCAATGCATCGGATATCACATCTGTAACTGTATCGGATATGCTTGGAAATAGAGAAACATACAAAGCTGTAGAGCGCATCCAGACTCAGTTAAAAGGTATGCTGATCCTTCAAATTGAAACCGAGAATGGTAAAGTAACTCAGAAAGTAATTGTAGAATAATGACTAAGATTTATGGGATTAAGGGATAGACAGGATGATCTTCGGTTAATATTATGACTCTGTCTTCTTTTAACCCATAAAGCTTTAAAGTACATCCAGACTCAGTTAAAACTCAGGAAGTAATTTTTAAATAATTGTTTGGTTATATTTTTTGAATGAGGGAATTCCAGGTATCCCTTTCTTTTATAGTAAGATATAAGTGAAGTGTCTAAAATAGATTTGAACATTAATACGCCCACCCTAAATTGTTTGTTTTGGTATTTTTTGAGGGAGCCTTGAGCTCCCTCTTGTTTTAGACAGGGATTTATTAGATTAATAGATAGACAGGATTTTCTTCAACTTTTACTTTTAACTTTCTGCCTTCTTCTTTACCCTTCCAGCTATGTAAATGAATCGGATATCGAAAAGCGACCTTCCAATCCTGTTTTGAATTTTTACCAAAAGGATGAATTTCTTAAATTTAATTTCTATTAATAAAAATTCCATTAATCCCTATTACTAAATCCAAAATGTTCTTATGCTTAAATCAACAAAAAAGGCAGTAACATTAAGTGTTTTGCTTGGCCTGGGAGTCATGGGAGTGAAGGCTCAGAATAGTACTGTGACTGCTGGCGGAGAAGGTTCCGGTAGCGGAGGAACTGTAAGCTATTCCATTGGGCTGACAAGCTTCGAAACTTCATCAGGTACATCTGGCTCTGTTGCAGCAGGCGTGCAACATGCTAATGTTTCTGTTTTATCTGGTGTTGATCACCCGGAAATCAATCTAATAGCAGAAGTTTATCCTAATCCTACTGCAAACAATGTTACACTAAAAGTAGATGGAATAAGTACTGATAACCTCAGCTTTGTCCTGCTGGACATAAACGGAAATGTGCTTCAGCAAAGTTCGGTAAACAGCAACTCCACTACTATTAATCTGACAAACCTTTCCAATACCACATTTCTGCTGAAAGTTTTCAGAAAGAAACAAGACCTTAAAACCTTCAAAATCATTAAAAATTCCTAAGTCATGAAAAAATACTTTTACTTAATTATTATTGCTTTAATCAGTCTGAATGCAGCTTATGCACAGACACCCAATTTACTGAGCTATCAGGCTGTGGTGAGAAACAGTACGAATGGTTTGGTAGCCAATACAACAGTAAGTGTAAAAATCAGTATTCTTCAAACTTCAGCAACGGGAACAGAAGTATATTCTGAAAGTCATCAGGTCGAAAGCAATAGCAATGGCCTGATAAGTTTAGCGATAGGTGGAGGAACTGTTTTGTCTGGAAGCTTTGCAGCGATTGACTGGTCTAAAGGTCCATATTTTATTCAAACAGAAATAGATCCTACTGGAGGTTCTAATTATACAATTACAAGCGTTTCACAATTGCTAAGTGTACCTTATGCACTATATGCAGAAAAGTCTGGTAGCAGCATACCTGGCCCAGTAGGTCCACAAGGGCCTGCAGGTCCTCAAGGTGCAACAGGTCTTCAAGGACCAATAGGTCCACAAGGAATTACAGGTCCGCAGGGAGTGGCAGGACCAACAGGTGCAACTGGTCCTCAAGGTCCCGCAGGACCAACAGGCGCAACAGGCCCTCAGGGTCCAGCAGGTCCGACAGGAGCAACAGGCCCTCAAGGTCCACAAGGTGTGGCTGGAGTCAGTGTTAGAACTATAGCCGGATATATAAATACAACCGATATTTATGGAAAAGGATTTACTGTAGAGCGATTTGCTAATCAGCAATATAAAGTTTCCTGGCCCGCAGGGTCATTTCCAAGCCTAAGTGTTCCAGCAGTTTTTACTTATGGAGGCGCTGTCAGTTTGAGCACTTGGGGTGCTTCCGGTGATGGTTCTGGTAGTTTTACCACGAACGTCAATGCTGGAAATACGATCTGGTTTACAATAACAGAGATTAAATAATCTCTAAAAAAAAGAGGTGACAAGCTTTAACTGACACCTCTTTTTAATTTTTAGTTCATTAATATATTTAAGTTTTGCTTTTAAAGAATAACTTTCTGCCAGACATATCCATTACTTTTAAGCATCTCAATCACCTTTTTTACATCCGGTTCATATCCTATCGCAATTGTTTTACTCCTTTTTTTTGAGTTAAAAACTTTCAACGTAATGTTGGGATGTATATAGGCCACACTACCTCTGTAGTTTTGACGTGATGTGGTATGCTTTTTATAAGCATATACATCAAAGTCTGATATTTTAAGAGTTTCTGTGGATACGTTTAAGAATAGGTATTTTATTCTGAAGATAAATATGCCTTCATTAAAATTCGATTCGCAGGTATAGCTCAGAGTGAACGGTGATATTATGGCTATCGTTACCAAAGTTCCTGCGATATAGCTTCCCATAGCAAACAACCCAATAGTAAAAAATATTAAGACACCACAAGTAATTCCCAATACAGTGAATAATCTGGTAGATAAGATGCTGAATTTGTAAATCATGTTCTAAGTTAAAATAAATTGGAAGCTCTTCAAAACTTTACCTTTCCGCTTTTTCTGATATTAACTCGTCTTTTTGCGTTAAACTGATATAATCAGAACAACTATCCTGTAAAAAGGTATTTTATTTTTCTATCTGTTTACGGTATTTCAGAATCTTTTTTCCATTTGCACATTTGTTACATCAATTATGAATTTCAGTTTACCAACTGTATTGTATTTTATGCAAGTGAAAACATACAGGAGTTAAGTGTATTCATATGTTATAGCATAATTGCTGATTATATTTTTTGAAAGTCAGGCCTCAGAGTTACCATTTTTATTGACTGGCTTCTTTGAATATAAGCTTCAATTAGCGCTGACAAAAAGTACTTTTATGATATGTATTCCCAATATTAAACTTCAATCAGAGAACTTCAATCGATCTGTAGCACGCAGATCTTAGAGCAACCACAAATTAAAAATTAAACACTTATGAGAAACAATTTAAAAGTAAAATTTCATTTTGATCGTCTTCATTGTCATGATGAAGCAGATGGATGGGGAAATGCAGAACCCTACATGTGGACAGTATTTTTTAAAATTGATGGAACAACTTGTCGTTTAAATGATTCATTAATGTTAGAAGGTACGGCTACCATTTTTACAACTCATGGTAGTCATGGGAATTTAGGTGATTCGGATGTAGATGCCGGTGATACAGTTCCGATTCCTTCTGCTATCGGATTTAAAGAGATGACATTAACTCCGATACCTGTTCCTGACATAGTGAAGAAGCTTGGTACGGATGATGTTCCTGCTGTTGCCGGTTGTATTGTAGTCTTAATGGAAGAGGATAATGTATCTGATGATGGAGCTGAAGCTGGCCATCATGCTTTAAATGCCGGTGTTCAGCAGGCATTAAACAGCCTTATACCAACACTTGGATTTACGAAGCAAGATATTTCTGATGATGATATAAAGGATCTTACAGGTAAAATTCAAAGTAAAATCGAAAATGCAATTAAGAATCAACAAAACTTCTTTGAAAATTTCTGGAGTTGGATCAATGCTGATGATACAATCGGAACAGCAGTGTTTAAATTTTCCGGTGATCAACTGTTAGAGCAGAATCCAGCTTCATTGCATAAAAGATGGACAAATGATAATGGAGACTGGGAGTTATTTGGTTCTGTAGATACTCTGGAACAACCTAGCTGTCCTGCCAATGTAGTGAAAGGAATTATTGACGCAGTTTTCGGCGAGTCTTCTTCTAAGAAAAGCATGAGCGCCATGCATGATTTCAGAAACAATGAATTTAAAAGATTTGATGGCTTAGAGTATTGGTGGGCGATAGCTCAAAGAAACAGTCACTATCTTAAATTGGCATTGAATAACAGAGAGGTCTCAGAAGCTGCGGTTTCATTATTTCAGGATATCCCTGAATTATTGAGCAACAGAGAAAAACCACTCAGCGATTTTCATTTTAATTGTGCTGCTAAAGTTTTGAAACATATAGCAACATTAAATGAAAAAGATCGTCAATCAAGAAAGGATATCAATAGATCTATTGATGCACTTAATATGCTTCAGGGAAAGAGTTTGAATGATCTTTTTGAATCATTGTCAAAAGTAAGGCCTGCAAGGTATCCTACAGTTAAAGCTCTTGGAAGCGATCTAAAATTGAAAATTCAAAAGAGAGAATCAGGAAGGTAAAAATTATTTTAATTGAACCACCAGTCCCAGTTCTGCATATAGCAGGACTGGGTCTTTTAAGAGCGTAACCCATAAAGGAAATCTATTCTTCTCCTATCTTATAATATTCATATCCTAACAATCCTTTTATAAGACAAAGATCAATCCGCTCTCCTTCTTTGTGATGATCATAAAAGGATTTGCCATAACTCAGCTCTTCTAATCCTCTTTTTAACATTCAGATAGAAAAAATAGATTAAGTTAGTTCTTATGCTAATTTAATGAGAAAACTTAGAAGGTGAAATCTTGTTCTGTCTCCCCATCATTTTGGATAGTTACTTAGACTATAAATAAATATAAGTTTATCTCATGTCTTGTTAGTCGGATTTACAAATCTTTTTTTAAAACTTATATTATACCTTATTTTTTATTATCTTTTACAAATAGTACTGATGGTTAATATGACATTGGCAGAATTCAAAGCCTTCATGGGATCTTATAGAAAAGGTTATGTTCTCTATATTTTTTTAATAATTTGTTTGACATCGCTTTCTACTATTGGGGTTTGTCAGGATACGATTAGAAAAGATAATGGTGAATACCAGGTAGGGAGATTTAATAAAAATAAAAAGAGGGTTAGACTTTGGATTACTTATGATTCATTAGGTTTTATTCAAGCCAAAAGTTTCTATACTACTAAATATAGGAGGCCTAAATGGATCATTGAATATCATTATTCGGATGATCATATTTTATTGGAAACCGGAAAAACGGAACTTTCGGGTAGATATGGTAAGTGGAGAATATATGATGACAATGGCAAATTAATCAAAATTGAAAAATATAGATTCGGTGATTTACACGGCACTTCAAAGGATCTTAAAGAAAAAAAACGTACTAAATACTATTTCGGACGGACTAAAAAAGAACTTTTCAATGCTAATGGTAAAAGATGTGTATTCTATTTTACAGCGGGAATGACAATGTTTAATGAATATTCTTGTGTGAGAGAAAAATATGCTTGTATAGTTCATCCTATTGCTGGCTGTATTGTATCAAGAGAAATAATAAGAAGGCAAATGGTACATAATTTCTTTGTTAATATCAGGCAAGTTCCGAGATTCGGCTTTGGTTGGCAAGATAAATTTTGGGGTGAGCCGTGCAAGTAGCAAAGGTTAAAACCTACCAGCTTTTTAAACTATGGATTAAGGTAAAGTCTTCGGTCAGAGAGGGAGACAACATTCATGGCGTCTCTGTAAAATATTTTACTTTTTCATCCGTCTGATATATTTCAATCCCATTAAATTTTCCTGAAAATTGAATCGGGATTGAAAATTTGTGGTTATGATATGAATATCAGCCCTCACTTACTGACAGGAATAAACCTTATAAGAATGGCCTATACAATCCGCGAACCCGAAGCTGCACTTGCTGATTTTGTAGAACGTTTTTGGACGCTTCAGAACGATTCCGGTAATGACAAAGAACAGGTTACCATTCCAGATGGAAGGATAGATATTATTTTTAGTTGTTCGCCTAATGAACCATATCTTATCGGATTGATCGGGATTGAAACCGCTCCTTCCAGCCACATCTTTCCGGCGGGTTCTTTAATGTGTGGAGTGAGCTTTAAACTGTCGGCTGTTGAATATCTGCCTGATATAAATATCTCAGGACTTGTTAATCAAATACAAATACTTCCTGAGGATTTCTGGGGAATTACCGAAACAGACCTTTCCGATTTTGAGATCTTTTGTCAGAAATTGTCTGAAAGAATAAAAAGTATGATGGTACCGGATATTGATAAGAGGAAAAAACAGCTTTTTGAACTCGTTTATTCAACGAAAGGTTCTATGTCGATAAAAGACCTTTCCGAAAAGATTTCGTGGAGCAGCCGGCAGATAAACCGCTATTTTAATCAGCAGTTTGGTATATCGTTAAAACTATTTTGTAGCATCTTACGCTTCAGAGCTTCTTTTCCTCATATCAAAGAAGGACGTTTGTATCCCGAGTTAAATTTTGCGGATCAGGCGCATTTTATCAGAGAGGTTAAAAAACTTTCCGGTGTTACGCCAAAAGAATTATTCAAAAATCAAAACGACCGATTTGTTCAATTTTCTACGCTGACGGACGAGTAATTTTGTGTTAAATAAATTTGATTATTATGAACACAAAATCAGATGCACCATCCAGCAGTAAAGAATTTGATAAAGTATATAGTTCCGCTTTTCTCCATTGGTTATGGGGAGACACCCGCATCCCTAAAGAATTACAAGATCTTGTAGCAAACAATCATCCGAAAACTTCTCTGGAACTGGGATGTGGGCTCGGACGTTTTTCTTCCTTCATGGCAGAGCAGGGCATAAAAGCTACAGGCATTGATTTCTCAGGCGTAGCAATTGAAAAAGCCCGGAAAAGAATTGAGGATTCTCTGCAAAAGCCTTCTTTATTAGTGGGAGATGTCACCAATCTTGCAATGTTGAAAGAGCCTTTTGATGTTGCTTTTGATATTGGTTGTTTTCATTGTCTGAACGAGGTAGATCAGCAAAAGTATGAACAAGAAGTCTACAGACTTTTAAAGCCTGGAGCTACATTGCTTATCTGGGCACTGAATCATGCACCCATCGGCATCAAGCTAAATCCTGACTACATGGCAAGGGTATTTAGTGCATCTTTCCATTTGAAAAAATCAGCATTCAGCAGACGAAGGATCATAGGTTCCCACTGGTATTGGCTGGTAAGGAAGGATTAATTAAAGACTAATAAAAAGAAAGCTCTGCTCTCCATATGTTATAAAAGTAGGAGAGCAGAGCTTTCTTCTTGAAAATTATGTGTTAATTTAAAAAATTATAATCCGGATTTTATCATTCAACCATGAATTTGGAGACCCCGCCTTCTTTGGTTTTTAATAGATACATGCCTTTGTGCAGATGACTAATATCAATAATATTCACATCATATGCATTAAGAAGTATTTGGCCGCTTAATGATTCAATAATGAAGTCTGACCTTTGACTCAAATTTAATATCTTATGAGCAGGATTGGGATATATAAGAATCTGATCAGTTTTTGTTTTAGACCTTGTTCCGGTAACCACCAGGTCATCGGCAATAAGCATTTTAGTCGTATTGGTGATTACTGGTTCATTAAAGTCAAAGTAAATATATGCTTTATTAGTCACCTCTGCGGGAATAGAAATTTCAGGATTGGGCTTAATTGTAAACTTGACAAAGCCCTGACTTTTAGGTTCGTTTGTGGTACTGTCTGGTAAAAGAATATTCTTAAATGTCCAGATCAGTATGTTGTCATTAACAGTGAAATCATAATTATGGCTGGCAGCAAGAATCTTTAAAGTTTTGACGTCATGGTTACTGGAAAGTGTATCTATGACTTTTACAATAAAAGCTGTATCTGTTCCTGTATTTTGAAAACGGATTACATATTCAAGTCCGGAAGAAGGAGGGATAAAGGCAGCTTCTTTTCCATTTTCGCTAGATACTTGTTTGTCATTAGGGTCGAATGAACCTGTAATAGTAGTCACTTCGATATCTTTATTATTAGCAAGGTAAGTGTCTGCAGGATTAGTGATTTCGACCGAGGTTGAAACTTGATTTCCTAATAAAGAAAGGTTTATAGGAATCGTAGCATTTACTATAAAACGTTGTTTTGCCTGTCCGTCGATATAATTAATTTTCCACCTGACTTTATTGTTATTAATGGATAAAGGAGCAGTTCCGAAGGTAATGCCTTTAAGCGTGGTATCAAGTGTGAGATCTATGTAAGTGTCATACAGGTAATTATTCCCATTGTTTCTTATATCAATGAAATAAGTCGTAGGAAATCCCGGTCTCATTCTGCCTGCCGTAATTTCTACCTGTAGGTCATTTTGTACAAGTGGAATGCCTGGTATATTCACTGAACTATAGTAATGAAAGGTATCGCTTCTACTCATATCAATATCTATCTTACCTGATCCCCAGTTTTCGTCTGAAATTGATAAGGAATGCTTTTGTCCGATAGGAAGCATCAAACCTTTGAAATTACCATCCACCGTATATATTACTTTATTATCCGGTTCTATTTTTATCAGTTTATTTGTGAGGAGTTTTTCATCGTATTCCATGATACCATTTATATTTTTATCATAGAATACACTTCCTGAAACATATCCATATTTACACTCGGAGCTGTTTACGTATTTTACGGTATCTGCCTTTGACCAACATTTACCGATTCCCTGCTCAAATACAACACCCGTGATAGTTACAGGTTTGTAAAATTGTCGGTTCTGTTGGGTCTGATCATCAGACAGGAAAAAATTGTTATCAATTGTTTTATATGTAAGCCTTGAAAACATTGACTTGTCTTTAACAGGGAATACAGTATCTCCGGGGCAAATATTTATTATTTTTTCCGGGAAACTATAAGTTCCTATGTTACCTTTTCTGATAATATATTTTTTTGATCTGACTGGTCCTTTTATATCCAAACAAGGATATGAGAATTCATAATAGGGTTTTATATCATTTATTTCTATTTGTAAAGTATCACCATCTTTCAGTTGTCCAATGGTAGGGGTGCTTGGCAATTCGATATTATTAATAATGAATTTACTTGAATAATTAAAGGAACTCCAATTTGACTCACCTCCGAATGGACTTATAAGATCTCGAATAGGAAAGTAGTTATTTGCAGGGGATGAGCAAAACAAAATTGTATCACCAAAAACTTCAATATTATTATTTGGTGAACGTCTTTCAAGTCCTATTGAATTAATGACTTGTGAAGAGGTCTCACGTATTTTTGTTATGTATGCTAATGTATCTCTGCCATTTGCAATAATAACGTATGGAGGATTATAATAGAATGGTGGTTTGTATAGTAATGCTGAAAATTCGCTGACACTTTGTCCATAAGAAGAATAGACCAATCTAGAATATGGATAGGGAATTGTTGATTCAATACTATAAACTTCTACCGGCCAGGCTTGTTTTTTAAAATAAAAACGAGGGTTGTAAAGAGGACAGTAATCTGTGTATTCAAATTTTTTGTTGTCCCAAGAATATAATGATCCATTAGTTACAGACATTTCATATGGAGTGCCATAGGCGATATTATTTTGACCCTGGCTAGGTATTGTTGAATATAGAAAAGCGAGTAAAAATACAAGTAGATTTATTTTCATATATAATATAAAAAGAATGAATTTATATAAAATTATTAATACTTAAATGGAGAAATGGTAACCTCTCAAAGTTGGTATTACCTGATTCATTCAAACTTTCCATTTTCTACTTTTTTTGACAACTGTTTGACTTTTAAATATTTGTTTTATATCTATGCACCACAATCAGCTATTGCAAATAGAGTTCACCAGCTAATGAATATCTTCCTGCAACATGCTCATCAATTTTAGGCTTTAATTTTTCAAGCATATTAATTCATTTATTAATTAAACTTTTAAACCTATGGAAGATCAAAAACCATTACCAAAATTTGATGCCGAAAAAGCGGCAGCATTGCTTGTCAGACTGAAAAGACTCAAAGAAGAAATGGATTCATTAATCCTTTCTGATAAAGAGTTGAAGAAAGAATGGCTTAAGCAGCGCCTTAGTAATTTAAATTAGGGAGATTCACCAGCTAATGAAGATCCGACTTCAACAACCTAATCTTTTTTAAAGCTTAATTTTTTAAGCACAGATTTTATTTATCAATCAATTTAAACATTTCAATTACTATGGGATATCAGAAATTATCCGCAAAGCTCGATGCCGAGAGAGTGGCACGTATCATCAGCAAAATTCAGGAACTGAAAGCTGAACTTGATTTTGTAATCAACCTGTCTAATGAAGAACGAAAGACTCTTAGAAAGGTCGCTGAAAAGAGACAAGGTTACGTTAATGATGTTTTGATTGCTGTGAAAGCAAATCCGAAAACAATACCTGGAGTAATCGACACTGAAGATTATTATTACAGAGCAAAACTGTACCTTGATCTTGCGGAAATCAATATGCACATTCAGCCCGTTATAGAAGGTATAAGCGACACCATGATGGCTGCTGGCAATGAAGCGATCACATTGACTGATCAGTGTTACGGCTTTCTTAAACAGGCCTCCAGAGGAAACAGCAATCTTACGGATACTGTTTCAAAATTGTCTAAACATTTTGCAAGCAGAAGCAGACCGGCAGAACCAGAAGATAAACCAACTACCGATTTGTAAATCACAAGCCCATTCGAAAGAATGGGCTTTTTTATTACAGTATATCATAGATCAAAGCTAAAATAATTGATTGTTATGATGACTATAGCACATTATTAATGTGGACATCTTACTTCCGAAGTTCCCAATCGGACCTCTGAGGTCCGCCGTCGTACTTCCGAAGTCCGATGTCGTAGTTCCGAGGTTCGAAGTCGGACCTCCGAAGTCCGTCGTCGTAGTTCTGAGGTCCGAAATCGTAGCTCCGAGGTTCGTCGTCGTACTTGCGAAGTCCGCCGTCGTAGTTCCGAGGTTCTAAGTCATACCTCTGAAGTCCGTCGTCGTAGTTCCGAAGTCTGAAATCGTACTTACGAAGTGCGTCAAATGTCTGAACCGCATTTCAAATCTCATTGACCTTTGCTCACTTACTTTAAGCTTTAAGCTTTCAACTATTGAAAATTAAAAGACCCCATAAATCAAGGGGTCTTTATTATTTATTGCTATGCTTGAATAGGACAGATTATTATTGCAGCTCATCATCACCAGGATTTATATTTCTATCCTTAGCCTTTAGATCTCTGTTTTTATTTTTAAGCCATCTTTCCAATTTAACGCTATCTCTGTTTTTGGTTTTTGTTTTTACAGTTCTGTCTCGGACTTTTTCCTCATCAGGAATATCCTTTTCATCAGCTTCTTCTGTTCCGGCGGCTACACGATCGGCATGATATCCTCCTCGTTGTCCCAATGGCTCTGATTCACCAACAGTGGTATCTTTAGCTGTCTGGTGTTCCATTTCAGAATTTATTTCTGCACCGAGAAGAACACAAAGGCTTGTAATCTGAAACCATAGCATCAGGATAATGACAGCAGCTATAGCACCATAGGTGGCATCATAATTACCGAAGTTATTGATGTATAAGCTAAACAGAAGAGAAGCTCCGATCCATAAGGCAGCAGCTATACATGCACCCCAACTGACCCACTTGAACTTAGGATTATTTCTGTCAGGTGCAATTTTATATATTACAGATAATGAAACAACGATGAATGCAAAAAGCAAAGGCCAACGCGCCATTGAAATGATATCTGATATAGTAGAAGGCAATCCAAGTTTATCAATTATAGCCGGAAAACCGATTACCAATGCTACTGCTATTATTCCTACCAATATTCCCCCCAGTGTAACTGCAAGGGTTATCCCATTTAACTTAAAGAAATTTCTTTCTTCATTTTGGTTGTAAGCTATATTAATACCATCAAAAAGCGCCTTGGTTCCGGCATTGGCAGACCACAAACTAAGCAGAATACTGAAAATCAATGCCAAACCAAGACCCTGTTGAGGGGCACTGACTATCTTATGTAATTGTGGTGCAATGATATCCTGAGCTTGTGGCGGCATTACTGCACCTAACTGACTCAATTGTTGTTCTACCTGAGCAGCGTCAAATACAAGTCCATAAATGGCAACCATAGCACTAATCAAAGGGAAAAGTGCTAGAAAGAAATAAAACGCAACTCCTGCTGATACTATGCTGATATGATCGTTAGTAAATTCCTCCTTTACCCTTAGAAATATATCTTTCCATCCTCTTGCGGGGATCTCCTTTGGTCGATCCGCCATCGTTCCTCTATTCCTTGTATCCATTTTGCCATTTTCCCTGTTTCTAAATTGGTAACCGAAAGCTTAAAAATATAGTTTAATAAAGCTCCTGAAGTGCTCATAAGGACGATGCGGTAAGTGCTGGTTAATTAAAGATTTTTACGGATATAGTACGGTAATAAGGAGTTGAAACAACGAAATGTGGTTTTAAAAATATTCACAATCAGAGTCTAATTAACAAAAGAAGAATGCAACCAATCCTGCGAACTTATAAAGTCGTCTCAGATGTCTGAAACACGGTTTCAATTCTCATTGACATTTTCTCATTTACTTTCAACTTTTTACTTTAAGCTTTCAACTTTCCGCTTTAGGCTTCCCGCTTATTTCATCCACTTCCTTCTTCCCAATGAAAACAGCACAAACGGTGTTAGCGGCAATTTTTTCCTTTTAAACTCAATGGTTACAACAACGAGATCATAGATAAAGAGGAAAGGGAATACAACATATTGCAAGATCTTCATAGCGGTTAGTGGGAGTTAGGTCTGTTAATCAATGTTAATTTAGCATCTATCAATGCAAAGTGCAGTTCCTGAAAGTTAACCGGCTTTGGGAAATACCGAAATAGAGTACCCTGCTCCAAAGCCATATCCAGCACCTGTGTATCTGTGTGTACAGTAAGCACAATAATAAGTGGGGGAGAATCCTTAAAACGTGCAGCACTCACAAACTCAAACCCTGTGACCTCCGGCCTGATCTGGTCTGCGATGATGATATCAATCTTTTCGGTATGCAGGGCAAAGACCGCATCGATGCCTGTCTTGAAGAGGTGAATATTATATTCCTTGAATTCCCGGAAATAAGCACGGAAGGCATTTAGGTTGTGTTGCTCACTATCGACATAGAGCACGCCGGTTGTGTGTTTCATATTTAGCTGGTTTTTAGATGTATTAAAAATGATTTTTCAAACGATCAGGTCATTTATGGAAGACAGTCTGATATTTCCATATATGACTGATTTTATTAGCTTTGTATATAAGATCAAAAGTAAGTGGTATTTTATTCATCACAAGAATAAGATATTCATAACAAAAGAATATCTTATAATGTAAGTATCAGATTAATTTTTAAAGAGTTATGCTAACGTTAGGAAATAAAATAAAGAAAGTAAGAGAACTGAAAGGTCTGAAACAGGAATACATGGCAGAGGTATTAGGCATCAGCCAGCCCAGCTACAGCAAGATTGAGACAGATGAGGTGTCGGTGAGTCCGGAGAGGTTGGAGCAGATTGCGAAGGTACTTCAGGTGACTGTGCAGGATATATTGGCGTTCGATGAGAAGACCATTTTTAATCTTATCAATAGCATGAACAACAGTATGAACCCCGCTGGTGTGAATACTAATAATAATCCGGTCTACAATTTCTCCATGCCTGAACAAATGCAAAAGCTTTATGAGGATAAGATTAAGTTGTTGGAAGATTTGGTTGAGATGCAGAAGAAGGAGATTGAGAGGTTGAAGGGGGAGAAATAGAAAATTTAATATTTTATAGAAAGGTCGGATAAACTAAAGATTAGTAGTTTTTTCGACCTTTTTTATTTGGTAGAGAAAATTTTTTAAGAAAAAGTTAAAGTTATTTTTTATTGCGCAGTTTGGGTGCGTTGTAGTTTTTTTATTTTAATTTTTAATAAAGAAAACATATAGTACCAATCAAACAAATATTATGACTACATCAAAAGGCATAAGCATAGGAGAAAATAAATGGATTAAATGGGTTGGATTTGATTCAAAGAACGATAATGAGATAATCGAAATAGATAATATTCTTAAACCAACTATTGACTTTTGGGATGGCCTAGAAACTCAATGTGTAGCAGAATGTTGTGGAATTGACGGTTTTTCATTTTGGAAGGAGGATATAAAGAAATCGATTAGTAATCTGGATAAACCTGAATTAATTATTAATCTTAGAAATGTAAAGTCCGAATTGATAAATACATCAAAGACAATTGTGTCGTCAAGTAGGTTGAATAATTTATTAAATAAACGAGTCTTTATTGAGCTCATTGATCATATTTTGGTAACTATTGAAACAAAAATAAAAGAGTGAAAGAAACTAATTCCCTTTGGTACCTATAAATGGAGAATGTACAATTCCGATGTGTATATAAAATAAGTTGTGCATAATATATCATAGTTTAAGCTCATGAGACTACCTAAAGATTCATTTGAAATAAATAAAAGAAAGTTACTTAATGCTTTTCCGAAAGATATAAAATCTGATGTTAAAGTTGTAATTGATTATTTGTCGGATAAAAACTTTGACATTCATCCAACTGCTCAACAAGAAGTAATTCTTAACGGAGAACATTTGATAATTCCAAGTCGAGTTTATTTTGACAAACCAACAGACTTTAAATCTGATGATTTAACTAAACAACAAAAAAAAATATTGAATTGTATTTACCTTAGACACCACAATGGATTTGTAAGGCAGAGGCAATTAAAGGAACTTAAAGACAATACTGAATATTTTGTTATTCCTTTTATATTTCAACTTCTGGGAGAATATGTAATAGAAATTTTATATGATATAGATGAACACATAAATGAACGTACAATCAACAACTATGTGAAGTTCATTAGGGAAAATGAAAGATATTGGCAACAAACAGAAAGTCGAATGATAAGCTACTGGAATGAGTATTATCGATATCCTAATTTTAAACGGTTGAATGATTATATTGGAAAACGAATATTTGACATGATTTCCCAGTGGGTTGAAGTCAGATAGACTTCAACCAGAGGGGAATTGCAAATTCATCTATTGTTTTGGACATCTCGCCTTTCTAAAATATGATGGAGAATATTGGGTAGTCTTTACTTTTAAAGTAAAAAAATATCTGAAGGAAAAACCTAAAAAATTACCTTGATAAAAATAGAGCTGAGTTATATTGTCCTTTGTTAAAGTGTTTTTAGCAAACTGGTTAAAACCTAATCTATAAATTAAACCTACTTCTATTCCATTAGCAATGTTTTTACCTTTTAGCTTACATCCTATCTCCGGGGACAAAAACAACCCCATTTTATTATTTGAATAAGTAGTATTCGCTTTAAATTCATCCTTGTAATCTTCACTTTTAAATTTTTTAGTGGGAAGTTGTAAACCAAATGAAAGTTGAGAGTAAAATATATATTTATTACTTTTATTAAATAAATATTTAGTAGAAATGAAGAGATTAGGGTAATTGTGAAAGCGTGTTTTATATTCTTTTTCTTTTAGTGCAAAACTAAAATTTATTAAATTAGTTCCTATTCCGGCTTGATAGGAGAAGCTGCAGTCTCTCTTTTGCATATGTATTGCAGCGCTTAAACCAAATACGAATCCTCCAGATTTCCAATGCCGATTATCAGAATGCGTCTTAAATAGTGCTATTCCTACTGGTGTTGTTTGAATGTTTAAAGAAACTATATCTTTTTTTTGCGCAAAAAGCTGCGAGGTTTCAAAAAAAAATAGTTTTACAAGGATAAAAATAAAAACCCAGTAGCTTATCATATAAGCTGCAAAACGATCAACCAATTGCGAAATTGCATCATGAATAAAACTTTACTAGTTGATCTGTGACTTTTCATTTGGCTATGGTTATTGGGTGTGGGTTGAAGTCAGAAAGACTTCAACCAGAGGGGAGACAAGTAATAAGAAGTTTATATCAACAACGAATAGATATTGGAAAATTAATAATATCGATTTTTGTTACTTATTAAGATTATGAATAAGAAAATATATGACTGTTTGATTAATAAAATACCCAATGTGGAAAGATTTTTTTATGAAGATTACGAGAATAAAATGTTTAATCCCATTGAGCCGGAAGTTGTTTTTTTAACTTATTATTTTGATAAAAAGATAAAGTCAATTCAAGGTGAACTTCTCCAGTTCTTAAATGAATTAAGTTTGTCTACAAGTATTAGTGTTGAGGATCTATCAAATTATTTGTTTAATGTTTTTGATGAATTAAATTATGAGAACCTGTATAATCAGTTAATTAAAGAGAATAAAGTATATTTTACCTCTATTATACAAGAAAAAATGATTGAATTTGAAAATGTCATCACACCATCAAAGGTGGAGATTCTTTTTAAGGCAAATCTTAAAGACTTTAATTCCTTGCATACAGACCCAATTAACAGTTTAAATTATCTATTATCTATATTTCAGGTGTCTTTATATAAAGCGTATGCTACTAATGACTTTGATACAATAAACAACTCAATCGAAGTGACCAAAGAAATTTTTTTAAATTGTACCGAGGAAGTTAAAGAAGCATTTAAAGAAGGTTTAGGTTATGGGGAAGGAGGTTTCGGTGATATTTTTTTGCAAGAAGTTTTAGGTCCTTCCTCAAATCTCAACTAGCCCGTGGCTGAAGTCTTTTGGCTTCTGCCCACAAATGAGAGCAAGTCTATTGACTTGCGGTTATAAAGGAAGATAAATTAAATTCAAGATAATTTTCAAAATAGCTCCGATAATATCGAAGCTATTTTTATATTTGAAGAATAATAAAATAACCAGCTATGTCATCCAAATACACCATCAATGATCCGGAAGGACTATATTTTATCACGACCGCAATAGTAAAATGGGTCGATGTCTTTACCCGCGAACATTATAAAGATATTATTGTCGATAGTTTAAAGTATTGTCAGAAAGAAAAAGGCCTTATTATTTATGCCTGGGTTCTAATGACAAATCACTACCACATGATAGTAAGAGCAGATAAAGGAAAGAACTTATCTGATATACTAAGAGATTTTAAAAAGCATACATCCAAAGAGCTGATAAAGGCTATTAATGATTCGAAGGAGAGCAGGAGGAAATGGATGCTGTGGCTCTTTAAGTCAGCGGGCTTAAAGAACAGCAATAATAAAAATTATCAATTCTGGCAACAAGACAACAGGACAATAGAGTTGAGCTCTAATGACATGATGGATCAGCGGTTGGCATATATCCATGAAAATCCTGTTAAGGCCGGTATTGTTAGATGTCCGGAGGATTATATTTATTCGAGTGCAATCAATTATTCGGGAAAGAAAGGACTTATAGAAGTCGAATTTATCGAATAATAACCCGCAAGTTATAAACTTGCTTACATTTGTGTGTCTCGTCCTGAAATAGGTTTACAGGT
>NZ_JAGHZZ010000064.1 GCF_017745095.1 Sporocytophaga sp. | reverse complement strand
ATGCAAATGCTTGCGTGGTTGCTCTTGCAACTCAGACAATCACTGAGCCTACATTGTTATCAGCAAGTGTATCTAAAACAGATGTATCATGTAATGGAGCATCAACAGGTTCTATTTCAATCACAACTCCAGCAGGCGGTGTAGCTCCATATGAGTTTTCAGTAAATGGCGGAACTTATCAGTCTAGTGGTTCATTTACAGGACTTGCTGCAGGAACTTATACTCTGGCAATCAGAGATGCTAATAGCTGCGTCGTAGCTCTTGCTACTCAGACAATCACTGAACCTACATTACTATCAGCTTCAGTATCTAAAACAGATGTAATGTGTAATGGAGCTTCAACAGGTTCTATTTCAATCACAACTCCAACAGGTGGTGTAGCTCCTTATGAGTTTTCAGTAAATGGTGGAGCTTACCAGTCAAGCGGTTCATTTACTGGTCTTGTAGCAGGAACTTATACCTTAGCAATCAGAGACGCTAATGCTTGCGTGGTTGCTCTTGCAACTCAGACAATCACTGAGCCTACATTACTATCAGCATCAGTATCTAAAACAGATGTATTGTGTAATGGAGCTTCAACTGGCGCAATATCAATTACTTCACCGGTAGGTGGTGTAGCCCCTTATGAGTATTCAGTAAATGGCGGAGCTTATCAGTCTAGCGGAAGCTTCACAGGACTAGCAGCAGGAACTTATACCTTATCAATCAGAGATGCAA
>NZ_JAGHZZ010000063.1 GCF_017745095.1 Sporocytophaga sp. | reverse complement strand
TTTAACCCCTGTAAAAAAATGACAGAATTTAAATTTTTTAAGAAAAGAGGTAGAGGGAAAAGAAAGCATACTCAACCTCATGATATTGAATTAAAGTTGAAAATTATTCAGGAATATCAATCAGGCCACATTACCTTTAGAATGCTTTCAAAAAAATACAATATAAATCAATCGCTTATAAGTTATTGGGTAAGAAGATTTGAAGGCAGAGTTAATCAGCCAAAATCACATTCAATTAAAAAGATTGTATTGAATCAGGAGGAAAAGAAAGGTCAGTGTCAGGATGTTGCTGCATTGAAAAAGGCTTTGGAAGAGACGTTATTAAAGAATAAAGCTCTTGAAACAATGATAGACATTGCAGAACAAGAGTTAAAAGTAAATATTCGAAAAAAGTCTGGCACCAAACGATCACAGTAATGAAGAATGCATTCCCTCAAATAGGGCTGGCAAGGTTATGCAGATTGTTTGGTGTTACACGGCAAGCATATTATCAATATAGCTGGCATATGAGTGACATAGGCACAGAAGCCTATATAGTTTTGAATTTGGTAAATGCAATACGAGAAGACCAGCCAAGGATAGGTACCAGAAAACTATTCTCTTTAATACAAAAGGATTTACTAGAACGTCAGATAAAAATGGGTAGAGATGCCTTGTTTGATTTATTAGCTTCTCACAATATGCTAATCAGGCGGAGGAAACGAGCTCCTCAAACTACCTTTTCCAGGCACTGGTATCGCAAATATGACAACTTGCTTAAGGATTTTATTTGTTCGGGTCCTCATCAAATTTGGGTCTGCGATATCACCTATATTTCCATCGGTAATGATTTTGTTTATCTCGCTCTTATATCAGATGGATATTCTAGGAAGATAGTTGGGTATAACCTCTCTGAAGATCTTGCTACAGAAGGTTGCATTAT
>NZ_JAGHZZ010000062.1 GCF_017745095.1 Sporocytophaga sp. | reverse complement strand
TAAAGTTATCCAAATTTTGTAACTTAAAACTGTCATATGAAAAAAAGCAGATTCACAGAAACTCAAATTGTAAAGGCTCTAAAAGAGCACGAATCAGGCAGATCCACAGAAGAAATTTGCAGGGAATTAGGTATTAATAAAGCTACTTTTTATAGCTGGAAGAAAAAGTATGGAGGAATGGAAAGTAATGAGCTTAAAAGACTTAAAGAGCTCGAAGAAGAGAATAAGAAACTTAAAGCTATGTATGCTGACCTTGCTCTAGATCATAAAATTTTAAAAGATGTCCTTTCAAAAAAGTTTTAAGGCCCTCAGAGCTTAAAGATAGAGTTGATTATATTAAAGAAACTCATCAAATAAGTCTGAAAAGGGCCTGTAAAATCATGAAAATAAGTAGATCTGTGTATTACTATAGTTCTAAAAAGGATGATTCAGAAGTCATACGGAAACTTGAAGAGCTATCCTCTAAATATCCAAGAAGAGGTTGTGACAAATTCTATGACATGATTCGCTTGGAAGGCCTAAATTGGAATTACAAGAGAATTAGAAGGGTTTATTGCCTGATGAAGTTAAATATTCGCAGGAGGACTAAAAGAAGGCTTCCTGCAAGAGTTAAACATCCTTTATCTACACCATCTGTATTTAATAGCAGCTGGTCTATGGATTTTATGAGTGATTCTTTATTAACCGGAAGAAAGATTAGGATACTAAATGTAATGGATGATTTTAATCGAGAAGCATTATGTATTGAAGCAGATACTTCACTACCAGCCGAAAGAGTAATCAGGACTTTGGAAGATTTAATTGATTGGAGAGGCAAACCAGAACAAATTAGAGTAGATAATGGACCTGAATTTACTTCTGCGACCTTCACTGATTGGTGCTCTTCAAAAGGGATATCAATTAAATATATACAACCAGGAAAGCCCATGCAAAATGGGTTTATAGAAAGATTTAACCGAAGTTATAGAGAAGAAGTGCTCGATGCATACCTTTTTGATGAACTAAGCCAAGTAAAAGTCCTATCAGAAGAATGGATGGAAGATTACAATAATAAACGACCACATGAAGCATTAAATGGGCTTACACCAAGAAAATTTATAGAGGCCAATGTTGTACTTCAAAATTAATCAGTATACTTTAG
>NZ_JAGHZZ010000061.1 GCF_017745095.1 Sporocytophaga sp. | reverse complement strand
AATGCTTGCGTGGTAGCTCTTGCAACTCAGACAATCACAGAGCCAGCTCTTTTATCAGCAAGTGTATCTAAAACAGATGTATTGTGTAATGGAGCTTCAACAGGTGCAATATCAATTACAACTCCAACAGGTGGTGTAGCTCCATATGAGTTTTCAATGAACGGAGGAGCTTATCAGTCAAGTGGTTCATTTACTGGTCTTGTAGCAGGAACTTATACCTTATCAATCAGAGATGCTAATGCTTGCGTGGTTGCTCTTGCAACTCAGACAATCACTGAGCCAGCTCTATTATCAGCAAGTGTATCTAAAACAGATGTATTGTGTAATGGAGCTTCAACAGGCGCGATTTCAATCACAACTCCAGCAGGTGGTATAGCTCCATATGAGTTTTCAATGAACGGAGGAACTTACCAGTCAAGCGGTTCATTTACTGGTCTTGCAGCAGGAACTTATACCTTATCAATCAGAGATGCAAATGCTTGCGTGGTAGCTCTTGCAACTCAGACAATCACTGA
>NZ_JAGHZZ010000060.1:116386-205168 GCF_017745095.1 Sporocytophaga sp. | reverse complement strand
GATATGAGTATTCAATGAATGGCGGAACTTATCAGTCTAACGGAAGCTTCACAGGACTAGTAGCAGGAACTTATACTCTTGCAATCAGAGATGCTAATAGCTGCGTGGTAGCTCTTGCTACTCAGACAATCACAGAGCCTGCTCTTTTATCAGCAAGTGTATCTAAAACAGATGTATCATGCAATGGAGCATCAAATGGAGAGATATTAATCACTTCCCCAACAGGAGGAGTACCAGGATATGAGTATTCAATGAATGGCGGAACTTATCAGTCTAACGGAAGCTTCACAGGTCTAGCTGCAGGAACTTATACTCTGGCAATCAGAGATGCAAATGCTTGCGTGGTTGCTCTTGCAACTCAGACAATCACTGAGCCAGCTCTATTATCAGCAAGTGTATCTAAAACAGATGTATTGTGTAATGGAGCTTCAAATGGTACAATAACAATTAGCGCAACTGGTGGGACAGCTCCATATTCAGAAACAGGTATAAAATCAGGCCTTGCCGCAGGAGCTTACTCTTATATAGTAACCGATGCTAAAGGCTGTACTTCAACAGTATCAGTATCAATAGTAGAGCCAGCAGTTATTTTCGCAAGCGAAACTCATACTGATGCGCTTTGTAATGGTGCTTCAGACGGTACTGCAACGATCAGTGCAACAGGTGGAATAGCTCCATATTCAAATATTGGTATAAAAACTGGTCTTGCTGCAGGAACTTACTCTTATACAGTAACAGATGCTAATGGCTGTACTTCGACAATATCACTAGAGATAGGAGAGCCTGTAATGTTGATTCCAGGTGTACTTTCAGGAGATACTACAATTTGCTCTGGTGAGAAAGTTAACTATCCGATCATTAGCGGTAACAATGCAAATAAAATAACATGGCAGTATGCAGAAACTCCTTTTACAACCTGGGTTACTGCAACAAACCAAGAGTTTCCGGAGGTTCAGGAAGAGCTTTATAAAACAAGGCAATATAGAGCTCAAGTTTCCAATTCATGTGGTTTTGCTTATACAAATTCCATTATTGTAACAGTTAATCCTTTACCAAACCTAAATGCAGGAAAGGATACCGCAATTGCAACAAATAAAAAGGTTCAACTGCAGGCAACTGGTGGAATAAATTATGTATGGATGGCTGATAAGAGCTTAAGTAATCTGTTTATTGCTAATCCAGTGGCAAGTCCTGCGGAAACAACTACCTATTCAGTAGAAGCAACGAATGAGTTTGGGTGTAAGGCAACTGATGAAATTACGGTCTCAGTTGTAGGCAGAAGACCCGTTATGATTCCGAATACATTTACTCCTAATGGTGATGGAACATATGATGAATGGGTAATTGAAAATATAGGAGATTATCCTGAAGCATCGCTTGAAATATATAATCGTTATGGAAGTATTATCATCAAATGGAATAAAAATATTGAGTCATGGGATGGAAGAGTAAAAGGGGTAGAGATGGCAGTAGGAACGTATTTCTATATTTTAGATCTAAAAGATGGATCTGAACCAATGGCAGGATCAGTTAGTATAATCAGATAGTTATGAAAAGAATTTTAATATTAGTGTTTTTGATAATTGCCTGTTCTGATATTTATGGTCAGCAAATACCGCAATTTTCCCAATACATCTGGAACAGCTATCTGATTAATCCTGCCATAGCAGGTGCGGATAATTTTGTAGAAGCCAAGGTGGGATACCGAAACCAGTGGGTAGGCTTGGATGGTGCGCCACAGACGTATTATCTTACTATTCAGGGACAGAAGGGGAAGAAGTTAATTAACAGAGAAGATGTCGATGTTGTTAGCAGAAGAAAGACTAGGGGTTTTAAGAAACCATTAAATGGAGTAGAAAAAGCTCTAGGATATAAAACAAGAAAATATCCTACTGCTCCTGCATCCTTCAAGCTGAAAGGACATCATGGTTTCGGTGGACAGATTATGCATGACAGGATAGGGCCTTTCAGTACACTTGGTATATACGGATCTTATGCATATCATATTCCTCTGGCCCGCGAAACTTATATGTCAATGGGTACTTTTATTGGTATTAAGCAATACAGAATAGATGTTGATAAAATAATACTGAATGCTAATCCATCTGCTAATCCGGTTACTGATAATGCAATCGGTAATTCAGGAAATCTCAGTACCATTACACCTGATGCTATGGTGGGTTTGATGGTTTATGCTCCGAAGTATTATATCGGAGTCTCAATGGATCAGATATTTAGTAGCAAATTGAAGTTTCAGAATACAACCGCTTATGCTTTTACGCAGAATAGTTCATTATCTCCACATTATTTTCTAATGGGAGGTTATAGAGTAAATCTTTCAGAAGAGCTTGCTATAGTACCTTCTGCTATTGTCAGGTTTAACTATGGGGTTCCCCCTTCTGTAGATTTTACCGCAAAGTTTAACTATAAAGATCTTATCTGGGCGGGAGCTTCCATGAGAGCAAAGGATGCTTTTATAGTTCTGTTCGGGGTTTCTTATAGAAATATGCTTGATATTGGTTATTCCTATGATATGACTACAAGCCGAATCCGTCAGTTCAGCCGAGGGACTCATGAAATCGTTTTGTCTTATAGAATAGTGAATAAACCTACAACCGGTTGTAAACCAAGTTACGTCTGGTAGTGTAGTCTTTCCTAAATCTATTTGGTTTGTATAAAGTTTAATAGTCGTTATATTTAAAAATGGAATTCATTAAACAGTATATCTTAATCTTTACCTTTATTATTGTTTCTGCAATGGTATGCCAGGGGCAGGCTCCTGCTGACAAAAAAGCAAAAAAACATTTTGAATACGGATTGACATTTTTTATAGATGGAGATTACAAAAGTGCAATGGAAAATTTTGCTATTGCAGAAAGTATTGATAAAGAAAATGCTGGAATCAAATATTATCTGGGAGCGTGTAATTGTGAGCTGAGAAATTATTCAAAAGCTTTATCATATCTGGAAGATGCCAAATCAAAAGGATGTACTATTCGAGAGCTTAATTTTTATTTAGGTAAAGCAAATCATTTAACCCATAATTTTAAAGAGGCCATTCCGTATTACACTGCATTTCAGCAGCAATTAAAGGGATCTGAGCGAAACAGAGTGCAGGAACTAGACAATCTGATCAAAAATTGCCATAACGGAATAAAACTAATTGCGAGTCCTTTGGAAATTAAAGTGAAAAATCTTGGGCCCACAGTGAATTCTAAATTTCCGGATTATAACCCTGTAATTTCTGCTGATGAATCAATGCTTTATTTTACATCAAGAAGGGATAATAGTACAGGTCAAATGCTTCATGAAGATTTTCACTATTATGAAGATATTTACTATTCAAAGAAAGATACGAGCTGGTCTCTTGCTGAAGGCGTTGGGAGTAAGATAAATACAGAGAGTCATGATGCATGTATAGGTTTAAGTGCTGATGGGCAACAAATGCTTATATACAAAGCTACTTCAAATGGTGGAGACTTATTTATCAGTAATCTTGATGGGAAAAACTGGTCATCACCAAAAAATCTCGGGCCTAATATCAATACGCCTTTCTGGGAGTCTAGCGGTAGTTTGTCTTCAGATCATAAAGTCTTGTTTTTTACAAGCAATAAAAGCGGTGGTGTTGGCGGTACTGATATTTATATGGCCAGAATGCAGGGTAACGGAGAGTATAGTATGCCTATATTATTGGGACCACAGGTAAATACTCCTGATGATGAGCTGTCTCCTTTTATTCATGCGGATGGAAAAACACTTTATTTTAGTTCGAGAAGTTATAACTCAATGGGTGGTTTTGATATTTTTTCAGTTGAAATAGATCTCGAAACCGGTGAAATATTATCTAATCCTGAAAATATCGGGTATCCCATCAATACCGCTGATGATGATGTTTATTTTACCTGGTCGGCGGATAATTCAAGGGCTTACTTTTCTTCTGTAAGAGAAGGAGGAAACGGCGAGAAAGATATCTATATGCTGGAAAGAAGTATCGCTCTAGCTCCGGTTGTTGTATGGAAAGGGAGTGTAATAGATGAATTGACTTTAAAACCTATTGAAGCTAAAATTGAGATATGGGATAACTCTACTCAAAAGTCTATAGGTAAATTTTTGCCAAATAAGAGCTCCGGTAAATATATCATTGCTTTACCTACCGGCCGTAATTATAATATTGCAGTTGAATCTGATAATTATTCTTTTTATTCAAAGAATCTTGATGTCTCAGGTCTTAATAAATACGAGGAAATTGATGAGGATATCTATCTGAAGCCACTTAAAAAGGGTACAGTCATTGTGCTTAGAAATATTTTCTTTAACGTAAATGACGCCTCCCTTCGACCTGAATCTGAGATTGAACTTACCAGGGTTTTTAACTTTTTATTAAAATACCCAAATATAAAGTTAGAAGTATCGGGACATAGCGATAGTGATGGCAATAGGGGATATAACATGGAGTTATCTAAAAAGAGAGCTGCTGCAGTAGCTGAATATTTAATTAAAAAAGGTATAAGGGCTGATAGGCTTATAAGTAATGGTTATGGGCCTAATAAGCCAATTGTTCCGAATAATAGTCCTGAAAACAAACAGATCAACAGGAGGACAGAGTTGATGATTGTTGAATAATTATTGAAAATCTGAAGTTGCTTAAAGGCATCTGAAAAATAAATAAGGCTCCTGTAAAGGAGCTTTTTTTATGTATCGCTAAAATGTTTTTCCAACACCGAATTGATTTTTTCTGCAGTAAGCGGTTTGTTAAGATAGCCCATTACAGAAGGATGGTTTTCTAATTTGCTAATATCATTTTCATTGGATGATGTTGTAAGCACGACTATTACCGGATCACTGGAGGTGTGCGTTTTATAAGAATTCAAGAATTCAAAGCCATCCATCACAGGCATATTGATATCAAGAAGAATTAACTCAGGACAGGTAGCACTCTTATTAAGGTGATTAATGGCTTCTCTTCCATTTAGCGCTACATTTATTTCGTTAGCAATTTCAAGCTTTTTAAGGAGCCTGGCATTTAAAAAGTTATTTACATTATCATTATCAACGAGAAGAATTTTATCAATCTTTTTCATTGCAATTAAGTTTAGTTGATTTAAAAGTTAAAAAAGTAATAAAAGCACAAGGTATTGAATATATAAATTTGTTTTAATTTTTCATTATAGTTTTAGAACTTTTTATATCCTATGGTTAAGTTTATTATGATTTCTATTCTAATTCTACCCAGTTTTTAAATTTAATGAAAGTTTCATTTGCAGCATCGATGATTGTACCATCATCATTTGCAGTAGTGCCATAATCTGTTAACACTTCACAGAATAATTTCCATTTTTTGCTTGTCTCTTCTCCATATCCACTAAAGAAGCTTGCTCCAGACTCGTTATCCAGTAAAAGCGTTTCTTTTATTATTCTTGATATTATTCTTCCTCCGAGAGTGGATCCTTCCATTACATAGAGACATCCTAAGGCCTGGGAGGAAGTTTTAATTTCCGGTAAGTCTGTGCAAAGGCTGATTTCATCTGTAAAGCCAAGTATATTAAGATCATCCTTCAATGCCATTGACTTTCTTCTTGTTTCTAAGTCAGGTAGGTAATTATGAATATCAGAGAATTTGTTTATTGAATTTTCAAGAGGCTGAAAAAAACCATAAAATTTGATCAGTATATTTTTGTATGATTCAAGGTTAAGTTCCCGATCGATTATTGGCTTCATTAAATTGCTATTTTCCATAGCAGTATGGTTTTGGGAGGTTAACTGTTTGATTTTTTCAAGAAGCATAATCTGTAGTGTTATGTTAGGATGCTTAACTAATTCTGATTTTTATAAAGAATGTCACTGATGGATTTATGAAGTTCATCTGCAGCTTTTAAAGTCTGGGGTGTCCAAGCTTTAGAAGTATTTTTAACTGTTTCTTTCCATGTGCTGAATGAGTTTCTGGGATGATATGTTTTCTGATCAGATTCGAAATGAATGGCTTCATCAGGGTTGCCGCCCCAATGTACAGTCTGAATGATTTCGGGGCGAAATCCAACGATGTATTCTCCTTTTTTTACAGATATAGGAATTACAATTATTCCGCTGGCTTCCTCTTTGTATTTGTGATTTGCGTCAAGCTCAATAAGCGTAGTGTCCGAATGAAAAATTTTGTCTATATTTTTTACTTTCAGCCAGTAAGAAAGCTCCTTTATAAACGAGTTTGCCGGAGTTTTTCCCAATTCTCTTGTTTTGCCATTATAAACTATTACCGCACCTTGTATCTCAAGTAGCTCAAGCAAGTTGTTGTTTTCAAGCAGCCCGTCCGTAAAATTAAGAGCTGAGGTCATTTGCCTGTAAAGTCTGGACTGTATTGAACTTAGATGAGAGGTTACCAGCAAATCGTTTTGTTTTTCGTTCAATACAAGTTGGGTAGATAAAATGCTGGACAAGAGCTCAAATGCAGACCTCAAGTCATAGGGTATCTCTCTTGAAGTTTTATGATGACAAGAGATTAAGCCCCATAACTTATCATTTTTTATTATGGGTGTTGACATTGAAGTTTCAACTTTCATGTTGTGAAGGTATTCAAGATGAACAGGAGCTACTGCTCTTAAGTTGCAATCTCCAAGGTCTGTATATCTGAAAGTTATAGGATTGAGTATAGGATTTAGCTTTACTGCTTTATAACTTCTGTCCGGAATAAATCTATATGGATTATTAAAGTAAAGGTCTCTCGCCTGTTTTGGAATATCTGAGGCAGGAAATCTAAGGCCAAGATAAGCATCCATGTCTTCATTTTTTGATTCAGCGATCACTAGTCCATTCCACGATTCATCAAACTGGTAAATCATGACTTTATCAAACCCGGAAATTCTCTTAATTTCTTCGCAAGCTATTTTGCTGATCTGAGTAATGCTATCAACATTTTTGAGTTTGGCGACAATATATTTAACATCTTGATATAAGTAGGAAAAATCTTTCTTAATTGCCGGAACTCTTTCAAGTTCCATGACCACTTGTCCATCTTTGAAATGAGCAATAGCAAAACATTCAAAATTATTAAAACTGAAATTTAAAGGAACTCTTTCTTTTAAATTATCATCGTTGATTTTTAATAACACTGCTTCATAGTCTTTCTTTGATACAAAGGCTGATAGAGGATTGTTGATAATCTCTATGACCTCTTTTCCAAAAAGCTCTTTTATATTTTCACTTACCTGTATAATAGTCCATCTTACTTTTTCAACAACAATAAGTGCACCATAGGGTTGTATTGAATTAATAAAATTAAGAGGCAGATTACCACAAAAATCCGAATCATAATTCTTTTTGCTTGGACTATTTTCCATTAATAAATTTTTTTGAATTCGTTAAATCATTACTCAGTTGCTGAATACTATTTGCTTTTAGAAAAATTCTAAATGTAGTTCCTTCATTCAGTGTGCTTTCTACACTTATTTTTCCTCCTGCATTTTCAACTATTTTTTTTACAATATAAAGTCCTATTCCAGTACCATCCACATGAGCGTGGAAACGTTTAAACATGCCAAACATCTGGTCAAGTTTATCTTCTTCAATACCTAGCCCGTTATCAGAGAAAGTAAATATAATAAAGTCACCAACAGTTTCAGTGGTAATATTAAGGTGAGGATCTCTGTCAGGATGTCTATACTTTATACCATTACTAATAAAGTTATAAAAGATACTTCTAAGATTTTTCCTTGAGAAAAGAATAAAGGGAACTTGAAGATTATATTCAAGGGTAACGTTATTTTGAATAAATGAATCCAATATAGATAACCTCGTCTCTTCAATAGTTTCTTTCAGATCAATTACCTCCTGATCTATTATGATCTCTTTCTGAACCTTGGCTATTTCAGTCAAATCTCTTATAGTCTCTTTAAATTTAGCTATTGATATATCGACCATTTCCAGAAGTGATTTAAAATCTTCATCTTCATTATTAGGCAATACCTCTAACTTTATTGTTTGGATGAGCCCTTCAATATTGAGTATGGGTGCTTTTAAATCATGAGATGCGGTATAAATAAAATTGTCCAGATCCGCATTAATTCTGACGAGATTTTTATTTGTTTTTTCAAGTTCAAGCTGAGTCTTTTTTAATGAAGTAAGATCCACAATTGATCCGATAACTCTATATGGCATTCCGTCTTCAAAATGGAGTATATATGCTCTGTCGAGCACATTCGAATAACTTCCATCAGCTTTTTCAAATCTGTATTCTTCTTGCCATTGAGTTTTACCTTGTGTAACACTGTTCTGTATACTCTCAATAATTTTTTGCTTGTCTTCAGGGTGGATCTTCTCAAATCTTGATTCAATACCCTGGGACTCACCTGTGGTTTCATAACCGAACATATTTTTGAATCCTTCATTCCACCAGACTGTATTGGAAGAAAAATCCCAATCATAAATAGCATCGTTGGTCGCAAGAGAAAGAGCTTTATAACGTTCCTGACTTATGGTAAGGTCCCTGGTTCTTTTTTCTACTCTATCTTCGAGATGATCATTCAGTAGCTGAAGGTTTTGTTGAGTTTTTTTCAATTCTTCATAGGCTTCCCTGATCCTTAGTTCAGCTTCTCTCTTCTCTGTAATATCACCAATTGTAATGACAAGTGTTTCGCCTGTTTTGATGGCTGATAATTCAAACCACTTATGTTGTCTCTCACTATACTGCTCTGTGTGTAATGAGTCATCCGTTTCATATGCCATTACAAGTTTTTCAAAAAGTTCAGATGTTATGATGTCCGAAAATTCAGACTTCAAAAGTTTGCCATTTAGGGCTTCTGGTTTTTTTCTGAAGATTTTCTCTAAAGTACTGTTGGTAAGAACAAAACACATGTCAGTAATATTTCCATTTCTATCTTTCACAGGTTCCAGAGCCATGATGCCATTGAGTGAACTGTTGTTTACCCCTGAGATAAGATTGTTCAAACTCTTCAGATAGGTGATATCAACAAAGGTAATAATAGCTCCATCTACAGTCTGATCCTGTTTAGTATATGGCATTATTTTCATCTGATACCACATATTGTTGTAAGACTGGATTTCCTTTTGCAATACGGATTGTGTGTTAATCACATATTTAATGTCCTCTATCAATCTCGGATGGTTAATATTATTGGAAATATGAGCAATGGGCCTTCCTATATCACTTTCAATAAGGTTTATCTGTTTTGCTGATATAGGGGTGAATTTCCTTATGACAAGTTCTCTATTGATAAAGATTTGAGAAATATCAGAGCTTTTGAAGAAGTTATTTAAATCATCGTTAAGTTCAACTAGTTCTTTTATCTTGATCTGAAATTCGGCGTTTACAGAGTGCAGTTCCTCATTCAGTGACTGAAGTTCTTCATTAGTGCTTTGTAATTCCTCATTTGCAGAAACCAATTCTTCATTTGAAGACTGCATTTCTTCGTTGGATGTTTCCAACTCTTCAACAGCAGTCTGAAGGTTTTCTCTTGTTTCGATCAATTCATCTTCCAACTCCATGATACGCTCAGAGGTAATAAATTTCTGCTCACTGAGGTCTATGGTATTTTCGTTTTTCAACGACTCAATCACTGGAAGTTCTTTAAAGAATATCCAATAAATTTTTTTTTCGGTCTTCTTTTCAGTGGTAGGAGAGATAATGATCTGTATGTTGCGTTTGGAATTCTCTTCCTGAAGTTTTATCCTGTCAAGAGTTATAGTTTCATTATGTTTGATTGCCTTGCGTATAGCTGACCCCAGAACAATAGACAATTCTTCGGATACAATTTTCAGTATATTAAGTTCCAAATGTTTGGGCTTAAACTGTATATATTTTTCATAGTCTCCTGAAGCCTGCGTTAACTCATAATTTTCATTGATACAGACTGCACTGAAACCTGAATGGGTAAGCAACAGGTCGGTTAGGTTAGGTGCGGGAGCTGAAGGAAATGCAAATGGTTTATGTGAAGCCTCTGGAAATTTGAACAAAGTAGGATTATTAAGAGTAAATCCTCCAAATGCACCATAACTTTCAGTTGGTAATTTCCTTTTATTACTGGTTTTCTGATAGATTCTGTATTTTTTGTGTAACTCATTAAACTCATGGTTCAGATCTCCAATGTTTTCGCTGGTTCCGAGAAATAAATACCTATTGGGTTTTATGCTGAAGTAAAATTTGGATAGGATATTTTTTTGTAACCCATGATTTAAATATATAAGCAGGTTTCTGCAAGAAATAAGATCTATTTTGCTGTAAGGTGCATTTCTTGTCAGGTCATGCTGTGCGAAAACAATCATCTTTCTTAAATGACCATTTATTCTATAGTTGTCTCCTGATTTATCAAACCATGTTTTTAATCGGCTTTCTGATATATCTTTTTCAATGGAAGTTGGATAAATACCTTTAGAAGCCGTTTCCAGAGCAGTTTTGTTGATGTCTGTTGCAAATATTTTTACCTGATGAGTTAAGCCATGCTTTAAGATATATTCGTGAGCAAGTATAGCAATACTATATGCCTCTTCTCCTGTGCTGCATGCAGCTACCCATATTTTTATCTCTTTTTCATTAGTATCAAATAGTGCAGGAATTACCTCCTTCTCCAGTATCGTAAATGAATCTTTGTCTCTAAAAAATTTTGTAACACCAATCAGAAAATCCTGAGCCAGTATGTCAAGTTCATCCTTATTAGTGTGAAGGAAATCTTTGTAATCAATAAGCCTCCTAAAATTGTTAAGGGTCATTCTTTTAGCTATCCGTCTACTTATAGTAGAGGGCTTATAGGATGTAAAATCGTTTCCGCCTCTTTTATTAATTAAATTGAGGATTTCATGAATGATCGTTTCTTCTTCATCAGACAATCGTCCTGGAATAGTATTTCCAGGTGTGTCCTGAAGGAAATTTAGAATTTCTTCAGGCATTTGATTCACAGCGAGAATCATGTCTGCATTGCCAGTGTCAATGGCATTCTTCGGCATTCCGTCAAATTTTGCGGATTTGGGATCTTGCACTACAGCGAGCCCTCCGGCACTTCTGATTTCTTCCAGGCCTTTTGTGCCGTCAGTTCCTGTTCCGGATAATACTACTCCAATTGCATTTGGTCCGCGCTCATCTGCCAAAGACTTGAAAAAGATATCAATAGCCATGTTGGGCGTTTTGCCTGCTTTCTTTTGATGGAGTTTTAATCTGTTGTTGCTTAATGTGATATTTCTACTTGGAGTGATTACATATATGCAACCTGCTTCAATAATAATATCTTCCTGTGCTTCATGTATCTGCATCTTTGTGTGCTTTAATAGAAGCTGAGGCATCATGCTTTTATAGTCAGGAGATAAATGCTGAATAATTACAAAAGCAGCGTTAACCTCTTGTCTCAGGTTATCAAAAAACTCCATAATAGCTTCCAGACCTCCTGCAGAGGCTCCAATTCCTATAATCGGAAAACTATTATTTGATTCTTCATGTATTGGGAGCGGTTTCACTGTTTTCTTGTTAGATATTAGTGAGATCTTTTTCTGTCTGAACTCAAATATAGGCCAAAAAATAAAACTTTTTCAGATATCATGGTTTATACCATTAACCATACTGACGGCTACTAACTTAAGTCTTTGTATTTAAATATTTATGAAATTGATAATGGTATTATTTGCATTCTAATAACATTATGCAAGGGATAAATGTTTAATAATAAATAGTATTTTTTTTATGAATACATTGGATAATATTAATCAAAGACAAATAGAACTAGAGCGTAAGATCAGACAGTTGCAAGAAAGGCTTTTCCAATTAAAAGTTAAAAGGATGGAGATAGACCGTCTAAAGACCAGATGCTCAGAAAGAAACAAATTTGTAGAGGAAGTATTGGTAAAGCTTAAAACGACTTTGGATAAGTAATAAAAGCATGAAGGTTTTCTTTTTTTCAATTCAAACCTTCATTCTTTTTGTAAAGTTATTTAATTATAATTCAGCATTTCTTATTTTTAATTCAATAATCTTTTCAGATTTTTATACGAGTATTTGAACTGAAATTTTTTGATAATTTATAACTTAACTTCTTTTTACAACTAACATGAAAGAAAATTTAAAACTCTTTGCTTCAATCGCAGGTAAGTCTTTTTTTAGCTGGATAAAGGTCGTTCTTATTGGCGTAACTTTGTCTATTGTTGGAATCATTACCGCTTTGATTATTAGAGGTACATCTTCAGGGCAGGACAATATTTCAGGTGATACTTATCTGGCTGCTGCGCCATCAGGCGATTTATGGAGCTACTTATTGCTTGTTGTTTCAATAGGTCTTGTTGTTATTTACATTATGCTTGCCAATAAACATGCTTTACAAACATCCATATACCTTATCTGGGAAAATAAACTGGCAGATTTTGTAGATCCTTTGGTTGAAAAGGGTTTTAAGAAAATTTCATCAAAACAGCCCGACTGGCTTAAAAATGGCATTGACGGAGTAACAGTTAAGGCTCGACTACTGGATGAGATTAGAAAAGATGATAATGCAAATAAGATTCAGAAAAAGGTGCTGGATTATGGATTTAAAAAGTTAAGTCTCGATGGTATAGATTTCCAGGGTTCTGATTTTAGTATCCAGACTACTATTTCTGAAAAAATCAAAGCTCAGATAAGCGCAATAGCTAATCCTTCTCTTAAAATGTTCTGGATTCTTTCATTGGTGCATGTTCTTATTCTTAGTCTTGCAGTTTATTTTGATAAGTAATAATCTCCGTTTTTCGGAATGAATAAAGTTAAACTTCTTTTCAGAATATTTATTTTCTGTATACTTACGGTTATCACTCAGATTGGAGGGTTAGTATATTTACTAACCCTTTATATTTTTAGATTTCTAAATGATAAGGTTGAAAATAAAGTAGTCTTAGCAGTATTAAAATTGACTTCATTTATTGTTCTATATCTGATTGCTACTTTTATTATTGTTCCTCCTGTTGCATCTTTATTTGGCAGAGTTCCTTTGCCAATGTTTTCTTCAAATCACTTGAAGCCGTTGAATAGAATTACTTGCTTGCTCAATCGCAATTATGTGAAGCCGGACCTCAAAAGCGCTGTCTTGAATGCATCTGTTAAAATGAATAAAAAATATCCTGGAACAGAAGTGAGTTATTTGGATGCTTGTTTTCCTTTTATAAATAAATTCCCATTGATACCACATCTGAGTCATAATGATGGAAAGAAGCTAGATCTCGCTTTTTTTTATATTGACAAAAGCTCAGGACAAGAAGGGGATGAAAGTCCTTCTTTTATTGGATATGGTATTTGCGAAGAACCACGCAGTGGAGAAGTGAATACAGCTGAGTTTTGCAATGATAAAGGTTATCTCCAATACAGTTTTTTAAAATACATTATTCCTCAAAATAAAAAGTCGGATTTTAAATTTGATGCTGAAAGAACTAGGATCTTAGTTGAGCTTTTAGCTAATGAAGAAGCGGTCAGTAAAATTTTCATTGAACCTCATCTGAAGCAGAGGCTGAGTCTTCAGTCAGGAAAAATCAGGTTTCATGGCTGTCAGGCTGTGAGACATGATGATCATATTCATTTTCAGATAAAGTAAAAGATCAACAGCTTTAATCTTTAGCAGATTTTTTGTAATATTTTTTAATACAAATTGTATTCCCTAGAGCTTATAAGTAACAAAACTGCAGAATCCAGGACTTTGCTAAGCGAATCCCAGATTCAGGCGGCAAATCTGAAAGTCCAGGAAGAAGAGCTTAGGCAAAGCATGGAAAAACTTGCAAGTTCTCAGGAATAAATGAGGAAGAGTATGATCCAGCTGGAAGCAATGAAAGTGGTACTTCAGGTATGAGAGAATGTTTTTGGATTAACTACTATTATGTCTGAATCAGATCAATATGGAAACATTCTGATTGCAAATGTCAAGCTTTGCGACGTGTCAAAATATTCTAAAGAGGAAACTGATAGGTAAGCCACATAATTTTTCAGACATTCGGATATGCCTAGGGAGTTGTTTAAATTATTTTGGGAAGTAATAAAAGCCGGAAAAGTATTCAGAGGAATCATTAAAAACAAAGCAAAAGATGGAAGTCATTATTGGGTAGATGTGACTATCGTGCCAGTAGTTGATACTAATGGTGTTATTGTTAAATATATAGGTGCCAGATATCATATTTCAAGTGATAAGATTGCGGAGGAATTGTATAATAATCAGGCGAGGTTGTTAGGGTTGGCATTGATAAAATCAAATTCCTGATTTTGTGGGGATTGTTAATTAGTGAGTTTAGAAAAATGATATAAATCATTTTTCTAAACTTATTATGTCATTTTTATGGTGGAATATGTCCATTAATTTAGCTCCCGGACGCATTCAGTTTCTCTTCAGACTATGGCGTTAAATTATATTTTTAAATTAAATGAATTTAAATGAATTTAAATGAATTTAAATGAATTTAAATGATGCTGATTAAATATAAAGGAAATTCGAGTACCATGCTTCGTGATCTTGCATTAAGATTTTCTATTTCAATAGATATGAAATTATCAGAAGATATTCTGAAAATCTTTTTTCAGGAGATGATGAAGGATTTGTCTTCAGAAGAACAAGTTTTCCTTATTTCAGGCTTACCGTCTTTTCTTAAGCCCTTGTGTCATAAAACAAGAGAAGGTTTAATATCTGATGCATCTTTGATTTTCTATCGGGCTCATCAGAAAAAGGTTACAGAGGCTATTCTTTATGTGTTTGAAGGATATTTAAATAAGGAGGTATATGTTGTGATCAGGGGTAAGTTTCATGAAGTGATAACTATTCATTCCATTCAGAAGGGGGTTAAATCAATTGCAGCTTGAGGGAGGACAAATTATATTTTTTTGTTGATTGATTTTGATACACTGAATTTCATTTATTAATAATAGGAATTAAAAAAGGCTGTCCCTATACAAGACAGCCTTTTAATTTATTATGTGGTGGTTCTTTATTCCTTTATAAAGGTTTTTATAAACTGGTCATCACCATCTGTGATCTTAAGGAAATAGGTTCCAGATGTCATGCCAGTCACATTAAAGTCTGACTGGAAGTTACCAGATGTTCCGTCGATCTCTCTCTGCATCAGCAATACACCGAGCGTATTGTAGATTGATACCAGCACCTTCTGATTTGCTCCGATTGAGTTATACTCTAATGTGAAACTATTGTATACAACGTTCGGATATAATTTCATATAGATACTTTCCGAAAGTGATGGATGAATCGCAACAGGGTCTGCAATGGTTTTAACTACATTGCTATATTCTGAATGGACTCCATTATAATTCACAGCTTTTACTTTGTAGAAGTAAACGCCATCAGGAGTAAGGTTTTTGTCATTGTAGGTTGTACTGTTCGCAGGTAACGTAGCTATTACTTCAAAGTCAGTCCCGTTCTCTGAACGCTCAATAACATAGCCTGTTTCAGTGGTAGAGTTATCCAGCCAGCTGAGATTGATCTGGGTTTCTGTTACTGCCTTTCCGGTTAAGTTTGTTGGCGCTTCCAGTGAAGTAATTACAGATATCACCTGTGTTGCTGTACCGGAGCACGCATCACCAATCTTGTATGTATATGTGATGTTAAATGAACCAGTACCAGTGATCGCAGGATTAAACGTTCCATTAATTATTCCCATTCCTGAATAGGTGCCACCTGCAGGTCTTCCACCTGTGAGTGCAAATGCAGGTGCCTTAACATTAATAGGAGCTATCGCTTCAAGAGTAACATCAGGAGATTCTGTAACTGTTACATTCTTGCTTACCACTGTCAGACAGTTATCCGTATTGACACTATATTTAATTAGATGCGTACCTGTTCCTGCCAATGATGGATTGAATAGTCCATCTACTCTTACTCCATTGCCTGACCATACTCCTCCCTGAGGACTGTAGCCACTGAGGCTATATGGAGCTGCACTTTTACAAACTGTTTCATCAGAACCTGCATTGGCAATATTTACTTTTCCTATAGCAAATACCTTATCGCTTGAATCTGTTTTTGATGAAGCATTACTATCAGTAACTTTGATAAGATAGTTGTCCGAAGAAATGATTGTTTCAGGTAAAATCCAAGTATATGCTCCAGAGGGGCTCTGACCTTCAGCTATTGTAGTATAAGTTTTACCACTATCAGCAGAATAGGAGAGGTCAACAGGATTGGTTCCTGAACTTAACCATGATATGTTAACATTGGATCCAGAGCAGAAGCTTTCGCCTCCATTAGGTGAAAGCATCGATATTGCATCGTCACCGCCTTTAACATGTGTGCAAGCTTCTGCAATTGTTTTTATTCGTTCTGAATTACCAGTATTGTCTCTTGCAATAGAGAAGAAACAATAGTTAGATCCGGCGATTCCTTTGAACAGATATGGCTTGTCTGCAGAATACTTTTGTACAAGTACTTTATATGGCGCTCCGTTTTCAGACACGAACAGATCGTAATTTCCAGGCCCGCTGCCTTTCAAGTCATCTTCAACATTTACTGTGATCATAGTTGTAGAATCTATCTGAACAGGTACAATATTTACCGAAGAGACAGGAGCTTTAGCATCCAGCGTATTCCTTGCCTGATTGGTAATGATAGGCTCATTAGTATCGAATACAATTGAAGCTCTCGCTCTCACAGTATCTCCAGTCTGGACGTTTTCTTTCGGACGGATTGAAAAAGTAACATAACCTTCTCCGCTTCCAATAAGATCATTGATAGGAAGGTACCCTTTCAAAGGATTTGAAGGAGGTAAACCAGTTGTTGGATCTATCGTCTGGAATGTCCAGAACAATTCATTTTTGATTACATCTACTCCTGCTGTGGCCTCTACATCATAGCCCAGAGAATCCGGAAGGTCAAGTGTGGTGAAATAGCTCGACTGATTTGCCGGAACTTCAAAGTTGAATTTACCGAAGCCAAATTTTCCAACTCTGAAACTTAGTGGATTCAGATGATCATCTAAAGGAACTGTAATAGATACTCTCTGAGCTGCAGTCGTTGCTGCTGCAGAGTCGTTTTCATATGTTACCTTATAAGACATTGGTAGAGATGAAGCAACCATTCTATCAGGTCCATAACCAACAGGTCCGATAATCTCATTTGGATCGCATGAGCTGAGGATATTAGTACAGAAGAATTCTTTTCCGATACAAGTAGCAACGTTTATAAAGAACTCAACACCACTGGATGAATTCACACAGTTGATACCATCGATGATCATCTGACCACGTCTCTTTACTTCCTCATTGGTTTCAGAACACAATGTCACTGCAACTGTAAATTTAATTGCATTTGCTGCTATACTCGCTGAAATGATGGGATTAAAACCTTTAGCTTCTTTTGCTGAAAGTGCTCCGTTAATACCATCGGCAACTCCTCCTACTACTGCATTTGCATAACAGTTGTCTATTGGGAATCCTGTAGACCCTGCTGCTATTACAGCTGAATAAGGATCGCTGGACTTAGTCGCTACTTTTACAAATTGATTGGTTATATCAAATCCTTTCTTGCATTGTTCATTTGAAGTTTCGCTATCATTGCAAGGTTGCTTCGGAGGAGGAGGTAATTCCTGCTCGCTCGGTGTCCTTGGTCTTGGAGGGACATAATATTTACTTGTTCTATAAGAACCAGGTCCTTTAGTTCTGCTTCCTGGTCTTTTTCTTGGAGGAGTTCCAGGAGGTGTACCAGGAGGAGTTGTCTCGGGGCCAGGATTAATTGTTCCCGTAGGGCCATTACCACCTTCAGGTCCGGTTCCACCAGGACCTGTACCACCAGGTCCGCCTTCTCCACCTTCTCCGCCACTTGTTGCACCGCCGTCACCAGGCCCACCAGGTCCACCAGGTCCACCTGTTCCACCAGGTCCTGTTGTGCTTGATCCGCCAGGTCCACCCTGACCACCGCTTCCACCGCCAGGTCCACCCCAGCCGCCTTGTCCACCAGGTCCTGCTGGTGTAGTACTGTTTCCAGGTCCACCTTGTCCACCAGGACTACCTGGTTGTCCATATCCACCCGGAGCACCAGGGATACCAGCTTCTCCAGGTTTAGGTATTCTTGGGGTGTACACAAGTAGTAATGTATCTGTACCCTGAAGTTTTAAAGAGAACTTTCCTCCATAAGTATAGTTATGGGCAACAAATCTTGAAGTGTCAATTGAAATTTTTGAAGTTTCAAAAGCTTTGATTCCGCCTGCTGCTACTGCGATTGGCCAGCTCTTGGTTACTGAAGGCCACCAGCCGGAAAGATATCCAGGGTAGTTGTCTTCATCAAGAGATGAAATTCTGATAACAAAAGGATTGGCTGATGTTGCTGTAATATTGATACTTCCCTGAACTTTAATCAGATCAAAGCCAGGATCAGCCCCTGCTGTGCCATTGTATTTGTTGATTTCCCACAAGTAATCCTCTCCCGGACCGAAGACTGCTGACGGAAGATTTGCAGTGCCAGGGCTTGCTCCTGGATCAAAGTTGAAAGTAACTCCAGCAGTATCATTGTCTTTCGGATATGCGGCATTTAAACCTTCTGCGTCCAGACAGCTATGACATGCAAAATCAAAATCTATTGTATCAGCTTCAGTTAATAGTCCGTTTTTGAAGGAAGGAGTTAACATCAGATCAACAAAAGCTTTTCTGTTACCAGCAGTTTCTACCAATCCTTCTACGATGTCAGCTCTTAATAATGCTGGGTCTGAAAGAATTCCAAGTCGCATAAGTTCAATATCTTGATTTAATCTATTCATCAGATGTTGTTGATCATATGCATAAAGCCTCACTGATAGAGGGAAATTGCTATAGTTAAATTCTCTTATTCCCAGATTTACAGCAAGTGTAATTTGATTGCCAGGAGCAAGGTCTCTTGAAATAAATGGGATGAGTTTAATTCCACCAATTTCTGTAAAGTCAGTGTTAGGAAGATCAATATCAAGAGGATAATCAATGCCTGTAATAATTTTACCTTCAAGTTTCTGAACTTCTACTACTTCTGTTTTTTGTAAAACAGTAAGGTCTCCATGAAGCACTGGAATATCTATGTTTGAGGTATTCCTGAATGTGAAAGTATAGAATCCGCTTTTTCCTCTTCTTAAAATACTTGGAGCTTGAGGAATGTAATCAATAGAATAAGCTCTTGCAGCTTCAACTACCACTCCTTTAACAAGAACCTGTTCTTTGTTATCCGGATTGATAGCAACTACATCATAGATACCTTTTGGTGTAGATGTCAGATCCCAACGCAAGTTTAGTTCCATACTGCTAATCATTTTAGTTATCTTAGCAGAGGCCACTGTTGCATTTCCGTTTTTCAACACTACTTTCACTCCATTTCTGAAGCCTGCACCATTCAATACTCCGCTTACAATTCCTTGTCCCATTTCATTAGGTGTAATGCTCAAAATTGAGAATGGAAGAGCTTTGGCAAGGAGTTTTAATTTTTGACTTCCATTGTAACCTACTGAAGATTTTATCAGGATATAATAGTTACCTGCTTTTGTCTGTGGCACCAGTACTTTCTGATTTGGCCTGTTTGCTTCAGTGTATTTGAAATCAAAATCAGTACTTGAAGGTACACGGTTGTAAGCTATGTATACCTCATTTAATCCGTATGACTGATCACTTGTAAGCGTGAATATCAGGTCAAGGTCAGCATCCACACTGATCTGATAGTACAATCTGTCTTTGGGTGTAAGAACAGTATTTTCTATAACATCAAGATATAATGATCGTGCTTTTACTGTAAGCGTATTGCTGCTGGTTCCGATATTATTGTTGGTATTTATCTCATTGACAGCATTTGAGCTGTTGGTCTGAAGTAATCCATTGTAAACATCTGGAGTGATTCCTATTAAAGGAGCAGAAAATGTTCCTCTTATAGAATCACCAGGTAAAAGATTGATGGATTTGTAATCATAATTTACCAAAACATCCTTATTGGTTTGCAGGATAAGATCTTTGGATAGGAACGCATTATTACGCAAGTTTCCTATTGCAGGCACAGTCCCTATGTTTCTGACAGAATATGATGCCTGTATAGTATCACCAAGATATGCAGAAGGAGTAAGGTTCAATCTCTTAACTACGAGATCTGCCGGTGCTGCAGTAACAACTTTAATTGGTAGTCCTAGAGACAGGTTGTTGTCATCCTGCGCATCTTCAAATACCATATTCTGGTTGTCGGCTTTGTAGAAAATAAAGTAGTTACCATTCAGATAGTCAGGAAGTGTAACTTCAATACTATCAGTATAACTTTCATTTTTCTTCAAAAGAAGATTATATCCTGATTTTCCTACCTGAACAACTCCTGATTGAGATGCAAATGCAGGATCTAGTGCCACATAAACTGCGTCAGTCCAGAATTTGAAATCATTGTATATCGATTGAGCATCAGTGCCTCCTTGATTTTTAACTGTATATTTAACAGTTATTGTCTGGCCTGCATATGCCTCAGAAGGAGCATTCCATGAGGTTACCACAAGGTCAGCAGCAGGATTTGGAGTTAGGGTGATCGTTTTGAATGCAATATTATTCTTTTCAGTACCTTCATTTATTACAGCTCTGGTCGCATCGGTAACAATGAAGAGGTAGTATTTTCCTGAAAGACCTTTAGGTAGATCGACTTCAGTAGAAGCATTATAGCTTTCTCTTGGGGAAAGTGGACTATTTCTGAAGTTATTTATAACTAAAGACTTGTCATTACCATCCAATATCGTATCTGCTGATATATATAAACCATCTGACCATGAATTGACTTTGGTGACATCAGTGCCGATATTGCTTATCTTCCATTCAATTTTGGCTTTGCTTCCTGAATGTCCAGCAAGAGGCACTGTTAGAGAAGATACAGATAAATCAGATTCCAAAGGAGCATATTTAATATATACACTCTTTGAAATACCTTTTAAATTGTTGGCTTCACTTCCATTTTCAAATATAATATCATTAGGATCTAAATAAACAAAGAACCAGGCATTACCAATACTTTCCGGAGCATTAAGTTTCATTTCCAGATTTTTTGTCTGGCCTGCTTCGAAGGTACTTGTCATAATATTGCTTCTCAAAACATACACAGGATTCCATGTAGATGTCGTGGAATAATAAATATGATCGAAGTAATTTGTTGTTATTCTTCCGGTTCCTATGTTCTTAACCTGATATTTTATCGTGAATTCTCTTCCCGCATAGATAGTATCAGGAACCTCAACAGACAATACTGAAAGGTCAGGATAAGATCCTGCAGAAATATTAATAGTTCCTGAACTTTTTGCAATATTATTCGCAGTATAAGTATGTTCAAAAACTTTGAATTCTTCGTTCGTCACAACATATACATAATAATTTCCTGCAATACCTTCTGGAATTTTTAATTCCTTAGTATTTGTATAACTGGAATCTCTAAGGAATGCTGGGCTATTCGTTTTATAGAATTTACCAACACTGATTGAAGAATCTTTGTTAAACATACTTTTCTTTGAAATATAAATATTGTCGTACCAGACAGTTTCTGATTTATGAGGTCCGTTCGCTCCTATATTTTTTACCGTATAGGAGAAAGTTGCTTCCTGACCAGAAACTGCTGTAGCTGGAGCTACAACTTGTGTAACAGAAAAGTCAGGGGGAGGAGTGAGGTTAATTGTAATCTGCTCACTTGCCTTAATGTTATTCCCATAGCGAGAAGCTTCATCAACACCTTCTTTGTCTGCAGCAACCACAATGATGTAGTATTTGCCTACATATTTGGGAGGAAGATTCACTTCACTTGTCATGGTATATGAACTGTCTATTACAAGTGGTATTCCTGCATAATTCATACAAATGTCCCTTTGTGTTTTACTTTTCAGGGCAACAAATGAATAGCCTACGTACACGTCTGTTTCAGGAGAATATGAATTATCTTCTGATAAATAGATCATATCGTTCCAGTATTGATCATAACAGCTTGGTACTGATCCACCTCTGTAAGAACCTCCGCTGCTAACTCCTGTGGTAAAAGGAATCACACCGCTTGGATAGGATTTCTTTCCAACCGCATTCGCCTGACCAATATTTTTAACCTGATAAGTTACATTGATTTTACTTCCGTTAAATACTGAAGTTGGTACACCTACAGAAGTAACAGCAAGGTCTGCAGCAGGGGATGGGTTTACAGTTATTACTTTATATATATAATTGTTTTGTTCGTTGCTTTCAAGTACATGGTCTCCTCCGCTGATTCTGTCTGTTGAACATTTGTCTCCAGTAAGGGTTCCAGTACATGTTGCATGTTTATTATCTGTAATGATAAACAGATAATATGTTCCAGGTACTGAAGGGAGCACCACTTCCTCACGCTGTGTATATGATTTTCCTGGCTGCAGATAACTTACATTGTTAAATGTACCCAATAACTGATCATCAGCAGCTCTCAAGTCAAGGTCTGTTGAAAGGTATACTTTATCTTCCCACTCAGCACTTCCGGTAGAAGTAAGGCCAGTGTTTTTAACTTCCCATGTTAGTGCTATCGGTGTTCCTCCGTTTGCAGAAGTTGGAATTGTTGAACCTATTATCTGAAGGTCAGGAAGTGGAATGGTCTTGAATCTTTGTACTGGACTTGAAGTAGATCTACAGTTATTTTTTGCTACAACCTGCCACTTGTAAAACAGATTATTTGCTAAATCTGTTTTAGCGGCATAAGCTGTTCCATTAATATTGGATGCATAAGCAAATGCTGGTCTTGCAGCTACTGAATCCGGCCAAATATATAGGTCATATGAAGTAGCTCCAAAAGAAGTTGACCAGGTGAGATTTACAGGCACTGATGCGTTGATGGCTCCATCAGCTGGTTTCATTTCTGTTACTACTGCTGGTGTAACAGGATTTTTCACTGATACACTTATTGTTCTTGATGCTCCTCTTTCGCCGCAGGCTGCAACTGGTGTTACAGTTACATTGAATGTTCCTGTTGTTGTCCAGTTTACCTTCACTGAAGCTCCTGTTCCAGTGACTGAGCCACCGCCAGAAACTTGCCATTCAAAATTAATACCGAACTGACCTGGGACAGAGTAAGTCCATTCACCAGGACAGACATCCGTAAGACCAGTTATTGCAGAAGGCTGGTCAGGTACAGGACATAAAAGTTTAAAGGTTTGAACAGAACTTTCTGTTTGTTTACAGGTATTTCGCGATATTACTTGCCAGTTGTATACAATGCCCTTTGAAAGTTCTTCTGTTACTCTGTATGTAACGGCCGCTAAAGCATTTTTGAAAGGAGCGCCAGGTTTTGATTCGTTTTTCGGCCATAAAAAAAGGTCATATGATGTAGCGTCCTTAGCAGTTGACCATGAAAGGTCTAATGGAAGAGTCAGATTTTCGCTGCCATTAGAAGGTGTCATTCCGGAAACAGCAGCAGGAACAGGTGTATTGATTACTGTTACCTGTAATGTACGCGCAGTTCCTGTCTTGCCACACTTTACTGAAGGAGTGACAGTTAGCGTATATGTTCCGGGAGTATTCCAAGTTACATCTACTGATGTACCAGATCCGGAAATTACTCCGTCACCTGTAACTGACCAGGTGTAATCTATTCCTTGAGCTCCTTGAATGCTATATGATTTTTTAACGGGACAAGTCTGCGTTTCTCCTGATATAGCTGGCGGCTGTTGAGGTGTAATACAATTAAGTGTAAATGTCTGTACAGCACTTTCTTTGGATTTACAGCTATTGTTTGCTACAACTTGCCATTTGTATGGTTTGCCAAATTCAAGTCCTGAACTTAAAATATAGCTTGTTGATGTGATTCCATTATATAAAGGGCTTGTCGGCCTGGAGGTACCATCTTTCCAAATGTATAAGTCATAATTGTCTGCATTTTGACTTGCAGACCAGGAAAGGTTTAATGGCAAAGCAAGATCTGTAGCAGCATCTGCAGGAACCATATTGGTGGCAGCAGTTGGAACTGGTTTATCAGCAACAGTTACAGTTAACGTCTTTGCAGTACCGGTCTTTCCACATGCCACAGACGGTGTTACTGTGATGATGAATGTTCCGGTTGAAGTCCAGTTTATGGTTGCAAAGCTGCCGATGCCGGTTACAGTGCCTCCTCCGGAAACAGTCCAGTTGTAATCAACACCTGGTTGTAGCTCGACATAGTAGGATTGTTCTCCCGGACATACTGAGGTAGAGCCATTTATAGCTGCCGGCTGAGAAGGTGTTACACAGTTCAATGTAAATGTTTTCACAGCACTTTCCTTCGCTTCGCATAATGATTTTGCAACAATTTTCCATTTGTAGGGAACTCCATAATCAATGCCAAATGTAACTTTGTAGGCAGTATCTGTAATATTGCTTGCATAAGGATAAGTTAATGCAAAATCAGTTGTGCCATAGTAAAGGTCGTATTTAGTTGCATTAGTAGTTTTATTCCAGGTGAAAATCACTGGTAATGTCAGGTTATTGGCATCGTTAGCAGGATGAACTGTGGTAACTGTTCCCAATGCAGGTAATGAAACTATAGCTATATTCCTAGAAATGGTATCGCTGTTCTTTCCACAATTACCGCTGACATATAATGAAACTGTTTGATTTCCTAGAGTAGCCCACTTCACAGTTATAGTTCTACCTTCATTTTTTGTGATAGTACCGCCTGAAGAAACCATCCAATGATAAGTTGCACCATCAAGGTTTGATGTTGTATAGATCTGTTCTCCGAGGCAAGAACTTTCTTCTCCCTGTATTGCATATGGTCTTGATGGATTTACGCAAAATGTTCTTATAACAGGATCTGCAGCTTTGTATGTTGCGTTTCCATTTTGGGAAGCCTGGATAGTAACGGTTCCGATACCAGTAAAGGATACTTCATTTCCATTATAAAGCTGCGCTGGCCCTGAGATTGTGTATGTTACCGGCAGCCCTGAACTTGAGCTTGCATTCAATGTAAAATAATCGTCAAAGTCTCTGTCTGGAAGAGTATTGAATGTAATGGTTTGGGCAGTTTGTCCGGAGGATAAAACACCATTAGGTGACAGCTGAACAATGACAGCTTTAGTACTATAATCATTTCCCTGACTATAACCACCTGCATTAGATTGAACCGGCAAAGATTCACTGTTAGAGAAACCAGCAGCTATGACATTACCATTTCCATCAGAAGTAATGGCTGTTATTTGGTCATCATAGCTACCTCCATAATAAGTAGCCCATTGTCTTGCACCAGAACTGTTAAGTTTTAGAATAAAACCATCGTCATCATCTTGAGTAGATCCTTGTGTTTGATTATATCCTCCTGTAATAGATAGTGTTGGTAAATTTCCTAAAGAAGAATAACCACCTAAAAGTATATTACTTGATTTATCAGATGCGATAGCTGTTCCATAGTCATTGCCTGTTCCACCATAATAAGTGGCCCATGAACGAACACCTGCGTTTGAAAACTTTACAATAAATGCATCGCTTTCACCACCGGCATTAGTAGCCTGATTATAAGCTCCGGAAAGATTCTGAAGAGGGAAGTCTGTACTTGCAGTTCCACCTGTAATTAATACGTTATTACCTGCGTCAATTGCTATTCCACCGGCACTTTCTGTTCCGTTTCCACCATAGCATGTTGCCCAAACTAAAGATGCACTGCTGTTAAATTTCATCAGGAAGGCATCATAATAATTTGTAGCAGAAAAATTTAAACTCTGGTTGTATGCTCCGGATAAGCTTTTCCCTGTGAAACCATAAGATGTAATTCCTGTGATCCAGAAGTTGTTGCTCGCATCTACAACAATTCCGCTCGGATTAATAGAATAACCACCATAGTAACTTGCCCAAATACGTGCTCCGTTTGCATCAAACTTTGCGAAATAGCTATCACCTGTTCCAAAAGAAGTAGAAACATTAAGAGCTCCTGTTAAGGATTTTATAGGTAAGTTTGTGCTTTGTGTAGTTCCTGTAACGATGATATTCCCTGATCCATCAATGGCAACATCAGCACCTTCATCATCTTCTGAACCGCCAAAGTAGGTGCTCCATTGAAGAGCGCCGCCTGTATTGAATTTTGCAATAAAAGCTTCTTTAATATAGTCATCATTAAATGACTGTTGGTAGCCACCAGTCAATGTTTTTACAGGAAAGTCATTACTGGTTGTATAACCTGTAATTGCTATGTTTCCGTTTGCATCTACTCCGATACCTTTCAGCGCATCATCATCATTGCCTCCAAAATAAGTGGCCCACTGGCGAACTCCATTGTTATTGAATTTAACTATAAAGGCATCCTGATATCCGGCAAATGCAGATTGATTGTATCCTCCCGATATATCTTGTGTTGGGAAATCATCACTATAAGTGTTTCCTGCCATATATATATTGCCTGCTATGTCTGTGGCGATATCTTTGGCCTCATCAGAACCGGTCCCTCCATAGTAAGTGGCAAAAGGATCTATTACAAGATCCTTATTTTTGTTGAAACGGGATATGTTAAATCCAACCGTTTTATTATTTATTAACTTAAAATCAGAACCTACTTCAATCTTTTGATCATTGACTGTCTGATAAGTATATGGTTTATGCTCTTCAATCTTTCCTAACTTATGATTGATCAAAAGCTGCCCATTATTACTTAATGCAGTTCCTTCTGCACCCTCATATTCCATTGCTATTATAGAAGGGTCTCCTCCAGGATGAACTATAAAGTCATACTTGATTCCCTGGCCATTTGCATAAAATACGAGATCAATATTAGGATAAATCTTTTTGTAGATAATTCTTTTATAGCCAGGTACATTTATAATGCCTTGAAGGCAATGTTTATAATAGAAGTTGAAATGGCATTCAGCTTTCTCCTCAGAGAGAATTTCAGGAGTTTTATTTCCACCTTTTAAATGAAGGACTACTGTTTGTTCTTCAAAAGTTAACTTCGTACCTGTTGCTCGGCCATTTGATTTTCCTGTGGCTTCAGAATATTCTTCCTTCTCTTTTTTGAATGAATATACAATTCGATCCTGAAGAAAATAGACTTGAGCGCCCTTGGCAGACATATAATACCTTATGTCTTTCATAGCTTTTCCGTCATGGCTAGCCAGCTGTCCTCTGTTTTCAATGAAAAGAGGAGAAGCATCTTTTTGAATTGTACTTAAATCTCTTGCCTGTATCGGAATAAATGCAGCAAGGAAAAAGTAGCACAATAGATGTAAAAAACGATTCATAGTGATTTAGTAAAATTTGCTGTTAGGTTATAGTATGGTGTCCTGAAAATCAGGTGTATATATAGAGTACTACCAGGTAGTATATGATTTAATATGATTTTTTATGCCCTCTAAAAATTCAATGGGATGCAAAGTTAAAAGAAATTCAATTGAAGGTAAGTCAAGTAAAACGGTATTTTTTCAGTTTCGGAATCTCCTGAATCCTTAGTCTCGTGCATTGTATAGCACTAGATATAGTATTTAAATTAGTTAGATAAATGAGTCAGCTTTTTGCTAAGGAAATCTTCCTGTCTATGAATGTTTTATTTTCTTAGGTTAAAATAGAGACTATGGTGTTTAAACACCCAAAAAATCAGTTTCAAGTATTTCTGACTTTTTGATATTAAGAGTCGAGAATTGAATTTATTAAAGGCAGATTAAAATTGGTTGATTTGTTTGGAATTATTCTAAATAAAATTTATCCTGGCTGCATTCTCTTTTATCTTTGTCGTTTGGAATCTTTTCAGTCCAGGGTATAAGGTGTTGGACCCTCAGTTTAATCTACACCTTAGAGAAGACAGGATTTCAAGTACATGGATCGTTAAAAGCCAACAGATTTTGGAGATGTTAATTCGCTTGAAATATTTGATAAGGATGGTAATTATATAGCCTTGTTCTTTGACAAAAGGAAGCCGGGACTTCCGGAGAGGGGGGATTGGAGAACGGTGCTTGCTTGTTTAAAATAGTTTTTTTGTTTTTTTATTTTTCTTAATTTTAACTAACTCAGGGTATTAGTACCTTCCAAAGTTTTTGCAGTTTTATAGAATGGTGTTTTTTTTGAATAGCTATCAAGAAAAATTAGTATCTTTCTAAGATTTTGTTATACATTATAAGTTAAGAGTTTTATGCTTCAACCTCTCCAGTTAAAAAGGACCTTTGAAAATCCTCTTTTAAAATCATCAATTATTTACTTACCGGGCTTTATTTTGCTTATCTATCTTATAGTAAGAGCAATTATTCTTCCCATTACAGTGGATGAAAATTGGACATGCTCGGAATTTGTAAGCATGTCTGTAATTGATATAATCACATATGCACATCCGATTCCCAATAACCATATCGTTAATACATTGCTTATCAAATTAACGACTCAATTGTTCGGCTGGAATCAATTCTTTGTCAGATTGCCGAATATTTTAGGATTTGTCGTTTATTATCTTTCGGTTCTTGGTATTCTTAGAAAAAAGAGAAGTGATTGGACGTTTGTATTATTTGGGATCGTTGTTCTGGTGTGTAATCAATATTTACTTGATTTTTTTAGTTTGGCAAGAGGTTATGGATTGTCAATTGCCTTTATGTTTGCAGCAATTTATTTTATGATTTGTTATTTAGAAGCCAATTCGGTGGCAAATCTTTTCTATGCTTCAGGCATTGCTGCTATAGCAGTTTATACAAATTTTACTATACTTAATTTTTATGTAGCTTTTTCAGGCCTCTTGTTTGTGCTCATACTCCTGGAGTATAAAACAGTTTCTTGGGAGGGAAGAGTGAATAAAATGTTTATAGTGGGTGGAGTTTCAGCGATTTTGTTCGCCTTATCTTATTTGCCAATTACGAAAATGATCGCTACTAATCAATTTGTTCATTGGGGTACAAGCGGATTTTACAAGGATACAATAGAGTCTCTATTAACTTATACCTTCTACTATTACGGAGGTAATAATTATGTGATTCCGATCATCGCTATTGCCGCTTTATTGGGTGCGATATTTACGTATTATTTTCTGTTGATTTTGCCAACTTACTGGAAAGGTAACCGCATATTGTTGACCAAACCTTTTCAGATTTTTCCACTTTTATTTATAGGGACAGTAATAGTTAATATAGCACAGCATAAAATTGCAGGAACGCCCTATCTCACAACAAGGACAGCATTGTTTCTTTATCCTTTGTTTGCACTTTCTATTGTTGGATTGGCAGAATATCTTTATGAGAAGAAAGGGTTGCTATATGGAATAATTGTGTATGGATTTGTTTTTGTTGGGATTGCTAACCTATCGAGGACTTATAATTTTTATTCATGTGCTGAATGGTGGTTTGATGCAGATACCAAAGATATAATAAGTTTTCTCGAAACCCAATATAAACAAGATCCTCAGAAAAAACCTATTGTATTGAATACAAATTGGCTATTTGCATCATCATTTGATTTCTATCTAAGAACTCAGGACCTTTCCTGGATTAAATACGGCACTTATAAGGCAGGGATAGACTCGGATTATGATTACTACTATGCTGATAGTGAGGAGTACAATGTTGCCAAGGAAAGAGTGGAAGTTGTCAAGTCATATAATAATAGCAGGTTTCTTGTGAAAAAGAAGAGCCAAAATTAATATATAAATTGTATTTAAACTTTAATAAGTTTAAATACCAATCAAGGCAGCACCAATAACACCAGCAGAATCTCCTGTCTGATTTTTTATAATTTGGGTTTTGAGTTCGTCATTGAAATGATACTTTCTGACTTGCTCAATTCCCAAAGTATAAAGTTCTTCGATATTTGAAACACCTCCTCCTAATACCACAATATCAGGATCTATTACTGCAAGCACATTAGATAGCGCTACACCAAAATGCTCAAAAAAATTGTGCATGATGATTCCTGCATTTTCATTGCCTGAACGATATAATAATATGATTTCATGCAATGATTTTTTATCTCCTGTAAGTTCTTCATATCGCTTCTCTACTCCACCTCCAGAGATAAATGTTTCTACACAGCCATGTTTGCCACAATAACATTTTGGTCCTCTCTGATAATCTATTGTGGTATGTCCCCATTCTCCTGCTATAGATTGCAAGCCTTGTATGACTTGTCCATTGTATACGATTCCTCCACCACATCCTGTTCCCATGATAACTCCGAATACCATTGGTTGGCCTCTGCCTGCTCCGTTCAAAGCCTCAGCCATGGCAAAGCAATTAGCATCATTTTCTATAGCCACTTTTCTTCCAATTCTTTTTTCAAGATCATGCAGAAATGGTTTCCCATTAAGGCAAACAGTATTGGAGTTTTTGAGCATCCCCGTTTTGGCCGAGACTGATCCAGGGGTACCAATTCCAAAGGTATGTGGGGCTTCATTGATAGCCTTGCTACATTCTTTATACAATGAAGCTATGTTGTCTAGAATGTGTTCATAACCTTTTTCTTGTTCAGTATTAATCCTCTTTCTGAGAATTTCCTTTAAAGAATCATCTAGAATGATAGCTTCTATTTTGGTACCGCCAAGGTCAATGCCGATTTTAAACATATAGTAGAAGAATTAGATTTTTATAAATATAAAAGAAATGAATGAAATCTTATGTAGCTATTCAAAGGAGCCTACATAGATGTTGTCAAATAAGAGAATCATAATTCAGTTTTGATTCCTTTAATTCTGGAAACATTTAGGAAGTGCTGAAAAATATTTTTTTGATGCATAATCTTAGTATTCCTAATTCCTTACAGAATCCTCCTTTAGTTTTGATTTAAATATTAAAGGAGTCTTAAATCTATTTTGAAAGGTGGTAAAATAATGATGAAAATACTGAAACATTATTTATTATTATTTTTTGTCGTGCCAGGTATTGCTTATGCACAAGATTATAATCTAAATCAGTTGCTTGAAAAAGCAAAGTCTTCCTATCCTGGTATAAAGGCAAAGCAATACGAAGTAAGAAGCGCTCAGGAGAAGGTGGGATTTGCGCGTGCCGATTATCTCCCTAATTTAATATTGGCAGATCAATATACTTATTCTACAAGTAATAATGTTGAAGGAGCCTTTTATCCTAACGAAGGATCTACCTTTGCTCCATCAGGTGGTATAAGGCAGGATAATATATATAAGGGCGCATATGGTAGTTATACAACAGCCATCCTTGATTGGAAGGTAGTTAACTTTGGAAAGGTTTCAGCAGGTATCAATGCTGCAAAGGCCGAGAAGTCGAAAGCTGAAAAGGATTATGAAAATGAATTGTTTCAGCATCAGATTAAAATCGCAGATTTATATCTTCTTTTACTTATCAATCAACAGTTGAAACGAGTGCAGGAGTATAATCTCCAAAGGGCGGCTGATTATATGAATACTGTTAATGCAAAGGTTTCTGCGGGTCTAAAGCCTGGAGTAGACAGTTCACTTGCGCATGCAGAATATACCAAAGCAGAACTTTTACTTTTAGAGAGCCAGCGAAATGAGCTATCCTATGGGCTTAAGCTTAAGGAATTGAGCGGGGGAGAATTGAAAGACACTCTTTCTATCGATACTATGAATTTTTTCAAAGAGTTACCTAATCAGATTGTAACAGATAAGGATAATCTGAAAAATGCTCCATCACTCAGGTTATATCAATCTTTCAGAGATTTAAGCAAAGCAAGAAGTATTTCAATAAAACGATCGTTTTATCCTTCTTTATCTGTTGTCGGGACAACATGGGCCAGAGGCTCCGGCATCTCAAGAAAAACAAATGAATACAGAACTGATTTTTCAAGTGGTGTGGATTATCAGGTATTCAATTATCTGGCTGGTGTGGCATTAAAGTGGAATCTTACAAGCTACTTTAAAATTCACCGAGATTATAAAAGTGAAATGTTTCAGTATGATAAATATCAACTTTTATATGATGCCCAGGTCTTGCGTCAGAGCCGGGAATTGAAGGATTCTGAGATGCAGTTTAATGTAGCATTAAAGCAGGCTCAGTTGTCGCCTGTTCAGCTGGAAGCAGCAAGGGCAGCCTTTGAACAGGCGCAGACTAGGTATAGCTCCGGGTTGACTGATTTGCCGACGTTCACCCAAAGCCTTGTAACTCTCAATAGAGCAGAGGCCGATAACTTTATTGCCTATAGCAATGCATGGCGGGCTTTGCTCATGAAAGCCGCAGCGGCTGGAGATCTTTCATTGTTTTTAAATCAGGTGAAATAAATTTTAAACTAACCAGGATACATGTTTCAACTAATCAGGTCAGCACTAAGAAACCCGATTGCCATTTTGGTAATGGTGATAGGAATAGGATTTTTTTCCATGCTCTCGTTGTTTAAAATTCCGGTTGATATATTTCCGAATCTGGATTTGCCGACTATTTATATTGTGCAACCATATGGTGGTATGGCACCAGAAGAGATGGATGCATTTATAGCAACCAGGTATCAGGATCACTTTCTTTATGTTTCTGGAATAAGAAATGTTGATGTGAAAACCATACAGGGATTGTGTCTTATAAAACTTGAATTTTATCCCGGGACCAATATGGCTCAGGCTGCAGGAGAGGTAGCCAATAATGTTTCGAGGGCAAAAGCTTATATGCCTGAAGGAACAGTGCCTCCGCAAGTAATACGGTTTGATGCAAGTTCGGTACCGGTTGGACAAATCGTTTTTGAAAGTAAAACCAGTTCTCTGAACGAAATTCAGGACCTTGCAAGTTCAAGAGTCCGTCCGATGTTTTCTAAGATAGAAGGCGTTTCCAGTCCTCCTCCTTTAGGTGGAAATCAAAGATCCATTGTTATCAAAATTGATCCTAATCTTGTAAGGAGTTATAAATTAACTCCGGAGGAAATAATTAAAGCTGTTGTTGCTAACAATCAGCCTTCTCCTGCTGGTAACCTCAGAATAGGAAAGAAAACGCTTATGACGCCTGTGAATTCTTTGATTGAGCGCCCTGAAGACTTTTTGAATATCCCAATAAGAGTAGGTGCTGGACCGACTGTTTTCATTCGTGATATAGGCATTGTAGAAGACGGATCTGATATTACTGTAAGCTATGCTTTGGTCAATGGTAGAAGAGCAGTTTATATTCCTGTTGTAAAAAAATCAGATGCCTCTACCTTAACAGTAGTAAATAACATAAAAGCTGCTTTACCCTCTCTTCAAAATGCTTTGCCTGAAGATGTAAATGTAAGGTATGAATTTGATCAGTCAGGTTATGTATTGAATGCTCTGAAAAGCCTAATCAGTGAAGGTGTTTTGGGAGCAGTACTTACAGGACTTATGGTACTGTTGTTTCTTAAGGACTGGCGTAGTGTGATTATTGTCGTTGTGACAATTCCGATTTCGATTCTATCAGCAGTCATTTTGCTGAATTTATTTGGACAAACGATAAATATTATGACATTAAGTGGCCTGGCATTGGCAATTGGTGTTCTGGTGGACGAATCTACTGTCACCATTGAGAATATTCATCAACATCTGGAGATGAATAAGCCTAAGGCAGTTGCCATCTGGGATGCTTGTAAAGAAATTGCTCTTCCGAAATTATTAATTTTGTTTTGTATACTCGCCGTATTTGCTCCGGCATTTATAATGGTAGGAGTGCCTAAGTCGATGTTTCTACCCCTTTCCCTTGCAGTGGGCTTTGCGATGATTGCTTCATTTATACTTTCACAAACTTTGGTGCCGGTTTTATCAAACTGGCTGCTCAAACATCATGGACGTCATGAGGGAAATACTTTAGCGCTGGATCCTGAAGAGATCAAAACAATGATCAATGACGGATTTGAAAGGCCGAGAAAAGCTTCCGCATTTGAACGATTCAAGCAAAGGTATATTCGTTCATTGGGAAAAATTTTAAAGAATAGAGTAAAATGGACTCTAGCATATTTTTCGGCCACCATCTTGTTAATCGGGCTATGCATGTATGCTATTGGAACAGATATACTTCCGAAAGCCAGCAGTAATCAATTTCAACTTCGTATCAGAGCCAAAGATGGAACAAGGGTGGAAGAAACGGAAAGAATAACTCTGAAAGTATTAAGATTAATTCAGAATGAAGTAGGAGCAAATAACGTGGAAATTTCTTCAGCTTTTGTCGGGACCGTACCTTCAAGCTATGGTACCTCTAATATCTTTGTTTTTAATAGTGGTCCTCAGGAATCTGTTATGCAGGTAGCTTTTTCTGAACATGCTAATATAAATATGTATGATTTAAAGGAGCGTATTAGAACAAAGGTTAAAGAGCAGCTTCCGGATATAAGAATATCTTTTGAGCCAATAGAACTGGTTGATAAAATAATGAGTCAGGGCTCTCCGAATCCAATAGAAGTTATTGTAGCATCTAAAGATATCAAAGAAGCGAATAAGTTTGCAGGGAAAATTTTGAAGAATATGGAAGCTATTCCATTTTTGAGAGATGTTCAGATAGCTCAGCCTATGTCATATCCTACACTTAAGGTAAATATTGATAGAGAACGTGCCGGACAACTCGGCCTTACATCTACTCAAATTTCAAGGTCACTTGTAGCTGCGACTTCTTCAAGTAGGTTCACTGATAAAAACCTTTGGATGGATTATAAGAAAGGTTTGGCTTATCAGGTACAGGTTCAGATTCCGGAAACGGAAATGAGTTCTGTTGAAGATATTGGGAACATTCCTCTTCTTAGTGATCAATTACATCCTGTGCTTTCAGATGTGGCAACATTTTCGGAAGTATCAACCCCTGGTCAGTTTGATCGGTCTGGTCCCAACAGACTTGTAACAATTACTGCAAATCTCCATAAAGCAGATCTGGGAAGAGCAGGGAAAGAAGTTCAAAGGGCAATTAAAGAAGCTGGTAGTCTTCCGAGAGGTTTGGTTGTGGAACTTAAAGGGCAAACTAAACTTTTAAATGATACATTGAATAGTCTTCAATTGGGACTGCTTGTGGCCGTTGTCATTATCTTCCTTTTGCTAGCTGCTAATTTTAAATCATTTAAACTGGCCTTACTTATTCTGTCGGCTGTTCCTGCTGTGGTTGCGGGAGCTCTTCTAATGTTGATGGCTTGTGGGGCGACTCTTAATTTGCAATCATATATGGGATTGATTATGTCTGTGGGTGTTTCTGTGGCAAATGCGATTTTGATGATTACCAATGCTGAGCAGGTCAGATTGGAATTAAAAGATGCTCCGCATGCTGCAATGTTGGCTGCAAATAGCAGAATCCGACCTATACTCATGACAAGTATTGCAATGATTGCAGGTATGATTCCCATGGCTAGCGGACTAGGAGAAGGAGGTGATCAGGTTGCTCCGTTAGGACAGGCTGTTATTGGAGGGTTGTTAGCATCAACACTTGCTTCTCTGTTTATTTTGCCTGCAATTTTTGTTTCATTGCAAAAAAAGGCATCATTTAATTCAATCTCTCTTGACCCGGAAGATCCGGAAAGTACCTACTATAAATTATATCAAAAAGGAATATATGAACATGTTTAGAATAGCTTTTAGTATAGCAATTGTTACATTAATATCAGCATGTAGCAAGGAAGAACGGAAGAATGAGTCTGTGCACAAAGATGAAGTTGCATTGGTTGCGGTTTCAAAAGTATTGAGTCTTCAGCCTGAAAAGCCGCTGCTATTACCAGGAGAATTACATCCCTGGAATAAGGTTAGTATCTATTCGAAAGTAAAAGGTTTTGTAAAAGAGCTGAAGGTAGATAGAGGTTCTCAGGTACGCAAAGGTCAGATTCTTGCTGAATTAGATGCTCCTGAAGTACTTGCTGAATTTGATCAGGCTAAAGGTCAGCTTTCAGCAGCAGAAGGTGCTTATGAGGAATCAAAAGCCAGGCTGATTGCATCATCTCTAACATATAATCGTTTGATAAAGGCGAATGCTACAAGAGGAGCAGTCGCCTTAAATGAACTGGATCAAGCTCAAGCAAAAATGTTTGCAGACAGTGCATCCGTTTTCAATGCAAAAGGTAATCTGGATGCAGCACGCTCGCATTACAGGACTAAACAGGAATTGGTCAATTATCTTTCTATTACTGCACCATTTGATGGTGTAATTATAGAAAGAAATATAAGTCCTGGTGCATTGACAGGGGCGACAGATGGAAATTCTAAACCACTTTTTGTTCTGGAAGATAACTCCAGACTTCGACTTACACTTGCAGTTCCGGAACTGTATTCCAATACTGTTAGCAAAGAAGGTGTGGTCACTTTTCAGGTAAGTGCAGTTCCTGATAAGGATTTTAAAGCAAAGTTTGGAAGAAGTGCAGGAAGTGTGCTGGATAAAAACAGAGTGATGATGGCAGAGTTTGATTATAATAATATTACTAAAGAGCTAAAAGCAGGGATGTATGCGGATGTTCAGATACCTGTTGTGAGATCATCAGCAACATTATTTGTTCCAAAGTCGGCAGTTGTAAATTCAAGTGAAGAAGTATTTGTGATAAGAAATAATAAGAACAAAGCAGAATGGGTGCCTGTGAAAAAGGGGATTGTACTCGATACACTCGTTGAAGTTTTCGGTGACCTGAGTAAAGGGGATGTTATTCTAAAAGAAGGTTCTGAGGAGATAAGAGATGGGCAGGAGTTGAGGGTGAATGGTAAGTTATAAGTACTAAGTTTTAAGTTATAAGTAAAGGAACTCGAAGGATTCTTACAACTTAAAACTTAAAACTTAAAACTTTATTTCGATAATATCATCTTATGCAACGAATTGCCATATCTGTATTCCACTTTCAACCCTGAGTGGTCTGCAATTTTCTTTACAATGGAAAGACCAAGGCCGAGAGAGTCACTAGCCTTATCTTTCTTAAATCTTTCAAATAACTTCTCAGGAACAGTAATAAGCGGTTGACCGGTATTGCAAACCTCAATGGATGTGTTTTTTATTTCAATATTTACAGCACCATGAGATACATTGTGGACTATGGAGTTTTTGATAATATTTGTTAATAATATATCAGCAAGATCCGCATGTATGTTTGACAGAAATGTTCCTTTATTGATAAAACTTATACTGATATTTTTATGTGTATATAAAGCTTCAAATTCTTCCAGTTTGCCGCGGATCATATCATTAAAATCTATCTGCTCTGAAGCATTGTATTGCCCATTATCTATTTTTGAAAGAAGCAGAAGGGCTTTGTGCATCTTAGAAATTTTTAAGCATGCATTCTGAATTTCTTCTATCCACAAAACCTGATTGTCTGTGAGATTGTCACATTGGATAAGGTTTTCAACTTTGCTATTGATAATCGCTAGTGGCGTTTGAATTTCATGAGAAGCGTTTTCGGTATATTCTTTAAGACTCAGATAGTCTTTACGCATTTTACCTGTCATCTTTTTAATAACATCGTTCAGTTCATTAAATTCATAGATTTTTGTTTCTGAAACCTGAACATCTTTGTCATCTTTGATATCAAATTTTTTAGCCTTATCAAGAGTATTGTAAAAAGGCATCCATATATTTTTTGACATTTTTCTGAAAAAGATAAACATGCTGGAAAGGCCTATATTTAATAGAAAGAGCATAGTGAGTGTGATATATCTGATAAGTTCAGTAGTTTCTATCAGTGACTTACGAATGCTTATTTTATACCAGTCGTTTTTAAAACTATTATAAAAAGTGAGTTCACGGAACGGTACATTCTCTCTGGCAAATTTGTCATAAAAAATTGTATCCTTGAAAGAATCCTCAGCTTGCACAGGATCAAAGTTGCGGAGTTTTGTTATTTCAATTTTATTTTCCACAAAATAAGAGCTTTCATCCCAACCACCATGCCTTTTTACGAAGGCTTCGAAATCATGCTGCTCCGCTCTTAACCTTTCTTCCACTTCTTTATAGATCAAATGCTTTACAGCAATGTAGAATGTTCCTGCAATAAGAAGATAGGTTATTAAAGAGATTAATATATAGTAGATTGTTGTTTTGGTAAGAAGTTTCATTTTTCCCCAAATTTATATCCGATACCGTAAACCGACTGGATATAATCTTTGCTGCCTTTATCCAGAAGCTTTTTCCTTAAGTTTTTAATGTGTGAATACACAATATCCAATGAATCCGCCGAGTCTATGTTGTCTCCCCACAAATGCTCTGCAATGGCAACTTTCGTGAGCACATGATTTTTGTTAGAAAGAAAATACATTAACAGATCGAATTCTTTTCTGTAAAGAACAATCTCATTATTGTTCACATATACCTTTCTGGAGTTAAGATCAACTTTGATTTCATGAAATACGATTTCATTACTGCCGTTGAAATTTCTTCTTCTAAGAAGAGATTTTATGCGCGCATTTAATTCAGAAAAGTGAAATGGCTTTACAAGGTAATCGTCTGAGCCCGTGTTTAAGCCCCGTACTTTATCATCCAGAGAGTTTCTTGCAGAAATAATTATTATGCCTGTAGAGGAAGAAGATTTTTTTAGATTGTCTACCAAAGAAAAACCATCTCCTCCCGGAAGATTAATATCAACTACAACACAGTCATAGTTGTATATCATTATCTTCTCCAGTCCGCTTGGATAGTCGTAGGCAGCTTCGCAGAGGTATCCTTCCTTCTCCAGTTGAGAAGTAATGCTTCCTGCAAGTGCTTTTTCATCTTCAATAACCAGAATTTTCATAAAGCAACGTTTTTATAAAAGTAGTGAATGATTCTGGAGTAAAATGGGAATAGGTAATCTTTTCAAGATTAAGCTTTTTCTCAAATTCACTTAATTAGAAACAAATGCAACAAATTGATTTGTAAAAAAAATCCTGAAGAATTGTAATCAAATTGGTTTTTGCAATAATTTTGAGTATTTGTGATTTGAAAAATACTAAAATGGAAGACTACCTCTGTAATATGTACTCCTTTCTCCTCGACCGCACAGCGCGGAGAGTCAAACAATATGCGCAGCAGCAGTTTAATGAGAAAAGCTTTAATGTCACTCTGGATCAGTGGCTTGTCCTTCGACATTTATATGAACATAATGATTTGAATCAAAAGGAACTGGCAGAGCTTCTTTTTAAAGATACTCCTACGCTCACTCGTATAATCGATCTTCTTTGTGAAAAAGGGCTAACTGAGCGTAAAATGCATGCCAAGGATAGACGATCTTTCATTGTTCACCTTACAGAGTCAGGTCTTGCAATGGTTAAGGAATTGATGCCTCCGGTTTCGGAAATCAGGCTAAAAGCCTGGGAAGGTCTTTCAGATAAGGATTTTGAAGACTTTAAAAGAATTCTTAATTCAATATATAATAACTTGGAATAGAATAAGTTATTTAGGTTTGAAATTTTTTTACTAAAATAGTTGTTGTGCTAATTATTGTTAAGCATATTTGTTTATAAGTAATTCATCCACCTAATTCATAATTTTTATGATACACACAGATATATGCATCATTGGAGCCGGACCTGTCGGACTTTTTGCTGTTTTTGAAGCCGGTTTATTAAAGATGCGATGTCACCTTATCGATGTACTTCCGCAGATAGGTGGACAGTTATCGGAAATTTATCCTAAGAAGCCAATTTATGATATTCCTGGCTTTCCTGAGGTTTTGGCTCAGGATCTCGTTGATAATCTCAAAAAACAGATTGATCCTTTCAAACCTACCTTTACGTTGGGTGAAAGGGTTGAGACACTTGCAAAGAAGGAAGATGGGACTTTCGAAATCAAAACTTCTGATGAGTCTATCATTTCCTGCAAGACTGTCGTAATTGCGGGTGGTCTGGGGTGTTTTGAGCCAAGAAAACCTGAGATTGAAAAACTTGAAAAATATGAAGGGAAAGGTGTTTATTATATGGTCAAAGATCCTGAACGCTTTCGTGATAAGAAAATCATTATTGCGGGTGGAGGTGATTCTGCATTAGACTGGACTATCTTTTTGTCAAACGTAGCATCAGAGGTAACGCTTGTTCATAGAAATGAATCTTTCAGAGGTGCACCAGACAGTGCTGAGAAGGTCTTTGAGCTTGCTAAAGCTGGTAAGATTAAATTGCTATTAAACACTCACCTTAAAGAGCTGAAAGGAGATAATGTTCTTGAATCTGCCACTGTGATTGGGAAGGATAAAGAAGTAAGCGAACTTAAAACGGATTATCTCATTCCTTTATTTGGTTTGAGTCCAAAGCTTGGACCTATTGCAGAGTGGGGATTGAACATAGATAAAAATGCAATTGAAGTAAATACATTTGATTATAGCACGAATATTCCCGGTGTTTTTGCGATAGGTGATATTAATACCTATCCGGGTAAGCTGAAGCTTATTCTGTGCGGTTTCCATGAAGCAGCATTGATGGCCCAAAGTGCTTTCAAATATGTTTATCCTGATCAGAAGCTTAGCTTTAAATACACAACTGTTAATGGTGTCAATGCATTTTAATATTTACTCTAATGATAAAATTTGAAATAGAAGATAGACAAGGTAATATACAGGAGGTAGAGATTCCTGAAGATATCAACCTGAGTTTAATGGAAGTCTTAAAGGCTTCAGATTATCCTGTGTTGGCTACTTGTGGTGGAATGGCACTTTGTGCTACATGTCATGTGGAGGTGGAAAGAGGTTTGGAAAAATTAGGAGAGCCTTCTGATACAGAACTGGATATGCTTGATACTTTGCCAGATGCTTCTTCTACGAGTAGATTGGCTTGTCAAATAAGAATAGGAAGCCATTTGAATGGAATGATGTTTAAGTTGAAGGGTGAGTAGTTGTGACTAATATATAAAACAAAAAAGCCCCGCTGCTTTCGCTTGCGGGGCTTCACACTTAAACACAACAAATTTTGTACTTCGTCAAAAATTCAAACTATTTGTTGGTACCTTTACGCTCTTTGTGAGCTTGCTTTCTTTTTTCTTTCATCTCTGCTTTTTTGGCTTCGAGTTTAGCATACTGGTCTTTATTTAGTACGCTTTGAAATTCTTTATCCTGTTCATCTTTCAATGCTTTCATCTGTTTACGATGTTCTTCATGCATTGCTTTTCTTTTGTCAGAATATTTCTGATTGATGGTTTCAACTTTAGCTGTCTGATCGTCTGATAATGACAGCTCTGTTTTCATCCATTCAGTTTGTTTCTTTGGGCTAAATCTTTCTCCTCCTTTATGGGGATGTTTAGGCCCGTCAGTCTGAGCATTGGCCTGTGAAACAAATAGGACAGCACTCATTATAAGTGCACTGAAGATTACTTTTAATTTCATGGTGGTCATAGTTTTCAAAGGTTTAGTTTACTTATTAATAAAATTTTAATCCGGGTATTGCCCGTTTGTTTATTCATATCTACTAAACCATTAACACGAAATTAGTGCCTGTTTCTTTCGACTTTTACAAAGAATATACCAAATCTTGAAATGTAAAGACGAACAGGATAAGAAACACTCAATTCAGTCTATTTATATGAAATTAACACCTTTTGATTTTCAATCATTAACTCAAATTCACCAGGCTCAGTTACAGTCTCCAGCTTTTTATTTACAAATGCCAGATCATTTTTGTCTAGTTCGAATTCTATAGTGACAGTTTCTCCAGCTTTGATTGCAACCTTTTTAAATTTTCTAAGGCGCTTGTTGTCAGGTGTGACGCTGGCAAACAGGTCTCTCGAATATAATTCTACAGTATGTTTTCCATTCATCTGCCCACTGTTTTTCACTTCCACTGAAATTTTTACTGTTTCATTTCCTGTAAACTCTTTCTTGTTGACCTTAATAGGACTGTATTCAAAAGTCGTATAGCTAAGGCCGAAACCGAAAGGCCACTGTGGTTTGTATCCATTGTATTCAAACCCTTGAGCTGTTTCCTGAATTTTTTCAGTAAACTTGTGATCATACAAAACCAGATCTCCTGTGGCTGCAGGATAAGTAAATGGCAATCTGCCGTCAGGGTTATAATCTCCAAACAATACGTCTGCTATTGCATCAGCACCTTTGGTACCTGGCCAATATGCTTGTATAATTCCTTTTACACCAGGAACTATAGTATTGATCACGCGAGGTCTGCCTTGAGTCATGATAAGAATTACTGGCTTGCCTGTGCTAATTGCTACTTTGGCAAGATTTAACTGATTTGCAGGAAGCGCTAATTCATCGATGGCTCCAGGCTGTTCAGCATATGCATCTTCTCCAAGACAAAGAACAATGAAGTCAAACGATGATGCATATTTAAAAATAGATTCTGTAGCAAAATTGACCTCGCTATTATATTCTTTTGAACCGTAAAAGGTAACATTGTTTTTACCTGTTTTTTCTTCTATTGCCTGAAGAATTGTTTTGGTTGTGGAAGGATAGTATTTGCTATTGTTACCTTGCCATGAATAAGACCAGCATCCGTGAAGACTTGGAAGGTTATCAGCTCCGGGACCGGCAAGGAGTATCTTAGCATTTTTCTTTAAAGGCAATACCGGACTTGTTCCAAGGGTTTCATTTTTTAAGAGCGTTATAGACTCTCTTGAAGCCTGCAGTGCTGCTGCACCATATTCAGGAAGGTTAAACAAAGAGGCAGCTGATTTTTCAGGATAAGGATTGTCAAATAATCCCAGATCATATTTAAGCTTTAATATTCTTTTAACAGATGCATTAATCGTTTCCATGCTTACTTGTCCTTCTTTTACAAGTTCGGTCAGATAGGTGAAGAAGCTATAGTCATTAGGTACCATACTCATGTCAATACCTGCATTAATAGCTATCTTAACTGCCTCTTTAGGACTAGCAGCGATCATATGTCTGTTGTGCAATCTTATAATGTCTTCCCAGTCTGTTACGACTAATCCCTTAAAGCCAAGTTCTTTTCTTAGCACTTCTTTCAGAAGGTATTCATTTGCATGGGTTGGTATGCCATTGATTTCTGCCGAGTTAATCATTACTGTGGATGCACCAGCTTCAATAGCAGCTTTAAATTGAGGCAGATAATATTCTCTGAGAATAATATCAGGAATATGAGCCGGTGTTCTGTCCTTACCTGTTCTTGGAGCAGAATAGCCGATAAAGTGCTTCATACATGATGCTACAGCTGTAGGATTTTTAAGACCATCGCCTTCCATACCTTTGATGGTTGCAACTCCCATTTGTTTGGTAAGGTAGACATCTTCACCCCAGGTTTCTGCAAATCTTGACCATAATGGCTGTCTGCCAGCGTCTAATACAGGAGAGAAATTCCATCTGATGCCGGAAGCTCTTACTTCTCTTGCAGTTATGTTTCCTCCTTGTTTGGCAAGGTCCTCATTTCGAGTAGCTGCAAGTCCCAGGTTATGAGGAAAAAGTGTTGAATTAAGGGTAAAAGTTGTTCCATGCACTGCATCTATTCCATATATCACAGGAATTTTGTTAGGCGTCTTTTTCGCTAAGTCCTGGATTTCTGTAATGATCTTATGCCAGGTCTCAACAGAATAGGCTCTTCCAACAGGATTAAGGACGGAGCCCACCTTGTATTCAAGAATAGCTTTTTTAAGCTTTTCTTTATCAAGACTACCGTCTGTGTTCTGGTATCCATTGACAGCAAGCAGGTTCAGGTCAATTTGTGTCATCTGACCTACTTTTTCTTCAATAGACATCTGAGATATCAGATGATCAATCTTTTGATCCTGACTTTGCGCCTGGGTATTTTGATAACTGAATGCTAAAGCCATAACTACTAGATTACCAGCTTTAGTTAACTTTTTAAATAATCTTTTCATAGGATAATTAATTTTTTACCATGTAATCGATAGCAAAGAATAGGAAGAGAAATAAGAAATAAATAAGATTTTTTATAAAAAATTATATTTTTGGGCTGGGTAATCTTCGTTATTGAAGAATAAAATTACGGTTTATTACCTTAGTTTTGTGTCTGTTATTCAAGTTTTTATGGTTAAATGGTGATGAAAAGTCATCCCGGAGTAACGATCTTAGAAAAAAGCAATTTATGAGCAGTCGAGTTTTCAGGTTTATAATTTTTCTGACTTGTCTGATTTTATCAGTGGGGGAAATTTATGCAAAAATTGATCTGACAGATCACGCAGAAGATTTGATCATTCAGGGAAAAGAAGCTGAATGGTTGGAGGATTTTTCAGGTGAAAAAACATTTGAAGAAATAGCATCAAAAGGAACCTTTTTTAAATCAGAAAGTGGAGTTTTAAGAAACTTTAATCCTTCTTCTGTTTATTGGATCAGATTTCATGTTAAGAATAATGCCTCAAGGGATAAAAAATGGGTGCTGGAAAGTCTTACGCCCAACATTAAATTATTGGATGTATGGATTCCGGATGAAAAGGGGGTTATAAGGCAATATACTTCAGGTCTGCTTCATCAAAAGGCCAAAAGCTATCCTCATAAAAATTACGTCTTTGACTTACCGTCTACGCTTACTAATTATACAGTTTATGCCAGGATTTATTCTCCTAATGATACCGGACTAGAATTTAAAATAAGGTCTCAGCATTACTTTACCGCTTATGCGTTATATGAGTATTTCTTTCTTGGTATTTATTATGGCTGTCTTCTGCTAATGCTGATTTATAACCTGCTGCTTTATATTACCAATAAGGAGAGGGTTTATTTATTTTATTCTGTTTATGTTGTTGCTTGCATATTCCTATCTCTTACAGAAGATGGTCTGGGAGTAGAGGTTTTCTGGAAAGGTTTTTCTTCAGATAGTCTTTATCTCTATTATTACATTGCCCCTCTGGTATTTCTTATCAGTTCTGTATTCTATGCAAGAGCTTTTCTAAATCTGAAAATAAACTTTCCTCAAGCTGATAAAACATTACTTTTTCTTACAATATTATATACTTGTTATGTTGGTATTGAAGCGTTCAGAAATTCTAAATTTTCTTTGCCAGAGCTATATATAGTGCCTTTTGTATTGATTTATGCAATTTCTATTTATATCTATATAAAAGGTTATAAGGCAGCCAGATTTTTTATACTGGGTTATACAGTAGTCTTTATATCCTTGATCATCCTTCAGCTCAGGTTAAATAAAATTATAGAACCAGATATTTTTAGTGTATATGTTTTTAATTATGGGATTCTTGCTGAAGCTATGATTCTTTCATTTGCACTAGGAGACAGGCTCAAGATGATCAGGAAAGAAAAGAATGAGGCTGACAAACAAATCATCATTCATTTAAAAGAAAACAATGATCTTAAAGGCCAATTAGTTGTTGAATTGGAAGAGAAGAATCTGCTTGCGGGCAAAGTAAATAGGGAGTTGGATATGAAAGTACAAGAGCGGACAAGAGCACTTCAGGAGAAGACAGATGAATTGTCTTTGGCTCATGATAAACTGGAATTGTATTCTAAAAAGCTGGCTGAAATGAATATTCAGCTTGATCTGGATAACTGGAAACTAAAGACCAAGGTGAAGGAAGAACGCAAGGCAAGGATAGTTTCAGAAGAGATTTCTCTTGAAGAATTTTTAACAACCTTTCCGGATCAGAGTGCATGTCTCAGATATTTAGAAGAGTTGAAATGGGCAGAAGGGTATGTTTGCAGGAAGTGTAACAATGGAAAGTTTTCTGAAAAAACTTTTTCAAGAAAATGTACAAAGTGTAATTACATAGAATCTCCAACTTCTAATACTCTCTTTCACGGGATTAAAATTCCTTTGAATAAGGCCTTTTATCTGCTTTACTGTACAAATCTCAAAACGGCTAAGTATACTTTGGATGAGTTAAGTGTGAAGCTGGAGATTGGCAAAAATACTTGTTGGGAATTCAGAAAAAGAGTACAGCAAAGGCAGGATGAGAAAAGGAAGACTCTTAAGATAAAAGAAATTGAAAACTGGGAACTTTTAATTATGGATTAAAAGGTTGAAGCTTTTTGTGCGAGATTGAACTTATGGATATGTCGAAGAGGTTATAGGAGCATCAATAAAAAATAACCCCTCTTTATGTCAAAACTGAAAAATCTGCTGATACTGGTATTATTGGTATGCTCTATTGTACCACAAGCTCAAAGCAAAGGTAAGGATAACAAAATGCCAGATAATTTAAATATATCGGCAGAAAAGCAGCAATTGGTATTAAACGGATGGGGAGTAAGAAGGAAGTTTTGCATGGACCTTTTCGAAGGTGGGCTTTATCTGAAAGAGAGAAGTAAAGATGCCAATAAAATTATTCAGGCAGATGAACCTATGAGCATCAGAATACATGTTGTCTCTGACCTCATAACCAGCAAAAGACTTGAAGAGAATATGCGTTCGGAATTTGACCGTGTGACCAATGGTAATTGGGGGACGAATAAAGCTAATATTGAAACAGTAATGAATGCGTTTAAAGAAGATGTCAATAATGGCGACGTGTTTGATTTGGTTTATCTTCCTGGTATAGGTTTAAGGATTTATAAAAACAATAAAGAGCAGGCTCTTGTCAAAAGCCTCGATTTTAAAAAACTTTTGTATTCTATATGGTTAGGCAATGATCCTCAGGATGCAAAGCTTAAAAAAGGCATGATGGGCTGAGAATTGATAAGTTTTAAGTTGTAAGTTTGAAGTATGTTAAGGTGGTAGAAAGCAGGGGAAGCCCTGCTTTTTCTGTTTATATTTGTATATAATTTTTTGACAGATATGTATAAGATAATTGTTTTACTGGCTCTTGTTTTTCCTTTGAATGCATTTGGCCAAATAGAGACATCTCCAAAGATTGACAGTGTATCTGGGGATTCAATTATTCCTGCTTCATTTAAAGGAGATTTGGAGAAGTATATTAGGGAAAATGTAATATATCCTCGGGGAGCACAAAATAAAGGAATTCAAGGTAAAGTTGTCGCCACTTTTATGGTTGATACAAATGGAATTATTTCAAATATTCATATTGTAAAGAGTGTGCATGAATTATTAGATAATGAATTTTTACGAGTGATAGGTATAATGCCACCCTGGAATCCTGCAACTAAAAAAGGTGAACCTGTTAAGAGTGAGAAGTCGCTTCCTTTAATATTTCGATTACCTGATTAATGATTCACATAAATTGATTTAATTTTATAAATGATCTCTAAGTATATTTTTATAATTCTTCTTTTGCTTACATTTAATGTAATAGCATCTGCTCAATCAGATTTTGTCCATGAAAGTTCAATAGTTAACTCCAAAGGAGAAAGAATTTATCCTGATAAAAAAAAGAACAAATCTGAGGATACTGATAATTTTAGACCACCAGTTTGTCCGTACAATCTGGAAAAGTTTTTTCGTGAAAATATTAAGTATCCGGAAGAGGGATTGAAAAATAAGCTTGAAGGAAAAGTTTTTGTAGAATTCACTATAGACTCAACTGGTAAAATTATTAATCCTCGTATTGTAAGAGGACTTGGTAATGGTTTTGATGAAGAAGTAATGAGAGTATTTCAGTTAATGCCAGATTGGAAACCTGGATATTCGGATGGCAAACCCGTTGATAGTAAAAAGGTGTTACCAGTAGAATTTCTTCTGTCTAAAAAAGGTAAAAAGTAATTGTTATTTATGAGAAATCTGATGATTGTGGCATTGATACTATTTTCCGGAATAGCATCAGCTAATAATTCAACTGAAATTACGCTTTCGAATTCTAAAGAAGCATATAAATCAACGGCAGGAAAACAAAAGAAAAAGCCAGCCACATTTAGAGGGAATCTGAAAATATATTTAAAGCAAAATCTCCAATACCCGGAAGAGGCTTTGATAAAAGGGCTAGAAGATACAGTATTTGTTACCTTTGATATTGATATATACGGAAATATAATGGATCCCAGAATAGCTGAGCCTGGGCAAATATTTTTTGACGAGGAAGCATTGCGGGTAATAAAACTAATGCCGGCTTGGAATCCTGCCACAATAGATGGAGAGGCTGTTTCAGGATGCCAGATATTACCAGTAATATTCAGACTTCCTGAAAAACACCATTCCTTAAAATAAGAGTCCTTATTATCTATTAAAATTTTCTATTAAGCCCCTAATAGTTGCCAGTTTTATCAATTCAGTGGTGTTCTGCACACTGCTCTTTTCAATCATATTTTTTCTGTGCGTAGAAACTGTGTGGACACTGAGATTTAGAATTTCACCTATCTTTTTGCTTGTCTTTCCTTCTGCCAGAAGAGAGATGATTTCGAGTTCTCTCTTTGAAAATTTGTATTTGGCACCTGTAGAGCTAAAGCTGGTAGAGAAGATTTTTTTTAACAGGCCTGCGTCTGATTTTTTGCAAACAAGAAACTCATTTACTTCATCTTTTTTAAATAAAGAAACATCAGATATTGAAAGTATTGAATGAATGGGCTGTCCTTTGGAGTTGGTTTTAAATGGCCTCAATTCTAATAAAGTCCAAATATAGTTGCCATCACTTCTTCTCATCTTTAAAGTAAAACTTAATTTAAGGTCAGTGACTTTTCTTTTCTGAGAATACAAATGATAATACTTAAAAAGTAGTGGAAGGATTTCATTGTCGAAAAGATCTCTTTGCGCTGGATGCAATAAGGAAAGTATAAATTGGATGTTTCCTTGCAAGAACTTTTTATGATCAAATCCTAAAATTGCCTTGGTGTTAGAACTGAAAAAATCATAACCACAACTGACATGATTGTATATACCTGTTATTGTAGCTGAATTTATATTTAATAAATCAGCTATGTTTAAATCTCTTTGATTACCCTTAATTTTTCCATCAGGATAATTATAGAATTTCCTGGTAATGTCTACCAGTTTTCTGTTGATTGAATCGGAAACTGTTTTTTCCATATGCTATTTGAAATTGAAAAATGTTATACTGTCGTATTAAAAACTAAACTAACTAGTTGTTGAAGTATGGTTAATTTGTACTTTAAATCATACTTCAATTAAAGAGGATTTAAAGTTATATATATTACTGTAACTTTCTAGTATTCTATTCTTTAAAGGAAAAGTTTTTGTGCCTAAAATTAGAATTATAATTGTTTTACCTATCCACCTTATTATAATTCATAAAAAAAATCCTAATGTTAAGCTGGAGGCCAGCAATAAAGTAATTTTTGTAATACTAAATCACATGGAAAAAGTAAACATCTGAAACATAAAAGATTGGTAGTTTACCTGTACATTTTTTTGTTGAATATTTAAAGTCTATAGTTGAATTGATGATTTCTTGGGATATAACAATTAAAAATTGAAACTGTCCACGTTCTAAAATCGTAAAAATACATTATGAAAAAGATGGTCTTAAAAACATTAGTCTGGCTTAGATCCAGTTTGGGTTTTAGGCAGAAAAAAGCAAACATTGACATGATTATTGAAGAAAACATGGCAATGATGAAAGAAATAAGAGCTAAGAGAATAAGCTTTTATAGGCACTATAAAAAAGCTGAATCATATTTATGATTTAGTTGATGAAGAATAATGAATAACCTGCAGGTTTTTTTACCATTGTATTGAACATTTATAGGTTAGGTTGAAAAAGCAATTTTTTTCTGCTTTTCATTTTGTTGCCATAGTTCCAGGTCTCTTATTGGGTATGGTGCAGGAAGTATATTTCCTATATTATTTTACTTCTAAAGATATCTTGATTTTTTTGCCATATCAGTTAAAGTTTTTCTGGTTTAATAGTTTTTATTCAGTTCAATTTTTGAATGCAATAGAAATTTTGGAGAATGTCTTTTAGAGGGCCAGATAGATTCAATCTATATTTTATATAAGCCGAAAGAGCATTTTCAAATAATAACAATCATCAAAAGCTTAGTATATTTAATTCATGAATTCTCTGGAAACAATTTTACTTAGTATATCTATCCTTATCATCATTAGTACAATTGTTGCTAAAGTGTCAAAGAAAATTGGAATGCCTGTATTATTAATCTTTATAGGTATTGGTATGCTTGCCGGTTCTGAAGGTCCTGGTGGTATTGAGTTTGATAATGCCTCAATAGCCCAGAATGTTGGAATTATTTCATTAATATTTATACTTTTTTCTGGTGGACTTGATACCAACTGGTCCAAAACCAAACCTGTGATGTGGTCGTCTCTAAGTCTTTCTACGCTTGGAGTTTTAATTACTACATATGCTGTGGGAGCATTTGTTCATTTCCTTTTTGATCTTCAATGGGCCAAGGCATTGTTGCTTGGTGCGGTAGTTTCGTCAACAGATGCAGCAGCAGTATTTTCAATATTAAGCTTCAGTAATTTGAACTTGAAAGGGAAGGTAAAGCCATTGCTGGAGCTTGAATCTGGAACGAATGATCCAATGGCCATTTTCCTTACAATAAGTCTTATTGCATTTATTACCAATAGAAGCACATCATATATTGAATTTTTTGAGTTGTTTTTTCTGCAAATGGGACTTGGCTTCCTTATTGGTTTTTCTGCAGGTAGGTTAATGGTGGCAATTATAAACAGAGTAAGATTTCCTATTGAAGGTTTTTACACTGTTTTTGTGCTGGCTTTTTCAGTATTAATATATTCCTTTACTGCAAAGGTAGAGGGAAGTGGATTCCTGGCTGTATATGTAGCGGGGGTTGTAGTTAATAATTATGAAGTAGTACACAAAAGAGCTATATATAGATTTTTTGATGGTCTTGCCTGGCTGTCTCAAACAGGAATGTTTATTACTCTTGGTTTGCTTGTATTTCCAAGTAAGTTGGTGCCGGTAATGTTTACCGGAATCCTGGTGTCTGTTTTTCTTATAGTGGTAGCAAGGCCATTAGGAGTATTTATTTCGTTGGCGAAGTCTGAATTTAATTACAGAGAAAAGTTTTTGATCTCCTGGGTTGGTCTCAGAGGAGCTGTACCTGTGATCCTAGCCACCTTTCCTCTTTTGGCAGGGATAAAAGAAGCTGGTTGGATATTTAATGTAGTGTTTTTTATTGTGCTGTCTTCAGCTATTGTTCAAGGTTGGATTATATCTCCAATAGCTAAATGGCTGAAACTTGACGCACCATCAAAAACAAAAATAAAATCACCTGTTGAATTCAGTTATCCTCAAGATAGTTCTATGAAACTTATTAATCTTCGTGTACCTGAAAGACATGGTAGTATTAATAAATCTCTGGTACAGATTCCGCAGTTGAAAGGGAACCTGATTGTCACCATTACAAGAGACAATAATTACTTTGTGCCCAGTGGAGGAACAGTGCTGGAGCCAGGAGACATCATTCAGGTTTTGGTAGCGAAAGAGAAAGTACACGAATTGAAAGAGTATTTTTCTTGATTTGAAAATAAAGAACCCGAAGTACTTGATGGATCAAAATGCTTCGGGCCTTAAAATTTTTACCTATGGTTAAAGACTATTTCATTAACCATTCGGAGAGTGACTTAATGTCTGTGCAGGGGATCGTAAGTGTAATGTAATCCTGGGTAAGAATTGTGATTGAGATCACGCCTTGAGCAATGGCACCGGTTTTTACTTTAGTTCTACCAACCAGTCTGCCAATAAATTTTAGCCCAAGCTTTTTGTACGATTCACTTTTTTCGTCAAAAACAGCAACTACTGTTTTATTGTTGAGTTCGGCTGAAATTTTTTCGAAATCCATCTCTAAGCTTTGATTTATATTCGGTTAAAATATAATTATATTAAAGAGATTCTATGATCTTGCTTCAATATAAGTATTAAAATTTAATTTCAAAAACCATTCCCATTTTTTTATGTGGTAATTAAGATTTCATTAAATTTTATCTATGATACCTTATATTGTTCGAGCCACTGAAGTGCTTTGGTCTTGTCAGTAAAGAGCCTTGCAGGCACTTTATGAGTTTTAAATTTTATGAAAAAGTTCCCGAAGATTTCCTGAGCTTTACTTTTAATGATGAATGCTCCCGCTGTCAGATAACATGTACCTTTATCCGAATTAAGCAGTTGCATAGCATCTTTAGTAACATATTTTACTTTGCGGACATCGTTGAGTAATGGATAGTACTTGTCTCCACAGATCTTTATTCTTTTGTTTATTGCAAGCTCGGCAAATTCGTAATTGATAACCATTTCTTTTTTGGTCTCACAGCAAATAATGCCATCAATGATTTTTATATATATAAACTCATCTTCATATTGACTTTCCTGACTTTCCATTTTTACGCTTGTCTCTGACGTCATTAAATTTAATCTAGCTAACGAATTATTGCACAAAAAATTTTATTGTGTTGTTAAAATAAAGAAGGGCTAAAACTACAAAAGGTTATGAAGCGGTTGGGGTTATTCATTATTTCTTTGTTAATATTTTTTATGATTGCTTGTTCTTCGGGAACTTATGTTGGCAGAACATATCCAAATAGCTATGGATATGATTATTATCCGTATTCTTACTATAATAATTATGATCCGTACTGGAATGATTATGGATCATTCTACCCTTATTCAAACCCGGGTTACCAGAACTATAATTACGGTTATGGTTGGAATTATTATCCTTATAATTACAGATATTATCATAATTATGACCGCAGTATAGATGAGATGTGGTAAGGTTAGCGAGGTATGGAAATATATCCGTTAATAATATTTCCTTTATCTCCTTTAATAGTATAATAGTATTGTCCCATTGACAAATCTTGTCCATCGTTTGTTTTGCCATCCCAAGTAAAGTTATCACTATCGGAATAGCTGTATTCAAATAAAATTTTGCCTTGAAGATCTTTAATTGTAATTACATTTTCTTTTGAAATAACAGGAGCTGTCCAGGTTTCGCCTTTTAATGGGTAAATGATCACTTCTTTAAAGCAATTTTTCTCAGGTATTGTCAAATGTTTTTTTGATATACAACCTTGTGCATCTTTGATTAAGAGCTGAACTGACCCGGAAGCTAACTCTTCAAATACCGGAAATTCTTGATACTCGGTGCCCCCATTAAGTGAAAACTTATAGCCAGGTTTCCCACCTTTTACTGAAGCAAGGTCAATTGTAATTTTTCCTGAACCTTTCTGGTCCTTACAAGCAGGTTCAATATGTATAAAAGCATCTATAGCTTCTGCTTTGCAAGGAACCGTGCCGCTGTTTTGATTATTGTTTTCCTTCGATTGCTCTGCCTTTTGTTCTATGTCCAGATTATTAGACTTAGAATATGTGATAGTAGCAGGAAGTTGTATTATAGAATCTTTTAATCTTTGCGGATCCGATGTTGACGAAGATGCAACCTGCTCTTTTTTCTCAACATTTGTTTGTTTTTGAGTTGCAATTTCAGAAGTATAGTGATTAGGAGTAGCTACTATTTTTTCTGACAGTTTAGCATTTTTGGATATAGGTGATTCTTTTGAAGCCGGGTTTACAAGGGGGGGATTTGCAGCTTCAAATTCATCTGCATTAGGGGACAGCGTAAAGTAGGTAATACCTGAAATCAATACAACAGCAGCTGCAAGGCTTCCAAATAGTTTGTAGCGACTGGTGGTTCTTTCTTTCAAAGAGATGCGTTTTAAATCTTTTCTGAGCTCAGTCAGATTCAGTTCTACGATTGCTTCATTAGCAAGCTGTTGCAATTGCACCTCTTCGGCAAGACTTTCGTGCTTTTCCATCATCTCCTTAAATTCAATAAGATTGTGTCCGGAAAGCTCCCCGTTAAGGTATTCATCTATCTTCTCAAAACTGTCTCTCAGGTTGCTCATGATTTATTAATTCTTTTACTAAGGGATTTTTCTTCAGCAAGCTTATCAGCTGCTGTTTGCATTTGTAGTTTCTGGTTTTTGCTCCATTTTCAGTAGTAAAGCCCATTTTTTCACAAATTTCTTTCATAGACATTTTATGATAAATGGTGTAAGAAAGAAGTTCTTTACATCTATCACCCAACTCCCCAAGTACTGAGGTTAAGAGTTGAGACCTTTCTTCTGATATCATCAGGTCTAATGTATCGGACTCAGAATAGATTATTGCCGAGGATTCTTCTTTATATACTTTTTCTTTTACTTTTCTACGTTTTGCTTCATTGATCCACAAGTTCCGAGCCACTGAATATATAAATGCTCCGACTTCATAGGTGGAATCAAACCGGTTTAGTTTCACCTGTCTGTATAGAATGACAATGGCTTCCTGGAAAATATCTTCAGCATCTTCAGAATTTCCTGAATTTTCAATAATTAATTTTTTAATCCTCGGGAAATAAGTCTTGTAGAGATAAGATAATATTTGTGAATTATCTTTCCCTGCAATAGATTCTAGGATGTAGGTGTTGCTGTAAGCCACTGAACCGGATTTTATCTGATCATTCTACAAATTAAGGAATTAATTGTAACCCCTCTGTGGAATTTTTTTATAAAAGTTACCACTCATTTTATTGAATTTAGTGACAAATTTTCATAAAGTTTGACTAGTTTTAAAGTGCTTTGGAAGCACTAGCTAAATGAGGATTTATCTAATATTTTTATTTTTAACTTTTGGGTCTTTAAATTCTATTGCACAGCAGGCTGAGAACAGATTTCTTCCTGTTCAACTCTATCAATTCTGTGAATTTTATTCTTTGACAAATCCTGCAAGGAGTTCTGAAAATTTTAAATATGATATTAATGTTGGTCACAGAGGGTATGCTTATGAAGGAATAACCAATCATATGAATTATTTGAATGCTCAGGCTAAATTTTACCAGAAGTATGATCGCATTCACAATGTAGGTCTGAGTTTTATTGGCATTTCAGAAGGCCAATACTTCAAGAAAAATCAGGTAATGGTTAGTTATGCCTGGCATATGCCTGTTGGTAAGAAAAATTATCTTTCAGTAGGATTAGCGTTGGGAGCATTCAATTATGCAGTGGGGGCCACACAACTTTCCGCGGGTGCGAATTCCATGACGAGTACTGGAAATGCAGGAATATTACTTTATAACGACCAGTTTTTTTGCGGAGCCTCAGTAAATCAGTTAACTAATGGAAGAGTGGTACCAATTAATGAGGTGACAAGGCTTTCACGACATTATAATGTTGTTTGTGGTAAAATTTTCCATTTAAATCACTATATTTCATTAAAATCTGCTTTGCTGATCAGGTACGTAAACAACCCGATAAATGACAGCGAAAGACCCTTCCCACAGATATATTTTGGTACGCTCCTCGGCGGATTATTCTCTGCAGGAGCAGTATATCAGTATAAAAATGGCATGGCTTTAACCGCGGGCCTCGAAGGAATTTATCTGAATGACAATAAATTAAACATCTTTTTTTCTTATCAGGTATATAGCACCCATGCCAGACTTAATCTGCGTACGTACGAGATCGGACTGGGCTTCTATATAAAAGAGAAAAGAAGTCCAGACAAGTTGGAGGAAGATGACTCGGAATAAAGGGTTACAATCGGATGGCTTGACTGTAGTATTGAATACACAGAAGAATGATAAAAGAATGAGTAAAGGATTCTTCAAAATACTGATTTATCTCATACTATTTGCGACAACAGTAGGATACAGCCAGAAATTACCATGGACGGCGGTACAAGAGACTACTATTTTCGAAGATATTGAAATAAATACAACTCAATCTTTGTATGAGGGAGATACCTTATTGCTCGGTGCATTTTATAGTAAGTCCCCAGGTTTTTTTAAATGTGGTGGATATGCCAGAGTACCTGGGGACTCAGTTCTTAGAGTATATGGTAAAGATGCTTATAATGATGGCTTTTTGAATGGAGAGGAATATCAGTTTAGAGTTTATAATCCTAAAATGGGTTGCTATATGGTATTGGGCTCATATAATTCATCTACATTTGGAAATCCGGTTTATCTGGACGTCTCTTCTCTGACAGTAGCCCTTCCTTCAGTTGTTTATCCTCAGATTGTTAGCTGCAGGAGTAAAGAAGACTTGTTTCCTATAATTATCGATAATTTAGCTCCTACTTTTTCTTCCACTCCGTATGGTTTAGCGATTGATTCTCTTACAGGAACCATCAATACTGAAAACAGCAGGCCTGGTGAATATAAAGTAAAAGCTGTAACAGAAAGCTGTTTGGCAAATGATACTTTTTCAATTACGATAACTGAAGGGAAAAATTTACTTGAATCAAGTGATACTACTATTTGTGAAGAGACAGGCGAAATAGGTGCATTCTATTTCAATGAATCTAATATCTATGTCTGGAATACCGGAGATTCTTCACAATCTATTAACATAAACAAGCCTGGTGAATACTGGGTGAAGATGATAGATACAATGGGATGCTTGTCCCAAGACACTATGGTAGTGAATCTTTTGCCTAAAAAGATACTTGGTAATGATACAGTTATTTGTACAAATACCATTACTTTAAATGCTCCGGATGGCTATTTTTATCAATGGAATACAGGTAATCAAGAAAAGTCTATTACAGTGGATACTTCGGGATTGTATACAGTAAAAACGGGCAATGAATTTTGTACTGTATTAGATTCTATTTTTATCACATTGAAAAAACCTGTTCAATTTGATCTGGGAAAGGATACCTCTGTCTTGTGTCTATCTCCATTTAATCTGAGCGGTCCTCCTGGTTATAAATATCAATGGGAAACAGGTGATCATTCACAAACAATTCAAGTTAATAAGTCAGGAAAGTATTATCTTACTCTAATTGATGGTGATGGGTGCAAATCCATTGATAGTATTACTGTAGATTTTTCTAAGGCAGCTGATATGCCTGCTATAAATCTTGGTTCTGATACTATAGTATGTGCATCTTCATTTATAATTAAATCAAATACTTCAGGTGTGTCATATACCTGGAGTACTGGTGAAAAGGCAGATTCGATTAAAGTTCAGGCTACAGGGATATACACATTAACAGTTAAGGACCAAAATGGATGCTCAAACTCTGATGATATTGCGGTGGAATTTAAGGACGGCTTTTCGGTAGGAAATATCTCTGTTGAAATCATTAATCCTCCTTGTAATGAAAATATAAGTGTTAAGCTTAATCCTGATTCGCTTTATGGAGCTTTTCCGTATACCTATGATCTGATAAAAGATGGATTTGTCGTGAGTAATAGCCCTAACGGAATATTTAATAATGTGCAAGAAGGTAACTATAATTTTGAAATCAGAGATTCCCAGGGTTGCAAAGCATTAAGTAGTAATAATATAATTACAGTAAAGAAAGCGGAACCTTGTCCGGAAAAGGTACTTGCCTTTACCGGAACATCCCAGCCTTCTTATTTTATCGGATTTCCGGGGACGACAAAGATTTATGATATGAGCGGGCTTCTTATTAAAACTATTCCAACTCCTGCTGAATGGGATGGTACCGGAAATAATGGGGAAGTTGTACCAATGGGAGATTATATTATTGTATGCGGTGAAAATCAGAAAATAGTAGTTACTGTAATTAAATAAAAAAAATTATAAAAGAGGGGTTACATTCCATGTACCTGATTGTAGAATGATCATATTTGCCCTAATTCTTAAATCGGCGAACTTATTTTTTATACAATCACAGTTGTGAATTTTTTCTTGTATAAGGTCTTTGGCTTGGATTGGGTGAATGTTTTGTAATTATAAATTTTTTTGGTTGAAATGAAGCAGATGGTGAGAGCTATCTGCTTTTTTTGTAAACATTATTCCTGGAAAATTGTTTAGCTAAATCATTTTTAATCACGAAGCTACAACATTTGTCTTATGGAAAACTGGTATCAATATATCTTCAATGGAAAAGTAGTATTTCTGTTGGTTCTGATATTTTCTTCTATGTACATTCATTATCGAGGAAAGGTCAGATATACTTTCTTTCGTCAGCTGTTGGACCACTCCACCTTTATGGCCCCAATAAATTTTCTGATGTACGTGTTTTCCTCAGCACCGGCTCGGCCATACCTGGAGGTCTCTAAGTATGCAGATTTACAGACTTTAAAAAATAATTGGGAAACTATCAGGGATGAAGCTTTGAGTCTTGAAAGAAGCGCATTGATCAAGGGCTCTGATAAATACAATGACATTGGTTTTAATTCATTTTTCAGAAGAGGGTGGAAGAGGTTTTATCTGAAATGGTATAATGATTTTCACCCTTCTGCTTTGGAGTGTTGTCCGAAAACTGTAGAGTTGGTAAAAAATATTCCTTCCATAAAGGCAGCAATGTTCGTGGTGTTGCCTGCCGGTAGCAAACTTCCTGAGCATCGTGATCCTTATGCTGGCTCCCTGAGGTATCACCTTGGCCTGATTACTCCTAATTCACCTAAGTGCGAACTTGTTCTGGATGGCCAGCCTTATTTCTGGAAAGATGGTGAAGATGTTTTATTTGATGAAACCTATATTCATTATGCGGAAAACGCTACAGATAAAGACAGATTGATATTTTTCTGTGATATTGAAAGACCGATGAAATTAAAAATCGGAAGGTGGCTCAATAGTTTCTTCGGTTGGTTTATTATGGCTTCCGCTGCTTCTCCGAATAAGGAAGAAGATAAAACCGGAAATCTGAATAAAGTATTCAAATATCTATATCAGATAAGATTGCTTGGCAAAAAGATAAAGGCATACAACAAGACTGTTTATTATGGGGTAAAATATGCTCTTTTCGGCTCTATTATTTATCTTATTTTCTTTTAGTAATTAGATATAAGCCAGCAGTTTTAAAAAGAGTTCAATAAAAAAAGCATAGGTTAAGCCTATGCTTTTTTTATTGAAGGGCTTAATTCAGGGTTTAATTATCCGTATTTTTCCCATTTTTAAAATCACCCATTGAAATTGCCAACAGTTCTTTCATAGTTCTCTGCATGCTATCTGTTGATCCATCAAGGAATATTGTATTTCCTTTACCATGTTCAGCAAAATGCTTTACGGCTTCTGTCCACATCGAGAATAAAATGAGTGAGGCGTTAAGATTGGCTTCCTGCATTTCTTTGGCAGCCTGGGTCATACCTTTTGCTACTTCTTGTCTGAATAGGGCAACTCCTTGTCCGCGAAGCATTGATGCTTCCCTTTCTGCCTCTGCAGCAATTTTAATAGCATTACCTTCTGCTTCTGCTGCTTTTGTTTTGGTAATGAGTAATGCCTGACCCTCATTTTCAGCAGCTGCTTTAAGATTATTGGATGCAACCACCTGAGCCATGGATTTCATAATATCTTCATCAAAAGTTATGTCATTCATCTGAAGGTCCAGCAAATGATAGCCCCAGCTTTCAAGGGTTACATCAAGCTGTTCTTTTACATCTTCTACAATTTCTCTCCGGAGCGAAAGCACTTCAGATTGTTTTTTTGTTGCTACAAATCCTCTGATTGAACCTTCTACCGTGCGTATCAGTGCCTGCATGAAATTAGTATGGTCCACAAATTTAAAAGCAACATTTTTTATGGTTTCTTCTTTCTGGTCCAATACTGAGTATAGTAACATGGCAGTAAAATTAACATTGGCCTGGTCAATGGTAGTCGCTTGAAACTCAAGTTCTGCGGAATGGTTCTGGACAGATACTCTATTGTGTATGGTTTCAATCAAGGGGATTTTCAGGTTTAATCCTGGAGACATGATTCGGCGATATTTTCCGAAAACAGTGATTACACCTATTGTTCCTTGTTTTACAGTAACAAAAGAACTAAACAAAATAATGAGGACCAGGATGGCGAAAATGATAAAAACGTAGATCATGGTAGTAAGACTAAATAATGGTTTATATAAATCCTATATCGAATATAAAAAGTCAATAGTTGTTGAATTACAAAAAAATAATTAAATCTTTTTTAAAATTATTTCACCAAAAATAGGTACAAATCCTATCTCAAAAAAAGAATAAAAAGTCCTGCTTAGCTTATTACCAGGCAGGACTTTGGGCCCTATGCCTGATTATTATTTACCTTGGTGTTAATGCAATAAATCAGATCGTCAATTGTAGACTCCGGAGTTATTTCATTATTCCCTATATCTATTTTAAAAATATTTTCTACGTTGAATAACAAAAGATTAAAATCTATAATGGTTAATTTCAGATCTTTTGTAAAAGATGAAGTACTGTCAATTTTTTTTGAATGAATCAGAATTTCTTTGTCAAGAATTCCATAAACAGTTTTTTTAATATTTCTCATAGCAAATGTATTTATAGCTATGACAACGTATTCGGTAATTACCCCTATACAAAAAAATGTAAAATTATATTTTTCTAAATCTGTATACTTTAAAATTTTTAAACGCGTTCCCCAAAATTATTGTGACTGATACAAACTAAATTTACTCGAGATTGCTCAGCTTAGGTATAGAGTTATCCTTAAATGTAACACCTTCTGAAACACCTCCTGTACGGTTCTGTTTTTGATATAACTCTTCTGCTTTTTCTGTAGAAACAATCTGTAATTCAGAATAGGTGGTTTTACCTGAAACAATTGGAAACCCAGCTACTCTTGCTGTTTCCGAACAGTCAAGGCAAGTTTTGGCATTTGGTAAAGCCTTCAGACGCAGATCCGGAATGGTTTTCTGACATTTGATACATTGCATGGTTTTAATTCCTTCCGAAGGATATTTTATTTTTGTTCTCTTCTTTTAACACCCCTTACAGCCTCAGCAGTCCAGGGATCTTCAGGCCAGTGATGTTTTGGATATCTCATTCTTAGTTCTTTCCTCACTTCCTGATAAGTGTTTTGCCAGAAACTTTTTAAATCCTGCGTTATTTGAACAGGCTTATATCCTGGAGATAACAAATGCAGAATTACTTTATTTCTTCCTTCATTAACCACAGGGGAATCAAGTAATCCAAAGACTTCCTGAAGTCTTACTGCTAGTACTGGTGGTGCTCCATCTTCCTTGTATTGAAGTTTGATAAGTGAGCCACTGGGTACTTTGATATGTGATGGTGCGAGATGATCTAGTTTTTGAAACAGATCCCAGGGAACTATTCCTGAAATGATTCCATTTACATCAAGTTTTTTGAAATCTTCTTTTTTTCTGAGATTCTGAAGATAAGGAGCAATCCATTCTTCGGCATTATCTGTAATGTACTTTCGGGTCATTTCAGGCCAGGGTTCTGTATTCCTCCATAGGTGAAGACTCAACAACCTTGCCATTAATTCATCAGTTTCTTCCGACCAAGAAAGGAGATCTTTGCCTTCTGATTTGATAACGGAACTTAACATTTCAGATAGTTCTTCATCAGGAATGTTTTTAAGCGGACTAGAGCTGACTATAATTTCTCCAATCTTAATCTCATTTCGGGCGATCATCATGCCCTTATTTTTATCCCAACCTACCGCTCTTTTGTTCTTTTTAAGATGATCCAGATCGTCAGGGTTAACTGGTGCTGCAAGAAAAATTTTGCCTTCACCGATACCTGCATCGAGATGTGCAATGGCAAGCCAGTTTTCAGTATTTAAAGGATCATATTCTCCAAGCCTTGCGGATCTTCCGTTAGCCAGTCTGTAGGAATTATTGGCGGAATCTTTTTTAATAGCAATTCTTTCAGGATATGCATCTGCTATCAGTTCTCCAACAGAAGTTGCATCTACAGCTGAGTTGTCAGCATTGATATTAAATGTTTTTCTCCAGGAAGAAGCTATACGTTCAATTCTTTCAAGGACATTTTTTTCTGCATCTGTATATTCCTTATTGCGCCACCTTCTCAGAGCCTCTATTCTTATCACCATGTTGCTTCCAGCTTCTTTGCGCAAAGGATCCCTCTCTTCAAGAATGGCCGCAAGATCGGAAGCTAATGGTAAGAGACCTTTATGTTTACCTTCTATCAGAAGGTGAGCAATTCTTGGATGAGTTGGTAATTTAATAATTTCTTTTCCTCTTTCAGTGATCTTTTCCTGATCATCAATTGCATCAATATTTTTTAAAAGCTCTTTGGCTTGCTTTACGGAACCCTGCGGTGGAGCAGTGAGGAAGGAAAGATTGTTAATGTCCCTTACTCCCCAGTTTATCAGTTCCAGCATGGTGGGGCTTAAATCTGCTTCAAGGATTTCGGGTGTTCTCTGGTCCTGAAGATATTGATGAGATGGTTGTGACCATAGCCTATAACATATTCCCGGCCCAAGTCTTCCGGCTCTTCCAGCTCTTTGTTCGGCAGCATCTTTAGTGACTGGTATTGTTTCGAGTTTGGTTAAACCGGTTTTGGGATCAAACTTGGGAGCCCTTGAAAATCCACTATCTACAACGATTTTTATGCCTTCTATTGTTAAGCTGGTTTCTGCAATAGATGTAGCCAGTATTATTTTTCTATAGCCATTGGAATCAGGAGATAAAGCTTCTTGTTGCTTTTGTAGAGGAAGGTCACCGTACAATGGCAATATTTTTATACCTCTCAAATCTTCACTTAGCGAGTCTAAGGTTTTAAGTATTTCGCCTGTCCCAGGCAAGAATACAAGTACATCGCCATCGTCATGAATCGATAATATTTTCTTTATGGCTTTTGATGTCTGCTGAGGAATAGATAGGTCATTATCAGGAGAAATATAATTAATTGTAACCGGGTGTTGCCTGCCACTGCTGGAGAGTATTGGAGCCTTGCCCAATAAAGAAGATAGCTGATCACCATTTAATGTCGCAGACATGATCAAGATGCGCAGATCTTCTCTAAGTACAGTCTGTACTTCTCTGCAAAGTGCCAGGGCAAGGTCTGCATGAAGGCTTCTTTCGTGAAATTCGTCGAAAATAACAAGACCTACATTTTCAAGAGAATTGTCCTGCTGAATCATTCTGGTTAGAATTCCCTCTGTAAGTACTTCAATCCTTGTGTCTTTACTTACCTTATTGTCAAAACGTACACGATATCCAACCGTTTTTCCAACATCTTCATCTAAGTGCTGAGCCATCCTCGCGGCTACGGCCCTGGCAGCCAGTTTTCTTGGCTCCAGCATAAGGATCTTTTTGCCGTTGAGCCAAGGTTCATTATACAAAGCAAGCGGAAGAACTGTACTCTTTCCTGCTCCTGGAGGAGCTTGTAATATCAGGGTAGTATTAAGATTTAATTTATCTTTTATATCCGGAATAATTTCCTGAATCGGAAGATCAATTGGACTCACTTTTTATTTTAAATTAAATGAAGGTGAAAATCAAAATGCAATTCAATATTTAGAAGCACTATTTTGTTTTAAAATTAGAAAGACGACATAAGAAAAGCTATCTCAAAAAGTTTTATATTGTAATTAACATCTTTTTGATATGAAGAAATGTGTTTTTCTTTTGCTTAGCAATATGTTGTTGTTTTATGTTTCATCCTGTTCTCAGAATAAATCTATGAATACAAATGAAAAATCTGTGGGGTTAGAAAAGTTCCATGTGGCTAAAGATTCTTCCCAGTTTAATGCTTTGAATCCTGAAGAAGAAAGGGTTATAGTGCATAAAGGCACGGAAAGACCTTTTACAGGTAAATATTACAAAAACAAAGAAGAGGGAACTTATATCTGTAAAAGGTGTAATGCTCCTCTATATAGATCTAAAGATAAGTTCGATTCTTTTTGTGGGTGGCCAAGTTTTGATGATGAAATTCCAGGTGCTGTAGAAAGAATTCCTGATCCGGATGGAATGAGAGTTGAAATTATTTGTGCTAATTGTAAAGCTCATCTAGGTCATGTTTTTGAGGGGGAGGGATTTACAGCTAAAAATTTAAGGCATTGCGTCAATTCTGTATCTATGGAGTTTGTCCCATTTAAAGAGAAGTAAAGGGTAAATATTTTTGTAAGTAAAAAGCCCTCGACTTTCGAGGGCTTTTTACTTGTTAGAAATTCTTCTTAGTATTAATAATTATGAATTTCTACATCGCTTTCATCCTGATAAGGAGAATCAGAATTTATTTCCACATCTTTATTTCTATCGCGCTCAATTTCAACATTGTCGTTGCTGTCGAAATTATATTCGCTTGAAGCATCATATCCTTCATTCATTGGAGTTTTTGCTTCTTCTTCATAATAATATTCTGTTTTTTCAACAGGTTGTGATGGATTTTCAACGACACTTTCTCTATATTTTTTGTTGTACTGATCCTTAGGTTCACCTCTGAAAAGCTTGGTTATACCTTTTACTGGTGAGTAAGCAATACGTGCAATACCTTCACCTGTTTCACTGACTATAGTTGTAGCGACTTTGAAAGGAGCTTCCACAATATTTCTGAATTTTGACTGATGCTCTTTCTCTTTCTTCTTATAAGTTACGGTTTCGGTAGCTTCAGTCATTTCGCCACTTGTAGTTACAAGTTCCTCTTCGCTTGTCATAGCCTGATCGCTGTTATCTGCATAGTCTTCTTCCATAAATAGAGAAGTGTCTCCTCCTGCAGTACTGGCTGATTCTTCAAAAGATGAAGTATCATTCAGCATAGATGAACCGCTTGGGCATGCTGCAGAAGTGTCTTCAAGCATTTCGTCATTCATGTCCACGTCTTCACTTTCGGATGATTCGAACTGATAAGCATCGTTATAGTTTTCACCTGTGCTGCTATAATCATATTGTCTGTCCTGCTCATCGAGCTGGTCATCATTTATATTATAGTCGTATTCGTCATACTGGAGTTCATCTGGTTTAGATTTGTCACCTGACATTCTGGACTCACCAGATTCTTTTTCTGTACAAACATATTCCTGCGCTACTGAAACGTTCCATATCCCCGCAGCCAGCAAAATAACCATTATATATCGCATTGTCGTTTTGTTTTAATTTAAACTTACAATTCGATAACATCAATGACTTTTTATTCCGTTCCTCAATTTGTCTAAGGGATAATTATTGAAGATTTTATGAACTAATTTTTGTGCATTTTTATTTGGTATTTTTTATGCGAATGTTCCGAATGCCTAAAAAACAGGACAGTTTATATTTATCCCAGAGAAGATTTGTCTTGATATCTGAACTTAATTAAAGTCCATATTTTTAATAATAATATAGTGTGACTAATTGAAAAAATTATTGTGTACTAAGAACTGATATTATGGAGACTTCTGTATCGAGATATGAGAGAAGGGCACGGTGGATGGCTGCCTTAAAAGGACTCGTTCTTATTCTGTTGGGTGTTGTAGCTTTGTTTTACCCGATTGCGACAATACTTACATTTGCAATTTATGTTGGTATTACTACGTTAGTGACTGGTTTTATTACAACTATTGCTGCTATTGTCAATCATAGGGTTAATGGTTGGGGCTGGGCTCTTGCTGAAGGTATTCTGGATATTATATTCGGAATAGTATTATTGTCGTATCCATTTATGACAGCTGTAATATTTCCAATAATGGTGGGCTTCTGGATATTCTTTGGAGGGGCTCTTCAGATATCTACTTCCATTGCTTACAGGTCTGAAGTGAAAAGCTGGTGGGTGGGATTGGTATTTGGAATATTGGCTATTATGTTTGCTTTCTGGATATTGTATTCACCAGTTTCTTCGGCAATTGCACTTACTTTCGTTGTTGGAATCTTTGCTATGGTATTTGGATTGTATTATATTATTAATGCTATTACTCATAAAAGGATTGCATTTTAGAGTTGCATCTTCTAGAGTGAATATTATTTATAGTAATGTATATAAGATTTTAGATTGAAAGGAGCTCCTTGGAGCTCCTTTTTTATATGGATTTTTTCTTATTAAAAACTAACCCTCGCCTGTTTTCTCTTATCGATGAATTTTAAAAGCAATCCTCCATAAGCTGCACAAGTAAGAAGAGCAATGATCAGGAATCCTATAAATGGAATCAGTAGGATCACATGGAGTAATATAAGGACAATAATGGCGGTTAATAAAAGCATCCATTTACTCCAGTGTTTCTGTAGTTTATAATTGGCAAAATTGGCGATGGCAAGCGATGTAACGACTAGTCCGCAGGAAATACTAAATAGGTAAAGAAAAAATAGAAGCACTGCGATTGGTATGCCTATAATACTTATAAATAGCAGAAAAATTGCGAATGGAAATAATATGAAGTATACAAGTCCATAACCCAGGCTTTTTACTGGCGTCTTAGCGAGGTATACTCCAGTGCTTTGAAAAGATATGGGCCAAATGTATGTGAGAAGGATAAACATCAATATCGCAAAAAGGATATGCCAGATCAAAAAGATGAGTCCTGATCGGTATGAAGTATCATTCTTATGATTATGTGTTGCTAAAGAATTGTCGTAATCAAAGCGAGCAGAATGAACTTTTGGGGAAACTTTTAGCGGTCCTCCTTCCTTCCAGTATCTGACATTACCCTTAAAAAATGCACTGGAACCAACTGTAAAATTTTGTGCTGCAATCTGAGCTCGTCCATTCAATACTCCATTGATTCTAAGTTTCCCTCCTTCAATTCTAGTATTACCATCAATGTTTCCACCTAGAGATATGGTCCCACCTTTAATGATAAGATTACCTTTGATGGTTCCTTCACAGAATATGCTTCCTGCATATATAGTAAGATCACCATATATTATACTGCCTTTACTGATATATACTTCGTTTCCGAATAGTATCACATCTCCTTTAATGGTACTGTTGATGTTGATGTTTCTTGCAGCAGCTCTGAAATCATCGTTCAATACACTTTTAACATCTATTGTTTCAGATGCAGTTACCAGGTCTCCGTTTATGGTGTCTTCAATTGAAATGCTTTGAGCAGCAGCATATAAGTCTCCTTTTATAACGGCTTTGGAAACAAGTTTTTTGGAGGAAACATATTGATCCCTACTTGTGGAAGTGTCAATGATAACGACATTTCCACTTTTATAATCACCGGCAAGGGCAGGATTGGAGTAAGGGGATAATAGAGGGAAGAATAAAATAGTAAGGTTGAAAACCAGGATGATTAAAGAGAGTAGTTTCATCTTTATTAAAGTTTAGATGAAAACTACGCTCAGAATGCATTGTTCACAACGGCTTCGACTTAAGCCATTAGCACATGATTATAATTTTCAGGTTTTTGAAGTATTTGAGCAATCCCTTTGCTAACCGAGAAAAAAGCATTGTAATCGATATGGACTGGCACTTGAATGCGGGCTTCGAATCTTTCCTTCATCCCCCTTAATAAAGCATTTCCACCCGTTACATGAATTCCATTGTAATAGATATCGGAAGCAAGTTCCGGAGGACAAGTTTCGAGGGTTTGAACGATGGTATTCTCTATTTTTGTAACGGATTTATCAATAACAGAAAAGATTTCTTTGTAGTCGATTTTTTTTGTTATAGGAATACCTGTAACAAGGTCTTTTCCCTTGATAGTGAGTGGAGGAGGAGGATTGTCTATATCTTCTCGAACTGCCCCGATACGGATCTTTATCTGTTCTGCAGTTTTAAGTCCCACTGCTAGATTATAATTCCTCCTGAAATGATCCTGAATTTCTTCGTCAAAAGTATCTCCAGCTGTTCTGATTGAATTAAAGGATACGATACCTGATAAGGAAATCACAACGATTTCTGTGATACCACCTCCAATGTCAACAATGAACTTTCCGTCGGGTTCTTCAATATTCAATCCCATGCCCATTGCCGCAGCTAAGGGCTCGAAAATAAGATATTTCTTTCTGGAATTAAATTGCTCAAGTGCATCCCGTAAGGCTCTTCTCTCTACTTCTGTTGCATAATAAGGGATTCCTGATATTATATGGTCAAAACCTCTGAAAGGCAATTTGCTAGGGAAAATTTTATCAACAAGTCCTCCAAGCATTTTTTCTGCAGAATGAAAATCAGCTATTACGCCCCCTTTCATTGGTTTTACAGCTTTTAGGTTCTCATGTGTTTTTTCAAACATATCATATGCCTCACCACCAACAGCTTTAAGAGAATTGTTGTATCTGTTCAAAACAATGTAGGAAGGTTCTGATAATAAGACATTATTCTTGTCTGTTAGAAGAGTATTATTATTGCCAAGATCTATGGCGAAACTTTTTTCTTTGTTGAAATTTAAATTTAACATATGGTTTATTACCCTGCTGTATAAATCCTTTTAACGGCGAATTTCCTAAAAGTGATGTCTTTAAATTAAGTTTATTTATCGAAGAAATGTAAAAATATATAGAAATACTAAGATAAAACCTTTAATTTTATTGAAAATCGCTTAAACCTGTATATTAGGTTTTTACTTTTTTACTGGTTTTGCGTACATCCACTTATATATTAAAACCTTTAGGGATGTTACAATTTCAAATTACGCTCCCCGTTACCAAAATATGCTTTGACAGTTAAAAGGTCTGTGGTGTGGGAGATCGGGGGAGATTTAGCAAGTGATTGTTTATTAAATGATTTAGTAATCGGAACACCGATTCTTATATGTTTGTTTTCAGGTCTTTTCTTTTAACCCTTCTTTATCTTATCTCATATGCAGGTTATAGCTCGATGCCTATCGAGATAGGTGAAAATGATCCTGAAATGGATTATGTTTTTACCGGAGGAGCAATTGAAATTTTTAAAGATACCAGCAGAAAAGTAACAATCAGGGATATTGTGGATCATCACAATGTGGTATTTGAGCCCTATAATGCTGCTATGGTTGCTACTATCCTCAATTCAAAGGCAGATTATTGGGTGAAATTTACAGTGATCAACAGGAAGGCCACTTCCGGTTGGACAATCGAACTTTTTGATTTTAGAATCGATGATTTTGAGCTATATGTTCCTAATCCTTATGGTGGTTTTGAAAAATTTGAAGGGGGCGATAAAAACAACTTTAATAAGAAGATCTATAAACATAAAAACTTTGCATTTGATGTCAATCTTCCCAGGAACAAGCCTAATGTAATTTATCTGAAAGTAAGATCTGATGGTCCCGTGGGAATCATTGGGGTTATCCGAAATTCAAAACGGTTCTTAGGTTATGCAGTGAGTGAATACTTTCTTCTGGCCCTATTTTATGGAGTGCTTATCTCAATGGTACTCTATAATATCTCTATGTTTATAACTGTCAAAGATAAAGCATATCTCTATTATGTCTTTTATTTGATGAGTATCATTATTTATGCTTCTACTCAGGATGGAACGGGGTTTCAGTACCTTTGGCCTGAAATGCCTGTATTGAATCAATTTCTGCCTGACTTTTCTTTATTGCTTGTTATCCTATTTGTAATACTTTATTGTAGAGCCTTTTTGCGAACAGAGACAGAGTCCATCTGGTTTGACAATATGCTTGTCATGTGGAGTTTTATAAGGATGGGATTGTATCTGGTAAGTTTTGTACATCCGGTTTTGTACAGACTTATTTGCCCCTTTACTGATCTGGTTATTTTTCTGTTTACTTTTGCCGCTGGTATAGAGGCTGTGCGTAGGCAAAAATATAAGCCTGCATTTTTGTATGTTATCGCCTTTGGATTTTTCTTCTTAGGGTATACGATCTATGTTTTCGACCATTTAAGATTTATTTCTCCTTCAATCTTCTATGTTTACAGCCTTAATTTCGGTGTTGCTATGGAGGCTATTATATTCTCACTTGCATTGGCATTAAGAGTTAAACTTTTGCTTAAAGAAAAGCAAGATATGCAAGAGCAGCTTATATATCACTTAAAGGAAAAGGAACAATTCAGGAGTAAGGTCAACAGGGACTTAGAGCAAAAGGTACTGGAAAGAACTCAAAAGCTGGATACCTTTGTATTTAAGGCTTCTCATGACATAAAAGGGCCATTAAGGTCTATCATTGGTCTAACTAAGGTCGGAGCAAAGGACGTAGAAGATCCAAAGGCTAAAGAGTATTTTGAGCATATTTTAAAAAGCACCACCAGGCTAGACCTTCTTCTCGCTGATTTAATCTCCCTTACTAGGATTCAGCAAGCAACATTGAAGGAGGAAGAAATAGATTTTAAAGTACTGGTAGAAGAGTCTATCAACAGCTTTTCACATCTGGAGCTATTTCACGATGTTTCAGTTTATATTGATATTAATGTTCAGGACCCTGTGAAAGGTGATAAATCTCTTTATAGATCAGTGATTCAAAACCTGGTAGAGAATGGTTTGAAGTATAGTGACCCCTCTAAAGAAAATTCATTTTTTAAAGTAATAATAAAGTCATCCGGGAGAAAACTTTCAATGGTTTTTGAGGATAATGGTCTTGGAGTAGATTCTTCATTAAAGGACAAGATTTTTGAAATGTTTTTTAAGATTGATTCAACTTCCGAAGGGTCGGGTTTAGGACTGCACATTGTAAAAATGGCACTTGAAAAGATGGGTGGAAAAATAAGTCTGGAAACTGCTGAAGGCAAGGGGAGTATCTTTACAATTGAAATACCTTTAATTAAACAATTGGATTTTGCTTAAAATATAAAGAACAGGTAATTATACCTGTTCTATTATTCTTCTCCACTTCCTGATTTTTCCAGGTTTATATCTCTGACAATATTGGATCCCGTTGTGCCTGTGTCGATTTTATTATAATCGATCTCATAGGGTAAGGATCCTGCGGAGCCTTGTCCATCTGGAGGGTTATTCTTTCTGTTTCTTATTTTTCCTGTTCCTATAAAGTCTCCTCCTTCTTCTCCTTCTCCGGAGGACAGTCCATTGTGAATTTCTTCACCTACATCTTCAGAAGCTTCTGCCATAAAATCTCCGGCTTCTTCTCCTAATCCTGAAGAAAGTCCGGGATGTTCATCTCTTTCTTTCTCAGCTACTATTTCTTCTATGTCCCGGGATTTTGTTTTCATAATTAATCCTTTGTAATCAAAACAAGTCCTGCAAGGGATTAATTTCAATTTCAATCTGGAATTAATTGGTTGGAATGATTTGAGGATAAGGATTGATCTTAACCGAATAATTTTTTGATATTTTTCTGAGTGGAGAAAGGTCAAACCTTAAGGTATCTAATAACAATCTTCTGCAATGATCGTCTGTTGTAAGATGAAGTAAATTCAATTCAAAAACCGAGGCAGAAGGCTTACCGTTGCTTATTAGGTCAAACTTATGCTGCCTGCATCCACCACCATATTTAACTGTTATAGTTAATACGTCTTTAGTGATCTTTGAAGATAGTATGTCATAGTCCGGGGTTCTAAGTCCCGAAGCGGAATCATTTACTATCTGTATCGCAGGGTATTTACTGTTTTCCTGAGAAGTTGCTGTGGATGCAGGTCCTTTTTTGCAAGAAGCTGTTATAGCGAATAAGAATAGTATGAATGCTTTTAAATAGTTTTTAAAGATTACTTTACTCATTAATTTTTATAAAATTTACCTGAGATCATTTGATTTCTATCCTGTACAAGAATAATGTATAGGCCATCTTTAAGAGAAGATAGGTTGACTTCGTTATTACTAATGGCTCCTTTGCAAAGCAAGCGTCCAGAAACGTCGTAGATGGAATATTCTCCTTCAGATACAGAAGAGTTGAGGTGCATAAAGCCATTGATTACAGTTCCTACACTTTTAGGCTGTGCAATTGATGTAATGGTTGCATTAGAGAGTATCCAGTCTGCATAGTTTGCAACCCTGGTGTAGACTCCTGGCTGGTTAGGTGCAGCACAAGCCCCACCCCAACTTACAATACCGGTCTGAATAGTTTTATTTTCATTTACAGACTTAAAAACGAGGGGACCTCCGCTGTCTCCGGCGCAGGCATCTTTACCTCCGGTAAGAAATCCTGCACAAAGCATGTTTGATGTTACTTCTCCTTCGTAAACAGCATCACTGTTGCAAACAGCATTGGTGATGATCTTTACTTCCACTTCCTGTAAAGTATCTGCCACTAGAGATGTAGGTTGTGTAAATCCCCAACCCATTACAGTACTGGTTAATCCGTTTTTAGTATATATAGTGTCATCTTGTTCAGGTAATGAAACTGGAGTATTCGTTACAGGATTTTCAAGCTGGATAAGTGCCAGGTCTCCGTCTACGGTCACCGGATCATATGTAGGGTGGATAATGATCTTTTTAACATTGATTCTCTTGTAACCTGATTCAGGCTTCGTCAGAGAATAAAAATCAGTAAAAACGTTGATTTGGGATGGTGTATATGGAGTAGTAGTCGAAGTAGTCTCGTCAGTGACGCAGTGTGCAGCGGTAAGTACCCATTCATTATTTATGATTGTGCCACCACAGTATATTGCACTCTCGGGTGTGGGTTCATCGGAATATCCGATAGCTACCATCCAGGGATAAGCGCCTTTGGCTGCATTTTTTCCTCCGATGATTCTTTTAATCTGTGCTGTTGCAGTAAAAACTAAAGAGTTAAATACGATACAGGCTAGTATGATTGGTAAAAATTTTTTCATCTTAGTCGGTTTTGGTTTCTATAATAGCTTAAAATGACAAAAATGTTTTGTTGTAAAAAAAGTAAAGGCTGATTTTGTCAGCCTTAATTTTTGTTGTTTAGTAGTTTTATAATTTCTTTATGCTTTACTGTACTTGTGTCTCCTTCTTTAGATCCCATTTCTTTCCATTTAGAATTAATATCATCGATGCGGTTTTGGGAAGCTGGGTGAGTACTTAAAAAGTCCGGAATTTCGTTATGATCTTTTTCCTCTTTAATAAGCTTTTTAAAAAATCCACCAACTCCTCTAGGGTCATATTTGGTGTCGTAAAGGTATTCAACAGCATATTCGTCAGCTTCTTTTTCATCTCCACGGCTAAATTTTAAAGAGAGAAGTTGCTGGCCAACATTAACGAGATCTTCGTAATCCGAACCAAATATCATGGAGATTACTACCCCTGTGCCATAAGATTCAGCTAGTTGTTTTACAGTATGTCTGTTTTCTGCATGCGCTATCTCATGAGCAAGTACGCCTGCAAGTTCAGATTCAGAATCGACATACTTAATTAGGCCAGTGTAAACGTAGATATAGCCGCCAGCTACACAGAATGCGTTAAGTGTATTGTCGTCCTGAATAATTTTTACGGTGTAGGGAAACTGATCTTTGTATTTTATTTTATCAGAATTTATCAGCTGATTTTTGATGTTTTCGACATATGCATAAACTTCCTTATTTTTTTCAGGATCAAGGAAGGGATATTCGGATTGACTTTCATTGATCTGATAGGAAAATTGTTCTCCCAGATTTTTATCAATATCCAGTGGAATCATTTCCATTACAGAATTGCAGCTGGAAAAGAGCATAACAGACAGAAGTAAGTACCACCTTTTTAACAAAAACATTGATGTTGTATTTAAAAGATTCATAAAATCTAAACGAATATAAATTTAGGAAAAATCTGTAAAGCAAATAATTCTTTTTGTGTTGCCTCACTGAACTGGCCATTTTACTTATTCATAATGGAGGTTCCCTAATTTCCTGTGGAATTTATTTTTCTGTCATTTTACCTTTCTGAAAAATGATAAAAAAATGAAAAATTTAAGATTGTATATAGTGCCAATAGCAGTATTCATTGGTCACATTACATCAGGTCAGACCCTTATTGCACAGGAAGAGAAGCCTCATATTGATGTGGTTGGAACAGCTGAAATGGAGATTGTTCCGGATGAAATTTACCTGAGTATCATTATAAAAGAACGATATGAAGGAAAAGAAAAAATAGATGTGGAACATCAGGAAGCACAACTTAGAAATTCTTTAAAGGAAATAGGGATTAATCTCAATAATTTCTATTTGTCTGATGCAAATGCGGATTTTGTGAAGATCAAATGGAGATCTAAAGAACTGTTAAGTCAAAAGGATTACACTTTAAAAGTCGATGGAGCAACTACTGTTGGCAAGGTCTTTATGCAGTTGGATAAATTGAAAATCTATGATGCTTCAATTTGGAAAGTTTACCATTCGAAAATGGATAGTCTGAAAAAAGAAGCGAATATAAAAGCAATAAAAGTTGCGAAAGAAAAGGCAAATTATCTTTTAAGTGCTTTAGGGGAACAAGCTGGTAAGGTTATTTGGGTTAATGATTCGGGGGCATCTGTTTCTCCGATATTGTATGCCAATTCAAATGAACGTCTTGATTTGAGTTATGGTAAGTTTAAAAATGAAGAGCTACAGTTCCAGAAAATAAAAATATCAGCAAGTATTCAGGTTAAATTTCAAATTAAATAAATTCTTGTTTACTAAGTAAAATACTGCTGTGAGGTTTTTAAAAAGAATAAAAAAAAGCTGCCACGTTACCGGGGCAGCTTTTTGATTTATCAAAGTCAGAAGTATTATGCCACAAGTACTTTTTCTTCGTGTTGAGAAAGATCCAATCCTTCTTTTTCTTCTTCTTCTGTTACTCTTAGAGGGGCGATTAAGTTAGTAACTACAAGAAGTATATAAGAACCTACGAAAGAGAATGCTACAACAATACCTAAAGCGATAAGGTGAGTTACGAAAAGTGTAGTTTCACCGAAAGCCAGGCCGTTACCTGTTGTGTTTGCAGAGTTTACTGCAACATGAGCAAAAATAGCTGTGAAAAGCATACCGCTCATTCCTCCAACACCGTGGCAAGGGAATACATCAAGCGTATCATCGATACCGGTTTTAGCTCTAAGGCCTACAACGATATTACTGATTAAGCTAGCGCCGACACCTATTACAACACTAGATGCAATTGTTACGAAACCAGCAGCAGGAGTGATAGCTACAAGACCAACAACTACACCGATACAAAATCCCATTGCAGATGGTTTTTTACCTTTAACAGAATCAAATAAGATCCAGGCAATACCAGCAGCAGCAGCAGCGATGTTTGTAGTAGCGAAAGCAGAAGCAGCAAGTGCAGAAGCTCCAACAGCTGAACCAGCGTTAAAACCGAACCATCCGAACCATAATAAACCTGTACCTAGTAATACAAATGGTATGTTTGCAGGAGCAGGTTCGACATGTTCTTTTCTCTTGCCTAAATAGATAGCAGCAGCAAGAGCAGCACAACCAGCAGAGATGTGAACAACAGTTCCACCAGCAAAGTCTAGAACTCCCATTTTGAATAGGAATCCTTCAGGATGCCATGTCCAGTGTGCAATCGGAGCATAGATAAACATGCTGAAAAGACATGCAAACAAGATATAAGAAGTGAATTTGATTCTCTCAGAGAATGATCCTGTTATTAATGCCGGTGTGATAACCGCAAATTTTAACTGGAAGAAGGCAAAAAGAACCAAAGGAATAGTTGCAGCTAATGGCCATGGTTTCCCATCTAATACATTCTGAAACATAAAGAATGAGGTAGGGTCTCCGATAAAACCTCCGATGTCTTCACCAAAAGCAAGGCTGAAACCAACTGTAATCCATAGTACAGAGATGATACCCATACATATGAAACTTTGTAACATGGTAGAGATTACGTTTTTCGCGTTAACCATTCCACCATAAAAAAGTGCAAGTCCGGGAGTCATTAGGAGTACAAGCGCTGCGGATGCCAACATCCATGCGATGTCACCTGTGTTAAGACCTTCTGTTTCGATTGATTTTGGAACACCCGGGAAAGCAAATGCCAGTGCAGTAACAACCAGCAATACCGCAAATGGGACAATTGATAGTTTTTTCATAAGGTAGTTAAAATTTAGTAAAGGTTAATTGTGAACTAAAATTAGTAAATTTTCTTAAAACAAGTAAAATTTTTGGGTATAAAATTTATAAAATATATTTATTGTTGCTTTTTGTGTCAAAAATTTGACCTACTTTTAATTAAAACTAGTAAAAAACCATATTACTACCTAATTTTTTAAAGTAGAATTTTTTTGAGATTAATAAATTACTGAACTTCTGTTAATTAAAAATGCCAATTTTAGCCAATTTGGCCATTTTTTTAGGTAGGTAAGATGAAAAATTGAATTCTTATATACGACATACCCATTTTTTGAAAGTATGTTTGTTGTGTTTTGTGTATTTTTTGGGTTTTAGGTATAAAATTTATCCAATTAGTTGTTTTGGGAGCGGTTTTGTCAAAGTGAATTATAATTTAAAATACATTAAACTTATTCTTACTCCTTAGTATATATAAATAGGGTATTTTTTAGCTTTTATTATAATGTGAAATATTGTCTAGGAATAGGTCATTCTTTTTAATCTTGTCGACTTATTCGAATTCTTCATCTAGTTCTTATTGAGAATGCCAGTAATCTCTTGCCTTTTCAATTGGGCCCATCGTATTAGAAGTATTTTAAACCTGAATTTTTATGGATCCCAAAAAGAAAAGTGTCATCATTCTTGGAGGAGGAATTGGGGGGTTGAGCGCTGCTCATGAATTAATCAATAGAGGATTTAATGTTATAGTATTTGAATCCAAGGACATTCCCGGAGGTAAGGCGCGAAGTCTTTCTGTGCTAAACACCGGAACGGATGGACGGAAAGATCTGCCAGGAGAACATGGTTTCCGCTTTTTTCCACGGTTTTACAAGCACATCGTTGCTACCATGAAGGAAATTCCCTATGGTGAAAATAAAAACGGTGTTGCTGATAATCTGGTGGATACCACCCGTATTCAAATGGCAAGGTTTGGAAAGGAGCCTGTTTTGATGCCAGCCAGATTTCCGCGATCTCTTGGTGAGTTTATTCAAATACTTGCCGATGGTCTGGATCTTAACCTTGGTCTCTCTACAGAAGAAAAAGCTCTTTTTGCGAAAAAGGTCTGGCAACTAATGACAAGTTGTAAAGAAAGACGAAAACATGAGTATGAAAGGATAAGCTGGTGGGAATACCTTGATGCTGATCAGCAATCTCTTGCTTATCAAAGTATTTTTGCCAAAGGCCTTACTCGAACCTTGGTAGCGGCAAGAGCAGAAGAGGCAAGTACGAAAACTGGTGGTGATATTTTTATCCAGCTTTTATTTGATATAGCGAAGCCGGGGATTAGTTGTGACCGAGTGTTATGTGGTCCTACCAATGAAGTCTGGATAGATCCATGGCTTGAATACCTGAAAAAGAAAGGCATTGAATACAGATTCAATTCAAAGGTTCAAAGCATTAATTGTGCTGATAATGCAATTAAGAGTGTCACCATTTCCTGCAATGGAAAGCAGCAAGAGTTTACTGCAGATTATTACATTTCCGCAGTGCCTGTAGAGGTAATGGCCAGCTTACTTAACCAGGACCTTATAAAAATTGATCCTACATTAAATTACCTCAAAACGCTCAGTCAATATGTTTCATGGATGAATGGTACCCAATTTTACCTGAATACCGCTATAGAATCAATTCCTGGTCATTCTATTTATATAGATACTCCATGGGCTCTTACTTCCATTTATCAGTGTCAGTTTTGGAAAAACTTCAGTATAAAACAACATGGTGATGGAAAGGTGAAAGGTATATTATCCGTAGATGTTTCTGATTGGAATACCCCAGGAATTCTTTATAACAAGCCTGCCAAAGAATGTACAAAAGAGGAAATTATTAAAGAGATCTGGGAGCAGTTAAAAAGAAGCCTGAATGTAAATGGTAAGGAAGTGTTAAAGGATGATTATCTGCATTCTTCTTTTATCGATCCGGATATTGTGTTTGAAAACCCTATGCGTAATGAAGAGCCGTTGTTGGTCAACTGCACAAATACCTGGGATTTGAGGCCATATGCATATACTCAGATTCCCAACTTTTTTCTTGCATCTGATTATGTGAAAACCAATACAGATCTTGCTACTATGGAGGGAGCTAATGAAGCTGCCAGGAGAGCAGTTAATAGCATTCTGGATGCTTCCGGTGTAAAGGCTCCTAAGTGCAAGATATGGGACCTGCATGAACCAGCAATATTTGCGATACTTCGATGGAGAGATTTGCAGAGATACAAAAAAGGATTGCCATGGTCGCATCATCAGCCATTTATAATTAAAGTACTGCATAAAATAAGGTTCTGGTTTTATGAAAAATCAGGACGATAACTATATGTGTTGTTTAATTAACTACTTAAATCTTTTATAATTATGGAAAAGCTAATAAATCTTGAAGTGTACTCACCTCTGGACCTGGGCTTGTTTGGGGTGTGCTGCATATTTTGGTTTCTTGTTTACATCATTGTAATTATAAATATCATTAAACATAAAGTGGTCGAAATTCCGGTAGCAGCGGTGGTTGCCAATTTTTCATGGGAGTTGCTCTGGAGTTGGTGCTTTCATACAAATCTAGGTGAACTATTCCAATGGGGGTATAGGATATGGTTCTTTATGGACATCTTTATTATTTACAGCATTTTCAAATATGGTCATAAGCAATTTCAGCTTGAACCATTTAAAAAGCAATCAGTGGTAATTACAGCTTTCGGACTTGCCTTTTGGATGATAGGTTTATATTTCCTTATTCCTGAGCATGACACAGACGGCTTTGGTGCCTTTTCTGCTTATCTTATCAATACATATATGAGTGCATTTTACTGTTATCAGATTATAAGACAACCTGGATTTGGAATCTCCAATGCAAATGGCTGGTTTAAAATGATTGGCACTGCAGGATGTTCAGCAATGATTTATAATCATTTCTGGAATATCCCCGGTTATAAAGGGTTGATGGCTTTATGTGCAATTACTTTATTCCTTGATTTATGGTACATTTATTTGCAGTATAGTCGGGTGGGTGTGAGAAGCAGTGAGGGGAAGATGAACTTCGTTCCAGCATGAGGGTAAAGCACAAAGCGGAAAGCTTAAAGCGAAAGGTATATTTAGTTAAATTCTTCATCTGAAGGAAGGGGACTTCCGGTTGAAACAACTTAATATAGTAGGGAAATCTATTAATTGGGGGACCTTGCAATTACTTTAAGCTTTGTGCTTTCCGCTTTCCGCTTTAAGCTTTGCCCTCTAAGAATTTATCAGCCTTATCATAATACCCCTTAATAGTTCGTTTATCTTTTTTATCAAGTAGTCTTAACATCAAAGTCATTCTTGGATTACTTTGAAATTTCTTTTTATGTAAATCAATAAATCTCCAATACAAACTGTCCCAGATTTCTGTCCATGGTCCCCGGGGATAATCGCTCATTTTTAATATGTAGTTTGAGCCAGAAATATATGGTTTGGTAGTAATAACCTGGCCAGCAGCAAACTGGCTCATCCCATATACATTTGGTACCATTACCCAGTCGTAAGCATCAATATACATCTCCATAAACCATTTATAAACTTCATCAGGATCTGTTTCACAAAGAAGCATGAAGTTTCCCATTATCATAAGACGTTCTATATGATGATTATAAGAATTGCTAAGCACATTTGAGATGGTATGATCGAGTGGTAAGATCGCAGTAGATGCATCCCAGAATGATGGGGGCAATTTTCTTTTATGATTAAAATAATTTTCTGTCCGGATATGTCTTCCTTTAAATAGATATACAGCCCTCATGTATTCACGCCAACCAATGATTTGTCTAATGAAACCTTCTAATGCATTTATCGGAATCTCATTTTGATGTTCCATAACTTTTGCCAAAACATCTTCCGGAGTTAGCAATCCTGAATTGAGAAGTGGACTAATGACTGAATGATAAATAAATGGATATTTAGATGAGATTGCATCCTCGTAAGTGCCGAATAAATTTAACCTTTGATTAATAAAGGTGTTCAGCCATGTTTGAGCTTCTTCGTGAGAAATGGGATATAAAAAGGGCGTTGCAGTTCCCGGATTGGTGCCAAAATTTTTTTTTACATAATCAACAGCTTCTTTTACAAATGTATTCGTGTGAGGAAAATGAATTATCGGAGGTCTATGGTTTTTAGGAAGTTTTTTTCTGTTTTCATTGTCATAGCTCCATTTACCTCCTCTTGGTTTTCCATTGTCTATCATTAAGTCCAGGCGTTTTCTTTCATGAGAATAAAAATCGGCCATATGAAATCTATTATTGGAAAAATAGTCTTCAAGATTTCTGGTAGTATTAAGAAACATTGGAGAATTTTCTATAACTGTCTTGATACTATAAATAGCTGCATTTTTTTCTATCCGTATTGAAAGCCAGTCGTCTATGGGATCTATATAAGTAATCTGAGTAATTTCATTTTTAATCAATTCTTTAAATAGTGTTTCGGTATCAGAAAATTTTACCTGTTCTAAATATATGCATTTGAATCCCTTTGAGATAAGTTGTTGTTCATAAGCCTTCATACTTGCCCTGTGAAATACAAGTTTTTGCTTATGAAATTTAAATTGGGTAAAAAGTAAGGGCTCTTCAATTAAACAAAATAACTGGTTCTTTTTTCTGTTGAAATTAATTTCGAATAACTGATGTGGGAATATTAAAAAAGCTTGATTCATAGAGTTTTTTAAAAGTTGTGAAGAGGCAATAGGATTCAGATTAATTCGTTACTTTTGCAATTCGGAATTATATTCCTCTCTGCTTACACTGGTGACGGGGGAGTCCGTCACCTCTTTTTTCTCCAGTTTATCCACATTTTTTAATTTATTTTGAATCCTTTTCCTGACAAAACCAGTAATTAGAAGCATTGGTTTAAAGATATGTATGAAGGAAACCCAGACTTTTGATTATCAGCAATTTTTAGAAATTCAAAAAGAAAACGCAAGGCTTAAAGAACATATCACTACTCAGGAGAATATGTTCGGAATGACGCTGCGTAATATGGGTGGTCTTAATCAGGAACTTAAGTTTGCCAAAGAGAAAATTAAAGAACAGAATCTTCTTTTGGAGAAGATAGTTGCTGATCGTACAATAGAACTGCTTGCAATCAATAACCAACTTAATGCATTGTTATATCGGGCATCTCATGATATGAAAGGTCCCGTAAGCACTTCTGAAGGTCTACTTAATCTTATAGAGCTTACTAATGATCAGGAAGAGATTAAAGAAATGTCCAATTTAATGAGACTGACTTTACGCAAGTTAAGCAGATTACTGGACGGACTTTCATTCCTTGGGAGGTTAAAAACAGAGAAAAGCATTATCTCCAGAATAGATTTCGATACTTTCTTCACAGAGTTTAAAGATAAACTTTACCAAAATCACTCACATCGTTTTCCGGTCATTCATACTCAACTTCCGGAAAACAGGGATTTCAATTCAGATCCTGATATTTTGCATGTCATCTTCAGAGAGATATTTGAAAACAGTATTGTTTTCGGAAGAAATGAAAGGTTAGAAATTACCTTTGTGATGGATATAACACTTGACCATATTACTTTTTCTATTACAGATAATGGATATGGAATAAGAGAGGGAGTGCTTAGTCTTGTTACAGAAATGTTTTTCAGAGGCAGTGAAAAGTCTGAAGGTAGTGGGATGGGCTTATTTCTTGTACAAAGCGCTGTAGAGCATTTACAGGGAGAACTCTTTATTTCCAGTGGAGAGAAAAATGGGACAACAGTAAAGATTATTATCCCCAATAATACTTTTTGATTTATATTCTGTTAATTGTTTCTGAATAATGCCCCTTGAGTAAAGCAAAGGGATTATATTAAATTTATCTTAAGTTGCTCCCTAATCAGAACTTCCCTCCTGAACCACCACCTCCGAAATTACCTTCTCCAAATGTAAAATCATCTTGTTGCGCTGAGTCTTTTCCCATTGTCTCTGCAATTACCAGAGCTTCTGCATCAGTTAAGTTGAATTCTTTTTCTAATACATCCTTATCTAGTGTTAATCCCACTTTAGGCGTTTTCAAAAGTTTATTTACCAACCATGCAACACCAATCATAATAATTCCGGCAAGTGTAATCGTTATTTCATGATGGCCAAGACTGAAATAATATTTAAATGTAAATACTGCCAATGTAATCAGCATCATGCCTAGCTGAAGTTGTAGCCTGTCTTTTTTTATTATACCAAAATAAATGTATAGCAAAGGTATAACAGTTGTAGTAATGTAGAATATCCAGGCAAGTGGTATTTGAGTGCTTGAATATTCATTATTCAATATTGCATTAAGTTCCCTTACCACGAAGTAATTAACAGAAAGATATAAGGTAAGTAAACTGAGCAGTTCTAGGATATTGAAATTATCTTTCCAAAGCAGCCTTCTTTCAACATAACCATATTTTTTAACGAGCTGATATATTAGAAAACTTATAATGCATATGACAAAAGGACAAATTGCTTTCCCTATATTTCCTGCATTAGATACAATATAGAAGACAATGTAAATGAATATTCCGAATGCCAGTGCTGTGAGCAAGCGGTCTACATAGCGTATTGCAAAGAAAATGAGGATGGGTAAAGAAAATGCAAGTATCTGTATTGTGTAGTCAGTATTATCATAATAAGATTCACTATTGTGATTTAAATTATCAAAGAAAATTCCGATCACAGAAATAAGAAGACCAACAGTTGCATATTGCAAAGCATCATCAACACCTGCTCTGAAAAACTTTTTTTCTTTAATTACGATTTCGGTGGTGAATCCTGTAATGATTGCATAAATCAAAATTCTGATCAACAAGCCTGTTTGTGAGCCGCTATCACCATATGTTATAAGAGTGACAAGACCAAGACTTGCACCAATCAGTATTGCGGTGAAGAGGAATAAGCCTGTCCGTATAAAGAAATTGGGTGTATAGAGATCATTTATATATTTACCTTTTATCTTCTCAAATAATGATTCGGATAGTAATTGTTTTTCCTTCCAGATCTTAGTCTGCTCAATAAGTCTGAGATTTTCCAGTGATTTTTTGTTATAGATAATCATATTTTCAACAGACTTTTATGATTCTTGATTAGGTAAACTGCCATAGCACAACTGCCGATAAAATAGAAAAATCCAAAGTAGACTAATTCAAAGCCTGCTCCGGTTTTAAACATTAGATAAAAAATAATATAGGTAACACCTATATATAAATAGATGAGAATGAAAAGCAGGAAATAATAAGATTCAAGTTTTCTTGCCTGGAAATAATAAACTCCTGCCAGTACAAATAAAACTGGTATAAAGACAAGGTGATTGGTTTCTAAAAATAAACCAGACAATGTTGCTATGAAAAGAATATGAATGGCGAAGTTGAGATAAGTAAATGCAAAATGATTCTTCAGATTGATCCTTTGAAACCCAATTGCCAAGGCATTCAGAAAGCAACCCAAACCCAGAGCAGTCCATATATAGGAATGGTCAGTGAAGTTGTCCAGGCCATCTAATACTGCTCTTGGAGTTACTGCTATACCTGCCCAACCTGCAAGACCGGTAACTGCCATACTTAAAACACCCTTATGATCAAATCTGTATGCAAGAAGGAAGAATAAGAGCGTAGGGATAATAGTGGCAGTACCATATTGTGTTCCGAATATGGTGTATTGGACTTGCAGATATGTTTCCAGTGATAAAAAAAGCAAGCATCCGAGAAGCAATATATAATCATTCCATGGAGAGGTACTGATTATTTCATTAAAGGAAAAGGGCTCACTTTTTTTGAAAGTAATGTAGAAGCAGGCCGTGCATGCCAGTCCTATAAGGGAAATAATTGAAATATGGCCGATGGAGTCAATATTCAAATAAATAATTAAACCAGCTCCTGCTGAGAAAAGTAATACTCCCAGGTATAAAACTGTTTTTACTTCCCAAAAGAGTGAAAAAAGCTTGGTTTGCTCATAGTTTTCAAGCTTTTCTTTGTTTTCGGTGGAAATGATTCCATCTGTGAGCAAAGTATTTAAAATAAATTTTCTTTCAGGCATGAGAAAGTTTTACGATTTTTAGCATGTTTTTTGGAACGCAATTTTAATAGTTCCAGTTACCAAATTTATGGAAGATAAGAAATTTAAAGGTTTGCAGGAAAGGCTTGAAAAATTATCATGGCCATCCATTTACATGTTCAAGTTTATTGTTCCTACCGAGAAAGAAAAAGAGTTGGTTGATATTTTTGAGGGAAGAATTACAGAGAAAAAATATTCACAAAAAGGAAACTATGTGAGTGTTACATCTACATTCGCTGTTGAATCTGGAGAGTCTGTAATACATTATTATAAAGAAGCTTCCAAAATTGAGGGTGTAGTAGCCTTATAAATTTTAAAACATTGACTATTTGAAAGACTTTAACATAAAAGCAAAAAGCCGTCCCATTAAGGGACGGTTTTTTGCTTTTATCAGGTTTTTTTTTAGGTTTTCCCTTTAGTTTAGCTATTTCTCCATTTATGAAGTTATAGTATAGTGTATAATCATATGTAGAATACTTTTTAAATGATAGATACCGGGAAAGTACCTGAAAATAAATACAAAAATAAGTGGTTGATCCTCGCTAATGTTTCATTTGGTGTGTTAATGGCTACACTTGATGGAAGTATTGTAAATATTGCACTTCCCACAATTAAAACAGAGCTTCAAGCTGGTAATGCAGTTCAGTGGATTGTGGTATCTTATTTTCTTACAACTACAAGTACCTTGCTGATCATGGGCAGGATCTCTGATATAATCGGAACGAAGCCTGTATATGTCTCTGGATTTGCAATATTTACTATTGGTTCTTTGCTCTGTGGAATTGCACCAGGTATATGGTATTTGACAGCCTTTAGGGTAATTCAGGGGATAGGTGCTTCCATGTTGTTTGCTGTAGGGCCGGCGATCATTGCAAATGTTTTTGAGCCCAAGGACCGTGGAAAGGCTTTAGGTCTAATCGGTACGATAGTCGCTACTGGCAATAGTCTTGGTCCTGTTTTGGGTGGAATCTTACTGGGATCATTAGGGTGGAAAAGCATTTTTTTTGTAAATGTTCCACTTGGGATCATCGCAATTATATTTACGCTCAAAAATATTCCAGGAGGAGCTGAAAGGAAAAAGGAGTACTTCGATTATCCTGGAGCACTACTGTTTCTTGGCGGAGCAATATTATTTCTGGTTGGGCTTTATCTGGGGCCATTGGATGCTTATGGATGGAGCAACAAGGCTGTGATAATGTATCTTATAGCAGGGGTAATACTTCTAACCTGTTTTTTCTTTTGGCAGAAAAAGGCCCCGGTCCCTATGCTAAACTTTGCCCTGTTTAAAAGAAAAAATTATAGTTATTCAATAATATCGGCCTGGCTGGCATTTACATCCACTGGAGCTAACTTCTTTATTTTACCTTTTTACCTGCAGCAAATTTTGAACTACCCTCCTGAAAAGGCGGGCTTTATTTTGCTTGCAGGTCCCGCGACGCTCAGCATAATAGCTCCTATAGGAGGGTTTCTTTCCGATAAAGTCGGTCCGCGTTTTATAGCTACAATTGGTCTTATAATTACAGCTGCAGGTTATTTTTCCTTTACATTTATTACAGAAAACTGGGACTGGCACCAGATTGTATGGAGAAGCGCTTTGGTTAGCCTTGGCTTTGGATTGTTTCAATCTCCCAATAGCTCCAGAGCTTTAAATTCCGCTCCCGCCCACCTTAGAGGTGTGGGAAGCAGTGCACTTGCTTTTATGAGAAATCTAGGGCTACTGATGGGAGTTTCAATAGCGGCGGCTATATGGTATTCATTCAGAAAGCAAATTGCTCATTCATCAGGTATTAAAGAGTTAAGCAATCATGCTCAAGTTTATGGAATGCATTTTGTTTATTATGCTTTGACACTGTTTGTTCTTGGCGCTGCAATATTGTCTTACCTCAATATTCCTGAAAATGAAGGAGAGCAAGTGTAATTAACTCAAAGCTTCAATACATTCTTCAAAGGTTCTGAAGATTTTACCTCCTGATTGTACTATTGCATAATGAATCATTAGGTTTACACAGTGACCAAAATCTTCTACTTCGCTGTATTCAGGTTGTTTGGAGATATCAAACATCTTTTTTGTCGTTTCTGGAATTGTACATTCTGGTTCGGTACAGTAGGCATAAATCTTTTTCTTTTTACCGAATGCCATCCCTATTTCAAATGCAGTACCATCATCCATGCAAGCTCCCCGAAATGGATCTATATTCGCTACCACAACATCTGCCATTTCAATCATCTGGATATTTCCATTGAAGATTTGTTCGCATTCAAGTTCGGCTTTTGTCGGGTCAATCTGATTATCTAGTGGAATCAAGGCTTTATGCCCTTTGGAAGAAAGAAAAGTATCCAGTTTATGGAAGTGTTCTTTTGCATTTTGCCTGAATACGTCAGGACCGGCAAGGTAAATTTTCATGCTGTATATCTATATTGTTGAAGCAAGATAATGCAAATATCTTTTTGATGTTTTATGATTTATTAAAACTGGATTTTTTTTAGGTTAATATTTATCATGTATAACTATGCTGCATAAATATTCAAACTTCCTCTGAATTCTTTGAGGTTAATTATTCCCTATTCCTGAATTATACCTTTGAAAAGCTTACTTTGGTTAATAATTAAAAAATCTTTTAATCAAATAGTTACAGTGTTCGAGGGAAAATGTTGAAAAAAAATTTTAAATTTTTCGATATAGTTATATTAAATATCAGAATAGTTAAATATTTTTAGTGTGTAAATTGATTACTATTTCCCCCCTCAGAGTATTAAAGAGGAATAATTTAATCTATTTATTATCTCATCATTTTGTATTTATTGAAGAAAAGCCGCATTTCTTCGAATACACAATCAAAATCATTTATATATAAAGCTCAAGATTAATGAACAAGCATTTTGCTTTTCTAAAAAACTGCGGTCTGTTAATATTTCTATCAGCCCTATCGCTTATTCAAGCTCTTTCGGCTCAACCATTGGTTTTAAATCAATATGCTAAGGTGGTCGATTTTCCATCCTGTAATCCCTGTCTTAATCCTTGTAATAAGGTCATTGTAGATGATGTCACATCATTTGCAGTTGGGGATGAAGTCCTTCTTATTCAGATGAAAGGTGCTGATATAAGCTGGGCACAGGATACTACTTTTGGAGACATTATTAGTTATGGTAGTACAGGTTTCCATGAAGTCCTTTCAATTGCTGCGATCAACGCGGCTACAAAGCTCATTACATTTGATAATACCATTGGAGGAAATTATTTTGTAGATGGAAAGGTACAGCTTGTAAAGAAGTTTATAGCTCCTGGAAATTATACTGTTCCTGCCGGAGGGATTACATGCGCTCCCTGGGATGGAAACAAGGGTGGGGTTTTGTTTATGGAGGTAAATGGTACTCTGTCTCTTTCAGGAAGTATAGATGTTACAGGTATGGGCTTCAGAGGAGCGGTGAATCCTAACAGCAATCTAGATATTACGGAATGTGGTACGGGAGGGCCTCCAGGTGATGAATTTGCAAATGGTATATTTTTCCTTGATGGTGCCAACCTTCAATGGGCAGGGAGGAAAGGAGAAGGGATTACTGAATTCAGAAATCCTCAGTATGAATTAGGTACAGGTAATCTTGCCAATGGAGGAGGCGGTGGATTAAATCATAATGCAGGAGGAGGTGGCGGTTCCAATATGGGGGCCGGAGGAAGAGGAGGAAACTCTTATATAGGTATATCCAATGAAATTTGTGGGGTGATATCCAATGGGTCTGGTGGTATCGCTCTTGACAGGATGGGAGGCTTGCGTCTATTCCTTGGTGGTGGTGGTGGTGCAGGACATGAGAATAACCATAGAGGAAATTCAGGTGGAGATGGCGGTGGTATCATTGTGATAAAGGCTGACAAGATTGAAGGCAATGGAAACAAAATAATCTCTGATGGTTTTATCGGTTTTAACTACGATCTTATTCAAGGAGGAAAAGGTGAAAATGACGGTGGTGGCGGTGGAGGTGCCGGTGGCTCTATTAAAATTGAATGTAATGATTTCGGTACTTCAGCACTTACAATTCAAGCTCGAGGAGGTAACGGAGGAAGCCTTACAGCCGCGGAACATGGTCCTGGCGGTGGAGGCGGTGGAGGTCTCGTTTGTTTTAATGCTGCTTCTATTAGCAACGCTTTAGTAAAGGTAGTTTCAGAAGGCGGAAATCCGGGTTTAACAGCTGGAGACTCTGTTAGTTATGGCGCTATAGCGGGATCTCCGGGCATAACAGGTTTTTCCTGTTCTACTATTTCTTCTCAACCTCCCAAAGTTATTCTGTTTTCCGCTGGTAGCGATCAAACCCTTTGTAATCCTGGGGTAGCAGTTCTTGATACCAAATTAGAAAAGACAGGAACTTCCTTTATCTGGTATAAAGACGGTGTGGAGTTAACAGCAGAAAAAGATTCGGTTTATACAACCAATGCTCCGGGAACTTTTGTAGTAAAAGTAACTACAGCCAATTGTTCCTCAACAGATACAGTGGTGATTAAAAAAATCGGGAATGAAGTTCCTGTAAATCAATATTTCTGTGATAACGCTGGCCCTGCAACTGTCACTCTTGAAGTTGGTAATCCTGAAGCTGCGGCGAAATATGGCTGGTTTACCGAGGAGAACGGAGGTACACTTATTCATGTAGGAACCAACTATACTGTTTCGGGACTCACTAAGGATACTGTGTTCTATGTTGTAGATACTGTTAAAGTAACTACTGTTTTGGGCCCTACCGGAGCTGGAGCAGCCCAGGAATATTATATATCTGAAGGAAATAATGATATTACCGTTCAAGAGGAATTAAGGAAATTTAATGTATTAGCTCCGATAAAACTCAAGTCAGTGGAAGTAAGAGCTGCATTGAATGCAGGTGGTTGCGGTTACAACAATACATTTACTCGGAGTATAACCATTCAGCTTTTTCAGAATGGAGTTGCAACAGGTCAAACAGCAACAGGCACTATTCAATGTGATGTTCCGACTAAAGTTGTCTTGAATTTTGATATTCCTCCAGGAAATAATTATGAATTAAGAATTGATGGTATTGATAAAGCTTTTTTTAAAATCAGCGATGAAGAAGAAGCTTATTCCATTCCTGTTGTAATGACCATTCTTCCAAATCAGAAGAAATCAGGAGCGTTCTTTAATTGGGAGATTGAGTATGGAGCTCCGTGCGGAAGAATGCCTATCTGGGCTAAGAAGAGCTGTCCGCTACCATTAATGCTCTTATCTTTTTCAGGAGTGAGTCAGGATGGAGTAGCAAACTTGTATTGGTCCACAGCTTTGGAAAAAAATGTTGAAGGCTTTATAATTGAAAGCAGTAGTGATGGATTTAATTTTGACTCAAAAGGGTTTGTTTCTGCAACAGGCCTTGGCCACTATCAGTTTCAAGATGTGAATGGAGGTAGCAGTTTTTATTATAGGCTTAAAATGGTTGAAAAAGATGGTACTTTTACTTATAGTCTCATCATACATCTGAAAGGTGACAATGAAGATTATATCAACCTATTTCCAAATCCTGCTTCAGAGGTATTGTATCTCCAAATAGTGACTTACGGAAAATCATCTGTGTTAATAGAATTATCAGATGTTGTAGGAAAACAGATTTTAACAAAAGATCATATTATAGAAAAAGGCCTTAATACACTTCCTATCAATGTATCTTCATTACCTATAGGTGTTTATTTTCTGAGCATATTAACATCAGAAGGCATTGAAGTTAGAAAGTTTGAGAAGAGATAAAGCTGTTATTCTTAGAGGAATTAAAGTCCTTCTCCTTCAGGATATGGCCGTCAACTTAAGCAAGTTTAGAATTACATAATTCTTAAT
>NZ_JAGHZZ010000060.1:0-116358 GCF_017745095.1 Sporocytophaga sp. | reverse complement strand
CCTTCAGGAGAAGGGTTTAGGATGAGGTCGTTTAAGATTTCAGATGAAAAAGAAGAAAGATAAAACCACCTTTCTTCTTTTTTAAATTTCCTTACTCTTTAAATCTTCTGAACAGTGCAATAGCATTATGTCCACCAAAACCAAATGTATTGCTCATCGCTACTTCTACATTGGTTGATTTATAGTTACCAGTAATAATTTCAATACCTGGTGACAGATTTATTTCAGTCAGATCATTTGTATTAATAGTAGGAGGAATAATATTATCCTCAATACTTTTAATTGCTATGATAGCTTCCACTGCTCCTGCTGCCCCGAGCAAATGGCCTGTCATAGATTTTGTAGCGCTAATGTGTAGTTTTTGTCCGTTGAATAATCTGTCAATTGCCGCCAGTTCGCTCGGATCTCCAAGCGGAGTAGAGGTTGCATGACAATTGATATAGTCCACTTCTGAAGGTGAAATATGAGCGTCTTCCAAAGCATCTTTCATAGCAAGGTAAGCCCCAATCCCTTCCGGATGTGTAGCTGTAATATGATATGCATCAGCTGCAAGTCCACCACCAATGATTTCTGCATAAATTCTGGCTCCCCGTGATTTCGCATGTTCCAGTTCTTCAAGAATCAATGTACCACTTCCTTCTCCCAGTACAAAGCCATCTCTTGTTTTATCAAAAGGCCGTGAAGCTTTTGTGTATTCTTCATTATTTTCGGATAGAGCTTTCATTGCATTAAAGCCTCCGATTCCTGCATCAATAACTGGTGCTTCCGAGCCTCCGGCTATTATCATATGTGCTTTTCCTAATCTTAAATAATTAAAAGCATCAACAATAGCATTAGTTGATGAAGCACAAGCCGAGACAGTACCGAAATTTATCCCGCGTAATCCAAATTTTATGGAGATATAACCCGGAACTATATCGGAAATCATTTTGGTAATGAAGAATGGGTTAAACTTAGGGACTTTGCTTTGAGCGTAAGCCAGAACCTCTTCCTGAAATGTCACAAAGCCTCCGATTCCTGAGGACCATATCACACCAACTTTATCTTTATTGATTATATCAAAGTTGATTCCTGCATCTTTGATAGCTTCCTCTGTACTTGCAATTCCGTATTGGCAAAACAGATCCATTTTTCGTGATTCTTTTTTGTCCAGGAAATCCAGGGGATTAAAATTCTTTACCTCACAGGCAAATTTTGTCTTGAAGTGTGTCGTGTCAAATCTTGAAATGAGGTTTGCTCCACTTTTTCCTTGCTTTACCGAACTCCAAAAATCATAAATAGAATTTCCGATCGGAGTAATTGATCCCATACCTGTTATTACAACTCGTTTCATATGAGTGGTTTTTATTTGTAATTATAGATTTGATTATACTTATTAGTAAGTAAGTAATTTTTCCAAATTTTTTTACCTTCGATTTAGTTCGTTTAAAATCGCATTTTTAACGCTTTTAAAACTTTCTGATCCCATTATTTTAGCCATTTGAGCTGCTGCCATAATGGAAGTGATAATAAGCATAGCTCTGGTTCGGGGATCTCCTTTAAACGTCAGAGTGCCTTTTTTAAGTCCTTCTTCCATAACGCTGGTTAGCCAATCGCCCACAATGGTCACAAAAACGGTAAGTTTTTGCTGTATTTTTTCATCAATTGTGTCCCAATCAGTAGCCAAAGTGCCTACAAGACATACTTTTTTATTGGTCTGAATCTGGTCATAGATATTCAGAAATTCTTCTACTTTTTCAGGTTCGGAAAGGGGAGCAACCCTCTTTATAAAATGCTCAACTTTCTGAATATGGAACTCTATAACAGCAACCCCAAGGTCTGATTTGGAAGGAAAGTGATAATGGATAGCGGCATTTTTTACAAATAACATTTTAGATATATCATTGTAACTGAATGCATTGTATCCTCTTCTTCTTATTAGGTCATCTGCAATATTTATAATGGACTCTTTTGTAGAAGTCATTGGGTGTATTTTTATATTACAAATATAATACTTACTAGTAAGTAAGTAGATCTTTGTGGTTTATTTTTTTAAGAAAGTTTGGGAGATTGGAAAGGTCTTTTTCTCAAGATTGATTCCCTCATAAAGAAATTTCTTTACTGTTTTGACAAATAGCAAAAGTACTGCTGTCGTCATCTGTGTCTTCTTCGTGTAATAAAATTATTTTACAGATATAGAGAGGACATAGAGATACACAGAGAAAAAATTTTACTATATAGGGTTATTGAAACAACTTACTGAGATATTGATTAAAAGAATCATACATCCATAATTGGAAAATCAAATTAATATTTCCGACCTTTAAGACCGAGTTTAGTATAGCATGTCTGAAAGTATAAATAAGGAAGGTACAAAAGAAAGTTTTTCTGATCCTGAATCTTTTGAAAGGATTTTCAGAACATACTACGCTCAGCTTTGCCGTTCCGTATATCGGATAGTTCAGGATAAAGACGCCAGTGAAGATATTGTGCAGGAAGTTTTTATGAAGATCTGGACTAAAAAGGATGAACTCTCCATTCATCTCACTGTCAAATCCTATCTTTTTGCTGCAGCCTACAACAGCTCATTTAATTATTTAAAACAGCAGAAAAAATTTTCGGAAACAGAAGAGGATACCTGGATTAATATTCCGGGAAGCGATAGAGCAGACCAGTCACTACATGCAGGGGAACTGGACGGGCATATAAATCAGGCAATTGATAGTTTGCCTCCTGCGTGTCGTTCTGTTTTTATATTAAGCAGGTATGAAGAACTTAGCTACAAGGAAATAGCCGAAACATTACAGATATCAGTTAAAACGGTTGAAAACCAAATGGTAAAAGCTTTGAAAGTTCTCAGGGAAAAATTAGCTCCATTCCTGAAAGATGCCATTCTGGCTTTGATTTTTTTGCTAAATAATTTCTAAAAAAAATTTAAAGGTAGCGTAGGGGTAAATTAAAATTCAATTGTCATAGTATCAGATTGGCCAATTAATTAACGATGGAAAGAGAACATCAGGAACTTATTCTTAAGCACTTAAGGAAAGAATCTTCAGGTTTCGAAGAACAATTACTTTCCGAATGGCTGCAGGAAAATCCTTCTAACAGAAAGGAGTTTGAAGAGTATGTCCGGACTTGGGATTTTTCCGGAAGAGCCAAGGTTGACTTTGAGCCCGATGTAGACGCTGCCTGGATGAAGTTTAAAGCAAAGGCCGGTTTTGAGCCTCAGCAGATAGCACCACAGAAGGAAACCAAAGTTGTCAAGCTCTTCGATTATAACATTATTTTGAAAGCTGCAGCAGTTTTATTGGTATTTGCCGGCATTAGCTATTTATCAATGAAGCTGTTTAGTCAAAAAGAGATTCAAGAAATTTCTTTTGCAGCTGGAAATGAAAAAAGGGAAATACAACTTCCTGACAGCAGCAAAGTCTGGCTGAATGCACACAGTAAAATTTCTTATGCCGACGATTTTAAAGGCGATACAAGAAAGGTAAAATTAGAAGGAGAAGCCTTCTTTGAAGTAAAGCGAAATGTTGAGAAACCATTCAGGGTGGAAGGTTTGTCATCTATTACTCAGGTGTTGGGTACTTCATTTAATGTAAAAACAATAGCAGGTCAGGCCGATGAAGTAGAGGTCGTTACTGGTAAAGTATCTTTCGCATTAAAGAAAAACGAGACAAAGAAAGTCATCCTGACTCCTGGCATGAAAGGAAGAGTTGACAACAACAGTAATGTTGTTTCGGAGAAAATCGATAATCCGAATTTCTTGGCATGGAAACAGGAGAAACTGGTCTTTGAAAACAGTACGCTTGGAGAAGTAGCATCTGCTGTAGAGGCTTATTTCGGAACAAAAGTAGAACTGGCTAACTCAGAATTGGTTAACTGCAGGTTTACCGGAACTTTTGAAAAACCTAAATTACAGGAAGTATTAGATGTAGTTTCGGAATCTATGAGCTTAAGCTCTAAAAAAGACGGCAATGGATATTTACTAGAGGGTTCGGGCTGTCAATAATTAATCAACAGAGCGTGTAACACCTATTTAGGTTGAGTTTACGCAGGTAAAAATCATTTAATTTATTAATTCATTTCACTAATGAGGCTTATTCAAATCCTTATCATACTATTACTTTGTCTTAACTTTTCCTTGCAGGCTCAGCCATCGCTGGATACAAAGGTAACACTTAAGATGAAGGCTAAGCAAAGCGAAATACTTAAAACCATTACTGAAAAATATGGAATAAGATTTTCCTATTCGAATAATATGGTTTCGCTTGACAAAAATGTATCTCTGAATGTTCAGGGTAAATCATTGAGAGAAGTCCTGGACCTAGTCTTTACAGAACATAACGTGAATTACTCTGTAGTAGGAAATCAGGTCGTACTGAAAAAGAAAGCAGTTAAGAAAACGGCTGATGCCACTGCTGATTCAAGAAAAGGAGCTACTTCATTTGTGATCGTAGAAAATGCGAATTCAATTACGATAAACAGTGTGAGCACTGATAAAGCTGAAGATGTTGAAGAAGACGAACATGCAGACGAAGTACAACCAGAAACCAGTGATAAACTTGAGGAAACGCTCATTGTATCTTCAGATACAACTGTAAAAGCTCCCATGTTAAAGGCTAAGAAGCCAAAAGGAGATGATGTAGTGAGTCTGCGTAAACAATATTTATTGGAGAAAAGGAGGTTGAGGGATGAATATCTTACCAAAATGGATAGCCTGAATTCCGGGGGAAACAAGAAAACTAAGGAAGATTTTAAAAGCAGCTTTAAAACGATTTCTCACAAACTTAGAGAGGAGTTAAATGAGATTGCTGATAGTATTGAAAACAGGGCTCCGGTAGGCGTTTGGAAAAGATTAAAATCTGATAGTCCTGCAGATTCGCTTTCTGGCAAAGAAGAGCAACGCGCAGACTCTGCTTCTTATAAAACCGTACCGCTTTCCGTAAGCTTCGTTCCTCCGATGAGTACCAATGGAGCTTATGCATCGGAAGTTGTAAACAAAGCTTCATTAAATATCCTTGCAGGTACTTCAAGAGGTTTGGACGGCGCGGAATTTGGTGGACTAGTAAATGTTGAAAAGGAATTTGTAAATGGTGTGCAGGTTGCAGGCTTGTCAAACATAGTGGGAAAGAATGTTAAAGGTGCACAAATTGCTGGTCTTACCAATATATCTTCGGGATATGTCGAAGGTGTTCAAGTTAGTGGTCTTGTGAATACTGCCAAAGATAGCATGTATTGCTTTCAGGCTGCAGGATTGGTAAACAGCTCAGGAGGAAATAGCCTTGGTGGTCAGTTTTCTGGATTGGTAAATTTTAGTAACGGATACATGTATGGTCCGCAATGTGCAGGGTTGGCAAATGTTGCCAACGGTATGGTAACCGGCCCTCAGTTGGCAGGATTCATAAACGTTGCTAATGGAAGCCACAAAGGGATTCAGGCTGCAGGATTCATGAGTGTTGCTAAACATAACTCTGAAGGTTGTCAGTTAGCTGGTTTTATGAATACTACAGGTGATTTAAGAGGTGCACAGGCTTCAGGTTTCATCAATGTTGCCAAAAGGGTAAAAGGTGTTCAGATAGGTGTGATTAATATTGCTGATACTGTTGATGGTGCTCAGATTGGTATTCTTAATTTAGCAAAAAAAGGATATCGCAGATTTGAAATCTGGGGTTCAGAGACCTTGTATGGAAACATTGCTTTCAAAATGGGAGGTTCCAGAAGTTTTTATAACATCTTTGCTGTCGGTGCTCAACTCAACAATGGAGGCAAGTTCAGAACAGGATATGGAGTAGGATTCGGTTCTGAATTAAAGGCAAGTCAAAAGGTTTCTGTAAATATAGATGCTATTGCTTACCACATCAATGAAGATGGAGTTTGGACAAACAAAATGAATTTACTTAACCAGCTAAAAGTAAATGTTGGAATAACATTAGGAGAGAGAACGACATTATTCTTTGGTCCTACTTTTAACGTAATGGTATCACAGATTTACGATGCTGATAAGAACGAATACGGCTCCAATATAGCTCCATGGACAGTCTTTAATGAGACTTATGCAGGCCGTGTCGATAAAGGACGCAAAGATAATACAAATGTGAAAATGTGGCCCGGATTTAACGCCGGTATCAGATTCTGATTTTTAGTACAACCAGAAAACTCAAGTAAAACACATTTAAAAAAACTAAGACGATGAGACTAATTTTTAGCCTTATAATGGCATTGCTGTGCCTAAATTTTTCGGCAATAGCACAACAAGTGACTCAGACTATCAGAGGAACTGTTATAGATAAAAATCTTCAATCACCACTGCCAGGAGTAAACGTGGTGATCACAAGTACTGATCCTCCAATGGGAACAGCTACAGATGAGAATGGTAGGTTTAGATTTGATAATGTACCTCTTGGTAGACACGAAATAAAGATAATGTATGCCGGATACAAGGAGGGAGGTTCGGCAAACGTGTTGGTGACGTCAGGAAAAGAAGTAATCCTGAATTTGGACATGGAAGAAGAGATAGAGAACGTAAAAGAAGTAGTTGTAGTTGGGCAGAAAGATAAATCACAGGCCAATAACCAGCTAGCTGTTGTCAGCGCAACAAATCTTCGCACAGAAGAAATAAACAGATTTGCCGGATCAAGACAGGACCCAAGTAGAATGGCATCTAACTATGCCGGTGTTGCCGGTGGAGGAGATCAGAGGAATGATATCATTGTTAGAGGTAATTCGCCAATAGGTGTTTTGTGGAGACTTGAAGGTGTTGATATTCCGAATCCAAACCATTTTACTTTCACAGGAAATAGTGGTGGAGCCTTCAGTATCCTGAATAACAACCTGCTTGCGAATTCAGATTTTCTCACAGGTGCATTTCCTGCAGAATATGGTAATAAAACTGCTGCTGTATTTGATGTGAAGTTAAGAAACGGAAATAATGAAAAGAGAGAACATACTATTCAGGCAGGGCTGAATGGCCTAGAGATTGCAACTGAAGGTCCTATATCAAAAAAATCAGGAAGTTCATATATCGCCAGTTATAGATTTCTCTCATTTGAAGCTTTGAATAAAATAGGAGTAAGCTTTGGAACCAACGGTGTTCCTCAGTTTCAAGATGGATCAATAAAGATAAATGTCCCAACGAAAAAGGCCGGTACTTTTACGCTTTGGGGAATTGGTGGTAAAAGCAAGATATACATTAAAGATCCTGAAGTAGAAATAGATCCGAATGATCCGTACAAATTTACAACAGATAATTTTTCATCTAATATGTATGCTGCTGGTATTTCTAACACTCACAACATTACTTCCAAAACAACGGGTAGGTTAATACTTAGTACCTCCGGAAGTCGTATTAAAGTGGTAAGCTCAAAAATATACGATAGCAAACCTGAGTTTTTTGATTTTGATATATCTAATACCGAAGGCCAGCACATTGCAAACTATACCATTACACACAAATTAAACAGAAGAAATCTTGTAAAAGGAGGAATCATTTACAGGAATATCTTCTACAATAATAATTCAAATATTTTTGATGACTCCGATAGTTTGTTCAAAAAGGGATTACAGCAAAAAGGTAACACTGGACTATTACAGTCTTTTGTTCACTGGCAGTTCAGAGTTACTGAAAAGCTGACCTTAAATTCCGGATTATATTATCAACGCCTGGCACTCAACGGTAGCCAGTCTCTGGAGCCAAGATTATCCGCGACATATATGGTTACTGAAAGGGATAGAATAAGTTTAGCCACCGGTCTTCATAGTCAGGCTCAGGATCTGTTTATTTATCAGTTTAGATTCTATGATGATAAAACAGGTAACTATAATCAGCCAAACAAAAATGTGGGTTTTACCAAAAGTCTTCATTTAGTTGGTGGGTATCAAAGGTCTTTAACAAAAAATCTGAAATTTAAAACGGAAGCCTATTATCAGCATATGTATAATGTCCCTGTCAGCATTTCACATGAGGATGGAGCGGGAGTATATTCCATCTTAAATACAGGAGCTGAATATGGTTTCTATGTTCTTGACAGCACTGTAAATACTGGTAAAGGCAGAAATTATGGACTTGAGTTGACATTGGAAAGATATTTCAATAAGGATTATTATTTCTTAACGAATTTGTCACTTCTGAAATCTGAATATCAGGGTTCAGATGGGATATGGAGAAACTCAGCCTTTAACATCGGATATGTTGTCAATGGCCTTGCAGGAAAAGAGTTCCACCTTGATGCAAATAATAAAAAACTGATATCAGTAGATTTTAAGGTGACATCATCAGGAGGAAGAAGAATAATACCAGTAAATGTACAAGCATCTCTTCAAAAGGGTGAAGCAGTATATGATTATAGCAAAGCTTATGAAACACAGCTAAAAGATTATTTCAGAACTGATTTGAAGATTTCATACAGACTTAACAAGCCAAAATCAAATCATAATTTCTTTATAGCTGCGGACAATTTGTTAAATACTCAAAATGTATTAACACAGGAGTGGGATAATAAGAAGAAAGAGGTAAAGACTTATTATCAGCTTGGATTGTTTCCATACATGGGGTATAAGGTGCAGTTTTAATAAAGTTATAAGTGATAATTATTAAGTTTTAAGTTCAACAAATTTATTAAAAAAATATACCCAATGTTTAAGTTCATGCCTCTGGGAACTTAAACATTGGGTTTTTACTTTAAAACTCAGTTGTATAAGTATGCAGATATTGAAAAAATATGTTTTTCAATATCTACTTTCAACTTTCAGTTTATGGCTTTTTTCTTATAACTTAGAACTTAAAACTTAGAACTTAAAAAATGAGTATCAGGCAACAGATAAGGCTTGGAGAAAATGAAGTGCTTGACTTTAAACAAACAATAGGCAGTGTTCAAAAGATTGCCAAGACTATAGTAGCATTTGCAAATACAAAGGGGGGAAGGATATTAGTAGGAGTGAGGGATAATGGAAGTATTGCCGGCGCTAAGGCAGAGGAGGAGAGACACATGCTCGAAGGAGCTGCTTCATTTTTCTGCAAACCAGAAATAAAAATGAATTTTACGGAAGATATAATTGACGGTAAAAGTATTTTGATTGCGGAAGTTCCGGAAAGTGATGAAAAACCTCATTACTCTAAGGGGGAAGATGGAAAATGGTGGGCTTATATTCGGGTGAAAGACCAATGCCTGCTTGCGAGTAAAGTCATGCTGGATGTTATGAAAAGTGATACCAGAGGTTTTGACGCTCAGATTACAATTGGTAAAGCAGAGAAAATTCTTTTAGAATATCTGGAACAGAATGACAGAGTCACATTAAAAACATTTTGTAAAATAGCCAATATATCCCGCTGGAGAGCTGGGAAAATCCTGGTAAATCTTGTTAGAATGAAACTGATCAAAGTACTTTCTCATGAGAAGGAAGACTATTATTCTTTATAGAAAGTATAGCATTTTCCATCCACAAACGTTTCCTCCGGATTTTTTAAATTTGCGGATCTTTTGACTTCTTTATTATAGCTTTCAAAGTTTTTTTTAAGTCTTTCGAACAGTTTCTTCTCTTTTTCATTTACTGAATTACTTCAATCCATCCTTTATAGATCTTATTGAGTAGTGGATCATGAACGCAATAATAATAAATCCCATTGTTAATTGGTTCTTTGAATTCATCTCCGATAGTTTCTGCTATTTTCTGCCCCCATCTGTTATATAGCTCTATTTTGAAATCGCGATGGACAGATGTAACAACTTTTAACCCGTCATTCTTGTTATCATTATTAGGGGTAATGAGATTGGGAATAAATGGAGTGCAATCTTTAAAATCAATTATTATAGTATCTGAGACCGTAGCACATAGGTTTTGGGCTTTTGCCCAATATCTGCCAGACTTAGTGAATCTTCGTTCATATTCAATGCTTCCGTCATCCCAAACAAAATTATCCACTCCGTTTGCTGTCGCCAATATACCCAGGGATTGTCCTTCGCAAATAATTGTATCATTTCCAATATTGAGCTTTGGAAGATCTTTAATGCTGATTTTAATAGAATCCTCAACCGGGCATCCTTCAGGAGAATAGGCAGCTAGCAGATATCGTCCTGCACTGTCTACAGTAATTGTTGAATTATTAGTTCCGCTACTCCAGAGATGATGTTTGAAGCCGGGAATAGTGCTTAAAGTAATAGATGTTCCTTTGCAGATGGTTGTATCTTTTGCCGGAATAATTAAAGAGGCTGGTGGTTCATAAATATCAATATCGATTGTATCCTTTACAATACCGCATGCATATTTAGCCTCTATGGAATACTTACCTTTAGAGGAAACTACAATTGAATCATAAATGCCCCCTGTAGACCAACGGTATGTGTCATAACCAGAGGAGGCAAAAATACTATAAGGAATCTGATCAGGGCAAAGAAAGGTATCTGCAGTTATTTGAAAGAGATCAGGAAACGGATCCCGAACACTAACATTTATAGTATCGGTACTGCTGATGCAGCCATAATCCGCTTTCACCCAATATTCACCGGAAGAAGTTGCTTCAATACCTGATGAAGTTTCTCCAGTTGACCATAAATAGTTATCAAAAATAGGTGGTGCATCGATGTTTATGATTGAATCTCTACATATTGTAATATCATTTCCAAGGTCAATCTCCGGAGTAATTTTTATTACAGAAATATCATCAATTAAGTAAGTACCACAACCTCCGTTCGAAACATTTCCAATAGGTCGAAAGGTTAGCGTATGCTGGTCATCTCTGAAATTTCCAATGGTAAGATATTCCTCATCTCCGTTTGCTATAAATACTCCTGAGATTTTGACATAACTGACGGAATCCTGAAGCAAACTTCCAGCAGGATTTTCTACTTGAGGGGTAAGGTGATAAAAAGTACCACTACTTGGAAAAGAAAGGTCATATATGCTATCTTTTGATAAATGAATCCCTAGACCATCTGTAGCTATAGTCGCGCATTCGTATGAAAATACAATATGTCGACTGTCAATATTTGTGATCAGCTTTGCATAAAGAGACACTTCGTACTTACAGCCTGCCTCCAATGGTTCGGAAAGACGAGTAGTCGCATATTGTCTACTTTTATAGGTGCTTATAGCTATAAAAGATGTTCCTGATCTGGGTTTATACCAACCCATATCAAACTGGGTAAATATGATATCATTAATATTGCAGGCCGTAAAATAACGCACTCCATTCGTTGATACAGATTTCCAGTACTTAGTATTAGAATTTTTATAATATCCAGGACTCGGTAGTCCTCTATTTGAACAACTTGGATAACAATAACCATCACCAGCATTATTGGAGCAAGGGAAGTACTCTTCAAAACTTGGATTACGTACTAAATTTTGTTGAGCATTTGTCCAAAGCGGGAGGGCCAATATGAAAAATAAGATTTGAAGTAACTTCTTATTCATAACGCATAAAAATACCCTGACAAAACGTAAAGTTTGCATAAGTATTTTAAATATATTATTTATTTTCTCACTTTTCTGAAAAGTAAAAATCCTGGTTGATTGCCAGGATTTTTGCTTTTTTTATCAAAACAGTTATTTTATAATCTTTCCGGAAATAGACTCACCGTTAGATTCCATTCTGTAAATGTAGAGACCTTTATCCATATTTATCGTTTCAATCTCCACCATTCCTCCACTTGTTTCAGAAGCATCAAATTCTTTATCGTACAATTTTTCCCCGAGCGAATTAATAATTGAGATTTTGACAGATTCATTTTTCGGAACATTCATTATTAAATAAGAATCGAAAGGGACAGGATATGCCAAACTCCCATTGCTCTCTTCGGCCAGATTAGCTAATCTGCAATAGCAATTCATATTTACATAAGACCAGTCTGTCGAACTTCCGCAATCATTTCCTACACCCACAGTCAGTTTGTAATAATTCCCATAACCTTTTGTTGCAAAGAATCCCGTACCTCCTCCCCAACTAAGGGCAGGAATTGCAGGAATATTGATTCCATTTAAGGCCAGGGAAGTTAATCCTGATACACCTGCAACATTTATGGTAGTCGTAGGAAGAATTGTTCTAATGTATGCTCCACTGGCATCTACCTGATCAATTTGTACAGTATGGTAAGTTACTGTTCCGGAACTGTTATTTAAATTATAAGAACCAGAATAAATTCCCAAAGCAAGTCCAGTCATTGTCTTCACCGGAGCATCTGGAATACCCGCAGTAGCATAATCGTTTAAAGTAAATGATACCGAAGCTGGAGTAGGCGTAGCATTAACCTGTAGCCACCATACAACAGATTCGATTTTATCACAGGAATTCTTCACCTGTATTTCCAGTTTGTAATACCCATTGTTACTATTAAGATGATTGCTGGTTCCCGAAAAAGTACGTAGATCCGCATTCAAAGATGCAATTGTATTCCAGCTGGTGGTGGCTGAGAATGCGCTGCCGCCCACAATTACATTTTTACTCGCATCTACTTTTGTAAGTATGATCCTCCCTTGAGAACCTGAAGCAGACACAACTTGATTAATTGCGACACAATTATAAAAAGTGTTCCATCCTGGGGATGCATTGCTTTGCCCGTTGATGGTGCTGCTTGTAATTATGGGAACACCAATACCTCTATTGTAAGTATAGTTTTCTCCGTCTACCTGATCAGGTAACCTGTAATAACCGGCTCCTGAAGGACCAGAAACGGCTGTGCTATATATTTCAATTGATAAGGCTGAAGCGCTTATTACATCAGTTGAAGGGTTAATTCTACCAAGTCTACCAGCAGTAGGTGTGCTTAGATGGTTAACTCCGTATATATAACCATCTCTTGCAAGTTCAAGATGCGATAATTCATAATCTCTTCCAGATGTTAGTCTCGTTACTGTTGCAGTAGAAGTATAATCCGTAATCCTGTATATACCTCCGGAAGAGCCATATACTGAGGCGTAAATTTTTGTTCCATTTGGTGAAAATTCAACTCCATTTACGTGAGTTGTGCTCGGTATGGTTATTATATTAACTAATGCTGTATTTGGATCATATACAAAAACCTTATTCAGATTACTGGATCCCCATAAGATATAATCTCCGCTAACAGTTTCATAAATTTCAGCTTCACGGGTATTGAGGCTATTAAGTCCGTCCGGAAAAGTAGACAAGGAATATGTAACAACTGTAGAACCAGATCCTATTCCTGAAGAGCTAATCTGGAAGCTACGTACTGAAGGATAAGCCACACAATACAGGTTTCTTATATTGCCCGCTTTTATTCTGGATACTGCAATACCAACTAAATTGGATGTATTGGTTTCAATTAAGTTCCCGTTACTTACAAATGTTACCACTCCAGAACTTGATACATTGACTTTAGAATATAATAGTGCTACACCTACAGTACCAGTGTGTTTAGAATAGATTACATACCATTCTGTACAACTTCCCGGTACAGGAACGATTGCAATCTCATCCTGCAAATCAACATAGGATCCATAATTTGCAAGACTTCCTATAGTTGATCCTGAGCTATTATAAACAGAGTTATCCTGTAAATAGAACAGTATGTTTCCATTTTCATCAAATACACCATTACTGTTTAAATATGTTGAAGCGGAAGGGCTTCCTGGTAGGGAAGATGAAGTTGGCGTCCCGGTAAAGTCTATTTTGTTTGGAGGAACAACCCAATAATTTTGTTGCGTTTGTGCTATGAGGTTACTCAATAAGATACAACATAACACTATTAGTAAAGTAATCTTCTTTATCATGTTGATAGGTTTTTGGTTTAAAATTATCACGAGATTTTCTCCTGATTAGAAAAAAGGATATTTACCTGTTGCAACATATTCGGTAATTTAACCATGACAATTTTAGTTCTTTGACGACAAAAATACAAGTAAAATCGATGTTTTAATTTCGTTAATCGAATTATAGTGTGCCATTCATCTATTAAAAGCATGGTAATTATAAAACTGTGTAATTTGAGGGTGGAGGATGTAATTTTAATTAAGTTGAAAACTGTTTTTTCTTGGGAAATCAAAAAAACTATGATCGAGCCCTCTGTCTAAAAAGAGGTGAGGAAAAATAAGGCAATACTAGGTATGAGATTTAATTTTAGATGCTTAATCTTTTAAGTATTTCATCTATATATTGCTGTAATAATATCGGAAAGGCAAATTAATTAAGCTCTGGCAATTTTATCAATGCACAGACGAAATCCAAGAAGCAAATTTCCTGTTCTACTTAGCTTAAAAGATCCTTACAACCTGTCAACTTCTTTATTATTGCAAACCCGGGAGGTTGAGAAAGTATATATTGATAAGGTCAGTAAATTTGATATTGCCGACTAAGATTCTGTTTAGGAAAGTGTTTTATACGGAGAATTTTCTCGGAAAAGTATTGAAAGTAAAAAAGAAGTTTGTTAGAACCTCTTTTTTACTGAAAGTCTAAAAAAATCATGAATTTCTTCTCTTGAAGTACCTGTAATTGATGCCATCTGATGTTAAGTAGTGCATGTCTTAAAATAGAAGGTTTTTAATTCACCAGTAAGAATATACTATTTTCATGCCGATGGTCAATCTCCCTTTCATGATTGCTTTTTGGGGGAATTATTCTTCCACTTCTGGTTGGAAGGAGTATTTGATTTATTTTAGATAATTTCATTCAAATTGCCGGACAATTGAAGATAGTGTGCTTCTGCTAAATTTTTTTTTAGGTTGTTTAAAGCAAATTCAAGTGCAACAACGATACTTATAGCATCCTCTGGTGCAGTGAATATTATAAGTGGAGCGCTTCCATTCAATACTATTTTTAGTTCTATTCCTGGATTTTTCTCGTTAATTGATTTTATAAATGCTCCTGTTTGAGTTCTGTCTTTAAGATAGAATCCGATTCTATTTCCAAATCCATTTCTCATATTGATAAATGCTGGTAAATAACTCTCAGAAGTAGGTAATCCAGCATAAACAACTTTTGCTATATGTTCATTGGTGCTTAGGTATTTTGCAATCTGTAAAGCATTCTCAGACCTTTTGGAAGCTTTTGCATAAATAGTTTCCAGTTTATGTATCAGACTTAATGGATCATTGGGAATTTCATATTTATTATGATTGGATACAGATTTTCTTAGAAGATCTATTAAGGTTAGTTTGGAAGAAGCACTTATATTTTCCGGTCTGATAACTCCATTTTCCAAGGTAAAATAAGTGATTTCCTCAGGTGAAGTTTTTACATTGAATTTAGACCAATCTGTATTCCCTTCAATAATAACGGCCTGAGGGGTATTGGGGGCATTTTCAAAATATTCGCTTGTGCTTTCAATAACTATTGCAGCACCTTTGCTTAGAGGTTTTATAAAATATCCGGCAACACCATGGCTATTGTCCACTATTACTGGTATGTTCTTTTCTTTCGCCACAGCAATTATTCTGGCAAAGTCAGGAATGCTTAGATCATTTTCACCTATTGTTTCTAGATATATTATTCCCGTTTTATCGTCTATTAAACTTTTAAATTCAGGAAGACTATATGTTGATAGTGATTTAACTGTAATGCCCAGAATCTGAAGCTTCGATTTTTCTTTTCCCTGAAATGTGGATGGATTAACAGTTACTATATTCTGTCCGGCAATTAGTAATGTTTTAAATAAAAGAAATTTAGCAGCATGAAGTGATTTTACCACCAAAGCATTTGTTCCTCCTTCTAATGCAGCAATACGCTGTTCGAAGAATGTAACTTTAGGATTAGTGGTAGCATAATCCTGGCCATAGTCTTCAGCTTTTTCTGAAGGATTTAAATATTCTTCAAACAAATCAGAGTTGTTTTCAGATAGGATGTATGGGTTTTTAAATGGATTTTTCATGGCTATATCAGGATTAAGTGATTACTTATTTTTATACTCTATTAAATCTATAGACTAAATTAGGTTACGGCGAGGTGAAATCCAAATCATCAAATGATTTTTTTTTATCAAAAGGAATATTTTGTTTTTAATGTGTTGTTTTTCAGTTGTTTTTAGGGTGTGAGGAATTCGAAATTTGTTTTGAAAAAAGTTGAATTCTGAAAAGTATACCCAGCAAATTAAGGTTTACATTTAATTTTGAAGCAGATAAATATATTGAAATTGCTAAATGAAAATATATACATTAAATAGAGTTCAGATATTACCGGTATCGATGGAGAAAGCCTGGAATTTCTTTACTTCTCCTCATAATCTTTCAAAAATTACTCCTTCCTCTTTAAATTTTAAAGTCTTATCAAAAAACGAAGGCCCGATACATCCCGGGATGATAATTCGTTATAAAGTAAATCCGATATCAGGGATTCCTCTGAATTGGGTCACTGAAATAACTCATGTAGAGAATCTGCAATTATTTGTAGATGAGCAACGTTTCGGTCCTTATGCTTTCTGGCACCATTTGCATAAGTTTAAAGAAGTAAAGGAAGGAGTTGAAATGGAAGATCTAGTGCATTATGCACTTCCGCTTGGTCCAATAGGATCCCTTATTCATGCTCTTATTGTCAGGAAGAAGGTGAATGAAATTTTCGATTTCAGAACTAAGGTTCTCAAAGAAATTTTCGGAGATTCCTGATCAAAAATCCATTTTAAAGACCGAATATTGCCTCGCCAAACAATGTTTATGGCTTTTTCTTATAATCAAATGAATCTGAAAAAAGGTCGTCCTGTTGCTTTTCTCCTCTTATTCATGGCTTTTGTATTATCTTCAAAAGGTCAGGAAAGCTTCAATAAAATATCTGTAAGTGCTGGTTTAGCGGGAAGCACATTGAAAGACAGGGTAATTTCAACTTATATTTATAAAAAGAAAAGTATTCCCGTCACAAGTGAATATTCCTATAAGGGATATAAGTCTTTCCTGGGAGTGAGGTTATACTTCTTAAAAAGTAAACTTAAAACAGATGAGAATAATGGTTTCTCTTACTCGGGTGACCTTGGGACTTTTATTCCCGATAAAGTAAATGGCTTTACTCAAAGTCAGGTTAATTTTTTAATGTTCCAAACCAGGGCATATTATCTGGCCAGAATACATTTTGATGACCGCTTTAGTCTAGGACTTGGAGGTTTTGGACAATATGATATAATCAATAAAAAATTTCTAGTTCTGGATTATGAAAATAACTTGAATGAGCGTTTCTTTTCTGTTGGTCCCCAGATTATGCCGGTTTATATTTCCGGTCAACATGAATTTCAATATGCCCTTTCGGCTTCTGTATTCAATATAGGTTCAAGAAAATTAACTCCTGAAGAAGGTACTGGTACCAAAGTTTCCGGAGCATCTTTTTTCAAAAAATATTTTGGTGTGGAAAGCAGGCTTACTTATAGCTACAGTTTTACCCAAAATATAGGAATCGACATTAATTATATCTTTTATTATTATCAATACAAGAAACCAAGGAAGGAGCAGATGGTCATTCAAAATCTGACCTTAGGACTTGCTATAATGTTTTAACTCTTCAAGTTTATAAAAGAAAAACTTATTCTGTGAAACTCATTCGAATAAAATATATTTATACATTCCTGTTGTTGGTTATATTGTTTTCGGCTTGTGATAAGGCTTTGATAGAACCAAATAATAGTTCCTCTCCAGAAAAAAACTTTGAAATTTTCTGGAACGATATCAATAACACTTATCCCTTTTTCAGTTACGATCATGTAGATTGGCAGACTACATATAATGCTAATAGATCTCTAGTGAATGCCTCTACTTCAGACGATGAACTTTTTGAAATTTTTAAAAACATGTTGCGTCCTTTACTTGATGGACACATCTCATTAAAGAAGCCTAATGGAGAAACATGGGCAAATGAGAGACATTATCAGTATTACTCTAATTTTAGTTTTAGCCTGGTCAGAACCAAATACCTTAATAATAAGGTAAATTTTGTAACAGCTCCTGATTATTCAGACAAAACCAAAACTGATACTATCATAAGATATGGTTTTATAAACAGTAATATTCTATACTTTAATGTTGGAACATTTCTTACCAACCTACCGATCAGAGATACACTGCGAAATATAGTAAATAGAAATCCCCAATTGATAGGGGTGATTATGGACATGCGTAGCAACGGGGGAGGTATCCTTTCTTCTGCTCAAAAGCTTGCATCTTATTTTACCGGTACTAACCAGTTATATGGGTATATTAAAAATAAAACCGGTCCTCTTGATAATAATTTTTCAGAAAGCTACGGACTCTATACTCAGGGAGATGCGCTTGGTTCCTTAGGAACAAAGCCGGTAGCCATTCTGACTAATCGCTATGATTTCAGTGCAACAGAGCATTTTGTTATGGCAACCAGGGATCTACCCAATGTAACAACTATAGGTGATACTACCGGTGGGGCGTTTAGTCCTATTATCCAACGGACTTTACCTAATGGAATTCAGTATACTGTAGTTTCCAGCATCACTACAGACAAGCAAAATAATGTTTTTGAAAAAACTGGATTGGCTCCTGAAATTTATAAAGAACTGACCAATCTAGATTTTCTTGCAGGAAAAGATCCATTGGTAGATGCAGCTATTAATAAAATAAAACAGTAAGCACTAATAAGCATTAACCTTTGTTTTTAATGAAAGAATTATTCGTTATGAACAGGGAAGATTTGAAAGAAGGGGTTTACGCAGGTTTGATTGCAGGTTTGTTTTTCCTTGTAATTCAAATGCTGTTAATGGCATTGTATCTGAAGACTAGTCCATGGGTGCCGCCAAGAATGATATCTGCAATGATACTTGGAAAAGGAATTTTAAGTCATCAGGATTTTAATTTAGGAATAGTATTGTTGGCTGGAATTATTCACTTTGGTTTCTCTATACTATATTCACTTATTTTGGTCTTTCTCATCCGACTCCAGTCCCTGGCTACTGGCACGCTCATAGGAGTGGTTTTCGGGCTAGTACTTTATTTTATTCATTTCTACGGATTTGCTATGCTATTTCCCTGGTTTGCAGAAGGAAGAAATGTTGTAAATGCTTTTGCCCACATGGTATTTGGTGGTGTATCTGCATTTGTATTCAAAGAACTTCAAATCAGTTATCATTCAAAAGCAGAATCCTAAAACTTATCAAAGTGAGGTTATTCAGAATAGATAGTCTCACTTTGACCACTTTCAATACAAGGGAGAAATATTGAAAATTTACTTCCTTTATTGAGCTCACTTTTAACGTCGATAGTACCTCCAACTTTATCTACAGACGATTTTACTATATAAAGTCCAAGGCCAGATCCGGTAGATTTGTCGTGACCTCTGTAAAACATATAGAAGATTTTTTCCATAATATCTTCCGGGATGCCTATTCCATTATCTTCAATATCAATTCTTATTCCATCTGCTTCATTGCTCATACTTATGGATATCTTAGGTGAATCAAGTGGTTGCTTGAAATCAATACTGTTCTCTATAAGGTTATGAAGAATGTTGGTCAATATAAACGGGTCATAGTAAAATTCCTTAAAGGGAAGATTTTTATGAAATTCAATGTTTGATATTCCGGATTTACTTTTGAGATTATCAATGATTTCATTTACCAGATCTTCAGAGATAATTCGTTCAGGTTCCAGAACTTTTTGCTTGACTTTGACAAGATCAAGTAGGTTGGTTAAAGTATCGTTAAGGCGTTCCGTACGATTTTTGATAAGTTTAATAAACTGTAATGCCTGCCCTTCTTCGATCTCCATTTCTGCAACCATCGCAAGGCCTATAATGGAAGCAAGAGGACCTCGTAGATCATGAGAGGCTTTGTAAATATAAGCCTCAAGCTCAGCGTTAGTTTTCTTTAATTCGGATTCACTTTTTTTCAAGGCTTCTTCAAAATCCTTACGCTCTGTAATATCGATAATCACACCTTCTAATGAACTTGATAAACCTCCATTGTTAACCAATCTTCCCTGTTCCCAGACCCATTTGATTTTGCCTTCTTTTGTTATAATTCTATACTCCACAAGGTAATTGCCCACCTCTTCTATAGTTGTTTGAACTTCTTCCCAAACCTTTACTCTATCAGCCGGGTGTATGAGTTTCTGAAAGGAAATGACATTGTTGTTGATGAGATCACTTACAGAGTATCCTGTGAGTTGTTTTACGCCATCACTAATAAACTCCATAGTCCAGTTGGGGTCGTTTTTACATTTAAAAACTGCACCTGGAATATTCGACATAATTCCGGATAGCCTGTTCTGATTTTCAAGGAGTTGATTTCTAACTTTTTCCAGACCTGTAGTTTCCCTGGATATCATCAACACGCTACTGACTTCTCCGCTACTGGAAAATTCAGGTATGAGTCTTATTGAAAAGGATATGATTCCTTGGTTGGATTTGTAATCGTTTTCAAACTCAAGAGGAGTTTTTTCTTTAATTACATAGAGGATTCGTTTTTCGAAGTCAGCATACTCCTTTGGATCCATACCAAGTTCCTTATAAGTTCTTCCCACAAAAGCTGAAGGAGGTGTTGGAGTTATCTTTCCAATAGTTTTATTGATGAAAGTAATTCTCAAATCAAGATCTAATCTTACTATGATATCTGGAGAGTTTTCCAGAAGGGTTTTTAACTCCAGTTCATTTCTTAATCTGATATTTTCATTTTTAATTCTTTCAGTAACGTCAATGCTAAGACCTACAATGGCCATTACCTCCTTATTTTGTTTTACTGGCGTAATGATAGAGTAAAAATGTTTTTCATCATGGTTGGCGAAATAATTTTGTTCCCTCGTTACAGTCTCTCCTTTTTTTAATTTTTCAAAATCAATTTTCCATTTTGCTATAAATTCAGGAGAGTCGTCAAGGACCGTAAAGTTTTTCCCTTTCAAGTCTCCGAAATTTTGGATTGAATGATTATTCTGTAATAGGAATTTCCCTTCAGCATCCAGTAACCAATAGTCATATGGCGTACTTTCAAAAGTAGTTTTAATAGTTTGTTCTAGCAGATCCAGATGTTTTTTTACAGAATTACTTTCTGTAATGTCATTAATGATTACAAGACCTCCTTCTACTTCTTCACCATTTTTGATAGGGAAATATTTAGCATCAAAAAAAATTTTCTGCCCAGAATCGTTTGGGATAAATATGCTGTTTTCGGAAACCGGACTATTACCTTTAAGAGTATCAAAGAATTTTGTTCTTGTTTCTTCCTGAAAAAGATGGGGAAATACGTCAAATACAAATTTGCCTATACATTCTTCGGCCTTTTTGCCCGTCTTTTGCTCCATGGTTTTATTCCAGACGGTAAATTTTAATCCTGTATCAAAAGCTAATATTCCTTCGGAGCTGCTTTTTATCAGAATCTGAAAAATCTCTTGATTAAGATTCAGATTTTTTTCTTCTATCATACCAGGATTACAATATGAAAAATTTTAGATCTATTTCAGACAATATTGACTGAAAATAAATAATTATTTAACTCCTTGTACTCATTTACCGGTTTTTAGGTTTGGCATAGATAACAAGTTATAATAGATAAGTGTTAATTACTTAAGATAAATAATTATAATTATGATTCCCGAACGCATTACTCTATTTCTCAAGTTATTTTTATCATGTTTATTTTTAAATAATGTTTATGCTCAGACATACACTACGGAAAAAGGACATGCCGAATTTAAAGCAAAGGCATCATTAAATAGTTATACAGGAACCTCTAATCAACTCAGGGGAAGTATTAATCTTAATGAGAAGACTGTTTATTTTTCTATCCCTTTTGAAAGCATAGATACTGGGATAGAGAAGCGAAATAAGCACATGAAGGAATTGATTGAAACTGATAAATACCCTAATGCTGAATTTGAAGGAAAAATTATTTCAAATTTTGATACCGAAAAGGAGGGAAGTCAGAAAGTAACTGTAAAGGGACATTTTAAGATGCATGGTGTCTCAAAAGAAATAACCGTAGAAGGCACTCTAACAAGAAAAGGTAGCAATCTTATTGCAGATGCAGACTGGAAAGTACTCATTACCGATTATAAAATTACACCTCCTAAAATGCTAGGAAATAAAGTTCAGGATGAGCATACCATAGTGATTAAAGCGGAGATGGAGAAAAGGGATTAATTCATCATGAGATATGATATAGATCATAAAAAGAATAGTGGAGCAGTACGTTAAATGGACGAGTGTCCTGTGATTTAAATTTCTATTAACATTATTTTTTATCGAAAGCATTTTTAATGACAGCTTTGTCCAAGCTTATTTATATAATTGTACTATGATTGAGAAATGGAAAACACTGGCTTCGGAAATAGTATTCAACCATAAATGGTATAAATTACGAAAGGATCTCGTACAGCTGCCGGATGGAAAAATTGTTGATGATTATTTTGTAAGCGTAAGACCAGAAGTAGTAATTATTTTTGCCGTTACTAAAAGTAAAAAGGTTGTCCTTGTTAAGCAGTACAAACATGGCTCAGGTGAAATATTAATTGAGTTGCCAGGTGGTATATATGATCCTGAATCAGAAAGCCCTGAAGAAGCGGCTTTAAGGGAGCTAAAGGAAGAAACAGGATATTCAGGTAAGGTTGTAAAGATCGCAGAACTGATTGATAATCCAACTAAGGATACAAACAGGATTCATTTATATGGAGTGAAAAATGCTGTCAAAGCAGGAGATCAGAATCTAGATGAGACGGAAGCTATAGAAGTACTTTTGGTATCGATAGAAGAGCTTAAAACAATGCTTTTAGAGGGAGAAATTAAAGTGTCCGGTTCTGTTGCAGGGATAATGCTTGCACTTCGTAAACTAAATATTGATTAAAATTTTTAGACTATTACTTTTAACATTTTTTCAAGTTGAAGGTTAAAACTTCTGTTTACTTTATCAAATTAACATAAAGCTAAGAACAACTTTATAAGGTGAAACACTCTGATGTTTCATTCTGAAATCACACAGTGCATTGGTAGAGCTGGTGAAGTACGCTGCTCTTTTGGTCCAAATAAACATTTTAACATATATCATTATATGAAAATCGTAATGTTTTATCAATCCCTCATATCTGACTGGAATAACGGGAATGCGCATTTTTTAAGAGGAATAATTTCGGAATTGAAATCCAGAGGACATGATGTTAAGTTATATGAGCAGGATGGAAATACCTGTATCCAAAACCTCGTATTAGAGCATGGGCAGAAGGCTGTTAAAGAGTTTTATTCTTTTTACCCTGACTTAAGCACAAATTTTTATAATCCTTTAAAATTAAATCTTGATAATATTTTAAAGGAAGCTGATCTTGTTATAGCTCACGAGGCTAATGACCCGGAGATGATTGCCAGGATAGGCGAAGTGAAAAGTAAACATAAATTCAAGGTGTTGTTCCATGTTACCAATCACAGGGTTGTAACTGACAAGGAAGCAATAGAAAAATATAATCTTGGTAATGTAGATGGAGTATTGGCATTTGGTGATGTTATAAAAAATATTTTTCTCATAGAAGGCTGGGCCAAAAGGGCTTGGGCATGGCATGAAGCCGCTGATACCAGAATGTTTTATCCTAGAAGCAAATCTTATGAAGGAGATCTTGTCTGGATCGGAAATTATGATGAAGAGAGAAGTGTTGAACTGCAGGAGTTTCTGATTAATCCAGTGAAAGAACTAAAATTGAAAGCTAAAGTATATGGAGTAAGGTTTCCTGAAAGCGTTATCAAAGCTTTTAAAGAAGCAGGCATTGAATATGGAGGATGGTTACCGAATTTTAAAGTACCGGACGTGTTTGCCAAGTATCGTGTTACTGTGCACATACCTAGGAGACCTTATGTACAGCTACTACCAGGCATACCTACAATAAGACCTTTTGAAGCGCTTGCTTGTGGTATCCCTCTGATTAGTGCCCCATGGAGTGATTGTGAAAACTTGTTTTCTCCAGGTAAAGATTATCTGGTTGCAAGAACAGGAAAACAAATGGTATTGCATCTCGCAGCCGTTCTGAATACAAGTATAAATGAAGCACTTTCTATTTCAGGCCTGAGAGCGATTAATAAAAAGCATACTTGTTTTCACAGGGTAAATGAACTTGAAAAAATCTGTGAAGAGATAGGAATTGATAGATCCAGGATTTCCTCTAGCAGACAAGAGATATATGTTGCTAAATAAATTACCTTGTTTTAATTGTTTTAATTGTGGGGAGAGCCTTTGTAGAGAAGGCTCTCTTTTTTTATAATCTTTAAATCTGTCTCATATTATTTTATGATGGAATTAATTGATGAATAAGGGATAAGAATATTTTTTATTTGAAAACCTTAAACATTCATGGATCATGTCTGGTTTAGTTCTTTTGAAAAGAGAAAACTCCAAACAAAACATGAAAAAAATAAAGATCCTTGCAGGTTGCCTAAGTGTATTGTTATATGCTACGGCGTGTAATTCTAGTAATGAAAAACAAACTGCCGAAGTTAAGCAGGCTGCCATTGAACCTAAAAAGGTCGTGGAAGTGACCGTGATGGACTCTAAAGAATTTGTTGAGAAAGCCGCTACAGGTGGAATGGCTGAAGTAGAAATGGGAAAATTAGCTGTGAAAAATGCCAAAGATAAAGAAGTTAAAAACTTCGCTCAATTGATGGTAGATGATCATACCAAGGCGAATACCGAGCTAAAGAAAATCGCTACCAAACAAAACATCACAGTACCAACCTCTATCGGAGAGGAGAAAACCATGATGATCAATGATCTGAAAAAGAAGACAGGTGCTGAGTTTGATAAAGCTTATATCAAACATATGGTAGATGGCCATAAAAAGATGCTTGATCTTTTCCAAAAAGCATCTACAGAGCTTAAAGATACTGAGCTTAAAAACTATGCTGCTACTAACCTTAAAACCATTCAGACGCACTATGATAAGGCTACTGCTCTGGAAGCAAAGCTTAATGCAACAAGCAGCACAAAGATGAATGACAGCAAAATGGATAATAGCAAAATGAACTCTCATTAAAGAGTAGTTAAATTACTTTAGATTTAATTTTTCTTAAAACCTGTATGGAAAGATACAGGTTTTATTATTTATGGAGGTCACATTTCTTTTTAACCTCTTCGTATTCCTCTTCAGTAATTGAAATGAAATGCCCTTGCTCATTTTCGGTAAGGTCTCTGATATAATTTCTTTCTGGAAGTTGCGTGGCTTCAATCGTGTAAAAAAGATATTTTTTACCTATCCGTTTAATCTCTTCAAAATAGCCAAATGAAGCTATTTTATAATAAGTATTGTTGTTCTCGGTCTTCTTGAATAAAGGAAAATTTACCATTATGATTCAATATTATTTAGCAATAAATTTACCTGTCTAAGGTTATTTTAGGTAATATTTTAGTTTATGAGTGTTGTTTTCGAAAAAGACAAAAAGCAGAATTTAAATCTTGTTCTTTTAATTATCTTAACTGGAATACTAACTTATTTAAGTTATACTCCAGTTCTGAAGAATAAATTTACAAATTGGGACGATCCAAATTACGTTACTGAAAGCCCTTTTATAAGCCTTATAGAGAAAGGAGATTTTAAATCCTATTTTACAGAAAATCATATGGGTAATTACCATCCGTTTGCTCTTATTTCTCTATCATTAGATTATCAATCAGATAAATTTAATCCTTTACCTTATCACAGAACAAATCTTATTCTGCATATTTTAAATTCATTTCTGGTATTTCTGTTGATATACAGATTACTCGGAAATAGTTATACCGCTTTTTTCACCGCTTTATTATTCGGAGTCCATCCGATTCATGCAGAATCTGTGGCTTGGATAGCAGAAAGAAAGGATGTCCTGTTCACGTTCTTCTTCCTTATCTCACTATGGCTTTATGCTGGATTCGCTAAAGAAAAGAATTACATCAATTATGGTCTTTCTTTGGTCTTCTTTATTTTCAGTTTGTTATCAAAGGGTATGGCAGTTTCACTGGCCCCAACTCTGGTTCTCGTTGATTTTTTTTATGGGAGAAATATAAAATCAGCAAAGGTAATTTTAGAGAAAATCCCATTTTTCTTGCTGGCTTTGACATTTGGAATCTTAGCTGTTTATGCTCAAAGTTTAGGTCCTGATACAGAAGGAATCCCTGACTATAATTTGTTTAAACGTTTGGTATTTGCTGGATATGGAGGCTCGCAGTATATATTAAAGCTTTTATGGCCGTATGATCTGGTTGCTTTTTATCCATATCCTAAGGGAGATATACCATATTACTATTATGCCGCTTTTCTAGCTATCACATGCAGTTTTACATGGCTTGTTATTTTCTTTAGACAGAATAAAACAGTGATCTTTGGAGTCATTTTCTTTATACTGAATATTGTTTTGGTACTTCAAATTCTTCCTGTAGGTAAGGCACATATGGCTGATAGGTATGCATACCTTCCTTCTATTGGTTTTTTTCTTTTACTTGTGTTTGCTGTCGAAAAGGTTCTGAGTTTTCAAAAGGGAAATGTGATTGGAGGAGGAATATTATCCTTATATGTTCTGGTTCTTGGAATTTATAATTACTCACATGTACATGTCTGGAAAGACAGCCTTTCTTTATGGAACTATGCCATTGGACATATCCCTTCTGACGTGGCTTATAATAACAGAGGTGTAGAATTCAATAAAAGCGGAGAATACAAACTGGCAATTGAGGATTTTAATAAAGCTTTAGAGCTAAATCCGACTCATAAAGAAGCATATAATAACCTTGGCGTAGCTTTAGCTAATCTTGGCAAAAATAAAGAAGCAATATCAGCATATGATAAGGCTTTAAAAATTCATCCAAACTATGTTAATGCTCTATATAACAGAGGAAATTCTTATGCAAAACTCAACCAAGCAAATACGGCTTTAAATGATTATGATCAAGTATTGATGCTTGATCCCAAATATTTATCTGTTTACAATAATAGAGGACTTGTTCTCAAAAGTCTTGGCAAACTAAAAGAGGCATTGAATGATTTTGATAAGGCAATCCTTTTTGATCCTGACAATGCTGATGCTTATAGCAACAGAAGTATGGTGAAATATGCATTAAATGATGTTAAAGGAGCAGTGGAAGATAATCAAAAGGCCATGTCAATTAACCCAAATGTTACGGCTGCTTATCTTAATAGTGGAATTGCCAAATGTAAGCTAAATGATTTTAAAGGAGCTCTGGAAGATTTTAATAAGGCAATTACGATAAACCCTTCTGATAAGGAGATATATCTTAACAGAGGTATAACATATTATCACATTCAATCTTTAGACCTTGCCATTAAAGATTATACCAAGGCTATAGAGCTGGATTCTTCTTATGGAGAGGCTTTTTTGAATAGGGGGATATTAAAGGCCAATACAGGGAATGAAAAGGGGGCATTAAGTGATTATGCGAAAGCAATTATTTTTATACCTGACAATCCTCTGGTTTATGGTAATCGGGCCATCCTTAGATTTTCATCTAATGATCTTAAGGGGGTTATTGAAGATCTTGATAAAGCAATACTCCTGGATCCTGCTTATGCGGATGCATATTGTAACAGAGGATTAGCTAAAGCCAATCTGGGGGACAAATCGGGAGCTATGAAAGATTATAGTAGAGCATTGGAATTAAATAAATCTTTTGGACTTGCATACAATAACAGGGGAGTGCTACGATATCAGTCCGGTGACAAAAAAGGTGGATGTGAAGATTGGCATGAAGCCCTCAAACTAAATTTTGAAGGTAGTAGAGCATTCATACAAGCATATTGCAAATAGAAAGCTCTCTAAGCCCTAAAAAAATGTCAGGTAGACTTTTCTTTTATGAATTAAGGAAATAGGTAACGAATTCTAATATTAAGGTTTTGGCTGCTGGCTGCAATTCAATGGAATTTGTAGCAAGGTGAGAGATGAAGTCAGTCAACAGCTCGTCTATTCTAAGAAGCTGATCTTTTCTTTCCAGATTTTTGTGAAAAGAAATATATTCAACAAAAAGATTTAGTCTTAATACCTCTGTAGATTTTGGAATATCATCTGCGTCAGCTTTTGAGTCCAAAAATTTTAATATAGCCTCCTCCAGTTCTTGCTGGAAGAATTCATAGGGAGGCATATCGTCAAGAGATGAAGACATAATGAGAGGGATATATTATTTCTTTTCGGGTCTGATAATTTCAAATTCAACCCTTCTATTGATTCTCTTATCTTCTTCAGTCTTTTCTTCCACAATAGGCTTTTGGTTTCCGAATCCAAGCGCTTCGATTCGGTCAGGCTCTATCTGCCCTTTGGCAATAATATAGTCTTTGATAGCCTGAGCTCTTTTTTGAGATAATTTCAAATTCAGGTCAGAGTTTCCATCAGAGTCTGTATGCCCAGAAATTCTAAGCTTAAGAGTAGGATTGTCTAGAAGGAAATTTACAACCTTATCAAGATCAGGCTCCATCTCTGTAAGTATTTTGGAACTTCCTCCTTCAAACTCAATAGAGGCAAATTTCCATTTATTATATTTTAACCCAGGTGTATGGAGGTTTAAAGTAGTATCGCCGTCCAGGTGAAATTTTTGCTCCACTCTAAAGAAATCCTCTCCTTGAATAACAAGCAAGTAATCATTGTTGTCGATAAGGTCAAATTCAAACGAGCCATCTGGCCTCATAAACTTTGGAGCTACCTCAATACCATTCGTTAAGTCGATAATGGAAACAATACCTTTGTAAGGATTTCCTGTAGTTGTATCCGTAAGTGAGCCAGAAAATTTGATATTGGCAGTTGGTTGAGCTTCCATTGGAAGAGGGAAGCTATAAAGGTCGAGATTCTTAGGATCAATTACTTCTGTTTTAGCATAAAACAGGTCTTTTGACTTTGGATCAATTGTGAAGTAATATTCTTCTCCTTGTCCATTTACCAGTGGACCAATGTTTTTAGGCTCAGTCCATCTTCCATTTAACTTCACAGATTTATAAATATCCATTGTATGGAAACTGTAGTCAGTAGAATCCAGATCTCCGAAGTTCAGTAACTGACCATTTGAACTAAAGTAAAATACATCATGAGCTGCATGATAAAAAGGACTTACTTCATTACCTCTGGTATTGAATACAGGTCCCATATTCTGTGCAGGAGCCCAGCCTTTTGGAGTCTTATAAGTAAAGTAAATGTCAGAAAGTCCGAATCCACCTATTCTATCGGAAGCAAAGTAAAGTGTATCTTCAGAATGCGAAAGGGTAGGGTGAGAGTCCCATGAAACACTATTCACTTGAGGGCCGAGGTTTTCCGGTACAGTCCATGTAGAGTCTTTAAAGTAGCTTACATAAATATCACAGCTTCCCATGCAGTCTCTGCAGTCGTATTTATATTCTTCTACTATGCATCTGCTGAAGAATAACGTTTTACCATCTCTGCTGAGGTAAGCAGACCCTTCATTGCAGTGAGAATTGATGACATTGGAGAAAGGATATGATTCATCCCAGAACCCGTCATAATTTTTGCTTACATACAATTCTTCATTTTCTCTGAATGACAATTTAGTTGCACTTAGTTCTTTTTTCCTTTTAGTGAATACAAGTAAATCTTGCTCTGCATGATAGCTAGGGCCGTAATCAGGGAATTTATTGTCGTTTACAAGCTCTCCCATATTAAGAAATACACTTTTGGGAGGAGTCAGTGTATCAATGGCTTTTCTATATTCTACAAGATCATAGTAATACTGAAGCGGAACATAATATTCCTTTTTGTCAGTATTCAATGTGTCATAGTGCAATAATATTTTTCTGAGTTCTTTGCCTCTGTGGTGTTTGAGGATTATACGATAGAGGGATTTAGCTTTATTTGCCCTGCCGAAATATTCATACAATTGTGCAAGTTTCCACAATAATACAGGGTTCTGAGAGAAATTGTCTATCCCGAAATTGCTTACATAGTTCTCCAGGACAGGAAGTAGTGCCGCATAGTTTTTCTGGTCCTCTAGTTTTCGGATCAACGCCAATTGCTTAGGATCCTGATAGAAGGGGACTTTGTTGAGATTTTTAAATTCAATAGAGAAATTTTCATCAATGGCTTTCAAAGAATCAGGATTTCCCAAAGAAACATCTCTGGTAGTATAATTTTTTTTATTTCTCTGTGCAGTAGCAGTTTGAAAACTAAAAAAAATAAACTGGGTTATGATAATGATTAATAAACTATGAGACCTCATTAAGCGCTTCAAAATAAATTCTGCCTCAGACACTAACGACAAAGTACATGATATATGATATAAAAATCAAGTTTGAAAACGAAATAATTGGCACGAGGGTTGTAAACATTTAATTCTGCATATTATTTTGTGAAAAACTAATAACTTGTGCCATCTTGGCAACAAAATCGTAAAAAAGGGAAGGGATAGAAAATGAATAATAAAAAGAAGGAGAGAATATCAATTTTTTTACCTAAGTTTTTAGAAGGTGATACCGGGGAAATGATCCCCCTTTTATCTCCCGAGGAAGAAGAGGAACTTAATAAAGAAGGAACACCAGACGAATTACCTATACTACCTGTCAGAAATACAGTATTGTTTCCTGGTGTTGTGATTCCCATTACGGTTGGAAGACAAAAATCAATAAGACTTGTAAAAAAAGCTTACAAGGGCAATAGAATCATTGGCGTTGTAGCACAGGAAAATGCTACTACAGAAGAGCCTCAGATACAAGATCTTTATAAAGTCGGAACTGTTGCCAAAATCCTGAAAATGCTGGTGATGCCGGATGGTAATACTACCATTATCATACAGGGGATGAAGCGGTTTCAGATTGAGGACGTTTTTCAGGAAAACCCATTCATAATTGCCAAGATAAAAATTCTGGAAGAAAATTTCCCGGATATCAAAAAGAAAGAGGTTAAAGCACTGCTTCAGTCATTAAAAGATTCTGCAAATAAAATTTTAAAACTTAATCCGGAGATACCGCAGGATGCGCAGATTGCTCTGAATAATATTGAAAGTCCATCTTTCCTGACTCATTTTCTTTCTTCAAACATCAATACTGAGGTAAAGGAGAAGCAAAATCTTCTGGAGATCAATGATGGCCTCAAAAGAGCAACGCTCTTGCTGGAGTACATGATGAAGGAGATCCAAATGCTTGAATTGAAGCAGGAAATCCAAAGCAAGGTTCACTCGGATATTGATCAGCAACAAAGAGATTATTATCTCCGCCAGCAGATTAAAGTATTACAGGATGAACTTGGATATGAATCTTCAGATCAGGATATAGATAATCTGAAAAAGAAAGTCGAAAACAAACAATGGCCTGAAGCAGTAGCTAAGCATTTTCATAAAGAACTTGAGAAAATCGAACGCATGAATCCTATGGCGTCCGAATATCCTCTATCCATGAACTATGTGGAATTTCTTGCAGAATTGCCTTGGAATGAATACAGTAAAGATAATTTTAATCTTAAAAGGGCCAAGAAAATACTGGACGAGGATCATTTTGGACTCGAAAAAGTAAAGGAAAGGATTATCGAATATCTGGCAGTTCTGAAGTTGAAAAACAATATGAAAGCGCCAATCCTTTGCTTATATGGCCCTCCAGGTGTTGGAAAAACTTCTTTGGGGAAATCAATTGCGAAGGCTCTGAATAGAAAGTATGTCAGAATGTCATTGGGCGGGGTTAAGGATGAGGCAGAAATTCGAGGGCATAGAAAAACTTATGTCGGAGCGATGCCAGGTAGAATTATTTATAATATCAAAAAAGTACAGAGTTCTAACCCTGTATTCATTCTTGATGAAATAGATAAAATCGGTTCAGACTTTAGAGGGGATCCTTCTTCAGCTTTGTTAGAGGTTCTTGATCCAGAGCAGAATTCTACTTTTGTGGACAATTATCTTGAAGTAGAATATGATCTCTCAAAAATCTTATTCATTGCTACAGCAAACTCTCTTGATACCATTCACCCTGCTCTTTTGGACAGGATGGAAATTATTGAGATCAATGGATATACTCTTGAGGAGAAAGCTCATATTGCAAAGGATTATTTAATTCCAAAGCAAAAAGAGGAGCATGGCCTGAAGGAAGAAGATGTTCAGTTCAGTAAAAAAGCTATTAATAAAATTATTGAAGATTATACCAGAGAATCAGGTGTCAGAAGTCTTAACAGAAAAATTGGTGCGGCAGTAAGAGGCATAGCTAAGTCTGTTGCGATGGAAGAAAAGTATAATAAATTGCTGGAGCCTGAGGATGTTGTTAAATTACTTGGACCTGAAGATTTTGAAAGAGAAATTTATCAGGATAATGAACTGGCTGGTATTGTAACAGGACTTGCTTGGACTTCACACGGGGGAGAAATCTTATTTATTGAATCCAGTCTGAATAAAGGAAGAGGTAAAGTGATTTTGTCTGGTCAGTTGGGAGAAGTGATGAAAGAGTCGGCAACTGCTGCTTTGTCATACCTGAAAGCCAATGCTGAAAAATTTGGCATCAACCATAAAATTTTTGATCACTTTGATCTGCATATCCACGTTCCTGCCGGAGCCGTTCCAAAAGACGGGCCTTCTGCCGGAATTACAATATTTACTTCGCTTGCATCTATATTTACCCAGAGAAAGGTAAAAAGAAATATAGCCATGACTGGCGAAATAACATTAAGGGGCATTGTGTTGCCGGTTGGCGGAATTAAAGAAAAAATTCTGGCGGCTAAAAGAGCGGGGATTAAAGAAATAGTACTTTCGACAAAGAACAGAAAAGATATATTGGAAATTAAGCCCGAGTATATTAAGGATCTGGTAATTAATTATGTAGATAATGTAGATCAGGTTCTTGAAATAGCTTTACTTAAAACTAAAGTGAAAAAGCCAATAGATCTTTCAGTAATTGAGCACCCTGTTCCGGGAGCTGGCAAAATGTCAAAAATTGAAATAAACTAAATTATTGTTCGTTTATGGACAAAATAATTTTTTAAAGTAAATGACAATAAGGTTTACATCGCTCTTTTTATTAGTTTTCGGATTTTCTTATACTATTGCTAATGCGCAATTAGGTGGTAGAGCATCATATCAGTTTCTTAATGTCCCGGTAAATACCAGGATTGCCGGTTTGGGAGGTATCAATATCTCTCAACCCGGAATTGATGTTAATTTGATGACTCAAAATCCTGCAACACTTTCAGATTCACTACGGAATTATCTTTCTATTAACTATTTACCATATCTGGCTGACATAAGAGCTACAATGGTAAATTATGCATTTAATGCAGGTAAGACCGGAACATGGGGAGTAGGTATGCGATACTTTGATTATGGAACCTTCAGTGGGGCAGATCTTGCGGGAAATAGCACTGGTGACTTTAAATCAAAGGAATATGCCTTCACAGTGGCTAAATCTCATACAATTAATCATTTCACTTTAGGTGCATCATTGAATCTGGCTTTTTCCCAAATTGGTACATACAATTCTGCAGCACTGCTTACCGATTTAGGAGGGATATTTAAACATCCTAAAAAAGATTGGGCAATCGGGCTTGTAATTAAAAATGTGGGTGTGCCTTTGAAAAAATACGTTCAGGGAGAAAGCGTCGATTTACCTACAGATGTGCAGTTGGGGACCAGCTTTAAACCTGAGCACATGCCCGTAAGATTGTCATTGACAGCTCACCACCTTCATAAATGGGATATAGTTTATGATGACCCAAATCAAAAAGGGAAAGTGGATTTGAATGGGAATGTTATTAAGGAGAAGGTCTCCTTTGGAAGTAAAATGTTATCACATTTTGCCATTGGAGCGGAGTTTTTGATGTCTAAAAATTTCCAATTAAGAGCGGGGTATAACTTTTTACGAAGAAAAGAATTAAAAGAAGAAAGTAAATCTGGTGGAGCCGGACTTTCATTAGGTGGTATGATCAGGATAAAATATTTTGAGTTTGCCTATACAAGATCATTTTATTATATCGGAACAGGTACTAACCATTTTACTCTAACTACAGATTTTAACAGGATATTTAAAAAGAAGATCTGATGATTGATAATAACAGCTATTTAACTCCCAGACAAATTGTGGAGGAGCTTGATAAATATATTATAGGTCAGCATGAAGCAAAGAGAAATGTTGCAATTGCCTTGAGAAACAGATGGAGGCGTATGAACGCTGGGCAGGATATGCAAAAGGAGATCGTTCCTAATAATATTCTGATGATTGGTGCGACTGGAGTAGGTAAAACAGAAATAGCCAGAAGACTGGCAAAAGTTGCTGACGCTCCCTTTACTAAAGTAGAGGCTTCTAAATTTACAGAAGTGGGGTACGTGGGAAGAGATGTTGAGAGCATGGTAAGAGACCTTGTGGAGCAGTCTGTAAACATGGTCAAAGCCCGCAAAAAAGAAGATGTTAAGGCTAAAGCGGCACAGATAGTTGAAGATATCATCCTTGATGCGCTCATTCCTCCATTAAAAAAGAATAGTCCTTCAGGGATTTTTACAGGAGAAGTTCCATCTCCTTCTTCATCCGACGACGATCATGAGTTGAATGAAAGAACCAGAGAAAAATTCAGAGAGAAAATTAAATCGGGCGAACTGGATGAAAGGAAAATTGAAATAAATGTTTCTTCAAATAGCAATCCGGGAGTAGGAGTAATCGGAGGAGGAATGGATGAAGTTTCCATGATGAATATTCAGGAAATGATTAGTGGTATGATGCCAAAAAAATCCAAGAAGAGGAAAGTAGCTATTGGTGAAGCAAGGCAACTATTGCTGGAAGAAGAGGCGGCAAAACTAATAGATATGGATGAGGTGAAGGAAGAGGCCATCAGAAAAGCAGAAAACACAGGAATAATTTTTATTGATGAAATTGATAAAATAGCTTCAGGTTCCAGAAAAAATGGAGGTGGCGGTCCTGATGTGAGCAGAGAAGGAGTACAGAGAGATCTATTGCCTATAGTAGAAGGAAGTTCCGTAAATACCAAATATGGGGTGATACAGACTGATCATATCCTTTTTGTAGCTGCTGGAGCATTTCACATTTCCAAACCATCAGATTTAATTCCGGAATTGCAAGGAAGGTTTCCGATAAGAGTAGAGCTGAACAGCCTTACTAAAGAAGACTTTTTTCAGATACTTAAAGCACCTAAAAATGCCTTGACAAAACAGTATCAGGCTATGCTGAATGCAGAGGGAGTTGAGCTTACATTTTTGGAAGATGCCCTGGAGAAGATAGCAGAAATTGCCTTTCATGTAAATACTGAAGTAGAAAATATAGGGGCAAGAAGACTTCATACAGTAATGAGTCATTTACTGAATGAAATAATGTTTGATGTGCCAGAAAAAATTGGACCCAATGCAAAAATTCTAATTACTAAAGAAATTGTATCTGAAAGATTGTCCGGACTAGTTAAAAATCAGGATTTAAGCCAGTATATTTTGTAACAAAAAAAATATTTTTTTAAAAAAAAGGCAGATAAGAATTATCATGCCTTTTTTTATGACTAAATTGTTAGTAAACTCGTAACTCAAACAGTATTAGGATTTTTGTGCAAGTTTATAAGACGGGTTGCAGATTTTTATGACAATTTTTCAAGGCGATATTAATAGGAATACGGTAGTTTTAAGGTTATTTCTTTTAACAGGAATCAGCCTTGCTTTTGCTTTTTTTATTTTTACCAATACCTATGAAGACTCGCTTTACAGCTATTTGATATTTACAACACTTATAATAGCTCTTGTAGTTATTAATTTATTGTCATTGAGGGTGTTTACCCAAAGTAGAAAAGATGTAATCAACAAAGTCAATGCAGATAATATGGTTACTTTGCTTGACAACATCTCAGACATTTGTTGCATTTGCGATAAAGATTTCAGATTTATTTATTGGAATAAGGCTGCTCAGGAAATCTCTGGATATACATTTGAAGAAATTGCAGGCAAAAGATTTGATGAACTTTTCAAATCAGCATCCACTCCTGAAAGAGATAAACTGATAGGCCAAATGATGATGGAGAAAAGAAAATCTCTTACTTTTTCTTATGAGGCTTTTATGAAAGGAGTCCTCAATCAGTTTGAAATTACTGTTTTCCCTTCAGGAGAAAACTATATATATCTTGTAAGGAATATTACGGATAAATTATTAATAGAACAGCAGAATAACAGGACGAATAAAATTCTTGAAGCTACCTCAGATCTTGTGGCGATGGTTAATGTTCAAGGGCAAAATGTTTATATGAATTATGCCGGAGTGAAACTGTTGGATGAAAAAAATAATGCTGGAAATATTAGAAGGAGTTTAGTTGAAATGCATCCTCCTGATGTTTATAAATATTTGATCTCAGAGGCTATCCCATATGCTCTGAAGCATGGCACGTGGCAAGGAGAGTCAAGGTTTATCACCTCTGAAGGAAAAACTATTCCCGTATCTCAGGTTATTATTGCCCATTTGGATTCTCAAGGGCATCTGGAATATATATCTACAATTGCCAGAGATATTTCAAAGGAAAAACAGGCTGAAGAAGAACTGAAGAAAATTAATTTTGAGTTGGATCATTTTGTCTACAGAGCTTCACATGATTTGAGAGCTCCCCTTACTTCCATTCGGGGGTTAGTTGAAATTTCTCTGGAAGAAAAGGACACACAAAAACTTAAGCAATACATGTCTTTTGTGGGGGATTCAGCTAAAAAACTGGATAACTATATCATTAACCTTCTTTCCATATCAAGAAATGACCGTCTTGAAATGGAGCAAAGGCCAATTGATTTTTCAATACTCATACAAGAGGCGATAGACGAATTGAGATTCCTGAAAAATGCTGATAGGATAAATATTACCTGGGATATTTCATGCGATGGTCAATTCTGCTCGGACCTGATAAGGTTAAAAATTATTTTTAAAAATATCATTTCGAATGCTATAAAATATCAGCGTATCAATATCGCTAATTCATTTCTTTCCATAAATATCAGTGGTAGCTCTCAATTGATTAGAGCTGTATTTACTGATAATGGTATTGGGATCCACGAAGATGCCAAAGACAGGATATTTGATATGTTTTACAGGGGAACAGAGCTGTCTGATGGTTCGGGGTTGGGACTTTATATTGTTAAGAGTGTAATAGAAAAATTAAAGGGCCGAATACAGCTACATTCCAAAATTTCTGAAGGTACTACAACTATAATTGAGATTCCTGGTTATTCTATGAAAAAGGAAGCCGACCAGGAACTATGAAATATTATATAATAACAGGAACCAGCAAAGGATTGGGAAAAGCGATTGCAGAACGAATTTTGTCTGACCCTGGCAATTTTGTTATAGGAATTTCCCGCACTGTCTCTATTCATCACGATAATTATGAGCACCTCTTTATAAACCTTTCAGAGGTTGATTCACTTCATAAATTTTACGATAGTATTTTTCCCAACTTCAAAAATCCTTCAAAAATTTGCTTGATTAATAATGCAGGAAATATTGGTGAAATTACCTACCTGGGAAAACAACATGATAGCAAGATCATTGATGGTTATAATTGTAATGTTATAGCCCCTGCTTTACTCATGAATGAATTTGTTAGCAGATATAGAAATAATGATGCATCGAAATTGATTTTAAATATCAGCTCCGGTGCAGGTAAAAAACCTGTCGACGGGTGGTCTGTTTATTGTAGTTCGAAAGCAGCTCTTGATATGCAGACCGCTGTGGCTGCCAACGAAGCCAAGTTTTCGCATAGCAATTTCAGATTTTTCTCCCTTGCTCCTGGAATATTAGACACACCTATGCAGACTGAGATTAGAAAAGTTTCTCCGGAAGATTTTAGTCGTGTAGAGGAATTTATTAATTATAAAAAGGAGCATATGCTTGTATCTCCTGAAAAGGTTGCAGAGAAGATATGGCGACTACTTGAAAATGAAAATAATTACAAAGGAGTTGTAATGTCAGTAAATGAAGTTTAAGTAAGCCCTAGTCAGGACCCTCATTTTTTATACTGACTTGTAAACAATTTGTGGCTAGATCAACGACTGTGACCTTTAGTAATCAATATACCCGATACTTTGGCAGAATCAGATAGTGTTTCAATATCTATGTTTTGCCTGGTGGTTACTGGTAAAGAGGTAGTGTCGATTAAAAAGGTAATTCCGAGGCGTTCAAGACCAAAGGCAGGGCCATCTTCAGTATTTCCCGCCCAATCAATAAAATGATAACTTTTTATATCTCCTACTTTAGAGCCTATGCCTATGCCTGATCTTGTTTTATATCTTTTGTCATATACCTTAATTCTCCAGATTTTGCAGGAGTCTGTGCATATAGGGTCTACTCTAAGGTACCTTGATGTATCTCTGCTTGTTTTTATAAAATATGCTTCAAATTTTTGTCCTTCAGATGTAAAAGAAGATTTGCTAATTTGGGATTTATCATAATAATTGTAAATATTTTTAATTGGCATGTCTATGGTTAAATTTCCTGCACGCTCTTTAGAAATGACGTATTCATCCGGAACTTCAATAGTGCCCTTATCATTATAACCTGTTGTTGACTCTGACCCAGTACTAGTTTTTTTTGAACTTTCACAAGAGAAAAGGTAAAAAACTCCTACCAGCAACGCTGTCCTTTGACGAATATAAGTTGAAAAAGACATTTGACCTTTTAAATTGATTTCAGATAGAAAACTGATATCAATCTAAAAGGTTTTTAGAGTTTATTGGCCAAAAAGATCCGTAGATAAATACCTGTCTCCACGGTCGCAAATGATGCAAACGATAACTCCTTTTTGCAATTCAGTAGCAAGTTTTATGGATGCCGCCATAGCTCCTCCACTGCTCATTCCCCCAAAGATAGCTTCTTCTTTACTAAGTCTTCTGGCTGTATTAATGGCATCTTCCTGTGATACATCAATAATTCTATCTATTCTTGAAGGATCAAATATTTTAGGAAGATATTCCTTTGGCCATCTTCTAATGCCCGGTATCTGTGAACCGTCCATAGGCTGAACACCTACAATTTGTATGGATTCGTTTTTTTCCTTTAAAAATTTAGATGTCCCCATTATTGTACCAGTTGTACCCATCGAAGAGACAAAATGAGTTATCTTATGTTCAGTGTCTTTCCAGATTTCCGGACCTGTGCCGTGGTAGTGAGCCATATAATTGTCCGGATTTGCAAACTGGTTAAGCATAAAATAACCTCCTCCAGCAACTTTCTCATGTGCGAGGTCGATAGCACCTTCCATTGACTTTTCTGAAGGGGTAAGAATCACCTTTGCTCCAAAGGCTTCCATGGTGAGTACCCTTTCCCTGGTTGCATTGGAAGGCATGATTATTTCAATTTCCAGTCCGAATAAGCGTGCTATCATGGCGAGGGCTATTCCGGTATTTCCACTTGTTGCTTCCACTAGCTTCATACCTGGTTTTAATTCCCCGCGTGAGAGGGCGCCTTTGATCATTCCATAGGCTGCTCTGTCTTTTACACTTCCACCAGGATTGTGTCCCTCAAGCTTAGCAAAAATTTTTACAGCTTTGTTAGGGTTAATATTTTTTATTTCGACCAGTGGAGTATTTCCAACAAAGTCAAGAAGTGATGCCATTGAGTAAAATTTTATAATCTTTTAATATTAATATTTGATTTATCAATATCCTGGAAGTCCTTTGATGTCTTCCAATTTACCAATTTCAATCTGAGCTTTATGATATACCGTTGAAAAAGGAGGGACAGTTTTGGTCAGCCAGACATTTCCTCCAACAATACTGTGATGCCCAATGATAGTATCGGCGCCAAGAATTGTTGCTCCGGCATAGATAACCACATGATCTTCTATTGTAGGATGTCTTTTTTTGCTTGCCATACTTTTGTTTACGCTTAGTGCTCCAAGCGTTACGCCTTGATATATTTTAACATGGCTGCCGATTATGGAAGTTTCACCGATAACAATGCCTGTGCCATGGTCTATGCAAAAGTGCGAACCAATTTCAGCTCCAGGGTGAATATCAATGCCTGTCTTTGAATGAGCAAACTCAGTAACAATTCTGGCTAGAACAGGAATCGACATCTTAAAAAGTACATTGGCCATTCTGTACATGGCGATGGCATAAAAACCCGGATAAGCTCTTATTACCTCATATGCACTGGTAGCTGCAGGGTCGCCGATAACAATTGCCTCAACATCTGATTTTAACTTATCAAATATGCCAGGTAGGTAATCCAGAAAACCGTTGGTAATAACTTCAGCCTTTTTAGGAAGGAACCTTTGCATCGACTGAAAAGAAGTTAAAAGTTGTTGATGCAGCTCTTTATATCTCGCTTCAACCTCTTCAATATTTCCGTATTGTTTTTCAGATAATTCCGGAAACATTAGCTTTAAATACTCATTCAAAATATCATATATGCTTTCAGGCTGGGGATTAGGTTTCGCCAGTTTGTAAGAAAGAAATACCTTGTTAATAAATTCGCTTTTCATTTTGCTTAACAAATTTTTCAAATTGCTTACCTACTCAGGACTCTATCCCTTAATTCTTTATATAAAGAATCATATAGTATATGAAATTAAAACAATTTTATCCTTCAATGTGGTTCGCGGTGCAAAATAAGCAAAATGTGTTAACTTTTATTTTTTCACCCAAAGAGAGTCTGTGAAATATTTGTTATCATCGTAAAAGTTGTGAATTTTGGCAAAACCTGTAAGATCTGCTAGTGCTTCTATTTCATTTTCGGAATATTTTTTTGATACTTCTGTCTGAATACTTTCCCAAGCTCTGAAACTAATATTAAGATCAAGAGCTTTAAGTCTCACACTCTGGTTTACTGTGCTTAATAAAAAACTTTTACATTCTCCGGTAGTCGGATCGTAATATGGAAAATGGCTGAAATTTTCGGTTTTAAAATCACCTGAAAACTCCTTGTTTATTCTTTCAAGTAAGTTGAGATTGAACTTGGCAGTGATGCCTTCTGAGTCATCATAAGCTTTTAAAATCAATCTTGGATCTTTTTTTAGATCAAAACCTGTGAGTACTAGATCTCCAGCCAAAAGGCTCTTGTTAAGCTCATTATAAAAGTTAATGCTTTCTTGCAGGCTGAAATTACCGATGTTGCCTCCCATGAACAGCACTACTTTCCTTTTTCCTTCAAATTTTCGAAGTTCAGACATGGCGCTGAAATAATCATTGCAATGGGGTTTTAATACCAGGTCTGGAAATTCTTTGCGTAGTTCGGATGATAATAATTTGAGAATATTTCCTGAAATGTCTACCGGTATATATTGGAAGGCGGCATTTTTATCGGTTAAAAATTTTAGGAGTATTCTGGTCTTGAGTCCATCGCCGGCGCCTAGCTCAATGAGATCAAAGGGTTTGTTATAATGAATAAAATAATCAAGAAGATCTTCCTTATTATTTTGCAGAATTTGAAATTCAGCTCTTGTAAGATAATATTCTTCGAGGTTCATTATCTTCTGGAATAAAACATCGCCTTTATCATCATATAAATATCTTGATGGAAGATATTTAGGAATGCTACTTAACCCTTTGATAAGGTCTTCTGCAAAGTTCTCCTGACTGATAGTTTTCACAATATCTGATATGTCCATTACTTTTTAAAATATATAGTCTGCCAATCTTATTCCTGTATACTGCCATCTTTTTTCCGTTTGAAAAAAATTTCTGTAGGTTGGTCGGATATGCGATAATGGTGTTGCGCAGGAACCTCCTCTAAGCACCATTTGATTGATCATAAATTTACCATTGTATTCCCCAAGAGCTCCGGGTTCTTTTTGATAATATGGATAGGGGAGATATGCACTGTTTGTCCATTCCCAACAGTCTCCGAATAACTGAAGGCTATTTTCGCTTTCTCTTACCTTTGGCTCAAAAGCCATACTTTCCATGAAGTTATTTTTATCACTAGGGTTGGGTGTATAAAGCAGACACGCACTTTCCCATTCCTGTTCGGTTAGCAATCTTTTATTCTTCCATTTAGCATAAGCATCAGCTTCATAAAAGCTGACATGTGTAACAGGTTTGTCTCTATCAACTTTTGTAAGACCCTCCGTCAGTGTATAGTAATGCCATTCATTCTCTAACTTATGCCAATATAGGGGGGCATCTATATGGTTCTGATTTACCCATTCCCATCCTGCAGAAAGCCAGAACGTAAAATTCTGATATCCCTTGTCTTCAATGAAATCAATGTATTCGCCATTGGTTACAAGTCGGTTTAGAAACTGAAAGGGATGAAGGTAGACTTTATGTTTCTCTCTTTCATTATCATAAGAGAAATTGTCAATATCAGAAGTTCCTATTTCGTATAACCCTTCTTCTACTTCGAGGTATTGCTCAACTGGTTCATGATTGGAGACGTTAACGGATGTTTCTATTCTGGGAAATAAAGAAGGATATAAAGGGTTATGACCTAATATGTATTTTATATCTGTAATTAGAAGCTCCTGATGTTGTTGTTCGTGATTGATTCCAAGAGTTATCAGTTTGGATAGCTCATCAGAAGGAAAAGGAATGGAATTTAAGAGTGTCATAATGGCTTCGTCCACCACGATCCTATATTGATATATTTCTTCTACCGAAGGTCTTGTCATGTTGCCTCTGTCACCTCTAAATACTCTGTTCCCTAAGCTTTCATAATAGCTGTTGAAAAAATATGCAAATGATGGATTATATTCTTTGTATCTATCCGCATAAACCATCAGGATAAAGTATTCAAAGAACCATGTTGTATGGCCAAGGTGCCATTTGGGCGGACTAATATCCATGGCTGGTTGTGCGACATAATCTTCCGTTTTAAGGTATTTACAAAGTGCTACAGTTGAGTTTCTGGTTTCCAGATATTTCACTTTAAGTATCTCCTTAGTCGGTGATACAATCTTTTTTTCCAAAATGGAATTTTTCCCCTTCATATTTTAAGTAAACCAGCTTGGAATCCTCTTTGTTAAAGAGGGGTAGAGGGGTAAAGGTGAGAAATTTAATTTTGAGTAGGGAAGTGTCATTTTAATAGGGACTACGAATAAATGAAGATCACTGCCGGTAAAATGCTAATAGTATTGGTAAATAACTTGGCTTCTCCTTTTAATGATAAAATTGGTTTAGCAGGTAGAAATTAATATGGCATAAAATACTAAGCTTATAGAATTTGAGAGGAGATTAAAAGAAGTTATCTAATTCTCCTATAATCGATATCATAAAAAGGTTTAGATTGATGTTTAAAATTTAAATTATATTTATGGCTGCAGATGTTTGTAGTAGAGAAAAGTCTGCGCGAGGGATTGTTGAAATTATTTTATTTATTTCAGGAATCATTGTTGCAGGAACAGCAGGATGGATAATGGGGAGTAGGATTGATGTTAAGAATAATGTTTTAGTACTGTCTCGCAAAAGCCTTATTTCACAGAAACAGTTGTATAGTTCGAGCCCTCGGAAACAGGGAGATTAACATATGGAAAAGAAGTGGGTTATTCTCCACTTCTTTCTTTCTTAGTATGTTTGAAGTATTCTCTTTATAAGTTAGCATCCTGAGGTGCGGAAGTTGAACGATCAATAGTAATCTCAAATTCCAGAGTAGGGAGTAAAACCTGCTCAATAGTTTTTTGAGGAGGACCTTCAATTCTATCTAAAGCTTCCCTTGGTATATTTTGATATAAGTATATAAGTATGTAAGTATGAATCTGAGAGATTTGATATTTTTTCCCAAATGGATTTTTTTTCCCTCGCATAATAATCAGCTTAAAATCTTCTTTGTTAATACAAATTAGAATACTTAAGAAGTGGAGAAATTAATATTTGTCAGGGAATGTTCTTTTAAAAGAATGTTCACTACAGAACAGATAATTACGGCAAATATGATTGGTTTGAGAACTTGTCTTTTTCTTTAATTAATAAGGGGAGCTAATGCCACTTATATAAGTTTTTATAGAAAAAAGATAAAGCTGCTATGTTCCTAGGCTTGATGAGGGTGCGAGGTTGAAGGAATCATTTAATTCCCCAAAAATCGGTAATGCTTAGAAAGCCTTAGGATGTGTATAAATGAATAATAATAATAATAATAAAATGTAACAAAGGAAAATTATAAAAAAGTTATGGCTGCAAATGTATGTGGTAGAGAAAAGTCGGTACGATGGATTGTTGGAATTATATTATTTGTTGCAGGAATCGTTGTTGCGGGTACAGCAGGATGGATCATGGGGATAGCAGGAGTAGCATTGATATTAACAGCAATGTTCTCATACTGTCCTGTAAATGCTATGTTTCATAGAAATACTTGCATGGTCCGAACTCCTGGAAACAGGGATATTGATATATGAAAAAGAAGTGGTTATTCGCCACTTCTTTTTTTAGTTACTCTTGAAGTATTTTTAACGAGTTTTGCATCCCGCGGTGGAGGTGCTGAAGTTGCGCGAGCTATAGGAATCTCAAATTCCAGAGTGGTAAGTAAAACCTGCTCTATAGGTTTTTGAGGAAGGCCTTCAATTCTACTTATTTCTTTTCCGTCTTGTTCTATAATATAAGTAGGAATCTGGGCAATCTGATAATTTTTTTCCAACTCTTCAGGGCTTTTTAAATTTCCATCTACAAGATAAATTTGAATTTGGTCTTCTGTAAACCCTGCCATATCTGCTGTTTTATATAATTTTGCCAAAGCCTCCTGAGTCTTGTCCTGCCATATGCCTCCGAAAAAAACTACTTTTATTCCGGCAGGTAACTGTTGAAGTGAAGCAATTTCATTTTCAAGAGGAATATATCTATTATAAACTTTCTGAAACCATCTTGAATCTTCCAAATAATAAACATCTACAGTACCAATCATTCTGTTTTCTGAAGACCCCTGATTACTAACACAAGATAAACACACACTAATTAAACATAATAATAGTAAAATCTTTCTCAAACTTTTCATACCAACAATTGAATATTGCACTTCTGATACAATTGTAACAGCTGGTTTTGATGTCTTGTTAATAAAAAAGCCGGCACTCAGTCCGGCTGTGGGTTTCAGAAGAAGTATGTTTTAAAGATACTTGTTCTTTTCTATTATTTCATAATTATAGACGAACGTGTCTAATTCTTCCTGATCAACGAAATTGCCTGTTGTAATGATCTCTTGTTCAGTATCTAAAAGATCAGGGAGGCCGTCTGGCAAAATAAAATCTTCATAATTATTTCTTTCATCCTGAAGATAGAGATGAGGTAAATCCGGATATTCAGGGTCGTCAATAATGTCTATTAAGTAGAAATGTCCTGTTCTGATTACTTCAAAAGTAGTATCGCCTGATTTTTCATTAACTCCTTCTGTCTGTATTAGATACTCATAATCTCCGGATACATCCCAGAAGTATTTTTCATTTTTAATGTCTGAATTAATCAGTAATAAAAGCCTTCCCTCTACGCTTTTAAGCAACTCAAAATTTCCCTGGTTTAGCACTTTACCTCTCATAATATAGCCCTCCTGTTCTATTACTTCCTTAACAGAATAAAAAAAATTATAGTTTTGTATATGTAATCGCATAGGGAACAATTATGGCATTGTCATTTGAAAATATCAGAGTAGGGAAGAAGTATATTTTGAAAAATTATGGTGAAAAGGCATTATTCCAGGTTTTAGAGAAAACTGCTGATAATGATTTTCGGGTAAAAGACCTTCAAACCCTGGAGAATTATATGATTTCAGATCTTATTAGATATGGGAAAGGTAACGATTATGATTTTTATGAACTTGAAAAATATTAGAATATAGCAGCTTATTAAATACTTGTTATAAGTATTTTCAAGCAGACTTAAACATCAATCTCTTCGATAAACAATCGAATCTCCTACTGGGTTTTATAAAGAAAGGAAGGAAGGAGGATGAGTTATGAGAAATTTGGTGATCATTTTGTCCTTGACAGGATTGATGTCCTGTAAAGATTTTACTATTGCAGAAAGTGCAGATCATTTTGGAACAGGAACTATAAATGAACCTGGTACAGCGGTTAATCCTCAGCCAGGTGTGGACCTCTATGAAGAAATTAATAGAGAAAATTTTGAAAACGTCAATGCTGAAGATAGAGCGGACTCATTGCAGCAGCGGGGCATATAAAATTTATAGAGATAGCCTTTTACTAGCACTTTTTAATTTTTAATTTTATTTATTCATTATAAAAAAATATGTCCTTTAGATCTTTTATTACATTAGCTATTGTAATCGCTGTTACTGTTGTTTTTTCTTTGGCGTTTAAGGTAAGGCAGGAAAATAATGCTCTGAAGCCCCAATTGATTTACGTTGGGGATGTCATGTGTTCCTGGTGCTATGGCTTCTCCCCTGAGATTACAGCTGTAAAAGAACGTTTTAAAGATGAAGTTGATTTTAAGCTTTTAAACGGAGGTTTAAGGCCTTATACAAAGGAACCCATGGATGCTGAAATGAAAAAGTTTCTGAGGCAGCATTGGAAAGAGGTTAAAAAAGCAAGCGGACAGCCTTTTAGTTATAACATTTTAGCGGATTCCAGCAGGTTTGTTTATGATACTGAGCCAGCGGCCAGGGCGGTGGCAACGGTTCGTAAGTTAAAACCAGGCTCGGAATTTGAATTCTTTAAAAAAGTTCAAAATTCTTTTTATGTAGAAAATAGAAATACTTCAGATATTAACACTTACTTGGAATTGCTGCCACAGTTTAACATTAATAAGGAATCTTTTAAAGAAATTTTTAACTCTGAACAAATGAAGCAAGCAGTTGCTGAAGAATTTAAACATGCTGAAGCACTTGGTGTGAGTGGATTTCCCGCAGTATTGTTAAATAAAGATGGTCAGTATATCATGATCGCTAATGGTTATTCTAAAAGAGGAGAAGTGATAAGGGCCATTGAAAAAGCTTTGGAAAAAAAATAAGGGAGTTAAGCTCCCTTAAAGTGTATCGTCATCTGCTGTTGTTTCCTTGATAATTGCATTCAGTCCTTTCTGCTGCCAGTCGGCTTTATTCCAGCCTCTTTCAATAGCATTCAGTCTTGACTTTCTCCCCGGATGAGTGGGGAATTCTTTGTCTCTACAAAGTCCGTTTACAGCTGCCTGGGCTTCTTTCAGAGATGCACCCATTTTTCTTAATATAAATCCTGAAAACTCATCACACTCCAGTTCGACTCTATGATTACTACCTCCTTTTATTAGGGTATGCCCGTTAAGATGATGTCCTATCTCATGAGCAAGTATGCTGATAGCAGCCCAATTGGTATGCACCGAGTTGTTTATTGATGAAATAAAACTAGGGTTGTATAATATGTACCTTTTGTCTTTCTGAATAATAGCAGTAGCATTAGGTACATTGGCAGGTTTTATTTCAAAGTTGGCTTTTAATCCTATTACACCAAGTATAGCTTTAATGACCAGTCTGGTGTCTTTATCTGATTTTATACCAGATTTAAAAATAGATTCTATACTGGTGTTTTCATCAGTATTTCCAGGTGTTTTAGCATAACTACAAAGGATTGTTGCAACGCAAAATGACAGTGTTAAAAGGGAGAGACGGATTTTATTTATCATGATTCTTAAACAAACATCTAAGATGAAATCGTTCGGAATTTTTTTATGTTTTAGAAAATATGAATGATGAAAGTTATTAATTTAAATATCGAAAATATCAGCAACGCAAAGAGAGAAATTAAAGCAAACATAATTGTCAGGATGATCCCATTTCCATTTCCCTGGTGTTTACCTTCGTAATAATGCTCTTTCAGCAATTCAATATTTCTTTTGTTTGCCTTAAATCCGAAATCAAATAAAGAGCCTACTATTGGGACAGTGCCAATCATGGCATCCAGAAGTATATTAAGGCTCATGACAATAACTACTTTTCTGCTGGCTCCATATCTTGTCATGTACAACATTAGTATTGCAGATATGATAAAGCCTGTAAAGTCACCAATTCCGGGAATGAGGCCAATCAAAGGATCCCAGCCAAATTTTAATTTAGTTCCGGGTATTCTGAATTTACTATCAAGAAAATTGGATATTTTTTCTACCCAGGCGAGATTGGGAGCTTCCGTTAAATTTTGATTCTGAATCATTTATTGAATTAATAATTTTTTAACAGGCAAATAACCACTGAATTATTTTGAGGTACTAGTTTTGGATTAATAACAATTGGTTAAACTATCCGCGCTATGTCTCTTCCTCTTTCTTTATCAGATGCTCATTCAGGAAGCATAAAAAAAAATATCCGGATTAAGTTCATTTTTTCCTGGGTAGTGTTATTCCTTACTTTTATTTTTTGCTGGGAAATGCTAATCTTTTATACACTTAAACCCTGCACAATGATGCTTGGAGTTATTTCGTTCGTAATGGTTTATCATTTCAAAGGAAGTGGTTCTATCATTTTTATTGCTTTTTTATCCTGTTTATTGGCAATTGTTAGCTATTTAGTAGCCATGTATACCTATTGCTCAGTTGTACTACCTTCAAATTTATTCAAGACCACTGATTTTTATTTTTCATTCGTGCAAGAGCATTTTTCGTCTATAGAATATTCTCTGTTGATGGCTGGTACATATCTTGCATACGCATTAAAAAAATAGCTGGTCCTTTCATGTAGGAAAGACCAGCTATCATTTGGAAAGAATCAAAATCTGAATACAGCCACCATAGGTTGACCGGCTTCCGGCATTTCTTCCGGACTTACTTCATATACAAAGCCACCATTCTCAATAGTAAATGCGGCAGCTTTAGTGGTTAATGAAGTACTGTCTTTGTCAGAAGCTTTTCCCATTTTGGTTTCCTTTGATTGTTCATTAAAGGTTCCCCATAAATGGTTATTTTTTTCAATAAACAAGGTATCTATTCTTCCGGCCTGAGCTTCTCTAACAATTTCATCAATTGCATAAGATGTTTTGCCAGTGCCTGCAAAAGCATTATAGGTATCAATTTTCTTTTTAAGTGGTTTGAGCATTTCAGATCTCATCACCTGCAAAGATTTTTCAAATATCTCTTCATCAAGAAGATGATCTGGGTTCCCATTCACACCTTCTTTGAAAAGGTTAGGATAAGAATTTGCCTTCTGATAAACTGAATGCATATTATCAACAGCAAATAGGACTAATGGTAATTTCTCTTCATCCCTTAAAGCTTCGTTGACACCAGTGTTAACCTGTCTAAAAAATTCAAGAGTATATTGATCGTTGTAAAAGCTATCTGTATGAGAATGGTAAATAGTTCCGCCTCCCATGTTTTTGCCCTGTATGGTTCTTTTGGTGAATTCATACTGGGATAATATTTCGTCTGTGTTTTGTGGAACTGAAGAAGGGAGGGAGATTTCCTCGAAGTGATACCTGCTATTCCTGAATAATTTTACTTTTTTCTGACTTAAAGCCAATGTGTAAAATTTTCCTTCTTCTCTGAAAAAGATAAATAAAGGATCAAGTACAAATGCATTGCCCACATAGTTTTCAGCTTCAAAAGAAACTGGCAAACGGTAGTAGCTAAGATTTTCATCATTCATAAATACTGCCAGCCCCTTATCTTGAAGATGCCAAAAACCGGTATCATTCAAAAGATTAAAAGCCGGAGCCAATAATTCTGTAACATACTTTTCCTGATAATTCTTTTTCAGAAGCTTATCTCTAACCTCTGTCAATTGGTTCTTAAACTGCAGCCAGTCAAGGCCTTCATTTACTTCCATCCCTTTATTGTGGGTTGGTATAAATATAGAAATACAGTTTTGGCTTTTAATACCTGCAAGTCTTTCGAAATCTTCCCTTGTTAATCTATCCATATCCATATCCATCATCATTCCCCTATGTTACATCATCAAAACAACATGTGCATTCCAATTAGTTTGCTTATTGATAGGGTGAAAATAGTTCAGTAATTGTTGAATTTTTGTGGATAAAATCCCTAGGTTAGCTCAGAAACAATTTTATTTTTATGATGTTAAAATCAAACATTTACCGCCCAAGTTTAAGATTATTTTCATCAAAGAATAAATTGCATTTAAGCTAGAGGAATCCTTATTGGCTAGACCTGGGCTATAACTATGTACATGTACATAAAATGTCTATGTCTGTTGATTGGATGATAGATCGGTATGAGCATAGTGAAAACTAAGTGGTCATTCGGTCAGCTTATTTATTCAACCTTAATAAAATTTGTTTATAGACTTTCAAATTTCAAGCTCTATGGAAAGAAAAGAATTAGTAATGGTTTTCTGGAATGACCTAAAACTCTCTTTTGAACAGCTTGAATCAATTATCAGGTTGTTAAAGCCAGTTGCTTCGGAAATATTTGTATTTTCAAAAACAGAGGAAGGACGCCTTGCTGCTCAGTGTCTGTGCTCCGGGAGCTATGTGCAGTTCGGAGATACATTTCCTGAAAAGGTACATAATGCTTTCCTTAAAGCTTATATGAAAAATTTTGATCATACAATTTTTCTTGATTTTACCGAGGTCTGTCTTACTTTAAATCCTCGTGTAATCATAGAGGTGTTTAGTTTGCTTGAAGAAAAAAAGCTGGTAGTTGGGCGAAATGAGGTAAACAAGATGATTCTTTTAGGAATGGCTGGCTTCTTACCTCACGTTTTTGAGGAGAAATTTTATTACGAAATGTTAGGAGAATCTATTCTGGAAGAAAGATCATTTAACAAAAAAAATATTATTGAATTAGGTGTCGCGCCGGATAAGCGTACTTCATTCGTATTTTCATTAAGAAATAACTGAATCCAAAAGAATGAATATTCAGTAATGAAATATATATAGTTGAAACTCCTTAGCGTACTCCAATATACTTATCTTAATTCAGTAATGTAAATAATTGAAAAACTCATTGATAAAGTAGATATCAATGAGTTTTTTTAATTGGTATTATTATCCTTGATTTTTTATTCTTTCAATATCGTAATTTCTACCTTGTTGCCACTGTCATTAGATTTTTTCTTGTCTCCATAACCTACTGGTTTTATCCTTGTACTTGCAGCGCCTTTTTGAGTGAGATAAGATGCTATAGCATCAGCGTGTTTCTGTGTAACATCATTGTGATAAATTTTGCGAATATATTGTGTTGTGTCTAGAGTTACAGTTTCTTCCTTGACTTCTGTGAGTTCAGGAGTTTGAATAGTATCTGATTTTACTTCTGGAATAGAAGTCCCTATTTCAATTGCTGCAGTTGGATTTTCCTGAAGCCATTTTACAAGTTTGTCAAGATCCATAGAAGAGGATGGAGATAAAGAACTTCCTTCAAACTGGATATGGGAAAGATCAATAGCCGTATTAAGTTTTACTGCCGGTAGTTTGAAATCCTGTTCTTTGTATACAGATTTTGTAAGCGTATCAAGCGGAATTTGGTTGCCATTGTAGAACCAGCCTTTGGTGCTGCCATAAGCAGTGACATCAAATGTTTTTCCTTTTGGCAGTATGATCAGATAAGGCTCGTCTTGTTTCAGATTTATAACTGAAATAAGTTTTTTGGAAGGAAGTTCTGTTACTATAATTTTGCCGGCAACAGTTTTTCCTGTTTCTTCTTTTATCTTTCCTGCAAGAAGAAATACTCTGTCTGGTTGAAACTCTGGGGAAAGCTTGCTTCTATAGATATCTTTTGATTTGCCGTTGACAGCAGTATAATAGATCATTTCGGCATTAGCAGGGATGGCTGCATAAACCTCATCTGCTTTAGTGTTAATATAGGTGAGTGGAATGGGTGTTGTCCAGCTCCCGTCGTCTTTACGTTGAGTCCTGTAAAAGTCAAATCCTCCTTTTCCTCCTGCTCTTTCGGAAGAAAAGATTAATGTTTTTCCATCTGAAAGTATTCTTGGAGAGCATTCACAGCCTGAGTTAACGGGAGCAGGAAGGTCTACAGGTTCTCTGAAGCCTTCTTTGCTAGTACGTTGAGAAACAGTTATCTTACCACAGGGCAGTCCAGCAGATGATTTCTTGTCTGTCCATTTTACAAAATACAGTTGTTTCCCATCGGGAGATAAACTGGGATCAGCTTCTCCTTGCGCTGAATTTAAAGGCTTTCCTGGGTTCTTGGGAGTAGACCATCCAGTTGGCGTTTTTTCAACCATCCAGAGATCATTGCTTCCTATGCCACCATATCTGTTGCTGGAAAAGAATATTTCATTCCCCATAGGGCTTAAATTATATCCAAGGTTGTTATTAAGCTTAGTAGAAGGGGTATTAAGAGCAGTTACCTCATCTGGTCTTGTCCAGACCCCTGATTTAAGATAGCTTACAACTGGATATGATTTTTCCTCACCATAGTTAGATAGGAATAGTAATGTCTTGCCGTCTGCGCTAACGCTGGGGTTTAATTCTTCTCCCAGTGGTGAATTGATCGGCTGACTAAGGCTTGTGCCTTGACAATAAGCATGTTTTGTTGTATTGAAACAAATAATGAAAAAAAGTAAGAATGAAAGTCTTTTCATAGAATTTTAATACTTGTTTGTGGAAATAAAGGAAAAACCTATGTCAGGTCCAAGCTTTAACGGGGAAAATAAGTAGTTAGATGAGTTAATTATTAATATTTATAGTTTTAAAATCAAAAAATGGAATAAAAAAGGTGAAAAAGCACACAGGCAGTATGCTTTTTTCAAAATGGAATTATTTAGTTGACTTTTTTTTCGAACTACTAGCTGGCGCAGCTGCGGGTGGTGAAGTAATAACGTTCTCCGTTTTGCGTCTTCTTGAGTTTCCAAAGCTTCCTTTAAAGAGCTTTCCTTTTTTAGATTTTTTATCTCCTTTTCCCATAGTTATAAGTTTAGATGGTTTATGAAAACTGAGAACCTTAAGTTAAATAGGAGTAAAATTGTTTAAGAAATAATAAAGTTTTTTTTCTGCCGGAAATAATGGGATTATTTTGTTTTATATAAATTTTTGATTTTCAATGGTATGTACTTTTGGTAGCTTTTCGGAGAAAAAGATTCTTTATTGTTGTATTGAATTTAAGGGAACGAATATTAATTTTTAAAGTCTAATTATAGGATTGGATAAAAAGGAAATCCTCAATTATTAATCTTAATCATAACTTTTTATATGAATAAAATAACTACAAAATTTTTGTTTCTCATTGTTCTAGGATTCAGTTCTTTAAGCTCAGTGGCACAGTTTAAAACCCTTTATCCTTATAAGAGAAGCTTTTATGAGTACAAGTCCCAGGACATAGCTCAAAGCAAGCTTGGAATGTACGGACCTTCAGGAGATTTTATTCCTGTCTCAATAGAACGAAAAGAAGTTGTTGCAACAGATACAATTTATTATAACTACAATGTCTTCAGGCGAAACAAGAACAATTCAGAATATGGCGATCCTTGTTATCTGACCAATAAAGGATGGGCATGGACAGGAAAAAAAATTCTAATGACCGAAGGTCAGAAAGAAGTTTATATCAATATACATGATGATTCTTTAGTATTTAGAAAATATGCAAATGTGAATGATACGTGGATATTTTATAATTCAGATGAGAACCATTTTGTCGCTACTGTTACCAAAAAGGAGCCAGAAACCTTCAGTATTTATGGGACGTCTGTAACCGATTCTGTAATGTCTATTTCAATTTCATTTAAAAAGAATTCTGATAACAGTTCGCTGGAGCATCCTTTTAATGGGAAGGAATGGAAAGTCAGTAAAAGTTATGGCTTTATCAAAGCATATGATTTGTTGAATTTTCCGCTTGATACAAATACTCTAACACTTGCTGGGTTTGAAAATGTAGGAGTTAAGAATTTAACCGTAGCAGATGTTTTTAATTTTGAAGAGGGAGATATAATGCATGTCCGTGATTATATAGAGGGCTATTATTATAAGGAACGAAAGGTGGTTCAGCGGATTCTGTCTAAAAGTTTAAATAGTGATAACGTTATTTATAATGTTGAAATCAGCGATAACGTATCTCAAAGAACTCAGCAAGGAGAAACATTTTCTGCAAGTGTAGATACTGTTATGTGGAAATTTTATTTTCAATCAAGTTATGAACACTTAAATGAATTGCCTTGTAAGCCTTTACCGGGAAATGCTGCGGCGTATACCTATCAGTATATACATAAAAGTACCACCCTTATGGCAAAGTCATTGGATGATCTGAGTTTTTATTCTCCAGCAAGTGATACTTGTTATGAAGCAGTGATTGATGGAAGCCCTAGGGATGTTCTGTTTATAGAAGGCTTAGGAGGCCCTTATTATTCAGCTTATATTGATAATTACCTATTTCCTACCACAGAGGGACTACAATTGGTATATTATAAAAAAGGATCTAAAGAATGGGGCACTCCATACAACCTTGTATTAGGAATTTATGCCAATAAGCTTAACGTGGCCATTAGCCTCTCTCCAAACCCAACTACAGACAGGATTAAAGTTTCGAGCGAAGGGATTCTGAATACAAGTTATAAGATTTATAACATTGAAGGAAGAGAAATGCTGAACGGCAACTTTTTGAGTACAGAAGAAAGCATTGATGTGAACAACCTCAAAGCTGGGATCTATTCATTAATGATAATGAAAGAAGAAGGAGTTATATATACATCAAGATTTGTGAAGAATTAGTTTTTAATTAACTTTTTTAAATGGCTCTGAGTAGATTTTATTCAGGGCCATTTTGTTTTAAACTTTTTATCTATTCTTTTATTTCCCTATAGAGGGGGCAAAATTTGTAAAAATTTTTAATGCTTAAGTAATATACTATAATAGTAAGTATTAAGAGTGGGAACATTTAGTAAATATGACGTCTAATTTATGTGGGCTCAAAATGTATTTAATATCATGAAGGAGCAGTGTTTATGGATCTTTAATGTTTTTGGCGCCCAAGTTGAATAGTTACACATTCATTTTTAATAAATACTTTATGAGAAAATTTTTACCATTGTTTTTTTTAATTTTGTCTTTAAACTCATATGCTCAGTTTAAGACTATTCACTCTGATGGCACAACGTATTTTAAGTCCCCGGAGAACTTTCAGAAAATGGACTGGGGGATTACAGGTAGCTTTATCCCTGTTAGTATAGAAAGTACTAGGTTAGTTAATGAAGATACTCTTTATGATAATTTCAGGATTTTTAAGCGTACAGATTTAGGAGAACCTGAATGTATAATATCAAACAGAGGTTATGCATGGACAGGGAAAAACATAATTATGACTAAAGATCAGCAAGAGATCTTTATTAACTCCAATGATGATTCCCTTATATTCAAAAAATATGCAAACGTAAATGACTCCTGGATCTTTTTCCAAACCGAACAGAATCATTTTTTAGCTACCGTGATCGGTAAAGGATTGGAAACTTTTAATATATATGAAGATCAGGTAACAGACTCTGTTTTGACTATAACTGTTTCTTTGAATAAAAATGAAGACAACAGCCCATTAAGCCATCCCTTCAATGGTAGGGAATGGAAGATCAGTAAAAAATATGGATTCGTTAAAACATATGATATACTCCATTTCCCTGAAGATACCAATTCCTTGCTGCTTGCAGGAGTGGATCAATTTAACATAGGTGTTAAAAATATAACTGAAAAAGAGATCTATGATTTTGAAGTTGATGATGAGTTTCACATTGAAGAATATTCCATATATGCAGGGGAAATAGTAGAGAATAAAATTCGTCAGATTATCCTGGAGAAATCTTTCAGCAATGATTCAATAGTTTATCAAATGGAGGTTTTGGAGAATAAAACTAAAGGAAGTATTTATGGAGGGGAAGAAATCTTTACTGTACATTTAGATACAATTTTAATTAAAGTTGCATTAACCCCGGATCTAAATGGCATCAATCAAATACCCTTAAAGAAAAATGAGGATGATTTTGAAGCATCTTATAATTCCCAGTTTTTACGTTTGGGAGATCCTTCTGTTATGATAAAACGCGTTAATGACGGTAGCTATTCTAGGAAGGTAGTAGGTGATTCCTGCTACCAAGAAATGTATATAATTCCATCTATGGATTACTATAGAGAGTACGCACAGGGGTTGGGTGGACCATACTATAATTTATCTGGAGATATATTATCTAAAGATAGCCGTCAATTAGTTTATTATAAAAAAGGAACAATCGAAAAGGGTAAACCTCTCGACTTAGTATTAGGCCTTTATCCAAATATGTTAGGGAGGGCTGTAAGCCTGTCGCCGAATCCGGCAAAAGACAGAATTAAAATTTCAATCGAAGGTGTTCTGAATACTTATTATAAAATTTATAACAACGAAGGAAGAGAAGTTCTCAATGGTAGCTTCCCTACAAATGAAGAGTCGATAGATATCACTAGTTTAAGAGAGGGAATTTATTCGGTGATGATCTTAAAAGAAGGTGGGGTACTTTATATTTCAAGATTTGTGAAGAATTGATTATTGTAAATTAGCCTTCAAAAAATTCCTTGAAGGCTAATTTTTTACTTAAATATTCAGCATGTTCCATCGATTCAATGCTTCCCCCGAATCAAGCTTTTGCTGCAATAAAGAAATTAGATCTTTTTGTTGTATTAGGTTAAACTTAGTGATTATAACTGCGGCTTGATATATGATAGCTTCCCTCGCATAATTTTTCTTTCCCTCAAGTGCCGCTAATCCTTCCGATAATACATCTTCAGGTTTGATGCTTTTATCTTGTTTACTTTCCACAAGAGGAAGCTCAAAATCCTCAGGGGAAACCAATGACTCATTTATTTCATTGCCATCATAAAATATAGCGGTAGAACCTCTGCTTAGTGTTAACTGTGTTGACCCTTCTAGTCCCTTAAAGATAAGGGCCATTTTACATTCTCCCTGTTCCTTCAGCTGTTTTACAACTTCTTCCTTATAGTGTGGATGTGTATATCCGGAAACAAGGTAGTTTCCCTGAGTGCTTTGGATTGGTTGTAAAAGTTTTTCAAAAGTTGCAAGGAAAGGACGTTTAACCATTTCCTTTCTCATCTTCTTAAGCAGAAATAGATTATTAAAAAATATCTGCTGATCCAGATAGGCTAATCCTATCGACTTGTTTTCCAATGCTTGTTTAGCATGCAAAACAGACTTGAGTGGATCTTTGCCTGCCAGTTTCAAAAGTTGGTGGGAGGTATAGCCCTCTTTAGGTGCAACTTTATCGATAGAGTGAATAATACAGGGAATGTCTAGTGATGCCAGCAATGCTGCAGTAAATAGTGAAAAATTAGAAGTTCGGTTAAAACCATCATAGCTATCCGCAATATCAACTACTACAGGAAGATCAGTTTTTACTCTCTCTACTTTATTCCACAAACCTGAAAAGAAAGCTTTGTTTTCAATGAATGTCTCTCTCTTTAACCTTTGTGATTCTAGGAAAGCACCTTTAAGGTATTCTGGTGTTTGAATATGGAATAATTGTTCTATTCCGCTTTCAGCTTCTTCTTTGGATAAGTTTTCGTGTTTTATGACTTTAAGGATTAGCTTATAGAAATTGTCCCTTGTATCACCGGTGAAAAATGGTACAATTTCATTCGGAAGAAATTTTGAAGGAGCAGCTTTAATCTTTTCTATCCATTCTTTTTCCTGATTATTGGGTTCAAGTGTAAGCAAAGCTGTTACCATTGTGGCGACAGTGGTAAGGCTTACATCAGGAGATTTAAGTAAATGTTCAAGCTCATTGAGCTCTTCTGTTGTAAGACTTTTGCTGCCTTCAGGCCCTATACCTTTTTTCTTAAGCAATTCAGCTAATCTCTCCTGTACCATAATATTTTATTTGTCAATAAATCTATAGAAATGTTCTTTAAAGTGAAAGATAAATTTGAATGTAAGTTTAGAAATTTGAACACTTGTTTTTAATCGATTGATCCTGAGGAGGCAAGTATAGGGCGAAGTGTGAAATGCTAGAGAGGCTTCCAAACCCTCTGTTTGCACTGAACAAATAATATGCTCTTGAGTTGAAATTATGTAAGCAGCACACAAAGTTGCTGAATAATCCAATGAGAATTTATAATTAGATACGAGGCAGAAGGCGATAATTTAATTTAGTATGGAAATAATGGAAAAGGCATTGCCAACAGTTGAAAAACTTGTGGCAGAGAAGGGGAAAACTATTCTTGCAATTGATGACGTTGAGTCAACTTTAGATATAATTAATTGCACATTGTGCAAAAAATATAATGTAGTAAAAAAAGCAAATGGTAAGGAAGCATTTGAGTGGATGCATGAGGGGAATATACCGGATTTGATTATATGTGATTTGCGTATGCCCGAGATGGATGGATTTGAATTTATTAAACATATCCGGTCCAGTGGATTTTTCAGAGAGGTACCACTCCTAATTCTATCAAGTTATGAATCAAGCAGCGTGAGGATTCAGTGTCTTAAGTGTGGCGCTGATGATTTTATGATGAAACCATTCAATCCTGAAGAACTTGAAATAAGAGTAGAAAATATTTTCAAAAGAATTTATAAGTAAAAAATCAGTATGGAGCTTATTACACAGAAGAAGCTGGCTTATATAGACAATCAGACGGATCGGCTAGAATCATTTTCAACTCGAATGGCAGATGGGTTTGATGTTATACATTTTGAAAACGGGTTTAAGTTTTTCGAATGGCATTCTAAGGGTAATAAAATCGATGCAATAATTTCTGCTGGACAATTACACAGCCCGAATGGGCTGTTATTGTTGCAGCATTTAAAACAATCGGATGTAGAGCCGGTTCCTTTTGTTTTTCTTGTTGACAGCATTACAGGGCAGGTCCGCTCCGAAATGCTTAAACATAGTGTATCCGAAATTTTCGAACAGAATGTCTCGAAAGATCCATTTGCATTAAGGTTAAATTACCTAATAGAAAATAAAATTCATTACAAACGAGCGTATAAAGAGGGCTTTGTAAAGCATCCAGAGTATAAGATTCCTTTAGTTAAGAGGATATTTGATATTGTATTTGCAACACTAGCACTTATATTTCTAAGTCCATTCTTTCTTTTGCTTGCTATATTAATAAGGCTGGAATCAAGAGGCCCTGTTTTTTATGCTGCGAAAAGGGTTGGTACTGGATACAAGATTTTTGACTTCTATAAGTTTCGCTCAATGAGCGCCGATGCTGATAAGAAGTTAAAGGATCTAGCACACTTGAATCAATATAATAAAAATAAAAAAGGTGCTGAAGGTGACAATAAAAAAGAAACTACTGTAGCTGTTGAAGAAAAGTCTCAGCACACAAACCTTTGTGAAGAGTGTGCAAGAGGAAATAAGGTTTGTCAGTCCATGCTTTTCTTGGATGGAAAAGAAATTTGTGAAAAGAGATTCCTTTTGGAAAAGAAAGAAAAGGATGCTGCCGCATTTATAAAAATAAGTAATGACCCAAGAATTACCAAGATCGGTAAGTTTATAAGGAATACTAGTATAGATGAGCTGCCTCAACTTTTCAATGTATTGAAAGGCGATATGTCTATTGTTGGTAATCGTCCGCTTCCGCTTTATGAAGCTGAAAAGATTACAGTGGATCAGTTTACCCTAAGATTCCTTGCTCCTGCAGGTATTACAGGTCTTTGGCAGGTGACAAAAAGAGGAACTAAGGAAATGTCGGAGGCTGAAAGAATTCAGCTGGATAATGACTATGCCAGGAATTATTCATTCTTGAGAGATCTGAAAATTATTGCGAAAACAATTCCTGCATTATTACAGAAAGAAAATGTATAGTATGAATACCCTTTGGAATAATAAGCATTCCGCTTATGGTATGCTTCTTTTGATATCCACTCTGTTTTCGGTTACATCCTTCGGACAAGTACATAAGGATAGTGTTATTGTTCTTCAGGATCTTGAAACGCAATTACTTCCCCTGGATGAAATCATTTCGATTGCAGTTGATAAATCTCCATACATAAAAGTGGAGGATGCTAGTATAAAGGCTCGTAAACAGGAAATTCATTTAGCCAGAAAGGATTGGCAAAAAGACATCCAGGCCTTTGGTAACTATGCCACAGGTGACCAGAAGTTTGGTGTATCATATGGAGACTTTAACCGCCAGACAAATTTTCTTAACGGATACAGAGTAGGAGTAAACGTGAGTGTACCACTGTTTGATATAACGGCCAGACACAATAGAATAAAGTTTAGTAAGGCCGAACTGGAAATGGCTCAAAGTAATAGAGATAGGGTAATAGTAGAATTAAAAAGGCAAATAGCAGCTGAATACAACAATTTGATTGTAGCCCAGAAGCTTTTGAAAATAAGAAGCGAAGGCCTTCAGAATTCGCAACTTGTATATCAGATGGCTGAGAAACAATTTAAGGAAGGAACAATCTCTCTTGAAGATTATTCCTCAGTAAGTAATACTCTTTTTATGGCTGAATCTAACTATGAGATTGCCAGAAAAGATTATAATACAGTTTACAAACAATTCGAATATTTAATAGGGGTGAGTATTGGTTCTTTAATTAAACAAAAATGACCTTTGGTGATATATTTAGGATACTCAGAAAGCACTTGATGCTTCTGATACTTTTTCCTGTTGCAGTGGCTTCACTGGTTTACATGAAAACAAGGAAGAGGGAAAAGGAATATGCTTCTACATGTCTGATTTATACAGGAGTTGCAAGCGGATATAATGTAACCACAGAAGAGCATCCAAGGCTTGATCACAACGCTGTAAGTAATGCTTTCGATAATCTTTTAAATACTTTAAAGTCCAGAGAAACAATACAGGAGGTTTCTTTAAGGCTTATTGCATCTCATATAACCTTAGATAAACCGGATTTGAGATACATCTCTCCTGAGAAGTATAGTGAAATAAAATCTATAGTGCCAGATTCTGTTTTGCATCAGGTAAAAGCAGCCACACCGGAGGCTACTTATGAAAAGATGCAAGCTTATATAAGCAAAAATAAATTCAATGTATTCTCAGCACTTGTAGCATCCCAAAACGGGATATATGGAGTAGATAAGATCCGAGGAAGAGTAAACGCTAATAGAAAAGAAAACAGTGATATGCTGGACGTATCTTACACAGCTAATGATGCGGCTATTTGTCAACAGACTCTTTTATTGCTTGCTCAAATCTTTATAAGAAAATATAGTGACATAAAAGAATCAGAAGTTAAAAATGTAGTCAACTATTATTCCAATCAGACTGATAAAGCAAGGATAAGACTTACTGATGCTGAACTTAAACTTAAAGAATTCCAGGTAAAAAATAAGATTATCAATTTTGACGAACAGGCAAAAGTATTGTCAGAGTCAAGACAAACGTATGCAGACGAGATTGAAAAGGAAAAGATGACTCTTGCTTCAGCTCAGGCTAGCCTTGTAAGTCTTGAAGAAAGACTGAAAGGCAGAAAGAATATTATGGAAAGTAATGACAGAGTATTGGCTAAAAGGCAAGAGCTGTCTGATATTAATTATAAGATTGCAAATGCTCAAAACTTCGGAGAAACGAAAGAAAAAATAAAAGAATTAACAGAAAAAGCAGATGCAATTAAAAAAGAGCTTAAAGATCTCGTAAATAATCTATACTCTATCAATAATAGTCATGAAGGTATTCCAAGTGATAATATTCTTCAGCAATGGCTAAGCAATGTCTTGATAGTTGAGGAGAGTGGGGCAAGACTTAAGATTATGCAAGAGCGTTATAATTCCTTTAATTCTGATTATAATGATTTTACGCCTCTGGGTTCGTTGTTACTTACTTTGAAAAGAGATGTGCAGGTAGCAGAGAAAGAATATATGGATAAACTGGAAGCTCTTAATATGAACCAGCAGAGGTATCAGAATGTGAAAATGTCAAGTAATATTAAGCTTCTGGATCAGCCTTTTTATCCGGTAAAACCTATCGCTTCAAAAGATTTTGTTTTGATTCCGCTCGCAATGATAGCTTCCTTTTTGTTGCTACTAAGTTTCTATCTGGCGAAAGAGTTATTGGACTCTTCTGTTAAAAACTCCTCAAGAGCAGAGCGCCTGACCGGATTTGAGGTTGCCGGTATACTGCCAAAAGTGACTCAAAGAAACAGGATTACAGAGTATTTTGAAGATTCCCTTATAGAACAAGCGGTTAACAGGATTGTGTTGGAAACTGAAAAGTCTGCTCCAACAAAGAAAACAAAAGTTATCCTTGTTGCCGGTACACAGATTTCAGAAGGGAAGACATGGATGATTTACAAAATGGCTAAACGTATTTCTGACCTTGGATATGTTTCAGAAATATTTACACCTGGATCAGAAACTGGCTATCGTCCTGAAAGTATTGACAAACGGGAGGTTGTAGATATTTCAAAGGTGAAAGTCAGACATTATGAAATTATTGAAAGGATGGTTCCAGCAAATAAGATCAGTGAAATACTTAAGACGATAGATAAAGCAGATTTTGTTTTTCTTGAAATTCCTTCTCTTCAAGAATATCAACTTCCTCTGCATTTGGTTAAAGAAGCTGATCTGTGCCTATTGGTACTCAGGGCTGATAGACCTTGGAAGGATTCTGATAATTATCTTTCAGGTTTGCTGACAAAGGTATTGAAATCAAAACCATTATTGGTTCTTAACAAAGTTACTACCGACAGACTGATACAGATTTATGGAAGGGTGCCGAAATGGTTCTCTGCAAAACTTGTCAGCAAAGAAAATCAGGATAAAAGTGTGACCAAGAAAAATAAAGTATCTTATGATCCGGAATAAAAATATCCTGTGCATGGCGCTTACTACGTGGGATAAGGACTTTGTAAATACTGTTGTGAAAATGATGAGTATTTTAAGTAAGCAAAACAGAGTTCTGTTTGTTGATTATGAGTATACGGTAAAAGATATTATTGCGGCTTTATCCGGAAAGCAGAAAGTGCCTATTACAAGAATGATAGGACTTGAAAATCGCCTGAGAACTGTAAATACTGTTTATGGAAGTGAGATCCATGTGCTTACACCTCCACCGGTATTGCCTATCAACTGGATAAAAAATGAAAACCCGTATAGGGTAATGCTGAAACTTAATGGTAATCTGGTAAGGGGAGCAATTCAACGAGCACTAAAGACATTGAACATGGAAAATCCAATTGTAGTCAATGGATACAATCCATTCTTTGGACTGCCTTTGGTGGGTGATTTTAATGAACTCTTAAATATTTATTATTGCTATGATGAGATTAAAGGTGATCAGTGGTATCACTTTCATGGTCCGGAAATAGAAAAGGAATATATAAAAAAAACAGACGCAGTAATTACAACATCTGATGCTTTATATAAGTCAAAGAATCCTCTTCATCAGAATTGCTTTGTGGTCAAAAATGGTGTAGACTTTGAACATTTCAATTCAGTAGCAGATGTTAAGATAAAATCACCTCATGCCCCAAGAATTGTGGGGTATACAGGAAGTATAGATGAAAGATTTGATTATGAACTTTTATCTTATTCGATCAAAATGCTTCCGGAAGTGCAATTTCAATTCATTGGAAGAGTGACGAACGAAATGGCAAGAATGGCATTGAAGAAATATCCCAATGCCAAATTTATGGGAAGCCGTAAGCCCTACGAAATTCCATCACTTCTTAAGGATATAGATGTAGGCATCATACCATACCTAAAGAATGAGGTTACAAGTGGAGTATATCCACTGAAGATCAATGAATATATGGCAGCTGGTAAACCAGTTGTTATGACTGATTTTGCAAAGATTCCGGAGTTTGATAAGCACGTTTGGATTGCCAATACAAAAGAAACGTTTCTCAATAGTCTCAAAGATGCTTTATACAATGATTCTATAGTGAGAATGAAATCCAGAATAGAATTTTCAAAACATAATTCGTGGGAAAATAGAGTTGAGCAATTCTCTTCAATAATTGAGAGGATGCTGGAGTTGAAAAAGGAAAGAGTTATATGAAGTTTTTAAAGAAGATTTTGTCCAATAATAATATTCTTTCTTTAACAGGTAATGTCATTGCAGCAGGTTTGGGTTTTGTAAGTTTTGCATTGCTCGCAAGAATATTCACAAAGGAAGATTTCGGTAATTGGATATTGTTCATTACTGTGTATGTCTTTATTGAATTACTAAGAGTGGGATTCTTGCAGACTCCACTGGTTAAATTTTGCTCAGGTGTTAGTGATAGTGAGAAAGAAAAGGTAATCGGAAGCGCTTGGTTATTTGCGATTCTGATTACCATTTCTTTTGTAGTATTAAGTTTTCTGCTTAAGCAGGTAATGCTTTATTATATTAAATCAGAGGAAGCAATTTATTTTTTCAACTATTTCTGGATATTAATAATTGTTACTCTTCCTTATAACTTTTCTTCATGGATATTGCAGATAGATATGAAGTTTAATAAGATTATTTATATCCGTCTGATTAGCCAAGGTGTATTTATACTGTTACTATTTGCAGAATTGTATTTGCATAGAGGTAAAGAGTTTATTGTACAGTCTTACCTGATTTCAAATTTTACAGGAAGTTTATTTTGTCTGATTGCCGGATGGACTGGTATAAGAAGCATTAGATTGGCAGAGTGGAAGAAAGTTAAGGATTTATTTAATTTCGGAAAGTTTAGTATGGGTACTATGGTGGGCGCTAATTTATTAAGGAGCTCGGATACATTTTTGATAGGAGCTTTGTTGGGTGGAGAGGCTGTGGCAATTTTTAATATCCCGCTTAAATTATTTGAATTGGTTGAAATACCTTTGAGAAGTTTCGCCGCAACAGCTTTGCCTTCTTTTTCCCGATTGGTGAATAGTAAAAATCTTCAAGGGCTTAGTAAAAAGCTTGAAAGAAGTGCAGGTATGTTCAGCATTATGTTGTTTCCTGTGGTGGTGTTTTGTATAATATTTGCTGAATATCTAGTGATTTTGTTGGGCGGGGAGGGATATGCTGAATCTGCAAATATTCTAAGGATATTTGCTCTTCATGCTGCTTTAATGCCACTTGACAGATATTCAGGAATGGCCTTGGACGTTCTCAGTAGGCCTCAGCAAAATATGTTCAAGGTAATTGTAATGGTATGTATCAATTCGCTTGGCGTATTCATTGTAATTAAGTCCTTTGGTATGTTATGGCCTGTTGCCATCGTTTCCATACTTACCTTTTCTGCAGGAGTCATTATGGGGCTATTCTTCTTAAGGAAAGATATTAAGATAATACCTTCAAGATTATTTTCGGAAGGATTTAAAGAAATCAAAAGTTCTGTTAAAAAGTTGAAGAGTAAACTAAATTTCAGTGTTGACTGATGCTCGATCGTGATGTCTTAATCGAAAATGTGAAAAAATATGGTCAATGGCCTTTACTGTTGCTAATTGCCTATTTTTTAGGTTTGCTGTTTGCCAAAGGTGGCATTGTTATTACTGCAGCAGCAGCTTCTCTGCCATTAGTATTCGTGGCTTTGGCCATTATATTCTCATATCCCATATCAGGTATGATCATGGCCATGGTGGTTGGCATGATTGTAAATGGTGTCACCAGATATGTTTCCGCTCCTTTAGGGACAACTCTCGATATTGTGCTTGTTATTTCCCTATTCTCTGCACTGTTTAATGTTTCTTATGATAATATCAAAAAACTGAATAATGGTCTAATTTGGGTAATGTTATTGTGGGTAGGTTTTACAATGCTCGAAATTCTAAATCCGGAAGCTGTAAGTTTTAAAGCATGGTTCTTTGCAGTAAGAGCAATATCCTTCTATATCATATTCCTTATTATACTAACATTCCTTGTGCTGAAATCAGAGAAACTGATTGATGTGTTTATTAATTTATGGATGATTGGGGCTTTGGTTTGTGCTCTATATGGAATGAAGCAAATGTATATCGGTCTTGACCATGTGGAGAAGGCTTGGCTGGAAACAGCTGCAGATACACACATTTTATTTGGTAAAATAAGATATTTTTCATTTTGCTCTGATGCAGGACAGTTTGGTGCCTTTATGTCTTTTTCTTCTCTTGTAGCAATTATATTGTCACTGAAATCTAGCTCCAATTTTAAATCGGTATTTTATTTTATAGTAGGTGTACTATGTTTCTGGGGAATGGCTATATCAGGAACCAGAGGGGCTATGTTTGTATTTATTGGCGTGTTGTTTTATCTCTTGCTCACTAAGAACTTCAGAATATTTACACTTGGATTTATTGCGATGGCTGCAGTATTCTGTTTTTTAAGGTTTACTTTCATAGGCCAGTCTAATTACCAGATTCAAAGGATGAGAAGTGCTGTGAACCCTCAAAGTGACCCTTCTTTCAAGGTAAGGCTTGAAAACCAGAGAAAGTTAAAAGCTTATCTTGCATCAAGACCAATAGGGGGAGGAATAGGTACAATTGGTTATTGGGGGAGCCGTTTCAGTCCAGGAACTTTTTTAGCTGAAACACCTCCGGATAGCCACTATGTCAGGATTTGGGCAGAGACAGGAATTGTTGGATTGACGATTCATATACTTACACTGTTGTTTATTCTGGCAAGAGGTTTCTACCTTATTTATAACCTCCGTGATCCTTTTCTGAAGCAGAAGATGATGGCTTTGTATGCCGGTGTCTTTGGGATCCTTGTAGCGAGTTATGGTAATCAGGTGTTGGCTCAGTTCCCTACAATTGTGTTTTGGAGCATCTCTGTTGGTGTTATTTTTCTCGGTCCATCTTTGGATACTGATGAAACTTCTAAAAGTACAGAGCCTGTAAAGTCCTGATCGGTATTAGATTGCAGGCCCTTTTTAACAATCTTTATTTTTTGTTAGTTTCTCTTAAAAGAACTCATTGACTGATGATGTAATAAGAGAATAGTTGGAACTGCGGAAAGGATAATATTTTTTATAGATAACCTGATTCTTTATTCCTTACTAATTCTATTTATTGAAATCAATAAGCGGTGGGTTGGTATTATTAAATCATTTTGATATGAGAAATGTGAGAGAGGATATTTACCCGTTGGTCTCAATAGTAACAATAAATTATAATGGAGCTGATGTGACATGTGCACTTCTTGAGTCTTTAAGGAAAATTACTTATCCGAATGTTGAGATAATCGTTGTAGATAATCATTCAAAAGAAGATCCTGGTGTTATAAAAGAAAGGTATCCGGAAATAAGGCTGATCAGAAATAAAAATAACAATGGATTTGCTGGCGGCAATAATATTGGCTTCAAAGCTGCAAAAGGTAAATATTTCCTTATGTTGAATAATGATACGGAAGTAGCTCCTGATTTTATGGAACCTCTTGTTTCTAAGTTGGAGTCTGATCCTGGTGCAGGAGCAGCAACGGCGAAGTTGATATATTATCATAGTGATCGCAGAATTCAATTCGCTGGAAGTACGACAATCAATCCTATTTCAGGAAGAAATAAATATATCGGACAACATGAAAAAGATAATGGGCAGTACAACCATTGTTGCTGCACTCCATATGGACATGGAGCTGCAATGATGATTCCCCGCAAAGTAATTCAGGAGGTGGGTTTAATGCCTGAAATGTACTTTCTTTATTATGAAGAACTTGATTTTTGTGAAAGAATAAAAGATGCCGGATATTCAATCTGGTTTGTAGGTAATTCAAATGTGTTTCATAAAGAGTCTGCGACAGTAGGTAAACTTAATCCTATGAAGATTTACTACCTCACAAGGAACAGATTGTTATTTATGCGCAGAAATGTAAAAGGGTTAACACTTTACTTAAGCATGATCTATTTTACTTTCGTAGCGCTACCCAAAAATTTATTGACTTATCTGTTCTCAAAAAAGGTAGATTTTGCAAAGGCTTTTATGAAAGGGTATTTATGGAATTTTAAAAACAAAGCATTATTGGAAAATAAAAGGATTAAACTTGAAGCCGCATGATCGCTATTAAAATTATACTATTAGTTCTATTTGTTTATTTGTCTGTCTGTGTATTTTATGGATTTCTGTTTTCTTTTGCCGGAAGGCTTGGTGGACTCAGAAGGTATAAATTTAGAGAACCGTCTGGAAGGTTTGCTGTATTTATTCCATCATATAAAGAGGATGAGGTAATTCTTAACTCAGCAAAGGAAGCTTTGAACCAAGATTATCCTCAACATCTGTATGACGTAATAGTGATAGCTGATTCATTGCAAAACAGCACATTGAATTTGTTGAAATCAATGCCCATTAAAGTGATTGAAGTTTCCTTTGATAAAAGCACAAAGGCAAAATCACTGAATGTTGCACTTAATCAACTCGATGAAAACCTTTATGATTATGCTCTTGTGTTGGATGCTGACAATATTATGAAAGCGGATTTTATAAGAAAATTAAATTCTGTTATATCTGTTAAAGGCATAGGTGCAGTACAAGGGCACAGAGTTGCAAAAAATATGAATACTAACTTCGCCATATTGGATGCCGTGAGCGAAGAAATTAACAACCATATTTATAGAAGAGGCCACAGAGTTCTAGGACTTTCCTCCGGGCTTATCGGATCGGGGATGGCCTTTCATTATAAGTATTTTAAGAAGGTTATGGCTACCAACAATGCTATTGGAGGCTTTGATAAAGAGCTGGAACATAAGCTTCTGAGAGATAAGGTTAAAATTGAATATGTAGAAGATGCCTATATATTGGATGAAAAGGTTGAAAATGCTGAAGTGTTTCAAAATCAACGAAGGAGATGGATATCTGCTCAATTGCACTATTTTAGACAATATTTCTTTCAAGGACTTTGGCATCTTATAACAAAGGGCAATATGGATTTCTTTGATAAAGCATTTCAGCAATTTTTGGCACCAAGGGTGTTACTACTGGGAGTGACTGGAGTGACAGCAGTAGTATCTGCAATATTTGAATTTGTCACAGGAATAGTAGCATTTCCAGGATCGTTCTATTGGATAAGTTTGTTCCTCGTTCAGATGTTGGGATTGACTATTGCAGTACCTGCGGAATTCTTTACTAAGAAGAATTTGAAGGCAATAGCGCAGCTGCCTAAGGCTTTTATAGTTATGCTTTTGGTGTTGTTTAAATTAAAAGGAGCTAATAAAAAATTTATTCATACACCTCATTCAGGAAGTTCGAAAGTATAATAGAAATTAAGATTGTTGTTCATGATAATCCTTCTTTTATGAAGGATTATCTTTTTTAGTTTTTAATGTCTTGTTTCATAAGTGTTGTAGATTCAGAATGTTGTTTTTTGAAGGTATATATAATTCCCGCTACCAATATAATAGATCCCAATAGTAGCACTTTTATTTGAATGAAGTCATAAAGAATTCCGGCAAACAAGCCTCCAAGAAAGAAAAATGAAATGATGGTAAATCGAAGTTTAATGGATCTGTGTAACTTTTGCTTTTGCTCTAACTCTGTATAAAAGAATAGTTGTGACAATTCAATTCCTAGATCGGTAAAGAGCCCTGTTAAGTGTGTTGTTCTTACTGTGGCATTACTGATTCTGGTAACCAGGGAATTTTGCAAGCCCATTGCAAAAAGTAATATTGTTGCAATAAGATTTGCATTGGTATCTATGAAATTCTTACTCAGTAAACCTGTTAAAGTTAGAATAAAGCTCTCAAGGATAATTGGAACTATATAGACAAATCTGGCATTCTTCCTTGAAAATATTTCTATCAGTAAGCCAGAAGCAAATGAACCGAAAAAAAATGCTAAGATAAATACAAAGTAAAGGATTGTCTGGATTGCGTTCAGCTTAAATGCTTCGTCAATAAAAAAAGCAAAATGACCTGTAATATTTGTAGTTAATTTTGCTACGGATAAAAAGCCTGCAACATTTACTATTCCTGCCACCAATGAGAGCAGAGATGCAATCTGAAGATTATGTTTGAAAGTTCTTTCTCTTCCATGATGAATAAACATTGCAAGCTAATTTTCAGGGTTATGATTCTAAAGTGTTGATTTTTCCTGCAATTTATTAAAAAAAAAGAAAAGAGAAATTCAAAGGTGTAGTGCATCGGGAAGAAAGATAAAATTTATGTTTTCTTCCTTAGTGGTTATTTGGGTACTCTTGCCTCTTTATCTTTTATTATTTCTTTTTCCAGTATATCCTGCTAAACCTCAGTTGCTCGTCATCTGATTTTATCCTTATGTAATAAATGGATTCGGAGAGGTTAAATGAAACGAGATTTATTTCAATAGTATTATTGTCAGTAAAAGTAAATGAATTGACAGAAGTAGAATTGCCATTCATATCGACTATTGCTATTTCTGGGTTATTAGTTGCTATTTCAGGAATAGTTAATAATAGCTTGTCAGAAACTGGATTGGGATAAGCATTTAACTTATTGTCTGAGAATATACTGGGAGTATTACTAAGTGGAATCGGAGCTTGTCCGGTTTCATGCACTGCTTGAGGTTTAGAACTCCATTTTAAATTAATAAGTTTGGTAGAGTCTTCGTTATTATAGCTAATAAAGTTGACATTATCTTCGGTGATTATTTTGTCAATCATTGCATCACAGTTCAAATTGAGGGAAAGCTGATATCTTCTTTGATCAGGCATTTCTGAGAAATCAAGATAAAGTATTAATGTATCTCCAAACTGTTCTGTAATTGTTTCAACGCAGTTGCGGGTTTGAATGTATTCATAAACTTCCTGAAGTGGAGCCATGTACATATTGTCTTTTCCTTTTATACCAAATTTTTGTTCAAGACTGTTCATGTAGTTTTCAAAAGTTGGATATGCGATACTTCCACCTTGAAGAACTTCGCCCACCTGATGAGTAAAAGCTGAATACCAAATGTGATTATCAGATGAACTTTGAGCTGCTATTTCATCTAATTTACCAATATATCTATTAAGATTAACTTCATCCAGAAATTGCCTGAACATTTCATAGTGCTTCAGATTTTTAAGAGTATCGATTTTTATACCATTTATGCCTTTGAAAAACTTCTGATTATAAATTGATTTCATTCCCAGTCTTATCGCAGGCTCAGCATATCCTGTATCTCCTCCTGGTATTACAAAATGTGTCATCGTAATATTTGTCTTATCATATACATATTTTATGTTTTGTGATATCTGGTATTCATAGTCGGTATCCGGTCCTGTTTGATGTGAAAAACTATGATTAAGAACATCCCAGTCATTTTGATACATTATCTTCAGTTCATCCCATGTCATGTCTTCATTGTTCTTTTTTACGTGATTGTCGTCGCCTCTTCCATTGGTACTACACATGGCTATACCCAATTTAAAAGGAATGCTATTGCCACATCCATCAGAAAAGAAAAGTCCGGGGAAATCCTTGTTGAGCTTATAATTTGTGCCCCCATTGACTAAAGGATATGCATAATCATATGCACAGGCTTTTCCATCGTCCAGTGTGAAACTAAAGGCGAAATCTTTATTATACATGAGGGGACATTTTGTAAGACTATAATTCAAAGGCTTGGAGTTGAATATGATTGTTATTTTGGCACCTGTCACCTTTTCTGTAGAGCTTAACCTTCTTAATAGATTACTATTTTTTGTAAGTTGTTTATTATTGGATTTTGGATGAAGCACAACTTTGGACAAATATTTTTTTGAGGTATCTTTTGATGAGGCTTTTAATAGAAAATAAAATATAGAAGGAAAAATCAGAAACAGTAAAACAGAAATTGTAATTTTTCTTTCGCTGAATAACATATGAATGGGAATTAAATTTCAATTGGTTAACTGGTAAGGATAAAAGAAGTTTTCAAAACTTTAAATGGAATATCATCATGTAGTTGTATTGATATCTTATTTAGATAAAACCCTTAAATGATGAAGATGAATGGAATAAAAGTATTGGGAATATTGGTGAGGGATTAAAAAAAGGATTTTTAAAAAAGGGAAAATTGAAAATTAAAAAGGGCAAATTTATTTCTTGCCCTTTTTAATTGGTTACCTCTAATTATTGTTTAATAAATTTAAGTGTTGCCGATTTTGAATCACCATTAATTAGTTGCATAAAATATACACCAGGTTCCAGATCTGAAACATTTACTGGAAAATCCAAGTCGCTGTTTGCAGGGCTTACTGTTGTTTCCTTTATCGACTGGCTCATACTATTAAAAATTTTAATAGCACAGGTTTGATTTGTCTTATCTTTCAAACTGATATTAATGATATCTTTAGTAGGGTTAGGATATGCAAGTATATCAGATGCAGAAGAGGAATTGTTCCACTTGATTGAAGAGATAATTGATGGTTCAACTTCGATATAATCCCATGTCGCATTGAAAGTTGCATTGGAATTTCTGGACGTAGAGATAATGCCGACAGCCAAAGCCGTGTCTGATCTTTGTATTGCTCCTTTGGTTTTTCCGGAAGCTATGACCGGATCAAAGCTAAATGCAGTCTTGCCGATCTGATATCTTGGATAAATGGTTGCTATAGCAGGATCTATGTAAAACTGAAAAACAATAGGTTCTGATGGAATGGCTGCTGTTGGTAGATCATTTTGAACTGTTGTTGCCTTGCCATTTACTTCATTAACTAGTGCTATGCCTCCTTTACCACCGTTAGAGTTAATAACAAGTTTAATATAGTTGTCTTGATCTCCATTGCCGATAAATATTCCCTGTGACTGGTCATCTATAGGAGTTTCTGCATTAAAGTAGCTTGGAAGGATGGCTGCTGAAATTACATATGTTCCTGAATTTTTATCTGCATTTATCCCAAATAGAAATCCATTCATCTGAGTGTTGATATCTTCAAATGCATCTCCAGGAGTAACTTCTTCAAGTGTAAGTGCTCCGGCAGCTCCTCCTGCAATCATATTGTAAGGGTCGTACAAATTGAGATAATCGGTTTTATAGTTGGTCATCAATCCTGTAAAACCAAGACCAAAGAATCCCGTACCAGGATCATAGTTGAACAGTGCATAATGTGTAGGAATGGCAGTAGTGGTGCCATTATCCTTATCTCTCACATATATATCTTCAATATCTTTGACTCCATCATTGTCATCATCGTCATCAATTAAGTCACCCTTTAAGTCTCCATCAAAATCAGTTGGTTTGTCAGCCCCATTGCAAGGGTCAGTTCCGGTTTTAGTTTCCTCATCATTGGAGTATCCGTCCTGATCATCATCATTAGGGGAATTAGGGCCGCTGTTACATTCGATTGCAGCTCCTGGTTCAAAGATGTCTATTCTACTTTTGCCCCAGCTTGCAATCCAGATACTACCTTCAAATATTTCACCATCTGCTTGTGCTGTAATGTCAAGAGGTTTTGCATCTCCGATTGACCATCCTTTATCGAGATTAACTCTGTTGGATTTTTTACTATTGAGAATAACTTTAGGATCATCCGTCGTTTTTATTCTGAAAATGTCTCCTTCATATCCAACAGCTAATATATCGCCATACATGCTGTTTCCTGAGTAAAGGTATTCACACATACCATTGGTAGATTGTTCAAAGTATATTAGTGATTTATCAGCATCTGTCCCAGAATCATAATAGTCAGCTTCTCTGGGATCTTTCATGCTTTCAGGAACAGGAGGCCAGTCAACAGGAAGAGGAAAGTTTGGGTCTGAATTATCATTTCTCCATTTGCTTCCATGCACTGAATCATTCGTAAATAAGCCAGCTCCTGAGGGGTTAGCTCTTATAGGAGTTGGATGTCCTGCATAATATTCTCCTGGCTGATAGGTATTGATATTGCCTATATACTCTAAGCCATCAAAATTGCCTACTGTTAATGAGCCGGGCTCACCTGCAGGGTAATTATTGGTAACTGTTCCGTTTTCTTTTACAGGATACCCACCCCAGTTCCTGTTAGGTCCGTTATCTATACTATAGATTCTACCGCTTCTTAAAGGGTGTTTGGTAACTACTATATCATAAGGATTTCTAAATCCCCCTGCGAAAATCTGGACAGGCCCGCCAGGAACTACCTTTGTTTGGTTAAGTCCATCATTTCCTCCCCAAGGATCAAAGATATCTGTTCCATCTGGGTTATTAGATCTTGTTGGGTCATCCAAAGTTGGTATATCATATTTATATGGATTTTTACCAGTTGAGTCAGTCTTAGTTGGCAATGCCTCTATTGTTGCCAGATCCACAGAAAGTATGGCGGCGCTAAGGGCATATTCAGTGATGTATGTCCACAGGGCAGAGGGAGCTCCGGAGTTTGTTCCTCCTCCCTGACAAACTAAAAGTTGGTTTCCATACTTTACTAGTCCGTTTGTCGCGTGGTTTTCTTCAGATCTTGGAAGACCTCTTACAAGGTCTATCTTTTTCCACTGGCCACCTTCTTTATATAATTTTGAAATTACACCTGAGTTTGTACAAAGGTTAACATCTCCAAAGCTACCAGCTCCAATACGGGAGTCACTGGATGTTATGTATATTATTGGATTAGAAGCATCTCCTTCAACTAATATTCCAGTTACTTGTCTTTTTTTGCCGGGAGCATATGTTCCATCGTCATTGTGGTTGGGAATATCTCTGACTAGTGTAATAGTTTCGGTACTTGTAGCGGTATAGTTATTAGGCCCGTTTCGCTGAATTGTTGCAATTTTTATTTGTCCATCTTGTTGCGCTATATATAATTTCCCATCGGGACCAAATTGCAGGGAAGTGGGATTATTCAAGTTTATATTTTTTAACTGACTGTTTGTAAAATTCTGACCGAATACGCTGACCAGATTAATCATGAAGCATATCAAGATTGATGATGCTGTTCTCAAAAAGCTGTACAAATTTTTCATGGTGTAGGTATTATTGACATAAAAAATAACTGAATATACTGACCAGTGTTTATTGATAAATATCAATTTTGATGGATAGTCACCAGTCTATCTTATAGAAAACTGGATTATTAATAGATTTAATTAAAAAATAAAGATGAGTCTTCGATTAATGAAGAACTCATCTTTATGTAAATCAGATATATTTATTTCTTGATGAATTTTATTGTTGCAGAATTTTTCTGACCCTCTGAAATTAATTGAAAATAGTAAATCCCATTTGGGTAGTCTCCCATTTTAATCCCATAATCATCGCTGCCTGGATTAAAGTTTATAGTTCTTTCTTCAACTTGCTGGCATAAGTTATTGAAAATTTTTAATGTGTAATTCTGCGGTGATTCCTCATTGATATTGAGATGAACAAAATCACTGGATGGATTGGGGTATATGTTTATGTTTTTAGATTTTGTACCATTGTGCCAGAAGTTTATTGAAGTAATGTCTCCTGGATTGGCTTCAATATAGTCCCAGGTTGCACTGAATCTTTTACTGGATCCCCTTGATGTTGCAATAAGCCCTACAGCTAATGCAGTTTCTTCGTTCTGTATTGCACTAGCTATTTTTCCTGATACCTGAATGGGATCGAAGCTATACATTACATTATCTATTTTATATTTAGGATAAATAATGCCTGAAGATGGATCTATAGTAAGGTAAAATACTATATTTGTCCGAGGGATAGCGCCAGGCAAGGGATTTTCAACACTTGTAGTTACGCCATCTGTTTCTGTCAATAATTCGATTCCTCCGGAACCTCCATTTGCATTTAATGAAAGTTTAATATAATTATCCTGGTCACCAGTGCCTATGAACATTCCATGTGATTGAAAATCTTCAGGAGTTCCGGAGCTAAAGTAATTGGGAAGGATTCCTGTTTTTACGGTGAAGATTCCTGTGTTTTTGCTTGTGTTTATACCAACCTGAAATGCATACTGCTGGTTGTTGTTGCCTTGAAAAGCATCACCATCTGGAATTTCTTCTACTGTGAGTGCTCCGATTGCTCCACCTGCAATAATATTATTACTATTATAGAGAGCACTGTAATCCGTTGATCCATTACTCATTAGTCCTGTTAATCCAACTCCAAAAAAACCAGTACCAGGATCTGCATTGGTAAGATTAAAGATTTTGGGAATATTATTTTGTAATCCATTTTGATTATCTAATGCAAAGAAATCCTGGTTGTCGAGGATGCCGTCATTATCATCATCATTATCCCACTTGTCACTTATTTTGTCACTATCATTGTCTGATGGAGCATCAGCGGCATTACATGGGTCTGTTTGGTTGTCATTTTCTTCTGCATTGGAAAAACCATCGTTATCATCATCAGCTGTAGGTACAGTATTATTGCATATAACTGTTGCCGGCTCAAATACTTTTATTATGTTTGCAGAATAAATAGCGACCCATATTGTTCCTTCAAAAATTTCTCCATCTCCTTGTGAAGTAACATCCAGAGCTTTTCCTTCAAGCGCACTTCCCAAAGGTTTGTCCAAATTTAATCTAGTAGCGTCTTTACTGTTAAGGACTGCATCTCCAGTAGCATTAAGTTTTATTCTATATAAATTTCCATCAAATCCTGCAGCAAGAATATCTCCATATAGAGCATTGCCTGAATATCTGTATTCACAAATACCATCAGTAGAATTGTCAAAATATAGCAGAGCTTTATCTGCATCAGTTCCTGCTTTTCTATATTCACTTTGTCTGGGATCTGCAACCGGAACGGGAGGCCAGTCTGAAGGTAATGGTAATGAAGCATTACTGTTATCGTTACGCCAGCCTGAAGCACTAGGTGAATTGGTATATAAACCTGCACCGGAAGGGTTAGCTCTTATTGGATTTGGATGACCTCCATAGAAGGCGCCAGTTACATAAGTGTTCATGTCTCCAATAAATTCTAATCCATCATAGTTGCCCACATCCTGTGATCCGGGCTCTGAGGATGTGTATTTGTTTGTTGCATTTCCATTTTCAAGAGTAGGATTGCCTCCCCAGTTTTTGTTAGGCCCATTGTCGATGGAGAAAATTTTTCCAGCTTTTGAAGGATGTTTTAATACTAATATATCATATGGGTTTCGGAAACCTGAAGCAAAAACCTGAACAGGGCCATTGAGAACTATCTTTGCCTGATTTAGTCCATCATTACCTCCCCAAGGATCATTTTGATCGGAACCATCCGGATTATTAGGTCTTGTCGGGTCATCAAGGGTGGGTATATCATATTTGTAAGGATGTTTTCCTGTTGGGTCCTGCTTATCAGGGAGGCTTTCAACTACGTTTAAATCAATGGAAAGTATTGCTGCAGAAAGCGCGTATTCGCAAATATAGGCAAATACGTTTGAGGGAGAACCTGCATTAGTCTGGCCACCTACTGCAATTAACATTATTTTTTTACCATTGCCTTCATAGAGATATATTCCATTGGTGGCATGTGTTTCTTCTGATCTGGACAGCCCTCTGACAAGATCTATTTTAGTCCATGTATTTCCTGTTTTAGTTAATTTGGATAATACTCCCGAATTCGTGCATAGATTGATATCACCATTGCTTGCTCCGCCAATCCGTGGATCGCTGGATACAACGTATAGTATAGGATTGTCAGAAGTTCCGCTAACGGTCAGTCCTGTAACGAGTCTCTTGGTGGAAGGCTGAGAAAGTAAACTTCCGTCATCATTATGATTTGGGATATCCTTTACAAGGGTTATAGTTTCGGATCCAGTTACCGTATAATTGTTCGCTGAGGTTTTATTGATAGTCAATACTTTTATATTGCCATCCTGTTGTGCGACGTAAAGTTTACCATCTGGTCCGAATTGAAGCGATGTAGGCGTAATAACTCCTGCGTTCTGAAGGGTGCTAGATGTAAAACTCTGACCAAATGCAAAAAGCTGATTTAGAAATAGAAGCAAAGTAGCAGTGAAAATTTTTTTCGGAAATGAGCATGTGTTTTTCATGTCGAGTACTAATAAATTTCACTATTTAACTGAAGTATAAGCTCAGTGTTTATGCATTTAAATAGATAAGGGAAAAAGAATAAAATGTTTATTCCTTCTCCCTTTGAATTATGGTTTGATAATGTAATTTTTAATCCCTGATAATCTTTATTGAAATTTTTTCAGAAGTTTTTTCCGAAATTATATTTACTATATAAAAGCCTTTGGATAATTCACTAAAGTTTATGGTTTGGCTGTTATACCCAGTTATGACCTTGTTTCCCGTACTGTTAATTATTTCCCAATAAAGAGATTCCCTATTTTGTTCATCGATTAGATTGAGGTAATCTTTTACCGGATTTGGATAAATAGTTACCCCCATAAGTTTATTTTTTATAGAAGCTATATCTCCCAGTTCTTCACCATATACACTTATTGATGCTGGGTTATTAATACCGGAATGATCAATATCAATAAATGATGATTTAAATCCAGTCCCCGATGGGGAAAAGCAAATGTCTAGGGGAATACTACTTTGAGGAGTGACGATGTAAGGGAATGTCAGGTTGGTTGAAAAGCAGAAATCAGGACAATTGTCCCTTATCGAAATTCCATTGATTTGTATATTCATCGAGGTTGTATTCGAAAGGTTAATTCTTAACGTTTTGTTCGGAATCTGATTATCAACTTTCCCAAAGTTTATCGAATCGGGTACTGTCAGTACTATTTGTTCCTCAATAGATGGATCATGATATATTTCCTGATTAGCGAGTTCAGTTGCTCCATTGCCTCCGCTGGTTTTGCTTCCTGCTGCAATATAAATTTTGTTATTATATACGATTGCCTGAGTTGCATGTCTTCCACTATCAAGGGGCGCAAGTGTTCTCCATGTTTTGGTTGTGAGATTCAGGGCTTCTGTCTTATCGAAAGCAAGGTTGTTAACTGTGCCAGGCCCTTCACCTCCTATAACCAATAGTTCATTTCCCAATATCACTGATGAGCATCCAGCTCTTGGGGTTGGGATATTATTGGGCCAGGTTTCCCATGTCTGACTTGAAAAATCAAATACGTCTATTGCTGCAACTGTAAGGTTATTTGTTTGTCCAGTAGCGAGAGAAGAATGTCTTCCTCCTGTAAGGTATATTTTTCCATCATGCGTAACGGCTTGAAAATGATCTCTGGCATTAGGCGCATCTGGCATTATTTTCCATTCGTTTGTCTGGGGATTATATTCATCAAACCATGATACAAAGCCACTGTTATGGCCATTGATTATACCCCCTGCAATGTAAAATTTATTGCCGTATACAACCACTCCTGCAGATCCTCTTCGTCTTTCCACTGGAATGATAGGTCCTTCAGACCATTTGTCAGAAGCTGGATCATAAATATATATTCTGTCTACAGGAGTTTCAGAAGGGTAGTTTCCAGTAAATGCGTTTACAATATAAATTTTGTGATTGTATGCAACAGCTTGAAAATGGTGTATTTCTAATGCTTTTGTAGGAGCATCTGGGGCAGGAGGCAAGGTTGTTCCTTTTGCCCAATTCTTAGTCGATGGGTCATAAATATTTACGAACTTATCCAGTCCTAATCTTCTACCTCCTATAAGGTAAAATTTACCATCACATTCAACATAACCACATTCATGTCGATGTATAAGGTCGGGGTCTCCTGATTCTATCTCCCAGTGACCTGTATCCTGGCAGAATGAATTGTTGCAGAATAAAAGTATGTATAAGGAGATGCTAAAAAACAAGTGTAAATTTATTTTCATACTAATGAATTATATTTTGTATAAATATGTTCGTCTTCGTAATTTCTCTGAAAAATAAATGTAAATAGCCCTGAGTAATTAAGGGCCTATGTTTGCTAAATTGTTAACCAATTAAAATTTCTTTGCTTTCTCTTCTTCAATATTTATTTCTCCTTTGGCGGTGAAATAAATTCCAATTCTGGAAATTTCTTTTTTTGCCCTGTTATAAAGAGCTTTCCCTAGGGATCCATCGTCCATTAATCTTCTGTCGCTCGTCCAAACTCTTGCAAGGGGAGATGCAACCAATTGAAGATTTCCTTTTCTTGTCAGGCACATAGCCATCCAGCCATCTTCACTTCTTTTAGTCACCTTTCGGTTAAGTTGATGGTAAAATCCACCGACTTCAAGTGCATCAACCTTACGATAGGCAAAATTAAAGCCCATAACATTTACGCATTCTCTTTGATTTCTCTTTATTGCGAAGAATGCATTAGCAGCTGTTTCGTACAATCCTAATGTTAACCTGTTATTTTCTTCCCCGGGAATAAATGAATAAGTCCCATAACTACAGGAAATCGATGGGTTGTGTAGTGGTTCAACAATTGTGTCTAACCACTGATCAGGATAGATGGAATCTGCATCTGCATTGGCTATGATGGGGGCGTTTGCCGCTTCAAGACCGGCTTGTCTGGCATAACTGATCCCTTGGTCTTTGACAAAGACAGAGCGCACACCACATCTGTCCAATATTTCCTGTGTTCTGTCTTTTGAATTGTTATTTGCAACTATCAATTCCGTGCGATAGCTGGTTTTCAATTCTGAAATAGAAGACAGCGTTCTCAGGATATTTTTCTCTTCGTTATATGCCGGAATTACAATAGTTACCTCCGGATCGTCTTGATGGAACCTTTTTAACTTTTCTTTGATTTTATCTACTACCTGAAGGGAATATAGATCATTCTCCTTGAATTGAATATTATTATGCCTGTATACCCAAGACGGCATTGTAAATCTGGACATAGTTATTTTATGTGTTTTAATAAAATAAAAGGAAGATTAAATCTCCTGTTAAAAATAGAACTGAATCGGAAGTGATAGTGTTTAGACAACAACAAATTATTAGAAAGTCACCAGCTATTAATAAATTAAAAATCAGCTTATAGAAACAACCTCTACTTTTATGGAAGTCCGGAGTATAATCATAAAACAAACCCTACCGGCTTCATAAATAAATCTCTAATATTTAACTAAATAAATTTCAAATGAGACGATCCAGTATTTTGATGGCATTATGTGCCATAGGTATTTCTTTTGCCTCTTGTAAAAAGGAACATGACATTGAAAATGTTAAACCTTCTATGGCTGTTGGTGACAGCGCAGGAGTTGAAGGATATGCATGTACCTATACCATAAAGGCCAATCAACCTATTGTAGATGGAAGTACCCTTAATATTCCAGCAGGAAGTGTAGTTTGTATAGAAGCAGGTACAAGAGGCCCGCTTGTTCTTAAAAACTTCTCAGGACAACCTGGTAGACCAATTACCTTTGTCAATGGGAATGGAAAAGTTACAATACAGTGTTCATCAAGCAATGGATACGGTCTGAAACTTGCCAATTGTAAATATGTAAAAGTAGCCGGTAATGGTTCTTCTGATCAATACGGAATTCATGTAACTGGATCTCATATTGGTGTTAGTTTTGAAGCTCTCTCTACAAATTGGGAAATCTCAAACGTAGAAATAAGCAACATTGGATTTGCTGGTTTGATGGGTAAAACAGATCCATCTTGCGATCCTGCTACATGGAGAGCAAACTTCACAATGAAAGACGTATCTGCTCATGATAATTATGTACATGATGTAACAGGAGAAGGTTTCTATGTTGGAAACTCATTCTTTCAGGGTGGAAGAAATCTTTCATGTGGGAATATTTTGCCTCACGCTATTGAAGGTGTGAAAATTTTCAAAAACAAAGTAGTTAACAGTGGTTGTGAAGGTATTCAGGTTGGATGTGCTGTGAAAGGTTGTGAGATATATGATAACAGTATAGAAAACTTTGGTAAATCTCCTTTTGCGGATAACCAGAATAATGGTCTTCAGATTGGAGAAGGTACTGGAGGATTGTGTTATAATAATATAATCAAAAACGGTCCTGGTAATGGAATTATCTGTCTTGGGTATGGCGACAACGTAGTATATAATAACGTAATTATAAATGCAGGATCATATGGTATATTCACAGATTCAAGATATACTCCTGGTCAATTCTTTAAAGTAGCAAATAATACTATCGTTAATAGTGGAAAAGATGGTATTATGGTTTATTCAGAGAAAATTCCGATGAACTATGTAGTAAATAACATTATTGCTGCACCTAAGAATGGTAAGTTTGTCACAACAAGAAGTACTAATGTAAAACTTACATCTTCCAATAACCTTAATGCAGCTACAGTTGGTGAAGTTAAATTCGTGAATTCCGGTGGCAACGATTATAGAATAGCTTCTGGTTCACCTGCACTTGATAAAGGTATGAATACATCATCATACGGTATTGCTTCTGACTTCGGAGGTGGAAGAAGACCAAATGGAGTAGCCTATGACATCGGAGCATTTGAAGGAAGTGGTTCTTCACTTTCAAATAATACTCCAACAACTTCAACAACTCCCACAGCTCCAGCAGCGCCAACTACAACCGGAACTGCTCAGGTCACAAGCTTAACCCTTGTCAATGCAACTACAGGAAAAGACATCATGACTATATCCAATGGTGCAACAATAAGCTATAGTGCGCTTGGTACGAATAAAATCAATGTTCGTGCAAATACATCTGCAGCAACCAAAAGTATCATATTTAAGTTTGATGGCGTAAATGTAAGAACTGAAAGTGGTGCGCCATTTACCATGTATGGCGATGCAGGAGTAGGCAACTATAACCCATGGACACCAGCATATGGAGCTCATACCATCACTCTGGTTCCATATACTAAAGAAGGAGCTTCAGGAACAGCAGGAGCTTTATATACAGTAGCAATTAATGTAGTAAGTTAATATAATAAATTATAATTAGTTTGAGGTGTTCGGAAGCCTCTATTTTTAAGGGGCTTCCGGATATTTCTTTAAAAAAAAGTCTCAAAATATAATTTTCATAAAATTATAAAGTTTTTAAAAGGTATGAGATGGAGCTCAGAACAGAAAGGCAATATGACATTAGATACTCCGTTTCTTAATTAAATAAACCAAAGCTGTAAAGCAAAATTTGTCAGTAAAATTTTCCATTAAATCTCAAGTACCTATAAGTTAAACCTCTACTTTTTATCGCGTTCAAGGCAGTTAATTTCTGCGCAGAAACAATAAGTAGTTCGCCCCGTGCTGGAAAAGCACCTTATTAAACAATCGATTGGCCTTTGATTCCGGTAAAATTCAAACAAATCTTTTGTACTCTTAACAAAACACATTAAAAATGAAAAGATCGAGTATTTTGATGGCCTTATGTGTCATGGGTATTTCTATTACCTCCTGTAAAAAAGAACATGATGTCACCAAAAATAATGCAGCTGAAAGTTTAGCAGCTGTTCAAGGTTATTCATGCGTCTATACAATTAAAACAAGTCAAACAGTAGTTGACGCTAGTACGCTTAATCTTCCTGCGGGAAGCGTTGTATGTATCGAAGCTGGTACCAGAGGCCCGCTTTGGTTGAAGAATTTTCAAGGTGAAGCCGGCAAACCGATTACCTTTGTAAACTCAAACGGTAAAGTTAGTATCAATGCTTCCAGCAGCAATGGTTATGGTTTGAAATTCTCAAATTGTAAATATGTAAAAGTTGCCGGAAACGGATCAAATGACCAATATGGTATCCATGTAAATGGTTCACACATCGGTGTTACTTTTGAAAGCTTATCTACCAACTGGGAAATATCTAATGTAGAAATCAGCAACATTGGATTCGCAGGTTTAATGGGAAAGACAGACCCAACTTGTGATCCGTCAACTTGGAATGGAAACTTTGTCATGAGAGATTGTTCTATCCATGACAACTATGTTCACGATGTTACTGGTGAAGGTTTCTATGTGGGTAACTCATTCTATGCTTCAGGAAGAGCTCTTTCATGTGGAACTATTACACCTCACACTGTAGAGGGTCTTCGTCTGTACAAAAACAAAGTTGTTAACTCTGGCTGCGAAGGTATTCAGGTTGGTTGTGCAACAAAAGGATGTGAGATTTTCGATAACACTATTGAGAATTTTGGTAAAGATCCATTTGCTGCTAACCAGAATAACGGTCTTCAGTTAGGTGAAGGTACTGGTGGAAAATGTTACAATAATATTATCAAAAATGGTCCAGGTAACGGTATTATCTGTCTTGGATACGGTGATAATGTTGTCTACAACAACGTAGTACTTAATGCAGGTGCTTATGGTGTATACTGCGATACTAGATATACTCCTGGTCCAGCATTCAGTTTCATCAACAACACAATTATCAATAGTGGTTCTGATGGTTTCATGATAGCAGCCGGAAAGATTGCAATGAATAATGTTATCAATAACATCATTGTAAATCCTAAAACAGGTAAGTATATCAATACCAGAAACAGTGCTAAAGTAACTGACAAAAATAACTATACATCAATGAATATTGCTGATGTTAAGTTTGTAAATGCTTCTGGTGGAGACTATCGTCTAGCTGCAGGTTCTCCTGCAATTGATAAAGGTGCTGATGTATCTTCTTTCGGTGTAACTTATGATTTATCTAACACAGCAAGACCAACAGGAGGTACTTATGATGTCGGAGCTTATGAAGGAACTTCTTCTGGTACTTCCGTACCAAATCCAGGTACAGGTACAGGTGGTGGTACAACTACTCCAACTGATCCAGGAACTGGCGGTGGTACTACTACTCCAACTCCAGGTGTAACAAAAGTAACAAGTGTAACTCTCGTTAATGCTGATACTGATAAAGATATCATGACTTTATCTAATGGCGCAGTAATTGATTATTCTAAAATAGGAACAAAGAACATCAATGTAAGAGCGAATGTTGCTTCAGGATTTGCAGGAAGCGTTCAGTTTAAATTAGACGGTGCGGTTGCTTCTACAGAAAGTTCTGTTCCTCTAACATTATTCGGTGATGCTGGTACTGACTATAAACCAGGTACATTCACAGCAGGAAGCCACAAATTGACTGTAACTGATTATTCAAGTGCAAGCGCACAAGGAACTGTTGGTGGAACTACAGAAATATCTTTCACTGTAACTAACGGAGAGGTAACAACTCCGACTCCTTCAACTGGTAATTCTGTTGTAAGTTTCATATTAATCAATTCTGAAACCAATAAAGAAATTGCAACTATCACCAACGGAGCTACAATCAGCCTTTCTGCTCTTAAAACAAGCAAAATCAATATCAAGGCTAATACTGGAAGCGAAGTGAAAAGTGTTGCTTTCAAAATGGACGGTAAATCAGGCAGAATCGAAAGTGAAGCTCCTTATTCAATAGGCGGTGATACTAAGGGAGATTATCAAGCGTATTACCTTGCCCTTGGAAACCACACAGTATCAGCAACTCCTTATACCCAGGCGGGAACGAAAGGTACTGCAGGAACTACATTGTCTGTGAACTTCAATCTTGTGAAATAATCAAGCTTAAAAATGTTAAACTTAAATACCCGGCCTTGCCGGGTATTTTTTTTATTAATATTTTTAAACAAATGTTTTTGTAATTCTTTTTTTATCTAAAAGCTTTATTGATGATAATCAGATTAATTCTTCTGCTAACCTTTATAAGCATTTTCGGGCAATTCAATTTTGAAGAACCTTCATGTCACTGCGATTTTACCCTGGCACCGGAAACAGAGCAGATGAACGGATTTAAAACTCTTGTAAAGCCAGGGGATGTCATATGTATTATGGCAGGTAAGAGAAAGAATCTTCAACTCATTAATATACAAGGAGATTCTATTAATCCTGTAAAGGTCATTAATTGTGGCGGAAGGGTTGAAGTTTCTAATATGGTATTAGGTTATGGAATAAAATTAGATAACTGTCAGTATATAAAACTTACTGGTACCGGTGATGATAAAATTGAATACGGATTTTTAATTGATTCTACAAAAAAAGGGGCAATGGGGGTCATGGTGGGTAAAGGTAGTTCAGATTTTGAAATAGACCATTTGGAAATAAAACATAGTGGTTTCGCTGGTATTATGGCTAAAACAGATCCTGAATGCGATGGCAGTTATACCAGAGGTACCTTTATACAAAAAAATGTTTTTATTCATCATAACTACATTCATCATGTTAAAGGTGAAGGACTTTATGTGGGAAACTCTTTTTATACCGGTTGGAATGGAAATAAAAAATGCCCTGATACCCTGCTATTCCCTCATGAGCTGAAGAATATAAAAATTTATGACAATAAAATAGAGAATACTCAGTGGGATGGCATACAACTTGGATGTGCAGTAAGCAAATCGGAAATTTATAATAACACTATTGACAGTTTTGGCCTCGCAAATATTGGATCTCAGAGAAATGGTATTCAGGTGGGACTTGGCACTACTGGACTTGTATATAACAACCGTGTATTAAACGGAAAGGGTAATGGTATTATAGTTCTTGGGATAGGTGATAATATCATTTATAATAATCTTATTTCAGACTGCAGTGAGTTCGGTATCTTCTGCGATAACAGAGAAGTGAGAGATTCCTCAAAAATTATTTTAATCAATAATTCTATTCTAAACCCTAAAATGCAAGGGATTAAAATGTCGAATGAATTGACCGATAATTATATCCTAAATAACGTGATAATAAGAACTGGAGAGCCTGGCGATAAGAAAGATTATTTCATATCCTTTGGTGATAAGGCAGCTGCCAGAACTGAAGGAAACTATACTTCAAACAAAAAATCATTGATTAAACCTTTGCTTGAAAATAGATTTGTTTCTGATGTGGTTCAAAAAGGAAAACATCAGGACGTTTTTTCTGTAGACAAAGACATTAATGGTAAAGCCAGAAGAAAATCCGGATCTCCGGATCCAGGTTGTATTGAATTCTGATTTTTTTAATTACTAGATTATTCATAGCCCCTGTGTATAAAGGACTACGGGAATTTTAAAAACAAATAAAGTGAAGTTGAGATTTTTTAAATATGGAAAAGCTCAACCGAACTTTATTATATTTATTGAACGCAGTATTTTTTTCGTTTATCTGCTCTGGCTTATGTTATGGGGCATCAGGATGTAACTGCGACTTTACCATAGAAGAAAATACGCTTTACGTAGATGGGAATGCATTGAAAATTACTCCCGGATCTACAGTCTGTATCAAATCATCTGTAAAAAAATATTTAGGTTTAACCAATATAAATGGTACTGCAGAAAAGCCAGTTACAATTATTAACTGTGGAGGAAAGGTATCTGTCAAGAATAATGATTGGTACTATGGAATCAGGGTAAACAACTGTTCTCATTTCAGACTTACAGGTACAGGCGATCCGAAATCAACTTATGGTTTTGCTGTAATGCAAACGGGAGATCAGATCCCTGGAATTTCTATTGGAATGTTATCGACCGATATGGAGATTGATCATGTAGAAATTGCCAACACAGGTTTTGCTGGTATACTCGCAAAAACAGATCCTGATTGCAGTGGCATTCCTAATAGAGGTAATTTTGTTCAGAAGAATACCTTTATCCATGATAATTATATTCATAATACTAAAGGTGAAGGTGTTTATCTTGGATTTCCTCATTATAGGGGAGTAATAAAGGATTGCAATGGCACATCAGTAAGGGTTCTGCCGCATGAACTGGTAGGAGTGAGGGTTTATAATAATATTCTCGAGAGTATAGGCAGAGAAGGTATTCAAGTAGGATGTGCAACAAGCGATGTAAAGATTTATTCAAATAAAATTGAGAATTACGGAACCATCAACGATAAGTATCAATCTGCAGGAGTACATCTCAGTACAGGTACTACTGGAGAGTTGTATAACAATATGATAGCTGATGGAAGTGGCCCCGGTTTATGGCTCAATGGAGCTGGAGATAATTTTGTGTACAATAATGTATTTACCGGAATAGCTAAAAACGGAGAGATGGCAATGCTGCTGGAAGATAGTATGGTTACTCCAGGCAAAGGATATCATATCATCAATAATACAATTCTTTCAGAAGCTTCCTTAGGTGTAGTCCTGAATAATAACTTCAATAGTGTTGGAAATGAATTTATCAATAATATTCTTGTGACTTCAAAAGGAGATAGTTATTTCAATGTTGCTAATCCTGATTCATGGAAAGAGATTGCTAATATAAAATCTGAGAATACTGAAGAACTTTATCTTGATGGGTTTAAACTATCTGATAAATCGCCCATGATAGATCTGGGAATAGAAGTTCCTGGATTACCAGTACCTGATGATTATGAAGGGACTAAAAGACCGAGGGGGAACGGCATAGATATAGGAGCAATAGAATCACCTTATGCCAAAGAGCTCGATGATTTTTCAGTTTACCCTTCTCCCTTTGCTGGAGAAGCTAAGATTGTCTTCTTTCTCAAGGAAGACAGCGAGGTTAGCCTCGGACTCTATGACGCAAGAGGAGTCTTGGTTAAAGAAATTATACCTGCTAGAAAAATGTATTCAATGTTTTATAACTATTCGGTAAGTGATACCGATCTCAGTTCAGGCGTTTATTTCTGCCGTTTGCAGCGAGGTAAAAAAATTAAAGCAAAGAAAGTTGTAGTGCAGAAGTAAGTAAATAATTTGATTGATAATTAATATGAAAACAATTGACTCTTTTATAAAACGAATAAAATCAGATCCGGTACTAAAAAAGATTATTCACAGATTACTTATTCCTAAAAATCAGGCAAGGCCACGGGCATGGGTAAAATGGCTGATTAATCCTTTGTTGCATAAAAAGGGGGGAGGAAGTGTTATTCGTCCTGTTACAAGGATGGATGTAGTTCCTTTTAATCCTTTTGTTCTGGGAAAGAATTCAACAATCGAAGACTTTTCTACTGTCAATAATGGAATGGGACCTGTAGTGATAGGTGATCATGTAAGGGTTGGTATGTCAAATGTTATAATTGGGCCAGTGAGTATAGGGAATTACGTTATCCTAGCTCAGAATATTGTCGTCTCAGGGTTAAATCATGGATATGAAGACATCTCTATGCCCATTTGTCTGCAGAAATGCTCAGTTGCAGATATTATTATAGAAGATGAAGTTTGGATAGGTGCAAATTCTGTTATTACCGCAGGTATTAAAATTGGCAAACACTCTGTTGTGGCAGGTGGCAGTGTGGTTACTAAAGATGTTCCTCCATATTCTATTGTTGCAGGTAATCCTGCTAAAATTATCAAGCAATACGACTTTGGTACACAAAAATGGGAAAGGGTTAAAGAACTCGCGAAGCAAAACGGAGTTAATTAATTAAATAGTTTGATGTATGGATGGGATTACTCTTTATGCAAAAATAATTTTCTGGATTGGTCTGATTGTAGTATTCTACACCTATGTAGGTTATGGCTTTGTTATGTTTTTCTTTGTGAAGATTAAACGGTTATTTAATGGTAGCACCAAAACAAGTGATACTAATTATCAGCCAGAGGTGAGTTTTGTAGTACCGTGTTTTAACGAAGCTGAAATAATAGAATCCAAAATTAAAAATTCACTTGAGCTTGATTATCCAAAAGATAAGCTGAAAATAATCTTTATAACAGATGGGTCTAATGATGGAACGCCGGAAATTGTTAAGCAATATGAAAATGTTCTTCTGCTGCATGAAGATCAGAGAGGTGGAAAGTCCGCTGCTGAGAACAGAGCTATGAAGCATGTTACATCTCCGATAGTAATATTTTCTGACGCAAACACTATTCTACCGACGCAGACGATCAAAGAAATTGTTAAACACTATGCTGATCCACTTACCGGTGCTGTGAGTGGAGAAAAAAGAATAATGTCAAAGGAAGCGGAGACTGCATCCAGCGCAGGAGAAGGCGTTTACTGGAAGTATGAATCGTTTCTTAAACGTATGGATTCAGAAATGTCAACTATAGTTGGAGCGGCGGGTGAATTGTTTTCTTTCAGAAAGGAGTTATTTACTGAACTGGAAACAGATACTATTCTTGATGATTTTATGCTTTCCATGAGAATTGCTGAAAAGGGCTATAGGGTTGTTTATGAGCCCAAAGCCTATGCTTTGGAAACAGCATCAGCATCAGTAAGGGAAGAGCTTAAGAGAAAAGTAAGGATTTGTGCAGGTGGATGGCAGTCTATGAGCAGACTTATGTCTGCAATGAATCCCTTTAGGAATTTCTGGCTTGCATTTCAGTTTATATCTCATAGGGTATTGAGATGGAGTATTACCCCAATATTGCTGCTACTGCTGCTTCCGGCAAACGGTTTATTGTTTTTCGAGCATTATATGTATCAGATAATATTTTCTGCACAAGTATTCTTTTATATTGCTGCAATGGTAGGTTGGTACCTAGAGAATCGAGAGCTAAGAGTAAAAATTTTGTTTATACCGTATTATTTCTTTATCATGAACTATGCGGTATTTGCTGGATTTATAAGATTTGTGAAAGGAAAACAGTCAGCAGCATGGGAGAGATCTAAGAGAGGTGCTGTGATTTCTTGATTTTATATAAACATTTAAAAATCCAAAATGGCAGCCTTTAATCGCAGTAAAGGCTGCTTTTTATTTTGAAATTTTAGAATAAGCTTCAGGTGAATTAAGAGCAGCGAATCTATGCTTGAAAAGCATATCACTCCTGAAATACCGATTTGTTTCCTCTTTTCCGAATAAACTTATTTTGACGGTCCTTCCCTTCAAATAAGGGATAAAATGTTTCAATCCATTTTTGTAAACACGGAGCAGTATTACAGGTTTTTAACCTGATAGTCTCTGATTTTAATCTTTCATCATAATGATTTATTCGTCTCCCATATAGGCTATGAGATTTAAAGTCTGCTGCTTGCTTATTGGCCTTCCTTTGCTATCTCTTGCACAGACAATTGTTCCTGCTATTGCGTCTTATAAATTTGCTGGTTTGACATCCTTTTACCAACCAGCATTTCTTAATGAAAACGGAGATCAATTTGAAATATATTTCCCATTAAATGCATATGCAGGCATTGGCAATAATTTCATAAGACATAAAAAATTGGTCTCTGCTCTCGGCGGCAATACTGATATTCAGACTCACATTCTCGATCATCCTGAAAATTTCAAGTATTCAAACAGAATCCATTTGAATGCAATGGCATTTACTTTTTTAGCATACTATGTTCCTGACAGGTTGCGTGGAAACTGGGCTTTCAATGCTGGAATTGCAGACAGGGCTGAGGCCGATATTGTATTCCCCGGTGACCTTATGAAACTTGTACTAAAAGGGGATCAAAGTTATGCCGGTCAGAACATGAAATTGAATAATATTAAACTTAATGGAATTTATTACAGAGAATTTTTTATTGGGGGAACAAGGAAAATTTTCCGAAGAAAAGACTTTTCGATTTCAGGAGGAGGTAAGATAAAGTTCCTTTGTGGTATGGCATCTGTATTAACCAAAAAGGCTTCAGTAGATTTTTATATGGATAAAGGAGGAAAGTATATTGATGTTAATTCTGATTTCGATCTCCATACTTCCAATATTCTGAACGTCTCCTCAAATCCATGGAATACTACCGGAACTGGTGTGTCAATGGATGCGGGTTTATCTTTTAACTTAAAAAATTATTCGGCTTCTATCTCTCTAGTGGATGTTGGTAGTATCAGATTTAATAAATCTGTTGAAAGCCTTCAGCATAGTTCATCCATTCATTTTGAGGGCTTCAATCCTGACGAGGGTTTTAAGGGAATCAAAGATGATACCATATTCAATGATTTGACTGTAAATAGAACCCAAAATAGTTATCATCATCCTTTGAATAAGAGATTGAATGTTCTCTTTTCCTGGCAAAGTAATACTGATGATAAAATATTATTTAACAGAACACTCGTGCATTATAGCAAACACAGGGCATATTTTTATTTTTCAGGTGCATTGGAAGAATTTAAATTAAATGAGTTTTCCAATCAGTTATCTGTTGGATATACATATAACTGGAATGACTTTTTTGAAATAGGTCCTGGTTTCTTTGTAGGAGGAAATGCAAGGCTTGGATTAGGGTGTATGACTTCTGTTAAGTATAAATATTTTACCATCGGAGCTGCGACCTCCAACTTATTTCCACTAATTATAAAATCTGGAAAAGGCACAGATTTTTCAGTCAGTTCTCTGTTTTCCTTTTGAGATATGTTACATTTTATCACTGTACAAGTTGTTTACTTTGAAGAGTAGTAGTTAAGTGTTTGTTGTTCAGTTTTTTGAGATTTCTTTTTTTATTGAATAAAGATGAGATAAACTGAACCAGAGGCTTTCGAAGGGCATCATTTTATGGAAAAATAATCTTCTGGATGCGAACTAATACATGAAAAACACCTTTTTAATATTATTCTGTAAGATTTCAATCTAAAACCTGTCAGGAAATTGACGGAATCTTTATAGATTTGTCCTCTCATTGGAAAAATATTATGCAATTAAGTGAACAGGAACTAATTAGAAGAGAAGAAAGGGAAACTTTGATGAAAATGGGTATAAACCCTTACCCATCAGAGACTTTTCATGTAAACGTATCGGCAAAAGACATCCATCAGCATTACGAGCAGCGAAAGACGGATTATAAGAATGTTTCCATTGCAGGAAGGATCATGAGCAGAAGGATCATGGGAAACGCGTCTTTTGTAGAGCTTCAGGATAGTTCCGGCAGAATTCAATTATACGTCAGAAGAGATGATCTTTGTCCGGACGAGGATAAAACATATTACAATACATTCTTTAAAAAGCTTCTTGGAATAGGAGATTTTATAGGAGTGACAGGTTATGTATTCACTACTCAGACCGGAGAAATTTCCATTCACGTTACAAGCCTTACATTGCTTACAAAAGCCTTGAAACCACTGCCAATCGTCAAAGAAGCAGAAGATGAAGAAGGTAATAAAAAGGTGTTTGATGCATTCTCAGATCCTGAGCAGAGATATCGCCAAAGATATGTCGATCTTATCGTGAATCCGGATGTAAAGGATACTTTCATTAAGAGAACTGCTCTTGTGAACACGATGAGAGATTACCTTAACAACAAAGGTTATCTTGAAGTGGAAACTCCGATTCTGCAGCCGCTTTATGGAGGTGCTGCTGCTAGGCCATTTAAAACGCATCACAATACTTTAGACATGACCCTTTACCTTAGGATAGCAAACGAGTTATATCTGAAGAGGCTTATCGTTGGAGGTTTTGATGGTGTTTACGAGTTTTCAAAAGACTTCAGAAACGAAGGTATGTCTCGTTTCCACAATCCCGAGTTTACCCAGATAGAATTGTACGTTGCTTACAAAGACTACAACTGGATGGCAGATTTGGTAGAGGAAATGGTTGAGAAAATTGCTTTGAAGCTTCATGGAACTACAGAGGTGAAGGTCGGTAATAATGTGATCAGCTTCCAGAGACCTTGGAAGAGATTTACCATGTTTGAAGCAATCAAGCATTTCACTGGCATCACCATCGATGACATGAATGAGACAGAGCTTAGAAATGTAGCTAAGAGTCTTGATATAAACGTGGACGATACCATGGGTAAAGGAAAGCTGATAGATGAGATTTTCGGAGCTAAATGTGAGCCGAACCTTATCCAGCCTACATTTATCATGGATTATCCTGTTGAAATGTCACCACTTGCCAAAAGACACAGAACGAAAGAAGGCTTGGTAGAGCGTTTCGAAGCAATTTGTAATGGAAAAGAAATCTGTAATTCTTTCTCAGAATTAAATGACCCTGTGGATCAAAGAGCAAGATTTGAAGAGCAGTTAGAGCTAGGTAAAAGAGGAGATACAGAGGCAATGGTTCTTGACGAGGATTTCTTAAGGTCCCTTGAGTATGGTATGCCACCTACTGCTGGTCTGGGTATTGGAATTGATCGTCTTGCAATGATCATGACCAATTCAAATTCTATTCAGGACGTTATCTTCTTCCCTCAGATGAAACCTGAGAAGCAGATACAGCAGACTCCTGATGCAGAATATCTTGCAAGAGGAATTCAGAAAGAATGGATTCCATTGATGCAGAAAGCTGGCATTAACAATATTGAGCAATTGAAATCTGCAAATGCCAACAAGTTGTTCAACGATCTTTGCGGAATGAGAAAAAAGATGAAGCTTGAAATCAAAGCTCCTACAATCGATGAAGTGAAATCCTGGATTGAAGCTTAATTTCAAAATTATAATTAACAAAAGTGTAAGTATCGAAAGGTGCTTACACTTTATGTTTTTAATAGAATAGAATTTTCATATAATTCCTTTAACCTCCATTAACATAATGAAATTACTTACTCCCGAAAACTGGAAAAGCTATGAACTGATAGATTCGGGAAATTATAAAAAACTGGAGAAGTTCGGCGAATTCATTCTTTCCAGACCTGAACCACAAGCTGTCTGGGATCCATCTATGAGAGAAGACGAATGGAGCAGAATGAACAACGCTGCTTTCGTAAAGAAAAAAGAAGAAGGTAATAAAAACTTTGACAGCGAAAGGGGAGAGTGGGTGCTGAAGAAAGGAATGAAAGAGCAATGGCTGATGCCTTATTCCTATAAAGGAATGGAGCTGAAGTTCAGATTAGGCCTTTCAAGCTTTAAACATGTGGGAATTTTTCCAGAGCAGGCTTCTAATTGGGACTATATTTATGATACAGTGAAAGCCATGCCAGGAAAGCCAAAAGTATTGAATCTTTTTGCTTATACAGGCGGAGCATCTATTGCTGCGAAAGCGGCTGGTGCGGATGTAACACACGTAGATTCTGTAAAGCAGGTGATTACTTGGTCACGAGAAAATATGGAGGCATCTCAACTGACCGATATTCGTTGGGTTGTAGAAGATGCTATGAAGTTTGTTCAAAGGGAAGTAAAGAGAGGAAACAAGTATCAAGGTATTATTCTTGATCCACCAGCCTACGGAAGAGGTCCTACGGGTGAGAAGTGGATCATAGAGGAACACTTGAATCAAATGCTGAAGTACTGTGCTGAGCTACTGGATAATGAAAATTATTTCTTCATTATAAATCTATATTCAATAGGATTTTCTGCACTTATCCTAGAGACATTTACCAAGCAGCTTTTCGGCGACAGAAAAAATCTTGAAATAGGTGAGTTATTCCTGCAAGATAGATTTAAAAAGAAATTGCCTTTAGGAGTATTCTCAAGATTTAGCTCTGTGAAAGGTTAATTTCAGATTGCGAAATTTTAATTTCCAAAGATTTAAAACAGGAGTAAATTCCTGTTTTTTTTATTTAACCTGTTTCTTATTCTTATTAAAGCAAAGATTTTAATCAAAGGCTAAATTTTCAGTAGTACAGAGTAGTCTCAGTGGTTCTCTGTATCTTCTCTGTGAAATTATTTAACATTCGATTAGGCCAAAAATAGTGTTTGTTAAACTATACCTTTTAGGAGTACATTTCTTCAATCTGTTTTTAAACCTCAATTTTTCCCTGTAAATCCTGCAAAAATATGTTCGAATAACTATTGTTCTACAAGGCCAGTTGAATAAATAAACAAGCAAATGACAACCAGTAAAACTGTCTTTGCCATAAGATAGACGCGTATGAGAAGTTGGACAAAATTAATGATGGCTCTGGTTCTATCCTTCACAGGAATGAATCATTTTAGTTATGCAGGTCTGCAGGCACCTGCTCCCATAGACACAAATATTGTAGTGCCGGAGCGGATGAATTTTACCTATGCCGCGGAAAGATCAAGGCCTGCGGTGGTTTTTATTCAGACATATTCAAATTCTCCTCAAGGTTCTGCTTCCCTGGAAAATCCGCTTCAGGATTTATTGGAGGAGCTATACGGTGGCCAGGCTGAGTCCCCACAAGGAGATCAAAGTAAGGAAAAAGAACAGAAACCGGAAGAGTATCCAGTTGCATCTGCATCTGGAGTTATTATTTCCGGAGAAGGGTATATAGTGAGTAACAATCACGTTATTGAAGGAGCTGATAGAATTGAAATCGTACTGAATGATAAAAGAAGTTACACTGCAAAGATAGTCGGCATAGATCCGGAAACAGACCTAAGTCTTTTGAAAATTGAAGGAGGAGAATTAACTCCCATCATTTATGGCAATTCCGATATCATAAAAATTGGCGAATGGGTGCTGGCTGTTGGAAATCCGTTTAACCTGACCTCGACAGTTACGGCGGGAATAGTTAGCGCCAAAGGCCGAAATGTAGGTGTGCTTGCAGAACAAAGCAATATGGCCATTGAATCATTTATTCAGACAGATGCTGTAGTAAACGTTGGTAATAGTGGTGGAGCCCTAGTCAATACTAAAGGAGAACTGATAGGGATAAATACAGCGATTGCCAGCCCAACAGGATCGTATGCAGGATATTCATTTGCAGTACCATCTAATATTGTATTCAAGGTGGTTGAAGACCTGAAAAAATATGGCCAGGTTCAAAGGGCCATTCTGGGTGTAACTATCCAGGATCTGGATGCAGCCCTGGTAAAAGCTAAGAAAATCCCGGATTTTCATGGGGTGTATGTAGACTCTGTTGTAAAGGGGAGTTCTGCCGCTGATGCAGGTCTTCAAAAAGGCGATATAATCAAAAAGATTGAAGGCCATATTGTAGACTCTCCATCTGAGCTTCAAGAAATAGTAGCTATTCACAGACCGGGGGATAAGATTAAATTATCTTATTCTCGTGGAGGTAAAGTTAATGAAACTGAAGTGCTTCTAAAAAACAGTACTGGTGGTACAAAGCTAAGCAAAAAGGATCCTAATGAAATGGCTACCCTTGTTGGAGCGCAGTTAAGAGATCTTTCAAAAGAGGAAGCTAAGAAATTTAAGGTTAAAGGTGGTGTGAAAATAGAGAAAGTTATGGCCGGGAAATTCAAAAACGCTGGCATGAAAGATGGATTCATCATCACACATATTGATAAAATTCCTGTGAAATCCATGGAGGATGCAACTAAGATCATCAATAAGAATAAACAGAATGAAGTGCTGGTACAAGGCGTTTATCCCAATGGTGAAAAGGCCTTTTATGCTATAGCTTTTTAAAATTTTAATAGAGGTTGTTGGTGGAGGAAATAAGCAGATTAGAGTTAAAAGCTCTCTTCTGCTTATTTTTTTTTATTGTAAAATTTAGAAATACGATTTTATCTTCTTAAGATATTAATTATCATGTTGAATATTAATGATATATGCCTCTTATAAAGAAAGTTTAAATTATTTTTGTTAAGTGAATGAACATTCATTTATATTTGCATGTAATTAAGAAATGAGAGCAAGAGACGAAAATAAAGAAATAGCAATCAGGCAAAAGGCTGTCGAAATGATTGTGAAAGAAGGGCTCGATGGACTTAGTATGCAAAAGCTAGCTAGGGCAGCCGGTGTTTCTCCTGCTACAATTTATATTTACTATAAAGACCGGGAGGACCTTATTATACAACTTGCATTGTATGCCAGTGAAAAACTAACCTGTACAAGCCTTGAAAATTTCGATCCGGAAATGAGTTTTGAAGAGGGAATGAAATTACAGTGGAGGAACAGAGCAAGGTTTTTTACCGAAAATCCTACCGAAATGCTTTTTGTAGAACAGATCAAACATTCCCAGCATTATGAAAAATTTGTAGAAGCCAATAAGGAACATTTCAGGGATGTTATGAAAAAATTTACGGCCAATGCCATTAAGAATAAGGAATTAATAGAGTTACCTTTTGAAGCTCACTGGTCCATAGCATTTGGCCCTTTATATCAGTTGATTAAATTTCACTCTCAAGGCCATAGTTACGCTAGCAAAGAATTTCACCTGACTGATGAATTGATGATGCAAACACTGCAGCTCGTTTTAAAAGCCCTGAAGCCCTAATTTTGGGGCTGTTTAACTAAATGAATGTTCATTTTAAAAAAGATCGCCATGGGAACAACTAATACAGTGCTGGTCTTCCGGACTAATATCCAATTGAAGAAGGATCTTGAACTGATCAAACCTCTCTTTAGGAAAATAAAGGAAATTTCTTCCTGGAGTGTAGACCTGGAAGATAGTGATAAAGTGCTGAGACTTGAAACTTCTACAATTCAAATAGAAACAATTATAAAAACAATCAATGAAGCAGGCTTCTTTTGTGAGGAGCTGATGGATTAAAATTAAAAAATATGACAACTACTATACAGAAGGAAAAACTCTTCACCGGATACCAGGTCTTCATGATCGCTATGCTGGCGATACTGCAGTTTACCGTCATTCTTGATTTTATGGTTTTATCTCCTCTTGGAGCTATACTTTTAAAAGAACTGAATATGAAAACCTCTCAGTTTGGCCTTGTTGTTTCAGGTTATGCGCTGAGTGCAGGTGCTGCTGGTATAGCTGCGGCAGGTTTTGCAGACAAGTTCGATAGAAAAAAAATGCTCATGCTATTTTATGTGGGCTTTATTATAGGTACAGTTTTCTGCGCTCTGGCAACAGATTTTCAGTCTTTACTAATTGCCAGAGTTGTTACAGGACTTTTTGGCGGAGTCATCGGTTCTATAGGTTTTGCCATTATTACAGATCTTTTTAAAATGGAAGTAAGAGGACGTGTAATGGGATTTGTTCAAATGGCCTTTTCAGTAAGCCAGATATTAGGAATACCTGTTGGAATTTATCTCGCCAATCAATTTGGCTGGCATGCTCCTTTCTGGATGATCGCTGGTTTCAGCGTAATTATAGGAGTTGTTTTGTTTCTTTATATGAAACCGGTAACGGACCATCTCAAGATTAAATCAGAAAGAAATGCATTTCAACATCTTCAGAAAACCATTTCAAACAAGTCTTATGTAAAAGCATTTGCAGCTACTACACTGCTAGCTACCGGAGGTTTTATGATCATGCCATTTGCCAGTGCATTTACAACAAACAACCTTGGGATTTCAATAGATAGCCTTCCAATATTGTATGGAGTCACTGGCATATTTTCAATGGTTGCCGGCCCCCTAATAGGTAAATACAGCGATAAAATCGGAAAGTATAATATCTTCTTTATCGGTACTATTTTGAGTATGATTACGATGATGATATACTGCCATCTTGGAGTTACACCTTTATGGTTGTTGATAGTAATTAATATCTTTATGTTTGCAGGTATTACAGCACGTATCATATCTTCTTCTGCATTAATGACAGGCATTCCCTCACCTCAGGACAGAGGTGCATTTATGAGCATTAACTCAGCGGTTCAGCAAACTTCAGGAGGTATCGGATCAGCTATTGCTGGTTTAATAGTCGTTCAAACAGCCGATGGGCACATACATAATTATGACATTCTTGGCTATGTTGTATTGGTGGCAATGATTGCCGCTTTGGTGATGACTTACTACGTAAACAAGCAGGTTGAAGAGAAAAATAAGAATGCTTTAAAAACCTCCGAAAACCAACAGAAGATAGCGGTTGGCTAAGGATGAAATGAATAAAAGAAAGCCGGTCTATTTCAGATCGGCTTTCTTATTTTTGAAGTGGAAAAAAGTATCGAATTTTCGAATTTGTTGCTTTAATGACTGATTCAAAATACTTTTAGATAAACATAATTATCAAATATGAAATTGTTAAAAATAATCATTGCCTTTGTTATGCTCACAAATCTTGTCTTTGCCCAGGGTAAAGATGTTACATATTCCGATGGTTCAACTGCATTAAAAGGTTACTTTGTAAAGGCTCAGGGTTCAAAAGGTAAAGCTCCAGGTGTAATTGTAATCCATGCCTGGATGGGGCTTGATGAGCATGCAAAACATTCAGCTGATCAATTAAGCAAGTTAGGATATAATGCACTTGCCGCTGATATCTATGGCGAAAATTCAAGACCTAAAGACAAACAAGAAGCTGCGAAAACTTCTTCGTACTATAAAAATAATCCTGCAATCTATCAGTCTAGAATTAAAGCTGCATTAGAAGAACTTATAAAAGTAGGTGCTGACCCTTCTAAGATTGTTGTAATGGGTTATTGCTTTGGTGGTACTGGTGCTCTGGAGGCAGCAAGAGGAGAGCTTCCTGTAGCAGGAGTAGTTTCGTTTCATGGTGGGCTTGGTAAAGATACTTCACGAGCAAATGCGTTAATTAAACCTAAAGTACTGGTGCTGCATGGTGCAGATGATCCTTATGTTTCAGATGCAGAAATTAAAGGGTTTCAAAAAGAAATGCGTGATGGTAAAGCAGACTGGCAGATGGTTTATTACGGGAATGCTGTTCATGCTTTTACTGAAGAGAAAGCCGGAAATGATAATGCTAAAGGTGCAGCCTATAATGAAAAAGCAGCAAAGCGTTCGTGGGAAGCTTTGGTGGTATTTTTAAAAGAGGTTTTCGGATCTTTAAAAATGTAAGTTATTATAATAGAGGTGAGTGTATGTCACTCTGATTGCCACAACAAGTCTTCCTACTTTCTATCCTTTCCATTAGAAAACGGAATTTATACCTTTATAAGAGATAACCTTTTAAATTCTTTTATGAAAATTAATCAAATCCTTTTAGCTGTGATCATGACAATGTTCACTGCCTGTTCCAAAAAGGAAGATGTTTCCCCTTCAGGAAATGATAATGTCAAAGTTTATATTTATGGTAGTAAAACTTTCACAGGTGCTACAGAATATGCCATTTCAGATATTTCTCAAATAATGATGGATTCAAGTTTAGTATTGGCATATTATAATCCATCCAGTGAATCACCAACTACTTGGTATCCTGTTCCTGGCCTTGGCTCTGGTTCTCTTTATGAGACTAGAGGGTATGTCTATAAGTCCGTTGTAACGCCAAATACCTATTCATATACAGTAAAGCTTGTAGATTCCTGGGACAATACAACATCATATGCTACTCCCGTAACCTTTACCAAATTTAAGGTATTTATAATTCCAGCTTCTACAGTGGTGAAGGTTCAGAGAAAAGGTACTTCACCAGATGTTTCTGATTATGATGCGGTGAAGGAGTATTATAATATTTCTGAGTAAAGCATTAAGGTTAAAAAATGAAAAATAGCTGTAAACAATGTGGATACAGCTATTTTTTTTATTTAAAACAACTTCTCATTATTCTTATGCCTGTCTTTATCTCTGATGCTTTTTTTTTCCATATTTTTTGTCAGAGCTTCCGTCAGATCCACGCCTGTCTGGTTTGCAAGGCATATTAATACAAACAGAACATCAGCGAATTCATCCCCAAGGTCTTTGCCATCTTCACCTTTTTTAAAGGATTGTTCTCCATATTTCCTCGCCATGATTCTGGCTACTTCTCCGACTTCTTCCATTAAAATAGCGGTATTGGTCAATTCATTGAAGTAGCGGACTCCTGTAGTTTTAATCCACTGATCAACAGCTTCCTGAGCTTCTTTTATAGTCATTTAATTTTTGTTTTTTGTGTCAATGATAATAGTTACAGGCCCATCATTTAAAAGTTGTACCTGCATGTCCGCGCCAAATTCACCTGTATATACTTTTTTTCCAAGTTCATTTTCACTAAGATGTATAAATTGTTCATACATGGGAATTGCTTTTTCCGGTCTTGCCGCTTCAATGAAGGAAGGTCTATTGCCTTTTTTAGTGCTCGCATGCAAAGTAAACTGACTCACAACCAATAGGTCTCCATTAATGTCTTTCAGAGATAAATTCATTTTTCCTTCAGTATCAGAAAAAATTCTTAGGTTAATTATTTTTTTAGTAAGCCAGTCTGAATCTTCCTGTGTATCTTCATGTGCAATACCTAATAGAACCAGAAGTCCTTCAGATATACTGGATTTTAGCATGTTGTCAATGGTAACGGAAGCTTGTTTAACTCTTTGAATAACAGCAATCATTAATAAATTTTTCTAATTGAAATAAAAGTATAAATTTTGTAAAAAAATAATGCAAATGCTTTCCAAAAGCAAATCAGAAGTAATCAATAAGGTTAAAGAATTTTTAAGCGGAAAAAGGAAAGCTTTAATTGCTGCCGGAATCACTGTTACGGCAGCAGTGCTTATTGTCACTGCTTTCAGATTTTATAAAAATGAAAAAGATGCAGTATATGAACTGTTGTCTCCTTCAGCTGTAATATTAATGGAATCTGAAGACCTTACGGATGTTATGAAGGAATGTAGATCATCTTCTTCCATGTTTTCCTCTGTTCCTTTTTTTGAATTTCTATACAGTCATCTAAATGAAGATCCGCTCCTCGACAGCCTGATCAAATTTTCAGATAAACAAAAGATATATATTTCTTTGAATGCTGCTGGGAAAAGTGATGTTGACCTTATTTTTTATCTGAAGAAAGATGAAGAAAAAGCTCATTCTGATTTTGAAAATCTTGTAAAGCAAGATGCTTCATTAACACTGGATCATCGTCTCTTCAATGATATCATGATATATGATTTAGGCAGAAGAGGGGAGAGAAAAAAGTTTTCATTCATATTTTATCAAGGATATTTTATTGGAAGTTTTTCAGGCTTTTTGCTTGAAGATGTTATCAGAAATCTTGGTCAGGATAAAGATTTTACCTGGCTTAAGGCGGATAATCTTGCAGAAGATAAAATTTCAACGAAAATACTTATAAATCATAAGAACCTGCCCGGATATTTGTCGCTGTATTGCACACCAAAGTATGCTACAGGCCTCAAAGGACTGGCGAATTTTGCGTCCTACTCAGGTGTAACTTGGGAAAAGGCAGGAGCAGGATTAATGTTGAATGGCAAAACAGTAGCGGAGGAAAATCAATTTCTGAATACTTTTAGAAATCAAAGTCCTGTAAAGTTTTCAATGGGGGCAGTAATTCCTGAAAATGCGTCAACGATTTTCAGACTTGGTATTTCTAATTGTCCTGCCTGGTTTGAAGAGTATGATAAAATGAATGAAGAGATTCCTTTAAAAGGAGGAGCATATAAGCAATTGACAAAAGCTGTCGAACTTATTAAAGATGAAGTAGCCTATGTGATCACTGAGCCTGAAATTTCCGATAGAGTTTTCCAATATGCTATTATCAAAACTTCAGATGCAAGTGCATTTATGAAGGCTTTAAGAACGTTGGCAGATTCATCTACTTCGGTAACCACACCTAATCCGAACAGAAAGATTTATGCAGTACATAAAAAGAACCTTCTTACACATTTATTCGGCCCTGTATTTTCTGATTTTAAAGAATACTTCATTACAAGTCATGGCAACTTTGTTGTAATTGGAAACCAGTTAACTGCATTGGAAACTTACCTTCAGCAGGTTCAAAACGGGTACGTTCTGAAAAAGACAGCTGGAATAAAGTTTTTTGCTGATCCTTCCAATATCTCACTTTATGTAAATCCTGATCGGTCGGAATTCCTAGCTAGTAAGTGTATTCGAGATACAGAGATAAAGAACAATTGGATAAGATCTTCAGGTAATCTTTCCTATACAGGTGTGAGCTTTTCTACAAGCTCTGATAAGAAATTTTTATTCAGGTATATTATTCAAAAAGGTAAAGGTAGCACAACAGGCATACCTAAATCTTTGGCTATCAATAAAACTTTACAGTTCAATGCTGGCCTTATATCTGAGGCATATCCCTTAAGAGCAATATCAGGGCTGGAAGAACATTTTCTAGTTCAGGATTCATTGTTTAAAACGCACTTGTTTTCAAGATTTGGAACATTATTATGGAGTGCTAAAGTTGAAGGAAAACTAAGTTCAGAACCTGTGTGGGGAAATATTGACAAAGCAGGCAAGGATGAAATAGTTTTTGCAGTCAGAAATAAAATTTATGCTATCAATAGTGCTAATGGTCAGTTGATAAAGGGATATCCTGTAACTATTCCTGGTAAAGTTTATATTACTTCTCTTGCATTGATTGATTATGATGGAAGCAAAAATTACAGAATTTTTGTAGGTGATGATTCGGATAATATTTATGCCTTGGATACTCAAGGAAAATTACTTGATGGTTGGAAGCCAAAAAAGCTTGATTACAGTTTAATAGGCAAACCTGCTCATGTGCGCATAGATGATAAGGATTATATTGTAGCCTTATCAAGAAAAGGGAAGTTACATGTATTCAACAGAAAAGGTCAGCTTATCAAAGGTTTTCCGATAAAGCTCGAGCATGCCACAGTAAGTCCGTTTTTTATAGAAAAGAGTTCTTCAAACACGAATAGTTACATTTCAATATTATCAGAAAAAGGAGAATTAATTAAAGTCGATTTTTCAGGTAAAATAGTAAAGAGAGCACAGTTATTTCGCTTAAGTCCTGAAAGTAAATTCTCCCTGTATCCTGATAATAGAATCAAGTCGTATACAATTGTCAGAAAAGACAAAGATCGTCTGGATTTTCTAGATATGTCCCTAAGCCCTTTGTTTACACAGACTAATTTTCCTTTAGAGAGTTATGATATTAAGTATATTCATTCAGTAGCGACTAATATTTCTTATTGGCTTGTAAATGACCTTACCAACCATAGAAGTATTATATTTACTCAAAGCGGAAAGTTTTTAGGAGAAGGATGGATTAAAAGCCAGGAAAAACCAACAGCAGTTTATCTGGAAAAATATAATGAGGGAAGTTTAATTAAGGTAAATAAAAAAAGCATTGAGATTGCCCGAATCAAATAACCTTTCGGGATTATTTCTGTAAATTTAAAATACTAATCTAGAAAAAAATATACATGACATTAAGAACTATAATTATCCTGGCAATGACTTTTGTTTCCCTGAATATATTTGCTCAGGGTAAACCTAAAGAAGGTTCTGCTCCAAAGGCAAATATTTACCTTGTAGAAGGAGATTCGGAGAACCTGATTACGCATTTGAAAAAGAACAAAGAAAATAAGATCAGAGTGAAGCTCGAAGGGGGAATAGAAAATGTAAAGCATACCATGTATGTTACATCCAAGCATGCTTCTATCAAACCAGATCCTAAAGTGGAAAACCAATACATTATCATACCAAAAGAAGAAAACGTAGAGATCATTGTAGATATTAAGACAGAGGAAGATTACGTTCAGGTGAAGATGGTTGATAAAAACGGTAAGCAGAAAAAAGAGGTCGTGAAGACCTTGACGCCAAAGACCTACATGGTAGGTTATGAGAAAGTAAAGGTAAATTAAGCTTAAAGCAGAAAGCCTTAGAGACGCCATGTTGGCGTCTCACTTTCCGCCTCAAACGATTTTTAATTTTTGAAGGAGTAATGAGAAAAACTTCTCAAATTATAAGTTGCTAGTTGAAAGTTTAAAAGTCACATTACATTTACTAAGCCCGTTATGGGTGATTAGTCAGCATAGGGTCTAAGCTCTATGCTATTTATTCGAATTAATGCATGATCATTTTTTTATTTACTAAATGGAAAATAGTTGGAATCCTGAACGGGAGCGTGTTAAACAATACAGGGAAAGTATTGGATGGAAAAAATGGGGACCATATTTAACCGAAAGGCAATGGGGAACTGTAAGGGAAGATTATAGTGCTTCAGGAGGGGCCTGGGAGTTTGTTTCACACGATATGGCCAGAAGCAGGGCCTACAGATGGGGAGAAGAAGGTATTGCAGGTATTTCAGATAATAAATCATTATTATGTTTTGCTTTAGCTCTTTGGAATGGTAAAGATCCGATACTGAAAGAGAGACTTTATGGTCTTTCCGGAAACGAAGGGAATCACGGAGAAGATTGTAAGGAGTTATATTACTATCTTGATAATACACCCTCACATTCTTATATGAAAATGCTCTACAAATATCCTCAAAGAGCATTCCCTTATGATAAAATAGTAGCGGAAAATGGGAAAAGAACAAAGGCAGATCCTGAATATGAAATCCTGGAAACCGGTGTCTTTGACGATAATCGTTATTATGATGTTTTCATTGAATATGCAAAAGCTGACAAGGAAGATATCCTGGTAAAGATAAGTATTACCAACAGGGGTGCTGACCATTGCAGACTCACTGTTTTACCTACGATATGGCTGAGAAACACATGGTCTTGGGATAGCAAAATTTATAAGCCCGGAATGCAGGCAGTTTCCAATGATGAAATTCACATAAAATACAGACCTGATAAGTCTTTTCATCTGTATGCAGAAAATCATAACAGATCATTCCTCTTTTGCGATAATGAAACCAACTATAAACGATTATATAATTTTGCCAACTCTACTACTTATTGTAAGGATGGCATTAATGATTATATAGTTAAAGGCAAGACAGGAGCTGTAAACTTTAAAGAGGGAACTAAAGCTTCGGCATTTTATGAACTTGATTTTGCGCCGGGAGAAACAAAGGTGATCAAACTCAGACTTGCAGATAAATCACATCAAGGAGCTTTTGAAGAGTTTGATGATATATTCAGTTTGAGGTTGAATGAAGCTGATGCCTTTTATAATGACTTGCAGAAGAACGTTACTGACCCGGAGCTGAAAATGATCCAGCGTCAGTCTTATGCAGGAATGTTATGGAGCAAGCAGTTTTATTACTTTAATGTGAATCAATGGCTTGAAGGTGATCCTGGCCAACCTACACCTCCTGAAGAAAGAAAGCATAAACGAAACAGTCAATGGAGGCATCTGAGTAATTCCAATATTATTTCGATGCCGGATAAATGGGAATACCCATGGTATGCTGCTTGGGATCTTGCATTTCATTGTATTCCTCTAGCACGATTAGATCCTAATTTTGCAAAGAGACAACTGGTAGTGCTGCTGAGAGAATATTATATGCATCCTAATGGACAAATTCCAGCATATGAATGGAACTTCAGTGATGTTAACCCTCCTGTACACGCATGGGCAGCATATAAAGTATATCAGATTGATAAAGAGTTTACCGGGAAAGGTGATTATGATTTTCTGGAAAAAGTGCTGCATAAGCTCTTGCTTAACTTTACTTGGTGGGTAAACCAAAAAGACATAAGCGGTAATAACATCTTTGAAGGTGGATTCCTTGGTCTTGATAACATTGGTGTGTTTGATAGAAGTCAGAAACTGCCGACCGGTGGGTATCTCGAGCAGGCAGATGGTACAAGCTGGATGGCGATGTATTCATTGAACCTTCTTAAGATCAGTACAGAGTTGGCTATGGAAAGACCTGTTTACCAGGATGTGGCTACAAAATTCTTTGAACACTTTCTTTATATCGCTGGTGCCATTACTAATATTGCCGGAAAAGGTATCAGCCTTTGGGATAATGAGGATGAGTTCTTTTATGATGTGCTTCATAAGCCGGAGGGAGAAAGCATACCTATGAAGATCCGGTCCATGGTGGGCTTGATTCCGATGTTTGCTGTGGAGACGATAGAGCCGGAAATGGTCTCCGATCTTCCGGATTTTAAAAGGAGATTGGAATGGGTACTGGAAAATCGTCCTGACCTTTCGGTCTTGGTTTCCAGATGGTATGAAGCCGGAAAGGGCGAAACAAGGCTGCTTTCATTACTCAGAGGATCAAGATTAAAAAACTTATTAAAGAGAGCTTTAGATGAAAAGGAGTTCTTATCTGATTATGGAATTCGCGCTTTGTCTAAGTATCATAAGGATAAACCTTATGAAATAAAGGTCAATGAAAATTTATTTTCAGTTAGTTATCTTCCGGGGGAGTCAGATTCAAAGCTGTTCGGCGGAAACTCCAACTGGAGAGGTCCAATATGGTTTCCCGTCAACTTCCTGTTGATCGAATCTCTGAATAAATTTTACCATTATTTCGGAGATGATTATAAAGTAGAATACCCAGTAGGTTCTGGAGATATGCTAAGTCTTAAAGAAATTGCTCATCACCTTGGCGACCGCCTTATTAAGCTGTTTACAATGAATGCAGAGGGGAAGAGACCGGTATTTGGTAATGTAGACAAGCTAAACAAAGATCCTAATTTTAAAGACTATATTCTTTTTTACGAATATTTCCACGGCGATTCAGGCAAAGGACTTGGAGCTTCTCATCAGACAGGCTGGACAGGGCTTGTAAGCGAATTGATATCTCAGAAATATGAATTTCTGAATCAAAAGAAAGTTTAAGCTTTATAATGAGCTTGTCCGGAAAGGAATCATCAGATTCTTGTTCTCCGGACAAGTCATCTTTTGTACTCTGTATTAACCTCTTTGAATTTAAAAACCGATCATCCAATTAATTGTTTAATGATTTTAAACTTTTTATGATTTATTAATTATTGTATTTTTTAGTGTGAGAAGCAGATATGAGTTTGAACATTATTTTAATTGATTGAAGTATCAATATTGAAATTTAACTTAAATTGCGGTGTGTTCAATCTTAATTAATAACCTATGAAGTTTTTTTTATCTATTTTTAAAAATGTTGCGTTTCTAATAATGGTATTTGGAAGCAATATAACACGGGCACAATCATCTAATGACAATGTATTACCCTCTATAACAATGGCGGCATATCTTGATGGTACCTTGATTAATAGTACTTTGTCATTGTCAAATGCAATAAAAGGCCCTGCAAAAAATTTTAGGTTATCAGTATCTTCATTTGATTCAGATGGAACAGTTGAAAAATTAGAGATTTTAAATGGAGCTTTTGTAGATTTTACACTAAATACAGTAAGATCTACAGAGTCGTTTTTTTATGCTGAGCTTCGTGGGGATAGGACATATGAATTTATTGCAAAAGTTACTGATAATAAAGGAGGGGTAACATATTCATCTCCAATTAGATTTACAGTGTACACACCACCAGCTGTTTCAATATCATCTCCTTTAAATAACTCTTCAATTGTTGGGCCTGCTATAATTCCGCTGTCGGTAGAAATAGGTAATTTCTTTGGTTCAGTGAGTAAGGTGAGTTATTATAGTGGAAAAGATTTTATTGCTGAATCTGGTTCTTTCCCATACATAATAAATTTTTACAAATTTCCTGTTGGAAAACATACCATAACTGCCAAAGTCTTGGATAATTATGGTGGAATAACAGAGACTGCCCCTATAACATTTACTGTTATTGAAAATAAACCACCCATTGTTTCATTAACAACAGCAAAACAGGATACTGTAATTAGTGGCACCAATTACAATAATATAACCTTAACTGCTGTTGCATCTGATCCTGATGGTTCTGTTGTGAAAGTCGATTTCTATAGCGGACAAGTATTGGTTGGGTCTTCTACAACATCTCCTTTTACATGTAAATGGATTAAAGTTTCTTCAGGGGCATATACACTTACAGCTAAAGCCACCGATAATACAGGTGCTGTAACGGTTTCCAATTCGATTATTGTAGTTGTTAATAATAATAAATTGCCTGTCGTATCAATTAAATCTCCGGCCAATAACACGATTTTTTATGAGAATGTAGGAGGTACTGTAGTTGTTAATGCTTCAGATGCTGATGGAACCATTAATAATGTAGAACTTTACAACGGGACAACTTTGATAACTTCTTCGACATTTGGTTATCAGGAAGCAAGTGGGATATATATTTATAATCTGAGTTTTAGTGTTGCTCCGGGGACATATGTAGTAACTGCTAAAGCAAAAGATAACAATGGCGGAGTTTCTGTTTCCTCTCCGGTCACAATCGAGGTATACCCAAATAAAAGGCCAACAGTCTCCATTAAATCACCTGAAAATAATTCAGTATATTATGAACCTGCTACGATAACATTGGAAGCATTAGCGGATGATGCTGATGGAAATATAAGTAGAGTTTATTTTTATAATGATACAGATGGTGGTAAAATTATAGGTGGAGCAACTGCACCGCCATACACATTTACCTGGAAAGATGTAAAAGCTGGAAAGTATATTATTTCTGCAACGGCAATTGATGATAAAGGCAGTTATTCATATGGATCTGAAAAAATGACGATTACTGTGATTATACCCCAGGCTCCGTTTGGAGGAAACCCTTGGCCAATACCAGGACTTGTTGAAGCAGAGAATTATGATCTGGGCGGAAATAATGTTGGGTATTATGACTCTTATAGAATGGGTCGTAATGAATATGGGAGGGGAGATCTGGTTGATGTGGAAGGCCATGGTTCCTATAATGGAAGTGGGTATGAAGGTTACCACATATCTTATATAGAAAAAGGTGAATGGTTAAAATATACAGTTAATGTCTTAAATACGGGCATATATGATTTTGCAATCAATGGATGTACATTTACTCCTAATCCTCCACGTGAAAGATATATGCATATTGAAATCAATGATGTAGATGTAACAGGCCCAATTTTGGTTCCTTATACAACCGGATGGTTCGATTTTAAGAAAGCTAAAGTACCGGGGATATATCTGACTGAAGGGATCCAGATCATGAAAGTAGTTTTTGATTCAAGTGAATTGAATCTGGATTACGTGGAAATTACACCTTCTGATGTTGTCACAGGTTTAACTAGCCATTCTTCAGGAAATTCATTGAGTATTTACCCAAATCCTGCTCCTGATTTCTTTAACCTGAAAGTTAATGAAGATATTAGAAGTTTATCAGTATTAAATTTGCTGGGACAAAATGTGCATGCCGAAGCTAATTTAACTAAGGGAAGCGAACTCTCAATTGGTAATGAATTTGAACGTGGGGCGTATGTTTTGAATGTTATTTATGCTTCAGGAGACAGAGAGTCTTTTAGATTAATAAAAGTTAGATAAGAAAGAATATTTTTACATGAAAATCCAGATTCTGCACCAGGCGGGATTTGGATTTTTTATTGATGCATAGCCAACAATGGCAGGACAGGGAACTCTTCACTCCTTGATGAATATTGGCTTTATTGCTATTGAGCAGTTTTTCTAAGATCATCGTTAATCGAAAAGTTACTCAGTTTTATAATTTTTTGGATATTTGTATTTTACAGGTGTTTTTTATTTAATTTTTTATATAAAATATTTAACATCACCATGCTTTCTCGATTTTGATATTGTATTTTTTTCTTATAATAATTATATAAAATACTTGATGGATTAAATTTTTTGTCGAATCTGTCAAACAATAATTGCATTTGTAGTTTTAAATCTGGAAATTATACAAAAAAAAATTAAAAACCTTCAATTATGAAGCACTTCTCCTTCATTAGAAATATAGCTTTTCTAATATTATTTTTTTGCTGGCAGAGTAGCTTTGCTCAATATCCTGCAGGTTCGCCTGTTGCCATGAACGGTAAACTTAAGGTGGTAGGATCTCAATTGACAAGTGAATGCGGGAATCCGGTACAACTTAAAGGATTCAGCTCGCATGGTTTGCAATGGTTTTCTAATTGTGTAAAAACTTCAGCATTGGATGAGCTGGTAAACAACTGGGGAATAGATATTTTCCGTCTGGCAATGTATGTCCAAGAGCAGGGCTATGTCACAAATCCAACAACCTGGAAAACTTATATTGATACATGGGTAGATGAGTGCGGTAAAAGGGGGATTTATTGTATGATCGACTGGCACGTTCTTAATCCGGGTGATCCTAATGCAAATCTCACTGAATCAAAAGACTTCTGGACCTATATGGCCACTAAACATGGTGGAAAGAAACATGTTTTGTTTGAGATCTGTAATGAGCCAAATGGCGTAAACTGGTCAACTGTGAAGACCTATGCAAATGCAGTTATTCCTGTAATTAGAGCTATTGATCCAAATACCATTATAATTGTTGGTACTCCAAATTGGAGTCAGGATGTCGATATTGCTGCAAATGATCCTTTAAACTATGACAACCTGATGTATACCTTACACTTTTATAGTGGCACTCATGCTGCAACTTTAAGACAAAAAGGAGATGCGGCAATAGCAAAAGGTAAAGCACTTTTCGTTACTGAATGTGGTACTTCAGATGCAAGTGGTAATGGTGGTCCTTACCTAAGCGAATTTGATAACTGGATAAGTTGGATGAATTCAAAGAAAATCAGTTGGATCAACTGGAGTTACTCTGATAAAGCTGAAACTTCAGCAGCCCTTACATCAGGATCTTGCAATTCAGGTTCATGGAATAACCTTACTCAGTCAGGTACATATATAAAAGGTAAAGTATCAGTTGCTGATAATTTTATTTCCTGTATAGCGAATGCTAGCCCAACGGTTTCTATAACGTCTCCAGCAAATAATGCAACGTATGCAGCTGGAGCAAACATTACATTGACTGCAAATGCTTCAGATACAGATGGTCAAATTACCAAAGTGGAATTTTATAACGGTACCACTTTACTAGGTTCATCAACTACTTCTCCTTATTCTTATACATGGACAGGGGTAGCTGCAGGAACTTTTACTATCACGGCTAAAGCTACTGATAATGGAGGTGCGGCAACAACTTCTACGGCAATTACTATTGTTGTAAATGCCAATAAAGCACCGACCGTTTCAATCACAGCTCCTGCAAATAGTGCAACATTTGCAGCTGGGGCAAGTATCACACTGACGGCAAGCGCTTCTGATGCTGATGGTCAAATCAGCAAAGTGGAATTTTATAATGGTACCACATTACTGGGTTCATCAACAACTTCACCTTATACTTATACCTGGACAGGAGTAGCTGCTGGGACGTACACTATAACAGCTAAGGCTACCGACAATGGAGGTTCATCAACTGTTTCTACTGCAATTACTGTTGTGGTAAATGCGAATAAAGTTCCAACAGTTTCAATCACAGCACCTTTAAACAATGCAACTTTTGAAGGAGGAGCTAACATAACACTGACCGCTAGTGCAGCGGATGCAGATGGTACGGTCAGCAAAGTAGAATTTTATAATGGTACGACATTGCTAGGTTCTGCAACTACTTCTCCTTATACTTATATATGGAGTGGCGTTGCCGCGGGAACTTATACAATAACGGCTAAGGCGACTGATGATAAAGGAGGTATTGGTACCTCAACAGCTATAAAGATTACTGTAACAGTTCCTCAAACACCTTATGGCGGAAAAGTTTGGCCAATTTCAGGTAGAATAGAAGCCGAGAATTATGATTTGGGAGGAAGTGGCCTTGCCTATTCTGATTCTGACGCCGGGAATACTGGTTCTGCTTTCAGAACAGACGACGTTGATATAGAAGCATCAATAGATGTAGGAGGAGGTTACAATGTAGGTTGGACAGTAACAGGTGAATGGCTGGAGTATTCTGTAAATGTGGCAGAGACGGGAAAATATGACTTTAAGGTAAGGGTAGCTGCAGCATCAACAGGCAAAACCATGCATATAGAAATGAACGGTATAAATGTTACTGGAGCAATTTCAGTTCCTAATACTGGTGATTTCCAGGCATGGCAGACTGTTACGATTCCAGCAATTTCTTTAACCGCCGGAAATCAAATCATGAGAGTAGTTTTCGATTCGGATGAGATAAACCTTAACTATGTAGATGTAACAGCTGTTAATAAAGCTCCGACTGTGAGTATTACAGCTCCTGCAAATAATGCTTCTTATGTTGCAGCTGCATCATTTACAATCACAGCCAATGCGACTGATTCAGATGGTAATATTGCCAAAGTTGAGTTTTATAATGGCACTGCTTTAATAGGAAGTGATGCTACAGCTCCATTCTCCTATGACTGGAATAATGTAGCTGCTGGTACGTACACGATCACAGCAAAAGCCACAGACAATAATGGCGCATCAACTGTTAGTACAGCTATTACTGTTGTTGTGAACCCAAATAAACTTCCTGCTGTCTCATTGACAGCTCCCGCAAATAATACTGTTCTTCAGGCTCCGGCTTCGAATGTCTTATTGACAGCTTTAGCCTCAGATACTGATGGATCGGTAGTTAAAGTTGAGTTTTATAATGGAACAACATTGCTTGGAAGTGATGATACTTCACCTTATAATTTTACAATTGCAAGCCTTCCTGCAGGTACATATACCTTGACAGCAAAAGCTATGGATGATAAAGGTGGGGTGTCAACTTCTTCCTCGGTAACTCTTGTTGTCAATCAGGCACCTACAGTTTTAATTACATCTCCTTTAAACAATGCATCTTTTGTAGCTCTTGCGAATATTACCATTACCGCAGATGCATCTGATGCAGAAGGGGTGGTTTCAAAAGTTGAGTTTTATAACGGTGCTACTTTTCTCGGTTCAGATTTGACTGCACCATACAGCTATAGCTGGAATGGTGTTGCAGCCGGAACATACAATATCACAGCTAGAGCTACAGATAATTATGGGGCTGTAGTAACAAGTTCTGTTGTTAAAATAACTGTAAATTCCAATAAGCTACCATCCATTTCTATCACAGCACCTGTAAATAATACAGTGCTTCAGTCTCCGGCGACCAATGTGATACTATCTGCAGATGCAACAGACTCTGACGGTGCAATTACTAAAGTTGAATTTTATAATGGAAATACACTATTAGGAACTGATACATCAGCTCCATATAGTTTTACCTGGGCCTCTGTAACTGCCGGTAAATACACCATTACAGCTCAAGCAACTGACGATAAAGGAGGAGTGACTATTTCTTCCTCTGTTTTGTTGATTGTTAATCAAGCTCCTTCGGTATCAATAATATCACCTTCAAACAATGCATCTTTTGTAGCTCCAGCTTCAGTTGTAATAAATGGGGATGCAACGGATGCAGATGGTTCAATTACTAAAGTTGAATTTTATTCTGGAAGTACTTTGATAGGAACAGATCTTACTGCTCCTTATGCCTATACTTTGTCTGATTTGCCTGTGGGTACTTATTCTGTTACTATCAAAGCGACAGACAATAACGGCGCAACAACAACCAGTGCAGCAGTATCATTTAAGGTGAATGAAAATCAGCCTTCAGTAATTCAGGTAAAATCTCCGACAGATAACAGTACAGTTAAAGTTGGAGCATCTGTTAATTTTGATATTTCAGTAAGTGATCCTGATGGAGGCATTGCAAAGGTTGAATATTATGATGGGACAACTTTAATAGGAACCTCAAGTACTGCTCCTTTTAATATTAACTGGACAGTATCAGGAACAGGCTCGCACAACATCACTATTAAAGTAACCGATAGCAATGGAGGGGTAACAATTTCATCTCCGTTAGCATTGACAGCAGTAGCTAATCAATCGCCTACTGTGAAAATCACATCTCCAAAGAATAATGCAATATTACTTTCTTCGGAATCAATAATCTTAACAGCAGATGCTTCAGATGCAGATGGAAATGTGTCAAAAGTGGAATTTTATAGCGGAAGCATGCTCTTAGGCTCAGCTGTTAATGCGCCTTACGAATTTACATGGCTAAATCCAGGTGATGGGATTTATACAATCATAGCGGTAGCGGTAGATGACAACGGAGCAAAGATGCCATCAGTTCCAGTGACTATTAATGTAGCACCGGTTATATCCGGAGTTTACTCTGGAACATCATCCTCGCAATTAAAATTATATCCTAATCCTAGTAATACAGATTTCAGATTTGTAGTAAATGAAGATATCGAAAGTTATTCGGTTGTAAACCTTCTGGGCGAAACGCTTTCTTCAGAAGGAAGAGTTTCTAACGGACAGGAAATTACTTTGGGAGAAGATTTGGAGCAGGGAGCATATATTTTAAAAGTGATCTATACTTCCGGTAAAAAAGAGGCTATTAGGATGATTAAGATAAAGTAAAATAATATATAATTCCATTTAAAAAATGCGGACCATACTTAGTATGGTCCGCATTTTTTTTAATAAAAATCGTTGTTGAATGTGTTAATTATTCTTTTCCTTTCTCTCCAACAAACACCTGAGATGAATTCTTAAATAATATATTGAATGTTGTTAAAGAACCATAGATACGCGTTATATACTGCTGCATATCTACTTTTTCACTATCCGTCATGACAGGATGTGCATTAATCTTTTGTTCCAGAACCCTTAATCGGTCCCTAAGCATTACGATTTTGTGAAAGAAAGTATCAAGAGGTACTTCTTTGGGTTTTACTGAATCATCATAGGATTTGATAATCAATGTGCCTTTTTTCCATTTGTCTGCCATAGGCACTACTTCCGAAAGATCAGACCATTTCCTGAGAATTCCAATCAATGTAGTTTCAACATCATCACTGCTTATCATCCGTTCTTCGGGAGCAAGCAGCTCCAGTACTTCTATTTCTTCAGTATCTTTAGGGACTTCAATGATGCCTTTGCCAAAAAAGCTGATCCTGTAATTACCCAGTTTTGTTCCGGCAACTATTCCCTCGCCGAACCTATTGTGATTAATTCTGGAACCAACGCCTAGTATTCTTTCCATTTTTTGTAAAATATTGTTTGAAGAATGTTAAAGTAAAACAAGAGTTTTTAAAAATCAATGCCACAGACTATATCATTTGCTTCGCATCCTATAGTTACTTTCATTAATTATGTTTCAATTTTCTGCAACTCAACCTTTCCATTTGATGCTAATTTTAAATTACTTTCAAATGTATCTTTTGTTAAGAGGAGAGGAAGTTTTTTGAGAGCATATAGAGGTTTATTGTTTATGATTAAATATTATACATTGGAAATTTTTTAATAACTATAATATATATTCTTAATCTATATAATTCCTAAAGCCATGGCTTTCTTTAACAGATCGCCAGATCTTTTTACACTCATTTTTTTTAACATATTTTTTCTGTGTTTATAGATGGTATGTTCGCTAACAAATAAAGAATCTGCAATTTCTCTACTGGTATAGCCTTGACCCATTAAATGCAAAACCTCAATTTCTCTTTCAGAGAGCCCATGTTCTACATTGCCAGACAGAAAAGATTTTTTAAGAATATTGTGGTAAACGCCATGACCATCTTTCTTATCAACAGTAAAAATAATGTTGTCATCGGTTTTATAGTGATTAATGTCTGTTACCTGTTTAATTAATATATGAGCTTTATTATTTTCATCTTTCGCTAAAACAGTTATCTGATGCAGGAACCAGTGCTGATGACCATCTTTATGGTTAATTAAGGTACAGTATGAAATTTTTATGTCTTCCACATCCTTAGAGATGCTGTGTTCTTCAAACGTTTCAAACATCAATGGGAAGATTTTTTCAAGAACAATTTCTAGCTGTGATAAAGGAAAGAGTTTTATAGTTTTAAGGAAACCCTCTGTATAAAATTCTTCCGGAGAATACCCAAGTGTGCTTGCAATGTTATTGCTTACATATAGATACTCTTTGGATTTTATGTCTATTGCACATACAATGCTTGGAAATAAGGCCGTAAGTGATCGGAATTGAGGTAAATTCGTTGGTCTATCACTTACCTTAATTTGAGAAACATCTATAGGGGAATACTTCCATATTACCTTACTTGCTTGTCTGTAATAATCTAAATTAGTCTTGATTGGTTGGATACTTTTCATAAAAAATCTGATTAAAAATTTCAATAACTTTATTCAAAATGCAACCTTAAAAATGCATTGTGCTAGTAAATATAC
>NZ_JAGHZZ010000005.1:116244-355327 GCF_017745095.1 Sporocytophaga sp. | reverse complement strand
GACTCCGGAAAGAGCTCATGCTGAGAGTGGAATATTGAAACGACATTGGAAAAAGAAAAAAGAAATAATAACAGAATAAAGGTTTTTTTAGGCATTTACAGAATGCATAAAAAAACAAATCCGACAAAGGTGTAAACCTATTATCGGATTTAGTTATGCTATCTGACCAGAATAATCCTGGCAGGTTGCTCCTCAGCAGAGCCTGATTCCGCTTCTTCCGGTGATCAAATGTAAAGCGATTTTAGGATTAATAAAAAAATGTAAATTTATAACCGGATTACTAATCTCAACTGTAAACTTTTTTTAGGACGACACACTCCCGGAACTCCTGGGCTTTAGCCTGGGAAGGCCATGCGTAAGCCCGAAGCATTCAGATAAACTTCCGATTCTTCCAGGATACTTCTGGGACATCCGGGAATACTCCTGGAAGGATTTGAAGTACTCCCCGACCATTCCGGTTGCTCCTGAGTGTTCCCAGCTTAAGCAAAATTCGGCCAGGCTAAAGCATCTATTGTCGAGGCTTAAGCCTAACCCGTCCATGCTTACTCCATAATCGTTAGGAAGTGCTCCTGAAACTTCCGGGAGCGTTTCTGGAAGGGAAAAAAGAGTTAATTGATTATAAAATCGATTCCTGGTCCGTGGCCTTTCCCCTGACAGGCCACTCTATATATGCGAACTCTTGTAAAAACTCAGAAGATCATAAATGGTCATCAGCAAACTTTTGCGAAAATAGAATAGATGAATTTAGAATTTTAACTCATTATAGGGAAAGGTTTTAGTGGAAGTATAATTGTGGCCTGTCAGGGGCAGGCCACGGAAGAGAATATTTAGTCTAAAAGAAAAAGAATTTTAAGCTCCTGACATAATGTTGTCATAACGCCAAATTACTTTTACGACTTAACAAAAAATATTTAAAAAATGAATTTATTGTCAATTCGTATTATTACTGCCAACATCGATGGATTAGTAAAATTTTATGAACAAGTTACACAGGTACCTGCGGTGCAATATACCCCAGTCTTTGCTGAATTTAATACACCTACTGCAACACTGGCTATTGGAAGCACCCAAACTCTACAATTGTTTGGAGGAGATCATGTAGCACAGCCAGCCCAAAATCGTAGTGTTATTATCGAATTCAGAGTGGAGGATGTTGACAAAGACTATGAAAGATTAGCAGACTATCTTCAAGACAAAGTCGTACAAAAACCAACGACAATGCCCTGGGGGAATAAATCTCTTTTATTCCGTGACCCTGACGGCAACCTTGTAAACTTATTTACACCAGTAACACCTGAAGCAATAGCAAAATTTGACGGAAAAAAATAAGGACTACCACACTTTGAGTTAGACTGCTCCGCCAATAGATATTGACGGAGTGCGCCTCTCACATCCTATTCCTAAGAATCATGTTTACAGTGGTTCGTTAAACATGAAACTACTTTTTGATAATACTTCTCCTGGCATATAATGTCTTTCTCTCTATTTTGCCGCCCTCACTGCCTTTACCTTTGAAACAGGAACAGCATTGGCTTTATTACCAAAATTACTTCTCACATATGTAAGTACATCGGCAATCTGTTGATCCGTTAACACTGACCCAAATGCAGGCATCGGATTAGAATAATATTCCCCATTAATTTCAATTTCTTCCTCCAGGCCATTCAACAAGATTTTAACTAACTTATCCTGTGGACCTAATACATAAGTTGTTTTCTTTAATGGTGGATTTAATCCAGGAACCCCACTCCCATCTGTCTGGTGGCATGAAAGACAATATTCTTCATAAACCTTTTTACCCCTTAAAGCAGATTGCTGAGTTTCATTTTGACTTACATGATCTGGTAATGTTGCACTAACAACAATCAAGGCCGAAGACAATATCAGTAAAGTTAATTTCATATTAAATATTCAATTTAACTAAAAACAATAAAGCGTAGCCAAATATAAGGCTACGCTTTAACATTATTTGATTAACTCGGGAAAGATTTTGAATGCTATTTTTTCTTTAAAGGAACGATGGGTGTATTTTTCAATATCATCTCATCTCTTACCAGTTGTCCTGAAGGTGTCAGATCTGAGTCTTCCCAGCCTCCTGCGCTAAAACCGCCTGGCTTTAATGCTGAAGCTGTCTCATCTTTGTCAGCAATAGACCAATTGCACCAGCTGATTTTGTATTTATCCATAAAGTCAAACCAAAGCCTTGTCTCTTCAGGATCATAACTTCCATTACCGCTGGCATGACATGTTCCGAATTCGGTGACAAATAATGCAATACCTTTGTCCATCGCTTTTTTTGCCTCATCTCTCAGCCATTGCTTGTGAGAGCCTGCATAGAAGTGAAGAGTGTATGCGGAATTAGTATCTTTAACAGGATCTACAGCTGCCTCGCTCACCATCTGTGACCACTGTCTTGTACCGATTATTACTATATTATCCGGATCATATTGGCGAATACTTTCTATAACAGTTTCAGCATATGGCTTAATGTCTTTTGACCAGCTTACATAATTTAAAGGCTCATTATATATTTCATACAATACATTTGGATACTTACCATATTTCTTAGCCATATCTGCAAAAAATTTCTTTGCCATATCAGGATTGGCATGAGCTTCATGGCTATGATAATCAATGATGACATAAATGCCATTTTTTATCGCGGCATCCACTATAGTCATTACCTTTTCTCTTTCAGATGCTCTGCTGTCTGCATATCCTCCCATATCGACCCCCATCGCTGCTCTGATTACAGTACATTTCCATTTATCCTTAAGGTATTTTACAACAAATGGATTATAATACTGACTCATCCACTGGCTCCAGAAGAGAGACATTCCACGCAATTGAACTGTATCTCCATGTTCTCCTACAATGTAATTGCCCTTTACAGAAAGCTGACCATATTTTTCTACAATATTGCTTTGAGCAAAAAGGCTTGTACTACTAATTAAAAGACAGAAGATACAAGCAATTAAAGCTAATTTTCTTTTTAAGCGCATTTAAATTCTAATTAATAAAGTTTACTTAATCTAAGTTATAAAAATCAGTTTTTATAACTAATCAAAACCTTCTCATTTTTCAAAAGGATTTACATTTTGTAACGGAATAAGACAATTAATATTCCTCCAACTACAGGATTTAAACTCTAATTGTTTTAATCTGAATTAAATAAAAAAGCACAAATGTCTTCTATCCATTTGTGCTTTCCTTTATATTTGGTTGTTAACTAAGCTTTCATCCACTGAGATGCTTTATTAATATCGTCAAAGTATTGTGATACAAAACCAGCATTTTCTACTTTACTCATAATTTCTTCAACACTCATTTGATTAAAAATATCGTCAGAAATAATTACACCCATTTTTTTAATTCCAGTAGACAATGCTTTCGGAAACCACTCTTCATTTGACCATTTCTGATCATCAGGATCAATCGCTCCAAGATTTCTAACATCACCAATCCAATTTTTAGCTTTAGTTGACTTCAACAACTCTAACCCCTGATTTAAACCTTCTCTGAACTCAGAAGAAATAGGAGCAGTGATCCATTCAAGAACTACAGCATCAATTTCTTTATTATAGTTAATTTTTAATACATCATTTTTCATCGCAAAAATTTTTAATCGGTTTGGTTAGTTTTATTTTTTCCTGATAATTTAGACTCCAATGCTGCAATCTTAGCTTTATAGTCATTTTCAGTTTGCTTCGCTTTATCCATAAAGGTTTGCATCATTTTTTTCTGAGCTTCAATCTGATTGTCTGCTCTTTGCTTTTCAAGCTGCCTAACCTCTTCTATTTCTTTTGCCTTTTTAGAAAGCTCCTCCTGAATAGTATGCAATTCTTCCATATTTTGCCTTAACTCCTCTTCCTGAGATTTCATTTGTTCAGCCTGCTGAATCAACTCATCTTCTTGTCTCTTAGAATCTGAAATATCAATAGTTATACCATACACCTTTTGAATTCTTCCATCATGATCCACCACCGGATTATAATATTCCTGAAGCCAGAAATTTTTATTTTCAAGCTTCATTTTTCTTATTTTCACAAAGGATCTACCTTGTTTTAGATTTTGCCACATTACAGTAGCTTCAGCCTTTTCCTCATCGGTCTGACAAAAACTCATATAATTCTGGCCTATTAAATTATTTCCGGGCATACCTAAAACCTTTTCAATCTGATCATTGATTTTGAGCATGTTCCCTTCAATATCATATTCAGCAACAATAGCAAGACTGTCAATAGCTGTAAGCAAACTTTTAGACTCGGCTTCTTTTTGAGCAAGTTCGTCCTGAATTGCTTGCATTTCTTCCATGTTTTGAATTAGCTCTTCTTCCTGAGCCTTCATTTCATCAGCTTTTTCAGATAGTAACAGTTCTTGTCTTTTGGTTTCTGTTATATCTATAGCAATTCCCATGATCCTTATAAGATCGCCGTTCCTGTCATTGATTGGATTATAATATTCCTGCAACCAAACGTCTCCTGATCCAGTCGTCATCTTCCTGAACCTGGTTATTGTTTTACCTTTTCTTAAATCTTCCCACATAGCTTTAGCTTCAACCTTCTCTTCATCGGTCTGACAAAAGGCTAAGTAATTGACTCCTATTAATGCATCTCCTTGAAGTCCTGCAATAGATTTCATTTTTTCATTTACCTTAAGGACATCTCCCTGAAGATTATATTCTACAACAATAGCTATAGAATCAAGTGCTGTCAGCAAGCTTCTGGATTCGGCATCATGCCTTGCCAGTTCTTCCTGGGTAGCATGCATTTCTTCCATATTTTGCCTTAGTTCTTCTTCCTGAGACTTCATCTCTTCGGAAGCTATCTGTGATGCAAGAAGAAGCTTTTGTGTTCTTTCGCTAATTTTTACACTTGAAATGGAAGAAGCTATGCTTTCTCCAAGTTTCTCCAGAAACTCTTTATGATGAGGCTTAAATTCCTTGAAAGAAGCAATCTCAAGCATACCATAAACAACATCATTTACTTTAATAGGAACAATGATGATGGCCCTTGGAAGTGCCTCGCCCAATCCAGAAGTGATACTTAAATAGTTTTCAGGTATTTGTGTTAAATAGGTAGTTTCTTTTTCTAAAAATGATTGTCCAAGAAGGCCTTCTCCTATTTCAACCCTTTTTTGAGCAAACTTTTTCCTGTCATAGGCATAACAGGCCATTAATTCCAGAAACTTATCTTTCTCATCTTCATCGTTCAAAATAAAAAAGCTACCCTGATTTGCATTAAGATAGTTGACCAGATTAGAAATGATATTTTCACTTAATATTTTAATATTTTCATTTTTAGTCCTTAAAATATCGGCGAACTTAGCCAGTCCTTCTGTTACCCAATTTCTATCCCCTTCACGCAATGCAATTACCTGCATTTGCTCCCTCATACTTAACAAAGCATGGATAAGACTTTTTTCATCCTGTCCGTCTCCGCTATATTCAGCATTCAGATCTCCTTTTTCAATAGTTTTTATAAAATCTGTAGCACTGACAATATCTCTATTAAGTTTTTCAATTTGTTCCTGAAGACTTTTTAGGTAATTCCCCTTTACAATTTTGTAGGACATAAACAAAAATTAAGTAATTAATCTTCATCCTATTACGTAAAGGCCATTTGGGGTTTCCTGATATGTAATAAAAAAGTTATTTTTTCACAAAATAGAATACCAGTGCATTTACCACAAAAAGAAAGCATCTGTTATATAATTAATTAAATCTGCTTTGGGATTGAGTTATAAGTGTAATAAGTATCTTTACGAAAAAATAAAAACTTCCTGAAGTAATTTTTAATGGTTATCCAATCACTTCAGGAAATTCAAAATATTCAAGGTTGCTAATCAGCCACTTCTACTGAATATCCTTTATCCCTCAAACAAGAAGCATATAACTCATTAAATTCATTTTTATCTTTTTTGGATTTTTTATGCCCCCGATAAGCTCCTGCTGCCCCTCCTGCAGCAGCCCCGATACCACCATGACCAAAGATACCACCCGCAATACCTCCGGCGGCTGCTCCAGCACCCGTATTCTTTAAGGTCTTATGTTTACTGTGATCAAACTGAGACTCAACATCAGCGTAACAATTTTCTTTGTCTTTACTAATCTGATTTTCAGTTTTATTCTCTGATGAGGTAATTTTTACTTTGTCAGTATTTTTATCCTGGGCAAATCCTGCAAAAGCAGAAAACAATAAGATAACAATCAGGATAAATCCTTTTTTAAAATTATCCATAAATCCTCCTTCTATTTTAATTTTAAAACAATGAAGGAATTACAACAATTCGATTCCTTAAAAAGAAATCAAATCCATTTATAAGGTCTTATTCTCTTTTGAATATTCTATTCTTAATGCTTCAAGTAAGTCCTTGGCAATGATGATTCCATCTCCTCTCTTTTCTGCTCTGATACAGCACAACTTTAAGATATTGGCAATATTGGCTCCAGTGACATCAAACCGTTCAGCAATTTTCTCCATTAATATATCAGGATTATAAGAATACCCCGCTGATAGACTTTTGTACCAAAGGTTCAACCTTTCGTCTTTTGTAGGACGAGGGAAATAGACCTTAGCCTGGAACCTTCTGGTCATTGCAGGATCAAGGTTCTGATCAAAGTTAGTTGCAAGGATAGTCAGACCTGTAAACTGTTCCATGCGTTGAAGCAAATAAGACATCTCCTGATTGGCATACTTGTCATGGGCATCTTTTACCACCCCTCTTTTGCCAAACAATGAATCCGCTTCATCAAAAAACAATATCCAATCTTTCTTCTCAGCCTTGTCAAACAATCGACTTAAGTTCTTTTCAGTTTCCCCTATATATTTTGAAACAACCATTGACAAGTCAATCTGAAAAACTTGCCTGTTGGTCAATTTGCCGATTAAAGAGGCTGCCATAGTTTTACCTGTGCCGGGAGGGCCATAAAATAAAGCAGGAAATCCATCTTTCACTTTGCCTTCAGGTCCTTGTCTTTCAAAAATCTTATCTTTAAAATTCACCCAATCTACAATTAGCTCCAGTCTCTCTCTTGTAAAATGTGAGACAACAAGGTCATCCCATTCATATCTCGATTTAATTAGTTTTGCTGGGAAATTACTATTGAAGGTGGGTAAAGTTTCTCTGTTTCTTGTAAGGTGAGCAACGAACTCAGGAATAAGTTTAAGTTCCAGATTGATTACCCTGTCGCTGTCCGGACCTATTTCTTTAAAAATAATGATCTGTTCTTCAATCAGAATATTTTCTTCTATAAACCGAGTATAGAGCTGTCCTGTAAGCGATGAATTACTCCCTGCAATCAGATATATCAGGGTCTTTAAGGTTGGGAGAAATTGACAACAAAAGTTCTCTGCGATGCCTCCAAACTCATCATATCGCAATCTGAACCCCCTTTCTCTTTCAACCAATTCGGAAAACACTTCCGGATGATATGCAGGAGCCAATGTCATTATGAGTAATATCCTGCCATATGCATCAAGCTCGTATTTCTCAACAAACTTTGCATAAGGAGTTTCTTTATGAACTATAACCGGAGGATTCAGATCCATAGGTAATGAGTTCATCTCTTCATCATCAAAGAAACTGATCCTTTTTTTTATAAGAAACTTCAGCCACTCTAGTTCCCGTTTTAAAACTTCACCATTTTTTCCAATGAGGTCATAATCAATTTTCACTTTGACCTTTTCATTAAAATCATTCACGGGAGTACTCAGAACCTTATTGAAATCTTTTTCCATTTTTAAGCTTAATTCCGCTTTTGTTTGGGCAAGTTGTTAAAGCAAGTCCGACCTTACTTATCTTAATTATTAAATTTAAGCTAAAAATTCTCTAAAAAAAATATTGAATTCTATTACTTCCATTCCACATAAATGATATTATTCATCCATGGCATTTTAATCATTGAAATAGACCATGGAAGTTTTTCTACCAGAATATCATAGGCCTTTTCTTCCACCTTCAATTTCCATCCTTTGGATTCAAGCACAAGTCGACCTTGACGAATCAGGAAGGAAGATCTGAAATTGTCATTACTTGTTTTCTTTAATATAGTCCAATTTTGAATTACCCCTTCCAATAAACCTTCGCAGGTTTCAATCTCCTCCGGAGTAATTTCTATATCGCGCAACAAAGGAGTAGTGAGATCTATCCCACAAACGAGTTTATTCAAAACTAGTTCATGCTCTTCTGCACTAGTGTTTTTATTTACCAGGTATTGCAAAATGTGAGCAGCTTTATGAGATGAATATTCATCTTTAAATGCCTTACCTTCAGTCAGGTTGAGCATCTTAAAAAATCTTGTCAAATAGGGATGGACCAATACAAGTCCTGCATTGCTGATGTATACAGGTTCCCCACTTTCCATTTTTTTATATTCAAGTTTAAGCTCTTTCTGCACCATCCCATTGTCTTCTCCAACCTTTGTTACAGATTTTTGATCTGTATTATCAATGCTCTTATTTTCGCCTCTTATTTCTTTTATAAGCTCTACCAAAGCTCTGTCATGACCTTTGATCAGGCTCTCGACACGTTCCAGCTTCTCACCTTTCAAGGTTTTTAGTGCAGACTTTTGCTCTCTTACAGACAATGATTTAAAATAAGAAACGGCAACCGATGAGTATTTTTCAAAGAACAGAGGAATCAGGCTCTCAAGCTTTACCTCGCTGCTAGTGATATTATTGGAATCCCTTTTCTTTTTGCCTTGAGCACTATCAGTTTCTGTGGTTTTGCCTTTCCTGGTTGGTTTAGGAGATGATTTTTTGAGCAAAACATTTAAATGATAGACTGCACTTTCAGGTGAATTAATCTCTGAAAGTCTTGTTACAAAGTAGGTATCCAAATCCTCATCTGAAGTAGTTCCGGGGCTTTCTTCAACAGGTTGATTCTTCGGACTGCTCTCTGTACTTTTAAACGTCAAATCACCATTATCCAGATCTTTAGATTTTGGAGGCTTACCTTTTCTCGATTGAGCTTCCAGCCTATTGATAAAAGGTCGTAATTCAGCTTCTTGTCTTGCCAATCTGAAAATACTTTTCACCACATCTACAGTAAAGATTTCCATCAATAAAGATATCTTTATATCCTTATCTGAACTCTCGACAACTGCACGTTTAAAAATTGCGGCAAACCATTCCGGATTATTTTCCGCTGTTTTCAAAAGGATGGTCTGAAATGCCTTTAAATCCTTGGTAAAAGGTTTACTATATAATACGGGAATATGACCTATTTCAAAGAATCTTTGAACCAGGTTTTTCTCCTGATCTATTACACTTTGTTCAAATTCAGACTCCGTTTTCTTTAGAATATTTAAAATGATCTGCTTTCTAATTTCTTCGGAAAATAGTTCCAGATATTTTATTGTAGTTGGTTCTTCTAATGTCCAGCCAGCTATTGCAAAGCTCTTCTTTAAAAAATCAGGACTAGAAAAACTAAAGGTTTTTATAATCTTCTCTACTCTTGAAATAATTTCATTCAAAGAGCTTTTCGTAACTGCAAATATCTCGTTTCTTAAAGATAAAAACTTCGTTAAAATAAGCTCATCTTCCTTTTGCTGAAGTGCTCTGTTTCTGCTTTCAAATGAATCTTTCGTAGTTACTGACTCCGGATCTCTATTGTCTCGCTTTTTACTTTCTTCGCTCGTTTTATTCTCTTTATTACCCTTCTCGCCGAAAAGCTTTTCTAGATCATTAGATTCGGATATTTTCTTCTTCAATGTTGAAAAACTATCCTTTAACAAAATAGCTTTTATACTTTCAGTAAACTCTGGTGCGACATGCTTTAATGAATTACTGATGGCATCATCAATAGAATTATAAAAGGCCAGAACTACGTTATAATATTCTGTCTTTGTTTCTTCAGAAACAAAGTTCATGAGATTCTCTGTAAACTGAATAGTCTCAAAATTGACCTTTCGCTCAATAATTACTTCATTCAAAATGAAAGGCCAGACAAGATCTCTGAATTCCGAAAAAGTATTTCTTATGATTGGTTTTCGTTTATATAAAGTGACAATTTCTTTATAAAACCTTTTGAGAAAAACCGGTTCCCCAATCCAAAGCGCTATAATTTTCCACAAAACTTCATCTTCAAATTGGCGAATAAGTCTTGTTGTCAAGACCTCATCAGCAGTAACCTTTTCTATATATTTCTTGATTGTGGGAGGATTATTCTCAATCAGTTCAATCAACAACTTCTTTACAGAATATGAAGTGTATTCCTGATGGATATTCCATGGAAGAAATCCATTTTGAAGAAAGAAATCAAAAATCTGAAGGTCTGAAAGTTCTTTAGATAGAAAAATAACGTTTTCCTGAGTATCGCCGGTAAAATGCCCGGACAATAGTAAGGCTATCTTGTCAGAGAGTTGAGATTTTATTTTGGCATAAATCTCATTCTCATAATTATCAAAAGAAATTTCTCCTAAATCCAGCGTTAATTTATCTGTACTTAGGAGAAATCCTTCAGTAGCTTTGCTTAAAACCTCATCGGTAAGAGCTACTATTTTTTCTTTTATAAAATCCGCAAGGTGAGTCTGAAATTTATAAGCATTTTCTTCAGAATCATAATTAACATCAAAGATATACTTCTGCACAAAGTGCTTACTCTCAGCCATTACGCTTTACTCATTTTTATAAGTCATCAGCAATTCGCTCAACTGATTGCTGTATTCATCAAGTAGATCTTTATCCGGATTCTCTTGACGAAGTTCTTCCATCCAAAGATAATAAACAGTTTCGAACTCCTGCATTTGTGATGGATGAAGCCAGAAGCAGTTGAAAGAAATATTTGCAGGCTTGTTTTCATGGATGGTATCTTCAATGATAGCCCTGAATTCCTTATTGCCGAATCTTGCAGTCCAATTAGGCAAAATTATGCTCGCTCTATAGCTGAAGAAATCTTCCGGAATAATTCTGTCTGTATGAATATTTTTGATATATAAGCCAATCTTTCTCTCAAATGGAGTAATTTCTTCCTGATCTGAGATAAACCTGAACAACCTTTCCATTTTCTCGTGAGTAGCTTCCACAGATATATCTGCTTCCATACTTACAAAATGGTATTTGTCGTCCGGAGTTTTAAAGTGAACTTCAAAGTCCTTATCAACAGTAGTCTCTACAGAATAGTTGGCAAATTCATACAAGTGATTCTTGATATCTTTCAGAATATTATCCCTCTCTCTGAATGAATACTGCTCTGCACTTCTTAAAACAGGTTTTCTATTTTCGTCATAAATCAATACTCCGTGATTCTGATCTTTCAAATCTGGTCTTAACAGGATATGTTCAATTATATGAAGACCTTCACTTTGAATGTTTAGCTTTTTCACATGAGCAATAAGCTCCATAACAGCAGCTATGGCATCTTTTTCATCAACAAAGTTTCCAATGTTCTGCCATTTTTTATTGGCCCCTCTATAAGCTATATAAAAGCTTTCGTCCCCTTCATTGGAGAAGTGTCCAAGCCTGTAATTATTCAAAATAATACCTTCCTTCAGAAATTCAGATGGAATCAATTTACTTTTGACAGGTAAAGTCTGAGACAGAAGTGATTTTCTTTTATTGTCTGAAAAATCTGTAATTACAATTTCGTCAGTATCTATAAAATCGAAATAATCCTCTATATATTCTTCATTCAAACCATTAGGAAACACACCTTCTTTATACCAGGATTCTTTTTCACTATCATCCGCATCGTCATTTAATAATTTAGCTCCAAAACTCCTGTAATGATCCACCAAAGAGTGTGCTTTATATTCAGATACCTGATCAGAATGACTACCACCAAGTCCTAGTAAAATGGAAATTTTAGCTTCCATCCCTGTTATGTTATCTGTATCTACACTCGACTCGAGATAGTTGAAGCCTCTCGCTCTGTTCTTATTAATAGTTGGTAGTGATTTCAAAAGCCTGGTCTTATTCTGAATAAGATGTCTTTCAAATTCACTTTCGTTGAAATAATAATTAAACTGAGAAAGGGAATATTGTGTATACGATTCCCCGTGAATAGCTAGCAAGTAATCAAGAAATCTGTTTCTTCTGTCTGTATAGTTGTCTTTAACTTTTACAAGCTCAGGTAAACCCAGATAATAATTTAATGAAGTAGAAAAATGAAGATCGGTTTCATCAATAAACTCATGTTTCCTTTCTTTAAGTAATGGCTTTACATCCGGCACGGAATCAAGAGTTTGATAAAAATAGGTCTCCTTTAAATCTTCTTTTAATGAGAATAACTTTTTAACATTTGCCAGCTGTGACAGGTAATTGGCAAGTATTTGTTCATAAATTAAAAGAAAACCTTTTAGCTGTTTTGCCTGAGCTTTTCTTTTAGTATCTGCCGAACTAGGCAATCCATACTGCCCAATGCCATAAACAAGAGGAAACTGATTCTGAATAGAAAAATAAGGCTCGACATTCAGTTTTTTTCCTAATGGAATTGAGATAGTTTCTTCGCTTAATCTATAAACCCTTTTATTCGCAGACTGAAGTTCGTTTAGCTTTCTTTTAACTATGTTAAAATCAATAGTTGTATAATTAACTGCTCCTCTGAAAAACTGAATGCTGGAATTTCCCCGAGCATCAGTAAGCATAGTCAAGAGCTTTGGAAGCTCATCTTCGCTTATCTCTATCTGATTTTCGTAAATCTTTTCTCCAACTTTAAGGTGAAGATTCTTTACACTGACAACCCCTGGCACCTGCATGATAAATTTTATCACCTCAGATATAAGTATTTTATTCGACTTAGGTTGTAATTCCGAAGTTTTAATAAAACCATGCTTCAACAAAGGTCCATTGAATATTTCATTTAATGTAAACCCTTCCTGCAACAATTCACTTAAAGAGTAAAACCTTATCTCAGGACTTAAATATTCATCTACTTTAAAGTAAATATATGCAAGTATGCTTTCAAGGTCTCTGATTCCATCTACTTCGATATCTGCATATATACCTACATCAATTTGATCAAGAATTTTAATATGCTCAAGGTCTTCGCAAATGTTTCGATTGTCACAGAAAACCTTTCTGGTCTTTTCAGAAACAGCAAGTCTGTCCTCGTCAGCCTTAATAGCCGGATCTATATCGATAAGAATTTTATAAAGTCCGCGGAAAGAACTGCCATCATCCAGAATCGGCAATACCCAAACATTTTTGAGTTCAAATACTTTATCAAAAATAAGTTTCCTGTAATCATTTAATGTTAATGCATTACAAGGAAGAATTGAATGAGCCTTTAAAAAAGTATCGTCTTCAGGATCGTTGTATAAATGATCCTGTATATCAAACTGAGTGCGATAAGAAAGATCTGTTATTGCATAGCAAAGCAGTTCGAGAATAGTAACACCGGGATCATGCTCATTATAGTCTGTCCAGAAAGCTCCCGTTAGTTTTTGAATTATATTAACACCTTCTGCTCTAAGCAAACCATAATCCAGACCAGGATTGGTTTCCTTCTCAGAAGAAATAAAAGCAGGTTTTTCCATAACCGGTTATTTTAGCAATTGGTCAATATCGAATGAAGCGTCAGAAATGAGCGATTCCGAATTCCCTCTTTTTTTAGATAATTGAGAGTTCGCCTGCTCATTGAGCTTACCTATGAGTTCATAGACTTCAACAAAAGGTAGATTTCCCAATGCCTTGAATATTTTATTGGCTTCATCAATTGATACTGAAAAATTGATATTCCCTGTATTTTCGTTCTCTAATTTCATGATGCAGATAAATTATTTTCCGACACTATTATCCATAAACTGGTCAAACCAAAGTTTGGAAATGAAATATTGAATATAAAACTCTCCATCGTAAGTATTACGAGTTCTCATTTCCAGACTGAAATTATAAGTTGTACCCGTCCAGCGTAACTCAATTCTGTTACTTCTTACTCCATAATAAGCCTGACGGATATCTATCTTATTCTTTGACTTTCCAAAAGCACTCAATGCAAAAGCATGAATAAGCGCATATCTACCCGTTTTCTTTTTTCCGATACCTGCAACTATTTCGAGTGCATGACAACCGTTCAATTCTGTAAGCACAGGATGCCATTTCCCGTCAGCAAGAATTTTTCCTTTGTAAGCATTTCCCTGTCTTCCCGCCATGGCTATAGCGCCATTCACATCCAGTTCAAATTCCGGAGCAGGATTGTTAATACCAACTTTACCAGTGTTAGCCAATGTCAATACACTGTCTCCAACATGGTTATTGAAATTAATATTTCCATTTCCCTGATCAATTTCAAGTCCCCAGGCAGGACTTTTTTCCTCAATACTCTTATAAAAACTGATCAATTTCTTTGACCCGCCGATAGGAGAAAGCATTAAGCCGTCTTCCAACGTCTTAGACATCCCATCGTCAACTTTATTTATCATTGAATCAATAAGGTCAAAGAAGTTACCCTCCGAAGGCAATTGACCTTTCTTGAAAAAGGTTTTTAAAGAATTTCGATTTTGTAAAGACATAAAATGATGTATTCCTTAATAATTTAATGTGTTTATTCTATAATGAAATCATGACCCAGCTCAAGAGAATCAATACCAGCCTGAAGCGACCTTTCTTCATATTTGTCATTTAGTACTGTAATCTGATGTTCTAATGCAGGAACAAGCACTGACCATGGTTTTGTAGCCTGCAAAAAGGATTTGGCTTCTCCATCTCTTGCAGTGTCAATCAGTATCCAATTACCGGCAAAATCACGTGCTGCCTGAACCATCGAGAACTTCGTTATAAAGTCTACATAAGGCAGCGTTCTCATAAAGCTTAGGATATCTGAGGTATTGATTTTTCCACCTAAATGTAATCTTGAATATCCTTCCTCATTGCTTTTGCTAAGGTATTTTTTTAACTCCTCATTCAGCTTTTGAAGGAAAAAGCCATAATTATATCCATCTGTAAATTTAACACCGCAAATAATTTTTATCCTTTCATAATTAGGATTTCTGATCTCTAATTTCACAAATGGACTAACGAATTGCGTTATGTAATTTTTTATCTGGTATAACAACTCACTACTAGCCATTGGCTCATTGCCTTCCAGATTATTACTGTTTTTAAATGGAGAAATCACAAGCAGTACACTTCCCGGCGCATCAAGATTACTGCTTGTCATATTGGGCAAGCATGCAACTTTATATACTGATGGAAATTTCTCAAGAATAATTCTCTCATAATCCCAAGCCATGATGGCTCTGGATTTATGTCTCAAGCGCTCTCCTACTCTTGTATAAAACTCTTTATTACCTTCTTTTGGCAAACCATTATATGACTCTAATGGTTGAATGATCGACTCCACACCTTCAATATTTTCCACAGATCTTTTTACTGTGAATGCAGGCAATGGCTTTTTAAGATGATTGCCATCTAAATCATAAGAATCTGAAAGTGTAGCAGAAATAGCCTGAGTATATACACTTATAGTTTTTGAAGCTACTTCAATATTATTAAGAGCACTTGCCCTTACCCAAAATAAATTAGAATCAAGAATAGTGTTATTCCTGTTTATTTCATAAGGTAAATCGATTTGAATAATACCAGTTTTGATAAAACTGCTTGTATCATCTCTCAGTATTTTTGAAGGCTTCAGTAAATGCCACTTGTTGTTTGCAAGATAGCTCCATTCTATAACCGGAGGATCCTCCTCCGAAGAAATGGTAAATTCATCAAACATCTCAAACAGCATTGAAACTGATTGAGGTGGATTGATATTGGAGAATCCGATTAATAATGATCCATCATGAGCATACTCTGGCAAAAGATAAGTCACTTGAGAAGAATTATCAGGATATACCAACTCCTCACCAAAAGGATGAATATGGTAAATTGCACCTCTTAAATCATTTCCATCTGACCTGTTAGATCTATCTTTTAGAGAAATGACAGAAGCAGAGCTATAATCAAGCGATAAAGATTTAATCTGAGGAGAATATGGAGGATTAGGCATCTTATCCATTTTCTTCTCTACCAGCTGCACCAGACTTGATCTTGAATTTTTAATTGCTGTTTCTGAAAGGACAGCAGGATAAATTGTATGAGCAAACGCAGTTTCCGGCGATGATAGTTCAATTTTCAAAAATCCCCTCTGTGAAGTGCTGGTGTAAAGAGAATTTAACTCTATTCCGGCAAAATCAGGAGATTGTTTGATTCTGTTTATTTCTACAGAATGAATTAATGTTTGTTCATCCAGTTCTGATTTTGCGTTAATTATTTCCCCTATGGGATCACCTTCAGATCTGAATAGTTTAAAGGACTGTTGTTCTTTAGCTGATGGTCTCCACCTTCCATTTTCCAGAATTGAAATTTTGGCTTCAAAAGAAGTATTATCAATATTTATCCCGTAATCTTCATAGTGTCCAAAAAATCCACTTTTATTTCTAGGAAGATCAAACCACTCGATATTGACATTCAAAGAGTCAAGGCTCTTCCTGAAAATCTCATTATTCCCTACAACCAGATAAGAACCAACGTTTGGCATTGGCCCAAATGGGTAAAAAGGATTATCAGGACTTAGCTGCCCCATATTGTTATATAAAACAAGATCCTTTACACCCGTTACATTTACTTTAATATCAACTTCTTCAAGTATAAGATCTTTAAGAAGCGAATAGGGATAAATATAGGTTTCACTGTTTAAGCCAATTTTTATCAGAGGAGCTTTAGATGAAAATATTCCCTTATGAACAGTTGAATTATACTTAACAATAGCAGGATCTGATTCATCAAGATCAAACCTTATGACTAATGAAGAAGAATCAACCTCTCTTGAAATCACGTATTTCCTGACTCTGAACCAACCATCCGGAGCAGTGATGTCCAACTGAAATGCTTCTAAAAAGCTTTTGATGAAAATTTCACTTTCCGTACTTCTTTCAACATGAGCAATGTCTTCAAGCTTCTGAATCAATCCCTGAAACTTTTCTGGAAGAAACTGAAGCTTTAATGAAATTTCTCTATACCCTTCTTTCAAAAACAATACAGGAGATGCAATGACAAAACCTATGTTAGCATTTCCCATTGTTTTCTCCAGCTCTCCTTTTCCATCCTGGCTTTCACCAAATGTTGCAAATGATTTGCGGGGAAAATTATCTTCAGCTTTTCTAGTTAAAGCTTTTATGTCAGAGTCTGCAGCAAGAATATTTTTGAATAATACTTTCTCTACCCCTCTTATATTCAAAGCTTTTTTCTCTATAAAAATTGAACGTAGACGCTCTATTTTGGCCTTATTTACCAGCAATGGATAATCTGCTGTATATAAAACTTCCTTGCCATTATCATCTTCTTTACCAATGAATGCAGTACCTTTTTTAACATGTGCTACGACAGATGTATCATATGTTTTAAAGGAAAGGTAAACTTTATCTTTTATCGCATTTTTAGGTGATTGCTGAAGACCCACATTATAATAAAAATCAAGATGCCGTTTTGAAATATTATTGATTTCACCTTGAGCATGTTGAAATAGTTTTAAGAATGCCAGGAATAAAGAAACCTCCGGATAATGAGTATCTGTTCTGAGTGATTCCTGCAGATAATCTGGCGCCTTTATCTTAAGATATAACAGAGTTTCATAAAATGCCTGGAAGCTTAATTGAAGTTGTTCTGAAATTACTAAACTATTTTCTTTAAATGAACTTATATCCTTTTTCAGGCCATCATCCTGTAATGAATCTTTGATGCCCCATAAATCATCAAATCTATGGTAATTAAAAACCATAGTTTCATCTTGACTTAAAAAGCTATTAAGATTACGCTGTTGTTCAACTAGAATTTTTAAAGACAAGTTCAACTTACTTGAAATAGCACTTGAAATTTCATTTCTGATTTTCAATTCCTCACCAGAAAAAGCCTCAACTGCTTTAAGCCTGCCTAACCAGATTTGGAATCGAAGCGCGAGATCAAAGACCTCTTTAAAGCATTTTTTAAAGTAAAAGAACTTCTTCTCAGGTCTTTTAAAAAGGATTGCTTTATTAAGATTATTCTTAAAGTTAATTTCTATTCCAGATGGATTAGAATCTATAATGGTAGCCAGAATCACTGTTTCGTCCGTCAAAAATTCGGACCAATCACCTTCTACCTTATTTTTTAAATTATAAAAATTAATAAGCCTTGAAAAACCTGAAGAAAACACCAACAGATCTTCAAACGAGCGCTCATCAATCTTCACATAATTAAAATCCAACGCAGGAAACGCCCTGCTTTCCTGTGATGTACCGGCACTTGTAAGTCTTATAAATTTATTACCTTCCATGCTTTGGTTTGGTCAGATCAAAAAGTATTCACTGCCCTGAAGCGGGCTTCATTTCCTTCAAGAATATAATATGGATATACCATGTTACTTCTCTTATTTGTTTTTCTAATGGTATACTGTACATCAATCAACAATAATCCATCATTTGTTTTATCCTGACTGATATCAATTTCATTAAGTATAATTCTCGGCTCAAAATAAAGAATGGCGTTTTCAATCATTCCTTTCATTTCAGTAATCAGGGAGCTATCAATAGATTCGAAAATCATCTTATTCAAATCACACCCATATTCTGGCAACATTGTTCTTTCGCCTGGTTTGGTGGAAAGTAGAATAAAAAGACTTTCTCTGATATCCTCTTCTTCTGACACCAACATTACACTTCCAGAGGTTTTGTCAAACGTAGGAGGAAACTTCCATCCGACACCTAAAAATGTTTTTTTATGCTTCATATTAACCTCCAATCATTACAGTAGGACAACCTAAAACTATAGACCCGCCATGTGCTGTGGTATCACCCATTCTTGCTGCTGGCATACCTCCAATTAAGACAGTAGCAGACCCCTTTACGATACTATCAGGGGGCCCAACACAAGTGCACATGTCTCCTAATCTGGCAGCCGGCATTCCACCAATTAAAACAGTCATACACCCAGGTGGCATTATCGGACCTCCTACATGTGGTATAGGAGGAGTACCTGGCGTCATCATGGGACAAGTATGCATATCTCCTGCTCTGGCAGCTAATGGCATTCTATTTGTATTAAATTAAAACTTCAAAATTAATTAATCATTACCACTCCGCCTTTTATGACTGTCTGACCGGATCCCTTAACCTCAGCCATCGCTGCTTCTGCGGCAAATTTAGTACTCCCTTTTAGTTCTACAGCCATTCCTTCTCCCTTAAGATTTCCGGTAGCTTTAGCCTGAATATCTTGCTGTGCTTCAATAATAACTTTCCCTTGGGCTTTAATAGTAAAATCCTTCACACAATCAAAGGTTATTCCAGCATCAGTCATCTCCATTTTATTGTTATTCTTGTCTGTTGCTGTTATGGCTCCTTTATCATCGTCCAACACAATGCTATTGTTCCCGGGAGTAATAATGGTAATAATTTTCTTTTCTTCATCAAAAGTCAATTTCATTTTACTTCTGGTAACAAAAGATTTTGTATTATTTTTTTCTTCAGAAGTGAAGGCTGGAACATTCTTAGCGCTGTATACAGAACCAAGAATTATAGGCTGTTCTGGATCTTCATTTAGAAAACCGATAACAACTTCATCATTAATTTCAGGAATAAAAAATGTTCCTGATCCATTTGTCGCATAAAAAGTGGAAAGTCTGGCCCAAATACCCATGTTATCCTGTTTCAATGTCGGATAACTGATTTGTATTCTGTGCTGACCAGCAGGATCAGCATCTATTTTCTTTACTATCGCAGTTTGAAGTCCTTTGATCCCAGCGGTTATTCCACTAACTGAGGGCGCTACGATATCGTTGTTAGATTCGGAATAAGATTTGAATGAAATTCCAAAACTAGCCTGTGTGAGCCACTCTCCGTCTTCAAGAACATGGTTCACTGCACTTACATAAACATCGCCATTAAAATGATCACTAAGACCTTTCAATGTTAAAACAACATCCGGCTTGACCAAGGCGCTACCTATAAATTTAGCATGACCTTGCAACATAGACAGCTTCGATCTTGTCAATTTACCGGTTGCCCATGCCTGCAGTACGTTATTGGGTAGATTTGCGGGCGTTTGAAGGTGATATTCTGCTATTCCATGTACACTGCTTAATTTATCAGGAGTAATACCAACGGCCGGTACTGTTACACTACCTGAATTCGCATCCAGAATCTTTTGAGTAGCTACATCCCATGCAGTGCTTGTTACTTTAGGAAATTGATTTCTTGCATCTATTTCGACATCTATTTCCATTAAAGTCTGTCCATTCACTACTTCAACAACCGGAGCGGACGAAACATCAGGTTTACCGACTTTAATTTTGCTCCCCTCTGTAACAACAATATGCCCATTAAAATCGGCTCTCATCAGCATATAATCCCAATCAGAGCAAAAATATTGAACAAGTTCCGGATGTGTGGCTTCTGTAGAAGTTACAGTTGCCTGAAGACCGCTTTTACCTATTAGATCTGAAATAACCTGACTATCTGTTTTATCAAGGAATATAGCATTGTTTCTAGCAAGAGCCATTTTATAAGCTTCCTCTTTACAATCAATAATCAACTTACGACTGTCATGTGACAGACTTAATCCCTGTTTTACGATAATGCCTTCAAAAATTATTTCGTTTTTGGCATGATAACCTGCCTTGATTGTTATTTTCTTTCCAGGATCAAATAATCCTGAATTAGAAGAGGGAAAATCTTCAGCTAATCCGGAAAATCCTCCATCAACAATAGTTACAGTTGCTGTACCAATTCTATTTACTGCCCTTGAAACATTAATTGAGACAATCTGATGTTCACCAGGAATAAGAGCACCATCAGTAAGAATGTCATAGGTTACTAAACTGGTATCATTTGCAATCAGGGATGTACTCATACTATTGGAGGAAAAATAATCTCTGTACCTGGTTCCAGATTACGAAAATCTACCAGGTTGTTAAACTTAGCTACTTTTAAGTAGAGAGAACAATCATTATAAATTTCATTACACATTAACGGTAATGTATCTCCAAATTTTACTGTTCTTAAATGTGTTAAATCAGGAGATTGTAGATCATGCTCCTTAGCTTGTTTCGAGGCTTCTTTTGAACTTTCAAATGAAGCTTCTAAAGTACTTCTAAGCGGGTCACCATTTGACTTAAACATATTGTGGGTAACGGTCAAATTTCTCAATCTTCCCTGGAATGTATTCACCCCCCAAATGATCTTTACAAATGGTATATCGTGTGTTGAGCCAATAAAATCATATGTCGCTTTTTTAAAGGCTTTAATTTCTTCAATTATATCTACTGTTTTACTTCCATTTGTTCCGGCTTGTCCTGTTACTCCTGTAGCATCAAGAGTAAGAGTAATATTCAACTTTTTTGAAGGAGCTTTTTTCAGCTTCTGCGGACTGTCAGTAGAACCAGGAGGCGCATCTTCTACGAATTCAACAGCATATTCCTGTTTGAAAGTAGTTGGGTTAAACTGCACCTTAAATCTGGCATGCTCATCTTCAAAGGTCGACTTTTTATAGCCGATTATCTCCATCTTAGTCAATCCACTTGAATTTGCAGCCATACTATCTATCTATCTTTGATTGTAATTTTTGCATAACTTTTTCCACACATTCCTTCACAATTCTGTTCTTAACTGAAGAAGGCACCTCCATCTGTACGGCTTTCTTCTCCCCATTTGAAGAAGAAACAGTCATTTTAATAATTAATTCTTTAATTTCTATTGCCATAATTTAAACCTTTACCTGCTCAAATCGCTTATAGGTTAATTCCAGGCTTTCAATAACAATATCATTATTCTGGGCATTAAAATTTGATACACTCCACTTAGTGGGATAAGCATCTATAAATTTCCAAGACATGAGCGGCTCATTTTCTTCATCCAACAAACTTACCACAACATCCTTGGTAACTATAGGCTGGTCAAAGCCATTAATCAATGTTGTTTTACACCATTCACCTAAAGCTGAAAGAGAGGACACTAAGCCTCTCTTTAGCTGTAAAGGTGAATATTTCATTGTTTTAGGAAGCTTATAAGTAAATGAATTTACTCCACCTTCATAAAAATCTTCAGTCGGTATCTCAGCAGAAATACCAGACACCTCCTGAAAATTTGAGTCTAAACCAGAGCTGTCATTGGTATTAACAATTCTAACCCTGAAGTGAAACCCAACAGGTGGATAGTACTTAGACGCTCCACCGGCAGAAGGTTTTTTCTTGGAAGTTGAAGTTCCAGTTGCCATTATATACTTCCGTAAAAATTATTTTAATTAAGCAAGAGTCTGCACTATACCTTCGTGAGCAAGCTCAAGAGTTTCTATTGCAACCTCGTTTGCATCTGATTTAAGATCAGGCGCAGAGAACTTAACTGGGAATGCATTGTTGATAGTCCATGTAAAAAGAGGATTACCTTCTTCATCTAGCAAGTTTATGATTACAGTTTCTCTTCTTTCTTTATTTACCTGAACATCATTCCACCAATGCCAGAAAGTCTCGTCTCCTTGGAACATACCTTTTTTCAAGGTGATGTTTCCGTTCTTTTTAAGTCCTGGTATTTTCTGAGTTAAAAATGTTGAATCATTTCCTGCTCGGTACTCAATAAATTGAGTTTCCATGCTTAATCCAGAAACCTCCTGGAATCCAACTTGAGTTCCTCCTATTTCTACTGAAAAGTGGAACTTAGGAATGGGCCATTGTGTATCTGCCATATTTATATTTTTTAATAATTATCAGTTTAAGTAAAAATTTAAATTAATCAATTATGATTCCTGCATTTTTTGCTGGAATGTGATCACGATAAATTCGGCAGGTCTTGAGATTGCTACTTTCACAGAAATTCTCATAACACCATCAAGTATATCGTTTGGAGTCATTGTTGCGCCAAGACCAATCTCAACCTGATAAGCCTGCTCAGGAGATGCACCAACCAAACCTCCAAGTTTCCAAAGATCATTCAGGAATGAAGAGATCATACTTTTAACCAATACCCAAGTATTAGAAGTGTTTGGCTCATATACATAAGCTTTAGCTGCATATTTAATAGACTGCTCTATAAATATCAACGTTCTTCTTACGTTTATATATCTCCAATCCTGACTATTCCCGTCAAGAGTTCTTGCACCCCAAACTATTGTACCCTGACCGATGAATGATCTGATAGCATTTACTGATTTACCTGTTACAGTAAGGTTCAGGTCTTCCTGATCATCATGAGTAAGTTTTACAACAGGAGAAATAACAGAAGCAATACTAGTATTAGCAGGAGCTTTCCATACACCTCTAGAATTGTCAATAGCAGTATATATACCAGCCATTGCAGGACTTGGAGGAAGTACGTTCAAAAGGTTTCTTACTTTTGTTAAAATTGATTTAAATACAGGGCTAACAACTTTTAAAGTTTGATTAACGCCTTCAACATCAGCATCTGGGTTAGAGATTTTTTTGATCTCAGTTTTTATTTCGTCTGATTTCTTTTTATCATCAGTAGAACGATCAACCTCTTTAGTAAGTAGGCTCTCTAAAACATCAAGATTTGAAATGTTTTTATAACTTACTTCTTCATTCTGTACAATTGAAGTATTCAAGAAGGGGTAATAAGCAGATCCGTAAGCAAGGAAGTTGCTACCAACACCTTCTCTGAATCTTGTAATTACGTCATTTCTGTCATAAGTTCTTGCCGCTGTACCTTTAAATACATCAAGGATGGCAAATCTGTTCTTCATTTTGTAACCACAATGAGAAATCATTGCTTGCTGAAGTGCAAAGCAGTCACCTTCTTCTAGTTCAACTGCTTCAGGAATTACTACCATTGTTGGCTCTTCTTCACTGATCAAAGCTATAAGACCATCTTCTAAAGCTTTTTTAGAAACTGAATTTAGCTTTGGACCTGAGCTTGAGCTAGAACCGTAGTAGTCATCATCTGACTGGCTAGAATCTGATTTATAATAAGTACCAACAGAAACGATGTAGCAAGTTCCACCTCCGTTTGCAAAGAACAATCTCAGAGAATCATAGAAAAGAAATCTTGATTCGCTGTCCTGAACCAGCTTGTAAGATGCACCGTCTACCTGGAAATCAAATGATGATCCCTGACTTTGCTGAATACTAAATGTGGTTTTTACTCCTGCACCAAAAATGCTGTGGTATTCCGCAAGAGATGTGATTCTTACCGGCTGGTTGATTAAAGACTCTCCCTCTCTTATTGCTTTTTCGGTATATCCAATGAATGCCGGAATGGCAGTAGGAATACCAGCAACAGAATTAGGAAAGGCATTTTTCTCTTCAATATAAACGCCGGGGGTTGCTAAAGTTTGCGCCATAGTTATTAATTGTAAAAATTATATGTGAATAATTATTTCAGAAAAAATTTTGGATTTTTCATCCCGTGATTCAGGTTTAACCATTTCAAATGAAGCAAATGGTAATTTATCCATTATTACCTTCCCTCCTGAACTTCCATTCTTTACGTTCTTCAATTGAAACCTGTAATCATACATTTGCTTTAATGGCAAAGGTTGATCCGAGACAAACATTATCGCATTAGCTCCGTTATTCAGCTTTACCTCCTGAGGACCGGAAAATTTTAAATCACCTGAACCGCTATCTATGATTGTATTCTTTAATCCAGTATTGTACTTACTTATTAGTAAATACTTCCAGTACGTAGCCCTGGAGTTAAATACTATTTTATAACTAAAAAATGGAATATCAAAGCTCTTTATCCCATCTATGAGTTCATCCTTAACACTTCCTGTCAATGAAATATCAATAATTCCAACAGGTTTTAAAATTGGAGCATTAGTATATAAAACAAACGAATCCTTTAAAGCTCCATTTTCATATAGGAAATAAAGACCTAATGGCAATTGTGCATTACTAATGGCTATACTCCCGCCCGGAGCAACTTCTTTAGATAAGACAATCTGATTAAAATCATTTTTAAATTCAAATTTACTTCCTTTATCTCCACCAAGAAGAATAACTTCCTTTTTTAAGGTATATCTCTCTTTGTCTCCTGCATATTGTCCCTGATGCAATAAAAGAGCTTCATTTTCTTTGGTTACCCGATTGTTGGAAAAGTAAAAAATTTTCGAGTTATTTTCTAATGAAACATCAGTAAAGTTAGAAAAATATTGATTCTTAGTATATAATAAGTAAGTTAATTTTAGTTCTTTTCTCTCAATCAGATTTAATAAGCCCTCTACTTTTTCTGGAGCATAAAGAAAAAAACACTCACCAGCATCTTCTTTGGTAATAAGGTCAAGCTTACGTAGCAGACCTGTACTTTCAGATGCTAAAACAATCTTCAAATCCTCACCTGGCTTATCAGCATAAAAATTATGCCCAACTGCTAATTTAAAAAGTGTTTTATAATTAAAACTTATATCAAGCATTGTTCAGCCTTTTATATTTTATATTTTATATTATACTGCTAAAACCTGTAACTCTTGTATAGTCATCTTCAAAATTACCTTCCTGAATAGTCACCATTCGGACTTTATATAAAATTGAAGGTAGATATTTTCCTCCCAAAGTTCCCCACAAATGACTTTGATTTTGTAAATCCTGATTCACTATTTCAAAAGTCAGCTTTTCAATATTCCTATTTAAATCAGGAGTATTGCTATGGGTAAACACACAATTGGACTGAAAAAAACTTAAAGTAGCTGATAAAAATTTTAAAGCTTCTGGATAGTTTTTATCTGTAAAGTAAGCAGAACACATGACATAAATATTTAGGTTAATAGGTCGGGCCATATTAACACTGGAATTTAGTCTGCTTGATACTGTTTCCTCCTGAATATTGACTAAAGTGATTACAACTTTATCTGATTCAGTAATAGCAAGGCTTCCATCCTGATTCACTATATTAGATAAAATAACCTTATCCTCACCTAAAGCAAATCTATTCTTTAGGTAAAAATTGAGTCTTTCTCCAATTATATTTAGTACCGAATATATCATTTATAAAAATAATAGTTTTAAGGCAAATCTCTTTCAACCAAAAACTGTCTACTAAAAATAAGAAATAAAATTCCTGCAATTATAAATCCACCTAGCAAAAATGCGACCTCACGTAACCCTGCATATCTTAATGTAAAAAATATAAGACCGAGCAGTATAAGTAATACTAATGAAATCCCACCTTGTAAAATAATTTTCCAGTATCGCTTAAAACGATAACCATACCTGAATAGTACTAGGAATCCAGCAATACTGATTCCCATTAATGAACCGAATACGATAAATAAGGGTCTTGGGTTCGTGACAAGTACCCTTGGATTTTGAAGTATTCTCATTGCATAAGATAACATCATCTGCCATGAGAATGATGGTTTCTTTACAGAGGCTTTCAATACTTTGGGTTTAACAACAGAATCTTCTTTTAATGAAAATTTATCTGCAAGCAACTCCCATAATTCAGTATGACCATTATCATAACCAAGAGCCCAAATACCTATACCTCCAATTTTTTTCTCTTTTATCCAATCATACTTTTTACCCAAAGAGACTTTATCCTCGAACCAGATTTGTCTATACCGATTCTGATCATCTCTGTAAACATGAAATTTACTGCCACTAACCTCATCGTCGCAGCATAAAAGTTCGCCATGTGTATTTTTAATACTTCTATACATGGAGTATCCAACAAAAGCCTCTACTTTACTAGGAAACTTGAGATCTTTAGTCTGCCATTCTGCCCCATAATATGGTAAACCCAGAAGCAATTTACCAGGTGGAACTCCAGCTACCAAATATTCATCAACTGCCCTTTCCAGGTTATAAGGCCACCAAACATTACCACTTTGAATGGGCGCTACGGGGCCTGCCACCTTGCTATTAGCTCCATAAAACTCATAACCCATGATTACAAATAAATCAACATACTTTGACAGCTGTTGCATTTCATAAACATTATCAAAGTCAACCGCCGGTAAAGCAATTGTTATAAGATAATCCTTTTTGGAAGCTCTTAAACTTGAGGATAAATCTATGATAAAGTTAGTCAGATCTGCCCTATTAGATGAAGAAATCGCTTCAAAGTCTATATTGACACCATCTGCATTCTTCTCTCTTAATAAGGTAATAAGTGTATTAATAAATGTTTTCTGTGCACTTATATTAGATAAAAACTTACCGTTATTTCCAGTTCCAAAGTTCGTTACACTTAATACAACCTTACAACCATGGGCATGGGCAGAGTCAATCAAAGATGTTGTTTTCCATTCATGAATATTAAAATAAGATCCAGTATTTGGGTCCAGTTCATAGCTGAAATAAGCAATTACTGATAACAAAGAAAAGTTATAACTTTTGTATGCATTTCCCATCCAATATGGATGCCAGCCAAACACATGTTTAGTTGAGTCTAACTGGTGGTTTTTCTTATATACTTTATTATTAGTAATCAAGAATTCTTTTTGCCAGCCTTCCTCACTCGTCAAGTTAAAATTAGGCTTTCTTGATTTAACAGAAAAGTTTCTTTTCTTAAATTCAGTAGTATCGAACTGAACAGCTACATCCAGAATCTTAGGATCATCCTGCTTGAGAGAGTCTCTTTTGGCAATAAGTTTTTGTAAAGAATCTTTGAGAATCTTAACTGTCTCTTCTTTCTTTTTCTCTTCAGCTACTTCACCTTGTTTTTTGTCAACAGTGTTATCTATGAGATCCCTCAAAACTTTTTGACCAAAAGAATCTACCTGCTGTAATAAAAGGACTGAACAAACAAACCAAAAAATTAAACTTTTATTGAGCATAATTGCTTATAAAACTATGATTCTAAAATTAAAACTTACTTTATGCATTCTTAAAAATGGAGATTGCTGGCCATTATACAAAGTTTAAATACTTCTTGTAAGCAGATACAAAGATATTTTTTTTTCTAAAAAAAGCGAGCTTTTTCTAATGAAACTTACTTAGAAAGAAAAAATATTTTTTTTAATATTGTAACTTTAGAATCTTCTATGAAAAAATACTTTTTGACTTGTATATTTTCCCTTCCTTTATTCTCTTTTGCTATGGCTGGAGGTAATAAATATGAGGTCTCTTTGGAACAGGAAAATCCGCTGGATTCTTCACGTCTATTACGTGAGGAGCACATTAATGCATTAAAAACATTACAACCTAGCATGACTGGCAAAACACCACGAGGCAATAAATACGACCTTTTCGGAATAAGAAAAGGAAAAGAATGGACGTTTCTGATACTTGACAGTACAGATTTCTACTCTATAAGAAAGGTTAAAGGTAAAGATGAAATGGAGGAGAAAGATCAGTCCTATACAGACATGATTTGTCTCATGGTTGAAAGCAAGCTGATCAGACAAAAGAGGAAGCCTAGAAATGTCGATGGTCTGACATTTGCTTGCTACTATAAGTTTAAACCTAATGCTAAAAAAATGTATAGAAATTACAACAAGATCTCGAAAGATGCTAAATTCTATCTAAAAAATGCAAAAGGAGGAAAAGAGGGAAGAATAAAAATTCTAGATAAAGCATTAAAATAAAAAGGAGGAATTAATAAATCCTCCTTTTTTATTTTACCCTTTTCTAAATCTTAAATTCATTCATACTTTTCCTTTGTCTTTCTCTTTAACTTTGGTTTATACAAAGGATATGAATAGCCTAATGAATACTGAAAAGAATTTACTTTAAAATCGCTGTCAGTATAAAAATACTTATACATAAGGTCATTATTAGAATACCTTTTATCCGGATCGTTGAGTTTATTCAACCCACGACAATATCTGACATCAAGAAAAATATAACCTCTGCCAATAATATTCTTAACTTTAATACCTGCACCTAAAATGAGGTTATAGTTCAATCTTTGCCTTAAGTCTGTAACATCTATTTCCCCTTCTTTAACTTCACGTCCGCCTCCTACATATAAAGAATCTTTCCGTAAGGGTGACATTTTTGATTTTGTCAAATATGAAATTGAAACACCAGCATTTACATAAGGCACCCATTTTTCTCTCCCAAAATTGAAATTAACAAGTACTGGAACTTCTAAATACTTTTGTGTTTCCGGTAATTCTATTGTTGAATAGTTAAAAAGTTTTTCTTTAAAAACAAATCTCTTTTGGGTGTACAGTACTTCTGTTAATAATGAAACCCTTTTGTATATAGGAATCTGGACAAATACTCCGCCTTGGATACCTGCTTTTGAATTATAATCCCCAATATTTACCTGAGAATTTTCATAGCTAAAATTCTTTTTGATATCAATATCGGAAATATTTACTCCAAACTTTCCTCCAATCAATAAATATGGAGTAGTTCTGAAACTATTATAAAGTTGAACAAACTCATTAGGGTCTGTAGGTCTCAATTTATACTCAGGTCCACTTTTCAATAAAAGTGTCATGGATTTTTCAGCTTTTTCTCTCTCATTAAAATAAAGGTTGGACAATGTTAAAAGTCTATATGCTTCTACTTTCTCCTGTTTTGTAAAACCTTCATTTAAGCATGGATCCAGCAATTCGGCGATTTCAGAAATTCTACCTTCTTTATACAAATCCTGGGCTTTTGAAAGCACCTGCCCACAATCACTGGTCTGGGCAGAAACCTGACATATCATTGCGGATATGAAAACTAAAAAAGTAGTTAATAAAAATTTGGATGCTAATAAATTCATTTTCCGTTTCCTTTCGGTTTATCTAAACAAGTTTTTTCATATTCGATATCATCTCCTACAAATTGCTCCCACTCCTTATTATTCATATTTCTACTCACTTTGTCACAAACAATGTCTTTCATCAATTCAATTTTTGTAGGCCAAACTTTTATTTTATTATCCTTACAGCCTGCAAGAAGTTTATTACCATCAGGACTAAATTCAATTGACCAAACCCAGTCATCATGATCTTTGAGGACGATAGGAGCATCATAAATATTCAGCATATTCCAGATCCGGACAGTTTTGTCAAAACTACCTGTTGCTAACTTCTCCCCATCGTTGCTAAATCTGATATTATTGATCCTTGCTGTGTGTCCTGAAAGTGTCGCAAGAATAGTTTTGGTTTGCATATTCCAAATCCTTACAATTCCTTTTTCATCTCCAGCGGCAAGCAACAGACCATTTTTACTGAATACAATAGACACTACTGGTACATTATCATGGAACAGCAGTGATTCCTGATTTTTCTTATCCAAATCGATTAGAATAATATCACCATTTCCTTTAGCTGCTGCAACAATATTAGATGTTGGATTGGTTGCAATAGCATTAATTTTAGAATCGCTGATGATAACTTCCTGAGAAGTGGCCGATTCAACATTCCATTGGTATATCTTTTTATCATTACCTGCGGAAATTATACTTTTAGAATCTTTAGTAAATCCGAGGAACCAGGTCTCAGTTGTTTTTGACTTAAAAATTTTAGGTTTAGAACCTATCTGAGATAAGTCAAACAGCTGTAAGTAGGCATAATCACCACCAGCAACCAGAAATTTATTATCCGGACTCAATGCAATTGATTTATGTATATGAGTTGGAGATTCACTGATTAACTGTCTGGAGCCATCTTCTTTTTTAGGATCCCAGCGATTTATTTTCCCATCACTTCCTGCTGAATAAATCATCTTTCCTGTTATAGTTGTAGAAAGAGCACGAACGTTCTGAGTGTGTCCTTTTAAGGGCTTAAATGTAGAATCTCCAAGAGATTTTATAGCATTGTACATTGCATCAAAGATATCCGGATCATTATCTTTTCCTCCATGTTCTTTATTAAACAAAAAAGCTTGTTGTGCTACAATTCCCTTTTGCTCTTTATCCACAAGGCTTACAGATTTTATTGCCATTGATTTTGCAATTGAAAGCATTCTTAAGTTAAATGCTTTTCTTTCCTCTGTTAAAGCTATCTGATGTGCTTTTTCTGCCTTAGCCTTTTCGATAAGTGCATTTTTGGTTGCCAGTTCTGCAAGTAGTTTCTGTTCTTTAGCTAACTGTGCATTCTTCAAAGCCTTTTCGGTTTCACTTAAAGCTATTTTCTTCTGCTCCAAAGCCTCTCTTTCACTTGCCCTGGCTTTTTCACTTTCCTTTTGTGCAATTTTGGCTTGCTCTTCTGCGACTTTAGACTGTCTTCTTGCTTCAGCTTTTTGTTTCTCTGCTTCTCTTCTTTGTTGCTCTCCATATATGAAGAACAAGAAGGCAACAATAGCACCTAAGCCAAGAATAAGGGCAGTTATCCTTGCAGCGATCAACCTTCTTCGCTGCATTTTCTCTTTCATTATCTGCTCTCTCTCGAATTCCTTTTTACTGAAATCAAGAAAAAGCATCGTTCTTTCATATGCTTTGTGGTAACGAAGTCCCCAAATCTTAGATGGATTTTGTTCTGCTTGCCAGTTAAGTGCTATTTGTAAATCTGGCGGCCTCCAGAGTCCCGATTTCCCTTGCTGATGCATCTCAGCTGCTTCAGCTAATCGTAGATACATTTTCACTGATTCCGCTTCTTCCTCAACCCACTTGGTAAGCATTACCCATATTCTCATGAGACTTTCATGAGAAATATCAATAACACTATTTTCCTCCAGTTTCACATTTGAAGGAGGCATCAACAATGTATTTCCCGTTTTCCTAAAATGGTCTACAACCTCTACCACTTCTGCAACAGGAGCATTTGCTATTACTGCTATATCCGAAAGTTTAGCAGGTCTTCTCACTCCTCTTCCTTCATCCCCTTTTTCAGTTATAGACTTGAAAATCTTTTCACATATCTTTTTCTGATTTTCATTAAGTTCATTGAAAGCCTCATTTGCATGGACTGACAGAGCTTTTTGCATACCTCCAACTGCCTCATAATGGGCAATTTCCATGAAATCAGAATCTCCATTTCTTTGCCAATAATCCCATGTTCTCATCAATGCGTGCTGCATAATTGGCAGAGCATCTGCATTGTCCCCCACATCATTTAATAGTTGTTGAACGAGACGATCATCGATCTTGCCCCCCATCACAGAAACAGGTCCCAAAATAGCCTGCTTCTTTTCCTCTCTCGTCATTTGAGGGATTAGAAACTGACTGTCATTAATCAGCCTTGTCAATTTGGGAAATTGAGAACAGTCACCAACAAAATCCGATCTCATTGTAATTACAACATAGATTGGAATTTCCCGCTGACTGACAGCCTCTGTAATAATTTTTATAAATGCCGAGGCCTCGTCCACTGCATGATCATCGGTACTTTTAAATCTGAAAAGTTCTTCAAACTGGTCAATAAAAATAAGATGGTTCTTTTTTTCTTTTCTTATTTTAGATTTTACAAGTTCAACCAAACCATACGAACTACCTTTGAGAGTTAAGAAATTCATGTTCGACATGATTTCTCTTTTCTCTGGATCCGCTTCGTTTTTAATGTCGATATCTATAAGAGCATCAGAAAGGTTTTTGATAGGTGCAATTCCAGGTCTGCAGATAGATACCTCCCATTGTGATGAATCTTCGGTTCTATAATCTCCATAAATTACGGGTAATAGACCGCAATACATAAAAGAAGACTTTCCTATACCGGAAGTACCTATAACCCCTACAAATCTATGATCTACAAGTTTTTTAAGCACTTCGTCTATTTGTCCCTCTCTTCCAAAAAACAAATGACTTTCCTCATACCTAAATGGCCTGAGACCGGGAAACGGATTAGGTTTTTCTTCCTGGAGATTTCTCACCTGAGAAACCTTTTTTCCCGGTTTTACTTTTCCTGATGTTTTTGTTGAAAGCATCTTTTTTATTTAAAAAGCTGTATTAAAAAATGATATTAAAACTTCTTTATCAATTTGGCCATCTGCCTTTACATGGTATACATTTTTGAAAATTTCATCGCCAGGCAATTCTTCATTTTCAAAATTAATAACACCTCGTCTGAATGAAGTACTGGTATATTCCCAGGACTTAAGTTTATAAAGCTCGCACATTTTACTCCTCAACCAACTTGACTTTTCATTGTGATAATAAAACAGAATTGAATCGCTTCGCTCTATTTTCTCTTTATCTATCGTTATTTTATTTAAAAAAACTTCATATCCAAACTCTTCAAGCATGAACTTTACCGATTCTGCTCCTTCTTTATTCTTCTCACTATTTACAATATAAACAGCCTTTTGTCCACCTCCTGATCCACTTGTCTGGCCTGATGAGGAAACACTATTATTAGAGGTCAGTTTCTCAATAATAATATCTTTCAATTCTTCAACTGTACTCTTTATTATATCAGCTCCCGCATAATGTCTCTTTTCTTTATGAACCTGGCTGATAAATTTTTTCTGATTTTCATTTTGGATAACAAGGTTATCCGGAATCCATATAATTCTTTTAAAATCCTGAGATTTGCCTTCAACCTTGTCAATATAATATTGGGCGGCAACCTGATTTTCCAGACTATAATTAGGAATATTGCCTTCTGAGGTTTCTTCAAATATTTTTCCTAAAAGATGAACCGATAACGCACAATTCTTTATCTGTTCATTAATTATCTTTTCCTTATCCTTACCTGATCCCAAAATCGGAATATTGGGATAAACCTTGTATCCTAATTGAAGAAGCTCCCGTCTTATTTCTTCTCTAACCGGAATTAAATCTCTGGTCACTTCAGCTAAATATAAAGACTTTGACTTGTCATGAGAAGCCACATCAACAATTTTACTGTTACATTCACGCTCCAATTCTGCACATAAATCATAAATTTTAAAAAGGAAAAAATTTAAGAATTCTCTTTTAAAAATATCCTTTTCTTGAATTTCATTTCCTGTATCTGGATCAAGGAGAAAAAGTTTTGACAGTTTAAGATTCGGATACGACTTTGCTGCAGGGTTTAATGCTTTTTCTTCTTTTACTAGTCCACATTTCAATATAGATGGAGTCGCAATGATCTTTTCAAGACGCTCTTTAAAATCATTCGAAGAAAGAGAATATAAAGAAAATACTGGAAGATAAACAACTGTTCCGTTTTCCTCAAATGGATCATTAAAATCCTTTAATACCTTTACATTAAATCCCTTCTGAGAAAGACCAAATGAAAGGTATTTTATAAGATAATCAATCCAAAGGTTTTCACCTGGGTTTATGGATGGGTAGTCAGGCAATAAATACAAATTCGAATCTTCCATAAAGTTTCCTTTAAAAATTAAAATCTTATTATACCTTGGGATTTTTCTTATTTTTAACGATTGATGTTGGAATGTCTTCAAAGAATGACATTACTTCATTGAACTCCTCCTGTTTCACTTTATAAACAGAACAGTCTGTATGTGCGATAAGATCAACTTTGAAATCTGCTGAACTTAAGTATGTAAAATTATTAACAAAACCATTCTCAGATAAGACTTCGGTATTTCTATCCGCACTATTCACCATTATTTTTCCTGAACGGATAAAATAATAATCAATATTCTCAGGTCGTTCAAATATTGCGATTGTTTCCCCCTTTTTGAATTCATAGAATGAAGTTACTTTGGCAACCTCCATCAAAATAATACCTGGAACAAATCTAAAATCATCAACCCCCTTTAAAAATCTGATAATTTCAAATTTTAAATTAGGAGAAGTAAAATATTCCTTTGCATCCGCCTGATTTATTAACTCTTTATTTTCGCTTACTTCAAGTTTGCCTTCTTCTAGCATCACATATTCATGATCCCCGGAAACATTTGAAATAAGGATTTTACTTACTACATCTTTGCTAAAATTTGCTCCCAATTCTCTTCTGAATCTTTCAAAAGCAACAGGAAACAAATGAGGTGCTTTAATATAAAGAGCAACCGATGCTGTTTCCTTTAGCAGAGGATCAGGATTGATAATGTTGGCTACAAATATATCTGTATTAATTTCTTCTTTCTGTTCAGCTAACTCCTTCAGCGCACAGGCTTTCGTCCATCTGTTTACATACTTGTAATCCCGCTGAACCAGGTCATATAAAATCTCCAAGACATCCAATGGTTCGGATGGAAAGTATTCCTGCATTCTTTCAAGTTTGTCCTCATATGAAGCAGTATTTAATATAGGAAGCAGAAATGGCTTCATTTCTTCTCCTAATGTCACTTCGAGTAAGCCGAAAGCATACTCACTTTTCTCTGCATCTTTTGAAAATATATTTTCTTTGATAAGAGCAATTGTCTTAGGATCGTAAAGAAGAGAAAGCAATTTAAAGATGCTGTCATAATTACTTTCGATTTCAGAAAGCATTGCCTGAATTATCACATCAGAAGCCTTAAAACTTATCAGATCAAGGTAAACTGACATATTCCAAACTAACACACTTGTATATTCTTCAAGCTCTGCTTTGAACTGAATTACTCTGTCTCCTGTAATATTATAACCTGATTGGCTTAATGCTTCAAAAGCAGCTCTGGCAACATTATGATTTCTATATGAAAGTTTCTTCAAGAGTAATTGAACAGCATTATCAGTCCCCATTCTTCCATACCCTTGCACAATCCTTAACTGAATTTTCTCTTCCTGACCTGTAAGATAAAAAGCATTTTCAGCAGCAGGTAAAATTTTCTCTCCGGTAGCTACGAGCGCTGCTAAGGCTCCATTACTGTAAAAAGGTTCTGATAGCTTTTCAATAAGGTTTTTCTGAAGATCAGAGTTAGCTGAATTGGCAGAAGATACAACGGCATTATAACGCACTTTTCCATCAACATCCCTGAACAATTTATTTAAAAGCCTTGGTTTAATTGCATCGTCAGAATAGGCTGACAAAAGGGCTCCATAAACTCTCTCTCTTCTTAATTTTGAAAGTGTTAGCTGTTCTATGTATTTAACCTTTTCAAGACGAAACTCCGCAGCGTTCAATTGAGCGAACACTCTATCAAGCAAGTCTCTACACCTAAGCACGGGATAAAATCTTGAATTTTTAATAGCAGACAACACTGGAATTGCTGGCAAAAGACATAATTCTGAGGCCTCATTCAATGCAATTTTCAAAATCTCTTCATCTTCATTTTTCAACAATTCCAAGACAATATCCTTATGAACATGAGGGTCTAAAATCTTCAAAAGATTAAGATATACCTGAAGGTTCTTACCAGGAATATTTAAAATAGTAAATGAAAGTTCATCAATAATGCCAGATGCCGCCCTGTCTTTTTTTTCAATTTCTTCAGGCATATCAAGGCTTACCACAAGCTTTTCCCTATAGGCATTATTCATTCTTACAGCTACATAAGCCCATACTCCTAATATAACGAGAAGAATTATCGGAATAAATTCAACTTTAATATATCTTAATGCAATAATTAATAATAACCCGGCAACAGCCTTGCCTGATTCTCTTACAACTCTCTCTATTTTTGACTGCACGTCTGACCTGAGTAAATGGTCAAGTGGCATAAAGAAAAATTTAAAGGTAGAAAATTCAAGAGATTTGAAAAGACTCACTGAAAGAAGCTTTGAAATACAAACCAGCATGAAAAGGAAAAAGAAAACTGATTTAGTGGGATCAAATCCTTCTACAATACCCAATACCAGAAATATCATCGTGAACAAGGCTAAAAATCCTGGAAGAATTAAAAGACTTGTCAAATATCCATACTTGGCATTTACCCATCTTGCAGCAAAGAGTTGTAAAAGAAAACCTAATCCAATAATAGCTGCAGAAAAACCTGAAAGAAAATCAATAGTTTTTCCAGCACCAGCATATTGATCTTCTACAAAAACCAAATAAAAGTATTCCGTGAAATAAAAAGTAAGTCCGGAAAGCAGTGCAAATAATATTAGCAACAGAGTATAATTCTGCTTTATTAGTTTATTATAGTTATTATAAGCTTTTATGTATTGAACGTTGATCTCAATTTTCGTAAGGAAAGTTTTGCGGATAGAAATGGCAATAAAAATAAAAAAAGTTATTCCGAAGCTGATACAGGAGATCAGATAAAGATTTGAAATTTTATTAAAAAAACTATGTTCAGATAATGCAATCACTGATAAAATACTTACCATAGCAACCACCATACCGCTCTCTGCACTCATTGAAAGACGGCGTCCCTGAGCAAGGTCAAATAGCCTTTCAAATAATCCCCAGAATAATAATAAAGCCAGGGCAGTTAAAGGCCCAGTAAGCACAAATGCAATATATGTAATCGCTAGGCCTGCTGCGTAGTGAGTTATTAGTAAAATTGAAAATGGAATTACCAATAGCACCAGAGAAGCTATAAGGCTTACTTTTGAAAAAGATATCCAATTATAAATACTAATAAAAGTATTTGAAACAAACACCGTGAGGAGACCAGAACAAATCATTGCTCCCGGTAAATAAGTTTTGTTAAAATGTTCCAGAAACACGGATACAGAAGCAAGGTCAAATAGAGAAATCGCAATTCCTATGAAAACACCTAAACAAATTATCCATAAAAGAGATGAAGTTTCACTTTCTTCAACCCTGAGGACTTTTCTTAAGAATCTTGACATAAACTGGGAAATAAAAAATGATCATCAAAAGCTTTCTTTATCATACAAATATAACATTAGGAGCTGAAAATGAAAGAATGTGGAGAAAAAAACAATGATAAAAAAAATGATCCTCAAGATAATTTGAGGATCATTAATAAAAACTTAAAATATTACAAAACCAATATTCCGATTTAAAATTAGGCCGAATTCCTTTCAGCATTAATAATACCAAAAGAGCAACGCATTACCATATTCTCATAAGTTTTTTTCAATGGCCCATCCACGCCCTTCTCTTCCATTTCACGAATTTTAGTTAAAGCATGTTGCTGAATGGTGATCAAAGGCAATTCGATTCTTTGTCTCATCTGAATAGACAATAAGTCCATGGGTTTATCACCCATTAGTTCTTTAGTTCCTGAAAGTTTTAAAAGGTATTTGGACGTCCTTTCAAACTCATCATGGATCATATTCCAGAGACTTCCATATTTAGGATGCTTAGACAGGTACGCCGTTAATGGGAAAAAACACTTTTTCATAGCCATTTCGCAATTACCCAACAGAGTTTTGAAGAATAGAGAATTATCGTACAGATTTTTCACTTCTTTCCATCTTCCAGCTTTTTCCATTTTTTCAAATGCAGTTCCCACTCCGTAATATCCTGGTAAATTCTGTTTCAACTGGCTCCATGCTCCAACGTATGGTACAGCTCTTAAATCATTCAGATTTAGTTTTCCTGCTTTTCTTTTTGAAGGCCTACTTCCAATATTTGTTTCAGCGTAATAACGAAGAGGACTTGCAAAATTCAAATATTCAAGAAAATTAGGATCATTTTTCAGTGCACTATATGCCTTAAAACTCTCATCTGATAAAAGCTGCATCAATCCGTCTTCCTGTTCTGTAAATGTTTCATCCATGGTTGAAAATAATGCATTGCTGATTCCTGCATGCATTAACTGTTCCATGTTAAACAGGGCAGAATCAGTAGTTCCAAAATTTGAACTGATTGTTTGCCCCTGAACGGTAAGTTGTATTTCCTTGTTAGCAATATTTTTACCCATAGAGGCATAAAACTGATGAGTTTTTCCTCCACCTCTTGCCGGAGGCCCTCCCCTCCCATCAAAAAATGCAACCTGAATACCGTATTCTTTAGCCATCATTGTTAACTCCTCTTTGGCTTTATAAATACTCCAGTTTGCCATCATATAGCCTCCGTCTTTTGTACCATCGGAGAAGCCCAACATGATGGTTTGCATTTTATTTCTTTGCTCAAGATGTTTACGATAGGATTTATTTTCATAAAGATCCTTCATCACATCAGCAGCATTTCTAAGGTCTTCAATTGTTTCAAACAACGGTACAATATCTATTGTCATAGATTTTGCTTTCCATCCTGAAAGAGTCAGTAATGCATACACTTCCATGACATTGAGCGCACTGGTGCTATGGCTGATAATATATCTATGACATCCTTCCTCTCCATTGATTTTTTGAATAGTCTTGATTGAAGACATTGTATCCAATGTATCCCTCAACAAATCATTATCAATAATTGATGAATCCACAGTACCTTTAACCTGCATCAGAGCACTGATTTTATCATCGTCTGACATTTTTTTATACCCTTCTGGCAAAAGATCAGTTTGTTCCGAGATAGCATCTAGCAATTGTCCGTGAACAGAGCTATCCTGACGAATATCCAGCGAAGCGAAGAATAGACCAAACACATGGACTTTACTTAAAAAGTTCTCTACCAGATTTACAAAAAGACCGTTATGTTCTTTGATTAACGTGTCCTTTATTTTATACATTGCTTCTAATATCCCCTCTTTATTGAGGTCGGCTTTATGTCCTGGTATAAAAAGATTGTTATAAAGCTTTTTCTCAAGATCCGCCAGTACATTTTCAACACCTTTGAATGTAAGTCTTCTTTTAAGACGACGAACATCCATATAATAACATCTAATTATTCCTTCTCTTAGTGTTTCCGCAACTTTTAGTGACGTTTCCGACTTAACAAACGGGTTTCCATCTCTATCACCTCCTGGCCAAAAGCCCATTCTTATCAAAGAATTATCTTCAGAAACTAAAGTCGGAAATTCTCCTTTTATGAAAGAAAGTATCTTTCCGGCCGAATGATAAAATACATTTTCCAAAAACCAAATCAGGTTTACAGCTTCATCATACGGTGTTGGTTTTTCTTTTTTAAAAAATGAAGTTTTACCAAGCTGCTGCAGATACATGTTTACAAGAGCAGTGTCATCTGAAACAAGGGCTTTTGCAAGGTCATGAATAATCCCAAGGACTTCACTAGGATAAAACTGTGTAGGATGAGCAGTCAGTACTAAACGAACTGAGAAATCCTTCAGTTTGTCTTTTAACTCAGCCTGACTTTGGGTATGGACAACCTGAGCCTGTAAATTCTTTAATGTTCCAGGGCCGCTCATGTCGTGCACACATGGAAATGCTGCATCTTCAAGAGCGTCAAATAAAACAACCTGACGCTCCGCATACTGTACAAATCTGAAAAGTAAATCTGTTTGTTCATCTTCCGTCCGGTATGAAGTATATTGCTTCAGGAAAGATTCAATAATTGCTGAAGGGCTTTTTCCTTTCGTAAAACCCTCTTCGCATAGCAGCAGGAAAAGAGACAACAGTACTCCAGTCTTTTCGACCTTATGAAAAGGTAGAGAGCTGAAAAGGCTGTTGTACATTTCATACTTAGTACCAACCAGATTTTTAAAAACTTGTAAAGTGCCGTTTGCAGAAGAATTCATTCTGTTAAAAAAAGATAAATAGGATTCTAAACTCAATTCAGATGTTGGGTTCAAGCTACAACAAAAATTGATTTTTTCCCAGTTTTCCTAGCTTTATCTGCTTAATATTTTTTTCACTAAAATTTCATTTTTCTTTTTATAACCCTAGATCCATTTTCTCCATCAACACTAAAATTACACATCCCACCTATTGTCAACTGGTAATCAAACAAATAAACCTGCATCATATTTAAAAAAGTAAAAAAATGAAGATAAAAAGGATGCCTACATAAAATACTTTTGTATTTTTAAAGACTCAAAAGACTACTTTTGTATTAAACATGAGGTATTTACTTTTTTTTATAATCCTAATATCCTCTCCTGCATTTTCCGATAACTCTTATCTTTTATTGGACAAAACCAATACTATTTTCGATCCTTCCATTAGAGATCATATAGAATTTTACAAAGACGAAACAAATAAATTATCCGCTCGAGAAGTTCAGTTTAAAAATTTTGAGTCTCTCCAAAAGTATCTCAATACTCCTTATGAACCTGATGCAACATATTGGTTCAAGCTTAAAATTTTAAATAATTCCAGACACACACTTTGGTATTTGGAAATCCTGGATCCTTTTATTGAAAGAATTAATTTTAGTGAGAAAAAGGATACACTTTTCAACTATAAATCTACCGGTTCTGCTGAGCAGTTTGACACAAGGCCATTGGCCCATAAAAACTTTTTATTTCCCATAAATTTGCAGAGAAACGAATCCACAACTGTATATTTTTCTTACAAAACACCAACTAAAAATGGCTTAAGAATTACCCTCAGAAAAGCCGAAAACTTATTTGAATATGCAACCAATGAATACTACTTTCTGGGTATATTCTATGGCATACTTTTAATTATGGCTCTGTATAATCTCTTTATTTATTTCTCAACCAAAGAATCAATTTATATTTTCTATGTGTTATATGTTTTAACCTACTGCATCAATTCCTATAGGATTGACGGCATGGGTTTTAAATATGTTTGGGGGAATTTTCCTGAGATAAACATATTTATCGTTACAACTTCCAGGCTACTATTAATTTTGGGCTTTTATTTCTACTCAAATAAATTTTTATCCATAAAACAGATTTCTCTAAAACTAAATAGGTATTTAATCATTAGTCTGATATTATACACATTGTTGTTTACAATCAACAGCTTATTAATTAATTCTCATATACTTGACTATTTTTACCTTGTACCGTTTTCGCTTATCTATGTTGCTGGAGTATTAGCATATAAAAAAGGAAATGCAGGAGCTAAATATTTCCTGATAGCTTTAAACTTCTTTTTACTTTGCTATACTATATATTTATTAAGAGGAGAACATCTGATCCCCACTTCTATATTCACTATCTATTCTCTTAATTTCGGGTTTCTGGTAGAAGTTGTAATTTTTTCATACGGAATGGCTCAAAGACTCCGCATTGAACAGGAGAGAAAAGAAAGATTGCAAGAAGAGCATATCAAACAACTTCAAGAAAATGACAGACTAAAAAATGATTACAATAAAACTCTTGAAGCTAAAATAGAACAAAGGACAGAAGAATTAAGACTTAAAAACATTGAATTATCTGATACTCTTCAAGTACTCAAAGAAAAAAACCTTCAAATAGAAAACTTCAATAAACACCTGGAGATTGACAATAAAGCTTTAAGCAATAACATCCAGGAAATAAATAAAGCAAGGTTTCAACTGAAGGACTTAACACTAGAGGAATTCCAGAAAATATATCCTGATGAAGAAGCTTGCTTTAAATACCTGGCTGACCTGAAATGGTCAAAAGGTTATTGCTGTAAAAAATGTAATGGAGTCAGCTCATTTGCTGGAAAAACACCTCATTCAAAAAGATGCTCAAAATGCAATTATGACGAGTCTGCAACTGCCTTTACTATTTTTCACAATTCTAAAATGGCTGTTACAAGTTCGTTCTACCTGATATACTTGATTCTTGCCAATAAAAATATTTCATCTCATGAATTAAGCAATCAGCTTGGAATACGACAAAAAACCTGTTGGGCGTATAAAAAGAGAATACTAGAAAGACTGGAAGCAAAAGGAGCTTCAAAGATCACTTCAAAGGATTGGGGAAAACTGTTTACTATAGAAGCCCCCAAGGTTTAACCTGAATTCAGGATTTAAAAATATCCTTGTATTTATTTTAGAAGTTATAATACAGTGAGTGATTGTAATGATTTGAAAGAATTTTTCAATGGATAGTGATTAAGTTAATTTAACGACACAATTCTATTTTCACCGATTTCTTTTTGAGCTTTTCATTTCTCAAGAGTTTTATAGTTGTTTTCGCTTTATCTCTTTTAACAGCCACAAAGGAAACAAAATCATAAACTTCTATAATTCCTATTTCTGTTTTTGTAAGTTCACCTTTTTGAATTAATAGCCCTACAATATCACCTTTACTGATCTTATCCTTTTTACCGGCTCCGATATATAGAGTTGTCCAATTTGATTTTTCAGGCAGACATAATTCAGAAGGTAACTCAAAACGACTTGGCTCTTCAGTTAGATAATCTGGAAAATAATCAGTTTCGGAAAGCAATAAAAAAACATTGCCATCAGCAAACATACGGGCTGTACGACCATTCCTATGAACAAAAACCTCTTCAGTTGTTGCCAACTGATAGTGTATTACATTGCGTATCTCTGGTATGTCCAGTCCTCTTGATGCCAGATCGGTCGTAAGTAGAATTTTACAAGTCCCATTACGCAGTGTTACCAATGCTTTTTCTCTTTCCTCTTGTTTTAAGCCACCATGAAATATAGAATGATCAATGCCTTCTTCATACAGTAAATTGCCTATACGCTCAACCGTATCTCTATGATTACAGAAGATCAATGTTGATTCATTACCGATGGCACACAACAATTGAAATAAAGTAAGAAGCTTGTCCGTCCCTTCTGATCGCAGGTATTTTAATTGAAGTTTATTCGATGCTTTATTACTTAAAAAGTTAATTTTATGAAAATCTACTTTATATCTAAATATATTCAGATCATCTTTGGCCTCTGTAGCTGAGGTAAGCCAGATCTTTTTCAAAGAAATAATTTCAGAAGCTATAAATCTCATATCCTCTTCAAATCCGAACTCCAGAGATTTATCAAACTCATCAAGTACAAGCGTTGTAAGTACTTCCGATGAAATACTTTTTCTCCTGAAATGATCTGCAAGCCTTCCCGGGGTCCCTATTATCAATGATGGAGATTCAACTAAACTGTTTCTTTCAACTTTGATAGGATGTCCACCATAACAACAAACTACCTTAAATCCCGATCCCAAAGACTTGAAGACTTGCTCAATTTGCAAAGCCAGTTCTCTTGCAGGCACTATAATCATAGCCTGTGTCCCCTTTACATCACTTTTTAAGTTTTCTAAAAGAGGTAATAAAAAAGCAAGTGTTTTGCCAGAACCAGTGGGAGAAAGCAAAAGAATATTTTTATGATTTTTTCCCGCTTTGATTGCTGCGGACTGCATTTCATTAAGTTCAATATTTAATTTCTTAATGGCTGTTTCTATGGGCAAGGATATATCTGACATTAGTATGTGGGAGATCAGGACCTCAAAGATAGAAATAAGCCATGGTTAATTTACATTTTCTGTAAGATTAAAAACCATCTAACTTTAAATCAAAACATTAACTTTACCCTAAATCTAATCTGAGTCTTTGGTAGACTGGGACAATATAAAAAAACCTGTTAATCCTGATAAAAGCGAAGCAACAAGGATAGCAATCTTAGAAAACCCTTGAATATCAGTATCTGTAAATGCAAGAAGTGAAATAAAAATTGACATTGTAAAACCTATTCCCCCAAGAAAACCGGCACCAAGTAAATGATTCCATCCAGCTTTTGCCGGAAGGTCTGTCCATTTCATTTTTATAGCCAACCATGAGGCAAGAAAAATCCCAAGAGGTTTTCCTAAATAAAGCCCCGCCAAAACTCCCAAGCTAACCAACGAAGTTGCCACTTCCTCAAAATTAGCGTGAATGATAAATCCAGTATTGGCAAGAGCAAAAACCGGCATAATAAAGAAACTAACTGGCTTGTGAATAAAATGTATCAATTTTTCAGCGGCTGAATCTGTTTCGCCTTTTCCAAGAGGAATTGAAAAAGCCAGCAATACACCTGATATAGAAGCATGTATCCCAGATTTTAAAGTAAAATACCACAAAAAAAGCCCTGTAAATAAATACACTATTACAGACTTTACTCCGAACTTATTCATTAGCAGAAGTATTCCGAAAACTCCTGCTGCTGCCAATAAAAAAGTAGCGGATATATCTTCCGAATAAAATAGACCAATTACTACAATTGAACCTAGGTCATCCACAATGGCAAGGGCTGTAAGCATTATTTTAATAGAGAAGGGAATTCTATTGCCAAGTAAACTCAATACTCCAAGAGCAAACGCAATATCAGTTGCCATTGGAATTGCCCATCCATTAATGGTCTCAGCGTGGATATTAATAATGGAATAAATAACAGCAGGTGCTATCATTCCACCACAAGCCGCAAAGATAGGCAACATTGATTTTTTGAAGGAAGATAACTCACCCTCAACGATTTCCCTTTTAATTTCCAGCCCTACAAGAAGAAAAAACATAGCCATTAGTCCGTCGTTTACCCAATGGAGCAGATTTTTATATAAGCCTAATTGGATAAATCCAAATTCAAATTCCCAGAAATTAAACCAGGAATGACTTAATGATGTATTGGAAAATATTAATGCCACTATAGCGCAACATATCAGAACGATACCACCACTTTGCTCCGTTTCAACAAAATCCTTAATCGCCTTAGTAATACTTGATTTCTTCATCTGCCCTGAAATAAAAAAATCCTTTGATCTAATCAAAGGATTTTTAATATCTAAATCTAAAAGAAAATTATTTGCAATTTAACAACAACAATTCTTGTGCCAGAAGCCAAATTTTTCATTTTATTTTCACCAGCACATTTAATCATTCACTATAACAAATTAAATATCAACATCTAATACTTTCTGGACAAGGATTTTAACTTTAATTACAACCTTCATAAATTAATACCAGATTCCAATTCTTCTGTTAAAAGAATAATTTCTCGGATGAGAAGATGGAATTTCTATTTTCCGTATTTCTCACATTAATATTTAAAGTATGAATAAGAGTCATGCAGATAAACATGCTTGATATCGGAAATTTATTTGAATCGTATTGTCAATCATATATAAATGAAAGATACAACTGAAAAGAAGTCATTTAAGCCCGAAAAATAAAAATTGCTGGGTATCTCCAGCAATCATTAAAATGTATAAACCTATTTCTGAACTTTTCATCAGATTAAAACCCTATGCCTTTAACTAATTTATAGTCCGAAGGAATTAAAAATAAAGAGCCATCAAGTGGTGTTTTTTTTAACTCAGTAACTTCCATAACCATCTTCATTTCACCGTTATCGCTTTCAATTTTTAAAGGTACTCCTTCAACTCCACTCAGGTAGAACTTCGCTTCTTTACTTCCGGACGAATTCATTTTTGATAAAGCATTTGGATCAAAATCTTTGATTTCCTTGGTAGTCCAGGCAGCCTGATTAATTGTTTTTCCATGGTCTGTCACCTGAATAATATATTTGGTACAAGTATATCCTATAATTTTAACTGTTTCGCTGGTTTTCGTCACTTTTACTACCGGTTCTTTCTCTTTTGATTCAGGGGCTTTTGGCAATACAGAATAGGTTTTATTTTTTCTCCTTATTGAATAGCTTTGATCTTTATCTTTAATGTATAAGATTTCTCCCATCATATCAGACATTCCTCCTTCCATTTTAATAAGGTTGTTTCCGTCTTTAATTTTGATCAAAACACTAGTAGGCATAAAACTCCCTGCACCAGCGCCAGATGCAGCCTGCATAGATTTTAGCCTGTTTAAGTTTTCTTCCATTAAAGATTTAAGTTGAGGATTAGCTTCCATTTGCTTCTTAAATTCAGGTTCATTCATCTGATCCTCAAGCTTTTTTATTTCCACATCCATTTGAGGAGCCGAACCATTTCCCTTATTAGCATCCTTAAGCTGAGCATTTTTGAGATCGATCTTCATTGCCCATTTTATAGTACCTTCAAAATTTTGAGAAAATGTGGTGCCAGCAATAAAAATAAAAAGGATTAATAGAAGTTCTTTTTTCATGTAAACAATGTATTTATTCTATCAAATATAACAAAATCGGTACCATATTGAAATACGACCTTGAACACAATCACTTCAATAAAATCAAGTTTTACTTTTTTTATTTTTAAACGTTCAATTTAATTTACTCTACAGATTTATTCGTCGAATGATCTTAGATTTTTACAACTGCCCCCCCTCTAAAACGTAATAAATACAAGCCAAGACATTGAAAAAATTCAATTACCCTGAAATACAATTACATAGTTTTTAAAGATATGGACTTCTTCCTACTTCGAATCAGGAGCACCTACTTATCTCAAATAAGTACAAGGCTTTTTGTCTTAATCTTTTTAATTTCAACGTATATACCAACGCCTTATCTTTTTGGAGAAGGTACCAAACAATTGCAGCCAACGTCTTCAGACAATGGTTTTATCCAGATATTTGACAATAACACAACGACCAGGCCATTTGCAACTTATAATTGTCCTGAAGCTAACAGATTAAATATCCGAATATGTAATTCTGGTGAAAAAATATACATGGGATTCAGACAAACTGATAATGACGTTTATTTTCAGTTAAAAGATCCTAATGGAGTAGTGGTAATGGGTCCTAGTAAAATTCCTAATGCAGCAGGACCAGGATATATAGCCAGTTATGCAGAAGCTGTTGCTGGTCCCAGAGCGATTGTCGGTGCAACCGGATACAATGCTTTAACATATACCTCCACTATGGCAGGAGATTACTACATTGAATTCAATCCAAGTGCCTCCCAAACTCTTAATCCGGTTAAAAGAGTTTTCACCTATTTTGACATTAGTGTAGCCACTGCAGCAAACGTAATAAAGTTAGGTCGTCTATGGTCTAAATCCTGGGACTTTCAATGTAATAGCGCCACTAATCAATTTAAAGCAAAACTATATATATATGCTGATGATGGTATAGTGACCTCGCTCGATTTTAATGGAATGCAACCGTTCGGCTTTGTCATCGCAGCAAATAATGCAGGTTGCACCAATACAGGTACATTTGCAACAGACCGACAATCAGTTTCAGGGAATATTAACTACCCTCAATATAAAGTATTTCTAAATGACCCCGATATCAACTGTTTTCCAACTGGTGTTTATGGAACTGTAAACTCCGTTTCTCTGAGTGGTTGTGTGGGTAGCAATTTCTGTATAGATATAAATGTTGATAAGCCAGGTAAAACTGAAATACTATTTGAACTAAACGGAACAGCAGGTTATCAGGCAAATACTACAGACAGACTTATAACGGCTGATCTTGTTGCCGGTAATAACTGCGTCACCTGGGATGGTAAAGACGGAAAAGGTAATATTGTGACAGGTGGAGTTAATATAACTACTAAGGTCGACTATTATAATGGTCTTACCCACTTACCATTGTTTGATGTTGAGAATAATACAAAAGGGTATATTGTTGATCTTGTAAGGCCTACAGGACCTCGACCTTCCCTATTCTGGGATGACTCAAAAATAGGCGGAGGCACGAATCTTACAGGTTGCAATAGTGCTACAGGATGTCATACGTGGAGCGGTGATTTTGGAGATGCTAAAACAATCAATACATGGTGGTATGTAAATTCAACCACTAAAACTGTAACTAATTTTGTACCTCCATCTGTAATTACAGATGCGAATGCTGATAAGCCTGGCACAGGTTCTTCCAATGATTCAACTTTATGTTCAACAATCACCTCATTTAAGCTTAATGGAAAAGTAACTAATGCAGGCGGTGGCATTTGGAGCTCATCCGGAAGCGGTACCTTTACACCAAGCAACACCAGTCTGCAAGGCACATATACACCATCAGCGGCTGATATTGCAAACGGATCAGTAAAATTAATTCTTTCATCTACAGGTAATGGGGTTTGCTCTCCAAAAAAAGATAGCATTACATACACTTTCGCTAAACAACCTGCCATAAGCGCAGGACCTGATAAATCTGCCTGTGCCAATAATCCAAAGTTAAGTTTATCAGCTACAATGAGTGGAGCTACAGGCCTTACCTGGAGCGGAGGAGCTGGAACCTATACTCCTAATAAAACATCAGCTAACATAACTTATACTCCAACTGCTGCAGAAATATCTGCAGGCTCTGTTGTATTAAATTTGGCAACAACAGGAAATGGTGTTTGTACTATCGGGTCTGGAAGTATTAAACTTACTTATACCCCTATTCCAACAGCTGATGCAGGAGTTGATCAGTCTATATGTAAAAACAACAACAAAGTAAATTTAAATGGGGCAGTTAATTATGCTTCGGGTGGAACATGGACCGGAGGTGCAGGTTCCTTTAATCCTGATGCTAATACCTTGAATGCCACGTATACGCCAACTGCTGCTGAACTAACTGCGGGATCTGTTAACTTAACTCTTACAACTACAGGTATGGGAAGTTGCCTTGCAGTAAATGATGCTGTTGCAATCAAATTCACTCCAATCCCAGTTGTTAATGCAGGGAATAATCAATCTATCTGTAAAAACAATACTGCTATTCCATTAAATGGATCCGTAACGGGAGCAACAACTACCGGAACATGGAGCGGAGGTACAGGAACCTATAGCCCAAATGCCAATACTCTGAATGCAACCTATATACCAACAACTGCAGAAGTTAATACAGGAAATATAACACTTACTTTAACATCAACAAATAATGGGAACTGCACAGCGGTAACCTCTAATACTTCAATTACATTTACCGCAATTCCCGTAGTGTCTGTTGGTTCGAATATTATTATATGCGAAAATAATCCTGTAACAGTTTTAAATGGTAGTGTTACTGGTGCGACCGGCGGAAATTGGATAACAGGCGGTGGAACTTATTCACCAGGAAGAACGGCTTTGACAACAACCTATACTGCAAGTGCAAGTGAAGTAGCTGCTGGTTTCTTTACACTTACTCTTGAGTCCACAGGTAATGGTAATTGCAATCCTGTATCAAAAACACTAAATGTCCTTGTCGATCCTAAACCGACAGTGAATGCAGGAACAGATGATACACTTTGTACTAATAATCCGGCAATAAAACTTTCAGGATCAGTGAAAGATGCTACAAGTTATGCATGGAGCGGAGGTGCTGGTATTTTCACACCAGACAATTCAACATTGAACGCAACCTATACACCTACAGCATCTGAGATATCTTCTGGCATTGTCACGCTGACATTAACAGCAACCAAACCATCTTGTAATTCAGTTTCAGATCAGGTTGTATACAGATTCTCTCCAACTCCTACGGTAAATGCAGGAACTGATCAGTCAAAATGTAAAAATAATGGAGCAACAAGTCTTAACGGAACTGTTACAATTTCCAAGGGTGGAATATGGTCTGGAGGTGCAGGCACATTTGCACCAGATAATATCTCTCTGAATGCAACTTACACACCAACTGCTTCAGAAATTACAACAGGAGCTGTTACTCTTACCCTAACAACAACTGGAAACGGAAAGTGTCTGGCTGTAAAGGACGATATTCTCATTAACTTCACGAATCCTCCTACTATAACTGCTACTAATTCTGGGCCTGTTTGTGGCAATAATGCTTTAGTAAAACTTAACGCAGTTATAAGCAGCCCTGCAACTGGCGTATTGTGGGCAGGAAATGGAGCTTTTACTCCTTCAGCATCCGATATAAATGCCAATTACACGCCAACTGCTTCGGAAATTTCAGCAGGACAAGCTGTTGTGAATATCAGTACCACTGGTAATGGAAACTGTCTTGCAGTTACAGGACAAACGACTATTTCCATTACTCCAGCTCCCACAGCAAATGCAGGGGCCGATAAAGATGTATGTGCAGACAATCCTTCAGTAGTGCTTTCAGGTAATGTAACAATAGCAACTGGCGGAACCTGGACAGGAGGCAAGGGAACATATGCTCCAAATTCAACTACCTTAAATGCAACCTATACTCCATCTACTGATGAAATAACCTCAGGAAGTGTTACTCTGACACTCACAACTTCAGGAAATGGGAATTGCGTGGCTGTTTCTGATCAAGTTCTCATTACAATAAAACCATCACCAATAACAGATGCAGGATCAGACCAGACAGTATGTGGTGATGCATCAACCATTCCATTGAATGGTTCTATACAAAATGCAACAGGAGGAAAATGGACCACCAATGGAACAGGTACATTCTCTCCAAATGATAATGTACTTAATGCAAGTTATAATCCATCTGCAGCTGATAAAGCAAAAGGTGGCGTAACTTTAACTCTTACCTCTCAAGGAAATGGTTTATGTAGCGCAGTTAAGGACAATATGAAAATAGATTTCACAGTTGCACCTTCAATAAATGCAGGGCCTGATCAAATTGTATGTCCAAATGACTTTCCGGTTAAATTAAATGCATTTGGCTCTAATGCCGCATGGTCAGGTGGTTCAGGATCATTTAATCCTTCAGTCAATTCATTAAGTGCAAACTATATTCCTAGCGCATCAGAAATAGCATCCGGCTCAGTGACTTTAACAATAACAACAATCGTCAATGGAGTTTGTAAAGCAGTGTCTGATGATATAAAAATCACTATTCCTCCTGCACCTGTTGTTGATGCAGGAACTGACCTCGATATGTGTGGTAATGCAATTACAATTGGATTAAATGGCACTATCAACAATGCCTCGGGAGCTTTCTGGACAAGTTCTGGTACTGGCTCTTTCCTTCCTGATGCTTTCTCTAAATCAACAACCTATAAACCATCGGCAACAGACAAGACATCAGGTAAAGTAAAACTCACATTAACAAGTACCGGAAATGGAGCTTGTACTGCAATCTCTGATTCTATGATTATTACTATTCATCCGGCAGTGACAGTCTCAGCAGGCCCTGATCAGACAGTTTGTGCAGATGCTTCAGGAATAACTTTGAACGGAAGTTCGAATACTCTAACCGGCTTAACCTGGTCTAATGGCTCAGGATCATTTTCACCAAATGCTACTACTTTAAATGCTACTTATGTTCCGACTTCAACAGAAAGGACAAATGGTACAGTTAAGCTTATATTAACAACATCTCCAACAACCTATTGTCCAGCTCAGAAGGATACAGTAGTATTTACAATTACTCCAGCACCTACAGTAGATGCAGGAACTGACATTTCCATATGTGGCGATTCTTCTTTTGTAAAACTAAACGGATCTATAAATACTATTCCAACAGGAGCAATATGGACAAGTACTGGTTCTGGAACTTTCAGCCTGTCAGCCACTGATCTGAATGCAAGTTATGTTCTTTCAAACAATGATAAAACAGCTGGAACAATTACATTGACACTGACAACTACTGGAAACGGAACTTGTAATCCGGTTTCTTCACAAATAAAACTAAACATAGCGAAGGTACCAGTAGTAGATGCAGGACCAGATCAAACTTTATGTGCTGACGTCTCATCTATAGCCTTAAATGCAACTGTTACAAATGCGAGTGGAGGAACATGGAAAACAACAGGTAATGGGACTTTTAACCCAAATGCCAATATTGTTAATGCATCTTATATACCATCTTCTGCAGATCTGACAAATGGAATCGTTTCTTTAACTTTAACAAGCACAGGAAACGGCTTATGTAAATCCGTTTCTGACATAACCGTTATCACCTTCACTCCTGCCCCTAAAGTTAATGCAGGTTCGGATTTGAATATCTGTGCAAACAACACTAAAGTTTCACTGAATGGAGATGTAACAATAGCTACAGGAGGAACATGGTCAGGTGGTGCAGGAACTTTCACCCCTTCAAACAATCAACTTACTGTAACCTATGTACCATCTGCATCAGAAATCAGCTCAGGTACTGTCACATTAAAACTAACTTCTACCGGTAATGGAATTTGTAAGCCGGTTGAGGATGATATAATTATAACTATACTTCCCGCACCAGTTGTAAACGCAGGAAATGATATTGCTATTTGTGCTGACAGTTTTGCAATCAAACTTAACGGACAAGTATTGAACGCTCCAGGAGGACAATGGATAAGCAGCGGAACTGGATCATTTCTTCCGGATAATACAACCTTAGGCGCAAACTATGTACCTTCAGCTGCTGATCGTGCATCAGGAAACATTACATTAAAACTCACCAGTTCAGCCATAAGTAATTGTATAACGGTAAGTGATGACTTAAATTTAATAATATCCCCTGCACCAACTGTAAATGCTGGAACAGATAAAATCGTTTGTGCCAATAATGCTATAGTGAACCTAAGTGCTACTACGACTGTAACAAGTGACGGACAATGGACCAGTTCTGGAACTGGTACCTTTACAAATCCAAACAGTTTAGTTACTGATTATATACCTTCTGCTCTAGATATAAATGCAGGCAATGTAAATTTAACATTAACTACATTAAACAATGGACTTTGTAAGCCTGTAAAAGATCAACTTAATGTACAGATAACACCAGCACCTACTTCAGATGCAGGATTGGATCAAACTGTTTGTAGTGACACCTCAGGCGTTCGTTTAAATGGTAAAATAACTATAGCAACCGGAGCATTATGGACGACTTCAGGAGATGGAACATTCAGTCCGAATGCAACAACTTTAAATGCTATTTATAAGCCCTCTGTAAATGACATGATTGCAAAATCAGTCATCTTAACCTTAACAACAACAGGCAACGGATTGTGTATACCGGTTAGTGATTCAGTAAAAATTAACATCACTCCTAAGCCTATAGTAGATGCCGGTACAGATTTGACTATATGCTCAGATGCCAGCGGAGTGAGTCTTAACGGATCTATATTAAATGCAACAGGTAGCAGATGGAGGACCCTGGGAACAGGAAGTTTTTCACCTAATTCCACTACCCTGAATGCTACCTATGTCCCCAACTCAGTAGATAAATCAACAGGAAAAGTCACCTTAACCTTATCATCAACAGGTTCAGGAGTTTGCGCAACAGTAAGAGATACATTACAAATATTAATAACACCAGCTCCAACAATAAATGCTGGTCCCTCACAGACTTTGTGCGCTGATTTTGAAGGAGCAGCCCTTAACGGAACTACTACAGTTGCAACTGGAGGCACTTGGATAAGCTCAGGATCAGGTACATTTTCAGATGCTAATTCATTAGTTACAACTTACTATGCATCAAGTTCTGATCTTGCTTCAGGTTCTGTTCTTCTGACTTTAACAAGCACTGGGAACGGAACATGTAAAGCAGTTTCATCCAAGCTGACATTAACCATCAATCCCATACCAACTGTAGAAGCTGGATCAGACAAAACATATTGCGGAGACATTTCTAATATTCCGTTAAACGGATCATATACAAAAGCTACAGGCGGATATTGGTCAACAAATGGTTCTGGAATATTTACTCCTGATGAGTTCACTGCTAATGCGACATATACACCTTCAGTATCAGAAAAAACTTCCGGTCAATCAATCCTGACATTTACGACAACAGGAAACGGTGCATGTAACTTTGTTTCAGACAATGTAACATACACTTTCACTCCTGTCCCTACATCTGATGCAGGCCCTGACCAAACTGTATGTGCTGATATTACCAGTGTAAATCTTTCCGGAAATGTCACTATTGCTTCAGGGGGAATATGGAAAAGCTCAGGTAGCGGAACATTTAGCCCGAGTATAAATGACCTAAATGCAAAATATACACCAAGCGCCTCAGACAAATCAAATGGATCTGTTACATTAACATTAACAACAGCAGGTAACGGAACTTGCAGCGCAGTAAGCAATGATATGATTATCACCATTACACCTGCTCCAATAGTCAATGCTGGCTTAGATCAGACAGTCTGTGCCGACGTTACAGGTGTAGTTCTTGATGGAACTTTCAGTGTAGCTTCAGGTATTAAGTGGACAACTTCATCTGGGACAGGAACATTCATTCCAGATGATACAACACCTAATGCAACATTTATACCTTCTTCACTTCAAATAGGAAATGGAAAAGCCACAATAACATTAACAACAACAGGAAATGGAACTTGTAATGCTGTAAAGGATGCTGTGATTATTTCTCTCTCTCCTGTACCTCAAGCTAATGCTGGAAATGATGTAACAGTTTGTGCTGGTGTTATAGACATTCCATTAAACGGAACTGTTGTAAATGCAAGCGGAGGAACATGGACAAGCTCAGGTACAGGAACATTCCTTCCAGATGAAAATGCTTTAAATGCAAGTTATGTTCCATCAGCTTCAGAAAACGTAAATGGCCAAACGGTAACCATAACCCTTACTACAACCGGAAATGGATCATGTAGCCCAGTGGCAGACCAGATAACTATTTCTTTCAACACTGTTCCTGTTTTTGCAGGTCCTCCACAAAGTATATGTACTAATGGATTTCCCGTTAAATTAAATGGATCTGGAAATGGTTCATGGACCTCTCCAACTGGTGGAAGTTTTTCACCGAACCCGAATTCTTTAAATGCATCTTATAGTCCAACTGCTGCTGACATTGCTGCAGGGTATGCAGATATAATTCTTACAGGCAGTTCAGTAGGAACATGCCTTCCTGGTAAAGATACTGTTAGGATCTCTATCAGTCAGGGACCTGTTGTCAATGCTGGTTCAGACCTTTTAATCTGTGAAAATAATTCAGTAGTAAGTTTAAGTGCTTCAGTTTCACAAGCTGCAGATATTAAGTGGTCTACTTCGGGTGCTGGTTCATTCAGCTCAGCCACTGGACTGACTACTATCTATACGCCAACATCACAAGAGCTTTCTGACGGAAATGTAACATTGATAGCTGAAACTACAGGTAACGGAATCTGTGCTGCAGATACAGATCAGGTTGTAATCACTTTCACTCCTGCTCCTACTGCCAAAGCAGGATCAGATGAAGATCTTTGCGCCGATATATCTTCAATCGATTTAAATGGTTCTATTACAATTGCCGCAGGATCTGCTTGGTCAAGTGATGGAAACGGAAGTATTGCCTCTGCTGCGTCTTTAACCACAACCTACACTCCTACTCCTGCGGATAAATCTAAAGGATTTATAATCTTTACTTTAACAACTTCAGGAAGTGGTAATTGCACGGAAGTAACAGATCAGAAAATTGTAAGGTTTACAGCTGGACCAATCGCATACCCTGGCACAGATACTTCATTATGCGCGGATATCAGTGAGCTGCCATTAAAAGGTAGTGTATCAGGAGCAACGGGTGGAATTTGGAGTACAAATGGCACGGGGACCTTTAGTCCAAATGCAAATACATTAAATGCTAGTTATATTCCTTCAGTAGATGATTTATCTAAAACTTCAATTACCTTAACACTGTTGACAACAGGAACCGGAATATGTACACCTACCTCAAACAACAGAATTGTATCGTTCACCACAATTCCGACAGTAAATCCTGGAACTGGCGATTCATACTGTTCAGATGTTTTAAGTATACCTGTCAATGCCTTGGTTACAGTTGCTTCAGGTGTATCGTGGAAAACATCAACAGGAGGAAGCTTTGGTGATGAGAATCTTCAGGCAACAGACTACTTCCCAACTAATGCGGAAAAAGCTTCAGGCAAAGTTACCTTAAATGTAATAACAACAGGAAATGGAAAATGTAAAGCGGTAGCAGCCAATGTTGATTATTTCTTTACACCTGCACCAACTGTAGAAGCTGGATTTGATATTATAAGATGTTCAGATGCCACAACAATAGATCTTGAAGGAAATGTGACTATTGCCACTGGAGGAGTCTGGACAACTTCAGGAAACGGTACATTCTCAAACGACTCCAATTTACAAACAATCTATCAACCATCAGTAACCGATAAATCAAATGGTTCGGTAATATTAACACTTTCTACAACAGGAATGGGAAAATGTCTTGCAGTAACAGATGCACTAAAGATTGACTTTACACCTGTACCAGTTGTATCTGTGGGATCTGATCAAAATGTATGTGCTGATACAGCAGGGGTATCATTATCATCAACCTATTCGGTTGCGGGAGGAATAAACTGGAAGACTTCAGGGAGCGGAACTTTTCTAACATCTTTTGCTGAACCAAATGTTAAATATATACCTTCACAAAGTGATACAGCTTCAGGTTCTGTACAAATTATTGCAACTACGATAGACAATGGTGATTGCCAGTCGGTTTCTGATACAATGTATATTACAATTAACAAGCAACCGGTTATCAATGCAGGGATTGACAGAACAATGTGTACAGATGAAAAAACAATAACGCTTGGAGGTTACTTTAGTAATACTGGTGGAATATTATGGACCAGTACAGGAACAGGTGTATTTTCAGATCCGACTTTAACCTCCCCTGTTTATACTCCATCTATTGCGGACAAGATAAATGGAGGAGTAATATTTACTGCGACAACAACTGGTACCGGTCTATGTAAAATATATACAGATATTAGTTCATTAAGCATCTATTCAGCACCAGTTGCTACTGTAAATGCTGGTTTGGATCAATCATTATGTAAAGATATAATGACTGTAAAACTTACCGGGTTCATTGCTAATGCAGGAGGCGGAATCTGGTCTTCAACTAATGGTGGAACATTTTCAGATGTTAAAGATCTTGAAGGTACATTTTATCCCGTAGCTGCTGAAAAAGCAGCCGGTAAAGCAGATATAGTATTAACAACAACTAATAACGGATTTTGTAATGCACAGTCAGATACTATGACCATTACATTTACTGCACCTCCTACTGTGACTGCCGGAGCCGATACAACAATATGCGGAGACTTATATGCAATCAAACTTCCGGGAAATTTCACTGTATCATCCGGAATTGAATGGAAAACAGGAGGATCAGGTACATTTGTCCCTGATGCCACTACGCCAAATGCTTCATATATTCCAAGCAAATCTGATATAACTGCTGGAAAAGTAGGCCTTACCATTACTACTACCGGAAACGGTACTTGTAATGCAGTAAGCGCTTCTAAAAAGATTCAGATACTTCCTATACCAACTGCAAATGCAGGTCAGGACCAGACTGTTTGTGCAGATTTAACAAAAATTGCCATCAAAGGAAATGTATCAGGAGCAACCGGGGGAACTTGGAAAACTACTGGAACAGGAACATTCAGTCCTAATGCTAACAGCCTTAATGCATCATATATCCCTTCACCAGAAGACATTCAATCATCCGCAGTCAATCTGATATTGACGACAACAGGAACAGGTATTTGTAATCAGGTCACTTCTAAAATTACAATTACAATTACCCCTAAACCAATAATAAATGCTGGACCAGACATATTGACCTGTGCAAATGTCCCTTCGGTTCAGCTAAATGGTAATGTTACAGTTGCAGGTGGAATGATCTGGATTACTTCAGGATCCGGTATATTTATGCCATCAGCAGCTTCTTTGAATCCAAGTTATACCCCTTCTGAAGCAGATCAAACAGCTGGGAAGGTAATATTAACTGCATATTCAACAAATAATGGAAAATGTAACATTGTAAATGACTCGATTGAAGTTACAATTAACAAAGCACCAATAGTAACAGCAACCTCAGGAAATCCATGTGTTTATAAAGATGGTGTAGCGTTATCAGGAACTGTGGTCAATGCATCAGGAATTGAGTGGAAAACATCAGGAACGGGAACATTTTCATTAAGTTCATATGATCTTAATCCATCATACTTCCCGTCAGAAAATGATATAGCTGCTAATGGGACTGTTATTATTACTGCATATTCTACAGGAAATGGAGTATGCAATGCAGAATCCGCTAATACATCATTGCTGGTATCACCTTTACCAATTGCAGATGCGGGAAGTGATCAATATGTGTGTACATCAAGCAATGCTACATTGAATGCATTTACTTATCCTGGGAACAGCTATTCATGGAAATCCTTGTCAGGCATAACATATGGAAATGATGCGACCATCACAATAAGTGCACCTGCAAATCAGACCGTTGTCTTAACGGTTACCGATTCTAAGAAATGCCCTAACTATGATACTGTTAGTGTATTTACAATAACTCCACCTAGCTGGAACTTAATTTCTGAGAACTGTTATAACGATACTTTGGTATTAAGATCCAATCCCTATAATTTACCGTCAGTACCTGGCTCATTTGCTTGGTATAAAGATGGAGTAATATTACAGAATAAGAATCAGGATTTCTTAGCAACCAGAGATCCGGGACAATATACTGTTCAATATTATTATGGTAATTGTAAAACTGAAGCATCAGCAACCATTAATGCCCTACCTGAGTTCAATATTCCAGCTGAAAGGTTATTATGTAATCAAAGCACAGGAACATTAGTTGCGAATATCAATACTATTCCCAATCCCCCTGAAGTGTATTCATGGACGACAGGATCTAATTTTGTTGGCAATACTAATCCTGTTGATTTCAATGTACTTCCTGATTCAAATTTCTATAAGCTGAAAATTACTGATGTAAAATGCTCAGCGGAAGACAGTGTGCGCATAATAGGCATTGATTCACCAATAACAGGCAATCTGAAAGATGTTGCATCTTGTGAAGGTCAAACAGTTGTGCTGGTTGGAACCCCAACAAACTTCAGTGATTTGGCAAAGTATAATCCAATATACCAATGGACACCATCAAGCCTGGGCACTAATGATACAGTAGAAGTTAAAACAACAGGTACCTACGGAGTCACAGTAACACTTGGAGAGTGCGCTGCTTCTTATCAGGTTAATGTTCAGATGAATAAACTTCCTGAACCGTTTATGCCTGAGCGTCAAATCTATTGTTTCGACAATAATAAATATATGATGCTTGATGCAGGACCAGGCGAAAGGTTCAAATGGGAAAATTCAAGTGATACATTAAGGCAAAAAGCTATTATAGAACCAGGAATTTATATAGTGACTGTAACTAATAGTTTTAACTGCTCATTAACCGACAGTACAGAAATAGTTCAGGTCTGCGCACCAACAGTTTATATACCTAATGCAATAGAGCCAGAGGGTGAGATAAGCAGAAATCAGGACTTACATATCTTTGGTAAGTATTTTACCAACTTCAAAATGACTATTTATAATAGATGGGGAGAAATAATATTCTATACAGAAGATAGAAATAAAACATGGGATGGAACTTACCTAGGCAAATTAATGCCCGAAGGATCATATAATTATATAGTTACTTATGAAGGATTAGAGGGAGAATATATAGGACCATATAAAAAAGAAGGTAAGATCACTCTAATGCGATAATTATTATTACTTAAATTCATTAAACCCGAAAATTATCATAATTTAGTTTTCGGGTTTTGTTTTGGCACTTGTGAAAAAAGTTATTTTCATCTTATTTATATATTTATTTTATATATCATCAGGATTAAAAGCTCAGACTGACAAAGAGTTTTGGTTTGCTGCACCTGAGGTTTCTGAAAGACATGGTAACAGTCCTGTTTATCTTAGATTTGCATCATTTGATAACCCTGTTATTATAGAAATCTCTATACCTGCCAATAAGAGTTTTAAACCGATAAAATTTTTATTAAACTCATTTTCATCAAAATCAATAGATCTTTCAGCTTATCTTGGCATACTGGAATGTACACCAGATCAAAGTATAATAAACAAAGGACTACATATTACCTCTAATGAAATTATCACGGCCTACTATGAAGTAATGGGCAGTAATAATGGAAATGTAGTAAACTCAGACATTTTTACACTTAAAGGCAATTACGGTTTAGGCACTCATTTTATAACACCTTTTCAGACTCACTGGGATAACCAGAGCATAGTAGATGGGTGGTCTTCAATAGATATAGTTGCAACGGAGGATAATACCAACGTAACTGTAAACCTTACTCAAGATGCATTTGGTCATAAAGCAGGTATTCCATTCACTATTACACTTAATAAGGGTCAGTGTTATTCTATAAAAGCAGCTTCACGATTAGGCTCTCTGCATATGGCAGGATCAGAGATAAATTCTGATAAACCGATAGCTGTAACATTGAAAGATGATTCCATTACTGAGGGGAGCTCTTATGATCTGGCGGGAGACCAGATAGTTTCAGCAGACAAAACTGGCAAGGAGTATGTAATTGTCAAAGGTAGTGGAGAATATTCAACAGACAGAGCTTACATCAGCGCTACAGAAAATAATACAAAAGTATCTTATGGCTCTGACAGCCTACTTGCAACTTTGAATAAAGGTGAGACATTAGAATTTCAATTAATTGATTCTGCTGCCTATATAAAATCAGATAAACCTGTGTATATATTTCATATTACTGGTTTTGATCAGGAACTGGCAGGAGCCTTACTTCCATCTTTAAAATGTTCCGGATCTAAAAGAATTGTATTTACAAGGACGAATGATGAAAGGTTGGTGTTAAATTTGGTCACAAGAAAAGGAAATGAAAATTCATTTAAATTAAATGGTAAAAACTGGATAAAAGGAAGTGATTTTAAACCAGTAGTAGGAACAGACAGCACTTGGCTATATTATTCTGGAGATGTGGACATTACCATTGTTCCTCCAGATCTGCCAGCATATATAGAAAACTCGAAAGGTGATTTTCATCTTGCAACATTAAATGGAACAGAAACAGGAACCGGATTTCGCTATGGGTATTTTTCCGATTATGGCTTCCTGGAACTTGGCGCAGATAAAGAAATTTGTCCTGGTACCCAGGTATCACTTGATGCAGGATATGGAAATAGTCAGTTTAACTGGACATTTAATAATAATCCATTAAGCGATAAACAAAGGATCGTAATTGCTGACTCTGGAACATATAAGGTTGAAGTAAACAAAGGTCTGGATTGCAAAATGAAAGATTCTGTAGATATTAAATTCTTTCCTGAAATAACTTCACTGATCTTACCAGAAGATACTTCCTATTGCCTCAATTCCAAGATAAAGATCTCTACCCTAAATACCTTCTCTTCCTACACTTGGCAAGATAACAGCACTGGCAATACTTTAAGTGTACCAAGCCCAGGCAAATATTGGATTGAAGTATCGAATGAATTTGGATGTAAAAAAATTGATTCAATAAATATTTCAGGTCTTAAAATACCTGAAGTAAAAATCTTCCATCCTATTAATGAATTAAATTACTGTAGACAAGATACTATTACCTTATCTGCATCAAATGAATTTGCGACCTACTTGTGGAATACAGGCGATACCATATCAACAATCATTACACCTCACAATGAAGAAGAAAAATACTGGTTACATGTAAGAGGATATAATGGTTGCCAGAATACTGATACACTTATAGTAGATTGCTCTCCATATATACAAGATCCACCAAACCTCATCACACCCAATGGAGATGATAAAAATGAGTTCTTCAAAATTGATTACCTGAAAAAAGGGAAATGGGACCTGGAAATTTATAACAGGTGGGGAAGCAGAGTGTATTACAAAAAAGGCTATTTCAATGAGTTTAAAGGAGAGAATCTTGAAGACGGGATATATTACTACTTCCTGAGACAAGTTGAAAATAAACGCATGCTAAAAGGCTGGCTTGAGATTATAAGGTAATTTCTTTTCTTAAGGGCAATTGAATAGAAAAAGTAGTTCCAATATTTACAGTACTGTTAAGTGTAATTTTACCACCTGCATTTTCTACAATTCGCTTTACAATATAAAGTCCTACGCCTGTACCGTCAACATGTGTATGCACCCTTTTAAACATCCCGAATACTTTGTCGATCTGTTTGGATTCTATTCCAAGTCCGTTATCAGATACAGACAATATTAAGATATCATTAATCACTTCACTGGTTACATCAATCTCTGGCCTTCTCAATGGAGACCTGTATTTAATGGCATTGGTAATCAGATTTGTAATCAAACTTCTAAGATTCTTTCTTGAAAAACTTACTTGTGTTGATTTCAGATTTATGTTTATCTGGGTTTTAGCAGCTATAATAGTATCATGATGAACAAGTAGTACTTCATCAAGTAGTTCCCTGATATCTACGAGATCAATATCTTCTTCTGTATCCTTTTGAATTTTGCTGATATCAGAAAGCTCACTTATAGTAGTTTTAAATCTTAGGATAGAGTTTTTCATCATATTGAGATATAAATCAAACTCCTGGGGATAGCTATTGCTCTGCAATTCCTGGGATAGTGAATTGACAAGACCTTCCAGATTAGAGATAGGTGCTTTTAAGTCATGGGATGCTGTATAGACAAAATTATCCAGATCAGTATTGATTCTTTTAAGTTCCTTATTAGTCCTTTCCAGTTCTTTTCTATATAATTTTTCATCGTTTACATCAGTACAAGTTCCAAACCACTTCACGACCTTTCCAAAAGCATCTTTCATAGGATTGGCTTCTATTAAGTGCCATCGGTATTCTTCTGAAGCTTTATCTTTCAGCCTACCTGAACATCTGAAAACTGTACCTTCCTGTAAAGCCTGTCTCCAGAAAGATGATAATTCTTCAAGATCTTCAGGATGGATAATCTCAAACAAACCTCTTTGAAAAGATCGCTTGGAATCAAGACCACTGTATTCGTACCAATTAAGATTAAAATAATCAAACTCTCCCCTTTCATTGACAGTAAAGACTAATTGAGAAATTGAATCAGTCATGAATTTAAACTGTAGAATACTTGCTTCCAGTTCTTCCGTTCTATACTTCACTCTTTCTTCCAGTTCCGAATTTATTTTTCTCAAAACCTCATCAGCCTTTAATAGTTCTTCATTGCTTTCCTTTAACTTTTCATTGGAATTCTTAAGTTCAGAATGTAACCTTCTCCATTCGTAAGCAGAAGGTATCTGAAGAATCTGTGGTGTCTTTTTAATCAGAATTACTGCAGTAGCAATAGAAGCAATAGCTGTTATTATTTTTAGAAGAGCATCGAATCTATAAACAGGATTCCAGATTGTGATGACAGATACTAAATGAGTAGCACCACAACCAAGAATAAAGAATGCGAATAAAAGCATTAACCTTCCATATACAAAGTCTCTTCTTAATCTAAAAATATTATAAAGGCTGAATGGAATTGAAAAATAAGCCAAAGCGATTACAGCATCAGCAATAGCATGAGACCAAAGGATTTCGGGCTTCCAAAAATAGCAGTGCCCGTGGGGCATAAAGTCCCCCTCAAATATATTCTTCAGAAACTCAAGCATAGCTTTAAAAAGACAGGTTTCCACCTGCGACGAAATTATTTCTTGTAGAGAGAAATAGCCAGATTTAAAGTAAAATACGAAGCCTTAAAATCATTTATATTCTTACCTGTGGTCAGATTTATATGCTCAACTCCAGTCTTTGAAAAGATTGAACCATTGCCAGAATTATCCAGAAAAGCCTTATCGGTGGTATTAATTTGAGTTTTTGTCAGTGGGAAATAATACCTTACATCAACCATTACATCACGGCCATATCTACCAAAGTTTCTTCCCAAACCTACAAATACCTGAGCCCCAAAATTCTTAAAATTATCAGCCTTTGCTTTGTATCTATGCTTCTCCAAATCATTATTTTCAAGGCTCCAGCCAACATACCTATCAGTTACAACAGTTTCCTTATCAATTATTTTCGGATTAAAATTAATATTCAGGGCTAAACCACCAATAGCATAATATTTTTTAACTTCCGTAAATTGGTATCTAACATAAAGCGGGATATTTATAGATGGGTATCTGATATATACATCTGATGCTATTCTTTGTTTTTTACCAGTACCAAGAGAATCAAAATCAGTAAAGTATTTATTTATATAATATTTTGTCCCCACATATTGAAAATTAAGTTCAGCTCCTAAAAAGAGATTATAACTTGCTTTATATTCTGCATACCCTCCTAATCCCCCTGTGAAGCGGAATTTGGATTCAGAATAAAAATTCCAGAAACCTTCCTGTGATCCGATTGTACCTATTGCTTCTTTAAGTTTTTTAGAATTTACCCTTGAAAAACCAAGATTCCCTTTAGCCCCAAAAGTAAGTTTCTGAGCATTAACATTTAAAACGCCCAGGACTAAACAACTTAATATGGTTAATGAAAAAATCTTCACGTTTGTTAAAAATTGATTCTTAGTTTCAAACGTAAAGGCAGCTTTTAGGTTAGGCATTTTTTGCATCATTTGTAACCGTTTGATCTTAATAATATTCAGTGGATTCCCTTATTAAACATTACAGAATCCAATAAAGGCGGCCGATTAAATTAGTATTAAAATTCAGGAGACTTCATAAACTCTGTCTCAAAAAAACAATGATCCCTTTAAATTGTTTCGATTATAAGGAATACTTAAAAAGAAAAAGCCCCTATAAACGGGGCCTTAATCTATTCAATAATTTCAGCTTCTGTCCTTCTGTTTAATTGTTTATTCTCAGGAGTATCGTTAGGAGCGATTGGCTGTTCTTTACCAAATCCCTTAAACGCAAGCTGTTCTTTAGGTATTCCTTTTGATATCAGATAATCATAAACACTTTTAGCGCGACTTTCCGATAGTTTAAGGTTATGATCATCATTTCCATCATTGTCTGTATATCCACCAATCTGAATTTTAACATTCTGATTTACTTTTAACATTTCCATTAATCTGTCCAGCTCTGGCATAGATTCATTTCTTAATGTTGCTTTATTCACATCAAAAAATACATTTCGCAATACCATCTTCTTACCTTTCTTAACTCCTTCCAAACAAATAGAGTCATTGATTTCAAGGTATTCATTCAATGATGGAATGTCTATATTTTTTGAATAAAATAAATATCCAGGTGCTTCAACAGATACACCATAGTTTTTACCTGCAGGTAATACAACAGTATATTTACCACTACTACTATTAGAGTTATAAGCTCCAAGAATTTTCTGAGTAGTTAAATCGGTAACGACAATAGTTGCAGCTACTGGTGCTTTATTTTCACAACTCTTTATCATCCCTTTAAATACAACGAGAGAAGCATTGGCATCTCTTTCCAGCATGTAGATGTCTTTCTTTCCAAAACCACCTTCTCTCTCGGAACTGAAATAGGCTCTCTTGTTATCTGCAGACCAAACGAAAAATACATCATCGGCAGCCGTATTAATTGGATATCCAACATTTACAGGATCCGTAAGTACTTCACCTGTTTCTGTATTGATTGTAACAGAAAATATATCAAAGCCTCCCATTGAATTATGACCTTTGGAGCTGAAGTAGAGTGTCTTTCCATCTGCATGAATAAAGGGACTCTCTTCATCAAGGGCTGTATTAATTTTAGGGCCAAGTAATATAGGCTTTCCCCAATCTCCGTTTATCTGCCTTTTGGTCATATAGATATCTGTTCCTCCAACACCTTTTCTTGTACTTGTAAAAAACAAAGTTTTCTCATCAGATGAGATACTTGCACTCGTTTCCCAAAAAGATGAATTAATATGATTACCTAATGTTTTAGGAGTCTTCCATTCACTACCATTCAGTTCACTTGCAAACAAATCGCCTCCATTATCCACCTTATAAATAAAGAGATCCTGACCGTCCGGAGAAATACCAACACAAGCATCATGTGTAGGTGTATTAATACCATTTCCTAAAGGGACTGCAGTTCCCCACTCATTATCTTTCTTATGAGCAATATAAATATCTTCATAGTACTGGTTATCCTGAGGATCCTTTAAACCTCCTGTTGAATTATCTCTTCTTGAAGTGAATACAAGTACTGTTTCATCAGCAGACACAGCAGGCACATAGTCTGAATATTTTGAATTGATGCCAGGACCAAGATTGGTTATTTTAACTTTTTGAGGAGATTTTACAAGTTCCAATCCGTTCTTACAGAAAGCTATTTTCTGATTTACCAGATTTAACTTTTCTTTATCTTTAGGTTTTAGAGTTGCTTTATAACTTTCATAAGCACTGATAGCCTCTTCCAGCTTGTGGGACAAGTGGTAGCTTCCACCCAAATAAAAATTCAGATCTCCGGCTTTAGCCCCCCCATTTCTGGCCTTTTCAAGATAAGGCAATGCTTTTATTTCTTCTTTTAAATTAAAATAAACAAGTCCTGTTTTATAAGCGATTTCAGGATCATCAGGCTTCAAAGATGACAATTTTAACACTGGCGCTAAGGCATCTTCATATTCTTCTTCTTTAATCAGTTCATCTGCCTGACTTAGAACCTTCGCTAAATCCTTATCCTGCGCATTAGCATTAAAAGTGGATTGAAGTGAAAGAAAAAAAAGCAGGCAATAAATACTTGAAATTCTTTTCATTTAGACATTAATTTTAGTATGTTACTTGGCTTTTGAGAAAAGCAATAAGGAAAAACACCAGAGTATATTTCTTATTTAGCTTTAGGCTCATACGCATTTCAAATAAAATAGGTTAAATAACGAGTAATGACCCCTCTTTTTCAGGACATTGTAGTAATATTAGGTATTGCAGTAATAGTTACACTTCTATTCGAGAAGCTGAAATTCCCAACAATTATTGGTTTTCTTTTAACAGGTACCATAGCAGGTCCTCACGGTTTGAGTCTTGTAACTGCTTCTCATGAAGTTGAGCTCTTAGCCGAGGTTGGAGTAATTCTCCTTCTTTTTATAATTGGTATTGAATTTTCTTTAGGTGACCTTGCCAAGATAAAAAAATCAGTATTGCTCGGAGGGGCCTCACAGGTCTTTCTCACAATTGCAGCAGTAGTAGCTATACTGACCTCATTAGACTGGGAAACTGGTCATGCTATTTTTGCTGGATGTCTCCTGGCTTTGAGTAGCACTGCAATAGTATTAAAGCTTCTCCAGGAAAAAGGAGAAGTAAACAGTCCCCACGGAAAAACCATTTTAGGCATTTTAATTTTTCAGGATATCATAGTTGTTCCGATGATGTTGTCTGTGCCATTTCTAACGGGAAAGCAACCTGTTACGTTTCTTCCTTTTGTACTCCTTACTTTAAAGGTAGTACTAATCATAATATTCGTTCTTGTAGCAGCCAGATATATAGTTCCAAACTTGCTATATCAAATTGCAAAAACAAAAAACAAAGAATTATTCATTCTTTCTATAGTCGTTATTTGTTTCTCGGTCGCTTGGCTTACATCTTCCATTGGCTTATCACTGGCACTTGGAGCATTTATGGCTGGGCTAATCATTTCAGAATCTGAATACAGTCATCAGGCTTTAGGAAATATCTTACCATTTAGAGAAATCTTCGCAAGTTTTTTCTTCGTGTCTATTGGAATGCTTCTCAATGTAAGGTTTGTAATAGATCATATCTTTTACATCCTGGCATTAACTTTTATTGTTATAGGACTCAAATTTATTATATCTGCCTTCTCTGGACGGTTATTAAAAATGCCAATAAGAAGTTCTATTCTTGTAGGACTGGGACTCGCACAAGTGGGAGAATTTGCATTCATACTATCTAATGTAGGTGTTTCCAATGGGTTGTTAACTTCTGATTATTACCAGTACTTTCTGGCGATATCCATTCTTACCATGTCTATCTCCCCTTTTATCATAAAGTCAGGAAATGAAATATCATTATGGGTTCAAAGATTTCTATTACCTAACAACATTTCAGACCGGTACACAGGAATGAAAGATTATCTTTCAAAGAAAAAAATTGACCATTTTGAAGACCATCTGATCATAATAGGCTATGGATTAAATGGTAAGAATGTAGCTAAAGCAGCCAAAGCAGCAAGTATTCCATATGTTATACTTGAACTCAACGCCGATACTGTAAAAAAAGAAAAACAAAAGGGGGAACATATATTATTCGGAGATGCTGTACATGCGCCGGTACTGGAGCATTTGAATATACATAAAGCCAGAGTTGCAGTCGTTGCAGTATCAGACCCTGTAGCAACCAAACAGATTGTAGTTAATATCAGAAACGCAAGTAAAAATATTCACCTCATTGTTCGTACAAGATTTATCCAGGATACCGAGCTTCTATTCAGTCTTGGAGCCAATGAAGTGATTCCAGAAGAGTTTGAGACTTCTATAGAAATATTTACAAGAGTATTAACATCTTACCTGGTACCGAGACAGGAAATCGAAGAGTTTATTCAGGAAATTAGAGAAGACAACTATGAAATGCTAAGACTTTTGCCGGGATCAACAGCAAGAAAAAATTTATCACTGGCTATACCGGATATAGAAATAGCTGCCATTTCTGTTCAGAATGAAACATTCGAAATTGTAAATAAAAAAATTGCAGATTCAGGAATAAGAAAAAAATTCGGAATAACAATCATTGCTATCAAAAGAAAAACTCAATTGATTACTTCAATTGGTCCGGATGAGCAAATCTATATGAATGATACAATTTACATATTGGGAAAACCTGAAGACATATATAGATTCAGTAAAAAATTAAAATAATAAGGTAACTCATTTTTTCAGTTCAGTAATTCTTACTAATTTTCTATGAGATAACAAGCTCATGCAAAGACTTCTATTTGTTTTATTATTCCTTTTTACATTTTCATTTAATTCTGCTTATTCTATTTCACTGAAGAAGGAAGGGGCTGCGGACACTGTTCATATAGGAGCTTACGTGCTTAGTCTTCATGATATAAATTTCAAAGATAAAGAGTATACTATGCGACTATGGCTTTGGATGCTGTATAAGAATCCAGAGTTTGATTTCACTACTCAGGTAGAGGTTCCTAATGCTAAAAATATTGAAAAACCAGATGTAATGGTTGACACGATTGATGGGAAAATATGGGTATTGATGAAAATGAAATGTGTTATGAAACAAAACTGGAAAGTACATGACTACCCATTTGACAGACAGCACATTAAAGTTCATATTGAAAACACAATGTTTGATGCCAGCAATCTGGTGTTTGTCCCGGATACTCTGGGTAGTAAATTTGATAAAGACTTTGCTATAGATGGCTGGAACATTTCGAATTTCAAAGTAAGCTCAGGTGTAAATGAATACTCAACGGCATTCGGAGATGTTACTCTTGACAAACAACACTCAGAATATGGAGCATTTTTTATATCTCTTGATCTGGAAAGAAATGCATGGGGCCTATTTTTCAAGCTGTTTCTAGGAATGTATATTGCATTTTTCATTGCCTCAATAAGCTTTGTAATAGATCCAGAGGATATAGATCCGAAATTCGGACTTCCTGTGGGTGGTCTATTTGCGTCAGTAGGTAATAAATATATTATAGATTCAATACTTCCAGAAACTACGTCTTTCACCCTCGTAGATTCTCTACATTCACTTACATTCCTATTTATTCTTTTCATCATAGCATCGAATGCCTATTCATTAATTCTTGACAGAAGAGGAAGAAGAAATAATGCTCGCAGTTTTAATAAATCAGCCGGTAAGGTCATTTTAATTACTTATTTCTTTGTGAATATCTTCATGGTTATCCTTGCCATTTATAAATAATTGGAAAAAGGTGGAATGAATTTTCACCCGATTATGTTTGTAAAACTTCAACGTATAGTCTCAAACATATGAAATTACTGGATTTACTGGTATTGAGCTTTATCCTTGGAGTTACCTTTTCCATAGGATATGTTTTTACCACAGCATCAATGATTCTTTTATACTCATTTATTTATGCTTCCATTGACAGTATCAATTTTGACTGACAAGGATTTAAAATGTATTCTTTAAAGTTTTATTTGTTTTTTAAGTAATACTTCCATTAAATTTGAGCCAAATTTCTATTTATGGCTAATACTTCAGACATTTCAAAAGGGTGTTTTTTAAGATTTAACAATGAATTAGTTCAGGTTTTGGAATACGAACATCGTACTCCTGGAAACTTACGTGCATTTTATCAGGTGAAAATGAGAAACATTAAAACTGGTAAACTTGTAGAACACAGGTTTCGTGCCGGCGAAGATGTTGAACTTGTAAGGGTTGATACAAATGATTATTCCTACCTGTATGATGAGGGACCCAGCCTGGTTCTTATGGACAGTGAAACATACGAGCAAATCTCTGTAGATAAATTGCTTTTTGGAGACAGCCTCAAATTCCTTAAGGAAGGAATGGTTATTAAAGTTTCTTTTGACGGCGATACTCCTATTTATGCAGAACCTCCTACTTCTGTGGAACTTGAAGTTACATATACAGAACCAGGTATAAGAGGCGATACTGCAACCAAAACATTAAAACCTGCGACTCTTGAAACAGGAGCCGAAATACGAGTTCCTTTATTTATAGAGATAGGTGAAAAAATTAAAGTAGATACCCGTACCGGTGACTACATGGAAAGAGTGAAAAGCTAATATTCCGATTTAACTCATAATAAAAAAGGGGCGCTAAAAACGTCCCTTTTTTTCTGTCCTTTTGACAATTTCATTATGGTCAGTATTTACTAACCAAAGATTAATACCATAAGCAGAAAAGTGATAATGAAAGATAAATACATTATCGCATCTACCACATAGTATTTTTTATATTTTTTAATTAACTCAAGCAGGCTTTTCATGCTTCAAATTATATACTTTTTTCTTAACTAGACAATTTATTTCAGGAATTTTCACGAATAAGTAAATTTATTAGTTCCACCATTTCTGCAGCCCTTTCAGGATCACAGCCCTTTAACCTGATTTCTTTTTTACTTTTTGTATGAACGATTAATTCAACAGAAACAAACATGCTTTTAGTAACCTCAATCCCAACAATATCATCATAAATAAGCTGTTCCAATACCGGCTGGTGGTGTTTATTTACCCCGACATAAAAAACCCTTGTATCTGTAGCAATTGCGACTCCAAGAGTATTAGATATTGCCCCCTCCACAACATTTAAAATGGTCTCATCTGACCGGAGGCTTTTGGCCAGGTCATTAAATGCAATTTTTCCCAGATTGGGCTGATAGCCTATTTCTGAAAACCTGGTATTGATATTGACAATCGTCTGCATAAAAAAGTTATGAGTTACACGTAAAAATACGATGGCCACATTCCCTGAGTTTTGCCATTTCGGCCAATGTGGACAAATTTCTTCTAACTATAAAAGTCTTTCTTTAAATATCAATAATTTAAGCTAATTCAATTCGTTTTAATTTGTCTGGCTCGAAACTTCTTTTTCGATTAAATTTACCAAAAGTACCGATATGAACGCTAATATAAATTTTGATCTTATAAAAACTGAGGCTCCAACTGCTTGGAAAGATTTTGAAGGATTTTACTCTCAAAATTTCAATAAGTTACAATTTTTGAATGGAATTTCCTTTGAAATACTTCCTTTCGAAATGCAATTGGGGATTTTGTTAAAATACTTTACTGAAAATGCTGTGGAAGTAGATATTTGCAATAATGACTTTGATGCGCTCCCTGAAACATTTTTTGATACATTCAGGACTTATGAAAAAGTAATTGCTCATTATTCTTAAAAGTACATATAAAAAACGGCGGTCCATTTTGAACAGCCGTTTTTTTATTTTTAAAATAAGCCTAACTGATCATCTTTAGGCTTTTTTCTTGAGGGAATATCACCTTCTTCTGAATCTTCAAGTAATAGTATCTTATTTATTTTATTAGTACTAATCTTATTCCCGACAGCTTTCCAGCCTTTCACCTCAACAAAATCATTAAGGCTAATTTTTTCAGATGGAACAGAGACAAATTTACCTTTGGCATAATCCACTTGGATTACGGGGTTCTTTTCCGTGCTTATAACTACCAGTTTTGAATCCGCATTTTCAGAGATAAATCCAAACTTCTTTGCAGCAGTATTTGTCTCCATTTTGAATCTTTTTGCAAAATAGTTCTTTGATGATCCATCATAATAAACTGCAGAAATTAGTCTTTCAGGATCAAATTTCTCCATATGCAATAATTCTTCTGTATTATACCTGTTGGTCAATTCATAGGTCGTAAGTTCATAAGTACCTTCTTTATAGAAAACAAGAATCTTATCTTCTCCTTCAAAATTACCAATGTATTTTCCTTTTTTATCATTATTCAGACGCCCTACAGTTTCATCAAAATAAACTTCTTTACCGCCAAGAGTTGATTTTCCGGCAGCTTTAAACTGAATTTTCTTAACAGGATATTTGGTCAGGATGTTACCTAAAACGTTTCTTGCCTTTATTTCAAGTTCAGAAAAGTCAAATTCAAACTCTTTAATCTTTGCTTTGGCTGTCGGAGCAAGAGTAACATTAACAGTCTCTGCTTCTCCATTCGGATTAGCGCTAAAATAAAGGATCTTAGAACCTTTACTTCCTTTGGTCAGATCATATTCCTTATCTCTGGTAATTCCCAACACTTGGAATCTCTTAACAAATACAGTCCCTGATGCAGCATCCAGATAGGCCATATTGTAAACCATGCGATCATCACCTTTTCTGAAAATTCCAGCATACAGGATATCTTTACCAACAAAGACCTTCTCTCCTATCTTCTTGATTACACAAACCCCGTCTTTCCTGAAAACTATGACATCATCTATATCAGAACAGTCACAGATATATTCGTCTTTCTTCAAACCATGCCCAATAAAACCTTCAGCTCTGTTGATATATAACTTTGCATTGATTGCCGCAACAACAGTTGCAGAAATGGTTTCAAAAGTTTTGATCTGGGTTTTACGCTCTCTGCCCTGACCATATTTTTTAAGGAGGTTCTGGAAATAAGCTATAGCATATTCTATCAAATGTGCCAGATTATGCTCAACCTCTTTCAGTTCTTCTCCAAGATTTCTCATCAATTCATCCGCTTTAAAAGCATCAAATTTTGAGATTCTCTTGATCTTAATTTCAGTAAGTCTAACCAGATCGTCTTGAGTAATTTCCCTGTAAAACTGTTTCTTATAAGGCTTTAAACCTTTGTCTATCGTCTCAAGTACAGCTTCCCAGGTTTCACACTCTTCAATATTTCTGTATATTCTCTTTTCTATGAATATTTTCTCAAGAGAAGAGAATAACAGTTTTTCCTGCAGGTGATTCTTTTTGATTTCCAACTCCTGCCTAAGAAGTTCTACAGTTTTGTCAGTAGATATTCTCAGTATTTCATGAATACTTATGAAATGAGGCTTTTCATCTATAATTACACAGGCATTCGGAGAGATACTTATTTCGCACTCTGTAAATGCATATAAAGCATCAATAGTAATATCGGAAGAAACTCCTGGAACAAGTTGAATTAGTATTTCAACATCCTTTGCAGTGTTATCAATTACCTTTTTAATCTTGATCTTTCCATTATCATTGGCTTTGATAATGCTTTCTATTAAAGAAGTTGTTGTAGTACCAAAAGGTATATCCTTGATAACCAGAGTTTTTTTATCAATCTCTTCAATCTTAGCTCTAACCCTTACTTTTCCACCTCTCTGACCTTCATTGTAATTGGCGACATCAATCAAACCTCCAGTAGCAAAATCAGGATAAAGGGTAAATTTCTTGTTCTTCAAATGAAGAATAGAAGCTTCTATCAATTCACAAAAATTGTGGGGAAGAATTTTGGTAGAAAGTCCGACCGCAATACCTTCGACACCGTGGGCTAATAGTAAAGGAAACTTAACAGGAAGTGTAACAGGCTCATTTTTTCTTCCATCATATGAAATTTGCCACTCAGTAGTCTCAGGATTAAAAACGATTTCAAGAGCAAGTTTTGAAAGACGGGCCTCAATGTATCTCGGAGCAGCAGCAGAATCACCTGTTCTGACATCCCCCCAGTTCCCCTGAGTTTCAAGAAGAAGATCTTTCTGGCCTATATTAACGATAGCTTCACCAATGGATGCATCACCATGTGGGTGATACTGCATGGTTTGTCCGATGACATTTGCTACCTTATTAAATCGACCGTCGTCCATTTCCTTCATAGAGTGAAGGATTCTTCTCTGAACAGGCTTTAATCCATCTTCAATAGCAGGAACTGCACGTTCCAGTATTACATAGGAAGCATATTCCAGAAACCAGTTTTCATACATACCGGAAACAGGCAGTACATCATGAATGATATCCCCCCCATTACCAGCTCCCTGATCCTGTATGTTATTTTCGTTATTATCTCTATCGTCAGCCATTCAAATTTAAAGTTCCTGATCCAAACAAAAGGTTTAACCGGTAAAATTCCGGATCCTTCAAATATATTATAAAATTCTTTTTTCCCGAAAAGGAAAATTTACACATTCCTGCCTAATTATTAACTTTGCCTTATTATGAACAAAATAAAATTATTTTTACTGTCTCTTTCTGTTGGTTTTTATTCTTGTGGATCAAAAGATAAATTTCCCGAAGTAGATAAAAATGTATGGCTTCAGGATAAAAAAGCTTGCCAAAATAAAAGAGAGGGAATGGCAACAACACTGATAACAAATAAAGAACAAATCCTGGGACTTAAGGAAGAAATACTTCTGGAAAAGTTGGGAAGACCAGATAAGCATGATTATCAGAAAAGAGGAAGAAAAATTTACTCTTACTATATAACTCCAGGCAAACAATGCTCCTTACAATATCCTGAAGAAGGTAAAAGAATTGTATTTGAAATGAATGCCCTTGGACTTATCGCTTTGATTACAATTCAAAACTGAAAAACAATCAACTGTTTACTTAATAAAGAAAGCCTGTTTTTTTATATAAAAAACAGGCTTCCAGGAAAATATTAAAACTTGGTACACCAAATCCCTCTTGCCAATACCCAATTATTGGCCCAAATATACAATTTTATAAAAGTATTAATAACCTTCTTGCTACAATTTTCATAAAGTGCCGTCCCTTCTTTTTAAGTTTCTTTTTATTGTTATTGGACTTTTTCTCATTACCTGACTCGGAATCTTTTTTTGAATTCCTGGGTGATTCAGGTTGAAAGATTTCTCTCATCAAAACATAGTGGTCTAGCATAGCGGCTAAAGTTTAATTGTAGACGAATATACTCTACATTATGTCAAAACTCAAGCTTTTTTAGACAACTACAATTTACGATTAAAGAATTTAATGTAATAGACTAGCTGATTTTTTACAGATTTTAAATTTCCATAACATTAGCTTCTTTCCTTAGTGCATCTTTTTCATCACTTTCTACCAAATCCTTTTCAACTTTGAGGTTTTCTATAATAAACTGCTGTCTTTCAGGAGTATTTTTTCCCATGTAGTAATTAAGCAGTTTTTGTATTGAAGTTTCTTTTTGTAATAAGATGGGTTCAAGTCTGATATCCTCACCAATAAATCCTCCAAACTCATCTGGAGAGATTTCACCCAATCCTTTAAATCGGGTTATCTCTGGTTTTCCCCCTAATTTCTTTGTTGCAGCTCTTTTCTCTTCTTCACTGTAGCAATAAATTGTTTCTTTCTTATTTCTAACTCGAAACAGAGGAGTCTCCAAAATAAACAGGTGACCATTTCTTACTAAATCTGGAAAGAATTGCAAAAAAAATGTCAACATAAGCAAACGGATGTGCATACCGTCCACGTCGGCATCTGTTGCTATAACTATTCTATTATATCTAAGATTTTCAAGTCCATCTTCAATATTCAGAGCATGTTGCAATAAATTGAACTCTTCATTTTCATAAACAATCTTCTTAGTAAGCCCAAAACAGTTCAGTGGCTTACCTCTAAGACTGAAAACAGCCTGCAACTCTACGCTCCTGGACTTTGTAATCGAACCACTAGCAGAGTCTCCCTCGGTTATAAATAAGGTAGAATCATGTCTCTTTTCATTGTTCAGATCGTCAAAATGGAAGCGGCAGTCTCTGAGTTTTTTATTATGAAGATTTGCTTTCTTCGCACGCTCGTTAGCAAGTTTCTTTATACCTGCAATGTCTTTTCTTTCTCTTTCAGATTGTAAGATTCTTTTTAATAATGCATCTGCAACTGCTGAATTTTTATGAAGATAATTATCAAGCTCTTTTTTAACGAACTCATTCACCCAGGTTCTGATTGCCGGACCATCTGGGCCTGCATTAATAGATCCTAATTTAGTTTTAGTCTGGGATTCAAACACAGGTTCCTGAACTCTTACTGCAATTGCACCTACTATAGATGCACGGATATCAGAAGCATCAAAATCTTTCTTAAAAAACTCCCTGACTGTTTTTACAACTGCTTCTTTTAATGCAGCAAGGTGTGTTCCTCCCTGAGTTGTATACTGACCATTAACAAATGAATAATACTCTTCACCATACTGATTTGCGTGAGTTAGAGCAATTTCAATATCATGACCTTTAAGATGAATAATTGGATATCTTAAACTTTCTTCATCTGTTTTTCTCTTTAATAGGTCCAGTAAGCCATTCTGAGAATAATATTTTTTCCCGTTATAGTTTATTGACAAACCAGCATTAAGAAACGCATAGTTCCAAAGCTGATCTTCTAGATATTCCGGAATAAATCTGAAATGCTTGAAAATAGTATCATCCGGAATAAATGACATAAGTGTACCATTCTTCTGGTCACACTTGGTTTCTTTATGATCATTTACCAGAACTCCCTTTTCAAATTCAGCTACTTTTGTCCTTCCTTCACGAATAGATTGAACTCTAAAATAACTGGACAGTGCGTTAACCGCCTTTGTACCAACTCCGTTCAGACCCACAGACTTCTGGAAAGCACCTGAATCGTATTTTCCTCCGGTATTGATTTTAGATACGCAATCAATTACTTTTCCAAGCGGAATACCACGTCCATAATCTCTGACCTCCACCCTATTATCGGAAATAGTTATATCTATAACATTTCCATTTCCCATCATATGCTCATCAATGGAGTTGTCAATAATCTCTTTGACCAAAACATAAATACCATCATCCTGTCCTGATCCGTCTCCAAGTTTTCCGATATACATTCCGGGACGAAGTCTGATATGCTCTCTCCAGTCCAGCGACCTAATGCTATCTTCAGTATATTCAGTTTTGGTTTTTGCCATAATATTGTTATTGACCTGATTTACAATTCTATAAAAGACAAGATATATTCATTTTCAGGAAATCAAATCCGAAATCCTGTCCATTCTTACTGCGAAATTACTTTAATAGTTCAAATTTTACTTACTTTTTGAACAAGGAAATGATTGATAATCGTAATATGTGGAAAAATTAAAACTTAAGTATATATTTTTTAGGGATTTTGGAATAAAAGCATTTTTTTGAATCTAATTGAATCCTAGACGTCATTAGAAAAATTACAAAAAATAATTTAAACGTACTAAACGGAACTTTTTTTGGTTAAATTACCGGGCCAAACCTTGTGACAATTATGAAAAAAATCCTTTTTGCCTTACTTCTTATAACTATCTCATTGAAAATGAATGCCCAGACTGACATTCTGCTTCCAATGAATGATATTGAAAAGAAGGAAGTTATTCGACTTCTCACCTCATATGACGGTTTTCTGAATTTTGTAGCTCAGAAACCTTCGGATGCTGATCAGAAAAAGGAGTCTGTCACATTTTTGAAAACAACTGTTAGCAATGCAAATGTTTCGGTCTATAATGACCTTGATTCGGCAGCTAAGAATGATGACTATGAAAATGTATTCAAATACTGTCAACGGGTTCCAAAGACCTTTCCTGCAACAGTCAAAATAAAAACTACTCCTAAAAATCTAATAGTCGAAAAAGTAAAGTATGACAAGATCAGAAGATACTACTTTGTAGAAATAAAAGGTGATAAAGATTTTACATGGAAAGAGGTAGTTCAAAAGACAGATTCTGTTTCTGCATCTGCTGATTCAATTACAGTAAGCGATACAATCGTCCACTCTATAAAAAAAGGTATATCCGTTTTCATAAAATTTGACAGAGAAAACAATGTCTCCAAAAACTTTAAAATTTTTGCTATAAGCAAAACGGGGGTTGCTCCAAAGCTGGAGCCTCTTCCTCCACTTATCTCATGGTGGCTCACGCTTGAGCCTGACTGGAAAGCAATGCTGAGGAAAAAGAGAAACCTGGAAGAGTACCCAAGAGAGTTTGATCTTGAAAAAGCGACAGGAATATTTGAATTTGACTGCTCAAATTCAAATATTAAAAATCTTGAACCATTAAAGAAATTTACATCACTTGAGAAGCTAAATGTTTCAGGTAATCCGATCACGGATGCCTCGGCAATATTTGCTGTGAGTTCTCTCCTGGAGCTAGACTTAACTAGAACTCAAATTACCACTTTGGACGGTATTGAAAATCTAAAAAACCTTCAGGTTTTAAAAGTTTCAAATTTAAAACTTAAAAGTATAGAACCATTGAAAAATTTGGTTCAGATGGTGGAGCTAGACTGTTCTAACAATGAAATAGAAGACCTTACTCCTCTTACTAATCTTGTAAACCTTAAAGAGTTGAATGTCGGCTTAAATATTAAAGTGAAAGACATTTCAATGATGAAAAACTTAGTGCTTCTTGAGAAACTAAGCATACAGAAAATTGACATTAAATCTCTTGCTCCATTGAGCGGGCTTGTGAATCTCGTTTTACTTGATTGTTTCAATACAGATATCACAACATTGGAACCTATCCGAAATCTGGTAAAGTTGTTTCATCTAAATATTGACCACACAAAGGTTTCCAGTCTGGATCCTATCAAACACTTTAAATTCATTGCGAATCTTTATTTAGCATCGAGCAGTGTTAAGGATCTATCTGCAATCAATAACTTTTATGCCATACGCGAGCTAGATATCTCTAATACTGAGTTAACCGATCTTGGCCCTATTCATAAACTGGAGTACATAAAAGTTTTAAAATGCTTTTATACCAAAATTGATAAAAACGAAGTACAGCGATTTAAGAAAAATCACCCAGGCTGTCAGATCACTTACTATTGATAATTAATTAAAGCATATTGCCCAGCTTTGAATAATACTTGATAGCAGCAGCTTCATTTAAATATTCAGAGCGGGCAGTTTTTAAATCAGGGTGGTATATAAACAAACACGAGCCCCCTTCAAGTAGCTGTATTATCTTATCACTTTCTTCAGGAGATACGGCAGGACAACCATGGCTCCTTCCCAGACGACCATTGGTTTTAATAAAATCCTCACAAACATAGTCAGCAGCATGAATAACCACGGATCTACCTTCTGCATTGGAATTATAGTTTTTATCCAGGCCATGAAGCACTAAGGACTTTCCATGTTTACCAAAATAAATCTTACCGGTTTTATAAAAACCCAAGGAGCTCATATTTGAGTTGAGTTTATTTGAAAAATTAATTGCAAGATTGTCTCCACTTTTTCTTCCATGTGCTACAAGAGAATGAAACAATACCTTTTTTTCCTTCAAATCTATAACCCAAAGTCTTTTCTCTGTTGAAGCTTTAGAATAGTCTATAACTGAAAGTATCGAATTATCCTGAAGAAGTTGTTTGTTTTTAATATTCAGATACCCTACAAGAGCTTTTCTAAAAATGGCTTTCTTCATGCCTGAATGCTCTAGTTGGCAAGCCAAAAATAATTGGTCTACAAAATTATCAAATGTAACTCCGACATTAGATTTTATCGATTTTCTTATAGTAAAATCATTTACGGCATTTGTGACCTTTCCTGAACCAGCTGTGCAAATCACAAAAAGAAGTGTAAAAATAGGAATGAGTATTCTGTTCTTCATTTCTGACAAACCTGAATATCCGGCAGTTCGTTCCTTTATTCAAGAAATTTTATTTCTCTATATAATGTTTTATTTATAGACCAGTTCTTGGAGGAAATTTTATGAAAACGTTACTATACAATCCCAGCACACTGGAAGTGAAATTTGCGAAAGTTATTGAGAATTTGACCAAAAGCTTTGAAGAAAAAATAAAGCCAAACAAGATTGTAGCCGTAGATAAAAGATTAAAAGAGGACAATCCTAAGGTCATTTTTAAAATTGAAGATAAAGAAGGAGACAATCACGAGATTGTCATTCAGATTATTCAAAGAATTGATGAGGATTATTAAATTATGAGGTATAAAAAAGAAAGCTAAAAACCTTTAGTTCTTAGCTTTCAGAATTACCTCAATTAAAGTGATTAACCTTCTATAATTACCACCTTTACAATCTTATCACCTTGTTTGATCTGATCAACGATATCTACGCCTTCAGTAACTTTTCCGAAACAGGTATGGTTTCTGTCCAGGTGTTTAGTATTAGCTCTGCTGTGGCATATAAAGAACTGAGAACCGCCTGTGTTTCTTCCTGCATGGGCCATTGAAAGTACACCACGGTCATGGAATTGGTTCTCACCTTCTAATTCACATTTAATGTGGTATCCAGGACCACCTCTGCCATCTCCGTTAGGGCAACCTCCCTGAATTACAAAATTTGGAATAACTCTGTGAAAAGAAAGTCCGTCGTAGAATCCCATTTGAGATAATTTCACAAAATTCTTTACAGTGTTCGGAGCGTCTTTTTCGTAAAACTCAATTTTCATTACACCTTTGCTGGTGTGCATTTCTGCCTTTAACATGCTTATATAGGATTTTTGATTTCAAACAATGAAACAAATTAATCATTAAGACAGTTTGATGCCAATAAAAAAAGCATATAAATTATCGGAATAGGAAAATATGGATATTTTTTTTTCTTTTTTCGATTTTTTTACCATTTTCAAATGAAAATTCACGAAAAATTTATGTTACGAAACAGTTTAAAAACGCTTGTTATTTTATTGTTTATTGCCTTTACTTCAAAGGGCCAAACTTTGCCTGTTGATCAGAATACAGGTAAAATAACTTTTATCAATATTGTTGAATCCGCTCCTTTAACAGAGAAAGATGTATTCATTATAGCACAGGATTTTGGGAAAGCTAAAAACTGGCCAGTAAAAAGTCAGGATGATGCCGCTTATACTATTGTATTTAATGCTCAAATACCAGTGGAATATGAGGCAGTAAAACCAGGAAAAAAAGATAAAGGAATTGTAAAATTTACTTTTTCAGTTTTTTGTAAAGCAGGAAAATACAGATATATCTTAACTGACTTTGTGCATGAAGGGCAAAATGGAGCTGGCTCTGGTGGCAAACTTGAAAACACCACGGCAGATTGCGGAAAGGATGCAATGCTTGCGAAAAGCTGGGTATATATCAAAAATTCTACACAAGTTCAAGTGAACGCTCTGATTGAAGAGTTCAAGAAAAAAGTAAAAGAAGCACAAAACGATCCGGCAAAGAAAAGTGATTGGTAACAAAAGCCCCCGAAAACCGGGGGCTTTTTTATCTACTATTAATTACTCTGTTCACTTAACTCCTCTTCTACCATCGCTTTGTAAGAGTCTTTTAGCTTTTCGTAAAACATCTCTGCCTCTTTGTTCCCTTTTTCAGCCTCAAGTTTTGCATTAATAAATATGTCCTTACTAGTTTGAAGCAGGCTGTTCTGTAAAGCATAAGTATAAGACTCAATAATGGGTTGAATCAATTCCCACATTTCCTTTAGACCTTTTATTTCTTCCAACTCTTGCTCACTAGGGAAATCGATTTCTCGCAGGTAATTGTATTTGGGAATTATATCTTCCTGCAACATACGCACCAAATCGCTGATGTCATCTTTACTTTTGGGTGATAAATTGAAATTTTTCATAGCTGATTAATCATTTAAATTTCAGGCAATTTAAGAGAATAATTTAAATATTAAAATTCCGCATAAATCTAAACCTTTCGACTTATAAACTTCCTCAACAAATGACCTTTCCACATGTAGATGCCAGAAAGAATCACAATTGGTACAAAAACAAAACGGGTAGCAAAAGCAGCTTCGGGTATATCAGCTACCGGACCATATATAAAACCAATTATTGGAATGCTTAGAATGAGATGCAACCATCTCATGATTTTTCTTTCTGTAGCAGCTTTCATATTTTTCTTTTGAAAGACGGATTAGGCAGAATAATATTTTATTAGTTTTTTAACCTTCCCCATATTTATTAGCTTTGAGTTGCTGAATTATTTATTTGCCTCCATGTCTATCAAAATCAATGTTCCAGATCATATTCTATTTGAAGACTCCAGTATTCTTGTAATAAATAAGCCCTGTAGTTTAATGGTTGAGCCGGATAGAAATGGGCATCCCAATTTACTTCAGCAAGTGCAGAAATATGAGCGGAGTCTGCGCCCAAAATCTAAAGAAATATATGTTCAGCATGTACATCGTCTTGACAGGCCTGTAAGTGGCATTGTGCTATTTGCCAGAAAAAAATCAGTTTTAAAAAATCTTAGCGAGCAATTTGCAAATAGGCAAGTGAAGAAATATTACCAGGCTATAACTGAAACAGCTCCAACAATCAAAGAAGGAAAGCTTGAAAATTATTTATGGAAAGATAAAAAAAACAAGCAAGCGGTAATTGTGGATCCTTTACATGCAGAAGCCGAAAAAGTTTTACTTGATTATAAAATAACTCCCTATAAAAATAATTTTCATTTATGGGATATTCGTTTGCATACCGGTAAATTTCACCAGATCAGAGCTCAATTGGCAGCCTCAGGTTGTCCTATTCTTGGAGATGCTTTATATGGATCTAAATTTGAATATGCTCCTAATTCCATTGCCCTCCATGCATCTTCATTGTACTTTAACCATCCTCAAACTGGTGATCCTATTCAGATAAAGGCTGATCCTCTTTGGTTAATTTAGATTCAAATTCGCAAATAAATGCTAATTCAATTTTTTTATCATTTACTGAAACTAAAGTCATAGCTCCTGTAATTCCTACAAAGTCTTTAGTACCTGAATCAGAAACTATTGTCTTTATCCTCTTACCCTCTCCACGCCCTTCGATTCCGTAGCTTTCTAGGACAAAAGTCCCTGACATTTCTCCAATGGTTCCTGAAAATCTTTCAATGCCATAGATCTGTTCCTCATTTCCAAAGGGCACTGTAGCAACTATGCCTATCCCATGCATTTCTCCTTCATATAGACATATATAACTAGCCTGTAAACACTCCTGTCCATCAATCATTAATGATTTCACTACTTCACTTTTAATAGTTAACATAACAGACAAAGTAGATTGCATATATTTCCTTTTAATGATTAGACGTCAAATAAATTAATTGTTGCAACACTATTATCAAGGTATTAGAAGAAGAGTTAAATTTACTAATATTCAAACACTTAACTATAAAACCTAAAAAAACGGGGATAAATTATTAGATTTAAATAAACAAAATGCCATTTTTTACCTTTTTATTACTATTTTATCATATATTATTACCTTCAAATTCAACAAATTCTATTAACTTATGAGAAACTATTTAATTATACTCTTCATGATGGTAATGTTTATACCACTTGAAGCTAGCATTAGTCAGGTGACTAAAGCACAAACAAAACAATTTCTTACCAGGACCAACAAAGCTATTACTACTGCTCACTCGGCAATTAAAAGAGGGAAGGTTTACAACGGCGATTATGTTAATGCTCTAAGACACCAACAGTTTGCCAAGAAAATGTATATTAGAAACCAGTATCAAAAAGCAATTTATCATTCTAAAAAAGCACGCTCATTAGCTTTCAAAACTATCACAGATAATAGCGCTCACATTCCTTCTGATTGTGGAATTACTAAAGAAGAAAAAGGCCTGATAGGCACGGCTGTCCCATCAGACAGAGTTTTGGCAGAAGAAATAGCTCTTGACGGTCAACACAATTTGAAAGATGCAGATGTAATTGATAAGACTGTAGATCTCACACTGCCTTAAAATAAAAGGAGAGGAATTGTTCCTCTCCTAATTGGATTTAGTCTGAAATATTTCAGACCAAACAGCTCTGCAATAAGCTATCCAATTCCTCCCCAGGTATATGGTGCAGAGCAAAAAAAATTTTACCTAATTAATTCCCTATTAATAATCAGATAATTAACCTTTATCTAAAAGACTCAGGTCTGCTTTCTATATATTAGATAACAGTTCAGGTAAAAGGTTACAGAAAATTGTTCAATTTTTTTTTATAGAAAAAAAACTTATCCTTACATCCTTATTTCTGAATCATACAACCTGCGTATTAATAAATTATGGAAGAAGATGAAATTATTGATCAAATTAAAAGCGGCAATAAAAGTCTATATGGCCTGTTGATCCAGAAATACAACCAAAGACTTTATAGAATAGCAAGATCAATCGTCGGCAAAGATGCTGACCTGGAAGACATCATTCAGGAAACCTATCTAAAGGCTTATCAAAATCTGGCTCAATTCAGAAAAGAAGCTCAGTTTTCTACCTGGCTTACCAGAATCCTGATTAATAATGCCAATGCTACACTTTTAAAAAAACGTAACCTCACTCCTCTTTCAACAGATACTGAAGACATTATAGACCATCAAAAAAGTCTGGATTCTGAATTAAATAATGAAGAGTTAAAATATATCCTTGAAAATGCAATAGATAATTTACCTGACAATCTTAGAAGCGTATATGTGATGAGGGAAATAGAACTATTAAGTGTTCATGAAACCGCCATGCAACTTGACATCTCAGAAGAAAATGTAAAAACCAGATTGCACAGAGCTAAATCTTTTTTAAAAGAAGAATTATATTCAAAATTTAAAGTAGATGTAGACCTCTTCAGATTCGCGGGTTCCAGATGCGAAGGAGTATACAAATCTGTTATGTCCCGAATTGATTATTTGTAATTGTTTCCGGTTTCATTTTTTAAAAACGAATCAATTTGTTTTACAATAGATTTTCTGTGTTCATAAAATGATTTAGGGAAATCAATATCGATATCGGCATGTATATTTTCTTTAAATCCAAAGTCAAAAAAATTTCTAAGAGCGATAAAGTTACCTCTGGATCTGGCGACCAGTAAGCGATTTCCTACTTTAATGTGATAAAAATACATTAAATCCTTCAATAAAAATTTTTTATTCATTCCGCATGCAGGACAGGTGAAGATTCCATAAGGACCTGGCTTAACCACATAAGTATTAGCTAACTCGAAGGCCTTATATCTTGCCTTTGAACTGCAGGAAGGGCAAATAACATCAACTTCCTTAATCAGGGATGAATCATAAAGTTCTTCTGCAAATCCCAGTCTCATCAAATTAAATTCTCAAAAGAGATAAGCCATTAAAAATACAACAGTAAAATAAGTCCAGATGACAGAGAAGATTATATGAACAAAAGTCTCTAATGCCTTTCCTCTCCAGAGCCTGGGTGAGTATACAAAAAACTGAAACAGCAACCTGAGCCCCCAGAAAACCGTCAATGCAAGCACCACTTGTTTTCCTAGTTTTGTATTCAACAACTCATTTGCACTGAAAAAACAAAACATTCCAAACAGCAATACGACGAGAGCAATAAAAAATGTATGGACATACATAAGTTGTTTATTGATCAGGCTAACAGACTGCAATTCATTTTCCCAGTCAAAATATTTTGGGAAAATAACATGAATGACAGCAAGTATCATGGAAATAATACCGATGATTTTAAGATGCAGTTCCATACTTTTTAAGTGCAAAGCCAGATATAAACGGTGTAATTTTTATTTCTTTCGAAACTTCCAAACCAGCTTCAGTAAAGACTTTAAGCCAATTATTCTTAGAATAAAAATGAAAGAAACCGATATTATAAGCAACAAAATTTATAAGGTCTCTTTGATGTTCAACCACTATGATCATTCCCTGGATTGTTATCGCTTTCCTCAACTGTTCAAAGAAAAATGTCCTTTCTCCTTCATTTCTTATTTCATGAGCAGCGAACATAAGTAGTATTACATCAACACTACCTTCTTCTAATGGAACTGCCTTAGTATTGATTACCTGTGTGTCCTGATAGGGTTTGTACAGCTTTCTTGCCCTTTCAATGGAAATTTCTGTATGCAGTAAGGGATCATAAAAATCAAAAACAGAAAATTTTGAGTTCGGATATTTCTTTTTTACCACTTCACTTATTTCATCAAATCCTGCATTAATATTAACAAGTGATGCAGGCTTTAATGTAATAAGTTTATCAAGAAAACTGAGCTTATACAAGTCTGTTAAATCATAAACATAAAGTGATGTAACAAGAGAAATCACAATACTGAGCAATGTAGCAAAGATAGTGGCAGTGATAATAATATTATCCAGAAAACAATACTTTCCGATTGTCAATAATAATACAAATACCAAAGCTATGACAAAGGTATGCCAGTTAAACAGAATGATATTGGTTACTCCTTGAAATGGTTTTCTTAATGTCTTGTCCATTTTTCTAGCACTCCTTTTTTCCAATAGTAAGGGATATTCTGTATTAAAAAGGCATTTGCCAGCTGTATTCCTTCAAAACCTTTTTGATTTAAAAACCCTACATTTTCTTTAATAACTTCTACAGGCTTCGGTATCCATGATTCCCTTACGCCTTCTATGATTAAGACTTCTGAAGTAAAAGCATTATAGGTAAAGGTATATGGTAACGGCCCTGCGTATCTTCTGGCTTCTTTCCAGTCGTTAAAAGGTGAACCATAAGGGAGCGTAGCATTTTCAGTTAAACTTACTTCAATATCAAATGCTGATTTAACAGATGATACAGAAATAGATTCTTTATTGCTCTTTAGTATAATGTCTGTTGTAGTATATTTGTAATGAGTAAAAATATTTCCAAAGAAAGACATCTTTCTTTTATTAGTTTCTGACTTTAATATATATAGGCCTCTGAGCCTCTTTCCTCTATCATTATTAAATTTCACAAATATTCGAAATCCGGCAAGAAAAAAATCGTTACCCATAAACTTAGGAGCGCCTTTAGGTCTAAGGTCTTTAGTCTGCACGAGCGCAACCGCCACGAATCCCCATTTATCTTTAAAAGTATCTAATTCAAGACATGGAGGAATAAGGCTTTGAAGTTGTTCCTTAGGTACAGCGTAAGTAAGGACGAGAGAACTTTCAAAAAAAGTCTCTACGGCAAACGGATGATTTTTAAGAGACAGCATTTTCTGATGTTGTATTAATTCCTACTAGTAAAAATTCATTGATATAAACTGCAATAACAAATAGCAATGCGATAAATAAATTTCCCCGACCAAACAGAAGCAGGTCAGGAGCCAGAATGGCTTCGATAATGTTCATTGTAACTACAAGTCCAATTTGAGCGATTGAGCACCATTTGGATTTTATTCGGCTGAATATCCAGACTACCATAAACAACTCTCCTACCCCAATAGCCTTTGTAATCAGAAAAGCATGATTCTCACCCAGAATTCGTCCGACAATTTCCTGGTGACGAGGCACCATATTTAAAAGCTTGCAGAACAACCCATTAATAAACCAGACTAACGCCATGCTTACCCGCAATATAATTTTAAGATAATCTTGATTTATTTTAAAGTTCATACTTATACTTAACATTAAAAACTCATAGTAGACACAAGTCTGCACTGATCACATTTACAGTTGTGAAGATTAAAGTAAGATTGCTCTTCTAAAGTCCAGTCACCTTTACAACTAGGACAAGTTCTCACGATAACATCTTCTGTACCTGAAATTTGTGCATTATAAAACAGGTAATAATATGTAGGTACTCCGGTAATTTTTTCAAGATTAGCACAACAATTTCTACCCTTTTTATTCAATTCACTGTTTGGGTTGCTTAATTGATCAGAGGTCCATACCTCGCCTCCATATCCACTATACCAAAGTCCTTCAATATGGTCATAGTCCCTGTTCCAATCAATGATATCAATAAAAGATTCTCCTTTGTAGGTATACGGTAATTTGTATAATGGGATCTGGTCCATTGAATCTCCGTCATAGATCGGGGAAATACGGTTAGACTTTAAGATTAAAAATTTTGGTTTTTCTAGAATGATTGTTCTTCAAATTCAGGATCAAGGCCTATATAAACAAAATCAAAGGAGCATTGAAATTCTGTAAATATTTTGTTTTTAGTATCCTTAGTTAACTTGGTAGAGTACTTGTCTTTATAAGAATCTTTTTCGGGACAGAACAAGTTTAATTCCAGGCCATCATTTATTGATTCATACTGCCATTCAAGGTTAATAATTTGACTACTTTTAAATAATCCATTTAAGTAATACCCCATTTGTTCGAAAAAATTATACCGATTGAATACATCATTAAAGAATTCCTTATCCGCAATTTTTCCGCCCCTGATCTTAAGTTTAATTATATGCATCTCAAAAATTTGTCATAAACTTTGATTGATTGAATATATTATTTTCTTCTTTATCCTCCTATCCAGCTGCCACATAATGATCCAATAGACAGGCATTATCAAAGGATAAAAAATTATAACCAGAAATGTATAGCCATGATAACGGCTAGCCTCCGGTCCAATAACTGCATCAATTATTTCATATGTAAATATATACCAAATGAGTATAATAAATGGAAGAACTATACTTCCTGCAATTACAACCCATGAATATTTTTTTTCATGTTCTTTTACTCTATAGTCTTTGATCCGTCGATAATGCCATATAGATATGAAAATTGAAAATAGAATTGTCATTCCTAACGGATCAACTAGTATTAAAGCTCTTCCGAAAAGATTGATCTGGGGTTTATATGAAAGCTCTATTTCATCAGCCGGGAGTTTATCAAACTTCCAGATTGCTGCTGAATCAAAGGTACCTAAAGTAGGATTGCCCAGATTAGTTTTCAGGTCCGAGTCATCATTTGAAATTTTCACAGCTATTTCGATAGAGTTGAAAGACCGCCAGAATTTCGCGGGATACAAGAAATATTTGAAAGAATATTTTTTTTCCCATTCCAATAATTCTATTGAGGCATTAGCAGTATATTCTACATGTATATGATGTGCCCCTTTAAAAAGGTCTGTTTCAAAATACTTGAAATCATTAAAGACAATCATTTCCTCACTTAATTCCTGATTCCGATAAGGTTTAAAATAATCCTTGGAACCTGGTCCAACTAAGGACATATAAATCTTATTCAGTGGCTTGTTGCTATTAGGTATATAAGATTCGGGAATAGCTTCAACTTTGATTTCCGCATCATCTAACCATACTCTGAAATTATCCTTGTACTCGACAGCATAAAAAAGTAAAGGAATCTGCATTCCCGAAGAGTCACATTTTATATAGTAATCAACTTTATATAGAGCCGTATGGTCTTCTATATTGATCAGGATAAAGATTTTCTCCTTTAGAATATCAATACCATTGCTTGTCATGGCAGTGCCAGTTAATGTACCTTTTCTATATGGAGAAGCCATATTTGCCAGGCAGATATGGTCAAACATGAACCCCAGAATAAAGACTGAGAAAATAATTTTTCTAATACTCATATTTCATTAAAAAAACTTCCCTGGTATACGTGATTTTTATTGAATGGAGTTATTATACCTTTCTCCACCCATCCTTTAAAAAATCCTTGAAAATCAACAACTTAAATCTATGATTTCACTTTACCAAAAATAACTTTTTTATAAAAATGAATTACTGACAACTATTTATTGTTTTATTTACTTTGTAATAAAAAAAGAATATAGAATATTCAAATCCAAATTTAAAAACAGGAGATTTTACCTCCTTTAGAAATCAGAAGCAACATGTCTACAATTATTATAGAACAAGTAAAAGCATTTTTTGAAAGCTGGAAACCTGAAATACCCGTGGAGGAAGTCAGACAACTGGCTCAGGCAGGAAGTGACAGACAATATTTCAGGGTCAAAACGGCTCCTCGATCATATATCGTCACCTATAATAACAACACTCCGGAAAACTCAGCATTTCTGGAATTTTCAAGGCATTTTGCCAGCAAGCAACTTGCTGTTCCGGAAGTTTTCCACTCCAGTGCTGATAAGCAATTCTATATTCAGGCAGATCTCGGGGATACCTCTTTGTTTGATATAGTTCAGAATGAGGGTTATACAGACCGTACTTTTGAATTGTATCAGAAAACCTTTGCTCAACTAGCTCAGCTTCAGATTCAGGGTGGAACAGGCTTGAACTACGACTACTGTATTGCTACCCGATCATTTGACAGACAGGCGATCTATTCCGATTTGCTCTATTTTAAATATTACTTCCTGAGAGCACTTAAGCTTAATTACGACAAGAATCTTTTGTTGAATGACTTCGAAATGCTCAGCTATTACCTAATGCAAGAGCGCAACAAGTATTTCATGCATAGGGATTGTCAGAGCAGAAATGTAATGGTAAAAGATGATAAAGTATACTTTATCGATTATCAGGGAGGCATGCAAGGCGCTCTTCAGTATGATGTAGCTTCAATGCTATGGCAGGCCAAAGCCGCTTTACCATTCGAATGGAGAGATGAACTTGTTCTTTATTATTTTGACAGAGTAAATGATCTATTGGGAAATCAGCTAAACAAAAAAGATTTCTTAGATATATACCGTGGCTTTGTTCTTATTAGAATGCTTCAAACTCTTGGAGCATATGGTTTCCGTGGACTCTTTGAACGCAAACCTCATTTTATAAGCAGTATTCCATTCGCATTAAGAAACTTAAGGTGGTTTCTTGAAAACAAAGGAATTCCAATCCGTCTGCCGGAGCTGGAGAAGGTGCTGAATGCTATGGTGGAAGAAGACATCGTTAAACGTTTTGAAAACATAAAGGCAGAAAAGGATAGTAAGTTAGTTGTTAAAATCTGCAGCTTCTCCTATAAAACCGGCCATCCTGAAGATCTATCAGGAAATGGCGGAGGCTTTGTATTTGATTGCAGAGGTATTCTGAATCCCGGAAGATATGAGGCTTATAAAAAACTTACAGGAAGAGATAAACCTGTTCAGGATTTCCTGCTTTATCAAACAGAAATGCCAGTTTTCCTGCAACATGTATATAGTCTTGTCGATATTAGTGTAACAGATTATCTGAAGCGAGACTTTGATAGTCTGATGGTAAGTTTTGGTTGTACTGGCGGACAACACAGAAGTGTGTTTGCGGCAGACAGTCTTGCTAAGCATCTTCAGCAAAAGTTTGGAGTTAAAGTTGAATTACAACACTGCATTCAGGACGCAAAAAACTGGGTTAACTAAATAAATCAGATTCTATTTTTATGAAGGCAATGATTTTTGCTGCAGGTTTAGGAACCCGCTTAAAACCCTTTACGGAAAACCATCCTAAAGCGCTGGCCGTTGTGAATAACAAGCCTTTGTTACAAAGGAATATCGAATATCTTAAAGGATATGGAATAAAGGAATTTGTCATAAATGTTCACCATTTTCCGGATCAGATCATCTCTTTCTTAAAAGAGCATAATAACTTCGGCTGCAAAATCAGTATTTCCGATGAAACGGATTCCCTGCTTGAAACAGGCGGCGGTCTAAAAAAGGCCTCTTCTTTTCTAAAAGGCACCACTCCCTTTCTAGTGATGAATGTGGATATGCTCACCAATCTTGCAATAGACAAAATGATAGCATTTCACAATGCCGGAAAAGCTCTTGCAACCCTTGCCGTGACAAGACGTGAGACTTCCAGATATTTTCTATTCAATAAGAAAAATGAACTATGTGGGTGGAAGAATACCAAAACAGGTGAAGAGAAAATAAAGAAGACAGGAGCTGATTTAACGCAAAAGGCTTTCAGTGGAATCCATATTATTGAGCCGGAAATATTTGATCTGATAAAACAGGAAGGTAAATTTTCAATGGTTGATGTATACCTTGATTTATGCAGTAAACACACTATCATGGGATTTGACCATACTTCAGACATCTTATTGGATGTAGGAAAACCAGAATCTATACAACAGGCGGAAGCCTTGTTTTTATAATAAAAAAATCCCTGCAGAACAGGGATTTTTTTATTTAAAATTCATCAGTATCAAATCTTGTAAAATCCTGCAATGATACGTTCAAACATATGATCAGGTACAATCTTTTTAATAATCACCGAGAGCTTTTCAGTTACTTTACCAACTCTGTAAATCCTCTTAACCTTATCGGCTTTCATGATCGATTCAATAAGCGGCCCGAATACTTCCGGCTCCAGACCTTTACTTACACTTTTATTAATAGCATCATAAGCCCTTTCAAAACTGTCCTTATATGGACTACCTTCCGGAACAGGAGTAAATAGCCTATTAGCACTGATGTCTGTCTTAATCCCCCCTGGCTGAATGCAACATGCCTTGATTCCAAATTTCTTTGTTTCTACTCTTAAAGCTTCCGTATAACGATCTACTGCGGCTTTGCTCGAGCTATAAACACTTCTATAAGGCAACCCCATTTCAGATGCAATAGAGCTTATATTAATGATCAAACCTGATTTATTATTTCTCATAGAAGGCAAAACTGCCTGACACACTCTGATTACTCCGATAAAATTTGTACTCATTACCTTCTCTGCATCAGATAATGACAAGTATTCACAGCCTCCAGCAATTCCAATGCCTGCATTATTTATTACAACATCTATTTTGCCATTCTCTTTTATAATATGGTCTATCGCAGCTTTTACACTGTTGTTGTCACATACATCCATTGGAAGAGCTTTAAACTTTAAACCTTCTTGTTTTATAGACCTGGAAGTACCATATACAACATGGCCTTGAGAAGCCAGATAGTCCGCGATCACTTTTCCTATACCTGAAGAAGCGCCGGTTACAAGTACAATTTTTGACATTACTGATAATAAATAATTTTTACGAATATATACATAGTTCTATGCAGGAGCAATAATGGTGGTCTGTTTGCCTTTAATTTTCAGGAAGAAGGGTTCAGTATTAATTTTTTATTTTTATTTTGTAATAAAAATAAAAAAGCAATGTCACAGGTAAAAATATATGGTTTAAAAGAAAAACTGGATCTTGTAAAAAAAGGTCTGTCGGATGTAATTCATGAATGTGTTGTTGAAGCTTTGGAATTCCCAAAAGATAAGCGCGCTCACAGATTCATAGGTTTAGCAAAAGATGATTTTTATTATCCGGATGGACGTACAGAAGCTTATACCATTATTGAATTTATAATGATCGAAGGAAGAACAGTTGAAACTAAAAAGAAACTAGTCAGATTGTTATTTGAAAGGATAAAAGAAAAAATCGGTATATCGGAAATCGATATTGAAATCTGCATAATGGAAGCTCCTGCTCACAACTGGGGCTTCAGAGGTTTTCACGGTGACGAAGTAAAGCTTAACTATAGAGTATCTATTTAAATTTAAAAAGCCCTTCAGAGTATTACTCCGAAGGGCTTTAAATTCTATATTCTATTGCTCCATTTATAGGGCACCTTTAGAAGTGTTGTTATTGTTACTCTGTTTATTATTGCCATTGGACTTTTTTCTACCGAACCATTTAGGCTTGCCCGAACCTGAAGGTTTACTATTCTGCTTTGCACCACCTGACGGGTTTTGCCTCGCACCAGTTGACTGACGAGAGTTGTTAGACTGGGGAACTTCAATACCAGGCCCATCAAAAGGATGCTCTTTAATTACAGGTATTTCCTTTGCTATTAATTTATTGATAGCTCTGAGATAAACACGTTCTTCTGTATCACAGAAAGCAATCGCAATACCATTAGCTCCTGCCCTTCCTGTTCTGCCTATTCTGTGCACATAGGTTTCGGGCTCGTTTGGCAGCTCAAAGTTAATTACGTGAGAAAGCTTTTCAATATCAATCCCCCTGGCAGCAATGTCTGTAGCAACGAGTACCCTTATTTTCTTTAGCTTGAAATTTTCCAATGCTCTTTGTCTTGCATTCTGAGACTTATTGCCATGAATGGCTTCTGCTGTTATACCTGCTTTGGTCAGGTCCTTGCTGATTCTGTCCGCGCCATGTTTGGTTCTCGTAAATATCAAAGCCTCCGGAATAGCAGGATCTTTTAGCAAATGAATCAACAACCCTTTTTTGTTGGATTTCTCAACATAGTATACAGATTGATTCACTGTTTCAGCAGCAGATGAAACAGGAGCTACTTCTACTTTTTTCGGATTTACAAGAATTGATTCTGCCAGATTTTTTATTTCCGGAGCCATCGTAGCTGAAAAGAACAATGACTGTTTCTTAGCCGGAAGCTTGGTCAAAATCTTTTTGATATCATGAATAAAGCCCATATCCAGCATTCTGTCAGCTTCATCCAGAACAAATATCTCAATATGATCCAGTCTGATAAATCCCTGGTTCATAAGATCCAAAAGCCTTCCAGGAGTCGCTACTAGTATATCTACTCCTCTTTTTAGAGCTTCAACCTGGGGATTCTGAGATACCCCTCCAAAAATAACAGCATGATTTACTCTTGTATTTCTTCCATAGGCTGAGAAACTATCTCCTATCTGAATCGCTAGTTCTCTCGTCGGAGTAAGTATTAAAGACTTTACAGTTCTTTTCCCTCTGTTATCTGTAATTTTATTTTCAAGCAATTGCAATATCGGCAAAGCGAAAGCAGCAGTTTTTCCTGTTCCCGTCTGAGCACAACCAAGCAAATCTTTCTTTTCAAGAATAAAAGGAATTGCCTGAGACTGAATAGACGTAGGCTGAGTATATCCCTCTTGTTCCAGAGCCTCAAGGATTGGGGATATAAGATTTAAATTTTTAAAAGACATGTATTAAATTGTTTTACGAGGGGCTCCACTTGAATTCTTCTATTACGAGAAGAATTTACATCTACCTATTTTGACATTACCAGGGAAGTATATGTCTTTATTTGTGAATTCCCTTTCTGTGTGAATAATTTTTGGAAAAAATTTCTCTCTGAGTCCCTGGAAATTTTATTACTTTAAACTTGAATGTGTAACTTAAAAGAAACTAAATGAGGTAGTTATTAGTTCAATTTGCCGCATAACGAAGGGCCGAAGGAAAACTCTGCAATCAATCCGCAAGTGCTACAACAGATCAAAGCTAGACAATTAATCTTGTAAAACCTAAAGATTGTGAAGGATGCCCCCCAAACGATCAGACTTCGAATTCAATATTTTTTCCTGTTAAAACTTTTTTCTTTAAAATTCAGTAAACAGCCAAATCAATTGATCTAAGGGATAAACATCAATTTTAAAGGAAACAAGCTGGATCTTGATGCGACAAATGATTTTATTCGCATAATTTTTCGATTTTTTCCCCGTTTTTTCCCCAATGAAAGACAATGGATGATTAATTCTCTAATTTTCAAATTACAAGAAGACTAAAAAATACCCATTGACCTGAATTTAAATTTGCTAAACCATATAAAATCCTTTTAATTTACAACCTCGAAAAATTGAACAAAACAACTTATGGAACAAAAAAGCAACAAGACTGTAAAAATTCTCCTTGCTCTTTCACTGGTAGTGAATATTGCCTTAATCATTTTTGTGATTACACTGAATAGCCAAAATGATGAAAAAGCTCAAAAAATTGATGAGTTGACAGGTGTAGTAAGCACTAAAGACAGCGAAATCGTAGCTAAAACACAGGAACTGGAAACTATGAGCCAGGATCTTGAAAGAATCAGACAAGAAAGAGAAAACCTTGGTTTACAAAACGACTCTCTTGATAAGCAAATCGCTGACCTGAATTCCTTCATCACTCAGTTGAAAAAATCAAGCAAACTTGATTCTAAAAAACGTAAAGAGCTTGAAGAGCTAGTTGCTAAACTTAGAGAAGAAATCACGGCTAAAGATTATGAAATCGCTCAGTTAAAAACGGCTAACGATTCTTTGAATACAAGTGTAAGCAACCTTACATCTGAGAAGAGAAAACTTGGTGATTCACTTGATCTTACTTCAAAGGAACTTGCTTATGCATCTATCCTAAAAGCTGAAGGGGTTAAAGTAACAGCGCTTAAAGAAAACGGAAAAGAAATGGATCAGGAAGAGTACAAACACAGCAAAATCGACAGAATAAAAATCACTTTTGTTCTTGCTGATAACAAAGCTGCTAAGAAAAACCTGAAAAAATTCTATGTAACACTTGTTCCTCCATCTGGAACTCCGTTCTCTGACCCAATCAACGGTGGTGGTGTTCTAAACCTTGCTGACGGAACTGAGGCTCAGTACACACTTAGCCAAGACCTAAGCTTTGACAACTCTAATCAAAAACTTTCTTTCCTTCTTTCTAAAGGATTCAACTATCTTCCTGGACAATACAAAATTCATGTATACTCTGAAGGACATAAAATCGGAGAAGGCGGATTCAATGTAAAATAAGCTTTTATCAAGCTGTATATAAAAAACCTCAGATTATAAGTCTGAGGTTTTTTTTATGATAATCCTTTTTATCCTTTAATCCCTGTAAATCCCAATTTCAAATACTTAACAGGAACATGATCTGTAAGCCATACTTTATTCTCTGATAGATAAAAGACAAAACCATCGGCAAACATCGTTTCTGACGCTACCTCAAAAATCACAGGCTTACCATGCCTCTTACCGACAGATATAGCAATATCTATATCTAAACTTAAATGCACATGTTGACGACTTTGCTTATCAAGACCAGTCTTTAATATTGATTCTGAAAAACGTTCTGCTGTTCCATGATAAAGTATTGCAGGAGGCTTTTGCGGCTCATAACCTAATTCAATATTAACAGAATGTCCCTGACTCGCTCTTATCTGAGTTTTACTTTCATTATAAGCAAATCTTTTTTTATTATTGGTAGCTACAACATGATCAAGTATTTCCATACTTAAGTTAAATCCATGTTTATTCATCTTAAAAATTAATAACTCAGGATCAACCCAACCATTCTCATCAAGCCTTATACCAATGGATTCAGGTTGATGCCTTAATACTAAACTTAAAAATTTACTTATTCTTTGATTTTCTTTTTCACTTATCATACTATTAAAAAACTAACTAATTACTTTACTTTGGTCATACTGTCCAGCTGTTTCAAAAGATCTGGAATTCTGTATTGCCCATACATGGACTCAACATATGTAGAAGCTTCATCTATATTTATTCCCACAGAAGTAATGTACAGAGGCTTTCTACTTTCACCTCTATACACCTCTCTCTTAATATTATTTATTTGAGCGAAATTGGTTTTAGCAACACCAATAATAGGAATACGCTGTTCTAATGAATTGAATAGGTGAGCTCCCAGACCTGGCTTATATTCATCATCAAGAAAGACAAAGCCATCCACTACAATCATAGAAACTTCATCAAGATTTATTTTATTCAATAAACTTAAAATGCATGGTAGCTCACGTTTATAAAAAGCTCCAGATTCATATTCACTCACATCTTCTTTTATTTCTGAAAATATCTGTACCGGAATTTTATCATTCCAGTTAGCAAACTGAAGACAGACTGTTTTGGCTTTGTTTTCAAAATAATAAGTGTCAAAAGCTAAAATCATAAATGGATATCAGATTTTTCATTTTACCAAAACCTTGATAGTAACCCGATCAATACATGGCCTTCATTAAACTAAAAAATAAGACACAAAAACTAATTTTAAAATTAATCAAAATCGATAGTTTAAAATAATCTTACTGATGCATTCCTTCACATTTTAATGAAAAACATCAGAAAAAAAGGATTTACTCAAAATTCTTAAAAAAAAAAGAATTGGATAAATTAAAGATTTTAATCCGGCATTTTAGTGCCTCAACTCCCTAAATTTTCAGTGAATATTGCTTAAAAAATCAAAAAGTTAAGCAAAAAACAAACGGCACCAAAGTGCCTTAAATAATATAAATATAACCTGATTTACAATAATTTACAGTTTGAAAAGATGAAACAATCTTTAATATTTACGTATAATCGATTGAACAAGAGTAAAAAAGTGGCTTAAACACGCTACTAATTACGTTTAAACTATTTTTTCATATTTTTTTAATTATCTTTTTTATCTAAAAAAATTGGCCCTCGAAAATTTTTCGGGGCCTTTTTTTTTAATTGCTTGTTAAATCTTATGCCTGCAAAATTAATTCTGAAGCATTTTTAAGGTCATCCGCTTTAATGTTTACTTCAACCGGATTAGGTTCTTCATGGCCCACCAGAACTGTTTTAATTCCAAGTTTTTTTGCAGGTACTAAATCTCTGTTCTTGTCTCCAATCATCCAAGAAGATTTAATATCGATATCAAATTTCGCAATTGCTTTTTCAAACATCAGAGAATCCGGCTTTCTGGAAATTGATTCTGATATAGTTTGATGGTATGGACTGTAGTAATATCTATCTATAAGATTTCCACATTTTTCCTGGAAAAAATCATGACAGATCTTTACATCTTCATGACCATAAATGCCTTTGGCAATCCCAGATTGGTTTGTAATTACAACCAACAGATAACCAGCCTTTTTAAATGCCTTCAAAGCCTCTATTACTCCTGGTATAATTTTAAAATCTTCCAAAGTATATGTATAATCAACTTTGTCAACATTAATCACACCATCGCGATCAAGAAAGATACATTTAGCGCCCATTAAATTTCCTTTAATTTTTTTGGCAAAAATAATCCTTTTATATGCATTGGAATGTATTTTCGCAAGCAGGAACTTACACCAGATATTATGGTTGGAATAATCGGAGCAGGAATTTCAGGATTAACATTAGCTTATCGACTTCAGGAAAATAACATCCCTTACCTTTTGCTGGAAGAAAATGACCTTACGGGAGGGTATATAAAAACTGAAATTACTAATAATTATACATTGGACATAGGTCCGAACAGTATCTTGGCTGACGAAGAAATTACAAATTTCTTTAAAGCAATAGGCATTGAAAATGAACTTATTGAAGCAAATCCAAATAGTAAGGATCGTTATATTTTTAAAGCTGGTAAATATCAAGTATTACCCGATTCCCCGCCAAAATTGCTCAAAAGCAATTTCTTTTCTTTCAAGACTAAAATTTCAATCTTAACAGAATTTTTCAAAAAAACTGAGAAGATTGAAAACGAAACTTTGGCTCATTTTATAACGAGAAGATTTAATAAAGAAGTTACTGATTACGTACTAAATCCATTTGTAACAGGTATTTACGCTGGAAATCCTGAAAAACTGCTAGTAAAACTTACTTTTCCAATTTTAAATGATCTGGAAAATAAATATGGTTCTGTTTTAAAAGGAATGATAAAATCTGGTGGAAGCAGTAGGAGAAAATCTTTTAATTTTAAAAAAGGCATGGCTACATTGCCAAAAGCTATTGCTGAAAAACTTAAGAATCTTCAGGTAAATACAAAAGTAGAAAAGGTCGAATATCAAAATGGTCAATTCAGGGTATCTGCTCTTTCAAACGGACAAATACTTTCGTACAATTTCAGCCAATTAGTTATAGCAACTCCAGCATATGCAGCATCTGTAATTATGGAAAATATATCTCCTGAAGTTGCAAAGGCTTTGAGTCATGTTGAATATCCGCCCATGGCATTGGTTCATACAATTTATACAAAGGAAAATGCCAATGTTCAATTGAATGGTTTTGGAGGCCTGAACCCTAAGATTGAAAATAAATTTGCTGCTGGCTCCATATGGACTTCCTCTGTATTTTCAAACAGAGTCTCCAATGATCAAATCCTACTAACATCCTTTGTCGGTGGCGGCCAGTATTCAGAACAATACAAAAGTGACGATCGTCAAATCAAGGAAAACATCATCCAGGATTTTCAAAAAGATTTGAAGATTAAAGGAAAACCGGTAATGCAAAAGGTTCACAGATGGGAAAAAGCAATACCACAATATGATAAGAACCTTCAAGCGGCTTATTCGGAAATTGAAAAGCTCCAGATTAAAAGCTTATATTTCTGTGCCGGCTGGTATAAAGGAGTATCACTTTCAGATTGTATAAAAAATGCGAGTCAACTAGCAAAAAATATTTCCACCTTAAAGGATATTCATTCTTAAATTTGTTTTTTATTTTTAACACGTGGAAAAGGCGATTGTCATTATACCTACTTACAACGAGAAGGAAAACATTGAAACTGTAATCAGGAAGGTTTTTACATTAAGTATCCCTTTTGATATTCTTATTATAGATGATGGATCGCCCGACGGAACTGCAAATATTGTTAAAGAGCTTCAACTAGAATATCCAGGCAGACTTTTTCTGGAACAAAGAAAGGGAAAGCTAGGCCTTGGTACCGCTTATATACATGGTTTCAGATATGCTATTGCTAGAAACTATGAGTATATCTGCGAGATGGATGCAGATATGTCTCACAATCCCGAAGATCTTGTTAAACTATATAATTCGTGCGCGGAACAAGGCTATGATCTAGCCATTGGTTCCCGTTATGTAAATGGAATAACAGTGATCAACTGGCCGATGAGTAGAGTTTTAATGTCCTATTATGCCAGCACGTATGTTCGTTTTATTACTGGTATGCAAATTCAGGATACCACAGCTGGTTTTAAGTGTTACAGGAAAAAGGTTCTTGAAACAATTAACCTGGATGATATTAAGTTTACAGGGTATGCCTTTCAGATTAAAATGAAATTTTTAACCTGGAAATACGGTTTCAAAATAATAGAAGTGCCTATCATATTCACCGATCGTACACTTGGCCAGTCGAAAATGTCCTCAGGGATTTTTAAAGAAGCTGTATTTGGAGTACTTCAGATGAAGATTGAAAGTCTGTTCAAACATTATATTCCAGAATAATATAATTAAAAATCATTATTCTGATTTTTCTTCTAGCTAAACTTAATTGATTTAACCGGTTTTATTTTTGAAATCACAAACACCGGAATAAACATAACCAGAGCTATCAGGGTAAATGTCATCACATTTATTAATGCCAATACTTCAAAATTCCACTCAATCGGAACTGAACTCATGTAATAGTTTTCTGGGTCCAGTGGTATAATCTTAAAGTAGTACTGCAAAAGGCAAAAACCAATACCGGCAATATTTCCCCAAAGCATACCCCTCAGAATTATAAAAATACCATTATACCAAAATACTCCGCGAATTTGGCCATCAGTAGCTCCGAAAGCTTTTAATATCCCGATCATCCTGGTTCGTTCCATGATCATGATAAAAAGTGTTGAAACCATATTGAAGCTGGCAACAAAAAGAATAAGGACCAGAAATATGGCAACGTTTCGATTTAGCAAAGCTAGCCAGTCAAAAATCTGAATATATCTGTCGGTTATCTTTTCCAGCTGCATGTCATAATCCATCGCTTCAAATACCTTTTCTGAAGCGGTTGTCAGAGTTGAAAAATCTTTCAGAAAGATTTCATAACCACCAACTAATTCCTCATTCCAGTTATTTATTTTCTGCAGAAGCCTGATGTCTCCAAGTATAATCAGGTCATCAAATTCTTCAAGGCCAGTTTCATATATTCCTTTAATCAGAAGTTTTCTATAGCGCGGGGGATTTTGAACAAAAAAGATCATAACACTGTCTCCAATGCTAAGCCTCATTTTATTGGCAATCCTTTTACTGATCATGATTTCCCTTGAATATCCACTATCAGGCAAAGTCAAAAATCTTCCTTCTACTATATTATTTTTAAACCTGGAAAAACTAAAATCTTTTCCTATTCCTTTCACAATTACCCCGTTTACTTCCTCTTCAGTTTTAAGCAAACCTGCCTTTTTACTATAAACCTGAATATGAGCAATCTCCCCAATCTTTGAAGGATGGTCATATAAATCTGTATGTTTGGGGAAAGGAGATTCCTCATAAGAGCGACTGATATCATGTCTGCTTACCTGAATATGCGCTCCAAAACTAAAAATCTTCTCTTTGATTCTTTTTTTAAAGCCTTCCAGTATTCCAAAAGACACTATGATAAAGGCAAGCCCAATGGCAATGCTTGCGATTGCTATATTCCTGACCAGATATGTAAAAGAATCTTTCCTGACGTGACGAATTCTGCTGGAAATAAATTGGTATATATTCATGAACCGATCTAGCGGAAAATAACTTTCAATTTATAGAACTGATTATTATAAAAACGACCTTAATAAAAGAAGGAAAATTATAAACCATCTGAAAAATCGTTTTAATTTTAACCCTTAAATATACTTACATATTTGTTTATCATTCAAAAAATTTAAAAATGGACAAAATGTTTTTGGCTTTTTTTCTATCATTCAGCTTGTTGATGAATGTTTCATCCTGCCATTCAATGGATAAACAAACAGATTCTGCAAAAAAAGATAATACTTCTCAGGTGACAGCTTCCCCAATACTTCCGGGAGCTTATCAGACTGGGGAATATTTACCTTACCTAAAAGATAAAAATGTAGCTTTGGTTGTAAACCAAACAAGTCTGATCAATAACACCCACCTGGCTGACACTTTACTAAGTCTTGGTGTAAAGATTAAAAAAATATTTGCCCCTGAGCATGGTTTCCGGGGAGAAGCAGATGCTGGTGAAACAGTAAAAAATGATCTTGATAAAAAGACAGGTTTACCACTTGTTTCTCTCTATGGCAACAACAAAAAGCCTTCTGCGGAGCAACTTAAAGACATTGATGTAGTAATATTTGACATTCAGGATGTTGGTGCAAGATTTTATACCTACATAAGCACCATGCATTATTTAATGCAAGCCTGCGCGGAAAACAACAAGACACTTTTAATACTCGACAGACCTAATCCCAATGGTTTTTACATTGATGGGCCAGTACTTGAACCAAAGTATAAATCCTTTGTAGGGATGCACCCCATTCCTATTGTTCATGGTTTGACAGTTGCCGAGCTCGCACAAATGATTAACGGAGAGCATTGGCTGGACAGCAATAGAACATGCAATCTTAAAATTGTAAAGGTAAAGAACTACGAACATAAGGATCGATATGTCCTGCCAGTAAAGCCTTCACCTAACTTACCCAATGACTTGTCAATCATGCTTTATCCGTCTCTGGGACTATTTGAAGGTACTGTAATGTCTGTGGGAAGAGGCACAGACAAAGCTTTTCAGGTTATTGGTGCACCGGATAGTGTATATGGAAAAGACAAATTTACTCCAGTTCCAACATTGGGAGCAAAAAATCCTCCTTATGAAAACAAAGTTTGTTACGGTGTTGATCTGACGAAACTATATCCTGAGCCAGGCCTCAAGCTGAAATATGTAATTGACATGTACAAAAAAGCGCCGGACAAAGAAAAATACTTTAATAACTTTTTCAATAAACTTGCAGGAAACAGTAGCTTGCAGGATCAAATAAAAAAAGGGATGAGCGAGGTTGCAATAAGGGAAAGCTGGCAGGCTAATCTTGATAAATACAAGCTCATGAGGAAAAAATATCTTTTATACAAAGACTTTTAAACTCATATTATTCCCAGTTAACATCATTTTATGCCAAAGGACTTAAGAATCATTTATATGGGAACACCTGATTTTGCTGTTCCCAGCTTGAAAATTCTAGTAAAAAACTCTTATAACGTAGTAGCTGTAGTAACTGCTCCTGACAAACCTGCTGGCCGTGGCTTAAAACTAAAAGCTTCACCAGTAAAGGAGTATGCTGAATCTGAAAACATTCCTGTCCTACAGCCTGTAAGTCTTAAAGATCCTGCATTTCTGGAAGAGCTAAAAAGTTATAACGCAAACCTTCAAATAGTTGTAGCTTTCCGTATGCTTCCCGAATCTGTTTGGAATATGCCTGAATTAGGCACATTTAATCTGCATGCTTCTCTCCTGCCCCAATACCGCGGTGCAGCGCCAATCAACTGGGCTATTATCAACGGGGAAACAGAAACAGGTATTACCACATTTTTTCTTAAGCATGAAATCGACACGGGAGATATAATATTTCAGGAAAAAGAACCAATTTACACGGAAGACAATTTTGAAACATTGTATGGGAGATTGATGAACCTTGGTGCTGAGCTTGTACTGAACACTGTTCATGCGATTAAAAATGATGCAATAGTCCCTAAACCTCAGGTTATGTCTCAGGAGTTAAAACCTGCGCCTAAAATTTCAAAAGAAACAGGAAAGATAGACTGGTCAAAACCATCTGCTGACATATTAAATCTGATAAGAGGCTTATCTCCTATCCCTTCTGCTTGGACAATTTTAAATGATAAGGTTTTGAAAATATACAAGGCTTCTATTGTAAACTCCATTAATGTAGAAAATCCTGAACAAAAATCATTTTTATGTGATAATAAAACTTACCTGTATTTCAGAACAGGCAATGGATATCTTAGCCTTGAGGAAATTCAGCTTGAAGGAAAGAAAAGAATGATGATTGACGAATTTTTAAGGGGATATAAACCATGCTAAAATCCATAATAGTAGCTGTATCAGCCAATGATGTTATCGGTTATGAAAACAAGCTTCCTTGGCATCTTCCTGCGGACTTAAAATATTTTAAAAACCTAACAATGGGCCATCATGTGATCATGGGTAGAAAAACCTATGAGTCCATTGGAAAGATATTACCTGGAAGAATATTTATAATTGTAACCAGGGATAAAAACTATATGGTACCAGGAGCTACTGTAGTTCATTCTATAGAAAATGCTTTTGAATACTGTAGCAAGAATAACGAATCTGAAGCCTTTATAATTGGTGGAGCAGATATCATTAATCAATCTGAAAGATTTGCAGATAAGCTTTACCTTACAAGAATTCATGAGGATTTTGTAGGTGATGTATATCTTCAATTTAATATGGCTCTGTGGAAGGAAGAATCAAAACAGGATTTCACTTCTGATGAAAAGAATAAATATCCTTATTCATTCCTGGTATACAATAAAAAATGAGCCCTATATTTCAATCACTTATCTATCTTAAAATATAAAGTTTTCCATAATCTTTTTTAAATGCTTTATCACCCGCAGTAGATCTTCTTTTAAAATTGTCTCCCGCATTCTTAATTACGACACGATATAAATAAACACCATTTGCAAGCTTATCACCAAACTCATCAGTGCCATTCCATGCGTATTCAGATTTATTGTGTCCAATTCTAATACTTCCAAGCTCTGCTTTGGTGATTTCCCTTACTACTTTTCCAGTCACAGTCATGATTTGAATCTTAAGATCTTCTGGTATTTCAGAACCGGTAAGAGTAAAAACAAATCTGGTACTAGTAGAGAATGGATTAGGATAAGGATAAAAATGACTAATAGTTGATTCATTAATCACTTCAAATGATATTTCATAGAAATTACTACCAGCCCTGTTATTAGATGCATCTGTTCCCTGGACAATTAATTTGTACATTCCATCGGGAAGATTTTTGGGGTTATAGTCAACACTAAATCTGTTTGTCCCTTTTTCACCATTTTGCCCCCATCTTAAAACATCAGGATTGTTGAAATAAATAGGTTCTGGTTGTCCGTTCCCCCGCTGAAGAAAGATCAAAACACCAGTAGTATCTTTTTTCAAAAGGTATTTATTTTCATCATTAATAACTACATTGATAAGCGGGCTTGGTGAAACAATATCTCCATCCATAATATGCGCTCCATCAAATAGAACATCTAACAATGGATTAGTTTTGTCCTTATCAACTGAATAGTTTAATTCAAGAATATTATTGGTGTAATATTGTTCCTTTTGAAGTTTCGGATTTACATATACCTGAAATTGATTTCTCCCTGAAAACCCAGCAGTGTTTACTTTTTGATTAAACGAGATCGTTCCAAAAGGATCAAGTTTTCCAATATTCACAAGAGTGGTATCTGCTTTTCCAGTCTCTAAACTTCTTTGGATATATCTAACTTTTAGGGAATCCTTAAAAGGTAAATTTGTGATGTTATCAAAGACAAATTTGAGGTTTACATTTTCACCTTCATACTTATTCTTTATAGAATATTGATCAGCGCCTGCTGCTTGTATATTCAATGTTCCTTCAGGAATTGGACTATAAATAACTTGCCATTTTCCAAAATCAGGAGGTACAAGATTTACCGAATCTTCCAGATTTACACTTAACTTGATATATGGATAAATATCTGAATCAATTATTTTACTTAAATCAAGACTGTCTTTATCTTCAATCGCAATAGTGTCACTAAGACCATCAAATTTATATGCTATAATTTTCAGGTTATATTTTTTACCATCGTCTTTTGAAATATCCCTGAACAAAGTTCCCCATTGATCTGCAGGTCCTATAAGCGTAGATGTCATTACTCCTTGATAAAAACTTCCAAGGATATTAGTTGTAATCTCTACTTTCTTAGTTGAATATTCTTCAAAAATAGGAGCAGATTCTCCTTTTTTTGCAAGCAATATATATCCGTATTTATTCTTTAAACTATCTAAATATTTTGCTCCGGTATATTGTTTTATCAAGGCCTTGAGAGATGCAGGCCATTCTTCGTACTTAACAATTCCAAAGTTAAATAGTAAAATATAATCGCCATCTTTTATAGCATTAAGATATTTTCTTATTGACAGACTATCAGGAAGTCGGGCAAACAACCTGTTATTCCTGCCACAATAAGTGATTTCCTGATTGCTCATTGCAAAATATGGAAGTCCGGTTATTTTATCAACTGAAAGACAATACATCACATCCTGATAGCAGTAAGCACCTGACCTCCCATTGAAAACCTGAGCTACTCCATTTATATTGGCCCAAGCTTGACGAAATTGCTCCGGAGTAAACTCAGTGTTAATGGTATCATAATCCGGTCCATCTGTTTTTATATTCAATGTAGTTGATACATTTTCAAACTTCAATTTCCCAGTCAAATCATCAATCATGAGGTGATCCAGGTCATTTTTGTTCAACTGGCCTATTTGTGATTGGGACCAACCTTCCGGACTTTCTTTTATATAAATAAATGAACTGTTGGCCCAAATTTCACTTTCACCCGGATGAAGAATTGCCTTCCTTACACGCCAATAATAAACTATGCTGTCGTTCTGGGGCAAATTATCCATCAACTTTACATTCTCCCACTTTATTAGTGAGCCAGAATTTACAGTTATAGATTTCTTAAAAGGGCTATTAAAGACCTTTGATGTATCAAGTTCTATTAAGTAATTTTCTGATTCTTGCAGCAAATCTGTTGTTTGAGCAATGAATGTTACAGGTTGCTGATTGACAACACTAAACTCTCTTGGAAAGAGACACTGAACCCCACTCAATGGCATAAAATAATCCAAAGACAATTTATTATTTACTACATCATCGACCTCCGGAACTTTATTTTCGCAATCAATGGTCACTTCAAAAGTATTAGGCCCATAAGTTGAAACATCTTTAGAGCTTATAACATAATAAAGTGTGTCTTCATAATAAATCGGAGGATAGAAAACCGGAGGATAATTAATTACTTTTGTTCCGACTTCTCTTTTAATACAAATGCTAAAAGAATCCGAATTGGTTATACCTAAATTACTAATAGGAATACCGATAGAAAATGAGTCAGATAAAGCATTTACATTATTTCCGTCAAAAGATTTAATAAATATCCCGGTACTATTTATAGAATAATCGGTCCTGTCCTTTTTATACTGAGAATATCCTGGAGCATAAACTCGCAAAGCAGGGTCACCTACAAGAATCATTTGTTCTGAATTGGCAATAGCAACTTCATTATTGGGTCCTTTAAGATATGCTTCAATAACATCACGTTGAATTTGCCCTATAGGCCTTTGCATTCCTATGGTATCCTTGAACATCTTATCGTAGAATATTGAAGAGTATCTTCTCATCTCTGTTGGGTATCCGGAATCTGTATGCCCAACAAATATTACAGCTCCTTTATTGGGAGTTAAAAGCCAATCTTCAGCAAATGAATATCCAAAATATATATTGGAAGAAGCACATCCATTCATCAATATCATTGGATATCTGCCTTTATTGTTGTACCCGTAAACATTAAGTGATGCAAAACCAATATCAATTTCAGAATAAGTTGAGGATGAATGTCCCAAAAAAGTAATTAAACCAATTCCGCTATTCACTTCTGCTGATACATTCATAAATTCAGTAGGATTGGTAGAACTCTTTGCAAAACTCTTAACCCTTCCTCCCCAAAAAGGACCTTCTGCTATTGTCTTGAATCCTTTTAGATAGTCTCTGAACGTTATGATCTGAGATTCATTTGCACCTCCGCTTAAATGCAATATATTCTTCCTCCACAAAGCATTTGGATTGAGAGCAGAATTTTCATGCTCTTTAATTTTATTTAAATAATTATTCAACCTGTCAGAATTTGTGGCAGGTATCCTCCCAATTGGAATAGCAGGCACATATTTATCTTTTCCTCCAAGGCCAATAACATACGTCCAATCACTTCCAGGACTTCCTCCTGCAGGAATCAAGTCTTGCACTCGTTCCTGAGCAACAGGACCATTAATAAATGATTGAGGATTATTTCTATAATAGTTTCCTGGAGACCCATGGGCAGGATCCAATCCTTTACCAAGAATTAGTGCATATTCTGGCTTACCTTTATCAATATAATAACTTAAAAATTTCCTGACAGCTGCAGGGGTCTTCTCCCCATATGTAAATAAATCATAGAGTTTCAATACATCTACAACTAGAGGTTTATGACCTCCACCCTCAATTGACTGTCTGTAAGTTGCATATTCATTGGCCTTTGCCCATAACAAACGATGCGTAATGATCAGATAATCCATATTTAAAGGATACGGAGTAAGATCTGTTTCATTAATCTTTAACACTCTGTTATAGCTAGAGATTCCTGTTATCAGATATTTTGATCCCGACTGATTATTTACAGGTAATTGAAGCTTACCTCCTGTTAATTGTCCTTTAATAAGCTTTAGATTATTTCTGTCATATAAATCATATACAACAGGAATAGATGGAACAGAAAATATCCCGGACAAGGAAACTAATTTTGCTGAAGGTAAAAGATTTAACACCACCTCTGTCCTTCCTGACATATCTGTTAACTGCGGATATTTAAGTTTAATATATGCAACTGACACTGCATCTGCATCCGGAGGAACTCCCAATATTCTTATGGTAACTTTTAGCTGTCCGCCCGAAAATGCTAATGGATTTACATCAACCTCAAACTTCTTATTAGTATGATTTGAAAAGCCATTTACAATGTAAGAGTATGGACTAGAGGATGCGTCATTTCCCAGAATAACCTGAATATTATGATTGAGATCATTTCTTCCTGAAAAAAGTATTTCAAGCTTAGGCAATTGCCCAGAACTGTAGTAATTATTAGTATTTAATAAATATTCACTACTTTGACCATTATATATTAAATAACCAGTCCAACCTTCGCCATAGTCCCAGGAAGACTTTGCTGTTTCAATAGAATAGTTCACTCCCCTGTCATATTCATCAGTAAAGACATTTAAAATTTCTTCCAGATGATAGGGTTCAGGTGATCCGGAAAAATCACCAGCGAACTCCTGCATTCTCTTTCCATTAATAGAACCGGAGATTGTAAGAAAATATGCAGTCGTATCGGAATATAAATTATAATATTTATGGGGCTGGCTATAATAAGGGTCGTAAAGAAGGCTGTCTAATTCACCATTGTTTCTTATTCCATAAAAAATCAAGGAATCACTCTGATCAAAATGCGTATCTTCCTCTCCTTGTATACGAATTGCCTGCTCTTTTCCACGATGAAAGAGTTGTATCTTCCGAGCATCAGAACTACTTAATGGAACACCTGCACTTACAAGATCATTGTAGGTTAATACATACATTCCACTCTTTGACACTGGTATTCTAAAATATCGTTGTCCTGAAACTATCCATTCATTTCCATATATCTGGGCAAAGGAACAATGAAAGAATAAAATGAAAGAAAGAAGGACGCAATATTTAAGAAAACTCTTTACCATAAACCTCTACTTAAGAGCAAGCTTTAAAGAAAAAATGTTGGAATATAGGTTAGCATTAGCTCCAACACCTGTAAGTGCATAGTCTATAGATACCCTGTTTATTTTTATTCCAACTCCGAAATTAGCCTGGACATCTGTTTTAGATTTACCGTCAAAATCTTTAATCTGCTGAGTATTTCCGACACCAGCGCGAAGAAAGACTAATTTTTTATAATCAAACTCCAGACCTAAATGAGGATCAATAGATGCAAAATTAGATCTCACTAGTACGTTTCTTTTTCTGTCAAATGTAAAATCAAAATCCGCACCAGCTAGTAAGCCAAACTTATCCTTATTAAATCTTTTGGACCTTCCTACACCAAATATCAATCTTGGCACTGTTACTTCTATCGAATTCTGAGGTATTTCATTACCTGTTTGAGCAAAAGTTTTTTCAAACAATGCTGTGTTAAAAGACCAGGCATTGTAAGTACCAGTTACATCTCTTGCCATAAGTCCAAACTGCCAGTTTTTTCTTACATACTGAGCTCCGGCATCCAAACCAAACCCCCAGGCATTACCAAACGGACCAACCGTGCGGTGAATTACTTTCATTGTAGCTCCCAGACTTAATCCGGGTAATAAATTATTGGTACGTGCAAAAGAAACGAGGAAGGCATAATCTGCTGAAGAAAAATACTTTATTTTACTATAATCCGGCGTATTGTTTCCCTGATTATCAAATATATTTAAAGTATTAGGAATCTCATCTGTCCCGAATCTGATGGCATTGATTGCCAAGACAGAGTTGCTGTCAAGTCTAACTGCAGCACCCAGGTAGTCATATTTAGCCATACCAGCAAAATATTCTGCGTGCATACCCGCAAGCTCATATTTAGACTGAATCTTTAATAAACCAGCAGGATTCCAGAAACCTGCTGTTACATCCCCTACTGTGGCAGCCTGAACATTGAACATGCCTAGAGCCCTAGAGCCTACACCAATACTCAAAAATTCGTTACTGTATTTGGGAGCTTTTAATTGTCCGAAAGCAAAATGAACAGAGCAAAAAATAATAATAAAAAGAACAGTACCTTTTTTCATGCCAAATTTTTATTCCTTACAACGGTTATTATCTTAATTTTAATGTATCCAGAATGTGAAATTACATCTGTTTTAATGCTTTTCATAACTTAATCCATATTAAAATGAAAAGGTAAGCACTAAATTCTACATTTTTCATATTTGAAAAATCCTAAAATAAACTTCAAAGGACTTCGTTTGAGGGTGTTTTTTATAAAAAACTTAAAAAAAGAAAGCGCATCGACAGATCATAAATTTCATTCAATCGTTTCTGAATTTATAAGAAAAATATAATTTTGACTTTATTGATATTTCTTAACTTAATTTATGAGAATCGTTTCTATTTTATTTTCAGTTGTTTTTGCTTTTTACCTGATTGGTTGTAAAAATGAAAAACCGGAGACTGCACAGAATGGCCAGGTTGAAAAGGACAGTATACTAATCAGTGCTGATATTATTTCTGATAGCCTTCAAACCAATTGGAACACAATGATTAAATCGGATGATCAAAAGTTTGAAAATATTAAACGTCTTCTACAGGAAATATCATATACTTCTGGATATAATCACCTTCTTCATGATTCTCTTGTTAAAGCTTGTGACCAGGTTAAAAATACCCGTTATACTCAGGAAACAATGGACGCTCAAGCTATTGATAACTATGACGCACTTACAGACAAATATATAGCTCGGGTAATGGCACTTGCAGGCAGCACTCCGGAATTACCTCAGCATCCACTAGCGGAAGAATTGATAAGTGAAATAAATGAAGCAAACACAAACACTCTTATCAAATTGAGGGTTAACTACGGAAGGTGGGTCATGATAAACAACAGTTTTGTCAAAGCTTATCAGAAAGAACTGACAGCAGCTGGCCCTCCATATAGCGAAATGAAAGAGAAAATTGAATTCATGAGATCTTCCAATGTTCAATAAACTACAAGCAAAACTAATTATGGCTATCATCGGGATAGCCATCTTTTATTCGTGTTCAAAGAAAACTTCTTCTACTTCTTCTTCTCAGCCAGATTTCAAGTCAAATCTTAGCTTAGTTGTAGACAGCATGAATACATACTGGTCATCCATGGATGCATCTGAAAAGGATAAGCTACAATCCATTGACAGATTGCTGGATGAACTCTCATATATTAATGGCTCAAATGCTGTTAAAATAGATAGTCTGAAATCTTCTGTCAAAATTGTAAAAGCCGCCATGCTTCGTGCTGAAAGCATGACAAGCCAGGAGATTGATGAATATGATATCAAGACCGACAATTTGATTCGAGCTACCCTAGCTTTGATTGCTTCAACACCATCTACAGAAGAACATCCATTGATCGCAAAGCTTGAAAGCTCCATTTCATCTGCAGATGGCAATCTGATTGTGTTCAGATACAAGTATGATAGATGGGCAATTCAGTTCAATGAAATTGTCACAAATAATAAAGGACGCCTTACTAAAATGGGCGCCCCTTATTCGGAATATAAAATCCGTCCGTTATTTCAAATTCAGCCCTGATTTCAGGGCTTTAGTTTTGACAATTCAGATTGAACAAATCCGATCAGATTCTTTATATTTTCTTTAGAAAAATCAAACTTTATACCGGCTGTCTCATAAATAGCTCCAATAGGTTTGGTGTATCCAAGTTTTAAGGCTTCTGTATATGCTTTATACCCCTTTTCCGCATTCTCTTTATAATTCTTCCAAACAGCAATAGCTCCAAGCTGCGCCATTCCATATTCAATGTAATAAAATGGCACTTCAAAAATATGTAGTTGTTTCTGCCACATATACTCAAGACTCTCTTCAAGGCCAGTCCAATCAGTAATACTATTACTGAATTCAATTACAATATTTTTCCATACATCCTTTCTTTGCTCGGCACTATGTTGAGGATGCAGGTACATCCAATGTTGAAACTTATCTATTGTAGCAACCCAAGGCAATGTAGATATAATACTTTCCAAATGCTCTCTTTTAGCTCTGATAAGATCTTCCGAATTCGGAAAAAAAATATCCCAATACTCCATACTGATTAATTCCATTGACATTGAAGCTAGTTCCGCTACTTCAGACGGGACTTGTTTAAACGCATTCAACGGTAGATCTTTTGTAAGAAATGAATGTAATGCATGTCCCCCTTCATGAACCATTGTGACAAGATCTCTCAATGAGGAAGTCGCATTCATAAAGATAAAAGGAACCCCAGTTTCATCAAGTGGATAGTTATATCCTCCTGGCGCTTTACCTTTTCTTGAAACTAAATCCAGGTGTCCCATCTTTTTCATTATTGATATACAATCTCCAAGATATGGATCTATTTGCGTAAAGCAATTAATAGTCTTTTCTTCAAGCTCCTCCCCTGTTTCAAAAGGTTTTAAAGGTACAGTACCTAGATAATTTATATTGCTATCCCATGGCTTTAACTGGTCTACTTTCAAGGCATTTTTTCTTTCTGTTGCAAGTTCATTCAAAAGAGGAACGACTTCTGATTTGACAGCTTCATGAAATGAATAACAATCATCCACCGTATAGTCAAAGCGTCCCATAGAGCGGAACATATAGTCCCGAAAATTGGAAAAATCAGCATTTAAAGCAACCTCGTTTCTTTTCTTGATTAACCTGTCTAATAAACCATCTAGCTTATCTTTATCCTTTAATCTCCTTGAAGCTATTTCCCTGTATGTATGTTCTCTTACACTTCTATCTGAAGACTGAAGAAAGTCTGACGCTTGCTGAAGCGTCAATTCTTTACCTTCTATCGTAACCGTCATAGCTCCAGAAATTGCACCAAACTGTTGAGCCTCTTGATCAAGCTCTGTAAAAAGTGGAATATTATTCTCCCTGAAAATTTCAAAGTCCTTTTTAAGGGTTCTCCTTAGAATATCAAACCCTTGCTCCTGAAGCTCTCCAATGTATGGGCATTCGATAGCTTTCTTATTTAAAGCATTTGTATATGGCGCAACATGTGGTTGTATCTCTGAAATAAAGAAGTTGAACCGTTCAACAAATTCCCTATTTGCAGTATCACCTGTCATTCTTATGTATCGCCATGCAAGGTCTTCAGAAAGTATAGATTCTAATTCGCTTCTGTCCAAAAACCATTGTTTCAGCTCTTGCGCATTATTGATCTTCCTTGCTTCTAATCTTTGAAAAAAAGGTTTTACTGAATTCCAGTTTTCTACTTTAAAGTCCTCCTTTAAAAATTTTCTTTTGCTTTCCACAACGTTAATCTATTTCAATCACTACATTAGGAGTTACAGGGTGTCCAACGCAGGTCAGTACATACCCCTTCTCTAGCTCTTTATCAGAGAGTGCGTCGCTATCATCAAGATGTACTTTTCCGCTGATACACTTACCCATACAAGCAGTGCACATACCACTCTGACAAGAATATGGCAAATCAATATTTTGCTTTAATGCGATCTCAAGTATTGATTTATTAGGAGGAACTGTGATTTTATACTCGCTTCCCTGATAAATGATAGTAACGTCCTGAGGCGAATCCGGGCTGTCTGCAACGACCTTGCCATTACTTAATGAATTGGCATCAGCAGGAAGAAAACTTTCTTTTTTAATCTGGCTTTTTGAAACTTTTAAAAGTTCAAGTGCACTTATTGCTTCCTGCATCATTCCGTCCGGACCGCAAACATAATATTCAGCTTTTTCAATCTTGAGTTTATTAAAAGTTTCCAGAAGTTTTATTACTTCAGATCTGTTTAACCTGCCCGCAGGCAATGATTTATCTTGAGGTTGACTAAGTCTATGTACTACCGTAAAACGTTCTTTAAATCCTGATTGCAATGCTTCAAGCTTCTGTTTAAAGATAATGGAAGCTTCATTCCTGTTACCATAAATCAGATATACATTACTTTTAGTCTCTTTTTCAAGAGCTGACTTTGCAATGGAAATCAATGGGGTTATACCACTTCCTGCTCCAATAAGAACGATATCTGCAGCCCTCGAAGGATCTGGAGTGAAATTAAACGTTCCCGCCGGCTCCATTACTTCCAGTGTATCACCTTGTTTTAAATTATCCGGAAGGTAATTGGATACTACACCATTTGCAATTCTCTTTACAGTAACCGCTAACTCACTGTCAGTATAAGGAGAAGAGCAAAGTGAATATGATCGGCGCAATTTGTCACCTTTTACAGGAACTATTAATGTTAAAAACTGACCAGACTTATAGGATATTGGTATTGATCCGTTTTCGAAGACTACAGTGATAGTGTCTGATGTTTCTTTTATTATTTCCTTAACTTTTAGTTGATGGTACTGGCTCATAAGTTCTTTAGGTCCAAAAGATTTTTGCAAAGAAAACAAATTCATGGAATAAATTCATCATAAGGGAAAGTAGATTACCTGAGAATATAAGTGGATCTATTTCACAAAGACAATATTTAAACTTTTCTGTAAATCGCTATTTTGCAACTTATATAAAATTCCGACAACGAAAATCCCGATCAGGTCAGATTAACAAAACTCTGTTGGTTTATAAAAAGTTAAATCTTTACAAAATTCCTGAATTACAAGGTTTGGGCTATTAAAAGGTGTAAGAAATATTATTTAAAGGTTCAAAATCACTATTATGCTCATGCCATTATCTGAATGTAATAAAAACGAAAAGTCGGTTTGATTCTTTTAACATAAAAATTGAACGAGTTTTAATGCAATACTTGTCACTAAGCTTTTATTAATTACGGTTGTTTTCATAGAATTTTCTCCTACTTACTTTATGTTTGCTTTTTAAATTATAATCATGATTGAGATTCCGATTTCCCCTAATACTAAAGGTTTGATATTTGACATAGATGGTACCCTTGTAGATACCATGTCTCTTCATTATAAAGCTAGTCAGATCGCTTGTAATGAATATGGCTTTGATTTTCCTTTAGATTTCTTTAAAGCTTATGCAGGGGTTCCCACACTCACAGTTTTTGAGCTTTTAGTTAAACATCTGGGTCTTAATTTTAATGGTCGCGAAATTGGCCTTAAAAAGGAAAATCTATACCTCGAACTGGTTCATGAGGTCAAACCACTTCAACCAGTTTATGATATAGTTCTTAAATATGAAGGCAAGCTTCCTATCGCACTAGGAACAGGAGCTACACGTGAGATTGCTGAGATGACTTTGAAAGCAGCAGGAATACTGGACAAATTTGAACACATCGTAACATGTGATGATGTTATAAACCCCAAGCCCGCACCTGATACTTTTTTACAATGTGCATCACTGATTGGCATTGAGCCTCAATACTGTCAGGTATTTGAAGATGGGGATGCAGGAATCAAAGCTGCGATTGACGGAGGTATGATACCCACAGACATTCGACAATATGTGGATGTAAATATTCAGCTATAGTTGCTGAATATTTACTTATAGTTCAATATTAATAATATGTGGATTGTCTTTTTTCATTTTTTGCGGCACAGTCGAGATGATCTCTTTTGCCAATACTTCATTCAGCCTTTGCTTTACGATATTCCGATGCGTTACGAGTACTACCTCTCTTACGGGTTCAGGCTCATAAAAATACCTCACCATCCCTCTTTGTCCTGCATTTAAATCAGCTAATGCCAACTCCGGCAAAAGTGTCACTCCCTGATTCAATTCTACAAGCTTTTTCAACGTCTCAATACTACCGGCTTCATATATTACCTGATTATCTTCGTTCCCTCTTCCTTTAGCTTTGCACATTTTCAATACCTGACTTCTCATACAATGACCTTCCTGCAAAAGCCATAAGTCATTTACCTCCAGATCTTCTTCTTTTAAAATCTTTTTCTTATAAAGTGAATGTTTTTTAGAAACATAAGCGACAAATGGTTCATAGAACAATTTCTTCTCATTTATTTGAGGATCACCTAATGGCCCTACTAATATTCCAGTATCAAGCAGGTCATTTTTTAATCGGTATAAAATATCTTCTGTTTTCAGCTCTTCGAGGATTACTTTGACAGAAGGATATTTCTTTATAAAAGAGGGAAGAAATAATGGTATGAGGTAAGGAGCAAGTGTCGGGATTATCCCAATTTTTATCTCTCCTTCTAAAAGACCTTTTTTAGAATTAATGATCTCTTTTATTTTAGCCGATTCTTTCAGAACTCTACGAGCCTGCTCAATTACATCTTTCCCGGCATCTGTTGGTATTACAGGCTGCTTTCCCCGATCAAATAACAGAATTCCAAGCTCTTCTTCCAACTTTTGGATCTGCATACTTAGAGTAGGTTGTGTTACAAAACTCTTCTCAGCCGCAATCCCAAAGTGCCTGAAAGTATCAAGGGCAATTATATATTCTAACTGAACCAAAGTCATAGTTTTTATCTATTTGTATATAAAAATAATCAATTTGTTCTATCAAAGCAAGTACACCATATTTGCATCAGTTCAAATTCAAACAACAAAAACTTTAAACTTATGAAAAACTATATTTTGTCAGTAGGGTCTGCATTTCCTGAATTCAGAAAAAAAACTGTGGTATCACTGGAAAAAGGTAAAGAATTTTCTGAGATCAGTTCTGAGGATTATAAAGCCAATAATCAATGGTTGGTTATGTTTTGGTGGCCAAAAGATTTCACCTTTGTTTGTCCAACAGAAATAGCTGAATTCAACAAAAGAGCTCAGGACTTTGCTGATCGTGATGCAATATTAATAGGAGCTTCAACTGATTCAGAATTTGTTCATCATGCTTGGAGAAACAATCATAACGATTTAAGAGATTTAAAATTCCCTATGCTAGCAGATACTAACAGGTCACTTGCAGAAGAACTAGGAATATTGGAAGCTGAAGAAAAAGTGGCATACAGGGCAACATATATAGTAGATCCAACGGGAATTGTGAGATGGGTCAGTCTTAATGATCTAAGTGTAGGAAGAAATGTAAATGAGGTATTAAGAGTGCTTGATGCTTTGCAGACCGATGAGCTTTGTCCTTGCAACTGGACCAAGGGAGAAGCAACCCTAGCTGTTTAACTAAAATAATTCCAAAATGACGACTATAACTTCAGATACATTGACAACACTTCTAAGAGAAGTTGGCGTTGAATCCCTTGATAGTGGCATATTAACAACCATAGGAGAAAAATATCCGAAATATCTAAAAGATTTAAGGATAAATATCAGCAATGGATTTAATTCTCCAAATCTCTCTAAAAAAGAGTCTTACTTAATAGCATATGGTGTAGCCATCAACGAGAAAAATCAGGCACTTATCAAAGGACTTGAATCAAGGAGTAAAGAGGAAGGAGCATCAGACGAAGAAATTGCAGAAATCGCATCATGTGTGTCTTTGCTGAATGCAAACAATGTTTATTATCGTTTCAGACATTTCACACAGAAAGATTTTTATACTCAGACACCGGCAGGTATAAAAATGAGTATTATGGCTTCTCCTGTTACAGGTAAAGAATTTTTCGAACTTGTAAGCCTTGTGATCAGTGCTCTAAACGGCTGTGAAATGTGTGTGAATGCTCACGAAGAATCACTATTAAAACTAAATACCTCCCAATCGAGAATTCTTGATTCGATTAGGTTAGGGGCAGTGTTAAAAAGTCTTGCGTCTGTTCTGTAATGTGTTTTGTGGAGACAGGTTCTGTAAAGAATCTGTCTCTTTTTTTATTATCACATAAAAACTAAACAACTCCCAGTCAAGAATTCATATTCAATATGGTTTGGAACAGTATTAAAAATTTTGAGTCTATCCTATAATGTGTTTTGTGGAGACAGGTTGCGCAAGAACCTGTCTCTTTTTTATTATTTCAAATACTTTTCTGCTTTTATAAATCCACAACAAAAAAGGTTAGGTCGGGTTGACTTCAGAACTCTATCCATTATGAAACAGACCAAGACTTCTGAAAAAATTAAACACAAAGAATCTTTTACTATCCATAGTCCCCTCTCTTCACCAGCAGATTTGGATCCTTTAATTCAATTAATCGGCGACTCAAGATACGTTCTCCTTGGAGAAGCATCGCATGGGACACATGAGTATTATATATGGAGGACTGCAATAAGCAAAAGACTAATAGAGGAGAAGGGGTTTTCTTTTATTGCGGTTGAAGGAGATTGGCCTGATTGTTACCAAGTGAACAGATTTGTCAAAAACTATCCGGATAGTCCAGCTAAGGTTACGGACTTATTAAAGAAATTTAACCGCTGGCCAACTTGGATGTGGTCTAATTGGGAAATTGCAGCCCTCGCAGAATGGTTGAAAAATCATAACCTACACAAGGAAGACCATCATAAAGCAGGATTCTATGGACTCGATGTTTACAGTCTTTATGAATCTCTTGATAATATGCTCAAATATCTTTCAACAGAAGATCCTGAAGCCGCTGAATATGTAAAATCGGCCATTCATTGCTTTGAACCTTTTCACGGAGATGATCATAAGCATCCTGGGAACATTTCAAAAATATGCAAAGAAAAGGTAAAGTCATTATTAGTTCAGGTAAAAGCCAAATTACCCAATTACGATAAAGATCGAGAAGCTCCATTAAATGCAGAGCAGAATGCCTATGTAGCCCTTAATGCTGAAAGATATTATAGTGAAATGCTTTCATTTGGCTCCAGCTCCTGGAACATCCGAGATATACATATGGCCGACACCTTGGAACGTTTAATGAAATTTCACGGTGAAAATGCGAAGGCTATCATTTGGGAACACAATACTCATATAGGAGATGCTCGCGCAACTGATATGAAAGACGATGGTTTACTGAATATTGGACAAATTTTGCGAGAAAAGCATCTATCTGATGGGGTTGTATTGGTAGGTTTGGGATCATATAAAGGAACAGTTATTGCCGGATCTAAATGGGGAGCTCCGATGAAAGTTATGGAGGTGCCAGAAGCCAAAGCGGATAGCATTGAAGCAATGCTCCATAATGAGTCTGCCAATAACCGATTAATTATTTCGGAAAAACAAAAAGGAATTTATAGAAAATCTATTCCTCATAGAGCCATTGGAGTTGTTTACAATCCTGAAAGAGAACATTGGGGAAATTATGTCCCTTCAATAATGGCAGAACGGTACGATGCTTTTTTGTTTTTTGATGAGACGAAAGCCCTCCACCCTTTACACATAACGCCTAATAAATCTGATATGCCAGAGACTTACCCCTTCGGATTGTAGAAACTTTAAAAAAATTGTAAAGGTTAAAAATATAGAAGAAGAAGGATGATTATTTAAGTTTTCCATCTTAAATCTTAATAAGATCCTTCGTAAATAGACATCGTTGGATCTCAAAATTTAAACCAATACTTATGAATAATTTTGTGATAATATATAGGTTTCGAAGTCCTGAATCAGGTAATGTGTTTTTAGAATCTATTGAAAAAACATTTCCCAGGCATTTGAACTACAACTTTGGGGGAATTCAGTATTTTCTCCTCAGTTCCAAACTTATTGCTGAAGTGCAGGATAAAATCAATGACATATTTGATAATCTTGATATTCGTGATGATGATTATGTAGCAATCTATTATAGCCGGGAAGAAGATCCTGATGACATCAAAAGGCTTATGATGCTGGGTCATGCAGACTTGATTGATGAAGATTTGAAAAATGGAGGAACTATTCTTGATAGGACCTTAAGTGAACTATTGGAATACGACTTCAATAAACAGAAAGCTGAACTTTGATTTAAGAATAGATAGAAAAGTAATAGGGAGGTAATATATCATAACCTCCCTGTAATTTATTCAATCTCTTTACAACAACCAGGAAGTTTTTCATGAGCAGTTGCACTCATAGGAACAAGCTTGGTACCATGCCCGACATTTGCAATAGCCTTGTGTATCTCCAATTCAGAAATCTTAGTTGAATCATAGGTAACAGAAAGTTGATGACTTTCAAGATTAAAATCAGCACTTTCAACACCTGTGAGCTGTGTTGCTGCAGCTTCAATCCTTTCTTCACACATTTCACAATTTGCTCTTACATAAAATTCAGCAGTTTTTTGCTGATTCTTAGATTGACACCCCCAAACTAAAACTATCAGAATAGTGATAAAAAAATGCTTGGCAAAACCAGAATACATAATTTTTTTTTTATTGATTAACTATCAGAAAACGTTTCCACAAAGTTAATCAATATTTTTTGAAAGTAGATTCTTGAGTTTAGCTTCCGTAAGAGGTTTATTAATATATTCAAAATCCCCTAAATTTTTCACCTTATCTACGTCTTTCTGATTGGAGGAAGTGGTTAATATTGCAACTTTGACATTCTCCTTATTATTGAAATCCATTTTATTAAAAATGGAAAGGAACTCTATGCCATCCATAACAGGCATATTGATGTCTAATAGGATAAGTTCAGGACAAGTCTTGTCTGTAGAATTGCAGTTATCCTTGATATAATCAATACCTTCTTCACCATTAAGGGCTACTTCTATCTTTGGATTTTCCAAATGTTTCGAAATAAGCCTTTTGTTAATGAAGTTAGTGATATTGTCATCATCTACTAAAAGAATTGAATTTAATCCCATTCATTAAGCTTTTATTGACTTCTAAATTTTAACAAATTAAAAGTTAGGAATGTTTGCATTCACCTACAAAAGCATTGAGAATCAAAAAATAACAAAAAAATACCAAACAGGAAGCCGGGGATTAAAAAGTAAGAAAATGGGAACAAAAAAAGTCCCTCATAATTGAGGGACTTCTTATATTCAAAGTGATAAATTCTTACTTAACTTTTTGAAGAATTGCTTTAAAAGCAGCAGGATCGTTCAAAGCTAAATCTGCAAGAACTTTTCTGTTGATTTTAGATCCTGAAGCATTCAATTTACCCATGAATTTTGAGTAAGAAAGGCCCTGCTCTCTCGCAGCTGCATTTATTCTCATAATCCAAAGACTTCTAAAGTGTCTCTTCTTCTGTTTTCTGCCGATATAAGCATAAACAAGACCTTTTTCAACTGCGTTTTTCGCAACAGTGTGAACATTTTTTCTTCTGCCGAAATAACCTTTCGCAGCTTTTAATACTTTTTTTCTTCTTTCGCGGGAAGCAACCGATGGTACCGACCTTGGCATAATTAATTTGTTTTTTGGATTTTGGTGACCCTTTCGGGTACTTTATACCGCATCCTGGTTTAACATTGATTTTAACCTAATCACAAATCAGAAAATGATTTGCAATTATAGCTGAAGCATTGCTTTTACGTTGTTGATATCAGCGTTGCTTACAAGAGTAGCGTGAGTAAGCCCTCTTTTTCTCTTAGTAGATTTTTTGGTTAGGATGTGGCTTTTAAAAGCGTGTTTTCTTTTAATTTTACCAGTTCCAGTAACCTTAAATCTCTTTTTTGCTCCAGATTTAACTTTTACTTTCGGCATTTTTATGTTTACTTTTAAATTAAAGCTTATTTTTTCAACTTGGGAGTAAGCATGATAATCATCCTTTTCCCTTCAAGTTTTGGCATATCTTCAACTTTTCCAACTTCTTCCAGCGCATTGGCAAACTTCAAAAGCAAATGTTCCCCTCTTTCTTTATAGACAATTGTTCTACCTACGAAATGTACATATGCCTTCACTTTTGAACCTTCTTTCAAAAAGTTCAGAGCATGTTTTAACTTAAAGTCGAAATCATGATCATCGGTATTAGGACCAAATCTGATCTCTTTAACTACAACTTTATGAGTTTTAGCTTTAAGTTCTTTTTGCTTTTTCTTTTGCTCGTATTTAAACTTGGAGTAATCTGTGACTTTACAAACCGGAGGATCTGCATTCGGAGATATTTCTACCAGGTCTAACCCTACATTCTTGGCAATCTGAATCGCTTCTTGAATTGGATAAATTCCCTGTTCAATATTTTCTCCAACTACACGTACCTTAGAAGCGCGAATTTTCTCATTTATGTTATAGGGCTCTTCTTTTTGTCTTGGACCCCTATCTCTCGGACCTTTTTGTAATGACATTTATTTAGTAAAACCTCCTTGTTATTCTTTTATATAAAGTGCGAATTTCGTAAACTTTTGAATTATAATGAAATATTTCTTTAATTTTTATTAAGTTCTAAAGCTACCTCTTTCTTAAAAATATCAATAAACTCTGACAATGAGAAACTTCCAAGATCTCCTTGACCGTGTTTTCTTACTGCTATTTTTCCTTCCTCCTGCTCTTTTTCACCCATAATCAGCATAAACGGAATCTTTTTCACTTCCGCATCTCTGATTTTTCTTCCAATTTTCTCATCTCTATGGTCGATAAAACCTCTTATGTCATTTTCTTCTAGCTCTGAAAAAATTTGAGAGGCGTAATCAGCATATTTTTCTGAAATTGGCAATACTGCAATCTGATCCGGTGACAACCATAAAGGAAAATTTCCCGCACAATGCTCGATTAATACAGCTACAAATCTTTCCATAGAGCCAAATGGCGCCCTATGAATCATTACAGGCCTGTGTTTTTGGTTATCAGAACCGATATATTCCAACTTAAAACGTTCCGGTAACTGATAATCCACCTGAATTGTTCCAAGCTGCCACTGTCTTCCCAATGCATCTTTTACCATAAAGTCAAGCTTTGGACCATAAAAAGCCGCTTCCCCTAATTCGGTTACAGTATTTAGTCCTTTCTCTTCTGCTGCTTCTTTTATAGCAAGTTCTGCAAGATCCCAATGAGCGTCATCTCCTATATATTTAGTTTTATTACAAGGATCTCGAAGTGAAATCTGAGCAGTGTAATTTTTAAAACCTAAGGCATTGAATACATAAAGCACCAGGTCAATTACTTTTTTAAATTCATCCTTTACCTGGTCTGGTCTGCAGAAAATATGTGCATCATCTTGAGTAAATCCTCTTACTCTTGTCAGACCATGAAGCTCTCCACTCTGCTCATATCTATAAACTGTTCCAAATTCCGCAAGACGAATTGGTAGCTCCTTATATGACCTAGGTTTTGTTCTGTAAATTTCGATATGGTGAGGACAATTCATTGGTTTCAGCAAAAACTCCTCTCCTTCATGAGGTGTTTTTATAGGCTGAAATGAATCCGCTCCATATTTTTCATAGTGACCCGAAGTTAAATATAACTCTTTACTTCCGATATGAGGAGTCACAACAGGAAGGTATCCTGAACGGATCTGAGCTTTTTTAAGAAAGTTTTCTAATCTATCTCTTAACGTCGCTCCTTTAGGTAACCAAAGCGGAAGTCCTTGCCCTACCTTTTCACTAAATGCGAAAAGCTCCAGTTCTTTTCCTAGTTTTCTATGGTCTCTTCTTTTAGCTTCTTCAAGGAATTCAAGATATTCAGTAAGTTCTTTCTGTTTCGGGAAAGTTATTGCGTAAATCCTGGTTAGCTGCTTATTCTTCTCATCCCCTCTCCAGTATGCACCTGCAACGTTTAACAATTTCACCGCTTTGATAAAACCAGTATTGGGAATATGTGGTCCCCTACAAAGATCAACGAAATTCCCCTGAGAATAAAACGTAATAGACCCATCAGAAAGACCTTCCAGCAAATCCAACTTATATTCATCTCCTTTTTTAGTAAAATACTCTATCGCATCCTTTTTGGAAATATCTTTACGAACATATTCGCTTTTGCCCTTTGAGAGCTCAAGCATTTTATCTTCAATCTTTTTGAAATCATCCTGAGAAAATTCTTTTCCTCCAAAATCCACATCATAATAAAATCCATTTTCAATAGATGGACCTATTCCGAATTTTGTTCCAGGATATAAAGCTTCCAGAGCTTCAGCCATTAAGTGAGCTGAAGAATGCCAGAACGTTGATTTACCTTCCGTATCATTCCAGGTCAACAATTGTAATGTAGCATCGTTCTTTATGGGACGATTTGCATCCCATACTTCGCCGTTTACTTTGGCAGCAAGAACATTTCTTGCAAGGCCTTCACTGATGCTAAGGGCCACATCCATTGAAGTTGCCCCTTCCGGAAACTCTCTAACCGATCCGTCGGGTAATGTAATTTTGATCATTTTTAACTATCTTTTCGCTCTGGGGCGATATTATGAATTGAATCAGTTTTTTTAATTGTTGGCACGTTCTTTTTTATACGGGTTGTATCTTTGGGAACAATCGGTTTCGGTTTCTTAACCTTTGCCGTATCCTTTTTGGTTTCGACTTTGGGTGTTTTAACTCCTGACTTTAGAGTATCATCTGTCAACGGACCTTTCACATTAGGTTTAAGAGCCGAAGAATCCACTTTTGGCGCAACTACAACTGGCGGATACAACTTGTACAATCTCGTTAATGCCTCTTTAGCTTTAATATTTGTAGTATCTTCAGATTTTACATTTTCATAATACGAAACTGCTTTAGCGGCTTGACCTGTTTTCTCCAAAATTTCGGCAATGTACAAATTTGAATTTAAGCTAAACTCAGGTTTATCAGTTAGTGGGGTAAAATAAGTTTGTGCTTCAGTATAACTTCCTGCATTGAATGCGTCTACGCCCAGACGATAAAATGCAGGAAAAAATGCAGAATCCATTTGTATCGCTTTTCTAAATGCCCTGAGAGAGCTCGTTTTAAATCCTTTTGAATCCAAAATTACTCCTTCAAAATAGGTAAAAAAGGGATTATTAGGATTGATCGCTCTGCCCTCCAAAACATAATACATAGCAGAATCTTCCTTATTTCTTGCAAAGTAAATCTTTGCCAGTTCCTGATAAGGTTTTGCATTTTCCGGATCCTGACTCAGAGCTGATCTATAAGCTCTTACTGCTGCGGTAGTATCTCCTTTAGCTGAATCAAAAATCCCCTGAAGTAAAAACACCTCCGAGTGCACCGGAGCCAATTGTTTAGCTTTGGCAAGGTATTGTTGAGCCTTTCCCAGGTCCTTTATTTCCCAATAAAGTCTTGATAATAATAAAAACAATTCCGGATCATCGTTTTTATAGCTTTCTGCACGATGCGCAGTATTCAAAGCCAGGCTTGTCTTTCCCATCTTCTGATAAATACGAGCCAGCAACTCATAATAAAGCTCTTCATTGCTTTCTAAGTAGATGGCTTGATTTATATCTTTCAGTGCATCATTGTATTTATGGACATCAAAAAAAACCTTGGCTCTCTGAAAATAATATTCAGGATTCTCAGGATCATCTTCAATTAAGCCATTAAGATAGGTTAGTTGTGGTTCAAATGAACTGTTATATACAACAGGAGGAATTGTATCCTGCTTTGCATTCATTGAACAACCGGCAAATATTAAACCCGAAAGTATTAAAAATATAAAATTCCTCATATCTGTTTCCGCTCAAAATTAAAAAGGGATTTGGTATTTACAATACAAATTGAACAGATACTTTGACTCCGAATTTCCGCACATCTGGTTGGTTCAGGTAAGTGAGTCTGTGGACGAAGTCAACCCGGAATATCTTGAAAATGTTTTCTATTCCGTATCCAACTTCAACATAAGGAGTTGAAGTCATATAGCTAAACTCCGGAGGTTTCTCTCCATTAGGAGTTTCTTTTGCAATGATTTCCTTGTTTGCCTGACTTATTCCTCCGAAAAGTACATTAGCAGTACCAACAAATCTCCATTTAAGCCTTTTCACTAAGGGAATTCTATTGAAAAGCAACCCTTCAAAGTATTGACGATATTTTATCCCTGCATAGGTATCGTTTATGAACTCAAAATAGTTCATTTGGTTGTAGGCAAAGTTGGTAAAAAATATTGTCTGGTTACCCAAAGGGATGTTTAAAAGCGGATAAGGCACTTTGGAAAATATCCTTCCCGCAAAAATATCATAATACCCTCTACCCAATATTCCGAGCTGAATCATATCATCCACATGCAGGTTTAGCCTGGTATAATTGAACTCTCCTCCTAAAAAGCCTTTAATTCCTTGTGTCACACCAATGGTCAAGACAGGCCATTTTTTAGTTCCCAGGCTTATCCGTTCGTTATCGTTTTGAACGAATACTTCATCTTTGGTAATTCTTGTTTCTAGCGTCAGTTCGGTTGTCTGAATGGTACTCCTGAGAGTTGAATCTCCGTTTTTTAAATTGCTATAATAAGCAAATGGAAAAATCGGATTAATATACCTGGTGCGAAGTTGAATTTTAGGGGTAAAATCTTTTTTAACCTCACTTTGGAATGAAAAAGTATTTTGCTCACTCCAGTAAGGCCCCCTGAGAGTTCCCCATCTGGTAAAGGCAAGGAATAATGCATTCGAAGTAACGTTCTCTGTGGCAACTCCCAGCTGCTCTATGTCTGCCTTTCGTTCTATTGTAGCAACTGTCCAGGGCTTTCTTGAGAATATATAACTGGCGCCCGCGGAATATTTAAATCCATTTAGCCCATAACTATCTTTTGTTCCATAGGCCAAATACCCTTTAAATACCCATTTTTTGCTAAAATCAATATTGGTTCTGAATCCAAGTCTGAATCGATTTCCTTCAATATTGTTATTGGCATAAGCCATTAAATAAGGTCCAACGTCTATTTTACCTACCTTTTTATATCCGTTTATAAAAATATTTACAATTTCAACATAAGTTTTTACTACTGGCACATTGTTTACCGAGTCAATCATATTATAAACATTTTGCTCAGTAGCAGTTAAAGAATCATGTCTGTTTTGCTGCCAGTATTCCTGGCCTTTCTGCTGGGCATCTTCCTCCACTTCCAATAAAGATTCGTAAAACTTAAGCGGTTTTGGCTTGTTTACTTCTATTTTTTTATTTGAAGTATAAAACTTTGCAAGCATTCCTGGTGAAGTTTCGCCTACTTCATCAATATCTATTAAAATACGGGATTTTACTGGCAACCACGGACCGGCTTCTGTCGGAGCCAGCTCCTGCTGAATCTTTATTTTATCAATGTAATTAAGATTGGCATCCCGATTTACTGTTACATCAATTTGTTTTAATGCAAAAGAAGTATCAGCAATCCACATAAACCCATTAAACGCAAGGTCCTGGGCCCTTTTTGGTTTAAACTCAAGCTTATAGCACCATTTACCATCCATAAAAGCACTATCCACCAACCAGTAGTTATAGGAGCTGTACCATCCGTCACTTATTGGTGAAATGAAATCTTTATTCAGAATACTAAGTCGGTTTTTATAAAAATTATATTGTTGAAATGTGGATCCGATCAGCTGAGAGACGAGAGTTCCATCATCAACACCAACACCTTTTACATTAGTGGCAACAATATGTTCTGTAGTTTTATCAGGGTTAGTCCTGTGATAGTACTTAGAGACTGATTCAGACATGAATACCGGAAGTATTGGTTTTCCTTCATCACCTGCTATTATTTTCAAGCTATCAAAAACCTGAACTAGCTTGGACATAATTTTACGCTTTCTGAATTTCTCAGTGATATTATCTATACTTAGTTCTATTTTAGAATAGCTTTCATACTCATAAGCATCAAGCTTTCTATAATCATTTTTATCTTTATTATCAATAACGTTTCGAAGTATTCTAAATGCAGGATTTTCCCCGGCAACGACTGTTACCTCTTCTAGATTTTTTACTTCAGGAGTAATCTGAAAATCTATGACCTGATTTGACAAACTTTTATTTATTGATTTAGATTTTGGGAGATATCCAATAAATAATACAGTAACAGAATCCGCTGCCTGATTGACTTTTAATGAATAAAAACCTTCAAAATCAGTAAGCGTTGCCTGGTTGGATTTACGTTCCACCACATTGGCAAATGGAATTCCTTCTCCGGTTTCAGAGTCAGTCACTTTACCCTTTATGGTGATTTCCTGTGCGTTTGCAATCAGCACACAGAAGATCTGCATTAAAAGAGAAAAAATAATGCTATTAAATAAAAACTTTCTTTTACTATTCACCCTCTAAATATATAAAATATGTTTTTTAATTAAATTTTAATCGGAATTTTTTGTCCCAGATACTTCGGTTCTTTTTTCAGGATATAAAGATCTATAACAGCTTTACATCTCGCAAGATACTCTCTTGTTTTTGTATAAAAAGAGTGCTTCATTTCAACTTTCTCAGCTACGAAACCTACTGAGCTCATTCCATAGTAATTGCTTATAAATAAAGCTCTAAAAATATGAAATTCCTGAGTGATGATGATCACTGAAGTTTGATCAAAAACTTTTTTGGATCTTACAACTGAATCAAAGGTTCTAAACCCTGCATAGTCGAGCTGAATAACGGAGTCAGGTATACCAGCCTTAACCAGTGCTTTTTTCATATCCTGGGGTTCATTGTAATAGGCCAGCGAATTGTCTCCGCTTAGAATAAAAAACTTCACCTTGCCCTCTTGATATAGCTTTCTCGCTGCTTCTATACGATTATGAAAAAAAAGGTTGGGCTTCCCAGTTCTGAAATATTTGCTGGTGCCCAAGACCAATGCGATATTTTTAGCAGGAACCTGGCTTACTTCATAATAAACCTGATGCTCTGTGGAATTCACAACCCAAAGATTACATAAAAAAATAATCAGGACTGACACTAGAAATGAAATCGACCCTATTTTAAAAATCTTTTTTGCCACCTTTCAACCTCTAATTTGAATAATGTTTATTTGCATCTTTTATAAAATTCTTTTTCCAACAAATCAGACTTCCTAACAACTCCTTTAATCCACTTTAAGTAAAGTATCTCCTTTTCTTCCTGAGAAAGCTGCCAAACTTCCGGTGGCAATTCTCGCATTCTTAATGTCAACTGATGTATACAAATTGCAGCACAAACAGAAATGTTCAGACTTTCAGTAAATCCAACCATAGGTATTTTAATAAATCCATCTGCATGCTCTTTAGCAATTTCGCTAATACCATTTTGTTCACTACCAAAAACTAAAGCAGTTTTGGTATCTAATTGGAAGTCCTCCAAAGCAATATCATTGGTATGTGGTGTAGTTGCAATTATTTTATAGCCTTTTTCTTTAAGCTTCCTATAGCATCCCAATGTATTATCAACACCCTTAGTATTGTGCTTAATGATATCAACCCATTGAGCAGAACCTAATGTTACATCTTCACTGACTTTATATTTATTTTTATTTTCAATTACATGTATATCTTGAATGCCAAAACAATCACATGTGCGCACAACTGCACTTGCATTATGCGGTTGAAAAATATCTTCGACAACAACTGTTAAAAACCTTGTCCTTGTTTCAAGGACTTCCTCCATTTTTTCCCTTTTATTGTCGGTAACAAACTGAAGGAGATAATTTATTAAATCCTGTTTCAAAAATCTCGTCTAATTATAATTCTCCGATGCTTATCTAACTAATTAACACTGGTTTAATTCCCAAAACTAACCTTTGCTCTCATGGAAGTGTTCTAATACAAAGGTATCTATTTAATTTTAAATAAATAGGGATATGATGGAATTGAATAAAATTGGAATTGAGGTGGATGTTGCGACAGAAATCGCTGAAAAATTAAATGACCTTTCTGCAAACTACCATATATTTTATCAGAATGTAAGAGGGTTTCACTGGAATATAAAGGGTAAAAATTTCTTTGCTCTGCATCCAAAATTTGAAGAACTATATACTCAATCTTTCGAGGATATTGATAAAATAGCGGAAAGAATCCGAGCTTTAGGATTTATTCCAAAACACGCCTATTCTGATTTTATCAGAACAAGTGATATTAAGGAAATGAAAGATGTTACAGATGAGATTACTTGTGTAAAAGATACTCTTCAAAACCTGAGCATACTGATATTCAAGGAAAAAGAAATCATGAAACTCACTTCTGATGGTCATGATGACGGCACCAATAATATGGTCAATGACTTTATTGAAGACCATGAGAAGCAAGTTTGGATGCTATCTGCATTCCTTAGTCAGTAAAGGTTGCTTAGCTTCCTAACCGGAAACCTATTCGTCCAGCTGGCTGATAGGTTTCCGGAATAAAACATTTCACGTCGTCCATTGTCAGCATTTGAAGAACTTCAACAGTTCTTTGATTCCCGGAAAGAGATGCCATCCTAAGATGCTGATTTCTGATAGCTTCTTTGATAATTTTTCTTACCGATCTGGCATTTCCAAAAAACTTGTCTCGTTTCAAAAATATTGAATTCAAATATTCCTTAAGCCTTGCTGAAGCATCTTCATCTGGAGTCAGATTTTCTTCTGCCAACATATTCAATGCTATTGAGAATAATTCTGAAGGCTCGTAGTCATTAAACTCTAAAACTTTATCAAACCTTGATTTTAGGCCTGGATTGGCTTCCATAAATATTCTCATATTATCTACATAGCCGGCAACAACAACAATAAACTGCCCCCTTTTATCCTCCATCTGTTTAAGAAGAGTTTCAATAGCTTCTTTCCCAAAGTCACTGTTTCCGCCTTCTGAAAGGGCATAAGCTTCATCAATAAATAAAACGCCTCCATGGGCTTTTTCAATTTGCTCCATGGTTTTGATTGCAGTTTGTCCGATATAACCTGCTACAAGCCCCTGCCTATCCGTTTCTACCAAGTGACCTCGTTCGAGTATTCCAAGAGCTTTATATATTTTGGCTATGATCCTTGCTACTGAAGTTTTTCCCGTTCCAGGATTTCCGGTAAAAACCGTATGAAGGGAAAATTTATTTAATACATCCCTTCCTGTTTCTATGTAGAACCTCACCAGCTTTACCATTTCCAGAAGCTCATTTTTAACTTCTTCAAGGCCAGTAAGCTTATTCAATTCGCTTAATGCCTCCTGTAGAAGCACTTCATCTACAGGAATATCGGGAGAAACCAAAGCCGAGTTTTTAAACAATTGTTTTACATCTTCCAATTCTATAGTTTGTAATTGTTCTGCAGTCAACTTTTCTGGGTTTTGAGATTTCATAACCCTTAAGCCCATATTCATTTTAGCTTCTTCTACAAGACCAGTAACCATTCGAGCATTTCCAAAGGCCTTATTTCTGTTTCTATATGCCTCAGTTAATTTTTCCGAAAGGAACTTCTTACCATTTTCCGAAAATTTAACATATCTTTTTTCAGCTGATAGTTCAGCTATTTGAATTAACTCCTGAGGAAGATAATCAGGAAATTCAAAAAGAAGATTAAAACGAGATTTTAATCCTGGATTAGATACCAGAAAATGGTTCATTTCCTTAGGATAACCAGCAACAATAATTGCCAGATCACCAGGGCCATCAGACATTTCTTTTAGTAAAACTTCAATTACCTCTCTTCCAAAATCCTGGCCTGTATCGCCCTCTCTTACTAGGGAATATGCTTCATCTATAAATAAGACACCCCCTCTGGCCTTCTCTATTACTTCTTTTGTTTGAGGAGCTGTTTGTCCTATGTATTTGCCACAAAGTTCAGCTCGTCCGGCCTCAGTAACTTTTCCTTTGGAAAGAAGTCCGAGCTTGAAATAAATCTGTCCCAATAATTTGGCTATAGTCGTTTTCCCAGTACCTGGATTACCAAGAAATACAGAATGAAGACTTATTTTTTGATTTTCCTCAAAACCCTGATCTTTTCTCAGCTGCAAAAATTTGAGGTAAGAAGTATAATCCGTGATCTTCGACTTTATACCTGAAAGACCTATCATTTCATGCAGACTCTTCATCAGTTCTTCAAGCGAAGGTCCTTTTTCTTCCTGAAGTATCAATGGAAGCGGGATGTTACTAAAATTCAAATCAACTAAAGGAATTCCCTCAACAAAATCATCTTTAACTTCAAAAGGAATTACTGCAATAAGCTGATCCATGAAAATTACCTCGAGCGTATATTTATCATGATACCAGGTCCCCTTACTATCTGCGCCCCAACCGGTTGTAAAGGTTATAAAACTATCCTCCGGGTTTATATATTTCAGTTCAGAAGTATTTCCTTTTAATTGGCCGGCATCATTGTAAAAATTAAAAAACAGCTCACAGTACCAGGGAAGAGCCTGTTTGTTAATAATATTAAATTCTACCCAAATAAATCTACATTCATTTGCATCAAACTCAATATAGGATTTTCTCTGCTCAGGGACTATGCCTTCATTTGGCCCCTCGTATAATCGAACAATATCAACTTCAAAATATGGATTGAGATTTTGATCTACCACCCCACCGTTTTCTACATAAAAGCTTTTTATCCCAACAAATTCATCTTCGATGTAAGCTTCCCATTCGTAGTCACCTCTTAACCAAAAAGTTCCTTCTTCTTTATTTCCCCAACCTTCCCTAATGATTACAATATTCTGATCAGAGGTTATTTCCACTTTCCTTTCGATACAACAAAGCTCTCTCCTACCTGTCTCATTCAGGGCAAAGGCTTTTAAAAGGATCTTTGCTTCCCAGTCAGCTTCGTCAAATAGTTTATTGTAAAAAGATAATTCACAATACAAATAGGTAATTTCTTTAGTATCATATACCCTTCTGTACTTTTTTGTATTGCCATCCATTGTTTCAGTGGACGAAAAGATCTTAAGATCCTTAAACTTGTATTTTTTCTCCAGATTACTAATCACTGCTAAAAATATATAAATCTAATTTTCAATCAACTCCCCTTTAATATAACAGATTAAATTCATTCGAAAAAAATTAAACGGATTAGTTCTTTATATGTTCCTATCAAATGGACCAAATTTAACTTATTTATCCACTTTCCAGTAAAATTCGAATTTATTCAAAAAATATGGCAAGGTTATTGCAAAATACTTTAATGCAAATAATTCTCATAGTTTATATAAAAAGAGAGACCGCTTTCGCAAATGGCGGTCTCTCTTGCTTTATATGTGATTGAACTTTGGCTTAGTCCCTCTTTCTGATTAGTACAAGTTCTATTTAAGATCTGAATTATCAGACTTTTTAAAATTTTCTCTTGGGCGCCTTTGTGTTTTTCTCACTGGCTCCTGGGTACTTCTCACAGGCTCTCTGTCCCTTATTCTGTTTTCATAAATAGGCTTTTCTCTAATAGGTTTTTCTCTTTCTATTTCTACAGGTTCGGACCATTCAATATCGTCGTCCTCCTCCCTTCTGTACAAATTTGTTTCAGAAACAGTAACTCTCTTATCTCTTTTGCTTCTCCTCTGATTAAAGTTTATTATATAAGCAGGAATAAGCATAATTACTAATACTATTAAAGACGGCAACACGATCATCATAAAGCTTTCCTCCATTATTTGTCCTACTTCATAACATCTTTTAAAAAACATTAGTTTTTCCGGTCAATTCGCTTTTGGATTATTATCTTATTATTTTTGTTCTTCAGGGTAAAGTCAAAAAGTTAAGTACCTGAAGTACATTTAATAAAAATGAATTACGACATTATAATTATTGGTGGCGGCATCGTTGGACTTGCTACCGCACTGAAAATAAAAGAGTTAAACCAAAATTTAAAAGTAGCCTTGCTGGAAAAGGAAGATGAGCTGGCTAAACATCAGACTGGAAACAATAGTGGAGTTATTCATTCGGGAATTTATTATAAACCGGGAAGCCTAAAGGCAACAAATTGTATCAGAGGGTATAATATGCTTTTAGATTTTTGCAGAACCAATGAAGTTCCATTTGAATTGTGTGGGAAAATCATTGTGGCTACCAGTGAAAATGAGCTACCTGCAATGGATAATGTATTTAAAAGAGGGCTAGAAAATGGACTTCAGGGGCTGAAACTAATAGGCAGTGAAGAAATTAAAGAGTATGAACCGCATTGTACAGGAATAAAAGGAATAGTAGTACCTCAGACTGGAATCATCGACTATACTGCAGTTTGCCTTAAGTATGCAGAACTTTTTAAAAAAGCGGGAGGAGAAATTTTTCTCAATCAAAAAGTTGATGATATCCTTGGTAAAAACTCTGGTGTAGAAGTGGTAACATCTGATAAAACCTTTTCCGGAAAATTAATCATTAACTGTGCTGGTCTTTTCTGTGACCGAATTGCAGCACTTAGTATCAAACCGATAGATGTTAGAATAATACCATTCAGAGGTGAATATTATGAGATCAAAAAGGATAAACAACATCTTGTTAAGAACCTTATTTATCCGGTTCCAGATCCTAATTTTCCTTTCCTTGGTGTACATTTTACAAGGATGATCAATGGAGGTATTGAGGCTGGCCCCAACGCTGTGTTTGCATTTAAAAGAGAAGGGTATAAAAGAACAGATTTCAATTTAACTGATTTTTATGAATCCGTTACCTGGCCGGGCTTCCAGAAAGTGGCTAAAAAATATTGGAAAACAGGACTAGGAGAATATCAAAGGTCTTTTTCCAAAGCAGCATTTACAAAAGCATTGCAAAGGTTATTACCAGAAATACAGGAAAACGATCTTATCCATGGAGGTGCTGGTGTGAGAGCACAAGCTTGCGAAAGAAATGGCGGGCTGATTGATGACTTTATGATTCTGGAAAACAGCAATACAATCAATGTATTGAATGCCCCTTCTCCTGCGGCCACATCATCTCTATCCATAGGTTTGACTGTAGCTGAAATGGCAATTAAAAGATTATAATCAGTGGGGATTAATAACAATCCCTGCCCCAAATCTTCCAGCTTTATTTTGAGACTTTCTTGCTGAGAAAAACTTATCAGCATTTTGATAGGTGCAAATGCCTGCTATTTCTATATTCTCAGGGTTCAAATGTCTTGAGATTAACTGAAATTTATTTGCTTCCCATAAATTAAAAAAAGTCTTTCCCTCAATTTTAGTGACCATAGAAGAAATAGTACCAAAAGCATTTTCTGCCGCATCTATCACTTCCTGACCTACTTCATAAATTTCGGGAGAAATACTTGGTCCAATTCCAACTACGAGATCAGAAGCCTTCGTTCCAAATTCCTTTTCCATATTTCCAATTGTCTTATCCAAAATTTTTGAAACGGTTCCTCTCCAGCCTGCATGAACAGCACCAACAGCTTTATTAAGCTTATCATAAAGCAATATAGGTACACAATCTGCAGACATTACAGCAATACAGACTCCTTGCAGGTTTGTAATAAGTGCATCAGTATTACTTAAGGAATCTCCATTATCCAAGTTTCTAAGCACGGCCACCCTATCCGAATGTGTTTGGTCCGGGAAAACGATGTGATTTTCAGTAACATTCATTGCTAGAGACAGTAACTTTCTATTTTTTATTACGTTTAACTCAGTGTCGTTGACTTTAAAACTGAGGTTTAAACCACCCAATTCGCCGGCGCTACAACCGCCTTTTCTTCCTGAAACAAAATGATTTATTTCGGTGCATTTACTCAGGTTTGAAAATTGCCAAAGTTGTAGTTGATCAAATTGTATGGAAATCATATAGAATTACATTATCTAAATAAAATTATAAAATAAACGGCCAATTGAATAATAGTTTCAATAAGTTTTAAAAATAAATTATAATTTTGAATCATTCAAAACCATTATCATAAACTTACAAAACACTGATAATGAAACAAAACAAGTAAAATCATGAATACTCTCAATTTTAAACATATAGGAAAAACACTAATTTCAGTTTCTTTGGGAATAGCTCTGATTTCAGCTTGTACAGCCGAAAAAAAGACTTCAGCAAAAACACTAAACAGTGAAAATCAGACCTGGCAAAAAGAAAGTAGCAGAGAAACTAAAAAACATCTCAAAAGTGTAAAGGTAAAGAGAAAAGAACTTGAACAATATCAGCCATCTGCCTCTCTTTATAAGAAACCTAAAAGCGGTAAGAGAAAGAAACATTTTTAATTTTTAAATTACTTTTTCCTACTCCTTCTCTTTCGTATCTTTAATTATAAAGATATTCCTCAACCAACATTTACTGACCTAATTATTTCATGAGACGTTCAGGTTCTGCTGATCTCCCATTGCATGGCGGGCACGTCCCATATTGGCTTTCTGAAAGAATGGCAAAACTAGGAGGCGCAATTGTCGAATCCTTAATTTATCATTATGGTACCTCAGAAGTTCTGAAAAGATTAAGTGATCCCTTGTGGTTTCAGGCATTTGGAGCAGTTTTAGGCATGGATTGGCATTCTTCAGGGATCACAACATCAGTGATGGGAGCCTTAAAAAAAGCAGTTAATCCTAAATCCTCAGAGCTCGGGATTTATATTTGCGGAGGTAAAGGAAAACATTCCAGAAACACCCCTGATGAGTTATTAAAAATCTCAGAAAAACAAGGCTTGAATGCCAACGATCTCATAAGATCCAGCAAACTTACAGCAAAAATTGACAACAATGCTATACAGGACGGTTTTCAGCTATATCTACATTCTTTCATTGTAACCAAAACAGGTGAATGGGCTGTAGTTCAGCAAGGGATGAATGAACAAAACAAAATGGCCAGACGATATCATTGGCACAGTTCAAGCATAAAATCATTTGAAGAAGAACCTCACACCAGCATCTTTGGAAAGAATCAAGGATTAATATTAAACCTGACACATAAAGAAGCTGCACCTGCAAGAAATGGTCTGTTGGAACTAACCAAGGAACAACCCGGAATAATGATGAATGAGATCAAGAAGCTTATAATGCCTCTACGTCATGAACTCAATGTGACAGATGTTAATCTCAAAAGACTTGGAAGTGTGCTGGCGCTTGCACATGAAACTGAAGTAAGAAATTTCGAAGAGCTTATTCTTCTTAAAGACCTTGGACCAAGAACAATACAGTCTATGACACTGGTAAGTGAGATTATTCATGGAACTCCTTCTAGATTTAAAGATCCTGCAAGATTTTCTTTTGCCCATGGAGGAAAAGATGGACACCCTTTTCCTGTTTTAACCAAGGTATATGACGAAACTATAGATACATTGAAGTACGCTGTAGAAAAAGCCAAACTAGGAAGTAATGAAAAAGATCAAGCTATAAAAAAACTATCACAACTTTCATTTGAAATAGAAAAAGAATTTATCCCTAATGATAATTTCGATAAAATTATTGAAGAAGAACGAAATAATGCATACAAATATGGCGGTATGACTGTCTTTGGTAAATCTAAAAAATCTGAAGATAAAGGTTCAAATCAGCTAAGCCTTTTTTGATATATCATAATTCAATTAAACTTTATGTGCCTATGAGAGTTACTTATTGAAGTAATTAAAAGAAATACCGATAGGGATTGTAGGAAATAATGGATCACATCATTCACCTTCTCTTTAAAGCTAACCAATCTGAAATCACATGGTGGGCAATGATTTTTCGAGGTATAGTTATTTATTTCCTCGCGATATTCATTATAAGATTCGGGGGCAAAAGAATACTAAGCAGATTTGGAACCTTTGATGTTGTAATCAGCATCATAATTGGAGCTATACTCGCTAAAGCAATTGTCGGAAGCGCAAAGTTTATTCCCACAATCATTACATCTTGCGTCCTCGTCTCCATCCATTTTTTTCTTTCAAAACTAACGCTGTATTATCATCCTTTAGGTCACCAGGTTAAAGGAAATCCTCATTTGCTTTACGAAAATGGTAACTTTATTGATGCAGCACTGAAAAAAAATAATATCACCCATGATGATATAATTGAAGCTGTAAGATTACAAACACAATCAGAAAGTCTTGAAAATGTTGATAGAATTTATCTTGAGAGGAATGGACAGATAAGTTTTGTTTTACATTCATGAAACTATAAAATCAAAAAAGATAAGAGGACGAACTTGTTCTACTTCTACTTATCTTTTTTGATTTTATAGAAATCGGTCAAGCTCCTCTTATTACTCTAAATAAGAAAAAGACAACAGCCAAAACCAATAATATATGTATAAATCCTCCTACTGCATCACCAAAACCTAAGAATCCAACAAGCCAGCCTATTAACAGGATCACAGCTAATATATACAATAAATTTCCCATAATCGCCTCCTTTTCATTAAAAACGAATCTTAAAGTCCCTAAAGTTTCCTTATTTACCATATCATATAACTTTTTTGCAAACTATACAGAATGTAGTTTATCCTTATTGAATATGGGATGATCATCACCCCTTCAGAGGTGAAACTTTTCATAAGTCTCTATTCGTTCTGAAGGTGTACAAATAAACGTTATATCAATGATCGATCCAGATAAAAAAGTAGAGAAAGATAAAGCTGAATATTCTTATGTTTATCAAAGCTCTCAACAACCATTGCACTTTGAAAATGAAGGTGGAGAATATATAGAAGCTGAACCGAACAGAATAGATGCTTCGACTGGTATTATTGAATATAAAGATATCAGATAGTTTAATTCCATATTTCTACATTTAACATTATTGAAGTGTAAACTTCATTAACTAAAATTATATCTTAGTTAATGAAAAATTTAATTCGTAGTTTTTATTATAAATACATTACGAACCTGGGGGAACGAAACAGGTTTATAATATTGTAATAGTTTTTAGCCTTGATTTACTGATAAAATATCTTTATTAAAAAAAATTGTATTGTATTTTTTAAATTTTTAAAACTTCCTGGAATTAAACATGTTTTCATATATTCACTTTTTTAAATGACTAATATGGAAACAATTACACCTGTATTTAAACTGCCATCAAAGAAAACTGAACAGCGAGAAAGTCATATTTCTTTATATACAATCTTTCTAATATTTGGGGTAACAAGTATCATGACTGGCGTTATATGGGACATTTCCTGGCATATGAGTATAGGCAGAGACAGTTTATTTTCTCCACCACACCTTGCGATCTACTTAGGTGGACTTGCTACTGGCATTGGATCTATCATCAAATTATTAAAAATAACATTCAGCAAGAAAGTAGAAATCAGAAACAGCAGTGTATCATTCTGGGGAATGAAAGCCCCTTTAGGAACTTTACTTTGTATTTGGGGAGCCGCTGCTATGCTTACGTCTGCTCCATTTGATGATTGGTGGCATAATACATACGGTCTTGATGTAAAAATTTTAAGTCCGCCACATGCACTTCTATTTGCAGGCATTATCAGTATCCTCACAGGAACAATGCTTACGGTCCTTTCCTTTCAAAATCAAAGAGAGCAAATTCATCCCATGAATAATAATCTACTCAGATGGGGCTTTGCCTACACAGCATCTTTGTTTCTTATTGCAATGTATATATTCATTATAGAGCATTTAGGAAGGACTAAAATGCATAATCCATTGTTTTACCAATTGATTTGTTCTGTTTTGATAATGCCCGTTACAGCGACAATGCGTGGATCAAGATTAAGCTATCCTGCTACAACAATCACTGGATTCTATACTGTAATATTGCTCATCCAGCTATGGATGTTACCCCTGATTCCTGCAGAGCCTAAGCTTGCCCCCATTCTTAATCCAATAAAGCATTATGTCCCGCTTTTATTTCCTTTATTATTAATTATACCAGGTTTTATACTTGATAAACTTTATAAAAGAATCAACAACAAAAATATTTTTGCTCAGGCGGTCTTATGTGGTTCCTCGTTCTTTGCATCTATATTTATAGCGCAATGGTTCTTTTCTTACTTTCTTAATTCGCCAATATCTCACAATTGGATTTTCCAAACACATGCTTTACCCTACTATAAAGATCCAAGTGTACCAAACAGATTTGAATTTACAAGATATGCAGGAACTACAACTCAATACTATTTAGGATTTATGATCGCGCTAACATATGCTATAGTCTTCTCTTACCTGGGTTTAAAATGGGGTAACTGGATGAGGAGGGTTCAAAGATGAAACTTTATATAACTTTATTACTGGTTCTTATAAGTTTACAATCCCGCGCCCATGTTGGAAGTCCGGATATCGTATATCAGGGCAATGCAGGTCCTTATCCTTTGCTTATAACCATACAACCACCGGATGTAGTACCGGGAATAGCTAAAATCTTGATAGATGCAGGAAATGAAAAAATAAATCGAATTAAAATACAACCTGTCTATTATCAATACGGATCATCAGGTGCACCCAAAGGTGATGACATCAAAAAGGTGGCTGGAATGAATCACTTATATGAAGGTAGTCTTTGGCTTATGACCTTCGGTTCTTCAAGCGTGAAAGTATCTGTAGAAGGAAAAAAAGGTATTGGCTCAACAATTGTCCCGGTTCCTGCTATAGCGACTGCAACAAGAACTATGGATCAAACCACCAGTTTGGGACTTCAGATTATGGGCGCTTTTTTAATTTTGTCACTTATTACTATAATAGGAGCTGCGATCAAAGAATCAACAATCCCTCATGGGGCGATACCTACCCCTAAAGGGAAAAGATCAGCTATTATTGTCATGAGCATTACATTTATTTCAATTGTATCATTACTCATATTTGCCAATAACTGGTGGGGTAAAGTAGAAAGTGATTATAGAAATAACATGTTCAAACCCCTTAAGTTAAATGCGCACATTAAAAAAGAAAATGATAAAAGCAACCTTTACCTTGATATTGTGAATCCTGAATGGCAAGAAAGGAAAGTAAATGACCTGATTGCCGATCATGGTAAGTTAATGCATCTTTTTCTGATAGATACAAAAGGTCAACAGTTTGCCCACCTTCATCCTATACCAAAAGATTCATTACATTTTACGAGTTTTCTGCCTTCTTTGAATGAAGGGAATTATCTGGTATTTGCTGAAGTTGTTCATTCTAACGGGATGGCTGAAACCCTTACAGATACGCTACAAGTATTGGAAAAGATAAATTCGGAAATTATAGATACTAATGATTTTGCAGGAGATGTTCCATTAAACTCAGAGGCTTCCATTATTGACAATCTAAAAATAAAGGCCAATATCCAGAACGATATTATTGCAGGCAAACCAGTAAAAATTTCTTTTAAATGTACTGAAGATGGCAATATGCCAGCAAACCTGCAACCATACCTTGGAATGGCGGGACACGCAGTAGTAATGAAAGATGATGCATCTGTCTTTATCCATCTACATCCTATGGGAACTATTTCAATGGCTTCTCAATACGCACTTGCACAAAAGATCGATAAAAATGTGACAATATGTGGAAATTTATCCGATGCTAATATCGCAAGTTTGGATACGACTGGTGTCGTTGATAAACAAACTATAAGTCTTATGAGATCAAAGAATGAATATAATAGTGAAATTATATTCCCATATGTGTTTCCAAAACCAGGAGTCTATTATATTTGGGTTCAGGTGAAACATAAAGGCACCATTAAAAATGGTAAATTCAAAATAAAGGCTGTCTAAAGCAGTAAGAATATTTCTTAACTATTTATCGAAACAAACACAAGCGTCCTATTTAAATCAGAGGCTTGTGTTTTTTTTTGTAAGAAACATAATAAAGGAATAAGAATAAAAAGGTCTATGCAATTTACTACCAAAATATAGTATTGATTTCTAATCCATCCCAATTATTCATTCAAGATTTATTTCTTTAAAAGAGGAATAATTAAAAGAAACTATACCACTTTTATAAATGAGGTGTATAGCTATGATTTTGTGATATTTTAATTCCAAACAATAAAACCACGACCTTCAATTGCATTTTGCCATGTTCACTTAGGATTTTTAATATTTTTATTATCTTTATGCTTCACATACTCAAATCAAACACAGAAAAATGAAAAAAACTCTACTCGTAATGCACATGCTTCTTTTAATAGCAGTGCTTTCCAGAGCTCAGACACCGCTTTCTATGAATGGGAGGTTAAATGTTACTGATGGCAAACTGGTCAATGAATGCGGAACAGCCATACAGCTACGTGGCCTAAGTACTCATGGGGTGATGTTTCACCAGGAATGCTATACTGAATCTTCAGTTAAAGCAATTGCTCAAGATTGGAAGGCTGACCTGCTGAGACTTGCTATTTATACTGAAAATAGTGATGGTGCCACAAAGGGCTTTGCGCAAGCTACTGATAAAGATTTTTATTATCAGTGGATAGACAAAATGGTAAGCCTTACAGAAAAGTATGGAATATATGTAATTATTGACTGGCATATTTTAAAGGATGGAAATCCCGGAACCTATCAATCACAGGCAAAGGCATTTTTCACTTTGATGTCCAGCAAATATAAGGACAAAAAACATGTCATTTATGAAATCTGTAATGAGCCGAATAGTGGGACTTCATGGGATCAGATTAAAAATTATGCTCAGGATATTATTCCTGCAATTAGAAACAATGACCCAAATGCCGTTATTCTTGTAGGAACGCCAGAATGGAGCAGCAGAATAGATCAGGCAAGAAATAGTCCTTTATCAGCAAATTATTCAAAGAATGTAATGTACACTTTGCATTTTTATGCAGGAAGTGGAGCTCATGATCAGTATAAAAACTATTTGAAAGATGCAGTTTCTGCTAAGTTTCCTGTCTTCGTTTCAGAGTGGGGGACTACAGAAGCAAGTGGCGCTGGGAATATAAATTCTGGAAATTCCAGAGACTGGTTATCCTTATTAGAACAAAATAAGATCAGCTGGGCTAACTGGCAGTTTTCAGATAAAACTGAATCATCTTCATTGTTAAAAGAGGGTTCTTGTCTTACAGAATCATGGATTAATTTCAGAACAGATAACTCAGGTAATTCAGGAAAACTTATCTACGATGAACTTAGAAAAACCAAAAATTATACAGCTTGCGGATCTGTAACTATCCCAGTTACTCCTAAACCTGCTGTATGTCCTAATTCAACAGGATCTAATCTTAACATTTATGGATGCCCTATTACCAATACGTTCAACACAAACTATTGCCAGGGATATAATAACAAACAAGCCTATGTAAAAACAGATTTCTCAAGAGATTCTGTTCCATATTTTACTTATTGGAAAAAGCCTTCAGAAGGAAGTAAAGTTTATTCAGCTGTAATTCAGAATGAAAAACTTGTAATCACATCTATAAATGCTGACCCAGACTATTCTACTTTCGGATTTGACTTCGGGAAATTAGATGCTACAAAGCATATACCTATTGATCTTCGCGCCAATGCTGTGCTAAAATTTGATGTTAGCTTCACAAAAACAAATTACTCAGCTAATGACATAGCATTGTATATCGAACTTGTAGATGCTAACGAAAAGAGTATCAATGCCAGTGCTTTAGGATCTTACAATCGTTTTATAGTTCCGGTAGATGGTACAACCAAAACTATCATTGCTGATTTCACAAACGGAGTTAAAAGAACTCCTCCGACAACACCTGGAACGAATAGCAACCCTCAGGAAGATACATATGACAAAACAACTTTTGATTTCTCTAAAGTAACCAAAATCACTATTTGGGTAAATCCAAAAGTAAGCGGAGTATATGCAAGAAATCCGTTTACAGGAACCTGGACCATTGATAACTTCAGCCTTGGATATGATGAAACTAAAGCTGTGACCTGTGAAGAATATGTAGATGTTGATCTTTGTCCGAATGACCCGAACAAAACAAAACCAGGAAAATGCGGTTGTGGCGTACCTGAAACTGGCTGCGATTGTAATGGTGTTGCTGGAGGTACTGCATTTATTGACCTATGTGGTAAATGCGTTGGAGGCAATACCGGTCAAGCAGAATGTGATGGGAATTCTTATTCTGGAACACCATATCCTATTCCAGGAACTATCGAAGCTGAAAACTTTGATAAAGGAGGACAAGGAGTTGCATATAATGATCTAACTACCACGAATGAAGCAGGTGGAAATTACAGACCTAATGAGGCTGTGGACATTGAACTAGCTGGAGGAACTACTAACAACTGGAATATAGGCTATACAGCTACGGGAGAATGGTTAAACTATACTGTAGATGTGAAATATCCTGGAACATATCATGTAAGCTTCAAAGCCGCATCTGAACGTGCTACCGGAAAATGGCATCTGGAACAAAACGGTATAAAAATTCCAAACTCTGATTTCTCTCTAGCTTCAACAGGTGGGTGGCAAACTTACACAACTCTGAAAACTACTCAGCCGATTTCCCTGAAACAAGGAAAACAAGTAATAAGACTTGTTATCGACGGACCTGATGCAAACATTGATAATATGACTTTTGAAGCTTTCGAGGTTATTACTTCAATACCTGTAAAAGCTGAACGCAAAGTAACTGTTTATCCAATGCCTGCAAACGGCTTGATCAATATCAGACAGGAAGCAATGTCCTACAACAAAGTTGTAATGATGGACATGGCAGGAAATGTTGTTAAAACAAAATCTCTTTCTGCCTTAAATGAAGAGCTACCATTGCAAAATGTTTCCCGTGGCATCTACATGCTCGAGCTTACAGGCGCAAATGGTATTGAACATGTTAGAGTTGTAGTCGAATAAACTATATTTTCTTTCCATATTAAAAAGGCTCTCCGAAAATCGGGGGGCTTTTTTAATTTAAGATCCTCCAAACCTTTTTTTTCAACAATTCAGTTTACCAATTTCTTCCCAATTTGTAATGTAGAAGGACCTAAACAGATCTAACAAAATATGAACAGGAAAAACTGCTCCATATGGATTTTAATTAATATTTTATACTTCCAATTTTCAAATGCTCAACCACCTGGCGCTTCAGCCAACTGGAAGCTTGTATTTGAAGATAATTTTGACGGCACAAAGTTGGATCAATCTAAATGGGGGTATAATTATCCTTGGGGGAATACCCATAACCACAGGGCTTATATGACAGACTCAATGGTCACTCTCAAAGATGGAATTCTCAGCTTAAAAGCAATAAATAAAAGACACCCCAACGCACCTGCAGGAACTGATAAATATCCTGATTTTGGTTACCTCAGCTTTGATTATACCAGCGGGGCTATCCATTCAAAAGGAAAATTCGAGACAACTTATGGATATATTGAAGGAAGATTCAAAGCTCCATCTACATCAGGAACATGGCCAGCATTCTGGACATTGAATGCCGATGGAGCTTGGCCTCCGGAAATTGATATTCTGGAAATTCCAGACGATCGCAAAGTCCACCACTACTATTACCACTATGGCCCGGATTGGCAGAATGAGAAATCATTTGGAACTACTCATACCGGACCAGACAAATCACAAGCTTTTCATACTTACGGAGTAGAATGGGGACCAACATATATGAAGTTTTATTTCGATGGACAGCTGCTTAATTCTTATACAAACAGATCAGAGGCTGCACAAGGTAAAAACATGTATATGATTATTAACCTTGCAATAGATGGCTGGGCTCCCACTCCCCTTGCAAATGCTCAATGGCCTGCCTTATTCCAGTGCGATTGGGTAAGAGTATGGAAGGCAAATGAATCTGCAAATTTTGATTTTGAAACAGGCAGCCTTTCTCCATGGGGACCTTGGAATAATGCGACGGTAACCACTGATTGCAAAAGGGCTGGTAATTATGGTGTAAAGCTCTCAGGAAATCCTGTCAGCATTGAAAGGTCAGTTACGCTAGAACCTAATACCAGATATGTATTCGGAGGATATGGAAAAGTAAATACCTCTGGAGAATCAGCAATGTTTGGTGTCAAGAATTATGGCGGAAATCAGATTACCAAAACTATAAGTAGTACTTCGCTTACTAAAGATTCTGTGGTCTTTACTACAGGAAGTTCCAATACCAGTGCAATTGTATTTTGGTATAAACAATCCGGTACAGGAAGCGCTTGTGGAGATGATTTTTTTCTTTACAAATTAAATAATCTTCCTCCGGTTATAACTATCATAGATCCTGAAAACAGCCAGATAATTAATGCTCCCGGATCATTTGTCATTAATGCTAATGCAACAGACCCTGATGGCACTATAACCAAAGTAGAGTTCTATGATGGGTCTTCCCTTTTGGGAACTGATAATGATGTGCCATATAGTTTTTCATTAACCAATGTATCAGCTGGAAACCACACCATTACTGCAAAGGCTTTTGATAATACAGACGCAAGCACAGTTTCCTCTCCCCTTCAAATTAGTGTTAATTCCTTACCAACAATTTCGATTATAGAACCAACAAATAACAGTGTATTCAATGCTCCTGCTTCAATCAATATTAAAACAACAGCAAATGACTCTGATGGCAGTATTGCAAGTATAGAGTTTTATAGTAGAAACAATTTAATAGGCACAATTTCCCAGCCGCCGTATTCAATGCTTTGGACTGAATCTAATGATGGAAAATATGATATTTTTGCCATTGCAAAAGACAACAAAGGCCAAACATCGAAATCTAATACAATATCCGTTTCAATAAGTACTGTGAGCGCCATCCAAGTCTCTGATAATAATAACCAACTGTTCATCTTTCCAAATCCGTTTTCATCTGATTTGAAAATATCAATGGAAAGACCTGAGAAAATTTTAAGTGTAAGATTATTTAATTCAGAAGGAAAAGAAATTTTCTACACCAAAGACATACACGCCAATGAATTGAGCATAGGAAGCGAACTGCTTCCAGGAGTTTATTATTTAAATTTAGTAACAGAAAGCCACTGTTACACAAGAAATATATTCAAAAAGTAAATCTGTTTTAAATGAAAAATTCCCACTTAGTTTTCATTAACTATGAGTGGGAATTTTTTATTTTATATGTATTTAGATTTTATTCAGCTAACGGTTTTGTTCATTTTCAAAATAACCTAGAGCATCATTCCAGTCTTTCAGTCTTACATGATGAGTGACGTGGACATTATGACTTGCTGTAAAAAGTAATGGTTTACCTTTAAAATAATCCAGGTTCTTTATGTGATCATCAATCATATAATCGGTTTTGATAACAGACTTATCTCCACACAACACGATGTTCTTCCAGTTTATAGTGGGAAAATGTTCTGCTAGCCATTCGTATTTTTCACTTAAAGACTGGGGGAATTGCATTGCTGCAGATACTATGAATATTTCATAATTTCCAGAAAGAATTTGTAAGGCTTCTTTTGCTCCCTTCATTACAGGTATAGTGCGAAAAAAGCCTGGAGTAAATAAGTATCTCATGACTGCTGTTTTATCCGGCAAGGCTTCCGTTTCAGGTATTCCGCTCAATGAGTTTCTGTCAACTCTTACTCCATTTTCTTTTTCATACCAATCTATATAATGCGACTCAACGTCAGCAATAACATTGTCCATGTCAATTGCAATGGTTTTCCTGACCTTCATATTGATACTTTCAAAATTAATTTATTATCAAATAGTATTATTTCTTTTCCAGATTAGGCAAAAATGCCGTAATCAATCCAATTAAAGGAAGGAACGAACACAATTGGAAGACATATTCGATACCTGAAATATCTATAAGTTTTCCTAGAATAGCCGAGCCTATTCCTCCCATTGCAAATGCCAGTCCGAAGAACAGGCCAGAGATCATCCCTACCTTACCAGGCATTAATTCTTGTGCATACACAAGAATAGCTGAGAATGCGGAAGACAATATCAATCCGATACAGCTGATCAGTACTGCAGTCCATTGTAGGTTTGCATAAGGTAATAATAACGTAAACGGAGCGACACCAAGTATTGAAATCCAGATTACATATTTACGGCCAATTTTATCTCCAACAGGCCCACCAATCAAAGTGCCAGCAGCAACAGATACAAGGAAGATGAACAAATATACCTGAGCAGTCTGAATCGACACATGAAATTTATTTATCAGATAAAAGGTAAAATAACTGCTCATACTTGCCATGTAGAAGTACTTTGAAAAGATGAGCATAATCAGTATTCCCAAGGAAAATATGACAGTCCATTTTGGCAAAGACCTTACTTCAGCCTCTTTTTTCTGTTTCTTAATTCTGTTAAGGCCATTATTCTTATACCATATTCCTAGGTTAAACAAAACGATAATTGCAACCAAAGCAATAAGAGAAAACCAAATAATCTTGGATTGCCCATAAGGTACTATAATAGAAGCTGCAAGCAAAGGTCCAATCGCACTGCCAGCATTTCCACCCACCTGAAACAGAGACTGAGCGAAGCCCCTCTTACCTCCTGATGCCATATAAGCTAGCCTTGAAGCTTCCGGGTGAAATATGGCAGAACCAACTCCCACAAGACCTACAGAAACCAAGATCATAGGATAAGTGGAAGAAAGAGATAATAAAATAAGACCTATAAGAGTAAATCCCATTCCAATAGCGAGTGAATTGGGTTTAGGATTAAGATCCGTGTAATAGCCTACAAATGGCTGCAATACGGATGATGTAAGCTGAAATGTAAGCGTAATAAGACCCAGTTGAGCAAAACTAAGATGAAGGGAGTTTTTCACAAGAGGATAAATAGAGGGAATCAGAGATTGAATGGTATCATTTAACATGTGGGAAAAACTTATTCCTAACAAAATCACCATAACAGTGCTTTGCATAGCTTCTTTGGAAGCAACTAAATCCTCGGAATTTTTCATAATTCAATTTTGATTAATCAGATCATCTGATGTTTAAGGTTAAAAATTTTTATTTGCACTGATTGGTAATATAAGCTGCCCAGTACCAGGCCTTTTGAGAATCTTTATCAATAATTGACTGAAGAAGAGCTTCATGCATTGACTGAGTTTCGAGGAACGATTCTGTATTTACATAAGATTCCTGAAAAGACTTTTTCATCTCAGTGGTAAATGTCTTGTATAAATCAGCCAGAATATCGTTTTGACTAGCTTCTGCAATACTGATATGAAAGTTAATATCAGTTTCAATACACTTTTCTGTATTGTTAGCAAAAGCCGCTCCCTTTCTTAGATCCAGGAAGTATTTCATTTTTTCAATATCCTTATCAGAACGAAACATTGCTGCTTTTTCAGCAATTTTCAACTCAAGCAACTGACGAACCTCATTCAGGTCGTTTCCATTTTCTCTTTGAAGCCTCTTTGATAAAGGCTCTGCAATAACAGGATGACTTTCTACAAATGTACCTGCCCCCTGTTGCACTCTCACCATTCCTGTATTCGCTAATATCCGTATTGCCTCTCTGATTGTAGACCTGCCTACACCAAAAAGCTGCATCAACTCAGGTTCTGAAGGCAATTTTTGCCCTTCCGTATATTCACCGGAACTGATTTTTTGCTTCAGAAGATTTACAACTTCCTCTGCAAGGTTTTGGCGTTTTATTGGTGTAGGAATACTCATCATATCATCAGATGACTACAAATTTAAAATAATATCTTAAAAAGGAAAATTAATTTAAATTTATTTCGGCTAACAAAGTTTAGCAAACCAAATTATAAAACTGACTATTATTAAAACAGCCAATAATCCCACCCAACCCATTCCAATCCTGACTTAGAATTTCTCTAAATTTATATCTCCTTAAAAACAAAAATCTGAAACATGCTCCGATAATACGAAACAGTCCATAAACAAATTCACTAAAAATTGTCTCACTGATAAGCTCAAAAAACTCCATCTTTCAATCTTGTCATTTATTTTGATACTTCTTCAATTCTGAAGATGGAACCAGAATAGTCCTGCTCTTCCACATTTCAGAATTATAGGCATATTCCTTTTTAAACTTCATGGTAGCAGGTTGTAATATTCGATTGTATGCTGACTCATCAATATCCTCCGCATCCATTACAAGTAGTTCCCATTTGCTTTCGGAGTTAAAAGACAATTCCACATCCAGTTTCATTTCACTTAATTCTTTGTCTATGAAAAATCTTTTTTCCTTTTTAGTAATCGAAAAGCTCCTGTCAATAGATGCAAATTCGTTTTGTTTTACACTGATAAATTTGGGGAAATAAGCAGTTTTACCTTTTTGAAAAATAATATGAGCCTCTTTAAAATTCATAGAGTGCCCTACTCCAAGTAATTTAAAATTTTCACTTTTCTTACCTTTTGCAAAAGCAAAATCCAACTTTAATACCGCAAATGAAGAAGTTGAAATATACATTGTTCCTTCAAATAGCCCTTGTTTTTGGGGGAGAAAATGAATTTTGTACACAGGCTCATCATCGACAATGGTTATGTCATCCATTGTATAATTATACTTTCTAGTATTATTTATAAATTCCCAGTTTTTACTTTCGGCTAGGGTATATTCCTTCAGCAGGTATATAATTTCACTTTTTACAAGGTTGGTATTTACAGTATAGTTGAGAGTGTCGTTTTTATTGGTAGTCCAGGTGGGTTCATCAGTCTCTTCGTTATTAAATTTTTTACTTAAGATCCCTGTTCTGATTTTATAATAGATATCTTCATTTTCTCTGCTTTTCTCAATATCGCTGAAAAAGGTATCCAGTTTGTCTTCAAACTCCTTAAGAAGAGATTTCTGAGACCCGTCTTCAAGAGAAATCGCCTTTTCAGGGATCAATTTATAAGTTGTTCCATTTCCATAAAGGTTTACTATTACATCTTCATATTCTACAATCTCCGAAGGAATCTTTTTAAATAGCTCATTAAAGGTAGCTTTGTCCAAACCAACAAAGTCGGACTTTTTCAAAACCAGTTGATTATCTTTGTTAAAAGGTGTTCTTTCATAACTATGAAAAAATAAATGCTTTTTATCAAAAGATGCGCGATGATTCTTATTAAAATTTTCTTTTACTTTTTTTAATATTTCTTCGACTGATAATTTTTGGGCAATTATCTGAATTTCATTAAGAAGGCCTGAGGCTTGAGGCATCAATACTTCACCGGATTTCATTAATCCCTCCAGCCTGATTTTGATGGTTTCATAGCCTATATATGAAAAAACTATAGTATCACCCAGTGTTAGATCTTCAGTATCAAGTATAAACCGCCCTTCGCTGTTGGTGACAGTACCTCGTGATTTACCCTGTACCTCAATATTTGCATAAAGCAGAGGTTCTTTGGTAACAGCATCCAGAACAATACCGGAAACCGATGCCGGGGATGCTCCAAGGTCCATATTAACCAGAAGAATCAATACAAATAAATAAATGATACTTTTATGCATGGAATTTGTCAACCAAGAATTTTTTCTATTAAGTTCGTTTAAGTTAAAATGTTGTTACTATAAAAATCAATTAGCAATATTTAAATAAAGTAGTTCAATTTAGCCTTGTTTATTTATAACGTTTCAAAGTGCTCAGGAAGCTTTTTTGATACATTTTTACTTTTATTTTTTTAATGATCAAACAATTAGAATTGTTGCAAGTATTAAATTTTGAAAATTATTAACTGAATTACTTCATCATAAATTTATTTAATTTAATCTAAAACATAGTACTGATCCAAGAAGATCTAAAATTTTTTTTAGATTCTTGCGGATTTAGATTCTTTTTTTCAACTTTTTTTTTCTAAATTTCGTAAATAAACAGTTTGACCCATGAATAATAGACTTGTTAAGCTTTCGGCAGCTTGTACAATTTATTTGTCCACTTTCCTGCACACTCAAGGCTTTTCGCAAGCCACGCAAAATGTGAGTGCAAAGCAAAAAAGCGATTCAACACTTTGCTTTGTAAAACCTAATATTAGAATAACAAAATTTTATTCTAAGGATGAATTAAATAAGCTTCAGAAACTTGACCTGATAGAAATATACAAATCCAGACTTGCTTATCTGATTGAAATTTTACCGTTTCTTTCACTTAACCCGGAACCAGGTTCTTCTTTTCGCGAGATGTCAATACCAGAAACAGAAACAAACATTTCTCACCTCGAAAAAGAAATGAAAAACAAGCAGGATTTTACTAAATCTCTGTTTGAAACACTGGACGACGTGGTACCATACTCAGAGAAAACCAACATCATCTGGTCTATTTTATATTTTGATGAAATGATAAAAAAATCAATGAGTCAAAGTAAGTAATAAATAAAAAGCCTGCATCCTAATAAGTGCAGGCTTTTTATTTACTTTTCAAAATCTTTCACTATCAATCTTTAATAAGCCTGTAGACTTCACTTATACCGCCTGCCTGAACCTTCAGCAAATACATACCTGTTTCTATTTGAGGGATGTATAGTCCCATATCTGACTCATTTATTTTTAATTCAGATAAAAAAACAGTTTCACCCAACAAGTTCTCAAGCTCAAATAATACAGGCTCTCCGGAGATTTTATAATTTAATGTAACAGACAATTTATTTACAAACGGATTAGGGTAAATATTCGAAACCAATCTTTGCTTTTGAAGACTTCTGTCTGCAACCACCAAACCTAGCTGATGCAGACCTCCTTCTTCTGTTTCTTCCATTAGCCTATAATATGCTACTCCTTCAATTGGATTTAAATCCCTATAGTTATAATGTTTCAAGGCTTCTCTGTTCATACCAGCCTTAACTTTTGTCAAAGGAATAAATGTATTTAAATTCTCCGAACGCTCAATTACATAATTGCTTACAGACTTTTCACCTGTAACCTGCCATACCAGTTCGTTATAGTTATCAGCTTTTGCAACATAAAAGTTCAATAAATGAACTGGCAATGCAGTGCAAACAGGATCACACATATCAATATAATTATTCAACCCCTTATCTGCAGCAGCATTGAGTTGAAGAGCATTCCACTGAATAGCACATGCACTTCCGGACAGTTCAGGTTTATCTACAATAGAAATATAAGAAGTAGCAAGAAAACTCGTGCCAGTAACATAAATTTTTCCATCAGGCCCACGCTTCATTGAATTCAAATTTACATTAAAAGGTTTTTCAGTATAATAAGTATCCATCATTTTCTCTTGTGATCCTTGTGTAATATCTATTTGTCCAAGAATAGAAGGCACATTGGATATGAAGTAAAGCTTTGAATTGTCAATTGAAAACTCAATACCTGTAATATGCGGAAAGTCGCCAAGAGATATTGCATTTAAACCTGCGCTACTTGTTAATGGAATATGGATAGCATTTGAAAGAACACCAGTGGAAATATCAAAATCCATTAGATCAATATTACCTTTTCCAGCCATACCTGAGGCGATTTTTTTACCACTTGGTGCAATACGAAGACCTGACCATGCAGCTGTGTTAACTTCTCCGAGAGTGGAAATTACTGGCGATTGAAGACCTGTTGCTGTAAGCAGGTAGGAATAATAACTATTGGTATATCTTTTATTTGTAATAATCCAGATTTCCTTTTTGTTTGAATGATACGCAGCTGTAATAGCATATCCATTGTCATTATTAATGTACTGGTTCTTCAATACAACATTTCCTTTACCTCCATCTTTGGTTATATCTACCAATGAGTAACTAAAGTTATCTGTATTATAAGCATCAACGCTAAAAATATAGTACTGATCACAATTACCTGGATCTTGTGTGATTAATACTGAATGTTGCACATAGTCTCCTCCGCTAAGGTTTGTGCCATCCGGCATAAGCTGATGATCTTTATTCCATACACTTTTTCCGTCTGTATAAAATAAGATTTTCCCATTCAGGTCCGAATAAGATGCCATTCCTCTTTCCCGTGAAAATGTTGCCCCATCAGCCAGTAGTAAAGGTGGGGAAGAATTAAATGTAAGTCCTGTGTGCTCTCCAAAATACCAGTTATTACCATTCTTAGAATTAGAGCAAGGAGGATTGTTCAAAAATTTAATTTCAGAAGAATCGGTGCAGATTCCATTAGAGACAATAAGTTGAAAAGAATAACTTTCATCAGCTAAAGGAAACAAAGGAGGTGTGGAATTAATACTAAACTCCTTTCCATCTGCCATCCATCTGTAGGTAGTTGCACTAACAGATGTACTTGTAAAAGAAACCATGTCACCTCCAGCTGAATATATTTTATCCATTGTAAATGCTGCTTTTGCCGGACAAGTTACCGTTATACTTTTAACTACTTCTTTAACACAGCCTGGATAGCTATTGCCAGAGATCAGTTTGATTTTATAAATCCCCTGTTTATTAAAGATCTTATTAAAATGAGTATTTGCAGATTCTGATTTTCCGTTAATGAGCCACTCATAAGTGGTAGCACCTGTTGTTGTATTGGTAAAATGTATTTCTGTTCCCGCAACCACATCCGCATCTGAAATATCAAATGATGCACTGACAACCTGTGGACAAGGCATACATCCGAGTGAATTAATAAGGCTAGCTCTCGGACCTTCCAATGTTTCTCTCATTCTTTTCTTCTGGCCTTCTGTAAATGCATTCTGACAAGTGATATAAGAATAGTCCATATAGTTACTAATCATATCCGGCTGATCTCCAAGTCCTCCTTGAGCAATAGGTCTGAAGGGATTTAGTACCGAAAGATCTACATCATCTGTCAGACAGGTATTGGGAGGCGCAGTGCATGAAGCGACAGAATTGTCTTGAGAATTATCAGGAGGTGTATCGCAGACAAGATCACCACTAGTTTCGCAGTTACCATTATTACAACCATCCTGAAAGGTATGGTAAAGATTAAAATAATGACCGACTTCATGAATGTGTACTTTGGAGTAGTCTTGTGAAGCTCCAAACCATCTGGCTTCCACAGCGACACCATCTTCTTTGTCACCATGTAATGCCGCAAACGTAGCATATCCTGCCACATCAAAAGAGAGTGAGGACGAGATTTCTTTAACAAGCCAAAAGTTCAGGTATTGAGTACCATCCCAATAAGACAAAGCTTTCAGAGCATCGTCATTATCCATGTTTAAATCTGTAAAAGGTGACTGAATGCGGTTAATACCTGTGGTAAAATTTCCATCAGGATCACGTACTGCAAGGCAAAATTCAATTTTTATATCTGCACCATTGGCAGGATCATAATAACCAATATTTCTGAACGCATCATTTAAATCTTTGATACCCTGAATAACCTGACTATCATTAATGTTCTCAGATCCATTGTTATGAATTATATGAACAACGACAGGAACAGTGTAGACAAGCTCTAAGGCACCTCTCTTATGCTTTACAGATCTCATATGTTCCTCTGCAAGCTTTTGTTTATAAATGTATGAAGAATCCTTCTTTTTAAGTTCATTCAAATAGTCAGAAGCGCAGTAATGAGTGCTTTTCAGAGATTGACCATACGAGTATACTTGAATACAGAAAGGCAATAGAAAAAGAGCAATGAATCTGAAAAAATAATTCATGAATAAATAAGCTGTTTAAAATCATTTAGAATATCTGCTGCAAATTACAGATACCCTGAAACGATTTCAACCTTATTTATATAAATATATACTGAAAATTTATTACTATTTCTAAATATTAGTTTTACAATTGCAACATAAAATCCTGTAATCTTTTCGGATTGCCTACAATCCAGACTATATCTTCTTCCTCAAATTGCATAGAAGAATCAGGATTCAAAATTCTCTCTCCATCTCTTTCTAAGCCGACCACAAGTGCTTTAGCCTTTTCTCTCATACCTGAGGATCGTATTGTAATCCCTTTAAGAGGAGAATTTGAGTTGATTGTGACCTTTTGCAGCGTCATAGTTTCCTTTTGAACAGGAGGTCTGTTTTCTTCAGAAAGCTCTATGAATGGCTTTAATTTAGCCAGCTGATCATCTGTACCGATTACCATCACCTCATCTCCCGGATATAACTTTTCATCTCTGCCAGGATTAGCAATTGTATTTCTTCCTCTTTCGATCATGGCAACGTTTACTCCAAACTTTTCTCTAATTCCAAGATCAAAGAGATTCTGCCCTACAAAAGGCGATTCCGGAGAAACTTTTAACTCTACTAAGTGAGCATCCCAAGGAACTATATCTGGTCTGATTTTATCTTTATGTGAAGCTTCTACCTCCTTTTCGTTAAGATTTGTCAAAAAACGTCTCTCTATTTTACTATACATCTTTTGAATCTTTTTAGAAAACAAGCTATTCAAAACCGCAATCATTACAATTACAAGTATTAAAAAAACAGGGTCTGAGATAAACTGAATCACTAATAAAACTGTAAAAAACAAGCCCAGCATAACTCTGAAAAGGTTCAATGCAATTAGAGGACCACGGCTTACATTTTCGTTATGCCATAAGTTTGAAAATGCATTTTCCTGAATTCGTCTTGCAGATAAAGCCCATAAAAATGGGGCGGCAAGCAGCAATCCAAACCCCGCAGCTACAAAATCTACTATGATTATATTGCTAACATGGTTTCTAACAAAAGGCAATATGTATCTGGTAGAGACAAAGAATATAGAGATGATACAAACTGACTGTATAACAATATTATAAATATATGAATGCAAATAAATCTTCCAGTCGCTGGTTGTGGTGATTACCTGGGCAGTGGAACTGTATTTGTTGAGTTTTTTGATCCAGTTTGAAGGAAGCTTTTTTTCGAGGAACGAATACAATCCCGGTGATAAGCGAATAAGATAAGGAGTTGTGAATGTTGTTATTGCAGATACAGCAACAGCTATAGGATAGAGAAAATCACTCGTCACTTTCAGTGTAAGTCCTAGTGTTGCGATGATAAATGAAAATTCACCGATCTGGGCCAGACTCATTCCGGACTGAACAGAATTTTTAAGTGATTGTCCTGAGAGCATTGCTCCTGTGGAAGAACTAATCAATTTTCCAACTATAGTTACGAAAGTTATGAGTAAAACCGGACCGATGTTTTTAATGAGCATTTCAGGATTAATGAGCATTCCCACAGAAACAAAGAAGATTGCTCCAAACAGATCCTTTACTGATTTTACGAGATGTTCAATTTTTTCTCCCTGAGTAGTTTCGGCAAGAATAGATCCCATTATAAACGCTCCAAGAGCCGGAGAAAAGCCTACTTTAGTCGCAAGCAAAACCATGATCAGACAAAGGGCAATAGATACAATGAGCAATGTCTCATCATTCATTAATTTTCTTGTTTTTTTGAGGAATGTAGGGATAAGAAAAATACCCCCTATAAACCATAATATTAGAAAGAATGCCAGCTTTAAAACTGAAACAAGCATTGCTGCTCCTGAAAATATCTTACTCACTGCAAGGGTTGATAATAACACCAGGAGAAGGATCGCTACCAAATCTTCTACAATAAGCACTCCGAATACCAGTATTGCAAACTGCTGTGTTTTTACATCTAGCTCCTCAAATGCCCTGATGATAATTGTTGTAGAGGATACGGACAAAATACCTCCCAGGAATATGCTATCCATGTTTGACCAGCCTAGAAGCTTACCTGTTCCAAAACCAATTCCAACCATGAAAATAACTTCCACAATAGCTGTGATGGAAGCGGCCCCTCCTACTGAAGCAAGTTTTTTAAAGCTGAATTCCAGCCCAAGTGTAAAAAGAAGAAATATAACCCCTATTTCTGCCCAGACCTTGATATTCTCTTCATCCGTAATGTTAGGGAAAAGAGAAATGTGCGGCCCCACAAGCAGACCAGCAATTATATATCCCAGCACCAGCGGCTGTTTAATTCTTTTGAAAATTAAAGTTATGAGGCCGGCAGCTCCCAGTATAAGCCCTAAATCTGATATAAGCGGAGGTAAATGTACCATAACAACAAACTGAAATAAAAATGTAATTTTTAGAAACCCGAAAACAAGGTTCAGGTTTCTAAAAACACATTATAAATAAATTAAACATGTATAATTCCCTGATGTATGGGAATTGGAAGGATATGTAAAGAGAAACTGAATTATCTGAGGTAGTATAACAGTCAGATTATTTTCTTTTTTTACATCTAAACAAGGTATGGCTTACCCCAATGTTGTCAATATCTTCTTCTACATACAAGCCTGCAGCATGAACACATTGAATCAGATTTTTAGAGTGGTACATCTGGCTGTTTCCATTTGCCATGGCAGTAAAATATAAGGAAGTCATCTGAAGGCTGAATGCTGATGCCTCAAATTTTTGTCTATCCCAATATGTCTCCAGAATGTAAATTGCACCATTTTCGTCAATTGCATCTACACATCTTTTCAGAATAGAAACAATCTCTTCTTCCGAAAAACAATCCAGGAATTGACTCATCCAAACTGCATCTGTCCCTTTAGGTAAGCTTTGAGATGCATCCAACAAATTCACATGATGGCCTTTTATTCTTTCTGAATATCCTTCCTTCGCAATATTCTCCTGGGCCATTGCCAGCTGTCCTGGCAAGTCAATAATGGTCATTTGAACGTCTTTGTCATACTTCACGCATTTTAGTGAAAACTTGCCTGTATTTCCTCCGATATCATATATGCGAGCTGGCTTATGCTTAAAAATATATGGCAAAACAGAATCGAATGCTTGATCTGAATAATAGTGATCAAACTCAAACCAACTTGTTTTTGCTTTAGAAGGTAACTTTGAAAGTCCCTCATAGATAGTTGGCCAGTTCCCGAAAACTTTTAACCCTTCAGGTTTTCCGTTTTTAATAGAATCCTTAAGGTCATTTAAGCCCTGATAGCATACATCCTGTATAAAATTGAAATTTACATTTGTAATCTCATCATACAGAATAAAATGCCCTACTTTGGTAATTATATAGGACTCATCTTCTTTCAGATACAAAACGCCAATTCCCAATCCACCTTCCAATAACACTCTTGCTCCATAAACCGATAAATCCAAATCGGCTGCAATATCTTCGAGCTTGGCTCCAGCCTGGCCTTTTTTCGAAACATATTCCAGTATCCCTAGCTCTCTTAAACATCTGACCGCCTGAAATATAACTGGTGCAAATGCTATTTTCTGCGCTTCTGAAATAGCTTCGATAGCTCGTTTTGAATCGGTTTTAAAAAAATTCATTATTCTCCTTTTAATTAAATTAGTACTCTGTTAGGTTCGGCAAATTCCTCTGGTTGAAAAAGTTACCGTTTTATTTAGGGTTAAAGTTAAAGACTATTAATCCAATTTGACTAAAACACTCTTTGCAATATCAATTTAAATAATTAAAAATGAATGAAAATACAATTAGAATCTCATTAGAACATTAATTTAATTCTAGGTTTCGTGTAAAAAGTATCATTAAAAATAACTATAATTTTCATTTTGAATAATTTTTTTGGAGTAAAAAAACTAATTTAGAATACTTTATAAATTCTTAAGGAAATGAAAAAATCGGCATTACTAAGTCTTATACTGTTTATTTTAAGCTCTACTCTTAAAGCTCAGCCTGAAAAGGAATTTAATAAAGTGGAAGCCAGGGATATGATAGCTCTATGCAATAGTTTTTGCTTTCTGGAATTATACGGTACCGACACAACTATAATTCCGAAAGGCTATGTAAAAACATACACTTCCGAAGTATTAGGAATGGATAACATATATCAGATCTATCAAAAAGATAATATCGCCATCATTAATCTCCGCGGATCTACTTCAAAAAAAATAAGCTGGATGGAAAATATTTATTCAGCAATGATTCCTGCCAAAGGAGTAATAAAAATTCAGAATGAAAAATTCAAATATACTTTTGCTAAAAATAATCATACAGCTGTTCATGCCGGCTATGCACTGGGCATAGCCTTTCTGCACGAAGATGTATTGTTGCATATCAAAAAATTAAACAAAGAAGGCGTGTTCAATTTTCTGATCACAGGTCATAGTCAGGGAGGTGCACTTGCCAATATGCTTCTTGCTTATCTTGAAAACCTTCCTCAAAATAAACTTTCTTCCAGAAACACCTTCAAATGCTACTCCTATGCGGCACCAATGATAGGAAACAAGGCCTTTACAGAAGAATACAATGAAAGATTCTGTCAAACCAACATGAGCTTCAACATTATTAATCCTTCTGATTTAGTACCAACGCTTCCTGTGAATTACAAAGAATGCAATTCATTTTCACAAGGATTGAAGTCCTTATTGCTTGAAGAGGCAAGCTTAGGTGAAAAGTTTAAAGATGGTATATTCTTATTATTTGATAAAAACCTAGCAAGTGCTGTAAGAAAACTCAGTACCTCAGTGGTGAAGCAGATATCAAAAGAAGTGGGTGTCGTGACTATGCCTCCATATGTTGATGATATAAATTATCATAAGCTGGGCAACAGAATTGAAATTTTCAAATCAGTATATCCGAAGATACTTAAAGATTCATCCAATCTTCAAAAAAATACACTGCTTTCCATTTTCCCCAAGACTTCTAACGGTAATTCTGAAAATTCGGAACTTTATAAAAAGGAGCCTATGGTTTATCAACACAAGACATACAACTATTACACGTCATTCCTCTTGAAATTCTTGCCAGACGAATACGAGTTACTTGAAAAAAAGTACCTGAAAGAAAATCTATAAAAGACATGCTGAGCACTCTTAAGCGAGTTTTTCAGCATATTCCTTTTCTTTAAACCCAACAGCTACAATCCTTCCATTAACTTCTATTACGGGTCTTTTAATAAGACTTGTATGTTCCCTCATTAATTCTATAGCACTAACTTCGTCTACAATATTGCTTTTAACAGATTCATCAAGTTTCTTCCAGGTGGTACCTTTTTTATTTACCAGAACTTCCCATGAAACCTGACTTGTCCATTCCCGAAGTTTTTCTTTACTTATCCCCTTGGACTTATAATCATGAAATTCAAACTCAAAATTATGCCCTTTAAGCCATTCCGTGCTTTTCTTAACTGTGTCGCAGCTTTTGATACCGTATACAATCATTTTTTTAAATCTCAAGATCAAATTTAAGCCAATAATTTTAATCTATCCAATCTAGATTAAATATACTATTAATACGTTCCCCAATTTCCCTTAACCTTTCGAAAATCCCACCGTAAAAATGTAGCAAAATGTAAATTGGAATTGCGTAAAACGCTCATTATCACTCATCATTAAAGTTCAAAATCATTTTAAGTGGAACAAGAACTGCGGAAGATTGTTAAATCGCTAGAAGGGAAGTATTAGTCATTGTGTATGAATTCAATAGAAAAAAATAATGTCACTATAACAGGAAATCAGGATTCCAAAGAAACTCTTGTTTTCGGTCATGGATTTGGAACTGACCAAACCTATTGGAGATTTGTAATAAAGGCATTTTCAGAAAGATATAAAATAATAACATTTGACAACGTCGGTGCCGGCAAATCTGCCCCTGCGGCTTACAGCAATAATAAGTATTCTCACCTTCAAAGTTATGCTGATGACATTATAGATTTGACAGAAGAGTTAGATATAAAAGATGCCGTCTTTATTGGCCATTCGGTAAGTGGAATTACAGGCATGCTTGCCTCAATAAAAGCAGCTGAAATATTCAGCAAACATATATTCATCAACGCTTCTCCAAGGTACCTGAATGACGATGGATATATAGGAGGATTCGAGCAGTCGGATCTCGACAAATTATACAATACGATGCAGAGCAACTATCATGCATGGGTGAGTGGATTTGCCCCAACATTTATGGGTAACCCAGAAAAGCCAGAGCTTGCGATTGAGTTTGCCAATTCTCTATCTGCTCTAAGGCCAGATATTGCATATACGGTCTGCAAAGTAATCTTTCAATCTGATCATCGGAAAGATTTGGGCAAATTCAATAAAAAGTCACTTATCATTCAATCAATCAAAGATATTGCTGTGCCTATAGAAGTTGCTATGTACTTAAATAAAAATATTAAAGACAGTACCTTATTTAAGATCAATGCAGATGGACACTTTCCTCATATCAGCGCTCCTGATGAGGTAATTAAAGCTTTAAAGACATTTATATAGTTAAAATTTATTATATCATTGGAAGATTTAATTTATTGGAAAGAGCAGGCACTTGATTTCCTTATTCAAATTAAAACAGTTTATGACTTTCAGAATGTAGATGCATTCAGGCGCAATCTATTACTAAGAATGAAGGAACTTACCAAGTGTGATGATATCTATTTTATAATTAAAGAAGACGAAATTTCTGAAAAAATAACCTATTCAAATCAAATAGAACTAGAGGGCACTTTCACAGAAACCTCATTTCTGAAAGACCCTTCAACTGAAAAACAATACTCCTACCATGAGAAAGTAAAAGTAGGAAGATCACATTTTCTCAAGGAAGATACAACAGTTATTTATATCCCCTTATTTGAACTGCATATTAAAGGTTCCATAGTACTTGGTTGGAATTCGCCTCTTCAGCTTTCTGACGGAGTGGATTATTTTTTTAATGTATGTATAACAAGATTAAAAGAAGTCTTGAAACTGAATTACATGATATTTTCTCTTGAAGAATTGCGGATTAAATTTAATGCAGTTTTTCATTCAGTTTCTCAGGCTTTGATATTTGTGGATGAAACAGACAATAATGCATGGATAAACTCAAAGGCTAAAGAAATTTTAGGCATTTATTCTGAATATGAAGTTCTGTCACCTATTGTTATATCTGAATACATGCGAATGTTCAGAGAAAATGCGATCAATGAAAATGAAATAACCGCCATTGCCACAGAACTATTTAAAGATCCTGAAAAAGAGATCAATAATTGGCTTTGGAAATTTAAGAACAGTGTATATAAAGTTTCAAGTAAACCTGTCATAACAGAGCGAAAGAAAGGAAGACTATGGATGTTTGAAGACATCAGTGAAATTTATTTCGCCAATCAAAGACTGGCTGAAAACAATGAAGAGTTTAAAGCGGCTAATGATCACTTATCTGAGCAAAATGCATTGATACTATCTCAAAACGAAGAGATTCAATTCAAGAACAACAGACTGGAAGAAATAAACCAGGAAAAAAATGCACTTATTAATATTGTATCACATGACTTGAAATCTCCATTTCAACAGATTCAAGGAATGGCTCAGGTAATTGAAATGATTTCTCCACTTCAAGGTGATCAAAAGGTATTTATTGATAACATCAAAGTAGTTTCAAAGAAGGGACTTAACCTTGTAAAAGACATACTCGACATCAGTGCGATAGAACAACAGAAAATTAACAAACAGGAAGAAATAATTGACCTTCAGAAATTCCTTGCCATTGAAATAAAAATCTGCCAAACGGTGGCAGATAAAAAAAATATTAAGATTCATCTGAACTATGAATCTCAATACTCCGAGCTATACACAGATCCTGATTTTTTAAGACGTATACTTGATAACCTTATTTCAAATGCAGTTAAGTTTTCTTATAATGAGAAGAATATTTATGTCCATGTGACCAGTAGAACAGACAAGATTATAATATCAATAAAGGATGAAGGCCAGGGAATGACAGAACTTGATAAACAACATCTGTTTGAAAAATTCAAAAAGCTTTCTGCAAGACCCACAGCTGGCGAGAGCTCTTCCGGACTGGGATTATCAATAGTAAAACTTTTGGTAGAACAGCTCAATGGAACTATTACATGCGAAAGCGAGTGGGGACATGGAACTACATTTATTCTTGAATTCAATACTACTGAAGTTGAATAAAGCACAAAATTTCTATTCAAACAAAAAAATTCAATCCTGGATTTACCCTTTCCTTATGATTCAACCTATCTCATTGTAAAACCAATTAAATAAGTTATTGTGTTTAACCTTTCAATTTTGATTTAGATACCTTGCAAAACATCTGATAAATTACATGAGTAGAGATTGCAATAATGCCTCCCCAAAAAGAACATCACTACAACTATAAAATTAAGCATTCCACATCCTCTATGTGTCTATGCAAAAAAGAATAGAGGGAATATCAGTAGATTGCTTAAAATTATACTACCTAATAATATTCCCTTGATTCTCTTAACTTTCCATTTCCAAAAGGGAATAAGATAAAAGTTGAATAAAGTAACGGATAGAATAATTAGAAACGTATTAATTCATAAACGATGAATCTTCTATCCGGTATGTCTAAACATTATGCCAATTTTAACTGCCCCACTCCTATCCTTGCTATATCTTCATCTTCTTCCTGTGAGAGGCCGCTTACAGCAGCAGCACCAATTACTTTACCATTTGATATAACCGGCACACCTCCACCCCATCCGCAGATTTTAGGATCTCCATAAAAAGCAATATCATATCCCTTTACAGGATCTTTAAGAGCTTTACCTATCTCCGATGTACTTTTCTGAGTACGTGCAGCTGTATAGGCTTTATTTATGGCATTTGCGATAGACGGTAACTTGGTATTATCCATTTTTTCAAAAGCCAGTAATTCCCCATGAGCATCGGCAATTGCTACTACTGCATACTTTCCTCTTTTCTCAAGTTCAAATATGATAGCATTTAAAATTTCTTTGGCCTGTTTATTATTGAGTTCCATTTATTATTTTTAAATTTTCCAAGCAATATAATGATTTGCTAAAGACTTATAAAGTATTATGAACATCTATATTTCTAAAATTACCTTAATACTAATGAACAATAATAGCTTTATTTAACTTATGAGATATTTTTACCACATCAAATGTGAATCAAATTTTAATTATAAAAATACTATGGATGAATTTATGAAATTGGCAATCAGCGAAGCCAGAAAAGGACTGAATGAAGGTGGAATCCCTATTGGTTCTGTATTAGTAAAAGACGGAAAGTTGGTAGCACAAGGCCATAACAAACGTGTACAGGAGAACAATCCTATTTTGCATGGCGAGATGGATTGCCTTAACAATGCAGGACGAATAGGCAGTTATAAAAATACAGTAATCTATTCCACTCTTATGCCATGCTATATGTGTGCTGGCACTATTGTACAATTTAAAATACCCAAAGTGATTGTTGGCGAATCCAAGACATTCAGTGGAGCAAGAGAATTTATGGAACAGCATGGAGTAGAAGTTATAGATCTTGACCTCGATGAATGTAAAAAGATGATGGAAAATTTCATTAATGAGAAACCAAAGCTATGGGATGAAGATATCATGGAGCTTTGAATTGTTGATGGATCATATCAGATGGTAACAGAATCATCTGATATGATCCATCACTAATCATTAATAATACATTCTTTAGTATCTCCACAATACTTTTTCTTCTTAAAAATATTTTTTAAAAAATGCTTGACTAAGTTGAACAGAAATCTAACTTTACGCCAGTTAAACAATACATGGTTATGCTTCCACCTCAAGTAGGCCAATCCCTATAAACTATACAATATAAGTATAGTATAAATTGCAAGAGCAATTCAAATCCAAACAAATTCATTTATTGCATTTTTATTAGAACATAAAACCATGGTTCCACCTCCGGTTCTGCTTATGATGCGCTAAATACATGTAGCATAATCATTTAAATAAAGACTTCCTATTAATCATTATCTAATTAACATTATTCATCACCTAAAGTGAATGAACATGAAAACCTATGGTTAATTAAATTAATTCATCACATGTCATATTGATGCGCATTTAAGCGAAAACCTTTAACTATCAAACAACAACAATAGTAAAATAAAATATGTCATCTCCTTAAGAAGTGGCCATGGATGAACTATGTCTCCTGAATGGATGAGGTTCACCCACCATTATCATTATTTAAGTAAAACATTGTTATTCTTTTATTTTAAACTACCAAAACTATGCTGACTACCATACTTATCGTCGCAACAGTAATTACTATCATACTACTAATAGCTTTCTATAAATCTGTGTTACGTCTGGCTGGTATAATATTTATACCTGAAGATAAGATTGGTCTTGTTACTAAAAAATTTGTATTGTTTGGCAGATATAAAGAGTTACCCGAAGGGAGAATTATCGCTATCAATGGAGAAGCAGGCTTTCAGGCAAAAACGCTTGCTCCCGGTATGTATTTTGGAAAATGGTTATGGCAATATGAAATAAAACTTCAAAACCTTACTGTTATTCCTACAGGTATGATAGGCCTGCTATTAGCTAAGGACGGAGCAGAACTGGAAATAGGTCATATCCTTGCCAGAAAGGTCGAATGTGATTCATTTCAGGATGCCGAAGCTTTTATAAGAAATAAAGGCAGAAAAGGTAGACAATCTGCAGTGATTACATCAGGCTCTTACAGAATCAATACCTTCCTTTTTAATATTGAAATAACACCAATGATAACCATTCCAGAAAATACGTTGGGAATAGTTACAACCTTAGATGGTATGGCTATTGAAGATGGCCAGATTGCAGGCAAAATGGTTACGGATCATAATAATTTTCAGGATGCAGATGCGTTTCTTCAACATCAAGGGAATAAAGGCTTGCAGCAACAAGTCATATTAGCCGGATCTTACAATTTTAATCCTTGGTTTGTAAAGGTTGAACAAAGATATATGACAGAGATACCGATCGGAAGTGTAGGTGTAGTAATTTCTTATGTAGGTACTGAAGGAGAAGACCTAAGCGGTGAGGAATTCAAGCATGGTAATATAGTTGCCAAAGGTCATAAAGGCGTATGGGCTGAGCCTCTGGGGCCTGGTAAATACCCTATTAATTCACATGTTATGAGAGTCGAACTTGTACCAACAACAAACCTTGTACTAAACTGGGCTAGTGCTCGTACAGAATCACATCAATTAGATAAACATCTTTCTACTATCACAGTTCGTTCCAAGGATGGCTTTCCTTTTAATCTCGATGTATCGCAGATAATTCATATTCCGACAAATGAAGCTCCAAAAGTAATAGCCAGATTTGGCAATATGAATAATCTCGTAAGCCAGGTACTTGAACCTACGATAGGTAATTACTTCAGAAACTCAGCTCAGGACGCAGATGTCATATCCTTTCTGACTTTAAGAAAAGAAAGACAGGAATCTGCTAAAGAGCATATCGGAAAGGTTTTAGAAGAGTATAATGTTTTCGGTGTAGATACACTTATAGGTGACATTGTACCTCCTGAATCCCTTATGAGAACCTTAACAGATCGTAAGTTAGCTGAAGAACAAAAGATCACCTATGAAACACAGAAACTCGCTCAGGAGACAAGACAGGCTTTGGAAAAAGAGACCGCTATTGCAGAGATTCAGGCTGAAGTAGTAAAAGCTGACCAGGGAGTATTAATAGCAGAAAGAATTGCTGACGCATCTGTTAAAAAAGCAAACGGTGAAGCAGATAGCGTAAGACTTCAGTCCACAGCTGAAGCAGATAGACTAAAGATGATAGCTGCTGCGGAAGCTGAGAAGGTGAAACTGCTTGCCGATGCTGAAGCCGAAAAGATAAAATTGATGGCTATTGCTGAAGCTGAAAAGATAAGTAAAACAGGAAAGGCCGAAGCAGAAAAAGTACTTGCACTAGGAAAATCTTCAGCTGAATCTTATGAACTGGCGGTAGCCGCAATGGGTGGAGATAATTTCACTCAACTAAAAATAACTGAAGCAATAGGGAAACAAAAGATTAAAATCATGCCTGATATATTGATTTCCGGAACTGGCGGAGAAGGTCCCAATGGCCCAATAAGTGGCCTGCTTGGGCTTAAACTAATGAATGAACTTTCAAGAAAAAATGAGGAGGAAAAAGGTAATTGATAAAATTTCAGAGTTTTTTATTGTAACAACATAAAAAATAAAAGTCCCTTCGCAGGGCTTTTATTTTTTTGAATTATTGAATTTGTATCTATCATTAACTTCGTAAGACTTATAAATACAGGTTATGAATTAATCCAAAATCAAACTTTTAGATAAGAGTTCACTTGCTACTTTGTCGGCGGATAATCCTACCATGAACTGACAACCATATTGAGGAAAATCAGAAATTATTTTTTGTTCAAATTTCTTCTTGGTTTCTTCATCGAATGTGCCTGTACCTTTAGTTATATCTAATAAAGTACCGCAGTAATTTAAAAAATATTCTTTTTGTTTTGAGATAAATGAAAAATCTGCTGTACTTCCATGCCCTACAAAGTACTTATTAAATTTTTTAAGGACTGGTGACAACCTTTCAAGATTCGCAAGCCATCGAAGTATACTTCCATCATTCATATAAGTATGGTTATTGGAATAAATAAAGTCACCTAAAAATGCTGCTTTATTCTCATCCTCCAACAACCAAATGGAATTGGCATCACTATCTCCTCCTGAACCAATATCTATGACAAAAAAGTTTACTCCTGCAATACTTACGGTTTCTCCATCATGTACCATTTGATTAGGATAAACCCATTTAGGTATCCATTCGCTTCCAAACATTCCGGACCATTGTTTATGTTTTTCTTCTTCTGTATCTTCCATTAGCTCTTTCACTGATGGTAATGCATAAATTGGAATATTTCCCTTTGGATCGAGGTTGTATGTACCTGCAACATGGTCTGGGTGTCCATGGGTGAGTACAATTCCTGCTATTGGTTTATTTAAGCTTTCAGCCTTTTGTTTTAGAGCGATACTATCGCTCATAGTTAGTGTAGTATCGATTATAATCAATTCTCTAGATGTTTCAACTATAAAAGCATTGACCTTTAACATTGGTTCCAGGGAAGTGTGGGTGTGGATTTTGTTTTTCATATCTGTTTGATTTAAATTAAGTGTAAACGGTACAGCAGCAAACATAAATATTGTATATTAACCTCACAATAACTGTCAAAGTTGACAGCTCTAACTTTTTTCAGGTATGATCATAAATGGACAAAATCTCGCATACGAACTTAATGGTAAAACTTATCATTGTGCTATGGATATAACAATGGATTATATAGGAGGTAAATGGAAAAGTGTAGTACTTTGGTATTTAAAAAATGAAACACTTCGCTTTACAGAGCTAAAGAAACATATTCCGGACATTACTGAAAAGATGCTTAGCATTCAACTTAAAGCTTTGGAAGCAGACAAACTGATTGAGCGAAAGGTATATGGCACTAAGTCTCCATTTAGAGTGGAATATTCTTTAACAGAATTTGGCAAAACCCTTATACCAGCGCTGGAAGCTATCGCTAAATGGGGAAGAATATTAGGAGAAAAAGACGGAACAGTAATTAATATTGACAAACTTTAATTTCTATCTCTATACAAGTTTCATTAGTTATTCTTTACTGTGGGAATTATTTTTCCTTTGATAACAAAATCAAACATTCATATGAGTAACCTATATATGATGAACATGTTCAATTGATAACGTTTGAAAAAACTTCAACATTTTCATTTGACCAGGTAAAATCACCAAGGCTTGTTGTTAATAAATCTAATTTATTATGAAACACAACGAAAACACCTGCATCTACAAAACCAATGTTTCCCACACTATCAACAATCTTGTAAATCTCCTTTCTTTCATAATGATTGGACATAAGATCTAAATCATTGTTTCGGGCAACTTTGTATATATTAATACCACTTAGTTTAGTTGCGATATTCATATTATCTACTGATTTAAAAAATAGGTCTATATTAAAAATATTATTTGAATCAGATTTATTAATTCTACGAATAACAATTTCACTATGACTTGGGGAATAATCAAGCAAAAAATACTTCCCATTTAAATCTGAATATAATAACTCTTCCATTTTTAAAAATTTGATTATACATCAATTACTGAAGGATCTGATCTCTGTCTACTCTACATTGCACAGAACAAAGAATAAAAATAATGATATCCAAATAGACTTTAAAAAATCTAAGCTCAAGAATTCTCAAGCAGTGCACATCCATCTATGAGAAAAAAGTAACCCTAAATTTAGTTTTTAAGAATCAACAAAACAAGCTTTAACAACTAACAATCAACACATTAAATCAACCCAACAAACACTTCTCAAAATCCACCGGTTATTTTTTCGAGGCTTTTTGGTAAGCTTAGAAAAACAAAAAGAACGAACATGAAAAAGGTGCTTTTAATGATTGGATTAGTGGTGGCAGGGTATACAATGAAGGCCCAGGATGTTGTTGATTCTAAAAGTGTACCGAGTAAAGTGTCTTCGGCTTTGACGCAGAAATATCCCGACCTTAAGTCTGGTGATATCAAATGGGAAAAGAAGGACAACAACTACAAAGCTGAGTTCACCAAGGATGGTCAGGACTATGAAGTAAAACTTGACAATACTGGTAATTGGGTTTCAACTGAAGTAGAGCTAACTGAAAAAGATCTGCCTGAAAAAGTAAGAAACGGTCTTAACAAGTCAGAGTATAAATCATGGACTGTTAAAGAAGTAGAAAAGAAAGAAAAACCTCAAGGAAAGACTTTATACAAGATTGAGGTAAAGCAAGGCGAGCAGGAATATGATGTGTACTTTGATCCAGAAGGAACTCTTGTTAAGAAAAATAAAAGTTAATTATAAAATTTCAGGAATCAGACATGATGACCAGTTATCATGTACTGATTCCTTACTTTAACCTAACAGCTTATTATAAATACTACTACTAAACCTTAGTTAATTGTCTGACTTTTTCAGCTTCTTTTGATTCTCCTATGGTTACAGGAATAGCTGCAGATTCTTCATTAGGAAACTTCAAGAAAAGAGACAATACAGAGATGCCACAAACAACTGCTCCGATTATAAATAAACCAAAGCGATATGAGTGTACAGTAAAAAGAGAGTTAGCTAAAACGGCGCCAATATTTCCTCCTGCCCCAACAATACCAGCCACACTACCCAAAGCCTTTTTATTCACAAAGGGCACGATTGAATAAGTGACGCCATTAGACATTTTAACGAACAAAGCAAACAAAATCATAGTAAGGATAGCCAAAGGAAGGAGTGTCATTTCTGAAAATAACATGATACCAATCCCTTCCAGTAAAAGAAAAGCGCCTAACAAAACGACCCTTCCTCTCAGTCCGAATTTTTGACTGACCTTATCAGAATAAATTCCTCCTAGTGCTCTTGCAAAAAGGTTCATCATTCCAAATGATGCAGCTATAATACCTGCTATCATTAATGGAGTGTTAAACTCTTCAGTAAAGTATATTGCAGCAATTCCATCAATGGTTAATTCTATTCCGAAACAAGCTCCGTATACCAAGCCTAATATCCACACTCTATAATCTTTACAGGCCATCCAGAAACTTCCTTTGATATCAGGATTTTTAGCTCTGAATTCCGGGTTCTTTTTTCTTAACTCAAGAACATTTCCTTCAGGAGTATCCTGGGTGTATTTGAAATAGACATAAGCCATTAGCAATAATGCTAGTCCAGGAAAAATCATGGCAATTCTCCATGCTTCAGATGCTGTAAAACCCAGTGAAACAATACCTGCGAAAATTGCAGGCATTGCCATTTGAGTTACACCACCACCGAGGTTTCCCCAGCCTGCAGTAGTTGCGTTAGCAGTGCCGACTATATTCGGCGCAAACATCACAGAAGTATGATACTGAGTAATTACAAAGGAAGCACCGATCAACCCGATAAATAATCTGCCAATCAGAAAGGATTCATAGCTATTAACCAAACCTATCATGATTACGGGCAGCGCCCCTGCGCTAAGTAATATTACGTAGCACAACCTAGGCCCTATTTTATCACACAACCAGCCTATCAGCAAACGAGCAAAAACAGTCATAGACACAGCTGCCATTGAAATGTTGGCAATTTGTGTTTTAGTCAGATTAAGTTCTTTCTTAATCTCAGGCATCAATGGAGCTAAGCCAAACCATGCAAAAAAACATATAAAAAATGTAAGCCAGGAAGCATGAAAAGCCTTCATTGGAACACTTTTAAAGTTCAAAAGCTCAATTTTAGTTGCCTTGGAGATTTGCATATGGTTTTGTCTTTTGTTTCTCAAATATAAGAAACAAAAAATATAAATACGTATTTTTACTTAATTTATTTTTACGTATTTACCGCTTAAAAAATGAAATAATTCTCAGATCAGAATCAAAAAGGTTAAACAATAAAAACAAACAGCTGATTAACAATACATTAAATTACAACAGCCCAAAAACTCAAGAATTTTAGACGTATGTATAAAAAAAGAAAGGCATTTAGCCTTTCCATATGGTCATTGTTAGTTTTTCTTCTCCGGGAATTTCAACTTTGATTTGCCGTTCAAAATCTTCTTTTACCAGGTGAATTACCTGGATGAGGTTTCTCACATTATCTTCCTGACAAAAAGTTTCTTTCATCTTTTTTAGCAGAAATGCCTCTGCCTGATCAATAGAAGCAGCTGTGACTTCCTTTATGCCAATTCGCTTGCTGGACTTAAAAATTTTGACATGATAATTTTCCATAAGTGGCTCAGTTTAAATTATTCAATCAAATAACCAACGAATAAAATTCTAAACTATTGACGGAACAACTTAATTTCACTCAAATTGTTTTTGATCTCACATTTTTTATTCTATCTATCTTATCTATCCAGATAGATAGAATACATTTTCAGCCAAAAAACTAAAAAAAACTACTTTGAGCAAAAATTCTATATTAAAATTCAATCAAGTTTTTCAACAAACTTAAACCTCGGCACCAATTCTCCATCAATTCTAACGGTTTCTTCAAACATTTTTAACGGTCTCACCCAGAAACCATAATCACCATACAGACACTGGTAGTAGACCATATCTTCCATAGTTTCGCTATGTTTGGCCACCCCTATAACCTTATAATAATTGCCTTTATAATGTTTGTATTTTCCAGGTTCTATCATTTCATTATTATTTTATAATTTGCCTTTCAATATCAAAATTTGGTCATTTTCAGGAAAATAATTTCATTATAAAAAAACTTTCTTCAACGAAATCAAATTAACATCAATTGTCAGAAATCCCCCTCAGGATTGTCGTTTTCCCAATCTAAATATTTAAAAGGAAGCTCTGATATTTGTAACATCAATAACCAAAAAACATTTTAAAAATATGAAAATTTTAGGATTCATTTTACTAGGGATTTTAGGTCTAATAGCGCTTTTTCTGATTGTTGCGATCTTCGTACCAAAGGAATATGCAATTGAAAGGGAGATTACAATCAATAAGCCTAAATCGCAGGTATTTGACTATATCAAGCATGTTAAAAACCAGCTTTATTTCAGTGAATATGTACTGATGGACACTGCGATGAATAAAGACTATAGAGGTACTGATGGTAACGTTGGATTTGTATTTGCATGGGATGGTGAAAAATCTGGTAAAGGTGAACAGGAAATCAAAAATATAAAAGAAGGAGAAAAGGTTGATCTGGAACTAAGATTTGTTAAACCAATGGAAAGTACAGCCAATGCATACTTCGCTACGGAATCTGAAGGTCCTAACGCCACAAAGGTAAAATGGGGAATGAATGGGACCAGCAAATATCCAATTAATCTCATGACACTGATAATGTCTGGTAACCTTGAAAAATCAATGGATAAAAGCCTGCATACCCTGAAGACGATTCTGGAAAAGTAAAAGAAGTTACAAATTGTAAAACTCACTATCCAATAATAGGAATGTGAGTTTTTTTTATATTTCAGCAATACCTTCTACATCCCTTTACATTATTAGGCTTCAAGAACATTATCAAAAGTTCAATCCAATCAAAATAAAGAAATCTGCTAAGATTTTTGAAGACTGAAACTTAACACAAATCTTGCTGGTTTAAAAGAAATGAAAATACACACTATCTTCTTCTCACTAGCATTACTGGTAGCGCCTGGTCTTAGCAAATCAAAAGGAAAAAATGATACTCCGAATGCTACTATTGAAAAAATAGAAAAGAAATATGATGCATTAAGCAAGACAGCACCTATTGTTAAAGCTAATGGCAAACCTATGTGTCAAAGTCTAAGGTTTATACAAGAAGAAGACAACATCATACAAGATTATAGTAAATTACGCCAGATAGCAATCATCCGTCATGGTGAGCCGGATATGGTAAAAACAGGGCAATACACATGTTCTGAAGCTAACCAGTTTTTAAAATGCTATGACAGTGTTTGTATAATAGTTCCGGAAAAACCATTTTTCGAACTTGGAGCCAATGAAGATGTAAAAATATTTTCCAGTCCTATCAACAGGGCACTTACAACTGCTCATTACCTTTTCGGAACAGATAAAGAAATTACAGTTTCTCCATATTTCAGAGAATTTGAAAACAGAATTAAAGAGTCCGAATCGAAGAAAAAACATTCGATAAAAAGATGGACTACCACCTCCCGAATTAAATGGATGCTGGGTATCAATCGAGCAAAAGGAATCGAAAGTTTTTCCCAAGCCAAGGATAGAGCACATAAAGGAGCTTCCATACTTAATAATGCAAGTAAAGACAATGCTAAAGTTGTGCTTACCGCTCACGGACTGCTTAATAGATATCTGAAGAAAGATTTGAAAAAGATGGGATGGAAAGTTGTAGAGGATACTGGTAACGACTATTTCGGAACGACCATTCTGGTTAAAGTAGAGGAATAGATCCCTAAAATTGTTGATCCAAAAACAAATGGGATATGTTGAATTCATCAACGTATCCCATTTTTGTTTTTATTATTTTTTAGTTGCCCATTACTTCTGTCCCACTACTTCATACCATACAGCACCTGTTTCATCAGCAAAGGCTTTATAATATGTATTATTAACTTCGTAATAAGTATTTCCTTCTACAAATACTTTCATTGCACCTTCAGGTAGGAAGTCCACCCTAGCACCCATTGGAGGTTGCACAGCAATATATTCATTAGCAGATTGAGTATAAAAAGATCCATAATAGTAATAATATGGAACATTTGAAACATATACTCTCATGCTGTTTACAGGAATACTTCTCACTCTTATACCACATGGAGCTGATGATACCACATAAGAGCCATTCATCGGCTGATAGAAAATCCCGTTGGAGTAACGAAAGTTAATACCTCTATTTGAAATAATTATTGAAGTCGAGGGAGCATAGGCAACACTGCTTCTATAGACAGGCATTGCACCGTATCTGTTAGGGGCATGATAAACATTGGTTACTCTTCTATCTACATAGACAGGACCGTTAGAGTGACCATGATTTCTATTGAAATCAGCATGAGCATATTGATGTCCATGATTATTTCCTCTGTTATGATTATTTTGATTTTGGTGGTTACGATTATCATGACCTCTTCCATGCTGAGCTTGAGCGGCAATGTTTAATCCAAATACCATTAGAAAAAGTCCTGCTGAATAAATGATCGGTTTCATAAGAGTAATTTTTTTAAGTCCTGTCATATAAATAACAAGTTTGGGACCACTTCTTCATATGATATTTTTGAGGATTTAGTCTAACTTTTCATCAAAAAACATACTCCTCAAAATCAATCCATTACTAATAAAGAACCTATAATACTCAAAGCATCTATAGATTTGATTTTTCAGGTTTGGTCATTAATTAATATTAGTTTCTCTATGCTTTCAAATACTTTGTATATGAAAATAAGAAGATAAAGTATAAATCTTAATTATGGCAGGATTAATTGGTACTTAAAACAAAACCCTCCTGAAAACCAAGTTATCAGGAGGGTTATATGATAAGGAGTAAATAATTATTTTACTACTTTAATGGTTTTTACTTTACCTTGAAGATGCACTTCTACAAAATACAGTCCTGGAGCCCAATTTTCTGTAGAAATATTTAATGTATTTACTGCAGGTTTTTCAATAAACTTATATGTATCTCCAAGTACATTCACTATTTTAATTAGTTCCGGGAATATACCTGAAGGCATTTGTATAGAAAGCTCATTTTGAAATGGCACAGGATAACATATAATAGTTCCCTCATTTTCCCTATTGGCTGATGAAATGTTTAAAGGCAGAGGTTCAACGTCTTCAACAATAGCATTTAACTGAGCTATAGAAACCATAAACCAGGCATCATGAGGAAGCCATTGTTCTACCCATCTCCAGTTTTGCCAATCTGAAGTTGCAAATGGAGCCCAATCAATATCAGTTTCACTTTTATCTTTAGCAGTAATACCATTACAAATCCCCCCTACATAATTAGGGCCCTTTCCACCGCTAAGATATGTAGGATAAGTAGTCGTACCAACTCCAGTCATCATGCATACATCAAATGGATTTTTCCCTAAAATCCAGTCAATTTGCGAGATGGCAAACTCATTGTCAAAATCTCCTGAAAAATCATAATTTCCAAGGAATCGATAGGAAGCAAGTAATGCACTTGTCATAGAGGCCAGACGGGCATTTTCTCCCTGCCACCAGTAACCTGTTTCATTAGCATGTGGAAGGAAAAATGATTTAGCTGCAGGTAATGAAGTCCCATCTTTATAAGGACTACCAAATTCTCTTACGTATGAAAAAGGATTATTCACCTCTGTAGAAAGAGATTTATACCAATCTATCCACTTTAAGATAAAGCCAGCAACAGCAGATCTCTGAGAAGGATTTGCCTGAGCATACTCAATTAAAGAAATAACAGGTAACCCCTCATCCGCTGCATGATAAAACGGCCTGGTACCTGCGACATTTGAAGAAAGATAACCTTCCGTTTTTTGCAACGCCATAAGCTTAGTTGCATAAGCTGAAGCGTCGGCAAGATAGGCAGCATTCTGAGTAGCCTGATATAATTCTATAGTAGCAAGGAGGCCACAGTAAAAATCAATTATATTTTCAGTATGATCGTTACAGTACTCTAAATTCTTTGTCGCATAACCACTCGCTCCTGGTGATTTCAAATGATTGTAAAGAACCTCTGCTTTAGCCAGGTATTGAGCCGGTGTATATTCTCCTTCAGAAAGATTCATACGTGACGATCTTGCTAATGCAGCAATTGCCATACCTGCACCTTCACGCATAGCTGACTGATAGTTCGGCGTACGGCAATAGTCACAGGCAGGAGCTTGCCCCCACTCTGTTATTTCCCTTACAGCTGTACCGCTACCCCAATCATCAAATACAGATAAATACAGATACCCTGCAGGGTCAACGTTTCTAACAATATAATCGGCACCAAATGCTGCTTCTGAGTGCAATGCATCATCGAATGAAGCATATGCATCAGGGTTTAATGAGTAAGATTTAAGAAGACTCCAAACAACAAAAGGAATTTGCTGAGGATTGAAGTAATTGGCATAAGAAAGGTGTGACATGTGCTTACCCGGATCACCAGTTGCATCTTTCCAGCCACCATGTACATCAACTATGTCATTTCTGGAACCATTAAAAGATAAAGTCTTGTCTGAAGTTCCGGTATGTCTCATTTTATTAAAAAATGAAACAACTTTGGAAGCAGTCTCTGTAAATAAAAGGTTTTGATCAATTTTAAATGTATAAGAATACAGATTCCCTGCTTTCATTTTAACTTTATAACTTCCTATACTTTCAAAGTCAGAGAAGTTTAACTTCCAGTAGTTACCGGTAGTCCAGCCGGCTACCTGTCCCTCATAAGTCCCCAGCCCTCTGTAAACAATTTTATTGGTATTATCTACCACATAAAAGCTATCAGTGGAAAGTGCTATAAGGTTTGATTGGTAGATCGCTACTTTAGGACCTTCTTGTTCATAACCAATCTGATTAATTAATATTTTCCCGGGCAAATAAGGTAGAGGATCACCGACAGTCACATCATCGAAATATACAGTTCCTGTATAACTAGTCCCTGCATTAAAGAAAAATGTAGCTGTTACAATATGAGCGGCATCAAAGCCTGAAGGAAATTTATCCTTAAAATCAAATGACAAAGTCTGATAAACTCCATTTCCTGTAACTGATTTGGATTGTGAAGATAGTCCTGTCCATTTACCAGAGGCATCCTGAAGGTCCACTCTTAAGCTGAAATTACTTGCGGCTTTTACTTTAAGTGAAACTACTGGATTAGCAACAATAGATATTGGCGTAAATTCAAATTCCAGATTTTCATAACTAGTACTGGAACAGATTATTTTTAATTCCTGATTTGCTGCACTTAAGCCAAAGTGGGAAGGATTAGTCCCGGCCCATCCGGAAGTAGTATTCCCAGAAAAATCAGTTAATATGCCCGTTTGAGCATAAAGATTGATTCCCAGAAAAATAAAAAATAAGAGCGGTAGTATGCGTATTGAATTCATTCTTTCAAAGCTTAACTTTTGCACAAAAATACATTTTTAGAGGAAAAAGTTATATTTTTTATTAATAAAATTCAATAAACTACTTTTAGATGCTTAGTAGTCAGAATGATAAGTTAAAAGTTCACGTAAAAGAGAATTTAAAAGACATAACAAACCTCTTCCTTAATAAGGGTAATCTTCATTAAAAAAGAGGTTAATTAATTTTATTGCGATTTATGTTTTTCCTTATGTTTGCGATGTTTTCCTTCTTTTTCTTTACTAGGCCCTTCATTTACCGGAGCAACTTTGGTGGTATCAGCCTTGACAACTGGTTTGACTTCTGCCTTTTTTAAATATTCAAAAAGCGTAAAGCCTATTTTTCCGTTGTATTTCACCTTACACCAATCACCTTGCAGCTTAGAAAGTAATAAGACACTTTCGTTCTCCGCAATGTACACAACATACTGACCATTTGCAGCCGGAACTTCCCTCAATTTAATTCCGCTGATGTTCGATACTTTGTAAAGGTTATCCTGAGCCTTTAAAGTAAAGTTTATTTGAAGAATAAAAATTCCTACTAAAAGTAATGTTTTGCGCATAATGTGCTCAATTTATATCCATTAATAACTTAATACGGAAAAAAGATAAAAGAGGATATCTGATTTTGACCTCCAAAGACCTTTTTGTTGACCTCTTGATAAAGAAACAATTACACAGGGCAATAGTTTTTAGAGCTCAACCAAATAACCTGAAATGAAAATCTTAAAAAAGACACTGACAGTTTTAACTGTAATTGCTTCGTTGGTTTTAGGAAAAGCCAATGCCCAACCTGTATTAATGAAAGTAATTCCCACAGGAAGTACCAACTTCACAACAACGGAAGGTCGATTATTTTTTACAAGCGGAGACTCTCTCTGGACTTCTAATGGTACCGCAGCTTCAACCTATTTTATAAAAAAGACAGGAGAACCTTTCTTAAATGTTACCAATCTAAGATTGGGGACTTTCATTTTCTTCACTACTCAACAGTCAGATGGTAAAACAGCCTTATGGCGGACAAATGGTACTGCGGTCAATACAACCAAAATTGCAGCTTATCCAACGATAAACCCATTGATCGTATACAATGGAGCCTTATACTTAGGTATAAATGATGGTGTCACTGGTTATGAACTTTGGAGACTAAACTTATCCAATGTACTTAATATAGTAAAAGATATTAACACAGGAGCTGGTGATGGTCTTGCCAATAATATTATCATATCATCAGGCACCTTGTACTTTCCCGCTTTTGGAGGTCCGGGAGGATTTAACATATGGAAAAGTACAGGATCAACAGCTAGTACGGTAATGGCTGTGGATCTTCCATTCACTGCATTTGGTCTTGATCTGACAGATGTAAACGGTACAATCTTCTTTTCAAATGAATACACCATAGGATTTACCAATTATGGAGAACTTTGGAAATCCAATGGCACTACCGCTGGGACAAGTATCATTAAATCATACAGCGATGATTTTGTAACCTTTCAATTCAGCCAACTTATGGAGTATAAGGATAAACTGTATTATTACTTTATAGAAAATACCGGAGTTGACTTTGTATCTCTATGGAGCAGCGATGGGACTACTGCAGGCACTGTTGAAATAAAGCATAATATATTTGTTGATATCGCTTTGAGTCCGATATTTGTTACGAACAACACGCTTGTCATGACTGCCAGCAGCTTATTTCAATTACCATTGAAAAAATCTGATGGAACAGGTCCTGGAACCGTAAATTTTTACACATATTCAGACTTTTTTTATGGATCTGTTCTTGAGTCTACTGATAAGCTCTTTTTCTTTACTGATAATGCAACTGTTGGTGGAGTTGAAACCTTTGATGAGATATATCAAACTGATCTGACAACAGAAAATTCAACATCACTCAGAGAGTTATATGGAACATCATTTGCAGGATCCAGTAATATCAGGAATGCCGAGGGGAATATATATTTCACCACTCGCTTAGCTTTTTCATCTAATCCCGAGGAAAGAAAGATGAGACTTTGGTTTTACAATCCTACCAAACCGTCAACCAACGTTCCATACTTTACACTTGTAAACGCTACCACCAATCAAGACATAGCCTGGCTACACAATAATGATTATATATTCAAGCCTGATACTTTGCAGATCAATGTTCGTTGGAATCCTACAACAACACCTGGAAGCGTAGTATTTCATTTAAATTCGATACCATACAGAACAGAAAATACAGCTCCATTCTCTCTTGCAGGTGACACTGATGGCGATTATAATCCATGGCCTGTAACAACAGGCAACTATAATATCAGCGCAACTCCTTATTCTCAACCAAGTGGAACAGGTACTCCAGGACCGGTCAGCAATGTATTTGTATATGTAATTTCTACGCCACCTTTAAGAAGTGCAGACGCAGGTTATGATATCAATAACACTTCAAGTACGGAGGCGGCTGGCTTTGAAGCTTATCCTAACCCATCTTCAGATAATTTTTCTTTCTCTGTATTGAATAATGAGAACGGAATTGCCAAGGCAGAAATTTATAAAGCAGATGGAACGCTCGTTGAAAAATTACTAGAAGCAAATGTTGCGGAAGGCGAAACTATTCAGTTTACCTGGAATGGTTCGCAATATCTTCAAGGCGTTTATATTTGCAAGTACACATCAGGTAAAAAGCAGTTCATCAAAAAAATTGTACTTACAAAATAAACTGTGTAAAACAGCAAAGCTTCCAGTAATAGGAAGCTTTGCTATTATTTATTTAATTATAAAAATTTAGTTCTATCGTTTTCCCTCTTCTCATCCAGTTTTTTAAGAAGTGAATCTTCCTTTGGATTGCCTGATTTTATATTCCCATCATTTTGCAAATAGTCCAGGTATATATCTAAAGCTTTAAGCTGTTCTACGGATAATGCTTCTATTTTTCTGAACAACATTTCCTTTAACCTTTCCTTTTCTTCCATTATAGTTTGTGGTTATTAATTCAGTTTATCCTTATTAACATCTTTCGATTTATCATGTTCTTTTGCATAAACCTCAATTGTTTTCTTAACAGGCTTAGGCTCATAAAAATGCTTTTCCAAAATCTTCTTTTCCAATGGCCCTCTGGTAATAGTATCAGTAAGATACTTCTCTATCATAAGACTGGCAATCGGAGCAGCCCAAGCACCTCCCCACCCAGCATTTTCAACAAAAACAGCAATGGCAATCTTCGGATTTTCTTTTGGAGCAAAAGCGATAAAGACTGAGTGATCTTCTCCGTGTGGGTTCTGGGCCGTACCAGTTTTTCCGCAAATCGTGATTCCAGGGATCTTAGATGCAGCTGCCGTACCTTCATTTACTACCTTTTCCATACCATCTGCGACTATATCAAAGTATTTTGAATCAATCCCTGAATAATGCTTCTCTTTATACTTTTCAGCAAGCTCATGATCTTTCCCTATTCCTTTCACAAAGTGCGGAGCAATGTAATATCCTTTATTGGCAAGGCATGCTGCAAAATTTGCCATTTGCAAAGGAACCATACCAATTTCTCCCTGACCTATTCCAAGGGAATAAATAGTAGAAAATTTCCAGTGATGATGGCCATATATCTTATCATAAAAAGCATTACTCGGGATAGATCCTGCTTTTTCATTAGGAATATCTACACCTAGCTTTTGTCCGAATCCAAAATTTCTAACTAAGTGATACCACTCTTCAAACCCAACTTCAGTATCTTTAAATTTATCAGCAAACTTATCCTGATTGATGATCTTTCTGAAGACCTGATAATAATATGGGTTGCAGGAATGCTGAATTGAGGCCCTTAAATCAAGAGGTGAAGCATGATTATGACAATTGACCATATCTTTATTACAAGGAAATAATGTATGTTCGTTGATCACCCCTAATTGTAAGCCGATCAATGCCTGAGCGAGTTTAAATATAGATCCCGGAGGATACTTTGCCATCAGTGGTCTGTTGAACAAAGGCTTTAATGTATCCTTTTGCAAAGCGAATGCATTTTTTGCAAATTTTCTTCCTGCTAGCATATTCGGATCATACGTTGGTGCAGAAACAAATGCAAGAATTTCACCAGAGGAAGGCTCAATGGCAACTATACCTCCTTTTTTATAAGCAATAAGTTTCTCAGCATAAGCTTGAAGATCGCCATCGATAGAAGTATAAAGATCTTTACCAGGGACGGGTATTGTATCATATTTACCATCCAACAAAGATCCTTTCTCTGCCCCCTTCACATCTACCATCAAATACTTAACACCTCTCCTACCTCTTAATTCCTCTTCATAGAAAGATTCAAGACCACTGATACCTAAATAGTCACCTTTAGAATAATAGTTTTCCTTCTGATCATCCAGTTGTTTCTTACTGATTTCCCCTATATAGCCCAGGGCACTAGCCATTACATGCTGTTCGTAGTTTCTGATAATCCTGGTTTGGGTATATAATCCTTTATAATCCACAAGCACATCCTGAATCCTCCCCAGATCGTTGAACGACAGCTGTTTAATCAAGGCCGTAGGACGTGACCATGCTTTATCTTTTCTGATTTCTTTAATGACTTTATAGAGTTCATCTTTAGTCATGTGTAGCTTTTGACAGAACTCTGTGGTGTCCTTAATTTTAGTTTCCTTAAGAACAATCATAAGGTCGAATACTGTAGTATTTGTAACAAGAGGTTTTCCATCTCTCGCATATATTACACCTCTAGGGGCATAATCTATCATCCTTCTTGTGGCGTTACGCTGAGCCATTTCTTTGTATTCAGAGCTGGCTACCTGAAGTAAAAAAAGGCGTATGATAAATATTGCCGCTACAACTATAAAGATTCCTTGTACTACGAATTTTCTTTCCATATTCCTAATGATCCTATTGAAAGGACTATTAAGGCGTTTTAGTTCCATTATGATGCAAGTATTTCAATTATAGAAAGAGAAAAAATTATTAAGAGAGGGAACTTTTTCTCTAGAGCTAATGACAAAAAAAAGGCATTGATTTTATTCAATGCCTTTTTATACAGATGAATCACTAAAATTATTTTTTCAGAAGATCTTTAATAGCAACGAGAATCGGAGTCCATCCTTCGCCGTTATTATAAGATTCTTTAAATCGCTTCTCTCCCTCAGCAACTTTGTCATATCCATCCTGAGTGACAGTCAATACTGTTTTGCCATCATTATCTGAAAGTTCATATGTTACATTTAAGTAATTATCAGGAATATCGGGATAAGATGCATTAGGATCTATAACTGTATACTTTAAACGTTTTCCTAAATTGATTTCCAGAATAGTTCCTTTTACAAAAATCATATCCTTCCCTTCATAGTGGCCTTTCCATAACAATGGACTTCCTGTTTTCCAATCTGATACTGTTTCGCACCCAAACATATATTTCTTAGTCTGCTCAGGATTGGTAAGCATATCCCAGACTTGATCCTTTTCTGCTTTAATCTCGATAGTATTTTTTATAATTTTTTCCATTCAATTTATATTAAGAAGGATAAATCTAATTATTATTCATTCTTTCAAATGCTTGCTTCAATTCTTCCGGTCCTGCTTTTATCATGTTTTCACTGAAACCGAACGTTAAAGCTTTTTTACCTTCTTCTATTTGTTTGAATATTGAATCAATGAAATCAGAAACAGGAGGAGCATAATCATGAAGTCCCTTGCCGCCAAGGTCTGTATTAAGAGCAGGAGGAATTATTTCTAATACATCGATATTTTTACTTTGCAAAAGTTTTCTTAATGATAAGGTAAAAGAATGAAAGAATGCTTTGGTTGCCGAATAAACAGGAGTTTTAACCAATGGAGTAAATGATAATCCGGAAGTCACATTCATTACAGTCTCAAGTGATTTTAGATTAATAAACAATGATGTAAGATGGATGGGAGCTTTAATATTTATTTCAATCTCTTCCATCGCTTTAGAATAGAAATCATCGTCTGTCACTGCCATCCAATTTTGTATTCCAGCATTGTTAACGAGAACATTAAGATCAGGATGTTCTTTCTGTATCCAATTATATAAGGCAACCCTTTCACTTTCTACTGCAAGGTCACAAGCCTTTATAATTAATCCCGGAAATTTACTTTGTACTTCCCTCAGCACAGATTCCCTTCTGCCACAAATGATTAAAGTATTATTATTTTTTATAAATCTTTCTGTTAGGCCTAATCCAATGCCTGATGCGCCTCCTGTAACCAGTATTTTTTTCCCTGATATTTTCATTTGAATTCCTTTTATGTGTGGTGAATTATTGCTTATAAATTTATTATTATTACCTGAAGTCTATTTAAAAGATGAACTTTAAATAATTCCCCTCATTACTCTTCGCCCAATCAATAACCCACACAAATTATTTGCGTTCGTTTCTCCTACTTCAGTTTTAGTCTGCTCAAACCAAAAGGGTAATCATAGGAAAACAAATACATGTCCTTGTAAAGGAACTTTTTTCGTACGTTCCCATAATCCTTTTGAAGGTATTTCCAGGACTTCCGATTATCAAATGAAACAAAGTAATAGTCTACTAAGGTTTCTGGACCACGACAGACAACTACAGTTGAAAATTCATTTTCATAAATCTCTTTAATCGAATATTGAACATTGTACAATTCAATAATCGGATTGCTGATCTGATAGCGATTGAAGGCAAAATATCTTTGTTTAAAAAATTGGTATTCATGATCACTTTTAATGTAATCATTTGTTTTCCCTCTATCAACAGACAATACAATTGTCGAGTCTTCCATCACGCAAATTAAGGTATCACTGTTTAAATAAACATATGTTATTCTACCTCTAAGATTTGATTGAAGAGATACTTTTTCCCAATTGTGTCCGCCGTTTTTTGTAACGTACAGAAGTGGTATTGACTCCATTCCATCATAACCTCTGTGAGCATTTCCCTTGACTAAAATATATCCTCCTACAACTCCGTTATCTGGATTTTGAAAATAGATCGGGTCGATTGATTTTGGTTCATCATCAATACCCACACCTTTTATTCTTTCCCATTTGGATGTGTCGCAGCCAGTTAAGAAAGCAATACAAAAAACATATAATAGTACTCTCATTTATAAAATTATCAGTCACATTTAAATCTTACTGTGATCTTATATACGTTATCGGTATGTATATATTCATTTATTCATACTAAAATATTCATTAGAAGGTACATTCAAGAAATCCATATTCTCCATCAAATTTACAAAAAAGAAAATTCTCTATAATCTCCAATTATAACCTAAAAGCTCCGCAATGTGAGCTTTTGCCTCATAAACGTCAGTAAAAAGCTTTGTCATGTGAACTTTTCCCCAACAAAAGACAGCAAAAAGCTCCGTAATGTGAGCTTTTACCACAAATGTCAGGTAAAACTTCCACTCATAGCTAGCACTGAATTATCACTAAAAAGCTCTATTACATGACATATTAAGTTTATTCCCTCCGTATTTATGAAAAATAATTCATTGGCCTTTTGACTTTAGCCAGTTTTCAGAAAATGCAATTTCAAGATTGAATGGGTAGCTAAATTAAAATGAAACCATAATTACGAATTACTTCACTTCATTCTTTTTCTTATAAGACAAAAAAGTCATAATAATTCCAAGCTCTTCTTCTGTGACTATTGTGTCAGTTAAGCTTTCTGAATGCCTGGCATTGGTAATACGAAGCTCATATCCCTTTAACTGCTCGGGGGTAAAATCCGGAATCAAAACTTTTCCTTTCACTTTTGTATTGTGACAACCGGCACAATTCATATCATAAAGTATTTTTCCTTTTTCGCAACGGGAAAGGTATTCCTGCTTTACATGAGGTAGCATTGCCGCTGGCAAGTCATAGGTTACCTTATTTTGATTTACGCACCGAACAAAACAAACAGTCAAAAATATTCCAATTACAACCAAATAAAATTTCATAATGATAATTATTAATATTCTCCTCCTACTTTTCTATTATTCAATACACTTACTTTTGATTGAGGCAAAGCTTCCGGAGCTTTCTCAAATTGAATCTTTTCATCCAATGAAAAGATGAATGCTATAAGCTTATTCTTTTCTGCATCAGATAAATGAAGCGAGTCTGATGAAAGCGTTTGATTTGGCACATCTAATCCTCTGCCGCTTCCCCCTCCTGAATCATAGAAATCTATAACTTCTCTTAAACTTTTAAATGCTCCATTATGCATATATGGACCTGTATGGGCCGCATTTCTCACTGTACCCGTTCTAAATGCATTATTCGTTTCATTAGCCGAGTGGACTTCGAATCTGCCTTTATCCGTACTGAGATTCTTAAGGCTGGATGCATCAGGAACTCCTAGAACTTCAAATTCAGAATTGGTATATGGTGGTTTAACTCCGTTGAACAATGGAACAAAATGACATGTTGCACATTGGGCTTTACTCATAAACAAATTAAAGCCTTGTTTGGCAGAAGCCGAAAGTACTTCATCCGCATTCATTGATTCATCGAATGGAGAATAGTATCTGCTAAACTTGCTGTAATAAAAAGTAACAGCTGAAACAATATGGTCAAAAGTAATTTCTTTTTCTTGAGGTGTATATTTTAAAAGGTCTCCAAAGGCTTTTTTATATTCCTTGCAACTCATTACCTTTTGCAAAACCTCTTTCTCATTACTTCCAAGCTCATGAGGGTTTTCAATAACTCCTTTGGTCTGGTTCTGAAGAGAAATATGTTTACCATCCAACATGATTAAATGGTTATACTCCACATTAATAAGTGAAGGAGAATTTCTTCTCAAAGAAGTTTGCCTGTCAAATTGAAGAGATGTGGTTAGTATGGTATCCGTAAAGTATTCAGTTGGTTTATGACACGATGCACAGCTTCTCATGTTATTGCCAGACAAAATAGGATCGTAAAACAAAAGTTTTCCTACTCTGTCAATTTCCGCTAATGCTTCTGCTTCTTTTACTCTCAAAAAAACTCCTTTAGGATTCTGGCCTATGTAAAGGGATTTACTAAAAATAGAATTGCAATTTTTATTCAGAGAATAATCTATATAACTTCTAGAAGTCACTTTATAATTTCTAATAAAGCCCTGATTCATTGCAAATAAAGGATTTACATATACTTTCAAAAAAGTAAAATGATCAAACTCGCTATAATTGGATGGTTGCCCCTTTGAGAATTCAATCATGCGGTCAAAAAGAGAAAGGTAGTTTTCATCAAGAGCTGTTTCCGGAAAGCTTTCTTTAAATGATTTGTTAATTTCTTTTACTTCTCTTAACATCGCCCTTAGCTCCGGTATTACAAGAGAAGTATCTGGGCATTCAAATCCTGTTGTATAAATCGTGGAAAGATTTAATAGAAAAAGTCTGTTGCATAAAAAAAAATGGTGATAAGATTTTAATCCATCAGTGATAGAATCAGCAGAGAAAACAGAAGAAGAAATGTGTGATTGCTGGATTAAGCTTAACAAAGAATCCTTTTCTATCATCGGTTCCTCTAAATAGAGAGCGGCTAGAGTTAATCCTGCTCCTACTCTTTGATAGGGCTTTTCAAATTTTTCAAATACCTCTGTTTCCCATTCTACAGGAAGAGGTCCATTAATCTTTTTATAGGAGATTGGCTCAAGATAACGAAGCCAGAAATCCATCTTCTTCAAATATATTCGGCAAGAATTAATCTTTTCTTTTACTTTATTTAGACTGGTTGGTGAATTAAGATTTGAATTTTGAATTAAGTCTAATAGTTCTAACTGCTCCCTTTTGAACTCAAATAGCCTGTGATGATATCCTGAATTATAACTTGATTCATTCAATAAGCAGGTTTTAAAGGAGATGCTGATAAAAGCAATAAAGGATATGGAAAGAAGGATGAGATAATTTTTATTCATTATTTACTTAAATTTTATTCATACAAAATAAAAAATGGAGATCCGTTACCGGATCTCCATCATCTAGATTGTATTAATGAGCCACAACGGCTTTTACTGTTTTTGTACCACTTGCAGACGAAAGCTTAACAACATAAATTCCATTTTGTAAAGATGCTGTAGAAAGAGCTACTTCAGTCTTTCCTGCTGCTAATTCTTTCTCAATTACGGGAGCTACCAGAGTTCCTTTTGAATTTAAAATAGAGATGGTTACATGCTCTGCTTTTTCCATGGTAATTGAAACCGTAGCAAGATCACCCGCAGGGTTAGGGAATATCTGCATTCCATTAGAAGAAATAGAACCAGAAGGGATTAGACCTGCTGGGATTTCTTCAGGAGATGAAATACCAGTCAAAGAAACTTCTACAGTTGACTCATCAAAATCATTATTCACAATCGTCATAGCTGCGTTGTGAGCACCGTCTGTAACTGGAGCAAATTTAACTACCAGGCTCTTAGATTCTCCCGCAGCAATGCTGATTGGGAAGATCAATGATTCATCCAATACATATTCAGTTCCTGAAAAATTGATTGCTTTAATTGTCAAAGCACCAGGGCCTGCATTTGAAATAACAATATCTTTAGTAGTTGTATACCCTGTAGTAAGTGTCCCAAAGTCTTTACTTGAATTGAAAGAGATTTCAGGATTTGCATTGTAAGAATCAGGATTAAACAAAGCTAATAACTGACCTCCTTCCACTACTTCACCAGCTATACCATAGTGAGCCTGATCACTAGTCAGGAACATTCCTGGACCTAGTATTTCCTGCATATCTAAGATACCAGATGCTTCTTCATCCTGAGTAAGGAAATTGGCTCCTCCATTTAGGAAACGAGTACGGTCATGTTCTGCTACTGTAGTTAATTCATCTGTTGCAATATTATATTGCAAAACTCTTCCGATATGAGCATCTCCTCCAACATCTTCCACTAAAAGAACATGTCCGAAATGATCTATTGTCAAGTTATCCAACATCTTTTGACCTTCCGTGCCATCTAGAACTGCTTCAACAGTACCACCTGCTTCAGGATTGTTTATGTCTGAGAAACGTAATCTCCACAAACGGCTAGGGCTTGTGATAGCATTTGTTGTATTGAAATAGAAATCATTAAGATTAGATGGATCCCAAGCTCCGTCTTCCGGACGTAAAAAGTTAGTAACTCCAAGATTATTGCTGTTTGTATTAATAGTAGCTCCAGTCTGGTTCTTTACATCACCAAGATCTACTAAAGTAAATGTTGTCCCTGCTGCTGCGAAATTTGCATTAGCTTCATTCAACATTCCTGTTACAGAAACACCATAAAGTTTTCCGTTAATTAATCCTGCCTTTTCAACATCAGATCCTGAATTTGTTTTAGTTCCGATATAAACATATACCTGACCTGGAGTTGAATCATCCATACCAATTACTACTGTTTTATCGCTTGCAACTGGTCTTGCAACTAAATTCTCCCATGAAGCTTTACCTAAGGCTGGAAGCTCATATGAAGTTCCTGCAGCTGGTCCTGAAGCAATGTGCCCCATTACACGACCTTCATTACCACTTTCTTCACCATTCATAAAAATACGTGCTTGTGTTCCCAAACCTGTTTTTGCATTGTAATAAGCAGAAACAGCAGGAAGATCAGCTGAACAGAAGCGACCGAAGGCAGTTAATGCAGAAGGGTTAGCACTATTGTATGTAGTATATTCTGTTCCATTCCACAAATTTACATTCTGTATCAAATCACTGCCACTTATAACAGTTAAGTCTGATTTATTAATTACCCATTTAGAAACAAAAGAACCTGTTGATCCGTGAGCTCTTGCAACACCTGCTGTTGCTACAAACTCATGATTCATCAACAATGTAAATGTTCCATCGTTGTTATCAAAAGCACCAAGTCCGTCAGGAGTTCCGCACATTTTATAATTACCTATTACATCTTTTGCAGTCAAAATAGAAGTTAACTTTACACCAGCAGTAATAGGAGCTAAATATGAACTAGTAGATGTACTCATACCTGTTGTACCTTCTGCTAATGCAGATGCAAACGGAACATAGTTAGAAAGTTTATTAGCACCTTTCAAGCCAAAAACAAACATATGACTAAGATTACTCGTTGCTATTGCAACACCATCCGCATTTGGAGATGATTGTCCATAATCGTTATCATTGCAAAGTGCAATAGTACTGTCATTGATAATTGCCAAACCTTCAGCTTTATCCAAAGCAGCTGGCCATCCGTTTGCTACTAAGTCTAAGAACATAGTTCTTCCCACAGGTACAATGCCATTAGCACTTAAACCAGCATCATCTACCAATGCCTCCAGTGTTTTATCACCATATAGTCCTGACGTTACCGGTGTAGCTCCGCTGATATCTATCTTATAAACTTTTTTGCTGTCAGTAGTTCCTCTAATACCTACTTCAATAAGTAAAAACTCATTGTTATTGATAGCAGCCATATCACCGATTTTCCAATCTTTCAATCTCACCTGATTAGCTCCTGACCCGATAACACCTTCGTTTACGTAAGCAAACATTCTTGTAGCGTTAGTTGCCGGATCAATTTCTAATATTCTGTGAATTCTTGAAGCTTCACCTACAGCTGTCGTAGGATACAATATCGGGCTTTGTATAATTGCATATATCTTTCCATTTGGCGTAATAGAAATTCCTTCAAAACCACGATTGTTCTTACGATACTTAAATACAGTGTCTATTGCTACATCTTCAGGCTGAGCACCAGAAAGGTTTGCATAAGGAGTAAATCTCTTAACTACAACTCCATTTTTGTTTAACTTCCAGATAGTAGGTCCTCCTTCTTCACAAATCCAGAAGTTACCATCTTTATCTACTACAATACCTTCAGAGTCAATACCCCAGATATCTTTAGCAGCAGTTTTTGCTGCAAAGTTAGCGCAGGTAAGAACAGTGTCTGTAGAATTCTGCTCAGCATCCGTACTGCCATAACCTGCAGGATTAAGCAAACCTGTTGCAGAAGTTCCGTTAGGACGCTTCATAGTAATTGACTGTAAGATTTGAATGGAATCACCATTCACTCTTATTCTATGAATTTTAGGAGCATAGTTAGGAAATGCATACAACTTATCATAAGTAGGATGACATTCAGCAGGATTTGCATTGGCGCAATCCACATTTACTCCTCTGTCTGAAATAGTCCAGAATTCTTTTCCATTAGTATTTGCGATCGGATATAAACTGGAAAATCCGGCCTCGCGAAAATTAATACCCTGAAAAGTTCCGATAGAAGCGGATTTGTTATTCACATAATCCTGCAACAAGGAAACCTGTGCCTTGCTAATCAATGGTGTCAGCAAGCCTACAGCAATACTTAATAAAGCAGTATTTAATCGTAGTCTCATTATTTTATTTAGTTTAATGGCATAAAACTACTTGCCTTAGGTTAACTTATTGTCCTAGGTTTGTTAAGAGTTGATTAAGAAAAAGGGCGGTATTGTTAAGAATAAATAAAGATAGCCGGAACAAATGTACTAATCTTTCAACACAAGTAACTCTTATAAAGAGCCTTAAGCATTGGATTATACAAGGACTGACAAGTCAGCTTTAAGTAATCACATTATTATAAATAATAAAAAAGGCTGTCTCAAAAATGATGACAGCCTTTGGGAAAAATTATCGGGATTGATTGCATCGCTTATTAATTATTGATTAGCAGTTAAAAGGAGTTTAACATCTTTGTAAAGAACCCCGACAATATTATAAGCATGAGTATTAATATGGGAAAGCCTAAATATAGGCTGGTTTGATAAATTAAATTGGATAAATGACTAGGCTTTTGGGGTTCAGGTTTGTTTATATATCGATCCAGATTTCCATCTACTATCATCATCTCAAATCTCCAACTCCATGGATAGTAACCATTAATTTTATAGAAAAGTCGGTTTAGAGCATCAAACATTAGAATGAATAAAAGTGACATCGAAGAAATTATAACAATCATTCCTTTAGGCAATCCAATCGGATTTATCCAAAAAATACCAATTATTGATAAACAAACCGAAGTTCGAAACGCAATCTTATAGAAGACTGATTTTCTTAAGAATCCTGAAAGCATAAAAACCAGCAACCAAACTATCATAGATAGTCCTAAAAAAATGTTCATCCAATATTCACTCATAAATATTTCTCAGATTAAGTTAATTTCGATTTTATAATACTTTTCTATAGTCAACCATGTGGCTTAGGTCAGAGAGATATAAGGCAGCTCTTATATGTCGGGATGAAAGACCTTATACCACATGATTAATATGAATTCAAAGTATCCTCTTAAAAGTCACTATTAAATTTATATACAACTTGTGCTGTGTCCTCTTCAGGCTCTTTCTTCGAAATTGAGCGTTGCCACAACTCGATCTTCTGATCTTTTATAATTCTTCTTAACCCATTCTATCTTATTCAACAAAGCAGTGTCATGCAGTTCTTTGATTTCATAAAGATCACCAGCCCAAGAATTAACTTCCTCCCACGAGCTGTATTCAGAAACCTCTAGCCATGTATAAGGATTGTACCATGCAGGACAGTCATTATCCATTATTAGCCCGGGCATATCATTTCTTTCCCAGATATACTCAATAAGGTCTCCTTTTTGCAAAGTTTTAGGTTTGACATCTTCGTTAAGAGTCTTGAAATTCAGCTTTCTATTTGTATTTGTTATAATTCTTATTTTGAGTTTTTCAATCTTATCATAAAAATTCAGATAAAAAGCGTCTGTATACTTAGTTTTATAAATAGGGTTTCTACCTTTAATCGTATAAGAATATTCGATATAATCACCCTCTCTGATATCTTCCAATATCAAATAGGCAAGGTTAGTCCCATCGAACATAAATCGTTCTTTATTTTTCTCTCTCTGGATAACCTGTATCTTCTCTTTATCAAGCTTGTTAATACGATCTCCATTTCTTATAACCGGGACGTTATGAATAATCAAGGTTTCATAAGATGGATCAAAATTCACATCGATTTCCGAGCCATTTTGGACACCTGCTTCCGAAGTTATTTTTCGTATGAAATGGAAATATAAGGCCTCCTTTTCTACATGACTTTGCAGATCCTTTAAGACAAATCTATGTCCATCAGATACGTTTTCAGGATGAAGGTTAAAATTATTATAAGGAGTTGGAGTAACCCATTCAGGTATAGGAGCTATACTATAATTTGCTTTGCTATAGCCAAATTCTGGAATTAAAATCAACAAAAGACAACTATAAAATACAGTATAAATATTCTTCCAAAAATGAGACATATTAGCTTTTAAAATTTTAAAGAATGATCTAAGAATTAAATTACGACAAAAAAATTAATACAGCTAATCTTCATTTTACCTTGATAAATCAAGAGCATTATTTTTTAAAAATCCCCTAATTCTTAGTCGATTTGCAGAAACGGAAAATTCACACTAAGCCTTTATCTTATAAATTAGGATAATTTAAATGAATAAAGATACACCATCACAGAATTCCTCTGTGTGAATCTATCGATCTCACATCGTTCAATAAAGTAGAGATTTGATATATTCCTGATTCCTTCAAAAGTGGTAGGTAGAAAGATTTGGCACTACATTAAGTTAAAAATTTTTTGCCAATTATGGACTTATGTAGATGAAGCTAAAGCAAGATTCATGAACGATAAAATGAAATGAACCACGTTTTACTTTAATCTTTGCACAAATTTCTAATTGGAACTTGTATAGAAAGTTGTTCCCCAAAATTCAGAGATCTTTCAAAAGCTTCATTTAATGGAATATCTGCCAATAATGAAGTGCCCCCATATTTTTTAATTTTTTGACTGTCTAAATTTAAAGTAAATAAATACTTCATTTTTGCATTTAACAGATCTAATATTTCCTTGTCATTCCTTTCAAAGTCTAAATCAAAACTACCATAAGGAATTTCTCCACCTAGTACATAATCAATAAATTCAGGATTTCTGGAATAGTAAGGAACCGAGACTTTGTCCAAATTTATTTCATTCACACCTTTTATACTATCAATTATTATTGGTACAATGGAAACATATTCATCATCATTATGACTTGTGACTATAGCTAGATAACTTTTACTGCGATTGCTTTCGTAAAGATAGCAATCGCCAAATTCATAATTGGCTATATTTTTTTTTACTGTTCTCAGATTTCCTGTCTGCTCTTTCAAATCATAGTAAGCCTTGTTTTTGTTACATGCGAAAAACATAGTACAATATACTAATAGTAGAATTTGATGGATTTGCATTTTATCTAATGAGTGTACCTTCTAAATTATTCATTTGAGGATTAACAATCAAAAAATCAGAACTCCGAAATATGACTCAAAAACTTTAACACTTGAACATCAACAAGAATGATCTTTAATAAAAAACTACATGATCTCTCCACAATATTTCTTTTCCTTGATCTTCCTGACAAAACAAAAAAACAATACACTGATTGTCTGATATATACCATCAACTTTTAAAATATATCTTCGACCTGCCTTTTGATTGTTCAAAATATTTCATTTACTTTGAAGCGCAAAGTACTTTTTAAAATAAAAAAATGAAAACGAGCAAAAAATGGACACAACATTTCAACATAAATGCTATACAGCAGCGTGTTGACTGGAATTTAAAACCCGAAATTTCAGAAACAGAGATAGCATCAATTTTATATTCATTGCAGGCCTGGCAATTAGGTGAGACCTCTGATGGAGCCCATCTACTGCATGCCTCAACACTATATGCAAATAAAATCGGTGATCCCGATTATATAGATGCTATTAAGCTTTTTATAAAAGAAGAGCAAAAACATGGAGGTAATTTAGGCCGATATCTGGATGCTATAGATCAGCCTCGGATCAAAAAAGACTGGGGTGATAGTCTGTTCAGAAAAATCCGTTATTATAATACCAATATGGAAATCTGGACACTGGCTGTTATTACAGTCGAAAGTTCTGCACAGGTATTTTATCAATGTCTTAAAAATGCTACCGGCTGTGCACTTTTAAAACAAATCTGTACAGACATTTTGATCGATGAAGCTTACCATATCGATTTTCAGACTGAGAGAATGTCCATCATCTTTAATGCTAAGTCATCGTTTTCTAAATTCATCAGCCGTATCATATATCCTGTTTTTTTCTTTGCAACATCTCTGGTAGTGTGGTCTGCACATAAAAAATTATTCAAAGCCGGGGGAACGGATTTCAAAAAATATATGGACAAAATGAAATACAAATATTTTAAGACTTTGCACCGCATTACTTTTAAAGAGAAAAATAAGATGGTCTTATCTCAACAGGTCAGCTTGTAGATGATTGAATGATACCAGTTCTTGTATGGAATTTTCCCCTAACGCTATAGTGAAAAGTAATTATGGATCAATAAATGTATATCCTGATCCTTCCAATGTTATATTCACAATAGCTGGTCTGGGATTAAATACAGCCTTTCGAGTTTATGATATACATGGAAGATTGATCAAAGAAGTTTCAAAACAAATCATAATCCAACAGTTTATCTAAGTGAAGAACAAATTGGTCTTTTATCTTATTAAGGTAACTCAAACCAATTATGATGAATTGATGCTGAAAATAACCAAACAATAAAATTTCAGAAGAAAGAAGAAAGACTGTCGTCCATAAGGATGACAGCCTTTCTTTATTAACTATGTAAAAGCCCCTGCATGAATCCATGCCCCATACAGAATTACAAATAATCAATAGCTAAAAATTATTTAACAACAGCAAGTCGTTTGGTTACAAGTGTTTCTTTATCTTTTAAAGAGCATATTCATTAAAAAAGCCTTCAACTACAAAATTGAAGGCTTTTCTATTTCGTTCTATCTTCTCTGAACTAACTATGAGGATACATATTATTTTATAATAAGTTTTTCTGTAGTAGAATTATTGTCAGAAATTATTCTTATAAAATAAACTCCACTGACTATACCAGTTAAATCCAACTCCTCATTAATTCCGTTAGCCTGATTAAAGATTTTTCTACTGTAAACTTCTTCACCATTAACATTTATAATTTTCAGGATCACCTCGGAAAATACTAAAGGTTGCAAAGAGATGGATACTGATTTACTTGTAGGGTTTGGATAAATTGACACCTTATTTTCAACCATATTTTTTAGGTCTGTGGGAAGAGGCGTTTCAAAGTATACCTGATTTCCATAAGAAGTACCTGCTATATTCGTTGCAAAAGCTCTCACGAAGTATAAAGTTCTTCCATTCAGATTAGAAAGAAGACTTACAAACTTAGTTTCTTCTCCATTTACCACAACTTTATTGTTTTTAATAGTAGGATTACCAGATGTATTCCAGCATATTCCTTTCTCAATAATTTGAGATCCTCCATCATCTATAATCTTTCCACCAGAAACAGCACTTTGAGATGTAATTTGTGTTATTGAATCTGTAGTAAGTATTGGATATGCAATTACACTAAGAGATGGGCCGGGAACTACAGTATCAAAAAGTGAAACTGATGTTTCATTAGTAATTACTGGGGAGTTGAAATCAAAATAAATATATGACTTATTGGTAACTTTAGTTTTGTCTGGCAAACCAGCTTTAGGTGAAATCTTAAACTTTACAAAACCGTTGCTTCCTACACTGTCTTTTTTGGCATGCGGCAAAAGGATGTTTGAAAAGTTCCACTCTAAAACTTGTTTATCAGTACCACTGACTACAAGTTTATATTCATGACTGGAAATACCTTTCTTGAAGGTCATAAAGTCAAGGTGTTGGGAAAGCGTATCTATAACTTTAACAAAAAAGGCTGTATCTGTTCCTAAGTTTTGAAAGTGAATTGTATACTCAAGTTCTTCATTTTTACTTACATAGTTTTCTTTTCCTATTCCACTAGGAACAACAACCTTTTCATTTGGATCAAAACTATTGACAATAGCACTGCAGTCCATTTCATAACTATTGCTCGCATCTTCCAGAGACAATTGGTTAACGTATGCTGGTCTCGCTTCTTCTTCCATTTCACATCCTTCCATAATAAAAAGAGGATTTCCAGGTACCGGATGATTGAGAGATTGCATCACCTTAACTCTTGTACTTTTGCCTTCAGAATTAAATTTTAATTTGACAGTCTCTTCTGTTCTTAACTTTACTTTTTTTCTATAAACCAGTTTGCTGTCCAGATAAATATAAACATCGCTGCTATCTTGCATATTTCCTGTGCCTGTATTTGAGATAGCAGTTTCTATAAGTCCTGCCCCTAAACATTTTCCTGAAATTTCAACTGTTGATTTGTCCCAATTACCTGACCCGCAACTTGCTGGTGGTAGTATCCTGGCTTTCACACATTGCATGCTCCCATCGTGTTTTTCCATGGGCTGAGTCATAACATCAGTTAATTTAATTTTCCCACAATCACCGGGCCTTAAGCTTCCGATTTTAAATACATAAAAGCTGTCTTTTACCATATACCATGGGAAAGTGGTATATAAAGGTCTATAAAAATTGGGATAAATAACTTCTATATAAACCTCGTCGGCAATCGCTGAACCTTCATTACAATAGCTAATATAAGTATAGCTTTGCATAGCCATTCTTCTTGTGCTTGTCGCAATGTCAACAGTGAGAATAGGACAATTAAGAAGGCTATCGGAAAAATTAATATTCTCAATATATGATTGCCCCTTTTTTAAGCTAACAGAATATTCATTTGTGCAATTTGTATTTTTGTAATGGTCATCAAGGGCTGGTAGTTGATGAGTAATTTTATACGTACCTGTATCAAGTTGGAATTCAAATTCACCCTTGTCATTTGAAATGGCATATTGCGGACCTGGCTCTGCTTTAATTATAAAAGATCTTAATCCTGGCTCATAGGCTTCTGGTATACAATTAACCGTTTCTTCTGTATAGACTTTACCTTTAACAAGACTTTGATCTTTTCTCAAGACAAATGGATCTATGGCTTGACAAATGAATACATCTAAGGAGCCTCTTGAATTAATATCAGAATATTTTCCAGCGGTAAGTTTTGTTGAATATGTATTACCAACTACAGTTATAATACCTTTACTATTGATTGTAATTGACTTTCCAATGTCTGCTGTATCCCCTTTTATATAATCTACCCATAATGGAGTTCCGTCAGGTCCTATTTTAGCGATAAAGGCATCATTATTTAATTTAGCGGAATTATTATCAAAATTGCCGAGTATAAATCTTCCAAAATTAATACCTGTAACATAACAGTTTCCTATTGGATCTGTATAAAGTCCCGCTGCTTGACTAAAACTACTGGCATTGTCAACGGGAGTTCTAACCCACATAAGTGTTCCTGTTGAATCATATTTTGCTATAAATAAAGACCAAGAATTGTGCTTAGGGTAAATGCTAAAGTTACCAAATTCGACTTCTTGCCATCCAACCAGGCCAGCTATATAACAATTCCCTGCTTCATCTAAGCCTCCTCCAAAACTTTCGTCGTTGTAGCCGCTTCTGGCATTCCTAGCCCATTTTATATTTGCAGAGGTGTCAAGCAGTGCAACAAAGACATCTTTACTATATATACCGGATTGTTGCACACCATATTTATAAATCAAAGTGTCTTTTCCTATAACTATAGTCGTACCATAACCTCCGGAAATTAAGATCCGATTTTTCCTGATACACATTGAGTTTATATAGAAGCTGGGCTCTTCCCAAATTTTAATAGCTACTTTTTTGGTCCAAACTAAAGTACCATCAGAATTATACTTGTCTAAATTTTCGTTAGCTATGTATATGTATCCCTGATCATCAGTGGCAACAGTATTTGATCTTGTAAAAGTAAAACTTAACCATAAAGGGGCTCCTTGTGGAGAAATCTTAGCAAGAAACGCTCTTGCATAAGGACCTGGAATTGTAACTTTTCCAAAATCAACGGAAGTAGAATTTAAATAACCAGTGATATAGATGTTGTTGTCACGATCAACTGTTACGGCACTACAATAGTTATCGTCGCCAGCTCCAACCCTAAGTGCCCACAAGACTTCTTGTTTAGAATTAAATTTTACAATAAAAATATTAGTAGTACCCTGACTTGTAAGGGTTTTAGAGCCAAATGTTATGGTGTTTTGAAAAGTTCCACAAATGATTGTATTATCATCTGTATCTGTGACTACGCCTGTAGCACCGTCATTAAACTTATCACTACCAAATGTCTTCAAACCAATAAAAGCCTGTGAATAAGAACAAGTTAATGAAAACAAAAAGAAAAAAAGTGTAAAGAATAACTTCATAAAATTGTATAGTATAGAAATAAATATACAAAAAAAATTATACAAAATTATTATGCACTTTCGTTTTCTGTTCTTGTGTAGAATAATGTAAGAATCATCTTGACTGTACCTCTTAGTGCGTCTAACAGTAGGGGAACAATGTTATATCATTTTCTGATTTCATTTGACTTCTGTCACCAAAATAAAAGCCACTGCATGAATACAATATCCATACAGTGGCTTTATCATTCAGTAGCTAAAAATTATTTAACAACAGCAAGTCGTTTGGTTACAAGTGTTTCTCCTATCTTCAGAGATACAGAATAATAACCAGCCTTTACATTGCTTATGTCAAAAGAAATTGATTTTCCTGTTAATGAATAAGGTACAGCAATTTCACTTCCCAATTCATTTAAAACCTTAATATTAACTCCAGCCATATCTACATCTGATGACAATTCAACATAGTCGGTCGCGGGATTTGGTATCAAATCTGTTCCTGACAATTCATCCATATAAGCAACTTTAGATGAACTCGGGCAAACTGGAGCTGAAGATCCGTCACTGAAGTAAAGTGTAAATAATCCTGATATTTCAGACATCACAAAATTTCCATTATGACGTCCGACATAATAAGTACCGTCAAGTCTTGGAATACCAGAACCCGAGATGGTTACTTTAGGAGCCGGAGTATTGAATGTAGCTGTGCTGTATAATTTCAGATCAAGATAATAAGATGGAACTCCGTTATGGGTTTCTATGACAAAATTGTATAAGCCATTGTTAACAGCATCCCAGTTCACAGCAAAATATTTCATATTGCTAAGGTTCGGACCTCCACTGCCTACAACATCAACTCTGTTATACTGAGAATAATATATTGTAGGTAAAGAAGTAGATAGCGGTGTTCCGAATCTACAAGCAGTTGATGTATTAGAACCAAGGTCGAAGGTCATTGTCGATCCTATAGCACTGATATTAGTGATATTCAATCCAGAAGGACTTCCATCCCACCAGTTGGAATTTGGGAATGAGTTGGCATTAAAGGTTGAATTGCCGCTTGCATCAAACAAATCAGATGCATCACCGCCATTTACATAGTTCTCAAGATCAAAAATGCCATCAGCCTGCTCAATCGAAATCTGATAATGACTTTCAGGTGTCATCTGGGGTCTGCTATTTCTTCCAGCTAAATCTACGTGCCAGATTACCAGTCCTTCATCACGAAGATCTGCATGTCTACCTGTCTTTGTGCGTGCTTCTATTACAAAAAGCTCATCACTGTTATTTTGATTTGTATAAACATAGGAAGTAAGAGCATTTGCATTCACTGCAATGCTTCCTGTCTGACCATTAAGTGATACAGGAGTTTCCCAGCCAACACTTGTTCTAAGGTATGCATTCGGATATACAGGATTGGTGGCACTTCCCTGATAAGCCATCAGACAGTAGTCGCCTAATCCGTAAGAGTGGTAATCAGTATCATATAAGTCTGGCCAATGAAAAAGCATGTGACCGTTTTCATGACAAAGGGTTGCAATTGTCGGAGAAGTATCTATATTGGTAATCTGATAAACCCCTGTATAAACGCCATCTGCAGAGAAGTCAACTCCACCCTTATGAGGCCATATACCAGTACCCCATGGAGCATAGCCAGTGTACATGAAATTGACAGCAAGGATTTCTCCTTCGTAAGTTGTAAGCGTTGAAAAGTCTAACTGAGTATCAGCCCACTCGAGTACCTCATGAAGCAATTCCTGTACATTATGGTTATTTTCATCCATATAATAGCTCTTGGGCTTTGTAGATCTATAATAGCCAAGAACCTGATTGGTGTAGGTAAGTTTACCACCTGAAACTTCATAAAAATAATCTCTTATTGAGCCATTATTGCCGAACCCATTAAAGCCATTCTGATTAAAGAGATTAGCCATTGTTGCAGCAGGAATTGTAGCCGGCTCATCTGGAAAATCTATAAGCAGAGCTAAGCCCTTTACATTTCCTGATAACTGAATGAAATCTCCAGACGGTACGCCTGATGTCCTTAAAGAAGCGCTTTTCCCCCCATATCTGGCAGCACTTTCAGCTCTTTTCTTTCTGATTGCCTGAATATTGAGTTCAAGCCCTTTTTCAATTGGTAGCTTTGAAGCTTTAGCTCCTGCATTTTTTTTGACTTCTGCAATATCAGTCCCAGTAAACCTTATACCAGTACTGACCAGTTTCTGGTGATCCTCAGAAAGTAAAGCATAATAGAACCAGCCATCAGCTTCTTTAGTAAGGGTGTATCCATCCTCACTCTCGATGCGTTGATAATATTCATCTCCCCAGACTTTTACTTTTATTAATGAACCATCTGGTTGTTTAAATACAAACTGATCACCTCTGTAAGGAGCAGCCTGAGCATAATGAACTAAAGTTCCGATCAGAAGTATGGTAATTGCACTGCGGATACAGTTAAAATACTTTTTCATAAATTTATTTTTTTGGTTTGATAGATTGATTTAACTCATATTCATGAATGAGATATTCATTTTATTGACAAAGCAGTAACCTCACAAGACCCACGTGGGCATTGCCTGCATTGATTTATCTAACATTTATGATTGTTCTATTAACCGGTTATAAAACAGATAAACATGAAGATGTTCGGAATAGCTGCTTTATCTGACACTAAAATATGAGATAGGAACATTATGATTGGTAACCAATGTTACATTACAAAAAAAATCAGAAGAATTAAAAAGGAGCAACAGGTGAGCAAGAGTAAAAGCTTTTAGGATAATTTATTCTTCTTGTGCAAGGCTGTTACTCCTTTCTTCTCTTAACATTGAGGATGTTTCTTCTTTCTATGATTCAAATGGAGAAGCCTTATATAAACCTAAGATGTATCCTTTATTAAGGTATTAGCTGAATATAATCTCTTTTACCAATCTTTATCTTGACAGGAAGGACATCAAGATTAACCAAGTCATATACATCCATTATCTTAATACCATTTATAGTTACACTACCAGATTCAATAAGCCTTTTCAGATTTGATTTACTCTCTAATGGTTTAATTCCTTTACATAAATCAATCAATTGAATCTGTTGACCAGAACATTGACTGACGATTGTTGAAATAGGGATACTGACAAACATCTTTTCATCAAAACTCTTTTTTTGAAACTGATTCTCAAAAAACTCTATAGCAAGATGAGCCTCTTCCAAACCATGGTATTGAGTCACTACATTAAACCCTATTCTTTTTTTAAGGATCATAGGATTCATTCCATCATTCAACTGCTTTATGCTATCCATCTTCTCTTCATCAGTAAAATCAGTAACCAACTTCAAGTACTCCTCCATTAAAGTATCTGGGATAGACATAATCTTACCAAACATATCATTAGGATGATCAGTCAGCCCGATAATATTATTTTGGGATTTGCTCATTTTATCAGAGCCATCGGTCCCTTTAAGCAAAGGCATGCAGAGGACAGCCTGTCCTTGTTTCCCCTCATTTTCCCTGAAGCTGGCGCCCTACAGAGCAATTAAACAATTGATCTGTCCCTCCCACCTCTATATCAGCCATTATTTCTACCGAATCATAACCTTGTAAAATCGGATATACAAGTTCATGTAATGAAATAGGAATCCCCTTTTCAAACCTGCTGTTAAAGTCATTCCTGTGCATCATCTGAGCAACTGTAACCTGAGATAACAATTGAACAGCACCGGATAGATTCATTCTGTCAAGCCACTCTGAATTGTATCTTATAGTGCATTTACTTATATCCAGAATCTTTGAAAGCTGAGCAACGTATGTCTTTGCGTTTTCTTTAACCTGCTCTTCATTTAATGGCGGACGGGATTTATTTTTCCCAGTAGGATCGCCGATACGGGCTGTGAAATCCCCTATGATAATCACGACCAGATGCCCAAGCTCCTGAAACTGCCTGAGTTTTTTTAATACAATTGCATGACCTAAATGAAGGTCTGGCGCAGTAGGATCAAATCCCAATTTTACAACAAGCTTTCTGTTTTGTAATTCAGCTTGCTTTAATTTTTCATCAAGCCCGTTTTCAGGAAAAATGATCTCTACATTTTCTTTTAATAGATTATTCATACTAGATAGATTATTTATGAATAGGATATAAAACAAAAAAGCCTCCGACGTGTCGGGGGCTTTTTGATTATAATAATGATTATTTATTATCAGCTAAAACAATAGCAATCCCCGGCTCTGACTATCAGATTATAGTAAGCGTAGGTATAATAGGATTGCATTAAATTCTTCATGTTATGTCTTAAGGATAGTCTAAATTAATTCATTTTTTTCAGTTAAGCAAACTGAAGAAATGAAAGTTTAAAGAATGGATAATCATTTAATTCTACTTATAATGGGATTGCCTCTTCATAACTTCCTCCAATGCCTATGTAAGTCACTCTTTTATTATTTCCGTTAAGAGTCGCTTCATAAAATCTAACCCCGGCGAAAGCAATATCATCCATAAACTCAGGGTAGGTTGTTCTTCCTTCCTGAGTGTCTTTAAGTGCATTCAGAACAAGCTGTCGATTAAAGCTTTCAGATATTTCACGAGGGATAGATACTGCACCATGTAAAATATTTTCTCCTCCTACAAATCGATATAATATGATACCTGAAGATACTTCTACACTATATGATTGTACACCAATCCCAATTAAGTTTTTAACAAGATCCGGATAGCTCTTTGAGCTTTTATATAGTTCATTGATCTTATTATGCAAATCAGCCATATATTAAGTTTTCACCGAAATTAATGATTTTACCTTTTGATTTCCAAATTCATGGAACCTCATTTATTGTAACATAAGTCACACAAATAAGAAATTATATCCTTGGTTTATATCTTTTTTTAGATCGATTCTTTATTTATTTTTAAGTCGATTTAATTTAATTCATGGTACAAGGTTTTTTCAATCGGTTAATCATATGGATCATCCTACCGGTAATTATATTTTCCCTTTATTATACATGGAGAAGACCTCACCAGACCATTTCCATTATTCCTTACGCAGCTGACACCGCAAACTTTTTTATCTATTCTTACTCTGATTCTCTGAAATCTCCAGAAAAAGCGTCGACGGTTTACGATATTAAAGTAAATGATACCCTCATCACATTTAGTTATAAACTTGGAGAGGGGTATCAGTTTCCATATGCCGGAGTTACTTTATTCGCCAAAGACAGTTCCTTCTTTGATCTTACTTATTATGATTATCTGGAGATGGACATTCAGGCCACAAATGGTAAAAGGCCACAGGTAATTCTGGGACTACATGCTACAGATTTTACCAACCCAGAAAAGACACTTACTTATAGATATCTTGTAAAAGATGTTGATCTGAAAAAAGATCAGAGCAAATACACTATTCCTCTGGATAAGTTTATAACTCCAACATGGTGGTATGCAGAAAACAATGTTTCCGAAAAGGATTTTAAATCACTGGAGTTTGATAAGACAAAAATCATTAATATTCAGAATTGTCAGCTATTAGGTAAAAATATTCCAGATACTATATCAATAAGAGAATTGAAGTTTACCAAAAATGTAGCCTTATTTTATCAAACTGCTGGAGTTGTTTTAATCTGTTATTATCTGATAATAGGAATCATTTCATATACCAGGAAAAAACCAAAAGACCAAGTTCAAAAAGTTGAAATTCAATATACACCAGTTCAGATAACCAGTCAGTCGGATCAGGATCTTCAAAAGGTAATAAATTTCATTTCAAGCAATTATCAGGATTCTGAACTTTCTCTTAAGAAAATACAATTAGCAACAGGACTCTCCGAAAACAAAATATCTTCTCTTATTAAAGATGCATTCAGTCTTTCTTTTAAACAATACTTAAATAATTTACGCCTTACTGAAGCAAAAAGATTGCTGATGGATTTAACACTACCGGTATCTGATATTGCCTATAAAGTAGGCTATGGAAATATTTCTCACTTCAACAGGGTATTCAAAGAATCATTAGGTATTTCACCAAATGACTATCGCAAGAAAAATAAGGTGTAATTCCAAAATCAAACAACCGCCTACTTTTCAATAAATTACAATATTTACAAAGAAAGTCTTATTTTTTGCAAAGTCAATAAATCCCCTCCTTACTTACACAAAAAAGTATCTGCAAATCAATAAATTAAATCTTTTACAAAGAAAATTGTAAATTTTGCAAACCAGCTACAAACATCTAATAATCTACCACTTACCAAAAAGCAAAAAAGAAATCATTTTTTACAAATTCAGTTTCACAATTGCCAGATAGTTTTGCATTAAATCAATATCAAACCATATGAAAACACATGCTAAACTCTTATCAGTACTTTTATTGTTCATGCTGGGATTTTCGAATCCATCATCCGCTCAGCAATCTATTGTAAGAAAATATGGACAACTTTCAGTTAATGGAAATTACATCATGGGAGAATTCGGAGACACTGTTCAACTTAGGGGCATGTCTATGTTCTGGAGCCAATGGATGGGGCAATATTATAATGAACAAACTTTGACCTGGCTTCGTGACGATTGGAAATGTACAATTGTCAGATTGGCGATGGGAGTTGATGAAGATGGCGGTTATAAGGAAAACCCTAATGAATTATATAAGATTATAGACATGGTGGATGTTGCCATAAAACTGGGTATGTATGTGATCATTGATTATCATAGTCACCATGCTCATAAAAACCCTGAACTTGCAAAGAAATTCTTTTCCACCATGGCAAGAAAATATGGTAAATACCCAAATGTCATTTATGAAATTTATAATGAGCCATTGCAAGACGCCTATTGGAAATCATCTATCAAGCCTTATGCAGAACAGGTTGTAAAAGCAATTCGTGAGCATGACCCTGACAATATTATAGTCGTAGGAACAAGACAATGGTCTCAGATGGTTAGCGAAGCCGCTGAAGATCCAATTCAAGATAAAAATATTGCTTATACGCTACACTTTTATGCGGTTTCTCATGGACAATATTTAAGAGATGAAGCTGAAAAGGCCATGAAAAAAGGAGTTGCATTATTTGTTACCGAATTTGGAACATGCGACTATTCCGGAAACGGAAAATTTGGAGCAGAAGAAACTAATGAATGGTTTACCTTTCTTGACAAATATAAAATCAGTTGGTGCAACTGGTCTGTAGCCAATAAAAAAGAGACTGCTTCCATATTACTTCCGGTTTCAGATATATCGCACTGGTCTGATACCGACCTTACACCATCAGGACAGTTTATCAGAAAAGAATTGATTCTTAAGAACACTCCTATTCTGAAACGGAAGAAGTAAATGGCTCTTACCCTTTTCCTGAAAGAGAAAGGAATAGTCAAAAAAATTATGTTTTTAAACTGATCCAGAAAACAACATAACCACAAAAGTCCCTCTCCTGTAGGACATAGCCGTCAACTTAGTAACTACATGAAGAGATAAGCAACAGTTTGAGCAAGAGCAAGAGATCTTTTAATAAATAAAGAAAGGGTTTCTTGCTCTTGCTCAAACTGTTGCTCGTTTTTTCTTTCAAAGAGAACTTGTGAGGCTGAGGATAAATCTCAAATTTTATAATTGTTTCTTTCTTAAGTTGGCCGCTATTTCCTTCAGGAGAGGAATTTAGGGTGAAATCCTTTAATACAGGTTTTTCCTTAAAGCCTAAAGGAAAGACCATTACTTTTAATTTTGCATCTTCCCCTTTTTAGCTTCCACTTTTTGTTTGCCTTCATGAAATTAAATTTTAACTTTTCATGTACTCTTCAAAAATATTATTGACCTTCATCCGTCAATAGAATTACAAGCACATAGTTTTTCCTGATGAGCATATTAAAAAAAGCAATGATTATTTTATTATCAATTTTACTGTTATTAACTCTTGCTGCAGTCATCATATTTCAGCAAAAATCTTTTGGTAAAAATCCATCCGGTGCACGTTTGGAAAAGATTAAACAATCTCCCAATTATAAAAACGGTAGTTTTCAAAATGTTTCAGAAACTCCTACAATGGCTGAGAATGGCTCATACTGGCAGCTGCTGAAGGAGTATTTTTCAAAAAAACCAAATACTGAACCTTCAACTAAAATCCCTTCTGTTAAAACTGATCTCAAAGCAAAACCATCTCAAGAACCTTCAATTGTTTGGTTTGGCCATTCTTCATATTTTATTCAGATAGATGGATTAAATATTTTAGTAGATCCTGTTTTCAGCGAACGTACCTCTCCTGTGCAATATGCAGGTTCAAAGAACTATCTGGGCACACGTATTTATTCTGTAGAAGACTTTCCCAAAATTGATGTACTCATCATTAGTCATGATCATTATGATCACCTGGATTTCGAAACCATAACTAAACTAGTGCCCAAAGTAGAAAGGGTAATAACTCCACTGGGAGTTGGTGAGCATCTTGAATTCTGGGGTATACCTCAAAATAAGATTTCAGAATTCGATTGGTGGGAAGAAACGAATATTAAGGACAGTATAAGATTGGTCATTACACCAGCAAGGCATTTTTCTGGTCGCGGCATATTGAACAGAAACCAGACCCTCTGGGCTTCTTTCGCCTTGATTACCCCTTCTCACAGATTGTTTCTTGGAGGAGATTCAGGCTATGATACCCACTTTAAAGAAATCGGGAATAAATATGGCCCCTTCGATATCGCTCTTTTGGAATCGGGACAATACAATGAAATGTGGCCATACATCCACATGCTGCCAGAACAAACGGTACAAGCGAATATTGATCTGAAGAGTAAAGTCTTGCTTCCTGTGCATTGGGGGAAATTTACTCTAGCGCTACATGCATGGAATGAGCCAGTACAAAGGGTTCTGAAATATGCACAACAAACAGGAATGAAAGTCACCACTCCGATGATCGGAGAAAAAGTAATATTAAATAAAAATTACCCAGACAGTCATTGGTGGACATTAAAACAACCTGTGAATTCGGAAACAGAGATTTTAAATTAAAGAAGGGATTCTGATTAAATCCAGAATCCCTATTTTTTTACCTATCTTTTAATTCTTTACATTTGATTAATTTTTTTAAGATGATATTGTACCATCCGAAAAAATCATAAAATACTGATCAATAACAATTTCCCTTTAATCCGGTTTGAATAAGCCAAACAAAAATTTGGCAAAATCCTTTATTTTCTGAAGATTACGAGGTAATTTGTTGTGATAAACCCATCATTTCTTGAAGTGAATACTAAAGCATATAAACTTTTATTGCTATTTGTATTTTGCCTGGCATTAACCCTAAAAGGCCAGGATGACCAGCAGGCTCTATTGCTTGCCCCTGCAAAATCAGGAGGTGTGTGGGGGTTTATTAATCCTTCCGGAAGTTGGGTGATAGCTCCTCAATATGGAGAAGCCAATAATTTTCATGACAATGTTGCTGAGGTAGTTCAATATACCAATGACGATATCAAGAATGGGTTTATTGATAAAAATAACAATTGGGTAATCCAACTACCCGAATTTAACTTTTCACACTTTTCTGAAGGTAGATTGGCTTTTCTTGAAAATGGATTATATGGATTTATGGATTCCGTTGGAAAAAAAGTGATACCTGCCCAGTTTCGCTTTTGTAGTAACTTTGAAAATGGAAAGGCTATGGTTGTCTTTAAAAGCGGAAAAGCTGGTTATATCAACCGAGAAAAAAAACTTCTGATCTCTCCCCGCTGGGATACTGCATTTAACTTTCAGGGAAACTTCGCAATTACAGGAAAAAGAACTCCAGATGGTAAGTTCCTTTATGGTGTTATTGATAACACTGGAAATACCCTTGTACCTTATCAATACAGCTGGATAACAAACTTCAGTGAAGAAAAAGCTTTTGCCAATCAAGGAGGGGTTTATGAAAACGGTAGAATTAACGGAGGGACCTGGATGATCATAAACATGAAAGACCAGGCTGTATTGCCACTTAAAGACACCACACTGATCGTTGAAATCGACAATTATGATGAAGCTTATTCGAATTTACTTAAATTCAGAAATGATGTAGCCTGGTTTCCTGGAAGGGTAAATGGTGAAATATTATATGGGTTAATCAATACCTCTGGCAAATGGGTGGTGCGACCTACTTATAAAGTAGTGAACAAAATAAATGAAGGCCTTACAGCTATTTTTATTAATGGAAGAATGGGATTTATAGACCTTAAAGGGAAAGAAATCATTCCATGCAAATTTGAATCTACTGGAGCCTTCCATAATAATCTGGCTTGGTTCAAAGAAGGTAAAAAATATGGCTTCATTAATAAAAACGGAGAAGTTGTAATCCCAGCAAAGTTTGAAGATGTCCGTGATTTTATGTTAGTAAAATAAGCCTTACTTACCCTCTTCTTTAATTTGTTTTATCCTTTTTCGTATTAAAGATTTTACTTCATTCAACCTTAATATTTTTTCATCAAGCAAAGCTATCCGACTTTCAAATAATTCTATTCTTTCATCAACTGTAAGTGTTTTATTGGCCCAGGCGTCTATTAGCTCTTTTATTTCCTGTAAAGAAAACCCCAGATACTTGGCTCGTTTTATAATTTCCAGTCGCTCAATAATCTCTGCTGAATACTCTTTATAGTTATTATCCCTCCTTTGCTTTTTATTAAGTTTTATCAAACCAATCTTTTCATAATACCTGATAGTATCTCTTGAAAGGCCAGTTTTCAATGAAATTTCTCCTATAAGCATAATCCATTCATTTTTTTTCAAACATAAAAAATTTTCCTTGACCATGGAGTAGACTCCAATGTTATCTTTGCTTTCACATCCGGATGATATGCGCAACTTATAGTGTAATTTACCTATAACATTGATTATTATGAATGAAAATAAAATTAAATGGAATAGTTCCTTATATGATGATAAGCATCAATTTGTATCCAATTTTGGGGAAGATCTTGTAACCTTATTGGCTCCCAGAAAGGATGAGCATATTCTTGACCTTGGGTGTGGAACAGGACAGCTGGCAGCAGCAATAGCAGCTTCAGGAGCCCTGGTTGAAGGAATTGACCACTCTGAAGATATGATTAATACTGCAAAAGAGACATATCCTGAAATTTCTTTTCTTGTAGAAGACGCAGAAAGTATGAACTATAAAATGAAGTATGATGCGATCTTTTCAAATGCAGTATTTCACTGGATTACAGACCCTGCAAAGGCTGCCAATAACGTCTATAATGCATTAAAACAGGGAGGTCGTTTTGTAGCTGAGTTTGGAGGAAAAGGCAATGTGGACCATATGTTAAATGCATTGGATAAAGCATTTATTGCCAACGGCTATACTGAAAATTCAAACATACGATTCTGGTATTTTCCATCTATCGGTGAATTTACTTCACTTCTTGAAAAGTCAGGCTTCAGAGTTATCTATGCTATTCATTTTGACAGACCGACAGAGTTGACAGACAAAGAAAATGGAGTGAAAGACTGGTTCAGAATGTTTGGTGAAAAATTCTTTAAAGGACTTTCAGGGCATGAGATTGAAGATGTTCTTGAGAAAACGCAGAATTCTTTAAAAGATAAAATTTTCCGCGACGGGAAATGGTTGGCAGATTATGTGAGAATAAGAATTGTTGCGATCAAATCATAAACAAAAGCTCCCGAGTCTACAATAAAGACTCGGGAGTTAATTTTAATATTTATCAGTCTCATTACTCCTTGAAGCCCAACCCCTCTTTTTTTAAAGCATCCCGAAGTTTAGGCATTGCAGAAGGACCAATTCCATGTAACTGTAATATTTCCCTTTCACTATATTGACTTAGCTGTTGAAGTGATGTGATACCTTTTCCTTCAATTGCACGTCTGGCCGGAGCTGAAATTAAAGATAGAAAACCAGCATCAGGTTTACGTTTTTCTTCACATACAGGACAAACAGGGCAGTCACTGCTCTTATAATATTGATGACCTTCCTTGCAGATTCTCAGACTTTTCTCAGAAGTGGGCATATTTATAAAGGCATTAATCCAGGGCAAGGCAAAGTGTTTTAAACAGATTACCCTCTGTAATAAAACAACCTCTTTGTGTCATTTCAAATAATTCTATTTCTCTTTTTTTCTGATATTTCTTTTCTGAAGTATACACTTTAAGTCCATCAGGTGGACTGACCATTGCCCTTTTAATATAATCCTGAGAAGTAAAATCGGCTTCTGAATCCCCTTCCGCCTTCATTCCGACCAATACCAATTTATCACTCAAACATTGAAAAGTGATTAGTTCTTTCTTTTCTCTATACTCAAGAAACTGTACATTCCTCATTATCGTTTCGAAAACCATATCACTAAAAAGCTCAATAAGCCTCTCTGCTTTAGCTGGTTCTGCACATTTCATTCGTTCCCAATCTTCTGCAGCAATACCATTTACAACAAGGTAATTAACAAACTCATTTTCCATTTCCTGCAGCTCTTCAAGGCTCAGAAGTCTGTATTCTGACATTATTTTCTATTTATTTTATTGAAGTAACATATTATCAGTCTGAATACAATCGTCTCATGATTGATAAAATCTCTGACCAATTTACCTATAAATTTTCAGTCATCTTTAGCCAATGATCATTCGAAACCTTTAATAATCTATTATCGAAAATAAACTATCATCATTTAATAACCTTGCTAAAAATTTCACTTTCAGGGTCTACAGCAGAGGCATAGAACCCGGTTAAATTGCCCTTTTCATCAATGACATATTTGCAAAAATTCCAAACCGGTGACTGACTATTCCAGCCATTTTTCCCAGGGTCAGTTAACCATGAAAACACTTCATTTTTATCCTGCTGAAGGACAGAGCTTTTTTTAAACAGTGGAAAAGAAACCCCGAAATTTATCCTGCAAAAACTATCGATTTCTTGATCGGATCCAGGCTCTTGACCACCAAAATCATTTGCTGGAAATCCAAGAATAACCAAATTATTTTTTTCTTTCTCGTAGACCCTCTCAAGAGCATCATACTGAGACGTATAGCCACAATTTGATGCTACATTTACAACGATCGTCTTCTTTCCTTCATATTGATTTAGAGAAACCTCCTGCCCCTTGTTGTTAATTGCTTTTAGTGAATAAAATGAAATTGGTGCACTTACATTACCCTCATTATTAAGCACTTTTGCTTTGTCTTTATCCTTTTTTGTTAATTTCATAATTAATGGATAAAGCAATTTTGTGATTTTTTGCCTGAAAGTCATATAGTTATATACATTTTAGGTGATATTTATAAAAATGGTTTTAGGATTTATCCTTCACAATTTTTATCCAATTTTATACTAATAATTTAATATTCGTAGATTTTTTTAAAAAAAGTTAAGAGATAAATATTGCGATGTTTGTGCCTAACACCTATTTCCAAATCTCAAACAAAATGCGAAATTCTTTCAAATTTTCAACTTTTTAATAAATTAAACACCTGATAAAGTTGCGCCTCAAACACATATCTAATATTTTGATTATCAATTATTTACATCTAAAAAGCATTGTTTTTATGAAATTAAATATTCAAATTAGTATTGTAAACAGACAAAAGATACCTCTATGAATTTCATAATTAATGCATTTAAAGCTGAAGAATCCAGAGACAGAATATTAGGTGTTTTATTAACAGAATTGTCGAAAATTTCTAATTATAAGAAATTTAACAATGATGTGATAGAGGGTATAATTCTGAATAAGAAAATTAAAACATTAGCAATAGAACATCCCCGCATGCATACAAGCATGAATAGATTAAGAATGAAGAATAAGAAAAATAACTTTGCCATTATAGAAGTATTCTTTGATCATTTTTTAGCTAAAAATTGGGAAAGTTTTTCTAATGAGCCATATGACATTTTTGCAGCCAAAATACATAATGTGTTGATAAAGAATCTCGCAACGCTGCCTAATAGCACAATTGCGAAATTCCCGGAGATTCTATCTAAATCATGGTTAGACAATTATAAAACCATTGAAGGTGTTCATACTATTATCAGAAAACTTACGCATACTTCCAGAGTGGGAGTAAATTCTGAAGAAAGCATATTTGACCTGATGGAAAATTACAGCAGCTTTCAGAATGACTTTATGTTTTTTATGAAAGATATGGAGAAAGAAACACCTATTAATTTTGAAATCACTGATTTACAGCAAAAAATCTATGCTTAAATGCATATAAATAAATTTTAAACACCTGATTATTTACTTAATCTTTTACTGATTTTATAAATAACAGCATCAATTGTTTCGTAGACAATTGGCACAAAAATCAATGTTAAGAACATTGAACTGGTTAGGCCACCGATAAGAACCCAGGCCAATCCATTTTTGGCTTCTGAGGCTGCTCCGGAGGCCAGCGCAATTGGCATCATTCCGAGAATCATCGTTAAGGTAGTCATAAAAATTGGCCTTATCCTTTCTCGCCCAGCTTCGATCAAAGCATCAAAGGTATTGGCTCCTTTTTCTTTCATATGATTGGTAAAATCGACCAGAAGAATGGCATTTTTGGCAACAAGTCCCATCATCATAATCATTCCCAGGATTGAAAAAATATTTAAGGTTTCCTTAGTCAGTGCCAAAGCAACCAATGCCCCGATAATAGCCAAAGGAATTGAAAACAGCACCACAAACGGATAGGTATATGAATTATAAAGGGCCACCATTATCAGGTAAACGAATACTATACCAATCATAAATGCAACTAAAAGACTAGTAAAAGCCTCTGCCTGTTGTTCAAGCTGGCCCTCATAAGAAAGAGTGATTCCTGATGGTTTTTTCAGTCCTTTTACTTTCTCTTGGATTTCATCCCCTACTGTACCCACCGGTCGGCCAACCACATTTGATTTCACCGTGACAGATGGAATACGATTATTTCTCTCCAGTTTAGATGGCCCACGACTTTGCTGAACAACAGCAAACTGACTCAATGTTATAAGTTGTCCGCTGGTATTTTGTACATTCAATCGCTTAACATCATCAACATTTCTTCGATCAAACTGATCTAGTACAATCTTGATATCATATTCTTCATCAGCTTCTCTATATTTAATATCTGTATTCCCTGTAAATGCCGTCATAAGCGTACCTCCTACATCTGCCACAGACAATCCCAGTTTGGCCATTTTATCCCTGTTCAGTCTCACTTCCAATTCAGGATTTCCTTCATTCACTGATAAATCAGGATCACTAATCCCCGGTATTTTTTTGATAGTCGCTAATATTTCATTTGCATAAGACATTACGTTTTTAAGATCAGTCCCTCTGACGATAATTTGAATCGGCAAATCGTCTGCAGCACCAGTAAGACCTGTTGGAGTCGACGTCACTTTAATTCCGGGAATTTGAGAAATTTCATTTTTAATTTCATTTGCAAATTCATCAACTGTGATAGTTCTCTCTTTTTTATCTGTCATTATGACCGTAAGTTGGGAGATGTTGTTAGCAGGCTGATTGGAACCGAGAGTAGAAGATTGCCCTACTGTAGAAAACACCTTTACTACAACCGGTTTTTTCAAAATTATTTTTTCAACCTGACTTGTAACCTGGTTTGTATGGTATAAAGTACTTGTCTGATCAAGTTCAAGAGTAACCACAAATTCTCCTCTATCACCTTCTGCAATAAATGTACTTCCTATCAAGCCTAGTGGCACCAAAGAAAAAGAAGCTATAAGCATTAATACTATGATGGAAGTCACAATGAGTCTGTGACGCAAAGACCACTTAAGAAGTATTGTATAATTTTCTTTTAGCTCTTCAAATTTCCTTTCAAACCAGTTATTAAACCTTCCAAATAAAGTTTCATTGGAAAATTTAAGTATTCTGGAAAATCGGGAAGCCAGCATAGGAGTTACCGTAAAACTCACGAATAAGCTCATCAGCGTAGACACCATTACTACAATTGAAAACTCACGAAGAATATTTCCTATCAGGCCTCCTACCAGTGAAAGAGGACCAAACACTACAACATCCACTAGAGTGATTGACAATGCGGTAAATCCTATTTCATTTCTTCCTTCAAGAGCAGCTGTTCTTTGGTCACTTCCCATTTCAAGATGTCTGTATATATTTTCCAACACCACAATAGAATCGTCCACAAGTATACCAATCACCAATGACAGCGCCATCAATGTCATCAGGTTAAGAGAAAAATTAAAAATATACATTGCAATAAAAGTAGAAACAATTGACAGCGGAATTGCCACCATAACTATTGCAGCATTCCTTATACTGTGAAGAAATACCAACATTACAAGCGCTACCAGAATAATTGCAAACATCAGATCCTCAAGCACTGAATGTGCTGCGGCAAGCGTAAACGTAGAGGTATCTGATGATACTATAAAATTAAGCCCTATATCTTTATACTCTTCCTGCAGATCCTGAAGCATTTTTTTCACCTCTTCGGAAACTTGAACAGTATTTGCATCTGTTTGCTTTTGAATCAGAACGCCTATGGAACTTTTATAATTTATCCTGCTTAATGTTTCTACTTCCTCTGTAGCGTCTGTCACCTCTGCTACATCAGACAATCTGACAAGCCCACCGTCTTTACCTTTTAATACAACCATATTAGCCAGCTGAGCCAATGATTTGACCTCACCTTCCACCCTCAGGTCAAACTGATCCGTCTTACCTTTAACTTCACCAGCTGGTACCTCCTGATTGCCGCTCCTAATGACATTTACAATTTGAGAAAGTGAAATACCATAAGCTTCCAGCCTTTGCCTTTTCACATTTACCATTATCTTCCTCTTTTTCCCTCCTACTAGCGTTATTTGTCCCATACCTGAAATCTTTGACAGCTCGGGACGTATACGATCATCCATGAGTTGATAGAATTCCATAGGTGACAGTTTTGAAGATGCACTGAACTGTAATATAGGAAGGTCATCAAAAGAGAATTTATTCAATGATGGCGTTTCCGCATCGTCCGGCAGTGTTGACAAAACAGAGTTAATCTTTCTTTGAGCGTCTTGAAGAGCAATATCTACATTGGCATCATTCGTAAGCTGAATGGTAATAAAAGATACACCCTCCTGAGATATTGAAGCTATCTTATCCAGATTCTCAAGTGTGGCAACAGCATCTTCCAATGGTTTAGTTACAGAGGTTTCCATTACTCCAGGAGAAGCTCCGGGATATATGGTAACTACAGAAATAACCGGCATTTCAAACTTTGGAAAGAGGTTATAATTCAACCGTTGATAACATATAATACCTACAATGGAAAGCACTGTAAATATCACAACTATCAGGGTTGGCCTCTTAATCGCTATTTCTGTAATCGACATATTATTGTCCTATTATCTGAACAGGTGTTTTGTCTTTTAAATTTATCAATCCCGTTTTCACAATCTGATCCCCGTCTTTCAAGCCTTTGGTTACTTCCACTTTCTCGGGAAAAGATTGTCCGATTTGTATTGACCGTAGCCTGGCAGTATCTTTTTCTATAATATAAACCTGAGGATCGTCAACACTTCCTACAAGAGATTCCCTTGGGATCACCAAAGGGTTACCTTGTGTTAATATTCCAAAACCAACATTCACAAATGTTCCGGCTTTAAGGGAATTTTCCTTGGGATTATGAAATCTGATCTCCACATTATAATTGTGCGCATCATCTCCTGTCGGGCTTATGAAAGTAATGATCCCCTCGAAAACAGTATCTGGATAAATATTGGTAGTAATTTTAACCTTATCATTAAGCTTTAACTTATAAGCATCTTTTTCTGCCACTGACAGGTCTATCTTTAATGAAGAAACATCTACAATTCTCGCAATCTGATTGCCTGCCATAACAGTAGCTCCTGGTTCAACAAATCTTTCTGTAATCATCCCTTTGAACGGCGCACGGATGTTGGCATTCGACAACTTCTTTTTATCCTGTTGAAGGTTGAAGTCTGCCGTCTTCAATGCAATCTTTGCTTCTTCTAGCTGTTGCTTTGTCACAGCGTTTCCTTTAAACAGCTTAGTATATCTTTCTACATCCTTTCTTGCCTTTTCCAAAGCAAGTTCTGATTTTCTAACTGCTGCTGTTTGCTCTTTACTTTCTATCTGAGCTAAAAGATCCCCTTTGTCTTTTACATCCCCCTTTTCGATAGGAAGATTTATGAGCTTACCTTGAATTTCAGAAATCACTACAGCTGTTTTATTTGGTATTATAGTACCCAACAGTTGCAGCTCATCAGAAATATTTTGTCTGATTACTTTGTAGACATTTACACTTACTTTTGGTGAAGTTGTTGACGTCTCTTTAGATTTGTCAATTTCTTTTTTATTGCTGCAAAGCCTCAATACAACTAACACAAAGATTATTGCTAATACAATAATTAATATGTAGCTTCTCTTCTTTGTCATCTTCTTTGATATTAACTATTTACCAATCCATTTAATAACTTCAGTAATTTTCCCTTGAGACTTTGCAAGTTCTAATCTTGCCAGATAAGCATTAAACAGTGATGTTATGTAATTTACCTGAGCGACTTTTAAGGAGTTAGTCGCATTGAGAAAATCAGAGTAAGCCCCTACACCTTCCTTATAGGACAATATTTCACTATCATATACAAGCTGAGCAAGCTTTATATTCTCACCTGCAAGCCTTATATTATCAACAGATGTATTAAAATCATCTATTGCATTGGACAATTCTATATTGATCTGTTGCTCCAGTCTGGAAATTCCTATTTCTGTTTTTTTCAATTCAAGCTTATACTGCTGTACTTGAGAACTTCTCTTAAAGCCACTGAAAATTGGCACTGTGAGCCTTAGCCCCACGACCTGACTGTTAAACCATTCTGTTTTCCACAGATTAAATTCTTCCGAAAATGACTGATATTGATATTTACCAAAAGCAGTGAGCTGTGGCTGATATTCGGAAGTATATTGTTTCACCTGAAGAGCTCCTAATTCTCTTTGAGTTTGCATCAGTTTATAGTCAGCTCTTCTCCAGTAATTAGGCTTATCAGGTAATTCTTCTAATTGAAATAAAGTGGTAGTATCAGCATTGACACTTGCAATTTCGATCTGTTCACTTACGGGCATTCCTATCTGAAATTTCAATTGATTGAGAGAGGCTTTGACTGATCTCTCAAGCGTCTTTAATTCCGTTAGCTGATTGTTATAATCAACGAAGACTCTATCTCTGTCGGCCTGTGTAGCTACATCGTTTTTAAACTGAAGATCGACAATTTTAAAAAGATTCTGACTTTTCTCCAGGTTGGATTTTTGAACCTCTACCTTTTGAACTGAGACAAGGTAATTAAAATACGACTTGCTTACATTGTATATGGTATTTTCAATAACCTGCTGTGATGATTGACAATAATAAACTCTGCTGACCTTGGAAGCTTTCAAGCCTACCCAGTAAGTTCCCATATATATAATCTGATCTAACTGAGCATATGCGGAGCTTGAATACTGCACACCAAAACGAACAGGTACAATAGCATCCGGAGGAGCCGTTCTGTCAAAAAATATTGCAGGCAATGCAACCAAAGGTATCTTAATATTATCATCAAAGGTGCCATATGCATTGATTTGAGGATAACCTGAAGAGGCAACCTCTCTAACATTTTGAAGCGCTATTTCTTCATCAATGTGAGCAGAAAGAACATCTGTATGATGCACCAGTGCATAATCTATGCATTGAGAAAGATCCATACTGGTTTGACCACATGCTGAAACTACAGAAAACAAAAAGGAAGCGATGCATATCAAATAATTTAACATACTGATCCTTAAACTTCTCTTTAAAGAAAGAATCAGTTGAAATGAAAAAGTCTTTATATTTATTGTATCTGTCTTACCTATGCACATCACTAAAAACTGTAGGGAACTTTTATCTATTTATTAATCATTGATCTACCTTTTAGACTTATTCCATTTTTATTATTTCAAATAAAAGTTAGAACGTTTAATTCCCGATTGAATACTAATACATTTCCCCCCCTGATTGTTTATAGAATTTATGATTGCCTCCTTGAATTCTACTTTAAATACAAGCTTTAGCTAAAATTTACCCTAAATTATCCCAATAAAGTGCTGAAAAATTACTATCTTCATATGTTGATAATGAGCTATGAGAGTCTAATGAAGTGTTTTAAATTACTATTCTTCTTTTTCTTATTTTCTTTTACTAGACCTGGCTTTGCCAGCAGCGTTTTTTATCTAAAAGAGAACGCTACTCGAATGAGAGAGGACAGTATTTTCAATTATTTTAAATTTTATAAAGACCAAACTAATAAGCTCACTGCTAATCAATTGAATCTGAAAGATTTTCAAGCCTACAGTTCCTATAAATTCAGCGAATTTGACAAAAACTCAACCTATTGGTTCAGATTAGAAGTCGCTAATAAATTAGAAGATCGCAAAGAATGGTTTTTTGAAATCCTGGATCCGCATATACAAGCGCTTGATGTTTTTATAATTTCAGGAAATGACACAACTCATTTTTCAAAAACTGGCTATCTGAATGAATTTTCATCAAGAATTTCAAAACATAAAAATTTCATATTTCCTATAAAATTTTATAAGGATGAAAAAGCAACCATACTTTTTTCTATACAAAACAACTATTACACAGGACCAGACATTTGTATAAGAACCCCGCAAAAATTTTTGGATTATGCCTTAAGTGAATACTACTATCTGGGCATTTTTTATGGCATCCTCCTGATCATGTCCGTTTACAATATTTTCATATATTTTTCAACTAAGGAAATTGTATACCTGTATTATGTAGCATATGTAGTTTGCTATTCCTTAAATTCCTTCTCTGAGGATGGGCTTGGCTTTCAGTACGTGTGGCCCAATCTTCCCCAATTTAACGAGCTTATTCAATACGCTCCGATATTTCTGATAACTGCGTTTGTATTTTATTCGAAAAACTTCCTTTCGCTTAATCAATATGCGCCAAAACTGAGAAGGGGAATAGATCTTAGTTTAATTGTTTATTGTGTGATGTTCTGCCTCAACAATTTTATTCTTCAGATTTCATGGATAAGATACTTTTACTTGCTTCCGTTTCTATTAATATTTATAGCAGGAATAACAGCAGCTAAAAGAGGTAACAAGTCTGCTAAATACTTTTTGCTAGCATTCTCATTATTCCTTGTATCATTTTCCATTTTTATATTAAGGATAAACGGATTTGTTGCTTCAAACATCTTTACTGTTTATAGCCTTAATTTTGGCTTTCTTCTGGAAGTAGTGCTATTCTCTTCGGCACTGGGTCAAAGGCTGAAAATTGAAAAGGAAGAGAAGACTCGCATTGACAAAATGCTCATAACGCAATTGCAGGAAAATGAAAAATTAAAAGATTCAATAAACCAGGAACTGGAGCTTAAGGTCAGAGAAAGAACTGAAGAAGTCAACCGCAAAAATCGAGAATTGGCTATCGCCCTATCCAATCTTGAGGAAAAGAGTAAAGAGATTGAAGAGCTTAATAAACTTCTTGAAATTGATAACAAGGCTTTAAATCAAAACATCAAAGATATTACCAAGGCTCGTCTGATGCTTAAAGACGTTACGCTTGAAGAGTTTCAGAAGATATATCCTGATGAAGAAAGCTGTTTTAAATATCTATCTGAAATTAAATGGACCAAAGGATATAGTTGTAAGAAATGTAGTAACAAAAATTCATCCGCGGGCAAAACTCCATACTCTAAAAGATGCACCAAATGCGGCTATGACGAGTCTGTTACCACCTATACGATCTTTCATAATTCAAAGCTTCCCATTACTCAAACATTTTATCTGTCTTATCTGGTATTAGCTAACAAGAATATTTCATCACATGAATTATCAGAAAAACTAGATTTAAGACAAAAGACATGTTGGGCATTTAAGAAGAAAATTGTCGATTCTATGAACAGTTCCGGAACAGGTAAATTGAATTCAAAAGATTGGGGAAAGATATTCTATAACAGCAATACAGCCAAAGAACAATCCCGTCCAGCATAATCTTTCCATTACACTTCTTTACTTAATAAAGGATAATATCTTTCCTTTATAACATTGAAGTGGTGAGTCTCATGTCCAACAATTACAAAGCCTAATCCTAGCACTGATATTTCTCTGTTAAAACAAATACCTTTATTGAGGTACATATCTTTTGAGAACGATTTAAAAAGCAGTAAAGAAGATTGTCTCACTACAATTAATTCATCAATCATATCTTCTATTTTCCTGTTTGTTGTATCTGCATTGCTTGCAAGTAACACCTCATTATAGCCTGGCAATACAGTTTCATCTTTTCTTGAAAACCTTAAAGCCCTATAGGACTGTATTCTTTCATTATCTATGATATGCTGAATAATTTGTTTAACACTCCACTTTCCGGGAGCATATACAAGGTCACCAATTCCCTTAAGCAAGCCCACATCAAGCGTTTTAAGATTTTGAATTGATAAATTCATCGCTGTCAGAAGATCAGGTTCTTCAACCAGATCTATATATCTGTCAAAGAAATCAGGCATTGGATTTATTTCTGATTTATTCATTTTGCAAGTATTAAAAATTAAAGATTATTATCATTGTTGAATTTAGTAAATTAAATTTAGCATTGTCAATTTTGGCAGAATAGGAATGAAGATTGTCCGAACTTAATTATAAAATTAAACTCAAATGATTTTCGATCAACTAGAAGTATTCATTCAACGATGAGAACTTGTCATAATAAATTAGTATCAGCAGGGGTATTTTGCTAAATCACAAAGCAAATCAATAGAATGAAAATCAGATCATCTTTTTTTAATAAATTAATGGAGATTAGTTTATTAAAAATTCTCTTGCTGACAACTTTCATTTTAGCTCTTCCTGTTTTTTTATTGCTAATCTTCATATTAGACCAAGTTTATTTCAACCAAACAGAAGTACTCTTCTGGGCATTATTTCTGCTCTCAATGTTACCCTGCGGTATACTTGGAGGATTTTTAGGATATACTTTATTCCTCAAAGCAAAAAAAGTAAAAAGTGAATTAGGAGAGTCTGCTGGTATATTTGTAATTCTTTGCAGTGTTATCTATTCCATAGGTGGTGTTTTGGGGCTTATGTTAATTTATATTGTTACAAGTTAAAGATTACAATCTCAAAGATGCAATTTACCTCTCACATTCAATTGTTTAAACACATTTTTTTTGATTTAAAAAACACCTTTTAGTAAAAACATTTAAAATAAATAAGTTAACTTTCCTTTACAATTACAATAAAATAATTTTAGGGGGTTGAATATGTACTGAAATATTATCTCCCCAATAACATTACTATTCAATACCTTCCAAAATTCACAAGAGGTATTTATACAAAGTAGTTCTTAGACTTTTAATTATTATTAAGTTAAACTTTTTTTTACTCACAATGGATAATTATAATCAAGGAGTGAGCCATATAGGGATTGTTCAGTCCGATGGAAGCAGCGTATCTATTGAGGACCAGATTTACCCTATTCACTACGAATATCTATGTTATACTTTTAAAACTGGTAGCAGAATCAAGGGAGATCTGAGACTTGCAGCAAACATCATAACAGGCAGTGTGGCACTTGTCCCTGAGCATGGACAAGTTATTGTAAAAGAAATCATTAAAGGGATAGCCTATTTTGAAAGCAATGATTTGTTTTGTGAAGTAAGATTACTTTGTCCTTTATCCGGACCAACACCTGTCTTTGTACCACAGATACTGCTCATTCAATAAACTTGCACCTTTATTTTACTCATAATATAATCCCCGCCAATACTAACCAACGCTTTCTGATTTTTTAAAATAAGGCTGATTGAAATATTGCTTTCTAAACCACAATTCAAAGGCAGGATCAAGGAATTCATATGTATTATTTATTTCGTGCACAATATCTGCATTCAGAAGAATAACTTTATTTTTACTTACATTCCTTGGAGTTCCTAACTGATACATGTTCATTACTTGCGCTGAAGTAAGTTGAGTCTCTCCTTTTGCTATAGCTTTAAGTAGATTCAGCTGAGTCGCGCTTACAGATTCAACCTCTTTCTGATAAAAGGGCGTATTCGCCTGAATAAGCTCCAATAAAGCATTCTCAATATTAACTCTTGTAGCTATAGGAACAGCACTATTCCAGGTATAGTGGGCCAATTGCTGCACATACCATGAATGATTTTTCATAAGCACAGATATAAACCTTGCATCTTCTTTACTAATTATTTTATTGGTCTCAGTAAACTTAGTAGTTATAAAATCAACCCAACGACTTTCTTCAATTTTAGGAAGAAGCATGATATCGCCAAATCTGTAAAATGGCTTAGAGGGGTTATTAAAAATATCAGACATCATATGCCTCTTGCTTCCAAAAAGGCAGTAAGCTACATTCTTCTGTCTTTGCCATACAGCCCGGAGTTTCTTCTCAAAATTCTCATAATCATTGTATCCTGAGATATTTTGAAACTCATCAAGACAAATAATCCATTTGATGCCCTTTTTTTGCCCGATAGTTTCAGGAAGATTTAAAATCTCCTCACCGTGTTTACGAAGATCTTTCCAGTCAAAACTGAGGCTGAAATCGTTTTCAGGATCAAGTCCCATAGTTATTTTGGGAATAAGCTTTTTAAATAATTCTTTTCCGTAACTAATCCATTCCTGCCACTTTCCCGAAGAAGCTTTTATCACCTCTCTGGCATATGTTTCGAGAAATTCCTCCTGGCTTCCAAGGGTAAATAGATCTATTACTACTGCCCTGTATTCTTTTGGATAGTCTTTCCTGATTTCAGATACCACTTTTTCTACAAGTGATGATTTCCCCCATCTGCGGGGAGATATAATGGTGGTATTAATACCATTCAAAAGATTGTCTTTTAACCGCTTTACTTCATTTTCACGATTGGTAAATGCAGTAGAAGACACAGTATTACCGTATGCAAAGGGAGATATAATCATAGGACTCAAAGGTATTATACTCTATGGTATTATACCTAAAGGTACAAAAATAATAAACTGACTACTAATCCGATGTATTTTATTTGGCAAGAAATAGTATGGATTTTCAATCAAAAGGATACTTGAAAGAACATAAATCCTCCTCCTAAAATCATTAAAGTGATAACCGACAAAAGAAGGACTCCTAATGAAAAAGAAATATTTACCAAAGTCCCTTTGTTTCTCACTTTATTGATATACAATGAAGTATGCTTCAGACTGTAGAATAATGCCAGATAGACTGGAATACCAATAAAGAAAAAATAGACAGCAAGAACTGTCCACAAAATTTCATAAGTAAAACCTCCATGTAAAAGTATCATAACTATAGCAAAAAATTAATTCAATTGATCTCCCACCATTTTCATAATCTGAAAATGCATAAAATTATCCATTGACACATTACGTTTAGTATTTTCATTAAAATTAAGTGGTTTGATAATATAACCAGTAACGCCGAATTCATCTCCCCTGCTTCTATCTCTATCTTCATTGGATGTGGTCATAATGAAAATCTTAACATCATTAAATGTACTATCTTTCCTTAATTCTGCAAGGAATTCACCCCCATTCATTTTAGGCATATTGAGATCCAGTACAATGATATCCGGTATTGAAATTCTTTGCTTACCTCTCAAAAGCTCAAGAGCTTCTATTCCGTTAAAGGCCGTGTATAAAATGATCGGCAGGTTGATTTTTTTTAAAGCACGCTCAAAACTAATGACATCCAATTCATCATCCTCTATTAATAAAATTGAAATTTCTTTCATAAGAATTATTTGTTTGTTTATACTGGCATCACCACTTTAATGGCTGGCCACTTAAAAATAAAGGAAGCTCCTTCTCCTTCATTGGAGACTACTCTGATGCTTCCTTTGTTGTCTTCTATAATTTTTTTCACAATTGATAATCCAATGCCTGTACTTTCTACTTCGTGCTTCTCACGCAGAGTCTGAAACAGCCCAAATATTTTATTGTGATATTCAGGAGATATACCTACGCCGTTATCTTCGACAGTAAATTCAAATCCATCAGGCACCTCTTTTGAAGTAATCGTAATCAGACCTGATTTGTTGCCTTTATATTTTACCGCATTACTTATCAGATTGGAAAACACCTGTTGAATTCTTAATCGCTCTGTAAAAATCACAGGCAGGTTATTGGATAATCTCACTTCAAAATCTTCAGGGACAGTAGAATCTATAATATCGGCTAGCAGTTCATTCATATTAACTTCCTCCAAAGGCTGGCTGGTTCTTCCTATTTTAGAATATTCCAGCAAACCATTTATGAGACTTTCCATTCGCTCAACCCTTCCCTTCAGCTTATCCAGATACTTATGCATCTCAGGGGACAATTCATTTCCATAATCTTCCTCCATCCAATGTGCAAGATTATATATCCCTCTTAATGGTACTTTTAAATCATGGGAAACGACATAGGCATAGTTGTCTAATTCTGAAAAGCTCTTTTTTAACTTCTCTGACATAACATTTAAAGAATCCGACAATTGTGACAGTTCATCTTTTTCGATATCTACAATCGTCTCAAATCTACCTTTGGAGATATTATCTGCAAGCACAACCATAGATTTGATCCTTTTTATGATAATATGTGTGATATAAAAAGCACTTAATACTCCTACAGAAATTGTTATGATCGCCAAAAGCATTGTAACCTGCTTGGCAATTGCTATAGATTCACTCAATTTCGCCCTCCGGCCCTTTCTAACTCGATACTCTGTTTTATCAAACTCTTTGAATTTATTAGAAATTTCATCGGTCATTTTTTTTCCGAATTCTTTTCTCAATTTCTGTTCAAAAAGCATTTCATATTCACTTGAAATTATTTTAGGATCTATTTGCTTGAACTTGGCTTCAATAAGGGCATTGGCATATTTCAGCCATTGATTGTGTAGTATCTGAATATCATTGAACCTGGCTACCTGGGCAGGAGAATCAGAGATGAGTTTACGCTGCTCATCCACAAGACCCGACATCTCTTTTATACTTGAATAATATGGATCCAAAAATGACTTATTCTCAGTAAGTAAGTATCCTCTGAAATTAGACTGCATCTCAAGAATGCTCTTATGAATTTTAGCAGAATTACGAATAATAGCTTCAGATTTGGTAAGGTACTCCGTGTCCCTATTCACATCTGATGAAAGTTTAAGGTTGACACCAAAACTGATAAAAGAAAAAATGATGATCAGAGAAAAACTTGCTATTATTTTACCGGATAACCTAAGTTTCATAAACAATATATAACAGGGAAATATTGTAAATGTTTTAAAACAAAAAAGGCACCTACAAGTTATGTAGATGCCTTTGAAGAGCCCCCAGTCGGAATCGAACCAACGACCTACTGATTACAAGTCAGTTGCTCTACCAGCTGAGCTATGGAGGCTTTACTTTGTTTTTGCTTTTTCGTTTGCCTTAAAAGCGAGTGCAAAAGTATAGGACTTTTCGAAATATCCAAAACATTTCGAAAAAATTATTTTTCATTTTCTGCATCTTTTATCATTTTAAGCTGACCTTTTAGTTCATCTATCTCATTTTGAGCAGATTCAATTTTTGAATAAAATTCTTTTTTTAGCTTGTCAGCTGCAGCAGATTTTGCAAAAAATTCAAGATTGGTATTCAAGCGATCAATCTCCTGTTTAAGGACTGAAATCTTGCGATGAATTTCTTTTTCTTTTTGATAAAGTTTTTTTCCACCTTCTGGATTTGTTTTCAAAGCATTTATCTGAAGACTTAATTTTAACTTGTCAACTTCAGACTTATCTCCTTCAAGATGTCCCAAGAAATTATCAACTGCTCTCTGATATCTTGCATTGATATCTTTCATTTCCGTTTTAGGAACAAAACCTATTTTTTTCCATTCATCCTGAATAACCTTCAAATCATCCGGATTTGAATTATTATCGGAGTTGAGGCCTTCCAATTTTTGAATAAGGGCATTTTTCTTATCCAGATTATCCTTAAACTCTTTTTCATGTTCAGCCTGCAATTCTCTTTTCTTATTAAAGAAATGGTCGCAAGCAGCTTTAAAACGTTTAAAAATTGGTTCTTTTTCTTTAATAGGAACAGGCCCGATTGCTTCCCATTCTTTCTGAAGATTTTTCAATTCAGTAGCTGTTCCGCTAAAATCAGTCTGATCCTTCAATACTTCTGCGCGCTCACACAAAGAAATTTTCTTCTTAAGGTTTTCTTCTTTTTCTACCTCAAGGTGTTTGAAAAAAACTTCTTTGTTATGAAAAAAGGATTTACAAGCACTCCAGAATTTTTTTGAGATCTCTTTTCCTTTGTCTTGAGGAACCCCACCTGCTTGTTTCCATTTCTCTTGTAGTTCCAACAATTCTGCAGTCTTTTGTTTCCATTCTTCAATTCGAGTAGTCTGGAATTGAGTAAATCCAGCAATGGCTTCAGCTAATTTTATTTTAACTTCAAGATTTTGTTCTTGACGTTCTCTAAGCTCTTTATAATACTCGCCGCGTTTTTCATAGATTTTATCGGAAGCTACTTTAAATCTATTCCAAAGAACTTCCTGATCTTCCTTAGGAACGGGTCCAATATTTCTGAACTCTTCGTGTAAAACTTTAAGCTCTCTGATCAGGGCATTTACTGTTTGGCCTGATTCAGCAAGACTTTCAGCTTTCTCACATATTTCGATTTTAGCTTCTAGATTTTTCTTTCTGTCTAGCTCCTTCAGTTCAAAATATATACTCCTGTTATTGTAAAAGCGTTCAACCAGTGCATTATAGTTAGCCCATATCTCTTGAGTCTGAGCCGCAGGTACGGAACCAATTTTTCTCCACTCTTCCTGAATCTCCTTTAAAGAAGTAATGCTTGTTTGAGTTTCTTCAGCAGAGATCAGAGTTCTGAGCTTATCAAGCAGCTCATTCTTCTTAGTCAGATTTTTTTCTTTATCCTTTTCTAGATTAAGAAAATGTTCAGACAATTTGTGACGAAGCTGATCATATTGCTTATCAAACTTCAAGCTCACATTATCTCTTCTATAATCAAAATCAGTTTCTTCACCACCATTGGCAAGGAATTTACTCAATGCTTCGTTCTTTTCCACTTCCAGCAAATGATCATAATGATACTTAATCTGCTTCAGCATTGCTGATGCTTTACTTAGATTTTCATCGAGCTTCATGCTTTCAAGCATCTTTAGCAAATCTTCTTTTGAAAGTTGTGATAGATCACTAATGTGCTCATGGGCATGTTCTTCATCATGAACATCCATTTCGTCTATCATAGATTTTACAGGAGTTGCCATCTCTCCAACCTTTCCACCTTCCTTTATCTTGTCATTTCCCAAAAGTTCTTTTTCCTTGCTCATGGTATTACCTTTTAAAAATTTTTAATTCAATCTTGGATCAATAGGATAATTAGATAGCATCTTGTATTTACCACCCATACTCTTCAATATTTCCCGCCAAAGATTAGCAGGCTCAATTTCAAATATATCCTCAGTTTCAACATGGCTTACAATCCATGAATTAGCTTTAAACTCATTCTCCAGCTGTCCTCCCTCCCATCCTGAATACCCCAGAAAAAATCTGAAATCTTCCGCGTTAGCAAGGTTGTTATTAAACAAGTCCAGCACTTGTTCAAAATTTCCACCCCAGTATAAATTATCTCCTAACTTCACTGCCCCTTCAATATTATAATTGTTTCTGAAAATAAAATGTAGCGAATCTTGTGCTACAGGCCCACCAATATACAAAAGCTCTTCCGAATTTACACTTTCCAAAACAGAATTGAGCGTAATAATCGTAGGCTTGTTAAGTACAAGCCCAAGAGCCCCTGATTCTCCATATTCACACATGATGATTACAGTTCGTTCAAAGTTATCATCACCCAGGTATGGCTCCGATATTATAACATTGCCTATCTTCAACATTCGTTAATCAAAATTCTTTTTATCTGAAAATGTTTGATATCAGCTATTTAATAAATATCCTTCAATTTATCATACTATAACAATTATACAAGTACTAAGGGTACATTGCAAGTTTTTCATATTTAGTTAAAAGATATTATTAGTAAATTCATATTTAATGGCTAACTTCAATTCTGAATTAAAAAACATGCCTTACCAGCATTTGTTTTGCAACCAATTTCATATGAGCAAGAAGGAGCAAAATTTATCAGACATTAGAAACGATTATAAACTTAAAATACTATCCGAGTCTGATCTCAAAGAAAATCCAATAGACCAATTTCACGAATGGTTGGATCTGGCTGTAAAAAGTAATTTGTATGAGCCTACAGCAATGACATTATCTACTTGCGACAGTCATTGCAGACCTTCTTCAAGGATCGTTCTCTTAAAAGGATTGGACGAAGGTTTGGTATTTTTCACTAATTATGATAGTAAAAAAGGCTTGTCAATAGCAGAAAATCCATTTGCAGCTGCATTGTTCTTTTGGCCTGAATTAGAGCGCCAGGTAAGGATTGAAGGAAAGGTTGTAAAAGTAAGTGCTGAAGAATCTGACAAGTATTTTTATTCCAGGCCGAAAGCGTCACAGATAGGAGCTATTGTATCTCCACAAAGTAAAATTATTTCTTCCAGAAATGATTTGGATCTGATGTTTGAAAAGGCCCTGATTGCCCATGAAACCAAAGAGGTAACAAGACCTGATAATTGGGGAGGTTACAGGATCATTCCCGAATATTTTGAGCTTTGGCAAGGACGATCAGGAAGGTTGCATGATAGATTATTTTATCAAAGAGAAAACAATACATGGACTAAAGGCAGACTGGCTCCTTGATAAGACTGTTACAGCAAATCAAACATGTTGGTTATTCCAATATTTCTTTCAGATGTAAATCCTTCTCCGTACTTTACACCAATAGAATGACCGAACTCCAAGGCTCTGGCTTCAATGAACAATAAGAATTCGGGGGAAGAAATATAAGTACCAGGTTCTTCGCTACCAGGATTGAAAAACTGACTTTGAAAAGCTTTGATCGTTTTTATTTTTTGCTCCCAATAAGGAGTTACATCTACTATCAGATCTGGCTTAATGTACCTATCTTGAATATAATGGTATACATTCCGAGCTCTCCACGCCTTCTGTCCTGTTTCAATTTTTATAAGGCCTGAAAGGAAACTTGCTCTGGACACCAAATCTGAAGCCCTTCCATGATCGGGGTGCCTGTCGTGTAAGGCATTGGTAATTATGATCTCTGGTTGATATTTTCTTATTGCTTTAACAATAGCAATTAAATGTTCTTTATCTTCAGTAAAAAATCCATCTTCAAACGCTAGGTTTTCCCTCGCAGCAAGCCCGAGAATATTTGAAGCAGCTTCTGCTTCTTTATCCCTGATTTCGGGAGTTCCCCTGGTACCAAGCTGTCCACGTGTGAGATCTACCAGACCTACTTTTTTCCCCATTTCAATATGCCTCAGTATTGTCCCCGAACAGGCTAACTCCGCATCATCAGGGTGTGCTGAAAGCACAAGCATATCTAACTTCATAGATCTTGTAAGCAATTATTATTTTATCTAATTCTAAGTTTGCGGCCAACCTTAAGAGTCGTTCTGGATGAAATACCATTCAGTTTACAGATAGTACTAACAGACACCCTATATTTCCGACTAATTGTACCTAAAGACTCCCCTGATCTCACTCTATGATAGAATACCTTTCGGGCTTCTCTTAAATATTCAAAATGTGAAGGATTAAGTTCAAATATCTTTGATTTCAGAGTATTCATTGGAAAATCATAAAGTTCTTCAGGGTTAATAGCATTACCTTCGTACCTCACTTCAAAATGCAAGTGAGGTCCCGAACTTCTCCCAGTATTTCCACCATCACCCAATAATTCTCCGGCTTTCACTAATTGCCCAACAGTAACATGAGATTTTGTAAGATGGCCATAAAGAGTTTCCAGACCGTTGTAATGTCTTACCATTACATAATTTCCATAACCTCCCGCATTGTACTGATTTATCCTGACGATTCCATCAAAGCAAGCTACAACAGGGTCACCAATTTCAAGTTTTAAATCTGTGCCATAATGCCACCTAGAATGACGCATACCGAAATCAGAAGTGATATGACAACCAGTCAAAGGCATTGACCAGTTGAAACCACCAAGAGAGTCATATAAATTAATATTTAAAGTATCTGAAAATTTGGCTCCATCACGTTTGTACGGATTCACACTTCTGGAATCCCAAATAGAATAATATTCCGCAATAGTTACCCATATTGAATCTACTTTCAACTGTTCAGCTACCTCGACAATGCTAGTTTCACCTTCATCAATATCAGTGGTATCTTCGCTAATGAGTTCAGGTTCCCTTTGCGGGTCAAAGAATATGGCATTTTCATCAGTATTTGTGGTATCGGCAAACTCTTCATCGAAGAGTATTTTGCCTGCTTCTGGTACTGAATACTCAATGGATGGGGTTTTTACATTTAAGAAATCCTTATTCTTTTTCTCCTGAGAAAAACCTTTCAAGGAAAAAAAGAATAGGATTATCAAAAGTGAATAGCACTTTTTATTCTGCATTATTTAACTGTTTCCTCTTCAGCTTCTTTAGCGGCAAGATATCTTTCAGCATCAAGAGCTGCCATACAACCTGAACCGGCTGCTGTTACAGCTTGTCTGTATATATGATCCTGCGCATCGCCACAAGCAAAGACACCTTCAATATTCGTTTTACTGCTTCCTGGTAATGTATTAATATATCCGTTGTCGTCAAGATCTAACCAACCTTTGAATATGTCTGTATTAGGCTTATGACCTATGGCAACGAAAAATCCTTGAACAGTGATATCTGTTAATTCTCCTGTCTGGACATTCTTCACTCTCATTCCTTCAACTTCTTCTTCACCTAATATTTCACTCGTTTCAGAGTTCCACAATACCTCAATATTAGGAGTGTTAAGTACCCTTTTTTGCATGATCTGTGAAGCACGCATAGTATCCCTTCTTACAAGTAGGTATACTTTTCTACAAAGTTTAGAAAGATATACAGCCTCTTCACATGCAGTATCACCGGCCCCCACAACAGCAACGTCTTTACCTCTGAAAAAGAATCCATCACACACTGCACAAGCAGAAACTCCTCTTCCGTTTAATCTGGCTTCAGATTCTAATCCAAGCCATTTTGCTGAAGCTCCTGTAGAAACTATAACAACATCTGCATGGATTAAATGTGTTTCGTCTATAATTACTTTATGTACAGGACCAGTAAAATCCACCGAAGTAGCCATTCCAAATCTGATATCAGTACCAAATCTTGATGCTTGTTTCTGGAAATCTTCCATCATCTTCGGACCAAGTACCCCTTCAGGATATCCTGGATAATTTTCCACTTCATTAGTAATCATTAACTGCCCTCCGGGCTGAGCTCCCTGGTACAACACAGGTTTTAATCCAGCTCTTGCTGAATATATTGCCGCAGTGTAGCCTGCAGGACCGGAGCCAATGATGAGACACCCTACTTTTTCTTCTGCCATAACAAAAACGTGAAATTTTAAGGCTGTGAATTTCGTGAAAAATCCCTATTAATCCAAAACCAGATCTACTTGTATAAAGTTCCTTCACCTTAATAAAATAACATAATAATTACATTTCAAAATGACATTGTAGTCAAGTCATTTCAATTTATGTTTAACAAGTTTATAAATTCCCTAGTTGTTTTTATATGAAGTACAGATAAGTATAGAATGCCAAAATATTATAAGATGAAATCGACCAGAAATATTTTAATCCTCTTATTGCTACTTTTTGTATCTTTTTTTTCATACTCATGTAAAAAAAGAACAGTCGTAAACACTAAGGAAAATCATGATAACGGGAGAACAAAGATTGTGAAGCGGGAAACAATTATCAGAAGACCCACTGCAAACAATGATATAATCGGCAACCGATTAAAATACAGGGAATATTATGAAAATGGAAAAAGGCGATCCTATGAAAAATCAAGAAGTTACTCTAAAATCTGGCCTATAAAAGAAGAAAAACCGGACAAAAAAGTTTTAATAAAAAGGTACAATGAAAGAGGCAAACTAGTATATAAATTCACTAAAACCAAAAAAGGTGAAGAAGTACATAGGTATGATGATAAAGGGCGACTTACCTACATACAATTAATCAATAAGGGGAAAGTGCGAAAAGTAATAGATGTGAATAAGCAAAAAGTAGTAAAAAGGAATTAAAAAAAGCCCTTAAAGGGCTTTTTAAATATTAACCTAAGTAAGGCTTAAGAGCTTTGCTTCTTGAAGTATGCCTTAATCTTCTGATTGCTTTTTCTTTAATCTGACGAACCCTCTCTCTTGTAAGGTTGAATTTTTCTCCAATCTCTTCCAAGGTCATAGAATGTTCTCCATTAAGACCAAAATAAAGGGTAATTACATCTGCTTCGCGCTGTGTCAGCGTTGAAAGTGCTCTTTGAACCTCTTTTCTCAAAGAGTCATTCATTAATTCCGAATCTGGGGTAACTTCACTGTCATTTTCCAGAACATCCAGAAGGCTGTTCTCTTCTCCCTGAACAAAAGGTGCATCCATAGAAACATGACGACCAGAAATTTTCAGAGTATCAACAACTTCAGAAGTACTTACTTCCAATACTTCAGCAAGTTCGTCAGGAGAAGGCTCTCTCTCATATTTTTGCTCAAGATCAGAAAAGGTTTTGGATATTTTATTTAAAGAACCGACTCTGTTTAAAGGAAGTCTTACAATTCTTGATTGCTCTGCCAAAGCCTGAAGAATTGATTGACGAATCCACCATACAGCATAGGAAATAAACTTAAAACCTCTCGTTTCATCAAATCTTTGAGCAGCTTTAATGAGGCCGAGATTTCCTTCATTGATCAAATCACCAAGTGAAAGCCCCTGATTTTGATACTGTTTCGCAACAGAAACAACGAATCTAAGGTTTGCCTTTGTAAGCTTTTCCAAAGCTAACTGATCACCTTCTCTGATTCTCTTCGCCAGTTCCACTTCTTCATCAGGGGTAAGTAGATCCACCTTTCCAATCTCCTGAAGATATTTGTCAAGTGACTGGCTTTCCCTGTTGGTAATCTGTTTGCTTATCTTAAGCTGTCTCATTAAATTGGGTTATTTATGCTTGTATAGATGACAAAATTAAGCGAAAATCAAGTGCAAAATTTAATCAGTGAAACGATTTTTTTTTTGCTTTAGTTATAAAATTCTGCCCTTATTAGATGAACTTTATTTGCTTTGTTCTGATTCTTTTTTCTCCGGCTTCGGTATCAATACTTTGCGTGATAATCTGAATTTACCAGTTTTTTTGTCAACTTCCACAAGTTTAACCTTAACTTCTTCTCCAACTTCCAAAACTCCCTCCATATTCTCCAATCTCTCCCATTTAATTTCAGAAATATGAAGTAAACCGTCTTTTCCTGGCATAAACTCAACAAAAGCTCCAAATGGCATGATAGACTTAACTTTACCTTGATAAACCTCTCCTACTTCAGGAATAGCAACGATTCCTTTCACCCACTTCACAGCCTTATCCATTACTTCTTTATCTTTGGCAAAAACATTAACCAAACCTCCGTCTTCTACTTCTTCAATAATCAACGTAGCACCAGTAACTTTTTGTATTTCCTGAACTACTTTTCCTCCTGGACCTATTACGGCACCGATCATATCTTTTGGAATTTTAATTGATACAGATCTTGGAGTATGAGGTTTTAGATCAGGTTTTGGCGCATCAAGAGTTTTCTTTATTTCATTAAGAATATGAAGTCTTCCGTTTTTAGCCTGCTCCAGAGCTTTTTCAAGTATTTCATAGGACAAACCCTCCACTTTCATATCCATCTGACATGCCGTAATTCCCTGCTCGGTTCCAGTCACTTTAAAGTCCATATCGCCAAGATGATCTTCGTCACCAAGAATATCAGAAAGAACAGCCCATCTTCCTGTTTTGTAGTCAGAGATTAATCCCATGGCAATACCTGATACCGGTGCTTTAATTTGAACTCCAGCATCCATAAGGGCCAAAGTACCAGCACACACAGTCGCCATAGATGAAGAACCATTAGATTCCAATATATCAGAAACAATACGGATGGTGTAAGGATTTTCAGATTCAGGAGGTAATACTTTTTTCAAGGCTCTAAGTGCCAAATTTCCATGCCCTACTTCCCTTCTTCCCGGTCCTCTGTTTGGTTTAACTTCACCTGTAGAAAATCCAGGGAAATTATAATGAAGCATAAACTTGTTTGTACCTGAAACCATTGCACTGTCGATCATTTGTTCGTCCAGTTTGGTTCCTAAGGTAGCAGTAGTGAGGGATTGAGTTTCTCCTCTTGTAAATATAGCAGAACCATGAGCTGAAGGAAGGTAATCTACTTCACTCCAGATTGGTCTAATTTCATCAAGCTTTCTGTTATCTAACCTTACTCTCTCATCTAAAACCATGTTTCTGACAGCCTCTTTCTCAATATCATGGTAATATTTACTGATCAATTTTAAATCTTCAGTATGATCTTCGGGTAAAGCCTCAACAAATGCTTTCTTAATAGCTTTGAAAGATTCCCCTCTTACAGCTTTGTTAGCATTTCCCTGTTTAGCAACAGCATATACCTTATCATAAAGCTCTTTGTGCATTCTTTCTTTAAGTTCTGCACTATTTACTTCATGACAATATTCTCTCTTTTGAGTTTTACCAGCTTCAGCCTCTAGCTCTTTAAGAATAGTACAATGTACTTTGATTGCATCATGAGCGACTTTTAAAGCTTCCAGCATAACAGATTCTGAGACTTCATTCATTTCACCTTCCACCATAACAATATTGTCATAGGAAGCGCCCACAATTAGATCCAGATCTGCTCCTACCATCTGAGCAGGAGTAGGATTGATCAAAAATTTTCCGTCTTTTCTTATAACTCTAACTTCAGAAATTGGTCCATTGAAGGGAATATCTGAAACTGCAATTGCAGCAGAGGCTGCAAGAGCTGCAAGGCAATCTGGTTGTGCGTCTTTGTCAGCAGAAATCAGGGTTATATTAACCTGAGTATCTGCGTGGTAATCATCTGGAAACAAAGGTCTCATAGCTCTATCCACTAGCCTGGAGACCAAAACTTCCATATCACTTAGTTTTCCTTCTCTCTTTAAAAAACCACCTGGAATTTTTCCGGCTGAAGCAAATTTCTCCTGATAATCAACCGATAATGGCATAAAATCTACACCTTCTTTTACCTCTATAGCAGAAACTACAGTAGCAAGAAGCATCGTATTTCCCAATCTCACTACCACAGAACCATCTGCCTGTTTTGCCAATTTCCCTGTTTCTATGGAAATAACTCTTCCGTCTTCTAAAGGAATATTTTTCCTAATTACGTTTAACGACATCTTTAATTTTGTAAAACTCTTGTGAATTAAAAATCAGATTTGCGGACATCAAAAATAGCGGAGCAAATAATAAAAAGAGGGAATTCGACCGAATCCCCTCAATTTTTTATTTTCTCAAATTGTGTTCAGCGATAATTGCCCTGTAACGATCAATATCTACATTTTGTAAATAATCCAAGATTCTTCTTCTTTTACCAACAAGTTTCAAAAGTCCTAATCTTGTAGAGAAGTCTTTTGGATGAGTTTTCAAGTGCTCTGTCAAATAATTGATTCTATGAGTGAAAAGAGCAATTTGAGATTCAGATGAACCAGTATCCTTAGCAGATTTTTCTCTGCTGTTTTGTTTAAAGATCTCCTGTTTTTTTTCTGTGCTTAAATACATGCCTTTTTATTTGTCTACTTATATTCCGATTTAATAAACCGCAAAGATATAAAACTACATTTTAATATACAAATATTTATTGAATATTAAATTCAATCTATTTCTTCTTAAAAATCTTTTTAAACCCTGAAATTAAGGGAGTATACAGATCAGTTTCAAGCAATCTGGAATCTTTTCTTGCTTTATACCAAAAGAAAAGCCCTACTGGAAATAACATACAATTGGCCCACCACATACCTAACGGCACCTCGATAAGACTTTCTTTTGCCCACTTCTCTCCCATTATCGATAAGACGTAGAAAAGGATGAAGAATATAATTGAAATCAGCACCGGAATTCCGAATCCTCCTTTTTTAATGATAGCTCCAAGCGGTGCCCCTATGAGGAACATGATAATACATGCCACGGATTGTGTATATTTCCTGTACTTTTCGATTTCAAATATGTTAGAATCTTTTGTTAAATGATACAGCCTCTCTACATGGGTTGAAGTAAATGCTTTGATACTTCTAGCCTGATTAACAGCCCGATTAAGTATCTGTTGTTTATTTGCCTTCACCAAAGAATCTTTTACATTAATTGCTTGGGCTTTTGATACATTCCGTGCAACACTGTCTTGCCTGGTGTGAAAACTATAGTAAGGCTTAACATTGCCCTCGAGGCTTTTTTCTATATTCTTTTTTTCATTTCGAAGTGAATCAGAGGTCCTTTGGAGTTCAGACACATTCAACATCAGCTTATTAGTAGCAAATAATTCCTCTTTTGTCCTGTTAAGCTCAAAGGATTCCAGACTAAATACCATTTTACTCTTCTTGAATTCATTCCTTAAGAAAGTATAACCTTGCGGACGTTCATTATCCTGGGTTTCAGAAAAGTTTTTGCCATTAAATAATTCAAGAATCAGATACTTGTCATTATAAGCCATGTACATTTTACCTGAATCTGCAATGATTAGGTCAGTATTACCTTTTCCCTGACTATGATCATAAATCATAAGGTTTTTGAGTGTCCGACCATCAGGATACTTTTTGCTTACTTTTATACTATAACCTGGTAAGCCATTGTAGAAAGCACCTTCTTTAAAATCCAATGCAGGCTTTTTCTGACGGATATCATAAAGGAGACTATATGCTTTTAAATTCGCCTTTGGTACAATATTATTATTAAAAAAGAAAGCAACTACTGATAATAGAATAACTATAAAACCAATTGGCAAAAGTGCTCTAGTAAGCGAAATACCTGCACTTTTTATAGCTGTGAGTTCAAAATGCTCTCCCAGATTTCCGAATGTCATTAAAGAAGAGAGCAATATGGCTAAAGGCAATGCTACCGGCACCATATTTAAACTGAAATAAAATATTAGCTCGGCAAAAACACTAAACCCAAGATCTTTACCAACAAAATCCTCAAGGTATTTAAGAAGATACTGTGTAAGTAATATAAAAACTACAACTACAAATGTTAAAAAAAAGGGGCCTAAAAAAGCCGTAAGTATTAATTTATCCAGCTTCTTCATTAAGAAACTATTTTTTTTAAGTATTATTAATTAAAGATTATCAAAAATCGGGGCAAAACTACTATTTATATATTTTCCTCACGACTTTTTTTTCATTATTATTTAAAAAAAAGGCTAAATAAATTCCTCCCTTAAGTTTTTCGATAAAACAACTTAAATTAAACTCTAGTTCTTCACGATAACAAAAATTCCGAATAATCAATTGTCCGTCTATAGAATATAGCTCAAATTCGCCTAAACTATTTTCCAATCGTCCCTCTTCTTTTTTCAGATATTTCATACCCACAAATTTTTTTTCAAAATAAAGTCTGTAGTAAACAGAATTTAGGCTATTATAATCTCTGATCCGAATCTCATTTCCTTCTATAGAAAAATTATTATCCTCTACCTTAATCTGTTCAAAATTATAGCCATCTAAAGACTTTTCAATTTTTAAAGAAGACAGAGAAATTACGCCTGTTGATTGAATTGCAATGATGATCGCATCTGTTCCAGACTCTTCCACTTCGAAATTTGTAATATTTAAAGGTAAAACCGAGAAACTGCATTCAGATGCTTGCGTTATTCTTGAAGAAGAAAAATCCCAATATGACGGATTAGCGATATTTTCCAGTAATTTTTGTTTATCCTGTACAATATAAGAGCAGTTGAATGAAGCATTTGTATTTCCTTTCAGACTAAGAGCTGTTTTCCCAATTTCAAGACCGGGAGGTAATGCAGAAGTATTTGTTGTTGTGGCATCTTCCTGCCATTTATCTTCAATATTATTTAATCCAAAAAGAAAGGTGGGATTTGTAAAACTACCTTGAAACGCGAGAATCTGATCTGC
>NZ_JAGHZZ010000005.1:0-116234 GCF_017745095.1 Sporocytophaga sp. | reverse complement strand
GATCTCCTTCTTTAGATAATCCGAAGAAGCCATTTACTCCAGTGGTTGTAAAACCATTTTCATTTCTCGTATCAAAATTAAAAGATACTATATCTCCTTTATTTAATCCGCCTGGGGGAGTTATATATTTAATTACCCCCTCACTCTCTCTGAATGCGCCTGAAACAGACCACCCACAATCGGTAAAATAAATTACTTCTCCTTCTGGAATATCTGTTAATAAAAGAAAAGAAAAACCATCAGGATCAGTGGCGTTGTATTCTATAATTGCAATATCACCGGGGTTGAGTAATGCCAATACTCTATCAGGTATTGCGAAGCCAATAATTATTATTGACCAAAACAAAAATCTTGTTTTCATAGTATAGCTTGGTTGAAATCCCGAATGTAATACTCAACATATTACAAACCAAATAATTAATATTACCGATGAAATTTATGCTTTCATTATAAATAATTAGACAACCAAGAAACTGGAAACATTTTCTTTATTTTATTATATTTGAAATATCTATCAAACCATGAGTTTTAGTATATGAAAAGGAGTTTATTTACCTCAGCATGTCTGTTATTCTATATATTCTTTGCCAATGAAGGATTTGCACAATGCACACTTGAACCTTATACAATTGTAAATCAGTGCCCTGGCCAACAACCTCAGGTAAAAATAAATGCTACACCTACGGCCAATACCGACTTCTTCTGGTTCGATTTGACTCCTACTGTGAATGACACACTTAAACTCGGTAATGGTTATGATATGACGTACCCTGCACCATTAGGTGCGTCAGAAACTTTTTATTTCCAAAAGCAAGTTAAAAATTCGGGTGGCCCAGTTGCTCCGACAAATGTTGGAAGTATGGGAGGCGCGAATGATAATACAACCCCTTTTTCATTACCCTATACCACAACAACTGATTTCAAACTAAACTCATTGACTGTAGCGGTTAAATTGTATAGTGCTTGTAGTGCGACCGATGAGTTTAGTTTTAAAGTAGCTGCTGGTGGTAGTTATTCTCAATGGTATTATGCTAAATGTTCCGAATTGAAACCAACAAGTGATAATACTATCTTCCTTGTAACAATTCCTGTGATGAAAACAGCCTCAGAACAAGGAATTACGGCAGGTGCAGGATCTGGAACAATAAGAGTAATTACAACGGATGGAACAGAAAAAACTGGAAGCAAACAAGTTAGCGGTTTTGAATGGTTTAATAATGCTGCGCCTATATCACCTACTTATACTATAGGAGGGACTACTACTTTAAATTATGGAACTGCAGCTAAGACTATATCTGGCCAAACGAATAAAGTACCAGGTATTTTTGATTTAAACATTACAACCCTTTGTCCTACAGAAACAGTTACAATTACTCCTAATTCAGCAGGTTGCTGTGTACCTGCCAATGTAAACCAACCCTCTGTCAAGAGTAGTACAGGTTCCAATATTGTTACTTCAATTCCACCCAATATTACATTGTCTACACCACTGCAGACTGGATTTTACTACAAATGGTATAAAGATGGCCTTCCTTTGGGAGCATCTTTTGAAGGCGCGGGAAAGAACTCCATAACAGTTTCAGCATTTGGGAAATATACTGTAGAGGTGGCAGAAAGCAGTACCCATATCTCCAAAACAAGTTGTATAAAAAGCGACCAAATGTGGATTCAAAAAAGAATATTATTTGCTGAGGCTGATAAAACCTCCCCTGTTTGTCTTGGCGAGACTGTAAACCTGCTTGCAAAGGGTGCTACAGGTCCAGTTAACTGGGGACCACCGGGAACTAATCTTAGCAGTACAACTTCTCCTACTCCTACATTCAGCCCTACCGCTACCGGAACTTACAAGATTCCTGTTGTAGGAGAGGTTCCGGTGGGAAACCAAATTATAAACGGTGATTTTGAATTGGGGAATGTTCAGGTAAATCCAAGCACTTATTACATATATAAAGATCCATCCGGAGCTACTTCAATTACAGTAAATTACGCTATCGGATACCCGGCACGAAAAGGTCTTACGATAGGCGTGGGAAACTACACGATAAATAATTACGTCTTTTGGCCAGGTTTTCAGGCATGGTTGCCAATTGAAGACCACACTACAGGTACAGGAAAGTTTTTGTATGTTGATTCCAAAGAAGGACCTATACCTGGCCAAAACAAATACCTTTGGAGTCAGGATGTGATAGTAGAACCAAACACAAACTATGAATTTGCTGCCTGGGTTACCAATTTTAATGCTGAAGGCGACATAAATTATGTTATTCCTCCTGGAGTAACAGGAATAAATAATAATGCAACCAATGTTGCAAATAATCCATTGCCTCAAATAATGCTATATATTAACGATGTTCCTGCATTTGCATCTACTCCTGTCTTAAGTGCAACTGTCGGTTTATGGCAAAAAATCAGTACTGTCTGGAATTCAGGACCTAACAGTGGAAGTGTCAAACTTAAACTTTCAGAAATATACCAGGGAAGTGCAACAGGAGGACATGATTTTGCTCTAGACGACATATCATTCGGGGCTCCAGGCACTCAGAAAGATACAATTACTATCACAATCAAGGACTGTTTTGATATATCTGCAACAGTAAGTGCTTGTAGCGGAGATTCGGTAACGTTAAATGCAACGACAAACGGAATATTCCAGTACTGGAGAAATACAACGTTGGGCACACCCGGAACTACTAATGCTATTAAGAGCCCAACAAATATTATCACAAAGGCAAAATCGGAAACTGCCAAAAGTACACAGTTTACAGCTTCTGCGAAATTCATTTTCAGCAACCAAATTGTAAATGGTGATTTTTCTCAGGGAAATACAGGTTTTTCAACAACCTATACTGCTGCCAATGCAACTTCAGCAATGAATCCGGGTAATTATGCTGTAGGACCAGTACCAACTACTTCTCCTGTATTTTACAAGAGCGTCAACGACCATACTACCGGTACAGCAACCCCGAATTATTTTATGGGTGATTCAAGGTATGATGCCACTAGAACAGTAGCATACAGAGCTTCTGTAAATGTAACAAATGGAACGGAATTTGGATTTTCAGGATGGTTCACTAATGCGTTAAATGAATTCACAAAGGCAAGCCCGGATACTTCAGCCAGTGCCATTTATCCTAATGGGGCAAAAACTACAAAACTTGCCTTATATATAAACAATCAATTCGTAAAATACATACAATTGCCTCTTGATAACAATTGGCATAATGTAACAGCTACATGGACTGCAAATACAACAGGACCTGTTAATCTCGAATTGAGAAGTGTAAACCAACCGGCCAATAACCTTCCTAATGCTTTTGCAATGGATGACCTAAGTTTTGGAGCTGTCTATTCTGTGACTAAGACAGTTGATGTGAACAGTGTAAACTGTGTGTTACCAGTGCAACTTCTGAACTTCAATGTGTCGGAGAACAAAGGAGTTGCAATATTAACATGGCAGACAATCTCAGAAAAAGATGCTTCATACTTTATTATTCAGACATCATCAGATGGTACAGACTTTGAAGATATAGGAAAAGTAAATGCAAGTGGAAATTCTTCTATCCTCCTTTCATATTCCTTTACTGATATCCAATCACCTTCAGGTATTGTATATTACAGGTTAAAACAAGTGGACTATAACGGGGATTTCTACTTCTCTCCTGTAAGAAGCATTAATCATCATTCTGATAATTCCCTTAAAATATATCCAAATCCAACTGATAACAGTTTCAATATCCAGTTCAATAATCCTTCCGACAACCGAGGTTTATTAAAGGTTTATTCTATCTCAGGATTATTAATTGAAGGTGGAATATCGATCTCCGGAAACGGTAAATTAACATTTGGAGAATCATTACCTAATGGTGTTTATATTCTGGAGCTAACTATAGGAGATATTATAGAACGATATAAATTAATTAAAAACAGATAAAAGTATCTTAAATAAAAAAACCGGTTTTAAAACCGGTTTTTTTATTATAAACCATATTAAAATTCAAGCTTAGAAAGCTTTATTTATATTCAACTCTGCAAGGATCTTTTTCATGACTATTGCTAGTATTTTTTATCACAAATCCTCCAAATTTATCCCTCTGAAGATGCATAATAGCAAGGCTTTCAAAGAATTTTAATCAATCCATCCTTCTTCCTTTCAATAACATTAGCTTCCGAATTTTATAATAATTCAATAACCAACAATTGACAATTCTTTTCCTAATTTCAAAATCCTTGATCATAATTTTGAGCATTACTTAATCCACTTAATCTCACATTATGAAAAAAACATTTATCGCACTCTCAATGGCACTTATGTTTACCAGCTTTGCCTCGAAAGCACAGGTAGCAACAAACATGGTACTTGATATTGAAAACGGGTCTACAGGATCATCTCCATCTTCTATTGTTAACATTAATGGAACAGTATATTTCATGGTGAACAACAATACTGAATTATGGAAAAGTAACGGAACTCCAAATGGGACCGTTATGTTAAAAAATGGATTTGCCCCAACTATTGATGCTCCTAAACTAGTGAACTTTAAGGGTACTTTGCTTTTCACTGCAGCTACAAGTGACAAAGGTATTGAGCTTTGGAAAAGTAACGGAACCAAAAACGGTACTGTTCTTTTGAAAGATATCAACGCAGGTGTTGCTTCCTCTGAACCAACAGACATAAAAGTAATAAACAACCTGGTTTATTTTTCTGCATACAAAAGCGCTATCAGCCGCGAATTATGGATTACAGATGGTACTACAAATGGCACTAAACTTTTGAAAGACATCAATGAAGGTTCAGGATCTTCAAGACCTACAGCATTTACACTAATAGGTGATAAAGTATATTTCAAAGCTACAACAAAAGACCAAGGAACTGAGCTTTGGAAAACAGACGGAACGAATGCAGGAACAATGCTGGTAAGCGATATCAATCCAGGTGCTGGATCTTCTAATCCTTCAGTTTTAAAGTTCTCATTTGGAGATTTATATTTTACTGCAAATGATGGAACTCACGGAACTGAGCTTTGGAAAATGGATGCTATTACTGAAGCTACATCCTTAGTAATAGATATTAATCCAGGTGGAGCCTCTTCAGATCCTGCATATTTCGTTAAACTTAACCAAGTAATGTACTTCCGAGCCAATGATGGTGTAAATGGATCTGAGCTTTGGAAAACAAATGGTAATGCTGCAGGAACATTATTAGTAAAAGACATCAATCCCGGAAATGCTTCATCAACACCTGATCAGATGAAAGTATGGGGTGATACAATTTACTTTAGAGCTACCACTTCAGATTTTGGAACAGAACTTTGGAAATCAAATGGTACAAATGCAGGAACGACTTTGCTAAAAGATATCAATCCTGGTACAGCTTCAAGCACTCCTTCTTTTTTAACTATCTTTAATGATGCATTATATTTCAGAGCCGAGACTGCAGCTCAAGGTGCTGAAATATGGATTACCAATGGAAATACAGAAGGTACTTCACTTCTTGAAGATATCAGTCAAGGTACAGGTTCATCAAACCCTCAAGATTTTGTTGTATCTAACGATGATCTATTCTTCTCTGCAACTAATCCAGATTTCGGAAGAGAGCTATGGAGTGTTAAAATATTATCTTCTGCAAGAACTTTAGCTAATACCACCACTCCTGTTGAAACAATGAACGCAGTGTTGGCTCCAAACATTTTAAATAATGGCAGTGAAGTTAATATTATCTTCAACGGAGATGCTTCTGCTGCTACAGTAGAAATTATGGACGTTACAGGTAATACGGTAAATTCATTCGAGGCAACATCTGGAACATTCCAGTTTACTGGTAACAATCTTAACAGTGGATTGTATGTTTATCAGATTAAAACTAATGGAAATATAATTGGAAAAGGTAAGCTTGTAATTGCACAATAAACCTTTCGGTAGTACTTAATTGTAACAGGGCACGTTCTGAAACAGGTGGTAAATGATACAAAAAAAGAGGATACTATAACCACTCCGATTCAGAAGTAATTTAACATTTACCTTCAGGACTACCTGTTACATTTATTAATTATCAAGAAATAATTAAGCTTTAAATTCCTTTACTTTTGAATTGAAATATTTTATTCCAAAAATTATAATCAATACAAAAAATAAGCCTGCTGCAATAGGCAAGCTATAACTTAAAATAATAATACTAACAAATGATATCAATAAAGCTATCCATGCAAACGTTGTAGATTTTGTTTTATTAAAATCATTATGAGTATAATTTAAATTAAATTCAACACACCTTCCTTCCATAGTTGCATGAGAATTACTTTCTCCTAAAGATCGTAGCCTTAAAAGGCTTAGACTGATTGCGAAATACATACTCACTGCTCCTAATACTGATAACTCAATAAGAAATGAAGTCTGACTTCCCCAAACTGCGATCAGACAAATACTATAGATTAATACGGTTGCTAAAAGACGCTTTTGTTTATCCGTTAATGAAGTTCTCTTAAAAAAGTGTTCCAGTTGTATGGTTGCTGCAAGCAATACACCTTGAAGAGAAGCAATCAAACCGAATAAGCCTATAAATGTAAAAACCTTTACTAGTCCTGAATTGGCCGGGAGTATCATTGAAAGCGACGCTGGCATGGGATGACTATCTTTACTTATTATAGACCATGCTTCATCAGACCAGCCTACTCCTGTCCCAGCCAGGAGAAGGATTAAAACTGCAAAAACAAGTAAGGTCCAGAAAGAAGCAAAATACCCCAATGAAATATGCTTCCTGAAATTATCTTTACGAACTTTACTTGTAAACAAAGAAAGGCCCTCTATCGCCAAAAACATCCATATAGCAAAGGGTAATGCCCTGCTCATAGAAAGTAGATCTGCACTTCCATAATTATTTTTTATCAGATTAGAAATATTAAAATACGGAACAACACCCACCTGATATATCATTAACTCAACTAAAGCAAGCATTGTAAGAATAATTGCAAAAAGCACACTGAGATTTAAATCAAAAAGATTTATTAAACAGAAGATTGTTAGGAAGCAGGTAGCGATGTAAGGGGAGTAATCAAGGTTATTATTCAAAAATCCTAAATACTCTCCTATTGAATTTGCAATTGCAGGAGTAGCGAATAAAAACTCTATAAGCAAGGCCAGTGAGATGAACTCTCCCCAGGATTTTCCAAAAGCATTTTTAACATATATATGTGGTCCAGCGGCCAGAGGATAAACGCAGGCAAATTCAACCAGACAATTTACCAAGGCATAATACATAAGGGCCGAAATAAAGAACGGAATAAAAAAGGTAAAAGGACCGGTATAACTCCATCCGATATTCCATCCAAATGATTCTCCTGATATTACTAGACTAACGCCAATTGCCCAAAGAGAAAAAGCTCCAATCTTACCATTTCCCAAAGATTCTTTATTGACAGCTCTCCCCATAATAACATTCAGTGATTATATTTATTTTTCAATCTGATTTTGCATTAATTATCAATGTTCAACAAACAACTTTTCAATAGAAGTATAGTTCAGTTGAATATTGGTAATGTATGCTATATACAACCCTGAAGGCCAATCAGAAGTTGCTATTGAAGATGAAGCCCCATAAAACATTTTCTTTCCAGAACTGTCAAAAACTGATATTTGGTACTTATTGTCTTCTAAAATCAGTAAATTATTGATCGGACCAGAGATTATATTTTTATTGTTTTTATTTGCTAATAAGCCAGTCAATAGGTCTGAAAGACTTATTTTAAAAAGACTTGCAGATAATACAGAAGAGGTTTCATTGCTTAAGTAATAATAATTTCCACTGTAGCATATCCCTTCAATCTGAATACCACTAGCATTATTAATGGTAATTCTCTGCAACAAGTCCGCGTTGCCGTTATCAAAATATACTTTGCACAAAAAGTCCTCTGAAAATGTATAACCTGCCAATATCAGATTTTTATCACTGGGGTTGAATGTTGCACAAGTAACAAGTCCGTTTACATTTATGCTATCTGTCTTAATAGCCTGGTAATTGCCGGGCAGAGAAGGTAGCTTGTAAATATTTGTTTTGAAATTTCCCCAATTTTTAGTGAATACATAAATATTACTTTCTGCAACAATAAATGATTCCGCATCAAAATTGGTTGAATAAAGCGAGGGTAAAAATGTCTTCTGATCATTATAAGAAAAACTGATTGTATCTGCAAGTAGGTTTTCTGAAGATAATAATTGTTCTCTGGAAACCCTGTAAATCCTTAAGTTTTTACGATCGCCCTTATTGTTTCCAAAATCACCAATGTAAATAAAGTTATCGTCTGAACTTAGATCTTCCCAATCAACATTAGAAGCATTAGCCACCACTATTTTTCTCTTCACAGCTCCTGAAGCTGTATCAAGTTCATATAACTCTGCTTTATTTCCGGAATCATTGTGCGTAAATATTCTTCCATTTATATACAAAAGCCCAGAAGTTTCTGAGACCCCTTGCCCTAGGGACGTTATCTTGGTTAATGAAATTGTTTGTGCTTTAAGATGGTTTACTGATAACGCAAACAATACAACTAATGCTAAATAAAAAATGCCGAAGTTTCTCATAATCCTAAGATAATGATTTCTCCGGCAAATAAATATATAAACTGAACAATTACAGGAAATCGGGATTCCTGGAAATTTTATAATACTTCTGCCCTTGACGTTCTTTATTTAATATAAAAAAGAGTTGGAAAAATGCAGGACAATTAACAAAAACCCATCATTGATTCTGATTCAATCTCACTTGATAAATCTATAGCTCAGTAGACTATGATTTTCTTTACATATACTGAGTTAGTTGTATAAAACCTTGCAAAGTATATTCCACTTTCAACACCCTCTATTGAAACCTCTGAAGGACTTGATGAATCGAGCATCTGAATTATTTTTCCAGTTGCATCTGATATTTCCATATGCTCGAAAGACTTTGATAAAAATCTCACAAAGAACTTACCATTATTAGGATTGGGAAATATCTGCCATTGAGGAACATTGTTTTCAATTTGAATAACAGAGCTGAACATAAACATACCATTGACATCAACCTGTTTAACTCTGTAATAATATGCATACTCATTAAGTTCAATATCTGAAAAATAATATTCACTTATTGAAGATGTATTACCGCTGCCTTTTACTACTCCTACAAGTTCAAACTCCCTGCCGTTGATGCTCCTCTCAATTATAAAACGATCGTTGTTTATTTCATTTAAGGTAGACCAGGAAAGAACGTTTCTTCCATTTTCATGTTGTCCCTCAAATGACAGGAAGGTAACTGGCAGTATACTGAAAGAGTAGCTTATCTCATAAATCTCCTGACAATTGCCGGAGGTTGCGTAATCACGAACAGCATAAAATTTAAGGCCTGCAGACGATGCATCAAAAATTTCTCCTGACTTTAATCTGTTATAAAACTCATCCCTTAAATCATAATCCGTAATATCTGCAGCATTCACACCCGCATTGATTAAGGCCAGTCTCAAATGTTTGATGACTTCTTCACTCATATATTCTGATGCATCAAACGGACCAAGTTTCTTAACCAGTGAATTACCAAGCTGCGTATCGAATATCAACACTTTGGTTTCTGAACCTATCCCACAGTCATTTGCATTGCTTTTGCTTTGCAATACACCAGAACTTATTGTTTTATAATCAATATAAGCTGTATTGGTGATAGACCTTTTACACTGTACATCCCATAGATTTAAATCCGAAGTATAGTCTTTAACACGTACCTTAAAGCTTATATCTATTGAGTCACCGGCTTTAATACTTTGGCTTACTGAAATCCTCAATCTATTATCTGCAGAAGACAATAAACTTATTCCAGCAGGGCTTGTTGCTACACCACTCACGTAAGACTTTGACAATAGAGATCCTGCAATAAAGTCAGTGGCTATATCAAGTGTATCATAAATAATGTCCCCACCTAAAGACTTATCATTACCTTCATTCTTGATTCGTAACAGGTAGGTGATATCAGTGCTCAAAGCTGTTGAATTTTTGTCGGCTGATTTAGCCATTGTGAGTTTTGGTTGCAAACGCTCAATTGCAATATAGGCAAGGAAAGGATTGGTACCTCCCTGGGGACCTGCATTGACTGTAAGAGTAGCCTGGGTGGCACCAGGGGCCACTGCTCCATCCGGAAGTTTGATATGATGAGCATCTAAACCTAATGTATTGGGGTTTGATGGCAATCTTATTATTTCATTTCCATTCTTCCCGTTCTTTTCACTGTAACTGCTGATATGAGAACTTGATATGCCATCATACACAGACGCCCAAGTAGCGTCAAACAACGGTTTATTACACCCATCTTTATTGTCAGAACCACTACTATTCGCCGGATATCCGTTATCAGTCCATAGTCTATACAATGGCTGATCTGTTTTATATGGGTTGATTTCAAAATTAGCGCCTCCATTGTTCGTCTTAAATCCCAATCCTTCCGGAGCCACCTTTCCAATCTGTGCTGCAAGATTTTCACCGTCGAGAACAGCAAATCCAACATAAGATTTAAAATTGTTTGTTGCAGGTGCTTGCAAGCCAGACAAAACAAAGTCCTGAGAATTGCCTTTGTCTACGCTTTGTAATCCATCCCATAATGATATTAATCTCGGTGGGCTTAATGGTGACCTGAAAACAACAGTCAACACCCATCCACTGCAAGAACCTCCTTCACTTTCATTCGGATAAGACTGAATGTTTCCCACCCAAAACTGTCCACTCCCCACACCCTGAACAAGATTGGTAACATCCGCTACACATAAGTATCTTTTCGCGTCTATTCTCACATTTGCTGCAGGAGCTGTAACATTTACGTAATTCCCTCCTGGCATTTTGAATTTAACTGTAGGATAAGCCGACGAGTTAGTGATAAATACATTTCCGGATCCGTTATAACTTTTAGTAGGAGTATATAGTGTTATATCATCATTAGTTCCTTTCAAACTGCCCGTCCAGTAAAGGTAAGCTGCTTCAATCTCTGAGCAAGGAGACATTTCTAGTTCGGCCATTGAAGAGCTAAAGGTGGTGAGATCATTATCGTAATCAGCATAAGTCATGCTCACAAACACGTCTGGTAATTTAGAAGGACTTCCATATCTCACAGAACATGAGGAATTGGGACTTTGAGTTGGCAATCCAACAGTACAAGGACTGTTTACATCAGGACATTGAGCAGCTTGCTTTGTAAGGTCAGATAACTTAACAAAGGGACTACCTCCTTTATATGCATTGTTAATATTCAACTCCTTACCGGACATAAGCATTGTCGAATGCTTTATAACACTGTCGGCCTTTAATTTGCTTAATGCTGCCTGAGTAGGATCCAGATATACAGGTTCCAGATTAGGAGCAGCTATCATTTTTATATCATATGGGCCATCCCAGGTTTTCCTTTGAATGAATGGAAACTGTGAATAGGCATTAAACTGAACAATGACACTTAATACCAAAGTCAGAGTCAAAGACAATAAAGAATTACCTGTCAAAATCCTTTTCATAAATATGCGGTTGTATTTAAAAGTTAGTCCTTTGTACATTCCATTATAAATCAACAGAATGCACTCTAACACTCAATAAATACAATCCTGATTTTTGCAGGTAACGAATTTTAAAAAAATAATCAGAAAAAATTAATTTGAATGAAGAGCATATGAGATTAACATATACTCTTCATTTAATTATCCAATATTATCCAAAATATCGATATCTTCCTTGGATAGTTTTATAGATACCGCTTTATAATTTTCTTCAAGGTGTTTGACTTTCGAAGTTCCCGGTATCAGCAATATGTTCTGAGAATGATGCAGCAACCAAGCCAGAGCTATCTGGTGAGCACTTGCACTATATTTAGCTCCAATTTTATTTAAGAGCTCTAAAGCATTGACATTACCGGCATTCAGCGGATACCAGGGGATAAAAGCAATGTTATTTTGTTCACAATATCTTAGTTCATCTTCCCACTTGCGATTGTCTACACTGTATTTGTTTTGAACTGAAACAACCTTTACGTGTTGCTGAGCTTTTTTTATTTCATCAATATTCACTTCAGACAAACCAATATACCTGATTAATCCTTCTTTCTGAGCATTCTTTAGAAAACTCAAACTATCTTCAAAAGGCACAGAGGGATCAATTCTGTGAAGCTGATATAAATCTATTCTATTAAGCTTTAACCGCTTCAAACTCCCTTCTAATGCTCTTTTCAGGTGATCCGGATGAGAATTAACCGGCCATTGATTAGGACCAGTTCTGGTTAAACCTCCTTTGGTACCTATAATTAAATCTTTGGGATAAGGGTGCAATGCTTCTGCAATTAACTCTTCAGATACATTTGGGCCATAACTATCTGCAGTATCTATAAAATTGATACCTAATTCAATAGATTTCTTCAAAACCTTTATTGCTTCATTTTTATCAGCTGGAGGTCCCCATATTCCCTCACCGGTAATCCTCATAGCACCGAAGCCCATCCTGTTAACAGTCAGATCTCCGCCTATGGTGAAAGTTGAATTTGAATTTGAAGTCATATTTTTATTTATTTCAATTAAGTTCTTTTATATGCAGTAACCTTATTCAATAAAGATTATTAAATTTTCAAACCAACAAAAAACTATCCATCAGGTTTGAAATTATTATAAAATAAAATGTGTGAAATATCTCCTGATAGCATTGCTGGTCTTAGTTTGGGAGTTGCTTTTAATTCCTGAGAATTTATCTGCACAGCAGCTATCGAAAGATTCCCTCAATAAACTTATAGATCAGGCCCCATCTTTCACAATTTATAAGGAGAATTATTTAATAAGTGGAGTACCGTTTAATGAAAAGCCATCCAAATATAATTCTGACATCAAGTTTCAAATAAGTTTTAAGCAGAGGCTTACCAAAACTATTCTTCCATTTAAATCCTATTTATTTCTTATTTACACTCAAAAGACATTCTGGGAGGTTTTTAGGAAATCAAGTCCTTTTGGGGACTCAAATTATAATCCAGGCTTCGGATTAGGAAAGTTTCTCTTTAAAGATAACATTCAATATGCTCTAGTATCAATCTCTGCAGAGCATGAATCCAATGGAAAAGACAGTATTTATTCAAGAAGCTGGAATTTCATTTCATTAAATTATATGATGTTCTTTAAAAACAAAAGACTATGGATTAGAACATGGTATCCATTTGGATACGGAGACAATGCAAGTCTTTTGGACTATATCGGTTATGGTGAACTAAGTTTCTACTGGAATTTAAAACAACAAAGATTAAAACTCAATATTATAGCAAGGAAAGGAGCCTCAACTGATTTAAAAAAAGGTAGTATTCAAATAGGCCTCTTTTATAGGCTATTTAAATTTTCCAACCAATATTTATACCTTCAGATATATGAAGGGTATGCGGAAAACCTTCTTTACTATAATGAACTAACCAGTAAAATCCGATTGGGATGGGCTATTACTCCATCTAAATTAATCATTGATTGATCGCTTTCATGTTATGAAAAAAACACTTACCAGCTTGTGTCTTTAAAAGGAGAACCTACTTTGTTACTACAAATGATTTATGATAAACTATTCCTTGAATTAATGCCTCTAGCCAATATACTCCTGCATTTAAAGATGATACATCAAAGGAAAATTTACCATCGTTATACCTGGTAAACAAAGCATCAATGTTATTTCCTAAAACATTTCTTAATTTGAAAATCGGAGCCTCTACATTTAACAACTCTGATTCAATCATAACATAAGAAGATGCAGGGTTGGGAAATACTATTAAATCCTTGATGGATGCTGGATTATTATTGTTCAATACCAATGGATCTGTAATTGTAATAGTAAATGAAAACTCAACATTTTCAGTACCATTTGAAGCTTTTACTTTTACTACATCTGATTTAGTGACAGTATAATCGTATGGATTCAGCACAAACAGCTTATTATTACTGATTCCAAAATTGGCATTATCCGTTATTGTAAAAGTAGCTCCGGGTAAACTAGTGCTTAACTCTCCTACCACCCCCACAGTATATCCTTCAATACTTGAATTGCTTAGAGATATTGAATATACCTCCTCCTGGACAGTAATAGCATTAAGAACTCCTACTGACAAAGAATCACCGGCATTTACTTTAATGTTAATTATTCCTGAAGCATCAGGAGCCACATTATTCCAGGTCAGGAATGAAGCTTTATCAGGTGAATAAAACTGACTTTTCAAATTATCCTGAACAGTAACATCAACCAAACAAGATGTACAATTGGCTAAATACTTTCCATTCGATAAAGTTTTAACCGTATATTTTTTAGATGTATTAAGTCCGGATAATTGAATGACTCCCGTCTCTGTTAGTTTAGAACTAAGAAAGTTCTTTAATACTATATCCGGTACAACTCCTGAATTATCACCTGTAACTTTTCCTTCCGCTGTTCCTGAACTGTAAGTAAACCCCTCCGTAGCGGATTTAAAAACGGTTATGTTTACTGGTGAAGTTGTTTTTCCGTCTTTGCAAATTAAAGGCTTGGAATTAGTGAATTTTGTAGCAGTTGAATTAGCAAACCTAAGAAGGTTGAACAAATTACCTTTAGTCGAATAAGTTTGTGTTAAACCTGTTGCTGTATGAACCAGATGTATCTGAACGATCTTATCATCATAAGGTGTTTCAGGAACGTCTGTAAAGCTGATAGTATATATTTCATCATAAAATCCAACAGAATTAGTTGCGCGTACAACAACCTTTATTTCTTTATTGATTTCATAATCATATGGGTTTACCAAAACCAGCAAACTATCATTCTGAATAATAAAGTTCTGATTATCCACGATTGAATAAGTTGCTTTTGGATAAGCATTATCCTCAAGCTTTCCGACAATACCAGTGGTATTCTCTTCAAACACAGTGTTACCTGTAAGAAGGATATTATTGGCAGTGCGGGGAATATTATTTTCAGGAATAAAGATACTTTTTAAGGGTGTCCAGCTCGATACTTCAGGAATGTTCTCATATCTCACCTGATAGTAATATTTATTGCCCGGAATCGCTTTTTTGTCTGTATAAGAAGTAATAGGTGCTCCAGAATATATATCAGTAAATTCACCACCTTCTCTTTTTCTTCTTATCCTAACAATCTTTTCATTGGTTGCAAAATCATTCCAGCTTAGATTAACATAAATACCTGCTAAAGAAACTTCAAAATTCATGGGCTCTGTAGGAGGTTGAGCAATGTCAGTTCTCCTTATCTGGTCCATGTAATTGTATATATTCCCTAACGGCGGAAAAGACGCTGGATCAGGATAAAGAGAATTGTTTGGAAAGTCTGGCTGTAAGGCCTGTTTAGTGCCTCCATTATAGACATAATTCCAGATATCATGATTTGAGCCTGAAAAAATAGTTACTCTAGTATCTGCATCTCTGCCTGGTTGATTGAGTGCTGAGCTATAATTAGAAGTAGCATTTCCCCTTGCATCATCATATCTTGTCATAGCCCAGAGAGCTGTTTTATTAAGCTCTCCCCAACTTGGACATACGCTTGAATTTACTCTCGGTGCTAATGCTATGATAGCTGCAACTGGCATCTTACCATCCACTTCCACTCTCATAGGCGCATCCGGAGCTCCATTAGAAATTCCTGTTGTGAATATTCTGCTTCTGTCTATTCTTGAATCACTGTAAATATTTTCATTTATCCATTTAAAGGTTTCGCCTCTCGTAACCGGATCCCAGCTATTCTTTGCTATTGGACAAACTATAATGTAATTAAATTCTTTTTTATTATTAACATCCTTCATTGGGCCAAAGGACCATATTTTTGATGAAGTTCCTGTTTCTCCAGCCATTTCACCAAGTCCACCAAACTGCACTATGACTGGCCATTTTAACTCCGGATTAGTATAATATTTTTCCGGATAATAAACTCCAATATAGATTAGATTGCTGGTACCATAGTTGATCACCTTTAGTCTTAGATTGGTTGTATCATTATACCCACTATATCCAACCCTTACTGGAATGGCTATAACAGAAATAGTGAATGTTTTCTGAAAGGTATTTGTTCCGTCATTTGCTTCAATGATAATACTATAACTCGACTTCCTTTTATATGTAAAAACCTCTCTACCAAAGAGCGAATCATTACGGATCATAAAGCTATTGTTATCCGTCCCTCCTGTTGCCAATGAGAAAGTATGTGTATCCTTTGAATCAGCATCAGTGGCTGCTAGTTTTCCAACAAAAACACCTGGAAAATTAAGTTCTGTAATACTAGTCGAGCTTAGTGTTATATTTGTTGGTGCAGCATTAATATCTTTAGAAAATATAATCCTCTCCTTACAACTGCCATTAAACCTAAAGCAGATTAAAAAGATAAAAGTCAAAATGAATTTTAAAATATTAACATAAGTATTCATAAACTTTAAAAGTTAAATTTTTGCAAACAATGAAATCAATTTGGAGGAATATAATAGTGCTTGGCACTCCTTTCTACAATAGACAGAAAAACATGAATTATAAGCAGCTCATATGTAAAATAATTCTGTAAGAAAATCTGTACGATACCAGATATCCTATAAAAATAATATTTATTCTAAAACCATTAAATTCTAATACTCTCAACAGTATCAGAACTAAAATCAGTTAAATAATTAAAGTTCTGACACTATACTATATTATAGCACTATATTCTTTCACTTAAAAACTTATTTCAGGACTCCACCTCTTCCCAGCAAATACCATTTACTATCTTTCAGAAACTTTGATTGACCGTCTTCCTTTTTAAATTCCTCGTATTCAGGCTTTACAAGTACTTTGCCTGTATTATCCAAAACTCCCCATTTGCTGCCCTTCCTGGCTGCCACCATATTGTTTCCGGCTAAAGCTAATTCATCATACTTATATTCAGGTTCATTTTTTAATGCAGTATTAAATAGTCCGAATGCTTTACCTGAATTCACTGCAAACAAAGTTCCTCCAAGTGGTAAAATTTTAGTTGCTTTTGCCGGAAGCAGCTCTTCTCCCTTTTCATTTATAAGACCGAACTTTTGTTTTTGGCCGAATATCGCTGGCCAGTCTGCCAATAAAGGCTCTTCTTTCCTATTACTCAGATAATCAAACACAGGCTCTGTTACAACTTCTCCGCTTGTTTTATATAAGCCATAGGATCCGTTCTTTTTCACCTTAAATAAAGGGGAAGCGTAAATAACAAAATCATAAACAGGCGCTAGAACTTCTTTGCCTGTCTGATCATACACACCTGTTAAACCATTCTGAGTAACTTTAAAAATGAGCCTTACAGAACAATAGTCGAACTCTACATTGTCAAATTTTGCAGGGACAATATTCTTACCTTTCGTATCAATAATTCCCCATTTACCATTTTGCTTAACTTTAAAGAAACCACGATACAGCTCACCCGCCTCTTCAAATTCACCTGGGAATGATTGAGATTTGGATGGAATATTAAAAAAAGAAACTTTGTCATCCTTATAAACTCTGGTAAATGAAACACTGTCAGCAACGCTTACCGAATCAAAACCAGTCTCAAGCATCCTTACTAATTGAGAAGTATATAAGAAGAATTTATCTTTTGGAGCAATTGCGAAATAATCGTATGATAAATTTCTTTGAACCTTTGCATATTGAGGCTTTTGAATAAACTTACCTGTAAAATCTATTATTCCATATAATCCACCTGACTTCACAACTGCCTTCCTGTTTTTAAATGGATATGCCTCTTCAAAAGCAGGCGCAATATATACTTTTCCTAATCTATTGGAATAGCCCCATTTTCCACCTGACTTTACTGGAATATATCCATCCCCCAATTCACCAATTTCTTCATAATGAAGTGGCAATACTTCTTTTCCAGTAATAGCAGTAAGTCCATATTTTCCTCCTTTTTTAACTACAAGCAAGTCTTCATCTAATGGATAGATGGTATCATATTCAGCCTGAAGGAGAATTTTACCTAATTCACTGAATAAGCCCCAATGATTGTTTTGTTTGTATAGAATTGTGTGCTGTGCAATCTTTTTAACTTTGGAAATTTGTGCAGGAATAAGATAGCCACAATTCACATGATTTATTACTCCAAACAATTCTGTTTGCTGCACCAGTGTGGCATTTTCTGAAAGCACTTGTGCAATTTTAAACTGAGGTTTACATATAGTATTACCTTTTTCCTCGCCTACGAGTCCCCAAAGGTTGTCCTTTTTTACCCAGCTCAAATCAGTGTCTGCAATGGGGTTAATTTCTGAATATTGAAATTCAATCAATACTTTTCCCCTTTCGTCAACAAGTCCCCACATACCATCTTTCTTAGCCCATGCTTTCCCGCTTCTGAAATTAGACATCATTTCATATTGTGGAGGTATCAATACATTGCCATCACAATCAATTACCCCATATACCAAGCCCTTCATTACAATTGCTTTATTGTCTCTGAATGGAGAAACCTTAGTATAAATAGGAGTTATTCTCCATTCGCCGAAAAGAGTAACAAAGCCATATTGTTTGTTTTCACTTTTCCTGGGAATAAGATCTTCAGGACAGTTGCTACCCTTTTGAGCCATAGCAGCATTGAAAGCTATAGAAACAAAAAGGATAAGGATTATTTTATTCAGCATTTTCATATCAATTTCATTTACCGGGCTTTGCTTGTGTAAGGATTATCCTTTATTCGAAAGCGCCAGGGTTTAAGTGCATCTTCTTTAGCATAAGCCACACCCACTCTTGGACTGGCGATTATATCATTCTTTTTAACAATCACCCCTCTATCCTCTACCCAGATTTCACTTCCAGATAAATCGGTTTCATTATGCTTGGCAGAAATTCCCAGAGCTACTGACAAAGCGCCTGGGCCAGCGGTGAGTTCTGGTTTCAGTTTGGATTTCTTCCTTCGTTCAAGCATTGTTTCAATACCTTCAGAAGGCTCTACCGCCCTTATAAGCACTGCATGAGGAATTTCAGTTTTATTCGTAATAATATTGAATAAGAAATGAATTCCGTAACACATATAGACATACGCAATGCCTCCTTCCTTATAAAACGGTTCTGTTCGTTTGGTTTTCCTGTTGCCATATGCATGAGAAGCCCTATCTTCAGCCCCCAGATATGCTTCTGTTTCCACAATCATACCTGAAGTCAGCTTTCCATTTATACAGGTTATCAGGTATTTCCCAAGCAATTCTTTACTGATAGCTATTACATCTTCCCTTGTATAAAAAGCTTTATCCAGCTTCATTATTTTACAGGGAAAAATAAATAAGCAACCGCAATAGCTGCTATAACCCCACATAGATCTGCAATCAAACCCGCAGGGATTGAATATCTCGTTTTCTTAATTCCAACGGATCCGAAATAAACTGCAACTATAAAGAAGGTTGTGTCTGCTGCTCCCTGAAAGATACATGCTAAACGTCCTGCAAAGGTATCGGCCTTCCCATTTGCCATAGCATCGATCATCATTGCTCTTGCTCCACTTCCGCTTAGTGGTTTCATCAAAGCAGTTGGTAATGCAGGCACCCAACTGGTATCCAGTCCTGTTAATCCAACGAGATAAGTTAATCCACCAACAAGATAATCCATGGCTCCACTAGCCCTGAATACAGCAATACCTACAAGAATACCCACCAAATATGGAATAATTCTTATCACTACATCAAACCCTTCTTTCGCACCTTCAACAAATGCTTCAAATACATTTATTTTTCGCCTGAAACCAAGAAAGATAAAAGAAGCGATTATTGCGAAAAGAATAAAATTACTGACAAGGGAAGATATGGGCCCTATTCTGTCAGGAGGTAATGTTGCAAAATACCAAACTACTCCTACAATAATAGCTATCAAACCACCTAGATAAGCCATGACAACTTTATCAAATAAATTGATTTTCTGATAAATGGCTACTGTAATCAAGCCAGCAAGTGTACTACAGAATGTAGCAATCAATATCGGAATAAATACATCTGAAGAATCCGCAGCCCCAGCCTGAAAACGGAAGGTCATAATGGAAACAGGTATCAGTGTAAGACCAGATGTATTAAGCACTAGAAACATTATCTGCGGATTAAATGCTGTATCCTTAGTCGGATTCAGTTCCTGCATAGACTCCATCGCCTTTAGACCAATGGGAGTAGCGGCATTATCAAGACCAAGCATGTTTGCGCTAAAGTTCATCATAATAAGGCCAACAGAAGGATGATCTTTGGGTAGATCAGGAAACAATTTATGAAAAAACGGACCAATTAATTTCGCGAGAATATTAATCATTCCAGACTTTTCCGCAATTTTCATTAACCCCATCCAAAGAGTAAGAATCCCTATTAATGCAAATGATATGTCCACAACTGAACTTTTAGCCATATCAAAGGCCGCTTTCATAATTTCAGGGAAAATTTCCAGACCTCCGTATTGAGGATACCCCAAATAATAAAGACCCAGCCTGACGATTGCGATCACAAATGAGATCAGAAAAAATGCTATCCAGATGTAGTTTAGAACCATTAATTTTAAAGTTTAATCAGCTTAAAGCACAAAGCTTAAAGCTTAAAGTAATTAGAATAGTTATTACTATTAGTTTTTAAAAATCTAAAATATAAAAAGGCTGGCAGATACTAAAAAACAAAAGCAAAAAGCTGAATAAAAACTTTCAACTTTTTGCTTCCATATACTGTTAACTTTAAGCTTTCTGCTTTAAGCTAATCTAATGCTTCTCGCACTTTCCCAGACTTCAAACTTATCGAGTTCATCTTTAAATCCATCCAACAACCAAAGGACTACTGCAATATCATCAACTGCTCCCAATACTGGTATTTTATCCGAGATAAAATCGATGTTGAAATAGAAATAAGAGAAAACCAAGCCTACCTGGATGAGCAGAAAAGGGGAAACATTTCTATATTCTCCCTTAAAAACAGCTTTTAACATTCTTTTCGCAAGGCCGGCTTCACGCCCAATCACCTCAAATTTAAACCTTTTGGCTTCCGGATCATAAAATTTCTCCACCACTTCTTTTAACGCATCTGCATGTGCACCTTTAGTAAAAGAAGTTCCAAAAGATATCAGTTTTTTTATCCATTCTGTCTTGATTTCATCAAGATCAATAGGTCCCTTACCTCCGTTGCTTTCAAATCCTTTCATACCCTGACTTTTTAATCAAAACATAAGTCCGGGTTTACTTAGTTCTGATTTAATACATGTACTCCCAGGCAGTTTTGTAAGCGCTTATTGATTCTGTATAGTCAAGAAAACCTCTGTAAAAGGGATGTCCTGAAAGTGTACCACTTTCCCCTATTACAACCAGTTTCTTTTTTGCTCTTGTCATAGCAACATTCATTCTACGGATATCATTTAAAAAGCCTATTTCACCTCTGGAGTTTGACCTTACCAGGCTTATATAAACGATATCCCTTTCCTGTCCCTGAAAACCATCTACCGTATTGATTGAGATCTGCTTTTTAAAACTATCTTCAAATTCAGTAGCTATAAGTAATTCTTTTAGAAAATTTACTTGAGCTTTATAAGGAGAAATCAAGGCTATTTTCAGTTTTTCATCCATCATTACCTGCTGACCGATTTTTTCCACAAGAGTAGTGAAATGTTTCAAAAGCAACTGAGCTTCTTCAGGATTTAAAGTACTGGAAGTTTCCGGTTCTAACTTTTCTTCAAATCCGCACCCTGCAGTATCAATAAATTCAACCGGGGCAGTAAAATCCGGATCACCATTCAAAAGTCTGTCTTTTACTGAAGCATGAGCTATCAGTTTATCATAATAAAACTGTACAGAAGAGAACTTCATAATTTTCTCATTCATTCTGTACTGAGTATCCAGCATTACATCAGCCTTTTGACGCTGGATACATTTTTCAAACAAAGTTACAGAAAGCCCCCCCTTTGCTGCTTCTATAGATTTGACTGTAGGTGGCAACTGGCAATGATCGCCTGCAAAAACTACCCTACCTGCCTTGGTAATCGGTATCCAGGAAGCTGGCTCCAAAGCCTGAGCTGCCTCATCAATAAAAACAGTTTCAAACTCTCTGTCTTTTAATAAATAAGATGCAGCCCCAACAAGTGTACAGGTAAATACACGTGCTCTGCTTAAAATATCCTGAGTGATATAATTCTCAATAGCTTCTGCCTCCTGCTGCAATTTCCTTGACTCATCGAGAATAATTCGCCTCTGGTTTCTTTCTTCCTTCCCAAAATTTCTTTTATACTTCAATGCCATATTGCGATACTCAATGGCACGTTTTTTTAATTCCTTTATCTGCTTAAAGTCCTTATGATTGGAAATCTGCACGTCGAGAGTATGTGCCAGCAAGCTTTCACTCACTCTTGAAGGATGGCCGAGTCTGACAACTTTAACACCTTTTTCATCCAGTTTCTCAGTAAGCAAATCAACAGCAGTATTGCTGGGAGCACAAACAAGCACCTGTTCCTCTTCAGCAAGTACCTGTTTTATGGCCTCTACAAGTGTTGTTGTTTTACCTGTCCCCGGAGGTCCATGTATGATTGCAACATCTTTTGCAAAAACAACATTTTCTATGGCCTTTCTTTGCGAATCATTCAATGAAGGCTCAAGACTCAGTGTTTTCTTCTCACGAAAACCTGCTTTTTCTTTTCCAAGTAATACTTCTCTTAACTGTGCAAGCCTGTTGTGTTTAGCTTTCATAACCCTTTGCAGGGTGTTTTCCATTTCTTTGTAACTCGTCTCATCAAACAACAAGTCAAGCCCCAGTTTGCCGCGGTCAAACCAGTCAGGAAGTTCATCAACAAAAAGAGTAAGTTTGATATTGTCTGGCCGAACAGAAGTTACAACTCCAGCAAGTTTACTTTCAGGTTCTTCATCCTGATTATTGGTAAATACAGCAGCTACCCGGCCTGACTGAAACTGGTGTGAAATTTCTTTAAAGGAAGGTCTTTCAATCTCCAGAATAAGTCTGTCCCCTACGCCATAATAAGATTCTTTTACTACTATCGGATACCAGGTTAATCCTTGAGCCCTTCTCTCTGGTATGGATGCATTCAGCATCTTTGACTCATAAAGTTTCCTATCCTCTTCCTGCTCAACCTTCAATATCTCCAGAAGCTCCTGAAGCTCTTCTCTGGAATCTTTTTCTGACATTAATTTATTCTGATAAATAAGTGATTACAATAGGCTTATAACTTAAGACAAATAAAATTGCTATAAGTTCAATTAATAATTCTGATATCTTTTGCTGAATTTAGGACAAGGAATCGTTCTTCCTCTTTTTTTAATTTTCCTTTTATCATAAGGAATTTCCCATTCATAGATAAGTGAGATTTCATGGGCACCATAACTATTCCCCAGGGAAAGCTTTGAAATAGGAAGGTCAAAGCTGTAAGCGAAGCTTATTCCGTTAAAGTGAATTCCGGCCATAAGAATAAATGACTCGTTATTGAGCAGACCTGAAGCATAGTTTTTTACAGGAATTCCTCTATACCACAGTCCGAACATTACAGGGTCATAGGTCAGATAAGCGCCAAGGTCAAGTTGGTCAAATGCTCCCTGAGACTTGTAATTAAAAGTTGGAGTAAAACTCCTTTCAGGCATATTTCTGGTTCCATTCCAGCTTTTTAAAAAAAACTTATACCCTGAATGAAGAGAAAATTTTATTGGAAGTTTAACATCAGGTAATCCGTCCACCGACTGATTAGGCCTGTTGAGATGAAATCCAGCTATTCCTAACCAGAAATGATCATCATAAAACAAACCGCCAGCAGATGCATCCAGAAAATTCAGTCTGGAACCGGTGAAAGCGTCAGCTGTAGCACCTCCGGTCAATCCGCTATTGTCCAACTGATCCCCGAAGACAAAGCTTGCATAGTCAATAGTCCTGTTGGTATACCCAAGTTCAATCCCTGGTCTGAAGGTCCAACGGTTGCTCAGCCAAACTTCGTAGGAATAAAACAGATTAATATCAGTAGAAACTAGTGCACCATTACTTCCTTGCTTATCCCTTTTAACTAAGAGGCCCACTCCACTTCTGTAAGATTCGATATTATGATCCAGAGAGGCTGCATAAGTAATAAATGAAGCACCGGTTCCGGGCCATTGATTTCTATAGTTTAGTATAGCTCTGGAATTTTCTGCTGTACCGGCAAAAGCAGGATTTAAATATAAAGGAGCATTATAATACTGGGAAAACTGAGGATCCTGAGCAAAAGCGGAATTTGTAATAATCAAACTCCCAAGTATTAGAAAAAAGTAAAAGCTTTTAAACATAGAAGTACTGCAAAAGTATAAAAATTAACGAAACCTGCGCAGTAACTAATATTAGAATTCTATATTTAAAAGCTTTTTTTATTTAGGTAGTCAATATTAATGATGGTGCCCACCTGGACCATGCACGTGCCCATGATCAAGTTCTTCAGCAGTAGCCTCTCTTACTTCCACTACTTTTCCTTGGAATTCAAGATTTAGGCCAGCAAGTGGGTGATTAAAATCTATAGTAAGCTCATTTTGATTTACGGCTAAAACTTTGCCTCTCAGAAAATTACCATCAGCATCAGACATCGGCACAAAAGTACCAACCTGAAATTTAGATTCGTCAAATTCTCCATCGATTTTAAATATTTCCTTGGAAAGGTTAACAACCGCTTCTTCTTCAAAATCTCCATAGGCTTCCTCTGAAGTGATAACAAATTTAAATTCAGAACCACTTGAAAGACCATCCAAACCTTCTTCAAACTTTTCGGGTAAGCCACTGCTGCCGAAAAGAAACACCATTGGTTCCTGAGCATTTACTTTTTCAGAAACTTCCACATTACCTTCCCGGTCTTTTGCCTGAAGATCGTAGGCTACAGCCACTACTTTGTTTTTTTCAATTTTCATTATTTTGACTTTCTATAAATATCTGAAGCAATAATTACAAATTCTGAAACACCGCTTTAATTAATTATGTATATAAAGAGAAATATGCGGTGTAAGGTTTAAGAATAGTTGTGAATAAATTTATTCATTCCTCTGCAGATTAAATAAATTTCATGACAAAAAAGAATTATGTTTGATATATTTTAAAAGAAGGCCAAGTGACAAACTGGGAAATTGAAGAAAAACATTTGATACTCAAATACAACTGGAAAATCTCCAGAAGCGAATCTGTTACCAAGAACAATTTTTTTCTGAAGATTTCGGATGGTACAAATTCGGGATTGGGGGAAGTGGCTCCTAATATAAGATATGGAGAAACACCCCAACTGGTTAAAGATCAATTTGATTTTTTCTTAAAAAATGGAGCATCAGGGATTAAAAGTTTGGATGATTTACAAAATTTACTAAATTTCACACAAATTTGTAATTCTTTGAGATTTGGGATTGAATCAGCTTACATTCACTATCTCAGTAAAATACAAAATTTACCTGTTTATTCATTTCTCGGGTTGGACGAACCTAAGAATATTTTTACAGCATACACGCTTCCGATAATGCAAATTGGTGAAATTCAATCATTTTACGAAAAACATCAATTAGAGAGATTTAAATATCTTAAGTTAAAGATAAACTCAGAAAACGGATTCGACCTATTGAAAGAGGTACGTAAGCTTTCTAGCCAATCGATCATGATTGACGCAAACGAGAGCTGGCAGAATGTTGAAGAACTTATAAAATTTCTTGAAAAAATAAAAAAAGATAATATTGTCTTTGTTGAACAACCTCTTCCATATAACTTTGAAGAGGAGTATAAATATCTTAAGCAAAATTGCACTTTTGATATTTTTGCTGACGAATCAATAACTGACAAAGCCGATTTCAAAAAATTAACTGAACAATTTCATGGGATAAACATGAAGTTGATGAAATCCGGCGGCTATTTGAATGGCATTAGACTTTTGAAAGATGCAAAAAAACATGGACTAAAAACCATGATTGGTTGTATGGTGGAAACAAGTTTGGGTATTTCTTCCGCCATGAACCTTTGCAGCCTTACAGATTACAACGATCTTGATGGTTTTTTTGTAATTGATAATGAACCATTTAATCTAATAACAGAAAAAAAAGGACAGCTTTTTTATAGTAAAACTTAAATTTTTAGGTAGGTATGGCCAAGACCAAATCAAAAGAGACAAAAAAAAGCAGTAAACCTGCAGCTAAAAAATCTAAAGAAACAACTCAAAAGGCGGCTAAAAAGTCGGCTGTAAAAAAAGTGGTTTCTAAGAAAGCAGCAGTTAAAAAGACTGTAGCCAAAAAAGCTGCGGTAAAAAAGACTGTTGTGAAAGCGGTTGCTAAAAAAACAGTAGCTAAAAAAGCAGTTGTGAAAGCAGTTGCCAAAAAAGCAGTTATAACTAAAAAAGCAGCTGGTAAAAAGACTTTACCTCCAAAAGCTGCAGCTAAAAAAACTGCAGACAAGAAGGTTGAAGTTAAAAAAACTGCGACTAAACCGGCAACCAAAGCTGCCGTGGTTTCAAAAAACATAGCGCCTAAACCTAATAAAGAAGTTAAAGTTACTAAACAAGAAGTTAAAGCTTCCAAATCTGCAGAAAAGAAAGTGAGTAAGACTGCAGTGCCGGTAAAAAAAGCAGAACCGGCTCCTAAAACTACTCCTAAAAAAACCGAAGTCAAAGCTTCTGCTCCGACAGAGCCAGTGAAAGCTGCCCCTAAGCCGGAAATCAAAAAAGAACCTTTGATTCCAAGAAAACCAGACATTTACATACCTCATTTGGAAGACAATTTCGATACTTCCAATAGGGCAATACCAGATATAGATTTGAATACCGACAAAAAAATAGAACTCAAAAAAGAGTTGCTTAACAAGTGCATTGAAATGCAAAGCAACATCGTGCAGACTGCCAAAAAAGCTATGGATGATGCACAGGAAAGTGCCAATGAAGAAGAAGGTGCTTCGGGAGAGGAGAGATTTGAAGGCTTTAGAGAGACAATGCAGATCACAAGAGATATGTATGCCAGACAGCTACAGGAAGGCATCAACAGCCTTTCTTTACTAAAAAGAATTTTCCTGAATCCACAGGAAAGCATTGGGCTTGGATCGGTTGTTTACACTGAACTCCAAAATTATTTCATAAGTGTAAGTCTTGGGGAAACAAAGCTAGCAGAAAAAAATAGTTTCATCGCAATCTCAACCATGACTCCCCTATACCACGCTATGGCTGGTAAAAAGAAAGGCGATAAATTTGTATTCAGAGATAAAGAGTATACTATTCTTGAAACGTTTTAATGAGCAAAAAGCTGAAAGCGCAAAGCCTAAAGTATATAAAAAAAGTCCCTCAATGAGGGACTTTTTTGCTTTAAGCGCTTTATGCCTTCATCTTTTTCACTTCGTTGCCGAAGCATTCTGTTCAAAAGCGTTTTTAATATCATCAAACCCAACCTGTGCCTCAAACTTGGTAATCATCTCTAATTTTTCATCAAATAAATATAAAGATGGATACCCGATGGCATCAAATTGACGGTAAAAATCGTCCTTTGAATCGTGAAGTACTGTTATCTGAGGAAACTGAGCTAGCTTATACAGATTATGAAATTGTTTTACCTGTTCAAGACTATTGGGACTTATCATTAAAATTTCAACATTCTGAAAATAATTAATGTTGTTCAAAATCTCAGTTGTTTCCTCCTGGCATAAATCACACAAAGGGTTAAAATAGACGATCATTATTTTCTTGTTTTGCGGAATATCTTTGTTCGTATATTTTTTCCCATCAAGCCTTACATAATTAATTTCCGGTATTTTATCTCCTCCTGTATTTTCTCTTACTATCAATTCTGCTTTGGTTACTATGTCATTTCCCATACTAAAGCTTGTCAGGCCAACCAACAAAAAGCAGATTATACATTTAAATTTCACTCCCATATCATTTATCAAGTTACCCGAAAATATAACATGACCATTTCAATGGTTGTTATCATCCCCTTTAGACTTCAACAAAGACAAGGGTTTTGAGGTTGAATAGATAAAACAAAAGATGAAGAGGCAAAAAATCACAATATTTTTACTGATCATTTTTTCCTTGATAACAACCTCCGGATACTTGGTTGGATGCAATGAAAGTAAAAATCCTGTATACCCTGGAAGAAAATTACTTGGCAAAACTTCTCTGTCTCTTGATACAACTGTTATTACAACACCAGGAATAGGTTATACCAAAGGTGACGTCTATAAGTTTTTCTTCGGAGAGCATTACAGAAAAATCTGGGCCACTCCTGTAGAAGTTCCTATTATAGATCTTGAAAATACCCATGGAGGTCTTGCTTTTTCCAAAACAGGTGGGAACATGCAGACTATTAGTATTCGCTTAAAAAGCGCTGAAGGCAAAAGATTTGTTTTGAGAGGAATAGACAAAGACCCTACCAAAATTTTACCTACAATATTGAAGATCCATCCAATAAAAGGTTTATTACAGGATCAGATATCTGCGATGAACCCTTATGGTCCACTTGCCATTCCGGGTCTTGCCAATGCCGCCGGTATCTTTCACACAAACCCTATACTGGTATATGTTCCGGACGAGAAAGATACTGAAGAATTTCTCGATGGATTAAAAGGCAAGCTTGCCATGCTCGAAGAATTCCCTGATGAGGAATGGGCCAATACTAAGCTATTTGGATTTGCGTCCGATATCATTTCCACAGAGGACATGCTGAGTGAAAGATTTAAAAATCAAAATTCAAAAATAGATCCCAAAGCTTATGCAAGATGCCGACTGTTTGACCTGCTGGTCGGAGACTGGGACAGACACTCCGATCAATGGAAATGGGCAGTTTTTGAAGATAGCATAGGAAAAGTTTTTAAACCTATCCCAAGAGATAGAGACATGGTCTTTTTTCAGTTTAATGACGGATTGGTATTAAAACTGGCAGTTGCAATTAATTCGAAACTACAATCATACGATTACGATATTCAAAGTATCAAAGGCATGGGAAAAAACAGCAAATATATTGACAGGCTTGTTCTCCCTGAGCTTACTGAGGAGGATTGGAAAATACTAATCAAAGATCTTCAGACGAATATAACAGACTCTGTAATTGAAAAGTCTATCAGAACCTGGCCTCTGCCTGTATTCAACCAAATTGGCCCCTCAACAATTGATAAACTCAAATACAGGAGAGATCATCTTTCTAAAACAGGAATTGAATTTTATAAAATGATCCAACAAGAACCAATTATTGCAGGAACAGACAAGGATGACCTCTTTAAAATAATAAGGCAAAAAAATACAACTGAAGTTACAGTGTATGACAATGACGAAAAAAATATATTATATAAAAAAATATTTGACAATCATCTTACTAATAAAATAACACTGTATGGTCTGAGAGGAGAAGATGAATTCATTATAGAGGGGAAAGCAAGGAAAGGTATACTAATAAATGTATACGGAGGAGAAGCCTATGATAAAATAATAGATCACTCTGAATTGAAAGGCATTTTAAAGAAAACCAGGGTGTATGAATATGGCGTTAATCGTTATGAAGGTACTACACAAATAGAAGTATTCGGAACTGACCCCTTGCATCATTATTTTGAAAGGACTGGGAGACGTGAATAGAAGAGAGAGAGCCTTTAATACAAAATTTTCAGATAATTTGGCCATCCAGATTAAGAAAGAAGTCAGATCTCTACCTTCCCTCAATCAACTCTTTTATAAACACTTATTACACTTTCGGGTAGTAATTAAATTATCCAGATACATTAACAGAAAAGCTAATGAACGCCTATAAATACTTGAGAAAAATATAGGGTGTAAGTATCATAATATTCGAACAATATTTCATTTGACCAACTAAAGCTATGTTCAAAGTAAAATCAAAACACAAAGTCACTTTCAATGAAATGAAAAGACTTGGGGATATTATAAATGGCACTGAAGCAAAAGCTGAAGAGGTACTTTACACAAACCCTGAAAAACTAAAAGGAAGAGAAGGGTACAATCCGGACTTCCTTGAAGATTGGACGATAGACCTACCCAAGGCAACTGGAATAAAGGCCAATGATATGTTAAAATTAAAAGATATTGATGATGTAGAATTGAAATATACTCACTTCTCCATTATCATGTCTCGTTCCCGCAAAATGTCAATGATTACCGGTGTTAATATTGATGGTAATCAATCTCAAAAAATAGGACGATCGGACAAATGGTATCTGGACAGCAGAATTGAAACAGATCAGCAATTGGGAAATGAGCTTTATCAAAACAACAGGTTTGACAGAGGTCACATGGTAAGAAGAGAAGACCCTGTATGGGGGGATGATGCAGCTACTGCAAACCTGGATACTTTTCACTATACCAATGCTTGTCCTCAGATTGATGTGTTTAACCAACATACCTGGCTGGGATTGGAAAACTACATTCTTCAAAATGCCAGAGTATATCAGATGAAAGTATCCGTTTTCACGGGTCCATTTTTCACAAACAATGATATTACATACAAGGACGCAAGAATACCAGGGGCTTATTGGAAGGTAATAGCTTTTCTTAAGGAAGATGGCACACCTTCTGCTACAGCCTATAAGATAAGTCAGGAAAAAGAACTATCTGATATGGAATTTATTTATGGCCCTTATAAAACCTATCAAGTCAGTATCAGAGAAGTGATGATGGATACCAATTTAGATTTTGAAGCATTGGAACAATATGACGGATTTTCTCATCATGAAATCACATCATCTATAAGTAATTTTAAGAGAGAGATAAGAAATTTCAATGATATTATGTTGTAAACATAAAGTTGAAAGCTTAAAGTCATTATTGCTGCTATAAACAAAAAAGGAGGATGTAACTGCCTCCTTTTTTGTTTGTAGTTTCCTGGTCCAAACCTTAAACCTGGATTAAGCGATTAAAAAATATCAGTTATAATCAACCTAATAGAAGTTATAATAAACTTTTCAAAGCACCTATACTCGTTCAAAACGTCATAGGTTGGCCCTACCATTAATCAAGTGTCCGCTTGACTATAAGATCTGTTTATTAATAAGCATCTCTGCCGAAAATTCTCTTTTATCTTTGTTTACTTTAAACTTTCACTCTGAGTGTCACTAAGAAATTTCTACCCGGAGCATTAATACCTGAAGCAAAAATTCTATAATTCCTATCAAGTAAATTCTCTACAGAAACCTGTAACTGAAGATACCTATTCACTTCAATAGCAGTTCTGAGGTTAAGTGTATACCAGGAAGGCATACCATCTGCAGTGGCCTGAGCAATATTGTCTTCGCCTACCAAATTGTAGTTCTTTATCCTTTTCCATCCGTTATACAAAACAAAGAACTCTCCTCTGAACCTCTTTAGTTTAACATTAACCGAACTTCTTCCAAATACAGGAGGAATATGATCGAGAGGATAATCTGAAGAGTCTGTTTTAACTCTTCCATATGTATAATTAAAAGTATTAGACAATCCTACATTTTTAATGATCTCAGCATAAAGCGTAATATTGCCGCCGTAAACATATGCTTTTCCTGCATTAACGCTTGTTTGCACTCTGCTCATTTTGCCATCATATAGAATAGAGTCCTGTCCATTGAACCTACCAAATTTTGTTGTTATAGCATTGGTATACCAAGTATAATAGGCTGTCCCTTCCAAATGAATTCTATTGAATAATGATTTTGCTATGCTCAACTCCGCGTTATATGTGTATTCTGGCTTTAAGCTTGGATTGGGCACAATGACATTACCTGGCACAGATTCAAATACCTTACTAAGATCATCTACATTCGGGGAACGAAAGCCGGTTGAGCCATATGCTGATAATTTCCAAGATTTTTCAGGAAGAAAAACTAGTCCAATATTTCCATTTAAAGCTCCATTCGTTTGTTTGATGTCGGAATATGGAAACGGAAAAAAGGTCTTTTCTCCAAAGTTAGCTTTCAATTCTACATTACTATACCTTACACCTTCAGACAAGATAAGTTTTTTATTAAGCTCCATGCTATGTGTGAGATATCCTGCAACTGTTCTCATGGAAGAACCTCCATTTGGGTATCTTGTATCAAGAGAATTTCTTTCACCTGTTATTACACTCTCACCATATGCTGAAGACCCTACTTTATTATAATTTACTTCCAAGCCATAACGGAATTCATTCTTCTTCAACGCCTTTTCCAGATCAACATTTAATGAATAGATGTTCAGCTTTTCTATCCTGCTATTTCTAAATTCCCTATTAAATCTTCTGTCATAACGGCTTTCTTCAATATTCTGATAAGCAAGTATAACTCTGGCTTTGTCATAAAAAGCTGTCTTCTCATTCAAGTCCAGGTGATACGATCCCAACAATCTCTTCTGCGGGCCATAAAACCATTCAGCATAAGCAGGTTTATCGTTAAACTGTGCCAGCCTATCATAGCGTGGAATATCTGAACTAGTTGAATACTGAAAATTTAATGTATGAGTCACTCGAGAAGAAGGTGAGAACAATATCTTTTGTAAAAAGTCATACTGCTTGTATCCCGACTGCTTTTGAATATTAGGATTACTATTATTCAAAACAGAGTCTTTACCTCCTATCCTTTCTACATAAAAATCCCTTTTACCAAAATCCTTATATGCTGCTCTTCTGCTTCCTCCCTGCCTCAAATCATCAAAATCGGAATATGTAAAACTTGTAAATGAAGCAATTTTATTAAATCCTATATTTAAATCTATATGTCCTGTTTTTTCAGAATTTGCAGTTGAATATCTGGTATAGGCATTAGCGCTGGCGAAGGTTTTTCCTTTGGCACCTGACAAAACAGGTCTTTTGGTATAAAAACTCATAACGCCACCTAATGCATCACTCCCATAAATAACAGATCCCGGACCAAACAATAACTCTGTTCTTTCAAGAACACTGTTATCAAGGGTTATCACATTTTGCAAATGCCCTCCCCTGTACACAGCGTTATTCATCCTGATACCATCAACAACCATTAATACTTTATTTGCTTCAAACCCTCTCATGATAGGACTTCCTCCCCCCATCTGGCTTCTTTGTACAAATACATTTCCAGTATTCTGAAGAACATCTGCTGTAGTCTCTTGACTGGCGAACTGCATTTCACCGGAATTTATAACTTGTATCTGCCTTGGAATATCCTTTCTACTTTCTTCAAACTTACTACCAGAAACCACGATTCCATCCATCAGTCCTGTTTCTTCAGATAAAAATACTTTAAAGTCTGAGGCATTCAGATCCTTAAAACTGGTAATATAAACTTTATATCCCACTAATTGGAACAGAATACTATCCGAATGTTCAAACTGAGAGATATCTGCCTGACCTTTTGAATTGGAGGTAGTATAAACCTGTTTTTGATGATCACTTATAAAAACACCTTCTAGTGGTGTTTGACTAATACGATCATTAATAGTTACTTTCTGCGCATTTAATCCAGAACAAATCAAGAAAAAATATACAACAAAACTTAACCCTCTATAGGTATTTCTTTTAACAAAGATCATTGCTTTGATATTTAGAAGATTTTAAATAGATAAAAAAATGAAAATCTGTCTTTTGTAATACTACCAATCCCTCAATTGGCGTACTATCAGATAAATCTATAAAATCATAGGCACTCTAAAAATAATTTTAGAAGTGCCTATAATTAAATTATACTAAAGGAGTTATTTCTTAATAACCTTTACAGATTCAGAACTTCCATCCTTATATTTAACAGTAACTGCATAAACTCCAGCAGAGAACTCTTTTCCAAATTCAACAGCTTTACCTTTCTCTACTTCACTTTGAGTGAAAGTGATATGGCCGGCAATATCAGTAACAATTATTTGTGCCACTGCTCTACCAGGCTTCAGAGTAAACACCTCTTCAGAAGGGTTTGGTGAGATCACCAAAGTTCCAGTTTCTTCTGCATATTCATCAACTCTAAGCGTAGAGCAAACAGTTATATTTTTGCAATACTGCTTATAGTAAGGAGCTCCGCTGTAATTAACACCAACACAGAACTGTCCACCAGTAAAGCTAGAGCCATAAAGGACATTTACTTTATATGGTTGACCGCTTACAGGTGTTATACTCTGAACAGAAGTATTGGCATACCAGTTATAAGCTGTCGCTCCGGTTGTATTAGCAGAATTAAGTTCAAGTTGTGCTGAACCATTAACAGTACCGCAATCCGGACCAATAATATCAGCTGTGCTAGTTCCGCTTACAGTTATATTGATAAGTGCCGAAGTCGTGCTAGCGCTTGAATTATCGTAAGCAATCGCTTTAAGAGTATAAGTTCCGGCAGCAACACTCGTCCAGCTGTAGCTATATGGAGATGTCAAATCTTCACCAAGTTTCGTAGTACCTTGATAAAACTCCACTTTTGAAATACTACCGTCACTATCTGAAGCACTGGCATCGATAGTTACACTTGCAGGTGCTGTAAATGTAGCATTATTCAATGGCGCTGTAATACTTACAGTTGGTGCGACATTCCCACCAGAAACAGTAATATTGATCAAAGAAGACGTTGTACTTGCTGAAGCATTATCATAAGCTATCGCTTTAAGTGTATAAGTTCCAGCTGCAACACTCGCCCAGCTATAGCTATATGGAGATGTTAAATCTTCACCCAGCTTTGTAGTTCCCTGATAGAATTCAACCTTTGCAATACTTCCGTCACTGTCTACAGCATTTGCATTGATAGTTACCGAAGCAGGAGCTGTAAACGTTGCATTGTTCAATGGAGAAGTAATACTCACTGTCGGTGCAACATTTCCTGAAGAAACTGTAATATTGATCAACGATGAAGTCGTACTTGCAGAAGCATTATCATAAGCGATTGCTTTAAGCGTATAACTTCCGGCTGCAACACTCGTCCAGCTGTAGCTATATGGAGATGTCAAATCTTCACCAAGTTTTGTAGTACCTTGATAAAACTCCACTTTTGAAATACTACCGTCACTATCTGAAGCAATGGCATCGATAGTTACACTTGCTGGGGCTGTAAATGTAGCATTATTCAATGGGGCTGTAATACTTACAGTTGGCGCTACATTTCCTCCAGAAACAGTAATATTGATCAACGAAGATGTAGTGCTTAAAGAAGAATTATCATAAGCAATAGCTTTAAGTGTATAAGAACCTGCTGCTACATTTGTCCAGCTATAGCTATATGGAGATGTTAAATCTTCACCCAGCTTTGTAGTTCCCTGATAGAATTCAACCTTTGCAATACTTCCGTCACTGTCTGCAGCATTTGCATTGATAGTTACCGAAGCAGGAGCTGTAAACGTAGCATTATTCAATGGAGCTGTAATGCTTACTGTCGGAGGAACTCCCGGCACTACTCTGAACAGACTGGCTGCAGGGATAAGCTGTCTGGCAATTCCTACACTTTCATAGTAAACATTTAATGATTCACCACCTCCAAGCTCAAAATAGTTTACTGTAATTGCATGTTTACCAGCCTTCAGGCCAATCATTCCTGTTGCAGGGTTACCAGCACCATGTAATCCGTCATTATCAACAACGAGTTCATTTCCTATATATAACCTGCTTCCATCATCTGAGTCAGTATAAAATACGTAAACTCCATCTGTAGGAACACTTATATAGCCTTTAAAGCTAAATCCGAAATTATCATCAATATTTCTCGGACTAAGGTCATAGTTTGCTATAGTTCCTGTTTCAACCGCGGTCATCGAGCTGAAATCAGGGAGACTTCCCCATCCGCCTTCATAATAGTAATAATCCAAACCTGACTGAGTACTTGCGGGATTTTCAGGATTTCTAAGAGAAAGATCAACCACTTGAACAGCGGATGCCTGAGACGCTCCTATTACTCCAAGATTATCAGTTGCTGCTGCAACAATGTGAAAACTGCTTTGGGCAACATTGGAAAGCGTAATTGTATACGGACTTGTAAGGTCTTCTCCAATCTTCACTCCATTTTTATAAAACTCAACTTTTGCAATAGAGCCGTCAGGATCTGTGGCAGTCGCAGTAAAAGTTATGTTGGATCCTGTCACGAAGATCGCCTTAGGACCGGGAGTCATTGTTACCACAGGAATTTTATTGGTAAAATCCATTGGAGAAAGCCTGCTTGCAGGAATTGGTCTTTCAAATTCCCCGGTCGGCAATTGCCAGCCATAAGATAAATTATCGTCTACAGTACTTTCTTTTAGCAAGGCCTCAATATAATATTTCTGGCCAGCCACAAGATTAATAGTGGCAGATTCCTGAGTCGGGTATCTAAACCAATCTCTTAGTCCTGTTGATTTTTCGGCATAAGCAATTCTTACTTTAGTTGCCGGACTTTCGCTAGAGCTTAACCATAGTTCAGTGCTTTCATCGCCTCCAATCCAGAATTTATATGCACCGGTATAAGGAGCACAGATATAACCTCTTTGACGTACACCAAAATTGTTATCCTGATTTACAACCTCTTCTATTGAAGTCACATTGGTTTGCGATGTAGGAGTTGTAGCTACGGGGATCTGATCTACCGATTGACCTTCAACTGATGCCCAGAATTCTCTTGTTATTGAACCAGTTCCTGTACAGGCAACGGCATCCGGATTTCTGAAAAGCTCAGTTGCTGGTATCACTTGTTTGGTGACTCCAGGGCCGGAATAACTGATTGATAGACCAATTGAAGGCTGATTATTGAAGTAATAAACAGTGATAGCATGTTTACCAGCTTTTAATCCAAGACTTCCTGATTTCTCTGTAGCTGCATGTTCTCCATCGTTGTTCACAATAAGCGTCTTTCCTATAAACAACTGGCTTCCGTCATCAGATGAAGTATAGAATGTATATTGACCATCTGTTGGAACATTCACGTAACCTGTATACACAAAACCGATCTGACCGTCTTTGTTTCTTGGAGTAAGATCAAAGTTAGTCACAGAACCAGTTTTTACAGTTGCAAGAGAATTGAAGTTAGGCATAAAACTCCATGTACCTTCATAGTATTTATAAGAAAGTCCATTTACAGATAAAGACGGATTTTCCGGTTCTCTTAATACAGGTGCTTTTCCATATAAAGAAGACCTCCAAACGCCTCTGCCTCTAAATGCAACGTATATCTCAGAATTCTGAGTACCATCATTAAACATCATAAAATCATTAATATCTGCAATAGTCGGAAGACCCGCAGAATAGTTTAACCACGATGACATGCCTGAATTTCTATAGTAGACAGCTTTAGCTGTTCCTATATAAACTGACTCATCGGTGCTGAAAGCATCATGATGAATTTTATAAATATTTACCAATGGCAATGAACCTGTTATCTCCGTCCAGCTGGCAGCTCTGTCTGCAGATCTGAAAACACGGCTTCCGCAGCTCATATACACGATATTAGTATTGCTTTTTATAACTGCAACACTTGCCATTACATTTACAGGTGCGGGTGTATTATAAGTAACAAAAGTTGGTGAAGCTGCCTGTGCATTGTCGCTTCTTCTTATTTTACCATCTGCGGTTACCACATACAACACATTCGCATCTGTCGGAGACAGTGCTAATGCTTTAACACTTCCAAAAGTTGTTGAATTAATTTTTGTCCAGCTTGGTGAAGACCCCAGTGTTGTTGTCCTGTAAACGTCATTCTGTGCGATGAAAGCAAGATTTGGGTTTAATGCCGTAAATTCCATTTCAACGTCATTTCCGCTTTGATTTGAAGAGAACGGAAAATCAAGAGATGAAGAATTCCCTGTTGAAAGTGTTTTCCTTGAGCCATTTCCGTTATGGGAATAGACTTCATCCCAACTGTAATAACCGAAAGAAAAACGATCTCCATTATCTCCACCACCAATAGTTACCCATTGTTTACCGTTAAATGTAGCTTCCCCATTATCCTGAGTTCCTACATCAAGGATTGCTCTTTTAATCGGACTGGCAGCAGCATGGTATATTTCAAACCCTGCAAGACCATCACTTTTTTGTGTCCAGCCCCAACCGCCATCTGTGCTTACCCAAATTCCACCGTCATTGGCATTATACAGCTTGGTAGCATCAAATGGAGAAAACACAATATGGTGCATATCAGTGTGTACTTTATTGGCCCACTCACTCTTCTGTACCCATGTTACACCTCCATCTGTTGACTTCCATACGCAATGTCCCACAACATAAAGGGTATTGCTATTCAGGGGATCTACTGTAATATCATAGTTATAATTGCGCTGTCCTCCACTGTTTGGACCATACCCATTCAGGTTTGGAGGACCTGCTGGTTTGATTACAGAAAAAGATGAACCGCTGTTAGTTGATTTTAAAATAGGGGTTTCTTCCTGTAAATACGGAACGTCATTCGTTTCCAAGTGTTCCCCTACAAAGGTTAGATAGACTATATTCGGGTTAGATGGGCTCACCCCTATCCTTCCTCCATTAATAATACCGGTAGTTGTAGGTAATGAAACCTGAGTCCAAGAGTCTCCCATATTGGTGGAAATCCAAAACTCATTGTTTGTTACAGCATAAATGGTTGTAGAACCTGTCCCTGGTTTAAAAATCATGTCCTTAAACTCACCACCACTTTTCTTAACAGTCCAAGAAGCACCTGCATTGGTGGACTTGTAGATTCCACTATTTGTAGCAGCAATCAGAACATTGTTATCAGATGGAGACATTAATATCTCTACCGCCAAGTTAGTGCCAAGACCACTGGTACTGCTAGTCCATGTCTGTCCACCGTCTATACTTTTATAAATTCCAAGACTTGTGCCATAATAGTTTGGATCACCTGTACCAATATACATGGTTCTTGGATTCGTATAGTCTATGCACACACTTGCGACTTGACTAAAAGGTAAATTGTCCGTGCCCGTTGGTGACCAATTAGCCCCTTCATCTTTGCTTATAAAGAGTCCTCCATTAGCAGTGACGCCATATAGAATCTTCGGATCCGTAGGGTGAAATTTTAATTGAGTAGTCCTTTCAATTCCGTTGATCTGCCCCATTCTGTTCAGTGGGAATTCATAACCAACAGGTTCCCATTTCTGGGCCCTTATAGTAAAGGGATAAGCGCTTAACAGTAAAATTATTAATGCAAATCGTATTAATGGTTTCATTATTGTCTTTTTAAATTTTGGGAATAAAGAAATAAGAATTAAGGCCTCTGATTTTTGTAAATATCAAGTCTTTGAGCTTGAGTAAGGATGCTGCCATCAGGCTGTACATAGGGAAGTACATCTTTTTTCCATGTTTTGAATTTTTTATATTCAATCATGTATTGGGAGCTTTCTGCAACGTCCTTCTCTTCAGAATGGAATAGCCTTCCAACAAGACTTCTCTTGTTTTCCTCTTCTTCCTCCTCTTCTTCTTTACCTTCTTTTTCGTTTTGTTTTCTCTCAAACTCCTCTTCTGGATTCGGCTCTGGCCGTTTTTTCCAGAATTGGTCATACGCCAGCAAAATATCATAATAGTTCGCTGAAGAGTCGTTCATCATTGAAATCCAGTGTGGATCTTTTCTGTAGGCGCGCAATGTTGCTTTAGATACCTTTCGGGAACTTCCATAGGCTCCCTGAGTCTGGACACTACAGGAGCTTACAGAAATGACCAAAATGAACAAAGCAGGAATTGTCCGCCAGTTTTTTTCTTTCATAGGCATTTTTGTTTTAAAATTTTAGTAAAAAAAAATCAACCACTTTGGCTGCAGGTTAAAAATATGTTTCACTCCAGCAAAACTTTGTAACCTTTGTTACATTATGATATTTACTAAAGACATTATATTGATCCTTAATACCTTAAAAAATAAAAAAATATTCCTCAAAAGGATATTCAGCATTGTTTTAATTAAACTCTGTCAGACTTGCCAATAATGAACCCATAAATGATCTCCTGTCACAAAAAGAAAAGCCTCCGAGCATGAAACTGCGGAGGCTAAAAAATATACTATTGCATTTATTAAAAAAATACTATCTACTTACTCATTATCTTTTTACCACTTTGATAGTTTTTACACTTGTCTGGTCATTCAGTTTTATAAAGTAAATGCCAGGAGCATATGATTCTCCCAATGTGAAAGAATCATTTGCAGATGTACTTTCTACTAGATTCCCGGAAGCATTTAACACTTCAACTTTTACTTCTTGTTTTGAAGCAGGAATTAAAACTGTTGCATTTTCAACAAATGGATTAGGGAACACTAGATAATCTTCTGCTGGTACTACGTTTAGGTCTGGTATTCCTTGTCTTGCAGGTATATTGGTAAAGATAACGGCGTAATCACCGGTCTTTCTCACAAGCACAAGATCATTTCCTGAGAAGTTCACCCAATAACTTCCCTGAAGTCCCGCAAAGCCTATAGTAGAATTGATAGTGATTTCAGGATTAGCATTCGCAAATTGGTAAGTTGCATAATCAATAATATTAGTATAATAACGTGGATTACCATTATTCGTCTCTAAACTAAACTGATACAATGCATTGGGATTACCTGAATTACCCCACCAGTTAATTACAGAATTAAATACATTGTTTAATAAGGGACCATTAGTACCTACGCTATAGACTCTACTGTATTGCTTAAATCCAGTTGGAAGTCCTGTCGTACGAGGTACCTGATATTGGCTGAACAAACCACTTACAGTTGGAACAGTAACTTGGACATTGCTGTATTTAACTATGAAATTTTTCTGATCATTTTTATCTGGGTCATGACCTGCTGTGCAAAGCCCAATATATACTTGCTGATTCATAGGAATTGTAATCTCGCCCATAAACACCCATGTATATGCATTTCTGCTACAATACGCAGTGAATTTATTACCTTCTCTCTTTAACTTTAAGTACTTATATAATCTGTATCTATGAAGATCTTCGATATTAGAAGGATTGCTTTCTGATCCGCCATTAGTTTCAGTTCTGTATTGAAGATTAACATATTTTAAAGGCGTCTGAACCAACATAACATGCTTTGAACTTGCTCCTGTTGTTTCCCTAATCATTACCCCTGCTTTACTCCACTCATGAATACCTTTCATCTCTGAAACTTCAACAACGATTTCTCCATTACCATTAAGTGTTTGATAGATAAAGTGGAATTGATCTGCTCCCCAATAGATATCATCGCTGTTTGTATTGACACTGAATTGATTGCCTCTTTGAGCTGAAAAACTCATATTGGTACCACCAATATCCGCAGCAGACCAAGGCGCAGTGATCGGATCGACAGCAGGATTTTTAACAAAAGTTGCATTGATGGTATGATATATTCCGGAGTTGAATGTGTATTGAGAAACTTGTCCTACCGAAACACCATCAACCAATACATTCTGAATTGAATATCCGAAATCCGGAACTATTGAGAATGATACTGGCTGACTTCCATTATGTCTGATAAGACCATTTGGGAATATATTTCCACCTGCCTGAGGATTAACCTGGGCAATAATTGAATTAGGTTGTGCCTCGACTGTAAAAGTCATTTTATAACCAGGTGCACTGATATTTTTAATCTTGATTCCAATTTCACTTCCGTTCTTCCATCTTATAGGATGAGTAGCAGAAGAGAATACAGAAGTAAGATTATCAAACATATCCCACGCATCACCTGCTCTGTCCGGACTATCTTCATCATGCATTTCATCCAGTCCATCTGCCTGAACTAATTTCACCTGATATTTAGGAGTAATCCCTTCTTCCAGGCCATACTCTTCATTAACATACCATATAGCAAGACCTTGTTCCGGTGAATAGATGCTTTGAAAAAGCCCACTAAAAGAATAGTTTGTTATCAATAGATATTCTTTGCTATTATATGGGTTGGTATACTTGTAAACAGTATCATAATCAATAGCGCTTAGAGAATAGTTGCCTCCAACTGCAGGATTTAACTCGATAACAGTATTGAACCAGTTGTTTCTATATCTGTATCCCGGATTCAAAGGTCCCGGATCTACTTTACCAGCTCCTTCCATCAGGCAGAAGAAGCCCATGTTGCTGTATGCCTGATCAAGATCATCAAAATCAAAAACTCCGTGACCTATTTCATGTGCTAAAGTCGGTACGCTATGCCATCTTTCATCCTGAGCAGTTTGTCTGTTAACTCTGTCTACCCTTATTGGCAAGTTGTTACTCTTGATATAAAGGCCATCCTGAACTCCCCCTGACACAGCAGTACCGGCCCCAACAACTGCTTTGTCTATAATCGTAAATCCCCACAATGTACCATTTGAAGGACGAGGTGTAAGATTGGTAAATCCGTTTGGGTATTTAACATTGATAGCATCTACAATATCACTCATAAACTGCTCTCCATGCCCATTCTCCAAATGATAATAAGTAGAAGTCTGAGGTATTGACACTCTGATAACTTGAGTATTTAACTCAACCTTGCCATTTGATTGCAAAAGGTAATAATCACGAATAGACAATGTTTGTCCTTGACCAGAAAATCCAGGCTGATTGAATAAATTGTAAATGTACTGTTCTGTCTCGTCAATAGACTTGTCTTGATAATCGACAATGACAGCCAGACCATTGATTTGCTGAGTCTGGGCGTAAGTCAAAGAACTCCCCAGACACATCAATCCTAGGATGATGCGTTTTACTACTTTCATGTTTCCTAAAAAATTATTTATTTGGTTATTAAGCAATTGCGGTAAGGCTAAATTACGGGGAGGAAAACTTGAAAAATTATCAGCTTTATGAAGTTATAATAGCAATGAATGAACCGTATTCTGGAATTAATAAACGTATAAAAATATAGTTAATTTATCATTTTAGTCAGTTCGCCAAACTCACTAAAATAGGTGTATAATGAGCACATAAACGAAGAAAGCATACTCTCTGAGTATGCTTTCTTTACTTTATATCCCTTTTATCTGAATATTAAGATACACTGCTTACAGCAGTTTTGCTCAGCATATGCTGATAATGACTTGCAATGTAGCTATTGATTGTATCATAGAACGCTTCAAGCTCCATTTCATCCAGATCTATAATAACCTCTTCATTGTTTAATTTTAGCAATTGAATCTTTTTAATGACTCCATGATCATCTTTGACTAAGTTGAAATTAAGAACATCTTTCAGCTTAATGAGACCCACCTTCTTGTTATTTCTGAATTCTATAGAATCATTGGCAAGCTTAAGGAAATCATTATAGTTGTTGATACCCGAAGCAAGTTTCTCTACCACCGGAGCGATGATACAAACTGCAGCCCACAGAAAAAATCGGATGTGATTTATTTCGTATTCAAAATATATAAAGCCGAATATTGCAGGAATGAATAAATAGATAAACACTTGAGTTTTTAATTTATTCCTTCTGTTTCTGAAAACAATCTCGTTATTTACTTCTTTGATTTTTATAGGAAACAAAAATTCTTCCCAGATAATCAGCACCATAATAATCACAGCAACTCCAACGAGAATCATTCCCGGATAAACATTACTATTTCTAATCTCTAGAAATGGTACGTCAAATATCTGATGCGACAAAAAGGTAGAGAAAATAAATATAAGTAACAGAAAACCTATGCTGAATTCTTTCGGATATGTGGGACGGATTAACTTTCGCATAATGATTACAATTTAAACTTTAATGAACTTCCATTATCATTAATAAAATCAGGTAATTAAGTTCTTATCTTTCAAAAATAAGACTTTCTCCCCTCAAATACATGCAGAAGAGCTTTTTTCTCCTTTCTGCCTTGATTCTGCCTGACATTAAAGCTCTTAGCAAAACCATTATTAATCTCGCGAAAACAAAAACTGAAATTGAGTTTGGTTATATCCTCTTATACAGCTTTTAAAAAGAAGCGGACATATCAATTTTAACTGAAGGAAAAACAGGGAAAACCCGTAGAAACTACTCGCATGGCAACTCAGGATTTTAATACCAATCAACCTTTCCTATAAAGCTTTTCCCTTAATCGTGTAAATACCCATTTTGGCTAACCAGTTAAAGTAGCTTAAAAGATTTAAGATTGAGGCCTTTGCAAAAGGAGACGCCAACATGCCGTCTCTACGTGGATTTTTCCTCAATTGTATATTTTTAACAGCATGTATCCGATATTTGCGTATATAGCCCCAAATTTATTCTATTAAAATATGTTTAAACTTTTCGCATTAACACTTCTTGGAATCCTCAGCTATCACGATTATCAAACAGATAAAAATCAACACATAAAAGCCAAAATAACTAATTCAATTATACTTGTTGTTTTTACTCTTATGTATTCTGAATCATTCAGGTATATTCTGTGGATGACAAGAAATTTCGATAAAGCAAGAGCTAGATGGGCGGTTCCAATTGGATTTATTTCTGGTGAATTACATTTTATGATAAACTTAATTCAGTCAATAACAGCCACCTTATTGATGTATTTTTTATTTACTACTATCAAAAGAAAAGAATCGGGACGTATATGGGCGATGCGATTAATTCCTGTACTTGCTTTTACAGAAACGATTGCCTTTTACAGAGGATGGATAAGTGAGGGTAATGATTCATTCACTGATCGATTTTTAGCCATTACAATTGGATGCGGGATTTTTGGAAGTTTAAGCATTGCAATTATCAACATCTATAAAAGTATATATATGGATGACTTTTTCAACCGCAGGAATTTAAAACAGGAAGAAGGAAAAACAGATTATAACAACCAGTAATGTTATTTTATAAATTTTTAAAAGATATGCACTTCTACCTTAACCCTGGAAAGGATCTGATAGTCAAAAAATATGTGTAATTTCAATCTCCATAACAAAAGAGGATCATCAAATTCTTGACTATTGCTTTTCAGAAGTAGGACAGCAATTGATAATATAACCCATTTGCCTAAGACATAACAGATAACTTGAGTGAAGAAAAATAAATCAAGTGTAAAAAATAAAAGTTTGACTTGCCCTGGCTGTAAAGGAGATGTTTACGACTCAAATCTTAAAAGGACTCTGGGGAGAAAGGTCTGGCTTTGGGGAACTGTTTCCTCTCTTAAGAAAGAGGATTTAATACATGGAAACTTTCAATGGGCCTGTGATAGCTGTTTTGAATCTGGCAAGGCCTTAATGGGAAATCCTGATGTTCAATTATACTGTGACTTTGATCCTAACCTAGCCTATATTGACCTTGAGAAGACATGCGAGAAATGTCGTGAGGTGTATGTCTTCAAAAAAGAAGAACAGAAGTATTGGTATGAGACCCTACGTTTTTGGATACAATCAAAACCGAAGCATTGTCTAAAATGCAGACAAGAAGTTAGAGAGGAAAAACAATTAAATAATGAATTATCAATATTACTGAAAGAAAAAGAAAAATTAACGATTCAGGACATGGAGCGCCTCTCCGAGATCTATCAGGAAATAAACAAACCAGACAAATCAAAATACTATAAAAACCTTGTAGAAAAAGCTAAGCGTAAAAATTCCTGAAAATAAATCATCAATCTATATGAATCTTAATATGAAGTTTCTATTTACCTTTCTTGCACTGCTACATTTACTGATCAATACATCATTTGCTCAGAAACAGGATGACTGTCTAAAGGCAGACCTTATACCAATTCTGGTAAAAGGTAAATTTGGCTTTTGTGATAAAGAGGGACGTATTGTAATTGCTCCAAAATTTGATGACGCGGAACCATTCGTAATCAATATGCTTTATTATATTTTCAATAAAGACAAGATCTATGGAAAAGCTGATTTTGCAACAGTAAAATTGAAAGATAAATACTATAGAATTGATAAATCAGGAAAACCTGTCTTTAAGTTTAACCCAGATGAGATAGAACAAGTGAGAGAGTATAAAGAACCTGTATATAAAGAATTTGAAGAAGGAGATAAAAAGGGGATAAAGCTTGACTCTACTGTTATTATCAATTGCCTCTACGATGAAATCTACCATCCGGATTTTTATTACAAAGAATTCCCTTTCAGAGTAAAAAAAGACAATAAATATGGAATAATTGATGCCAATGGCAAATTATTGATACCCGTTATCTATGATGATATTTATTATAACTACAGAGACTACATATCTGCAGGATTGCTTAAGGTAAGGCAAGAAAACAAGGTCTTTTATATAGATTACTGCGGAAATCAATATGTAAAGTAATGTCCCCTTTGATACACCATACCATTCTTCGCAAGCTCATAAGGAGGAAAAATAATATCCTATCCCTATGAACTTGTAAAGTATTAAAGTTACCCTTACAGAATGAGATAGCTTCTGGACATCATTCGATGATAAACTTCTGCGAGAATTTCTTACTGCCACCAACGCCTTCAATAAAGTAAGCACCAGACTGAAATTGTCTTAAATCCAATTGTATCTCGCTAGCGTCTGTGATAAAGCTTCTGACCTTATTGCCCATGCCGTCAAAAACCTGAATAAAATAAGATTCTTTTTCCGGAATTCGAATGGTGATACTCTCTTTAGAAGGGTTTGGGAACAACTGAATCTTCATTTGAGTAGCCGGAGATAAAGTACTTGCCACAACTTAACCGCCACATAAAATGAATCATGATAAGGAATCCAAACGGAATCATTAGGAGTTATAGTTTGAGATTTAATACTATCGATTTGGAACTCGTCATGAGATAAAATTGTAACCCCTGAACTCCATCCATGCTGTTCTTTCCATCCATTTCCAGAATCAAAAGACAATATAAGAAGAGGAGTAAAATGATAGTAATTCACAATCGCAAGATCAAATTCCAGATATGGATTTTCAGCTTCTGAGAAATTGAATTCAGGTGACTCGGCGGAGTTTTCTGATATTATATACCGATAATCGTTATATCTAAGAACTCCGCTATTGCCGAGCCCGCCAACAGGTTGCGTTTTCCATAATTGGAACACACCATTAGGATTCGTATTGATCGTCCATGTAATCGCAGATGCATTATTAAAATCTTCCGTAACAGGAAGAAGCTGCTGCGCTATAGAGATCCTGGAAATAAAAAAAAATAACAATAAAAATGTGAATACTGAGTAACGTTTGAACATTTGGATATTGGTTTTGATGACATTAATAAAAAATTTTGAATCTGCTTGATGCTAAAAATTAATCTTAAAAAAAAATGATTAATCCTGCAAAAAACATTTAAAAGCCTAAAAATAAAAACTAATAAAGTCTTATACAAGACTTTGCCGTTGATAGGAGAAAGTTTAACTGGTTGAACAATAATGATACGTGCTTTTAGATAATTTTCAAATTCACCAATACCTCGTTCGTATGTTATCGTGTACTTTTAAAGTTACCAACCTTATACTTACATAGACCTTCACCTCATTACTCCTTTCCGCAAACATCACTTCTGTCTTATCTCCAACAAGATAATAAATAAACCTTCCTTGATAATCATAAATTGACCTTCACCAGAAAAGCTGTCGTCTTCAGGAAAGAGATGTAATATTTACTTTTACATAAAAAAAATTCATTTACTGGGTTTGCATATTTTTAGACTTTTAAAACCTTATTTATGAAATTAAAAAATTTATTCCTGATTGTCATTCTACAGCTTGCTGTACCGACCATGATTTTTGCACAGATAAGCGATAAGATCAATGCGGGAAAAGAGGATTACCCGGCTATTATTCCACGAACATTGCTGGTGGAACTTATTGAAGAAGATCCAGAAGAAATGGCTGATCTGCAAAAGAAAATTGACAAAGCAAAGAAACAAGAAAAAAAGGATGAAGCTATTAAAGAAAAAGATGATTATTTAGCCTATATAAAAAGTTACAATGCTCTCATTAAACCTACTGTCGAGAAATACTGGAAATTCAACAAAAATATAGAGTTCAAAAAAACATCTGAAATTAAGGCCATCAGTCCGCTTGAGCGTGGCAAATATGTAGTGCTGTTTATTAGAGTTCAGGGAGACAATGGAATCCACGGATTACGTACATCACTTAGTGTTCCTTTTCTATATTACGATCGTATGGAAAGATCTCTTTTTGCCAATAAAACCACTAGCCTTGCTGATTACAAAATATATCTTCCTTCCTCAGGGCCTAATTCTGAATATACTGCAGGTGATATAATTTTTGCTATCAGAGCAATGCAAGCCAATATGGAATACAATAGCAAAAACGAAAAGAAGAAAAACTTTGAGAGCTTTGCTAAAGTAATGGCAAAGCAGAATTGCGGAAGGATCAAGAGTAAAACCCTACTCATTGATAATAATATCAAACATGATAATCTTGATGAGGAGAAGGTTAAAAATGCCTGCAATTCTAACGTAAAGTTTGTTACTGCTGAAGAAGTAAGTAAAGCTGCTAGCGCTGAGGATGAAAAATATGCGATTGTATTGTCTATTCCATTTGGAATTGTTAAAGCGGGCTCTGCAGTACAGGTATCAAGACTTGCTTATGTAAAAACAATAATGGATGCAAAAACAGGAGATATCCTCGGCTTTATGGAACCTGGCATGGGACAGTTTTATGACTTCCCACTTCGTCCTAGCAACCTAAACGAACTTTGCGGATGCGATAAATAAATAACAGTTTGTACTTCGTCAAATAATAGAGGCTTTCTAATGAAAGCCTTTGTTGTTTTATATATAGCTAGAGCTTTCTCTACAACTGATCTCATCTACAAGTAGAACGTTTGAGACGCCATGCATGGCGTCTCAAACGTTCAATTTCAATAAGCTTATCCTTTTCTGTATTCGAACATCAGGCCTACTTTTTTCAATTTAGTTGTTTAAAAACAAACCGGATTAGTTATATAGTTTACATATCAAAGGTAATACACCTCATCCCTACCCTTCTCCTGAAGGACATGGCCGTCAACTTAATATTAATTAGTAAACCACAATCAGCTACTTTGTCATCCTGAGCCCTGCGAAGGATCTGATAATTACAAAAAAAGTTGTTATTTAAACTACCATTCTGCTAGATAGCTTATTTCTATTCATTTTGAAAGCTCAGATGCTTCACAAGTTCAGCATGACAAAGCAAAGGTTATTTATGTCTTTTATAATTCTACTTAATTCTCCATTATCTTAGACAAGATTTAAATACCAAATCCCAAAAACAAAAGAATACAGCCCTTTCTTCAAAAAGAGACGCCAGCATGGCGTCTCTACGAGATAGCGTTCTGCTTCCATTTTATATAATTTACTGCCCTCTGAATGATATCTTCCAGATCCTCTGCCAGCCAGGGCTTGTCATGAAAGTCAAAGATCTCCCCCTCCCTCCTTGCCTCTCTCAGTTTGCTGTTATCCTTATGAGCGGTGATGACTATCCTTACCGGTTCGTAATGCAATTTTATGTTATACAAAAAATCAAAGCCTGTAATATCAGGTGTGAACTGATCCAGTATGATGATGTCGTATTGATTTCCCTTCTCTAAAAGGTCCAGTACTTCCCTGTTTGTGGAGCAGAGCTGAACTTCATATCGGGTGCGAAAGTTCGCATAAAAAGATCTTCTATTGTACTCTTCGTCATCGAGGTACAGGATTCTTATTTTCATAGCTAAAAGTTGGTTCAATCAGTCACGCTTACCAAGGTTCTCCACTCTTATCAGGAGCTCAATGGTGGACATGCCTTTTCTTGTAAAAAAAAGCACTACAAAATCATAGATATAAAAAAACGGAAACAATAGTTTTAAAATGATCTTCCTCATGTTGCCAGTATTTGCGGTATAAAAACCAGTATAGGAGCGGATATTGGTGCCAGATCTCTTACTTCACAGCACTTTTTCCTTTCTTTAAAGTAAGCTATTCCTTTTGAAATGTATAATACCGTGACAAGTCCGTATCTGGGTGATATAGCACGGCTTCCTGGGACAATGTTGGGTTCGATGCGGAGCTCACCTTTAAGTCTGTGCCCGGGGGCAAAAGTGTAGCACAGATACTCGTATTGTACAGGATAGACATGTTCATCTATCAGTACACTTATTCCATTGGCCTGGACAATGCCAATGTGTTCGGTAGCCGATTTCTGTAGTTTCATAGTTGGCTGTTTTTAAGACAAAACATTCATTTGTAATTAACTAACATCTAATTAATTACAATGGCATTGTACTAATATCAGGTACCTGATACTTATAACGAGGGCCTGATTTTAGTCGTTCCTATTTTTCGATGATGACAGTATTTTCTGGCACCATCACCATAAAAAAGCACTCGATGTTTTTGTATGGTAAAGATAAAGCCCTAATTTTAAAGGATTAAACTACCTATGAAACCAACAGATTGTTTTATAACAACTTAAAGTGGTTTCGCATTCTTGAAAAGCTATGACAACACTTGGAACCAAGATCAGAAAACTCAGAGAGCTGAAGAATTTTAAGCAGGATCATATGGCTGAGCTACTCGGCATCAGCACCAATGCTTATGGAAAAATCGAAAGAGATGAAACAGATGTGAGTCATGACAGACTTGAACAGATTGCTAAGGCGCTGGATCTAACAGTGACGGATATTCTGAATTTTGATGAGAAGAAGATTTTCAACATCATGAATAATAGAGATGTTTATAATGGCCCTAACCACGGTCCGTTTCACAATAGCTTTCCTGATGATATGAAGAAGCTTTATGAAGATAAGATAAAGTTGTTGGAGGATAAGATTGAATATTTGCAGAGAGAGAATGAGAGGTTAAGAGAAGGAAAGTAAGTATTATTCTTTTGAGATATTTAAAATAAAGCCGGGTCGAGAGAGTCGGCTTTTTTGTTTAAATTAGTTATTATTAAGGGATATTTTAAATCAGATTTTTAAATGGAAAATTCAATCTCTGCAAACAGAATTTATTATAACCACCAAAGTCAAGAAGATAAACATTATTTGGGAGGCTACTTTAATCTTGCCAAAAATAATATTGATCAGGCTATTGAGGCTTTGAAAATTAAATATCAACCATCAAAGGAGAATAATACTTCCTTAATTCTGAAGAATGTTTTTAAGCTGGATATCGCATATGCACAATGGGAAGCACAGGTAAATTTTTTAAAACTTTATTTCCCAGTTGTCCATTACCTGGATTTACCAGTAACTCATAATAGATTTTCCAATTTTAATGATTCAGAAAAGGAAGATTCAAAAAGAAAATATTTTTTGGAAATGCTTCTGTGCTTACTTAAGACCATTGAAGATTTAAGAAATTATTACACACATTATTATCATTCTCCACTAAGCATAGACCCCAAAATATATCCTTTCCTTGATGAAGTATTTTTGAATACATGCCTCACTGTTCGAAAGAAAAGGATGAAAAGTGACAAAACCCGTGAGTTGCTAAAAAAAGAATTGACGAAAGAAGTTAATATTCTAATCAAATTAAAGCTGGCTGATTTAAAGAGAAGAAAGGCAGAGGGAGAAAAAGTCAGTTTAAATCCTGATGATATTTATAGTTCCGTTTTGAATGAATCATTTAATTATCTTTTATACAAAGAAAATAAAGTTTATAAAGTAAAGGATATTCATATTTCCCAATGCAATACTCCTTCAGTGAATGGCCAAAATTTATCCAGAAGTGGTCTCGTATTTCTTATATCTATGTTCTTGACCAAAAAACAGGGGGAAGATTTTAGATCTAGAATACATGGCTATAAAGAGAAAATAAGAAAGAAGGAAGAAATTGAAATCTCCCCCATGAACAATAGCTTAAGATTCATGGCAACTCATTGGGTATATTCAAACTTGTCCTATAAAGGTTTAAAGACAAAACTTAACACCACGTTTTCTAAAGAAGCATTACAAAATAACGGAGTAGAACATAAGTTAAATAAGTCATTCACTAAGGAAGCATTGCTGATCCAAATTGCAGATGAGCTAAGTAAAGTTCCAGATGAAGTATATCAGGTTTTATCTGAAGAAAGAAGAAAAGAATTTCTGGAAGACGTCAATGGCTACATTACTGAAAGAAAAGAAATTGAGTCGTTAAATGACTCAATTGTTGTACATCCTGTTATCAGAAAAAGGTATGATAACAAATTTGCATACTTAGCTCTACGTTACCTCGATGAATTTGCCAATTTTAAATCTTTGCGTTTCCAAATTCATTTTGGCAATTATGTGCACGATAGCAGAACTAAAGATATAGAAGGGACAAAACTAAAGACAGATAGACAAATTAAGGAAAGGATTAATGTATTCGGAAAGCTATCAGAAGTCACCAGACTTAAAACAGAGTTTTTTGTTTCAACTGAAGTCGATAGAAACTCATGGAAAATATTCCCTAATCCTTCCTATTGCATTATTGACAATAATATTCCAATAACATTTTTAATAAAAGGAAAAGCCAATAAAATTTCCAGTAGGATTGCGCAAATTAAAGAGAAGAGAAATGATCTAGAAAAACGTAAGATCCGGTCTAACGGAAAACCTAACAAAGAAGAAATCCTTAAAATTATTAGTGAAGGCTCTAATAGCGAAATAAAGACAGGAGAACCGATGGCCCTTCTTAGCATTAATGAACTACCTGCCCTATTATATGAGCTATTACACAATGGTAAATCAACTGATGATATAGAAAAAGTTATAATTGAAAAATATGTTGAGCAATTTGAAACAATAGACAGGTTCCAGCCAAAATCAGAAGAAGTAAATTCCAGAATTCCGCAAAAACTTAAGGGTGCCATTGATATAGATCAATTAGATTATGAGAAATTATTAAAAACAATAGATAAGGATCTTAAAGAAACAGATGAGAAGAGAGAACTAATTAAAGATTGTCTGGCTGAGGCCCAAAAGAAACAATGTCCTGTATTTTCACTTAAAATTCAGGGACAAGAAGCCATATGGCTTGCTGATGATATCATTAGATTTATGCCGACTAAATCCAGAGAAAATTGGAAAGGGAGACATCAAAGCCATTTACAATATACCCTAGCTTTTTATGATTTGAGAAAAGAAGAGGCATTTTCATTATTAGAAAGTTTCTGGAAAATGAATGAAGGGCCATATTGGGGACAATCCATTAAAGATTTATTTAATCAAAGTAAATTTGAAGATTTCTACTGGGCATATCTAAATATGCGGAATGAAGTTTTATCAGGGCTTCATAACTCAATTAGTAATTTTAAAGGACAGCCTTCAGTGATGAAAAAAGTCCACAAAGAAGTTGATATTTTATTTAATAAAAGACAATATATCATCAGATCAATTGACAAACAAAAGACATTATTATTATCTAAACCTGTTGCTTTCCCAAGAGGAATATTTGATCCAAAACCTACTTTCATTAAGGATAAAAAAGTTGAAGATAGTCCAAATGATTTTGCCGATTGGTATAGATATTCTTATAAAGGTACGCATCAATTCCAAAGTTTCTATTCTCTAGAAAGAAGTTACATTGACCTTTCAAAAAGAGAATTAGATAATGACCCTGATTTTAAGAAAAACAAAAAAGGATTAACAGAAGAGGCTCAATTGAATCTACTGAAAATGAAGCAGGATCTTAAGATTAAGAAAGTAAAAACCCAAGATCTGTTTCTTAAATTAATAGCAGACAAACTCTTTCAAGATATATTTGACAACAATGCAAATCTTACATTAAAAGACTTTTATCAAACACAAAAGGAACGGAAAGAGATTAGAAGTAAAGCTTTGCTGCAAAGTCAAAGGAACAATGGGGATAAGTCAGATAATATTGTGAATGAAAATTTTATCTGGAATAAGACTGTACCATACTCCGAAGGCCAATTGTATGAACCTAGTGTAAAGCTCAAAGAAATAGGGAAGTTTAAAAGGTTTCTTAATGATGAACGAGTAAAAAAGCTTTTCAGCTATGCCCCTGAAAGAGTTTGGAACAAACAGGAACTTGAAGATGAAATGGAATTAAAATCATCATCTTATGAGGTAATTAGAAGAGAAAAGTTATTAAAAGAAATCCAAAATCTTGAAAAGCATATATTGGATCAGGAAGGCTTTGATGGGCAAAATCATCCTACAAACTTTGAGGAAAAAAATTGTCCAAACTTTAAGAAATACATTATCAATGGAATCATTAAGAAACAACAACTTGCACCTGCAGATGAAATTGATTGGTTTTTGAATGAAAAGTTTGAAGGTATAAAAGCTGATGCCATAAAAGGTAAGTCTTCAAATTTAGTAAAGGCGTATATACTGATTCTTATCAGAAATAAATTCGCACACAATCAATTCCCTGACAAGGAAAGTTTGAATCTAATGCTTGACTTATGTTCCAAATCGACGGTTCAAAGTTACAGTGAATATTTCTTAAAGGTGACTCAAAATATAATAGATGAATTTGGAATAATCAGGAATTAAAAAATGGAGTAAATTTTATCTTAAACAGTGAAAAATGTTGGATTTTAGATTAACAAAAACAGACATAAAATTCTATAATTTAACCAAATGTCTAAGATAGGTTGTTAAGGCTCTTAAGTTGAAGGGTAAAAACAACAAGAACATTGAGACCGTGTTGTAATTCAAAGTTGTTAAGGCTCTTAAGTTGAGGGGTGAAAACAACACACTACTTTGTTAGATTCTTTCAACCTCTGTTGTTAAGTCTTTTAATTTGAAGGGTAATAACAACCTCATTTAGGTTTTCTCCTATCTCTATCAGTTGTTAAGGCTCTTAATTTGATGGGTAAAAACAACTATATTCTCTTACATCATCAATAAAATACTGTTGCTAAGGTCTTTAATTTGAATGGTAAGAACAACACCTAAGTATTGAGATTCACAACCTGGATGGTTGTTTAAGCCCCTTAATTTGAAGGGTGAGAACAACCTTTATTTTCCATTGGGTAAAAGTTTTTCTTGTTGTTAAGGCTCTTAATTTGAAGGGTAAAAACAACTTCCTCAAACAATACTCTGTTAGATTCTTTGTTGTTAAGACTTTTAATTTCCCGTGGTGTCAGGTCTTTTCCCGTGGTGTCAGGTCTTTCGACCTGACACTCTATCAACCCAGATTAAGAATTTCGGATTATAGAAATTATTTCTAATCAATCGATAATTTAAAATGTGTCGGGTCGAAAGACCCGACAACACAGAAATATAAATAAAAAGGTATGCTTATAACATCAGGTTGTGGCCATGGCGGGGTGATGATGAAGATTTCGAGGGCAGAGCTTTAAACACCGCACTTTTTTATTTATTCTTATATGGCGTGTTAGGGCAGCAACGGTGGATAGTGAAGCGCTTTAAAACCCGCCACGTCAACACCCCATACGTTATGTGCCACTTAAATGATTACTCTGATTAATGAAGAAATTCAATATTTGGATTTTTATAGTTTCAACAATAATATTTGGATTTCTTACAATTCTAAGTTTTCTAGCTTCCCGTGGTGTCAGGTCTTTCGACCTGACACTCCATCAACCCAGATTAAGAATTTCGGATTATAGAAATTATTTTTAATCAATCAATAATTTAAAATGTGTCGGGTCGAAAGACCCGACACCACAGAAAAGAAAAAAACTATACTATACCCAATTGTCCTCGTTTATTCAACGAGGATTTCCGAGATTAGCGATTGTATCACTATTCATTAACTTAAGAATAATGGTGTTGCCCGACCAGGTCTCATACCTGGACTTTTCCCTACCCCCAAAAAACAAAACCACCAAGACTCAAAGCACCCTGGTGGTTCGGATCAATTCAAACAAACAAAAGCTCCCCTACACCTCAATCTGTCTGGTGACAGTGATGTTGATGGTGTTGGAAAATTCGCCAACCTGACAGTCTTCTGCTTGTAAATTCCATTGTAAGACCTCTGAGCCTGTGACAAAGGATAATTGTCTATCAAAGTAATCCTCGTTTTCAAAAAAAATTATGAAGAAAAGTCGATTGTCTGCCATTTCCCTCTCTCAGAATTTCCTATTCCTAGTTTGTAATTTCCATTTTCAGACTTGTAATTTCATTTTCCAAGATTGTAATTTCAGTTTGCAGACTTGTATTTCGGTTTTGCAAGCTTGTGATTTCAGTTTGCAGATTTGTAAATTCAAATTACTTGCTTGTAATTTCAATTTGCAAGCTTGTAATTCCATTTTACAAGTAATAATTTCTTTTTTTACTTACCGAATGAATAAAATTTATACTTATTTTTTAGAATTCAAGTCGAATGAAAGAGCTATTTTTTTTGATTTATTTTAATTTTTCTTTATTGATTCTATAATTAACTTCGATTTCGAAATTTATTGATATGGCTTTACTGCATTTGGTCAATTGGAATGTAAATGGCATCCGTTCCATTATGAAGAAGGATTTTGTAAGAGACATTAACACCTTGAATCCTGATATACTGTGCTTGCAGGAAACGAAAGCCGGAGTTCATGATGTGGAAACATTGTGTGCCATGCTGCCTAATTATAAGGTTTATGGAAATGCATCAAAGGCAAGAAAGGGTTATTCCGGCACTGCAATTCTTACCAAATTTATTCCAATAAGCGTGACTTATGATATGAATATTGAAGAACACGATCAGGAAGGAAGGGTTATCACAGCAGAGTATGATAATTTTTTCCTTGTAACAGTCTATGTGCCAAACTCAGGAGAAGGATTAAAACGTCTTGATTACCGCGAAAAGTGGGATGCTGATTTTTTAAAGTACGTTCTGCACCTAAACTCTAAAAAACCTGTGATCATTGCTGGAGACCTCAATGTAGCACATACGGAAAAGGATATAGCCAATGCGAAAAAGAACTATAATAAGTCTGCAGGATATACTCAAAGAGAGATAGACGGATTTAACAGATTGCTTAATTCCGGTTTTTCAGACACCTTCAGGATGCTTCATCCGGATGAAATCAAATACACCTACTGGAGTAACTTTTTCAATTCCCGGGCAAAAAATGTTGGCTGGAGAATAGATTATTTCGTGGTAAGCAATTCATTGATCAATCAGGTAAAAGAGGCAATAGTAAGCAATGAATTCATGGGGTCAGACCATTGCCCGGTTGAGTTGAAGATAGAGTTTTAAAGCGGAAAGCGGAAAGCAATAGGATGATCTTAAATATTAAATGACATTGGAAATTAAATTGACCATTATTAACAATAAAAATATTCACAACTATGATTGCAACTATTGTACATGTGTTTGTAAAGCCTGAGTTTGTAGAAGCTTTTATTGCCGCTACAAAAAAGAATCACGAGGGTTCCGTTAAAGAGGCAGGTAATCTTAGATTTGATATATTACAGGATGCTTCGGATCCCTCAAAATTTGTATTTTATGAAGCCTATGCCAGCGAAGCGGCTGCGGCTGCACATAAAGAAACCAGCCATTACCTCACCTGGCGTGATACTGTAGCTTCATTTATGGCTAAACCAAGAGAAGGGGTAAAACATCAAATATTATTTCCACAAAATTCATGATTGCACCATTTGTATTTGCACGCAACCCTGCCATTCAATTCGGATCAGGAAAAATATCCGTTCTTCCTAAAGCTGTAAAAGCCTACGGTAAACATGTCCTTATTATAACAGGTGCTGCTTCTTTTATTAATAGTAAAACCTGGGCGAAATTACAGGATGATTTCTCTAACAATGGCATTACCTGGGATCATTTCACAATTGATAAAGAACCCTCTCCTTCACTTGTGGATGAATGTGTTAAAAATTTTCAGGAGAAAAATATAGAGGTAGTTGTAGCTATTGGTGGTGGAAGTGTTCTGGATGCAGGTAAAGCTATATCTGCCATGCTGAGGGAAAAAGCATCTGTTCAATTATTTCTTGAAGGTGTCGGCACTCGGACTCATTCCGGGAATAAGGTACCCTTTATTGCTGTCCCTACAACTTCAGGTACAGGAAGTGAAGCAACGAAAAACGCCGTATTGTCTGAGGTAGGAGAACAAGGATTTAAAAAATCTTTGCGACATGATAATTTTGTTCCTGATCTGGCAATTGTAGATCCTGATCTGACTTTATCCTGCCCCAAGCACATAACAGCGTATACTGGCATGGATGCATTTACTCAATTGCTGGAATCATTTCTATCTACCAACGCCAATCCGATGACTGATTCTCTTGCCTTAGAAGGATTAAAAAGAATTTCAGCCTCATTAGTTAATTGCTATGAAAATGGAAAGACGGATATTGGAGCCCGCACAGATATGGCTTACGCTTCATTGATCTCAGGTATTACCCTTGCTAATGCAGGTTTAGGTACAGTGCATGGTTTTGCTTCCACCATCGGTGGATACTTTGATATCCCTCATGGTGTAATTTGCAGTGCATTAATGGGACCTGTCAACAATATAACAGTGAAAAGCCTTCAGCAAAAAGATCCTGATAACATTGCTTTGCAAAAATATGCTGAAGTAGGAAAGTTATTTTCAAAGGATAAAAATAAGTCTGATGCCTATTATATCGAGTTTATTTTAACCCAGATCGATGAGCTAACAAAGAGATTGGAAATACCAAAACTGTCTGCATTTAACTTAACAGGTAAAGACATTGACCGGATAGTAACAGGATCTGACAATAAAAATAATCCTGTAAAGCTGAGTCCTGAACAAATGGCGAAAGCATTGGAAATGGCATTGTAATTTTCCAGGTAACAGTTTGAGCAACAGCAAGGCATTTCTGAAATATTTTATTGCTGTTGCTCAAACTGTTGCTCTTTTCTTCAATAGCCCCTTTGAATCAACGAGGATACCCTAGAATAGCAATTGTATCCCTTCCTGAACACTAAGAATATTTCACCCAAACAAAGCAAAATTTAAAATCTTAGGTTATTGATTAAAATGTATCATTTTACTTAATTAAACGTAGTAAAAAACCAAATTAATAAACCACAACCCAAACCAATGAGAAAACCTTTTTTCAAACAGATGCTAGCAGCCTTGTTCGCTGTTTCACTTGTTATGACAGCGCAGGCACAAAGGAAACCCAGCGATCCTAAGCATGAAAATCATTATAAGGTAGAACCGATAGATACCGACGTATTGCATATCGAATTCATTGATGCGCATTCTCAGCAGGCCTTTACTCAGGTAAAACTAAAGATCACCAATAAGACTGAAGACTTTATCTATTTCAAAGGCAATGAGCCTACATTTAAATATGAATTCGGGGAAGAGCATGCCACTGGAGGCGGAATGTTTCAGAGTATGAATATGGTGATCGACCCGAAAGCCACAGAAACAAAAATCCTTAAAGTGAGTGGAGGCCAAAACTTCCATGTGGAAAAGCTTACCTTAATTTTAGATGGTTTTTACAGAATTTCCTCAGAAGGTAAAAAGCTCAGCGCTCCTGACTTTCAATTACCAGCTTCAAAAAATGATTTCCAGGCAGGAGGTTTTACTTGTAACCTGGAGAAAGTAAAAAAAGAAACGAAGGAAACTGCTGTTCACTTCAAATGTAATTATAGCGGTTCGGATGTTGGTAAAATTGAAGCAAACAAGTTGGTTTTAAAAACAGAAAATGGCCAGGAGTTTGCTAACGAAAACAGAAAAAATGAAGTGGACCTGGTACTTCCTGGAGAAAATGCTAAAGTTGTTGGAGTCTGGCATATCCCGGGTAAAACTGTAGATATGCAGTTTGCCACTATGAACATTGTATGGAAAGACACTTTTACGGAATCAAAAATGAAACCAATAAAAGTCGGAGATGCTAAATTCGTATTAGACCCGGGCGTGACGGACGCGAAGAATAAATAATAGAAATCATAAAAAAGGGATCTTATTGATCCCTTTTTTTATTGCCTACCATTAGTCTGCTTTATTTTCATATATTTATAGCGCATTAGCGATGAAATACCATTTTGATTTACATCAAATTTCTTTTTTATCAAATTTTTAATCTATAACCAATTATGAAAAAACAGTTACTGTTAATTATCCTTTTACTTATTTTCAATTTTTCCTATGGCCAGAGAGCGGCGATTCCGGATCTTATATTTAAAAATTACATTCAACAAAAATATCCTCAATGCATAGAATCTGACTCACTGAAGATTGCATGTGCTGACACAATTACCGGGTACATTCGGTTAGACAGTCTTGGGATTGAAAGCCTTGAAGGAATTCAGTATATGCAAAGCATCTCTGGTCTTTTATGCAGAAATAATAAGTTAAATGCCTTACCAGAATTACCTAAAAACCTTGTCGACCTTTATTGTGCTAACAATAATATAACACAATTACCCGCTTTGCCAGAGAAGCTGGAGATTCTAATTTGTGACAACAATCCATTGACATCCCTGCCGCAACTTCCGGCACCACTCTTTATTTTACACTGTGCAAATGCCAAGCTTTCGGCTCTTCCTCAGTTACCTAAACTTCAACATCTGCTGGTGCCTAACAACTCAATTTCAACACTACCTGCACTACCCGTAAGTCTGACACTACTGGATATTTCAAGCAACAATATTGATGCCATCGGTTATTTTCCAAGTAAACTTAAGGTGGTATCTGTTTCTAATAACAAATTGAAATGCTTGCCTAGGATGCCAGACTTGGTAAAACTATATTGCAAAGGCAATCCATTAACCTGCTTACCAAACATACCTTCAACATTAAATGAATTTCAAAGTCCTACGGATGAGATCTGCGTAGCAGAAAACGTTAATGGATGCACTTCATATCCCCACATAAAAGGTATTGTCTTTGTTGACAGGAACAATAATCTAATCAGAGATGACAATGAACCTGGTGTGGCAAATGTAAAAGTAAGCGCAGATCGAGGGACAATTGTGGTAGAAACAAACCATAAAGGCGTATACGCAGTGGCGCTTGGAGCAGGAGTTCATAGTCTGGAGCTTGATAAGGATATTCTTTTTCGCAGCGACATACAACATATTGTTACAGATCCTGATTCTATCTATGAGTTCCCAGTTCCCTATTTAGAGCCAGTCAATAACCTTAAAGTTGCGATAACACCGATTTCTTTCCCAAGGCCAGGATTTATCACTGGATATAAAATTACGCTTCAAAATTCAGGGAATAATTATGTGAATAATGCTTTGCTTTCATTTAACTATCCTTCTCTTTTAGATTTCATAAAAACGGATGTACAATTTTCAAGTCACATCAATAATGCTTTGACATGGGACCTAGGCAGCGCTGCACCTGGCGAGAAAAAAGAAATTAGAGTATATTTTCAAGTACCTGCAGAAACTGATCTAATCGGCACCGAATACATCGTTTCTGCCAAAGGCAAAGGAAATTCTGAAGAGAACATACTACTTTCTAATCAAGTAAGTCATACCTCTCTTATTACAGGATCATATGACCCGAATGATAAAGCTGTTTCTCCGAAAGGTCCGATAAGTGATACTCAGATTCTTCAGGGTCAATTCCTCGATTATACAATCCGTTTTCAAAATACAGGAACAGATACTGCATTTACAGTAATCGTCCGTGATACTCTTGAAGATAAGTTTGATCTCTCTTCTGTAGAACTTATCAGTGCAAGCCATAACTATGAATTTCTTCAAAGAGGCAAAGCACTACGCTGGACATTTAATAACATCAACCTTCCGGACAGCACTAAAAATGAACCTGAGAGTCATGGATATGTAAGATTCAAGCTTAAACTAAAAAGCACTCTTACTGATGGAAGTGTAATCAGAAATTATGCTGCTATATATTTTGATTTTAATGATCCTATTATAACAGATACTGTGAGTACAGAAATTAACTCAGCTATTGTTGCTGGTTTAACTCCAAACACGCTGAAAAAACTTTCAGTATATCCACAGCCAGCTAAAGATATAGTTTTCATAAATAACACTTTCAATACAAGCGGAAATGGCTGGGCATCTGTTGCAACATTGTCCGGACAAGTCATCAATCAGGTCCCTTTTGACAAACAACAAAGTGATACAATTACAATTCCTTTAGCAGGAATAAAAGGAGGAATGTATATTCTATCTTTACACTTAAATGGAGAGTACTTCCATGAAAAAATAGTAATAGAATAAAATTACTATGATATAATATAAACATACAAAACAGCCAGTTTCTCTACTGGCTGTTTTATTTGAGAAACCCATTCTATATCCTCCTCTCCCTCCATACTCTAAGTCAATGGGTTGAAAAAACAGAGCATTTTTCCAACTCCTTTAACACTTTGCATCCTTGATTATTGCTTCTTAAACAGGTATCTTAGAAAGGTGGGTAAATAAAAGTATGATAGTCATGTATATTAATCAGACTAAAAAATGAAAGAATTCGAACTTAAAGACACCGACTCTGAGGACATTGATGACACTCTTAGAAAAGTTGAGAGCTCATTTGACATAGAATTCACTGATGATGAACTATTCCATCTGAAGACATTCGGAGAACTTTGTGATCATATTATCAACAAGATTCAACTCGTTCACTCAGACGACTGTACAAGCCAGCAGGCGTTTTATAAGCTGCGTAAGACAATTACCCAATCACTTCATATTAGTCCTGAGGTAATTACTCCCGAAACTACTCTTGCATCCATTCTACCGAGTAACAATAGACGTTCCAGAATAAAAGATATGGAGATGATCTTAGATTTCAAGCTTCATATTTTAAGACCACCTTATTGGGTATTCATAACTCTTTTGATTTTGTCAGTTGTATCCCTTGCCGGACTTTTCATTAAATCACCTATCAGTTTGGCAGGCCTGGCTCTTTCTATATCCGGATTTTGGTTAGCATTTAAAACTGCTAATGTACTTAGCCTGCAAACTGTTGGTGAGCTCACTGAGAAGATTACAAGAGAAAACTATCTGAAATCAAGACGTAATCCAAAGACATTTAACAAGCATGAAGTTGAAAAAGTATTGATAGACTTGTTTAGTGATGATCTTGGCATAAACAAAAGTAAATTAACGAGAGAGGCGACGTTTAAATGAATATCCCGTGACTGCTCTATTCAAAGAAAATATCATGATATGTTAGTTATTGATATGTTGAAATACACGATTAAAGAGTAATAAAAAAATATCTAGATCAATGAAAAGGTTTGAGTTCAAAGTAGCACGAGAATCAAGGGTTTTAACTGCACTTTTTATTTTTGGGATATCTATGGTTGCTTCCTATTATTCAACTCAATTAATTGAAAATATTGTCATGAAGAATATTACTCCAATATTTTTGATGATTATTCTAAATGGCCTATCTATATATTATGTTCCTGCAAGTCTCACCGTAACATTAATAGAAGATAAGTTGCAATTTACATTTAAGAAAAAACTTTTTTTCAATTATCCTCCAATAAGTGATATACACTTAAAAGACATCAGAGTAATAGTGATTGATAGAGATTCTGTCAGAAAAATCACTACTATCAATCAGAAAGTTTCAATTTGTAATTTAAAGTCTAACACAAACGATTCATTGGAATTTACAGGGTTTCTGCACAGAATGACCAGAGTTAGAGTAATTGATAGTTGGGATGCACTTAAAGAAGGTGGATATTTAAAAATTATCTATATTATAAATATACTAATAATGGCAGGAGGAATGGGCTTATTAATATATTCCTTGTTGCTAAAAGGTTTTATTTCAAACCAAGCATTGTTTTTAGCTGGAGGAGTGTTTCAAGCAATTCCAGTTCACTTTATCATTAAAAATAAATTAAACAAGCAATAAAATAAAAGGAATATATAAGATCTGTTGAATTGGAAACAATATCTTCTCAGATGACAAACTAATAGTAATAAATCCATACATGAATCTTTTCAAAAAAAAGAAACCAGAATTATTAACAGACTTTGTACAAGAGCCCCCATTGCCGTGGACAAATAGAGTTGTTATACCTGCTGCCGGTATAATAGCAAGTGGATGGACACTTGACAATAAGGTATTTTTACTTTCAGCAGATGGTTATTCTGTATCCGACCCAACATCAGGGCTTCGTGAAATAAGGAACTATGATGAAGATGATATTGCAATGAGTAAATTTTCAAATGATAATCTTGAATTTACTATTGACGAACTTAAACAAACCATTAAAGTATTCGGACTTAGAGGAGGAAATGGAAATCATACAACATCTGATCAATGGAGCTTAGATTCATTTACTCCTTCGCTGGGAGAGCAAATTGTGGGAATCCAAAATTTTAAGACAAGTAAGAACAATAGTATATACTGGAAACAATTCACCCTGATATCACTCATAAGACTTGAATATACAACAATGACATATGGTTTTTCACCCAATGAAAAGCACGTTGGAATTTTTGGTTCTGCAGGTGCAGAAATATTTACAAGAAACGAATAATCACTTTTGTTTTAATGTTCGAATCAAAAACACAAATAAAGACTAGGAATTTCCTTGGACACATTAAACTCTTAAGTCAAAATTCATCTGACAGAGCAGTTGAAGGATTTCAGAAAACAGAAAAAGAATTGATAAAACAATTCATATCTGAAACATCCGACTTCATTGACCATAACGAATGGGGAACAGGATTAGAAAACCTATTAGACAATCTTTACGAAATAGGATTTACTATTGATCAAAAAGGAATCGACCTTATAAAGGATGCAATTCAAGAGTGTGGTATGGAATATAAGGATTGGATTTTCATTGAAGAGTTGGTGAAACGATAGTTAATACTAGCAATTTAAAAAAATGAGAAGGAACCTGTAATTATTTTTTTTAGATATCCAGTAAAACCTTCCCCATCTTATATTTGGCCAACTATTCTTCTTATTTCTTAATAAGAAAAGAGAGTTTTTAACTAAAAAAATATATCTTTAATATTTATTTATAATTAAACAAAACAAATACCACAAAATGAAAAGACTTTTTATTGTATTCACAGCTTTTTTGGGAACTTATGTAGCACAGGCCCAGCCTGAATTTAACTCTATCATTACTCCAAAGGACGGACAAATTTTTAAATCTTATACGCTGGAAGACGTTACTGTATCTCCGGGAAATGGCGGAGCCAATCAATATTGGGATTTTTCAGAGATTACTTTTCCTGAAGAATCTGCTGGCATTCAAACGTATTTCTTTGCGAATCCGTCTAATGCATCGGCCTTTCCAACAGCAAATTTTATAGAAAATTCAGACGAAATTACCACTTATTATAATTATACATCAACCGAGGAAGTTGAACTTGGATATTATGATTCAGCTGAAGATGCATTCCCTTCAACGATGGTTTATTCCGATCCTAAAACCACCTTTAAAGCTCCCTTTGCTTATAATGAGACACAAACAGATGATTATTATGGAAGTATAACCATTGGAGAATATTCATATATTGAATCAGGAAGTAATACCAATACTTATGATGGTTATGGCACTTTAAAAACTTCCTTTGGAACATTCAACAATGTAATTCGAATTAAAATATCCGGTATCTCCAATTACGAAATACAGGGATTCGGGACTCATTCCACAACCATTGATGCATATGGATACTTTATTCCAGGATATACTTTACCTTTATTTGGTATTGTGGAAGCAACGGTTAATGGTCCTGAAGGAGAAACTTCATTTAGCGCAATAACTGCATATGATCCAGCTTCCTTAACTTCAAATAAAAACGCATACCTACAGAATCTAAAATTATCTGTAAGTCCTAACCCAGCGTCAGACATCATATCTGTCGACTTTAAAGATCTTGCTTCTGATAATTATATATTAAAGATTACAGAACAAAGTGGGGCTATTGTAAAGGAAAACAGCATCTATGCTGCAAAAGGTGAAAGCCACAACATTGATATCTCAGATCTAAAAAATGGTTTATACTTCCTTGAAGTATCTTCGGACAAAGGAAAAGCTGTTAAGAAAATCGTAAAGCTATAAGCACTTCAGAATAAATAAAAGTCCTGTCTTATGTTTTGTTTCATTAAGACAGGACTTTTATTTTATATAAAAAACAGAATCCGCTTATTCAACGAGACTTATTATGAGGAGTAAGCTTTTACTTTTTGATTTATTTCGTCTCAAAGATCCACCACATCTCCGTATCACCTGTTCTATCAAAGCTGACGAGTATTTTGCCAATATATAACAGCTTAGTTGTTTAGTTTTCAAAAAAATGTGAGAACAATCAGACGGCCTTAAACAAGGGCTTCATTCAGCAATAATTATTTTAAATCACACTATGATCTAGTAGTATTCAGAAATGATAAAATTAAAATACAGTTATAATTTCTAGTATTTCAAATTCTCATATATATCATACAATACTTATTATATCATTGAATGCTTCCTTCCCTTATCTATTTAAAACCACATCAAATCCGAAAGCATCAATGACAACTAAAATATTAAAACATCATTTATATGAAGTAACATTGATTTTTTATAAATATTTTTTTATTCCACCAGGCTACGTTTTTTTTTTCGACTCAGTCTTGATAAAAAAACAACACAACTAACAACAAAAACTATGAACGCAAAAATCTACTTTAAGCAATTGCTTGTGCTGGTGATTGTATTCGTTTATTCCATCAATGTCAATGCTCAGAAGCATGGCTGGTATGGCTTTAAGAATGTAATAAGCAGCGTATATCCCAACCCATCTACAGTGGGAGATACATTAGTATTAAAAGTTCATGCTGCTGCAACTGATACATTTTCAGTTGCTATTTTTAATGATGCAGATAGCATTAATCTGAATGTTAACGGGGGAAAAACAACCTTACCCCTCCTTAATGTCGGAGTATACCAATATATAGTATCAGACACCGATGGCAAAAAAGTTTCGTTTGGTGCTATTATAGTAAAAGAACCAAGGGTAAGAACTATTGTATTCCCTAACCCTTCTACTGTAGGAGACACGGTTTCCATTAAGATTGAAGCCCCTGCTTCAGAATCTTTCACGCTTACAATAGCAGACACAGGTGACGTAATTTTACACACTTTAACAGTAACCGGAGGCACTTCTCTATTGCCTCAATTGTCGGTGGGCAACTATACTTATTCTCTAGTGAATGCTGATGGAAAGACAGTATCAAAAGGGAAAATAAATGTAAAAACGCCAAGGGTGATTTCACTTGTAAAATACAATCCTTCAGTAGTTGGAGATACAGTCTCTCTTTTAGTTTTTGCATCGCCGACCGAAAGTTTTACATTAACTATTGCTGATACTGCCGGTGCTATATTAAACACATTGAGTGTTCATGGCGGAGCAAATGTACTTCCTGTTCTTTCGGTGGGAGTTTATTCCTATGCACTGGAAGACGCGCAAGGCTATATTGTGTCAGGAGGTAAAATAATTGTAAAAGCACCTACAATCAAAAGTTTTGTACATCCTTATATCACTCACGCCGGGGATACCTTATCCATCAAGATAATTGCAGACGCAACGAAATCTTTCACATTAAACATTTATACTTTCAGCGATAGTCTGGTACAAACCTTAACTGTTAGTGGAGGATCTAACAGCTTGCCAACTCTTGCTTCAGGATTTTATTATTATGAGCTTATTAGCGTTGAAGGATATAAAGTATCTAGAGGAAAAATTGCCATACTTCCTCCAAAGGTACATACAGTCATAGCACCAAATCCATCTAATGCAGGGGAAGCAACCATTGCAGTAGATGCTGATGTTACCGAAACTTTCACCTTAAATATTTATGATTCAGCAAACCTAGTTTCTACACAAACTATTACAGGTGGAATTACTTTACTTCCTGCGACACTTGATTCCGGAATACACTTCTATACAGTAGTGAATGCTGACGGATCCATTGTGTCCAAAGGAAGAATTATGATTTATTAAGTACAGGTGTTATGACAAAGTGAGCTCATTGGTCGAAAGATCAATGAGCTTTTTGTTTTGGTTTGAAAACATTTGAATAGACTCAACCATATAAGAATCTTCACCATTGATTTACTGACCTTAAAAGGGTCCTATGCGATACATAAATGCTTCCCAGATAATCAATTTCTCTTTGTGATAACAATAATTATTTTTATAATTATGAGATATTAATATTAGCTGATCAATAAACAGCTTACTTCGAATAACTTTAAGAAACTAACCTGATGAGAAAAGAAGTTTCAGACTTTTGGATTGGAAGTTTTGATAGCAAAGATGAATACTTTAATTTTTTTGGGGAAAATCCTGACTTCTATCAAGACGAAGATGATATTGAAGAAAAATACATTTCCAAATTTGCAGAAAGTCAGAGTGAAAATTGGATTGATCACGACTTTATGGAAAGCGGATTTGAAGATGGGAATGGAACTTTTATAGAAAGGTTTAAAAAGTACTCATATTCTGATCAGTGGATAACAGAGCTATCTGGAAAAGCTAAAGAATCAGATTTAAAGAAAATTAATACTATTGTATTCATTACTAAAGGCAGGATCAAAAAGCCTGTGTCTATATCAACTTCTGAGTATTCATTGCAATATATCGGACAAATTGAATATTACATTTAACAATAATAATACTGCTTTAACTATTAAAACAATGCTAAGCATATAGAGCAATTCAGAATGTATTACCAATCCTGATGAGTAATCTTTTCTTTTACTGTCTCCTGTATTCTCTCTTCCATATCTTTGTCAAACTGCTTTATAGCTTCAAATGAATTTTGCACAGATAGTCCTGTTGTAGTGATACTTCGAGGACTTCCATCTCCTTTGATATACACTTTGCCTCTCTGCTTGTGACTAACCCTATAGTTTTCAAGTGCATCTATACAATGATTGTATCTAGCATATAGATCCTGGTCATCTTTTCTTTTCAAAAAAGACTTAAGTTTATATCTATAGGGTTCAAGTGCTTCTAAAAACTCCCGGCTATGTTTTGGGAAATACTTTCTGGAGGCAATCATTGCTTTACCCATTGTAGATTCCATTTCCAGTCCCAGAATGAGATCTATCAGCTGAATACAGCCAATCTGCAAACCACTTACCCCTTCAAGAAGACTTTGGCTTTGAGTATCCTTCAATCCCCAGACGAAAGAAGGCTGGATATGCTCGCGCCATTGTTCCATATTAAGCTTTTGCCCCCTTACTTCTCTGTTAAAGACAGTGGTTATACCAAGGATGCCTTCATATAGCATGTCCAAAGCATTGGCAAGCATTTCTTTATCATTTTCTATCATTGCATTCAATATATTCATACAGGCTTTGTTAGCGGTAGTACCAACCACTTCAGTCATTATGAAGATTTTTATCCAGTGTTCCAACTGTCCTTGAAATTCCTTGCAAAGCCAGTTATGGATTAAGGAAAGATCATTAAATTGTATTTTGTCTATCAGAATGTTTGTTCCAGGGGCTTGCCCATTTATCTGAAAATTCATGAGCATAATGCTCCACAATGTGCCGCAATGAGGGTGTTCTAGCTTGTCAGCAAGGTAAGTTAAAGGCTTCCAGATTGGATCAGGAAATTCCATCTGTTGTTTTTGAAATTCTTCAGGCTCAGGAGGCAGATAGTTCCAGCGATAGCAATGTGCAAGCAATGTTAATACAGAAAGGAGCTTTTCTTGCTCCCAATAATTCAAAGCATCTATTTCAGTATCAGTGATGGATACATCTAAAAGAGTTTCATAAACGAAACTTCTGACACCTCCCCGCTCCTTGCTATTCCACAGATACATTGAATTCAACAAATCTACATATATATTAAAAGGCTCAGGCAATTGTGCAAGAGGCACATTTTGAGGCAGGAAACTTGGATGTTTTAAGAATAGCTGAATTTGCTCTGTGAGGACAATAGGAGGCATATGATCTATACTTTAGTCTAACAGAAGTGAATATAGACAATGCTGGTTTGGGAAGGCTGAGCAGTTTGTGAATGCAGCCTTTCAGCATGTGAAAGTATGTTTTGGATTATTAATATTAAAAATTAATCAGAAGGTATTCCCTCAGAATTGCAGCTAATAGGATTAAGTTCAATTCTATGAAAAATAAATACTTCTTTATATTCATTAATAATTATGACTAATGAATTTAGTTCACTTTTATGTTGCAATTGCAGTTTCCATTGTCCTTGCTTACACTGTTGAGCTTTACAATTCCGGTTTCCATATCCACGATCCATCCTGTCTTATATATCCGAAATTACCGTAATTCTCTATTCTGAATATATTGTTTCCAACATATTTAATGTTTTGGAACTTACATGGCAGTAATATATTTCCGTTAGACTCTGCCAATCCATTGTTAGATTCAGTAGAGATCGTATAATAGCCGCTTTCCTGAGGAACAATGGTTGTATAGGAAGCTATTGGTGTTAAATTTATATCCAGCAATTCATTCCTGAACATCCTTTGATCGGTTCCGGCAACCTTCTCCTCAAGCCCTATAATTGCCCGATTGTTTTTAAAAGATTCAGCCTTATTAGCCTTTAATACCATCTCTCCGGACTTATTATAAAACTTGTTTCCTACTACAAGATAATTGTTAGAAAATTGGCCTATCTGAGTTTCTTTTGCTGGTGCAAATACAACATTTCCAAAGTGATCTATAACTGTTGTATGGCCTCTTACCAGACAAACAGCCAAACCTTCCGAGAAAGGTCCGCAACTCTGAAACTTACCCTGGATCTGAAGACTATCACCAAACGTTATAAAACCACTTCCTCCTCCTTTGATCCTTACAAAAGCAAGGCCTTCATGAAAGCCTGTTCTATTTGTCACATGATTAGTATAGAATGCAACATTTCCTGTCGTATCTAAAAAGCCATTTTTATTACCTTTTACAAATGACATCTGTCCTTCAGAAGGTGATCCCAATTGCTTGAAGGCATCCTTATTTAACTTTTTTCCGGAATAAGCATAAATAACACTTTTTCCATTTTTCTTTTGGGCCAGCACCAGATTTTCTGACATGGTAATATTTTTATAGCGAGGTTTGATCAGTATTTTACCATCTCTGTTTATAGTCCCCCATTTCCTGTTTTGTTTTACTAATGCAATTCCATCTTTAAAGCTTTCTGCTCTTGAAAATTTTCCACGAATAACTATTTGTCCATTATGATCAATATATTTCCATCCTGAACGATCTTTAACAGGTGCAATACCTTCAGAAAAGTTTCCTGCTGAAGAATAAGCAGGAGCTATCACATATTGGCCGCCCGAATTAATATACCCCCATAATCCATTGCTTTTTACTGCAGAAAGACCTTCATTAAAGCCATTTACTTCAGCATAAGCAGATTCTATAACTAAGTTACCGTCCAGGCTGCAAAAGCCCCATAATCCATCTTTCTTAACAGGGATCAAATTTTCATTCACCTCTCCCACATTTTCGTATTCAGTTTTAAGGAGAACTTTTCCATTTCCATCTATAAGACCTTCCAGCTTCTTAATCTCCTGCAGCTGAAAGAATCTATGCTTTGATTCCGGTAGCCAGCCAATAAAGCCATATTTAGGCTCAATGACATATTTTCCAAGTGAGTCTATAACACCATATTTCTTATCTATACTTATAATTGCTTTGCCATTTATAAAATCTGAGGCATATTCAAACTTAGGATCAATGAACATCTTTCCCTTTGTATTTAAATAGCCCCAACGCCCTCCAACGATTTTCAAGGAATGTCCAAACATGGTCCTGCGATCATCATTAATATCGTTGCCATTTACATAAGAACCACCAATATTCACTCTTGCCACTCCATTCTGAAAAGGACCAATATAAGTAATTAGCTGATTGACCATACGTCCTCCTACTTTCAAATTCAGCTGGGTTGTTAAATGGCCGTTCGATTTTAAAAGACCATGTCTGCTACCTGGCAATATCACTCTTGTCAAGCCATATTTTTCCATCTCTTCCAACTGAATATCCCAATACTCTGTATTGGCAATATATTTGGCACTATCTGTTTCTTTAATGCCAATTAAATGAGTAACATCATGTAAATTGTTTTTAATTAAAGTTTTTATTTTGGCATTAACTGCGTAGGTATGTCTCTTGAGCACTAAAGTATACCGCTCTCCTTTTGTCACTGTAAATGGCACATTTCTACTATTGAGAGATATACTATTCGTATCAAAATTAACAGTATTGAAAAAGTTTCCATTCCATGGCTTATACACCCTTCCTCCTACCACAATTCTATGAACATTGTGATAGGTAAGTTTTTCTTCCAGATTATTATTTTGAGTGAAGCTAAAAATATCAAGATCAGTACCTCTGTAACATTTAAGTCTGTTATCTTCAACTTCCATATCATCATATTGTGGTAACTGAAATACTTTACCATTCGTCTTCAATAAACCTAGCTTATTCTCCAAAGAAAAAACCGACATTCCAAAACTATTAAACGGATCAATGAAGTCGTACTTGACAGGAAGAATCACATTGCCCTTATGGTTTAGCAAACCTACATGTTTACCTTTTTTTACTATTAAATGGGCTTTATCTAAAAGAGCAATAGCATCAAAAACAGGTTCATGCAGAACACTCCCCGCAGTGTCAGCCACACCTACTCCGTTTAGGTTCTTTATGATAATATACTCGCTCATTAAAATCGAAAAATTACTATACCTTTTTTCTAACAGGTATTTTTTATTTCTCAGATTTAACAAGGTAAGCTCGCTTGGCTTATTATAAACGATTACAAAATCTTTATCTATAACTTTAAAATATCTCCATTCTCTATCTCCTGATACTATTTCATTCAATGTGTTATAGAAGCTATACAGCTCATATTTTTTAAAAGCGAAATAATTACCTGTCTTAATAAACTCTCCTCCGAGCTTAGGTGATATTATAACATTATGTAAAGAATCGGTTACACCTGCTTGCCCATCTATTGTCCATACCTGAAAGTATCCACTGCTATCAAACTCAGAGGCATTGCTCCATAAGTCATTTGAAATCTTAAGCAGGCCTGAATGGAATAAACGATAGCCTTTCTCTTTATCCTGAAGCAGAAAGGAGTATTTATTTATCTGAAGAATACCAGAATAGACAAAAGGAGTCAATACTTTTCCATTCACATTGGCAAGCGCAAAAGCAGAGTCTTCAAGAATAAAAAATCCGGATTTAAGCGCCTGAACACTTTTATATCCGAATGGTATAACAACATTCCCCTCTCTATCTATTACACCATACTTTTCATTTTTTCTTACAATTGAATAACCTTCTGAAAAATTTGAAACACGATCATAATCGAAATTAATTTTCAGCTCTCCGTTACAATCAACAAATCCCCATTTGCCATTACTTTTAACAGGAAGTAAAGGGCAGGCAGTGATCACCTGCTCTTTTAAAAAAATTATAATAAAGATGAATAAGATCTTTCTCATTGCATGAATCAGGCGCCTATCAATCGTCTGATCTGGTCCGCTGAAACAATATTCTCAGGCATGGTTTCCAGATCCACATTTAATTTACCTGTCTTTCTGATTTCTTTAAGATCAAGCTTCTTAAATTCATTATTAGAAAAAACAGCAACCTTTTCATTGGGAAGTATAACAACTAATGCATTATCTGCATCTTGTAAAAATCGAAATTTATTCAAATTGCTTTTTGCAAACTTATAAGCAACTCTGGCATCCCCTGAAATCAGATAAACTTTACCTTCACTGTTATTATTATATTCGTCATTATCAGTATTAATGCTGAGATCAGCTGCTACCGCTTCATTAGAATAATAAATTCTATCACAGTTATAAAAACCGAAACGATTTATTGCGAGGACTCTTGAAACTATACTTTTTGAATCCGGCAATATCCCCATCTCTTCTTTCTTCTTTCGGATATACTCCTCCTTATTTGCTATAAATTGTTCATAAGCCTTATCAAAAGCTTTACCAACTAATACTGGCTTTACGAGAAGTGTATCGAATTTAGTATTGCTCTTCAATACCAATTGAAAAACAGACTTCTCACGATCTTTTGGAAGCAGTTCCATATTCCTCCAATTAACCTTATAAAGGTCCTTATTATTTACCAAATCTGCATTCACATCGTCTCCCGCATACTGCCACATCAATCCTTTCAGAGAGGCAAGCTCTGGGTAATTTTTTACATCTATTTTAAGATCAACAATGTGTCCATTAGGGTCATATGCAGCAGGACCTATTGGAAATTCATCATCTAGTTTATTACCATCGGTATTTGCAGGTCCAGCCAAGACAGGCATTGGAACGAGATAAGTCCATTTTCCTGTGACTGTATCAAGTTCATATCCATTATAGCTCCCATCTGATATACTTGTAGTCATTTTAATTTTAAGACTACTTCCTTCTTTTATAAAAATCGGACTATTATTCTGATATCCGTTTATATCAAACATACCAGCAGTCTGAAATATATTTTGCATCCCGGCACTGTCATATTCCATTGGGATACCGTTTAAAATTACATCTATGGCATCTTTGAATTCCCTGTATTTAAACTGTACCTGTCCTTTTACAGGAGTGCCGTCAGCATATACAAATGCATTTACAGGAACCTCCATTTCTGTCATTGCTGATAACCGAACCAAACCACCATTTTCTACATCACGAAAATTGATAAATTCGGCCTTTGTTTTGAGGATTGTTATTGGAGGCTGAAGCAGCTTATTTTCAATCGACTCAGTACTTTCAGATGAAAGCTCCTTCTTAGTGGTGCATGAATACAAAAAGCTGTTAAGGATAATAATACCAAGGAAAAGATTAGATCTGCTCATTATTAAAAAGTTTATATTTAATCAGATTGAACGATAAAATTTAACAAAAATTATTCTATTATAAAATTTCTTTTTTTCTAAATATAAACAGTAATGAGGACTTCTCTTACCTTAAAAGTAACCTTCGAGAACCCAACAACATAATTCATTGATTACAAAAAGCTTGTTTGTTTTCCTCATTCACTGTCCCACTCTCCTTGTGGTATAGTATACAACATTGACAGAGCTTATTTTTCCTTTTTATTACTTTTATCGTCCGTCCAGCTAGCGGATGAATAATTATCTCTATTTCAATGAAGGTATATAAATGAAAAGAAACCAGATATTAAGTATTTTATTTCTATTCCAAATCTCTTTCCTATTTGCACAAAAGCCTAATATCGTAATCATTTATGCGGACGACATCGGCTATGGAGATTTTCATTGTTATTATCCTCAAAATAAATTACAAACTCCCAATGTGGACAAGCTTGCAAAGGAAGGACTTGTTTTTACCAGAGCCTATACCACTGCTGCTACCTGCACTCCTTCCAGATATTCTCTTCTTACAGGTGAATATCCATGGCGAAAAACTGGAATAAAGGTATTGCCTGGTGATGCCACAGCACTTATTAAATCAGGTAGCCCAACAATAGCATCTGTTTTTAAAAATGTAGGTTATGAAACCGCAGTTATAGGAAAGTGGCATCTGGGGCTTGGAGACTCACTTGGTCCTGACTGGAACGCAACGATCAAAGAATCCCCAAATGACATAGGGTTTAAATACTCATATATCATGGCTGCAACAGGTGACAGAGTTCCAACAGTGTATGTAGAAAACGGCAAAGTAGTGAACCTGGATCTTAAAGACCCGATAGCTATAGATTATAAAAACAAAATCGGCAATGAACCAATCGGTCGAGAACATCCTGAACTGCTTAAAGTGAAACATTCCCATGGTCATGACTTTACAATCGTCAATGGTGTGGGAAGAATTGGTTACATGTCAGGAGGAAATGCTGCAAGATGGGTGGACGAAGACATGGCAGATACCTTTACTAATAAAGCAGTGGGATTCATTGAGACAAACAAAGACAAGCCCTTCTTCCTGTATTTTGCCACTCACGACGTTCATGTTCCAAGAGTGCCAAATGCAAGGTTTGCCGGCAAAAGCGGATTAGGAGCCAGAGGTGATGCATTATTGGAATTTGACTGGGCTGTTGGTGAAATATTGAAAACACTTGAACTAAATGGACTGAATAAAAATACTCTGGTAATCTTAAGTAGTGATAATGGGCCAGTACTGGACGATGGATATCAGGACCAAGCAGTAGAACTATTGGGCGCCCATCAACCTGCAGGAGATCTAAGAGGTGGTAAATACAGCATCTTTGAAGCAGGCACCCGAGTGCCTTTTATTGTCAGATATCCGGGAAAAGTAAAACCAGGTGTAAGCAATGCCCTGATAAGTCAAGTCGATTTAATTGCGAGTCTAAGTACCTTGATCGGACAAAGCACTCCTAAAGAAGCTGTAGATAGTCAAAATCAATTGAATGCGTTGCTTGGCAAAGACAGAATAGGAAGAAAAGATTTAGTCATCAATACTCAATCAGGAGGCGCATATGCCATTGTGGAAGAAAGATGGAAATACATCACTCCTACCGACGGACAGGCCAAATCAAGAACGAATGTTGAGCTGGGTAATAGCCCCTCTCCACAGTTGTATGATTTGAAGGCAGATACACGCGAAAGGAACAATCTGGCAGAAAAAGAAACAGAAGAAGTAAAAAGACTTGAAAAGCATTTGGAGGAGATCAGAAACAAATAGTTTAGCAAATGAAAAAACACTTTATCATACTGGCAATACTCTTATGCCATCAGCTTTCAGCCCAGCAAAAGCCCAACATCGTTTACATCCTTGCCGATGATCTCGGTTTCGGTGACATTGGTGCAAATGGCCAAAAAATTATTGAGACGCCTAATATAGATGCTTTAGCAAAAAATGGTATCAACCTGAAACAGCATTATGCCGGTGCTCCCGTTTGTGCACCTTCGCGCTGTGCTTTACTTACCGGCAAACATATGGGCCATGCCTATATCAGAGGTAATGACGAATGGGGAGAAAGAGGAGATGTATGGAGTCTGAAAGCTATGAATGAAAATCCCAAGCTAGAAGGACAAAGACCAATGCCTGACAGCATTCTTACTATTGCTGAAGTATTGAAGAGTAAAGGATATACTACTGCACTGGTTGGTAAATGGGGACTTGGAGCACCATACACTGAAAGCACTCCTAATAAGCAGGGTTTTGATTTCTTCTTTGGATATAATTGTCAGCGTCAAGCGCATACGCTATACCCTACTCATCTTTGGAAGAATGAAGAGATTGTACCACTTAAAAATAAGTTTGTAGATTATCATTTAATGCTGGACTCACTTGCAGATCCATATCAGAAAGCATCCTATGCCAATTATGAACTTATTGATTACGCTCCTGAAGTGATGCATAAAGAAGCCCTTGCATTTCTCAATACCAAACATAAGAAACCGTTTTTCCTCTTTTACGCTTCTGTGATTCCCCACGCTCCTCTCCAGGCATTGCATAGATGGGTAGAATATTATGAGAAAAAAATAGGCAAAGAAGAGCCATACTATAAAGGAAAATATTATCCTAACCGTACACCTAAAGCAACACGTGCTGCCATGATATCCAATCTGGACGAGCAAGTAGGCGATCTGGTAAAAACATTAAAAGCAACCGGACAATATAACAACACGTTGATTATATTCTCGAGTGACAATGGTTCTACATTTGCAGGAGGAGCTGATATTGCCTATTTCAACTCAGCAGGTCCATCTCCGGAGGAAGATGGAAGGTTAAAAGGAACAGTATATGAAGGTGGTATCAGAGTACCTTTCATAGCCTGTTGGCCGGGCAAGATCAAGGCTGGAACTGAGAGTAATCATATCAGTGCATTTTATGATTTTTACCCAACTGTACTTGACATTGTTGGAGAAAAAACAAAAAAGAATGATGGCATCAGCTATCTTCCTGTTTTGTTAGGCAAGCAGCAAACGCGTCACGAATATCTTTATTGGGAATTTCCTGAGCATAACGGACAACAGGCCATCAGGTGGGGTAAATGGAAAGCTATAAGAGAAAATCTAAAAGATGGTAATTTGCATACATCTCTGTATGATCTTGAGAAGGATCCTCAGGAGTTAAAGGATATGTCAGCACAATTCCCTGATATTATAAGTCAGGTAGAGCAATTTTTCAAAGAAAGTCACCAGCAGCCCGAGGTGAAGAGGTTTAGGTTAGAGGCTTTGGGGGATAAATTGGAGTAGAGAAAGGAGGATTCTGTTATTTCTTAAATTCTGCTTGCTTCTTATTCCAAGTAAAAGTCCTATCAGAATGATGGAAGACTACAATAATAAACGACCACATGAATCATTAAATGGGCTTACTCCAAGAAAATTTGTAGAAGTCAATGTTGTACTTCAATAAATTAATCAATCTACTTTAGGATTGTCCTAATAATGGGAAGGTTACAGTAACTTTATCAAATATCACATCACAAAGTCTCTCAAAAATCATGAAAAAAATAAAGGTTCGCTCTCGCAAACCCTTTTATATCAAATATAAACTATATTAATGCTCAAAGATAATTCTGTATATCCTTTAATCCCATAAATCCCAGTTCAGACATTTAATTCCTGTTACCAGAAGTGTGAAGGACAAATAACTCTGTTCTTCATTTTAAGTCTGTATCCGACAACTATCTCATGAGAACCACCACTATATAGTCTTATATCACTTGTTGTATAATCGTATCCGTAACTGATATCCCATGTATTGTTAATGATAACACCTGCAAGAAAAGCGATCGCATCTGTATTACGATAAGATACTCCTGCCCATAAGAAATCTTTGTAACGAAGTTTTGCATTGATATCATAAGAAACAGGTGCCGGAGATACTGATTTAACACAGAAAGACGGAATTAGAGCAAAGTCATACCCGATTGGGAATCTATAACCTGCCATGACAAAGAAGTGTTGAGCCAGTTTGCCTGACGTAATAGCCCCATCTTTTTGATTGTAAAGATTTTGTGGCATTACCTGAACCATAGAACCTCCTACAAAGAATTTATCTGAATATACCCAAAATCCAGTGTTTATATCGGCTAGCGAAGTGTTGGATGAGCTTGCGAGTAAAGCATCGTCAGGATTAGCAGTATGCAGCATATTGGCATTTAAAGAGTACTGTTGAAGTCCTCCCATTATACCCAAAGATGCATACAGGTTCTTTGCAAATTGAAGATGGTAAGAATATGCAAGGTCTATGGTTGTGTTTTTCGTTGGTCCTATAACATCGTTAGATATTATAGCTCCTACGCCATGAAACCCATTTTTTTTGTTCTTTGACCTGTTATTGGTAACTCTTGACTTACCAAGAGCTGTGTGAGCACTCAGATACATTGTACGAGGAGCACCTTCAAAACCAACCCACTGCTTTCGGAAACCTAATCTGATGTCCGTATAATCCTCAGTTCCTGAAACTGCAGGATTCAGCATAAATGGATTAACCATGTACAGGGTGTATTGTGGTTTCTGCTGTCCCAAAGCAAATACCGAACAAACCAATACTAGTAAGGCTGATAAGTAATATTTTTTCATTGTTGCCATTTAACTCTTACTTAAATCTTTTGTTAGTCCGTCTGCCCGCAAGGAGGGAGACTTTAATGAATGTGAATTACTCATTCTCAACTCTAATCTTTCTCTCTTTTGTCATTCCGAGGAACGAGGAATTTAAGTTCTTTAAACCTCAGATCCTTCGCAGGGCTCAGGATGACAAAGAAAGCTTTTAACTTTATATTTTCAACTTTATACTGCTAAGCCTTATGCTTTCCGCTTTAAGCTTACTTCAGAATCTGTACATATCCCGAATAAGGCTCATTGAAGATCACACTATGCAGATCTATCACATAGAAGTATGTTCCATCAGGAAGCACTTCACCATTGCGGTAGTTTGTTCCATCCCATTGTTTCAGGTTTCCTGTCCATTTCCAAACCAGAGTTCCCCAACGGTTATACACTTCGAAGGTAACATTAGGAAATCCGTTAATATTTTCAATTTCCCAGGTATCGTTATTACCGTCTTTGTTAGGTGTGAAAGCATTCGGAATTTTAACAGGTCTTTCTACAAATATTTCAACTTCATCTGTAGAAGAGCATGTGTTCGTAGCATCAGCAACAGTTAACACATAAATAGTATTATCAGTCGCAGTAAATGTAGGATTTGGTATATCAGTGAAGTTTAGTCCTGTTGCAGGAGACCATGAATAAAGGTCGCCCCCGCTACCGTTCAATGTGACAACTGTATTTTCAAGAACATAGATATCACTTCCTGCATTAGCAATTGGAGTAGGAATAACAACAACAGTTACTGTATCAGAGAATCTAGGACACACGCCGTTATCTTCATTTAAGTAGTACATACCAGGTTGTGACACAGTTAATGATGGTGTAGTGATATTTAATGGTAATCCGTCTTTATACCACATTAATGTTGTCCCTGTACCAACTGCTGAAGTAAAGGTTGTATCATCTCCTGAGCAGAAAATTGCATCAGACTCAACTATATTAGGCTGAGGTATTGAAAGGACTTGCATGCTAATGGTATTGGAAGTTGCAGGGTTTGATCCTGGCACAACACAACTTAGAACAGAAGTCATCACAACATTTATCTGGTCTCCATCATTAAATATACCACTGTAAGTACTTGAAGTTCCATCTGGCTGACCATTTTTATACCACTGATAGGAAGGAGTTGCTCCTCCACCATTTGAACTCGGAATAAATGTAGTAGGAGTGCCTACGCAAATTTTACCAGGATCAGCAAGCGTAATTGATGGCGTTATATTGGTCATTATCTGAACTGTTACTGCATTTGAAATAGCAGGGTTGGTAAGCGGAGTAATACACTGTTCAGAAGATGTTAGCTTAACAGCAACCACAGCCCCATTAGCAAGAGTACTACTTGAGAAACTAGTACCCGTGCCTTGTACCGTACCGTTTACAGTCCATTCGTAAGTCGGATTTAAACCTTCGTTTTCTTTGGTAGATACATTAAATGTCATCAGAGCTCCGGTACAGGTTTGTCCAGGATCATTTATTGTTACCTTAGGAGTTAAATTCGGATTTACAGTAACAACCACTTCATTGCTATTTACAGGTCCGCACCCTAAAACATCGTTAACTACTCTTTTATATCTAGTGGTAATATTCAACGCACCTGGATCATAAACCGGACTGTTAGTATTGCTTATTGTATTCCAACTCGTTCCATTTGTTGAATATTGCCAAGAATACTTGTATGCAACATCATCCTTTCCTCCCGTCGGAGCAACAAGTTCAGTAAAGGCTGCAGGATCGCCATCTGCACAAATGGTTTGATTACTTCCTATCTGTCCACCAGTTAAAGGAGCTCTTGTGACAATCTTAACAGGAGCTGTTTGTGCAGTATTACAAAGAGGAGGACCGTTAGGATCCTTTACATCTTTTATAATCCAGATTGTTCCGGCTGTTAGAGATGCCGGATATTTGTAAAATACATCGCTTGGCACTAACTGAGCCGGTGCATTTGACCATGGTCCGGAAGCACTTGTTGTGGATATTTTCCAGACCGAAGTGGCTGCAGCTGAAACATTAGATGGAAGCGTTTTGGTTTTTATAGTATCAGCATATGACCCACTACATATATCCTGATCAGAACCTATGCTACCAGCAAGAATTCCAGGCAAAATAGTAATTTTAACTGGAATAGATAATACTGCCTGACAGCCTGGAGAATTATCCAAACGTGCGAAGTAGATAGTTGAAGCCTGAGGAACCGGTGTAAAGCTGCTTCCTGTTGCAGCAGGTGTTACATCTGCAAATGACCCAGGTGTACCTGTCAAAGAATATTGCCATTGGTAAGTGTAAGTCGTCCCATCACCACCAGTTGGAGGAGTTTTTTGGGTTAATGCATTGATTGTATTTCCGCTGCATAATTGCTGATCATCACCTATCGTTCCTGGCTTAACAGTTGGATTTACTGTGTAGGTCACAACGTTACTCTCTGCTGATGTTAAACATTGATTGGACTTTACAATTCGTTTTATTGAGTACGTAACTGCAACTGAGCCATTATTAGCAGGGAATACTGGTACAGAGTAACCTAATGTTCCCGGAATAGCTGGAGTCACATCCCAATCGTAGGTATAATCTGCTAATCCATTTGCACCAAAAGGTAATGTTTGATTGGTAATATCGGCAGGATCCTCACCGCTACAAACTGTCCCACCTCCGACTATTGTTCCTCCTTTCAGGTCAGGTAGCACAGTAACTTTTACTACATTTGAAGTTCTTGATGCTGCACCGCAGCTTCCTGTTACCACAAGTCTGTATTGCATGGTGTCAGTCAAAGTTCCCGGTGCATATCCTGCAGTAGTCCCAATTGGTCCTGTCCATGTGCTGCCGGAAGCATCCGCAAGAGACTCCCATCTGTAAGAATAGGAATCTCCAGATTTTAATCCTCCTGTCAGAGGAGTAGAAATTGTAATGTTTGCAGCAGGAGTATTATAGCAGATCGTCTGGTCCGACTTAATCTTAACTTCAGCTATATCTGGCACCATTGCTATTTTTATTGTATCAGAATAAGCTGTACAAATCGCACCACCAGCCGTAGAGGTAACCTTTCTTGTATAATAAATAGAGTCGCTAAGAACAGGAGGTACATACAGCGCATTAGTTGGCCCTGTCCCAACTGTTACAACATCAAACACACCTTCAGGATCTTGAGAAGATAACCATTGATAACCATAAGTTAACGATCCTCCGGTTGCAGGTGTCTGAGTCAATGGAGCAGGAGCAGTACCTTTACAAATGACCTGGCTGGCACTGATAGTACCAGGCTTTAACTCAGGCAATACAGTAATTGTTACCACATTACTTATAACTGTAGGACAAACGCCTGAGCTATCTCTTCTATGATAAGAATATACTTTATTTGTAGTTCCTGTATTATAAAATGCTGTATCTGCAGCACCTGGGAAAGTATAATCTTTAGTATTGGCCCCAACAATATTTTTAAAATTAGTTGCACCGCTTAGATTTGCAGGAGTTACTCTCCACTGAAATTTAGTGCCAGGAGTTAATGTATTAATATTTTGCAAATCGTCTGGTTTACTTCCACTGCAAATAATCTGATTAGTTCCAATCCCCCCTACTGGCAGAGGTACGTCTACAGTAAGTTTTAATGAATCCTGCAAATAGCAAGAACTAATACTTGTAATACCGTCACTATCCTCTACTTTAAAGAAATATATCCCTTCATCCGCAGCAGTAACATTGCTCAATGTTAATGTAACCGGAGATGTCGTTACAACAGTAGGAGCCGTGATGACCGTAACAACTGTTCCCACTTTTTTATACCATGAATATCTGTGCTTATTTTGAACAGGCTTAGTTGCATCCAGCATATATTCTCCAGTGATAATCAGGTTGCTACCTGCGCATATTGTGGTATCGTTATCAAACCCCTTGTTGACTATTACAGTTTTAGGCTGAGAACAAGGACAGTTTTCTGTAAGCTTTACTTTTAGTCTGTCACAATATCTTTGCTCAGAGTGGAATTTGATGTTGGCAAATAATCCCCATTCAGGAGCGTTTGCAGGATTACCATAATTGTCAACATTAATCATATTCAGAAACTCCCCGCCAGGAACATCGTCTAATACTGGCCAATTAGGATTGCATTTGAAATAGATACCAGTTCCTGTAGTTGTTGCGCTAAAACCAAGCCAGTAATCTGTTCCTGTTGCAGATCCAGGCAGCGTTATTCCCACAGGAAGCTTAAGCTGACCTATTCCAGGCTGATCAACCCCAGGACGGGTTACTACAGTACCACAAGCAATTACATTTGACCTATCCGCAATTGGTTTTCCATTAGTTAATTTAGTTCCGTAAACACAAACCTGCCATGTATAATTCTTGGTAGATCCCTGGTATTCCGAATTCTGATATACAGTAACAGTATCGATTGTAACAGATTCAGAATAAACTCTGATCATGGTGTTAGAATTTGAAGGCGGGTTCATAGAGTTTTGATTTCCAGACCCACAAGTTGCAGGCTTAATTTCACCCGTATTTCCGCTTGCATAACCTTTTTGCTCCACATAGGCAAAATAATCTGTACCAACTTTCTCTGTAATAGCAGATTTGGCAACACCAACGCTATCCTGACGGTAACTTGTTCCTAATTTTGTTCCTCCAGTAGCAGCTGTATACCAATCATATAAACCATTGCCGGTTGCAGTTTTGAGATACACTGTGCTTCCACAAAATGTCAAACCATTAGGCACAGTAAAATCTTGTGGATATGTAGATATCGTAATTTCATCAATAGCAGGCACATATTTGCTACAGGGTACATCAGTTCCTACATATTCAACTTTAACCTGATAGGTACCTTCTGATATAGCTTTATAAGTCACCGCGGATCCATCTCCGGTGGCTACCTGTACGCCATTTTTGTACCACGTAATTTTATAACTCGATTCAAGTGAAGCACTGATGACAAATCCTGAGTTTAAAGTAGTTCCTGACCATTTTGAAAGGCATACTGAAAAGTCTCTTGGAGAAATAGTAGCTTTCGGTTTTGGTGCTGGGAATGCACAAGGAGGTAAGGTAAATTGTGTGGCATAACTAGCACAGGTAGTACTTCCGATACCTAATTGTCCCATTGCATTATTACCCCATGTATAGATAAGATTATTGGATGTTGTATAAAACCCCCATGTATCACCATCTGAAATACTTACCACATTATTATCAACGGTCGTAGCATTTCTTCTGATAAAAACAGGAAATGCAGACTGAGCAGTAGTACCATTTCCTAAATGCCCTCCTGAACCTGAGGTTCCACAAGCTCCATTATTACCCCAAGCGACAGGTTTTCCGTCTATGGTAACAGCCATACCATATCCTTGTCCTCCGGAAATAGCTTTTGCTTTAAGAAAAGTTTCACCTAGTCCAGCCCCAGCAGTGGTTCCCCATTCTCCGGCTACTACTCGTCTTGGATCAGAGAAGTTTCCTACTGTAGCTCCTTGTCCTGTCATAGAACCCCATCCATCATTTCCCCATGCCCAAACATAACCTGTAGCGTCCATAGCAAGACACATAACGTCTGCAGCTGATATAGAAACTACTCCATCAAGTGGAGTACCATCTTTTTTCAATACAGGGCGAGCATAGTTATCGTTTGCAACTTCTGCTCCATTATTTGCAGTTCCTGCTGCATTTCTTCCCAACATTCCTGTACCTCCGTAAGTACCAGTCCCAGCACCCCATGAATAGACAGTACCTAAACCATCTCCATCAGGATCAACAAGAGCATAGGCAGTTTCATCACCAGCTTCTATCTGAATAACATTGGTTAAAGGATTCCCATCTGGTGTTCTGATATAAACTGGCGTCGCGCTGTTTGTAAAATTTCCATTAGCTAATTGACCTTTGTCATTTCGTCCCCATCCAAGTGCGGTACCATTATTTAAGATTACGTAACTATTGTCATTACCACCTGAAACATATTTCACATCAACCAGATATTGTGAGAGTAAAGCATTGGGAGATGCAGGTGCTTCTCCTCTTTTTACACGGCCAGGAACTGTAGTAGCAGCAGCATTGCTTCCTGTACCTGTTATCCCCATTGCTCCTCCGTTATTCCCCCACGACCATGCACCACCATAACAATCCACTGCTATAAAGTGAGCTCCAGATCCGGCATCAACGGCTTTTACAGTTATGCCAGAATTGATAGAATTAAAATAGGGATCATTGGTAGGAAAAATAACCTTTACCGGGGAACTTTCAATTGCATTAGTTGTTCCGCCCCCCAAAATACCCAATACTTCACCTCCTGTCGGGCCCGCCTTGTTATTACCCCAGGTAAATACAAAGCCATTAGAGCAAATAATGGTTGACACTGTATTTCCTCCAGAAACCAATAAGTCCTGAGCCTTTAGTCCTGAAGAAAATAAAATTGACAAAACAATAAAAAACCTTACAAATTTGACCATACTATTAAATCTATATATTGTTTTCAATACACATTTCCGCATTTCCTTTTTTTGTGAAATCGCACAAATGAATTGTACAATTTTTTTATTTCAATTTATTTATTTCTAATAGTAATTTATTCAATTACTAACTTATTTCGTTGACATTCAACTCTAATATGAGATTGAGGATTTTACAGGCAGCAAAGAACAACTCTTAATGGGGTTACTCTGAATTTTACGCTCCTAAGGAAAGGCTTGTTCCTTAACAAGCATCCTTTTCCTTACATTATATCTAAATTAAGTCCTCTTTAATTTTTTTGTAGATACTCATATCCCCACGAAAAGTAACCAGTGAAGTAAAAAAAATTGCTACAAAATTCTTAACCAAAAACATAGTCCGTTATAAAACATTGATAATAAAAAGAATATATTCAATTTAAAAACAACGCATTGTAGCAACCAATCCTTATTCAACAGTACCAAAGAGATCAAGTCTGAAACACCTTGTCTCCATATTGAGAGAGTTGTCCCTCGATGCTCAAATATACTAATGGTTAGGATATTTTATTCTGCTGCAAAACCCTCATTGCTGTATTTTGTTCAGAATCAGCCGGAATACTTTCATTAAAAAAAATTATTGGTAAAATGAATTAAGAGAGGAAAAAAATTTTATTTTTTTTTGCTAAAAATTTTCCTTAGGTTTAATAGTATACCTTTTTTGAACTATCCTCCAAATCCCTTGCAAATATTGAGAAGTAGCCAGTTCACGTATAGTTCTCGTATACCTCACGTATAGTTTCCGTATAGTTCACGCATACATTAGCCGTACATTAGCCATATATTAGCCATGCATCAGCCATACATTAGCTATATCTGACATTACTTACAACCTTGAAAAATTCGTTTTTGTCCCTTGCTGAAATAACTATACATTTTGGGGTATTACTAGAATTGATATACTCCCCTTCATATCCTTTTGGAGGTATCTTATTAAAGATTAGAATAAAGTAAAAAACCGCTGAAGGATTTCGATTGGTACTCTAAAAAAAACAGGCTGCTCTTGTATGAGCAGCCTGTTTAATTTTATTCAACTTAACCTTTTAAAAAATGGACTATGTCAGAAATAACTGGTTGAAAGACAATGCAAAGGTATCTTAACAAGTATTCGCTATCAATACCGTAAAATGGTATTTTCATCATGTATATTAAATAAACCTCTACTTAACTGATTTTAAACAGTATAATTCTAATTGATTTTCTCTAAGAAATTTGAGTGCTATAGTGAAATGATTTTGATTTGGAGTAAACTTCCAATTTTTCAAAGTCGAACATATATATAGCTGGGTAGAAAAAAAATAAGCAAGAGTTTGAGCAAGAGCAAGAGTTTCTCTATATTAAAATTCTCTTGCTCTTGCTTCCTACTCTTGCTGTATCACGTAGCGAGGGGGGGAGTTGAACCCCCGACCTTTGGGTTATGAATCCAACGCTCTAACCACCTGAGCTACCTCGCCGTTTCAAAATCGGAGTGCAAATGTAACAAACTCATCTATCAAAAAGCAAGTTTTTACCAAAACTTTTTTATCTTGCTTCAGAATTGGGGCAATACCCCTTGAGAATCTTTTTATTATGGAAAATAAATTCAAATACACTGCGGAGTTTGAAATCAATGCCTCCTCAAAAATGATCTTTCCTTATCTAAGCACAGCCCTAGGTCTAAAAACCTGGTTTGCAGATAAGGTGATTGCTGAAGATGAAAAACTCTTTGATTTTTTCTGGGATGGCAGGTTACAGAAAGCACGGAAAGTAGCTCAAAAGAATAACCACTATGTAAAATTTGAATTTACACCTGAAGAAACAGAAACTCTGAAAAACAATTCATACTTGGAATTCTCTCTTCAGGAAAATGAAATCACTCAAACTTCTTTTCTTAAAGTCGTGGATTATTCAGATAATGACAGCAATGATCTCCAGAATATGTGGAAAGGACTTATTGAAAACCTAAAAGAAAAGGTAGGAGCCTAAAATAAAAAGCAGTAAAGAGAATCCTTAACCCTTCTCTTTACTGCTTCTGACAAACATATCAGTTTCCAGCTCCTTTTACTTTAATCTTTTCACTTTACGTGTTTAGCCTTTAGCTTTTTGCTTTAAGCTTCACCTGAGAAAGTAATAATTTATATTCATTTTGGTCCGGAGCATTTTTAAAAATCTTATCCTCTTCCACTCTATGAATATCTATAAAACCAAGACTTACTGCCTTTTTCAAACTTTTATGTGCAAGATTCCAGTTTCCTTTTGCAGCATAAACCTTAGTATGCAGATAGGCATGTTCAGAGTTTTTAGGTTCTATAAGTTCATAGATTTGTAAGAACTTCAACGCTTTTTCATAATCAGTCTGCTGAATGGCAGAGTTGGAAAAGCTGAAAGCTGCAAGTCCTAAGAATCCTTTCAATCTCTTATACATACTTCTCTCTTCACGCGGAAGTGTATTATTCTGGGCCATACTCACAAGACTGGAATAATTGCTTTTCCACCATTGGATATCTTCTTTTTCGAAAGCAGTCCAGAACTTTCTTGTTAACTCTATCTCTTTCTCTTCTACGATAGTAATCTTTGCAAGTGTGGCTTTTACAGGTTCAGATTGAAACAAGGCATTTCCCTCTGATTTAAAAGCATCAACAGAAGTCAGATCTTTTAAAATGCTTATCCATTTTTTACAGGCCAATAGAGCTTCATAATTTTCATTTTGCTTCTTTTTCAGGTTTATTTCAGACATTCCTACATTTGACAATGAGTCAATAAGGGATTGATTTTTAGGAATTGCATTTTTTCTCATAGCATTCATTTTTAGCCATAGAAAAGCTATTTGCATATCCTGAGCTTCTGGCCATTGGTGTCCACCTTTTACCTCATAAATGAAATGTGACATTCCGGAATTATTCATAGACATATCCAATTGTCTCATTTCTCCAAGGTTAAAATCCTCCTCCCCTACTATTCCATAGTAATCAAAAGGATAACCTATATTGTTCGACTTTCCGGGAAATCCTCCTCCACATCCAATCACACCTTTTATTTCTTCACCTGAAATTGCCATTCCACTGGCAACCCTTGATCCACCTGAAAACCCTGAAGTGTAAATTCTATTTTTATCAATAGACAATTTAGATTTACAATCTTCCATCATTACCATTATTTTTGGTTGAATCTTATCCCAGGCAAGGCCATTCTCCGAATTATAAGATCCTGCCAAAATCATTTCAAACCGATCCGCAAGCTGTTTGTACTTTTCCACAGGTAAGTTTCCATCCCCCTGAGGATCGAACAGATATACAATAGGATATACATTTGATTCTGAATAACTCTTGGGAACATAAAGACTATATCTGACCAATGAATCCCTGGATGCTTTAACTTTTTGAATCTTTCCAGGTGTTAATTGTATCTCAAGCCTCTTTTTGGTGACAGTATCCGAACTAGTTTCACTTACTATTAAGTCCTTCCCCTCTTTATCAGCTTTCTTTTCTTCACAACCAAATGTAAGTAGCAACGCAAATACTATTATCCAATAAAAATTTTTTAAAGTCATGTTTTAAAAGAAGTCCAGGTTTGATTAATTAAACACAAACATAAATAGAAAAAATTCAGTTGCCTTATAGCTAAGGAGTTTTTCATAAATGGAAGTAAATCTGATTATTCATAATTCATGAAAAGCTACCAAAAACTCTGCGAATCAAAATCTTATGGAAAATCTTTTTCAATCTGAAGAACCAAAACATTTTTATGTATGGATAAATCCCAAGGATGTCTATGCTTATTATAATGCATTAATGATGGGATCTTTTGTTTCTGTAAGTAATCGTGAGGATAATTTGATGTTTTTACCCAACCAGAACTTCTCTGGATATATTAGTCCCTTTCAGAGCAATCTCTTACGAGGCTATCAAACAGAACATAACCTGGAGCTGGTGAGAAAAAATAAATTTAAAGAATATCCTTCTCGCCTCGTTGCAACTTTTTTATTTGAAAATGAAGAAGATGCAATGCTTTATAAAGAATCTCACGATTTTCACGTAAGCCAAAGAGAATTAAAAAAAGGAGTTACTGTAGGGACTTATACTTATTCCAAACACGATCTTTCCTGGATTGATTTTCTAAAATCTCCTCTATTGGTTGATAACCACATAAAAAATGGAATGCACTGTGCATATTGGGAAGGTAAATCTGTAGCTAATTTTAAACTTGAATTAATGGAAAAACCACTTTCAGCTGTGGCTCAGTCAATTTACGAAATCTTATTTCTGGGAAGAATAGATTTTTTAAAGTAGAAAGTTAAAAGCTGAATGCGAAAAGCTTAAAGTATTAGTTTGAAAGTACTTAAACAGTTTACCACTTAAGTTGAAGGGAAGTCATACTCCTTCATTTGAAGGATTTAGAATGAGTATTTCTTAAAATAAAAAATCAGAGCAAATATGAAATTTGCTCTGATTTTAAAATTATTTTTTAATCAGGAATTAAGCTTTTTTGCTTGCTTTAATAAGATCAATAAACTCAGCAGAAGGCTTAAATTTTGGAGCATAGTGCTCATCAATAACCACTGCAGTGTTTTTAGATATATTTCTACCGATTTTTTTAGCTTTTTTCTTAATGATAAAGTTACCAAATCCTCTGAAGGAGATTTCGTTACCTTTTGCCATTGAATCTTTGATAACAGTGAATAAAGTTTCTACAACCTGAGTAACTTCTGCTTTATCCTGTCCTGTTTTGTCAGCAATTCCTGAAATGATTTCTGCTTTAGTCATATTAATATTGAATTTTTTCTGCTTGAATTATTACGTAAAACAATAAAATATAGTGCAAATAACGAAACAGAAGTAAGTTTTTTGCCATATTTACTGAATATGACGCCCAAAACTCTGAATCTCCTAAACACTTTTTTTTATCAGTTTATTATAAAACGTCATTTTACATAAACTGTTACATATCAATTTAATAAATATAAAAATAAATGTTCAAACAAATATATTTTTATGTATAAAAAAATAAAATTACTTACAAATTATTGATAACCAGTAAATTTACTTTCTTGAAGGTATTATTTTAATTTTCCCCTTATTTTTTTCATTTAATGGATTTAATTTTGGCGCGCGAATGTTAATCGATGGATTAAATTTTGGTACTTGTGCAAACTCCATATTCAGCCTCATTAAATTCTGAATTAATAAAAAAACTATAATAAACTGAATCTTTTTCAGTCATATTTCATTTATTTAACCAAGCCTAAAAGGCTTTGTAAACTTTATGTGGTCTAAACTTTCATCTCTTATTATTAAAAGTAGGGTTTGGCTTCTCCTTATTACAGTGCTGTTCACTGCATTTATGGGATACCAGGCAAAAAAGATTGAAATCACCTACGATTTTATTAAAGTAGTTCCTGACGAAGATCCGGATCTTATTTATTTCAAGGAATTTCAAAAGACATTTGGGGAAGATGGAAACATTTTGGCTATCGGATTAAAAAACGATAACCTCTATGAATATAAAACATTTGCCAAATACCAGCAACTTGCCAAAGATCTTGCTAAAGTAGAAGGAGTTACGGGAGTCATTGCTTTGCCAGAGCTAATGAATTTTCAGAAAGATACAGTAAATAAAAAATTTGCCATTTCTCCTGTCTTCACTAAAGAAGTGAATAGCCAAGCAGAGCTTGACTCTTTGCTGAAAACTGCTGAAGGTGTCAAAGTTTATGAAAATCTGATTTTTAATAAGAAAACAGGTGCTACCCTTCTGGCAGTTACCATTGACAAAGATTTTCTGAATTCTGCCAAAAGAACAGTCGTTGCTAACAATATCCTTAACCTGACAGAAAAGTTTTCTCAGGAATCAAGTATAAAAATGCATTATGCCGGTTTGCCTTATGTAAGGGCAATTATGGTAAGTAAGGTTAAAGATGAATTAAACCTGTTCCTGGGACTTGCTGTACTCGTGACTTGTATTTTCCTCTTTATTTTCTTCCGTTCTTTCTTTGCAGTATTCTTTACATTCCTTGTAATTATGATTACTGTGCTCTGGACACTCGGATTCATTGTTGTCCTGGGATATAAAATAACCCTGCTCACGGGAATGTTGCCGGCCCTGATAATTATTATCAGTATTCCTAACTGTATTTATATGTTTAATAAATACCATCAGGAGTTCCGTAAACATGGTAATAAAATTAAAGCAATCAGCAGGATCATTGAAAAAGTTGGCTTCCTGACTTTTATGACCAACATAAATACAGCTGTAGGTTTCTTCGTACTTCTATTCACTGATATTTCAATCATCAGAGAATTCGGTATGGTTGCGGGGATTGTCAGCGTGGCTACATTTATCATAACATTGATTGTAATACCATCTTTATTGCTTTTCCTTCCGGAACCAAGCAAAAAGCAACTTAAACATCTTGACTTCAAATTATTCAGACAGATCAATACTTTCCTTGAAGGATTGGTAATGAACAAAAGAAAATGGATCTATATTGGAACAGTCATTGTACTTGCCGTTTCTGTCTGGGGGATATATAAAATAAAGGCTGTTTCATACATGGTTGATGACCTGCCTGAAAATAGCCATGTAAAATCTGACCTTGGATTTTTTGAGCAAAACTTCAAAGGTGTGATGCCTTTGGAAATTGTAGTAGATCTAGGTAAGAAAAATGGAATTAAGAGTATCTCAAACCTTAAGAAACTGGAAGAGTTGGAAACGTACCTGAAAGAACAGGAATATGTATCTCCTCCCCTTTCAATCCTTAACGTAGTAAAAGGAGCGGTTCAAGCTTTCTATAACGGAGATCCTGAGCAATACAGATTACCGACAAACAGGGAGGCTCCTTTTATCACTAAATACCTTGGAAAAAAATCTCAGGAAAATACATTAAAATCATTTGTTGACTCTACAGGACAATATGTACGTTTTACCTGTAAAGTGGCAGATATCGGTACTACCAATATGAATATTCTGATTAAAGATAATATTCAGAAGAAAGCTGATGAAATATTCGCAGATAAACACTTTAAGACACATATCACAGGTACAACACTTCTTTTCCTTAAGGGAAACGAATACCTTATCAATGACTTGAAGGATAGTTTGATTCTTGCCTTTATTCTGATTTCTCTGATGATGGCATTTATCTTTACCGATATCAGAATGATCATTATTTCATTGATCCCTAATATCGTTCCGATGGTCATTACTGCAGGTATTATGGGAATCTTCCATATAGCCCTGAAACCTAGTACTGCATTGATATTCAGTATCGCCTTCGGTATATCAATTGACAGTACCATCCACTATCTGAGCAAGTTTAAGCAGGAGTTGAAAAACCTGAATGGAAATGTATTTGCTGCTGTAATTAAAAGTCTTGAAGAAACAGGTGTAAGTATGATCTATACTTCCATGGTACTTTTCGGAGGATTTGTAATTTTCTCATTCTCTCAGTTTGGCGGAACTATTGCTCTTGGGGTTCTTACTTCATTAACCTTATTCTTTGCAATGATCACCAACCTTATTCTACTTCCGGCCTTGCTTATAACATTTGTGAGTTCGAATCAGAAGAAAGAAATGAAAGGCTTTAAGATCATAAAAAACTTAAGAGCTAAGCGCCTTCAGAAGAAGGCTGAAAATGATGAAGAAACCAAACAAGCAGTTTAAAAATTAAGTTATACAAGAGCCGGAAATTCCGGCTCTTTGTTATTATACAGAGAACCTCCTTTTTCTTCCATGCACAAACATTCACACGGCCATCACCATCATCATCACGGTCATGATCACCACCACCACGATTCTGAAGGTGGCTTAAGAATGGCTTTTTTCATCAATCTGCTTTTTACATTTATCGAACTTGCAGGTGGCATTTATACCAATAGTATTGCTATTATATCAGACGCTGTACATGACTTCGGAGATTCATTCTCTCTAGGTCTTTCATGGTATTTTGAAAACCTTTCTAAGAAAAAAAGAACACCATCATTTTCTTTTGGATATAAGAGATTTTCACTACTAGCAGCCTTAATAAATGCAACCATTCTTCTGGTTAGTTCAGCATTTATTATTTATAAAGCTGCGGAACGCATTTTTAATCCTGAAGAAGTAAATGCTGAAGGCATGCTTATCCTTGCTATTCTTGGAGTTGTCTTCAACGGTATTGCCTTCTTAAAACTCAGCAAAGGTGATAGCATGAACGAGCGCGTAATGAGGCTCCACTTCATCGAAGACATAATGGGATGGATAGCTGTCCTGATTGGAAGTATAGTTTTGCAATTCTGGAAGATTCCTGTTCTGGATCCCATTTTATCAATCGGAATTTCAGGATATATTTTATTCAATGCCTTCAGAAATCTGAAAGGAACTCTCAGAATATTGCTTCAGGCAGTTCCTGATGATAAGAAGGTGGAAGAAATAAATGAAATTCTGCTAAGCTTTAATGAAATTAAAAATGTTCATGATCTCCACGTATGGGGACTGAATGAAACTTATGTTATTCTTACAGTTCATCTTATCGTAGCTCCTGAGAAAACGATATCCGAACTCGCCCAAATAAAAGAATCAATCAAGTTAAGGCTGGCAAACTATGGAATTGAACATGCCACCATTGAATTTGAAACAGCTGATGAAAAATGTAATCTTGAAAATTGTTGATTTTATTACCTAAAATAAGATACACTTTCCTTCTTCTGCTTTTTCTCCCTTAATCTCTGAATAACGAGCCAGGCTTTCTTTTCCAAAGTGAGTTAAAAGCATGCGTTTAGCTTTAAGATTCTGCTGCTCTGATACTATTTTCTTATAATTTAGGTGAGTTAAAGTTTCTCTCTCATAAAAATTACATTCACAGATAAATAGGTCAGCATTGTCTGCAATCTGATATAGAACATCTGTCCATCCTGTATCTCCGGAATATCCAAGTGTTTTAGAATCCTTTTCAATTCTGAACCCATGAGGATTCACCAAAGGATTATGGCTTACCTTAAAAAATTTCATTTTAAAGCCTTCTATTTCGATATCTTCACCTTGTGAATATTGAACAAAACGAATATCAAGGTTCTGATACATTGCCATTGCATCCGGATATAGGAGTGCAGAAACTTCTTTAATCCTTCTTTCGCCGTCAGGAGGTGTAATAATTGTTAATGGCTTTTTTCTTTTATCTGCTTTATCCGCTTCCAGAATTAGAAAAGGTATTCCTGCTATATGATCACCGTGGAGATGTGAAATCACAATAATATCTACAGCCATTGGATCAAGGCTGCACTTTCTTATAGCAGCAAGGGAAGTGGGGCCACAATCTAGCAATATTTTTTTATCACCCCACTCCAGATAGTAACACGAATTAAATCTTCCATCACTGCAGAAGGCGTCACCACTGCCGATGACTGTTAAACTTATAGCGGTCATTTTTAATATTACCTTGAAAAATTAAAGTATAAAATACCAGCCCAGACTTAGAGTTATATTATCCGCATTTGCTTTGTATTTCAGCTTTTGCATTGGTTTATTAGGATTCTGAGCGGCTTTTTCATCTATTTCATCAACAAATACTACTTCTTTCTCTGAGGTTGTAAGTGGTCGATTCCTATACATATTCTGATAAGTATCACTGATCATTTTACCCTTTTTGACGCCAAAACTTAGAGAATTATATGATGCTTCTATAACAAAAAAAACTTTATCATTTGGAGTCTTAAATTTTATACCTCCCGCTGTACTAAATCCTAAACCAAATCCACCAGTATATTCCCATTCTGCATTTTCTGTTCCTTTAGCTCCATTTAAAAATCTAACTTTAGCTTCATACAAAGTTTTGGTTTTTCCAAATAAAAATGATGGTCCCAGTTTTACATATGGTACCACTGTTTTTGAATTACCAGGAGCAATTACAAGATTGGGATTAATGATTCCATAATTGGCTCTAAACTCATAATTTTCCTCAACCCTCTGAGCAGAAGCTGTATCATTAATCCAAATATGTTGCTTCTTATTGCTTCCGCCAAAATGATATCCTAGATTTAATTCTGTCCCTATGTTTTGGGTAATCATAATTCCAGTCACGAATGATAAATTAAATCCCTTCCCAAAAGAATGAGCTTTCGCTGACACGACACTTTTTGAAGATGTTTGCTGAGTCTGAAAGTTTTGGCCTGTTCCTATTCCGAATCCATATCCAGCTAAGACACTTACGTAAACACTCTTTTTTTCTTTAACTCTGATACTTTTATTATTTGCACTTTCCTGCCCAAATACACTCAGATGAAAAAATAAAATTCCTACTAATAAATAAACTCTCATAATATAATTTTAAAATGTATACTCTTCCTGATTTCCCGTTTAACCTTTCTTGTAATACTTCATAGCTTCAGGAAGCTCTTTTTGTATTTTCTGAATCCTTTGTTCATCTGATGGATGCGTTGACAGAATTTGTGGAGGCTTAGCGCCGCCCTGGGCTTTCATTCTCTGCCAGAATTCTACAGCTTTAGATGGATCATAACCAGCCATTGCCATGAATATCAATCCCAAATGATCTGCTTCTGATTCATGCAAACGACTGTATGGCAGTAATACTCCTACCTGACTACCAGTATTGTAGACTGTATTAAAAAGCGCTTTTGTTTCAGCAGGCTTGCTCGCCAATGCAATATTCATTGCTGTTCCTCCCATCTGAGTGATCAATTCCTGACTCATTCTTTCTGAACCATGCTCTGCGATAGCATGTGCAATTTCATGCCCTAGAACTACAGCCAAGCCGGTTTCATCCTGCACAACAGGAAGTATCCCTGTATAAACCACAACCTTTCCCCCAGGCATACACCAAGCATTAACAGTAGGATCTTCAACCAGGTTAAACTCCCATTGAAACCCTTTAAGCCTTGAAGTCAGATTGTTCTGAGCCATGTATTGCTCTACCCCTCTCTTAATATTTTCACCAACCCTCTTTACCATGGCAGCCTTTTCAGCGTTGGAAGACAATTGATGACCTCCTAAAAATTCTTTATAATTGGTATAGCTCATGGACTGCATTTCTGAAGCAGGTATAAAATCCAGTTGTCTTCTACCTGTTACCGGTACTTTTTGACACTGCAGCAAAGAAAGGCTTAATAGGGAGCTTAATAATATTTTCGTTTTCATAAAAAATAGTTTAATAACTCGGTCTTTATAATAATGTGTAAACAAATTTACCAATAGTAGACAAGGATTTAAACTCACTTTTTCAATAAATTTTACATGCTCGCAACAAATGTTCTATTGCATTTTTTCAAGATCGTTTTTAACTTTCACTAATTCTTATACATTTGCATCAGAATTAATCTTTAACCAAATCGATTAAGCATGAGGACAAAAATTTTATTATTCCTACTGGCTTTATTGCCAGCTGTGACTTTTGCCCAATCTTTTCCGACAGATCCTGAGACAAAAAAATTCACTTTCCAGGAAACCGTGAACATAGACACTCTGACAAAAGAACTGATCTATGAAAGATCTAAAGAATGGATGGGAAAATTTTACAACAGTACAAGTCTGGATTTTGACAACAAGGAAACAGGAAAAATCAGTAAAGAAGGTACTTTCAATGTTTTAATCACGTATGATTTTAAATATAAAACCGATTACGTGTTAACTTATAACATCAGTATCTATCAGAAACCTGGTAAGTATAAATATACTATCACAGATTTCATGATCTATGACAGCAAAAACGGAGCTAAAACGGCCCAGACTCTGGAAGCTTTTTATGCAAAAATGAGGTCTCAGAGCAAAGGTGATTTCGTAAACAAAGTAAACGCTGAGGTTAACAAAACTATAGAAAATTTAAAGTCCTACATGATCACAGGACAAAAGAAAAACGAAGAGGACTGGTAGAAATCAGTCCTCTTTTTTTTGTACTTTCTCCTTCAGCAAATTTACTTTTTCAATATAAGCCTTGGGATTTGTTTTTCTCTCCAGCCCTGAAGCTACCATAGTTCTTACAGTGCCATATATCGGTCGCTCCCCCCAAGGCCTGTCATGTAATCCAAATATCCACCCGATATTTGCATAAGAAGCCGGATCTCGTCCATCCAGGAAATATTTATTATTAAGGTAAATTAAATTTTTATACGCTTTCTCTGGAGTATCTGACCATTCCAATATCTTTTTCCCCCAATACATTCTCATATAATTATGCATGAAGCCTGTAATCTTCATTTCATCCATAGAAGCATTCCAATAAGGATCATGAGTTTTTGACGCTTCTAATTGTTTTAAAGTATACCGGTGAGGACGTTCATCTGCCTTGTGTTTCTCCAAAGTATTCTTAGCCCAATCCGGAAGAAAACTGTAGCGATCATAATCGGAAGTGTAATAAACAAAATTGATGGATAGCTCTCGTCTTACAAGTAACTCTTCAATATACGAGTCTGCATTTTCCTTTCCTGATTTATGTTTTTTGATTGCTAACAATATCTCAACAGGACTGATCTGCCCAAAATGCAGATACATGCTCATATGCGAAATATCATCTGTATAAGGTTGATTTCTGTTTTCTACATATAAAGCAAGTTTCTTGGCAATAAAATGAGCCAGTCTCTTTTTTGCTTCTGTTGGCCCTCCTTTAAAAAACTGATCAACTTTGCCAACACTAGCATCAAGCTTCAATGAGGCCATCAAAGCATCAATACTATTCAATGATAAAGTATTTTTGAAATTTAAATTTAGAGAAGAATGTTTTAATTTCACTTCTTCCAAAGGCACTATAAAAATATCAGCATGGAGCCATATTTTTCTACGAATAGTCCTGGCGGCATATTCAGCTTTTGTGCTTGCTATTTCAACCGGAACAACAGTATCAGATTCAACCTGAACTACCCTGCAAGAAACTGTTTCTGATAGTTGTTTCCTCCATAACCTCTGATGCCTCAGATACCCCATATCACAGAAAACTATAGCAGCATCATCAGCAAACTCTTTTGCTATTTCAGGTGGAGTACCTTTTTTCAGAATAAAGTTTATATTTCTTTTCGATAATAGATTTGCTGTATCTCTAAGTCCTTCAAGCATGAAACGATAATGACGAAGGTTAGCTTCAGGATAATCGTCCATTAAACCGAAAACCACTAATAACGGGAGCTCTAATTCATTCGCCTTCAAGGCCGCATATTCAAGGGCATGATTATAATCAACCCTTTGAGATTGTTGCATCCAGTAAAGCACATACTTCCCCTTTTCCGATATAGGTTTATCATTCAAAAGTTTTACTCTTTCCTTTTCTACTTTTATCTTTTTCACTAAAAATACCTAAAAGACATAACTAATAATTAATATCAAAAGATGTAGAATCGCCAAGTGGAATTTCTTCTGTTTTAACTGATGCTACATGTGCCATCATTGGCCCATGATTACACCATTTCAAAAACTTTTCCAGATTTTCTTCCTCTCCCATTGCTTCTATTAATACATCTCCATCCGGAAGGTTTTTAGCAAATCCTACTAGGTTTTGAGCTTTAGCCTCTGATCTGGCTGAAGCTCTGAAAAAAACACCCTGAACTTTCCCTGATATTAATATCCTTAAGTTTTTCATAAGATTTCTTCAAGAGTTTTCTTGTATATATTAAACATTTCCTCACTGAAACAAACAAAAATAACTTTTTCCGCCAAATTGTTTTGCTTCAGAAATTCAGTTGTTGTCTCAATTGCTATTGCAGTTGCTTCTTCAAATGGATATCTGTAAATACCTGTACTTATAGCAGGAAAGGCTATCGAATTACAATTATTCTTAACTGCTAAAGCTAGAGAATTAATATAGCATTTTTTGAGTAAGGTAGATTCATTATGTGTTCCTCCATTCCAAACCGGCCCTACAGTGTGAATGACATACTTTGAAGGCAAATTATATCCTTTAGTAATCTTAGCCTCACCGGTTTTGCAACCATGAAGTAACCTGCATTCATGCAGCAACTCTTTTCCAGCTGCCCTGTGAATAGCACCATCTACACCTCCTCCACCCAGTAGTGAAGAATTAGCTGCATTTACAATTGCATCGACTTGTATTTGAGTAATATCTCCTTTTACAATTTCAATCTTTTCTTTTATCATAAAAACAATAATAAGATAAGCATTATTATTCATGTAAATATATTTAAGAAAAGAATGAAGAAGGATTTGTTTTGAATTTAAAACACTTAATTAAAAATTATAATTGATGAATACAGAAATCAAAAAGTTCCTTAAATAAAACATGATCGTAATAAAAATGAGGCTGGTCAACTCCCAGCCTCATTTTATCTGAACTTTATGTCAATCATTCTATGCGCGTTTTCCTGGGGTGATTTGAATGGAAGAAGAATGTTTAATTCTTCATTTTCATAAACAGCTTCAATATTTTCGATGTCAACAAATGAAGGAACCTCAAAAGTCCTTATAAACAAAGGTATCTTCACCAGGTCTTCATCTTCATAATCATCGAACCCTTCCAGCACTGTATACACTGTCAATTGATTAAAATCAAGCATAATATGGAATGCTTCTGCAGACACAGAAGGAGACTTAATGGTAATAACAAAATTAAAATCAGTCTTGCTGAATTCAAAAGATGTCATGCTAGTTCCTCCATTTGCAGTATTAAGGTAATCTGTCTGCTTTAACAACCCCCTTAGTAGTTCTCTGTTTTCCAAAAGATTCATAGTCTGTCCTCTCTTCTTTTTATTACAACAATAATTCTTATAAATAAATATCATTATCTACAATCATTCCTTTGATATCTTATAGAATTTAAGAAGTAATTTCAAGTAGAACAAAGATGATTTTTAAACTGTTTTTTCAAATACATATATATAGCTATGAAAGAAACGTTTGAGCTGGTTTCAGGAGTTAATTCTTTAATAAGAACTCTCAATGATCGATTATTCTTTTTTAAGGAACTAATTGGAATGACAGAAAATAAGGCATTTCAAAGTATATCAAACCAAAATTGCAATCAGAGTAAAGCTCTTCAGAATGACCTTTTAAAATATTCTGATGAAACTCCAGAAGAAGCAGGAACAAGCTTCTTAGGAGATTCCAAAAGATTCTGGATAAAGCTAAAAGACAATATCGCTGGCACCAGTTTGAATACCATATTGCTGGAGGCTGTTAAAGTTGAAAAAAATACATTGAAAGGATATCAACAAATACTGGCCTTAAATCTTCCGTCAGACCTGAAGAATCTGATATATGGCCAATATTTACAAATCGAAAAAAACTATAAAGAGTTGATCTTGCTTGGAAAGGAATATTCAGATGTTTAAATCATCTTAAACATTTGATTGATGTTTTTTTAAAAGTAATTGAACAAATGCCGTTTTAACATTTTTTTAATATAAAAGTTCTTTAAATTAATTAGTCAATAATTTGGAGGACCGTCGATGAAACAATTGAACTTTTTATTGATTTTTATTTTCGCAATTCAGCTACAACCCGGAATTTGTCAGACAAACGATAGCATAAACCCGGAGATTACTAAAATAAATGAAATAAAAGACCATCAGAATAAGAAATGGTATAAATCAAGAGTATTTAAAGCCGCTATTGCACCTACAGTTCTCATAGGTCTTGGGGTTTCCACCATTCAGAATCATGGATTCTATAGCAGTTATGATGCAAGGAATGATATACAAAAGCTCTTTCCTTCTTTTCGAACAAGAGTTGATGATTATCTTATTTTTGCACCTTACGCTGAACTTGTAGTATTGAACCTTTTAAAAATCAGATGTCAGAACGATTTTATCAATACCGCAATACTAATTGTAAAGACAGAGTTGATCATGACTGCAATCACATTTCCTCTAAAAAACATCACTCATATTCAAAGGCCAGATAGTTCAGATTGGAAATCATTTCCTTCTGGTCACACAGCCCAGGCCTTTGCTGCGGCAACTATTGTGCATAAAGAATTCAGATACAAAAGTCAATGGTATGGAGTAGGTGCTTATACTATAGCAACAGCAGTAGGATTTTTCCGAATGGCCAACAATAAACATTGGATGTCCGATGTGCTTGCAGGTGCCGGATTTGGAATTCTTTCAGCCCAAATTGCTTACCTTACCCATAGAAACAGGTGGGGAAGAAAAACCCAATGCCTAATACCGACATACTATAATGGTGCTATGGGAGTATCTTATCAGCTTACATTTTAGGATTTACTGTATTTCTCCTTATAGAAGTCCTCCATCTTCATTGCATATTTGGAATACTTGATGGAGTATCCGTATTTTTTTGCATATACATGAGTGAATTCAGCACCGAAAAATAGGATAAGTGAAGAATACGAAACCCAGATCATAATTAATATCAAAGATCCGGCAGCACCATAAGCAGATGCTGGGTTCATATGTACAAAATAAAATCCCATGGCAAGCTTTCCAATAACAAATAGGAACGAAGTTAACGCAGCACCGAACCATACACTTCCCCAGGCTATCTTTACGTCCGGTAAATATTTATAGATGATAGCAAACAATAAAGTAATGATACCGAATGATACCAGGAAATTTATAACAAAAAACCAGGAAACTATATGATAGGGTAAATGTTGATTGAGCCAGGTACTAAATGCATTGAGAGCTGTAGTAATCAATATAAAAGCTAAAATCAGCACTCCGATAAAAATAATGATAGCGAAAGAAGTAACCCTACTCATGATGTATTTTAATATTCCACTTTTAGGATTAACCCTTACTTCCCAAACTTTATTAATTGATTTCTGAAGTGCTATAAAAACTCCTGTAGCTCCAAAAATCAATGTACCCAAACCAACAAAAGCTGTAAATCTTGAACTCGCTTTTAAACTTGCATTGGCAACTATTCCCTGAATTATACTTCCAGCCTCGTATCCAAGCACTTTGCCTACTTCAAGGGCAATTTTACCTTCCACTGCATCTTTCCCAAAAATAATTCCTGCTGTATTGATAACTATAAGTAATAATGCAGGTAATGAAAGAATAGCATAATAAGCAACGGATGCACTCATTTCAAAAGGATCATCCTTTATCCATTCTTTATAGGTTTGAGAAAAAAGATAGAATATATCTTTGGCAACTTTTTTAAACTTCATTAGGGAATTTTTAAAAGGCAAGAAAATTAAAAAAAAACTACCACAAAAATGACTTATTAAAAAGAAAAAAGAGTAGGAAGATTTCCTACTCTGTCAATACTTTCTCTTTTTCCTCTTCGGATAAAACGCTTTCCGCGTCCTTAATATTAATCTCTTTTAGAAGCTCTTCTTCCAATATAGAAGCCCAGGTGTTAAGATATAAAATTACATCCTCTCTCTTGTCTCTTTTAAGATAAACATTCTCTCCCATTCTCATCAATATCCTTCTGTCTGTAAGATTTTCCAGATTTGCAAAATCATCCAGAATCAGACCAGCATCAAGCATTACAGCTATGACTTCATCAATTTCATAACCACTTTCTTTTCTGAATAAACGAGATAGCATGTCCCAGTCACCGTGCTTCTTTATGCCAAACTTCGTGATTTGCTTTTTATCTAACCCTGTGAGAATCTGCGCCAAATTGCCACAGTTGCATGATCCAATATCTTTCCAGTTATAATTGGTTTTATTTCCAATCTGTTTTGCTGCAGTCCTAAGGGCTTCGATTAATCTTAAACTAGGTCTAGCCATAACTTTAATGTTTTTAATGGAACATCTGATTATATAAATAAGCAATTTTTGTCTCATTATGTTTCAGATCAGGCAAACCTTTATTTTGGGATTTATTCAGAAGTACTTATTTGGATGAAGTGGCTGGTTTTAAGTTTAATATACTAAGGACCTTTTCTTCTGTAAGGGGCTTGACAAAATAATTAGTTATGCCAAACTCCTTTTTTAATCGCTCTTCGTCCCTCGGGTTATTCGATGAAGAAAGAACAACTATTTTTACATTATTCTTATTTTCAAAAATTAGCTTGTCAAAAGATTCAAGGAACTCATATCCATCAATGACTGGCATATTGAGATCTAATAAAATAAGTTCAGGACAGATGCCCTTTTCGTCAAATATTGTGATATATTTTAATCCATCGATGCCATTTTTTACCACTTTAATTTCGCTCGCTACTCCCATTCTTTTCAATAAAGTTTCATTTATGAAATTGCTAATCTCATCGTCATCGATTAGTAATATGCAATTAATTTTTTTCATACAATTTTAAAAAGTAGTATAGATAATTGTTTTGTGGTTAAAAGGTTTGAAAACTTTATTGATTAAGGCAAAATAAAAGTTCCGCGGCAAGAACAGTTATTGATTACCTTTACACACGTTTTGTAATTTTAAAGAAAAATACATAGAATGATCGAAGTCTCAAAAAAAACTTCTGTTCCGGGTCAAAAAATCATCATTGGAAGTCTCTTTTCAAATCTATTTCTGGGCATACTAAAACTGCTAACAGGTATATTTGGTAATTCTTTTGCACTTATTGCTGATTCTATTGAGTCTTTTTCTGATGTAATCAGTTCTATTATTCTTTTCATAGGATTAAAAGTTTCTGTTAAAGAACGTGATGAAAACCATCCCTATGGCCATGGAAAGGCTGAACCAATTGCATCCATTATTCTTACTTTCTTACTTTTCGCAGCTGCTATATTTATAATTACAGAAAGTATATACAATATTCGTACTCCTCATAAGGCCCCTGCTTCTTTTACATTAATTTTATTGGGTGCTATCATATTCGTAAAAGAAATTCTGTTCAGATTTGTCAATAAGGCCGGAGAAGCTCATCAAAGCTCGGCAATGAAAGCAGAAGCCTGGCATCACAGGAGTGATGCTTTATCTTCTCTAGCAGCATTTATTGGCATCACAATCGCCCTCATTGGAGGAGAGGGGTATGAAAGTGCTGATGACTGGGCAGCACTGGTGGCTTCAGGTTTAGTCATATATAATGCATGGTCAATAATGAAATCCGCATTGGATGAACTGATGGATGTGGCCCCCGACCCTTCTATAGCCCAACAAGTAAAGGACATTGCCAGAAAAGTACCAGGAGTAGTTGAGCTTGATAAATGCCTGGTAAGAAAAATGGGATTCGATTTCTATGTAGACCTTCATGTAATGGTTAATGGCGACATTTCTGTTAAAGAAGGCCATAAGCTCGCACATGATGTTAAAAATCAATTACTAAAAGACCTTCCCAAGGTTAAGGATGTGCTTATACATATTGAACCTGCGGATTAATAAGTTTTAAGTTCTTACAACTTATCACTTACTACTTAATAACTAAAAAAAAGCCGGCATAGAGGGATGCCGGCCTTATAGAGGGTATTGGTGGGATAAGCCATTGGCTTATTGTGCTTCAAAGTAACTTAGAAATTCTGAAGCAAATCTGAACTTCCAAATCACTACAAATAACTATTAATCAGAATATTGATTTTAAAATTTATTTTTTCGGGATAAAAGCGTATTATTTTTATCTTTGCTGTTTATTTTGAAAAAATGGAATTAAACGCATTGACAGCGATCTCGCCTATTGATGGCAGATACAGAAATCAAGTTAAAAATCTTGCTCCTTATTATTCAGAATTTGGCTTAATCAAATACAGAATTCAAGTTGAAATAGAATATTTTATTGCACTGGCAGAATTGCCCCTTCCCGGCCTTGAATCCTTTAGCAAAAGCCTGTACCCTTCTTTAAGAAATATTTATTTAAATTTTAACGAAAAGCAAGCTCAGGAAATTAAGGAAATAGAAAAGAAAACCAACCACGATGTCAAAGCTGTTGAATATTTCATAAAAGCTGCTTTTGATAGCTTAAATATTTCTCAATACAGCGAATTCATTCACTTCGGATTAACTTCTCAGGATATTAATAATACAGCGATTCCAATGCTGTTAAAAGATTCCGTTCAGGAAGAAATATTACCACTGATCTATCTTCTCCAAAATTCATTAATAGGAATTGCAAAAGAATGGAAAGGAATTGCAATGCTTGCCAAAACACATGGTCAGCCTGCTTCTCCAACTACTCTCGGGAAAGAATTGATGGTATTTGTTGAAAGAGTTAACAACCAACTTGAGTTATTAAAGAATGTCCCATATTCTGCAAAGTTCGGAGGCGCAACAGGAAATTTTAATGCTCATTTTTCTGCATATCCGGAAATAGACTGGATACAATTCGCTAATGAATTCCTGAATACTCAGCTAGGATTACACAGAAGTCAGTTTACTACTCAGATAGAGCATTACGACAACCTCGCTGCCCTGTTTGATAATTTGAAAAGAATCAATACGATTCTGATAGATCTTGACAGAGATATGTGGCAATACATTTCAATGGAATACTTTAAACAGAAAATAAAAGAAGGAGAAATTGGCTCATCCGCAATGCCACATAAAGTAAACCCAATAGACTTCGAAAATTCAGAAGGTAACCTTGGTATTGCAAATGCTATATTTGAACATTTATCCTCTAAACTTCCCATATCAAGATTGCAAAGAGACTTAACTGACTCTACAGTACTTAGAAATGTTGGAGTACCTATTGCTCATATGTATATAGCTATTAAATCTTTATTAAAAGGACTTGAAAAAATTGAGCTAAATAAAGCTGCGATAGATAGGGATCTTGAAAATAACTGGGTTGTTATTGCGGAAGGAATTCAAACGATTTTAAGAAGAGTTGGATATCCAAAACCTTATGAAGCTTTAAAAGATTTGACCAGACAAAACAAGAAAATAACTCGAGAAATCTTCGAAGCATTTATTGAAACACTTAATGTTTCTGCTACTGTGAAGGCCGAGTTAAAAGCTCTCACCCCTTATACATACACAGGGGTTAAGTTTGAATATTAAAATTCAATATTGCTGGTGGAAGCAGAATAAATTACCCTGCTTCTACCAGTTTATTTTTCTTGATAAGAAAATTTTCATTCTCTACTTTTTTAATCTTTACATCACCATCTTTGTGAAGCGGATAGACATCAATTTCATTATTTAAATTTCGTCTAATCTGAATAACCACTTTCGAGTCATTCACCTTCAGATTTGTGATCGTAAGTTCATTTATAAATGACGGTAATGTTGGATTTACAAAGTTAATTGTATTCTCCTTTGCATTGATTTCAATTCCCAAAGATGCCTGTAGTAGAAAATAAACTGAAGTAACAGCCCAAGCCTGTGGAGAGCAAGCTACAGGATATGCGGTAGGCCCCTCATTTTTTCTTTTTTCAAAACCACAGAACAATTCAGGTAACCTTTGCAAGTCCACAAAGGTAGTTACATCAAACATCCCCTTAAGTACCTTATGTACTTCTTCATAATTACCATACTTATACAATCCATAGGCAATCAATGAATTGTCATGAGGCCAGATTGATCCGTTGTGATATGACATAGGATTATATCTAATTTCATCTGTAGCAATAGTTCTTATACCCCAACCCGAAAACATTTTTTCATTAAGAAGTGTGCAAGCTAACTGCTCTGCATGCTCTTTTTTGGCTATTCCTGAAAACAAGCAATGGCCTGCATTGCTTGATACAACATCACAGGGGTTCTTTTGTCCATCTAGTGCAATGTAATAGCACTTTTTCTCTTCAGACCAAAAGGCACTTGCAAACTTTTCCTTTAGTTCATTGGCCTGAAGATTAAGTTCATCTGCCTTTTCCTCCATCCCAAGTTCTCGCGCTATCAAACTTGCACTCATCTTGGCGTCATATACATAACCCTGTACTTCACATAAAGCTATAGGACCTTTTGCCAGTTTTCCGTTAGAGTAAAATATAGAATCATGAGAATCTTTCCATCCCTGGTTGTTAAGACCGGTTTCAGATTTTTTCTGATATTCAACAAATCCATCACCGTCTATATCTCCGAAATTGTCAATCCATTTCAATGCCGCTTCAATATTGGGCCAGATATGTCGAAGTGTTTCAAGATCGTTTGTTCTTTGAAGATAAGCTCCAGCCAGCGCGACAAAGAGTGGTGTTGCATCTATAGTACCATAGTAGAGCTTAAATGGAATTTCACCAAGTTCCGCCATTTCTCCCCCTCTTTTCTCATGAAAAATTTTACCAGGCTCTGCATCCTGAAAACCATTTTCAATCTCGGCCTGTGTTGCTGCTAGATACTTCAATACCCCTTTAGTTATTTCAGGATTTAACCATAAGCATTGCCAGGCAGTTATAATTCCATCCCTTCCAAAAGGTGTGCTGTACCAGGGAATACCTGCATAAGGATATATGCCGTATTCCGTATTCGATACCATAGTGATCAAATCAGATTTTGATCTGTGCAACCACTCATTGAACTGCTCATTAGAGGTCAACAACTCACATGACTCCTGTTTAAATTTCTCAAGCGTTTTAATAACCTGATTACATGCATCTTCATATTTCAGAATTTGCGTTTCTTTTTTTCCGATTTCACAAGCTACTGCAAAAGAAATGTAATCACATGCCTTAGGCGCTAATTGAATTTTATAAGCAGCTTTTTTATTTTCGACAGAATCAGGAGCTTTTTCAAATTTGATTCTTGTTTTTCTGGGAACATTATCAAGACCTTTGTAGCCGAGAATAATCTGATCTTGCAGATATTTAGGAGTTGCCTTTCGTCCCGTCTTCTTTCTTGATAAACCTCTGACTTCAAAAATATCTTTAAAGTCAGATTCAAAGCTCAAGGATAGATTGAAGGTCAAGGGCTCCATTCCAAAATTGCATAGTCTTATTTTTTCATAGCAAACATTATTGTATACAAACTTTGATCTGTGAATATGCAACGAACCTTTTTCAGCGATAGAACCATTTTTATTCAAATAGTCAGAATTGGTAAGGTCTATTGTCATCAACTCATTTTCCTCCCTTAAACTGGAACTCAGAAGCAAAGGTCTGTGTCCTTCGATGAGCATTTCCAGTTTGCTTAAAAATCTTGTTCCTTCACAAAACAATCCTTGTGCACCATGACCAATCGGAAAGACATCGCCATATCGATCAAAAACCCCAAACATATCTTCATGCTTGAGCACCATAATCCTGTCATCGGCAAGAGAGGAGGAGGCAAGGATAAAATATTGATTTTTATACTTGATATAACTTCCCATGCCTAAACATTTTTATAAACAAAATTAATATTGGACATACTTTTAGTTTTGATCAGCTGATCATAAACCTCTACATAATCCCTAGTCATTCTTTCTGCTGAAAATCTCTTATCGAAACAAGCACGCACTTTATTTCGATCAAGTTTTTTTACCTCCTCAATACTACAAAGGGCTTCTTCCATACTTTCTACAATTCTTCCGGACACACCGTCTTCTATAACTTCAGGAACACTTCCGTTTCTCCAGGCAATTACGGGAGTACCACAGGCAATTGATTCTATCATAACCAGACCAAATGGTTCAGGCCAGTCTATCAGAAAAACCAGAGCAATTGCATTTTCAAGGAATTCCTGTTTTTCTTTTTCACTGACTTCTCCAATATAGTCTACCAAAGGATGATTGAGCATTGGTTTAATAACTGTTTCAAAATACTCATGATCTTTAGTATCAACTTTGGCTGCAAGCTTAATAGGAATACCTGCATCAATGGCTAGTTGTATAGCCCTTTCAGGCCTCTTTTCAGGAGAAAATCTACCTAAGAATGCCAAATATTTACCTTCTTTGTTACTCCCCTTATAAAGGTTTGAAGGAAGCCCATGATATACGGTTTCTATCCAGTTAGCCTCTGGAAGTGGCTTTCTTTGAAAATCAGAAATTGACACTACCGGAATTTCTTTATATTCCTTGTATAATGGAATAAGATCAGTCATATCAAGCCTTCCATGCAAAGTGCTGATATGCGGCGTAAGCATTCTTCTTGATAGCGGAAAATGAAGGTAATCAATATGAAAATGTATTATATCAAAATTATCAACTTCCCTTTGCACCATTTCCATTAAAGTAAAATGGTGGGCAAGCGGGTCCATACTCTCACTATCCAATCTTAAAGCTTTGTTACAGGGTGCAATCAGTTTAGCTTTAGTTTCAGAGTCTCCTGAAGCAAATAAAGTTACTTCATGTCCCTGATTTACTAATTCCTCTGTCAGATAAGAAACAATTCTTTCAGTCCCTCCATATAATTTGGGTGGCACGCTTTCAAAAAGCGGACTCACTTGTGCTATCCTCATAGTTCTTTATCATAATACTATTAGATTAACCAAGGCTAATATCGAAAGTTTTTCTTTTTATTTTTCTTAGGATAAAGGGCAAAATATCAGCTATCTTTGGAATGGTAATTTGGCATTTAAATGAAAAAGTTAATAAGTCTGGTCATCAGAAAAATTCCCAGAAAATATCTACAGATATTTAGTCCGCTGGCACTTAAAATTATTGCTCTATTTTATGCAGGTAATAATGTAGAATGTCCAATATCAGGGAAAACATATAGAAAATTCCTACCATATGGGAGAATTCCAAGACCTAATGCTTTGGCGCCTGACAGCCTTTCTCTTGAAAGACATCGTTTGATGTGGTTATATCTGAAGAATAAAACCAATTTCTTTACCGCTAAGTTAAAAGTGTTGCATATAGCTCCGGAACACTGTTTTATTCATCGTTTTGAAGCACTTAAGAACCTTGATTATATCACCGCCGATCTCGAATCTCCTTTGGCTAAGGTTAAAATGGATATACACCAAATTCCATTTGAAGCCAATACCTTTGATGTGGCTTTCTGTAATCACGTAATGGAACACGTTGATAGTGATATTAAAGCAATGAGTGAAATTTACAGGGTATTGAAGCCAGGTGGATGGGCTATCATCCAATCTCCTCTTGACTTATCCCGCGAAACTACTTTTGAAGATTTTTCTATAACTGATCCTGCTGACAGAGAAAAAATATTCGGACAAAATGATCACGTACGCGTTTATGGAAGAGATTACAAAAAACGACTTGAGCAGGGAGGATTTACAGTTATTGAGGATGACTTCGTAATGCAACTTGATCCTAAAATTGTAGAGAGATATGCTTTGCCCAAAGAAGAAATTATTTATCTATGTAAAAAGTAAGATTATTTCTTCTCTTTAATCAACTCTCTTTTAAGTTCTGTTAAAAAGCCGATCCCATAGCCCGTAAGCTGTGTATATACAGCGGCAACACTAAGAAAACCAATTTTTAAACTTCTGTTTTTTATAGTTGCATCTATCAGAATCAGCACTGAATATAAAAGCAATATTCCGGAGCATAAATAGAATAAGTTATTTCTAAAAATTGCAAAAAGTATTGTAAATGCGCAGAACAAGGTAAACACTGCTGGCATAAAATGAATTGGCTTTAACTCCGAAGGAAAAAATCTGTAAATATTTATTCTCGCCCTTCCAAAAAAATGTAACTGCTTAAAGAAATGTGAAAAGTTAGTCCTCCTTTTATGATAAACGAAAGCATTCTCTATAAGGCCAGATTTGAATCCACTATTTAATATTCTTATGCTAAATTCAATGTCCTCTCCCATCCTGGTAATAATATATCCTCGGGTTTTCTCAAATACCTGCCTTGATATCCCCATATTAAAACTTCTTGGATGGAAAACTCCAACGCTTTTTTTATTCCCTCTTATCCCCCCTGTAGTAAATAGAGAAGTCATAGAGTAGCTAATTGCTTTTTGAATATCTGTAAATGAAGGATGACTTTTATCCGGACCTCCAAATGCATCCAGATAATTCTCATTTAAAGCTTTTTCTAGCTCTTCAAAATAGTTTGCAGGGATAATGCAGTCGGAATCAAAAACTACAAAGTAATCTCCTTTGGCTCTTTCATATCCATAGTTTCTGGAAAAGCCCTGCCCGGTATTTTCTTTATAATAATACGCTACTTCAAGTTGCGATTTAAAAGAATTAACTATACCCTCACATTTTATTGAAGATCCATCCTCAACAATAACAACATCAAAATTCTTGTAAGTCTGTTTGGTAAGACTTTCCAAAAGCTCTTTAATTTCATCAGGACGGTTGTAGATTGGAATAACTACAGAATACCTTCTCATGCAATATCTCCGACTTTATCAAGAACTATATAATCAGTCTTTTTATGAGAGTTCATTGTTAGGATTTCTCCGATAAAACCTGCCAAAAATAGTTGTACACCAATAATTATAGCTACTAATGCCAAGTAGAACCAGGTATTATTGACCACATCTCTCCCTTTAATCCCCATAGATAGATTATATATCTTATCTGCAAGCAAATAAAAAGTAGTAAAAAAACCGAAGATAAAAGACAAAGTGCCTAAAGAGCCAAAAAAATGCATTGGTCTTTTTTTGAATTTAGTTACAAAGGTTATTGATAACAAATCAAGGAAACCATATAAGAACCGTTCCAGACCAAATTTAGTGGTTCCATATTTCCTTGCCTGATGCTGAACCACCTTTTCCCCGATTTTTCCAAAACCGTTTCTTTTAGCTATTACAGGAATATAGCGATGCATTTCCCCATATATTTCAACATTTTTAATCACCTGGTACTTATAGGCTTTCAAACCACAGTTAAAATCATGAAGCTTAATTCCTGATATACTACTGGTTACACCATTAAATAACTTAGTAGGGATTGTTTTAGAAATCGGGTCAAATCTTTTCTTTTTCCAACCGGAAACTAGATCAAAACCCTGTTTTTTGATCATATCATACAATTCAGGGATCTCATCCGGACTATCCTGTAAATCTGCATCCATTGTAATTACAACTTCACCTGAGGCATTATGGAATCCCTGGTTCAAAGCTGCACTTTTACCATAGTTACGACTAAATCTTATCCCCTTAATATAAGGATTCTCTTTATTTAATTTTTCAATGACATCCCACGATTCATCTGTACTGCCATCATCCACAAGAATAACTTCATACTTAAAATTATTCGTATCCATTACTCTACTTATCCATTTAGTAAGTTCGGGTAATGATTCTGCCTCATTCAGCAAAGGCACTACAACAGATATATCTGGTCTTAGAGAAGCCATCTTAGTTATTAATAAAATACATTCCTTTGTTAATTACTGCCAAGGGTTTCCCTTTGAATTTCCAACCAACAAATGGAGTATTTTTAGATTTTGATTTAATGTCATCTTTTGTAAACTCCCATTCTCTTTCAGAATCAAAAATGGTAATTTCAGCAAGTTCGCCCTCCTTTATAACAGGCTGAGATATACCAAGAATTCTGCGCGGTGCATAGGCTATTTTATCAAGGAGAGTTTCAAGAGGAATATCTCTTTTAATTGTATTTACAATGGAAAACACCGATTCTAATCCAATCATTCCAAACTCAGCAAGGTCAAATTCTAAATTCTTACTCTCTTCATCCTGAGGATTATGATCTGATACAATAGCGTCAATAATTCCATTTTTTAAATAACTCCAGAAAGCGTCAACATCTTCCTTAGATCTCAATGGTGGGTTCACTTTTAAATTAGTATCAAATGAAGCTAATAAAGTATCATCTAAAGCGAGATTGTATGCTGTAATATCACAAGTAACATTCAAACCTTCAGCTTTAGCTTCTTTAATAAGTTCAAATGACCGAGGACTACTAACGTGAGAAAAATGAATCTTACCTCCTGTATATCTTAATATTCTAAGGTCTCTTTCAACAATTATCTCTTCAGCCAATTTGGGAAGCCCCTTCAATCCCAGCAGCGTACTGGTTAAGCCTTCATTCATCTGACCATACATTGAAACATATTTATCCTCAGCATGAACAAGCAATAAACCATCAAATGACTGAAGATATTGAAGTGTTTTTAATAACACATCTGAATGCCAGATAGGTTTATTCCCATCAGAAAAAGCTATTGCTCCAGCTTTATGCAAATCAATCATTTCTGTAATCTCTTCACCCTTATTGTCAATAGTTACAGCAGCTACAGGGTAAACAGAAGTTATTTTATTTGCAGACCTGTTAGAAATATATTCAACCAAATCTTTAGTTTGTAAAACCGGCTTAGTATTCGGCATACAAACCATACCGGTAAATCCACCCGAAGCAGCAGCTTTGGTAGCAGAATGAATATCTTCTTTATGTTCGCTTCCAGGATCTTTTATAGACGCCCTTAAATCAAACCATCCTGGTGAAACTTTTAAATCGGGGCTTTCCAGTACAATATCAGCTGTCTCATCAAAATCTCCAATCTTTTCAATTTTACCATCAACAATAATTATATTCTTTTTCTGAAAATGATAAGGTGAATTTTTATCTATTATTTCAGCAGATTTTAAGAGAATTTTCATTTTAAAAGAAACGAATCAATAAAATTTCCGTGAGTAAAAACAACAGGCACAAAATTAAACAATATTTCCAAAGAGGCCTTCCCTGCTCTTCATTTTTAAAATCTTTGAGAAAAGAATCAGTATTTTCAAGAGGAAGAATTTTAACATTAGGATGTGTCGCCTGAACTTTTTTCAACTCATCTATAGAATAAAAATCCATAATGGATTCTTTCTTGCCAAAATTTAGAGGAATAATCCTTTCAAGATTTCCTTGCTTGTTTACAAGAGAATAAAATCCAGGTCCCATTTCCTTGTCAGGTATTTCAACAATAAGCTGCTTTCCCAAAATTCTTTGATCTGGAATAAACTTAACCCCATTACCTTCTATTGTAAAAATATTTTCACCACGAGTATCATTTAATTCTATCGTAAAGTTTTTATCCTGAAAACTGTATCCTAACTTTTCATACGAAGAAAAACTATCAAATCCGATTTTATATAAAACTGGAACAAATAATGCATGCCTTGGAAAGTTAGTATAACCAGAATTGAATGGGGCTGCAAAGAAAAATAACTTGCCTTTTCCTGAAGTAAATTCTGACAAAAACGATCTTCCATTCTTAAATTTTAATAATCCATTAGATTGATTTGGGGAATATAAAATTGGAAAAGCATATGGCATTGAAATATTTTGATCCCTTTTCTCAAATATATTTTTAAAGAAAGGATTGTTAAAGTCTGGAGGCACTAAAGTATAAAGCCCCTTATCACCTAAAGTATCTGAAGCATACGAATCAACCTGAGATATATTTAAGCTTTTTAAAAATCCATTTAAGTTATTTATATCGGTATTGCTTGCAGGGACATATATAAGATCCCCACCTTTCTTAACATATTCAGCAATGGATTCAGAAAGAGAAGCTGGAATACTTTTAACAGCATTAATTACTACTAAATTGGAAACTGGTATAGAAGAATAATCAAGATTACCTGATGTAGTTGATGTAACAACAAAAATATCTTCGTTATTAAATAAATTTCTCAAATAGGTATTATTCCCATCATCCACTAATAAAACATTAACCTTTGGGCTAGGATTAATTGTGAAGAAATATTGATTATCAAAAGAAATAGGACTATCATCGATAGTAAGAATACATTTTTTAACTGTATTTCCAGTTATGTTAAAAGGTATTTTCACGACTAAAGAAATTCCATTGCCAACTTGTGTTACAGCAGAACTAACTTGAATACCATCAATACTTAGTTTCAAATTTACTTCTTTATTATCTTCGTATCCTTGATAATTAAGCTTTACATTTATTTCATTATTTTGATTAACTTTTACATAAGGAGTTCCCAACCAAACTGAATCAATGAAAACATTAGACACTTCTTTATTTTGAACTGGAATCCAATAATATTCAGATAAAGAATCTAATACCAAGTTTTCTAAGGATCCCATGGTTGATTTTTGAAAATCAGAAAACCAATAATAGTGATTAATAAACTTACTCTCTAAATCACCCAGATTTCTAAATCTATTATTAACCTCCTCAGCACTCCTATATTCATTGGAAAACTTTATTTCAGACAGTCTTTCGCTAAACCGGCCTTTGTTTCTTTTAAATAAATCTTTTCCCTCAAAATTATTGGTCAAAAGTGCATAGTTTGTGGATGCCGGATTAAGATCTACTAGAGATAACAATGATTTTGTTACCACATCGAGAGCTTTTCCATCCTCTAATTCATTTTCCATGCTATATGAATTATCCAGATATACCCCTACATTATTTTTTGATTTAGCCCCAATGCCATTCCCTTGAATTATTGGCTGAGCAAAAGCCAAAACCAGAAACAAAATAAATAATATTCTGCTGAGTAGGATTAATATTTGTTTTAATCTAAATCGAGTTGATGTTGATTCCTTAACTACCTCCAGAAAGGAAACATTGGTAAACAACACCTTAACTGGACGTTGGAAATTAAAGAGATGAATAATTACCGGAATTAATATAGCCGATAATGCAAACAAAAAAGAAGGATATAGAAAATTCATTAATTCAAAACAAGAAATCTGGTTTCAGGACTGTAATATAAAAATTAAATTTTCAATTTGACTAAATGAATAGGAGCAAATGTGAATTAAATCTAAAACGATAACACTAAAAAATTAAATATAAAAATAAGCATTTGTTTCTGTTGATTAAAATATGCCGAACCATATAAATAAAAAAAGCTCTGAACTGTCTTCAGAGCTTTATAATAATAAGGTTGGCGACTACCTACTCTCCCGGGTGTTATCCTAGTACCATCAGCGCCACGGGGCTTAACTTCTCTGTTCGGAATGGGAAGAGGTGAACACCCGCGCTATAATCACCATTAAGGTTTTAAATGCTTTTATTTTTTTGACTCTTAAACCTTTTGTTTAAGGTCATGACAACATCTGAGAAAAAGATATATACTATAACACACAGCGCTAACGGAAAGTCTACGGGTAATTAGTATTGCTCAGCTTAGGACATTACTGTCTTTACACCTGCAACCTATCAACGTCATCGTCTATGACGACCCTTATAAAGAAGCCTCATCTTGAGGTGAGTTTCGCACTTAGATGCTT
>NZ_JAGHZZ010000059.1 GCF_017745095.1 Sporocytophaga sp. | reverse complement strand
TGACCGCCAACGGAAAGCTGGACAAAGCCCAGCTTCCTTCCATAGACGGCCTTGGCAGTCTTCGTGCCAGTGAATATGCGGCTCCCCGCACTGCCAGAGAAAAAACGGTAGCAGGGATCTGGGAAGAGATTTTAGGCAGGGAACCAATCGGTATCCGTGATGATTTCTTTGATCTTGGAGGCGATTCCATCAAGATCCTTCGTATGATGGCAGGACTTCGCCGCGAGCTTGGCATCGATGTGCCAATCGGTGAGGTATACCGCCATAATACCATCGAGAGCCTTCTTGGGCATGTAGATGCGAACCAGGAAGTTTTCGATGCGCAGAACCAGGCTGCAAGCCAGCACAGGGCCGAAGTGCTCGAAGAGCTTGAAGCGTTAAGAAAAGAAATAATAGCAAGCCTTGCCAATGGCGATGCCATCGAGGATGTGTACCCGATGAGTGATATTGAGAAAGGAATGGTCTTCGAATCCCTTATTGACAGCAGTAAAGGAATGTACCATGACCAAATGGTGCATCAGCGTATCTTTAAGGATTTTGATCCAAACCGATTTGAGCAGGCACTCAAACTGCTGGTAACCAAACAC
>NZ_JAGHZZ010000058.1 GCF_017745095.1 Sporocytophaga sp. | reverse complement strand
TCTGGGAAGAAATCCTAAACAGGGAACAAATCGGGGTACATGACGATTTCTTTGATCTGGGCGGACATAGCCTCTCAGCGACACGTTTAGCGAGTCAGCTTCATAAAGAATTCAATACAAAGATCGAATTAAAAGATATTTTCAACCATCCGGTTTTAGAAGCGCAGGCCGCCCTTATCGAGCAGTCCTTAAAAACCGCTTTTGTGGATATTGTCCCGGTAGCTGAGCAGGACGGATACGTTCTGTCTTCCTCCCAGCGCCGTTTATGGCTATTGAGCCAGTTTGAAGAAGGCAGTATTGCCTACAACATGCCCGGGGTGTATCTCTTTGAAGGCCATTTGGATGTTGGGGCCTTAAATACCGCCTTTGGAAAACTTATTGCCCGCCATGAGGTCCTTCGCACTTATTTTAAGCAGACCGAAGCGGGAGATGTCCTTCAGGTTATTGTGCCTGTGTCAGACTTTGATTTTGCCATTGAGTGTCACGATCTTCAGGGGCGCAAAGACCCGGAATCGGATTTATCGGCCTTAATTGGGAAAGGCATCCTTCGCGCATTTGATTTATCGTCTCTTCCCTTGCTTCGCGCAAGTTTATACCAGCTTGAGGATAAGAAGTGGGCCTTCAGCACGGTGATGCACCATATCATCAGTGATGGCTGGTCGATGGGGATTATGATCCAGGAACTGCTGGAGTTTTATAATGCAGAGATAAAAGGAGAACCCCTTTCATTAGCCGATTTGGGCCTGTCT
>NZ_JAGHZZ010000057.1 GCF_017745095.1 Sporocytophaga sp. | reverse complement strand
TCCCTAACTATTCTAAATTTCCTTTATTCTCTAAGATCCACAAGAACTTCAAAGGAGAAGATCTAAATTTGACTGAGGTTCAAAAAGCCGGTATCGGAAGGTTGACGACAAAGGGTGTGGGCCTTCTCGCACATGAAGTAGGATTTGGAAAAACACTTTCCGGAATTTTGTCCATGCATGAAGCAATGGAGAGAGGGAATGCCAAAAGACCACTTATTGTAGTTCCTAACGATAGTATTCTAAAACAATGGGTAGAAACGATCTTTGAAACTATTCCCGGTGCGAAAGTTAATATCCTTGGAAACTTAGGGAAAGAGTATGATCTTTCAAAGTTTGACAACCATGATCGTGAGATTTCTATAGTTACCTATGAAGGATTTAATAATATAGGTTTCTCCGAGGAAATTACCCAGAGCTTGGCTTCAAAATTTTCCTATATCTCCGAAAGTGAATTAAAGAGCGTTAACTCCATTAGTGAGCGGGATATGCAAATAGAAATGCAGAAAGAAAAAGAGATTGAAGGCAAAATGAAACGTGGAAAAATATATGATTGGGAAGATTTCGGTTTTGATCATTTAACTTATGATGAAGTACATAATGCTAATCATATTGTGGGGAAAGTAAAAATAGAAGACAGAAGATTTGCCTCAGACTTCAGAAGCCAAAATCAACAAACTTCTAAGCTTGGAATTAATACCTGGATGGCAGCACAATATATTCAAGATAAAAATAACGGTAGAAACGTTTCTTTACTTTCTGCAACACCATTTACCAATAAACCACTAGAATACTACTCTATTCTATCATTAATTGCCAATAAAAGACTGGAAGAATCAGGATACTTCAATGTTAATAATTTCTTTGAAACCTTTATGGAAGCTGACAATGATATGGAAATGGATGCGAAAGGAGATGTTAAGTTCAAGGCCAATGTCAGACGTTTTAAAAACAATGCATTATTTCAACAGTTATTATCGGAATTCATTGACATGAAAGGTGAAGAGGATAATCCTCAGCTCAAACGTCCTAATAGAATAAATAAAGAATATAAAATAGAACAAAATGATCTTACTTTTGAGCAATATCAGCTTTTGAACGACAGTTTTTCCGAAAAGGAAAAAGGAGCAATTTTGACACATATTTTAAATGCCCGACTAATTGCTATTTCACCCTATCTTTCTCCCTATTATGATGAAGAGCAGCCCACCTTAAAAGATTTTATAGAGAATTCACCAAAATTAAAACTTACAATGGATCTGATCCGGCAGAATAAAATGGATCTGCCTGAGACTGGACAGATTATATATTCCGAGTTAGCGGTCGCTGAGTTCCCAAAATTGAAAGATTATCTTATTTCTGAAGTTGGATACCATAAAGATGAAATCGGGATCATAACGGGGGCTACAAGTAAAAATCAGAGAATTAACATCCAAAACGATTTTAATACCGGAAAAATCAAAGTTATTATTGGTAGTGAAGCTATTCAGGAAGGAATGAATTTACAGGAAAACACTTCAGATCTATATCTTCTTTCCCTACCCTATAATTTCACGTCTCTTCGTCAGACAGAAGGCAGAGCATGGAGGCAGGGTAATAAATGGGAGAATGTCCGGATCAATTTCATGTTAACAAATGACAGTATTGATGTTTTCATGTTACAAAAACTCCAGGCTAAACAATCCCGGTATTTGGAAGCCATGAAAAAAGGTGCTAATGTTGTGGATATTTCTGATATCAATACTCAGGAGCTTAAAACGTCAATCATCACTAATCCTGAAACCAGAGCTGATATTGAAATAGAACTCATGAAAAAGAGAATTGAAAGTGATAAAAATAGACTTAATGCAGACAGTGCATTCGTTTTTAGAAAATATGAGGATTTCCTAAAAATAAAAGAAAAAGTAAGCAGAGCCCAGGAAGCATACAACACAGCTAAACAATTAGCTGGAGAAGATGGTCCAAACACTGATTACTGGAATAGTCTCTTACCTTACAGATTACAAAATATTGAGGAGGCTAAAGCTGAAGTATCTAAGGCAATACAAAATCTAGAACAAAAGGGAGTAAATGTTACTGAGATTGAGAATCAAACAGCTTTCTCAGAGACAAAAATTGCGAAGCTTGATAAAATGTTGGAAGATCTTCCTTCAATTAGGGAAAAGATGGTTTCTCAGTATCATCGAGAAAAACAGGAAAAACTCAAAGCCAATGAAGCCAGAGACCATATAAAAGAAAGAGAAAAGGAAAATAGATCCTTATTCAGTACATCCACTTATTCGAAAATAAATAT
>NZ_JAGHZZ010000056.1 GCF_017745095.1 Sporocytophaga sp. | reverse complement strand
AAGACGGATATTAATGGAATATCAGGTGTTAATGATAAGTTTGTTGTGCCTGGCACTTTCAGCTCCGAGGCAAGTTCAATAGTAGCCTTAGGCAATGGCGTTTATGGAATTACTGGGTATATCAGAACCGCAGCAGGAGACAAAAACATTTATGTGGCCAAAGTCACAGAAGAAGGAAAAGTGCTGGCATCAGCAGAATTCGGAGGCGCAGGGGATGATGAAGGCAAACACATCATCTATACAAAGGATGGAGGCTTTCTTGTGATAGGTTCTATCTATGCAGTAAACAACTCTATGATGGCAGCATACAAGATGAGCTCTGATTTAAAGCTTGTCAAATAGCATTAAAACATATCAAAGACAGTCAGTAAAAGACTGTCTTTTTTACATCATTTTTTTTTTAGTAAGAGTATAATATTAACAGCTATGGGACATGCAATACATTTTGAATCTGATATAGTCAAAGACTAATAAATCTCACATCTTTAAGAATTGCTGAAATTAAATTTCTAGGAAATATTAAGCTAAATTTTTTAAGCTATGAAGAAGGATACATCATAGATCCAAAAGGAATCTATTCCCATCTGCCAGGTACATTTGGGGAGTTCATTCAGTTGAATAACTTTTGAGTTTAAACATCTATTTTAATCGACCAATATATTTTTGAATTAAAAACTCCTTAATAGAATATGAAAAAACTAATGCTTTCTTGGACCCTGGTTTTAACTGTTGCAGGTCTTACATTCATGTCTTGTGGAAAAGATAAAGATGATAATAATAATCCTAAGGATCCAAATGCAGGAACTGTGACTGATGCTAGAGATGGGAAAACATATAAAACAATTAAAATCGGAAATCAAACTTGGTTTGCAGAGAATTTGCAATATGCAGGGCCATTGAGTGCTGGTTTTATCAATGATCCTTATGGAAAAGCTGATTCAACAAAAAAATATGGTTCACTTTATACATGGGAAGCGGCAATTATTGCATGTCCGAATGGGTGGCATCTGCCGTCGGATTCTGAGTGGAGACTTTTAGAGCATAATCTAGGAATGGTGGATTCTGATACAGGAAAGGTGGGGTATAGCCAAAAAAGAGGATTAGATCAGAAGCTAGGGACAAGGTTGCAAAAAGGAGGAGATCTTGGGTTTAATTTTGTAATCATGGATAAGGATGTTGAAAAGGAAACATGGACAGCGTCTAAGTTTTCAGATACTAAAAATTATTTGAGAAATTTTACTAGAAATGATTTTTCAGTATATAGATCTTCAACTGAGCCCGGAACATCGTTATGTGTTAGATGTTTGAAAGATTAATGTTTGGGGTCTTCTTAAATTTTTATTTAGGAAGACCTTAATTTTTTTTCAACACAATTTTTAAGAATATGATATTACAAAAAGAAATTTTTACCCCATATAGAAGGATAACATTAATAATTCTTTCTCTGATTTTCTTTGTTGATATGAAAGTTTTGGCTGATCCACCAGTCGCTTCATACACGATTGCTGTAGATGGAGGAAATAATAAATGCTTGCAACAATCTCAGGTTCCTGCAACATTGACTATAAATGTACAAGGATTCAGTATAAATCCATCTGGCACACAATATAAATTTAAGGTTTATCTTAACGGAAGTTCCCAATCAACTCAAACGGGAACAAGTTTTCCTGTGAATAATGTAAAAAATGGAGATAAAATTAAGGTAGTTACTGTTGATAAAGATGATGATAGTAAGCAATATGGAGAGCAAGAATTAACAGCAAAGATTACAGCTATTCCCAATTATTCTTTAACAGTACTCACTTCCACTGTATGTCTGGATAATTCTGGGAACAATGGAACTGTGAGATTGCGAATTTCGCCATACACAGCAGGAGCTACATATGATTTTCATTTTAATGGTAATCTAAATGGCGTTACTGACCCACCTACTCCTTTTGATGATAAAAAAGATGGGACGTTTGAACGTGATATAAATGGCGGTATTGCTGATAATACAACCGCATCATATTTCGTAACTGTGACAGAGAATGGTTGTGCTAGCAGCAAAATTTATAGTGGAAATGTAACGTTTAAAAGATCTCCAAAGCTTAACGAAAAACCTTCCTACCTGAGATACCTTTCACAAGGAGGAACAATAATTTTAAAAGACCTTTTTAATAATACAAACGGCACCTTTGATAATGATTATACTTTTGAAGATTTGTCCGGAAAAGGTTTGGTCGTAAAGCAAGGAAGCTCCTGGATTTTTAAAGGCGATGAAGCAGGTGAGGGGGTTTATAAAAATATTATAGCATATACACCTAAAAATGCTACCTGTTTAAATGGAAAAACTACGATAGGCACGGAATTAAAGATCCTAAATGATAAGGAGAGC
>NZ_JAGHZZ010000055.1 GCF_017745095.1 Sporocytophaga sp. | reverse complement strand
TGATTCTTAAAAGAATGTAAGAATTGAAATAAGATTGTGGAAAAGAATATTTGAATAGTTTTTCTCCTGCAGATAAAATGAAGTAAATTTGATTAAAGGGTTATTTTTATAGTTCAATGTTAAATTTTCTGGTACTATTTGATTCATATAAAAAGCAATCTTTCTTTTTTTTAAGAATTATTTTTGCGAGTATTTTTTTTGGCTTATACGGATATTGCAATGCCACTGGTACTTTTACCTGGAAAAATCCTTCCACTAATAATAAATGGGAAGATCCACTAAACTGGTCATTTAGCGGAGCTACTTCTGTTCCTGTTGATGTAAATAATAGGGTCTTATTTACTTCTTCTGATGAAGTTATCATTGTGTCATCTAATAATATTCCGGAATTGAGTTCAAATCAGACTGTTGGAATATTCAAAGTTAATTCTGGAAGTTTAAGGATTAGCAACGGATTTATTCTCAATGCAACCAGCAGTCTCATTATTGTTGAAGGATCTTCAATATTGGGAACGGAAGGAATTATTAATGCCGGAACTCTAATAGCCCCGGCTGCTATAACAATAGGTGGTATATCATTTAGGACTGTTATGCAGCCTGCATTAAATATTTATGCTAATTCCCTTACATTTTATAAAACAGATTTTAGTGGTAATATAACTGTGAAGTTAATGTCAGGTCTTACATTAACAGGAGGAAATGTTTATACTAAATTAGTAAATTTTGAATCAGCTGGTTCAGTAATATTTAGGATAGCGACTTCAAGTTCTATAGGATTTAATGAAACTTTTAATAATGATTTAAATTTAAAGGTAACATCAACAGGAGGGTTTGATGCTTCCTATCTTAATACCTGTAATTACAATGGCAACATAAATTTGGAAAATCAAACTAGTTCATATGGTATAAGGTTTGGGCAAGGTGGAAGTACTGGTATATCGGAACTTAAGGAAAATAAAATTATTTCTGCTCAAAACTTTACTACAGGTTATTTGTGGTTAAGTAGATTTAAACAATTTGGTGCAACAGCTCAGGACCTAACTCTTACCAATGGGGCTATTCTTATGTTAGGAGTTAGCTCAGAATATGGAGGAGTTTTGAAATGTAGAGCTCCAAGTATAGGAATGCAAGGAGGTACTTATAACGACATTGTAGATTTAAACATTACTGGTTCTGGGTCTAATTATTTATCGGGGACAGCTAGTTTCATTGGAACTTTTAAATTTGAAAATTCAGGTTCGGGAGCCTGTTATGTTTCCACTTATAGTGGTGATAACTATACATTTAAAAAGGCATCCTTTATAAATTCCTCATCTGGGAGTATATGGGTTTCACAAAATGCGGGTGCCAATTCTACTTTTTCTGATACAACAATAATTGAAAATAAAGGAACTCCTGGTTCAATACAATTTAGCAATGGAGGAACATCTCAGTTTAATGGAGACTTGAAGATAAAAAGCTCCTCAGCTGGTTATATAAATATAGGCTCAGGCGGGCTTGTAACACTGGGAAATAATGTTAGGATAATAATTCCAGAAGATAGTTTTACTATAGGAAACTTATATTTATTTAAGGTCATTCAGACGGATGCTACAGAGCAAAATATTAAGTTAACAGGCACAAGTGTATTAAGCTTTAGAGGAGGGATGGGTTCTTATAAAGGAAAGATGACAGTATGTGCTCCAAGTATTGGGATAAGTGGAACATTTATGGGGGTGTGTAATTTTACCAAAACTGGATCTGCACAATCAAATGGTGAAGCTAATACTATTTTTGAAGAAGACGTGATTATTAATAATAAGAGTGCTGGCAGCTTTACTGTAGGAGGAGTGAATACTACCTTTAATAAAAATGTAACATTTAATAATGATACAACGGGGGGGATAGTTGTTTCCAGTAATACTGGTAACATTACTAATTTTAATGGTAAGGACAAAGTTTTTAAAATTAATAATCGTTTTACTGGAGCTATCTATGTAGGGCTTAACGGGATTTGCAATTTCAAGAGTGATATATTATTATCAAATTTATCTACAGGTAATATTTATCTGGGAACATATACTCCCTCGATCGTAAATTTATCTTCTGATTGTCATATTAACACAGAAACTTTTAATTCAGGGGTGCTATCTCTTAATAATCTAAAACAGGAAGATTCAGAAAGTTATCCGGATATAAATCTTTCTCTTTCAAACTCGAGGTTTATTATTGGGTCATCTGAATTTAAAAGCAAATTAACTGCAGTTTGTAACAGTTTGACCTATGGCTCATCCCAATTTCATAATATTACTTCCTTTACTTGTAATGGTAATATAAGTAATGGAGGGTCAGTTTTTAATACTGATTATACTTTAAATAATAATGGTACAGGAATTTGTTATTTAGGGTCAACTTCAGGCGATATCTATAAAGGTGATGTCTTCTTTAATAAAAATAGCACTGGGCCTATTTATCCATCCAACAAAGGTATTTCTGAAT
>NZ_JAGHZZ010000054.1 GCF_017745095.1 Sporocytophaga sp. | reverse complement strand
GCTGTCCTAATAATGGGAAGGTTACAATATGAAGCCCGTATGACCAAGGAGGTTGGACATGATAGAGTATGAATTGCATTAAAGTAAAATGGTTTTCTTTCATGATAGCAAAAAAATACATAAGTATCACATATAATATTATTGAATAGTGATGAGAAAGAATTGATAATCAAAATATGTTAAAAATATTTGTTTCAACTTGCAACTATAACATACATGTTGCGTTAAAAAATACGAAAACGCATCAGGGAAAATACGGTTAACTGTTCATAGTTATTGAATGTAAAACTGTTTTATAACATAGCGTAACTAATACAATAATTATAAATTCTAATTTAGAGGTAGGAGTATATTTGAGATACAATAAGTTATTATTAAAGGGGACTAAATTAATAATTCTTTCAAATCTGCAAATTTTCAATTTCTTCAAGCCATTCTTTAGAGGTCATATTAATTTCTATAAAATCAAGATTATACAATTACTAAGTCAATCACACTAGTTTAAAAATCAATTTATTATAGCCTATCTTATTTATCCTTAACTGCTCAGGTCTTTACATTGACTTCGCATAGTTATGTCTATGTTTATATTATATGTCAATAGAATTGAAGATCAATGCAGATCAGGTTTTTTTAAGTGGTATTATCACATTTAAAAGTTTAGTTAGCTCCATATTTCTACTTATAATTTCGGTTTTTATTTTCTCTTGCATTATTAAATGAAATATTTTCTACTCGCCATTTTATTTACAATAGTTTTTTTTGCGGATATAAGAAGAGGATACAGCCAATGTACAGGTTGTTCTCAAACAGTTAATGTTAGTGGAACGACATCTACTAATATTACGGCTGCAGCCAATGGTCAGATACTCTGTATTACTGGAACTGGTACGTACACTGGGACGATTAATATTAATTGGAAATCCAATGTTACATTATGCTTAGGAAGTGGAGTTACCCTAAGTTCTACTTCTATTGTCACTAATGTTGATGGTACTACTATAATGAATAATTATGGTACCTGGAATAATTCTTTAAATAATTCTGCAGGTATATATCAAAGTGGAGTTGTATATAATAACTATGGAACAGTTAATACAGATAACATCTATTTAACTACAAATACATTAAATAATTATGGAACGCTAAATGTAAGCGGAAGTATTGTTGTAAATAAAAAGGGGGTTTTCAATACATATCCTGGTTCTGCGATTACTGTTGGTGGGGATCTAACTGTAAATGGGGGAGTAGTGTCACTGGGAGGAGTCATGACAGTGATAGGTTCTGTTACCAATAATGGAACAATACAAGGAAATGGTGGAGGGGGAGGATGCTCAGGATTGAGCGTAGGAGGGTCCTTCACAAATAACGGGGTAGGTGACATACTTACTAACGGAGGATTGTCACTTAATAAACCTCCTTCCCCAAACTATGGGAATGTGCAGTCAAGCGTAATTATAAGTAATTCAAATCCTACAATCACTACTCAGCCAGTCAATGCATATGCTTGCCCGGGATCGAATGCATCATTTACTGTGGCTTCAACCCCAGCAGGGAATACTTATCAATGGCAGGTTCAAGCGGGAGGTTCTGGACCATTTACCACTATTACAGGACAAACAGGAAGTACTCTTACACTCTCAGGTGTAACGACTTCAATGAATGGAAATAATTATAGGGCTGTAATATATGCTTGTCCAAATTCGGTTGTATCTAATACAGCAACTTTAACAGTTAATCTAAGCGGAATAATTGCCTCGACCAATGTGAATTGTAATGGGGCGGCAACAGGGACAATCTCTATTTCTTCTCCAATGGGAGGTGGCGGAACATATCAATATTCAATTAATGGTGGTGGAACCTGGCAATCTTCTGGAAATTTTACAGGACTTACCGCTGGAGTTTATAATGTGCGGATAAGGGATGCAGCTAATACTTCTTGCGTCACAACATTGGACGCTGCATATTCTATTACTCAACCAACACTTCTAACTGCAACAATAAATAAAACGAATGTATTGTGTAATGGCGCATCGACAGGTGCAATATCCATAACTTCTCCAACCGGTGGAGTTTCTCCTTATCAATATTCGATAAATGGAGGGGCGTTTCAGTCTAGTGGAAGCTTTACGAACCTAGCGGCTGGGGTTTATACTGTAAATATGAAGGATGCGAATAACTGTATTGTAGCACTTTCTAACCAAACAATTAGTCAGCCTACAGCTTTGTCTGCGGCTTTTATAAAGGTTAATGTGCTTTGCAATGGGGCATCAACAGGTTCATTAAATGTATTCCCTTCTGGAGGAAATGCGCCATATCAATATTCAATAAATGGAGGTGCTTATCAGTCTAGTGGTTTATTTTCTGGTCTTGCTGCAGGAACATATACCCTGAATTTAAAAGATCTTAATAATTGTGTAGTATCCCTTCCTAGTCAGACAATTACAGAATCTGCTTTATTATCAGCAACGGTAACCAAAACGAATGTATTGTGTAATGGAGCTTCCACAGGTTCAATCAGTATTACATCAGCAACAGGAGGAGTACCGCGATATGAATACTCTCTAAATGGAGGAGGATATCAATCAAGCGGAAACTATACTGGTCTTTCAGCAGGGACTAATACCCTGAATATAAAAGATGCGAATAATTGTATAGTAGCTCTTCCTAGTCAGACAATCACAGAGCCTGCTCTACTATCAGCATCAG
>NZ_JAGHZZ010000053.1 GCF_017745095.1 Sporocytophaga sp. | reverse complement strand
AAAGAATATTTGAAGAGTTTTTCTTGTGCTGATAAAATGAAGTAACTTTGGTTAAAGGGATATTTTTATAGTTCAATGTTAAATTTTCTGGTACTATCTGATTCATACAAAAAGCAATCATTCTTTTTTTTAAGAATTATTTTTGCGAGTATCTTTTTAATCTTTACTGGATATTGCAATGCTACCGGTACATTTACATGGAAAAATCCATCTACAAATAATGAATGGGAAAATCCTCTAAACTGGACATCAAGTACTATCCTCATACCGATACCCGTTGATGGTAATAATAAGGTTGTATTTACTTCTGATGATGAAGTTATTATCGTATCATCTAATAATACTCCGGTTCTTAATTCAAATCAGACAGTTGGAGTATTTAGAGTTAACTCCGGAGTATTAAATATAAATAATGGTTTTACATTAAATATCAATGGTAATTTTATTGCTACAGCTGGTATTTCAATCACGGGAACAGATGGAATAATTAATGCAGGAAGTCAGAGTACTCCGGTTTTAGTATCATTTGGAGCAAGTAGCAATACTTCCTCTATTACTATTGGACCAAAGTTGAATTTGTATGTAAATACACTTACTCTTTACAGAAGTACTTTTGAGAGTTCAGTTTATATCAAATACTTAGGTGCTGGTAATACAATTACAGGAGGTAATACATATTCGGAGGTAGCTACTTTTGAATCTGGAGGAACAAGTCTTTTTAGAATAGGAAATTCTAATATTACAGGTCTGATCGAAACGTTTGTGAAAGATTTAATAATAAATGTTACAGGCTCTGGAGGATTTGAGACCTTTACAGACATTTGTTGGTTTAACGGTAATTTAATACTGGATAATAAAGTAAGTACATTTGGTATAAGGTTTGGATCTGCTACAATTGCAAAAGGATTATCAAAATTAGCATCAGGTAAAATAATATCTATACAAAATTTTTCAAAAGGATATTTAATGCTTTCCAATTTTAATCAGGTGGGTTCAACTTCTCAGACCTTAAGTTTGTCAGAAGACGCTGGTATAATCCTGGGAGTTAATTCTGTCTATGATGGCATATTAGCATGCACAGCATCTGTAGTAAGGATAGATGGAGGAGTTTATAACTCAGATGTTAACATTATTAGTAAAGGTTCAAGTAATACAATTAGCACAGGTAACCCATTTTTTTATGGGAATTTCACATTTGAAAATCAAGGAACTAGTACATGTTATTTAAGCACAAATTCAGGAAATAACTATACTTATGGTGGAACTGCCACTTTTATCAATTCCAATAAAGGTTACATTGAAGTATCAAATTTCGCAGGTAGTATTTCCACTTTTTCAGGCTTGGCTAAATTTGAAAACAAGGGGACTGCCGGAGATATTAGGTTAGGAAATAATGGAACTGTTGAGTTAAACGGTAATATAGAATTAAGAAGTTCTTCTCCTGGGAATATTTTCATCGGATACAATGGGACTATCAATCTTGGAAATAATGTAAAATTATTAGTCCCGGAAGATGGTTTTATTTCGGGAGGACTATATCTGGGGAAGGTCATACAAAAAGATGCTACAGACCAGAAAATTAAATTAACAGGAACAAGTACATTTACTTTTTTAGGAAGTGGTATTTATTGGGGAAAATTTGTTGTTGAAAGTCCCAATCTAAATATTAATAATGGAACATTTAATGGAATTGTGGAACTGACTAAGTCAGGGACATCAACTAATAACAGTAATGGAACCGTTGTTTTTGAATCAGATTTTCTATTGAATAATAAAGGTACTATAGGCATTGGATCTGTAAACACTGGTAACTATACATTCAAAGGCAATTGTACTTTCAATAATTTAGGAACGGGTAATCTTTTGATATCCCAATATGGCGCTTCAAATTTTCAACATAAGGCAGGTGAGTCAAACAAACTAATAAAATTATATAATGCAGATATTGGAAAAATTGCTTTAGGCTACAGTGGTCCTGTTAAAGTAGATGCCGATATATTGCTTACAAATTTATCTACAGGTACTATAATTTTTGGAGAAGCCAATCCTGGTGTAAATCTTTCCGAAAATTCTCATGTGAATGTAGATGCTTTTCCTTCAGGCCTATTGTTCTTAAATGTTGTAAAACAGACAGAATTACCTGAGTATCCTAATATAAACCTTTTCATTCCAACTGCAAAGTTTATAGTTGGACCATCAGAGTTTAAGAGTAAATTAACTGTGGTTTGTAACAGTATGACCTATAGCTCTGCTCAATTTCATAATATTATCTCCTTTACAGTTAATAATGATGGTAGTATAATAAGTTATGGAGGGTCAGTTTTTGATACTGATTATACTTTAAATAATAATGGTTCCGGAAATTTTTATTTAGGATTAAATTCAGGCGATATTTATAAGGGTAATGTAATATTTAATAAAAATAGCACTGGGCCTATTTATCCATCCAACAAAGGTATTTCTGAATACTATGGAAATATAACTTACAATGTTGTATCTGGTGGCAGTACAAATACTTTTGGTTATCAAGGAGGCTCTACTGTTTTTAAAGGAGATAAACCTCAGGTTATTATTAGTAATTATAGTGTTCTTCCATTTGCAGGCAGCGGTATACAAATTGATAAAGATGCTAATCATGTGATAATGAATACGAGCTTTAATGTTAGCTGTCCTATAACTTTTGTCAAAGGAAATTTCATTACTGGTCCTGGTTATCATTTCAGAATTAATAATCCTGTCAATATCACTGGAGCCTCTAGTCAAAGCTATATTGAAGGCAAGGCAAGAAAGGTTGGCGTCGGTGCCTTTACCTTTCCAATTGGGGAAAATGGTAAATATCGTCCGATTAGTATAAGTGATCCGGTTACTGG
>NZ_JAGHZZ010000052.1 GCF_017745095.1 Sporocytophaga sp. | reverse complement strand
GGGGAAAATTATCATGTTGTTACAGCAAGGATAAAGCGCTTTTCCCAGAATGGCTGGTGTTTAACCAGCCCCGTTTGCAGACTTACACAGAGAGCGTTTAGGTTTGAATAATACACTGTTCCCCTTTAACCGTCGGGTTCAGGACAATCCCGGGTGTACCTGTGCCACTGTGGAGTTATGCACCACTCGCTTTAACGCACCATTCCAATTAACTTTATCTCTCCGAAGCAATTCAAATACGCTATCTGAATTAAGTATCTTAGAAAAACAGGGCGGGATTTTTTCAGCCGTTGATCCGCCCAGTTGGTTTAAAGGAAATTTATTTAATCTTTCTGCGGGGATACTGCAATCGAAAAATTGTAGCCTTTTTTATCCCCTTATTGCTGAAGTATCTGCAATTCGCCACCGGCGGTATTGCCACTAAACTGGCAATAAATGTGATGCCCGTCCTGCCTGCGGATCGCATATACCAAAACTTTATTGTTCCAATAGTCTATTGAACCCTCGTCACCAAAATAGGTAGCATCCTCTTTGATCCGGTCCAGTTCCGCCTTGGATACCTTCCCGTCAAATATCTTTACGCCGCCCAGTTCTGTCATTTGAGCCGTTAACTTCTTTTCAAAATAATAGTAAGACCATTCATTACCGACAGACCCTTCGTTGGTTATAGATGCCCGCCATACATTCCCCTCCAGGCGTTGCATTTTTCCATTGACCGGGAAAAACAAAAAGTCCTCCTGATGTGTATAGGCCTGACTATTAGGTAGCTTTAAGCCTTTGGGCAGTTGTATATAAGGAAAATCGCCAAGTGTAGCTTTGGAAACCGGAATGGCATTGATATCGAATTTCTTGGCTTCCGGCCTGGGCGTCGTTTGCGCAAAAAGGGAGTTATCCAGGAAATTGAAAACCATAAATAAAAGTAACGTGCTGCTGATCAGGTTTTTCATAATACTATTTTTTTTTAAACTTTCCTACTTGTTTTATATTCAAATATAATACCGTTGCGGCAACAATTTATAATTTCCTGAAGATAAGGAAGCAATTGAACAATAATTAAAGTCGTTTACTGCCATGTAGTTCCATTAAGAGGCGGATTACAATTCCCTTTGAACTAAAAATTATCTTCAATTAGTACAGAAAACTAGAAGTAACATCTACAATCAATAATATGAATCAGTCAAAAATATGTTCAAATGAGGACTTACTTAATTCCTTCTTCATCAGGTGTCAGAATGATCCAAAAATAGGTTACACTCACATTGCCCTCTTCACCGCTCTATTGCAGCTTAGGGATAGTCCAACTAGTGCGAAATTTCACGGAAAAGAATTAAGACAGTTAGCTAAAATACACAGTTCGCGTACTTACTTCAAAATTCTTGGAGACCTAATAAACGCCAGTTACATTGATTACAGAAAGGCCCAAAGCAGATGGGAAAAAAGCTCGATTGAGTTTTGTTTATAGCTAAAATATCATGTATGATAAATAATGATGAGCGTATTTTAATGAAGGCAATCGCAATCTGTTTCAAACCATTCTTAAAACCTGAAGAAGCTCTTATTTACTGCAATTTGGGGAGAACGCAATTCGCAAAAAAATGTGAAGAGAATGGAGTATATAAGAATATTAATGGGTACTTCAGCAGAGAAGACCTCAACAACATGATGGAAGGGACAACAACTATCCTGAAAAAAACGAAGATGAAATGGAAGCGATAGTTGAGAAAAAGAGAGGCCAAAGCCTCTCTTTTTTTGAGTATTCATTTAATTGAATATACATAGGAAATATTTGGATGCTTGGCTGCATCTTCAGACCCCATTTTCTTCCTGCTCTCTTGTGAAGGAGTGGGCAGCACACCTATTGCTGCCGTTTCTGCTTTTGGACGATGACGTTTATAGATTTTTCTAACCTGGGCCGTTGTAGTATGTCCCATAAAATAAGCGACCGTTGCCTCATCAATTCGCTCATCTTGTAACAGTATGGAGAAGCTAAGTCTTGCGCAGGACCAAGTAATATATTTTTCAATTCCTGCTTTGCTAACCCATTTGCCAATTACGGTATTGGCTCCATCAGCAGATGGCAATTGAAAGACCAATTCACTTGTATCTCCAGTCAATATTCTTTTATTACGTTGCTGCTCAAGAATCTCAAGTGCAATTGGATGCAAGGTAATTACCACAGGCTTCCCGGTCTTCCTTTGAATAATCCTCGTAGTGAGTGCATTTTCTTTGATAGTTGGCCATTTAAGCCGTTTGACATCAACCCATCTCAATGCAGAATAAAGGCAAAAAATAAAGGCTAAACCAACTTCTTCATTTTCACATGGAGTGCGGAGCAATTTCAGATATTCATCTACCTCCAGGTTTTCCTTTAAACTCTTTGATGAATTTGAACGCGCATTAACATCCTCTGTCGGGTTCTCATGAAAATATTTATCCTTTGTGGCGGCTTTCATTACTCTCTTAAATCTGGCATAATAATTCAAAGGTGTTTCACCCGTGAATTTATCAAGTAGAAACTGTCTAAATCGGATACAGAAATTTTCCGTGATTTCTACGGAAGAAATGAACTCTTTTTTTATAAATTCCTTGAATTGTGTGAAGCTATTGGAAAGATGTCGGTTGCCTTCTTGCTGATTTATCGTTACATATTCTTCGTAATAATCGAGGAAGTTTTCCTTAAATCTGTGCCTTGGGATATACGCTCCCCCAGTGGCCTGTGCGTCTATGATTAATTGGCTTTCCTTAGTTTTTAGAATTAACAGCGCCTCTTTATTGTGGTTCCTTTCAACCTGATCTTTAGGATTTGTATAGGTAAATATTCCAGTGGTCGGGCGCTGCCCTTTACTGCGACCATAATCAAAATAGTAATATATTTTATCCCCTTTTTTATTTGGTATTTTTAAAAGATTCATTGTATAATATTTATTGTTAAACAATCACCACGACCAATTCGGATTTCAAAAA
>NZ_JAGHZZ010000051.1 GCF_017745095.1 Sporocytophaga sp. | reverse complement strand
TTCATCCCTAAACAAATCCGCGTATTCAGATGTACCATTGTAGGATTTACCTGAAAAGTTAATTAATAGAATCTCCTTATTTCGATATTCACAGTATATACTACTGTAAAGACTTCCCTTTCCTCCTGATCCCCGTTTGTTAAAATCATAATCCTCAGCATCAAGTCTGATTCTTTTTATTTCACTATAAAAAATCGTGGCTTTTTTTAATGGTAATTGAACTTTAATAAAAGTCGGAGTTATAAGCAAAAAGTATTTATTGACGGATCTATTTATAGCATAAAAATATAAGGAAACTAAACTTCCGATTAAGATGAATAAAACAATCGTTTGGAAGTTTTTTTGAGAAAAATAAAAGAAACTACAAAAATACAAGATAACTAACCAGGTTATCCAAATATTTCGTCTGTATTTTTTATCTTTTCCTCTCTCAGCATAAAAAATTTCAATCTCAGTATTCCTAATCTTATAATCATAGTCGTAATAAACCAAATCACCTAATGCTGACTGGCTTAACAACATTTTTTTATTCTTTGAAAACATTACTCTTTAAGGCACTTACAACTCTTACTAATATAAGTAAATTTATGATACATTCAAGTTTAAAATTGTAGATCAGAATGTCTTGCTGAAAGTAAAAATTAAATAGCCTTTTACAGAAAATAGGATAAATCAGACTGTTCTACATTGAAAATTTTAATTCTATTCTTTTATCAGTTTCACTACATTAAAAGATTTTCCATTTGAAACTTGTGAAGTATAAGCCGGGTAGAAAAATTCAGCTGGCGCGCTTTTGTAAAGCGTGCCAGCTGCACATTACTCCACAACTAAACTTTAAATCATGAAAAATAGCCAGTTCACTTTTGGTAAACTGACTGTTTAAATCTTTCTTAATACTAAACTCCAGTATTATTTTTTCAATACCTTGGAAATGCGCAATCCCGATGCCGTAATAACTTTTACAATATAGATTCCTGAATCCATTGGTAGTTCTGACAAATCTGTTTCAATGATGCCATTGGAATTTATTTGTCTTTTTCCTGAATAGCATTCCTTACCATGTAGATCAGTAATAGTAATAATAGCTACTTCATCATTGTCATCAATCTTTATTGACATATTGTCTAAAACAGGATTAGGGTAAATTACCATTGCAGTATAACTGGAATTCTGTTTAACTGTGGAGGTGATATCTCTTTTTATGACATGAAGAGTAACGGTAGCAGGCAAATTATTACTATCGCTTACAGTGGTAGCTTTAATGTTGTATACGCCTTCCTGATTTGGCCATTTTAGGTAGTCACCGGAACTATAATCGCCAAGTGTATGTGGAGCTGAAGTGGCTGTTTTATAGAGTGTGCCATTAAGATAGAATTGCACCGAAGTAAACGTGCCAAAAGTATTCGCTCTGATATTTACAGGTTCATCTGTGTAAATTGTGTCCACAGATTTTAGTGAACGAATGTCGGCTTCGGTTAAAGCATTTACAAGAGTGAGGGAGGTTGTTCCTGATTGAAAGGGGGAATATTTATAGAATTCATAGATGGTATTGGTGTAATCGTCTTCGGACTCATTTAATTTTACCTCTTCAGTCTGAAGGGTAAAATAAACATCATTTCCTGCGGGAATTATACTCCCGATATCAGGCATTCTTAGAGTATCTGTGTTGGTATCCGGATATTCTGTGATGAATTTGAATGAATCATTGTTGCTGTTGAATACCCACAGTTTTTTTCCACCTTCTGAAGTGATTATTAAATCGCCTATTGTGCAGTATGTACCCAGCAGTTTATCAAATGCTCTGACAAGTTGAGGAGAGGATATTCCGTCTGTTCTCCATAGTTCATTGTTATTAAAAATGTAGAGTTTGTCGTTCAAAGGTCTGACATCAACGATGCCCTCCATAAATTCTGTTGTACCAGCTTCGGTGCCATCGGTTCTAAAGAGTCTGTAAGGATTTGAAACCGTAAAATAGTAGTATCCATTAAACTCATAACCGGAATTACTATAGCCCCACCCTGCAGAACCCGTTGGGCCAGGATTAATATCTTTAATTAGTTGAGTATTCCCAGCTTCATCTAGTTTCCAGGGCTCTCTTCCATGAGCTGAGTCTATTACTTCAAGCATGGCATAATCACCAAAAGAATTAAGGTAGTTCATATAATCAAATGAACGCACTAAAGTTGTTCCTGAGGCAGTACCATTACTTTTCCATAATTGATGATGATAGACAATAAACATTGTATTTTTTATATTGAATAATGCATCTGCATTGCCTGTCGTAGTTGTAGGAGCCAAATCTATAATTTGTACTGTACCAGCCTCAGTTCCGTCGGTTTTGTAAAGGCGATCCTCAACCATAAAATAAGTTGTTCCATTCCAGTAAAAGAGGTTGTTAATTGAGTTTTCGTATTCTGGGGTGAATATTTTCACTGGCATTGTGCCAGAAACTGTGCCGTCAGATTTCCATAATTGATTACTATATCCTCCATTCCCCCGAACTGTGAAATACAGGACATTGTCTGAAACTATTTGTTCCCCTATATCATTTTGATGTCCAAATGATGTTAATTGGATGGTAGATCCAGGTGTTCCATCTGTTTTCCAAAGATTACCAGCTTCGAAAAGAACAGTAGAGTTTATTTTAAAGCATTGTCCTGAAATTCCCAAATTGGCAAGCTTTTGAGGCTGAGCCATTGTAATATGAATTGTCCCAAAGAATAAAGTGAATACAAGTAGTTTTTGAATCATAGCTGGTATGTTTAAGTTGAATAGATAAAGCATAATGACCAGAAGTGTTGTATTTTCAACCTTAGATTATCAAGCTTCGCCAAAATGAAAATTCAACTCTTCTCTTCTTTAAAGAAATTATTAGTAAAGATTATTTTTTAACTTGGATTACACTTGAATGTTTAAACCTTTAGATGGTTAACTTCAACAGGCAAATTATAGCAAGTTTTTAACTTGAGAGGAAACCTTGTGTCCCTTTTTAAAATCTCTTAATATATCTGATAAGTTCTTTCCTTTTTCTGCTCTAACTATCATGTGTTAGTGATTTGTCATTAAAACCCAGGCATAAATGACAAGACCTTTTTCTTTCTGACAATATTTTAAACTATCTACAAAAATACCTTTGTAATGCTCGCGGGTAAAAACATCGACCCATTCTACTACTGCTGTCGTGATAAAATATAATCCTTCCGGATCATTGATGGTATATTTAGATGACATAGCTGGTTATTTTATTATTCTCCAAATATAAAAATAGCCCCGATAAATATCGGGGCTATTTTTGAAAACTATCTTGAATCATAAATTTCTCTGCCTTTGAAACCGCAAGTCAACAGACTTCCCTCTCTGGGCTAAGTCTGGCTGAAGTCTATTTGACTTCTGCCCATTGTGTCGTCCTAAAAAAAGTTTACAGTTGAGATTGTTAATCCGGTTATAAATTTA
>NZ_JAGHZZ010000050.1 GCF_017745095.1 Sporocytophaga sp. | reverse complement strand
TCTTGGAAGTCTCCAAACCCCTTTAAAGCATTTTCTGGTCTCGATGTTAAAATAAAAGTATTATTTGAGGCCTTTGCAATAAATGTTTGAATATCCGCTGTAACTACTTCTCTGTCCGAAAGAGGAATCTCATCATAACCGTCAAGAAGTATTACAAATCCGCCCTCTGTTAATAATTCCAATAAAAGACTGTTATCAAAATCTTTGGCTAATGAATTTAATTGACTTTGTATTTCACTAATAATTGTTTTGTCTTTTGAAAGTCTTCTTAATTCAATTAAGATTGGGATTCCCCTCTTTTCATCAATTGTGTCTAGGAATACTTTTTTTACCAATGTTGACTTTCCCATTCCCGCATTGTCAGTGATTAATAATTTTTCATACTTATTAAGTAGCTCCAATGGAAAAGACAGGACTTTATATTTCACTACCTTTTTATTATTCCATTCAACTAACGTTAAGGGTAAATAAATGTCCTTTATGAATCTTTGGGAATTATTAAAAACTAAGGTATTTACAATAGATACACGTTTGTATGTTCTGTAAAAATATTCAGAAAATTGTTCCCCGGTTGGAACATGATACTTATTGTAGTCAAGAGTAAACCGTTTTTTAAGATTTTCAAGTCTGGGAGTTACATATGTATCCACTACAGCTTTAATAAATGGACTTGCAACTGCAAGCATTTCTTTTACTGGTAAAGATTCGTTTGTTTCTATCATTTTCGTATCTTTTATAAAATTTACAACTTGCAATTGAATGCTACTGTTGAACTTGAGAATCTTAATTATTCACATTTACCCCTCAGATCTTAAAGGACTTCATAGTACCTTCTTTCCAAGATGATTTTTTGACTAAATTTCGTTCAATTAAATATTCCAAGGTTTTATTTGATATCTCTGCAAATTTGGGAATCATTAATTGACAATCATCATTTCTTTGCATTAATAAGTTAGCATGACGATCATATATATTCCCCTTCACATTCCATAGGATTTTTGAATAAAAAAGTGTAAATATCCTATCTAAATAAACAATTTGAACATTTTCATTTGAGATATCATTTGCCGATCTTAATAAAGCATCAAATCGCAGTATAATTGCATACAACTCATCCGTCAAAGTGTGTACTACGTCGTGCCTTTTTGGATCAAATTCCCTTAAGGACCTCACTCCTTCTATTTTATTCCATTCCAGCTCATCTATAAAGTAAAGTATCTCCTTAATCATTTCTTCAATCGCACCAACATGTTGAGATAGTTCAGCACCTTGAGTCTGCTCTTTCATAAAGTTGGTTTGTTGTTCAACAAGTTCCCTTGTCTTTTCCAGCTCCTCTTTTTGGGAAGTAAATGTAAGATATACTAATACAATCGTTAAAATGGCAATAAAAGGTGAAGTTGTACCTGCAATCGTATCACCAATTTGTCCAGTCTCAGTAAAATCCAAGCTGCTCCAAAAAGCCTACCGAGTAAATAAAAAAGGTAGACAAAGTGTGACAATAGAGGCTACAAAAGTTATTTTACCAATATTGTTGAGAAGTACGTTATTCTTCATGTTTAGGCCTATATCGATTTAAAACCAATACTTTATTTCAATGCGTTGCATGTCGTTTAGAAAATAAAAGCAACAACTATATCTTTATAATAAATTTAAATTTTACCTCTCCTAAGATACTTTCGATAGACTCCTCATCTCCAAAATACTCAGAATTTCATAATGTGATAAGATCATTTTATACTATTGGTGCAATTTCAAAACAATTACCCTTCCATGAATAGCAATTAACCACTATTCAGGTATTTCTAAATCATTGGCCTTATCTTATGCTGTACAAACGCTCCACACAAATACTGAAAAAAAACAAAATAATAGCATTAAAAATAGTCCCAATAGCAAATATATAAAATATGTTGTAACCTACGACTTTTTGTAAAAGAAGTTACCTGAATCACATGCCTTTCTGTTACATTATCTTTTGCAGCATACATAAAGCTTTAAAAAATCATATCCTCTACACACCAACTATCAGGGTATACACTGACATTAACTATATCTCAAAATATACCTTTACAACATATATCATACAGTGAGTCGTCCCAAAGCCTGCCAACAAGCCTTACTAAATAACAGAACCAAATGAGTACAGAGCTTTTGGGGTTAATAAATTTTTATTTTATTTTGTAAGAGGGTTGTATAAAAACCTTTGACAAATTGCAACGATTGGGATTATAAATATGGACACAACAAAACTGATTGTAAAAACTGAATCAGCTAATCTTTGGTGGGGAATTTATGGGATATGTGAAAAAATAGGATGGGAAGACTTAAGAATATACAATGATAAAGGGGAAAAAATAGCATCATTATGTTTGAATACCAAAAGGTATTTAAGAAATGGAATTGAGGATTTGAGAAATGATCCAACAGAAGCTGAATTTGTTCAGGCAATCGAGGATTACTTAAAAGATGACAAAATTCATTATTGGTTTTACTATAATAATGAATTTGATGATGATAAATACGAGGTCTCGTACGATGCACCTAGAAACGAAAAGGGAGAAAAACCAAGATTTATGGATATCTGGCATCATCACGAAAGCATAGACCTTTCAACAATCAGATCTGCAGTAGAAAATTTCGCTCATCAATTTCTTAAACTAGACAATGTAGAAATCGAAATAGAGGAAGAACCTTTTGAGAACTCAATGACCGATTATAAAAAACACATGGAACATTTTGGTGATGGTGAAGAAATCCAGATTAGCTTCAGTGATGAAGTAGTCAATACGCTTTCTGTGCTGTGGAATAAGTCAAAGGAAGAGACTTTAGCAAAACTTAACAGGTCATTGTAACAAACCATGAATAATAACAACATGAAAGAACTGGGAAATAATTTATGGTTGAGCAATGAAGGAAACAGGTATTTTATATTGAAGAGACCGTCGTATCAAGAAATGACCATCATGTGTTTCGCAATTGTCCTTTTTCTTATCGTTGCCCTTTTGTGTTTGTTCTCAAATAAACTTCTTATTTTTTCAGGTTCACTCTTTTGTCTTATAGGAGCATTATTTTTGCTTCTAAAAAAATCAGAAATAATAATTGATTTTGATCTTTCTCAAATTTTTAAAAAGTATAAAATTTTAAAATGGGATTATAAGAGTGCAAAGGTGATAAATTTTGAATCTCCTATTGAATTATATGTACACATTAAGGATACCAGCGATGGGGAGGTATTTTATCTTTGCACAGACATTCAGCAGAAACAGATTGTCATTACAAACCTTTCCGAACCTGAGGAAGGAAATAATCTTATTAAAATCTTTCAGAAAAAATTACCTGGTATGGTCGAAAATAAAGGGACTAAAGCATCCAAAGTTTAAATGGATATTCCATTTATTTTCCGTGATATCAGATCTTTCGATCCGACACTTCGTTCAATTGATACTGAGATATAATGTCACTGGTAA
>NZ_JAGHZZ010000004.1:437147-445072 GCF_017745095.1 Sporocytophaga sp. | reverse complement strand
GCTGTCCTATTTTTGGGGAGGGGTACAATATGCCTATTAAAATATGTTGACATTCATAATCTCTATTTTAATAAAGTCCTCATTTCATAGAGATTAAAACTTCATTAAAAATTTTATTTCTAACAACTATATATATCAAGTGATCTATTTTTTGATTACTAATATTCAAATACTTACCAGTATCCAAAGGCCTTCCAGAAAACAATCTTCATGTCTCTGTAATTATATATAGACTTCGAAATGTATTTTTTATTAAAACTTTAAATTTTAATTATGAAGAATAATCTACTCCTAAAGACAATAATCTTTTATCTAATAGGTCTAAACCTGGCTTCTGGGCAGGTTATTGACAGTTGCACATTTGTTCAAAAAGACAGCATTGTAACTATAGAAATGGAGTCTGCCAATTTAAACGGAGGATTTTGGGTTGCACAAAATAATGTGCCAGGATATACAGGATCCGGCTTTATTCAATATATAGGTGGTGATGCAACTGGAACACCTGGAAAGAGCCAACTAACATACACATTCAGAATTAAAGAGGCTGGTCGTCATAGTTTCAAGATGAGAGCTTTCAGAGAAAACTATCATGACAATGATGTATGGATAAAATTTCCTCACGGAGGTGTAATTACGAAAATTGGCAATGACAGCACAGGTAGCTTTGGAAGCAATTGGTTTAAAGCGGTTATAGGTGCAAGAAATGAATGGTATGGATTTGTTAAGACACAACATTTAGGAACTTCATGGGGTGAAACATTCCACGACATATATGTTGATTTTCCAGCGCCTGGTGTCTATACAGTTCAATTCTCAGGCAGGGCAAGCATGTTCAGAATTGACAGGTTTATGCTTTATTATCAGAAAAGCAGTTTCTTTGGTATGAACCCTGACAATGCAGAATCAGCAAAGGAAAATTGCCAACCATATAACACCATTGGTCGCCTTTATCTTTCAAAACCTTTGTTGGATTATACAATCAGAAGTGGAGAAACCTGGACATATACTATTCCTGAAAATACTTTTGAGGGAGGCACAAGTATTGGCTATTCATCTTTCTTGGGAAATATGTTTCCACTTCCTTCTTGGCTTTCGTTTGATCAAAAGACCCGTACCTTTACCGCCAACCCTGCCTATGAAAACGGTGGAAAATATACTGTACTTGTTAAAGCGGAAGATAATGGAACATATGCCGTTGATGCATTTACACTGAATGTCCTTGGTAACAGGCCTCCTGAGCATGCGTCTGCTATTAGTGATACAACTGCTTATACTGGTCAAAGTTTTACTTATGATCTTTCACCCTATTTCTCTGATGCTGATGGCAATACATTAAATTATTCAGCAAGCTCAAGCTCAGGAGCTATACCGTCCTGGCTAAGTCTTGAAGGAAGTATTTTATCTGGAACGCCCTCCAATGCTGATATTGGTAATGATACCATTTATGTAACAATAAGTGATGACTTTGGAGGTTCATTACTTGAAAGCTTTATCATTACGGTTAAATATGCAGTGGTTGAAAGCTTATATAAAAATAACTCTAGAAAGCTTTATATGTATCCTAACCCTACTGATCAGATACTAAACATTAGAATAGAAGGAAATGGCAATGGATCCTTGGCATTGATAGACAATATGGGAAAAATCATTTTCAAAACAGAAAATATTGACCTTGAAACTGATATAGTTCTGGATCTTGAATCTGCAAGCATTAAACCAGGAATATACACTTTGAAAATAAAATCGAATAATTCAACTTCTGAATACAATGGGCTTGTAGTAAAAAAATAAAAGTCTGGGGCCGCCCAAATTAAAGCGGCCCCTATTTTTCTTTATAGTAATTCAAATTTCCCGGCTTTCAGGAACCATTAAAGGTAGCTCTTGAGGTGCATATACTCTGAAATATGCAAATCTTCTTGAGTCATTGATCTTCTTTGCCTTCCACAGATTGAGGGCCAAAGTAGAGGTCAATACTCAATACCTCAAATTCCGGATGCCCCTGTATCGTTTCATACTGCTCTTCCCCTTTATTTTCTTTGGTAAGAACTTTTAACTTCCTGCTAATATAGTTCTATTTTTAAATGACATTTTCATCTATCTGAGCCATTTCCCCCTCCTCGCCTTTTTATATTATAGGTTGCACAACATTGTGCATCAGGAAAACATAGAATGACGGACCTTTTTTAGCAACGACCTGAACGGTGACCGTTTGAATGATTGAATATTTTAATTTAACTACAGAAATATAATTCTGCCTCAGCTTCCTCACTCAAGCCATGGGAATTTTCAGAAGCATTTATATCACCTATTAAAGTCTAATTAACTTAATCGTATTACTTTCAAAAAGTATAGCATTGGTGAGAAAATATTTTTATAATATTTTTTTTATAAAACTGAAAATGAGTTTTGTCCGTAATTCACCAAAACATGTAATATTCTTTTATTTAAAAATAAAACAATTGGGGATACATGAATGGCAATAGTTTCAATTGTGAACGGATTCAATTGTTAATGGAAGCTTGATCTAGAGATAATTTTTTCTTCATTTTTCTAAGGAAACTCTTTTCAGACTTATCATAGCCAGTGTAAAAAATCTAAATTAGTAAAGTTAAAGTGGAGTCCAGAACCCACTTAAAAAAACGGGGCGAGACCGAAAAGCCTTATTAGTAGGAGAAAGTAAAAGATTAAACTAATGAAATATTATCTTAAAGTTTTAAAAAACTATGCATTATTCACTGGTAGAGCAAGGCGAAGTGAATATTGGTATTTTGCTTTATTTAACATTATTTTTTCTATAGGTATTGGAATTGTTTGTGGACTCATCAGTATACCTGAATTAAGTTACGTTTACTCAATAGCAGTTCTTATTCCTGGACTTGCTGTTGGAGTCAGAAGAATGCATGATGTTGGAAAGAGTGGTTGGTTTTTACTTATTCCCTTCTATAACCTTATCCTTGCTGTTACAGAAGGCGAAGTTGGTAGTAATCAATATGGTCCTTCCCCTAAAGAAGACACTGAATCTACCCAGACTGAAGTATATTAACTGGAGTATATTAAAAACTCCAAACTCTCTAATATTTATGCCATTTAGATTCTTTGAATATCCTCTATTCAGAGAATCTATGGATTTAGATGCATATAAAACAAAAACCACTGCAATTTAAAATTACAGTGGTTTATTTTAAGTAGCCCGTAGGGGAATCGAACCCCTGTTTCCAGGATGAAAACCTGGCGTCCTAACCCCTAGACGAACGGGCCAAAATGTCTTTTTATTATTCCTTCTTTCTGCAATACGTTTTAATATCGCTTTGCAGAAATGAAATTGCTAAAAACAAAAACCACCATAACTTTTATTACAGTGGTTTCATTTAAGTAGCCCGTAGGGGAATCGAACCCCTGTTTCCAGGATGAAAACCTGGCGTCCTAACCCCTAGACGAACGGGCCAAATATCTTTGGCTTAATTATTTTTTCTCTCTTTTCGTGAGACGTTTTCGTTAAACGTGGCGCAAAGATAACGGGACATTTTTAATTTGCAAAGCATCAACCCAAAAAAATTGTTTTTTTTTCATTCACTTGGACCCAAAAAACAACAAGTCAATTATTATCAAAGCTTTAACATATATTTTTTTTCCAACAAAAATCTTAAGAGCTATTTAGAATATTTTTCTCTAAACAATTTTTAATTCTGATTTACATATGCCGCCTTCGATCTTGCTTTTAGTTTCAACTTATTGTATTATTGTTCCTTGTTTTTAAACCCTAATTATCTAAATCAATATGGCTAAAATAAAAGTCGGTATTAATGGATTTGGTCGTATCGGCAGACTTGTGTTCCGCGCTGCAGTAAACAGACCGGATATTGAAATCGTTGGAATCAATGACCTGATAGATGTAGACTACATGGCTTATATGCTTAAGTATGACTCTACTCATGGAAGATTTGACGGAACTGCTGAAGCAAAAGATGGTAAACTTGTAGTTAATGGAAAAGCTATCAGAGTTACTGCAGAAAAAGATCCTGCAAACCTAAAGTGGGATGAGGTTGGTGCTGAATACGTTGTTGAATCAACAGGTTTGTTCCTTACTCAGGATACTGCCGACAAGCACATTAAAGCCGGTGCTAAAAGAGTAATTCTTTCTGCTCCTGCAAAAGATGATACTCCTACTTTTGTAATGGGTGTTAACAACAAAACTTACAAGAAAGAAATGAGTATCATTTCTAACGCTTCTTGTACTACTAATTGTCTTGCTCCTATCGCTAAAGTACTTAACGATAAATTCGGTATCCTTGAAGGCCTTATGACTACAGTTCACGCAGCTACTGCTACTCAGAAAACTGTAGACGGTCCTTCTGCTAAAGACTGGAGAGGTGGCCGTGGCGCTTACCAGAACATTATCCCTTCATCTACAGGTGCTGCTAAAGCTGTGGGTCTTGTTATCCCTGCTCTTAAAGGCAAACTTACAGGTATGGCATTCCGTGTTCCTACACCTGATGTTTCTGTAGTTGACCTTACTTGCCGTCTTGAAAAAGGCGCTAAATATGAGGATATTAAAAAAGCAATGAAAGATGCTTCTGAAGGCGAACTTAAAGGTATACTTGGTTACACTGAAGATGAAGTTGTTTCTAACGATTTCCTAGGTGATGCAAGAACATCTATCTTCGATGCTAAAGCTGGTATCTCTTTGAATGATAACTTCGTGAAAGTAGTTAGCTGGTATGACAATGAGTGGGGTTATTCAAACAAACTTGTTGACCTTATAAGCTATATCGACACAGTTAAATAAGCTAACAACTAATATTTGTTATAAAAAAAATAAGCTCCTCTATAGGAGCTTATTTTTTTATATCTACTAATTAAAGTTTTAAGCGATATGATTAAAGCTTTAACTCTACTAGCAAAAAACTTCTAAAATAATAAAAGCAAAAGAGGAATAAGAAATATAAAAAGCAAGGCTAAATAAACAAAGGTCTGCTTAAGCTGCAAAAATCTGACTCTGCCTCTATAAATAAGAAAAAATACAATACCAGAAGCAATAAGAAATACAGGAATCAGATCATATTGCTTCACTAATAAACTAATTGACCATTCTATAAGTACGCCTGCTATAAATGCATAAAACAAAGAAGTAATGCTGTGCTGTCTTAAATCAAAGTGATATGTATTGGGATACATTATTTTATAACTTCCCAACGTTATGATATAAAGTAGTGGAAATATTAAAAGATTTATCCAGAACCATCCTCCTTCCAATCCCGAAATATTTAAAGCTGCAGCAATAAGTAAAAGATTTAAAACCGATAGAATAGCAAAATAGAAGTTTCTGTATTTCTTTTCCTTATCAGGCCCACAATCACATTCCAGTGCCGCCTCTTTAGGCAATAAAATCACATATCGATTATAGGCGATAATCTTATAAAGAAAAATAAATACGCTGAAAACGAAAGGAATCTTGACGATAGCATTTAAAAATCCGGTATTACTACAAATAGCTTTTTTAATGCCGTAAGGCCCATACAAAACCCCATCCGAAGGATCCAGAAAGGCCATTTCATTCTTGAAACGGTCTTCGTCAATCAAGGATTTTAAATCAGGAGAAAGCTTGTAATAAGAAATACATTTATCCGCAGGAAACAGTCCTGTGATGTTAATCAACTTGATAAGATTGATACATACCCGGCAATAGCCGTCAAATACGAGGATTTGTTCCCGGATCAAAAGCTTTATGTTTCTGTTTGCTTACGAAATATAGTCATCAATTTCCGCTTCAGGAAGCAACTCCGAAGAATCTTCTTCTTTATAAAAGCTTCTGATGGACTTATCTATCTCGCTTTTCTGTCTTAGATGATGACGGAAATGCATTTCAATAATCTGAAACCACTCCTGCCCAGTAAGCATTCCCAGAGAAGGATGCATTGTTTTGTATGTAGATGGAGCTGCATCAAGGTCTTTGGCAAGCTTTTGCATTTCCTTGAAAAACTTAAAAAATTCATCTTTCATTTTCTCAGGACTTTCCGGCTGAGAAGGGACATATCCATTGGGATCTACTCCTGCAATTTTTACAGAGGGAAACTTTCCGAGAAAAAATACTATATGCCCTTTGAATAACTTCTTTCCTTCTTCACTCCCCCCTGTTTTTTCAAGGCATTTTCTTATTTCCCGCATATGGTAAGCTCTGGTACCATTGATCAGGTGATCATATACCTGACCAATAGTCCATGCTGAATTTTCTGTTACTTTTTTAAACTGATTAGAACCATAGAAGTCAAGTTCTTTCAACCAATATTTGGCTGTTTCCAAAAACTTCTTGTAAGTTCTGTCCCCTTGTGGTAGATTTTTTCCTTTTGATTCAAAAATACTCATCGTGCCGAAGCTCAAGCAATTATTACACTAATTTACTATATTTTTTCTTGGGAAAACTTCTAAACACAACTAAAAGGACAAAATCAGAGAAAATTTTGCCTTTTATTTTAGTATATGTAGTAAGACTTTCCCTGGTGCTCTATCTGACTATATGCATTAACCAGAGTCTCTTTATCTACGTTCAAAACAAAGTGATTATTGTCATTCCCCTTAACTAAAGCTTCGTACGGGATAGCAAAATTCTTGTTACCTATTCCCATAAACCCACCGAACGACAGGATTCCATATTCAACCTTTCCTTTTCCGGTATCCATCACCCATTCTTTGATCTCTCCAAGATCTTCTCCTTCAGGGTTTCTAACCTTGTCTCCTCCAATAAGCGGAGACGATAATATTTTTTCTTTTTCTGATTTCATAAGAGGATTATTGTACTTTCCTTTGAAAATATAACAGGTCTGCCTCTTGAATTGTTGGTAAGAATTTGAAGGATAATTCTAAAAAAATTAAAATTAATAATGATAAAAATTTACTCCTTAAAAATAATGGTTGCACAGTTTTAATACTAAGGCTTCTGAGAGTTCCTGCAATATATCCATCTCGTGATACTTTCCCTTAGCTACATCAAATAATACAAAAAATCTAGCTTTAAAACTTTTCCTCTACTCCCATACCAAAAAGTGCGAAATCATATTTTACTGGATCTTTGGGATCAAACTTCTTTAAATTTTCAGTTAATTCTACTGCTGTTTGCCAATCAGTTTGTTTCCGATCTATAAGTCCTAATTTTCTCCCTACTCTATCTACATGTACATCACAAGGGCAAACCAACTGACTGGGCTTAATATTTTTCCAGATTCCAAAATCCACCCCTTTTTTATCTTTCCTTACCATCCAACGCAGAAACATATTTAACCTTTTGCACGCACTGTTTCTGGCGGGTGTAGAAATATGCTTTTTGGTTCTTTCAGGATAATCTTCAAGGCTGAAAAACATTCGATGAAAACCAGACAAAGCTCCTTCTACATTCATTGCACTCTTTGAATGCCCCTGAAGAAATGCTTCCTCCAATGATTCATGTTTTTTATAAAATGTTTTAAAAAACTCTATAAAATAAAGTGTATCAGTAGCATTAAAAGTCCTGTGTTTAAATTTCAGAAACACTTTAAGATCAGCAGACTTATGATTCATTATAAAATCATATGGAGCCTGATCCATCATAACCACCAGCTCTTTACATTTATTAATAATAGTACCTCTTTGCCCCCAGGCCAATACTGAAGCCCAAAGACCCATTATTTCTATGTCCTGTTTTTTAGAAAAAAGATGAGGAATACAAACCGGGTCGTTTTCTATAAATCCTGGCTGATTGTATTGTTGGTATTTTTCTTCGAGAAAATCCCGGAGTGCTTCAAATTTCACCTAAATAAATATTTTCTTAAAACTGAAAAGAGCTCATCCCTAGCCCTTCTCCTGAAAGCATGGCCGTCAACTTAAGCAAGTTTAGAATTACATAATTCTCAATTAAAGTAAATTAACAACAGTTTGAGCAACAGCAACAAAAT
>NZ_JAGHZZ010000004.1:0-437102 GCF_017745095.1 Sporocytophaga sp. | reverse complement strand
CTATTTTTTTACTTGTCTCATCACTAAGTTGACAGCTATGTCCTGAAAGAGAAGAGACAATCATGGAAATAATTAATTAGCAGTTTATATTATCGATAGCAAAGAGCTAACAAAAGTCTTAAATACATTTTGATCTGTGAACCTTAAGCTAGTGTGGCTAAATCAAAGACCTTCTTTTAACTTTTAGCTTTACGGTATATATGATATCTGAACAGGAATCTTCTTATCTACCCCAGACAAACGCTCATAAGCTTTTTGAGAAATCTTGATGATGACCTTATCTTCCACATTTCCGTTCTGAAGCTTACCAATCACACGTACAAACAATTTCTGCCCATTTGCCTCATTTTTCACCTGGATAATGGTACCTATTGGGGCAGTTTTATGCAAAGCAAGATATTTTGGGGAATCATTATTTCCTTCAATGACTTCAGCAAAACCGCTTTCAGTGACTTTATTAAAATTATCTGTAGGCGGTACAAATACCTGTTCTTGACTTTTATTATTTTTTGTAACAGCTTTTTGAGTTGAAGTTGCAGAAGCCTTAGGTTCATCCTTTTTTGCTTCTGATCTTGGAGCTTCTTTAGATGCGCTTGCTGTACTCACCGCACCTGATTTCCCAGGTATATTTATCGTCTGACCTACCTTTAAATCTGTAAGGCCTGGATTTGCTTTTTTGATCTCTTCCACAGAAACATTGTATTTTCTGGATAGAGAATAAAGTGTCTCTTTTGGTTCAACTGTATGTGTACCTGCAGCACTCCCCGAAGAAGCTGAAGAAGAAGTTTCTGCAGCATGGGAAACCGCCACAACCGATCCTTTATATGGAATACGCAAAACCTGCCCTACTTTTAGTCCGGCTGACAATTCAGGATTACTTTTATTTAACTCATCTACAGTTACTTTATATTTTCTGGAAATAGAATATAAAGTTTCCTTAGGATCTGCTTTATGAAGCACAAATACTTTCGAATCCTTCTTCTCTACACCAATAGAATCTTGTATACCCGCAAACACATTTGACAATGAGATAAATAAAATCAGGACCAAAAAATACTTCAAGAGAGATACAGCTTTATAATTCATAAATTATCAGTTCCTTTTTTTCTTTAACAAAAATTACAGCATTCTCCAGCAAAAAGAAAGTATCCATACCTACACCCTTAGGGCTTTTGTCCAGAATTTCTTTCAAAAGCACCTCTCCCTCTTCATTGGCTATTAACAGGAGATTTTGAAGTTTATTATCTGAGTAAATATAATAAGAAATAATTATAAAATTTTTATACTCCGCATAGTCAAAGGCCAATGAGGTTTTCTCTCCCGTTACTTCGTGCACATATTCAGATAGTTTTGGAAAATATTCGCTCTCCTGAGTAAAATGTAGTGCATTCTGAATGTTACTTTTTTGCTTTTCTCGAAAGACCTGATTAAGTTTTTTTAAAACTTCTACATCAGAATATTCTTTCTTTTGCTTTCCGGTTTTGAGATCAAGCAAAAAGTAGACCTTATTTTCTTCTTCTTCATTTTGGAGGGCAAGAATACCTTCAGAAAATACACCGCCAAAACTTAATACTTTTTCTTCCCACATTACCTTTCCCGAATCTGATGATACAGAAATAATTCCTCTATGCTCCGGATTCTGTATGTCTTTAAAACCGTGAAGATAGATGTAACCGTCTTTAACAGCTTCCAATCCGACCCACCAGGGTTCATTCTTTTTTATTCCCTGCCATTTGATTTTTTTCTTCTTTAAATCAATAGCACTGAAATCTGCATGGTGCTTATCTGAATTTCTGTATTCCACTACAAGCAAATGATTTACTTCATCGGGAATTACTTTCCAGATCAAACCGTCAAAAGAAAAGGAAGTTAGATTTTGCGTCGACAAGCTTTATTTGTAATTTTTCTGCAAAAATAAGCATTTGAAAAGGTTTACAAAGGAAAAGAAGCAGAAAGCGTAAAGCTGAAAGTGAAAAGTGAACATAAATTGAAGCATGATAGCAGATTGCATGCAAATATTGAAATACTTCATCTTCAGAGAAGGATTTAGGATGAGGTCTATTTCGCACGGTGAGGAAACCGAATACATAATCAAAAAATTTAATTGATTTAGTAACGCTAAAATTAAAGAATGAATATAATAGGAATAATTCCTGCCAGATATGCTTCCACAAGATTTCCAGCCAAACCTCTGGTAGAAATAGGTGGAAAATCAATGATCAGAAGGGTTTATGAACAGGCAGGAAAAGCCAAACTACTTTCCCAAATTGTTGTTGCTACAGACAACAACGAAATATTTAGCCATGTGAAAAGCTTTGGAGGAAATGTAGTAATGACAAGAGAAGATCATCCAAGTGGCACTGACAGATGTTTTGAAGCACTGGAGAAAACTGCCGGGAAATTTGATTTTGTGATTAACATACAAGGTGATGAGCCATTCATTCATCCTGAACAAATTGATCTTCTGGCTTCCGCACTTAACAAAGAAACGGAACTGGCTACTTTGGTTAAAAAGATTGAAGACCAGGAAACTCTATTTAATCCAAATACTCCAAAGGTCATTTTTAATAAATATAAAGAAGCTATTTACTTCAGCCGTCAGACTATCCCATATATTAGAGGAGCTGAGCCAGAGCAGTGGCTGTCAAAAGCAGAATTTTATAAGCATATCGGTATCTATGCTTATCGATCAGATATACTAAAGGCTATTACCTCACTTGAAACGGGCAGTCTAGAAAAATCAGAATCTCTGGAACAATTAAGATGGTTGGAGTATGGATTCAAAATAAAGGTGGAGATTACAACTTATGAGAGCGTAGGGATTGATGTGCCTTCTGACCTGGAAAAAATAAAAGATCTGATTTAAAATCAGATCTTTTTTTCAAGGCTGTCTACAGCAGTTTCTATTCTTAACTTAAAGCGAGTCCATCCTTCTTCCGCATCTACCTTTGTAGAATCGAAATTATAGTCCTTCACTTGCTTCTTTAAAACTGTAAATTTTTGTTTTACTACTTTGGAGCCTTTGTCTGCTTTTTCATCAGCCTTTTTCTCCAAGGCTTCTATTTTATTTTCTAACTTCTCTTTTTCTTCTTCCATTTCAGCTTTTGAAGTTTCCTTCTTTTCCTGTTGAGAATACATTGAAGTTGCGGTATCAGCATGTCCTGCTTCTGTTTTCTTTTCTTCACACCCCGAAAGGTAAATTCCACCAATAAAGGCGAATCCTATAACAGAAGTAACTATGTTTATCTTTTTCATCTCTTTCATCACTTTATCGAACTCACAATTCTTCTTTATTTCGCTGTCTGTCTTTTATACTAAGTTTTCTTTCTTGTTTAACTGCCGCCTTTCCGGCGTACATATCTTTTCTGAGTTTATATGTTACTATCGCACAATCTGATTCCTTTACAATATTTTCTGAAATACTATCGCTAAAAAACCTCTCAAGCCCTTTCTTTTCATGACTAACTAGACAAAGCACATCTGCTTGCACTTGTTTGGTGAAATGCAAAATGCCCTCCTCCTCTGTTTTATCAGTAACTAGATGAACAGGATTGTTCTCCAGCTTAAAATCATCTCTGATTTCATCAAGTGTCTTCTGGATCTTTGCTTCTGGAATATTTCCTGATGGGGTATTGACTTTAAGAAAATGTAGGTCTGCCCCAAATGCTTGTGACATACTTTTAACCTTCGTGATTATTTTATGAACAGGCTCTTCAAAATTCGATGCAAAAACAATGGTTTTGATTTTGAATGCGGCCTCTGTATTCTTCAATATCAGTAAAGGAATGTTAGACTTTCTGATCAACTTTAAAGTAGTAGATCCAAATAAAACTTCTTCAAAATCACTTTCTCCCTTTTTGCCAACGATTATCAGATCTATATCTTCTTCAGCTGCATGCAGGAGGACTTCTTTAGAAACTTTTCCCTGTACTATATCTCCACTACACTTCACCCCTTTTGATTTCAAGCGATCTTCAAAGCCTTTCAGCAGCCTTTGCTTTACTTCCATAATCCTAGCCTGGTAATCCATCTGCAACTCATCTTCAAACAATGGATCACCGAAAGAACCAATCTTTGGTACATAAACCTGCTGCACAACATGGAGCAGCTTCACTTCACAGTTCTTTTGCAAAGCAATGTATGCCGCTGCTTCAATAGCCTTTTGAGAGTAAATTGAAAAATCCACGGGCACCAGTATTCTTTCCATTAATCAGTTCCTTATGTCTTTAAATGCAACAGTTTTAAAAATCAAATTGTTGGAACCATCCTCCAAATCGCACTGAGAATCAAGCCATTTAGACATATCTTAAAATTTTTTAAAACAAAAAAAAGCTGAGATCAGATTTTTCTGGTTCTCAGCTTTATAAAATTGTTTGAACTTAAGGCGTTTAACCACCTATTTTCTTTACTTTATAACCTTTGCTTTGAAGGTGGGCCATAACTTTATCTCTGAAATCACCTTGTATCAATATTTCCCCGTCTTTAACACTTCCGCCTACTCCGCATTTTTGCTTTAACTCTTTACCTAATGCTTCAAGGTCTTCAACTTTACCAACAAATTGAGTGATAGCTGTAACAACTTTTCCTCCGCCTTTTCTGTCCAACTGAATTCTGAGGTCTTGTTGCTGAGGAGGTAAGGTAGTAATTTCTTCTCCCTGATTGTATTGAAACTCAAACTCGGGGTTGGTAGAAAATACAACTCCGTCTCTGTTCTTTTTACTTTTTTTCATACTGACAAAACTCTTAAGCTGTTAGGCACAATAGATATTTTTAATCTGGCTTCCATATTCACCGGTTCTCCATCAAGATGCACCGGACCAGATGACCTTCTTTCGATTTCAATATTTTTGGCTTTGACAATATCCAGATAGTGAAATTTATTTACTCTTTTAGTAAATAACCTAAAACCAAGATTCAAAAGAGATCTCAATGGAAAAGGATGCATCATACAAACATCAATAAACCCATCCTGAAGACTGGCCTGAGGAGCTATAAATACGTTGTTACCGTATTGTGATGCATTGGCAAAACTTAAAAGAAAAGCCTTCATTTCTATCTCTTTTCCATCAAGCGTGATTTTATAAGATTCACATTTATAGCTCTGATATTGCGTAACAACTGTTTTTAAATAGGTCGAAAATCCTCTGGTTTTCTGCTCAGCAAAGACTTTTCCGATCAGAGCATCAAAGCCTACTCCTGCAGTGCAAAAAAAAGGTAAATCATTCAATGTACAATGATCTACTGAAATTGGAGCTGCTTCAAGAAGGTATTTGATAGATTTTTGAATATTAATCGGAACCTGTAAGTGTCTGGCAAGACCATTTCCGGAGCCTAGTGGAATAATTCCCAAAGCAGGCTTTTGGCCAATAAGACCGGTGGCTACTTCGTTGATAGTGCCATCTCCACCTACTGCTACTACTGCATCAAAATTTTGATTCACCGCTTCCAGAGCCAGCTCTGTTGCATGCCCCTTGCATTTGGTGAAGGCTATTTCATAAGACCTTCCGGAGTCGTTGAAAATTTCTTTTATATTTTGTGGGATATCTTCCTTGCTTCTTACGCCTGCAATAGGATTAATAATAAAGAAAAATCTCTCTGGTTTTTGTTTCATTTAATTTACCCTTTTCAAACCAACAAATCAGTTGCTCGAAAATACGACATATTCCTCATTTCACATATATATTCTTATTTTCAAGGATATTCAAGCGCTGAATTTTTATAATAGTATAATTGCTTAATTTTATTTTTTATTTGGGCTGCTATTAAATTTATATACAGATGGAGACCACTTCTTCTAAAAAATTTTACCATACACTTTACTTTTATGTCCTGATTGCAATTGGTGCAGGTGTTTTTATAGGGTATTTCTTTCCCTCAACCGGAGCACAGCTAAAGCCGTTCGGAGATGCTTTTATCAAACTCATCAAAATGATTGTTCCAGGAGTTATTTTCACCACTGTCGCTGCAGGTATTGCTAATGTAAAAGAAAACAAGAAAATAGGAAGAATAGGTTTTAAGGCATTTATATACTTTGAAGTAATGAGTACTCTTGCCCTTGTAATTGGGCTTATTGTAGCCAAACTCCTTACACCAGGCAAAGGAATGAATGTCAACCCTGCTACCCTTGATATTTCAGGCATTCAAGGCTATACCGAATCAGCCAAAAAATTTGATACAATTACCTTTTTGCTGGACATTATACCTGACTCTTTTTTCGGAGCTTTTGCAGAGGGTAAAATCCTTCAGGTGCTGTTTCTGGGCATCCTATCCGGATTCGCAATATCGCGGATGGGCATATACAGAGAGCCCCTTATCAAGGGAATAGATTACTTCAATAGTTTCTTCTTTAGAGTGGTTGCAATTATTCTAAAAGCCTCGCCCATAGGGGCTTTCGGCGCTATGGCTTTTACTATTGGTAAATATGGTATTGAAAGCCTATTATCCTTGGGAGAACTTATGGCTTCCGTATATTTGACTTGCTTCTTTTTTGTTTTTGTAATTCTAGGAATAATGTGTTGGTTGGCAGGCTTTTCCATCTTCAGGATTTTAAAGTATATAAAGGAAGAAATATTTCTTGTACTTGGTACCAGTTCCTCCGAGCCCGCCTTACCTGGATTAATGAAAAAAATGGAAAATGCAGGTTGTTCCCAATCCATTACCGGCTTAGTAGTACCGGCCGGTTATACTTTTAATCTTGATGGAACTTCTATTTATCTGACTATGGCTACCATGTTTATAGCCTATGCAACCAACACCAAAATAAGCCTCTGGGATGAAATAGGATTGCTTGGCATTCTCATGCTTACTTCCAAAGGAGCTGCAGCTGTAACAGGTGGAGGTTTTATTGTCCTTGCTGCAACACTTTCATCTATTCATAAACTGCCCGTAGCTGGTATCGCCCTACTTTTGGGTGTTGACAGATTTATGTCAGAGGCTAGAGCAATTACAAATCTTATAGGAAATACCGTAGCTACATTGGTTATTGCGAAATGGGAAAAGGAGTTTAAACCAAGTGAATACTCTGAAAACCTTAAATAATCTGATTTCAAAAAAGATCAAATTTTAATCAGGATAAAGTAAAAGTTAGCCCAACAGACAACTCTTTAACAAACTGGACAACAATGCCATAGGTCAACTATAAAACAATTCTCCTCTCTACCGACTTACTTTAATAATAAGTACGAATCCGGGGAGATATTGAATTTATGTTAAAACAACTGGCTTATCTGTTTTTCTTTATCTTTTCATTCATCTCTGAAAATGCTGCCAAAGCGCAGGTGAAAGAACCTGGCAATACTTATATTCCCTGGGAAAAAATTAAGATTAACGACGTAGAAAAAAACGTTGCTGATACGGTTGTGATCATCATTACTACAAGAAAATTTTTTTCAGATAAAATACAGTTATTTAGTAAAGATCAGGATGCCCCCTGTCATTTGCATTATGTTGTTGCAAGGCTGAAAAACAAATCATGGAATCTCGAAATTAAAAATTCATTTGAAGAAGCTGCTTTAGAGATGCCTTCCAATAAAGACTTTCTATTCTATGTTCACGGAGATGGCAAATCATTTCCTGATGTGCTCGAAGGAGGCTTACGCATGAGTATTCTGTATAGTGTTAACTTTGTTGCTTTTGATTATCCAACCAAAGACGAAGAATTACCCTTCTGGAGAAATTTTCATACTTCCATTATCAATGTTAACAATGCAGTTACTTCATTTGGCAAAATGATCAACGAAGTAAAAACCTATCGTGCATTACATAATACCAATGGCCACTACACCTTGCTTTTACATAGTCTCGGAAATGTATTGATCAGAAATTCTAAGGGTCTTCAGGACTCCTCAATAGTTTTTGAAAACATAGTGATGAATGCACCTGCTGTCAAACAAAGAAAGCATTCACAATGGGTTGAAGATATATCATTTCAGAAAAACATCTACATCATTTCAAATAGACGTGATATAATCCTCACCGGGGCCTATTTCCTGACATTCAAGAGTTATCTGGGGAAAAAACACAGGAAACCTCTTGCTGAAAATGCAACATATGTTCGACTAGATAATGTTGCAGGCCATAAACACAGCTTTTTTATTGATATCGAGCTTCTGAATCTTGCACCATCCGTTAAACATTTTTATGATCAGGTACTTCACGGATTGCCTGCAGACAATGAGACTTGTTGCTATCTGAAGGCAAAAAAATGTAAGAACAATTATTCTATGAAAAAAAAACCTGATTGTAAGTTTCTTATTTCCAATGACAAAATTTTTGTAACCAGTCCGGCAGCTCCTGCAATGACAGAATTAAGCCTTTCTAATTTTATCAATCAGATATTCCATTCCAAAAAACTCCGAACAGGTAGTAACTGAGCTAATTGTAACACCTAATACACCATGCAAACTTATATTCTGACCTGTGAAGAAAAGATTCGGCACTTTAGTTCGTGTTGGTATGAAAGTTTTGATCGGATCGTTGTAATCTTTCATCACTCCATACATACTTCCATCTTTTGTACCTATATAATCCCTGTAGGTTAAAGGAGTAGATGTATTATAGGATTTGATCTTGCCTCTTAGGCCTGGAATTCTTTTTTCCAGTTCATCAATCAGCTTTTCCGCCTTTCTTATTTTAAACTCCTCATAACCTTCCCCTCTATTGGTTCGATGGTGCGGTATCGTATGAAAAGAAAATTCCCAGGGAGCCACATCTTCATATTTCATGTAAGCCATTATAGTCAGGCTTTCCGCATACTCTTCATCTTGCCTGCTTACAGGAAAGAATAGTGCATAACCCAAAGGCCAGTTGTCCTCATTATAATTCAGAGTATTCCATACATCCTCATTTTTATAATGGTAAATATTGCTATTCCTGTACTTTAAGGTTTTAGGTTTTAAGACTATGTTAAGAATAAATACAGAACTGGTATTTTCAAGGCTGTGAATCCTTGTAGAGTAAGCTTTCCTGATTTTTCCAGACTCTACCATATCAAGCGTATTGCTTGGATGGATATTGGATATAAATCTTTTCCCCTCCACTCTTTCGCCGTTTGTTAACTCAACTGATTCAATCTCATCACCTTTGAAACAGAATTTAGTAACCTCCGAATAATTCCGGATTTCACCACCCATTTCTTTTATTGATTTTGTTAAAATTGTTGCAATCTGAGCCCCACCTCCGATACATTTATAAGCACTTTCAATATAGCTATTGATGATAAGGCCATGTACATAAAGAGGTGTTTTTTCTCCAATGCCTGCGTATAATGGGTTGGTGCCAGCAAGCACATTCTGAAGCAATGTATTTGAAGTAATAGATTCGATGTATTGCTTTGCATTTACCGATAAATATTCTGTATTAAAAAAACTTTGTTCACTATACCTTAAATTATACAGAGGAGAAAAATTACTTATTTCTTTCAGCTTTGCGCAGTAATTATGAATGGCATCTTTCTCCAATGGGAATTGTTCAATTAGCTTTTCACTGAACTTTTCATATCCCATTGCATAGGAATATTCCTTTTCATCTTTATCAAATGAAACCACATCAAAGCTTTCTTCATCCAGTTTCTTCAGCTTTAGCTTTTCCATAAGACCGAAATATCTGAAGTATTGATTCAGATTTTGTCCTTCATCCAAGCCTCCTATATAATGGATACCAGTATCAAATATTGCTTTGTCCCTCACGAATATCTGAAGATTACCCCCTATTTGTCTGTTCTTTTCGAGAACACAGACAGAGTTACCCTCTTTGGTAAGTGTGTATGCACATAATAAGCCCCCCAAACCACTTCCAATAATTACATAATCAAATTGTGGCATTCTAAAAAATTATTTTTTTATGATAAAAATTCTATTTGAGGTCAGTTTTGTATTGTCTACAATCTCAACATCAAGTCCCTTGTCTTTCGCCTGTTTTACGATAGCTTTACCAGAAAGATACGAAAGAGGATTTTCCGTTTTGTTAAACTTGACAAAACGAGTAGAGAAAAACTCCGTTAGCTTAGTGCCTTTATGTCTTTCCTGATAATCTGAGTCTCCATCTCTCAAAATCAACATTCCTCCTGGATTTAACTTATCAAAGCATTTATCTAACAACTCCGTTTGTACTACTTCAGGAAGATAATGCATCACATCATTCAGTATAATCACATCTGAATTCTGAATATCATACTTTGTAATATCCGCTGCTTCAAATCTAACACTTGCAGGTTTTGCGAATCCGTTCTCTGCTACCTCTATCTTCTCCGAGTCATAATCAACTCCAACTATTTTTCTTTCATCAGAAAGGAAGCCCAGCATATTGCATAAAAACCCATAACCACATCCCAAATCCGTGATCACAGCTTTCTTAGGCACAATAGTATTGAAAAACTCATAGTTATTCTCAAGTCTCAATTTTACTCTCATATACCACTCAAGAACTGGCCCCTTATAGATATAGTTCTTGATTAGCCTATCCTTATAATAATTTACTGTTTCCTCAAAATCTCTCAATTTCTGATATTCACCTCTGAAATATCTTCCGATCAATTTTGCTCTTTCAGAGTATGTTTCTCCATATGTCTTGTCCTCTGAAGATATTCTTGGAAGTAACTTCATTGTTATCCTTCCATTCTTCAGGAGTAGGTCACCTTTCGCAATGGTATCCCCTGTGCCATGTAAAAGAAGCGGAATAATATCAAGCTTTAAGCGTTCTGCCATAAGAAAAGCTCCCTTGTGGAATCTGGCAACTTTCTTGTCTGCTGCTCTTGTTCCCTCAGGGAAAATTATAATTGAATAACCTTCATCAACCAATGCTTTTAACTTTTCCAAACCTGCCTCATGATCTGAGCTGGCAAGGTAAAAATCAGCTGAGCGAATAACTCTTCCAAAGAATGGAGAATTCCATACCCACTCATTCGTTACCATTACCATTTTTGGATAAAGCATAATAGTAACCAGAATATCCAGGAATGATTGATGATTCGCGATGATTACAGCAGGTTTCTCAAAGTTTTCACCGGTTTCATTGATAATCTTCTTCCTTACATTTCCCATAATATAAATCATGGACTTGCTGAAATACATCAGCAGATAATGCAGTATGAGCTTTCTCTTACTCGCTTTAGCAGGAAGTACATACAACACAATAGGACCAACTACATTTAAAAGAAGACATCCTAAAAGGAAATAAGTATATGCAACAGCTGTAAAAAACAAGCCTTCCGCAGTGTATGGATCAAATCCTTTTCTGGTTCTATTTGTGATCAGAAGTCTGAACAGCAAAGGCTGAACGGTATAGGATATGATGATTACCGAGAACATTCCTACAATCGATAAGAACGCTATGGATTGCAGTGCCGGGTGTTGAGCAAATACTAATACACCTATTCCAACTATAGAGGTAAATGCCGAAAGGAATATGGAGGTTTTATATGAAGCAAGATTATTCAGTCCCAGTCTATATTCCTGAAGAAGACCAGACATAATAAATATACTATAGTCAATACCCAGCCCGAGAATAAATGTAGAGATGATGATATTAACTATATTAAATTTAATACCGAGCATTCCCATCAATCCAAGTGTCCAGAGCCAGCTCAGACACATAGGTACAAATGCTATCATACCTAGTTCAATCCTTCCGTAAGATACAACCAGTATAAAAAACACTAACCCAAGGGACAATACTTCCAGAAGACTGAAATCTCTGTTCAAAATTTCAATAAACTTGTCAGTAAGATATTTCTTATCAACTATAGTGAGGTTATCATTTTCATGAATATCAGCATAGACCTGTTTTTTATCCTCCTCATCAACTTTCAACAAGGTTACAACTGTTGTCAGATCTTTGCTTTCCGTGATAAAATCATTAAAGAATAATTTTCTGACATCCGCAAGATCTTCCATAGTCACTGGCTGATATTGCTTATCCAGAAGTTCAAAGAATCCTGCAAATGCCTCAGGTTTGAATTTATACTTTGCAGAAGATTCCAGTAGATTCTTTTTTAGTAAAGCTTTCTTTTCATCAGTCCAGTAATTATTCCATCTTTTGATCTTTTCCTTTTGCAGACTATCACTGATAAGCATTTTACTTACTGATGTATACTTGCGGACGATTCCTTCTTCCTTCAACTTTTCAACCTGGTCCGCAACTTTTTCACTGCTGGCCAGCGCCTCATTCAATGTTTTTCCGCTTGAGACAAGGTAAACTGATTTAGAGGAGGCTGAACTGATTTTATTAAGATTTTCCTGAGCAACAAAAAGCTTATCCGACACATAGTTCATCTTGAGCATATCGCTTTCGAATTCCACCAATTGATATGTATATGCACAGATTATAGAAACCACAGCGATAGCCCCTATGATAAAGGGATTTCTATCAAACTCGTATGAAGTGTATTTATGAACAAAAGAAAGACTTCCATGATCTTCAGCTTTATGCTCTTCAACTTTCTTTTTCTTAAGAAAATGAGGAAGTACAATTAAACCTATCAAAGCCGCATTAATACAGCTGATAGCTGCAAATAAACCAAGATCCTGCAAGGCTTCACTTTTTACAAACATCAGGCAGAAGAATGAAGATGCAGTGATTAAACAACTTAGCAAAAGCGGAGTAGTTACATCCTTTATAACTGCCTTCGGAGAGCCTGTACTCTTATAGTGCGTAAATATATGGAGTGAGTAATCTATGGTGATACCAAGCAACACCGATCCCATGCCCAGAGCTATAGCAGAAATATTTGGTCGGAAGAAAGTCAAAATTGCTAGTGAAATTAGTCCGCCAATAGCGACCGGGAGGAATATCAGAAATACAATTGCTGCCCTTCTGAAAAACAAGCTGATGAATACTACAAGTATAGAGATAGCTATTGATACAGTAATTGTAATATCATTTTTGATTCTTTCGGCATTGCCTACCGACATAGCCATTGCACCGAAATATTCTGCTTTTACTTTTCCACCCTCTATCTTTTGTAAACTATCGATAGCGGCATCTACACCTTTTAGAAATACTGAATTCTTTGCTGTTTTATTTCCTGAATGAGCAGGGTCAATAAAAAATACCAGGTGTTTTTTATCTTTAGTTACAATACTTCCATTATATAATTCATAGTTATCTTCATATTGAAGATTCTGAAGTTTTTTTAAGCCAATGAATGTAATACCTACAGGATCTTTGACAATAAACTGCTTCATCACAATGCTGGCAGGCGAAATCAATGTTTTGTAATTCCGTACCATTGTGGAGTCCAGATGTTGTCTTCCTGTCAACAGATCGATGTCTTTATAATCCTTCTCATCCAGAAAAAGGGGAATATTTTCATAGAAGGTATTATAAACCTGAGCCATCATATCGTCAGACACTTTGTAATTGATGTCTTTGATATATTCAGGCTGATATCTCTCCTTCAGCACTTCTGCCAGATTTTCGGAGAAACCAACAAGTTTATCAGGATCAGTTACAGTAGTATCATTCAGGTATAAATGGAAGATAAGCTTATCTGTAAATTTAGAGTTTTGGAAGATCAGGTTCATCTTTGTGATCTTCTCATCCTTCGGCATTATCTTGGAAATATCTTCCTCCATTTTGATGCCCGAAGCGAAAAACGCAGCTACAGCAATGACTGAACAGATAATGACTGCAAGCAGCCACCTACGTTTTTCAAAAAAATTATAAAGATTAAGAAACAGATCTGACATTAATATTTCAGCTTGAAATTTCAGTATTTAGCTTTTGCCTTGCAGGAAAAACTTTTAATAACAAATAAGTAATAAGACCAAACAACACAGCTGCCGCTACTGCAAGCAACATGCTTCCTACGGTATATTGGAAGAGATCTGCTTTAACATTTTCTAATGTTATATCTCTGTTGAATATCAAAACATCTTTACCATTAGGTAACACCATACCTCCTGACTTATAGCTTAGGAAAATAAGAATGGGAATCATTGGAGGTATGCTAATGTGTGCAGCTGTTACAAACAACACCTTATTTAATTTCATCAGGTGTGCCAGCGTAATTCCGACAATCAGCTGAAAACCCCATATAGGCACTATCCCCATGAAAACACCAAACATCACCGAAAGCGTTTTTCTGACATCAGATTCATCTCTGTTGAAAACATACTTTTTGAAAAAGTCAGCTATGCTATTTCTATTGAGACTTCTGATTACTTTAAAAGGTTTGATAAAAAGAACAGCAATCACAACCAATACTGTGTTCAGGACACTGACTCTGCTGAAATCTTTAAAGGGCCTGAAGTGTGTTACCCGTTCTTTGCCATAATATACCTGCACTGGCACTGAATCAACCTTTACGCCTTTCCAGGATGCTCTTACTATATTCTCAATTTCAAATTCATATTTTCTTGAGAACCATTTCATTTTATATAATGGCTCCAAGGGATAAAGCCTGTATCCTGATTGGGTATCGGGAAGCTTCACTCCTGTTTCAAACCAAAACCAGAAATTAGAAAATTTATGTCCAAAGCTGCTTTTGCCTGGCACAGAAGATTGTTCCATATTCCTTGCACCTACAATAAGTGTCCCTGGTTCTTTTTCAATCTTATCTATAAATACAGGAAGATCCGATGCCATATGCTGGCCATCTGAATCTATAGTAATGGCATATTGATATCCCTGTTCAAAAGCCACTTTGAATCCTGTGCGAAGGGCCATGCCTTTGCCCATATTTTGAGGCTGGTGAACTACTTTAACCTGGGTAAAAGACTCAAGAATGCTTGGCGTAGAATCTGTAGAGCCATCATTAACAACAATGACATTTGCCGTATATTCCAACACATCCCTGATCACATTGGACAAAGTTTTTTCATTGTTGTATGTAGGAATCAGCACACAACATTTAAGCTTGTCAAACTTTTCCCTATAGTTATCTTTCAGAGATTGCATGAATAATTTGATATTGAATATTACTAGTCAAAAAACTGATAAATAACGTATTCCCCGCCTGTTTAATTCCTCAAAAGCAAAAAATATTAATCAGTCCCTTATGGCTATTATCTGAAGGTTCCGCTAAACTTAAAGAATACTTTATCTTCAAAAAATATGGTATTATTCACTTTGATAACAGAATCATCCTGATGCTTATAATTGATATCGAAATCAAGGAATTTATTAACCTTCGGATTTACAATATTCATAAACTTCAGATTATCGCCTGTAACCAGAATCAGTTCTTTTTCTAAAGCTGAAGAAAGCATTTCTTTAATCATCTGCACCATGCATACTCCCGGCACAACAGGATTTCCCGGGAAATGCCCTTCAAATATTTTATGCTTTTCGTTCAGTTCCACTCTGACTTTTAAAGAGCCTTCTGCGATCGGCTCTACTGTTTGTACTTTATAGAAATTATTCTCTTGTAACATATTATCTTTTCAAAAGACTCATCTTAATTGTCAACTTAATATTCTGATGATCTAGCAGAATATTGGAAGGTACTTCACCTGAATAATCAGTGAATAAAATCTCCACCTTTGTCTTGGACTTCTTTCCGTAAGTCGTCATTATTTTTGACAACTTGCCGTCATCAAGTTTGTAAAAATAGGCATTTTCTTCCTTCTTTCCTCTGAGCCTGTAAATTACATGCGTGCTATCTTTTGAAACAACTGCTTCTGAAGCAATTAATGGATTCATAAGCAACAGCCTAAAATCGTCCCTAAGAAGGTTAATTACAACCTTTTTATTCATTTGGTCAATGCAGTAGTGTACCTTAAAAAAATCAGAGGGGCCGAGCTCAAAATCAAAAAGTTTGACACCTACTTCTGTTGTAAATACAAGTCTGTACTTATCCGGTTCTGTGTTTTTTATAATTAACAATCCGCTAAGGTAATGACCATAGACATCTACGGCAGTTTTATATACAAAAGCTCCACTATCACTTTTAAATAGCGATATCAGCTCATCTGACTTCAGTGGTCTTCTTTCTTCTCCAGTAACAGCTGTTTTAGAGCCCTTACAAGAGAAAAGCAAAACAATCAGAATACTACTTAATATGAAACTTCTCATCCGGAATTTCGGCATTTACTTTTTTATTAGTGAAAGCGATATTGGTATAATCTCCTGATGGCTCAGTCATTGTCAGTTTGGAAACTGTAAAATCCTTTTTATCAAAATATAAACTGATGCTTTTTAAAAACCCTTTCATATTCTTATTCAGAGGAGTAAGGTCTACCAGATAATACTTTTCATTCTGATAGTACTTGATTTTATAATCTTTGCTGTTCAATACATTCCCCTGTACACTATTGACAATCATGTTGTTGATCTCCTGGAACATTTTGTTTGACTGCATGTCGTACTTATTTTCCCTTGAGTCGTCTTTGATATAGACTTTATTTTTATTCATGATAATCAAATACTGAAACGGATCTGTATACTGCCATCTCAGCATGTTGTCCTTCTTAAACATGAAACTGCCTTTGGTAATAATTTTCTCTGCAAGTACACTCAAGTTTTTCTCCTGAACAAAATCACTTTGAATGGTCTTGGTTTCTTTCGCAGTTTTTGAAAGATTATTCTTAAATGAAACCGAATCTGTAAGCGGACCAAAACCAGGGTGCTGACTAAAAGCAATTGTGGTAAGACCAAAAATAAGTGAAAGAATAAATCCGAATTTCTTAATTAACAGCATATGCATCTTTATTTACAAACTTCTCAATTGATACAAAAGAATAGCCATTTTCCTTTGCATAAAGAATAAATGATTCTAATATCTCAACAGTCCTGTCGTTTGTATCGTGAAACAAATAGATAGCTCCTGGTTTCAGAGCTTTTTTCAGTTTATCAAGTAAACTGTTTTTATCCATTACAACAGTATCAAAGGAACGAACATTCCAACCAATTACAGAATATCTTGAATTTCTAAGCGCCTTATACAAAGGAGGATTTGTTACCCCATATGGCGGCCTGAAATACAACGGATATTTTCCCAAAACTTCCTTCACCTTATCATCGGTTTGCTTCAATTCAACTTTCATGCCTGAAGGTGATTTCAGGTCAAACCAGAAAGAATGATTAAAAGTATGATTTCCGACTATGTGCCCCTCCTGATATGTTTTTTTCAATAAAGCTTCATTCCCCTCGATATTTTTTCCAATAACAAAAAATGCTGCGGGGACAGAATGCTCTTTTAAAATTTGTAATATTCTCGGGGTTATTTCAGGATGGGGTCCATCATCAAAGGTTATGCATAATTCCTTCTTAATGTCAGGACCGGCACAAACAGCTTTTACAAAAAAGCCTGCACTCAAATAGGTTACTCCATAAAATACCACTCCAGAATAAGCTAATACTGAAAGTACCAGCCACCAAAAAGAAAAACCTTTTTCGATCGCCAGATAAAGGAGCAGTGCCGAAATTATAAAAAATAATGTGCTGACAAGTTTAAACCTCAACATGAGGATAGTAATATGAGGGAATGATTTCCGCAGTAATGATTATACAAAAGAATCTTATTCACTTCCTTGTCAGGAGTGCGACTCACAGAAACACATGTAGGAATTTCTTTTTTCTTTAGTATCTGGGAAGCCAACCAAACTCCAAACGCAGAAGATGTTGAATATTCACCACAAAGATTTTTGAAGGCAGCTGAATTATTTTCTTTAAAGAAGTTTTCTTTAAATTCTGAATATACTCTATCCCCTTCCTTATCTCCATTAGCACCTAACAATATCAGATCAATATCTTTAGATTGTATGTTGTTAGAAGAAAGAATTCTGTCCAGAACCTTTTTTAGATCTTCCTTGCTATTTGTATTAAACAGCATTTCTACTGCCAGCACAGTTGCATAAGGATCCTTTGGGCTTGAAGAGAGTGAAAAGAATGTAGCTCCTTCTCCAGGAATCGTCCCGTCAGAATTTTTATTAAAAAACTCAGAAGTCTGAGCCCCAGTCTTCCACAAACCTTTTTTGGCATGAATAGAATAATGGTTAGGTGTAATTTCATCCACCCCGCCTAACAGGACGTTAGAAGCTTCGCCTTCTTTTAGCAGAAGTATAGAATCCACAAAAGCACTTTCGAAAGAAAGGTCTCTGTGAACATAGGTGAAGTTATAATTATTGCAGGTAAGCAGCAATGCAATCTGAGCCCCAACAGTATTGTGAGTAGACTGGATAAATGAGGTTGGGGTTAAAAACTGTTCTTTATTATTAAGGATATTACAAAGAAAATTCTCAGTGTCCTCAAGGCAGCCCATACCAGTACCTGTAATGATTGCATCAGGATTTTCAACCTTTGCATCTCTAAGACAATAGTTAGCAGCAGCGACACCCATTTTTATAACCTTTCCCATTCTTCGTGCAGCAGCAGGGGATATAAACTCCTTATAATTTGGTTCTACCACTTTGAAATAGTCCTGATGATATTTTATCTCTTCCAGAAAAGAGGAATTGTCCAGAGTATTCTGGGGAGAGACATTACCAAGACCATTAATATAAATCTGCATAATTTAAATCTTCTTAAAAACAAGAGCTGAGTTATTCCCTCCAAAACCAAATGAATTGGAAAGTACACTTTTGATATCTACACCTGATAGTAATGAAGTTTCAGGAGCAAGGTCCAGCTCTTTCATCTTCGCCTTAAAATTAAGATTTGGGAAGATGGTTTTATTCATAATTGATAACGTAGAATAAACAGCCTCAATACCACCACATGCTCCCAGAGTATGGCCTGTATATGATTTTGTGGAACTGAATTTCGGAACTTGATTGCCAAACAGTCTTGTCATCGCCGTTCCCTCAGATAAGTCGTTATTTGGAGTTCCAGTACCATGAACATTGATATAGTCAATTTCCTCAGCTGTCAATCCAGCCACTTCAAGAGCCTTTTTCATAGCAAGGAAAGCTCCTTGTCCGTCAGGAGAGCTTGCAGTCTGGTGATAAGCATCATTGGTATTGGCATATCCTCCAACTTCAGCTAGAATAGGTCTATTTCCGGCTTTTGCTGCTTCTTCAGACTCTATCACAATGTAGCCTGCCCCTTCTCCGAGATTTAAGCCTTGTCTGCTATCATCAAACGGTCTGCAATGCTCTTTATCCAAAATCATCAATGTATTGAAACCATTGATGGTAAATACTGTAAGGGAATCAACGCCTCCAGCCACAACTCTGTCAATCATTCCTGCCTTGATCATTCTTGCGCCAAGCATGATAGAATTGGCAGAAGAGGAACATGCAGTGCTAATTGTCGTCATGAAGTCTTTAATTCCCAATGCCTCAGCGATTCTTTCAGTGCTTTCCCCGCAGTCATGGGTTTCCAGAAATTTCATAAAATCTCCCTTGTCCGCAGGATCAAGATATCTCTGATAAAGCATTTCAGTCTTGCCCATTCCACCGACAGAAGTCGCTGATATAAAACCCGTCCTGAGTTTTGCAACTTTATCCAGGCCAGCGGCAAGATATGCTTCTCTTGCAGCAATGATTCCTAACAAAGTAGTTCTTGTCACTGGCCGATTCATATCAAATCCGGCCATTTGACCAAGATCCTTATCGGAAAGCTTTACTTCCGAAACAGGAATGATATTTTTATGAACAGTATCAAGGTTTTGAATATGCCCTATACCAGGCCTTAAAGAAGTCAATGAGTTATAGTTCTCCTGTACATTGTTTCCAATGGAAGAGATAACTCCAAGACCGGTAATGACAACCTTTTTACTCATTCCTGATTATGCTTTTTTATGCTCTGCAATATAGTCTGCCATCGACTTGATCGATGAAAATATCTTTTTAGCTGAAGCTGCATTTTCTACTCTTAAACCATATTCCTTCTCAAGAAGAACGATAAGCTCAAGAGCATCTATACTGTCAAGACCAAGTCCGTCTCCAAACAAAGGAGCTGTAGGATTGATATCTTCAGGTTTTACATCTTCCAGCTTAAGGGCCTTTATAATTTGAACCTTTAATTGGTTTACTAAATCTTCCATAATAAAAACTTAAAAATTATATATTTTTTTAATTTGTTCTGCTGTATGAGTTATCAAGTTCTCTGCTTGAGCCGCTTCAGCAAGATATAAAAAGGCCTCATATTTGCCTTCACAAAACTCTACCCAACCGGCAATACAGGATTTTAATTTTCCCGAAGAGAAGAGGTTATTAACATAATCTGTAATAAACTCAGGATTATATTCTTCAAAAATAAAAAAAGTATTTTCACCTTTTATCTTATTTCTGATACAAATTTCCCCGATAACTATATTTGGCAAAGTATAAACAAACACAGCAGGACTTGGAAAGTAATTACTTTTATCCTTAACTGTTTCATAATAAGAAGCATCAGTATGCAAACTCGAACTGGAGTTCGAAAGTACCACACCAATCTCCGTATCAGTATATTTTTCTTTGATCGCAGAGTCTTTTAGAATCAACTCGGTTGCCATTAATCCAAGCTTGCACATATCATCCATTTTGTAAAATGGGGAATGCGTTATTTCAAGCTTTTTATAAAGACTTCTTATAAAGGTAGCAAAGTCATCTTCCGGAGCCCCTTTAAGAAATTCTTCACCATTCAAAATGGCCTGATTATTTCTTATGATCGAATATGATTTTATAAAACCTATACTGCTCATTGTTTCTCAAAAATCAACGCTGCATTACATCCTCCGAAACCGGCAGCTGTTTTTAAAACTCTATTGACCTTCTTCTCTATGCAATCACTCAGTACATTTACGGGCTGGGTAACTCCCATTTTGGAAAAACCTGCTGTTGCAAACAGAATATTATTTTTCATGGAATAAGCTGCCATAACAGATTCTGCTATACCAGCCGCTCCAAGCGTATGTCCAATATATCCTTTCAAACTGTTCATCGGCACTAGTTCCAGTTTGGCAGAATGAATTGCCTTAGACTCCATTTCATCATTATAATTTGTAGCAGTGCCGTGCCCAGATATATAATCAATCTCTTCTGCACAAATTGAGGCATCTTTTAAAGCCCCATCTATTGCAAGAAACAAACCTTCTCCTGTTCTCGAAGGACCAGAAATATGGTTGGCATCGTTGGTGATCGCTCCACCTATTACCGCAATAGAAGTGTTGTTTTCCGGCTCAACAGAAAGAATAACAGTTCCTGCACCCTCTCCCAGGCTTATCCCATCCCTGCCTTCATCATATGGCTTGCAAGGTCCACTTCCAATCGCTTTAAAAGACTGAAAACCTGATACTGTAAATTCAGAAATAACATCACCTCCAGCTACAATTACATTTCTATATTTACCCTCATTTAAAATTCTCTTCCCTAACAGTATTGCCACAGAGCCAGATATACAAGCATTGGATATCACAAGTGGCTGGTTAGGATTTTTGAAAAAAGAACTTATAACTCTGGCCATTACAGCCAGCTTTAAACGTTCTTTGGGGACTCTCTCTTTATATTTATTTTCCAGAAGATCTATATTTCCTTTGGCAGTGGAAATGATAAATAAAGTATCATTAGATGCCGGATCAATTTTAGTTTTATTCAGAGCATCCGAAATACTTGTGATAATCATTTTCTCAAGTCTTGTATACCCTTCTTTTGAATTTAACCTGCCGAAAGATTCTTCTAATATAGGAGTCTTCACCAATGATGCATAAAATGGAGTAGGGGAAATAAAATGATCTTCCGAAAGCAATACTCCGGAGCATCTTTCCCTCATTTTTGCAGCATTTTCCCCGGTATTAAACCCTAGGGAGGTGATAACATTATCCGATATTAAAAAAACTGATTTCATCCTTTTTTATAAAGCCACTTTTCTTTCCACTGCTGATAGCAATCCGGATTTGTTATTGAAAGTTCCCCATCTTTTAGAAAAACCTGAATGGTTTTTCCTGTCGTAAGAAGTTCCCGTCCCCTTGAAGTATCCCTGTAGATTTTATAATCAAATATGATTTTTGCAGCTTCTGTTGGAACAAATGTAGTCTCTACAATTGCTTTCTCCTGAAGTCTTAGAGGCCTTTTATAATCGCAGTTTGCTGTTACAAGAGGAGTTAAATACCCCTGTGAACTGTACAATTCAACAAAATCGAGGTCAAATTCCTTCCCGAATGCATCCCTGCCATCTTCAAAAAATTTGAGGTAATTTCCATGCCAGACAATACCCATCGCATCCACCTCACAAAACCTGACTTTTATCTCTGTTCTGGCAACTAGTAAATTTGTTTCCAACTCTTATTTATTAAAATCCGAATTCTTTTTAATTATAAAGCCTAGTCTTCATTAACTTCTGACTTTAAATTTATTATAAAAATAGGCCATAATTAGCATTGCTCCAAAAAAACCGGTTAATGCTGAAATTTCAGGCAATATTTCCTCCACCCCTGCTCCTCTAAGAAATAGGTTATTGAAAGTTTCCATACTCCATCCCAGGGGAGATATGACACTCATTTTTCTCAATATTTCCGGCATTACAAAAACCGGTATCCAGATTCCTCCTATCGCTGCAAGGATTACAATAGAAACGGCTGCAAATGTGGAAGATTGCTGATGAGTTTTAAATACGGTACCAAGTAATACGCCTAACCCTGTAGCTGCCAGCCCTATAGACACTACTGCCAGCAAAAGTGCTGAAAGATTTCCACCTATTTCTAGGGCAGGTAATCCAAGATGTGGCATTAAGAAAATTCCTGCCAACATCATCAGTACAAACTGTGCAAGCGTAATTAATAAGTAAGCCAGAACTTTCCCAATCATTACAACTAAAGAAGTTCCTGGAATCGTTCTTAACCTTAAGGTGCTACCATCTTCCCTTTCTTTAATGATGCTGCCAGCCAATGGAAGAACGATAAAGAAAATACCAAAAATAGTCCAGGCTGGAACATTATGCTGAACGGAATTCAGAGACAGGCCTTGTAATTCAGGTACCGCAGTTTTCTGATCTAATTGTATAAACCTTCTGGTATCTATATTAAACTGATTCCCATTAGGAAAATACTGTGATAAATGTTGTGAGATGACCTTTATAGACTGGCTAGCCTGATATCCATCAAGAATTTTATCCAAAGCCAGTTGCACCGACTTTTTGAATGAAGCTTGTAATGCAGGATCATAAATTACCTGAATGGCTGCATGCAGAGAATCCTTGATATCTTCAGACGGACCATTGGTAAGCTCACCAAAAGCCCTGCTGATGTCTCTGCTTATATGAGTTTGAAGCATCAGAGAAGTACCGGGAGGAACTACTACTCCAACTTTATAAGTTCCTTTATTTACTTCTTCCCTGATATTGTTTAAATCGTATTTTGAATATTCCGCCTGTGTTATTTTAAATATCCCTGCCTGGTTCAGACCTTGTGATATTGCCTTTCCGCATTCATCTCCATCCTGATCTAAGAATATAACCTTTATTTCAGCCTGCTGATAATCTCTGAAAGGACCATCCTGAATCAATGCCATGATGATGATCATTGTTAAAGGCATCAGAAACAAGATTGCCAAACCAGCCTTGTCTCGGATCAGGATCAAAAGTTCCTTATAAATGGCAAAGAAAACTCTCATGCTAATCTCTTAATTCCTTTCCTGTAAGTTTAATAAACAGGTCTTCCAAATTAGAACATGGATTTTCCTGAGCTATCAGTTGAGCTGGCTCTCCTTCTTTAATGATTCTTCCTTTGTCGATGATAGCAATTCTGTTACAAAGATCTTCGGCTTCTTCCAGGTAGTGACTTGTATAAATTACAGTAGTTCCCTTGCTGTTAATTTCTTTTAATGTTTCCAAAATAAGCACTCTGGATTGAACATCGACGCCTACTGTAGGCTCATCAAGAATTATGATGGAAGGCTTATGAAGGATACCGGCAATAAGATTCACCCGTCTCTTCATGCCTGTAGAGTACTCGTTTATTTTTTTGTGACGGTGATTCGACAGCCCCATTTTAGGAAGCCAAAAATCGACTTCACTTTTAATAGTATTTCCAGGTATGCCATACATGCGACCAAAGAAACGTAGATTTTCTTCCGCAGTCAGTGAAGGATACAAAGCTATGTCTTGCGGAACCAGGCCATAGTATTTTTTTATTTTCTCTGGATATCTTAAAATATCGGTTTCATTCATATAAGCTGTGCCGATATTAGCAGGTGATAATCCACAGATAATGGAAATCAAAGTTGTTTTTCCTGCTCCATTAGGACCAAGTAATCCAAAAAAATCGCCCTTTTGAATTGTCAGATTTACCCCCGAGAGCGCAGGAGCAAATCCCTTTTTATAGGTTTTGAAAAGATTATTTACCTGAACCACTTTTTATAAGGTAATTTTTTTCAGTTTGGTAAATATTGCCTTCTCACGATCTGCGCATTCCAGTAATATATCTGATAATGTTTTATAAGATACTGCGGAAGAAGCTCTTCCTTTACAGATTCTTCCCGCCTCAAATGCAAAATCTCTCCATCTGTCTCCGGTTTCAGTAACTTCCTGAGCTACTTCCTGAAGCCATGGCTGCTGAAGGTGATTAGATGCTTCCTGAAGAAACGCCCCAAATATAAATCTAAACCCTCCGCCTCCGGTTCCGATTTCTTCCTGCATCCTTATTACCTGACCCAGGTATAAAATAGCTCTTCTTTCATCAAGTTTATCCGGCCATTTTTTCAGGCTTTTAGCCAGAAATCTGATTCCCTTTACGCCAAAAAGTGGAATAGGTACATTCAGCATATCGCCTGCTGTCTGCTTGATTCCTTTCACTATAGCGGGTTTAAAATCAAATGAAGTTGGCACTACAGTTGGGTAATACATCTTTCCTTTCGGAGGCATTGTCCCTTTGGCGAATCTGGCTCTCACCAAATCATCATAGTCTATTTCACAAGTTTCTTCAAGGATAGGATCACTCACAAGGTATTTTCCGTTTCTTTTTCCAAAAACAACAATATTATGAGCGTTGAAATGAAATCTTAAAGCTTTAGGTAAATAAGGAAGGTAAAACACACTTGTCAATAACCCAACAGGCAAGCCTTTTTCCAATGTACGATCCAGCTCTTCCATTGCTTTTGTTTCACTTCTGAAAGTTGTAGAGTGAATTGAAATCCCAAGCCGGGAGCTTACCCTTTTAAATATCCATCCTGGAAGTATTCTGTAGGATGTAACAGGTAATCCATTTAGTTTAACAAATGGCAGGTAGCTAAAAAACAGACCTGAACCTATACCAAAAACCATTGGTTCAGAAATTCCAAGGTTATGAAACTTCAATAGATTAGATACTGCGCCATTTTCACAGTGCGCACTCTGATTATGTTCAAATTGCACTTCCAAGGTTATTCAGTTTTTTTTAGTTGTGCCACAGAAATATTCAAAGCACGAGCATATTTTTCAAGGGTCTTCTGGTTCAACTTTGCAAATGCGGAAGGACGCAAATGCCAGATAATTTTGAACCACGAAATGCCGCTTAGTTCTGCAAGCATACCTTTGGTGATCATATTTTTTTCAAGATGAAAAAGCAATGGACTGGCTTTACCTGCCAATACTTTTTGTCTGGCAGCTTCAACCTTTTCATTGATTACTTCCCAGGCTTGATCCAGAGCGACATTTTCAGGTTCCCAACCAGCAGTCTTTACTTTAGTATAAGTGCCATTTTTATCAGTTGCATATATAACCTTCCTGACGCCTTCCAGGACACCATGATCTTGAGGAACCTGATCTTTTTCCATAAAAGCTATTAATCTTTTTTGACGAAAATTTTCATTTCACATTCAGCCACTGCATTTCCGTTGCAAGTGCAAAATGCTTTAATAAGCAGGACTCCCATTACTTCATTTTCAAATCTCACTTCAGTCACTAGCTCAGAATGGACAGGAGGCAGTGAATGAATCTTCAATCCTTTAATTGCTCCAATGTAGCCTACAGGAGCGCCTTTTAACTCACCGTTATTGTCAGATTTTTGTCTATTAATTTCATACCCCATGCGAAGGGCAGCCGTCTGAGCCATGTTTTCCACTAGCCCAGGCTCTCTGAAAAAGCCGTTATAAGAAAAAATATTATCCTCTTTCAAGGTCAGTCCGCTTACAGTTTTTACATCATCAGAAAACAAAAGCTTGTCTACCATTACAAATGGTTCTTTTTGAGGAACCATGTTAATAACTACATCGCCTTCGTAAATTGGACTATTGGTATTCATTTTAATAAAATTTAAAACTTAACAGACAGTTAGAAGTGCATACGAATATGAGAACCGTGCACTTTCAGGAACTGCCAGCAATAATTTATCGCCTATATTTAATTTCCCTGAACTTAAAATTTCCTCTACCATTACAAACACTGAAGCCGCGCCGATATTTCCGACACTGGTAAGATTTGTAAACCACTTTTCCTGAGGAATCTCAAGATTATACTTTATTAATTCTTCTGCAATCTTAAATCTGAAGAACTCTGATGAAAGGTGGGGAAGTACATACTTGATTTCTTTAACATCAAAATTTCTCTTCTTACAGATTCCCTTTAGAGCCTTCGCTGCTAAAAGAGAAATATGCTGATCAAGCAATTTGACATCTTGTTTCATTGCCATTACAGAGTTCTCGGCAATTACTTTAGGATCCATTTGTTTGAAGCTTATGAGATTTCCATTTTCATCTTTGTCAGAAGCAGCATACATACATGTCTCTACTTCATTTGCAAAAGAAATGCTGTCTATCCATTCTATCTTAAGTGACAAACCTTTTTCAGCAGGTTTATCTTCCAAAAGAAAAGCGCCGGACCCGTCAGAAAGCATCCATCTCAGGAAATCTTTTTCAAAAGCGAGAATTGGGTTTTCCTCCATTTCCCCGATCTTTTTTGCTTCCTCTTCATAATTTTTAGCCTGAAGCATAGGTGAACAAAGTTCTGACCCTACGATCACGGCATTAGAAGTATTTTCTGCCTGGATAGACATAAAGCCAATCTTTAGCGCATGCATCCCCGAACAACAGTTTCCCATTGGAGAGAAAGTTTCCATCGGTCTCCCTCCCAAATATCCGTGAACCATAATTGCATGAGATGGCATAATTTGATCAGGATATGAGGTACCACAAGCAAGCAGCTCTATATCATCCTGATTAAAAGAACTGTCAAATAAAGATCTGACAGCTTCCGCTGCCAGCTGAGCGTTATTATGAGTTATATTACCCTCTTTGGAAAGCGCGTAATATCGTGTTTTAATGCCATTATTCCTTAATACTATCTTCTTAGCTCTCGAAGGTTTGCCATTAATAAATCCCAGATAAGTCTCCATTTCATCAATTGAAACCGGATTATTAGGCAAATATTTCGCAACCCTTGTTATAAATACTTCCTTCATTAATAACTTCTCTTATGAAAAACTCTAATTGAACCGGTGGAAAACCCGCAGTCAACTAAACGCTTAAGTCAAACAAACAGTAAAACTAATGGATTTCCTCTTAAGAATCGCTAAAAATAATACTTAAAATATTAAATTTAGTGCCGGTTTGGATTGAGAATAGCTCTATTTCACCCCGGAAAAATAGGCCACTTTCCTTTTCATTGGCGCCCAAAGCAGTATTCTTTTAATATTTGCGACCATAAACATAATTGGAGTACCAATGATGATCACAAATATTAGATAATATAGAAAAAATGATAAAGCTGCTTTTCTTTTTGGACTCCCTGACCTCCCCAATTTGCTTATAGCTTTAGCCCATATTTTGAATATCTTAGACCCAGTCATTTCCATGGTCATCAATGGCTGTTTGATTTCTACAGCACCTGCTTTCACCAGAGAATCCTGAAGGTTATCCAATTGATTTCCGGATAAATACTTATAGATGATCTCTCCGTACGCCGAAGCTCCTTTAATATCTGAATCTGCTACCCCTGAAGCCGGTAAAAATCCCCAATAATTTGCCTTCTTTCCTTTCATCAGCCAGCCAATGATCGTAACAAGACTTACCAGATTATGTGATTTGTCGAACAAGGCAATGTTCCCTACAAGATTCCCACCAGCAGCTTTTATATAAGCTTTCGCCTTTTCCTGACCCGAAATCCACATGTTGCGACAAGCTATAACTGTTATGACCGGCTTACCTTTTAAAATTCTTTTTGCTTCGTCACTTTGGAGAAATGAGCACGCAGGTAAACTAGGTGACAAATACCATGGCTGATATCCAAATATTACAAGGTCAAAATCGGAATTCTCTATTTGTAAAGGCTTCAGCTTTATAGATTCCTGATGAACTGTTTCAGGAAACACGTCTAAAAATTCATCTGCAGACCAGGGAAAGTTATAGTTATTTTCCGGTTGAAGTTGCTCAAAAGTAAATTCTACATCTTTTTTATTCATTCCTGAACAAACAGACTTCACCACTGCTGTCAATTGACCGGTTTGTGAATACCAAAGAACAAGTACTTTTTTCATGAATGCGAGTTTTTTGCCCAGAAGTTATAAAAATTAAACCATTGTTCCGGATAAGTTTTTACCATCCTTTCCACTTCTGTCACATATTCCCTCACCATTTCTTCCACATTTCCATTGCTAATCTTTGGTGGTGTTGCGAAGAAGTGATAATGCTTATCTGTCTCTTTCACAGCAAATACATAGCTATAAGGAACTTTTAAAGCTTTTGCAAGCTGGAAAGGACCAAGTGGAAATAGAGCCTCTTTTCCAAGAAAATCAGTTGTAATTACCTTTCCCCCTTCTACATATCTGTCTCCATGGATACAGATAATTTCCTGATTTTTTAAAGCCTTGTTAATTTCGAAGATGTGAGAAAGATCGTCTTTAACAGGGATTATATTAACAGGTCTTTCTCCATATATTTCAGAGAAATAACTTTTAATTTTTTCATGCTCTGCATCGAACATAACTATGTTTATCTTTGCTTTGATCTCATTCAAGAGATGCCCTGCTACTTCATAGTTTCCGATGTGAGCACTGATAAAAATTCCACCCTTACCTTGAGCTGCGATTTCCCTGAGATGAAATTGACCATCATGATTAATGGTAAACTTATTTCTGATTCCCCCCATAATAGCAACTTTGTCTATCAGGGTTTGCCCAAAAACATAATAGTTTTTATATACTTTAAGCCAGGCTGTGAAGTACTTATATTTGAGAATTTCTCTAAAAAAATGGAATGATGATTTTGTTGACTTTAATGAGAAAAACAAATAATAAAGTGCAACAAACCGAAGTACCAGGTATGCGATTTTAAGACCAAGGTGCCTGATCAGGAATACAAATATTTTGTGTCCTAATAAGGAACCCTGGGTTTTTCCTTTCCAGGCCATTATTACTTAGCTTCCTGTTTCTCGCCAACCTTACTTAAAATGTAGTTATAAAAATCCTGGAAGTTAACTATTCCAACGAAATCTTCGCCTTTAACTTTAAATCCGAAATTACTTTCAATAACAACTACAAGGTCTACATAGTCCAGGCTATCAAGACCAAGGGTTTCTTTCAGGTTAGCTTCGGGAGTTATTTTATCAGCATCTACCTCAAACTCTTCAACCAAAAAGCCATTAATTTTTTCAATAATTTCCTGATTTTTCATTTTACCTCTAAGTATGTTTTTTATTTTACCTTTTTTAATATTAGTGAGGAGTTGGTTCCTCCGAAGCCGAATGAATTAGACAGCAATGTGTCGATATTCTTTTCAACTGTTTTTGTAGCGATGTTTAGTTTTGCGGAATCCTCGTCAGGGGTTTCAAGATTAATGTTTGGTGCAACAAAATCATTTTGCATCATCAACAATGAATACACTATTTCACTTGCTCCTGCCATCCAGCATTCATGTCCTGTCATAGACTTGGTTGAGCTTACTAGTGGTTTGGAACCTCCGAAAACAGAATCCAGAGCTCTTGCTTCATACATATCGCCTACAGGTGTAGATGTTGCATGAGCATTTACATAATCTATTAAATCTGCTGGAATTCCTGCATCCCTCAATGACATTTCCAGAGCCCTTACGGGACCTTCAACATTTGGTTGCGAGATGTGGCCTCCGTTTGAAGAAAAACCGTATCCTATAATTTCAGCAAGGATCGGCGCACCTCTTTCTATTGCCGATTCATAGCTTTCAATAATTACAGTAGCAGCACCACCGCTAGGGACTAAACCATCTCTGTTTTTATCAAAAGGTCTTGATGCCCTTGTAGGCTCGTCAACTCTTACTGAAAACGTACTTAACGCATCAAAATTACCCATTGAGAACGGATTGATTTCTTGAGCGCCTCCACAAATTACCCCCTTCTGAAGCCCATGTTTGATCAGAAAATAACCTATTCCGATAGCATGAGAGCCGCTGGCACAGGCACCACTAACTGTGAAGTTTACACCTTTGAGCTTAAATATTGTTGCAAGGTTCATGGTTACTGTAGAGTTCATTGACTGAAATACAGAACCTGAACCAACAAGTGTAGTATCTTTTTTATCTCTTATTATATCAGTTGCTTCAATCACAGCTCTTGCAGAACTGTCATTGCCAAACAACACGCCAAATTCGTTTCTGTCAATAATTTCCTCATCGAGCTTAGCATTTTTTATTGCTTCCAAAGTAGATAGGTAAGCGTATTCACCTTGCTCTGCCAGACCTATTCTTTGTCTTCTGTCAAGTATTCCTTTTAGAACCGGTTTTTCAACCATACCAGTAAGTGGCGAACGAAAACCCATAATTTTTCGCTCTTCATCAAATACAATTCCTGACTTTCCTTTGAAAAGAGAATCGCGCACTTGATCCAGTCCTGTTCCCAGGCAGGAATAAATACCGATTCCAGTAATAACTACCCTGTTCATTTATACTAGGTGATTCTTATTAAATACTAGGTATACAATCCTCCATTTACAGATATTACCTCTCCGGTAATATATGATGCTTTGTCTGAGGCTAAAAATGATACAACATTCGAAACCTCCTCCGCAGTTCCAAATCTGGCCAAAGGAATTAATGATTTAAATTCTTTTTCATTAATATCTTTTGTCATATCTGTTACAATAAAGCCTGGCGCTACAGCATTGACGGTGACTCCCCTTCTTCCAACTTCCTGAGCCAAGGCTTTTGTTGCTCCTATTATTGCTGCTTTGCTCGCAGAATAATTTGTTTGTCCCGGCATTCCCTTGATTCCTGATAGAGATACAACGTTTACAATTCTTCCATATTTATTAACCAACATTCCCTTCACAACCAGTCTGGTTATGTAAAAAAAGCCGTTAAGACTAATATCAAGAACACCATGCCACTCCTCTTCACTCATCCACATCAGAAGATTATCTTTTCTGATTCCAGCGTTATTGACTAAAATTTCTATTACTTTATCAGGATTTTTTTCGAGCCAGCTCCCCAAGACACCTTCAACTTCTTCTTTTTTAGAAACATTGAATTGCATTAGTTCACCATCACTTCCCTTCTCTCTTATTAGTTCAAGTGTCTTTTCTGCTTCCTGAACATTTGATTGAAAATTGATGAGAATTTTATAGCCCATCTCTGCGAGATTCAGACACACAGCTCTTCCAATTCCTCTTGAACCTCCTGTAACTAAAGCGTATTTCATTATTTAAAAAATTTATTATTTCTTTCAAACAATTTCCTGCAAATCAGGTTAATGATTTAGGATAAGTGTAGACATTATCTACAAATATAATAAAATATATTTCTACCCAGCCCTTATTTCAAGGGTTTCCCTATTTTTCAAACATTATCAGGCTTATTATCAATCAGATACTGTTTGACTTTTTTAATATCACCATATTTAGGAAGGTCGTTCTCAAACCTTGGGAAAATTTCCCTTAACGCTTTATAAACCTTATTTGTCTTGCCCGATAGTTTGTCAGAAATTCCCAGGTAATCTATTCCCTGAAGAATGGACATCATCTCGATTGATAATACTTCAAAGGTATTTTCAATGACTTTTTTAGTAAGTAAAGCTGAGTTGGTCCCCATGCTTACAATATCCTGATTATCGTTATTATTAGGAATACTGTGAACATACATTGGATTACTTAAAACCTGATTTTCTGCAGTAGTGGAAGTTGCAGTAAACTGTACTCCTTGCATTCCAAAGTTCAAGCCTAACTTTCCAAGATTTGCAAATGGAGGAATTTTACCGTTCAGCTTATTATTCATCAGGTAATTCAATTGCCTTTCTGCAAGCATAGAAAGCTTCGTGATAGCAATTTTTAATTTATCCATTTCTAGAGAAATGTAATCCCCATGAAAATTACCTCCATGGAATACGTTTTCTGCAATTGAATCAATTACCGGGTTATCATTTGCAGAATTCAATTCATTTATTAAAACTTCTTCTGCATAAGTGATCGTGTCTTTAATCGGTCCCAGAATCTGAGGAACGCATCTTAGTGAATAGTACTCTTGTACCTTATCTTCTAGCACATACTCTTCTACTTTCTTTTTATAAAGCTCTTTCTGCCTGTTTCGTGTAAGCTTGCTGTCGTGAAGAATATTTCTCATCGACTCGGCTATTTCTCTTTGGCCTCTGTGCCTTTTTACCTGATTTAATTCATTAGAAAAATGGTCATCATATGAATTAACAAGCTCATTCAGCATACAGGATGCATAGGTACTCCAATCTACCAGCTTTTGAGCTTGGATTAGGTTTACCAATCCTATTCCTGTCATACATGAAGTACCATTCATAATGGCAAGGCCTTCTCTCCCACTTACCTTCAAAGGGGAAATTTTATACTCTTTATAAACGTCGGCAGCAGGTCGTAGCTGTTTTTTTGAAGAAACCTCTCCCTCTCCTATCAAGCCAAGGGCCAAATGAGCCAACTGAACAAGATCACCGCTCGCTCCCACACCGCCATGTTCAAATATAACCGGATATATTTCGTTATTAATCAAATCTTTCAACAGGGTAACTACACTGTTAGGAATACCTGAACATGCCTGGCAAAGTGAATTAAGCCTAGCTATCATAACAGCTTTCAGGTATATATCAGGCAATACTGCTCCAACACCTGAAGAATGGCTTCTTATAAGGTTGTATTGAAGATCTATCTGGTCCTTTTCGTCAATTCTATATTGAGCCATTGGCCCAAATCCAGTATTGATTCCATATATCAGTTTATCTTTTGAAAAATAGCTCAAAAAATCATGGTTTTTTCTTATTCTTTCTTCAATAGATGTATGAATTTCAATAAGCTCTTTACCCGTCAATATTCTTTCAATTTCCGACAAATCGAGCTTTTTTTCTCCAATAGTAACCATCAGACTTATAAAATCAATTTTAGATTATTTTTTACTAACCCTATAGAAGCGGTAAATCGTAAAAAAACAATATTAGTTCCCAATATGATTAATTGTAAAAAAACTTAAAACTTTTCCAGGGACATAAGCTTTTTTACCTTTGATTAAAAATCAGGGTTCAAAATTAATGTAACTTTCGACCTTTAAAAAAAATTTTCTTCAAAGTTGCGTAAAGTATATTCAAAATGAAACTTCATTAATAAAAATACGTCGATTTCAATCGTTTGATCATCCAAATACCTCAATACTTAATTATTTAAGATGAAAAAATTAACCTTTTTTATTTCACTCTCAGTATTGATTCTGAAAGTAGCGATTGCTCAAAATACCAACCCTGATTTATTTTCTGCAAAAAAAAGAAAGCCACAAACACATGCATCCGTCAGAAAAGCTTCAGATATAACAATCGATGGTAGACTAAATAGGAATGCTCTTCCTTACCTACTCTATAGCGCTCCTGCAAGTCCAGAAAATCTAGCCTTTTTGATTTCCTTTGATCAGGAAAAAAAGACCCCTTACTTTATAAAGCGAAAATCATCAGGAGCCAAAAATACTAGAAAACTTTCCCTGATTGTCCCCGAGCTTTGCAAAAAAGAAGCTGCAAACTTTCTTAATGAAATTAACCCTGTGTTAAAACTTCGCAACAGTGCCAATGAATTTGAAATTCAAAATACTGAAGAAGGAGATTTAAGACATATTCGTTTTACACAAAAGGTTGGCGGGGTTCCAGTATTAGGGGGGGATGGTATTATCCACCTAAGAGAGGATGGCAACCATACTTTTCATGGACAAATTGAAAACGTAGATGCTAACTTTAATACAACCCCATCTGTTAGTGTAGAACAGGTAATTAAAACTGCTGTTTACGATCTCAAAAAAACAATATCTGTAAGGACTTTAACCGCGAAGGAACAACAGATACTCGAATATGAAGGCCCTGAAGCAACTCTTGTAATTGTGCCGAGATCCGAAATGATTAAACTGTATGAGTTGGCATGGGAGGTTAGCATAAGACCTAATCTAATCGATCACTATCACTATTATGTAAGTGCTGTTACAGGAAAAATAATCTTTAAAGAAAACCATACATGTACAGCAGTGCATGCAACTGGCTCGGCACCTGACCTGAATGGAGTTAACCAGTCAGTAATAAGCTATCTGGACGGTACGACCTATTATCTTATTGATACCTCTACTCCTATGTTCAATGCTACAAAATCAGATTTGCCAGAACAACCTGTAGGTGCTATATGGACGATGAGTGCTGAAAATACAGACCTTACCAGCATTGCGCAGATAACATCTACTACTGCTTCCTCTTGGACGCCAACTGCAGTATCAGCTCATAGCAATGCCAAAATTTGTTATAACTATTACCAAAATACTCATAATCGCAACTCACTGAATGGACAAGGTGGAAATATTATATCGGTTATAAACGTAACTGATGGTGGGAAATCTATGGAAAATGCTTACTGGAATGGTAAGCTTATGGCATATGGTAATGGAGGCTCTTATTTCAAACCTTTGGCTGGAGCTCTTGATGTCGCTGCACATGAAATGACGCATGGCGTGATCCAAAATAGCTGCAACCTTAAATATTCCGGGCAAACTGGCGCTATCAATGAGTCCCTAGCAGATATTTTCGGTTCCCTGGTTGATCGTGATGACTGGCAAATTGGAGAAGCGATTACAAAAAACTTAACTTTGTTCCCTTCCGGGGCATTGAGAGATTTATCCAATCCTCATAATGGTGGGACTACCAAAACTGATTATTGCTGGCAACCACAACATATGGATGAGTTCGTGAATACTACTAGTGATAATGGAGGTGTGCATACAAACAGTGGTATTCCAAACAAGGCATTTTATTTATTTGCAACCCAGGTCACCAAAGAAAAAGCCGAAAAGGTTTATTATCTGGCTATGACTAAATATCTGTTTGCCTCTTCTCGCTTTATTGACCTGAGAATATCTGTAGTTGGTGCAGCAACTGAACTTTATGGAGAAAACTCCAATGAAGTTACTCAAGCCAAATCTGCTTTTGATCAGGTTGGAATTTTTGAGGGACAGGCAACCAAAGTTGAGGAAAGCCTTCCTGAAAATCCAGGAGATGAGTATCTACTTGTGACTAAAACATTAAAAGACAATTACAGGCTTGAAACCATAGAAACAGCTACTTCAACAAAAACTCTGATAACTTCTACTAAAGTCGGAAGAAAACCAAGTATCTCCGATAATGGAAGTGTCATGTATTTTGTCACGCCGGAAGGTATTATTAAACAGATATACACCGTCGGTAATTCAGAAGTAACCTTTGATAATTCAAGAAAGTGGAATAATGTATCCGTTTCAAAAGACGGGACTAAAATAGCTGCAGTAACCGATGATGAGGATTCTTCTATTTATGTAAGGAAAACTTCTGCAGGATCTCCATGGATACGCTTTATTTTATACAACCCAACCTTCACTCCGGATTCAGTAGAAATTAAATCTAACGGTCCCAAATATGCTGATGCCCTGGAATGGGATCACTTTGGAGAAAGGATTATGTATGATTGTTATAATCTTATCAAAGGGAACAAGGATAGTGTAGTATTCTGGGATGTCAATTTTATAAAAGTATGGGACAATGCTGAAAATGATTTTTCTGATGGAACTGTAACCAAACTCTATGCCGACCTTCCCCAAGACATTAGCATTGGTAATCCTTCATTTTCCAAAAACTCACCAAATATTATTGTGTATGAGATAATAGATGAATCTGTCGGCTATGTGGATATGGTCTCTACTAACCTTGAAACATCTGAAGGTAATTTTATCCTGAATGGCAATAATGGGATGTTATGTTTTCCAAGCTTTAATAAATCCGACACTAAAATTGGTTTTACTACAATGGGTGCAAGAATACAAGATACAGTCTTTGCTTATGTAAATATGGATGTAGATAAAATTACTCCGATCGATGGATTCTATGACCCAACCATTACCGGAAAATATTTTAATTACTATGCAAACGGAGCCAGGGTTCTTGGTAATGAGCCACAAACAAAGTCTCAGGACTTTAGAATTTATCCAAATCCGTTTGACAACCAACTAACTATTGACTTCAATCCAATTGGCGAGGCTGAGATTATATTGATCAATAATTTAGGTCAGAATATATATCAGGAAAAACTGAATCTGAATAGTTTCATCCAGCATAAACTTACATTGCCTGAGCTCAAAGCAGGTACTTATATTATTCAAATCGTTTCAAAAGATGGTATATTCACATCCAAATTGTTGAAGTTATAGATTAGAGTTCTCGCAAATACGAATTGGAATGTTCTTTATACTATCCAAAATATTATTCTACTTAGTAATGCCAATGATCTGGATCATTGGCATTCTTATTTATTCATTATTCACCAGAGATGTTAGAAGAAAAAAAATAGCTGTTATTTCTGCGACATTATTACTTCTTTTTTTCTCTAATGAATACATTGTTAATAAAGCCCTCTTATTTTGGGAAGAACCACCCGTTTCAATAGCTAATCTGCAAACAGGCTATACAGCTATCTTACTCACAGGAGTAACAGAGTCAAACAAGTCTCCCAAAGATCGTATTTACTATAATAAAGGAGCTGACAGAGTTCTTCACACCCTTCAGTTATATAGAGCGGGTAAAGTAAAATCTACCATCATTTCAGGAGGCGCTGCATTGATGATCGGAGAGCAAATTCCGGAAGCTGAAAGTCTAAAAAAAACATTTCTCGATGCAAAAATTCCTTCAAATGCAATAATTCTTGAGACAGAATCCCGAAATACAAGAGAGAATGCATTGTTTACAAAAAAAATAATTGATTCACTAAATTTAAAAGGCCCTTTCCTACTTGTTACCTCTGCATTTCACATGAAAAGGGCAAAAGGATGTTTTAAAAAAGTAGGTACTGCAGTTACACCATATCCCGCAGACTATTATTCTACCGATGGTAAATTTACCCCTGATTATTTTATAATTCCTTCAGAAAGGGCGCTCTCAAAGTGGAGTCTGTTAATACATGAAGTATTAGGATATTGGGTTTATAGAATGATGGGTTACAGTATTCCTACTTAACCCAAACTGATTTAATATTTACAAACTCTCTGATACCAAATGCAGCAAGCTCTCTTCCATATCCGGAAAGTTTAACTCCACCGAATGGAAGTCTTGGATCCGATTTTACCATTCCATTGATAAATACTGAACCGGACTCTATTTGTCGCGCTAAAGCTTTACCCTTTTCAAAATCCTCTGTCCAAATAGAAGCTCCAAGTCCATACTTGCTTTGATTTGCCATATTGATCGCTTCCTGTTCATTCGTAACACTTATAATGGCAGCTACAGGGCCAAAAAGCTCTTCATCAAAAGCTGGCATACCTGGTTTAACATTTTCAAGTATTGTTGGTGAAAACATAGCACCTTTCGGAGGTATTCCTCCAACTACCACAGAAGCTCCTAATGCTATACTTTTTTGAACTTGACCAAAAAGACTTTCGGCCAGATCCTTTCTTGCAAGTGGTCCAACCTGAATCTCTGGTAACAATGGATCTCCAAGTTTTAAACCACTTATTGCCTTAGTCATTGACTCAACAAATTGATTTTTAACTGAATTCACTACAATAAATCGTTTAGCGGCGATACAACTTTGACCATTATTTATCATTCTTGCCTTTACCGCCCACATAGCTGCATCTTCAATATTGGCATCTTTCAGAACAATAAAGGGATCACTACCTCCCAGCTCAAGGACAGTTTTTTTAAGATTCGCACCAGCTGATGCTGCCACTTTCATACCTGCCTGTTCACTCCCAGTAAGAGTCACAGCCTTAATTGTTTTGTGGGCAATAAGTTTGTCCGTTTCTTCTCCTGAAATTAATACAGATTGAAATATTCCTTTGGGAAAACCAGCTTCTTCAAATAAATCTTGTATCGCCAATGCACATTGAGGTACATTGGAAGCATGTTTCAGGATACCTGTATTTCCAGCCATAATTGTCGGAGCAGCAAATCTGAATACCTGCCAAAAGGGAAAATTCCATGGCATAATTGCAAGGACACATCCTAATGGATCAAACTCAACATAACTTTCAGAAGCATCAGAAATTATCAAATCGTCTTTAAGGAAAAATTCGGCATTCTCAGCATAGTATTCACAAACCCATGCACATTTCTCTATCTCTGCTTCTGCTTCCTTTATGGGTTTGCCCATTTCGGAAGTCATGAGAATAGAAAGATATCCTTTTTTCTCCCTGAGTTTTCCAGCTATTTTATTGAATAAAGAACTTCTTTTTTCATAAGAATAGTCTTTCCAAACTTTAAAAGCCTTTTCCGAAAAAGCCAAAACCTCATTCATTTTATCATCAGAATAAGACTCATATTCTTTCAATAGCTGCCCTGAAAAGGGATTTACAGATTTTATTTTTCCCATAGTTGAAAAATTAATAATTGAATAACTAAAATAAAAAAGGGCTGTTCCTTTCGGAAAGCCCTTTTTTATTTTTTTTATTTTGGATTAGTCTTCGTAGTTGAATGAAGCTTTTTGCTCGCCAACGATTACATCAAATGCACCTGGCTCAGTTATGAAAGTTTTCTCGTCCATGCCAATGAAAGCAAGGTCACTCTTGGTAAGTTCAAACTCTACAGTTTGAGTCTGTCCTGGAGTCAAAGAAATCTTCTTGAATTTTCTCAATCTCATCCATGAAGGAGTAATTGTAGCAAAGTGATCTCTTGTATAAAGTTCTACAGCTTCTTTACCAGCTTTTGAACCAGCATTTTTCACATCTACAGTTACTTTAATAGAACCGTTTCCTTTAAGTGTTGGAGAACTTACTTTAAGGTTTGAATATTCAAATTTAGTATAGCTCAAACCAAAACCGAATGGCCACTGAGGTTTATATCCACCTTCTCCCATTTGTCCAGGAGAAAGTTCAGTAACTTTATCGCTGTATTTGTGGTCATAAGGAATAATATCTCCACTAAATCTTGGATAAGAGAATGGCAGCTTACCGCTTGGGTTTACATCACCGAAAAGGACTTCAGCAATTGCGTTGTGGCCTTGACTTCCTGGGATATAAGCATCAATGATACCTTTTGCACCGTCTTCAATTTTTCTGATAATTCTAGGTCTTCCTTCTACAAGAACGATTACTACCGGCTTACCAGCTTCATAAAGAGAAGCTACTAATTTTTGCTGAGCTTCTGGAAGGTCTAGTTCATCGATAACTCCAGGAGATTCTGCATAAGCATCTTCACCAATACATACCACAACATAATCAACAGATTTTGCAAGCTCTACTGCTTTTTTAGCATCTGCCTCTTTATCAAACTCCGATCCTTTAGCATATAGAGTTGTTCCACCTGTATTTTTTGCTTTTATAGCATTGAAAATATAGGCAGTAGTATCTGGATAATATTTAGATTCATTTCCTTGCCAAGTATAAGACCATGAACCGTTAAGAGCAGTGATTGATTTAGCTGCAGGACCAGTAACTAATATTTTTTTGCCTTTAGCAAGAGGAAGAATGTTTTCTTTGTTTTTCAAAAGGGTTACAGATTCTCTTGCAGCTTCTAATGCAGCAGTTTTATATTCAGGCAAACCAAAATTCTTCATTGCATCTTTTTCTGGATATGCATTGATGAAAAGTCCGGTTCTGAATTTCAGAGTTAAAATTCTTCCAACAGCTTCGTTGATTCTCGCCTGAGAAACAGCACCCTCTTTTACAAGTTCTACAAGGTACTCATAAAATGAATAATCGTGAGGAACCATGCTCATATCAATTCCAGCATTTACAGCAAGTTTAACAGCTTCTTTAGGAGTCTGAGCAACTTTATGTTTAGTATGAAGTCTGATAATATCTTCCCAGTCAGAAACAGCAAGGCCTTTAAAGCCCAGTTCTTTTCTTAACACATCAGTCAATAAATATTTGCTGCCGTGTACAGGCACACCATTAATTTCACTTGAGTTGATCATGATAGTGCTTGAACCCGCATTTACAGCAGCTCTGAATGGAGGGAGGAAATATTCTCTTAAAATTCTTTCAGGTATATAAGCAGGAGTTCTGTCTTTACCAGATAGAGGCAAAGAATATCCGATATAGTGTTTCATACATGAAGACACTCTGTCAATTCTGTTAAGGTTTCCGTCACCTTCCATTCCGATGATAGAAGCAACCCCCATCTGGCTTACTAAGTAAACATCTTCACCATAAGTTTCAGGGAATCTAGGCCAAAGTGGCTGTCTACCTACGTCCAAAACAGGAGCAAAATTCCATCTGATACCAGATGCTCTTGTTTCTTTAGCAGTGATTTCTCCTGCAAGTTTTGATAGCTCAGGGTTACGAGTTGCTCCAATTCCAATATTCTGAGGGAATAAAGTTGACTTCGAAGTAAAAGTCACACCATGGATAGCATCGATACCATAAAGCACAGGGATTTTATTAGCAGTTTGCTTAGTGGCAACATCCTGGATAGCTGTAATGATCTGATGCCATGTTTCAACAGAGTATGCATGGTTAATTGCATTAAGTATAGAACCAACTTTATAATCCACTACGGCTTTTCTTAAAGCTTCAGGATCAATAGTTCCATCCATGTTACCGTAACCGCCTTTAAGGACAACGTTAAGGTTCACCTGAGTCATCTGGCCAACCTTTTCCTCAATACTCATTTTACCCAACAGTTCCTGAACTTTGGCTTCCACTTCGGCATCTGTCAATACAACAGGTGCAGAAGCCGCAGGAGTTTTAGATCCTTTTTTCTGCCCATAAGCGGGGCCTAGCAAGGTGGCTAAAAATATCATTGAACCGATCAAGGTTTTCAATGAAAATAAACGTTTCTCCATAAAATGTTTTAAATGATGCTTTTTAAGATAAGTTTAATAAAAAGAAAAAGCTGTTCCCTTACGGAAACAGCTTCAAAGCTAATTATATTTTTATTTAAATCCGAAAAATAATGGTAGAGTTAAAATGGTTCAGGCTAAATTATTTCTTTGCCTTTGCATCTTCCGCAGTCATCATTTTGATTTCGTCAATCACTAGACTTCCTGTATAGGCTTTTCCTCCAGGATTAACATAAAATAGTATTTGAACTATCTTAGCAGGATTTACTTTTTGTTTAGTAGGGAAAGACTGTTCGAATTTACCAGTAAAATCAAAATACAAATCAACAAAATCAGCTCCAGCAGCAATAGTCTGCACTACAGGCTTAAGATTTGTGGAGTACCCATCAATATCTTTTACATCAAGTCTTAATTGACCTGCTTTATCAGCTTTAACTCTTACTTTAACAACAGGTGTTTCTGTAAAGTCAGTTGATAAAAAGCCTCTTCCAAATGTTTCATACATTGGACCAACTCCATTCAATTCTACTTTCAGATCTTCTCCGGCTTTTGAAAGTTTCACTTTATCACTTCCGCCATACCACTTTGTAATCCCATCCTTGAAATTATCAAGATTAACAATTTTAGAATTTACAGGAGTAGAAGAAGCTGATACCACTTCTTCCTCTTTTGCTTTCACAGTAGCTTCAAGAATTGCAGGCGCTTCCTCCTTTTTCTCTGCTACGGGTTTAGTTTCTACAACAGCTTTTTTCTCTGCAGTTACAGCTTTCTTTTCTGTTGTAGCAGTTGCAGTTTTAGGAGCTTCTTTAGGTTTAGTAGTTTCCTTAACAGCAGGTGCTTCAGCTACAGGTTGCGCTGGAGCTTCCTTAGCTTCTGCAGTTTCCGTTGAAGGAGTTGTTGTATTAGAAGAAGATGACGAAGATGATGATTCATCTTTTTTCTCCTCAACTTTTCCCTGACCTGTTAACTCATTGTACTTCTGTCTTGTAATTACTTCGATTTCATCAACATAAATCTTTCCTTCAAATGCTGGTCCACCTGGGTTAATAAAGAATAAGATATCCTTAATCTGAGCAGGATTTACAGTTTGATTATCTGGATAAACCTGAGAGAATTTCCCATTATAATCATAGAAATAATCTCTGTATTCATTCAAAGCAATTTTGTGAGAAACTACATTGGCATTGGTAACTCTACCATCGGCATCTTTAACATCACCTCTAAGGATAGGCTCGCTGTCTCCAATAGCTTTTGCTCTTACTCTTACAATATCAGCTTTTGTAAAATCTTTAACTGTAAATGCTCTACCAAAGCACTCATATCCAGGACCTGCACCAGTAGCTGTGATCGCAAGTTCTTCCCTCTCGGTCATCAAATTTATTTTATCTGCAGCCCACCAAGAATCAATTGGTTCAGAGAAATCATCAATGACTCCACCGACAGCAGCAGGACCAGCAGCAGGTAATTCAGAAAGAGGAATAGCTTTTATTTCATCAATATAAAGTGTTCCCGTGTAAGGAGACCCTCCTCCATTGATAAAGAATAAAACCTCATTGATAATTCTAGGATCTACATCTTTAGATTCAGGCCATGCTTGTTTCCATTTGCCTGTAAAGTTGTAGTAAAAATCCTGATATGGGCCAGTTTTGGGTACTTTAACATTTGGTATCATATCAGCCATGTACCCATTAGCATCACGGAATCTGATACTTACATTAGGAGCAGTTGCGCCTTCAGAACGCATTCTTAATTTAAGGACCGAAGCTTCAGTAAAGTCCAGCATCATTATCTGGCTTCCGAAACATTCCCATTTCGGACCCACATTTTTCATAACAATTTTAAGAGTATCTCCCTTTTTGGCCAAGGCCAATTGGTCGTTTGCCACCCACCAGCTATAGATTTCATTTGAAAATCCTTCTACAACTCCTTTATTAAATTTTAAAACCGGGGTTCCAAACTCAGGATCTTCAGCTACAGCAAGTTGATGACTGTCATCCAGTGTGGCTTTCTCAAGGCTTACACAGCCACTGAATATGACAGGTAATAAAAGTACCTTTATTGAATATTTAAAGAATTTCTTCATTGGTTAATTTCCTTATTAATTTTGAGGTAAAGGTTTACCGTAGGTAAAGATTGGGTAGTCGAAGATCAGACTCGTCTTAGCCCCACTTGGATCTGACAATAGTGCAAATCCCATTTTACCTGCTTTTTTAGGCTCTCTAATTCTATTTCCTGTATTAGCAGCAGTGAAAGAGAAATCACTGTATTTCACAGATACTAGCTTCCAACCGGTCCAGTTGATTTTAAAGTCATAGAAAAGCTCATCTTCAACTAAATCCTGAACCCCTCCTTTACCATTATCATCCTCTCCAATTTTTATGGATCCTTTGTCAGAAACATTACCTGTACCATAAACAAACATATTAAAATATATGCTATCTGTATTAGCGGTAACTAAATTTAGTCTACTGATAAAACCTGCGCCATCTATAAAAAAGTCAACGTTGGCATCAGTTCCCATAACTTTAAAGTATTTGATTCCGGAAGGAGGTTGAATTGTTTTCGGATTATTTGCAGCAAATGCTACAACACCATTATAGTATTTGTCTTCATCAACTGCTTTTGCACTTGCCTCTTTTCCAAAAGTATACCAGCCAGCAGGAAATTTTAAATGTCCAGGGGTTGCAGCTTCAAAATCTTCAACAAGTCTTCCATAAGATTTAGGTGTCTTAACTGTTAAAGTATCCTGTAGCTTAACATTACTTCCTAAAAAACTTAATTCAGCAAACACTTTATCATTTGCGTTAAAGAAATAAAGACCATTATGTCCTCCATCCCATTTAACCTTACTCAGATCTGCTGCTTTGTCAGTAAAGGTAACACTTGCTCCTTTTTCACTTCTAAGTGTCAGAAAATACGTAACCTCCTGAGAAAACTGGGCATTAAAGCCTACTTGAGTTTTTGTAAAATCAATTAGATCCGAAGGTGCTGCTGTAAATGAATTATTTACCACATAAAATCCCGGATCAGCGTTTTTGTATTCTGGTCCAATCAGATTTTCAGGATGTTTATCGCGTTTGCAACTGACAGAAAATATAACAGCAATAGCTGAAAATCCTAGCAGTACATTTTTTCTAAATCTATTCATAATAAATGGTCTTTAAATTTTAGAATACCATTGTATAATTTAAGAAAATTTGGTTGATTTTGTAATCAAAATCTCCTAAAGATGTTTGTAATTTACTTTTGTTATTATAGAACACTGCTTGTCCAGTGAAATATGTGTTTTTAGTAAATCTGTATCTGATACCTGCAGCTAATAATCCTTGGTTAAATCCTTGGCTAAGGATTGTATTAGGCTGATCTACATCACTATAAGCTTGTACTGGAGTAACAAGTGTATTAAATTCATTTCTCACAAGAATATATTCATTTCCTTTTGCACTAAGCATTTTATAGCCAGCAATCAGATCAAAACTTTTAACTACCTCTACATTTATTCCTGCATCTAATAACGAACTTTTCAGATCAATCTGATTTCCTCCGTCTCTTTTTGTATGCTCATATCTATAACCAAAGTTGATTCCAAGTGCTCTTTCCCAGTTAATCAGCTTATTAATGTTAAAAAATAATCCTCCTCTAACACCAGTGAATTTTCTTGTATCTGTAGATCCTTCTCCGACAACTTCAGATAGTAAATCTACTTTCACATCTCCTTTTACTACTTTTTCCATTTCACCAACAGAAGCTCCGAACGATATACCTTTTCTGTTAGGAGTAGCTGTACCATAAGGTGTTATATTATTATATTCAGGTCTATAAGCCATTAACACCGGCATGATATTTAAGTTTCTAACACTTTCATCAGAAATTCTATCTAGCAACCCAACTTGTCTGATTCCCTGAACACCATTTGCATCCGGACCTCCTTTTATTGATGGAAATAAATCAGGGACTCCGTAATCAAAGATTCTTCTTGTTTGTGCTCCTGGACTATTAAAATTATCACTTACGTTTCTGTATGAAGCGAATACTTTTATTTTCAGAGGTTTATATTCTCCTGACACACCGATATCATAAAAATTTCCGTCTTTCTTTACAGTAGTATCATTCAGAGCCTTGAAGAATGAATATTTAGAAAATCCCGCTTCACCATAAACGAAAGCTCCAATCTGATCATTGTCATATCCAACCTTAAAATCAACTGTTCCTACTTTATTATCAAATTCGAAGGAATTTACAGGAACTGTTCCTGCCAAATCAAGCATCTGGATATAGTTTGCACCTATATGGAAAAATCTACTTTGAACAAGATCTACTCTTCCACCCCAGTTAACTCTATCTGGATTTACCAGATCCAAAACATCTTTTTTACCAGCTCTGGCAGCAAATACTCTCACTCCAATTTTTTCGATACCTTTTGTGAATCTGAAATTTGCATTTGCATGAGCACCTTGAAGCCTCCACTTATTTCCAAAATTGAAGTTTTCATAATTCACTATACTTCTTCTGATTGCAAATACATCAGCTTCATAATCATGATAAGACTCATCGAAATTATAAAGAGTATATGGTGTTAAACCTAAATCAATATCACCAATTTCATATTTTACAATTTTTGCAATAACCCCATCAATACGTAACTGTCTAAAGAATACAGAACTACCGTTACCATAAAATCCCCCAAAATCATTTCTTATCCTAAGGATAGCGCTAGCTCTAAGGTTTTCATTAGGTTGAGCATTCACACCTAGGTCAAAAATTGTATATCCTCCTGTTGCTCTTCTTCCAGAAAGAGTGTCAGGTTTAGGAACCCCACCTTGATTGACAGTTAATGCATTACCTTTCATTTGATCAGTCGTTACAAGTGCTCTTCCCAGACCATTGAAATAAACTGTCTGAGCATTTGCATTTTGTAAACAGACAGCAATAAAAATTACTAAACCAAGTAAAAATTTCTTGCTCATTATATTATATGTTATCATTTAAATCAGTTCTTAATTTTTTCAATAATAGTTAAAAGAATATTTTCAGTTCGACAGTAGTCTCCTGACCATTAAATTTATCTTTTATAAAATTTACATCTTTGTGACTAAACACTCTGTGTCTTACATAAAGACCTGCTCTACCAGAAAAATCGTAATCGAATCCTAATCCAAAACCGTAACCTCTTTGATTAATGCCTTTTCCTTCAACAAAAGTCTTTTGATTGACGTTGACTGCATTATATTCTGTAATATTTTGCAGATTCTGAGCATTGGAAATAGGCTTTCCATTTTCACCGGCAATCAAATCTCCCTTTTTAAATAAACCGTTTGGGTCGTCAGCAACATATGCCTGACTTGTTCTATCATTTCCTAATGCTCTTTCATAACTTACAAATCCTATCAAAGTAAGTTTTGGTCTCAAAGCATAAAATGCCATGAACTCCTCGTAGAAATAGCGTAAGAAAGCATCGTCAGAGAATTTTGGTATCGCAGAAAACCCAGGCTGAACAGAGCTATAATTATTGTAGTTAGCAAGAATTAATTCTCTACCCAAAAATGAAAGTTTATATTTTAGATTAAGATCAATGCTATTAAAACCTTTTTTATAATCACTAATCGTATCTGTAATTGCCATTACTTCAAAAGCCCTTCTGTAGATATTCATTATGTTAGAATACGGGCCATTGTTTCTTGTAAAAAATGCAAATCTAGATCTTGTAAAAGAGTTTGCTCTATGCTGGAAACTTATAGAGTCGTATAGGTTTTCAATCTCCTGTGCGAAGCCTGTACCAATATTAACTTTCAATTTACCATAAGTATCTTCATGCTTCAAATATCCTCCCCATCTGTTATTGGCCATTTGCTGAATATCTGTTACACCACCGTAGTAAGTAGTTATATCATAAATTGAACCTATGTTTTCTGCAGTTCCCAGTGCATGGGGGTTAGCAGTATTCATAACCTGGCTATTGATATTAGTTACAGCTTTGTCAATGTAAAACAACATTAGGTTAACCGGCACATTAAAAGCTTCTTTAGTCACGTCGATCTGTGTCATGATAGCAGGTGCCCAGTTATAATCCACACCATAATTTTGACCTTCCTTAACATTGACTGGAGCTAATGGAGCAAGGACATTGCTTTTAGAATAATTATTAATAATTACTCCATCCTGATCTCTTTGTGCTATGAAGTCTTGAAAACGACCAACTCCACCTTCAAAATAAATCTTAACATTATTAAGATTCATTCTTCCGTCAATTGTCGCGATTTGTTGTCTGATTCGGAAAAGCTCTTGAATATCCAAAAATCCAAACTGATTAAAATAGTTAAGACCGAATTTGTGCATTCCAAAACCTTTATCTATTCTACCTGCTACCAGGTTTCTTGGGCTTTTGGTTTTAACAGCTGTAAATCCACCACTATTATCAGTTTTTCCATAAACGATATTACCCCCAAATCCTAATGGTAAGTTTTTAGCTTCTAAAATAAAGCCCTGAGTTGCAGTGTTTCCCCAACGTGCATCTCTGGCAATGTTTTGAGTTGCATAGAACTGGTTGTATCTGTTAAATGATGCACCTTCCGGCTCCCATGGATAACGCTCAAAAAGGTCATCGCGGTACTCATAGTTCCAGAATGTAAATGGGCTCACTCTGTGCCAAAGAACGCCACCACCTGCTGTTAGTTTAAAATCTCCAATTCCCGTGCTTGCTCCTCCTTCAAACTGCAAAATTCTATAGGTAGAAATCCTTCTGTTGTAAGCAGTGTTTGTTCCTTCAATAACCCCACCGTTATCTTTTATAATTCCGGTTAGTTGGTTATCCATAGCATATTCTACTTTAAAGAATGTTCTTGCTGTAGGATTTCCTTCAAGTCTTAATAAAAACAATGGTTCCTGGTATCCCTGAAGCGACCCGTTGTATGCTTCAACACCATTGAAAACCAATGATTTTTCAGATAAGGAAGGATTGCTTGTATAATGGGTAGGCATTACACGATACTGTGTAAAGGATCTCACATATCCGGAATATTTTAAACCAGACCACCTCTTGTAGCCTCCGGCAGGAGTTTCCGCATTCGAAGCAGTTGATTTAAGTCCCAGTAATTTTTTAACAGGCAATTTTCTGAGAAGCATTGGCGCTGAGCTCTTTTCCTTTTCAGATGGTGGATCTCCCGCAAAGGCAAAAAACCCCGGGAAACATGCCAATAAAAAGATGATTAGTTTAGTACGCGTTTTCAAACGATAAACAATTTATTTAAGTGAACTAAATTCTTATTTTGTATTAAGTAAATTAAATACATCAAATTCGTATGAACTTTTATATAAGTTCTTTGTATTAGTATAGTAAAAGCTCTTTCAGCCAAATCCCCTCGATTAAAAAAGCTAAAAAAAAGCTAAGCCTGAATGCCAGCATAAATTATTTCAACTTTTGCTTAGCAAGGACATGCCTATTTACAGGTTGCAATATTATATTTTTAATTTCAAATAAGAAAGAGTTTTTTTTCTATTAATTACTTTAAAATCCTACTTTATAATAAAAAAATTATATAACAGCAGGTTTTAATTCTGAATTAAAAAAATCACATCAGATTCATTTTACAGATAAGGTTCCTGACCAGGACGAGAATAGTTGAAATCTAAAAAGTTATAAAAAAATCTTGATCGCTCATAAAACTGAAGTGGAGTTTTATTAAGCTTGATTGCATCAGGATAATAGCCAACCATTACCTGGACCATACTAAATACAAGGTGTTCATTTCTAAATCTAAGTCCCAGACCAAATCCTGAATAATAATTTGATCTAGTTAATAAATTTTTATTCTGCCCTATCCATGCAAAATCTGCAAAAAGGACAAATGCCATTTTGAATCCTAGCAAATTTAATGGAGGATAAAAATTGGATTCTATATTAATTACAAATTTCTTAGTCCCAACAACTCCCTCTGAAATAAAACCTCTTAACCCATTTTCCCGATTGATATTTACATAGTATCCATCAAGCTGATTTAAGCCTTTAGTATATCTGAAACTTATGTAATTTCTGTACTTCCAGTTTTTAAAATTGATTAGCGGGGTGAAATGCAGCAATCTTCCATAGTAAACCCCTTCCTCCATTTTTCCATTTCGCCAAAAAGATCCATATCCACCTGTAACAGAAATATACCCGATCTTTTTCACAAATTCGGCAATAGTAAAATTGATACCCCCATAAGGCAGAAGCGGCCCATCTCGTTTCTTAACCCCTGTTGTTACTCCCAGCATTTTACCTATTGGTATATCTTCCGTCCTTCCTAGCCTGAAAATATACCTGTCTTTGTAAAAGCGTCTATTAATGTAAGTCAATCCAGCAAAAGCACTTTCAGAAGAATAGTAAGTAAAATATTTGCCTGCTTTCTTTTCAGGTACATTTTCATATAAATACTTGACGGCCCTAACAGCGAAAATCAATCTGCTCCCCTCTCCATTTTTAGTATTTTCCAGAAAAGGAAATGCATATCCTGCCCAAACATCTCCCATATTAAGTTTTATCTTCTGATTAACCGTAAAACTGTCGAATCGAAGATTATAGGGCCAAAGCTCCAAAATTGAATAGTTAACCCCACCCAACCATTTTATCTCCGGTGTCTGAAATTCTCTATTAATACCAGAGATAAAACTATTTAGTCCAAATGCATAACGGTAAGAAAAACTTGCATTGATAAGTCCTTTTTGAAATGTATTGACATTGTAGTTCCCATAAAAATTCATCCCTTTGGGATATCTGTTATTAAAAGTAAAATCAGTAAGCAACTGTTGACCTAACCCCGCAAAGTTGGCATCCTGAATAAAAAAACCTTTTGAACCTGTTTTCTGATCAAAACCACCTCCTACAGAAATATTCCATACATCTTGCACCAGAACAATTATATCAACACTATCTTTTCCTTCATAGTCAACAATTACCACCTTGGCATCATATGCATAACTTGTTGCCCTTAATAATCTTTCCGTTTCACTAAGTGTAAGAGAATTTACCTTATCTCCTCTGGCAAAAAGCAATCGCCTTTTTACCATCCACTTTTGGCTCTTAATATGAAGTGCATTTCCACTTTTCTCGAGAACCCCTTTTGGTTTTTTGTCTGGATTATCCACAGATGGCCCGAATACGCCTAAGACACGAATGTCAATTTTTCTGATAATCTTGTTTTCATAACTTGCATATCGTTCATCACTTTTTTCCTTGGATTCCGGTTTAGCCTGATTTACATCATTATCTTCAAAAACAAGGAAATTTTTAATTAGCTGGGAAAAAAAATTCTTTTTTTGTGAGAACTGCTGTATTTCCTTAAGTACTTGTTCATTTTTTGTGCGAATAGTATCCTGATGAACAATGACTGTATCAATTTTGGGTAAAATTTCCTTACTCTCAATAAATTCAATTTTTCCATCTTTCAGAATTGGCTTAAGAAACTGAACCAGCGTATCCTTTTCTCTGATTACCAAATCCTTAACTACAATTAATGTATCATTTTTTGAGAAAAAAGTATCTTTTCTGGAAATAAAGAGTTCTTTCACTGAAAGTTTTTTAAATAAAGTATCCCTATTTAAAAATGACAGAGAATCCGTCTTTTCTACCTGCGCAAAAGTTTGCAGAGCAAAAAACAGCAATATCTGTATTAGGAGAATAAATTTTAAAAAGACGGGAAATTTCATCTAAAAACACTTTCAACGAAGTTATTTTATAAAACATTTGCAATGCTTATTGTTTTAAGTTTTGCAAATTTTAATCCAATCCATCCCATCCAATAGCTTAGATTTTCCCCTTACATCATTATTAAAAGCTCACCTAGAGTTACGAAAATTTACTTTTTATAATATAACCCCCAAACATTAAAAAATCAAAATATTAAATAGACAGTCATTTTATTTAACTGAATTTTAATTATACCTATTTTTTTAGTTTATTTGAGTCTTTGATAGAAGGCATAGATCAAATATTATATATAAATTATGAAAATTGTCGTTATTTTTTTAACTTAATAAACAAATCATAATTATATAATTAATTTAAGATTAAAAATTTATCAGAGAAGTAACTGATAATATTTATAAAACAGAGGTATATGAAAAAAATTGAAGCGATAATCAGATCATCACACTTTTATCCTGTGAAAGACGCATTGCACAAAATAGGTATAGATTTTTTCACCTTTCAAGATGTTAAAGGTGTTGGCAATCAGAAAAGTGAAAAAACAGTTTACAGAGGACAAGAATATGATCTTGGTTCAATTGCCAGAACAAAAATAACTATAGTTGCATCAAATGAATCGGTGGATGAAATAATCAATGCTATTTTATGCAGTGCAAGAACAGGGGAAATCGGAGATGGAAAAATTTTTATTTCACCTATTGAACAAGCCATCAGAATAAGATCCGGAGAACGAGATATTACGGCACTTTAACCTTTACCATAATCAAACCTTACTAAATAACACTTCCACTTTCCAAATGAACCAGCCATTACTCGATACTTCTGCAACTGAAGCTATTGATTCAACTTCAAATATTATTGCAGTGTCTAATGATTCCCTTTTTACAAATGCTGAAATCATTAATAGTCTCAAAGCTGAAATTGCCGGAAATGCTCTACTTTCCAACAACTTGTGGATGATGGTAGCTACTGCTCTAATGTTCATTATGCACCTGGGGTTTGCAACCATTGAATCAGGACTTTCCAGGTCAAAAAATACAACCAATATTTTATTTAAAAATACTATAATTCCTGCAATGGGAATCCTAATATTCGGTCTATGGGGTTATAATCTAATGTATCCTGGTAGCTTTTTTGAAGGTAATTTTATAGGCTTTTCGGGATTTGGAATTGCAGCTCCAGAAGATAATCCAAACGCGGAAGCAAGTAGCTACACATTCTGGTCATTTTTTCTCTTCCAAGCTATGTTTGCCGCTACAGCTACGACGATTGTGTCAGGGGCAGTAGCTGAGCGTATTAAAATCTGGAGTTTTATTCTGTTTTCATTTTTACTTGTGGGCATCATTTATCCTATAATTGGCTTTTGGGCTTGGGGCGGAGGTTTTTTGCAAAAAATGGATATTCAATTTTATGATTTTGCTGGATCCACTGTTGTACATTCTGTAGGTGGATGGTCTGCACTTGCTGGTGTTATTGTGCTTGGACCAAGAATTGGCAAATATGTGGACAATAGAATAATTCCACTGCCCGGCCATAGTATGCCGCTTGCTACCATTGGCGCCTTTCTATTATGGTTTGGCTGGTTTGGATTCAATGGGGGCTCTGTTTTATCAGCAAATCCTAAACTCGTCTCTCTTGTTCTTGTCACTACCTGTCTTTCCGCATCGGCTGGAGCAATCGGAGCTCTAACAACTTCTTTTATAACAACAAGAACTATTGACCATAGCATGGTCTTAAATGGAATACTTGGAGGACTCGTTGCAATTACTGCCGGAGCAGATAAGATGAATCCTTCAGAAGCTATTATCATTGGACTTACTTCCGGCTCTTTAGTAGTACTTGCTGTACTCCTCTTTGATAAATTAAGGATTGACGATCCTGTAGGGGCAATCTCAGTTCACCTTATCTGTGGTATATTCGGAACTCTTGCGGTAGGATTCATGGGGGACCTAGCTGAAACCCATGGAACAAAGCAGCTTATCAGTCAGGCAATAGGCATTACATCGACAGGTCTGTTTGTTTTTCCTATAACCTATTTTATTTTCATTCTAATAGATAAAACGATAGGACTTAGAGTTACAGCTAAAGAAGAGCTTGAAGGACTTGACATTGGCATTCATGGTATGAGAGCTTATCACATTGACAATGCGAAATAAGCGTTTATCCAAAAGTGGCCAGTACAACCTATAATATTGAAAATTCAAATTAGATTGAAGCTGGCCAATCTATCTTAAGCATAATCTTCTCAACCCATTTCTCATATTGATATCCACTGGGATGAAGACCATCTGAAGCTGTATATCTCGTATCGTCAGCTGATCGTCTACTAATTCCTGTAATACTAAGATAAAGAGCACCCTCAGATTCAGATATTTCGAAGTTCTCCCTATTGAAAGCATCAATCTCCTCAGAAATTTTTGATTTATCCTTTTCCGAGGCAAATGGAGTACAGGACCAATCTGGAATAGACAATATGAAAACAGAGTTATTTACTGAGAATTCTTTTGCTTTCAGTAAAAGTCTTCTGAATTCACTACGATATTTATCAATACAATATCCTCTATATTGGTTATTTACTCCAATAAGGAGAAACACCAAATCATATTCTCTTTTTAAATCACTTTGCTCTATTGCAAGTCCAAGCTCATCAGTAGTCCAACCTGTTTTAGCTACGACTTTTAATCCAACTGAAAATCCTCTGTTTTCTAAATTTCTTTTAAGTAAATATGGCCAGCTTTCACTTTGAGGAACATCCTCTCCTATTGTATAGGAATCACCCAGTGCAAGTATTTTAATATTATTCATCTGATTTATATCCCTTCAAATAATTTTCATAGACCAATATACAAATAAAACAGGAAGTCTCTTTAATGGATTTTTCCCTATAACATGGATAGAGATATTAAAAAAAGCCAATGCATTCAAAGTAAATTTAACAATACCAACAAACTTTTATAAAACACCCCGGTTTGAAATTCAAACAACAAGTGTATGACAAAAGGCCTAACATTTATATGTCTCGGAAATGAGCACTGGGAATGTGGCAACCCTTCTCCTCTAATAGAGATCATGCATGAACTAAGCCGGGAAAATACTGTCCTTTATATAGAAAATCAATACTCAATCAGCGATATATTCGACAGCATCAAAGGAAAAAAAGAAGTTCCTGTGCGAAAAATGCTTAATCTAGATAAAAGGTTAAGGGTTCAAAAATCACGAACAGGATCGAATGTTTACATATTAACTCCTCCTCCTGTATTACCCTTAAACAAGATAAGGGATAAAGAGATCTATAAAAAACTTCTTGCATTTAATGCCCGCATTTTAGAAACAGAATTAAGAAAGAGTATTCACTTCTTAAATCTTACAGACATCATTTTCATTTCTGGGGCTAATCCTGATTACGGATTGGCCCTTATGAAAAAATTTAATGACAGTCTGAATGTTTATTATACATTTGAGGGCACAGATGAAGAAGAATCTCATGAACAGGCATTATTTGAAAGAGAGTATATAGAAGCCACTGATGTAGTAATTACCAATACTGAAGTCTTATACAACAAAATCAGATCTTTCAAGGATGCGACTTTTCTTATAAGAAACGGTGTAAGATTTGAAGACTTCTATAAACGTAGTTTATCTATCCAAAAATCAGAATCTTTAACTGTAGGTTCTATAGGGGTTATAGATAAAGATTTTGATATTGCCTTAGCAACATATCTAATTGAAAACCTGAAAGATATCAACTTCGTCTTTTCAGGTAAAGTGCTTGACAATTCCGTATTAAAAAAACTAGATAAGTATCCTAACTTCACTCATATTGGAAATAGAAAAAGAGATGAGTTTACAGAACTGATATCAAGTTTTGACATTGGCATAATACTAAACAAAGGAGACTCCCACTTACCACTTGAGGTAGGACTAAACGAATATCTCTCCGCAGGGAAATCTGTCATAGCATTTAATTACAACTTTATCAAGGATTATAAAGATGTTGTAAGATTTTGCAGTTCGAAGGAAGAGATGTTAAAGTCAATTAAAGAAGAGTTAACCCTCGATTCAAAAGAAAAAAAAGAAAAAAGATATGAACGCGCAAGAGGAAATTCATGGGAAAGAAAAGCTGAAGTTTTCCAGACAATTGTAAAAGATTATATCGACAAAAAGCTTTATTCAAAAGCATAAATTAAAAAATATAAGAGGCTGTAATCTTCAGAGGATGAGATATTGAAGATTTACAGCCTCAAAATTACCATTGATTACACAAAGAAATATAAAGTAAAATAAATATAATCTCTATTTAAAAAACACCCTGATGATTCAAATTGTTCTCCCTTCATTTTTTTGGGAGATTAACCAAACAGAGAAAATCCGGTTCTATTGTAAAGAGGGATATAAACTGATGAGAATATTTATAACGCTTGATGGGACAATATGTCCAGTCAAAAAAGAAGATGAAACCTTTGAAAACTTAATACCCTTTCCTGGGGCAAAAGAAAAGATCAACAAACTTAGAAAAGCCGGACATTATATTATTATCCTCACTAAACGACATCTTTCCTCTTACAATTCCGGAATTAAAAATATTGGAAAAGTTACCCTTGAATGGCTCGATGCAAATGGTATAGAATTCGATGAATTATATCTTGGTACTCCTGATTTTTCGGAGCTGAAGGTATCTGTTAAATTTACAGACTGGAAGGTGATTGAAGAAAAATTATTAGGCTATTAAAAAAAAGAGACTGCTTTCTATAAACAGCCTCTTACTCTACTTTACCTTAAACAAACTTAACTTAATTATTGACTTTGCTTTACGTGCTTAATTTGTTTCAAGAGCTCACCTTCCTTATTAAAAATAAGTTCATACCTATAGTGATCCTTAAATAAAAACACTTCTATTTTATCTGATTTCTGAGATTTCAACTCATTCATCTCTTCTATTCTGCAACCCGAAAAATGGTCCGAAATATACTTTCTGGTCTGAATGGGTAATTGAATCCATGTTAGTGTAATTTTTTGAAGTAACTCTTCAGTACCAAGAGCCACAAGAACGGGTGAAACCAAAATCTTTCTATTGGCAACCGTGTATCCGGCAACTGACAATATCACAACAATGGTCATAATGAGCGTCCAGAATAATGTTTTCATCACCTTTAATATTTATGGTTACAAAGGTAATTTGGAATTCTGAAAACATTTTGAAGCTGATATCTAAGTGAAAACACTTAACGATCTATACGATGTTAGAAATTTACCACCAATGTATGTAAACCATCCTGATGTATATAAATAATTTTATAATCCAGGAAATCGCATATTTTTTTCACAATTGACAAACCCAGTCCGACTGAGTTTTCAACAGCAGAATCCTTTCGAAAACGTTCAAACATCTCGTCAGCAGGAAAGTTGAGCTGGGTGCCTGTATTCGTGATAATAAAATGTTTGTCTGTAAGCTCTGCCATGATTTTACCATTTTGGACATTATGCTTAATAGAATTGGAGACAAGATTATTGAACAATCCTTCTATAAGTACCCGGTTTGTCAGAAGCTTGTCCTTACTTTTAATTTCTATTTCAGTGCTTATATTTTTATCATTGATTTGTTCTTCCAGAAGATTAAAGATAGACTGGAGCAATTCTCCCAGATTTACATTTTCTTTCTGAGTAAATTGTCTATTCTCAATCTTACTTAGAAGTAATAATCCTTTGTTTAATAATGTCAGTCTTTTTACTGCACTGAATATAGACTGAATATGAATCATCTCTTGTTCCGTCAGGTTTTTTGACTGAATGATCAGCTCCAACTTGTTTTTAATAATGGCCAACGGAGTCTGCATTTCATGTGAAGAGTTCTCATTAAATTCCTTCTGAGTAAGAAAATCTTTATATATACGCTCTGTCATTTTTTCGACATTGATATTCAGATCCCGAAATTCAATAATATCAGTGGATTCATAAGGAATAATCTTCGTCGTCTCAAGATTATACTTTTTTAATTTATCCAGAAGCACATAAAAGGGTTGCCAAATTTTAGCAAGTATAAACCTATTCATGAGCAATACTCCACCTAACAGAATCAAGAAAAGACCTATTTCTACAGGTAGAATACTGTTAAGCAATGATTCTGCTTCTGCCAGCGGCTGTCTTATTGTTACCTTATACCAATTTGCTTCATTTTTATGATAGGATGTCAACTGCCTATAGTCGACATATTCTTTAGAGAGTGAATCGTAAATAGGTATTGTTTTATACTTATCCTTTTCAACCTCCGCTTCCCGAGCCGGCATAATCAACACATCTTTACTCGGTTGAAGCCCCTCACCTATTTTTTCATAATTAAGATTAGCAACAAGCTGAACTTTCTCTTGGTGAATAGCCTCATCAATTCCATCTAATAGAATGACTTTAATAAAAATATAGAATAGTATGGTTCCTATTCCAAATATAAAAAGTGAATATAAAAGGTAATATAAAGTAGTTCGTTGTAGTAACTTCATTCAGATTGAAACTTATATCCTATACCGTAAACAGTGTTAAGATAATCTTTCGCTCCTTGTTGTACTAGTTTTCTTCTTAAATTCTTTATGTGAGTATAAATAAAGTCGAAGGAATCTGCCTGATCCATATAATCACCCCATAAGTGTTCTGCTATAGAATCCTTCGGAATTACTCTTCCCTTGTTGGCAATAAAAAACAGTAATAGATCATATTCCTTTGCAGTGAGTGCAATTTCTTTCCCATTAATATAGACTTGTCTAGAATCCGGCAGTATTCTGATTTCGTTGAATTGAATTTCATTATTACCATTAAAACTTCTTCGTCTGATAATTGATTTTATTCTGGCATTGAGTTCAGACAAATGGAACGGTTTTGTAAGATAATCATCAGAACCTATTTCAAGCCCCACGATTTTATCCTCTATTGAGTTTTTTGCTGAAACTATAATAATACCACCCTGATGCTTTTGGGACTTTATAGCCTTAACAAGATCTAGCCCTGTGCCTCCTGGCAACATGATATCCACCACATAGCAGTCGTATTCATAAACGCCAATCTTATCAATTGCCTCGCTATAGTTTTTGGCAGATTCACAGAGAAAGCCTTCCTGCGAAAGATAGCTCACCATATCATATCTAAGCTCCTTTTCGTCTTCAATTATTAAAACTTTCATATCAATAAACTATTAGTCCCTTTTTACAAAAGGGAAAGAAGACTATTACGCCTTCTTCCCCAACAAATAAATAAACAAACTAAACAAACTTACTTTACTAATACTATATGAAAATCTGATATTGCAATATAAAGCAACTCCTTCTTTGACTTACTTTGTAATCTGCATTGAATGCAGGTCTGTTCTGATAATCAAATGACAATTTTGATTTATGTCCATTCATCAAGAGATTTACTCCAACATCATAAAGATTCGCTGGTTCTTTAAGTTTATCAAAATCAGAACGAGTATAACTTACAAAAGGCATAATCCCAGGTTTACTAGATTCATGTGGAAATAAATATCCTAGTTGAGCATAAACAATTTGTCCCGTGCCCATCATAGGAACTGCATTCCCAAAAGAACCCGAAGGGGCGTTCGCTGCATTTACCAGACCATTTGCAGGATTCATTATGCCATTATACCTTAAATAGTTTTTACCGAAATTATATTTGAAATAACCAATGTAAACTGAAATAGCATCATTTTTATCCTTGTTAATATAGCTATCAAGATAACCCTCCACACACCACAAAAACATATCATCATAAGTTGTAGCAGAGTCCTGGCTAAGTCTCCACATTGCCTTCGACTGATAGATTGCACCTGCTGCAAGATTCAGCACTTTCTTTTTCCCAAGATAAGTACCGGTCATATATGGAGTCAGGTTTGATTCCATTTCCCAAAAGTTATAGGAAAAATAACCTTGGTATTGATATGTATGGCCAATATTTGCAAATGTAGCATCTTTAGAGTCAGGAGCTTTTTTAGTTATAGCCTGAATATTTCCGGCTGCATTGGTAACAACAGAAGTTCCGGCTGAATTTACCGAAAACGGATCGCTCAATACTACTCTATAATCCAGCTTACCTAACTGACCACGTGCATATACACTTAATTTCCTGGAAAAAAGATCTGTCTGATCCACTGTTGCCTGAGCAAATACGGGCAGATCGAGCGTCATGATAGTTCCTACGCTCGGATTTGAAAATCTTGAAAGACCGTTGGCTATTGTAAGGCCTCCTCCAAGTTTAAGCTCATTGCCTTTGGTAATACGATATTCGCCTACTGCGTCATGAAAGAACGACTGAATTTTTCTGTTGTTATCCATCTGGTAGGTACGATTGAAGTTATTCAAACCAAACTGAAAATAAACAAACGCCCTTTCCGTAACCTGCCCGTACATTTGCATTCGTGTACGTCTCAATCCTATATCAAAGGTATTTTCCTGAAGATCTCCAAATACAGTAGTTCCAGGGTTACTTTCATTAAACCTAACCCAGGTCTGATTCAAGAAAGTAATCTGAAAATATCTTGACCCATCTTTGTTCAGAGAAAACTTTAAAGGTTTATCTTCAACATGAACAACACTTGCTGGAGATTTCAGACTATCTGTTTGCGCAAACATATAAAGGGAAACCAAAAACACAAGAATAGTAAGGGATGCTTTTTTTTTCATTACTAATTTAACATTTAAATAAAAAGGCCGGTCTCATTCATTAATTGGCCTAAACTGAATTTATTTTAGTTTGAAAATGAGACAACCCTAATATTAATGAACACTAGTGTTTCTTACAAATTTATTTTGATTCCTGTAGTTGTTGCTTAGATACTTTATTTAAGAATGTCTTAGAAAAGTTAAGTAGTTTGAGTATCTCATACACAGACAGTAAAGTTTCTGATTTATAAATCACTACTTCATTTATGAGACTTTCAACATTGTAAAATGTGTTTTGTTCGAAACATCTCAGGAGATCTTTATTAAAGAAAGCTCTTTAATATCCTTCTTGCAATGGCTGTCATAATGCCAGCAATAACCATAGCTATCCTAAGACATGGTATAAGAAATACCAGAAAACCGTACAACATATCCGATTTCCAGATTTGCATTAGACCTCCCCAAAACCGGCTTGAGGAAGTCCCAATGATGAAATTTCTGCTTTCATATTTGAATTTACGTTAGCATCGCATCAAATTTAATGTCGGATTCTGAAGTAAATCTGAGTAAACAGAAGGCCTTCCTAACTCAAAATCAACAATCTGCAAAAGACTTTACAACACATTCAGACAAGGAAAAATAAAGACCAAATAAGATTTACCAAATCTTTATTTTTCCCTATTCCTGATAGTTGATGAGAAAATACATCTATTCCAATAAATTAAAATAGAACAAATAGATTTTCAGTCTTAATTGAAATTCAGGGATTAGTTTTAATATGGGAATACACCCAAATCATTAGAACTTAACCTTTTCTTTCAAATATTTATATTTATGAAAATTTTATATTTTCTTTAAATATTAAAATAAGAAAGAAAGCCTTCCTGAAAAGACCAATTCATCAGGCAATTGCAAGTACGGGTCAATAAAATTTTATGATTACAATAATATCAGGAACTAATAGGGTTCCATCTAATTCGATTAAAATCGCAGAATATTATCAAAAGCTTTTAAAGAAACACGGAGCAGAAAGTCAGATCCTTGATCTGAGCAAATTGCCTGAAAGGTTTATTTTCTCGGCGCTATATGAAAATACTGGAAAGGATCCGGATTTTAATGTACTATCTGACTATGTTAAAGAATCGGATAAATTTGTATTTATAGTTCCGGAATATAACAACTCTTTCCCTGGCGTTTTAAAAGGATTTATCGACGGGCTAAGTTATCCCAATACTTTCAAAAATAAGAAAGGGGCACTTGTGGGAATATCGTCAGGAGTTATGGGAGGAGCCTTGGCATTGAGCCATCTCACCGACATTTTGAATTATTTAGGAATGAATGTACTTGCAATAAAACCAAGAATATCAAGGGTAGAAAACAACTTCAAAGAAGGGGTAATTCTGGACTCTTTTGTCTCAGGATTAATAGAAGCTCAGGTCACCGCATTAATAGAGTTTTAGAGAGTTCTTAAAACCCTGTTAAAGTACCATTAAAACTCTCTAATATCCTCTGTTTGGCATAATTAATGCGCCTAAGAGTCCATACAAAACTCTTTCTTATCTTGAACTTAAGTATAAAGACCTTGAAATAGCTAAAGTTCAAGGGAAAAATTTGTATAACAGGCCAGGCCTTATTTTTTAAACTTTTCATACAACAGAGGGATTTTACATTTTATGGTTAACTACAAATTATCAGATCTAAAACATGATCTGCCATCGGGTCTAGTTGTCTTTTTCATAGCACTACCGCTATGCTTGGGGCTTAGTCTCGCTTCCAATGCTCCTTTATTCTCTGGCATTATAGCTGGGATAGTCGGCGGAATCGTAGTATCATTAATCAGCAAATCACAATTAAGCGTAAGCGGCCCTGCAGCTGGGCTGGCTATAATCGTAGCAGGGGCAGTCAAAGACCTGGGAAGCTTTGAAGCTTTTACTGTGGCTATCATTCTTGCAGGTATATTACAAATACTTTTTGGAGTGATAAGAGCAGGAATTATCGCATACTTCTTTCCATCCTCCGTCATAAAAGGAATGCTTGCTGCGATAGGACTTATTCTTATCATAAAACAGATTCCTTATGCACTGGGATATCACTCTAAAATATTCGGAGTAGATGAGTTTATGGACTCTGGAGATAATGGCAAATTCTCAATGATCACTAATGCACTTGAACATGTTAATCCTCACGTACTTTTGGTAACCCTTGTGAGTTTAGGAGTATATATCTTTTGGGATATAGTACTTAAACGAAAGTATTCATGGTTTCCATCTGCGCTTGTAGCAATGCTTACAGGTACATTGTTCTATGCGATACTTGAATTATACTTTAATATACAGCTACCCGAAAGCGAACTTGTTTCTATTCCCGACACCAATTTATTTCATGGATTCAAGTTGCCTGATTTTTCATTATTATTTAACGGAAAAATAATCTATCTGGCTTTTACTCTAGCATTAGTTGCTTCTGTTGAAAGCCTTGTCACTCTGGAAGCAATCGAAAAAATTGATCCCCACAAAAGGCAACCACATGTAAATCATGAGCTGCTAGCCCAAGGCGCCGGCAACATTGTATCAGGATTACTTGGTGGCTTGCCATTAACTGCTTTAATTGTAAGAAGTAAAGCAAATGCTGATTCCGGGGCCAAGACAAAAGTATCTGCAATTATTCATGGTATCTTTCTGATTTTAGCTGTTCTTCTAATACCGCAATTCATGCATCACGTCCCGCTTGGTGTTCTGGCAGCGGTGCTTATAGGTGTAGGATTCAAACTTGTAAGACCAGCGATTTTTAAAGAAGAATTTTCGCTTGGTTGGGCTACTTTTATCCCATTTGCGATAACAATAATTGCCACCCTTGCTACCAACCTGCTTATAGGAATTCTGATTGGAAGTATTGCAGGAGTTATATCAGTAGTCAGAACAAACTTCCATTCTGCTATCTCTGTTGAAGGAGACGGTACGGGAGATACTGTATATGTCAGGTTAAATAAAGATGTATCCTTTCTTAATAAGCCACAGCTGATTACCAAATTAAACAATATCCCAAAGTCTAAAAACGTAATCATTGATGGTTCTAAGGCTTCGTTCATTGACAATGATATAGCTGAGGTAATTGAAGATTTTAAAACTGCCTCTGATCACTTACAAAGAAAAACTGAACTGATCAAAACTCAATACAAACTTGATTCTGATGAAAATGCTTTTCATGCATTGCTAGATAGAAATAAGGAATGGGTTAAACAAAGAACCGATCTTGATCCCGAATACTTTAGACGAATGGCAAAAGGTCAAGCACCTAAGTTTCTTTGGATAGGCTGTTCTGACAGTCGTGTTGCTACAGACGAAATAACACAGACTGATCCAGGTGATATATTCGTACACAGGAACATTGCAAACCTTGTTATTAAAACAGACTTTAATCTGATGAGTGTTTTGCAATATGCCGTAAGCGTATTAAAGGTAAAACACGTTATCGTATGTGGCCATTATGAATGTGGTGGAGTTAAAGCCGCCATGGGCAATCAAAAGCTAGGATTAATAGATAACTGGTTAAGTAATATCAAGGATATCTACGATAAGTATCAGGAAGAACTTGATGCTATAGAAGATGAAAAAGCCAAATTTAATAGGATGGTTGAACTTGTTGTACTTGAACAAGTTTATAACCTTTCCAAAATGTCAGTAATTCAGGAGGAATGGAAAAACGGTAAATTCCCGATTATACATGGCTGGGTTTATGACATTGCCAATGGGTCATTAAAAGATCTGGATGTTAATATTCAAGCAACCTCATCAATACCTGAAATCTATAAGTTTAAAATTTAACCTCTATACATCTAGTGCTAAATTAATTTCAAATAAAGACCTCAACCTAACAATAGGCTGTTTGGTCATCCTGAGCTCTGCGAAGGATCTGTTTGTCTCAAAAAATTTGTTATTTAACTATTATTCTGCCGGATAGCTTAATTTTATTCATTTTGAAAGCCCAGATTCTTCGCAGAGCTCAGAATGACAAAGGAAAGATTCTGTTAAGGTGACGGCTATGTCTAAAGGAGAAGGATTTTAATTCACCTAAGAAATAAACTACATTGTATACTTTTCCCTTCGTTGGTGAATTTCCTCTTCAAAAATATTCTCATGCCTTTATCCCATTATGAAAGGCTTTCTCTTCTTGACATACATCTGTCATTAAATAAAAAAGCCTTGTCTTGCGACAAAGCTTTTGGTTTAGGGTTACTTTTTGACAAAAAAATAAAACCTGTCCTGACAATTAATCTACATTGTCATGAAGAAACTTATTGTTTCCTAGAATTTCATTATCATCATTCAAATTGAACCTTGATATATTTCTTTCAGAAGAATGAGGATAATCCTGAAGATTTACATTCTTTCTCATATAAGCAGGTACATCCAGCTTTTCTTTGAACTCATCAGGGTTCATGGATGTATTCATGCTGCTAAGCCCTTTCAACTTCTTTATTCTCTCATTAGCCTGCTGCATCAATTGCTTCTTTTTCTCTTCCTCATAAAATGAATCCTCATTAGACTGAGGCTTCTTCATATCAAATGAATGATACTTTGGAGCATCTTCTGTTTTCTTAGGTCCTTCGAAGTATGGATCAGCATTTCTTCTTTCATCTTGAAAATCATAACTTTTAGTTTCAGGAGATTGAGATTTTTGATTATCAAACTCAAAAGACAATGTTTCTCCTGGATTCCTTCTGCCATTGTTTTGATTAGCCGGAGGCTGTGGATCCATTCTGTTAACAGGAGGAGTTGTAAACTGCTGCGTTGGCAAAACTTCACGCTTTGCAACATTTATCTGACGCTCTGATTCAAGATCGATAACTGTTTTTTTTACCGGCACAAACTCCTTTTCCTGGAAGCCAGTAGCAATAACAGTAACACGAATCTGATCTCCAAGAGCTGCATCGATACCTTCTCCAAAAATAACTTCAGCATCATCACCCGCTCTTTCTTCAATGTAGTCTGTGATTTCAGTAAGCTCATCCATGGTAAGTTGAGCCTGATCACCGGACATAATAGAAAGAAGGATCTTTTTAGCACCGTGAATGTCTGTGTTATTAAGCAATGGTGAAGACAATGATTCCTCAGCAGCACGTCTTGCTCTGTTTTCACCACCTGTAACAGCTGATCCCATTACTGCAGCGCCAGAATTAGACATAACAGTTTTAACGTCTTCAAAATCTACGTTCACTTCACTGGTTACAGTGATGATCTCTGCTATGCTTTTTGCAGCATTGGTAAGGACATTATCAGCCTGTGCAAATGCATCTCTGATTGCCAGGTTACCATATATTTCTCTTAACTTATCATTAAGAATAATAAGTACTGTATCGCAATACTGCTTTAATTCAGCAATACCATGATCAGCCTGAAGTCTTTTCTTTTTACCTTCAAAAGAAAATGGAACAGTTACGATAGCAACAGTTAGTATATCCATTTCTTTTGCAAGTTTTGCAATAACAGGAGCTGCTCCTGTGCCAGTACCACCACCCATTCCGGCAGTGATGAAAAGCATTTTTGTATTATTGCTTAAAAAGTCACGGATCTCTTCTTTACTTTCAATAGCAGCATTCTTACCTTTCTCTGGATTTGCCCCAGCTCCCAGTCCGTCTGTCAGATTGACCCCTATCTGAATCTTAGTAGGTACAGGGCTCGCCTTTAATGCCTGAACATCAGTATTGCAGACAACAAATTCAACGTCTTTGATGCCCATTCCATACATGTGGTTGACAGCATTACTTCCCCCACCACCAACACCAATAACCTTGATGATGGATTTATGATGATTGGGTAAATCGAACTTATAAGAAAGCTGTGACATAATGCTTCTATTAAGAGTTATATTGATTACTTTGAATTTTACTTACTTAAACTTAAACAGTCCGGTATTATTACAAAATTAATAATTTTCTTTTGATTAATAATCACCTTTATCATCAAGATCATCGATCAGAAGACCTTTTGTTCTGTCAATGATTCTCTTTAAAAATTGAGTACTGTTATCCTCTTTTTTCTTTTGTTGATTCACCTGCTTTCCGGTTGAATCCATTTCCATGTATCTGTTCTCTCTGTCATCGATAGCACGGAAGCCGGCTAACACAAGGCCTACAGAAGTTGCATACATCGGACTCTTTACTGCTTCGACTTTGCTCTTTCCAAGATGCTCGTTAGGATAACCGATTCTTGCATCCATACCTGTCATGTATTCAAATAGTTGCTTTACATTCTGCAACTGAGAACCACCACCTGTGATGACAATACCACCTGCAAGCTTACCTTCATACCCTGAACAGATTATTTCAGAATGAACCAACTCAATGATCTCTTCCATTCTTGCCTGAATGATGTGAGAAAGATTTTTTATAGAAATCTCTCTTGGAGGTCTGTTTCTTAATCCAGGTATTGAAACGATTTCATTACCGTTAGCTTCCTCTGCCATTGCTCTTCCAAACTTAATCTTCAAAAGCTCTGCCTGATTCTGCATTACATTGCAACCCGACTTGATGTCAGAAGTGATAATATTTCCTCCAAAAGGAATTACTGCTGTATGTCGAATTATACTGTCATGGAAAATCGCGATGTCCGTTGTTCCACCTCCAATATCAACAAGCACTACACCGGCCTCCTTTTCTTCATCACTTAAAACCGCAAGACTTGAAGCCAAAGGCTCAAGAATCAAGTTATCAATTTCCAGACCAGATCTTAATACGCATTTATTGATATTACTGATAGCATTTGTCTGAGCAGTGATTACATGAAAATCAGCTTCCAGTCTAATGCCAGTCATACCAACAGGATCTTTAATTCCTTCTTCGTAATCAACAACATAATCCTGAGGCATCACGTGAATGATCTCACAACCGAATGGCATGACAGTTTTGTACATGTCATTAGTAATTCGGTTTATATCTTCTACGGTGATTTCATCATCAGTAGTTTGACGTGTAATGCTGCCATGGTGCATGGAACTTTTAATATGTTGCCCTGCGATCCCGACATTGACCACTTTTATATCTATACCTGATGCTTCTTCAGCTTCCTTAATAGCTTTGGATATAGCGTTTACTGTGGTATTAATATTAGTTACCATCCCACGTATCACACCTTCGGAAACTGCTTTTCCCATTCCGAGAATCTCCAGTTTTCCGTATTCATTCTTGCGGCCTACTATTACACAGATTTTGGTTGTTCCAATATCCAGACCGACTACTATTTTATCTTTTTGCATAGGATGTAAAAAGTAATAATATTATTCACAAATAATTTGATCCTTGAATTTAAGATTCACTTTGTTGTAGGAATTCCATCCTTTGGTCGGAAGAATCTCTTTGTAAAAAATCTTCAGCCTCTTGAATTTACTCTCTACCTCGTCGGGTTTACCAAACAATATGAGTTGATCTCCAACCTGAGTATACATTGAAATGTCTCCATTTTTCTCCACTGTCAACTGAGCGATCTGCGCTTTCCAGAATTTATCCTGATCCAGAAAATTTATCAGATCGAGATATGGCTTGCCTTCTTCAGATTCGAAAAATTCTTTCTTGGTAAGTTTAGCAGAACCTGATCCATCTATCAGTAACACTCTTGCAGTAAACTCATCTGAAGTTGAAAGTGTATTGCCTGTACTTCCAATATATGCATGCGGTCCATCTGACTGCACAACCCTTGCTACTGGCCTACACTGGCTCACTTCAACTATTATATTGCCTTTGTGATCTTTATACACTTGAGCTTCTTCTACAAATTTATGACTTTTTATTCTCAATTCAAGCGTTTTAAGATCAATATCATTATACGAAGCACCAATTATACGATCTGTTCCGTTCTTTGATATTAGGTCTAATACTTTTTCTTCTGTCACAAAATAATTGTCATATTCATAATCGATATGAACATTGACAGCCTTTATCTCTTTATCCGCCTGCTTTTTTTCAACAAAGCTTATAAGAGCGAAAAGCACTATGGACCCGAGGATGTAATACACTTTCCTCTTTACCCTGAAACGATTAACGACCGGCTTCTTTTTCAAGTAATTCTTTTATTGGTTCTATAAACTGATCTATATCTCCTGCTCCGATTGTAACAAGTATATCAGTATCTGTTGACTCAAGTGTTTTCATCAGATCCGACTTTGAAACAACTTTTTTCTCTGTCAGATTTACTTTGTCAAGTAAAACTGAAGATGTTATTCCGGGTATCGGTAATTCTCTTGCAGGATATATTTCAAGAAGAATTAACGCATCTGGTATTGATAAACTTTCAGCAAACCCATCCATAAAATCTCTCGTCCTTGAAAAAAGATGCGGCTGAAAAATTGCAGTTACCTTTTTATCTTTATAAACTTCCTTCACTGCACTCAGAAATGCTTTGATTTCTGTTGGATGGTGTGCATAGTCATCTATGTACGTTATCTTTTCAGATCTGTATATATAATCGAAACGGCGCTTTACACCTTTAAACTCCTTTAAAGCACTTTTAATTGTTTCAGCAGGGATACCCAATTGAAGTCCAACCGCAAATGCCGCAATGGAATTTTGAACATTATGATCTCCAGGAACACCCAAAGCAATATTGGTTATAGCTCCTGCAGGTGTTTTCAGATCATAGATATAATAGCCTTTTTCAATTCTTTTATTGAATGGCGAGAAATCAGAATCGGACTTCCCGTAAGAATTTAAAGTTCTGTTGTTATCAAGTTTTCTTACAGGACAATTACCTTGGGCAAAAACAACGCCATTGTTTTTAACCTGTCCGGCAAACTGATTAAAGGTATCAACAAAATCAGCTTCATCTTTATAAATATCAAGATGATCCGGATCCATTGCGGTAATGACTGCGATAGCAGGACTTAATCGTAAAAAAGATCTGTCATACTCATCAGCTTCCACTACCATTATCTGCTCCCCCGCATCCTTGTCTCCAACCAAAAGATTAGATTTATAATTCTGAGTGATTCCACCTACAAATGCAAATACATTTTTACCTGCATATTTTAGTATATGGGCAACCATTGAAGACGTTGTTGTCTTGCCATGCGTTCCGGCAATTGCAACAGTAAATACCTTTTCAGTTATCCTTCCAAGAATCTCAGACCTCTTCCACAACTGTCTTCCCTGAGCTTTGAAATAATTAAGCTCTTTATGGTCAGAAGGAATAGCAGGTGTATATACAATCAGTGCATCATCTATGAAGTCAATAGGAATAAGTTTAACGTCATCCTCATAATGAATGAGCATTCCTTCAGCTTCAAGCTGTTCGGTAAGAGCTGTTCTGGTACGATCATAACCGGCTACATGATATCCACTTCCGCGAAACCATCTTGCCAATGCACTCATACCAATACCGCCTATACCAATAAAATAGACGTTGTTAAACTTTTCCAATTTCAAACTATTATAAAAATATCTGCTTTACTCTTTTTAAGAATCAAAAGATTCCTAATACTTATAACTTGAAGGACTTCATCCTAAATCCTTCCCATAATTTTATACTTTAAGCTTTACGCTTTTAGCTTTTAGCTTCTATTATCCTGATTACCTCTTTTGCTATATTGACAGCAGCATCAGGCTTGCCAAGCGTTTTGATATTCTGAGAGAGCTCTTTTTGTTTATTAAGATCTTTCAATAAATCCAATGCAGCGGGCACCATTTTTTCAGAAGCCTCAACGTCTTTCACCATAATAGCTGCATTCTTTTCTACCAAAGCCATTGCATTTTTGGTCTGATGATCCTCTGCAACATTTGGAGAAGGAACTAGCACTGATGGTTTACCAACAAGGCAAAGTTCAGAAATAGAGAGTGCTCCTGCTCTTGAGACCACGACATCTGCAGCTGCATAAGCCAGATCCATTCTGCTGATAAACTCAAGCACTTTCACATCCGGATTATTTTTCTGCCCAGCTTCTTCTTTCATTTTCTGAAAGTAGAATTTTCCTGTTTGCCAGATGACCTGAACTCCACTTGCTTTTAACTCATCAATCTTGGCAAGTATACTGTTGTTCAAGGTTCTGGCTCCAAGACTTCCACCTATTACTAATATTACAGGTTTCCCCTCCTGAAGATTGAAATATGAAAAGGCTTCCTGCTTTTTACTTTCAAAATCAAGAATATCTTTTCTTACCGGATTACCTGTAAGCTCAAGCTTGTCACCAGGAAAGTACCTTTCCATTCTTTCATATGCTACACAAATTTTGCTTGCATTTTTTGCCAACAATTTATTGGTAACACCTGCATAAGAATTCTGCTCCTGGATCATTGTAGGGATTTTTTTCCAGTTAGCAGCAAATAACAAAGGCCAGCTTGCATAGCCACCCACTCCTATTGCAATATCAGGTTTAAATTCACTTATGATTTTTCCTGCATTCCAAATACTTGAAATGATCTTTACAGGAAACAATAAATTATCTACTGTTAATCTTCTCTGAATTCCGCTTATCCACAAACCTTCTATCTTGTAACCGGCAGCAGGAACTTTCTCCATCTCCATCCTGTCTTTTGCTCCCACGAATAGAATTTCAGTAGAGCTGTCGATTGCTTTCAGCGCATTCGCAATAGCTATAGCAGGATAGATATGGCCACCAGTGCCACCACCGCTAATGATTACTCTATACGGTTTGTTTTTTGAGGGCATTTTTTGATTCAAAGTTAGTTTCTGAAATATCTCCTCTGCTTACACTTAATATAATTCCCAACGAAATTCCTGTAAATAATAATGAAGTTCCCCCCATACTTAATAACGGTAATGGCTGACCAGTAATAGGTCCTAAGCCAACTGCAACACCCATATTGATCATAGCCTGTATAACCAGACTAAACGCAAGACCTGCTGAAAGTAAGCCACCGTAAGCTCTTTCACTGTTTGAAACAGTTAGCATTGCTCTATACAATAATGCTAAATACAAAAACAGTACTATAAATGCTCCTATAAATCCATACTCCTCTATTATTATAGAATAGATAAAGTCAGAATAACTATGAGGAAGAAAGTCAGATTGTACACTTTGCCCCGGCCCCTTCCCAAAAATAAGACCTGTTGAAATTGCCTTATATGATTGTTCCGCCTGAAATGGAATTTCATCAGAGAGAAAGAAATATTCAAGTCTAGCCTTTGCCGTCTCCCATCTTTGCCCAATCCTAAGCGCTGTGACACCAAATAAACATCCTACCAATACTAGCATAGCCAAAAATTTAAATGGAACTCTACCAATAAACATCAGTAGCATGCAAGTACTAAATAAAAGAACAGCAGTTGATAAATTTGACAAAGCAATCAATCCACAAATTAATCCACTCCACAATACAATGGGGATAAATGATTCCTTAAAGTCTTCTATGTTTGCCTGCCTTTTTGCAAGCATACTTGCCAGATTGGCAATTAATGCAAGTTTAGCAAAGTCAGAAGGCTGGAACGATTGATTGATAACAGGGATAATAAACCACCTACTCGCTCCATTGATATCACCACCTTTAAAATATGCAAATACTAGTAAAGGAATGCTCAACCAAAGCCCCAACTTACTTAGCTTTGAATAATATTTATAGTTAATTTTGTGAGCCCCCCACATACAAGCAAGACTCATAAACACTAAGAAAGAATGCTTAAGTAGATAATGCTCTGTGTCTCCTTTCATCATTTTATAAGCAAGACTACCAATAGCACTGTACACTACAAGTATACTTATTAATGAAAAACACAAAATTATCCCCCAGATCACAGGATCTCCTTTTAAGTTCTTTTGTAACCAGGCTTTTACCATATTCAATTAATTCTTTATTAATTCTTTTTTTAACTCAAGCACCTGCGTCTTAAACTTTTCCCCTCTATCTTCATAGTTTTTAAACAGATCAAAACTCGCGCAGGCTGGAGAAAGTAAAACAACATCTCCTTTACTCGCCAATGCAAATGCCCTTTGAACAGCATCCTTTACATTATCCGTATCTTCGAGCTTCTGTACTTTTCCTGAAAAAAACTCAACTAATTTTGAGTTGTCTTTTCCCATACAAACCAAAGCTTTCACTTTATCTTTTACCAACTGCTCAATTTGTCCGTATTCATTACCTTTATCCAAACCACCTGCTATCCAGATAAGTGGCTCTGTGAAACTATCCAAAGCATAAAACACCGAATCAACGTTTGTCGCTTTGGAATCATTTACAAACTTCACCCCATTGATCTCACCTGCATCTTCCAGACGATGAGAAGCATTTTTGAAATCAGACATTGCCTCAACAAACTTATCCTCATCAAGACCTATAGCCTTTGCAGCAAGCACAGCAGCCATCGTATTGACCATATTATGCTTACCTTTTAATGGAAGTTTATTCACTGGCAAGCTGAAATTATTCTTATTAAAAGAGAACTTAAGCTCCCCCCCTGACTGACATGCTCCTTCGCTTTCCTTTTCAGAAAGAGATAGAGAAAGCAACTGAGGATTTAATTGTCTTGTCTTTAATTGCTCTGAAACTACAGGATCATCAGTGAACGTAATAAAATAATCTGAGCTTGTTTGATTCTGTAAAATCCTGAACTTGGAGTTTACATAGTTTTCAAACTTATACTCATATCTATCCAGATGATCAGGAGTAATATTCAGAAGAATTGAAACATGTGCTTTAAAGTCAAACATGTCATCCAGCTGAAAACTACTTAGCTCAAGGACATAGTACTCGAACTTATCTTCTATTACTTGTTTTGCAAGACTATCTCCGATATTGCCAGCCAGACCAGTATTTACCCCAAGTCTTTTGAGCAGGTGATAAGTCAAAAGTGTAGTAGTCGTTTTTCCGTTGCTACCAGTAATAGCAATGAATTTGGCATTTGTATAATAAGATGCAAATTCAATTTCAGAAATGACTTTAATACCCTTTTTCCTTATTGCTTTGATCAGATCATTCTTTTCAGGAATACCAGGACTTTTTATAATCAAATCAGCATTCAGAATTCTAGCTTCATCATGTTTCCCTTCTTCAAACTCAATTCCTTCTACAGCCAGAATAGATTTATATTTATCCGTCATCAATCCTTTGTCCGATACAAAAACAGTAAACCCTTTGGCCTTCCCCAAAAGTGCTGCTCCTGTACCGCTTTCACCGGCTCCTAGTATGACGAGATTTTTTGTCATTGAAAAACTATCTAAGCTTTAATGTAGCTAATGTTAATATTGCCAATAAGATACCAACAATCCAGAACCTTGTAACGATCTTCGCTTCATGCATCCCTTTCTTTTGATAATGGTGATGAAGCGGAGACATCAAAAATATCCTTCTACCTTCTCCGTATTTCTTCTTAGTATACTTGAAGTAACTTACCTGTATTAGAACAGATAAATTTTCCACAAGGAAAATTCCGCAAAGTACGGGTATTAATAGTTCCTTTCTGATTGCAATTGCCAGTACTCCGATAATACCTCCAAGAGTTAAGCTTCCTGTATCCCCCATGAATACTTGAGCGGGATAAGAGTTAACCCATAGAAAACCTATACAAGCTCCTACAAAAGCGGCGACGAAAATTACCATTTCACCACTATTAGGAATGTACATGATATTTAAGTAATCAGCGAAAATTGCATTACCAGATACATATGCAAAAATTGCAAGAGCTACACCGATGATCGCTGAAGATCCTGCGGCAAGACCATCTATACCGTCTGTGATATTTGCTCCGTTGGATACAGCAGTGATAATAAAGATTACAAGTGCAACATAAAATACCCAGATAAACTGATCTCCGAAAATCCCGAATAACTGTGAATAATCTAGCTCATTGTTTTTCAGGAAAGGAATTGTGGTAATCATTGATTTTTCATCCACAAAGTTTGATGAGATCAATCCGTCTGAATTCCTAATTGCAGGGTTCAGATATGTTCTGACAACTACATGGTTATTGAAATAAAGCGTTAATCCTACAATAAGCCCCAATCCTATCTGTCCGATGATTTTGAATTTACCCTGAAGCCCCTCCTTATTCTTTTTGAATACCTTTATATAGTCATCCAGAAATCCAATAAGTCCCATCCATACAGTTGAAATCAGGAGTAAAATCACATAAACGTTATCAACTTTTGCAAAGAGAAGCGCAGGAATCATGATGGCAGCTATGATAATAACACCTCCCATTGTTGGAGTTCCTTTTTTCTCCATTTGGCCATGAAGGCCTAGATCTCTGATCGTCTCTCCTATCTGTTGCCTTCTCAGAAAATTGATCATCTTGGGACCAAAAAACATGGCGATGAATAATGAGCAAATCATTGCCATTCCAGCCCTAAACGAGATGTATCTGAAAACTCCGGCTCCGAAGAAGTCGAATTCCCTTTCTAAATAATTAAAAAGATAATAGAACATTTTTAGTTAAGGTTATGAATGTCCAGTTTTAAATTACTCTTAGTACCTTTCTGAGTCATATATGCAAGAATGCTAATGATCTCATTCAATTGATCTACACAAAGATCTCCGGACCATGTGATTGTGTGTTTCATCTGAATAAGTTTCAGCCAGTATCTCGCTTCTACAGCCTCCTTAGTTGCCACAGCGATTTTTGCCATGTAATCCTGATTGTCAAGAGCTGCCAAGGATCCCTCTACATTACCTCTGATATTGGTTGTGCTTCTAAGCAGTTTCTCAGATATCTCAAATTCATTATTTCTGATAAGCTCTATATATAGCTCGATAATGCTAAGAGAAAGCTTAAACGTTTTTTCAACCAGTTGATCCTGTTTTTTAGCCCCAATCGTTCTCATAATTTATTTTCCTAGTAGTTGAAATAATTCCTTTACTGTTTCTTTATCATCAAAAGGATGCTTTACTCCTTTTATTTCCTGGTAATTCTCATGTCCTTTCCCTGCAACCAAAAGGATATCATTTCCTCCTGCAAGCATAAGGGCTGTTTTAATAGCTTCTTTCCTATCAGGGATCACCATCGTTTTTTTCTGATCCATCAAACTTACTCCCTTTTGCATTTGAGCAATGATGTCCATCGGGTCTTCATTTCGCGGATTATCAGAAGTAAGTATAACTTTATCACTTAGTTTACACGCAATATCAGCCATTACAGGTCTTTTTGCTGCATCTCTGTTTCCTCCGCAACCAACCACTGTTATGATTTGCTCATTTCCTTGTCTCAAATCCTGAATTGTTTCCAATACATTCTTTAAAGCATCAGGTGTATGTGCATAATCTACTATAGCTGTTATTTTCTCCTTAGATACTATCTGTTCAAAACGTCCCTTAGCAGATTCAAGACTTGAAAGTTCCTTCAATACTTCTTCACTATCTTCGCCCAATAATACAGCAATACCGTATATTCCGAGGAGGTTATACGCATTGAAACTACCGATCAGTTTAAACCAGACATCTTTGCGATCTATCTCCAGTTCGATTCCATGGAAGGTATTGGAAATAAGCTTTCCTTTGAAATCTGCCATAGTCTTAAGACCATAGGTTTGCTTTTTAGCTTTTGTATTCTGGATCATCACCATTCCTCTTTTGTCATCTGCATTAACCAAGGCAAATGCTGTAGAAGGAAGGTTATCAAAAAACATTTTTTTAGCTTTTATATACTCTTCGAATGTTTTGTGATAATCAAGGTGATCATGAGTAATATTAGTAAAAGCTCCACCTGCAAACGTAAGTCCTGCAATACGGTGCTGAACAACAGAATGTGAACTTACTTCCATAAAACAATGCGTACATCCGGCTTCCACCATATTATGCAGCAATTGATTTAGTGTCACTGCATCTGGAGTAGTATGTGTACTAGGTATAACCTCCTCGTTGATTTTATTTTCAACTGTAGAAAGAAGACCAGCATTGTATCCAAGGCTCCTGAATAATTTATGCAGAAGTGTTACAGTAGTTGTCTTACCATTTGTACCTGTAACTCCAACAAGGCTCAATTTTGAAGATGGATTTCCAAAGAAATTTGATGAGATAATACCCAGCGCTTCACTGCTATTCTTTACTTCTATATAAGTAATTCCCTCCTGCAATTGAGCTGGCATTGCTTCGCAAATGATGGCACTTGCACCTTTATCAATTGCTATCTCAATGAACTGATGACCATCTGCCTGAGTACCTTTTACAGCAACAAAAAGAGTTTTCTCTTTTACTGCACGGGAATCCATAGTAATATTACCAATCTCGGTATCCGTAATTCCGGAGATAGAGACAAGTGAGACTTTATAGAGTATGTCTTTTAGAATAGCCATTATTCAAGTTCGATATAAATGGTACTACCTTTAACAATTCTTGCACCCGGAGGCATTGACTGCCTTGACACTCTTCCGTGTCCTACATGTCTTACCCTCAGGCCGGCATTTTCAAAAACATAATAGGCATCTCTCAGTGTTAAACCCGTACCGTCCGGCACAGCTCCCTGCACCAATTCTTTTTGCTGCCACATTACAGCATTGTTTACAGCTTTGGCCATCACCCATTCATCAGCTTCTTTGAAAGAATGGTTGGATATTCCTAACTCATTGCACAAGTAATTCAGATCCTCATGATAGCCCCCCTTGATAACAGGGAAAACTCCAATCTCCGGACTTACTTTAGTCCTTGCAATCGGCTGGTGCAAATCAAGATCTGTTGCATAAATTTTATCTGCTACTTCCTTAAAAACAGGGGCGGCAACGTCGCTTCCGTATTTTTTATATCCCTTAGGACTATCGATAACAACAATGCAACTGTATTTAGGTTTATCTGCAGGGAAATATCCAGCGAATGAGCAATAGTAATCCCTTATATATTGACCGTTTTTAATTTTCTGAGCAGTCCCCGTTTTTCCAGCAATCTTATAGATTGTATTATTAATATTATTTGCTGTTCCTCTTTCAACCACTCCCTCAAGCATTTTTTTTACTTTAGCCAATGTATTATCAGAACATATCTTTTCCCTTACAACTTCAGTCTCATAGGCCTGCAAAGTCTTATCTGCCAATTTTGTTTCTTTGACAATTATCGGCTTTATCATCTTACCATTGTTTGCTACTGCATTGTACAACATAAGAGTTTGCAGTGGAGATATTTTTAGTTCATATCCAATTGACATCCAAGGAAGAGAAATACCACTCCAGGTTCTGTCCGTTGGTTTTTTAATAAAAGGTTTAGCTTCTCCGTGCATTTGAAATCCTATTGGATCTGCTAATCCTAATGAATGGATATAATCAATGTACTTTTGAGGATTAAGACCAAAATGTTCGTTCACCTTTCTGCTTATCCCTATGTTTGAAGATTTTTCGAAAGCTTCCTGAAAGGTTATTGTTCCATAGCCTTCAGGTTTTGAATCGGTCATCAACCTATCATAGAACTCGTAAGTACCTGTTCCTGTTTCGACGCTGTCTTCCAGCTCAATATTGGAGTCTTCGAATAATGCTATTACAGAAGCTAATTTGAAGGTTGACCCCGGATCAGTTAACCCTTGGTTTCCAACAGCATAATTATAATTCTCAGCATAAACTCCAGGTGCTTGTTTACCCAGATTAGCGATAGCTTTGATTTCACCGGTTGCCACTTCCATCAATACCACACAACCGTAATCAGCATCATGCGCAGTAAGGTGTCTTAATAAGGAAGACTCGGCAACATCCTGCATGTTGATATTGATTGTCGTCTGAATGTCTATCCCTTGTTTAGGTCTAACTTCAGATTCATCATGCATTGGCTTCCACTCTCCCCCGGCAATTTTCATAAACAGAGCTTCTCCATCTGTTCCTCCTAAATCCCTATGGAATGAATATTCAAGACCAGCTCCCTTGTTATCTTCATTGATAAACCCAACAGTTCTCATCGCCAGGTAAGAAAAGGGCCTGAATCTTTTATCCACCTTTTCAAATATCACCCCTCCTTTTGATCTTCCTTCTCTGAAAATAGGCCAAGTAGCCATTTCTTTTTTCGCTTGAAAGTTGATCATCTTCCTGTTGATAACCAGATATTGCTTACGCTTCGCTCTGGCATCCTGAATTTTTCTTTTGTATTCCAGACTAGACTTGTCCTTAAAAAAAGCAGATAGAAATCTTGAAAGAGAATCTATTCCGTCCTTAAAGACTTTATCATCTGCAATCCTTGGATCTATAGCTACTTTATAAAAAGGCAATGATGTAGCCAGCAAGCTTCCGTTATCTGAATAGATATTACCTCTGGTAGCCTTTACTTTTCTGAATTGAACTAGATTTTCAACGGCAAGCTTTCTCCACTTATCCCCGTCAACAAACTGGATATATAAAATTTTTCCGATGATAGCGAAAGAGAACAACAGAATGACAAGAAATGCCACTCTTACTCTCAATACTATGGATCTTTTAATATTCACCGTCTTTTAAAATAATTTTATATGGTGGTACTGAACTTTCTTCTAATCCTAGCTGACTTACTTTTTTAGCAACTTCTGACTGCTTGCTGTAATACATTAAATCTGCCTTCAGTGTGGTATAATCTGCTCTAAGATCATCTACTTCTGCTTTTAGCTTTCCCATTCGTCTTACTGTCTTGTCAGAATAGTGCGTATTACCAATATAGAAAATGATTATACCTGTTATATAAAGCACGTATGGCAGATATTTTACCGGTAATCCCTCTTCAAAAATCTTATCAATCTTGATGGCATTGCCCATCATAGAAAACAGATTTTTCTTTTCTTCCCTTTGCTGCTGTTTAGCTTTAACTGTATTCTCAGCCATATTATATTTTTTCAGCAATTCTTAACTTAGCACTTCTTGCCCTTGGATTAGCCTTAATTTCTTCTTCTCCAGCTTCCAAAGGTTTTTTATTTACTGGCTCTAAAGGTCTCTCAAAATTTCCGTAGATGTCTTTTTCCACATCTCCATAGAATTTACCTTTAGCTATATAATTCTTTACAAGTCTGTCTTCCAGAGAATGATAAGACATGATTACAAGTCTTCCGCCCTTACTCAGTACTTCTCCGGATTGAGTAAGCATTTCTTCCAACACTTTCAACTCTTCATTGACTTCTATCCTCAATGCCTGGAAAACCTGAGCTGAATATTTAAAATCCGCTCCTCGAGGTGCTATTGGCTTTAATATAGAAATCAGTTCCCCGGTCGTTTCAATCTTTCCTCTGTTTCTTGCCTGAATAATGGCATTGGCAAGAGTCTTTGCGTTCTTTACTTCACCATACATTCCGAATATCTTGTGTAACTGATCTTCGGTATATGTTCTCAGAATATCCTTTGCTGTTACAGGAGATTGCTGATCCATTCTCATGTCAAGTTCAGCATCAAAACGAGTGGAAAATCCTCTTGTACCCTCATCTATCTGATGAGAAGAGATTCCCAGATCCCCCAGAATCCCATCAACTTTAGTGACTCCATGCAGCTTTAAATATCTTTTCAGATATCTGAAGTTTGCGTCTATAAATGTGAAAGAACTACTTGTTATTTCATCAGCATTTTTCCTGGCATCAGGATCCTGATCAAAGGCATATAAGTGCCCCGTCGTCAAATGCTTCAATATTTCTTTTGAATGCCCTCCGCCTCCAAATGTCAGATCTACATAAATACCATCAGGTTTTATATTCAATCCATCTACACACTCTTTCAGTAAAACCGGAACGTGGTATGCCATTCTTATTCTTTATTTTTTGTCAGCCTGGTCTGGCTCATTGCCCAGGTATTTTTCTGCTAGCTTCGCAAACTCCTGTTGATCTTTGATCAGGAATTTCTCATATAAATCAGGATTCCATAGTTCAATCCTATTTCCCAATCCAACGACTATCACGTCTTTGTCTATCTGGGCATGTCTCAGCAAGGGCTTAGGAATCAGGAACCTCCCGTTGTTATCCAGCTCCACTTCCGAGTTTCCTCTAAAAAAATTTCTCTGGAAATTTCTGTACTCTTCATTGAACTCATTGAGTCCCGATACTTTTGAGAATACTTTTTTCCATTCATTCATCGGGTAGACAACAAGACAAGGTTCAAATCCTCGGGTAATGACAATACTATTCTCTGAAGCCTCTGGTAGATTGGCCTTTATGCGTGCCGGAAGGACAAGGCGTCCTTTGGCGTCCATCTTACAGTCATACTCACTCGAGAAATAGGACATTTATTATCGGGATTAGTCTAGAATCACCCTATACAAATATAGAAAAGAAAATTCCAAAATCAACCACTTCCTACCACTTCAAACCACTTTGTGGATAAATTACCCCATAATCCACCATTTTGTTACACTTTTGCACAAAAATTGACCACTTTTTTTGAAACCTTTTTCGAAACAAAGCCAACAATATCGACCTAAAAAGAACATAACAAACTGAAATACAATACAATAATTAGAAAATCATTTAAAAGAGAGGAAAAATCAAAAAAGTGGGAGAAAATGGGAGATTCTTCCACTTTTGAATCAGTTTATAGTCGGCGTAATTTTGTATTTTTGGAAGAAGTGGAAAAAAGAGCAGTCCAAAACCTGAATCTTAGTTCACAAAAAATAGAAATGATGAAATTAAAAGTATTTTGGGGTTTAGCTTTTCTCTGGATTCCGTTTCAATTGAGTGCACAAACTTCTGGTAATTCAGATACTACTGCATTAAATTCAGAATATAAGCCTGGAAGGATTGTCACAGCTAGGGATACAATTGACTGTTTTGTTATAGACAAGGACAACAGTTACTATTTTAATGGAAACATTAAATATAAGCTGAAAGTGGATGACTCAGGCTCTTTAAAGATAAAATCTAAAGACATCATACATCTTGAATTAGAAGGCAATGACCCTTTTGACAGGCTTCCATATGGACCATTATCCTACCTAATGGTTAAACTTGTTGACGGAGATGTAAAACTTTATGAAACGGCTATAGATGGTTTTGATGATTACGGCACTTACACCAATGGAGGAATGAACACCACTTATAATCCTAATCTTGACAGATATTTTCTTGTGAGAGAATCATTGATAATCAAAGTTTCGAGAAGAATGTCAAGTGCTGATATAAAGAAAATATTTCCTGACAACAATGAATTCCTAAAGCAATTTGAAAAGATGGATTATCAGCAATTTTTAAAAAATATAAAACAATTGATTATAAACTATAACACTTCTATTAAAAAGAAGGCTGATGAAAATCAATAACAAACCTCTGCGATTGTTGCATTGCTAGCTGATTCATTCAAATTTTTCAAAGATTCCATGTGTTCTAAAATTAACTTCATTTTGATGGCACTTTTAATTGGTGCCTTTAAGCTTTATGCTCAAACTCCAAATCATATAGATGATGAGCTTCCTCCGATTAGCTATATTTATAAATCTGGCAAGATTATTACAATTAAGGATACTATTCCTTGCTTTATACTAGATAGAGATAATGACTCCTACAATAAAGGAAATATTAAATATAAAATAACGTCAGATGCTTCAAAGGCATTAAAAATAAAATCAAAGGATGTTATGCATCTAGAGATTGAAGGCTATCCTCCTTTAGACCGGTTTCCATATGGCACAAAATCCTACTTGATGGTTAGGTTAATTGATGGTGAAGTGAAAATCTATAAAGCGCAAGTTGAAAATATGATTTATACCACTGCAACTGGTTACAATGGAACGCCTATGCCTATTTATACAAAAGACAAATCATACAAACGCTTCCTTGTTAGAGGAAATATGTTCTATGAAATAGATCGTATCAATAAATATCAGGCAAAGAGAATTTTCTTCGATAACGCGGAATTGAATAAAGAAATTGAAAATTTGACAGACCAACAAATTTTAAAAAATATTGAGCAATTAGTTCAAAGATATAACACCTCAGCAAAACCCAGTACAAATGAAGGTAAATAATAAAATCCTCATCGCTACAATTGCCTTAGGCTTTATAGTAATTGCTTTCAATATAATTTTTGAAAACGAAGAAATGAACAGCTGGGGAAGCCTAGCAGAGATTGTTACAGAATATGCCGGACTTTATCTGCTATATAAAAACGGGACTTTCCAAAATTCCCGTTTATCCAGATTTACAGGTTTATCAATAGCGATGGTACTTATAGGGAGTATGTTTAAAATAATGCACTGGCCAGGTGTAGCACAGCTTTTCGGACTTGCAATAATATCTTTTGTTGTTTTATACACGGTTCATTTTAGTTCAAAACATCCCAAACAAGCTTTAGATTGGGGGAAATTACTGATCCTAATATTAGTATGTTCAGCAAGATGGTTTCGTTTCTTTCATTGGAAAAATGCTTACGAACTGCAATATATATCAACCTTTGTTTTTTTGAGCTTTATTCTTTATTACATTATTATAAGCCTTAAGTCAGGGGATTTATCTTTGAATAATTGATTCTCGCATAGGATCACTACTATTTAGAAAATTTCATTATACCATTGATAAACAATATCAACTTAATACTATATCATGCGATTTATTTTTACTCAGTTAATCATTCTATTTCTATCTTCTATAATGCATTTTTCAAGCCAGGCTCAGGACGATTTATATGGTGAGCCCAGAAAGAAGCACGACACTATAATTGTTAAATTGAAAGAACCATATATACAGGGCAAAATTGTAACATTATCTGATGAAACAATCAATTGCTTTATCTTCAATCAAGGGCACTATTATGAAGGAAAGATAAAATACAAATGGAGTATAAATGATAAAAAAGCTCTTAAAATAAAATCAGATAATATAAAACATTTATCGATTGATACTGTGACCTATGATAGAATTTCCTATGGAAGTTTTTCTTATTTGATGTTAAAATTGGTAAATGGGCCTGTAAAACTATATGATAATATATCTCTTAAATCTACAGGTCCAATCCTACTCCCTTTTGGATCACCTGCAAGTATCACCTTTATTGAGAAGCGTTGCTATATTGTAAAAAACAGTAATGTTTATAAATTATCACGTTATACATTCAGAGATGATCTTAAAAAAGTATTTGCTGGAAATGATACTTATTTGAAGCTTTTAGCAGAAGCTAAGTATGGTGATTTTATTAAGGATTTAGAAAAAATTATATCAGGTTATAATGATGAATTGTTAAAAGGTACAATTCATTAATATTCATAATTTGACTTCAAGATTCTCAAAAAAATTTGTTGACAGACAATTTCAAACCGATGAAAAAAATAGCCAGAATATTCCTTATTGCATTCATTGTATTTTTCATTTTCACCAATTTTGTCGCAATCTTTCATAGCTATAAATTCACACACTTCTCTTCAGAAAATCTTGCCAAACCCAAGAAACCCGAGGAACTAACCTCTGCAGAAAAACTTAAGATAATGATACTGGGAGTAAAGATGCCCAAACCTTTGAATGAAATAAAACCTCATCAAAAATTTCAAACTATAGTACTTCAAAGCAATAAGAAAATAGAATGTTGGAGCATAAAGAATCAGTCTTCCAAAGGTACTGTCATTCTTTTCCATGGCTATGGAGGAAAGAAGTCATCTTTAATGGATAAGGCAGATGTTTTTATTGATCTTGGTTATAATGTTTTTATGGTTGATTTTATAGGCTCTGGAGGCTCTGAAGGACTGCAAACCACAATCGGATACAAAGAAGCTGAAAATGTAAAAACAGCATACGATTATATAAAAGAAAAAGGCGAAAAGAATATTTTCCTTTTCGGAACATCGATGGGTGCTGCTGCAATCATGAAAGCTCTGGCAGATTATCCTTTGGAACCTAAAGGAATTATCATTGAATGTCCCTTTGCAACCATGTATGAAGCAACCTGTGCAAGATTTAAAGCTGTCGGAGCCCCTATCTTTCCAATGGCTGGGCTTGTTGTATTCTGGGGAGGATTAACGAATGGATTTTGGGCATTTGATCATAACCCTGTTGAATATGCAAGAAAAATCAAATGCAAGACGCTTTTACTTTATGGTGGGCAAGATAAAAGGGTTAGCAGAGAAGAAATCGATGCTATATATTCTAATTTGGATTGCTCAAAGGAACTAAAAACTTATCCCTTAGCCGGACATGTGAACTATCTTTTGAAATATAAAACTGAATGGACAAGAGATATTGCTTCTTTCCTCAACAAAACTAATTAGTCTGGTTCTTATTTTGACACTGATCACTCCAATATCTTAGCTAATTTGATTATTGGAAGTATTGAAACTAACAGCAGCAATAGCAACAAACATAATAAATAAACACTTCTAAAGTTGCCAGCTTTGACAAGATATCTGATAAAGACATTTCCAAGAAACTGAATCAGACATAATAAAGACAACTCCCATATTTTTAATTTTAAATCATTAAAACCTAAACTCTGTAAATTCTGACTATTCAGTCTTCCCTTATCGATACTTCAATGACCTTTTCTTGAAAAATAAGAAGTTTCAACATTAATGTGGACAATTTTTAATTTAAAACAGAAAAAATTATAATCTCCCTACAAAGTAAATATCTTATTATAACCAATCTGAAAATCAGTAAACAAAATTAAATTTTCAGGTTAATTATGAGTAATTTGATACTTTATTCTTTTTGCTGAAAATCGAATAAATTACTAAAATTGTCGGTTTAAACAATTAACACAATGGCACAGGATCAGGCTACAATTGACCAAAATCACAAAAAATTTATTCAACAGGTTGTTGAAACAGAACTGGTATGGGGACTTGAAACAGAGGACGGATTTGCGACCTCTTCTTCTATGGAATACGAAGATGCAGATGTTATTGCATTCTGGTCAGAAGAGGCATCTGCTGCAGCCTGCGCAGGTGAAGACTGGGCTGAATATACTCCCGCCTCAATTTCTTTGGCTGATTTCCTTGAAAACTGGTGCATAGGAATGCAGGAAGACGGTCTACTTGCAGGTACCAACTGGGATACAGACCTTACCGGAACAGAACTTGAGCCACTTGATCTAGCTCTTGAGATTCTGGATGCTTTAAAAGCAAAAGGTAAAAAAATCCAACTACAAGGATTTGCATCTCAGGAAATATTCGCTGAAGAATTGAAAAAAGCCTGGGAAGAAACTGAAGGAGAATAATTTGTTATCCTGAATTAATAAGTCACTTTTAATGATTGTTGACATTCTACATGTTTTTCACCAAATTGAAAAACATGTAGAAGGGTCATTAATCTGTAGATTTTTATAATCTCTGTATAATAAATACGGAGCATTTTATCGTCTTATTCGATCCCCTGCAGTTAACTTTAAAACTTCAATTTCATAATCCTTTTAAGGAGTAAAAATGGATCATAGTCAAATCATTGATTTCATAGAAAAAAATTCTATTCAGAAAATAAAATTTGCCTTCACTGATATAGATGGAGTGCTTCGCGGGAAAATTATCCATCGTGACAAATTTCTGAAAAGTCTGAAAGAAAACATAGGCTTCTGCGATGTCGTGTTTGGCTGGGACAGTGGAGATGCTTGTTATGATAACGTTAAGATAACAGGATGGCATTCAGGATATCCCGATGCTCCTTGCGCTATAGACCTTTCCACTTTTAGAAAAATTCCTTGGGAAAATGATCTTCCATTCTTTATTGCAGATTTTGGTTGCAAGCCTGTAGCAGCTTGTCCGAGAAGTTTACTAAAATTAATAGAGAAACAATGCCTTGAAATGGGCTTTCATGCTGAATTTGCACAGGAATTCGAATGGTTCAATTTTAGGGAAACACCACAAACATTGAAAGACAAAGAATTCACGAAACTGAATCCTCTCACTCCTGGCATGTTCGGGTACTCTGTTTTAAGACCCTCTTACGAAACTACCTACTATCACAATCTCTTTGATTTATTATTGAAATTTGATGTACCTCTTGAAGGCCTTCATACTGAAACCGGCCCTGGAGTTTATGAGGCAGCCCTGCTTCACGACAGTATATTAAAAGCAGCAGACAAGGCTTCATTATTCAAAACAGGTGTAAAAGAAATTGCTTACAAAAATGGTATCATGGCTACTTTCATGGCAAAATGGAATGAAGAACTACCAGGATGCAGTGGACATATTCATCAAAGTTTATGGAGCCTTGATAGATCAGACAATCTTTTCTTTGACCCTGTTAAAGAAAATAAAATGAGCGATCTGTTTAAACATTATCTGGCTGGTCAGCTTTACTGCCTTCCATATATTCTGCCAATGTATGCTCCAACCATTAACAGCTATAAAAGATTGGTTGAAGGCGCCTGGGCACCTACTACTGTCACTTGGGGAATTGATAATAGAACTACGGCCCTTCGTGTATTAAACAGTTCAAAAGACCTTACAAGACTTGAAACCAGAGTCCCAGGATCTGATAGTAATCCTTATCTGGCAATGGCTGCAGCCCTTGCTTCCGGATTATATGGAATAAAACATCAACTAAAGCTTGAACTTTTGCCAACTAAGGGCAATGGATATAAAAATATGGAGAACGGTAAATTACCCTCTAACCTTATAGAAGCCAGTCAGGCTATGAAAAACAGCCCGGTTGCAGCAGAATTATTTGGGGGCGAATTTGTAGAGCACTATGTTAGCACCCGTGAGTGGGAATGGAGACAATTCTCTAAACATGTTACAGATTGGGAATTAAAAAGATACTTTGAAATCATTTAATCAAATCTGTGAAACAACATTACTTTAATATTACCTTTCAAGCCAAAGGGGTTAATAACTGAACATGAAAATCATAGATTACTCTCAAATTATAAAAGAAGCCTGGAGAAACTTTGATGCATCCAAGACCATTGCAAAAATTGAAGATATCAGCGCAAAGGTTTCTACCAATCATGTATTCAGAGTAACCTTTGACGATGAAGATATCATCATAGCAAAACTATCTTATTTTGGGAAATACGAGCATTTCAAAGAAGATCACAGACTGATTCACGCACTGGCCAACAATCTGCTCTATCCTTTTGAAAATGTACTGGCAAAGTCATTGGTAAAAAACAACAAAGTATATACTTACCGATATCAGGAAGGACTTACAGATGCATGGGTAGTATTTTATAATCCCATACGTGTTATGGAAAAACTTCCCAGACGGCTGGAAGAGGAACATATAGTCAAGCTCGGAAGAGAAATAGCTAAATTTCATAAAGCTTGTGCTAAGGTAAAAAACGTTCTACCCAAATCATCCAAAACCCTTTTATCAGATATTGAACATCTGCTTGACATACTTGATACTGAAGATGGTCAATATGAACACAGAATGCATGTAGACTATCTTAGGAGCCAATGTGAAACGTTTCTTAAGAATATAGAATTATTAAATTATCAATCTTTTGAAAGCATTCCTGTATTTGTAGACTGGAACATCGGTAACTTTTCCGTTACAGATAAACTTGAACTATTTTCCCGCTGGGACTACGACTGGTTCAGAATGAGTTCAAGAGTATTAGACTTCTATTTTTTCAGCAGAGTCGTTTCAGATATTGGAGACAGAACAGTATTCAGTTATGTGATAGGACCGTTGATGGAAGACAGATTTATCCTTTTCTTGAAAGAGTATCATAAAGTATTTCCACTTACTCGAAATGAAATCCTGTTCCTGAAAGAAGCCTACAGATTCTTTATTCTGAATTATGTAATAAAACATGGCAGATATTTCTTTCATGAAATATACGCGACCAAACTTCAAAGAGAAGCTTATGAAACATACTTCCCTTCCATAGATGAAGAATTCAATGCAGATAAAATATTAAAAGAGCTTCAATTGTAAACTATATATAACAAGACTAATCTTTACGCTTTATACTTATTACTTAAAACTTATTACTCTTAATGGTGCAGTTACAAGATTTCAAATCCATCGTTTCAAAATACAAGGTCATATTTTTTGATGCATTTGGAGTTTTAAAAAATTACAAGGGTTTGATACCTGGAATAGAACATACATTTAATTATCTCCAGGAGAACAATAAAGAGTATTTTATTCTTACCAATGATGCTTCCAGAAGTCCTGCACAGCTTGCTGAATCCTATCATAAGCTTGGCCTCTTTGCTATTACCCCAGATAGAATAATTTCATCGGGCATGTTGGCTAAAGAATATCTTGATCTGAAAGTCAACCATGGTACTGTGGCCTATCTTGGGACGGAAAACTCAGCGCACTACATAGAAAGATCAGGACTTAAAACCTTACCAATCAGTCAGCTTGAGCTTGATAATATTTCAGAAGTTAATGCTCTTGTATTACTTGATGATGAAGGATTTGACTGGAACAAGGATTTAAACAAAACTATAAACCTCCTTAGAAACAGAAATATACCTGTAATAGTAGCCAACACTGATACTACTTATCCAGTATCGCAATCACAGGTTGCCATTGCTATTGGTGGGGTAGCGGAATTAATTGAAAATGTTGTCGGGAAGAAATTTATCAGATTTGGCAAACCTGACTCACAGCTTTTCAATTTCGCATTTGAACATGCTTGCGCTAACTGCATTGTAGATAAAAATGATATCCTGATGGTTGGTGATACACTTCATACTGATATAATGGGTGGAAATAAATTTGGGTTCGATACTGCATTAATGCTCACCGGTATAACGCAGCCAGACATGGCAGAACAATATATCAGAAGCACCGGCATCATTCCAACATATATTTGCGAATCCGCCGTTATTAAATAAAACAGCTTTATGATTAAAGAACTTTTTGCATTCTGTTTGTTCCTGGTACTTCAATAAAAAGCAATGAATCTATTGCACTCAAAAGTGATCAATTCCTAATCCCTACAAATACAACGTTGATCGGCAAGCAAATTTTTTAGTGTTAAAAAGAATTACACAAATATCATACATTCTTAAAGTTCATTTATTTAAAACTTCTCAAGAACTGAGTAACGAACTTTCTTAATATGTGAGAAACCAACTAAATTCAACAAATTGAACATCCCCTTAAATATTATAGCAAGCTTAAAGAGATTTCATTAGAGCTTTGGGAACCATTTACTGATCTGAGATCTAAGGCTATTAAAAGAAAATTGGTCACTTTTGAACATGGAAATTTATAATTTGTTTTCTATTAGAAGCTTTAATAAATCAGAGTTAAAAGAAGAAATGAAGAACTAAAGTTATAAGGGTTTAGATGAGAAACTAAGACTGAACTTATTTTATTGTCAAAATTTATGGTGTAAACAAGGTTAGAGTAATCTCCGATTTATATAAAGAACTAAAGGAGGCTGCTAAAAAGTAGAATTCAATGTCAAAGGAAAAACTAATTAAAAAAGCAGAAGACTCCTCTGAAAACGAAGAGCAACCGAATGTTCAGAGGGAAACTGATAATGATTCAGATATGATTCTGGAAGTTCCTTCCTTAAAAGCTGGTAAAGTCAACATGGATGCAGAAAATTTAAATTTTTCTATCTCCGTTAAAGCACAGCTTTCTAATTTCTCCAATATAGAAATCGGAACAGACATTCATATAGATAAGATCAAACTAGATGTAGATTCACTTGAAGCAGAAGCTCTTTTTACAGCAAAACTGAAAAAGATCGAAACTATCTTTATCAAGGCATTAGAATCACTTGATAAAAATCCTGATTTAAAAAATTGCAATACCCCTAATTCTGATAGTGTGAAAGATGAAGAACACTGATCATTGAAAATTTTGTTGTAACTATTGAGTAGTTATAGAATATTAAAGGCATGAAAAAGGACAAGCAATTTACTTCTGATGTAGTCATATATGCGAAAGCAAAAATGAAGTATGTGCGGCTCATCAAATCAAGCAAAGTAGAGGTTAATCAATTCAGCAACATTGATCATGATAAGGAAAATGAGAGGACTCGTATTAATGTGCCCAATGAAATGCAAGATGGGGTAGAGTATTATGATGCAGTAGTTGGTTCCAAAAGAGGAGTATCTATAAAAAAATCAAGTTAACGTCCTGATTCTACAAACTGGAAAAAAAATGCCTGATGTTTCCACCAGGCATCTCAGTATATTAAAAAGTAACCCTAAAAATTCAGATTAAGCAGCTTTCAGCTTCAGTTTTTTAATCAACTCCTGCATTGTTGCATTGAACTTTCTGTCAGTGTCCATTAAGTCGTTTACTGAAGTTAAAGCATGTATTACGGTACTGTGATCTCTGTTTCCAAAATGGAAACCGATAGACTTCAATGAAAGGTTAGTGTATTCTTTTGCAAAATACATAGCAACCTGTCTTGCTATCACGATCTCTCTCTTTCTTGTTTTTGCTTTAAGAGAATCAACAGTTACGTTGAAGAATTCGGCAACAAACTTCTGGATATAATCTATACCCACTTCCGATTCTATGTTTTGAACAATGCTCTGCAATGTCTGCTTAGCAAGTTCAAGATCAATTTCTTTCTGAGTTAATGAAGATTGTGCAATCAAAGAGATTAATACACCTTCTAACTCTCTTACGTTGGTATCTATGCTATAAGCAAGGTACTCAACAACACTGTCAGAGATTTCTACACCTTCTGACTGCATTTTTTTGCGAATAATTGCAATTCTTGTTTCAAAATCTGGTTGCTGCAAATCTGCAGTCAAACCCCATTTGAATCTGGATAATAATCTTTCCTGTAATCCTTTCAAATCTTTTGGCGGGCAGTCGCTCGTCATTATGATTTGTTTACCTGATTGGTGCAGGTGGTTAAAGATATGGAAGAATATCTCCTGAGTTTTTTCTTTACCAGACAGGAATTGTACATCGTCTATAACAAGAACATCTACCTGAAGATAGAAATTTGCAAACTCCTGGGTATTGTTGTTTTTAATTGCATCAAGGAATTGATTTGTAAATTTTTCCGATGACACATAAAGAACAAACTTGTCAGGACTGTTTTGTTTAATTCTGTTTCCTATTGCCTGAACAAGGTGGGTTTTACCTAAACCTACACCTCCATAAATCATCAATGGGTTGAAAGATGTTACTCCCGGTTTGTTAGCGACAGCATAACCGGCCGAACGCGCAAGTCTGTTACAATCTCCCTCAATGAACGTGTCAAAAGTATAGTTTACATTTAATTGTGAGCTGAAAGAAAACTTATCCAGCCCTTTTAAATCAAACGGACTTTTAACAGTCTGAGGAGAGTTATAATTTACAAATTTTGCATTACCATTCGGTTTTCCCTGAACTTGGTTCACAAAAGTTTTGGACTGCTCTGATTCTTTTTCCATCATCAGAGAATATTCCAACCTTCCGTCAGCGCCCAATTCAGTGTCTATCGCTCTCCTTAAAACCTGAACATAATGCTCTTCAAGCCATTCATAAAAAAACTGGCTAGGAACCTGAATCGTCAAAACGTCATTCTGTAACATTACTGGGACTATAGGTTCGAACCAAGTTTTGAAACTTTGCTCGCCTACACTCTCCTTAATGATACGGAGACAGTTGTTCCACACTGCTTTACAGTCTTTTACAATTAGCATAATTAAAGGGTTTTTGAAAAAATCGTCCTCCTTGATTTTGGAGGGGAGACAAATTTGTAAAAAAAATAATTAACAAAAAAATGAAATGGGGACTTGACTTTTTCATATCCTTCAGGGCTTGTAAATTACGAAATAAGCCCTTGAATATTCTTAAAATAAAACAATAAATTCTTCTAAATATGCAACAAACAAAATGTTACTACATGTAAATTTAGGAACAAAAAACTAATGATTTTGTAATCTTTTTCTCCCTTAGTTGATTTTTTTAATAGCTTTAAAAAAAAGTTTCCGTGGAACATTCACCAACTCCAAATACCCCCTTCGAAAACACAGATAAAGAACTGTGGATCAATAAAATAAAAGAAGAATTAAAGCTTCAAAAACTTGATTCTTTGGCGTGGAACGTAGGCCAAAAAATAAATATAGAACCATTTTATACCAAAGCAGATTTAAGCCGTATAAACGTGTCATATTTTGACAAAAATTTTGGCAAATGGAAAGCTGTCTATAAAATCATTTTTTTGGACATAGATTCACTAAAAAAAGAAATTGAAAAATCAAAAAAATTCAATGCAGATCATATAGAAATTTTAATCAGAAATAGTCGAAATTTTAGTTTGACTTCTGTGAAAGATTTATTAAATGACTTTTCATACACCATTGAAATTTTTGAGGCCGATAAAATTGATATTTTGGAAAATATCGCACCTGGTAGTTTTTTAAATCTCAATTCCGACATTTATTTAAGAGAAAAGGATGATATCATCAATAATTTGTCAATAATTCTCTCTAAAAAAGGATCAATCGGTTCAATTTTAGGAATTTCCGAATCAAATGAGGACCCCGGGACTGAATTAGCTTATTCACTGGCCAAAGCTATTGAATATTTCGATCTTCTTACTGAAAAAGGAATTTCTAAAGAATTGGTGTTATCAAAAATTCATTTTCATACTTCAATTGGCGAAAACTTTATTGTAGAAATTGCCAAACTGAGAGCTTTCCGATCACTTTGGGATAAGTTAAAGGAACTTCTGCTCCCGGGAAATTCAGTCAACACAACTTTTCATTCTGAACTCATTCCTTCAAAATCCACTGTTAAAAATGAAAATGATGAAATGATCATCAATACAATTCAGTTTACAGCAGCTATTTTGGGTAATTCTGACTTTATTAAAATAAACAGCAGAACAACATCACTAGACTCAATTGCAGAAGAGTTTTATCAAAGAGTACGTTTAAATATTGCACATATATTAAGAGAAGAATCTTTCATGGATAAAGTAAAAGATCCTTTAGCTGGTTCTTATTTAATAGAAACTATTACTTCAAAAATTAGCGAAGCAGCATGGGAAAAATTTAAAGCTATTGAAGAAGCAAACGGTTATTCAGAGGCCAAACGTAGGAATATAGTCAAGTAAATTATGAAGCCAGATTTTTCAAAAATACAATATCATCAACTCCCTGACCCATCTTTTACCGGAAAACAGGAGAAAAGCACTTGGCTAACGTCCGAACAGATTCCAGTAAAAAGTTTGTTCACCCAAAAAGATAGCGAAAGCTTTATCTATGATGACTTTCCTGCCGGAAGCCCGCCATTCTTAAGAGGACCTTATGCTAGCATGTATCTTGGTAAACCATGGACTATCCGCCAATATGCAGGTTTTTCCACTGCTGAAGAATCAAACGCTTTTTATAGAAGGAATCTAGCAGGAGGACAAAAAGGATTATCAGTTGCCTTCGATCTTCCGACGCATAGAGGATATGACTCCGATCATCCAAGAGTTACAGGGGATGTGGGTAAGGCTGGAGTAGCTGTTGATTCTGTAGAAGACATCAAAATACTTTTCGAAGGAATTCCTTTGGATCAGATGTCCGTTTCTATGACAATGAATGGAGCAGTTATTCCTATTCTGGCATTCTATATTGTTGCTGCAGAAGAGCAAGGCGTGTCTCCGGCAAAGCTTAGTGGCACTATTCAAAATGATATATTAAAGGAGTTCATGGTAAGGAACACTTACATATATCCTCCCCTTCCTTCAATGAAAATCATAGGAGACATATTTGAATATACTTCCCGCCATATGCCTAAGTTTAATTCCATTAGCATAAGCGGTTACCATATGCAAGAAGCTGGAGCTACTGCCGATATTGAGCTTGCTTATACATTGGCAGATGGATTGGAATATGTTCGTACCGGTTTGAAAGCGGGTATCGACATTGATGACTTTGCTCCCAGGCTTTCTTTCTTTTGGGGAATCGGAATGAACTTCTTCATGGAGATCGCCAAGATGCGTGCCGGTAGGTTTCTCTGGGCTAAAATGCTGAAAGAGTTTAATCCGAAAAATGAAAAGTCTCTTGCATTAAGAACACATTGTCAAACCTCTGGTTGGAGCTTGACGAGACAAGATCCTTTTAACAATATAACAAGAACCTGTATTGAAGCAATGGCTGCTGTGCTTGGCCATACTCAGTCTTTGCACACTAATGCACTTGATGAAGCACTGGCCTTGCCAACTGATTTTTCAGCTAAAATAGCACGCGATACTCAACTACATCTTCAAAAGCATACGGATCTTTGCAAGTATATAGATCCATTCGGAGGCTCATACTATTTGGAATATCTTACGAATGAGCTCATAGTTAAAGCAGAAAAACTGATTGGAGAAATTGAAGCTCATGGTGGAATGGCAAAATCAATAGAAGCCGGAATTCCACAAAGCAGAATAGATCAGGCTGCTGCTAGAAAGCAGGCACGTATTGATTCTGGTCAGGATACAATAGTGGGAGTTAATAAGTATGGCGTTGAAGAAGAAGGAAAGCTTGATCTTCTTGAAGTCGACAACTCTCAGGTAAGAGAGAAACAAATTCAACGACTAGAAAGAATAAAGGCTCAACGACATGAAAAAGATGTAATCCTTGCTTTGGATTCTATTACCAACTGTGCTCAGACAGGAAAAGGTAACCTTCTGGAGCTAGCCATAGAAGCGGCCAGGAGAAGAGCCACTTTGGGAGAAATATCAATGGCAATGGAAAAAGTTTTTGGGAGACATAAAGCTATGACTAGAACTACTTCAGGAATTTATGGAAGAGAATCTTCTGACATAGGAAATATGGATAAGGCACGTGCACTGTCTGATCAATTTGCTGCAATGGATGGAAGAAGACCTAGGATTATTATTGGAAAACTTGGACAAGATGGACACGACCGTGGAGCAAAAGTAATAGCCACAGCCTTCGCTGACCTCGGTTTTGATGTTGACCTTGCCCCTTTGTTTCAGACTCCTGAAGAACTGGCAAGAATGGGAGCTGAAAGTGATGTGCATATAATAGGTGTATCTAGTCTTGCAGGTGGTCATAAAACACTTATTCCTGAATTAATTGAAGCACTGAAAAAAATAGGAAGAGATGATATAATGGTTGTAGCAGGAGGAATTATTCCACCTAAAGATTACGATTTTCTTTATGCAAATGGAGTATCAGGAATCTTTGGACCAGGGACTGTTATTGCTATTGCAGCGCAGGATATACTTAAAAAATTGATTGAAAATGCAGTATGATTAAATATTACAATATTTTCCCTGAATATGATTCAGGGAAAATATACCTTTAAAGACTAATACTTATTTCACAAGTTCCAGAGTTCCAAATAAGCCAGCATCGATCCAACCTCTATTTTTATCTTCTCCTGGTATTTCCATTGACCCAACAAAATTCTCTCTACCACCTGTTGCATCATTGTCATTATAAGAAACCGCAAATCCTAATTTCTTTCCTTCAGTAAGTTTTACTGGTACGTTATCTTCTCCATCTTTGTAAGTATCTTTAAATACTTTCATTCCAACTTCCCACGTATAAACGTTTCCATTCTTAGTCCTCTTGGTTTCTACATCTTTATTATATAGATGAGGCTTCTGATCAGGACCTATGTCCACTGCATCATAGTCTAGTGTAATGTGATATGCAAAAGCATTGTGATTAAACTGATGATTCCCTCCTGATTTGTCTTCATCAATAAATAACTCCAGACAATCATCTTCCCACCAATCGTTGAATGGATCAGGTCTTTGATCGCTAAGAATATTGTCAGTTATCTCAACCAGATAATAGATTCTGTCTTCTTTCCATAGTATTTTATATCGGCCTGAAAAATCTTGAGGAGTGTAATCTGCTCCCAGCCATTTATACTTAATAGGTGCCCATGTAGCTTTTTCCCAGCTTTTCTCATTGCCTTTCCCATCTATGACTATATTTTCAGAAGCTTTATGAGCAGTGTAATTACCATCGCCATTACTATCTAAAGTTACAGGGCAATAAGTCTCTCCTGAATAAGGATTTGTAGCTGGTTTTGTGCAGGATAGAAAAATAACCAGCACTTGAACCAAACAAAATAATTGTAGTTTTTGCATGAAAATAAGTTTGTTTTAAGAAATTTTTTAGTCTGTCACTCTATACAAATATAAAAAAATTTAAATGCTGTCTATGTTACTTTGGTTGCTTACTTCATAAATGAAATCAATCTTTTCAGGAAAAACTACAATCCAAAGTTGACTTTAAAATACATCATTATATAAAAGAAAACAGGCAGACTTTTCAGCCCGCCTGTTTGATATAAGTATCTTCTAAAAAATTATTTTTTGCTGTAAAATGACTGAATGAATTCATCACTAATAGCAGTACATGAAAATCCTCCATCATGAAATAAATTCTGCATAGTAACTTTCTTTGTAAGATCTGAGAACAGCGTGATTACATAATCTGCACACTCTTCAGCAGATGCATTACCAAGAGGAGATAATTTTTCTGCAAAGTCTACAAATACGTCAAAACCAGAAATTCCTTTACCTGCAGTTGTCATAGTAGGAGACTGAGAAACTGTATTTACTCTGATTTTCTTAGGTCCTAGTCTTAAACCATAACTTCTTGCAATTGACTCTAATGCAGCTTTTGCTTCGGCCATATCATTATATCCAGGAACTGCCTTCTGTGCAGCAATATAGCTAAGTGCTACAATTGAAGCACCTTCATTCAATGCATCTTTTTTCTCTGCAATCTGCATGATTTTATGAAAAGAAAGAGCTGATATATCTATAGTTTTAAGAAACCATTCATAGTTAAGATCGCCATAATCCTTGCCTTTACGAACGTTAGGACTCATTCCGATGGAGTGAAGTATGAAATCTACCTTACCGCCTAAAGCTTCAAGCGATTTAGTGAAAAGGTTTTCAAGATCTTCCAGAGAAGTAGCATCTGCTGGAATTACCACAGCACCACATGTTTCAGCCAGTTTATTGATCTCTCCCATTCTCATTGCAATGGGGGCATTGGTTAAAGTGAATGAAGCCCCTTCCTCATGTGCTTTTTCAGCAACTTTCCATGCAATGGAATTACTATCGAGTGCTCCGAATATGATTCCCCTTTTACCTTTTAAGAGATTGTAAGCCATTTTTTCTTTGTTTTATTAAAACTCAACTCGTAAAATTATTATTCTCCTCGATTCATTCAAAAAATCTTGGATAAAATATCTTATATTATTTTTCTTACTCGTTGATTTCCAACAGTTCTTTCGCATTCTTCATTGCAGTTTCTGATGGTTTCTCTCCTCCTATCATCTGTGCAATTTCCTTAACACGATCTTCTTTCGTTAATTCTCTTATTTTACTCACTGATCTTTTACTTGAATGATCTTTATATACAAAGTAATGTGCAGATCCTTGCGCCGCAATCTGAGGCAAATGGGTGATTGCAATCACCTGGTGGTTTTTAGACATTTGCTTCATCATCTTACCAACCTTAAACGCTACCTCTCCGGAAATACCGGTATCGATCTCGTCAAATACAATAGTTGGCAATGAAGACTTATCAGCTAACATGTACTTGATACACAGCATCAGTCTTGAGAACTCTCCTCCCGAAGCTGCATTTTTAAGTTCTTCCGGTGCGATACCTTTATTGGCACTAAACAGGAAATTGATTTTATCAATCCCTAATGGACCTAGCTCGGTGGTGTCTGAATGAATATGCATAGTAGCATTTGGCATTCCCACCTCTTTAAGTAATAATTCTAGTTCCTTCTTAATGCCTGGTATCACTTTAGTTCTCTGATTGCTTAGTTTAACTGCTTTTTCCCGCAAACTTTTTTCCAGTTTTACTAATGCAACTTTTAATATTTCGATCTTCTCAAAAAGATCTGAATTAGCACCGGCTTTATTTTCAAGGTCTTCCTGAATTGCTATAAGATCTTCAATTGTATTTACATGATGTTTCTTTTCAAGCTTGTAAATTAAGCTGAGACGTTCTCTTTTCTCTTCAATTTTTTCAGGTGAATAATCTATCTGTTGTTCAGCTTCTTCAAGCTCTCCATTGATATCTTTTAACTCTATTACAATGCTTTGAAAACGTTCGCGAAGTTTTTCATAGGATGGAGAATACTTTACAATACCATCAAACAATTTATTGACTGTCTGCAAAACCGCAATACTTGCCTGATCAGATTCAGAAAGGATACTGACCATCTGATTAAGTTTACTTTTAATTTCTTCTGAATTTTCAAGCAGCTTAAGATCCTCTTCTAACTTTTCCTGCTCCCCGCTTTGTAAATTAGCTTCCTCCAATTCACTCAAAAGAAAAGTATTAAAGTCCTGTTGCTTTGATGATTCTTCTGCTTGTATTGTAACATCAACAAGTTCTGCTTCTTTATCTTTAAATTCTTTATAAAGCTTTTTATACTCTGTCAGCAAATTTTTATTTCCTGCAAAGGCGTCAACAATTCCAATCTGGAATGAAGATGCGCCTAGCATGAGCGTTTCGTGCTGACTATGTACATCCATTAGTCTTTGCCCCAGTTTTTTAAGAAAATCAAGATTTACCGGAGTATCGTTTACGAAAGCTCTGGATTTGCCGCTGGGAGCTATTTCTCGTCTTACCAGACACAGCGTTTCATAATCAAGATCCTCCTCTTTGAAAAGATCCTCAATTTCATATCCTGAAATATCAAAAGCACCTTCAATGATACATTTTTCTTCTTCATTGAAAAGTACTTTTACATCGGCCCTGTTACCAAGCAACAAACCAAGAGCACCCAGCATGATAGACTTTCCTGCTCCTGTTTCGCCTGTTACAATATTTAACTCCGATGACGGTTGCAGTTCCAGCTCGCTGATCAGGACATAGTTCCTGATTAAAAGATTTTTAAGCATAATTAAAAAGAGGCTGTATAATCGTAAATTATTTCACGAATGTTCTTAAAATCAATGGGGTGTAGATCCAATCTGGAGTCTTTGAGCAAAAGCTTTTGATCATCTGCCGAAACAAGACATCCAAAAAGAGTTGTCTGGTCGTGCATGATGATATTGATTTCTTTCGAAACCACAGTGGATATTTTGGAAGGAATGTCCTTAGCAGGTATGCGGATAAGCCTTTTTCCCATTTTTATTAAATTATATGCTAATTTAATAAAAATAGATAGAGTGAAGAATGATCAGAGCTTAAGAAGCCTATTATATTTATCCGCATTCAGGGGATCCATCTGTCGCAGAGTATTTACAACCTGCTGACGCATTTCAGGAGTGGCCTGAGAATAAATATTTATTATTTCCTCCACTTTAGCATTAAAAAAATTCTTAATTACTACTGAAGTTGGATTGATGTTATACACAGTTTTTATTTTATCAAAGACAGTGATGATATCTTTTCTGCTTTGGTCTGCATTTATCAAAAATTTATCCATTGCCTGGCGATGATAAATGTATAGACCTTCTCTAAATGGAGCAAACTGAGTATTGGTAAGGTTTTGAATTAATGAAAATCTGCCGTTTGTCTCCAACTGATCCCATCCCACTGCCTGGGAAGATTGAGCTATGTTTGCAATATCTCTGGCTTTCTCATAATATTTTGTCCCCCCCATTTGCCCAAAGGTATCATAATCCATAGCCAGGATCATGTAGGCATAATAAGAAAGCATTGCTGTAAGATTACCATTAAAAGAATTTTCAGTATAATAAATCGCACTTCCTTCTACATACTCAAAATTAAACTTCCTGTCCAGGAATTTGAGAATCATAGTTTCCTTATTGGTGTTATATAAAGGTCTTGTAGAAGTAATCATGGCCGTAGCCTCGTACAGACTCTGACCGGAAACTCCTGTAAGTGTGATAATAATGTTGCAGTTAATCCTCTCTTCCGGTTTATATTCATCAGTTGTCCACCTTTTGTTATTCATGAACTCCAACATGGCTGCCTTCAACTGAGTCATAACATCCTTTTTCTCACTATTTTCAATACTTTCAGCATCAATAGTAATGGTACAATTCAACTCACCCTGCTGAGCAAAAGAAATCAAATTTGTAAGTATAAAAATCAGAGCTATTAAGTACTTTTTCATATTTCTAAAGTGGGGAATTACAGCAAAAAACTATATATGTTACTGAATTTTCTATTATGAAATGTCGACTATTATTTCTTTTTAAGATCCAGATGCTTCAGCAACTCACTGATGATATCAGAAGCAACTTCTTTCTTACTTTTTAACTCAAAAGTCTGCACCATATTGTATTTATCAATAAATGTTACCTTATTGGTATCGAATCCAAAACCTGCTCCGTCATCTCTAAGAGAATTAAGTACGATAAAATCAAGGTTTTTATTTGCAAGCTTCACTGAAGCATTCTGAATTTCATTTTCAGTTTCTAAAGCAAATCCAACCAATACCTGGCCTGTTTTTTTGTTAGCCCCAACTGCTGCCGCAATATCTTTGGTTTTTATCAGGTCTATGCTCAGTTCTCCATCTTTCTTTTTGATCTTCTGTAATGCAACTTCTTTCGGAGTATAATCTGCCACAGCTGCTGAAAGTATTATAGCATCTGCATCCGGAACATTTGTCATCACCGCATTATACATTTCCTCGGCCTTTTGCACTTTCATTAATTTAACAGAATCAGAAGGAGATTTTAGTGCTGTAGGACCTGATATCAAAGTGACAGAAGCTCCCAATTGATCAAGCTGATGAGCAATTTCATAACCCATTTTTCCGGTTGAATGATTGCTAATAAACCTTACTGGATCGAGTGGTTCATAGGTTGGTCCTGCTGTAACCACTATTTTCCTCCCTGCTAGCTGGGTATTTTTCTGAAAATATCTTTTTACAAAATCTGTAATATGTTCAGGCTCGGCTAAACGCCCTTCTCCTTCAAGGCCACTTGCTAAAAATCCGAATTCGGCATCAATAATAATATTGCTATAGGATTTAAGCTTTTCAATATTAGCCTTGGTAGCCGGATGCCGGTACATATCCAGATCCATTGCCGGAGCGAACATTACAGGACACTTTGCACTAAGATAAACTGCTGTTAGGAGGTTATCGCATACACCATTAGCCAACTTGGAAATTGTATTTGCGGTGGCCGGTGCTATAAGAATTAGATCTGCCCACAAGGCAAGATCTACATGATTATTCCACTCTCCCGCATCATTCCTGATTAAAGAATTATAGACAGGCTTTCCGGTAAGTGTTGAAAATGTAAGTGGCCCAATAAAAGAAGAAGCAGAGGGTGTCAGTATTACCTGAACCTCTGCTCCTTCTTTTATCAATTGTCTTGTTAATAAAGCTGCTTTATATGCCGCAATGCTCCCGCAAACACCAAGTATAACTTTTTTTCCGCGAAGCATCATTCACATAAATTATTTCTCTTCGTTAGGCTTTCTGAAATGAATTTTTCCTTCGAAAAACTCTTCGATAGCCATATTAGTTGGTTTTGGCATTCTTTCGTAGAACTTGGAAATCTCTATCTGCTCTCTGTTTTCAAAGATTTCTTCAAGATTATCAACTGTAGAAGCAAAATCAGCCAATTTGTTATTCAATTCTTCTTTTACTTTTGAAGAAATTTGTCTTGATCTCTTTGCCACAACCACTAGTGATTCATAAATATTTCCCGTAGGTGCAGATAACTTTTCAAGATCTCTCGTCACTATTGACGATGGAATAGTAGTAACTTTTGCTTTATTGTTCATTAGCTTTGAAAATTCTTTAAACGTTCTGTAATCCTATCATATAACTCTTCAGCCTCTTTTTTGAATTTGCTTTCAGGGAATCTATCGATAAACCCATAATAAAATTCAAGCGCTGTATTATATCTTTCTCTTTGCAATCTCAATACACTGTGCTTAGCTAAATTATATTGTGCCTGAAACTGTATAAACGTAGCTTCTTCTGCAAATTTACCAGAAGGATACCTATCTAGAAAAGTTCCAAGACTTACAACAGCTGATTTATAAATGCCAATCTTATAATAGAGTTTTGCGTTTTCAAATGCCTTGTACTCTGTTTTCGCATTTAGTTCATCAGTCATACTGTTCACCTCTTCCATATGACTGCTTTGAGGATATTTCACGCCAAACATCTGAATTGTCTGCATTGCCTCATCGGTATTTCCCTGATCAAGTTTGTAGGAAGGACTGTCCATGTAAAGAGACTTTACATGCATATACATACTTTCTTCCGCATATTCACTTCTTGGATAAGTTTCATACAAATCCTTAAAGTAATAGCTGCTCATGATATACTGCTTATCATTAAAATAAGTATTGGCAAATACAAATTGTGCTTTTTCAGCTTCAGGTCGGCCTTTTAACAAAGGCATGATTTCTTCTAAAAGGACATTGGCTTTGTAATTATCCTTTTTCTCATAATATTTCAGCGCAGCCTCCAGCTTTTTGTTGACGTCTGAACTTTTTTGAACTCGCTGAAACTCACTGCATGAAGACAGTAAAATCAACAATCCCAACAAAAGACTTTTAGCAAAACCTAACTTCATAAGACCGTAAAAGTAAACAAAATATGCTTTTTCTTCTAATTATTTCAATCCAAATTAATTTTCCAGCCAATTGAACGCCGAAAATTATTAGAATTCTAAATTTCTGAATATAACGAATCTATCTTACTAATTGACATATCGTACTCCTAAAACATCTTTTTTAGAAGGTCTTTCTTTACCTCTCCAAACAAAGCCTTTTAACCTGGTATCAGGTTCTAATATTTCGTGAGGTGGAATAAATTTGGCGTCTGGACTTTTAATAAATGATATGGTATTTACCTTAGCTTCTTTAAATCTGACGATTAGATCACTACAAACTACTTTATTCATTCCTATTAAAACAGTGTCTCCTTCCAGAGCGAAATACAAACTTTCTCCATTTCCATTGACATCAACTTTTTGAATTTTGTTTTCAGTAAAGTGAGCCACCATTTTCTTACCTTTTACCTGATTATAATTTTCAAGACTATCAATGGAAGCCATAAATGCATTAACCTTCATATTCATCTTTGAAACTTTATTATTGACTAAAAGAATATTGATAGAGTCTGCTACAATCTGATTTTTTTCACTCCACAATACAGGATCTCCAAAAAAATAAATCGTAGAATCTGCAAAATCATATACTAACGAATCACATTTTCCTTGAAGATCATGACGGAAAATTTTGGTATGCTTATAGGCAATGAGTTTCTTAATCTTTTTCTCAGGATAATCAAGAGAAATTAATGTATCTGCTGAAAGAAACAGGGTATCACCTCCTGAATAATTTTTCATGACCGGATTTCCAAACACCTTAGAGGTTCCCCTTCTACTCCAGTAATTGGCCCTTTCTCCAAGTATTTGTACACTATCTTTCGGGCTTCTTAAAATTACATTACCTCTCGCAATTCCATTACCTTGCCTTTCATCATAATCCAGGTTGTCTGCCTCTATGTCAAAATTACCGGACTGCACATTGGATCTTTCTTTTGTTGCAGTCACTTTGCTCATAATGTTATATTCACCTTCTGTTGTAACCACCACACCATCAGGAGAAATGATCTTAGTAGGGCCTTTGAAATAGGCAATATTGGTATAAGAATTATAATCCAAACTATCAGTAGTAAGTACAAAATTTTGTGATGGGTTCACAACCCTTACATCCCTCCGGAAATTAAATACTTTCTCTCCTAAATTGTAATAGCCTTCCCTACTCGTTAATGTACTTTTCTCATCTTTGATGGTACCTCCATTAGGATAAAAAGCTCTTCTCGCAGAAACGTCATAATGAAGAATATCAGTAAAAAGTGTCATTGTTTTATCTTTCAGAACTACATTCCTTTTGGCAATAGTCTTTTTGGTATTTCCTTCATAAAGAAGATTGCGGCAGGTAAGGTTGACCGTATCACCCTGATTCATGCGGACATTTCCAAAAGCCTCAATAGAATTATTTTTGGGATTCTGATAAGCAGAGTCACAGTAAAGGTATGTGCCCTGTTGTTTAAAAATTACATCCCCTTTTAATCTCCTGATGTTAACACCATTAACTGTAATACCTTCCAGTTCTCTTGCCTGGACAAGGTCTATTTTTCCCTGCGCATTTACTAGATCGGGAATAAAAAGCAGCAGAAAAATCAGATATAAGCAATATCTCATTTGTATATTTATCTCACCAAAATTAATCAAAAAAGCAATTTTTCTAATATGTTACAAAGATTCCGCCAATTTATCTCCAGACATCAGCTCATCTCCGAATCAGCAAATGTTTTGGCTGCTGTTAGCGGAGGTAAAGACAGTGTGACCATGTGTGAACTTTTACATTTGGCCGGAATAAACTTTGGAATAGCGCACTGCAACTTCCAGCTAAGAGGAATTGACTCTGATCTGGATGAAGAGTTTGTCAGAAAACTTGCAACTCACTATAAGGTTCCGTTTTTTTCCCAACGATTTGAAACGGAAACATTCGCCAAAGATAACAGAATTAGCATTCAAATGGCTGCAAGAGATTTGAGATATGCCTGGTTCAGAAAACTTGCTTCTGAAAAAGGCTTCGATTCTATTGCCACTGCTCATCATTTGAATGATGTATTCGAAACAATATTACTTAACCTTACAAGAGGCACAGGGTATGCAGGATTGCAGGGAATACAACCCCGCAACGGAGAAATAATCAGGCCGCTCCTCTTTTGTCAAAGAGAAGAAATAGATGCTTTTGTTCTGGAAAATAATCTTGAATGGAGAGAAGATATTTCAAATGCTTCTACAAAGTATTACAGAAATCTTATCAGACATAAAGTTATTCCGGTTCTGAAAGAGATCAATCCTAGCCTGGAACAGACTGCTTTTGAAAGTACTGAAAAAATTCGTGCTGTTGCACATTTTTTCAAATCCAAGGTTAATGAAATTAAATCAAGATCTTTTTCTTTCAAAGGACCCGACATCAGAATTGACCTGAATATTGTTCTCTCAGAACCAGAACCAGCCATAGTTTTAAGCGAACTGCTCAGCGAATTTGGTTTTACCTATAAGGATTCCGTAAATCTTTTAAATACCAAGACTACCGGAAGTCTATACTATTCTAAAACTTTTGTTTTGAATGTTGACAGACAGTCTTTACTGCTTAAGCATCTTAGAGAATCGGACCCTGCTGAGGAATTTAAGATAAGCGAACAGCTTAATAGTTTTACTTTCAGGAATTTTTCATTTTCGCTGAACAAAATTAATACAAATGAGTTTGATGTCCATTCAGATAGGTATACAGCTCATCTTGATTGGGCTGCTCTTGAATTCCCGCTTGTAGTTAGAAATTGGTTACCTGGAGATCGATTTATTCCTTTGGGAATGAAAAACTTCAAAAAAGTAAGTGATTTTTTGATTGACAGAAAAACACCTTTACTTCAAAAGGATAATACTTTAGTGATTACCAGTGATGATAAAATTGTCTGGATCATTGGTATGCGGATTGACGAAAGGTTCAAAATCAGAGCAGATTCAAAAGATGCTCTAAAAATCACAGTCAATCCTCTATCCTAAGGTCATTTTTGGTAAAAAACATTTTAATATTGACATACTTTGGATAAATTTACACGCCTAGTTTATAATCATTAACTAAAAAATCATATTTTACTATGAAAGTAACAGTAGTAGGAGCAGGTAACGTGGGAGCAACCTGTGCCGATGTTTTAGCATATCGTGAGATAGCAAATGAAATCGTTCTTCTAGATATCAAAGAAGGCTTCGCAGAAGGTAAAGCACTTGATATTTGGCAGAAAGCACCGATCAATGTTTACGATTCGAAAACAGTTGGTGTAACTAACGACTACTCCAGAACTGCTGGTTCGGAAGTGGTAGTAATTACTTCTGGTCTTCCAAGAAAACCAGGTATGACAAGGGATGATCTTATCTCTACCAATGCTGGCATCGTTCAATCTGTTACAGAAAACGTTGTAAAATACTCTCCGAATGCAATAATCATAGTTGTATCCAATCCTCTGGATGTAATGACTTATTGCGCTCACCTTGCATCTAAACTTCCAAGAAACAAAGTTATTGGTATGGCTGGTATCCTTGATACTGCAAGATACAGAGCTTTCCTTGCTGACGAAATCAAATGCTCTCCGAAAGAAATCCAAGGAATGCTTCTTGGTGGACACGGAGATACTATGGTTCCACTTCCAAGATATACTACTGTAGGTGGTATCCCAGTTACAGAACTTGTTGCTAAAGACAAACTTGATGCAATCATAGAAAGAACTAAAAATGGTGGTGGAGAGCTTGTAAAACTGATGGGAACTTCAGCTTGGTATGCACCAGGTTCTGCTGCAGCACAAATGGTTGAGGCCATTGTGAAAGATCAGAAGAGAATTCTTCCTGTATGTATCAAACTTGAAGGTGAATACGGCATTAATGACTGCTACCTTGGCGTTCCTGCTGTTTTAGGTAAAAACGGTATCGAGAGAGTAATCGAGCTTAAATTAAACAGCGAAGAAATGGAGTTACTTCAAACTTCAAGAAAACACGTGAAAGAAGTTATGAACGTGTTAGACAACATGCCTGCTAAAGCTTAATTGCATTTATAAATAAAAAAACCCGGCTTTAACCGGGTTTTTTTTATTTAGTAAGAATATAGATCGTCCGTTCTTTTAATGTTGTAGTCTTGTAGTGAATTTCTTCAGCTACACTGAAACCAGCTTCCTTTCCTATTTTTTCAATTTCAGAAAACGACGGGATGTAACAATCCAGAGTACCATATTCATTTGAAATATGAAGTCTTTGTTTATCCAAATGCTGAGCAAAAGTCTGAAAACCAATCTTAGGCACATCTATTACCAGCTTTCCACCTTTATTGAGAAAACCTTCTACTTTGCGTATACAATTCTTTTGTTCATCCAATGAAAAGTCTATAATACCGGACCACATCCATAATGCCACATCAACCTTTCCATCCATGGAATAAGTTTTAATGTCGCCAAATACAACTTCTACATTTTTGTATGTTTCAGTCAAGTAGTCAAATAAAACTGGACTTTTTTCAAGAGCAATAATTTGTCCCTGAAATTTATTTTTCATCAGAAAATCAATACATCTTCCATATCCTGCACCAATTTCCAGAATAGCATTGGCATTTTTAAGACTTGAGTTTACCATCCAAAGATCCGGGTAATCCGCAAATCCACCTTTTACTGCTAGTTCTTTAAGAGTATTGACTCCCAACCTATTGTAATAATTGATATTTCTATCATTCATTATTTCCTCTGACAAAAAAGACATATTATTGCTAACCATTGTGTTCTAAAACGGTTTATTAAAAAAATAGGATACATTGCGGGACTATTATTTTAATAAAAACCTGATAATTGTGAGAGGATTATTTCTTCTTATAATCTCTTTTTTTGTCCTCTCTCCTATAACATCCGAATTGTACGCAAAAACGGATTTTAAGTTTTCCGCTCCAAATTATATAATTGGAGATGAATTTGCTGAAATTCAAATAGTCAGACTAAATAATAAGGGTACTCCTGACTCCACCTTTAATGGAAAGATCGGCTTTTATATTGATAAAGAACTCAAAGTACTGGAATTTATTGAAGGTAAAGCTTTATACACCACCACCTTATTTAAATCGAGTGAAATTACCTTTAAACCTCAGAATCAGACGACTCTTTATAGTATTAAAATTAGGCACCTACCTGATTGGCTGAGTATTATTCCTCCATTACTGGCAATAGCCTTATCACTGATTTTCCATGAAGTCATTACATCATTATTTCTGAGTGTTTTTGTTGGGGTGCTACTATTAATGGGATTTGAATTTTCAAATGTGATTCCAGCTTTTTTAAGAGTAATAGACTCTTACATACTGGAAGTTTTGAGAGACGGTAAACATCTTTCGCTTATTTCCTTCGCATTTATGGTGGGGGGAATGATTGCTCTCATTGCCAAAAATGGGGGATTAACGGGATTAGTTAACAAAATTTCTGCTATTGCACACTCCTCAAGAAGTGCACAACTAACCACTCTTTTTCTGAGCCTATCCATTTTTTTTGACAACTACGTCAACATTCTCATTGTAGGAAATACAATGAGGCCAATTACAGACAAATACAAAGTCTCAAGAGAAAAGCTAGCTTTTATTGTAAGCACAACGGCTGCCTCTGCAGCCTCTTTAGCCTTCTTCACAACATGGACTGGAGCTGAAATGGTTTATGTCCACGATGCAGCATCATACCTTAGGTTGGGCAATTCTGCATTTTCCATTTTTTTTAAATCTTTACAATACGCCTATTATCCAATCTTTATGCTGATACTAACTTTTGCCTTAATAGTATCTAAAAAAGATTTCAACAAAATGGCCGATGCAGAGGTAAGTGCACGCAGCGCAGGCATTAAGAATGAACAAAATGATAAATCCATTGAAAAAAATATAGAAAGAGATATTGTGGAAATTTTACATCCCGAATCCCAAAACGGAGGCAAATGGATCAATGCAGCATTTCCGTTAATAGTACTTTTCATCACAGCTATTGCGGGATTAATTGTTACAGGGACGGAAAACATATATCAAAAAATGCTGGGCAAAGGTATCCCTATAACCAGTCAAAATTTATCAACTGTTTGGAAATATTTGTATGACTTTGATAACAAGAATATCAGCTTTTTTCAAAAACTCGGGGAATTATTTGGCAATGGCGACTTTTATATTGCATTACTTTGGTCCTCATTTTCAAGTCTCCTGACTGCTTTTCTATTAACTTTATTACATAAAAATATATCTTTAAAAAGGACTACAGAAATCATGATTCATGGTTTTCGGGTTATGCTATCAGCAATAATAATTCTGATTTTTTCATGGTCACTTGCAGAAATCACAGAAGATCTTCATGCAACAGAATACCTTTCCTCAGTGATAACAGGAAATATTAAGCCTAGTCTACTTCCAATTGTTAGTTTTCTACTAGCCGCAACTTTTGCTTTTTCTACAGGATCAGTCTGGGGAGCCATGGCAATCTTATACCCATTGCTCGTACCCGTGAGTTGGATGATTTCGGCATCTTCCGGACTTTCAGTATCTGATACAGAAAGCGTTACCTATAATGTAATTGCAACAATTTTAAGTGGATCTGTATTTGGCATTCATTGTTCTCCTGTTTCAGACTCTACAATTATGAGTTCTATAGCATCAGACTGCAATCATATTCAACATATTAAGACACAATTACCTTATGCAGCAACAATTGCTCTAATAAGTATATTGGTCTTTTTTTTCAGCCTTATAAATTTTCACTGGTTCTTTAATCTGGGCCTTGGTACAACTCTAATCATATTAATTGTAAAATTTTCAGGAAAAAGAGTAGAATAAATTATATCTTTAGTAAAGCTGGAATTTACTTGTATGAAAAAGATATTAATTTATATATTTCCCTGGTTTTTAGTCCTTTTATTTGGTTTTATCATTTATAAAACTAATTTTAGAAATGAAGAGGAAAGTGATGAGATAAAGACTGTTTCTTCCCACCATCTCATTCAGGAAAGAATAATAAGTTTAGGAAAACTGGAAGTAGTAAAATACTATTTAAAGGATATTGTGGAACACGAGGTACAAAATCCATGGTATCTTCCTGATCCTAAAGCAGTACTTATCGCGAGTGGTGAAGTAGTAGGTTGCATTGATCTTTCACGAATCGATTCGAATGATATAAAATTTTCGGATAACAAAGTTTCGATTCGTTTGCCGCAACCAGAGCTTTGTTATTTTAAAATTAATCATTCTGATTCCAAAGTTTATAGTATAGAGAAAGGACTTTTTCAGGAATCAGAATTAATCGATGCAGCTTATAAAGAAGCTGAAACTCATTTGCAAAAAACCGCACTACAGATGAAAATTATGGATCAGACTAAGGAAAATGCAAAATTGATCCTTAAACCTTTGTTGGAAAAAATATCTGAAAAAGATGTGGAGTTAAGTTTTTAAATCAAATAGTTTTTTTACTCAGCCACCAGAACTTTTCCACAAAATGGGTTAAAATAGTCCACATTCATAACAATTTAGGGAGATAAATGTTTTCCCTGAATTAAATAAAATTTTGACTTAGCTAACAGTTGAAATGAAAGAAGAACTAGTCCAACCAATTACATTCAGCTATTTTTTGAACTTTATCAAAAGCCAGTTTTTGGAAAAGGGGAATAATGAGATAAAGGATTATTTTTTAAATAAAACCTCTGACCAAAAGAGACTTCTTACACAATTGATACTTTTATTCAAGGCTATTAAATGTGAGGGAGACGATCTACTTATTAAAAATATTATTGATTTACTGATCAAATCAGGACTTTCTGTACCTGAGACAGAGGAATTTATATTAAAATACAAAAAACTGCTTATTAAATTTATTTGCCAATATACCTCTGATTCAGAAATCATCTCCACGTTGCTCATTTACCTCCAGGACGCCTTTTATCTTATTGAAAATGAAATTTTCAGAAGAAAGCCTCAACAAACTAAATCAGAAGAACTAAATGATGCCTGTTTATCGATAAATAAAGATGGAAAGATAACTCACTGGAATAAGCAGGCAGAAAGGCTTTTTGGATATCAAGAACAGGAAGTAATAGGGAACTCATTAATTCTCCTTATCCCAGAAAGAATGCAGCAAGAACTAGTGGAAAATGTCATTGCATCCAAAAACAAAAAAATCAAGAAGAAAGATAACAAAGATGAAGTAAAAGTCCTGAATGGTATATTTCCTATCAAAGATCTATCTGGTAATCATATTGCAAGTGGAATTCTACACAATGATGATGTCACGCTTCAGAAAGCTGAGGATAAATTAAAGGAAACAAGAGAACTTATTAATCAGATTGCAGATTCGACTCCAAATGTCCTTTACGTTTTTGATACTAGATATAGAAAAATAGTCTATGTAAATAAAGCTATTACCGAGGTATTAGGTTATACCCCCGAGGAAGTCCGGGAGATGTCTCCGATTCAAATTAAAGCATTGATTCACTCAAAAAATCAAATCAATATCGAAAATTGGGTGGACATGTTTTCAGAACAAGCAAAAGACCAAATACTCGAATCGGAGTGCCGTTTTCTTAATAAAAATGGAGACTGGAGATGGATGAATAAAAGAGAAACTGTATTTCGCAGAGACGAGGATGGCTTGCCAGTTCTTATTTTAGGGATTGTTCAGGATATTACTGAACAGAAAAAAGCACAGGAAAAAGTAAGGAAAAGTAAATCCCTTTTACTCGAAGCACAAGAACTTGCTTGTCTTGGAAACTGGGAATGGGATCTTATTACTAATGAAATTTCATTCTCTGACGAATTATACAAGATGCTGGGGTTTGATCCTATGCAAATTTCTATAAGCTTTAATGATGTTAAAAATAAAGTAGCATTAGATGACTGGACTATTTTTGATGAACGTGCCAAAAATCTCCTAAAAACAGGTATCCCTGTTACATTTGAGCAAAAGGTGATGAAAAATGGTCAGGACAGATACATATATATCAAAGCTAAACCTGTATTTAATGAGAAACGGGAAGTGCTGCGTATTCATGGAATTGCCCAGGATATTACTGATCGGAAAAAAGCTGAAGAAGAAATCCAGAAAGCAAATGATGATCTGAAAAAAGCTCAGGAAGAACTTATTGATAATAATAATCTTCTGGAAGCAAGAGTGAGAGAAAGAACTGAAGAGCTTATCAAAAAAAATGTAGCGTTAGAAAAAATCAATACCGATCTTGATAACTTTGTATATACTGCATCCCACGATCTCAAAGCGCCGATTTCAAATATAGAAGGCCTCATTGCCTCTCTTGACCTTCAGATTGATGCGGAAAACGATGATATTAAATTTATCATCGGATTGATGAAGGTTAGTATCTTAAGATTCAAAGAAACCATTAAAGACTTAACAGAAATTTCAAAAATTCAGAAGAACTTTAATGAGGACGAAACTATTGTCGAATTTGAAGATTTCCTTGAAGATATAAAATTTACTCTTTTAGAAATGATAGTTGGCTCTGAAGCGATTATAGACGCAGACTTCAGCCAGTGTAAAAGAATTTCTTTCAGTAGAAAAAACTTCAAAAGCATTTTATTTAACCTCATCAGTAATGCGATTAAATATCAATCGGCGGAGAGAAAACCTGAGATTTTTATAAAATCATGGATAGACGGAAATTTTGCAGTGATCTCTATTAAAGACAATGGACTTGGTTTTGAGGAAAAAGACAAAGGAAAAATATTTGGCATGTTCAAACGTCTGCATGACCATGTAGATGGGTCAGGTGTTGGATTGTATATAGTTAAAAGAATAATAGAAAATGCAGGTGGAAAAATTGAGGCATTCAGTGAAAAAGGAAAAGGAACTGAGTTTAAAATATATTTCCCGTATAAAGCTAATTAATCATTCTGCTAAAGAATTAAAACATAAATTTCTGATCTTACTACTTATCCCTGTTGACTGGATTGAGTTTAGAAAATATAATCAAAACTAGATCAACAAGCCACCAGAGACCAAAACCTGCAAAAGTCAGAAGCTTCAGCCACCAGTATTTATAACCCAACATCAATCGGTCTATTCCAAACCATCCAAAAAAGAAAGAAACAAGAATAAGAATACTTTTCTTAGGCTGTTCTTTTGTTACTGTATCCATGTAGTTGGTTTCTTGTCAAATATTAAGTTTCAGAACACATCTCTCCTTTTCCAACTTATACAACTCTTCCTCAATAGCCAAATTTGACTTTTCATTATTAAGCTGTTCCTTATACTGAAATTTTAGTTCTTTTCTTTTAATCGCCTCAAGATACCGTCTGACCTCTTCTCTTGTTTCAAGAACCAGGCCTGGAATTTCCTGTAGCTTTCCTTCAAGGTTTTTGGCAACCATTGTAAAATATGAAGTATTAGTATGCTTTACACTTCCAATTGTGACATTTTCTGCAATCACTTTTATGCCAATAATTAATGAAGTATTACCGACATAATTAACCGATGCATGCAGTGAAACCAAATCCCCTACTTCCACTGGTTGTAAAAATTCTACATTGTCTACTGCAACTGTTACACAATACGCCCCGGAATGTTTTGCTGCACATGCGTAAGCAACTTTATCCATGAGGGAAAGAAGAATTCCCCCATGTATTTTGCCTCCGAAATTCGCATAGGAGGGTATCATTAATTCAGTAATTGTAGTCTGTGAAAAACGTACAGACTTAAACAAAGAGGTATCCATTCAATAAATTATATTCTATTCTTCAATTCCTTTTTCACCAGATCCAAACTATTGAATAGCTCTTCATAATTATTAATTACAAAATATCTCTCTTGAAATCTGTTTTTGATATAAGGTGTTTCCATCATTTTGGCAACATTAAAATCGTATTTCGGAACTCCTGCACTCAAAGAATATGCTGTTTCGCTTCTAGAAGACAGTAAGTGAGCTCCATAAATTGTAAGATTTTGATCTGTTGCCTTTATTCCAAATTGAATAGAATGCCAGTATACTCTTTTAAGTAGTGCAATGGCATTATCATTTTCAAGGTATTCAAGTGCAAGTTTACCAAGCCCAGTAAGGTACTCGCAATAAGACGGTATGGTTAACAAGGGAGTATGGCCAATAACATCATGAAAAATATCATAGACATCTTCTTCATGCTCCATTTGCTCAGTATTTCTTATCCATGTTCTGCAAGGATATTTTTTGCTAGCAAGCATACCGATAAACTCTTTGTCATCCACCATATTTTCCAAAGGCACAATTTCCCAATCCGAAAAAGTTTTTATTTTTTTATTTAGACCTTCGAAATCGGGAATATGATCAGCCGGAAAGCCTATTCTTTTGATCCCTTGCAAAACCATATCATCGGCAGTCTCAGGCAAGAATTGAATAATTCTGCTGTAAAGAGTTGTCCAGATTATTTGTTCCTGATCTGTGTAGCTGTAAGATTGTTTAACCATCCTTTTTCAATTTAAATTAATATCCTGGTGTTGTAAAAATATCAAAATATATGCTTTAAAGTCCTTTTCCCTTAAAAATATTAAATAACTGTTTAGCTGCTTCCTGAGCTGGAACCTCTCCCATCATTACGGAATCTTTCATTGTTAGGAAGTTTTTTTGAACTTCCTCATTTTTATAAAACTCATTATGAAGCATCTGATCGATTATTCCAACCAACCAAAAATAATTTTGTTGTCTTCTTTTTTGATTCAGACTTCCATTATTCCTGCTGATATTTTCAGCATCCTTTATATAAGACCAAAGCTCTGCAAGGCCATATTGTGTTTCTGAGGAACAATTGAATACTTTTACGGAATCCTTAGAGAAATAACTAAGGCTTTGTTTTATTGCATTGGCATATTCTAAAGCTCTTTCCATATTTTCTCCATCCGTTTTTGAAACGATAAAGATATCTGCTACTTCCATAATGCCTTTTTTCAATGTCTGTAATTCGTCGCCAGTACCAGATACCAATAGAAGTAAGACGAGGTCAGTCAATTCAGAGATCTTTACCTCAGATTGGCCTACACCAACAGTTTCAATAAAAATTAAATTAAATCCTGCTGCTTCGCAAAGCAGAATAGCTTCCTGGGTTCGAGACGCTACTCCCCCAAGCATACCGCCAGATGCAGAAGGTCTGATAAAAGCATTTGGATGAGAAGAAAGTTTTTCCATTCTTGTTTTATCACCTAAAATGCTCCCTTTACTATATCTACTTGAAGGATCAATTGGAAGGACAGCTATTTTCATGCCTGTATTTACAAGCATGCTACCAAAGCTTTCTATAAAAGCACTTTTTCCTGCTCCCGGCACTCCAGTTATTCCCAATCTCAGGGAATTTCCAGAATGAGGTAATATTTTCCGAATAAGAAGATCTGCCACATCCTGGTCTTCTGGCAAAGAACTTTCTATTAGAGTAATAGCTTTTGAAAGAATTAATCTATCCCCGTTTAAAATTCCATCGTAATACGACTTGAGATCTAGTCGGTTTTTTCTTTGAGACATGCCTGCAAATAAAATACTGACTAAAAATATTCCAATTTAAAATCAGGAAAAAAGTTATTTTTACTAAATGTATCCATTGAAATCCCACTTCACTTTATGAAAAGGAAGATTTTACGAGACTCTATAGGTGCCACCATTTTTACTATGATAGTCCTGTGGATTCTATCTCAAATAGAAATCAATTCTGATGTATTAAATCCGGTATCTAAAACACTTGGGGATTTTCAGATCACTGACCTTTATTTTTCTCAATTCAAAGAAAGTGAAAAAGCGGACACCAATATTGTAATAGTGAATATTGGCGATCTTGACAGGGCCGGTATTGCAGAAATGGTTAACAAAATCAATGCTTTCCATCCTAGAGTTATTGGCATAGATGCTTTTTTCAGAAAACCCAAAGATAAAGATGGAGACTCTTTGCTTGCTAATGCATTTTCAAAAGTAAAAAATCTCGTTCTGGTAAGTAAGGTGAGTAAATGTGATGGAAACATCTGTGATAGTCTTGAAACCAGCCATCCCATGTTCTGCCAATTTGCAGAAACAGGCATGTCCAATATGATATCTGAGGGATATGATAAATTCAAAACTTCAAGGGAGTTCAGTAAATATGAAGTTTACAGGAAGAAAGTAAGACAATATGGGAGTGATAATAAAATGTATTTTGAAAGACAGGTTGATACTATAGAACTTGATTTTGCGGCAAAGTTAGCTCAGTACATCAATCCTGAAGCAGTAAATAATTTATTAAAAAGGAAAGATACTGTTGAGGTCATTAACTTTGCAGGAAACATTGAAATCCATGGCGATGTTAATCCTAATGCATCTATAAAATATTTTGCACTGGATGTAAATCAGTTTTTTGAAATGGAAGATTTATCTTTTATGAAAGATAAAATTGTACTTATGGGATTTCTAGGACCAAATTTTGAAAAAATCACATGGGAAGACCGTTTTTTTACTCCACTAAATATTAATTATATAGGAAAAGCTAATCCTGATATGTATGGAGTAGTAATTCACGCGAATAAGATATCCATGATTTTAAAAGGCAATTATATCAATAATTTCAACTGGATACTCACACTTGTGATTAATTTTATAATCATCTTTTTAAATATCGCTTTATATTCTTATCTCTTTTTAAAACTAGGCCATTGGTTTGATGGGGCAAGCCTGTTTCTTACTTTATTCGAGGCTTTATTAATGATCTTCCTGGTAATTATGATATTTCATCGATTTAACTATAAGATCGATTTTACCTTGGCTACAGTGGCATTATTCTTGACCGGGAACATGACTGAATTATATTACAGCGTTTTAATGCCTGTAATAAACAAATACAAAAAACATTTGCTAAATTTACATATATTCAAAAAAGGACAAGCTTATGAGAACTAAAGCTTTACAAATTATTTGCTTATTATTATTCATTTCAACAACCGTATTTTCCCAGGATAATCTGTTTACTGTATTAGCCAGTAAAGGGGCAAACAAATTTGCCTCATCCGGATCAAATGAGTGGAAGACTATTACACCTGGTAAAAAACTGTTAAAAGATGATAAACTTTCAATTGCTGAAAACGGATACATCGGGCTGGTTCATAAAAGTGGAAAAACCATTGAAATTAAAAAGGCTGGTGTATATGAAGTAGCAAAACTGAATAGTGAAGTTGCGGCTCAGAATAGCTCCATTACAAAAAAATATGTTGATTATGTTACAAGCGAAATCTCAGGCGGAGGCTCTGAGAATATGGCCTCTAACAGACATAAATATATGGATGTTACAGGATCAGTAGAAAGAGATGTACCAGCAATTAAAGTACTTGCTCCAAAAGAATCTTTTGTAATCGGATTAGCAATATTATTAAAATGGAAACCTGTTTCTGGTGCCAAAAGTTATGCAGTTACTGTAAAAAACCTATTTGATGAGCCTGTGTACACTATTGAGGTTGAAAATAACTTTGCAATCCTTGATTTCAGCAAATTAAATATTCAAAAAGATAAGGTATACGGATATCAGATAGAAACAAAAGGCTCTGACCATTTTGCTAAGTTTGAAGGATATTCATTCAAATATCTTCCGGATGATAAAGCTGCGAAAGTGACGAAAGAATCAGAGGAATTGAAAGCTAATCTGAATGAAGAAACAGCTTTAAATAAAATAATTCTGGCAACTTTTTATGAAGACCAGAACTTGTTATTGAATGCCCTTGAATGTTATGAAACAGCTTTAAAACTTGCTCCTGATATTGAAGAATACAAAATTGCATATGGTAGGTTTCTTGACCGACATAAACTGGCAGAAAAATAATAAAAAAAGAAGAGGTTGATATAATATCAACCTCTTCTTTTTTAGGTTATTCCCTACTAAGGATTAGGACTACTAAAATAATGATCGGGATTAGGTGCAAGAAGTGAAGGATCAAATAGGCCCGGTTCATCTGTTATTTCTTTATAATATCCTCTCTTAGTAGGTTCTAAGGCACTTTCTGGGCTAAGAACTTCCCTAAGCGTGTGTTCATAATCCAAAGTTATTATACCACCTCTTACAATCGGGTATCTTAATAAAAGGTCTTTTTCTATTCCTCTCAACAAAAGTTTTTTAAGTGGAGTATTGAACTCACAATGATCAAGAGCTATAAATAGATGTCGTTCCCCTCCCCCGTGGCTTAATTCACTATTAGTAAGAATATCTACGAACTTGGTCTTTCCTTCTATTGGGTCAATAATGATATCAGATAATTTTCCCAAACTCTCATTTTTCTCATTAACAACTTCATACCCGAGGAAGCCTTCTTCATCTACCAGGTTGCTATGCTTCAAACTGCTAAAGCGCACCAAATGTCTTCTCCATTCCAACTCGTCTTCCATTATTCACCTCCTTTATGATGGTTGTTCCATATCATCTATAATATCTGCTACCTCAACAAAAAAATCCTCAACTTTATTTTTCTGTGATTCCACAGATTTATCCGGTGACAAAGAACCGGCCATATTACTTATATTTCTCGAAGCCTTATCAAGTGAAGGATAATTCTCCTTCTGGATTTCAGTCACAACATTGGATGTAGAGGTAAATATTTTTTTCAAATCATCTGGATTGTCTGTCAAAGCAGGATTTTTTATCATATCATTTACCTTTCCATTAAATTCTTTTAATCTCCTTACAACCTCAGGATTACGCTTATTTTCAGTACTTACAGCATTTAATGCCTGAGACATCTTTACAATTGCCTGTAGCGTCACAACATTATCTTTCCCAATTGATTTTTTTGCTTTTTTAGAATTAACAAATTCCTGAAAATCGATAACTCTTTGCTCCTTGTTAAAATTTCCGGGAAGAGAATTAACATCGGCCTTATCACTATCAACAGGAAATGGTTCATAAATAACAATTTCTTCAGCCTCACCTGATGACTGATTGACATCTACTGAGGTCTTTTTGATATATATCCACGCTCCTACCAGAATAAAAACTAAAGCAATTACCCATGGCCAGAAGGATTTTTTTTTATTTCCATTAGTACCTTTCATCCCTATCTCATATATAAAAAAAACCTGACTGAAAAAATATTGGTTCACGATTGCTTACCCTATAAAAAAAGCTCTCCGGAATTTTTCCGGAGAGCTACTGCTGTTTGAAAGATCCATTCTCTATGTCAACCACAACAAAGAGAAGCGAATCTAGCTAATTTATAGATATTTACAACAATCTTAATTAATTATTTTTAATTATCTAAAAAATGAAATCAGGCTTCTCCCATTGTGCCACCAAAATTCATTGGAAATCGGGGGAAATCTTCTGTGTTATTAATTTCTCCGAAAGCCTCTTCATATTTTTTAACATTTTCTTTCAATGCTACAACTAATCTTTTGGCATGCTCCGGTGTAATAACAATCCTAGCTTTTACCTTGGCCTTTGGGACACCAGGCATCAATCTAATGAAGTCAATAACAAACTCACTATTGGAATGAGCAATCATTGCCAGATTAGAATATACTCCTTCTGCTATCTCCTCTGTTAATTCTATGTTAATCTGATTCTGCTCAGTATGCTGATTTTTCTTTTTATCGTCTGCCATGTTTTTTAAATTAAATTCTAAAACTGATATAAAAAATAAGACCTTAGACTTCAATTATTTATGAATGCCTAAGGTCTTTATTATTCTATACTAAAATACTATTTTTCCTGAAGTTCTTCCTTCTTTGAAGCCTGATGAAAAGCCTCTTTAGAAGCTACAAGTTGATCGTATTCTTCTTTAGATCCTACAATGTATGATTGATATTCTCTCTGTCCTGTACCTGCAGGGATCAAGTGACCAACAATAACGTTTTCTTTCAGACCTTGTAGATAATCTACTTTTCCTCTGATTGAAGCTTCGCTCAATACTTTTGTTGTTTCTTGGAATGACGCTGCTGAGATAAAGCTTTCTGTTCCCAAAGAAGCCTGAGTAATACCTTGAAGAGTTGGTCTCGAAACAGCTGCCTCTGCATCTCTTACAGTAACAAGTTTCATATCTTTCCTCTTAAGGCTTGAATTTTCATCTCTTAATCTTCTTGCAGTAACAATCATACCAGGTTTTAGAGTTTCAGAATCACCTGCATCTACTACAACCTTCTTGTCAAGTACACTGTCATTTTCTTCTCTGAATGAGAATTTATCGACAACCTGATTTTGAAGGAAGTTAGTGTCCCCAGCTTCAATGATCTCCACTTTCTGCATCATTTGTCTTACTATAACTTCGCAATGCTTATCATTGATTTTTACACCTTGAAGTCTGTAAACCTCTTGAATTTCATTTACAAGATATTCCTGAACAGCAGTAGGTCCTTTGATTGCAAGGATATCTGAAGGAGTAATAGCACCATCCGATAATGGATAACCTGCTTTTACAAAGTCATTATCCTGAACCAAGATATGCTTAGAAAGAGGTACTAGATATTTCTTTCTTACACCATCTTTAGATTCGATAAAGATTTCTCTGTTACCTCTCTTGATACCACCATATGTTACTACACCGTCAATCTCAGAAACAACAGCCGGGTTTGAAGGATTTCTTGCCTCGAATAACTCTGTTACTCTTGGAAGACCTCCAGTGATATCTCTTGTTTTACCAACAGCTCTCGGGATCTTTGCAAGAATCTGACCAGCCTTAACTTCCTGCTCATTTTCAACAGCAAGGTGTGCTCCCACCGGAATGTTAAATGTTTTTGTTTCACCCTTTTTAGAGTGAACAAGTATCGCAGGGTTTTTAGATTTATCCTTAGTATCAACGATAACTTTCTCTCTGTGTCCTGTTTGCTCATCTGACTCTTCGCGGAAAGTAACACCCTCTACGATAGCTTCAAATTCAATCCTTCCGTCAAACTCAGAAAGAATTACCGCGTTATATGGATCCCAGTTACAAATATCCTGACCTTTGGTTACTTTGTCTCCTTCTTTCACTTTAAGGAAAGCTCCATAAGGAACGTGGTTAGTAATAAGAACTTTTTCATTCTTATCATCCATAATTCTAATTTCACCAGAACGTCCCATCACCACATCAACTCTATCACCTTCGTTATTTGTAGTAACGATAGATTTAACTTCGTCAAATGCAATAATACCTTCAAATTTAGCTTTGATAGACGCATCAACAGCAATGTTAGAAGCAGTACCACCGACGTGGAATGTTCTAAGTGTAAGCTGTGTACCTGGCTCACCAATGGATTGTGCAGCGATAACCCCTACAGCTTCTCCTCTTTCTACCATTCTACCAGTAGCAAGGTTTCTTCCGTAGCATTTAGCACATACACCTCTTCTTGATTCGCAGGTTAATACCGAACGAATCTCTACAGATTCAATAGCTGATTCGTCGATTGTTCTTGCAATATTTTCATCCACTTCTTCTCCAGCTCCAATTACCAATTCATTTGTAAGAGGATCAAAGATATCGTGAACAGTTACTCTACCTAAAATTCTTTCAGAAAGTGGCTCAACAACTTCTTCGTTATCTTTTAGAGCTGTAACCGTAAGTCCTCTTAGAGTACCGCAGTCTGGCTCATTGATAACTACGTCTTGAGCAACGTCTACAAGTCTTCTTGTCAGGTAACCCGCATCCGCAGTTTTAAGAGCTGTATCCGCAAGACCTTTTCTAGCACCGTGTGTAGAAATAAAGTACTCGATAACGTCAAGACCTTCTTTAAAGTTAGAAAGAATTGGGTTTTCAATGATCTCACCGATAGACCCCTGAAGGTTTTTCTGAGGTTTAGCCATAAGACCCCTCATACCACCCAGCTGACGAATCTGTTCTCTAGAACCTCTCGCTCCAGAGTGCATCATCATATAGATGGAGTTGAATCCCTGCTGATCACTCTCAAGCTGCTGCATTAGAGTTTCAGTGATCTGAGAGTTAATCCTTGTCCAAATATCAATTACCTGATTATATCTTTCGTTATCTGTGATCAATCCCATCAGGTAGTTGTTCCAAACAGCATCCACATCTTCTTTCGCCTGAACAACAAGAATATTCTTAGCATCCGGAACTTTAACGTCAGAAAGACCAATAGAAAGTCCTCCTCTAAATGCTGACATAAATCCTAGTTGTTTAATATCATCTAGGAAATGTGCTGTTCTTGAGTTACCGGCTACTTTGAATACGTGTCCGATAATCTGCTGAAGTTTTTTCTTGGTTAAAAGTTCATTGATATAACCTACTTCTTCTGGAACAAGCAAGTTGAATAAAACTCTACCTGCAACAGTGTCGATTAGCTTTTTATCTAGTTCACCATTTTCATTTCTCACGTTTACACGCACTTTAATGTGCGCATGCTGAGAAAGTCTACCCTCATTCAAGGCAATCACAACCTCTTCCGGTCCATAGAACACCTTGCCTTCTCCAAGCACTGGATATTCAGGAGTTGATTTTCTTCCTTTGGTTACATAGTACAGACCAAGAACCATGTCCTGTGATGGTACTGTAATAGGAGCACCGTTTGCAGGGTTAAGGATATTATGAGAAGCAAGCATTAATACTGATGCTTCAAGGATAGCTTCCTGACCTAGAGGTACGTGAACCGCCATCTGGTCACCGTCAAAGTCGGCGTTGAACGCAGTACACACAAGCGGATGCAACTGAATCGCTTTACCTTCTATAAGTTTAGGCTGGAAAGCCTGGATACCTAATCTGTGAAGCGTTGGAGCACGGTTTAGTAATACAGGGTGTCCTTTCAATACATTTTCAAGGATATCCCATACTACAGGATCTTTTCTATCAACAATTTTCTTAGCAGACTTAACAGTCTTAACAATTCCTCTTTCAATCAGTTTTCTTATAATAAATGGCTTGAACAATTCAGCAGCCATGTCTTTAGGAAGACCGCACTCATGAAGTTTCAACTCAGGACCAACAACGATAACCGAACGACCAGAATAGTCAACCCTTTTACCAAGTAAGTTTTGACGGAAACGACCTTGCTTACCTTTAAGCATATCACTTAAAGACTTTAATGCTCTGTTACCTTCAGCTCTTACAGCATTAACTTTTCTAGAGTTGTCGAATAGGGAATCAACAGCCTCCTGAAGCATACGCTTCTCATTTCTAAGAATAACTTCAGGTGCTTTTATTTCAATAAGTCTTTTCAGACGGTTATTTCTGATAATAACTCTTCTGTATAGGTCATTTAAGTCAGAAGTTGCAAAACGACCACCATCAAGAGGTACAAGAGGACGAAGTTCTGGAGGAATAACAGGAACCATTCTAACAACCATCCATTCAGGTTTGTTCTCAATACGAGTTCTTGCATCTCTGAAAGCCTCTACGACTTTAAGTCTTTTTAAAGCTTCTGCTTTTCTTTGCTGAGAAGTATCGTTTGCGGCAGCATGTCTTAAGCTATAAGAAAGCTCATCAAGTTTAATTCTTGATAAAAGCATTTCCAGAGCATCAGCACCCATTTTTGCAATAAACTTATTCGGATCCTCATCATCAAGCATTTGGTTTTCTCTTGGAAGTTTATCCAGGATATCCAAATACTCATCTTCTGTCAAGAAGTCAAGATAGTTGATACCATCTTCAGATTTTACACCTGACTGAATTACAACATATCTTTCATAGTAAATAATCTGATCAAGTTTTTTAGTAGGTAAACCTAATAAGTAACCAATTTTATTTGGTAAAGATCTAAAATACCAGATATGAGCAACTGGAACAACAAGTTCAATGTGTCCCATTCTTTCCCTTCTAACTTTTTTCTCAGTTACTTCAACCCCACATCTGTCACAGATAATACCTTTATATCTAATTCTTTTGTATTTACCGCAATGACACTCCCAATCTTTCACAGGACCAAATATTCTTTCGCAGAATAGTCCACCCATTTCAGGTTTGTAGGTTCTGTAATTGATCGTCTCCGGTTGCGTTACTTCTCCATGAGAGCTTTCCAAAATGGATTCAGGTGAAGCAAGGCTAATGGTGACTTTTGAGAAGTCCTGATTTAATTTTTTATTTTTTCTGAAAGCCATCTTTTAGGTTTTATATCCTGAAACAAACTTAAAAAAATATGAATAGCTGCCGGTTTAAATCCGGCAGCTTTGGTTAATGATTAGTCTAAAGTGATTTCCAGCGCAAGGCCTCTTAACTCGTGAACCAATACGTTGAAGGATTCTGGTATATTTGGCTTAGGCATATTTTCACCTTTAACTATGGCTTCATAAGCTTTTGCTCTTCCTATAACGTCATCAGATTTCACAGTCAGAATTTCCTGAAGAACGTTTGCTGCACCGAATGCTTCAAGTGCCCAAACTTCCATTTCTCCGAATCTCTGACCTCCGAACTGAGCTTTACCTCCAAGTGGCTGCTGAGTGATCAATGAGTATGGACCGATTGAACGGGCATGCATCTTATCATCAACTAAGTGGCCAAGTTTAAGCATGTAGATAACCCCTACAGTAACTGGCTGGTCAAATCTCTGACCTGTTAAACCATCATGTAGGAAAGTTCTACCGAATGAAGGCAACCCCGCAAGGGATAATTCATTTGCTACTTCTTCTTCACTTGCACCATCAAATATTGGAGTAGCATAAGTCTTGCCAAGTTTTAGTCCAGCCCATCCAAGAACTGTTTCATAAATCTGACCAAGGTTCATACGAGAAGGTACACCAAGCGGATTTAGAACTATATCTACAGGAGTTCCATCGGCAAGGAATGGCATATCTTCATCACGAACTATTTTAGCTACAACCCCTTTGTTACCGTGACGACCAGCCATTTTATCACCCACTTTCAGTTTACGTTTTTTAGCTACATAAACTTTTGCTAACTGAACTATACCTGCAGGTAGTTCATCTCCAACCTCCAAAGTGAATCTTTCACGTTTAAATCTTCCCGAAAGTTCATTTCTTTTTCTGTTGTAGTTTTTAACAAGACTATGGATCATCAAATTGACCTTCTCCTCAGAAGTCCAACCTTCAAGAATCAAATCACCTAAAAGATTTACTTCTTCTTGTACATTATATGTACTTTCATCTCTATAGCTGTTACGCTCAGGGAATACGTTTTCAGAAATATTTCTTCTGTTGAATTTTACACCTTTGGAAATAATCTCATCACCAAACTTGTGCTTAACTCCATTACTAGTTTTACCATCCAGCAATTCAACCATTTTCTCAATCATTATAGCTCTGATTGCTAAAAGGTCTTTACTATATTTTGCTTTTAATGTATCAACTTGTTTCTTGGACTTCGCTCTGATGTCTTTATCCTTCTTAGGACGAGAGAATAGTTTAGTATCAATTACTACACCTCTTAAAGACGGAGAAGCTTTTAATGAAGCATCTTTAACATCCCCAGCTTTATCTCCGAAGATAGCTCTAAGAAGTTTTTCTTCAGGAGTTGGATCAGTTTCCCCTTTAGGAGTAATTTTTCCAATCAGAATATCACCCTCTTTAACTTCAGCTCCAATACGAACAATTCCGTTTTCATCAAGGTTTTTAACAGCTTCTTCACTTACGTTTGGAATCTCAGAAGTAAGTTCCTCTTCCCCTCTCTTTGTATCCCTAACTTCAAGTTCAAATTCTTCAATATGTATTGAAGTGAAGATATCATCACGAACTACTTTCTCTGAAATAACAATAGCATCCTCAAAGTTGTATCCTTGCCAAGGCATGAATGCTACTTTTAGGTTTCTACCCAGAGCAAGTTCTCCATTATTTGTTGCATATCCTTCGCAAAGAACCTGACCTTTTTTAACTCTTTGGCCTTTGTATACTATAGGCTTAAGGTTAATACATGTATCCTGGTTAGTTCTTCTAAACTTAACAAGATCATAGGTTTTACTTTCGGTATCAAAGCTTACAAGTTTTTCGTCGTCGTTAAGATCATACTTGATAACTATTTTCTTAGCATCAACAAAATCTACAACTCCTTCACCTTCTGCAGTTACAAGAGCTCTTGAATCGACAGCAACACGACCTTCAAGGCCAGTTCCAACGATAGGAGCTTCTGGCTTTAATAGAGGTACTGCCTGACGTTGCATGTTTGAACCCATCAATGCACGGTTAGCATCATCGTGCTCTAGGAATGGAATCAAAGAAGCCGCAACAGAAACAATCTGATTTGGCGCAACGTCCATGTATGATAATTTATCTGGCTCAACAACAGGGAAGTCACCTTCATATCTTGCTTTAACCTTATCAAGCATGAAGTTACCTGTGTTATCTATCTTAGCATTTGCCTGAGCGATATTATGACGATCTTCTTCTTCAGCCGTTAAATAAACAGGATCCTTCAAACTTACTTTACCTTCTTCTACTTTAAGGTAAGGAGTCTCGATGAAGCCCATGTTATTTACTTTTGCATGAACACAAAGAGAAGAAATAAGACCAATATTTGGTCCCTCTGGAGTTTCAATTGTACAAAGACGACCGTAGTGGGTATAGTGAACATCACGAACCTCGAAACCGGCTCTTTCTCTTGAAAGACCACCAGGACCAAGGGCTGACATTCTTCTTTTATGTGTAATCTCAGCCAATGGATTGGTTTGATCCATGAATTGAGATAACTGATTTGTACCGAAGAACGAATTGATTACAGAAGAAAGAGTTCTTGCATTGATAAGGTCAACAGGTTTAAAATCCTCGTTATCCCTAACGTTCATTCTTTCTTTGATAGTTCTAGCCATCCTAGCTAAACCAACTCCGAATTGGCTATACAGCTGTTCACCTACAGTTCTAACCCTTCTATTACTCAAATGGTCAATATCATCAACAACTGCCTTTGAGTTAATCAAACCGATAAGATACTTAACAATGCTAATGATATCCTGAGTAGTTAAAACTCTGATATCAGAAGCAATCTCAAGACCAAGTTTTTTGTTGATTCTATATCTACCAACTTCACCAAGGTCATATCTCTTATCACTAAAGAAAAGGTTATGAATGATATCTCTTGCAGTTTGCTCATCTGGAGCCTCTGTATTTCTAAGTTGTCTATAGATGGTTTCTACAGCTTCTTTTTCAGAGTTTGAATTATCCTTTTGAAGAGTGTTATAAATAATAGTGTAGTCAGCTATATTTATATCTTCTCTATGAAGAATAATCGATTTTGTATTAGAATCAAGGATAGTATCAATATCTTCTTCAGAGATAACAGAATCTCTCTCTAAAAGAACCTCATTTCTATCAATAGAAACTACCTCACCTGTATCTTCATCAACAAAGTCTTCAGTCCAGCTTCTAAGTACCCTTGCGGCCAACTTTCTACCTGTAACTTTCTTTAAAGAAGCTTTGTTAGCTTCTACTTCTTCTGATAAACCGAATAGATCAAGGATATCTTTATCTGAACCGTATCCGATAGCACGTAAAAGAGTAGTAACAGGAAACTTTTTCTTTCTATCGATATAGGCATACATTACATTGTTAACGTCTGTAGCAAATTCGATCCAGGATCCTTTAAAAGGGATAATTCTGGCAGAATAAAGTTTTGTTCCGTTTGTATGTTTACTTTGAGCGAAAAAAACTCCCGGAGATCTGTGCAACTGAGAAACTATAACCCTTTCTGCCCCGTTTACTATAAAAGATCCCTTAAGAGTCATATAAGGAATATTCCCAAGGAATACTTCTTGCTCTATAGTTTGGAAATCTTCGTTGTCTTCGTCATTGCAGGAAAGTCTTAATTTCGCCTTAAGAGGCACTGAATATGTAAGACCTCTATCAATACATTCATCAACGGAATATTTTGGCGGGTCTATTGTATAGTCAATAAACTCGAGGACAAAATTTTCCCTTGAGTCGCTGATAGGGAAATTTTCCGCAAATACTTTATACAAACCCTCTTGTGTACGGCTTTCAGAGGGCGTATCAATCTGAAAGAAATCCTCAAAGGATTGTAATTGCACATCTAGAAAATCAGGGTAATCAATTAGAGATTTTCTTGTAGCAAAACTTATTCTTTCTCCTTTATTATTGATAGCCAATGCTTTATAAGTTTGGTTAGTGAATAATTTTTAAATATTATTACTTAAATCAAGGGGTGTCTGAAAGGTTTATACCCACAAACAGGAAAAGACCTGACTATGTTGCCAGGCCTTGAAATTATTTTTAAGGCTGTTAAAGGTAATCTTACCTTATTTAATTTCAACTTCAGCTCCAGCCTCTTCTAATTGTTTCTTTAGAGACTCAGCTTCTGCTTTAGGTAGACCTTCTTTAACAGGTTTCGGAGTAGAATCAACTAGATCTTTAGCTTCTTTCAATCCAAGACCAGTAAGATCTTTAACTAGTTTTACAACTGCAAGTTTAGCAGCTCCTGGGTTTTTAAGGATTACATCGAAAGCTGTTTTTTCAGCAGGTGCTTCAGCAGCAGCTCCACCACCTCCAGCTACCATTACAGGAGCAGCAGCAGCAGGCTCGATACCGTATTCATCTTTCAGGATTTGCGCAAGTTCGTTAACTTCTTTAACAGTTAAATTTACAAGTTGCTCAGCGAATGCTTTTAAATCTGCCATTTTATTATTTATTTAAAAATTACTAATTTGATTAATGTTTATTTTTGTATGAAGTATTCTGAAATATTACTCTGGTTTTTCAGAAAGAGTCTTAACGATTCCTGCAAGTTTGTTTCCACCGCTTTGAAGAGCTGAAACAACATTTTTAGCAGGAGATTGAAGTAATCCAATGATATCTCCAATAAGTTCGTTTTTAGATTTAAGATTGCTAAGAAGATCTAGAGTATCTTCACCGATAAACAATCCACCATCAATAGAAGCTCCTTTAAGAGTAGGCTTATTAAACCCCTTACCCCCTTCTTTATGATACTCTTTCAATAGTTTTGCTGGTGCATTTCCTGCATCTGCAAACAGAATTCCTGAGAAGCCTTTTAACACACCCTGGTTAAAAGGAGTATAGTCAGTATTAAGGTTTGCCAAAGCTTTCTTAATCAAAGAATTCTTTACAACTGTATATTCAATACCTTTTTTGAAACACAATTTTCTGAATTTATTAACCTGCTCAACAGAAAGACCTGAAGCATCGGTTATATAAAAGTAATTCTTCGAAGCAAATTTTTGGCTCAACTCTTCAATGATCTGAGCTTTTTGTTCTTTAGTCATTTTCTTATATTCCTGAAATTGAACTCTTATCCACTGTAATACCAGGGCTCATTGTACTTGACAATGAAACACTCTTAATATAAGTACCTTTAGCTGAAGCAGGCTTCAATTTTGAAATTACCTGAATTAGCTCATTAATATTGTCCTGAATTTTGTCAGGAGTAAAAGATACTTTACCAATACTGGTATGAATAATTCCGTATTTATCTACTTTGAAGTCGATTTTACCTTGTTTAATTTCTTTAACAGCTTTTCCAACTTCAAGCGTTACTGTTCCGGCTTTAGGGTTTGGCATTAAGCTTCTTGGACCAAGAATTCTACCTAGCTTACCAACTTTTGCCATTACTGTAGGCATTGTAATGATTACGTCAATATCTAACCAACCTTGCTCAATTTTTGCAATGTAATCATCAAGACCAACGTGTTCTGCACCAGCATCTTTAGCTTCCTGAGCTTTATCAGGAGTGCAAAGTACTAGAACTCTAACGTCCTTACCAGTACCATGAGGCAGAGCAACAACTCCTCTTACCATCTGATCTGCCTTCTTAGGATCAACACCCAATCTCACATCGATATCAACAGAAGCATCAAACTTTGTGAAAGTAATTTCTTTTACTAATTTAGAAGCATCTGCAAGAGAATATTCCTGCTCAGGGTTATATTTAGCAATTACTTGCTTTTGTTTTTTTGTAAGTTTTCCCATGTCAATTTCTTATTAAGATTCCCAAGGAGCTTTACCTGTAATTGTTATACCCATACTTCTAGCAGTTCCGGCAATCATCTTCATCGCTGAATCAATTTTAGAACAATTTAAGTCTGGCAATTTAGTTTCAGCGATAGTTTTAACCTGATCCCAGGTAACTGATCCTACTTTATTTCTGTTAGGTTCTGCAGATCCCTTTTTTGCTTTTGCCGCTTCCATTAAAAGAATTGGAGCAGGAGGAGTTTTAATAACAAAGTCAAAAGATTTGTCTTTGTACATTGTTATTAACACCGGTAATAAAACACCTGGTTTATCTTGTGTTCTAGCATTAAACTGCTTACAGAACTCCATGATATTCAAACCTTTACTACCCAATGCTGGACCGATTGGAGGAGATGGATTTGCGGCTCCGCCCTTTACCTGCAATTTCAGATATCCGCCTATTTCTTTTGCCATTTTACTGAACTTTTTCTACTTGCATATAATTCAACTCAACGGGTGTATTTCTTCCGAAAATTTTCACCATTACATTGAGCTTCTTTCTTTCTTCAAATACTTCTTCAACAGAACCAGTAAATCCGTTGAATGGACCATCCATTACTTTAACTAGCTCACCTACTATAAAAGGAGTTTCTAGCTTTTCTTCTCTTTCATCAACCTGATCTACTTTTCCTAAGATCCTGTTAACTTCTGACTGTCTTAATGGTACAGGTTTTTTTGAAGCTGCTCCAGTTTCACTAGATCCAAGGAATCCAATAACTCCAGGAATACTGGTAATAATGTGTGCTGCTTCGCCGTGATTTATATCTGCTTGAATTAGTACATATCCAGGGAAAAAATTTCTCTCACGTACCCTCTTTTTCCCATTTCTCATTTCATATACCTTTTCTGAAGGTATTAAGACCTGAGGAACAAACTCTTGAAGATTTTGTCTAACGATTTCGTTTTCAAGATAGCTTTTTACTTTCTTCTCTTGTCCACTAACCGCTCTGACAACGTACCACTGTAATTGACTCATCGATCTATCCCCCTTTTAGAAGTTTTCGTAAATGAAGGACATACCGTTTTTAAATAAATAATCGATCACTCCGATTATTAGTGCAAAAATGATAGAAGCAACCAGAACAAGTACAGTACTTCCTTGAAGTTCACTGAACTTCGGCCAGGAAACTCTACTTCTGATCTCTTCAACTGACTCTTTTAGAAAATCTATTACCTTTTTCATTTTTGACTTATTTTCCTGTGCACGGGTGGAGAGATTCGAACTCCCATCAACGGTTTTGGAGACCGCTATTCTACCCTTGAACTACACCCGTTTAACTACACACCCCTGAAAAGGGAGTGCAAAGTTAGATAATATCTTATAAATAAACAAGTGCGTTCTCGAAAATAATTTTCAAAAACGCACTCTTATTTATTTTTTTACTTATTTTAAAATTTCAGTTACCTGACCAGCACCTACTGTTCTACCACCTTCTCTGATCGCAAATCTTAATCCTTTCTCCATCGCAACAGAGTTGATTAGTTTCACAGTGATTGTGATATTGTCACCAGGCATAACCATTTCAGTTCCTTCTGGAAGGATGATTTCACCAGTAACGTCAGTTGTTCTCATGTAGAACTGAGGTCTGTATTTGTTAAAGAATGGAGTATGTCTTCCACCTTCTTCTTTTGAAAGAACGTAAATCTCAGCTTTAAATTCTAAGTGAGGAGTTACAGAACCTGGCTTACAGATTACCATTCCTCTTCTGATTTGATCTTTCTCAATACCTCTTAGAAGTAGACCTACGTTATCACCAGCTTCTCCTCTATCAAGGATTTTTCTGAACATCTCAACTCCAGTAACTGTAGACTTAAGGTTTTCAGCACCCATACCAAGGATATCAACAGCCTCTCCAGAGTTAATGATTCCTCTTTCAATTCTACCTGTTGCAACTGTACCTCTACCAGTGATAGAGAATACGTCTTCAACTGGCATCAAGAAAGGAAGGTCAGTCATACGTGGAGGAATTGGAATATCTTTATCAACCGCATCCATTAGTTCTTCGATAGTTGCTACCCATTTAGCGTCTCCGTTCAATCCACCAAGAGCAGAACCTCTGATAATAGAGATTGTATCACCTGGGAATTCGTAGAAGCTAAGTAGTTCTCTAACTTCCATCTCAACTAGGTCAAGAAGTTCAGGATCGTCAACTAAGTCAACTTTGTTCATGAAAACAACAAGAGCTGGAACACCTACCTGACGTGCAAGAAGAATATGCTCTCTAGTTTGAGGCATTGGTCCGTCAGTAGCAGCAACCACAAGGATAGCTCCATCCATCTGAGCAGCACCTGTAACCATGTTTTTAACATAGTCAGCGTGACCTGGACAGTCTACGTGAGCATAGTGTCTGTTAGCTGTAGCGTACTCCACGTGAGAAGTATTGATAGTAATACCTCTTTCTTTTTCCTCAGGAGCGTTGTCAATCTGAGAGAAATCTCTTTTCTCTGCTAGACCTTTTTCTGACAATACTTTAGTGATTGCGGCAGTCAAAGTTGTTTTACCGTGGTCTACGTGACCTATAGTACCTATATTCACGTGAGGTTTGGAACGGTCAAAAGTTTCTTTAGCCATATTTGAAAATCCTCGGTTTTATTGTTAATTTATAATTTTATAATTATTTTAAAATGCGATAAAGGAATTTGCAATCTTAAGCTGACTTGCTCTGAGTTTGAATTTTAAGAGCCAGTGACGGGAATTGAACCCGTGACCCCTTCCTTACCAAGGAAGTACTCTACCCCTGAGCTACACCGGCTTAAGAGCAACTCTCCAGGAAGCTCAAAAAATTGAGCGGGAGACGAGGCTCGAACCCGCGACCTACAGCTTGGAAGGCTGTCGCTCTACCAACTGAGCTACTCCCGCTTTTAATTAATTTGGCTAGTCTGAGATTTTTCCCTTCTCAGAATCGAAATTGGTCCGCAAAGTAAACAAACCATTTTCAATTCCCCAATTTTTCTCGAAACTATTTTTAAATAAAATATAGTGGGGAGAGAAGGATTCGAACCTTCGAAGTCAGATGACGACAGATTTACAGTCTGTTCCAGTTGGCCACTTTGGTATCTCCCCAAACTTTTTTTGAAAACTTCCTTTTCAAATCAACCCTTTAAACTTGCTGTTTTAAAAAATTGAGCTGCAAAAATAGGTGCTTTTTTATTTAAGTCAAATTTTCGCACCTATTTTTCTTGCTTTTTTTTTTAATATTCTTCAGCATCTTAATTATCAACCATTTAAAAACGTACTTTTTTTAAGGGATAATTCTATTTAAGCATTTGAAGATAATAATTTGCAGCATTCCTGATTACTTCATGCTTATTTGTATCGGATATTTTCTTTAACAATTGTTTGCCATCATTCTTTTCTTCTTCCGGAAGTATAGCAAGATATTGGCTAAAATAACTCAACAATGCATATACTCGTCGATCCTCTGATGTTTGCATATTCTTTTTAAACCACAAGTATCTTGACGTGTCCTTAGAATTGATAAAATAATTAGCCAAAGGGATGATTATATTAATATTGTCAATAGATTCAAATTCAGATATCCGTTTTTCAATATTAGAATCCTTTGTCTTTAACAAACTGGAAAGCGATGCGCCCACAACGGAATAAGCCTTTTCATCCAATCCTTTATAGTAAAGATCCACAAATCTCTTATTATCATAAGAAGACAATAAATAGATGGCTTGTGCCCTAACTGCTGGCTTAGTATCAGATGCTGCTATTTTTTCAAGATCAGGTATATAAATTTCAATATTTGGAATAACATATTTGGAAAACTGATCCAGAGCAAAATCTCTTATTCCCCAGAATCGATCATTTAGTGCTCCTTTTAAAAGACTCTCAAACTCTTTAGTCTTAAATTTCGCTTGAGCTAATTCCTGATTTTCAGTTTTACTCAAATCAAAATAAGCCACCAAGGCATCTTTTCTTCCAAAATACCCATCAGAATTCTTAAACTGGAAAATAAGCTCTTCATCAGATTTTTCGTGAGACTTTTTAGACAAGACGTCGTTATCAGGATCAAAATGTACCAGATTAGGTTGAGCAGGACAAGGCAGAGAAAAATTCTGCTTTACTTTGGTAAGTTCAAGATGATGTGTGGTTTTTACTCCATTTACCCAAACATCAAGTTTAAATGGTATTCTATAAATCGGTGTCCGTAATGTATCTTGTTGTTGCTCTACAGTTAAACTCAACATGCCGCTATTATACTGACTTTCAATTTTAAGATCCGGATGACCAGGAGCTAAAAACCATTGATTAAAGAACCAATTCATATCAGTTCCGGTAACTTCCTCAAATGCTAGCCTCAAATCGTGAATTTCTGCTGGTTTAAACTGATTTCGTTTTAAATATAAATTTAGAGCTTCAAAAAAGGCTGAATCACCAACAACTTTCCTCAAAGTATGTAAAACTCTTCCTCCTTTATTATAACTGTGTCTATCAAACATATCCTCTTTATCAAGATAATGAAATCTGATTAAAGGTTCCTGTTTGTGATTTGCTTCATCAAAGTATTGCTTTTCTTCTGTTTCCGCATGCTGATCTGCCTCATCTTTTCCATATTTATAATCCAGCCACAGATATTCAGAATAATTTGCAAATGACTCATTTAAAGGCAAATTAGCCCAGGATTCGGCAGTAACAAGGTCACCAAACCAATGATGAAATAGTTCATGGGCGATGATCGGATCCCAGCTTTCGTCAAGTAATTCTCTGTCAGTTGACTGAAGTGCTTCCATAAAAATTGTAGCTGAAGTATTCTCCATTGCACCTGAAACATAATCTCTTACCACCACCTGTGAATATTTATCCCAAGGATATTTATACTTTAACAATGATGAAAAAAATGCAATCATCTCAGGTGTATTTCCAAAAATATCTTTAGCATATTTCCCATATTGAGGTTCAACATAATAATTGATCTTCAAATCATCCCAATCAAATCGAGTATCTTTCATATGATCCTCTGTAATGGAATATTTTCCTATTGCCATCATAAAAAGGTATGGAGAATGAGGAAGATCTTGTTTCCAGTAGAAAGTGTTGGTTCCATCTTTATTTGCTTTCTGATAAATTAGCTCGCCATTGGAAAGTACATTAAAGGATGAATCAACAGTAATAAACATCTCCTGAGTAGTTTTTTCATTTGGAGAATCAATAGTAGGAAACCAGACTGAATTGGATTGGGTTTCTCCTTGGGTCCATATCTGAACAGGCTTTTCCGGATCTTTACCATCGGCGTTTATAAAATACAATCCTCGATCATCTGTGATTGCTTCGCTCCCTCCTTTTTTAAGCTCATTCGGTTTTGCAGTGTATTTAATTCGTATCAGAAAAGTATCTTTTCTTTGATATACTTTATCGAGAGTGATATCAAGCCTTTCTTTATTATACAAATATTTCAATGGCATTGTAGAGGGAGATATCAATTCTACAGAGTGAATGTCCATACCCTTTGCATCCAGCACCAATTTATTTTGAGGATAAAAAAGAGGTTTGAAAGTTAGGTAAGCAACACCATTTAGGTATTGGTTTTTCCAGTCGAATGAAACTTCCAGTTTAGTATGAAGTAAGTCTACATATCTTGTTCGTGAAGGCTGATAAGGACCTTTGCTTGTCTTAAAAGCAGAAACACTTTTTTTCTCCTTTTCAGCCACCGGTACAGTATTATCACTTTTTTTCAATGATTTACAAGAAAATAATAGCAGCAAGAGGGGTAACAGAAGGAACCGCCCTGTTGAAACAGAAAAACTCATACTCAGTTGTTTTTTGATTGATTTAATTATATTTAAGAGCGAAATAATGTTGAAATGTTAAAAATAAAAATTAGTAATCAAAATTTTATTGAGTTTCAAAAAGAAGGAGACAAGCTTATTCTTAATGGAAGCCCTTTAGACTGGGACATTTCAGAACTGGTTTATCAAAAATCTTATCATATTATAAGAGAAAACAAAAGCTATTCTGTGGAAGTATTAAAATTCGACAAAGAGCAAAAGATTCTCTTTTTAAGAATAAATGATAAGGAAATTCAAGTTGCGATCCAAGATACAAGAGATCTAATGCTTGAAAAACTTGGTGTCAGCAATAAGAGGTCCGAAGCTCTCAATGACATAAAAGCACCAATGCCAGGGAAAGTTTTAGAGATAAAAGTTAAAGAAGGTCAAACAATCGAGAAAGGTGAGCCTGTATTGATCCTTGAGGCAATGAAGATGGAGAACCTTATTAAATCACCTGGTGCTGGAGTTGTGAAAAGTATTCAGATAAAGGAAGGACAGAGTGTCGAAAAAAATCAGGTACTGATCAGGTTATAATTTAATTATTAGATAATCATTATTATATTTGCCAAGTTTGCGGTAAAATATCTTCTGAAATGAAATACAAAAGAATTCTTTTAAAACTAAGTGGAGAAGCATTGATGGGAAATCAAAAGTACGGTATCGATCCGGAAGTTCTCATGAGATATGCAAAAGAAATAAAGGCTGTAAGTGATAAAGGTGTTCAGCTGGCTATTGTTATCGGAGGAGGCAATATATACAGAGGAGTTGAAGCTGCCGCTACAGGGATAGACAGAGTTCAAGGGGATTATATGGGGATGCTTGCCACTGTGATAAACGCAATGGCACTTCAAAGCGCACTGGAAAATATTGGACTTTATACAAGATTAATGTCTGGAATCAAGATAGAACAAGTTTGTGAGCAATTTATAAGAAGAAGAGCGGTGAGACATCTTGAGAAAGGACGAATTGTAATTTTCGGAGCAGGTACAGGAAATCCATATTTCACAACAGATTCAGCTGCAAGCTTAAGAGCTATTGAAATTGAAGCTCAAGCTGTCCTTAAAGGAACAAGAGTAGATGGAATTTATTCATCAGATCCGGAAAAAGATCCTACAGCAACAAGATTCTCTAATATCTCATTCAAGGAAGTATACCAAAAAGGTCTTCAAATTATGGATATGACTGCCTTTACCCTTTGCAAAGAAAATGGTTTACCAATTATCGTATTTGATATGAATAAGCCCGGCAACCTTTTGAAAATTGCGGAAGGTGAAGATGTCGGTACGCTGGTAACAATGTAATTTTATTATATAACTTATTTTTCCAAATGGAAGAAATTCAATTATACCTGGACGAAGCAAAGGATTCAATGACAAAAGCATTGAAACATACCGAAGCTGAATTCGCTAAAATACGTGCCGGCAAAGCAATGCCGTCAATGGTTCACGGGGTTTCTGTAAGCTATTATGGCATCGACACTCCATTAGAACAAGTATCATCCATTACTACTCCGGATGCAAGGACAATTATGATCAAACCTTTTGAAAAAAAGTTGATCACTGAAATTGAAAAAGCAATTAAAGATAGTAATCTTGGTTTCAATCCTCAGAATGACGGAGAAAACATCAGAATCTCTTTACCTCCTCTTACAGAAGAGAGAAGAAAAGCTCTTGTAAAACAAGTAAAAGGTGAATCTGAGAGTGGTAAAATAGCTATCCGTAATATTAGAAAAGATACTAATGAAGAACTAAGAACTCTTCAAAAAGAAGGTGCTTCTGAGGACGAGATCAAAAAAGCCGAAGAAAAAGTTCAAACTTTGACTAACGATTTTATTGCAAAAATAGATCAGGTTTTAGCTAAGAAAGAGGCTGAAATAATGACTGTTTAATTCAATATTCTATCGGTAGAGATTTTTATTTTTAATAAAAGTCTCTACCTCTTGAGTTATCATATATTTTACTGAAAGATTTTTTTTGATTGACTGCCTGATGTAAGTGGCAGAAATGTCCAGTAATGGAGCCTCCACGAACCTTACATTTTTATGATTTTTCAGTTCACAATCTCCTGAATCAGGTCTTGGATAAACATACAATTCAAAATATTCCAGAATACTATTGAAATTCTTCCATTTGGGAAGCTGACAAAGATTATCTTCTCCTATTATAAGCACAAATTTATTCTTAGGAAATTTCTCCTGAATGTAGGTAAGAGTATCTATGGTATAGCTCGGCTTAGGCAAATGAAATTCCACATCGCTGACACGAAATTTAGGATGATCCATAATAGCCAGATTCACCATATCATATCTGTCAAACTCGTGTAGTAAGGTATTATTTTTTTTCAAAGGATTCTGGGGCGTTACCACATACCATACTTCGTCAAGATCTGCATGCTCAGCCATTACGTTACCTATAATGAGGTGACCTATATGAATAGGATTAAACGAACCGAAAAAAAGACCAACTTTCATGAAGCGCTAATCTATCAGCCTTTTTTGGGGAAAGTGATTTTTCCGGAAAGAAAATCATCAACAAGCTGTTGAGCGCCCTTTAATGCTTCTTCCAAATCATTATTAACCAAAGTTATATCAAACTGATTTTCAAAACTCATTTCAAATTTCACCTTGAATAATCTCGCAGAAATACTTTCTTCTGTATCCGTTTTTCTTTCTCTCAGCCTTTGTTCTAAAACTTCCATAGATGGGCATTTTACAAAAATAGCCAAAGCTTTATTTCCATAGAACTTTTTCAGGCTAAGACCACCTTTAACATCTACATCAAATACAGCGCTTTTCCCGTCACTCCAAATTCTATTTATTTCAGATTTTAAAGTACCATAGAATTGACCAGGGTAAACTTGTTCCCATTCAACAAACTCGTCTTGATCAATTTTTTGTTTGAATTCTTCTGGGGTGAGAAAATAATAATCTTTTCCGTAAGTCTCATTACGCCCTCTTTTATCGCGCGTACAAGCGGATATTGAGTATCCAAGATTATTATTTTTGGCAAGCAAATGCTTGACAATTGTCGTTTTACCAGATCCAGAGGGAGCTGAAAAAATGATTAATTTGCCATCTTCCATAGACAAATTTAAAAACTTTCATTCAATTTATCCTTAATATTCGCTATTAAGGCCGAAGGAACGGGCTTTTTTTCTATTTTACTCTTTACAATCTCCTTTACATTTTTATCAAGATTATAGCTTTGATAACACGGCATACATTCTTCTATATGTTTTTCCAGAAATTCTTTCTGATTACTAGAAGCTTCTCCATCAATCAAAAGATGAAGTGCTTGTATACACTCATTGCATTCAGAGATTTTTTTTCCCTTATCCATTCGAATTAAATTGTTCGCAATCATACGGAATTTTTCTTATTTGTTATAGCCCATTGTACCTGCATAAGCTTTCAGCTTTTCTTTTAATAAGTTTCTAGCCCTATGCAATCTTGACCTCACAGTACCGATTGGTATATCAAGAATTTTGGCCATTTCTTCATAAGTAAAACCCTCAAGGTCACAAAGTATAATGATGGTTCTAAAATCAACAGCTAATGCATTAAGCGCAGTTGCAACCTCATCCCCGATCATCTCCTGCAAAGATTCTATCCTAAGGTCGGTAGTGATGCTTTCATCCACATCATCAGAGTTATAATAGGACTCTACCTCCTGATAATCAACCTTTGAAGGCTCTTTGCTTTTCTTTCTAAAATCATTTATAAAACTGTTTTTCAATATTCTGAACAGCCAGGCTTTAGCATTGGTGCCTTGCTCATATGAATTGAAGAATCGATATGCCTTTAAATAGGTCTCTTGTACAAGATCATTTGCATCGTCTTCATCAAGGGTCAAACGATAAGCAAAATTATAAAGAGAATCAATCAAAGGCATAAACTCCTTTTCAAACTGAGCATCTTTCTCCGCTTTGCTTAAATCCTTTCTTATATTTTCTCTATTCTCTTCCATTTAAAGTATTATTTATAATTTTACTTAATGAATAAAGTAATTATCGTACCATATTTACGATTCCTTAAAGTAGAACATTAAAATTTCTGCATTTGTTGTGTTTGGATTCTCTCCAAAAACAACACCTTAATTTTCAATTACTTTACAATAAATAAAAATAATTATTACCCTTAATTAATGGATTCTCAAAACCGATATTATTTAATTTTTGTAAGAATATGTCTTTTTGTCATAGTAACTGGCATTTTTACTATGGATAGTATACATATCCTGGCAAATCAAGGTATATTAGCATTGACCGGACTTGCTTTACTTTATTTTATACTAAAAATCAGGAATTTTAATATTTTTCTAATTGAAAAAAGATTTTCCGTTTTCTTCATTATTTTTATTGCCTTTATACTAAGTCTCCTTCGAACTAATCCAGAAAATCAAAAGTATGCTGCATTGCAGTTTGAGCTGCATTATCAATTTCTAGCTTTGCCTTTTTTGTTTGCTATACTTCCACCTTTTCCAAGAAAATTATATTATGATATTTTCTTCCTCTTTTTGATTATGGTATTTGTATGCGCTGTTGGTAGTACTTCAATTTATTTTCAAAATAAGGAATACTTCGATTGGGCGTATGGAAAATCTCATCTAATTCCTACTCCTGTAAATCATGTGCGCTTCAGTCTAATGGTCACATTTTCTGTATTCCTTGCATATTATCTTATAGAAAAAGATTACTTTAAAGACTTTTTTTTCAAAGGATTAAATATAATTATGCTTATATTTTTAATCTTTTATCAGCATTTGCTAGCAGTTAGATCAGGGCTAGTCGCTTTTTATGTTGTTTTGGTTTTAATTACCTTTTATTTATTAGCATCAAAAAATTTCAAAAAAGGCCTTTTCCTATTCATTGGTGTGATTGCACTGGTTGGAATATCTTTCTTTTCATTGAATACTTTAAAGAATAAATGGGGGTATACAAAGTATGACTGGAACCTGAGTGACATTAAAGATAAAGCTAACAATTATTCCATCGGTAAAAGACTGGTTTCTCAACAGGTAACATTTCAGCTCTTCAGGGATCATCCAATATTTGGAGTTGGGGAAGGAAATATTGAATCTGAAGTGAGGAAAGGATATGCAAAAAAATTTCCCTTTGTAGAAGCGGAAAACAGATTAAGTCCCCACAACCAATACCTCAGAACATTAGCTGCTACTGGCATACTGGGCTTTATTGTTTTTATTTCTTGCTTCTATTTCCCTTTATTTTCAAATAAAAACTATAGATCTAAAATCCTTTTGGTAATATACACTATCACTTCTGTATCGTTCCTCTTTGAAGATACCTTAGAAACAAAGACAGGCCTTACTTTTTGTTTATTCTTCATTATGTTCTGCCTTCACTATACAAAAGCTTTGAGGGTAGACGTCAACAAAAACCTGACTTAATAACTGATAGAACTTAACTACATTTCTCAATTTGAATTTAAGAGAGGGTTTGATAGACTTTTATAACATATGAAAAACATTCTGATAAGCAGGACTGATAATCTTGGAGATGTGGTACTCACATTTCCTCTGGCTGCATATCTAAAACAACGTTTCCCGGATTCCATGATTCTTTTTCTTGGGAAAAAATATACTGCCGATCTAATAAAGGCTTGTAATTCTATTGATGAATTCATCTCTAGAGAATCGCTTATAGACGATCCATCTTTATTAAAATCCAAGAATATAGAGACTGCCATTTTCGTATATCCTGATAAGGATGTTGCAAAAATATGTAAACAAAGCGGAATACCGGTCCGGATAGGCACAAGTCACAGGACCTTTCACTGGTTATATGCCAATAAAAAAATAAGTTTTTCCAGAAAAAAATCTGATCTCCATGAAGCTCAACTGAACTTCAAATTACTTGAAGGCTTAGGAGTTAAAGAAATTCCTTCAATTGGTACTTTAGGCTCCTTACTCGATGTATCTCCTAAATCTGAATTACCAGAAGCAGTAAAATCAGAACTTGATAGTGCTAAGAAAAAAATAATATTGCACCCTAAGTCAAAAGGAAGTGCAAGAGAATGGCCTATTCAGAACTATTTTTCACTCGCCAAACGATTAATTTCAGCCGGCTATACTCCAATAATAACGGGAACAAAAGACGAAGGTCAGAAAATACGGAATGAACAGGAAGATTTCTTTTCATTACCTGAAATGATTGACCTTACGGGCAAAGTCACATTGGGTGAACTCATATCGGTAATTGCAAAAGCGGACGGACTTGTAGCTTGCAGCACCGGACCATTACACATCGCATCAGCACTTGGAATTCACACTGTAGGTTTTTACCCTTCCATAAAGCCCATGCACGCAGGCAGATGGAAACCCATAGGTAAATATTCAACAGTATTGTCGCTTGATAAGGAATGCTTTGACTGTGCCAAAGGAGGCAATTGCATTTGCATAGAATCATTAAAAACAGAGCAGGTATTTGAAATAATAGAAGGTTGGAACAAATGAATCAGAAAAGCATATCAGTAGTTATACCAAATTATAACGGCAGAAAACTTCTTGAAGAAAATCTTCCTTCAGTTTATAAAGCTCTTGAATATTGCAAAGCTGAGTACGAAATCATTATTGCAGATGACTGTTCCTCTGATGACTCCATTGCATTTATAAAAGATAGATACCCTGAAATTATATTACTCATTAACGAAGTAAACAAAGGATTTTCTCCGACTATAAATCTTGGAATTAAAGCAGCGACTAAGGATCTAGTCTTTGCACTCAACAATGATGTAATGCTCACCCCGGAATATTTTGTGAATCAGTTTAGGTACTTTGATTCGGAAAACACATTCGGAGTGATGGGCAAAATCATTGGACTGACGGACCACAAGACTCAGGACACCGCTAAATATCCTTATATTAAAGGGGCTACTATTAAAGGGACGATTAACTATACTTTGGAAAATAGTTCATCCACATTCTGGATTCCGAGTTTTTTTTTAAGTGGAGCCAACAGTCTTGTAGACAGGAAAAAATTATTTGCGCTGGGTGGCTTTGACGAGATCTATGCACCTTTCTACAATGAAGATCTGGATCTTGGCATAAAAGCCTGGCGTTTAGGCTGGAAGTGTTACTATGAACCGGAGGCAGTTTGTCTGCATCCAAACAGTGCCACCATTTCTAAATATCATAAAAGTAAAAAGATAAAAGTTACATCTTTTAGGAATAAAGTACTTTTACATCTTATTCATCTAGAAGGACTTTACCTGTTTTTATATAATATTCAGTTGTTTTTTAACCTGACATTCAAAATTCTTTCCTTTAAGTTTTATTACATCAAAGCTTTAAATGAAGTAGCCCTGAGAAAAAAAGCGGTTGCAGCTAGCAGAATGAGAATTAATGAATTAGCAAAATTTTCAGGCGCCAAAAAATCATTACCTATTGTGGTAAAGGAAATAAGAAGACAATTAAGCGGGAAAAAGATCATCAAATTCTAAAGCAGACAGGCTGTTATGGAGAACACCTTCATTAAAGTGGATTTAATTTAATAACTTTGTTGAAGTTTATATTTTAGTTTACAATCAATATCATGAAAATATACTTAAGGCTCATAGCTTTTGCCAAGCCTCTTGAAAAATTTGCGATTCCATATATAATCTTTGCTTTGCTCAGTATTATTTTTGGGCTTTTAAATTTTACCCTTCTTATTCCGATATTTAATCTATTGTTCTCCGAGGATTCAGCTGAATCATTGAATAAAGTGACTCAAATGCCTTCCTTTGTTTTGAGCTATGATTATTTCAAAGAAGTATTTTATTATTATCTATATAAAGCATCACAATCTTCGGATCAGAAACTAGCGGCACTTTTTTATATATGTGGTGTCATTTTCACATCCGTATTATTGTCTAACTTATTCCGTTACCTATCGCAGATTGTACTTGAGGACTTAAGAATTCACACACTACTGAATCTGAGAAAAACAGTATTTAACAATGTATTAAATCTGCATCTGAGCTATTTCTCAAATGAGAAAAAAGGGGATATAATGGCCAAAATCTCCGGAGATGTGCAAGTAGTTCAAGGATCTATCACAAATACTTTAATTGTTTTCTTCCGTGAACCGGTAACAATCATATTTTATTTCTTTGCGCTTTTCAAATTATCGGCATCTTTAACATTCTTCACGATTTTCTTTATTCCGGTATCTGGATTGATTATAGCTACAATTGTAAGAAAGTTGAAACAAGCTACTTCTGATGCTCAAACATCTATGGGAATTATGCTGAGCATATTGGATGAAGCACTTACAGGATTGCGTGTTATCAAGGCATTTAATGCTTTATCATATGTCCAGGATAAATTCCATCAGGAAAACATCAGGTATTCAACTGCATCCAGAACAATGGTGAAGAAAAACGAACTTGCTTCTCCTGTTTCTGAATTGATGGGGGTTACGGTTGTTGTGGGAATACTATTGTATGGTGGCGCTATGGTATTGGAAGGAAACAATTCTCTGAAACCTGAAGAGTTTATCGCTTACATTGCCATCTTCAGCCAGGTGCTTAGACCTGCAAAGGCTATGACTGGTTCGTTCTCTCAGATACAACACGGTATTACTGCCGGAGAAAGAGTTCTTCAGTTGATAGATACTGAACCTGCTATCAAGAATAAGTCTAATGCAACAGAGTTAAAGACTTTTGAAAAAGAAATTTCTTTCGAAGATGTTCAATTCTCTTACGATGAGCATAAAACAATTCTTAATGGTGTAAACTTCAAGTTGCAAAGAGGTAAAACTATTGCATTGGTAGGCCCTTCGGGAGGAGGGAAATCAACTATTTCAGACCTTATTCCGAGATTTTATGACCCTACGGAAGGTTGCATAAAAATTGACGGTACAGATATTAAAGATTGCACTGTAGAATCGGTGAGAGATCTGATGGGTATAGTAAATCAGGAATCTTTGCTATTTAATGATACCATCCATAACAACATCGCCTTTGGAAAGCCGAATATGTCAAGAGAAGAGGTTATCCAAGCTGCTAAAATTGCAAATGCTCACAACTTTATAATGGAGTCTGAAAATGGATATGACACTGTAATCGGTGACAGAGGGGTTAAACTGTCTGGCGGACAAAAACAGCGTTTAAGCATTGCAAGAGCTGTTCTAAAAAATCCTCCTATTTTAATTTTGGATGAAGCTACTTCGGCTCTTGACACTGAATCAGAAAAACTGGTTCAGGAGGCTCTAAATAATCTGATGAAAAACAGAACCACTCTGGTAATTGCGCACAGATTGAGCACTATTCAGAATGCCGACGAAATATTGGTTATAGAGAAAGGCAAAATTGTAGAGAGAGGTACTCATCAGGAACTGCTAATGTTTGAAGATGGAGTATACAGCAAACTGACGACTATGCAGGCGTTGTAAGCGCAATGCATAAAGCGAAAAGCTGAAAGTATAAGAAGTGCTTTCAGCTTTTTGCTCTGAGCTTTCACCTTTGTAATATAGATTAATCATTTTTAGAAGTAAGATTTTAAAGCATTGGAAGTATTAAATCCGATAACCTCGAGAGCCATTTCAGGAAAGCAAATTTTCCCTTATAAGTATTCTGTATGTACATTGGTTACTAATCCTGATGAATATCAGGAGATGCTTCAGTCTTTTGTAAATGCAGGATTTAACACATCCTTTTGTGAATTTCTTCATATTGATAATAGTCAGAGTAATGCTTATGAAGCATTTTCAGGATTAAATAAATTTCTTCAGGAAGCACAGGGGAAATATATCATACTTTGTCATCAGGATATTCTTTTGAACTATGATAACCTTGAAGTGTTAGAACAGCGCATTGCTGAAATAGAAGCTATGGATCCCAAATGGGCTATCATTGGTAATGCGGGAGCTGTTGGTATTAAAAACAAAGTATACAGAATTACAGAAGGTGATGGAGTATTCCGCAGATGCGGGCACCCTCCTGCTAAGGTAGTTTCTGTCGATGAAAATTTTATTCTGGTAAAAAAAGAAGCCAATCTTGCGCTTTCCGGTGATTTGTCTGGGTTTCACCTGTATGGAACAGATTTGTGCATCATTGCATCAATATTGGGGTACAGTGCATATGTTGTCAATTTTCATTTGCTGCACAAAAGCAAAGGCAATGCAGACAAAAGTTTTTTTACAATAAAAGAAAACTTAATTAAAAAGTACTCCAAAGCTTTTGAAGCAAGGTTCATCGAAACAACGATGACTAAATTTTACTTTTCAAACTCGCCCTTCCTGAATAAACTCATGAATACTGGATTTATGATGTTCTGGATTCGCCAGTACTTCAAGTTCAAATTCAGAAAAGATCTGAAAAGAAAAATTCAATAGATTATATTTTTGTCTTATTGTTTAGTGGTTGAGGCCTTCAGCAGCTTCAATTCATTCGTGCTTGTTTTTTCACAATTCTCAGATCGTGTGCATGTTTCTAATGTATTTCCCTTGTCTTTCAGATTATAAATTTTTATCCAATCTATTGTAAAATACTGAGGAAATTTAACATCGGAAATAGATGGTGAATTTGCTAAAGCAAGGTTTGCAATTAAATACATTTCAGCTGATTCAAGAGGAACGTGGTCCTTCACAGTCCGAATTTCCTTTCCGTCAATATAAAAAACAAGTTTATCTTTTAGCCACGCGACAGAGAAAATGTGAAAGTCGTTGAAGAAGTCTGGCTGCTTTTCACAATATTCAGTAAAACAACTCTGTCTATTTCTACTTCCATCGCACCAGAAGACATTATTAGTCCCGCATTTAAAATTATTTCCCCAGTATTCAAAGATGTCAATTTCCCTATAACCATCTGTTTGCTGAGAACAATCACCATTCCACATCCAGAATGCAGGCCATAAAGATTGTTCTCTACCTTCAGGCATTTTGCATCTTATCTCGAATAAGGCATTCCCTTTTACCATATTTTTGTAGTGAATCCAGCCGGAAGTGTAATTATAAATAACACCATTAGACCCTGTTACAGGCTCTGGAAGGGGCTGCGCTGTAATCACAAGATTGCCACCAGAAACAGACAATTGATCCCATTTATAAATTTGTAATTCGTCTGGCCCATGATTATCACCAAACAAGTACCAATTTTCAGACAAGTCTTTGACAGAGCCATTGAAGTCATCAAGGAAAGATAAGTTCCAGTCATTGTAATTAATTACACAAGGAAGTTTTGAAGAATTCTTTGACACTTCAATAATTCCAGGGCCATTTTTCATCGTTTCTGTTGAAGAATGCATTAAAGACTGACCAAAGAGCATTGTTGACCAAAGAAATAAAACAAAGATTTGAATATTGATTTTCTTCATTTCTAAATTCAGAAAAGTTCATCTTTTCATACAACCTTTTGACAAACAATTCCATTATCAATTAAGTCGAACCCTCTATATAACAGACATTCTGCCCAATCATAAACGGATTGTGTAAAACTTTTCCTTATCCAAAATATTTTGTAATTTTACTAACAGATTACTCGTTTTTAGGTGATATTAATCTTTATCCCCAAAGGATATGGTAAAAAAGTTCTTATCAATAGGATTCTGTCTCACATTACTTTTATTTTCATTTACTCCTTTAGAGCGCAAATCTATAAAGGTGAAGACGATTGTTATTGATCCCGGCCACGGAGGAAAAGATCCCGGATGTCTGAAGAATAAAACCAGAGAAAAAGATATAGCTCTTGATATAAGTTTGAAAGTAGGTCAGTTGATTCAGGAAAACATGCCCGATGTAAAGGTGGTTTTTACAAGAAAAGATGATCGATTTGTGGAACTTCATGACAGGGCTGGTATCGCCAATAAGAATCATGCCGATCTTTTTATTTCAGTTCACGTAAACTCAGGCCCTTCTGGCATGCATGGAACAGAAACCTATTGCATGGGCCTTCATAAAACCGAACAGAATCTCGAAATAGCCCAAAGAGAAAATTCTTCTATTCTGATGGAAGATGATCATAAAGAGAACTATGAAGGATTTGACCCTAATTCACCTCAATCCTATATTCTGTTTTCATTATTCCAGAATGCCTTTATGCAAAGCAGCATGAAGCTTGCCCACAAGATTGAAACCGAATTTCAACTGAGTAATAAGAGACATAGTAGAGGAGTTAAACAAGCTGGTTTTCTGGTATTATGGAAAACTTCTATGCCAAGTGTACTTGTGGAAACAGGCTTTATCACAGATACTGCAGACTATAAATTACTTAATTCTGAATCAGGCAGATTTGATTCCGCATGGGGTATCTATAGTGCTATTGAAGATTATAAAAAAGACATTGAAGGGGCAGGTTTGGAAGAATAGATCACCCCACTTTTCATCAACTTTTCGAAACAGAATAGACCTTATCCTAAGAAAAAACTAAAAATCTTTCATTTTCAGGCAAATTTCCCCTGACTGTGACTCATTTTTATTTTTATATCTCTGTCCCGCTTTTTGGCATTTTAAGGTATAAAATGCGAAATGCGATTTTATTCAGTTCTGAATCAAACGCCGGAACTTCTTAACTCAAATCTCCGAGTCCTGAATTAAGATTTAAAAAACTCCAAGCATGTTTCGTCCTAAAAGTGATTTCCAAAAAAAATAATAAGTCACCAAATTTAAATATCTAGTAATCTTAATGGGAACAATCAAATCTCATGTCGCGCCAATAATGGCTATTGAAGAATTGAAGAATCTGTTTTAGATGAATAAATCAGATCTTCGTCATTATCGTTTTCCAGCTTTTCTAAAGCAGAATATACTTTAGCTTTTGATAGAGACAATGGTTTGCGTTGCTTGAATAGAGTGATATTTTTCAAGTCTCCAACTAACTGCCTTTTCAAATTTGACCAGAGTGATTCTTTTTCTATCTCGACTCCCTCCTTCAGATTTGCAAGCATCTTAAAGCTTAACACACCAAGAATTACCGAGAATACAAAAGGAAAATCCCATGACTGCAGGCTTATAAAATGAATTGCCTCTTTCATGTCTGGACCAGAATAATTAAAACCAATTGAGAGATCCTTTAGAGTAAAATAACCGGAAACCATACCTGACAACAAAGGACCAAAGCCGGCAAATATGGAATTACTCATGTTCATGGAGATAAGGAAAACAGATCCCTTTCCCTTAGGCGCCAATTTTAAACCTATATTCCCTACAGCCAGAGATATACCACCATTGGCTATACCTATCATTATATGAATGATAATCAGTAAAGGCAGAGTAAGCAAATGCTTAGCAGGAAACGTGGTATAAGTCCAGGCAAGAACGGACAGCATATACAGAGGCACACAAATTCTAAGTACAGCTTTATTATTTAAGGTATCGGAATATTTACCCCAGAAGCCAAGAGACATGATAGTGACCAGCTGTGCAAGCACGGTAAGACCGATTACAATACTGACAGGATATTGAAGTTGACTTAGCAGATACACTGAGAAAAATGGTGTAGCAAAATTTGAAGCCAGATTCCATAGGATAGTAAAACCTATAAGTGTTCTCAGATTTTCATTGGCAAATGGTCTTGTCAATTCTCTAAATGAGAACACAGGAAATTCTTTCATTTCAGGTTCATGTGTTTGAGAAAGCAAAAAAGTACTTAGCAAACCCAACCCTCCTGCTACCAGGAAAAAGCAACCGAATACGAATCTCATCATTTCATGTCCTGCAAAATGATCAAGGACGAATCCGGTTAAAAAGGAAACAGCAACAGCAAAAGCCTGAGCCCATCTGATTCTATTACTGAAAAATCTTCCCAGCTGCTCAGAAGGAATAAGATCATGCATCCAGGATGTCCAAGAACCGCCTGAAATTGCTCCAACAAAGTTATGAACAAACATTACCCCAATTAAAAGATAGATCAGCCAACTCCCCTGTGAAAACAAACATGCGAAACCTAATATCAGCAAAGGGAATCTGCCTAAAAATGAAAATAAGACGCAAACCTTCCTTCTACTTTTAATTTTATTAAGAAACCAAACTGAAAACAACTGGAAGAGATTTGCAAAAACAGGAATGCAGGCAAGCAAACCAAGTTGCAAACCTGAAGCGCCTAATAACAATGCAAAAGCAACTAATACAGGACCGCCGCTGAAACCGGACATAGACTGGGAAACGATACCATCGGAAAGTACCAGTTTCTTTGCCCTTTCAAGTAAGTGAGAATTATCTTCCAAAGCTGAGTTAAACTGAATGTGGGAACACAGATATCAACGATATAAAGTCACAAAAAATTTCCTGAATATAGCATTGACAGAAAAAAATGTAATGCTTATCTTTACTATAGATGTGATTGATATAGCAGTAAGGAATATAGGCTTTGTTTTTAACTGAAAATAAACTACCGATATGAAAACCTTAAAAGAATTTTTAAAATCCACCATCATCAATCTATGCATATTCAGCACTACCTTATTAGCTTTTTATGCTAGTGCCATGTTCTTCATGATACTTCTTCTGGAAGAAACTTATTTTAACCGTCCCAATCCCGTTTTAAAAGACGACTTTGAAGTGCTAATTCAGAAGCTTCATAATGCCCCTGAAATTCTTCGTGATATCCTTTATCCAAATCAAGATAATAAAGATGTAAAAATTGCAAAAGAAGGATTTTAAGCACACTTAACATTTCATGCATTTCCTTGTTGTATTTTCAAAAGGTAAAATATGGAAAACCCCGAATATTTTGACGGACCAGACGGAGAGGAACTAGGTGATATTGAGGATCCTAAGTTTGGAAGAAAAAGGCAAAATCTGGAAATGCTTCCTATTCAAGAACTCAGAAAAAGAGCCGAATTAAGGAAGATCAAAGATTTTGAAACCCTTAATAAGCAAAAGCTTATTGAAGCACTCCATAAATATGAGGAATCAAACCAAAAATAGTAAATAGCAGGAATCCGACAGCAGGTTATTTTTGTTCACAATATTGTTGAAAACTTTTGAAGAATATCAATTAATTTTAGAATTCAACTTTATTGTCAAATACCCGAAATGCCGGATTTCGCACATTTACACGTACATACCCAATTTTCCCTTCTTGACGGAGCAGCCAACATAACTGACCTGATGAAAAAGGCTCAGAAAGACGAGATGAAGGCTGTTGCAATTACCGACCATGGAAACATGTTTGGAGTTTTCAAATTTGTTGCAGAAGCAAACAAATACAATGTAAAACCTATAGTCGGATGTGAATTTTATCTTGTAGAAGACCGTCATAAAAAATCGTTTACCAAAACGGATAAGGACGTCCGCCGCCATCAGCTCCTGCTTGCTAAAAATCCTGAAGGATATAAGAACCTAGCCAAGCTCTGCTCTCTGGGATACATGGAAGGACTTTACGGAAAGTATCCGAGAATTGATAAGGAACTAATCTTAAAATACCATAAAGGACTTATTGCAACCACATGTTGCATAGGAGCTGAAGTACCACAAACAATTCTTAAAAAAGGAGAAGAAGAAGGTGAAAAAGTCTTTAAATGGTGGCTGGATCTTTTTGGGGAAGATTATTATGTAGAACTTCAGCGTCACGATATACCGGAACAGAATATAGTAAATGAAGTGCTTATAAAATTTGCACTGAAACACAAGGTGAAAATTATTGCATCCAACGATTCTCACTATGTAGATCAGGAAGATTCCAATGCACACGACATTCTGCTATGCATTAATACCGGAGAAAAACAAAGCACCCCTACTAACAAAGAGTTTTCTGACGACGGAGCCTTTACTAAAGGAACCCGTTTTGCTTTTTACAACGATCAGTTTTATTTCAAAACTAAAGCTGAAATGGGAAAACTTTTTCACGATATCCCTTCAGCAGTAGATAATACAATTGAAATCGTTGATAAAGTAGAAAGTCTGAAACTCAAAAGAGATATTCTGCTTCCCAACTTCCCTATTCCTGATTCCTTTAAAGTGAATACCGGACCAGATGCCGATGTACTGAATCAGTGGGAGTTTCTAAAACATTTAACCTTTGAGGGGGCAAGAAAAAAATATAGGGAAATAACACCTGAAATCGAAGAGCGCCTCAACTTTGAGCTATTTACCATCAAAACGATGGGATTTGCGGGTTACTTCCTTATCGTACAAGATTTCATCAATAAAGGGAAAGAGATAGGTGTATTCGTTGGACCAGGAAGGGGTTCGGCGGCAGGATCTGCTGTTGCATATTGTGTTGGTATTACCAATATAGACCCGATCAAGTACGATCTGCTTTTTGAGCGTTTTCTGAATCCGGACAGAAAGAGCATGCCCGATATTGATACAGACTTTGACGACACAGGACGCCAGAAAGTAATTGATTATGTTGTTGAAAAATATGGAAAAACTCAAGTAGCTCAAATCGTAACTTACGGTTCGATGGCAGCGAAAATGAGTATCAAGGACGTTGCCAGGGTACTTGATCTTCCGCTTAGTGACTCAAATGCGCTTGCCAAACTCGTTCCTGAAAAACCTGGTATTGAGCTCAACAGAGTTCTGACTGCACCTATTGATGGCGCAGGCAGCTTAAGTGAAAAAGAAGGACTTAATCCCGATGATCTGGAAGGAGTAAAAAAACTCCGTGAGATCATGAATGGAAAAGATCTTCAGGCTAATGTACTAAAAGAAGCACTGGTACTTGAAGGATCTGTAAGAGGCACAGGTGTTCATGCTGCAGGTATCATCATTGCACCACAGGACCTTTCCGACCTGATGCCGGTAGCAACTTCCAAAGATTCCGATCTTCTGCTTACACAATATGATGGAAAAGTAATCGAGGATGCGGGAGTAATCAAGATGGACTTTCTGGGCTTAAAAACCCTGACAATTATAAAGGACGCACTTGCCCTAATAAAGAAGAACAAGGGACTTGAGATAGAGATTGACGAAATTGATCTGGAAGATCAAAAAACATTTGAACTATACCAAAGAGGCGAGACAAACGGAACATTCCAGTTCGAGTCCGTGGGTATGCAGAAATACCTGAAGGAACTAAAACCCGATAAGTTTTCTGACCTTATTGCGATGAACGCCCTTTACCGTCCGGGTCCTCTCGAATACATCCCTAACTATATCCGCCGTAAGCATGGCAAAGAGCCTATCACTTACGATATAGCGGAAATGGAGCAATACCTGAAGGATACCTATGGTATTAACGTTTATCAGGAGCAGGTTATGCTTCTGTCTCAGAAGCTTGCCAACTTCAGCAAGGGAGATGCCGACGTTCTGCGTAAGGCCATGGGTAAGAAAGATAAAGCTACCCTGGATAAAATGAAGAGTAAGTTTATGGATGGTTGCGGAGCAAATGGCCATGATCTTAAAGTTGCCGATAAAGTCTGGACTGACTGGGAAGCATTTGCATCTTATGCCTTCAACAAATCTCACTCAACCTGTTATGCCTTTGTTGCATTCCAGACTGCGTTCTTAAAAGCACACCATCCGGCGGAATATATGGCATCGGTACTTACTCATAACATGAGTAACATCGATAAGATCTCCTTCTTCATGGATGAATGTAAGAAGATAGGGTTAACAGTTCTTGGGCCGGACATCAATGAAAGTTCCATGACCTTTGACGTTAACAAGGAAGGTAAAATCCGTTTTGGACTTGGAGCGATCAAGGGAGCTGGAGAAGCTGCTATCGCAGCAATTATCTCAGAAAGAGAAGAAAACGGTCCTTATACAGACCTGTTTAATCTGGTTCAAAGAGTAAACCTTCGTACCATGAATAAGAAGACTTTCGAATGTTTTGCTTATGCTGGTGCGTTTGATTCGTTCGGGCTACATCGGGGACAATATTTCTTTGTAACTGCAGACAAAGACAATACAAGCACAATAGAGAAAATCATCAGGTACGGATCTGCTTATCAGCAGGATAAAGATGCGAACCAACAGAGCCTGTTTGGTAGTTCTAGTAGTGTTGAGGTCGCCAAGCCAAAAATTCCGGATTGCGAGCCATGGAGTGAAATTGAGAAATTAAAATTTGAGCGAGATGTTGTAGGATTTTATATTTCAGGACACCCTCTGGATCAGTATAGAATGGAAATTGACAATTTCTGTACTTGCCCTGCAGATAAAGTTTTTGACTACAAAAACAGGGAAGTTTCTGTAGCTGGAATAGTGGGAACTGCGAATGTAAGACAGATGAAAAACGGTAAATCATTCATCGTTTTCAGTCTGGAAGATTTTGACGGTAAAATCGAAATGGCGCTCTTCGGAGAAGATTATCTGAAGTTTGCGCATTGGATAAAACCGGGAGAGTTTTTACACATTCGAGGGAAAGTGCAACAAAGATATAACGGCGATCAATGGGAATTCAAACCGCTTAATATTAGTCTACTGGCTGATATTAGGCAAAAAATGGTAAAAGGAGTATCTGTAAAATTAAATATCCAGGGATTAAAACCAGAGACATTAAATAGTCTTGAAGAAGTAATCACTGGCAACCTTGGCAATACGGAATTGAAATTTACGCTCTCCGATGACATAGAAAACATTCACGTTGAGCTATTTTCGCGAAAATTCAAAGTAGACCCAAACAATACATTACTCGACCAGTTAAAAAATCTTAATGAGGTGGAGTATAAAATTCTATTTTGATAGAAACTAAATATTTAAAAAAATAGTAAGTTTACGGTCTGGTAATAATTAATAAACCTCTTTTTATTTTAAAAATATGGGAAAAGCAATAGAAATCACAGACGCTAATTTTGAAGATATAACCAACACAGACAAACCTGTGCTAGTTGATTTCTGGGCTGAATGGTGCGGACCCTGCAAAATGATCGGTCCGGTTGTAGAAGAACTTGCTGCTGACTATGAAGGAAAAGCTATAATAGGAAAAGTAGATGTAGACAACAACCCTAACACTTCGGCAAAATTTGGTATCAGAAGTATTCCTACTCTTCTGGTTATTAAAAACGGAAAGATTGTCGAAAAACAAGTTGGCGCTGTTCCTAAAAATGTTCTAAGTCAAAAAATTGAAGCTCATTTGTAATTAAAAAATGATTTTCATAAAATAAAAAGAGGCTGCCTTGTCAGGCAGTCTCTTTTTATTTTTATATCCCCTTCTTCCCTATTCACTTTTTCTTTATCCTCATAATACTACCGCAGATAAAGAGCCTCAGCAGGGAGATTAATACAGCTAAAAACAAATTTCATTTTGTAAAGCTTAAATATACATAGCTACTATTCAATCAAGATGAAATACATTTTATTATTGTTATCTGCTTTAACATCATGTCTTGATAGTCTTAAAGTAAAAAACGGAATTGCTTACGAAGCCAGCGAAGGATTAGTACTTGCCAAAGACAGCATCAATTATGATAAATTGTTTCAAAGACTTGCGCGTTCAGAAGCTGACTTTATGTTGACTATAAAGTCAGTTAAAATTGAACCGACAATCAAACATTCTGATAATATCCTGCTGATACAAAGACCAACTTATGAAATTAAAACAGTTAATATTACCACTTCAGCACCAGCAATCAAAAAGGTAAAGACTGATATCAAAGAAGTAGTTTTGTCGAACGAACCAAAGCTTGATGAAGCTGTCAGAGCTGAAATCAAACCTATTAAACCTATTATCATTAAGGATACTGTTCTGCCACTTATAAAGCCTGCTATGGATACCATTTGGACAAAAGTAGAAACTGGCGATACTGAATTTCAAGAAATGGAGACGACTAAAAAGACAAAAAGGAGAAAGAAGTTTTTATTCTTTAAAAATAAAGAATAAAAAAGTTTTGAGGATGTTCCTTTTAATCCGAACTAATATCTTAAAGGAATAATCCAGTCTGAATGTTTGAAATGATGCCAGGTTACCTGAGCGAGATCGGCCTTGGGGTCAATAAAGACTTCAAGGTCTCTTCCATTCAGACTTAAATGAGAATCTGCAAATATCTGCACAGACTTCTCTCCTTTTTCCTCCATCTCCTGCTTCAAATACTGTACATATTGCCAAATCATATCGGGATCAGAACACATAGAATTATATTGTCCTATAGATATTTTATTCTGAGGATAATCGTGCATAAGCATTCTCCCCTTAGCATCTTTAATGATAAACGACAAATCACCATGCTTGGAATTCAGCATCATTCTCCAAGCCATAGAATAGCCTTCTTCATTCCAGTTTACATCACCTTCATAATGCCAGTGCCTTAGTGGTAAATATATTTGAATCAATGCATATACCATTAGGATGTATGCGATTGCAGTTCCTTTCTCTTCCACCTTTAATGAGGAAATATTTTCAGTATGGGTGTTAAATAAAATCTGAGTAATTGCAGAAGGCGGGAAATACAGAACTAATGCACCGATCATTAAGAAAGGAAATGTACCAACCTGAAATACAATTGCATTAAAAAGGTTAAAGAAAATAGCCAGTACTACGGCATACTTTCTTGTTTTTGACCAAAGTAAAAGTGGCACTATAAAAAGGTCAAAACATAATCCACCATAAAAAATAAGGTACTTCATTAAGTCAGATCTGAACAAGGCCCCTACCGTTGGCCAACTACTACACTCATCAAATTTATATGAAAGTGGTTTCATAGCAAGCCAATCCGGGTTGACCTTTGCTATACCTGCGAATATAAATACAATAGAAATCTGAAATACAAGAATATAATGACACCAAGCCGAACAAGTTTTTTCTTCAGTGACCATTCCTATTTTAACATCCAATGATAACCTTTTATGAGAAGGAATAAATATCAATAAGAAGGCAAGCAAGAGCATCAGGTAGTAGTGATTATTATAATGAGCTTTCTGCATGAGATAACTTCCCCACCACATAAATGCAAAGAGTACTGAGCTTAATCTGTAAAATAATCCGGATGCTATTGCAAGGCCAAGAAGGGCCATGGTTGCGTAATAGAAATACATTCCATTGCCTTGCAAGGGTTTCAACCATTCTATGCTAATATAATTGAATACATATTTTGGCTCGATAAAAATATCATAAACCCATCCGGTGATTAATGCTCCGGAAGTTTCAATAAAAATGATAATCCCGAATACAATTCTGAAAGCAACAATGCCACTATTGTCTATTCTTTTGAACAGGCTCTCCATTTGAAAAATTTAATATTAAAAATCGGAAAACTGCTAGTAAAAACAAACGACAATAGACTGAAAAAACAAAAAGCCCGCTGATCAACGGGCTTTAAGAACAAAGAAAATTAATCGAAATCAGTTTTTTCTTAGAAGACTATCCAGACCGGCATTAATCCAGGCCTGCTTCTTTTTATTATAAGTCCAAGTGAGATTTGGAAATTCCACATAAGTAATATCATTTTTATATTTTTCGATATTGCCTGTTGAGATATATTCATGAAGCAAGGTTACTCCTTTATCGTGCGCTTCTTCATCTGACAAAATAGGTGTCAGGAAAATTTCTTCAAAGTCCGTAATTTTGCCGTTTGCATCTTTTCTAAACCTTCCAGCTTCCGCTCTTTTATTGGCTTCATAAAGGCTCGGCACCCTTCTTATTACCATAAAATAATGAAAACCATCTTTATCAATGTAGTATTGATCTAATGAAAAAAGTTTTTTACGTTGTTCATATCCCTCTCTGAATTTTTCTTCAAAGCGAGTTTCCATATTAGCCCCAGCCTGAAGTTTATCCATTTGAATAATAAGCGTGGTAAGCAAACTATCTTTTTGCCTAGCTGTAAGAAGGTTTTCCGGATCATAAGACTTCTTACAAGAAAGAAATACACTGGTTAATAAGATAAATATTATTGATTTCTTTAGCATGATCTCTCCTGTTTAAAATGCTATAGATAATTTTGTTATAAAAAAGCCGGAGACTAGCGACTCCGGCTTTAGGGAATTATTTGATTTGGTATTAATAAGCTATGTTCTTAGGATCGAAGTTAGTCCATCCTTGCATCCAGTTATTTGAAGCATCAAATGCACCTACGAAAGAAGTTTGCTCAAGACCAGCAGATACTGTAGAAGAACCTGTAAGAAGAGGTGAACCAGCTTTCAATAGTGGGTTTATATTTGAAAGTTCGAAGATGTTAGCAACATTTGAAGTTGAATCTATTTTCTGATTAACAACACCAGCAAAGTAATCTGACAAGTTAAATCCTGCAAGAATTCTGTTGTTAGCAGTAAAACCAGTTGTATCGAAAGAAGTGATAGCAGCAAGCGTTTTGTATCTGCTTAAGAAGTTACCAGAGAATTTTGAACCAGAATTAGTTTTCTCAAAGTTTACTGCAGTTGGGAAACCGATGATAACACTGTTATAAATTGCTTGTGCAGTGTTTCTTCTTAGGTGAGCTCCCTGACCGTAGCTTCCGCTGATATCACCGAATGTATAGTTGTAAATTTTTCCACTTTTTGCAGCTACAGATTTAACTTTGAAAGCATAAGGACCAAGAACTGTTATATTAGAAAACTGAGCAGCTGTTAGAGGTTGATTAGAAGAACCATCTTTATCATTATCAGATTCAAAACCATTTGAAAGAGATATATCAGCGATAGAAGGATCTCTTACCACAATACCATACTGAACATTTCCAGAGAATCCGTTATCTGTATCGAAATCATCATCCCAGCTTCTGAAAGCTACAAGATATTTGGCATTTACAGTTCCACCGAACCATTCGAAGGCATCATCACCAGAGAAAGACACCTGAACGTGATCAACTTTAGTTGAACGACCAACACTTCCGAATGTCACTCCGTTTAATTCGTTATCAGGAGAAAGAGCTATACCAGCGAACTCAACTCTTACATACTGGAATTCACCCGAATTATCATCAGCATCAGTACCGCCATGGAAACCATTATCTCCAGTAGAAGCAGAAACACCTTCAATTTTAACGCTAGCACCACCATTATTAGGAGCCTTTCCAAGCAATACTATACCGCCCCAGTCACCATAGTTTTTATAACCTGATGGCGCAGCAGAAGTAAAGATTATAGGATTAGATGCTGTTCCGACCGCATGGATTTTTGCACCTCTGTCAATTATAAGAGCACCTTTGGTTACTTTATCACCATAAATAACAGTTCCTGCAGGAATAGTCAGCTCAGCTGGAGCAGCAACATAAACATTACTTCTCAGGATATATTTTTTTCCTGCTTCAAGAGTCATGTTTTGAGTTATTGTACCTTCAAGGGTAACTTCATTTGAAGGAGTTACTTTAGCATCGTCTTTGTCTTTTTTACATGCAAAATTTACCGCCATTAATGCAGCAAGAAAAATAGATGATAATCTTTTCATAATTTAATTTATTGTTTGTTTTAACCTTTAAAGCTTCACAAAGCTAACCTTCCAGTATTAAGCAAATGTTAAGCACTTGTTAGTAAATGTTAAAATCAAAGGGCCTTTGTCGTTAATCGACAAAGGCCCTTTTTTATTCAACGAATTAATTTCAATTAAAAAGAATAAGATATACCAGCTGTTATATACTGACCTCTTCTGTTCTTCTGAAAATACCCGTCAACAGAAGTGATCTTTGAATCAAAGTTTGAATCATACATCAATTTATACTGTTGATTAAACAAATCCTGTATACCAAACCTCACAAGGAATCTATCAGTGATACCTTTAGTTACAGTTAAATCCACAACATTTCTTGGCATTTCATAAATGGTTGGAGTATTGTTATTTCCAACAAGGAATATCCTCTTACCAATTACGTTATAAAGTAATGTCACTTGCCAACGGGCATCAGGGTTGTTATAATAAAGCCCTGCATTGATAACATATGGAGATTGTCCTTGCATTGGTCTTGACTTTTCTTTGATATCTGTATTTCCAAGATCTACACGGCTTCTTATAACAGAAGCATTTGATACAAGACTAAGGTTTTCTAAAAATTTACTATTGGAAATAAATGACAACGATTTTCTCAACTCCAACTCTGCTCCTACACTGCTTGATTTCGGTGCATTTCCATAAGTGAATACAGGTAAAGAAGCACCTTGCTCATTATATATCTCAATTGGATTTATAAAGCTTTTATAGAAAACACCCAAAACTATATTCTCAGCAGGTGTAGGATATAGTTCCCATCTAAGATCATAGTTATTAATGTTCGCAATTTTCAACTTAGGATTACCGACATAGTTCACGTTATATTCAAAGTCATAATAGGAGAAAGGTGCAAGCTCTCTGAAATTACCTCTGTTAACAGTTCTGCTGTATGCAGCTCTTATAAGCATTTTTTCACTGAAGGTATAGCTAAGATTCGCAAATGGCAGTAGGTTGGTATTGGTAGTATTAACTTTGTCTCCTACGTTGAACGATGGTGTTGTTAATTCCTGATGATAGTTTTCTAAACGTAATCCTGTTGAAAGATTGAAATTATTAAGAAACCCAAAAGAAGTTCCGACATATCCTGCAGATAAAAAGCTATTGGCTTGATAAGCATCAGTCAAGTTGGTTCCCTCTTCTATTACCAGCTTGTTTGGTGCTATATTTCCCGGATCAAATATCTGGTCAACGGGCTGAGAATTAAAATTCTGATTTTCCGGTAATGATGGATTTTCAAAATCTGCCCATTTATAAGATAACCACCTTGCTTCAAAATCTCTTTTCTTATATTCAAAATAATAACCACCTTTTACAATGAATGGCTTTGCCGTATCAGAATCTCTGAAATTATGTTCAAGATCTCCGCTAGTCATCACAAGGTTTTCATTCATATTGGAATAAAATCTTGCTGCATCAAATGTGGAAGCTGAAGATGGGATCTGTACTTGAAAAGCCTCATTTGATCCAGTAGGTCTCTGAGATCTTACTCTTCTGTAATCAGGTTCATTTCTGTTTATATTACTATAGCCGACAGTCCAGTTAAATTTAGTCTTATCATTAGTAAGATTATGCTCTCCCTGTAATTGTCCCATATAGATTCCTCTGCTTAAATACCAAATAGCCAGATTCTGCAGATCATATTTATTCATCAAATCAACTCCATTTCTTTCTGTTGTCTGACTGGTTCCTAATCTAGTATAAAGATTTCTGAATAAAATTTTATTTCTTGAATTGTACTCAAATGTCCAGTTGGAAATAAGTCCAATGTTAACATTTCTTGAATACTGAGCATCTGTTACACTTGTTCTCATAGGTGTATTCTGCGCGCTTTCATCGAAAGCATCATACGAAGCTCTTGAAATTTTGAAATAAGTATAAGCATTAGTATAGTTTACTGAAGATATGTTTGATACCTTAACACCTTTCACAAAGAATTTCCTTGAAAGGTTAATATTGAATCTCATATCAGGCAATGCAGTCGTTGATTGTGTACTCCATGAATTCTTGAACGACTTACTCACATCAAACAGCTGGTTGCTATAGTAGTTTCTTAAATTGTCATTTGGAAAGTTTGAAGGAAGGCCTCTTTTTGAATCTACTCCAATAAAATCCGTTCCGCTGCCTTTTTCAAGATGAAGGTTATTAAAAGTTGTTCCAATCCTGTCAGACAAAGAGAATCCAATTTGTGTAGCATTGGTATCTACAATGTTTCTAGTGTAAACTTTGATAACAGCTCCGGCGAAATCTCCAGGAAGATCTGCAGCACCGGATTTATATATTAAAAGTCTGTCTAAAAGTCCGCTTGGTATCACATCGAATGAAAAGCTTCTTCTGTCAATCTCTGTGCTCGGGGCCATCATATCATTCAGCATTACGGCATTGTATCTTTCACTTAATCCTCTTACTACAACGAATCTATTATCTACAACAGTTACTCCGGGTATTCTTCGCATTACATCAGCAGTAGTTCTGTCCTGTGATTTACTTATCTGTTCTGCGGAAACACCGGTAACAACCTCCTCACTTTCTTTAATTTCCTGCACAACAGCTTTTTCACTATTGGTTACTTTTGTTCCGGTAACAACTACTTCAGCAATTTGCTCCGGATCAGTTTTCATCTCTATATTTAGCTTTGTAGTTTCGTCCGCTTTAATAACTACATTGTGTACAAACTTATTTTCATAACCGAGGTATTCAACTTTGATAGTGTAAGTTCCAGGCTTTATGCCTTTTATCAGATAATCACCATCAATACCTGTTGCGGTTCCTAGTCCTGCGCCCTCAACAAAAACTGTAGCTCCGATCAAAGATTCTCCAAGAGAGTCTTTAACAATTCCGGAAACATTCCCCGTTTGTGCGAATACATTGCTTTGTGCAAAAACAAGAGTGGAGAAGAGAAAAAATAAAATAGAATAATACTTATTCATATCAGTTTAGATTTGTTTTTCTTTATCGGCAACAAAATTAAGTAGAACCGAACTGATAAGACCTCAACAAGCAGTTAAGGAAATATTAACAAATCATATCCAATGTTAAGCAAATGTTAAAACCATGCAAATAAAGGATACATCTTACCTGATACAACCGAATTGCGTCTTAACAATTTCTTAACATAAACTTTATACTACAGAAATACGAGAATAGCAAACTCACTCTCCTTTTAACAATAGCAAATCATTGAAGCCACTTTTTAAAGGAGACATCAATCATTTAATAAATAAAAAAGCGAAAGCCCTCTTTAGAACTTTCGCTTTTTAAATCAGATTATTTTTAGAGTTAATTCTGTAAAACTTTCTTAGTATTCTCTATTGCTCTGAAAGATTCATTGTAAAATCTGTCCATGAAAATCTTAGACAATCTGAATTGTTCTTCATCTAGAGAATAATACACCCTTGGCCCATCTATCGCACCTTTGATAAGGCCAGCTTCCTTAAGGTCTTTAAGATGCTGACTGATAGTTGACTGGGACAATGGAAGTTCATTTACGATACTTCCGCACAAACAAGGCCCTTTTGCAGCTAATAACTCCATAATAGCAACTCTGGCCGGATGAGCAAGAGCTTTTGCCAATACAGAAATTTTTACCTGATGCGCCTGAAATTCATTCCTTTTTGTAATAGCCATATGAAAAAATTTTATATCGCAATTTTACGTTCTTTTATTAGAAAAACAATACATTTCTTGAAATAACAATTAAATATTTCTCCCTTATATGTATAGAGCAGCCAGCTTTAACAAATATTTTCTATCCTGCTTTTTCGGTAAATTCTAAGAGTAACTTGAGTACATTTGCTATCGGAATATGAAAGTTATAACTCACGACCCTTACGCTGCCCTCAGGATAGCAGATTTCAGATTATTTATTTTTTCAAGATTATTTCTGACTTTATCTGTACAAATGCAGACCGTAGTTGTAGGATGGCAGATTTATGACCTGACAAAAGATCCGCTTGCACTTGGATTGATAGGACTTGCAGAATTTCTTCCTTCTATCTCAGTTTCATTGATTGCCGGACACGTAGCGGATATTGTCCCTAGAAAAAGGATTATTGTGGCCTGTATGGCTTTATTACTTTTCTGTACCGGCTCATTGTTTTATTTCACAACTGATCTTTCGACATTCCTTGCCAGATATAATGCCTTGCCAATTTATATAGTAATCTTCATAAGCGGATTTGCAAGAGGATTTATCGGACCAGCACTTTTCTCATTTATGCCTCAGTTGGTTTCAAGAGAGATTTACGCCAATGCCATCACCTGGAACTCCAGTACATGGCAGGCAGCTGCAGTGGGAGGACCAGCCCTAGGAGGACTTATATATGGATTTCACGGCATCAGTATATCCTATTTTACAGATCTTTCACTTATGATTATTGCAATAGCTCTTATGAGTTTTGTAAAAAGCAGGCCTGTACCACCATCCGATGAAAGTGCAAGTTCAATATTTGAAAGAATTAAAGTAGGGATCAAATTCGTATTTACCAATCAACTTATTCTAAGTGCCATCAGTCTGGATCTCTTTGCCGTTCTGTTTGGAGGAGCAGTAGCACTACTTCCTGTTTTTGCTAAAGACATTTTACATGAAGGTCCACAGGCATTGGGTTATCTAAGAGCAGCTCCAGCATTGGGAGCTGTGACCATGGCAGTGATCATGGCATACAAGCCAATCAAACAACAGGCAGGATTAAAAATGCTAGGTGCTGTGGCAGGCTTTGGATTGGCAATGATTGTATTTGCTGTTTCCAAAAACTTCTGGCTATCTTTTGCAGCACTGCTTATGAGCGGAGTTTTTGACAGCATCAGTGTAATCATCCGGTCAACGCTAGTTCACACACTTACTCCAGAAAGTATGAAGGGGAGAGTATCAGCAGTTAACAATATTTTCATAGGATCATCTAATGAACTGGGCGCATTTGAATCAGGAGTAGCTGCAAGGTTTTTAGGAGTAGTACCTTCAGTAATTTTCGGTGGCTGTATGACTTTGCTTGTTGTTGCAGTAACCCGTATAAAAGCAAAGAAGCTTAAATCCCTTAATCTGGACTAAGCTTCTTTCCCTTAAAACACATTAACTATTAAAATCAATTATCGCTTAAAACAATATTTTGTAATTCCTCTCTTTTCAACACCATCTCATTCAACTCAGGATGCTCTATCAGGTAATTGGCTATGTAAGAACAGGACGTTTTAATTTTTAAATTATTCTTTTTGGCAAACTTCACTACATGTTCTATCACTTTCTTTGCGATGCCTTTGCCTCTCAAATTCTGAGGAACAAATAAAACACGTAGGTCAATTATGCCGTCAAATCTTTCATATTTAAGTGTTGCGCTGCGGCCAGCTATATCTATGTAAAATTTTTTATACTGCTGATCATGGTTAATTTTAAGCGTCATCTCATCCTCCTTTTTCAAATTTTCAAAAAACGTATTTAAATATCTAACCCTCAAGAAAGTCAAATTGTTATATACGTTAATATCTAGGAAACAAAGGATTTTCGTGAATTCGTTCAATCATGAACAACTTTCCACCGACGCAATTCCCAATACTGTCTAAAGCTTAAATTTAGCTATGGAAGATGATTTACCCAATAAACCTTTCTTCCCTACCAATACTATATTAGACTCATCCAAAAAGAGTGTATAATCCCTCACCAGAACCAATTTATCCTGATTAGGCAATACAATATTTTTTATGATCTTGCCAGACTTCCGGTCAAATGAAACCATATTGATAGAGTGGGGAGCTGCATCCATTCCCTCTGTTGAGGCATAAAGGATGCGAATATGATCTTTGGGAGAATTATCAAGAACGAATGAAATTGTATTCAAACCGTCATTTGCAGGATATACCTGATTCTTTGCCAGGTAACTGCTCCATTGTTTATCGCCATCCTTATTGAAAGAATAAAGGATAATCCCCTCTGTCTGCACATGACCAAGGATTTCAACATTGTGAGATTTATCAAATGCATCCTTTTTGATATGAGGATATCCGTCTGCATACAAATCTCTTTTCTCAAGAGCAATCATGACTGATTTGTCAGGATTAATAATAAAATGAGTCAAGTCGTAATCCATCCAGTTCTCCTCACCTTTCAAGTCTTTATTTTTCTTACGCTCCTTTGTTATGACATTTTTCATGTCATCCGTCAACTCTTCATAGATGATCATATCAACACTCTTATCTGTGAAATTGCATTTAGTATATTTCACGCCTGTCAATTTCTCCTGGGAAAGCTCCAGGTTGGCAATGTAAATACCGTCATCCTGAAAGGAAATGTGGAAATCATCCTTCTGATGATTTGATCCTGGAAACTCTATGATATCAAAATCTTTGGTAACAAGACTGTATCTGATAAAATTAACTTTCCCAAAGTTGTTTACATTGATCAGATAAACTAAGCCTTCATTGTCTACATAAATACCATTGTTAACGAAATCATTATCTATGCCAACCTTTCCTCTTGACAAAAGATTGCATTGACTGTCGTAAACGCTCACACTTGCCGTGAGATTTTTTTCTCCGTAATTAAATACATAGGAAACGAACTTTTTATTGTCGGGAGAAAAATGAACGTTATGCTTGTATTCAAAAGGAGTGACAAAATTATGATTTGCATGCTCGCATACTACATCAAGGAATGATTCTTTAACTCTTCCCTTATGCGGATGCATTTCCCAATCCCCCACCTCAAATGATTCCAGTTCTTTAGTCCAAATTCTGGAACCATTGGAAATGTCAAAACCATAAGCTTCCATTTTGGTCTTCTTCTCTGCTTCATTATGAATTACAGAAAGTAAAACCAAGTCTTTACCATTATAATAAAGGTCTTTATAATCTTCATAAGTCTCCACATTCAGATTTATCTTCCATATAGAATTTAATTCCTGATTATATCTTTCAAGAGAAAATTCAGATTTCCCAGACTGGTTTCCTTTGACTTTTGCAAGTGTAATAAAATCCGTTTCGGAAATACGGACAATATCATTTCTTCCATCTGGCTCGCTGTATGGGCTTCCTAACCCGAATTCCTTGTTTAATAAAAGGGTTTGTGAATGCACTTGTAAAGTTAGTCCTGACAATAGTATCAGGATCGTTAATAAAAATCTCATAGTAAATTGGTTAAATGGTTGACAAATTTAACCAAATCCTGGTTTTGAAAAAATGATTTAGCTTAGTTCTCCGTGAATCTTAACAACTTGTGGAATAACCAGATGAACTTCATCGTTCAGAATATAAAAATCTGCCAGCTTTTGCTTTTCCTCATCTTTCATCTGTCTTTCAAGAATAGCTTTGATATCTTCCTGTGTTCTGAAAGGATCTCTTTTTATTATCCTTCTTATTCTAAGATTTTCTGGTGACAATACCAGAATGGTTTTATCAAGATCTTTGTAAGAGCCTGCTTCAAAAAGTAATGCTGCTTCTTTAAGGGTATAAGGAACGTTTGTTTGTGACGAATGCCATTCAGCATAATCTTTTCCTACAGCTGGATGCACAATTGCATTGAGTTGTTCAAGCAAAGCAGGATTATGAAATGCTTTTGAAGAAATAAATGACCTATTAAGTTTTCCAGATGTATAAGCTTCTTTTCCGAAAAGCGATGATATACCTTCAATCACTTCCGTTTTGTTTTCCATCAACCATTTAGCTCTATCATCGGCATAATAAATTGGAATACCTAATACAGAAAACACCTTGCTTACGGTTGTTTTGCCGCTGCCTATGCCACCGGTAATTCCTATTTTTAGAATCTGCTTATTCTTCATCGCTTACTTTAATAAAAGCGGGAGTGAAATAATAGCGGTAAACAAAAGAAGGTTTCTTAATAAGTTTCGCTTTAATCGTCTTATCCTTATTCAATTTATTATAATCTATGATCACTTTAAAATCTTCTTCTTTAGCTTGGTTTCTGGAATTTTTATTAACGAAGTAAGACAAAATGATAGTTTTCTCAGACAACTTTTTTCCTTCCGGAAAATTTACTTTCTGGAGTGAAAGAACAATATTCTCTTTGTGAACCTTTTCTACTTCAAATTTGACTTTAACCTTAGGTACGCTGAGAACAATCTCAGGAGAATAAGAAATTTCGGTTTTCACATCCTCATCATAAGAAGATGAAATATTTGTTTGAGGGATAAAGAGGTTTAAAGTGTCAGGAAACTCTTTTACCTGAGAATAGCCGCCGCGTACAGTTAGAGTATCGGGAAAAATTTTTATAGGACCAACAATCATATAGCCTGGAGCCATAGATATTTTTGAAGTATCCGCAGTTATTACAACTTTCTTTTTTCTCAGTTTTTCAAATGGCAAGTACAAAGAATCAGTAAGAACATAATTAACCTTCAGATCATCCAGCTGTTGGCTCACTACCTGATAGAGCTGCTCAGAAGACATATATTTCTTCTTAGGCACTCTCTTGATTTCAATATGAATGGGAGTCGTTTTAAACCAAAAAGTTTTTCTAAAAAAATTCCATCCATAACCAGATGCATTGATTCTGATTTTGGATGGAAGTTTCTCGACAGCTACCAGTTTGTCCTCTGGATAGTCAAATATTACAGGATAAGTAATATTGGAAGTGTAATCATCATTCATAGCGTTTAAAAACCAGAATGTACTAGCTGCTACAATACATAGTATTACTGCTCGCCAGTCAGCTTTTATACCCAATATGAACTTACCTTTACTCAATCGAATTAAGATTTGGCAGCAGGAGCCTGAGTTCTTTTAGTTGCCTCAGCTGAGATTGCTGATCTTTCAAATTTAAGTTTCACTCCTTTATCTACTTCCAGAATGATTGTATCGTCACTTTCAACACTGGAAACTTTACCATGAAGGCCGCCAATTGTAACAACATCATCGCCTTTCTTTACGCTGTCTCTAAATTCCTTTTGTTCTTTTGACTTTTTCTGTTGCGGTCTGATCATAAAGAAATAAAATACCACAATGATAACGCCGAAAAAAACAAGAGATACCCACTGATCTCCTCCTTGTTGCGCTTGCAATAAAATGTTTAGGTTCATAATTAAATTTGTAATGTAATATTTAGGTTTTATTGGTTTTTAAACGGACCAGACAAATTCTTCTTGGTAAGTACTTCTGCCTCGATTTCAAGCTTTGTTTCTGCAGGCTCTGTATTGGCAAATACAGTTACTGTTTTATTGATTTTTCCTTCTTTTCCAGAGCTATTGTATTTCACTTCCAATTTTCCTTCTTGTCCTGGCTGTACTGGTTCTTTTGTCCATTCAGGAATAGTGCATCCGCAAGAAGCCTTGGCGTCTCTAATGATAAGAGGTGCTGTTCCGGTATTTTTGAAAATAAATGTGTGTTCTACAATTTCTCCTTCATTGATTTTACCGAAATTATGGCTGCTTTCAGCAAAAGATATTTGAGTAGTAGCAAGTTGTTCCTCCTTTTTTCCTTCAGTAGAATCTCCGTTTGCAGAAGATTCAGTTGATTCAGAAGTTCCTGTTGATTCTTCACCTTTCTTTTCGCATGCAGAAAGCATTAACGCTCCTGCCAGACTCAAAGAAAAAATTAGTTTAAAAGCGCGTTTCATATTAGGTGTGTTGGTTATTAAAATGTATTAAAGGTTCTTTATGACATTTTTAGTAAATTCTTTGGTCGAAGCTTTTCCACCAAGATCACCGGTACACTGCTCTTTAACAGAAAGTGTAAGATCAAGAGCTTTGTCGATTTTTTTGGCGATGGTTTGTTCACCCATGTGTTCAAGCATCATCACAGCTGACTTAAGAATTGCAGTAGGATTAGCGATGCCTTTACCGGCTATATCCGGAGCCGAACCATGAACAGCTTCAAAAATTGAAGCTTCTTTGCCGATATTAGATCCTGCAACAATTCCCAGACCACCGACCAGACCAGCACAAAGATCTGAAAGGATATCTCCAAAAAGATTGGTGGTAACAATAACGTCAAACTTCTCTGGTCTTACAACCAGCTGCATACACATGTTATCGATAATAACTTCGTCTTTTTGAATATCTGGATATTGTTTGGCAATCTCTTCGCCAGCCTGAAGGAAGAGCGCACCAGCATGTTTAAGGATATTTGCTTTATGTACTAAAGTAACTTTTTTACGCCCGTTATTTTTAGCGTATTCAAAAGCCTCTTTCACAATCTGATAACACCCTGCTTTAGTTACTCGAGCGATTGAATCTGAGATCCCCAGACGTTCGTCGTAAAATTCCAACCCTGAATAAAGTCCTTCTGTATTTTCTCTAACAATGACTAAATCTACATTGGAGAATTTGGTAACCAATCCTGGAATGTTTTTGCAAGGTCTGATATTGGCATAAAGATCAAACAGCTGACGAAGCTGAACATTGATACTTTTAAAACCTTTCCCTACGGGAGTTGTAATCGGACCTTTCAAACCGATCTTATTCTTTTTTAAAGAAGCAATCAACTCATCAGGTATTAATTTTCCGCCTTTGTCGACAGAAATTTGGCCTGCGTTGATTTCCTCCCAGTCAATCGGGGCGCCAGCTGCACTGAAAATATCCTTAACGGATTCAACGATTTCCGGGCCTATTCCATCGCCCGGAATTAGAGTAACCAGCTTCTTCATAAATTAAAAATTTAGGGACCTTATTAAAAATTACTTACGACCTTTTATCTGATCAATCAGACTTTCCACATCTCCCAGAAGCTCCTCCGCTCTAACTTTTGTATCATTGATTACCTTTTGCCCTTCAGCTCTTGCCGCAGTATGAGGCAAATCTTTTTCTTCCATTAATTGAGCAATAAGTTCCTGAAGTTTGGTTTTATACTTATCAAGCTGAAAACTTAATTTATCTCTGGTATTTTTTCCTTTGTCGGGAGCGTAAAGGATACCAATGATTGCGCCTGCTGTAGCACCGGCCAGAAAAGCCAGGAAGGTTTTAGAACTTTTGCTCATGTCAATACAAATTTATTATTTGAAATTTTTTGTCTTCTTCTAAAAGCTAAAAGTGGAAAGCAGAAAGCTAAAAGCAAAAAACAGAAAGCTTAAAAGATTTCCCTAAATACTTCAACTTTAGCCGAGCTTAAATCATGCATAGGGCTCCACCCTATGCTGACAGAATATCACCCCCTAAGGGGCTTAAATAAAACTTTAAGCTTTACGCTTTTAGCTTTTAGCTTTTTACTTAAAACTTACCACTTAAAACTTATTTATTGTCTATCAAACCTCTTCCGCTTTTCTTAATCACTCCTGACTTTACCAACTCTTCGGAAACCTTATCAAGTACACCGTTTACAAATTGCTTGCTTTTAGGAGTACTGTATTCTTTTGATATTTCAATATACTCATTAATGGTTACTTTCACAGGAATACTAGGAAAATGTATCATTTCACCGATTGCCAGTTTAAGGATAATTTTATCTGTAGCGGCTAGTCTTTCGATATCCCAGTTTTTAATTTTATCCTCAACCAGTTTCTCTAACTCCTCTTCATCAGCAACTGTTTTATCATAAAGTTCTCTGTAAAACTCCTGATCTTCTTCCCAGTTTCCGGAAATTTCCAGAAGCTCGAAATCTTCTGATTTGTCCTCCTCTATTTCTTTAAGAGTTTTAATTACCAGACTTTTTATGATAGATTTATCTTCTGTCCAATAAATATCTCCCTCTTCAAAAAAGCCATCAACAATTTTACTTTTGAATATAAGAGTTTTTAATAGGTAAAGAATAAACGCTTTATCAGTTTCAAAATCAGAAGGTTTCATAAGATAATCGCGATATTCCTTATCAGGACGTACAATATCTCTATAAATACTTGCTATTTCCCCTTCTCTCCAGCTGATGTTCTTTTTGATTCTTGCTGCCTCAATATGTTTATTCAAAGCTAAAGCCTCAACTAATTTATTTTGTTTCAGTTTGATTTCGTTGAGGGCATCTTCAGGAGTAATGATAAATTTATTTTTATTCTTGTTAAAGTTAAATTCTGCCTCTTCTGCGATTTTATATGGCAACATCAAGAATTTGATGTATCTCTCATAGATTGAATTAACGTTTTCCCCCAGCAAAACCCTGAAATACTTGCGGTCTTTGTCGACCTGCTTTTTGAATTCATTTCTTGCATTTAGGACTGCAACTTTTACTTCAGGATCTGACTCAGTATCAATAACACTCTGGTGTAAAAAACTTCTTTCGTATACTTTTTTGGCGTGCTCCTTTTGCTTATGAAGTTTCTCGTAATCTGGCCTTTCCGGTGCATTAAGATCCGGAGCAAATTTTTCATCCATGTAATCTTTTCCCAGCTCAAAATTTGACACCTCAGACTGACTTAGCGCATAGAGCGTTTGCATCACTTTTACTCGTAATAGCCTCCTGTTTAACATCGCAGAATTGTAAAGAACGTTTTGTATTTTAATTAAAATTTCAGATTCTTCCGGACTTCAACTTTTTAAACTTTATTTAGTTTATCTTTGGGTCGAATACCTTCTTAAATCTCGGGAGCAATATTAGTTTTTTTTTCACTCCTTTTCAATTTTAAGAAGAAGTGGATTTTAAAATTAAGCATTAATTCGTTGTGAAGGAGTTAAATTACCTCAATAAATATTTCTACAAGTACAGGACAAAATTTTTACTGGGACTTGGCTTTATAATTTTATCAAAAATTTTCGCTACAGTACCTGCTGTAATTGTCCGTTGGGCAATCAACTATGTTACTGAAAGTTACAACAGAACAGATACCAAAGGAATGGAAAAAATCTTTTTCCAGACTGATAATTTTGCCTATAACATCGCAATGGCAGGGCTTGCCATTATTGGCATGGCAATACTCAGTGGGCTTTTCCTTTATTTCCAGAGACAGACAATAATCGGTACTTCAAGACTTATCGAGTTCGATCTGAAAAATGAAATCTATGAACATTATCAGACGCTCCCTCTTAGTTTTTACAGAAAAAACAATACTGGAGATTTACTTGCTAGAGTTTCGGAAGATGTAAGTAACGTCAGAATGTACCTGGGACCAGCTATAATGTACATTTTGGATCTAATTGTGCTTTTTGCTGTCACTGTCCCCATTATGTTTTTTGCCAATGCAAAACTTACATTATATGTACTTCTTCCTCTGCCCATACTTGCCCTTTCAATATTCCTGATTGAAAACCTTATAGTTAAAAAATCTTTAGCCATACAAAAAGAGCTTTCGGCGCTTTCAACCTATTCTCAGGAATCTTTTTCCGGAATAAGGGTAGCCAAATCATTTGTAAGAGAGGATAAAATTTCTCAGGGTTTTGCAGATGCTAGCGAGGTTTATAAAGCCAAATCCCTTGAACTTGCCAGAGTAAATGCATTCTTCTTTCCTGTTATTCTTGCCTTAATAGGATTAAGTACAATCATGGTTCTATATGTCGGAGGAAATGAATTGATCGAAGGAAGATTACACTATGGAAATATTCCGGAATTCTTTTTATACATCAACCGTCTGACCTGGCCAGTTGCTTCTCTTGGCTGGACAACCAGCCTGGTGCAGAAAGCAGAAGCTTCTCAGGGAAGAATTAATGAATTCCTGAAAACCAAGACTGATATTGTTTCACAAAAGAATTTCAGCAAAAATATTCAAGGTGAAGTTGAATTTGATAATGTTTCCCTTGTTTATCCTGACACAGGAATAAAAGCTCTTAATGGAGTTTCTTTTAAAGTAAAAGCGGGAGAATCTCTAGCCATCATAGGAGGCACAGGCTCTGGTAAATCTACCATTGCAAATCTTATGGTAAGACTTTATGATACTTCTCAAGGCACTATCAAGGTTGATAATGTTGCAATCAGGGATTATGATATCCAGTCACTAAGAGCGCAATGCGGATACGTTCCTCAGGATGTCTTTTTGTTTAGTGATTCCATTAGAAATAATATTGCATTTGGATCACTATTTATAGGAGAAGACCAGATCGTGCAAGCTGCTAAAGATGCTGATCTGTACCAAAACATAGTAGAGTTTCCTGATAAATTTGATACTATCCTCGGTGAAAGAGGAATCACCCTTTCAGGTGGGCAAAAGCAGCGATTGTCCATTGCAAGAGCGATTTCAAGGTCCCCTAAAATATTGATTCTTGACGATTGCCTTTCTGCTGTTGATACGAAGACAGAAAACACTATTCTTAACAATCTTAAGAAAATAATGAAAGACAGAACAACAATCATTATTTCTCACAGGGCATCTTCAGTGAAGCTGGCAGACCAGATCATAGTTCTGGAAAATGGTGAAGTCGCAGAAAGGGGAAATCATGAAAACCTGATGAAACTCGACGGAATTTATAAGACTTTATATACCAAACAGCTGGAAGAAGAAAGTAAGGTTTAATAATCCAGACAGATAGACTTCATAAAAAGAGCTAAGCATTTTAGATGCTTAGCTCTTTTTATTTTATACTATCTTCCATTTATAAGTTTATCCTCTATACCTTACCTTATAAAAAGATACATTAATAACTTACTTCTTCACAAACCTTAAAACTTCACCCTTATCAGTTTTCAGAAGATAAGGTCCTTTAGAATAAGAAGATATATCTACTACTGAAACAGCCTTTGCAGAAGAAACAAGATTACCAAGAGCATTATAGATCTCTATGTTAGAGGTTTGATTTAAATATATAACACCTTCTTCAGCAGGGTTAGGGTAAATCAAAAAAGCATTTTGATCATTTGATGCGTCTATGCCAGTTGTAACAGAACCAGCAACCAACTCTAACTTGGCAAAAACATCTGCATTGATGTATCCATTATTTGCAATAGATTTGTCAAGATAGCGGGACCCTATGAAATTTTCCCTTGTTTGGGCTTTGTCGTTATCACAGTAAGCCAGGTTAAAACCCATAATCTTGCCCTCATTCAAAGTTAAAGGAGTATTGTTTTGACCATAAACAAAATTTTCACCGAAAACCTTTACTGAAACTTCCCAGGTGTATTTTGTCCCAGACTGAATTTTAGCAGAAGTGATGTGATCATTAAATAAATGAGGCTTCCCATCTGTCCCATTGTCTGCAACATCAATATTATTGATCGCCATATGATAGGCGAATGCATTATAACTAAACTCATGGGGCCCACCCGATTTATTTTCATCCAGGAACAACTCCAGACAATCATCATCCCAGTAATTAGTAAGTGCAGGAGAATTAACATCTCTTAAAATGTCGTCTGTAATTTCAGCAAGGATATATAACCTATCGCTAGTCCAAACGATTTTGTACCTGCCACTGAAATCATCTGCGGTCACAGGATTGCCAATATAAACATTGCTAATTGGAACCCACGCAGCATCATTCCATACAGCATCATTAGCATTTCCATCAATAACAGGAGCAGTATCGGCTTTAGGAGCTTTATAATATTCTGTATTCGATTCTGGCTGAGCGTAGAGCAAATGCCCAAACATCAGAGATAAAATTAAAAATGAAAGATGTTTTGTATAAATCTTCATATGGGTTTGAGTTAATAGATGAATTTATGTAAAATTGATTTGATAGAAATTTTATTCGAAGCGCCTAATTGGCTTTAATTTATTCTAATAAAAAGAAATATAAGCATTGTAGACTACAAAGCCATTAAATAAAGATAAAAAAAAATAAAAATATGAATATTTAAAAATTGGGATTTTATATAAACATAGCAACGAAACTGTTATTTATCAATCTCTAGATTATTCAAAAATAAAAAACTGCTCAGGTGGATAGGGAGACGCCAGCATGGCGTCTCAACGAGGTTTCGCTTTAAGTTTTTAAAAATCATTCTACGACAGGAATCTGTATTACAAACTGCCTTTCTTTTGGATAAATTTCCAGTGCCGGAGAAGCTTTCACTGTTAGATTTTGATCTTTCCCAAAAGCTTTAATTTTTTCATAAATATTTGCTGGAGCTACCAGAAAATGAGCATTTACTGTAGCCTCAATTACCTTCCTCTGATCAATCCTTAATACTGAATAACCTTTGATAGGAGTAAGAGAATCTTCAAACAATAATCCTATGAAAGCTTTAATAGTATCTGTTCCCTTTTCTGTTTCATTATAAAAGTAACCTGCCACTAATCCATTTTTAAACCTGCCGGATTTCAGATTCTCAGCATCATTAAAAAGCTGGCCAAAAGCTTTATCCGCAAGTATGCCATGATATGGCTTACCCAACATAAAAAAAGTAGGAGCTACTTTTACCTTATAAACAGGTTCGTTAAATCCGCCAAGCTTTTGGTATGCAAAGCTTCCAAGTACAGCTGTAAAAAATATTACACCAATCCAGATTAACAGTTTTTTATTCATTATGCTTCCAAAAGATTTTTATATTGAAGTTTGTTAAGTTGAGCGTATAGCCCGCCTTTTGCAATCAACTCTTCATGTCTACCGGTTTCTTTAATTTCTCCTTTATCCATGACTATAATTTTATCGGAATTTCTTATTGTTGAAAGCCTGTGTGCTATTATGATGGATGTTCTTCCCAACATAAGCTTCTCTATTGCCTTTTGAATTAACTCTTCCGTTTCTGAGTCTATAGAAGAAGTCGCTTCATCCAAAACTATAATTTTAGGATCATAAACCATTGCGCGGATGAAGGAAATCAATTGTCTCTGACCAACAGAAAGTGTTGCGCCCCTTTCCTGAACGTTATAATCCAGACCTCCGGGAAGTCTTTCAATAAAGCCCCTTGCACCTACCAACTCGGCAGCTTCCCAAATTTTTGCGTCACTTATCGCTTCATTTCTCAAAGTAATATTATTTCTGATGCTGTCGCTGAAAAGAAATACATCCTGCAACACCATTGAAATCTGAGATCTCAGATAATTTAAATCATATGTTTTTAAATCAACACCATCGACCAGGATCGTTCCCTTGTTGATGTCATAAAATCTATTTAAAATATTAATGATTGATGATTTACCCGCACCTGTAGCCCCGACGAAGGCTACCTTCTCTCCTGCTTTCACATTAAAAGAAATATCTTTTAAAACATAGTCTTCTTCAGAATAGGCAAACCAGACTTTGTCAAACTTTACTTCGCCTTTAAATTCTTGAGCTTTATATGTACCATTAGGAATAATATCTTCATCGTTGTCCAATAATTTGAATATCCTGTCTGAACTCACAATACCCATTTGCAGAGTATTAAAACGGTCTGCGATCATTCTGATAGGACGGAAAAACATGGAGATATACAAAATAAATGCTACCAAATCCCCAAGACTCACCGTTTCTTTCATGACAGAATTGGCGCCATACCATATCAAAAGTCCAGTTCCGATTGCTGCCATAATCTCAGCCACGGGCATATAAATGGAATAATAAAGGACAGACTTTAAATTGGAAACCTTATGCTCTTCGTTGATCTTTTTAAACTTCTCAAATTCTCTTGACTCACTGTTAAAGATCTGAACGATGCTCATACCCGTTATATGCTCTTGTACAAAAGCATTAAGGCGGGCCACAGCAGTTCGCACTTCGTTGAATGAACTTTTTATTTTTTCTTTAAAAATATAGGTAGAAAGTAACAACAAAGGCAGCATTGAAAGACTGTACAAAGTAAGCCTCCAGTTGATATAAAACATTACACCAAGAATCGTTGCAAGCTGCAATAAATCGGCAACGATTGAAGCCAAACCTTCGCTGAATACGTTGGATAGAGTTTCCACATCTGACACGTTTCTCGTCACCAGCGTACCAATAGGTGTGCGGTCAAAAAACTTCAGACGGAATCTGACAAGGTGAGAAAATAATTTTATTCTGATGTCTTTGATTACACTTTGTCCTAGCCAGCTGGCAATATATGTGTGAGAATATTCAACAACCGAATGCAAGGCCAGAAGCCCCAAAAGCAATAAGACCATATTTCTAAGTCCTAATGCATCACTGCTTTGAACATAAGTATCGAGCGTATACTTGATGATCAAAGGCTTAGCTGGTCCCAGAATGGCTGAGAGAACAGTAAGGAAAATCAAAAACAGAAAGGATCCTTTGTAAGGCTTCAGGTATTGAAAAAGTCTATTAAGGATCTTTAGATCAAATAAATTCCCGCTGATCGTTTTCTTATCTTTCACAATGCTTCAATTATTTTGAGCAAAAGTAATCTAAAAACTAAGAGGAGCGAAAGAAAGTTAAATCCCATTTTTTCCTCATTCACTTAAAGAACCTAATTACTAATGCTTTGATTAAAATTTTGTTCTTTAAAATTATTCTTTGAAAAAGATTTCTTTGGGATATTTTACTTCACAAAGAAATAGCCCTTCCGGAGGTGCTGCGCGCCCTGCAGCTTTACGGTCTTTTTTATCCAGAATTTCTTTAAATTCTTCGATAGACATTTTACCCAAGCCAACCTCAATAAGAGTACCAACCAGCGCTCTTACCATTCCCCTTAAAAACCTGTTAGCTTCCACATGAAAAATCAAAAGATCTCCTCTTTCTTCCCATTCAGCTCTGTAAATGGTGCAAAGGAAATTCTCTACAGATGTTTTAACCTTACTAAAACTTTGAAAGTCAAAATAATTATACAACAAAGCGGATGCATTGTTTAAGAGAGCCACATCCATAGGACGAGGGTAAAAGTAGGTTAGTCCAAACAAAAAAGGATTTTTTACACGAGTAATTCTATATTCGTATCTTCTTGAAATGGCATCGAATCGCGCATTCGATTCAGAATTCACCACAAAATATTCCCTTACAGAAATATCTTCGGGAAGCATTCTGTTGATTTTGTACAGATAATCAATTGTAAGGTCTTTCTCCAGATCTATTTGTACGAATTGTTGTTCTGCATGCACTCCCGTATCTGTCCGACCACTTCCAAGGGTATTTATTTTATCTCCGAATAGTACCTTTAGTACCTTATTTAACTCTTCCTGCACCGAAACAGCATTTTTCTGTATCTGCCAGCCACTGTAATTTGTCCCTTTATAGGCAACCTCTAGAAAATAACGTTTCACTTTACCTCCACTCAAAGAAAGTTGTAATTTAAAACAAAATGATATTATTTTTGCTTTTCGCAATTTAAAAACGATCCTAAGATGATTCAAAGAATCCAATCAGTCCTTCTCTTTTTTGTGGCAGTAGTGATGGTACTTACCTTGTTTTTCCCTATTTGGGAGAAAACGGAACCACAAACTGGCCTAAAAATCATTGTTAATTCCTTTAAGGCATATGAGACGACCAACCCTGGCGACGCGGTATACGCTTCCTCTTATATAGCAGCTATTGCCATAGTGGCCGCAGTTACAGCTTTGATTTCCATTTTCAAATACAAAAACAGACTGTTCCAGATGAAACTTGGTCTGGTTAATTCCCTGCTAATGTCTGCGCTTATCGGTGCTAATGTTTATGCTATTCACGAAGTTAAAAAAATAGGCTTTACTCTTTATGAGGAAAGCTTTGACATTGCTTTCTTTTTACCGATAGCTGGTATTATCCTGAATATGCTTGCAAACAGATTTATCAGAAAAGATGAAGAACTTGTAAGATCAGTGGACAGACTGAGATAGTTCAATATTTCAAAATCATTTTCGTTTTCTTTATCAGAAGAATGTCAGGGAGCATTTTAAGTTTTCTGACATTCTTTGTTTTTAAGCCGCAGCAATCCATGCTAAATTGTAAAACACTTCTACTGCGATTAAAACCCTCTAAATCCCGGAGTCCTATGCAATTCACAAGAAACATACTTATCCTTTCCTTCTTTCTTTTTTTCTCCTTAAAAAGTTTTAGTCAGGACGAAAAGCTTATCAAAAAAGCAGACAAGTTTTTTGAAGAAAAAAATTTCTTTCAGGCGCTAGGAATATATGAGCAGGCCCTAGAACAGAAGAAAACAGACCCGTACGTTAATTTCAGGATTGCACAGTGTTACCTATTCACGTCTCCTAAAACCAAGGCTCTGAAATTTGCAGCAGACGCAGTGGCAAACTCAGAGGCTCCTACCAGTGAAATGTATTTCCTTCTTGCTCAATCTTATCAGCTCAATCACAACTTTGACAAGGCAATTGAAAACTACAAAAAATCAGACCCAGGTAACAAAAATAAGAGAGCAATTTCCAAACTAATTACAGAGTGCGAATACGGAAAGGGGTATTTAAAAAATCCTGTGGATTTTAAAATTTCAAATGCCGGACCTATTGTAAATACACAGTTCCAGGAATATCTTCCTTACATCACTCCTGACTTATCTGAACTTTATTTTACTTCCCGCAGAACAGGTTCTACAGGTGGAAAAAAAGAATATGACGGTCTTTATTTTGAAGATATTTATGTAAGTCAGAACAAGGGTGGCGCATGGGATACCCCTCAAAATATGGGCACACCTATAAACTCGGATTTGCATGATGCCTGCATAGGCATAGCTCCTTCCGGGGAAACAATGTTCATTTACAAAAGCAGCAATGGAGGGGATATCTATATGTCTGAAAAGAAAGGTAATCAATGGACGAAACCAGAACCCCTCTCTATTAATACTCCATTTTTCGAAACCTCAGCATGTCTTTCTCCTGATGAGCGGACTTTGTATTTTGTAAGAGCTGAAAACTTTCAGGCTAACAGAGATATCTATTATTGTTCAAGAACTTTAGGCGGTAAATGGTCAGTCCCCAAAAAGCTTGAAGGTATCAATACTCCGTTTGATGAAGATGCTCCATTCATTCACCCTGATGGAAAAACCCTTTATTTCAGCTCCAAAGGTCACTCTACTATGGGAGGATTTGACATATTTAAATCTGAGAAAACTGCTTCAGGCGGATGGTCAGCTCCTGTAAACCTCGGATATCCTCTTAACACGGCGGGAGAAGATGTTTATTTTGTGCTTTCTGCTAATGGTAAAATCGGTTATTATTCTTCTGATAAAGAAGGCGGACAAGGAAGGCAGGATCTATATTCGGTAAGAATGCCGGTAAGCGAAGAGCCAGAGCTTGCATTGCTTAAAGGAACTGTAAAAGACGAAACAGGAAAACCTTTGGATGCTGATATTACAATTACTGACAACTCGAGCAGAGAGGTAGTTGCTAAATTCTCCTCTAACAGTGCAAACGGAAAATATATGGTTGCCCTTCCATCCGGAAAAAATTACGGAATCACCATTGAGAAAAAAGGGAAGTTATTTTATTCTGACAATGTCTTCCTCTCAGAAAAAGACGGATATAAAGAATTAAAAAATGATGTTCAGCTTCAAAGCGCAAAATCGGGTGCTACAGTGGTTCTGAAAAACATTTTTTTTGATTCTGGTAAATCAGACTTGAGACCAGAGTCAACCATTGAATTACAGAAACTTGTTAAACTATTACAAGAAAACCCTTCCATAAAAATTGAAATTTCCGGTCATACTGACAACACAGGAAATGCTGACGCAAACATCGCTCTATCCAAAACCAGGGCTCAAAAAGTCTCTGAATACCTCTCTTCTTCCGGCATATCCAATAACAGATTGATATACAAAGGATACGGTAGTGCAAAACCAATTGCCGACAATGCCACAGAGGAAGGCAGGCAAAAGAACAGGCGTACGGAGTTCAAGATTTTGTAGTTGACAACCATAATGGATCTGGGAAAATCCCGATATTTTCTATCATTTTCTTATATTTGGCGGATTTTTCGAATAAAATCGAAATAGTGAAAATCTATTTACCGCCATTAGTTATGGAGGAAATTGATTCTCATCGGGAAAAACAGAATTAAACACACTTATGAAAAAATTAACAGAGCTTGCTTCCTGGCAGAAACTAAAAACGCATTTTGACCAAACCAGTTCTCTGCAGATGCGCGACTTGTTTGAGAAAGATCCATCTCGTTTTGACAAGTTTTCATTAAAGTTTAATAACATACTTGTTGACTATTCAAAAAACAGAATCACGGAAGAAACTCTAAAACTCCTTTTTGATCTTGCAAAAGAAAGAGATGTAAAAGGATGGACTGAAGCGATGTTCAAAGGTGAAAAGATCAATAACACCGAAGGCAGAGCTGTATTGCACGTGGCATTGAGAAACAGATCAAACACTCCTGTAATAGTTGATGGCAAAGATGTGATGCCTGAAGTAAACAAGGTGCTTGACAAAATGAAAAAATTCTGTGAACAGGTTAGAAGCGGCGCATGGAAAGGATATACTGGCAAATCTATCACTGATGTAGTAAACATCGGTATCGGAGGCTCTGACCTTGGCCCGTATATGGTTACGGAAGCTTTAAAACCATATGCAAAGGCAGGTCTTAATGTTCACTTTGTTTCCAACGTAGACGGAACTCATATAGCTGAAACGCTTAAAGCAGTAAATCCGGAGACTACACTATTTATCATAGCATCTAAGACTTTTACTACTCAAGAAACTATTACCAATGCTGAGTCTGCAAAAAGCTGGTTCCTTGCAACAGCAAAGGATCAGAAGGCTGTAGCTAAACACTTTGCGGCTCTTTCTACGAATGCAAAAGAAGTTTCTGCATTTGGTATAGATACTGAAAACATGTTCGAGTTCTGGGATTGGGTTGGAGGAAGATATTCTTTATGGTCTGCAATAGGCTTGTCCATTGCAGTATACATCGGATTTGAGAATTTCGAAAAGCTTCTTGCCGGTGCTCATGCAATGGATAACCATTTCAGAAATGAGCCTCTAGAGAAAAACATCCCTGCTATATTAGCATTGCTAGGTGTTTGGTACAATAATTTCTATGGAGCTGAATCTCATGCAATCTTACCATACGACCAGTACATGCACCGTTTTGCAGCATACTTCCAGCAAGGTGATATGGAAAGCAACGGTAAGAGAGTTACAAGAGATGGCGATGTTATTGAAGGTGCTTATCAGACAGGTCCTATCATTTGGGGAGAGCCTGGAACTAACGGTCAACACGCTTTCTACCAATTAATACATCAGGGAACAAAACTTATCCCTTCTGACTTCCTTGCTCCTGTTCAAACTCAGAATCCTGTTAGCGATCATCATGAAAAACTTCTGGCGAACTTCTTCGCTCAGACTGAAGCTTTGATGAAAGGTAAAACTGAAGCTGAAGCAAAAGCTGAATTGGAGAAAGAAGGATTAAAAGGAGAAGCTCTTGAAAAGTTACTTCCTCATAAAGTATTTCCAGGTAACAGACCAACAAACTCTATATTCTTCAAGAAACTGACACCTGAAACACTTGGTGCACTTGTGGCAATGTATGAGCACAAGATTTTTGTACAAGGGATGATCTGGGGCGTTAACCCTTATGATCAATGGGGTGTAGAACTTGGAAAACAACTTGCAAAGAAGATCCTTGCTGAGCTTCCTGGTGATGCCAAAGTAACATCACATGACGCTTCCACCAACGGATTGATCAACTACTATAAAAGCAACAAGGCCTAGTAATAGTTACTACAAATATGCAGAGGCAACCTCATCAAGGTTGCCTCTTTTTTTTAACTTCTCATATTAGCTGTACAGACTACCAAACCGGCATTTCCACTGTTCACAAAATTACAACTCCTCCAAACCACCAATAAAATCAATACCTCTAGCGCTATCACAAACATATCATTTCTCGCTCCTGTTCTTCAAATAAGAGGAACATTTACTCCAACAACATATGAAGAAGATTCTATTAATTCTTATAACATATATACTTGTAATACCTGTTACGCATGCTGAAGCTGTTGAAGATGTGAACACCTATAGAATAACAATGCTTGCTTCTATTGGCACTATCGTATTGTCAATATTTGTTTACTATCTCATCTGGAAATCAGGAAATACAGCAGGAGCAAAGAATAAAATTAAAAGAACAACGGTACAGGCAGCAAAAATAAATCCCAAAGCAGTGTCGCCGGTACAAAAGCAAAAAATGGCAAGCTGAGGTTTGTCTTTTACCAGGAATTGCTTGCGAGGTTTTGCATCGATTCCTGTTTTTTTATTTTGTTCCCCTTTTTCTTCTAATCCTGCCCTACAAAAAACATATTTACCTTGATGCTGAAAATAAAAAATCCCTCCCTTTTAAAGAAGAGAAGGATTCCAATTTAAATATCTATTTCTTACTTAATCTATATAAGATTCCAAAAGTTTGGTTTCAGAAATGCTTTCCACTGTCACCTCATCAATAGTTGCCGGAATCAAAACCGAATCTCCCTTCTGAATATCAACCGATTCTTTTCCATACTTAATAACAGCCTCACCTTCAAAGCAAACATAGATCACAAAACAATCCAGACCTTTATAAGATCTTGAGATTACTCCGTTTACATGCAGCAAATTTGTTGTAAAGCAAACACTCTGAACAAGCTGAACCGGAGTATTCACCCTATCACTATATCGGGTTTTGTAATCGGAATAATAGTTAAAATCGATGACATCGAGAGCCTGCTCCGTATGCAATTCTCTTTTTTGTCCCTTATCATCAACCCTGTCAAAATCGTAAATACGGTAAGTAATGTCAGATGTTTGCTGAATTTCAGCAAGCAGAATACCTTTGCCGATAAAATGAACCCTGCCGGCAGGGAGATAAAATACATCTCCGGATTTTACCTCTTCAAAATTCAAAACCTCTTCAAGTTTCTTATTTTCCAGGTATTCAAGGTACTTCTCCTTCGTTACGCCTTTCTGAAAACCAGTATTGAGTCTCGCCCCTTCCTCTGCCTGAAAAACATACCACATTTCAGTTTTTCCAAAACAGCTATGTTTAGCTTTCGCAATTTTATCATCAGGATGCACCTGAATACTCAAGTCTTCATTGGCATCAATAAATTTTACAAGCAAAGGAAATTCATTGCCGAATTCCTTATAAATTCTTTCCCCGACAAGTTTCCCCTTATACTCTTCGATCAGCACATCCAGGCCACAGCCCTTTAGTAACCCTTCACTTACTTTGGATACATTTCCTTTTACACCGGAAATCTCCCATGTTTCTCCGCAGTTTGGTAAGGGACTAAAATCTTTTCCAAGGATAGTCTTAATCTTTTGCCCTCCCCAAATTTTTTCTTTAAAAATCGGGTTAAATTTTAAAGGATATAATTCCATACTAAAATATCAAACGTCAAAATTGATAGATATAATTTAAACTACAAAAAAGTATTGACGATAATGTTTACATTAAATTACTGTCAGTTTGACAGTTTCTCCCTCCAATGGAATGGTTTTTGAAAATTATCGAACAGAAAATTAATTAAATATAAAAATACAATGGCAGAAGAAAAAGGTACTTTATCCATTCACACCGAAAATATTTTCCCGATAATCAAGAAATTTCTTTATTCGGACCATGAAATTTTTCTTAGAGAACTGGTTTCCAACGCTGTAGACGCCAGCCAAAAATTAAAAAAACTTGCATCATTCGGGGAATGCAAAGAAGAAGTTGGTGACTTAAAAGTTACCGTATCATTGGACGAAAATGCTAAAACCATTACCATTAGCGACAATGGTATCGGTATGACAGCAGATGAAATCAAAAAATACATCAACCAGATAGCTTTTTCCGGTGCGACTGAATTTCTTGAAAAATACAAAGACAAAGGTGAAGACAAGCAAATCATCGGACACTTTGGATTAGGCTTTTACAGCGCCTTCATGGTAGCTTCAAAAGTAGAAATCGTTACTAAATCATTCAGAGAAGGTTCTGAACCTGCGAGATGGATATGTGACGGTAGCACTGAGTTCGAAATTTCAGCAGCAGATAAAGCTACAAGAGGTACAGACATCATCCTTCATGTAGCTGAAGACAGCAAGGAGTTCCTTGACAAATACAGGCTTCAGAATATACTCGACAAGTATTGTAAATTCCTTCCAGTTCAAATTGAGTTTGATGCAAAGGTTGTAAACAATCCAAACCCTATCTGGACCAAACAACCTTCTGAACTGAAAGACGAAGATTACATTAACTTCTATAAAGAACTTTATCCATTCACTGAAGACCCATTATTCTGGATCCATCTGAATGTTGATTATCCTTTCAACCTAACTGGTATATTATATTTCCCTAAATTGAAAGGTGAATTCGAAGTACAAAAGAACAAAATTCAGCTTTACAGTCGTCAGGTATTCATTACCGACGAAGTAAAAGATGTTGTTCCTGAATTTCTGATGTTACTTCATGGTGTTATTGATTCTCCGGACATTCCTCTGAACGTATCAAGAAGTTATCTTCAGGCAGATGGAAATGTTAAGAAAATCAATACTTACATAACTAAAAAAGTAGCTGACAAACTATCAGAGCTATTTAACAATGACAGAAAAGGCTTTGAAGAAAAATGGAATGACATTGGCGTGTTCATAAAATATGGAATGATCAGTGAAGATAAATTCTATGAAAAAGCTAAAGACTTCTGTCTGTTAAAAAACCTTAAGAATGAATTCTTCACAGTAAACGAATACAAAGAACGCATCAAGGATAGTCAGACGGACAAGAATCAGGACATTGTTGCACTTTACAGTTCTGACCCTGGTAAACAGGACGCTTACATTCAGTCTGCAGAAAGAAAAGGCTATGATGTTCTTTTGCTAGACACTCTTATTGACAGCCATTTCATTGGTCTTGCAGAGAGAAAAAATGAAAAATTCCATCTGAAGAGAGTCGATGCTGATACTGTTGAAAAGCTTATAGATAAAGATGAAAAGCTTGAAAGTGTACTAAGCGAAGATCAGCAGAAATCAGTTAAAGAGATTTTCGAAAAGGTAATCAGCAAGCCAAACATGACTGTAACAGTTGAGTCGCTTCCTGTTGATGAACTTCCTGTATCTCTGACCATGCCTGAGTTTATGAGAAGAATGAAAGACATGGCAATGGGCGGAAGAACTGGCTTTGGAGAATTTCCTGATCAATTCAATGTAATCGTTAATGCTAACCACAAAACGATACAGAAAATCCTTCAGGCTGATGGAGATGAGGCTAAATCAAGAATTGCAAAACAAGCATTTGACCTGGCATTGCTTTCTCAGGGAATGCTTAAAGGTAATGACCTTACAAGCTTCATTAAAAGAAGTGTTGAACTAACATTAGTTTAAAGCGGAAAGTTTAAAGCGGAAAGCTCAAAGCTGAAAGTTAATAAACAGTAATTAGTTTATTTTCATGATCAGGAAAGGCTGCTGTGTTTTATGGCAGCTTTTTCTATTTTTACTAATGTGTGATTTACTTTCACATAATAATTAAGATTTAAATAACTATGTCAAGTAAAATAACTTTTACTATTTATTTTATACTCACATTATTTTTTACAGCACTTATCCCTTTGATTGCTGGATCAAATGGAATTGAACTGACTCATGATTCTGGTTATTACGTGCAGGCTGCAAGGTCTTTTACCAACTCAGACCTCTTCCTTGATATTCATGGCAACAGATTAACCCTATATCCTCCGGGATATGCATTATGGTTATCTTTTTACCAATACACCGGGTTAGACATACTTATCTTTGCCATGTGGAGCAATGCGATATTTCTTTTATGCATACTCATCAGTTCAATATTCATTCTAAAAAAAGCAATTAAGAATCCTATCATCCGGCTTATAACTTTTATATCTATAGGACTTTCAACAGTATTAGTCCAGAATGGAGTATTTCTCTGGTCGGACCACTTATTTATAGTTTTCTCAGTTGCATATCTTTCAACACTTATAGCATTTCTGGAAAACAAAAATGGGATATCTCTTTTCTTACTGGTCCTTTATTCAGTAGCTGGGTTTTATGTCCGATACATTGGAATCACCTTTATTTTCAGTACTGTCATTGCACTTATAGTTTCAGAAAATTTTAGTTTTGGTGAAAAAATAAAAAACATCATCTCTTATGTAATATACTCAGGCTTCTTTTTGGGCCTATGGCTTATAAGAAATTATATTGTAAGTGGAAGCCTCTCAATAAAATACGATAAAGGTAGCAAATCTATTTTCAGAAACATTACAGATGCATTGGAGATTATATCAACATACTTTATTCCAAACACATTAAGCTCATCATTTAAATTAGCATTCATCAGCATTCTAATTCTAGCTTGTGTTATTTTTAGTTTGAAACTAAGAAAACATATACCGCCGGCTTTCAATGCACTTATCTCTTTCATCTTTGCTTATCTTGGATTTTTCATCCTTATCAATACCATTAAGGATATATGTGATTTCGACGACAGATATCTTTCTCCTGTATATATCCCTGTTATGATTTTTACCTTTATTATAATCGATAGGACAATTGAAAATTTTAAATATAAAAAATACCTGATATCTGTTCTTTGTCTATGGCTTATCTATCCTGCATACAGGACATACAAAAATGCTCTGCAATGGCACAAGGGGGTTGGCTACAATACAGTGAACTGGAAAAATAATGAGGTTCTTAATGAAGTAAGTAAATTATCTAAAAATTTGATCATCTCTAATAATCCAATCCCCATTATCCTTATCAATAACGCAACAGCATATTCTATGGATTACAAAGACACTCAAGGAAAAGATTTTTATTTTGTGGAATGGACCAATGGAGAGCGACTGCTTTATCTTAACACAAGTGAGAACCAATTTAAAAAACAACACCCTTTAAAGAAAATAAAGAAGATGAAGGACGCAACGATTTATTATCATACTGAAAATGCTTATCCTTCATTAATGAAACACGATCAATAGATGAATGCTGCCAGCTAGGGTCAGATAATAAAACTACGCGAGGTTTGATTTACTATCTCAACCCAACTAGCAGCAATCCCATATCAGAGGTTATTCACTTTTTTGCATACTGCCAAAATCTACCTTTACCCTCTGCTATCCATTCAAGTGCTTGCTCTATTCTTTTATCTCTCGTCTCGTCTGTTTTGGCCTCGGCAATCCATTTGACGTATTCTTTCTGGAACGATGCAGATTTACTTTCAAAGATGGAGCTTGCTTTTTTATTTTTCTTTAATGCGTCGATAAATGCCTGCGGTGCAACAACTTCTTCCGTTGATTTTTCTTTTACAGCTTTTGGTTTTGCAGTTCCGCTTGCATTAAGTTCCATAGCTTCTTTAAGGTAAGCAACTAAAACCTTTTTTGCCGGTAATTCAGATATGTCTTTCAACTTATCCATATACCCAAATTTTTTACCAGCCAGCACGCTGTCCTGAATGGCCTTGTCTTTCATCAGTTCAGCTTTATATAAGCTAAAAGAACAATGATTTTTAAAACCTGCCATCATACACAAATGATCGCCTTTGTAAGAATAATGAGGAGTTCCCCATTTAATATCTTCTTCTACATCAGGACAGGTATTGTGAACAAGTTCTCTTAAATAAGTGAGAATTGGTTGAGCAAATTCGGCCGATTTTGCGATGTAATCATCTACCTTACTATTGAAATTTTTCATTTCCCTAAATTTTGAAGTTAAAATTATTCATATGGAAATTGAATTATATCCATATACACACATTAACTTATTTGTTTAATGTTAACAACAATTCGTCAAGTTTCTCAAGGGTTGCTATCATACCTTGCTCCATATTCATTTGTATCACTGCTTCTAAATCTGCCAGAGATTTGTAGGTTACTATAGTTTCAACTAAAGCATTTTCTCCTTTGTCTGTAAAAGTTACCAGCCACTCTGCACGAGGTAAATCTTTATTAATTTCACCTTCTGCATTACAGAAAGCATCCAATGAAGTATAATAATCAATTGGTTTGATCTTTAGATAATCAGTCCATCCCCAGTATTCCGTGCCATTAGGTTCTACCATTGCATAATGCCAATGTCCGCCTTCACGAAAGTCCATTGACTTTGTCTTTGTTGTTAATGGCTTTGGTGCAAACCATTGATCAAGAAGCTCTCTCTTGGTATAACAGTCCCAAACTAATTCTCGATCGGCTAAAAACTCCCGTCTTATTGTCAGTGTATTTTTTTTCTTGTCTACTAGAAAGTCGAATTGTAAATTATGTTTCATTTTTTTTGTTTTTTAATAGTTGATAAAAGTATGTCAAGTTGTTCAAAACGGCTTTCCCAAATCTTTCTGAATTGTTCCAACCATTTGTCTATTTCTTTCATTTTATCAATCTCAAGTTGATAATAAATTTCTCGGCCCTGATGCTCTTGTTTTACAAGCTCACATTCAGTCAATATTTTCAAATGCTTTGAAACTGCTTGTCGCGTTGTATCAAAATGCTCAGCAATAGCATTAGGGGTCATTGCTTGTATTGCGATTAAAGCAATAATAGCTCTTCTTGTCGGGTCTGCGATAGCTTGAAAAATATCTCTCCTCATTGGCATGTTGTTTTGATTATTGATTCATTCTAATTGGTTCAATTCGCCGGGAATATATACCTAGGAGAATCAGAGACATTATAGCAACTAAATTAGTTTCTTATTATTGGTAAGTACTTTTCTCTATTGTCAATCATTACCCAACCGATGATTGCAAACAGTACAAAAACGATAGGTAAAGCTTCTGGAGAAATGCTGATGGTAGAAAGTAAAATACCTATCAAAACAGGTAAGATAACAATTGCGCCAAGGGCTCTCGTCCTGTTGAAGATCAATAACAAACCGCCGAGAATCTCTGCGAAACCAACAAGTGGCATGAGCCAGCCTATTTCTGTAAATGCCTTCCCAACTTTCACCATTTTCTCAGGCATATTCTCAGGCATTGGCATATAGTGAAAGAATTTATCCAAACCTGAATTAATAAACATCAGGCCAGCCAGCAGACATAAAACAAAAAGAATTTTCCTTTTCATAATTATTATTTTTTAGTATAACGAAACCAATTGGTTGCAAATATATACGCAACTATTTGGTTTCGCAAATTTGTTTTCAAAAAATTTATAAGCAATTAAAATTCAGATCGGAGCTGTTAGTATTTCTAGTTATTAAAATTAGGACAAACGGTTCTGCCCGTGTGGGGTTGAAAATTTTATACAATCCTTTATAGCCAACATAAATTGTCAACCATAACCTATATACAGATTTTCAATTAGATAATATTAAATAATTTAAGAGGCTATTTCAAATTTTGCTAATACTACTTTCTATACGGGTTAATCAATAATAGTCCGAAATGTAAGGTTTACTCGGGGCATCTTTATTTTTTTACTCAAAGGTAGCCTATGAAGCCAATGTGTTTGCGTTGTGTCCTTCATCACTAACAGGCTTCCGTGTTCCAAAATTAATTCTACTTTTTCTTTCGTTGCTTTGTTTTTGAAGGCAAATTTCCGCTCTGCTCCTAAGCTCAACGAACCTATTGCCCCATCTTTCTTCAAGTCGGTTTCACCATCGCTGTGCCACGCCATTCCTTCTTCTCCGTTGTGATACAGATTAAGTAAACAAGAATTATATGTTTCGCCTGATTCTATTTCAATGATGTTTTTGATTTCCAAAAGTTCTTTCGTCCAAGACAATGCGTATTTGGTTGTATTTGAATAAGTATATTCAAAAGGTTTGTCACCATACCACGCCACTTTTCGTTTGGTAATAATTTTCTTTCCGAAAAGAACCGCTTCATCATTTCGCCATTCAATCGTGTTAAGCAATATTTTCAAATAATGATCAGCTTTTTCCTGGTTGAATAACTTACCATAATAATTTACTGTCCCATCTTTGGGCAACCAATTCCGTGATTTGTCAATTATATCCTCAAATAGTTTCATTCTTCCACTTTTTATATGCTTCTTTCATACAAAGGCCGCAAGGGCGAAAACCTTTGTTTATAGCTAATGTTTCCTCAAAAAAGAATACTCTTATTTCTCTCTTCATCTTTTTGCCTGAAGCACAAGACAAAGTTCCGTAAATTTTCAATTTGCTATTTCCACCAAAACGTATTTCCTGATGCTTAATTTTACTACGTAAATCCTTATCAGTTATATCATTATGCCGTATCATTTTTTTAACTTATTGCATCGTGAAAAATAATACCCAATGTGTAGCGCTCTCCACTGTGAACTTCACTGACACCGTGCTTCATATTGACACGAAAATAACCTTTCGCTCCTTTCTCAGGCTTGAAGTTAGTGGTAAAAATCAGCATATCTCCCTTCTTGGGATTTAAGACAATAGCTTTGGATTGTGCTCTTGGTATTTGTTGCGTCAACACAAATTCTCCGCCCGTGAAATCCTTGCCGGGCTCGCTCAAAAACAAAACAGTTTGTATTGGGAAATAAACATCTCCATATAAATCCTGATGAAGCGTATTATAGCCGCCTTTGCCGTATTTCAATATCAAAACAGTTGCCTTTTGTTGATTGTTAACTTTGCATTGATCCAATAATTGCTGATGTGTAGGCGGAAATTGTTTATCAATAGCCAACACCTTAAACCACATGTTGGCTATTGGGGCAAGTTGCTCATAAACCTCAGTTCGTATCTGCTGAATGGTATTGGGAAGCGGATAATTAAAATACTTGTATTCGCCTAAGCCAAAACGATAGCGTTCCATAACTATCGTTTTCCTGTAAGCATTAGGGTTCTTATAACCAGCTTTTAAAATCTCACATTCATCATCCATTAAGAACTTGGGAATAATGGCGAAACCCTTTTGATTCATTTCATCTGCAACAAAGGGCCAATCTATATTTTGTAACCTTTGCTTCATTACTTTAAGACTGAAACTCCTGCGTCCACAGTTAATTCTGTTCCATGTATATATGAAGCTTCCTGAGAAGCAAGGAATAATACAGCATTCGCAATTTCAACAGGCTCACCAAATCTTTTGAATGGTATCGTAGGAATAATGCTTTGAATAGCTCCTTCAATTTGTTTGGCATCTAAACCTGTATTATTAAAACCGTTTGTTTTGATATAACCAGGACTGATACCATTTACACGAATGTCTTTTACTGTAAGCTCTGCCGCAAAGGTTTTGATAAATGATTGAACTGCGGCTTTTGCTGCCGAATAAACAGAGAAATTTTGCATTCCCATTTCTGTGACTACTGACGTATTGAGTACTATTGCACTTCCTCCTTTCATTAAAGGAAGAATTTGCTGAACAGTAAAAAAAGTCCCTTTTACCAACATATTGAACAACTCGTCGATATGAGCTTCATCAGCATTTTCAATAGAAGCAAATTTCCCATAACCTGCATTAACAAAAAGGAAGTCAATGTTTTCCGTAAGTCGCTTTACCTGCTCTTGTAAAGACAATATATCTTTCATATTACCTGCATTGGACACAATACCAAACGCATTGTCTTCTAATTGTATCAGTGCTTTATTTACTGTTTCCGATGACCGTCCTGTGATGATTACTTTGCCACCTTCTTTGATGAATTGCTGAGCTGTGGCTAAGCCTATACCATTGGTTCCGCCTGTGATAAGTGCGAATTTGTTTTTAAATCTTTGCATTGTTTTTTCACTTTAAATTTCTCATGCAAAGATTGGAAGGTATGCGCTATCTGGAAACCCGGAACTTGCTGCATTTATTTTCGGGGTGTATTCGCCTAGACTTGTCGTTAATGTTATGCTGTTGCCCTGAATTTAGAATAAAGCATTTAGTTTTCATAAACCTTCATAGCTATCCCCTGACTTTTACAGGTTCTATAACATTTCTGATTCCTGATAGGTTTTACACAAATGAGCAAATGAATGTTACAAGTAAAAAGGGTGACAATTTTACAAATTAATCCAAGGCAAAGTTTATGAAATCAGATCAAGTAAATGTTCGATATATTGTTGAAGATGTTGATGCCTCAATTGAATTTTATACAAAACATCTAGGCTTTACACTCGGAATCAACGCTTCACCAGCATTCGCAGATGTGACAAGAGGAAACTTGCGATTGTTACTTAGTGGAAGAAAGAGTTCAGGAGGCAGCCCTATGCCTGACGGAACATTACCTTTTCCCGGAGGCTGGAATCGCATTGAGCTGGTTGTAAAAGATCTGGCTTCAGAAGTGGCGCAATTAAAAGCTAACGGTCTTCATTTCCGAAATGAGATATTACCCGGACCCGCTGGCTCACAAATTTTACTGATTGATCCTTCCGGTAACCTAATAGAGTTATTTCAACCAAAAGAAATGTACGCCAAGCACAGCACTTAAATTTTCCGATTTAGCTGCTATGGGTTTAACATGATATTAGTGGCTCCTTATCCCTAATTTATTCGCTGGAATACCATCTGTTTGACACTATGGATATCTTCCGGAAGATTAAAAATTAAATGTAATTGATTCTCCTTGATTGAATACTGGTATGTCCTATATAAAATTCCACGTATCTCCATTCGTAATGAAGGAGTAATACATTTTTCAAGTTCATCTAAATATACTATTTCATGGATATTATTTTTCAGCTTAATTGTGCCATTTTTGAGAAATACTATCTTGCCTGAAAATACAAAACTATCCTTATTGTTAGTGAAAATTAATTTAAGCCTTTTATTTTCATTCACTTTAATTATTAGAAAATTCTCACATCCATTGTCTTCCGAATTTTTCACCTCACTATTCTTTTGAGGGCTAAAGTATTTTTCCAACTTCCATTCTCCAACTAGGCTATCAATCCTTTTCTGTCCAAACAAATTGTTTTGAAAAATAAAGAGTGTAATAATAATTGTAAAAATTGTAAAAATTGTTTTCATATTGAATTGCCACTAGCTTTTGTATGTCCGAAAATATTCCGGATAGATATCCTCTACTAAATTAATTTAAAATATTGCAAAAGACACAAACTTGTAAACGTAACTTATTGAATATATAATAAAAACCTTTTGTTATCTGCTATTTTTTCTTTATTCGCTGAAATTTCATTTTTCAAATGATTTTACTTTATCTATAAAAAAGTCATAATAAGAACTTCAACTTAGCAAAAACAAAAAATCTCATAAAAAACAAAACTCCAGTCGATTTACATCAACTGGAGTTTTAGGAAGCAAATAATAGATGTATGTGTTTTTAATTAGTGTGCTACGATAATCTTTTTTGTTACAATCTTTGAATCCTGTCTTACCATCAAAATATAAGGTCCTTCAGCTAATTCGCTTACATTTAGCATGACATTACCACCTTGAATATTTACAGGTAATGAAACTTCCGTTCCTAAAGCATTTGTCATTTTAACAGACGCATTGATCAGATTCAATTCTGTCTCAATTACAACTTCATCTCTGGCAGGCACTGGATATACATTCGCAAACACATTATTACCTGATGATATTCCTGTAGTTATACCGGCATTAACTGTTACTGGACTTGAAGTTGTAACGCCTCCGTTACTGTCTGTTACACGAACAGAAATCACATGAGAACCTATGCTAGCGTTCGTCCACGCAAAGCTATACGGCTGTGATGCGCTTGTGCCAAGTACTGTATTTCCATCTAAGTATTCAACCAATGTAACACTTCCATCCGGGTCCGAAACGTTTGCTGAAATAGTAATTGTTCCTTCAATCGTTTCATTCGCTGCTGGTGAAGTAATTGCAATCACTGATGGCTGATTGGCCACGACACTCACATTTGTTGCCTGAGATGTAGACTTACAGCCAGATGCATTTGTTACTTCAACAGCATAACCACCGGCAGTAGAAGCTGTATAGGATTCGCCTGTTCCTACCTGCACCGAGCCATTGAACCATTTGTATGTTAAACCTGAACCAGTATTCGCATTCAAGGTAACAGAACTTCCTGAAGGGATAGTTGTTGAACCGGCCGTGGTGATCACTGCTGCTGGTAAAGCATTTACTGTGACTGAAATTTTTGACCTCGCACTCTCACAACCGTTTGTTGTTTGCGAAACAAAATAGTTTATCGTACCTGCTGATGCCGTTGAAGGCGTTGGAGCTGATGACAATACGGTAGTTGTTGTATTGTCTGCATACCATTTCAATGATGTACCTGTTGCAGTTAATGGTGTTGCAGGTGCGTTCTGACAATAAGCCACGGATGCGGTAACCGTTGGCTCAGATGGTGCTACATTAACTGTTACAGTTGTTGCAACAGATGTAGCTTTGCAGTTATTTGAATTGGTAACTTCAACGGTATAAGAACCAGCTGTTGTTGCTGAATATGTTGCTCCTGTACCAACCTGGGTTGCTCCATTTTTCCAAACATATGAAGAACCAGAACTTGCAGTTAATGTTACTGAACCGCCAGAGCAGAATGTAGTTGCAGAACCTGGGGTGATAGTTGCTGTAGGTAAAGCATTTACAGTCACTTTAATCTGAGCACGTGAACTTTCACATCCTCCGACATTCTGCGTTACATAATAAGTGACTTCTCCTGCTGCAGTTGTAACAGGTGTGGCGGTGGATGTTCCTGTACCTCCTGTTGAAGATGCATACCATAATAAGTTTGTACCTGTTGCGGTTAATGCTGTTGCTGTTTCATTCTGACAATATGTAACCGGTGAAACAACAGTTGGTGCTGCAGGCGTCGTGCATGGCAATAACCCTTGTAAGATAGCAGTACCAAATAAAGAAGGATTTTCCCAGGCATCATCTTCACTAGCATTCCAGGACAATTTACCATCGCGCGTTCCATTATCGTCATCATCGTTGATCATAAAGTCCATACCCACTAGCTGACCAATGGCCGGTGTACCTTGCAAAGTAGTCCATGGAATACGAGCTTCCACAATATAACCTCCTGTTTTGTCAACAACTTTATAGGTAACATTAGTTGTTGAACGCCCTGAAGGCAATACTCCTACCGTTGTTCCATCGTTCCACCCAAAAGAATATTGTACATCGTTCGCTCCATAAGTCGTAGCCTTTTCATTATTAATATCTACATAGACTTCTACAGCGTCATCATCGAACACATTGCTACTTTCATTTACCTTTTTATCATCTGTCACATCTGCCAGCACATATAAATAGGTGTCATCCCACAAGGCTTTAAAATTGCCCGAGAGGTCTGTGCTATTCGTGACGGTTCCTGTAAGTAATTTGGCTGCAGATGCAGGCAGCACACTTGCATTCGTCCAAGTGGACTCAATTGCTCCATCAATGGCTATCGGTGTTGGCACTTTATAAATCTTATATTTCTGTGACACGCGAATAGTAACTTCAGCTCGCGGTCCTTCACATCCGTTCAGTGTTTGTCCTACATAATACTTCGTAGTACCAGCTGTAGCAGTGCTTGGTGTGGGAGCAGAAGATAACGCTGTACCACCGGATGATGCAGTATACCATTTTAGATTAGTACCTGTTGCTGTTAATTGTTTAGCCGTTTCCCCTACTTCATAATCAAACGAAGCTGTCGTTGTCGGCGCAGGAGTTGAGCAAGACACGCATTCACTCACAGTTATATTTGAGCTTCCTGAACTATGATACCCTTCTGACTCCATGATTTGGTAATCCCATGTTGAGCCCATGTTCATCCCTGCTGCTTTCCATGCAGCAACGTGGTTGGCAAAGGTGATGGTTCCGCTTGATCTTGTTTCGGAACGAACGCTCCAGAATTGCTGAAATGTCGCTGTACCTATAATAGAAGGCTGATTAGTACGAGTAGCCGTATATATAGTATATGTACCACCATCACTTGTATAGGTGCCTTTTTTTTGAATATCACTTGTATTTCCCGGAGGTGTCCATTGTCCATGGTTTTCACAGACATAATATTCAATTAAAGCATTTTTTGTCCATCCATATAAAGCCAAAAAACCGTTGCTTCCACCATTAAAGGAACCCGAAAAACAAACTACCCTATCCGGTTTTCCCACAGCCCAGCCTTTTCCAGCAGTGAAGTTTCCAACATTGTTCCATGTTGTACTATAATTACCTGCTGCCCCCAGAGTCATGGATGCTGATCCTTGGCTATTATCATTCCAGAAAGAATAAAAAAAACCATTATGGGTACTTTGCGTATTTGTGGTTACGGTCTGTGCATACGTATGTGATGTTATATATAACATCACAAATGAAAAGACGACACGGGACAACATTTGAGGTAGTTTTATTTTCATGCCTTTACGGATTTAGAATTAGGATAAATTAAAGGAAATTTTGGGTTCTACACATCCAGATCTAAAAGGTAAACATCGAAATAGCATTAAAAAAACATCTATTTTACTCTGTTTATTAGACACTTATAAAAGCACTCTAAAAAACACCAAGAATTTTTCCACGGTGAGGAAAGAATTATTGCTTGATTTTGAATCTGAAGATTTAATCAAAAAAAATCTCCACTACAAATAACTTGAAATACAATTCTATTTTTAGGCTTTAACTGGCAGTAATATCTGCAAAGTAACTTAATAATTAAACCTTCATATATTAAAACCATTATACTTTTTGCTGCAATATCAGTTGATTGTAAATAGATAGAATATCTAAATATGATATAGGGTGAATATACATATGTCTAATCTTTTCGCTCTTTTAAAAGAAAGCTCTTTTTTAGTTTCAGATCAATTTTACAAAACCTATCGTCTTTTTTTTAACGAAGAACATTTAACTACTTTTTGTCAAAAACTGATACAATATCAAAACGAAGGTTTGGCAAGTAAAGAGAGGCTTCCATTTTTTGACAAGGAATGTACGCCTTCATTACAAGATGCATATATTTTCTTTGAGAATTCAATGAATGACTGGAAAAAAGAAATTAAAGCAAATGGTCTATTAGCAAAAGAGTTTGCAAGGTCAATAGAAGCTGCTGGTATCGAAAACATATTGCTGCTGATGGGGCAGAGATTGACTCCCGGAAGTGTCACTGACGTTATACCACCACTTCAAATAACCCTTATAGAATCTGCTTCTAAAATTTTTGATCAAACATTAACTGTTGCTGCACGAGAATGGACCAAACATACTAATCGTTCGCAAGATTCTTTTTGGGGAAAGATTGAAGGAGATAATGAGTTTAAAAATAGAAAAGCTATAAGTTTTATTGAACACATTTTACACCATGCCACCTGGTGGAATGTCTATTATCATTTCAAGCATCAGTTGGTATTTGAAGTTCGTATATCTACTGGACATGGAGCTAGATGGACATCGGATGGACAAAAGTTTATCGGCTTTATTGAACCCTTTATTTGAAATTCTCTTCATGATCGCCTTATTTATACTCATCGCTTCCACCTTTCGCTCGATTGCCAGTTAACTACATCAATGGTTTGATCAGTTTCCAGATAATGATTGTCATCTTCTAATGCGTCTTCGTTAAGATGATATAGATTACTTTCTAAATCCTTTGCAAAATTTTCTACTAATTCTGATGTTGAATCAGCCACCAATATTCCCATTTCATATTCATCATCAATAAAAATTATTTGTCCATACTTACCTTCATTAGTTGGCTTGAGATCAAGATATAAACTCGTATGTGAACCATCAAAAGCAAACTTCACCCAATCCAAATTGTAAATATTTGTCTTGTCTATTTCTTTATCTGCATTCTTTAAAGAGATGTTTTCAGCGGTGTACCTTCCTTTGCTATTATATTCCTCAAGTATTCTATCTATCGGATAAAAATCCATTCCAAAGAAAAGACTTCCAAAGTTTCCATTATCACCCAGGCCATTATGCCATAAGTAAAGCTCTTTAAAGTCTTTCGGAAGGCTCTTGTTTATTACCCTTTCCAGTTCATGAATTTCAACTTCGGTTGCAGGTTCTTGCAATGAAAACTCAATAATTTTATCGGCATTTTCTTTCAACCACTTTTCGATTTTTTCAAAGGTGCTTTTCATTTCTCTTTTTGATATCTATATTAGTTTCAGGCATTCGCTCTATTACCGGCAAATTATTATATACTTTAATTTCCTTAAGGGACCATGCATTTTATAACTTCTGATTCTCCTGATAAGCTGGTTACATGTATCAGGTAAATACCTTTTTCAATATTGATTACAGTATAATCTGTTAATACTTTGGAAAATTTTGTTCTTCCCAAAACATCTACAATATCGACTTGCTGTGGTTGTACAGGGTTATTTATTTGTATACTATTTTCATCAGTTTGTATCCAGAGTTTCGAGTTCTTTCTATGATCGGTAGAAGCAACAACTGCAGGAATGTACTCCAATTTTTTATCCATCCAGACTAATCTTTTTTTGATATACTCTTTTACATTATTTACTTCAGCAACATAACTCCCATAGGTTCTCGGATTCATGTGAACCGGAGAATTGAGTGTATTCCAACGAATAAAATTTAACTGCTGAGATTGCTCTAATTCAACTGCATAATCATTAACAACATTTAACAAAGTTGATTCACTCAATATTCCATGATCCCGATATGTGGCATATACAGATTTTAAATCAGCATATAGACTTGAATCGGAAAGTAACCTATTCACTATTGAGCGTGCTCCTCCCGCAGCACTTCCTTTAGAGGCATAAACCCACTCGGGATTATTATTGATAGGATAAGTACGATAATCATTTTCATATGCTATATCAAAATCCCACACCGGACCAAATCTAAAGAGATCATCATTCCTTTTCTTGTATAAGTAAGTACTCCAATATGTGTCAGTATTGCCACTAAACTCACCCACTAAGAATTGACGTATAAAGCTTCCTTTATCTATGTACTTTGAGTATCCATTTATATTGTCTTTGTAGTCGGGTGAAAACAATGCAGTTTCCATTGAATTGAAATAAGCAGTTATATAACTTTTCTGGGCCGGTACGATCTCATCGTCTTTCGGATATTGGATAGTTACCGGTGTATAAGTTCTAGTGGATACAAACCACGAAATTCCCTCATTAGCATATGCGTCTATTTCTAATAAGTACCCTCCTGATAAATTGGGCAGAGAAACATCTTCCGTCGCCATTTTCTCTATATCAATTCTTTGTTTAGCAACTTCAATCTGATCACACAATTGATAGGTACCTTTGTATTCTCCGTTTAAAATAACATCCACTGCTTTTCCTGCCGGAGTATAAGACATATCCAAACGTTGGCTTAAATCAAAAGCCAACAGGTTTCTCATCAGAGTTTTGTCTCCATAGTTATTTATAAGTGTCCAGTTTTTCTCTTTAGCAGGTAATTTCAATAATGATGCCTTATTATAAAGCTTCATCTTATATGGTTTCTTTGGAAAAGTCCAGCTGGCGTTTCCTCTGCCTTTTATCTCAAGACTATCAGTAAATAGCTGAGTGCCATTATCAGAAATTATAGTTACTATTCCCTTTATATAATTATCTTTTGAAACTATTTCAGCAGCATCTTTAGTATGAATTGTAACTGTTGGCAAATTTGTCAGTTGAAAAAGTTTGTTATTATCGCCCTCTCCTTTGTATCCATAAAATTCAAGCTCTGCAATGTTGCAATATGCACCGGAGGGGCCAACATATCTTACATACCGAAATCCTTTGGAACAATTAACAACCTGTTCGGTAAGCATATTTTCTGGAGGTACGTCCTTTATAATGAAAAGTGGCAAAGCATCACCGAAATCAGGATTATTTGCACCTTCAAATACCCCAAGTTGTAATTTGGAAGACTGGGACTTTAGAGGACAATATGCAATCTTCTCAATTACATATTTTTCACCCAAGTCCAAGCCAACCCAGCCTCCACTATTTTGATTAGTACCAAATACGGTCTCGAGCTTGCCGTCAAATGCATTGAACAAATTATTACCTGTGCCAATAACATTTTTACTAGTGAGCTTTTCCGTGATACCTTGTCCACTTACTGTTAAATAATTAATAACCATAATTACTAACATGAGGGCTTTAGTTGCATTTTTCATTAATTGCGGATTTGTACTTAAAAATAAACTTTAGGAGTAATCAGATATTAATATAGATTAAATATCAAAAAAAAGTCAGAGATAATCAATTAGTCAGAAATTACAGTTAAACGATTAACTATAAAGCAGCTGAAATTCTCAATAAGTAACGGTAAATTGGAAAATAATAGAAGAAAAAAGATTTGTAAAAAATGAATAACCCAAGATTATTCAGGGAACTGATGTTAATCCGTAAAATTTAAATTGTTCACCAACCTTTACAAACTGAAATCCGTGAGACCCTCCTTCATGTCCTTTCGCCAATTCATTGGGCAAGTATGTCTGAATCCAAAGTTCATATATTTTCAAGTCTTTTGGATAATCAAGAGGTAAATTTCTGGATTTGTAATTTCTGATAAGTCTTAAAGTAGCATTGTACCCTCTATTGTGGATTGCTGTCTCCAGTGGAGTTTCTAAAATTATTTTGGATGATTGATTTATAAATGTATCGATTGGAACTATATAGTCTGCCGGTGGTTCATTATGATAATCGAATATGCAAACGGCGCAATTAATCTGACTTAAAGATAAACTTCTTATTGTTGGGACATTTTTCTTCTCAATAGCCTCTATTAACTGATTGAATGCTTTGTCCAATAAAACCGAGTCTGACGAACTAATCTTCATCACCTTGATTCTATCACTCGTTTGACTATATGAAAAGTGACAGAAAGCTACCACTAATAAAAGTGTCGAGAAATATTTCATCATATTGTAATTCTTTCGAATTTTATACCCCTGGATATCATTTATTCATTACTTATTAGAGAGCTCTTCTTCTTAATCTCTCCTTTCCGATCTAGCATTAATCTAAAAAAATATAAAACATTTTACACAATGGATTATCAAATTATGTACGACTTTATATTCCAATAAGCAAAAGGTTTATATAACAAAAATAAAGAAAAAATTCAGCAATAATCCAAACATTCTTTGCCAAGACTAATAACTTACCATAAAAAAGGCCATCTACAGAAAATAGATGGCCTTTTACTCTTCTTACCTGGGGGATAAACAAGTTAATAAAAACAGAAATCTCCTGGGGTTGTGCCTACTTTAAAACTATTTAATAAAGTTCCGTTTGAAAGATGGCGGTATACTATCCCCTGCTGAACATAATCGATTGCGTTCGAAACATAAATAACCCCTGAAACCGGGTCAATGCCTAACCCATAAAACAACATATCGCCTTGTGGGATTAATACTGTGCCAGGTAATGAGACACCCGAAATCGACAATTGACATACTCCTTTATTCAGATAATATAATGTATCTTTTGTACCATTAATCTCTAATGAGCCAGGGGTGTCTGAGGTACTAAATGTAAAAGTTTGTTCAATTGCATTATTAACAGGGTTTATTTTGTGCAAGGTTGCAGCAACTGAGCCATTCTTTCCTGCAAGTACCCAGACCTTATTATTCTTATCTGTTTTAATCGAATAAGCATTCAGCCCAATTTTGATGCTATCTTCTATGATATCACTTACAGGATTAACAACATATAAATACTGCTTTCTTACATTCGTTATAAAGACCTTGTTACCTGCAAGCACCAGTTCTTCTGTCCAGCCTTTACAAGGAATCTCTTTAATCACATTGTTGGTTGAAAGATCCACAACGTATATAGCATTTCTTTTGTAATCAGTAACATAAGCCTTATTCTCACCAACAGCTATTATATACCTTGGAGAACTTAGACCGCTTATCACCCCCACCGATTTGAGACTATCTGGAGTGACAACTTCAATTTTAAATGAATTATTCACAACAATGTAAGCCTTTCCATTGATAACAGCCATAGATTGACAAACATCTCCGAGTTGACGATTATTGGCTGCTTTAAATGCATCTTCAGTCACCTGTTGATCTGAGAAGTTATAATAACTCACAGAAGCATTTCCCCAAGTGAAGTTTCCTTCATTGGTAATATATACACCGGTAGCAGGTTTCGCTGCTACCGGTATTTCAGGTTTCACATCTTTGGCTTTGTCACTTACACAAGCACTTAATAGCAAAATACCAAGGCAAACAAATCCTGTGATATATTTCATTTTTAAATTAGTTAACAACAAATTTTCTTGTAATTACTTCACCTTCCTCAACTACTTTTACTACGTAAATGCCAGCGATAAAGCCTTCAGTTGAAATAGTGAACTGTTGTGAATCCGCCTTCTGCGATTTCACTAGCTGACCTGCAAAATCATATACTTGAACTTCATACTCCTGATTAACAGGAACATTTAGGGTAACATTTACGAACTGATTTTTTTGCGAAGGGTTAGGATAAACACTGATACGATTTTCCCCTGCATTAGTAATACCAGCAGGAACACCAGTATTAATCACACCAACAGCATCCAGATCAAAACCACTGGACGCAAATGGAGTAGGCCAAGGATCATTTACATTTCTACCTTCAGCATCTTTGCTAGCGTACAATGGATTAATACTTCCGACAACGTCTACTATACGTATATGAGTCACTGCATATATATTCAGGCCTTCTACATCTTTTAATTCCTCAAGATCGAAAGGTGTGCCATATTCTCCGTTATACTTTCCTGCTAAGTTACTCAAAAGGTTTTCAACAAGATAGGCATTCGTTCCTGCCTGATCAATTTGATGCGTTACAGGGTCTGTATATGAAGTAGCAGGGAAACGGAAAAAATGCTCTCCATCAGAACTCACTTCCACAAAGGCCAACTCTTTAAACTCTTGAGCAAAACTGTATTCAAAAACTGCAAAGTCAGGACCCACACCATTTATAATTGGCAGGTCAAATGTAAGTGTAGCATATCCGCTATCACCAAGACTTACTAACCCTCCGCCAGCTTTTCCATAAGCACCAGTTAAATCTCCTGTTGATGCTTTGCCTAGGTCCTGGTTTGAAATATTCTGAAATCCTCTGGAAATCCCCCCCCCAGAAGCCCATACCTTAAACAATTCACTATCCTTGTGAATAGCAGAGCTTCCTGCCACGCCAGGCTTACCAGGAAACTGAGGATTGTTAAAATTATCCATTGCAAAATAAGCAGGAGTATTCATACCCCACTCTCCCACATCAGATGAAGTGAGTTCAAATGAAAGACTATCAACATTCCCAAGCGGAGTAAGATCCACCCACTGCCAGGTATTTACGATATAATCAAATAGATTATCAGGAGAACGATAATCTGCAAGGAAGAAATCCACGTTATTAACTTTGGCTTCACCATTGAGATAGCCTTTAACAGTCAATTTAAACCAGTCTTCATCATCCCCTGATTCTCCTCCGAATTTCTTTGAGAAAAGATCACCATTCCTCATTGAAAGCGCTGAATAAGTAGTATTGGTAACAAAGAAACCACTTACAGTCTTTCCCTTTAAATCCGACTGAAGCTTGATATAAGGATTGGAAGCAAATGCTACAGCATAGTTGCCATTTCCTCCATATCCCATTCCGGTAATTGCAGTAACAGAATTCTTGTAACCGGCTGTTATTGTATCAAATTTATTTGAGTATATGAAATTCGAAAAGTAACCAGAAGAATTACTATTATTAAAATAGGCATCACCACTTGTGAATCCATTCGAACCATCAGAGCCATCCCAATAAGAATTTTCTTCAAGTGTCAGATCTTCAAAATCAGAAACTTTCTGAGCCTGTGTCAAACTAAATGAACTGCACAATATTACTGATACCATAAGGTAACGTAGCAATTTATAAGCTCGCATACTCCCTTTACTGTAATCTTTTTTCATCATATTATTCTAGTTTATATGTTTATTTGGTTTATTAAAGGCATATGAAAGACCTGCCTGAAAATACCTCATTGGCATGGCCTGATTTAAAACTACCTGATAGGATTCATTCCAGAGATTATTCACTCTAACATTTACATTCAAAAATGAATTACCCATTTTAAAATTCTTTCCTGCTATAATATTCCCAAGCTGATAGGCTTCTACCACCTTTGAATTGTCTGTAGTATAGTATCTGTTTCCAGTATAGCAATGAATATAATTCACATAAAAACCTTTGTATATAAGCTCCAGAGTGGCCTGACTGGAATATACAGGTACATAGATCAATTGCTTACCTACAATATTATCATTAGCCATTCTTGCTTTCTGGTTGGTAGCAACAACATAGTTATATAGTACAGTGAGTCTTAATTTAAAATCCCTGATTTCTTTGTTAAAGGAAACATTGCTCTCCAAACCTCTGGACCAAACAGATTGAACATTCTGTGCATTCCATGTACCACCAGAGGGCAGCCACATGATACAGTTTTCAACATTGCTATTGAAGAATGTCAGCATGATAGAATTTTTACTTCCGCTTCCCGTGATTTGCGAAGCTATTAAACTTACCTCCTCGCTCCACCCCGATTCAGGTTTAAGGTTTCTGTTTCCACCGGGGGTCCAGTACAAGTCATTAAAAGTTGGTACCCTGTATGTTCTTGAAACATTCGCTTTTACAGACAAAAATTTAATAAGCCTTCCTTCAATACCTGCTGAAGGTGTAAGAGGTATTAGCTTTCCCAGGACCATCTCCTGACGTAGACTCACTACAGTCCTCCAATGATCATCCAGGAAAGAAAATTTATATGATCCGAACAATGCTATTCTATTCTGTGAAGGAGAATCAGGATATCCATTGGAAATAGCCTGATTAAAAGTATTATTCAACCCTATATTCAATAAATGATTTTTTCCTAACCGTACATTGCTCTCAGCTTCTGAAATTGATGTATGGAACCTCGTCACAGAACGCATGTGTGCAAGTGTATCTTCATAACTCATACGCTCATTGAAATAAGCGGTCCGTACAAAATAAGAAGCTACCTTTCCCGATTTCTTCCATTCAGAGCTAACTCTAAAAAAATCTGAACCAAGAGTCTCATTAACTAAGAGCTTAGGCTGATTGCCGGATCTGGAAGCCATGGATGGCGGAATCTCTCGATAATTATCCTGCAACCAGATCCTGACATTCAGTTCCTGATCTTTTTTTATTCTGAAAAAGTTCTCTGACATCAATCCATTCTGACGCACTGCAGCGTTGATCTGTCGAACTTTGTAATCTCCTACATAAAATGGAAAATCATTCTGAGCTTTGTAATTAAATACTTTAAGTACACTTACAAATCTGTTTTTTGAAAAGCAAGCATTAGCCGATTGTTGATAGGAATTAAAACTTCCTCCATTAAAAGAGGCACCAATAGTTAATCCCTTGTTAAATCCGGGAGAAGAGTTAAGACTTATAACTCCACCAGTAGCGCCGCTACCGAATAGCGCACCTGCACCACCATATTGTATTTCAATATTATCTGTGAAAGATACCGGAATATAAGAAAAGTCGGCCTGACCAAGAGTAGGTGATTGAATATTAAAGCCATTCCACAACACTGCTGTCTGACTGGCATTTGTACCTCTGGAAGATATGGAAGCCATATTTCCAATTCCATAAGACTTAATAAACAGATGAGCGTTGAAAGCCAGAAGATCTCCTAAATTGCCGGCCTTATACCTTTGTATAGTTGCAGAATCAATTTTTTGTACTTTGTTTCCTGCAGTAAAAGTATTCAGCCTGTTACCTTCTATCACAATCTCCTGCAGATGCGATGCTGTATCTGCAATAGTCTGAGCGGACAAACCCTGACTCAGTATGCAGAATAGTGACAGAAATAATAACTTAACTAACTTCATTACAAGATGATCATTATTTAAACAATCATTCGTAACAATGAAAATACGGCCTTGAGTGAATACAGGTATCCCTATCAATGAAGCATATATCCTTTGCCCTTTCTCCGAAAGCTACGAATGTACAGATTCTGGCAGGTCTTCTGACTCACTTTACTTTTGACGGCCTTCCCATCCATAAAGGACAGTGGCGAGGATGTCAATCGTTTTTACAAAGCTTACAGCAGCGGGAACTGTTCAGGATTTCCACCTGATTCCCTTTTAATTCCGAAGGTGTAGACCACCCGGAAACCAAAACTTGTGACAAATATACTAAATCTATTTTTCTTTTTGATCTTTTTTAAAAATCATAAATTAAAGAGTTACAATAATCATATAATTATCAAACCATTACAACATAGTATCATTAAGTTTATATAAATAAATCTAAAACTTATTATTTTTAGCCAATAATAACCCTAACTCAATCCCTATGAAAAAAATATTGTTAAGCGTTTTAGTATTGTTCGTTTCTACATTAACATTCGCACAATTTACCCTTCCTGCATTGCCTTATGCTTATGAAGCACTGGAACCAAGCTTCGATACACAGACAATGCAAATACATCACGACAAACATCATGATGCATATGTAAAAAACTTAAACAAGGAAGTAACGGCCAATCCTTCTCTCAATGGAAAAACAATTGAAGATATTTGCAAGAATGTAAGCAAGTATAACACAGCAGTAAGAAACAATGGAGGTGGGCATTATAACCATAGCTTGTTCTGGACAGTTCTTTCTCCAAAAGGTGGAGCGCCTGCAGGAGCTCTTTCTGAAGATATCAACAAGACTTTTGGTTCATTTGACAATTTCAAAGCTCAATTCAGCGATTCAGCAAAGACAAGATTTGGATCAGGATGGGCCTGGCTGATTGTGGGTCAAGATGGGAAATTAAAAATCACAACGACTCCAAATCAGGACAATCCTTTGATGGATATTGTAAAAGTTAAAGGAACTCCAGTACTCGCGCTTGATGTATGGGAACATGCTTATTACCTGAAGTATCAGAACAAAAGGCCTGATTATATCACAGCATTCTGGAACATTGTAAACTGGGACGAAGTAAACAGAAGATATACTGAAGCAAAGAAGAAATAAGCTTAAAGCGGAATGCAAAAAGCTTAAAGTTTAAAAACTAAAGTCAAAAAAGAGAAGCTATAGTATTACAGGCTTCTCTTTTTTATTATGGCTCCATAAAAATCTATACTTCCGTGCAATCAGAAAGCTTTAAAATTTTAATCCTACAAAAGCTCTTGGATTAAAATACGATGCTCTATCATGAACCGGATCTTCATCTCTATCAAGATCATCAATAAAAAGAGTACCGAAATTAACTTCAACACCTGCTACAAATTTGTTATATCTGAATTTAATACCCGGAACCCAAAGGGCCCCATAATATAAATACACATATCCCTGATCATCATAGTTAAAAAAATTAAATTTAGCAGTTGGACTAAGGTTAAAGAATAAATCAAATGCTGTATTTTCATCCAGTTTAACTGAAAGCATTGGCCCAAATCTTATGAGGCCAAAGTTTACATCCCAGCCAAAAATATCTTCCCCATCGCAAATACTGGTCGCTATAGTCACCCAACTAAAGTTTGCACCAATAGCAACTTTATTTTTCTTAGAGAATAAAAATTGACTTCCAAACTCGAAAGAAGGTTGTAATCCTTGGTATATTTTACCTCGTCCTAAATAGTCAAGCCGTGGCATACCAATTCCAAAATGCAGGTAAACTCCATCACTAAACATATCCTTGCCTTTAACACGGCTGGTAAGACCAATTAACTGATCTCCTGCAATTGATGACATTGCAATTAAAAAAAATGATAAAACAAAACAGAACCTCTTCATAAGAAACAAAATGAACTCTCAGATTAAAAATAATTTTAATACTAATTTAAAGAAAACAATCAAAAAATGTTAATAAAGGTTATTAAAAGCCACTCTAAAAGAAAAGAGGAAATTGACTTTGTGTCAACTCCCTCTTTTAAATGCTTTTATCTTTTCTTAATTAAAACTTCATTCCTAACAGGATTCTTGGATTCATATAAGATATTTTACCATCCTCAGCATCTGAATTATCTAAATCAACCACTTTAAGACGGCCAAAGCTATTTTCAAAACCAACAGCAAATTTCTTAAATCTGAATTTTACGCCAGGAGTCCATGTAGCTCCATAAAGCAAGGTATTACTTTCAAACTGATTATAAGACCAGAAGTTGTATTTTACTGTTGGATTAAGGTTAAAAAACACGTCAACTGCTATGTTCTCACCAAAGCCTACAGAAGCCATCGGACCAAATCTTAAAAGCCCAAGATTAATATCGTACACATTAAAATCTGCATTTTCAAATTTGTAGGTACTTCCACCTATAGTCAACCAGCTTACGTTCATTCCAAATCCGAAACGGTCGTTCTTAACGAACATCCACTGATTACCTGCCTCCAATGTGAACTGAACGCCTTGACTTTGACGCTTTAATTCTGGAAAATCAACTGATTTATACGACGGGAAACCTATCCCAAGATTCCAATAAAAACCCTTACTGATCATACCATCGTCATTACTCTTTTTACTTGTAAGACCGATCATGTTGTTTCCTCCTGCAAAAGACGAAAAGGTTAGCAGGCATAGTAGAAAAAATAAATAAATTCTTTTCATGATAAATAGAAATTTAATTAATGATAAAATAATTGAATACCGAATTTACGCAATACATTTAAAATCGATCGTCATTTTTATCCCCATTTGCACATACAATCTCTTTATGAACACTTTAAAAATTAAAATTTTTTTTGACAAAAATAAACCGGGCGAATATCTTACGAATTATTCACCCGGCCAATGAGATCAATAGTATGACAAAAACTATCTAACTTCTTCTTCTTCTTTTATTGGCATTGCACTTATACCAATTGTATTTCCGTCATCAATTCCATTAGTTAAAAGATGGGCGGAAGCAATTAAAGCAAGATGAGAGAAAGCCTGCGGAAAGTTACCTACCTGTCGTTTAACGGATGGTTCAAATTCTTCTGCCAGAAGGCCTAAATGATTTCTGAGTGATAGTAATTTATCAAAGAGCTCTTCAGCTTCTTTCTTTCTCCCCACCATAAAATAATTGTCGACCAACCAGAAACTACATGCCAGAAAGGCTCCTTCCGAACCAGGCAGACCATCACCAGCCTTTTGATTTTCGTAGCGAAGAACGAATCCATCTCTTAACAATGTATTCTCTACTGCTTCCACCGTTCCTTTAACTTTGGGATCATCCGCAGGTAAGAAACCATAATGAGGTATAAGTAGCACACTTGCATCAAGCACCTCCACTCCATAAGATTGCGTAAATGCATTAACTCCTTTATGAAACCCACGCTGACTAACTTCCTCATGGATTCTTTCGCGAAGCGTCCTTAAATGCGACAGTAAAGAAGGATCAAACTCTATATCAGGATTTTCATCGATGTATCTGACAACCCTGTCTACCGCTACCCAAGCCATAACCTTAGAATGGGTAAAGTGTCGGCGACCACCTCTCACTTCCCATATTCCATCATCCGGATACTGCCAAATAGTAGTCAAATGATTCACTATTCTTCTTAATGTTCTTGTTGCCTCTTCTTTCCTTGGCATACCCATTTTAGAAGCCAGATACAAGGCATTAAGCACCTCTCCGAAGATATCCAACTGAAACTGATCAGAAGCTGCATTTCCGATATGAACCGGTTTAGAATTTTCATAACCTGGCAAAAAATCTAACTCAAACTCAGTGAGCCTTCGTCCTCCATCAATATTATACATGATCTGTATCTGCTCCGGATCACCTGCAACAGCACGAATCAACCAATCTCTGAAGGCAGTTGCTTCATCTGCATATCCGCATAACATAAGTGCCTGAAGCGTAAGACTTGAGTCTCTTATCCAGCAGAATCGGTAATCCCAGTTACGTACACCTCCAAGTTCTTCTGGTAAAGATGTTGTAGGAGCAGCAACGATACCACCTGTAGGAGCATATATTAATGCTTTGAGGGTTATCAATGAGCGCATTACTGCATCTCTGTATTTTCCCTGGTAAGTACATTTAGAAGACCAGTCAACCCAGAAATTTTCTGTGGCTCTGAATTCTTTTTCAAAATCAAGAGGCTTTGGTGGTTGTAAATTGGACATATACCAGGCCATCTGAAACTCAATGCGATCGCCCTTTTTAACATTAAAATAAGCGCTTACCCCTTTATCATTTCTCTTCATTTCAACGTTACCCCGAAGTACAACAGCATCTGGGCCGGCTATAAGCGTAAACTCTTTGTCTATGCCATCGATCAATGGAGGGTAAGCTCCATAACCGAATTTGACATTAAGAAGCATTTCCATGGATACTTCTCCTTCAATTCCTTCCAAAACTCTGATGATTTCAGAACCATCTTCTGTAAGAGGCATAAATTCTGTCCTTCTGACGATACCTGTATCGCAGATAATGTCTGTTTCAAGGATCAGCGTATCTCCCCTGTACCTTTGCTTAAATTCTTTTACACGAGTAGATGGCCTCAGTGCCCACTGGCCATGCTCATCATAACCTATCAATGATGCAAACATTGCATCTGAGTCAAAACGAGGTGCACAAAGCCAATCTACAGATCCTGTATCTGACACTAGCGCAGATGTTCTCAAATTTCCTATCAAGCCGTAATCCCCTATTCTCGACGCCATATATCTTTTGTTTATACTTAAAACCCTCTCTAACGGAATTAAAATTTTATTTTACATTCAATTCCGCTCCTCAAAACAGAACTCAATGGCATCTTAATTCGTTCTTCCTCGTCATAACCCAGTAAATATCATGTACTAACACACAAAAAATCCCTTCTAAAACTGTCTCACATTTTTCAGGTTAATATTATATGAAGACTATAAACAATTCCAAAAGCTGGACTGATCTATCTGCGCCAGTGACAAACAAAATGGTTCATTGGCCGGGAGAACCTGAAGTTTCCGTTTGTAAACTTTTTGACATGAACAAAGGAGGGCCAGCCAATGTTACGATCCTCTCCATGAGCGCCCATACGGGAACTCATATGGACGCTCCCTTGCATTTCATAAAAAATGGAAAAGATATCTCTATGTTTCCCATTGATATGATGATTGGGCCTGCACGTATCATAGAAATCAAACATGATCGATTTATTCCGCTCGAAGAGGTACAACAACATGAGATCAATCCAAACGAAAGGGTAATATTCAAAACTAAGAACTCCTCCTCTGATTGGCCAAAGCAAGAGTTTAAGAGAGATTACATATATCTTTCCTTAGAAGCAGCCGGTTACCTCAAAGAAAAAAAAGTCTCAGTGGTAGGAGTTGATTACATTTCTGTCGGTGGAAAAGATAATGGAAAGGCTGTGCATGAAATGCTCTTGGGTAATGAAATATGGGTCATTGAAGGTTTATACCTTAACGGAATAAAACCAGGGCTATATGAAATGATATGCATGCCCGTCAAAATAAAGGATTCTGACGGAGCACCTGCAAGAGTCATTGTTAGAAAAATCTAATAGCAGTTAAACGAGGTATTTTACAAATAAAACTCTGTCTTCTCCGTTTCCATCGTAGTCACTAAAAAAATCTACGCCATCAACGGTCTTGTTACTTCCTGGCATTATCTCAAAACCAATTCTCTTGTGAAATGCAATTGAGTTTTTATTAAAGGGAGAGGTTACACAAAAGATTTTTTCTACACCAGCTCCTTGTACCCTTTCAACAAAGAAATCATATAACCTTTTACCTATTTTATAATTCCTATATCCAGGATCAACTCCCACAAAATGTACATAAGCATCCCTATGATCATCCTGACTGAAAAATCCAATGATAAAGCCCAGGACCTTTCCATCGGCAATAGCCACAAAGCCAGTCTCTTTAAAATATTTAAAGAACAAACGAGGAAGCATATTCACCATGGCCCTTCCATCCCACCAGCTGTTCAGATTACTGATGACATATGGATAATCATCGTCTGAAATGTTTCTGAAAGTTATTTCCATATAATAGATTTTATATAAAATTAATTTTAAAAATATTCATTACAACTCAACCATTATTCAGGAGATTGGTCACTCATTCAAATGATCTGAATTTACTTTCACCAATTTACTTACAACAATAATGTATCAATTTTATGGGCCTGAACCACTTCTTCAGTCGGTGACCAGGTAAAAATAGTAAAGTGTCCGTCCTGAGAAGCCACAAAAGCCAGGGCATTTTTCTGATCATATACAAATTGCGCAGCTGAAAGATGTCTTGTTCCACCCGAATTAGATGGGTTAATTATGACGGCTCCGCCACCGACAATCGGTTCGCTCATATATACCTTCTCTACTCTCGCATTACCGACAGACCTTCCTATTTTAGCTCCGAAAGCATAAAGCTCATACTTATCACTGATAATAGTTGCCCCATCCACAGCAGTGAGCCCGGCAAGAGTTTCTACCTCAGTCCGCAATGCTCCCTGCCACATTACTTCCGAACGAACATTCACATCTTTGCTCATGAGATCTGAAAGCCCTAAATAAGGTGGAGATACAGCATATTTAATAGGATGCAGGATTGACTTTCGCCACTCATCATTTATTGAGGGTACTACAAGAAGAGAACCACCATGTCGATGCGCTCTCATAGATACAGCCAGCTGGACCAGTACATTCATCGAATCACTCCAGGAATGAGGAACCGTATAGCCCAAAAGATATTTTAAAAGTTCAGGGCAATCAGGATGGTTCGCACTGTTTTCATCAATAATTTTAATCTGATCTCCAATAAGTACAGCCACATTGGCAAATTTACCAAAACCATGTACCCTTCTGTGTTTGACAACCAATATCCCGGGCTCACTCACGTCGAGAATAAAACAAAGATTTGGAATCTTTAGTGTTGTTCCCCATATAAACAATTGATCATCTTCATACCAAACGCCCAAATGCACTCCTGGCCGTTCTACTCCAAGCGACAATTTGGTAAGGTGATATGCTGTAAAAGCCATTTTCTGTTCAAAGAGAATTGGTATCCCTGCCTGCTCCGGAGGCAAAAAAGCTAATGAAATTTTAGTGGAGTTTCCCTCCTCCCTTCTCAAGCTGGCCCAGAATGCCGTATCAATCATCGTCTCTATCATCTTCACGCTTGGCACTATAGCTAAATTACTATCTCCTCTCATTTGGGCAGCAGAAAGCTGATGAGCAAAATGCTTTTCAATAGTTTTTGCTACTGACGAAGCTGCCTTATATGTAGACTTCTTATTCATATACAATCCTAAAAATCTCTGTTACCTAACTTCAATAAGGTAACAAATTTATAGGTTTCTACTTAAGGCAAATCAATTATCTCCTTAAAATGTAAAAATTGGAGTCCAAAAAGGAAATTTTAAAATCCTAACTTCAAAATTTGAGTCTGAAAATAGGAGTTTTGAATTAATAGCTTCGACTTTAAGTAAAAAGCTCGGAGATTTGAGTTAAAAGACCCCAATTTTGAGCTTAAAGGTTCAAATTTCGAGTCGAAAACTCGGAAGTTCGAGTTAAGAACTCAGGGATTAGAGTCAAAAAGCTCGGAGATTTGAGTTAAAGGCTCGGAGGTTTGAGGTAAAAGCTCGGGGATTCGGGTTAGCTTCCTCTGCCAGGATACAAATTTTGAATCTTGAATGAAAAGTGGTAACAGAAAGACAATTGGAGCAAAGCGAATGGTTGAGAAGATGTGACTCCCAGGACGTATGTTTTGAATTATAGTTTAGAAGGATCACCCCATCAGGCCTTCTTTTTTTAAAACAGTAGCAATAATAGTCCTGCTGATTTAAAAAATTATTTTCTTACTGCTACCTTGTCAAAATGAATCCAATCTCTAATGAATAACATAAAATCTAAATTAACCCTATTCTTTTTTTTGATGACAACTATTATTGGGTGTAAAAATTCCGATAGAATCAGAGAAGATAAACAGATTGAATCTAACAAAGATATAGTTCGGCTTAACGGCAACGATTATGATTTGAGTGAGATAAGAAAAGATACCATAAGGCTTGATATAGATTTCATTAATAGACAAAGTGCTCTTCTGGATGATGATGAGGAAGCGAGTTCCTTGAGCCAATTAATTTCTGGATATTCTTTTGATGGAAAATTTATTTATTTCATTAGTTCGAATCTTGACGATCACGATAATGATGATTTAGTTTTAAATAAATTTGATCAAGATTTAGGTCATATAGTTTCTTCCATTTCCATTAATAATCTTATTGAAAGGCAATCTCCTTGTGGTTCTGATAAATTTGATAATTCTTCAGGTTGTCAAGTACATAGATTTTTGATTTCATCACCTGAAAATGTTTCTATAGCTACAATGGGAAAGGGATATGGGGTTACAATATTCAATCATGATCTAGTAAAGCAGCATGAATTAAGTTTAAAATTTGACACAAGAACAATCGATTTTATTAATAATTTAATTTCAAATTCCTATTATTCCGATAGTACTATGTTAATAAATTCGGTTGAAGGGCTTCTGGCAATCAAGGACTCAAGCGTTATGTTATTAGATAGCAATGCTATTTGTGATATTAAGACAGGAGAGATCTTTGAAGTAAAGAGAAATTTAGAATCTTCTTCAGTAAGTATCTTTCAGAATGATTCGCTTGTTTTAAGTTATAAATCATTACCAGACGATATTAGTTTGTGCAACAAAAATGTTTATTTTTGGACTTATGCTGGGAACGATAGTTATGATCTCTTACTTGTAAATTTGTTTAGTGGTCAAATCCGCCTTCATAAAATTTTTCTGCCTCATTCTATTGGCCCGTTTGAATTTAAATTTTCTCCTTATTCAAAAGGTGTATTTTGTAATTTAGAATATGAAGATAGGGGGAATAGATCCACTAGTTGTTTTTTCTTAAAGCTGGATTAAGTAATATAATAAGGTGCCGTCGTTAAATCGATGGCACCTATATAATGTGATATATTTTTTAACCTCCCCATATATGAAAATCAGGAAACTTCTTTGGCTACCCCACGTTTGAGATATCCATGAACTTTTTGAAGGCCCATATTTAATTAACGACTATAATTCTTTCTATAACAATAAAGGAATGATTTTCAATTATACATACTATATCACTTTAATTACTTAACTAGTATTCAATACATTTAATATTAAAAGCATGAAGAAACTTTTACTATCATTGTCACTTTTAGTAGGCGCATTAACAACCAATGCCCAATCTCTTAATTTTGATGGAATCGATGACTATGTTCAGACAGACAATGCTATCACCATTAGCAACCCTTCAACTATAGAAGCATGGGTAAAGATAAACACCCCTAGGGATTGGGACGGAATTGTTACAAGTTCAACAGTAGAAACTGATAATAGTGCCCCATTTATACAGCTTACAATGAATCCCGAAGGGATGCTAAGGTACGAGATCCATGCAATTCCGATTTCTGAAGGATTACCTGTAACAAAATCTTATTTGGGAACAACCGAGCTGGCCGGTGCGTGGCATCACGTTGCTGTGAGCCTCGATGGAGCAAATATAAAGGTATATATTGATGGCATTATTGAAGGTGAATATACCGATGAGGACCTTCTTCTTTTGAGTGAAAATCCAGTAGTAAGCCCTCTCTTGATGGGAGCAGAAAGGAACCTGAATAACTTTCTTGACGGAACAATGGATGAAGTAAAGATCTGGAATGCAAGTCGTACTGAAGCTCAAATTCAGGAAGATATGAATTACAAGCCTGCGATACCACAAGAAGATTTAATTGCTTACTATGATTTCAATGATGGAAACCCTAACGAAAGTAATACCGAAAATACAACTTTGACTGACCTTTCCGGAAATGAGAATAATGGTACTTTAAATTATTTCGCACTTTCAGGTTCATCTTCAAACTGGACAGATGATTCAGGGAAAGGTACTTTAATAACAGGCAATACCTCATCTATGGGTAATCAAGCTATCAGCATACATCCTAATCCTGCAACTGATGTAATCTACCTACAAAAAGACATAGCACTTGAAAATGCTACTATTGAAATATATGATATGACAGGACAAAAGGTATTATCAAAGAATATACAGGACAATCTATCAAACATAAACCTAAGCAATTTGCATAATTCAGTTTACCAGATACGTGTTTTAAACAATGGTAATGTTATTTATCAAAACAAGGTGGTAAAACAATAACAATCACTCTTATCTATTTTCAAATAAAAAAGGATCGCATTGAAGTGTGATCCTTTTTATTTGAAACACAATCATAAAATCTTCAATTAACCCTTTCCCAAACCTTCCCTTCTCTGTTTTTTTAGCTTTAATATCCAGAATCTTTGTGATAGTAAACATATTGCAAATCGCCCCATTTCGATCCCATTCCCAAAAGAAAAACGTCTCTATATTGCTTTCCATTTACTGTTAATGTATCCAAACATGATAGTATCTCTTCCCCATTGCATGGATCAGTAAAATAATTAAAACTAACAGATGAACTTATACTCGTACCAAAAATTGTATTGAAAAATATTATCCTCAAGTCTATCGCGGTTATTTTCTGTGTAAGCATCCACCTCAATAAACCCTCCACTTTGGAAAAATCGACAAGCAGTTTTATCTACGACATTCCGACGTTCCGAGTTAAAGACATAAATAAGGTATGAAAAAAACAGTCCGACAAACCCTCCTTTTATTAAAGAAACAATACAGTGTAACATATAATATCTGAACACAACAAAACAATTATCCAGAGCAAAAATGTAAAATTAAATTTGTTTAAATACTCCTATCAATTTTTCTACACCCTAACAAAATAAGGATGTCCCTTATTACAAAATTGAAATTAAAATTATATTAAAAACACATAAACACGCTCTAATGCTTCCTGTTATACATCCATATATCACACTTCAACCATGTTAAACCCATTCAAATTTGACAAAAAAATTGTACTTCTATATGTATTTTTCTATGCTATAACTATACATACAAATATATATGGACAAAGCTTTTCTTTCAGTAATCTAAAAGGAGTTACTGTATTAAACCCTACGTCATTACAGTTTGGACCAGATGGAAAATTATATGTCAGTCAGCAAGACGGTATTGTCCAGGTTTTTACCATCCAAAAGAATGGCCCTAAAGACTATACTGCTATTGCAACCGAAAAAATAGATCTAGTAAAAAAAATCCCCAACCATAATGATGATGGTCAGCTCTTAGTTCAAACAGCTAGTAAACGTCAAGTTACAGGTTTATTAGTTGCAGGCACAGCAGACTCTCCATTGATTTATGTCACCTCTAGTGACTATAGAATGGGAGCAGCCTCGGCAGGAGATATGAATCTCTGCACCAATTCAGGAATATTATCTAAGCTTTATAAAGAAGGAAATGTCTGGAAAAAGATTGACCTTGTAAGAGGACTACCAAGATCAGAAGAAAATCATGCTCCTAATGGCATGCAACTTTATAATGGAAAAATAATCATGATTGTGGGAGGCTTTACAAATGCGGGAGCTCCATCAATGACTTTTACCTACATCGGAGAATATGCCCTATCTGCAGCTGTATTATCAATCGACCTGAATGCAATAGAAGCTATGCCACTTAAAGTCGATGAAAGTGGCCAGAACCCATATAGATATGACATTCCCACACTTGATGACCCAACCAGACCCAACAAACCTGATGGAACTGATGTGAATGATCCTTGGGGAGGAAACAACGGACTCAACCAGGCAAAGATTGTCCCTAATGGTCCGGTAAAAATATTTGCAACAGGTTTCAGAGCTGCTTATGATATTTTAATAACAACATCCGCTACAAGAAAAGGTAGAATATACAGCATAGATAATGGTGCCAATAGAACATGGGGAGGCTCTCCTGTGCTGGAGCCCGACGGAGTTTCATATACTAATAAATACCCTGATGGTGAGCCTGGATCAAGTTCTGTAGAAAATCTGGACGGATTGGAATACATTGGACATGTTGACAGTTATATTCCCGGATCATATTACGCAGGGCATCCGAACCCTATAAGAGCCAACCCGAAAAATGCAGGATGGCATTCTGTATATGGAGATCATAAAGGATGGAGAAATGACAATTCGGATACAAGTCTTCCCTTACCTATTGACTGGCCTCCTGTACCTTTAGATATGGCTAATCCCCAAGAAGGTGAGTTTTACAATCCGGGCACAGCTAAAGATAAAGGACTAATCTACTTCAACACTTCTACAAACGGTCTATGTGAATACACTTACACTAAAAATCCCCTTTACGGTGATATTCTTGCAGCTTGCTTCGATGGCACAATAGCTCGGATAAAGCTTGATGATGCGGGCAATGTATTAAATAGTAAAACAGCAAACCGAGTTAATCTTGACAAGCCTTTCGCTAGCGGATTCGGAGACAAACCTCTGGATATAATTGCTCAGGGTGACGATGAGCCTTTTGAAGGGACAGTATGGATTGCAACATACGGATCTCACACCATTACAATTCTTGAACCGGAAGATGTCGTTTGTACAGGAGATACAACTGACCACGTCTTAGACGATGATAAAGACGGCTTCTCAAACTATGAAGAAAATATTAGCGGAACAGATCCATGCAATGCTGTTGACAAACCATCTGATACCGACAATGACGGAATAAGCGACAACTATGATGAAGATGATGACAATGATAACGTCAAAGATATTCTTGACATATACGCTTTAGATTCTCAAAATGGTCTCACGACAACTATCCCTACCCATTATAACCTATTTAATAATGATCCAGGTACAGGATTATTTGGATTAGGTTTTACAGGACTTATGAGCAACGGAAAAGATGCATACAACAAACTCTTCGATCCGGATAAAATAGTCGCTGGTGGAGCTGTTGGTGCATTAACAGTTGAAGAGATTCCAGAAGGTGATGCTGCTGGCCTGCTCAATACACAAAAATATGCATTCCAGTTCGGAGTCAATGTTGACAAGAATACCGGGCCATTCATAATTAAAGCAGGTATTTTACCGAATTACTTTAATGGCGGTAATCCGGCAGACTACCAATCACATGGTGCCTTTATGGGATATGGGGATCAGGATAATTATATAAAAATAGTTTATAATTCCAACGGAGGTAAAGGAGGTATACAAGTATTGAGAGAAGCAAATGGTATAAGCGATTCCCTTCAGAAAGACCTTCCCGAAGGAGGCGTACAATCAAAGATTATTATTTTCTATTTCGCAGTGGATCCATCATCAGGCATAGTATTTCCCAAATATGAAGTTGACAAAAAGATCTATAGCTTTGATCCTATTAAAGCAACAGGCAAACTGCTCGGTTCAATTCAAAAAAGTGATACAGCTCTTGCTGTAGGGATTATTGCAACATCAAATGGATCAGGAAAAACTTTCAGTGCAACATGGGACTATATAGAAGTCGTACCAGGGATTGTTTCTTCAATATCACAATGGCATGATGGAAATAAATCAATCAATATCAACTTATACCCTAACCCTTCTAGAGATTTAGTTAACTTAAATATTAATGAAGAAGGTGGTAAAAAATATACAATAAAGATATACAACAATTTAAGTCAGATGATATCAGAGAAAGCAATTTACTTTGATTCTAATTCAAAAGATTATTCTATAACTGTTTCCGACTATCCTGATGGTGTTTATTACTTCCAGATTATACCTGAAGGTGCTGATCACTCTGCAACACTCAAATTCATTAAAAATTAAATATAATATAAGAGGCATGCTTTTGCGACATGCCTCTTATATTTCTCATCCAATACTTTTAAGTTCCATTTTTTATTTCTTTTCAAAAACCTTATATATTTTATTAAGCCCAAATTCAAAACATCAAACTAAGATTTTGATTTTTAGGTTTTAAAATTAAAAGGAAAGCAAAAGGAGGGTATATGATTACGGATGTTAGTGAGTTAATTCAAAGAGTATCTCCTACAAAGGAAGAAATCAGAGATTCGGTAGCTTATTTTGATGAAAAAATTTCAAAAGAGTTCAAACAGAAAGCAGAAACAGAAGAGAAACGAGCACATCTCGTTACTAAGATTTCAGAACCATATAAAACTCCAATTATTGATAATATGGAACTGAGTTCTCCTGATTTTAAATCTTTGAAAGAACTGGCCCTTAACGAACACGAACTACACCGCTTAAATCTAAAAGAAGAACATACTGATGTAGAAGAAAGAGCCCGATACATGCTGAGAATTGATGAGCGATATAACATTATGGGGCCACCCTATGATGTAGATTGGACAAGCGGCGCTGTGGGGTATGCGCATCAGAACATAGGAGAATTCGGGATAACACCATTTAACGGTCAGGTAGCTGCAGCTATCGGAATATTTATATCTCCATTACAAAATGTCATAGGACGCTTTACTGCGTATGTTCCCATTACTTTCTCCTGGTTTAGCTGGATCATAAACAGCGGCTATTCGAGCACTAACGGAGGAATAGGAGTTATGATTTATGATGTTAAATCTGGTCAACCTCTTCTGGACAACAGAGCTAAATTATGGAACAATACATTGGTAGGAGCTGGCTTTGAGAATGAATCTGAATCCACCACTTATCTTAGCAGTACATCTGCAGCTGAAAGTTATTTTGCAATGACAGAAGGTGATACTTATCTGGTATGGATTTGGTGCTGGGGTGAAGCAAAATATATAGGAAGTCCTGCTTTATCCATGGCATCTATTGCAGGTAGAATTCCATTTGTCGCAGTACAATCCTGGCCTACCAGATAATTTCCTTAAATATCAAATTGAATCAAATTTCAATTCTCAGCCTAATAATCCTGAAATACAAGGAATAGCAATATCATTGCCATTGCTATTCCACTTTTACATCAGATTTTAATCTGTTTTTTTGTCAGCCACAAAACTCATTTTTTTTCAAATGTGTTACTACCAATAGAATATAAAACACTAACCCTATCAGTATAAACCCTGAGCAAGGACAAAAATTAAGTATGCGTATAAAAGCATAAGAATTTATACTTTTACATTGCTATAAAATAACACAATGCTGAATCACCTTTTTATACCCAAAAACTACGATCCAATCCTTAATCTTAAAAAGACAGAAAAAGCTATCAAGCTTATCAAGGATACTTTTGAACATCAGTTAGCCTCTGAACTAAGACTCAGAAGGGTTACGGCTCCATTGTTCGTTCTTAAAGGAACGGGCATTAACGATGACCTGAATGGAATTGAAAGGCCTGTTACCTTTCCGATAAAATTCATGAAAGAAACTCCTGCTGAAATCGTTCATTCCCTTGCGAAATGGAAAAGGATGATGCTGGCTAAATTGGAGTTCCCTACAGGCTTCGGACTTTATACTGATATGAACGCCATCCGTCCGGATGAAGATCTTGACAATATTCACTCTCTTTATGTTGACCAATGGGACTGGGAAAGGGTGATGTCGGACAACGAAAGAAGTATCAATTTTCTAAAGAAGACAGTTACGCAGATTTATACTGCAATGAAGCGTACAGAATATCTGCTATGCGAAGAATATCCAGAATTAAATCCGGAACTTCCTGAGCATATTCACTTTATTCATAGCGAAGAGTTACTGGAAAAATATCCCGACTTAAGCTCTAAAGAAAAAGAAGACAGAATTGCAAAGGAGTATGGAGCTGTTTTTATTATTGGAATTGGAGGAGCATTAAAGAATGGTCAGAAACACGACGGAAGAGCTCCAGACTACGACGATTGGAGCTCAGACTCTGAAAACGGATTCAAAGGACTAAATGGAGACATTGTTGTCTGGAACTCAGTACTGCAAAGATCTTTTGAATTATCTTCAATGGGTATCAGAGTAAATAAGACAGCATTGAAAAAGCAATTGGAGATTGCCGGCTGTGAGAACCGAGCAGACCTCATGTGGCACAAAATGCTTCTTAACGGAGAACTTCCACAAAGTATCGGAGGTGGAATAGGTCAGTCAAGACTATGTATGTATCTTTTAAAGAAAGCACATATAGGCGAAGTTCAATCAAGTATATGGCCTGACGAGATGGTTGGGGAATGCAGAAAACATAATATCAATATTATATAAAAAGATATTAGAGAAAAAGAAAGCCCCATATATTGGGGATTTTCTTTTTCTCAATTCTAAAGATATATAAAAGTAAAGCCACTGATACCAGTGGCTTACTTATTTAAAAAAATCCCCCTTAAAATATAATTATAACTTTTGTAATCTTATTACCTCAACTTTTCCTGAAGAATAAACTATAGTTAAAGTATACAAGCCAGTATCAAGAGAGCTTCCGAATTCTAATTGATCTCCCTTTATCACTTTTCCATATCTGAACACTTCAATTCCATTAGAATTAGATACTAATAAAGTCTCAATATCGTCAGGAGCAGTTAAATTGAAAGTTCCTATAGATGGATTAGGTCCTACCGGAGCTATGGATTCTGTTCGTAATGAACGGGTAGCTGGAGCAGCACAAACATCTATTTTTTTGCAATAAGAAGCATAGTAAGGAGCGATGTTATAGCTAATCCCAACACAAACATCTCCACCGGTATAGTGTTCTCCTGTTTCAAGATTTGCTTTATAAGCAGTTCCTGATTCTGCGTTTAAGCTCTTACTATAACCATTTGTCCACCATGAGTATGCCGTTGCTCCATTTCTTAATGAAGAACTTACTTCTAAAGAAATTGTCGTATTAGGCACACTGCAAGAAGGACCAGTAATACTTTCCTGAGAGTTGTTAATTGATTTCACGTTGATAGAAACAGCAGAAGAAGTAGTTGAAGCTCCCTGATTATCAGTAGCCTTAGCAGTAATATTATAAACGCCTGCAGCAAGATTTGTCCAGAAGAACGAATAAGGAGCTGTAATATCAGTTGCTACTAACATTGAGCCATTGAAGAATTCTACCTTTGTTACAGAACCATCACTATCACTAGCTGATGCTGACAAGGTAATAGTTGCCGGTGCTGTATAATCTTCATTAGAAGGAGGTGAGGTCAAACTAACAGAAGGAGGCATATTCTGAGTAGCATTGCATTGCCCAGCTATTATATTTTCAGAAGCAAATGTAAGTTCATCAATATTAGGACCTCCGTTTTCTGTTAAAGAAGTTAATGTTATCAAATTATTTCCTTGAGAGACTGGAACCTGAACTACCGCTGTATTCCAAGTTGTCCATGCACCTGTTCCCGCAAAACTTACTGAAGCTATCTGAGTAACGCCATTTACACTAAGGGACATAGTTCTATTTGCAGTTGTACCGTTTGCAAAACGTATAGTCAGACTAATATTCCCAGCAGCAGTAGCTGATATTGCCCAGGTTGCTTTGCTACCTATGACATTATTAACATTTGCATAACCAGTACCATTAAATCCAGTATTGGTATTTTCATTTGAAACTCCATCCACTGAACAAGCTGACTCCCCTTGCAATTTGAATGAAGCGACCGGAGTAGAACTTACAGTTACTGATACGGCAGTTGAAGTAGCCGTTCCACCAGCATTATCCGTAGCAACTGCAGTAATCGAATAAGAACCTGCTGCTACATTTGTCCAGCTAAAGGAATAAGGAGCTGCAGCATCAGTGCCGATCAGAGTAGTTCCATTGTAGAAAGAGACAGAACTTATTGTTCCGTCAGAATCACTGGCACTAGCCGATATATTGATAGATGCAGGGGCAAGATAATTTGCATTAGTAACGGGAGCTGTTAATGTAACAGTCGGTAATTGATTTTGGGGGTTCTGAGCTCCTACAATAGTAATATTCGGCTTTGCAGGTTCTGCCATTTTATCTCCTAGAAAAAAGCTTACGTGAGGAGGCTGATTATAAGCACCGTTTTGCCAAGCCAATGCTACCCTATATTGTGGATCGTGCACTAACGTTCTGATCTTGTAGTTGCTAGGAATATTCGTTGTATAAATTCTTAATGCTTTGTTATCTGAGGTACGAAATATTACTTCTTCCCTCCAATCACCTAGGATATCACCGCTTAAGCAAGGATTTGACTTGGTTCCATTGTTTGATGCACAACCAGAAGCGCTTAACAACGTACTTCCCTGGTACTTGCTAATTGAAGTACCATTTAACAGCTCTCTAAGCAAGTCTCCATCCCACCATGATAGAAAGTTGCAAGAAGAAGGGGTTGGCAAACCTGTTCTTTGACCTTTGGTATTGAATACACCGGTTACCCCAGCACCTGCTGCCCATGATTCAGCACCAGGAGATGATGCAGAGATATCAGCACAAACTCCTCTTGCCGGACCTTCACCATCGGAACCTGCCGCTACAGAAGGAATGGCCCATACCATCTTTTTATTTGTAGCGTTATACATATAAATACCTTCATCATCAAACCTTTCCTGAATATTTACAACTTCAATACCTGGCGTTGAAGGATCAAAATCAGAAACATGTCCTGCATCACCATGTCCATTACCAGTTGTATAAAACGGTTTGCCATCATCATCAATTACAGCTGCACCTGATATGATTTCTTGCTTACCATCATTATCAACATCAGCAACACTTAAGCTGTGGTTGCCCTGGCCAGCATAAGCTCCATTGCCGGAATTGTTACTATCAAAAGTCCATCTGTTGGTTAGTTTACCATCTCTCCAGTCCCAGGCTGCCATTACTAGTCTTGTATAGTAGCCTCTTCCGAAAAGAGCTGTAGGTCTTTTCCCATCAAGATATGCCACTCCAACTCTAAATCGGTCAACACGATTTCCATATGTATCTCCCCATGAGCCTACATTTCCTCTTGCAGGAACATAATTGGCCGTTGCCATTGCAGCTCCAGTAAGTCCATTAAAAACAGTAAGATATTCAGGACCGGTCAATATATATCCACCACTGTTTCTATAATCTGCATTGGCATTTCCGATTACTTTACCTGTACCATCAACCGTTGCGTCAGCAGTTTTACACATGAACTCTGCTTTACCATCACCATCAAAATCATAAAAAGCCATTTGAGTATAGTGTGCACCGGCTCTGATATTTCTTCCAAGATTAATCCTCCATAGTCTTGTACCATTCATTCTGTAACAATCAATATATACGTTATCGGTTACTCCAGACTGAGAATTATCTTTGGCATTTGAAGGATCCCACTTTAATAAAATTTCGTAAATACCATCTCCATCTACGTCAGCAATACTGCAATCATTAGCATTATAGGAACCTGATGGAGCTTGTATCGGAACAGATAAGTAGTTCTGCCCCCATGTTGACACAGTTTCTGATGCAGCTTGTTCTATGCCACCGACAACAGCTTTTACATTGTATTGGGAATTTGCTGGAGCACCATTATCTGTGTAGTTCGTAACAGTTAACGGAGTTGTGTTTACCTTTGTACCATTTCGATACAAGTTAAATGTAATATTATCTTCTGTTCCGAGCCATCGCCAGCTAACAAAATTATTGTTACCAGAACGAACAGAAACTACTCCTCTATTAAGTTTCTCCATTGCATATTGGCCTCTTGAATAAAAGGGCAGTATGGATAACCATAGTAGAAAAATGACTTTTGAAAGTTGTGTTTTTTTCATGATGCTAAGTTTAATTAATACCAAACAAAACCTTTTCTAAAAGTCAACAGCATAAATAATAGCCTAGGAAAAAATATATACTGTTTACTTTTTTCAGTTTCTAGTGTAGTATACAATTCGCCAAATTGGAAGGTGAACATTTTTTATTTAAAAAATTTTATTCAGCTATCAATATTGATAGCATAATTTTAAAATGACTTAATGAATGATATATATATGCTTAAGCAGTGTTTCTTATCACAAGGAAGAAGTAGCTAGATATAGTCACATGGGATGCATTTCATGGCCTATTAAAAATAAATCAGACTAGCAATAATATTATCGGTAACAATTGTCATTATTAATAAACATCATAGAATGATTTTACAATGTACAAATAAAAAGAGGCTGCCCTTTTAAGACAACCTCTTTTATTTATAATGTGAGAGAAGGTATTAACAAAACATATTCTTCACTATTCATTATTTCACTTTTTGCAATTTTATAACTTCAACTTTCCCTGAAGAATGAACAACAGATGCAATATAGAGACCAGATTCCAACCCTGCTCCAAATCTAAGCTGAGCTCCATCTTCTACCCTTCCAGAACTAAAAACAACAGTTCCGTTGGAATTAATAACTATTAAAGACTCTACACTCTCGGCCGCGGTAAGAATGAAATTATTCTCTGAAGGATTCGGTCCGATAAGAACACCGTTACTATTCGTGTAGTCTATGGAAGTAATAACAGGATTTACTATGATCGTCTTTGGCGAACTTGTAGTCACTGCCCCTTGATTGTCGGTTGCTTTAGCTGTTATAATATAAGTACCAGCAGCAACGTTCGTCCAGGAAAATTCATAAGGAGCAGTGGGAATTGAACTTAGCAGCTCTGAACCATTATAGAATTCTACTTTACTTACAGAACCATCACTATCTATTGCAGTAGCACTAAGATTTATATTTGCAGGAGCTGTATATTCTCCGCCGTCTACAGGATGTGTAATATTTATAGATGGAAGTAGATTAGCAGGAGTAGTAATACATTGTCCCTCCGATATATTTTCTGAGGCTAACACTAATTCATCTATATTCGGTCCGCCATCAGCTGTTAGAGATGCTAATGTTATTATATTATTTCCCTGGGAAACAGAAATCTGCACGACTGCTGTATTCCAGGTTGTCCATGTTCCTGTACCGGCAAAGTTCTGTGAAGCAACTTGAGTAACGCCATTTACTGCTACAGACATGGTTCTGTTTACCGTTGTTCCATTTGCAAAACGGATTGTCAGGCTTACATTACCAGCTGCACTTGCAGACACTGCCCAAGTAGCTTTGCTTCCTATAGCATTATTGACATTTGCATAACCAGTGCCATAAAAACCTGTATTTGTATTTTCATTTAATACACCATCTACAGAACATGCTGCTTCTCCTTGAACTTTAAATGACGGGGTAGAATCCACAATCACAGTTACAGGACCTGAAGTGGCAGTTGCTCCAGCATTATCTGTAGCAACTGCAGTTATCGAATAAGTACCAGCTGCTACATTTGTCCAGTTAAAGGAATAAGGAGCTGTAGCATCTGTACCAATTAAAGTAGCGCCGTGATAGAAAGCTACAGAGGATATAGTTCCGTCAGCATCATTGGCAGTAGCAGCAATACTGATGGAAGCTGGTGCAAGATAACTTGCATTATTTAAAGGAGCTGTCAACGAGACAGTTGGAATTTGATTTGGAGGATCAAGGGATCCAACAATAGTAATAACAGGTTTAACAGGTTCCTCCATTTTATCACCCAAAAAGAAGCTTACATGCGGCGGCTGATTATAAGCACTATTTTGAGATGCCAAAGCTACCCTGTATTGAGCATCATGCACAAGAGTTCTAAATTTATACGTGGAAGGAATATTGGTTGTATAAATTCGTAAAGCAGTGTTATCAGAAGTTCTGAAAATCACCTCTTCACGCCAATCTCCTATAATATCACCACTTATACATGGGGTTGATTTAGTTCCATTATTTGACGCACAGCCCGTCGCACTAAGAAGAGTATTTCCTTGATATTTGCTAATTGACGTTTTATCAAGCAACTCTCTTAACAAATCTCCATCCCACCAAGCAAGAAAGTTGCAAGATGAAGGAGTTGCCAATCCCGTTCTTTCACCTTTCGTATTAAAAACACCAGTAATGCCGGCACCTGCAGCCCAGGACTCCGCACCAGGAGAAGAAGCTGAAATATCAGCACATACACCTCTACCCGGACCTTCTCCATCACTTCCTGCAGCCACTGATGGTATTGCCCAAAGAACCTTTTTACCAGTAGCACTGTACATATAAATTCCTTGCTTATCAAATCTCTCCTGAATGTTTACCACTTCAATGCCAGGTACAGAAGGATCGAAATCTGAGACATGCAAAGCATCTCCATGACCATAGCCTGTAGTATAGTAAGGCTTACCATCATCATCAATGATAGCTGCACCAGAAATAATTTCCTGTTTTCCATCATTATCGACATCAGCAACGCTTAAACTATGATCCCCTTGACCATTGTAACCACTATTAGAATTACCATCAAATGTCCATCTGTTTGTAAGTTTCCCATCACGCCAGTCCCAGGCAGCTAGTACAAGTCTTGTATAATAACCTCTGCCAAATATGGCAGATGGCCTTTTCCCATCTAAATATGCAACACCTGACCTAAAACGGTCGACACGGTTTCCGTAACTATCTCCCCAACTTGACACAGTACCTCTTGCAGGAATATAATTTGATGTTGCCATTGCAGCTCCTGTAAGACCATTAAATACTGTTATAAATTCAGGACCTGTTAATATATATCCGTCGGCATTTCTATAATCTGCATTGGCATTTCCAATTACCTTACCCGTTCCGTCAATTGTGGCGTCAGCAGTTTTACACATAAATTCAGCTTTCCCGTCACCATCAAAATCATAAAATGCTAATTGTGTATAATGAGCCCCTGCTCTGATGTTTCTTCCCAGATTAATTCTCCATAGTCTTGTACCATTCAATCGGTAGCAGTCTATAAATACATTATCAGTTACGCCAGCTTGCGAGTTATCTTTTGCATTAGCCGGATCCCATTTTAAAAGAATTTCATAAACACCGTCACCATCCACATCTCCAATACTACAGTCATTAGCGCTATAGGTGCCCGATGGTGCCTGGATCGGCACAGATAAGTAATTCTGCCCCCACGTAGCTACTGTTTCTGATGCAGCTTGTTCTACACCACCGACAACAGGTTTTACATTGTATTGAGCATTTGCAGGAGCACCTTTATCTGTATAATTCGTAACTGTTAATGGAGCGGTGTTTACCTTAGTACCATTTCGATACAGGTTGAATGTTATATTATCTTCTGTCCCCAGCCAACGCCAGCTAACAAAGTTATTGCTACCCGAACGAACAGAAACAACTCCCCTATTGAGTTTCTCCATTGCATATTGCCCCTTGGAATAAAAGGGCAATATTGACAGCCACAGTAGAAAAATGATTTTTGAAAGTTGAGTTCTTTTCATAAAATAAAGTTTAATTAATACCAAACAAAACCTTTTTTAGAAGTCAACAGTATAAACAATAGCCTAGGAAAAATATATACTGTTTACCTTTTTCAGTTTCTTGAGTAGTATACAATTCGACAAATCGGAAGGTGAACAATTATCATTTAAAAAAATTTATACAATAAAAAAGCTATCCATAAGGATAGCTTTTTTATTGTATCTTTAATACTGATTTACAATTTTTTACTTAACCGGATCGTAAAAGAAAATATAGAGACACACAATTAAAAGTTTATTTTTTAAATCTTAATAACTGACGACTAGAATCATGAAGATATTTAATACAATATTTATCATGAACAATCTCACTTGCATCAAGCCTAACTTCCTTACCATTAATCAGAAGATCGTATAATCTATCATCCATTACAACGATCTGAAAATCACCTTCTGGACCTGGAGTTATATTAAACTGATTTCTGTTTACCCAATCCCAAACCGTGACCTCAGGAATATTAGAAGCTTCCACATCTTTTGCTGGCACACACTCTTTTATCCTCACATATAATATAGAAGGAGTGGCTGCTCCAAGATATAAATTATAGTATGGTACCAAATCAGATAACCTGAAAGATTTCTTTTCTACATAAATATATCTAAGCTTATCACCATTTCTTGAAGTAATAATATATTCACAATCCCCATCCAATTTTATAGTCGCTGTAGCTGTATTATTATCAAGAGTATCCAGGGTATTTTCAGTCATGTTATTTATTAGGATTAAAGCTCCGCTGAAATTCTCTTTGGAAAACTCACCTTTAAACTGAAGACTTGCATTATATATATGCTTTCTCTTTAAATAAATTTTCGGGGAAATTTTATTAGTATATGCTGCATTTCCATGAGTTGAAATATTCAAAGTATCATTCTTATAATCATCCTTATAGATAATCAATCTATATGCATGACCAGGACGGAGATTTGCTTTAATTGAATTCGGAGAAGAACCAGGTATACATCTGATAGGTATATTTAACTCTGCGTCAACAAGGCTTGCTGTATAATCAACCAATTCCTTTTCGTCAAAATCATCAAAAACACTAAGCTCAAAAAACACTTTATTTTCAGTATACATGTAAAGATCATCGTCACCTCCATTGCTTTTTCTGTTAGAAGAAAAGTATCCAGTCTTAGCCTTTTTGCTATAACTGAATCCGAAGTCATCAAGATTAGAATTCACAGGGAATCCCATATTTACAACAGTGGTATCCTTGAATAAAAGATCGACATAATAAATATCAAGACCTCCCATTCCATACTTACCATCTGAAGAGAAAAACAAAATATTATCATCAGTTAAAAACGGATATTTCTCATCCCCTTTAGTATTGATCTTAGGTCCAAGATTCGTTGGTTCAGACCAACCACTGTTCTTCAATACACTCCTATAAATATCAGTACCGCCATAACCACCTTGCTTATCTGAAACAAAAAACAATTGTTTTCCATCCATACTTATTGCGGGATGACCAATTGAATATTCAGCATTATTGATGGGGATAGGAGAAAGATATTTCCATCTAATTAACGATTCATCAAACTCAGCAGAATAGAGCTCCAATCTGTAAGGCTCTCGATCTCCTTTTACACAAAGGTTCACTATTGCTTTAAGACTATCATAAAATGCAACAGGTCCTATATGAAGTACATTTTCCTTATCGAAATCTACTTTAACTGATTTACTCCATCCAGTATCACCTTTTTGAGAATAATAAATATGAGCAAAACCACCGTTGTTTAATGCATTGTATTTCCGAACTATTGAAGTATCCTCTTCCTCAGCAACATAAAACATTCCTTTATGCAACTGAACGGGACAGTACTCAGAGCCAGAAGTATTAAAAGGCAAATTAAAAATGTTATAGTACAGACTATCTCTGAATAGATTATTTAATACAATCCTAGAATGAACCTTTGTAAAAATCGTATCAGCCTTTGAATCATTGATTGCCCGTAACGTATTGAAATAATCTATGCTGTCTTGAGAACCTAGAGCATGCCCTGATATCTGAATATTTTCAAAGCACCTTTTCGCCTCTTCATATCTGGACATCTTCTTAAACAGTATTGCGGCTTTTCTGTTAAGATCACAATCCTTGATGTTTTTCTTTTTCTTTAAAGCCTCTGCATATAAGTCAGCGGCCTTTGCATAAGCCAACTGCTTATAATAATAATCCGCACGTTTTTTAAGGCTATTAACGTCAGTAAAAACAGTCTGACCAAAAGTTTCACCGACTTTTAATATTAAAAACAATATAACCAGCAACCTCTTCATCTCATTAAAAATATCTTGGCATATATGCATTATCCTTAAAAAAGACAAATCTATAACTCAGTTTAAATTCATGACTAGCCCCAGCGATTGAACTAAAGCGAGAGAATGGAGCATCATAAGAATAGCCAGCCTGAAGCTGATTGGTAAGCTGAGCCTGAACTATAAAATTTAAAGAAGTCCCTACTCTATAGCCTAAACCTAGCCATAACACATCATTCAAAATAAAGATATTATTTATATCTACCTGAGCTTTACTTCCCTTCACATTTTTTACAAGAAACCCCGGAAGATATTTAACCTGATAAGATAATTTAAAAACATATCCTCCATGAACAAATATGTGTCTGTATTTTACAGCTTCACCAGCCTCATTAATTCTGACCTCCAGAAGATCCGGAATAGAAGCACCAAGATAATATTTAGGGGAGTACCAATAAACTCCTGCACCTACACCAGGAGCTGCATATATAGATTTATCTATACTCATATCAGGATCATTGGCCTGCTTGGTCTGAATCCTGCTGAACCTCGAGACCATCTGTACAAATCCTCCTTCTAATCCAAGGGACAACTTTGAATTATTATTGAAGCTTATCCTATATGCATAGACACCATACAAACCTGTCTTTCCCGTAACACCTATTTTATCATGTACCGCCAATAAACCAAGCGCAATCTTTTTTTTCTTAATAGGACTATGGATTGAAAATGTTTGAGTAGAAGGAGCTCCGTCAATATCCATCCATTGCTTTCTATATACTGCTGTAGCATTCAGATCACCCTGACTGCCGGCGTAAGCAGGATTAATAACCAATGTATTAAAAATATACTGGCTATACATCGGTTCATTTTGAGCATATACAATGCCAGTCTTGAGAAGAAACATCATGATTAAAACCATGTAATTCTTCCTTCTGATGGATAGGCACAAATATAAATTACAATTCAATTTAGTCTATCTGTTAATAACTACATATCCCTTCATTACCGGATTCCCTTCCCCCAAATTAATCACATAAAAATAAGTATCATCTGCTAAAGCTTCTTTACCCGCAATATTACTTTCTCCTCTCCACACTTTAGATTCATTATTATATGAAGTATTTCTGTAAACCAATTGTCCCCAGCGGTTATATATTTCAACTTTGTTATCAGGATATAAATCAATAAAATCTATTATCCATTCATCGTTGATATTATCGCCATTAGGAGTAAATCCGTTATAAACCTTAACTTCGGATGCCTCAACAATCCTTATCTCCGCAGCTTCAGAATACCTGGCAGGACAACTGCCTCTCTTAACATAAGCTCTGTAATAAGTCGTTTTTAACAAGTTATTATAGATACAAGATGACTCCGATGACTTTATAATTTGCCAGTCTGTAGTAAAATTATCTTTTGAATATTCCCAGAACAAAATGGTTCCTTTATAATTTTTTAAATGAAGTGTATCTTTATTCAAATTTGCACGCACATTCGCTGACGATTCAACTATACCACTTTTGGTCAGTGAATCTATATCTATTACTGTTACAGGAGAATAGAAATTTCTACCACAATCATTTAATAAAACTCTGTAATAAGTCTTTTTCTTAAGATTTGTATATTCGTTAGAAAAACTAGTATTTACAATAGGCGTAAAAGTCTCAAAATTATCTGTTGATTGTTCCCATCGTTCAATTGCAGAATGGTATTTAGTGATATAAACTTTGCCTTTATTAGATTCAACACATGCAGAAGGAGTATTTTCCATTTTTCCATTGCCTGGAAAAACATCTCTATCTGGTTCACATGGCAGGTTTAGCAAGACAGGAAGCCATCTATCCACGTGGTCATTGAGCCCCAGTTGACCGAGAGGATTTCCTCCCCAAACGTAAATTTCATTCTTATCACTTCTCACTATGCAATGAATATCCCCGACTGACACATAATTAATATCCTTCAGATCTCCAGAACCTGAAGGATCTTTAACCTTTACAGGAAGTGAAGAATCAATAGTATCATTTCTACCTAGCTGGCCATAATCATTAAGTCCCCATGAGCAGACTGTCTTATCTGACATTAAAGCAAGAGTCACACCCTGTCCGCCTGCAATAGTAATTACACCAGACAAATGCTTGGTACCGTCAATACTCCTTACATAGTCAGGTAGTAAACGATCTGTTTTATTGCCTGTGCCAAGCCTACCATCCCAATTAGGTCCCCAAACCCACAGAGTATCATTATTAGATAACGCATATGAATAATTATCCGCAGCTTCTATTTTTATAATATTATTAAGAACCGTCTTTCCCGATTTATCTTTAACAGGTATAGCATATGCAGAATTGGTTTTATTATTCTGACCAAGTTGTCCGACGTGGTTTTTCCCCCATCCCCACACGCTCCCATCACACAATAAAGCTATGCAAAATGTACCGCCACCGCTAATCGCTTTTACATTCTTCAAAGTATCTCCAGGTGCTTTTAACACATAGGAAGGGTAATATACAGGATCAGTAAAATTACCTGTACCTGTTTCTCCGCTGGCATTGCCTCCCCAACTAAGTACCTTTCCATCATTGGTTAATGCATACCCTGTTGTATTTCCTGTCGAGATCTGTTTTATATTGCTTAAATGTCCTGCACCATTAACGCCTTTTACAATATATGGAGTAAGTCTTTTGTTCGTTGTTCCATCACCCACCTGCCCATGGTCATTGGGCCCCCAGGATAATACAGTGTCTCCTGAATTGGTAAGGGCCATAAAAGTTGTTACTCCTTCTAAAGAAACTTGTTTACATCTGGGAGGCAGTCCACCATTTATACCAGAAATCATTATAGGCACATTGGAAGGAATTAAGGAGCCTATTCCAAGCTGACCAACGTTGTTTTCGCCAGTTATGAATATCCTTCCATCTTCACACAAAAAAGCAGAGTTATCATCGTTAGCAGAAAAAAATACATTCTGGCCCTTTGCTCCTGATAAAGCAAGGGTGGCAAACAATATACTAAAAAGAACAACTCTGAAATGCATTTAAAGGACTTACAATTTCAAATTTAACTTAGTGACTATAAACGTGAATACTATTTGCAATCTATTGAAGGAACCTCCACTTTAACATTCAACCTACGAATGCAACCTTTGGCATCTCTTACAAATAAACTGTACTTTCCTTGTTTAAGGTCTCCTATAAATGGCTCAGAAATAAATTCCCCATTGGGGTGTATTGAAAACTCAAACGGTGCTTTACCATATTTAATGGTATTCAAATCAACTTCAATAGCACCATTACTTTGATCAGCACAAGCTGCTCTTGCCTGGCATGAGAAACTGATCAAGGTATCTTTACAAAGATCGTTGTCTTTATTTATAACAGCGTTTTGATCCTTACTATTTTCTGGAATAAATTCAGGAATATTATTCCATGCTGCTGTATCGACCTCATTATTTTCTGTAACAGAAGTAACCGTATCGACTGGTACAGGACTGCTCTTAACCTCAGGTTTAACTTGTCCATCTGACTTAAGAAAGAAGTACAATAGAGCAGCAATTAAAATCAATCCTGCACCTCCGCCAAAATATTTCCAGCTATTATTCTTATTACCATCGTATTTACTACCGCTAAGATCCTTTTGCATTCTGGCTTTTAAATCAAGAAGATTTTGGCCTACAACAATCTGGTAGCTTATATTTTGTATTTCAAATTGTTCCGCAAATTCCTTATCGGATTTAAGCCTTTCTTCAAAATCAGCCTTCTCCCCTATGCTCATCTCACCATTGAGATAGCGATCTATCAATTCATATGGATTATCAGGGAGACTCATTGCTTAAATAATGATATGATGTGAGAATTATCTTTTACCAGATTGGACAGTTTTTGTCTGCATCTGTAACTATATGTTTTAGCTACCTGATCACTTGAGTAGCCCATTTTTATTGCTATTTCTTTAAGACTGATCTTATCATAAATGGTATACATCAACAGCTTCTTACATTCTTCTCCAACTCTTTCCATTATATCTTCTATTGCCTTAGCCTTCTCTGCTGTAATCATATCTGCCAATACATCCATACCTTCTTCTTCACTGTCATCAAACTCCGTTGTATTAACAAGTCTGTTATCCCTCTTTGCCTTATTGATCCAAAGATTTCTGGCCACACTAAACATAAAGGCGCCTATCTCCTTTCTTTCATCAAACTTATTAAGCTTGACCTGATTATAGAATATTACTACAGTATCCTGAAATATATCCTTAGCATCCTCATGAGAACCACTATTACTGGTGATATATTTCTTGATATGAGGAAGGACTTCTTTATACAGATTGCTCAGAACAGATTCATTATCTCCTGTCCTGATTGCCTTCAATATTTCTTTATCATTTAGCCTTCTCATTTCTTATACAAAGATGGTGAGGTAAATGTGAACAAAGAGTTTTGCTTAATACTCTGAACTCTGTAACAAAGCATATTCTTTCTTATAAACAGATTGGACGGATTCATCAAATTTATATTTTCTATAAGACCTCAAACTAAAATCTTCTGTTCTTATGATTTAAAGTGTTTGTTTATACTTCTTTAGCAAGATTTAAAATACTTCATAAGAGTAACATTCCAAAACTATTAAAATGCTATTAATAAATCACTTAGGGTATACGAATTCTCTTCATTGCAGTTTGTTTTACGCATCCGATTTTTAAAATAAAAACCCTAGACCCATTACAATTGAAATAACTGAAGGTGAACAATATTCTAAAATAAAATACGCTTTGAATAGCAATTTAATTTCGAAGACCAGTTTAAATTAAAAATCCCTGCCTTATTTATAAAGACAGGGATTTTTTAATTCAAATAATTTCGGCAACATGAATCACTCAATATCAACCGATTAAACAACTATTATATTCATACCACTCAGACTATAACAGAAATATATCTTCAGGATCCTATTTTTTAACAATTCTTAAAGTCCTAGTACTTTTTTCTGTTTTTAATGTTAGCATGTAAACGCCTGGTAATAATTCGCTTCCCACTAGACCAGTTTCAAAACCTTTACCCGATTCAATCTCCTTACCGGTATGATCATAAAAAGAGTAAGAATAGTATCCTGAAGCTTTTAATACAACAGACCCCATAAATGGATTTGGATAACAAATAATTTCACTTGATCCAAAATCTTTAGATAAAACGCTAGTCACCAGACAAGATCCTCCTGAGATTGAATGATCAATAAAACCGATATAATCAAGATTAGGTAATCCGTCAGCAGTCTTTGCTATTAACTTTACCATATTTTCACCTTTATTAAGATAAACATCTGCTTCCATCGTAGCCCATGTGGTAAAGGCTCCTGTAGAGGAAAAAACAAGGACATCGCTCTGTTCTGCTGAGTTGATTACAATGCCAGAAAATCTACTTGCTGTTCCTCCATTCGCATATCTGATCAAGAGTTTATAATTTCCGGAAGCTTCTGCATTAAAGGAAAAAGTAACAGATTTTCCAATAGCATTATCAGCATTCACGTATCCACTGCCTTCAAAACCTGCATTGGTAGCTTCGTTCCGGATACCATCTACTTCACAGGCTTCTTCAGCCTGAAGTTTAACGACACAAGCTTTTCTCCCAGTATTGCCACCAACGCAAATTCCGCATGCATCCAATGCTGCAGTACCGTTCAGAACATTTGCACAATCCATACAAATTGATTCTGTTTTACCGCAACCACAAGCTCCCGGTTCTGATTTATTTTTATCATCAGGACAAAGATCCGTTTGGTCTGCAACATAACCCGTTGGCTGAGTGCATGAGGATTGAGAAACTTTAGGATCTCCTTTTCCATCTCCGTCAGTATCTGCATACCATATACTTTTTGCTTGAACAGACACCGTTACATCAGCTGCAGTAGCTTTGCAACCACTAGAATTGATCACATCTACTGTATAAACACCCGCAGTTTTAGCGACATAAGCCTGAGCTGTACCAACCTGATTAGCCCCGTTTTTCCAAATATAGGAAGAACCTGAAGAGGCTGTTAATGTAACACTTCCACCCTCACATAAAGAAGTTGTTCCGGATACAGTTACTATAGCAGTACAAGTTGTTGCACCTTTATAAATGGCCGTATAATTCGTCGCTGAAGTCCCTGATTTAACAGTAGTAAGTGTTGCAGTAGACAATTGTCCGCCGGAAGTATTGTTCCACTTTTGAAAGGTTTCAGTTGTTTTGGGTAATGTTTTTAGGGTAATAGTAAGTCCTTCAGGATAGCTCGCTGTATGTGTAGTTGCTAAATCCGATCCAACAGGATTTACAGTGACAGCTATCTGATATCTTGGTTTTATAAAAGGAATGAGTTTGCTAACATTGGCATCTGATTTCAACTCTTCAATGCCCTGTATCACAAGATTCGCCATTGCTATAGCACCCATCTCCTGAAAGTGGACATCATCCGTATTTCCATTAGGATAGTTTAGATATTCACCGGCAATGTAATTATTATACCAAAAACGAGTAGTATAGGCCTGCCCTGCAGATTCCATCTGAGCTTTTGCCTTTGCATCCAGATCTATCAGAGGCACTTTCAAATTATTTGCTACTGTTCGAACAGCAATTGGATGATCATGATATGAATCATAGACTGTACCATCCGCATTCCATGCATTTCTTCTCAAAGTAGCGACAAGAACAGGATAAGCTCCTTTGGCTTTTGCTTCATTTATAAACTTTGTTAAATAACCTTCGAACACTCCTCCTGTAGGGGCATAGCGAGCGGTATCTGCTTTATTTCTGTCATTTATCCCAAACTGAATAAATACATAATCACCCGGCTGTAAAGCATTTCTAACGGCAGGCCAGAAGCTGTTGTAAAAACTTTTTGAGCTTGTTCCACCAACAGCTTTATTGATCACCTGAACATTACTACTTTTAAAGAAGTAAGGCAAGACCTGCCCCCATCCTTTTCTAGGATAATACCCATCTGTATAATCCTGAACAGTGGAATCTCCTATCGTGTATATTTTTATTATCGCTCCAACTGAGTTGATGGCTATAGATATATCCTCCGTGTACGTGTATCCGGATTCTTCTGTAATCATTACCACATAATTACCACCATCATGAACTGAAAGCGATTGATTGATTGCTCCATCAATAAGTTTACCCTCTTTAAACCATTGATAGGAACAAGCATCTGGGGCGACCAATGATTTTAAATCATTATCCGTCACTATTCCTTTTTCGGATAAACCATAACCCAATGAGGGTGACGATAATAAAATGAATATTAAGAAGAAGATTATTTTGTTGACATTTCCCATTGTTATGATAGATTCTGAGATTACCTTTTAATAATAAGCAGAGACCTTGTAGACTTCAATGTTTGTAATTTTACTGTATAAATACCAGGCAACAATTCATTACCGGCAAAACCGGTATTCAATCCTTTACCCGATTCAACTTCTTTACCGGTAAGATCATAAATAGCATAAGAATATTCCTGAGGTGCCTGCAATGTAAATGCTCCAGTAAATGGGTTTGGATAACAAACACCTTCAGTCGAATTTATATTTCCCATATCAATTCCTGTGACCAAGCAAGGACCGGCAGCAATGGCATTTTCAGTAAAACCAATGAAATCGATATTGGGAAGTCCATCAACAGTCCTGGCAATCAACCTTACTATATTATTACCTTCATTGAGAAAAACTTCTGCCTCTAAAGTTGACCAGGCTGTAAAAGCCCCGGTTGAAGGAAATGCCAATACGCTACTTTGTTCTATCGAATTAACAGTAACTCCGGAAGAGCGATTTGCTGCTCCTCCATTCGCATATCTGATCAATAGTTTATAATATCCAGAAGCAGTTGCATCAAAAGAAAAGGAAGCTGATTTACCAATAGCATTTTCCGCATTCACATATCCAGTACCTTCAAAACCTGCATTGGTAGATTCATTCAGAACACCATCAACTTCACAAGCTTCTTCTGCTTGTAATTTATAAACGCAAGATTTCTTCCCGGTATTACCACCAATACAAACACCGCATACATCCAAAGTCGCGGTACCATTCAATACATTTGCACAATCCATACAACTTGATTCTGTTCTTCCACAACCACAATTTCCAGGTTCAGTTTTGTTTTTATCTTCCGGACAAAGATCTGTTTTGTCTGCAACATAACCTGTCGGCTGAGTGCATGATGATTGAGCAACCTTTGAATCTCCTTTACCGTCTCCATCAGCATCTGCATACCAAATAGTTTTGTTTTGAATAGTTACATTAGTTGCTGCAGCAACAGCTTTGCAACCATTGGCATCTGTTACTTCTACAGTATAATTACCGGAAGTTTTAGCAACATAAGTCTGAGTGGTTGCTACCTGAGTAGTTCCATTTTTCCAAAGATAAGATGAACCAACAGAAGATGTTAGAGTAACACTACCTCCTTCACAAAACGTAGTTGCACCGGAGGCGCTGATGATTGCAGAACAGGTTGTTGTTGCTCCTTTATATATTGCAGTATAGTTGGTAGCTGTTGTACCTGATTTAACAGTTGTAAGTGTAACTGTGGACACTTGTCCTCCAGCAGAACTTTTCCACAACTGAAAGGTGCTACCTGTTTTAGGTAAGGTCTTTAAAGTGACAGTCAGTCCTTCAGGATAGCTTGCTGTACGAGTAGTCATCAGGTCTGATCCAACAGGATTAACAAGCACTTTTATCTCATACATAGGCTTCAGGAATTTAGCCAGACTTGACATATTGATATTACCTGTTAATTCTGAAATACCCTGAACGATCATTCGCGCATTCTCTATAGCACCCATCTCCTGAAAATGTGTACCGTCTGTAATGCCATCGCGGTAATTAGGATATTCACCTGCAGGATAAGTATGATAAACAAACCTCGTGATATAATTCTGCCCAAGCCCTTTAAATAGGTTCCAGGACTTCATATTTAGGTCAATAAATGGCACATTTAAAGCAGTAGCTACTTCCAGCATTCCACCTCGATAGTTGTTACCAGTTTCTGTAAAAACATTACGCAAAGTTCCATTACTCCAGGCGTTCATCACCATAGGGGAAATCAGGACTGGTATAGCTCCTTTTGCTCTACTCTCATTTACATAAATGGTAAGGAATTTCTTATAATCTTCAACAGAAGTATATCGTTCAGTCTTTGAAAAATCTCTATCGTTATGCCCGAACTGAATAAAAAGATAATCCCCTGCTGTCAAAGCATTTTTAACGGTTGTCCATCTTCCCTCTTCATAAAAGCTTCGGCTACTCCTCCCACCTATTGCCCTATTATCTATCTTTACATTGGTACTATTGAAAAAATAGGGAAGCATTTGCCCCCATCCTGTCATAGGATAAGCTGATGCAGCATAGTTGCAGACAGTGGAGTCTCCAATCAGGTATATGGTTATAACTGCGCCAGTTGCATCAACAGCAAGCAATACTTTTTGATATGTTGATACACCTTCTTCATCAATCAGCTGAACTGAATATTCACCTGTTGCAGAGGCTTTTAAAACTTGTCTATCTTCGGCACTGAGTCTTTGGCCATTAAAAAACCATTGATAATGACAAGCCTCGGGAGCAATGAATGCCTTTATTTTTTTATCATAACTTAATTTATTTATCTCCCTGGAATATGCTGAAATGGAAACAAAGGTTAAACTAATAAGGATAGCCAGCTTACTGTCTTTAATAATTCTTAGTAGGAGTCCTTTCATATATAGATTAATCATTAAAAACTCGAAAATTAATCCATATACAAATTGGAAGATGTAAGGGTAACAGTTATTGACAAGTTTTTTTTTCAAAAAGATTAAAAACAGTCAACAAACTGCATACTCATGTCTCTATAATTGTCCTTGGCTCTCTCTCTTAGTTATATTATTTTAAGGAGATATATAGGAGCCATAGAGAAACACAGCGGCTATATTAGGAAAAGCTTTGGACATTTAACACAGGAAAGGATTAAAACAACAAGTTAAAGCTGCCAGATTCTCTTAATATCCATATACCAAGAACAATCAAAAATATGGGAAGAATAATATGACCATATCTTCCTAAAATCTTTTCTATAAAAGGATGTTTAACAAAATAAAAAGCAAGCACACACCAAACAGCAATCATCACCAAAAATACGATAACAAATAAAATAACAGTGTGTAATGAATTATTTGCAAACAAAGGAGTATAAACGCCCAGGTTGTCTCCTCCGTTTGCAATGGTCACTAAAGCTACATTTATAAATTGAGTCTTTGATTTAGAGGCCCCCTCAGCATTTTGTGTTTCTTCATTTTCAGAACTAAAAAGAGCTATGATCCCCTTCAGCCCAAGCAGTATGGGTATCAGACCAAGTAATCCAACCCATATTGGCTCGAGCACCTTTCCAAGAATAAACCCGGAAAGACTTACGATCACTAATGTTATTACTCCCAAGTACTGGCCTGCAACTACATTGCTCTTTTTATATTCGTGATTGGAAAAATACATACTGAGGATCATGAGATCATCAATATTGGTTAAAGCAAATGTTGTTATTGCCAGAACAATTGATGGCAGATAATTTTCCATATTTGATGAAAATCAATCAATCATAAAAATAATAAAAAGCAACATCCAGATAACATTCAAGGGCCAGAGCCAGAATACCCAATACGTATTATTCTTCTCAAACTTCTTTAGGGCAAATTTATCTATTTGCTGAAATAATAATGTAGCTCCAATCTGCTTATCTTTTGAAAGAAAATCATTCTTTCGTTCCAGAATAAACTTAGCAATAGGGATCTTTTTCAACATATAGATAATTGCTAACCGGAGAAAATATGGCATAGATTTAAAGCCCTCATTTATCTCCTTAGCAAAATCTATAAAATTAGTAAGCTCTTTATTGCCAACCTTTGATTTTCCTTTCAGAAAGCCCGTTACCTTTTCCACTGCTATTTCACAAAGCCTTTCAACAAGCGGCTTCGAACTTTCATATACCAATTTCATAGTTTCTGTTCTTATAAACAGATAAGCCCAATAGCCTGCATTGATAGTAAGGCCTATACCAAAACACAGGACTATAAAAACATAAAATAATTTTTCTCCGGTAAAACCAGTAGTCACAAGTCTATATAAAGAATACCCAAAAAGAGTAGTATTAGTCAATGCAAAAAAAGTAATGATCAACGCAAATCTCTTACGGCCCTTGATTTTAACGTTACCTCCTCCTAAAATCAGGCTTAATGGATTTTCAAGGAGGGATAGAAGATTGTCAGTTTCCCCAAAGTTTTCAAGGCTATCTCCAAAATCAATTTCAAATTCCTTTTCAAACTCTTTCTCTTCACCATTAGAATAAGAACTTCCGTAGATTGTAAATTTTTCTTTCATAAATAATTAAAATACTTTTCAAGAACTTTTAAAAATCAAGTAGTAGAATATGAAGTTATAAAAAATTTCTGTCTAATGGACAGAAGGAAAGAGATGAATGGCTTAGTTTTTTTAGAGAAAGAAAATAATCAATTAAGCATCAAAACCTCATATGCAAAGAGTTACATGCTTTAGAAACTAATTATTGGAGTTATAAAAAATAAAGGCTCAGTTTTAAACCTGAGCCCTGAAAAACTACAACTAACTACAATAAATTCTATATATGAACTGGCACTTTAAACAATAACAATATGAATATCAACTATTATTCTTTAATAAATTTCATAATAATTTTCTTGGACTCTTGTTGTATGCATATGGCGTAAAATCCCGGAAGAAGGTTAGCTATATTTAGATCAGCTCCGGATGTTCCTGACTGCACTTCTTTTCCTGAAAAATCCATAATACTATAAGTAAATCTATCTGAAACACCTATTATCTGAATAGAATTCTTGGCAGGATTAGGAAACAAAGTTAAATTGGTTTTATCTACACCGACAACGGAAGTTACCACTAAGGTCTCCAACCTTCCCTGACCAAAAGTTGATGGATCTGAATAAGAATTATCCTGTGTTGCAAACCATGTAATCTTGCCATCTCTTAAAGCCTGATCACTATCATTGATATGGAAATCAATACCTATATTTTTTCGATCTGAAGGAGTCACTCCAACTAAAGACCATGGAATAGATGCCTCTACCACATATCCGGTGCTGTTTTGAGTAGCTTTTGCTATAATTCCTGTAACAGATTTACTATGCCCTTCCTGAATCTGACTTGCATCATACCTGATCACAAACTGGAAATCATTAGCATCATAACTTGTAGCTTTATCACTATTTCCATCGATGTATAATTCTACAGCATCATTTTCCCAAAAATTTGTTGATGAAGCTCTCTTCTGATTATCAGTAACAGTATACAAGACATACAAATTTTGATTATCATAAAGAACATTAACTTTCCCACTCAAATCTGCATCATTATCAACTGTTAGTATTTTATTCTTGAGTTGACATGTATTGGAATTGCTCCAGATTGGATCTTCCACACCATCAACAACGACAGGAGTTTCAGTCTTTACAACTTTAACTCCAACAAAATCTGTAACAGTAAGTGTTATTGTGTTACTTGTAACCGTACCTAATTTATTTGACACTACAACTTTAAAAGTACTTTTATCATAAGCAGCATCAACATTGGCAATAGTAAGTGTAGCTGAACTTGCGCCATTAATAATCTGATCATTTCTATACCAGACATATTTAAGATCAGTACCGCTGACTGCAATAGTTAATGTTAGTGTTTGATTCTGTGCAATGGTTGTATTGCTAAGGTTACCTGTAATAGATGGAGCAGTATCTTCAGTCGGAGGAAGCAAGGTTATCATCTTCTGCGCATATCGTGTACCAAGCAATCTATAACCTGCAGAAGTAAAATGTAAATTATCCGACTGATCAGTACAACCACTAGATGAAATGACGTGTGCAGTTGGAATTGTATTAGGCAACTTATCAATAATATTATTGTGGCCTGCGCAAAGCCCTCCCTGAGCCGCATCCACAACCTGACCTACAAGTAAAGGAACATTTGCAGATGTAAGTCCAAGATCTTTTAAAAGATTTTCATATACACCTTTTACTTTATTTGGCCATGTAGTTTCTCCACTATTCGATTCACCCTGATGCATCAGAATGCCTTTTATTACACCATCTTTCTGTGCAATCTTGGCCAATTGAACTAGCCTTCCATAAGGATTACCTCCATACTGAGCAATAATGTCCTTCATCCATTGTTGCTCACTAGCAGCATAGCTAGCATAATTCATCTTATCGAACAACTCTATCTTGCAGCCCGCAACAGCAACATGAACAATTCCAACCTTTATGTTGGATGGAAGATTTTTAACCATCTCACGACCGAAATAATCAGCAGGTCCTAGTTTAGTGTTACATCTCGAAAGAGGTGGCGTAGCAGTCCGCCAGGTTTCCTGAGGCTGACCGGAACAATTAACAGCCTGCATAATCCTGAACCTGCTATCTACAGATTGATCCTGACTTTCTATAGTACCTTGACCCTCCATGTTGGATTGTCCGAAGCACAAGTAAATATGAAAATTAGGATCCTGGGCATATACAAGGAAATGACTGCCCATAAATAGTGAGAATAAAATGAGTCCTTTAATTAGTGTGTTTTTCATCTTAATGAATGTTCTAGAGAATAATAGAGAATCTTTCAAAACCGGAGGTGATGAAATGAGCTAATAAGTTATTAGCCAGACTTCTTTAATATCTTTCAGAGATTTAAGCTTTACACTGAACCTGAAAAAAGGTAAACATTCAAAATAATTATTTAAAAAAATGGGGATGATAGAATGCACTAAGAAGGAATTCAAAAGAAGTATGGCCTTATAAAACAAAAGCCAGGCACATTACCTGACCTTTGTTGTTATTATAAGTCATATCAATGGTATTACAATAAACTAATGCGGCTATAAATCAGAAATAGTGCTATCACTGCTCCTGTGAAAGAAAATAGATATTTCCATTTATTATGTGTAAAAGATTCAAATCGATTGAGAAGAAAATAAAGAGAAAAGAAAGCACAAACAATCAGCATTTGTCCCACTTCCAGCCCAATGTTAAAAGCAAGCAGCGGAAAAGTGATGCTTTGATTGCTTCCCATCAAAGCAGAGAAGAAGTTTGAAAAACCCAACCCATGGATAACTCCAAAAAGAAGAACTATAAGGTATCGGAATGTATTATTCCTAATAGACTTTGTAGCATAAAAAATATTAGTAACTGCAGTACAGAGAATCGTCAAAGGAATCAAAAATTCAACTAGCTGACTGTTAGCAGAGACAATGTGCAGCGCTGAAAGAGCCAAAGATAATGAATGACCTATTGTAAACGCTGTTACTAGAATTGTAACCTTCTTCCATTCAGAAGCAGAATAAACGGCACATAAGGTCATTAAAAAAACAATATGATCTATACCCTGAAAATCAGAAATATGCTCCAGACCTAACTGAAAATATATGCTAAATTGATTCATTGAATTTGAAATTATTGTTACAGACTTATACACTTGAGAAAATAAAAAGTAATGCAATAGTCCTTTTTTTTGCAAAAAAAATAGAATTTAAAATTCAAATCCATTGTTAACTAATCCTAGTTTTACCTACACACAATTTATTCACTCTACCATAATTCGTTTAACAAAGATTTCATTCTGACTGGCATATCTAATCAAATAAACACCTTTATTAATCGAAGGAGCAACGACTATGCCTCCATTCTGTACCGCACTGCTTGTAAGAACTTTTCCCATCATATCAATCCATTCAATACTGGTATTCCCTATCACTTCTGGTATATAAACAATCTCATTCTGTTTTACTGGCACTGGAAATATCTCTAATTTATCAATACTAGTATTAGATTGCATATTTGAGGTAACAGTACCATTAACAACATCAGAAAGGCTGGTTGAAATAACAATATCATCGAACCATATATAAGAATCAACAAGAGGTGCCCAATCAGCAGTACTTCCACCATGAAATGTAGAAAAATAAAGTGCATCAACTTTATCTCCATTACTTACAAACTGTATCCCTGAAAGCTTATCAACCAATGCTCCGTTATAAAGTCTTATTTGGGCATGTTTATCATTAATCCACATTTCCACTTCACCGTCTTTATTCACACCACTATTTACTTTAACTCTCTGAGAAATTTTATACCACTGGCCTTTTTCAAAGTTTAAAGTCTTCCCATCTATAACTATATCATAATTATCTCCACAAGGCGGACTAACTTTATTCAAATGATATAGGTAAATAACAGCTTTTCCCTCAGCACGCCACATTAATCTTGCTGTAAATCCATTACTACCTGTGCAAGTTGCACAGCCACTGCAACGATCCCCGCCAGCTAATCCTGGTAGTTTGCCTCCTTCACTGGAAGTCCCCCAGCTGAAATCATCACTAAAACGAACATAATATGATATGAAATATTCATCATGTGGAGGAACCATTAAAGGTGCCTGCCCTCCTGTATTTGCTGTTCCGAATTGTCCCTTAGGATAAAAAAGGCGAAGCGCGTTTGAACCGCTCTTGGAAAATGCATCATCAATAATAGCTCTGTTAACATCAAATCCATTGACCCAAGGAACTGTAAAGCCTGCTGATTGCCAATCTGCTTTAGTAAAATAGGATCCCTTGGAAAATTGCTCAAAATCTGTAGATCCAACTATCTGACCATATACATTTATAGATAGAAGCAATAAGAAAGACAAGCTAAACCTAAATAAGATATTAAGTTTCAAAGACATAATTTTCACGATTAATATAAAGAGGAGATGATGAAATAAATATACTCTAATCAAAATTTATAGTTACACATTGGGTTTCAATGTTATTTAGAAACCAACTGCAATTTTTCTATAATTCCAATTAAAGCTATTTCTGAAAGTTCTAACCTATCATTTGTTAGATCTTTAATTTCTTTTTATTACTTTAAATAATTAAATTCATAGGCTTGGTTAAGCGGCAAACATTTGTAGCATTTTTATATAATTATGGATATACTCGACGCACTTAGTTTTTTGGGTGAACTTTTAGCTTACAAACCAAAAATAAATTCAACTCAAAAATCACATTTAGCAAAGTCAAATTCTAAAATACAGCTCTTAAGTGCATTATTTAGTATTCTAGCTTTTATCATTTCAATAATCGAGATAAATTCTAAATATGCTCCTGCCAATTTTTGGCTTACCCCTTTATTAGTTTTTATTCTTAGTTTATTTATTTCCATTGGATTTTCTATTTTATTAAACAGAGTTTTTAATATACAATACACCTATACAAATTTCATTATGCTGATTATCACAATGACTTTATTTGTAAGTGCACTGACCTTCTCAGTCAATAGAATGACAAACCAATTATTTTTCAAACTTACCCCACATTCTTCAAACCTCAATTGTGATAAAGATCAGCCCAAAAGAGAAAATCAATACTATTCAAATCATTAAGTTAAATAGTTGATAAAAGTAATATAAAGAGTTCGTACATGATCCGATTATTACTCATAACACTTGGTATTCTTCTATACACCCAGACACAAGCGCAAGTCACTATAAAAGGTAAATATGAAGGAACAAATCTCTACTTTACCAATCCATATAGTAATGACAGTTTCGATACATTTTGTACAGATTCTGTTTTTGTAAATGAAAAAACAACGCTTGACTATATTCATATGTCGGCATTTGAGGTTGACCTTTCACACTTGGCAATGCATGATACATTTCAAGTGAAAGTATTTCATAAGAAAAGTTGTAAACCCAGACTATTAAACAGAAATACATGTCCCCATATTAAAAGTTTTTGGTTCAAATCACTAGAAATAAAACGAGATAGTCTCTTCTGGACCTGTTCAATCATTCCCAAAGGAAAATTTCAAATCGAGAGATTTGATTATAATAGATGGGTGAATCACAAAGAAGTCAAAGCATCTGACGCTGCGAAATATTCTTCCTTAGTTAAACACTATTCCGGACTTAATAAATATAGAATTAAATTTTTGCAGGAGAATGGTGAAGTCATTTATTCAAGTGTAGTAGAAGTTTTCTCAGAAACTCCTAACCTCAAAGTTCAAACTATCAATAAAGAGCTTTTATTCTCACATGAGATTGACTTTGAAATCTTAAACGCTTATGGCAACAGACTTTTGAAAGGCTCCTCTTCAACAGTTGATCTCTCCTTCCTTTCCGATGGCATTTACTATTTAAATGCAGATAATAATACTTATAGAATAAAAATCAAAGAGGAAAATATTAAAATAAAAGGTTCTTAAAAACATTCAGACCAGAATATCAAATTTAAACCATTCTAATATTAACAGTATTCACTAGCTAAACATTCGGCTTGAATCGGCAAAGATTGTCTTATATCAGTTATTTAAAAAGGAGCAAAGCAATAATCAAAGTAATAACAATGTTAAAGGCTTGCGCAATTACAAAAGCATACATAGGCTTTCTGTTGCTTTGATTGATAAGGTCTGAAAACTTTGTTTCGAGTCCTATGCTTGTAAATGCAAGCACAAACCATAATGTCTGCATACTTTTCATACTATCTTTAACAGCATTTGTTGCTTGAGTATTTAATAGAAATGAAAATATTAAGGAAGCAGCGATAAACCCCAAAACAAATTTGGGGAATCTCTCCCATATTACCGCAAGTGTTTGCTTTTCATTCCTTCTTGCTGATTGAGGATTGTTACTATAAGTCCAATAAATACTGATTACAAACGCTGCCACCCCTAACAACACATTTTGACTGAATTTGACTATTGTACTTATTTTCAATGCAGTTTCACCTACGAGAGAGTCGGAAGCAACGACAGCACCTGTAGTATCAATACTACCTCCAAGCCATGCACCGGTTACTTCTTGAGATAAACCCATGTAATTTGCCATATAAGGCATAACAATCATCATAGGTATTGCGGTAATTAATACAAGACTTATTACATAAGAAAGTTTTTTGCTGTCACCTTTTATAGCTCCAGCTGTAGCAATAGCGGCAGATACTCCACAGATAGATACAGCACTGGAGATCATCAGACTTAGCTCTTCATCGAGCTTCAGTTTTTTACATATCCAAAATGCAAAATACCAAACAGATACAACCACTACCAAAGCCTGAATCAGCCCAAGACCACCAGCTTTCAGAATATCACCAAATATTACTCCTGTGCCAAGCAAAACAAGCCCGATTTTCACGAACAATTCAGTTGAAAGAATGGATCTGAACCATTGTGGTAAATTTATCAGATTACTCACAAGTAAGCCAATACCTAAGCTAAATATAACTGCCTCCAGATTCAGACTTTTCATCTGACTATTGCCAGCAAGGATCAGAGCAAATACAGATAACAGGTAAATACCCGGAAAAGCAAGCAATAGTGACTTAATTGATTTATTTGTAAGGTAGACACCAATTAATGCAATAATTATTGTTACCAGAAACTGATTAAGAATTTTAATCAGATTAGAACTTTCAAGTACTTTATCTCCGAATTCGTGACCATTATTCCAGTTGTAAGAAGGAGATGCTATACTAAAACCTGAAAGTAGGATGGTTATAATTATAAATCCAAGTAAAACTACCGCCCAGTCTTCATGAAGTACTATATTTCTTTTGGGCTGAGTTGCTGAATTAACCGTAGATATTTTGCTCATATTGACATGAAGTTATTTAATTAGGTTCCTGAAAATGATACTCAATTAATGCTCAAACAGATACCCTCCATTCAAATTTAAGCTGGCTATAGTTATGGTTTTAAATTAGGTATTATAAATATATTTCTAGGAGGTACTATTGACATGACTTTTACCCGATAAGCTGGCATTATGCTGGTTCTGCGTATCCGCTTGAACCAAAATGAATCAAGCGTCCGCTTGATGATAATTAAAACTAACTATAGCAAGTGGGCGCTTGAACCAGCGCAGCTGCTAATCAAAGCCTCCAGATTAAGTCCTTCTTATGATCTAAAACCAAACTCAAAACAAAAGAGGCTGCGTAAGATTTCTCTTACCGCAGCCTCTTCGTATTATTAACTTATTCAGTCTTCTATCTCTCTACAACCATTTTCTTAACTGACTTTCCTTTCTTCGTATAACAATTGACGAAATAAATTCCCGGATCCAGTTTGGTTGAAAGTTTAACTTCAGAATCTATAAAATAAGTAGCATCTCTAAAGTCTGTAACAAACATTGACCTTCCAAGAACATCTATTACTTCAAGAGTAACCGTTTCCTGAATTTCAAGTCCTGTTATAAGGACATTGAACTTAAAGCCATCGGAAGGATTCGGATAAAGTATAAACGTTCCTTCAACTTTTGGATCCATATTTCCAGTAACTACGCCAGTGAAAATAAAGCAGGTATCAGGCTGAATTTTTATGGCTTCTTTATTATTCACGTTATCCTTAGATACAGCATACAAACAATAAGCTTCACCTTCTTTTGCCGGAATCTTGAATATTGTGTCATTTGGAATATCAGAAGCAACAAGCTTGTAGTCAGCATTCCCAACTGCAACATACAGATCAAAAGATTTCGCTCCGCTGCCTTTAAGGTCATCCGCTATTGAAGCCTTTACTGATATTGAATCACTATTCGAGCCCAGTACTTTTACCTTAGATACCGGAGGCTCTGCATCAATGATATTAAATATCTCCGGAGTTATGATCGGAGCATTAATATCAAATACAATGTCAGCCTGAGCCAGAATTGAATCACCTGTGATGGCATTGTTCTTCGCTTTAATCGTATAGTTCACAAATCCCTCTCCGACACCAGAAGAATCATTAAGTGCAAGGAAACCTTTCAATGGATCTACAGGAGGTAATCCTGTTTTAGGATCTATTGTCTGTAAAATCCAAAAAGCCTCATTCTTCTCAATATCAATACCCGCAGTTACTTCAAGATCATATCCTAAAGAATCCGGTAGATCTACTGTATTAAAATAAGATGACACGTTTCCGTCCACTGTAAATACATAATCTGCAAATCCGAAGTCTTTAACTCTGAATGTTAAAGGATTCAAGTCGCTATCCAGCACCTGTCTTATTTCAACTTTTTGAGCAGGAGCAGTAGCAGCTTCAGGATCATTTTCATAACGGATTGTATATGGTAATACCTCGCTTCTTGAAACATATTTACCTTCACCATAACCTTTTGGACCTATGATGTCATTCGGATCACAAGATGCTACAATCTGATTACAGATAATCCTTTGAGCAAGACAGTTCAATACAGTTGCAGCACCTAATATATTAAATCCACCTGGCACACATCCAACATCACCAGGACCAACACCCCATCCCGGAGGCGCTTTAGGATCTGTCATCAATCCACCAATAGCATATCCACAACCAAATGCTCCCATAGAACAGTTAGCAACTCCCCAAGCTGGTGTAAGTGCTACAGACTCAAATAAGCTTTCTGCACAACTTCCTACTGTTATAGCACAACCGGTTATTGTAAAGAATGTATTACAAATTGCTGTACCTACAGTTCCGTTATTACCACATCTTGGCTGTCCTCCAGGACCGCCAGGACCAGGGCCACCTGGACCAGGACCATCCGGACCACTTGGCCCGCTTGGACCACCAGGGCCGCTTGGGCCATTTCCGCCAGGACCAGGACCTCCGGGACCACCCGGACCTCCAGGGCCACCTGGGCCAGGACCACTCGGACCGCTTGGACCACCGGGACCTCCTGGGCCACCAGGACCTCCGGGACCACCAGGACCACTCGGCCCGCCAGGACCACCAGGACCGCCAGGGCCACCAGGAGAACCAGGACCACCAGGACCATTTCCAGGACCACCAGGTCCACCTGGACCACCGGGACCACCAGGGCTATTTCCAGGACCGCCAGGACCACCAGGGCCACCTGGGCCGCCTGGAGCACCAGGCCCACCAGGACCACCTGGGCCACCTGGGCCAGCAGGAGTTGTTCCGTTTCCAGGACCACCTGAACCACCTGGGCTTCCAGGCTGACCTATGCTACCTCCCGGAGCTCCCGGAACACCAGGTTGTCCTACTCCTGGTTTGTAAGCGCTAAAGCATAATTTTAATGTATCTGTTCCAGTCAATCTCAGATAGAAGAAACCGCCATACAGATTGTTATAAGTTGCAAAACGACTTATATCTATAGAAAACTTATTCGCAGCAAAACCAGAAATACCATTTGCTGCAACAGCAATTGTCCAGCTGGTATCAACAGCAGGGTACCATCCGGAAAGCACATTAGGATTATTAGCAAAATCTAAAGATGCGATCCTGATGACAAATGGATTCGATGGCGTTGCTGTAATCTGAATTGAACCTGATGCTTTAATTAGATCCCAGCCTGGATTAGCACCAGCGACTCCTGCATATTTGTTTATTTCCCACAGATAGTCTTGACCAGCACCAAAGATCACATTAGAACCATTTAAAGTACCTGGGCTATTACCAGGACTAAAAGTAAAGTTTCCATTCACCAATACCGGAGGCTGAGAACCGCAGTTACTGCACTGTACATTTGCTTTTGCAAATTCTGCTGGTGAGAAGATTTTTTCAGAATAATAAACAGCTAAGACTGAATCCATGTAAGCAGTGCTGTCAACTGCAAAATTTCTCCAGTTCGCAGGAGCTGAAGAATTCTGAAGAATTGTTCTTCTTGTTGTTTCAGCTGAATTTACTTGTTGAGAAATATATCTTTCTGCACTATATCCCACCGCTCTTGTCCTTACCGGGAAGAACTGAGATGTAAAATGACTTACAATCAGGTTCATTGCAAGCACCTCTCCTGGTCTAACATCCTTACCCAGTAAAGGAATTACTTTGTAAGAATCTACCAGATAGAAATCTTCAAATGATTTACTCTGACTTGTATAGCTACTGCGTTTTCTTATTTGCTTACTTGCTGTAAAGCTCACAATATTAGTAGCAGCAGGAACCGAGAGATCCGCATTTATAAATGGAATATCAACGTTACCGATATTCTGCAGATAGAATGTGTATTGAGCCTTTCCACCAAGCCTTACAAGATCGGGCGCAATTTCATTGAAATCTACCAAGAAGCCTGTTGCCTTTTCAACAGTCAGACCATTGATAAGAGTGAACGTTTCATTAGGATTGACAGCCTTAATGTTATAAGTACCAAATGGAACTTTGGTAAGATCCCAGCGAACATCCACCTGCATACTGCTCATATAAGTTCTTATTTCTGCAGTATCAACAGGCACATTGGTTTTACTTACAAGAATAAATTGTGTTTGCTTTTTAAATCCTGCACCATTCAACTTGGTTGTGACAACACCCTGCCCTACTGTATCCGAATTAACTTCAATAATACTGAAAGGTAATGCTTTGGCAAGGATTGTTACATTCTGAAGATTATTGAAGTTCGTAGGTGTTTTTACCAAAAGATAATATGCTCCGCCTTTAGTTGTCGGCACTAGTACCTGTTGATTCACACTATTCGGATTTTCAAAAATATAATCAAAATCATTTAGTGAAGGTACTCTGTTATAGGCTGCATATATTTCATTAGAGCCATTGCTTCTATTACTCTTTAGGGTAATTAGAAGATCTTTGTCTGCAGGTACATTTATTTTGTAGTAAAGAAGATCACCTCTTTCAAGTGGAGTCGTCTGCGGCACATCCAGCACAAGTTCCTTGATAGATACATTCAACTGATTTGCCGAAACTCTTGTATTATTATTTAGATCTGTTTCTACAATGGTATTAAGTGCATTCGTCACCCCAATACCATAATAATTACCTTCAAGTAAACCTGGCATTTTCGAAGAAACGGTTCCCGAAACAGAATCACCAGGGTTTAATTGAATATAACCGTCTTTGGTTCCGAACAGAGGATCATTCGCCTGATCCAGCTGCTGGTCTTTTGAGAAGAACAACAGATCTCTCAGATTACCGATAGCAGGATTGCTACCGATATTTTTCACCGAGTAAGTTACCTCTACATTTTTACCAGGCTCAGTAGAAGAAGGAATATTCAATCTATTAAGTACTAGATCACTTGGTTGAGGAACAACAATTGTAACCACCGCATCACCAAGGTTATTCTCTTCATTAGTATGCTCAAATACCCTGTTCTGATAATCTGTTTTTACAATCAGATAATAATTACCGGAAAGATAGTTTGGTACTTTGATCTTTGCTGTAGCATTGTAAGCTCCACCAGCGGCAAGAACTCCATTCCTTGTAAAGCTACCAACTATATAATAAGTACGGCTGAGATCTCTAGTATTAGAAAGGTATATCTGATCTGTCCATGCATTTTCAACAGTTGCACCCGGTCCGGAGTTTTCTACTTTATAACTGATATCCAATTCCTGTCCTGCAAGAAGTGTAGCAGATGCATCTATAGTTTTTACAATAAGATCAGGAGGAGGAGTAAGTGCAATATTTATTTCGAACCTTCCTTTATTATTTGCCTTAACAGTGTCATTTGTTACACGAAGATTATGATCAGAAGAAACAAGTAAATAATATTTACCTGAATAACCATTAGGGATTGTTACCATTTCACTAAACAGGTAATCAAAACCAGCAGCTAAGCCACCACTATAAGATTTATAAGTTAACTGAGCATCATAATTATCCAGAACTGTGTCTTTTGATATAAACAATAAGTCATTCCAGAAATCTACATTGGTCGCTGCGTTACCAATATTTTTAACATTCCAACTTACAGGTATTTTCTTTCCTGACTCTGCAGATCCAGGAGCACTAAGATTTGTAACTTTCAGATCTGCAACAACCTGAGGTAGAATATACAGTTTGGTTTTAGTACCGAATGAATCACTTTTCGCAACATTGTTTCCTTCATTTGTATATTCATAAATTCTATCTGTAATGTCCGTATAGACATACAAATAATAGATTCCCTCTTTAAGTTCTCTAGGAATTCTAACTGATGCTTTTTCGGAATAATTAGAGCCTGCATCAAGAGCAAGGCCCCGAGTTACAGAAGTTAATTGCGTTGCATTACCTGCAGACCATGTAGGATAAGAAGATATAAAGATTCTATCAACCCATGAACCTGATGCCTGAGCCAATCCTTTATTTGAAACAGTCCATGAAACCTCCGCATCAGTATTTGCTCTTATCGTATCTTTTACTGAAATATTCTGAATTTGAAGGTCTGCATATGGAGACAAGTTTATATTGATTGGAGCAGAGCGCTTTATATTGTCATTTTCATAGATATACTCAAATACTTCCTTATTATAATCCGAGTAAACATAAATATAATATTGTCCGGAAATGCCATCAGGAAGATTGAAAGTAAGTGCTGAACGATAGCTAGAATCAGGCTTCAATGTAGAGCCATTGGATTTATCTACCGACCCTACATCGATTGATTCTTTTAAATTAAAAGTATCCAGTTTAGACAGGAAGACTTTGTCACGCCAAACATTTTCTACTGGTGCATTTGCGCCACCATTGATCACTTCCCAATTAACCGCTACAGGTTTTCCCGAAAATCCGGAAGCAGGAACATTTACTTTTTCAACTGCAAGATTTGCCGGAGGAGTCATTGTTACATTTATAACATTGCTTCTCTGAGAGTTATTTACATTTGAGAGCTCATCAACATTATTCAGCACGTCAGAAAGTAAATAGATATAATATTTACCCGAATAAGAATGAGGCACTGTCACCTGAACCGTTCTTGTATAAGAACTGTCTTTAGGTAAATAATCAGGAATATTATACCAGTTTAATGTATTATCACAAATGAAGCCACCTTGGTACTTCGGTGATCTTAATTTAACACTTACATCAGCCAGAAACTTCGATCTTGCAGGATTAAAGACAGAATCCTGAGAAATATAAATAGCATCCATCCAATAATGCTCTTCGAAGTAGCAATACTTCTTCAGCGAATAATCATAATACTGATAATGTGTTGCAAGTGTATTACCTGAAGCATTAGCAATTGCAGTATTGGTTACTTTATAGGTAACATTGATCTTATTTCCCGAGAACGTAGCAATAGGTGTTCCTAACGAACTAACAATCAAATCCGGCTTGGGAGGTATTGATACATTCAGGATTCCTGACGTTGTATCAAACTTCGTGTTGTTATTTTCATTGGACTCGATAATAGCATTATTCACATCCGCTTTTACAAATACAAAATAATCTCCTACTGTAGTTTGCGGAATAGTAAATGAGGCAGTCTGACTATAGCTTACCCCTTCTGCAAGATAGCTCAGGTTATTAATACTACCGATCAGTATATCCTGTGATGCATCAAACAAAGTATCAGCAGACAAATAAACACCGTCTCTCCATACTTTTGATTCTGTACTTCCTAATCCTTTGTTTTTAACCTCCCACGTTACTGTCAGCGGTTGACCACTGTAAATAGCTAAAGGAGTTTTAACAGAACTTACCTGCAGGTCTGGTAATTTTCTCAGAGAAAAACTTTGCACAGGTCCTTCTGTGCGGAAACAAGAATTTTTACCTGTAATTTTCCATTTATAGGATACTCCATAATCCAGGCCACTTATAGAATAGTTGATCTGACCAATATTGGAATATCTTGGAGTAGTCGGAACGGCCTGATCTGTCTTCCATACATATATATCATAAGTAGATGCATACTGAGCCGGAGCCCATGATACTTCAATCGGCTGACCAAGATTTAATGTTGAATCTGCTGGAAGCATGTTACTCACTTGTCCCGGAGCAACAACTGGTATGATATTAATTTTAACACTGTCGCTATATGTACAGCCCCTCGCTGTAGTTGCTGTAAGCTTATACACAGTAGTATCTGTCGGAGTAACAGAGATCTTTGCCGTTGTAGCTCCCGTCGACCATTTATAAGTGCTCGCAGCACTTGAGCTTAGCTGTACTAAATCGCCTTTACAAACCGTTGTGATCTTACCTACAACAGAAATTTTAGGGGCATTATTGAAAGTATTAACAGATAGATTAAATACACCTGAAGCAGAAGCATTTCCTTCCGCCACCAGATAATAAGTCTTACCAGGAGTTAATGCTTTCGTATTTATACCTGCATAAATACCATTATAGTTATTATTAAATTCCACCAACGTCTGCGCAGAATCAATCAGATGCAGATAGGTATCAAAATTTGAACCTGCTGTTGAAATACTGAAAGAATCTATACATGCTGGAACTTTAAATTTATAAAACACATCATTTGATGGCTGATTAGTCATCCCTGTGAAACTGTCAGAATACAGATCTGTAGTATCTCTTACAGAATAAGGGAATGAGTTTATAACAATCGGATTGCTGAAATGATCTCCTTTCCTACTTTCTTTAATAGTGAATGCATTACTGCTTTCTGCTGTTACAGAAGAATTTCCACCATCTGTCAGTTTTATCAAGTATTGATTTGACACAGGAAATGAAACTGGTATTGTCCAATTATAAGAACCTGAATTATTAGCAGCAACATTGATAGCTTTCCAGGTAATTCCATTATCCGGAGAGTATTCAATTTTTATAGTATTTGAAATCAATCCGGCTGAAGCCCATGTAATTTTCTTTGTCTGACCTAAATACCACGTTTCTCCTCCCACAGGAGAAGTAATGTATATTGTTGGTTTGGCAATTCTGAAAGCAGTTTTACTGGAGTCTCTGATAGAAGCGTCAGCAGTACTACTAAGTCTTACCAGATAGTTTGCTGAAGGATTTATACTTACAGGAATATTCCATGTATAAGAACCTGTATTAGCAATAGAGGAAACCAATGTTTTCCAAAGATCGCCATCAAAATATTCTATTTTAATATTTCCCGGAACCACACCGATGTTGCTCCAGGTAATATTTTTTGTCTGTCCCTGATACCACGTTTCGCCACCTACAGGCACATTAAGAGTTACTCTCGGTTTGAAGATAGCAAAGACTTCATTGGTCTGATCCTGTACAGAAGCATCCGTAAAATCAGAAACCTTAACAAGATATTCCGATGAGGTTTTTATTGAAGAAGGTATTGCCCAGTTGTAAGAACCAGTGTTTGTTATTGATGCAGCAATTAACTTCCAAGTAAGACCTTTATCGTCAGAATATTCGATCTTCACATTTGGAGAAGCAAATCCTTTATTTGTCCAGGAAATAGTTTTCGTTTGTCCGACATACCACTGCTCTCCCCCATTAGGCACATTCAATATGATAGCAGGTTTTGCAATAGTAAAGGCAACATCACTTGTGTCTTTATTAGAAGGATCTAAGACATCCGAAACTTTAATATAACAATTTGTCGATGGCGTTACAGAATATGGTATACTCCAATAATAGAAGCCTGTGTTAGGAGCTGAAGCTATAACATTATTCCAGCTCGTGCCACCATTAACAGAATACTCCAGCTTAACATTTTCCGAAGCTCCAAGGCTGCTCCACTGTATAGATTTTGATTCACCTACATACCATACTTGTCCATCATTCGGAACAGTAATACCCACGACAGGTTTAATAATAGAAAAGGCAACATCGTTGGAATCATAGCTTGCCGAGAAATCCAGAGAAGTAACTTTTACAAAACATTTTGAAGAGTTCACTGCATTACTTGGGATTGTCCAGATATATGAGCCACTATTTGCTGTTGTTCCCACTATAGGTGAATAGGTAAGTCCGTTATTAACAGAGAAATCTATTTTTACATTCGCACTTGCAGCAAGACCGTCAACACTCCATGATATCGTCTTATTCTCTCCAACTTTCCATATCTCTGTTCCTGTATTTGGGGTCAATACTTTAACTACAGGGTAAGAAATTGAAAAACTACCATTGCTTACATCTGATATTGAATTTGCAACTGTAGCACTTTGCATTGAAGTAACTTTTATAAGAGCTTTCGGAGCAGAAATATTCGGAACTTTCCAGCTATAATTCCCATAGTTGTAAGTATAGTTATTTATCAGCTGCCATGTTGTTCCGTTATTATCAGAATATTCAAGTCTTACATAATTCGAAGGAAGGTTTGATGACGCCCAGTAAATGGTATAGGTCTGGCCTGCGTAGTATTTCTCGCCTCCATTTGGAGTTGTTACTGTTATTGCAGGATCATTGTTTACTGAGAAATAGGCATTATTATAATCTACATTACAAGTTTTGTTATACTCATAAACCTGAACCAATCCTTTTGATGAGACCTTATTGGTAGGAAGCAACCATTCGTAAGTACCATTGTTTGAGATATTATTGGCATTTGCTCCATCTTTATTCTTAATCCAATCCCAATTGGCACCACCATCCAGTGAGTATCTCAAAGAAACGTTTCCAACAGTTCCCTCCGAAGTCCAATTGATAGTCTGAACAGAGCCAGAGCCCCAATTCTCTCCTCCTGCTGGTGAGATCACTGACAGCTTCGTACCACTCTGTGTAACAGCAAAATTGGCATCGCTGGAGTCTTTCACATTTGCATTATAATATCCGGAAACTTTAACTCTTATATCTCCGGAAGCTATTGATGGCACAGTCCAGTTATAAGAATTGGAATTATCATCTATATAATCTTCACCAATATAGATCCAGTCATTTCCTCCATTGACAGAGTAATACAGATTTACATAACTCTGCACCCCCTCCTGATTCCATTTGATTGTATAGGTACCACAACCCGGAATACTTTCACCACCATTTGGTTGAGTAATCTGAATTACCTGAGGAGTAATGGTAAATACATTATTGCTAATATCAAAAATAGAAGCATCAGCAGCTGCGCTTATCTTGATAAGGCATTGCGTAGAATTCAGGAAAGCAGGCACAGTCCAGCTGTAGTTTCCGTAATTATAAGCAGAATTAGATATGACCTGCCAGGTATCACCATTATTAATAGAGTACTCCAACTTAACATAAGTAGTAGGTAAGTTAGATGAACTCCAGTTAATGGTATAAGCTCTTTCTGCAAATACCTTTTCGCCTCCATTAGGCGTTGCCACGGTGATAATCGGATTGTTATTAATTGAAAAGAAATTATCACTATAATCTATGTTACAAGTTTTATTGTATTCATAAATCTGGACAAGACATTTTGACTTCACCAGGTTTGCAGGAAGTAACCACTCGAAAGAACCACTGTTTACTATATTGTTTGCATTGTTACCAGCTGCATTTTTTACCCAGTCCCAGTTGGCACCTCCATCCACAGAATACCTCAAAGACACATTACCAACTGTCCCTGTCGAAGTCCAGTTGATTGTTTGTATTGAACTTGAAGACCAAACTTCTCCCCCATTTGGAGATGCTAATGTAAGGTAATTTGATCCCTGCGTCACAGCAAATGCTGCGTCACTGGAATCCTTTACATTGGCATTATAATAACCACTTACTTTAACTCTTATAGCGGTTGAAGGAAGAGAAGGAACTGTCCAGTTGTATGAATTGGTATTATCAGCTATATAATCTTCTCCAATATAAATCCAGTCTTTTCCGTCATTGATAGAGTAATACAGATTCACATAATTCTGTACACCCTCCTGATTCCATTTGATTGTGTAAGTGCTGCACCCCGCAATACTTTCACCGCCATTGGGTGCTGTAACCTGAATTACCTGTGGAGCAAAAGTAAAGACCTGATTGCTGACATCAAAAATTGTTGAATCTGCTACAGCACTAACTTTAATTAATGATTGTGTTGAATTTAATGATTCCGGAACTGCCCAGCTATAGTTACCATAGTTATATGTTGAATTGACAATTGTTTGCCAAGTAGCGCCATTATTAACAGAATAGGCAAGCTTTACATAAGTAGTTGGTAAATTTGAAGAGCTCCAGGTTAATGAATAACTTTTTCCTGTATACACCTTTTCACCTCCATTTGGCAAGGCAACTGTAATTACAGAATTATTATTAACAGAGAAAAAATTATCGCTATAATCTATATTACAGCTTTTATTGTATTCATAAATCTGAATTAAACATTTAGATGATTGCTTATCTGAAGGAAGCATCCACTCGTATGAGCCTGTGTTTGCAATATTATTCGCATTAGTACCTGCTGCATTTTTTACCCAGTCCCAATTAGCTCCACCATCAAGAGAATACCTCAAAGATACATTACCAACTGTACCAGTGGAAGTCCAGGTGATCGTTTGAATAGAACTTGCAGGAAAAGTCTCTCCTGAATTAGGAGACAATAGCGTAAGATAATTCGGAGCCTGCGTAACTGAAAATGCTGCATCACTGGAGTCTTTTACGTTTGCATTATAATAGCCACTTACCTTAACTCTTATCGCAGTGGAAGGAATTGATGGTACAGTCCAATTGTATGAATTGGAATTATCTGCGATATAATCTTCACCAATATAAATCCAGTCCTTTCCATCATTGATCGAATAGTACAGATTCACATAGTTTTGTACACCTTCCTGATTCCAGGTTATATTATAGGTACTGCAACCTTGAATAGTCTCACCTCCATTAGGAGCAGTCACCTGAATCACCTGAGGAGCAATGGTAAAAGTTTGATTGCTAATATCATAAATAGCTGCATTATCCGCAGAACTCACTTTAAATAAACACTCTGTAGAATTCAGCCCTTCCGGAATAGCCCAGCCATAGTTGCCATAATTATAAGTTGAGTTGGTTATGGTCTGCCAGGTTCCTCCGTTGTTCAAAGAGTATTCAAGTTTTACATAGGTTGTTGGTAAATTGGAAGAACTCCAGTATAATGTAAAGTTTCTGCCCGAATATATCTTCTCTCCACCGAAAGGATAGGTTACTGATATCGAAGGACTGTTATCTATAGTAAAATAGGTATCACTATAATCAATATTACAAGTTTTGTTATATTCATAAATCTGTATCAGACAGTTTCCTGATGCTGCCACAGATGGTACCAACCAGTTAAAAGAACCTGTATTGGCAATATTATTTGCATTGTTACCATCTTTATCTTTTACCCAATCCCAAGTCGCACCTTTGTTTACAGAATATTTCAAAGAAACATTCCCTACCGTACCTACTTTCGTCCAGCTGATCTGCTGAAAAGAACTTGCGGAAAAAGATTCTCCACCATTCGGAGATGTGATTTGAAGCTTATTAGCCGCAGGCACTACATTAAAATTTCCATCACTTGAATCTTTAATATCTGCTTCATAGTAGCCGCTTACCTTAACTCTGAATTTATCAGAAGCAATTGAAGGTACAGCCCATGAAAAGGTATTGCTGTTATCGCCTATATAATCTTCTCCGAGATAAATCCAGTTGTTCCCACCATCATAGGAATAATAGAGGTTTACATAATCACGCACACCGCCCTGTGTCCAGGTGATGGTTTGTGTTGCACAACCGGTCAGGTTTTCTCCTCCATTCGGCGATGTGATTGTTATAAAAGGTTGTTTGATGGAAAAGACGGCATTGCTGGCATCATTGACTGAGGCATCTCCATAATCGCTCACTCTTAGCAAGCATTGTGAAGATACATTGGAAGGTACCGTCCAGTTATAAGTACCTGTGTTGTTCACGCCAGATTCAATGAGGTTCCATTGTGCTCCATTATTAGAAGAGTACTCAAGCTTTACAAAGCTTGACGACAATCCTGAGCTTGTCCACTTGACAGCAAACACTTTTCCTACATACGCACTCTCCCCTCCATTCGGAGCAGTAACGGCTATAGTTTGGGCTACAGAGTTAAATACACAAACAAGTGAAATAATAACTAATGCCTCTATTCTTTTAAAAATTTTCATATAAGATGAATTTTCTTTGGTGAGTTTCTGATGAATCAGAAATTTTTAAAAAGGAGCACGAATTTATAAAAATATCTTTTTATGAAATCAACCAGAGATATGAAAAATCGAAAAATTCGATAGAATCATAGAAAAATACCAGTTTACTGGATAAGAAATAGGGATAACTACAATAAAAAATTATATCGGTCTGATTAACTTTAACCTTAATTTAATCTGATTTTTCATAAAAACAGAAGTATGCCTTTTCTTTATAGATGTAATTAAGTTGAAACTTATAATTATAAAACCAGATTAATCTCAGTATAAATACTTACAAGATAATGACAGAAAGAAAAGCACTTGCACTGCAATATCTAAATGCTACTTTTAATTTGATTAAGAATAAAGAAAAACTTGAAGGTTTTGCATTGATGTGGCTTAATGAAATAATTGAATTATCTTATCTCAATGAATACCAAGAGTTGATGAATGCTGCATTAGCCTTAAAGAAGGCCAAGTCTGGCAATATATTGAAAAGAGCTTTTGCAAATTTTAAGTTCATTATTAGTGACGCTACTCATAAATTACAAAAAGACAAATCTGCTATAGAAAAAAAATATTCCTATCAAAATGTTATTCACTATCTGGCGCCTTATATGCAGGCCAATGCAAACAAACTATTTGTTAATAACATTCGAACACTGGACCAGGCATTGCAGCTAGCAAAAGATGATTTAGATTTAGAAATGGTCGCATGTTCTTTATGCATCAATCATTATTTTGAGGAAGCAAGTAGAATGATTAAGAATGAATTGAAATCATTTGATTACCGCATCTGGGTCGTAAAAGTAGTGATGTGTATTGAGCTTTTCAGGATGGATGAATTTGATAAAGCCAAAAACATACTTGATGAGATTTATCCTGAAAAAAATAACTGCTGGACTAATCTCCAATTTGCTAAAGGAATCTTAGGATACCAGCCTTGGGATGGATATCCGTTTTCGGATTATTGATTGATCCATCAACAACAAAAAGAGACAATGCTGAACATTGTCTCTTTTTATTATGGTCATATGATTACTTTACTTAACTACAAATAGAAGAACATACCAAGACTTATACTTCGAAAGTTAAAGTTAATATTAAAATTATCAATGGTAGATCTCTTTTCAGAAGTCTCGCTCGTTTCATGCCTGTAACTTATCCCTCCCATCAACAACTCCAGCCCTATCTTAGAGGTGGGATAATAAACAAATCCAGGTCTTATTGCCGGATTAAATGCAAAGGTTAAAGTCTTTCGAGAAGAAGACCATGCTCGTTTTGTTCTCCCAACTTCAAAATCCAAAGACGCTTGGCCAAATAATGCAAATTTATCGTTTGCTTTCACATAGTAACGAACCATGGGGCCTAAAAGGAAATTATGTGAATTGAATTTTATTTCTTTTGTATAGGCATATGTATATCCTCCATTAATACCCAGTGCGAGATTATTATTTACAAAATAACCCAAAACCGGATTGATCCCGAAGACATTAGATTTAAGATAATAATCATATACATTATTCGGGCGCTCCAAATGTACATACACATTTCCTCCAAATAGAATCTTTCCTTTTTCCAATTGGGCAAATGAGCTGAATGATGCTACAATCAACATCAACATTAAAAAGTTTCTTTTCATTTTTGAATAATTTTAATAGAAATCAAATTGAATGGATCAAATCATTTTTGGCATTCATATAAATACAATTACCAACAATTACAGATAAAAAAATACCCCCAGATTAATATCCTTAAGATGAAAATTGAGATTAAAATCATTATTAATATAATTCCCGTTAAAATTTCCGTTGTTTGAATTTTTATTAATGATATATAAATAACTAAGAGAACCAGCCGTTAACTCTACCCCAACTTTAGAAGAGACGAAATAAACCACTCCAGGCCTTAATTCTGGTCCAAAGTATGTACTTTTGTTTTCTATTATTAAATTATTATTGTCCGAATACTTTGTGTAACGCTTATTGAAATTGACATCAAATATTGCCTCTCCGAAGAATGCTATTTTTTCACTTGCCTTCTTATAGTACCTGCAAAACGGCCCAATAGAATATATATGGGATCGATCTGTATAATGTGTACTTGAAGAGTTATAAAGTTCAAATCTCTCATGATTGTATCCCAAATTAAGTCCGACAACAAAATTGTTTGCAATGAAATAACCAACTGCAGGATTCACATTAACTCCCGATGCTTTTTCCCAATCTATTAAAGTATCTTGAGTTAGCATGTTTCTTTTCGTTGAAAAAACATTAAAATTGCCTCCCACAAAAAATTTCCCCTTCTCCAATTGAGCAAAGGAATTAAGAGATATAAGCAAGAGAATAAGGAATAAAAAATTCTTTTTCATTTTAAGTTAATTTATAGTTTTTAAAAATCATCCTTGCGACTACTATAAAAATTGTACCAATTTCTTATATCTGGTAAAAACTTATCGAACATAGAGATTTCTAAATTCTCAGATTACATGCATAAGATCCAAAAGATCAGACAGTAAATATCTGAAACAAAGGGCTCACTTTAATTATTAAATAATCTTTTGTGAAGAGCTTTATTTTCCAATAAATCAAGATCAATAACATGAACCCCATCTATTTTAAAATAAAATACATAGAGGACGTCTGCTCTTTTTTAATAAATTAGAAAGAACTAAACAGTGATTTGAATAAATTCTGACCAATACCATTATTTTTGCTTACTACTGACATAAGGTTGTCACTTGTCAGACATACATTAGTGTCAATTGACAATGGACCAATCAACGAAGGCGCTACTTTCATACTGAAATCAAAAAGACTGTTGACAAATAGAAATGTCTGAAAAAGAAATAGAAAAATATTGCCCTAAAAGCCGGACAGACTGGCGAAAATGGTTAGAAAAAAATCATCAGTCTAAACAGTCTGTCTGGCTTGTTTATTATAAGACATCCACCAAAGTTCCTTCTCTTACCTGGAGTGAAGCAGTCGATGAAGCACTTTGCTTTGGATGGATAGATAGCACTAAAAAGACTATCGACAAAGAAAGGTATATGCAATATTTCAGCAAAAGAAAACCGGATAGCACATGGTCAAAAATAAATAAAGATAAAGTTGCCAGACTTATCCAAAACAACCTCATGACAAAAGCTGGTCTAGACAGCATCAATACTGCTAAACAGAATGGAACATGGGACATCATGCAGGATATTGAAGAATTGATCATACCAGAGGATTTAACAATTGAACTGAATAAATATGAAAGTTCAATGGAATTTTTTCAGAGCCAGTCTAAGTCAATTAAGATAACAATGATGCATTGGGTTGTAACTGCTAAAAGAATTGAAACAAGAAAAAAGAGAATTGAAGAAATAGCACGATTGGCAGCCAAAGGAATGAGACCAAAACAATTCGGGTAAAAAGACAGCTTAGACAATGCAATGATCCGAGGGGCTTTACCTTCCACACCAGCGATGTTTCAAGTCACTCCAGAACAGGCCACTACCCTAAAATCCCCACCGATAATTTGACGAATGAACGACAACGATACCAAACGACTTTCCCGACTGACTGCTATCTTAACACAGTTGCAAACGAAAAGACTTTTGACAGCAACGGCATTAGCGGATAAGTTTGCGGTTAGTGTTCGTACCATTTACAGGGACGTCAGAGCTTTGGAGCAAGCAGGCGTTCCGATTCTGACTGAAGAAGGAAAAGGCTATACCCTGATGGAAGGTTACAGAGTTCCACCTGTAATGTTTACCGAAGCACAGGCCAACGCACTGATTATCGCTGAACAATTAGTTCTCAAAAACAAGGACGCATCGCTTATCAAAGATTACACAGAAGCCATAGATAAAATAAAATCGGTTTTGAAACAAAGCATAAAAGTCAAAGCTGACTTACTTTCTGAAAGAACCCGATTTGACCAGAATATTAACCGGGAAAGAAACAGCAACAGTTTATCGGATTTACAATTTGCTTTGACAAATTATTGCCTTACAAAAATTGAATACATTAATGAGCAAAACAAAATCACAATCAGAGACATTGAACCATTTGCATTACTAAGCACAGAAAACTGGCTATTGATTGCCTACTGCCGCTTGCGACAAGAGTTTCGCTATTTCCGGTTAGACAGAATTATAAAACTGGAAGTGCTTCCCGACAAATTTAAACCCCACGGAATGACCTTGCAAGAGTTTTTTGACAAGTATCATTAATTCATTTCATACCCCTGACACAAGGCTGTCAGTACCCAATCTTAATTTTGAAACATTGAACAAGTAAATCAAAATTATAATGGAAAAAAGAACAATTGACCCCTGGGGTTGGGGCGAAAAAACAAACTCTTCACAGGCCGTAGAAGTTAAAAATGTTTCAGGAACGCTATACTGTTCGGGACAAGTAGCCATTGACGCCAATGGCATACCAAGCAGTGCTGATATGCGTTCACAGTTGGTGCAAACCATTCAAAACCTTGAAACGCTTATCAGCGCATCCGGGTATGAAGCAAAAAATATTGTAAGGCTAAATGTATACACCACATCAGTGCAGGAGTTTTTCACCACCTGTATGGACGTTTATGTGCCATTCATTCACAAGCACGGTATTCAACAAGCCACTACACTGCTTGAAGTGAAAGGGCTTTTTGCAACTTTGACCGTAGAATTAGAAGCTACGGTAGTAAAGTAACAATAAACCATTTCCTGCTGGTTCAAGCGTCCTCGCTTGAACCAGTTTATCAGACTTCATATTTCCACACAAGCAGCTCTCTGTAAATATAAAATGCTTTTTCATGAAGCTCTGTATTCTCTGACAGGTCAAGCTCTATAGCATGCTCATCCAGCTGATTAAAATAAAATGCATAGAGTCCGTCTGTTCTGTTCTCAATACCCAGCAAGCCGAAGACAAGCTTACTTAAGTCACCGGCATAAGCAGTATCAAAGCCCTCCTTCTCCAGTCGCTTCGATATCTTTCGGTTTCTTATATCTTCTGCAATTAAAAATATGGTCAGTTCTTCTTTAGCAGGAAGCTTAACGAGGTTGAGATTTTTGGGAAAGAGTTGAGGTTGTTTCATAGCTTTTGTGTTGGTTGATAAAAGTTTATGATGCAAATATATAGCAAAAAACAATCGGTGGCATATAAACCACCAAAAAATATAATATTTTTCTCAATCTTCGAATATCAAACAGGAATCAGAATGTTAACAGACGAAGAATTTCTAAAGAAACTTGGAGAACGAATAAATCAATTGAGGCAGGAACAAGAAATGTCTTTTCAAGATCTGGCCCACAAAACAGGTATAGATAAGGGAAACCTTGTAAAGCTTACATCAACCGGATCCAACATAACTCTAACAACACTTTTAAAAATATCCAGAGGCTTAAATACACCTATTTCAGATTTTTTTGACTTTGAATATGGATTAAAAAAATAATGGTTGAAGGAATTTGAATGAGGAAAGTTTTCTCTTCAGATTAAAATTAAAAAGTTGTTTTTTAGTGGCAAAAGAAAAATATACGCCATATGGCGTATATTCAATTGTATGTGTAACTTTTCCGAACCGACATCACAAACTCATAGCAATAACAAATAAAAATGCTGAAAATAACTAAAATAAAAATCAAAGGAATAGGGCCAATTAAAAATTTGGAACTGACTTTCGATGGCCATTTCAATATAATTTGTGGACAGAATGGAATTGGAAAAACTACAATTTTAGACTGCTTGGCTCAATCATTTGGAGTAAATGACACATCAATTAAAAGAACCGCAGGAAAAGAAAAAGGTAACTGGAGCATTGATGTTTTGATTAATGGTTCTGCTCAAAATAAGTCTTTTGATATTACTTCTTTTCACCCAAATGAAAAGCATTATCAGTCACAAGGATTTTATCAGAACTCAAATGATATAATAGTATTCAAAACTCATCGAGATATTCCTTATCGAGAACTAAAATCACTAAATACTGACCCACTAAAAGATATTGGAACTTTTGCAAGAGAGACAATGCAAGGTTCATTGCCAAATGATTTAAAGAATTGGTTTGTAAATAGACATTTATGGTCAGCACACCAAAACCATTTGGATGAACAACAAATTAAAAATATAAATCTTGCAAAAGAGTGTTTTAATATATTAAACCCACAAATTTCATTTAGTAAAGTCAATCCTAATTCAAATGATATTATGCTGAATACTCCAAATGGAGAAATTTATTTTGAGTATTTATCATCAGGTTATAAGTCTTGTATGGCCGTGCTAATTGGTTTAATAAAAGAGGTTGAATTTAGGTATAAAAACCCAAGTAAATTCACTAAAGATTTTGATGGAATTGTATTTATAGATGAAATTGATTTGCATCTACATCCCGAATGGCAAGCCAAAATATACGAAGCGTTAAAAATAATATTACCAAATGCACAAGTTTTCACATCAACACATAGTCCACATATTATTCAAGTTGCAAATGCCAAGGAAATTATTCCTCTCACGCTTGATGAGACAAATGAAGTGAAATTAAACCCTATCATAAATCAAGAATATGGTTGTCAGGGCTGGACAGTTGAGGAAATATTAACTGATGTAATGGGAATGACAGAGACAAGAACGTCTACTTACTTAGATGCTATTTCAAACTTTAATAGTGCTATTGACAACGAGGATTTTGATGTCGCCAATACGCAATTTTTAATTCTTGATGCGATGTTGCATCCGGAAAACTCGTTAAAGAAAATATTAAAAATACAACTAACAGGAATTTCAGCAAATGATTAAGCTAGACAGAACTCCAAAACCTATCGAACTTACAGCTGAATTGCAGGTTGCTTTGACAGATGAATTTAAATCAACAGGAAAGTCAGTTTGGAATATTGAATTCATTAAAAAAGGGCTCTTAGGTTTTTCTAATGACAAATGTTGCTATTGTGAAACCAATATTAATGAAGAAAGTAAATATTTAGAAGTTGAACACTTTCATCATAAAGATGCATATAAAGATGAAGTTTTAGAATGGGAAAATCTATTACCTTCTTGTAAAAAATGTAATGGCACAAAAAACGACCACGATACAAAATTAGAACCGATAATTGACCCAAGTAAAATTGAACCAAAAAATCATTTAAAATATTGGCGTTATAGAATTAAAGGTTCTGACGATTTTGGTAAATTGACTGTTTCTGTTTTAAAACTAAACGACCAAGACAGGCTTGTAAAGAAAAGGTTTGAAATTGGTAATGCTATTCAAGAAAAATTGGAGCATTTAAACGAATTGACTGATGATTATCTTAGTGGAGTTCAGACAAACACACGAAGAAGGAATAGAATAGTCAATGGCACAAAAGACCTTCTGAAAGAAGGACTTCCAAGTGCTATTTATTCAGCAACTTCCGCAACAGTAATTCTAACTGATACCGAATTTGAAACATTAAAAGGTAAATTGATATTGTTAGGTTTATGGGATGTAGAATTATCTAAACTTGAAATAGACTTGAATAAAACGGCTCTAAAACTTGAAAAATAAAAACGCTACATCTAACATTATATAAAAAAGAGCAGGCGGTTCAGTGGTAGCGGGTCTTTGGTTATTTTCTCTGGCTGCAGTTCCCTATAGTCCTCGTTTCCAAACGAGGATTTCCGAGAATAGCGATTGTATCTTTCAGCATTTTCACTCTAACTTTCATATCTGTATACTTAAGCATATTGGTATTTAATAATCATGTAAATGGAGACAATAGTATATACAAAAGGTGATGCGACAAGACCCGTGGAGCCAGGAAACAAAATTATAGTTCATGTTTGCAATGATATTGGTGGATGGGGAAAAGGATTTGTAATGGCAATTTCAAAAAGGTGGAAATTACCTGAAACTGAATATAGAAAATGGTATCAATCAAACGATAAATTTGAATTGGGTGAAGTCCAAATTGTACAAGTAGAGAATGATATTTGGATAGGAAACATGATTGGACAGAGAAATATAAAAACCAATTCAAAAGGAATTCCACCTATACGATATGAGGCAGTTAAAGAATGCTTGAGTAAAGTAAGTCAGTTTGCACTAATCAATAATTCTTCAGTACATATGCCGAGAATAGGATGTGGATTAGCCGGTGGAAAGTGGGAAGATATAGAGCCTTTAATACTTGAGGAATTATCTTCAAGAGGAATTAAAACGATAGTTTATGATTTTGAGTAAATAATCTAATTTAAATAAAATAAATGCTAATGGAATTTAAAGAAACATACCTACAGAGAGCCTGGAGTGATTCAGTTGATGGAGTAACTATTGAAGATGTAAGGATTGCGATTGATGAAGTTCAGAAGATGGATGATGAACATGGAGCCTTCTGGGTAGGAATTGTTGATGAAGATGAGTTTATATTGGAAGTAAGTAAAGATTTAGGATTAATTGCAATACTTGATCGAGAATCAGAGGAAGAAATCCATTTCAAAGCAAAAGATTGGACAGAAGTAGAGAGTTTATATAATCTCTTTCTGAATGAAAAATTTGATGAATTAAAAGACAAAATGAAATAAAAGCCTGGCAGCCCTGTGTCGTCCTAAAAAAAGTTTACAGGTTGAATTGGTAATCCGGTTATAAATTTACATTTTTTTATTAATCCTAAAATCGCTTGACATTTGACTACCCTCTCAGGCTTAAGCCTGTTCCAATTCTGCTTAAGCTTCGAAAAGTAGGGCTTTAGCCTGGGTCTTCCGGGAGTAAGCCTCACTGCTCCAGGCTTACTCCCGGAAATTCCAGAAACTTCCTGAACCTCTCAGGAGCACTCCTAAGAGATCCAGGATTACTCCTGAATCCTTCAGAATACTGCTGCCGGGTCCAGGAGTAAGCAAAAAGACATGAGGCTATAGCCTCACACCTCCTTGCTTAAGCCTGAATGCTTCAGGCTTACTTCCAGATCATCCAGAAGCACTTCTTAGAGATTCAGGAGCATTCCTGAAGCTTCTAGGAGCAATTATTTCTCTGTCTAAAGTCTGTCTAATTCCTGCCCACAAATAATCGCAAGTTCATTATTTGTTAATAAATAAATAAAAGCTTTACATAGTTCTCAGACACCGACCTTCCCCTCCTAATTTTTAAATATCAACTGATCAAGCCCAATACCATTCCCCCCTTTAAACTGAAGCAACCCAACGAAAATTACTACATGTATTAACTGCGAAGGAATCGCTTCCCAGTTTTCAACAAGAGAGGTGCCGAATATAAGTAATACCATTATTCCAGCTCCGGAGATCAATGCTACTTCAGTAAATAGCCCAATGATCAAAAGGAAACCTATCACAAATTCCATAAACGGTAATGCATAACTGAAAGGTACTACCAAGGCCTGAGGCAGCATGGATTTTTCGAACCCTGTTACCATCCAATTGCTGAATGCAGAAAGCTTTGGAAAACGAACCAGGCCATGACCAAACATACTTGTTCCTACTGCAAGTCTCAATAATAAATAAGCTGTTGTATTCATATCATAATTGATTTTTATAGTAACAAATTTATTCAGGAAATAAAGGAAGGGCTTGTAAGAACAATGGATAAATTTGTACATTCACAGGTATGGAAATCAGAAATATCCATCAACCTTTTGAGCTTGACATACTGGAGGTAAGCTCATACACAGCCAAGTCTCATAAGAACACTTTTTTTGAAATGATCTTTGTCCTTGAAGGAGAAGGAATACAAATCGTTAATGAGCACAAACTTCCTTATAGTGCGGATAAACTATTTCTAGTCTTTCCTGAAGACAAGCATAGCTTTGAAGTTAAAACCCTTACCAAATTTTTATTTATCCGGTTTAACCACAGCTATTTAAAAAATCAAAGCAAAGAATGGATTCAGAAAATTGAATATATCTTTCATAACCATAATCATCTTCCGGGATGTATGTTAAAAACAGTTACAGATAAGCCTCTGATCAGGGCTCTGGCCTTAGGACTTATTTGTGAAAATGAAAATCGCAATCCCAATCATCATGAAGTTATCACTCAACTCATCAATACTATCATTACAATAGCAGCAAGGAATATAACACTGCTGAATGCTTCAGGACTTATATCTACACCATCAAAAGATTCGGTTTCATTATTAAACTATATCCATGAGAACATTTACTCTCCTGAATGCTTGAGGGCCGAAACTATAGCAGATCAATTCAACATTTCTGCTACATACATCAGTGAATATTTCAAGAAACATACAGGTGAAAGCCTTCAGCAATACATAACACTATACAAAGTTAAACTTTTAGAAACCAGGCTTCTTTACACACAAATGCGCTTAAGTGAAATCTGTGACGAATTCGGATTTACAGACCTCAGCCATATGAACAAGACATTTAAAAAATATAAAGGTGTAAGCCCAACTGAATATAGAAAAGCCAATGGTATTGAGTAGCGTTATCAATACTCCTTGACCTCTGGAATCCTCTTTATCAGCTTCATAATATTCAAGCAACATTCAATAAATCTAAAATAACTTAAGTAATGACTTCGACTGTAAAATATTTAAAGGACTTTGTGATCTCAAAAGACGGAACGAAGATCGGATACCGGCAATTGGGGAAAGGCCCCGGACTAATTCTTGTCCACGGAGGAATGATGGCTTCTCAAAACCTCATGAAACTTGGCGAATTTTTAGCTGATCAATTCACGATATATATTCCAGACAGACAAGGTAGAGGGCTCAGTCAGACACATAGCAACTTCGGCCTAATGGCTGAAAGCGAAGACTTGCAAGCATTGGTCCATAAAACGAAAGCAGAGAATATATACGGACTTAGTGCCGGAGGAGTCGTTGCACTACAAACAAGTATAATTGAAACAAGCCTGAAAAGAATTGCCCTCCACGAGCCCCCAATCCTAACTAATGAAACAAAGACTGATTGGATAAAAAAGTATGAGGACGCAATGAATAAAGGGAATTTTGGGAAAGCTTTTATAAGCATTGTTAAAGGGACTGATGATCCGTCTTCACTATTTAATATTTTACCAGGCTTTATTACTGCACCTTTAATCAATATTGCAATGAAATATGAATCTAAAAAAAATATCGATGATGTACCTTTGAAAGCATTGATAGATGCTATGAAGTTCGATATAAAAATAGTTGAAGACTCAGAAGGACTTATTGAAAAGTATAAAGACACGACTACAGATGTTTTATTAATTAAGGGACAAAAAAGTCAACCATATCTTAGGACTATAATTGATAAATTAAGCGTTGCCATACCCAAAGCAAAATGTGTAGATTTAATTGGACAAGGACATACAGTTTCAGACAATGACAGTAACCCGGAAATAGTTGCAAATGAATTAAGACAGTTCTTTATGTAGAATAGGCTAATGAAAATAACGATATTAAACCTGTGTCTTTATGTTATTCAGTCCTTTAAATCCTCCACATTGAAGCTTATTTTGTAAATGACTATTTAAATAATCAAGATATGCATTCAACTGAACATTTGATCCTCCAATTCAAACATACTTACTGATATTCACACTAATCTCATTGCTTAAAGCGCTCTCATCAGTTCTTTTCTCCGTTTAAACAACGACAGATATTTTAGTTTATAATCCTTATCTTTAACATAAATTATTAAATACAATATTTTATGGCTTCGGGTATTCTGGGGATTTTAGATGACATCGCTTCTTTGATGGACGATGTACTGATAACCAGCAAAATGGCAACACGCAAAACCGCCGGCATTTTAGGTGACGATTTAGCAGTAAACGCAGAGAAAGCAACAGGATATCTTTCTTCAAGAGAACTACCTGTTATCTGGGCTATTACAAAAAAATCCTTGCTAAATAAATTTATCATTATCCCACTTGCTTTATTATTTAATTTCATCTTTCCCATAGCTATAAAAATTATTTTGGTATTGGGCGGATTTTATTTAGCCTTTGAAGGAGCAGAGAAAATTGTTGAATACTTTTTTCCTCACCATAAAACCCATATAGAAACAGAAGCTGAAAATACTGAAGAAGATAATGCTGCTGCAGAAAAAGAGAAAATCAAATCAGCCGTAAGAACAGATCTAATTCTTTCTATCGAAATAGTCATCATTGCATTGGGGACAGTTTTAGACCAAAGTCTGACTATACAGATTCTTACAGTATCTGTGGTAGCAATTATTGCAACTATTGGTGTATATGGTTTGGTGGGCCTTCTTGTAAAAACAGATGATCTTGGCTACAAACTTATAAGAGATTCTAATAACAAAGGATGGATATCAAAACTAGGTCATTTTTTAGTTCGCCTGCTTCCATACATTATTAAATTTTTATCTGTAGTTGGTACCATTGCTTTGTTACTGGTTTCAGGAGGCATATTTGTTCATAATATAGAAGTGCTTCATCATCTATTCCCGGAGTTAAATGACATGATCAAAGAGTTTGTAATAGGATTAGTTGCGGGGCTTCTGGTAGTAGTGCTAGTAAAAGTAGGAAAGAAAGCTTTTTCATTTGGCAAAAAATAAAATATGTGTGCAATACAAACAATTTAAAGAATATAGGACAAAATTTTAAATGGAATTATATAAAAGAACAATTGAAATAGTTGATTGGAATCTTATTTATTGCCTAATTCCAATGCTACTGACTTTAATTCTTATCGAACTTCTCTTCACATACCGATTTGAAACAAAAAAAGTATTGAATCTAATTCGTTGGACAATTATTATTTACACGATAGTTATTTTGACAGATACAATAATCAGAATAGCTATGGACCCGGAAAGGTTTACATTTACTGACCGGGAACCTTATAATAAAGAATATTGGATAATGTTCTTATCTCCGTTGATTTTACCTTTTACATTATTAATAAAGAAACTAGCATCTAATTTTTCATACATTCTCTTTGTAGCTTTTTTTATAAAAATAGGATTCTACTTCGAGCGTTTTGTACTAATTGTGACACATTATCAAATGGATTCTCTCACAGAAAATGGAAATCAAGAATATAAAAACCTATTCTTATTCACAATTGGAATGTTATTTCTACAAGGAATAACATTCGCAGTTCTAGCATTAGGATATTTTGAAATACGAAAACAAAAACTAAGCACCAATCAATAGAATCAGATCAAAACAAGCTTGTGGCTTTACCTTTACTGAGTAAAATCTAATATATTATTATGATGAATAAAAAATGGTCTATAGATGACATACAAAATGCATGGCAATTGGCAACCAAACAGCATGATGGACAAAAGTACGGAGGCCCGAATCAAGGAGAGCAGATAGAATATATCAATCATATTGGAAGTGTAGTTTTTGAGATTATGACTGCTATTACTATTGAAGATGAAATGGATTCTAATCTGGCTATAAAATGCGCTATTCTACATGATACAATCGAAGACACAAGCTTATCCTATGATGACATTTTAACAAGATTTGGAAGTGAAGTAGCTAATGGTGTTTTAGCATTAACCAAAAATGAAAACATAACTGGGAAAAGAGAAAAAATGCTTGATAGTTTAAGACGTATAAAAGAACAACCTAAAGAAATCTGGGCTATCAAAATGGCTGACAGAATAGCTAATTTATATGCACCACCATTTTATTGGACTAATGAGAAGAAAAAGGAATATATCGAAGAAGCTCGTTTAATTCATGATGAATTGCAAGCAGGAAACAATTACTTAGGAACAAGGCTTGCTAATAAAATTATAGAGTATCAAAAATTTATCGATTGAACGAATAACAGAACAATGCTGAACAGCAATATTCCATTACCAATCACGTTTAGAATACAATTTATTAAACTTTTATATTTACATTTTAAATCCATTTTTATGAAAAATTTATTTTGTACCCTAACACTCTTACTTGGACTGACAATTATATTTTCATCTTGTAAAAAAGACTCAGATCCAGATTGCGATCTTCCCAAGCCAAATGAAATAACTGTAAAACTTAAAGTTAATGAAGCTTATCAGTTTGATCTGGGAAATTTTGGCGATGAAGAAGGTGCATCTATTTCCAAACAAGCAACCAATTATTCTGTAAGTACATTGGAGAGAGAAACTAGTACAGGAAAAGTTATTTATAAATATACTCCTGCCACTAATTTTACCGGCACTGATGAAGTTCAAATTAAATCAGAAAGAGGTTCAAATGGAGCAAGCCCAAATAACAATATAACTTATATGACAATAAAATTCACTATCATTAATTAAATAGCATTACTCAGGCTGAAGACTATCCTTCAGTCTGAGCAATGATTCATTTTATCCTTCCCCTTTTAATTGTTAAACAAAAATGGAATGGCTAAAATAAAGTAATGTAGATCTTTAATCATTTTATAAATATAGGATTGAATAATAAGCCTTAGTGCCTCTTCTTAATTTCAACTATTGATCCAGAAAAAGATACTGAGAATCAAATGGCGTATGAGTTTTACTGAATTCTTTCGGTTCAGCGCAAAAGTATTTTTTATAATCATTGGAACCTGCTCCCCAGGTACTATCTATAAGTCTCCATTTCCCGTTGAGAAAAACCGCATTATAAGCATGTCCCTCCCAATTGTTATATTTGCCACCAGAAGCGATACCATCTATCCTTATAGCCCTTAATCCTGCATAATTACAAAGTTCCAGAAAAAGATTGGCATATCCGGAACACATAGTTAATCGCTTATATATGGTGGTAAGAGCTGCCTGGTCAATAGTTTGATTCACCTCATATGCCAGGTAGTTATAATGAATATGGGTGCAAATCCACAAATAAATAACCCAGGCTTTCTCTTCATCGGTCGATAAACCTTTGGTCAAATATTCAGCCAATTCACGAACAGAGAGAATCTGGAACGAAGCCTCCTGCCTGGCAAAACTATCCAGTTCTGATGCAGAAAACATTTTATGAACATCATACAAGGGTATATAAATTTTCCTGTAGGCAGGAATGGTATCTTCAAAGGCGACAGCAAGAAAATGGCTGTATTGCTCTGCAATCATCAGCTTATGTAATGCTAATGCATGCTCAGCTCTTGAAGCAATCAAGTCACGTAATTCTTTATGCAAAGAACTATCTTTCCTCCATATGTAATCCTTTGATACTACATGTGCATGAGCATAATCTTTCATGGCCTCTTTTAATGCAACTTCACTGCTGTCTCTCTTAAATATTTCAAACCTTGCCTTAAGCCGGTAATAATACAAATCAGGATTTGCTCTATAATACCCCCGCCTGTCATAAGTATAAGGGGAATTTCCATGCCTATATTGAATCTTGGTTAAAAGTGAAAGCACCTTTTCATATTCTTTTTTTTCAATTAGCATGGACATCCTTTTTTTATAAGGAAGACGGGATTGTCCAGTTGCCGCAAAAGATAAAAGTATACAAAATATAACAGTAAAAATCCGGGCCATTTATCTGGGTTAAAAATTAAATAATCCTGTTAGTAATCGCTTATTAAATCATTGCAATATTACTCCTCTGATTTCTTTAATAGACTCTCCAATTGCTGCCTATTCTCAACCCGCTCTACTTCGTATTCGTTCGAAAGCTTTGCGTGCCTCAAAAAGCTTTGTGCATCAGTTATCTTACTCCTGAAACCATGAGTCTTTGTATCTTTGCTTTTTACTTTAACAGATATACTGTCCGAAGGATTTTGATCCACGTCAAAGTCCCATGACTTGCTGATGAACAATTGATCTGCAGGCACTTTGATTAAATCCCTGTTAAGAAAATCTTTAACATTTTCATTCTGCAGTAATTGTATCAATTCTGCCTGAGAGTTGGCAACATCTTTATTATACACTACTAATGAATCAGCCAGGAGTATAGGATAATTTGCAGAGACAATAGCATGATTGACATCATCAGTGGTTGTGTTTGTGTAGGTGATAGGAAAGATTACAAACTCCTGCCGGCCCAAATTAAGAATACCTCCTTCTTCTGTTACCTTAAAGCTTTCCTTTTTACCACCGTTGATAGTAACAGAATGCACCCCCACAGATAATGGTATGGTGGTGTATTTAAGAGATTCGGGAAGTACTTTTAATAGTAAGGTATCATCGAGTACTACTTTGGAGCTGCTTATAATTTCATTGCTTATACTTACATCCGTTATTTTCGGTTTACAGGAAACGACTAGTATCATTAGAAAAAGAAAAGCAAATGGTTTGAGCATTATAGATCCAACAGAATCTGTACAAATAGTTTTTCGCATATGTTTTATAATTGATAATAAGAGAAGCTTTTTTCAAATATTGGAAGGGTTTTCTTCAGCATATTTACCTGCTATTCTCGTTGTTATAAGCTTATATTTCAGTAAAAAAACATGACACCTGGCTAAAATTAAACCAGCAAATTGTATAAAGGCTCAACATTAGATTTTTACTATTTTTTGACTTGCCCAAATTTGCCCTGCATCATTCATTACAGTTAAAATATATTCGCCTGATTTTAACTCATTCAGTGAAATAACTGTCTGATTAGTCTTAAATGATTTTACGATGCCCCCATTCAGGTCTGTCAGAACAACTGTTTTTGGTCCTTTTAAAGGGAGTTGTAAAAGATCGCTTGTTGGATTAGGGAATACCAATAGCTCATTTTTACTGTCTGTATTTAATAAACCTGTTGTTACACTGCTAATTTTAATAAACTTTGCTGCAATCGACTTTGAGCCAATTTCTAATTTAACTACATAAACACCTTCTTCTAATGATTCTCCCAATATTATATTTTCATATGGGCCACTTTGCAATACTTCAGATTCATAGATTGTCTTAACCTTCACTCCCAGTATGTTATAAACATTTAAAGAGATAGTATCTGTTTTATCAATATAGAAATGTATAGTCGCTTTTTCAGTAAAAGGGTTTGGAGCTATTGATAAATTATTATCTGTTTGTTGCGAAAAAACCATTCCAATTTTAAAACTTAAAAAAATTGAAAAAAGTACCTTATTAAATTTGCTCATCTTGATTTTAAAAAAAAATTAAAAATATATGTTGTTTACAAAAAGTTGATTCACGTGTCCTTGCATACACCAATAATATTAAAGCATCCGCGTTACTTATTTCACTAACTATCTCCCATTACTAAAATAAGAAAGCGGATGCATGTGCCATTATCATTGTGACTAAAAAAGATTTATAATAGCAAAGTAGTCTATTATATCCAGGTGCCTTTATACCCTCATACAGATTACCTCATATATTAAAAGAAATATTAACAAGGCCCATATCCTTTTTTATCAAACTCAGGTTTACGTTTTTCAAGAAAGGCATTACGTCCTTCTTTAGCCTCGTCTGTCATGTAGGCTAAACGCGTAGCTTCTCCTGCAAATATCTGTTGGCCTACCATGCCATCATCAGTCAGGTTCATGGCAAACTTTAACATCTTTATAGAAGTCGGAGATTTTTCAAGGATCTCTTGCGCCCACTGATAAGCCGTGCTTTCCAATTCAGCATGAGGGATTACAGCATTGACCATTCCCATATCAAAGGCTTCCTGAGCACTATAGTTGCGTCCAAGGAAGAATATTTCTCTGGCTTTTTTCTGTCCGACCATTTTGGCAAGATATGCAGAGCCATAGCCTCCGTCAAAGCTTGTTACATCGGCATCTGTTTGTTTGAAGATTGCATGTTCTTTACTAGCAAGTGTAAGATCACAAACAACGTGCAGACTATGCCCTCCTCCTACAGCCCAACCTGGCACTACAGCGATCACTACTTTCGGCATGAAACGAATAAGTCTTTGTACTTCAAGAATGTTAAGCCTATGACGACCGTCATCGCCTACATATCCTTTATCGCCTCTTACTTTCTGATCACCACCACTACAAAATGAATAAACACCATCTTTAGTAGAAGGACCTTCAGCAGAGAGAAGCACAACACCTATAGACGCATCTTCATAAGCATCATAGAAAGCATCGTACAGTTCTGAAGTAGTTTTTGGTCTGAAGGCATTTCTTACATTAGGTCTGTTAAAGGCAATACGTGCCACCCCTCCTGATTTCTTATAGGTAATATCTTCGTATTCTTTTGCGGTTTTCCAATCTATGTTCATGAGCTCTTTATTTATTAATGAAAGGTAAAAATAACCCTACTTTGGGAGATTCAGAAATCTGAAAGCAAGTAATGTATTAATCAGCCCTTTAACGAATTGTATTTCTATCTTCAGACCTTTCAATTTTCTTTTTATAATTAGGGTATAAGAATGCAATCCCCAACAAATAATATGGCACGAACATCATTATAACAATATATATATGCAATAGCTTAATTTTAAGGATGCGACTGAATATATAGCCTAGAACCCATGGTGTTAAAAGCATAGATACAAATCCCAAAAATTCAAAAAAATAAATAGGATACGACTCTGTATATTCTCTTCTTCCTGGATGATCCCATGAATCTGCATCCTGCACCTCCGAATGGATAAAAAATGGGTTAGGAAAAGCCGCTCCTAATTCAAAAAAAGTTTTGGTAAGTATTACAGAAAATATAATTACAATGAATGCGTAGAATGTTAGCTGAGTTTTCTTGAACATTAAAATTATTATTCCAATGAAGATTGGAATTGCCACAATTGCGGACAGTAACAAAACAATAAAAATCATCAACTCCATATCTTCCTTATAAAAATTTGATTAATTCTTTTTTAATACTCTTTTTTTCTAGATCCGCAGAATCAACATTCATGCCGGACAAAGCAGATATTATTTATTAAAAAAATAAAATTCAAAGTTCTTTAAGTTCTGTCAGTTTTACAGCTATAGGTAAGTAGCAAAAGCCCTTTCATTTAGAGGATTGTTTTCTGATAAATCTAAATCTTGTTTATTTCATCCAGCTGATTGAAATAGAATGTGTAACAACAATCTATAGTTTGTCTCAGAGTTTTTTCAAACTTCCATATAAAAGCATCGGCGACGAAGCTTTTGAGCTCGGGTTTTTCACGTAAAAGCATCGATGACGGAACTTTTTAGTTATAACTTCAGGATAAAAGCTCAGATGACGAACCTTTTAAGGTCATAACTTCGAGCTAAAGAGCTCCAACGCCGGAGCTTTTTGATCATAATTTCGAGCTAAAGAGCTCAAACACCGAAGCTTTTTGGTCATAATTCCGAGCTAAACAGCTCAAACGCCGGAGCTTCGAGCTCATAATTTCGAGGTAAAAGGTCAAACGCCGGAGCTTTGAGGTCATAATTTCGAGGTAAAAGCTCAAACGTCGGAGCTTTGAGGTGATAATTTCGGGGTAAAAGCTCTAACACGCTGATTCAAGCTTACGCCTGAACTACCTAAAATATACTTTTTAATAATAAAATCAAGCGGACGCTTGAACCAGCTCAGATAGCCTAACCTAAAAAGTCGATTTATTTAATCAGAAAGTCTTAGATTTACTTCAAGTACCATTGTTAATACTATGATAAATTTCTTTTTAATTATACTGGTAGCATTCATATTTAGCCTTCTTGAAGGATGCTGTAAATATACCGTTACAGAGAAAGAACTTCATATCCATTTTTCTAATGATTATTCTCCATCTGATACAATTATCATTTCCTATAATCAAGAACATGACAATCAAGTAGAATTGGAAAACATAGTGATTGGAGATGATAGGTCAATAATTCTTAATGAAAACTTCAACAGTAATTTTGGATATGTAGATACTATGATTATTGAAATAAAATCAAAAAATATCAAAGACACCCTTACTAACTTTCAATACAGTGCCAAAGAAAAAGATGTTTTTGGATGTGCTTCTGCCGATATTGAAATATTTGGCTTTGAAAAGGATAGTGTAAAATATTCTCCTGCAAATATTATCCAGATTAACTATTAGTTTTCATAGCAAAAATGGGAAGTATTGAATTCCTCTAGTCTTGTATGTTTTGCGAACAACAATATTCTTTTTAATCACGAATCTTAACTATGAAATTTTTATTCAACACTATAATATTTTTAACTATAGGTATTACTGCATACACTCAAAATACTGATAACCTCCAAGACTTAAGAAAGAAAATTGCGATTTTAAAAAATGTCTCTGATTTCGAAGATAAATATTCTGATGAATATTACAAATCAAATAAACCATTCCATTTTGATTATGACTCATTGAAAAAGGCAAAAACAGATGCATTAATTTCAATATTAAAGAATCCTCGTTCGTCTGAACCTCAAATACAAAAAGAACTAAAACATTTAGTAGGAGAACCAATAACATCTGATGATGGGAAATTGAAAATATACAACTTTTCAGAATGGATAACTATGGCAACCGGGAGATACTATTATAATGTAATTCAATACACAACTCCAACAGGAGAAACTAATGCTTATTTACTTAAATACAAAGATTGTGGATTTAACAGTGGTTTTGAGGCTGTTTATCATTTAAAGGGAACTGATTTGTACTTGGTAACAGCAAGAACCATTGAGTGTTCGGCATGCTATAATGAAAAGGCTGTTGTATTCAAATTAACAGACAAATACTTAATTACAGATTACCCCGCTTTTCCAAATAACAAGTCTTGTCTTTCTATAGATAGCAGAGATGACAGCTTAGTACAAGGACCACCGTATGAGGAATCATCTGTTAATATAAAGTATGATAAAACAAGACAGCAATTAGATATTTATTATAATAAATATTTGCCATCAGACCCAAGTGAACCCAACAAGAAAAATAAGATAGATGACAAAGCAGAAGATAATCCATTTTATAATTACCCTGCAAATGTTGATGGTACTATCCATGTAATATTAATTTTTGATGGTAAGAAATTCGTAGTAAAAAAATAAGAACCAGAATTGCTATAATTCTGGTTCTTATAAACAATAAAAAACTGACCAAGTCCGTCAGTTTTTTTGTTAAAGTATTACTGCACTATGGTAACCCTTTCAGGCTCATTCCAATTCTTAAATTCATTGGTATAATACAAGTACGCACTGGACGCCGGAGATTCATATGTTCCCGGAATCTCTGCCTTCAGATCAAGATGAATGGTCTTTGTTTCCTTCGGAGCCATCTGTCTGAAATAAAGGTATACAAAGTTGCCTCTGATTTCATAGAAGTCCACCTGTTTCTTGTCAAGCAGCTCTTTTAGCTGCCAAGGCTGTGCAGACATTCCGGAAGGAAGTCCGACAATACCCATGGTCATAGGAAGTCCATCAGCTGTTTTATTGGAAATAACAACTGTAATTCTGTTGGTTTCTCCTACGCGAACATTTCCGTCCATTAGTTTTGTATCTATGCCAACTTTACACTCTTTGCTGGAAGGAGGCAATGTAGTGCTATAATCGATACCTAAAGTAAATGGGAGTGGTTCTTTCACTCCAACATATTTCACTTTTACTTCATGATTACCTTCCTTTAGGTAAGACTCTAATCCCGCAATGCTGATCTCACCTGAGTCTCCTGCTTTGTATTCCTTTGTTCCTACATTTTTTCCATCTATGTAAACTACGATGGTTCCGTCTTCTGAAGTTTTCTTTGCATGTATACTATATGAAGTAAGCGCTTTCAGAGCAAGTACTGTTCCTTGCGTAGAAGCAAAACCTCCGTGTGCAGATCTCGCACTTACCAGGTATTTCACACCATCCAGAATTAACTTCTCTTTCTTCTGCCCTTCCTTCAATAAAGCCATAACGGCCAGAGAAGTGGTTTCCACAAATAATGACTGGCCTGTAGAGCAGGTAATAGAATGGATTGATCCTGGCCAGCTGCCATCTTTCAATTGCATAGCTTCCAGCAAGGAGATCGCTTTTTCAGCTTTTTTAGCTTCATTCAGGTTAAACATAGTATTAGCTACCAAAGCAAGTTGATATGCATCTTTAGATTTAAGGGCAACATCATATGCACTGTTTGCTTCTCTAACTATGTCCTTATAACCAGCCTCCGACAATGCATACACGATATACGCATTGGTAATGTCGTCTGTAGCCCTTCCAAACTGATCAAGAGCCTGAGCGCTTTTCTTAAATCCGCCTTTACCATCTCTTCTGCTCATCAACCAGTTGGCAGTTCTGTCAATCATTGCCTGATCCACTTTGCTGTATACCTGTTTCATGTCGTTGAACTGCATCAATCCATAAGCAGTCAGAGCTTCGTGTGCAGGTGTGCCGCCAAACCATTCATACCCTTTTTCCTGAGTTTCATAAGAGATCAATTTTGCATATCCTTTATCAAGGTTAGCCTCCAGATTTGCCGGAGCTTTGAACTTCTTACCACTTGCTTCCGAAACTTCATTCATTTCCATCAGATATCTTTTTATCAAAAGATTCGGATAGTTACTTGTAGAGGTTTGCTCAAAACATCCATAAGGTTCTCTGATGATAGATTCTATTCCCTTGAGTAAGTCAGTCATTAAGGAAGGATAAGCCACCAGTTGCGCTTTCATTGAACCAGGAACCATGTGCTTCACCGCTACCTTGAATTCTTTCTCTACATCTTTCCCTGATAAAGAGATTGTCATCGGAAAGCCTTTAGCCTGAACATTGATTTCCTGTTGAAAGGCATCTTTAAATCCATTGCCGGCAAATGCGACCATTAATTTATCTTTTCCGGAAACAGAAAGAACTTCAAACTCCAGTTCTATTGTCTTTGCAGCATTGGCAGGGATAGAAATATCTGAGTTTAATGCAGTATGTAATTTTAAATTTGAAGGAACATTTACCTCAAGCGCACCTTTGAGCATTGCAATGGTATTGTTCTTCAATGTAACCGGAATATTTATCTTATCTCCACTTATAAGATCAGCCGGGCATTTGGCAGCCATACTGAATGGTAACTGAGTGTAATAAAGTTGCTCGCCTCTTCCTGCTGTGCCATCATCAGAAATTCCTTCCAGTGTAATTCTGTAAGAGCTTACCTCATCACTATTGAAAAACTCTAATGTTGCTTTACCATTTCTATCTGTTTCTACCAATCCATTCCAGTAAATGGTACTTCTGAAATCAGTCCTTATCTCCGGTGCCGATTGGTTTTCATACGAAACCGAAGGAAACTGTCTTGCCCTATAATATCTTGAAACCAAAGGTAGTGGGTGAGGCATTGCTCTTTTTTTCATTACATCAAATGCACCATTATCAAAAATGGTGTCGGCATTCATAATTTCGACTTCCTGAATTTCATTTAATTCACCTTCCATAATTTCTTCGGCACGAAGTTCAGCCAGTATTGCTTTATCTGCCATTACTGCTTTTTCTTCCATTACCATTTCTTCTACCATTACATTTTCTTCATTCACCACTGCGTCCTCTGCAATGGCTTTTGCTTTTCTTGGACGCTCTGCCCTTACCGCTTCCATGTTTCCCGCCGGTGCCGGTACTCGTTCATAATACTTATAAACGCGATCACTATAAAGGTAACATTGAATGTTATCACTGTATTGATATAATTGTGTAACGAAAGGAGAATATCCATTAGCTGTCACTTTAAGCGTAGCTATTTCACTAAGATCAACAAATGGAAGCGTAAACCTTCCGTTGCTGTCGGAATTTGTACGAATAGTTTTACCTTGTACCTCAATAGTAGCATTAGCTAATGGCTTTCCTTCATAGGCATCAATGACGCTTCCTGCAAGTATTGCCTTCTCTGCCTGAAATCTTATTTCAGGAATTTCATTATTTCCAATTTGTTTCCAGGTAAATCTTCTATAACCAGATGTAAGCAGCAGATAATCCATCGCCTGCTCCGACTTTGCTTCCTCTTTGTTAAAATAAAAAGCAGGTTCTTCTACTTTTCCTTTAATGTCTGCTTCAAGGAACAACTTAGATAGTAAGTTTCCCGAACGATCGTCAGCAAATGAAAGTACTTTTTCATCTACTACAGAGATAGAAAAGTTGCCTGGCATTGCGATCCCTCTTTCATCTGTCACTTTCAGGTTTAGCTTTACCTTTTCCCTTGGTTGATATTTCTCCTTGTCGGTAGTCAGAGAAATTTTTAATTGTTTGTGTCTGTTCACAAATGCCAGTCTCTCTGCTCTTTCAAACCCTTTGCTGTCAAACAAAGTAAAGCGAATCACACCCATTGGAAAATCATTCGTTGCAACCATAAGCTTACTTATTGAAGTCCCATTGGTTTTTCCATTATACACTACTTTATCGCGAATGGTACCGATAACTGTCAGTTCCTCCTTTTCAGTAGAAAATAGCTCTAGTGTGATCTTATCCTTTATATTTTCAGATACACTTAAAGCATATCCTCTATGTGCAGCTTCTGGCAGTTGATAGGTTGTATTTATTCCTGCCGGTTTGGTGATGTGAGCAGTATATACTTCTCCATCTTCTGGCTTCATATTAAACGCTCCCATTCCCTGATGATAACTGCTGAAAGTAGCCACTTTCTTCCCTTTTGAATCTGTCACATACCCTTCTACATCTGCTGGCTTGTGGAAACTGTTCAATCCTTTGAAAGCGATTCTTGATTGAAATCCTGCAAGCATATCGCCGCCCTCAGGAAAGAAGCTAAGGTCGATAGTATTTAATTCGATTGGAATTGATCTTGAAATAGATTCTGTTTTACCCTCATGTTCTAGAAGTATGTTCAGCAAACCATCATTGCTATTCATTTCTTTAGGCAACCTGAATGAAAGAGCAAGCACCCCATCAGCATCTGTTCTGCCTTTGACCTCCATAAAGTTTTTACCCTCCAGCTGAACGATGTATTTCAGGTTCTTCAGCGCAACTGGAGTATTGTTTGTGGCTTTTATTTCTGCAGTAGCACTTACCAGATCCCCAGGACCAAATGCTTTTTTATCGTAGTCTAATTTTAGAAGGACAGAAGGGAGAATAACATTCTGAACAGTCAATTCCTTTTCAAACAACAATGCTTCTGCTTCGTTCTTTTGCCAATTGGTGTAGGCTTTTATTTTATAAATACCTCCGGCAGCATTTTCTCCCAACTGGAAATCTCCCTGCGTTATCCCCTTTTTGCAAATAAGTTCTAAATGCTTTTCTACACTTCCTTTAGGGTTGATCAATTCTACATGTAAAATATCGCTGGTATTGCTGGCAGTCATATCAGAACCATTGCGAACATACGCCTTAAACCAGATGCTTTCTCCTGGTTTATAAAAAGGTTTATCGATATGCAAATACACCCTTTCTTCCGGATGATTGGAATTAAAAGATGTCATCTGGTGCATTAAACGCTCCATCCATCCGTTAAAATTAAGAGGCTTGTTTAAAGCAGAGCCAATTGAAAAACCAGTAACACCTAATCCGGCAATCAGGCTGAATAGCGGAATTAATTTTTGATACCTTGGGTTCATAGAGTTTATCCTTAAAAGTTAAATTTCTCTATAGATGCAGAGACAGAAAAAATTCCATAAACCGGAATAAAAATTTTTCAAAATATTTTCAAAGTATTGATTTTAAGTAAAAAAAAACCATCCATTACCCTTCTTTTAAGGACATGGTCATCAACTTAAGAAAATCTTTCTTTGTTCATGTTGAGCTTGCGAAACATCTGAGCATTCCCAAAGAATGAAAATTGAACTATCTGGCAGATTAGCAATTGAAATAGCAAATTGTTTTGTGATTATCAGATCCTTCGCTGGCCTCAGGATGACAGAGAATCTGACAATTTTGAAATCAAAAGCTTGGTATTTGAAAGTTTAAAAGGTTATTTTGTTACATGCGAATCGGCGATAAGGAAATGCGTTCAGAGCTCAATGACCAGGAGCTGCTCCTTTTATATAAGGAGTCAGCTGATATCTCCCTGGCTGCCGCATTATTCAGCCGATATACCCACCTGGTGTTTGGCCTTTGTATGAAGTACCTCAAGGAAGAGGAAAACAGCAGAGACGCTGTAATGACCATCTTTGAAAAACTTATAGATGACCTTAAAAAACACGAGATAAGCAATTTCAAGTCCTGGTTATTTTCCGTTTCAAAAAATCACTGCTTGATGGTTTTAAGAAAAAAAACCTCGGAAAATGAAAAAATCCCGGATCTGATTATGAAAAACGAGTATGTTTTGCATCTATCATCTGAAGAAGATAAGGAAACAGACTTGTTGAAACTGGAAGACTGTATGGCAAAACTGATAGAGCAACAGCGCAAATGCATTGAATTGTTTTTCCTTCAGGAGAAATGCTATAGAGAAATTGAAGCGAATACGGGATATTCTTCAAATGAAGTGAAAAGCTTTATTCAGAATGGAAAACGCAATCTGAAGAATTGCATGGAAAGGAGGACAGATGGCTGACCCAACCAAAATATTTCCGAAGGAAGATAAATGCCTCTCTTTGGATGTCATGATGGATTACATACATGATCGGCTTTCCAATAAAGAAAGAAACCATGTAGAAAGACATACGCTTCAGTGTGAGCTCTGCAACGAAGCAATGGATGGCTTGGCATTAAGCATTGAAGATAATGCAAGAAATATCATTGCGTCTATTGATGAAGTAAACCACCTGGAATCTCAGATATTGTTAAGTGCCAGTGTACAGGAACCTGAATATAGTCTGGACGAAACTGCTGACTTCAACAAGAAAGAATCAATACTGGAGGAAGAAAGTGCAAGCCTCGAAATGGCAGCAATGCCTGCAGCTGCCGCACCTATGCGTCGTAAAGAAAAAGCCAGTGTGGTTGAAGCCCCTACATTTCATTTGAAAGATGCAGCGCCTTCGAAAAATAAGTTTGACTGGTCAAGGATGGCAGCTGCAATTGCAGGATTACTGTTGCTTGGCGGAGGCATATTCTTTATCCTTCAGCAGAAATGGACCAAAGATCATCCGGTGGCAGACGTTAAAAAATCAGAAGTAAACTCGATTGATAAACATATAGATAATGCTAATACCGACAGCATCATAGCTATTGCACCTTTACAAAAAGAGCAGTCGCCTCAAGCTCCAGTCTACTCCGATGGCGTTTTGAATTCTGAAGTACCAATAAATGAAGAAGCTTTGGTTCCAAGTAAAGCTGAAGAGATTCACCAAGAAGGAAATGCGGTTGTTAGTGAAATTCAGGAGGGAGAGGTTATTACAGAGAAACCTAATGCATCTTCTGCCCCTGCTAAACAAGAGGCTGATAAGTTATCTGAAGCTTTGATGGATAACAAAGCACAAGACAAATCGATTAACAGTGAATTTAAAAAAGAGATTGCCATAGAATCGGAATCAATCAAAGCTAAACCCATAAAATCAAAAAAGAGTATAGCCGCACCAACAGCAGATGCTGTGCAGGATTCCGTTTTTATAGCAGACGGAAATAGCATGCAAACCAGTTTTGATAAGGGACTGAGCTTATATAACAAAGGGGAGTATAAGAAAGCAAGTGCACAATTCCTGAATGTAAAACAATCAGATCCTAACTACGAAGATGCTCGATGGTATCTTGCAAAGAGCTATACAGCTATTGGACAAAAGGAAAAAGCAAAGAAGGTGTATCTCGAGTTAGTGGAAATGAAAGGTAAGTATAAAGAGAAGGCGGAAGAAGAGTTGAGGAAGTAGGAAGGTTGTCTCAAAATGAAAGAACAGAATATATGAATATCAAAATTGCAATTAACATCTTACTAGGATTGCTTGCTGCAGTAATACTCTTTCACTTAACTATTATATTCAAAGTCATTCCTTATAACATTGCCTGGGGAGGCCGCCTGCAAAGTGATTCCGAGATGTATGTATTTGAAACAATTTCAATCCTTATTAATCTATTTCTCGCTCTTATATTACTTATGAAAGGAGGCTACATAAAGTCTGTAATTAATAGGAAGATCATTGACATAATATTATGGGCTTTTGTTGTCATATTTATTCTGAATACAATTGGAAATATATTTGCAAAAACAATTCTTGAAAAATCTTTTGCCATATTGACCCTTGGCTCTGCAATACTTATCTGGGGAATTTTGAGAAAGAAAAAATTAACGCATTAAGGCTCTTTAGCAAGGACAGTTTCTGGCATAGCTGATCAAACCTACTGGATTTTTCGTTTACATAAATTTTGGAAAGGTGCGAATACTCATCTATTTTGTATGCTATATGCACCCTGGTGAGGTCAAAACACAGTTGGGCGGCGTGTTACCAAGTACCCATAAATGAAAAAGCTTATATTATCATTAACACTTATCATTCAAATTGCACTATTTTATTCTTGCAATTCAAGCAATGATACTAATAAAAAAGTCTATTCAAAAACTACAGATACCACTGTTCGGTTTAATTACAACGACTCACTTACCAGTGAAGAAGAAGAAAAAAGCAAATTAAAACCAATAACAACAGAAGTAATAAACCTTTGTGCCTACTTTGAAAAATTAAGTAGCATTGTATTACCTACCTCAGATGGAAACCTTCCATTTGCCCTGCATAAAGCAAAACTCGACTCTACAACTTTATCATTAATAAATACTGCAAAAATAGTTTCAATTGACGATAGCAAGAAGATTAGTGGAGATTTTAGTGATGAAGAATCATTTAGAGATGATTTTTCAAATACCAATAATGATGATGCGTATGGTGTTTGTAAATGGACAAATTGGGGGCATCAAGGCGACAGAACTGCTTATTCAGGATTTTTGATTCTTCAAAATTTAGATTTTGGAAAAACATACCTGGTAACCTACAAACTCCTAAATCAAAAAGAAAATTTTATCAATTTAATAGATGCCATTCTAATTAATTATCATGCGACAAGTGGCTCGGGAGGTATGTATTCTTATGACAGGAATGCAATTTTATATAAGACGGATAGCATAGTAGTGTCCGAAGATTACTATTCCAATCCAGACGGAATTGACAGACTAACTGTTTATAAAATAAATATTGCCCCTAATGGAAAGTTAAGTTATTCAATCCTAAAACAAGAAAAGAGAGCTGAGGATAAATTTTAATAATAAAAACGCAATGTTTCTTGGTCTGCAAGGCTTCCCCCCCCGATAAGACTTGAAAAATAGAGTACTATATTATCAAAAACTAAGTCTGTATATGATCCGAGACATGAAAAAAATCTTACTGTTTAGGAACAGTAAAATGAAATTTCGTTTCTTCCCCCAAGGTACTTTCAACCCATATTTTACCACCATTTTCTTCTACAAGTTGTTTTACGATGGTTAATCCGATACCATAACTTTCTATGTCACATTTACCGGAATGAGCTATCTCAAATAAATTGAATATTTCATTCAGCCTTTCCTGAGGGATTCCCATTCCATTATCAGTCACGCAAATCAGATAATAATTTTCGCTTTCAGAATAAGAAATGGTGATTAATGGATTAGGTTTATCCATATATTTAATGGAGTTACTCAATAGATTCTGCAATATCTGAACAATAGATGCTCGAGGATATTTAATTTGAGGCAGACCTTGCTGAATAAAAAAGTGAAAGTGAGATGGAGGATTTAAAGTTTCAATTATCTCATGCACTGTTTTCTCTAAATAAATGTTTTCCCTGCTTCTGATAGCATCTTTAGCCGATTGTAATACATTTTCAATAATATCACGCATATCATTGATTTTGACGGTCATCATTTCAAGCATCTCATTTCCTTCTTCATCCAAGGGGATACCGGCATAATCGTGCTTTAAACAAGTTGCGATTCCTTCGATATTTGCAAGAGGAGCCTTCAAATCATGAGATATCATATAGGCATATCGATCCAGCTTTTCGTTTATATTTTTAAGCTTTTCATTGGATTTTAATAGCTCTTGTGTCCTGTCTTCTGCCTTTTGTTCAAGCTCCTGGTTAGTCTCTTTTAATTTATCTTCGGCCAGTTTGGTAATGGATACATCATCAAAGGTGAGCAATATTCCATCATCCACCTTTACAAAGTTAGTTTTGTACCAGACTGTTTTTCCCTTTCTCTTTGACTGGAATTCATGAATTTCTGTGTCCCCCTTTTCAGACACCCGAAGCATTGTTTTGAAGATATCGGAATCTTTTATCCAAGGATTAAGTTCAATTATTGTTTTTCCGACCATTTCTTCCTCAGTTCTTTCAGTCAGCTCCAAAGCTCTTTTATTAGCAACTACATATTTAAAATCAATGATTTCACCTTCTTCATTTCTGACATTTTCATACTTTACTATACCATTAAGAGATGATTCAAAGATCCTCTGAAAAATTTCCTGACTACTTTTCAGTTCTTTTCTTACCCTGATAGCTTCTGTAATATCCCGGATAGCAGAGATAATTAAGAGCCCATATGGATCTGTTTCCAATGGACTCAGACTTATTGCAACATTAAACTTTTCTCCACCTTTTCTTATACCTATAAGCCTTATACTGGGATATATTAAAGGTTGAGCGTTATGATGTTCTAAAAAATCCTTTCGATATTCATCTAGTATGTTGTGATAGTCTTCTGGTATAAGTATTTCAGTAGGTTGCCCCAATAGCTCTTCCCGTTTGTAATTAAAAAGTGCTTCAATTTGAGCATTTGCAAAGATGATTTCCCCTTCCTTATTGGTAACCAATATTCCGTCAGGCAGGCACTCCAATATTTTCCGGATATTTTCTTCTCTGTTCATCTGAATAAGCCAACTTAGGGGGATTCTCAAGTAATAACTTATTAGATAACAGAATAGTTTAAAACCAACAAAGAGCATTATTGGCTGATTGCATCACAAATTTTAATGTTTAAACAATTCAAAATTTGGATTTTGCCACCCCATTGGTATATCTGCTTCATATATGCCATCAGCAGTACTTATACGCATTTCAAGCCGGCCCTCAATGCGAACCCGAGGGATTGATACAAGGCTATAGCCCTCGTATTTCCTTCGCGTGTTATTAACTCAACTTTGCCAATATCCGGACGGTTGCAGGCTATTTCTTCCAGGAAAATACTCATCATTCTGTGACCTATTTTCTTTCCCTGAAAATCCGGATGGACACATATCGTAACTTCACTGATCACATGTCTGAATAATTCGATTCCTATTGTATAATCGTGCATTTCAGCAATTAGCTCGTCCGGATTGTCAGAATGTTCACAGATAATAATCAGCCCCTGACTAACACTTTTAAGGAGGATGTTCTTCACATAATCTTCTGTTATTTCATGGTCAAGACGGGCTATGCCGTCTCGTGCGGGCAACAGCCTTGTATAACTTTACAATGCGAGATGATCTTCTTCAAACGCAGTGCGATAATGCATAGTAGTCATTAAAAATTAGTACAATTAAAAACTCAATAAACAAAAATAAAGAATGCAATGAATACAAGAAACAGCCTTGTTTTTAGGGATTTTAAAAATAATGAAGAGAATATTCAACCACCAACCAAATTTAAACCAACCATTATCAAGTGAGCAAAAGCATGTGCAATAAAAGCACATTCCAGACCTCTTTTCCAGTAAGCATAACCAAAGAACAAGCCACCTATACTATTCGCCAGGATGATATAAGCATAAACAGAAAAAGACAGATCATTAATTAATCGGGACACTAAAGGAAGATGCCCTAGTGAAAATACAATAGCAGATAAAACAATTGCTATCCAATAAACTGCTGTGTTTAGCTTTCGAAAAATTTTAAACAGAATCCAGACAAATAAAGTCATCAAACCAAAGCGGCACAACAGCTCTTCTGTAATGCCACCATAGAGGAGCTTTGTGATCAAGCTTAATTTTATATTCGCATTAGATTCTATTAGTATCTTAGGTAGAAAGGGGCTAAAGAAATAGGCAATAGCAACTATTGACACCCCAGCTAAAACTCCCAGGAGACAACCTTGGACAACGATTCCTTTTAAGTCAAGAGATGTATTAACTCTTTTATCAAGTATTTTTTGCAAAAGTGGAAGGGAGAGATTTACCCTTTCATAAAGAATGGTTCCGATACCTGTTGCTATTAATACTAAAATTGTAGGGTTTATCAGTATAAGAAACCTCAAGGTCTCCAATGGAATTTTCTCCATTACCTCTGCAGGTAAATTTTCCAATGGCAAATCTGATAATAGTAAGGATGCTACTCCGGCTAATCCAATAATTGTTAGAGTAAGCCAAAGTTTAAACTTAAAATTAGTCATAGCTTAAAAATTAAAAAGATTCGCGCTAATGTAATCCTTTTCCAACAAAAAAGCCGAAGGCTAAAAATCACCTCCGGCTTTGTATTTAAATTTAATAATGCCAACAACTAATTAGCTTCCGCAAGCCTCACAACCTTCTGGATTGTCAAGGGAACAAGCCATGTCGCTTGCTTTCTGTGCGTATGCTGCATCCTGCGCTTCTTTGTTTACAACTGGCTCAAGAGCAACGTCTGCTTGTTTCTCCACTGTAAATTTGATAGCATCTGCAGCAGCTTTTGTTCTAAGATAATAAAGACCTGTTTTAAGACCTTTTTTCCATGCATGGAAGTGCATTGAAGTAAGCTTTCCAAAGTTCGGATCCTGCATGTGTACGTTAAAGCTCTGGCTCTGACAGATGTAAGCACCTCTGTCCGCTGCCATATCGATAAGCGTCTTTTGTTTGATTTCCCAAACAGTCTTGTAAAGATCTTTAACATGTTGAGGGATTTCTTTGATACCCTGAACAGATCCGTTTGCTTCGATAAGTTTGTTTTTCATCTTATCATTCCACAAACCTTGTTTGATCAAGTCTCTCATCAAATGCTTATTCACTACAACAAACTCACCTGAAAGTACTCTTCTTGTATAGATGTTTGAAGTATATGGTTCAAAGCACTCGTTGTTTCCAAGTATCTGAGAAGTAGAAGCTGTAGGCATCGGAGCAACAAGCAGAGAGTTTCTCACACCGTGTTGTTTTACTTCTTTCTTCAATGATTCCCAATCCCATCTGTTAGAAGCAGGAGTTACACCCCACATGTCAAACTGGAAAATACCTTTAGATACCGGAGATCCTTTGAATGTCTCATACGGACCATGTTTCTTTGAAAGATCTTTAGATGCAGTCATCGCTGCGAAATAGATCGTTTCGAAAATATCAGTATTTAAAGCTTTAGCCTCATCAGATTCGAATGGCATTCTCAACATGATGAATACATCAGCAAGACCTTGCACACCTAGACCGATAGGTCTGTGTCTTAGGTTTGATTTTCTTGCCTCTTCTACCGGATAGTAGTTGATATCGATGATTCTGTTAAGGTTTTTCGTTGCTACATAAGTAACATCGTATAATTTCTGATGATCGAATTTACCGTCAATAACAAATTTAGGTAAAGCCAGAGAAGCCAGGTTACAAACAGCAACTTCGTCAGCAGCTGTATATTCTATAATCTCAGTGCAAAGGTTGCTTGATTTTATAGTACCAAGGTTTTTCTGATTTGATTTCTTGTTAGCAGCATCTTTGTACAACATATAAGGAGTACCGGTTTCTGTCTGCGACTCAAGAATTGCAAACCAAAGTTCCTGTGCTTTTACAGTCTTTCTTGCTCTGCCTTCTTTTTCGTATTTCTCGTAAAGTGTTTCGAATTCTTTTCCGTAGGTCTCATCAAGGTTAGGAGCCTCGTTCGGACAGAACAATGACCACTCACCGTTTTCTTCAACACGCTTCATGAAAAGATCAGGAATCCAAAGAGCGTAGAACAAATCTCTTGCTCTAAGTTCTTCTTTACCGTGATTTTTCTTCAGATCAAGGAATTCAAAAACGTCTGCATGCCAAGGCTCAAGATAGATCGCAAATGCACCTTTTCTCTTTCCACCACCTTGATCAACATATCTAGCTGTATCGTTGAAAACACGAAGCATTGGAATGATACCGTTAGAAGTACCATTTGTACCTTTAATATAAGACCCTGTAGCTCTTACGCCATGAATGCTCAATCCGATCCCCCCGGCAGATTGTGAAATTTTAGCGCATTGTTTCAGAGTGTCATAAATACCTTCTATGCTGTCATCCTTCATTGTTAACAGGAAGCAAGAAGACAACTGAGCCTTCGGTGTTCCAGCGTTGAATAATGTAGGAGTTGCGTGTGTAAACCATTTCTCAGAAAGAAGATTGTAGGTTTCTATCGCAGCATCGATATCGTTAGTGTGAATACCAATAGCAACACGCATCAACATGTGCTGAGGTCTTTCAACTATTTTTCCGTCTAATTTCAGAAGATACGATTTTTCAAGGGTTTTGAAACCGAAGTAATCGTAGTTATAGTCTCTGTCATAGATAATGCTTGAATCCAGAACAGAAGCATTTTTTCTGATTGCTTCATATACTTCTTTAGAAAGAAGAGAAGCATTTTCACCTGTTTTTGGATCTTCATAAGTATAAAGTCTTTTCATTGTATTAGAGAAAGACTTACTTGTTACCTTATGAAGGTTAGAGATAGCAATTCTTGCAGCAAGAATGGCGTAATCAGGATGTTTTGTTGTCAGAGAAGCAGCTATTTCAGCAGCAAGATTATCCAACTCCACGGTTGTTACCCCGTCATAAATTCCATCAATTACTTTTTTTGCTACATCAATCGGGTTGACATAATTCATGTCAAGACCATAGCACAGCTTCTCTATCCTCGCCGTGACTTTGTCAAATTTCACAGACTCTCGTCTGCCATCTCGTTTAATTACTAGCATATCAGGGGGTAAAGGTTATTAGTTTTTTGACTGAATTAAATTATGCATTTTAAATTTAATTCCAGCATTTTTTCGATCAATTTCTTTTTTTATTCAACTACTTTCAGCTTTTGTAATTTTAAGCGAAAATCTTACCTCTAAAAATCCTCGTCAAGAGAGAATTTGTGGTTGTTATCTTTCTCGTTCATTACTCCAGCCTTTTGATACTCTGCAACTCTCTTTTCGAAGAAGTTGGTTTTACCCTGAAGAGATATCATTTCCATAAAGTCAAATGGGTTTGTCACGTTATAAACCTTGTTGCAGCCAAGTGCAACTAAAAGTCTGTCGGCAACAAACTCTATATATTGAGACATCAGCCTAGAATTCATTCCTATAAGATCTACAGGAAGTGCTTCAGTGATAAACTCTTGCTCGATTTTTACAGCATCAGTTATCAGAGCTACAACTTGCTCCTCCGGAAGTTTATTTACTATATATTTAGTATACAATAAACATGCAAAATCACAGTGCAATCCTTCGTCTCTTGAGATTAATTCATTAGAGAAACTCAGACCTGGCATCAATCCTCTTTTCTTTAACCAGAAAATTGAACAGAAACTACCTGAGAAGAAAATACCTTCTACAGCTGCAAAAGCAAGCAATCTCTCTACAAAGGATCCCTGACCAATCCATCTCAATGCCCATTCAGCCTTTTTCGCTACACAAGGAACAGTATCCAGTGCATTGAAAAGTTTACTTTTCTCTTTTGGATCTTTAACATAAGTATCAATCAACAAAGAGTAGGTTTCTGAATGGATATTTTCCATCATGATCTGGAAACCATAGAAACATTTAGCTTCAGGATACTGAACCATTTCCAGAAAGCTTGTAGCCAGGTTTTCATTCACAATTCCATCACTAGCTGCAAAAAAAGCAAGCACATGAGTAATAAAGTGTTTTTCACCTTCATTAAGCTTTTCCCAATCTGCAAGATCAGCTGTAAGGTCTATTTCCTCTGCGGTCCAGAAACTGGCTTCTTCTTTTTTATACATCTGCCAGATGTCGTCATGAACGATAGGAAAAAGGACAAACCTGTTTTTATTTTCCTCTAGTAATGGTTCTTTTTTTTCCATATTACTATATCTTAATATCTTTTATTCAAAACATTTAGAGATTCATCCCTGTTCGTATTGGGAAAATCTGACAAACTTTATTATCCAGCCCTGTATATATAAGGAAAAAAGTCCCCTGTTCCTGATTACTAAAAGAAAGGAACTCTCGGAATTGAAATAAGGATTTTGGAAAAGTTGTGTTACAAATATGATAAAAACGACTTGAAAAATCAAAGGGAAGAATACCTGGACCGGAGATAGTAAAATCATGTTAGTAAATATAACAAAACCTATTAAATTACAATAAAATACAGGTTATTTTTTGGTTACATATTGTACTTTTTTAATAGCCATCAGGCATTATAATCCAGAAAAATAGTTTTCCACATAGATATTTTAAAAAATGATTTGTTTTTTCGATTTCTCCTACCTATATTTGCAGTCCGTTTTTAAAAAGATATAATACTGTTATGTACGCAATTGTCGATATAGCCGGAAAACAATATAAGGCAGAAGAAAATAAATTTATCTATACAGATAGATTAGAAGGAACTGAGGGTTCTAAAGTAGAATTTACACAAGTTCTTTTGGTTTCTGACGGAGCAAATACTCAGGTTGGTCTTCCTGTGGTAAGCGGAGTTAAAATTTCCGGAAAAATCCTTTCTCAAGAGAAAGCTGACAAAGTGATCGTTTTCAAAAAGAAGAGAAGAAAAGGTTTCAGAAAAAGAAACGGCCACAGAGCTCAATTAACTAAAGTTTTAATCGAAAAAATTTCTAAATAAAGTAACACAATGGCACACAAGAAAGGGGCCGGTAGTTCCAAAAACGGCCGTGAATCACATAGTAAGAGACTTGGCGTTAAAGTTTTTGGTGGCCAGGTTGCAATAGCAGGAAATATTCTTGTTAGACAAAGAGGTACAGCTCACCACCCAGGTAAAAACGTGGGTATCGGTAAAGATCATACTCTTTTCGCTCTAGCTGCAGGTACAGTAGTATTTAAAAAAGGTAGAAACAACAGATCTTATGTTTCTGTTGAGCCTTTCGCTAACGCTTAATATTTCTCTAAATAAAATATTATAAAAAAGCCTCTCACAAAGAGGCTTTTTTATTTTGTAAGCATTTAAACTTATCTCATAACTCTGGATTTCATTCGCTGACTCCACACTTTCCAAACTCCCGGAAACGACAAAGACCATTGCCCTGAACTATCAATTGCCGACGTTATGGATAGGGAGACGCCAGCATGGCGTCTCTACAGAAAATTCCCTAATGTCAGTTTCCCTCTCAGAGTGTACAAAAAGAAAAATCCCATCACTAAAATTCAGCAATGGGATTTAAATATTTTTAAATAGCTTATAAACTTCTTTTAAAAGAATCCTCCCCAGTGACTCACCTGTTCAATGAAATTCTGAAGAACATTGCCATCCCCGGTCAATAATATGAATACAACTCCAAACACCGCTCCATAAAAGTGTGCATCATGATTAATGTGATCACCTTCCCTTTTCCCCATATAATAGGAATATATCAGAAATAGAATAGCATAAATAAAACCCGGCATTTGCAAAATAAAGAATAAACTTATCTTATTTAACGGGTTGTACAATATAGATCCAAATATCACCGCAGATACTGCTCCTGAAGCTCCCAGTGAATTATACCTTTGACTTTTCCTGTGTTTTAAAAAAGATGGAATATCAGAAATTATTATTCCCAGCAGATATAATGCAATAAAATATAATGGAGACATTTCACTTTCCAGATTTAACCCGAAAAAGAAAAATGAAAGCATGTTAAAAAACAGGTGCATTTGATCTCCATGAATAAAACCAGAGGTAATAAACCGGTAATATTGATTTTTATTTGAGACCATATATGGATTCAACATCCATCCTGAATATACTGAAGAGTTGCTCCATGCATAAAAACTGCACCCTACGGTAATAAGTATTAATACTATTGTAATCATAATTAACTTTCTCTTTTCATAAGTCCGTTTGCAAAACGGAGCAGAGATGATTTCCTTACTAATGAGGCTTCAACTTTTTCTAATTTTTGAATACCTGCATTATAGTATTCAGACATTTTAGCTTCAGTTAGTTCCTTTATTTTCAGAGAATCGTAAATTTCTTTTACTTTTTTTACCTTTTCTTCCTCTTTCAAGGACTGATCTTCCAACAAAGAAATAAGCTTTTTCTTTCCAGCTTCATTGCTGTTTTCAAGAGCTGTTATTAAAAGATAGGTTTTCTTTTTCGCTACAATATCTCCGCCCACTTTCTTGCCAAATTTTTCCTGATCTGCATAAACATCCAGAAGATCATCCATCAGTTGAAATGCCAGACCAATGTTTTCTCCGAATTCTTTAAGCAACTCCAGATCTTTTTCTTTTGCGCCGCCTATAATTCCTCCAAGCTTAAGACTGAATCCAAGAAGAACTGCAGTTTTCTTACGAATCATATCAAGGTATGCAGGAATCGACACATCATCTGTACTTTCGTAATTCATATCCAACTGCTGGCCTTCACAGACTTTAGCTGCACAATCATTGAATGCTGTAATTATTTCCCTAAGCTTTGATTCTTCAGATTCCAGCAGAAGGTCATAAGCTCCCACAAGCATTACATCTCCTGAAAGTATTGCGGTGTTGACATTCCACTTTTCATGAACGGTTGGCTTTCCCCTTCTCAGTGGAGCTTTATCCATAATATCATCATGCATCAATGTGAAATTATGGAAATACTCTATAGCCATGGCTGGCTTTATAGCCTTATCCCATTCCTCAGAAAATAAATTTGCGGCCATAAGCGTGAGCAATGGCCGCAATCTTTTTCCACCAAGGGAAATAATGTACTTTATAGGTTCGTAAAGTTCAACAGGAGAATTTCCCGGACTGTGTGCATTGAATGCAGCGTCAAGCTTATTTAAAGCTCTTTCTTGACTGAAAATCATTTTGCGGCAAAAGCGAGATCTATACTTCGTTTTTCAAGGTTGGTGTTCATCACCTTCACCTTTACATGATCTCCCAAAGTAAATATTTTTTTATTTCTTTTGCCTATAACTCTGTAATTTTCTGCATCCAACTCATAAAAATCATCTTCTAGTTCGCTCAGACGAATCATCCCTTCACATTTCGTTTCAACAAGTTCCACAAACATCCCAAACTCTACCACTCCGCTGATGATACCTTCAAATTCCTGACCAATCATGGTCTCCATGAATTCTACCTGCTTATATTTAATGGAAGCTCTTTCTGCTTCTGCAGCTACCTTTTCCATATCAGAAGAATGTTCGCAAAGATCTTCGTAATAAGTCTTGTTTTCTGACTTTCCTCCATTGAGATAATGTTCCAGCAATCGATGTACCATCACATCGGGATATCTTCGGATTGGAGAAGTGAAGTGCGTGTAGTGCTTATATGCAAGACCGAAGTGTTTTTCCGGATCTGTCGTGTATTTTGCTTTTGCCATAGACCTTATGGCAAGGCTTTGTAACACGTTTTGCTCCGGAGTATTTTCGACGTCTGTTACCAATTTGTTTAATGCATTGGAAAGATCTTTATCTTTCAAATCCAGGTTATGACCGAATTTTCTTGCAAAAATGGCAAGTGAATTAAGCTTTTCAGGATCCGGATGGTCGTGAATACGATAAACAAAGGTATTTTTCTCGTCCCCTTTTTTCATAAAGTATACATATTCGGCTACTTTACGATTTGCAAGAAGCATCCAGTCTTCTATAAGTTTATGCGCATCTTTTCTAACCTTTGGAAATACTCCAAGCGGTTTGCCTTTCTCGTCCAGCTTGAATTTTACTTCTACTGTTTCAAAGGCAATTGCACCTCTTCTGAAACGCTCAGCCCTCATTATCTTCGCCAATCCGTCAAGGGCAAAGATTTCATCTTTGAAATCTCCATCTTTTCCCTCAAGTATTTCCTGCACCTCTTCATAAGCAAATCTTCTGTCAGAATGAATAATGGTCTTCCCAAACCACTCATCCAGAATTTTCCCCTGGTGATCCATCTCGAAGACTGCAGAGAACGTCAACTTATCTTCATGAGGTCTTAAAGAACAAAGATTATTGGAAAGCTTTTCCGGCAACATAGGAACCACACGATCCACCAGGTATACAGAAGTTGCTCTTTTGTATGCTTCTTTTTCAAGTGGTGTACCTGGCCTCACATAGTGGGTCACATCAGCAATATGCACTCCTACTTCCCAATTTCCATTTTCTAATCTTCTTATAGACAGGGCATCGTCAAAGTCTTTGGCATCAACCGGATCTATTGTAAAAGTTGTAATTGACCTAAAGTCACGCCTTTTCTTAATTTCATTATCTGGGATTTCTACAGGAATTTTATCTGCATCTCTTTCAACAGTTTCCGGAAACTCCCATGGAAGACCATATTCAGCCATAATAGAATGCATCTCGACGTCATTTTCGCCTGCATTGCCCAATACCTCTATTACTTCACCAACTGGATTATGATTTTTATCTGGCCACTCGACAATTCTGGCTACTACTTTTTGACCTTCTTTAGCGTCTTTGATTTTATCTAAAGGAATGAAAATATCATAAAAAATTTTCCGGCTGTTAGGAACAACGAATGCAAAACGTGGAGATAATTCTATTTTTCCGACAAAATCGGTCCTTTTTCTTTCAAGTATTTCTACTACTTCCCCTTCCGGACTGCGGCCTCTATCTCTTTTACCTTTCAGAAGAACCTTTACAATATCTCCGTCAAATGCGAATTTTAGATTATTTGCACTAACCCAGATATCCTCTTTGGAATCTTCTGATATAACATAGGCGAATCGCTGATTGACGTGGTCTACACGACCGACGATGTGATTTCCGTCTGATTTATAATTGATCTTGTAGGTACCGCTCTGTGTTCTAGCTACCTGGCCCGACCTGACGAGATTGTCAAGTTCTGTGGCAAACTGGCCTTTTACTGCCTGATCCTTTAAGCCTACTTTTTTTATGATATCTTTAAAAGAATATGCTTTTGATTTTGCTTTGCTGAGCAAATTCAAAAGCTTGTCTTTTATATTATTTTCATGTCCTGGCTTATCCTTCTTATTTCTGCTTTTTGTCATGACTCTTGAGGTTACCGACCCTGACTCCTCTTCAACATAGCATTCCTGATGGCGGCAAGGTCTCCTTTTGGAATTGAATTTATCAATTTCTTTGTATATTCTGACTGCGGGTGATTATATATTTCTTCAGCGTATCCTATTTCCTCTATTTTCCCTTTGTTCATTACCAGAATTCTGTCAGACATGAACTTCACTACAGACAAGTCATGAGAGATAAAAATAGAGGTAAAGTTAAAATCCTCTTTAAGCTTATTCAACAAGTTAAGTACCTGTGCCTGAACCGATACATCTAGTGCAGAAACAGACTCATCGCATATTATAAATTTAGGATTTAAAGCTAAAGCACGCGCAATACATATCCTTTGTCTTTGCCCGCCTGAGAACTCATGCGGATATCTTTCAAATTGCTTGGAACTTAAACTTACTGTTTCTAAAAGTTCTACGGCTCTTCTTCTCCTTTGGAAGTCACTATCCAAAACTCCATTTACACGCATCGGCTCTATGATTGCTTCGCCGACAGTCATTCTTGGATTAAGGGAAGAATATGGATCCTGAAAAATGATCTGCATATCTTTACGCAACTTTCTCAGATCTTCCCCCTGAACATCTTTTATGCTCTTTCCTTCAAAATAAATATCTCCTCCTGTTGGTTCAATTAATCTTAAAATTGTTCGTCCAAGTGTTGTTTTTCCACAACCAGATTCACCTACCAGACCTAATGTTTCACCAGGATAAACATCAAATGAAACATTATCAACTGCTTTAACATAATCTGTAACTTTTCCGAATAACCCTTTGGAGATAGGAAAATATGTTTGAAGATCTTTGACTTTTAGGTGAGGTTCCTTTTTCTTCAGATCATCCTGACGATCTTTGATTTCATCTTCCGAGACAAAGTTGTAAAGTAAGGCATGTCCTACAGAAGAAAACTTATGATCTTTCTTTTCAACAATATTTCCGGACTCATCCTTTTCCATGAAATCTGACACTACAGGTAAAACCCGTAATTTCATATCCAGTCTCGGGCGGCAAGCAAGAAGGCCTTTTGTATAAGGGTGTTGAGGATTGTTAAATATATCGTAAGTGGTACCTGATTCTACCACCTTTCCGTGGTACATTACCATTACTCTATCAGCAATTTCTGCTATTACGCCAAGATCATGTGTAATGAAAATAATAGACATATTATTTTCATCTCTGAGTTGGCTCATCAATTCCAGAATTCTTGACTGCACAGTAACATCCAAAGCAGTTGTAGGTTCATCTGCTATAAGCACCGATGGATTACAGCTCATGGCCATCGCAATCATTACCCTTTGTTTTTGTCCACCAGAAATCTGATGAGGGTACGCATCAAATATATCGCTTGGTCTTGGGAGTTTTGCCTTTTCAAAAAGTTCTATTGTCTTTTGCCTAGCTTCCTTTTTAGAAAGCTTTTGGTGCAAAAGAATGGCTTCCATCACCTGATCTCCGCAGGTATACACTGGATTAAGCGATGTCATCGGCTCCTGAAAGATCATGGAGATCTCGTTGCCTCTTTCATGCTGCATTTCCCGCTCGGAAATCTTAGTAAGATCGATAATTCCTTTATCGGGAGAGTTAAATAGAATACTGCCCCCCACAATCTGACCAATCGGATTAGGAACAAGCTTCATAATAGAAAGAGCCGTTACCGATTTTCCAGAACCTGATTCACCAACGATGCCGAGAGTTTCTCCCCTTTTGAGTTGAAAACTAACATCATCTACAGCTTTGACAATATTATCTTCAGATTTAAAGTATGTCTTTAAATTTCGAACATCTAGCAAAAACTCATCTTTTTTCCCGCCGTTAGCAGACATCTGTGTAATATTCTGATCTCAAATAAATTAACCGAAACAAAAGAAATTATTCATCAATTGCAAAACAAAATATTTTTTTCCCCTACCAGTTCAAGACAATGCAACTTTAGAAAAACCTGAGCAGTAACAAGCACATCTTTCTCGCAGTAAGTCCTAATTGCATCAAGCCCATCTTCCTTGTAATAAGATACATTGACGTAACTTCCGTCCATCTGATCTTTACTTGTAGGGATATCGAATACAGTGGCCAAAGTTTCCAGAGAAGTATAATTTTTTCTATCTCCGAACTTCCACATTTCCAATGTATCATAGTGCAGGATTTCCCAAGGCTTTTTTCCTGATATATTTAATGATTCAGGAATTGGGATAGAATTTATAAGCATTCTGCGACATAAATAAGGAAAATCAAATTCTTTTCCATTATGTGCACAGAGTCTTAGTTTTCTGGGATCAAATTTTTCAATCAGTCGTTTAAAATCTTCCAAAAGCTCCTTTTCATTATGCCCCCAGAAAGATTTTATTTTAAGGGATAACTCCCCCTGCTGAAAAAAGAAATAACCTACTGAAATAGTGATTACTTTTCCGAATTCCGAAAATATAGCCCCTTTTTCAAAATAAAGTTCATCGGGTTCTTTTTGATCATCAATCATCCCTGATTTTTTCGTCCAGAGATGCTGCAGCCTGTCACTAAGCTCATGATACGAGGCCGTACCGGTGACAGTTTCAATATCCAGGAATAAAATGTCCCCGGCATTCTTTAGTATGTCCATTCTAAAAAGCTGATTGTTTCCCTAAATTTTAGGGATAAAAATCCTTTTTCCAAATATGCTCTGAAAATCAAGCATCATGTATGTAATATTCCCTGAAGTTCCAGTTGTGGAATAAATACCAGATTTTTTTCTATAATACTTTCAGGTACGAAAATAAATTTTTTATCAAAAATCTGATTATTGACATAATAACTGATCCAGTATTCATTGTATAAGTGAAATACCGCCGGATCTATAGGCTCAATTTTAAGCGTGCTTTCAGACGAAAGTAGCTGAATATGGTGTCTTAATGTAGATGTTATCTGTTGATCACCTTCCTTAGGACCATAGCCTTTAGAACGGATTGTTATGTCTCTTAAATCAAATTTATTTTCATTAATCATGAAAACATTCCAGCTGTAATCTCCCGCATCGCCTTCTCTGACAATCGCTACGGAAACACCTTCTACCTGAGGGAATAAGATATCCTTTTTCATTGATTTCGAAATTTACTTTTGAACAATGATCATTTCAAATAAGCCTGCCAATTTTTCTTTCAAAATGGCTTCAACCTCTTCCATATTTACTTTCTTGCCTACTTCTGCTTCAATTGAAGTAACGGCTTTATCTGAGATACCGCAGGGTACTATATTATTAAAATAATTTAAGTCTGCATTCACATTCAAGGCAAATCCATGCATAGCTACCCATCTGCTGGTTTTGACACCCAAAGCGCAAATTTTTCGGCCTTTTTCCGGTGTTTCTGAATTAATCCAAACACCAGTAAGCCCTTCTATTCTTCCCCCAACAATGCCATACTCCGCAATTGTCTGAATTACTCCTTCTTCCAGTAATCTAAGGTATTTATGAATATCGGTAAAATAGTTTTCCATATCAATAACCGGATAGCCAACTAGCTGTCCTGGACCATGGTACGTGATATCTCCACCTCTGTTTATATGGTAAAATTCAATACCCTCCTTTTTCAGTTGATCTTCTTGTAAAAGCAAATGGCCGGCATCTCCGCTTTTCCCAAGAGTATAAACATGAGGGTGTTGACAAAACAGAAGGTAATTTGGTGTTGGCTTTTGATCTTCTGCAGGTATGCCTCTGTTTGAAAGTTTAACAGATACAATTTCATCAAAAAGCTTAGTTTGATAATCCCAGGCTTCTTTATAACTGATAAGACCAAGATTTTCAAAAAAGACTTTTTTATTAATTACTTCATTCACAACTTTATAGCTTTACACCTGAATTTCAGGGTACCAAGATACTTCATTAACGCATCAACGACAAAAAGCTAATGGGAAACAATATAATTTCAGGGAAAAACGGAGAGGACATGGCAGGGAGATTTCTGGAGACCAAAGGCTATTCTGTACTCTTTCGGAATTACCGATATAAAAAACTTGAGATCGATATTATTGTCCGCAAAGAAAATCTGCTGGTCTTTGTAGAAGTTAAAAAAAGAAAGAATTCAAAATTTGGCTTTCCTGAAGCTTCAGTCTCCGAAAGGAAAGCTTCTCTGGTGATGACGGCCGCTGAAAACTTTATTTTTGAAAATAATTGGAAAGGCCCAATCAGATTTGATATTGTTGCAATTACCGGACAGGAAATCGTCCACTTTGAGGACGCATTTCACTAAGGCAGTGAATAGGTAACAGTAAACAGCCCCTGTTTCTATTTACTCTTATTGTTTTCTGTTTCTGTTGCTACCAGGAGGTCGTTGAGCTTGTTTCTTCCCTGAAGGATCTTTCCCACCTGTTTTAGTCACAGGCACTGCCTTTCCGTTCTGGACAATCAGATTCCCTTCTTCATCCCATTCAGTAAGTACATAAGGTTCAAACTGCTCGTCTTTGTATGGACTTGCAGGATGCTGGATTTCTTTCCTGCGTTTATTTTTCTCGGTAAAATATTCCACCCAGATTCCAACCTTAATGTTATCAATGTATTTTCCGTGAACTAAGGTCCAGCCTTTTTCATTAAACAGACAATAAGTTCCATTAAGCTGCTTATTTACCAATGGTTTTACTTCTTTTACTTTTGTCCTTTCGTTATCAAAATAGATAATTTCTGATTCTTTGGGCCAGCCTTTGTAAAACTTGACTTTATCAAGCAGGATATTATTTTTTCCGTACCGCTCCCATCTTGCATGTTTTGTCCCCACATAAAAAATTCCGGACTCAACTACCTCTCCACCTACTGTTTTTTTATAGGGGCCATGCAGTATTCTATAATTGAGCAATTCCTTTTTATCAATGGAAGCAACTTTTAAAACCTTTCTTTTGCGGACATCGAAAACATAGTATTCGCCCACATAAGGATTAGGTTCTTTGTAGGTTTTCAGCAAGTGAAAAGTTTCAATGGTAACCTGTTTTCCTCTTCCTATTTTGGTAAATCCTTTGCGGGTTTTTATTCCGTAGAAAACGTTTTTCTTCCTTTTCTTTTTCTTGGCTTTATTCGGAATACTATCTGCGGCGACCAATATATCCGGAATAGAATCAGTTGCAAATGAATCAGACGGGTCATTTTGCGCAAATGAAGGAGAGGCTATTCCCATTAATATAAAAAGCCATAAAGCAAGTTTGCGGAAGTTTAAAAAAGCCATTCCAGTTTATTTTCTACCCGTTATCAACGTTTGATGCGCAAAAATAATATATCAAAGCAAAAATTCATTCTACAGATTCAATCTTCCTGATGAAATAACATTTTGTTTACACCGAATCAATTGTTATCCTTCAAATCTTTTATGAGCTCTTGTTCTTCAAATTTGTGAGGAATAGTTACATCGAAATAGAGTTTTTCCAACTTTTGTTTGTTTTTCCCCAAAATCCAGACATCATAAAAGCGGTTATCTTTTAGGATGGTTTGCCTTTCTACAATCTTAAGCCCAAGAGCGCTTAGAACCTCTATTTCATCCCCAAAGAAAATAACCTGATAAGCTGTCTCTGGTGATTTACCATCGCCCGAAGCAAGCACAGCTTTAAGTAAAACATTGTATTTGCTTCTGGCAACGATTTCTTCTTTTTTAACCAAAGACCTTAAAGCGTAAGATTTTTCAAAAAGTACAGTCAAATCCGTAGGAATAGAATGATCTATACTATCCGCAAGCTCTATTACACCTTCAAAGTTTTTAGCATAATTAAGTTCTTTCAACCTTTTTTCAAGATCGTCCATTTCAAAAGGACTATAATCTTCCCTGAAGGCAAAACCATAATAAAGATGCTTAAAATCGTCCTTTTTTAAGGTTGTATCCAGGGAATTGAATCTTTTTAGCAATGTTGGATAGAAAAATCTACTTTCAGGATTTTTAATAGCATGCTCAATTGCCTTCACATCAACTTGTTGTCCCCGTGAGGATAAAACAGTAAGTAGAAGAAAAAAACAAACAACAAACCCTGATTTCATGCACTAAGCTCCGGCTTTTTCTAATCTTAATCCAAATGAATAAATATGAGGAAGAGGATTTTGCCTCATATATTGCCTAACTTTCATTTTGTATTTTCCTGAATAAGGAAAAATGTATCCAGGTAATGCTAATATCCTGTAATCATAAACGCCACTTACTCCTTTACCAAAAGGCTTTCCGGTTTTCGAATCCATCAGATCCATTCCTTGCAACTTTTGATTTATCTCTCTGCCTGCAGAATCCAACAAATTGTATTTTACATAGAGATTATAAAATGGATAATCAACCGAATACCTCACATTATACAGTACATTGTACATTTGTCTGTGATCCGGCACCTCAAAATCAAAGGTAAGCTCCTTATTCTCTTCCCACTTATTATCAGGAAAATCGAAGTTCTGTTCGTATATCCTCGATTTATCACAAGAGCTTAAAATAAATAAAATCAGGACTAGAATAGTCGAAATTCTGTTTTTCGTCATATTTGTTTGTCCGGCGTAGAATTCGGATTATTATTTGTATTTTTTTGATCAGATCCCTGTTTATTAGGATTACCTCCCTTTGGTTGATTGGGGTTACCTTTAGGTTGGTTAGGATTTCCTTTATGCTGTTGATTAGGGTTCCCCTTCGGTCTGTTCTGATTATCCCTCTGAACATTTTGACCACCTTTATTCTGATTTTCTCTAGGAACATTTTGGCCACCTCTATTCTGATTTTCCCGAGGAGCATTCTGATGCTCTTTCTGTGGCTGCTTTTCCCTTTGGTTATTTTGAGGAGAGGGTCCTTTCTCTCTATTAGGATGACTGCTCTTCTCTCTATTTTCTCTGTTTGGATGTTGATGTTGTTTCTGTGCCTGAGGCCTTCTTTCCTGCTGCGTCTTCCTTTCCTGGCTGGAAACAGAAGTATCCCCCTCACCACTTCCTTGAACATTACCGGTATTGGGACCTTTTGATTTCTTCTTCTTCTTTTTCTTCTTCTTGTATTTCTCATCCAGACGCTTCAGCTCGTTCAGATCGTCTTCCGCCTTTTTCTCCTCATCCTGAATTGAAGTATCATTTTCATCCAGAGAAACTGGAGTTACTCCTTTTTTATTTAACTCAAGAATTGCATTGACCCTTTCAACAGATAGTGGGTACCAAGTGGTATCCTCCCTGTATCCGAACCACATGATTTTCTTGAAGATATCCGTTTTTTGCAAATATGCTTCACCTCTTTCTGTAAGAAGCGGATCTTCGACAGTAGGAATATCTTTTAATGCATCGACATAAGTATCAAGCTCATAATTGAGACAACACTTCAGTCTCCCGCATTGACCGGAAAGTTTGCTTGGATTCAAAGAAAGATTCTGATATCTGGCTGCAGAAGTGGAAACACTTTTGAAATCAGAAAGCCAAGTCGAGCAGCAAAGCTCTCTTCCACAGGACCCTATTCCTCCAAGACGTCCAGCTTCCTGTCTAAGACTGATCTGCCTCATTTCTACCCTGATTTTAAACTCAGTGGCAAGGCATTTAATCAGTTCGCGAAAATCTACTCTATCGTCTGCTGAATAATAAAAAGTAGCTTTAGTATTATCTGCCTGGTATTCAACATCTGTCAGCTTCATATCAAGCTTCAGCTCATTGATTATTTCACGCGTACGGAAAAGTGTAGGAAGCTCCCTTTTTTGAGTATTGTCAAATTTCTCAATATCTTTTGCATTGGCGATACGATAGATGTCTCGAATCTGATCATCTTCTACAATGTTCTTCTTTTTCATCTGAAGACGTACCAACTCACCCTGCAAAGAGACAAAGCCTAAGTGATGCCCATTTGGAACATTAACTATGACCGGATCTCCATTATTAAGTTCAATGTCATTGACATTTCTGAAATATTCTTTTCTTCCGCCCTTAAAACGTATTTCTGCTATTTTAAATGAATGTACTCTGGTAGGCTCCATGTTTCCGAGCCAATCGAATGTATTCATTTTATTACATCCGCCAGACGAGCATCCTCCGCTTTTTCCGCAACCACCAGTGCTGCACCCGCCTCCGGAACTACAAGAACTGCATCCCATCTCCTATATATTTATATATGTGTGTAAAATTTGTAACCCCATCATTAAAATGATGATTTACAAATATATTCTTTATTTTTCAATTAAAGCCAAAAGGTCGAGACCGATGTCTCTTCTGTAATACCTTTTCTCCCAAATCACATTTTCCGCAGCTTTATTTGATTTTAAAAGAGCTCCCTGAATGTCTTGTCCTAATCCTGTAAGTGCGATAACCCTCCCTCCATTTGTAATCAACTTATTATCCTTCAAAGCAGTACCAGCATGAAAGGCCAATACTTCACCTACATTTTCCAGTCCGGAAATAACTTTTCCTTTTTCGTAGTCTTCGGGATATCCACCAGCTACCAGCATCACCGTAGTTGCTGTTTGATCGGACACTTCAAGATTGACCTCGTCAAGTTTTTTGTCAGCTACTTTAACTAATACCTCTAAAAAGTCATTTTTGATTCGGGGAATTACAACTTCAGTTTCGGGATCTCCCATTCTGGCATTGTATTCAATAACGTATGGCTCCCCTTTAACATTCATTAATCCGAAAAAAATAAATCCTACATAATCAATCCCTTCAGCCTTCAAACCATTTATAGTAGGAATAATTACCTTTTTCTCAACCTTATCCATGAATGCTTTATCTGCAAATGGAACAGGAGAAACAGCTCCCATTCCTCCTGTATTTAGGCCTGTATCTTTTTCACCAATTCTCTTGTAATCTTTAGCTTCCGGAAGTATTTTATATGTAGATCCATCAGAGATAGTAAATACCGATAATTCGATGCCATCAAGGTATTGTTCTATAACTACTTTCGCACTTGCTTCCCCGAATTTTTTATCCTCCAGCATTTCTCTTAATGCTGTCTTAGCCTCATCTTTTGATTGGGCGATGATAACACCTTTTCCGGCAGCCAGACCATCAGCTTTCAGTACTATAGGCAGACTCTGAGTTTCAATATATTCAAGTCCTAGCTTCAGCTCATTTGCGGTAAATGTTTTAGATGCAGCAGTTGGAATTCCATATTTCACCATAAAGTTTTTGGAGAAATCCTTGCTGCCTTCCAACATAGCACCATCCTTTGAAGGGCCTATTACAGGTATTTGTTTTAACGAATCTGTACTTTTAAAATAATCGACTATCCCCTCTACAAGAGGTACTTCTGGTCCAACAAGCACCAAATCGATTTGATTTTCAACACTAAACTTGCCTAGTTTTTCAAACTCCGTTACCTGCAGAGGTACATTTGTTGCAATTCCCTCTGTCCCTCCATTTCCTGGAGCTACGAAAAGTTTTTTACAAAGCGGACTTTGTTTTATTTTCCAAGCGAAGGTATGTTCTCTTCCTCCCGACCCAACAATTAGAATATTCATTTAAATTTTAATGCGTAAAATTTTCTGTATATGTTATAAATTTAGTTTGCCAGTTCTGACAAGAATTTAATTCTCATTAGTCTAATTTCATCTTCTGAGTAGTCTCCTCCCAGTTCTTTCATTGCAAGAGCGATGTTATCATTTTCAGCCCCCATGAAATAATCATAGATCTCATCTTGTTTATCACCATCCATGATCTGATCGATATAATAATCAAGGGTTAATTTGGTACCTGAATAACAGATATGTTCTATTTCCTCTGTCAGTTCTGCAAGGCTCAAACCTTTAGCTTCAGCTATTTCATCCAGGTCAATTTTCCTATCAATCTGCTGGATAATAAAAATTTTGATTTTAGATTTATTTACAGAAGATTTTACTACGACATCTGAAGCTGTTTCAATGTCATTCTCTTCAACATACTTCCTAATCAGTTCAATAAATGGTCTACCGAATTTTTGGACCTTTCCCATTCCCACGCCATTGATATGACTGAGTTCATCATTAGTGGTGGGGAAAGTGGTAGCCATTTCTTCAAGAGATGGATCTTGAAAAATGACATATGGAGGTAAGCCCTTGTCTTTTGCTATTTTCTTTCTTAAAGCCTTTAAAGAATCAAAAAGGGCAGGATCATAAGATTTAGCAGCGGATGCCTGTTTTTCAATTTCTTCTTCTGAGGTCTCACCTGAAAAATCATGATCTTTGCTGAAAGACAGAGGAACCGGGTTTTCTAAATATGCAAGACCTTTATCAGTAATTTTAAGAATCCCGAAATTATCTATATCTTTTTCGAGTAGCTCCTGCAATACAATTTGTCTGTATAGAGAATTCCAGTATTCAATAGTCTGATCTTTTCCTTTGCCAAAAACTTCCAACTCATTATGATTGTAGCTCTTGACGTAATCATTTTCCATTCCGACAAGAACAAGACTTAAGTGACTAGCATCAAATCTTTCTTCCGTCTGCATCACTGCTTTAACAGCTAGCACGACTTCATCTTGAGCTTCGAATTTTTCTTTTGGCTTTATACAGTTATCGCAGAACCCGCAATCCTTTTCTACAGTTTCTCCAAAATAATGTAACAATTGCTTTCTTCTGCATACAGAAGACTCTGCATACGCAGCCATCTCCTGAAGCAGATGTTTTGCATTATCACGCTCAGTAACAGATTTATCTTTGTTAAACTTCTCAAGCTTCAGTATATCCTCGTAGGTATAAAACATGATACAGTTTCCTTCAAGTCCGTCCCTGCCTGCTCTTCCTGTCTCCTGATAATATCCTTCAAGGGACTTGGGGGCATCATAATGAATGACATATCGAACATCTGGTTTGTCAATACCCATTCCAAAGGCAATGGTAGCCACAATTACGTCAGCATCTTCATTCAGGAATGCATCCTGGTTATTCATTCTTACACTGGCATCAAGCCCAGCGTGATAAGGCAATGCTTTAATACCATTGACTTTAAGTAGTTCTGCTATTTCTTCTACTTTTTTTCTGCTAAGACAATAGACGATACCTGACTTTCCTTTATTGTCAAGCACATACTTGATGAGTTGCTTTTTGGTATTGTGCTTTTTGCGGACTTCATAGTAAAGATTCTTTCTATTAAATGAAGATTTAAACAAAGCCGCTTCCTCCATATGGAGGTTCTTCTGAATATCTATCTGAACTTTAGGAGTTGCAGTGGCTGTGAGCGCTATAATTGGCAACTCTGTACCGAGCTGATCTATAATGCTTTTTATTTTTCTGTATTCCGGTCTGAAGTCGTGGCCCCATTCTGAGATACAGTGTGCTTCGTCTATTGCGACAAAGGATATATTTCCCTTTTTAAGGAAATCGATATTTTCTTCTTTAGTCAGCGACTCCGGAGCAACATAGAGCAGTTTTATGTCTCCACTCAGAGTTTCTTTTTTTACTTTGTTAATCTCGACTTTAGTCAGTGTTGAATTTAAAAATTGTGCATTGACTCCCAGTGCATTTAACTGGTCAACCTGATTTTTCATCAAAGCGATAAGCGGAGAGATAACAATGGCCGTACCTTTTGTCATGATTGCCGGCAATTGATAGCAAAGAGATTTACCGGCCCCAGTAGGCATTATTACGAAGGTATTTTTTCCGGCTAAAACATTGCTAATGATTTCCTCCTGATATCCTCTAAATTGATTGTAACCAAATACAGCCTTAAGCTGACCGATTACCTCAACTTCATTTTCGACTAACATTTTCTCATCTAACATCATTAAATCTTAAAACCTTTATATATTTGTCAGGTAAACAATTGAATGATTCCTTACCTTGAAATTAGTAAAAAATATTAGAAATACAGCAATAAATGTTTTATTGAGTGAAGCTGATGCAATAAAAAAACTTGTAGACTTCATCAATGAAGACTTTGAAAAAACTGTAGAAGCAATACTTCGCATCAAGGGTAGAGTTGTTGTAACAGGTATTGGAAAAAGTGCAATTATAGGAAGTAAGATTGTTGCCACGCTTAACTCTACAGGCACGCCTGCTGTGTTCATGCATGCAGCAGATGCCATCCATGGCGATCTTGGAATGATACAAAAGGATGACATAGTTATTTGTCTTTCCAAAAGCGGTAATACACCGGAAATCAAGGTACTTGTACCTCTCATCAAAAGAACTGGATGTCAAATGATTGCACTTGTAGGCAATACAGAATCATTTCTTGCGCAGGAAGCGGATTTTATTTTGAATGCCACAGTAGAAAAAGAGGCATGTCCAAATAATCTTGCCCCTACTACAAGCACAACGGCTACGCTTGCGCTCGGCGACGCTCTGGCTGTTTGCCTATTGGAAATGAAAAATTTCTCCAGCAGCGATTTTGCATTATATCATCCTGGAGGTTCTCTGGGGAAAAGATTATATTTAAGAGTGGGGGATATATTTCCTCACAACAGCAGACCGGCAGTAAAAGCGAATGCAGGAATAAAAGAAGTTATATTTGAAATTTCATCGAAAAGACTTGGAGCTACTGCTGTTCTCAATGAAAATGATGAACTTATCGGTATCGTTACTGATGGGGATATACGAAGAATGCTTGATAAATTTGGGACGATAGAAGGAATCAAAGCAATTGATATCATGAGCCCAAATCCCAAAACAATAGATAGCGAGGAGTATGCTGTTAATGCACTAAATATCATGCAGCAAAATAACATAACTCAACTAGTAGTTGTTAACGGGAAAAAAGTAGAGGGGTTTATACATCTTCATGATTTATTAAAAGAAGGGCTTGTCTAATCTTAATTAAGATCAATTTTTAAATTTAAACATAATGAATAAAGACTATTATGTGGTGATTATGGCCGGTGGGATCGGAAGCAGATTTTGGCCTTTCAGCAGAGAGAAATTCCCAAAACAGTTTCACGATGTATTAGGCACCGGAAAATCTCTTTTGCAACAAACAGCAGAGAGATATTTTAATATTCTTCCCAAAGAGAATATACTGGTTGTAACAAACAAAATATATGCTGACCTCGTGAAGCAACAGCTGCCATTCATGAAAGATGAGCAGATATTGAGCGAGCCTATAGCCAGAAACACTGCACCATGTGTTGCATATGCATGTTATAAAATAAAACAAAGCAATCCCAACGCAACTATGGTGGTTGCACCTTCAGACCATGTTATTCTTAAAGAAAATGAGTTTGAGTCTACCATTAAGATCGCAATGGATGCTGCTTCAAAAAGTGATAAACTCATTACCTTAGGTATTAAACCCAGCAGGCCTGATACAGGATATGGATACATCCAATATCTTGAAGAAAATCCTGACAGAATAAAAAAAGTAAAAACTTTCACTGAAAAACCACAACTGGAACTTGCTCAGAAGTTTCTGGAAAGTGGTGACTTTGTTTGGAATGCAGGAATATTCATCTGGAATGTGAATGCCATCATAAAAAATTTCCAGAAGCACTTGCCTGAAATGGCTGAAATATTTGAAGAAGGTAATGGCAAATATTGGTCTAAAGATGAAGAAGGCTTTATTGGTACTGCGTATTCTCAATGCAAGAATGTCTCTATAGATATTGGAATTATGGAAAAAGCTGAAGAAGTTTTCGTAATGCTTAGCGACTTCGGCTGGAGCGATCTTGGTACCTGGAAATCACTTTATGAACTTTCCAACAAAGATGAGAACAGCAACGTGATAGAAGGTAACACTATGCTATATGATGTTAAAAATTGCATTGTTAAAGTACCTAAAGAAAAATTAGTTGTAGTAGAAGGACTTGAAGACTTTATCATTGCAGAGTTCAACGATGTTTTGATGATCTGCAAGAAAGATCATGAGCAGAGAGTCAAAGACTTTGTTTCAGACACAAAGAATAAAAAAGATTCAAAGTTTATATAAATATAAAGAAGCCCCGAAGATCGGGGCTTCTTTATTATAATTATTTTTTACAATCCTCTCTGTCGAATAGCTTCATACAATATCATTCCTGCCGCTACTGAGACATTTAGAGAGCCTATTTTTCCAACCATTGGTATCCTTACAATTTCGTCAGCTTTTTTAATGATCTCATCTGAAATACCATCTTCCTCTGACCCCATTACGATTGCAACTGGATCATTATATACTGCATCTGCAATAGTTTTTTGAGCCTTTTCTGTGCAGGCTACTACAGACAGCCCGCTTTCTTTAAGGTATTTTATCGTTTTCATCAAGCTTTCTTCTCTGCAGACAGGAATATGATTCAATGCTCCTGCGGAAGTTTTAACAGCATCACTGTTTATCTGAGCAGCCCCCTTTGCAGGAATAACAATAGCATGAACACCCATACATTCTGCAGTTCTTGCAATTGCTCCAAAATTTCTAACATCGGTGATTCTATCCAGAACTAAAATCAATGGAACAGCACCTGACTGAAAGCAGTCAGAAATTACATTATCCAGAGAGGCATAAACAATAGAGGACATGAAACAAATTGCCCCCTGGTGATTTTTCTTCGTTATGCGGTTCAGCTTCTCAACAGGCACTCTCTGAACAGGTACTTTATGATGAAATGCCGCCTGTAATAATTCGTTCATAAGAGGTGAAGATTGCTCCTTCTGAATAAGAATTTTATCAATCTCTTTACCTGCTTCTATCGCTTCTATAATCGGCCTTATACCGAAAAGTAATTCTGATTTATTTTGTGGGGAATTTCTCTCCATTGGGTATTCGTTTAAATCACAATGCCAGGGCAAGCCTGGCATCGGGATGGTAATATTTTTTTTAAATTAATTTTATTGATTAAAAAGGTATGAATATGACATCAATACCTCTTCAAACTTCGCTGCCTCTTTGGCTTTTCCACCTTCTTTCAAAGCTCTGATGATAGAATCAAGAATATAGAAATTCAACTCATAATCTCTGCCATATGGCATCTTTATTCTCTTATAGTATTCCAGATTTTCAATAGCCCTGTTACCCATTTTATTCGCTATATCCATCGCCATTTTTTCATTTCCTGTTTTAAAGAAAATCTGAATGAAAGGAGGTGTTGCAATATCATAAGTAATAGGATCATCCGGCATTACTTTGAAGCAATGTTCTGCTACTTGTTTGGCCTTTTCAGTTTCACCATTGTTATACAAAGTTGAAGCTAAACGATAAAACTGAGATCTTGAATTTACTGTCATTCTGAAATAATTTTCATCATAGTAAACCTTAGGATTATCAAGTTCTCTCCAGAAGAAATTCTTCATCATGTTATCATACATCACCTTATCATAAACAAAGCCTTGAGAAGCATTTGGGTATTTTATCGGCATTAATCTGTGAGCCAAACCTTCTAACTGAGTATAATCTTTCAGGTTAAGGAAATTAGAACCAGACAACGTAGTAGAGAAATAAATCGGTCTCTTCCAATTGTTGGTAACAATCATATCAAGAATGATAAGATCTTTCTTCTCCAAAGTATTTATTCCGATATTCCATGCTAGTCTGTCCAGAATCTGTCCTTTAAGAGTATCAGGAACTGCTCCGGTAGCAAGCACTGCATTTTTATCTATGTTCAGGTAAAGATTTTTTGAAGGAAGTGTTGTGTAATAATCCCCTCTTCCGCTTTCCTGTCTGATTTCTGGGTTATCTGTTTTTACAAGCTGAATATAACCCGCAAGATTAATTCCATTCTTAAACTGAGGTTTTTCTACAAAATAAATCTGATCATTTTTCCCCTGAATATAATTTTCAAAGTTCAAGGATATTGGCAATGGAGCTGATTCATAAGCTTGCTGCTTCATCTGCTTGATATACCAATCTGTATTTAAAAGACTCAAATTACACACTCGCACATCAGTACGGAAACCTTCTACTTCCTGAACATACCAAAGAGGGAAAGTATCATTATCGCCGCCAGTGAATAAGATCGCATTAGGAGCACAAGAATTCAAAAGGTTCTTCGCTGAATCCACAGAATAGAATCTATTTGATCTGTCATGATCATCCCATCCTTGTTGTCCCATAATTGCAGGTACGGAGAGACATAGTATAAAGGATATAACAGAACGTGTTGACTCACTTTTTACTATTCTTTCCATCAGATCAGCGATAAAGAACACACCTAATCCAATCCAGATAGCAAATGCATAGAAAGATCCGGCAAAGGTGTAATCCCTTTCTCTAGGCTCAACCGGTGGCTGATTCAGGTATACAACTATTGCAAGGCCAGTAAAGATAAACAACAAAGAAACTACTATCCCATCATTTCTTTTTTTGCTAAACAGATACACAAAACCTACAACACCCAATATAAATGGCAATAAGAAAAAGTTGTTTCTTGCTTTATTATTTTTCAGGTATTCCGGCAGATCCTTTTTGAAATAATCCCATGGCCATAACACGTCACTATCCTGAATATCACTTTCTCTTCCGATAAAGTTCCAGCCAAGGTAACGCATATACATATGACCAATCTGATAACTGAACATATAACCTTTATCCTGCCAGAAAGATGGTTTTTTCCCTTCTCTCAGGTTCATCATACTTTGATACGCTTCCACATGGTGAGGCTGAGTACTGTAGGCCCTAGGAAATAATGTTACATGCTTTGGATCATAGATATAATCCATCTTGTAATCAAAAACAACATACTGACCAGTAACAGTGTCTTTTCTATAAAGAGGGGCTCCTTTTTCTACGTCAATAGGATAACCTGCTGTAAACAATGGGCCTTTAAAAATTGGTCGGTCACCATATTGCTCACGTTTTAAATAAGAAACAAAGCTAATTACGTTTTCAGGATCATTTTCGTCAATCGGAGGATCAAAGTTCGATCTGACAAGGATAATACCATAAGATGCATATCCTATAAGAATGAAAGTCAAACCTAAAAGACAAAGATTTAAAAGATACTTTTGATTTTTGATAGAATAAACTATTCCGAATATTAAAGCACTTAGAAAAAGAATTCCGAAGAATATGATACCGGAATTGAACGGAAGACCCAGATTATTAACAAAGAAGATCTCAAAGGTTCCGGCAAGAGAAGGTAAGCCTGGAATAATTCCTGATAATACAACAACGATGATTACACCACTTAAAAGGAAAGTTGCTATTACGCCTACTTTTGTGATATCATATTTCTTAAAATAGTAAACAAAAGCAAGTGCTGGTATTGCAAGCAAGTTCAATAAGTGAACTCCAATAGAAAGACCGATGGTATAAGCAATCAAAAGTAACCATTTGTCAGCTCCAGATTCTTCAGCCTTAGTTTCCCATTTTAAAATTGCCCAGAATACAAACGCTGTAAAGAATTGAGACATTGCATATACTTCTGCTTCAACAGCAGAGAACCAGAATGAATCTGAGAATGTAAAGGCAAGACTACCTACTACCCCGCTACCAAATATTGCGATTTTCTCACCAAGAGTAGGATTCTCATAATCCTTTGCAAATTTCCTAGCAATGAGTGTGATGGTCCAAAAGAGAAATAATACAGAGAAGCTGCTGGATAAAGCAGAAACCATATTGATCCAGAATGCCACCTGGGTGACATCAGAGGCAAGTAAGGAAAATATTCTTCCTATTAATAAAAAGAACGGCGCTCCCGGAGGGTGAGGAACTTGTAACTTGTAGGAACAGGCGATGAACTCACCACAATCCCAAAAGCTTGCCGTAGGCTCAATAGTGAGCACATAAACAGCTGTTGCAAAAATGAAAACCAACCACCCCAAGAGGTTATTTAGTTTTGAGTAATTTGAATTATACATCTTTACCAATTAAAAATTTATGGAAGGCGAAATTAGCAAAATTCTATCAATTGACTATTAATTACCACTCCTTTATTGAACGTTCAAAAATACATGGTAATATATTTAAATTACATTACCTACCCTTCTGAGTGTGTATAAAAACAAAATGAGATCCCTTCGGGATCTCATTTTTTAAATATTATCAGAAACAGTTTGAAGATTAAGACCTATTTCTCAAAATTTTTCTGGTTTCTATAATGCCCTTATCTGAATACACATTGCAGAAATAAAGTCCTGGTCTTAGATTGGAAAAGTCAACTTTATACGCTGAAGGTCCAACTTTGCTGCTTAAATCTATTGACGCAACTTCTTTCCCAATAATATCAAAAATCTTGATAAATTTGACATTTTTATTTCCGGGAAAAATAGTCAGATTCAATTCATCTTCAAATGGATTTGGAGTAACCTGAAACTCGTATTTAGATTCTTTTAAATCCGTAAGTCCACCCAATCCTAACCCTACAGCAATAGAACCTTTCATTCCAGAATGGATAGTGCAGGCATAAGTAAAAGTACGCCCTGCAAATAATTCACGATGGTTATCATAAATTTTATAGGATTTAACTCCATCAGGAGATGAAATTAAATTGCTCCCATCGTCAGATTTTATTGGATGCATAGAAGAAGAATTCCCCACCCAAATAAACTCAACAGTATCATTTGGATCAATACCTAACATTGCAGGTTCAATTTTAGAATTAGATATAATTACCTGGTGCGTTGTCTGGGCCAATGTTCCACCCTGCCACAAGATAACTACAGCTAAAATAAATACTATTTTTTGTACGAGTCTCTTCATGCCACTGATTATTAAATACAAAGATACTTGAAATTAGGATAAAAACCATGCCAGTTTTGGGGGAAATAATTGTCAATAAGAGCTCAATTATTCTAGTTTATCTTAAGGATAATTTTTTTAAACTTAAAAATGTTCCCGAAAATCACTAAAAATTTAACCTGCCCACCCGTCCCTATCGAGACTCCTATACTGAATTGCCTCTGCAAGGTGTTCTACTTTAATTTCTTCACTTTCAGCAAGGTCAGCTATCGTCCTTGAAACTCTCAGAATTCTATCGTAGGCTCTGGCTGAGAGGCCTAATTTCTCCATAGCATTTTTAAGTAGATTTTTCCCTGGTTCTGAAATTATACAAATTTCTTTAACCATTTGGGAGGGCATCATTGAATTTGAATGAATGAGATTTTCACCTGTCGGCAGTTCCTCAAATCGTTTCTGCTGAATTTCTCTTGCTTTAATTACACGCTCCCGGATTTCTCCACTGCTTTCTGTTTTTCGGATTGATGACATTTCATCAAAGCCCACAGGTGTTACTTCAACATGAAGATCAATGCGGTCCAATAGTGGACCACTCACTTTATTGAGATATTTCTGAACAACGCCTGGCCCGCAAACACATTCTTTTTCCGGATGATTGTAATATCCACAAGGACAAGGATTCATACTTGCAATCAGCATAAAATTCGATGGAAACTCAACCGAAACCTTTGCTCTGGAGATACACACTTTTCTCTCTTCCAGCGGTTGCCTCATTACCTCTAGCACAGTCCTTTTAAATTCCGGCAATTCATCCAAAAAAAGAACACCATTATGGGCAAGAGAAATTTCGCCAGGTTGAGGATGTCCACCACCTCCTACAAGAGCTACATCACTGACTGTATGATGAGGAGCTCTAAACGGACGTGTTGATATCAATGCTCCGGCACCTTTTAATTTACCGGCAACTGAATGTATCTTGGTTGTTTCAAGAGCCTCATTTAAAGTAAGCGGAGGCAAAATTGTGGGAAGCCTTTTGGCTAGCATTGTTTTTCCCGCACCTGGAGGGCCTATCATAATTACATTGTGACCGCCCGCTGCTGCAATTTCCAGTGCTCTTTTAATATTTTCCTGCCCTTGTACATGAGCAAAATCAGCATCATAGTTATTAATCTGATTAAAGAAAATTGACCTTGTATCCACCCTTAATGGTCTCAACTGGACCTTTCCTTCAAAAAAGTCAATAGCTTCCTGAAGATGAGAAATTCCATAAATATCAAGATTATTAACTATTGCAGCCTCAGCCTCATTTTCTTTAGGCAATAAAAATCCCTTAAAACCTTGCTTTCTGGCTTCTATTGCAATGGGGAGGACACCTTTAATTGGTCTCAACTTTCCATCTAAAGCCAACTCTCCCATGATTACATATTGGTCAAAATCTTCGGCATTAATCTGGTCCGATGCAAAAAGCGTTCCTAGTGCAATTGGCAGATCATAAGCAGAACCTTCCTTTTTGATATCAGCAGGAGCAAGGTTTACGACAACTTTTTGCCTTGGCATTGCATAACCAAGATTCTTAATTGCGGATTCCACTCGATGTTCACTTTCCTTGACGGCACTGTCAGGAAGGCCAACGATAAAAAATTTAGTACCCTGACCTATATTTACTTCAATAGTAACAGTATAGGCATTCACGCCATAGACGGCGCTCCCAAAAGTTTTGGCAACCATAGCTTAGCAAGTTGAAAGAGTTAAAAAAAGAGCTTATTTAGCTAGCCCTTTTTCGATTAGTAATATTAAAATATGAATAATTTTTATGTGTACTTCCTGAATTCTGTCTGCAAACCCCTGATGACTGACATTTATAGCCACATCTGCCAGTCCAGCTAGTTTTCCCCCGTTTTTTCCAGTCAGCCCAACCACCTTCATTCCTTTACCTTTCGCTTCTTCTGCAGCTTTTAATACGTTTTCGGAATTTCCACTGGTACTGATGGCAAGCAGCACATCCCCTGGCCTGCCTAAAGCACCAACATATCTTGAAAAAACAAATGCATAGCCATAATCATTTGCAGTGCATGTAATATGACTAGGATCAGAAATTGATATTGCAGCAATAGGCTCCCTGTTCTCTCTATATCTGCCGGTCAGTTCTTCTGCAAAATGCATGGCATCGCAGGATGAACCTCCATTACCACAGCTTATGATTTTGCCTCCATTCTTCAGCGAGCTTATCATTAACTCCGCAGCAGTTTCAATAGCTTGTATATTTTGCTCTGAATTGATAAAATTATTCAAAACTTCTGCTGCGCTTTTTAACTCTGCAAGGATTGTATTGCTATTCATTTTAACTTCCTTTGTTTTAGAAAAATGTAAAGGAAATAAAAAGTCAATAAATAAAAAAGCCCCGAAGGTCGGGGCTTTTATTCTTATAAAAATATTTTCTAATTAATATCTGTCATCCCAGCCTCCACTGCTGCTAGCATCGTCATCATCCCAGCTACCTTCTTCATCAAAGTTTTCTTCTTTCCAGTTAGAATCATCATCAAAATCAGCATCATCATCATCTCCTCCATCTTCCCACTCATCTTTGAAATCATATTCATCTTCCTCTTCCATTGTCTTCTCTTCATCCTCCAGGTCTTTAACAATCTGTGCTGTCAGACCTGTTCTGGAAAGGGCTTGATCCTTTGAAAGTCCGGCATCCAGTAATGCTTTATAAGCTTCAAAACTTGCATAAAGCTCATCGTCGCTTAGGTCGTCAAGGTTATTGTTTTTCATAAGCTCAAATTAATTCCTTTTTAAAATTTTAGATTCTAATAACGAAGTTAAATATGAATAGTTTGTTGCTCCAAGAATTTTAATAAAAAAATTTTCTTTAGCTTTTAAACTAGTTAAACTCGGCAATTACGGTCGATCCGCCCTTCACTTTTTCGCCCATGGTTACTTTAACTTTAGCATCCAATGGAAGAAAAACATCCACTCTAGATCCGAACTTTATAAAGCCCAATTCCTCCCCTTGCTTCACTTCTTCTCCTGCCTGTAAATACCATACAATTCTTTTAGCAAGAGCTCCTGCAATCTGTCTTAGCAATATGCTTGTTCCGTTTTTAGCGGTTACAACAATTGTAGTTCTTTCATTTTCTGTACTGGACTTAGGATGCCACGCAACAAGATACTTACCGGGATGGTATTTAAAATATGTTACCATTCCAGAAATGGGATTTCTATTAATATGTACGTTGACAGGTGACATAAAAATTGATACCTGTTTTCTTTTCTCATTAAAAAACTCAGTCTCTTCAACCTCTTCTATTACAACCACTTTTCCATCTGCAGGAGCTATCACGTGATTGTCATTTGTCATAATTAATCTGCGGGGACTTCTGAAAAATTGCAGAATCATTATATAAATAAATGCAGATATTCCCCAAACTGTCCAGCGGATAGTCACGCTTTCTGGCAATAAATAATATACTGCTAGGTTAACAATCAAAAGAACAACAAAAAGATACGTAAGGATTTTATATCCTTCTTTATGAATTACCATATTTTAAATTAAATGAAGCAGCAAATATAATAAAAGATTAAAATCCTCCTCTGAATTTGTATGTTTTTGCTACTTTATCTATGGCAACAATATAGGCGGCAATTCTCATAGGAACATTAAATTCGAGAGATGTGCTGTAGACTTTTTCAAAAGCTTCTTTCATGATCCTGTCACACCTTCTGTTAACTCTTTCCAAAGGCCATCTAAGTCCCAAACGATTTTGCACCCATTCGAAATAGGAAACGGTAACTCCACCGGCATTTGCAAGAATATCCGGAACCACCATTATGCCCTTTTCATTGATTATATCATCCGCATTGGCACTGGTTGGTCCATTGGCCCCTTCAACAATAAGCCTCGCTTTTATATTAGGGGCGTTGTAAATATTGATTACATCCTCTTTGGCTGCAGGCACCAAAAGGTCAACCTGACAGGTAATGATTCCTTCCGAATCATCCATTTTTTCTGCATTTGGATAACCTTCCAGCATACCATTGTTTTTATCTCTGTATTTAAGGGCATCCTGAATATCAATCCCTTTATCATTCCAAAAGGCTCCACTTATATCACTTAATGCTTTAATTTTAACTCCTCTTTCCTCCAGAAGTCTGGCGGTATTTGAGCCCACATTGCCAAATCCTTGAATAGCGCAACTTGTCTGACTTGGATTCATCTTCAACCTCTGCATAGCAGAAAGTGCACTTACCATTACCCCTCTGCCTGTCGCTTCCACTCGGCCCAATGAACCTCCGAGAACCAACGGTTTTCCGGTAACAACAGCATTTACTGTCATCCCTTTTGCTTTGGAATATTCGTCCATCAGCCAGGCCATTTCTTGCTGACTTGTCCCCATGTCAGGAGCCGGAATATCTTTATCAGGCCCAAAAACATCCATCATTGATAAAGTATATGCCCGGGTAAGTCGTTCGATTTCCCCTTTGGACATAGCTCTTGGATTACACATAATCCCCCCCTTTGCTCCTCCGTAAGGAATATCAACCACAGCACATTTCCATGTCATCCAAGCTGCAAGAGCTTTCACCTCATCCAAAGTAACTCCCATATCATACCTGATCCCTCCTTTTGAAGGACCAAGTATAGTATTATGAATTACCCTGTAACCAGAAAATACTTTGATCCTTCCGTCATCCATAGTAATCGGTAAAGAGACAATCACCTGTTTGTCAGGATTTTTTAAAACGTTATAAGTTTCATTGTCAAGTCCTAACTTCTGTGCTGCCAGATCGAATCTGGACATCATGGATTCTAAAGGGTTGTCTTTATCCTTAATTGGTGCTGGTTCTATATATGACATATCCGCTTTTTTCTTTGTTTTGTCGAAATGTTTACGGAGAAGAAGCCTTATTGTTTATGAAAAAATCTTTAAAAAGGCTGCTATAAAAGGTGATGAGAGCAATAGCCCGTCAAACCGATCCAAAAAACCTCCATGACCGGGAATTGTTTGGGCAGAATCTTTAATAGCAAGGCTTCTTTTCAACAGTGATTCGACAAGATCTCCATAGCTACCAACAACAACTATAATAGCTGCCATAATCAACCAATGAAGTGTGTCAAGTTCTTTCCAGAATAATGACAGTGTGAATCCGATGGCCAATGCGAATAACCCTCCACCGATACTTCCTTCCCAGGTTTTTTTTGGGGAAATCCTAAAAAACAACTTGGTTTTACCTAATGCCATCCCTGCAACGTAGCCTCCAATATCATTAGCCCAAAGAATGAGAAGAATACCCAGAATAATATGAAAATTATATTCCTGAAGGTAAAAAGCACAAACATGGAGCAATCCAAAAGGAAGAGCAATGTAGATATTTCCTAAGAATGTAAAGGCTATGTTAAAAAATGGTTTATCGTTTTTCCTGAAGAGTTCCATCAAAAAGAGGAGAAACAGAAACGGAAACAATAGAAAATAACAATCAAAGGTGAGAACTTGCTTTTCTATCAGAAAAAAAAGAGTAAAAATCATCATTCCGGAAACCACTCCGAATATCTTATTGGGTTTAATTTCTGCAACCTCAATAAGGTTGTAAAATTCAATTAACGACAGCAGGCAAATTGTAAACAACAAAGCAAAATAGCTCCATTCATTAAAACAAATTGCTGAGATCATAATAAACGCACCGGCCAGACCGGCAATAATCCGCTGAGTGAGGTTACCCATGTTACGGATTTTAGTAACTAATTTCATTTCCCTTAATTTATGATTATTAAAAACCTGGCGGTTTTCAATTCAAGTTTAGCAAAAAAAAGGGTATAAATCTGAAATTATTTTGTGATTCCTGCCTCTTTCGAATTCCTTTGATATAAATAAATAAAAAAAGAAAAGGCAATGAGCGATACCACCACAGAATAGAAGGGTATAGACTCTGACGAATCCGGATTAAAGCTAATATCTTTTTGCTTATACATATTAGCCAAAATAAGTGTAAGTGCATTGTTCATAAAATGTACAAACATGGACACATATATATTCCCTGACCAATAATATAAGTATCCAAATAGGACACCAAGAAACATCCTTGGAAAAAAACCAAAGAACTGAAAATGAATAAAACTGAACAAAAATCCGGTAATCCAAATAGCTAATGTGGGCGATTTGAGAATATCTTTTAACTCGTTCTGCACAACGCCTCTAAAAACCAATTCTTCACCAATACCCGGAATCAGGGCAACAACCAAAAGTGTAACTACAAATGATGTGTTGTCTTTATAATAAATAATAGTTTCAGTAAGTACTTTCGCCAGGTTTTCGCTATTCTCCATCCAATCTTGAAGTGGCTTGAGGCTTGAGGGTAATTTCATTTCCTTGTTCCAATCCACCAGATAAGCAAGAAGAGGCATTCCCATAAAAAATATAATAATTGACAAAATCAGAAAAAAAGGAAGTCTTTTTGTGATTGGATTAAATTTCTTAAAATATGACTGTCTGAATATGGCCATATATATAAGAGGCATCACTAAAAAAGTAATAATCGCATTTACAGCCTGACTTTTTAAAATCAATGACTTTGGATCAGGGGAACTTTTTATAAGATTTAGCAATTCAGTTTCTGAATTAAAACTAATTCCCCAAACCTCCTTAAGAAGAATATGACCTAATCCACTGCCAATTAGCATACTTCCAATAAGTACTAAGAATACAATAAGTACACCGAGTGTTTTTTCAAGTATTCCGCTTCCTGAACTATTAATATTTTCCATAAAAGTTGGTAAATTTACTTTATTGCCCCGACATATTTCTGGGACAGTTTCAAAAAAAAGATATAGTTGCTCCTAATAATTAAAATAATACAACTTTGGTTAAAATAGGTCAGATAGAACTTGGGGAATTCCCCCTTTTACTTGCTCCCATGGAGGACGTTAGTGATCCACCTTTTAGGGCTGTATGCAAGGAAAATGGTGCGGATATGATGTACACTGAGTTCATAGCAGCAGACGGATTGATCCGTGATGCTGAAAAAAGTCTGCAGAAACTAGACATCTACGACTATGAACGACCTATCGGTATTCAGATTTTCGGCGATAAAATTGAGGCCATGCGAGAGGCTGCTGCTATTGCTGAGGGGGCAGGCCCAGAGCTTGTCGATATTAATTACGGTTGCCCCGTTAACAAAGTAGCTTGCAAGGGGGCCGGAGCTGGAATTTTACTTGACCTTCCTAAAATGCAGAAGATGTCTGAGGAAATTGTCAAGAGATGTAAAGTACCAGTTACCGTCAAAACAAGGCTCGGATGGGATGAGAAAAACATTAAAATTCTTGAAGTAGCACAAAGACTTCAGGATGTTGGTGTTCAGGCTTTAACTATTCACGCCCGCACGAGATATCAAATGTATAAAGGCGAAGCAGATTGGAGCTGGATAGCCAAAGTCAAAGAAATGCAAAGCATTCATATCCCTATTTTTGGAAATGGAGATATCGATTCACCGGAAAAAGCCCTGGATTATAAAAACAGATTTGGTCCTGACGGAATTATGATCGGAAGAGCAGCAATTGGCAATCCTTGGGTATTTAACCAGATCAAACATTATTTCAAAACAGGAGAAAAATTAGCCGAACCAGATATTGCAGAAAGAATAAGAGTTTGCAAACAACATCTGATCAGATCTGTAGAATGGAAAGGGCCTAAAACAGGAATTTTTGAGATGCGTCCTCATTATACAAATTATTTCAGAGGCTTCCCTAACTTTAAGCCTTTCAGACAAAGAATAGTAACAGCAGGAAGTGTCGAAGAAGTATCTGAGATTCTGGATGAAGTTGAAAAAACTTATAGTGCAGGAGTTGACGTACTAAATTAATTTACAAAAAAAAATAGAAAACGATACAACGTTTTCAAATATCGCAAAGTCTTACGTTTGATTAATTATCGGGAAAAAGTTAATCAATTAGGGAAATTTTATAAGCTCTGGACGTTAACACCAGAGCTTATTTTTTCTTGTCACGGTAAAAAAAAGAGCCCATCAGAGCTCTTCTCATTAACCATTATTTTTTTCTTAAGCATTTTCAGCAACAACTTCCTGCACTTCAGGAATCATCTTTTTAAGAAGGTTTTCAATACCAGCCTTCAATGTGATTGTAGAAGAAGGACAACCACTACAAGAACCTTGTAAAATTACTTTAACCACACCGTCATTAAATGAGCTAAAAGTAATGGCACCACCGTCCTGCTCTACCGCTGGTCTGATGTATTCATCAAGAATAACCTTTATTTTCCCTACGATTTCAGAATCTCCGGCAGTTGGAGATAAATTTTCAGGTACAAATTTTTCATTGAAAAGAGGTTTTCCTTCCTCCAGATAACCCTTAATCAGAGATTTGATCATTGGAGTAACTTCAATCCAGTCGATATCATCTGATTTTGTGATAGTGATAAAATTAGATGAGAAAAATACTCTCTTCACAAAGCTAAAACGGAAAAGATCCTGAGCCAGGGGACAATTTGCTGTACTTACTGGACTAGGGAAATCAACGCTTTCCGATACTAAAAGAAAATCCGTAACGAATTTCAAAGAATTCGGATTTGGATTCGATTCTGTATAAATATTTATAACTCTTTTTTCTGTAGACTCCATGATTTTGATTGATAAAATGGAAGAACAATTTTAGACTTAACTTAATTCATTTTGCTAAAACAAACTCATTTCCAATTGCATTTAATCCAATGGCATAAAATGTTTGTTACAACGAATCAAATTTACGAAATTATATTAAGAATTTCCCCCTGATTTTTCGGATCCGGCAACAACCACTGCAGCCATGGCATCTCCTGCTACATTTACAACTGTGCGACACATATCCAGGATTCTATCCGGGGCAAGAATCAAAGCAATACCTTCTACAGGTATATCGGTACTCTTCAGAACTGCAATCAAAGTAATCATACCCGCACCAGGAATTCCTGCAGCACCGACAGCTGCCAATGTAGCCGTAAAAACTATAGTGATTTGCTGAAAAAAAGTAAGCTCCAGACCAAATGCCTGAGCTATAAATACCGCAGCAATACTTTGATAAAGAGCTGTACCATCCATATTCACAGTCGTACCGAATGGCAAAACAAAACCTGTAATCTCTGCCGGCACTTTCAGATGATGTTCTACCCTTTCCATTGTGACCGGAAGTGTAGCATTGCTTGAACTTGAAGTAAACGCAAGCAAAAATGCCGGCCTCATTCCTTTGAAAAACTGACCATATTTTATATTGGAAAAAAAGGTAAATATGGCAGGATAAAGTATCAATAGAATAACAGTCAATCCTATCAATACAGAGATGGCATACCAGAGAAGAGAATACAAAAGCTGGACCATCTGACTCCCATTTCCTGCCAGTTCTACAAGCACAGAAGCCATTAATGCAAATACGCCTACAGGTGCTGCAGCCATGATCATCATAACCATTTTAAGGAGAGCTTCATTGACAGCTTCAAGAAAACCAACTACAGTAGCTGCTTTTTCAGAGGATATTCGGGTAAGTGCTATTCCAAAAAGTAATCCGAAAAATACCACCTGAAGCATGCGTGTATTGTCTGATGCAGCCCCAAAGAAGTTAGAAGGAACCATTTCCACTAAAGGAGTAAGAGGGCTTTCCTCAACTTGCGCATATGCAGAAATACTTTTCGCAGTAGCATCCTGATATTTAGAAATCATCTGATTTCTGGTTTCTTCGGAAATTACTTTTCCAGGTTTGATAAAACTGGCAAGTGTAACTCCAAGAAACGTAGCACAAATTGCTGTACAAAAAAACAAAAGGATCGTTTTTCCTCCGATCCTTCCGACTTTAGCAAAATCTTTTAAGTTTGCAATTCCAGAAATCAAAGATGTGAGAATTAAAGGAATTGCAACCATTTGTAGAAGCCTAAGGAAAATAGTTCCGAATGGCTTTATATAATCTACTGTAAACTTTGTTCCTTCGGGAAACTTAGGTGCATAAAATCCCCAAAGGATTCCAGCAATCATTCCCAGAAGGATCTGAAGATAAAGAGGAAAGCTTTTCTTCTTCTTTTCTTCCATTATAGTTTTATAACTTTATTTCTTAAAAGTAAATCTGCAAGAACTAATGCTGCCATCGCTTCTACAATAGGCACAGCCCTTGGCACTACACATGGATCATGCCGTCCTTTACCAGAAACAGTAACAGGCTCTCCTTCCTGATTAATACTCTCCTGATCCTTCATTAATGTAGCAACTGGTTTAAATGCTACCCTGAAATAAATATCCTCTCCGTTAGAAATTCCACCTTGAATACCACCTGAATGGTTGGTCTTTGTTCTTACTCTGTCTCCTTCCAAATAGAACGCATCGTTATGCTGTGAACCCAGCATTTTTACACCTTCAAAGCCACTACCATATTCAAACCCTTTTACAGCGTTGATTCCAAGCATAGCTTTTCCAAGCTCTGCATGTAACTTATCAAAAACCGGTTCACCAAGCCCCACAGGGGTCCCTTGCACAACGCATGACACGACACCACCTATTGTATCACAGTCTTTTCGGACGTTATCGATGAGACTAATCATCTCCTCTGCCATTGCAGGGTCTGGGCAACGAACTATATTATTTTCAGTTTCCTCAAGATTAAGTTCTTTATAACTTTTTTGAAGTGCAAGACTGCCAACCTGAGATACATAGGCATTGATTTTAATGCCATACTTTGCTAGAAACAATTTTGCTATTGCACCAGCAGCAACTCTTGCAAGGGTTTCTCTTGCTGAACTTCTTCCTCCTCCTCTGTAATCACGCACTCCATACTTTTCCTGATAAGTAAAATCAGCATGAGAAGGTCTGTATCTATCAGCAATATGCGAATAGTCCTTACTTCTTGCATCAGCATTCCAGACAAGCATAGCGATAGGCGTTCCGGTAGATTTTCCTTCGAATATTCCGGAAACGATTTCTATTTTATCTTCTTCTTTTCTTTGCGTGGTAATTTTGGATTGCCCTGGCTTTCTTCTGTCTAATTCATTTTGAATGAATTCAAGGTCCAGATCAAGACCTGCAGGACATCCATCAAGCACTACACCAACTGCACGGCCATGAGACTCACCGAATGTACTAATTTTAAATAATTTTCCGTAACTATTACTCATCGTTTGATAATTAAAATAATGGTGGTTACCAGCATAAACAGGATGATGATATTGGTTAATATCTTTGTAAGATCATCCCTTTCTCCTTGCCTGAGCTTGTTGCTTGACTTGTCGATGAGCTGGTAAAACCCTTCTTCGTGACTTGAAATATACTCACTTTTTCTTTCTCCTTTTACATAAATTGTAAATTTTGGAGTCAGTGTATCATAAGTTTTGCTCAATGTATTAAAATAAATGAGAGAGAAACAATCTGCCAGCTTAACATTCCCCGGGTTTTTAGGAAGAAATTCATAATTAAAAACTTTAGTAAACTGAACGCCCCCACCCTTTTCTTCCTTTTTAACTTCTTCTTTCTCAGGATAGATCTCAAAATCAGGAGTTTCTTTAATATTCATTTCCGCTATTGAAGGATTAAACATACCTGTAAGTTTCAATGATACTTTCAGCGGCTCATTCACTTCAAGGACTTTTTTCCAAATATTAGTCTGTAATTCAGCCGTTCCAACAGCAACTGAATCTTGCAAAGGATGATCAGGAAGTGGCGAAACATGTACATCAATTTCATTTGACTTAAATGTTTTAAATTCATCTCTACGATCAATGCTATTTTTCGTCCTTAAAGTCTGATAGGTTAAAACCTTAAAATTCGTTGAAGGAATGGTTATCGTTCCAGCTCCCAGAGGAAACAAACACACCTTGTATAAGCGAAATCTGTTGTAAATTTTATTGTGAAATTTAACACTATCCTTTTTTAACTCTCCTGGGGATGTAATTTCCTCTATCCAACAGTCAGCAGGTTTGAGGTCCTGAATGATGGAAGTTACCTGCTTATTCAGATCGACAAAATTGTATTCGGAAGGATTATCTTTTGCTACCAGAAAACTGGCAGAAAGCACAAAGCCTTCATTGGCGAAAACCGACTTTTCACTACTCTCTACCAAAAACATTGCATCCAATTCTGAAGGAGAAAATTCTTCCTTTTTTCCAGCTTTGTCCTCATTTTTTTGTTCATGAGATTTTTTCCCGGGAGCTACTGTAATTTTAGTGCCGTTAAAACGATAGGTCTGACCATTTACTGAAATTGTAAAAGAGGGAAGTGTAAAAACACCGGGCTTAGAAGGAAGATATTCTTGTTCTGCGATAAAAATATCTTCTTTTCTTTCCCTATTAAACGTCGTTCTCTTTTTAGAAAAATCCTCAATTTCAGGAAAAGGACTGATTTCTTTTACTTTTTTGGTAGGGACTGTCAGGGTAATGGTAAAAATTTCTCCCTCCCGGATAGAGCGATCAGAAAATTTAATTTTTAAATCCTGGGCTGAAAGGCTATATGTTAGAAAAACCAAACTGCAGCAAATACATAAAAGTAATTTTTCAACCATTTTTAAAACACATTTCAGATGAATCTCCTCCCCAATACATTTCCTAATTAATACCTTCCAAGGGATAAAATTAGAGAAATGTGAAAAAACTTAAAACATTTTACAACATTAAGGCGTTAATAAGGTTAGTAAAGTAAGTCAAATCTAATGTAAGATTTGGTTTCAAAATAATAACCTTAAAAACCTAACAACCAAAAACTATTTAAATCAAATGCTTGAATACGTAAAATTAATTCTAGAGAAAGTAAGTTTTGATCAACAACTTTTTGAAAAAGAATTAAAAAAAAGTATCAGAGATTTAATTGAAGAAGAGTTAATTGATCTGAAAAAGTGGTGCTACGAAAATTTTTCTAAGGAGCACGAAATTCTTAACAGATGCTTTGTTTAACCTATTTACAGCCTGATTTTCAATAATCAAAATTATTGGGAATCAGGCTAAAAATTTTATATTCCGTTGAAGTCCCTCAAATTTTGTTCGCTTTATTGCTGTTTTTTTAAATACTTCATCAAATAACTCTGACGTCAGCTCCGTCCATTCTTTAAGGTTTTTAAATTCATCGGTTGGTAAAAACTGAGGTTCATTATGTGCTTTGGAGAACCGATTCCAGGGACATACATCCTGACAGACATCGCACCCGAATATCCAGTTATCCATTTTCCCTTTAAAATCTGATGGAATATTATTTTTCAACTCGATTGTGAGGTAGGAAATACATTTGCTTCCATCCACTACATATGCTTGAGAAATAGCATCCGTGGGACAGGCATCAATGCATTTAGTGCAAGTACCGCAATAATCTTTCATTGGGCCATCATATTCCAGATCAAGGTCTGTAATGAGTTCTGCAATAAAGAAGAAACTTCCGGCTTTTGGATTGATGAGGTTACTGTTTTTCCCTCTCCATCCCAAACCTCCTTTTTCAGCCCAGGCTTTATCCATTACAGGAGCTGAATCCACGAAGGCTCTGCCATTAAAATCTCCGATTTCCTGCTTCAAGTGAAGCATCAATTCTTTGAGCTTATCCTTAATAACAGTATGGTAATCCTTCCCATAAGCGTATTTGGAAATCTTTAATTGATGATCAATAGACTCTTCAGGAAAATAATTCAATAGGAAAGAGATTACCGACTTTGAGCCTTCTACAAGTTTACGAGGATCGAGGCGCTTATCGAAATGGTTTTCCATCCACTTCATTTCTCCGTGATTGTTATTCATCAGCCAGTTTTCAAGCCTTGGAGCTTCCTCTTCTAAAAAATCAGCCCTGGATATGCCACAGTAGTCAAAGCCCAGTTCTTTTGCCTTATTCTTAATCAGCAGGGTATGTTTGGATTTTGATGAAAACATAAAACTTACGAATCCAGATCAAACAGCGTTCCTGTGCGGTTGTTTGGTTTTATTTTCAAGTGCTTATAAGCTAACTCCGTAGCTTCACGGCCTCTGGAAGTTCTTTTAATATATCCCTCCTGAATCAGGAAAGGCTCATAAACTTCTTCAATAGTTTCAGCCTCTTCTCCGCATGCTGTGGCAATAGTAGAAATACCAACAGGACCACCCTTAAATTTTTCTATGATGGTCATTAATATTCTGTTATCCATTTCATCCAGACCATTCTGATCTACATTCAGAGCAGTAAGGGCCATTCGGGCAATTTCAATAGTGACCCTTCCCTTCCCTTTTATCTGCGCAAAATCACGTGTTCTTCTTAATAAATTGTTGGATATACGAGGTGTTCCGCGACTTCTTCTGGCAATTTCATAAGCCGCCACCTCATCTATAGGGGTATCTATAATTCCTGCAGAACGCTCTACAATGCTTGTAAGTAATTTTGCATCATAGTACTCCAGACGTGCATTAATACCAAACCTGGCTCTTAATGGCGAGGTAAGCAGACCTGCCCTTGTTGTAGCTCCGATAAGTGTAAATGGATTTAACCCAATCTGGACCGTACGAGCATTCGGCCCTGAATCAAGCATAATATCTATTCTGTAATCTTCCATGGCAGAATAAAGATATTCCTCCACTACCGGATTGAGGCGATGTATTTCATCAATAAACAGAACATCATTGGCTTCCAGGTTGGTTAAAAGTCCAGCGAGATCACCAGGCTTTTCGAGAACTGGTCCGGAGGTAATCTTAATTCCGGAACCTAATTCATTCGCTATAATATTTGAAAGCGTGGTTTTCCCCAACCCCGGAGGGCCGTGTAAAAGCACGTGATCCAATGCCTCTTCTCTTTGCTTTGCAGCTTCAACAAATATTCGAAGATTTTCAACAATTTTATCCTGACCAGTAAAATCCTCAAAGCTTAGCGGACGCAAGGCCTTTTCGAATTCCCTTTCCCCAGAACTAAAATTCTGGTTATCACCTTTTAAATAATCTTCGCGCATTTCAAATAGAATACTTTAACACAATTTTCTTCTAATTTACGATATTTTAACTGACCAACATCAGACAAAAAATGAATTTTGCGAATATTTTTAGCAAAACGAGATATATTGATTATCAATTACCTTTAACTGTACTAATATATAATACATTGACATTAAGCAAATGTCATTATTTTCCAACCATATAAAAAAGCTAGGGCTCACTACTGAATTTTAATGTAAATTTGCAGATTCAATTTTATGACACTAGCAAAAAAAGAGTGGTTTAGTGAATGGTTTAACTCTCCTTACTACCATATTTTATATAAGCACAGAGATTTCGAAGAGGCGGAAAATTTTATAGATAATCTGCAGGAAGCATTTAATTTCGTTGAAGGTCAGACTGCTTTGGACCTTGGTTGTGGAAGAGGAAGACATGCATTTTACATGCATAAAAAAGGACTGAACGTTACCGGGATAGATTTATCAGAAGAGAACATAGCTTTCGCATCAAAATCAGAGGATGAAACATTGCATTTCTTTGTACATGATATGCGTAATGTATTTGCTGAAAATCAGTTTGACTATATCTTCAATCTATTTACCAGCTTTGGATATTTTGATGAAGAGAAAGATAATATCCAGGCTATAAAAGCAGCCTCGACAGCACTTCGCAAAAAGGGGCGGATGGTGCTTGATTTTTTCAATACAGAAAAAGTAATTCGCAATCTTCAGCAAAAAAATGAAACTACTATTGATGGTATTCACTTCGAGATCAGCAGAGTGGTAGATGCTGGCTGGATTATTAAAGACATAAAAATACAAGATGGTTCTTCCGAATTACATTTTCAGGAAAGAGTAAAGGGGGTAAAGCGCGAAGAATTCGAAAACTATTTTAAATTTGCGGGCCTCAAAATTCTGAATTTATATGGGGACTATCAACTTCAGCCTTTTGAGACAGAAAGTGACCGGATGATCTTTATACTGGAGAAAGAAAATTAAAATTAAAGAATGGTAATATCACTCCTGCTCTTATTCAGTTCGGCTTTGCTGGCAGGCTTAGCTGTGTTTTTCATTCCAAATCTTAATATTCAAAGATTCAAAGTTGTACTGTCTTTTAGCGGCGCCTATCTGTTCAGTATAACAGTGATGCATATACTTCCGGAACTTTTTCTGGAATCCGGAGATATACGTTTTGCAGGAATTGCGGTTCTTACAGGATTCTTTTTCCAAATGGTACTTGAATACTTTTCTTCAGGTGTAGAACATGGACATATTCACATACATGAACATGAACATTCACAAATTCCCTATTCCCTTTTAATTTCAATATGCATCCATGCCTTTCTGGAGGGGACGCTTGTTGCTCATCCTTCACATAGCCATAGTCATGGAGAATCACAAACCTTGTTGTATGGATTGATATTGCATAAAATCCCCGAGGCATTTGCATTGATGTCTGTGCTTGTGTTTTCTATGAGAAGCAGAGTAATCGCAGTTTTATTATTAGTCCTTTTTGCACTGGCATCTCCAATGGGATTATTGCTCAGTCATTGGGCCTTTGATCATGAATTCTTTGAAGTAAATTGGTTTATCTTTTTATTTGGAGTTATCGCTGGAAACTTCCTTTATATTTCCACTACAATCTTCTTTGAGACAAGTCCTAATCACAAATTCAAAGCTAACAGGCTTATTGTTTCTGTGCTTGGGGCGGTATCAGCAATCATTGCAGAATACCTTTTGTAAGCAAGAGAATCGAGCAAGAGCAAGAAAACTAAACTACATGTTAAAAATATGATTTCTTGCTCTTGCTCGAACTGTTGCTCTTTTTACTGAATATCAATATCCAGATTTCCGCTCATCAGATCTTCATCTTTTCCGTTTACACTAGCAGGCACTTCTTTTGAAAGTTCGTCATCCAATTCCTGATCAGATGGTTTTGCACTTGTCATTTGTTGCTCTTCCGGAGTAAAGGAAGCATCCATCGGAGCCTTTGCTTTGTTTTCTGCAATTACTTCATTCGCCAACACACGTGCTCTTGCAGAATGATACAATGATTTCTCTAGTTGACCTTCATTATAGTATTTCTTAGCCAGTCGTTCATGAGAAACTGATTTGCTCAATTTGCCATTAAACATTTTGGTCTTTTTTACAACCATATGTGCAAAACCAATGGTGCGGTTGGACTTAAGAAGAAAGTTTTTAACCTTCACTTTATCTGCAGTAGGATTTGCAAGAACAGAAGCCAGTGTCAACAATGATAAAACTAAGCTAAGATATAGTTGTCTGAATCGGATCATGTGGTATATATTTTGTTTGGGAGATTAATACGAAAAAATAATTGAGTAGATACAAAAGTTTTTTTGATACCAAGTCAACACAACCAATTGATTATAAATTAAATACCCCCAAAATAAATTTTTTTTTTATTTTGAAACCAATTCAGCTTCATTTTCAAATACCTGACGGTCTGTTAAATATCTATAAAAGTTGAGCTCCCAAAAATATTTCATTCTAAATATCAGTCAATTCCCCACATGGAACTCTCCACAGCAAAAACCGGTTTAAGTACTATATGCAATTCCATAAATTTTTCATAGAGCTATTAGACCACTAAAGTCCCACGATAAGACGGGACCAGGAAATTGCATTTTCCTCCTTTACAAAACTCCCGAACATTAAAATCAATGATAATAAAATCAATTATGAGCTTGTCTCGAGGTAATTCTATTGCCTGATGAGTAAGTGAAACTTGATCTCCTTCTTTTCTCCTTTCACTTACTCATCTGACAATTGTTTTGAGGCGGCTTCCACCTCTAAATATATATTGTTATGAACTGGATATATCTTTCTCTCGCAATTGTGACAGAAGTTGTAGGCACAGTGATGATCCGATTTTCGAACAGTTTTTCGAAGATCATACCTACTATCTTAATGATAGCTTTCTATATCATTAGTTATTATTTCTTTAACCTGTCCATCAAAAAAATTGAGCTTGGTACTGCCTATGCGGTGTGGTCAGGCGTTGGCACTGCATTACTTACGGCAGTTGGGATGCTCGTTTTTAATGAAAGTATTTCTCTTAGCAGAGTAATAGCCATCGCACTTATTCTTATTGGAGTATTAATACTCAACTTATCGGGATCATCTTCACAAGCATAAAAAATGAAGACATATAAATAAAGAGAGGTTGTCCTAAAGATGCAGCCTCTCTTTTTTTTCTTAATTGAAACAAAATTTCATTTAATATTCCTCTAAATGAAGGTTTCTCAATCAGAAATTTAAATTTGAGTCAAATTCGCTCAATATTTCCTCTTTTTGCTCAAAAATTGAGTCTTTTTACCCAAATATTGGTTCTCTTTGCTCAAATTTTGGCTCTTTTAACCTTTAACTTGACTCTTTCTTACTGAAATCTCAGTCCTTTTGCCCTAAAATTTAGTTTCCATCACCGAATATTGACTCTTTTCACTCGAAAATTCAAGGCCGAAGCCTGAATTTTGACACTTTTAGAATCAATTTTCAGGCTAATAGAATAAAAATTGAAGGCAATAGACTTGGTATTTTAGCTAAAGAAATGAATTTTAAACTTAAAACATGGAATTCCTGTAGTGTCGGGGCTTTCGACCTGACTCCACAGAAAAAAAAGAGGCTGCCTTTCTGAGACAGCCTCTTTTTTATTTTCTCTAATGGAGGTTTTCCCTAATTAACCTAAAAAGGTAAACTGCTTCAAAAACCTCACATCATTCTCAGTGAACAAACGAAGATCTTTGATCTGGTATTTAAGCATGGTAATTCTTTCAATACCCATACCGAAAGCATAACCTGAATATTTTTTAGAATCTATCTTTGAGTTTTCAAGTACGTTGGGGTCTACCATTCCTGAACCACCGATTTCTACCCAGCCTGAATGCTTACAGATATTGCAGCCTTCACCCTTGCAGATTAAACAGCTGATATCAATCTCTGCGCTTGGCTCAGTGAAAGGGAAGAATGAAGGTCTGAATCTTAGTTTAGTATCTTTTCCGAACATCTCTTTCACAAAGTGATAAAGTGTTTGCTTAAGATCAGCAAAGCTTACATTTTCATCTATATATAAACCTTCTACCTGATGAAACACGCAATGTGCTCTGGCAGATATGGCTTCGTTTCTATATACCCTTCCCGGAGATAAAGTTCTGATTGGAGGTTTCTGATTTTCCATTACCCTCACTTGCACAGAAGAAGTATGTGTTCTTAAAGCGATGTCAGGATTTTTTTCAATGAAGAAAGTATCCTGCATTTCTCTGGCTGGGTGGTTCAGAGGGAAATTCAGGGCAGTAAAGTTATGCCAGTCATCTTCAATTTCAGGACCTTCAGAAAGGTTGAAACCCATACGCTCAAATATCTGGATAATTTCTTCACGCACCATAGAAAGTGGGTGACGGGTTCCATTCTGATCAGGAATTCCAGGCAGAGTAAGATCTTTTCCAGAAGAAGCGTTTTGTGAAGCTGCCTGTTCAAACACTTCTGTAAAGTGCATAAGCTTAGCCTGTGCCGCATTTTTTAGAACATTCAGCTCTGCACCCATTGCTCTCTTTTCTTCATTGGGCACTTGTTTCAGGAGGTCAAATAATTCTGTAACCTTACCTTTTTTACTTACAAACGTTAGTCTGAATTTCTCAAGACTATCTTTAGTATCTATCTGAAATTGCTCTATTTCTTCCGAAACGCCTTTTATCTTATCTAACATACTTTGTTGAGTTAAAAGCTAAAAGCTGAAAGCTGAAAGTTTATAACCTGCTTTTCCCACTTTAAACTTTATACTTAATATTTTATACTTAATATTTTATACTTATTTGCATTTTCTATACAAAGAAAGCTGAAAGTATAAAGTACAAAGCTATTAACTTCCTTTCTCACTTTGAACTTTAAGCTTTCAACTTTAAGCTTTAAGCTTTTTGCTTTCTTTCAATCTCTCGCAGGTTCTCCATCTTCTTATTTCTCAGGAACCCGTTGATATCTTCGAAATGTTCTTTCACTCTTTTGTTTCCGAATTCAAAAACCTTTGTAGCCAAACCACTCAGGAAATCTCTGTCGTGAGAAACAAGTATGATGGTGCCATCGAATGCCAATAGCGCTTCTTTAAGGATATCTTTGGTTTTCATATCCAGGTGGTTGGTAGGCTCATCGAGGATCAGAAGATTAACTGGCTCTAAAAGCAATTTAATCATTGCAAGCCTTGTCTTTTCTCCTCCTGACAATACCTTAACCTTCTTTGCAGAAGCATCTCCACCAAACATGAAAGCGCCTAGAATATCTCTGATTTTAGTCCTGATATCACCAACAGCAATATTGTCGATAGTCTGGAACACTGTCAGTTCTTCGTCAAGTAAAGATGCCTGATTCTGGGCAAAGTAACCTATCATTGCATTATGGCCAACTTCCAGTTTTCCATCAAAATCAATTTCTCCCATGATAGCCTTTATCATGGTTGATTTACCCTCTCCGTTTTTCCCAACAAAGGCAAGCTTCTGACCTCTTTCAATAGTAAAGGAAGCATCTTTGAAAACAACATGATCGCCATAAGTTTTCCCCAACTCACTAGCTATTACAGGATAGTTACCTGAACGAGGTGCCGGAGGAAATTTAAGATTCAAAGCTGAAGTATCAACTTCATCCACCTCAATAGGCTCCAGCTTTTCAAGCATTTTGACTCGAGACTGCACTTGAAGCGTTTTTGAATATGTGCCTTTAAAACGATCTATGAATTCGGTAGTTTCTGCAATAAACCTTTGTTGCTCGTCAAATGCCTTCTGCTGATGCTGACGACGCTCTTCTCGCAATTGCAGGTAATGAGAATAGTTTGTTTTGTAATCATAAATTCGCCCCATTGTTACTTCAATGGTGCGGTTAGTAATATTATCAACGAAAGCTCTATCGTGAGAAATTACAATTACAGCTTTTGCGCTGTTTACGAGAAAATCCTCCAGCCATTGGATAGATTCTATATCCAAGTGGTTGGTAGGCTCATCGAGCAAAATAAGATCAGGAGTTTGCAATAATATTTTTGCAAGCTCGATACGCATACGCCATCCACCGCTGAATTCGCTTGTAGGTCTTGTGAAGTTTTCTCTCACAAACCCTAATCCGAGCAAAGTCTTTTCAACTTCAGCGTCGAAATTGATTTCTTCTATAGAATAATACTGTTCACTGACTTCAGAGACACGTTCAATAATTTTATAATATTCTTCAGATTCGTAGTCTGTTCTTGTTTCAAGCTCCTTGTTCAATGCATCGATTTCCTTTTTCATATTAAGGATAGAAGCAAATGCCTTTGAAGTTTCTTCAAAAACAGTACTATCATCATCCAATAGCAAGTGCTGAGGTAGATAAGCAATGACAGCTCCATTGGGCGCAGTAATTTTTCCTTTAGTGGGTTTATCAACGCCAGCAATAATTTTTAACATGGTAGATTTACCGGCACCATTTTTACCCATAAGGGCTATTCTGTCATTCTCATTGATATTGAAAGTAACATCGCTGAAAAGTGTTCTGCCGCCAAAAGCTACAGTAAGTCCGTCAACTGAAATCATGGAGATTTAAAATAAAATTAAGGGTGTAAAGATACGTATTTTTCAACGATACCCGGGAATGAAAAATTCCGAAATTAGCCTAATAGGGAAGATTTTAAGCAGATTATTCCCAATTGAAAGAGCTATCTAAAAGTTTTCACCCTGAAAAATAGATCTTTAAAAAAAGTAAATGCGGAATTAATGCACAATTTACCTGTTTCTGACAAAGTATATTTTCTATTAATTCCGCATAAATTTTCTAATAGTTTAATAATAAACCTTAATTCAGGTTTATTTAAATACCTTAAACAGCAATAACAAAAAGATCGCTAAAGCCACAATTCCGGTTGTAATATCAAGCCCAAAACAGCATAATGTAATAATTCCAGAGATCACAGTGCCTGCAATTTTCATCCAGCTATATGGTCTGTCTCCTTTCGTTTCTCCCGTTCGGGCATTGATCAAAAACCTGAAGGATTTTCCTCTGTATCTAAATGAACTGATCCATAGAGGTAAAAGTGTATGCTTAAAAGTCGTATTGCTGTAAGCCGTATCAGAAGAGTGGATTCGCTGATGATCTCCTCCAATATCATTTCGAATTGTCTCATCTATCGTTCCTTTGATCTTATTTTTGGCTATTTCAAAACTATCCTTTAAACCTACCTGATAACTTTCGCTTTTAAAGCCTGCAAGATAATTTTCATTGAATGGAACAAGTCCGTCAAGGTCCCATGGTTCGAGAACATCCACATAATCTCTGGGAAGAGAATGTGATGCATTTACAAGCACATCGTCGAAAGAATTTCCAACGCTTCCTGCAGCATAATACCAGTCGGTCACTATGCGGGTTCTGGTTTTTGTTACTGTCTGCCCGTTTTCAACTGTAGTATAATATTCTGTTTCATGCCTATCTATCCCTTGTTCCCCAGTATAGTCAGTCTGAGTATTGGTATCAAATGTCCAGTAAGGCAGATAAATTCCATTCAGTTTTTCAGATACTGCATATTTTTTCAGATCATTTGGTGCAAACCATAAAGATCCCAGCCATTTGCCAAATGATGTATAAGCTTCTTTCTTATCGATTTTAAAAGGCAATACGGATTTTGGTTTAATGACAGTTTTGATATGAGCGTTTTTCAGAACGAGGGCAGTACCGCAAAAGGCGCATTCATCTGCAGTAACGTTAGGCTTAAGTGTTGATTCAGCTCCGCAGCCTGTGCACTTTACGTTTGAAACCTCGTGATTTTCTTCATCATTATCCTGATCAAGATCAGTATGAGCATTAAAATCCAGTTCTGCGACTTCTTCTGCATCATTGGATGTAACAATTTCATTTACTGTACCACAATACTCACATTGAAGTGAATTTGTACCAGGAGCATACTTTAATATGGCTCCGCAACTCTTGCATCCGGTGGTATTCCCCAGATCACTTATAATTGGATTTTGCTCCATTTATCAAAAGATCAACTTTAACATGTAAAAAAATAAAAGAGATACTTCTGGTCCATAAAAATTTCAGGACCAGAAGTAATAATTATGATTGAGGAATTGGAGGTGGAATCGGGGGTGGCGTATTATTAAAGATTGCTGATAATTCCGGAATTTGTTCTGCCAATGCCCAGGCTGGCATGCCGCTCTTCCAGACCATAGACTTTGAAGTAAACTGTCCTTGAGCAGCAAACTGAGATAATTGATTAACATCAAAAGGTCCTGTCTGTTGACCGTTCACTGCAACAAAATAGGCTGCTATGGGCAAAGGAGGAGGCATATTGCCTTTGTTCGACTGCTGAGGATTATTATTAATGTTCATCATGTTATTCTGATTCATCATGTTCATTCCCATCATCATTCCAAGCATATCTACACCAGGATTTCCCCCACCCTGCTTTGCAGATATTTTCATTGAATCCAACAGATCCTGCTGCACAAAAGTACTGCTGTCTCCCAATGCCATTTTCTCACTTATCATCTTTAGTCTTCGCTTATCTTCTTCCGTCAAAGAAATGCTTTCAACCAGGAATGTAGGAAGTGTAAGACCATATTTTGCCTCAATACTTGCATTGATCATTGGATGTAGAATATCGGACAACTCTTTGAGATTTCCAGCCAGTTTATTTGCTGGGATACCCGACTCATTCAGCTTGTCTGTAAACTCCATTACCAGAATACTTCTTAACTGTCCGGTAATATAGTCAGTTGTATAAACACCATTTGTTGCAGAAAATCTTTCAAGAAACAGTTTCGGATCTTTGAACTTAAATGTATATGTACCAAATGCTCTTGCCTCTATATCAATACCAAAGCGAGGATCAGTGTAATACACAGGTTCTTTAACTCCCCATTTCATATCGACAAATTCCTTCATATTGAAGAAATATACTTCTGCTTTGAAAGGGCTACTAAAACCATACTTCCAACTATTTAGCGTTGTCATGATAGGCATATTACTGGTAGTCAGTTCATGCCTTCCTGGGTTAAAGAGGTCAGCCACAAGATTCCCCTCATTTACCAAAACTGCTACCTGACCTGGCCTTACAGTAAGCTGTGCTCCATGTTTAAGCTCGTTGTTATACCGCTCAAAGCGGTAAACCATAGTATCCTGAGTATTATCAAGCCACTCAACGACATCGATAAACTCTCCTTTTAATTTGTCAAATAATCCCATTAAATTTTGTCGGATAGAAAAATGTGAAATTTAGACTTTTAAATAAGACTCCTGAATTAGTTTGTATTTAGTACGTAAATAATCTCCAAAAATCTCATAGCTTGTTTACAAATATTATTCCTAATATACTGAATTTATCAAATTTCATCCAATAAACTTCTAGTTATATTCTCTTCTGTTACAGCTAAATCTGAAGTAAATTCGATTCTTTCTATTTATTCATCCTGAATCTGCGGAACTGCTATGAAAATTGCCATTCTCAGAATCATAGTTTAACTTGTAAAATGGATAGCCTGAATTAGAAAATGGAAGAGATTTTTATGCGACGTGCTTTTGACCTTGCAGCAAATGGTCGAGGAAAGGTTAGCCCTAATCCGATGGTTGGATGTGTTATTGTAAAAGATGGAATTGTGATCGGAGAAGGCTGGCATATGGCTTATGGAGGACCTCATGCTGAAGTGAATGCCATTGCTTCAGTTGCTGATAAAAATTTGTTAGACGGAGCTGACATTTATGTAACCCTCGAGCCTTGTGCACATTATGGGAAAACCCCTCCTTGTGCAGAGTTGCTGATAAAATACCCTTTTAGAAAAGTCATTATTGCTAATACAGATCCAAATCCGTTAGTTGCCGGCAAGGGAATTCAATTGCTGAAGGATTATGGTTTGAAAGTGATTACGGGAATTTTAAGCGAATACGGAGATAGACTCAATGCTCGTTTTTTTACATTTATTCAGAAAAAGAGACCTTATGTAATCCTGAAATGGGCGGAAACTTCCGATGGTTTCGTGGCACGTAGCGATTATTCCTCCAAATGGATCAGTGGAAAGGTTTCAAGAAAACTTGTACACAAATGGAGAACAGAAGAAGATGCCATTGCAGTTGGGAAAAATACAGCCTTATATGACAATCCTCAATTGAACACTCGTGATTGGCCGGGCAAAAATCCCATAAGAGTTTTTATTGACCGTAACCTGGAGCTGCCTGCCACTCTTAATTTATTTGATGGCTCCCAGAAAACTCTCTGCTATAACCTTTTAAAGGATGAAGAAAGTAATAATATCATCTATGTAAAACTTCCTGAAGAAAATTTCATACAAGCTCTGCTTGATGATCTATACAAGCACAAAGTACAATCAGTTATTATTGAAGGCGGGTCTGTTCTTTTAAACCTGTTCCTTTCGGAAGGACTTTATGATGAAGTGAGAATATTTAAAGCTCCGCATACGTTTAAGAATGGTATACCTGCTCCAGGTATGAGAGGCAAACCCGAAGAAGTAATCGAGGTCGAAGAAGATGAACTTTGGGTTTATTACAAAAAATAACCGCCTGAAGTATGCAGCAAGTTTTAAAATCATATCTTAAAAAGTTAACGAACCTTACTGGTCAGAATAAGTCGTTGCTGATGCTCAGACTTACAGCATCTGACCTGGATTTGCATGATCTTGATTTTGCATATCAAAAACCTTCCTTTGATATTATAAGCCAACTTATCGCAGGTAAGACAGAAATAAATCTTTGTGAAATAGCAGACAGCCGCAATGAAAAAATAAACGAGGCCAGCTCCAGACTTAAAAAGATACAGAGACAGGATGCCCTTGTATTTGAAGAGCGTGGTGCGAAAGATCTGTACATTGGTTATCCTTTTGTAAAAGGCAAACTACTGGATGGCACATTGATCAGATGTCCATTGCTTTTTTTTCCTGTTAACACCTTTCATAATGGATTTACCTGGAAACTTGAATTCAGAAAAGATCTAAACATATCCTTTAATAAAAGTCTTCTGCTTGCATACATCCACTTCAATAAAATAGCACTTAGTGATGAGTTGATTGAAGAAGATTTTGATGATTTCAGCAAAGATCCGCTAGCCTTTAGAACGGCTTTATATGAGTTGATTAAAGATAGTCCGCTCTCTTTAAACTTCAATCAGGATCTAATGGCTGAGAAACTTTCTTCATTCAAAGAATACACCAGAGAAGATTTTGAAGAAAATCATTTCAACGGTGAGTTAAAGCTATTTCCTGAAGCGGTCTTAGGGATGTTCCCTCAAGCAGGATCTTACCTTGTTCCTGACTACGAATGCATCATAGAAAGAGATGAATTTAAAGATGTCAGCACATTCTTTGATACAAGAACCAATGCATTAGATGAGATTCCAGTTTCCACCAGCGCTAAAATAAAAGAAGAACAAACCTTCACTCCTTTTCCTCTTGATGGTTCACAGGAGAATGCTATCAAGGCTGTAAAGTCTGGCAGATCTGTTGTAGTGCAAGGACCTCCGGGAACAGGCAAGTCACAATTTATCTGTAACCTCATCTGCGACTTTATAGCAAGGCGAAAAAGAGTATTGCTCGTCTCTCAGAAGCGTGCAGCTCTTGATGTAGTATATGAAAGGCTCCGTCAAACAGGGGCTGATGCCTTCCTCTGCCTTGTTCATGATTTCAAAAATGACAGGAAAGAGATTTATTCTAAGATAGAATCTCAGATAGACAGGCTTGATGAATATAAAACAGAAAACAGCAGTCTTGATGCAATGTCACTTGAACGCAGCTTTCTGCAAATTAGCAGAAGGATAGATCAGCTTACCGAAGAACTGGAGAACTATAAACAAGCTCTGTTTGATGAAAAGGAGTTTGGTATTTCTGCTAAGCAGCTGTACCTCACAAGTGATCCAGAAAAAGAGATCATAGATTTAAAGGATGAATACAAATACTTTTCACAGCAGTCCCTTTCTCCATTTGCTACAACATTAAAATTTTATTATCAGTACAATTCTTTCAGGCAGAACGATTATGCTTGGAAGGATCGAATATCCTTTGCCAATTTATCAAATGCAGATCAGAGGGAGATAAAAAAACTTATTGATAATATTCCTGTCTATGTCACAGACTTGCTTAAAGAAGCTTTAACACTGACAGGACAGTCGTTAACACCTTCCGATATAAATGTAGTTTCAGATAATCAGAAGGATATTGCCATACTCCTTGAATTATTAAAAAACGATGACATTTTTGAGTCTTTTATTTTTCTTCAAAACAAAAAACCGGATAAAAGCTGGCTGAGACAAAAAGAACAGGAGATTGAAAATTGTTTATCTCAAGGTGAAATAGAAACAAGTATTCCTGATCAAAGGCTTCATTCTATTCTTCCAGTGATAGACAAAGCCAGAAAGGCACAAAAGAACTTCTTTACAAAAATAATCTGGTCTGTCTTTTCTAAAGACAAAACAGAGGTTGTAAGAATTCTTACAAGCAACAGATTAAAGCTTGATAGTATTGGATTGGAAGAACTATCCAAAAGAATAGATGATAGAATCCTATTTAAAAAAATCACCAGCGAGCTTAAAGAATGTTCATGGCTTGCAAATATGCCCGAATCTATCAACATTACAGCTTTTAAAAATTGGTTCAACAATTTGCACCAAGCTATCGAGGCCAAGGAAATCCATAATAAATCAGAATTAAAAAAATACATCTCTGTAAATTACTCTCATGGCGACTTTATCAATAATTGGGAAAAACTGATAGCTTTAGCCAATGCATATCAGGAAGAACGGAAGTTATGGCTGAATTACCTGACATTGGCTCAAACAGAAAAAATTATACGAGACCAGGCTTTTGCTGAGGCCTTGCAATCAAGCTTAAGGAAGGACTTTGATTATCTTAAAGAAATGGATGAGCTTGAAAGCACTCTTGCTTCTCATGAAAGGTCTGTCCTCCAAAAGCTTTTGTTGCAAGAACCTGAGAATGCAGATAAAGCTCTTGATTTATTTAAGAATAGCCTCTATCTGCAATGGATTGATCATATAGAAAATAAATATCCGGTATTAAGGACTGCTGGTACTTTTAAGCTGGAACAATTAGAAGTAGAACTTATAAGCTCCATTGAGGCCAAGTTAAAAATCAGCAAGGACATATTGCTTTTAAGAGCCAAAGAAAGAACCTACAATGCGGTTCAGTACAACAGGCTAAGCAACAGGGTAACTTATAGAGAACTTAAACACCAGGTTAGCAAGAAGAAGAAAATTTGGCCATTACGAAAACTGATCCAGGAATTCCATGAAGAGCTGTTTGAGTTGATCCCATGCTGGATGGCCTCTCCTGAATCAGTCTCAAGCATATTTCCACTTGACCCGCTGTTTGATGTAGTCATCTTCGATGAAGCTTCTCAATGCTTTGCTGAGCGTGGTCTGCCTGCTATGTACAGAGGTAAACAGATTGTAATTGCAGGAGATGAAAAGCAACTTAAACCTGCAGATCTTTATCAGGTCCGCTTTGATGATGAAACGGAAGACCATCCTGATACAGAAGCAGAATCTCTCTTGCACCTTGGCCAGAACTATCTGATACAGGTATATCTCCAAGGACACTATAGAAGTAGAAACAATGCATTGATTGAATTCTCCAACAATCATTTTTATAAGGGAAGGCTAAAAATGATTCCCGATAAAAATGATCTTAATAATAATGATACTGCAATAAAATTCATTAAGCTTGATGGAATGTGGGAGAAACGTGCTAATTACGAAGAAGCATCTCATATTGTAATGCTTGTCCAAAAGTTGCTTAAAGAAAAGAAAAGCATCGGTATCGTTACGTTCAATTACACACAAGCCTCTTTAATTCAGGACTTGTTTGATGAGCAAACAGCTTCTGGTGCAATGACATTGCCTGATGATTTCTTTGTTAAGAACATAGAAAATGTGCAGGGAGATGAAAGGGATATAATTATCTTTTCAATTGGTTATGCCAAGGATCAGAAGGGAAAGTTGGCTATGCAGTTTGGAGCATTGAATCTGGATGGTGGCTCTAACAGACTAAATGTAGCTATTACCAGGGCAAAGGAGAAGATATACATTGTTTCAAGTATACTTCCTTCAGAAATGGATGTAAGCAGTGCAAAACATGAAGGACCGAAGTTATTGAAAGCATACCTGCAATATGCCCATACCATCTCGGAAAGTAAAGCAAAACAGAATATTTCAATACTTAATAAGACTTCAGACGCGCATCTTTCTGCCATAGTCAAGAACCTGACAGAGAATGATCTTAAGGGTAAGACAATCACAAATGAATTTACATTCTCTGATCTTTCAATTGCTGAAAACAATCAATATCGTTCATTGGTATTAACAGACGATAATATATATTTTCAATCTGTTTCCATAAAAGATTTTCATGCCTATCTGCCAATGACCTTGAAAAATAAAAACTGGAGTTACATTAAGCTTAACAGTCGTCAGTATTGGTCTGACAGAAATCAATTCAAAGAAAAAATAGTAACGTACATCAAACATGCTTAAAATAAGTATTATTGCTTCTCTGGCAACGGTGACTAGCTTGCTTAGTCCGGTGGAAAAAGACTGCACAGGTTTTGGATTTCAGGAAGTTGTTTACACCTTCAAACAAACAGGTACTATGCCTCCACAGGTAAATGAAAGCTCCAGCCTAACCTATGGATCTGCTAAAGACTTATTTTATACCAACAATGATTCAGGAGGAAGACCTATAGTATATGAAATAGATAAAAAGGGTACACTTAAAGATTCTATAGTAATCCCTGATGCCAATAATATAGACTGGGAAGATCTGACACGGGATGGAGCAGGTAATCTTTGTATAGGAGATTTCGGTAACAATAACAATAAGCGTAAGAATTTAAGAATATACAAATACAATCCGGTTTCAAAATCCACAGATATCGTCTTTTTTGCTTATGAAGATCAGGAAAGCTTCCCTCCTCTAAAAAGCGAAAAGGACTTTGACTGTGAGGCTTTCATTTGGTATAAAAACAACTTTTATTTATTCTCCAAAAACAGAAGTACCAATCCAGTAAAGGTTTATATTATTCCGGACAAGCCAGGAGAACAGATTGCAAAGAAAATCGCTGAAATACCGCTCGAAGGAATGATTACAAGCGCTGCGATTAACAAAGACAACAATCAGCTTGCATTATTATCCTATGGAAGAATTTATATCTTCAAATCAGATAATCAAAAGGATCAGCTAAGTCTTACTCCCTTATACTGCACTCCATTTGCAATCGGTATTCAGTCAGAAGGGTTAGAATATTTAGACGGCAATAAACTGATCATTTCTAATGAGCAGGGAGATATTTTTGAGGCAGGGACAAATAAACCTAAGGATACAGGGAAGTCAAAGACAGGAAGTCAAAAGAAATAAAAAAGGGTTAATGAAGGAAAGTCCTTCATTAACCCTTAATATTTTTAGCCCTTTTACGGCAAAATAACTTATAGCAATTTAGAGATAATATCGTCAACCGAAACTCCGTCAGCTTCTGCTTTAAAGTTTCTGACTATTCTATGTCTCAATACAGAAGGTGCAATAGCTTTAACATCTTCTATGTCCGGAGAATATTTTTTATTCATCAAAGCATTACATTTTGCAGCAATAACAAGGTATTGAGATGCTCTTGGTCCCGCTCCCCACTCAAGATATTTTTTGCTTATCTCAGGCGCATGTTCGCTTTTTGATCTTGTCTTGTGAACCAGCTTTACAGCGTATTCTATTACATTATCAGGTACAGGTACTTTTCTTACAAGATCCTGGTAAGCCAGAATCTGATTTTTATCAAGAACTTTATTAGCAATAGGACGATGGGCTGTTGTTGTATTCTTAACTATTGAAAGCTCTGACTGATAAGAAGGGTAATCCAGAAACAGGTTAAACATAAATCTGTCCAGCTGCGCTTCCGGAAGAGGATAGGTACCCTCTTGCTCTATCGGGTTTTGCGTAGCAAGTACGAAAAATGGCTTCTCCAGATTATAAATGTTACCGGAAACAGTTACTGAAAACTCCTGCATAGACTCAAGCAATGCAGACTGAGTTTTAGGGGGGGTACGGTTTATTTCATCTGCCAGAATGATATTGGCAAAAATAGGTCCTTTTACAAATTTAAAATTTCTGTTATTGTCAAGGGTTTCAGAGCCTACAATATCAGAAGGCATCAAATCGGGTGTAAACTGAATACGTTTGAAATTCAGATCCAGCACTGATGCGATAGTATTAATAAGCAATGTCTTTGCGAGTCCTGGCACACCAACCAACAGACAGTGTCCCTGACAAAAAATTGCTGTGAGAACAAGATTTACAACATCCTCCTGACCTATAATTACTTTAGAGATTTCAGCTTTAAGCTTTTTACTCGTGTCAAAAAATTCATCTGCCAGAGCCACTTCAGATTTTTGCGCTTCCATGTTTATCTTTTTACTGGGTTATCATCAATTCACAGTCCTTAAATTCTTCATCTATATCAATAAATACTTCTCCTTTATTTTTATCAAACCATTTATTGACAGCATTATTTTTTTTCTCAGCAAGGGTTGCTTTTTGAATTTTCTGGTAATCATCAGTAAGGTTTGCCTGATGAGGAGGTGTTTTACTCTTATAATAAACTATTTTCACAGCTTCTGTTCCATCTTCCATTTTAAATGGAATAGGATGGGTAATTGTCCCAACTTTCATAGTATCAATAAGGAAGAAAACCACAGGATCTAGTTTTTCCATTGGAATATGAGAGCTTCCTGTTTCCTGATCAATAAAAAGGCCACCTGAAGAGTTGGTTCCTTTATCTTCGGAAAATTTCTTTGCTGCTTTCTCAAAGCTGATACTATCGTTTAAGATTGCAGTCCTTAAACTATCCAGAAAATTTATTGACGTATTCATGTCCTGAGAAGAGGATGTTGGCTTTATAAGAATATGTCTTGAATTAAATTCATTTCCCCTTCTTGCAATCATTTGAATAAGGTGAAATCCATATTCTGACTCAACAATTCCGGAAAGCTCTCCGGCTTTAAGTTTCAGAGCAGCTCCTTCGTACTCTGGAACCAGCTCCCCTCTTTTAAAGAAACCTAACTCTCCGCAGTTTTTTGCAGATCCTGGATCCTCAGAGAAAATTTCTGCCATCTTACAGAAGTCTCCACCTTCTTGAAGTTTGGCTTTGATCCGCTCTAATTGCTCTTTGGTCTCATTCTTTTTCTCTTTACTTATTTTGGGGATCACTACAATCTGTCCAACTTCCGCTTCAGTTGAAAAATAAGGTAGACTATCTTTTGGTATTTCATTAAAGAACTTCTTCACTTCACCAGGAGTAACTTTTAAATCTTTGGTGATGTTATCCTGCATCTTCTGAATAATCAGTTGTTCTTTTACCTGAGCCCGCAGTTCCTTTTTCAGGTCATCAATGCTTTTGTTATACATTGCAACAAGCTTTTCCTCAGATCCGATCTGACTGATAAAGTATGCCATTCTTCTATCAAGTTGTTCATCAACCTGAGCTTTTTCAACAGTAACAGAATCTATTTCAGCTTTTGCAATCAGAAGTTTATTGATAATGAGAGTTTCTAGTACTTGACACTTGAGCTTATTAGCATCGCTGACATTCTCCTGATTAGCCAGAACCTGAAGATAGTTCATCTCAAGCTCCGATTTCATGATAATTTCATTATCAACTTTTACTATTATTTTATCCAGCACCTGAGCGGCGCTGTATTCAGATCTCAGAGATAAAAGTATAAAAGCAAAAAATACTAAAAGTTTTATAGTGTTACTTGATTTTGATTTCATTGTTTTCCTTTGCCTGCTTATATAAATTTTCTTCAAGCGATTTAATAAGATTAATTTTTCTTTGATTCAGCAATGTTTCTCTTATTTGATTACGAGCAAATTCATATGGAGAAATCTGCTCGCTGCTTTTATAATCCTTGATTTTAATGAGATACAAATTGCTATTATCAGCCCGCTCCCCTAAAACTGTTTTTTCCAGAAATTGTCTTTTTCCGGAGATCTCATCAAATGGAGTATTTTTTATAATCTCGTCAAAATTATGCCAAAGAGAATCTTCCACAATATAAAAAGAAGCCAGACGAAGGCAAAGCAATCGGAGCTCTGTTTTATCTTTTTCGCTATTGGATGCCAGTAAAGATTTGATTTTATCAATTTTGGGAGCATCCTTAGGTATTTTTATAAAAGTACCTTTAAAAATATTCTCCCTCAGTTCGAACGATTTGATATTCTTTTCATAAAAATCCTGTATTTCTTTTTCAGAAATTAAAGTATCCAACTTTTCACTAACATAGTGTTCTTTGAAAGTATGGATAAGTAAAGACTCTTTGTAGTCCTGTAATTTTTGATTGATATCTTCATTGCTTTCGTCTATAATAGACTCAGCATGGCTTAAAAGTATTTTCTGAGTTGTCCATTTTTGGATATAAGCATCTGCGAGGGCAGCGCTGTCGGGCCCGTGTAGGCCGGATATAACGGATTCCAGTTCTGAAGGGTAAAGCGCGTAATTATAAACGCGTGCAAGAGGTTTGTCTTCAAAGTTGTCAGCATCCTGGTTTTTCGTAACGAAGAGCTGACAACTTTGAGTGACAAATAATATTACAACTAAAAAGATTTTGAAAATTATTCTCAATTCTTTGTTTTTACTAGTTTCTGAATCTCAGGTTCATTAATGGATACAGGATATTTCTTCTTCATATCTTTGATCCACTCTTGCTCAAGGTAAGTCTGATAGTCAGAGATTGCAAGACCTCTAGATTCTTCAAAAGTTTTTGCTCTTGGCTCTTCTACTTTATTGATTTTGATTAAGTAGATTCTACCGTCTTTTTCAATCTGTGAAGTTCCTTCTTTCCACTCTATAGAATTAAGAACTTCGTTATCGCCTTTCTGGAATTTACCTTCAGTTACCTGAAGAGTTAACGGAGCATTTTGATTGAAAGTATTTTCGAGAGATTTCTTTGATGTAGAATAAACAACCAAGCCTACTTTTCTATCAGCATTCTTTTCAGCTTCAGTTTTCTTAGGAGTACCTTTTCCTAGATCTTTTAATATGATACGTGTTGAATCTACACCTTTATTCTTTAGATAGTTATAAACACCTGCACCTCTCATTAGAGAAAGTGTAGCTGGTTCCTTTGCTTCTGCCGATGCAGAAAGCTCAAGCACCAAATGCTTATCCTTCAGTAACTGACTTACAATTTTATCAAGATCTTTTTTATATGATTCTTCAATATCTGAAGTATTAGCTTTATAGTTAATTGCTGATAACTTCTGATCTTTAACTTCAAATTTACCTTTAGAAAGCTCAGCCTTCAATTTATCTAAAGTAGCCTTATCTTTCACATTAAAGATAACAGCATCTGCTCTTCTGTCCCATTTGAATTTATCTCTATTCTGATTGAAATAACCTTTTAATCCGGTAGTATCTTCAATTGCTTTTGACCATACTTTTTCATCCATTAACTGGAATAATAGAATCCCATCTCTGTATTCTTTAACAAGCATTTTGTAATCCACATATTTGTCAGCAAGGTGAGATTCTTCATAACCTAGCAATTGCTGATCTGCATACTCTTTGTAAAGCACTTTAACATACTGAGCGGCAGAAGTATTTTTTCTTGGTCTTTGTCTTTCTTTTACAAAAGTAAGGAAGTCGTTAACAGTATAGTTTTGTTTACCGACATTGAAAAGCACAGGATTGTTTTTAGCATCTGGAGTAAAATTCCATTTACCGTCTAGCAGAGTAGAATCTGTTTTGCTAATAGCAAGTTCAAGAGATTTAGCATTTTCAGTGAAATTGTTTTCTTTTTTCAGTCTTTCAATCAGTCTGGTTTTATTAAGCTCTGATCTTGAATCTTTAGATACTTTAGCTTTTAATGTAGGTTCAAGTTCTTCAAAAGGCTCAAGACCTTTTTTCTCAAGAAGTTTGATAACATGCCATCCATAAGGAGTCTGAACAGGCTTACTTACCTGATTAACTTCAGCTAGTTTGAAAGCCGCATCTTCAAAAGAAGGAATCATACGACCTGTAGAAAACCATTGAAGTTCACCACCTTTTGATTTAGAGTTAACATCATCAGAGAACTGATTTGCCAATTGGTTCCAGTCTTCACCCTTTTGAACCCTAGCGTAGATCTCGTCAATTTTTTGTTTTGCAGCCAATGAGTCAGCTTCAGCAGTTCCGGTAGTAGCTCTCACCATGATGTGGGCAACTCTAACTTGTCCTTGAGACTTTCTCTTGTCTTTAACCTGAATGATATGGTATCCGAATCTTGTTTTTACAGGCTGAGAAATTTGTCCTACAGCAGTTTTATAGGCAGCATCTTCAAAAGGATAAACCATTTGAAGCGCAGTGAAATATCCAAGATCTCCACCGTTAGTTTTAGCAGAAGGATCTTGAGAATATTGTTTTGCAAGTTTTTCAAAGCTTTCTCCACCAAGAGCCTTTTGTCTGATTTCATTAATCCTATTAAATGCAGCCAAAGTATCTTTAGGATCAGCATCAGGATTAACATTAATCAGAATGTGAGAAGCTCTTACCTCCTCCTTCATTCTTTCATAAGCCTCTTTAATTAGCTGCTCTGTTACACCTTTTTCAGTAAGATAAGGCTGAGCGAGCTGTTTTCTGTAGCCTTCCAGTTCCTTCTTGAAAGAAGTAGTTGTGTCTATACCTAGAGATTCCGCCTCTTTGACCTTCAATTTAAAATTGATATAAAGGTCCAAATACTCTTTGATGCTTTTTTCAGTGTAGGCATCAGGAGAACTTGAATTGTTTTTGTTATAGACATAAACAAATTCATTTTCATTTACCGGCTGGCCACCGATAACAGCTACAGATGGATCTGTGGCAGTTTTTGAAGTTTTTTCGGAAGTTTTACAACCTGATACAATCAGGGCAGCTGAAAGAAATGCTACAAAACTTTTTTTCATAAATTTTTGCGTCTTTTATAAGAATACTGGTTCCAGTAAGTAAAAAATAACATAAGAAACTGAAATTTTCTGCTGAATTTTAGCTTAAACAACGCTTGAATCAGGTAAAAAATTTCAATTAACTCTTTTTACAGGCGCAATTTTAGTGATTTTTTTTAAAAAAAATTAGTCCGGAGCAGGATAAAGTAAATTAGATAACCGTAAACCGGCTGAAAAACAATTAACAAATTGTTAATTTTTTAAATAAGCGATATACAGTGTGGTCTTTTTCTTTAAATACTTCTATAGAATCCATGATGCGGTTGACCAGCATCAGGCCTAAACCGCCTTTTCTCTTTTCTTTTACAAGCTGATTGATATCCGGCTCACTGTATTGAGTATGGTCAAAAGGGGCTCCAAGGTCAGAAATTTCAAAAGTGAGACCATCACAGGTTTCTGAGATTAGGAGATTAAGGTGAAGGTTTTCGTCGCAGTTATTAGAATGGATAATACGGTTTGCACAAATTTCATCAACAGCAAGTACAAGCATATTCACCTCAATCTCAGGCAAATGAAGATCAGTGAGGGTTTGAGTGACAAACCTTCTGATTTCTTTAAGACTTTCTTTTGTACAAGCTATGCGCAATTTATGATTCATTTATTAGTGTCTTCGCTGCTTCTTTCGAATCTACAATCTGTATCAGTTCATCGAGGCCCAGAATCTGAAATACATTTTTTACCTTCTTACTTAGATTAAACAGAACCATTGAGATTTTGTTATTTTCAAAGTCTTGTATGTAAGACATAAAGACTCCCAGACCAGCTGAAGATATGTAATTTAGATTGGTACAATCGATAAGAATTTTCTTTTCTCCTGCAGAAACTGCCTCAGAAATTGCTTTATCCAAATTGATGCACGAACTGGCATCTAGATCTCCTTCAATTCCTATAAGGTAAATTTCCTCTTCTTTCCCAATTGAAATATTCATTGCTTTTTACGGTTATTCAATAAAGTTGGTTTTCAGCTTATACAAATTTGATTATTAAGAATGTATAATCGTCGTGAAGTGCTTGAGTTCCTGTGAATTCGTAGAACTTTTCGAGTATTAAGTTGCTGATTTCCTTGGTATTTAAGCCGTGGTGAATATATAAAAGATTTTTTAATTTATCAAAACCGAACTCCTCGCCCGACTCGTTCATCGCTTCAATAATTCCATCCGTATATAAAATCAGAATATCTCCTTTATTATAGCTGATTTTTTTCTTTTCTATGTGTTTCGAATAGTCCTTATTTCTAATGATCCCCAACCCTAAACCTTTGCTTTTCAGATAACTTATTTCACCAGTTTGACTATTGAAGAATAAGGCCGGACAATGTCCTGCTCTAGCAATTTCGATAGTCTGATTTTCAGTATCGATACTCAGGAATGTAAGCGTTATAAAAGAGGACTTTTCCAATCCCCGGCCCAAGGCTTTATTTGCCTGAACCATGAATTCGTCAGGTGGAATTTCTGTCTGTACCAGACTTTGGAATACTCCTTTCATCTGGGCCATGGTAAAAGCAGCTGAGGTTCCATTTCCGGAAACGTCTCCGATTACCATCGCTATTTTCTTATCAGAATATTCATAAAAATCATAATAATCACCTCCTACTTCATCTGCCGCCTTTGTAAAAGCGGTGATTTGCAAATTGATATTAAAAATCAAACTTTGAGGTAAAAGACTTTTCTGGACTTCTTTGGCAATTTTAAGTTCTTCCTGATATCTTTCTGTAGCCACTGCTTCATCGATCAACCTGAAGTTTTTGATAGCTATACTCGCCTGACTCACAAAACTGCAGATGATATCAACCATCTCTTTATCAAAAGCATCCGTTTCGTTTTTAAGCAAAACAAGTGTTCCCAGCTTCTGTTTATGACTATATAAAGGGATAATCAACAAGGATTTGAAAGGAAGTTTTTGGATTCTTTCCGAATGCTCCAGGCTTTTCGCATCCTTTATATACTGAGGCTGATTATCAATATTGAAGTGATTCTTTCTTAGTACTTTTTTTATTTCGAAAACATCGATTTCACTTATCCCCTTGTTGATGAATGCTTTGAAATTGCCTTTTTCATCCACAATCTCCAGCCAGCCCGCATTGGCAAAAATTGTACTTAAGCTGCTGTCAATTAATATTTCGTGCACTTCATCTTCCTTATTTCCAAGCTGAATTGACTGGCTCAGCTTTTGAAAGATCATGACCTCCCCAAACTTCTGCTCAAAAACAGAGGATGTCGGAAGATTGAATAATAATACAAGAAGTGCTGAAAAACAGTTCAAAAGGATAAAGGAAGAAACCCCACCAATAAACAGATTCTGAGCAAGATCTATAATAAGGATCGTCCCAAAATGCTGTTCATAAATCTGTTGCAAAAAGGTAAAACCGATTACAATAATTAAAACAATCAGCAAAATACTCTGCCACTTTTGCTTGTAATTCAGGAATGCCACCCATTTAAGATTAAAAGAAAGTATCATTCCGAAAAGGAAGAGCGGAATTGCATACAGATAAATCTTAAAATTGAAAATATCGAAATAGGCGAAATTGGACAGCATGCTCAAAAGTGCCAGCAGCTCGAAAAGAAGCCAAATCATATTAAGCTGCTTACTCTTCTGATACAGAATCATTTTTTTCCAAACATAAAATCCATTGGCAAGAAAAACAGTTACCAGGGCTATATTAAAATGGTATATGAGGTTATTGAACAGCAGATTCTTTTTAAAGACAGGAGTGCCGAACAAAAACAACATAAACTTGACCAAAAGACTTATAAGAATGGTTGTTGCTCCGAATATGAATACCTGCCAGAGCATCTCTATAAAATTAGAGCTCTTTTTCTGACCGATATTAATTTTAAACAGAAGGAAAGTAAATAGAAAAAAAGACGTAAGAAGTGCATTTCTCCAAAAGTCTGTCAGATAAAAATCAAAGACATGACTCAGTGAATATAACGTCAGTAGATCCCCGACTACCAAGGCTAACCAACTGACAATTGAAATTATCAGATAAAGTTGAAAATATCCTTTAACAGACATTCGAAATCAGCGATCCTTTGAGTTTAAAAAAATTTCTTTTAATTCAATTTCTTTTAAGGCAAATCACCTTTTGAGTCGTTAAACACCGACTCAAAAGGTGAAATTAGCTAAAAGGTTTATAATCTTTTATTTTTTTATCTGGAACTATAGTTCGGAGCTTCTCTAGTAATGTGAACATCATGCGGATGGCTTTCTTTAACGCCAGCAGCTGTAATTTTTACGAATTTAGCTTTCTTAAGTGCATCAATATCTTTTGCTCCGCAATATCCCATACCAGCTTTAAGACCACCAATCATTTGGTAAATCACTTCCGACACCAGACCTTTATATGGAACCCTTCCGACGATGCCTTCAGGAACAAGCTTCTTCACTGAATCTTCAGCATCCTGAAAATATCTGTCTTTTGAGCCATCTTCCATAGCTTCAAGAGATCCCATACCTCTGTACGATTTGAATTTTCTTCCTTCGTAAATGATTACTTCACCCGGAGCTTCTTCAGTTCCTGCCAGTAAAGAACCAACCATCACACTGCTTGCACCACCTGCAATCGCTTTTGCAATATCTCCGGAGAATCTCACTCCGCCATCAGCAATGATTGGAACATTCAACTTTTCAACTGCTTTTGCAGATTCATAAACCGCAGAAAGCTGAGGCATCCCAACACCTGCAATGATACGTGTAGTACAAATACTACCCGGACCTATACCAACTTTAACCGCGTCTGCTCCTGCCTGTGCCAGACGAAGGGCTGCTTCCCCTGTCGCTACGTTACCTGCAACTACTTCAAGACCAGGGAACTCTGTTTTTATTTTTTCTACCGCTTGTATCACATATATTGAGTGACCGTGTGCAGTATCAAGACTTATAAGATCTACTCCTGCTTTTACAAGAGCTCTTATTCTGTCTATAAGATCAGGAGTAACACCAACCGCAGCACCGCATCTTAATCTTCCCAATTGATCCTTGCAAGCCTCTGGTCTTCCTTTTTTCTTAAGTATATCTTTATACGTAATAAGTCCGATCAGCTTATAGTTTTTATCTACAACCGGAAGTTTTTCGATCTTGAATTCCTGAAGAATCTCTTCTGCTTTTATAAGATCTGTTCCTTCAGTTGCAGTGATCAGATTTTCTTTGGTCATGATCTCACTGACCTTTTTAGTTCTTGTCTTCTCGAATCTTAAATCTCTGTTGGTTAAAATCCCTGCAAGAACTCCATCTCCCTTTATAACCGGAATACCTCCGATTTTAAACTCTTCCATGATCTGAAGTGCCTCTCCAAGAGTAGCATCTTCACTCAAAGTGATAGGATCCAGGATCATACCGCTTTCTGAACGCTTTACTCTTTTTACTTGATCGGCCTGTTTTTCTATGGACATATTTTTATGAATAAATCCGATACCTCCCAGGTGAGCCATGGCAATGGCCATTTCATATTCCGTTACTGTATCCATTGCAGAAGACACCAACGGAATATTGATTTGTATATTCTTGGTAAGTTGAGATGCAGTACTTGTTTCGCGTGGAAGGATTTCCGAGAACGCAGGTAATAACAATACGTCGTCGTATGTTAAGGCCTCAAAAAGGAATTTAGAAGAATCTAGAGACATCGCAAATAAATTTAAAGTATCTATTTGCCGGCCAAAATTAATTTAATTTTTTCAATATAAAAAGCTATTTAATAATAAATAAATTGGACTTTTTCTCTTTAGAAGTTCATTTAAGCCGGAAATATGTAAGTATCAATTCTATCTTTTTAAGAATAGTTCAATACACCGGCACATTTGAATCAATTTGTTTGGACCATGCGTGAATTCCTCCTTCCAGGTTATATAAATTTTTAAATCCGAACTCCTCTGTTAAAAACTTAACAACCATAGCACTTCTCATTCCCAAATGACAATATACAACTACAGGTATATTCTCAGGGATTTGATCCACCTGCTGCTGAATTCTGCTCACAGGAATAAGCTTACCACCAAGATTACAGATTTCATATTCATATTCTTCCCTGACGTCAAGCAAAAAGACTTGCTCTTTTTTATCCAGTTTTGTTTTCAACTCCTGCACGGTCAACTCTTTATAACCAGGTTCAAATTCAAGCTCTGGTAATTCACAGTTAAAATCATAATTACCAAGACTTGTGATAGCAAAGTTTTCTTCGTTTCTCTGAAATGAAATAGTCGACGACCTTAAGCTAAGCAGATCAAATATTAATAATTTACCCGATAATGGCTCTCCTATTCCTGTGATGACTTTAATTACTTCATTGGCTTGTAAGGAACCTATTACTCCAGGCAATACTCCTATTACTCCTACCTCTGAGCAGGATGGCATTTCTCCTGGCGCCGGAGGCTCAGAAAACAGGCAACGATAAGATGGCCCGCCTTTATAATTATACACCGAGAGTTGTCCTTCAAATTTAAAAATTGAAGCAGATACAAGCGGTTTGTTCAAAATGACAGAGACATCATTGGAAAGATACCTTGTTGAAAAATTATCTGTTCCGTCAACAATGATATCGTAATCTTTAAGAATTGTCAGTGCATTATCAGATGTGAGCCTTTCCTGAATCTCAATGACATTAATAAATGGATTTGATTTCTTTAATTTGGAGGCTGCAGTTGCGGCTTTTGACTTTCCAACATCTTCCTGGCTATATAAGACCTGACGTTGGAGATTACTTTCTTCAATGATATCGCCATCAATAATACCCAAAGTTCCAACACCAGCAGCCGCGAGGTACATCAGTACAGGACAGCCCAGTCCTCCAGCGCCGATGACGGCTACTTTTGCAGCTTTCAGCTTTTGCTGGCCTTCCATTCCAAACTCAGGCAGTATTATGTGCCTGTTATATCTTCTTAGTTCTTCGCTGCTGAACATAGATGTTAAATTTATTTATTGTTGTTTAGCCCGTAAGACGGACATAACATAATTAATAATCTGGTTTTTTTAATTTATCAATACCGATACGCGCACAAAAATTGACACCATCAATTGATTTCACTCTATTTGCTTTTCGGTCAATCACAATCCTTCTGGCTAAGACTTTATTATCATCTTTTGAATTATATTTTACAAAAATTGTATCATTCCTTAATTTAAAAGTTCCCTCAGCCCAGTTAACCCCGTTATAGAGCATTTCAAATTCACTTCCGGATTTATATAAATCCAAAATATGTAATTCATCAGATGCAGAAAATACTAAATCTTGCCTTTGCTGGCATGAGATTAATAATATGAAAATTATTATTGGTGCTATCCTTTTCATTTTAGATGGTTTAAAAAAAACAGAAAAGATCTGATTTCAATCTTAGGCCTCAAGGTTTCAACCTGTCTTATAACTTAAAACCTCATACCAAATCCATCGCCTGAAAGAAAAGGACTTGAGTGTGTTGTAAATTTCAAGGGAAGTACTTTAAGCTTTGTGCTTTACGCTTTCAGCTTTCTTAAAACTTACTACTTATCACTTACAACTTCATAAGCCTGATCCCAATCCTTCCAGACCACCTCATAGCCAAGATTTTTAATCATAGAAGCAACTTCCTGCGGTGTTCTTTCATCTGAAATTTCGAATTGTTCCAAAGCATCAGTATTAGAAGCATATCCACCCGGATCTGTTTTAGAGCCTGCACTCACGGTGGTGATACCAAGCTTGATAATGTTATTTCTAAACTTCTCGCTTTCTCTGGTTGATATAGTCAACTCCAATTCTTCATTAAAAATTCGATAAGCGCAAATCAATTGAACAAGCTCTCTATCCGACATATCTACCTTCGGCTCTTTGCCTGCATATGGACGAAGACGAGGGAAAGAAACACTGTATTTGGTTTTCCAGTAAGTCTTTTCAAGATAGTCGAGATGAAGGGCATTGAAGAATGAATCCGTCCTCCAGTCTTCAAGACCAATAAGCACACCAAGCCCAATTTTATGGACTCCCGCTCTTCCTAATCGATCGGGAGTATCAAGTCTGTATTCGAAGTTGGATTTTTTTCCTTTAGGATGATGGAATTTATAATTCTCCTCATGATAAGTTTCCTGATAAACCAGTACTCCATGAATACCAAGAGGAAGAAGCTTCTCATATTCGTCCTGATCCAGAGGCTGCACCTCCATAGAGATGTTTGCAAAATGAGGCCTGATCTGTTTGATTGCTTTTTCGAAATAATCAACACCAACAGTTTTATTTGCTTCGCCTGTTACAAGCAGAATATGATCATAACCATATGACTTGATGACTTCTATTTCTTTATCTATCTGCTTCTCTGACAGCGTCGTCCTCCTCATTGGGTTATCAAGGCTGAAGCCACAATAGGTGCAGATATTCTGACATTCGTTTGAAAGATACATTGGCACGAACATCTGGATCGTATTCCCAAATCTTTTTAGTGTCAATTCTCTGCTGAGCTTTGCCATCTCTTCAAGGAAAGGAGCTGCAGACGGAGATATTAGTGCTTTAAAATCTTCAAGATCACGTTTCTTTTTATTCAAAGCAATGCGTACATCTGCTTCTGTTTTAGAATAGATGCTTGCCTTCACTTCTTCCCATGAATGTTTTTCGAAAACGTTGAGGAAGCTGTTCATAATTATAGTTCGTCAAGAAATGCTGTAAGCGGGCTGCTTGCCACTGCTTCTTTACCTGATTTGCCCATCTTAGCTTCAAAAGCCATTCGTCCTGCTTCAACTGCCATTTTAAAAGCAATCGAAATTTTCACAGGATCAGCTGAAACCGCCATCGCTGTATTGATAAGAACCGCATCCGCTCCCATCTCAAGAGCTTCAGCCGCGTGACTCGGAGCACCTATACCAGCATCTATTACCACCGGAACTTTGCTTTGCTCAATGATTATTTCAAGCATGGCTTTTGTCTGCAAACCACTGTTAGAGCCAATTGGAGAACCTAATGGCATTACAGCTGCAGTACCAACTTCTTCCAGTCTCTTACAAAGCACTGGATCCGCATTTATATAAGGTAACACGATAAATCCTTGCTTTACCAGCTCTTCTGCAGCCTTTAAAGTTTCTATAGGATCAGGGAGAAGGTATTTAGGATCGGGATGAATTTCCAATTTGAGCCAGTTGGTTTCCAAAGCTTCTCTTGCAAGTTGTGCCGCAAAGATGGCTTCCTTAGCATTTCTTACGCCTGAAGTATTGGGTAATAAATTAAACTGACTATGGTTCAAGTATGGAAGAATTTCATCTTCCTGATTTTTCAGATCAATACGCTTTAATGCAACTGTTACAAGTTCAGAACCCGATGCCAGTAAGGCATCTTGCATTAACTGACCGGAAGAGAACTTGCCAGTACCGGTAAAAAGTCTTGAATTGAATGTTTTGCCTGCAATTACCAGTGGTTTCATATGATTAGTTATTGAAGCGACACTTTTTCTAAATGCTGAATAAAATTTCTCATTGCTGCAGCTTTGTTTTCTGCAGCATTGACTATAGAAGCTATGGCAACGCCATAAATTCCTGTTTGAAATATTCCATCAAGATCATCTTCCTTAATTCCGCCGATAGCAATGATGGGAACGTCTATCCCTGCATTTTTGCAGGAACTCAGGATTTGCTTATATCCTTCAGCTCCAAGCACAGGACTAAGCTTTTCCTTTGTACTTGTGAAACGGAAAGGACCAAGACCAATGTAATCCACGAACTGGCATTTGGATTCAAGATGAAAGAATGTATTAGCTGTACCTCCTATGATAAACTCCTCTCCCAGCTTTTCTCTTGCTTCTTCAGGATGCATATCATCATTACCCAAATGAACACCGTCTGCACCTATTTCTTTTGCAATCCTCACATTGTCGTTGATGATAAGTTTTGCATTGTATTGCTGACAAACAGCTAGAGTCTCTTCTGCAATCTTTCTCCACTCTGCTGTACCCTTGCCTTTCACCCTTAACTGAATCCAGTCTGCACCGCCTTTGCAAGCCTCTTCGGCAAGCTGTGCATGAGTGAAGCCAGGGATATTATCTTGTGTTATATAATGTATTCTTGAAATCTGCATTTTCTTTAACCTTTATGATTTCCCAGCAAAGTCTGATTACTTGCCAGAAATTTTGTAACATAGTCTTTGGCTCTGAGACTTGCTTTGAGCAAAGGATATCCTTTGGCCAGATTAGCTGTGATAGCCGATGAAAGGACACAACCGGAACCATGCTTGGGATATGGAACTATCGTTTTCGGTTTAAAAGGATAAACTTTTCCATCCATTGAAAACAGATAATCCCTTGCTTCATTTTTACTATTATGACCTCCCTTGAGGTAAACATTGCAAAAACTACTTAGATATTTACCTGCCTCTATCGGATCTTTATCAGGAACAAGAAACTGAATTTCATTCCAGTTAGGTGTGATCATATATAGAGCAGAACACACTTTACTAATTTTCTCCTGATTCTGATCAGCATGGAATGTAAAACCCGCACTTGCTTTTATCACGGGATCCCACACGATTTTGACTTTTGGATTATAGCCTTTTAATACTTCAACAAGTTGCAAAAGAATATCATAACTTTCTATCAATCCGATCTTAACAAACTCCACTTTGTATTCTTTCAACAACACTTCTATTTGTTGGAGTAAATTATCAATAGGAATCCATTGGTTGGCAAGAAATTCTTTGTCATTCTGAACAGTCAATGATGATACTACGCCCAGACCATAAACTTTATGTGTTTCAAAAGTTTTGATATCAGCAAGGACCCCTGCACCTGCACTTGGATCAAATCCTGCAATGGAAAGAACTTTTGTTCTTATTCTGTTCATTCTTACTGAGCCCTTATGGCCAACGTTTCTCTAAGCAATGTAAATCTTTGAACTGCTTTCTTTATATCTGAATCTTCTGCAAACTGCTTCCAGATCATTCCTAATACAACTACTCCTTTCAAGCCTGTATTTTGCAAGTTTGGAATGGTATGTTCATCAATTCCTCCCAATCCATATATAGTGGTATTATTTTCTGAAAGAAATTTACTTAACTCATTGAGGTTAATACCTGCTTTGTATCCTGACTTTGAAATACTATCAAACAGCGGACTGATAAACTGATAATCGGTTATCTCCTTAGCTGCTTTAAGATCTTCTACAGAATGACACGAACAACTTACCAAACGATTGCTTTGTCTGAATTTATTAATCAGTTTTAAATCCCTATTGTCTTTTTTGAATGCATCGTAACTGAAATGATAACCTCGCAAAGGAAATCTTTCTATAATTTCAGGCATACGATGGACGGAGATTCTATTGTAATAAGAAGGATTTATACCTTCTACATAAGACTCCAGTTCATGAAGAGTATAATAAGGCTTTCTGATATGCAATACTTCCAGACCTTCTTCAAAGAGTGCATGAAGTAAATCATGCTCTCTTTTTAAAAGTTGTTCATTCGTTATGACAATGAGTTGCATGCATTCAGGGAAATCTATATATAGATTTCGCCTCCTGTTTTCGTGAACTCAGAAGATTTCTCTTTCATTCCTACTTCAAGAGCTTCTTGTTCTGACAGCCCTTGTTTCTCAGCAAAATCACGAACATCCTGAGTAATTTTCATAGAGCAGAAGTTCGGTCCGCACATAGAGCAGAAGTGTGCCACTTTAGCTCCTTCAGCAGGCAATGTCTCGTCGTGATATTCTCTAGCAGTATCCGGATCCAGAGAAAGGTTGAACTGATCTTCCCATCTGAATTCAAATCTCGCTTTGCTCAAAGCATTGTCGCGGTATTGAGCTCCCGGATGTCCTTTGGCAAGGTCGGCAGCGTGGGCCGCAATTTTATAGGTAATAACACCATCTTTAACGTCTTTCTTGTTTGGAAGACCAAGGTGTTCTTTAGGAGTTACATAACAAAGCATTGCGCAGCCAAACCATCCTATCATTGCAGCACCGATGGCTGAAGTGATGTGGTCATAACCTGGTGCAATGTCAGTAGTTAATGGACCAAGCGTATAAAAAGGAGCTTCATGACACTCTTTCAACTGCTTGTCCATATTTTCTTTGATAAGGTGCATTGGTACGTGACCAGGACCTTCGATCATTACCTGTACATCATGCTTCCATGCGATCTTAGTCAGTTCACCAAGAGTTTCAAGCTCTCCGAACTGAGCAGCGTCGTTAGCATCAGCAATAGAACCAGGACGAAGACCATCACCAAGAGAAAATGCAACATCATAAGCTTTCATGATTTCGCAGATCTCTTCGAAGTGTGTATATAAGAAGTTTTCTTTGTGATGAGCAAGGCACCATTTAGCCATGATAGAACCACCTCTTGATACAATACCTGTTACCCTTTTCGCAGTAAGCGGAACATATCTTAAAAGTACACCGGCATGAATAGTGAAATAATCCACTCCCTGTTCAGCTTGTTCGATCAAAGTATCTCTGAAGATTTCCCAGGTTAGGTCTTCAGCTTTACCATTTACTTTTTCAAGTGCCTGATAGATTGGTACAGTTCCGATAGGTACAGGAGAGTTTCTGATGATCCACTCTCTTGTTTCATGAATGTTCTTTCCAGTAGAAAGGTCCATGATAGTATCTGCGCCCCATCTGCAAGCCCATACAGCCTTTTCAACTTCCTCTTCTATACTTGAAGTAACGGCAGAGTTACCAATGTTTGCATTAATTTTCACCAGGAAATTTCTTCCGATGATCATCGGCTCACTTTCTGGGTGATTGATATTATTTGGGATAATAGCTCTTCCCGCAGCGATCTCGTCTCTCACAAACTCCGGTGTGATAAAACCTTTAGGAGTATTTGCTCCGAAGCTGTGACCTGCATGCTGACAACCAGGGTTCTGAATTTCCTGTATTCTTTGATTCTCACGGATAGCAATGTATTCCATTTCTGGTGTAACTATACCTTTTTTAGCATAGTGCAGTTGGCTTACATTCTGTCCTTTCTTAGCTTTTAGTGGCTTCTTAATATGTTCAAAACGAAGATGATCAAGGTCAGTATTATAGAATCTTTGTTTTCCATATTCAGAAGAGATTTCCGAAAGTTCTTCCACATCTCCTCTTTTAAGAATCCATTCTTCACGAAGTCTTGGAAGTCCTTTTTTTACATTGATCTCAACTTCAGGGTCTGTATAAGGACCACTGGTGTCGTAGACTGTAACCGCAGGGTTTTTCTCTGTTTTATTATTATTGAATTTGAAAACAGTATCAGTCAGAGAGATCTCTCTCATTGCCACCTTTATATCATGGAAAGTACCTTTCACATAGATTTTACGTGATCCGGTATATGGATCTCTTGTGATGCTTTCTGCTGATGGAATTTTGTCTTTTCTCATATTAAAATGGTTAAAATATAAAGAATCAGCCTCCTTGCGTGGCTCTGATGATTGTTACTTTGTCTTGATCTTTGAGAGTTTGGCTTGCCCAGTGTTTCTTAGGTAAGACCCTGTCATTGATGGCTACAGCTACGCCTTTGGACTCTTTGATATTGAGCTGGTCCAGTAAGGAACTAAGCTTGTCTGATGATATTGGTGTTCTTTCGTTGTTGACAATCACTTCCATTTATTTGGAATTTAGTTGTATGCAACGATTTCAGGAGATTGGAGATAAAGAGAGAGGTCTTTAACTTTTCCCTTCGTCAGTACTAACTGAATCAGGTTCCAAGGGTATAATCTCAGCCTTTTCCGGCACCCCTAAAGTCGCTTGAAAGTAAAAATAAGTTAATTTTAATTCCTATCCAAATTAAACTTATTCTAATGCATAAGTCCTTGACACTGTATTTTGTTTAATTATTTATTTTTTATCTCCAGCAACGATCCGATCTTTTCCATTCAGGTCTTTAACAACCCGAATATTCTGAAAATCAAAAGATCTTAGCACTTCTGCTGTTTCTTTTCCAAGTTGTTCATTGATTTCAAAATAGATTTTACCGCCTGGTTTTAAAAGGTTATTAGCAAGCTTGGTAAGAGCTTTATAAAATATCAGAGGATTATCATCTTCGACGAAGAGCGCAAGGTGAGGTTCATAATCAAGTACATTGGAATGCATGAGTGCTTTTTCGCTTTCTTTTACATAAGGTGGATTGCTGACAAAAATATCCAGATTATCAGGAAGCATACCTAAATCAGGATTTAGAAGATTGTCCTGAATAAAGGTGACTGGAGTATTATTTAATTCAGCATTTGACTTAGCTGTTTGCAAAGCTTCGGTACTGATATCAACTGCAAATGTTTGTTCTGAATTTAGTTCAGCATTAAGACTGATGGCTATGCATCCACTTCCAGTGCAAGCATCAAGTATTCTGAGCTGTTGTTTCTTTTTATGTTCGTTGATAATAAGATGAACAAGTTCTTCTGTTTCAAACCTTGGGATCAATACATGTTTATTGACCTTAAATTTTCTGTCGTAAAACCAGGTCTCGCCTGTGATGTATTGGACTGGCTCTGCTGTGTTTATTCTTTTGATTAATGACGAGAGTTCTTCTTCGTTAACTTCAGTTGTTTTTTGATTGAGCAGTACATCTGTTTTATTGATAGTCCAGAAGTGCTCCATAAGAATGTAGGCTATACTTTCGGCTTCGCTTTTATCATAGACGTTGATTGCAGCAGAGATTTTTTTATGGAGGTCGGACGGAAGTAGTTGCACGGGTATTTTGGTTTGAGGAGGCAAGTTAGGGGAAAAATCTGATTATGTAAATTACTCGTAGAGACGACATGCATGGCATTTCTCTTGTCCAATTCATTATCTCTAACGCTATATTTTTAATTTCATTTCGCGATTTAACAATTAAAAAGTGCTATTTGACTCAATTTGAAATTTTCATTAACCTCCCAAATTTGGTAAATTAGTAGAAGAATTATCTTCAGATACAAAAGCCTACAGAAGTGATTAACAAGATCTGGAAAATAATAGAACCGCTTTAAAAATATGAATAAAATTCACCTACAAATCATTTTCACATTACTTGTTCTGGGGGCTTGCTCTTCTACCAATGAGGAAAAGGATAATCATCAAAAACTAAACAAAGAAAAAATAACTGCGATGGTTGCTTATATTATTCCAAAAGAATGTGGCAAAATTGATTTAAAAGGATTTAACTCTGACAGCCTGTTCATAAATTATGCAAACTATCTAAATGGATTGGACTGTCATAAGCCTATGAGTATTGGATTAGCTAAAAAAGAATTAAGCCTGATTATTACTAAGTGTGATACTATCAAAGCTGATTCACTATTTTTTATTTTTAATAAATATTATGATTTAGTTACCGATTCGTTAAATAGTGTATTAGAACATGATACAACTGATTATACACCTTTTGTAACAATTTCCCGACAAAAGGCTCCTGAAAAAAGGGCAAAAACATACTATAATGAACTAAGACGAAATGGATTTAACTTTAACTATCCAGAGGGAATCATAGAAATTGAACAAGATCGAGATTTTATAAAAAGAGAGTTTTATCATATTCTTTCTCACAGAATGATTGAATATCTAGACCAAGTAAATTATGAAAACAAAAATTGGTTTGAGAATGATGCTTCAATCTTGCTTACGGAAAAAGATTTTTTAGAAAGATTACTTTGGTGGGAAAAATTCAATAATACCAACCCTGAATTTTTGTTCTCAAAAGAGGGAAAGAACAACGAAAGATATTATTTGTATTTTTTATTAAATGGTATGGATAATACATATCCATTTATGGATGAAGGAAAGCTAGTTGAATATTTTAAAAATCTCTACGAACTGGCCGATAATTATCCGGTTGAGACGGAGTGTATAAAAGTCATTAGGAAACAATACGAAATGATAAAGCAATCTGGAATGAAGGATAGTGAAGAGAGGCAAGACTTTTTGAAAGAACTTCAACGTGAAAATAAAATATATTCATTTGATTAATTACTTTACTTCACAAGCTAAAAATCTAAGACCATATATATCCCTCTAGCAAAAGATTCACATCTTTTAAAATGAAAAAACTCTATAAAATTTTACTGAGTATATTATTTGTTTTTATACTCATGATCGCTGGTGGCTATTATTGGCTGATCAATGGGTGGAAAAAATATCTGACAGAAGATGAATTAGTAATTTATACTTCAGAAATTAAACGAGAATCGCCCCTACCCAAGGAATTTAAAGAACTATACTTTAAATTATATCCAAAGCAAAAAGATGCGTCATTGACCACTGAATTGGCAGAAAGATTGATATATGGCCTTTTCTATAAAAACGAAGGAGGGGCTAAAAGGAAGTGTGCTTGTGATGATGCAGTTTATTATGATATGATCTATTTAATAAAATCAAGAAGAGATAAAAGATCAAGTGATAGATTCTTGAATATAAAGATAGGTTTTGGATTAGAAAAGTATCTAACCAATGAAGAATGCTTGAATCATTATATTCGACAAGAGTACAAAGAGTTTAAAGATTTGAAGTTAGGTTATTGTTTTGAGAGAAAAAGCTTCGATGAGTTAGGAAGAGAAGAAATAATTGATTTTTTGATTGCAAGAAAAGCACCTACCGTATATTCACCATGGCGAAATCGGGATAGATATATTAAAGCAAAGAAAAAGATTAAAGAGCGGTTGAAATAAAAAATTGATAACAGAAAGATAAGTTCTAATAAAATGCAAAAAACTGACGATATTGATTTTATCTTAACAATGAATCCTCATGGATGGAGTATTTGCAGAATTTTCATTGGACACGATTCATATCAAATAACTATCACTCATGTATTTGGAAACCCTTATTATGATTTTATTAAAGCATTATCCAAGCTAATACAAGGTCAGGAAAGTGCTTCATTCTTTTGGTATGATGAACCAGGAGGGGAAAAATTTGAACTAAGAAAAATAAAAGACCGGCAGCACACCCTGCAGGTTGAAGTATTAGGGTTTAAAGAGACACTAGGAGAAAAGATAAAAGAGTTCACCCCAACTGTAGAATTTGAGATACCACTAAACAGTTTTTTAACCATCGCTTATCTACAATTAAAAAAGTCATTCTTATTAATGAAAGATAAAAATTACATTACAATCAGACGAAATGATTTCCCTTTCGAAGAGTTTATTAAGTTTGAAAAAATCATTAAAGATTACCTTTCATTTTCCTAAATCATTATACCAATGTAATTTGGTAATTATAATACACATTTCAATATACCTTGAAGACGCCATGCATGGTTGTCTCTATGAAATCTTCACTTCACCCCTTCAACTAATCCCGCAGACAACTCACTCAAGCCCTTACTTCATCCTAATAGGGCTATTTGAGAAAAAGACAAGGGATCTTTTCTTCCTTATACAGTTTCTTGAAACGTAACTGAAGAGCTGAAAGTAGCATAAGAAATTCCCACCACCTTCAAGGTTTAGAACCTTGAAGGTATATTTACGATGTATAAATGTTTCTATCACCTAAACCATCATCTCCCCTGCGATACTCTAATACTTAGCCATTTACCCAAAAATGACTAAAATTGGCTATTTTTTTCTACAAAGGACTTACTCACTTTTGCATTCAATTATCAATCTAAAGAAGGATTAAAATTTTATTTGTCATATCGCAAATGGACTGCGACGTGAGATTTTAAGTTTGAGTTACCTATCGACAATAACCTCTGTTAAGACACAATAGTAAAATTGAAAAAATCGGATTTCGAATCATCATGAAAAATATGATAGAATAGAAACCATACTAGCTATCATTACCTATCAGAGGATTTAAAGCACTCATTCTATTTTAATATAAACATTTTCAAACTAAATTTTTATGATAAAAAAACGAATCACCTATATAGCGTTAATGCTATGCTTAACAACAGGTTTGTTCTCTTGCAAAAAAAATGAAGGAGATCTTTCTAAAGCTGATCAGAAAAAATCTCAAGTACCGGATGAAATAATTGCATCTTTAAAATCTGCAGGCTACAATACCAGCTCTGTTATAAAACGAGACAATGGCTACATCGTGGAAGGAGATATTTTTCTTACAGAAGCTGACATTGCTAATTCTTCAGCTCTCAGAACAAGCAAAACAGATCAATACCGCACAACAAATATCATTACAGGATTACCAAGAGTAATTACAATAGCTGTTTCTTCTTCTTTAGGATCTAATTTCGTTCAGGCAACAGATAAAGCAATTTCAAGGTATAATGGAATTTTTTTGGGCCTTAGGTTTGAGAGGGTAACAAGCGGAGCAGAAATTACAATTAATGGATTCTATGATGTATCCGGAATATTGGGATATGCGGGTTTTCCTACAGCATCAGGTAATCCATATAACTTAATAAATCTGAATACTTATCAGTTTGGAACAGGGTCCAACATAGACTATGTAGCTACCGTTATCCAGCATGAACTTGGTCATACTATCGGAATGAGACATACAGATTATATGGACAGAAGCTATAGCTGTGGTGGTGCATACTACAACGAAGGACCTTCTATTGAGGGTGCAATTAAAGTTCCAAACACTCCGGCGGTTGCAGACCCGAATTCTTTCATGTTATCTTGCACACCTGGCGGAAACAGGACATTCAACTCTTACGATGTCTTTGGCCTTAATGCTCTTTATCCGAAAAACTCAGACAGACGTCCAGTGTTAGTGTATTACAGCAATCAGGGTGCTGATCACTATTTCGGCATGGGAGGTATGACCACAAACAGTTATTGGAATTTTGAAGGTATTACATTCTATGCCCACAATTCCCAGCTTCCTGGAACTGTACCCATTTACGTTTACTACAGCAATCAGGGAGCAGACCATTATTACACAACTAATGGAAATATGAATCTCGCTAATTACTGGGAAAATCAGGGCGTGGCTTTTTATGCATATAATTACCAGGCTCCGGGCACTATACCTGTCTACGGTTATTATAGTCTACAAGGAGCTGACCACTATTTGATGACGACGAGAGGGCTTGATGGACAAAGTTACTGGAATTACGAAGGAATCGCATTTTATGCTTTCCCAAGATAATTTGAACTATAGTATATTAATACAAAAGCCTGTCCTTAATTATTAGACAGACTTTTATGGGGAAATTTGATATTTTTCCTAGTATATAAGGTACTAATGATGCCATCCATTTAAGGATGGCATCATTTTTTTCTTCTTTTTCTATCCCAGGGAACAATAAGACTTTTATGCGAAGCCGCCTTAGTTCAACCTCATTGTGCCTGTACTTTGGGATTCTTGTTATTTATTCCATTTGAAAATCCTGTTATTCCTTCCTTTGCCCCTAACTGCATAGAATCTATTGCAGAACTTGGCACAATAACAAAAGTGGAATTCTTTTTTAATCCTTCATAAAGCATATTCATCGCTCTTAAATGCAATGCAACAGGATCGTTTGCATAAGTTTTTGCTGCTTCTCCAAACTTTTCTGCCACTTGTCTTTCCGAATCTCCAAGAATAACTCTGGCCTGTCTTTCTCTTTCAGCCTGTGCCTGCATTGACATGGCATCTTCTAATCCCGGCGGAATCAATACATCCTTCACTTCTACTGAATTCACTCTGACACCCCAGGGTTCTGTGCGTTCATCTATGATATTCTGTAAAACATTACTGATCTTGTCCCTCCCTTCGAGCATCTCCGAAAGCAATGTTTTACCGATAACATCACGCAGGGCTGTTTGTGATGCCCAATTGATAGCACTATGATAATCTGAAACCTCTAAAGAAGCCTTGACAGGATCTAAAACTTTCCAGAATAAAACTGCGTCTACACTAACAGGAACAGAATCTTTTGTGAGTGTTTTCTCCGCCTTAAAGGAAGTTGCAATTACTCTGGTATCGATCCAATAAGGGATGGTTTCAATAATGGGTACAATAAAGAACATCCCTGGACCTTTTAATCTGCGAAATTTACCAAGATGCAGCACAAGAGCCTTTTCCCAGGGATTGGCAATTTTTATAGAGGACGAAATAACTAAAGCAAGTATAAATGAAAATAAGCTCACCGAAATAAATGAAGGAGACATTCCGAAAGAAATATATCCCAATAAAATGCCAATGATAAGCATGACAAAGAAAATTAGCGTAGGGACAGCGTTTGATGAGCTCATTTCAGTTTCATTTTAAATCAAATCTTCAGACGAATTTATCTATAGGGAAACTGTAAGTAATTTAAAATGTTCCGTTTACCAAGACTATTCAATTAAAAATAAATATACCCTTTGAAGAATGATGCCTTGAATCTTAAAAGCAATGATTCCTATGTTTTATTTGATCTTCTCTATCTAACTATTTTGCTTTTTGTCCATAGTAAATAAGTCCGCTTATTACTGATAATAACATCCATTGTCCTAGCTTGAGAAAATTATTAGGAAAATAATTTGAGATTATAATAACAAACAATCATACTATGGCATATCCCCAAAAATAGAAAGGCAATAGTTGTAAATTAGTTTTTCTTATTTTTAAAAAAGTTTGTGAAGTTAACCAGGGCAAGTGTAACTGTAGCACATAGCAAGTCAAAAGAAATCCAATGCCATCCACATCTGGCCATTGTCCATATCTCTTGTTTTTCATTCCAGTTTGTTATAGTAACAGCAGGCTGAATGCTGCTTATTTCCATATCTCCGACAAATGTATGAGCTATAAAGGCTAAACCGGTGAGGACATTTGCTATCAAATTGGAATACTTATTTTTCTCATAATCTGATCTTATTACAATGGTGGTTTAAAAAGATCACATTTCATTTGATATAAATCAAATTCGGAATTTCTTTTGTTGGCGATTAAAAATTTGAGACGCCATGCATGGTGTCTCTACAGGAGAATATCATTCATCTCTGAATATTATTCTGTCTTGAATTATTGCGTTTCCTTCCTCCACTACTCGGATCAAATAGATACCACTTGGGAGGTGGTCTCGTTGCAGAACAAATAACTGACCAGAAATATTCTTTTCTTCTCTTACAAGTCTTCCAAAATTATCATACAATTGAAAGGAGGCTAGATTAAAATTCACTGACGCTACTATAATGGCCAAATTGACAGTTGGATTTGGGCAAATGGTATGACTGGCTTTCTTCAAACCATGAAGCATTCCTATACCGGTGACAGGAACATTTGAGGAAGCATAACCAATACCGAATTTTCCACTATTAAAAATATCATCTCCTGCAAACCACATCTTTATGACAGAGCTATCTAATAAAACTGATGGAGATCTTATTTCTCTTGAAGTCCACGTAAAATCCGATTTCTCAAAAATATCTAAAGGATCTTCAATGAAGGAATCTATTCCATTAGTTGAATAAGCATGATGCAGCGCTGTCTGGTGCCACTGCGGATTTTCAAGTACAACGTCATAATATAGATGTACAGCCTCATCAATTATAAGCGCTGCAGGAGTTGAATATCCATAATAGGACTCTGAGGCAGGAAACAAACCACCCTGAGTAAGCACCTTCTTAGCTGGACCAAATAAGAACCCATCCTCTGAAATACAAAGGCCAATGACCGATTGCCCTGCAGGATAAGTCGTGTCCTGCCTAGCCCCTACACCTGTAAAATAAAGATAAATCATACCATTATAAACAACTGCTCCTGGCTCCGCTACAGAATAACTTTTCCAATCGGCTGCAACTCCTGAAGGTTCCAGAATTATTTTATCTTTTGTCCATAACCTTCCGTCACCAGAGGTAGCATGACCGATAGCTGCTTGCCCCGTTTGACCATTCTCAGGGACTGCTGTATAATACATGTGATATAAAGAATTGAAATAAATCACAGAAGGCGTCTCAACACCTTTACTATCCCATGCTTCCTGATCTGTATTATTTAAAAGTAAAGGAACCGAATCATTAAGCGTCCAGATTACTCCATCTGGGGACTCCATCAGATAAGGTAAAACATTACCATCAAAAGGTCCTGTCTTTCCATTGGGAGAGGTAAGGTACATCCAGTACTCATTATTCACTTTCAATACACAAGGATCATTCCAGACTCCGGGATTAGGCTGCTTAAAGGATATCACGGGATTATTAGGGAATGGCCTAAAAGTTTGTCCATATAAAAAATTTTGAAAGGTAACTATGCTAAAGATACCAATAGTAAAGAAAAATTTCATTTTTCAGGTCTTAGTATATCCACTTATAAAAAGGCAAAATACATTATTTTATAAATTTTAAAGAAGTACTAACCAAAAACTTTAAGCATAAATCTTTAAGCTATACTTCTAAAATGTAGTACAGTATCTTAAGATAAGTATTATTAAAACTTTAAAAGAAGGTACAAATAAAATTAATCAGCATTGGAGGAAAAGTATTTTTAATCAGGCATTGCATTGCTTTGCTTTTTATCCTTTAACCAGAAAAAATACATGCCAATAAGAACTTGGTAAGCAGGTAAATTTTCGCCTTCGCTATACACAGTAAATCCTGGCTCAATAAAAATATTAACTATTGCATTTCCAGCTTTAAAAAACTGTCCGATTCCAATTCCAATTGGAATTAATGTTTTCTTATTGTTAAAATCAAAGATACAGGTAGCTCCCATACTCCTTCCATATAATCCATTTCCCATATTCAATAGCAATGCAGGCTGGAGCGTCAGATACCCACCACCATTCAGTCCATGATCAATACCAAATAAGGCAGTTCGATAAGTAGCTAGTCCACCTGTAATAATGCCAGACTGATTAACATGAGCAATGAGAGCACTTCCACCAAATTGCCACTGATCAACTCCAAGCACTGAACTCGTCGCACTCGGTGCACTATCTAAAGGTCCCAATCCAAAATGTATATTTGAACTATCATTGGTTAAATGAATAATATCGAAAATATTAAAATTTCCAATTCCGGATCTATAGCCATTAGGGGTTGCGATGGAAACAAATGGCAAAGTAGCACGAACCATATGCCTCTTAGTTGCAAAAACACCACGGAGCAACAATATATTTCCCACTTCGGTGGCTCCTTGAATTTTGGGAGAATAATAATTATCGATGTTTAATGCACAAGAGTGTTTCCAAGGACTACCAAATCCTTTAAAAGGATTTGGTGCTTCAGCATTAATTTTTGATGGTATTGTACTTTGAATAGATTCCGGACTCGAATAGGTATTAGTTTGCGCAATACCTAATCTTGAAAGGGCAATCACTGAAATAAATAGAAAGATCCATTTCATTTACTTAAACCTATTTGCAAGAAAGGCGTGTATTCTACAACACTTAAACAATGATTGCAAATATATGTTTATCGATTACCTCAATCCATTCATATTCTTATAGAGACGTCCTATAATTCTTAAATAAAAGAATTTGATTGACAAAATCATTATCAAGAACAAACATAGCATCATCAGCATCATCTTCATCAAAGATGATGAGGAAGAAATTAGTACAAGCATGCTATTACTGACAGGAAAAGATCTTAATAGAAACATCTGACATATATTCTCAGTGAAATCAAAAAATGCAGCTATCATTGGCAAGAAACATAACCTTTTCCATTTGCTATTTATCGTTAAATTATACATTAAACTCATCAGAGCAAGACTAGTGAACAGCATATAAAAAAAGTCTAAAGATAACATCTTAAAATACATCGCACGTCCTTCATTACCTAGAACAGAATACAAGCGACACAAATATTCATGCGAGTACCAGAACAACTGATCTGGGTTCTTAAATCCTGATGAATATGTTAAAAAATCAGGAAGAAATTTAACCACCAAAAAATATTGGATAGCAAAAGAAACTAGAAAGAATAACAAAGTATAGTACCACTTTGAAATCCTGAAAATTAATTTAAAAATCATTGTCTGTTTATTTAAGTTTATTCAGACAAAGCTACTCGTACAGAATAGAGAAAGTATTATCAATTGTTAACACTTTTATCTGCGATTCTGATACTTCTCCGAAGCCTGCTTAAAGAGACCGGAGTCATACCAAGATAGGAGGAGATATACTTATGCGAGATCTTATGCTCAAGGTTAGGATAATATTCCTGAAACTTTTTATATTTTTCCATATTGCCTTGTGGTAAAAGCGTCTCGTCCCTCCTGGCCAAGCGTTTCTTTTCCAGTTCCTTTAAAGTATATCCTAATTGTTGAAGCAGAGGTGACTGAGCAAAAAAAGATTTAAGATCTGTTGATTTGAAAAATACCAATTCACAATCTTCAAGCGTCTCATAATTGGCAATGGAATTTCCATTTAAAGTTCTAAAAGTATGTGTACTCACGAATGCCCCCTCCTGATAAAAAGCGGTAGTCTTATCATTTCCGGTCTCATCAATCAAATAAGCTCTGACAGTTCCCTTTAGCAAAAAAACTTCATGAAGAGTATATTGCATTGAAAATAAAAATGTCTGAGCTTTTTTCATTTGAAGCCTTTCTCCCATGCTTGCCAGCATTTCCCATTCTTCAAAGGACAAACTCCCTAATTCCATCAGAAAATCTTTTAGCTTATTCATAATTACACTAAGCAATATCTTATTAAATAAAATTTGAATGCTAATTTATATTAAAAATTATTTCCTTTACACATCTCTATCAATTAGAAATAGCTCCTATTAATTGTAATAATAATATTATTACTCATCTTATCTACAAACTTATCTGTCTATATTAGAATGAAAATCGACAAACACATCGTTTCAATTAACGAAAAGTAATTTCTGATTTAAAAACGCATAGCTACATCTCAGAAAGCAAAAATAAAGACATCTCACAATTGTATCTCCATTTATAAAAGACAGAAGCTATGGCTATAAACTTAATTTGTCGATATTGCATTCTCATCAACTTCAACAGATTTACATATTACAAAATGGACGGTTATCAATTAGAAAGACTTTACATCAATACATTTGCTTTCATTGGCATTATGATTATCGCTGCAATTCAGTTTGGAATCCTATACAAATTCGGATTGAAGGGAGGGATTATCTTTGCCATAGTATTTTCATTTTTATTTTCCTTTGGTAGACAACTATTGCTTTCATATGCAAGAGGAATGGGTGATAGCAAAGGCACAGGCCCTTCCCATGAGTTTGAATTGTTTTCTTCACCTTTATTGATTAGTCTTGCCCTCTTCGCTGTTTATAGTTTTGGTATGCACGTCTACATTGCTTACCATAAAACAGGAGTTCTTAACAAACCTGTATTTTTCTCCTGGTTAATTATTTGTATTGGGGCACCTGTTTTATTTTTTAGTATCAAAACATTAAGAACCCACTTGACAGGATCAGATCATAGCAAAAATTATATAAGAGCTCAATTCCAGATCTTTCACTATAATGAACTTCCCATATTTATTGAAACATTAAAGATTAAAAATACAACCAACGACAAGGAGGCTGAAATTCAGATTCTAAATCAAAGCCGGTATCGTTCTGATGAATTTCTTAATCAGCTTAATATATGGGACAAAACCCGTTGCAGCAATCCGGCCGAAGAACCTAATACAACCTTTATCCCTCTAAACTCAAATGAATTATACTTATCGTGGTACTCCCCTGTTGAAGGCACCTATTACAGCGATGTCCTGAAATTTCCAATTAATAATTTTGAGCCAAGCACGGAAGCAGATGGTCAGATGATATTAAATATTCAATTGGAAATATTTCCAAAAGGCAAGGTATATCTCTACACCACAAAGGAGGGGAAACGTCATACTTATCAAGTAAAATCAAAGGCGATAAACGAAAAAGAAAAGACAAGATTTATTGAATTGTTTGATCTTTACACAGACAGCAAAAATCAAAACACTTTCACAGATACTCACAACATTGAAAATCTTAAAAGACTGCAAACGAGGATTGATATAGAGGAAAGTCTATTTAAATTGTCTTATAATATTTCAGCACCAGGAGATTTAAACAGCATCCATTTTGATGACCGTCGATATTGGGGATATAACAGCACCTTCAGTACGTTAAATACTTCAAGCCTCAAACCTCTTCCTTATAATATTACTTTAAATTTTACTAACACAGGAAATATAAATCTTAAAAGCACAACAATATTCTTTGATAAAGAAAAACTATATAAAACCATCGAAAGCTTGACTAAGGAGAATAAAGATATGCCTGTTGAAATTTTTATTTCTATTAAAGGCATAGACAAAGAAAATTTCGAAGTTTTAGTAAAAGGCGACAATCAATCTATTGTCTTTACAGATTGGGAAAGACATTATGAAACTGAGGATTAATTCCATTACCATAAGTTTCTTGTCTGATCGTTATTAAAAAGGCATTTTAGAAACACAATAATGAAAGAAAATATTATAGAGGCATTGAATTCTATTAAGCCACTTTCCAAAACTGAAAAAGCTGCTTTCTTAGGAATCATCCACGAAGTAAATTTGGATAAAGGAGATTGCTGGATACAGGAAAATACTTTATGCAATAAAATTGCATTTATAATCAATGGTTATCTGAGAAAATTCTATAACAAAGATGGCAATGAGGTAACTGATTCATTTTACTTTGAAAACAGTTTCTGCGCTGACCTACCTTCAGTTATAGGGAGACATCCTCTTACTTCAAGCACAATAGCTATGACTCCTACAACGCTGCTCGTTTTTGACTATTCTGATTTTCTGAAACTTTGCGATAAATCACACTCCTTCGAAAAAATTTACAGGATATTACTCGAGCAGACTTTTTTACAGTTTTACAAAAGGACAACCTCATTTATTTTGCAAACTCCAAAGCAGCGATATGATGACCTTATAAAAAATCAACCTCTTGTTTTACAAAGAGCAACACAGTACCACATAGCATCTTATCTGGGCATTAGTTATCAGCATTTGAGCAGATTAAAATCAGAAAAATAATTTCTTCGCAAATGCGAACGGGATTTAAAGTTTCATGTTTTTTCTTTGAGTACAAAAGAAGGAAAACATGAAGACAGAATTTCTCGAAAAAATTAAAATCAATAACTCCGAACAATGGGTACTCATAAGGGGAAAGAACGTTGAAGCTCCTCTTATTATTCAGGTTCAGGCTGGCCCAGGCTTCCCTATGATATCGGAAGCAGATTCAATGAATAAACTTCTGAAATGGGAAGATGACTTTTTAGTTGCATACTGGGACCAAAGGGGTTGCGGAAAATCATTCGACAAGCAAACAAATCCTAAAAGCATATCACTGGAACAACTTACGGAAGACTTAATTGATTGCACTCAATACCTTTTAAAAAAATATAACAAGAAAAAGGCTATCCTGATTGGCTATTCAATTGGCGCAACAATTTCTCTTATGGCTGTGTCAAAAGCTGGAGAGCTATATAGCAATATTTTTTTGGTTGGAATAGATATCGATATACCTTATGCGAATAGACACGCAATTGATTTTGCAAAAAAGAAAGCAAGGGAAAAAGGCAAGACAAATCTAGTGAAGCATTTAAATCAAACAGACTACACTTCAGTTAAAACGTCGGATGTATTTCAAGAGCGGGCTAAGATTATTTCTAATATGGGTGGTATCATGATAAAAAAAAGATATGTTCACATACTATTGGAAACACTGACAAATATACTTTTCTGCAAGCACTATAAATTAACAGATATATTCAGAACACAGCAGGGAATGGAGTTTTGCCAAAAAGCATTGCTACCGGAAATGGATTCACTCAATCTTTTCAAAAAACAATTTAATATCAATGTTCCAGTTCATTTCATCCAAGGATTGCATGATGGAGTTGCTCCGTTTGAGATCTCAGTAAAATACTTTGAATTTCTTCAGGCTACGCCTAAGACTTTTGAGACTTTTGAAAATTCAGCTCACATGCCACATTTAGAAGAACCTGAGAAATTTTATCGTTTGATCAAAGAGAAAAGTTTATTGTAACAATTAATCGATATTGTAGAGACGCCATGCATGGCGTCTCCTTCAGGCAATATATCAGAAGTATTCACTTTCTAAACATCTTTATTCATAGCACAAAAAACTTAGAAAAAAAATCATAAAAAAGGTTAATAAAAAACTGAAAGGGTTTCTGTGATTGAACGTTTTGAGACGCCATGCATGGCGTCTCTACAAGCTCCCTTTTCCATTTCATTTATCCTAAAACAAAAAAGGAATGCCCGGATATGAGCACTCCTTTTCATTATTTTAAAAAACTATATTAAAGAACTGACAGCTTTCTGCTTTCAACGCCATTAGCAGTTCTGATCTGTAAAGTATACAAGCCAGGAGGCAAAGATCTCACATCGATCTTATTTCCAGAGAAAGATAATTTAGATGAGCTACCGTTTTGGCTATAAGCATCAACCTCTACAATTTCTTCAGTGCTGTTAAATGTAACTTCAGAAAGAGTAGTTGGATTTGGATATAAATTATTTACTTCAACTGCTTCTTCAAAATCACCAGCTTCTCTTGTGCTGCTGTAGATAGTGCTCCAATAATCGTAAGATACCCCTGCGCCAACATTTACTATTCCATTTTTATCAGCATACTTTCTTGAAACCAACACTTTGCTCCCTTCGATATCTACATCAAATGCGAAATTATCACCAGATTCTGTGCTTGTTCTGGTTTTCTTCAGAACCCAGCCATTCCAGTCTTTAAGATAGAACTGAGCAGCAATTCCATTTACAGAATATTGCCCATTGTCTACTCCAACCACAGCCTTCACGTTTTCAATAGCAACAGAAGTTGCCTTTAGATTTGAGATTTGAGAAGAAACAGTCCACTGATTATTCTGAAGATCTAGGAAGAAAACACTTCCTGTACCATTATGATTTGGAGCACTTACAACTGCAGTATTATCTGATACGTCAACTCTCTCACCAAGTCTGGCATCTGCATAAGTAGTTCCTGAAGGGAATACATTTAGCTGTGACCATGTTCCATTTTTACTGAAGGTATATACTCTACCTCCTTCACTTTGTGGAGCACCAACTATTAAATAATTGTTATGGAATGCGATAGATTTTCCAAATCTGGAATTAGCAATAGCATTGGAAGGTACAAGCACTTGTTTTTTAACCCACTGATTACCGACGAATTCATAAATAAATACTGCTCCGGTCTGAACACCATTAACAGTTGAAAGAGGAGAACCGATAGCAAGCGTTCCATACCCATCCAAAGCTACCTGCAATTCAGTGTTGATTACCACATCCGGGTCTGTTATGCTATAGCTATAGTTGTTATTCCATACGCCATTCGTTTTACCGGCAATATATACACATGGTCTTGGCCCTTGAGTAATAATAGTACCGGTAACAGTTGCTGCAATGAAGTTACTATTCAAGGAAACAGAACGACCTACGTTTGCATAGCGAAGTGAGTCTGCTGTAAGCATATAACTTCTTTCAAGTACACCATTGCTATTAAAAAGATAAACAGCTCCCGGAAGAGTTTTATTTCCATATTGGTCCAGCAATATTCCATCTTCATAAGCACCGAACAAAGAGTAGCCTCCAAATTGTGCCACACTTTCTCCCATATGCGCATAAGGAGTGTTAGATGGATTCAGCATGTGAGTCTGTGAAATGGCTGAAAGCGACATAGCTCCCACCATCAAATTCATAAGAGTAAATTTTAATAATTTCATAAGTATTAAATTTTTATTGTCAATTTATAGGCTGGATTCTTGTCTTTTTTACCTGATTCATATAAGCCTCTTTTGGATTTATAATAGCTTATTCCTGATATACTAATGCATAATTGTTTATTACAGAATCACCGTATATTCTTATTGAGGCTTGTATCTTAGACAAGATTGATAAAATGGTAACCAAAAAATTGAGCTATCTAAAAAGTGGAATTACTAAAATATATAAAAGTATTTGTTCGGATTTTAGCAGAGATTAAACAGGTTCAAAACTTTTCACAGCATAAATAAAAAAGGAGTGCTGTAGAATGCACTCCTATCATTTTAAAAAATAAACCAAACTAAAGAACTGACAGCTTTCTGCTTTCTATGCCATTAGCAGTTCTGATCTGTAGTGTATATAAACCAGGAGTCAAAGATCTTACATCGATCTTATTTCCGGAGAAAGTTAATTTTGATGAACTTCCATTCTGACCATAAGCTTCTACTTGAAGAATTTCTTCACTACTATTAAATGTAACTTCTGAAAGAGTTGTTGGATTTGGATATAAATTATTTACTTCAACAGCTTCTTCGAAATCACCAGCTTCTCTTGAGCTGCTATAGATAGTACTCCAATAGTCATAAGAAACACCTGCTCCAACATTTGGAATGCCGTTTTTATCAGCATATTTTCTTGAAACTAATACTTTGCTACCTTCAATATCAACATCATACCCAAAGCTATCTCCAACTTCAGTGCTTGTTCTTGTTTTCTTCAGAACCCAGCCATTCCAATCTTTAAGATAGAACTGAGCAGATACTCCGTCTACTCCAACCACAGCCTTTACGTTTTCAATAGCAACAGAAGACGCTCTAACATTTGAGATCTGAGAAGCAACTGTCCACTGATTATTTTGAAGGTCTAAAAAGAAGACACTTCCTGTTCCATTGTGGGTTGGAGCACTTACAACTGCTGTATTATCAGAAACATCAACATTCTGTCCTAATGCACCTGCATAAGTAGTTCCAGAAGAAGGAAATACATTCAGTTGAGACCAGGTTCCGTTTTTAGAATAGGTATATACTCTACCTCCTTGACTTCCGGGAGCACCAACCATTAAGTAATTATTATGAAAGGCTATAGATCTTCCGAAAAGCCCATCAGCAACCACATTTGATGGAGTAAGTACTTGTTTTTTAATCCATGTAGAACCATTAAACTCATAAATAAAAACAGCTCCGGTCTTAACACCATTTACCGTCGCATCAGGAGAACCGATAGCAAGCGTTCCATAACCATCCAATGCAACCTGTAGAGTTGTAGATATAGTAACATCAGAATCAATTATGCTATAGCTAAAGTTATTATTCCAAACACCATTGGTTTTACCAGCTATAACTACACAAGGTCTCGGAGATGAAGACATTACAAAACCAGTAAAAGATGCAGCAACGAAATTACTATTCAAGGATACAGAACGACCTACATTAGCAACCTGCATAGAATCTGCAGTAAGTTTGAAACTTCTTTCAAGGACGCCATTGTTGTAAAGATAAACAGCTCCATGATAAGTTTTGGATCCCGATGGAGTTATAATACCATCTTCGTATGCACCAAATGCAGAGTAACCTCCATACTGTGCTACACTTTCTCCCATATGCGCATAAGGCACATTAGAAGAGTTAATCATGTGGATTTGGGAAATGGCTGAAAGGGACATTGCTCCAACCATCAAATTCATTAGAGTAAATTTTAGTAATCTCATAAGATTTATTTTGTTTCCGGCGAATTTATGCCATGCACTCCAGAGCTTGTTGAAGGATTTATATATGCATCTTTTGAGTTAATAAAGGAACAATTTCACTGTATTATTGTAGTAATGATACCAACAGGACAAAACATCCTCAAAGATCTTGAATCCATTTAAAAAGTATACAATAAAAAGTAAGTCATAACTGTTAACTGAATAAATACATTTTTATGAAGTATTTATTTACTCTTTTTTATTTATCGCTGTTCCCATTTCTGGTGAAATCTGTCGACGCACAGAATAGCATAAGTGCAGGACCCAAAGTAGGCTTGGGATATAGCATCCCCACGTTGGCAATCAGACAAAGTGCAAATGGGATAAACTATGAATTAAGAGGCAATGCATCTTATTCTCTTGGATTTTTAGGGCAATATATTCTGGGTGACAGACTGGGAATCGAAAGTGGAACAGCCATAAGTTATCAGCAATTTTCCAGAAAGGATTTAAAAAATTCCTTTAAGAGCTTGATGAGCATAGACTCTTCCATTGGGGTTATTAACTATCAAATTCCAATTCAATTGTTTTATAAATTCAGCCACCCAACTAATCCATATAAATATTTCAAAATTACTTCAGGTATTTCCCTTGACATGCTAGAAGTTGAGTTTTTATATCAACAATACAACCATCTGATTCTTTCAAAATACCTTGTAGAGTTTAGAATGGGCAATGAAGGCAAAAGGTATGGAAGATTTGAATATGGATTGCAATATCAATGCTCTATTGGAGGGTATCATAACTTCCCAAGATCTAAGCAAAATGCTTCAGATTCTCTCAATATAAAATACAGTATCATTTCATTTAATCTTTATTATTTCTTTCTCAATAAAGATATCTAAAAGCCCGTTAACTATACTGGACTTTTAGATATAACACTATTACTGTTTATTTCAAATTTTTCAAAAAATCATCAATCAATACCGCGACTTCACTATGAAATTCCTCCAATGCAAAATGTCCGCTATTCAATAAATGAAGTTGGGCATTAGGGAGATCTTGTTTGTACGCTACAGCACCATTACCAGTAAATAAAGAGTCATTCTTCCCCCAGGTAATCAAAGCTGGAGGTTGATGATCGCGTAAGAACTTTTGCCACGCGGGATATTGCTTTAAATTATTTTGATAATCATACAACAAATCGAGTTGTATTTCCTTGTTGCCAGGACGATCAAGAAAGTGCTGATCATAGTGCCACGTATCAGGACTAATTCTCGTTACATCTTCAGCTCCTTCAACGTATTGCATTTTTGTGCCAGCCAGCGAAAGCATGTTTCTCATAGCACCTTCAGTTTCCGGATTTCTATTTGCCCAGAAACGTTTACCATCTTCTGTAGCAGGCCCTAGTCCTTCGAGATAGGCATTGCCATTTTGAATTAGTAAGGCCTGCAACAGCTCTGGTCTGCGAAGGATAATTCTATATCCGACAGGAGCACCATAGTCTTGCATAAAGAGGCTGAATTTTCTCAAGCCAATAGTGTCAATAAATTTCTCAATTGTAACAGAAATGTTATCAAACGTATATTGATATTCTGTTGAAGCTGGCATATCGCTGTTTCCGAAACCTGGATAATCCGGAGCAATAAGATAGTAGCGGTCGGCAAGATCACGGATCAAATCACGATACATGTGTGATGAAGATGGAAATCCATGGAGCAATAAAATCGTTGGATGATTTGGATTACCGGCTTCTCGATAAAAAATATTAACACCTTCAATATTGATGGTTTTGTAATTAATCGTATTCATGACTTGTCTGATTAATGATTATTGAATAATTAAAAATCGATTCTGAATTAATAAGCCGCAGTAAAGCGTTTTTTGATAAACCGGCCTTGTTCCACTTCGTCAAGTATAACTACACTCAGATCTTCTACAGACAAGCGGCTCTCATTATTTGCATCGAAGACGGGTGTATCAAGGGAAGTTCTGTATTTACCTGTGCGGCCATCTGTAATTCCTGGGTGCATAAGTATTGCAGGACTTAAGAAAGTCCAATCAAGCTCCGTTTCTTTTTTGATGATATTCAAATAATCACGGGCTGCTGTCGCTCCTGTTTTATACTCTGCGGGGAATTGTGGAGTATCTACAAGCTGAACACCTGGAGCGATTTCAAGGCTACCAGCACCACCCACAACAAGCAAGCGTTTCACACCAGCCTTTTTTGCTGCGCTTTGAATAGCTTCTGAGCCATTGACAAAATCCTGGTACAAATTCGGATTCCCCCATCCTGCATTGTAAGCACTAATCACTACATCATGACCTTTCAATACGGAGGCCAGCCCTTCAATATCAAATACATCCGCTTTTTTTACAGTAACAAGATTGCTTGCTACTTTAATATTTCCAGGATTACGAGCAATAGCTGTTACGCTGTGACCACGTGAAACCGCTTCATTAAGAACAGCTGTTCCTACAAATCCGGAAGCACCAATTAATGCAATTTTCATAAGTTTATGTATTTAGGTTTAAATTGTAACCATTATAATTACAGTTATGATTAAAAAAAATCAACTAAAGTTTTTATGGAATTCGGCCAGGGATATATTTCCCAGCTTCTTTATAACAGCGTTCTCCACATCTTCATATAATGCATTTAGCTGTTTGTTAATTTGCTTTCCGATCTTACAATCTGGATTGGGATCATTTACACTTTTTCCTAAAACCGAATTTGTCCCTACGGCTTTATAAATATCGGAAACCATAATCTGTGAAGCTGGTTTCGCCAGGGTAAATCCTCCCGCCTTCCCTTCTTTGCTTTCCACCAAATGATGTTTCTTCAAATTAGATATTTCCTTCCTAACCAGCACAGGATTAATGTTTATACTACCAGCAATGAAATCAGACGAAAGGACCTCTCCCTTAAATTGCTCCAAAAGGGTCAGGATATGCATCGATATGGCAAAACGTCCGTTCATTTCTTTACTGTAACCAATATTATTACAGTAAAGAAACTATAAAAGTTTAAAACTTCCAAAGAAAAATCTTTTTTTTATAGCTCCGACAAGGACTTAATCTGAATTTCAGCATTATACACAAACAACAACGTTAAACGCCTTTAGAGTAAAATAAGGATAATTAATAATGGAGGCTTGAATAATCAAATATGAGTAGGAGCCTTTTTCAAAATTTTCCTTACCGGAATGAGCCATATTAATAAAAATAACTTCCATTCATTATACAAGTTATCACTTGGAACATAAGGACTAGTTCAAGAGGAAATACTTAATTAAGAACATTGTAGATCGCAGCATATGAAAAACTTGTTAGGAATCTTGGGATCTATATTAACATCAGTTCTGATATTTTTTCTTTTGTTATGGGGAACTCTGGCAATCTATTTTTCAAACCTTCCAGCACTAGCTTTGCGCATCGTTCTTGCAATTATATTCCTGGCATTTGGTATCTGGGCTTTCTGGATTAACAAAAACCCCAGATGGATCTATCTTTTCGCTATTACCTATGCATTTCTGCTTGCTTGGTGGATGACAATTAAACCTACGCATAAAAGAAATTGGCGACCGGAAGTTTCCGTAATGCCAAGGGTAACGATCAATGGTGACTCAATTCATATCAAAGGATACAGGCACTTCGACTATAGGTCCTACACTGACTTTACAGCGCACTTTGAAGATAGGGACTATTTGCTTTCCCATCTTACCTCGGTAGACTTTTTCATCTCATACTGGCAGGTAGGTCCTGTGGGACATACATTTGTCAGTTTTAATTTCGACAATGCTTTGCCTCTCTGTATATCCATAGAGACTCGTCCGGAAGTTGGAGAAGGCTTCTCTCCTATAGCCTCACTTTTTAAACAATTTGAGTTGATCTATGTGGTCGGAGATGAAAGAGACATTGTAGGTGTTCGCACCAACCACAGGCATGAGGAAGTATACCTTTATCCAATAAGAATCTCAGCGGAAAACGCACGTACACTGCTGTTGATTTATTTATCCAGAATAAATGAACTGGCAGATAAACCTGAATTTTATCACCTTCTGAGCAACAGCTGTACGATTAATATTATACGTTATGCAAACAAAGCAGGTAGAACTGGTGGATTTAATTTATATCATTTCCTCAACGGTTTTATCGATCAGTATCTTTATGGAAGAGGATTTATAAACACAAAAATGCCTTTTGGAGAACTTCGTAAGTTATCGAAAATCAATGGCGTTGCTCAAGCGGGTGATGCAGAACATTCACCTGATTTCTCAAAGCATATCAGAGCAAATCTTCCTAAAGTAGAAGAGTAATTTTCGTAAATAAATCATTTACCACAAAATTAATTCCAACCTAAAATATTCTTTTACACAGAAAAATTTATTAAATTAAAGAAACATGTGGATGAGCACTCAGCCTTCCATGACTTAATGGAATTGATTTTTAAAAATGAATTTATTCAGAATTTTGACTTTAGCACTCACTTTTTACTATTGTTATCAGGCCAAAGCCCAAACAGACTCTACCAAACATAAAATTATAGAAGGACTCAAATACGACTTTCTATATTCTTATGTCTCTTATGACAAAGCCAAAGAAATGGTTGATTTCATTAATCAAAAACATCAATCAGGAGGATATGATACAACATTAAACATTGATGAGTTTACTTATGAAGTGACTATGGATCTTAGGAAAATTAGTCATGATGGTCATATCAATATCATTGCTTTTCATAAAGAAACAGATTCTGTTAGAGAAAGCATCCATAAATATCCTGAATATGTTCGTAACAAGAATGGGAAAGTCAAAGCAGGCTCATATGTTATTACAAAATTAAAAAGAGTTAAATACAAAAGAGATTACAAAAGATATTTAAAAAGATGCAAAACTGATAAATTTACCTACGGCCCAATTAAAATCCTTCCAGGAAATATCGGTTATCTTGAAATAAATGATTTTACCTCAGAATCATATGATAAAAAGTTAAATAAAGATAGAATAAGCTTAAGATCAGTAATGTCCTTCCTTAAAAACACTAATTCTATAATAATAGATTTGCGTAAAAACACGGGAGGAATGGAATATCTTGCTAGTTATTTTTCTTCCTTTTTCACCTCCCAAACGAAAGCATACATCATTACCAGTGAAAGGAATTTACGGTATGATACGATTCCTAGTGATTGGAAGCCTACTGTAAATGATCTTTACACTCCTAAACAAAACAACTTTAAGTTTGCAAAAGGCAAAAGCATCTACATACTTACAAGTAATGCTACCTTTTCAGCAGCCGAACTTACCTGCTATGCATTAAAAAAATTAAACTCTAATGTTAGGATTATAGGAGAACAAACAGGAGGTGGAGCAAATGGACATGGTGGATACCAAATAACAAAATATTATTCTTGCACTATCCCTATCGACAAGGTATTCGACAAGGACAATAATAATTATACCTGGGAGGCAAAAGGAATAACGCCGGATGTGTTAGTTGATGCAGATAATGCATTTGACGAAGCTTATCATTCTGCTTTAAAAAGGACTGGGAAAAACTCTCAACAGAATAAAACAAAATATTACAAAGGAAGAACCGAGACACAAATTCCAGTTTATGAAATTATTTCTAATTCAAGAGACTATATTGGTAACTACAGAAGAGTGAAAATCCTTGAGAAGGGCAATCAACTCATTTTGATTTATGATAATTTTCCAAAAGAAGTTCTCTTACCAAAAGGTAATGACAACTTCGCCTGCAATCGATTTAAATACATAACCTTTATAAGAAACAACAACAACCAAGTGTCTTCAATCAGAATAGGAACCAACGAAAAATACACAGAGACATATCGAAAACAGTAGATTCTGATTCAAGAACCTTTTATTCAATATACATACTATGAAATACTAATTAATCTTTAGCACACTTTTCTCCACTTGTATACCAGGATTTAGTCAAGGCAATTCTGATACCACTCAATATACCATAATTGGGTTTGCATTTGGTAAAGCAGCGGTTGTATCTGCGCCAGTAAAATTAATTTCTGAATTAATCCACCAGGAAAAGTATGATTCATTAAAGTCACTCTTTACCTCTACCCAACCTTCTTTAAAATATTTATCTACCAGAGTTGCTGAGCAATTGAGTAAAAGAAAGAAGATGATCCTGAATAATGAAGATATAATAAACATTGAGCAAGCCAAAGAATCAAATGACATCATTGAATATAGACAAGGATGTACAGTGAGCAAACAGTATACGTTAAGGGTTCTATTTAAAAGCGATGATACTGATTTAAATAAGAGCCTTAGAGGATGGATGCGACAATTAGGAATATAACGTTCAAACTAATTATTATAAATTTATGAGTGAAATTAAAATCAGCTTTGATGGAAAAACATTAGTATTAAAAAAAACAACAAAAGACCTTATTGCAAAATTCGCCTTTGTATTTCTACTATCCTCAACTGGAATACTTTTATCCGATCTATCAACACTTGCAATAATCTTTCTGTGCCTGGTGTTTGTGATTGGAGTCGTCTGCTTCACAAAAAAAGACATTATAGAAATCAATGTTCAAAATTCAATCATCAGGAAGTATTCAATCATTCTATTCATTGAATTTAAATATGATTACATCTACAAACTAAAAGGACCACTTGAAATTTATTCTAAAGAGAAAGGAGATGAAGAAAAATACATATCATTTTTTATAATGATAAAGAACAAGGAGATTTCATTGTTCGATTGTCAGAATGAAGAGTCTGTAAATACTTTGAGAAGATATTTAATTGACAATGAGATTATATTTAATTCCCAAAGGATTAATTTTATCGCGAAATGGTCCCGTCAAAATCTTGGCTTGTTGGGTTAGCACCCATAATTTTTCATCACCATACCTATTCTAATCTCCATATATTCGAGACTCCTCAAACCTGGCACTTCATTTGTTTGATCTTTTTGTCGAATGTAATATCATTTTTTTTTCAAACGTTCAAACTATGAAGATCCGTTTTTTAATCATCTTTTTTTTCATGATAACTTTGAGTTCAGCATTTGCTCAAACAAATTTTTATGAAAGATTAGCAGACTCTGCCCTTGTTTTAACCAAACAGAAAGTCGTATATGATCCGACATACTTTGTAATTAATTATCCGAATGGAGATACTCCCAATGGTAAAGGAGTTTGCACAGATGTTGTAATCCGTGCGTATAGAAAGCTTGGCATTGACCTTCAGAAAGAAGTGCATGAAGACATGAAAGTCAACTTCAACAAGTACCCCTCCAAATGGGGACTCACTAAACCCGACAAAAACATAGACCACAGACGAGTGCCCAATCTCATGATGTTTTTCTCAAGACACAACAGCGCTAAAATCATTTCTCAAAATCCAAAAGATTATCAACCTGGAGATATCGTTTGCTGGAACTTATACGATGCAGTAACGCATATCGGAATTGTGGTTAAAAATAAATCGGCAGATGGTCAGAGATATCTTTTAGTACATAATATCGGTGCAGGACAGGTTGTGGAAGATTGCTTATTCAGCTACAAAATCATAGGACATTACAGATATAAAAAGTAAGAATCACAATTGAGACTTTATTGTTGCATCATACATTCTTATTATTAACAAAAAGCCTGAAGTCAGGCTTAAACCCAAACTTTTTAATTTCCCTCTTAGCAAAGGGATAATTACTTTTTTTCCAAACGCAAATGATTTGCGACCTGGCCTACTAAGTTTACACTACTAAAAAATTGACGTTCTCTCGTCATAATCAATCAGTAGAAATTAATAATTGTCTTAAAAAATCTATTTCTAGCAAAGCTGTGGATCAACAAAAATACATTTGATCAAAGGTACTGATCAAGATGCATCTTTTGTTAATGCTTAATTGTCTTTATGCTCGAAACGAATTTTCACTTTCAATTAAAACTTGTTCCAGTAAACATTTTTCACTCTTAACAAAAACATATGTGCGATTTCAACTCAGTACTAGCATTGCTTACTTTCGGAGGAGTAGCAATTGCATTAGCAGCAGGACTCATTGGTATAGCTATTATAACAAACTCAGGATTCTTCACTGCCGGAAGATCTATTGTTATAATGATATTGGCAGCAGTAAATTCAACAATTGCAGCAACATTAATACTTTCGGCAGTAACAGAACTTGACAAATTCCTTAGTTGTATCCTTATCTCTAATCCTTCAACAGCAGTTTGCGTCAGTACTTATAAGTCTTTAAGGTTTAATATGAACACAATAACAACAATTCTTATAGCCCAATCTGTTTTCTGTATTGCAAGTATCGCTGTAAGATGGAGCCAAAGGGTTGGCAAAGCATCTATAGCTATTATTTCAGCAACACTTATTGGTCAGGCAGCTCTTTTGGCAGCATTAATATACCATTTCAATAACCTAAGAGATTGTATACTGAGCATACTTAACATGAACTTATCGCAACATGGACATTGGCTGTTCTAGGGATTGTTCCAGTAATAATCTTATTGTACATAGAAATTCAACGGCAGATTGAACAGCAAGAAACTTCTGCTATAGGAATTGCTCTATTCTATATTTCTAATATTTTAACTTTGAAAAAGTTATATGAAAGCCATACCAAAATAAAGCGGCCCACATTTAGTGGGCCGCTTTATTCCAATACATCCGTTGAATTTCATTTTGTTATCGTAATCATTTGATCACTATATCTTATCCCATCAACAATATAACTTTTAACTTTATGAACATATTCTGCTCATTAATACTTCTTTTTAATCCGACTTAATGAAATGTATTTTAGTAGCTCTCAAAATTCTAGTCTTCAACTTTAAAAATTTCAGAAGTATATTTATAATCGTCAAAATTAGAGCTTGTCAACTGTATATAAGAGTGTTCTTTTGCCTTGAGTATCCTTACTGTTAAAACAGCATTTTTAGGAAATTTCGGAAATAGTCTGACAGAGCCTCTTGCTGGTCTTAATGTATAAACACTATCACTCTTCCATTTTACAATGAATTCAGCCTCTACTCCTATTTTTTCCATAAACTCAATCTGGCGTGAACCTTTACGAATGATAATATAATCTCCTTCACTATCTGAATGAACTTTAAATCTACCATTTCTGAATTTTCTCAAATCTGAAGATTGCCCGAATAGGCTTAAGGAAAATAAGAAGAATGCGGTTATAAAAAGTAGTTGTTTCATTAAATTCATTCTGATTTAGCCATACAATTTAGTGAAATTTAAAGAAAAAAGTAACTCCCTAGATTTTCAGCCATTTACTAAACCAAAAGTCCAATTAACATATCATACAAGTTCTTTTTGTAAAACGACCAAACCAATTAAAAGCAAAAGGCTGTTGCAAAAAATGCAACAGCCCTATTACCATTTTAACTGTTAAAACTTATTTTTTAATAACCTTGAAGGTTTTAGTTTCATTTATAACTACGAAATACAAGCCTGGTCTGTGCTCAGAAAAAGGCATTACCAAGTTATCTCTGTTACCCTCAAACTTTCCTATCAAATCTCCCATTGCATTGTATATTGCAACTGATCTAACACCTTCTACAGCCTTTATAGTTAGTTGATCTTCAATCAAGGTTGGATAAACTTCAAATGCCTTTTCTGCAGTTCTCTTTTCATCAACACTTGTAATGGCACATATTTCCTTGAGTGCGGGCATCTCATTCAATGACAGAACATAATCATGTCCTAAGTTTTTCTTCCACAAATCCCAGTTTGTATATTTTTCAATATTATCACTGGCCCATTTTCCATACCAAGGCATATACCAGGACCAGGCAGCTTCATCTCTTACCAGCAGATCAGCGTCAGGACTTGTTCCAACTTCAGTCAATGCCAACATTTTCTTCCCTTGATATCTTTCATTCAATGAATTAAATGTTAATATCTGAGAACCATGATCTCCATTTTCACTATAGATATCAATACCTACAATATCTACATAAGCATCTCCGGGATACCATTGCTCATCATTACCATTGTTTGTCCATACCCAGATAAGATTTCTCAAGCCGTGAACATTCACCATTCTGTCATATATAAGCTTCCATAGTTTCTGAAGATCTGCGCCAGATTTAGCTCCCCACCAGAACCATCCTCCTGCAGCCTCATGTAATGGTCTCCATAATACAGGAATTTTATTTTCCTCAAATTCTTTAAGCCTTATAGATATTGCATCAATATCGCTCACCATTGCTTTGTATTCAGCAGAAGAAGGATCATTTATTTTTGAAATATCAAAGTCCGTCACTTCGTTCGCTGGCTTCTCTCCATCAGGTTTATAAAACCCTTCAGTCTTTCTAAGCGGATCTCTCCAGTGCCACGTCATTTCCACAATACCATTTTTAGCAGTCCACGTTTTAGCATCTTTAAGGTTTAGCTGCTCATCATACCAGCCATACCCCCTGTTGTTATGCATAAAATCGAGCCCCATAAGTCCTGGCTCTTTACCTGTCTGTGTTTTTAGCTTATTGGTTTCATCAAAACTTTCAAGCGTCATAACACCAGAAACGATTTTCTTTCCGTAGTTCAGAAGCAGATAATTATAAAGGCAAGAGGCTTCATCAATAGGATTTGGAGTTGACAAAGATTGCGTAAGATTAAATCTTGGACCAACAACTTCCTCAAATTCAATATAATCTACATTGATCCATCCCCAATTCTTGCTAACCTCAATTACATGAGCCCCAGCTGTAAGCTTTTGATTCGAGACTACTTTAATTTTCACATACCCAGCGTCTGTGGTGCTGAAATCAACTGAAAGTGCATTTGTAGTACCTGGATCTAAAGTTAAAGTGTTAGTCTTATTACCATTGGGAGAGGCTACCATTAAATAAATATTGTAATTGGAAGCTTTGCTTATTAAAGCATCAATTTTAAAGCCACTGTCTTTTGTAGAAACGACCTTTCCCCCTGAACAGCTAGCGCATGTGATCACTTCAGCTCCGTTAGCTAAAGGAGTAAGTGTACCATCCTCAGCTTCAAGCTTAGCTGAAAATTGAGGTTGTACTTCTTCAAGCTCAATGTAATCAACGTTTACCCAACCCCAGCTTTTCTCAAAAACAAAGGTATGAGCGCCAGCTGTGAGTTTGAGATTGCTCATTACTTTTACTCTTAAAAAGGCTGTATTTTCAACCAGATCAAGTGAAGTAGAAAGATCATCCAATTTTATTGTATTGATCTTTGGACCATACGCAGCACTTACTTTGATATAAACATTGTACTTTGCCTCTTTAGCAACTGTAAGAGGTAAGGTAAACCCTGACTCACGCGTAGAGACAATGGCTTTGTTAGAACAGCTGTCGCAGGCCTGAACAATTGCAGGATTACTAGTTGCCGGAGCGAGTGTAGCATTTTCGGCCTCAAACTTCTGACTGTAAGCCTGTCCTGCAAAAAACAGGATTGAAAACACAATTAAAGATTTGGTAAATTTTAAAATCATATTTTATCTGTTGTTTTTAATTGAAGATCTCGATATTCTATTAGGTATTTAATAATAAGTGAAGTCCTCCTAAGAAAACAATACAATACTAATCAGACCCTTATAATCCAATATTTAAATCAAAATCCAGGAATAGATACTTCTACTTATGGATGGTATGAACAAATGGTTATTTGGTAAACACTCAAATCAGGAGAAAAATGAAATTTTTCCTGAAAACCATAAAAATCCATTGATTACAATAGATGCTTTAATTCACTTAAAGCAAAAAATATTGAGACTACTGCAGTTACTTCTAAATTATTTAAGAAATTGCTGTTGAGAATTTTATATAAATAGAAGTGGTATTTTTAACTATGAGACTAAAGTTGCAGACCCAAATTACCCTTTTGACTATTCTGATTTCCGCTTGCTCACAAAAGAAAACAGAAGAAGACTATGCAAATATTGAGACCATCAGACCTGCTTCTAAAGGCTGGTTTAAGTTAAGCAACAATAAAAAAATAAAAAGATATTTTAGGAACGGCGACCAAGTCTACTGTGGGGAAGTTCAATTCAATGATCATCCAATGAAAAATGTTGACACTGCATCATTTGAAGTATATCTTGGCTCCGAATATGCCCGAGATAAAAATAGAGTCTATTACCCTTTGCAGATTGCTTGTGTAGACGGAAAGAATTGGGGAGTTTGTTATTGCACTGATTACATAATCAAGAATGCAGACCCACAAACATTTAAGTATCTTGGAAATGAATATGCCTCAGATAAAAATTCTGCATTCTATTTCGGAAATGTCATAAAAAATAGTGATGGCCAATCATTTAGAATCATTAATGGATCAGAATCTCTTCGATTCGCTGTTGACAAAAATAAGGTATACTTTGGTGATGAAATTTTTGAAGGAGCTGACCCGGAAACCTTTCAGTATGATCATTCAAATCCACTGAATGATACGATTAGAAACTTTATTTTAAAAGATAAAAACCATGTTTGGAAATTTAATCCTCCTACTCAAATTATAGTAATAAAGTAATTATAAAGATTATTCATATAATTCTACTACTTTTTAAACGGACTATAAATATTTTTTTGTCTGTGAAATGATTTACCATACAGCCTTGCAATTCAAGCATCCTAGTAAGAATTAAAAACCTGAAATTCAAAACCCTATATAGCTCAAACAGGATATCTTACTATTTTTTTAAATAAAAATTCAAAAATCGTTACCTCCGGTATATTCTCAGGTATTAGCAATACAATTGAACACATCTTTAAACGAAAACAACTAATTCAATATAACATGAGAAGAAGTATACGATTACTCTTAGCCTCAATTGTTTTATTCACTACAACTATAGCCTATTCACAGGATCAGTGTAAAGTAGTAGGCTGGGCCACTCAGAACGGAGGCGTTACCGGAGGAGGCACTGCAACACCGAAAGTTGTAAGTACTTATTCAGATTTAAAATCTGCACTTACAACTGCTTCAGTAAAAGTAGTACATGTACAAGGTACTATTACTTTTCCTACAGCAGGCAGGATCAATATCCAGGACCAAAGCGGCAAAACCATCATTGGTTTACCAGGTTCAAAATTGGTCTCTGTGGACATGACTGCAGACGGCTCAGGAATTTTTTACATCAAAAGATGTACAAACTTTATCATGCGTAACCTGACATTTGAAGGTCCTGGTGCCTATGATACAGATGGAAATGACAACCTTACACTTGAAAACTGTCAAAATTTCTGGGTAGACCATTGTGATTTCAGAGATGGTATGGATGGAAATTTTGATATAAAAACAGCTTCAGATTATATAACAGCTACATGGTGTAAATTCAGTTATCTTAAAGCACCAAAAGCTGGAGGTCCCGGCGGATCTGACGACCATAGATATACCAACCTTATAGGAAGTTCTGATGGAGCAACTGGGGATGATGGAAAGCTTAGAATTACATTTCAATACTGCTGGTGGGGACAAGGATGTGTAGAAAGAATGCCCAGAGTACGCTTTGGGAAAATACATCTTGCAAATAACCTCTTTAACAGCACAGTTTCAAACAGCTGCATAAGAGCAGGATACAAGGCCGATCTGTTAATCGAAAGCAATGTTTTCATTGGGGTAAACAAACCAATTGACCTTTATGAAAATGATTTTACAGCAGTTACTGCCAGAAATAATATCTTCACAAACACTTCCGGTAATACTGCAGGTAAAAACACTTCTTTTACACCTCCATATTCTCTGACAATAGCTGCTGCAAGTAACGTTCAAGGCCTTGTCACCAATACTTCATGTGGAGCAGGCGCCACTCTTGACGGACCAACACAGTGTGGCTGTGGTACTCCTGTAAACCAAGCTCCAACTGCAGTATTGAGTTCATCTCCATCATCTGCATGCGTAGGAACCAAAATAACACTTAGCGCCACTGCCACAGACACTGACGGTAATATCTCCAAAGTTGATTTTTATAATGGATCAACCTTATTAGGCTCAGACAATTCATCTCCCTATTCATATGACTTCACTCCAACTGCAGCAGGAACGTTATCTCTTAAAGCAGTAGCGACAGACAACGCAAATGCAACAGGTGAGTCATCTGTAATCAGTGTAACAGTATCTGCATTGCCAACTGCGACAATTTCTTCAGCTTCAACCAGTTTATGTGAAGGCGAATCTGTTGTATTGACATCCAGTTCAGGATCTTCATATGTATGGATGAATGGAACTTCTCAAGTAGGCACAGCTTCAACTTATACAGCTAAAACTGCTGGCTCTTATACCGTTGAGGTTACCAACTCAAGCGGTTGTAAAGCTACCTCTGCCGCAAAACAAATAACCGTAAATCCTTTACCTTCGGCCACAATCGCAGCACCTGCAAGCAGTTTCTGCGAAGGTGAGTCTGCAATACTTACAGCTAGTTCAGGATCTTCTTACAAATGGTTCAATGGAACAACACAAGTTGGAACAGCCTCTACCTATACCGCAAAAGTTGCCGGTGCATATACCGTTGAAATTACAAACTCTAATGGCTGTAAAGCAACATCTGCTATAAAACAAATAGGAGTAAATGCATTACCTTCTGCCACAATCACAGCACCTGCAAGCAGTTTCTGCGAAGGTGAGTCTGCAATACTTACAGCTAGTTCAGGATCTTCTTACAAATGGTTCAATGGAACAACACAAGTTGGAACAGCCTCTACCTATACCGCTAAAGTTGCCGGTGCGTATACCGTTGAAGTGACTAATACCAATGGATGTAAAGCTACTTCCGAAGTAAAACAAATCTCTGTAAATTCTTTACCGATAGCACGCATCACTACACCTTCTAATTCATTCTGCTCAGGTGGATCCGTGACCTTGACAGCAAGTCTAGGAGGATCTACCTACAATTGGTATAAAGGCAGCAGCAAGGTTGGAGAGAATCCTCTATATGAAGCGAAATCTGCGGGTGCATATAGTGTGGAAATAACTGATGCAAATGGATGCAAAGCGACATCAGGAGTTACTCAAATTGAAGAAATATCAGCATCTGCATGGTATCAGGATGCCGACGGTGACGGTCAAGGAGATATTAGAATCACCATTGATGCATGTACCCAACCTGCGGGTTATGTAGCTTCTGCTGGCGATGAATGTCCAAATGATCCAAACAAAATAACTCCAGGAAATTGTGGCTGTAATAAATCAGAAACAGAGTGTGTAACCTCAACATTAGGTTCTATCAAGTCTGGTATCAATGTATCTCCTTTGCCATTTGACAACACTACCACCATAAGCTTAGAGAACAAAGGATCAATAGTATCCGTGACCATCATATCGGCATCTGGAGGAATTGCGGAAAGAGTTACAGGGATACGTTCAAATGAAATTTTAATAGGCGAAAACCTTGCTCCAGGCTTCTATTCTGTAATTGTACAAACCGAAACCGAAGTTATATCAACAAAAATCATCAAAAAATAAGCTGTCCACTTCTTGTTGCTTCGTTTACAAGATAATCACAAGAGCTTTCGTAAAAGAAACAGGCTGCTTCTGGGCAGCCTGTTTCTTTTTATACCCTCCAATTCAGTAACATTCTATTTTTTTTGCCATTTTTGAAATAATTGTCAAAATTGCGATTTGTGGGATATTAGAGATATTAACAATATCAAAGTCTTTATATCTTTCATTCCACAAATCTTAACTCATACAGCAAGATTTTCAGATACTTTATGCAAAACCAATACCGTAAGAACATCAAACCCGGAATGGAAGTAGAGATAGTTCTAAAAAAAGATCAAGCCACCGGAAAGCTCACTAATGGAATTGTTAAGGCCATACTCACCAGTTCACTGCACCATTCAAGAGGTATAAAGGTTAAACTGGATGACGGACAAGTAGGAAGAGTACAAAAAATTCTTACAGATGAGATTGGAAATCCTTTGGAAGACTAATAAACAAATTTGTAGCAGCTTATACTCTTGAATAAAAGAATAAGCAATAATTTAATTCGTTACACATATAATGAAAGTCATACTTAACGCCCTTTTTATTGTTATTCTAATCTCCGGTTGCAATTCAAAAAATATAAAAACTGACATCCGTGAAGATTCAGACAAAACAAGCAGTGGTATAGAGAAAACTTCTACCAACCTCCCCTATGACTTAAACAAGCCTACAGCTACTTATACTTTGCCGGAAATTCTTAATGAGGTATCTGGATTAACATTCATTGACTCTGCTCATGTAGCTTGCATTCAAGATGAATTAGGATCAGCATTCATTTATAATTTAAATAATAATTCAATAGTCTACGAGCATAAGTTTGACCAGGATGGAGATTTTGAAGGCGTTACTTACACAAGAAAATCGCTGTACATATTGCGTAGCGATGGCCGATTAACAGAGTGGGGCAATTTCAATGTACAAACAGGAGGTAAGGAAATTCAACATACCAGCCCGTCAATCGAAACAGCAAACAATGAAGGACTATGCTTCGACAGTCTGCAAAACCGGCTGCTTATCGCTGGAAAAAGCAAACCAGCTAATAATAAATCAGAGCGTTTTATTTATGAATATAGTCTAACTAAAAAAGAGTTTAAATCGAAACCGGCCTTCAGGATTAATATAAACGAATTAGAAAAAGTCGCCCTAAGTTTCAATATTGAGCAAAAAGAATATACCAAAAAAGGGAAATTAAAACCATTTAATTTTCGCCCTTCTGACCTTGCAGTCCATCCTATTACAAGTGATATCTATATATTATCAGCTGCCGACAATTTATTGATAGTGATTGACAGAAATGGGAACATCAAATACATTTCAAAATTAAATTCTGATTTATTTCCCAAAGCTGAAGGAATTGCTTTTTCACCTAACGGAACAATGCTAATCTCTAATGAAGCAAGTGGTAATGTTCCTACTATTCTGACATTCAAATTTTGTCCGATTAAAAATTAATATTTGCCCCTCAATTTAATCATATGCTAAATAATTGTTAAGGAATTTTAAAGAATTAGGCAACGTGAAAGGACATTTATAAAGTCTTCAGTCACATGCATAATTATACCTTAATCTTAACAAAAAACATATGAAGTATTTTTTCCTTCATCTTCTATTACTATCCAGTGCTTTCAGTTTTGCACAGGTAAATTTTACATCTTCAAATCTTCCAATCATTACGCTAGAGACAAATGGGCAGGCTATTGCGGATGACCCGAAGATTACTGCTACCATGAAGATCATATACAATGGTCCCGGGAAGCGCAATCAAATTAGTGATACTCAACTTCACTATAAGGGATCCATTGGAATAGAATTGAGGGGAAACAGCTCTCAAAGTTTTGATCAAAAACAATATGGGTTTGAAACCCGTGATGCCGTTGGCAATAACTTAGACACTTCATTATTAGGAATGCCGAAGGAAAAAGACTGGGTTCTATACGCACCATGGAACGATATTTCTATGATTCGCAACGTTCTGGGCTATCACCTGTGGAACAAAATGGATCATTGGGGGCCAAGAACACGCATGGTCGAAGTTGTATTAAACGGTAATTACCAGGGAGTATATGTATTAACAGAAAGCATAAAACGTGGAGATAACAGAGTACAAACTGCATCTTTAAAAGCCAAAGACATTTCAGGGATTGACCTTACCGGGGGATACATCATGAAGATTGATGCAAAAAACAGTGATGAAGATAAAACGTTTAATTCTACTGTACCAGGAGTTGTTTCCGGCAGCGGCGGATTTGGAGGCACACCTTCCACTACAGTAACCTGGCTTTACCATTATCCCGAGCCTAAAAATATTCAACCTGCTCAGGAAGAATATATCAGAAAGTATATTGACACAGTAGAAACACTTATTCAGTCTCCTAATTTTAATGACCCTGTAAATGGGTATGAAAAGTATATCAGCTTGCAATCCTTTTTGGACTACCTTATTCATACAGAAGTGAGTCTTAATTCTGATGGTCTGAAGAGAAGTGCATTCTTCTACAAAGAGAAAATGGATAAAGATGGGTCTAAAGGAAAACTAAAAGCAGGACCAGTCTGGGATTTGAATCTTGCATACGGGAACTGTAATTTCTGCAAGGGGAATCAGGTAACAGCCTGGGTGCACAAAGGGTGTGAAACCCTTCCTGTTCCTGCCATGTGGGGTCGCCTCCTACAGGATCCGAAGTTTGCCAATGAATTAAAATGTCGTTACATGGAGCTTCGCCAGGGAATTTTGAGCGATGCATATATACATTCCTTTATCAATGCCTATGCTGACACGCTTAATGAAGCACAGGCCCGACATTTCAGCAAATGGACTAAACTCTTACAAACTGGCTCTGGCTCTGGCGGTGGTGGATTTCCCGGATTTCCTGGTGGTGATCTATGGTTCAGCGCATATCGCGTATCTTCATATGCAGCAGAAATTGATACTTTGAAGAAGTGGTTTACTGCAAGATTAAAATTTCTGGATAACAATTTACCAGGAACCTGCGTCATTACTTCAACCGCACAGAAATCTCAGTTTAATAATTTTCAGGTTTTACCCAACCCTGCTGATGACGTGTTAGTGATTGAAGCAGAAGAAAAGATTAACTCAGTACAGTTGTATTCATCAATCGGTCAATTGATAATTGATAAACCTATAACAGGAAATGAAAGACGTTTAACATTATCAGAAATTGAAGGCTGTTCACCTGGAATCTATAGTCTGATTATTTATGGTAATGATGGGAAGATTGGGAAAAAACTAATCCTGATTAAATAACAATGATCTAAAGTTGATTCTGCACTGAATAAAAATTATATAAAACACTAAAGAGGTTGCCCCAAAGGCAGCCTTTTTCTTTTATTTTAGATTCTAATCTTTAGCCTTTTCATAGAAATATTTTTTTTAATTTTTCCGAACGCAAATGAATTGCGACCATATAAAATACTTTTGAATCTATTAGGAGGGCAAGAATGCCAAATTTTTTAATTATCAAACTTTTAAAAACTCAAACTATCATGATTAAAAAAATCTTAGTTCTAACAATTTGTTTTGGAGCATTTTCGCTTTCGTCTTGTAAAAAGGAAAAAGTATTAGATCCTAAAACAGTAGATGAAGCTACGCATGTTCACGAAAACAGTTCTCAGCATATCTGCACCGAACTATCTATCAATGATGCCGGAAATGCACGCACAGAGGCCGCTATTGAAAAAAATAAAATGTGGAGTACAGGGCAAACTATTAGAATTAAGTTTATGAATGGCGATAATTTTGTGCAGAGTAAGGTTAAGTACTATGCAAATCGTTGGCTTAACTTTGCAAATTTAAAATTTCAGTGGGTTGAATCAAATGATAGTGCAGATATACGAATTGCATTTGCATGGAACGGTGATGGTGGATCATGGTCCTATATTGGTACGGACTGTAAATACATTCCAGTTAACGATCCCACTATAAATTTCGGATGGTTTAACAGCGCAACAACCGATAACGAATTTAGCAGAACAACTTTACACGAAGTCGGCCATGCATTGGGTCTCATTCACGAACATCAAAGCCCTTCCGCAAGCATTCCATGGGATGTCCAAAAGGTTTACGATTACTATACTTCAACTCAAGGCTGGTCAAAAGCAATGGTGGATCAGAATATTTTTGATAAATATTCTGCAACCCAAACGAATTACACCGAATTTGACATGAAGTCAATAATGTTGTATCCAATATCATCAACACTCACAACTAATGGTTTCAGTACAGGCATCAATTATACTTTATCTGATCTTGATATTTATTTTATTGGACAAATGTATCCGTTTTCGGAGACGAATAAACAAGTTCTTTTTAAAGGGCAACATTTATCTCCCGGTCAATATCTGACTTCAAAAGATACGAGGTTTACTCTTCGTATGCAGAAAGACGGGAACCTGGTATTGAATAAAATTAATTTTGGCCCCTTATGGAGCTCAAACACCTGGGGCAAGCCTGTAAACCGTTGCTTAATGAAAAATAATGGCAATCTTGTTCTTGATGATAATTCTAATATTTCTTACTGGGCAAGTAATACAGCGAACAATCCTGGAGCATTCCTCCTACTGCAAAATGATGGAAATGCTGTAATTTATCAGAATGGAAGTGCTAAATGGGCGACCAATACTGCACAATAAATAATCAATTAATATTTAAACGGAATTATTAAAAAGCCCAGCTTTTTTGCTCTCTCACTATGTATGGGCAATAAAGCTGGCTTTTTTATAAATGCCTTTCCGGCCATCTTTTACAATACAAAAATGATCAATTTGAAATCAGAGAGATCGATGTTCATCGTACCAAACTATGATAGTAACAAATACTGTATAAGAAGTTTTAAGACACCTTTGGAGAAACATCTACTCACCGTATATTAAAACAATCTAATCACCCCCACGACAGAAATCACCGGAAGATTCATATTCATTTGCCCTTTGAATTTTTTTTGATGAATATCTTTAACAGACATGTTCATATAATCCATCCTAAGCCCTAAGCCAACATTTTTCGTAAGATGATATTCTATATAAGGTTTAAAAATAAAATAGGTATAAGTATATTTATTAAAAGGAGATGCTGAAAACTTTATCGCTGCTCGATAAAATATTTTCTTTGTCAGATAGCCATATACATCCAATCCTACGATTGGATTTACAAGCCATAATGACCTTTCTACAGAAGTGTTTTTTACCTCATCATTAAGATGAAAAAATGCATATGCTCCTGCCAAACCAAATAATGCTCCTAAATTATATTTTTTATTTTTACTCAGCGGCTGAATGTATGATAGGTTACCCGCAAAGAAATTGAATTTTGAATGTATTTCTGTACCACTCTCAAATAAATGCCTTCCGTGATGAATGTCTTTTCCTAAAATGGAAGATTCCCTGCTCAATATAAAGTAAACATCAGACGTGAAACGATAAGAGTTTTTTAACGCTATCATCACATTGAATTTAGGCACAATAAAACTACCAGGATGTAGAAAATCATTTTGTAAATGCATTGAATGATCTTTATTAGGATTATCAGCAAATCGAATGCTGGTAGCTGGCAATGCTAATGCACATCCAAGGTGAAATGTTAATAATGGCAGTTTAGATTTTGTACTATCGCTTTTGCTGCTATGAATAGAATGTGAATGGTGCTCGTTTCTATCAGGAGAATATGCGGTCAGATTGTTTGATAATTGAAAACAAAAAACAAGAAGGAAAACTTTGATATATATTTTACTGTGGTTCATTTTACTAAATACTTTTAAAATTATAACCAATTTTTTGGAATCACACTTTACCTTACTCCATTTGTGTTTTGACTCAGATTGGAGCCTTTAACCCTGTTATTCCTACAATCCTTTAAACCCGATTCATTCCATAGGCAAGCCAGGCGGTACAAATCCCTCAATAACTTTCACTTTTTCATGAAAAAATTATTTTATCAAGCCTTTTACTCTTATAGCGTTAACACTTAATTCATCCTTCCTTCAACAAAATTAATAGCCTTAAAATAGCAAAATGCCGAAAATTGGTATTCCATATTCACTACAAATAGGTATACAAATTCTTCTTTTTTCTCAAAAACCAAGAAAATATTTTCCTGTTATCACGTATTTATGGGTAAATTGGAACTCTTTTTCAAGGAATTAAGCATTTTATTGACCCGATCTATTCGGTATAATTTTCAAGACTAATTTTTATTAAAACTTATAAGAGCTTTATGAAGAAAGTTTTTTACGCATTGTTGTGTGTCTTATTATTGTCTTTGAGCATCGATACAAAAGCGGCAATCACTGTCACCTCGCCTAACTCAGGTGGTTCGTATCTCGGCTGTACCGTTCAGGAGATTACCTGGACAGTCTCCTTCTCAGTAAGCAGAATAAACATTTACTACTCTCTTGATGGAGGTAAAATATGGAAACCTGTCGCAAGGTCGGTTAACTACTATCCTCAAACCTATTCATGGAACCTGCCGCAGGTGAATTCGACCAAATGTCTTATTAAAATTGAAGACTATTTCACACCAACTGATTTTGATATCAGTGACGTTCCCTTTTCAATTACAAGTACAACCAGTTCATCACTTCAACTCTTAAGTCCGATAGGTGGCGAGAAATGGGGTACAACAAGTGAACAATTGATTAAATGGAATAAAGTAGGTTCTATTTCAAAAGTCAGAATAAGATATTCACCTGACAGAGGTGCAAACTGGGTAAATATTGACACAGCTGCCGAAAACACAGGTACCTATCGTTGGCTATTACCATATAATAATATAAGCTCTAATTGCCTTGTAAGAATAAGCGATTATACCAATAACTGTATATTTTCAGAATGCGACTCTGCATTTACTATTCAGGAGCAGGCTAATTACTCAATAACAAGACCCAATGGAGGAGAAACCTTTTATACTAACTCCACAGCAAAGATATTCTGGGAACGCAGCTTCAGCAGTCCTGCTTTTGTATCACTGCATTATTCCACCGATGCAGGGGCCACATGGAAGAAAATTACTACAGCTGAATCCAATTATGGAGTTTTTGACTGGATCATTCCGAATACGGTGTCTGATAAATGTCTTGTAAAGGTCTCCGGTTACCCGGACGGCACTCCTATTGATATAAGCAATGCTGTATTTTCAATTGCCAATCCTTCCATCACTATTTCCCAGCCGGCTAGTGGAGAAACACTTTCTGGATGCAGTAAAAAATCAATCAAATGGATTAGTCAGGGAACTTCTCCTTATGTCAATATATATTTCTCTTCAGACAATGGCAACACATGGAATCAAGCAGGAAATTCTGTTTTGAATTTTATAGGAAACAACACCTTTGAATGGACAACTCCTGAAGTAAGCTCTAATAAATATCTTGTTAAAATATCGGACGTCTACACACCAACCATTACTGCTACAAGCAATAACTTCACTATAACTAAAAATTCATCTTCTAATATAAAACTAACTTCTCCCAACGGAGGGGACAGCCTTAAAACAGGACAAAGAATTAATCTTACCTGGACCAGCTCAGGACTTTCTGACAAGGTAAACATATATTACTCCGGAGATGAAGGTAAAAGCTGGACTTCTGCCACCACTGTTCCAAATACAGGAAAATACCTTTGGACTGTTCCTTCAACTGCCACATCAAAAGGATTAGTTAAAGTTACAGATGCACAAAATGAGTGCATCGTAGACATGAGCGACAACTATTTCAATGTTGTCCCTGCTCCTTTCTTCAAGATTGATTTTCCCAATACCTCCAAAGACACGGTATTCCCTTCAAATTTCAAGTATATACAATGGACTAATGGCAACATATCTTCGAGTTATGTTAGCATCAGCTATTCCATCGATGGCGGCTCTACCTGGACTTCAATAAGCTCATTTGAATTCAATTATGGTATGTATAATTGGAGCCCTCCTAATATATATTCTACAAAATGCCTTATAAAAATAAGTACTCCTGGCAGCGGTGATGGTTATACCGAAGACATTTCCGACGAATTTTTCACAATAGGAAAACCTTCCCTTACGATCACCTCTCCAGCAGGAGGCGAATCTTTTAGTGGTTGCACTGCGAGCAATATCACATGGACAAGTAAAGGAAGCTCATCATATGTAAACCTCTTCTATTCTCCCGATATGGGAACAAGCTGGAATCAGATCGGAACAAGCTCTTTCTCGAATAAAGAAGGAAACAATACTGCACAATGGACAGCTCCAGGCTTAGCAATAGAAAACTGCCTGATAAAAATTAAAGATGCAGCCAATCCTACTAATGAAGATATATGTGATAAGGCATTTTCAATAATCAAAAAAGATACTGCCTTTATAAAAATAACATATCCCAATAACGGAGAAGTTATAGGTACAAACAGCAATGCAAATATTACCTGGACAACCTCAGGAAAAATTGCAGGAGTGAATATCAAATATTCTAGTGATGCAGGTAACACTTGGACAACATTAACATCCTATAATCAGAATACTGGAAGCTACAAATGGCAAATACCCAATACTCCATCGACAGGCTATCTCATAAGCATTACAGACTATTCAAATACCTGCACTACTGACATCACAGACAAGCCATTTTCTGTAGTCACTGTACCATCCCTTTCTGTCTATTCCTATATGGACGGACAAACATACAAGTCAGGAAACAAAGTCAATATAAACTGGGCTGCAAACAATATTGATTCTGCTCTGGTAAAAGTTGAGTATTCCCTTGACTCTGCGCGTACATGGAAGTTGATAGACATTATTAAAGGTAAAAGCTCTTATTATTCCTGGAATATCCCGGCAGAGTCATCGACCAAAGCATTTATAAAGGTAAGCATGGTGTCTAACCCGGATATTTTCGATATTAATGATGCTGCATTTACAATTTTAAAATCTAACCTTAAACTAACATATCCTGTTGGTGGAGAAACGTTAACCGGATGTACTAATCAGACAATAAAATGGAATGGCCCATCATCCAGTGGATATGTAAAAATTGAATATTCAATAGATGGTGGCATCTCCTGGGTACCTGGGAACACCAGCGCGTCTTCATCGGCTTCGGAAAATTCATTTCAATGGACTGTTCCTGGAATTCAGTCAAATCAATTCAGAATAAAACTCACAGACACAAACGGTTTTCTAAAAGATAGCAGCGCTAACTTTTCAGTCAACTATACAGGCAATGCATTAACAATAACAAGTCCAACCGACAACGAAGTTCTTAATACCGGAGGCGCAAAAAAAATCACATGGACGACTAAAGGAGCTGTCAGCAACGTCACATTGCAGGTCTATACTACAAACGCCATTTACTGGACAAGTCTTGCACAAGGAATTCCTAATACTGGTTCATACCTTTGGACATTGCCAACGACTGCTGCAGATAATTACAGGATCGCAATTAATGACTATTCTCAACCTTGTGTTGTTGACTACAGTGACAAAAATTTCACTATAAAAGAAAATCCTTTTATCAACGTCACTTGGGATGAATCCAACAGAAATGTAAAATGGTATAGCAACAAACTTGACAGTAAAGCACTTGTAAATATTGAATTTTCATCAGACTCGATGAAAACCTGGACCACAGCTGCTACTAATGAAGCAAATGACGGTGCATATGGTTTCACTTCTCCCAATGTTAATTTAACAAACTGCTTCTTCAGAGTTAGTGAAGCAGGAAATCCAACTTTCTCTGGAATAAACTTCACTCCTCTCTCCATAAGCAAGCACACAACTTTAACCTTTCCTGCAGGTGGGGAAGTTGTTCCCGGATGTGTATCCAGGTCAATCGCCTGGTCAAGCAAAGGACTTAATGACTTTAATATCCTTTTCTCTTCTGACAATGGAACAACGTGGAAAACAATTGCAGATGGTGTTAAAAGTTATGGAGGAAATAATACCAGATATTGGAACCCCGAAGGAATAAACTCTACACAGTGTCTGATCAGACTTGTAAGTAAAGCCAACCCAACAATTTCCGAAACATCTGCAACACCTTTCTCAATTCAGTATACCGGAGGTACCTTAAAAGTTCTGACTCCAAACGGAGGAGAAAACTTTGGCACTTCAGGCCAGTCGGAAGTCAAGTGGGCAACAACAGGTAGTGTGCCTTCTGTTTATGTATCATACTCTTACGATGCAGGACTAAATTGGTACAATGCTACCTCCTTTTCTATAACTAATACCGGTAAATTCAAGTGGACTATACCAAACAAAGCCTCCTCTGATTATCTCATAAAGCTTTCCGATAATTCCGGATGTGTATCCGATGTCAGTGATGCCAAATTCCGTGTGAGCGAAACTGCCAATATAAGTATTACATCACCAAGAGCAGGAGATTCATATTATTCACGCGATAATGGTTATATCAACTGGAGTTCTTTTGGACTCTCAGAGTTTGTAACATTAGATTATTCATTAGACTCTGGGTCAACCTGGACAGCCATCTCAGCAAAGGAACCTAACAACGAAAGTTATTATTGGAAAATACCTGATGTAGGATCTGCTAAAGTAAAAGTTAGAGTTAAAGATTTTTCAAATCCTTCAAAATTGGCAATATCTGACAGTGTATTTACCATCATCAGACAAACTATAACGATAACATCCCCTAACGGAGGAGAAACACTTAGTGGATGCACTGTAAATCAGATTAAGTGGACAAATGTAGGGCCTTATTATTATAATCTGTTTTATTCATTAGACGCAGGAGCTACATGGAATACCATTGCCTCTTCTGTATATGCCAATTCCTATAACTGGACACTACCTGCAACAAGTTCATCCAAATGTCTTATTAAAGTAACAAGTGGATCAGATCCAAACTTATTTGACATTTCAGATGCTCAATTTACAATCACCAATCCAACTTCTCCAGGGTTAACATTAGTTACTCCTAATGGTGGCGAAATTTACAAGGGAGGAACTGACAAAACCATTTTCTGGACAACAGCTGGAACAGTAAGTTATGTCAACATCAAATATTCGTCTGATGGAGGAACAACCTGGACGGCGATTGCCAACAGTACCTCAAATACAGGGAAATACACATGGTATCTCCCTACTTTAACCTCTTCGTCTTACAAAGTTTCTGTTGCAGATGCTTCCAATGCATGTATTTCAGATATCAGTGAGGCATCATTTGCGATACAAAGCATTCCGACGTTAATTGTATCAGCACCGAAAACTGGAGATACATTATATAGTTATTCCACTTTCAGAGCAACTATAAGCAGATCAACAGATATTCCAAACTATATTGTAGAGCTCTCTACAGACTCGTTAAGAACCTGGAAGAGAATTTCATCTGCCTATTTTGATCCTTCTGAGAATTATAAAGTACCTGATATTATTTCTCACAACTGCTTTATCAGAGCGAGTTATGGAAGCGCTTATGGTATCAGTTCGAAATTCAGCATTGTTAAGCCAGTGCTCACTTTAACAGCACCTGCAGGCGGAGAAAGTTGGCTGGGATGCACCTATCAGACGATCAGCTGGTTTAGTAAAGGCAATACAGGATATGTCAATTTACTTTATTCGACAGACAATGGCTCCACCTGGAAGTCAATTGCTTCTGACTTATCAACTGTAAACGGCAAGAACACTTATCAATGGACAATTCCTGCGACTATTTCTAAGTCTTGCCGCATAAAAGTTGTAAGCACTGTATCAAATATTTCTTCAGAAAACACAACCCCGTTTACAGTCAATAATGGTTTGAAATCATTTGAAGTACTAAGTCCTATTGGAGGAGAAACCTGGCCAACTGGATCTGCCAAAACAATTCTGTGGGAAAGCACTGGCAGCATCTCAAATGTGGATCTGAAATATTCAATAGACGGAGGAACCAGCTGGAACAACATTGCGTATAATATTAAGAACTCCGGCTCCTACAACTGGACACTTCCAGCAACGACAAGCAACAATGCACTTGTGAGAATAAATGACAATAGTAATTCATGCGTATTCGACCAAAGCAATTTTGCGTTTAACATCAACTCGGCTCTTACATTAATTTACCCAAATGGAGGAGAAAAACTAAGCGGGTGCAATAACGCTACAATAACCTGGTCCAGTCTTGGCATTTCGAGCTATTCTAATCTTTACTATTCTATTGACGGAGGCACATCATGGAATTTGATAGCTAGCGCTGTCCCTACAACCAATGGCAATAATACCTATTCATGGAAAGTTGTAGGAAATGCTTCTTCCAATTGTCTGTTGAAAGTTGTTGATTATTATAATAAAGCTATTTCAGATGCTAGCAATGCTAAGTTCACAATAGAAAGCTCCGGATCTTCCTCAATTACAATTACCAGCCCTAATGGTGGAGAAAGTTGGGGAACAGGGAAACAAAAACTCATTACCTGGACGGGAGTAAATGTTAGTGATAAAGTTAACATAAGTTATTCATCTGATGCAGGAAACACCTGGTATAATCTTGCAAGTGGAATTACCAATACAGGATCCTATGACTGGAGGCTCCCGGGAGATGTGACATCAAAATATCTTGTAAGAGTTTCAGATAATGCTAACAGTTGTGTAACTGATCAGAGTGATGCATTATTCAATGTAATACCGATGCCGTTTATCACGATCAATTCATTGAATACATACGAAAAAATCTATTCTAAAAATTATAAATCTTTATACTGGTCAAGCGGAAATCTTAAGACTATCAATCTGACTCTTGAATACTCTGTTGACAGCATGAAGACTTGGAAAAATATTACAGGAGGATACAATTTCGGCGGCACCTTCGACTGGTATGTACCAAATGAAAAATCTGACAAATGCTTTATCAGAATTTACGACACTGGTGATCCTGCTACATTTGACATCAACAATGCAGCGTTTTCTATATCTAATCCAAATATCACTTTAACATCCCCAAATGGAGGAGAAAACTGGGCTGCATGTTCTGAGCAGAAAATAGAATGGACAAGCGAACAGACATCCAATAAGGTAACTATAAGCCATTCCACAGATAATGGGGTCAGCTGGAGCACAATAGCAAGTGGAGTCACAAATTACACTTATAATACTTATACTTGGAAAGTGCCGTCAACCGCGTCAGCACAAAATAAGATCAGAGTACAGGATTATTCTAATTCATCACTTAGTGATATATCTGAACAAGCATTCTCAATTAGCAATAATTCCGCAACTATTACACTTACAAGTCCTAACGGAGGCGAAACCCTTAAAGGCAATAGCCAGAAGAATATTACCTGGACAAACACAGGCACTGTAAGCACTGTAAGAATCAGTTATTCCATCAACAATGGGACTTCCTGGATTTCTATTACAAACAGTGCGCCTAACAATGGCTCCTATAACTGGACCGTACCCAATAATATCTCTTCTACACAAGCTTTGATTCAGGTAAGTGATAATGCAGGTTGTGCTACCGATCAAAGCAATGCAGCATTCTCCATTGAAGCCATTCCGCTTATTACACTGACAAGTCCAAATGGAGGGCAAATACTAGGAATCGGAACTACAACTTATATTGTTTGGAATCTGATTAATGCTCCAATGCAGTCTGTTAATATTGACTATACAACTGACAACGGACTAACATGGAAAAGTATTGCAACTCAGCAGCCTTCTATGATGGAATATCTCTGGTTGATACCTAATACCCCTTCCAGCCAATGCAGGATAAGGGTTACTTCAGCCTCCGATCCATCATTGACAGTAATGAGTAGCAATACGTTTACCATAGCACCAGCAGAATTAAGATTACTTTCTCATAACGGAGGAGAAATACTTTCGTCCTGTGCTACATCAACTATCTCCTGGACAAATACATTGTTTAATGCTGTTGTTTTATATTTCTCAAGCGACAATGGAAAATCCTGGTCAAGGGTTACTACACTTGACAGACTTAGCGGTATTATTTCATATCCTTGGACGGTCCCTCCAATTAATTCAGACAAATGTCTCTTTAAAATTTCCGCCGAGTCTGATACTACAATGTTTGATATCAGCAACAGCGCCTTTACTATCACAAACAATTATGTACCGACAATTAAGATTACAAGTCCTGATGGCGGAGAAAGCTGGGCTAACGGAAGCCAGAAAACAATCACATGGACAAGCGATGCTTCAGTAAAATCAGTTAACATAAAATATTCATCAGATAATGGAACTACCTGGACATACATTGCTAGATTAGTTAACAATTCCGGATCCTATAACTGGACATTACCATCCAAGGTTCCTTCCTCAAAAACTTTGGTACAAATATCAGATGTAGATAATATCTGTAACTCAGACATAAGTAATGCTTCATTTAATATCACAGGTACAGCTTCAGTTAGTCTAATTTCTCCTAATGGAGGAGAGAAAATAATTGCTGGCAGTATGACTACAATCAACTGGGATGCCGCATTTTTAACCGGGAAAATAAAACTTGAATATTCTTTAAACTCCGGAACTTCATGGACACTTATTTCTGATACAATAAAAAACACAGAAAGCTACAACTGGCAAACTCCTTCAACCGAATCTTTATCCGGACTTATAAGAATCAGTGATGCCGCTAATGCTTCGGTTTCTGATGTAAGCAACGCTGCTTTTACCCTTGAATATTCAAAAATAAGAGTATCAAGACCAAATGGAGGAGAGAGCTGGTACGGCAATACAGTCAAGTCGATTTTCTGGGGTTCGACGAATATGGGTACTTCTTTTGTAAAGATTGAATACTCAATAGACTCTGCAAGAACATGGAAAGTTATAGCTGAGAAGGAAGCCAATGATGGTGCATATTCATGGACGTTACCAAATTCAGGATCAGTAAATTGTTATGTAAAGGTCAGCGATTACAACAACCCTGCTATTTATGACATGAACGATACCGTCTTCACCATGATAAGACCGGCATTTACCATACTTTCTCCAAATGGAGGAGAGACATTAAAGTCATGTACATTTACTACTGTCACCTGGGCCGGGAATAGTACAGGTAATCTCTATTATTCAACAGACGGAGGAACAAGCTGGACAAGCTTCCGTGGTGGACTAATAGGAAATTACAGTTCAAGCTGGATGGTACCGGATATCAGTTCTTCAAAATGCCTGGTAAAAATCGTTGACCCTAATGATGCGACACAATTTGATATAAGCGACGCGCCATTTACAATCAATAATACAAGGCCAACTATCAAACTTACTTCGCCTAACGGTGGAGAAACGTGGGGAACCGGCGAAAACCATAACATTACCTGGATTGCACCTGAAGAAGTTAAGTTTGTTAAGCTGGAAGTTTCTATAAACAATAGTTCTTACGGAGATCTCTTTTACAGTGAGCAAGTGGCCAATACAGGATCAAAAACATGGACAGTTTATAATAACCCTGGAACAGCAAAAGTAAGAATCAGTGATAAAGGAAGCTGTGCAATAGATGAAAGTGATGCGGCATTCACAATTAAAGCAACTCCATTCATTTCAGTGAAAACTCCTGATGATGTACATCAATGGACTGCAGGAACTTACCATGAAATAGAGTGGAATAGCGGCAACCTGACCAATGGAAAAGTAAATGTTCATTACTCAACCGACGGAGGAAGATCATGGATCCTTATAGAATCAAACTATACGGGTTCCACAATTTACTGGAAAGTTCCTTATACTTATACTGATAACTGTGTAATTAGGGTCGCTGATGCTGGAAATCCTTCGATCTTCGCGACATCACAGTATATATTCAAGATTGTTAAGCCAACTTTCTCTTATATAAGTTTCAGTAATGGAAAAGAATTAAGTGCTTGTATGAGAACCAACATTTACTGGAGCTCCCAAAGCAGTGCAGTAAACATATATTATTCAACTGACAGCGGTTCTACATGGAAAAATATCGTTAAAAATGTAAGCTCAAATCAATATGAATGGACAGTACCTCAGGAAAATTCAACTAAATGTTTTGTAAAAATTGCAGATGCAGGAGATGAAACTGCTTTTGGCATTGGTGATGTAATGTTCAGCATTAATAATCCCGTACGTACGTTAAAGTTAACAACAACATTCACTGACACTCAGACGGGTAGTCTTAAGACAATCAGTTGGGAAAATACAGGTAATGTTTACAATGCTTTACTTGAATATTCAACAGATGGAGGTACAAGCTGGAAACTTATTGAAGATATATTTTCATATGGCCCATATAAATGGAGAGTACCAAATGATCCTTCTGTTAATGCACTCTTCCGCATATCAGACAAAGCAAGCTGTGCTCTCGCTCAAAGCAATCCATTTAAAATTGAGGCAGTGCCTTATATTTATACAATAAAACCTGAAGGCAATGAGAACTGGGATGCAGGAACCACTCAGTATCTATATTGGTCAACTGGAAACCTTGCAAGTCAGGCTGTAAATCTGTATTACTCTGCAGACTCAACAAAAACCTGGACCAAATTCGGATCTACAAGTGAAAGCTATTTTGCCTGGACCGTACCATACATTTCATCTTCAAAAGTGTTTATCAAAGTAAGCTCTGCTTCCAATGCGGCGGTTTATGGCATGAATGAAAGTCCATTTACTATTTCAAAACCAGAGATTACAGTTAAGTTCCCTAACGGAAGAGAGAAGTTGACAGCATGCGTCAATAATGTTATTCGTTGGGAGAATAAAGGAGTAAGCTCTGTATACCTATATTATTCAACTGATAATGGTTTAACATGGACAAGAATATATTCAACTCCAACCTATAAAGACGGATATGAAAACTGGGCATTGCCGGAACTAAGTTCTACAAAGGTTCTAATTAAGGTTGCCGACTCAAAAGATCCTTTGATATATGATGTAAGTGATGCTGTATTTGAGATTCAGAATATAAATACTACATCAGCTCTGAAGCTTACTACACCTAATGGAGGAGAAGTTTGGGATACTTATAGTGAACATGAAATTAAATGGACTACTACAGGTACAGTCAAAAATGTCAATTTAATGTACTCGACCTATGGAGGGCTTGACTGGGAATTTATCACATCCATAGCAAACTCAGGTTCATATAGTTGGCAGGTTCCCAACACCCCAACCTTATCAGGAGTCTTAAAGATCATGGATGCGGAGAGCTGCGTAAGCGATGTCAGTGATAATCAGTTCGACATCAAAACTGTACCATCTATTAAAATCGAAGCTCCGAAGCTCGGAGACGATCTCACTCAGTCTGCTGAAGTTTATGTTGGAGGAAGAGCAGCGAATCTCAGCTCAGATTACGTAAAGCTAGAATATTCGACAAATAATGGAACCTCTTGGGTGTTTATCACAGAGAATGCGACAAGGTACTATAACACATTCTACTATTATTGGAAAGTACCACAAATAACATCGACGAATGTCTTGCTGAAAGCCAGTGATCCACTAGACCCAAAAGTCTATTACATCAGTGAAATTTTCAAAATTTCACCAGCAACTAATGTATGGCCTGGTGATGTTGACAATAATGGAGTTGCGGACGTTTATGACATGCTTCCTATTGGTTTGAATTTTGGAGAAACAGGTATACCTAGAACCTCCATATCAACTGAGTGGCAAGCTTTCGATGCATTGAACTGGAATAAATTACAAAGCAATGGCCTTGACATGAAGTTCAGCGATTGCGATGGTAATGGTAGCGTTTACTTCCAGGATACCTTAGCGATTATCAAAAACTACGGGCTAACTCATCCTAAGTCAAGTAACTTAAGAATAGCTGCAGAAGCAGACCTATTCCTTATCTTCACACAACCACCTGTACCTGGAGAAATCATAGAAGCGGAGATTTGGGCAGGTAAGAGTTCCGCACCGGTAAATAGCCTTTATGGAATTGCTTTCAATCTAGAATTTAATGCAGATGCTGTGGAGCCTAATTCAGCGTCCTTATCATTCAAAGGGAACTGGCTAGGTACCATTGGATCGCAAACAATGGGTGTATACAAAGCATTTGAATCTATCGGACGAATTGACGGATCACTTGTAAGATTTGACAAGACATCAAAGACCGGTTATGGAAAAATCGCAGACCTTAAAATGAGATTAAAGCCTAACGCACAATATTTATCAATAGGCTTTACATCTAACAAGGCAATAAATTCCAATGGCACTCCGATTATCCTGTCTCCGAAGTCAGAGAGCGTAGTGATGATTACCACATCAGCTCAAAGTACTAACACTACGCTTCAGGCTGAAGTGTATCCTAATCCGACAAGTGGTGACGTTTATATAAAAACAGCACTTGAAGGAAAGGTTGACATTACAATTACCAATACCCTTGGAGAGGCTGTTTTCAGAAAAACTTCTGAGGAGAATAATCTTCACTTAAGTCTGCAAGGCTTACCGGGCGGAGCGTATTTTGTGAAGATTGATCATGAAAGCGGAACAACGATTAAAAAGTTGATTCTTCAATAGAAGGATCTTTTATACAATTTATTTAGAGGCTGCTCAATGGGCAGCCTCTTTTGTTTTATGCCAACCATTAATGTGCTTTCTGATTTGTTTCTTAACTCGTACAAAAATTATTTCTTGCCATTAATCAGTCTCAATGCATAATCCATAACAGCATCCCTTCCAAAAACAACATCCTCAAGAGATGGTTTTATTTCAAAATCAGGAATAATGCCTCTATTTTTAGGCAATGGCTTTACATCAACAACATTGGTTATTTGAGCAACGCTTAGCTCCAATTTTGTATATCCTAACAAAAAATTCTTCGAAGCTGCATTACAAGTATAAGTGGCACATGTCTCCTGGCCTATAAACAAGCCCAACTTATGATACTTAATCAATGCATTAAGGTGTCCAGATGTTGATCCTCCTCCATTATCGATGAGTATAAATAATTTACCCTTGAAAGCATTTTCAGCTGGATTCATAAGAACTTTGAGCTTATCGTAGTATGGATGTGCTTTATCAAAATATTTAACAGGTTTATTAATGAGATAAGAAAGTAAGTAGGAAGAACAATAAGGATCACCTCCTCCAATTCCTCTGTGGTCAAAGATCAGATTAGTTATACACTTTTCATTAATCTTCTGAAAACATTCATCAACAAAGGCTTTGAAATACTCAAGCCTATCATAATAAACAAAAGACTTGATAGTTATTACTGCTGTATTTCCATCTTCCAATACTTTAAAACATAGGTTGGCATCATAGCATTTTACGCTATCGAACAACTGACTTTCCAGCTTATAATCACCAGTACTTAAGGAACATGTTTTACTTCTTCTTTATTATAAGGTTTATACTTCAGAGTATATCTTTCTTGCGCTCCATAATACAAGGCATAAAAATAACTGAATGAATTATTCAGATACCATAGTTTACCGCTATTATTATAGCCATCCGCAGGTATGCTATTATATATCATTGAATAAATTTCAGATACTGGTTTACCATTCATTTCAATAATTTCTGACCCAGGTGTTAACTCTGAAATGATTTCATTTGACTTAACCACGTACATCCTTTCATTTTCAAAATAAACATGTAATGGAAAGAAAGAGGAGGCAGGCAAAATCGAAAGCCTTCTGTCGATTAATAAAGTATGACTGCATCCTGCCTTTGACACAACAGGGCTACAAATCGAATAGAATTCAGTAAGGTTCAAAGAATCCTTAATTTTATTATACTGAAGGCTGATCAATTTCTCAAACTCCTTTTCTGAAGTAAATTCATATAAGGCAGGATGACTTTTTAAATAGGAAATCATTTCCAAATAATCACTTTGCAATTGATTTTTTGAGTACTGAGGAAGCTTATTTCCTTCAATAGACTTCAAGCCTGCTGCTAGTGTATCTCCTGCTTCATTAAAAAAGAATACTTTTAAATCATCAAACCACACAGTTCCGGTGCAGTTGCTTAAGAAGCCAAAAACTTTGATCTGACTCGCGCCTTTTGAGATCTCATAGCTATTTTTATAGAAAGTCCATCCTGTACTCCCCTTTTGTTGACCGACAAGGCTTACCTCTTCTTTAGCTAATTGTCCGTATTCATCTTGAATTTCTACAGCTATACAAGCCATCCAATATGGTGAAAATCCCCGAACTACATTTTCAGTTTTCATCCATCCGGATACTTCCACTCTGTTTATCCTTTCAGGAAAAGCAATTGTCTGAGTAATTCCACTGAATCTCGGTGTAACTTGAGAAACTTTTATTGCAACAGACCCACTTTTTACTACTTCAGTCTGATAATCTCCTACATTTAAAATCGTCCATTCATTGTTATTATTTTCAAAGTCTGGATCTTTCAATACATTTTTAGATTGAGCGAACGAGTTTATAGAAAGAGAGATCATTGACAGGAATAAAAATATGCTTTTATACATGATAAATATCTCTTTTTAATATCGCTTAGTTATTAATTTATCTTTCTAAAAAGTTAAAGTGCCCCGCAGTAGAAACCCTTAACATTAATGTATCATTTCAACATCTTTGCGTATTGTAAAGCTTTATTCTTTGTTATCCAATATTGAAGCACAGTTAATAATCATCCTTCGAAAATCAAGTTCAAACTGTTTTTAATAATTGAACCTTCCCATATAAATACATCGCAACCGTTCCCAATAATGATGTTAATCCAATATAGATATTTCCAATTATGCTAATTACTATATAAATAATTAGTGATGGAACTATGACAAATAGAATATTTTTGCTCAGGTCTACATTAACTATAACTTTTACAGAACCCTTGTTATCAATTATCTTTCCTGTTACTCGTGTGAAAAAGAAATAAGTGGCATCATTAGATAATCTAAATACATCATTACTTGTTATTTTAAATTTATCACCCTCCAAATCACCTGAATAAAGGCTTTTCTTTTTATTAAGAATAGTTTTCAAACCTCTTTTGGGATTAAAATTAAATGCATGAATTAAAGCATCTTCAAATTGTTCTCGAGACATACTAAAAGTATATTCTTTAGAATCAAATCGATAAAGTTTAGTTTAGATTCATTCGGCTGACTTAAAATATAAGTTTATCTCAGAAACAATGGCCAGGACAAATGGAAACATAAGTGTCCTGATTCTAGAGTAACGTTAATATGTGGTATTATGGTATTGTGGTATTGTTCTATTCATTTCTCACCTCAAATAATTATTTTAATATTCCACAATCTGTTTTAAATGATATTCCAAATGCTCTACATAGTCATTGAATAAAAATTCTATGGTATAGTTTTCAGGGCCTCCAGTGTTACACTTTTGGGTTAAATTTTCTTTTGGGATCACTTTAATTAGTTCCAGTATATGGCGATTATAAACCTTCCAAAATTCGACTAATTGTGCTTTGTTAAATTTATTATAATAGCTATGTCTGTTCCATCCATCCTGATCATAAGAAATTAAAGGAATATTCTCAAATTGACTTCGAACAAACCGTTGATGGTTATTCGTTGCGCTGTCAATTAAGTGACCTAATATTTCTTGCTTGCTCCATTTGTCAGGATTTAATTTTGTTTTAAATACTTCATCATTCGCTGCATTCAACTTTGACGGAATCACACCAATTAAATATTGAAGCCGGTTTAACATTTCTTGTATCATAACATTTTACCTCAAATGGAACAAATTGTGACTAATATATATAATAGTAGGTTTCTTTATACTTGAGACTATATATATTCTAGGCAGAAACCACAGATTATTTATTGTTTACCTTTTCCCTTATTATTCCATATAAACCCATTTTCAACGAATAGTGGAAAATTCAATCCTAGGTTAATCTGATGTCCTTTAGCATTAAAGATATTATGCCCGCTCAAATTAAAGTTATAACCATACATAACATAAAAAATACTATTATATGACAATCCTATTTCTGGTAGTACTCCAATCTGATTACGCTTAAAGTCTGTTACATTAAGTAAGCTAATTCTAGCACCTGGCAAAAGAGTCATAAATTCGTACCCCACTTTTGCAGTCATAACTGTATTATTCTTTGTCCATCCATATCCAATGTTAGCAAAAGCATCACGATATCCTATAATTCCTATCATTTCTCTGACGGGAATTATTTTACCTATGCAAATGCCTCCATCAATAAATTGCAACTTCGAATAAGTATAACTTAATCGCACTCCCACAGCTCTAGTAGAAGTTGAATCCTTATTTCCTTGTCCAAAAGCGGTAACTGAGAATTTTATAAAAAATATTAGAATAAAAGTCTTCATGAATTTTAAATAAAAGTATTAGAGCTAGTCTTTTTAAACTCCCCTTTGTCAATTTTATACCAATTATGCTTAACTCCATGGAGGTCAAACTCTTCAATAAACCTAAGCCCCACCTTTGTCAATACCTTATTTGAACCAACATTATCGCAATCAACTCTGGCATAAACATCGTCTGCATTAAGTTTATTAAAAGCATACTCCAATGAAGCAAAAGCAGTTTCTGTCGCGATGCCTTGTCCCCAATATCGTTTTATTAATCTATAACCGAGGTCGTAGTAGTTGATATGCTTGTTCATTTCTTCAGTTACTAATTCAAGTCCAGTCCAACCTACAAATTCATTAGTGTTTTTATCAATGATTGCCCAGCGCCCCACTCCTGTGTCAACGTATTGTCTCCTGACATAGTTGATCACATCCACTATCTTCTTTTTATCTGTTATCGTACTATTCCCCAAATATTTATGCACTTCAGGATCCGAGTGAAGATCATACATCCCATCTACATCTGTTAGAAGTATTTCTCTTATAATAAATCTTTCCGTTTCTAAAATTATTTTCATTACCGTATTTCTTTTTAGTGAAGCACCTTAGATGTAAAATTAGCTCAGCCTTTGATAAAAGTAGACTAGTATTCGCCATCACTTCTATAATTGTAATACTTATCAAACAACTTCAATTCTTCCTTCCTTTTGATTGAAGGACTCGTCATCCTATTAAATTTATCAATACCTATACCAGTAATAGTAATTCCATTAGAGTCCTTATCCCGTAACTTGGATTTAATATCATCAATATTTGTTTGAAGTAAATCTAATTCATTTAGTCCAATACATTTAAGTTCAACTATATTACCCTTATCACGGTATCTATCTGAATATACATTGCTTTCTATCAACCTGACTATTTCCAAATAAGCCACTTCCGGATTTTCAAACTGAAACAATTCAATTAAGATGAAAAAAGATTCATTTAGAATACTTCCGTTTGAATCTTCTATAGTTTCTTTCATCAGTAGATTTGCAACATATAAATTCCAATCTTTATGGTAGTAGGTCATTGGGTTAGTTTTTTAATGCTACTGAATAAACACATTGCTATTGTACCAATTTATCCTGCAATTGTACGTCGGCCAGTACTTGTTTATAAATATTTTTTAATCAAAATTAAAATCAACTTGAATATTCTTCTTTGTCAAGCTATGTGAAAAATCATCAAGAGTTTTCCCTGTAAAATTCTCATCATAGGCATCAATATTTAATCCATTACAATAATAGGTTTTTCTTTTCCCCTCTGAATTTATTTGAACATAATTATTCTCAAATTCAATGAACATTATTAAAAAATAAAACCATTTATTCTTGTCAATTTTTACCTTTTGTATGCATTCAATTTTATAACACCTTAAATTCCTAAATGGAAAATTAGGATTAATCACTACCAATTCATCTTCGGTGAGTATAAAGCTATTGTTACGATACGCGGAAATTAAATACCCTGGCACCAAGTAACCTGGCCAATAGCACCAATATTCAAGAAATGCAAGTGCAAGGGAAAGACTTAACATCAATATATAAAAAGTAAAAAACAGCCAGATTGATAATGGACTATAAAATACTTCATAGTCCTTATACCCTTGCTTTATTGCAATCTTGTCGACTCTCTTATCCTTTATTCTAGCTGACAAACTAATTAACATAATCAATCAATTCTTAAAGGTTTGCTAATACATTAAACCTTTACCAACCGATTCTTATATAAATTCTTTTTGTTAAATTTTATTGGAATGCCCAATCCGTACCAATAATTTTCATTATCTGATTCCATAAGTTGCATATGCAAATGAGGTCGTTCTGTCCAACCTGAATTCCCGATTTCAGCAATTACCTGACCTTTATGAACCTTATCACCCTCTTTGACTTTAATACTGTTAAACTTTAAGTGTCCTAACAAAAAGTAGTAATTGTTTTGACGTACAACAATCGTATTGCCAGTATTGTATGGATAATTACCTGAATATGGTTCATTATCGAAAACTCCATCTACTACTTTAAAAACAGTACCGCCCATTGGACTATATACACTTTCACCGAATATTGGATAATCAGAATTTTGACTTGGCAGAAAATGCTTCTGATTTTTTGAAAGTTTTACCACATCAGTCGCATATAGCATTGATCTGTTTGTCTTGTTTCTCTTATGTGTGGGCGAAAAATAGTGATAATTCATTAAACGGCTAGTCTTTGAATTTCCTCCATCTGTGATTAAATACAATCCATTTTTTAAGGGAAATTCTATTTCAACTGAATGGCTTGCCTGTTCAAAAATTACGACAAGTATTTTTGCCAATTGATAAATCAAATAAAAAAGTATTACCAAAAACAAGATTAAGACAATCTTGTTTGTTCCCACAAGAGAAATGTCTTCACTCCTAACCAATGAAAGTATTATTATCAATTCTAAACAAGCAGCAAATGCTATTTTGAATTTATTTCCAAAAAATTCCCAATAACCTGACAGGAAAAGGATAATTAAAACAATTTGACTAATAGATAAAAGATATAAAGAGTACTCCTTTGTTGTTATTTGACATTAAAATCAAACCAATTACTAACAGAATATGAGACGCTATCAATTTAATTCCCAGCAGAATTCTCTCATTCATAATTTTACTCATTAATTACAGCATTGATTAACCATTCAAAGATAGCAAAAAACAGAATGGGGATGAGTATCGCGAGGTTACTCAAATTAATCACCAAGAAACTTAGCCGCAACGTAAAGAGAGTAGTAATAAAATGCATCCATAATCATAATCATAATCCGATGTTTCTCACTTATATTCACTTCGTCTCTTAAAAATTATTCTCCTTCTAATACTAAAAATCAATTCAGTCAAGATTACCATAATTATACCAATCAGTAATAGTTCAAACCATTTATATTTAAAATGTCATCCGTATGGTGTAACCTGACTATCCACTTGTACTAACTTTTGAATCATTGCTCTTGAAATTAAAAATGTGATGAATACAGAGAGAAAGTGTTTAATTTTTAAATAATTCAGCATACTTAGACTTTAAGAAGTCAAAAATTTCTTCGGGCAACTGAGCTAAGTTTGTCTGTTTTTCCAAACAGATCGATATATGTCCGAATGAAGTTTCTTTAATCAGCTGGAAGAAATTTCCATATGCTATTACTATAAAATTAAGTCCACCACAATCAATATTGCCGCGCTGCCTTGCAGCAGTTAAAATTACTGGATTTACTAATAGTTCCTCGTATCTATCTGTATCAGCTGATGAATTGTTAAAAATGGAATTGCGTTGTTTTGAAGTCAATTCATTATCATCATAGATAGCTACATATCTGATTTCATTATAAGAATTCAGGAGATCGTCAACAATTTGTCTGTAAATCATAGGTTAAAAAAAATTATTCAATAAATATTATCTATCTCAAAACCTCTATAAAGAATGAAGGATAATCGTTATGGGTTTGATGAATGACATTCCAAAATAGTTATTATGCATGAACTAAAAAAAATAAATAAAAAAGTGTGGCGAATAAGCGCCACACCTAAAAATTAACGTGTATCTGTACCTTCGCTTAAATTAGCAATCAACTGAACTTACTTTTTCTTCTTCTGCCCGGGAGCATGTGAATTATTGGTAGGAGGACCTCCGGCTTTATTCTGTTGACCTGGGGCATATGCTTTAGCTGATTTTGCGCCTGTATACTTTTTCATTTGTCCAGGTGGCACTTTGCCATTTGGCTTTGTCAAAACAACAGTAGTTGTGGTGCATGAATTTAACAAAAACAACATTCCAATAAGGCTAAATAATATTTTCCTACTTTTCATATAGAAACAGTCTAATGACATTTTATCACTAAACGTGCGAGAAAATAAAATCTTATCTTGTTCACCCATAGACTTAATTCTTAGTGGGCTCATAAAATAGGCACCAGAGAATATATTTATTGTCAAAGTAGCGTTATGTATGGATTCACATGCCTGCTCCTTGCTCGAATAAGAAATTTAGTTGGTTTTACCCCCTTCCAAAACTATAGTTACATTATCAATTCAGCCTCCGAAATTAAACTTACCACGTTTGTAAGAAAAATCAGTGAAAAGGTAAAAGTATATAGAAATATGTCATTAAAGGACACCACTATGACCATTCTTTTATTTTGCATTGATTTCCCAAATCAGATATTGTCCATTTATATAATCAAATACTATTTCCTTTATCTTATGCCCTGTTTTAATTTTGACAACATGTTTAGGATTTTGTCCCATTGCCAGACGCATATTCTCTTCATAAGAATTAATATCAGATGTATTGATTTGATTTAACCCATCACTAATCTCTCGAATGGTTTGAAATACTTTTGAGTAATCAGTATTAATTTCATTTTTTATTGATTTGCCCAAAAACCACGTTTTATCCTTATAATAGATCTCAACACCTGGAGCTAAAATACTTGCGATTTCAGCATTATTTGATGAAGACATTATAGATATAATATTTTCAAATTTGGGCAATTTCTTTACGTCAGGTTTATTATCTAAAAAGTTGTTCTTAATTTTTGCACTTGAAAGTTTTCCGCTTTTAGAAATCTCTATAGAATAATTAGCTTTTTCATAATTCCAATTTTCTCCATACTCTCCAATATTTTCCTTTGCTTCGGGCTTACCTATTACCCGTTCAACTTCCTTCTTATCAGCTCCAAGCCTTAATCCCTTAAATCCAATATCTTTTGTCGCGTTACTTCCAGAGATTTGAATAGACCAAATGACATCTGTATGGTTTGCTGCATATTCAATAACCAGATACAAACTTGAATCAGGATTTAAAAGAAAAACTTCGTATTCATAACCATCTTTAAATTTTCCTTGTTCTATGGGCTTTCCAAATTCATTAGTTGCAGTTTCTCTGTATTGGCCAAGGCTGAATCCATATAGGTCCGTTACTGGTGTTTGTCCACTTACTCCTAGAAGAGTAAAAATAAACAATAAGATTGTTAATATTATTTTCATCATAAAATTATGCCTTAATCCAGGAATGAAGCTTAAGACATCAAAGCGATTTAACGTAATTTATTATAAACCCTGATAGTTTCTTTTATACAATATATCAAAAATCACCCTTGGCTTAAGGATATTAAAGTACAATAATATATTAGTCAATTCTCCACTTTAGGCATCTAAATGAAATATATTTATTGTAGATGCCTAAACATTTAAATGTTATTTCTTCATCTCTGTCTTATAATCAAATTTAGCTAACCTGAGCAAAACAGAAAGTAGTAAAAGCATTTTAGATATATCATAGTCTTTGCTTTTGTAAAAACAATGAGCCACATTATTTCTTAAATTTAACCCTCCCGTATTTGAAAATAGATATTTAAAGAACAAAAGATCGTCTTCATTGAAATACTGTTTTAGTATTTCATACTCCAAAATATCATGAATGTAAGCCTCTTGCATTCCTTTGGGTCTGCTAACACTTGTTGGTGTATTGATTCGATCACAAAAATCCCTAAATAGGCCTTCCATTTTAAGCGATAGGCTATCCATACATAATATAAAATTCGGCTCATAATTATTATTATCTGAGTTCTGAATTTGACGGAAAAAATCTGCTATTGAAGGGGCTATCAGTTCTACCCAATTAATACATTCTTCGTTTCCACCCAAATCATATTTGCTATAGGGTTTACCCATCCAAGAATGCTTAGTAATATAAAGAAGGAAATTCTCAAGAGTTAATATGCCAGATTTAATGCCTGTAATTATGATACTATGCAGGTAGGGTAATAAACTAATGTTAACATATGAACTAAAGATTCTATAAGTTTCTATATCATCTTTTTCACCTAAGTTATTAGATATATTTTTATTCTTATCAAAACTAATTATTGTTGCAAAATCCCCAAATGATGTTTCTTTATTTTCTTTGGTCTTTAAGATGTCTTTCTTTTTAGGAAAAAAATATCCCGATGAAATTATGTTATATATTTCATTGGGTTGTTTTTTAAGAATTTCTTGCGTCATTTTTCTTATCTGGTCATGATATTCCTTTAAATAATTTTGATCCGTGTTACTAAGCGGAACTCTAACCTTATTAAGTTTTACTTTAGGTTTCAAATCGGCATATAGCTGTTCTGCTTTGCTTTTCAATTCTTCATTTCCAGATCGGCTAAAAGAATCTATGGCATTCTGATGAAACTTTTGTTTGATCCAATATCTATCTTCTTTAATTTCGTTTTCTGCCAGTCTCAAATAAGCAAGGCCCTTTTCATTGTGCCATTTTTTTACATCTGCTTGAATTCTAATTGCAATGTTAAGAGCGGTGGGTAAATAATGATTAGTAAGAAGGAAGTCATCACTTGGCCCCTTCTTTGTTAAAAGGAATTCATCAAAAAAGGTCAAAGTGTTTTCAAAGTCTTTTGGCTTAAATAGTTTTGAGCCAATCATTGTATTTAAAATATTATGTCGAGCATAAAATTCAAACTCATCGTATTGAAATAGGAGGAAATTGGTGAGGTTCATTAAAGGAGTTCTGTCCGATCTTATTTCTTCACTGAGCTTAACTAAAAATTCATATTGTTTTAAGATTTTAAACGGTGTTTCTTTATCCTTATGGGTTTTATATAATTCACAATATAGTTTAATTGAGTCGATGTAATTAGAAATGGCGATCAAGCCATAATTATTATTCTTTACACCTGGAGGACACTTCCATAAAATATGGTTAAATTTCGCTTTAAGCAATGTATGTTTACAAGCACTCGCTCTCTCTTTTACATATTCTATAATCTGTATTTGTAAATCATTCAGATCGGAAGACTTTTTTGCTCTTTCAGTGCCATTATCTAATGAATAAGTCATTGGAAACAAATTGTCGCTTGTTACATCAAAACATAAGCAATTAATTTCCCATTGGGCTTTTAACTTCTCATCTTCTATAGTCGTTTTATCTCTGTATTTTACCCATAAATCAATGCAATCATCATTAGTAATATTTGATTCGATAAATGAGTATAATTCATCAATTGATTTGAATTGCTCTATATTAATATTTTCTTCCTCTTCCATAACTTGTCCCTTTTTCCTTTAAGTTCAGGAGATCTATAATTCTTGATAATATCTAATATAAAAAAAAATCTTGAACATAAAGACTTGAGGAATTAGTGATAAAAAAATAAACTTAAGGAAGCTAAAAATTAACTTAGGGAAGGAATTTTAAGGCAAATTATTCAGAAATTTATTATTGATAATAACTTTTTAAAACAGCTAAAGACCCTCCAAATGACACTATGGCCCTATTTAATTGATCCAGTAAGCAGTATTAATATTTTTTAAGGCAATATTTAAAATGTTGTTCATGATGTCCGTTACCTTTTCAAACTTTTCGTCATCTCCGGTCCATTTGAACGTTAAGTAATCAAGCTCTTTTTTTACCCACATTGTTCTTGAAACTTCACCAGAATAAACTAATCCAGTAGGCAGTACCGGGATGGTCATAGTTTTCAGTTCATTCATGATGGAGAACCACAAAGAACGTTGAATGGTAAAGTGCCATTCAACGTTATAGAATGGATTATCTATGTCTATTGATCGCAAAATGCCATTTCGATTACATGTTTGTTGGTATTCAATGAGATTTTCGAAATCTATGAGATAATTACCATCATTTCGGTCAATCTGGACTTGTCCAAGAATATGGAAGGCTTCCCGGGACTTTAATATAAAAGCCCGGGAACTTGTATGCTTCCTTAGATCCTGTGACACCATAAATAAAACTTCTCCAGAAGGCCTTTTAGTATTAGAATTGATGAAAGCAAAGCCCCAATCAAACTCTTCATTCAACAATATCTCTTGTATTAGATCCTTACCACTATCATGCATGATTTTATTCTACAATTATTTTGCTGATTGACATGTAACCTAAATTATTTGTAGACTCAATCAAGTAGAATCCTTTAGGCAAATCAAAAGAATGGTTTAAAGAGCTTTTGTAAGTTCTGATTATTTGTCCCAAATGATTGAATACTTTTACTGATATTTCATCGGTATCAGATTGGATGTTTACTACACCATTTGATGGATTTGGAAATATCGAAATATTCTTAGTCAATTGTTGATCTGAAATACTGGATACATCTTCTGGGGCCGGGGCTTGTTCGATAGGCAAGTATGCATCAAATGCTGTTAATTGAATAATAACGAAAGACGGTCTTGCTTCAAATATGGAAGGATTATCCTGTATTGTTGTTACTGTTATTGTGCCAGGCCCAATGACTGGTTCATCGTTGTCCACGATCACCCATTCTGGTATTGAAACAACCACCCATGGACAAGTGGAACAAGTGTTCACACTGAATGTTTTAGATTCACCTGCCTTATAACCAAAAGATAATTTCTCAGGGTTTAATGTTTGTCCATATGTGACCAATGCGATAAAAACTAAGGAGAATGTAGTAAGTAATTTTTTCATAAGATTTAAAAGTTTAGTTATTTGCAATATTGAGTACTAAATCTTAAAGCCGAGTAGAAGCATACTATACTGACAGTTGTTTTTTGCTCTTTTTTATGTGGATTTTTCTGTATAAATTACCCAAAATATTTAGCAATGATTGGGTTTAAAATCAAGAAAATCAGAGAGTTGAAAAATCTCACTCAAGAGTTTTTGGCGGGTCAGTTGAATATGTCAGTTCAGGGGTATGGTAAAATAGAGCGTGATGAGGTCGATTTACCATTCTCAAGATTAGAGCAGATTGCTGATGTTTTTGGGCTAAAAGTCGAAGATGTCGTGTCTTTTGATGAGAAACATGTTTTTAATAATTATGGAAATGCACATGATAAAAGCTTCTCTGTTAATTATCAATTCGTCTCGGAAAAAGAACGTGAGCTTTATGAAAAGACTATAAAACTTTTGGAAGATAAAATTCAATACCTCACTGAACAATTAAACCAAAAATAATAGAATATTGAAAATTTGCGTCTCAGCCCCTTCCATGATTGATTAAATGAAATTAGAAGATTTAAACAAAATAAAAATTCCACCAATTCCTCCAAGAGATTGTTCTGTTCATTATGACAAAATAATAAGGCTTAAAATATATCTTGAATTATTAAAATCTGCTGAAAATTTCGCCAACGGGGATGAAGCTTTGGAATTCATTCAAGAAACTATTGAAATTGTAGAAGATTATTATTCGGGTATACCAAAAGAAATTAATCCTGCACAAATAAAAAGTCATCGTATGTATAAAGCTTTCGATGATAATATCGAAAAGAGAAAATCTGGTGGATATATAATAATAACAAAAGGTAATGTAATAGAGATCGAAGAGAATGGCAGTTTTAGAATAAAAGACCGTAAATCCGGAGAAATATGGTTAGAAAAAAAATGAGTGATTATAATACTTCTTTAAGAGAAGTTTCAAATTTTATACTTGAACAAAAGAGGAGTTGGAAAAACTATTCAATCAATAATAGTTCATCCAAAGCTACATTTATTGATATCGTCACAAGAAAGAATGTTGAAATTACAATAGAGATAAATATAACTGGTAAAATCTCTATTGTAGCTGATTCCGATTGGCTTTATTTTCCAGGGTTATCCGAAGATAAAGTTTTTGCAAATTCACAAGCAGCAATTAATTATTTAAAAAAAATCTTAGCAGAGAAGAAAGAAACTCCATTTTCTGTAAAATATAATCATCGGAACAAAAAAGCTAATATAAATTTATCAAGCATAGATCCTCATAGACAAATGGGAATTGAGAGGATTTATGAAATTGTTATTTTTGATAAAGGAGAAGAAAAAGTCATAGCAGGGGTATCTGAATATCCTGAAGGTAGTTATACAGTTTTTGAAAAAGATGAAAAGGTTGAATTTAGAATTGAAGATTTTATCAATCATGTTTTGAATATCAAAGAGTAACAAAACCAAAGAGTTTACGAATATTAAAATAACTTTTCGATTTGATAATAAGCGTTATGACAATTGAAAGCATAACTTTAATAAGTGTTATTCTTACAGCAGCTGCAAGTTTATTCAGTATATGGGACAATCGAAGAAATTACAAGAAATCAACTTACGTTAATTCCGTAACAGCTACTCGTATTCAATATATTCAAAGCTTGCGAAATAATATTGCCGAATTTTGTGGTCTGTTTGACCGATATAAAAAACTGGAAGATAATAGTAAAGAGTTATCTACAGAGAAGTTTGAAATCCTTGCCAGTGCTGATAAGCTAAAATATTTAATCATTCTACATCTTACTCCGGAGAACAGTAATTGGGATACGAAAATCATTCAATTGATTGATGAAATTCGTATATCACTTGATAAAAATCCCAAGGATAAAATTGATGAACTAATTACCATAACTCAATACCTATTAATGCAGGAATGGGAAGGTGCGAAACGTGAAGCTTCAAATGGAATTCTTTCGGATAATGAAAAGGTAGAATTGAACGCTAAATATCTTAAGAAATATAACGACCATAAAAAATCAGTCAAATCCGTATAATTATGCAAGCATCACTTTTTACACAGATAGGTTTTTATCAGAAACATTTTCTACTTAACTTAACAGAAAAGATAGAAAAGGATAAAACCTTTAGCGATTTACTTTTTCATTTTGATACATGTAAAAAGGTTATGGATACGTATGAAGATAGAAATAGCATGTTCCTTAATACCAGTAGGGAAAACTTTTTAAAAGCATATACAACTTTGGAAGCAATCGACAAAAGAAAGAATAAAATTGACTCTGCTGAAATCAGAAATGTCATCAGAGATTCCATTTCTGCAATTTCTGGATTCGCTAATGAATTAGTTTAATGTAATAATATCATTAATTCATTAAAGCTACTTATTGATTTTTTTTATTACATGCCTTTTAAACTATTAATGATTATATGTCAAACAACGATAATTCTAAACCTTTAATAAGTGACATTTTTGGTGCAGCTGCTTATGGAGAAGCACTCAAAATAGTCACAGAAGAATCAATTAAAGGTACATTTTCATTTATCTCCAAAATTTGCTCACCAGCTGCTGAGGAATTCGGACTATACTTTGCAGACAACATAAGAGTTTGGAGATTGAATAATATCATTAAGATTATAGAAAAATCTAAAGGTAAATTAGAATTTGTAGATAATAAGTTACAGCTAAAAGCTCACCCACGAGTTGTAATGGATATCATAGATAAAGGTTCTTGGCAGGAGAATACTGAATTGCAGGATATGTGGGCTGGACTACTTGCTTCTTCATGTCAAAAAGAAAGTGAGAACGATGATAATATTATCTATACCACTATACTAAATCAGCTAACAAGTACTGAAGTCAAAATACTCAATTATTTTACAGTAAATTCAGCCAAGTTAGCCACAGCAGAAGGTATAGTTAAAACTAAGGAAGGCTTAATTATATCTGCGGAAGAATTCTCTAAAATCGTGGGAACGGATAACTTTGAGAAATTGAATGTAGGAATTAACCATTTGAAATCACTCCAACTTATAGAAACTGGATTCGGACTGGCATCTGGATTCTTCAAAGATGGAGATAAAAGTCAAGGCTTAAAAGTTGGACTAAAATTATCGCCATTAGCAATTATTTTGTACGTAAAATGTCAAGGATATAATGGATTGGCCAGAGACTTTTTTTCATTAGCCTATGATCCGACTTCAACAGATGATTCTGACGACTATCTTTAATATTGCTTATTAGGTAACTTATATTTTTTGTAACAATGCTTTTTAAAGACATTTTAGAGAAAAAAGCCAAACAATTAGAGCCGGAATTTGACAAGTTGTTTAATTTGATAATTCAAAAACAGCATCATTCTGGGGATTTACTTTTAGTATTGGTAAATGGCTGCTATGACGAAGAAATAGCGAATTCAACTACATTAGGAGTAAAACTAAGTCCCTATACTATAGGACCGCATAAAGAAGGACATTCTGAATCCTGCCATTATGAGTTCATACATCAATATAGAACCACCCATTTGGCACAATTTAATCATTCTGAATACTTAGAAATGTTAAATTTTTCTCCTGAAAAGAGGCAGCAAATATTTGAATTTCAAAAAATGGAAGGTACAACCATTCAACTTGAAATGTTAATATATTTAAAAATATGGGAAGCAGATTCATTTATTAAAAGATTTTATCAATTAGTGAGGCTTGTAAAATCTGAATCTTATGATTGGTATTTTAAGTTATCAGAAAGTAATAGAGATTCAAGTGCAACAGGTACAAGACAGGATATAATAAGGTTGCAGATTCGAGATAGGATTGAAAAAGATCTACCATCAATCTATTTGGCTTTTAAAAATGCTTATTTGACACAAGTAAGAAATTCAATTGCTCACTCTAATTACTCAATATCATCTCGCTATATACAATTGAATAATTATATTAAAAAGGATCCAGCTTCTCAATTAATATCATTGTCTTTTGATGAGTGGATAGATAAATTTCATGATACAATGATTATTTATGATCAATATATAAAGT
>NZ_JAGHZZ010000049.1 GCF_017745095.1 Sporocytophaga sp. | reverse complement strand
CGAGCAACAGAGATGACGTTTGGATTGATTGGAGTGCAAGCATCTGCATCCCAGCTAAGAGTGACCGAGAACGGATTTGCTGTAACAGCATTAATATTCCAATATTCGCATTCACTTACGTCCATGACCGGACTGGTAAAGGCGGAACCGCTTGGCGAAAGATTAAAATATTCCATATAAATATCCGAACTGGCAGAAACCGGATCACTTATGATAACGGGTCTGTATCTTCCGTTCTTTCCTATTGGAAAGGTAAATGCCCCAGCACCAACCCTTCTAACTTTTCCTTCAACATAGCTTTGATTGGAAGCACCTGTAATATTGACTGGATTATTAATTCTAAAATAATAATCAGGAGTAGTAATAAAATTACCTTTGACGAAAGTAATGGGAGAACTAATACTAAGACTGGTGTTCATTGTGACATGATTATTGGATTTATTAATTTGTATGCCTCCGCTTCCAAATCCTAATACACCATAATTACATTTTATAGTCTGAGGCTGCTCGCCTTTAAAAACAGTAATACCTCCATTGCCACCGAATGAGTTGGGAGTCTGTCCAGGAGAGACATTATAAATAACATCTCCATAAAATTCTGAAGTGCCCGAGTATGAAGGATTTAAACTTCCGGTACTCTTTTTTATAAAAGTTGCATTCCCCATATAAATATCATTCACAAGTCCCAATCCTTGAGGGCCTTCATTAGTTGCTGTAAAATCAGAATAAAATATTGATCCTCCAAAGCTTGAACTATTATTACCTGCTATATCGTTTTTAACTAAAAATTCCACAGAACTATGAAAAATAGAAGATTTTAAACTTAGAGTTGATGAAGTAATCTTAAAATTACTATAGAATTCATTTTTTTCATCTATAAATAACTTTGCTCCCGATAAGTCCAGGATAAAATCTGGCGAACCTGCAGTTTGTCTTGTCGCTTTGAAATTCAATATCCCGGAATTGAAACCAACACTTGTAAGATGGCTATTAGAAGATAAATTCACATTAGCTCCATTAGCTGCTCCTGCTGTACAAAATTGAATTGCCCCAGTCGAAGTATTTGAAAGTTCTATATTGCTATTAAAATTACAAACCCCGTAATTAGCAATTATTATACCACCAGATGATGCATTTTTAAACTTTACAAGTTTGTCGATACCATTAAAATTAGTTGTATCAGAACCATTAGAAATTATTATACTTCCGGAAGCTCCCAAATTTTCAAATGTAACATTTCCATTAAAGGTCCAGTTTGTTTTGCCAATATATAAACCCCCATTATTAGAATTAGTAAAGGTAACATCAGTTTCAAAATAGGAATTTGGGTTACTTGCAGAGTTTCCGATACCGGATTTTGTAAAAGAAGAGATTCCTCTATAAATTCCACCTAGACCAAAATTAGGTGCACTCACAGTTATTTGCCCATTAAATTCAACCCCTTCTCCCAATGTCAGATATCCCGTACCTTCAGAACTTAAAATAATCTCTTGAGATGCGGAAGGATCAAGTTGTTTGAAATGTTTAATACTTAAACCTCCAGAACTGGTGAATCCTTCAGTACTAATTTCCTTACCATTGGCTAATGTTGAGCTCCCGCCGCCATTTCCGAATGAAATAGAACCGGTTCCGGTATTTTTACAATGGATATTTCCATCAAACTGAGTATTTACATTTTGACTCACAAACATTCCTCCGGATGAAGCATTCCAGAATGTAACATCATCGTAAAAATGATCCACTGTCCCTGAATATCCTGTCAAAACGTATGAGGAACCGGAGCTTTTGACTGTTACCTTTTTATGAAACTCATTTCCTCCATTCCAGTTATCAATGGTTCCTCCTGTCTTTTCAAAAAAACAAGTATCGTTAAATATTGATCCACCATATAAAATAATCCTTGAAGCCGATACATTTAACTTACCATTGAAAATTGAGCCAGGATCAAACCAGACCATTGAAGTTCCTTCTAAAACAATATCCTGTAAAGCATTACCATACTGAGTAAACTTTCTGAAATAAATATTTCCATATGTAAATGTTCCCGGTATAATTCTTATTGATTTACCATCTGCTAAAGTCGCTGTACCTGTACTTAAAGTACCGAATACAATATTCGCATTGGCGTTATTTGACAGCTCTACATCTGATTGTATTTCACATAACCCATACTGGCTAAAATAAAAAGAGCCCGCCGTTGCATTATTAACAGATGAGATACTCACCGATACCTTCTTGTCAGGATTTTCGAAAACAGTTTTGCTACCTGCTCCAGAAGACAATGTTATATTTCCTGTTCCGGTAATGTAGAAATAAGTATTTCCTTCAAAAGTAATAACTGGAGTCCCATAGCCAAGCATCATATTGGCAACTCCCTTATTCCTGATATAAGCATCACCTTTAAATGAGATCGGCTCAGTATTGGTATTATTAATAGCACCTGCTCCACTATAACACATAGATATATCTGTAGTACCTCTGTAGATTCCTCCCTGCAATAAAACCTGACGGGCCTCGAGTGTCAGGTTTCCTGAAAAATCACATCCGGATCGCATATATATATTATTGTTACTTCCATCACAAGGTAAAAGAAGAGATTGGGATGTCGTACCTTCCTGAATAAAATTTTTGATATCCAAAGTTCCCTGGGAAAAGCCCAAATCTTCTCCAACCCTTATCGTTCTTCCTGATTTCAAATATGTTTTTCCGGTCCCGTTTACCGTATAAATTGTCCCTCCATTCGAATTGACTTCTACGTTACAATCAATATTAGTCGTCCCATTCTCGGCCATCCTCACACTTCCAGATCTTGCTATGAATTTTACTTTTGCGGCCGGATTAGTAAAATTTACAGTTGCCCCGGTAGCATAAGCAAGCACTATTGCACCTGTCGATTTATTATCACAGGTAACATTTCCTGCGAATGTAGCAGTATTGGTACCGGTACTGTTACCTAAATAAATCGTCCCAACATTACTATTAATAAAAGCTGTTTCGCCTAAGTATTGGTCAGTTCCATTAAATGTCCAGTAACCATTTGGGGTTATATTATTAAAATTAAAAATAGATGATTTTTCATAAATGTTTCCACCCGTTGAAGTGGCTGTACTAGTTGCATTAAATGTTGCTGATTCTTTGAACCTTCCCCCATTCAAATGTATGATGGGAGAACTAACGGTAATTACAGATTCAAAGATTGTTTGTGGACTCACAACTCCATTACCTGATGTAAAAACACAATCTGCAGATCCTCCCAAATCAAGAACTTGCGGGGTTGAAGCTCCCTGTTGGATAAAGTTCTTCAGTGTAAGTACTCCCAACGTAAAACTACTCGCCTTAATCGTTTTACCACTAGTCAGAGTTGATGTAATCAAACTGTTGCTTGCCGAATTCCCAAAATAAACTCCAAGTCCTGTGGACTTCACAACAATATTTCCATTAAAGATTGTGCTATAGTTATAAGAAGCATAAATTAAACCGGTTGTAGATATCAATGTTAAGTCGTTATTAAATCGATCTTCTGCAAGGTCTGACAACCTTATTCCAGAATTGCCATTTGATTCAAGAGTTACAGGTCCATTAAAGGTGTTTCCACCTATTTTATAGTAACCAGTCGAATTACTTACTTTTAAAGAGATACTAGACATACTCCCAAATATATTATTAAGTAGGTATAGAGAACTAACATTGCCGCTAATTGCGCAATTAATAGTTGCACCTCCAACAGTCAAATTATAGCTGGTAACTGAACCCAATGCTATCTCGCCCGAACCATCAATAATAGTCCCTCCAGCAATAGAAGCAGAGCCTGTTACATTTAATGTAAAACCTGAACTTATTGTAAAAATTCCCGAAGTAACTGTAAATGTTCCTATTGTCTGATTGGAATTTAATTCTGGAGCATGATTATTGGTAGAAGCTACAATAGTAATATTATCAGAAGATCTAAAAACAACCTTGTTATTTGCATCTACAGGAACTTGTGCATTAGTAGGATTTGTAGGAGTCCAATTGGCAGGATCTTCCCAAGTGTTATTAGTCGAGTTTGCTTTCCATGTAAATGAATCAGCGTAAGCGCCAGTCCATGCAATTAATAAAAATAAAAGTGTAAGAATTCTAAAAGTTAATTGCTCACTATTACTCCAAAAACTTAATCTATTTAAACTATTCATTGACCTTTAAAAATACCCCTATTAACCAAAGTTACTTCATTTTATCAGCACAAGAAAAACTCTTCAAATATTCTTTTCCACAATCTTATTTCAATTCTTACATTCTTTTAAGAATCAACTGTCCCTGATAAATAACAGTACCGTTTACTTTTATATTAAACCTGTATGTACCATTGGCACAGGCTTCTCCATTGGTATCTTTTCCATCCCATTGAAGAAAAGTACTTTCTGGATATACCGTAACTCCTGAAGCATTGAGCACTTCAAGTTTTGTATTACTTAAATTTGGTACTGTTATCTTAAATACATTATTGGGTGCTGGATTAGAAGGCTTAAAGACAAGGCCTCCTTCAAGATTTGTTAAGATAA
>NZ_JAGHZZ010000048.1 GCF_017745095.1 Sporocytophaga sp. | reverse complement strand
GTTACATGATATACTCTGAGGTTTATCTCCCATAAATGCACTTGTGCCTCCATTACCTCCAAATGCATCGGGAGCATTTGGTGTAATTACATTGTAAATTATATTTCCATAATATTCTGAGGTACCGTAATTCGAAAGTTGAATAGGACCTGTACTATTTTTATTCGCAATAATATTTCCATAATAAATATCACCAGTATTAGTAGCAAGAGCAAATGGCCTGGAAGTATTATTGGTGATTGTTAAATCAGAATAAAATATTGATCCGCCAAATCCAAGATGGCTAACTGTTGTTGTTGTATTGCTTGCTATAAATTCAACAGGACCATAAAATTTGGAGCCAGTAAAATTAATTAAGGAAGCAGTAATTTTTAATTTACTATAAAATTCGTTTGTATTACCAAATGCAGCATATGCTCCGATCAAATTAAGGTCAATCTCTGGGGAATTTGCTTCTTGTATAACATTTCTAAAATTAAGTGTACCACCTGAAAATACTTGAACATTAAAATGAGTATTGGATGAGAGATTTACTTTTCCACCATTAGTTCCTAAATAAACTGTCCCTACTGAATTGGACAATTGGATATCCCCTTTAAAAAAAATATTCCCATAATTTCCAATGGTAATATTACCAGTAGAGTAATTATTAAATTGATTCAACTTCCCTATTGTATTAAAGTTTGTTACTCCAAAATGAGAGATCGTTACCCCCCCTGATCCAAAATTATTAAAAGTACAATTACCTTTAAAAGAATAAATCCCTGATGTCTGAGTGGCCAGAGATAATGCTCCATAATTATTAAGGGTAAAGTCATCATTAAAAGTAACAACACCACTGCTATTATTTGCAACAGTGCCAGATTTTGTCAGTATAACAGATTTGTTAAATGTCCCTCCATTGATATTAAGGTTCGGACTACTAGCTGTGACAGCACCAAGAAAATTACTATTACCTCCAAATGTTAAAGTGCTACTTCCGGTTATTTCAAAATTTAAATCTGTTGCATCCTGCTGAGTTATGTTGGCTAATATCAAATTACCTTGAGTAAAACTTCCACTTGGTGAAGTTAATTTAACTCCTGGGCCTAAGGTAACTGCTCCCGATAAACCGATATAAAAATTTCCTGATGAAGAACTTTTAATTTCTATATCACCATTAAATGTGCAGGCCCCAACAGTACTAAATAGAACAGCACCAGTACTGCCCTTATTTTCAATTTTGGTAGGCCCAGAAAATATAGAAGTGCTTCCGGCATTATAAGATAGAGCTATTGTGCCTGTTGAGGAATTTATAAAGGTTGAAGTACCTTTATACTGATAGGTATTCCCTGCGTTGGTAGCTAAATAACAAATACCAGCCCCAGCATTTTCAAATGTAAAATCTCCATTAAAAACAACATTTCCGGTGGATAAAGAATTAATATTACTATTCCCTGTATTTTTAAATTTTACTCCTGCAAAAGTACCTCCAGTCAATGTAAGGATAGGTGCTTCACAATCTAACAACCCTTTATAACTGCTGCTTCCATTAAATGTTAGTGTACTTGTTCCACCAATTACAATGCTTTGATCTGTGACATCCAGCTGAGTAACATTACTTAGAGTAAGATTCCCCTTTGTAAAACTTCCAACTGGAGAAGAGATTTTTACTCCAGCACCTAAACTAACTGTTCCATTTATACCAATTTGGAAATTTCCAGAAGAAGAACTTTTCACTTCTATATCTCCATTAAATGTACATGCCCCATTATTACTGAAAGTGATAGCGCCAGTACTTCCAATATTTTCAATCTTAGTAGATCCGGTAAATGTGGAAATACTTCCAGTGTTATAGGCAATATGAATTGTACCAGTTGATGAATTTATAAATGTTGAATTTCCTTTAAATTGATAATTATTCCCTGTATAAGTTGATAAAAAACAAGTACCAGACCCAGAATTTTCGAATGTAAAATCTCCATTAAAAACAACGTTTCCGGTAGAAATAGAATTATTATTACCATTCCCTGTATTTTTTAATTTCACTTCAGATTCAAATGTATTACCTAATAATATAATTAAAGGCGCCTCACAAGTCATACTCCCTTTATAGTTACTATTTCCGTTGAATGTAAGTGTACTTGTTCCTGTTATTGATATATTTTGACTTGTAGCATCTTGTTGAGTTATGTTACTCAAATAAAGAGTCCCTTTTGTAAAACCATTTGGAGTTGAAAACACCTTAACTCCTGGCCCTAAATCAACCGTTCCTGTATAACCGATGTAAAAATTCCCTGTGGAAGAACTTTTCATTTCTATGTTTCCATTAAATATACATGCACCACCATTATTACAAAAAGTGATAGTTCCAGTACTTCCAATATTTTCAATTTTAGTAGTCCCGGTAAATGAAGAAATACTTCCAGTGTTATAGGCAACGTGAATGGAACCAGTTGATGAATTTATAAATGTTGAATTTCCCTTAAATTGATAGTTATTTCCGGTATAAGGAGCTAAATAACATGCGGCAGTCCCAGAATTTTCCAACGTAAAATCTGCATTGAAAAGAACATTCCCGATTGAGATTGAATTACTATTGCCTGTATGCTTCAATTTTACTTCAGATCCAAATGTACCGCCATTCAATACAATTAATGGTGCTTCGCAAGTTAAGGCGCCATTAAATTCAGTGTTAGGATCAATTGTTAAACTACTGGTACCATTTAGAATAAATGATTGTGGAGTACTGCCTACTTGCTTGAACTTATTAAAATATAACATTCCTGCAGAGAAACTTGGGACAGAGATTGTAGCTCCTGCGGCTAATTCAGAAGTACCTCCTCCTGTACCAAATCGAATTCCATAACTTCCTGTAGTGTTCTCAAGAATTAAATTTCCATTATAAAAGCAAGGGTAATTATAAGAAGCTTCAAAACCTATTGCAGGCGCAATCACTTTTATTGATAAGTCCTTCTTGAATGTTTCGCCAACTCCGGAAACATTGCCATTGGCAATCCTAAAAGATCCTGAGCCTGATGCGGTGAAATAGACATTTTCATAATAGGTATTGCCACCAGTAATAGAAGTACCTGTAGATAAATTAGTAAGATTCAATACCCCTTTAAACTCGGTTTTATATAATGTTAATGCATTTGTAAAAATATTCAACAATGGAAAAACTGTAGTACCACTTGATATGCTTCCAAACGTGACAGCCACAGGATTTGTACTCGTACCTATGTTTACTGTTCCAGTGCCTAATATCCCTCCTGCACCTCCGTTAATGGTTGTACTACCCTTAATATCTAGAACAAATCCACTATTTATAGTAAGACTACTTATTGACAATGTCAATGCTCCAATAGTCTGATTTGAGTTAAGTACCGGAGCTGCGGAAGTTGTACCAATCGTAATATTGTCTGTAGACCTAAACACAACCTGATTACTTCCATTAACAGGAACTGCAGCTGTACCGCTCCAGTTTAAAGGATCTTCCCAACTTGAACTGGCTGCATCATTTCTCCAGGAGTAATTTTCAGCGTATAAAACATTAGAGACCAGTAGTAAAAAAAATAATACAGAACTCCCTTTTAGTAAAAATATATACTTTGACATTTAACTTATAATCATGTTAAAAAAAGTGATCACAGTAAAATAACAACAATGATCTTCAAATTAAAGATACAGAATCTTTAAGACTTATGTAAAAACTAGTTATACTTTCAACAAAAACCTCATGTACCATTTTTATTAATCTTGTCAATGAATCATGTTTCAAAGTACCAAAATACTTCTTTATGATTAAATTATTTACTTTCATAATAGTAGCAATTATTCTCATACTCAAACTTTAAGTAAGATTTTCTATCCTTTTCATCAGTTAATACAAATGTGAATAACTTTCCGTCATTAATTCAATTCTTTCATAGTTATTACCAAATTTTGTTGTTATTGAACCCTTCTCTGGATTAGGTTTTCTAACTTAAACCCAAAAATGAGAGCAAGTTTATTAACTTGTGAGTTGTTATCCGATAAATTCGACTTCTATCAGCCCTTCTTTCCTGAATAATTGCTTGCACTCGAATAGATATAATCCTCCGGACCTCCAACATTAATGGCCTTAACAGGATTATCATGAATATTTACCAACCTGCTGATTTTCTTTAGAAGAACCTTAGAAGATATCAATATGATATCCTTTAATTTTACTGCCAATATCTCCTGCTAGTATCCGAAGTGGGCAAATTCGGGACGGCTAGAATAATTATAGATATAAATAATATTATTAAATATCGGCGGGTTTTATTTAGCCTCACACAAACATACTCCACCTTTATTAAAAAGGATTTTCTTGCAATTATAAAAAACAGAAGTGGCTGGAATATTTATTCCTGTTCCATCCAGATTTTCGAAATTTTGTTGATTATATAAATAATAAACCTTATTATAATTACGAAAATCTTCATGGGATCCGTTTTGAAATTCCACAAATTTGTAGTTTTTGTGCCTTATGAAATTATTATAAAAGACATTTCCCTCTACTAATTGAAGATCTGTGATTACAAGATTTAACCCTGATCTTGAATTAAGGTAATGCTCAAATACAAATTGCTCATAAAACCCAGAATGTTTTGACTTTCTCAGTCTATTTATTCCATAAAGATTTAATATAAAAAATAAGGTAATAAAAGTAATTATTGAACTCATCTTTATTCCTAAGGAACCTTTAACAAAGAAAAGCACAGCTAGAAGCAGGTAAACAATAAACATATTCATTGAGGCAAGCCAAGCAAAAATTCCTATCAACAAAAATAAAAAACCGCCAATATAGCTATTGATTCTGCCTAAACTATAATACAAAAAAAAAGCAGAGGCCATTGCCATTACAGGAATTACAGGAAGAAACATCCTTCCGAACAACGGAAGAGGATTATATGCTTTAAGATTTGATGATCCGTACAGAAAAAAAAGTAACATGTAAATCGAAAGATAAGCCCAGTAATAGTAAGACTCAGGAAGTTTTATCTTAATAAATGGAATAACCAATAAAGGTATAACAGAAAATAGCACTAATGTTATCATACCTGTTGCAATAAGCATTAGCAGAGGCTCGTAGGTAAGTCTTCCTATAAATTGATTTATATCTTTATCGTAATAGCTGTATGGAGAGGTATAATGTCCCTCTTGGATTACCCTTATTCTGTAAAAAAAATCGCCAGTATTTTTGTAGTAAATGTATAAATAAACGGCAATTAATATTAAAGAAACTATCAGACATGATGACCAGAATGCTATATTCTTC
>NZ_JAGHZZ010000047.1 GCF_017745095.1 Sporocytophaga sp. | reverse complement strand
CCAATTAAGCTCGGAGAAATTTATAGAAAACCCATTTGTAAAAGGAGGGCGCATGTACCGCAGCGGCGATATTGGCCGCTGGCTTGCTGAGGGGCGCATGGAATATCTTGGCAGAAAGGACGAGCAGGTTAAGATCAGAGGTTACCGAATAGAGACCGGTGAGATCGAGAGCGTGCTTCAGGGGCACCCGGGTATTGCCCTGAGCGCCGTAGTGGCGCAAAGCAGCGGTGAAGGCGATAAAGAACTGGTGGCTTATCTGGTAGGCAAAGAGCAGGATAACACGCTGGATGTCTCAGATATCCGCGCCTACTTATCGGCCCAGCTGCCATCCTATCAGGTGCCTTCCCATTATATGCAGCTCGAGGCGCTTCCGCTGACCGCCAACGGAAAGCTGGACAAAGCCCAGCTTCCTTCCATAGACGGCCTTGGGACCCTGAGAAGCCATCAGTATGTGGCCCCAAGAACCCAAAGCGAGAAACAGCTGGCAGCGATCTGGGAAGAAATCCTAAACAGGGAACAAATCGGGGTACATGACGATTTCTTTGATCTGGGCGGACATAGTTTGAAAGCAATCCAATTGATGGCAAGAATAAACAAAAGCTTTGATGTTGATCTTGGATTACCCCTATTGTTTAATAACCCAAATATTGAAAGTCTCTCAAATGAAATTGACAATACCTATTGGGCTAGTAATGAGATTGTAGAAGTAGATGCAGATAGTAACCTTGAAAATTTTTCTATATAATGGCAGCAGAGTTATATTCAAAGTTGAAAAAACTTAAAGTAGTAGTGCAATTAGTTGATGACCGAATTGATTTGCAAGCTCCTAAAAATGTTTTAAATGCAGCGTTATTAAATGAAATCAAAGAAAATAAAGAAGCTTTAAAAGAGCTGTTAATTTCTTATAAGAATAATAACAAGAAGCATACTTATATAGAGCAAGTTAATGCTGAGGATAATTACGTGTTATCCTCAGCACAACATCGACTCTGGATTTTAAGCCAGTTTGAAGAGTCGAATACTGCTTATAATGTACCCGGAGCATATGCCTTTACTGGTAATTTAAATATTGAAGCCCTAAGAAATGCATTTACGGCATTGATAGATCGTCATGAAATTTTAAGAACGGTATTTAAAGAAAATGATCAGGAAGAGGTGAGACAATTTATTCTGTCTTCTGCGGAAACCGGATTTAATTTAGAGTATAAAGATTTTCGTCAGGAAACGCAACAACAGGAATTGATTGAAAAAGAAGTTCAATCTGTTTTTACGCGTCCTTTTGATCTTGAAAATGGACCGATGTTACGTGCCGAAATTTATCAAACTAAAACAAATCAATTTGTATTTGCTTATGCAATGCATCACATTATTAGTGATGGCTGGTCGATGGGTATCTTTATAAAAGAACTATTATTTTTATACAACAACCTTATTGAATCAAAAGCAGCAATTTTACCACCTTTAAGAATTCACTATAAAGATTATAGTGTATGGCAAAAATCAGAGCTAAAAGCTGAAGGAGTAAAGGGACATAAAACATACTGGCTAAAACAATTTGAAGGAGAATTACCGGTTTTTGACTTGTTGCCAGGTTTAATAAGACCTTCGCTTCAGACCTATAATGGTGGTTCGGTATTTAAAAAAATTGATACAGCAACCAGTTTGGGTCTAAAAAAAATAAGCCAGGATCAGGGAGCAACCCTGTTTATGGCAGCAATGACTTTAGTAAATACTTTACTCTATCGTTACAATAATCAGGGAGATATTGTTATTGGTACTCCAATGGCAGGAAGAGAACATTCTGATTTAGAAAATCAAATTGGATTTTACATCAATACACTGGCATTAAGAACACGTTTCAATAGTGACGACAGTTTTGTAAGTCTATTAAAAAAGGTACAGGAAATAACTCTTGGAGCTTATGAGCATCAGATTTATCCCTTTGATGAATTAGTTGATTCATTAAATCTACAGCGCGATATGAGCAGAAATCCGCTGTTTGATGTAATGGTAACGGTACAGCACAATGAATCAAAACAAGGCGGCGAGACAAATTTAGGCGATCTTCAGGTTAGTCCATACCAGGGAAACACTGCGGTAATAAGTAAGTTTGACTTTACTTTTAATTTTACAGATTTAGGAAACGAATTATCTTTCGATTTAGAATATAATTCAGATATCTATTCAGAAGAAATGGCCACTCAGTTGGCAGATCATTTAGTTGAGTTAATGAAAACGGTCGTTAAAAAACCAACTTTAGAAATACTTAAATTAGAGTACCTTACTGAATCAGAAAAAGAAAATCTTCTTGTAAAATTTAATAATACGGCAGTTAATTATCCACAGGATAAAACTGTAATTGATTTGTTTGAAGAACAAGTATTAGTATCTCCTGACAGTATTGCACTGATTTTTGAAGAAAAGGAATTTAGTTATAATGATTTGAACAAAAAATCAAATCAGCTGGCCCATTATTTAAGAGATAATTATAAGGTTAAACCAAATGAATTAATTGGGGTTGAATTAGAAAAAAGTGAATGGGCTGTTATTTCGATTCTTGCTGTGTTAAAGAGTGGTGCGGCCTATGTGCCAATCGATCCGATTTATCCAAAGGATAGAAAAGAGTATATGTATGAAGACAGTAGATGCAAATTGATACTGGATGAGAAAGAGCTGAAAAAAATTAAAGATCAAATAGGAAATTATAGTATTGAAAATTTAAATGTCGTAAATATACCAAATGATTTAGCTTATCTAATCTATACTTCTGGGACAACAGGTAATCCAAAAGGAGTGATGATTGAACACAATTCACTTTTTGATTATGTCTGTACTTTTGAAAGAATATTTCAAATAAACAGAAGTGACAGGTTTATCCAACAGTCTTCTTTTTCTTTTGATACACATATTGAAGAGATTTACCCGGTTTTGATTAAAGGCGGAATTATACTTATGGGTAGAAATGGAGGACAGGATATACAGGAATTACAAACACTGATAGAAGAAAAAGGTGCAACTATTATAAGCACAACGCCATTAGTGTTTAGCGAATTAAATAATTGCAATTTAAACCTGTCTAATCTAAGGTTAATGATTAGCGGAGGAGATGTATTTAATGCTTCTTATGTCAGTAATTTTTTGAATAAAATAGAGATTTACGACAGTTATGGACCAAGTGAATCTACGGTATGTTGTACCTATTATAAAATTACAAATACAGAAAAATCAGGGATTATAGGGAAGCCAATCTATAATCGAAATATTTATATACTGAATGATTACAATCAAATAGCACCTATTGGAGTTAAAGGTGAAATATGTATTGGAGGAACCGGTTTAGCCCGTGGTTATTTTAACAAGCCAGAATTAACAGCTGAGAAATTTGTTCATAATCCCTTTAAAGATGGAGAGAGAATGTACAAAACAGGAGATCTAGGAAGATGGCTTTCGGATGGAACTATTCAGTTTCTGGGAAGAAAAGATGATCAGGTTAAAATAAGAGGTTACCGAATTGAATTAGGCGAAATTGAAAATGTATTGCAGGGACATTCCGATATTGAATCGAATGTAGTAATTGCTGTTAATCAGGAAAATGGACAAAAGGAACTAGTAGCTTATATTGTAAGCAAAGAAGTTTTGAATTCGTCTACTCTGCAAGTTTATCTCAATACCAAATTGCCCAAATATATGATTCCATCTCATTTTGTACAGATGGAACAATTGCCGCTTACCTCTAATGGAAAAATCGATAAAAGAAAATTACCTGCATCTAATTTTGTAAATATAGAAAGTGGTATTGAATACGTTGCACCTCGCAATGAAACTGAAGAAAAACTATTGGCCATCTGGCAAGAAGTTTTAAAAAAGGATAAAATTAGTGTAAAGGATAATTTTTTTGATCTTGGAGGGCAAAGTATAAGTGCCACCCGTTTGTCAATGCAAATTCATAAAACATTTAATAACAAGCCTGCATTAAAAGATCTTTTTACATTTTCGGTATTGGAAGAACAAGCAAAATGGATTCAGGAGTCAAAAACAATATCATATGACAATATTCCTGTTGTTCCGACTGCAAAAGATTACGCTTTATCCGCAGGACAAAAACGCTTATGGATATTAAGCCAGTTCGCAGAAACCAGTTCGGCTTATAATATGCCTGGAGTGTATGTTTTTACAGGAGATTTAAATATCGATGCCTTAAGAAATGCATTTGCCGTATTGATTAATCGCCATGAGATTTTAAGAACCGTTTTTAAGCAAAATGATCAGGAAGAAGTGCGGCAATTTATACTTCCTTCTGATGAAACAGGATTTAATTTAGAATACAAAGACCTTCGTGAAGCCCCACAAAAGAAAGAATTGTTGGAGAAAGAAGTGCAGCGTATGTTTGCCCTTCCATTTAATTTGAAAAAGGGATCTTTGCTTCGTGCAGAAGTGTATCAAACAGAAGCGAACCAGTTTGTATTTGCCTATGCCATGCACCACATCATTAGCGATGGCTGGTCAATGGGCGTATTAATAAAAGAATTACTTTATTTATACAACAATGCCGATTCCCAGACGTCAGTTTTATCTCCATTGCCAATCCAATACAAAGACTACAGTGCCTGGCAGAATGAGCATTTAAATGTAGAGGACACCAGAGGACACCAGTTCTATTGGCTGAATCAGTTTGAAGGCAGCCTTTCGGTTTTAGAATTAGGACAGGGCAAAACCAGACCAGAAATCCAGACTTATAATGGAGGCATTGTCTATAAAACCATCCCCTCAGCAACCAACCTTGGCATAAAGAGAATCAGTCAGGAACAGGGCGGAACCCTTTTTATGGGATTATTGGCCCTTGTCAATACCTTATTGTACAGATATAGCAATCAGGAAGATATTATTATCGGAAGCCCTATTGCAGGCAGAGAACATGCTGATTTAGAAAATCAAATCGGTTTTTATGTCAATACACTGGCTTTGCGAACCCGATTTAAAGGCGAAGATAATTTTCTTGAATTATTAAAGCGCGTAAAAGAAGTAACCCTTGGGGCTTACGAACATCAGATTTATCCCTTTGATGAATTGGTTGATTCACTGGATATGCAACGTGATATGAGCAGAAACCCACTTTTTGATGTGATGGTAATGCTGCAAAATCAGGATTCCAACCCAGAGAACGAGTCCACGTTAGGAGAACTTCAGGTGAGCGCTTACCAGGGCAGCACAGCAGTAATCAGTAAATTTGATTTTACCTTTAACTTTGAGGATTCAGGCGAAACATTACAAGTTAGCTTAGAGTATAATTCAGATATTTACAGTGCCGAAATAGCAGACCAGTTATTGAGCCATCTGGTTCATTTAATGAATGCTGTGATCGAAAAACCAACCCTTGCAATACGTCAGCTAAACTACTTAAGCGATGCTGAAAAAGAACAACTTTTAGTCACTTTTAATGCTACCCAAAGCCCTTATTCGGCAGATAAAACCATTATCAACCTTTTAGAAGAGCAGGTATCTAAAACCCCCGATTCAATTGCACTTGTTTATCAGGACAAGACATTTAGTTACAGCCAGCTTAATGCAAAAGCCAACCAGTTTGGTCATTACCTTCGAGACAAACACGGAGTTAAACCCGAAGACCTCATCGGTATAAAATTAGAGCGAAACGACTGGATGCTGGTAGTCTTACTGGGAATATTAAAATCAGGCGGCGCTTATTTGCCTATCGATATGGATTATCCATCCGAGAGAATCGCCTATATGCTGGCCGACAGCAAATGCAAACTGCTTATAGATGATGCTGTTCTGGAAGAATTTAAAAAAGAAGTAAAAGATTTAAGCACAGAGAATTTAAGTACCGTAAATACCGTACACAATCTGGCTTACGTTATCTATACTTCCGGCTCTACAGGAA
>NZ_JAGHZZ010000046.1:4781-6104 GCF_017745095.1 Sporocytophaga sp. | reverse complement strand
CAAAGATGGCCTCATCAAATGGCACATAACCTAATGTATAGTATCCTGAAGTAAAAGGGGCATTGGAAGAAATAGAACCATTAGATCCATCAACTACTTTATTGTTTGCACCAAAAAACTGCCATAAATTATTTTTGTACTGAGCAATACTTATGTCTCTTGTGTTAATACCTTCACAACTAGAACTTGTCCATGGTATAGTTAGAGAAATATTAGAGCTACCTGTAACTCTTTGTACATTCCAGTATTGACATGAACTAACTCTTGATAAGGTATTATTTAATGTTGTAGCACTTGGAGGAGCTGTTGAAAATGCTTCCACTCTGATGTCTTCATTTGTTGATGGAGCAGAGATACTAAGAGGCATATACTTACCTCCACTTCCAACTGGAAAAGTGAAAGTTGTATTTCCAAATCTTCTCACGGTACCTTCAATATAACTTTGATCTGAAGCTCCGGTGATTGTTTGCGAATTACTCCCAAAACCAAAAGTATTCGTTGTTGAGGCTATAAAATTTCCTTTGATAAAGGCAACATTTCCCGTCACATTCAAAGGAACATTTAAAGTCACCTGATTGGCTGATTTATCAATCTTAACTCCTCCTCCTGTAAATAAGATATTCGAATAGTTACATGATATACTCTGAGGTTTATCTCCCATAAATGCACTTGTGCCTCCATTAGCACCGAAACCATCAGGAGCCTGGCCCGAAATAACATTGTAGGAAATATTCCCATAAAACTCCGAAGTCCCTGTCCTTGAAAGATAAATAGGTCCTGCACTGTTTTTATTTATAGTTAGATTCCCCTTATAATTATCTCCATTCACGCTAGCCAGCAATATACCATTGCTACCAGTGCTTGTTATTTGTAGATCTGATAAAAATGTATTTCCTCCATTAGATACTGCAAATCCGCCTGCATTATTCTTTGATGAAAGATTAACCGAACCATTGAACGTTGATCCATTTAAATTAAAATAACCGCAAGACGCTGTTATGTTGCTATAAAATGTATTGCCAGCCTCAAATATCAAACGTGCATTTTGCAAATCAAAATTTAAATCAGAACACCCCTCTTCCTGTTTTATTCCTTTAAAACTTAGAGTTCCACTATTAAAATTTGTCGCTGTAATATGGCTTGTTAGTAATAAATTTACTTGAATTCCCGAAAAATAAATTCCACCAGTAGATAAATTAGATACTTCTATATCACTATAAACATTGCAGCTCCCGGTATATCCAATATATATGCTACCTGTAAGAAGATTATTAGCCTTTATAACTTTTCCTACCCCATTAAAGCTTGTGACTTGGTTTGTAG
>NZ_JAGHZZ010000046.1:0-4771 GCF_017745095.1 Sporocytophaga sp. | reverse complement strand
GTTTGTAGCAATGGAAATCAGAATTCTCCCTGTACTATTATTATTCAAAATAACATTATCGGCAAATTTAAAATCTGTGCCTCCTATCAAAATATCCCCAGTACCTGTATTTGTAAAAGTTGCTTCCTTTTCAAAATATGCTGTAGCTCCACCCGAATTAGATCCTATACCTGTTTTGGTAAAGCTAGAAACTCCCTTGAAAATCCCACTTATAGCTAAACTGGGTGCAGAAGCTGTAACGTCTCCCCAAAACTCCGTTCCTCCTGCAAAACTAAGTAAGGCTGTACCATTTGAATTTAATGATATATTTTGAGGTGTGACTGCATCCTTCTGATTTAAGTTTCTTAAAGTTAGTGCTCCTGCATTAAAACCTTCTGCACTTATAGTCTTACCCATCGCCAGAATAGAAATCCCACCATTCCCCCCCATATTAATCCCCCCATTAGATGTATTCTTAAAAAGAATATTTCCATCATACTGACTTGTTCCTGTATGAGACACATATACTTGGGCTGATGTAGCATTCCAGAAGGTAACATCACCATAATAATGATCTCCTCCTCCAGAATAACTTATATTCATGCCCTGAGTACCTGAATTTTTGAAAGTCACTATATTAAATTCACTCCCCCCATTCCAATTATCATATGCTACAGTAGAATTTTTCTCGAAATAAGAAACACCTTTAAATTTAGATCCCCCATAAAGCATTATCCGAGGAGAAACAAGTGATAAATCTCCATTAAAGATTGTACCGTTACCAAAGGTTATTAAACTACTTCCTTCCAGATTAACATTTTGGGGAGTGCTTCCAAGTTGTTCAAATTTACCGAATGAAATGTTTCCGAAAGTGAATGTTCCAGGAAGTATGTTAATCTTTTTCCCTTCTGTCAAACTTACGGTTCCTATAGTGGATCCAATGACTATGGAAGCATTTGCATTATTTGATAATTCAATATCAGAATTTATTTGACAATTTCCGTTCAAAGAAAAATAGAAAGTTCCCCCAACTGCATTATTTGCTGATGAAATATTCACACTGACTTTTTTATTTATACCAGAAAAAACAGTAGAACTTCCTACACCTGACGACAGATAAATTCTACCTGTGTTCGTAAGATAAAAGTAAGTATTACCTTCAAAAGTTATAGGATATGTGGAATTTCCTAAAGACATATCCCCTACGCCTTTATTTCTTATATAAGTGTCGTTCTTGAACAATATAGGTTCATAATTTACGCTCTGAATATTTCCAGCACTGGGAAAGCAGGTAGTTATATCAGTAATACCTCTGAAAATACCACCTTGTAAAAGGACCTGAGTCGCCTGAACAATTAAATTTCCTGAAAAATCACTTCCCGTTTGTAAATAAAGATTATTGGCATTTGAATTACATGGAAATAATAATGTCTGAGCAGTGGTTCCTTCCTGAATAAAATTTTTCAAACCTAAATTTCCCGGAGAAAAACCAAGATCTCCAACAGAGATGGTCTTGCCATCTTTCAAATAGACTTTACCTGAACCAGAATAAACAGAGTAAATGGAACCGGCAGTAGAGTTCACCTCCACATTGCAATTAAAAGTAGTTGTGCCATTGTCTGCCATTCTTACAAAGCCGTTTGCGGTCCTAACTATCATCTTTGCTTTTGCAGATGGATTGGTAAAGTTAACAACAGAGTTAGTCGGGTATGCTAATATAATTTGACCAGCTGCTTTATTATCGAATGTTGAATTACCTCCAAAGGTTGCAGTGCCGTTTCCTACATAAATAATTCCAACATTATTATTTACAAATGTTGCATCACCAATATATTCATTAACACCTCCAAATGTCCAATAGCCATTTACATTGGTATTGTTAAAATTAAAATATGAAGCTTTCTGAAATATATTTCCCCCTAAGTTGGTAGAAGTGGAAGATGCGTTAAATGTAGCATCTTCTTTGAAATTTGCTCCATTTAATGTTAAAGTTGTTGCTGTTACAGTTATTGGTGAATCAAATGTTGAGACGGGACTTGTAACACCCGTTCCGGACAAAAAGGATATTTGTGCTGTTCCTCCAAGTATTATATTTTGAGGAGTTGATGATCCTTGCTGAATAAAATTTTTTAATGTGAGAATGCCGGCGGTAAAGCTATTAGCCGTAATTGTTTTAGTGTTGGAAAGTGTAGAAGTAATTAAACTAGTTGCTGTTGGATTTCCAAAATAAACTCCTGATCCAGTTGATTTTACTACTACATTTCCATTATATATGGTGTTATAGTTATAGGAAGCATTAATTAACCCTGTAGTTGAAATCAAGGTCAGATCATTATTAAATCGATCTTCACCTAAATCGGATAGCCTTAAGCCCGAAATTCCTGCTGATTCAAATGTTGTAGGACCATTGAATGTATTACCTCCAATGTTATAATAAGAGGATGTGTTAAAAACTTTTAATATTAGAGAAGCATTATTTCCAAAAATATTATTCTTAATGTTCAGGGCTGCAATGTTCCCGCTAATTGAGCAATTTACTGTAGCACCTGGTGAAGCCCCTCCTATTGTTAAGCCAATTGGCGTTACAGGTCCAGCAATAATTTGCCCTGTTCCATCAATCACCGTACCACTAAATATTCCAATATTTCCTGTAATGTTAATTGTAGAATTTATTGTTATAGAACCAGAAGTAACAGTAAAAGTACCAATCGTTTGATTTGAATTCAAAACCGGAGCTATTGAAGTTGTCCCAATCGTTATATTATCTGAAGATCTAAACACCACCTGATTACTACCATTGACAGGAATTGCAGTTGTCCCACTCCAATTTAAAGGATCTTCCCAACTTGAATTTGATGGATCGTTCCTCCAGGCAAAGTTGTCCGCTAATAAAACATTAGAAAACAAAACCAAAGAAATCAGGATTAGAATTCTCTTCAAAAAAATAGCCCAGGGTAACATTTATTTGATACTTGTAGTAATTAAAAAAAACTTTTACTCTTTTAAAATTTTGTATTTATCTAATCTAAAATTATGGATTAATATTTAATCTCTACCACCAACTTTTCAACAACTAAGATATTCTGATGTAATATTTACAAAATTTCTCACATTATTTATCTACTTCAGCAAGGAATCATCAAAGATTAAAACACTCCGATGTCTGTCTAACTCAAGAACTTTCAATTATTCTTATACTCAAACTTCAAGTAAGACTTTCTATTCTTTTCATCAGTCACTTCAAGGATATATAGCTTTCCATCAATCAAACCAAAAGTTTGTAATTCGATGCTTTCATAGTTCTGACCGTAGTTCGTATTTATGACACCTGAGCCTTTAGTTACTGAAGGGTTAGAATAAATTATATATTTTAGTGAACCTACGTCTTTATATTGCTCCAGAAATCTGAAATTTATTTTTTGACCTTTTACAGGATAAATGCTCCCATCCATCTTATTCGAAAGTATTCCAAAGATGGCCTCATCAAATGGCACATAACCTAATGTATAGTATCCTGAAGTAAATGGAGCATTGGAAGAAATAGAACCATTAGATCCATCAACTACTTTATTGTTTGCACCAAAAAACTGCCATATATTATTTTTGTACTGAGCAATACTTATGTCTCTTGTGTTAATACCTTCACAACTAGAACTTGTCCATGGTATAGTTAGAGAAATATTAGAGCTACCTGTAACTCTTTGTACATTCCAGTATTGACATGAACTAACTCTTGATAAGGTATTATTTAATGTTGTAGCACTTGGAGGAGCTGTTGAAAATGCTTCCACTCTGATGTCTTCATTTGTTGATGGAGCAGAGATACTAAGAGGCATATACTTACCTCCACTTCCAACTGGAAAAGTGAAAGTTGTATTTCCAAATCTTCTCACGGTACCTTCAATATAACTTTGATCTGAAGCTCCGGTGATTGTTTGCGAATTACTCCCAAAACCAAAAGTATTCGTTGTTGAGGCTATAAAATTTCCTTTGATAAAGGCAACATTTCCCGTCACATTCAAAGGAACATTTAAAGTCACCTGATTGGCTGATTTATCAATCTTAACTCCTCCTCCTGTAAATAAGATATTCGAATAGTTACATGATATACTCTGAGGTTTATCTCCCATAAATGCACTTGTGCCTCCATTAGCACCGAAACCATCAGGAGCCTGGCCCGAAATAACATTGTAGGAAATATTCCCATAAAACTCCGAAGTCCCTGTCCTTGAAAGATAAATAGGTCCTGCACTGTTTTTATTTATAGTTAGATTCCCCTTATAATTATCTCCATTCACGCTAGCCAGCAATATACCATTGCTACCAGTGCTTGTTATTTGTAGATCTGATAAAAATGTATTTCCTCCATTAGATACTGCAAATCCGCCTGCATTATTCTTTGATGAAAGATTAACCGAACCATTGAACGTTGATCCATTTAAATTAAAATAACCGCAAGACGCTGTTATGTTGCTATAAAATGTATTGCCAGCCTCAAATATCAAACGTGCATTTTGCAAATCAAAATTTAAATCAGAACACCCCTCTTCCTGTTTTATTCCTTTAAAACTTAGAGTTCCACTATTAAAATTTGTCGCTGTAATATGGCTTGTTAGTAATAAATTTACTTGAATTCCCGAAAAATAAATTCCACCAGTAGATAAATTAGATACTTCTATATCACTATAAACATTGCAGCTCCCGGTATATCCAATATATATGCTACCTGTAAGAAGATTATTAGCCTTTATAACTTTTCCTACCCCATTAAAGCTTGTGACTTGGTTTGTAG
>NZ_JAGHZZ010000045.1:240-6267 GCF_017745095.1 Sporocytophaga sp. | reverse complement strand
GCTGTCCTATTTTTGGGGAGGGGTACACAAGCTCTTGAGAATGCAATAAGAAATAATTAATGTTAAGAATAAAATTATGGATAGTAAATCAATTTATATAGATATGTATGATAAGGCTGCTTATATTCAGCCTTACATTTATTATTATTTAACCTTTAATACTATTCCCAGCAGAATGGGAATAAAGAATGTTGACAAAAATAAATTATACAATTGTCTTATTGAAAAGTATGCACTTTCAGAAGATAGAATTATCAAGTCTCAGTCGTTTGATCAGGAAAAGAATAAGGTATGGCACAGTTATGTATTGTTTGATATTGGGAATCATTGTATGATTTTTTTCAATTCAAACTGGGGATGTTATCCGGGTGCTAAACTTGTTGAAGTTTTATATTCATATAAAACAGATTCTGGTTTTAGAAGGGAAGTGGAAGATCTTGTTAAGAGCTATATTATCAAAGAAGAGATAAAGTCCGAGATTAACCTTATCTGTAAAGATGACACACTTTCTCTTTCTTCGTTTGAAATACCGAATACCAATCTTGATCTTGGCTTAAACTATAATGATGATTTTATAGAAATAGATAAGATTATAAAAGAAAGATTGAACAAACCTAAGGATAAAGGTATTGTTCTATTGCATGGACTTCCGGGCACAGGGAAGACAAACTATATAAGGCACTTGATCTCAAGTATAAATAAGAGAATGATCTACCTGCCTCCTGACATTGTATATGAAATAGGAAGTCCTGGGTTTCTTTCTTTCCTATCATATTACTCAGAGTCTGTACTTGTTATAGAAGATGCTGAAAACGTCATCATGGAAAGGTCGGGTGGATCTAATGGTGCGATCTCTAACCTTCTAAATCTGTGTGATGGACTTTTGTCCGATTGCTTGAATATTCAGGTGGTATGTTCTTTTAATACTGATATATCTAAAATAGATAAAGCGCTGATGAGAAAAGGCAGACTTATTGCAAAGTATGAATTTCAAAAGCTCACTGTCGATAAGGCTCAGCAACTTTCAGATTCTTTGGGCTTTTCAAAAATCGTGACTCAAAGTATGACTGTAAGTGAAATTTACAATCAGGATCAAAAGGAGTTTGCTTGTAATACTCAAGCATCGATTGGGTTCGGAAGAAATAAAATAGTAGCTTAAGTTGTAAGTTTGAAATTCTGAGAGTATAGTACACACTCGTCTCATCTTCACCTGAAGATTATGTGAGAATGAATCTGGATAATTTATTGATATTGTCGGATGATTAAATGATCAGATAAAAGTTTTGTGTAGAGACGCCATGGATGGCGTCTCTTTTTTATAATGCAGATTATTTGATTGAGAAGCTGAAAATGTTTGAACTGGGATTTATGGGATTGGGGGATAGACAGGATTATCTTGGATAGAATTGACTTAAGGATTTTTAGATCTGTGAAATGCTTTAAGATTGCCAAATAGCGAATTCAGGACTCTGGAGAATTCGACCTCAGAAGCTCGAATTTATGGGCTAAAAGCTCGAAAATTCGAGTTCTGCACTCGAAATTTTGGAATAAAAGCTCGAAAATTCGAGTTCAGAGCTCGAAATTATGGACTGAAAGCTCGAAATTTCGACCCTCAGAGCTCGAAATTATAAGCTAAAAGCTCGAATATTCGCCTTCGGAACTCGAAATTATAGGCTAAAAGCTCGAAAATTCAACTTTAGAGCTCGAATATTGAATTGATCTTCTAAAACTCTTTAGAAAAGAATAAAGTGCAATAAAAAAGGCTGTCTTTCTGGTGAGAAGACAGCCTTTTGTTTATGTCGGTTCTAAATTAACCTTCAATTATAGACCCTTTATCTTTTTTATATTTACCTCTTACAAACCTGGCCTTTAATTTTTCATAAGCAGATCTCAAGCCGGGCACAGTATCTTTTTGAAGCTGCACCTGTGCATATACTTCCAATGCACTGCTCATGGCTTCGCTGCCTACTTCCATTAATGTATCATCCAGCTTTTGCTGGAATGAATCGACATTCATCTTGATTGTTATAAGCGCTTTTGTAAGATCGGAATCTTTGCCAAACTCTGGTTTATCAAATGTAGTAGGCATGATAGAAGGAAACGCTTTTACTGTTTCATTGGCATCACCGACAAAGTCTACACTTTTGGGACCTAACTTGGGAAGAGATTGTCGTTCTTCAATGCTTAAAGAAATTAAAAAAGGTAACAATCTTTCTGCTTCTTGCAGATAAGCAATCACTTTCTGAACATCTTCAGCAGTGACAACGGCACTAACATTTTTTTCCATGTTAAAAATGGGTTTTTAGGTTGAAAATTATTTTTATTCTTTCAATTGAAAGCAAAAAGGAAGCAGCAAGAAAGGTTGATTAAAAATTCCGATAGTGTCTTGCTGGTTGATGATGCGAGTATAGTAAGTTTTTGAATATTAGGCAAGTAGTAAAGTGAAATATTCTGGAGCTCAATTGTAAAGGTCCAGCTCATCGATGATTTTTTAAAATAAATCTTCTTTGCATATAAAACAAAAGCCGGACAATCTCTCATCCGGCTATTCATATTCACCTATGCGGCATTAGCTTCAGGCAGCTCTTCTGCTGCTGCATCTAAGAACTGCAGCAAAAAGAAAAGATCTTCAGGCATCTTTTCAAACGGCCATCCGAGCATAATATCACGGTCCATACTGAGACATAAAAGAAACATGTCTCTCAGACTTTGGCTGAGTCTCTTTGCCGGTACGACCTCTAGAAAGACGTCGAGTTCATCAATGATATTTTTGTTGATTTTTGAATTCTCCGGAAGCTTAATCTTCCGGCGTTTGGGCATATCTCCGCCTTGCGGGATAGCCTGGTTGATTGGTTCTGCTGGCATTTGTATAAAAATGGTTTGCCCGAGGATTGCCAACAGAACGCAGTTCGTGCCCCTGGCCATTACTGATACCAGGATCCTCAGGCAATAAGTTAATGCTGTAGTACTATTTCAATACCACTAAAGTCTTAAATAAAAATAAATAGTGTGGTATTGCTACCACGTTCTGTTGGCGCAATAAAGATAAGAAAAATACTTGCAATTGTGTCATATATAGATCTTTATCTTTTTGTTGAACATTGTACATTATTTTTTGATATATTCGATTTCGTAAAATTATTATCAATCATTGAAAACCAGTATAGACTTTCTTCCTGCGCATAAGCAGGGAGAGCTTATCTCTGTGAGAGATCTTATTGTAGAAGCATTTGAACCGGAGATGATTATTTTGTTCGGATCTTATGCGCGCAATGAGTGGGTGGAAGACCGCTATGTGGAAGATGGCATTACTTATGAATACAAAAGTGATTTTGATATACTTGTTATCTCTCGTGTAGAGCTGGGCCCAAGACGCAGCAACCGCTGGTATAAAACAGAAGAGTCTGTAAAGAAGCTTCCTTTACAAACACCGGTAAGCCTTATTCATCACGGTATAAAGTTCGTGAACAAAGAAATTCGCAAGAACAGTTATTTCTTTACCGACATTCTTAAAGAAGGTGTTTTGCTTTATGATACTCAGAACTTCCAGCTCGCAGAGCCTGGCGTGTTGAATGAACAGCAGCTGAAGAAGCAGGCTAAAGAGGATTTTGAGCAGTGGTTTGGAAGTGCGAATGTTTTTTTGAAAACATATTTTTTTAATCTGAATGAGAATGATTTGAAAATTGCAGCCTTTCAACTTCATCAAGCAACAGAAAGATATTATACAGCTTTACTTTTAGTATATACAGGCTATAGACCCAAGACCCACGATATACAAAAGCTAGGAGAGATGGCTGCTCAGATCAATGAAAGATTCAAAACTGTATTTCCTTTCGCAGATCCTGAAAGTAAAGCACGTTTTGAGCTTCTCAAAAGAGCCTATATAGATGCGCGCTATCAGAAGACTTACACAATAGGTAATGAAGATCTAGAATATCTTGCTAAACGTGTAGAGGTGCTGAGGGATTTGGTGAAGGAGGTTTGTGAGGAGAGGGGGAGATGATTAGTAAGATCTCTAAGTGTAAATTTATAACCAAACTAATTTATTAATGAATAACATCGCAATTATTATTGGAGTTAGCAAATATACTGACAAGTCGAATGACCTGCCTGGATGTAAGAATGATGCTAAGGCAATATATCAGATCCTTAATAAGACAGAAAAATTTGGGAATATTTTATATATTAATAATGAAGAAGGAAGTGCTAATACAAAAGAGTTATTAACAAATTTCATAGCAGGGAATAAAGGGAAAGAGATAGATGAGGTGTTTTTTTATTATTCTGGGCATGGGGAATTTATAAATGATGAATTTTATTTCTTGTTATCTGATTTTGACCCAAAGAAAAGAAATCAAACTTCTTTACAGAATAAAGAAATGGATGATTTTATTAGAACATTAAATCCAAATTTATTTGTTAAGGTTATTGATGCATGTCATTCGGGAACTGCTTATATAAAGGAAGCTAATGTTTTAGCTAAATATTTAGATGAAAGCAAAAAAGGATTCCGAAAGTGCTATTTCCTTAATTCATCCTTAAGTCATCAATATTCATATCAAAATAATTTTATAAGTGATTTTACTCACAGTTTTATTTGTGCATTGAGGGATTTTAAATCAAATGAAATTAGGTATAAAGACATTATCGATGTAATTGCTGATTATTTTTCCGAAAGTTTAGAGCAGACACCATTTTTTATAATACAAGCAGATTTGACAGAACGGTTTTGCTCCTTTACCAAAGAATTAAAGGATTATCTTGATACAATTGCGGGTAGTCCTCAGAAAATTCCAACAGAGAATACCATGGAGAAATCAGTTTCATTATTAGAATTGGTTAAGTTAGATGCTAAAAATTATATTGATAAAAAAGGAGCATTTGAAATGTTAGAACTTATACAAAATGATTACAATGCATTTCAACTCCCTGGAGATTTAGACAAATTGTTTAATACAAAGGTAGAGTTTTTAGAAAGTTATCAATCAATTCCTGTTAAAAAGGCGATAACAAAGTGGTTGGAAAAAAATACAGACCCTTATTTTGTTGAAGTCGTTAGTGAGGAAAATTATGATTATGATGGTAATTTATATTGGGATCTAGAGATTGTATCAAAAGTAGATATTCCTTATAAAGGAATATCTATTGACTTGATAGGTTTGTTTCCGAATATAGAATGCTATAATTGTCAGGTAATATTTTTCTTGTCTAGAAGGGCAATCAGATTTTTTTATTTTGTGTCAACGTATTTAGAGGAAAACTGGGATAACAAGAAACTTGATTTAACTCAAATAAAATGGATTACAATTGAAACTAAATTTGAAGGTAATAACCCAGTATTAAAAACAATTCAAAACATAAATAAAGACTTGATAAGTAAGGTAGAGAATGATTTAAAAGAAAAATTTAATATTGAAGAATTGTAATAAGAGAAAGGATGTCTGAAGAGTTTGAATAAGATTTTTTAAATTAAATTGTACTACTCTAGTATTAAGGTAAAGTGAAGTTAATTTACAAATAATAACGAAATAACAAAGTAATGGATTGGAAAGAAGCTAAGAATATCGATAATAATAATTATGAACTTCCAGGAGATTGGTTAAAAATGGAATATTTTGAAGCATTAAATATACTTTTTCGCATTGAAAATTCATTAAGGGTTTTTGTATATATAATCCTCAAAAATCAGTTTAATGAAAAGTGGAAGGATCTAACTGTAACAAGTGATGATGAAGAACAGTCAACGATTAATGCTATTGCAAAGAGAAGGTTGGCTCAAGATAAAAACTATGCATATTTAGGATATATTTTAAATAGCCCACTGCTTCATCTAACAAGTGGTGAGCTAATAAGAATAATTACTCATGATTCATATTGGCAACATTTTAAAAGTTATTTTTTGGGTTCTAAGGAAATTATGAGAAATAAACTTGACGAAATAGGCAATGTAAGGAATTCTTTAGCTCATTTTAGGCCAATTAAAAAAGGAGACGTTGATTTAATAAAACAAAATGCAATACATACATG
>NZ_JAGHZZ010000045.1:0-230 GCF_017745095.1 Sporocytophaga sp. | reverse complement strand
AACGAACTTTAAAAGCCTTTATAGCATGTTCAGATACTGTACCCTCGAATACAGAAGATAAGTGGTATAAAGAATTAATTGTGGTTGGGACAAAAGAATGTTCTGTTAGCTTTAGACAAAGTCCAAAAGGAGAATGGGTGAGAGTTACACTTACATTTAATTCGCCTATTCTTAGAAGTGAATCAATTTTTTCTAATGTATTTATTAAAGCTATTAATTTAAAGACAGAT
>NZ_JAGHZZ010000044.1:644-6741 GCF_017745095.1 Sporocytophaga sp. | reverse complement strand
TCCGGCCGGTGCGCCACCGGCCGGGGAGGAGGAGTTAATTTTTAAAACCTGGAAAAGTATTTTAAAGGTAAATAATATTCACTCAATGAACTCAATGCGTCTGGAATGTATAATACTTATCAAGCTACTATGGATAATGCTCAATTGGTCAATATTAAAGCTTTTACAAGCTGAGACCCAAAGAGACATAAGTCTACATAAATTAAGTCATACAATGATGAGCAGATCAAAAATACTTAAGCTATCTATCATAAAAGACTACTCACGGCTTTACAATTGGTTATTAGACTTGCTTTATATAAGTACACAGCATCATCAAAAAGAATATATTCCTCGGTCTGTGGCTCACAGACCAAAAGCTTTCCAAATGAGGCTAACTCGAATTGTTCTTAAGTTAAAATTAAGTGTGGACCATTATTCAAGATTCCGTCCAGTGCGCCACCGGCAGGGGAGAAGAGAATAGGAGCTTTAATCTTTCTTTTTGTTCACTGAAAAGTGTTTGTATGTCTCCATTATTGCAGGTGAAAAATTATAAATATATACTTCGTCAGATCTTAGCAGATATGGATTATCAGTATTATTTATTTTCTTTTTGATAAGGTCTACCGCATCTCCTGTGCGATATATTTTCTTTTGTACAAGCCTTCCTGCTTTATTATAGATAAGATGAATGTCCATATCTTTTTCTTCATTGTAACTTCTGGTAAGTTGTCCACGTTCATTATATTCATCAAAGTAACCCCTAAAAAGTATGGTTTTAGAATATTTCCTTTCTTCCACAACTTTTAATTTAGTATTGTATTTAACAACGGATGAATCCCTTTCGTGAGAAGGCCTTTGCAGATGACTTATATAAATCTTAGTATAGCTCCCGTCGGGTTCATAGATTGTAAAATCACCATACTGTTCACCGTCTTTCTTATAGGTGGTTATCTTTTCAGATTTTTTTAAACTTCCATCCGGAGCATACTCAAATTGCTCTAGTATGTCAGATTTATCTTTGATATTGGTTTTACTGGATTTCAGACGACCAGCCATATATTCATGCTGAACAGTTCGTCTTTTTTGATTTGTTGCAATAGAGTCTTTCTCGGAGATCAGCTCTCCGTTTTTATTATAACCATAAACAGTGATAAGATTGATTTTCCCTGTAAAAGGACTGTACTCTTCTTTTCTGATGTCTTTTTCTGTAGACCAGTCAAGAATATATTTGGTCTCTATCAAATGGCGCTTATCGTATTCTGGATTGTGATAGATTATTCTGGTTTTAGTTTTTTTAAGAGAGTCGATCACTGTTTCTAAAATTTTTCCATAGGAATGCTTACATGAGTTATCGGTTTCCTGTCCATAGGTAATTAAACGAAGTACCTTTTTCTCCTTATCATACTCTTGTTTCTCCTCTCTTAATATAGTATTTGAGAATAAAATAGAATCTTTATTTTTATATATATAACTGAACGATTCTTCCGGATCTTTATAGCCAATTGTATAATACTTACTGTGTTCAAAGACAGGATAATCAAAATTCTTTTCCCTGTTGATAATGGAATAAGAGGTATCTATATTATAAATGATCCATTCATAATCGGAAGGTTTATGACCGACCTCTATATCGCCGCAACTCATGTCGTCAATCTGTTCATCCATTATCCGGAATGTTCGGTTCGAATATCCATATCTGTCTTTTTCATAATAATATCTTTCATGGGTTGTATATGATAAGTACCTTCCAAACTCCTCTTTCTCAACCAGCCTTCCTTCCAAGTCAAAATGTTCAATACTATTAATATGGGGATCCGCTTCATCGTATTGATGACTGATTTCAATCCTTTCAGGCATGCTGTCGCGATCAACCCTGTAGTTTATGGTCATTTTTTCATTTGAAGAGATCAGGTAATCTGATTTAAAGATTCCGTCTGATAGTTGATTTTGAATGGTATATTGTTGTAATCGCGGCCCTTTATAAGTCCAGTTTTCCTGAAGATACCTTGTAGAATTGTCCGGGTCAGGATACACTCTCTTTTCCGTTATTTTCCCTTTCTCAAATTTTACCCATTCGAGGATGGCTGTATTAGTCTTTGGTGTATTAACTATCTTTCCATTTTTGGATTCCCTTTCAGTGAAGTAATTGATTCTTTTAGTGATGGATGAATTGTGATCATTTAATTTAACAATTTGCCTGTACAGTTTGTCCCCATGATATTTGGATTCATTGACCAGCTCTCCATTTACATCATATTCGTAAGTTGTTGTTTCATGATAATATGCACTGTCGAGACAGTTCTGACCGTAAGAATTGTAATGGTACTTAACTACTCTTACAAGTCTGTACTGATGGTCATAAGAACGTTCTTCAATCAGAGAGGTATTTAAATTATTATGTTTAAGGTAAATAGAAGTTACTCTTTCTTTTTGCCCAAAAATTAAATTTGAAGAGAAGCAGAAGAGGAATATTAGGATATACTTTAATTTCAATTTGTAAAAAGATTTATTCCTGCCAAAATATCGAATTTTGAAATGATCCTCAAATCTTATCGAAGCTATAACTGGCAACATTTTTTAGTGTGCTGTATCAGAAGTATTTAGGACTACTACAAACTTTTATTTCTTAAATCTTAAATAAAATCCCTGAGCCCAATTAAAGAAACGGGGATATTATCTACCAATTCAAGTATCATTAGAACTCCATCAGTAATAGGTAAATAGGTCTTGGAATATTGACCGCGATCCTAAATCATTGTCAGGTGGTGATAAGTATTGAGTTGTGATAATTAAATTTCTTTTTATATTATGAAAGAATAGCGATGCACTCGTATTCTCGAAAATCCTTGCTGCAAGTGAGGACTATCGGGGGCTATTGGATTGAAGCCAAACTAGACTTCAACCCAATAGTATAAAGGCTATTCCTCGGTCTGTGTCGCACAGACCGAAAGCTTTCCCAATGTGCTAAACCTGAAATGTTCCATACTTAAAATTAAGTGTAGACCATTATTCAAGATCCCGGCCGGTGCGCCACCGGCCGGGGAGGAGGCCGTCAACTTAGTGATGAGATAAGTAAAAAATAGTTTTCCCTGCTATATAAAAGAGAAGTAATAATGGAAAAAGAGAGCAACAGTTTGAGCAACAGCAACAAAATATTCCAGCAATAGTCTTGCTGTTGCTCAAACTGTTGCTAATTTACTTTAATTAAGAATTATGTAATTCTATTCCTCGGTCTATGGCTCACAGACCGAAAGCTTTCCAAATGAGGCTAACTCGAATTGTTCTTAAGTTAAAATTAAGTGTAGACCATTATTCAAGATTCCGGCCGGTGCGCCACCGGCCGGGGAAGAAGTGTATAAAGGCTTTATTATTTGATTGAAATTTTTTGAGTAAAAAGGTCATCTGCTGTTATTACCTGTAGTAAATATATACCAGATGGAATATGAGATAACGATACATCTATGCTTCCGGAGGTTTCAACAGAGTGAGACATTACAACTTTTCCCAAATTATCTGTTAGTTTAATAGATTTTATATTTCCACCATTTGAGTTAACAATGGTAATGTTCTCGGATGCCGGATTAGGATAAAAGTTAAAACCAGACTTTTTCTGTTCTGAGATTGATGTGGAAGTATTGGCAATGATCAATAGGTTTATCAGATCATATCCAAAGGAATTTAATGCTTTTAAAGTCAATTCACATTCTCCTATGTAAGCTGTTGTTCCAGCAATCTTTCCTGAAGAATTATCCAATATTAAACCAGAAGGAAGGTTTCCTTTTGTAATCTCAATAGTTGAAAAGTCTTCTGCAGGCAACCAATGCTCTACGGGTTGCTTTGAGGTTATGTATAAGGTATCGCTTTCTTTGCATACTGGTATTTGATCCATATTTGAAAAGTCAGAAACATAATTGCCATTTTGATCGACTGTGAAAAGGATTAAATTACAACTTGTGGAGCTGGTTGCATTTGGATCCATAAAATAATCACCGATACCAAATCCATTGGTTTTGCCTACAATACAATATTTGTTATTTCTGGTTTCGGAAATTGCATAAGCTACATCTTGTCTTCCGGCAGGATAGGTTTTGGACCACTGATATTCACCTTTTGAATTTAATTTTACAAGCAGGATATATCGCAAAGTTATTGAACTGTTAGGTTGAGGGCTGGAATGTGTACCGGCGATTAAAAAGCCATCGTCTAAAGTCCTTTTCATGTCAAAGGTCTCAATATAATTATCAACCACAATTCCCATAGGGGTTGTAGAATATAGCAAATTTCCATTTATGTCAAACTTCATAAGATGAAGGTAAGAACTATTTGTGGATGCACGGCTTCCAGCAATGACATACTCATTATTCTTAGTAGCCTGCACGGAATGATTGAAAAATTCATATGCCCGAAGTTCATCTTCTTTCATCCATACAACCTTCCCATCATGACTGATTTTTGTTATAAACATTTTTGGCTTATCTGAAGAAAAGTATGTTCCTGAAATAACATAGCAAGAATCATTTGCAGGGATTATTGTTTGTTTGTAGTCTTCAATTCCATACCCTGATCCTTTTAAGTTGCCATTTAAAACTTTTATTGAATTTTTCCATAATGTTTTCCCTTCATTGTTGAAAGCCATTACTATTAAAGAATCGCGTGTTTCGTTAATACCAGTTCCCACAAAGCCGCTATTATGGCCCTTTGTGATATCGTATATAGTACCATTGCCTGTACCTCTTATCCATTCAAGCGTCCCGTTATTCTTTAGTTTATAGATATAACCTTTTCCTGACATACTTTCACCACTCATTATAATGCCATCAGGAAAGCCAGCTTCAACAAATCCAAATCTCAATGAATCATAATTCCTTTCCCATTCGAGCTCTTGAAACTTATTTAGTTTATACAGCCTGACATCATAGGTAGCATAAGACAGCATAACCTGTCCACCATCGGTGGTGGCACTTATATCAAATCCTCTTTCATCACCTTCATTTCCTAATACAATAAATTCCTTTGATCTGTCTATATTAAAATTAATCGTATCCGATACCCCTGCAGAATCTTTTCCGATAGGTGTAACCCTGAATAAGGCAGAAGAGCTTCCTGTTACATCTTTTGCACTGTTCCAATAAAAGTGATATGCACTTCCCGCACCATTGTATGTAGATGAAATAGGATAAACTTCTTTGTCAAGAGAAATAGAGGCGTTTTTCCAGGTTAGACCATTGTCCAGAGAATATTCTTTTTTTATGGTCATTGCAGGATCATTTGTTTGACTGAATAGTTGATAACTTATATAAACGTATTTAGTCTGTGGCCTGAAAAGATCAGTAACCTTTACTGTTAAAGGTGTTTGTCCCGATGTGACAGTTTTATAAATCAGGTCTTTGTTGCCATAAGTAAAACCGATTTTATTATTTAGGAAATAACATTGCTGACCTAAATTTAAAGAGGAAATAATATACCAGGTTATTCCTCCATCTTTTGACTTGTAATTGATATCCTTTGTAAAATAATATCCGGTCTTTGAGTCTGTAAAATATACATATCCTGGTTTAGTGAATTTAAAATTATTGCCAGGTGTTTTTACAAACCACGTATTCCCGCCATTATAGCTACACAATAGAAAGGAAGAGATCCAGGAATTGTCAGACCCTGAAGCTATTATAATTGTATCTTTGCTTATTATCTGGGGCTTTCCATAATATCCTTTGGCTGTGTCAGATTTAAGAGCATATTTCCAGGTGTTTCCTCTGTCTGTACTCTTTAGTAAGTTGCCAGATTTGTCCCAGTATAAAACTCCATCCTTTTGTATTATTCTTCCCATATAACTATTCGTCGCAAAATCAGGAATGGCTGAATACGTTTGCCACGACACGCCTGCATCAATAGATCTATATGAAGTCCCTTTCCAGACTACAAATAAAGTATCCTTATTGATGCAACTAATAGGACTGAGAGGTAAGTTATTGTAGGTGTCTGAGTTTTCATATTTAAAATCATGTATAACATTCCATGTTTTTCCTGTATCGAGAGAATGATACAAATAATTACTAAAATGGATATAGATTACAGAATCTGCTAAACAAAAAGATGCATTGCCACTAGTTAGAAC
>NZ_JAGHZZ010000044.1:0-634 GCF_017745095.1 Sporocytophaga sp. | reverse complement strand
GGTTTCCAGGTTTCGCCTTGATTTGTAGTTTTGTAAATGGTCTTTTCAGCAATAGTAAAACCAGTAGTTTTATCATTTAAAAAAATCATATCTGTCATGGTAGGACCATCCGTATATGGTACGCCGTTTTTTAAGTTCCACTGTGCCAGTAGTGAAAGTGGAAACAGGATCAATAAAAGGCAGAAAAAGTGAGTTTTGGTATTAATTGACATTTTGAGTGTTTTTTTACTTGATCTAAAGATACGATTCTTTAGTGCCGATGTTGATTGAAGTGTAAAATATTATTGATCATAATAGTGCTGTAGATCTATCTCTCAAGGGATTTAAGTTACTTCGGATGTTTTAAATAAGTTGATTTTTAACCGTTTTTATATTTGAGGATAATTATTTGAATATTTTTAAAATAATAAATTGTTGAATTTCAATTGACCGCAAGTATTTTTCCTCTATTTACATTCCTTAAAAAGGTCGAATATTTTTTATCTTATATAGCGATTTTTTCTAACTTAGAGATTTAGGAAAAAATATTTTAACTCATTGATTGCTAGTTCCTCGGTCTGTGGCGCACTATAGCCGTCCACTTAAGCAAGTTTAGAATTACATAATTCTTAATTAAAGTAAATTAGCAACAGTT
>NZ_JAGHZZ010000043.1 GCF_017745095.1 Sporocytophaga sp. | reverse complement strand
CCTCGTTAATTTTATTTTAATTAGCCAAGTCTGTGGAAAAGCAAACGAGGACTATGGGGGGTGAAGAGGAAAATATTCGAATCGAAAAGAGATTTAAATCAGTCATTTTGAAAAAACTCAAGTTTTGTAATCTTATTGAAGAATGAGAACATCCAAGCTGTCTCCCTCTTGGCTAAGTCTGTTTGTCCTTCTGGGCGAAGTCTGTTGATCTCTTGCTCCTCGGCCGGTGTCTGCACCGGACGAAATTTTTCAATCACTACTTAACCAAAGTATTCTCTGTAATCTGGTTTTCCTTTCGGTTTAACTTGTTTAGTTTCCATATCAAATGAAGATGATTTGGCATTATGACAAAACAATAAATGGTTACCAATCCTTTCTCTATTTGTCCTTTCATTAGATCGATAATGAATTCTTTGTACTTATCGGGAGAGAGAATGGTGTCCAATAGTAAACTTTCTCAAGATTCATCTGGGAGATACGGCGTTCCTTTAATAAAAAATTATCCATAATTATTAGCTGGTTAAATTCAAAAATAAAAGGAATAGTAAATATAAAAAAGTGATCCAGTATTATTTAATGCAGCACTTTTGGAAAGATTCCGTCCGGTGCAGACACCGGCCGGGGAGGAGAATAGCGATGCAATCGCTATTCTCGTGAATCCTCGTTAATTTTATTTTAATTAGCCAAGTCTGTGGAAAAGCAAACGAGGACTATATGGGGCCATGATTCAAGCATTTGAAGCATTGAGTTGATAAAAGAGTCAGGAAAAGTATATGCTGAAGATCCAAATTCAATTGCACCACTTTTTTATAGTGATAGTTCCTTAAAGGATAATATAAGACCAATAGAAGATCCAATAAAAAAGCTTGAAATTAATTCATGGTTATAATTATTATTGGAAAGATACTTTGTTTGTTAATAATACTAAACTCTCAGATTTTGGGGTGATCGCTCAAGAAATAGAGAGAAGTTTCCCTTCTTTAGTTCATACAGATAAGAATGGTATTAAAATGGTAGATTATTATAAATTAATTCCAATTTTAATTGAAGCATTAAAAGAGCAAAATGAAATTATTGAAGGTTACGATATCCGGATTAAAAAATTAGAATCAAAAATTAAATAAAAATATGAGAGCAATGAACATTATTACGATTACCTCTTCTTTATTCTTGTTGTTTTCGTGTTATGGTTTTGAAGATTTAGGTATGGGTGGAGGTAAAACTTATCAATTTGATTGCACAAGAGGTCAACTTCAATCTTGTCTAGATTCTTTTAAAATTAGACATCCAGAATATGAGATTCCTTATAAATTGAAAAAATGGGATTTTTGGGATGTGGCTGGATATGGTGAATTAAGTGGAGTTGTATTTTATTTTTCAAGACAAAAAGACTTCCATGAAGATTTGTATTATGTTACATTGATTAAAGATAAATTAAAAGATACTATATATACAAAACCTAGCTATGTTGCAGTTCGTTCTGTACTACGTTTAAACCAAAAAGACAAATGGCCGGACGTAAACAAACTGGATAAATCTGAGCAAGAAATAATTGAAAAGAGGTTTAGAACTGAAGTTTTAGAAAAAATAAATTTAGACCCATGTGGATGTCAGTTAAAGGGTGTTCAGGTTAGAAATTAACCAGTGGGCTGTCGCGTGGTGTGCCGAGAATGAAAAGCGGCATTAAATAAATGCCCTTTCTGGGTTAAGTCTGTTACCCCGTTTTCTGGCAGAAGTCTTTTGACTTCTGCCTACAAATGAAAGCAAGTCTATTGACTTGTGGTTTCAAAGGCAGATACATCTTAAGTTCAAGAATCTTTCAAAAATGGCCTCGATATTTATCGGGGCTATTTATATTTGAAGAATAATCTTATCAGACAGAATACTTACGTTAAAAGGAGAATGAATTTACTGGTTAACTAAAAAAGACAGATTAGACCTGTCTTTTTTAGTTATTGTTAATATTGGAAGACTATTTTAAACTAATTGTATTAATGCCAATTTTATTTACTTTATCTATTAATAATTTAATTAGTCGAACGTAATCTGCTTGTATAAGCAATGATTTTTTTTGCAAGTTAAGTTGCTGCTCGATGTCCATCGCTCGATTTTTTTTTGAATCAACAAATGCATTAACGATAGCTTCTGCATTAAAAGGAGGTACAGCATGGCAATTGTAACAAGTCGGATTCCAGTAACAACTATAAAACCAAGCACCTGGATCAATTAAGCTAACGTTAATGTCAGATAAACTAATTTTGGTACTATCTAATATTTCAGATGCCATTCTAAATAGCAAAATATTTTTTACTTTCACATATGCTATTTAATTCATGAATTTCTGTTCCGAGGAAACCATTAATTTTTGCTAATCTACTTTTAAAGTCAGTATTCTCATCATTTATTATTTTACCTAATCTACTTGCAACAGTAGTTTTCCAACTATTTATTACGTTTTCACTTGAGTTTCCCCTTCTGGACGACACAAATGGGGCCAGCTGGAGAGGGTATTTAAGAGTTAGTGGTTTTTAAGGTTATCTTGAATTTTAATTGTCTGCTTTTGAAACCGTAAGTCAATAGACTTGCTCTCATTTGTGGGCAGAAGTCAGAAGGCTTCAGCCAGAGTAATCAGACTTAGTCCAGAGGGGGTTTATACCTTAAGCCAGAGGATTTAATTTTTAACAAACCTGGAAGTGAAAATAACATTTCCCTCTTTCATGAGCATGATGGAATAAATGCCCGCTTTAAAATTGCTTAGATCCAAAGCCTCTTCTGTTCCGGAGAATGTACCATTCAGGATTTCCCTTCCTTCAATGTTATACACTTTATACAAACAATTCTGAAGAGCTTCATAGGATATACTAAGCTTGTCTGTAGCTGGATTAGGGAATATGTCAATTGTTGCTGCTAGTTTATTTATAGAAAGGTTTGTTACAAGGTAAAAAGGTACACCCCATTCGTCAGAACCTTTTTTGTAATACACCAGTTCTCTGGAAGAATACCAATTTATGAAATAATCATAATACGGTCCACCTAAACCCTCTAAGTAGAAATCATAGTCTTCGTTAGTAAGAGCTAATGCAAAGCATGAGTCCAGGTCATCAGCAGAATAGGTTATACCTTCATTTGCTATAGTCTTGGCAACATGAGAAGTTTTGGAATCTATAAATTGAGTGGTATAAGCAATTTGCCCATCGATAGTAATGGATTTTAAAGGCAGACTGTTTAATCTATTTAATCCCGGAGTTATTGCAACAGGTAAAGAGATGGTATCAGTGCTTGCAATAATAGATGGAGGGTAATTGAGTTTACTATTTTTGTAAACCAAAAAACTATAAATTATCGAATCATTACCTGAATTAATTTTTTTATCTAGTACTTTTTGAATGATTTTACTTTCACTAAAATCACCGCTATTTGAGGCCTCTTTAATATGTAATTCGTCTCCTATTTCAAAAGAGAAAAAGTCTTTTTCTGTCAAATTTTTAACTCCAAGATTTAATTCTTCGACACCTGCCAACAACATCTCTTTCACATCTTCCGGAAAGTTATATAGATTATATGCTTTAATAAATCCATAGCGCTTACTGATTTTCCACTCTTTTCCATTAAATGAATGGTTTAATGGACTATTATCATCTTTCTTTTTTAAGCTGATAGATATGGTCAGCACTGAATCAGTTACTTGGTCCTTGTGTATCTGAAATGTTTCCAGTTCCTTTTTAGTTACTGTAGCCTCAAAAAATCGATCATTAGAAGACCAGAAAATCCAGGAATCATTTATAACTGCATTTGTATGAAAAAAAATAAACTCGTCCTCTGAATTTGTAAAAATTTCTCGATGGTCCTTGGTTTGAATAATATCTTTACCTGTCCAAGCCCATCCTTTGTTAGTTACTGAACAAGCAAAGTTATCAGAATTCGAAAAACTCAGTTTTCTATAATTAGATAATATCGTATCTCCATTGACAACTTTTTGGTTTTCTATTTTAACAGGAACAAAGTCGGAAATAAAGTTAACTTTAGAATAAAAAAAGACTGTTTTATCTGCATGAATTGCTTTAAACTGAGCGCTTAATTCAAGAGGTATAAATAGGATTCCTAATAGAAGTTGTGTAAAATTTTTCATGGTAAATACGACTTAAATGTAAAAATAAGAAATAAGAGGCAATCTATTTAGCATTATAAAGCCTTAATTTCATGATAGGAGAAACTTTCCTGGTCCTAATCCTATCCACACCGTGTCCTGTCGGGGACAGACCACGGAGCAAAAAAGTCTGGCACCAAACGATCACGATGATGAAAAATGCATATCCCAAATTAGGGCTGGCTAGGTTATGCAGATTGTTTGGTGTCACTAGGCAAGCATATTATCAATATTGCTGGCATATGAGCGATATAGGCACTGAAGCACATATCGTTTTGAACTTAGTAAATGCGATACGAAAAGATCAACCAAAGCTAGGTACCAGAAAACTACTTTCAATAATTCAAAATGATTTAATAGAGCATCAGATAAAAATGGGCAGGGATGCTTTATTCGATTTATTAGCCTCTCATAACATGCTGGTAAGGCGAAGAAAACGAACTCCTCAAACTACATTTTCAAAGCATTGGTATCGCAAATATGATAATTTACTTAAGGATTTTATCTGTTCAGGCCCTCATCAGCTCTGGGTTTCTGATATTACCTATATTTCTACTGGTGACGATTATGTTTATCTCGCCTTAATATAAGATGGCTATTCCAGAAAAATAGTAGGATATAATCTTTCAGAAAATCTTAGTACAGAAGGCTGTATTATGGCATTAAACATGGCTTTTCTTCAACTTCCTGAAGTATACAATCTTATACATCATTCTGATAGAGGAATACAATATTGTAGCATGGCTTATACAAATTTATTGTCTAAGAAATCCATACGAATTAGCATGACTCAAAATGGAGATCCTAATGAAAATGCTATGGCCGAAAGATTAAATGGCATTTTGAAACAAGAATTATTAAAGAAAAAATATCAAAGTTATCAAGAGGCTAAAACTGAAATCGACATAGCAGTAAAGATTTATAACGAAAAGAGGCCTCACCTTAGTTGCGATTTATTGACTCCGGAAAGAGCTCATGCTGAGAGTGGAATATTGAAACGACATTGGAAAAAGGAAAAAGAAATAATAACAGAATAAAGGTTTTTTTAGGCATTTACAGAATGCATAAAAAAACAAATCCGACAAAGGTGTAAACCAATAATCGGATTAATTATGCTATCTGACCAGGATTAATCCTGGCAGGTTGCTCCTCAGCAGAGCCTGATTCCGCTTCATCCGGTAATCAAATGTAAAGCGATTTTAGGATTAATAAAAAAGTGTAAATTTATAGTCGGATTACCAATCTCAACTGTAAACTTTTTTTAGGACGACACAGTAGGTAGAAGTCAAAAGACTTCAGCCAGAAGGGCTTCAACTATCAGTTTAACCTTCTCCGTGGCCTGTCCCCCGACAGGCCATCACATTTTCATTGACACTCCTCCCAAAATTACTTGCTGTCTTTAATTTGAAGTCTCATAGATTTGTAGAAATTAGTATAAGAAAAAGTGGCCGGTCGAGGGCACGGATTAGAGACTTAAGCCAGAACTGGGGTAATAGTCCTACCATAATGACTTCCATAAAAGTCGTTTTCCTTATTGAACAATTTTAAAATTGAAATTATATTTGGTAATGCTCAAAAAGTCTCTTATAGAACCTGTTCTTTGTGCCATATGTGGCAAGAATGAGGCTGCAACGAAAGATCATATTCCACCGAAGGGTATCTTCATAAAGCCTAGACCTAGTAATTTAATTACTGTTCCTTCATGCTTATTATGTAATCAAGGAGCTTCCCAGTTAGACGAAAGATTTAAATTGTATCTTGGATTACATGTCGGCAAACAACAAATAACTGGAAATCAATTTTTCAAGGAAGGGACAATGGGAACACTTAGACACAATAGAAAATTAAGAATGGAAGTAATAAAAAAAATGCAACCAGTCCACATTGCTACAAAATCAGGGTTAATTTATGATAGAGGTTATTCAGTTTTGTGGGATAGTAATGCTCATGATGCTACAATTGAAAGGATTATTAGAGGGCTTTTCTATCACCACTATCAGTCTATATTAGGAGACAATGTTAATATTAAGACACATTGGTTTAAAGAACTTCCATATTTTGATTACGAAACTTTATATAAAGTAGATATCGGTGAAGGTATATTTTCTTATTATCATAATAAAGCCATTGATAGTGAATTTGAATCTATCTGGATTTTCGAATTCTATCAAGCTCATTGGGCGGGGGGGTATACAACTAAAAAAAAATAAAAGACTTTAGTAACGCACCTGGAAAAATCAGCTGACGTTCCCTTGTAGCAGTACAATCTGAGATAGCTGGATATGTAGGTTTGCATTTGTTATATACAAGCCACTAATGTGCCACTGGTCTAGAAGTAAATACAATGGTTATTCCGAATTTGTCGTTACAATCCGCAAGTTAATAAACTTTCTCTCATGTGGGGGCAGAAGTCAAAAGACTTCAGCCAGAGGGGGGCTGTCAGGGGACGGACCACGGAGCAGCTGGTTAAATTCAAAAATAAAAGGAATTGTAAATATAAAAAAGTGATCCAGTATTATTTAATGCAGTACTTTTGGAAAGATTCCGTCCGGTGCAGACACTGGCCGGGGAGGAGAATAGCGATGCAATCGCTATTCTCGTGAATCCTCGTTAATTTTATTTTAATTAGCCAAGTCTGTGGAAAAGCAAACGAGGACTATATGGTTCCGTCCGGTGCAGACACCGGTCGGGGAGGAGGGCATTACAGAATGCATTTAAAAAAATAATCCGACAAAGGTGTAAACCCATAATCGGATTAATTATGCTATCTGACCGGATTAATCCTGGCAGGTTGCTCCTCAGCAGAGCCTGATTCCGCTTCATCCGATGATCAAATGTAAAGCGATTTTAGGATTAATAAAAAAGTGTAAATTTATAATCGGATTACCAATCCAAACTGTAAACTTTTTTTAGGACGACACAAGGGTCTTACTAAGTCTAAGTTTAAAGCTAAATATTTGTTTATTGGAAATTACATTGACAATTTAGAAGATATCAAAATTGACTCACTTGCCATTCATTAAAAAAAGACTGAAATAAAATTGGCTAAATTTTTTATATTGTTTTTTTTAAATTGTCATAACTAAAGACAGATGATACCCACAAATATCTTAGAAAAAAATTCTGAAATACAATTGGCTATATGAATGATTTATTTTTAATAATTGGTGATTATTTACAAGGCAAGTCTATTTATCCTCCTATTAAAAAGATTTTATTTATTGATTGAATTTATGAAATGGATTGATTCAACTAAATTATCTCAATGGGCAGATAAAAAAGAATGCGAAGGACTATTACCAGAGCTTATAAGGAGGCTAATAATTGCATCCAATAAAAACCTATTAGAAATATCTATTCCTAGTGGTGATAGTATTTATAAGCCAGGTTGGGATGGCCGTTGTGTTTGTGATATTCAAAGCCTGTATGTGCCGAAGGGGCTTTCGTTTTGGGAGTTTGGAAGAAACGTTAAGGCAAAAGAAAAGGCGAATAGTGATTTTGCTAAACGAAATAATTTGTGTGATCAGGATTATACTCAAGCAACATTTATATTTGTTACTCCAAGAAGAGTGAGTAATAAAGCGAAATGGATAGAGGAACGGAAATTAACTGCTTATTGGCGAGATGTAAAACTATATGATGGGGATGATCTTGAGTGCTGGATAGAGCAGTGTTCTTCAGTCGGCTCTTGGCTTGCTAAGGAATTGCAAGTATATACTAAAAACATAGAATCATCTACCGCTTTTTGGAAGCATTGGACAGCCAATCCTCAATTGGATTTTACTCCTGAATTAATAATTTCTGGACGTGTTGAAGAACAACAAAAAATTCAAGACTTTTTAATTGAGACTACATCGGGAGTTATTGAAATTCAAGCTTCTTCAAAAGAAGAAGCAATTGGATTTATTATAGCTTCAGCACTTAACAAAGATGAAATTACAGCAGAAATTTTTTCTTCAAAAGCCTTAATTATATATTCAAAGGAAGCACTTAAAGAAATTGTTTCCCAGAATGTTGGACTATTTATAATTTATTCATCAGAAGCAGATGAGTTTATTAGTGCAAGTGAAGTTGGCTCTAATGTTGTTTTTACTATAATTAGCTTTAAAGTTAAGAGTAACGGCATATCTATTCCGATTCCAAAATGGTCAAACTTTACTCAATCTCTTGTGAACTCAGGCCTAGATAGAGATAAATCCAGTAACCTATGCAAGGAGTGTGGTAGAAGTTTTACAGTGTTAAGAAGACTTTTTTCTAATTCCCCTGGAAGGGTTGAATGGAACGAAGGTAATGATGAACTAGCCTTATTACCTATGTTCTTTATTCAGAAGTTTAATGAATATAAGGAGGGGGATATAAGTTTGGTTCAACAATTTTCCAGAGAAGAATTTCATTTATATAAGATTAAATTAAAGAGATGGTCTCTTATTTCAGACACACCAATTTATCAAATAGGCGAGTATTGGCGACTTGTTTCACAATATGACTTCCTTTATGTAGTGGCTAAATTTATAACAGAGGAACACCTGGATTTATTTGAAAAAGTATTTTTTGAAGTACTCGGAGAAATAAATCCTGCGTTGGATTTAGAACCTAAATTGAGGTTTGCTGCAGCTTTGTTTAAAAAGAGTAGCATAAAATATTCCGAGTGGTTAAGGGAAGGTTTGTGTCAGACTTTACTCCTTTTAGCGGTTCATGGAGAAAATAGTGGTATTAATGTCAATTATTCAATTCAGAAATGGGCTGATGAAATAGTAAATAAATTATTAGAAAATAAGCAGCTTTCCTTTTGGCAATCTATACAGAACAAATTACATATATTAGCTGAAGTTTCACCAAATTCTTTTTTAAATTGCCTTGAAGGCTTAATTAAAAAAGAACCCAATGTTATATCAGCAATGTTTGATGACAGTAATTATGACCTTTTTACACCTTCCTATCATACTCATATTTTATGGGCACTTGAATCTTTAGCATGGGAGCAAAGTTATCTAACGAGAGTATCTTTAGTTTTGGCTGATCTAGTATTACTAGATTCAGGAAGTAAACTAAGTAATAGACCAATAAATACCTTAAAGCATATCTTCCTGCCTTGGTTACCTCAAACATATGCGAGTATCACAGTAAGACATCAGGTTATCAAAACTTTGATTAAAAAAAGGCCTTCAGTCGGTTTTCAATTATTAAAGGCTATATCGCCAAATCATCATGGCTTTGGCTCCTATAATTACAAACCAATCTGGAGGCTAAGAGATTATAGTTATATTAAAGCGTCGACAGAGGAATACAATGAAAATTTATCATTTATATGTGAAAATTTGATAGAATTAGTTGGGTGTAAAGCAAAGATGTGGGCAGAAATAATTGAGTTCATAGATAATTATACAGAAGAGAATAGAATTAAACTTATTAGTGCATTATCTGAAGTTGAAAACTTTGATGGAAATATTTCTTTGTTAATAGAAAAGCTTAGAGAATTTATTCAAAGGCATGATGATTATTCCGAAGAAGAATGGGCGATTGAACTTGATGAGTTAAATCAATTAAAAAATATTTATACTAGGATTACTTCAAATGAGGTGGATAGGTATTATTGGTATTTTAATGTTGATACTATTGATAATCGAAGAACAGAGGATTTGACTTATGAGCAAGCTAGAGCACTTACAGATCAAAAAAGGTTTAACTTGTTAAAATCTATATTGCGCAATAAAGGGTTGGATGGGATTAAAGATTTGGCAAGTAAAGTTGATTTACCAGAGAGAGTTGGATTTTATTTAGCTGATGTTGAACAATCGTTGGAAAAAGAAATTATGGAACATCTTTCAACGGATTATAATGCATTACATTATCTTGCAGTTGGCTATATTGGAAAGTTAAGCGATATAAGAGGAATTGATTGGATAAGAAATATTGCAGACGGAATGTCTAAATCTAATTCAAATGTTTTGATTGATTTTTTTCTTTCAGTTAATGCTACTTCTCAATTGTGGGATTTGTTGGAGGAAAAGTATGGCGAGTGTGAAGAGAAATATTGGAAAGGTGCATTTACGAAAAGGGGATACAGAAATTTCTTTCATCTATATAATACTGATGAACAGATTCGATGCATCAAGACGTTGAACAAGTATAAACGGTATCTGACAAGTATAGATCTTATTAGGTATGAAAGGAAAGAAGCACCGGTAAATTTAATTATAGAAACTCTTGAAGGGCTAGTTACAAATCCAATAGAGGAGGATGTCAAAGTTCATTCCATTGGTTGGTCGATTAAAGAATTATTTAAGAGACTGGATGAGGAAAAGGTTGAAGACAGAAAGATGCAAAGACTAGAGTGGTATTATCTTGATGTTCTGATAAACTATCACCATGAGAGACCTGTAAAGTACCTTATTCCTGAATTGAAATCCAATCCTATATTTTTTGCTGAAATCATCAGTTTTAATTATTTGCCAGAGAATCGTGCTCCAGATGAAGAAATAAGTGGATTAGATATAAGCTTTGTTCAAAATAGAGGTCTAAGAGCGAAAAAGCTTTTAGAACTATGGGATGACTTTCCAGGAGAAACTCAAGATGGGATGGATTATGAGAAATTAAAAAGATGGATATTATTGGCAATTGAAGAATGTTCTAAGAAGGACAGAAGGAATAGAGGAATGTATCAAATAGGGAAAATTCTTGGTAAGACTTATGAAAATAAGCACTCAAGAAAATGGCCTGACGAAGAGCTTTGTGAAATTATAGAGGAGCTAGAAAAGGAAGAACTAGATAATGGGTTTGTTTCAGGTATTATCGAAGGACGAGGAATTAAGCACTTAATAAGTGGTGATATTGAAGGTAAACTTGAAAAAGTTAAAGCAGAGAATTTTAAAGCATTGGCAAGTTCTGTTAGTTTTAGTTTTCCTAAAGTTGCTGGTTTAATTAATAGAGTGGCTGATCATTATTTAAGGATTGTAGAGTTTCAGAGACAGAATAGAAAAAAGGAAGAGTTTGAAGATTAGGGTGAGGTCACAATTCATATTTTTGATCCGCAAATTATTACCTTTCAAATCATTTGTAAGTTGAAGTCAAAAAGGACTTCTCAACCAAAGGTTGAAGGGATAGTGCAAAGTTACGTGCAGAATTATTGGTCTTTTGATTAAAGTTTATTTATGGAAAAATTAGATCAAATTGTTGAGGAATATTTAAAAGTAAATACCAATCATGCACTTCTATTAACAGGAAGTTGGGGGACGGGAAAGACATTTTATTATAAAAATAACTTGGTTGAAATAATAAAGAATACTCCTACTATAGATGATGCATCAATACTTTACCAACCAATAAGGATATCACTCTTTGGTATAAATTCATTAGATGAACTGCAGTCGGAAATATTCTTTGCTTTGTACGACTTTCTAAAAGATAAAAAGTTAAAATTAGGCGGCGCTATAGGTAAATTAATAATAAAGGGAATACTAATTTACAAGGGATATGGTTTTTTGTCTGACTTTTTATCTTCAATGGAAGATTTAAAAGTTGATAAAAAAAATTGGATACCTTATAATTCTTTAGTAATATGTTTTGATGATTTAGAAAGAATAAGTATAGATTTAAACATTGAAGAGCTGATTGGCTTTATTAATTCTTTACTAGAAGATAACCCTATAAAAGTATTAATTATTGCTAATGAAGATAAAATTGAGCAAGAACAGTTTAAATGTATTAAAGAAAAGATTATTGGTGTAACAATTGAGTTTAGGCCTAACATTGAGAATATTTGCTTGTCCATCATAAAAAATAAATATTTTGGTTTTCCTACTTATTCAAGTTTTTTACAAGAGCATCAAAGTCTTATTTTACAAATAATAAAAAAGGATGAGAATAACTTAAGAACATTAATATTTGGGTTAAATTCCTTTATGCGCATTTATTCGGAAATTGAATTAAATAGTACTACTAGTGAATTTATTAAAAAATCAAAGAAAGAAATATTAACAAGAGCTTTACAGTTTACATTATCCATATCAATTCCTTATCGTAAAGGTAAAATATCTTATTCGAATAAAAGGTTATTAGATTTTTATTCAACTGGAAATACTTTAAAATTACCTTCTCTAGAGCAACTATTTTCTCCTCCAAATGAAGTTCTTTCTAATCAAGACAATTTGTTTAAAGATGGGTTTATTAAAGAATTTTATTCAGACGGAAATTATTTTTTCTTTAATTCAATATTTAACCATATAACAGGAGGTAGCCTTTTTATTTTTTCAGAATTTGAAATTGAAGTAAAGGATTTATATCAATTAAAGGAAGACGCAATTTTACCTCAATACCGAATAACAAATAAATTAACCTATCCTAGTTATCTTTCTCTTGAAAACAAAGAATACATTTCTTTAGTAAGAGAGCTATTGACTTATTCAGATAAAGGTGATTATCTATTACTAGACTATTTAGCTATATTTAGACTGTCAATTCAATTAGGGAATCCTTTAAAATATGACCCAGATAAATTGGCAACTAGAATTGTAAAAGGCATAGAAAAGGCAAAACATAAAGTGTCTGCAAAAGAAAATATTAAATCATTTCCTATACCGATTGAAAGTTTTATTGATATTCAAAGTGACGATATCCACCGTATTCAATTACTAAAAATTAAAAATGCTATTATTCATGCTAATAATGAAATAAAGCTGAAGCTTAAACAAGAAGATTATTTGAGAATGGAAAAATTATTTTATTCTGATTACAATAATTTTCTTTCTAATGCAAAAGAGAAATATGCATTATCACCAATCTTAAAAGACTTTAATATCAATAATTTTTATTCTAGGATATTAAGCCTTTCAAATAAGCAACTTCATGATTTGATTTTCTTTTTTAAAGATAGATACAATGATTTATATATAGAATTAAATCATGAATTATCATTTTTAGAAAAGCTAAATAAAAAAATTAAAGTCAAAGTCAATTCTAAACCTCCTGTAATTACTGGTCATTTATTTAAACTGTTCCATGAAATTTTAAATAAGTCAATTGAAAAAATGAAGAATAAAATTAATCAATAAACTGGGCATAATATCCTTTCTCAAGAGGATAAAAGGTTTCAAATTGCGACCTGAGTAGATAGAGGTATGTGTAAAACACTATTGACACCTCCCTCGATGCCAATAGTATTTATAAAACATCATTCAGGTAGTCGTCGATTTTTTAATCTCATCATAGTTTAGCTGGTTTTAAAAGTTTACTATTTCATTTGTTCTCCTGCATTATAAAAAGTCAAAGAGGAGAGAAGAAGCTCTGATATTGTTCAGAGTAGTTAACTGCAGTGAGGTACACCAATGCTCACCGCGATAGTCATCGCATGGATAAGAGGATCATCATAGTTTAGCTGGTTTTGTACCCCTCCCCAAAAATAGGACAG
>NZ_JAGHZZ010000042.1 GCF_017745095.1 Sporocytophaga sp. | reverse complement strand
GGATGATTTCCCATTTGATCGCGCCAACTCTATTGTACGAAAATCTAAAGTTGACGAATTATTAAAGTTTTTAGAATAATGAGTAATGAGTAATGAGTAATGATTAATTGAGAATAAACCTAATTTTTCTATCTTACAGAAAATAACAAGATCAATTTATATTTTTAGATGAAAAATTTTCCTGAGATAGAAAAGCTATATAACCAAATTAGACAATTCCCTTGTCAAGACTTAAGCTCTTCAAGTTTTTCCGTTGCACTAACAAAACTGACAATAGCATGCCAAGAATACTTAAAAACCTCGACCAGAATAACTTTAATTTCAAAAGTTGTTGGTAAGGAATATTTTTCATTTTGCGAAGACAAAAAGAATTCCCGCGCAGTAAGAATGGACCTTTTTACAGATGATATTGATGTTCTCTTGTTATTCTTAACGTCCTTAGAAAATAATAATTTTGAAAGCATTAAGTCTCTAGATATTGATAAAGCATGCTATACAATTGCAATCAGTTTTTGCGCTATAATTGATTTGGAAAAGATAGGGGATCAAAAAACACCTGGAACATTTTTCGAACATTTTATTGGACATTGTTTTTCGAAAAGACTGAATGTAACACCAAAAACTCGAGTCGACGTCCTTAACCTTGATAAGGCAACAGCGCTTCCTACTGACTATATCTTCGATTTAGGAAAGGGAAAGGCTAAATTTCATGTTCCTATTAAAACCTCAACACGGGAGAGAGTTATCCAAGTTTGGGCTCATCAAAGAGTTTTAGATGGAGTTTACGGAAACGGAAGATTTTATGGCACCCTAGCTTGTCTTTCCGAGACTAAAGTTGACAAGAAATCTCTTGAGGTTATTGAAATTTGTTTGCCTCAACAATGGCAACTATATCAAATGTTTATCGCGCAGATGAAACGAGTTTATTATCTTGATATACCGACTGCGTATTTAAAGTTAAATGATGTCTTTCCTAAAATTCATGTTAAAACTTTCTCTGATTTTATAGAAGAGACTAAGGACTTTTCTAACTTCGATTGATTGGTATTATCAAGTATTTTTTTAATAGCCAAGCCAATTTCCTTTGCGAGAGGTGGAGGTACTGCATTTCCAATTTGCTTTCTAACCTCTCCTCTATTTCCAATAAATTCGAAATTCAAAGGAAATCCTTGTATCAATGCTGCTTCTCTGGCTGTAATTGCTCTGTTTTCCTTAGGGTGTCCAAAACGTCCTCTTGTAAAACTGTCAAATCCTCCGGTAATAGTGGGGCACTGTCCGTTCCAATCCAATCTTCCGTATACATCTGGCCAACCGCCTTTAGAGGTATCTATAATTTTATGACATTCCAATCTTAGGTCAAAAGGAATGTCTTTCCAACCACCACCTTGAGGTACATGAGAAAATCTTATGGTATTTATTTCACTTATTTTAGCCAATTGATGATTAAATATACTCGGATGAGGAGAATAGTCCACTGGAGGTTCAGGTAAACCACTCAATACATCCCCAATAGTTTTCCATTTCTCTCTGCTTATGGGCTTGGGTATTTCGAATGGAATTTCAATATCTTTCCTTACTCCAATTGTAATGAACCTAACTCTTGTTTGAGGAACTCCATAATCTGCAGAGTTATAAAAATTAGGATAGAGATTGTAATTACTTAAACGTCTTTTAATCTTTTTTAAAAATTCTTCTCCTCTTTTCAATCCCAACATATCTACATTTTCCAGCAAAAAAACTTTAGGTGATAACTGAGTAACGAGCCTTGCATAATCAAGAACAAGGTTATTTCTTTCGTCACCATTTTCTGCACCTTTTTTTTGTCTAGAGAAACCTTGACAAGGAGGACCTCCTGCAAAAAGATCTAGTTCCCCTTCCTCCAATCCCAACTCTCTCAGAAGTTGATTTCCTGATATCTTTGTAATATCAAGTTGTTTACAATGATTACCCTCAAAAAAATTATTATAACTTTTTACTGCCCATTCATTATTATCAAAAGCCAGCTTGATTTCAAATCCTGCCTTTTGGAGACCTAGCGACAATCCTCCTGCGCCACAAAAAGAGTCAATAACTCTATATTTCCTTTTAGTGCCCACTGTTAATCTAAATACTTATTTTCAAATTCTCCTTATTTATTGATATTTCAAAATATTAATCAATAAATCATTCAAAGCTTTTTCTTTGTTTTTAACTTTTAATTCACACTGCCAAATCGTATTTACAATCCAACCTCTCTCATTTAATTCCTTAATTACTTTCTTATCCCTCTCCATATTCTTATTAATCTTCTCCCTCCACCATTCTGTCCTAGTTTTGGGAATTGTAAAATACTTGCAGCCTGCATGTCCATGCCAAAAACATCCATTAACAAAAATGACTGTATTATATTTTGCCAATACTATATCAGGTTTTCCAGGAAGATTTCTACTATTTAACCTATATCGCAATCCTTTTGAGAAAAGGAATTTTCTAACTAATATCTCTGGCTTAGTATTCTTGCCCTTGATTTGACTCATATTAAAACTTCTAGTAGAAATATTAATTTGATCTGACATCTAAGTCCCCTTTCTTTTATTAGGAAATACCTTATAAATACAATAATTACAGCAAATATATTCAAAAAATATTAGATAAATACAATTTACATTAAATTGCCAACAAATTCTGCTCTAACTTATGGCAGCTAAAAATCTTATGACTTTTGTCAACGATGTGATAAATCTGATTATGCCTCAAAAAATAAAAATTATCCAACCCAAAAATGATTTGAAAGTCTTAGTAGAATCAAAAATCAAATAGATCTTTATATGTGACTTCCAATGCCTCAGCCAGCACAAATACGTTACTAAGACTTGTATTAATTACTCCTCTCTCTATCCTACTCACCTGACTATATTCTATTTCTGAAAGAGCTGCTAACGTCTCTAATGTCATATTCTTTCTCTTTCGGATAGCTCTTAAATGCTTACCGAAAGCCTGTAATTCCTCTTCTTTCCGAATATAATTCTTCTTTCTCTTCACCAGGCAATTATGAAGAAAAGAGGGTAAAGTTATTGAGGCAAATTTGCCATAATTTTTAAAAATATATTAAATTTGCCATAAAATAACTTTTAACTATAAAATTATGAAAAACCTCTTAAAAATCTATTTTTCAATGAATTGCTGGTCAAAACCAATACAAATTTGCTCATTAGTAATAATCTTTTACTGTCTAGCTACTTCCTCTGTATTCGGACAAATTACTTTAGAAAAAACCTATTCGTTTCCCAATGAACCTTATCTCGAAACTGAACTTCAATTAATAAAATTGTCGAGCGGAGGACAAAAATGGGGAGTTTTGGATGCTAAATTGGATGAAGAGAATTACAAACTCACTCTATACAATTTGGATCATTCCTTGTACAAAACGATACCAATTCCACATGGCTGTCCATCTTCAACTCCTGGAATTAATAACTTTATAATTAGTGGGATCAGTGATAATTTATTTAACAGTGATAATACAATTGAATTTGGTATAATGTATACATGTCGCTCTAACTCTTCTGGAAGTCTTAGCATAGATTCCACCATAATAAAAGTTATTGATGAAAATGGGTCCATACTATTTTCGAAAGATTCTGTCGCATTTAATGGTTTGGATTGGGATAACTTACCTCTTGGAAAATGTATGATTAAATCATTTGGTTTCAGTAACACGACCACAGGAACCAAAATGATTTTAAATAACAAATTATTTTATGGCCCATCTACAAACATCCAATATTTTATTTACACTTTACCAGGTAAGTTGAACACTACTTCAACGCTGTTAAAAAAAGATGTTCTTAACAATCTTGAGATGTCCTTTCCATCTCCAAACCCATCAAATGGTATAGCCAAAATAGATTTTAACTTGCCGTATGGTAGTAATGGAGAAATCTTTTTTTTTAATGCAAATGGAAATTTAATAAAAACCTATAACGTAGATAGTCAGTCAAGCTCACTCATTATTAACAATTCTGATCTTCAGACAGGAACATATTATTATCAATTAAGCACAATAGAAAGCTTCTCTGAGACTAAAAAAATGCTTGTCATAAGGTAGTTCTGAATTACATTAAAATGACAAGTTAACGCTATAGTCAGTATGGGAAGGTTAACAAACATTATTTAAATGCCATCAAACCTGATAACTTCCAACCATATTTTTCAGAGAGCCTATCTTCGATAGGCACTCTGAAGCCAACCAATTTTTGTTAAGCGCAAAAATGAATAGGAATAAAGGGATACAGGACATTTTACAACGCTAGAAATGTTCATTATCAAACAATAAAAATAGTTACCCTAAAAGGATATAGGATATGCTAGGGAGAGAGTATTTAATCATAACCTTAAAAAAAAATAAAAAGAGAGTCATTTTTGGTAAAGGTAACACACACTTATGGAAAGGTTAAAAAATATGTAATTAACAAAAAAAACTTCATTTGATATTTCTAACGAAATATCAAATGAAGTTAACTTAGAAAGATTCTATATCACTGTATCACGACCTTCAACTTTTTTGCTCTGCTCAATAAACTTTGAAAACATTAAAAGCTCCTCAGAAAAATTCAGATTGAATTTATCTATCAAAAATTGAATAAGGAACTCAATTTTATTATAAACAGAATCTTTAAGCTTGTTGAACTCTCCTAAGGTAATTAAATCGGTGTCTATATTTTTTCCATCTACAAGTAAAAACAAAACTGAATTCTGAAAATCATACTCAATTATTCTTTCATTCACTTTCAACTGGACATTAACGAACTCTGTACTTTTATCATTGCCTTTACCATCGATATAAAAATCTTGCAAAATTACATATCCAATTTTAGAATGATTAAAAATATCTCCAATACTGTTTAGCATTTCGATACCTACTTTTGAACAACAAGAATGAGTTGTGAACCTAGGATTATCTGACTCTGATTTTTCTTTAAACTCATCTGATGAAAAAATATCAGAACCTATCAAATAGCATCTATCTTTAACATTCTTGACTCTAACAATACGTCCATCGTAACCGTATAACAGTTTACCATTTCTTGTATCATTGGAATTAACAAGCAGAAATTTCTTCTTTTTTTTATCAAATTGGTCCAATTGTTTGGCATTTTCTTCTATAATCAACAAATTAATGAACTCAGAAAATCTATAATCCAATCCATATAAGTAGGGGGTTCTATACATAGCACAAATTAAATAATATAGGAAACATTTGAATTTTTAAAATAATGGTTTTTGCGTTCTTGGAGCGTCATTCTTTGAATAAAGAAACTGATAGACCTGCTCTACATCAAATCCAAGCATTTCAACTCTATCAATCTTCTTATTATTTAAAAGATCAACAACACACCACTTTTTGCTGTTCTTATCTAAATATGAAATTCTAGCATACATAAGTTTATCTCTATCTTCCTTAACAATTTCCAATGCTCTTTCAGCCAAATCTTTTTTACCAACCGGAAAGCCTTCCAAGAATGCTTTATTCTTATAAACCAATAAAAGAAGATTCTGAACACCTGATGAAGTATATCTCTGATATGGAAGCAATTTTATTTCTGTATTCGGGTCAAAATCCAGCTTTACTGTTATGTTACCGCATTGAAGACATCGTGTCGTCTTGTCGTAGACTTGGCCTTTAATTTTCAGAATGTATAAATTGCCTCCGCACTTACATTTCTTATCAAGAATTTGTGTATATCTTATAATCATAGTGTCACTTTTTTACAAATAAATCTTTCATTCCATCTTTTAATACTGGAGGTTCAATGCTTAACTTTCTAAACTCTGATGCGATAATATTCTTAATTACTTGAACATTCTCCTCTGTTGTAAGAAACGAATCATGGATTGTGATAAAATTTTGGACACCGTCTTTGAATAATCTATCACAAACAGTTTTGATAATAAATCTAGACTCACATCGCTGAAGCAACAAAGACAAATTACAATGATACTTTGGAATAAAACTTCCGTCCTTGTCTAAGTAAACCTCCTTTATAAAGGGCAATTCTCTTTCCGTTAATGATTTTATTTTTACAAAAGCTTCTGCTACTGATGGAAATTCTTTTTCAAAAGCGTTATAAGCTTTTATGGCATAATCAACCTTCTGATCAAGTTTCCCATATAAGATTTTAATAAACTCACTTTTTGCCTTATTCCTCTGCTCTGGCTTATATCCTCTAATAGTTACCCAATGGTCATAAATTCTTCCTTTTGTACAGAGCTGATCGAATTTTTTAAAATCTTCTTTGTTACTTAGATTTTCAAGTAAAGGAAGAATTGGTAAAAATTCAGGAACGAGAACAGGCACAAGTGTTACTGCCTTTGAAGCAAAGTATGGTTGTGAATTTGAAAAATCTATCTCAGTAAGTTTCGATTGTGAAGAATTTTCAAAATAATAAAATGGTCTTACTCCTTTCCAAATTCTCGTAGCCAAATAGTGGACTCTTTCACCAAACTTATCAACAGACTCCCTAAATAAATAACCATCATTTGCTAAATTCATTAACATTTGATACGCTTCCAATGGAACATTGATTTGGTTCCTTTTTCTCCTCTTACTTCTTTTAGGCCAATCTATCTGATTCTGTTATACCAATTCAATTTGCTTCTTAAATGATTCAACATTAAACCTCAGTTGTCTGTGGCTTTCAAAAAGTAATCTGTGTATATCTTCTGAATCTGTATTTTTCAAAGATGCTGAATTATACAATTCTTTAAGGTTATAAATTGCTCTTTTGGTGCAGTGGTCTGTAATCTCAACTTTCTTAAAATGTTGAACTTTTATTTTCCCAACATACAGATTCGGATGAAGTCTATAGCTTTTGGGATAATGCTTACCAATATTGCAATAAGACTGATTAACTTCTATTACATTTTCTCTTTGCAAAAAGTCAATTACCTTTTTGTAAGAAGTTGAAAGAAGAATTTTCAGAGTTTCTGTATTAATTCTCACCCAATTGCTTATTGTAAAGTGTTTCTCTTTTTTATCTTCTCCTATGTTAGTATATAGTAGCTTCCAATAAATCAGGTGAAGAAAAGAATAGATACTATCCATTTTAATTTTGCACTTGTCAGCAGAAGTTTTAAGATTTCCTAAATCACTCCATAGATAGTATGGAATGTAGGCATTAAGATTTGAATATGTAATTTTAGGTTTTGCCATCTCATTATTTGATACTTTCTGAACACATTATATATTGTTATATTTATTATTATTAATTTTTTTTTATTATTTATTGTTGAGCCAGGAATCAGAGGAGTCAGGGGTTTTATTACTCTTCTTGTAATCTTCACTAAGACTATTCATAACAGTTGAAGTAACTTCTTTTATATCATTATCTAAGAAAGAACTATTCACTTTAAAATTATTTTTATTACCCATTGGATAATTTAGTTTCGTTTCGCTGTCTATTTTTTCATCTCCACTTTTATCCTTATTAGCTGTCGTAATGCAATATAAATCGTCAGCTATAATAGGCGTTGGCTTTACAAACCACCTCCTTCTCTTTCCTTTATTTCTCCAAGTGAATTTATGTTTATGTAATGCTTTACCTAACTGATATTGAGTTGAACCATTTATAGGCAATTTAAATTCTTGACTCAGTTGCACTAAAATTTCAGAAGTCATTAAACATTCTATTGCTGTTGTTTCATCAGCAGGAATATACTTTTTAAGCAATAGTTCTTCTTCCAAAGTTGGAATTTCGAATTGCGAATTATGCTCGTTAAGCTCATCCAATTCTTGTTTATCAAACCAGTACCTAAATCCCGATTTTAAAAGTGAATAGGCCTGAGCATATACCTTATTTATATCAACTGCATGATCTGCATTAATTAGCGATACTGGAATTGGTAGAAATCTTCTGTTGCCAGTAGTATCTGTTAGAAACTGTCTGTCATTGACAGAAGCAATAAAAGAGGCATGTCTCTTCATTCTCTTCTTTGATCTTTCATAAGGCGCTCTATGATTAATGATTTCCTCAGTGATGATGTTCTTCAAATCTCTTATTTCACCTCTGTTCAAATTTCCAAGTTCATCCAGAATGACAAGAAAACAATCTGATAAGGTGATCGCAGTATCCTTATTAGTAGGGTCAATACTTCCTGAATAGGTATATTCTCCAAGTTCTTTTGGAATTAGTGTTTTCGACCAAGTAGTTTTTCTTGTCCCCTGATCTCCTACCAAGACTATTATTGTACCGTTAGCGATATTGTTAAGGGCACAGTTTATAAGAGCAACCAACCATTTTGAGAACCATTTGTACCACAGTTCTGAAACACTTGTGGGAACTGTGTCACACAAATCCTTTATGTAATCATGTCCATCCCAATCAGGCAAACCCTCAAAGTATGACCTTAACGGATTATGAAGTGTGCAGAAATTCGACCCTAAAAGGATTTCCAATGTTTTCTTTGTAACTAAAACATCAGCAAGATTCATCTCTACTACTAATGAATTGATAGCTCTATCGTCCAGCCTTTTGAAGGCTGGACTTGTTAAGAGTTTGTATTCATAATTTCCTGTAACTTCGTTATATCGGAAACTATACTTCTTTCGGAGGTAGGTGATTATTTTTTGTAATGATTTACTCATAATTCCATTTTTTTATCCCTACTTAACTTTTGATTGCCAGGCCCCCATCCAACTTGTTTTGCACAAACCTTCATTAATTCTGTAATCAAATTATTTATCTCATCTTGAATTGAAACAGGTATTGAGAAAAAGTATGGAAACTCCAATCCTTTTCTATGATAGGCTTCTCTTGCTTCCGCTAAATCTGCAAGAAGTGCATAACAATAATCTATGATATGCGCTGGTTCATCTGCAACACAAGTAATAGGATACTGTGGTTCAACAGTTTTAATCACTATTCTATATTCAGTAGAGTTTATAGGCGTGATTTCGATTTCATCATCGCAAATGCCTGGTACATTATTAGTAATAGTTATTATGCCTTTCGAATGAATTTCTTTTTTCAATTGCTTTTGATTCAGACTTTTTACTTTTGTGTTTTTCATTTTTATTCCTTTCTTGTTTTTATAGTTTATAATTTTTCCTTAAGCCATGTTATCTATGTCATTTTCACCTCTCATTTATACTTATTCTTAATCTCCACTTCCACTACTATACAATACGTCCCTTTCATTCAGAGCATTCAATCTATCTCTTGCAGTAAAGCCTCAGTATAGTCTTTCCTCTAACAAATATTATTTCAGAAGAAGTATAACCCTTCTAATTATTGGGCTTAAGGAGGTCTACTAGAACTCGTAAATTCATTTTGTAATCCATCTTTTTCCATGTTAGAATTTATTTTCTTGTGCTGTTAAATATCTTTCAATTTCTTCTGAGGAAATTGTGCGCACTCCACGTACAGTATCTTGCATACAGGAAATCTTTCCTACTGAAATTCTATTATTAATTGTACCTACCGATACACTCAGCTTTTCAGCCACTTCTTTAATTGTATAGACTTTCTTTTTATCACGTTCAATCAATTGTCTGATCTCAGCTTTAAGCTCTTTTATTTCAAAAAGCAATGCAGAAATATCTTCCAGACCTTTAAGCTTTACCTCCATGGCCAGATTATTTTGCTCTGGTAAGTACCTATCATTTCTTAGGTGCTTGTATCGTTTTTCTAAATTCATAATTTCTTTTTTTCAAAATCTAATTTTGTATTATTTAATGATGACACAAAGCAAAAAAAATATATTCAGATAAAATAATTTTTGATTGCCTAAAATAATGGAATCAATGTTGTATTGATTTTCAATGCATTACAACAAATAAAACTAACAAATATCATAATACCCTAAGAAACACCTACAACATAGATTTAATAAAAATAGGACTAAAACAATATAAAAAATTCAAGGCAGGTTTATAAATTACGGCCATTAATAGTTCTAACATGGCACAACCTGTAAGAGTAATAGCAAAAAAGGATAAGATAAATAAGGCGGGGTTTATTCCTCTCTACTTAAGAATTATAGTTAAAAGACAGTCCTTATTCATTGGATTAGGATATTCAGTAAGAGGAGAAGATTGGGATATTACCACTTCAAGAATTAAAAAAAGTTATCCAAATTTTAAGCAATTGAATGCTCTCTTGGCGAAGAAAATTTCAGATGCGGAAGCGTTACTATTAGAATCGGAAATGAAATTCGGTAAGGTAATTCTAACCTATGTAAAAGAGAAGTTAAAGGGAAAAACCTACACTGACTTTTTTGCATATGCAGAAGGACAGATAAGAAAAGAAACAGGAAAAGCAAAGATAAGTACCATCAACAACTACAATTCATCTATTGCTAAACTTCGACTCTTCCATACTAATAAGAATCTTAAGTTTGACGAAATCACTGTGGAATATTTAGAGAAGTATGAAAAATTTTTGAGAGAAAAATTAAACAATAAGGTAAACACCATACATAATAATATTAAGTTCATTCGTAAGTGGTTTAAGCAAGCAATTAAAGATAAATTGATCACCTCAGAAGAAGATCCATTCATACGATTTAAGCTTAAAAAGGAAAAAGGAACTAAGACCGCCCTTACTGAAGATGAAATTAGAAAAATAGAAAATATTTCTTTCAATGATGATACAAGAATTCACGACGTACGTCTCCTATTCTTATTTTGCTATTATGCAG
>NZ_JAGHZZ010000041.1 GCF_017745095.1 Sporocytophaga sp. | reverse complement strand
TAAGTGTAGACCATTATTCAAGATTCCGGCCGGTGCGCCACCGGCCGGGGAAGAAATTCAGCTTCGTGTGATGGTTATATTTATTTTCCATTTTATTTAGTCCTGAGCAATTAGTAGTTAGAATAGCATATTTAACTATTATCTCACCTTAATTATGCGTATATTGTATGACAAATATTATTTTATAAATTAAATGATTAGATTGTTTAAGTTACTTTTTGTTTTAGTAGCATTTATTTTTTTTAGTGAAAAATCCTCTCAAGCTCAGTGTCTTTCCGGTACTTTTAGTATAGGTGGCTCTGGTAGTAGTTTTGTCAGTTTTAAAGCTTCTGTTGAAGCCTTAAAAGAAAGAGGTGTATGTGGACCGGTTGCCTTTTATGTAAATTCAGGTGTATATAACGAATGTATATCCATTCCATTCATACCAGGTGTAACTGCTGAAAATACAGTGAAATTCATCTCTTCAACCAGAAATTCTTCTGATGTAATAATTCAGAATCCGTCTTCAAATTTGTCTGAGTCAAATTATGCAATTCAGTTTGATAGCGCCAGTTATATATCGATTGAAAACATAACAATAAAAAGAACAGCCTATAATCCCTATTCGAATGTAATTGATATTCGAAATGGCTCAAATAATATTTCGTTGAGTAATAATGTAATAAGTTCCGAGGTGTTTGGTAATACTGAAAATGGAGGTTTAATTTTTTCTCCTGCATCAAATGACAGTTATATATCCATTACCGGCAATACATTCAAGGGAGGACAAGTAGCTATTAATTTAAGAGGAGCGTCTCAAAGCTCTTATGAAAAAGAATTAACCATAAAAAACAATACTTTTGATGGTCAATATAAATATGCTACTTATCTTTCTTATCAGTCAAATTTAAATTTTTCAGGAAATACAATACTTACTAATTATTATAGTGGAGACTACTTTGGCATAGCCGTTTCTAATTGCTATGGGATAATGACGATTCAGAACAATAGATTATCTAACGGGGGAATCACTCTGAATAATTGTATTCAATCTGCTGAAAACCCTGCACTTATTGTTAATAATATGATAAGGTTGGCAGGAAACTACTCCAATGCTCTATATTTATCAAACTGTTCAAATCTGAATATCCTTTTCAATACATTTCAAAGTTCAATGGGTATGTATTTAAATGGAGGGACTAATATCAGATTTAAAAATAATATTATTATCTGTACGAATTATGCTATTCAACTTGCAACACCATCCGCATTGGTTGAATGTGACTATAATAATCTTAAAGTTGCAGGCACAAATATTTTTGCCAGTTTCGAAGGGAGAAATTTTGCTGATTTCAGAATCTGGAAATTATCATCAGGAAAGGACCAAAATTCTATTTCCTTATCCCCCAAATTTTTTCCTAAAGGAGAGCTTCATATTGATAACGATATAGACATGGATGGAAAGGGAGTTTATGATTCTCATGTGCCTTTGGATATTGATGGGGAGGTAAGAGATTTAACCAATCCGGATATAGGAGCGGATGAATACCAGCCTCTTCCTGATAATATTGGAATCACCTCAGTTCTTGACCTTGACAAACCAGTTTGTTCTGGTAACATTCCATTAAAAATTGCTATTAGAAATTTTGGTTCAAATAAGATTACTTCTTTTAAATTATCCTGGGAGAAGAATAAAGTTGTTCAGCCAACATACAATTGGTCTGGAAGTCTTGAACGAGGAGAGTATGATACATTAGTTATTGATAGAAGTTTGTTTGAATTGGATTCTTCATACACAGTACGTTTCTGGCTTTCTTTTCCAAATGGTTCCGTTGATACTTATACTTCTAATGATTCCAGTGCAAGTATTAAAGTTTTTACTAAGATGCAGGGCACTTATACACTTGGAGGCTATAAGCCCAGTTACAAGACCTTTACTTCGGCATATACAGACTTGCAAAACAGGGGTGTTTGTGGGCCTGTGACGTTTATAGTAAGAGATGGCAGTTACAGGGAGGCTCATTCTTTGAATTATATAGAAGGCACCTCTGTAAATAATCTCGTCACATTTCAATCGGAAAGCAGAGACAGCTCTCTTGTAAAGCTAACTGCTATAGATCAGTTTAGTCCTTGTCTGAAATTGACCAATACAAGCAATATTACTTTTAATCAGATCTCTTTTCAGTCTCGAGGAGGTGCAATTTATTTTAAAGATTGTCAGAATATCAGATTCCAGAACAGCAAGATAGAACCTGGCATCTCAGGGGAAGGAATAAATGATAATATATACATCATTAATAATTATTTCCCGAGCGGTGGTATAGGCATTTCTGCAAAACGTGTATCCATTTTAAGTAACCAGTTTGATAATGGTATAATGAGGATTGATGCGGAGAGAGCAGTTGTTAGCAAAAATTCTGTAAATATCAGTAAGACGTATAATCAATATGATGGAGGTATAAGGATATTAAATAGTGATAGTTCTGTCGTTTCCAATAACCGAGTATTAATAGGGACTGGTTTGGCGGGTATTATGTTAGAAGGAATAGGGCATACTTATGTAACAAACAATTTTATAAGGATAGGATTGAATACTGAAAGTTATGGAATATATACAAGCGCTGTAGAAAATAAATCTATACTTTTTAATACAATTCATTTGACCACTACAGAGACTCAGAATTCCAGCGTTGTCTACTTTAAGTATAATACAAGTGTAATTCAATTAAAGAATAATATTCTTTACAATGCGGGAGGGGGAACTGTTATAAAAACTTATGGTTCATTAATCTATTTTACCTCTGATTATAACAACTTATACACTACAGGAACTAAACTGGTCAATGAATATAAAAGTCTTGCCATATGGAGGTCAGAATGGAATCAAGATCTTCATTCCGTTTCATCATTGCCTTCTTTTGTTGCTATTAATGATCTTCATTCTCTTTTCAATGCAGACATTGCTGGAAAAGGGATAAGTATACCAGAAATTAAATATGACATTGATGGAGAGCCTAGAAAAAAAGTTCCGGATATCGGGGCTGATGAATTTTCCGGGATGCTTTATGATGCAAGCCTTGAAATTGTGAACAAACCATCTGCCGGATGTCACGGAAGTAAAGACATTTATATAAAAATCAAAAATAATAGTTCCGATACGCTCAGAAGGGTTTTGCTTAACTGGCAGGTCGATAGTTATAATCAGACACCAAAAGAATGGATAGGTAAAATAGCTCCCGGAGCGACATCTGGTTTGGTTAAACTGGGTGAATATTTGTTTGACTATGATTTGCTGTCATCATTAAAAGTTTGGTCAAATTTTGACGGAGATCTTAATCATTCCAATGATATGGTTAAAACTACATCCTTTTATGAAAGGATGGGAGGTACTTATTTTATTGGTGGGCCCAAATCTGATTTTAATTCTATCACTTCAGCATTGGAGGCTGTTACCAAAATGGGTGTTTGTGCTCCTGTCGTATTTAGGTTAAGAGATGGTGTTTATGAAGAAATAGTTAATGTTTATCCTATTCCGGGAACTTCACCCGTTAATACAGTAACTTTTACTTCAGACAAAGGTGATAGTAGTAAAGTAATATGGAAGATATACAGCCCTGTAATTTTAAATTCAAATCTTACAATAAATGGAGCTGCTAATCTTATCTTTAGCAAGTTGTCTTTTATTCAGGAAGGATCGACATCTATCGTTCTGAATCAGGGTTGTGAAAATATAAAGTTCATATCTAATTATATTGAAAGGGATATTGAAGCAGAGGAGTCAGTAGATTATTTAGTTTTACGAAATAATTTTCTTAAAGATGGGATGATATATTTAAGAGGAGTTTCAGATGCTATGCGGGCAAAGGGAAACAAAATTGAAGGAAATAAATTTAGTGGAGCAAGAATATCTCGTATTGTTCTCTATTATCAGGACGCTTTAACTATCTCTGATAATGTTTTCCTGAAAGATGCAGCTTACTCCACCAATGCTATACAAATCAGTTATTCGGGACCATCAATAAGTATTCTTAATAATAAAATAGGTGGCATTTTTTCCTGTTGTGGTCCTGGTAATTACGAAGCTGCTCTTCTTCTGGAAAGTTGTTCTGGTTTGTCCTCTAACCCGATAAAGGTGTATAATAACTTTATTTCCTCTAATGGGGTGCCAGGTATTTACAATTTAAACTCAAGTTATGTTAATTATTTTCATAATAGCATTTCTGTGAAAGGAGGAGATGCCTTTTATATTCAGAAAGGAAGTAATCTTAAAATTGAAAATAATATACTTTCAACAAATAATGGTGGTATAGCATTAAACATTTTTGAAGTAAAATCTTTAATTTCTGATTATAATAATTTACACACAGATGGTTCATTAATATTAGCAAAGGTATATAGTCAAGTTGAGGCCTGGAATCTCAGTGATTGGCAAAAGACGGGATATGATCTTCATTCTTTTAACACAAATCCGATGTTTATGGCTAGAACTTCCGGATACAGTGATTTTACAGATTTACACATCAATAGAAATAACTTATCTCCTGTACGTGTTCCAAATCCTATTGCTGGCTTGTCCAGGGATATAGAAGGAGATATTCGGGATGCTTCAAATCCTATGGTTGGGGCTGATGAATATGTTCCCAACCTGAACAATGCCCAGGCTATAAAATTTGAACTTCCCACTACTCTTCCATGTGAAGGAGTGAATGATATTCTATTGTCTATTGCAAATTATGGTTTTAATAATTTGACTTCCGTAACAATAAAATGGACCATAGATGGAGTGCCACAAATTCCTTTCAGATGGAAAGGATCACTTAACTCTTCTGGTACCGAGGTAGTCAATATAGGTAAGTATAATTTTGGTAAAGGTGGAATAGTAAAACTTCAGGCATGGACAGAAAATCCTAATGGGGTAAATGATACATTTACAATAAGTGATACAACTGTCGTAACGCTTACTCCAACCGCCCTAAGCGGGACTTACACAATTGGTAATAGTGGTTCTGATTATAAATCATTTACAGATGCAGTAAATGATCTTAAATTCAGGGGAATATGTGGCCCCGTAATATTTAATGTAAAACCTGGCACTTACAATGAGAAGATCAGAATTCCTGAAATCAGAGGAACAAATGTCATCAATACAATTGTATTTCAGCCCGAAAACAATGACAGTACTTCTGTAACACTTACAAGAGATCATAATGATTTTTCTACAACAGATGCCGATTATCTTATTTTTTTAGATGGTGCCGATTATATTTCTTTTAAGCGCATGAATTTAAAATCTACTTTAGGTTCTTATTGCAGGGTTATATATATAACGGGGGAAGCTAATTATATAAACTTCTCAAATAACATAATAGAAAGTAGCTTAACAGATAATAATTTTTTTGCATATAATGATGTCGTTTACATTGGAGCAGACAATCAGGTAAATCCTTATAACAACTACATTTCATTTACCAATAATACCATAATTGGAGGATCAACAGGTATAAATTACACAGGTGGAAGCAACGGGGAATATACAAGAGGTTTAATCATTTCAAATAATTCTTTTATTAATCAGTCCTCTTCCGGACTTACCATTGAGCACACAATTTCTCCTGTAATTACGAAAAATAAATTTGACGTTAAAGGTGGATTTACGGGAGCAAATATATCTGATACAAGAGATAGACTTATTTTTTCAGAAAATGTAATAAATTTTGAGTCTAAACTATCCAGATCCTATTATTATGTATTAAGCATTAGAAGTCACAAGTCCTATTCTGCTGTTTCAGCCGGACTGGTTGTGAATAATATGATCAATGTGAAGAATTTCCTTGATTATGATATGAATGTACCTGCTTCTGTCTTATATACTGAAGATAATAAGTATTTAAATTTTCTTTATAATTCCGTAAACCTTAATAATGGAAATCCAGAAAGTGATATTGCTGTCTTTTACAGTAATAAAGATTCATCGCTGGTAGTGGAAAACAATATATTCTGTAACAGATATGGTGGATATACCATGAATATCAATCAAAGTATTGTTTCTAGTAATTACAATGACCTGTATACTACAGGAAGTAAATTAGTAAAGATAAATTCTAAAGATTATACAGACATTGCGACTTATGCTGGTGCTACCCAAAATGATCTTAACAGTTTAAGTCTGGATCCTCAATTTTTAAATGATCTATCTGATCTTCATTTAAGTATATCTTCTCCTGCAATCGGCATGGGGATTGTCAATAAAGAAGTAAGTATAGATATAGATGGAGATTATAGAAGCAGTAAACCCTCCATTGGTGCAGATGAATCGCTTGGTCACTTTAATACCAATGTTGGTCTCATCAGCATAAATAGTCCTTTGAAATCTGATTATTGCAAAGGCCTTAAAGAGATTAATGTTTCAGTTAAGAATTATGGTAATTTAGTCATAGATGATTTTATTCTTAATTGGGAGGTGAATGGAATCGCAGAATCACCTTTTAATTGGTCGGGATCATTAAAGAAAGATTCTATTGTTTCTTTGAATTTAGGTAATTACAATTTTGGATTATCAGGAACTTATAACCTCAAAGTTTATTTATCCTTGCCAGGTTCAATGGCGGATGATTTTCCATATAATGATACAATTTCCTATGACTTTATTTATTCTGCGCCTGCAATTGCTTCTTTTAAATATGTTCTGAGAAATGACTCCATTTTTATCAATAATACTTCTCAGAGTGTCAAGACATATTCCTGGTCTTTTGGAGATGGATCACATGGATCAGATAAAAATCCTGTCTATTATTACCCTTATTCAGGAGAATATGTCATTACTTTAAAAGTATCTAACAAATGTAACGATGACAGTTATTCGGATAAAGTAACAATAAATTTGAGCAGAGATTTATCTTTGGATTCTATTTATGTTCCGGGAGATTCTTATTGTTCTGAAACTATAGGTTCTTCCATTGTTGTAAAGAATGTATCAACGGAGGTTGTTAAATCCTTTAGTATTATTTCAGATGAGTTAAATTCTGAAACTATTGACTGGCATGGAACATTGCTTCCTAATGATCATGTTAAAGTGAATTTTAATTTAACTACCAGCAGACCTGGATATCATAATGTATCATATAGAGTGGTGAATCCCAACGGGCAAATTGATCAGAATATTTTAAATGATACGGCTTCTGTTCAACTTTATTGGCTCGGAGCTCCGGTTGCCAATTTCAATTACAGTATAGAAGATGGTTCTGTATTTTTTGCAAATCATTCAAGAGGAGCAGAATCTTATGTCTGGAACTTTGGGGATAATTCTTCTCTCGACTATACAAAGGACCCCTCTCATACATATCTAGCAGATGGTATATTTACGGTTTCACTGGAGGTAAGAAATGAATGTGATACATCTGAAATAACCAAGTCTGTCGAAATTATTAATACTTCTATTCAAAGCCCCGCTTATTTGCAGCCACGGATAAATGTATATCCTAATCCTGCTCAAGATTTTGTAAATATAAATACATTTGGAGATTTGGTATCAGGATTGAAAATTATGACAATAGATGGTTTGATTGTTTATAATATGGATCAGGTAGCTGATGAAAGTTTAGAGAAAATCGATCTGACCGATTTTACTTCTGGGATGTACTTCGTTGAAGTAAGGTGTAGTGGTTATTCCAGAATCTTTAAATTATTTATTGAAAAATAATAGAATGGATCTGTTCCTCGGTCTGTGGCGCACAGAACGAAAGCTTTCCAAATGTGCTAAACTTGAAATGTTCCATACTTAAAATTAAGTGTAGACCATTATTCAAGATTCCGGCCGGTGCGCCACCGGCCGGGGAAGAGAGTGCACCCTAACTGTCAACTTAACATTGTTTTGTATACAACAATGGGCTATTTGGTCATCCTGAGCCCTGCGAAGGATCTGATAGTAAGAAAAAATGTTATTTAAACTAGCATTCTGCCAGATAGCTTAATTTTATTCATTTTGAAAGCTCAGATTCTTAGCAGAGTTCAGAATGATAAAGGAAAGATTTGTTAAGTTGACGGCTATGGTGCTGACACCTGCCAGGGAGTAGGGATATTGTGCGTGAAGGAAACGAGGATTTTGGGAGCCTAAGTTTTATTGCGAAGTTGACCAACTTATACTATTTGATTTTTATATTTGTTACAATCAACCATTTTTAGCTATGACACAAATTACTATTGCCACCTTTAATTGCGAGAATCTTTTCAGACGATTTAAATTTGATAAAGGAGTTAATTCTGCAACAACCAAAACAGAAGGATTTATTATTGATCCAAAGAAGTTTGATATTATCATTGATGCTGAAAGGGCTGCAACTGCTGCAGCTATAAAGGAAACCAAGGCCGATATCATCGCACTTCAGGAAATTGAAAACATGGATGCTTTGAAGCAATTTAACAATCAGTTTCTCAGTAAGGCTGGTTATAAGTATAAAGCTGTTATTGATGGAAACGATCCAAGATTTATTGATGTAGCGATTTTAAGCAAGGTACCATTTGATGCAATCAGGACGCATCAGTTTCTAAGAACTTCGAATAACAAGAGTTATATTTTTTCACGGGACTGTCTTGAAGTTGAATTCAATATTGAAGGGAAGACTCTAACGCTTTTTGTGAATCATTTTAAATCGATGATGGAAGGGAGAGAAGGTACATCGGAAAGAAGGAGAATTCAAGCCGAAGCTGTGGTTGATATCTTAAAGAAGAAATATGGGAATAATCCTGGTAATCATAACTGGATTGTATTAGGAGATATGAATGACTACAGACCGTCTCCGGCTCTTGATACCTTCTTTGAAAATAAATGGATGGTTGATGTCTTGGAAAGGCTTCCTGAAAATGAACGATGGACGCATTTCTATAATAAGAAAAAAGAATACCGACAGATAGATTACATTCTATTGTCCAAAAAACTTGCCACTGATAACAAAGAGTCAATTCCCCGAATCATAAGAAAAGGCCTGTCAACAAAAGCCAAATTATTTACTGGTAAAAGGTTTGATATGATTACAGATAAAGTAACAGCATCGGATCATTGTCCGGTTGCGGTGAGTATTGAGATGTGATAGTTCTTGATTCTATATGAGAATAGCGATGCAATCACTATTCTCGGAAATCCTCGCTGCAAGCGAGGACTATTGGGGTTTTTCTCAGACTTTCATGGCTTTTCAATATTAATAGAAATTTTGCCTGCAACTCAACCATGGTCAACATATGAATCTCTATTTTGCTAAGTTGACTTTGGTGCCTAGACCGGCCAGGGAGTTTGCTTTTTCGATCCGACACATTGTTCAATAGAATTAGAAGTTTGATGTATTCCTGAACTTTTAAAAGTGTCAGGTCCGAAAGACCTGACGCAACTTTGACATTTATAGCCATGCGATCGCTATTCTCAAAAATCCTCGTTAATCTTTTTTTTACTAGCTAAATAAGAAGTAAATCAAGCGTGGACTATTGGTTATCCCCACAACTTCTTTATAGCACCTCCTGAAACTTCTGTGGAATCACTTAAGACTTTTGTATTTCCAGGTATAAATCCAAAGCTTCTAAACCATTCTTCCGTGGTGTCCCACGAAAGTCCCGTGGGTTCATTCAGGCCTTTGGTTATTCCCACGGAATCTCTGTGGGATACCACGAAAACGCTGTGGGATCATCCGACTGTTCCATGCGAGCTTCCGGACATTCTGTGGGTCCATTCGGACTCTGAAAACGTCCCACGGGACTTCTGTATGGCCCCACGGAACGTCCGTGGGAACATCCGGAACTCCCGTGGGGCTCCACGGGTGAATCGTGGGGTTGTTTTTAGAAAAAATACTTGCATAGATTATTTTAAGGTATTAACATTGAGGTAATTATATATTTTTAAACTTCAAGTTTTCACCAACTATGACAACCAACAACAGTGGATATCTGCCAAGGGCGGATAAAGACAAAGCTATTTGGCTTAAAAATTTCTCGGTTAAACTATCTAATCATGCAGGAACTGTAGGATTATCTCCGGATGAGGTGATCTCTATTTCCAATGATGCCAGTGCATTTATGTACACCATCGAACTGGTGGAAAATGCCAAAAAGGATTCTGCTCAGAAAGTGGCATTCAAAAACATTCTTGCAGAAGGAGAGGAATCGATTCCGCTTTCTTATCCATCTCTTACGCTCAACGTTACTCAGCCAGCAGTAGCTTTAAAAGCGGGGATCTTTAAGAGAATTCCGAAACTGGTACAGAGGATCAAAAATCACCCAAACTACAATGAATCCATTGGTAAGGATTTAGGTATTATCGGGGCTGAGTCGTCTTTTGACAGAATGACTCTTAAACCTCAGATCAGTGGTGCTCTGGATGCACACCGTCCGCTTATCAAGTGGAAAAAGGGCGTTGCTGATTCCATTGACATCTACGTGGACCGCAATGATGGCAAAGGTTTTGTATTCCTCGCCAATGATTCCACGCCGGACTATATTGACACGTTTCAGCTTCCTTTCGGGGAGAAAGATACGGCCATCTGGTCTTACAAAGGAATCTACAGGCTGCACGACGAGCAAGTGGGAGAGTTCTCCAACATTGTTAACATCACTGTTACAAGACAGGTAGCAGTGTAATAAGAATTGCTGTTTGTTATCAATTTAACCCTTCAGGTCTTTATGATTTGGAGGGTTATTTTTTTTGGTGGGGTTTGGAGTAATGATTAAATTATTGAATGTCAGTGGCTGCTCAATAGGCCTTAATTACAAATGATTTTTTGCCATTTTATGCCCGATTTTTTCTAATTTAGAGATTTAGGAAAAATAATTTTAACTCATTGATTGCCAGTTTAAATTTTTTGCCGGAATACAAACAAGAGGAGCTGAAGCTTATCACAGATCTCATTGTGGAAAAGATGAAGCCTGCTAAGTTGCTGCTTTTCGGAAGTTATGCACGGAATACCTGGGCTGAGGAGGAAAAGGTAGAGGAGGGGATTCGGCTGATTTTCAAGAGTGATTATGATATTCTGGTGATTACGTCTGAAGAACTGGGCAACACAACCTCCACTAGATGGCGCAAGACCAAACAAAAGCTAAAGAAGCTTGAATTATCTACAACAGTTACCGCCATTCACCATAGTGCTGAATTCATCAATAAAGAACTCAAAGCCGGAAGTTACTTTTTCACCGATGTGATCCGTGAGGGGATTGTATTATACGATTCCGGAGAAGTAACGCTTGCAACTCCGGGAAAGGTAAATCCAGATGCTGTGCTGAAAAGGGCTAAAGAGGAGTATAAGCAATGGATGGGCAGCGCTGAAGAGTTTTTAATGTTATATAATTTCAGTTACAAAGAAGGATTATACAATAAAGCCGCATTTCTTCTTCATCAAACTACAGAAAGTTTATATTCTGCTGTTGCCTTAGTCTTCACCCACTACAAAGGCAAGAATCATGATCTTGATGAGTTGAGCAAGATTGCAATCGTCATTAATAAAGAATTTAGAACTGTATTTCTTAAAGATACTAAAGAGCAGATTGATCGATATGAGCTGTTGAAGAAGGCGTATATTGATGCGAGGTATAAGAAGGGGTATGCCATTACGAAAGAGGATTTGGAGTATTTGGGTGAGAGGATTGAGGTGTTGAAGGAGTTGGTGAAGAGGGTTTGTGAGGAGAGGCTTAATTAATAGGAAATCATAATATGGGTGATATTTAATCCCTTAAATAGTATTGTAGTTTGAAAAACGAAAAACTGACACGGAAAGAAATTATAGACAACCGCTTAAAAAAAGCAGGATGGAATGTTTTTGACCGGACTCAGGTAATTGAAGAGTTTTTTATTTCACCGGATCTTAATATTGTCAATGATCCACCAGCAAAATACAGTTCAGAATTTAGTGACTATGTGTTATTAGGTAAAGATGGTAAACCTCTGGCTGTTGTTGAAGCAAAAAAATCTTCTGTTGATGCTCGTGTCGGGGAGGAGCAAGCTAAACAATACGCTTACAATATTCAGAAGCAATTTAAGTGCGAACTGCCATTTTGCATGTATACCAACGGAAATGATATTTATTTCTGGGATCTTGAAAATTATTCTCCTCGAAAAATCTATGCCTTTCCAACACGTTCAGACCTTGAACGAATGGTGTTTATTCGTAAGAACAGAAAACCACTGGCAGATGAATTGATAAATACTAGCATTGCAGGACGGCCCTACCAGATACAAGCCATTCGTGCAGTCTTTGAAGCAATGGAACAGAAGAAAAGAAAGTTTCTTCTCATAATGGCTACAGGGACCGGCAAAACAAGAACCTGTATCGCCATGGTGGATGGATTGATGCGTGCAGGTTGGGTTTCAAGAATATTGTTTCTGGTAGATAGAATTGCGTTACGCGATCAGGCAGTTGAAGCATTTAAAGAAAACGCACCACAATATTCAGTTTGGCCTCAAACTGGAGAAACTAAATTTGCTGCTGATAGACGGGTATATGTCTCAACATATCCAACTATGTTGAATATTATAGAAGATGAGAAGGGAAATCTATCACCTCATTTCTTTGACCTTATTGTCATAGACGAAAGTCATCGTTCGATTTATAATGTTTATCAAAACGTTTTAAACTATTTCAATACAATTGTACTTGGACTTACAGCTACACCTACTGATGCAGTGGATCATAACACTTTCGAACTTTTCGACTGTGAAGATGGGCTTCCTACTTTTGCTTATACATTTGAAGATGCTGTAAATAATAAACCGCCTTATCTATCCAACTTCGAAGTAATGCAGCTGACTACAAAGTTTCAGCAGGAAGGCATACATGTTCATTCGATAAGTGAGGAAGATCAACGAAAATTAATTGCTGAAGGAAAAGATCCGGTTGAAATCAACTTTGAAGGAACTGAGATTGAAAAAGCAGTTACAAACAAAGGGACGAATGCCTTGATCGTTCGTGAATTCTGGGAAGAGTGTATCAAAGATCCAAATGGAGTATTGCCGGGAAAGACCATCTTTTTCTGCATGACGATGACACATGCTCGAAGAATAAAAGAAATCTTTGATCAGTATTATCCTCAGGGTGCCGGTGAAATTGCCAAAGTAATCGTATCTGATGACCCTCGTGTATATGGAAAGGGAGGTTTGCTTGATCAGTTTAAAAATAACGATTTTCCGCGAATCGCCATTAGCGTGGACATGTTGGATACAGGTATTGATATTCCGCAGTTGGTGAATCTTGTATTCGCCAAACCTGTCTTTTCATATACCAAGTTCTGGCAGATGATTGGCCGGGGAACCAGAGTGCTGAACACAAATGACAGACGTAGCTGGTGTCATGAAAAAGATAAGTTTCTCATCATTGATTGCTGGAACAATTTTACAAGGTTCAAGCTCAATCCAAAAGGTAAAGAAAATAAATCACAGCTCGCTTTGCCTGTTCGCCTTTTTAAAATGCGTCTGGAGAAGTTGAGAATTGCCAGAAAACGCAATACGGATATTGCGAATGGAGAAAAACTTGAACTGGAAAAACTTATCAATGCGCTTCCCCAAAATAATGTGGTGGTTCTGGATAATGCATCTGAACTAGATAAAGTGTATGATCCAAGCTTTTGGGATCCCTTTACTGAAGATAAAATTCATTTCCTTGACCAAACAATAGCTCCAATATTAAGAGCTTTGTCTTCCATTGATTTCAAGGCGATGCGTTTTGAAAAAGATATTGTTGAGTTTTCCATTGCACAGTTGGAAAACGAAAGCCAAAGTTTGGAAAATCTAAGAGAGCTGATCATCACTCAAATAGCTGAGTTACCAATAAATATTGGGGTGGTAGCAAAGGAGAAAGAATTAATTAAACGTGCATTGAGGTCAAACTTCTGGACTAATACCTTAGAAAATGATCTAAAACTCGTCATTGAAAAAATTGCACCGCTCATGCGATACCGTCAGAGTTTTGATGGTGGTGATGAACAGACTAGTCTAAATCTCAGAGACGTGACCTATAAAAAGGAGATGATAGAGTTTGGTCCTGAGAATGAACTTGTAAGTATAAGCCGATATAAAGAAATGGTGGAGAATATGGTGCAACAGTTGGTAAACAATAATCAGGTACTTCAAAAAATAAAATTGGGGGAATCTATCACTGACCAGGAATTGGGTGAACTGGCACAGTTGATGAATGAACGGGACCTATTTGTGACGGAAAAATTATTACAGCGGGTTTATGGAAATCAGCATGCAAGATTTTTACAATTCATTAAACACATACTTCAGGTAGAACCAATCCATTCTTTTGAGGAAACTGTCACGATGGTATTCGATGATTTTATAAAAATGCACAACAACCTTTCAAGCAATCAGATTGAATTCTTGAACCTGTTGAAAACGTACCTTATTGATAAAGGAAGTGTTCAGAAGAAAGACCTGATTAATCCCCCGTTTACTCAACTTCATCCTCAAGGGATTTTAGGAGTGTTTTCACCTAAAGAAATAGAAGAAATCATCGGAGTTATTCAACAAATAGCCGCTTAAATAATTAATTTAAAAATGTTATCTAACGAATTAAAATCAAAAATTAATAAACTTTGGGATAAGTTCTGGAGCCGAGGAATTGCTAATCCGATTACAGCTATCGAGCAAATTTCATATCTGCTCTTTATGCGTAGGATTGATGATGCTGATACAGATGCTAAGAACAAAGCCGAGTTTGCCGGAGTAGAATACAAGACTATATTTGTCCGACAAAAAGTAAACAAAGGGGGTAAGCTGGTATTTGATAAAAAAGGTGAACCTGTTTTGGAAAGTGCGGACGATTGTCGCTGGTCTCACTTTTCGCTCCTTGATCCTGATACCATGCTGGAAGCAGTAAGCAAAAAGGCTTTCCCTTTTATCAAAAACCTCAATGACCCATCTCAGCCTTATACAAGACATATGCAAAACGCCGTCTTTATTATAAATAATTCGGCTTTGCTTGATGAATCGGTGAAAGCAATTGATGAAATATTTAATGAGATCAAGAGGCAGCAAAACGATGGGCAGCAGTTTCAGGATACGCAAGGAGATGTATACGAATATTTATTAAACGAACTAAGCCAGTCTGGTAAAAATGGGCAATTTCGTACACCGAGGCACCTTATCCAGTTTATGTGCGAAATTATTAATCCAGACTGGGCAGATAAGATTTGCGACCCTGCTTGCGGTACGGGTGGGTTTTTATTGGGAGCTTATCAGCACATACTCACCAGATACAGCAGTCCTGAAGAGATTGTATTAGATGAGAACGGACTGAAGCGATTTAAAAAATACGGAGGAGACAGGATCACCAAACAGGAAGTTTGGGACGAACTTAACGAAAGAACCTTCTATGGTTTTGATGTAGACCAGACTATGGTGAGGATTGGTTTGATGAACCTGATGTTGCATGGAATTAAAATACCACAGATAGAAAATATAGATACACTATCTAAGAAGTATGATCAGGAATATCAGGATGGAGAATACTCGGTGATATTGGCCAATCCTCCATTTACCGGCAGAATTGACAAAGGAGGTATGAGCACCAAACTGAAAATAGACGGCACACAAAGTGAGTTGTTGTTTCTGGTTAGGATCTCCAAGATGCTGCGACCGGGTGGAAAGGCTGCGGTGATTATTCCGGAAGGTGTATTGTTTGGTGGAAGCAAGACTCAAAAACAAACAAGAGAAATATTGCTGAAAGACAACCAACTCGAAGCAGTAATCTCCCTGCCCAGTGGAGCTTTTAAGCCTTACACGGGAGTGAAGACCGCAATCCTGGTGTTTACCAAAGTCGAAGAGGACAGCCAGATATGGCATACTGAAAAGGTCTGGTTCTACGAGCTAAAAAACGATGGTTATAGTCTAGATGATAATCGCAGAAAGCTGGCTGAAAATCCCTTACCTATTGCGGTGGATGCTTTTGAACAAAGGGCTACAACTACTCCTATTGAACGTATCAAACATTTTTATGTACCTCTCGCTGAGATACAGGAAAATGGACTAGATTTGAGTTACAACCGTTACAAAAAGTTTGAATACGAGGAACAGACATACGCTCCCCCACAGAAAATTCTGGAAGCATTGTTTGTTTTGGAAAAGGAAATTCAAAAGGATATGGAGGAACTTAAAAACTTGATTGGGTAATGGAATTTGTAGAGCTAAATAGAATAGTAGAAAAATTGGAATCTGGTTCCCGTGAGAAGGGGGGAAGTATTAACTCAGGTATTATTAGTATAGGAGGTACTCATTTATCGACTACTGGCGGTTTCAAGTGGGAAAAGAAAGAATTCGTTTCAGAAGATTTTTTTTCAAAAATGCGAACTGGAAAGGTACTTAAAAATGACATATTAATTGTTAAAGATGGAGCAACAACTGGAAAAACAAGCTTCGTTGATAACGACTTCCCTTTTAAGGATGCGGCAATTAATGAACATGTATTTAGAATTCAAATCAATCCGGAATTGGCTAATCCTAAATATGTTTTTTATTTTTTACATAGTGCTAATGGACAAGAGCAAATCTTAAGTGATTTCAGGGGGGCAACAGTTGGTGGCATTTCAAGAGGATTTATTGATCTTGTTAAGATTCCACTTTACGATATTGAGACTCAAAACAAAATCGTAGCTATATTGGACAAAGCCAAAGCCTTGCAGGATAAGAGAGAAAAAACCATTGCCATGTATGAAGAATTGTTACGAGCAATTTTTTCGGATATGTTCTCTAAGTTTATAGGAACTAATGTATTTCCTCTATCAGCAGTTGCGGATATTACATCGGGACTTACTAAGGGAAAAAATTATATTGGCAAATCTACGAAAATGATTCCCTATATGCGAGTTGCTAATGTACAAGATGGGTTTCTAGATTTAAAGGAAATAAAAAAAATTGAAGCCACAGAGGATGAGATTGTTAAGTATAATTTAGAAAATGATGATCTTTTATTAACAGAAGGTGGAGATCCTGACAAATTAGGAAGAGGTACTTTATGGAAAAATCAAATTAGTAAATGTATTTTTCAAAACCATATTTTTAGAGTACGAGTACGCAATCATGAATTTATAAATTCTGTCTTCCTATCGTTTCAAGTGTCAAGCATGTACGGAAAGAATTACTTTTTAAAAGCCGCAAAGCAGACATCAGGGATTGCATCTATAAATTCTACACAGTTGAAAGCTTTTCCAGTTTATGTTCCTCCAATAGAAATACAGCTAAAATTTGCTGGAATTGTTGAAAAATTGGAAACCATTAAATCTAAATTTCATTTGAGTATTCAAAATATTCAGAACTTATTGAGTGTACTTTCTCAATATGCATTTCAGGGCAAATTAACTTTCAATACATCTGTAGATTTAGAGTTATTACTTGAAAATGATTATAATTTTTTTAGGCAGAATAGCAGCATAAAGACCATTCAATTATTATTGGATCGGCTTGATAAAAGTAATCTTAATGAATTAAAATTTTATGAGTCCGAAATTTACGATAAAGCCAAATATTTTGTGTTTGAATTATTGAAGGAAGGCAAAATTAAACAATTATTTGATGAAAATGATAAAACCGTAAAGCTAGTTGTTGGATGAAACTACTTAGCCTTAAAATAGAGAGCATAGGTGAATTCAGAAGTCTGCAGCAAGGTTTTGAAATAAAGTTTCATTCCTTGGGACATACTGAGGCAATGGAGAAATTTCGTCCCTTTTGTTTTGCAGGCTTGAATGGAAGTGGAAAGTCAAATGTACTAGAGGCATTAGCGAACATTTTTTATCACTTAGAGCTTTGTGTTGCTAGATACTTACCTGAGAGTATTAAGGATCCTAAAAATTTCAGTCGTATTGAATGTACTCCGGATGCATTTACATTAGAGTACCTGATAGGTCAGCATGATAGAATAGCATACTCAGTTTACTTCTTTGATAAGATAACCATTGTCAAAAAAGAAGGCGAAGAACCACAGATGTTTATCCAGGCCTACCCCTTTGATGGGACTGTAGAGAAAAGGCAAGTATCATTAATGCCATCCATTAAACGCAAGGAAGCCGCAGAAGGAAAACGATATTTACCAGATCAAATAATAGGTTACTCTTCCGGTGAGAATGAAATTCTAAGTTTACCTTTTATCAAAAGTCGTCTGATACACCTGGATGAATACAGACAGGCTACCCGAGATAATTATGAACGTTATGATGAACCAGAGAATAGTCTGATCTATATTGATAACAACATGAGTCAGGCTGTGTTATTGGTTTGTCTGTTGTTTGAAAATAATGAAACTCTTGCTCCTCTCAGAGATGTAGATAATACAGGAATTTTAGGACTCCGCAGCTTTCGAATGAACATTCATCTTCACGATTTTATATTTAAGGACGAGAAAAAGAAGCAAGGAAAAACTCCAATATTAAAATTGATCGAGCAACATCAGTTGGATTTTCTGTTGAAATGTACTACCTCATGGTTTTTAGATAGAGAAGGTAAAACTATATGGTTAGATTTTTATGTCAATGATGCTACAAAGCAAGCCTTTAGAGAATACTTTAAAACTTCCCTCGAATGTTTTCATTTCTTTCGGTTATTGTATGAATTGAATGCACACTTTATTGATGAAGGGACAAAAGAAGGTGTTTATCGTTCCAAAGGAGTATACACAGACGGGAAACTTCCTATTGCAAATCCTCAGCAGAATGTGTTTCACTTTTTAGATTTCTACATAACAAAAGAAATAAAGAAGACAGGAGAAAGTAAAGACCTACCTCTTCGAAGTTTTTCAGATGGAGAACATCAGTTCATTCATACTATGGGTATCTGCCTATTGTTGAAAAACAAGCGAACTTTATTACTACTTGATGAACCCGAAACACACTTCAATCCAAGTTGGAGAGCTAAGTTTGTGAAAATTCTCAATGACAGTATTACAGCTGGAACTCCAAAGGACTTGCCTAATAAAAATTTTAATGTACATCTTTTAAAAGATGTATTATTGACTTCACATTCGCCTTTTATTATTTCTGATTGTTTGCCTGACAATGTGCTGTTATTTGAAAAGGATGATAAAGGAATAACAACTGCTAAAAAAGTTTCAGAGCTGGAAAATTCCTTTAATACTTATGGAACATCAGTTGAATTGATTCTGGATAGATTGTTTGGGTATACCCAATCTATCGGAGATCTGTCTTACTCAGCAATCGAAGCCATCGATGTTGCTTCAATTAAAAGTCAGAAAGATGTAGAAAAGGCGAAAGCTGAATTACGGAAATTGGGAGAATCGATAGAAAAGGATATTGTGCTAGCTCAATTAAATAAAAAACTAAAAAGCTAACCTGATGCTAAGAACTTATAAACCACTGGACGATCACCCGGTATTTGAGTATCAGGAATATATTCAGCATCTAATCTGCGAGGTTTGGTGTAATGCGCAGGAACCAATATCTTGTTATGGTTTGCTAAACGAAGATGTTGAGAAAATTTACAATGCCCGCGACTGGGTAAAGAATTCTGTGGATGAAATTTACGAATTGAGTAAGTCTCTAACAGAAGATGAACGAGCTGCTATTCGCGAAGCTTTCATTCTGAATAATGGAATAGAGAATCTTTGTGAAGCAATAAGTCAACCTGTCAGTCTTGATGACTTGCCGAATGTAGTTAAAGAAAAGATGAAAGATTTTCTTGTGAAGTGCTACAGTGATTTGATTACAGCAAAAGAAAAGTTGGATTATTATAATAATCTTATCTATAATAATAACAATCTGAAGTTTTGTCCTTGCTGCGGATTGGTTCCTATAGAAAGCGGTGAATCGAGATACAGAGAAGATAACGACCATTTTCTTCCAAAAGAAAAGTACCCATTTGCATCGGTTAATTTTTCAAATCTAACCCCATTATGCAGTAAGTGTAATAAGAAATGCAAGTCCACCAAAAATCCATGCGAGAATAATCGAAGGTCATTCTATGCTTTTAAACCTTTGCCAAATGAATTTGAAATAGGTTTAACTATAAAGTCTAGCAATACGACTAATTATGGTGATTTGAAGCAGGAAGAGGTAGAACTTGAATTCAATAATGATGCAGAGAAAGTTGATACTTGGAATTGGTTGTTTGATATTAAAAACAGGTACAATGAAGAAGTAAGGCAGTTTTCAAAAACAGAACTTAGGACAATCGCCAATAGATTTAAACGAAATACGGCGCGAAAGGAGGGAGCAACTTATGAGCAAATTCTTAATGATGCCATTGAAGACTATCACATTGACAGATATGATGATAGGAAGTTCCTAAAATTAGCATTCTTAAAAGAAATACTTTTAAAGCCTGAATGGATGGCTGTGTATAGTTAAACGAAAAGATTTATGACATTTTTAGAATTAGCAGAAAAAGTTTTAAAGGAATCTCAAAAGCCTTTAACTGTAAATGATATCTGGGAAACAGCTTCAAAGTCTGATTATTTAAAATATCTGAGTAGTGAAGGCAAAACTCCCAAAGCAACATTGGGTGCTCTCTTACATGTTTCTGCAAAAGATAACGAAAATTCTCCCTTCGGTTCAGTTGGTAGCAGACCAAAGAAGTTTATCTTAAAATCTTTAAATTATTCAAAAGAGGATCTGATTGAACAGGATGCAGAAGCATTGGAAGAAGAAGGAATAAATGAATCTTCTTATCTCGAAAAGGATTTACATGCTGTATTGACTTATTATATATATACCCGTATGGAATGTTATTCTAAAACCTTAAATCATCAGAGATCTTCTAAAAAGAAATACGGTGAATGGGTTCATCCTGATATCGTTGCTTGCTATTTTCCTTTAAAAGAATGGAAACCTGAAGTATATGATTTAAGCAGTATAATGAGTGATACACAAATAGCATTGCTATCCTTCGAAATTAAAAGAAAACTTAATTTTGGAAATCTTCGTTATTCGTTTTTCCAAGCAGTATCTAATTCATCTTGGGCTAATGAAGGTTACTTGGTTGCTGCAGAAATATCAGATGATCGAGAATTCCAGTCAACTTTAAAAAGGTTATCAAATTCATTTGGCATAGGAATAATTGAGCTGGATTTGGAAGATCCAGATGCTACTAAAATTTTATATCCAGCGGAAAAAAGAGATCATTTAGATTGGGACACAGTTAATACTTTAACTATGAATACTGACTTTAATGATTTTATAAAGAGAGTAAAAAGTGATGTTCAAATAAGAGAGGTTAGAAAGGAATGGTATGATAAAGTTGAGAACAGAGAAGCTTTAATAAAGAAATTTAATAAGTAAATCATTATAAAATTAGGAAAAATAAAAACCAAACAATTACTTTTTAATATGTCTGCAATAAATCTTCTCCTTCAAAGTGCTGTTGATTATGAAAGAACACATCAAATTATCTTATACACCTTGCTAAAGGATATAAACTTTCAAAGGCTATTTTTGGATATCGATGTTGAACAATTACCAGTCTGGGAGCCACTCAGAGGAAAGTTTGATTTGGGAATTGCAGTTAAAAAACCTTTTGAAGCTGAGAATATAAGTGCGGTGTTTGAGCTAAAAATGTGGTCTAATATTTCTGAAGGGCAGTTGAAAAGTCAAAAAGAATACCTCTACCAAAATGAAAATGTTAAAGGCTTTCATATCTTACTAGGAACTTGCGACTATGAATATAAGGACGATTATTTTCAAAATGTTTTTGGTGGTAGGTCTGTAAAAATAAGTACATGTGACCTTGTTGATAAGTTAGAACAATATAAGGATGGAAGTGAAGTTGGAGAAGATATTAAGGAATTGGTAGAAGTTTATATAGAGGTTTTGAAAGGATTAATGAATGATTTAAACTTTGCCTATAAAAGACAAGGAAGATTAACCGCAGACCATTTTTTCTATTATTCTCTTTATAAGAAGATTCAGGATTTATCATCTGAACAAAATCTGAGAATATACAAAGTAAACAACCGAAATTCTCCATCATATATTATAAATGATATTGATACATGGATGAGTATAAATTATCAAGGGTATGTATTTCGGTTGTATCAGGAAATTCTAAATGGAGAATATCAAATTAGGTTACATTCAAATCCTGAAACTCCTGATATTCATAAGCGGGTACTTAAAGATTTACTTTTAGTAAAACTATCCCAAAGCAACCTGAATCTTTATGATTTGGAGTTTAGAGGAAAACTAACTAAGTACGCTATTTTAGCTCGAAAAAGATTGTCTTTTGAAAATGAAAAAGATATCGAGGGTGCAGGTGATTTGTTTAGGATTGGAAATAGGGCTTTAAGAATTATATCAGATGAGTTAAATTGTCAGGCCGTTCAGTTGAAATAAAAAGATATTTCTTTTTACTATTATAAATTATTCTTCCTAGCTGCATGGGAACAATAAATACTAGAATTATTAAATTTATTTTTTATGTTGTTTTCAAAAGTATACTCCATTCAAAAAGATCGAAATGATGATTGGTTTGATCCTATTTTAACTTTAGATACACTTCTGTTTATTGACCCATTATTAATTTTTGAAAAATATCACCCAGGATTTATACATGCTTCAGGCAAAATAATTGAATTTTTTAATAAAGCTTTTGAAATTGCGGCACGGTCAACAGGAAATTCTCAAGATCTAAGACATAAGCAACTTCTTAAAATGTTAGTTTTTCCAGAAGTAAGAGAATTGTGCTTAGGTTATTCTTCTGGTGATACTGATGGGGCAGGATCTGGAGGAAAATATTCCCGAGATACTGTTGCCGCCATTTATGAGTCTATAGAAATGGGTATGAAAAGTATAGAAAACTTTGAGTTTTTGGGAATATTTAATGAAGGGATCGGGCGAGATAGGATAAGTGATATAACCGCTAATATTCTAAAGAAAGAGTTTGTTGAATATACACAACAGATTTGTAATAAACATAAAGTTCCTATGTTAGATTTCGAATTAAAGAATTATAACTTTAATTATCAAACTAATAGATGGAATTCACAAAGAGTTAAACTTCCTGAAAATCCTTTTTTCCCTGATAGAGCAGTAATATTGACACCTGGAGTTTTTATTGATGAAAAACCAAATATAAATGCTGATTCATTTAAAGATTTTATATGGGACAATAAGAATAAAGAAGTTAGAGATGAGTTTAATATTCAAATAAAAAATTCTATTGATAAATCTAAAATTATTGAGATTGCAAAGAAACATAGGGGGTGGATGTCAGATTTTAAAAAATCATTAAGAAACGTTTCAGGATATGATTATATAGAAGATCCAGGAGGGGTATATACTACAACTATTGGAGGGTTGCAGTATGCGGAATCCAATCCTCTGACAATGGATGCTTCAAGCAAAGATTCATTTAAAGAGATAGTGGAAAAGTTAGTTGGTCAATATCAAAATTTCATTGAAAATAATTCTGGATATCAATTGTTGTGGAATGATGATTCTAATAAACCCAAAACAGAAAAGGCTGCGCAGTTAGTATTTACAGGTATATTAAAATCTCATTGTGAAGCTAATAATATTGATATTTCAGGTGAAGCAAATTTAGGGAGAGGACCAGTAGATTTTAAATTTTCACTAGGTTATCAAGATAGAGTAGCTATTGAAATTAAAAAGGCAAGTCATAGCAGATTTTGGAATGGATTGACAGCTCAACTACCAAAGTATATGGAAGTAGAGGATATTTCATTTGGATATTTTATTGTGATATGCTTTCATGAAGATGATTTTAAAAAAGTTAAAGGAATTGAAGAAATTGTTATTGAAACCAAAAGGAAGTATAATAAAGAATTTAAGTATAGGATTATTGATGCAACTCCCAATAAACTGAGTGCGTCAAAATTATAGATAAATAATTCTAACCGCCATTTATCAGGTATCTGCTCCCCGTCCAGTGAGACACAGGCCAGGGAGCAAATGCCAAACTTGCAATCCAAATGGATACACGCATTACTGCCTAATTAAATCAACATGAAAACACTCCTAATTACTCCGGAAGGGTTAGAAAAATTAAAAGCTGAATTGGATCATTTATGGCGTGTTGAACGGCCGGACACCACGCAGAAGGTAGCCTGGGCTGCAAGTCTTGGAGATCGTTCTGAAAATGCGGATTATCATTACAATAAGAAGCGCTTGCGGGAAATTGACAGGCGCGTGCTCTATTTACGGAAACGTATTACTGATTTGAAAGTCGTGAATTATTCACCTTTCCAGGAAGGCAAAGTAATGTTTGGTGCGTGGGTAGAGATTCAAAATGACAAAGGCGAACAAAAACGCTTCCGCATAGTGGGGTATGATGAGATCTTTGATACCACCAAAGACTATATCTCTATAGACTCACCAATGGCAATCGCCCTGATGAAAAAAGAAGTGGGTAATGAAGTTGTAGTGAAAACAGGTGCGGGGGAATTTGTTTGGCGTGTTACCAAAATTGAGTATCAGAAGTAACTTCCGTTCAAGTGGGGGCATCTGTTCCTCGGTCTGTGGCGCACAGACCGAAAGCTTTCCAAATGTACAAAACTTGAAATGCTCCTTACTTTCAGATTAAACTCATTATTCGAGATTCTGGCCGGTGCGCCACCGGCCAGGGAGTGAAAGAATAAAAGTTGAACTATCGGGCAGGCTTTTGATTGAAATCGCAAAGCCCTTTTATAATTATCAGATCCTTCGCTGGCTCAGGATGACAAAGAAAGGTATGCCCTCATAGCCTGATTTCTTGTCCTTTGTCATGCTGAACTGTACCCCTCCCCAAAAATAGGACAGCT
>NZ_JAGHZZ010000040.1:19205-24419 GCF_017745095.1 Sporocytophaga sp. | reverse complement strand
GCGGGGAAAACTATTTTTTTACTTGTCTCATCACTAAGTTGACGGCTATGGTGCGCCACAGACTAAGAGATAAACTCAGGGGATCGGGGGAATAAAAGTTTGTGAAATCTCTAAAATGTTCTGATACAGCACACTAAAAAAATGTTACCAGTTATGGCCCTGAAAAGATTTGAGGATCATTCAAAATTCGATATTTTGGTAGGAATAAATCTTTTTCAAATTGAAATTAAAGTACATTCTCACAGTCCTTATCTGCTCCGTTTCGACTTTCTGTTTGTCTCAAAAGGAAAAAGTAACTACAGTTTATCTTAAATATGATGAATTTAATACAGCTCTTTTAGAAGAGCGTCACTACGATCAACAAGATAGGCTAATAAAAGAAACAAAGTACAGCTACATTCCTTCCGGTCGGAAATGCAAAATAGAAGATAGTGCATATTATCACGAAACCAAAACTTATGAATATGATGAAAATGGTGTACTGATTAATGAATCTGTATATAACAAGGCCATGCGACTGATTAAGAAAACAGTTAAGGAGTATGACCATAAATCATCTGTTACCATTAGATATAACTTTAGGACTACAACCAAACGTGAAAAGGGAGTCGAGATCGAGGTATCTAAGATAGATACGAGTATTCTGGAAAGTCTAAAATTTGACAAGGGAAAAATAACAGAAAAAAAAGTATATACCGACCCTGATTTTTCTTCAAAAAAATACATTCAGGAAAACTGGAAATATAAAGGATCATTTTTAGAACAATATAGTATAGTAAATTTTTCTTCTAAGGAACTGATTAAACACGGATATGAGGTTCCGGAGAATGACAAAATGACTATTTACTACAGACCTGATCTTGATAGCATTCCTGAAAAAATTGAAATCGTCGATTGTGATAAAGATCCTCTTCTCAAGGGTAAAACCATTTATAATTTTGACTTAGAAGGAAGAGTGGCAGAAGAACTATCAACAAGTGGTGGACCGCATCCCAGATATACCGATAAAACCAGATATTATTATGGCAATGATCCATATCAATATGCTTACGCAACTCACTCTTATGAAAAAGTGAGCACAAACATCGAAGAAATGGATTGCGGCGTGGTGGAGCCCGGTGACGAATCTTTGGATTATAATTGGTATATATATAACTATGATACCGCATACATTCATATACACAAAGTACAGAAGTTTGAATATAAAGTTTATGATCAGGATAAGTTCTATACCATAGGCTATAAGAACCCAACAGAAGCTTTTGTCTATTTACATAAAAATAAAGACTCCATATTATTCCAGAATACTATTACAAGGGAAGAGAAACAAGAGTATGATAAAGAGAAGAAAATATTACGGTTATTAGTCATGGGCCAGAAAAGTCCTAATAGTTGTGAGTATTCCTACGAAAAAATTATGGAAACTATAATTGATTCTCTTAAAAAAACTAAAACCAGAATGACCTATGACCATACAATAGATGAAGGACGACACTATTTACATTATAAACATTTCCTGGACTGGAATACAGAAAAGGAAATCAAAAAAATTCAATACGATCTAACTGGGAAAGTTTACCTTATAACAGTTAATAAATACAATAAAAAGGGTGAACTGATCTCTGAAATTGATTCTGTTGCTGCATTCGCTCCCAAACGAAATATTGAGCATGAATATGATATGACTGGCCGTCGGAAATCCACCAAAACCATAATAAAAGGTTATTCTGAAGAACTAGAAAACTTCGAGTATATGTCGGATGGCACTTTAAAAAAATCGATAAAAATAACTACATATAAAAAAGATGATAGTAAGTATTGTGATATTGTCATTTATGAACCGGATGGCTCTCATACAAGGATTAACATAAGCGATCTCCATAAACCTGCCCAAAGATCGTGATTCAAGCGTTGTCAAATACAATGCTAAATTAGAAATTGTGCAAAAAAGAGGTTATGATAAAACTAAACTTATAAAAGGGTTCTTTGATGAATACAATGAGCGTGGACAACTTACAAGAAGTTACAATAGAGATCTATATTTAGATGTCCATCTCTTTTATGATAATGTGGGGAGACTTTTGGAAAAGAAAACATATAAATTAACTGATAAAGCGGCTTATCTGTCCCGTCATGAAGTTTATACACACAACTTCTTACCTGCCAAACCGAACTACTATAAAAACTTTTCGATAAACTATAAGAGTAATTAAAAAGCAAAATCCATAAATCATGACACCTTGTTACTGCAACTCCGGCTTATCTTTTGAATCTTGTTGTGAACCTTTCCTTCTGGGAGACAAAACACCGGAGACAGCTGAGCAATTAATGCGGTCCAGGTATTCTGCATATGTTGAAGCAGATGTAAGGTATATACTCAAGACAACACATCCTTCAAAGAGAAAATATTATTCGGCAGCAAGCATAAAAAAATGGGCTACCTCAAGCAAATGGATAAGGCTGGAAATTATCGCAACAGAGAAGGGCTCTGCGACTGACGACAAAGGAACAGTTACTTTTAAAGCATATTATTCCAATGAACATAATCAATCAATTGTTCATCATGAACATTCTTATTTTGTTAAGGAAAAAGGTATATGGTATTTTCTTGAAGGAGAAGTGAAAGAAGAATAACTATTCAATAGTCCCAGCCTGATAGGATTCACGAGAATTACGACTGCATCGCAATTGTACTAGTCACTCAACTTAGAGAACACAATTGATTGAACCAAATAACTCTAAGTAAAAAGACAAACTTTCCTTTGTCATCCTGAGCCTGCGAAGGATCTGATAATCACAAAATGATTGGCCAATTAAATCTTAAATCTGCCAGATAGTTCAGGTTCATTATTGTGAAAACTCCGATGTTTCGCAAGCTCAACATGACCAAAAATTAAAACTAACTTCACTTTAGCTTTTCAACCCACAAACGTTACAAATTCTTCTCTTGGTGTTCTCCACTTTTTAAGTTTCACCAACCAATCATTTGTTTCATCTCTGTAACCTATAGGTAGTATAACAACACTTTTGAGCCCCAATTCATTAAGACCAAGGAACTCGTCCATTTTAAAATTATCAAATCCTTCCATTGGTGTAGCATCCACCTTTTGTTCTGCGGCAGCAGCAATAGCCAATCCAAATGATATGTATGCCTGTTTGGCGCAACGGTTCTCTTGCCATTCTTTTCCCAAAGGCTCATATAGCCCAAGAAGCATCTTCTTATAATCTTCAGAAGAGTTATCAGGCAAGCCACGCTCCCTTGAAGTTCTCAATAAAACATCTCCAACCCTATCAGCTGAATAACTGTCCCATGCTGCCCAAACCAGCAAATGAGAGCAGTCAGTAATCTGACTTTGATTGAAAGAAAATGCCCTGATCTCTTCAAGCTTTTTCCTGTCGCTGATTACAAAAATTTTATAAGGCTGAAGCCCTGATGATGAAGGTGCATATCTAGCAGCATCCAGAATGTATTCTAATTTCTCTTGCGGTACTTGTTGTCCGTTCATCTTTTTTGTAGCATAACGCCACTTTAAGTTGTCTAACAAAGTCATCATATAAATTTTTATTTGTTAATGCGGTAAAACTAGAATGAATTTATTTAATTTGGTAACCAAGTATCAAAAAGTAACAGTAACTTCTAAGTAACCAAGTAACTTATGACAAAAAAGAAAAATCCGGATGAATGCAAAAAGCAGATCATGGCAGTTCATGATGCAATGGACGTACTGACTGGTAAATGGAAAATCTCCATCATCGCAGTTCTCTGCTTTCATAATAAGAGAAGATTTTCTGATATATTAAAAGACGTAAAAGGGATTTCCAACAAGATGTTGAGCAAGGAATTAAAGGAGATGGAAATTAACAAACTTATCAAAAGAACCGTTGAGGCTACTCAACCTGTAACGGTTCATTATGAGCTTACTGAATATGGTCAGAAATTACAATATGTAATTAAAAATCTTTCTGACTGGGGAATTGAGCATAGAAAAGAAATAATGGGTAAATAAGTGCTATAAAGACCTGCTCTACATTGTTACGCAACTAACTTGTTTATCTTTATTGCGTATGTTTGATTTAGTATTAACATAAATGAAAACCTATTTCCCTTACATTGTCCAATCCATCCCGTTGTTGATTTCCCTCGAGCTTTCCGGATTGATTCCTGAATTTCATTTTACTACTATAATGAATATTCAATTTTACGATACCTATGTCGTACTTCAGAGATGGCAGGTATTTATGGTCATTTTTCTTATCTTTGGATATATCATGAACCTGTTAATTGCCTTAATCAATAAATTGAATAAAATACATTATAACATCCTGCTGATCGGATTTAATACCAGTTTATTAATCATGATAGTATACATATCACTGATACTTATCCATAGCCGTTTTCAGGATACTTTACTTGACAAAAGAGATCTGAACAAACAGCAATTAGTCAATTCGCTTTTAAATGAAACAATTACAAAGTCAGCGATTATAACTGGTATTTTCCTCCTGATTGAACTGATCGTTTTGTATAAAACTATTCGATTAAAGAAGGCTCCCTCTTTCTGAAACTATCCGAACTCTATTGTACTCAGAGATACTACTGTTGAATTAAATAGCATTGAATGAGAGTAAAAATTTCCTATACCCCCCAATTAGTATTAAGATTAATTCTTTTGATCTTCTCGATAATCTTTTTTGTCATTTCATTTTTAATATCGGCACTTGTAACAGTAAAGCTATTTAACCTGATCATCAAGCCTGAAGAGACAAACTTTAATCCGGAAATTTTATTTATTGTTATGCTCTCAATTGGCTTGGCATTTCTGTTCTACTTTAAATCAAAAAAAGGTGCATTGATTGAATTTGACTCTCGCTTCTTATACATAACTGAAAAAGATATAGAAGAAAAAATTGAGTTAAAAGATATTATAGAGATTAAGCAGCATGTGTTCGGCACAAGCAGTCCGATCAGGTCCTTCTATACAATAAAATACAATGGCTTGGACAACACACCTAAAAGCATAGAAATTAACTCATTTATGCATGGTGAGGAAATAGATAGGTTTAAATATAGAGTAAAAAATGCAAAGTCAATTAAAAGATCTTAGTCCTACTACGTCCTGTGTTTCTCACCATAGACCTCAACTTATGGAATCTATCCTTTATCATGCTGAACTTTTGAAGCATCTGAGCTTTCCAAAAGAATCAAATTTGCCT
>NZ_JAGHZZ010000040.1:0-19131 GCF_017745095.1 Sporocytophaga sp. | reverse complement strand
GATCTTTCGCAAGCTCAAGATGATAAAGAAATAGCAATCTGAAATAGCAACTTAACCAGTTGAATTCTATTGACTTCAAGCCACAATTCAGAGAGCAAGTATATTAATTTGTTGCTATTGACCAAGGAACTCAATATCCATCAACACATTCTTGTCTCAAATGGCCAATTGATTTTTCAGGAAAATAACTTTCCATTAGCTTCTTAAGCTCAGAATTATCATGAGGGATTCGCTTAACTCTTTTTTGTATATATTCATTTGCTTTATCGGAAAGGTACCAACCCAAGGGAACAATGACAGAATCTCTCCTTAACTGAATAGTAAAAAATTTACAAGCAGGATTCCCATCCTTTAATATCCCTTTAACCATAGCGATTTCACTAGGTGTCTGGTTATCCATTGCATTAAGCGCACCGGAAATTGGCATTCTTAAATCATGCAAAAAACGTAACGGTTTGGTACTAACAGTATCTTTACTGTTTTTAATTAAAATCATTATAGGAATTACTTTACATGAATCCCCATTGATAGTTTTAAATTTTTTATTTAGTTTTCCTTTAATAGAATTAAAGACCTGTACAGCCGTTTCGAGTCCGGTATTCTCCAGGTAACCTCCGTCAATAACATGTCCTATAGATCTTCCGCTGCTATCCTTTATCAGACCACCGTCTGTAAGGTATGGAAAACGGCAACACACCGTAAGAGCAGTCTTATATGGCATGTCTCTTTGAGTCTTAGCGTATAGGTCCATACAATTTTTAAAGTATTCTAAAGTATCTAATTTCAGATTTGATGCAATAATTTTTTGACCTGTTTCAGGCATTGTTCCATTTATAAATAATGATGGCAACTTATATTGATCTGCAGGATGCTCAAATTTATTTACTACCTCTAAAAAGTTTCTATCAAATAAGTCCGTTTCTAAGTTTTTCTTAAAAGATTGTGACCAAGAATCAGCAAGGTAAGAAGTCCTGTTAAAATGACTTATTGGAACTGGTAATATCTTTTGAACATTATCCGGAAAAAACAAGGCTGCAGTGATTGGAGACAAGAAGTCGTCACCCGTGCATTTTCGAAAACTATTCAGGTCCTTCTTTTTGTTAATGTAATAGGCATGAAAAAAACCGGCTCCAATTCCACCTCCGGATACTCCACTTATTGCAAATACATGATTGTAAAAGTTAGGATATAAAGAATCTAGTGCTGCTAATGTCTGGGCTGTCCAGGATAAAGAACGGCTTCCACCTCCTTCCGCTGCAATTATAAATACCGGTACTGAATCTTTACTATCAGAGAATGCCTCATTATGCTCCAGCCAATTTGAAAAATGAGTCGGAATATTAACTCTGGTATCCTTATCAATTAACTTCTGATTAGTATCTATTATTGAAGAATTATCGTTGTGGCAACTATTTACAATCATCAATAAAATTACCATTGTAAAAACCGGATGTTTATAAGGGTCATTGAAATACATTATCAATGTCAAAAAATAAGTTAAAAATGAAATTGATAGAATAACAATGGATGCAGGTCTTAATACCTGAGCAAATTCTATTTTTAACGGACTTATAAAAATGATCATTAAAACTAAAAAAACTAAGCCAATAGAATACACAAAAAAACTCGTACCGGTATATGACAGAAGGTTTCTAAGATCACCTAGCAATGAACTACCATTGCTGCCAGGCTTACCAGAGTTATTAATATTGTCTGAATAATCAATCTCTGGCCACCATTTCTTATCATCTTGTTTTCCTTTAATATTGTTTTTCCTGTCACTACGTTTATCAAGAAATACAAACAGAAGATAAAATGATATCGCGAGAGCAATGGCTATTGATAAATAAATAACACCATTGATAGGCATTTCAGTAGACAAACCTGCTAGAAATAATGAAATCCCTAAAATCAGCGGAGGGATTATTGCAACTAGCCGAGGAGTGATTAATACTATCGTTCGTCTGTACAACTTATCCTTTTCATCATTAAAATAAAGCGGACTGATTTGAAGAATCACACAAGCACTATACCAGGTCACAAATGACCACCAGAAGGTTGTGACCAAAACAAACAATATGTATTTCTCATCTTTAGAAAACAAAAACCCTATAAGAAAATCTTGGGCTTGATCAGGAACAGTCAATAGAATATATGATAGTACAAGTATCACAAAAATGTACTTCAGATTTAATATTGCTTTCCACCAAGTCCCTCGTGAATTATTTAGTTTGAATAAAAAGGAGTATTCTTGATTTTTTTCCATAAAAATGAATTGAAAGAGTTTAAATGTTTAATAAATAAAAATAAGCCACAGTATGCATTTTCTTTGTTTATTTCCTTATATGATAGATAACTGAAGCTTAATGCTATCATTTATATTGTTCCAATAACAAATCAATAAGTATGATAAATAAATCAAATAATTTGCATTTTAAAATAATATAACAAAAAATTAACTAATATGGATACTATAAAAAAAATGCTCCTAATATTGTAGCTTTGAGGAATCAATTTAAAGTACATGGAAGAACTTCCTAATATATACGAGAGGCTTGGAGCTGACAACCTGCAGCTTTTGGTAGACTATTTCTATGATCTGGTATTTACTGACGAACAACTGGCACCACTTTTCAGTAAAACACCGAAAGAAGTAATAAAACAAAAACAGCTACTATTTCTGACCCAGTTCCTGGGAGGTCCCGGAGCATATTCAGAGCTTTATGGTCATCCTAAAATGAGAGCGAGACATATGCCTCATGAAATTACAGAAAGCAGAGCAATAGCCTGGCTTCAGTGTATGAATAAAGCAGTATATAAGCTTCCAATAGACGAACAGCTAAAAAAAGAACTATTCTCAACGTTTCCCAAGATGGCATTTCACATGGTGAATACTAGCGAATAAGATCAAAGCAAACCATAATCAACTTAAGAAAAGAGCGCTCGGCCTGTCATCTTGAGCTTGAGAAAGATCTGATATACAAAACAAATTATCATAGACGCTTAGTTTGATAGATAGGCAAATTTGATTCTTTGGAAAGCTCAGATGATTTACAAGTTCTGCATGACAAAAATAAAAATTACGCTGTTAACAACAAGACTTGCCGCAGCATCAGGAATACTAAATAATCATTGATTATGAAAGTGTTCTTCCTGATTTTTTAACAAAGTAAGTCAAGAAAGCATAGATAATTAAAGTATATAATAAAGATAAATTTGATGTTTCCGGCTTGTTAGGTTCACCTGTTAACATATGAATAAGCTCACAAATTAAGCCTCCGCTAAACAAACTGATAACAACCCTAATCCACGTAATTTTTATGTATTTCATATTTTAATTTTTCTAATTGTTCTTTCATTAAGACCGGATCCATGTTGAGGGGCTAATTTTGAGATGAATCATTTCATTTTTTTTATAAAAATAAAAGTATCCTGTCTATTGATTGCAACAAACAGGACACTGATACTCGGAAAAACATATCTTCTTCCTTAGCTTACAACTCTTGCCTAAACCGGCATTCCCTCTACCTGTCAACAACTAATTTCCCCGTTGCAATTGTAGAATTGTCTTTTATAAAACGATAAAAGTACAAGCCCGAAGTTAGCTGGTGTTCTACTTTAATTGCTTCATTATTCAGTGTCAGTTCCCTAACCTTTTTTCCATTCTGATCATATATTATAAGAGCTCCGCCACCACTTAAGTTTATATTAAGCAAGCTATTCTCTGCAACAGGATTAGGATATAACTTATCAGAGGATGATGTTTCTTCTTTCACATTCAACACTTCTGTATTTTTATTTGGCTTAAGCAGCAAGGTTCTCTTTCCACTAACTTCTGTTGAACATACCAAAATAATTGAGTCATCAGGAGTTACAGAGAAGTCACGAACAGATTCAGGTACAGAAGAACTCCTATAATTTTGCCAAATCAGATTTCCTTCAAAGTCAATTTTCTTTGAAGTAAATGATGCAAGGTAAGAGGTTTTAGATTTTTCATAAAAAAATATTCCATGCTCATTTCCTTTACTTCTATCTATTGAACCAGCAATTTTCTTTGTCCAAACTGTATCTAAATTTTCATCAAGCATTAGCAACAGACCATTAGAAGTAGTAGCATATAATTTTCCATTGTTTACGGAAAGGCCCGAGATGTCGGAATTAATTTCAAATTGCTTTACATTTTCAACCTCTCCCTGTTTATTATACTGTACCAATCCAATAGGATTAGTCTTTTCAGCATTCACCTTATGACCAGCAACAACATATCCTCCATTGAATTCAGTTGCTGTAACAGAGGTAAAATCAACTAAAACCTTATTCCAGATCAACTCTCCTTCACTGTCTACTTTGGAGATGTTACAGTCAAAACCGACAGAACCAGAAATCAAAAAATTATTTTCACTATCAATGATCATTTGAGACCAATCTGGACTATAGAGATATTTAGTCCATAACAATTCTCCGTTACTATTAAATTTACTTATGATATCTTCGTATTGAGAATTAATAAAGACCAATTCATCATTTGGCGTTACTACCCCAACAGGATTAAAATAAGTTGACTCTTGAAGGTCTTTTTTATAATACATTTCCCCCTTTGAGTTAAACCTGACAAACTGAAACTTATACTCATTTCTATAGTTAATAAAGTTAATTATGGAAGCATAGTCCCCATTGCTCAATGGTAAAACTTCACTAAAGCCCTCTTCATAGTATTTTTCAATAGACTGTCCTTTTATGAAAGTAAAAAAGTGAAGGATCATTAAAACAGATAAAAGTTTCTTCATAATATTTAAGTTAAATCTTCTGATTATACGCAATACTATTACATTTTATCGTACTATTTCATTCTGAATCAGGTAAAATATTACTCCAACAAGCTAACTCTTGCTAAATACATGGAAAATAAAACATTACACATTTAGCCTGATTACCAACACGCTTTCTGAAATACATTAACATAATTACAAAACCAACCACATGTCATCACCTGTTTTCTCTTTACCTTGACTTACAGCGATAAAACTGGAATAACATATAAATATTTATTAACTTAGGTAGTACAATCAACCACTTTTGGAAAATTAACAGAATATGAATAATCCACACTCTGCTATTCTTGAATATGTAGGTAAAAAAATCGCCCTTTCAGAAAATGATAGAGAAATTCTGATATCATCATTTCATTTTGTTAAAAAGGATAAAAATGATTTGATTCTAAGAAAAGGATCCAAAACGGAGTATTTATATTTTATCATAAATGGATACATGCGTTGTTTCCATCAGAAAGAAGGAGGAGAAGAAGTAACCACGCAGATATGGGGGCCTGGGGACTTTGCCACTTCGTTTGAAAGCTTTCTCAAAAGTAATTTGTCCCCCGATTATATTCAATGCATTTCAAATTGTGAATTGTTATGCATCACAAAAAATGATCACGAGAATTTATATTCTGCCATTGAAGGCTGGCCTCTGTTTTGTCAAAATGTTTACGAAACCTATATTCTACGGATGTCTGAAAGAATGCATATCCTTCAGAACCTATCAGCCTCGGAAAGGTATATGAGACTATTAAATAAACAACCCAATATAGCATTAAATACATCTGTAAAACATTTAGCTTCCTACCTCGGAATACAACCTCAATCTCTCAGCAGGATAAGAAAAAGCATAAAGTAACAAATGTGATTTTTTTAAAGGAAGGCAAACAATAGTTTTATGCAAAACTTAAAACTATGAATACTGTAATTCCAATTTCAATCTGGCCCAAAGGGTTGATCAATTGTTTTCTTATAAAAGGTGATCATAAACATATATTGGTTGATACCGGGTTACCCGGAAGTGAACACAAGATATTCAAGCAATTAGAAGAGCACAAAATTGATAAGGCAGATATCGGACTTATCATCATTACACACGGACACATAGATCATTATGGAAGTGCTGCGAGATTAAAGAAGTTGCTGAACGTACCAATATTAGCTCATCAATCTGATCTGGAGGCATACACTTCAGGGAAAGCGGACATTACTACATTAAAGCCTAACAAGCCCCAGTGGAGACTATTCAAGGCAATGATAAAGGACCAAAAAGTAAGGGCTTTTCAACCAGATATCTTAATGGAAGATGATACTGAGTTTTCGTTAAACAATTGGGGTATCCGAGGTAAAGTCATACATACACCCGGACATACTCCTGGTTCTATATCTATAATCCTGGATAATGGGAAAGCTATAATTATGGATATGCTTGCCTCCGGAATATTGCTTGGAGGCGTCATGTTTAATTCCAGGATAAAGCATCCACCGTTCCACGATGATTTAAAGCAATTGAAAAGTAGTTTTGAAAAGGTTATTTCAGAGAATGGATCACTTTATTATCTCGGTCATGGAGGGCCTGTGAACAGAGAACTTGTTATTAAATACTATGATAAATATTTCAAGGAAAAAAATCTTATTTGATTCTTAATTAAATAAATATTATTAACAGTTTGAGCAACAGAATGAGCACGAGATTTTTTACTACTACTCTAACTGTTGCTCAAATACTTCCTCTTCATTAGGAGGATTTCAAATATAGAGATGGTACCGACCTTTTACAGTGAATAAATATGATTGATCTACCGGCTCCACTCCTTTCCTTCAACATCATTTTCAAATACTTCAATCCGTCTGTTATCCTGCATGGTTATAAAAACCGTTTTCCCATCTATTCCACCAAATGCAAGATTGGTTGGCTTTTTACCACGTAGCTTTATCTCTCTTATAAGCTTTCCTTCCGGTGATAGGACTGCAATGACACCCTTTCCATAACGAGTTATGTAAAGATTACCATTTACATCCATCCTCATTCCATCCATACCAAAATCGGTGAATTTATAAAATAGTTTCTTATCCGATATATTACCAGCACTGTCAACATCATAAACCCAAACATTCCTTTGCACACTCTCATTTACATATAGCCTCCTGTTATCCGGGCTAAGTTCTATACCATTGGTGGTTCCCATATTTTTTTCCAATAAAAATGTCTTTCCACTCTGGTCTATCTTCCACAATTTTCCTGTCGAATGCTTCCAGTCGGGATCAGCAGCAAATAGAATCCCTTTATCATTGATTGCAATATCATTAGGCTGATTCATATTGTCATCATGGGCGAATACCATAACTTCTTGGGTTTCCATGTTAATCAGAAGAATATTATGCTTTGTATAATCAGCTACAAGCATCTCTCCATTCTTATTAAATCTGATCCCATTTCCTACACTGCCATCAGGAAGTTCCACAAAAAGTTCAACCTTTCCGCCTGGTCTCACCACAGCTATGTTTCCTTTTTTCCGAAAGTTTACAGCATATAAATTTCCCTCAAAAAAATATGGCCCTTCTATACCTATACTAAAAAGAGAATCCGTATAATATTCCGACTTAAACAACTCTTTTTCAGCCTTTGAAGTGGATTCTTTTTTCTTTTTATCCTGTGCGCATGCCTGAAAACTGATTAGGAGGATTAAGTAAAAGTAAAAAAGGAGATTAACTCTTTTGGTCATGTCAATAGTATTTAAGGCAAGTTAAGCTAAAAACCATCGGCATTCAATTCTTTACTTTATCCTTTTTTTGTAGGTTTGTTTACTTTTAAATAAAAAAAATATGAATCGTCATTTTTTGAATTTTATAATGCTTAAAACATTTGTGGGGTTGATCTTCCTTTTTTCATGTTCAGGAGAAAAAGCTGCTGAAACAAAGGGATCGAAGACCTCAGCTCAAGAAAGCACAGTTACGGGTAAACCACAGGAAGCAAAGATTGTAGAAAAAAAAGCTGTTACACCTCTTCCTGTAGCGGATACGTCACCTATCAATTTCATTGAGCAAAAGATTTTTCACCCCAACGGAGATACCTTTAATCTATATTTGCCGGAAGGTTTTATAATAAAGCCAGTTGCCTGGGGTATGAAAAGAATCAGGTTTATGGACTTAAGTCCGGATGGAAGGTTGTTTCTTACAGATATGTATAACCTTGAAGACAATACCAAGGGTAAGATCTATATACTGGACGGCTGGGATGATTCCTCTATGACCTTAACCCAAAAAGCTGTATTTGCAGAGCAGCTTAGAAACCCGAACAGTCTCGCCTTTTACAAGGATAACAAAGGAAAGGATTGGCTGTATGTAGCATTCACAGATAAGCTTGTCAGATATCCATATACTGAAGGTATGGAAAAGCCAGAAGGTGCTCCTGAGGTGCTGGATACTTTTCCTGATTATGGTCTAAGCTATAGATATGGAGGCTGGCATCTTACACGCACAATTCAGTTCGGGGACAATGGCAAATTGTACGTTTCTGTTGGAAGCAGCTGCAATACCTGTATAGAAAAAGAAGAAGTGAGGGCTTCCATAATAGAAATGGATCCGGATGGAAAAAATAGACGTATCTATGCCCGCGGTATTCGCAATGCTGTAGGATTGGCATGGGCAAAGGGTAGCCTGTACGCTTCCAATATGGCAGCGGACCATCTTGGGAAAGGCAAACCGGATGATGCCATGTTTCTGATAGAGGATGGTAATAACTATGGCTGGCCATATTGTTACCATTGGCAAGGCAAAGTCTATGATGACCCAAAATACGATACGTCAAAGACAAAAATTTCAGCTAAGTCAGTTCCGGGAGCTTTTAGTTATTTTGGAGCACATACTGCCCCATTAGGCTTGGCTTGGTTTGGAGAAGAAAAAGCAGATGACTCTACCCTTAAAAATTATTTTCTGGTAGCACAGCATGGCTCCTATAACCCCTCCATGGCCATGGGATACTCAGTGCAGCGGGTCAGAGCAAACACCCCTCCTGAAGATTTCATAAAAGGTTTTCTTGATGAAAAAGGAAAAATACACGGAAGACCTTGCGGTATATATGCATTAGGGAATAATAAATTTTATTTGACAGATGATAAATTCGGTACGCTGTATTTAGTTTTTAAAGAAACAGAATAAACTATAAGCTTCATATTTCAAGTCCTGTCCCCGGACAGGACTTATTTTAAACTTTTACTCATTGTATTAAATCCCTCTTCATTTAATTTACATCACCCAACAGCCACCTCAATCTTTATCATTCACAAAATAACGATCTTCCTCGCTATGGCTTAATGGTGCTGTTGCAATTATCCTCAGTGTCTCACTTGAAAGGTTTTTAAATTTATGCACCTGGTGAGGATAGATTGTAAAGCAATCCCCCTTATGTACCTTATCTTCACTTTCCCATATTACCCCATCTTGATCTTTTGTCCCTAGAAACACCACTCCTTCTCCGTTAAGGATAAAATAAGTTTCGATGTCTTCCTTGTGATAGTGAGCATGAATAAACTCCCCCTTCTGAAGCTCCAATGCAAATATAGACATCTTTTCGTCGCCAGTTAAAAGAGCAAGTTCTACTCCTAAATCATCATCTTTAGAGATGTCCTTTAATTTATTATCTATGTTTGAAATATTCATTTGATTTTTACCTTTTTTACTATCTATAATAGTAGAACTTACACTTTATCTCAAAAGTTTTATGTACTAAAAACTGCCTAGGAATGAACAAAAGTTATTTGGTGTAAGATAAGAGAGTCTAGAAAACATAAGGTGAGCAAGGTTTAATACAAAGAAATATTTTGTGATTGTAAAGCATAAATAAATAAAAAGGCAACTAAGATTAAATTTGTCTCAGTTCCTTTAAACCCTGACTCTTAAAGAACAGTTTTATAGCTTATGACTTGCTAAAATACTGAGCTCAGAAGCCTTTTCAAATCCATCACTTTAAGGGGAGTAACAGGAGAAAATGTCAGTTAAAGCTTTCAGAGGAAACGCTCTTCAAGATTTAAAACTGATTCTATAAATTCGCCTCCTTCATGTCTTAAAGTAAATTAATCTCATTGATTTTGAACTACAAATTATTGGTTTACAAGTAAAATTTGAATACAAAAAGATTATTTAACATTTTTACAATGTAAATAGGAATTTTAGTTTAGCTTTATCTATAAATGATTTTTACTCTAATACTCCATAATGCTAACAAAGAAAGTCTATTATAACACCCTTTTTATTTCTCGCTTGATTTTCCTTATTACATTACCAATTGCTGTATTGCTTCAATCTTGCCAATCAGAACAGGAGCAACAGGAAGAAGATTTAAAACAAGGTTCTTTGATTCCCATTCCTGCTATAAATCAAGACGATTCCCTTTCTGAGTACAATAAAACTTTTTTTACAAATGGAAAGATCCGCAGTGCTTGTAAAACAAGTTCATATGTGTATGACAGCTTAGGAAAACTAATACATCCGAAATGTATTTATTTCGATAGTTTAGGTAAAATCATCAAGCAAAAAGATTCTTTGGTTTTAATTACCGATTTAACTAAGGAAGGACTCACATTTAACAAAATCCCGAAGACTTCCAGAATCGATCCATATCAAATGTATTATTTACAATCTATGTATCCATTCTTACGCCCAAACCAGAGTGAAGATAATTTTTATTTATCAACTGATCAGAAAATAAGCTTTATATTCATTATTGATGACAATTGGGAAAGGAAGCCTTATCTGATTTATAAAGATTCTTTATTCTATGAATTTCCTCATTCGTTAACAGATGGAACTTTATATACATTAGAGAAAGTAATAGGGGTCTCATTTCAGGATATCAATAACGACGACCTTTCAGATGTAACGATTCTAAAATCAGGTATATTAGGTTATGGGAATATAGATTTTAAATACGACGATCATTATACCTGTAATATCTTTCTCAAAAAATCAGACAATTCAGGTTTCATTTACGACTCCACAGCATCCAGACAGCTTGATGAACTCCCTACTCTTAAGGAAGTTTTTAAGAAATATAAAGATGTACAAAAATGAATGAGATTAACATTGAAATTAAATACAGCCTCCAAGCAATCGCATATTCTCAGATGATTCAATCAATTCTAAATTAGCTTGCAGAAAACAAAAAAGGAGCTGTTCTCTAAACTAGCTCCTTCCTATCAACATGATTGTATTTCTATCCTACTTATTCAAGATAAGCTTTTTTACAAGTTGCGTTTTACTTGAAGTATACCTGCATATATAAATCCCCTGAGGAAGATTCTTACTGTTCCATGAAAACTCAACCACCTCTCCTGGATGGGTATTAACATCCAGAATTGTTTCTATCCTGCTCCCGTCCAACCGGAATATTTCAGCTTTAGCTATACCGGTTTCTTTACTTTCAACAGTAAATTTAAAATTGCCTGAAGATGGATTAGGATAAACATCCATGACGCCCCCTTCTTGCTTGGTTTCTTGCGCTACACTCATTACTTCAGCGGATTCAACTACCGTAAAATTTATTGTAAATGGTGTTCCTGCTATACCTGTGCCATTTGGCATCGAATATGGTGTAGCTGTAAGTTCATAGGTTCCATCACTTGGTAACCAAGCATCATAACTACCATCATTGATACCGGCCAATGTATACGGATAAGTATTATCAGTCCTATAGACACTTCCGTTTAATTTAAAAACAACACTTGCATATGAAGACGTATCATTATATCGGATATTTATTTTAGGATTCTGTCTCATAAAAATGTAATCATCATCTTTTAACCAACTTATGTCAATCCTATTATCTGCATTGACTAAAGTGAAATAAGGAGAATTATCCGAGGGTTGGGCTGAATTGTAAAGCCATAATTTTAATGGTTCTGTGGAATACTTTTTACCAGTTGTAAAATAAACACCTGGTCTTCCTACTGAAGCGCTGATATTCCTGGAGTTGGCAAAAGATATTCCGAATATTTCCTTTAATGATCTTGTATTTTCTTTATTCATGTCACTTTGAAAAAACTCATCTTCTGTCATGATATTATCCGGTTCATGAGAGTTATCTATGAAGAATAAAGAGTTTCCATTGGAAGAATGATTCATATCATGGAAGTGGTTATAAAATGAATGAAAAACAGTTGGTTCTGCAGTAGTCCCATCAAATTTAATAAGCGGACCAGGATAAGAATTATTTCCCTCATAAGTTATCAGAATCTGCTGGTTTACTATTTCAAAAGGATACACCCACGCATCGTGCTCCAAAAGAGTAATTTCCTTTGTGCCATCAACTGTTCCATCACTTGTGTAAAAAAAAGATCTAAGGCCATCATCTTCTAACATCAGAAAATACAACTTATCTTTATATGAGATGAAATTGGCAAAGTCCTGATTGATTTCACATTTATTAAATGATCTTAATAGACTAGTTCCTGCCAATGTTTTGTCTGTCTTCCATAAATTTGCAACTCTGTTATACTCTTCACAACGTTCACCATCCCCAAAAAATAAGATCCCATTAACATCTGTAAGGTACCAAGGAGACACAGAAGCCGGTAAGTCCAACACAAGAGTTGTTCCGGCTTCTGTTCCATCTGTTGTCCAAAGATCTCCTTCATCAGGTCCTCCATATCCTATAAAATATAAGTTTCCACCAGAATATATCGGGAAACTTTGCAATCCTGTTTCAGATCCTGGTGCTAAATCCTTCACAATAGAAAGATTATCATAGATATCAAGGTTCCATAACTCCCTTCCATGTATTCCATCATCAATAGCCAGTAACAAGCCGTTTTTGTAATGCATAATGGGCCAGATCTGTGGGTATGCAGCAATTTTGAGAGTATTAGTGCCTGTTCCATTTGTCTTCCATAAAGCTTTTTGACCATCAGCCTGGAGTGTTGTAAAAAAAATAAAGGATCCTAATCTAATATTTACAATTTCTATAATCGGCTCATTGGTTTTCTTCATAAATTCGGTTCCTACGGTTGTTCCATCCGATGTCCATAAAGAATCATTGCTTGTAAAAAAGAGCCTACCAAAATTATTTGTAAAGTTCTTGCTGCCTGACGGAATAACCTTTATGAATACAGGCTGACAAAAGGAGGTTTCAATAAATGTCATACTTAGAAATAGTATAATCATTAGACACGCATAGCAAGTTATTTTTCTCATGATATATTATTTGATTTAAATGTATATGAACAATCCTGAAGAGTTAAAGACGAGTAACAAATAATATCTGCAATGGAACAGACATCAAGGAACCTGTCTTCTTATCCCTAAAGAACTTATTGATTACAGAATACTTTAATTCATTTTTAAATATGCCCCTCTTAATGCATACACCTTCCTAACCAGGATTACATAGGAATGTTATTCATATAAATACTCATGTAATTTTTTATTTATTTTATCTAAAAATCAAACACTTGATATTTTCATTTGAAAGTGCGTCTTTTATTAACTTTCGAATGACAAATAAGATGTATCAAAAAATTATTCCAACTCGTTTATTATCAGGGAAGATTTATCTTTTGAAGAAATTTAAAAAAAATATTTAGGTTCCGGGTGATATATGAGTCAAACATTGCACTTATATAATAAAAATCAAAACTATGTCAGAAATATCAATTTTAAAGGTCTCCCAGGAAAGGCAGTTACTTTTCATGGGGCTTTATAAGAAGGCCTTTCCGGCAGTTGCAAGGTATATAAGCAGAAAAGGAGGTAATTATGAAGAGGCTAAAGACATATTCCAGGATGCATTGATCATTTATTATGAAAAACTTGTTACAAAATCTTTTGCTCCTGTAAAAAATGAAAAGGCTTATATTCTAGGAATTGCTAAACACCTTTGGTGCAGAAGACTTGAAAGTAATGTAGTCAATGATACAATCGATAATGCTGCATCAGAAACTGTGATTGAAGAAGATAATCTTCTCACTGACAAACTTATGCATTTACTGGAAACAGCAGGACAAAAATGCATGGAAATACTCAGTGCATTCTACTATGACAAAGCTTCTATAACCGATATAGCTCAGCAATTCGGCTACTCAGGAACAAGGTCTGCCACTGTGCAGAAGTACAAGTGTATTGAAAAAATAAGGGAAACAGTAAAAGAAAAATCATTGGCATATGAGGACTTCGTTGAATGAAATAAGGGAGATTGAAGAATATCTTTTAAAGAATTCAACTCCTGAATCCAGACTGGTTTTCGAAGCCCGAATGGTACTGCAACCTGAACTGTTACAAAAAGCAACAGAACAGAAACAAATTTACAATCTAATAAGAAAATACAGTCGAAAGCAATTAAAAACTGAAATTGAAGCAGTGCATGAAAAACTGTTTACTGCTCCTGAAAATAAAGGCTTCCGACATAAAATTCTCAGTTTATTTACTAAATCCTAATTCACGATTATGAAAATCAATGCAAACGTTATTCCCATGGTCATTGACAGCAACAGCCATGGAGAAAGAGCATATGACATATACAGCCTTTTACTCAAAGAGCGCATTATATTTCTTGGCACTGCTATTGATGATCAGGTTGCCAATCTTATAGTCGCACAGTTGCTTTATCTGAATAGTATAAATCAGCACGAACAGATTAACATGTATATCAATAGTCCTGGTGGAAGTGTATATGCAGGCTTAGCTATCCATGATGCAATGAAAATGATTTCAGCGCCGGTCTCCACTGTTAGTGTGGGTTTCTCAGGAAGCATGGCAACTGCACTACTCACTTCTGGAAGTAAAGGAAAAAGATTTGCACTTCCACATGCTACAATTCACATGCACCCTACAAGTGGTGGAGGAAAAGGATATACGGAAGATGTCAGAATCTCTACACGTGAACAAGAACGTATTCAAGCACAGTTATTCCACATCATTGGAAACAACACAGGTCACTCATGGAAGGAAATAGAAAATTTCTTTTTGAGAGATAAGTATCTCAATGCCCTTGAAGCAAAGTCTTATGGTCTGGTCGATGAAGTTCTGGGGGACACCACTGATCTTATTATGCTTAATACAAATGCACAGGAGGTTCTATTGTATCACCAAGCATAGGGTAATCTTAATTACCATAATTTTTCAGATATCATTTTAAACCGGATAAGTAGTTCTTACAATGCTTATCTGGTTTTTCTTATCCTATGAAAAAGAAATTATAAGATGATTGCTCTAAAAAAACAATTGCTTCAAAATGATCTCATTCAGAGACTTTGTAACATCCTTCTGATCCTTATGCTGGTCACATCTACCAGTACACTCATATTTAGATTCCGTTTCGGAACCTGTATTCGGATTAAAATCTTCATTTTGAACAACTTTCCCACATTGGGATAGCTTTAATACATTCGTCATCAGTTAAATAGTTTAGGTTATGGATAATCATCAATCGGTTTAACTTCCCTTTAATGATTCTTCCCTTGATTTGAATTTGTAGACGGATAAGCGACAGAAATATTTTAAGGAAAAAATATTTTTTCAAAAAAAATAAAAATACCTCTACTTTAATGATCCGTCAGTACCCGTATAGAAGCCAGATTGACTACTTTACGGGTACTAGCGGTTAAATTGATTAACGAGAGAAGACTCACTATTCCATCTTTCTTGAATCTTTTAACTTCCATATTGATCCATTTTTTGTAGAAAGTTTTTCCAAAATATTTTTGGCTGAAAGATCATTTAGATACTTTTCACTTTCACTTCTTGGCATACCCGATAACTCTGAAAATTCTTTTGCAGTAAGCGAATTGTATTTAGCAAACAGAGTTTCCCAGTTTTTGCTGTATTCAATTTTAGCAGTTGATGGGTTAAGCTTAAGAACAGATGTTTCATAGAATGCATATGGCTTTGAGCCGTATACGGTTTCTTTATTACCCTCTTTATCTATAAAAAACATAGTGGGAAACCCTCTGACACCAAATTGTCTGGCAAGCTTCAGATCTTCCTCAAAAAGCGTTTTTGCTGTTCCGTCAAAATCTATTTTAAGTTGTGAAGTATTTAGCCCAACTTTTTTAGCAGCTGCTTCAAGATGTTCCCATTTGGTGATGTTCTTTTTCTGTAAAAAAACCATTTCACGAATCTCTCTTAAAAATAAGACCGCAATGTCTGGATCCTGCAGTTGGGCTGCCTTAAAAGCAATTGATGGCGGATAAGAAGATGGTAAAGGATCTTCCAGCCACACATCTCCATCAATGGGCATATCATAATAAACACTCACTTCATCCCAATGATGAGCTACATCAGAAGGTTTGCTTATACCGCCACTATTATAACTCCAGTCAGGTAACAATCCGCCCATCCTGTATTCAATTTCTATATTATTACCATATTCAAGTTTCAGCTTACGCAATTGAGGCTCTATTCCCCAACATGAAGAACATATAGGATCGGTAAAGTAAACTACTTTAACAGGCTTGATAATTTTGTGCACTTTGATTTTTGTGCTGCCTGAACTATCAGGGATTCCGCAAATTCCTTCCACAGGATCACATAACAAAGGATTTTCACTGGTTGACTTATTTTTCATCATCTTATTGTTTTTTTGTCCCTGACAGCTTGTAATGACCATTATTGCAAGCATTAATAAATATATTTTAAAAACTCTTACCATTATCAAGCATAATTTAAATTATTAATAAAGCTGTAGATATTGAACGATCAAAATAAAACAGACTTGTTCAATTTAAACCCGACTACCATACCAACTTAAAGGTCCTATTTCAATCCTACAGTTGCTGAATTTTTAAACTTCAGAACATATGGAAATTATAGATCTATATAATTATTCTGACCTGATTACTATCCATAATTTCATCACTAATTTAATTTACGTTAAGTTTACGAGCGATATCAGTTTCCAATTGGTAACTACTTTACAATTGGGAACTAATTGATTTTTTAGTAACTTATCTTTAGATAATAATTGTGCATTACCAAAAGCTAAAGCAATGAAGAAGCAACCCATCGTCAATAACACAAACATCTGTAAAACAAGGATTACTGCAATTAAAGATACTATGGATATATTATCTGGCAAATGGAAGTTTCACATCCTTGGGACCTTAATGCAGGGTGGCAAAATGCGCTTTATGGATTTATTGCGGGAAGTTGATGGTATAGCTGCAAAGATGCTGTCAAAAGAGTTGCAGGATATGGAAATGAATAAATTGGTAAGCAGAACTATACTCAACACAAAACCTATCACTGTAGAATACGAAGTCACAGAATATGGCAGAACTTTGGAACGTATCATTGACGAAATCGCCATATGGGGAATTGAATACAGAAAAGCCCTTTTTGAAAAGGAATAGATGGATATCAAATGAAAAAATATTTAACTAGCTAAATATTTTTTCAGACAAGAAAAATTTTCAATGCTTTTACTCAAGAGAATTCCATAATATCTGTTTTAACAATTTAGCTTTTATCCTTTTTATTCAAATATTCATCTGTAAAATGTGCCTTATGTTTTTCCTGAGAAAATTTCTGAGCGTTAAACGCTTTAGAATATCCTTTAGGAATGGATAAAGAATGCCACTCCTGAGCACGCATTTTACCTATAAAAACAATTTGCCCAATATGATACGGATAATGAGCAAGCTGTCTATTTATGGCTTCCAGCACAGTATGCCCTTGATTTCGGATATAAATATTTTTACTTAAATCATTTTCACTTAAAGACCTAAGCGCACCAAGAAAAATCTTCCATCCTTCGTTCCATCTATCCAGCACCTCTTGTTTTGATGTAATATCATTTTCAAATTCTCTATCACGATCTCTCCACTCCTTCTCTCCATCTGTTGTAAGGAAATCTGTCCAGCGACTCAGCATATTCCCCGATAGATGCTTTACAATGATTGCAATACTATTGCTTTCCTCATTATATCGCCAGAAAAGATCTTCATCCCTCAGTTGGGAAAATGTCTTTTCCCCAAGCATTTTATAATACTCAAATTGTTTTATTACACTTTCAAGGTATTCGTTATTCATTTTATTAAATAATAGGCTTGAAATAATAGCTTTTATATGCAGAGCTGTTTCATTGCTCTTTATCTTTATCACAAAAGAATAAAAGGATATGATAAAGTTTGTTATGCTGAAAGTTCAAATTGTTTTTTTAGCAGCTCATTTTATCCTGAAATTGCTTCGGAGACACGCCGAAAAACTTCTTGAATTCAGTGCTGAACGCTGATAAGGTTTCATAACCAAGTTCAGCAAATATCTCTGATGGCCTATTTTGATGAAAAAGTAAGAACTCAGCTTTCTTCATTTTCAGTTCGGTAAAATATTTCTGAGGGGACATCTTATAAACTTCAGCAAAGTGCCTTTTAAAAGTGGATATACTCATGTTGCATAGAAAAGCAAGTTCTTCAATTGTTAATCCATTATAAATGTTTGATTCAACAACCTGCTTCAGTTTTATCTCTCTACAATCCTCTAAAGCATGTGAAACAAAGCACTGAAAAACATCTTTATATTGAGTACTTAAATAGCCTAAAAGTTCCTGAACCTTTAGTTCATCAATAGCTGAATTACCTTCCTTTCGCAGAAGGTAAATAGACTGGCAATAATTACTTAAAAAATCATCTTTACATAACTTTAGGATAGGCTTGTCCGAAGCCTTTTGTACAAATGTACCTGTATGTCTGGCACAAAAATCAGTAAGCGTATTGTTTCCGAAAAATATCAGAATGGCTTCAAACATATTGTCTTCTGTAACAGCCTCTGACATTAATATACTACCTCCTGTTAATAGCAAAACATCATTATTGTTAATACTTGTTTTTCCTTCTGACGTATGTACTTGTTTTATTCCCTTCTGCAAAAGGCATATCACATTTTTAGTAAAAAAAACTTTATTGTTAACCGATGATCTGTCATTAGAATAGAAATAAATAAGAGTATCGTTTAAACCAATTCCCAAATCATCTGGCAATGTAAAATATGTTTTATTCATCATGTATAATATTCAGGATTTGTATTAACTAAAAATAGCAATAACATATTATAAAAAAAGGCTCCTCACCCCTTTAGTCTTTTCTTTTAAAGGAATCAAAGACTTCAATTCAGTCAGGACACTGGGCCAAATTATATCACAAGATACTCTACATTCTTTGTGCGTATCCCCTGATGATTTTAATTTAAAATCTTCCAAAACAGTAAAATAACTTAGTAAATTAGTAAAAAAAGCGAGACTAGGTTAAAAGGAACACCAAACAAAAAGTAATGATAATCAAGAATTGAAAAAGAGGGCTTACATTTACTTAAAATTTTATGTGTAAAGTCC
>NZ_JAGHZZ010000003.1:493820-494050 GCF_017745095.1 Sporocytophaga sp. | reverse complement strand
ATAAGATACCATTAATTGGTTCAGAAAACTGAAAGACCGTTGCATCCTTAAGTAGAAAACGTTCAATTTCAAACTCTGCGTTTTGAAATAATTCAGGTATCTCTCTTTTCGATTGCGTATAAACGTCTACACTTGATGCAATAGATTTAAGATGCTGTTTTAATTCTGATTCAGAATAATCAGAGTATAAGTTCTTAAGCCTATCCAAATTTTGAGGAAATTTAAATATT
>NZ_JAGHZZ010000003.1:0-493810 GCF_017745095.1 Sporocytophaga sp. | reverse complement strand
TGTGTATATTTCAACAAATAATATTTAAATTGATTATTCACAAATGGACCTTTTTAAATAGGAAACAAATTTATCATTATTTGTTTTTACAAACGCTAAATAATTAATAATATCATCCCTTTGAGGTAAAAAATGATTTAAATCCTCCAATAAATCTAAATTTTCCTCAATTGTACGTAAATTAAGAACTTTTAGATTAGTTTGAAAAGTTCCAAAAGCATATACTTTTTTTACTGAACCTAAATCTTTTAAATCTCTATAGAATAAATGCTTTTTGTACTCGTAAACTCTTTCATCAAAGTTTATAGCACTATCAATATTAAAGTTCAAACACAACTCATGATCGATAAGATAAATCTCATTTTTAATCAAAAATGAGTTAGCTTTATTTCTTTTTCTATCTACATTAAATAGAAGATTATCGAATCCGTAAATTGTATCTGCTTCAATAATATAGTTAGTGCTACTCTTGGTGTTAATCGGAAAAGCCCCCTCCATATACTTACACCCAAATTTATGTGTGTGAGGATCAACTTTTTTTGATAACTCAATCGGTAAAGTATCATTAAACTGATCGTTAAAATATATTAAAGCAGGCTCTGGAGTCAACAAGTCAAATTCACTTGCCAGAACACTTCCCAAAACTTCCCTTACTGTAGATTGATTGTCCTCCTCTTGCTTGCTATTAAAGATTTTAACAACATATGGTACTAGTTTATCCTCTACCAAAACATTCACTAACCAAGGTCTCGTAGTTCCTTCAGGAATTTCTCTAATGAATGATATTGCTTGATATACCGGTAGCACTCAATATTAAATGAAAAATATATAACCCATTGTTTCAAAGTTAATTAAATAATCAAGAAATCAAAATTTATCTGGTGATTTCCAGTTTTCCCTTTACTTCTAATTTTCCTTTTCCTCAATGAGTACCTTTGCTTTGGTGCTCTATCTACTAATATTTATTTCTATAAAGATAAAACTTCTCAACGCAGATCATTTTCGTTGAGCAATGAAAAGTAACACTTAATATGTATTTCATCAATATGGAGGCTAGTGATCAATGTAAATGATTTGCACTGAAATGAGAAGAGGTTAAGTTTTTACTCCTTTTAAAATCAACAGTCCCAGTACCGAAAATGGCTTCATCAGTCATTTCATTATATTTAGGGTGTTTTTCCTCATGAATAATATCAATCGAACCTTTCCCCATAAACTTAAAGGTTCTGGTTGCCCACATTAATCTTTCATCTACTATATCCATTCTCAACTTTTGTATGAATGAACCATTCCTTGTTGTTATATGAGCTACAACTTTAAGATTTTCCATGGAAGTAAATGAAGGAACCTTTTCAAGTTTAACAAAAGTTTGTTTATGTAAAATTTCTATTGTCTTTCTTTCATCTGAAATAGAATATTCAGGTATAGAATAATAAAGTATCACTACTTCGACATCAAAAACAGGGAAATCTCCTTCCACTTCAATGAAAATTACAGGGGTGCATTTCTTATTGATTTCGATTATAGCTGGGAACGAAGCAAGTTTGATTATGGGGAAGCTATTCCCTCCGGTTAAATTTCCAATTGTCTTAGTTGTTGCCTGTTCAAGCTGTTTTATTAATTCTTCAGTCTTTGTTTTTAGCTCTTCAAAGCTATTCTCTGTTTTCTTCTGCTTCTTAACTCTAATGAATTGGCCAAAGAACCAACTTAAGAGAAAGAAGCTAGTTCCAAAATTTTTTATAAAGATTGAAATAACATCACTCCTTTCAGAAGCATTGTAAACAGTATAAACACTCCAAGCAATACTCAATACAAGTTGTATCCAAAACTCTTTTATAAGTTGTTTAATTATTGCCAGATGTTCAGGTTTCATAATTGTCAGAATTTATATGGGCCAAATATAAAGAATGATTAAGAGGATAAGAATAATAAAAGATTTAGAATATTAAAAGTGTTAAAGAGGTTCTGAATCTATAACCTAGACTTAGCTATACCAATAAAGCTCCTTTTATAGAGCTTTATTGACATGAATTATATCGGTAGCATCCTTATATTTTTTATCTCATTTGCATTCTTATTCAAATACAAATAATAGTTCTGAAAGCACAAAGTCTGATCAACATGAATACCGTATACAGAGTGATTATCAACTCCCAAAGATTTTAGAAAGTTAGCATATCTGTAAAACGTGGCTTTAGGAATTAGTCCTCCTTTCCTAATCTCATCCAATGTTAATCCTCCTTCCATCATTGCTAAAATCATCCTTATTTTACTCCTGTTAACAGCATATTTTCCCTTAGTCATAGATGATCTACTTAAGAGTTTTTTTATTCCTTCAAATGAATCAATCTCATTCATGACCTTAGATATATCAAGCAATTTGGAGGAATCATTCCGAACCTGAATGTCACTGACCATATCATAAAATTTGTTAAGAAATACTTTAAAGATATCTGCAGTTAATTTGATATCACCTGGGCAGTTACCGAAATAAAATCTTCTAGATTGGTTAATAAGCTTATCAATTTCTTTGACATCTTTTTTTATTGCTGTTCTTTCGACAAGGTTTTTAATCTTAGAAATTTTATCAGGATGCTTTTTATATTTATTCCAGTTACTATAAGCTTTCTTATAGGTAGAGGATTTTAATTCGCATGCGAAAATATAAGATCGGTATAGAAATCTGTTTCTACAAGTCAATTCATATCTTAAGGTTAAGTCAGCTAAATGCTGAAGCTTTTTTAAGTTATATTTTTCACGTCCAGCCTTTTCATTGATTTTAAAAAGTTCTTTTCTGTCATTTTTATTAAATTCAGTACCCTGATGATATACTTTAAATGAGTGATCTCTTGAGACATTAGAAAAGGAAGTATCATAGTAAAATTTGTGTGGATTTTCCCGTTCATATTTTTTTCTTCGTGATTTCAATAACTGAAAATATTCGAGCGCTTCACTTTTTGTATTAAAGACCTGGTTAAAACAAAAGTCAATCCTGACCAACTCGACAAAAGATAAATGGGTATTCGGAAAATTCTTTTCCAGGAAATTCATAAAAACCTTTAGGAAGATTCGATAGAAATTTTCTATTGTTTCCTTAAATGAACTAGCATGAAAGAATGGAGTGTATTCTTTGTCGTATAGATGCGGAAGCATTTGAATAACGTTAGTACCATAATAGTATTTAGGCAATGAAACATTGACTTCTATGAAATCTCTGGAAATATCAATCTTATAAGCTATGTTATAATGACTGGATTTAAGTTGATTAAAATGATTAACTACATAGTTATTTCCAGTATCTAAAAAGGCTAAGTTCTCAAATACAAACTTGTTTTTGAATGCTATTTCTCCGGTTTCTTCATCTACCTCAATTCGTTTTTTAGTCCGGCCAGTTTTGTACAATTTTAATAAATAGTTTTTCAAATGTTCATGTATTTGTAAATCATGGATTCTAAAGTGTAAAGTGTCTACCATACAGTTGTTTAGGTTGGTAATCTTAGTGTGTTGGAGTTACAGAATGAGACCGCTTGGCGTATGTTATATACATACGCCATACCTATGATAACATGATTTAAATGTTTCTTTTTTTAGAAGGTATACAGCGGTCTATTAATTTATAATAGCAATAGACTTTGTTGATTCATTAAAGATTGAACTGTCTTTGCCTTAATTCATTTTCGGCTGTTATAAAAAAAACAAGTAACATCTTTGTCTCTACATAAATCGCTGCAATACTTGATTCAAGTATGATCGTGGTTAATTCTTTATTGTTACTTAAATAAGTGAAATCATAGATTGGGGAAGGATGTTTTGAACGGAAAATTTTTAAAGACTCCCATTCTTCTTCATTGTCTCTAAAGTCCAATAGTAATTCCTGCTTATCTTTAAAAGATAGTCTAATTAATAGTTTATCCTTAAATCTTATAGTAACTACATTTTTTATAGTTTCGATTGAATCTAATTCTGCACATTTTACTTCCACTCTTTTTTTGTGCGGAAATTTAAATTTAAGATGTCCAGAATGGATATTACTATGGATGTTTTTTTGATTCAGTGTCCTATTTATATGTTTGTTATTTTTCATTTCTTTTGACTTTACATTATAAGTTTTAAAATTTCTCCTCTGCATCCTTCATCGCAGAGAGGATATCGTTAATTAAAAAATAGGGTTTCTTACCTAAATACTTCGGCTTTAACTCGCCTTTGTCAATCAGCAGGTACATGAAACTTCTAGAGCAGTCTAGAGCTTTTTGAGTCTCTCTAAATGAAAGAAAAGGGATTCCCTTAGAAGGTTCTTGATTATTCATCTTTACCTCCTTTTATATAGTCAATAAGATCCTCTTTTTTGAAGTATAAGTTTTTGCCGTTGGGTTTATAGAATTTTAATTTATTACATCTTGTTAATTGATATAAATTGCTTTTAGAGATCCTCAAAAAGTCTGAGGCCTCCTTTGCGCTTAGGAACATAATTATAAATGTTTGATGAATTAAAGCTTTAACATGTGATATCATCCGATATCAAAGAATTGCAATAATAACGGGAGGGGTAGCGAGCTTCTTAAGCTTGCAGCCATTGAAAGAGGGATATAAAGCAGCTTGTAGCTTTGTTCAAAGCTAATTGGAATTGAATAAGAACACGGATATCCGCTATTTATCTTAAATCAATTAAGGCTGAATTTTTATTAAATATTTAGTGGAAGAAATTAATCGCTAATAGTTAACTATTAAACGACGTAGATTAAATTAATCTAAAAGTAACTTTTGAGCTTTATAAATATAATCCCTAATCGGGCAACGTATAATCAATACAAAATTGATTAAAATAAACAATCAAAACAAACCTTATGATTAAAATAGTTATAATAAGAATAAATAAGCAATACTATTCCTTTAAGGATATAGTCTTTTAGCTTTTCAATGTAGCTTCAATTTTTTTATTAAAGGTTAGCTGATTGAATAGTTGATAAAAACGAAAACCTGTCTACGCCAAAAATTAAAGGTTAGCTGGTTGAATTGTTGTTAATTAATAAAAAGACATCATAATTTATAATGTTAGAAGTAAGCTGAGAATCCTTCCGGTTCTTCATATTTGATGGGCTGTAATTCTAATATTGATTTATCATTAAAATAGATCATAACAGAATTAATATCTGCCTTGATAAATCGAATTTGTTTTTCTATAACAGTTGAATCGCTAAAAAGTATTTTGACGTTATCTCCAAATACAGAAACATCTAATAAGTGTTTTTCTTCCATATGATATTTTTATTTATATGAATAAATAATTATCCTTTCGGATGCATTCTTTTATGCATGTCGATTAAGGCACTAAATTTTATGTGGGTGTATACTTCAGTACTGGCAATAGTGGCATGACCTAATAAATCCTTAATAGCGAAAATAGGAACTCCTTTATTAATTAAGTGGGAGGCAAAGGTATGTCTGAAAATATGCGGACTTACTTTAAATCCTACCTTAGTAATAGGAAAGTATTTATCAATAGTTCTTTGGACAAACATTGGATAAATTTGACTTCCCGTATTATCAACTAATAAGAAACCGGATTTATTTTTATGTTTCCATTTTTGATTATAGCTAATTATAAGCTCCGCAATTCCCTTACTAATAAAGGTTAGTCTTTCTTTATTGTTTTTTCCTTTAACCTTTATTTCACGCTTATAAAGACAAATGTCAGATATCCTAATATTGATTATTTCATCTATCCTACACCCCGTGTAATACAATAATTCAAGAAGGAGTTTGTCTCTTATAAGCTTTCTGTTTTCGCCAATTTCAAGATTATCCAAAACTTCCACGATTATATTCTCAGGAATAAATTCAATCACTTTCTTTGGGAATTTTGGGGTTGTAATATTTTGCATAGGATTATAATCGATCAATTCATTCTTTAAGCAAAATTTATAGAATGTACGGAGGCAATGAATTTTCCTCGTGATGGACCTAGTCGATACTCCGGAATCATGCAATCGGATAATCCATTCTTTAACGTCTTTCCTTGAAATGGAAAGAATCAAACCACATACTAAAGAGTTGAATTGCTCTACATCTGTAATATATGCTATTACAGTGTGTTTGCTATACCTTTTTACAGAAGAAAGATATTCCTTAAATGATAATATTACGTCCATAATTTAGATGTTTAGTTTGTGGCTGCGCAGGCTTTATAAGTGAAAGCTGGATTATTCTTTCTTGTATGTTTTTTAATTTTTTAAAAAACATATGATTATCGTGACCGGCATAGCGAAATGATAAATGATATATTTCTTCATCAATCTCTCCCTTTATCTTATTATAAAGAGTAAAGTCATTTCCTGAAAGGCTTAGTACCAAAGGCTGAATCTTAAACTGGACACTATTATATTCTTGAATAAGGGTTTCTAAATAATTGGTTAGAATAAGAGATAATTTATAGACATATTCAGCTGCTTCTTTAGAAGAGTTAAATACTTCCTTATTATTAGAATCAAGATATACAATGTACTTCCCGTTTGTCCCGGGATATATTTTTTTAATTCGTAAAAGCCTTTTGCCTTTTTGAATTTCGTATGTGTCGTAAAGGTCTTCTAGAAAAATTTTATAGTCTTTAGCTACCGGAAATTTGATTTGATCATTCATACATTCGGCAGACATTGATTTAATACATAGTATTTCCATTTTATTTTTCGTTTGATTTAATCCCAAATCCAAATGCTTTTTCCATTTCTTTCTCAATGGTTTCGTCAGTTGTACCGTAATAGTGATCAAGAATAATCTTAACTGTTTTGCCCGTAATCTCACTCACTACTTTTGCAGTAATGCCCCGTTCTCCACAATGTGTTATAAAGGTTCTTACAGCACAATGAGTGCTTATTAACTCATATTTGAAATACTTTTTGTATTCCTTATTTCCTGCCTTATAAAATGGAACTTCAACTTTTGATGTAAAGCCAGCTTTTTTACATAGAGTTTTTAATGATGAATTTTGCTTCTGTTCAGAAATAATAGGAAGCTCATAATTATATTTCTGGAGAATTGCCAGGGCTTTAGGGGTAAGGGGAACTTTGATAGCTTTTTTGGTTTTATGGGCCATCATTCGGATTGTATTTTCAAAAATATGTTCCGGCCCAACTCTTTTTAAGTCAGAGAATCTTAAACCTGTTGAACACTGAAAAATAAAAAGGTCTCTGACCTTCTCTAAAGAGGCATTTTTAGCTAAATCTAAATTATATAGAATTTCAAGTTCTTGCTGCGTAAGAAAAACAATTGTCCCTTTTTCTTTAAAAACCTTAAATTTTTTGAAATCCTCATTTACCGTGATTTTTATATTAGCTAAGTGGGTAAGGAAAAATTTCAGATTTTTAATATTGATTCCTACACTATTATTATGTAAACCTAATCGCTCGACGATTTCTCCTTTTTTATTCCTTTTCTTAATGTCAGCATAAAGAAACTGGATAAAGTTTTCATAAAACTTATAATCTATTTTCTCAAGTCGGGGCTTTTCTTTATTGAATTCAAAAAAATCTACTAAGTGGACCTTTAATGTCTGAGCCTGGTTATAACTGGAAAGAGATTTTAAATTTTTAATTTTAGTTAAATACTCATCATAAAGAGTGAAAAAGTCCTTTTCAGGAGTTTTTTCTTCATTTTTATTTTTAAAATTCTTTTCATATTCTTCTTTGACTAAATAAATAGATGGTTCCTTCCCTTCATATTGGAACCTTCGGACGATACTTTCAATATTTGCTTTTTTCGATTTAAGGAGGGCATTTGTTAAATTATCAGTGTTTTCAATATCTTTTAATACTGATTCGTTTGCTTTAATTCTTTTAATCTCTTTTTTTGAATCGACAATCTGCTTTTTGTCATTCCAACATTCAGGTTTAACTTTTATTCTGGAAGAAAATAATGCAGATTTAGCTTGATGGACATATTGAATATAAATCAATGATTCTCCATTTTCATTAACTAAAGGTTTTCCGAGTCGTTTCTTTAAAATTGCTTTAATCGTTGCCATTCGATGAATAAATATTCATCTAAATTATTGATGGTCAAATTATAGGTCAAGTACACTATTATACAATGATGTACTTTTGGGGGGTAGTTTTAAAGTAAAAAGTCTATTATTGAACACGTTTGGATATGATTGCTTAGGAGTTTTATTTCCTACGAGTGCACGAAAGCACTGTAAGAATTTACAGTGCTTTTTTTATGTCTTTTTCTTTGATTTCGGTTGCTATTAAATTCCAGTTCTCATTTTTTCTGCAATCTTGTGCCTACCTTAAACTTCAATACCAAGTGATGTCTATCTGTCCTATAATTGATTGAGTAGCTGGTATCACAGGGAGATCTAGACATTTCAGATTCAATTGTCGAAAAGAATAGGCAATCTGAAAGGATAGAGAATGGGAAGAGTAACCCTATAGCATTTTATCTCTATGAGCTATATAAAGGTCTGAAAGTTACATTTAAGGAGTTTTCAATTTTGCCCCAGGAATAGCCACTAGTAGCCTTCACCGCTGCTCCATCCAACTCAAAAACGCATGCGACTTTTCCTTATTGATAAGCAGCTTCTCTGCTGTTTCGATAACAAGCTTCACATGCAGCTTCCTGAGAAAATAATGTTCCACCTCTTTAATCGCCTTGAAGTTGACAATATACTGTCGGTTTACACGAAAGAACTGCTTAGTTGAAACAGAACTAGTGATCTGATCTAAGGATTGATTCAATGTAAACTCTTGTCGGTCGAAAGTCACAAGCGATGTGATGTCGTTGTGGATATAAAAGTAGGCGATGTTATCGGTTTGAACGGTGGTGTACTTCTGATTCTTGAATACAAGAAAGCTCGTCTTTCCTGATGGCGTACTCAACCTCGATAAGATCGCTTCCAAATCCGGTGTAGACTTTTGCTGAAAGAAGTTCTTCAATTCGTCGACCTTTCGAAGCGCTTCACTGATATCTTCTTTCGAAGCTGGCTTCACGATGTAATCGACGCCATTGCTGTTGAATGCCTGCAACGAGTATTCATCATACGCGGTGCAGAAGATTATTGGACATTTTACTTTTACTGCTTTGAAAATTTCGAAGCAAAGGCCATCGGCAAGCTGCACATCCATAAAGATTAGGTCGGGATGAATCTCCTGCGAGAGTGCTTCCACAGAACGTTCGATGCTTTGATATTGACCGATCATCCTCGATTCAGGTTTTAGCTCCTGAATTGTGTGCTGAAGTGATTTGGCGGTTTTAAGTTCGTCTTCAATGATAATGAAGTTCATAGATCAGCGGAAGTTTGATTTTAAATACTTTCTGGTCGTTGACAATGTTCACTGGTTTATCGACGAAGTGACTATAACGCAAGTCAATATTTTTCAGGCCAACACCAAGAGAATTGTTTTCACCGAGTTTCAGTTGCATCTGGTTTTCTACGACAATGCAGTCACCTTCTTCGTAAACCTTTATATGTAGCGGTCGGTCTAACGAAACGATGTTGTGCTTGATGCAATTTTCAACAAGCAGCTGTAATGTAAATGGCGGAATGAGTGTATTCAGCGACTCTTTTGCAAGCGTGTTGGTAAACGTGAACCCATCACCAAATCTTGCCTTCTGAAGAAACAGGTATGCGTTGAGGATTTCGATTTCCTTATGCACACGAATCAGGTCCAGTTTCCGGCTCTCCAGAGTATAGCGATAAAAATTCGAAAGTTTGATGATGAAGTTAACAGATTCCTTGTCATTGGTTTCCACCATGGACTTTAAAGTACTCAAACTGTTAAACAGAAAATGAGGATTGACCTGTTGCTTTAACAGCTCATACTGTGCACCCAGGTTGTCGTTCCTGATTCGCTCAAGCTCCATGTTCACATATTGATTTTCATAATTCTTTTGGAGTAGATTCAGGAACATGAAGAATACCAGGTTAATGAGAATCCCACGAACTTCAACCATAAGCATTGTTGGACCGAAGTTAATGTTAGCAAGAATGAGCTGCTGTATACACGACAATCCGAGCATAACAACCAATCCGAATAATAGTGAACGTATAAGATTCGTATACGAAATCGTTTGCTTTCTTTCATTGCCATTTTTTCGAGAAAGCATGTAGATGTTAAAGTACCACATCACCAGCGCAAACGTGCCGGTCAGGGCTGCATTAACGATTGCTTCAGCAAGGTTGAACTTATGAGATGCCAGTTGAGGTACTGACGACAATAATCCCAGGAAAATCGAGCTGACCCAGATAACTGTGTGAGAAATCTTTAGAGGTGTTTGGTTCTTCTTCATCCAATCTGTCATTTTGAAAAACACACATAAATTTACGAAAAGGGCTGCAAGCTACAAAGCTTCAAGTTGCAAGCCCTTCAGTATCATATTTAAAATTTCTTGAAGATTGTAACTTGAAGCCTATGTCCGCGAGGTTCGTGGGTGACATCAATGCATATTTGCTATTTGAGCCGTGAAACTCAAGCATTAAACTATCGCGCTAATTCCCACATTAATATTTCCCCTCGTGGCTTTCGAATAAGGGCAAGTCTGATGTGCAGCTTCAATCACTGCTTTCGCCTGCTCCATCGTAAGTCCGGGAAGATTCACATAAAGACGTGCCTGCAATGAATAACCGCCTTCTACAGTAGCGAGGTCTATTTCCGCGTCGACGGATGTTTCTGCCGGAAGGACAATTTGTAATTGAGAAGCATTGATCTTCATGGCGCCAATGAAACAAGCTGACCATCCTGCGGCAAGCAATTGTTCGGGATTTGTTCCCGTACCGGGAGTGCCAAGATTTGTCATACTGACATTCAATCTTCCGTCCTGGCTTCTTGCAGCACCATCGCGACCACCCGTGGTGTGCGTCTTTCCTGTGTAGAGTACTTTGGTAATCGAAATTTTTGCAGCGTTGATGTCATTAATAACGGACTGATTGTTAATTGTAATTTGATTGTTCATAATGATGAAGTTTAAAGTGTTATAAATTAATTTGAATTACTTAGTAAATGATGTTGCTTCAATGATTGCATCGACAAATGCCTGCGGTGCTTCTTGTGGAAGGTTATGTCCAACGCCACCGGTAATGGTGTGATGTACATATTTACCTTTGAATTTTGCAGCATACATTGTGGGGTCTGGATGAGGCGCGCCATTGGCATCACCTTCCAGCGTCACGGTTGGCACAGTAATGACAGGTGCTGCAGCTAATTTCTTTTCAAGGGGATCATACTTTTGCTCTCCGCTCGCAAGTCCTAGGCGCCAACGGTAGTTATGAATCACAATATCAACATGATCGGGGTTATCAAATGCCAGAGAAGACTCGTTGAAGGTAGCGTCATCGAATTGCCACTTCGGTGATGCCGATTTCCAGATAAGCTTTGCAAAAGCAATTGTATTTGCTTTGTATCCTTCACGACCCCTTTCTGTAGCGAAGTAGAATTGATACCACCATGATAGCTCCGCTTGTGGAGGCAGCGGTGCCTTATTTACTTCTTGACTGCCAATTAGATAACCGCTCACCAACACAAGTGCCTTACAACGCTCAGGCCATAATGCAGCCATAATGTTTGCGGTGCGCGCACCCCAGTCGAAGCCACCAATGATTGCCTGATCGATTTTTAGCGCATCCATGAATGAAATCATATCCACGGCCAATGCCGACTGTTGTCCATTACGTTCAGTATCGGCCGATAGAAAACGTGTTGTTCCATGACCACGCAGGTAAGGAACGATAACACGGTAACCCTTGGCAGCGAGTAAGATGGATACTTCTTCGAATGCATGAATATCGTAAGGCCATCCATGGAGCAGGAGCACTGCTTGCCCTGTGGCAGAACCAACCTCTACGTAACCAACGTTGAGCACACCTGCGTTGATTTGCTTGATTTTATTGAATGAAGGGTCAGTGTTGGTACTGGTGATGTAGCTGCAATCAATTGTGGTTTTACTTTCCGCTCCTGTCGCAATGATGCTTATCAAAGCCACAAGTGCTAATGTTTTATTGAAGTTCATAGTATCATGATAAGTTTTTGCTTGACTTTTCTTTCGTTTCCGTGTGCGAATCGCGCCGAACACATGACAAACATACAATCACAAGCTGCTCCACGGAATCAGAATATCCGCGAACCGGACAAACTAGTCCGCGACATAGACATTCCACTCCGTGTACCCCTCCGCATAGCTACTGTCATTATGTTAAGAATTGCCAAAGACTGTCAGGATTGAGCTGTAGATGGTATCCCATTAATTACTGTCCGGGCATTTAAATTCCGAAACCGTGACAGCCTTAACTTAAGGCAAAGGGAGGCTTAACGTTTAAGGGCTTAGCACTCGAGAGAGTAGGAAGTAATAATAGTTCGGTATTCAATCAGTCCACTTTGCCCTTCAATATGTCGGCCTTAACCTTTTTCCAATGTCTTTCAAAAAGCGTTACCTGTACTTTTGGTAAAAAACAAATCAAAAAACAATGAAGACATTACGAGTCACAGCGATCGCTACAGGCATTGGAATAGCGATCGTATTATGTTCCTGGGTTTATGATAGACATCAGACAAATGAATCAAACCAACACAAAGCTAAAGGCTTTGCAGTACTCGAGTTGTTCACGTCGGAGGGGTGTTCAAGTTGCCCTGCTGCTGATGAGCTCATTGCGCGTATTCAAAAAACAGCAGCAAACAAACCTGTTTATATTCTTTCTTACCACATCGATTACTGGGATGGCCTAGGCTGGAAAGATGTGTTCAGCAATCCGCTATTCACCCAAAGACAGTATGAGTATAGCAAACGCTTCACCGGTCTGATGTATACGCCTCAACTAATCATTAACGGAAGCGCTGAGTTTGTCGGATCAGACGCTGCTGTAATTGACAAGGAGATTTCTTCTCATCTCGCTGCTTCATCTCCAACCAGATTGACGCTTCAGGCACGGCAAGAATCCGAAAGAATAGCTATAGCCTATAAGGTTTCAGATGTGACAGACCATAAGCTGGTAATTGCGCTCGTCCGAAAAAATGCCTCGACCTATGTGAAGCGAGGTGAAAATGAAGGACGAAAACTGTCGCACGTACAAATAGTACATCGGTTAGATTTCTTCAATTTATCTACCAGACAGGGCGTTAACAACATCGGGATTCCAAATGGTTTTAACACAACCGACTGGGAGATCATCGGCTTTCTTCAGGACCCAAATACAGGTGCTATCGACGATGCTGCACGTGCGACTTTCTTATCAACAGTATCAGTAAAATAAAGTATGCCTCATCGCTCAATGTGAAACAATGGTCAAAGTCTTCATAACCGGCAGCACACAACTGATTTATAAGTTAAGAAACAGTGAAGCCATCATGCAACTTGAATCGTGCTGGCTTCGGCTTTAAATTTAATTAAAGACTGTCGACCACATTTTCTCCATATCTCAGCCCGAAGTTTGGGCAAAATCATCATAGACCATAGGAGTTGATTAAGCCTTCTAACTGCTTGCACCATTAATGTTTAAACAATACAAAAAAAGCCATCACGATATTGCGTCGCGATGGCTTCTATTAGGTAGTAACGTTGATGATCAGTTACGCTTTACTCATATTTACCTGAGTTTCTGTCAGATTATAATTCGCTGGATAAAGTTTTCTGAACATCACATAAGTCACCGTTACCATACCGAACGCGATCAATGCGTCTGCAGTGGCTGAGATGCCAAGCACAGCGAGTTTTGAGAAGAACGCGAAGATGATATCGAAGAAAACTCCGGCAAACACCCATTCTTTCAAACGAAGCAATTTATTCGGTGTAAGGAGCACAACTACACCCAAGATTTTTGCTACACCTAGAATGTAGATGAAAATGTGCAGGGTATCCGAGCTTTACAGTGATATCCCATACCACAGGATTGGTTGTAAGTTCAAAAAATCAGCTGGCGCCAAACCAGAGAGAGGTAAACGATGCACCAGCCCAATAGATAATTTTTGTTGTTCTTAAGCTCATGATAATTGTTGTTTTGATGATGAATCAAAGGTATTTTGAAATCACAAAACATCGGAGTGATTTATAGCCGAAGTGGACAAATTGATGGGCGAGTTAGACAGACTAAGATCGAAGCGAAGTGATGGTGAATGTGTTTAATTTAAAGACAGTTTATATCTCAAGAAACGGTTGCTATAATTCAGCAGCAGGTAGATTTATAGAGGAACGAAATCTTCTTTTCCACTACTTCGTAAGAAGTGTTTTTCTGATTTGTTGTACTCATAATTTTTAATTTATGATGAACACAAAATTCCATTTTTATACTTTATTGGAAGTAGCCGAATTGTTGAAAAAAGTAGTCAAAATGAATCATTAGGACATAATAAAAATTTCATTTGTATAGACACAGTAGTTGACAATCTAGTAAGATCAGGACTCTAACTTAGGTTAGTAGACAACAACTTAGAATGGTTGTGCCTTTTCGGGCAACTGTCTTTAAATCTCTGGAATCGATAAATCATTATGTATTAATAGTGATTTGGCTTTCTATGCCTACTTCATACAAGAAGCCAGTCACATCATTAATGACAGGAGAAATTAGTGAGCTTACCAGCCAAATAGATTTGAGCTTTTAAACAAAGTGCATCTGGATAGTTCTTTCTAATTTCGTTATACAAAATCAAATAAAACTATGACAAAAGTAGATATGAATTATATCAATGGGAAGTTTGTGTCTTCCTTTGGTTCAGACTTGATGAAGATCATCAATCCCGCAACCGGACAGCAAATTGGCGAAGCTATCTTAGGGAATGAACAAGATCTGCTGGATGCCATTCACGCTGCAAAAAAAGCGTTCACCACATTTTCTTTAAGTAGTGTCGAAGATAGGAAATTGTATTTGCAGCAATTGCACGATGCGGTTATAGAGCGTTTAGATGATTTAAAAGAAGTAACCATTTCCGAATACGGAGCTACTGTGCAGAGAGCGGAATGGTCGAATCGGTATGCAGCTGATATTTTCCTTCAATTCAAAAATCTCTTGGATGACTTCAATTTTGTCCGCTCCATAGGAAAATCACAATTGATATTGACTCCTATTGGTGTTACCGCGATAATGACTGCCTGGAATGCTAATTCGGGTTCTATCTGTATAAAGCTAGCTGCTGCAATTGCCGCCGGTTGTACAACAGTTATCAAACCAAGCGAGATGAGTTGCTTGCAAACACAAGTGCTGATGGAAGCATTTGATAATGCTGGCTTGCCTGCTGGGGTGATTAATGTCGTAAATGGTAGAGGTGATGTAATGGGGACCCTACTTGCTAATCATTCGGATATCGCAAAAATTTGTTTTACGGGTTCGACTGTCGTAGGAAAAATTATTGCGCGAAGTGCAGTGGATACGATGAAACGATTGACACTGGAACTAAGCGGAAAGTCACCGCATATCATTCTTGATGATGCAGATTTAGAAAAAACAATCCCCTTTGCTGTCAATGCCTGTTTCCAGAACAGCGGACAGGCATGTGTGGCAGGATCGCGTTTACTCGTTCCTAAACACTTAATGGGAAAAGTGAGACCGATATTGCAAGAAACAGTGAAGAATTTGAAGGTAGGTTTGCCTAATGACCCAGACACCAAAATTGGTCCTATGGCGAGCCAAAAGCAATACGACCGCATTCAATACTACATCCGTTCAGGTATTGAAAGCGGAGCGGAATTGCTTGTTGGTGGGGAAGGAAGGCCGGAAGGTCTGGAGAACGGATACTTTGTGAAACCTACGTTATTTATTAATGTAACGTCTGATATGAAGATCGCCAGAGAGGAAGTTTTCGGTCCCGTGCTTTCGGTGCTTACTTATGAAACCGAAGAAGATGCCATTGCAATGGCCAATGATACCGAGTATGGTTTGCAGGCCTACATCAGTTCATCCAATTCTGAAAGAGCCAATAGGATAGCAAAACAAATTAATGCGGGTCGTGTACTCATCAACACCCTTTGGCACGATTCTGAAGCTCCTTTTGGCGGTTTCAAACAATCAGGACTTGGGAGAGAAGGAGGAATCTTTGGATTGGAAGCGCAACTTGAACCGAAAGTTATTATTAGCTAAACTATGTTTGGTTAATAAACGCAAAGAGTACAAATTTGGATTGTACTCTTTGTTATCAAGTTTTATAGGGAGACAATATTTGATGTATTCAAGGATGAATAAAATAATGAGTACTGTTACCAGATAAACAGTGTAAATTTGAAAATGGACAATTGAAAAATGTCAATGTATCAAAAGAAGTTTTCTCTCGTTTTAAATAATGGGTTAGGACGAAAAATATGACGAGCAACAAATCAGAGAAGCATAACGCTCAAAAGAAAATGGCATTTTCCTGTTATTACAATGCTAACAGAGAGGGAGAAAACTATGTGGAGCAGCATACGTTCGCGTATCAGATTTCGGGTTCGCTCACTCTTTTTGACGGTAGAAAGGAATACCAATCTGAAAAAGGAACGCTTCGTTTGGTCAGGCGAAATCAATTGATGAAATTCATAAAAGAACCTGATGAAAAAGAACCCTTTCAATCCTTGTCCATTTACCTGAGCCAGGACTTTCTCAAAGATTTTGCTAGGGAACAAAATATCAAGGTGAAAAGGGTTAAAAAGAAGGTAGCAGTAATGAATCTGACCAAAGATCGGCTTTTGGAAAATTATCTGAACTCTATTGCAGTGTATATTCAAACAGATGCATTGGAAGATCCTTTGATGGTCGATGCTAAACTTTCTGAAGGTTTACTGCTATTGTTGAAAACCAATCCAGACGTTGCAACTGTTTTGTTTGATTTTTCAGAACCCTACAAGTTGGATTTACAACCTTTTATGCAGCAAAACTATTACTTCAATGTTCGGCTTGAACGGTTTGCATATCTGACCGGTCGTAGCCTGGCAGCTTTCAAACGGGATTTTGAAAAGGAATTTGGCACTTCGCCCGGTAAATGGCTTATCCAAAAGAGATTGGAAGAAGCACGCAGGTTACTATCCGAAACACCTAAAACGGTATCAGAAATTTACCTCGACTTGGGATTTGAGGACTTGTCGCATTTCTCACATGCATTCAAGAAGCAATTTGGAGTGGCACCGACAAGGTTAAGAAGCTAAATGGATTATAGTATACCTTTAACATCCTACATTCCTCCTTACCGGTCCGCAACAAAAGACTAAATAGGTTTTGGAAATGAGTACAACATAGGTACAACATTTTTTGTATCTCGTTGTATTCCGAATTATCTGTAGGAATATAAAAGATTTCGTTAACTGCTTAGAAATGCGAGTCTTTGCGCAAGGTGTTGATAGTCAAGTGTAAGGCAATTGTCCTACGCGTGTAGAAAGGCAATCATTTTACTAATGGTTGCCTTTTTTATTTTTTAGGTTAGCATAAATTGAAATTGAGCTCTATAGTGTAATTCAGCCTTCAGATTTAAGGTATATCAATCAATAAGATTCGTAGTTATCCATCTGCTGACTGGCTTATCATTTTTTTCAAGACTAAATTTCATGTCACATTTAATTTTATTTATAACAAAATGGTGGAGTTTATCTGTATCATCAATGAATACATGGCCAATATGCTCTACCAAAAATCAAGAATTGATTTAAGGTCTGACTCTAGCTCTTTCTAAAAAAACCTTTTCACAGCAAAGTCAATTAGAGGATCATTATTAAATAGATATAGGGGGTGATGGTATCAATCCTCTTATCTTCTTATTGGAGAATGCTTATATAACTATCTTAATGAGATTCTATTAGTAAGTGAGGTGCTAAGACATTTTTATGAAACAAAAAGATATGATAATCCCAAGCAATTATTGCCAAAGGTTCCTAGGTGCTGTCAACCATAAGAGGAATGTTAAGTAATTGTTATAAAAATATTAAATGTTGCTTGTGTCATTTCAACTATATAAAGCTGGAAGCACTGCTATTCTTAGTGAGCGCAATGCGCTTAAGTTTAATGATTGTAAAAAAGTATGATTAAAATTATTAAACATATAATTATACTTTGTTCTTTAAATTGTAGTGATAAATAGTGCTTATTCATATCAATTAAATCGCTTACTACAAAACTTTTATTCATCGAAAATAACAAAATATACAACATGATAAATTGTAGGGTTGTGTGTGAAAACCTTGTGGCCCTAAGACTTTATAATAGCATGTTTAATGAATGTATATGAAAGGAAGAGGTGAATAAAGCTTTGTTTTGATGTTTAAACATGTTCATTTTCAGCTAATTTTTTGTTAAATCTTTGTTGCAAATTTGGAGAACCAAAAAATAAAGTATAGTTTTAAAAACAATCAGTAAAACTCAATAATCATTAGGATTTTTTCTTGTTAAACTTGTCAAAAGCTATACTTGCTAATTGACCAAGCGAAGCTATATTAATCACAGTATACAATAAGAACCGCCTATGCTTAGAACATTCAAATAGTTATCCAATCTATAATGATGTAGGTATTCAAAATTAAAACCTGCATTAAAAGCAACCTTGTAAGTCTTTTTAACCGCGCCAGAAGCGGAAAGAGCAGTTTGACGTGAGTTACCATTAGAAGTTAAAATGTCTTTTGACCAGCATCAAAAACATAGCTAATCAATAACCACGGACTTTCAACTCGTTTTTCTATAAATTAATATTTGTAATTTTTCTTTGTCAGAAGCACTGTCTGCTAATTGACCAAGCGAAGCTATATCAATCTTAGAGTACTAAAGGCCGCTATGCATTGTAACAACAAGTTAGCAATCCAAAGCAACAATTGATGTTAGAGTTTAATTAATAAAACTATCATCAGAAACAAACTTGTGGATTCTATATACATGTATATAAGCGGGAAATAATTTCAGAAGCTATAATTAGTTTAGATGTTTTCACTTAACGTATAAGCTGAAGCTTCAATAATCACATCTTTTTGAATAAATAAATATTAAAATTTTTCTTGTCAAAGCAATGAATGCTAATTGACCAGGCGCAGCTATAATGAATTTAAAGAGAACCACCTATGTCCACTACATTCAAACCGAAATCCCAAATGGATGTTGGTATTTCTATCTTAGAACCGACATCTAAAAAAAATTGGTATGTATTCCACACCGCACCAAGAGCGGAGAAAGTAGTTCTACGTGAATTGTCAAATAAAGGATACGATGTCTTTTTACCAATAACTAAGACTTTAAGAGTCTGGAACAACAGGCAGAAAAAAATTATAGATCAGGTACTTTTTCCAAGCTATATTTTTGTTAATACAGAAGAACGATATGTTCCTAAAATATCTCAGACTCCCAAAATCACAACTGTTATACATTGTGGAGGTAAACCTTCCAAGATCAATAATAAGTGTATTGAAGGGATTAAGAATATGTTGGATTTAAATCAGGAGGTATCCATTGAGCCCAACTTTTCTGAAGGAGAAAGTGTACGAATTGTAGAAGGTCCATTAGCCGGTTATGAAGGAGTCCTCGTGAGGCAGCAATCAAAAACGAAGTTTGGTATCAAGTTGAATGAAATTAATCAAACAGTATTTATTGATATATGTACGAGTTTGCTTGAGAAAATACCTTCTCTATAATGCTTCTGCATAACAGGGATTTTCATGTCTTGTTTTCCAATAATTCAAAAACAATATCTCAACCTGCGGTTGCAGGAGAAATGAGTTAAGATCATCTATCGTCAATTTTTTAGTGGAATAAATTGTCAGAATGACAATAAGTAAAACAATTTTTAAGGGTACTGACAGCATATATGTATAGCTTGATTATTTACATAATTTAAGCTGAAACATCTGCTATAAAAATCACAATTAATTCTTGAGAGTAAAATGCTAGATAAAGAAATATTATTAGAGTCTACGGAGTCTTATCTTAAGTCTCTTATATCTGAGGTTGCCAATATATCAATTGGGAATATTGTTGCATCCACTCCATTTCAGGAGTTAGGGATTGATTCATTTCGCATTTTACAAATCATTAAGAAATTAGAAGAAGAATTTGGTACGTTACCAAAAACTTTGCTTTTTGAAAATTTCAACATAAGTGATTTAAGTCAATATTTTGTTAATAAACATGAGCAAACACTTTCAGAAAAGTTTTCAAAAGGAAAGCCAGCAACTGCTTTTGCTCTTTCAACTAAGCCTTCATTAAAGCCAGCAGAAAGCATTTCAGAACCTCTTGTTGCACGTCCAACAGATATATCCTCGCAAGTAACTCCAATTCTCATATTGGAAAAAGATGCTTATGCTCACCCTGAACTGAAAATATTGATTAAGGATCTCTTTGATAGATATAAAAACGAGGGGTCTTCTTCCAGAGGAACAAGAAATATTGCTCCAAATATATTTATTGGTAGCGCAAGACGTGGATATTTTAATTATAGCAGAAGTAAAAATATAATTTTACTTTATACATATACTGGCCCAAAAGAGTATTTCCCTGTCATTGCGGAAGAAATGTATAGATATTGTATCAATCATAATTTCGAACTCAATATCTTTTCTCCAGACCAATTAGAATTTGTTGGGGAAGTTGCTTTTTCTTCTACTCCTTTTGGAGTCTTGTCAAGGGTAGTAAATATAAAGGATTTTACTCTGCAGGGAAGCAAGATGCGCCGTTTACGTTATCAGGTATCTAAATTTGAGGATACGGGTAAATGCAGAACAGAAGAATATCAAAGCGGCACTAATAAGGAAATAGATGCTGCTATTGCTGGTATTATTGATCAATGGTGTGCTCCAAGAACAATGGTCAATCCTCTTATTCATATTGTAAAAGAGGAAATCGTTGCTGGGAATTTAAGCAGTGAACACAGGCTTTTCATCACATATCTTGATGATGTCCTGCAAAATGTTATTCTTATCTCTAAGTTGTCGGCAGAGGAAAATGGCTATCTCATGGACTTAGAGTTTTATCCTCAAACCATGCCTCTGGGAGGACTGGAGTTTGCAATTGTTAAGATAATCGAAGTACTGGCGGCTGAAGGTTGCGATATGCTTAGCTTAGGTGGTACATATGGCTGCAAGCTTGAGCCTTCTTCTAATGCAGATCCTTATTTGGATAAGACATTAGACTATTTGAGAGAACAAAAAATTTTTAATGATGAAGGAAATCTTCAATTTAAAAATAAGTTTCGTCCGGAGAACAGAACAGTTTTTATTTGCCGGCCTAAGGAAAATAGTAATCCTGATAATGTAACTGATATAATCATGATGATTGCAGATCCTACAAAGATGCAAACTTCAGATGAGGAAAATCATACATTTAACAAATCTAATCCTCACATAGCCTTACCTGCGGAAAAGGGAGAGACGCATAAAATTTCTAATACATCTTTAGCAGCAGCTGTTATCTCAAGTGAAGCTGGTGAAAAAGGAGTGATGATTGAAGGCGAGGAGAGATCAGTTATTTTATCAGATTATGGATATAATCCCCTAAACATACCAGGGAATAAAGTTGAGTTCGATTTAAAAACAGATTCGTGGGCTCAGCTTGAGATGCCCGCAATACAGAATCAAAATCAATATTTATATACGCAGCTCCCGCAACCAGTCGATTTAAAGGAAAGTATAAAAGGTGTTTTCCCTTTTACATATTTTGCATTTACCACATCTGGTCGCACCGCAGAACACGCTTTCTTTAAATCATGGTCTAAAAAAGGAATTGTTCCGCAGAACTTACTTTTTCCAACTACAATCTTCAATCAAATCGATAATGGTTTTAAACCTTTAGAATTACCACATCCAGAAGTCTTTATTTTGGATTCAACGAATTTATTCAAAGGTAATTTGAATTGGGATGCGCTTCAAAAGCAAATAGAACTTGATCCAAAGTCAATTGCGTTTGTTATAATTGAAACGAGTGACAATGCAGCAGGCGGAGCTCCTGTCTCTATGCAACACCTGCGGGATTTGAAATCATTGCTTGCTAAATATTCTATTCCACTGGTTTTGGATGCCACTAGAACCCTAGAGAATGCCAGATTTATAATTCAACACGAAAAAGGATTTGCAGGAAAGAATATTTGGGATGTTGTTCGTGAAATTCATTCTACTGCGGATGCACTTATCTCAAGCTTAACCAAAGATTTTTGTGTAAGTAAAGGTGGGCTCATCGCAACCAATGATCCTGTTCTTTATAATAGTATTCAGAATCTTATTCAGGAAGAAGGAATAGGTTTGGATGTGATTGAAAAGAAATTTATTGCTCTTTCATTGAACAACCTTACTAAGATAGAGAGCCGCATTCAGGATAGAATTGAGGCTGTACATTTGATCTGGAACGCATTAAAGAAAAATGGGATTCCGGTTGTTCAGCCTGCAGGAGGGCATTGTATATTAATTGATGTGGATCAGGTAGCAGAGTTCAGAGATTTCAAATATCCTGTTGCGTCATTTGTTGCCTGGATGTTTTTGAACACCGGAATTAGGGCAGGCGCGCATAATGCAGGAATGCAAAAGAATACTTCTATCAATAACCTAGTACGTCTTGCAATCCCTGTTGGTTTAAAGAGAAGGCAAATTGAAGAAATAATTAAAAGACTAATATCGCTTTTTGAAAGGAAGAAAAATATTCCTGAAATTTTATTAGATGGGAATAGCACTGAATCAATAGGTGATATCAATGCTAAGTATAAATTACAAAGCTTTCATAATGCTTCTGGTAAAATTGTTCCCAAAACCTCTGTTTCAATTTCTGATCATAATGGAAATGTACTTGATAACGATGAACATTTAACTTCGGGGCCGAAAGGGAAAGAGGCAACAATTACCAAGGCTAAACAGATTCAGCGGTCTCAAGATATTGCTATTGTGGGGATGTCGGGCCGTTATCCCAAGTCAAAAAATCTTGACGAACTATGGGCGAATCTGGTGCAGGGAAAAGATTGTATTGAGACTATTCCGGATGCTCGTTTTAATCAGCGTATGCACAGCGAATTCACTAAGAAATACAGAAGTGGATTCATAGATGATGTAGATAGGTTTGATTCTATGTTCTTTAACATATCTCCTAGGGAGGCTGAAATAATGGATCCTCAGGAAAGACATTTTCTTGAGGTCGCATGGGAAGCAATCGAAGATGCAGGCTACTATCCTGAAACATTGACTCAAGGAAATGAATCCAGAAATATTGGAGTTTTCGTTGGTGCTGTTTGGAATATGTATCAGATGATTGGTGTTGAAGAAAAACTCGCTGGTAATAATGTAACTCCTAATTCATTCTTCTGGAGTATTGCCAACCGTGTTTCCTATTGGATGAATTTCACAGGTACAAGCTTAACATTGGATACTGCATGTTCTTCTAGTTTGACTGCAGTGTATCTGGCTTGTGAAGCAATTAATAATGGCAATTGTTCAGCGGCTATAGTAGGTGGAGTAAATCTTGATTTGCATCAAAGTAAATGGGATATTGATTGGGCAGGAGGTGTTGGAGCTCTGTCAAAAGATGGTGTTTGTCGTACTTTCGGAAAAGGCGCGAATGGTTATGTTCCGGGTGAAGGAGTTGGAGCTTTGCTTCTTAAGCCTTTAGATAAGGCTATTAAAGATGGAGATAACATACACGGTGTTATTAAGAGTGCAGCAGTAAATCATGGAGGTAAAACAAGTGGGTACCTTGTCCCAAATCCACATGCGCAAACTAAGCTAATACAAGCAGCTCTGGAAAAAGGTAAGATAGACGCTCGTAGTATTGGTTACATTGAGGCTCATGGCACAGGAACTGAATTGGGAGACCCTGTTGAAATTTCAGGACTTACCAATGCTTTTAAGGATTACAATGTAGAGAATGAAAGTTGTTCAATTGGTTCGATAAAAACCAATATTGGTCACTTGGAGGCTGCTGCTGGAATTGTGGGTGTGCAAAAAGTACTGTTAATGATGAAACACTCTCAGCTTGTTCCGTCCTTACATTCTTCGCAATTAAATGAGTTTATAGATTTTAAAAATTCTCCTTTTTATGTCGAACAAACTGTAGAAGCTTGGAAGACAAAAGAAGTAGATGGAGTATCTTTCCCTCTTAGAGCAGGGATAAGCTCATTTGGAGCAGGAGGGGCAAATGCGCATGTGATTATAGAAAAGTATGAACCTTTGATTCATGACAAAGACGAAGAGACTTCAGAACCTAGCGTATTAATCTTTCCTTTTTCTGCCAGAAATGAGGATCAGCTGCGTGAAATGGCAGTTAGATTAAGAAATTATATTCAGCATAACCTCACTCAAGTCTCTCTTCAATTAAGATTGAATGATATCGCTTACACTCTGCAAATAGGAAGGAAATCATTTGATTATCGTTTGGCCATTATTGCTGGGACTAAAGAAGAATTACTTGAGAAACTTACTTTATTTGTTGAAGGAAAAAAAGGTGAAGGTATCATCCTTGGACAAAAACAAAATGCAGAAGGAATAACTAAGTTATTAAACCGCAAAGAGAAGGATGAATTTATAAACTTACTTTCTCAAAGTCAGGACCCTCAAAAGCTCGCGCAAATATGGGTTGATGGTTTGTTAAATGATTGGCAAAGCGTGCAGGGACAAATGTCAGGTAGAAGAATATCTTTACCGACCTACCCTTTTGCTGATAAGCGCCATTGGATTGGGAAGTCCAAAATTACCGCTTTACCTGCCCTATCGCAGAGTGCGAACTCTCAATTAGCTCTATCTCAAACACCTGAGACTATTATTGAAGAGGAATTCTCAAAACTTTACTATTCACACGATTGGGAAATATCTTCTTTTGATAAAGAAAAGGCATCGCATAACAAGTTAGATTCTATTTTGATTTTTGATTTTGATGAAACACTTCGTAATCTTTATCAGGATCGTTTAGATAAAGCAGATTCTAAGCATGTCATATTGGTGCAACCAGGCGATTCCTATCAAGAGTTAGAAAACTTTACATATAGAATTAATCCGAGAAATCCACAAGATTACACTCAGCTCTTCAAATCTGTAAATCATAAAAATCTGTCCATTGGGAAAATTTGTTTTGCCTGGCCAATGGCTTTATTCTATAAAGAAGGTAGCTTAAATAATGCAAGCGAATACAAAGAGAACTACTTAATAGAGTCATTGGAGAAAGGTGTTTATTCTTTTCTTTATCTCTGTCAATCTCTTATTGAACAAAAGCCTAAAGAAAAGATCCAGCTTCTTTATGTTTACTTGGGAGCTAAAGATGTTCCTCAACCTCATAATGAGGCCATCAATGGATTTACGAGGTCGCTTCAGATAGAAAATCCAAAGCTTTATTGTAAAACACTTGAAATCCAACAAGGGAAGAACGATTTAAACAGAGTTTTAGAGGCTATTCTGGCTGAGCTTCATCCGGGGACTCAAGAGATGATGACAGTTCGCTATGTAGAAGATGATCGTTATGTGAGAAAGCTTAAACAGGTCAGTATTGAAGAAATTGAATCTTCACAAAGTACGGTATTAAAAGAAAATGGAGTTTATATCATTACAGGAGGTGCAGGTGGTCTTGGTTTTATTTTCGCAGAGTTTTTAGCTAAACGATTTAAAGCAAAACTAGTACTTACAGGACGATCCAAGCCATCTTCAGAAATCGAAGCAAAGTTTGATGAATTAAGAAGATCAGGAGCAGAGGTTCTATATGTGTCAGCAGATGTTTCAAAGGGTGAAGAGGTCAAGAGTCTGGTTGAAGCTGCCAAATCTCAATTTGGAGAGATTAATGGAATAATTCACGCTGCAGGTGTCTTAAGAGATTCCTTCATCAGGAATAAAAAGCATGAGGAAATGGAAGCTGTTTTTGCTCCGAAAATATTTGGAACATTATTCCTGGATGAAGAAACTAAAAATGAAAAGCTGGATTTCTTTGTCATGTTCTCTTCTCTTGCTGCTATTGGAGGGAACGCAGGACAGTGTGACTATTCTTTTGCCAATCATTTCATGGATACCTATGCTATCCGACGGAAATCGCTTGAGATAGCTGGAGAAAGAAGCGGAAGATCATTGAGCTACAATTGGTCTCTATGGGCTGATGGAGGAATGAAGATTGATGAGCAAACGGAGATTTTCTTTAAAAAGAATTTAGGGATAAAGCCATTGAGCAAAGAAGTCGGAATAGATGCATTTGTGAAAGGGCTTTCAATGAATAAATCTCATGTTGCGGCTTTAGAAGGGGTTCAAGAAAAAATAGAGCTTGCATGGGGTTTAAGAAAAAAAGAATCTTCAGTACAGCTTTTAGGTGGAGTATCTGAGCAATCTTCATCCGTAGCGGAAGGTCCGCAAATGAATAATGAAGAAATCTCTTCTCTCGTTTTGAAAGAGTTGTCGCAAATGGTGATGGGATTTCTTAAGCTTGATGCGGAAGATATTGGTCTGGATCAAATTTTATCTGATTTAGGATTTGATTCGATTGGTATGACTGCATTTGCCAATACAATAAATGAAAAGTATCAGCTTGAAATTACTCCGGTACTTTTCTTTGAATATCCATCGATCAATGAGATTACAAGGTACCTGTGCAGTGAATGCAGAAATGAAGTGCTGAGAGTTTATCAAGTCTCAAATACACAGATCGTTGAAGTTAACAGATCAATACAGCCAGCATTGACATCAACTGATAGCCAGATGTCAGAGACTTTATCCAAATCTGATTCAGGACGAGATCTTTCTAAGATTGATCATTCTCTTAATAGTCTTTCAAACAGCAATACATTTTCTCCAACACGTCGATTTGTTGACATGCCTATCGCCATTGTGGGAATGAGTGGTGTCATGCCTCAATCTGATGATATAGATGAATTCTGGCAGAATTTGTTAGAAGGTCAGGATATGGTTACTGTAATACCGAGAGATCGTTGGAATTGGGAAGAATATGATGGGGATCCTTTTAAAGAAAGTCATAAAACTTACTCCAAATGGGGAGGCTTTATGAAAGAGGTTGATAAGTTTGATCCTCTTTTCTTTGGAATTTCACCTAAGGAAGCTGAAATGATGGATCCTCAGCAAAGGATCTTTTTGGAGACTGTCTGGAAAACCATTGAACATTCTGGTCACAAGGTTTCAGAATTATCAGGTACAAGAACGGGCTTGTTTGTTGGTGCTTCCTATAGAGATTATTTAGATCTGTTTATTACTTCTGATATCGAACTTGATGGATATTCTGCAACTGGAAATACCTTATCTATTCTGGTAAATAGAATTTCCTTCCTACTCAATCTCCGTGGTCCGAGTATCTCATTGGATACGGCTTGCTCAAGCAGCTTAATCGCAATACATCGTGCAGTTGAAGCCATTCATACAGGGAGCTGTGATATGGCAATCGCGGGAGGTATACAGACAATGTTAACGCCCGCAGCTCATATGTCTTTGGCAAGCGCAGGAATGCTGAGTAGAGATGGAAAATGCAAGACCTTTGATAAGCGTGCTGATGGATATGTGAGGGGAGAAGGTTCCGGAGCTATTCTCCTTAAACCTTTAGCTATGGCTGAGGCTGACGGAGATCATATATATGCTGTTATTAAGTCAATTGCGGAAAATCATGGTGGACGTGTAACAACTCTTACAGCTCCTAATCCCAATGCTCAAGCTGAATTACTGGTCGAGGCATATGAGAAAGCGCATATTGATCCAACGACTGTTGGATACATTGAATGTCACGGTACAGGGACAAGCCTGGGTGATCCAATTGAAATTCAAGGTTTGAAGAAAGCATTTTCAGAATTATATAGAAAATATCAAAAAGGCCCTGTCGAAAAGCCGCACTGTGGTTTAGGAACAGTGAAAAGTAATATCGGCCACTTGGAAATTGCGGCTGGAATTGCTGGGGTACTAAAGGTAGTATTAGCAATACAGCATAAACAAATTCCAGCCTCACTTCACCTTGAAGAAATCAACCCTTACATTAATCTTAAAGATAGTCCTTTTTATATAGTAAATAAAGCCACTCCTTGGGAGGCTATAAAGGACGAAGGCGGCGTTCTCCTTCCTCGCAGGGCTGGTGTTAGTTCTTTTGGATTCGGAGGCGTGAATGGACATATTGTATTAGAAGAATATATACCATCCAATCATCAATCATTGAATCAGAATGACACGTCGCAATTGATTGTCCTTTCTGCAAAAAATGAAGATAGACTTAGAGCATATGTCAAGACAATGCTTGAGTTTGTCGAGAAGCAGGAAGAGGAAGTAAATCTTGGAGACTTTGCTTATACCTTGCAGGTGGGGAGAGATGCAATGCCTGAAAGGTTAGCGTTGGTTGTTTCAAATTTTGAAAGTTTAAAAGATAAATTCAGGGATTTTCTCCAAGGTACAAAAGGTGTAGATGGTATTTTCCATGATAGCACCAATGGAAAGAAGGTTGGGACAAGTGGAATTATTAATGAAAATTCTATTCAAACCTCAGTAGAAAAACAGGATCTTATAAAGTTGGCTGAACTTTGGGTTTCCGGAGCTGAAATTGACTGGAGCTTGTTAGATAGAAAAGGAAAGAGCAAGAGAGTTGGTTTGCCAACTTATCCTTTTGCAAGAGAACAATATTGGCTATCGATCCCTCAAGGTAAAATCTCTAAGGAAGATCATGGTCATAATGATTCAACTAAAACAGCAATTTTGCATTCGTTAGTACATAGTAATGTCTCTACTTTAAGAGAGCAGAAATTCTCCACGAAATTCACTGGTAAAGAATTTTATTTTGAAGACTACATTGCAAATGCTCAAAAATTCTTGCCATGGGTTGCTTGTTTAGAAATGGCGAAAGTTGCAGGTGAGCTAGCAGGTGAAACACCAGTTTATTTTATCAGGAATATAGTTTGGGAAAATTCACTTGTTATTAACAAGGACGATAAGGATGGAAGAGAAGTGACAGTATCGTTGATTCCTAAACATAATGATGTTGAGTTTGTATTGGCTAATATTGGCAATGAACAGCCGATTATTCATTGCAAAGGTAAACTCTCTTATTCAGGTAGTATATCTGATTCACAAGTTTTGAGTATTGCTGAAATTCAAGAGCGTTGTCCAGATGAGATTCTGAAAGGAAAAGAGCTTTATTCTTTTTTAAGCAGCTCCGGCCTGAAGTTAGGGAAAAGTTTTCAAATGGTTGAAAGAGTATATGCAAACCAATCTGAGTCACTTGCTATTATTAAATTGGGTGAGGAGCAGCTATCTCAATCTAATCTAAATTCAATTGTACTTGATGGAGCTCTTCAGTCTGCTATTGCAGCTTTCATAAAGAAAAATCAAAAGCAAATACCAATTGGTGTTCCATTGTCAGCCAGTGAAGTGCAGTTTTTACATCCTTTAATTGATGTGGCTTATGGATATGCTAACTGGTCAGTTGATAGTTCTGAGAACGTTCAAAGTATTCCCAAAATGAACCTTTATCTTTTAGATAAAGATGGAAAAGTTTTGGTAAGAATAAAGAATTTATCAACTAAGCCTTTAGAAGTAAGAAGTGGGACTCTTGTAGAGAAAATGTTCTTGCATAACGTGTGGAAAGAGTTATCAATTCCATCTATAAATGCAGAAAGTTCTTTGGGACATATCCTGGTATTTGACCAATCTGATGAGCATCGTGATGCAATGGAGCAGCGATTTAAGAACCTTATTCCAAATGGTTCTCATATCAATCAGGTTAAAATAGGTTCTTCATATAGAGAGTTGGACAATAATGCTTATGAGATAAATCCTGAGGATCCAAATGATTATCAGAGATTGTTTTATTCTCTCGCAAAGAAGGATGTATTACCAGAAAATATTGTTTACCTGTGGGCTGAAAAAGACTTTGTTTCTGAAAAGGGAAGTTTAAAAAACAGCTTGAAGAAAGGGGTATTTTCTCTTTTGTTCGTAAGTCAAGCTTTAATGCAAGTACTAAAAGAACAGAGCAGGCAACAAAAAACAAAACTACTGAATTTTTATCCATGTAGTCAGAATGATCTGCAACCGCATCATGAGGCTATTAGCGGGTTTGCAAAATGTCTGCATGTTGAGAACCCTAATTATACATATAAAACCATTGAAATAAGAAAAGAAAATTTATCCAAAGAACTACGCTCAGTAGATGTTCTAGATTTTATTTTACCTGAATTGAAAGACGAATCAAGTATGGAGATTCGCTATCAGGATGGGAAACGACTTGTGAAGAAAGTTGAAGAGTTTGTTCTTGATCCTTCAAAGGAAAAGAGTTTGAAAGATAGAGGTGTTTATATTATTACAGGAGGTTTAGGAGCGCTTGGATTAATTTTCGCGAAATATATCGCTGAGCAAACAAAAGCTCGCTTAGTACTGACTGGGCGTTCCGCTCTTCGGCCAGAGCAGAAAGAGAAGATAAGGGAACTTGAATCTCTGGGCTCTGAAGTGGTATACTTTGCAGCGGACATTTCTGAATATGCATCTGTTGAGCGATTAGTAAAGGATGTCAAATCTCACTATGGAGAAATTAATGGAATCATTCATTGCGCTGGTGTTTTAAGAGATTCTTTAATTCTCAACAAAACTTCGGAAGATATGGAGGCGGTATATGCTTCTAAAGTTTATGGTACTTGTCACCTGGATGAAGCTACAAAAGATGAAAGCCTTGACTTCTTTGCACTATTTTCATCTATCACAGCAGTAGGTGGTAATGCTGGTCAAAGTGATTATGGCTATGCAAATAGCTTCATGGATAATTTTGTTAATTATCGAAATCAGTTGGTTAAGACTCAAAAGCGATTGGGCAAAACGATTACCTTCAACTGGCCTTTATGGAAAGATGGAGCAATGCAGATTGATGAGCAGAAAGAGGCTTTCCTCGAAAAGTCCAAGGGAATTAAGGTGATGGGAATTGAAACGGGGCTGGATACATTTGAAAGAGCATTGGCGGATGATTGTAGCCAGGTTCTTGTCCTTGAGGGAAACTTGCAAAAAATAAGAAAATCTGTAGGCGTTCAAGATGAAGATGGAAATGACGATAAAGGAAAGACTAAGTCAGAAGCCACTAAGGCAGTTCTTATAGAAGATGCAGTTGTGGAGGATAAGGAGTTGCTTACTATTGTCAAAAGGGATCTGTTACAATTAGTGATGAAGATCTCTGGAATAAAGAAAGAACAATTTTCATATGATGTTGATATGAGTCAATATGGTTTTGACTCAATCAGTTTGATGAAATTTTTCCGTGAACTTAGCCAGCAATATTCAATAGACTTAAGTCCCGCTGTCTTCTATGAATACTCTACTTTTAATGCTTTAAGTCAATATCTCTGCGAAACCTATAAACATCAGCTTAGTGAGTATTACGTTGAAGATTTGAAGAAGGCTGTACCTCAAATAATAGCAGATCCAAATTCAACTCCACCTTCAATGGTTAAGAAAGAATTATCAGCATCTCAAAATAGATTTGCAAGAAAATCAAGATTGTCGCAGATGTATGATTCTGAAACAGCCATTGCTATAGTGGGCATGAGCGGTGTAATGCCTCAATCTGAAGACTTAACCGAGTTTTGGGATAATATAGTTGCTGAAAGAGATTTGATTACTGAAATACCTTCCGATCGTTGGGATTGGAAATCTTTCCAAGTCAATTCTCCAAATGGAAAAAATGAAACCAGTTTGAAGTGGGGTGGTTTTATGAAAGAGGTTGATAAGTTTGATCCCTCCTTCTTTGGTATTTCAGCAATTGAGGCTAAGTATATGGATCCTCAGCAAAGGATCTTTTTAGAAACAGTCTGGAAAACAATTGAAGATGCAGGTCATCGGCCTTCTGAATTAGCCGGAACGAAAACTGGAGTTTTTGTGGGAGTAGGGTCAATGGATTATGCAGATGTTGTAAAAGAAAGTGAATTGGAAGTTATAGGCTATACAGCCACTGGGGTCGCACACAGCATTCTTCCAAACAGAATATCTTATTTGCTGGATTTGCATGGGCCTAGTGAACCAGTAGATACCGCATGTTCCAGCTCCCTAGTTGCGATTCAACGTGCAGTGGATGCAATTGCCAATGGAAGTTGTGAGATGGCCATTGTAGGTGGAGTTAATGCGTTGATAAATCCTTCCTTATATGTTTCATTAGGTAGTACAGGGGTACTTTCTAATTCAGGCAGATGTAAGACCTTTGATAAAATGGCAGATGGTTATGTGCGAGGAGAAGGGGCCGGAGCTATTTTCCTGAAAAAATTAGATGATGCAATCAGAGATGGCAATCATGTCTATGGTGTAATTAAAAGCATTGGAGTGAATCATGGCGGCCATGCGGCTTCTCTTACTGCGCCAAATCCAAATGCTCAGGCAGACCTGATTGCTAGTGTTTATGATAAAGCTCAAATTGATCCTAAAACCATCAGCTATGTAGAAGTACATGGAACAGGAACACTGCTAGGTGATTCTGTTGAAGTAAATGGTTTAAAGAAAGCATTTGCTGAGTTATATAAGCGCAGCAACGAAACTCTACCTCAAGAGGCTTATTGTGGAATAGGTACTATAAAGACGAACATTGGTCACCTTGAGACTGCAGCTGGAATTGCAGGAGTCTTTAAAGTACTTCTAGGTATGAAGTATAAGAAGATACCTGGAAATATTCATTTTAATGAAATGAATCCTCACATTCGATTAGAGGGGAGTCCCTTTTATATCGTTCCCAAAACTCAGGATTGGAAACACTTGAAGGATGAATATGGGAATGATATTCCATTCAGAGCGGGTATTAGTTCATTTGGCTTTGGAGGTGTTAATGCGCATATTGTTCTTGAAGAATATGTTCCTTCAGAAGGATTTGTTGAGAGCGAAGTTGATATCGATCCTAATAGAAAATTCATAATTCCACTTTCAGCAAAGAATAAAAAGCAGCTAAAGCAAATTGCAAGTGATCTATTAGGTTTCATAGAGCGAGAAAAAGAAACTATAAATCTAAAAGATTTGGCATATACTCTGCAAGTAGGTAGAGAAGCCATGGAAGATCGTCTGGGATTTGTGGTAAGTTCTATTGATCAGTTAGCTGAAAAGCTTCAGGATTATATTGGTGATAAGCAAAACATAGAAGATGCGTATCAAGGACATGCTAAAGATAATAAAGTGGCTTTGGCTTTATTTGATGAAGAGATGTCAGTACTGATTGATCACTGGCTTGCAAATAATAAGTTAGCGAAGCTCCTCGAAATATGGGTCAAAGGTCAGAACTTAGATTGGGTGAAACTATATGAGGATGAAAAACCTAAACGTATAAGTCTTCCTACTTATCCTTTTGCAAGAGAAAGGTACTGGATAAATCCAGCTAAAACTTCTCGTTCCAAATTTCTTGATTCAAGCTTTACTTTTCCAAAGGCCAATTCGAACCAGATAGATAAAGGAATTATTGAAACAATAGATAGTAATGAATTCGAGGTTTCCAGGTCCAATCCAGGTTTAATAGATATTAGACCAAAAGGAGTAGTGGAAATTGTAGAATTATTTTTGAAGCAAGAAATTGGACATCAACTTAAGTTACCGGCTGAAAGAATTGCTACAGACCAAACCTTTATTGAATTAGGATTAGGCTCCCTTGCCTTAATTTCTTTGATTGAAAAAACGAGTCACCTTTTACAGGAAAGTTTATCACCAAGTGTATTTTTTGAGTATAGTGATATTCCTAAGTTCTCTAAATTTTTAATAGGAGCTTATCCTGAGAAGATCAATAATATAGTTGTAGCACAGGTCATAGAACCAGCATATACTGAAGAAAAACAAACCGAGACAACATCATCTTCATTCAATACGGAAGAAGATAATTTTGCAGATGTAGATTCAAATACTGCAGTTCTGAGTGAAGTAAAGATCAGTAAGGAAAAAAGGAAATCTATTCCGGAAATCCTTGTTCCTATGCAGACTAAGGGAAATAACGTCCCAATTTTTGCTGCTCCTGGATCTGATGGTAATGTCCTATCTCTATTGCAGCTGAGTAAAGCCTTGGGAGATAAGCAACCGTTTTATGGTTTTCAATCGGTGGGACTTGATGGTAAAAGACCTCCTTTGAAAAGCATCGAGGAGATTGCCAATATAAATATTTCAGTCTTGCAAAATGTTCAACCTAAAGGTCCATACAATTTACTAGGCTATTCTAATGGCGGTGTTGTTGCTTATGAAATGACAAGGATATTATTGGCGAAAGGTGAAAAAGTTGAGTCTTTAATGTTACTTGATACTCCTTGTCCGTTGCAGATATCAAGCGAGTTGATTGATCCTTTTGAATGTCTTGTTAATGTTTGTGCAAACCTGACAAACTCTTTAGGAAGAACTTTGGATATAGATGTAGAAGAATTGCGTCAAGTATCGGAAAGTGCAAGAGGGGAATATGTCTATCATCTTTTAAAGCGAAATGGGGTAGATTTAGTTAAAGAGCAATTCCTCACAACTTTTGACAATACTTTTATCATGTTTATGGCAAGTGAAAATTGCTGCCGTGCTTATAAACCATCTAAACTATCTCAAGACATTGATGTATTGTTATTCAGGGCTACCAAAGGTTATGTGGATAAAGGAATGCCAGATGATTATGGCTGGAATGTGTTGCTGCAAAATCCGATTAACATATGCGAAGTAAAATCAAACCATTTCACTATAATAGATAAAGGAGCTGTTGAGAAAATTTCTAAAGAGATACACAATAGAAAAAAATAAAAATAAGGAGAAGCTGTCATGAATAATGCAACAAAACAAAACTCATTTGATGTAATCATTATTGGGTCAGGGACCTGTGGTGCTACACTCGCAAAAGAATTAACCAAACAAGGAAAAAAGGTTTTAATTCTGGAACAAGGAGGGAATCAGGTCTTGAAAGAAACTTTTTCCGGTATTGCTCCTATTGCTAATGAAGTTCCTGTGGCAAGTAATATGAAAGCACTAAGGGCAATCACTACTGGAGGATCTACAGCACTTTATTTTGCAGTAAGCAAGATGCCTCCTTTAGATACATTTTTGTCATTAGGAATAGAGCTTTATGATGAATTGGAAGAAGTTAAAAAGGAATTACCTCTTATAGAATTTCCCGATGAGTTACTAACTCCTCAGTCATTAAGATTGAGACAAAGTATGGGGGAGTTGGGATACAATTGTAAGAAGAATCTTATAATGCTTGATAGATCAAAATGTACTTCAGGGTACTCTTATGATGCAAAATGGAAAGCTAAAGTATTTGTCGAAGAAGCAGTAAGAGCTGGAGCAACATTAACAAATCAAGCTAAAGTCACCAAAATACTTGTAGAGAATAAGGAAGCAATTGGTGTTGAGTACAAGATAAAATCCAATGTATTCAGAGCATATGGTGCCAAAATTGTTTTAGCTGCAGGTTCGATAGCTTCACCAAAAATTCTTCGTGATAGTGGTGTTCATGATGTTGTTAATCGTGGCTTCTATTGTAAGCCAGGTTTTTTAATGTTCGGAATTGTTCCTGGATTAAAAGGTAAAGAAAGCTTTGTAGGAAGTATGGGTGCTGAATTTGAGGAAGGAGCTGAGTTAGGAGATACAAATATGTCTAGTACCTTATTCAAAATGCTGATGTTGCAAAATTTCAAATTGTTGAATCTAAATGGTCATGCTAAAACGATCTGCATGGGCGTGATGTTGCATGATACTATGAGTGGTGAACTTAAAGAAAACGGGATCTTTAATAAGAGATTAACTGATGATGAAATTAAGAAGTTTAAAAAGGGTGAAGAGGCTGCAAAGAGAATATTAAAGAATGCTGGAGCAAAAAATATTTTTAAAGGAGGGATCAGTGCGAGTGCGCCAGGTGGGGTTATAAGGATCAATGAGCATGTGGACTCTACACTGCAAACAAAATTTAGGAATTTATATGTTTGTGATGCTTCACTACTTTCTGAAGATATGAAAGTAACTCCTACACTTACTCTTGTTTGTTTATCAAAGTATTTAGCTAAGCATTTATTCGTTTCAACTAAAGGTGAAAAGTCACCAAGAGAAATAGTTGAAAAAGAATTCAATCAATAAGCGGTAGCTTACAAATATGGAGCATTCAGTGCTTTTGATAGTTAAACATTATTTCAAAAGTTAGGAAGATAAAAACTAGTACCATGACAGAAAATAAACCGAAGAGATTTAAAAAGGTATTAAGGATCTCATCTATAGTAATATTAGGTATCACCTTCATTTCAATCATAGCACATATTGTTTGGTTGAACACCGGCTCCAATCAATGGGAGCTGGTGAAAGAAGAAGAAGGTATAAAGATTTGGAGTATGAAGACTCCGGGAAACTGCTTGTTAAAGTGTAGAGCAAATTTCCGTGTTCAATGTACAATGGCTGGCCTAGTGAAGATAATTGAAGATACTAAGTCATGGTCAGATATTGGTATGGATAGTTCAAAAATAACTGTGTTAGACCCAATATCAGCTCCTGGGTATTACAGTGCTTTTGTAGGTTTCAAACAAGATATGCCTTTCCCTTTTGCTGATAGAGAAATTTTTACATTTATGCAACGCTTTCAAAATTCACAAAGCAAGACTGTAGAAGTAAATGTAATGGCGGCTCCAAATAAGACACCGCCAAGTGAAGGTTATATCCGTATTGAGCACATGCATAACAATTATACATTTACTCCATTAGCAAATGGAGAGATTGAAGTTGACTTCAAAAATGAATTTGATCTTGGAGGATCTGTACCTTACGTGCTCAAGAATATAGGAGCAGCACCTATGCTTTATCAGATGATGGCTGATTTAAAAAGAATTATGAAAATGGAGAAGTATAAGAATGCAAAGGTGGCGTATATAAAAGAATTTGATGAATAGATAACTCTTAATTATCTTTTTTTACTACTACTTAAGTGTATTCGATGGTTATTCCTTGTAACCAGTTATGAACCTCTTTTGCTCCTTCTGAAAACATCCTGATGAGCATATATGCCGCTATTGGGATAAAAATTAAAATATATTTCAATAAAATGTATGTGATTGAAATTCTCAATTTGCCTTGTTTCAATTGGTCTGCATATATGTATATCAACTGTAATTCTTTGCTAAAGTTTAAAATCTTTCAATAAAAAATATTTTTAAAATGGAAACAATTAATAAGAATTTGTTTGAATTAACTCACTGTGGTGACAGCATGGTTGATGCTTTGTTTTCAGATCGTCCAGAAGACGTTAAGGAATACAAAAAGGGTAGAATCACATTTCGTAAATCTGAAGAAGGTATTTATGGAACACTACAACCACAAATAATTCCTGAGACAGATGGAAGTCCCAATGGGCATCAATTGGAGATCATAACATTCTCTCTATACAAGGAAATGTTTGATTTTCTTTCTCTTTATCCAGGATTCCAATTTGTGAGAATATGGAATTATGTGCCATTGATTGTACAGAATATGGATCAATCAGCTCCTGATATCGAGGTGTACAGATGCTTTAATGCGGGCAGGTATAAAGCATTTCAAGAACGATATGGTGAAGATATGGAGGATTGGCAAATCCCTGCAGCATCTGCTGTTGGAGCACTTGATAATTTTCTTTCTATTGAATTTTTCGCTTCTGATGCACCTAGTTTATTTTTTGAAAATAAACTTCAGATTCCGGCCTATCAATATTCATTGAAGTATGGGAAACTTCCTCCTGTATTCTCCAGAGGAAGTGTATGTGAGTTGAAAAATGAAACGTTGCTTTTCATCTCTGGAACCGCCAGTGTTGTTAATGAAGATACTGCCTTTGCTGATAATATTGTTGCTCAGATTAAGCAAACATTTAAAAATATTCACATGCTTATCAATGGCTCAAATCTTAAAGGCTATGGATTGGATTATGAATTCGGATTTGATGATCTGATTTTCTTAAGGGTTTACTATAAGTATGAAAAAGACAAAGCACTTATTGAATCTGAGGTTAACAAAGTAGCACCAGATACCTGCAGGATATCTTATGTAAATACTGATATATGCAGAAAAGAATTAGTTCTGGAGATTGAAGGAATTTGTAGCAAAAAAACAAAGTAAAATACCCGGTAATATAAACATCAAAAAGAGGAGTTGTCCATGAAAAGAGGTGAGCTGAATAATATTCTTGATATTCCTACCGAATCATTTTTAGAACTCTGCGAAAATCATTTCCCAGAAAAGAAACTATTCATTTTTGAAAAAGGGAATGTTGCTGCTGATTTCCTTACTGGTAAAATGTTGGCTCATAAGGCGACAATCCTTGGGAATATTTTACAAATGAAATTAGCTTCGCAAGAGAAGGCACTTATTATTATGCCTCAAGGACTGGAATATATTTATTCTTTGCTGGCATGTTTTTATGCAAATGTGGTGGCAGTACCTATTCCTGTTTCTGATGTTTTAAGAGCGGATGAGGTAATCGATAAGGTCACTTCAATTCTGAAGGACTCTCAGGCTAAATGCATTATTACCGATGCCTATTCTCAGGAGTTTCTAAAAGGTCAAGCTGAATTCAATTCAATTGAAATATTGAATGCTCATGATTTGGCCCCAATTGATGCGGCTGATTGTCAAGAGAGGTCGCAGCTACCTGGTGATACAGCGATTTTACTTTATACTTCCGGATCTACTTCCCAGCCTAAAGGAGTGATGATAAGTCACTACAACTTAAAGGTCCGAGCTTTGGTCTCAGCCAATCAATGGCAAATGAATCATGAGAGTTGCATCGTAACTTGGCTGCCACAATACCATAGCTTTGCACAGGATTTGAATATCTTCTCTCCACTGTTAAAAGGCGCGACAAGTGTTATTCAAGCCCCTGGTAATTTTGTCAAGAATCCACAGGATTGGTTAATGGCAATCAGTCGCTACAAAGCTTCACATACAGGTGCTCCAAACTTTGCCTTTGATTATTGCTGCAATTCAATTGATGGTAATACTCTTAAAGGTATTTCATTGGAATCACTGCAATTTATTTTAAGCGGTGGAGAACCGATTCATACACAATCTTGTGAAAACTTTTATAATAAGTTCCAATCGCTTGGACTTAAAAGGAATGTTTTTGCACCAATATATGGCTTATCTGAAATGGGTACTGTTGTAACAAAGACACCTGGAAAGTCAATGCAGATTTTGTCATTAGATATCTCCAGTCTGCAAGAGGGAAAGGTTAAAATTTCTGATTCGAGTGATAAAGCAAAATCACTTACTAGTTGTGGAGAGATTGGTACAGAAGTCGAAATACAAATTGTACATCCAGAAAATCATACACCTTGTTCAACAGAAGAAGTCGGCGAGATATGGATTAAATCTCCAGCTATCGGCCAAGGATATTATAACAGAAGAAAAGAGACGGAAGATATATTTGGCGCAAGTCTCAAGGGCAATACAAAAGATAAATTTTTACGAACAGGAGATTTAGGGTTTATTAAAAATAGGCAACTTTATATTGTTGGTCGAGAGAAAGAGGTCATCATTATTCATGGAAAGAATTATCATCCTGTTGATATTGAATGGACAATTAAAAATAACCTTCCATATTTAATTCTGCCTACTGCTGTCTTCTCTTGTGAAATAGATCAGGAAGAGCGTGTAATTGTAGTTCAAGAACTTGAAAATGAACAAAGTGAATCGGATTATAAAAGAATTGCAAAAGAGATCTTAAGCGCCGTTTCACATGCCTATCAGTTAAAGATCTATGATATTGTCTTGGTGCGGAAAGGTGGTATCCCCCGCACAGGAAGTGGAAAAATTCGTAGAAAGGCATGCTGTAACGATTATGTCAATCAACAACTTAATCTTCTATACAAGTACAGGAGACAAAATACAGGAGCATCTATGGAAGCCAAGGAGATTCCTTCACCTACAGACAAGAGCTTACTGGAAATACTGAAAAAAGAGGTCTTTGTAAAAGTACTTCACAGTGATATTGATATATTGGAAGAAGCTAAATCGTTTAATGAACTAGGACTTAACTCCATTCAATATATACAGGTGGCAAAACGGATTGAGGAATTTTTTAATATTGAATTCAATCCTGTTATGCTATATGAGTTTAAAGATTTTACTGCTTTAAGTAACTATATCTTCAAGCAGAGTAGAGATTTTCAGGATGCTCATTATCAAAGTAACACAAAAGAAAACAGTGATAATTATCCTTCAAATAATGGGGATAATGAAATTGCCATAATTGGTATTAGTTGTCATTTCCCTGGAGATGCAACAGATGTAGATTCTTTTTGGAATAACTTAATGCAACAAAAGGATTGCATTAGCCCAATATCAGATAGGCCGAGTATCATTAAGGATTACGAAAAATCACGAGGGAATACAGAGGATTCTCTACCTAAATGGGGAGGATTTATAAAGGATGCAGATGCATTTGATGCTTCGTTTTTCCATATTTCTACATTGGAAGCCGAAAGTATGGATCCTCAGCAAAGAAAAGTACTTGAGCTTACTTGGAGTGTTATTGAAGATGGAGGATATAATCCACGCCAGTTGTCTGATAAGCAGATAGGTCTATTTATTGGCGTTCATACCAATGATTATGCAGAGTTGGTTTCTCGCCAGCCAGGACTTATGGAGACATATGGCGCTTTCCTGGATTCAGGACTTCATATTAGCATGATTGCCAATCGTGTCTCTCGATTTTTGGATTTTCATGGCCCAAGTGAGGTTATTAATACCGCTTGTTCAAGTTCTCTTGTTGCAGTGCACCATGCAGTAGAAGCAATATCTAAAGGAGAATGTAATTTGGCTGTTGCGGGAGGAGTTAATCTACTGCTTGCTTCTCGAGTTTATTGTGCTACCAATAAAGGAGGCATGTTGTCTGATGATGGCCGCTGTAAAACTTTTGATCAGAGTGCTAATGGATTTGTTCGGGCAGAAGGTTATGGAGCAATACTATTGAAGCCAGTCATTCAGGCAAAGGCTGATGGGGATACAATTTATGGTGTAATCAAAGCTGCTGAAATTAATCATGATGGTCAATCCAACTCTTTGCGCGCACCGAATCTTGCAGCTCAAAAACAACTTATTAAAACTGCTTACAAGAAGTCAAATATACCAACCTGGAGTGTGGGTTATATTGAAACACATGGAACAGGGACTGCATTAGGCGATCCGATCGAAATACAGGCTCTTAAGGATGCTTTTCTAGAATTGGGGGATAATAAAATTGGGGAATATTGTGCACTTGGATCTGTTAAAACGAATATAGGGCATTGTGAATCAGCAGCAGGAATAGCAGGACTAATCAAAGTATTGTTAGCCATCAGACATAAAACAATTCCCGCAGTACTTCATTTTAAGCAACTCAATCCATATATAACACTCCAAAACAGTCCGTTTTATGTTGCTGATAAGCATTATAAATGGGATCGATTAAAAAACATAGATGGTTCAGAATTACCATTAAGAGCGGGAATAAGCTCATTTGGCTTTGGAGGTTCTAATGCTCATGTGATTATCGAGGAATATATATCTGAGAAAGCAGACGACGCAAAACTTCCAATAACTTCAGATGAACCTGTTATGATCGTTCTATCTGCCAGGGATAATGAACGGTTGAAAGATCAGGCTCAACATTTATTGAACTGGTTAAGCAACGAGAAACATAATGAGGATTTAATAAATATCGCATATACCTTACAGACAGGCAGAGAAGCGATGGATGAGCGATTAGGCATTGTAGCTGAATCAGTTCAGGAGCTTAAAGAGAAATTGCTGGAATTCATCGATGGGAAATGCGAAATAAACAACTTATATCGTGGACAGGTAGCTCGTGGAAAAAATGCGTTAGTAGAATTTGTGGTGGATGAGGATATAGCAAACGCTATCGAATCTTGGGTTGATAAGAAAAAATACGGTAAGCTTTTGGACCTTTGGGTGAAAGGATTTGTCTTTGATTGGAGCAAGCTATATAGCAATTTAAATCCCCGTCGAATATCATTACCGACATATCCTTTTGCTAAAGACCGTTATTGGATAATAGAATCAAATATTCAAGAGGCCTCATTTGAAGATAAAGTAACCAAGCTTCACCCATTATTACATATAAACACTTCAAGCTTTGCCGAACAGAGTTTTAGTACAGTATTTAGCGGAGATGAATTTTTTCTTAAAGATCATAAGTTAAAAATTGGTGGTCATACGGAGCGAAAAGTCTTGCCAGGAGTGGCTTACCTGGAAATGGCTCGGGCTGCGATAGAGCAATCTATGCCAAACTATTCTGAATCAACTATCATAGAGTTACGAAATACAGTTTGGATTCAACCTGTTATAGTAACAACGAATAGTCGAGTTAAAATAGCCTTGCATCCAAATGTTTCAGATAATGGATTAAGCGAAGAGATAGAATATGAAATTTGCACTCAGGAAGATGAGCAAAGAATAGTTCATTGTCAGGGTCAAGCGGTATTCATTAATAAACCAGCACAGGCTTCAATAGATATAGAACTTCTCAAAGAAGAGATTGGATATGACTCGTTAGACGTGCCAAGGTTATATGCGGCCTTTAACCAAATGGGTATCATCTATGGGCCATCTCATAGAGGAATAATTTCTGTTTATAAAAGGGACAATCAAGCACTAGCCCTACTTCGTATACCGAGTGTTGTTGAGGCAAGCCAAAATAGTTATCTGCTCCATCCAAGTTTAATGGATAGTGCATTACAAGCTTCAATTTGCTTAGTAGACGATCTGAATAAGCTGGGTAATAATCCTCCAATGCCATTTGCCCTTGAGTCTATTCAGATCATATCTGAATGTCCTGCAGAAGTATTAGCTTGGATACGTTTTTCGCCGGACAGCAAGCCTGAAGATTCTGTTCTTAAATATGATATTGATCTTTGCGATCTGAGTGGAAAAGTTTGCGTGCAGATGAAGGGATTTTCTACAAGAGTTGCGGAAAGTGGGTTTGGAGTTGACAAGAAAGAAGTAATTCAGAAAGGTCAGGAAATTAAAGATGGGTTGCAGCATTTAATCCCGGTGTGGAATCCGCTATTGATTGGGGCACTTACTAGGAATAATCTTCCTGAATCTGGAAAAATACTTCTATTAGGAGGAACTGAAGATCAGTTGAGCTGGTTGCAAAAATCCTATCCAAAAGCTCTCCTTATTCAATTGTCTTCAGGTTCATCTATTGAAACGATTCAAGCTAAACTAAAAGAATCTTCTTTTGATCATTTACTTTGGATTGCACCAGATGTTTCTCCTGGAAGTGATCAAATTAATGAGGCTGATATAAATATAATAGATAAGCAAGAAGATGGAGTATTAGCAGTATTCAGGATTATAAAAGCCTTATTAAAGCTAGGATATGCAGAAAATGAGCTTCATTGGACAATCATCATCGGTAAAACTCAGAAAGTAAGGAATGATGATCTCATTAGACCTACTCATGCTGGAATATTCGGTTTAGTAGGTAGTTTGGCTAAAGAATATCTCCATTGGAATATACGATTGCTTGACGTGGATTCACTTCAATCTTTGTCTTCTGAAGAATGTTTGTCATTACCTTTTGATAAAGAAGGAAATGGTCTGGCGCACAGAAATGGGGAATGGTTTAAGCAAGAGTTGGCACATGTAGGAACTATTCCGAAAGTTACTTCAACATACAAGCAAAGAGGTGTATATGTGGTTATTGGAGGTGCTGGAGGTGTTGGAGAAGTGTGGAGCAGATATATGATCGAACAATATCAGGCAAGAATTATCTGGATTGGTAGACAAGAATATAATTCTTCAATAGAAGATAAAATCAGGTCATTAAGCTTGTTGGGCGACGCACCCCTTTATATATCAGCTGATGCCACAAAGTCAGAAGCTTTAGAGCATGCATTGGAAATGATTCTGAAAGTTCATCCAAAAATTCATGGAGTTATCCATTCGGCTATTGTGCTGCAAGATCAGAGCATAACCCAGATGGAAGAATCTAGGTTCAGAGCCAGCCTATCAGCCAAAGTTGACGTAAGTATAAACATGGAAAAGGTATTTGGCAGTCAGGATCTCGACTTTATGCTTTTCTTTTCTTCTCTGATGTCCTTTAATAAATCTGCTGGCCAATCCAACTATGCTGCAGGTTGCACATTCAAAGACAGTTATGCTCTTCACCTGCAAGAGACTCATGTCTATCCGGTAAAAATTGTGAACTGGGGTTATTGGGGAATTGCGGGGATCGTTACGGATGAGTCCTATAGGAAGAGAATGATTCAAAAGGGAATTGGATCAATTGAATCTGATGAAGGCATGGAAGCCTTGCAAAATCTGGTTGGTTCTGAAGTGAGCCAGATGATATTACATAAAACTCTCAATGCACAGGCTCTTGAAGATCTCAATGTTTCAGAGTCAGTAAGTTTTTATCCTACATCAACAACTCTTAATTTATCAAAAGCTAGAGTAATTATAGATAAACCATCCATAAATCCTAATGCCCTGAAGTCAGGGATGTTTACATCAGAAATGGAAGCTTTGATATCAGAAATTTTGATATCGAGTTTGGTTTCGTTGGGGCTATTCAAAGACGGAATTTATAAAATGTGTGAGTTGCTTTCAGAAAAGCAGCCTGCACCTTTTTATGAAAAATGGCTGGTGTCCACCATTGATCATTTACAACAGCAAGGCTTATTAAATGCGAATTTGACTGTTAATAAAATCAAAAAGCTTGAGGAGGCATGGGCGGAGTGGGAAAGTAAAAAATCAGCATGGATTGCTAACCCGGATCTTAAGGCTCATATAACCTTATTGGAAGCATGTCTGAAGGCATTACCGAATATTTTGAGGGGCAAACAGCCAGCGACAGACGTTATGTTTCCGAATTCTTCCATGGAATTGGTAGAAGGGATTTACAAGAAGAACGTAGTTGCAGATTATTACAATCAGGTGCTGGCAGAAACACTGAGGGCATTCATTAAACAAAAGTACCAGGCAGACAAAGGGAGCAAATTCCGTATTCTTGAAATCGGGGCTGGTACAGGCGGTACAACAGCAAGATTATTACCTATGTTAAAAGAGTTTGGTGATTTTGTTGAAGAGTATTGTTACACGGATCTATCAAAGGCTTTTTTACTTCATGCGGAAGAACATTATCAACCTCAGTTTCCAGCGTTGACTACTGCATTATTCGATATTTCCAAACCTTTATCACAACAGTCGCAAACAATTCAAGCGGATCATTATGATTTGGTAATTGCTACCAATGTGTTGCATGCAACAAATAATATCAGAAAGACTTTGCGAAATGCAAAGGCAGTATTAAAAAATCAGGGTGTTATTTTGCTTAATGAAATAAGCACATGGTCGCTGTTTACCCACCTTACCTTTGGATTGCTTGACGGATGGTGGTTGTATGAGGATGCAGCATTACGTTTGCCAGGCAGCCCTGCCTTGACACCAGAGAAATGGCTGGAAGTTTTGTATGGAGAGGGATTTAAATTAACATTCTTTCCAGCTGCGGATGTTCATGGATTTGGTCAGCAGATCATAGCTGCAAGTAGCGATGGTGTTGTAAGACAACAGATCAATATTCAAGAACCAAAACCTGTAATTATTCATAATAAGCCTGCCTTAGCTAACATAACAGAGGTAGTAAAAATAAAGAAAGATTCTGGCAGCCATTCTGAATCATTGAGAGATAAGTGTATTCCTTATTTTCAAAAGTTGGTTGCGGAGACTTTGAGAATGAGTGCTGGACAGATAAACCCATATCAACCACTCTCGGAATATGGCCTCGATTCCATTTTGGTTGTTCAACTTACTAATAAACTTCGGAAAATATTCCCTGATATTACGAGCACTTTGTTTTTTGAAGTGCAGACTGTCGATGGGCTGGTAGATTATTTTATAGAAAACAAAAAAGATATATTACTTGAAATAACTGCCAGTGCAATTAATACTATTGAGTCTCTGAAGTTATCAAAACCTGCTGAGGAGATTAATGTGCATGAACACAAGGTTGTTGTAGAAACAAAATCAACACAGGTATTAAGGAGAGGTCGTCAAAATTCTTTTCCGATGGCTCAGACTGCAAAATTTACTCCATCGATTTTTGATGTTGCAATTGTAGGTGTAAGCGGAAGATATCCTCAATCAAAGAACCTGAATGAATTCTGGTTGAATTTATCTAAGGGATTAAACTGTATTACTGAAATCCCTAAAGACCGTTGGAATTGGGAAGATTATTTTGATCCGGAGAAAGGAAAGCCTGGGAAAATTTATACTAAGTGGGGTGGTTTCATAAACGACATAGACAAATTTGACCCATTGTTTTTTAAAATTTCTCCCAAAGAGGCGAAACGTATGGATCCTCAGGAAAGATTATTCCTGGAAGCCGCTTACCATGCAATAGAAGATGCTGGTTATACTCCTGAAGGTTTAGGTGATATTGAGAAAATCGGAGTATTTGCAGGTGTAATGAATGCAAGGTATACAGCTCAACCTTTTCATTATTCTATCGCCAACAGAGTATCATATCTTTTAAATTTCCAAGGTCCTTCTTTAGCAGTAGATACCGCATGTTCAGCCTCCCTAACAGCTATTCACATGGCATTGGAAAGCATGTATAGTGGTTTGACCACTTGTGCAATTGCAGGAGGTGTCAATCTGATTATAGATCCAGTGCATTATACAGGTCTGTCAGAGATGACCATGTTATCGACAAGCAATCAATGCAAAGCATTTGGTGATCAGGCTGATGGTTTTGTCGACTCTGAAGGTGTTGGGGTTGTTATTCTAAAACCTTTACATCAGGCAGAAAAGGATGGAGATCATATATATGGAGTCATAAAAGGAAGTGCTATCAATGCGGGTGGAAGGACAAACGGATATACAGTTCCGAATCCTAAAGCTCAGGCTGCAGTGGTCTCCAAAGCTTTGGAACGCTCCAACATGGTTGCAGAAGAGATTAGTTACATTGAAGCACATGGGACAGGTACAGCGCTGGGAGATCCCATCGAGATTTCCAGCTTAACCCGTAGTTTTAAAGAGACCACAAATAAAAATCAGTTTTGTTCTATAGGATCTGTAAAATCAAACATTGGTCATGGTGAATCAGCTGCAGGTATTGCCGGATTAACTAAGGTATTACTTCAGCTTAAGTATCAGGAACTAGTACCTTCACTTCATTCCAATGTCCCTAATCCGGAGATTGATTTCAGTCAGACTCCGTTTAAAGTGCAGAAGAGTTTGGAGAAATGGCAGCGCCCATTACAAAATAAAAACGGAATTATTAAGGAAATACCTCGTACTGCTGGAATTTCATCATTTGGAGCAGGTGGAGCAAATGCTCACCTAATAGTTCAGGAGTATATCTCATCAAAAGGAACAAGTCATTCTAATGTTTCCAACGAAAAGAATGATAAGGTCTTCATTCCTTTGTCTGCGAGAACATCAGAACAATTAAAGCAAAAGGCCTATGATTTAGCAGAGTATATTCGTGATTCTAAAAAGGACCTTCAATTAGACTCAGTGGCATATACTTTACAAGTTGGAAGGGTTGCTATGGATGAGCGGGTTGGATTTATGGTCTCCACTGCAGATGAATTGTTGATCAAACTTCAGGCATATCTTAATGGCGAGCAGGATATTGAAGATATATATCGTGGACAAGTTAAAGATAACAAAGATACCTTGTCCTTATTTAGCACTGATTCTGATCTAAGAGATGCAATTGATAAATGGATAGCAGGCGGAAAGTATTCAAAATTATTTGATCTATGGGTTAAAGGATTGAATCTGGATTGGAGTAAGTTTTACGGAGAAATAAAGCCCGAGCGTATCAGTCTTCCTACCTATCCGTTTGCAAGAGAACGTTACTGGATTGATACGGCAGATACACCGCAACAGGTTGCCAAGGCTGTTGCATCTGCCGTTATTCATCCTTTGTTACAGGTGAATACTTCAGATTTATTGCAGCAAAGCTATAGCTCAACATTTAACGGCAAAGAATTTTTCTTTGAAGATTTTAAAGTAAACACTGCAAAAAATGCAGTTCAAAAAATTCTTTCACCTGCTGCATATCTGGAGATGGCAAGGGTGGCAATAGAAAAAGCAATGCCTCATGGTCTGGAGTCAAGTATTCTGGAGCTCCATAATATAGCTTGGGGAGAACCATTTATAGCTGGAGATAACAAAGAAGTAACTATAGCATTGTTTGCAAAAGAGATGGATCAGGTTGACTTTGAAATTTATAGTCTGGACAATAAAGAAGAAATTATCCACTGTCAAGGACAAGCTATTTTCCTTACTAAGCAGGTAAAAGATATTCTTACTGTTAAGCAAAGAACTAATGGATCTTCGATTATCATCCAATTACCTCTCAATTTTGAAAATAACTTGAGTGAATATGCGCTGCATCCAACCCTGATGAATAGTGCCTTAAAAGTAGCAAGTGGATTCATAGGAGGTTCTTCTAAAAATCTAAGTCAGTCATCATACCTTTTTGCTTTAGATTCGCTATCCATTCTGGCCAATTGTAGCAAAGAGATGGTTGTCTGGGTGGGATATTCTCAAGAGAGCGTTGAGGATGATGTAATGATCAAATTAGATATTGATCTTTTTGATCAACAAGGAAATATATGTGTAACGATGCGAGGCCTCACATACCAGCGAGACCTACTTAGTCAATTAGGAAATGGTCAGGAGCAGATAATGTCATCAATGGCACTACCAACTCCTAAATCTATCCAGCTTGCATCAAAGGAAATTTCTTTCAATATCCAACAAGAAAAATTGAACAAGCAGGTACAATTAAATGAGCTAGCCAGTAGTTTGTTAGTTACTTTGAATGATCTAGGATCAAAGGAAATTGAGCCTTCCGCCTCGAGCAAAGCGTCAGTTACACTTTCGGATATTTTTTAGTAAACCCTCAGTGCAGGAATACAGATAGTTTAGCTTTTGAAACTTCTTTACGAGAAAGAATATGACTTTTGAACCATCAAACCAAGAAAGCAATATAAATACTCCACCTTTAGTCGCCTTATCTGATTTAGGATATGGCGTATATTCAATTCAAATAAAAGCTCCTAATAACAATACACTTTCGAAGGATTTAATAGAGCAGTTGAAAGAGTTGATTAGTGAAGTTCAAAATAAACCATCGGTTAAAGCACTAATCCTTACTGGAACACCTACTGGCTTTTTGACTGGTGATAGAAGAGCATATAATCTTGCCATTGAGCACAAATTATTTCAATCGATTGTGTCAATTCCATTTCCAGTTATAGCAGCAATGCAAGGGGATGCGACTGGTGCAGGTTTTCTGGTTGGTGCCTTGTGCGACTTTATGATTTGCAGTACAAATGGAAACTACTATTATACAAGTCTGCAAGACGGAATATTTCCAACGTTAACAGAGTATCAACTATATGAGGAACGTTTCGGTAAGCTTTTAGCGACGGATTTTTTATATGCCTCGGAATCTTCAAATGGTAACCAACTCAAAGGAAAAGGATGGGCATGTCCAATTCTCTCTTCTGATCAAGTAGAGGCTTATGCTCAGCAATTGGCTGCAAATCTCGCTACAAAATCTGAAGAGTCTCTTAGTCTGTTGAAGCAACATTTATCGAGGTCCATTGTCAGGAAGACTGAGGGGTTGACTCTTGTTGATCCATTAGTCAATTATAGTAAACAAAATATGGCTCAGGAGGAGATTACCTCTCCTGCTAAATATATAGAGTTGGAGCACCAAGGAAATGTTTTGGTGATAACAATGTGTGCTGAAGGAAAAGAATATGGCGTTAAAGCATTAGTTGCAGATTTAAGAAATATATTTAATCAGGTTAATAAGACTTCACATTATAAATCTATTGTTCTTACTAGTGGGCATGGTGATTTTATACCAGGGACAGGATCGGAGGTTGCAGTTAATGAAGTTCTGGATTTACAAAATCTTATTCTTGAAAGCTCTATTCCAGTTATTGCAGTGTTGAATTCAAATACAAATGGTGTTGCATGGTTTGTAAGTTTATTTTGTGATGCCTGCATATATAACACAAGGGCTAATTATTCTGCCAAAGGCATCTTTCAGAACTCGGAGCTTTCCAAGCAAGCAGGAGTTATTTTTTCAAAGCGTTTTGGTAATTATTCTGGAAATGAAATATTAATAACTGCTAAAGGTTTTTCTGGCTTAGAACTACAGAAGATTACAGGAGTTACCAGGGCTTCGAATAATGACGATACCTTAAATGCGGCTTTGCAACTTGGAGATTATTGGGGTAAGTATCCATTGGAAACCTTGACGAGGTGGAAAAAGGAGAATGCTATAGATATTCGGGAGAAGATTAAAAATCTACCTGCATGGTCTGAACCTAAAGAGGTTGACAGTGAATTGCTTCCAGCTTCACCTTTTATAATATCTATTAAGTCAAAGGTTATATCTGCAACAGCTCATCCTGAAGGTATACTTGTTGTGAAAATGGAAGATCGTGAAGCGAAGAATATGTTTTCCGGAGCTTTCATAGAAGGGATGAACGAAGTGTTTGAGCATGTAGAAAAATCTACAACTTATAAAGCCGTTGTTCTCATAGGCTATGATAATTATTTTTCTTCGGGTGGAACAAAGGAAAATTTACTGGACATTCAGGAAGGAAAATCAAAATTTACCGATAACAGAATTTTTCAAATTGCAATGACATGCAGGATACCTGTAATTGCAGCTATGCAAGGCCATGGTATTGGTGGAGGGTGGAATCTTGGAATGTTTGCTGATTTGGTTCTGTTCAGTGAGGAAAGCAAATATTTTAGTCCGTATATGAATTACGGATTTACTCCCGGAGCAGGCGCAACTTTTATTTATCCTGAGAAAATCGGATATGATCTGACAAGAGAAACATTGCTCACTGCTCAAGAATATTCTGGTAAAGAGTTAAAGGAGCGAGGTCTTGTGATGACTTTTATAGCTAGAGAAAAGATATATCAGGAAGCTATGGACATAGCAAGAAATATCACAACTAGATCCAGAAGTAGCTTAATAGCATTAAAGCATCAGTTGACTCAGCATCTTTGGGCTCCACTTGAGGAAACTTACGAACTTGAACTCTCTATGCATGAGAAAACCTTTGTTGGCCATGTCGAAACATTAAAGCAGATTGAAGATAATTTTATTCAAGAGCAATCTTCACAGAATTCTCAGGTAAATGATACTGAAAAGACTATACTTAAAGAATTAACTGTCTCAACTTTAAATAAGAACATTGATAACCTTTCTTCAGTTGCAGCAAGCATTAAAAATCTCCTTGCAAATGAGTTACACATGCAAGAGCATGATATCGACGATAATATTCAGTTTGTTGACCTTGGTTTGGATTCAATCACAGGAGTTACTTTCATTCGTAAAATCAATGAGAAGTATAAAACAAGGATAGATGCAATTAAAGTGTATAGTTATCCAACCTTGTCAAAACTAAGTCGCTTTGTAAAAGAGGAGGTGGAGAAAGTGGGTACATTATCTAATAAACCTGAAGTAAATTTATCTGTTACTAAGGCTGCTCAACCTAACCTACAGGCTAATTTTTTAACCAATGAAATACCTGCAACCTTTGCTAACTTGACTGAAATCACTGCATCGGTTAAAAGATTGCTAGCGGAAGAACTGCACATGCAGGAGCAAGGAATTGATGAAAATACACAATTTGTTGATCTGGGTCTTGACTCTATTACTGGAGTGACTTTGGTACGTAAGATCAATGATAGATTTAAAACGAAAATAGATGCAATTAAAGTTTATAGCTATCCCACGCTGACTAAGCTAAGTCGATTTTTAAAGGAAGAAATTGAAAAGAATTTGCTATTGTCTAGAAAGACAGTGCAAACTGCACCAGTTTCTACAGGTCAAAATTTCCGCATCCAACAGAAGGTTGAATTAATAAATGAAGATCAATCTCAGGGGCAAGATAATTTGCCAGAAGTTACGGCAAGTATCAAAAAGCTTTTGTCCGCAGAGTTGCACATGCAGGAGCATGAAATAGACGAGAATACCCAGTTTGTTGATCTTGGTTTGGACTCTATTACAGGAGTTACCTTCATTCGCAAGATCAATGAAAAGTATAAAACGAAGATAGATGCAATTAAGGTTTATAGCTATCCGACCATCACTAAACTCAGTCGATTTGTAAAAGAGGAAGCAGAGAGAAGGGGTACATTGTCAAATCTGCCTGTGGTTGACAAAGCGGCTACACCTATTAATATTTCTACAGTTGAGAAGAGTATTGAAGCAACAAAAGTTGCAACAAGAAAACTTGTTTCCTGGAGAAGCAATAAGCCTGCATTAAGAATTAAAGCTGAAGAAACACGTCAGTCGAATCAATTACAACCTATAGCGGTGATTGGAATGGCGGGTCAATTTCCTATGGCAAACAATCTCGATGAGTTTTGGCAGAATATTTCTCAGGGTAAAAACTGTATCAGTGAAATTTCTCCAAAACGCTGGGATATTGATAACTATTATCAAAAGGGTGAAGCTAAGCCAGGGAAAACAAACAGTAAATGGACTGGAGCACTGGAAGAGTATGATCTGTTTGATCCATTGTTTTTTAATATATCTCCAACAGAAGCGGAGAGTATGGATCCTCAGCAGCGTGTTTTTTTACAAGCTTGCTGGCATACGATAGAAAATGCTGGATATAATCCTCAGAAACTTTCAGGCTCAAAATGCGGAGTATTTGTGGGATGTGGCCAGGGAGACTATCGCTTGTTATCAAAAGATTTGCCAATCAGTGCTATGGGTTTTACAGGTAGTGATACTTCTATTTTAGCTGGAAGAGTCTCTTACTTTTTGAACTTACAAGGTCCGAGTTTATCCATCGAAACTGCTTGCTCTTCTTCATTGGTTGCCATTGCCAATGCCTGTGATAGCTTGACTTCAGGAAATAGCGATCTTGCTCTTGCTGGAGGTGTTTATATTATGACAGGTCCTGAGGTGCATATCAAATGCGCTCAAATGGGAATGCTATCGCAAGATGGGAAGTGTCATACATTTGATCAAAGCGCAAATGGATTCGTTCCTGGGGAAGGTGTAGGAGTGGTAATGTTAAAAAGACTTGCAGATGCGGAAAGAGATCAGGATATAATCCTTGGGGTCATTCAAGGTTGGGGTGTTAATCAGGATGGTAAAACAAATGGTATTACTGCACCTAACTCAGAATCACAAACCCGTCTTGAGCAAGAAGTATATGATAAATTTCAGATTGATCCTGAACAAATTCAATTGATAGAGGCGCATGGTACAGGCACCAAATTAGGAGACCCTATTGAGGTGGATGCATTAAAGCAGGCTTTTAGTAAATATACTCAGAAAAGAGAATACTGCGCTTTGGGCTCAGTGAAAAGTAACATTGGTCATTGCTTAACTGCAGCAGGAGTTGCAAGCTTCATAAAAGTAATTCAGTCATTGAATCACAAGCAACTTCCTCCAACAATTAATTATAGTAAACTGAATGAGCATATCTCATTAAATGATAGTCCATTTTATGTTAATGACAGGTTGCTCGATTGGAAGGTTGGAAATACGGAGAAGCGTCGAGCTGCAATCAGTGCCTTTGGCTTTAGCGGAACAAATGCACACATAGTGCTATCTGAATATTTATCTACAGTTAGATCCAATTCTGCAATCTCTGTTATTTCTAAAAATGAGAAAGTGATCATTCCGATATCAGCAAGAAATGCTGAACAATTAAAGCAGAGAGCAATTGATCTCTTAAAATTTATTCAAAAAGATAAATCTCTAGATCTGACAAGTGTTGCTTATACTTTGCAAGTGGGCAGAGAAGAGATGGAGGAGCGTTTAGGTTTTGTTGTAGGTTCTTTATCTGAGCTGGTTCAAAAACTTAAGGCATATATTAATAATGACGAAAATATTGCAGCCACTTATCAGGGAAAGGTTACTGGCAATAAGGTTGGTTTAAAAGCCATCATTCAAGATGAATCAACGAAGGAAGTCATTGTTGAAAAGTATATCGCTCAAAAGAACTTACCAGATTTACTGATCTTGTGGACTAAAGGTTTGGAATTTGATTGGAATAAACTATATGGAAATAGAAAATCACAACGAATAGTACTTCCAGTATATCCGTTTGCCAAAGAAAGATACTGGATTGATTCTGTAGAGCAGACGTCGATATCAACAAAAGAAATTTTGAAATTTGTTCTGCACCCTTTGCTGCATAGTAATACTTCAAATTTCAGAGAACAAAGCTATACCTCAGTATTTACAGGTAAAGAGTTGTTCCTAAAAGATCATCAGGTGAATGGACAAAAGGTCCTTCCTGGAGTGGCTTATCTGGAGATGGCCAGAGCTGCCATAGAGAATGCTTTACCTGTTAAAGCAAAGTCAAGTATCATGGAGTTGCAAAATACAGTTTGGTTGCAGCCAATAATAGTCGACGGAGATAAAGAAGTAACCATAGCTTTGTTTGCAGATGAAATTAACGGTAGCCAGCAAGAGACAATCAATTTTGAAGTTTATACTAAGGATGGAGATCAGGAGATCCTTCATTGTCAGGGGGAGGCAGTCTTTGTCAGTAAAGTGACTCCTGGAAAACTTGATATAGATAAACTGCAAAGACAAGCACAGCGAGGGGCTTTAGTTTCTGGAAGTATATATGAGGTATTCACGAGAATGGGCTTTACCTATGGACCTGCACATCAAGGTATATCACACATTAACATTGGAGATAAAGAAGTAGTTGCATATTTACATTTGCCAACAGTGGCTGAAGCGGATCAAAACGATTATCATTTGCATCCGAGCTTGATGGATAGTGCCTTACAATCCTCAATTGGTTTAACTGCTGATCTTAAAGAAGGACTCAACAAGCCAATATTGCCATTCGCCTTAGATTCTTTACAGATTATTTCAGCATGTAAAAATGAGATGGTTGCGTGGGTTCGCTATTCATCAGGCAGTAGCCCTGACGATAAAATAATGAAGATTGATATCGATCTCTGTGATCTGCAAGGGAATATCTGTGTTAAGTTGAAAGGGTTCAAATCGAGGGTTTTAGAAAATGATATCAAATCTGATAAGTATAACAAGATAGAAAGTGCATTCAATTTTCAAGAGAGTCCCAATACAAGTAAGAGTCCTTTTGATGACTCCTATTATAAGAAAGTTATTGAAGGTATTTTAAATAATGAAGTTTCTATTGATGAAGCAGTTAATTTAGGATAGAGGAATAATGAAACAAAGACTAAAAGAGATATATGAAGACTTGTCAAAGGGCAAGCTTACACAAAAGGATGCTTTAGAGAAAATTAAAGCATTAAAGCAGGATAGTAAAAATGCGGGTGTTCTGCTTTCTGCTCAAGTGTGGGAACAAAGTCAGGTTATAGCAACATCTGCTTCTGATAAATCAGAATATGCTGAAAAGCATATTCTTTTGTGTGAGTTAGGAAATGTTGATGTTAAGCAATTAGGAACTCTTACTACTGAGAGCAGCTTTATTTCATGGAAAGCAGCAGCCGATAAAAATGTAGCCGAGAGTTATTGTGATTTTGCATTGACTTGTTTTGAGAAACTTCAGTCAATAATAAAAAGCAAACCTCAGGGTAAGGTGCTTGTCCAGATTTGTATTGCTAACTCAGCTGAACTAGAATTATTTATTGGAATATCTGGATTGCTCAAAACAGCAACTCTTGAAAATCCACAATTGTTGGGTCAGGTTATTCTTAGTGGGCCTCAGTCAAGTACAGAAGAACTTGCTGAACAGCTAGTCGCTTGCCAAAGCAAACCTAATGATAAGATAATTAAATATCATCAAGGTGCTAGAAGTGTTTTGAGTTGGAAGGAAATAGAGGAATTTAATGAAACTGAATCATCTGCAATTTCTTTCAAAGACCAGGGTGTCTATCTGATCACGGGTGGTTTAGGGGGATTAGGTGTTCTGTTTGCAAAAGAAATCATTAAGCAAACCAGCAATGCCAAGATCATTTTAGTGGGCCGCTCAAAATTGACTTCTGAAAAAAAGAAGACTTTTGAGTCTTTGAAGGCAAAGAGAAAGACAATTGAATACCGTCAATTAGATATTGCAGATATTGATCAGGTCAAGCAATTGGTTGCTATAATCAAGAATGAGTTTAAGCAACTCAATGGCATCATTCATAGTGCGGGAGTGATTGTAGATAACTTCATTCTAAAAAAGAGCTCAAGAGAATTTAAGGAAGTACTTACGCCTAAAGTTTTTGGTACATTCAACCTTGATCAAGCTACTCAGGAAGTTGATTTGGATTTCCTGGTTTTGTTTTCTTCAATGGCATCTGCGATAGGCAACATAGGTCAGGCAGATTATGCAGCTGGTAATGGATTTATGGACCAGTTTGCGTCCTATCGGAATCAATTAACAGAATCAAAACAGAGAATAGGGAAAACACTTTCTGTGAACTGGCCATTATGGCAAGAAGGAGGTATGGTGTTGGATCAAGCCACTCAGGATATGCTAGAGCAGACTATGGGATTGCGGTCAATACCAAGTGCAACAGGCATGACTGCATTTTATAGGTCCCTTAAATTACAATATGCTCAGACATTGATTCTAAAAGGTGATATATCAAAAATCCGGAATTCATTGTTTAATGATGTGGCAATCCAGACAGAGACTTCAAAGAATATTATAGAAGGATCATCAGTTGAACAAAGTATTAATAGCGGAAATCTTTTAGAAAAGACTCAGGATTTAATTAAGAAACAACTTTCAGAGTTGTTGAAAGTTCCATCTCATAAAATTGATCCTACGGCTCCGCTGGAGAGATATGGTATTGATTCCATATTAGCAGTAAGCCTGACAAATCAGTTAGAAAAGACTTTTGGCGCCTTATCTAAAACACTCTTTTTTGAGTATCAAACTATTGGTGAGCTTGCTGAATATTTCATAAATGCTCATTCGCCAAAATTAAATTCCATCTTTAATACAATTGAATCAAGCCCGAAAAAAGTAATTGCTCCTTTACCAACCCCTAAGTCACAAACTCAGACAAGAGCTATATCTGGCAGACGGTTTAGTTCTCAAGCACAAGCTTCTGCATCGGCAAATCCGACGACGTCAGTGAATATGGAGCCCATTGCGATTATAGGCTTAAGTGGTCGTTTCCCTGAATCAGTAAATTTATATGAGTATTGGAATAATCTTCGTAATGGAAAAGACTGTATCATTGAAGTACCTCAAGATCGCTGGGATTGGCGCGAATACTATAGTGAGGATCGAAACAAAAGCGGACATCACTATAGTAAGTGGGGTGGTTTTATATCCGGTGTTGATGAATTTGATCCAAGGTTTTTCAACATATCACCAAAGGAGGCAGCTACTATTGATCCGCAGGAACGTTTGTTTTTACAGCATTGCTGGATGGCAATTGAAGACGCAGGATATACTCGAGCAAGTCTACAGATTCCTTGTGATCAGGACTTGGCGGGACAAGTGGGAGTATATGTGGGCGTGATGTATGGAGAGTATCAGCTTTTTGGAGCTGAAGTCAGTGCAAAGGGGAAGAGAATGGGAATTCCGGGTAGCTATGCAAGTATTTCCAATAGAGTTTCCTATGTGTTGAATTTGCATGGCCCTAGCATGACTGTTGATACCATGTGTTCTTCTTCTTTGACAGCTATTCATTTGGCCTGTCAGGATCTTAAGCTTGGAAGAACAAGTTTAGCAATTGCAGGTGGAGTAAACGTTACTGTTCATCCGAATAAATATTTGGTGCTCAGTGGAGGTCAGTTTATATCCAGTGACGGTCATTGCCAAAGCTTTGGTGAAGGAGGAGACGGATATATTCCAGGTGAAGGAGTTGGAGCAGTTATATTAAAAAGATTATCTGAAGCTGAAAGGGATGGGGATCATATCTATGGTATCATTAAAGGAAGTATTCTTAACCATGGTGGTAAAACAAACGGATATAGCGTCCCTAATCCTCAAGCCCAGGCAAGTGTTATAAGCAGGGCACTAGCTGAATCAAACATTAATCCTCGTCATATAAGTTATATTGAGGCTCACGGAACCGGAACTAAATTAGGTGATCCTATTGAAATTGCAGCCTTAAGCAAATCATTTCAACAATATACCAAAGACACTGGATTCTGTTTAATCGGTTCTGCTAAATCAAACATCGGTCATTGTGAATCAGCTGCTGGCATAGCGGGCCTTGCAAAGGTTTTATTGCAAATGCAAAACAGAGAGATCGTCCCTTCTTTGCATTCTGCAAAATTAAACCCTCATATAGATTTTGAAAAGACACCTTTCGTTGTCAATCAAACATTAAAACCATGGAATCAACCTGTCATTGATGGTGATGAGATTCCGAGAATTGCAGGAATATCTTCTTTTGGCGCTGGAGGATCAAATGCGCATATTATTATTCAGGAATATGCTTCATCTAAAGAAGCAAATTATTCTAAAGGCTCTGACGAAATAGGAAATGTTCTCATTGCTTTATCAGCCAGAACAGAAGAGCAGCTAAAGCATAAAGCCAATGACCTTTTATCTTTTGTCCAAGCAACGCGACCTGAACTGGCTGCTATGGCTTATACTCTACAAGTGGGCAGAGAAGCTATGGAAGAACGTCTTGGCTTTTTAGTAAGCTCAGTTGATCAACTGATTGATAAGCTTAAGGCTTATATCAACGGTGTTCAGAATATTGAGGATACTTACCAGGGACAAGTTAAACGGAATAAAGAAGCCTTGTCTTTATTCAGCACAGATACTGATCTCCAGCAAACTGTTGGTAAATGGATATCCGAGAAAAAGCTTTCTAAACTTCTGGATTTATGGGTTAAGGGTCTTGAATTGGACTGGAACAAGCTGTATGATGGCAACAAACCTAATCGCATTAGTTTACCTACCTATCCATTTGCAAAAGAGAAGTATTGGGTGGATACTAAAGTTGGTAGCCAATCTGTGTCGTATATATCTAAAGCGGCTGTCCTTCATCCATTGCTGCATATAAATACTTCAAACCTTATTGAGCAGAGCTATAGCTCAACATTTAATGGTAAAGAATTTTTCCTTCAAGAGTTTGAGTTGAATGATGGGACATTGCAAAAGATTCTTTCGCCAGCAGCATATCTAGAAATGGCAAGAATTGCAGTAGAGAAATCTTTACCAGCACAACGAGAGTTAAATATCTTGGAGTTGAGGAATGTTGTTTGGGGAGAAACTTTTATATATGAAAAGAACAAACAAATTTCCATTGCTCTTTTTGCAAAAGAGAATAATCGAATAGATTTTGAAATTTATAGTTTAGATAAAGATGAGGCAGCAGTTCATTGCCAGGGGCAAGCTGTCTTTATTCCAAAGTCAATGCAGCAAAAGCTTGATGTAGGTCAACTTAAATATCAAGTCGGGCAGGGAGTGAATCAGTTGTTGTCTGAGATCAAATTGCCTGTCAACTTGGAGAATAGCAACAACGAATATGTGCTGCATCCGAGCCAGATGCATACTGCTTTGCAGTTGGCAGGTGGATTAATAGATGGTGGTCAGTCTGCAATTCCTTTTTCTGTGGAAGCAATATCCGTAGTAGCCGCTTGTACAAAAGAGATGATTGCTTGGGTTCGCTATTCGAAAGGAAATCAGGCTGAGAATGCAGCTGCAAAACTGAATATTGATTTGTGCGATCAGCAAGGAAATGTGTGTGTGCTGATACACGGAATTTCCTATCAGGTGGAAACTTCTAATACAAAGGCTCCAGTAGTCAGTCAAACTGTTTCCTATACCAAAGCAAATGAACCTAAACAAGTTTCAATAGATCATAAGGTCTCAGAACCAAGAAAGATTTTCATTGGTGAGACATTGGCACAAACCTTTCCAGATATAGATCTAAGAAAGCCATCAGAAATTTCGATTGTTTCTTTAGATGAGCTTTCTTTAGAAAAGAGGGAATCAGGGTCAATAACTAAAGCTTCAGTTTCACTTTCAAATACAGTGTTTGGTTCCTTTGAAAGCATTGCTAGTCAGAATGCTTCATCTTCGGTTAGCTTATTTGACTTAGGAAATGGAATCTTCTCCATTCAAATAGCAGGAGCAAACAACAATACACTTTCACAGGATTTAACAAATGAATTAATCCAAGCACTTACTGCTGTACAAAAAGAACCTATGGTTAAGGTTTTAATTCTAAAAGGAACAGAGCATAGTTTCTTGAGAGGCGGTAGAGCAGAATACAATTATGCAATTGAGCAGAAGCTATTCCAGGTAATAACTTCTTTCCCGTATCCAGTTATCGCAGAAATGCAGGGCGAAGCGACAGGAGTGGGTTTCCTGGTTGGGGCTCTATGCGACTTCATGATTTGTAGCAGGGACAGTAACTATTATTATACAAGTACACAAGATCAAATTTATCCAACCGTTTCAGAATGTCAGTTTTTTGAAGAACGTTTCGGTAAGGCCAGAGCAAAGGACTTCTTGTACCTCTCAATTGCTTCTACCGGAAGTCAGCTTATAGATAAAGGTTGGACATGTGCAATCCTTTCACCAGGACAAGTTGAGGCTAATGCACAAAAATTAGCGGCAAGTTTGGCAAAGAAATCAGAAGCATCTCTGCGACTATTGAAGCAACACTTATCAAATTCTGTCCTTGTAAAGGCTGAGGTTCTGGCGATGGTTGATCCTTTAGCTGATGAGAGCCAGTTAGATATGGCTAATTCAAATATTATTTCTCCCGCTAAATATATTGAACTCGAAAGCCACAAGGACAATGTTTTGATCATTAAAATGTGTGTTGGTGGAAAAGAATATGGCTTAAAGGCATTGGTAGCAGATTTGAGAAAAATTTTCAGCCAGGTAAAAAATTCTCAATACAAATCCATTGTTCTGGTAAGCGAGCATTCTGATTTTCTGCTAGGCACAGCGGAAGAATTGGCGGTCAATGATGTACTGGATTTTGAGAATCTTGTTTTGGAAAGTCAGATTCCGGTCATTGCTGTTTTACATTCAAATACAAATGGTGTAGCGTGGTTGCTAAGTTTGTTTTGTGATGCATGTGTATATAATAAAAATGCTATTTATTCAGCAAGTAATATCTGGCAAAATAGTGATATTGCCAGGCAAGCAGGAGTGCTCTTCTCAGAACAATTCGAAAGTTATTCCTGGAAACAAATACTTCTAACCGGAAAGGAATATTCAGGGCTAGAATTAAAGCAGCTTTCCGGGACGACACATATTTCGGAAAATGGAAATATTCTTACGGATGCTTTGCGAATCGCTGAACATTGGGCTGCTTTACCATTGAATACCTTATTGTCTTGGAAAAAGGAAAGGGCATTAAGTGTTCGGGAGAAAATTAAAAGCTTACCAACATGGTCTGTTTCTAAAGACGAAACGTCTGAAGCTTTATCAATTGAGCCAACTTCAATAGCACTTAAATCAAAAGTCATTTCCGCAACAGCTCATCCTGAAGGCATTCTGGTAGTGAAAATGGAAGATAGAGAAGCTAAGAATATGTTTTCTGAGTCTTTCATTGAAGGCATGAATGAAGTGTTTGCGCATATTGAAGCTACTTCAACATATAAGGTTATAGTGCTCACCGGATATGATAATTATTTTGCTTCCGGTGGTACCAAGGAGACTTTATTAGCGATTCAGGAAGGGAAAACCAAATTCACGGATAATAGAATTTATCAAATAGCAGTGGCTTGCAAGATACCTGTAATTGCAGCAATGCAAGGCCACGGCATTGGTGCTGGTTGGGCCTTGGGTATGTTTGCTGATTTTGTGCTGTTTAGTGAAGAGAGTAGGTATTTCAGTCCTTACATGAATTACGGGTTTACACCTGGAGCCGGTGCTACTTTTATATTCCCGGAAAAAATCGGTCATGATCTCTCAAGAGAAACCTTAATGACTGCTCAGGAATATGCTGGAAAAGAGTTGAAGGAGAGAGGCCTTTTCATGTCTGTTTTACCAAAAGAGCAAGTCTCTTCTGCTGCATTGGATTTAGCCAGACAAATAGCAAATCGTTCCAGAAGCAGCTTAGTGGCTTTCAAACATCAACAAACTCAGCACCTGTATGCGCCGCTTGAGGAGACTTACAAGCGAGAGTTGGCAATGCATGAAAAAACCTTTGTTGGTCAGTTCGATACTTTAAAGCAGATAAATGATAATTTTTATCAAGGCAACGATTCTAAAACAGAAGTATCTCAATTGGCATTGCCAACTTCAATTCGGGATAAGGTACATTCAGCAGTTGCTGTTCCATCTCTGGGTAAAGATAATCTGACATATGTTACGACCAGCTTAAGACAGCTTCTTGCTCAGGAGTTACATTTGCAGGAGCATGAGATTGATGAGAATATGCAGTTTGTTGATCTTGGCTTAGACTCTATTACAGGAGTGACATGGATAAGAAAGATCAATGAAAAATATAATACTTCAATTGAGGCTACAAAAATTTATAGCTATCCTACACTGACAAAACTAAGTCAGTATGTGAAAGAGGAAGCTGAAAATGCAGGTTCTATATCTTCAGGTTCAGAAGTGATTTCATCTGGTATTTCACTTTCTAACATTGACCCACAAGGCAATATCTTAATTGAGGAAATCACTCATAGTTCTGATAATCTTCCTTTGGTTATAGCCAGCTTAAGAAAACTTCTTGCTCAGGAATTACACCTTCATGAAAATGAAATTGATGAAAATACTCAGTTTATTGATCTTGGACTGGACTCTATTACAGGTGTGACCTGGATTCGCAAGATCAATGAGAAGTATCAAACTGAAATTGAAGCAACTAAAATATATAGCTATCCAACACTTAGTCAACTTAGTGCTTTTGTAAAGGAAGAAGCAGAGAAGCTTGGAACATTAACAAAGAAATCGGAATTAAGTATTCCTTTAAATACAATTCCAAAACCTCAGTATAAACCAGTTCTTCCATCTTCTGGTAAGAAGCTTGCTTCCTGGCGCAATCGCTCAGCATCACGTCAGACTTCTTCTGTAAATTCTGGCAATCTATCACAGCCTATTGCTGTAATTGGTATGTCGGGACAGTTTCCTCAGGCGAGGAATGTGGAAGAGTTTTGGCAAAACTTAGCAAATGGTAAAAATTGTATAAGTGAGGTACCTCAAAAAAGATGGGATGTTGACAAATATTATCAGGAAGGAAATGCTTTGCCAGGAAAGACCAACTCTAAGTGGATGGGGCTTCTGGATGAATATGATTTGTTTGATCCTTTATTCTTTAACATATCTCCAACTGAAACAGAAAGCATGGATCCGCAGCAACGTTTGTTTCTGCAGGAGTGCTGGCATGCTATAGAAAATGCCGGATATAATCCTAAAAGCCTGTCAGGAGCAAAATGCGGAGTCTTTGTGGGGTGTGCCAATGGTGATTATCTTCAATTATCAAAGAAGCAACAATTGAGTGCTCAAGGCTTCACAGGTGGAGCTACTTCCATTCTTGGTGCCCGTATCTCTTACTTCCTGAATCTTCAGGGTCCTTGCCTGTCAATAGATACAGCTTGCTCTTCTTCTTTGGTTGCTATTGCCTCTGCTTGCGATAGTCTGAATTCGGGGAACAGTGATCTCGCTCTCGCAGGAGGCGTTGTCGTAATGGCTACACCGGCAATGCATATTATGTGTTCTCAGACAGGGATGCTTTCTACAGACGGTAAATGTTTTTCTTTCGATCAAAGAGCAAATGGATTTGTTCCTGGTGAAGGCGTTGGTGTTGTCATGTTAAAAAGACTGACGGATGCAGAAAGAGACCAGGATACAATTCTTGGTGTTATACAAGGTTGGGGAGTAAATCAGGATGGTAAAACAAATGGTATTACTGCGCCCAATTCGGAGTCGCAAACTCGTCTGGAGCAGGATGTTTATGATAAGTTTCAGATAGACCCTTCAAAGATTCAGCTTATTGAGGCGCATGGGACTGGGACAAAATTAGGAGATCCTATAGAAGTTGATGCGCTAAAGGCAGCTTTTAAAAAATATACGACTAAAAAAGAATATTGTGCCATTGGTTCGGTGAAGAGCAATATTGGTCACTGTTTAACGGCAGCAGGGGTAGCAAGTTTTATAAAAGTACTTTTGTCAATAAAGAATAGACAACTGCCTCCAACAATAAATTATAATAAATTAAATGAACATATTGGGTTGGAAGGTACGCCTTTCTATATAAACGACCAATTGCAGAATTGGGAGGTTTCGGATTCAGAAAGACGTCAGGCAGCAATCAGCGCATTTGGTTTTAGTGGTACCAATGCTCATATTGTTATATCTGAATACGTTTCGCAAAATACGTTTGAAACACCGGTTTCTGCTATCACTGAAAATGGAAAAATTATTATTCCTCTATCAGCCAGAACTGCTGAACAGCTTAAACAAAAGGCCATTGAACTTTTAGAGTTTATAAAAAAAGAGGCTGCTATTGATCTCCTTGAAATGGCATACACTTTACAGACAGGTAGAGAGGAGATGGGTGAGCGTCTAGGCTTGATGGTAAGTTCAATAGGACAACTGGCTGAAAAACTTCAAGCTTACTTAGATGGTAAGGAGGATATTGAAGAAGTCTATCAAGGTCAGGTAAAACGAAATAAGGAAGGCCTTAGCATCATCAGCCGTGATGATGATATGAAAAGGACTATTGTTGAGCAATGGATAAATCAGAAGAAGTTATCTAAACTTTTGGATTTATGGGTCAAAGGTCTTGATATAGATTGGCAAAAACTATATGGGGAAGCTAAACCAAAGCGTATTAACCTGCCCGCTTACCCTTTTGCGAAAGAAAGATATTGGATTGAGGAAATAGATTCCACACAGGTAATAGAAAAGGTTAATAATATTACTGTCCTTCACCCCTTATTGCATAGAAACACCTCAGATCTTAGTCAGCAGTGTTACAGTTCTACATTCAATGGTGAAGAATTCTTCCTTAAAGATCATCAAGTCAAAGGAGAACATGTTCTGCCGGTAATGGCTTATGTAGAGATGGTGCGTGAAGCAATAACGCTGGCTACTACAAGTCAAATCGAATCTGGAGATATTGAGTTACATAACATTGTTTGGCATGAACCAATATTTGTAGCAGGAAATACGGAAGTCTCAATTGCCCTGTTTGCTAGTGATAATGGGGAAATTGAATATGAGATTTATAGTACTGAAGAGGGAGAGAGAAAGATTCATTGTGAGGGAGTGGCAGTCATTACCAATAAATCATCTTCGCGCAAGATTGATATAGAAGAACTAAAAAGACAAGTAGGACAGGGTAAGTTGGAAATTGATGCTCTGTATCAAACCTTTACTAATACAGGTATTAAGTATGGTGGTACTTTTAAAGGTCTAACCGAAGTATACCAAGGAGTTGATCAGTTGTTGGTTAAGCTTAAGCTACAAGACACTGCTGAAAATAATCAATATTTTTTACATCCAAGTTTAATGGAAAGTGTAGTTCAGGCTTGCATGATTCTAACTGGAGATTCTAATTTTATCGGTATGACTCAGCCAAGTGGAACTTTATTTTCCATATCAGCAGCCACTGCGAGCGAAATGTATGCATGGATAAGATTCGCGCAGGATGGTATGTTGGATATTGACCTTATGGACTTACAAGGTAATTGTGCTGTATTAATGCGTGGGTTGGCACTGAGAAATGACACATATGATTATTCAAGGAGTTCAGGAAAATCCTCAGCCGCAATGACTGAAGACGCACCAGAGGTAGTTATGATGACTCCTAAATGGGAACTTGTTACCAATTTTGCGGAAATTACTACTGCAAATCAAAACGGAATCATTCTCCTGATTGGTGCAGATATTGGTCAGATGACCCTGATTGAAAAGATATATAGTAAATCAAAAATAGTCAACATAGAAATTGCCTCGAAAGATTCTATAGATGTCATTACAGAAAAAATAAAAGGTCAAGCATTTAATAGAATTGTATGGATCGGTTCAAACAACCCTGTTCTAACTCTCACGGAGGAATCCATCATTGAAGATCAAAACCTTGGTGTTCTTCAGGTCTTTAAAATTGTTAAATCTTTAATGACTTTAGGCTATCAGGAAAAGAATCTGGAGTGGGATCTTATCGTATTTAACAGTCAGCTTGTGAAGCAAAACGATGTTGTGAATCCTACACACGCTGGTCTTCAAGGATTCTCAGGAAGTTTGGCTAAAGAATTCCCTCGTTGGAAAATACGTCTGTTTGATTTGCAGGAATTTGCTGAAAATCCTCTTTCAGAGATGTCGACTTTGCCACAGGATACTCAAGGCGCATCTTATGCTTACAGAAACAAAGAGTGGTTCTTTCAAAAACTAATGCTGATCAAAGACCTTCCACAAGAGAAGCTTATTTACCGTTCCAATGGAGTTTATGTGGTAATTGGAGGTAGCGGAGGCTTGGGTGAAGTTTGGTCGCAACATGTTATTGAAAAATGTCAAGCTCAGGTTGTCTGGATTGGCAGAAGAGAAATGAATAATGAAATTCAGGAAAAGCTGGATAGATTATCTACATGTGGGAAAAGGCCTGACTACATTCAAGCCAATGCCAGCAATTTAAATGAACTACAGCAGGCATATAAAACAATCAAAGAGAAGTATCATAATATAAACGGAGTTGTTCACACTGCAGTTGGTGCTTATGATGATAGTCTGAAAAAAGTAACAGAAGAAGTTTTTCAGAATATACTATCGGTTAAGGTCGATCTCACTGTAAGAATAGCGCAGGTCTTCCAAAATGAACCATTGGATTTTGTTCTGTTTTTCTCTTCAAATGCCGCATTCAAGAGAGCAGGAGGAACAAGTGGATATTCTGCTGGATGCACTTTTAAGGACACATTCGCTCTTCAGCTTGGCAAGATATGGCCTGCGGCAGTTAAGGTTATAAACTGGGGTTACTGGTCTATTGGTGCAGGAGATACTGTTTCCGATTCTTTCAAGAACAGGTTCTTTGAAAGTGGTCAGAGACCAATAGAGCCCAATGAAGGAATGAAATCTTTGGATCAGCTTCTTTCAGGTAGTTTCAATCAGATATCTATAGCCAAAATTATCCAATCCAGAAGATCAGAAATAGTCGCTGGAGATGAATGGATCTCATCTTATGAAAATACGATGCCTGATGATAATCTTCATAATGCTCTCATAAGGACAGAGGCGATTGAACCACCTGCTCTATTTAAGGAAGTAAAAGTAAGGGGTGACGAAGAGATGGAGCTGCTGCTTTCTGAATTCCTGAATAGCATCATCAGCAGCACGCCGGGTATTATTCCATTTTATCATAGGTGGTTGGATGCAGCTAAAAATATTCTTACGGTAAAGGGATATGTGAATGCTGGTCAAAGGAACGTGGAGCTGGATTATACAACTTACATTAGAGATTTGTGGAATAGATGGGAAAAGGCTAAAAACCTATGGAATCAGGACGAAAGTAAAAAAGCTTTATATATTCTGGTTGAAAAATGTGTGCATGCTTTGCCAGAAATATTAACTGGCAAGACAAAAGCAACTGATATTATGTTCCCGAAATCATCCCTGGAGATGGTTGAAAATGTTTATAAAAATGATAAAGTTTCAAAAGCATATAATGAGTGTCTGGCAAATGCTTTCATTGCATCACTTCAGGCTCGCTTAATTGATGATCCTAATGCGAAGATCAGGATTCTTGAAATTGGCGCAGGTACAGGTGCTACTACAGTTGGGATCCTTGAAAAACTTCGTCCATATCAGAGTCAAATTGCTGAATACTGCTACACTGATCTTTCTAAGGCCTTTTTATTCCATGCAGAAAATAATTATGCTCCTCAGGCACCTTATCTGCGCACAGCAATATTTAATGTTGAAGAGCCGATCGAAGGTCAGAATATTAGTTTGGATGAATATGATTTTGTAATTGCTGCCAACGTATTACATGCTACTAAAAATATTCGAAATACGTTAAGAAATACCAAAGCGGTCCTTCGCAATAATGGTATCCTCCTATTGAATGAACTTATTGAAAGGTCTCTGTATAGTCATTTAACTTTCGGTCTGCTGGAAGGCTGGTGGTTGAATGAGGATGATGCAATCCGTATTCCTGGTGCTCCCGGTTTATATGCTGAATCATGGAAAGAAGTTCTTGAAGAGGAAGGATTTGATTTGGTCGCTTTTCCATCAAAAGAAGTAAACAGGTTAGGGCAACAGATCATTCTTGGAGTGAGCAATGGAGTGGTAAGACAGAAACAGAAAGCTGGCTTTAATAAAGTTGTAATGAAGAAAGAGGTGAATGTTCCCAAAGCACCAACTCCTGCTAAGACAGAAATTAAACCTGTAATTAATACTGTAAAATTGAATGACGATCTGTTGTTGGAAAAAACTGTTGTTTATTTAAAACAATTGATTGGATCAGTTTTAAAAATAAGTAGCAATCAAATTGATGCTTCTGAACCACTTGAAAGCTATGGTATTGATTCTATTATAATTGGTCTGGTTAATGAGCAGTTAAAGAAAAACTTTAGTGATATAAGTAGCACACTACTATTTGAATATCAAACGATCAATGCATTGGCAAAACATCTGATAGAAACTCAGAAGCCAACCTTGCAGACGCAGTTTGAATTGGATGTTCAGCCAATCGAGGAAAGATCAACTAATGTTCAGCCATCCGTTCAATCCACCATTCAACCTTCTAAGATTAATAGCGGATCGGCATTTGGCAGATCAGGACGTCTTCTGTCGCGAAATGCTGTGCAAACCGTTTCGAGCCTGGTGCAAGATAAAGGGCCAATCGCAGTTATAGGAATCAGCGGTCTATATCCTGAGGCTCCTAACTTAGAGAAATATTGGGAAAACCTCAAATCAGGTAAAAATAGTATAAGCGAAATTCCGAATGAACGCTGGTCTCTGGATGAGTTCTTTGAGCAGGATGAAAAGCTTGCTATAGAACAAGGGAAGAGCTATTCTAAGTGGGGTGGTTTTATAAATGAGTTTTCAGAATTTGATGCTTTGTTCTTTGGTATCTCACCTAGGGATGCATTGAACATGGACCCTCAGGAAAGGCTGTTTTTACAAGCGGCCTGGCATGCGCTTGAAAATTCGGGTTATACTCGCGGTGCATTACAGAATAAATTCAATCGTAAAGTTGGTGTATTTGCAGGTGTGACAAGACCTGGATATAACCTCTACGGATCAACCCAAGCCATCAGAGAGGAGAAATTTTATCCTCACACATCTTTTGGATCAGTAGCTAATCGCTTGTCTTACTTCCTGGATATCAACGGTCCGAGTATGCCAATTGATACTATGTGTTCTTCGTCTCTGACTGCTATTCATGAAGCTTGTGAACATATACATCGTGGAGATTGTGACCTTGCATTTGTTGGTGGAGTCAATGTTTATGTACATCCTTCAAGTTATGTTGATATGTCTGCACAGCATATGTTCTCTAAAGATGGTCTTTGTAAAAGCTTTGGTGAAGGAGGAAATGGCTTTGTTCCTGGAGAGGGGGTTGGAGTTGTTTTATTAAGACCTTTGGCAGATGCAATCAGAGATAATGATAATATTCAAGGAGTAATTCTGGCAACAAATGTAAACCATGGAGGAAAAACAAATGGTTACACCGTTCCGAATCCTACTGCTCAGGCTGAATTAATTCGTCGTGCAATAGATAAAGCGGGAATTAATGCACGCGACATCAGTTACATTGAAGCACACGGAACCGGTACAGAACTTGGTGATCCAATAGAGATAACAGGGTTAAAACAGGCGTTCTCCAAGGATACACAGGATACAGGTTATTGTAAGATAGGCTCTGTCAAATCCAATATAGGTCATCTGGAGGCAGCAGCTGGAATATCAGGATTCACAAAAGTTCTGCTGCAAATGAAGTATCAGCAGATTGTTCCATCCTTGCATGCAGAGAAGTTGAATCCACATATTGACTTCCAGAAAACACCATTTGACGTAAATCGAAAACTGAGCGACTGGGACAGACCAGTAATTGATGGGAAGGAAAAACCAAGAATTGCAGGTATATCTTCTTTTGGCGCCGGTGGAGCTAATGCACATCTCATTGTTCAGGAATACATACCACCGACAGAAGGTTTAACTTCAGATGTTAGTGACCAAAAGATAAATGTGATTATCCCGCTATCTGCCAGAAATGAGGAACAACTGAAGCAAAAGGCCCAAGATCTGTTGAATTTTATCCGCACATCTGATTTAGTTAAAAATCAGTCATTAGAGCAGGCTACCAATTCAATTCCTAAAATTGACCTTGTCTCAGTAGCATATACCCTGCAGATTGCAAGGGAAGCAATGGAGCATAGACTTGGATTTATAGTCAATTCTTTAAGTCAGTTAGCTGAAAAGCTTGAAGCTTATATTCATGGAGAGCAACATGTTGAAAATATGTTAACTGGGATAGTAAAGAGAAAGAGCGAAGCTATAAGTATCATCAGCCAGGATGATGATATGAAAGAAGCTGTTGACAAATGGATCAGCAGAAACAAGCTTTCCAAGCTTTTGGATCTATGGGTCAAAGGACTGGAATTGGAGTGGGATAAATTATACAGCGATGTGAAACCAAAACGTATCAGTTTGCCTGGATATCCTTTCTCTAAGGAAAGATACTGGATCGACAGCCTGGATCTGAATCGGGCAACAGACAATAAATTGATGACAAATGCAAATTTAGAGTCCATAGAGGATATCATCAATAGAATTGATAATGACTCAATAGATACTGAACAGGCTATTAAATTATTAACTAGTCTAGCTTAATTCATTAGGAACAACCATAAAAAGAGAAAGAGGATGGCTAATTTTATAGAATATGTGGTTTCGGAATTAAAGAGCAAGCGATTGTCAAAGGCAAACGCCCTAGCTCTTATTAAACAATATTCTCTTCATTCATCAACTTCAATAAAGGCACATATTCATCCTTTATTGCACGATAATACTTCTGATCTGACTCAGCAAAGCTATACTTCAGTTTTTACAGAAGAAGAATCTTTCCTGAAAGATCATGTGGTAAACGGACAAAAGGTCCTGCCTGGTGCTGCCTATCTGGAAATGATAAGAGCGGCAGTTGAAAAGGCTATGCCAGCAGAACAAGACTCTATCCTTGAATTGCATAGTGTGGTTTGGTTACAACCTCTTGTCGTCAATCATCAAAAGCAAGTTACTATAGCCTTGTTCGCAAGTGATGAAGAGATCAATGAAGGTGAAGTGGATTTTGAGATCTATAGCGTAGAAAAAGATGGTGAAGGAAACCAGCAGGAAACGATCCATTGTCAGGGACAAGCCAGATTTATCAGCAAGCCGGAATCTATTAAGTTTGATAGAGAGCAGTTGAAAGGGCAAATGCTGGAAGGTAGAATAGAAGCGTCCAACGTATACTCAGTCTATAAAAAATTAGGTCTTGCGTTTGGCCCTTCACATCAATCATTAACTGCCATCTATAAAGGCAATAGACAATTGGTTGCTGGCTTAAGTTTACCTGCTTCAGTTAGTAATACTCTTAAAAATTACCAGCTTCATCCAAGCTTAATAGATGGAGCCTTGCAAACGGCGATAGGTTTAATAGCAGATTTTAACAACCTGCCAAGTGAGCGTACTCAATCACTTCCTTTTGCGCTGGAATCAATTCGTGTGATCTCACCATGCACAAAAGAGATGTTTGCCTGGGTTCGCTATTCACAAGGTGGTAAGCAAGATGATAAAATTACTAAAATGGATATTGACCTGTGTGATCAGGATGGAAATGTATGTGTTCAGTTGCGTGGTTTTTCTTCACGAGTAATCAATATAGAATCAAATATCATTGAGAAAGAACCTGAAAATGAAAGTATAGGAACTATGCTTGCTGTGCCGGTTTGGGATTTAGTGCAGCCTGGATCACATGTGAAATCAAATCAATTGACGTTTAGCAAGCAGCACATTGTTCTGATAAATCTTGATAATATTGATGAAAAGAAAGTGGAAGCTTTGACTCCGCAAGGCATCTGCCATAAATTTCATATTACACAGATAAGTATTTCAGAAAGCTATAGTGAAATTTCTCTTGCTTGTTTCGAACTGATCCAAAAGGTTCTTAAGGAGAAGACCTTTGATAAGGTGATGGTTCAAATTGTCATTGGAGTCAGGGAAGAGAGCATTAATGGAGGAGTTTTCATGGGTCTGTCTGGATTACTTAAATCGGCAGCTCAGGAGAATCCAAAGTTTTTCGGTCAGATAGTTCTTTCTGATTCAAAATTTACTGAAGAAGATTTAGTAAAACAATTGCAGGAAAATGTGGCAAGACCGCAAGACAGTATAATTAAGTATACTCCGGGTTCGCGTCATGTTTTAAGATTAAAGGAAATACAAGAAACTGAGAATTATCCATCAATTGGTTTCAAAGATCAGGGCGTTTACCTCATCACTGGAGGGTTAGGAGGATTGGGAATTTTATTTACGAAAGAAATTCTCAGACAGTCAAAGAATGCCAGAGTTATATTAACAGGACGTTCAGAGTTAAACACAGAGAAACAAGCTCTATTGAGTAAGTTACCATGTGAGAAAGGCCAAGTCGTATACAAACAGCTTGATATCGCTGATCTTGATCAGGTACATCGACTTATTTCTTCTATCAAAAAGAATTACAATCAGCTGAATGGCATTATTCACAGTGCCGGGATGATTTCTGATAGTTTTATTATAAAGAAAACAGCTAAAGAGTTTAATGATGTTCTCAGTCCAAAAGTAATCGGTACATACAATTTAGATGTTGCAGCAAAGGACATCGATCTGGATTTCATGGTACTGTTTTCTTCAGGCGCCTCCGTTACCGGAAATAGTGGCCAATCCGATTATGCAGTTGCGAATGGATTTATGGATCAATTTGCAATGTATCGCAATGAGTTGTCCTCTCAGAATAAAAGATTTGGTAAGACAATCTCCTTTAATTGGGCCTTATGGCAGGAGGGTGGAATGGGAGCTGATCAGGAAAGCCAGAAATGGATGCAGCAAAGAGGAATGTATCCCATGCCTACTGAAGCAGGAATGCGAGTATTTTATCAAAGCCTTACTTTACAATACAATCAAATACTTGTAGCACAGGGAGATCTTAATCAATTACGTAAGAATTTAATTGCAGATAAAATTCATCAGCCAGAGGTGGAGTCATCTTCAATTGCGCGTCCGGTGAAGCAAGTTATAGTAGCTAGTAAGGATATAAAACCTCTAAACGAGCAAACAGAAGAATATCTGAAAAAGCAATTTTCAGGTTTGTTAAAGCTGCAAGCGCATAAAATTGATACACAGGCTCCATTAGAGAAATATGGTATCGATTCAATTTTAGCGATGAACCTGACCAATCAGTTGGAAAAAACTTTTGGAACATTATCTAAAACTTTGTTTTTCGAATATCAGACTATTCGCGAGTTAGCTGAATACTTTATCAAATCCCATCCAGATGTATTGAATCAAATCTTTAAGACTGATAATGTAGCTGTAGAAAGAAATGCTAGTCCTGTACTTGAACCAAAGCCTCTGGTTAAAGCTAAAGTTAATTCGGACAGACGTATTAGCAGGCAGCGTGGTGTTAATCCTCCAACAAAATCTAAGCATTCAAAGAAGACAGAGCCAATTGCTATTGTTGGTTTAAGTGGCCGTTACCCAGAAGCATTTAATATTGAAGAATATTGGCAAAATCTGAGTAATGGTAAAGATTGCATCATTGAAGTGCCAAAAGAGCGTTGGGACTGGAAAGATTATTATACTGAAGACAGATCAAAAGGTGGACATCATTATAGTAAATGGGGCGGTTTCATTGAAGGAGTTGATGAATTTGATCCTCGCTTTTTTAATATTTCTCCTCGTGAAGCTGCATTAATAGATCCTCAGGAGCGCCTGTTTTTACAGCATTCATGGATGGCAATGGAAGATGCCGGTTATACCCGTGCAAGTTTGCAAATTGCTGAAGAACAGGATTTGCCAGGGCAAGTAGGGGTTTATGTTGGCGTAATGTATGGTGAATACCAATTGTTTGGTGCACAAGCGAGCGCATTGGGTAATCGTATGGGGATCGGCACCAGCTATGCGAGTATTGCCAATCGGGTATCATATATTCTGAACCTGCATGGACCAAGTATGACGGTGGATACAATGTGCTCGTCTTCTTTAACAGCAATCCATCTTGCATGTCAGGATTTGAATCAGGGACGAACCAATTTAGCAATTGCAGGTGGAGTCAATGTTAGTATACATCCTAACAAATATCTGGTGATAAGTGCCGGACAATTCATATCCAGTGATGGTCACTGTCAAAGCTTTGGCGAAGGCGGAGATGGATATATTCCCGGGGAAGGCGTGGGTGTAGTTGTTTTAAAGCGTCTATCTGAAGCGATTAAGGATGGTAATCATATTTACGGAGTTATCAAAGGCAGCACGCTCAATCATGGAGGGAAGACCAATGGTTATAGCGTTCCAAATCCGCAGGCTCAGGCCAGCATGATTAGCAGGGCACTTACAGACGCAAATGTAAATGCCCGTCAGATCAGTTATATCGAAGCTCATGGTACGGGAACCAAGTTGGGTGACCCTATTGAGATTGCTGCATTAAGTCAGGCTTTTCAAAAGCAGACAGATGATACAGGTTTTTGTTTGATAGGATCGGCCAAGTCCAATATAGGTCATTGTGAATCCGCTGCAGGAATTGCAGGGCTTACTAAAGTCTTATTACAAATGAAGCATAAACAAATAGTTCCTTCATTGCATTCCAAAGTCCTGAATCCATATATAGATTTTACAAAAACACCTTTTATAGTTAATCAGAAATTAAAAACCTGGGAGCAACCTGTGATAGATGGTAAGCTGCAACCAAGAATTGCAGGTTTGTCATCCTTTGGTGCAGGAGGATCGAATGCCCACCTCATCATTGAAGAATATGTGTCGCCTGCTGAAAAACAACATCAGCAAATGGCAGAAGCCCTCATTCTTCTTTCAGCTAGAACGGAAGAACAGTTAAAACAAAAGATCAAGGATCTGTTAAAGTTTGTTAACTCCTCACTTTCGAAAACAAATTCAGCAAATCAGATTGACCTTGTTGCTCTGGCATATACGCTACAGATTGGAAGAGAAGCGATGGTTGAAAGGGTAGGTTTTATTGTTCACTCGATTGAAGAACTAGCTGAAAAGCTAACAGCTTGCGTAAATGGTGTTCCTGAAATTGATGGCTTCTATCATGGACAAGCTAATCACAAAAAAGGACCTATCGCCTTATTAAGTGAGGATCCTGACTTCCAGGAAACAATAGATAAATGGGTTGCACATAAGAAGCTAGCTAAATTACTTGACTTATGGGTGAATGGTTTGGACCTGGATTGGAATAAACTTTATAATGAAGTAAAGCCAAAGTTTATTAGCCTTCCTGTATACCCTTTTGCGAGAGAAAGATATTGGGTTGATTTATTGAATAATGGAAAAAATTCTTTAACGGTAAATAAGCCATCAATACTTCATCCTTTGGTTCATACAAACACTTCTGATTTGAGCCAAGTGAGCTTCAGTTCCGCTTTTACAGGTGAAGAATTTTTCATAGCAGACCATCAAATGAATACTGACGATGGCTCTAAACAAAAGGTTCTGTCAGCAGCGGTATATCTGGAAATGATTCGCAAAGCAGTTGAACTAGCATCACCTAATAATCAACGATCTTCTGTTCTGGAACTAAGTAATTTGATTTGGGGACAACCTTTTATTGCTAATGAGAATAAGAAAGTTACAGTGGCTTTGTTTGGAGAAGAAAAAGGACAGGTTAGTTATGATGTCCTCAGCCATGAAAATGATCAGGAGGTTGTTCATTGCCAGGGAGAGGCTGTTTATTACAAAGAACAGGCTCCTGCCAGAATTGATATAATGAACCTTGTTCAGAATAGGGGATTTTCCAGATTAGAACCTGCGGGCCTTTATACATTCTTTTCTTCACTAGGCCTTCATTATGGCGCTGCATATCAAGGGATATCTTCTGTCTATAAAGGTGATAAACAACTTCTTGCACACCTGTCTTTACCGGCTTCGGTTGAAAAAAACCAGAAAGATTTTGTTTTGAATCCTAGCATAATTGAAGGTGTTTTGCAAGTATCTATTTGTTTAATTGCTGATTTGCAACAACAGTTGAGATTCCCTCTTTTGCCATTTTCTCTGGACGCATTGCGCATAACAACTGCCTGTAAGAATGAGATGTATGCTTGGGTACGTTATAATGAAGGAAACAATCCGAATGATCAGATCATCAAGTTAGATGTTGACCTCTGCGATAAACATGGTAATGTCTGTGTGCAGATGAAAGGATTGTCTTTACAACAAATTAAAATAAGTGCTCCCCTGAAAGTCAATAAAGAAGTTGTTTTACCAGTAAACGTTAGTAGTTTTCCGGAAAGAGTAAAAAGTAAGCCACAGGCAATACAATTGAATGGCTCGGATGAAATAAATACGATCACATTAAAGTCTATTGTTGAAAAGCCTCAGGAAATAAAGTTAATAGATTCTCTACAAGTAAATGACAATATTGCTGATACTTTCCTTTCCAAGCCACAAGGAATACAGTTAAATAATTCTCTTGGAGCGATTAACCTCGAAGACAGTATTTCAGGTAACTCAAAATTATCACCAATTGAATTGACATTGCAACCCTTAGCTTCCTCAAAAAGAAGTGATACGGAATATACAAAAGATCAAATTCAGGAAATATTAATTTCGAGTCTGGCTGAAGCACTTTATTTAAAGCCTTCAGAAATTGATGTTCATAAATCCTTTATAGATCTTGGCCTTGATTCAATAGTAGGAGTAGAATGGATAAAGTTTATTAATAAAACTCTTGGTTTGGAAATATCTTCTACAAAGATCTATGATTATGCAACCATTAAGGAATTAGCATTATTCCTTTCTAAAGAAATAGAAAATGCACAGACTCCTGAGCAAGCAGAAGTGCTGTTCCCTTTAGTGGCTGAACCTCAAAGTGAATATGTTCTTGAAGGTGTTGAGAACCTTTCACCGGGAAATGTTTCTTTGGAACCACTCACTCCGATAAATGAGCAAGGCTTAGTTTATAATAAAGAGCATATTCAGCATGTATTAATTGCAAGTTTAGCGGAAGCACTCTATTTGAAGCCCTCAGAAATAGATATCGACAAATCGTTTACCGATATGGGACTTGATTCTATAGTTGGAGTAGAATGGGTTAAGTTTATCAACAAAAAGCTTGGCCTGGATATATCCTCTACAAGGATATATGATTATGCAACTATTAAAGAGCTTGCAACATTTTTAACAAAAGAATTGAAAAGCGTTTCGGTTTCTACTCTATCTGAAATGTAATAAACTTCAGTAGACAGATTTTGCAGTGAACTACCACATATGATTGCTGGTGAAACCAAAACAGAGTATTCCATCTTATATCGTATTCCACAACCATGTTAAATTCCATAAAAGAAAAAGAACTTTTTTATACCAAAGAGCAAATTCAGCAGGCCTTGGTTACTAGCTTGGCTGAGGCGCTTTATTTGAGTCCATCAGAAATAGATATTAATAAATCTTTTATAGATCTTGGTCTTGATTCCATAGTAGGAGTAGAATGGATAAAGTTTATTAATAAAACCTTTGGCCTTGAAATTTCTTCCACAAAGATTTACGATTACGCTACTATCAAGGAACTATCCTTGTATGTATCGAAAGAACTAGAAAATGTGAGAGTTGCTCCTGTTAGTACATTATCTTCTTTACCGGCCAATAGTATTTCAGATTTGAAGACATTAGCTGCTTCTGCAAATTTATATTCAAATCCCTCAAGTGACTCAATCGGACAAGGCCTTGTATATACTAATGACCATATCCAGGAAGTCTTGGTTAAAAGTTTGGCTGATGCACTGTATTTAAAACCATCAGAAGTGGATGTTAATAAGTCATTTATTGATATGGGTCTTGATTCCATAGTAGGAGTTGAATGGATTAAGTTTATTAATAAAAGCTTAGGGTTGGAAGTATCTTCTACAAAGATTTATGATTATTCAACCATAAAAGAGCTTACGTTGTTTTTATCAAAAGAGTTGGGGAATTTGCCGGTTACTTCTGTAAAAGAAATTTCACTTAGGCAACCAGTAATTCAGGCTTCTGCTTCTAAAGTAACTGTCCCATTAGCAAGTTCATTTCCTAATCTGACCAGGAAAGCTCGTCCTAAACAAGTTGTTGATAGTACTAATCTGGTTGCTAATGATAAAATAGCGATTATAGGTATGTCAGGTAGGTATCCTCAGGCACAGAACTTAGATCAGTACTGGGAGAATTTGGCTCAGGGTAAAAATTCCATCATTGAAGTTCCTTCTTCTCGTTGGGATATCCAGCAATACTACGATGCAGATCCTAAGCAAAAAGGTAAAATGTATTGCAAGTGGATGGGGATGCTGGATGATGTGGAATGTTTTGATCCGTTGTTTTTCCAGATTTCACCTTCAGAGGCAGAAGCGATGGACCCTCAGCATCGTTTGTTTTTGGAGGAAGGTTATAAAGCATTTGAAGATGCAGGTTATTCAGGTGCTACCTTAAGTAATAAAAAATGTGGAGTTTACTTGGGCATAATGAGTAATGAATATAGTTACCTCATTGCGAAAAATAATTCCTCATCCGTAAATATAACCGGAAACAGCTTTGCCATTGGAGCTGCTCGTCTTTCATACTTCTTGAATTTGAAAGGTCCGGCCGTTCCGATTGATACTGCGTGTTCTTCTTCATTGGTTGGAATGCACGTTGCTTGTCAGGCATTGTTAAATGGTGAGATAGATATGGCTCTTGCCGGAGGGGTGAGTTTGTATTTAATCCCCGAAGCTTATATTGGAATGTGTCAGGCGGGAATGTTATCTCCTGAAGGCCAATGCAAGACTTTCGATGATTCTGCCAATGGTTTTGTGCCAGGGGAAGGAGTAGGAGCTGTTGTACTTAAAAGGTTGGAAGATGCTCAGAGAGATAATGATCATATCTATGGTGTTATTCTGGGATCAGGCATTAATCAGGATGGTAAAACAAATGGTATCACTGCTCCAAGTGTTAACAGTCAAACAGAGTTAGAAAGAGAAATTTATTCTAAGTATAAAATTAATCCTGAAACTATTAGTTATGTAGAAACTCATGGCACAGGAACTAAGTTAGGTGATCCGATTGAATTGGAGGCTCTTTCTACTGTATTTAAAGAGAAAACCTTGAAGAAGAATTTCTGTGCGTTGGGATCCGTAAAAAGCAATGTTGGACACACATCCGGCGCAGCGGGAGTTGCAAGTGTACAGAAAGTATTGCTATCGCTAAAGCATAAAACTTTGGTGCCTACTTTAAATGTTGTAAAAGAGAATACCATCTTTGATTTCAAGAATTCCCCATTCTATATTTCCAGGGAAAAGCAGGATTGGAAAGTGAATAATGTTAGTCCAGTACGTAGAGCAAGTGTAAGCTCTTTTGGATTTAGTGGAACCAATTCACACTTGGTTATCGAAGAGTATCTTCAGAAGCCAAAGAAAAATGGAACTCTTCCTGGCATCACTAACAATGGAGGAATCATCATTCCTTTATCAGCAAGAATTCCTGCACAACTCAAACAACGTGGCCAAGACTTATCTGATTTTATTCTTAAAAATAAAGAGTCAATTGATTTGATTGACATGGCCTATACATTGCAGGTGGGCAGAGACGAGATGAGAGAACGTTTAGGTTTTGTGGTCAATTCAATTGATGAGTTATCTGAAAAACTTAAAGCTTATATTTCAGGTGTACAGAGCATTGAAAATTGTTATCAAGGACAGGTAACACGTGATAAGGATCACTTGACTATATATGGTACTGATGCAGATTTACAAAAGATAGTTGATAAATGGATAAGTGATAAAAACCTTTCTAAGCTTGTTGATTTATGGGTAAAAGGTCTGGAGCTTGACTGGAGTAAGCTTTATGGAAATAATAAACCTCAGCGTGTCAGTCTGCCTACCTATCCTTTTGCAAAGGAAAAGTATTGGGTTGAAGTATCTGTAAATCCTTCTCCTGTAAGTCAGGAGAAAGTCAATGAGATGAAGCCTAAAAACAAGGCTGCTCAGGAAGTGGAGGAAAAAATTCAGAAAATGTATTTTTATCCTGATTGGAAGAAAAGTCCGATATCTCTTCAATCAGAGACAAATAAATCATTTGCAGAAGGTCCGACTCTGGTTATAGACACTACAGATGAATTATACAATGCAGCAATAGAAAAGCTGAAGGGAAGCATTGCGGATAAATCCTTCATACTGGTAAAATTGGGAGGTGACTATCAGGAACTGGCATCTAATGTTTTTACCATTAACCAAGACAAGGAAGGTCAATTCAATCAACTAGTAGATACTCTAAAAGAGCGGAATCAGCTTCCTCGTCAAATTATATATCATGGATTAACAACTGAGCATCTTGAGAAAGATAGTCAGGTTAATGATAGTTTTTATACGCTCTTTTATCTCTGCAAAGCTCTGCTTCATCAGAAGAATCAACAGTCCGTTAAAATTTTATCAATCTTCTCGACAAACGGAAGTATAACAGTTCCACAAAGTGCGGCAATTGGTGCTTTCTTCAAAACACTTAATTTAGAGAATCCAAAGTATCTTGCTAAGGTAATTGAAGTTCAGAGTAATTCGGCGAATCCTGAGATCTCAATTGAAAGCAAAATCAATATTATTCTGGATGAGTTTAGGGAGGAACTTTGGAATAAAAATGAAGTCCGATATAAACATGATAATGGAAAATATATCAGGAATATCAGAGAATTGTCGAGCTATATCCCAGTATCAAATAAATTAACAACATTGCCTTTTAAGCAAGGTGGGGTCTACATCATATCAGGAGCTTTAGGAGGCTTAGGGTATATTATCAGCGAATACTTAGCTAAAAACTATCAGTGTAAATTGATTCTTTTCGGAAGATCTGCGCTAAAAGCAGAACAAGAAGCAAAGGTAAATCAACTAAAGGCCTATAAAGCAGAAGTTATTTATTTGCAAGCTGATGCCTCTAAGTTGGAAGATATGGAAGCCGTTGTTCATAAAGCAAAGCTTCAGTTTTCTCAGATAAATGGTGTGATCCATTCGGCAGGCGTCAATAAAGATTCTTTTATACTAAAGAAAACGAAAGAAGAAATTGAAAAGGTGTTAGCACCTAAAATTTATGGAACGCTTAATTTAGATCAGGCGACGAAGGATGAAAATTTAGATGTGTTTATCTTGTTTTCTTCTATTGCTGGAGTGATGGGTAATTTAGGGCAATGTGAATATGCTTATGGAAATCACTTTTTAGATTCATTTGCTGAATTGAGAGAAAGCAAGAAGAAGCAACAAAAGCGTTTTGGCAAGACTCTTTCAATTAACTGGCCTTTTTGGGAAGAGGGAGGAATGGTTCTTTCTCTGGATGAACTTGCCATAGCAAAGAAAGTAACGGGAGTTTGTCCGATACCTATCAATGTTGGTATTCAATATTTGGAGGAGTTCTTACAATCACATCTGACGCAAGGCATAGCTTTTTACGGCTATCCATCAAGGGTTAATGTTTATTCAGGTCAGGAATCAAAGAAGGCAGATACCAAAGTCCTGACTAGCACTATTGATCCTGCAATTCTTTTGGAAAAAACGGAAGCATATCTGAAAGCTTTAGTAGGTGCTGAAATTAAGCTTTCTCCTGAGAAGATTGATTCGCAGGAACGGTTTGAGACTTTTGGTATTGATTCTATCATCGTTAGCCGTTTTAATGTCACTTTGGAAAAAGACTTAGGAGCTTTATCCAAGACGTTGTTTTATGAATATTCAACAATAGAAGAATTAGCAGGATACCTGACACGAGAAGCAGGTAAGGCCTTAGTTCAGTTTTTTAATCTGGAGTATTCAGAAGAAGAGATTCAAACTATTGAGGATAGTGAAGTTCATTTAGAAGAAGAAAAAGGCATTGAGATAAAGCATGAATATGGAGATAATGAGCAGATTGCAATTATTGGAATTCATGGTTACTACCCCCAATCGGAAGATTTAAATAAGTACTGGGAAAATCTGAAACAGGGAAAAGATTTGATCGATCTTGTTCCTGCCAGCCGTTGGGATTATGAACAGTTCTATCACCAGGATCCTGAGAGGGCTGCAGAGGGAAAGATATATTGTAAGTGGGGAGGCTTTGTAAATGATGTAGACAAATTTGATCCGCAATTCTTCAATATTTCTTCTGAAGAAGCAAAGATTATGGATCCTCAGGAGCGTCTTTTCTTGCAATCGGTATGGGGGGCAATAGAAGATGCAGGATATAGCAAGAACAGTTTGAAAAAACGTCATCCTAAAGCAAAGAGTGCTGATGTGGGAGTCTTTGTTGGTGTGACTACAAATTCTTATAGCTTATTGGCAGCTGAAGAATGGAGCAGGGGGAATGTTGTTCCTAGCGCACAGCCATGGTCTATTGCAAATCGTGTCTCATACATATTCGACTTTCAGGGTCCAAGCATGCCAATTGATACTGCTTGTTCTTCTTCGCTGGTTGCCATCCATCTTGCATGTGAGAGTTTGAAAAAGCAAGAGTGCCAGGTCGCTGTGGCCGGAGGAGTTAATCTATATTTACATCCGTCCAAATATCACTCCTTCTGCAAAAGAAGAATGGTTTCTCTGGAAGGTAAGTGTCGCAGTTATGGTGCAGGTGATGATGGCTTTGTGCCAGGAGAAGGAGTTGGGTCTGTAATACTTAAACCACTTAGAAAAGCGATTGCAGATAAAGATCATATTTATGCAGTAGTAGCTGGCAGTGCATTTGACCATGGAGGAAGGTCAAACGGATATTCCGCTCCAAATCCAAATTCACAAGCAAGCCTTATTGAACATACACTTAGAAAGTCGCAAATTCATCCTGAGACTATAGGATATATTGAGGGCCATGGAACTGGCACGCAGTTAGGTGATAGCCTTGAAATAGTAGCTTTAACCAATGCATTTAATAAGCAAACTAAGAAAAAACAATTCTGTCCTATTGGTTCGGTCAAAGCAAACATTGGACATCCTGAGTCTGCTGCTGGAATTGCAGGTGTAGCAAAAGTTTTATTGCAAATGAAACATAAGCAGATTGTCCCTACCATCCATTCAGAGGAGGTAAATCCAAATATCGATTTCAAAGAATCTCCTTTTTATCTTGAGCATAAACTAACAACATGGGAGTCCTCTCCTGATTATCCTAGAAGAGCTATTATCAATTCATTTGGAGCGGGAGGCGTGAACGCATGCATGATTTTGGAGGAATATGAGAAGGCTGATGTAAAGGAAAATGTGAATGAACCAGGATCTTATCTTGTAATCCTTTCTGCAAAAAATGAAGACCGCCTTCGTGAATCTGTCAATCGTCTTCTGACTTTTGTAGGTAAAGAAAAGAATGTAAATCTATCAGATCTTTCTTATTCATTGCAAGTTGGTCGTGAAGGTATGCAAGAGCGACTAGCAATTATTGTTTCGGGAAGGACGGAACTAATGGAGCATTTAAAGGGCTGGAGACAGCAGATACCATCTGATAATATTTATCAAGGGAAATATGACCCGCGCGAGGGGAGAAAGAAATCCCCCAATAGTGAAGATATTCAAAAGATGTTTAGATCAAAAGATCTATGTAAACTGGCAGAATTATGGGTTGCAGGAACTGATGTTGATTGGGAAAATTTATATGAAACAAATAAACCCAATAGAATTGCACTGCCGACATATCCTTTTGCTAAGGAGCGTTATTGGGTTTCAGATGTAAATGCTCAAGAAAAGAAAAAAGTATCTGATCAAGGAAATGCACATGCTAACATGCATCCTTTGGTTTCATATAACTCTTCTACTTTAAGAGAAGTGAGCTTTAGCTCATTATTGTCCGATAAGGAATTTTACGCGATGGATCATCAGGTGCATAAGGAAAAGATCTTTCCAGGTTCAGGTTTTCTGGAAATGGCAGGTATTTCAGGAAATATAGCAGGTGAGCAGAAGGTGTCTAAAATCACGGATATTGTTTGGGCTAATCCATTAAGCTTTAAAACAGGTCCTCAATTGGTTCAAACGATATTGAAACCAAACGGAAGAGGAATCGAATATCAAATTGTATCATTGAATGATGATAATGAAAGAGTACTTCATTCAGAGGGCAGGTTGTTTTTCAAAAATGGAATTGGTCATTCAGAGACCGCAGAGAAGTCCTTCTCAATTAATGTTCTAAAGGAAAAATGTGCAAAGCCCCAGAGCGGCTCAAATCTATATAATTTATTTACTAATGCTGGTTTTAACTACGGTTTGGGTTTTCAAACCATTCAGGAGTTTTACATCAGTGAGTCATTTGCCTTATCTAAATTGAAGATTGCGGATTATTTGAAATCAGATTTTGATCAGTTTATCCTCCATCCTTCTTTGCTTGATGGAGCATTGCAGACTGTGGCCGGCTTGCTTGGCGGATCGGAACCTACAACGCCATATCTACCATTTGCTATCGATGAATTGGAAATCATTCGCCCTATGTCACATGTCTGCTATGCTTATGTTGAAAATGCAGATAATGAAAAACAAGCAAAGGCAGAAGTAAAAAAATTCAACATCCAATTGTTGAATGAGGGTGGAGATCTTTTAGTGAAGTTAACAAACTTTTATGTCAGGGCTTTAGGTAAGCTTTAGATATTTTAACGTTATATACTTTTTTAATTTAACCAGTTTGATAAACCTTAAAGAACCGCTATGAGAGCAATGGTATGCACAAAATATGGACCTCCGGAGGTCCTTCAACTTAAAGAGGTTGAAAAACCTGTGCCAAAAAATAATGAAGTTTTAATAAAAATTTATGCGACGCCTATAACTGCACCAGACAGAAGAATCAGAGGTTTAAATGTCCCTTTTCCTGCAGCAAAGATTTTGATAAGATTAATGTTTGGTTTGACAAGGCCAAGAAAACCTATACTTGGTTTGTACGTGGCAGGAGAAATTGAATCTGTAGGAAAAGATGTGTCTCAATTTCAAAAAGGTGATCAGGTATATGCTCGTACAGGTTCTCGATTAGGAGCCTATGCACAGTATGTGAACCTTCCAGAAAAATGTGTTATGGCATTAAAGCCAACGAATGTATCTTACGAAGAAGCTATTGCTGTGCCTTATGGAGGTTCTAATGCCTTACATTTCCTTAAAAGAAAAGGTGGCATAAAAAAAGGAGATAAAGTACTTATTTATGGTGCGTCTGGAGCAATTGGAACTTCAGCAATCCAGCTTGCTAAATACTTCGGTGCGGAAGTTACTGGTGTCTGCAGTACTTCAAATATCGATTTGGTGAAATCTCTCGGAACGGATACTGTGATTGATTATACAAAAAAAGAGTATACCGATAGTAAAGAACTTTATGATATAATCTTTGATGCTGTCGGTAAAATCAATTATAAAAAAAGTAAAAAGTTACTTAAGCCAAATGGAAGATATGTTTCGGTGTTTTCTTCAGGAACTGCAAAAATACTTACTGAAGATTTTGTCTTACTCAAAGAGCTTGTTGAAAAGGGAAAGTTTAAGCCTGTCATTGATAGATGTTATCCATTGGAGCAATTGGCAGATGCTCATAGGTATGTTGATAAAGAACATGCAAAGGGAAATGTAGTAATTACTGTTTCCCACCAGGATTACTGGATGAGATGATGTCTGAGGATTTGTAAAATAGATTTGTAGGACTAATCAGAATTGTTGTTAACCCAAGAAATAGTAAACATAATAATAAAAATAGGAGGAGAATATGAAAAAGAATATTGATTGGCCAGGTGAATGGTTTAGAGCCATGGAAGACTGCGGCGAAGATGTCTCAGGAATTTTCGGGCAAATTAAAGAAGGTGCAACTCAGCCTGAATGGACAGAGCTACCTCACTACGATTATGATGGGGTAGGAGGTTTGGCGTATCTGATGCGGGCGCAAGGTCTGAAAGTGGATCAGGTTCCAACTTTGAAGGATGACAAGTACACTTTTTTTCGTAAGCTACGTGGAATGATGGCATACTTGCCTACAGCAGGTGTCAGAAAGCAAGAGTGGCTTCGGATTGACCCTAATGCAAAACGCATTTCGCTTCCTGTTCATGAACGTATCTCTTGGTATTTATTCACTAAGGAAGAAACAGAGGAAATCAAGTTTGCCGCTAGAGCTGCAGGTGTAACGGTGAATTCTTATTTATTATATCACTTAGATGCAGTGGTGTCGGCTCAACTGATGCCGCCTTCAGCAAATAGACGTTGGTCTGTTCCTGTAAATGTTCGCGGAGGTGTAGAACGTTCTGCTGAACTAATTCATACTTCTTTCTTAGCTGTAGACGTAGATCATGATTTTTCAATAAAGCAACTTCATGAAAAAATTGTTGGCTTAATGAAGAGAGGCTATCACTGGGGAGCTTGGTTTGGCATTCAGGGTGGATCAATGATGGGTCAGGAGAAAATGCGTAAATATCTAGTCGATAGAAAGCAACAAGGTGAAAGCTGGACAGGCACATTCTCAAATGTCGGAGTATGGGATATACCTGGGAGCGGTCATTGGATGGTTTGTCCGAATGTTCCATCTATGTATCCGATTGGTGCTGCATGTATGACAACACACGGACGTATGGGTATCACAATTCAGCTGCACCACATGCTGGGAAATGATGCGCAGACTCGTCAGTCAATTTTAAATTCTTGGATAAGATCTTCATTGAAAAGCAAATCTTTTTCAATGCAGGAAGCATAATACAAATATGAGGTTATAATATTGCTGGAGAAATTTGACGATATCTTCATATTAAAATTTCATATCTATTTTGTAGTTCAATTCCTGATAATTATTTTTACTAACTCTTACAGAGATAGTTTTTTTGAGTACGCATATTATTTGCCTTATGGCAATATTGAAAAGAAGTCTTTTAAACAGCTATTAATAACTTCTATTTTCATAACAGCATATTTTAATTAATACCCAATCAGTACCGGTATATAGCATACATACTATATACTATTAATACATATAATAGTTTTATAAAAATTTACCATAAATAAATATATGAGTATAGTCGGAATTGAAGCGATTAATGTTTTCGCTGGTACATCCTATTTGGACGTAGAGAAGCTTGCCGAATATCGTAAGTTGGATATGACTCGGTTTAATAACCTTATGATGAAAGAAAAGACGGTTGCATTGCCATATGAAGATCCCATTACCTTCGGAGTAAATGCTGCCAAACCTTTGATTGACGCATTGAGTCCGGAAGAGAAGGATCGTATAGAACTGGTTATTACATCCACTGAATCCTCTTTTGATTTTGCCAAGTCAATGAGTACATACATTCATCATTACTTAGGTTTGAATCGTAATTGTCGTTTGGTCGAACTTAAAAATGCTTGCTACTCAGGTGTGGCTGGATTGCAAATGGCAATCAATTTTATTTTATCACAAACATCACCAGGAGCCAAAGCATTACTAATTGCCACAGATATTTCACGTTTCATGATTGAAGATGGCGGTGATGCTCTTTCGCAGGATTGGTCATTTGCAGAACCTAGCAATGGAGCGGGAGCGGTAGCAGTTCTAATTAGTGAAAAGCCTCACGTATTCCAGATAGATGTTGGAGCTAATGGCTACTATGGTTATGAAGTTATGGATACTTGCAGACCTTCTGCAGATTCAGAAGCTGCAGACTCAGATTTGTCATTGCTGTCTTATCTTGATTGTTGTGAAAACTCTTTTATCGAATATCAAAAACGTGTTAAGGGTGCAGACTATGCCAAAACATTTGGCTACTTGTCTTTCCATACTCCGTTTGGAGGTATGATCAAAGGTGCTCATCGTAACCTGATGCGCAAAATGGTTCAGGCGAAGCCAAAAGATATTGAAGAGGATTTTAATCGCAGGGTGATTCCAGGGCTTACTTATTGTCAGCGTGTGGGCAATATCATGGGAGCTACCGCAATGTTGTCTTTAGCAAGCACAATAGACAACGCTAACCTGGATGCACCTCAGAGGATTGGTTGTTTTTCTTATGGTTCAGGATGTTGTTCGGAGTTTTTTAGTGGTGTGGCAAGAAAGGAGGGACAGCTGCGCATAAGGGCTCTTAATATAAGAGAGCAATTAGATAAAAGATATGAACTGACGATGGAGGAATATGAAAACCTTCTCATAGGAAGTAATGCACTTAAATTTGGCACACGTAATGTGACTTTGGATAGCAGTTTCATTCCTCAAGCAAGAAAGGCAATGGGTAAAGAAACTTTATTCTTAAAAGAGATAAAAGAATTTAAAAGAATATACGAATGGGTGTCTTAGTCAGTTCAAAGCCTTATAAAAATATCAAGGCAAGGTTCGAAGACGACATTTGTTATATACAGATGTATCGCCCAGATGCGAATAATACTATTAATGATGGCCTTATTGAGGAGTTTTCCGAAGTGCTGGCTCAATGTGAAAATGAAGTTAAGATTGTTGTAATAGAAGGTTTGCCAGAAGTGTTTTGCTTTGGTGCGGATTTTAAAGGGATTCAGGAAAGCCTTGAAAGTCAAACTCAGCATCATGAGCAAGATCCGGAACCTCTTTACAATCTGTGGTTACAGATGACCTCCGGACCTTATATTACAATTGCTCATGTAAGGGGAAAGGCCAATGCTGGTGGGATAGGGTTTGTTGCAGCCAGTGATATCGTGTTATGTGAAGAAAAAGCAGTATTCAGTTTATCTGAACTTCTTTTCGGATTAATGCCAGCTTGTGTATTGCCATTTCTAATTCGTCGAATGGGATTTTCCAAAGCGAATTATATGACATTAATGACGTCCCCTATCACAGCCAAACAAGCTCATGAATGGGGCCTAGTGGATGCTTATGAAGAAAGTAGTGAAAATTTATTGAGGAAGCATTTGCTGAGACTTAGACGATTATCTAAGGAAGGGGTTGCACGCTACAAGAAGTATATAGGATCCTTGGATGAAGACCTTTTGAGGTCAAGGCAAAAGGCATTTGATGCTAATATTGAAGTGTTCTCGGATCACAATAATCTTGCTAAAATTTCACGATACGTAAAAACAGGGAAATTTCCCTGGGAAGGAGCTTAATTATGTCAGAGGAGGTTATTGAACTTAAAGAGATAAGTGCTGGAATTGTCCAGATCAAAATGCAGGATAAGGAAAGCAAGAATATGTTCTCTGTTCCTTTGGCAGAAGGGCTGATTCAAGCTTTTGAAACTATAAAAACTCAGGCTCAATATAAAGTAGTTATATTAACTGGTTATGAAAGCTACTTTGCCAGTGGAGGTACCAAAGAAGGATTACTTGAAATTTCTGACGGAAAGGCAAGGTTTACGGATATTGATCTTTATAGCCTGGCTTTGAATTGCCCGATTCCGGTAATTTCAGCAATGCAAGGGCATGGGATAGGAGGTGGTTTTGTAATGGGAATGTTTGCTGATTTTGTGATTCTAAGTAGGGAGAGTATTTATACTACCAACTTTATGAAATATGGCTTTACTCCAGGTATGGGATCAACTTTCATCCTTCCAAAAAAGCTGGGAATAAGTTTGGCTGAAGAAATGATGCTTTCTGCTAAAACATATAGAGGAGAAGAGTTGCAGAAAAGAGGTATTCCTTTTCCTGTACTTCCACGGGAACAAGTAATGGAATATGCTTTGGAGTTGGCAAAGACGATTGCTGAAAAACCAAGGGTGTCACTTGTTACTTTAAAGGATCATTTGGTTGCAGACCTCCGGGCCGGTCTTCCAAAAGTAATCGAACAAGAGGAGGCAATGCATGAAATAACATTCCTTCAACCTGAAGTAAGAGATAGGATTAAAGACCTCTTTGGAAAGTAATATAATAAATAAGTCATAGTCTAAATCTAAAGATTTTGCCTTCGTTTGCTAGCTAACCATTCCATATTAATTTTTGACAATAATTTAATCAATCATAAAATTTATGAAAAGAATCACTAACTCCATTTCGGAGTACTTTGCCAATCTTCCAGATCAGGTTCGGAAAAGGAAGCTGCTCTTCTCACTGTTTTTCATTGGTGCTACTGTAGCATGTTTCTTTGGAATGCAGAAGTCCAAATTTGATCTTACAATTGAAGGGTGGTTTGCAAAGAACGATCCTGTATATGTTGCATTTAATGAGTATCACGCTCAGTTTGGAAGTGAAGATGGTGTTTATATAGTTTATAAGCCCAAAGATGGAAATGTGTTTTCTCACAAATCGCTGGAAGCAATAAGAGGAATTCGTGAGGAGCTTCTTGATTACAGGTCAAAGTTAAAGGAAGGAGAAAAGTCTGCACTTGATCATATTGTAAAAATCAACAGTCTAGTTAATGCACCTGTGTTAGCTGTTGAAGAAGATATGCTTATCTCCAAACCTTTAGTAAGTAGTACAATCCCAACATCAGCGGAAGAGCTAGATCAGATCAGAAAAACTGCAGAAGCACAAAGAAGCTTTCCTCTACAATATTTTTCAAAGGACCTGAAGTATGGAGGAATGTATATTGAAACGGATTTTGGTGCAATCCCTGAGGATTCGGATGTGCAGGCGGATCAGGCGGTTGCTGCTGATATGGAAATTGTGATGGATGGTTCAAAATTAAAAGACAATGTTTCGGCAAAAAAAGAAACGCCACGCTTCAAACCGACAGATATGGCAGACTATACCGCTTTGAACAATGCAATAAAAGCGATTATTGACAAACCTGAATATGCAAATCATCTGGAATATTATGCAGTTGGAAATACTGCTGGCTCAGAGTATCAAAACATAATGGTGGCAGAAATGGGAATGTTATACTTGGCTGCATTTGTCATCATAATAGTCCTGTTATGGTTCCTGTTCCGTTCATTATCTGCCGTAGTTTGGGGAATGCTCATTGTTTTCTTAACTACAATCTGGACTCTAGGTATTTCAGCTCTACTGGGTTTACCTTTTACAAGTTTTCTAATCCTAACGGTTTTGCTGATCCTTACTGTAGGTATAGCAGATTCGGTTCACTTGATGTCTGGATACATGTTTTATCGTAAGACGAATCATGATCATAGCTCTGCACTTAGACATACTTATAAAAGCACAGGAGCTCCAATGCTTATGACGGCCATTACAAACATGGCGGGTATATTGGCCTTAAATATTTCCGACCTGGTTCCTATTCAAAATTTCGCATGGATGTCTACGTTGGGTATTTTTCTGGCTCTGTTCCTGTCAATTTTCTTACTTCCATTAATGCTCGATTTATGGCCTCCAGTTCCAAAGATTGAAAAGACCGACAAGAAACAGCTTAGCTTTATTGGTCGTATTGTTCCGAATTTTGCTCTTTCTCTACAAAAATCACTGGATAAGGTTATTCCAGCTGTAGAAAAAAGACCAATCCTTCCTATCATCTCATTCTTATCTGTATTTGTTATTTGCATAATAGGTGCCTCAATGGTAAAAGTAGATACCAGCTTAACCGATACCTTCCCTGAAGATTCCAGATGGAATAAAAATGTCAGAATTGTTGATGAGAAAATGTCTGGCTCTTCGCGTATTGCAATCTACCTTGATTTGGGAAAAGATGATGGTCTTCAGGACCCACAAGTATTAAAAGTTATAGATGAGCTACAACAAAAGTTTGAAAAGAAATATACCAAGTATGTAGTGACGACTTCGTCTATAGTTAATGTTGTAAAGGATTCGTATCAAAAGTTAAATCAGGGACAGGCAGATAAATATATTATTCCTTCTGACGAGAAACAACTTTCTCAAACACTCTTCTTGTTTAATAATGCTAATCCGGATGATCGTAGAAGGATGATTGATGATAATTACAGAAAAGCAAATATCTCGGTAACATTGCACACTTATGGCTCATACGAATATACCAGAGTATTTGATGAGATGCAAAAGGATATTCATGAGGCTGTGAGTAAAATCAAAAAGAAGTATCCGGATACTTTCGTTTCTGTTACGGGTGGGTTTGCACTGGCTATGAAGACTGCTGATTATCTTACACAAAATGAGTTTAAAAGTTTTGGTTTAGCTCTTTTTGTTATCAGTATTATTTTATTGTTGGTTTTTGGGTCATTTAAAGCGGGCTTAATTTCAATAATACCAAACCTAATTCCTTCTGTACTGACCTTCGGTATAATGGGTTGGTTCGAAGTGCCTCTGGATTTTTTCACAATGATGTTAGCTCCAGTTATAATAGGTGTTTCAGTTGATGACACTTCAACTTTTATTAGTCAATATCGACTTGAAGTTTTGAAAGATGGGAATATAAAGAGGGCCTTGAAGCATACGATGAAGGAGTCAGGTCAGGCAATCGTATTTACTTCTTTAATTCTAGGACTTGGATTTGGTATAATGTCCATTGCAGAAAGTACTGGGACTGCTAACGTCGGAAAGTTTGGCTCTCTGGCCATTTTCGCAGGTTTGTTGTGTGACCTGTTTTTGCTTCCTGCATTAATTATGGTGTTTAAATTAAACTTCCAGAAAAAAGGAACAAAGTTCGAATCCAATCAAGAGCAGTACAAAGAGTTAATAGGAGCATAGAAAATCAATATAAAAAATATGAAATCATTTCAGATAATTTTTGTAATCATTTTATCAGTTTTTAGTCTTACTGCTTTAGTTCCAGCTTCAACACAGGATGCATTAAAGATAATCAGTAGAGTTGATAGTGTGAGCAGAGAATCTTATAAAACATCTATCACCAAGATTAAATTAACTACTTGCAAATATGAAATAAAAGGGGGAAGCTTGAGCTGCTCTGAAAATCCTAGAATATCAGTTTTGGAAAGTGCCCAAAAGCATTATGGTAATGAAACAAGATCCATTGCTGTTGTGCTTGAACCATCTAAGGATAAAGGTATTGGTATGTTAACTTATGAGAATCTGGAAGCAGGTAAGGATAATGATACCTGGTTGTATTTGTCAGCAATCGGAAAAGTTAAACGTCTGGTGTCTAGCAGTGAAGATAGCGATGAGAGCGGAAGCTTTTTTGGATCTGAATTTTCCGTTGAGGATATGAGCAGTAGAAAAGTTAAAGACTATACATACAAACTTATCGGAGAAGAAACTTACGATAACCGGAAAGTTTGGGTTATAGAATCAGTACCTACTGCATTGCGTGCCAAAAAGACCAAATATGGAAAAATTACATCATGGATTGACAAAGAGAGATTACTCGTTTTGAAAGAAGATCTTTATGACCATAGAGGAAAGCTCTGTAAGCAGTTGAACAGAAAAGGTGTTGAGCTTATAGACAAAGTATGGGTAGTGAGAGTCACCACTATGAATAATCTTGTTTCGAGAAGAGTAACTGAATTAAGATTGATATCAGTTGCATATAACATGGAAGCTTCGGATGAATTTTTGACTCAAAGAAGTCTTACAGACTTTGCTTTCAGGGAAAAGAACTTAGCAAAGTTTCGTACTTACATGAAATAGTCTGGAGTATGCATGTTTTAGTTTTTTGTTAGACCTAATTTTATTTATCAATTTTGAAGTCGGTAGCTAGTATTTTTTTTAATATTTCACTTTGTTTTCTATACACTATTGTGGTTGCGCAGACTCCTTGTGATAGTAGTTTGATAGTAAATGATACTAGTTTAACATCTGGCGATGCTGGTTTAATATATAGTCTTGAACCAATTGGAGACGGATCGGATTCCGCCTCCTTTTGGTCCAGGAATGTACTTACACCAATGAGGTTAACATTGATGCATGAAGCTTCCTATAAAATTGAATCTCCGACAAGGTTTATAAAGAATCGAACAGCAATTAGGTTAGAATACTCTAAATTCTTCTTTAAAAATTTATTGTATTTTCAGTACGACTCAAAATTATTGGCCTTTTGGAGCAATGACCATCAAGCAGAAGCCAGAGATAAGGATATTTGGTTTAGATTAAGAACCAGGGAAGCCTTTCTGCAAGCTAGTTTTGGTCGAACCAGTATAAAAGCAGGTATTCAACTCTTGGTCTTGGGTGAATCAGATTTTACAGCCATTACGGATGTAATAAGTCCATGGAATTATTCAGAATTATTTTTTGTCGCGCCGGAAGAATCCCGGATTGGTCAACCAATGATTACAGTGGATCAATTCTCAAAGATTGGTGATTGGACTTTCTTTTTTATTCCTATACCGGCATATAATGAATATCCCAGAGTTGGAAGCGCATATGGCATTGAAATGTTGCGAAATATTGAAGCGCCAAAGCGGAGAATAAATGGTAATGATTTTGAATATGGAATGAAATGGAAAAAGACCTTTGGTAATAGCGATTTCAGCATTTTAGCTGCTCATTTGATGGATAATGATTTCTTTGTCAGAAAGCAAAGGAGTAAATTGGTGGGAATGACCCTGAATCATGCAAAAGGCGCATTTTTGTTCAAGGGCGAAGTAGCATGGAAATCTCCTCGGAATTTTTATGCTGTTAGGGAGAACGCTATTAGCATTGAACAGAAAGATGTTGTTGATGCATCATTGGCATTGAACTATTCCCGTGGATCAAAGTTCAATGCCAGTCTGGAAGGTGCAAATAGTCATATAGTTGGTTGGAACGATAAGTTACAGATTTTTCCAAGGAATTATAGTACTTTGACACTGAACATAACCAAGAGGTTTTTAAATGAAAACTTGTCTGTTAACTGGATGACACTTTGGTTAGTATATTATCCATCCTTTCTGCATATGTTAACAACTACATATCAGTGGAATGATAAAGTGAATCTTTCCCTCTTAATAGGTTATCCTGATGTAATGGATAAAAGAAACATCCTGTTGATGTATGCCGATCAAAAGCAAGTTAATTTTAGAATTCAATATCAATACTAGGAAAACGTAGTACTATTAATTTATTAATAAGAGCATTCAAAATGACAATTGATAAACAAGAAATATCTTCCCGAAAACCAGCTATAATTGCTGGGTGTACATATTTAATCATGTTCGCAGTAGCCATCATCGTTGAAGCTATTATCCGCCGGAGATTTATCGTACCAGGTGATGCAGTAAAAACATCGCACAATATATTAGCGAATGAAATGTTATTTCGCGTGGAGATATGCCATCATATAGTTATTTATGTGTGTGATTTGATAGTAGCATGGGCACTTTATGTTTTTTTGAAACAGGTAAATAATAACCTCGCTATACTCGCGGCCTGGCTTAGAATGATTTATATGGTTATATCTTCTGTGGTGCTGATTAACAAGATTAACATTTTACATATCCTAACGAATGGTGACTACTCAGCGGTGTTTGGAAAAAGTCAGATATATGCTCAGGTAATGCTATATCTTGATGCATTTAAATATGGATGGCGAATCGGGTTTGTCTTTTTTGGCATTCATATATTCATCCTTGGTTACTTAATTCTTAAGTCAAGCTATGTTCCAAGAATCCTGGGGATTTTATTTATGATAGTAGCTTTCGGTTTTCTGATCAACTCATTTGCAAGCTTTCTTTTGCCAGATTATAAAAAGTATGAAAAACTGTTTAGAGCAGTTGTAGGTATTCCGTCATTTTTTGGGGAGATTTCATTTGCCTTTTGGCTTTTGTTGAAAGGAGGAAAACCTTCAGTGACTACTCCTTCTGCAAGTAGAATTAATTATGGTGATATAACATAACTTATCTAAAAGATAGTCCCGAGTGAAGACTTTGTTTCACTTCAAAACAGTTAATAAAATTGATTAAAGACTAATAAAGTCTATTAGAAGTCGATACATCCACAATGATTAACTATAGTTTATAATTTTAAATTTATTTCATTAATAATCGAAAATGAAAAAGAACGATCTAAAAGAGAAGCCTCCAAGAAGAACTAAGAAATTTTTATTGATTAGTGTGATAGCGCTTACGGTAGTATTATTTATTTCACATATTTTATGGACGAATTCGGGTTCAAATGAATGGACGCTCGTACAAGATGAAAATGGAATCAAAATCTGGACATTAAAAACTCCCGGTTCTTGTTTGAAGCAGGTAAAAGCAAAAATGAGACTGAAATCGAGCATTGACGATATTCTTTACTTTTTGAAGAGCGATGCTACAGTTCAGGACCTGGGCATAAAAGACTGGAAGATGTTTGAAAAAGTAGAACAAGGGACCTTTTATAGTGCATACTATTCATACAAAGTAGACTTACCATTTCCAATTGGTACGAGAGATTTCGTTTTGCAAATGCATCATTCTCAAGATCCGAAAACTAAAGCAGTTGAAGTAAATGTATTGGCTGCTCCTGCAAAAACGCATCCTATAGAAAATATAGAACGTGTGAAAATTATGAATGACATTTATAAGCTCACACCTCTTCCTAATGGAGAAGTAGATTTCGAGGTAATTGCTGATGCTGATATTGGAGGAAATATACCTTATTTCGTAAAGAATGTGGTCTTGACAAATGTATGGAGCTATAATATGAATATGGTTAGGGATCTATTAAAGAAAGATAAATATAAGAGTGCTAAGGCCAATTAATATTACTAAATACTTCGATATTAAATGAAATAATATATGGTGTAACAACGAATAGCTTCTTTGAAATTAAAATAGAAAATATTTGAATTTTTTATTGCCTGGTTTAACTTTAAGCTTTCATTTTTTGTATAGTTAGTAATTTACTTATAGTTTGATGTTACTAATTCAATAATATTTGGTAGCATCTATCCCAATGCAAAAGAGTAGAGGGGTATTATATAGTTAATTCTAAAAACAACCAGAAAAATTGTGAAAGCGATCTCATGTTTAAAGTATGGACTTTCAGAGCTCAAGCTCGAAGAAGTAGAAAAGCCTGTTCCTAGAGATAATGAAGTTCTGTTAGAAGTGCACGCATCTTCTGCCACTACTCATAATCTGATGATTATTGAGGGAAAACCATTCTTTGTCCGTCTCTTGGATAGCGGATTAGTTAAACCCAGAATTAAAATTCCTGGGAGTGATATTTCAGGACGTGTAGTAATGGTCGGTAAAGATGTTACTAAGTTTAAGCCAGGTGATGAAGTTTTTGGTGTTTCTACTGCTTTCGGTGCTTATGCCGAATACACCGCTGTTCCAGAACATGAGTTAGTTCCTAAGCCAGTAAACATATCTTTTGAGGAAGCTGCGGCTGTACCTCAGGGATCACTTGTAGCCTTGCAGGCACTTCGTGATAAAGGTGGTATTCAGAAAGGTCAAAAGGTTTTAATTTTTGGCGCATCAGGTGGTATAGGTTCATTTGCAGTTCAGATTGCCAAGTATTTTGGAGCGGAAGTGACGGGTGTTTGTAGTTCAAGGAATTTCGATATGTTGTATACACTTGGTGCAGATCATTTGATAGATTATACCAAGCAGGATTATACAAAAAACGGACAGACATATGACCTTATCTTTGCAATTGCTTATCGTTCGATTTTTGATCATAAGAGAGCCTTGAAGCCAAATGGTGTTTACGTTAGCGCTGGAGGACCTTCTGTTACGAGGATTTTCCAGGACATGCTCATTGGGCCAATGGTATTCAAAAGAGATGGTAAAAAGCTTGTTGGAGGTTGGGCTGTTAATCCAAATGCTAAGGATTTACTTTTTGTTAAAGAGCTTATAGAAGCCGGGAGAATAAAACCGGTTGTTGATAGATGTTATCCATTAAGCGAGACTGCAAAAGCTCTTCAGCATTATGGGACAGGACATCCAGGAGGAAAAGTTGTAATTGCTGTTCAACATAGTACTAAATTCTGAAATAATAATTCTGTTATTTTTCGGAAGTAGATTGAGAAGTATATCAGACATACAAGCAGACACAAAGCACTTAAGATTCTTTATGATGAATAAACCAGTCATATTTATGTTCTCGGGGCAAGGTTCTCAATACTATCAAATGGGAAAAGAACTTTATGAGAATAATGCACAGTTCCGGTATTGGATGGACCATTGTAATGAAATTGTTTCTCCATTAATTCAAACTTCATTAGTGGATGTGCTTTATGGAAAGGAAGGGAAAAGCAAACCATTTGATCGCCTTCTTTATTCTAACCCAGCTTTGCTATGTATTGAGTACTGTCAAGTTAAAGTACTTAAGGAACTGGGAATTCAACCTGATTTTCTGTTAGGCTATAGTCTTGGGGAGTTAACTGCTAGCGTTATTTCTGGTTCTGTTTCGCTGGAAGACGGTATTCAATTAGTTGTTGATATCGCTAAGTTAGCTGAACAAAGAACGCAGAGTGCCGCTATGCTAGCAATTATGGAGTCAAAAGCTATCATGGCCAAGTCCCCTGATTTGTTTGAACAGTGCTGGTGTACAGGAACAAATTTTCAGGAGAATTTTGTGGTCTGTGGGCTACCTCATGTTATTCAGAATCTTCAGGGGTGTTTAAATAATATAAATATAATATCCCAGGTATTACCTGTGAAATATGGGTTCCATACTGAACTTATTGATCCGATCGAAGAGGAGTTTAAGCAAGTTGTAAAGAAGATAAAGTTTTCCTCTGCTAGTGTTCCGATTATATCTGCATCACGAAATGAAGTTATAAAAGAGTTGAAGGAAGATTATTTATGGGAAGTAATTCGCTTCCCGGTTAATTTTGAACAAACTGTCGATAAGATTCTGGAGAAGGGTGATTATGTGTTTATCGATTCTGGCCCAAGTGGAACACTTGCTACTTTTGTTAAGTACATGCTTCCGTCTAATTCAGGTTCTGTTTCTTTTCAAATGATTAATCAATTTGGGAGAGACTTGAATGCGATTGAAAAATTGAAAACTTCTTTATTGGAAAATGTAATTTGATAGAATTTATTTCCATTGTTAAATATAAAAATGAAAAATGGCGCTGTACCCAAGAGGAAAGGGAAAGGTCGGCAAAACCTTGTTCAGTGGTTCGAATCCATTCGGCGCCTCAGCATAATATTTTTAGTTGAGATAAATGTAACTAGGATTTTATCTTAATTGCTATTACCTTTTTTAAGGCGCTGTACCCAAGAGGAAAGGGAAAGGTCGGCAAAACCTTGTTCAGTGGTTCGAATCCATTCGGCGCCTCAGTATAATATTTTTAATTCAGATGAACGTAATTGCTAATTTATTTAAGTCTCTTTCATCTGTAAATTTGGCTATGTCCCATGTAACAAAGGGGAAGATCGATAAAACCTTACTTTAATTCGAATCCATTAAGCGCAATTTGAATATTCGAATTCAGTTAACGGTATCATTCTATAAGGCAAGCAACCTTGATTATTTTGTAATGGATGTAAATTATATAGATGCAGGGAATGTTGGAGAAACACAGGTTGTTGTTCTGAGAATGACACATATGTTTATTATAAGTTACAGCTATTTGGTGGTTGATAATAATAGCAAACAATCAATTATTGTTGACCCGGCTTGGAATATTGAGAAGGTAGAGGAGGCTTTAATGAATACCCAATCAAGTCTGAGTGGAATATTGCTTACTCATTCTCATCCGGACCATGTGGACTTAGCTCGTCCGTTGGCTGATAAATACAACTGTCCGATTTGGATGTCAAATAAGGAGATAGCTTTTTCTGGATATTCGGAGCCGCAATTATTAGGAATAGACATGACTCCATGGTTTGTTGGGCAAATAAGGATATTGCCAATTTTAACACCTGGTCATACTCCTGGAAGTACTTGTTATCTGGTAGGAAATAATTTGTTTAGCGGTGATACCCTCTTTGCAGAAGGTTGTGGCATATGTCCGGATATGGCTGCTGCTCATAATATGTTTAACAGCTTAAATCAGCTACGCAGTTTCTTAAAGCCAGATACACGTATTTTCCCTGGCCATGTCTATGATAAACCTCCCGGACAGAAATTTTCAGAGTTATTAAAATGCAATATTTATCTGCAATTCAAAAACGTAAATGATTTTGCCGCATATCGAATGAGACATGTGCAAAACAAGTTAAGTTTATTTGATTTCCGGTAATTATTCATAAGGTAAGGAATCTCTTCAAATGAACATTCATTAACATCAGTCGAATGTCCAAAATTATGCAAGCGCCGTTTGCTAAAATTATGTTCATCGAGATTTGTTACGCAATTGATAATTAAGTGAAATTTTAAGAATACTTTTAGATAGGCGAATGACCATATTACTGAATGAGCTATTGAAAGTATTTGCATCACTCATGTAGGACAGACTTAGGTTTAATATTTTTTAGCCTAGTTAATGCATACAAGCAATTTAATATATAACAATTTTATAAGTAAGAAAGGAGTAAATTATGGCAACAGAACAAGTTTATGAAGTAGTGAAGAATGTTATTATGGAGGTTCTTCCCGATCTTAATCCAGAGATGATTTCCATCGAAAAAAACCTAAAGGAATTAGGCGCAAACTCTATTGATCGAATGGAAGTTGTTACGATTTCAATGGAAGAATTGGGAATCAAATTACCTTTGATGAGTTTTGCTCAAGTCAGCAATATTGAGGGTTTGGTTAAAGTGTTATCTGAAAATGTGGGTAAAGTAGAACTTAAATAAATTAACGATTTATTGCAATCATACGAAGTTGCAAAGTTCACTATTTAATGTTTAGCTTTTTATCAACAGAGATAGATGATGACTAGTAATAAAATTGGGATAACCGGAATGGGGATCGTATCTTCTATAGGTGAAAATATTTCCTCATTCTGTAATGCTTTAATGAAGGGTGAATCAGGAATCAGACTTTCGACAAGCCAGAAGGAACCAAAGATATCTGTCAACATTGCTGCCGAACTACAAAACTTTTCTTTTTTAGAACTTCTAAACCGTTTTCAGGATGTTCCTGAAGAAAAATTGGTCAATGCTAAACGCCTTGGAAGGAGAGCTCCTTTTGCTATCCAAGCTTCAATTATATCTGCTTTGGAAGCCTGGCAACATGCTCAATTATTTCAAAGTAAATTACAATCAGAACGAATAGGATTAATAGTAGCAGGCCAGAATAGCACACAAAACTTTCAGTATGATTTGATCCAGAAATTCAGAGAGAATCCTGAGTATTTATCACCTAGATATGCCCTTGAATTTTTGGAGACAAATCAGGTCGGGGTTTTAAGTGAACTATTCGGGATCAATGGAGAAGGTCTTGTAGTTGGAGGTGCTTCTGCCACCGGGAATGTAGGTATCATTAAAGGATACCAGCTTGTACATTCAGGCTTCGCAGATGTTTGCGTTGTGGTAGGTACTATAGCTGATTTGTCACCGATGGATATCCAAGGGTTCATCAACATTGGAGCAATGGGTGGTAAGAAATATATTAATCAACCAGAAAAAGCTTGTCGGCCTTTTGATAAACAGCATGAAGGATTTATTTATGGTCAAGCGAGTGCTTGCATCATTCTTGAATCCTTAGCTAGTGCATCAAAAAGGGAAGCTCCTTTTCTTGCGGAAATCAAAGGAGGTTCCATAAACCTTGATGGAAATAGCTCTTCTGATCCGAATAAAAATGGAGAAGTAAAAGCCATGCTTTCAGCCCTTAATCAGGCAGGATTATCAGCTTCAGAGGTTGATTATTTGAATACCCATGGGAGTTCCTCAGCTCTGGGAGACAAGACAGAGGCTGATGCTATTTGTGATGTATTTGGAGGGCATACTGCTGCTTTAAGGCTTAATGCTACTAAAGGTTTGACTGGCCATTGTCTGTATTCGGCAGGTCTTGTAGAAGCAATAGCTACAGTTATTCAAATGAGGCAAGGATTTCTTCATCCAAATAAAAATCTGGAAGAACCGATTTGTAATGATTTAAAATTCTGCGGAGCTGAAGCAATTAATCACAGAATAGACATTGCCATGAGTAACTCTTTTGGCTTTGGAGGCATCAATACATCTATTGTATTAAAGCGAGATTGAGAATATAAAAACATAACCGAAAATTTTGATTAAAATGAAGAGAACATATGTATTCCCAGGGCAGGGCTCACAAATAAAAGGAATGGGTGGAAACCTTTTTGATGAGTTTCAGGAATTGACTAAAAAAGCTGATAAAATACTTGGGTATTCAATCAAAGAACTTTGTCTGAATGACCCGGAGCAAAAATTGAATCAGACGCAATATACGCAACCAGCATTGTATGTTGTCAATGCATTGTCTTATCAGAAGAAAATTAAAGATGGAGGAGCACCCCCTGATTTTTTAGCTGGTCATAGTTTGGGTGAATATAATGCCTTACAGGCAGCTGGAGTATTAAGCTTTGAAGATGGCCTTAAGTTGGTTAAAAAGAGGGGAGAGTTGATGAGTCAGGCAAAAGGAGGAGGCATGGCTGCTATTCTAAATTCATCTGATGAACAGATCCGCAAAATTCTTACGGATGCAAATCTTTCAACTATAGATATTGCTAACCTTAACTCTCCTTCCCAAATTGTTATTTCAGGCTTGAAAGAGGATATTAACAACGCACAACCGCATTTTACAAATGCAAATGCTATGTTTATTCCACTCAATACCAGTGGAGCTTTTCATTCTCGCTATATGAAAGATGCCGAAAAGGAGTTTGAAAAAGTGGTGAAGAAAACAAAATTCTCTAAACCAAATATCCCTGTGATAGCAAATGTTACTGGTAAACCATATGAGTTTGATAAGATCGCTCATGATTTAACTAGTCAAATCTCTAATTGTGTAAGATGGACTGATAGTATTTCTTACTTGTTAAATCAAGGAGAAATAGAATTTGAAGAACTTGGTGTGGGGGATGTATTAACAAAGCTGGTTAGAGCGATTAAAAAAGATTATGATTTGAAGATTGCAGCTTTAAAAGAAAAAAGTATTGATGTTTCTTTAGAAATAAAAGTAGAAGAACTAGACACTACAAAAGCTGCACAACCAAAAGAGGAAAAACCATTAGTAGGTCAAGCAGGCTTGCTTACTGCAAAAGAATTAGTGGACCAATGGAATAAATCTAATCCAATAGGAACAAAGGTCAAATCGGACTTTTATGAATCACAGCTTGAAACCAGAACAGAAGCTATGATTTTATTCGGTCATCGTGCGGCCGTTTATATGAAGGACTATAATGGGTATTTTGATCTAAGAGAAATTAAAGCGGTTAAATAACTTTAGTAGTTAAGGAATTAAAGTAATAACCTTGATAAATATATTTTTTACCTCCTTTGGAAAACCATTGAATGAAGGCTTTTATTCTGATTATTTAGCCTTATTACCGAAGGATTTGCAGGAGAGTAATTCACGCTATATTCGATGGCAGGACAGACATTGTCATTTGTTTGGGAAATTGCTTCTAATGCAAGCTCTAAAGACATATAATATAGAAGGAGACATTTGGAATTATGTGAAATACGGAGCATTTAAGCGTCCTCATTTGTCATTGCCTGACCTGGATTTTAATATTTCCCATTCTGGCAATTTCGTTATATGCGCAATTGGAAAAAATATCAGATTAGGTATTGATATTGAGGAAAACAAAAATTTAGATCTTAATAATTTCCAAAATGTAATGAACTCTGATCAGTGGGATGAAATAAATAAAGCGAGTTATCCTTTAAAAGAGTTTTATAAGTACTGGACAATAAAGGAAAGCGTAATCAAGGCTGATGGTAGGGGTTTTTCAATACCTCTTGAAAAGCTTTCTGTAAAAGATAGTAATGTACAGTATGATGATAAACTATGGTTTGTTCAAGAGTTGCAAATTGCCAATGGATATAATGCAGCTTTGGCATCAAGTAGGTTATCTGATTATAAAATTGATAAAGTAGATTTTTATGAATCGATATTTGTTCAAGAATTTTGCCTTCGGTAGAAGTTTGCTTAAATCATCATCATAGATAATAACATAGATCACAGGAATCAATAGAGTTATAAAGGCTTTGTAATACTTAGTATTGCAAGGCCTTTTTTATTTATAGTAGTATAAATCTTAAAAATATATAATGATCGTCTTGCTCAGATTTACTAGTAATTTATTGTGGTAAGGCTTAGTTTTACTAATGAAGCATCCTGTTTTCCTAATTGGGTAAATTAAGATTTTTTTTTACATTTTGTTGCTTGGTTTTTATATTTAACTATATTGCAATTGTTTGATTATTAATTTTTTTTGAAGTTTTTGGGCCGATTTTTATCTCAAAAAAATTTCAATATCACAATTCTACATCTGAAGTATCACTAAAGAATTTTTTATGAAAAGTCGTGAAGAAAGAATAAAAGAACAGGAAAAACTATTGGGAATCTTTGATGAGGTTAAAGAGGTGTTGATGAAAACTCCCGGAGTTATTAATGTAGCGATAGGTTTAAAGCAAAAATCAGGTAAGCTGACGGATGAGATAGTTTTTCAGGTTTTTGTAGAGAACAAGAAAGATATTAATTCTTTAAGCCCTGAAGAAATAATTCCGAATGAAATCAGGGGAGTGAAAACAGATGTTTTAAAGGTGCCGAAAGGTAAAGCAAGATCGGACCCCAAAGCGCATAGTCCCATTCAGGGCGGAATTCAGATTGGCAATGGAAAGGGTGAAATAGGAACACTTGGTTGGTTTGGAAGACTTGCCAGTGACAATAGCCTCGTTCTTCTTACCAACGAGCATGTATTATATTCCAATGGCGCAAATGGAGGAGACAAAATTGGACAGCCAGATTTAGAAGATATTTGTTGCTGCTGCTGCGCATATACAGAAGGTATAATCGGTGAAATTTTAAATCCGGGAATAAATACCATTGAGGTTGATTGTGCCATTGCTAAAATCAGCAGCAATGTTGTCGTTGACTGTATTCTTAATAACGGTATGTTTGAGGAAGAATTAATTGTAAACAATACCGCTATGGCAGTGATAGGTAGCCAGGTACTGAAAGTCGGCTGCACTTCAGGTCTTACAAAAGGAGTTATTTCAAGCATTGGAGCCCCTGCCAGTGATAAAGTAAATCAAATCCTAATATACCCTACTGATGATGAAACTTATAAAATTAATGGAGTAAAATTAGCCTTTTCAGATGCAGGAGATTCCGGTTCCATTATAATTGATGAGCATAATAATATTGTTGGATTATTGTGGGGAGGAGATTCGGAGCTTCACAGCGAATATGACGTAACATTTGCAATACCCATTGATAAAGTACTTGAGGCACTTGCAAATGCCGGCCTTGAAATTATTCTTGAAAGTACTCCAGCTGTCAGATCAAAATTACAGGAGCAACAGCCTGCTAGAGAAGCAGGAATAGACAGTGACATAAAGAAGAAGTTACTGGCAAGTTCAAATGGTACTCTTATAATTACTTTGTTTGAAATGCACCAGAAAGAAATAATACATCTTATAAACCATAACAGAAAGGTAAAGATAACCTGGCAAAGGGTGCAAGGTCCTTCTTTTGTTGCCCATTTGCTGAATAGTTCGAATAACCCTTCATATATTATTCCTAATAAGGTCAGAGATATTTCACGACAAGACCTGATTATAAAAATTGCAGCAGTGCTTAGAGAAGAAGGAAGCGAATTGCTGCAAAAGCATATTGAAAAACATTTAATAGATCTGTTGCAGTACTCATATGAACTGGACTCGATTGAAGGGTTTTTAAAAAAAGTTCAAGAAAATGCTCTGGCATAAATAACAGTCAATCCAAATGAAGATCTGAATAAGATGAGGTATACAGAGGAAGAACTTGCTCGTCTGCATCGCGAAGCAGAAGAGGAGCTTAAAAAAATTCCAGGTGTAGTAAGCGTCGGGTTTGGAGTCAAAGAAAGCTCTGGAAATCTCACCGACGAAATTGCTTTTAGAGTTTATGTACACGAAAAGAAAAACAAGGAAGATTTACCTCCTGAAGAAATTATTCCTTCTGAAATAAATGGATTTAAAACAGATGTGCTGGTGTTGCCTAAACCTATCTCATTAGCTTGTGATGATCTAAACCATTATGATCCATTAATTGGGGGAATTACAATTGTCAATTTTAGAGAGAATGCTCAAGGATTGATTGATAGAGGTACCCTTGGGTGTTTTGGAACAATTAATGGCAGCACATCAAAAAATAATAAAGTATTCCTTACCAATAACCATGTAGTCACATGGAACGGGGGAGCAAAAGGAGATACAATCTATCAACCAAAGTTTACAATGGTTAATGGAAATGCTACATATAATCCTGAAGAAAAATATCCGATAGGTGAAATTTACGATGTTGGATTGCAAAATAATTATCCATATAAGTATCCTGAAGATGCCAGCGCACAGAATGAAAATTATTTTGTTGATTGTGCGGCAGTAAAAATTGACACCTGTTATTCTACCTGCTGTGGCACTAATTGCGGTGTTTCTTTCAGTGAAAAGAATGAAATCAACAACCTTAGATATAACGATACCGATGGAAATAATACGATTAAAGGTATTGGCAGAGTAAGGCGAGTGGATATATTAGATGATTCAGTTCAACCACCGAGAGCGAAAGATTATTTTGTATGGAAGGTTGGACGAGCTACTGGAAGGACTAAAGGAAGGGTGATTCAAGTTGATTCAAATCAAATTGAGCTGGATGGAAGGCCTTTGCATCAAGATAGGGTAATGATAATAATTTGTACAGATTCAGAACCCTGTAATGCTGCTAGAAAGTTTTCTGATCGTGGTGACTCAGGATCAGTTATTGTAAATCAGGACGGGAATGTTGTGGGACTTTTGTATGGTGGAAATCTCGCTGATCAGAGGGAGGGATTTGCTTGTCATATTCATCCAGTATTAGATAAACTCAAAATTACACTCATTTCTGACAAGCGATCTCCTGATCCGCATAACCGTGTACTTTCATCAGATACTTCAAACAATTTTTCCATAGCAAAAGCAAGAGCGGAAACTTTAAGATCGAGACTGGTTTCAAATGAAAGAGGTAGTGAAATTTACCATGCATTTGAATCCTGTCGAGAGGAAGTTGTTTGGCTGGTAAACCGGAGAAGGCCAGTAACAGTGGCCTGGCAAAGAAATCAGGGACCTGCTTTTGTTTCTTATTTTGTAAATACCGCATCGGATCCTGTACCGGTAATCCCCCAAGAGATAAAAGGTATTTCTCTTCATACACTTCTTAATTCAATGAAAGAAATACTTAAACTGGAAGGATCTGGGAAACTAAAGAGAACAATAGTACAATATGAAAATCTAGTAATGACCTTATCACAAGAGTGTAATAATCTGGAAGATTTTGTTAATCGACTGACTTCAGACGCGATGATATAAATAAATGCTATGTCTGCAAGATGCTTGAATGTATAGAAGTGTTTGGTCTGGGAAAATACTGACGATTAATTATCATTAAAAAAAAGGAGATTAGGAAAATGAGGTATACAGAGGAAGAACTTGCACGTCTTCATAAGGAGACTGAAGATGAGCTAAAGAAAATCCCAGGTGTAGTGGGTGTTGGGTTTGGAATCAAAGAGACCTCGGGAGACCTAACTGATGAAGTTGCTTTTAGGGTTTATGTACTTGAAAAAAAGAACAAAGAAGAAATACCTCCTGATGAAATTATTCCCTCTGAGATAAAAGGATTTAAAACGGACGTGCTGGTTTTACCAACATCCACCTTAAGAGCTTGCGATGATCTAAAACAGCAAAGGCCATTGAAGGGTGGGATTACAATTACTGATCTAAAAGGAAGTAATTGGAATCTAGGTACCCTTGGATGTTTTGGAAGAATTAATGGAAATTCATCAAAGGACAATATTGTAATTTTAACAAATAATCATGTAGTCGCACATGGTGGAGATGCATCTTTGAATGATACAATTTATCAACCAGATATGAAGATGGAAAATGGTACACTTGTAATTGAAGGTAAAGAAAATTATGTTGTTGGCAGCATAAATAATCTGGGTATGGAAAATAATTACCCATATAAGTATCCTGAAGATCCTACGTCCTCAAATGGAATAAATGAGAATTATTATATTGATTGTGCTACTGTAAAATTGGACACATGTTATTCTTCCTGTTGTGATACAAATTTCGGTGTTTCTTTTAGTGATAAAAATGAAATCAACAATCTCCGATACAACGATACCGATGGTAACAATGCGGTCAAAGGTATTGCCAGAATGAAAAGGGTTGATTTAATCGATGATTCAGTTCAACCACCAAAAGCTAAGGACTATTTTGTGTGGAAGGTTGGAAGAGCTACCGGAAGAACCAAAGGAAAGGTGAAATGTGTGGGAGCAACCTTAGAAAAATTAGATGGAAAGTCTTTTAGACAAGAAAGGGTAATATGTGTTGTCGGTGTAGATTATGAATCATGCAATATTCAGAAAAGATTTGCCTTACAAGGCGATTCAGGGTCGGTAATTGTAAATCGGGAAGGGAATGTTCTGGGACTTATATACTCAATGGAACGGGAAATAGATCAAGCATATGCTTGTCATATTCATCCAGTTTTAGATAAACTCAAAATTACTCTTATTGCCGACAAATCATCCACTGATCCTAAGAATCGTGCGCTTTCCACCGATTCTCCAAGCGACTTTAATCTAGGTAAAACTAGAGCAGTGTCTTTAAAATTAAAACTGCTTTCAAATGAAAGAGGCAGTGAATTCTATCATGCATTTGAATCCTGTCGTGAAGAAGTTGTTGGGTTGATAAACCGAAGAAGGCCTGTAACAGTGGCCTGGCAAAGAAACCAAGGACCTGCCTTTGTTTCTTATTTTTTAAGTAATACATCTGATGATTCCGAGGAGAGAACCTCCAAAGAGATTAAAGGAATTTCTCTTCATACACTTCTTACTTCGATGAAAGAAATACTTAAAAAGGAAGGGTCTGGTAAGCTAAGAAAAACTATAACACAATATGAAAATCTAGTCATGACTTTGGTGCAAGACTGTACGCACCTTGAAGATTTTGTTAACCGACTGACCGTGGAGGAAAGTGTATGAGTAACCAAACAGGCACATTGGAAGTACTGGTTCTTGAACTTACAAAAGTTTTGAAGCCTTTAAAAGATCGTTTGGAGGGAAGTCAGGCAAGTATATTTTTTGCAGAACTTGGAATTGGATTAACTCCTGAGCAAGTAAATGAGATAAGTGCTCCGATTGAAACCACAATCAGTAATGTCAAGATCCTGATTGAAGAATCTGCACAACTCTTTAAAAAAATTAATGATGAACCTCTTAACATTTCAGATATTGTAAGCAAAGTTGATTCGATTTTAAAGAAAATAAAAATTATATTCGACAATTTTAGCCAAATCCAAGGTGCAATAAAAAATATTCCTGATCTGTTGGATGAAGTTGCAGATAATATTCCAGAAAAGATTTTAAACTATCTTCTGGCAAGGTATCTGGAAAGATTTACAGGGGTAAGCTCATTACTTGAATTCCTTGGAGTAATGAATGTAGATGAGTTTAACAAGGGGGCCGTTGATCCTAATAATCTGCCTTATACTGTTTCTTCTTTTGATTTCGGCAAATTTAATAGCTGGTTAAGCAGCCCGGGAGATCAAATGAAAGATCTTTATAAGTGGGGTACAGATGAATTTGATGGAAGTGATTTATTTGAAAAACTGGAAAGCATTTTATCGAAATTAAATTTGCCCGTCATTTTTCTCGATAATCAACAGCCCTACAAGCTGGATCTTATTATTGCTGAAGCAACCGCTGATATGGATACCAAAGGTCTTGCAATTAAGGTAAAGAATAATTTAAGTACAGGCCTCCAAACATTTGACGGCGAAGGATGGAAAGTTGATTACAAAGTGGAATTTAATCCACCTCCGACAACCCAATTAACTATTAAACCTGATGGTAATTTAATTTTTATACCACCTATTGGTGCAGACCTTGCACTTTCAGGGGAAGTGGCTCTAAAGCTAACTGTAAAAAAAGAAACTTCTGAAGCTTACATCCTTCTCGGACAAACAGGAGGAAGCAGATTTGAAGTAGGAGAGTTTTTGCTTAACACTGGAGCAAAATTTGAATGGAATGCGGAACAAAAAAATGCTACAGGAAAATTTAAGGTTGAAGCCGCAATCAATAAATGTAAAATCATCATTGATCCATCAAGCGCTGATGGGTTTCTTAAAAATATTCTTCCCGCTACAAAATTGGAGGCAGATTTTGATCTGCTTTTGGGCGTGAACAGTGATTCCGGCTTTTATATAAGTGGAAGCAGTGCACTTGAAATAGACCTTCCATTTCATCTTCAACTTGGACTTGTTGATTTTAATGGAATAACTATTGGAGTTAAACCTAAAGATGGAAAAATTCCAATCGGTTTGGGGGCGAACATTAATGCCTCTTTAGGTCCTATTGCTGTCGCTGTACTGGATATGGGTATTACTGCAGAATTTTCTCTTGCAGAGAACAATTCTGGTAATTTGGGCCCATTAAGGTTTGACATAGGGTTCAGGCCTCCCAAAGGAATTGGTATTTCAATTGATACTGGTGTTGTGAAAGGTGCAGGCTTTTTGAGGTTGGATCCGGATAATGGTGAGTATTCTGGTGCTCTTGAACTTTCTATTAAGAATACCATCCAAGTAGGAGCAATAGGGATAATTAATACCAAGATGCCAGATGGTACAGAGGGGTTTTCTCTTCTGATAATTATCAGTGCCCGATTTACACCGGGTATAGCTCTTGGCATGGGATTCTTTCTCAATGGGCTTGGAGGGATGCTTGGTATACACAGAACCATTAATGTTCAGGCATTAAAGGATGGAGTAAAGAATGATGCCTTAGATCATATTTTGTTTCCTGAAAATGTGGTGGAGAATATGAATACCTTGCTTCCTCAGATTAAAGGTATTTTCCCTATTCAGAAAGACCAGTTTATGATTGGTCTGATGGCTAGAATTACCTGGGGAGTTCCTACGCTTGTAAGTATTGAATTTGGAGTGGCCATTGAATTTTCCAATCCTGTCAGACTAGCAATTCTGGGAGTTTTAAAAGTAGTATTACCCACCGAAAATGCCCCAATACTGAGGCTTCAGGTAAACTTTATAGGTATAATAGATTTTGACAAAGGATATTTGTCCTTTGATGCAAGTATTTATAATTCGAAGATCCTGACCTTCACCTTGGAAGGTGACATGGCTTTAAGATTGAACTGGGGAGGTACAAAGGCCTTCTTAATGTCGGTGGGAGGTTTCCACCCTGCATTCAATCCACCGAAAGAATTAAATGTACCAATATTAAAAAGATTAACGCTGACAATCCTCAGTGGAAATCCCAACCTTGTTTTGACTGCCTATTTCGCAGTAACATCTAATACAATTCAATTTGGTGCCAAAATAGATTTCAAGTTTGAGGTTTCCTCATTTAAAGTAATTGGCTTCCTTCTATTTGATGTGCTATTCCAATTCTCACCGTTCAAATTTATAGCACATATAGCAGCAGGCCTTGAAGTTAAAATGGGAGGAACAACTTTACTTTCCATAAATCTCGACTTCGAATTGTCCGGACCCACTCCATGGAACGCACGTGGCACAGCCTCCTTTAGCATATTGTTCTTTACTGTTAAGGTTAGCTTTAATGTCACATGGGGGGAAGCATCTCAGGTAATTGAACCAAGCATTGCTGTATTACCAAAAGTACTGGAAGCTTTGACGATTGATGAAAACTGGACTGCTGCTCTTCCTGCCAATCGCATAGATCTGGTCGCTTTAAGTGAGATACCTAAAGTGCCAGGGAAAATTGTTCTGCAGCCTTTTGGCGCGCTTAAAATAAGTCAAACGGTTTTACCTCTGAATTTGGAAATAAATAAGTTTGGAAATAATAAGCCACTTGATATAAAACACGCTGATATCGGATACTTTAAGCTTGGAGACCAGTCGATGCAGCTTGAAGAAATCAAGGAATCTTTTGCCCCTGCATCCTTTAAAGAACTGGCAGATGCTGATAAATTAACATCAGCGTCATATACCAAGGAGAAAGGGGGAGTGCAAGTTTCGGATACCTCAACTCTTACTGTTAATTATGGGATTAATAGGGAAGTAAATTATGAAGTTAAGGTTTCTGATTTTGATCCATTTCCTGAAACATTACCTTCGGTTCAGTTGGACATGAGCTGGTTTGTTTTAATGGCCAAAGGAGGGGCGGCAGGAAAGTCGGCCCTGGCTGTTGAGAGAAAACAAAAAGATTTTAAACTTAAAAATTCCACAGTGGTCGAGGAGGAGAAGTTTGTAATCATTAATCACACAAACTTAACTCAATTCGATGCCCATAATTTTTCCGGAGGGAGTCAGGCCGAAGCAGACGACATGTTACAGATGGTTTTAAAAAATCTTCCTGAAATGCAAGGAAAGCTTAGTGTAGTTCCTGAGTATCATTTAACTTTTTAATTGAATTAATATGGCACCAATTGCAAATATTTCATTTTTACCCTGGGTAAGACAGGGAGTAGCTGCCAGAATAAGTGAAGCAGATACTTTAGGTAACTCCGAAGGAATAGCCATCGAAAGAGCTTCACTTCAGGCTGAACTTGAAGTTAAATATAAAGGCCTGGATGATGTAACTCTAAGCAACCATATTAACAAATCTATACAAATTGTCGGGCCAGGCGATGTTCAGAATTTTAGTCAGAAAGCGATCGTTCGAACTGAACCTAAGCATGGAGTTAGCAATTATGAAGTGAACGGGCTTCCATATATTGAATTTTATGAAGAGGATTTTTTATGGAGATATACGCCTGCGCATGCTGCCTCTTCAGGAGCCAATACTAAGCTCAGACCCTGGCTTGCTCTTGTTGTTCTTGAAGAAGATGAATTCACCATCAAACCCAATCCTGCTGGGTTATCTTATATTTCAATAAATCAGGATGCTTTTGATAATGCTTTTCCAAGTGAAAAAGATACATGGGCTTATGCTCATGTTCAAATCAATAATAATTTAAATGATCTTGCACAACCTCAACAAGAAGTGAATGAGAAGGTCAATGCCAATCCTGATTCGGCAGTTTCAAGGCTTCTATGTGCAAGGAAGCTGAAAAAGAATACGGGTTATTCTGCGTTTGTGATACCAGCTTTTGAAGCAGGTAGGCTGACCGGGCTTGGAATTAAAATAACAGGAATCAAAGCTCAGCAGGAGTCATGGAGAAAAGGTAGCATGCCTGCTTCAGACAAGAGACCATATGATTTTCCTGTTTATTATCAATGGGCCTTTAGAACTGCTGATTATGGCGATTTTGAAAGTCTCGCTTCGATGCTCAAACCTATAATCATGAAGCCGGAATCTGGAAAAATGCCCATGGACATCCAGAGTCCCGGTTTTAACTTGTCTCCTCAGAACAACGGGACAAAGGTCATAGGCTTGGAAGCAGCACTTTCTCCCCCGGATTTTAAGTCTGATCCTTGGCCTGCCAAAGAAAATGATAATACTACGAATAATGGAAATGACATCAATACAATTGATAAGCTAAGAGATCTCCTCAATTTATCAGCTGACCTTGTTGATAAAAATGCAGTAATCAATTCACCTCATCCATTTTACAATGTAACAAATCTAAATGACGACCCATTAGTTGTCCCTCCTGTATATGGTGTGTGGCACGCATTGGTTGAAAGACTTGGAGCTTCGAAGAACCCACAATGGATTGAACAATTGAACCTCGATTTTAGGAATAGAGCAGCTGCAGGTTTAGGAACCACAGTAGTAAAAAAGTATCAGGAAGACTTTATGAACCGAGCATGGCAGCAAGTCGATAAGGTAAATGAAGCAAATAAAAAGATTGAAGAATCGCTTCATGCCAAATATGTTAATATCTCTCTCCTCAAAAAACACATGCTTTCTGCCAACGATAATCGTGGGCTTATACTTACCAATGCAGTTCAGTACCTGATTAAAAGTCCTGGTAATTCTTTTACTGTGCAGCAGGAGTTCAGTAAAAGCAGGATTCCTAATGCATCGAAATCAGCTGCATTCAGAAAGATAACAAGACCCAAAAATAAAATTGAAAAAGCAAGTTATGTGGCAGCGATGAATCAGGCAATAACACTTGATACATCAAGGTTGATAAAGTCAGAATCAATTCTTACTAAATTTAATATTGATGAAGGGGATCAGCAAGCAGTCCGGGCTGCAACTTTAAAAAAGAAACCAGAGGGTGCTTTGCTTACAACAGATGTTGAGCAACTGGCAAACAAGTTACTTACAGATTACAACAATAATGTTTCAAATCTTTCTAAGGATTTATTAATTGAAATTATTGAGGAAGAAGTAGTTTTTGCCAATGCCTCAAAATTAAAGGTTGAATTAATCGCTGCATTGAATGGCAAGGTTGTAAATAATCCAGAGATAATTCCTGCAACGAAAGATCTTTTAGAGCTTATTCAAAACTATCCCTTGCAGAAAAATGCAGATGGACAAGTATTGGTAATATTTGAAAATAATAAGTTTATAGAAATATTTGGGATAGGTATTCACGCGAAAAGTTATGGAGAAGTTATTTTAAAGGATAGTTCCGATATTAATACTATTGATGTAAAGTCAATAGTGACAGGGAAGGAAATAAAGTCACTGGTGGATTTATTCGGGAAATTTTCTGAAAAAATGGATTCGCTGCCAAAGGTAGAAGCTGTAGAGCAATTTGGCGACCTAGAAAATATGTCTGCTCACATTTATGAAAAGATAGATCCGGGTACGACCCTTAAGAATAAACTTGCATCTAAAATCAAAATCTGGATGGGTTCAGATTATGTACCTCTGCCAGAGCTTAAGCCTATTATGGTTTATCCGGAGTTTCCTGAGGCAGTCTATACCTACTTGTTGGAAATCTCTAAAAATTTTATCCTTCCTAACATAGATAAATTACCTCCAAACTCAATTACAATTCTTGAGAACAATCAACCATTTATTGAAGCATTTATGGCAGGGATGAATCATGAAATGTCTAGAGAGCTTTTGTGGAGGGAATACCCAACTGATCAGCGGGGTTCTTATTTCAGACAATTCTGGAATATAGAAGATAATTTATTTGCAGATCCGGATCCTGAAATGGATAAAGAATCTAAGCTTGACATAAAAAAGATCCATGAATGGCAAGGTGTTTTAGGTTCTCACAATCCAAGGCTTACGAGTGCAAATTTGGTGCTGGTAATAAGGGGGGATTTATTTAAAAAGTATCCGAATACTATGGTATATGCCCAGCAGGCAGAATACAATTCTGAGAATCCTTCAAAGCCAAGAAAGTTGAAAGGTGGGATAAATTCTACAATTACCAAATTTCCATTGTTTAAGGCAGAGATCATGCCTGATATATCTCTGTTTGGGTTCAACCTGAATGAAGATGACGCCAGAGGAGAGAGAATTGAAAGCAACAATCCTTCTGATGCAAATAATAAAAATCCAGGTTGGTTTTTTATACTAAAGGAGCGTCCTGGACAGATCAGATTTGGGTTGGATGATTTTACCGATGAACATGGGAATACTGATATAATGCCGCAGGGGCAACCAGATACCTGGAATGATTTATCATGGGAGCATCTTGTCAATTCAAAAAAGGATTTGGAAACCTATCATATTAATTTTGCAAAGTCTGTTTCCCCTACCAATAACACCAATCAGCCTAAATGGGGAATAAATTCCGCAGATATGGCTTCTATACTTTTTCAAAACCCTGTACTTTTTGCCAGACATGCTGCAGAAATGCTTCCCGAGAAAGAATAATTTAAAGCATCTCAATTGAAACAATATATGTCCAATCAGATCATAGCCCAGTTTGAAGATCCACGCATCAATGACATCAGGAACAGTGTCAATATGAAAAATGATGCTATTCCTTTTTTGCTTTTTCCTGTGAGGATTGAAACTCGATTTATGAAGGTCGAAAAGCAGCAGGCAGAAGAGGTGAAGGTAACTATAGAAGGTATTCTGGAAGGGCTTGCGCACCTTCAGGTATTGATAATTAATACTCAGTCAAATGTAAATGGCGGAAGTATCCGTTCTGTTACGGATGATATTTCAAGTCTTATTGACAATCTTAAAAATTTAAGCAGCATTACTATAAAAGAAAAGGGATGGCTGAAACAGCTGGCTGCAGATATTAAGGATGATATTCAAATCCTGGCATTTAATTCAGGGGCAAGTTATATAGGGGAAATGTCAAATTTATGGAAACAATTTAATGCATTGGAAAAAGCATTTGCTTCCATTGGACTTGCCAGAACAGATCTCATTCAGGATGTCCGAGCAACTATTGATTCATTAGTGGCTATTGATTCTCAAATCGGAAGGTTTACAAAGCGCAGCAGCATCCCATATATAAATGTTAAAAATAAAAAAGATCTCAGCAGGTATATTTTTACTGTATTGGAGAATGCTAAATTTTATTTTATAGGTGCAGGAGAAGAAGTCAGATCCATTAAAAGCATTGAAAATAATCAGAGAGACCGTATAAAGAAATTGCTTGCTGATATAAAAATAAAACTTGATACAGCTTCAAGAAAAATTCCGGAAATACATGAAGACAGGACATGGAAGTCTTTTGTTGAAAGTAAGATTCAGCCGGAGATTAATGAAACTCAACGTTTGATAGGGGCATTTGAATCCGAATATCTTTCTTTTCTTGATAGTTTACCAAGGCCTCAGAATATACCTTCCGGAGATCTATATTTTCAGGGGATCAAGACTTTGATTAAAATAAAAAAGTTTAATTTGGGCCAACAGGTTAAATATGAAACTTTAAAGAGATTTAAGAAAGACCTTAATCCTCGTATACAGAAATTTGCTGATACGATAAGAGTCCCAATTGCAGAGGAAAAATCAGGGCATACAGAATTGCTGAAAAACCTTTATTCGGCCATTTCGAATGAATTGGGCTCCTCTGAGGAGAAGATCAATGCATATCAACATAAAAATAATTCTCAAGGCATTGGGAAGTCTTTAGTGTCATCCTTTAGCAGGGAGGCAAAAGATATCATCGGAGCGTTTGCTGGTCAGGGAAGGAATTTTCCAGAAGCGGTTTATCTTCCGAAAGCACCTATTCCTTCACATGAATTATGGGTAAGAATTTATCCGGATGATATTCATATGGATACTCATGAAGAAAAGCTTACCCAAAAGGAAAAAGAGGCAGGTGAACAATTCTGGAAAGTATACTGGGCCGCAAGTGATGACAAGGATCTGGAAATAGCTGCATGGAAAACCTTATGTACTGCTCTTGGAACAAAAAGAGCATCATGGGTAGCGAGAAGTCTGGATCCACGTAATGTTGCTGCTAATGTTACTATATTTAAAAATAAGCCTTCTTCAAACACTGTCGATGCTATAAATATCGGTAAAACCGCAACAGAAAATTTGAAATTGGTAAAGCTGGATCAGACTCCTTTCGCAATTTTTAAATCTTTTAAGGACCGGAATCTATTTGCTATTGTTAATGATAGCCTGCAGAACTTGCAGTCAGAGCTGAGTTCTACTGTTAATGAACAAGATTATCTGATTGATAAACTGAAAGTATCGCTTGTGCAGATTGCATCTATTCTGAATGAACTTATTTCCAAAGCACAATCCCTTTCATCAGCGGAAATCAGCATCTTACAAAGCGCCTTAGCAGGCTTACAAGCAGTAGTTGCGACTTTTAATTCCATTCAATCAAAAGTTCAGCAAATTATATCTGTTGATCACAGGTTGTTTGTTGATAATTTAAAGAATCCATTAACCTATCCTGAAGTATTAATAAAAGAAAAAGACTGGACAAAAGCGCCAACGGCACAATGTCTTCCTGATAAGTTTGTCTTGATCACACAGAATGCAGGAAGCTTTTCACATATAACAGTGGGGCAACCTGTACCTGCAAATCTTCAGGTCGGTTTGGATCCTTCAAAATTTGAAGAGGAAGATAATTCTGTTTATAGAATTGACAGTTCTGGAAATATGATCATTGATGAAGGGTTAATGTGGATGACTGACTTTCCACAGGCTTTAGAGAAGGGGATGGGTATTAAGTTAACTATTACCAAGGATGAGTATGATCAGGGTTTTGAAAAAGTAATTGTTTTAGGAGTTAAAAATTCTGACTCCATCGCCAGTCAGAAAGCTTTGGAGCAATTGATTAACAATCATACCTATAGTGTGGATGGACTGGATTTCCTTAAAGTAGGAACTCCTACCAATAATACTCAAAATAAAAAGTCTGGATTTTCTCCTGAAAGTGACCTTGAAAACAGATTTGACATAGAAATAAAAAATGTCAAATATGATTCAAATGAAATCAATCCGTTCAATAAAACAGATGGAAAATACTTATGTGATGCGCTTGGGATAAGCAATGATATCGTTCAGTATGCTGGCAATGCGGATAATCTTGAAATTGCCAATTCCTTCGCCATTAATAAAAGTTTATGGAATGCTACAATCGGGCATTTTATGGAAGAAATGTTTGATCGTATTTTTACTTATGACAACATCAGACGTACAGAAAATTTCTTTACCAATTATTGTTCCGGAAGAGGGATTGTTCCATCTATAAGGATTGGAATGCAACCATATGGAATAATGGCTACTACGGCATTTTCCCGTTTACAGCTTCATGACAGTTTGCCTTCTCTGACAAAAGCAGAACTTGATTTGGTTAAGCCGTGGGCAACCTTATCTGTTCCTGTGGAAAATAAACTCCAACAACGTTTTGAACTGAGACTTCATGACCTATTAAAATTATTAAATGAAGAATGGACAAGACTGAGAGAATCTAAGGTGATTCATTCAGGGAATTTACACAAGGGAAATGCTCAGCAGCGCTTTGTGGAAATGCTTGGATTAAATGCAGTTTCTCAGGATTATTTCTACCGCTACAGTATAAATATCGCTAAAGGTCCTAATACAAATGATGCTAACTTCAATGCTGAAGATACTTTTGGACCTATAGGATTAATGAGTCGATTCAAAGAGTTAATGTTGGAAGGGAATTTTTATCCTTCATTCAACTTTCCGGATGAGTTTGATATAAACACTACTTTCCCATGGAAAGCTGAAGATGTGTCTTATTCGCGAATAAGAGATCAGTTTGACTATTCCCGGATTTTTAATTCAAGGATGATGAATTTAAATTACCTTGTCAATGGCAATAAAGTCGACTTGGTAGCAGGTTCGGACTCTGTTCCTTTAAGCAATCTAAAAGATAGCAATCAAACATATATTGATTGGCTTATTAATTCAACAGCAAATGGAATGCTTGGATCAAATGACTTTAGTGATCCTGTAAAATTCCCATCCAATACATTACTTTTTACTCTTCTCAGACAATCTATTTTACAAGCATATCAGGAAACTGCTCTTACTATTTTGCAGAGTGAAGGAATCCTGTCCGAAATACAAAGAAGAGATGCCGGAAACAGGTTTAATTATTTTAGCAGGACCTTTGAGAATAATAGTTATAAAAATCATTATACAACCAAGTGGCACTATCTGTTTAAAAATCTTTCAGATCTTCGTACATCGGGAGTATTAAAGCTGGATGACAGTAATTCATTTTTAAATCATATCAATTTAAGACGGCATTATTCAGTTGCCAATTATCTGGATCAGGTCAGATCAGTAAATCCTTCTTTGTATAATAGTAGTCATCAACTCTTCTTTAATAAATTAAAGAATGTAAGGGATGCTGTTTCTTGTTTGAAACGCATTCCTACTGCAAGCCTTGAAATCCTGTTAGCAGAACATCTTGGCTTATGTAGCTATCGTTTGGATTCATGGTTGTTTGGTCTTGTTCATCAGCGTCTTCAGAAGCAAAGAAGTTTGCAGAAAAATGGAATTTTTCTGGGGGCTTATGGCTATGTTGAAAACCTTAAAAGGAGCGAAAAAGATCTTTATACGCAAACTGCAAACTTGGCAGACTTTAAATTAAAACCTGAAATTCCCGTTTACATAGATAAGGATAATGATGGCTTAATACATGCGCCGTCTATTAGTCAGGCAATAACGGCTGCAGTTTTAAGAAATGCATATAAAAATAATACTGAAGAAGAGAATGTGCAGAATCGTCTTTCTGTTAATCTATCTTCTGCCAGAGTCAGAATGGCTATGCAGTTAATTGAAGGAATAAGAAATGGTCAGGAGGTTGGTGCATTACTTGGTTTCCAGTTTGAAAGAGGACTCCATGAAAAATTTAAAGATGTAGAACTTGACAAGTTTATTCAGCCCTTCCGAAAAGCGTTTCCGCTTAAGCAAAAAGTGAACGAAACCACCGGTAATATTCCTGCCTATGTCAGTCTTGTAGTAAATGGCTCGATGATACTTGATGAAGTCTATGAGGTAATAAAATGGCTTGAACCTGTTCCCGGCCAGTTGAATGACAAAACAGTAGGAGACTCATTAAAAGAAAATAATTTTGCTGCTCTTCCTGCTAAAATTAAAGCTGCTATAGATAACGCCCTGACAACCGACGATAATAAAGATAAGATATACAATGCTATAATTGATGAGATAGATCGGATGGCAGATGCATATGATGCACTTGGTGATATTGCAATATCAGAAAGTGTTTATCAAATGGTACAAGGCAATCACGTGAGAGCTGCTGCAGTTCTGTCAGCCTTGGGTGAAGGGAAAAATATTCCGGATCCTCAAGTGATAGAAACCAATAGAACTGGGATTGTTGTCACACAGAGAGTTGTACTAAACTTTGCTGCTATAAGTCCTTCTGTTTTACCTAATGGCTGGGAGTCGACTAATTCAATAAGATATCAAACCGAACCCTCTTTTAATAAATGGCTGGGAGATAGCATTGGAGAGGCTTCAAAAATTAAATATCTTATTTCTGTAATCCAAAATGGAGGGACCGTTACAAGAGAGAGATTTGATCTAACTTCTTTAGGGATTCAACCAATAGATCTTTTCTGTTTGCCTGGAGGAGAGGAAGAATTGAAGGACTTACTGGTTAGTTTATATAGACGGATTAGAAATGAATATTCTAATGCTGTTGTATTGGATACAAATGAACGCGGGGAAGATTGGAGTTCAGAAGACAGAAGTATAGCCGAAATATTTTTACTTATAAAGCCTATCGTAAACATGTTTGGGAATTCCAGATATTGTGGGTCTAATGATCTACAGATGGCAAATGATGAATCCGATAGACAGAATCCGGGAAATTTTAATCTTCCGGAATTTGAAGAGAGAATTGATATAGGCTTGCAATCTCTCAGAACCTTTATTGGTACTGTAGAGAACGAACCTATAGTAGATGCAGTTCTCAAAGGTGACGTCGCAATAGCTGATGTGGAATTAACAGATCAGGAGTACGACAGTATATTTAACTTACTTTATCATGCTTTTTTTCTTGGTATTCCAAATGCCTTGTCTGTAACTTTTCCTCTGAAGAAGGAAGATCAGACGAATATATTTTCTCAAAAGCAGGCTGCTCTCCAACACCTTATTTTAAAATATAAAGAGGCATTAACCAGAGGAAAATCAGCAAGGGAGCTTGAGGATAAATTGCCAGCTTATCCGGTTGCAAAGATTAAAATAGAAAAACTGGGAGAATTAGCAAAAGTGATCTTTGGAAAAACGTTTCATGCAGTTCCACAGTTCACAGCATATGATACAACAGATATTGTCAAACAATTAACCCTTGCCCCCGACTCCAGAATTACAAGACACCAAGGCTTATTGGCAATTGAAGAATGGGTTGGAAGTATATCAAGGGTAAGAAAGAAAATGTATGATGTTCAAATGTGGAGACAGATTGCAGATATATATGATAATTCGTCAGCTACAATTGAGCCTGTTCAACTTCCATATCAACCAGGAGATTTCTGGATGGGGCAGGAATATCCCTCCAATTATATAGCAAATGGAGATAAGCTATCACTAATCCTAATTAACGATGCTGTTTTAAATGTAACAGGCCTTGTGCCTGTTTGCGGATTAATAATTGACGAATGGCATGAAGTAATACCGGATAAAGAAGTTACGAGTGGAATAGTATTTAATTATAATCAGCCGAATGCTTCCGCTCCCCAATCGGTATTGCTTGCTGTTACTCCAAGTATAACCAATCAGTGGGAGTGGGATGATTTAGTATATACAATTATCGATACAATGGAATTAGCAAAGAACAGAGCCGTTGAACCGGATCACTTGGATAATTCATTTCTAAATCATGTTTTACCAGCCATTGCTGCAGAAGTTGTGCCTCCTCAAATTGCCGATGAAATAAATAATCCTTTAGGGGTACAGGTGGTAATGGATTTTTCAAATGTAAAAACTAAACAAGAATAAACAGATGGCAAGAGTAGATACTGTTTCATGTGAACCATTCAGGGCATGGAACCGTCTGGAACCAAGACCCAGAACATCTGAGTTTGATAATGTACTGGAATGTGGAGTGTTTGATCCATTGTGGATGTTAACCAGACAATGGCAATTTGGAGAGTTTCAGGGTGAAGACACCGGATCGGCTATTTTCTCCAAAATATTAATGCATACTACATCTGTTAGTAAATTGAAAACTGCTGATGGTAGTGTAGAAGCTTACTCTGATTTTACCCCCTTGGAGGAACGAATAGAGAGTATACCTAAAAAAATTGATTTTAAATCCAGACTAGAATCAGGTATGATCTTTCTGAATATCCTTGAAAAGCTTGCCTCTCAATGGGGAGTAGTTGATTTCAGTAGAAAGGTCTACAAAAGCAAGTTAAAGAAAATGTGTCCTATTGAACCCGTTCAATCAATATTGGATGGGGATTCCAATAAACAAATATTTGATAAAACTGAGGCTTTTTGCAATTCAAATTATTACTCTCTTGTAAATGCTTCAGCAAACAGATACTTTGATGGAATTTCACTATATAAAGCGTTTGTCAGTGATCTTAATGGTACAATTACTCTTTTACTTGAAGATAATCCTTCGCATCTCTCGTTACTAAATAAGGCAATTAGTGATTATATTAATTGGATACCAAAAAATTATAATGTTAATGTTTCCAGCTCATGGGTTCCTAATCAACTTGAATATAGTTTTGATTGTGCGGTGCCATCTGAAGATGGTACCAATACTGTGGTCAGAGCTACGGAATATTATTCCGGAGATCTGGACTGGTATAATTTTGATGTTAACAAATCAGAAGGTGTGCCAGGCATTTCAGGCAATGCTACTTCAGAAGAGTTAATGAAATACAGAAAAGAAGTTATTAGTATAATTCCAACAGAGGCTAAATTTTCAGGAGCACCTAATTCAAGGTGGTGGCAGTTTGAAAATGGTAAAGTGGACTTTGGTAATATTAACGCTCAAACAACAGATATTGCAAAACTTATATTTACCGAATATGCTTTGCTTTATAATAATGACTGGCTCCTCGTACCGTATCGGGTTCCTGTTGGCCGCATTTGTGATGTAAAGGGTATAGTTGTAACAGATGTTTTTGGAGAACAAACTTTTGTAACATCGGCAATTCAGGGGGAAACGGATGACTGGTCAGGTTGGGGTATGTATAATTTAAGCACTATAAGTAATGAAGGAGATAGAAAAGTGCCCGCTGATACTCGATTATTTATACCACCTGTAGTTGTTAAAAACATGGAAAGCGAACCGATAGAAGAAGTACATTTATTGAGAGATGAAATGACCAATACGGTGTGGGCAATAGAATCCAAAATCCCAGATAGCCTTGGAAGTAGTTTGGACGGACATCGTTTTGCGAATATCTTTTCGGAGGAACTTAATAAATTCAGAGGAGCACCTCAAGTTGTTGACCAAGTGCAGGGTACTATGTTTAATTATATGCTTGCGAATTCGGTGCCTGAAAACTGGATACCTTTTTTGCCTGTTCACAAGTCTGGCAGCAACCGCGAAATTCAATTACAGCGGGCATCTATGCCACGACTATTTAAAGGAGAATATACGCATATAAGACCCAGAACTCAATTAATGCGAGAGGGAATAGGTTTAGATGATGTTCAGGTAACCCCCTATTTTATACATGAAGAAGAAGTTCCGAGAGCAGGAGTTAAGTTAAAGGCTACTTTCCAGAGAACCAGGTGGTACAATGGATCTGTAATTAATTGGTATGGTTATAGAAAGCAAGTTGGCAGAGGAGAAGGTTCAAGTGGTCTTCAATACGATACTGTGACCGCTGTTCCTAAAGAACAGGAAAGTTGAATTGTTTAAGCATATTTAAAATTTTGCTTGTTATTTCTTCAGGATTAAATTCAGGGAACTCAAGCAAAATTTTAGCTTTATTCCGGATAGTCACATAATGATTAGATTGATCGTAATAATTCAAAATGCAATCAGTAAACTGGTCAAAATCATTATGGAATAAATATTCTTTTAACTTGGTTACTATTACTGCAGGAATTCTGTCGCTTAATTTATCAACCGCTTTGCTAACAAGATATGGGTCATAATGGCCATATTCTTTTTTTAATAGTTTTATTCGTTCACTTTTAGGCAGATCGATGTAAATGATAAATCCATTTTCTATCAGATTGTAGAACCATTCAGGAATTCGCCGTTTGCCGATAGCAGGAGCTTCATGTTCAGTAAAAACTATAGGAGAGGCATTGTATTGTTGATAAACTAGTTCAAGGGAAGCATTAAAGGTTTTTTGATCAGGCGGAAGTGAGTCGATACCTAGATCACCAAAAACAGATCCTTTGTGACCTGCAAGCTTTTCAAGATGAATTATTGGATAATTGTATTGTGCAAAACGTTCTAATAAAAGGGTTTTGCCTGTACCGGTCAGTCCAGCCAGAACAATCATATTAAATGAAAAAAAAGACATCTTTTAGGGAGAAATATGTTCTATAACTCACTTTCGCCTTTCAAAGAAACTCTGAGAACCCCAAACGAGCCAGGCTCGGCCAGTGATAAACAGAAGTGCTCCTTCTAATAACTACAGTTAACATACGAGAGACTCATTATTCAACTTTATAAAGATGGTGTATTCTCTTTTCGGACCAAACCCGATACCGCACATGCGATTGAATACTGACATTGGAAAGATAAGGGTTTAATACTTAAGGCAAAAGGAATTATTGTTTTTTTTGGGGTTATAGGTACCACTTTGGTGAGCATTGTTATTTTCCGTTTTTATATTCTAAATACATTTATAATATAAGTTTGATAATAATATTACCTGCATTTTTTTATTCGGATTCAACCCAGATTTATTATCTGGTTCAGTATGGGAGATAACTGGATATTATAGTTTATTACCTGGTAATTGTCTGATTTTTAGGTGTATTGATTCTTAAAAATCGTAAATATATCTTTGAAATCTCACTTAAAAGCGGGAAATTAATGTCAGATTTTATGTGCCACTGCGTACAAAAATTTTGATTGCATAAGAATTCCTTGTTTAATCTTTGAAGTACTTCAATATCCGATTTTACTTTTTGTTCAAAAGTATATCCAGTTATATGAAGGGGAGACGTATAACTGGTATTACTTGAATAAAATTCTTAGTGTATTCTAATAAAATATTCAGGGGGACGAGAAAAGTTGGTTTCATATAATGCTTTGTATTGTATAAACCAGCTTATTTTCGGTATTAATATTTTCTATCTGAAAAAAATCTATGGATATTTTGGGCTATAAGGACATAAAACTTATTCATGCTTCCTTTAATTTCTCTCTTTGGGAAGCATGCAGAATTAAAGATAACAAACGTGTTTTGTTACAACGAAATGCTTTGGCCCCAAAGGAAAGAAGTAAAGAACTGGATTTTTTTTCTCTGGTAGACGGTTCTCAATCTTCATTACCAACTATAGATGAGGCTGATGGCCAAGTACTTTTAGTATTGGAGTACTTTAATGGACTAACTTTGCTACTTCAGAATTTATTTGCCTCTACCAATATTGCTGAAAAGATTAAAATATGCATTAGCCTCTCAAAGCTCCTTGAGAAAATTCACGACAATAAAATCATACACAATCATTTTGCACCATATAATATATTATTGTCTGCTGATTTTGAAGAAGCAAGGATCTTTGATTTTTCAAATGCCACTTTTTATAGTGAGCAGAATCAGCACAATAGTAGAATAAATGACTCCACTTTCCTGAGTTATATTTCGCCAGAACTTACAGGTAAAGTAGGTAAACTGGCTGATTACAGAAGTGATTTATATTCTCTGGGAGTAATGTTTTATGAGTTGTTCAGCGGGGTGAGTCCTTTTTATTCGGAAGATCCATATCAGATGATACATTTTCATCTTGCCAAAAGGCCTGTTCCTCTAAATGAATTGGTTAATGGTACTCCTGAATCCTTGTCACAGATCGTCCAAAAGCTTTTAAGTAAAGATCAGGAAAGTAGATATCAAACTGCTATTGGGCTACGATATGATCTTGAAAGATGTCATAATGAATTGAAAAACGGATTTATAGAATCTTTTTTAATTGGAAGCCATGATGTAGTACTCAAGTTGCCAGATCAATTGTTTGGCCGTGAAACAGAGATCAATAAAATTAAGAATCTACTGGAACAGGCAAGTAATGGAGAGAAAGTAATATGCCTGGTCTCAGGTATGTCAGGGAGTGGGAAGAGCAGTCTTATCAAGCATATTCATGAACGACATATTCAATCTGGATTTTTTCTCCAGGCTAAATCCAACCAGTTTGATCAGAATTATCCATACTCTGTTTTCATTCAGATTATCACAGATTTTGTTAATGCAGTCCTTAGGGAAAATGAATCAGTCATAAAAAGTTATGGTTCAAAAATCAGGGACCAGATTGGAAGTTCGGGCAAGGTTCTTACAGATCTTGTTCCCGAACTTGAATTGATTATAGGCAAACAACAAGAGGTGACAACATTGCCAATGGCAGAAAGCGGAAAAAGATTTTCTTATACAATGAGAAAATTCTTCAAAATTATTTCTGCTGATGTGACAAAAGTGATTGTTTTCTTTGACGACCTTCAATGGCTGGATAAATCTTCTTTTGATCTTTTGATGGAAGTGTTGAGTGAAAAGGATATCAATAATATAATATTCATTGGGGCAGTCCGTGAAGAAGAGCCAAGAGAGGTAAGAAACAATTTACTTTTTAAACTGAGTGAAATTAATGAGGAGTACCACTTGATCCCCATTGCAGATTTAAGCAATACTGCGATTGAAGAATATGTGGCTACGACTTTAAACCTTCCCGTTACAGAAGTTGCCAGCCTTGCTCAGGTAGTATATGCAAAGACTTCAGGTAATCCTTTTTTTGCAAGTGAATTTTTAAGGTCCATTGTTAAACAGAAGTTATTATGCTTTGATAAAAAGTGGGTTTGGGATCTGGACGAAATTAAGTCTATCAAAATTTCTGACAATGCAGTAAAATTTATAGAATCAAAATTAAAAGGATTGCCGGATGATACAAGCCGGTTGTTACAGATAGCATCCTGCCTTGGAAGTAAATTTAATCCTCGCATATTACAGATTATCCTGCCGATGTCCCTCGAAAGGATAAAAAGCAAGCTGGATATGGCTTTTGAAGAAAACCTGCTTATCAAATCAGGCAATGATTACCGCTTTTCCCATGATGGCATTCAACAAGCTGCCAATGCATTGATAACAGATCCTCAGAAAATGCATCTGCAGATTGCCAGAAGCTTCAAAGCAAGAATGAACTCTGAAGAGCTGGAAAGTCATCTATTGGATTTGGTATACCACTATAACTTTTCAATGCAACTTGTATTTGATGAAGATGAAAAATTTTTTCTCTCTCAGCAGAATTACAAAGCTGCAAAGAAAATGAAGACCAGTGCGGCGTTTCAGCCTTTTTATGAATTTTCCCGAAATGCAACACTACTTTTGTTTACCGACAAATGGAAGGTCAATGCGCCTCATACTGCAGATATTTATTCACTATATGCAGAAGCTGCTTATCTCACAGGGAATTTTGAAGAGATGGAGATAGCAATAGAAGAAATTCTTGCTAATTATGAATTTCAGGATAAAAAGATAAAGGTATATGAAATTCGCATCCTGGCCTATATCGCCCAATCAAGGTTGAGGGAAGCAATTGATATAGGTTTATATGTATTGGGGATGCTTGATATTAAAATACCAGGTACGCCTAACAAACTAAAGGTACTTGCGGAACTTGTGAAGGTGGTAGCCTATCTGAAAATTTCCGGAGAGGACCTCTTAACAGATAAGCATCATCTGAATGATGAAAGAATATATTCTGCAATAAGAATCATCTGTTCTGTAGGGGCGGCTGCTTATAATTCAGACCCTAACTTATATGCACTACTTTCCTGTAAAGCATTTGAATTGATAATCAGAAACGGGCACTGTGAATATTCAGGGTTTATATGTGCAAGTTTCGGTTCTCTGCTCATTGGTGGATTGGGTAAAATCAACTTCGGTTATAAAATTGGAAATTCTGCAGGGCCATTATTGCTGAAACATGGAAATAATGTTCTGAAATGTAAGACTGTTTTTTTAATGCATAATTTTGTGATGCACTGGAAGCATCATTTACGCGAATCTCTTCAACCTCTAGCTGAAAGTTCTGAGATAGGATTAGAAACTGGAGATACGGAGTATTCTGCTTATTGTATTTTTGTATATAATTTCAATGCTTTTTTTTGCGGCCTTCAATTGGATGAGTTGAAGAAGATAATGCTGGATAATTTTAGTATAGTTCAGAGTATAAAACATAAGATGCCCATCATTCAGCATGGGATATATACTCAGACTGTTGTTAATCTGATCAGCAATGACGCAAATCCTCTCGAATTTAAAGGCGAGTTTTTTAATGAGAAGGAGATGCTAAGTCTTTTATACTCGGAGAAAGTTGAAACATCACTTTTTGAATTTCATCTCTGCAAGATGTACCTGCATTACCTTTTTGGTAACATAAATGAATCAAGGGGACACGCGCATGAAGCGAAGATGAGGTTGTCGAATGTAATAGGGAGTTCGCTCAATCTCATTTTTTATTTTTATGATTCTCTGAGTATTGCCGCAGCATTGGAAATTTCTGGCTATAACAGTAAATCAGTCTTATTGGGGGCTTTGAATTCAAACCTCAAAAAGTTGAAAGCCATCGCTGATAATGCGCCGATGAATGGCCTTCATAAATATTATCTTGTAAAAGCGGAACTTCTGAAGTTAAAAGGGAGGCCTGAAGATGCGATAGGATGTTATCAAAAGGCTATAGAGCTTGCTAAAAGCAACAGATACCTTAATGAAGAAGCGCTGGGTTATGAACTGTTGGCTAAATTTTATTACAGATCCAAAAACTATATTTTTTATGAAAGCTTCCTTGCAAAGGCCATTGATCTTTACAGTCTGTGGGGAGCAAAATCTAAAGTAAGTGCATTGCGCAAAAGTGCAGATACTAAGTTTCAGGACACAAAGGAATTATTCTCTTTGGAAAATGAAAAGCTTACTTTGCATAGTCTTTTGAAATCTGCATCAGTTCTTTCTGAAGAGATTGTTCAGGAAAAACTTTTCAGGAAGCTTATAAAAATTATTATGGAGCACGGAGGGGCTCATAAAGCTGGATTTTTTATCAATACTCCGGAAAAATTGAAGCTGGTTGCATTTGGTGATATGGATAAATATGAAGTCGATACCAGCGGATTAGTGTTCAATCGCAATGAATTATTCCCGGATGGAATCATAGGATTTGCGTCAAGAAAAAAGGAAACTGTTATTCTTAAAGATGCGTGCACCGATGTGCTGTTCAGTAAGGATCTGTATATTTTAAAATTCCAGCCAAAAAGCATTATTGTATTCCCTCTGATTGATCAAGGTAAGCTGGAAGGTATGTTGTATCTGGAGAATAATCTCACTGCAAACATATTTTCAGCAAGAACTACTGAATTTTTAAAAATATTGTCTGGACAATTGACCATATCTTTACGAAACTCGAGATTTTATGAAGCATTGGAAGGAGAGGTACTGGCAAGAACCAAAGAGCTCACGGATGCCAATTTACTTTTAACCAAGCAGGGAGAAGAGATTTTTAAGCAGAATACATTACTTAAAGAAGCAAGGGACAGGGCTGAGGAATCATTAAAAGTTAAAGAAGATTTCCTTTCTTTAATGAGCCATGAAATACTTACTCCTTTGAATGTGATTCTTGGGTTTACTGATTTACTTATGCTGGACAAATCTTCCGGGCCTTTGCATGACAATATCAGGAAAATTAAAACAGCCACAAGTACTTTACAGTCTCTTATTAATGATATCCTTTATTCTGCGCGTATCGGTTCAGACAAAATAAGGCTTGTTGAAGAAGATTTTGATCTTCATGAACTAATGATGGGAGTGCGGCTCATGTTTCATGACATGATTACAAACAAGGGACTGGAGTTTATTTTTAATATGGATCCTTCAGTTCCTCATGATATCTGCGGAGATAAAAACAAGCTGAATCAGATCCTGATCAACCTTATTGGCAATGCAGTAAAATTTACTCATAAAGGAAAAATAGAAGTAGATGTCCGCACGGTGAAAGTTTCAGAAGAGTTCATTTACCTTGAATTTTCAGTGTCAGATACAGGAATCGGAATTGAAGAGGATAAGCTTGATGTGATATTTCAAGAGTTTACGCAAGCCTCGAGCAATATCTCTAAAAATTATGGCGGAAGTGGATTAGGATTAGCTATAGTACAAAAATTGATCAAGTTATATGATGGGAATATAAAGGTTCAAAGCGCTTTTAATAAAGGTTCTGTTTTTACATTTAATATAAAACTTAAATGGCTTTCAGGTAAGAGCAGAGGAAAAACATTTAATACTAATTCAGGCATTCTCAGAGGAAAGAGAATTTTACTTGTAGATGATGAACCTTTAAATCTTGAACTGGCAGGAGAGATTCTGAAGAAAAGAGAAGCTGAAGTCTCTTCGACTGTCAGCAGCTTTCAAGCTATTGAAATGATTAAGAATCATGATTATGATATCGTGGTTACTGATCTGAAAATGGCTGAAATGAGTGGAGCAGATTTGTGTAAGTTCATTAGAAGGAGTTTGTCATTTCCTAAAAACCAGATACCTGTTCTTGTACTTACGGCTCATATTTTTAAACAAAAAGATATACTTGCTGAAGAGGCAGGAGTGAATGATGTAGTATACAAGCCGGTAAATGCAGCTGAGCTAGTGTCAGCAATTTGTAAATTAATCGGACATTCTGAGTTGCTCGATGATGATCTGACTGAATTGATCCATGATGATGAAGGCAGTGCCTTTCCTTATCTTTCATCCATCTTCCAGGATCGGGATATTTTTAACAAACATCTGAACAAACACATTGGTAAACTAGAATTATATACTGAGACTTTTTCTGATAATATCAATAAGATAGCTTTTAAAGCTCTTGCATTGACTATACATAGTATATACAATGTTTTAAATGCGCTTGATATCAAGAACCTTAACGATCAGCTAAAAAAGACTGAAGAAGTGTTTGAGAATACTGAGGCTTTGACCGGTTTGCTTTACACAGAATGTGGTAAGCTGCGAGAATCATTTTCTGATTTAATGAAACAAACAAATGAAAATTAAAACACTCATAATCGATGATCAGGAGGAAGTAATAGATATACTGAGTGACTTGATTAAGGAGCACTGTAAAGATCTTGAAATTTCAGGTACGGCCTCTGATCCTTTGGAGGCGATGAAAATGATTGAAACATTATCTCCCGAATTGATTTTTCTCGATATAAAAATGCCTGGGCTTTCAGGATTTGAATTACTGAAAAAAGCTACCAGAAACTTTGACGTAGTAATAATATCTGCACATAAAGAATATGGTCCTGAAGCATACTCTAATGGAGCCATACATTATTTGCTAAAACCTTTTGAGGTTGACAAACTGATTGAGGCTGTTGAACGCGTCTGTGAAAAGAAAGCATCTGCTGATCCTGATGTTCTTATTTCCAAAGGAAGAATCAGAATTCCCGATAGCGAAGGTTTTTATGTGGTTCCCATTGTTGATATAATAAGATTTCAAGCAAGTGGCAACTATACTGAAGTTTTTACTGTAAAAGGTCAATATCTGACTACAAAAACTTTGGGTATATATGAGGTTAAACTTAAAGGATATGATTTTATAAGAGTACACAACAAACACCTTATAAACAGCAATTATGTAGTCAGGTATATTAAAGGGAAATCCGGAATTGCAGTAATGTCAGACGAAACTTGTATCGATATATCCAGAAGAAAAAAAGATGAATTTTTGAAATCTATTTAGCAAAATTTTTCATTCGAACCTTTAACGTTACTTAACAATGGAAAGCAAAGAGGAATACTTAAGAGATGACGAGAAAAAAAAGTATACAGAAGATGATATCAAGTATACCTACAAACTCGTAGCACTGCTGGAAAAAGAGTTATGCAGCTTATCTAAGCAAGATTATTCCAGAAGGGTATTCAGCCCGATGATGCATGGATTCCTTGAAGCTGAATTTGTTGTTGATACTAACCTTCCTCAGGAGTTAAGGGTTGGTTTATTTGAAAATCCTGGCGAGAAGTTTGTCGCTAAAATGCGTTATGCAAGTGCTTACAGAAAAAACAAAATGCTCAAGAAGGATGTGAGGACCCTTGCTGTGCGCGTCTTTCACAAGGATCGAGGAATGAATCAGGATTTCTTACTAGGAAGTTCTCCTCATTTCAGATCAAGAACAGTTAAGCAAACGTATTACGGACTTAAGTTTCTTTTCAGTGGTGGATTGATGATACTTTTAGGTGTTATAACCTGGCCCTATATTGCCCTAATGGCTCTTAAATCAAGAAAGAAAACAGTGGACCTTTTTAATATTCCTTTTTACAGTCAGACTGCATACACATTTGGAAATGAGAATACGCTTGTTAAATATGTTGTTAAACCTAAAGAAGTATATGAATTTTTGAACTACCCTGATCCTGATCATGAAGATTATCTGAAAAATGTTATGAAGAAAAGATTTCAGAGTCTGCAGTTTGGTCAAAAGATTATTCTTGACGTTTATCTTCAGTTTCAGACGAGTGATGATACCAAACCGGAAGATCCTGTTATTGATTGGAATGGACCTCTGACCCATGTCGCCACAATCAGAATTCCTAAGCAGGTATTTGATACCAAGGAAAGAGTGCAGGAAGGGCAAGATATGGAATTCAATGTCGGAAACAGTCTTCCCGAACATAAATATTTTGGTGCAATGAACTGGGCAAGACATGTTATTTATGAGAAACTTTCAGAGTATAGAAGAAATATACGCGAACGCCAGTTAAAGAAGGAGAGTAAAGAGAAAGACCTGAAATTGGTATGAAAGACATTGATTATAAATTGTCAAGTCAAAAGTCTTTCAATGCTGTTACGGAAATAATGCATGGCAGGGAGGAGGGACTGAAAGCATTGCTTGAATTGGGAATGAAAAAGGTTTCAGGATCCCTAAATTTAGATATTCATTTTTTTCGATGGTTTCTGATCACAGGAGAAAATATTGTCCTTGATGAGTTTGAAAGTTCTTCCAAACCTGATCTGGAAAAGAGTTATCTGGTATTCTCAATGAATTTTGATGGAGATAAAGAAGCTGTTCTGCTAAATCTCTATAAATTACTTGGGAGCTTTATAGATAAGGTCTATTCGCTTTGCTATGGATATTCAAGTGAATCTGATAGCAAAGCCTTTCTTAGCTATATAAATTCGAATGCAGTTACGGAGTCTTTATTCTGGGTAGGAAAGCCAGGCTGGTCGGTTAAAAGGATTATAGATGAAAGAAATCTTCGTTCTGAAGTTGAAAGGGAATTAAGTATGCTTGATCCTTCGGATTTTCCAGAGAAAGCTGAGTTCATTCGAAGAAAATACAAGGAGACTACTTATAAATCTCATCCATGGTATAAAGCGGTATGGGCCTTAAAATTGACATGGAGACTTTTAGTGTGTTTGGTACTTGTTATTACATTCGCTCCAGTGGGAATACTTTTTTCTTTATACCGACAGTTTATCATGAGGGAGGGGAATGCAAAACCGTCGAAGGTTAATTATGATCATTATAAGAAAATAAGTAAGGAAGAGAATAATGTACTTCAAAATCAATTAAGTGTTCATGGTATATTGAAAAATTCTCCAACATGGTTATGGTATTGGAAGTTTCAAGTATCACTCAGTATTGCCAGGTTTTCTGGAGGGCGTAAGCGAACCGGAAAACTTGCAGGGATTGAGAGTATTCATTTTGTAAAATGGCTCATTATTCCTAATAAATTTATTCATCCAGGGAACAAGAAGGAAAAAATATTTCACTGCCTTTTTTTAAGTGATTATGACGGTACATGGGAAAGCTACATCAGTGACTTTATTGACAGGGGAGCGCAGGCTATCAATTTCAATTTTTCCAATATGAGAGGGTATCCTAAAGTTTCTTTTGCTTTTGGAGGGGGAGCTTCTTCAGGTACATCATTTAAGCCTTTGGTAAGAAAGAATCAGATAGAATGCCCGTTCTGGTATTCCGGATATACGGATGTTGTAATGAAAGATAAATTGAGAAATGCATCTATCTCTGATGGCATACAAAAGGAAAAAATGAATGCTGCCGAGTTTCATCAATGGTTAAAGTTGTTTGCTTGATCTAATACATGAATCTTATGACGGATAATACTACTAGTTCACAGTTTCAAGTTGAAGATATTCAATCCTTCATTTATCTGGGCTATAGAGACCTTAAATCTTCGGCATACTTGTTATGCAGATTTAAGAATGAAGCTATTGAAGAAACTAGAAAATGGTTAAAGCATAATTTAAATTTTATTCAAACCCTAGATAAAGGTCATGGAGAGAGCGCTTTAAATATTGCTTTCACAAAAGAAGGGCTTGTAAAGCTTGGCGTTGATAATGATGAATTGCATACATTCTCTATTCCTTTCATTGAGGGAATGATAGCAAGGCAAAAAATTCTTGGAGACTTTGAACAAAATGATCCTTCAAACTGGAAATGGGGAAATGAAAAGGAGGATAGTGCTGTTGATATGCTTTTGATGGTCTTTGGAAAAGACCCTGCTGCTCTTGAAAGGAAAATAGATAGCCTTGAACTTAATAGTGCTCATATTAACCTTGCTTATAGAGTAGATTCTTCTTTCAGAGAAAAAGAACATTTTGGCTTTCGCGATGGAATTACTGATGTCACTACAGAAGGTTTTTTAAACCATTATCTGAACAGGCATCCAGATAATGAACATAGTGGTAAAGCTAAATTCTGGGATATCCATCGTGAAGATGTACTGAAAGATGGAGAAGTTCTTTTAGGTTGTATAAATGAATATGATGAGAAATCTGGAAGTCCTCTTGTAAAGTCCGAAAGTAAATACCTTTCACCCTGTAAATCGGACTCACATGCTTCGTTTAAAAGTGATTTTGGGAAGAATGGCACCTATCTTGTCTTCAGGCAACTGGAGCAGGATGTAAGTGCTTTCTGGAGCTATGCAGACCAGCAAGCAAAAGCATCAAACATAATGGAGATGGATGCCGAATACATTGCGTCTAAAATGGTAGGCCGCATGCCAGATGGTACATCTTTTATAAGTAAAGATGAAAATATCCGTGGTTTTGTAAAGGAAGACCCTGATGGGTTAAAATGTCCTTTCGCATCTCATGTACGAAGGTCTAATCCCCGTGATTCAATGATCCAGGATAAACCTGAAGAATCTTTGAAGGCGGTACGCAATCATAGAATCATACGCAGGGGCAGATCATACGGTACGGGAATAAGTGATGCTCAAGATATGAAGGACTTCATAAAAGATGCAATAGCTGCTTCTTCTGGAGATAAAGGCAGTAGGGGCCTGAACTTCATTTGTTTTAATGCTGACATTTCTCAGCAATTTGAATTCATTCAGCAAAATTGGATAAATAACCCCAAATTTCTAGGATTATATAATGATCCCGATCCCTTGGTTGCTAGTCTTCCTGTAAATGGTAAAACATTTTCTATTCCTGATCATCCATTTAGAAAAAGACTAGAGTTGCAAAAGAATTTTGTAACAGTTGTAGGGGGAGCCTATTTTTTTATGCCTGGTCTAAATGCTATCAGATATCTGGCGCACAAGGAATCTTTAGAAGGCATAAGCATGAATGAGGGAAAATCATTTATTGATATAGGGTTATCAATTTATTAAATAAGATTTTAATTTTTTACCTGGAACCTTTATTGGTTAATTTTTACTTTGCGATTTTTTGCCCCTGACAGATGACAAGCCTCAGTTTACTGATCCTTTGTCACCTGTCAGGATTTTTTTTAAAATGTATTGCACAGTTTGCGAATGCAATAGTCAATCAATTTTCTGTTCTGGTTCAGATTAATATTCTTATTAATCCTTTTTTTATTAGGTACAGGCAAATTATTCTCCTTAATGTTCTTATTAATACAATTCCATATTAAATACATCCTGTAACTCTGAATGGGTAAATAAATTGTTGGCAATAATATTTTTACTGACTAGTTCTATAGTCTGTAAAATATAATAGGTATGATAAGCAAATATCCGTTTCGTCTTTTGTTTTTTGATAGGGGCAAGTGGGTATATGCATTTATATTACTTTGTGTCTTATCCATAGTTACTGTATTGGCTGAAGGCACAAAGGAATTAATGCCTAAATCCACTGATCATGGAGTTGTTCAGATATTCGATCGTTCAAGATTGTTTATGACGTACGATGCTCCAAAGGAAAACCGACTTAATATTCACATTTGCAAAGCTGGTGAAATTATTTATTTCGGTTTTAATCAACCGGATGAAGACGTTTACTTCAAGCTTAAAAGTCCGGATGGCACTGTGGTGATGGGGCCAACATTAATACCTGCCTCTGGTGCTGGTTTTATTGCAAACTACAATCAGGCGGTGGCTGGTCCTTTACAATTATCTGCTGGTGGTTATAATGCTTTGTCATATACGTCTCTTACAGATGGTGATTATTATATAGAATTTAATCCTGTTTCTCCGACAACTAAAACAGATTCCAAAAGATACTTTAATTTGTTTGATATAACTGTAGCCGAGGGGAATATAGCCAAGCCTGGACGGCTATGGTCTTATACTTGGGACATCAATACAACCGCCGCTAACTATGCTTTTAACGGAAAGATGTATGTGCTCTCAACGGATAGTATTGTTACATCTATAGATTTCAATGGGATACAGCCTTTCGGTGCTACTATCAGCGCAAATTCCAAAGGGTGCACAAGTACCGGAATCGCTATTAATGACAGAGTCAGTAGAGTAGGGAATGTAACTTATCCAGAGTATAAAATTTTTCTTAATGACCCTGATCCTACTTGTTATCCAACAGGCACCTTTGGTAATTTTTTGCAAAAGCCATTTATAAGTGGTTGTGATCCTGATAATAGATGCATCAATATAAATGTAGATAAGCCTGGAAATATTGAGGTATTGCTGGATATAAATGGCCAGGATGGTTATCAATCCAATACCACGGATAGAATAATCTCAGCTTCCGTGGTAAAGGGGCAGAATTGTATTAAATGGAATACAAGAGATGGCAAAGGAAATATTGTCCCTCCTGGAGCATCTGTTGAAGTAGAATTAAGCTATGGGAATGGAATAACGCATCTTCCGCTGTATGACGTTGAGCACCATAAGAATGGTTACATTGTAGATCTTGTAAGACCGATAGGCCCCAAGCCTCAATTATTTTGGGATGATAGTCAACTCAAAGGAGGAACTGCAATTGATGGACTTGCCAACCTGACCGGATGTTCCAATGCTGCTGGTTGTCATCAATGGAAAGACAGAGGAACCGACGATTGCAAAAAAGAATGTCCTGAAACAATCAATACCTGGTGGTATGCCCGAATGGTAAAGGAGAAAGTTGATTATTTAGTCTCTCTTCCCAAAGTTGATGCAGAATCTAGAAATAAACCAGGTGAGATTAATGATACTCTTGTTTGTGTAAACATTTCCACTTTTCAGCTTAGTGGCACTTTAACAAATGCCTCAAGTGCTCAGTGGACAGGAGGTAATGGTGTGTTTAATGTTTCTCGAGTTGCTCTAACCCCTGAATATACACCTACAGCGGAGGAAAGAAATTCCGGATCTGTTAAATTATATTTAAGATCAGATGCTCAGGTTAATTGCCCTTCAGCAATAGATTCCATGCTGATCCTTTTCAAAAAGCTTCCTGAAGCAGAGGCGGGTGATTCTCTTGTTTTATGCGAAACGACAAAAATTATTAATCTCACTGGTGTTGTTAAAAATGTTACAGGTAGCATTTGGTCAGGAGGTAATGGTGTTTTTGGGGATAAGAATAAACTTGCAACAACATATACACCTTCTGCTGCAGAATTAAAATCAAATTCATTTCTGTTAAGGCTTACTTCTGCGAACGCTTCACCATGCCCTGAGGTATTTGATAATATTAAGATTATCTATAAGCATGCACCCACTGTTGAAGCAGGTTTGCCAATCTCTGTTTGTGCAGATAAAGACTCTATTATCCTATCCGGAAGTAGTTTGAATGCTACTGGCTTAAAATGGACTGGGGGGAAAGGCAGCTTTTCAGATGATACAAAAGCGCAAACCTATTACAGGATAAAACCAGATGAGAAGGCTGGTGACATAACCCTTAGCTTAAGGGCAGAGGGAGCAGCTCCATGTATATCTGTTTCTGATGAAATTAAAATTTCGGTTAATCCATTGCCTGATATAAGCGCTGGTGATGATTTAAATAGTTGTACAGGTGATGTGGCTATCTTCGAAGCAAAATCTTCTCCTTCTCCTTCTCCTTCTTATTCTTATGAATGGATAGATGAAAAAGGTATAGTAATTGGTAATGCGGCTACACTGAAAGTTACTTCTTCCGGAGACCGTACATTTATTCTTGTTGGAAAAGATAATAAAGGATGTTCTGCTTCTGATACGGTAAGGCTCATAGTGAATTCTGGTCCTGTATTGAGTCTTCCGCCAGACATTTGCCTGAGCGATACTTTAAAGCTCAATGCTCTTCCTCAATCATCTTCTTTTGCGGGAATTTATATCTGGAAAAAAGATGGAGTGGTTCTGCTTAACAAAAACACATCTGTTATTAATATAAATGAATCCGGAGTTTATGAAGTAGATTTTCAAAACGGGAATTGCAAGGCTTCCGGAAAGACTGTGGTATGGGCTCCTCCGGCTTTGACTATGGCTGATTCGATTATTGAATGTGAAAATACAAAAGTTGTTTTATCTGCTAATCAGATTGAAAATGTCTCTTATATCTGGACCATTGATGGAATAAAATTACCTTCTACTGCTTCATCTATCGAGGCAATTTCTTCCAATATAATTCAAAGATTTTTTATAGAGGTAAAGGATAGTCATGGCTGCATGGACAAAGACAGTCTCGTGCTGGTAGGAATCCCGATACCAAAGATAATAGCAGAAGATACAGGAATCTGCCCAGGTAAAGATGTTGTGCTGGATCCTATTGTCAAGAATACATATAATTTTATGGGTCTTCCAGTTGAGTATACTTGGTATGAAAACGGTCAGCTTACGGAAATTCATGATACTGTTTATAATGCTTCTTTTGCCGGAAACTATAAGGTTTCAGTTAAAATAGGAAGTTGTTACGATCAAAAATCTGTTTCAGTAAAAGCATTCTCAGCGCCCACCAGGTCACTTCCTGAATCAGTGAAATTTTGCAAGGAAGGCGTTCAATTCTATGAGCTTACAGCAGGACCAGGAAAAAAATACTTCTGGTATGGGACAGGCGACACGAGCCGGTCAATAAATGTTGCATTGCCTGGAAAATATTCTGTTTTAATCACCAATGAATCGGGTTGTACCATAGAAGATGCTACTGATGTGCGTGAAGTGTGTCCTCCGAGGCTATACATATCCAACTCATTCTCCCCAAATAAGGATGGGAAAAATGACACTTATGATGTCTTTGGTGCAAATTTTACAAATTTTAGAATGTTGATTTTTAATAGATGGGGAGAAATAATTTTCGAAAGCAGAGATCGGAATGAGGTATGGGATGGTCAATACAGAGGAGAGCCTATGCCTATAGGCGTTTATCCCTGGGTGATTACTTATGAGGGTGATTCTGAAGAATACAAAGGTCCCTATAAAATGGAAGGAAGCGTTACAATTGTTAGATAATAATCTTAAGCAAAATGAAGTTGGTCGTAAGATATTTGTATTTATCATTGAGGGCATTGATTACAGTGGTAATTTTGCTTGTTGTCATAGATAATGCAGCAGCTCAGGATATTCAATTTTCTCAGTTTTATGCTAATACTTTATATTTGAATCCCGCATTCGCAGGAAGTACTCATGATCTGAGGGGAGTACTGCATCAGCGAATTCAATGGCCGAAACTTGAAGCTAAATATATAACGTCTTCTGCTAGCCTTGATACCTACATCAAGAAAACAAAAGGTGGAATCGGTTTAATAGTCATGAAGGATTGGCAAGGCGCAAATACAATAAGCTCTACAGACATTGCGCTTCAGTATGCTCAGGAAGTAGATTTTTCATCAAAATTTTCAATGAGGTTTGGTTTGCAGGGAACATATGTTTCAAGAAATATCAACTATGCTCAGTTGACATTTCCGGATCAGTATACAGATGGTGGATATTCAGGCCTTGGCACTTCGGAAGATTTTGGAATGAATCGAAAGAATTTCTTTGATCTTTCAGCTGGAACAGTTCTATATTCGGATAACCTATGGCTCGGAATTTCCGCACATCATATCAATAATCCCAATCAGTCTTTTTACAATGAAGTAAGCAGATTGCCTGTAAAAATTGGAATTGTAGGAGGTTATAAAATAGAATTTGATGGTGGAGGGGTAAATAATGCAAATAAAACCAGTAAGTATACTCTGACTCCGACTTTTTATTATAAGATGCAAGGTAAATCCGATCAGCTGGACCTTGGTGTTTACGGAATGCGCGAAGATCTGATGCTGGGATTCTGGTATAGAGGCATTCCTATAAAACATTATGAAAGAAACCTTCAGAATAATGAATCCATGGTAGTGCTTTTGGGCTGGAGGATAAACAGATTAGTTGTTTCTTATAGTTATGATTTTACTATATCTAAGCTGAATAATACTCGCACTGGTGGCTCTCATGAATTTAACCTTACGTACATTTATCCTCTGCCACTAAAAAGAAAAATATACAAAAGACTTCCATGTCCTAAATTCTGATCATGTTTCTTAACATGATCAGATATTTTTTTAATTTTTTATAGATTTTTTCAATGAATAAAACTATTTTATTTACTTGTGCTTTTATAGGTCAGTGCTGAATTTAGTAATTCTAATCTTATTCTAATAACTTCATCATTTTACAGACCAGATCTGGCATGATGTCTGTTGTATTTGTCCTTCTTGAGCATTGGAGGATTTAAAGAGCGGAGGGAAGAAGGTCTAGTAGAATTTATATGTTAAATTTTAAGTGAAAAATTATGATGTTTTTATTTGATATTTCATTGCCATTTAAAGACCCTGTATTAGTGTTCTCAGTGGTATTGTTTATCATATTTTTTGCCCCTTTAGTACTTAAGAAGTTCAGGATACCAGGCATCATAGGGCTTATTCTTTCAGGTGTGATTGTTGGTCCCAATGGTTTTAATCTTTTATTGAGAAATTCGGGCATTGTTCTTTTTGGTACTGTTGGGCTATTATATATCATGTTCCTCGCCGGACTGGAGATAGATCTGAATGATTTTAAAAAGAACAGAAATAAAAGTTTGATATTCGGAGGGTTTACCTTCTTCATTCCATTAACATTAGGCACGTTTGTTTCTTATTATATCCTCCATTTGAATATTCAAGGTTCTGTTTTGCTTGCTAGTATGTTTGCCTCTCATACCCTGGTTTCCTATCCTATAGCAAGTAAGCTCGGTCTTACCAAAAAGCAAGCGGTTACCCTTGCCATTGGAGGTACTATCATTACGGATACAGCGGTATTGTTATTGTTGGCAGTTATTACCGGTTCTGTAAGTGGTAACCTTGACACTGCCTTCTGGGTTAAGCTGTCTATTTCTCTGGTAATATTTGGATTTGTAGTACTCTTTGTCTTTCCAAAAGTTACCAAGTGGTTTTTTAAAAATGTTCAGGGGGACGGCGGTGCGCAATACATTTTTGTATTAGGCATTGTATTCGCTGCGGCTTTTTTATCAGAGGTTGCTGGCGTAGAGCCTATTATCGGAGCCTTCCTGGCCGGTCTCGCTCTCAACAGACTGATTCCTCATACATCTCCATTGATGAATAGAATTGAGTTCATTGGCAATACGCTGTTTATCCCTTTTTTCCTTATCAGCGTGGGAATGATAGTAGATGTAAAAGTATTGTTCAATGGCTATCAGGCTCTTTTTGTTGCAGGTGTATTAATTGTACTTGCATTATTTAGCAAATGGGCTGCGGCATTTATCACTCAGAAGATATTTAAGTTTTCATCTATAGAAAGAAACTTAATATTCGGATTAAGCAGTTCACACGCAGCAGCCACCCTTGCTGTAATACTTGTGGGCTTTGACTTGAAGCTATTTGATGAAGCTATACTTAACGGAACCATACTACTTATTCTTGTTACCTGTATGGTCAGCTCATTTGTCACGGAAAGTGCAGGGAGGAAGTTGGCAATAGCAGAATCTAAAGGTGGAGAAGAATATAACGAAATTGAAGAAAGAATATTAATAGCGATAACAAATCCTGCAAGCATTGAATCTAAAATTGATATGGCTGCAATGTTAAAGGAATCGGATAAGTCACAGCCTATCTATGCGGTTTCAGTTGTGAACGATGATGAGGAAGCTAGAGACAAGCTCATTCAAAATAAGAAGATGGTGGAAAGGGCCATCAAGCATGCCGCTTCAGCAGAGAATAAACTAGAGGTTGTTTCCAGGATAGATTTGAATATTGCGAACGGAATAGCCCGTGCAGTAAAAGAGCTGATGATTACTGAGGTTATTATCGGCTGGCATGAAAAGAATACAACTACTGAAAAGCTGTTTGGTACTGTGCTTGAAAACCTTGTAGAACGGACCGACCAGATGATCGTAGTATCCCGTACACTGCAGCCTTTAAATACGATTAGTAAAATCTTCGTAATGGTTCCTCCAAATGCGGAATTGGAGATTGGTTTCAAAAGATGGGTTCATATGGTGAAAAAGTTATCCAAACAGATTAACAGTCAAGTGATTTTCTTTGGCGTATCAGAGTCCTTACAACATTTGAAAAAAGCAGTAAATGAAAGTAAGCCAGGAATAGAGGCAGATTATAAGGGCTTTTCTGATTGGGATGATTTTCCATTTTTCTCCGGTCAAATAAATGAGGATGATCTTTTTATTGCTATTACTGCAAGAAAGGCCACTTTATCACATACAATCTTTATGGATTCTATTCCTAAAATTTTGCAAAGACATTTTGAAAAGAATAACTTCATGCTTGTATATCCTGAACAATTCAGTGAAGATCCTGAAAATAGGAACCTTCAGCTGGATGGAATGACTACTACAATGATAAGGGAAGACTTACAGAGGTTTAATAAAATTGGTAAGCTTTTGAAAGGAGTTATAAAATGGCGCAAGAAATAATTATGAAACGGAATAGAATTTTGTATTTCTGTATTATCATAGCTCTCATTAGTTTGGGTTTGGCTGCAAGGAAGTGGCAGACTTATTTGCCTGATTTGATCAATGTTTACCTGGGTGACGCTATCTGGGCTGCAATGATTTATTTTGGTATAGCCTTTATTTTTAATAGACGCAGCTTGTCCTTTATTGCAATGCTTTCATTGGCATTTTGCTATTGTATCGAAATAAGTCAGTTTTATCACGCCCCTTGGATTGATGAAATAAGACATACCAGAATTGGCGCCCTTATCCTTGGTTTTGCCTTTTTGTGGAGCGATATTCTTGCTTATACTTTGGGAATAGGGATATCATTCCTTGGTGAATTATTCTTTTTCAAAGGCAAAATGAAGGAGATAAATGCTGTAGCTTAGTGCTGACCAATGTTTTAATACAATTTTTAGGTTTATATAAGACATTTTTCTTGTTAATGATCGCTATAAACTTTAATCGATTTTTAGACGTTTCTTTATATGCAAATCTTAATTTTGCAGCCTTTCAAATATAAATATGATTTTCAGCGGTTGGTTCAGGGATAACCTCAAGGAGTATAAAGACACAATAAGAATAGCTTACCCGGTAGTTTTGAGTCAGTTCGGACATATAGCAGTAGGGGTGGCAGATAGCATAATGGTTGGTTCGCTAGGCAGTATTCCACTTGCATCAGCGACATTTGCCTTCAGTGTATTCGTCCCATTTATGATGTTTGCTATTGGCCTGACCTATGGAATTTCACCTTTGGTAGCCAAAGCCGATGGTGAGCAGAATCAAGAAGAAATCAGAAAGGTTCTGAAGCACAGTATTGTATTGAATATAATAGCGGCCATAATACTTGCAGGAGCATTGCTATTCGCGGCTCCGCTTTTACAATATTTTCAACAGCCACAGGAAGTGGTTTCACTGGCAATCCCCTTTTTTAAAATTCTTGTCTGGTCATTAGTTCCTTTGATTTTATTTCAGATCTGGAAACAATTTGCTGAAGGTCTTGCGATTACCAAACAGGCCATGTATATCACTGTAATTGCCAATGTTCTGAACCTTTCGCTTAACTATTTATTGATTCATGGCCACTATGGATTTCCAAAGCTTGGAACAAACGGCGCGGCTATAGCTACGCTTATTTCAAGGATATTCATGGCCGTGACGATTTTTATATTCGTTATCAAATATTCCCGAACCAATATTTTCATCAAAGGAATGCAAAAGATTAACTATTCCTTTCAAGAATTTAAAAGATTGTTCAGGGTAAGTATTGCTGTTGGTTCACAGCTTGCTTTTGAAACAGGAGCATTCGGAATGGCTGCTATTATGATTGGTTGGTTGGGTGCATCGGAAATGGCTGCGCATCACATTGCATTAAATATGGCAGCGGTAAGTTATATGGGTGCAACTGGAATAGGAGCTGCAGCGACTGTGCGTGTTGGAAATGAATTGGGAAGAAAAGATTATCATGCAGTTAGAAATGCAGGAAAAGCTGCATTTCACCTTGTAGTGGTTTACATGAGCTTCTGTGCTTTGGTGTTTGTGCTGTTCCGACATGAGCTTCCTTGGTTTTATATCAATGAAGAGCCTATCTGTAGAATGGCTGCATCGCTCTTATTGATCAGTGCTTTTTTTCAATTGTCTGACGGTATTCAGGTTGTTTACCTTGGAGCCCTCCGTGGATTGGAAGATGTGAAGATGCCTACAGCTATTGCCTTGCTGGCGTATTGGGTTATAGCCTTGCCTTTAGGATATCTACTTGCATTTCCGCTTAATATGGGTGTTGAAGGAGTGTGGTATGGACTTTTAATAGGGCTTACTGTTGCTGCGGTATTGCTGTATTATAGGTTTGAGAAGAAGTCGAAGGAGTTGGTATAGATTATCCCCAAAATCGACCCCGTAGAGGTCGGATGTTTATAGATAATAATACCTGGAAATATCATACGACCCCGATGGGGTCGCATCAATACACTAACATTTTTCTATAAATATTAAATCCCTTCGGGATTATATTCAATTACGGAATGATAGATAATGTGTAGATTGTCCTTTTGGCATCAGTTCGAACAAATTGATTAGACGTATTCTTCCAATTGGTTCGGCATTGTCGAACCAATTGGAAGTTACATTAACAGCTGGAGTCCGGCGTGGGCATTATAAAAATATGGAACTTCCTCTGAAAAGAGGACACGCTTAGCCTGATGACTATGGTTGCAAGCGCTTGACAGCAGATGATCGTCATGGGGAATATCATTATTGTAAGCATATTCCAAAGCTTGATGAATTCCACCTCGGACAGCCAAACGAAACCTAATTGCTGGAAGGTTGTATATACTTAATCGCAATCCCAATTTCCTCTAAGCTTTCCACAATGGCTACACTCAAAAACATAATAAGTTGCATACCATTCCTTTAGTTCAACCTCACCTTCTTCTAATGATTCGTCCCATAAGTGATTCCATTCATCATCTGTCATTTCAAGGAATAATTGCCTACCATCGCTATTCTTGCTGTACTTGTTAAAATCTTCAGGAGTCCAAGTTCCCTTGTAAACCATGAAATCATTACAGTGGGTTAACCATAGTTCTTGTTGCCATGTAACAATCTGTGGTGTTCTTCTTAATTCAACTAAAATTTTGTTGTCTACAGAAGGAGGATTTGCCATGTTATGTTTATAAACTTTCTTTAGGCCATTTTCATCCAACATACCATACTCTGTGTCATGCCAAAATTCAAATTCTCCCTTTTTTAAACAATCGGAACATCCTACTTTATCTGCAGTTTCTTCTTGACTAAATTTATCTGTAAGAGTATATTCAAGGGAAAAGCATTCATTACTTTCCTTATTACAAATTGAACAAATATGAGTTCCAATTATTAGTTGGCTCATATCTTCTTTAGGTCCTTTAAAATATCTGAATTCCATTTTTTTGTATTAGGTTTGTTGCTGGTGCAAGTCATAAGAGTGTTAGCTATCCACAGATATAGAGCCTCGCACATATCTTATAAAAATAATTAAAAATTTGCGGGATTTAACCAACCTCAATAAAAAAGCCCCGAAGTTAATTTCCTCCAGGGCTTTTTATTAAAATATTTTCAGCGTTTAATTCTCCGCTTTCTCCGTCAAAGATTCTTCTTTACCGGCATCTTTAAAGAACTTTTTCTGCCAAATCAGTATAATACATACTCCAACAAAGATAGCTGCATCAGCGATATTGAAAATAGGCCAGAATGCATAGTGCTCTCCTCCGAATATCGGAATCCATTCAGGAAGTCTGCCTTCCCAGATATCAATATAGAACATGTCTATTACCTGTCCATGAAACCAAGGTGTGCTTGCACCGTCAGGAGCGTTGTTCAGAAATACTCCGTAAAAAGTACTGTCTATTACGTTTCCAATTGCACCACCAAGAATAAGAGCGATGCACCAAAGCAATCCTGGTGCCATGTCTTTCTTGGCCAGGCGATATAAATACACTGAAATAGCAATCATGGCGATGATTCTGAATAAACTCAGAACAAGCTTTCCATAAGGAGAACCTAATTCAAAGCCGAAAGCCATACCAGGGTTAGTAGTGTAGTATAGCTTGAACCAGTCGTCAAATATATGGATCTGGCCTGGATAGCCGAAGTCCATTTTGAAATGAACCAGAAGCTTTACGATCTGATCAAGCGCGATAACTCCCAGAGTCAGGAAGTAGTACTTAAAGTATTTATATTGAAGGGCCATGCCTCTTAATAGTTTTTAAAGTTCGATTTTCATTACAAGCTGATGCTCGTCCATATCAACAAGCTTGCCATCTTTCAGATTTTCTGTAAGCACCAGAGATAAGGCCTGGGTTTCACTGCAGATATATTCTTTGTTTGCCAGCAAAGCATTATCTATAAGCTCATCTTTTTTCTGAATAGTGATTTTGATTTTGTCCTGAACTTCAAGGCCCATGTCTTTTCTCATGTTTTGCACTCTGTTCACAACATCTCTGGCAATACCTTCTTTTTTCAGTTCTTCTGTGATGATAATATCAAGGGCTACAGTAACGCCATTTTCACTTGCCACAGACCATCCTGGAATATCTTCAGAAGAGATTTCTACATCTTCTAAAGTTATCTGAACAATATCACCGGTAAGCTTTATTTTGAAAGCATTTTCTTTCTCGAGCTTCTGAATATCATCCTGGGTCATTGCAGAGATTGCAGCTCCAACTTCTTTCAATCTCGGACCGTATTCTTTTCCAAGTTTCTTGAAGTTAGGCTTGATCTTTTTAACTACAACTCCTGATGTATCTTCGATATACTCGATCTTCTTAATATTAACCTCAGAAAGGATCAGATCTTCAACGGCAACTATTCTGTTTTTGTATTCCTGATTTAATACTGGGATCAACAATCTTGAAAGTGGTTGTCTTACTTTTATTGTATGACCTTTTCTCAAAGAGTGAACAAGCGAAGAAATCCTTTGTGCCAATGACATTCTTTCTTCAAGATCCAGATCAATCTGTTTGTCATCAGCAACAGGGAACTTGCTCAAGTGAATACTTGCAACTTTCTCTTTTCCACTTACTTCATTCAGATCAAGGAATATTTTCTCGGAATAAAAAGGTGCTATAGATGCAGATAGTTTTGCAATCGTCAAAAGACAAGTATAAAGTGTCTGATAAGCAGCTATCTTATCTTCGTTGTATTCGCCTTTCCAAAAACGTTTTCTGTTAAGACGTACATACCAATTGCTCAGATCATCAACAACAAAGTCCTGGATCTCTCTACCCGCTTTGGTTGGCTCATATTCAGCATAGGCTTCATCCACCTTTTTGATAAGAGTATTAAGCCTTGAAATGATCCATCTGTCGCTTTCTGTTCTTTTGTTTAAAGGAACTTCTGCTTCTTTAAAGGTAAAGTTGTCAAGGTTTGAATATAAAGCAAAGAAGGAATAAGTGTTCTGAAGCGTCCCGAAGAATCTTCTCTGAACCTCAGTTACCCCGTCAATATTAAATTTCAGGTTGTCCCATGGAGGTGCGTTAACGATCATGTACCATCTTGTCGCATCTGGTCCGAACTGACCGATGGTCTCAAACGGGTTGATGACGTTTCCAACTCTCTTGGACATCTTAGCGCCGTTTTTGTCCAATACAAGACCATTGGCTATTACATTTTTAAATGCAACAGAATCATTCAACATCACTGCTATTGCATGCAATGTAAAGAACCATCCTCTTGTCTGGTCAACGCCTTCAGCGATAAAATCTGCAGGAAAGTTATTGTCAAATACATCTTTATTCTCAAATGGATAGTGCCACTGTGCATAAGGCATAGCACCTGAATCAAACCACACATCTATAAGGTCTGTCTCACGGATCATCGGTTTGCCAGATTCACTCACTAGTACAATTTGATCAACATAAGGACGGTGTAGATCTTCAATCGATTTAAGATTGTAGATCTTTGTGTTAAATTCTTTTTCTTTCTGAGCCAGAGTACCAGCAGTGATGTTAAGTGCTTTATTTGCTTTCTGGATTTCCTCATTCAGTTCTTGAAGGGAACCGATACATTTTTCTTCTTTACCATCTTCTGTTCTCCAGATAGGAAGGGGAGTTCCCCAATATCTCGATCTGGAAAGGTTCCAGTCTACAAGGTTTTCAAGCCAGTTACCAAAACGTCCGGTTCCAGTGCTTGCTGGTTTCCAGTTGATGGTTTTGTTCAACTCAACAAGTCTGTCTTTTACAGCAGTTGTTTTGATAAACCAGGAATCAAGCGGATAGTAAAGAACAGGTTTGTCTGTTCTCCAGCAGTGTGGATAGGAGTGCTCGTATTTCTCAACCTTAAATGCCTTGTTTTCAGTTTTAAGTTTGATACCTAATCTTTCGTCTACCGATAAATATTTGTCGCGGCCTTGCTTCTTTCTCTCTTCTTCTTTTTCAGCTTCAGACAGGTAAGCTTCTTTTACAAATTCTCCAGGGAAATCTGTTACTTCAATTACAAATTTTCCTCTTTTATCTACAAGTGGTAATTGATTACCTTCTTCGTCCTTAACGGTAATTGCAGGTACACCTGCAAGTTTTGCAACTCTGGCATCGTCTGCACCAAAAGTAGGAGCAATGTGAACGATACCTGTACCATCTTCAGTACTAACGAAGTCTCCAGGTATTACTCTGAAGGCCTTGTCTGCTTCTTCCGGTTGCACATAAGGCAGAAGCTGTTCGTATCTGATACCAACAAGTTCTTTTCCTTTAACTTCTTTTAAAGTTTGGAAAGGAATATTTTTATCTCCCTCTTTAAAGTCCTCCAGCTTCAACTCTGCATTCTTAGCATTGAAGTATTTTCCTGCAAGATCTTTCGCAAGGATAACAATACCTGGCTTAAACGTATATGGGTTAAATGTTTTTACAGCTACATAGGTAATGTTTTCACCAACTGCAAGTGCACTGTTTGAAGGAAGCGTCCAAGGAGTGGTCGTCCATGCTAGTAAGTAAGTCTGATCCACTTCTGCATCGGATATCCCTAGAAGACTTTTTACTTTTTCTTTAGAGCTATCCGCTACTTTAAACTGAGCAACAGCCGATGTATCTCTTACATCTTTATAGGTGCCTGGTTGATTTAGCTCGTGAGAACTAAGTCCTGTACCCGCAGCAGGAGAGTATGGCTGAATGGTATATCCTTTGTACAAAAAGCCTTTTTTATAAAGCTCTTTCAATAGGTACCATACAGACTCTATATATTCTTTTTCAAATGTGATATAAGGATTGTCAAGGTCAACCCAATAACCCATCTTTTCAGTAAGATCATCCCACTGCGATTTATACTTCATCACAGCTTCGCGGCATTTCTGATTGTATTCTTCTACAGATATTTTTTTGCCGATATCTTCTTTGGTTATACCAAGTTCTTTCTCAACCTGAAGCTCTACCGGAAGGCCGTGCGTATCCCAGCCTCCTTTTCTTTTTACCTGAAATCCTTTTAATGTTTTATAGCGACAGAAAATATCCTTTACGGTTCTTGCCATTACGTGGTGAATACCGGGAGTACCATTTGCAGAAGGTGGCCCTTCATAAAATGTAAAACTTGGAGCACCTTCTCTGCTCGTTACGGATTGTTCGAAAACCTTGTGCTGCTTCCAGTAAGAAAGTACTTCTTCTCCTACTTTTGCAAGATCGACGTTCTTGTATTCCCTGTACTTCACTTTGTTAATTATTTCTTTAATTCTTAAAAATTATAATTCAGGAGCCTGACATTTACCTGTATTTTCAGGCATTTTTCAATGTGCTGCAAAACAGCAACTCATTGTAAATAAATGCATTTGTCCGATTATTGGATTTTGCATACTCTTACATCTTCGGGATCAGTTATATATAACCAAGTTTTGAAGAACCGCAAAGGTAATCAATTTTAGATTAAATGGGCTTTTTGGTCAGAATTGATCATAATTTTTAACCATTTTCCGGTTAAAATGGTGCGTTTATGCAATGCACATATCTTTTAAGAAATAACTTTTAAGATAAATGAAAGGGAAATTTAAAATAACTGGGTCGGTGTGAGATTAAATTATTGATTTTTAGTAGTAGTACGTCAATTAGTACTTTCATTTTTTTTATTTTCTCTGAATTCTACAGAATTTGAATTGGTTGGATCCTGTTTTAAAAGTTGTACAAGAATCTGATATAGCTGTGGAACTTCTATTCTGAATTCTTCGGGTTTTTCGAAAAAATATTCTATAGAAACAGCAAATAGCTCTTCAATGTTTGTTGCCGCGTATTTGCGGATGAAATGGGTTTTATCTTTCTTGATCTCGTTTATTTCACTTTTTCCTATCTTGAAAAAACGCACAAGATCTTTATAGTCAAAAAGGCTATTCCCTTCAAAATCATCGTCATCGTCAAACATGTCTGCAAGTTTTATGGCATGTGCCATTTCGTGAAGGCCAACATTCAGGCCGTCATCGGGAATTTCATAACCTTTCTGAAAATGCTGCCATGACAATACAATAGCTCCGTCAGTTTGCACTTCACCTACATGCTGTAAGTTGGTGATTTTTGAAAAATATCGTGTTGGATAAATATAGAACCGACTGAAATGTCTAAGCTTAACGGGACGAAGTCCGAAGGTTAGCTGAACAAAGCAGGCACCGATCATAATTTTCATTTCTTCGGTAATATTCATGCCTCCCTGAGGGTAAAATCTTTTATTTAACAGGAAAAACTTTACCCTCCTTTGAAATTTTAATTTGTTTTCCGGAGAAAGCCTTTGATAGTACCGAAAGTTGAATTCCAAAATATGAATCTGGATGGGATTAAGTTTTACAAACCTTGTTAAGATCCATTCTCCAAGACTCAATACTTTACCTCCTATTGTCTCATATAGAAAGATACATGTTGTAATCAGAAATATAATTATAAATAAAGCCGCCAAGACCATAAAGATTTCCTTCAAGATAGGGAATTCTGTGCTATCTTTCAGAGCCTATCTTTTTTATTTAAGAAAAAAGAAATTAGAAATGTTTGAGTTAGAATTTGTCTCATATTCCTTTCGTTAAACTTGTTCAAAAACAGTAATTTATAATTTTGTTTGTTGGAATAAAAAAAGGGCTTTTCATTACAAAAAGCCCTTTCAGGAATTAATTAAATTGGTAAAACTTTATTTAACTATTTTGTGTATATAGCTTCCGCTTTCTGCTATAATGTTTACGATGTAGATTCCGTTTTTTAGATTTTCTCCCACAATAACTTCAGTAACATTCTGTCCTTCTCCTGAAGCTACTTCTCTACCTGTCATATCGATCACTTTGAAAGATGAAATTGTTTCTTTTGTATCCAATGAAACAGCAGTCTGACTTGCGTCTGGAAGTGGAATAGCCATCACTGAGGCCCTTGTACCGCAACCATTTGTAGATATCACTTTAGTATATTCTACATTGTAAGGGTAAGCCGTATAGCTTAGTAGAGCAGTTACCGTTACCGATGAAGCGGCATATTGATTGAACGTAACATCGAAGTATCTTCTGTCATAATAATCAAAAGAAATGGTTGCATCCGAATTGGTGTATGCAGTGATGTTTACAGGATTAGAATATTCTGCATAAACCCGAAAATTATAAGGTATTCCTTTAATCGCACACGAAGGTCCTGACAATCCATATGATTTTACTGTAAATGAATTAACGGCGGAAAAAGTGCGGCCATTTCTGTTGTCTACAGCCTCTGCTCTTATATTATAAATACCAGCTATGTAAGTATCGATATAGACTGAATAAGGAGCAGTATAGTCAACACCAACTATTGTATTGTCTTTATAGAAATAAACAGCAGTAATTGTTCCGTCATTATCATAAGCATTAGCTGTTACTACTGTAGAAATTGCCGGATCTAGAATAGCACCATTGATAGGAGAGGTCACAGAAACCGTAGGCAGCTGATTGGGTGGGGCAACAAGTACAGTTATTTCATAATAATTTTGCCCTCCTTGATTGTCAAAAGCTATAGCTTTGTATATCCTGGTTCCACCCGGAGCATTGCTATACACAAAGGAATATGGTGCATTAATATCAGAGCCGAGTAATGTTGCTCCGTCATAAAAATCAACTCTGGTTACAGTACCGTCAGGATCACTCGCAATAGCTGAAATAGTGATAGGAGTTCCGATAAGGATATCAGCGCCCTCTGAAGGAGATGTTATAGAAATTGTAGGTATTTTGTTATTTACGGAGTTGCTTATACTTCCTACCAGAGAATAGTATCCTAGCGAACCAAAATCAGAATATCCATCAATTGCAGGATCCCCATGACCAACGCCATCTACTATAAGGAAATAAGTTCCTGCAGGTACCAATGTATCGATATAAGCACTTAGCCCTTCCAGATCAGATACTGCTATTGTATTGCCTGCAGAGTTTTTAAGTGTAAGGGAAATATCAAGGTTAGGATAGTATGGGTCAGGATTTGCAGCTATCTTCACGCTTCCACCTAAGGTATTAAAATAGAAATAATCAACGTCATCTCTCTTTTCTATGACACCATTGTTGTCTGACGAAGAAACAAAGCCAGAGCTGCTATAAACAAGCTGCTTTGCCAAAGAAGGTATATTACCACTTTCGTCAGTTTTAAATGAAAATCCATTATATGAAGTAATAATATTGATGTCGTCCTGATATGAATTGTTGGCATTGTTGTACTCGCCTTTGCTGAATTGTACAAGATCTTTGGAATAACCTACACCCATGATCGGGGCCCAATTTCCCTGTCCTCCATAATATTCCTCATATGGATTGTTCACCCCATCGTGATATAATCCTAATGTATGACCTATTTCATGGGAACCGGCTTCCCCAGCATATTTTGAAGTTGCTAAGAAAACCCAACATGGGGTATCAACATTCATAGGAAAAGAACCTATGCGGGCATACCCTCCATATCCCGGAGCAGCATCGTTGGTCGGAGTGAATATGACCCGTACTCTTTTGTTTATTGGAGTAGCTAAAAACACTGCGGAATCGGTGGTGATGTTGAGGTTAAATGGTCTGTAATCTTCACTTATTAATCTCCACGCTTGTTCTATTTCTGTTTCATTAAGTTCGGAAGGTAATGCATCTATGGGAAGGCCTCCATTCCAGTATGGATCAACGACATATTGTCCGTCGAAGTCAAGGTATACAACATATTCTGAAGAAGGAAGGCTTTGTAAATTGTATACGTATGATCCAAAAGGAGCTACAAAAGATGAAGAAGTTTGAGGGCCACCCTCTGCAGGGACTGGCGTTTCTATACAAACAACTTTATTTATATCGACTTCTTTTGCATACACATTTTCATTTTTAGTATAATACTCATAAGCTTTTTTCTCATTAAGTATGAGTACCTCACCTTTCAGATTATTTTCCTCGAATGTCAGGTTAAAGGTAGACTTTGCATTGTCTTTAATTTTACCTGCAATTGTATTAGAGGTACCTGATATCTTGTCGTAATGTATATCAACTGTAAGCTTCTTGCCATTAGACAATGGAAGTAAAGTTGGACTATTTTTTCTTTTCTTGTTAGCCGACTTCAATTGTTGTTGAAATTCAGATACGGAACCAACGAATGTTCCTTCATTTTCTTTGTTCTGTGCATTTGCGAGAGAGAAAGCACTGAAGATTGAAAGGGATAAGAGAAATTTTTTTGCCAGAGCCGTAGGATTGCTTTCCGGCAGTAGTTTTGGAATAGCTTTTAGCATAATAAATATGGTTAGTTGAAAATTTTATGCTAATGAAGAGAGAATTAAAATATTCCTCAGTTACAAAAGTTACACAGACAAGAAAAATAAATAAGAGGTTGCAACCAAATGTGGGCGAGAGATTCGGTATGGCCAATGTTAATTGTTTGAGAATCAAAAAAGAACTGCTTCTGGTAGTCCAATGGAAAATTTATACTAATAAAAATAAAAAGACCAACTTATTAGGTTGGTCTTCTCCTACAATTACTAAAGCTTTAAAGAATATATTCCTTTAAGGGGATTTCTTAGTTTACTAATTGAACGTTCACGGCATTCATGCCTTTTCTACCTTTTTCTAGATCAAATTTAACTTGATCGTTTTCACGAATCTCGTCTATAAGACCTGAAGAGTGAACGAAGATGTCCTCACCGGACTCTGCTGATTTAATAAACCCAAAACCTTTTGAGTTATTAAAAAATTTAACTGTTCCTTGCATTATTATGTATTTATGAAATTAAAAACATTTTCAACGGTAAAATGTTCAAAATGTGCTTACATTTTTTTCTTTTACTGTAATTAAATTTTAAAACCGTTCAAACGCTTTATTTCAGGATCTCAAAATCTATATGAAAATGATCATCATGTAGACTATTAATCAAAGGGGTAAGGCTATTGACGAGGTAAATATTACTTTGTTTTAGTTTTTTCCCGTGAGGGGTGGCAAAAATAAGACTTTTAAATTCAGTTTTGATAATTACTTTCTGAATTTTATATCCATTATTTCTTGCGGATGTTTCTAGGGAGAGAATTTGTTGGGCAACCAGATCAAAATCAATGGAAATGCTCTTGTCTCCGCTGTATTTGCCTTCATTGTCAAAATCAAGCCAGTAATGGCTTGATCCTATCGTATCGAGCCCATAAAAAACCTTATTGCCCTTAACTAAAGGCATCATAAAATCTATGCTTAAGCCATTTTGATGTGTTCTGTGTGGGAAAATTTTACCACCATTTTTATTACTGCATTCCATGATGAAAAATTTTCTATCCGGGATTTCTTTCTCTAGATGCTTATAAGAAGCTATCACAACAGTTCTTATCTTATCATTTAGGAATGCGCGGTTGTTGATATAACTGGTAGTATCAAAGTATTGGTAATTGGTTCCCTGAAAAGGGAATAGTTTTCCGTTGATCAAAGTTCCACCAGATACAGTGCCGCTGGAAGTGCTTGGAGTATTGTTCTCTTTATTTCCAGAGATATAAACTTTGATTTTGTCTGAAGATTGGCCCTGGCCAAATACAGAACAGCTGATACCTAATAGTAGTAGTAACACTAGCTGAAAAAGCTTACTCATAAAACATTTTTATGAGCAGCTCATCCGCAAAATTCAAGCCTGATTGTACTTTTCTTTTCTCAGGGAAATAAATCTGAACGCCTAAACCGGCAAAGTAGAAGCAGTTGGGTAAATATCTCAAAACCGGATTTATGATTTTTTTACGCTTACAGCGTTCAGGCCTTTTGGAGTATTTATCGTTTCAAAAGTAACTCTGTCGTTTTCTTTTATTGGTTCTTTTATGCCATTGATGTGTACAAATATACTTTCCTGGGTTTCAAGATCCTTGATAAATCCATATCCTTTGGACTCATTAAAAAAGGTTACTTTACCTTTTCTCAAAGGTTTTGGTTCATCACGATTCAGGTTTCTTGCTACACCGATCTGTATATCATCCTGATTAATGACTGTTTTCTTTTTATTCGGGTCAGGAGGAACTGATGTAATGTTGCCATTTTCATCAACATAAGCCATCATATCCTCAAGGCTTTGACCTTTATTGGAATGAGCTTTACGTTCTTTACTTTTCTCTTCCTTTTCTTTCTTCTTTTGTTGTTTTTTCTTTTCTACTTCTTTTTTGTTAAATGTTTCTTGAGATTTACCCATAATTTATTTTAAAATATTTAATGTTGGCAACTTTGTGAAGATTTCTAATCTGAATATATCCGGTTGAAATTGGACTAAGATTGCAAGCCTTTTTTTAGAAGATTGTTCAGAATTAATCACAAAAATACAAGTTTTTTATGATTTGTATAAATTTAACTAATTTTCCTGCCTTTTACAAAAAGGCTTTTGGTAAAAGAAGCTTTAGCCTTTAATGTTTTAAGGTTTGGCAATTCTTTTATTGCCTGATTAAGCAAAAGCATCAGCTTTCTGTTTTCCGGAGGATAGAAATAGAATTTCGCATTCTGAAGCGCCTTGCCTGGGTCTTGTTTCAGTAATTTTGAAAGTGATGTATAAAGTCCTGGAAGCTGCATTTTGAACTCCTCGGGTTTTTCAAAGAAATATTCAACACATACAGCAAAGAACTCATCTTCATTATTAAAAGCGTATGGTCTGAGAAATCTGGTTTTGCTCGTTTTAATTTTCTTTAATTCCTGACGACTTATTTTTCCCCATTCTTTCAAGCTTTCATGATCAAGTATTTCTTCTTGAGGATGATGAAGAGCATCTTCAATCTTTAATGCATGAGCCATTTCGTGCAATCCCAGGTTGAACCCATCTTCAGGCCTTTTGTAACCATATAGAAAGTCTTCCCATGAAAAAGCTATAAATCCGCTAAGGCTCACTTCGCCTTTGTGCCTTTTGCCATTTGAAGAAAGATAGTGTGAAGGGTATATCAGGATTTTAGGAAAGCTTACAAATCTTACCGGTGCAAAGCCGAAAGTCAACTGAACTCCACAAGCTGCTATAAGTATTTGCATTTCTTCTGTAACCTGCGGAATCCCTTTGGGAATAAATTCTTTATGAATAAGAAAATTCCGTACTCTTTTCTCAAAATCAATTTTCTGACTTCCGGATAGATCTCTATAATATTTGAAGTTTTTAAGAAGAATATCTCGCTGTTTTCTTGTAAGTCTCTTATTAATGCTGACTGTCTCCAGGAAAGGATTTATGATAAGTGCATACAAGCCGAGACTAAACGTACCAAATAAAAATACTGCGATGCCTAGTATATAAAAGGTAACAGTTATATATGTTTCCAAGTCTTAAACCTTTAAGTTAATAAGACCCGCAGACGCGAGTTTTTGTTTAAAAGCTGAAAAGAGCTGAATGCTTAAAGCTGATATCTCTTTTAAAAGCTACTTTAAATTCGAATCTATGCTCTTTTGGAATTAACCTTGTTTTAATCTGATATAATTTAACTCTATTCTATGAAAAGGAGAAACTTTTGGTCGAAAAGTGAAGTTTTGGCGGGTTTTCTGTAGTGACGCCATGTGTGGCGTCTCAAATCGTGATAATGTGCTATAATCTAGATTTTGCTGAAAGTAATGCTCATTTCAAGTGAAAATTTCAGGAATTGGAATAAAATGTGACTATAATTATGGATAAATAATTTTTATGGGAGGCAGATAGAGAGACGCCATGCATGGCGTCTCTACAGGTATTTGGTTAATTGCGTAATAATAAAAAAAGGAGGCATTAAATGCCTCCCTTCCACTTAAAACGTATTACCTAATTATTTTCACACCAATTGCTCAAGAATTCTCTTGAATGAAGTGGCTTTTCTTATTTTCTTTCTTAATTCGCTGATCGGAACTCTCTCTTGCTCCATTGTATCACGGTAACGGATAGTCACCATGTTGTCATTCAATGTGTCATAATCTACTACAATGCAGAATGGAGTTCCTATCAAATCCTGGCGAGTGTATCTTTTTCCGATTGCATCTCTTTCTTCATAGATAACATTCATATCCATTCTAAGCTCTTTGAAGATTTCCTGAGCTTTCTCCGGTAGACCATCTTTTTTAACAAGAGGGAATATAGCTGCTTTTACAGGAGCCAATGCCGGGTGTAATTTCAGATAAACTCTTTCTTTCTGATTTTCGCCTTCGCCCACTGTTTCCTCTGTATATGCATTGCAAAGTACTGCCAGGAATGCTCTGTCTGCTCCGACTGAAGTTTCAACTACATATGGCACGTAGTTTTTATTCAGTTCATTGTCGAAGTATTGAAGCTTTTTCTTGGAATATTTTTCATGATTGCCAAGATCGAAGTCTGTTCTGGAGTGGATACCTTCAATTTCTTTAAATCCGAAAGGAAACTCATATTCGATATCTACCGCTGCATTAGCATAGTGAGCAAGCTTCTCATGATTGTGGAATTTCAGCTTGCCTTCAGGTAAGCCGATCGCTTTATGCCATTTCAATCTCACCTGTTTCCACTCTTCATACCATTTCATCTCTTCGCCCGGACGAATGAAAAACTGCATTTCCATTTGTTCAAATTCCCTCATACGGAAGGTAAATTGACGAGCAACAATTTCATTTCTGAAAGCTTTACCGATCTGGGCAATACCAAAAGGAATTTTCATTCTTCCGGTTTTTTGAACATTCAGGAAGTTTACAAATATACCCTGAGCTGTTTCAGGTCTAAGGTAAATGGTACTTGAATCATCAGCAACTGCACCAACCTGAGTTGAAAACATTAGGTTGAACTGTCTTACTTCGGTCCAGTTAGATGTTCCAGATACCGGGCATTTTATTTTTTCTGCTATGATAAGATCCTGTACGCCTTTCAGATCATTTGCTTCAAGAAGGCGAGCAAGTGATTTCACTAAAGCATCACCTTTGGCTTTATCTCCGCTCTTTTCATATTCCGCTGCTTTATCCTCAATAAGGACGTCAGCTCTATATCTCTTTTTGGAATCTTTGTTGTCGATCATCGGATCGCTAAAGCCGTCTACGTGACCTGATGCTTTCCATGTAGTCGGATGCATGAATATTGCAGCATCTATACCTACCACATTATCATTCATCTGAGTCATGGCTTTCCACCATGCAGCTTTGATGTTGTTTTTTAGCTCAACTCCATTTTGTCCGTAATCATAAACAGCTTGAAGTCCGTCATAGATTTCACTTGAAGGAAATACAAATCCGTATTCTTTTGCGTGTGAAATGATATTTTTAAAGGTGTTTTCTACCTGCGCGCTTACTTTTTCCATAGCTGCAAAGATATGTAAATGATTTGTATTATAGGAAATTCAATTTTACAGATTTTTCATAGTAATCTGTTAAGAATTTCCTTCAGCTTTCCCTACATAAGACTTCTCCTTTAAATTAATAGTTCCGGAAAATGCTGGAAGGACAAGTTTCTCTTTATCAGAAATTCGGAAGGAAGGAGAAATGACTCAGGAGTGTCTAATGAAGCTCTGGATATTCTCAAGGGATTTTGAGGAGTTCCCACGAATGGTCAGTGGGTTCCCACGAGAGATTTATAGAGTGTCACGCAGGATTCGGAACATTCCACGGAAGAACACGGAGTTTCCACAGGTGTCCGGAAATACCCACGGTCGCTCTGGAAGCACCCACAGGTAATCAGTGGGCCCCCACAGATGGGAGTGATTTTTCCACGGAAGAGCCGGGAGTTCTCCCAGCACCTCAGGGACTCCCATGGGACTTCCGTGGAGCCCCCTGAATATCTCGGGAACATCTCGCGAAATGGTCTCCTTTATTTTCTGAGATAGTAAAATGCTGTTAAGCCCTGAAATTGAATAAAACAATTGAAAGCAATTTTTTTTGGAAGCAGAAGAGATTTTTATGGGATGGGAATAAAATCCTTCGAAATTCCCTGCTTTTAGTATTTTTGCCGCATGAATAAAGTAAAGAAAACAGCAGTTTTCCTAATCAACCTGGGAACACCTGATAGTCCGTCGGTTCCCGATGTCAGAAAATATTTAAGGGAGTTTTTGATGGATAGAAGGGTAATTGATATTCCTTTCCTTAACCGTTGGTTCCTGATTAATTTTATAATTGCTCCTTTCAGAGCGCCCAAATCTGCAAAAGTTTACAAGGAACTATGGACAGATGAAGGGTCACCTTTATTAACTTACGGTCTTGAAGCTCAAAAGCTTTTACAGGCGAAGTTGAATGAAAATTTCCAGGTTTTTTTTGGAATGAGGTATCAAAACCCATCGATAGAAAAGGCTGTAAAAGAAATGGAAGGGAAGGGCTTTGAAAAGATTGTGATTCTGCCTCTTTTCCCTCAATATGCCAGCGCATCTACAGGTTCAGCCGTGGAAAAAGCAATGGAATACATCAATAAATGGGAAGTTATTCCGGAAATTAAAATCGTAGCAAATTTTCCTAATCATCCATTGTTCATTAAGGGCTTTGCTGAAATCGGAAGAAAATATCTGGAAAAGGATAAGTTTGATCATGTCATTTTTACTTACCATGGACTTCCTGAAAGACAAATTAAAAAATCAGCAGTGCAGAGTTATTGTCAGCTGAACGATAAATGCTGCTCAAAATACCATTCCAAGAATTATTACTGTTACAGGGCGCAATGCTATGAAACAACACGTCATTTGGTGAAGGAACTTGGTCTTGAAGAAGGGACTTACTCAGTTGCATTTCAATCAAGACTAGGGAAGACTCCATGGATTAAGCCATATACAGATGATCTTATAAAAGAGCTGGGAGCGAAAGGAGTAAAAAGGGTATTGGCATTTTCTCCTTCATTTGTTGCAGACTGTTTGGAAACAACTATCGAAGGTGGCGTTGAATACAGAGATATGTTTAAAGAGCATGGAGGAGAGCATTGGCAGTTGGTGGAGAGCCTGAACAATCATCCGATGTGGATTGAATGTATGGAGGATCTGATCCTGAATAATTAAATCTATTGTTTCAGAAGGATTGGATAATTATAAAAATAAATAATTATCCAATCCTTATTTTTTATTCATATTCTCTTCCCGCAACAATCATTACAATTTCGCCTTTCACTGTCTTTTGAGAAAAATGTTGCTTTATTTCTTGCAAAGTTCCATTCACTGTCTCTTCGTATAATTTTGTAAGTTCCCTGGATACGGAAGCTTTTCTTTCCGGTCCAAACACTTCTTCGAATTGCTCAAGAGTTTTTAATAAACGATGAGGAGATTCATAAAAAATCATTGTGCGTTCTTCGGGAATCAAGCTTTGCAGACGGGTATGTCTTCCTTTTTTATGTGGAAGAAAACCTTCAAAGGTAAACCTGTCTGATGGAAGTCCTGATTTGACTAAGGCCGGTACAAAAGCAGTAGGTCCGGGAAGGCATTCTACATCTATGCCATGCTTAAGCGATTCTCTTACTAGTAAAAAACCAGGATCGGATATAGAAGGTGTACCAGCATCAGAAATGAGTGCTACAATTTGACCTTCTTTTATTTTATTTACTATACCTTCAACAGCTTTATGCTCATTAAAAATATGATAACTCTGGAGTCGATTATTAATTTCGTAATGTTTTAATAGGTGGCCACTTGTCCTGGTATCTTCTGCAAGGATAATATCAGCCTCTTTAAGAATTCTTAAGGCTCTCAAAGTAATATCTTCAAGGTTGCCTATTGGGGTGGGTACTAAAATTAATTTTCCCTCTTTTTCTTCCATCTAATTATTAAGCCGATCTATAGCTTCGGCAAGTTTTCTGTCTTTTTCAGTTATTTTATTTCCCGCACTGTGTGTGGTCAGCTGAATATGTACTTTATTCCAGGAATTGGACCAGTCCGGATGATGATCCATTTTTTCCGCCACAAGTGCCACTCGTGCCATAAAGGCAAAAGCTTCGGAGAAGTTTTTAAAAGTAAAGGTCTGTTCCAGTTTGTTGTCTTTTTCCTGCCACATGAAAGAATTTTTTTAAGTGAAACTTCAATATCGGGTCAAACCAATTTACAGCTGTGAAGTTAAAAATATTGATTTGAAAAGCAGAGGTGCTGTTTAAAATTAACTGGGATTGGACATTTAAAATGCTTTAGGCAAATCAAAATATGTGTTTTTAAATTAAGAAATGGATTTAAGGATAGACAGAGTTTTTCAATAGTCTATAATTAATTAGATTAAAAATAAATGGAAAAATGCCGTAAAATAGCCCGTTGGAAAAAATAATCGTAAGGAAATTTAATAAAAAGGAAATAATCTTTCCAGGATTAATGTTTAATATTCTGAATAATTAAAGGACTTAAATATTTTGCCAAACTTTCACGAAATATTGTCGGATGGAGGTCCGGTTTATGCAGAAACCAACCTGAGCAACATTATTGCTGAACCTTGGAACGCACTTTCTTCACTGGCGTTTCTGATTCCCGTCGTTATATGGCTCATAAGGATTCAGGGGAATTACAAAAAGCATGCATTTCTTACTTTTTGTCTGCCACTCCTATTTTTGGGAGGACTAGGAAGCACTCTGTTTCATGCTTTCAGAGCTTCTTCTCTTTTACTTCAGCTGGATGTTCTTCCGATTGTATTGCTGACATTTTCTGTCAGTGTATATTTCTGGTACAGGATTTTAAAGACGTGGTGGAAAATAGCTCTTGCCATGGCTCCATTTATTCTGATAAGACTTTTTGTATATAAGCTTGTAAAACTTTCTGGCCATGACCTTATTAATCTGAATTATTTTGTGACCGGAGTAATGATATTTTTGCCTTGCTTGATATTATTGATAAAAACTAAATTTGTGGGCATTACAGATTTAATTTTATCTTGTCTGCTAATGATTCTGGCTCTTTATTTTAGGGGAGCGGATTCCGGAAACTTTACCCTTTTGCCGATGGGAACTCACTGGCTTTGGCACGTAGCATCTGCTGCAGGTAGTGGATTTTTAGGGAAATATCTTTATGATCTGAACTCAAAATATTTACAGTCAATAGAAAATAAAATTTGACAATAGCCCAATTTTGTTTGGGAAAAATTATTTTTGCAAATCTCTGTATTTGGGTGAAAATCAGTTCCTTTTAATCTCAGAGATTAACTTTTTACATTTTTTCTCCTTTGTGCATCATGAATTTTCGTAAACCATTTTTATAAACATATCCATTATGAGAAAACTTTACTTTCTTTTTTTTATCTGTTTCTTGTTTCCCTTTCTGACCTTCTCCATTTCTCCGGAAGAAGAGGAAGAGGCGATGGAAGACACACTTTCGACCATGCTTTATCTTGACAGTCTTGAAAATAGCTTTAAATATCAGACTGGTCTGGTGAAAATTAAAGATTATGCTACGATAAAAGTGCCGGCAGGTTTTAAATTTCTCGATGCAGAACAAAGTATTTATGTATTACATTCTTTATGGGGCAATCCGGAAGATCCTACCATTCTTGGATTGCTTTTTCCTGAAGATATGGGTCCAATGCATCCGGATAGCTGGGCAATTTCTGTAGAATATTCCGAAGAGGGACATATAGACGATGATGATGCAGAAGATATTGACTACGATGAGTTGTTGACAGAAATGAAAAAGGATGCGGAATCTGCCAATCCCGGACGCGTTCAAGGTGGCTATGAACCTATACATTTGATTGGCTGGGCTGCAAAACCTTATTATGATGCAGAAAATAAAAAACTTCATTGGGCAAAAGAAATCCAGTTTGGAGACAGTGCCACAGGGGTGAACACGCTAAATTACAATATTAGGATATTAGGGAGAAAAGGATATCTGATGCTTAATGCTATAGGAGGCATGTCTCAGCTTGGAGCCATTAATAAAGATATCGATAAGGTGCTTGCGAGTGTTGAGTTTACGGAAGGATATAAATATTCTGACTTTAATCCGGAAATGGATAAAGTTGCGGCTTATGGAATTGGAGGGCTGGTTGCAGGAAAAGTCCTTGCGAAAGTTGGATTCTTCGGAATTTTGGCAAAGTTTGGTAAAGTAATTATTCTTGGTATCGGAGCTGCTTTAACTTTTATCTGGAAGTTTTTTACAGGAAGAAGGAAAAATAAAGTTGACGAACTACCAGAGAACAACGGACAACCAAATCTATCTTAAAAAAACTGTCTCCGGGTATTTTGGAGTTGCAAGGCTCGACCTGCAACTCCATTATTTTAATTATAGGGTCCTGCTATTTCTGGAATCAAAAGTGGTTTTACCTTATTGCCGGGCAGATCAATTTTTTATTACTTTAATTGTCCCTATAAAATTGTCTTTTCTCAAAACCACGATATAGAGCCCTTCCGGTAAATTCGTTATATCAATAGCCCGGACCTGGGTAGCTGAAAGAAGACGCTTTCCGAAAGTATTATAGACAGAAAGCTCATCTACATTATTCTTTAGAATCAGTGAAGAGGTTACGATATTACTTCCTAAAATTTCAGCGATCTTTATATCAGTTATTGCATTCACCTCATAAATAAGTTCAAGTTCGTCAAAAGAAAAATCGCTGTTGTTCTGTCCTGCAAATTCTATTTGTATCGATTTAGCTTCTTCTAGATTATCATAAGTTAGTGGAAGTTCTATGTTAGTAAATGAACCTGCGTCAACTAAAAAGGAGCTGCCATGTCCAATGATATCACTTGGGTTCACGGCCTCATATGTTTCTAATGAAAGTACATTTACATCAATTTTCCCACCATTGCCCTTATACCAAAAAGATATTTTGGATGGCTTTGCAGAAAAGGGCGCATTATACTTGAGTAGACCTCTTCCAATAATTCGTGCTCCAGCTCCAGTTTTCCCTTGATCATCTTTTAGAATGAAACCGGAGCAGACTTCTTCAGGGTTGAAACAACTTGTAGATGCCATCCAATTTCCACTAGGTTTTTTTCTACCAGAATTGTCATCAAATACCCAAATTTCAAAATTTGAATTTTCAATTTGTTGGGCAGAAAGATTTAGCGAAGTAAAAAACAATGCAAACAGAAGTAATTGTGTTCTCATAGAAGTATTTTATAAAAAAGCAGATAGATACTTTAAATGTACCCTCAGGGATTTGATTGTTAAAATTTTTGTTAAAAATCCGGCCAATTCCTAAAAGATTATTGACAAAATACAATATGTAAAAAGCCTTATCGTATCTTATATCAGGAGGTTAAGTGATTTCGATTTAAAGTGCTATGCTTATAGTGTCTTAACCTTTTCCTAATTTGATATTTTTTTTTAAATTTAAAGATCATTAAAGACTAATAATTGGTTTGAAACACATACTGGTTATAGATGACGATCCTGTGTTCCGCATAATGCTGGAAACATTTCTTACCAAGAATAATTTCTTAGTTACTTCTGTGGGCACTTCTTCTGATGCCCTTAGAACTATAAAAAAAACACTTTTTTCCCTTTGTCTGGTAGATCTAAGATTGCCCGATATCAATGGTCTTGAGCTCCTTAAGGAGATAAAAAATCTGACACCAGACCTCCCTTTAATTTTAATGACAAGTTTTGTAGATGTCAGAACTGCTGTAAAAGCAATAAAGTCTGGCGCTTATGAGTATATTACAAAACCTGTTAATACAGATGAATTGATTGTAGCCATTCAATCAGCTTTAAAGTCTGAAGATAAAGCTGTCAAAGAAACATCAACGATAGGGGATACATCATTTTACCATTATGGGAAAAGTAAGTCATCTCTTGAAACATTAAAAGCAATAGAACTTGTCGCTCCTACCAATCTTTCAGTGCTTATTAATGGAGAAAGCGGGACAGGAAAAGAATTTGCTGCTAGGTTAATTCATGCAAGGAGTAAACGAAGTAAAAAACCTTTTGTAGCAATTGATTGTGGAGTATTGTCTGCGGAACTGGGTCCAAGTGAATTGTTTGGTCATGTCAAAGGGGCATTTACTGGTGCCGGTTTTGATAAAACGGGCCATTTTGAGTTGGCAGATGGCGGATCCATTTTTCTTGATGAAATTGGCAATTTGTCCACTGAAGTTCAGGTTATGTTGCTTCGTGTAATTCAAGAAAGACAGATAAGAAGAGTAGGGGCAGGAAAGAGCCAGGATATAGATGTTCGAATTATAGCAGCAACCAACGACAACCTTAAAGATTCGGTAGCCAAAGGTTTATTCCGTGAGGACTTATATCATAGATTAAATGAATTCTCAGTTTTAGTACCTTCTCTTAGAGAACGTAAGGAAGATATAGAAGGATTCATACTCAAATTTATGAAGGATGCTAATAAAGAATTGGGAAAATCTGTTGAAGGTTTTTCAAAGGAAGCAATGGATATAATGGTAAAATATTCATGGCCGGGAAATTTAAGAGAGTTAAAAAATGTCGTAAAGAAAACCGTTTTGATGACGGATTCTGCTGGTCTATCTGAAGTGTCTCCTGAAATTATTCCTTATGAATTGAGAGTTGCATCGGGGATTTCCTCTGAACATACCTTTGGAGGATATGATCTGAAGGCTGCAAGTCTAAAACAGGAAAGGGAGTACATTCTCAGCGTCCTGGAAAAAGTTAAATATAATAAATCGAGCGCTGCCAGAATATTAAATATAGACAGAAAGACACTCTATAATAAACTTAAACTTTTTAATATAGAGATTTAAGATTGGATCAATTTTGCCTTTTCTTTAAGTAAATTATCTATTTGTTTTTTCCCTTTGTAATGAATTTTATTTACCATTTCCTCTACCAAAATTTCATCCGGACGCTCTTTTAGTTCAAGGTAGTTTTCAAGTTCTTTGAGTAGCTCTGTAAGTTCCTGATTTTTCAAGTGGCCAAAGCCAGGAATCATTTTGTGAGCAGCGAATTTTATTTTTCCCCAATCTTTATCTTTTGAATATCCTTCGAGATTTTCTATCTGTGATGAGGCCGATTGAATGAAGGTATCTATCATTACAGAAAGAGCTTGTATATCTCCATCAGAAAACTTAATAAAATCTTCAAGAATGTTTTCCTGATTGTCTGTTAATCCCTCTTCTTTAGATATTGGGTTCTCTTTTTCTGAATGCGGAATAAACTGATAAATTGCCTCAGCCAGCTCATCCTCCTTGAAAGGTTTAAGAACTACTGCATCAAAACTACTTTGGGCTTTCTGGAGTGCATCTTTTACTACATTGGCAGTAGTGGCAATAACAGGAATATTTTTCAGGTCTTTATGACTCTTTAATTTTTTTACAAGATCAAAACCGCTCATACCAGGCATATGCACATCTGTAATGATAATGTCAAATGGTTCCAGCAGGGCAGCAGAGAAGGCTTCCTCTCCGTTAGACACAAGTTTGGCTTTCATATTCCATTTTGAAATAATGGTATGAAAGAGCAATAGGTTAAACTCATCATCTTCGGCTATCAGTATTTTCAGATCCTTAAAGCTGTTGAAAGCAGTAAACTTGGGCTTTGTAACTTGGATATACTCCTCTGCGGAAATCTCATAATCAATAAAGAAATGAAATTCTGACCCTGATCCCAGTTCGCTTTTAACACTGATTTGTCCTCCTTGCATTTCCACTAGTTTTTTGCAAATAGCGAGTCCTAAGCCAGATCCTCCGAATTTCCTTGTAATGCTTGAATCTCCCTGGTTAAACGATTCAAAGATGGAATTTATCTTGTCAGGAGATATTCCTATACCGGTATCAGTAACAACTATACTTACTCTGCAGATATTGTTTTCCAGAGCCAAAGCTGAGCAATGTAACTGAACCTTGCCTTCTTCTGTGAATTTAAGAGCATTGCTTACCAGATTGTAAATTATCTGTTTCAATCTTAAGGGATCGCCATTGAGAAATGGGTAATTAATATTTTCATCATTAAAGGAAAATAAGAGCTCTTTCTCTGCAGCTTTTAAAAAGAAAGAATCATAAACATTTTCAATGATATCTTTTAGATTGAAAACAGTTTTTTCAAACTCTATCTTCCCTGACTCTATTCTTGAAATATCAAGTATATCATTTACCAGCAGCAAGAGATGCGAGGTGGAATTGTTGATTGCCTGAAGAAAATATTTCTGTCTGTTAAGTAAGTTAGTCTGAGAAAGCTGTTCTGTAAAACCCAAGATAGAGTTCAGAGGTGTTCTGATTTCATGGCTCATGGTTGCAAGGAAAAGTTCTTTTGTGCGGGCAAGGTCTTCTGCCTGTGTCTTTGCATCCATAAGTTGATTCTTATGAAAATTACTTCTTTTAACATCACCCATAATCATTAAGCTGAAAATCAAAATGGAGACAATACCTATAATGCCCAATGAAAATATCTTTATCAGAGATTCTTTTACTACTCCTTTTGCTTTAGTAATATTTGTATCGGTTCGTTTCTGTTCTTTGTTTTTCAGGTTTATAATGATTTCACGAATTTTTTCAATGAGTAAATTGTCATTTTCAATAATTTCTGATTCATTTTGTGCAAGTAATTGCTGAGATTTTAAATCTTCATTTTTGAGATGAGAAATTATTTGTACTACTGTCTCTTGTTTTTGGAGCCTAGGCTCCTTTTCATTTTTAATAGTATCAATAATAGTATTGGTTTCCCTGAATACAGTAGGGGTTTGGGAGATTACCGGGAGCGTATCTTCTTTTACTTTTCTTCGGAAAATTTTTTTTACAGAACTCAACAAAGATTTTTTACCTGCTTCATTTTCCTTTATTTCGAGCTCCTTTTCTGCCGCTTCTTCATTTGGTGCTGCTTGCTGAATGATTTTAGTGGTAACTATTTTCTTTGTAACTATATATTGCGGGCTGTCAGGATTTGCATATAATTTACGAAGAAGGCTGGCAGGTATGCTTGCTTCTGGTTTTTTTTCAAAAAGCTTTATTAGTTTCTGATGATGCTTTTTTTTCTCTTCCCATAAAAAAGTCATGTTGTTAAGATCTGCCTCTTCTACACTTAGAGCTTGACTGAGGCTTTTAAGAGAGTCCAGATCATTTTCAACTTCTTTACAATAGTTGGAATAATGGTCAAGATATGTACTGTCTTTGGTTACAGAATAAGCTCTAATATTGTTTTCTATGCCGGAAAGGTCGGCCAGGATATCATTAAGCTTTATGATCTTAGTGTCTGGCTTTGATAAGAAGTTTAGAGAATATGTAAGGTCTTTAAAAGACTGAAATACGATGATTCCGGCAATTAACGCGACTATAACTGCCGACCCGAATCCTAAAAGAATTTTTGTACGAATGGATGATTTAAATTTTTTGGCATCCATAGTAGATGAAGATTGGTCAAGTTTAAAGTTACTTAATTTTTTCCTCTCTTGTGTCTGATAAAAAATAAAGCCATCACTTTGGATGGCCTTATTCAATCATAATTAAAGGGGACTAAAAAAATTATCTTTGAGCCTTCACCATTTCTGGTCTGACTTTAACTTCTTTGGGTTCAATATTGCACTTTAAAATAATCTGCTGTTTCTTATAGCTCTCTTTCACTTGAATTCTTCTTAACATAGTTCCAAACGAAAAGGCTGCAACTACACTTGATGCCAGCATTGGATATTTATTTTAAAGGCCTTGTTGTACTACTTTAGAAAAAGCGTGCCATAATTATAAGAATCTATTAGTCAGTTTGTTGTATTTCTAATCGAATTTTAATGTGTGGAAAAAAACCACAATCTGTGGAGTTTTAATACAATTTGGGGAGATGCATGAAAAGTATTCATTCGGAAAAAAACTAATTTTAATGAAAAAAATAAAGCCATCCATGGATGACTTTATTTAATCATAATTAAAGGGGGACTTAAAAAACTATTTTTTAGACTTAGTTGTGTCACTTACCTCAGGATTGCTCGCTACAGGCTTAGCTTTTTGTTCTTTCTTAGTTGTATCAGTTAAAATACCTGATTGTCCTTTAAGGCTTCCGCTATTCTGAGCTTTGCTTAAAAATACAACACCAGAGAATGCAACAACGAAAGCTAGGGCAGTTAACTTTTTCATAATAATTAAAGGTTTTAAGGGTAATAAATAAATTAATGACAAACAGATATTAGAAAAATATGCCAACTTTTTATGGTGTTGTTTATGAGGGTTTTTGAGTTTGAGCTGACAGAAAAATCCGTTGAAAAATACCACAACATGAGGATTTGAGTCACGCCGAACTAACAAAATTTATTTAATGTTTTGGGAGAAAACGAAGGGAACTTAAGCCTATAACTTACATAACGGAACTAAAAATATCAATCTTCTATGGAATTAATTCACGATCATATCCAGCATAAATTTGTCCTCACCTTCGATGGAAAGGAATTTTCAACTAGCTATAGAATGCTGGGGCATAAATTCTGGGATTTTTATTACACCACTACCCCGACTACTGAAATGGATGAATCTGGAAAAGAGATTCTCCTGAATTATGTACTCGATTTTGTAAAAGCTAATCATATTAAGATAAGGGCAACCTGCCTCTCTGTTCAGGAGTTTTTGGTAAATCATAAAAACTTGAAAGAGGTCTTATATCACCCTTATAGTTTAAAACATGCATAAACAAAATGGAGAACCATTATATTGTTAATCGGGCTTTTCTTCAATATAGAGCTTGAAATAGTCTTGAGGTGGATATAAAAAAAGAGGCAGTCTGAAATTTCAGGCTGCCTCTTTTTTCTTTTAGAAATAAGGAAAATTTAAACTTTTAAACTGTCTTCTCTTTGGATGATGTCTTGTAAGGTACTCTCTTTTAAAATTTTTAAAGTATTATCTCTTACTTCTCTGATAATGTCTCTGAATCCACATAAAGTTTCATCCACACATTCATCACATCTTTCATAATATTTAATACTTACACAGGGAAGAAGTGCAATGGCTCCGTCAAACAAACGAATAATATTAGCAAGATCTACCTCCTCAGGTTTTTTTATTAAATAATAGCCACCGCCTTTTCCTTTTTTGCTATTTAAAATGCCCGCATTTTTGAGCTCTAGAAGTATAGCCTCTAGGAATTTCTGAGGAATACGTTCAGTTTTTGAAATGTCACTAATAAGAATCGGTCCTTTCTGGAACTCTTTTGCTAGTTTGGTGAGGGCCTTGATAGCGTATCTTGTCTTTTTGGATAGCATTATCTATAAACTCTATATGCTTTATTATAATTCCAAAAATGCAAAAAAAACTTATGATTGTTCAGGTCGACTGTCGATTTTTTTAAACTATATATCTATTAAAAAAGGAAAATAAGGGAACTATTCTGAATTTCTTCAGATTTATTATTTAATTTGAAGGTTGAATCTTGCTATTTTCTCAAACAAAATTTGAAGATTCAAGTTTACTTTAATCGCAAGGTCCCCAGGTAAAAAAGTAGCTAAAGCAGGCAGTCTTCTCCCGACTGCCTGCTTTGTTTTATGCAAAGTATACCACCAACTTCAATTGAGAATTTTTAAAATTTATAAATTGTTGTTTTCTAAAAAGAATTTCCCAGGGAATTCTATGATGGATTTGGTTATATTTGTTTTTGCATTAATAATTTATGATATACCCTATAGTAGCATACGGTGACCCGGTACTGAAGAAGCGGGCTGTTGATTTTGAAAAAGGAACTGATTTGAAGCAATTAGTTGCTGATATGTTTGAGACTATGTATAACGCTAACGGAGTTGGGTTGGCTGGTCCGCAAATTGGGCTTAATCAAAGAATATTTGTAGTTGACGGAAGTCCGATGGAAGAGGGATTAGATGATTTCAAAAAAGCCTTCATAAATCCTGAAATTCTAGAAGAAACAGGTGAAGATTGGCCATACGATGAAGGTTGTCTGAGTATCCCAGGAGTCAGGTCGGAGGTTTTCAGACCATTTCAGTTAACTATTCGCTATTTTGATGAAAACTGGGTAAAGCATGAAGAAACTTATGAGGGAATCAGAGCAAGGATAATCCAGCACGAATATGATCACATAGAAGGTGTTCTGTTTGTAGATCATCTTTCTTCAATCAAAAAGAGACTTATGAAAAATAAGCTTACTAATATCAGTAAGGGTATTGTAGATGTTTCTTATAAAATGAAGTTTCCAGTAAAAAAATAACATGATCACCAAAAGTCCGGAATCCAAATTACCCGACATCGGTACGACAATTTTTACAATAATGTCTCAGATGTCAAGAGATTATAATGCTATTAATCTTGCTCAAGGTTTTCCGGATTTTAAATGCTCAGACGAATTGGTCGATTTGGTCACCTTGTACATGAAAAAGGGCTTCAACCAGTACGCTCCAATGATGGGTATTCACACCTTAAGAGAAAAAATAGCTCTTAAGTCTAAAGAGTTGTATGGAGCCAATGTGAATCCGGATAAGGAAGTCACACTCACCTGCGGAGCAACGGAGGCATGTTATACAGCTATTACGTCGATTGTAAAGCCAGGAGATGAAGTGATCATTTTCGAACCAGCATTTGATTGTTATATCCCTGCAATTCAGCTTTCTGGCGGCAAACCTGTATTTGTTGAATTACAATATCCTGATTACAAAATAGACTGGGAGCTCGTAAGGAAAAAGATCACTGGGAAAACCTCTCTGATTATAATAAACTCCCCGCATAATCCTACGGGAGCAATAATATCAAAACAAGACATTAAAGCTTTAACGGAACTTACCAGAGATACGGATATCATATTACTTAGCGACGAAGTATATGAGCATATAATATTTGACAAAGCTGAACATCATAGTTTTCTGAAATATCCGGAATTGCAAGAAAGAAGTTTCGTGATCAGTTCTTTTGGTAAAACTTATCATACTACCGGATGGAGAATGGGATATTGTATTGCACCAGAGCATCTTTCGGCTGAATTCAGAAAGGTACATCAGTACAACACATTCAGTGTCCCTACACCCATGCAATATGCCATAGCTGATTTTCTGGAGAAAAAAGAAGAGTATCTTGGCCTGCCTGATTTTTACCAAAGAAAAAGAGATTTATTTCTGAATTTGATGAGTGGTTCCAGGTTTAAAGGAATACCATCATCAGGAACATATTTTCAATTGATGAACTTCGGAGATATTTCTGAAGAGTCAGATGTAGATTTTGCGGCAAGACTTACAAGAGAATTTGGTGTTGCCTGTATACCGATTTCAGTTTTCTATCACACCAAAAAAGATGACAGCATAATAAGGTTTTGCTTTGCTAAAGAAGATGAAACCCTTGAAAAAGCCGCTAAAAAGCTATGCAGGATCTGAAGATAACTCTTGTTCAAACACCTCTTTTCTGGAAAAACAGTGGGGCTAACCTTGCTATGATAGAAGAAAAGCTCTGGCAGATGAAAGATCAATCTGATCTTATTATCCTTCCGGAAATGTTTACCACTGGTTTTTCAATGGATGCGGCAGAACTTGCTGAACCAATGAACCTGACTACTTTTAAATGGATGAAGCAGATGGCTGCGCAAAAGAAAGCTGTCATTACCGGAAGTGTTATAATAAAGGAGGGAGATAAATTCTATAATCGCCTGATCTGGATGGAGCCAGAAGGCAGTTATGATGTATATGACAAAAGGCATCTTTTCAGAATGGCTGGTGAAGACAACGTTTACACAGCTGGGACCAAAAAACTCATCAAAGAAATAAAAGGCTGGAAAATTTTTCCTTTAGTCTGCTATGACCTTAGATTTCCTGTATTTAGCAGGAATAAAGAAAATGAATATGACCTTTTGATATATGTTGCAAACTGGCCAGCAGCCAGGAATGTAGCATGGAAGACTCTTTTAAGGGCAAGGGCAATCGAAAATATATCTTATGTGGCAGGAGTAAACAGGATAGGGACAGACGGAAAAGATTTGGAATATTCAGGAGATAGCGCAGTGATTGGTCCTGTTGGAGAATATATTGAAGAGTTTCATGATCATGAGGAGGTTAAAACCATAACATTAAAGGCAGAGCATTTAAATGCATTCAGACAAAAATTCCCTGCTCATTTAGATGCCGATTCATTTGAGCTTGAGCTTTGAATGAAGGCAAATAAATCCTGATCATAAGGATTATTAACTTTAATGAAAGATTTCAAAGTGGTCAGCATTTTTTCAACGATTGCATGTTCTCCAATGAGACTCACTGAAAGATGTTCTTTTGATCTCAGCAATGTCTCGCAGAAGGGAATAACTCCTTTAGAAGTATTGTCCAAAGCCTGTATAATTACTAAAGTATTTTTATGCTCTTTCTTATTCTCCTCTAGAATTTTCGAAAAGTAACCATATAGTATGGTGTCACTGTAATTGTCAAAATCAAAAAAAGCTGCAGAGGAGAATTGTTCTTTAAGGCTGGTTAGTAATGTATTTTCATATTGAAAATCCTGACCAGAAGAAATTGAAAAGAATATAATTGTATTCATGGTGAACCTAACTTAATTATGAGCTTTTGGAGATCCTGTTTATCATTAAATCAGTCGCTTTACTTAGCCCAATGCATTGTTTTTATATTGATATATTTTTTTAATGCTAAATCCCTGTCAAATTGAAAACAAAGTAATTTTAAATCCCGTTTTTGCCTAACTTGCCTTTTTAGTTTTGTTAGAAGATATGGAAATAAATCAAATTTATCAGAAATATAAAGAAACAAGTTCTGTTTCTACAGATACAAGGAAGATCGAAAAGGATTGCATGTTTTTTGCCCTTAAAGGTCCCAATTTTAACGGTAATTCTTTTGCTGAAGAAGCCTTGAGGCAAGGTGCAAAATATGCAGTGATTGATGAAGCTCAATTCAGAAAGGATGACAGATTTATCCTTGTAGAGGATGTACTGATAGCATTGCAGCAGCTTGCTAATTTTCACAGAAAGCAATTGGGTATACCAATCATTGCGATAACCGGCTCAAATGGAAAAACAACGACTAAAGAGCTTGTCAATGTAGTGCTTGCTAAAAAATATAAAACTTATGCAACGCGAGGCAATCTAAACAATCATATAGGGATTCCTCTCACACTTCTTGCTATGGATGAAACCATTGAATTGGGAATAGTAGAAATGGGGGCCAACCATCAGAAAGAAATTGAAGGATATTGCAAGATTGCAGAGCCAGACTTTGGTTTGATTACCAACATAGGGAAGGCGCATTTGGAAGGATTTGGAGGTGAGGAAGGTGTTAAAAAGGGAAAGGGAGAATTGTATGATTATCTATTGAAGTCTGGAAAAAATATCTTCCTTAATACTAATGATGAAATATTGAAAAGCATTTCAAAGTTTTCAGCTCCTGTTACTTATCCAAACAAAGGTAACTTTTATGAATGCTCACTTATAGACGCCTCACCTTTTATAAGTTTTAAGACAGAGGATGGCACAATTGTAAATACGCAGCTTTTGGGTGCTTATAACTTCCCCAACATTGCCGGAGCGCTTTGTATAGGAAAGTATTTTAAGGTCCCTGCTGATGCGGCAAATGAAGCTATTGCCTCTTATAATCCTGAAAACAATCGTTCTCAGGTAATAAAGAAGGAAGATCTTACTCTCATATTAGATGCTTACAACGCTAATCCATCTAGTATGAAAGCAGCTATAGAAAACTTTGCAGCAATGTCTACTTCAAATAAGAAGGTTATGGTATTGGGAGATATGTTTGAATTGGGAGAACAAAGTGAAGGAGAACATAGAAACTTAGGGAAGCTTATAGGATCTCTTCAATTTGATTCTGTATTTCTTTGTGGCAAGATGATGCAGTATGCTTCAGAAGAATTTAAATCAGCAAAATATTTTTCGGAGAAAGCTGAGTTGGAAAAGTTTGTAGAAAAAAATAAACTAAAGGACTCTACTGTTTTGATTAAAGGATCAAGAGGTATGGGGCTTGAAACATTAGTCAGACTCATTTGAGTCTGACTAATGTTTTTTTTTATAGTTTATAGTAAAGACCTAGATTAAGACCTGTATTATACAAATACCATTTTACTTCTCCATCCTTATTAGCCCGCGTTAAACTTCTTCGAAATATAGGCTCTATTCTGACTGAAGTTTTTGGACTTAATGGCAGATCCACTCCTACAGATGCAAGCATGCTAACTCCGAATGACTTATAGTAGGAAGTGTTATCGAAAACATATTTTCGATTCTGAATTTTGGTAACTTCTTTGACATCAAGTAATATATTACCGGCAATTCCTCCTGACACAAATAATTGAACATTTTTCTTCAATAAATAAATATTCACTTTTAGAGGAATATCCAGATAATGAAAGTTATAACGGTCTTTTATTGTCGAACCATCTGGATAAAGGGGATCGGGATCGATAGTCCTGGTAATGAATTTTAATGTAAATCCTTTATTAGAGTATAACAAGCCAGATTCTATCGCTATCAAGTTATTTATCCTGTATAATAATCCTATACCTCCGGAATAACTCATTTTAGATGACTGCATATCATTAAATGAGTTAATAAAATCTTTGTCGCTCCCACTAACTCTGAGGTTGCAGTAATCAGGCGATCCGGTTATACCAATATAAAGCCCTTTTTTGTCGTCTTGACCTTTGCTCAGTATTGAATTAAAAATGAATAAGAAAAGTAATAAGCAAAAAGTTTGTATTTGTTTCATGAGATTAGTTTTAAAAATGATTCTGAAACAAATATACTGCCGGAAATTTTTTTACACAAAATAGTACATTAGACTATAATGTTACTGGTGTTGAACACATAAGGTTTTATATACAATGAGAATAACTAACTTAATTCTTCTCCTCCATAAATGGATACTTATAATCTATCGGCGGATTAAAATTCTCCTTAATCACTCTTGGAGAAACCCATCTAACAAGGTTAAGCATAGAACCTGCTTTATCATTGGTCCCTGAAGCCCTTGCGCCTCCAAAAGGTTGTTGATTTACTACTGCTCCTGTAGGTTTGTCATTAATGTAAAAATTACCTGCGGCATTATAAAGGACCTTTTTGGCAAGGTTAATTGCATTCTTGTCTTCAGCAAACACAGCGCCTGTGAGTGCATAAGGTGATGTTGAATTAGCAGTTTCAAGTATGGCCTCATACTTGCTGCCTTCATAAAGATAAATAGTAAGTACAGGTCCGAAGATCTCTTCGCACATGGTTACATATTTTGGATTTTGGGCGAGAATCACCGTTGGCTGAATAAAATATCCTTTCGATTTGTCGAACGTGCCGCCAAAGACGATTTCAGCTTCATCACTCTTCTTTGCCTTTGTGATAAATGAAGTTATTTTGTCAAAAGCTTTTTCATCAATCACCGCATTGATAAGATTGGTAAAGTCTTCTACTGGTCCTGTTTTAATTTCAGCCAGGTCTTTTGCCATAAAGCCTTTTACCTCTGGCCACAACTCTACAGGAATGTAAGCCCTGGATGCCGCAGAACATTTTTGTCCCTGGTATTCAAAAGCCCCTCGCACAAGTGCAGTTGTGAGTGCCTTTGTATTGCAGGAAGAATGTGCTATTACAAAATCCTTTCCACCGGTTTCACCAACTACTCTGGGATAAGATTTATATCTTCCGATATTTTCTCCTATCGTTTTCCATATAGTCTGAAATACCTTTGTACTGCCTGTAAAATGAATACCTCCGAAATCAGGGTGAGAAAATATTACTTCTCCCGCTACAGGTCCATCTACAAAGATCATGTTAATCACCCCATCAGGAAGACCCGCTTCCCTGAAGATTTCCATAAGAACATTTGCAGAATATATTTGAGTATAGGCAGGTTTCCAAACTATCGTGTTCCCCATCAAAGCAGGCGCTGCCGGAAGATTACCGGCTATTGCTGTAAAATTAAAAGGAGTAAGTGCGAATACAAAACCCTCTAGTGGTCTGTATTCGATATGATTTTTTACACCCTCAGGGGAAAAAGGTTGGACCTTATAAATGTCCTGCATGAAAGTTACATTGAATCTCAAAAAGTCAATCATTTCGCAGGCAGAATCTATCTCTGCCTGGTAGACATTTTTGGATTGCCCCAGCATGGTAGCAGCGTTTAGCTTTGCCCTGTAAGGACCAGAGATTAAGTCGGCGGCTTTAAGGAATATCTGAGCACGTTCTTCAGGAGATCTCATTGCCCAGCTTTCCTTCGCTGTCATGGCAGATTTTATAGCCTTGTTGACATGATCGCTTGAACCCTCGTAAAAATAACCGAGTGTATGTTGATGATCGTGAGGAGGAGAAATTTTCTTCTTCGTATCGGTTTTAAAGGCCTTGCCTCCGATAATCATCGGAATGTCCACTACCTTGGCTCTTGCGTCCTTGATTGCCTCTATCAATCGCGCTCGTTCCGGAGAGCCGGGTTCGTAGTCATAGACGCTTTCGTTAATAGCAATGTAGTTTTCAAGATCAAAGGTTTCCATAGTATAAGGTTTTATAAAACTTTATAAAGCTCGCTTAGGCAGGCAATTTCGTTTTCAGGTACAAATGAATTGGATTTTTGTTTAGGATTAAACCAAATATAAGCCATCCCTGCATTCATTGCTCCTGTTACATCAGCATCCCAATCGTCACCGATCATAATGCTGTCGCTATTGGTTGCACTGGTTACTTTAAATGCATAATCAAAAATCTTCACATCAGGTTTTTTAAATCCGCAGATTTCTGAATTAATGACAATCGGGAAATATTTGCTAAGCCCTGAGGTTTCCAGCTTTATATGCTGCGTTTCTTTGAAACCGTTGGTGATTATATGTAGCTGATATTTATTTTTAAGATATTCAAGAACTTCGAGGGCAAATGGAAAGACATTTCCCTTGGCAGGACAAATAGAAAGAAATTGTTCATTGATTTTTTCAGGAACAAATTTCTCAGAAAGCCCTAATTTATTAAAAGTCAGAATAAATCTTTTATCCCTGATGATTTCCTTTGTTATAATGCCTGCATTATAGTCTTTCCAGAGAGATTCGTTGATCTCCGTATAGGCTTCAAAGAAATCATTACAGGAGAAGGAGTTGAATGAATGCATCTGATGCAGTTCATACAACTCAGTTAATGTTTCAAAACAATTTTTATCGAAATCCCACAAGGTATGGTCCAGATCGAAAAAAATGTGTTTCAGGTGATTCATAAAGTATTTAGAAGTTTAACTTAAGACGCTCTACTGGCCTGTCGTTTACAATATGCTCTTCAAATATCTCTTTAACATCCTCAGGTTGAACATTGCCATAAAAAATACCTTCAGGATAAACCACTACTGCTGGACCGAAAGCGCAAACGTCAAAACATCCGGCTCTTTGAGCTCTTACTTCAGAGTTGAGTTTATTGTCTTTTACAAGTTTTTTGAATTCTTCAACCAGTTCCATTCCGCGTTTTTCGCCGCAGCATTTTTTTCCTTCTTCTTTCTGGTTGGTGCAAATAAATATATGTTTTTTATATTTCATCCCGGTATAATCCTGTTTTAGGAGTTGTTTTTTTAGAAATTTATTTTTTGTGGAAGATAATCAATAAAATAAATAAAATTTGTCTTCTAAAGTTCAGGCAGGTGATATATTTTTAGCTTGTTGTGTAATTTCCTGACTGCAAGTTCGTTGTTGGAGTAGAGCGTTCTGTATTCCTCCTGATCTTTAAGAAGCAATGGGTCTTTTTCAAGAAAAGTAAATAGCTGAGCAATTATTTCATAGTAAGTTTCATTGATGAAATAATATGCCCACTGGTCTACCTTCTTGTATCTCAGCACTCCGGAATTCTTAAGGGTACCTAATTGACGGCTGGTCTTGGTTTGAGTAAAATCAAGAATGAGTTCCAGATCTGAAATGCACATTTCTTTATTCCTGAATATGAGATTCATGATCCGGATTCTGGATTCGTCGCTGAAGGCTTTGAATATTTCGGCGCCGATTTTGAGGTCAAAATGTTTAAGACGAATCATAAATTTTAAAATACAAATTTAAATAAAAGGACGCTAATTGAATATAACGATGATCTTTTCGATTAAATATAAAAAGTTGACTAGCAGAAATTTATTTTTTGATGTATCTAGCATTTAGAAATTACGTAAAGAGGTAAAGAAAGAGAAGACCCTGAAATTTAAGATGAGAAAGATTGTTTTGATAGCTTTTCTGATTTCACTTATAGGCAGTATTGGATATGTATATGCCTTGCCCGTGGATTCCGTAAAAGTTGTTGTGATTGATGAGAAGGATAAACCTGTTTCAGCTGCTAAAGTCTCAATCGAAGGAAGCAGATTTTTTTTAACTAATAAATCCGGAATATTCAAATTCAGGCCCGCTAAGGAGCTTGAAATGCCTATTAAGGTTGTTCTTGACAAAGCAGGCTTTGTCATTGATGAATTTATTTTTTACGAAGAAGATAAAGAAATTGAAATAAGGGTTAAGAAGAATGAATATTTCCTAAAGGAACTTGTCGTAAAACTTTTAAATGATTCCGGCTCCGTTATGGCAAGTCACATACTTGAATATGCCGGGGAGGAATATCACACTGATAAAAAGGGAATTGCCAGAATTCCTAAAAAGAGGTTTGTCCCTGAAGATTTCATTGTTGATGGTTATAACCTCGATAAAATAAACTTCGCGGAAAAGGAACAGATTTATGTATTAACCTTGAAGCCTGAAGTTGTTGAACAGCCAAAGACTATTTTAGCTGACAATACTAAAGACACAATGACTATTGAGACCATCATGACTCTAACCCAGGAGCAGTTGGATTCTTTAATTTTTGATCAGTATAAAGAAGAGTTTGAAAAGATATCTGCTGAAATAGTTGAAGAGCGCAGGAGACTAGTTGAAAGCAATACCAAAATCAGGGATGAGATTGATCATATAACCAACAAACTGAGAAATGAGAAAAATCTGACCGATGAACAAAGACAGGAATTACAGAAATATGTAGGTAAGCTTGAAAGATCTCTTATTGAAAACTCTCTTGCCTACAATAAGGCCGAAGAAAAGACAATGTCTTTTATTGAGCGCCTTAAGTTTATCATCATGCAGAAGGATTCTATCAATTACATTGCGATAAAGAAACTTCAGGCCGCTGAGAGGCAGAGAATACAGGCAGAGAAGAAGGCCAAAAGAACGATCATAATTTCCAGTATTATTGCAGTTGCCTTACTATTGCTTGCTGTGGTATTCTATTCAATTGCAAGGAAGATGAGAAGGCAGAAAAGACAACTTGAAATATCCAATGAAGAATTGGGTAAGATTAAAGATACGCTGTCTGAGAAATTAATAGAAAGTGATAAACAGAAAGCTATGATAGAGGAGCAGAATCAGCAGCTAGACATGTTTGTGTACAAAGCGTCTCATGACATCAAAGGTCCTTTGAAATCACTTCTTGGTCTTTCTAAACTGGGGCTTACCAGTGTGAAAGATGAAAATTCATTGGAGTTATTTACACACATTCATAAGAGTATTACCAAACTGGATAAGCTGGTTTCAGATCTATTGTTCCTATCGAAGGCGAAGAAGGTTGAAATTAATAACTCAAAAATTAATGTAGGCGGATTGGTGCAGGAGGTAGTGAATAGCTATAAAAACATTGAGGGATATGGAAATGTAAATATTGATATTGATATTCCTGATACAATCGACTTCACTTCTGATTATAACCTGTTTTATTCTGTAGTTCAGAATTTTGTGGAGAATGCGATCAAATATGCTGACAACAGCAAAGGCGATAAATACCTTAAAATAAGTGCCAGTTCAGATGATGAAAAGACTGAGTTCAGATTTGAGGATAACGGGATGGGGATTGAGCCCGAGCATCTGCCTAAGATATTTGATATGTTTTATAAAATAAGCGAAAACTCAGCAGGTTCAGGTCTTGGCTTATATATAGTCAAATACAATGTTGAAAGACTTGGCGGTATTATAAAAGTAGAAAGCGAATTGAATAAGGGGTCTGTTTTCGTACTTGAATTTAAAAAAACTGCTGAATTGGTTCTAAATTAAAATCAGGCTCGGAAACTGGGATGGGGCATACTTCAGCTATTCCATGAACTGATTAATAAATATTAAGATCTGTACTGACTAGCTCAATACAGATCTTAATTATTTTCAAATATTTATATTTAAGTCACATTTTAACTGATTGGAAAATAATCATACAAGCATGAAAGCTTTGGTATGTACTAAAATATCGAAGCCAGTCGGTCTGGCATTTCTTATTTTCTTTTTTCTTGTTTCCAACGCAAGAGGGGCAAACTTTTATTTTGTTTCGGGAGGGAATTGGGAAACTCCTTCAAATTGGGTAACCGATGCTTGTGGTGGTTCAATGACAGCTTCCTCAATTCCCCAGTCTACCGACAATGTATTTATTTGTGCTGCAGTTATCCTCAATTCAACGGTTACTGTAAATAATCTTACGATAAATAATGGGGGAAATCTGAGTTTTGCAGCATCTACAGCCAGTGATTTGACAGTTTACGGAAATCTAATTGTAAATTCCGGAGGAACTTTTCAGGTGGTAGCGGGGACTTTACAACATATACTTAAAGTTGCAGGATCATTTACCAATAATGGATCGGTTGATTTCTGGAAGAGTACTACAAGCAATGTCGTTATGCATTTCAATGGTAATACTAATACAGTAGTATCTGGCGGCGGGGTTTGGAATCTATATAGTATTGTAATGAACAAGGATACAAAAGATGTAGCCTTTGAAGTTCAGGCTCCTGAGTTTTTTACAAACTTTAATTCAGGAGCCTGGACACTTACTAAGGGAACCTACTTTCATAATAACGCCCAGACTTTGAATCTTCCCGGATCCGGAAATTTTACTATTAATACCAATACTATTGTTAGAGTCGGAAATGGTACTTTAAATATTGCTCCTAGCGGAAACGAACTTGTGCTTGAAGGTGGACTAGAAATTACGGGGGGGATTGTTAATGTTGGGAATACAAATGGTAACTCTCCTAATAGTTTGAGATATAGGCAATCTGTAAATATTCCATATATTAATATTACAGGAGGATTTTTAAATTCATTTCAAGGGATAAATTCCTTTGCTGATGATAATACTTCTCGTTTCCAATTTGACATGACTGGAGGAACGGTAACTTTAAATACAGGTTCCTCTCGACCAACTAGGGAAACTTTCAGAATTACTGATGTTGCTAACAGTTCATTTAGTATGTCAGGAGGAATTATATCTATTGGAAGACATAATAATGGACTAAACAGATCCGACTTTGCTGTATGCGGTACTAATGGAACTGTTAATTCATCAGGAGGAACAGTTCAATTCGGAACGACCACATCCTCAGTAGCTGAATCTTATACATTTACTCCATTTCCCAATGATACTCTTCCGAATTTTAAAGTTTCAGGACCAAGCGGTGTGAATATAACTCTTAGACCTTCCAGTTCTGGAAATTTTCGACTTCTCAGCTTATATATTGATGCTGGTAAAACATTTGATGTAAGTTCTACAGGCGATGTAAACGATGGTCGTACCATGACTTTGACAGGCAGCAATCTTAGTGGTCATGCTTTTTTTGATAATAACAATGAAGCAACAGATCACTTTCTTTATAGGCAAGGAACGGTTGTGATAACAAGTAGCGCAACAATCCGAACAAATGCTGCCGCCGATACTTCTTATAGAAGGTTTTATAATCTCAGTATTGCTTCGCCTGAAAATACGATTAAATTGACCAGTGGTTTTGGAGTGGGCAGGCTTTTAACATTTAATGGAGGAACACTGGACGCTCCTTTAAGAAATATTTATTTATATGATAGTAATCCATTGTCTATCACAAACGGAAGTGTGATTACTCTTTCTCATCTGATTTTTAATGGAGCACAAGCACAGGATCTTCCTGGGTATAATTACAACTGTTCTATTATGGCGCAGGCAAATGGAACTCAAATTAAACAACAGGGTAAAGTTACCTGTCGTAATCTGAAAATTAATGGCAATCGGATTCCCGGAAATGGTGTTTCATATATAATAGACAACAGTGATAGTTTAATTGTAAGGGAAGATATTGATATTGGTTGTTCTGGTTGCACCGCGTCTTCAAATGCAGATTTTAATTCAGCAAAAATAAAAATCGATGGAAATTTTAATCTGAATACCAATAGTTTGGTAAATGCTATGACGTCCACTATCCACGTAGCGAAGGACTGGAACAATACTAGTACGCCTCCTGCTGTAGGTTTTAATGAAGGTTCAAGTACAGTCTTTTTTACCGGTAGCGGAAAAAATCAGATCAAGTGTACTCAATGTACAGCATCAAGTCCTGAAACATTCAACAATCTTGGAATAAATAAAGAGGGAAGGGATACTTTACTTACCACCGTGCGTGTAAATAATTTACTTTCTTTCACAAAAGGATATTTTATTTCTACTTCAACAAACAAAATGGTAGTCGGACCAAGTGCAACCGTTTCCGGAGCTTCTGACGCTAGTTTTGTTGATGGTCCTGTTCAGAAAATCAATGCAGGAACATTTGATTTTCCGATTGGTGATAGTAGTAGATACAGGCCACTGGGGATTTCCCCGACAACTACCGGAAGTACATTTACTGCAGAATATATTAAAGGGCCAGCCCCTCAACCAACATATAGTTTCACCACAAAAGCATCAGGTCTACTATTTGACGTAAGTCAATGCGAATATTGGACTTTAAATAGAGATGCAGGCTCAAACTCTACTAGAGTGAAGTTATCTTATTCTTCAACAAGTTGCGGTGTCTCTGAATATGCTACATATAAAGTAACTAATTGGCAAGCTCAATGGATTGACCTTGGAAGAGGGGGGCCAAACACTAGTGGAAATGCATCCGCAGGATTTGTTGAGAATTCCTCCGCAGTGTCATCATTTGGTATATTTACCCTCCTTTCTTGCCCGAAACCCACAGTAACAGTAATTGGTGCTACAACCTTTTGCCAAGGTAAATCAGTTACACTTACATCCGAGTATCCAACTACCAACGTCTGGGCTCCGGGGGGGCAGACAACTAATGCTATCACTGTTACAACTTCAGGAACCTATACCGTTACGGCTACTACTTCCGCCGGTTGTACTGCGACATCTCTACCTATTAATGTTATTGTAAATGCTTTGCCGGCCCAGCCAACCACTACGACATTTTCTCCAAGTCCGCTTTGTGACTCGGCAATTGTAACACTTACAGCTACTGGTCCTGCAGGTATTAGTGATTACAGATGGTATGACGATAATGTAACTGCAACATCCTTTGCAGGGGGACCTTCTTATACAACACTTACTAAAATAAAAGCCAACAGACAATATTATGTTACTTCACGTGATGGCAACGGATGTGAAAGTACTCCAAGAACAGTCGTGAATGTAAGTATAACCAACTCCCCTGTGATACCGGTAGCAACGGATAAATTCATTTGTGACCCCGGAGAGATTATATTATCGGCAGGTGGTTCTACTGGAGGCTATATATGGTATGATGTTTCTTCGGAAGGAAGCCCTGTATCTTATGGTTCCAATTTTGTTATTCCTAATCTTACCGCAACTAAAACTTACTATGTTGCAGCTTCGGCTTCTGGTTGCGAGAGTGGAAGACTTAAGGTAACCGCAAATCTTTATACACGTCCTTCAAGCCCGATTGGGATTCCGGATTCAATTTGCGGAGGTGGACCTGTCACTTTAAAAGCTACAGGTTCGACATCAGGTTATAAATGGTATAAAACATCTGGAACAGCAACTGTTGAGACAACTACAGCTTCCTATACTACTCCGAGTTTAACGGCCACTACCCCCTTTTATGTAAGTGCAATGAGCCCTGAAGGTTGTGAAAGTGGAAGCAGGACAGAAGTTTTGGCAAAAGTAAAAAAGATTCCGGCATTGCCTATAGCTGTAAATGGAACACATTGTGGACCAGGGCCAGTGAATCTTTCCGTATCAGGAGTGACCGGTAGTTATAAGTGGTATAAAGATAATACGGATCTGGCAATTCTTTCAAGTTTAGCCTCATATACTCCTAACATAAGTTCAACTACTACCTATTATGTTTCTTCGGATTCTCTAAGTTGCATGAGCAGCAGAATTCCTGTAGTTGCAACTATATTTCCTCAACCGGCATTGCCAACCGGAAGTGATGTGGCTAGGTGCGGTCCAGGAAGAGTTACACTTGTAGCTTCAGCTTCTACGACTTCATTCAAATGGTATCTTGATTCTACAAGTACTTCTGTTAAGGGAAATTTATCAACTTATAATACGGATTCGATTTTAACGAATACTAAATATTATGTTGCATCTTTTAGCACAGATGGCTGCGAAAGTAATGGAAGAACAAAGATTAACGCTATTATAAATCCGCTTCCTTCTTCACCATCTGTAAAAGATGGTTATAACTGTGGTCCGGGACCAGTCGACCTTGAAGCTTCCGGATCCGCAAATGAATTTATTTGGTATTCAGAAGCAGTAAATGGAGACTCATTATTTACTGGTACTAAATATAAAACAAAGTCACTTATTAGTACTACGGATTTTTATGTTCTTGGCAAAAGTAGTCTTGGCTGCTTAAGTACAAATAAAACAAAAGTGACGGCAACGATTAAAGCAATTCCTGTAGAACCAACTACTACCGATAGCTCAAGATGTGGTCCGGGAGATGTTGTTCTTTCTGCAAAAGGCTCATCGGAAAATAAATATAAGTGGTATACTTCTGAAATTGGCGGTTCTCCAATTGACAGCCTGGAAATATTTACGGCCAAAAATTTAACCAATAGCCAGACTTATTATGTAGCCTCTCAGGAAGATGGCTGCCAGAGCAATAGAGTTGATGTCTTTGCAAATATCCTTCCAAAACCTTCTCTGCCTTCTGCAATTGATAGGGAAAGATGCGGACCGGGAAGTATAGTGCTCTCTGCATCTTTGCCTAATTCGACATTCAAATGGTATCTTGACTCTATAAGCACTGTTGTTCAGGGAATCTTGCCAACTTATACTACCGACTCGATTTTAACGAATACTAAATATTATGTGTCATCTGTAAATATTTATGGCTGTGAAAGTGATGGAAGAACAAAAATAAATGCGATCATAAACCAACTCCCTTCTTCACCAACTGTAAAAGACGGCTCTAATTGCGGGCCGGGAACAGTTGATCTTGAAGCTTCTGGAGGGGCAAATGAATTTATTTGGTATTCAAAAGATGTAAATGGTGATTCTTTGTTTAGCGGTGCTAAATATAAAACTCAGTCCTTGTCTACTACCACTCATTTTTATGTTCTTGCAAAAAGTAATCTTGGTTGCTATAGTGCAGCCAAAACAGAGGTTACTGCAACTATTAAAGCAATTCCGGGAGAACCTACTCCTATTGATGGTTCAAGGTGTGGTCCTGGAGATGTTGTTCTATCTGCAACAGGATCATTAGAAAATAAATATAAATGGTATACATCTGAAAATGGAGGTTCTGCACTGGACAGTTTAGAAAGCTATGCTGCGAAAAATCTCAGTGCGAATCAAACTTATTATGTTGCTTCACAGGAGAATGGATGTCAGAGTAGTAGGGTAGGCGTATTGGCAACTATCAATCCGATACCGTCCAAGCCTATTGCAGTAGGTGACTCTAGCTGTGGAAGAGGAGATTTGGATTTACTGGCTTCCGGAGCTTCTGATTATTACTGGTATTCTGATGCGTTATCAGCGATAAAGCTTGATTCCGGAGCAGTTTTTACAGCGCAGGATATTAGTGCTACTCAAAATTTTTTCGTTAGTGCTGTGAGTGATAAGGGATGTGAAAGCAGCGACAGAACACAGGTTCAAGCTCTTATTTTGGATATTCCTGATGAACCAACTGCTAAAGATACGGCTAATTGTGGCCCTGGATCAGTGAAACTTATAGCATCAGCTTCTGCAGGAACATTTAAATGGTATGATACCGGAAATAATGAAATAGGAAATCAGCAGGAGTTGCCCACAGGAATTATAGATTCAGATTCTATATTCTATGTTTCATCTATAGTAAATGGTTGTGAAAGTATTAAGAAACCTGTATTTGTTACTATAAACCCAGTTCCTCCAATTCCTACAGTAAAGGATACAAGCATCTGTGGTGTGCATAGTGTAACTCTTATCGCTTCAGGAAGCCCAGATACTTATCGTTGGTATAATAAAGAAGATGATGATAGTTCAATGGCTGTGAATGAGGGAGATAAATTTTTATCATCAATTTCTTCAACTGTTTCTTATTATGTCTCTTCTATTAGTAGTCAGAAATGCGAAAGTCAAGAAAGGGCAAAAGTAACAGTTTCTTTTACTAAAAATCCGGAGGCTCCTGTTTCGGTTCCTAAATATCGCTGCGGACCAGGTCCAATAGATCTTTCAGCATCCGGTCTTTCTCAAAATTATTTATGGTATACCAGTAAAGACTCTTTACTGGGTAATGAACAAATCTACAAAGCTCTGAATGTAAAATCGGACTCTGTATTTTATGTCGTTTCCGATAGCGCAGGATGTGCAAGTTCCAAAACGCTGGTGCAGGCATTCATTAAACCCTTGCCGCCTGCTCCAACAACTAAAGATACAGCGACGTGTGTTGCTGGAAGCATGACACTTTCTGCTTCCGGATCTCCGGAGTCTTACAAATGGTACAATGGTCAGGACGTTTTATTGGAAGAGAATCAGTCTATTACAATTAATAGTATTTCCCAGACTACCACATTTTATGTGGAATCGAGTCTTAACGGATGTGCAAGTGAAGTAAAAACTCCTCTCACTGTCACGCTGAACTCCATTCCTCCTGCTCCTCAAACTAATGTATCCCCCGTATGTGGAGGGGGAAAGGTGGCTTTATCCGCCTCAGGCTCTGTTGGTAGCTATTATTGGTATGAAACTGAAACGAGTACAGTAGAACTTAAAAATAGCCCTGATTATCTCACCGATTCTTTATCTGCTTCCAAACTTTTTTATGTTTTGGCAGAAAAGGACAATTGCAAAAGTGAGCGTGTACCTGTTACAGCATTGGTAAATCCTTTACCAGATGAGCCATTAACTGTAGGTGATACAATTTGTGATAGTGAGACCACTTTAATACTAAAGGCTAGTGGTAATTTCGAAGACTTTATATGGTATGCATCTTTAGCTGGTAACGACTCTCTGGGATCCGGCAATTCTTTAACTGTAAATTTAAGTTCTACATACACCTATTATGTAGCTTCTCTGGATAACAAGGGATGTAAAAGTAGCAGAACTCCGGTGTTAGCACTTGTAAATCCTAGCCCTATTAAACCTGTAGCTATAGGAAGCGAAAGATGTGGGCCTGGTCCAGTAATCCTTTCAGCTTCAGGTTTTGATGAATATAAATGGTATGAAACAGAAAATGGAAGTCCTTTTGCAAATCACAATGATACGCTGGAAGTAAATTCGGTAACGGAAAATAGATCATACTATGTTACCTCTATTGCAAAGGGATGTGAAAGTCAGGAAAAGACGAAAGTAGATGTAACTATTAATCCCTTACCATTAAAACCAGAAGGGGTAGAGAACTCCGTGTGTGAAAAAGGCAGTGTCCTTCTTTCGGCTAAAAATTCTCCGGATAAGTATTACTGGTATACTGGTAATTCAGATACTGATATTCCTGTTGATACTACTCTTGCAGATTATAAGACTCCTTCTATAACTGCTACTACTAAATTTTATGTGAGCTCTGTGGATGTTATTGGTTGTGAAAGTGATAAAACAGAAGTAACAGCATATGTGAAGCCCTTGCCTGAAGCACCGATAACGATTTCAGATTCCGCATGCATTAATACAAGGGCGATGATTTTAAAAGCGGAAGGTATTGCAGAAAACTTTAAGTGGTATAGTTCAGATACAAGTTCAATATCGATTAATGAAGGTAAGACGTTTAGTATTACTAATTTACCAGTTACCACTTCTTATTACGTTTCTTCGGAAACGGAGGGATGTTCTAGTTCAACCAGAACTATTGTTACTGCTATAGTAAAATCTCTACCTGACAAACCAGTTACTATAAATGATACGATTTGCGGAGGTGGTAACGTTGAATTAAGGGCAATTGCATCAGGAGCAGATTCATTCATTTGGTATAATGGAGGAATAGAACTTGTAAATGAGCATAATGATACTTTAGTAATTAATATAACAAAGAATTCGGTATTTGCAGTTGCTTCCTATTTTAATGGATGCGAAAGCTCTGAGAAAACCGATGTTTTAGCTATTGTAAAACCATTCCCTCAACTTCCGGTTCCAGAAAATGGATTCAGCTGTGGTCCTGGAAGGGTAACACTCAATGCCACTGGGGACACAGGGAACCTTTTATGGTACAAAGCAAGTGAAGGAGGGCTAAGTGCTGGTACAGGAGAAGTAATTGTGACTTCCTATCTTGAAAAGGATACTACATATTATGTTACATCAGAGTCTCAGGGGTGCGAAAACGCAACCAGGGTTGCAGTGAAGGCAGTTATAAAAATCAAGCCGGAAGTTCCTCTAACGGAAGATCTAAAAATCTGCGGGGCGCAAACTGTCACATTGGTAGCTTCCGGAGCTCCTACAGATGGAGAATATTTGTGGTTCGTTCCGGATTCAAGTGAAGTCAAGTATTCCGGTGCAGAATATCAAATCAATGCAAATGCGACTATGACCATGAACGTAGCTGTTGGTTTGGACGGATGCAAGAGCGAACGTGTACCTGTAACTGTAAAAGTAGATACTATCCCAGCTGTTCCTTTTACTGCTGATGTATCAAGATGCGGAGCCGGCGAGGTAAAACTACAGGCCTCTGGATCCACAGGACTTTTTAACTGGTATGGAACTAATAGTCAGGAAATAATTAGCACAGGTAAAGAGTTTGATTTAGGTAATCTGATTGCGAGTACTTCCTATTTCGTTTCTTCTTTTGATGAGAATTGTGAAAGTCCTAAGGTTGAAGTCAAAGCCATAGTTAATCCGGCTAGTATAGCAGGTACGCTGGAATCACCAGCAACAGTAGTATGTAATGGGACCAATTCTGGTACTATTACAGCAGTTGGAGTTGAAGGAACTGTTAAATCGTGGCTGGTTTCAGGAAATAATTTTATAACAGCATCTGCAAAAAATTCCGGAGAAAAGGAATTGGAGTATAACAACATTTCAACTCCTACCGGATATAAAATAATTGTGCAAAATGGTAATTGTCCTGCAGATACTTCAGATGCATTTATCTTATCTGTTGATAATTCTCCTATGACAATAGGTGGTACATTGCTATTAGAAGACAGCACTGCTTCTGGAGGTGTGCTTAAGCTTGAAGATTATACAGGAGATATAGTACGTTGGGAGTCCAGCAATGATGGAATTACATATGCACCAATGGTAAGCACAGATTCTTTATACAAATTTTCAATAAGGTCAATTGATAATTTTTACAGAGCAGTTGTGAAATCAGGAACGTGTCCGGAAAGAACTTCAGAAGCATATTACCTTGGGGAGTTTTTGAAAATGAAGATATACACTTCCTTTTCGCCTAACGGAGATGGTATCAATGATTCCTGGTTTATTGACGGTATTGAGGCTTACCCGGATAACAAAGTCCATATTTTCAATCGTTGGGGGAATCTTGTTTATGAGGCAAACGGATATGATAATAACATTAAAGTATGGAAAGGTACAGCAAACACGGGTATGCTTCTTGGAAATGATAACACATTGCCAGATGGCACCTATTTCTATAATCTGGATTGGGGAAAAGGCAAAAAGCCTTCAACTGGATATGTCGTTATAAAAAGATAAAGAATTAAGTTAAGTACACGTGGTCAGGTCAAGTATATTACTGGTAAGTTTAATTTTGATGTCTTGGGTAACCAAAGCCCAGCAGGCTACGTTGTATTCGCAATACATGTTTAATGGGCTTGCGATTAATCCGGCATATGCCGGCTCCAGTGAAGCTTTAAACTTTACTGCTACAGGAAGAAAACAATGGAGTGGAGTTGAAGGAGCACCTTCGACACTTACATTTTCAGCACATGCACCTATACGCAAAGAAAAGATGGCGTTGGGGGCATTGATTACCAATGATCATATCTCTGTTTTTACACAAACTACATTAAATGTAGTTTATGCTTATAGGTTACATTTTACTTCAGGATCAACTTTGGCATTTGGTCTACAGGCCGGGGCTTCCAATTATCTTGCAAGATACAGCGATCTGACTTACAAAGCGGCTAATGACCCCACTTTGCAGCAGGAAGATTATAATACAATTACTCCTGGATTTGGAGCTGGAATTTACTACAATTCAAAAAAGTTTTATGCCGGTGCTTCTGTTCCCTATTTGGCAAGCAATTTCCTCGCTTCAAAATATGTCGCCAATCGAATGGAATTAAAGAATCATTACTTTTTTACAGCAGGTTATGTTACTGACATCAATGAGAACCTGAAGTTTAAACCTAGTACACTTATAAAATATATAGAAGGCGCTCCTGTTCAGATAGATTATAATGCTAATTTTCTTTACAAGGAATTTCTTTGGCTTGGGGTTTCATACAGAAGTAAAACTTCGTTAATATTCCTGGCTCAGGTTTATGCTAATGACCAGCTTAGCTTCGGGTACTCTTATGATCATAGCCTTTCCAAATTGTCCGGATTTAACACTGGCTCACATGAAATTATGATTAGTTATCTTTTTTCATATACAAAAACTAAAGTCGTTACACCAAGATATTTTTAATGATGAAGGCTTTTCTGAAGTTGATTGTTGCTGTTGTATTGCTATCAAAAACATCACTCCTTTATAGTCAGGACAAAAACATAGTTGCACACTTTAAAAATGACCTGAAGCTGGCAGAAGATCTTTATGCGAAGCAAGCTTATTTAAAAGCCGGAGAGATGTTTCAGCGTATTGCTAAGAAGGACACTGGAAATGCTGATATTAGATTTAAGATAGGCGAGTGTTATTGGAAACTTAACAATACTACTGATGCTGAATTTTGGTATAAAGAAGGGTTTAAAAGAAATAACGCCATTATTAACCTAGCCGATTACAAGCTGCATCTTGCAGAAGCATTGGTAATCAATGGAAAAAAGGATGAGGCAAAAATTTGGTATGATCTGTATAGTAAAGAAAGTCTGAGTAAGAGGGCAATAGCTGAATCCAAAAGGAGAGGCCTTGATGCTTATGATACTTTCTTTAGAGATTCTTTATTTTACAGTGTAAAGGAACTTCCTATAAATTCAAATGCATCAGAATATTGCCCATCATTTTATCAGAAAGGTCTTGTGTTTGTCTCTAACAGAAAAACTATTGAGCTTGTAAAGAATGTTGATGCAGCCGATCAGGGTAACTTTCTTGATTTGTACTATGTTGAATTTGCAGGCGATTCGGGATTTGGGAAGCTGCAAAAATTTACAGACTTTAATACCGGTCTAAACGAAGGTCCGATTACATTTTTTGAAAATGGAAGAAGAGCTGTCTTTTCCAAAAATGAAAAGGCAGTTGGAAAAGATACTAAGCGACTACAATTGTTTTATGCTGAAAAGGATCAGAATGGAAAATGGACTAAACCTGAAGGTCTACCATTTAATAATCCAAGCTATTCAGTAAGTCATCCTTTCTTTGATAAAAATACAAGTTGCCTTTATTTTGTGTCAGACATGCCTGGAGGCTACGGAGGAACTGATATTTACAGAAGTATCTTCCATAATGGAGCATGGATGATGCCAGAAAATATGGGTACAGCCATCAATACCTCAGGAAATGAAATGTTTCCTTTTGTGTCAAAGGATAGTTGCTTGTATTTTTCATCTAATGGATTGCCAGGCATCGGAGGACTTGATCTATTTTTTGTTGATTTGAAGCATCATGCCTCCAAACCTATAAACCTTGGAGCCCCTTTAAATAGCTCAAAAGACGACTTTTCCCTTATACTTACTGATAATACTTCTACAGGATTTTTCTCCAGTAACAGGAAAAAATCAGGAGGAGATGATATATACAGGATTATTATTCATAAGATAAAATATGAAGGCGTAATGCTTGATAAACTAAAAGCTCTTCCTTTAAAAGGAGTAACTATAAAAATTTCTGATACAGAAACCGGAAAAGTTGAATGGGTTGTTAAGAGTTCTAATAAGGGGACATTCTCTTGCTACCTCATGCCCGGGAGGCATTATATGGTGGAGGCTGTAAAGGATGATTATAAGGTATCGCAAACGGAACTTTATTTTTCTTCGAGGTATGAGAATCTTGTAAGAAATAAAATAACAATGGAGAAGGTTAAAAAATCCTTTGTTAAGGGGCGAGTGATAAAAGATACTTCAATGGTAAAGAATTGTATGGTGAAAGTCTTTGATTTTTCCAATGATTCTGTTGAAGTTATAAAGACAAATAATATGGGAGAATTCTCGTGTGAAATTAATAAGGATACCACCAATATTTTTTATGCTGAATATAAAGGAGTGAAGGGCATATATAAGCTTGAACCAGTTCAACGAAAACGAAAGGGTTCAGTGTTGACTTACATTACCCTTGAGCTTGCCCCTTTGAAATACAAGGATTGTGAAGGTATATTGCTTGATACACTGGATCATCCATCTTCTAAGGATTCTTTAATCTTGTCCAATGAACTTACCGGGGAAGAAGAAATAATAAAGACGGATAAAGATGGTAAATTTAAATTTAATGCGTGGGAATCAGGTAGATATTCTTTATTTTTAAAGTCCGAAGATAGGTATATCTGGATGAGTACTTTTGTTCCGGAAAAGGTTAACAGGATTCAATTAAGAAAAAGGAAAAAGGACGAGATCTATTAGGGTAATTCTGTTAACTCATCACCTCATTTTATCGTAAATGTTGAATGTAAATTTGAAGTATGTCTTCTCCAGTAGCATTAAATGATTTTTCAACTAAAGATGAGAGTTCTACGACTCTCAAGGAAATTGCGCTAATCTTCCTTTTGGCGTGTATTCAATTCACTTTTGTAATAGACTACATAGTGATTTTGCCCCTTGGTCCTGAAATCATGAAATCATTTCAGATTCGTCCGGATGAATACGGTTTGATCATTTCCGCATATACACTGACTGCTGCAATCGCAGGCTTCTTTTCTTCATTTTTTATAGATCGGTTTGACAGGAAACAGGCTTTGTTGTTTTGTTTGTTTTATTTCCTAACAGGATCAATATTAAGTTATATCGCGAATACATATTATTTCTTCATGTTGGCAAGGATGTTTACAGGAGCTTTCGGGGGGGTAATGTCTTCGCTAGTGATGATCTATCTTGGAGAGAAATTTTCATTGAAAAAACTCGGTGTTGCAACTAGCTTTGTAATGATTGCTAATGGCATGGCTACAATTGCAGGCGTGCCAGCTGCAGTATATTTCTCGGATCATTATGGATGGAAATTCCCTTTCATGGTGCTTTTGTGCATTAACTTTATAGTTATTATTCTTACATATTTCTTTCTTCCTAAAACTCAGAAGTCATCCACGATTACAAGATCAAATGTTTCAGGAAAGTTAAGATCTGTTGTATTAAGCGCAAATTTTATTTGGCCGGTAATCTTTATGTCTTTGTTGACTTTTGCAGGAGGAGCTACAATTTTGCCGTTTCTGAGTGCATTTGTTTCTACAAATTTTTATTTTTCTACAGAAGAAATAGCATTAATGTTCTTCTATGGGGGGCTTGCAGCTTTGTTTGTAAATCCAATTGTGGGGTATCTTATAGATAAATTTGGGAAACAGAATGTGTTTCTGCTTCTTAATTTTGTTTCAATAATTCCTTTATTGTTGCTAACTACTTTTCCGTTTACAGAAAAAAATGCAACCTTGCTAGTGACCACTCTTTTCTGGTGTCTTTCCACTGCAAGACAAATGTCTGGTCTTACTCTCGTAAATTCACTATTCCCCAGCGAACACCGAGGCCGGTTTATCACAATTAATTCTTCTATTCAACTATTGGCAGGAAGCGCCGCAACAGCTATAAGCGGTAAAATAATTTACACTGAGGAAAACCTGCTATGCAATTTTGATGTTCTTGGCGTTATCGGGATTTGTGCTACGATTATTTGTATCTTTGCCGCATTTATACTGGAAGAGCAGAGTTAGTTGGCAGGGTAACGTTCGATAATTTTCCCCTTAGGCAATAATTATTCAGGCAAAATTCCGTTACCTTTAGTGTCTTGAATTATGAGAAGAATTTTATTTATCCTGCTTTTTGTATCCTATTCCCTTATTTCACAGGGGCAAAATGGGAAAAATATTGTTCAGCTTTCTGGTCTTGTAATTGGTGGCGACAGTGCATATGGAATTCCTGGAGTCACTATCTACACTCCAAAATCCGGAAGGGGGACCATCACGAACTATCTCGGTTATTTCTCAATGCCCGCTTTAGGAGGGGATAGTATCGTAATCAAATCACTGGGATTTAAAGAAAAGTCATTTATTGTTCCCAAAGACACAAATAAGTTGAGTCTCGTAATCGAGCTTTTAGGAGATACCTCCATTTTGCCCACTGTCGAAGTTTTTCCATGGCCTACAGAAAAAATATTTAAAGAAGCTTTTCTCTCACTGAAATTGGATGACAATTCTTATGATAACATGCATAAAAATCTGAATGAGCAGGTAATGAGAAGAATGCTTTACACTCAGGAAGCAAGCAGCAAAAACAATCACAATTATTATATGCAGCAGCAAACTACAAAAGTGGAAAACAGATTTTTCCAACCTACTTTAAGTCTGCTGAACCCTTTTGCCTGGTCTCAGTTTTTGAACTCAGCCCGTAATGGTGGTCTTAGAAATAAGAAGAAGGAAGAAAATGAAAAGTATGGGAAATATGGAAATGAGGATTTCTGAAATTCCTTGTAAAGGGCTAAAATGTATATTTTAATTTTTAGATTTAGGTTGATTCTTAGATTATTGTATTTTTAAGTTGGTTTTGAAAACAAAAAGAAAATAATTGATTCCTTCCCAGTTACGCTTTCTATTTTGTGCTATTTCAAAACCAGAGTATAGAAAAAAGCATTCATTATAATATAAATTGAAATACCAGCACAAGCGCCTGATAGTATTAAATTCCACTCCCTGATATTTACTCTTAATAAATAAGTAAGAATGAATGCTGTGATTAGCAAGAATGAAATTGTCAAAATCAAAGCAGATAAAATTCCCATGTTGAAAGCAAGAACTGGTAGAAACAATTTATCAGATTCTAATGCTGATCCCAGAACCGCAGGAAAATCCAGGCCATGGAGCAATCCACCCGCTAGAGCGAGAAAATATCTGTAGTTATGTGGGGAATATTTGTTAGTAAATGCGTTCTTTTTAAGAAAGAAGTTGGAGACAGAAACAATTATTGTCGTCAAAGGAAGAAGGAATGGGAGCAATTTTGCTGGGGCATTTATAATTCCAAATGCGGATAAAATGAAAGTAATCAGGTATCCCAAAACAAAACAAGCCGCATAAGTGGCAATAAGGCGAACCGATTTGAATGTATAAATTCCACACAAAGCGATTATAAAAAGAATGTGTACGAATACATCCAGGTAGGCTATTTTGATAAATCCCAAACTGAAATAGTGTGGAAAATCTGACATAGGTCAAAGGTTTATCTTGCTTTTGCTTTATACGATTTATGTTAAACCAAGGTTTGATTTGGATGAGAATGGCCTTCTGTTTCAAATTGATAGCAAATCAGTAGTAAACCTAATCTTTCTTAAAAATTAGATAGAAATCAAAAAGGCTGCTTAAAATGTAAGCAGCCTTTTTGATTTCTATTCTTTAACAAATTAAAGTTTTACAGATTCAAGATTCAGAAACTGGATATTGCCGTTTTCATCCAAAGTAATTCCGACAACTTCATCTTTCTTAATAGCTCCTGCAAGTATTTCTTTAGATAGCTCATTTAAGATATGACGCTGAAGGACACGTTTCAGCGGTCTGGCTCCGAATTGTGGATCAAATCCCAATTCACCAAGTTTCTCCAATACTTCCGGTGAAGCTTCTATTCTAATACCACTTTCTTCAAGTCTTCTTTGAATACCTTTAAATTGAATATCTACGATTTTCCGGATTTCTTTTCTGGAAAGAGGTTTGAACATAATGATCTCATCTACCCTGTTAAGGAACTCCGGACGAACTGACTTCTTCAACTGTTCTATAACCTCAATCTTTGTTCTTTCAACTACTTCTTCTTCATTGTATTCATTTATCTCGGCAAAGTTTTCCTGAATAAGATTTGCTCCGATATTTGAAGTCATGATAATAATTGTGTTTTTGAAATTTGCAACACGACCTTTATTATCAGTAAGCCTTCCATCATCAAGGACCTGAAGCAGTATATTGAATACATCCGGATGTGCTTTTTCAATTTCATCCAGCAGAACTACAGAGTATGGCTTTCTTCTTACTGTCTCGGTGAGCTGTCCTCCTTCTTCATAACCGACATACCCAGGAGGAGCTCCTATAAGTCTGCTTACAGAATGCCTTTCCTGATACTCAGACATATCAATTCTGACCATTGCATTTTCATCGTTGAATAAGAATTCTGCCAAAGCTTTGGCCAGCTCTGTTTTACCTACACCGGTTGTTCCTAAGAAAATAAAAGAACCAATAGGTCTTTTCGGATCCTGCAAACCGGCACGGCTCCTTCTTACCGCATCTGATATTGCCTGGATAGCCTCTGTCTGCCCTGCAACTCTTTTTCCAAGTTCTTCTTCAAGATGAAGCAGTTTTTCACGGTCGCTCTGTAGCATTTTTGCTACAGGAATTCCAGTCCATTTGGCTACTACTTCAGCAATGTCTTCAGCAGTCACTTCTTCTTTCAGCATAGAGCTTCCATCCGCCTGCGTTTCTTGAATTTGCTTTTGAAGGTCCTGAAGATTCTTTTCGCTCTCCTTTATTTTCCCATATCTTATTTCAGCCACTCTTCCGTAGTCACCGGAACGTTCAGCCTGTTCAGCTTCATTTTTATATTTCTCAATATTTTCCTTTTCCTTCTGAATGGATTCTATGAGTGTTTTTTCATTTTGCCATTGTGCCTTCAGTTCATTTCGCTTATCCGTTAGCTCTGCAATATCTTTAGAAAGCTGTGCTTCTTTCTCTTTATCATTCTCTCTACGTATAGCTTCGCGCTCAATTTCAAGCTGCATTATTTTTCTTTGTACCTCATCCAGTTCTTCAGGCAAAGAGTCAATTTCTATTCTAAGCTTTGAAGCTGCTTCATCCATAAGGTCAATCGCTTTATCAGGAAGGAAGCGATCTGATATATATCTGTTAGAAAGCTCTACAGCAGCAATGATGGCATCATCTTTTATTCGCACACCATGATGCACTTCATATTTTTCCTTGATACCTCTTAATATAGAAATAGCATCCTGAAGATCCGGCTCATCCACCATCACAGCCTGAAACCTTCTTTCAAGTGCTTTATCTTTTTCTATATACTTTTGATATTCCTTTAATGTAGTTGCTCCGATTGCGTGCAGCTCTCCTCTCGCAAGAGCTGGTTTCAATAGGTTTGCAGCATCCATTGCACCTTCACCACCTCCGCCAGCTCCGATCAGTGTATGGATTTCATCAATAAAGAGTACAATTTCTCCATCAGAATCAGTTACTTCCTTGATTACAGATTTTAACCTTTCTTCAAACTCACCTTTATACTTAGCGCCTGCTACAAGAAGTCCCATGTCCAGGGATACGACAGTTTTCGACTTCAAATTTTCAGGAACATCACCATTCACGATTCTCTGCGCCAGTCCTTCAACTATTGCGGTTTTACCAACCCCTGGTTCGCCAAGAAGGACAGGGTTGTTTTTAGTTCTTCTTGAAAGTATCTGAAGTACTCTCCTGATCTCTTCGTCTCTACCGATTACGGGATCTATTTTACCTGCTTTAGCCAGTTCGTTAAGGTTTTTGGAATATCTTTCCAATGACCTGTATTTTGCTTCCGCATTTTGGTCTGTTACTTTTGATCCACCTCTAAGTTCATGAATAGCGGCTTTCAGATGTTTTTCTGAAAAACCTGCATCTTTCATCAAGGTGGCGGTTTTATCTCTTCCGCCGAGAATACCTAGTAAAAGGTGTTCTACAGCGACATACTGATCGCCAAATTCCTTCAAAAAAGAGCTTGCTTTTACCAAAGCCTGATTAGCATCATTAGAAAGAAATGGACTGCCTCCGCTCATTTTAGGGTAGGAGCGGATGATCTCCTCCAGTTTGGTCTCAAAAAGATTTTTGTTAACATTCAGTTTCTTTAAAAGAAAGGCAATCATATTCTCGTCAGATTCGAGGATGGCCTTTAAGATATGTCCGGATTCAACCCCCTGTTGCTGATGGCTTCCGGCGATTTCTGTAGCCCTTTGAATGACTTCCTGGGCCTTTATTGTATAATTGTTAAAGTTCATAGGTTAACTAACTTTTATTCTAAATCCAAAACATCAAACTTTTGTCCATTGGTGCATAATTTATAGAATAGGAAAAAATGTCATTTGTCGGTTTATTTTTTTGATGTTTATTGTGACAATTTGTCTTAATTTGGCGGTCTTGAGATTTTGCTTGCGGTAAAAATGGCAAAAGCCGAAATTCAAATCAATGAATTCCGGCTTTTGCAATGAAAGTTCTTCTTTGACTATCTTCTACCTCTCATTGTAGGCGACAATAAATGGTCATTCCCGAAATGATAAGTTACTCCAAGTAAAAGAGCGAAGGTATAGTTGTGATAAAATTGCTTATAATTATCGTAGGTAGTAACCGGAACGTCCGCATTGGTTTTTGCTTTCTTATTTAAGGTATTGGTAATACCGAAATCAAATTTTGCACTTGTGTTAAATGTAAAATGCTGATTAAGATATACATCAAGCCCCGCTCCAATGGCTGCATCTATGATAAACTTATTATAGTAATCATTTTTAGAAGGAGGCAGATCATAAAACTTAGTCAAATTAGGATCATCTTCTCTTCTTGTATATATCACGTTTCCTCCGGCACCTTTAATAAGATATCCCAATTGAGGACCTCCATAAACTACGAAGTCGGTTTTTTTAGTCAACTTATGAGATGCTCTTAAAAATAAAGGTACTTTGATATAATCAAGTCTTCTTTTTCCACTTAATACACGTGCGGTATCAGTTGGTTGAAATTGAAGTTCTGATGTAAATTTTTGATTATGAGAGGCATAAAATACACCTGTCTGGAATGTTGTAGCTCTGTCAAGCCTAAAATCCACATTAAGACCCGCTCCACCTGCAAATGTGTTTTTGCTATCATATTGAGGGTCATAGTTATTGGTCAGAATACCGGTTTTGGAAGGGAAGTAATAAACTCCCAGCGTAACCTGTGCAAATGAAGCAGATACGCAAAATAAAAATGCGAGGAAAAGTAATGCTTTTTTCATATGACTTAATTTGGTAATACAAAAGTAAGAAAAAATCCAATTCGATTCTCGGAAAAAACATGGCTCTAACGGATTCTTGGGTAGAACTGTTTGAAATTTCGATATGAATTTTATATCGTCCATATATGTTTTAACTGGGATCAATTAATTAGAGGGATTATTTGTACCTTTGCACCTATGAATACTCAGGTTTTAAAAGACATTCGCAAGCAAACTATTCAGGATCTGAAAATCTTTCTGGAAGAGAAGGGAGAGAAGGGATTTCGTGCAAAACAGATTTATGAATGGATTTGGAATAAAAGTGCGTCTTCTTTTGATGAAATGACCAACCTTTCCATAAAAACTCGTGATTTGTTAAAAGAAAGTTTTGCATTTCAAAAGGTTACGATTGCTCAAAAACAGGTAAGTTCTGATAAAACTATCAAAGTTGGTTTCAGGCTTTTTGATGGCAATTTGGTTGAAGGGGTTTTGATCCCAGCCGACGATCGTATGACCGCTTGTGTTTCTTCTCAGGTAGGTTGTTCCCTGACTTGTAAATTCTGCGCTACAGGTTATATGGAAAGGAAGAGAAACCTCGAGCCCGGGGAAATATATGATCAGGTGGTTTTGATAAGACAACTGGCGGAGGAACATTACAATACTCCTTTAACGAATATTGTATTCATGGGCATGGGTGAGCCTTTGCTCAATTATGCAAATGTATTGAAGGGAATAGAAATGATTACTTCTCCGGAAGGCTTAAATATGGCTTCCAAAAGGATAACGCTTTCCACTGCAGGTGTCGCTAAAATGATCAAAAAACTTGCTGATGATGAGGTGAAGTTTAACCTTGCATTATCTCTGCATGCTGCAAATGATGTGAAGAGAAATGAGATCATGCCAATCAACGAAACCAATAGTCTTGAAGCGTTAGGGGAAGCGCTAAGATACTTTTACAAAAAAACTGGTACTCGCGTCACATATGAATATATTGTATTCCATGATGTGAATGATCAGATTGAGGATGCTCGTGAGCTTTATGAATTCAGTAAAATTATACCTTGCAAAATCAATATTATAGAATACAATCCGATTGCTGAAGCAGATTATGTGAATGCAAAGGAGGATAGGATCGAGAAATTCAGAGCATTTCTGGAAGCTAAAGGTGTTACCGTAAATGTAAGGAGAAGCAGAGGCAAAGACATAGATGCTGCCTGCGGTCAACTTGCAATAAAAGAAAAACCAGGATCAGTTGCCTGAGTGTTTTAAAAGGCAACTGAAATATTGGTTGCGATATCTGCTCCTTTTCCATGATTAGGGAAAATAAAACCAGTAAGGTTGTCCGAGCTAAATCCCCATTTAAAGCTTTGTCCTAATTTGAAGCTGAAGAAAGCTCCAATAGCTTGTTTATTATATCCCCCTGCTGAGAGTAAAACACCACCGTTAAATACTCTATGAAAGTCATGATTGTAGCCTATGCTGAAAAAAGACTTTGTTGTGGAGCCGGGAAGGTTCTGGAATCCCTGAATATAAGTAAAGAAGATGGTGTTAGAATTGTATGTTGACTCATCTTTTTTAGAAGTTCTTGGAGTTTTGATTTTTCCTTCAATAACAAGCCTTGTGCTAAGCGGAGTTTTATATGATCCCCCTTTGGTTTTTATCGGATCAAAAATCTGGGCAAGTGTATCTGTGCTATATTTTTGGCTTCCGAAAAACCTGCTTATAATCAATCCTTCATATTTCACCTGTCCTGACCGCTCATAGCTTGTAACATCTTTATCGTATTTCACAGCTCCGATGTCTAATATGCTGGTGGTAAATTGAAGGTATTTATTTACAAAAACAGTTACTCCAGCATCCGCACCATAGCCCTTGCCATTGGAGTTCCATAGGTTTATATTATCGATACCGGAGGTTTGTACTTTATAGTTAAAATCAAAATCTATGAAGCGTCCTTCCGGATCCGTATACATTGAACCGTTAGCAGGGCGCATATATATGGATCCTATGCCGGTAAGATACTTTAACCGCACACCTGCTCTTATTCCAAATCCATCTTCCTTTCCAAAGACCGGAATAGCTGCACCGAGTGCATATTCTCTAAGGTAGTTTATGTTTAAACTTGCAGGACCAAGGTTTACACGTTGTCCGGCAAATTGCTTGTTACCTTTTAAAGCAAGCTTTAAGAAGTTTTCGCCAAATAGAAAGCTTGTACCTGATCTTTCATTTACGCCTAGAGAAAAGGCCAATTTTTTCTCAGACTTAGTCTTAAATTGGACTGCAACTCCCAGCAATTGAAAGTCAAGCCCTGCACCAAAAAGGTTTTCACTATTCAGTTTCGATAAAACTTTATTGACGTCCTGATTCTGTATTAATCCTTTTTGATAAATTTCTTTAGCGGTCTTATAATCAAAAGCTGTATTACCTAGCCAGACATAACTATTGATCCCAATCTGGGCATGTTTGTTTCCAAGGTCAAGTTCAGACGGAGAATATTTGGATGCGTTAAGGTCATTGTAATTGCAATACCTCGTACCCATATTATTTTGAGCCGAAGCAAATAATCCTGTTGAAAAAATAAACAGTGCTGTTAAAAGATTTCTCATGAAAAATTATTTTTTTATTGCAACATTTAGATCCCCGGTGAGCTGAAATTTCAAAAGATTATCCTTGTTGATGATGACATCGGGAGGATTGGCAGCATTGAATTTGATTCGAAGGAATTGCGCGTTGATTATTTTATTTGCTTTGGCTTCGTTAAGCTCAGTTGTAATTTTGGTTTCTCTTGGCGTCACAGTCACTCCGCCCGCAATCACAGGCTCCTGAATAGAAGGATCGGTATTGAATAGGGAGTCAAGGACAGTATAGGAGCCATCAAGGAAATACAACTGAAGGCTGAATTTTAGTGGCATGCCATTGTTGGCAAAAGTAAACAACTTTCCGGAAAGAGATTCAGCATTGATATCTGTTCCCTTAAGGTTTAAATCTACAGTTTCTTCAACATTAAAAGTATTTCCCTTGGAGAGTGTGATTGATTTGAACTTCAACTTATGTATATAAATTTCAATTTTAAATGACCTTTCAGGGTCTATAATAACTTTTCCATTGCTGTTTTTGGTGGAAAAATTATTGATTTGCAACTGCATGTTAGGCAAAAGTTGCCTGTTATTCAGGTTCAGAGGAGTCATTCTATAGACACCCCCATTGGATGGTAAACCAGTGTTAAGGGTTTGATTTACCAATATTGGTGTTGTTCCGCCAGGTTGACTAATAACTACGTTTACGCCTGAGTTCACATCCACTTGGAGATTATTGGTCAGGACGAAATATATCTCACCTGATTCGACTTCTGCAGATTTGAATGTTTCTGTAAGGTCCAGGTCAAAGGGGCCGAGATTGGTTGAAGGAATCGCAGGGATATTCACTGCAATTGAAGGGTTGGGAATTCCGAAATCCGCAAGTTTGAAAGTCTTTACATAGGCAAAACTGTCTATGTCGGGAATTTCATTAATTGTGAGATCCTCTTTGACCAGTGGTCCCAGAATCTGGGCGTCCCAATCGGGTTCCAGTTCATGGTCTTGTTTTACATTGCATGAGAAGAGAAATAAAAGAATAATAAACAAAAAGCGTCCTGATTTCATTGAGTTTAAAAAAGTCACATACTGGTTAAAGATAGTTAATTTCATTACAATGGTAAAATTTGTTCGATTTAGTTCATTAACGTTCAAAAACTTTAACGGTTGGCAAAGTTTTATTAATATAGCAGTGTATTAATATTTAGGGTATTTAATTTAGAGAAAATGAATTATAGAAGTATTGTAGGGGTATTGTTGATCGTTACTTGTCTTTTCTCCTGCTCAGAAGATAAACCTCAAACAGAGGAGCAGGCAGTCGAACAGCCAGAACAAACAGATACCATTGTATCTGGTATAGATACACTGAGAACGGAAATGGTAAAAATCCTTAAAGCAGATAGCGGGGTTTTCAGAGGTGTAAATTTTGGAATGACTAAAGATGAGGTTATTGCTTTGGAGGCTGATACCAAAAGAGATTCTACCGAGGATACTTATCTTGATTACCTTTTTGAAGTAAATGAGCTTGAAGAAGCAGAAGTATCTTATTTTTATGGTAAAGACTTGAAAATAAATAAGATACAGCTTAATGTGTATCCGGAGGACCAGCCATCTCAAATACGGTATTTTGATGAATTAAAGGCTTTTCTAACTGATAAAAATGGTGAGCCTAAAACCAGTACCGATAAAAATGCAATATGGCAGACTCCTGAAGTATTAATAAATATGAAAAAAATGGGAAATGAAAAAGTGCACGATATTCAGGTGGATTTTGTTCCTGCACCGGTTTCTGTTCCTACTGCATCAATAAAATAATTCATTAATAAGCTTTTTGTCAGGCAAAGGAAACATTCTTTGCCTTTTTTTCATCTTTTTTTTCCCTTTCTTATAGGTTTATGTCAGAATGGCATACTGTCAGTTCGGAATTCCTGTTGGCATAACCATTGTTATAGTACCAAGCAACAGAGAAAATTAAAAACCTTTTAAAAATATTTATTTATGGGAAAAATTATTGGTATAGACTTAGGTACAACGAACTCCTGCGTGTCTGTTATGGAGGGAAATGAACCGGTTGTAATTGCCAACAGCGAAGGTAGGAGAACAACTCCATCTATTGTTGCTTTCCTTGACAATGGGGAAAGAAAAGTCGGAGATCCTGCAAAACGTCAGGCGATTATCAATCCGAAGAATACCATTATGTCTATCAAAAGATTCATGGGTAAGAAATATTCTGAAGTGACTAAAGAAGCTTCAAATGTTACTTATACTGTGGAAAAAGGACCTAATGATACTCCAAGAGTGAAAATAGGAGACAGACACTATACTCCACAGGAGCTTTCAGCGATGATCCTTCAGAAAATGAAAGCTACTGCAGAAGATTATCTGGGTCAGGAAGTAAAAGAAGCCGTAATTACTGTACCAGCTTATTTTAACGATGCAGAAAGACAGGCTACTAAAGAAGCAGGTCAGATTGCAGGTCTTGAAGTGAAGCGTATTATCAACGAGCCTACAGCAGCAGCCCTTGCATATGGACTTGATAAGAAACATCAGGATATGGTTATCGCAGTATTTGACCTTGGTGGCGGTACTTTTGATATTTCAATTCTTGAATTAGGTGATGGTGTATTTGAAGTTAAATCTACTAACGGTGATACCCACCTTGGAGGTGATGACTTTGACCAGGTTATCATCGACTGGTTGGCAGAAGAATTTAAAAAAGACGAAGGTTTGGATCTTAGAAAAGACCCAATGGCACTTCAAAGATTGAAAGAAGCTGCTGAGAAAGCTAAAGTTGAACTTTCAAGCTCTACTTCTACCGAGATCAACTTGCCATATATTATGCCTGTTGACGGTGTTCCTAAGCACCTTGTAAGACAATTGACAAGAGCTAAATTTGAGCAGCTTGCAGATTCTCTTATCAAGAGAACGCTTGAGCCTTGTAAAAAAGCGCTTAAAGATGCTGGCCTTTCAATAGATAAAATTAATGAAGTAATCCTTGTAGGGGGGTCTACCAGAATTCCAAGAATTCAGGAAGAAGTTGAGAAATTCTTCGGAAAGAAACCTTCTAAAGGAGTTAACCCTGATGAGGTAGTTGCTGTAGGAGCTGCGATCCAAGGTGGTGTATTGACAGGTGAAGTAAAAGATGTACTTCTTCTAGATGTTACTCCTCTTTCTCTTGGTATCGAAACTATGGGTGGTGTGTTCACTAAACTGATAGAGTCTAACACAACTATTCCTTCAAAGAAATCGGAAGTGTTCTCTACGGCTTCAGATAGCCAGCCGTCTGTAGAAATTCACGTATTACAAGGTGAAAGACCGATGTCTAGAGATAATAGAACAATCGGACGTTTCCATCTTGACGGAATACCACCAGCACCAAGAGGAGTTCCTCAAATTGAAGTAACATTCGATATCGATGCTAACGGTATTCTTCACGTATCTGCAAAAGACAGAGGAACAGGCAAAGAGCAGAAGATCAGAATTGAAGCTTCTTCAGGCTTAACAGATGCTGAGATCGAGAAAATGAAAGCTGAAGCTAAAGCAAACGAAGAGGCAGATAAGAAGGAGAAAGAAAGTGCTGAGAAAATCAATGCTGCTGACTCTTTGATCTTCCAGACTGAAAAGCAATTGAAAGAATACGGAGATAAACTTTCTGCAGGAAATAAATCTGCTATAGAAAGCGCTCTTGCTGAGCTTAAAACTGCTCACGGTTCAAGAAATGCAGATGCTATAGATACTGCTCTTGCATCATTGAACAAAGCATGGGAAGCTGCTTCTCAGGAAATGTACAGTGCAACTCAGGGAGCTGGTCCTGAAGCTGGTGGTGGTGCTGCCGGACAAGGCCCAACTGATACAGGAGGAGTTACTGACGTAGACTACGAAGAAGTAGATTCTAACAAGAATAAGTAATAGGTAGTAAGTGATAAGTTTAACAATGAAGCCTTGAAGTTTTACTTCAGGGCTTTTTTTATACCTTTATTTTTAAAATTGAGTTTTATGACCAGAATTTTGAAAAGAGGTATTTATTTCATAAATGTTTTTATAACAGTATTATCAACGATAACTGCGTGCACCAACCCCGCAGTTATAGAGGAGAGAGGAGAAGGAAGTTCACTTGAATCTGAGATAGAGTTCAATGAAATTATAGAAATACGCTATGATTCTACAAAGCTATCAAAGACTTCTAAGATGCTTGATGAGAATTTATATTGGAAAATAATAAGCCGATCAATAAAGGCTTCAACCAGTCTGGACGACCAGGAAAAGTGGCTGATATCTGAACTTAGTAAACTATCAACAGAAAAGATTATTGGCTTTAAACTAAGGACGCATCAGTTACTTATTGATTCTTACAATTCAGATTTGTGGTGTGCAGGCTATATAATGAATGGAGGCTGCTCTGACGATTGTTTTGAATATTTCAGATGCTGGATCATATCAAGAGGAAGGGATATATATTATAACTCAAAGGCAAATCCTGATTACCTGATAAATGAAGCCAATACCGGAGATTTGATTTCAGAGATTAAGATATATGAATTTGAAGGTCTTTTGAATGTGGCTGTTATAGCATTTAATCAAAAGACAGGGAAGGAAATATATGATTATTTAGACTATGCTGGTTTAAATGCTTATGATGCAGATGATCAGTTGAAGCTTAATTGGAATGAAGGAAGTCAGGAAAGCATGAAAAAGATTTGTCCTAAGTTGTATGAGAAGTTTCAGTAGGGGGATTTATCTAAAGAAGAATTAAAAGTAGTTGGGGCATAGCATTGCATGCCCCAATTGCTTTTTCTACTCTACTATAATTTTTCCTGAGGTTAATACGGATGAATCTTTTAATACCTGATAAAAATACATTCCACTTTTTAAGGAATGATCTACTGAAATGTTATCTGATAGCTTGATTCCTTCTCTCAGTTTGTTCCCTTTTACATCGAAAATTGTTAAAGTCGCATCACTGATTGGTGTATTAATAATGAGAGCTGAGTTCTCAGCAACAGGGTTAGGATACATTTTGAATGATATTTCAGATAGGGAAGTTGTACCTGTAACGATATCTCCTTTCAATAGCAGAGTCTTAGATGGGCTTGCAGCTCTGAAGACAATGAATACATCATCAGTTTCCGTCACTGTGTAAGATCTTACTTCTTCTGCAAAGGTAGAGCCTTTTATATATTCGTTTAATACATTTCCTTTGAAATCATATTTTACGAGTTTTTGTATCAAATTAGGTTCAGGAGCAGGATTATAACTATCATAAAGAATGTAAATGCCATTTGCATTTGCTTTACTTTGAATCCACCTTGTTGGTATTGTTGGAGTAATTGATTTTGTCCATAGGGTGTCTAGGTTGTTGTCAAGAGCAATCAGTAAATTGAAAGTTGTAGCAAATAATCCATTACTAGTATAATGGAAGCCTGTAAAGTCTGCATTAATATTATATTCCTTAGTTGCTACTACATTACCATCTTTGTCATATTTTATAAACTGAATGGGGTCTGTTTTTGCTTCATTTATTTTGTGTAATGCAACTACATATCCATCTTCAGTATCTACTGATCTGATCTGTTTGCAGTTTTCAAGAAATTTATTCCATACTACATTACCCGAATTGTCAAGCTTTATAAAATTACAATCAAACTCCTGAGGATTAGCAATTAGGAAATTGTCTTCATTATCCTTGAATATATACCCAACTGTACTGTAACCAATATTTCTTACTAGTTCTCCGTCAAAGTTATATATTTTGATTCCTTCCGGTGTACTAAAGATTATCTCATCATCTTTTGTCACACAATAGTAAGGTAATTGAGTAGGGACACCTGTAACATCTATTCTGTCAGTTATTTCGCCGTTTGAATTGAATTTTAAAAACTTTGTTCTTAATACATTACGAAAATCTAGGTCAGCATGAATAGATGCTATCTCTCCTTTGCTACTCACAAAAATTTCATAAAATTGATCGGTATAATAAGTTTGTGAAAACTGGGCTTGAACGGATAAAAAAGTGAGGGCGATGAATAATAGTGAAAGAATAAATGTCCTAAACATAGTTTTTTATTTTTATAAGTGAAAAATGTACTAATTATTTAGACTCTATTTCGGTGAAACGTTCCCGAAAAGGTTTGTTGTTAGTTTCCAGTTTGAAGGCAATTGTAAAAATATTTTAGTCAATATCAGATTAGATCTCATGCAGTGATTTCTGAATCAATGGATTTGAATTGCCGTAGCTAACAATCTTCACATCCAATGGGGTACTGATAAATTTTTTTAAAGCAACAGCAAGTGATTCAAGTATCCAGTTAAGTGCATTCCCAAATGCACCACCCCCAATAAGAGTGAGAAATACTTTGTTGGAATCTGTCCTCTCAAGGTTTATTAAAGCTGCATATAATGTAGCCTCGTAGGTAGCTTCCAGGATAATTCTTGCAAAGCTTTCCCAATAAAAAGATTCTATGTGTGAATACGCAACAGGAAGAGCGGAACAGTATGCCTGAGATACAATTTGGTTTTGTTCAGTAAGTGTTACTTCTGTATCCCATTGTATTCCGATTTTGAGTTTTTCTTTTAAATTTTCTCTTTCCGAATTGCTCATTTCATTGATTTGACGGTTGATTTGCAACAGTCCATCTTGAGTTAATAAAGCATACCCATTCCTCATTTTCCATAGCTCAAGTTCTTTATAGTTCAGGGCTTCACCGATGAGATCCAAACAGTCTATCTGGAAGTTGGCAGATTGTCCTGTTTGTCCATTAACTGGTACAAAATAATTTCTGTAGATTGTTCCTGCACCACAAGCAATTGCACATGCAGGACCTTGTGTGTTATCCTTTTCATAAATATCAATACCGCGTTCAGGAGTGATATGAGGACCCACCATCTCCAATAAATTAAACTGTGATGCTGCCTGGAATAAGGCATTTTGGTTATTACTATCGCAATGAAGTTGTTGAACGTTGGCAACTACTTCAGATACGGAGATTTTTCCTTTGAATACTTCCCTTGGCGGAGCTTCCTCTTTTAGTGTTTTGAGAGAAGGTATTTGCAAGGAGCCAAATTGGAATGATCTTCCATTTGCCTTGGAATAAAGGTTGTTACCTTTAACGATGATATTGTTCCTTACAACTTCCGGTGACGTTTCTTCAAGGCCTGTGAGTTTCTTAAACCACATAATGTCTAACGGTTTTCTTTTAAACTCAAATTGTTTTCCCTTCTTTAATAAGTTCTTTTCTTATCCCAGCATAAATATCTTCTTCTTCAATCATTTTTTCTTGTTTACTGATTGCCTTGAGCCCACAATATCTAAGCACATTGGTGATGGCACCTCCTGATAATTCATACTCTTTTGCTATCTTTTTTATATTCACGGAGGGGGCAAGCTCAAAATCCTTTCCAAAAGCTTTGGTCCAAAGTTCAGTACGCATATCAGGTGCGGGAATAGGGAAATAGATCATCGACTGGAATCTCCTTCTAACGAAATTGTATTTTTTTCCAGTGTTTTCATCTTATAAATGATTTGTCAGATAAAGCCTCATTGTTGATTGAGCTCTTTGGTTTTCGTGGGAGTTTAACGCATTGATTGTAAGTTAATAAAACTTTACACGTGTAAAAATAATGCGATAAAGTATTTGTAGAAATATCTAATGATTCAAGTGTGCAATAGTTTAACAAAGAAGCTTTTCTGGTAATTGTACGCTTGGGAAGAAAGTAATCATGAGTGTTGTACTCAGGAATACTGGAACTTTCCTTAAAAATATTGTAAATTAGATTCCTGAAGTTTTAATTCTAAATAATGGTATGAATTTTTTAGATCGGATTTTTAAAAGAGGATTATCACAAATGGAATGTCCTCGTTGTTTTGGAAAAGGTCATGTAGATTGGGATGATATTAAAAGGTTAAACCAGGAGCTGAAATGGATTCCCGGTAGTTGTGCTTATTGTAATGGGACTGGTAAGGTAGATTCAAAGATGGAAACTAAAGTTGCGGTTGATGCTACATATTTGGTTAACAATCTTTCAGAGATAGAAAGAAGATTGTTTATCAATGGCAATCCTGATGCTTTGGAAAGAGCTGCTCACTATGAAAAATATTTGGAGGATCTTATTGAACAAGTTCTTTATCTACATTTTAAAGGAAGATTGGGGGCAGAACAAATAGCTGAGTTTTTTCTGCTTTCTCAAACCCACTCTGATTCTTATGAAGGACAGAAAGTTGACCTTATTGATTACATTAATAGAATAATTGTCAAGGGCGAAAGCCAATGGCGCATGTGATAAATTACACTTTAAAATATTTATATCTTTTTAAAACAAATTTTTATAAAAATGAAGAATCTATTAATGCTCTTGCTATTGATATTATTGGTTTTCCAGAGAGAAGGTGCTAAAGCTGGAATATCAAAGGCAATTGATGGACAACCGAGAAAGGGGAATTATTATAATTGGAATTATACTTCAGGAAGTTGGGAGTATAATGGTTTGATGGAATTTGAATATGATGATAATAATAACCTGATTTTGGAACTATACTTTAATTCCGCTGGAGATACTGCATCTAAGAAAGTGTATTCTTATAATAGTTTTGGAAAAGAAACAGAATATTATTCTTACCTGTATAAGAATCATGTCTTTATTCCCTCACATAAAGAAATCCGGACTTATGATTCTAAAGGATATCTAGCCAAGTTTGAGAGCTTCAGCTCAAGTGATGGAGTTAGTTGGGGAAATATTGAAAGAACCGTTTATTCCCGTTCTAATAGTACACTTGAATATCCGAATATGGTAGAAAAGTATACATGGCAATCTAATTCATGGCATTTAGACCAGAAATATTCAAATATGGTTTGGATAGATTTTGAAAAAGAAAAATTTTCTTCTGGCCTAATTGAAAATGGATCCGATCAAAGGATTACTTACACGACAGATAATGAGGGAATAAAAAAAGGAAGAGTAGAAGGATATAATACCAGTACGAAATCGTGGTATTATTCAGTTGATGAAGTTTATACAATTGATGCTCAAGGTAATACTACCATGATTATACAGGGAGATTATGGCGGTGGGCCTTTGATTTTTACTAGATATATTTTTCCGGTGGATGCAAAAGGCAATGATACAGGTTATTTGATAGAGGTTTTGCAGAATAATACATGGAAGTTTATAACTTCTGAATTGACATACAATACATATAATTCAAATGGTAGTTTAACCGAGACAATTAAGGAAGGTAAGGAGGTTGGTGCAATAGAAATTGGTCAAACTGGGAGGAATTATAAGTCCAGGATTATTTATGAAGGATATGGTGAAGTCACCTCGTTAGGTCAATCCCCTGCTTTTTCAATGATACCAATGGCTTATCCAAATCCATGTAAAAATACTTTGAATATTGAAAATGTAAGTAAAGAGGATATGGAAGTGTCTTTGTTTGATATGAACAATCATCCGGTCTTATCTTCATTAATTCCTCAAGGAAAGGGGAATATCTCTATTGAAGATATTCCTTCTGGATTATATTTACTTAAAGCGACTAGCCAGTCAGGCGTTATTTATATTCAAAAAATTGTGAAGGAATAATTCAGTACATTGTTAGATTGAAAGGGGAGAATATTAATATTCTTCCCTTTTTTATTTTTAATAGGCAATTAGTTGAATTACCGAGGTTTTCAGTTTTCCGTTCAGTCCGAGTGAATTGGTACGAATTTCAATTCATAATTGACGTTCCTATTGGTATTTGTATTGTTTATTAATCAGGAATAATACTTTGATTATTATTCTTTAATTTATAATGTTTTATGCCTATTAGTCGAGTGAAAAATCTTTACTTAAACTCTTATTGAATGGCTGGCTAGGTCTAGAGTGGTTTTATTGTTTGTGTATTCTTTGATTCACTGTAACTAATATTATAAATTGTATTTCTTATTAAATTTTAATTTATTTTATCATGTTTTTGAAACGTTTTAAAGCCTATTTAAGCATTCTTTGTTTATTATTTTTTACAAGTAATGTTGTTGCTCAAAACTATCCTTCAGTATTTGATCTGAAGTCTCTTAATGGACATAATGGCTTTTCTATAAAAGGTCTCACCAAAGGTGACAGACTTGGCGAAGAGCTAGCATTCATTGGAGATATCAATAATGATGGATTTGACGATCTTTGTGTGACATCCGAATATGCAAATAAGAATGGATTTTATCTCGGTGGAACGGCATATATTATTTTTGGGTCCGATAAACCTTTTGCTTCAACCTTTGATCTTAATACACTTAATGGATCCAACGGATTTAAAGTGGAGGGAATTGCTGAAGATGAAAGAAGAGGGAAATTTGTGAAAGGACTTGGTGACATCAATAATGATGGGATTGGTGATTTAGTAATCGGTACTGAACAAGAAAAGGTAATGATTCTGTATGGCAAAGCCGGTTCATTTCCGGCAACTATGACAGTTAATGATATTAACGGGAATAATGGTTTTATCATAGATATTGATGGGGTTAATGAATGTTGGGGAGCAGGAGATATTAATGGAGACGGAATAGAAGATATGTTGCTTGGCCACCCTCATTGGAGTGGGGAAACATTGGTGTTTTTTGGAAAAAACGGAAATTTTCCTGCTTCAATAGATGAATCTTTTTTAGATGGAACAAGAGGATTCAGATTAAGTGAGATTTCTTACGCTTCCAGATCTGCTTATCTCGTCGGACCTGCTGGTGATATTAATAATGACGGTTATGATGATATCATAGTAGGATTATGGGCTAATTCTTTTACTACAGATGCACCTTCGAAAACTTATGTATTTTTTGGTAAGCCAGGCCCCTACAGCCCTTTGATTGATATTAATAAAGTAAATGGTACAGATGGATTTGCCATTATCAATTATGAATTACCATCTTTTTTAAAATGGGTTGGTAAGCTTGGAGATATCAATGGGGATGGCATTGATGATTTGTTTTCGTTTCAGAATATCCTTTATGGCTCTTCAAAACCATTCCCGGCAGTGGTTACCAAAGACAATTCACTGGATGGTGTAAAAGGCTTTATGGTACCAGGAATAAGTCAAACTGCAGCAGCTGCAGGAGATCTTAACTTTGACGGCATTGGAGATTTTATTGCTGTGGCTAAAAGTAATGAAGTATGGGCTATCTATGGGACTAAAGAGACAACTAATGCAACCTTTGATCCTGCAGCTCTGAATGGAGTAAATGGTTTCAGAATTCAGAATCTTTCACAAAGCAATATAGGTAGACAAATAAGCGGGGATCAGGATTTTAATGGTGATGGTCATTCGGATTTTGCAGTAGGTAGCGGTGGAACAGAAGAGGGAGGTACAGTTTATGTTGTTTTCGGTGGTGATCATTATACTCAGCCTTTAATTGCTTCCTATCCACTTGCATCAAATATAACTTTCCAAGGGTTTAACCTGGAAGTGAAAGCATCTGAAAAAGGTGTAGTGCATTATGCCATCTATAAAGGCAATCCAAATACTATCACAGATGCCAATATAATCCTTGAAGGAACAAATTCTATTGCTTTTGGTAATATTGATATAAATATAACTAATCAAGTTATAAGCAAAGTAATTGCAGGTCTTGAAGTAAATACTTCGTATGATATATATCTTTACCAAGAAGATGAATCCGAAAATGTCGGACAGATATATAAGCTTGATGATGTAAAAACATTGCCTGATACAGAGGCTCCAATATTTACATGTCCGGGAGATCAGAAGCTGGATGCAGCTATATTGCCAGACTATAGAGAGAATATTGAAGTTACGGATAATACTGATGAGAATCCTTTGCTAGAGCAAACTCCTGCTGCAGGAACAGTTTTTGCTGATGGTATGACTGTTACTATTAAGACAACGGATAAATTTCATAATATTCGAACTTGTACATTTAAGGTTAACTCATTTACTACATCTATTAGAGGTCGTGGTTATACTTCCGTTGATGTTTTTCCTAATCCTGTTAAAAGTTTAATTAACGTTGAAGGAATCATGAATTATCGATTCATGATCATTAATAGTACAGGTCAAATATGTATGGAAGGCTTAGGGAGTTCTTCAATTAATGTGGAAATGCTGAATAAAGGCATATATACTATTTTGATTTACTCTGAAGATGGATCGTTAATGTCTCAGAAAAAATTGATAAAGGAGTAAGATTTTTAAGTTAATAGTTTCTGCGGGTTCAGATATTATTATCTGAACCTGTTTTCTTTTTGTCAATATCTTTTTGCCCCTCATTCATTTCAATAGTTCCCTAAATATATTTTTTCACTTTTATTTATTATTGGGTCAGTATTTTCATAGAGTATGAATAGGTAAAAATACAGTGTGCCTCTTTTGAATATATATACTAGATTTGATTAATAATGGAGGGTCTTTTAAAAACATATAATCTGCCGCAATATGCCACGGGGAAGCACCTTGCTTTTCCTGCAGATTCGATATGTAATGATGCCATTATATTTAATCTTCTTCTATCCCTGCCTTCTAAAGACTTTATTAATTAATCCCCGACCCATTCTTTTTATTACAAGGGTTCGGGGAATTCGGTTACTTGTTTGAGTTTCTGTTTCTATTATTAATTAATCGTCTTTAGCTATGTTAAAAAAAATATTTCTTGAGCCGGTCGAAAAAATTATTTTCCTGGCTGCCGTATGCCTTACAGCTTTTACCATTTTTATTGCTATTTATATATCAAGTGATATACTTGTTGTTATTAGTGTTCTGTTAACAGTGCTTGTTATGGTGATGCAGAGGATCATCATGTCTGAAAGCTGGTATTTCAGGAAAGCTGATATTCATGAGCTGATTGTAAAGAAGTCTGATTGGTGGAGTCGTGGTGTTAAAGCTTTAACTTTCCGCCTTCTTTCCGATAAGAGAAATAAGTATTACTGGTTATCTTATCTGAAAATTAAGGATGTTCCAGTTGTAGTAGCCACTGATCCCGATGCTGTTGGAAACATGGATTCAGTGCCTGATGAGTTTATGTTAGTTTCCGGACATAGTTCCGCCGTGAGCAAAAAAGATTTAAGAGTGCATATCGGAAGCAGTCAATGCATGCAGCCATATTTCATGAATGTAATCCATTTCAGAAGTAGTAATTTTTATTTTCAACTCGAATTAAATAATTCTGTTTCTACGAAGGTTGTTGACAGGAATGATATTGTGCTGGAAATAAAGAAAAGTAGCCCTTTTATGTCGTATGAAATATTTAATGAGGCACTATTTCTTCAATCGGCATCGAAGCCTAATGTGAAGATGATTGAGATTGATCTTTCTTCAATGTTAACATGTTTTTCATGTGAGGATATGCGTATCCAAAATCTTAAAGATTTACTAAGCTTTATCTGGAAGATCAGACGAATTACTATGGGGAAACCTGTGGGAATTAAGCTTACAAAATATAGTAGAGGTTGTTTGTCAAATCTTTGTAATGAAATAAATAAGTCATTAACTATTCCTGATTTTATTACTCTTTCAGAAGAGTTTTATAGGTCGTTCCTATCCCATCCCGCGAATGAAGGGAAACAAAGGGATGATTTTTTTGCCAATGTTAATAAGGTTTTAAGGATGCACAAGCTGGATGAAGAGGTTAAGGTTATTGCCGAAGGAACTATTGCATCAGGATTTGATCTTTATAAATCTTTTGCACTGGGTATTTCCGCATGGTTCCAGACGTCAGGGCTTTATTCCAGATTAATGAATGCTAAATATATTACTTCAGATAAGTACATAGCGAGAGAAGAGTTGTTAAATAGTTGTTTTGAATTTATGAAACTCGGAGGATATACTGAGACATGGCAAATAGAGCCTTATTCCTTATACAAAAGAGATATCAAAGGCAAACATGAATCCCTCCACAATTTATATTTTCAAACAGCAGGGGGCTTTTCATCTGCATCAATTAAACATTTTAATTTAAACTAATAGACTTTTATGAAAAAGGAAATTATTTTATCCAGACAAGACTACGATCTTATTACAAGTCTTATCAAAAATACTCCATCAGATTTTTCTCAGTATAGTTTAAGGAAACTTAGTACTGAGTTGAAATCTGCTAAAGTAGTGGAAGGTGAGCGTCTTCCTGCAGATGTTATAAGAGTAAATTCCGAAGTTGATATATTTGATGAAAAGGAAAAGAAGACCATGACATTTAAACTTGTCCCTCCTTCTGTTTCTAATCTTAAAGAAAATAAGCTGTCTATATTAGCTCCGCTGGGTTCGGCGATTATCGGTTATAGGAAGGGAGATTTAGTAGAGTGGGAGGTACCGGCTGGCACGAAGGTGTTTAAAATTAAAGAGGTTAGAAATTCATGAGGAGTGAGTTGTCACTTTGTGCTTCTGATTATTAATTGTTATAAAAAGAAGGCACAGAGATATACAGAGACCATGTTCAGCGATGCTACATTTATCCCGATGCTTATGTTTAGTTTGTTGAGCGTTCTCTGTATATCTCTGTGTTTTAATTATTAGAAAGAATTCTTTACCTCCAAAGCATAATCACTTTAGCTTTCCACTTTTAGCTTAATCTTGTTTCCTCTCTAGGTAAGACCTGAAATACCCACATTCGTTGATAATCTCTTTATAGTATTGAGTGGATGCATACTGGTCTTTTAGTAGTTTAAAGTATTTTCCTGCTTTGAATTGTTTGTCGTATTTTAATGAACCTGAAATAAAGAATGCATTCTGCTCACACTTGGCAGCCATAAAAGCACATTTAGCTTTAAGCTCTTTGTTAGTTGTGGCATTCATAGCTTTGATGTAGTATTCTTCTGCTTTAGTGCAGTCGAAAATGTTTTTATTATTATTTATAATAACTTTTTCAGAATCCCAGTAAAAATACATCAAGCCCACATCAAAGGTGCCATTGATATATATGTTTCTGCAATTTCCAAAATAGGTCATATTGTAATAACCATTGGCAAGTTTAAAGTAAATATCAAAGGCGTTTGAAGGATTTGATTTGGCTTTTTGTTCAAGATCGATCATTGCATTGATGAACTTAATGTTATCATATGAGCCATCATATTCAGCCTGATCGCAGTCCCTGCAATCTTTAAGTCGGATTGTAAAAGGATCAGACTCCAGGTATTTTGCTCCGGCCAATGTGAATTTCTTTTTGGCCTCTTCAAAGTTATAGTTGCTGTACAGTATGTTTACTCCCTGCATATCATATAGAACATCTACTTTGTGTCCATATGTTTTCTGCACCAGGCTATCGAAAGGTGTTTTAGACGGTTTGTTAAGATATGTAATCATCTGCTCCAGAAATTCATTATCTCGTAGATATTCAGGAGTTCTGGATTGGTCAAGACTGTAAGCAACTACCTTGTTTCCCCATAAATCATAAATTTCAGCCAAACGACGGATCGCCCAATAATAGGCGTTGGAACTGCGAAGTCTTTCATTATTGGTTTGGGCATTTCTTAGCCAGTTTAGTTCGCGTGTTATAGTTTCTTCATTTTTATCTGTGGGACTATATATCTGAATTTTTGAAATGATACGAATGACACTGATCTGATCCATAACCATCTGATCGTCGCTTTTTACCTGTGTTGATGCCGTTTTTAGAAATGAGTCTCCTTTTTTTGTATCTCCTTCAAGTATGTTAAGATAAGCTGCAGACATGTTCCAAAGCCATGGTTTGGATGTATTGCCCTTATTAGCTATATCGGTAACGAATTTGAGCAATTCCTTATCCATTTTAGCTTCTACGATTTTGTATCCTGTAGAATCCAATGAGTAAGCGGAGGTGGGAAGAATTTTTTCTTCTTCTATGTTAATAGCTCTGGCTAGCAATAACTCCAGTAAATCGGATTTAGGATCAAGAATATAAATCATTTTCATAGCCCTTAAGGCATCTTCTTTGACACCGAGCAAATGCCAGAGAGCGGCAGTTTGTCTTTTATTTTTGGAAAGTGCCAGGGAACCATTCCAATCTGACTCTTCGCTGGGCATAAAACTCATAAAGGCTGTTTCTTTTATCGGATCCCATTGATCATATGCAATGGAATATAAATAGTTAGCGTCAGCCGGACGATCAAGTTTTCTATAAGCCCCTGCAGCATAGCACATAGATCTATACTTCATACTTGGACTCACGGTAAAGGAATCTTTATGATCTTCAAAATAAAGAGCGCATTCTCCAAAATCAGAATTGAAAAAATGGAGTCTTGTTATCTGGAAGAAATAGCGTTCCTTCACAAATTGATTTTTTACCTGCCTTGCTTGCTTTATTCCTCCGGCGATTAATGTTTCCAGCTTTTGCTTGTCAGGTTCAGGAGTTTCATCGTCGTCGTACCAAGTTATTTCTTGGGTACAGTATTCTGCGCACCTTTTAGCAAAGCCAAGATAATAAAGGAATTCTTTTACCTTATTTTTATCAGAAACACTTGTTATAGAGTTAGCTTTCAGTCTGGAGGAAATCGGAAAGTCGGATTTTTTTGTATAAAAAATTAGCGTATCAATTGCACCCAGTTTTGCATTGTATAACAGAAAATGTATGTCTCTATCTTGCACTGGCGCACCTAGAAAGGTTTTCCATTCTTCTACATTCAAAGTGTCAAACTGTTGTATATAATCTACTTTATGATAGCCACCATAACCATCATATATGGGATTCATACTTCTGAAGAAGGAATGGAATTTCTTGTTTTCAATGACTTCCGGAGCAAAGAAGCTATCGGTAATTTCCCAGAAGTCTCCTCCCGCACAACCAGTCAAATAGCGATAATTAATAATAACAAGTGTAATTATGCTAATTGAAATAATTAAAAATTTCTTCCAGTTGTTCAATATCATGATCTATAAGATTTTTAGAGTCTAAATCGAAAAGTGTGACGGATGTATGAGCTTGGTTCAGATGTCCTGAAAGCATGTCTGCTGCTGCTTCCAGATCTTCACTGTTAAGTTTTTCCATTCTGAAAATATCTCCTTTTTTAATGTATTTGTTATGATGATAAAATGATTTTTCAGCAATTACAGTTTTGTCATCGTTCATCTTAAATCCATCAAGAGTGGCAAAGTCCGGCAAAGTTTCTTTGGTTAATAATTCGATAATTTTATCGCCTCTGATCTGCAAAGCCCAACCGAATATAGGTAAGGCGCAGTCAAGATCCAGAGGATATTTCTTTATATAACCAACATATAATTCGGCATCTTCTTTATTCCAAATGCTGTTTTGATTTGCTTTTGGCTTGAGATGTCCCATGTTATAGAACATGAGCATTCCTCGGTCAACAGGTGGAACACCAGTGATCTGGCGGTACTTAACCTGATGCAGACGAATGGTCGCTGAGAGGATGCAGGACTGGGGTAATTTTATTTTTATCAGTCTTAGAAGATCGAAATATGTGTCTCGTGTTTTATCTGACCAGTCACAGTCTATTTGTAGTTCTGTGAAAGTGATATGATTTCTTTTGGTGAAAATTTGAATGCTTGTTGTGATATTATCTGCAAGTATTTCAAGAGCTTGCGGCTGAATATTTAATAAAGTTTTATTAGTGACGAATACAACCGGTACAATCTGTAATGATCGGGGGATTGAATCATTTAATATAAGATGTCCTTTCGGCTCAGGTCTATCCGTCCAGTCTACATCAAAAAGACGAAGGTAGATTTTTTTAATGCCAAGTGCGCGAATGGCTTTCTCCTCTTCTGCGTCTAGTTTGAATATCGTTTTCCAATAGTAAAATGAAGGAATTGTTCTTTCTTCTTTCGGTGAATCAGAACAAGAGATTATTGTAAAAGAAATAAGAATTAAAATGAAAACCCTACGCATTAGATTACTTTAATCAGGATATAAGAATAGCAATTTAATCCCGTATTTTAAAGAGAAAAATGATGATTTAAGGAGTGAAATTACTTGCCAGTTAGAGTGAGTAAGTTGAATTTATTGCTTCTGAACTTCCTTTGTATATCATCCTTCATAAATGTGCTATGGTATATTTTTTAAAAGAATAATGAGACAATTATGTATGAGGCTTTTGTGTGAAATGCTTTTAAAAAGGTGATCCGTTCTAAAGGCTATGGTCCTAAGGAAGGGTAGGCTTGTGAAAAAAATAAAAAGAATAGATGCTTTCAATTCTTTTTATTAGCTTCAATACTTTAATCAAATAAAGTAATGACAGAAGAAAACAAACCATGCCCACAATGTAAGTCGCCTTATGGGTATTTAAGTGGATCGTTGATGATGTGCCCTGAATGTGGACATGAGTGGGATCCTAATGAAATAGAAGAAACGGGCCTTGTTGTTAAAGATGCGAATGGAAATATTCTAAAAGACGGAGACTCTGTAGTGGTAATAAAAAATTTGCCGGTAAAAGGATCTCCGCAGCCTGTAAAGGCAGGTACTAAGGTGAAAAACATCAAGTTAGTGGAAGGTGATCATAACATTGATTGCAAGATAGATGGATTTGGCTCAATGGCCTTGAAATCAGAATTTGTGAAGAAGGCTTAATGGCTGTTTATTACTTACCTTTTTCAATTCTGAATAATCAATATGTTTAAAAATCCCGGAAATGCTTTCGGGATTTTTAATGAAAATAGAATTGGCATCAATACTTAATGCAGTTCCGAAATAAAATAATTTGGTATTTGAATCAAAAGAGTCGTAGAGGGCAGAAAGGCCCAATCGACAAAGGGTTAATTGGAATACAAATTTTAATCCTATGTATTGGTTTATCCTTTCATTTAACCAGAATAGTTGAACATTATAATAATTTACAAAACCCTTTAATCCCTGAATATGTAGTTCAAGAATTACTAAGGCCACATATTATTCAATCTTCATTTTATATAATAACTTTTATTGTTTCTATTGTTCTTATTAATAAGTATTATAGTAAGACAATGATCATCACTCTAATACTTTTAACATGGCTGTTTGATTATATATTAGCCCGAATAATTTTATGAAACAAAGTAATGGTTACCCTGAAAAGAATTAATTTTAAGTAAAGATATGAATCCCTTGTCAACAGATATTAACAGAAGTTTGCAGCAGTTGCAAATGAAAGTCCAAATGGTGGAGGATATTATCATTTTACTCAAATTGATTTACCTTTTTGTTCGGAGATTTCGGACAGTGTAAGAGAATATATGCTGCGTTTCAAAGAGTGTCAGACCCCTTATTATTTAGATGAAAGCAAAGGAGAAAATTATTATTTGAAATTGAGAGATCCGAAAAATCTTGTACTGGAGCCATTAATTAATTTTGATGATGTATTGGAAGAAAAGCTGACATACTGAAGAAATTACAAAACAGGTTTAGATTCGAGAGAAAGTATGACTGAACTTTATCCATCTTTTGAAGATGGAATTTAAAAAGAGAATTAATTTATATCTGAATGATGAGGTAATTCTTAATATTTATGAAGTCAAAGGTGTAGATACATTCTATTGTTTCGGAAATGATCATTTTAATGACGACACCTTAATTCAAAAAAAACGAGGTTATTATATTTTACATTTTGGCTGGAGCTCTTGAGATTTAAAAGAAAAACACTACGAGTATTACAACACACAACAAGTTTCACCTGATATGAAGTTACTTAAGTTTTTTTGTCTATATCTTTTTATTGGATTACCATTTTATCTATTCGCCCAAAACTCAAAGTCAGATACAATTTTTATCTTAAAAGAGAAACGAAATAGAGGTTTTCATACAATTTTTATAGATCGAAATATTAATAGTATTTATTATGATAAGATCAATGTTTTTAATTTTTGCACTTATGACAAGGAATCGTATGAGAACTCTCTGGAATGGTTTAAAGAAAATAAAATTGCCATGACTAAGATGTATGTTAAAGATATTCCTAAGAAATGGATTACATTGAAGCAGTATAAAGGACAATTTTATGTCTACAAGCCTTCTGATTTTTTGTTTCATTATCAGGTATCTATTAATGATTCAACTTTTATTGATTGGACAGGAGAGGGGCCTCTGGCAAGCAAAATTTTAAGTTTCAAAAAGATTAATGATAAAACATTTGAGTTTAAACTCACAGGGGCTATTCACAATGACAGAAGGCTGGTGATGCATCTTATTGATCAGAAGAAGGGCATTGCTGTGTTTGAAGATATTTATGATGAAATAGATAAAGAGTATTATTTCATGATTGATGCGACCAAATTTAAAACTGTACCGATTATAGTAAATTATTGCCCTTCACAAAAGGAAGTTGAGCTGGAGTTTGATGAGCCTGATTATGCTGGTCTGATTTCGAGGTAAAAAAGGAAAGCCCTGGAAGTGACTCCCGGGTTTTCTTTTTTAATTAATAGATTGCTTTAGTGACCCATAACTTTAGCAAATTCACTCATTCGCATCTTTTTCAATTCGCAGCAAATTCATCATCAGGTTTGAAAATGCTCAGGATTCTTTTCCCCGATAAACTGTTCATGGTGAAGATTTAATTTTGACTTTTTGATTAAAGCACCAGTTGTTATAACATCATTTCCAGGAAGACAATGTAACGCATATTTTCTATCCCATAATTCTGTAGAAAGACATTTTATTTTTGAGACAGGAGCAGGGCCTCGTGGAGCAATTATCTATATTGGATTTACAGGGGGCGTGCATATTCATTAAACGAAAATTATATTGAAACTCGCGAATTTCATGTTAGTAATTTAAATCCTGAAGGAGACATTTTAAAAATAATGACTGGCCAAAAAGAGAGGTGACAAAGAAGTTAAAAATATATTGAACATTTGTAAAGTATTGATTTTGTTGTTTTTAAAAGAAAAAATATTAATTTAGAAGGAAAAACAAACTTATGTTCAAACTATATTATTTGATAATGGCTGTAACCGCAGGCATAATATTGTTAAATATTACAGTAAAGGCTCAGGTTACTCAATCATGTGGAACAACCATTCAAAATGGGCAGAACCTCACTAAAAACGGTGATTTTACTGCTGGCAATGATGGCTCTTTCACTTTCACTCCCGCAGGTGCAGGAGGATATACATACTTCACTTGCGCGGATGCTTTCCCTTCTTCTTCGTGCTATTCTAATCCGGGAAAGATATGGGTAGGTCCAAGTTCAGACTGGTTTAATCAGGCGTTTAATGTAGGAGCCAGTGGTTTCGGAAATCCAATTAAAGATCATTCGCCTACTTCTGATAATAATTTTCTGATGGTAGATGGTGTTTGTCAGCTGGGCATCAATGCCTGGAGTCAGCAAGTGACGGTGGTTCCAGGTACATGGTATTATTTCGAATGTTATGTTACAAATCTGAATAGGTCAGGAAGTTCAACTGACCTTGCTATATTGAACTTTGATATCAATGGTGATAATCTTACACTAACTACCGGTGGAAGTACTTTTACAACTTCTTCCACTCAGGGGATATGGCAAGTAGTAACAGCAACATGGCAATGTCCTCCGGGGGTGACGTCTGCATCCATCAGTATTCAGAACACAACTACCGGTTCTGCATGTAACACGGGTGTAGATTTTGGTCTTGATGACATTACTTTTACTCCAGGATGCGCGTTTGCAGATGCTTCTACTCAGCAGCCAGCATTGTCTTCTACTGGTACTTTGTGTGGTACAGGCGGGGCTGGATTGACGCTTAATCCCGGAACACCTTCAAGTTATATCTATGAATGGAAAAACAGTGCAGGGACTCAGTTGTCTACCTCTTCAACATATAAGGCTACAAGCGCAGGAACTTATGTTGTATGTGTTAAAAATGGATCAGGCGGATGTTTAAAATCTGATGTAATTACGATTACTGGGAATTATACTTTGGCATTGCCTAATCCTGTTAAATTATGTGATCCACCTTCAATAACTCTTAACCCTGGCTTTAATGGACCAGGAGTCACATTTAAATGGCTTTCTTCAGATAATGGTACCAAATGGGATACTATTAAAGGAACTCTTGGGGTTGCGCCAACATATACAGCAAACTCTGCCAAATATTATAAAGTAATAGCAAATGATCCCACTCCTGGCTGTGGTGAAGTAATCTCCAACGTATCTCAGATCACTACACTGCAAACGGCTGTCCCTAAAGACGCTTATTTCTGTGCGCCAGGAACAGCTAAATTGTCTGTTACCGGTCCTTCTACTTCTATTTATAAATGGTACGCATCTCCAACCAGTACTTCTGTACTTCAGACAGGTACCTCTTATACAACCCCTTCGATTTCGACTGCGATGACTTATTATGTGGAAGATGCAACTGTGTACAACACAACGATGGGAAAAGCTGCAATCAGTGGCACTTATGGCAACAGATCATTGGATCAATATAAAACGGCATTCACAGCTAAGCAAGGTTTCATCATAGATAGTGTTACAGTTTACTGGTGGATGAATACCAGTAATCCTAATGATCCTATAACAGTGCAGATACAGTTGACGGATAATCCAGGAGGAACAACTGCTCCGAGTGTATTAGCTTCTGGTGTAGCATTTAGTACAACTAATAGCGCCGCCCAGGCAATGGGAATCATAACTCCCAAGTATCCGACAGCCGGAGTACAAATCTATGCAGTAAGAGTACCGGTTAAAATCACAGTGCCTGCCGCAGGTACTTATAGGCTGACAGCAAAAAATGGGGCGACAGGAAATGCACAAATTGAGAATCCCACAACTGCGCCTTATCCCATCGCTGACGGCGCTGGTGGTACTATTGCTACAATAACAGGGACATCAGAAGGTGGGAATCCTGTTGGATCCGCTTTTTATGGAGGACTATATAACTGGAAAATATTATATAATCTTAATTGCGAAAGAATTCCTGTAAAGGCTACTCCGGATTGCACACAGCCTCTTGAATTTATTTATTTTGGAGTAAAACAAGGCCCTGATAAAAAAATACTTTTAACCTGGATCACTGCATTTGAAAAGAATACAAATCAGTTTGTTGTTGAGAAATCATTTAATGGTATCGATTTCTATGCGATAGGAACACTTAACGCAGCAGGAGAAAGCTCAACTCCATTGACATATACATTTCCCGATATTAAAACAGAAGGAGAAGTTTATTACAGAGTAAATGAAATAGATAATGATGGCACTGTTTATAAAACTCAGATAAAAAGTATAAAGTCAGGAAATGCAGGCAGTATAAAGATCTGGCCAAACCCTAGCAAAGGAAAGTTTAATCTAATAGTTACGGGAATTGAAGATTCTGATTATGTTAATCTGGAATTGACAAATACAATAGGGCAAACGGTTCTTGACCTTGTAGAGAAAAGATCAGGTACTATTTTTTCAAGTGAAATAAATCATGAGGATTTAGCTCCGGGAATATACATTATGAATGTAAGAACAGACAAAGATATTTTGACTGAGAAAATAATTGTAGAGTAAATATTGAATTAACGTAATTGTTTTTGCGTCACCTTTTTAGCACAAGAGGTGACGTTTTTTTAAAATGCCTTTCCATTTGCTTAAAGAGGAGTTAATTATATAGATTACATATTTTAAGTATTTTTCAAACTTCACCTCCATTCAGTGGTTTGGGTTAAAATGACTAAATTTTCAAAAAGGACTTTGCTTAAAATAATTTTTTTCTTTGTCCGTCATATGATAAGAATGTAAAAGTTATGAGTAATTTAAACTTGACAAACCTTTCAATCTCAAATTAATTCTATGAAAGTAATTATAACTGGTGCCACAGGTATGGTAGGAGAGGGTGTTCTGCTAGAATGTCTTGAAAATGCTGAAGTAAAGAAAGTGTTGATGATCAATCGGAAGCCATCACCTATAAAACATGCCAAGCTGGAAGAGCTGATTGTGCCTGATTTTATGAAGCTTGAAAATTACAAGGATAGTCTGTCTGGCTATGATGGTTGCTTTTATTGTGCAGGAATAAGCTCAATCGGTATGAGTGAAGAAAAGTATACTTATATTACTTATGATACCACCATGCATTTTGCCAAAGTACTGGTAAGTGTAAATCCTAATTTAGTATTCAATTTTGTTTCAGGAGGCCATACAGACAGTTCTGAAAAGGGCAGGATAATGTGGGCAAGGGTTAAAGGAAAAACAGAGAATGATTTAAGGAGGCTTCCTTTTAAAGCTGTTTATAATTTCCGTCCCGGATTTATGAAACCATTCAAAGGGCAAAAGAATGTGAAAAGTATTTTTAAAGTTATCATCCCAATTATTCCAATATTTTTCCCAAAAGCTTCTTTAACGATGGAACAGGTGGGCCAGGCAATGATCAATGCAGTTACGAAAGGTTATTCTAAACATGTTTTAGAGATCAGTGATATCAAGCAGTTGTCAGGGATTAAATTTAAGTAGTAGATGTCCTGATTTAAGATATGAAAAATGTACTTTTGGTTCTGTTGATTTTAGCATCATATGGATGCTCAGGAGATCGCGCAAAGGAAAAGCAAGTTGAGAAGCAATCAACAAAAGTAAAGAATGATGAATTTCCTGAACCTCCATCAAAAGTCTTTGCGAAAACGTCCTATGATATGGACAAAAATGGTAAGCAGGATATTTTTACACTCAAAGGAACGTATGATGTTGATACTTTCGAAGTGTTATTGAATGATAAAAAATATGTTTTCACAAGTAGATGTTCCGTTTTTACTGATTTTGACGATTCCATAGCTATACATCACAAGCTTGTAAGAGACAAAGCATTTATCTTTATAAATGCAGATGATAAAAAATTTTTATTGTTAAAAGATATGGGAGACTTTGCCGGACCTTGTTATAGTTTATTTGGAGTTTCTGATAATGAAATTAAAGAAATGTGGCATACTCAAAATGAATTGACGGATATAAAAGATCTGGACTATGACGGGATATATGAAGTCGTCTTTCATGAACTGATATTCGAGCCTGCGGATAAGGGAGGTTATATTTATGTTAATTATCCATTATATCTTGTATTTAAGTATTCGGATGATATTTTTAAAAAAGATGAAGAGTTGACAAAGGCTTATAATATGGAGCACAACCTAAAATTTATAGAGTATTTGGAAATGAAAGAGCCTGTGCTTGCAAAGCATAGTGATAGTACTTCTAATGAATTAATATTAATTGATTTGGATACTTTAAAGCCATAAAAATAAAAATGGCCTTTTAAATTTTGACTATTGAAGGAAGAAATAGAATGTTTTATTGTTTTTCTAAATTGGAGAATAAATTACATGCCTAAACGTAATCTTAAGAGCTTGGTCTAATTTTTAAGTAAAAAAAAATTTTAAATTTTTATTTACCAGGTGCAAAGGTTTGTTTTGAAACTTTTTATTGTTTAATGTATTGATATGTAGTTGTTTATTGCATTTTTGATTTTAAAAAAGAATAGCTGAGAGAATTTAAATATTACCACTTTATTGTATAAATTGCTGCACCAAAATAAAAGTTTAACTTAATTTTTTATGAAAAAAATGTTTTTAAAATCAATGCAACTTGCATGTTGCGCTGTGTTATTATTTTTTAGTTCGCTTTCCTTAAATGCACAATCTATTGAATTAGATAAAGTAGGAAGAGCAGGATTTAAAGGTGTTCAAAAACTGGATGATCAAGGTTATTATGTTCAGTATGAAGAAACCAATGTAAAGCCACGTGTTGTAAAGCTGATAATCCTTGACAACAACCTGGTAGCCACAAATGAAATTAAGCTGGAATTGAAACCGGAAGACAAACTTGAAGATCTTGCATACAATGGCGGTAACTTTATGTTTGTAAAATCAAACTCAAAAGAGAAGTCTCGTACTTTTAAGATTCTAGACAGACAAGGGAAAGAACTTGCTACGAAAGAGCAAAAGGATGTACCTGCACGTCTTTTGTATAAGCCCGCAATGATCTCTCCTTTAGAGCAAACAGACTTTTTAGTGATCAACTATACCAAAGATAAAAAAGTAGGTTATAGCATCGAGCGTTTCAATGATAAGCTTGAAAGCAAATATATGGAAACATATGAGCCTGAGAAGAAGAAACTTTATCCTGTTGACTATCTTGTGTCGGGAGATGTTCTTTATGTCTTAGAATTTTTGGCAGCTGACTATTCTGATTACTTTGAATATCACGTAGCCGGTTTTAGCATGGCTAATGGAAAGCAATTGTTTAACAATCACCTGAAGAGCGCTGATGATAAGGCTTATGGTTATGCAACATTCCTGCGTTTAGGAGCTGAAGGGAAAGTAGTTACAGGTGGTATGTATTTCAATGGTCCAAGAGAAGACAATGCAACTTCTGATGGTCTGTTTACTGCAGTAGTGGATAAGGCTGGAAAATTGAATTATCAGTACAAAACCTGGAAAGATGTTGAAGCTAAAGTAAAAGCAGGTAACTCAACAAATGGAATCTGGGGCGGTAAAACAAAGACTTTTGTTCAGGATATCGCTGTAAATGCAGATGGTAGCTTCTCATTGATCGCAGAAAACTTCAGAAGAGGTGATGAGGCATTAGCAGGTGGAAAAAACAAAACGCTTGGTACTCTTACTAAAGTGAGCAACATGTCAAATGGTGAATCTTCAGATGAAGCAGTTACTGTTTCTGAATTTGTGTTGTTCGATTTTTCAAAAGACAATGTCCTTTCTGATGTTCGTAAGTTAAATAAGCCAGAATCTGTAACTGTTATCAGATCTGCTGCTGATCCAAATGATCAGCCTTATGTTGGGCAGGCTAAAGGCTTAAACCTTGCAAATATCCTTAACAACAGAGGTTATTTCCCATATCGTTTTACTGCACAGAAAAACGGAGAGAAAGTATTGGTGTATCAATTTACTTATGAGAAACTTTTCAAAGAGAAACTGTTTTTCACAAAGTTAAATGCGGCTACAGTTGATACTAATGCGATAGAAATCACAAATTCAGTCATGAAAGTTGAGCAGGAACTTGATGCATCTTCATCTCAGAAAATGGGCAAGTTAGGAGCCCTTTCTAAGAAGCTTGACAAAGCATCTGGATCCGATATTCAGAATACCTATTACATGAAAGGCTCTCACAGTCCTCATGATTTCCGTAGTCGTTCATTGAATACAAGAGTGTCATCTTCAAATGTGGATGGAAAAATTCTTATTTATGATTTCGTTCCTGAACTTACAGGTGATGCAAACCAAAAGAAAAGTATGTTAGCTAAGTATAACAACGGTATGAACAACGCAATCAATGCCAAATTGAAAATATGGTATATTGATATCCGTTAATCATCTTACTTGATACATTACTGGAAGAGGCAGTCCAAATGGGCTGCCTCTTTGTTTTGGGAGAATCTAAATTCTTAAATGTCAATAGTATGACATCTTAATTTCTTTCTTTGAATGAAATAGGATACGCAGCCCCTCTCAGGTCAAGCATTGGGTCGGCAGTTTCAATACCTTCGGGGAGATTGCTGGGGATAAATACAAGTGTATTGTCTGCAACTGTTGAGTTGTCGGAGATTTTTTCAATTTCTATAATTCCTAATTGTACTACTTTCCTTGTCGAAGGCCAGGCAATAGAAGGATCTTCGATTTTATCACTTTCTGCTGCTAATTGCGCATAAAATTGAAAGCGGAATGCTCCTTTAGAAATACGTTTTCTTATCTCATCTTGAAGATAATCATTACCCATTTGAGTCATTTGATCTTTTGATAAAAAATCTTCTCCATTTTCAGGAAGGAATTGATATCTGACAAAAACAGATTCATTATCATTGTTGGTAAACTTAAAGGAGTTTACTCCAAAGTAATTCATAGACGCATAACTTGAAGGATTTTTTTGTGTTGTCAAAAATGTTTTTGCAATTGGATGGCTTTCAAGGAATTTGTCCAAGGCTGTGGGGGATTCAGCTCCCTCTCCACTTGTTGCTATTGCTAAGAGAAGTTCTTTGAACTGGTCAGAGTTGGCTGTGGGAAATCCATTAAAACTATGGCCTACTATATCTGTACTCCTTCCATCATTCATCTGGAATTTAATTGCAAAACCACGCGGATTGGCAAGTGGTGAGCTGTCTGATATAGAAGGTATTCCAGTGAAGTCGGAAAATCTCACAATTACCTTACTTGTTTCTTTTTGAAGGTGAAAGGCTTTGGTTATCTCAGAGGCTTCTCTGGATGGTTTAAAAGTTCCTTCAAGTATTATTCCTTTGGCATGAACGGCCCTTGCATGATGTTCGCCAAAAGCTGCATGTAATGCTCCAACTAATTCCGCAGGTGAAGACTTTTGTCCTTCGGCTTTTACTTTTATATCACGTTTGTTCATAGGAAGTAATTTCATTATTGAAACTTAAAACTGGATGAAGAAATTAATGTTTATATGAGGAGTAATGCTTCAAATGAAGTGATTTATAATTCTTCTTGAAATAAATGAATTGAGGAACTGTCTTGGAATTTATTACGTTAACCTTGAAATAAAAAGCACGTAAATAATAACACTTTTGAAAAATTTTGAGAAGGAATACTTACCTAATTTTTTAAAAGATTATATTTGCAGAAATAAAAGAAGTATAAAGTCCTCTATGTAAAATTAATTTCTTTCAGGAAAACGAATAGCTACCGGCATCTGCCTGGTACTCATTATCCACTTTTAACGAAAGAAGTTATGATTATTCTTCAGAATCTCACATATATACATCCCAATAAAGATTTATTGTTTGATGAAATAAATCTTGCAGTAAACAACTATGAAAAAATTGCCCTGATTGGCAATAACGGTTCCGGTAAATCCACATTGATGAAGATTATGGCCGGTCTTGTTCAACCATCTGCCGGACTTGTGAATACAAGTTCAAAGCCATATTATGTTCCTCAGATCTTTGGCCAGTTTAATGATCAGACGATAGCTCAGGCTCTTCAGATTGAAGACAAGCTGAATGCTTTAAGTGAAATTCTCAAAGGAAATGCAACTGATTTGAATTTCTCCATACTAAACGACGACTGGACTATAGAAGAGAGGTCTTATGGAGCTCTTGCTCACTGGGGAATTCAGGGATTAGAACTCACAGAGCAGATTGGTACTTTAAGCGGAGGGCAGAAGACGAAAGTTTTTCTCGCAGGAATATTGATCCATCAGCCAGATATTATATTGATGGACGAACCAAGTAACCATTTAGATGTAAGTGGAAGAACACTCTTATATGAGTTTATTCAATCATGTACAGCAACTTTATTAGTGATAAGCCACGACAGGAAGCTGTTGAATATGCTTGATACTGTTGTAGAGTTGAGCGCAAAAGGCTTATCTGTATATGGTGGAAATTATGAATTCTATAAAGAGCAGAAACTCTCTGAAAGACAGGCGTTGGATCATGATTTGAAAAGCAAAGAAAAGGAGTTAAGGAAAGCAAAAGAAACAGAGCGGGAAGCTATGGAGCGTCAGCAAAGGGCAGATGCAAGAGGAAAGAAAAAGCAGGAAAAAGCTGGCCTTCCAAGGATATCCATGAACACATTTAAAAACAAAGCCGAAAACAGTACAGCCAGAACGAAAGGTGTTCATTCAGAAAAGACAGGTACGCTCTCACAAGAGCTAAGTGATCTTAGAAAAGAATTGCCTGAGGCCGATAAGATTAAATTTGGCTTTGATAATTCTGCTTTGCATAAAGGGAAAATCCTTTGTGCTGCTAAAGAAATCAATCATAGTTATGAGCAAAAGCTTTTGTGGGAAGAAGCTTTGAGCTTTCAAATAACAAGTGGTGAAAGACTTGTGGTGAAAGGACTAAACGGGAAAGGTAAATCAACTCTTATAAAAATTATTTTAGGAGAAATAAGACCTTTAACAGGAACTTTACAGAGAGCAGAATGTAAAACTATCTATATCGATCAGGAGTATTCCATCATAAGCAATGATTTGAGTGTCTATGAACAAGCCCAGAAGTTTAATACGGCGAATCTTCAGGAGCATGAAGTCAAAATCAGGCTAAACAGATTTCTTTTTACAAAAGATGATTGGGATAAGCCATGTGGCGTCCTCAGCGGAGGAGAGAAGATGCGTCTTTTGCTTTGTTGTTTGACTATAAGTAGTCAAGTGCCTGATATAATTGTCTTGGATGAGCCAACCAATAACCTTGATATTCAAAACGTAGAAATCATGACAGCAGCTATCAATGAGTATGAAGGTACACTTATTGTTGTTTCACATGATGAGTATTTCCTGGAGCAAATAGGAGTTGAGCGGGTGATAGAGTTGAAGTGATGGATTACTTTATGAAATGATAAATAAAGGAAGCCCCTATTTTCGGGGCTTCTCCATTTATTGGTATTTGGTCATTAGTTTACCTTATTTGTTTTTTGCATCGAGATAATCTTGTTGTTTGAATGAATAGTTTAATGTGACAGTTCTCAGATGTTTTGAATTGTTTACAATATCTTTTTGATAGCTGGCTTTATTATAAAAACATCTTTCAGAATTTAAGTTGTAGGACTTTGAAGGATGGCCTAATGTGTCATTGTAATGCGTAATTGAATCAGTATCATTGAATATTACAATTACCGGGTTGCCATCTGCAAATTTTGCATAATTTATGGCCGGTACCAATTCCTCTGGTAAATGGCAGGTCGATTTCCTTTGTTTCATTGTTTAAAAGGACTAATGAATCTTTAGATGATGATGTTGGAACAATCCTGATGACAGCTCCTGAATTGTTTGTTATTTTGAATTTATTGAAAGTAGCTTCTTCTTTTTGACAATTTGAAAAAAGTAAAATTAAAGAAGCAAATAATAGTTTAAAGAATTTCATGGTTTCAAAAAATATTTAAAAGTATATCGATTTGACTATCCGTAACTCCTGCCGGTTTATTCTTTTTTAGTTGTTCTCGTAATGAAGATTTTCCATAAACATGTTTAAGAAATCCAGCTTCGAAACCAGAAAGAGTATACCCTGCTTTGGACCATCTATCATTGCTTGCCCGAATGTACCACTTTGGATATCAAAGTTTCCTGTCTCAAATACCAGTGAATAATTGGCTGGTCTTTTAAATCCTGCTGTCTTGTACCACCCATTCTGATCCGTCACTGCTTCGTTTACGTCAAACCATCTTCTGGCTCTCATTCTTACACCTTGAAGGGGAATCATTCTGCCTAATCTGGTATCATAAACTCTTACAGTCCCATTGGGATTAAATGCCGATCTATTAGCACTATTCGTTTGCAGCGTATCATCATAGTTGTTTGTATGAATCATTGCTTCATCTACCAAAGCATCGACGAATTCTTTTCCATTTATCCGTAGATTGGACATACTCTGGTTAATGTTATTGTCAGATTCCGGCAAATAGAGCTCAACAAGTATCTCATGCCGGATATCCTTATTGAAATTATAATCATATTCAATCGCCACATATTGCCAGGTTGGATTTCCTTCCGGAATAGTAGGATCTTGATATGTATTGCCATAAGTTTCTATCTCATAATCCGGAGGGATCTGATAAAGCCTCCGATTTCAAAAGATCATATTCTGCCGAGTTCTTTGGCAGAAAGCGTAAATACAAGTGTGTTGTCCTAACAGGAGAATCGTCCAAACTAATTCTTGAGTTGGATGAAGATGCAACATTAGAAAATGCGAGTCTCATATTTTCGGCAGTGTAGGGTTTTCCAATTTCCGTCCTAATACAATTTTTTAGGCAGGTTTTGTTTGTGTATTGTCCTCTTTAGAAGGTGAAATGTCTTTTACAAGAGGCAAAGAAGATTAGACTTAGGCATATTAATGCCAACCTCATGGATAGCTGATTGTTCATTTTATAATTGTTTAAAGTTGCTGGTAAAAAAGCTCTGATTAAAATTCAGATTTTAAAAGTAGTAAAGGTTATAATTAAGTCAAAATTAGTAAGTAATAACACATGTTGTAAAGAAGGCGAAAAAAAGTAGGGGGCAAAACTAAAAAGCCCCGATTTCGGGGGCTTTCAAGTCTTTTTTAAATCTTTTATTACTTCACAAGCTTCTCATATGCCTGCTCCACAAGTTCGAAATGAAACTGGTCAAATATGTTGTCAAATGAAGCTGTAATCTCTTCATTCATAAGATTACCTATACTTCCTTCGTGCGTATGGTTAATGGTTTCAGGAGCTTTAAATTTATTCTCTTCAATAAGAGCTCCTACTTGCTTGTATGCATCTCTGAATGGTGTTCCATCCAATACCATTTGATTGACTACCTCCACACTGAAAAGATACTTGTACTTTTCATCTTTAAGTAAGTTGCTCTTTACTTTGATTTGTCCAAGCATGTAGGCTGCAATCTGAAGACAATTATTAAGGTCCTCAAATGCAGGCAGGAAGTTTTCTTTGATGATCTGAAGATCCCTGTGATAACCTGAAGGCAGATTAGAAGTAATCAGACTAATCTCATTTGGTAATGACTGAATTCTGTTGCATCGGGCTCTTATCAGTTCGAATACATCAGGATTTTTCTTATGAGGCATGATGCTTGAACCAGTTGTCAATTCATCAGGGAATGTTATGAAACCGAAATTCTGATTCATATACAGACAAACATCCATCGCAAGTCTCCCAAGTGAAGATGCTATTGAGGACATTGCAGCTGCAACGTTCTTTTCTGTTTTGCCTCTTCCCATCTGAGCATAAACAACATTGTAATTTAAGCTTTCAAAGCCTAAAAGATCCGTTGTCATTTGTCTGTTAAGAGGAAAAGAAGAACCATAACCAGCAGCCGAACCTAATGGGTTCTTATTGGCAATCTTATAAGCTGCCAGCATCATATTAAGGTCATCTGCAAGGCTTTCAGCATACGCACCAAACCATAATCCGAAAGAAGATGGCATTGCTATTTGCAAATGCGTATAGCCTGGAAGTAAATCGTTTTTATGTTTTTCGCTCAAAGAAATTAAGAGCTCAAACAATGTCTTTACATTTTCTACAGTAACCCTGATCTGATCTCTTATATAAAGCTTAAGGTCTAGAAGGACCTGGTCATTTCTGGATCTTCCGCTGTGTATTTTCTTGCCTACATCGCCAAGTCTTCTTGTAAGGATTAATTCTACCTGAGAGTGTACATCTTCCACACCGTCTTCAATAGTGAATTGGCCTTTCTGTATTTCTCTATAGATATTTTTTAATTCTTTGTGAAGGATATTTAATTCACTCTTCTCTAACAGCCCGATGCTTTCAAGCATCTGTGTATGTGCAATAGATCCCAGTACGTCAAACTCAGCCAGAAGCATATCCATCTCGCGATCTTTGCCAACAGTGAATTTCTCAATGCTTTTATTTACTTCTGTACTTTTTTGCCACAATTTCATGGTAACGAAATTTTAATATCAGATAATTAGAATCAAACAACCAATTCACTTAGAACAGCAATGTATCTGTCGATACCTTCTTCGATTTCAGCCAGCCAGATGAATTCATTCGCTGTATGAGATCTTCCTGAATTTCCTGGTCCCATTTTAACAGAAGGAACTGGAACCAAGGCCTGATCTGAAGTAGTAGGAGAACCGTATGGTTTCGCGCCATATTTTATAGCAGCGTGCACCAAAGGATGTTCAGGATCAATGAAAGATGGTCTCAATCTTACAGATCTTGGTTTCACTTCAGACTCAATGTTTTCTTCTATAATGCGAAGTACATCTTCATTTTTATATTCTTCCGTGATACGGACATCAATGGTGAATGTACAGTTTTCAGGAACTACATTGTGCTGATAACCTGCATTGATGATTGTTACAGACATTTTCATCGGACCAAGGTGAGGAGACACTTTCTCAAACTTGTAATTTCTGATCCATTCAATGTCTTTTAATGCTTTATAGATTGCATTGTCACCTTCTTCACGGGCAGCATGACCTGCTTTTCCTTTGGCAACACAGTCAAGAACCATAAGACCTTTTTCAGCAACAGCAATGTCCATCAATGTTGGTTCTCCAACTATAGCAAAATCAATAGGGCCAAGGTCAGGATAAACAAGCTCTAGTCCGTCAAAGCCTGAAATTTCTTCTTCTGCAGTAGCAGCTACAACAAAATTGTATTTCAGGTTTTCTTTGTCGTAAAAATGCATGAATGTCGCCATAAGCGAAACCAGGCACCCCCCTGCATCATTGCTTCCTAAACCAAATAACTTCCCATCTTTTACAATTGGATCGAAAGGATCGTTTGTATAGCCGGGATTTGGCTTAACAGTATCGTGGTGAGAATTAAGAAGAATCGTAGGCTTGTTTGGATCATAGTTTTTATTAAATGCCCAAACATTGTTCTTCTTTCTGTGAGTCGGGACTCCTCTGTCTTCAAAAAAACGGTTTAACAATTCCGCAGTTTTGTCTTCCTGCTTGCTGAAGGACTCTATTCTTATCAGTCCCTTTAGTAGCTCCAGAGCGTCTTTTTTTAATTTATCCCTATCAAACATAAAAATTTGTAGTTTAAAATGTAAAGGAATTGTGCCTTTACTTTATTTATTAAATGATTTATTCTCTATACTGTGGCCTGTCCCTCGACAGGCTATCACTAATGTTATCTACTTTACTATTTGTTTAAACTAAACTTATAGTCGTTAATTAATTATGAGCTCTGAATTGTGTCCTGTCAGGGGACAGGCCACGGAGCATGTTTCCGCATGACTCAGATCCTTCGCAGAGCTCAGGATGACAAAGGAACGCTAATTGCTCTTTCAACTTTCGACTTTAAACTTTCGACTTTAAACTTTCAGCTTTCAGCTTTAAGCTTTCAAAACCGTTCCCGCTTGCACAGACTGATTCACTATAGAAACAATATCATCGGCATGACAAATGATTACAGACTTAACACCTGCTTTAATAGCATCAAAGGAGTTATCCATTTTTGGAATCATGCCTTTTGCAATAACACCATCTTGCTTCAATTGACTGTATTTCTCAGTATCAATAGATGAAATTACAGAGTTTTTGTCGTTTATATCCTGAAGGACACCTTTTAATTCAAAACAATAAACTAGGCTTACATCAAAAGACTTGGAAAGTGCAACAGCAAGTGTAGAAGCAACTGTATCAGCATTGGTGTTCAGCATGTTTCCTTTACCATCATGAGTAAGAGGAGCTATAACTGGAGTCAGGCCGGAAGAAATCAAAGTTGCCAAAGGTGCAGCGTCAATTTTTTCAACGTCTCCGACAAAACCATAGTCTATGTCATTTTTAACAGGGCGCTTGCTGGCAAGCATGATGTTTGCATCAGCACCCGTAAGACCTATTGCATTGGTTCCCATTGACTGAAGTTGGCTTACAACCTTTTTATTGATCAATCCGCCATAAACCATAGTGACAATTTTCAAAGTCTCCGCATCTGTGATCCTTCTGCCATCGACCATTTGAGCTTCGATACCAAGACCCTTACTTATTTCAGTAGCTACTTTTCCTCCACCATGGACAAGGATTTTATTCGCCTTCAATGAAGAAAGATCTCTAAGAAATTTTTGAAGTGTCTTATCATCGTCAATGACATTGCCACCTATTTTTATGATGTAAAGTTTATCCATCGTTAAGTTTTAAGTGATAAGTTGTAAGTTTTAAGAACTCAGCTTATTACTTTTAAAAATTATCCTCTAATATTTTTTTCAGTACAGCCTGCGCAGACCATACCCTGTTGCCAGCCTGCTGGATCACAACGGAGTTCGGGCTATCTATTACCGCATCAGAAACAATGACATTTCTTCTTACAGGCAGGCAGTGCATGAATTTAGCCTGATTGGTAAGCTTCATTTTCTCAGGGCTGATCATCCAGCTTTTATCTTTGGAAATGATATTACCATAGTACTTATATGAAGACCAGTTCTTTGCATATACAAAGTCTGCACCTTCAAGAGCCTCATTTTGATTATAGGTAATCTTAGCTCCTTGTGTAAATTTAGGATCTAGCTCATACCCCTCGGGATGTGTAATTACAAGGTCTACATTGGCAGCCGGATGATTCATCCATTCCGCAAATGAATTAGGAACTGCTTGAGGAAGCGCCTTAGGATGAGCTGCCCATGTAAGCACTACTTTTGGTCTTGCTGTTTTTTTAAGTTCATTAATCGTGATCAAATCAGCAAGAGACTGCAACGGATGACGCGTTGCAGATTCAAGGCTTACTACTGGAACTCCTGAATAGGTTATAAATTTCTGTATAACTTCTTCTTTGTAATCTGTATCCTTATCATTAAGGCTTGGGAATGATCTGATACCAATAATATCGCAATATTGACCTATTACAGCAGCTGCTTCTTTAATATGCTCGCTAGTATCTCCGTCCATCACCACATTATCTCTGATCTCAAGATTCCAGCTATCCTGACCAACGTTCATGTCCATAACCCTTAGAGTAAGGTTATGAGCAGCCTTTTGAGTGCTCAAACGTGTTCTTAGACTTGGGTTGAAGAATATCAGGCCAAGGGTTTTATTCCGACCGAGATTCGCATGCTTTAATGGATCGTGCTTAAGTTCAAGTGCAAGGTTGACAAGAGCTGTTACATCATCTACATCATGAACAGAGGTAAAATTTCTCATTTATTTAACAAGCATTTTAGACATTACAGATTTGAAAGCTTTTAAGAATAAGTCTGCTTCTTCTTTAGTGATATTTAAAGCAGGAAGTATTCTCATCGTATTTTTGTCAGAAGATGATCCTGTGAATATTTTGTGATCGTCAAGAAGTGAATTTCTCACGCCAGCGCAAGGAATTTCAAGTTCAACACCAATCATTAATCCAAGACCTCTTATTTCTTTTACTCCGGATACCTTTTTCAATTCAGTCATAAGGTAATTACCTATGTTTTCTGAATTTGAAAGAAGGTTTTCATCTTTAATCACATCCAGCACTGCAATACCAGCCGCACATGCTAAATGATTTCCACCGAAAGTTGTGCCAAGCATTCCATGTACAGCTTTGAATTCAGGACTGATCAATACACCTGCGATAGGGAATCCATTACCCATTCCTTTGGCAACTGTGATAAGGTCCGCTTTTACTCCTGAATACTGATGTGCGAAGAATTTACCGCTTCTTCCGTATCCAGACTGCACTTCATCAAGGATTAAAACGGCTTTGAATTTTTTACAAAGTTCATCTATCTTTTTAAGGAAAGGAGTACTTGGAATCTGCACGCCTCCAACACCTTGTATTCCTTCGATGATAACAGCTGCAACATCTTCATTCATGTTCTTTTCAAATGCCTCAATATCATTGAAAGGAAGGAATTGAATATTTTCAGTTTTATTTACCGGAGCTTGCATAGAGCTACCGTCAGTAGCAGCAACTGCAAGAGAAGTTCTACCATGGAAGCTCTTGCTGAAGCTGATGATTTTTTTTCTTCCTGTATGGAAAGAAGCAAGTTTCAAAGCGTTCTCATTTGCCTCCGCTCCTGAGTTTACAAGGAAAAGGTCGTAATTGTCGTATCCAGAAAGCTTACCTAGTTTTTCAGCAAGTTCACGTTGCACAGATATTACAACAGAGTTGGAATAAAAGGCAATGTTATTTAACTGTTCAGTAATCTTTTTTACATAATGTGGATGCGTATGACCGATAGAAATAACGGCATGACCGCCATAAAGGTCCAGGTATTCGTTACCTTGTTTGTCCCAAAGCTTGATTCCCTGAGCTTTTACAGGCTCCACATTAAGGAGAGGATAGACGTCGAATAGTTTCATACTTAAGTTGTAAGTTATAAGTTATAAGTATTAAGTAGTTTGCCTTACCTTTTTAATAAAAGAAATAAGCATGGCTTTTACCTCATTAACTTCCTGGTTCAATTCTTCAAATAAATCTTGAGTCAGGTATTTCAAATCCTTTGAAAGGAGTAATAAATATTCAGTTTCATTAGCAGATCCCAAAGATATTTGCAGAAAATTTGCGAAGTCAGCATTGGTGCGCCTTCCACAGCCTTCCGCTATATTACAAGGAATTGATGCCCCAGCTCGCCTCAATTGACTTACAAGATTGAATAATTCCGATTTGGGAAAGACTTCAGTAGCTTTATAGATTTTAAGCGTTAAACTATGAGCTTTTTGCCACACTATTAATTCCTTATAGTCTTGCATAATTACTTATAACTTACAACTTATAACTTAAAACTCAGAAGGCTGCTGCCTTTAGTCTTAATCCTTCCGTTTCGTCCAGCCCAAACAATAAGTTCATATTCTGAACTGCTTGTCCTGAAGCCCCCTTTAGAAGATTGTCAATCATGCTCACGATCAGCAGATAGTTATCATGCTTTTCGATGTAGATGATTGTATTGTTAGTGTTCACAACTTGTTTTAGATCCGGATTTACTTTGCTTACATGAGTAAAGGGATGTGAGGCATAATAGTTCTCATATATAGCATAAGCTTCTTCCTGAGTCAAAGTTGACTTCACATGAAGTGTGGCGAATATGCCTCTTGTAAAGTCACCACGGAAAGGAATAAAGTTGATCGCCTTATCCATTCCTGGCTGAAGTATTCTTAAGCTCTGTTTGATTTCTTTTAAATGCTGGTGATTAAAAGCCTTGTAAATAGACATGTTGTTGTTTCTCCAGCTAAAGTGAGAAGTTGCAGAAAGACTTTGGCCTGCTCCTGTAGAACCTGTTATAGCAGAAATATGAACTTCGTCCTGAATCAAACCTTTTAAAGCAAGAGGAAGGAGACCAAGCTGAATACATGTTGCGAAGCAGCCTGGGTTCGCAATATGATGTCCTTTTTTGATCTTCTCTCTCTGAAGTTCTGGTAATCCGTAGATAAAGTCGTTGCCTTCTTTAGCGATACGGAAATCCTGGCTAAGGTCAATTATTTTGATTGTTGATGCAATCTTGTTTTCTGCAAGGAATTTGGATGCGTCGCCATGACCCACGCAAAGAAATAAAACATCAATTGCGTCAGATAGTGTAGAAGAAAATTTCAGATCAGTAACGCCTAGAAGGTCAGTATGAACCTGAGAGATCAGATTTCCAGCGTTACTGTTGCTGTGTACAAAAGCAATTTCAACAGAAGGATGGAAGACAAGGATTCTTAAAAGTTCACCACCTGTGTATCCGGCAGCACCGACAATTCCTACTTTAATCTTTTTCATGATTTTAAAAACGTAAAGCTTAAAGCAAAAAGCTGAAAGAGTTTTTATTCAGTTTTAGCTTTAAGCTTTAAAATGATTTATTATAAATGACCTCTGACTTTATGTGGTGTCAGGTCTTTCGACATGACACGTTTAAATCTGATTACCTGATTCAATCCCATCTCTTTCGTTATGGAACGAAGTGTCGGCTCGAAAGAGCCGACACCACAGGCACTATTAGCTTTTACCTTTCGGCTTTAAGCTTTTCGCTTCCAGCTTAATTATTCACTTTGTGGAAAATCATCGTCTGATTTCCGAAGATTTTAGAGAAACCTTTCACATCTTCACCAGACCATGCATTGTTCATTTCACCGTAGCTTCCGAATTTAGAAGACATAAGGTCATGAGAAGACTCTATACCGATAACATGGAATCTGTATGGAGCAAGGTATACTTTCACTTTACCAGAAACAAATTTTTGAGAATCATCAAGGAATTGCTCGATGTTTCTCATAACCGGCTCCAGGAATTGGCCTTCGTGAACAAAGTTTCCATACCAGCCGGAAAGTTGCTCTTTCCAATAGGTCTGCCATTTTGTTAAAGTATGCTTCTCAAGCGTATGGTGAGCTTTGATGATTACCATTGGAGCTGCAGCTTCAAAGCCAACACGTCCTTTTATACCGATGATAGTGTCACCAACGTGAATATCTCTACCGATTCCAAATGGAGCGGCGATGTCATTCAATTTAAGAATAGCATCTACAGGAGAAAGCTTCTGGCCATTAATACCAACAAGTTCACCTTTTTCAAAAGTTAACTCTACTTCTTCTGCAGCAGTTTTTGTAACCTGAGTAGGGAATGCAGCTTCAGGAAGATATTGACCTGATGTAAGAGTCTCTTTTCCTCCAACACTTGTTCCCCAGATTCCTTTATTGATAGAGTAAGCGGCTTTGGTCCAGTCAGAAACAACACCTTTTGATTTCAGATATTCGATTTCAGCCTCTCTTGAAAGCTTCATGTCTCTGATAGGAGTGATGATACCTACGTTAGGAATCAGAATATTAAAGATCATGTCAAAACGTACCTGATCATTTCCTGCTCCCGTACTGCCATGAGCTACAAAGTCAGCATTTACCTGCTTGCAATAATCGGCTATTGCAGTTGCCTGAAATACACGTTCAGCACTTACTGAAAGAGGGTAGGTATTATTTTTTAGGATGTTACCGAATATGAGGTACTTAACACAATCTTTGTAGAATTTGTCAACCACATCAAGGGTAACGTGGGTTTTTACGCCCAATTTGTAAGCTTTAGCTTCTATTTCTTTAAGCTCTTCCTTTGTGAAACCACCTGTATTGACGATGGCGGAATGAATCTCAAGACCTTTCTCTTCTGAAAGATATTTTACACAATAGGAGGTGTCGAGCCCTCCGCTAAAAGCCAGTACTACTTTCTTACTCATTAGTGAAAATGCTTAATTGAGCTTTAAATTTAAAGATAAATTTTAAAAACAGGACAAAGGCGACATTAATTTGTCGCCTTTGCTGTAGAAAAAAGAGTCAATACTTTTGAAGACATCTTTAAAGCTTTGAGAAGCTTATGATTTTTTAGGCTTTGAAAACGCTCGTAGAGTTTGGATTTTTTTACAAAATCCCATTTTTTCTTATTCTTTTCTTCCGGATCGTAAAGCATTCCTGTGCAAAGACAGTTTTTGTAATTCTTGCTTTCCAGTATTTGAAAGTTTACGCAGCTTTGACAACCTTTCCAGAAGGTTTCATCATCTGTAAGCTCTGAAAATGTAACCGGACGGTAACCTAATTCAGAGTTGATTTTCATGACAGCAGCACTTGTCGTAAGGCCGAAAAGCTTTGCGTCAGGATATTTTTTTCTGGATAGCTCAAATGCCTTCTCTTTGATCTTGGTCGCAAGGCCTTCTTTTCTGAATTCCGGCGATACGATAAGACCAGAATTGGCTACATATTTATTATGAGACCAGGTTTCTATATAGCAAAAGCCGGCAAATCTACCATCTTTAGTGGTGGCGATAACGGCTTTGCCTTCTTCCATTTTTTTCTTTATATATTCAGGATTTCTCTTAGCTATACCGGTACCACGCGCCTTGGCACTTTCTTCCATTTCTTTACAGATTGCCTCTGCAAGAACTTTATGTTTTTCCCCAGCAATAGTTACAATAAAATCAGCCATTTTTTCTGCTCAGATAAATAAATTAATAAAACTAACCCTGGCTTATTATTACAAAGCCCTTTTTAAATTTTAAAATGAGTAAAGTGAATTGAGAGCAGAATTACCACATGGGTAATTCAAGAGGTATACCGGCCTAAGGCCTGGGGTTCCTGAATGGTAAAATTCTTCCTGCACCCATGGTTGTGGGAGTAGAGATGAGGTTAGAATATATAAAAGTATTTACCATTTCTTATTAATGAAAGAAAGCACGAATTTAAGTTAAAATGCAGATTTTTCAAAAAGAGTTCAATGAAAATCTACAAAAATATAACGCTAAATATCGCAATACTGTTTATATTAACATTTTAGCAATAACGATCCTCTCATTATCAATTACTTTCTTCTTGCGGACTATCGAGTCTTTTATAAAGCTTCAATGGTATAAATTGTATACTAAGGATGATAAGCGATATACCTTTGGTAAAATGAACAAAGGTTGCTCTGGAATCAACACCTATCAATGTTGCTTTACCTGAAGTTCCTAAAAGCTGGTTAAATTTTTATTTCCTTTAATGATTTCTTCAAATTTTCCATCTTGCTGTTATTTTCTCAGAATCTCTTTTTTAGATACAAGGACATATGCATTCATTGCTGTGTTCCTGTTATCTGTGTTCAATTTAATTTTCCAAAGAAATCGCTCCGCTTGTGAGACTAAGGGTACTTCACAAATAAACTCCATGGTTCTGGTCTCTCCGGGACGCAGGCTTTTATAGTTATTTCCATCAATTGTGGTAATTCCATCCGGGATGGCCAATTCATGCATCTGGTTTCCAAAATTATCTTGTACGCTTATGTCTCCTTTTAATGACAACTTTTCCTTCGGACAAAAGAATTCCTGGTTACATTGGTTGGCAATTTTGCAAGTAAGAATAAAGTATTGTTCATCACTGGTTAATTCTCTCGACTTTTCTCCAGGCGTGTGATCCAATAAAAATTTTACAGGTCTGATCTGTGCTGACAGTGCTGTTATTTCAAGATTCCCCATCTTCATGGTTTGTCCCAGCATAAGAGTTTGTTGCATAATGTTTTGAATGTCAGATACCTGTTTGGAAATATGCTTACCTTCAGCAGAATCTTTAATTTTCAGCAGCGAAAGAGCTTCCTCAAAGCGCAATTCTTTGATCGCTTTTGAAATCTTTTCCTCAAGTTTTTGATTTTTTACCCAATTTTTTTTCGTTGATTTCTTTTTGCTGAAATTCAGACAGATTTTATAATCGTTTTTTTCAGGTACAACTTTAAAAATCTTTTCTTCTGAAGTAACTACTACCGGTTTTTCTTCCATCAGGCTAAAAAGCGCATTTTCAGGATCTGGCATTTTTTCCTCATTTCCACTGATAGAGTTTAACATAAAAAAGCCTAGTTCTCTCATAATTTCCTCTGCATCGGGCTTGTATAGTTTTGTGAATACTATTAATGTGTCTGCTTTTTTCTCAGTTCTTAGAATTTCATATTTGTATTGCTTCCTTACATTTTTTGGGAGTTTTTTCTTTAGATAATTTTTTCTATTTATTTCTCTTATGAATAACTCTCTTGTTTTAAGTTTTTGATCTTCAGATGAAATAAGCTCGTAAGCATCATCAGGCTCAGACCCAATGTAGGTTAAGTCAAGATAGTTTTTAACGACATCTTCCGGTTTTCTGTGACAACCACTAAAGCCCACAATATTTGATATTACAAAAAATATGTATAAATAAAGCTGTATTTTTTTTTCCATAACTATTAAAAATGACCAATCGCATTCTTCCTCCTTATAGAAGAACTCTAAAAAAATAATTAATGTTAAGGCGTATTGTATAGTATTGAAAACTACACCGATATATAGTGGCCCAGAGAGATTTTTTTGATTACAAGAAATATTTTATTAGTTGGCTGGCAGGAATTTGAATTAAAAAAACTAAAAACTTGGGATGGGAGGTTCAAAATCTTAACTTTGCCCGATTATTTATTGGATAAATTGTAATTCGGAATCTAGAGGTAATGAAAATTTTAAAGTTTGGCGGGACTTCAGTTGGAACTGCAGATAGTATCAGAAAAGTAGTAGATATTCTACTTTCTTATAAAAAAAAGAAGCAGGAATTTTCCGTAGTTTTTTCGGCAATGTCGGGAATTACCAATCAGCTGATTGAGGTAAGCAAAAAAGCTGCTGAAAGTGATGAAGACTATCATGCAATTCTTAAATCCATTGAGAATAAGCATATCAATGCGGTAAAGTCGCTTATCGATATAAAAGTACAGAGCAAAGTGGTGGCCCATATCAAAATGCTCACCAATGAGCTTGAAGACCTTCTGCATGGTGTATTTCTTCTGAAAGAACTTTCGCCAAGAACAACTGATCTTGTTGCAAGCTTCGGAGAGAGAATGTCGACCTACATTGTTTCCGAGTTTATGAAACAATCAGGCCTTGATACTGAGTTTTGTGATGCGCGTAAACTGATTGTTACGGATAATAATTTTGGTGCTGCGATAATTGACTTCAAAGCAACAGATAAAAATATAAAAGAGCATTTTAAGGCTACGAAAAAAATCCAAGCCATTACAGGTTTCATCAGTTCCACTGTTAAAGGGGAAACTACAACATTAGGTCGCGGAGGCTCGGACTATACAGCTTCTGTATTTGGCGCTGCTCTGGGAGCCGAAGAAATTGAAATCTGGACAGATGTTGATGGTGTCATGACTGCAGATCCTAAGAAAGTTAAAGGAGCATTTACGCTTCCCGCGATTTCTTATGTGGAAGCAATGGAAATGTCACATTTCGGTGCTAAGGTTATTTATCCTCCGACATTACAGCCTGCCTTTAATAAAAAAATTGCTATCTGGATCAAAAATACTTTCAATCCGGAATTTGAAGGAACGTACATAAGCGCTAAAACCAAAGCCAACGATTTTCTGATTAAAGGAATCAGCTCAATTCGTGAGATCGCATTGATAAGTCTTCAAGGCAGCGGTATGATGGGTGTGCCAGGTGTTTCTGCTCGTTTGTTTGGTTCATTAGCTAAGAAAAAAATCAACGTAATATTGATTACGCAGGCTTCTTCTGAGTATTCTATCTGTTTTGCAGTAGAACCTAAAGAGGCAGAATACGCAGCTGAGTTGATCAATGAAGAATTTGCCAACGAAATTCAGGCAAAGAAAATTGATAATGCAATAGTGGAATATGACTTGTCTATTATTGCGATTATCGGTGAAAATATGAGAAATACTCCAGGTATAGCGGGGAAATTCTTTGCATCACTTGGTAAAAACGGTGTTAACATTCGTGCAATTGCTCAGGGCTCTTCGGAGTTAAATCTTTCTGTTGTTATCGGCGAGCATGATTTATCTAAAGCATTAAACTCTCTGCACGAATCATTCTTCTTGTCTGACATCCGCACATTAAATGTGTTTGTGGTAGGTCTGGGACTGATAGGAAGTACTCTTTTGAAACAGATACAAAAGCAATCTTCTCAATTGCTTAAAGAAAGACTTTTAAAGATCAATATCATTGGAATTGCGAACAGCAAGAAGATGTTGATAGATGAAAATGGGATTAATCTGAAAGACTGGAATGGCAAGCTTGAGAAAGACGGAGAGAAGATGAAGATGTCTGCTTTTGTTGAGAAAATGAAAAATCTGAACCTTCAGAATTCAGTATTCGTGGACTCTACATCCAGCAAAGATGTTGTAGAGCATTATGAAGATATACTCAATACAAGCATTTCCATCGTTACTCCTAATAAACTGGCAAACTCTGGATTATATAAAGATTATCAAAAGATTCAGTCTGCTGCCTTTAAGCATGGGGTAAAATTCCTTTATGAAACAAACGTGGGAGCAGGGCTTCCGGTCATCAATACACTGAAGGATCTTAAATACAGTGGAGATAAGATCTTGAAAATTGAAGGTATCCTTTCTGGTACGCTTTCATTTATCTTTAACACATTCAAGGAAGGTACAAAATTCAGTGAAGTAGTTAAAGAAGCTAAGGAAAAAGGATATACAGAGCCAGACCCAAGAGATGATCTTAACGGTATGGACGTAGCAAGAAAGATTCTAATATTGGCAAGAGAAGCAAATTACGAGCTGGAAATTGCTGATGTGAATGTGGAGAATATCCTTCCTGAGCCTTGCAGAAAGGCTAAGACCATCGAAGATTTCTTTGTTCAACTTGAGAAGAACAATGATGTTTTCTCCGCAAGAAGAGATGAGGCTGCAAAAAAAGGTAACGTTTTAAGGTTTATCGCTACTCTTGAAAACGGTAAAGCAAGAGTAAGTCTTGAATCTGTTGGAACGACTCATCCATTCTACTCCTTAAGTGGAAGTGATAATATGATCGCTTTTACAACAGAGCGATATAAGGACAGACCTTTAGTTATTAAAGGTCCAGGAGCAGGGGCAGAAGTAACTGCTGCCGGCGTTTTTGCTGAAATCATCAGCATAAGCAATTATTTGAAAAGTTTTGTCTAGTATGAAAGATAGTATAAAAGTATTTGCCCCTGCTACAGTGGCAAATGTGGCTTGTGGGTTTGATGTGCTTGGCTTTGCGGTCGAGAACCCAGGTGACGAAGTAGTACTTACTAAAAAATCTACACCGGGCGTAAAGATTACAACTATTACTGGTGACGAAGGGAGACTAACGAAAGATGCAGATAAAAATACCGTTGGTGTTGCTGTATCTCGTTTTCTAAACCATCTTCAGTCAGATGCAGGTATTGAAATTACCTTGCATAAAAAAATGCCTCTTGGAAGCGGACTTGGCTCAAGCGCAGCAAGTGCAGTGGCTGGGGTGTTTGCAGTGAATCAATTATTAGGCATGCCACTTAACCAGCAGGAATTGCTCCCATTCGCCATGGAAGGAGAAAGAATTGCCTGTGGTAGCGCACATGCGGATAACGTTGCTCCTTCATTGCTGGGTGGTTTTGTCTTGATCAGAAGTTATGATCCTCTGGATGTGATCAAAATTCCAACTCCTGCAAATTTATATTCTACCATCATTCACCCTCAGGTGGAAGTTCAGACGAAAGATGCCCGTGAAATACTGAAGAAACAGATTCCTCTAAGAGATGCTGTTACTCAGTGGGGAAACGTAGGAGGACTAATTGCAGGCCTAATGCTCTCTGATTACCAGCTAATAGGAAGATCCATGAAAGATGTGATCGTAGAGCCGATAAGAGCAATCTTAATTCCTGGTTTTGAAGATGTGAAGCAAGCAGCTTTAAGTGCGGGAGCGCTAGGTTGTGGAATCTCAGGTTCCGGCCCATCAATATTTGCGCTTAGTACTTCAGAAGAAATCGCTCATAAAGTAGGTAATGAGATGCAAAAAGTGCTTAACTCAATCAATATAGGGAGCGAAGTTTATATTTCTAAAATCAATAATTCAGGTCCACAAATACTGGACTAAAATTGTCAATATAAAATGAGATTATACAGTACCAATCGTTCTGCAGCTGAAGTATCTTTTAAAGAAGCTGTATTTAAAGGTTTGCCTGATGATAACGGTCTATTTATGCCGGTATCTATTCCTCAGTTGCCATCATCTTTTTTTGATACCATAGATAAGCTTTCCTTTCAGGAAATTGCTTTTCAGGTTACAAAAACTTTGATCGGAGATGAAATTCCTGATGCAGATCTGAAAAAGATTATTGACGATGTACTATCATTCGACGCTCCACTTGTTAAGGTAGAGGATAATATTTTCGTTCTTGAATTATTTCATGGTCCTTCTCTTGCATTCAAAGATTTTGGAGCAAGATTCATGGCTAAGATCATGTCTTATTTCCTTCAAAAGGAAAAAAAGGAAATTCACATATTGGTAGCAACTTCAGGCGATACTGGTAGCGCTGTAGCTCAAGGATTTCTTGGAATGCCAGGAATTAAAGTTACTATTTTGTACCCAAGCAAAAAAGTAAGCGATATACAGGAAAAACAATTAACGACTTTAGGGCAGAATATTACTGCACTTGAAGTCGATGGTACATTTGATGACTGTCAAAGACTGGTTAAAGAAGCCTTTTTAGATAAAGAACTTAACAGCAAAATAAATCTATCTTCAGCAAATAGCATAAACATAAGCAGATTGATCCCTCAGTCATTTTACTATTTTTATGCTTATGCAAAACTGAAATCATTAGGTCTTCCAGTTGTATTCTCTACACCTAGCGGAAACTTTGGTAACCTTTGTGGTGGACTGATTGCAAAGAGAATGGGCTTACCTGTTCAAAAGTATATTGCTTCCACCAATGCAAATGATGTAGTACCGGAATTCCTTGAAACGGGAATTTTCAAAGCTCGTCCTTCTGTAGCTACTATTTCAAATGCAATGGATGTCGGAAATCCTAGCAACTACGCAAGACTTGTGGAGCTTTACGGGAAGGATCTTGAGGCGATTAAGAAAGATATCTTTGGAACAAGATACAATGATGAGGAAACTGCTCAGGCAATTGAGAAAGTCTATAAAGCTGGTGGTTATATTATGGACCCTCACGGGGCGGTTGCTTATCTTGGATTAAAAGAATATGCTAAAACAACGGGAGAAAAATTTGCAGGTGTATTTCTGGCCACTGCCCACCCAAGCAAATTTATTGAGGTTGTTGAAGATATTATTAATAAAAAAATAGAACTTCCTGAGCGTCTTCAGGCGGTTGTTAACAAGAAAAAAGAAGCATTTCCATTAACTTCTGACTTCTCTAATTTGAAATCTTATTTACTAAAATCAATGTAATTTTTACAAAGATTTAACATATTTTACAAGGACGGGTAAATTTCTGATGGAAATCTACCCGTTTTTTTATCTATATCATCCTCAATGCTTTTTAACTGAATTTTAATTTTTAACTATTTGTTCTTTATTCAGCACAGGAATAAAAAGAAATCAGAAGCTTAAAAAGCCTACAAGGCAACTCTCTCAGGTATTTAAACTCTTGTATTAGTCTTTTTATGCCCTGTTATAGGATAATTCCATTATTTAAATTTGTTATTCAGTGAGCGGTGTTGTACTAAATATAAAATCAATTCGGAAGCAAAAGGGAATAAGTCAGGAGTATCTAGCCTATCAACTAGGAATTGACTATTCAACTTATGGTAAAATTGAACGCGGAGCGATCTCTCTAACTGTTGATCGTCTGGAAAAAATAGCTTCCATTTTAGAAGTTACTGTTGAAGATATCTTTAAATGGAGAGCTGAATCTTCTGAAAAAGAGGATATTATGAAGGCTTTATCAGATCAGAAAAATCTCAATGAGCAATTGATACAGGAAAATGAGCGTATGAAAAAGGAGGTTGATCTACTAAAACAGCAGCTGTCAGATAAGGAAAAAATTATCTTTTTGCTTGAAAATAAGCTGAATAAAGGAGGGGATTAAAAAAAGTCTCTCCTTTAAAAATATTTTTTTTGATGTAATTTTTTTGTCGATTTGTAGGGATCTATTAAATATTTTTTTAACTTTAGGGAAATTAATTACTTATTTTATGAATACAGGTACAATCAAATTCTTCAATGAGAGCAAAGGTTATGGTTTCATTAAAGATGAAAGTTCAAACCAGGAAATTTTTGTTCATGTGACAGGTCTTGAGGACAAAGTAAAGCAAAATGATAAAGTTGCTTTCAAGGTAGTAGATGGCAAAAAAGGCCTTAGCGCGGTGAATGTAAAGAAAATATAAATTATTTTATTTACACAGACAAAAGAACTTAACCCGTGGCAACGCGGGTTTTTTATTTTCATTTTTTTGATAGACCCTTCTGATAAGATCTTAATTATCAATTAATAAATATAAATTTTACAATTATTTTCCGGTAGGTTACAATTCCTATTGAAATAGTATATACAATATGGTATTTTGCCTAGATTCTATATACTAAAACCAATTTTGGAAATGAATAGACCTTTATTAGTATTATTAATTTCAATTTCCCTCTTTGCGGTAAACCTTAGCGTAAAGGCTCAGGGTTTTACTACTCAGGATTATAAAAAGGCCTTATGGATGACTACCAGAATGTATGGAGGGCAAAGATCTGGTGAGAACAACTGGCTTGTTTCTGGTCATTTGCCTTCAGGAGTTTCAGAAAGCCTGAGAGGAAAATGCTTTTCAGAAGACAAAGATACCGATGGATATGACCTATCTGGGGGCTGGCATGATTGCGGTGATCACGTAAAATATGGTCAGACTCAGTTTTATTCAGCATATATGTTGCTTAAGGCATATGCAGAGTTTCCAACAGGGTATGATGATTATTATTCCTATACATATAACGGATACAAAACGGCTGGAGACTGGTCATGGGAAGGAAAAAAGCATGATCCGAATGGTATACCGGATATTCTTGATGAAGTAAAACATGCAACGGACTACTTTATTAAATGTACTAGAAATGCTACTACATTTTATTATCAGGTGGGCAATAGTAATTATGATCATACAGAATGGGTCACAGCAGTTAAAATGCAGACTTCTGCAGTAAATAAAGGTGGCCAGCAAAGACCAGTTTATAAAAATCCAAATGACGCTTCAATGGCCTCTTTTTGTGGAGCCACACTGGCTTTGATGTCAAGAATGTACCGCCCTTTTGATCCTGCTTATGCAGATTTGTGTTTTCAGCATGCCCTATTTGCTTATACCTATGCAAAGGCACACCCGGGAACAGCTGCAACAGGAGAAGGAGGATTTTATGGAGCTAACGCAACTTGGAAAGATGACTATGCTACTATGTGTGCTGAATTATTTTGGGTAACCAATACTGAAAGCTATAAGACAGAAGCATTTGCATTTACTATTGCAGCCAACAATGCCTCTGGCTATGATATTTCAGGAAAAACTTATGGCTTTGACTACGAAAATAACGGAGACATAGCTATTTATAATTTAGCCTTGTTAGGTCGAACAAATGCAAAATCTACGTTTGGAACAATTGTTAATAGTTACCTTACAAATGTGCAAGCCGATGGCCAGTTTGCCGGAGGAAATACAAGTTGGGGGCCCCTTCGTTATAATGCTAACACTGCCCTTATGGTGGCTCTTTGGCAGAAATTGAACGGAACAGATGCTACTCCTCACAAATTTATATATGATAATATCGACTATATATTAGGAAAGAATTCAGCTAATTTGTCATTTATAGTTGGTTTTGGAGCAAAATCGCCATTGCATCCACATCATCGAAATCTATTTTTAAGAGATGATAATCCCACTGATGCAATAAAAATGACATTACCAATTCCTGCAAAAAACAAACAAGCTGGCTATATGGTGGGAGGAACCAGAAATGCGGGCAGCTTCAGTGATGATCTTGTTAATGTTCTTCATACAGAAGGTGGGATAGATTACAATGCTTGCCTTGTGGGTGTCCTTGCTTTTATCAATTCAAAACTTGATCCTGTAAATACTGCAAAGTTTGGTAAAACTACTCCTGATCTTGGTGCAAATCAATCTATCTGCGGCAAGACAAATATTGTGCTTGACTCAAAAGTGGCAGTAGACAATGTAAAAACATTCACCTGGTACAAGGATGGGACAGTTATCTCAGCTGCATCAAAAACTCAAAACAAGTTAACTGTCACTCAGGCTGGGGTCTATAAGTGCAGACTTGATTCCCTTACATCATGGTTTACAGAAGGCAGTGTTGAAGTTCTTGGAGTCCTCCCGACAATCACTCTTGGCGCTGATCAGGAACTATGCAGCCAAACATCTGTAATATTGGATCTCGGCACTTCCGGAGCTGGAATAACTTATAGTTGGACAAAAGATGGAAAAACAATCGGTGGAGCTACTGCTCAGAAATATACTGCAACTGAGGCAGGAACATATGTCGGAACAATCAGTGCAACAGGTTGTACATCAAAATCAGATAATGTTGTAATCACATCCAAACTGCTGAGTGTAGTAAGTGATACAATTTGCGAATCAGGAAATGCCAATCTTAAAGTAAACGCAACAAGTGGTGTTTATGACTGGTATGCGGCTTCAACAGGAGGAAGCTCACTGGCTACAGGATTAACTTATAGTCCTAGTATTACTTCATCAAAAACATATTATGTTCAGGATGGCAATTCCGTATCAGCTACCGCTGGCCCGTCGTCGACATCCAATACTCTTACGTCTCCTCAAAATGCAGGAGCTGTAGGGATCAGATTTACTGCTGCAAAAGCCTTCACAATAACGCAGCTCAAAGTATTACCTTTTGTCTATAGCTGCAATAGTGGGGATTTAGTTACAATAACATTTGACCTGAAACAAAATGGAACTACTATAAAAAGTTATACTCCTGCAGGTGTAGCATGTACAGGTGCTCAAAGTGGTACACCATTTAATACTTATTATACTTTTAATTTCTCAACACCAATTGAAGTCCCAGGCGCTGGAAACTATGAGCTCACTCCTTCTGCTGGTAATCAAATGGTATGGTTTGACAATGGAGCAAACTTCTCAACAATGGATGCCGCTGGAGTGATGGATATCACAGATGATACAAGGGATGACAAAACAAATTCTTTCCCTGGTATTTTTGATATTAAGATTCAGGCTGGTAATGCTTGTGCGAGAACACCGGTTTATGCAGTTATCGACGCTCAGAATGTTAAGTGCCAGGTTGTTGCGTCAATCGAAGGCTCTGTTTCAAATAAACTTATGATATTCCCTAATCCTTCGGCTTCTGAGTTTGTAATTGACGCACCGGAGAATTCAATGATTAGGGTTTATGATGAGCTGGGAAGAATGGCATTTGAATCAAATTCTAATGGAAAAACTGCATTTGGAGAATATCTGACACCAGGCTTCTACCATGTGGTTCTCTTCCATGATGGAAAGATGATTAATTCAGGAAATATTATAAAGCAATAAGTCCTTTAATTCTTAAAAGCAGAAAGAGCCTTTGATTTTCAGATCAAAGGCTCTTTTTATTTGTAAAATAAAAATTGTCACTGTAAGTGAATTATTTATACTTCTCAGCCGTTATATAATTGGTTGTGCGCAGCCGAAAGTTAAGGTTATTAATTCGGGAAGGCTCGGGAAACCGGGTTTTCCTGTTTTTTTATTTCTTCAAATCCATATTTGAGATTCAATTCATTCATGCATTTAAAATGTCCCTTAGGGCAATTTTTGTAGCCAATTTTTGAACAAGGTCTACAGTTTATAGAATTATTTTCAAGAACATGATATTTAGTTTGATAAGGATACATTCCGAATTGTGGAACCGTATTCCCCCAGATTGAATAAATCTCCTTTTTGAAGGCAGATGCTATATGCATCAATCCGGTATCATGACTTATTACAAATTTTGATTGTTGAAGGAAAGAAGCTGACTGGTTTAAGGAAAGTTGTCCACTCAGATTAATAACTGAAAATGGCAAATCTTTGCAGGCTTCAGCAACTGAATCTCCCATTGTTTTATCCTCTTTTCCCCCTAAAAGAATGAGAGGCATATTTTGGAGAGAGCATGCTTCTACAAGTTTGTGAAGAGGAAGTCTCTTGGTCGCATGTTGTGCACCTATCGCAAATGCAATATACTTGTCAGGTTCCAGTCCATAATTCTGAAGGTTGACAATGTCTTTGGATGGAACGAAATAATCAAGTCCTTTTGCATCATTGGTTATACCTAGCTTTTTAACCGTCGACATGTACCTGTCAACAATGTGTACAGGAGGCAAGACATCCACTTTGAGATTTACCAATAGCCATTTTTTGAAGTTGAGTTTATCAAAAGTAAATGACTTTTTCCCTAGTCTCCATTTAATGATGGACGTACGAAGATTGTTGTGAAGATCAATGACATAATCATAATTCTCTCTCTTCAGTTCTTCGATCAGGTTGTTTAACGATTTATCAAGGTAAAATACCTTGTCTATATAGGGGTTGTCTTCAAAGAGGATTCTGAATTGACTTTTGGTACAGTAATGTACTTCTGCTCCGGAAAGTTGTTGCTTTAAATTTCTCACTACCGGGGTAGTAAGCACTATATCGCCTATAGAAGAAAATCGTAAAACCAGTACTTTAGGCATTCGTTGAAATCTTAGAGCTACTTTTCTTTTTATTGAAATATTGTTCTGCTTCTTGCACACTGAGAGCATTAAAAGTCATTTCCTTTGTCAGGCCTGCTTTTCTTCCTACATGCACTCCATAATGCATATCCAGATATCCTTCCATTTCATGTGCATCAGGATTAATGCTGATCATGATGCCTTTCTCCAATGCATATCTTACCCATTTCCATTCCATATCCAATCTTCTAGGATGTGCATTGATTTCAATGATCACATTATTCTCTGCACAGGCATCGATTACTTTCTTATGATCTATGGGATAGCCTTCTCTTTTAAGTAACAATCTGCCTGTCGGGTGGCCTAGCATTGTTGTATAAGGATTCTCTATCGCTTTTATCAGTCTTTCGGTTGCTTTGGCTTTATCCATTTTCAAATTGGAGTGGATAGAAGCAACAATAAAATCAAAAGATGCTAACACCGAATCTTCATAATCAAGGCTGCCATCATTTAATATGTCAGACTCTATGCCTTTGAATATTTTGAATGGTGCTAATTTTTTATTCAGCGCATCGATCTCTGCATGCTGCTCGGTAATGCGGAACTCTTGTAATCCGTTAGCATAAAAAGCGGATTTGGAGTGGTCGCTGATTCCAAGGTATTCAAATCCAAGCTCCTTGCAATACATGGCCATTTGTTCAAGCGTATGAACACCGTCACTATAGGTGCTATGATTATGCAGTGTGCCTTTCAGATCATTGTAGGAGATGAGTTCTGGAAGTCTGTTTTCTCTAGCTTTTTCTATTTCATCGTATCCTTCACGAAGCTCAGGAACGATAAATGGAAAATTCAAGTGGCTGAAAATCTCCTGTTCATTTTTAAAGTCTTTGGAAGTCAGAAGCTGAAATAAATTGGTAGAATTTCCCAGATCAGTTTTAAGATGCGAAGGAGATGAAGAATTCAGATATACAAAGTTACCGAAGCGTTCTTCCGGACAGATTTTTATTTCAACCTTTACCTCGGTTAAAAAATCTTTGCCTCTCCATACAAATGGTCCTGATGACTTTATATTTTGCTCAAGTGATTTAATTCCACTCAATGCACTAAATACTTTCTGAGGTTGGTTTTCTCCCACAATAAGCTGAATGGTGTCCAATGTTTCAGCTTTTCTTTGAATATCTCCTGCTAGGGATACTTTCAGATTTAGTGCAGCAAGGTCTTTTTCAAGCTTCAAAGCAGTAGCTTCGGCTTCAGCGTACATCCATCTGTCTTTTTGGGCAGAAGCAAAAAGCAACTCCTTCTTTATGCTTTCCTGGGTTTTTTCACCGAAGCCTTTCAGACTGGCAATTTTATTTTCATTACAAGCTTCAAGCAGTGCATCTGTGGAAACAATATCAAGTTCTTTCCAGATGCTGCGTACTTTTTTAGGGCCTATGCCTTTTATGTTCAGGATATCAATGACCCCTTTTGGAGTTTGAGCTAATAAAGAAGATAATTCGGGGAATGTACCCGTAGCATTCAAATCCTGAATTTTTCCGGCAATACTTTTTCCGACACCTTCAAGAGAAGCAAGTTCTTCTAATGAAAGTCCGGCTAAATCGCTGGAGATTTTATCAAGATTATATACCGCATTTTGATATGTTCTGATCTTGAAAGGATTTTCCTCATGAAGCTCCATTAATGAAGCCGTGAGTTTGAAGATGTTGATAATTTCCTGATTGCCCATTAATTCAAAATTAAAATAAAAATGAGGAGAAACCAATGAAGGTTTACGCTCATAAATGTTTTTAAAGGAATTAGGGTTCCATTCAAAAGATTTTCTTTTGGGTTTAAAGGAAAAGATTAATTTTGAATGGAAATTTGTGAACTAAATGAATCACTGGCTAGTAAAATCAGAACCATTCAAATATCCCTTTGAACAGCTTCAGAAGGATAAATCAACATTCTGGGACGGGGTAAGAAATTATCAGGCTCGTAACAATTTGAAAGCCATGAAAAAAGGAGATCTTGTCCTTTTTTATCACAGTAATGAGGGTAAGGAAGTGGTAGGGATCGCAAAAGTGCTTAAGGAATTTTATCAGGATCCGACAACGGATGATACCAATTGGGTAGTAGTGGATCTTGGTCCTCATAAAAAGTTGAAGACTCCTGTTACCCTTGAAACGATAAAGGCGGATAAGATACTGGGAAACATGAGCTTAGTGAAACAGTCAAGGCTTTCTGTAACGCCCGTAAAGAAAGAAGAGTTTGACAGAATTCTTGAATTATCCGAGAAATAAAAATCTTATAATTTTTCGAATAAAATCAGTTCATTATTATCTTTGAAAAATTTTTAAATGGAAAAAAGACTCATCATCGGTACCGAACGTCTTTCAATAACGATCGACAGGCTTTGTCATCAGTTGATTGAACTTCACGGTGATTTTTCCAACTCTGTTATTCTTGGGATACAGCCAAGAGGTGTAAGCTTTTCCGAACGTATTCAGAGAAAACTTCAGGACATTCTTCAAAAAGATGTAAAGATTGGTTATCTGGATGTTACTTTCTTCCGTGATGATTTCAGGAGAAAGGATAATCCTTTAAAAGCCAATGCTACAAAGGTTCCATTCCTGATTGAGGATAAAAACGTAATTCTTGTAGATGATGTTCTTTATACAGGAAGGACTATCCGCGCAGCTATGGATGCCATGACTGCTTTCGGAAGACCGAGAAAAGTTGAACTACTTGTACTTGTAGACAGAAAATACAGCAGAGATCTTCCAATTCAGCCTAATTATATCGGTGTAGAGGTCGATTGCCTTGAATCCGAAAAAGTATTGGTTGAATTAAAGGAAGAAGGATTGAAAGACGATAATATTTGGTTGATTAATAAAACCTAACAATGCAGCATTTAAGTGTTAAGCACCTTCTTGGAATAAAAGACCTCACCAGAGAGGACATTAATTTAATTTTAGATACTGCGGGAAATTTTAAAGAAGTAATTAACCGACCTATCAAAAAAGTACCTTCTCTGAGGGATATCACTATTGCCAATATATTTTTCGAAAATTCTACCAGAACAAGATTATCTTTTGAGCTTGCAGAAAAAAGATTATCTGCTGATGTTATAAATTTTTCATCATCATCAAGTTCTGTGAAGAAAGGCGAAACATTACTGGACACCGTCAATAATATCCTTGCAATGAAAGTGGATATGATAGTGATGAGACACAGCAGCGTAGGCTCTCCTCATTATCTTTCAAAGCATATCAAAGCAAAGATTGTCAATGCCGGCGATGGAACTCATGAACATCCTACTCAGGCTTTGCTAGACGCATTTACGATAAAAGAGAAATTCGGTCATGTGGAGGGGAAGAAGGTTTGTATTTTCGGAGACATCCTGCATTCAAGAGTAGCGCTTTCAAATATTTTTGCATTACAGAAGCTAGGAGCCGAAGTAATGGTTTGTGGTCCAATCACTCTCCTTCCAAAATACATCAAAGATCTTAATGTAAAAGTAGAACTGGATCTTAAGAAAGCTTTGGAGTGGTGCGATGTAGCAAACGTTTTGAGAATCCAGCTTGAAAGACAGACCATCAAATATTTCCCTTCTTTGAGGGAGTACTCTTTATATTATGGGATTAATAAATCTTTGTTAGATTCTCTTAACAAAGAAATAATGATCATGCACCCTGGACCTATTAATAGGGGAGTGGAGTTGTCAAGTGATGTAGCAGATTCCCATCATTCTGTGATCCTGAATCAGGTAGAAAATGGTGTGGCGGTGAGAATGGCAGTGCTTTATCTTCTGGCTGGCGCTACAGAGTAATAAAGCTGAAAGCGAAAAGCTTAAAGCAAAAAGTGAAATAAAAGTTTACTTTAAACATAATAGCTGATTTTCCTGGTAGAATAAAATAGTACGGGTTGAGTTACTGCAACAAAATATCTATTCCGAATTTATTTGAAAGTCACTCCGCCAATTCATAAAACTTATTACCTAAAACTTTTAACTTTCCACTTTTAACTTTAAGCTTTCCGCTTTAAGCTTTTCGCTTTCCCCAAACTTAACTTCCCTAAACTTTGTTGAAATACGGGTCTGAAATTTTGTTTCAAAGATCTTATTTCTAATTTTGACAAAGGCAAACTTTAAGTTTTTATGTACTACTCTTCAATTATTCAGGCGATAGGAAATACTCCATTGGTAAAGCTTAACAAAGTAACCAAAGGAATAAAAGGGACAATACTCGTTAAAGTCGAATATTTTAATCCCGGAAATTCTGTAAAAGACAGAATGGCTTTAAAAATGGTTGAAGATGCAGAGAAAGCAGGTATTCTGAAACCAGGAGGAACCATTATAGAAGGAACTTCCGGAAACACAGGAATGGGACTTGCGCTGGCTGCTATTGCAAAAGGATACAAGTGTATTTTTACCACTACTGATAAACAGTCAAAAGAGAAAGTTGACGTATTGCGTGCACTTGGAGCAGAAGTTATCATTTGTCCAACAAACGTAGCTCCTTCTGATCCTAGATCTTATTATTGTGTTGCCGCAAAATTGAATAAAGAAATACCAAATTCGTTTTATCCAAATCAGTACGATAACCTTTCTAATACAGCAGCTCACTATGAAACAACTGGTCCTGAGATCTGGAGTCAGACAGAAGGAAAGGTAACGCATTTTGCTGCCGGTGTAGGAACGGGCGGTACGATGTGCGGTGTGTCTAAATTCCTGAAGGAAAAGAATTCTTCAATCAAATCAATAGGTATTGATACTTATGGCTCTGTATTTAAAAAATACAAGGAAACAGGAGTGTTTGATGAAAATGAAATTTTCCCCTACGGAACAGAAGGTATAGGTGAAGACATCCTTCCGAAAAATGTTGACTTCAGTCTGATCGATCAGTTTATTAAAGTTACTGATAAGGATGCAGCTGTAATGACAAGAAAACTAGCACGAGAAGAAGGATTGTTTGTTGGCTGGTCTAGTGGTTCTGCGGTCTATGGAGCATTGGAGTATGCAAAAGAGCATTTTACCGATAATGATGTGATGGTGGTAATCCTACCAGATCATGGTACAAGGTATCTGGCTAAGATTTACAATGACGTGTGGATGAAAGATCACGGATATCTTGAAAGCCGTAGTTTTGCCACAGCAAAAGATATCATTGCAGAACAGAAAAACGGAAAACTTATTACGATAGCTAAAAATGACAAAGTAGGAGAGGCGGTGAAAATTCTGAACGGAAAAGGCATTTCTCAGATCCCTGTAATAGACGGCGATGCTTTCGTTGGAAGTCTTACGGATTCTAAGGTACTGAAGAAATTAATTGAAAACCCTGGATTGAAAGATCTAACAGTAGGCGAGGTAATGGAAGCACCATTTACTTTTGTAGGATTGGACAATACAATAGACGTGCTTTCATCCTTAATAACGAAAGAGAACACAGCCCTTCTGGTTCGCGATGAAAAGAATGATGTGAGAATTATCACTCAGGCAGATTTGCTTTCTGCAATGGCGAGATAAATTCTTCAAAAGAAATATTACTAGTTGTTTATGCTGAATTATAAAAAGATTAATTCTTTTCGTAGTTCAGCATATTTTTTTTATAAAGAAACCTTATTAAGAGCTCGATCATTATAAAGAAAAGCATTTTAAGTCCGCATTGATATTGTTTTTTTATTATTTTTGAATGACCCAACAAGGACGCTTGCTCTTTCTGTCCTGGTCAATTCAGAAGTTTAAAATTTTTCAAACTTATTAATCTTCCTGTTCAATGAGTCAACTAAAGAAATTAGAAAAGTTACTGGTTGCCAATCGTGGTGAAATCGCTATCCGTGTCTTGCGCGCTGCCTCTGAGCTGAAAATAAAAACCGTAGCGATTTATACTTATGAGGATCGTTATTCTTTGCATCGTTATAAAGCGGATGAAGCTTATCAGATCGGAAGAGATAATGAACCGCTAAAACCATACCTTGACATTGAACAAATCATTCAACTTGCGAAAAGACATAGTGTAGATGCCATACATCCTGGCTATGGCTTTTTATCAGAAAATGTAAATCTTGCAAGGAGATGTAAAGAAGAGGGAATTATCTTTATTGGCCCGGAACCAGAGGTGATGGAAGCTTTGGGAGATAAAGTCTCTGCCAAGGAAATTGCTATCAGCGCGGGTGTACCGATCATAGAAGACAGTAAGCAAGATTTATTATCTCTTGAAATTGCCCAGAAAGAAGCCCATCGTATAGGATATCCTTTAATGATGAAAGCAGCGGCCGGAGGAGGTGGAAGAGGGATGCGCGTTATCCGTGATGAAAGTCAGCTTGAACGGGCTTACAATGAAGCCAGAGCCGAATCGCTGAAGGCATTTGGAGATGATACGGTTTTCCTTGAAAAGTTTATAGACAGGCCGAAGCACATAGAAGTGCAGCTCATGGGAGATAACCATGGGAATATTGTTCACTTGTATGAAAGAGATTGCTCTGTGCAAAGAAGATTTCAGAAAGTTGTAGAGGTGGCTCCATGTCCTGTTTTGAAAGAGGAAACTAAACAAAAGATCTACAATTATGCCCTTACAATTGCACGACATGTAAAGTATAATAATGTTGGTACCGTCGAGTTTCTTGTGGATCAGGATGAAAAGGTATACTTTATAGAAGTAAACCCTCGTATCCAGGTTGAGCATACGATTACTGAGGAAATAACAGGAATAGATATCGTCCGCTCTCAGATCTTGATTGCCAAAGGACATAAGTTGTCAGATACCTGCATCTATATATCCAGACAGGAAGATGTTAAATGCAATGGCTTTGCCATACAGTGTCGTGTGACAACAGAAGATCCTGCCAATGGCTTTAAACCTGATTATGGTACTATCATTGCCTACAGAAATGCAGCAGGTTTTGGTATTCGTCTTGATGAAGGAAGTTCTTATCCGGGAGTAAAAATTTCTCCTTTCTTTGATTCTCTATTGGTGAAAGTATCTGCTTCCGGTCGGACTATGTGGGGAGCATGTGAGCGTCTGAACCGCACACTTAGAGAATTCAGGATTAGAGGAGTAAAAACAAACATAGGATTTTTAGAGAATGTTATTTCTCATCCTGAATTTATCAAAGGACATGCTACTGTAAAGTTCATAGAAGAACATCCTGAATTGTTGAATATCAAAAATATTCAGGATAGAGGTACTAAGACGCTTAAGTTCCTTTCCAATGTAATTGTGAATGGAAATCCTGATGTGAAGTATGTGGATGAAAAGAAAACATTCAGAACCCCACAAATTCCATTTTATGAGAAATACAGTCCATATCCTGATGGAACGAAGCAGATCCTGACAAACAGTGGTCCGCAAGGACTTGTCAATTGGCTGAAAGATCAGAAGGCTATTCAGATTACCGATACTACTTTCAGAGATGCCCATCAGTCATTGCTGGCAACAAGGGTACGTACCAAAAATATGGTGGAGGTAGCGGAAAGTTTTGCAAAAAATCATCCTCAGGTTTTCTCCATGGAAGTATGGGGAGGAGCAACATTTGATGTGGCGATGAGATTCCTTCATGAAGATCCATGGCAAAGACTGCAGCTGATTCGAGAAGCGGTTCCGAATATTCTGCTTCAGATGCTCATCAGAGGTTCCAATGCTGTTGGATATAAAGCTTATCCAGATAATCTGATTGAAAAATTTATAGAGAAAACCTGGGAGAGTGGTGTAGATATCTTCAGAATTTTCGACTCGCTCAATTGGGTAGAGGCGATGAAGGTAAGTATCAAAGCTGTGAAAGAGAGGACAGGAGGTATTGCTGAAGCAGCAGTTTGTTATTCCGGCGATATTCTTGATCCGGAAAATAAGAAGTACACTTTACAGTATTATCTTGATATGGCAAGACAGCTTGAAGACCTTGGTGCACATATTCTGTGTATTAAAGATATGGCAGGTCTGTTAAAGCCTTATTCCGCAGAATTGCTTATTAAAGAACTGAAGAAAGCTGTCAGCATTCCAATACATCTCCATACACATGATACCTCGGCTATCCAGGCAGCTACTTACCTTAAAGCTGTGGAAGCAGGAGTAGACATCATTGATGTGGCGATAGCATCGATGTCAGGATTGACTTCGCAGCCAAACTTCAATTCAATAGTATCTATGCTGAAAGGGCATGAACGTGAGCTTAAGTTTAACATGCCAGCATTGAACCAGTATTCAAGTTATTGGGAAGATGTCAGAGAGTTTTATTATCCGTTCGAATCCGATTTGAAAGCCGGTACAGCTGAAGTATATGAAAATGAAATTCCCGGAGGACAGTATTCAAACCTGAGACCTCAAGCAGAGTCATTGGGCTTGGGCGAGAAGTTTGAAAAAGTAAAGCAAAATTATGCTTTGGTCAACAAGATGTTCGGTGATATCATAAAAGTAACGCCAAGCTCAAAAGTTGTCGGTGATATGGCTTTATTCATGACATCAAATAACCTGACAGAAAAGGACATTATGGAAAGAGGTCAGTATTTGTCTTTCCCTGAGTCAGTAGTAAGTTTATTTAAAGGAGAAATAGGACAGGCGTATGGTGGATTTCCTGAGAAACTTCAGTCTATCATTCTTAAAGGGGAAAAGCCATTTACGGAGAGACCTAATGATCATTTGGCCCCAGTTGATTTTGAAAAGGAATTCGAGGCATTTCAACTACAGTTTGGGAATACATCCTCTTTCCTGGATTTCCTTAGCTATAAGATGTACCCAAAAGTATTCGAAGGGTATGCAAAACATAGGGAGCAATACGGTGATGTAAGCAACATACCAACACTTGCTTTCTTCTATGGACTAAAAAACAATCAGGAGATTCTTGTCAAGCTGGGCAAGGGTAAGACAATTATTGTGAAAATGATGTATTGTTCTGCAGCCGATGAAAACGGAATGAGAACTGTATTTTTTGAACTCAACGGACAGACCAGAAATGTGCAGGTCAAGGATAATACCATTAAAGTAGCAAGACCAACCCACAAGAAAGTAGAAACAATCAAACAAGTGGGGGCCCCGTTGCAGGGCAAAATCGGACAGGTAATGGTAAAGGTTGGTGATTCAGTCAGAGAGAATGCACCGCTGTTTGTGGTTGAGGCTATGAAAATGGAAACTACCATTACTTCAAAGATGAATGGAAAAATTAAAGACATTCACCTTCCCGAGGGTACAATGGTGGAGCAAGATGATATGGTTATTGAACTTGAATAGAAGGATTGACTGATGTTTTAAACAAAATACCAATGAATCATATTAAAGGACATAAATAACTACAGGCTTATGAAAAGAATAGTCGTATTAATTTTTTTAGTTTCATTTTTCGCAATTTCGTGTTCTTCCGGACACAAGAGTCAGACCTGGGCTCCCAAAAGCGGTAAAAAAATGAAAGGCGGACATAATAGAAGGTAACTGTATATTTGTTCTTTTTATGGCGAAACTTAAATACCCCTCATGAGGGGTATTTTTTTTGAGAATTCATTCACCTAAATATATTAATCCGTATAAAAGCTCTATCATATTATCGGCTATTGGTAGAAATTATTTGTAAAAATGATCTATAAAATATGCCAAAATTTTAGATCTGAATAAATTTTCTAATGCTTTTTTAACTAAAATTTAAAATGAAAAAAATCTACTTTTTACTAGCAATTTTAATTGCTTTTGGAGCTAAGGCTCAGGAGAATGCCTGGATGAACTTTACATTTGATGAAGTCGCTCACCCGTTTAAGTCCCGATCGGAAAGTGAAGAGTCTCAAACCGATATATATGGAAATGTCTGGGCTTTAACTAAAGATGCATTGCTAAAAATTAAAGGCACAGATACTACCCGTTATGCCAACTTTCCGGTAATTGCTAATTCAAATACAATGGCAGTCTCCCTTGCCATAACCGGAGAAAAAGTTGCTTTCAGTTATTATGGCTATAGGTATGAGGGTGGAACAATGAAATATACAAATTACCTTGGCTTTTATAACGGTACTGATTTGGTGTTTTATTCTGAAGCATATTTTGGAGGGGATTCAGTTTCCTCATCTGCATTTGGGCAGATTAGACAAACAAACAAATATATCTGGATTGGCAAAGGTGATAAACTTATCAGGTTTGATAAATCAAATAGCAGTAAATTCTATCCTAGCAATGATAGTCAGCTTTCGACGACTTTAATGGGTCCTGTTTTCCTGCAAAACAATCCTGCCAGTGTTATTTTAATGAACAAAGGTGAAGCTTATGTTTTTGAAGATACTAAGGACGATTGGGAAAAGCTGTTACCAGCAGATTCTCCCATGGGTACTTTACTGCCAGCGAGTGGAATTTTATATCTAGCCGGGAAGAATAAAGTATATTGTTATTCTGACAATACCCTTCAATCATTTGATGCGCCGATAGCTTCGTTAGGAGGGCAGTTATTCAAAGGGATTTGTGTTAGTGAGTAACGGAAAAGTATTTGTAAGATTTTTTGCAGATTTTTCAGGGAACAATGAAGCTTATAACCTAAGATTTGATGAAAGAAGTCCGCTTAATAATGCTTTTCTTGACAATGGAACATTGATACTAAAATATACAACTGCAACATCAACCGAATCAATTTACTTTTCTCTAACGAAAGACGAACTGAAGTTTGAAGAAACAAGAAGCTCTTCCCTTTACTCTTTCTTATATAAGAAAACAGAGGGCCAAAAGCTTTATCATTACATTGAGTTTGATCAGACAAAGTCAATGCCTGTTAGCGTTGTTGTAATTAATGATGATGACACTATCCACATTACTTTGCCTAACCCTCTTCAAAATTTGAACGGAATCGCTGGTGATAGCAACTATATTTGGCTTAGAAGTACAACGGGAAAAGATTCAATTTTTACAATTTGGAGAATGCGCAGAGACCAGAATATTATTAAAGGAATTATTTACTATGATACAAATAAGAATGGAATTCAGGATGCTTATGAGTTCGGAGTTAGTAAATACCCTTTAAAAATATACCCTTCCGGCATTACAGTTTTTCCTGACAGGAATGGTAACTTTTCTTTTGCTGGTTCTGTGGGGGAGAGATATACAATGGAAATCCCGGCCCAAAGCGAATTTGACTACATTTCTACAACACTACCCTATACTTTCCAAAATTCAGGAGAAAATAAAATAGGTATTACAGTAGCTAATCCTATATCCGAGATTTGCACGAATTTCTTTACGCCATGGCCGCGCTGTGAGACTATAGGGACGGGATCAATAAGGGTTGAAAATACTGGCTTTAAAGGGATAGAACTGATAAGGCTGACTCTAATTGGAGATCCGCTGACTGAAATCAATTCCCTTGATGCTATATCCAAAAAATCCGATGCACTCATATTTCAAATATCTGAATTGTTACCTCTTGATTTAAAATTAATACCTTTTGAAATTCATTTTCCAGGAGGAGACAAAGTGGGAGAGATATTGAATTTTAAATTGATTACCGAAATATATTCCAACGAATCAGTTGTTAGTACAACTTATGATAATATAAACTCGATAGTTCGCTGCTCTTTTGACCCTAACGATAAATCAGTAACACCTGCAGGTGTTGGTGAAGATCACCTTACTGAAAATAACTCTCCATTGAGTTATATGATTCGATTTGAGAATACAGGTAATGATACAGCTTATACTGTTATAGTGTATGATACACTTGATTTAAATTTAAATCTATCAACATTTAAAGTTTTAGGATCTTCCCATCCAGTTATCACTGAAATTTCTAAAGAGGGAGTCGTGACTTTTCATTTTGAAAAGATAATGCTTCCGGATAGTAAAACAGATAAGGAAAAAGGACATGGTTTTATAAGGTTTTCGGTCGAACCTAAGAAAGAATTAAAAGAAGGGGATATAATTAAAAATAGTGCAGGAATTGTGTTTGATAAAAATTCGCCGATTTTGACCAATACAGTTTTCAATACTTTTACTGTGCCTGTAGTTGCTTCAGTTCAGGAAAAATTCGAAAAAGAACAATTCTTATATCCAAATCCAGCCAAGGATATTGTTTATTTCCGAACAGATAAAGAATCAGAGGTTTATGTTTATGATTTCACAGGAAAAATGATTCTGCAAAATAAATGTACTTCCATTACTACAGCAGATTGGAATGAAGGTCTTTATATATTCAAAGTCGTAAATTCCAAAGGGGAAATTCAAGGAATAGAAAAAGTTCTCATCACCAAGTAAAGAAATGAATTTGGAAAAAGCCTCAGACATATCTGGGGCTTTTCTATTAAAAATCATCTACCGAGTATTTTATTTGGCCTGTTTAATTTCATAAATATTTTACATCGTATATTATTTTGCTCAAAGGCCAATGTATGGTTTCGTTTTATATCAGTTAAAATGAAAGCTTAAATGGTATGTGGAGTTGAGTTGATCGCTCTTGTTTTTTGTAAATATTTACATTGTTATATAGTTGTAAATATTAGATATTCAGTTTGTTATTAGTTTTGGTGCTATAAACTCAAATCCAAATTATTTTGTTGGAATAGTAATTTAAAAGGTTCCGAATTTTAGGTAAAAAAACACCGATAAATTCTATTTGCATAGTGACTACAATACTTTATATTTACTAAATGAAGAAAATTATCATAGCAATAGATGGATACTCTGCTTGTGGTAAAAGCACTACGGCTAAGATAGTTGCTTCCAAATTAGGATATGCCTATATAGATACGGGTGCTATGTACAGAGCTACTACCCTGTATTTTCACGAACACTATGTGAATATCACGGACCCGAAAGCGATCCATAAGGCGCTTGAAAATATCCACATCACTTTTGTTTTCAATCCTAAAACAAACAGGAGCGAAACTTATTTGAATGGTTTAAATGTGGAAGATGAAATCCGTAAAATGTATATTTCCGAAAATGTAAGCGAAGTAAGCGCCATCAAAGAAGTCAGAAAATACATGGTTGCACTTCAGCAAAAGATGGGAAAGAAGAAAGGCTTGGTAATGGATGGAAGAGATATCGGAACTGCTGTTTTCCCTACCGCAGAATTAAAGATATTTATGCAGGCAGACATGCATGTTAGAGCATTTCGCCGTCAGCAAGAGTTATTGGAGAAAAAACAGGTAGTCGGAATAGAAGATATCATAGAAAATATCGCTAAAAGAGATCATCTTGATACTACCAGAGAAGAAGGCCCGTTGAAAAAAGCGGAAGAAGCTTACGTGCTGGATACCACTCATATGACTGTTGATGAACAAGTAGATTTTGTGATCAATCTTTCGGTTGGAAAAATGATTGAAAGCCATAACTCGATTATAATTAGTTAATTAAATACATGAACGTTACGATAGATAAAAATTCGGGCTATTGTTTTGGAGTTGAATTTGCCATTCAGATGGCAGAGGATGAAATGGATCAGGGAGGTGAACTCTATTGCCTGGGAGATATCGTACACAATGCTATGGAGGTAGAGCGCCTCACTAAAAAAGGTCTGAAAGTAATTAACCGTGAACAGTTAAAAGAACTGCGCGATTGTAAAGTTCTTATCAGAGCGCACGGTGAACCTCCGGAAACTTACCAGCTTGCACTTAATAACAATATAGAATTGGTTGATGCTTCCTGCCCTGTAGTTTTAAAGCTTCAAAACAGAGTTAAATCTGCATTTGATAAAATGGAAGAAGTGGAAGGCCAGATCGTTATTTACGGTCAGGAAGGTCATGCTGAAGTGGTAGGATTAACCGGACAAACAAAGGATAAAGCCATAGTTGTTACCAAAGAAGAGGATCTTGAAAAGATTGATTTTTCCCGCCCAGTAACGCTGTTCAGCCAAACCACCAAAAGTACCAAAGGATTTTATAGGATTTCTGCCCTTATCGAGGAAAAAATGAAGGAACAAAAGGGAGCAGAAGTAGTTAACTACGATTACAATGACAGCATCTGTCGCCAAGTGTCAAACAGAGAACCTCAATTGCAGAAGTTTTCCAAGGAACATGACGTAATAGTGTTTGTCAGCGGGAAAAAAAGCTCAAACGGCAAAGCCTTATATTCCGTATGCAAGGCTGAAAACGATAAAAGTTATTTCGTAGAAAACGAACTTGAACTGGATCCCAGCTGGTTTAAACCTTCTTATTCTGTCGGAATCTGCGGAGCAACCTCAACCCCAATGTGGCTTATGGAAAATGTAGCCACCTTTATAAAAAATATATTCGCTGAGACAGGAACAGCTTCCTGACCTTATGAAAAAGTTTCTTAGATATTTCCTGCAGGGTTTACTATTCGTAATTCCCTTATTCTTCACGGTCTACGTATTGGTAGTATTCATCAGATGGGTAGATAACTTTGTGCCTTCATTATTTGAGGCCCACCTCTTCCCTGGATTGGGAATTGTTATCGTTGTTTCAGTAGTGACGATTATAGGCTATCTTGGTTCCACGCTGATTGCCAAACCGGCCTTTACTGTTTTTGAAAACTTCCTCTATAAACTCCCTCTCATCAATCTTATTTATTCATCTACGAAAGATGTGGTTGGTGCTTTTGTGGGAGATAAGAAAAAATTCAGTCAACCAGTGATGGTTAGAGTAAATAAAGATTTTGAATTTTACCGTTTGGGATTTATTACCCAAACAGATCTTAATGTAATTAACTTACCGGATAAAGTAGCAGTATATTTTCCTCATTCGTATAATATCTCGGGTAATCTTTTTATTGTGCCGAAAGAGCATATTACGATTGTGCAAGCACCGAGTTCAGAGATTATGAAGTTTGTGGTGTCTGGTGGGGTTTCGGGGTTTCATCATTGAAAGAAAAAATAGGAGGTATCGACCTCATATTCAATTTAAATATAAAGCCCTCCAATGTCTTAAACATTAGAGGGCTTTATAATTTTATATCTAATATGGACGACTACGACGTCTTCCCATCTTTCCTAAACTCTTTTCTTATCCCGTTGATCAGATCTTCAGCAGTGATCAAATTTGAATTTCTGTTTAAAGCCATTAATGCGCAATAACGGACAATATTGATAATCGCACCTCCAGCCAGCTCATATTCATAAGCTATCTTTTTAAGATTGACTTTTTCGCTTAATTCAAACTTATCAGTAAAGGCACTTTCCCAAAGCTTCAATCTTAGCTCAGGACTTGGCATTGGGAAGTATATCATGGATTGAAAACGCCTTGAAAAAGCATCATCTATGTTTGATTTAAGATTTGTGGCGAGAATTACAACTCCAGGGAAGTCTTCTATTCTTTGCAAAAGATAAGAAACTTCCTGATTGGCATATCTGTCCTTAGCGTCCTTCGTCTGAGTACGCTTGCCAAATAAAGCATCTGCCTCATCAAAGAATAATATCCAGTTTTTATTTTCAGCAAGGTCAAAGATATTAGCAAGGTTTTTCTCAGTCTCACCAATGTACTTGGAAACGACCATTGACAAGTCGATCCTGTATACGTCCAGTTTATTTGATTTACCTAATAGAGATGCAGTAAGTGTCTTCCCGGTTCCAGGAGGTCCGTAGAATAAGGTTCTGTAACCTCTTTTAATAGTTTTGCCGAGGCCATAATTCATTAGTAAATCATCGCCATGTCTGATCCAGGCTGTTATTTCATTGACTTCCTCAAGTACTTCAGGAGCAATGATCAAATCATCCCAGTTCATTCCGGTCTTTAAAAGCGTTGCGGGAAATGAACTATTGAAATTTGGCTTGTATCCTCCTCCGGAAAGGATAAAGGAAAGTTGCTCCTGAGAAATTTTGACCTCTGTATCTAAAAAAGAATCTTCAGATTCAGGTACGAAATTGATGATATTATCAAACCTCATTCTTGAAGAAGGTTTGAATATATCAATAGCTTTTAATCTGTGGTATAATTCATTTCCGGCAATAAGGAAAATATATGTTTCAGCAGTTGGCAGAAACTTATTCGCGGGACTAATTTTTCCTCCGAATTCAGTAAATATCCTGCCGTCAGAATTTTTAGTGAAAAAAGCATCCAGAATGTTAGGCTTCAGGTGCGGAGCCAATGCAAGAAGTACGAGCACCCTTTCACTAAAAGTGAAATTAAAATGCTTTACAAAATTAACATAAAAGGATGTTCTCTCTTCCAACTCCGGCGGTTCGGGAAAACAGGCTTCAAGTCCGGACTCACCTATATGTACACGAACCCTGTATTCTATAAAAGTTTTAAACCACATCAACTCCTTTTCAAGGACCTCACAATTCAATACCGCCTGTGGTTTGCTTTTTTCCGCTATGCCTGGAATACTCATAAAAGTGTTTTAAAAATTAGCTATACGCTGAACTCAATAAATTTAGTTAAAAAAATATGAAAACTAAATCCATTAGCGAAAAATACCTTTCAGAATGGAAAACGGAGTTAATTTCCATGTATATTGGCTTAAATCCCCTTAAATAATTATTTTCAACTGTTATTCTTTTGATATCTAACTATTTCTGATGAAAATCCATAAGAAAAATACTCAACAAGTTTTTCAGGATAAAGCGAGTCCTAACAAAGGATCGTCACCTGCTCAAATGGCTCCCGTTCAGAAGATGGATGCTAAAGGAGAGGACGAACTTCAGATGAAGAAAGGGCCTGTTCAGATGATGGAATCTCCTGAGATGGAAGAAGAGGACGTTCAGATGAAAAAGGGACCTGTTCAAATGATGGAATCAGCCGAAGAGGAAGAAGAAGAGTTGCAGATGAAGAAAGGCCCAGTTCAGATGATGGAATCTCCTGAGATGGAAGAAGAGGAACTTCAAATGAAGAAGGGGCCTGTTCAAATGATGGAGTCATCAGAGCAGGAAGAAGAAGAGTTGCAGATGAAGAAAGGCCCAGTTCAGATGATGGAATCTCCGGAGATGGAAGAAGAGGAAGTTCAAATGAAGAAAGGTCCTGCACAAATGATGGAGTCAGCGGAGCAGGAAGAAGAAGAGTTGCAGATGAAGAAAGGCCCAGTTCAGATGATGGAATCTCCGGAGATGGAAGAAGAGGAAGTTCAAATGAAGAAAGGTCCTGCACAAATGATGGAGTCAGCGGAGCAGGAAGAAGAAGAGTTGCAGATGAAGAAAGGCCCAGTTCAGATGATGGAATCTCCGGAGCAGGAAGAAGAAGAGCTGCAGATGAAGAAAGGTCCAGCACAAATGATGGAGTCAGCGGAGCAGGAAGAAGAGATACAAATGAAGAAAGGTGCCGAAACTTCAAATGTTGCTGCTCGTTCTGAAACATCGGGCAATCCAATGCCTCGCGCTGTGAAAGGTAAGATGGAAGCAGCCTTTAATGCGGATTTTTCCAATGTTAAAATACATGAAGGCAATAAAGCAGCATCTATGGGTGCACTGGCTTATGCGCAAGGGGAAGATATTCACTTTGCCCCTGGAAAATACAATCCAAATTCTACAAGTGGTCAGGAGCTGCTTGGGCATGAGCTTGCTCATGTAGTGCAACAGAGAGAAGGCAGAGTAAAAGGGACAAAACAGGCAAAAGACACTTCTGTAAATGATGATCCGGCTTTAGAAAATGAAGCTGATGAACTTGGTTTTCTGGCAGCTCATTCTCTCGAATCGGAAGAAGAAGAGAAAGTGGTTGAACCATCACAACCTGAATATATAGTAAGTACATGGGGTGCCAACGTACTTCAGGAAGCCCCGCCGCATAAGCCTACAGGAAAACAGATTCCAGTAGGTGAAAGGCTTACACTTTTAAGCAAAGATGACAAAGGAATTGGTAAAGTGAAAATCCAAAGTACAGGAGAAGAAGTTTGGACTTCCACATCTAAAATGGCTGAGGTGAAGCTGGAAATAGAAGATCAGTTATACAGAGTGTCAAAGGATGGTACTAAAATTTATCCAAGTCCATTCAGTACTAAAGGAGTAAGTGTTTCACTTACGCAAACCCAATACCTTAAAATACGCGAATCCTGTGGGAAATTTGTTAAGGTTGAGGTCTCCTCAACTCAATGGGGCTGGCTAAAGAAAGAAGACTTACTCCATAAGCCTAAGGACACAGAAGAGAATTTTGCATCATTCACTGAAATTACTGATTGGACAACAATTGATGAAGTTGATGAGGAGACATTTAAAAAAATAGAGGCGAACAGAAGCGCTGTTAATGATAGGACAGATACTGAGACTTATGGAAAAGGTGGCGGGAACGTATTAAGCAAAAGCGGAAAGGGATATATGTATACAGGTAAAAATCTATATGATTCGCCCGTTACAGGTTCATCTGAAAAAGATACAGACGTTAAAACTTCTATAAATACTGAGCTGAAGAGAGAAGGTGGTTATTCTTCCATCAATACCTGGGATGGGCAGGTATTTACTTATGGCCGTGGTTTTGCAACAGGCGGTTCTCTTGTAAAGTTACTTAAGATTATATTGGCCAAAGATCCAAAGTATAAAAATATTTTCCTCCAGGTGGGAATAGGTATAAAAGGAAATGACATTGTGGTGGTCGGAAGTGATAGAAAAGTCACGGCAAACGATGAATCCAAAAAGGCTTATGCTGCTTCTCAACTCATTCGATCTGACGCAAGATTACAAAGCTTTTTTATTGAGCTTGGTGAAAAGAAAGAATATGGTCAGGATGTCGCAGATGCACAGGTGCAACTGCTCCAAACAAGTGGTGCATTTAATTATCCTTCTTACGTAGTTGATACGGAAAATAATACTTATAAAGATAACTGGAATGCATCATCCGTAAGGTTGATGGCTCACCTCAAACATTGGGCTCCTGGAGGTGCTACCTGGAACACTACAGACTACAGCGATACCAAAGGTGACTTGATGCAGGTGATTTATAAATACGTTACCGAAACTGCAAAAAAATCTGTGTTTGTTAAAGCTACTCATTTAAACAATGTTATAGAATGGTCTACTTCTTTGCTTGTATTAAGTAAGCTTAAAGAATTTTCGGAGCCGCAAGGAATAGGTTATTCTACATTTATTTCCACTTATAACGATGACTATTATAAGGATCTTGAAATAAAGGATAAGAAGGTATATTTGAAGGGTGAGAAAAAAGTATTAAGCAATGCTATAATATTAAAGGATGGTGGTAAATACAGAATTGTAGTGCCGATGGGGGATAAGCTTGATGCACATTTAACCGAAGAGAAATAAAGAATGTCTGAATTGAAATTTCTTATGGTTTTGTTTATTGTATGCTTAAAGGCATCAATGGTTGTCGGGCAGAATAATAACGACCTTCCTTCTGAATCAAGGATACATAAAGATCTTAATATATTCTTTAGAAAGTATTATTCAAAGCAGTTTCTTGATCCTAAAGTATATCAGACCAAAGATTTGGAAATGGTTTCATTTGATTATGAAAGTGAAGATACATTAAGGCCAGATCAGATTTCAATTCAGAAGTTTCCCGGATATTTTATGGATACTTTATCTCGTGAATGCCTTGCTCTAATCTTCCCCGCAAATAGCTATCCAACTGGTCCTATCTGGGGAATTCCTTATGCGATGCTGTTTGTCTATAAGTATCAAAATAATAAATGGGCACTCAAATATGTTGAGAATTTTTATGGAAGACTTGAACTTATATCATTTAATAAGAATAACAAGCTTAATCAAATACATGTAAATATTGATTACTGTAATCAAGGTCTTTGTCAGTGGCTTACTGTTATAGCTCATTTCCAAAACTACAAGTTGAATACACTCTTCTATGATAATTCCTATAATGATCTTATGTCGCTGGCTTCAAGGATTGAGGCTAAAGACGAATATCTCACCAATCCTCTTCGTGGAGATACTTTAGGAAAAGAGGTTCATCTGGATGATATCAAGGATTTAAATGGAGATAATATAAATGAGATTGTTATGAAGGAAGAAATTACTTTGTTTAATACAGTAAGGAAAGATGGTTTGTATTACGAAACATTAACAAGAAGAAAAGTATATCAATATATCAATGGTAAACTTAAACTGACAGAAGCTTTTCCATATATAAAAGAAGAGTTAAGCTATCAGTTCAGTAATGAATAGCCGGATGAATATCGATTAATTCACCCGGCTTATTTTGTTTATTTTTTTACATCATCTTCGTCTTCGAAATCCTCATCATCGAAGTCCTCTTCATCAAAATCTTCTTCATCAAAGTCTTCATCTTCATCAAAGTCCTCGTCTGCATCTTCATCACTTTCTGCAATTTCAAGTTCTTCAAAGCTATCGGCGATAGTCTCTCCTTCAGAATCAAGATATAAAACAACAGAAGGACTTTCTTCATCTCCGCTCACATCTAATAGAAGGAGACCAGCATGCCCCATTTCTGCATAGCTATCGATGTTGTGAGAGAGACCCAAAATTCCAAAAGGAACCCATTCTTTATTCTCAACTTTTTCAATGCAGTCGTCATCCATGTAATAGTCATAAATGTCCATAAGGTCGCTACCGTTATGACTTAAAAAATCGCTCATCTGAGCTTCAGTCATTCCCTTAGTCTTTGCAATAATTTTGTCGTGTTCTTTTTCTAATTTAGCCCAGTCGAAAACATGCAGGTTTTCATCTTCATCATTGATGATCACTGTTAAGGGCTTTCCAACAAAGGGTTTTAACAACTTTGATATAGCTTCCATTTTCTGTTAGGTATTTTTTTTGCGTAATGATAATAAATATTTTACAATCTGGAATTTTTTTGAAAAGACTTTTCCTCTGTTATATTTTATTAGCTTTTTGTAATGAATTGTTGTTTAAACTTTGTTCTGATATCCAATCTTTTATTTAAGGTTCTCTTAAATAAGTGAAATTATTTTTTCAGTAATGCCACAGACATAATAATGTCATCCGCTTTTCTTTTCTTTGGAATTAAATTTTAATAAGCCAAATTAATTCTATCCAATTATTAACCTTTGGCTAGGAACATCATAGATTAATCACTTTCTTTAATTTAGAATTCTTTGAAAAGCTGCATCTGAAATTATTTTTATTTGGTTATGAATATTCCCCAAAAATCAGTTGTAGTTTTTTTAATTAAATTCACATAAATCTTTATTCAGAATAACATGGCAGAATTACAGGAAACTTATGTGTCTTCTCCCGACAGAGAGGTATTAAATGTCAGAATTGTAAAAGCATCTAGAGAGCAAGTATTTAAAGCCTGGTCCAACCCTGAATATTTAAAGAGATGGTGGGGACCTGAAGGTTTTGCCAATACGTTTAATGAATTTAATTTCCAACCCGGAGGTAAATGGTCATTTGTTATGCATGGTCCTGATAAAAAGGACTACCCTAATGAAAGTGTTTTTGTGAAAATTGAAGAGCCTGGTCTGGTCGTATTGAATCATATCTCTCAACCAAAGTTCCAAATAGAAGCAACTTTTGAAGCAATATCTGTTAGTGAAACAAAAGTCTATTTCAGGATGATCTTTAAGACTCCGGAAGAATGTAATAAACTAAAAGGTTTTGTGACCGATAAGAATGAAGAGAACCTTGACCGATTGGGAGCAGTTTTGAAAGATATAAAATAGCTGTTTTTTTGATTGATGGTTATCGATAATAAAATAGACGGACTCCCAGCAGTTACTAAAGTTTTATCTATTATTCCTATGATGATTGGAATAGGTTTGATAATGGTTCCCGAATTGTTTTTACAAATTATAGGAGTTGTTTTATTCTTGTTTTCACTTGGCACAGGAAAGGGCTAAGGTGGATTTTATCAATAGAAAATATCGCAGTTATTATAAAATTTTAGAAGTGAATTTTGGGAGATGGAGACTATTAAAAAACTTCAGCCTGGTTACTTTAACTCTTAATAAAAGTTTATATCGGGAAGTGAATTATGACTTATATCAATTACCCAGGCTAAACGTTCCTATGTTTTCTTTTTTAGAAACTAAGGTCAGTGTAAATCTTAAGCTTGATAAAAACCGTTTGGAAATTGCGAGAGGAAAATATACAAAGATGAAGCAATTAGCATTAGAATTGGGTAAATATAGCAGGACTGATGTATATGATTGCACGCACGAAGAAAAGGAATTGATAAGGTTCAAAGAATGAATTTATTCTGCCGTTTGTTTACCGTAATTTTTATATGAGAGTATATAATTTTTCAAGATAATTCATACAAGCAAAACTTAATAAAATATGGGATGGAAAGCATCTGCAATCATTATTCATTCAAAAACGGAAACAGATTATAAATCCTTATTGTCTGAATTAGGTTTTTCTAATTTGTCAAAGATTAAAGACAAGACGGTGGAAGAGGTCATAAATCCGGATGAAAATGAAGTATATATTGGTAGATATAAAAACAATCTTATAATATGTGCCCCGGATATGCCCATGAATTTTTTCGAGGAAACACCGGGACATGCTGAAAGAGTATTGATAGAAAAATTCCCAAATGCCGAAATATGTTCTATTGTTTTGCATAGCGTTGTGAACCTCTGGGGATACGCTGTTATCAAAGATGGGCAAAAGATACGCTCAAGGGCAGGAAGCGCAGATAGCGGGACTTTTGTTGAATTTGGTGAGCCATTGAAAGAGGAACTTGATTTATTGTCCAAATCACATATTGCTGCAGATGGGAAGCGATCCTACCTTTTTGAAGACTTTCCTGATGAGCCAATGACTGAAGATCAGGTAGGTGAAGAGTTTGTATTTGAAATAACTGGCAAATACCTTGGTGAACAACTTGATCGTTGCGATGATTTTTTATTTGAAACAAGGCTGGAGGGTTATAGATACTCTAATATCATAAATCCTTCTTCAGCAAGTTTAGGCAAGCCTTGGTGGAAGTTTTGGTAATGAGGTATTTTATCTCCCATTAAATCTTTCTGTTGATGGCTAGATTAAAAAGAAAAACCACTCGTTAATGCTCTCTATACACTTGAGAGAATTCCAGGCAAGGTGGATGTACATACGTTATTATTAATGAAATTCCACCAGATAAAAGGGTGAAACATCAAAGGGAGCAATTGATTCTTTTATAATTGATCTTTACAAAGAGGTAGCTGCTGAAGGAATAAGAGTTAATGCGGTAAGACATGTTTATAGACACTGATATTCATGAAAGCGGCGGTGAACCAAGGAGAATAGATTAGGATAAAATCAACAATTCCAATGCTGAGAGTTGGAAGTCCTGAGGAGGTTGCCAATGCAATTCTTTGGCTGTTTTATGGAGAAGCATCTTATACTACCGGAACTTTTATAGGTATTGCAGGAGGTAGATAAAAAAGAACCTTCTGGATTATGATTGCAGAAAGGTTCTTTTTTTATTTTTAGACTTCACATACTACTTCAGCGCAAACACTCCATCATCCTGCAATTTTTTCATGTACAGAAGGCTCCCTTTTTTATTCAGGTGAAGGTAATCTGAGTAACATGTTTTGTCATTGGTAAAGCGGCAATAATCTCTCACCTCAACACCAGTATTATTTTTGATAGCAGCAAGAAAATCCTTGATGTTATGGATTTTGTTTAGCCAGATTGAATGATACGGAGCTATCACGAATTCTACCTTTGTATTATGCTTTTTAGCCACTTCAGCTATAGCTTTCAAATTGTCAAGTCCTCCTTGCTTGATGACTACATCTAGACTGTCAGCCAGATTATCATGTGTTAGAAGTTCTTCTTTTATTTGTTTATTCAGGATCCAATCTCCTTCCTGCTTACCAAGATAGTATAATGCTCTGTGGAAGAGTTCCGAGTTGTACTGATAAAGCCTTGAAATCTTGCAGCCTCTGGCTGTTGCAGGGGAGACGTCTTGAATAAGAGCAGATATTTTTTCTGACTTACTCATATAGGGCCTGAAGCTAGTGATCACCTGATCTTCAGTTTTCATGACAAGGCTTACATCAACAATTACAAGCTTTGCCTTATATCTTTCAAAATAGTCTTCAATAAGTGCCTGACCGATCTCTCCAGGCAAAGCATTATAACTTAAGTTCAGTGTTGTCATGCCAGTGATCTTTCTTATCTCAGGTTCATAATAGCCGTTTCCTCTTGAGTTCCCGAGTATGACTATATCTGCCTCACCTTTGCCATTGTATAACTTAGAATAACGAAGGTTGCTTGTCATGGTAAGATATTCAAGGAAAGCACCTATGCCGCGATCTCCCAGGAATATAAGAGGAATTAACACTAAATAGAGCCAAAGCCTGTTCTTCTCTTTCTTTGCAACTTCTGATTTTATCTCAACTTCAATGGAAGGAGCTTTTATCTCGATAGTATTTTCAATAACAGATTCTTTCATTGCTCGATGCCGATTTAAAATTGTATATAAATGAATTGAGAGTCACTGAATGTACCGAATAGAGCGATCATCCAAAGGATTACTGAAAATGCGATTATTTTAAAAGTTGGAGATTTTAATACTAACTCTTCAAAGTCATTGCTTTGGTGAACATACTCCAGAACCATTAAGATAGATATCAGTCCTATATTTTTGATGATAACGAACATATTAGGCAAATGACTGAATGACATATCATTGAAAGAAAATATTCCTTTTATCATTTCAAATGCTCCTTCAAAATTATTACTTCTGAAAAATATCCTTGAAAAACAAGTAAGAAGAAATACAATTATCATAGCAGTAGGAACGAATAATTGTTTCGGTACTAACTTCGCGATTCTGTCGGTCGTTGGCAGAATAAGACGTTGGGCTACTAGGTATATTCCGTTTAATCCGCCCCAGACTACGAAAGTCCAGTTGGCCCCATGCCAAAGGCCTCCAAGTAGCATAGTGATCATAAGGTTTCTGTAAGCGTTGAATTTACCATTACGGTTTCCACCAAGCGGAATGTAAAGATATTCTCTCAGCCAGCTGGAAAGTGACATGTGCCAGCGGCTCCAGAATTCTGAAAAGTTTTTAGCCAGGTATGGGAAGTTAAAGTTTTGAGGAAAACGATATCCCAGTATTCTTGCGAGCCCAATTGCAATATCAGAATATCCGGAAAAGTCACAGTATATCTGGAAAGAGTAGAATATAATCCCAATGATGAGATACAGGGATGAGTATTTTTCAGGAAATGCAAATGCGGTTCCCACAAAAGAACCAAGAGAATCAGCAATGATTATTTTTTTTGCAAATCCTAAAAGCACTCTTGCCAATCCTGTTTCAAAATTATCCCAGGTGAATTTCTGATCTGTTTTAAGTTGAGGTAAAAAGTCGTGGGCCCTCAATATCGGGCCCGCTGTAAGTTTCGCAAAGAAGATTGAGTACACTGAAAACGCCGCAAAGTCTGTTTCTGCTTTTATCTTTCTTTTGTAAATGTCTGTTGTGTAGCTGATTGCCTGAAAGGTATAAAATGAAATTCCAATAGGCAGAATAATATGAAGGGTGTTGTGAATGGTCCCCGTTCCGAATAACCCCAATATTCCATTGGTTGATTCTATAAAGAAATTGAAGTATTTGAAGAAACCTAATGTAATCAGATTGAATACTATGCTGGTAATGAGCAGTCTTTTTCTCTTTTTCTCGTCTTCCGTTTTCTCCAGGTACAATGCAAGGTTATACTCGAATATTGTCGATGCAAGGACCAATGCCAGAAAGCGATAGTCCCAATACCCATAGAAGAAATAACTTGCTCCCAGGGTAAACCATAATCTTAACTTTCCCTTGAAAAAGTAATATAATGGTATAAATATTAGAATAAATTCTAAAAAGTGAATGCTATTAAAAATCATGCGCTTTTTGTAGATAGATGAAGGCAATAATAAGAAATTTCGGGCTGATTTCCAATTGAAAATGAGTTAGGTTAAGGGAATTTTAGTCTTGGATAAATCCTAATATCTCAGGTTATATTGCAGGTTCCGACCAACCATTTAAATTGTAAGTTAAATAGGTCACTTCGTCTCATTATTGGAAGATTTTAGTCTTGTAAGGATGATATTTTTTGTTAATATTGAATCATGCCACATATAATCATCATCTCTGCAAGCGTAAGAAGAGACAGAAAAAGTCATCGCGCGGCACTTTACTTTAAAAATTTTATAGAGTCAAATAGTCTTGCCTCTGTTGAAATACTTGATTTACTGGAATATAATTTTCCTCTCTTTGATGAGCGTCTCAGGTTTCAACCAAATCCTACTTCCCAAATGCTTGATTTTGCTTCCAAAGTAAAAAATGCAGACGGAGTGTTGATTGTTACACCGGAATATAACGGTGGATATCCTTCAAGTTTAAAAAATGTTATAGATCTCCTTTATGATGAATGGCATAGAAAACCTGTAGCTATTTCTACAGTATCAGGAGGAAGCTTCGGGGGTACACAGGTAATTACATCTTTGCAGTTTTCTCTGTGGAAAATAAGGGCCTGGACTGTTCCAGCCATGTTCCCTGTACCAACTATTGATAAATCATTTGATGAACAAGGTAATCCTGTTGACAAAGCTGGAACAGATAAGAGAGCTACCGCATTTATCAACGAGCTGTTATGGTGCATTGAAGCCAAAAAGAGGATGGATGCATAATTCATTTAGGTTTGTCTTTAATTATTCTACATACTTCTATCAATGCTCCACTTGAAGTTTGCTTTAACTTATCAAGGAGCATTGAGCTACATCAGATTTCAACAAAAAAATCTGAAGAGAAAGTTATTGCAGGAAAAATGTCTGGTCTTATAGGGCTTCATGAAACAGTAACCTGGAGGGCCAGACATTTTGGATTCTGGCTCCAGCTCACATCAAAGATTACTGAATACAATGCGCCCCATTTTTTTGTTGATGAGATGGTTAGCGGTCCATTTAGTTCGTTCAGGCATGATCATATTTTTGAGAAAAAGAATGGCCAGACGTTAATGACCGACCGTTTTGAATTTCAATCTCCACTTGGATTCCTTGGTAAATTTGTAAATGTTTTATTTTTGAAATCATATATGGAAAAATTACTTGCTGAGCGGAACCAAGTGATTAAAAAATATGCAGAGGGAAGTGGCTGGCGGGAACTTTTAACTGAAGTTGAGGTCTAAGAGATATCAGATTCTTTTTAATAAATGTAAATTGATATTTGTATGAAAAAAATTTTTACCATTCTCGCTGCTTGTCTTCTAACTATTAACTACTCTGTCAAAGGATGTACTTTACAATTCCGTTCATTTTGTCAATCCATCCAGAATCGAGAGTTTATTGCAAAAGGGAAGATTATTTCTAATCATGATCACTCTTTAAAGATAAAATTGATTTCCACCCTTATTGGATCAGAGCAAAGAGATACTATAACTGTATGGGATGGTACACTTATAAAAATATGTTCTCCAGATTTTGAAATCGAGATGAATAAATCAAAAGATTTAGGTTCCGTAAATGATACCATTTATTTTGCAGTAAATAAAATTACAGAAAAGATAAATGATTGGGACGTTGTTGGGGATTATCGTTTTATTAATTATTATGATATCAATACTGCTGAGAGCACAGTGCTTGAGGTACGAAATGATACCGTGTATGGCTTTTTAAGTGGGCCTGGCATTGCACCCCCTCAATTCTGGATTGAGAAGCTTTCTGAAGATATTTTTTTGGATAGGTTCCAGGACTGCAGGCAAGATGGAAAGATAATAATTATGTCTACCAATAGTCCTCAAAGGGAAAGCATGGTTAGTCTGTATCCCAATCCTGTAATCGAAAATACATTAAATGTTGACTTAAACCAAGTAAATAAAAAATATAGCTCAATTGTAATCAAAAACCAATTAGGCCAGCATATAAAAACCATTGATATATCAGCTTCTGCAAATATGATTCAAGTGGATATCTCTGATATGACCCCAGGAGTTGTATTAGTTGAGCTTGTTGGCGATGGATATACAGATCGAAGGAAGGTTATAAAAGCTCAATAGATAGAAGACTATCATTCTTCTGAAAAATGGAAAATGCCTGTTACAATGCAATAACAGGCATTTTCTTTATAATTATTGTTTTACAATTTTTTTAACTGTCTTTCCATTCTCTGATGCAACTTCTAGAAAATACATGCCACTTTTAAGCTCAGCGATATCTATAGTTTGTACATCACCTTGCATTACATACATATTGTTTTCCATAACTGAAGCACCATTTTGTTCAGTGATTTTTAAAGTGTAATTTCCTGAAGTAAGGTCTTTGAAATCAACAGTTACAAAGTTATTTGCAGGGTTTGGACTTACAGATAATTTAAGATCTTGTAAGTATGCATTTTTGTTTGATGTCAAGAATGATGGATCGTATAAATAAACAACATTTGTAGTTTCCTCCTCATCCATTGCAGTGACTTTTATCTCAGAAATTGCGAATAAAGAATTGGTATATCCTGGAATGTAGTATGCATAAGTAACAGAGTTAATTGTTGTTTCAATACCAAAGAAAGATGTAACATCTACCTTAGTTGATTTTAAGCGTACAACATTGTTGTATGTTCCGTTAACAGTTTTTAATGTTCCATATCCGTCATAAACATTAGTTATACTTCCAGACATATCCATTGTAAATCCGAGCCCCATATCCACAGAAACAAAATAGTCATCTGTTTGAGTACCGCCATAAGTAAGAGGAGTTTTAATTATGGTTAATGGGTCAGTATAAGCTAAAGCCATTCCTTCGCCTTCATCGTTAACACCATAATTACCGAGTAATACTTGTTCTGTAGCTGACATTTTGTAATATGCGTAATTTATATTGTCAGATGTTTCAGCTAAAGTTGCTGTTGGGAAAGATGAAGCATAAGGCGTTTTAGAAGGATCCAATGCTGTAGACGTTTCAGAATCCGCAGGGTTAAAAGTCACTCCGGAAAAATCCCAAACTTGATTGGCTCCGGCATTACCAGGAGTAACAGTAGCGTCTTCTTTTGCATATGCTTTAATGGTTGTACCAGGCTTAACAACAACTAAAGAATTAATTTCAGGTTGGGCTTGAACGGTATAGATACCTAAAATCAAAGATAAAATTGTAAATGTTTTTTTCATAAAAATGGGTTTAAGTTTAAAGCTGTAATTTACTAAATCTAAAATTGAATTGAAAATTTGTTCAGATATGGTATTTAAGGGTTATCAAGCTGGCAAAAAAGTAATAATCCAATATTGATGCAGATTCATATTCAATACTTTATGTGCCTCTTAATGTTTTTCTGCCATTCGTAACTTCAGAATATTGCTTGAGTACCTCACCATAAAATGCACGAAAGTGTAAAATATTCTTATTAATTTGTATTTTATTGATTTATTAGTCCATAAAATCTTACAAGAAGATTGTTTATTTTTACGCTTTTTCTCAATAAAGGATATTAATTCATCAGATAGCTCATGGTTGAATTATTGTTTTTGGCAGTGAGAAAGATCAAGATTTATTCAACTTGATAATTATGTAGGAAACGTCTGCTCTCTTCATGCTCCAAGTATTTTCACGCTTAAACCATAGTAGAGATATGTTCTACTTTGTTATATTATCAACACCAAAGTCTTAAAAAAATGAAAATTAAATTAATAGTTTTTGTATTGGTTATTTTGGTGAGTTGCTCAAAAGACAAAGGCATTCGAATAGGCATACAGCCATTTGGCAACTTTGATTCGAAAATAATTGATACGATATCAACAACTATTCAAAGAAAATATGGCTTTAAGACTTCCATATTGCCCACAGCTCCATTACCACAAGAAGCATTCACCAATATTAAATCTCCAAGATATAGAGCAGATGTCTTAATAAAATACTTGAAAGAGAATAAAGCTGATACTCTTGACTATATTATAGGATTGACGGATCAGGATATATCAGTAACTAAAAAAGATGTATTCGGAAATGTTAAAGCCCCAAAAGAGAAGTATGGCGATTGGGGAATCTTTGGACTGGGCTATTGCCCTGGCTCAAGTTCTATAATCTCTAGTTTTAGATTACGCAATAAATATAAGAAGCTTTTTGTTGAAAGGATTAAGAAAGTTTCAATCCATGAATTAGGACATAATCTGGGATTGAATCATTGTGAAAATACTCTTTGTGTGATGCAAGATGCTGTTGAATCAATTCGTACAACTGACAAAGCAAAGATGGATTTGTGTTCAAATTGTAAAAGGAAATTAAATTCATCGCTATATCAACTTTACTCCATAGTTGGTAGGTTTTAATAATTCATGGATTTCGAATTAGAACATTGCAAACATCATTCTTTAATTATTGCAATGGTCAGATAATTAATGGTTTAATGAAGTTTAGTCAGAATGAAAGTTTTTCCTGATAAATTCGTTAGTATTGTGACTAAAAATCAAAACTGAAATTTTTAAATAAAATCATGTTAAAAAATATATCTCTATCTCTTTTCCTATTTGCAGGAGTTTTACTGACTTCTTCATGCTCATCCCCTGAAAAGAAGGCGGAAAAAATTACTATGGAAGTATCATCATTAGCCTTGGATACCGACCCTGTTTGTAAAATGCCTATCGAAGGTCATCTCTCTGATACCTTGAATTTTAATGGAAAGATATATGGCTTTTGCAATACAGCATGTAAAAAGGAGTTCGAGAAAAACTCAGAGACTTATCTGAAATAGTTTTAAAGTATTTGTCAAATCATAGGAGCTCCATCATAGGAGCTCTTTTTTTTATTCGGAAGAGAGGTCTGCTGACATAAGGTTGTCACTAAACCACTTTTTATTTACAGAGTTAATTAAAGAAAATAAAAAATGAAAACTGACCTTATAGCTCAAGCTTCCATTGAAATCAAGACAGATATTAGAACTGTCTGGGATGCTCTCGTTAATCCTAAAATCATTAAAGAATACTTGTTCGGAACGGACACCTCTTCCGACTGGAAAGTGGGTAGTAGAATTTCTTTCAAAGGTGTCTGGGAAGGTAAGCCTTACGAAGATGGAGGAATTATTACTGCCATTGAGCCAGAGGAAACTTTTAAATATACTTATTGGAGCTCCATGTCAGGCACTCCTGATGTTGAAGAGAATTATGCCAATATCTCTTATGATCTGGAAGAGTTAGAATCGAGCGTTCGTTTGACTATTAGTCAGGACAATATACAGAGTGAAGAAGCCAGGGAGCATTCAGAAAAGAATTGGGGTATGGTACTTGATTCAATGAAGAAGTTACTGGAAAATAAATAAAAGTAATGAATGCAGGGGTAACGTAATTATCCTTTTTCCGGAGCCTCTGCTTCTCTGCCCATTTCTCTTAATTTCCACTTGGTGGCATTCATCAGTTTTCTTATATCATTCCAAATATTGAAAGTGTACAATCCCAGTGCTAAGCCTATTACCAAACGAACTATAATGTCAGTCCTTTGACCTTTAGTCATTTCCCAACACATTTTGCCATCAGGGTAAAAGCCACCATAATTGTATAATCTGAATAATTCAAAAGCGATAAGAGAAAAGGGAAGAATAATGAGAAAGGCCTGTAAGATCTGAGCAACAATTCTATAAGAAGATTTCTTTTTGAAGTCTATTGTATCAACATCCGAACCAGTGAGAAAAACAGATTGATTAACTATTCCAAAATAAAGATATCTCTTGATATGTAAATTGTCTGAGTTTCTTGATCTCTCCAGCAATTCTGAAACAACATGATGTTGCCTTCTTGCTGAAAAGTAATACCAGGTAGCTATTACGACAAAGCCAAGCATGCCAACAAGTATGATGTCGCTGACTGAAAACTGAATACCTATAACAGGAATTTCTATAAGCTCAAATTTGTCATAAATGATATTTTGAAAAGATTCCTGCTGTGGATCTTTAATAAGCTTTTTGTTTTCTCTGAAATAATGAAGCCAGCTGAAAACCCTATTAAATTCCGCAATGAAAATGATAATACCAGCGATATTGAGAATAAGAAAAATCTGTCGGGTTCTTTTAGAAGCATCTATGTATGCGGTGATAAGGCTTTCAAGGATCTTCTCTTCAAATTTATTAATGCTTTCCTCATCTGGTTTGCCCAAAAGGGACGAGATTTTTTTTCTTACTTTTCTAAGCATAGCCCGGGAAAAGACAAGGCATTTCTTATCTTATCCGGTAAAACAAGCTTTTGCTAAAGATGTTTAACTCTTGTATAAACAACTTTTTAGAATGGTTCTGTCAGCAGCAGGTTTAATCAACCGTGATAATCCATTTTTCTCCTTATCTCCTTGGCTGCTTCATCTCCTGCCCATTTTTTACAAAGGTAAAGGCCAAGGTCTATGGATGCTGAAACTGCTCCAGCGGTAATCGTGTCATCATCTTCAACAATTCTTTCTTTGCTTACTGTCTTACAATAGGGAGCAAGGGTTTCATACTCCAGGATATTCACAGTGGCTATTTTATCTTTTAAGAAACCTGCAGCACCAAGAAGCAAGCTTCCTGTGCAAATGGATATTTTATTTTTTACTTTTTCTGAAGTCTTTAGCCAATTGATAAAGTCTGTATCGAATTGAAGTTTTCTTGTTCCAAATCCACCAGGAACAATGATAATGTCATAAACTCCAAGGTCATTCTTAATCTTAGTAGCCTTTATTTCAAGGCCAAAGTTATCTTTATTACTTTCTGTGTAAGAGCAGATATCCCATTCCAATTCTGGAATATATTTAAGTGATTTGAGTCTGCTCAATGGATCGTAGATGCCAATAAAATCAAGCCAGGTAATGCCTTCAAAAATTATGTATGCTATTTTCATGTTTGTAGACTAGATAAAAAATTAATGTAAAAATAATAAATCTCCGGTCAATTAAAACCGGAGATTCAGATAGAAAATATACTTTACTTAACTTTACTTGTATAAGCAATCAAATCTACGAGTTTGTTTGAGAATGCCCACTCATTGTCATACCAGCTAACTACTTTTACAAAATGATCATTAAGTGAGATACCTGCTTTGGCATCAAAAACAGAGGTCCTGTCATCGCCAAGAATATCGGTAGAAACAATTTCATCTTCAGTATATCCTAAGATGCCTTTAAGCTTACCCTCTGATGCGTCTTTTACTGCTTTTTTGATTGCTTCATAAGAAGCAGGTTTTTCAAGACGGCAGGTAAGGTCTACTACAGAAACATCTGCAACCGGTACTCTGAAAGACATACCAGTGAGTTTCCCTTTGAGGGAAGGTATTACGAGACCTACTGCTTTTGCTGCTCCAGTAGATGCGGGAATGATATTTTGGTAAGCGCCTCTTCCGCCTCTCCAATCCTTGGCAGAAGGGCCGTCAACTGTTTTCTGTGTCGCAGTCACAGCATGTACTGTTGTCATTAACCCTTCAACGATTCCAAAAGCATCATTCAGAACTTTTGCAATAGGTGCAAGCGCATTTGTAGTGCATGACGCATTGGATATAATGTTAAGATCTTTTGTATAGCTTTCGTGGTTAACGCCCATTACGAAGGTAGGCGTGTCATCTTTCGCAGGTGCAGAGAGAACTACTCGTTTGGCTCCGGCCTGTATGTGCTTTTGCGCTGTTTCCTGAGTCAGGAATAATCCTGTAGATTCCACTACATATTCAGCATCTACCTCGTTCCATTTTAATGATGCAGGATCTTTCTCTGCCGTGATACGGATAGTTTTACCATTCACAACAAGCTGACCATTTTTTACTTCTATGCTTCCGTCGAATTTTCCATGTGTGGAATCATATCTGAGCATATATGCCATGTAATCTGCATCAATAAGATCGTTGATGGCAACGATTTCTACATCAGATCTTTTAATAGCCGCTCTGAATACAAGCCTTCCGATTCTTCCGAATCCGTTGATTCCTATTTTTATCTTAGACATAACATTTATGTTTATATTGAAAATAAATCTTTGTTTTTTTAGGCAACCGCATCTCTAAAAGCAGTCTTAAAGCTTTTGCGGTAATGTCCAGGAGTAATGTTAAGATGTTTCAGAAAAAGCCTTCTAAGTGAATCCTGACTACCTATTCCGCAGCTATCTGCTATCTGGTCAAGAGAAAGGTTAGAGTCTTCAAGACTTCTTTTCGCTTTTTCAAGACGTACCTTCTCTACATATTTTCCAGGGGTTATACCTGTTTCTTTGAGAAATACCCTCGCAAAATTTCTTGGACTCATAGCACAATGCTCGGAAAGTTGTTCTACTTTTAACTCATCTTTAATATGCTCTGCGATGTATTCCTGAACATCCCTGATTGGTCCGCTTTCGGTATGCTGCTGAGCAAGCACTGTACTGAACTGAGATTGATTACCTGGTCTTTGAAGAAACAGGACAAGCTCTTTGGCAACAGTAAGCGCGAGATCTCTTCCATAATCTTCTTCTACCATAGCAAGGGCCAGATCCATACCTGAAGACACACCTGCGGATGTATATATCTTTCCTTCTTTTATAAATATTGGGTCGGGATCTACTATTATATCAGGGTACTTTGCCTGAAGCTCATTACAAGCCATCCAGTGAGTTGTGGCGCGTTTTCCATTAAGAAGACCGGCTTCCGCTAAAGCAAAGGTACCTCTGCAAATGGAGGCAATCCTTCTTATTTTTCCTGAGTTTTGATCCAGCCAATTATAGAAGTCCTTGCTAAGTCTGAACTGACTTTTGGAAGCGTATCCGGCAATGATCAAGGTATCTATTTTCTCCTCGATAGCTTTATAGCTGAAAGGAGTATTAATACTGATTCCAGATAGGGAAGTACACGTTTTCCTCCCATGCTCTGGAGAAATGGTTATTACTTTGTATGGTTCTTTTCCGGGAACATTAGATTTTAAGAAAATGGAGGCTCTGCTAAATACATCTGCTGGTCCTGCGATGTCGATCAGCATTGTATCAGGCATTGCAACAATGGCAATAAGTCTTTCTTTTATACCGGTTACAGGAGTCATATATTTTCTTATTTTTAATATATAAGTCAAATATAGAGGAAAAGGATCTTGGCAGCAATGACAATTTTACTGCACTTTCTGCCATTCTAAAAAATGTTGAAAATAAAGCAGTTTAATTGTAGGAGGATATCATCAATTAGCTGATTTATCGAAACTTAGGCAGGTCAATTGTGAATTCAGCGCCACCTCTAATTCTGTTGGCGGCTTTAATTTTTCCATTAAATTTTTCGACAATGCTCTTTACTATATAAAGTCCGAGTCCTGAGCCTTTGGAGTTCACATCACCTCTATAGAACATATCGAATAGTTTATCTATATTTTTTTCGTTTATTCCCTTACCTCTGTCTGCAAAGATTATTTGAATGTTTTTTTCAAAATTGTAAATACAAATATCGACTTCGGGATTTTGAGAAGGCTGAGTGTATTTTAGTGCATTGTCAATGAGCTTTTGAAAAATGGTTTTCAACATTTCTTTATCCGAAGTGATTATTAAATCATCCGGAATAGTTAAATGAAATTGTGCATGATAGGTGAAGTCTGCAGCGTATGAACCATGTATTACTTCATTTAAAAGTCGCCCCATATCCACTTCAGTATAATAAAATTCATTGTTTTTGATCTGCATAATTCTCAAAAGTCCCATTAATGAGTTATCGAGTTTACGGGTGCTGCGTTCAATTAATTTGAAATAATCCAGAGCTTTGGAGTCCTTTATATCCTGCTTTGCAATCATAGTTAACCCGATAATAGTAGCCAATGGTCCTTTTAAATCATGGGAGGTCATGTATAAGAATGTAGATAATTCCTTGGTTAATTTATAGGTTTCTTCTTTACTTTTCCTGAGTTCTGTAATATCAATAGCAAATGATACATGGAGATTCAGCATTCCGTTTAGCTTTGCTCCTCCTTCCAATACAGGTGTTTTACTTCCGTCTTTACAGACATATTCCCTTTCATATGGAGCCTGCCATTTGTCTTGCGCATATTCTTCACTGGTTATTTCATCATCAAATTTAAAATCATTCGGAGTTATTTTATCCCATGTGATTTTTTCTGTTTTAAGATCTTCATTTGAATATTGAATAATGTTCAGGAAACGCTCATTTGCGTCAATGATATTATGATCATCATCAGAAAATGCAATGCCGATAAGGTTTGAATTGAAGATTCCACTAAACTTCGCTTCGCTTGCTATAAGGGCATTCCGAGCATTTATCTTGTCTGTAATATCTTTCAGGGAGAGGAAATACGCCTTTCCGTCAGACAACTCGATTAATGTTACATCATTTTCAAGATAAAAAATTGAGCCATCTTTTCGTCTGCCTTGAGATACATAAGAACTGGGCACTGGTTTACCTTCCTTTATTCTTGAAATTCTTTTTTTTATAATCTGTACACTCTCCTCTGTATATAACTCATAGACGGGAATTTTCATAATTTCTTCAATTGATGAATACCCGAATATTTTAGCAAATGCTTCATTGGCTATCAGAATTTTAAAGTCTCTGGAGATAGCGTTGGCGCGATATGATTTCTCAAATAAATATCTGAAACGATGTTCTGAATTGATTAACTCAGCTTCTATTTTTTTCTTTTCAGTGATGTCAATAAAGGCTCCGATTAAACCTATGAATGTACCGGAATGATTATACAAGGGAGCACCGTTTATCAGTACAATCCTTTTTTCTCCATTGTTAGCGATTATTTCAGCCTCGTAATTGGACGATATATGTCTAGTTCTTTTTTCGTGTTCTTCAGTTATTCGTTCAAGACTTTCTTTTGTAAAGAAGGAATGATATGTTTTTCTTTTAATATCATCCGTAGATTTAATTCCCAGGATTTTGCACATAGAAGGATTAGCAAATCTTGTATAACCTTCTGTATCTATTTCCCATATTCCTACATCTGTATTATTGGAGAATGTCTTGTATTTGTTTAATTCCTGCTTCTCTTGCGGTAGTATTTGATCCAAAACTTTGATTCGGACCAGACAACCGGTAATTTCCTCGTCTTTTTTATGATATGTAGGAGAATATGTAACTTCAAAACTACCTTTGAAATCGATGTCAAGAGGTGATAGATGATTAAATACCTGAACAATCTTTTGACCTGTCAGACATTTTTTAAAGTTTTCAAAATGGTCTGAAGAAATAAGTTCAGGGAAGCTTTGAAAAATATTTTTTCCCAGAAAGGCATGCTCTTCCTTGCCAGTTAAGTTGCTGAGTCCTCTTGACCAGAGGGTACACAGATAGTGCTGGTCAATTGATAGCAGAATAAATTGATCTGAGTCTTTTATTGCATTTAGGATGTCATTATATGTTGACATATTATATGCTTGTATATTAAAGCTCTTGTTACTTAAATAAGAACAATTATGTGGCTGGTTTTCATTCAATAATTTAGATTTCAGGGTTGCCCAGACTATATAATTGGATAAGCAGGATAAAGGAGTTTAAGGGACAATAAAGGACGATTCATTTGAACCGTCCTTATATTATTAAAACTGAAATACTGGCAGGAGACTAATTAGGTATTGTAAAAAAGGAAGTTAGCAATGTGTCTTCATTCAACGAAGAACCTTCTGTTTTTTCATCTTTCAACGAATAGATAGCAATGGCAGAAGCTGAAGGTAAAGGTGGAACTGTTTGAATCGTTTTTTCTTCATGAACTGAATCCTTTACTTGTGTAAAAGTTTTTGCTAATTCTCTTCCAATAGAAGTATTAAATATTGTGTCTTTTATATCTTCGAGAATTTCAGTCTGCTTGACTTCTTGAATCTCTTGAGGTATTGGAGCCGGCGATTGAGCAATCAGTTTATCCTGACTCTTGTGATTAATGAAGAAGTAAAGTAACAGCAATGCTAAAAATGCTAAAGCAGGTTGATATGCAGGTATGCGGTAATTCAGAATTGAAGCAAGAGAAAATAAAAGGTACTTCCTCTGTTTTTTCTCTCTGAATTTTTCCATAAGGATGCCTTTTATTTCTTTATCGGGATTGATATGTAGTCTATCCTGATCAAATTTTCTAGTTAAATCTTTTGAGCTTTTTCGAAGAGCATTAAATTCCTCCTCAGTAATGTGCTGAAGCACTAATGACTTTTCTTCGAGGCTTAACTCTTTAAAGTCTTTTTGGATTAAGGGTTCCAATAGTTCAGACTCTCTTATTTTATGATTCATATTACTGGATTTTTATGGCTTGAATACTTTTAGTCTTTCAGATAGTTTTTTTAGGGTATAGAAAATCCTTGATTTTACAGTGCCTTCGGGGCATCCAATTATCTGGCTTATATCTTTTACAGATAAATTTTCCTGAAATCTAAGAATGATAATTTCACGCAACTCATCATCAAGCAAGGATAAAGCCTCATTCAGGTTGTTCTCCAAAAGGTCTTTGTCAAGTTGAAATGAAAAAGCTTCATCTTCTTTATATATCTCGGTGATAAGATCATCCGCTTTAACCTCTTTTCTGGTGAGGGATCGACGGTATTGATTCTTGCACATGTTTGACCCTAAGCTGTATATCCAGGTAGAAAACTTTCTTCCTTCTTCGAATGAGTGGGGCTTTTCTATAACTTTCAAAAACAAATCTTGCAAAAAGTCATCTGCGAGATCTGAATCATAATTAAGCATCCGATAAAAGTAATAATGCATTTTCTTTTTATATCTCTCGAAAAGCTCTTCAAAGGCTTTTTCCTTGCCTTTCTTGATGAGCTGCATAAGCTCTTCATCCGAATGATTTTTATATGTGCTTCTGAAAAAATGCATTGAAAGCTATTTTAACATTTCCGACACTTCTTTTTCTCTGTTGCCATCCTTGGCCACTTTTAGAATAAGTTGCTTCACTTCTTCAGCTTTTTCAGCCTCTTCAGTTGTTCGATAATGTTTGTATAAAAGTGTAAATGGGGCAATATAATTCTGGTTGATCAAGTTAACGAAGTTCTTCGATTTATCTGTTTGAAAATTAGCTTTTATATAATCCAGTAAAAATTTCTTCTCATAATTCTTTCTTATGAAAGAAATGTTATCAATTTTTTCTTCTGAGTATTTAAGAGCAAGCCCTGTAATATAAAGCTTGTCTTTAATTCCACTGAAGGATTCTGAGTTACCCATTGTCAACGCAAAATAGACTGGCTTGCTTCCTGAATTTTCCACCACGCTTTTTATTAATAATTTTTCCCAGACTTCTCTGCTTTCGGCAGTAAATGGTTCCTTGACTTGCAGCGCATTTGTTTTTGCTGTGTTTTGTAAAATGCCTGCTTTTTTAAAAAGCTTTTCTCTGTAATCATTTATTCCAGCTAGACTGGTATTGATAATGGTTACATCAGTTCTGAATCCAAGCACATCCTGAATCATCCAAGCAGGATAGGTGTCGTTATCCCCAATTGTGAACAATATTGCATCTTTTTCAAGTGATGCAAGAACATTGTAGTTGTAGTTTAGCAAGCCTTGCGAAATATCACTTTTCTCAAACATTTTGATATGAAATTCTTTTCGCTTTTCATAGTTCAACTCAACTTCGTATCGGACCGAGAGCTCGTGATACGTAGCTGGATTTTCAGGTTGTAGTTGATAGGCTTTTTGTATATACTTCATTGATGCAGGATCCCAACATCCCATTAGCCATCCTTTGGTTAGGTTGAATGTAAAAGATTCTGGGATGACTTTTTCCATTCTGTCTACTACCTCAGTTACCTTTTTATTTGAGGCTTCGCTATATATATTTAAAACCCATAATGAACGATAAGCTGTGTAAAGATTAAGCCAGGAGTCTTCACTTTTAGGGTCTTTTTTTACTTCAATTTCCCAAAGGTCAGCTTGAGTCTGATACCATTTTTTATCATGGATCTCTTGAGTGTATCTTGGGACTTTTTCAGGCTTGGATTGAGAAAATCCTTTAGAATTTATTAATAGCGTAAGTAAAAGAAAGGTCAGTTTTAAGTTTTTCATAAATAAAAAGTAAGTGTTTTGAAGGATGATACACGGGGAATGGGTGGACGTTCAGTTTGGGGGGAAATATTTTGAAAAAGTTTAATAATTAATACAGATCGTCAATTATGTGAATGTCTTATTGGTAAATGACGAGCTTTAACCTTCAGTTAGGCCCAGTTACAATAATGATTTTTTCATTCTTTAACTTGATGCAGATTCTTAGATCATTCTTGAAGATTTTTCGTTACATTAGCAAAGCTTACTAGTTTTAAAGTCTATGGCACCAAAATCTAAAAAAGGCAATTCTGTTAAAAAAGGTGAAGGGTTTAATACCTCATATACAAAATTTTTAAAAGAAGTTGGTAAGCAAAGTGCCGAACGTTCTATTAAAGAGTCCAAGGCATTAGGCTTATCCATTACTTATGTGGAGGGAGGTAAAATAATCAGGGAGGAACCCAATGGAAAGAAAAATATTATTGGGGAGATTTGATTGAATGGCTTCTAAATCAAAGCGGCTGAGAATTTTTGCAGGACCTAATGGTTCAGGAAAGTCATCTTTATTTCATGATTTTTCTAATAGAGCTGATTTTAAAGTAGGTTATTTTTTAAATGCTGATAATGTAGAAAAAGAGTTACGTGAAAAAGGATTTATAAATTTATCAGAATTAAATCTGGAAGTAGATAAAAAGTCATTTCAGGATTTTAACAAAAGTTCTACATTTAAAAAGAAAGCAAAAAAGGAAGGGTATAAGATTGATATAAAATTTAAAGATAATATTCTTGTTAGCCTTCCTAAAGAAACAAATTCCTATGAAGCAGTATTTGTTACAGCTTTTATCAGACAAGAATTTATTAAATCCGCAGTTTCTTATTCGTTTGAAACAGTAATGTCACATCCTTCCAATTGGAAGATATTATTTTAGCAAACAAAGCAGGATACAAGACTTATTTATACTATATATGTACGGAATCTCCCATTATTAATAAGGATAGAATTGATAATAGGGTAGAAAAGGGTGGGCATAATATTGTCGAAGATAAAGTTAAGTCACGGTATTTTGCTTCTCTTGATTTATTATTTGATGCTATCAAACTGGTCAGAAGAGCCTATATATTTGACAATTCTGGAAGAGAATATAAATTGGTTGCAGAATTCTTTGAAGGTGAAATGACTTATCATGATAAAAAATTTCCTACCTGGTTTCTTCAAAATGTAATAGAAAAATTGGAAGTATAAATGAAATGGAGAATTAAATAAGTTGTTTTTTTGCCTAAAAAGACACAAAAAAGCCTTCAATTTAAAAATTGAAGGCTTTTTTGTGTGTGGCCAATGGCAACCCTTTTCTAGTTTCTTAAAGTGATTAAAATAAAAAAAGCGACTTTTTGAGTCGCTTTAACTTTTTAAGGGTGGCCAATGGGACTCGAACCCACGACCCTCAGAACCACAATCTGATGTTCTAACCAACTGAACTATGGCCACCGTTTTACTTTAGGTGTGCAAAGATATAAGAACGAAATTTAATTTCCAATAAAATATTTCATTAAATTATACTCTGCTGAATGATAGTCGTTTGCCGAAGTTACTTTCGTCAAATTTTCCCTCTTCATACACAAGATTTCCACTTACGAAGGTATGAGTAACCTTAGAATGAAAATTTACTCCCTCAAAAGGAGACCAACCGCATTGGTATAAAATGTTGTTTTTGGCTACTTCATAAGATGTATCTAGGTCCACTAGGGCCAGATCTGCCCAATAACCTTCCTTGATATATCCTCTCTTTTCTATCTGGAAGCAAATGGCAGGATTGTGAGACATCTTTTCAACTATTTTTTCCAGACTGATTTTACCTTGTTTGTAAAATTCAAGCATTGCATTGAGACTATGCTGAACCAAAGGACCACCTGACGGTGCTTTCCAATAGTTCTGACTTTTCTCTTCTATTGTGTGAGGGGCGTGGTCTGTAGCGATAATATCAAGATGATCATCAAGCATAGCCTTAAAAAGGGCTTCTTTGTGCCTTTTTTCTTTTACCGCAGGGTTCCATTTTATCTTGGTCCCAAGTCTGTCATAATCTCTGCTGTCAAACCACAAATGATGCACACAGACCTCAGCCGTAATTCTTTTTTCACTTAATGGTTTGGTATTGTCAAAGAGGCTAATCTCTTCTTCTGTAGAGATATGAAGTATGTGCAATCTTGAATTAAATTTTTTGGCCAAACTAACAGCCATAGAAGAAGATTTATAACAAGCTTCTTCATTTCTTATAATAGGATGGATAAAAGCAGATGGATTTTCTCCATATTTTTCCTTTGCCAATGCAGTGTTTTTCAGAATCGTTTGTTCATCTTCACAATGTGTAGCGATGAGCATGCCAGCATTTTTAAATATTTCTTCAAGCGTCTTTTCATTGTCAACCAACATATTGCCGGTAGAAGACCCCATAAAGACTTTTAATCCGCAGACATTTCTAGGATCTGTTTTCAAAGCTTCCTTTAAGTTGTCATTTGAAACACCCATGAAAAAAGAATAATTGGCTAAGGAAGTTTGTGAAGCTCTTGCATATTTTTCTGCCAATAATTCCTGAGTTAATGTATTAGGAACAGTATTAGGCATTTCCATGAAAGAGGTAATACCGCCTGCAACAGCTGCTTTAGCTTCAGAATAAATAGTTGCTTTATGGGTTAAACCCGGTTCTCTGAAATGAACCTGGTCATCTATAACGCCTGGAATCAGATACTTCCCCTTCGCATCGATTACTTTATCTGCCGGTTTGGAAGATAGGTTTTTGCCAATTTCTGCTATAAATCCGTTTTCTATAAAAACATCACCTGAAGAGATACGCCCTTCATTTACTATATTTGCATTGAGGATAAGTATTTTTTTCATTCTTGAAAATATTTGTCACAAGATACAACCTGCTTCATCTTGGGGCAACAATAATATTGCTATAATAGATCATGTCCAATTTATTTGAAAATTTAAAGCTTAATAAGCAACTACTTAGCGCCATTGAAGATGCCGGTTATGAAAAACCGACTGAAATCCAGGAGAAGGCGATTCCACAGATTATGGCAGGACATGATATTCTGGGCATTGCGCAGACCGGTACTGGCAAAACGGCTGCTTATCTGTTGCCATTGCTGATGAAAATAAAATATGCGCAGGGAATGAATCCTAAAGCATTGATCCTGGCGCCGACCAGGGAGCTGGGGATCCAGATCAATGAAGAGATTAAAAAGCTGGCAAAATATACGGACATCAGAACAGTGGCTGTCTTCGGAGGAATTGGTTCTAAGCAGCAAATTGAAGAAATCAGGAAAGGGGTGGACGTTATCGTAGGTACTCCGGGAAGGTTTATGGATTTGTACAGGGCCAAAGAGCTTGTTGTAAAAGAAATTAAGACGCTCATACTGGATGAAGCCGATAAAATGATGGATATGGGATTTATGCCCCAGATCAGGCAAATCCTTGAAGTGGTGCCGACCAAGCGGCAAAATTTATTGTTTTCAGCAACAATGCCTGCCAAGGTTGAAGCATTGACAGAAGAATTTCTGGAGTATCCTATGAAAATAGAAGTGGCTCCTCAGGCCACTACTGTTGAAGCGATCGAACAGGAACTATATAAAGTTCCCAATTTTAAAACTAAAATAAACCTTCTTGGGCACTTATTAAGAAATCAGGAGTTAACCAGAGTCATCATTTTCGTGAAGACAAAGGAAACAGCAGAAAATGTATTCAAATTTATTGAAAGGAAAATTTACACGGAAGTCAGGGTCATTCATGCAAACAAAGGGCAGAACACCCGCATCAATTCAATAGACGCATTTAAAGAAGGGAATGTAAGGATACTTGTGGGGACTGATGTGGCTGCTAGGGGGATAGATGTTTCCAAAGTGAGCCATGTAATCAATTTTGATGTACCTCTTATCTATGAAGACTATGTACATAGGGTAGGAAGAACAGGAAGGGCGAGTGAAAGTGGCGTTGCCATTACATTTGCTTTGCCTAATGAAGCTTACCACATCGAGCAAATTGAAAAACTCATACGTAAAAATATTTCTGTCAAAGAAATTCCGGATAAAGTTATAATAGAAGAAACTCCATTCGAAGAGAAACAGACAATGGATCGGGAATTGGATGATCTTAAAAAGAGACTCAATCCTGAATTTAAAGGTGCATTTCACGAGAAAAAACATCCGAGAAAAGAATTTCCAGGAAAAAAGGATTCTGCTAAAAAAAGCAATATGCAGAAGGGGAAAAAAGATGTTAAAGGCAAATCCGCAGGGCCGAGAGATAAAGCAGGACCAAAAGGTAAAACTGCCCCAAAAGGGAAGTTTAAAAAATGATCTTTTAACTTTGACTAATAAAATTTTACAATAATCGAGATTATGTTTTTATTAATCTAAAAAAAAAGCGTTGTAACGGGCAATATCATATATTAGTATTATAGTTTTCTGGTTGAATAATTATTAACAACTTTCCATAGCTGGTTGAAAGATCTTGGGGTTGAGTCGGGGAGCCCTCCTCGCTTGCCCCAAGTTTCCTTTATAAGGAATCCTAAAAGCAACTTCTTCAATTTTCCTCCAATTTTATTATTGATATTGCTTTTAAGCATTGCAAACCTGAATATATTAACGATGACATGTTTCTTTTTGGACTCTGTCGCAAATACATCTTTCCTTTTCATTATTAGCAAGGTTTGAAGATCTATTTTAACAGGACATGCAAGGCTGCAATTTCCGCAAAGTGTGCAGGAATAAACAGGATGTTGTACATTTACCTTGTCAGGCGTTATAATAGACTTTACAGGAAACTGTATTACTTGACCATCCTGATTTATCGGGCAGACAGAAACACATTGCATGCAATCTATGCAAGAGGTAAGCTGCCTTTTTAAAGGATCTGGCAAAAGATCTGTTTTACCACCATCTACCAGAATTACTATAAGTCTCTGGGCTGGTGATAATGGGCCGGACAATATTTGAAATGGTTGTGGCTTCTCAGGGGAATGGAAAAAATCAAGGAAAAGAGGAAGATCCTTTCCTGAAGGAATCACTTTGTTGATGTCGGCTATAAGTATAGTAACCTGACCGGCTGCAAAGAAATTTATAGCATCACCAGTAATAATTGCATTTCCTGATTCAGAAATAAGAAAGTTGGCTTCTGAAATACTCAGTAGCCGTTTTTCTTCTGTTACCGGATTTTTTTTGCTGATTATTTCTAAACCAAGATTCTCCAACTTACCTGAAAGGCTTTGAGGAAGCTTTGCTGCGGCTTTTGAAGAGATGTTGAACTTCTTGAGAGAAAATTTTTCTGCAAGCCTTATGATTTCATTCTGGGCATCATCATATGTAGTACTCCAGATTACATGACCGCCTTTTTTTGAAAAATTCGTTTCAAAGTCTTTGAGATGCTTTTCTAGATTTGAGACTGTAATCTCTCTGATATAAGACGCTCTTTTCCTGGCCAGGGAAGGATTGCTGAAGTTTGTTAAATATGAAGCTCGCGTCATTGGTTATTTCTTTCCTCCGTCAACTTTAATTTTTTCCTCTCTATTGGCAAGTTCCCATGCAGTTGCAAAGATTAACCTTGTAATTTTGGCAGCTTTTTCAAAAAGAATTTTATCTACAGTATCTGTAGACTGGTGATAGTCTTTGTGCACTCCACTAAAATAGAATATCACCGGAATGTTATTTTTCGCAAAGTTATAGTGATCAGATCTGTAGTAAAATCTGTTTGGGTCATCAAATCTGTTAAATTTATAGTCCAGGTCTAATTGAACACCGTTTTTATTAGCATTTTCATTAATTGTGTGAAGGTCAGTTGAAAGGCGGTCACTACCAATGATATACACATAGTTTTCGTTGTTGGCATGATCTTCATCTAGCCTTCCGATCATGTCTACATTAAGATTTGCAACGGTTTTATTAAGTGGGAAAACAGGATGATCTGTATAAAACTCTGACCCCATAAGCCCTTTCTCTTCTGCGGTCACAGGCATTATCAGAATACTTCTTCTTGGTCCTTGTCCGTTTTTCTTTGCGAGTGCAAAAGCCTCTGCCATTTCAAGTAGTGCAGCAGTTCCGCTTCCATCATCATCTGCTCCATAATATGTCTTGCCACCTTCAATGCCAAGGTGGTCATAGTGAGCAGTAAGTATTACAACCTCATCTTTTTTGTCGGTTCCTTCTATAAAGCCAAGTACATTTTCTGTCTCTACCGCAGACTCAATGACATCGGCTTTGTATGAAAATTTTGCAGACTTAAACGAAGGGTTATAATCATTACCTGCTTTTGCTATTTCTTCCTTCTGGGCCAGAAGTTCTTCCTCAGTTGTTTTAAGCATTTCAGAAGCAAGTTTGGTGCTGATAAACAGAGCGCTTCCGCCTCTTAACTTATCTGAGAAACTAAGATACGGCTGAGCGATGTGGCTTTTCAGCTGATTCAGTCTTGTCTCATAATCACTGAAATTATTCCCTACAATTATGAAAACTTCCTGAGCTCCAAGTTTTCTAGCCTCTGAAGCTTTTTTCCTCCAATCGTTGCCCCAGTCAGAAGCCTGTGCTGTACCCGTTACCAATGATTTTCCATCTTTTACAGGCTCTCCCATAAATATTATTACAGCCTTGCCTTTTAGATCCTTATTCCTGTAATCCGAATATTCAGGAGTATTAATTCCATAACCTCCGAAGATTACGGGAACTTTTATCTCTTTAGGAACTTTTATATCTCCGTAGGCATAGAAGTCTTTAAGAAAGACTTTCTTTTCCTTTCCAACTTTCAGATATACATCCCCCCAGGTTCTCTTTACCAGGATAAATTTCTGAAAATAAGATTTTTGGCCATTGTCGGTAGTTACCGGGGCTTGTAGTCCAAGTTGTTGAAAGTGGTTTCTAATATATTCAGCAGCCTTCTTTTGGCCTGCCATACCGGTTTCTCTTCCTTCGAGACTGTCAGATGCCAGAATGTGAAGATGCTTGGACAGGTCATTGGCAGTAATGGTTTTTTCATAAGTGGCAACCTGGCCAAAGGCCTGGTTCATGAAGGTAAAAAGACTGAAAATAATGAGTAATCTGTTCATTCGGTAAATTTAATTATAGACATGGCGTAAAAAAAGAAACTAATGAATATAATTGAAAGGACGCTAAAAAGGTTCTTTCAAATCATTGTAATTATTTAGTTATTGATAATCAGTAAGAAATCAGGAAAGTGGCCCTGTAATAGTTATCCACACCCTTTTCTTTTGCTTATTATCTCACTTTAAAATTGAGTACTTTTGCAACATAGAAAAGCATAATTGGAATCCTGTTTATGAAAATTAACCTTAACCAAAAATCAGGCTTTAACGAAAGACATATAGGACCTTCTAAAAATAATCAGAAGGAGATGCTGGATCTGATAGGCGTTAAAAGTCTGGATCAATTGATCAACGAAACCATCCCTGAGTCTATTCGCCTGAAAAAAGAGCTTAGCCTTCCTGAGCCGCTAACGGAATTTGAGTTTCTTAAGCATTTCGGTGCATTGGCAAATGAAAATAAAATCTACAAATCATATATTGGATTAGGTTATTATGGCTGTATTACACCTCCGGTTATTCTGAGAAATATTCTTGAAAATCCGGGATGGTATACTGCTTATACTCCATACCAGGCAGAGATCGCTCAAGGCAGACTTGAAGCATTGATCAACTATCAGACAATGGTTACAGATCTGACCGGAATGGAACTTGCCAATGCTTCTCTTCTGGATGAAGGCACGGCAGCTGCAGAAGCGATGAACCTTATGCATTCGGGCCGTGCAGGTTCAAAAAAGAATGCAAATACTTTTTTCGTTTCAGAAAATTGCTTCCCGCAAACCTTAGATGTTCTTAAAACTAGATCTATTCCTCTAGGAATAACTCTTAAGGTTGGTGATATAAATACACCTGAAGCTTTAGGTACTGATATCTTCGGTATTTTACTTCAATATCCTGATGCCAATGGTGAGGTTATTAATTATAAAAATCTAACTGATACTGCGCACAAACACGACATAATGGTTGGTGTTGCTGCAGATCTATTAAGTCTTACTCTTCTCACACCTCCGGGTGAATTTGGTGCGGACGTTGTTGTAGGTTCAACTCAAAGATTCGGCGTACCAATGGGATATGGTGGTCCGCATGCTGCTTATTTTGCTACTAAAGATGAATTTAAAAGAAGTATACCGGGAAGAGTTATCGGAGCTTCAGTGGATGCTCAAGGTAAGCATGCCTTTCGTATGGCTTTGCAAACAAGAGAGCAACATATCAGAAGAGAAAAAGCAACTTCCAACATCTGTACAGCGCAGGTACTCCTTGCTGTAATAGCAGGAAGCTATGCTGTTTATCATGGTCCTGAGGGCTTAAAAAACATAGCGTTGAAAGTAGCAGGATTGACTAAAGTTCTGAACAATAACATTGTAGATCTAGGGTTCAATCAATCCAATAAGTTATTCTTTGATACGCTAAAGATTGAAACAGGAAACCTGACTGATTCTGTAAAGAAGATAGCAGAAACCAAAGAAATCAACTTCCGTTATTCTGGAACAAGCACATTTATTACGCTTGACGAAACTGTAGATGTTGCAGCATTAAAAGATATAATCTCTGTATTTGCTGAAGTAAAAGGGAAGAAGGTTGAAGATGTTCTTTCAAAACTTTCTGTAGACGTAGATATTACTTTCCCTGGATTAGAAAGAACTTCATCCTATCTTCAACATCCTGTCTTCAACTCTTACTATTCAGAGCATGAAATGCTGAGATATCTTAAGAGATTGGAAAACAAAGATCTTTCTTTAGCTCATTCCATGATTTCATTAGGTTCATGCACTATGAAGCTAAATGCTACTACTGAGATGATTCCAGTGACCTGGGAAAAAATAGGTCAGATACATCCGTTTGTTCCAGCATCTCAGGCAGAAGGTTATAAGAAGATCTTTACAAACCTAGAGACCTGGCTTTCTGAAATTACTGGATTTGCAGGTGTATCCTTGCAGCCAAACTCCGGTGCTCAGGGAGAATATGCAGGCCTGATGGTAGTGAGAGCTTATTATGAAAATAAAGGAGAAACACATAGAAACGTAGCATTGATTCCTAGCTCAGCTCATGGTACTAACCCAGCTACTGCTGTAATGGCAGGAATGAAGGTAGTTACTGTGAAATGTGATGAAAAAGGGAATATTGATATCTCGGACTTAAGAAGTAAGGCAGAGCAATACAAGAATAATCTTTGTGTGCTGATGGTGACTTACCCATCTACTCACGGCGTTTTTGAAGAAGGTATCAAGGAGATTTGCCAGATTATTCATGACGCAGGCGGACAGGTATACATGGATGGAGCAAACATGAATGCACAGGTAGGGCTTACCAGTCCTGCAAATATCGGAGCAGACGTATGTCATTTAAATCTTCATAAAACATTCTGCATACCGCATGGTGGTGGTGGACCAGGCGTAGGACCGATTGGAGTGGCCGCTCATCTGAAACCATTCCTTCCAGGAAATCCAATAGTAAAAACTGGTGGTGAAAAGGCTATTCATGCGGTCTCTGCAGCACCTTGGGGTAGTGCAAGCATATTGCCAATTTCATATGCATATATCGCGATGATGGGAGCTGAAGGCTTAAAGAGCTCGACACAGCACGCAATTCTTAATGCAAATTATATAAAGGCAAGACTAGAGAAGTTCTATCCAATATTATATACCAATACCAAAGGTCGTTGTGCTCACGAATTTATTCTTGATTGCAGAGAATTCAAACACACAGTGGGTATTGAGGTAGAAGACATAGCAAAAAGATTAATGGATTATGGTTTCCATGCTCCGACTGTTTCATTCCCGGTTCCGGGGACTCTAATGATTGAGCCTACTGAAAGCGAGTCAAAAGAAGAACTTGACAGATTCTGTGAAGCAATGATTCAGATAAGAGAAGAGATCAGAGAAATTGAAAACGGAAAAGCTGATAAAGCAGATAACGTACTTAAACATGCTCCTCATACAGCAGAGGTAATCATGGCTGATAAATGGACAAGACCATATTCAAGAGAAAAAGCAGCATTCCCAATAGATTGGATCAGGCTCAGGAAATTCTGGCCTTCTGTGAGCAGAATTGATAATGCTTATGGTGACAGAAATCTTGTTTGTACTTGCCTTCCTGTTGAAGATTATGCTTCACATGAAGAAGTGGTTCAATAAATCATTTAGATCTTTTTAAGAGAAGGGTAAAGATAAAATAAAGGGAGGTTGTCCATTGGATAACCTCCCTTTTTAATTTAAGATACCCCTGAAAAAATATTATAAGCTATTCAGAATGGTATTCACCCAATTCTTATCACTTTCATGAATGATGATCGTTTTAAACTGAAATCTATCCCCTTCAATTTTCAAGCCTGGAGAGTCATCTACATGAATGTCTATGTCAAATGAAGGAGGAAACTTTGAAGCCATTGTTTGCCTTTCTTTAAGTGTCATATTATGTTTTGTTGGTTAATTATTTTGTCAACAGGAATTCCATAAGAGTAAAACATTAGTTTAATTCCTGCAATTGACCGTAATGACGTTGTATAGATACATATTGTATGTCCTCTCGTGCGTAATTCCTTAAATAGAGCGATCGTTCCTAACCTTATTTTTTCCTGGCCTGTCAGCGTTTGAAAGATATTTCGCTTTTCAGTTTCAAATAGTTTAGTTCCGGGAATTAGTGTGTCATCCAGATCAAATGATATTGTCATGAAGTTACAGGTGAAATTGTAATCAATAGTTTATAGTTGAATTTGCACTGGATTTTGTAAAAATGCAAAGTGTTTAAAAATGGCAGGTAATTTATATGTTAAGTCCTCTCTGAGTGATATCTCAATATAAGTGTTACAGCATCTAAATTTTTTTTGTTGTACTTTTTAATGAATTTTATTTTTGTACAAAATCTGGATTAGGACTCTGCTGCCCTATGTTTTTCTAGTTATTTAAGCTGTTGAAAAAATAAAATAAAATATTGCTATAATTATAATTTTAACAATTTAGGTTATTGTTGAGTTTTTTAATTATAATTTTTTATCAAAATATTTATATTTTTGATTTGATGGTGCATACGAAATAAGCTTTATTCAGGTTTCGGATTTTGCATTTAAGTAATAGTTTCTTTACCGCATGAAAAACACATAAACTATGAAAAGAAAAATTTTACTCTTTTTATCGCTGGCCATTCTGGGGAATGTCTGGAATGCAAATGGGCAGAATATGCCTTTCCCCCAAAATAAAATTTACCCCAATGGTATAATGCCAACAAACAGAAATGCTTCGGATGCTTCATCTAACTATAGTGTCTGGAAGTCCAATTGGACAGCCGCCTGCGGAGATGGTAGATACAGAGTGAAATTCGATACCCCCAATCAAACAGTATCTGAAGGTATTGGCTATGGAATGTTGATGGCAGCTTATGCCGGCGACAAAACTTATTTCGATGGTTTCTGGAATTATTATAAGTCATTTAGAAATTCCAATGGTGTTATGCATTGGAAAATAAACGAATGTTCTTCAATCGTAGGATCAAACGGAGCTTCTGATGCGGAATTTGATGCCGCAATGGCACTCATCGTTGCTCATAGTCAGTGGGGAAGTGCCGGTAGTATTAACTATCAGAACGATGCTAAAACTCTTATCTCAGCAATTAAAACTCACGAACTTGAGAGTGGTACAAAAGTAGTAAAGCCAGGAGATCAGTTTGGCGGAAGTAACCTGACTAATCCTTCTTACTTTACTCCAGGATATTTCAGAGTATTTGGAAAGTTTACCAATGACGAAGCTTTCTGGAACTCAGCAGCTGATAAGTGTTATGAGATCATCAACGCAAACCTTTCAAAAAATAACGCTGCCGGTGGTTTTGTTTCTGACTGGTGCAAAGCTGACGGAACATATTCCTCTAATGCAAGCGGATATTATTCAGGAGGAACCAAATTCCACTATGATGCAGTTAGGACGCCATGGAGGATTGCTGTAGATTATTTATGGTTTGGTACACCGGAAGCAAAAGCCTATGTTAAAAAGACTTCAGATTTTATAAGAACTAATGGTGGTACCAAAAATGTAAAAGACGGCTACAACCAGAATGGTTCTGCTTATGGTACTGCACATAATTGTACCTTCGTTGGTACCTTTGCATGTGCTGCAATGGGTGGTGAGAACCAATCTCACCTGGATGATTCTTATTCCGACTTAAAAGGAATTAACGAAGCAAACTGGTACTTCAATCAAACTTTAAAAACGCTTTATCTTTATCTGCTATCAGGAAATTTTTATAATCCTCTTAGCACTGAAAGTGCAAATGTTTCACCAACAGTTTCATTGACTGCTCCGACTTCTAATGCTGCATTTACTGTAGGAGAAACGATTACCATTAATGCTAATGCTTCTGATTCCGATGGCTCAGTTTCCAAAGTGGAGTTTTATCAGGGAACAATCAAACTGGGAGAGGATGCAACAAGTCCATATTCCTTCAGTTGGACTAATGCAGCAGCAGGTTCTTATGTAATCACAGCAAAAGCCACAGATGATAAAGGTGCTTCAACTACTTCGGCTTCAGTTACGATCACAGTGAATGCAAAAGCAAATGTAGCTCCGACAGTATCATTGACAGCTCCGACCGCTAATACTGTTTTTACAGTAGGAGAAACGATCACCATTAATGCTAATGCTTCTGATTCCGATGGCTCAGTTGCCAAAGTGGAGTTTTACCAAGGTACAACCAAAATAGGAGAGGATGCAACAAGCCCATATTCATTCAGCTGGACAAATGCAGCCGCAGGCTCTTATGTAATCACAGCAAAAGCCACAGATGATAAAGGTGCTTCAACGACCTCGGCTTCAGTTACGATCACAGTGAATGCAAAAGCAAATGTAGCTCCGACAGTATCATTGACAGCTCCGACCGCTAATACTGTTTTTACAGTAGGAGAAACGATTACGATTAGTGCTAATGCATCTGATGTTGATGGTTCAGTTTCCAAAGTAGAATTTTATCAGGGAGCAACTAAATTAGGAGAGGATGCAACAAGTCCATACTCTTTCAGCTGGACAAATGCAGCAGCAGGTTCTTATGTAATCACGGCAAAAGCCACAGATGATAAAGGTGCTTCAACAACTTCTTCTTCAGTTATGATTACGGTGAATGAAAAAGCAAACGTTTCACCAACAATATCATTGACAACTCCGACTGCTAATACTGTATTTACAGCAGGAGAAACGATCACCATTAGTGCTAATGCCGCCGATTCAGATGGCTCAGTTGCTAAAGTTGAGTTTTATCAGGGAAACACCAAATTGGGAGAGGATGTAACAAGTCCATACTCTTTCAGCTGGACAAATGCAGCAGTAGGTTCTTATGTAATTACAGCAAAAGCAACAGATGATAAAGGTGCTTCAACGACTTCATCTTCAGTTGCAATTACTGTTAATGAAAAAACCAATGTTTCACCAACAGTATCATTGACAGCTCCGACTTCCAATCAAGTATTTACGGTTGGAGAAGCTGTTATTATTAGCGCAAACGCATCTGACGCCGATGGATCTGTAGCTAAAGTTGAGTTTTATCTTGGAGACCTTAAAATAGGCGAAGATGTTTCAAGTCCTTTCAGCATAAGTTGGACCGATGTGCCTGTGGGTGGTTATACCATTACAGCAAAAGCATTTGATGATAAAGGTGCTTCCACAATTTCTACTGCAATAAATTTTACAGTTAATGCTAAAGATAATGCATTGCCAACTGTTTCAATTGTTACCCCGGTTCCTAATGCTGTATTTGGAGAGGGAGAAGTGATTAATATCTCCGTAAATGCATCGGATCCGGATGGATCTATTTCAAAGGTTGAATTTTATCAAGGAACAACCAAGATAGGTGAAGTTTCATCAAGCCCATATTCATTTAGCTGGACAGGTATAGCTGCAGGAAGTTATTCAATTGCAGCTAAAGCAACAGATGACAAAGGAGCTTCGACTACTTCTTCTATCGTCACAATATTTGTTCAGGCAAAAGAAAATCTTTCTCCTGCAGTCTCAATTATTTCTCCTCTTACCAATACCTCATTTGACGCAGGAGCTACTATTACCTTTTCCGCTAATGCATCTGACGCCGATGGATCTGTAGCTAAAGTTGAGTTTTATCAAGGAGCAACGAAGATAGGAGAAGATGCATCAAGCCCATATTCTTTCAGTTGGACTAATGTTGCTGCAGGAAATTATTCAATAACAGCAAAAGCGACTGATGATAAAGGGGCAGCGACTACTTCTTCTGTGATTAATATTGTCGTTAAGGCTCTGGATGGGAAAGCTCCTACAGTTGTCATAACTTCGCCAGCTAACAATGCGACGTTCGTCAAAGGTAAAACGATAACTATCAATGCAGATGCTTCTGATGTTGATGGAACAATTGCAAAGGTAGAGTATTATGAAGGCACTGTTAAAATCGGAGAGGAATTGCTTGAGCCATATTCGCTATTGTGGAATAATGCGTCAGTAGGAACTCATACAGTTACTGTAAAAGCAATTGATAATTCAGGTTTGTCTTCAGAGGCAGGCCCAATCACAATCATTGTTACGGAAAACACTGCTCAAAAAGAACCTTATAAAGGTTCTCCAGCTATAATTCCTGGGAAAATTGAAGCAGAGAATTTTGATCTTGGAGGATTGGATGTTGCTTATTATGATGATACAAAGGATAATAAAGGTGGCCAGTATAGAAAAGATGAATATGTTGATATTGAAAGCTGCTCTGAAGGAGGTTATGATATCGGTTACATGGACATTGGAGAATGGCTGGATTATACTGTAGAAGTAAAGGAAACCGGAACATATGAACTGGGAGTGAGAGTTGGCTCTCCGAATTCAGGGAAAGTATTGCATGTTGAGATGAATGGAGTAGATATTTCTGGTCCTGTAACAGTAGCAAATACAGGGGACTGGCAGAAATATACAACAGTAAAGGTTTCCAATATTCAGCTTACTGCTGGTATACAAACTATGAAGATAGTAATGGATTCCGCAGAGTTTAATCTAAACTATGTTGAATTTAAGAAGATATCATCTCCGACAGTATCTTCTCCTTATAAAGGAACTCCAGCCATAATTCCTGGGAAAATTGAAGCAGAGAATTTTGATCTTGGCGGATTGGATGTTGCTTACTATGATGATACAAAGGATAATAAAGGCGGTCAGTACAGAACAGATGAATATGTTGATATAGAAACCTGTTCAGAAGGTGGTTATAACATTGGTTATATGGATATCGGCGAATGGCTAAACTACTCGGTAGAAGTAAAGGAAACAGGAGTCTATGAACTTGGAGTGAGAGTTGCTTCTCCGAATTCAGGAAAAGTATTGCATATTGAGATGAATGGTGTAGATATTTCTGGACCGGTTACAGTACCCAATACAGGAGACTGGCAGAAGTATAAAACAGTAAAGATCTCTAATGTTCAGCTTACTGCAGGTGTACAAACTATGAAGATAGTTATGGATGAAGCAGAATTTAACCTTAATTATGTAGAATTTAAAAAGTCATCATCCCCGACTGTATCATCTCCATATAAAGGAACTCCTGCTTTAATCCCTGGAAAAATCGAAGCAGAGAATTTTGATCTTGGTGGATTGAATATTGCTTACTATGATGATACAAAGGATAATAAGGGCGGCCAATATAGAACGGATGAATATGTCGATATAGAAACCTGTTCTGAAGGTGGCTATGATATCGGATTCATGGATATTGGTGAATGGCTAAACTACTCAGTAGAAGTGAAAGAAACAGGTACCTATGATCTGGGAGTGAGAGTTGCTTCTCCAAATTCAGGAAAAGTATTGCATGTTGAGATGAACGGTGTGGATATTTCTGGATCTGTAACAATTCCTAATACTGGCGATTGGCAGAAGTATACAACTCTGAAGATTTCAAATGTTCAACTTGCAGCGGGTCTACAGACTATGAAGATAGTGATGGATTCAGCAGAGTTTAACTTAAACTATGTTGAATTTAAAAAGACATCATCATCCCCGACAGTATCTTCTCCTTATAAAGGCAGTCCAGCTTTAATCCCTGGAAAAATCGAAGCAGAGAATTTTGACCTTGGAGGTTTGAATATTGCTTACTATGACGATACAAAGGATAATAAAGGAGGCCAGTATAGAACTGATGAATATGTAGATATAGAAAGTTGTTCTGAAGGTGGCTATGATATTGGGTACATGGATATTGGGGAGTGGCTAAACTACTCAGTAGAAGTGAAAGAAACAGGAACCTATGAACTGGGAGTGAGAGTTGCTTCTCCGAATTCAGGAAAAACGTTGCATGTTGAAATGAATGGTGTGAATATTTCTGGGCCAGTTACAGTACCAAATACAGGTGATTGGCAGAAGTATACTACTGTGAAAATTTCTAATGTTCAGCTTACAGCTGGTCTTCAGACCATGAAGATAGTACTGGATTCAGCAGAGTTTAACCTTAACTATGTCGAGTTCAATCCTGCATCAACTCCAAGCCTGCCAAGCGGAGCTTGTCAACTTACTGAAGTTCCTGATGCTTCAAAATTTGTGGTAAGAAATCAGTTTACCGATCAATATCTTGGAGCTGGTGCAAGTAATGAAAATAACGCTCTGAAGGTAACTCAGAGACAATGGGGACAATCATATCTGTACGTCATAGAAAGCGGAGCAAAGCATTCTGTGGAAGCAGGAAAATCTTATACTATCTCATTTGATTTTAAAGATGATGCCGATGTTAATATTGCTTCAATAGAAACAGGGTTTGCAAAGTCAATTGAATGGTATGGTGCAGAAAATGTGCAGCCATTAGCAAAGATTGAAGGAGATTTTACTTCATCTGATTTTGTAAATAAGTCAGTTAGCTTTAATGCTCTTTCAACAGGAAGCTATTATCTGGTACTTAAACTAAACTGGAATGGACAACCAAATAAACAGCTTGTAAATTATGTCAAAAATATCTCTATATGCGAAGAAATAGCTATGCCTTCTGCAGCCAGAGCAGCACTTGGAATGACCATTGCAGGGCCTAATCCATTTAATGATGAAACATTAGTTTCTATTCCTTTTGCTGGTAATGGGGTATCTGAGGCAACAGTTAGTATTAATGATGTATATGGAAAGCCAGTAACAGTTTATACGACTACGTTTGAAGGCCAATTATTACCAATAGGTAAAGGGCTAGCAATAGGAACTTATATTGTTACGGTGACCTATGAAGAGAATAGCTATACGACAAGGATTATAAAGAATTAGTGTTTTTAAGTAGGTTACAGTAAGGTTAATTTTTTAGTGAAACACGAAGAGCTGCTCGAAAGGGTAGCTCTTTTTTTTTAAAGCGTAAAGCTCAAAGCCGAAAGCTCAAAGCATAAGGCCACAAAGCTAAAAGTATAAAATAGGATACATAAGCTTTCCGCTTTTTGCCTTGTGCCTTGTGCTTTATGCTTAAAAAGAACCTAATTATAATAAGCCTGGTTTTTCTTAGAAGAGATAATAAAGCAGAAAGAATATGATTGATCAGATTTTAAAGTTAGCCAAGGACAATTTAGGACCGGTTCTTCAACAAAAGGAAAATTTGAATTCTCAACAGCTGGATAAAACAATGGAGGTTGCGGGAGACTCTTTTAAAGGAGGTTTGCAAAGTATGGCCTCATCAGGAAATGGCAATCAACTGTTGAACTTATTTAACGGCAAGAGCGATCAGGAAGGAAAACAGAATTTCTCTAATTCAATTATGAAGAAATTCGTTCCTTCTATAGCTTCCAAGTTAGGTATTGATGAATCTAAAGCTCAGTCTATTGGCAATTCAGTAATTCCGTTTTTGTTAGATAAGTTTACTTCAGAAGGTGGACAAGCAAAAGATAGCGGGGATTTATTGAATAAGGTCGGTATAGGAGGAGTGGGTTCTGTGACAGAAAAAATTGGAGGGCTCTTTAAATAAGAAAATAGTTTGCTGAAATCTATATAAAATGAATGTTGATTTACAAATCAATAAGCAAATCAACATTCATTTTATATAATCATCAAATATGTCTTTCTGCATGGTAAGAAGACCTTACCAATGGTCCGGATTCAACATAGTTAAATCCTTTTTGAAGACCTACTTCTTTATATTTTTTGAATTGATCCGGATGTATGAAGTTAACAACACCCAGGTGCATCTTGGTAGGCTGAAGATATTGACCAAGTGTTAATACGTCCAGGCCATGAGCCAGAAGATCATCCATTGCTTCATAAACTTCTTCTTCCGTTTCGCCTAATCCCAACATAATACCAGACTTGGTTCTTTTTCCGAAGTTCTTTATTCTGTGTATCTGCTCAAGGCTTCTTTCATATTTGGCTTGTGGTCTCACAAGTCTGTACAGCCTCTTTACTGTTTCCATGTTATGAGATACAACTTCCTGGCCTGCACTGATCATTCTTTCAAGCGCCTCCCAGTTGCCTTTCACATCTGGAATAAGTGTTTCGATGGTCGTTTGAGGAGAAACTTCTTTAATGGCTTTTACTGTCTGATACCAGACCTCAGCACCACGATCTTTCAGCTCATCTCTGTTAACCGATGTGATCACGCAATGCTTTACTGTCATCAATTTTACTGCTTCAGCAACCCTTCTTGGTTCATCGATATCATATTCGGTGGGTCTTCCTGTTGCAACAGCACAAAACGAACAACTTCTTGTGCATACGTTACCAAGGATCATAAACGTGGCTGTTCCTGCTCCCCAGCATTCACCCATATTTGGGCAATTTCCGCTCTGACAGATTGTATGAAGTTTATGATCATCAACAAGCTGCCTTACTTTTGCATACTCTTTTCCAACAGGAAGCTTTACCCTTAACCAATCGGGTTTGCTTTTTCTCGTTGGTTCTGAGTTGTTTACAACTTCTTCGGCCATTCTATTACTATTTGAAATTTACGAAAAATAAGAAAGATTTTTGCCAAATCCTAAGCACAGACCTGCTTCTCCCTAACAATGCAGAGAATCAATTAATTTGGTAAAAAGTAACTATTTTCTTCTTCCGTAAAATATTGTCACGTATAAAGACGTGAATACAGATTTATTTTGATAGGAATGATTGATGTCGTCAAGGATGACCATTTTCTGAGGATAAGCCTCAATCAAAGTTCCTATTTCTATGCCGGATACATTGCTTATAAAACTTCCGAACTCAAAGCTTATCCCTGCTTTCACGTTCAATCCAGGAACTATTTTCATTTGATCAAAACCGGAGAAAATGCCCCCTGTGCCCAGAATTTTGTTAGTATTGGTATGCTTCTCTGGATCATAGGGTTCTATTGCAGTATAGGAGTCATAATCATATTCAATAGTGTATGGCTTAAGGATTCCAATAGTTAGTCCTCCGGCAAAAACTGCATCAACCTGCACACCTTCTTCAGGAGCTTTATGGAATAAAATTATAGTTCGACCATATTGCAATCTGACAGGAAAGAGATAGTTTTTCTTTTGCTGAACGTAAGGGCTGCCGTTAGAGCTTGCATACTTAGCTTCTTTGGGATGTTTTACATTTACTATTTCGACTCCGAACGTTTCGTAAATATTGTTCTTTTTTAATCTTGAATATCTTCCGTTTAATCCACCTATAAATCCGGCATTGGTATTAAAATTCAAGCCAATAAGAAATTCCCTTTTATAGGGTGGTTCCAGCACCTGAGCCTTTGTTTCTGATATACAGATAGAAACAAGCATTAGGATATAAAAAACAACCTTTATAAATTTCATTTTAATTAATTTTCTATTTTTAAACTTAACTTAAAAATCAAGTTTTGGTCTGATGTTTTCAATAAAAAATAAATATCTGGGAGATTTGAGAACCGAAGCGGTTCATCTGAAGTCTGGTAATACGATTATTACTGATGCTCCTCTTGACAATAACGGAAAAGGGGAAGCTTTTTCACCCACAGATTTGGTTTCTGCTGCGCTTTGCAGTTGCATGATGACTATCATGGGAATTACTGCAAGAAAGGAAAACCTTCTTATTGATGGAGTGGAAGCGGAGGTAACCAAGATTATGACTGCCAATCCGAGAAAGATTTCCGAAATTCATGTAAACTTTACTTTCCCTACTGGCCTAAGTCTGAGCGATGAATTCAAAGGAAAACTTGAACACGCCGCTCATACTTGTCCGGTTGCATTGAGCTTAGATCCTGCAATTAAGCAGATAGTATCATTTAATTACTAAGCGGAAAGCTGTTTCTTAATTTCCTCGTAATTTATTCCCATATGTGAGGCATGGTACACGCAGTTGCCATTTTTAATAATCAGCAATTGCGGTGATTCATGCCTTACTTTAAACACATCCTCAATTTTATTAGAAATATTTCTAAAAGATATCAGGTCAAGATAAAATGGTTTAATTCCATTGACTTCCTCTGGTTTCCAGGATCTTTCCAGTCTGTTCAATGCTGTTGAACTTATTGAACATCTGGTACTATGCTTGAAAATAACCACAGGCTCTCCGGAGGATAAATCCTTAATATGGTTTAGTTGCTGCTCTTCTTTTAATTCCTGCCATTCCATAATTAATACCAAATTTCGCCTTCTTTTTTATCGTGTCTAGGTTTTCTATCCTTCTTCTTCATGTAATTTGCATCTTCAACACCACTGTTTCTTCCATACTTTTTCAACATGCGTTTTCTGTATCTTTCTTTGGCCTGGTATGAATTTTTAACCTTGCCGCCTCTGTACACAGAGCTAGGATGCATTCCTTTTCTCTTTCCTCTTACAACAATGTCTCCTTGGTAGTTAGCAATATCCTTTTGCTTCTTCCGTATTTTTCTCGCCTTCTGGTTTAAAGATCTAACTAAGATATCGCCTTTATAGTTTGACATCTGCCTGCTCTTCTCCACACGCATGGCTGTTCGTTTCTCAAGAAAATTGTTTGCAAGGTCTCCTTTGTAATTAGCAATCTGCTTACCTTGTTTTCTGTCAATTTCTCTTACTTCCACTAAAGCATCTGAGTTCCTTGGTCCTTGCATTCTGGATTCTCCAGGAACTATGTCCCCTTGATATTTAGACATTTGCTTGCTAAGCTTTCGCTCCTTTTTATGATTAACTACTACATAGTTATCATGAATAGGAGGTTTCATTCTGGATTCAGGTTGTGCTAAATCTCCCTGGTATTTAGCCATTTGCTTATTCAGCTTACGGTCTTTTTTATTATTAACAAGAACTGTTGTCCCTGCCGTATTTCTAGGAGCCTGTTGTCTGGATTCCATTGGCCTTACATCGCCTCCGGACCCTTTATTTATAGCTTGCGAAGTTTTTTTGCCTCCGTCTCTAGCTTTTACAGTTCCATCGCCGCTTCTAGGAGCCTGTTGTCTGGATTCTGATGGTTTAACGTCTCCACCCGACCCCTTATTGATCTTTTGTGAGGTTTTTTTGCCTCCATCCCTTGCCTTTACAGTTCCATCTCCGCTTCTTGGTGCCTGTTGTCTGGAATCTGACTGCTTCACATCTCCTCCAGAACTCTTATTGATCTTTTGTGAGGTTTTTTTGCCTCCATCTCTTGCCTTTACTGTCCCATTTCCACTTCTCGGACCTTGTTCTCTGGTTTCAATCGACTTTGATTTGGTCGACTTCTTAAGTGATTGTTTATCACCCTTTCCTGTTCTTTGTTTTACTTTAACTGTTGGCCCTCCATCTGAGCTCTGGGAAGAGGCCAAATGTGGAATGCTGAATGCCAGCAACAAAGAAAACAGGCATACCAGAAGGCGCCTGTTTGGATATTTTTGAATTTTGTATGAGCGGAGTAAGTTCAAGGCAGGAAGATTTAAATATGCGTTTTCCTTGGAGCGTTAAGTCTCTTATGTTTTTTCTTGTTTACAAGGCCTGTGGTTTTATCGATTCTGCCTCTTTTCTTTTTGGCAAGCTTAGGATCTTTCACTTCTCCGCTTTCATCAAACATGCTGAAGTCGGCCTCGTTGTTTTTACCCAAACCAGGGCATGGATAGTCTTTTTTTCTACATCCTGTTCCAAGGATTAATCCGACAAAAAGAACTATTAACGAGAAATAATGTAATTTTTTCACCATTTAATTATAGGATAAAATAAAGAAATCTAAAGTAAGAATCAAATCTTTCAAAAGCAACCCTTTAGCACTTTTAGTAAAGAAGTAGCTCTTCGATCTTCTCTTTCATACGTTTTTTAGGCAGAAAGTTTTCTTCCAAAGCCGGAGAAAATGGAACGGGTGTATCCAGACTACCGACCCTTACCACAGGTGCATCCAAGTATTGAAAACATTTTTCTCCAATATATGCTGCTATTTCTGAAGCAATACTTCCTGTAAGTGTATCTTCAGTAATAACAATTGCCCTTCCGGTTTTCTTAACGCTGTTTTCTACAGTTTCCTTGTCCCAGGGCAATAAAGTTCTTAAATCAATAAGGTCCGCAGTGTAATTCCCCAGGTTTGCAACAATTTCTTTGGCCCATATTACCGGAAGGCCATAAGTAATTATGGATATATCATTTCCCTCAGTTACCATTCTGGCTTTACCAATAGGTTCTGTATAATAACTTTCCGGAATTTCTTCTGAAACAGAACGATATAGGAATTTGTGTTCAAAGAAAAGAACAGGATTCGGATCCTCAATTGATGCATTCAGAAGACCTTTTGCATCATGAGGTGAAGATGGAAAAACTACTTTAAGCCCCGGCGTATGAACAAACCAGGCTTCATTGGACTGAGAATGAAACGGTCCCGCCGCCGTTCCTGCTCCCGTTGGCATTCTTACTACTACATCAGCATTTTGTCCCCAGCGGTAATGAATTTTTGCAAAATTATTAACTATCTGATTAAAACCGCTTGTTACAAAGTCGGCAAACTGCATTTCTATAATTGCCTTGTAATCATTGATTGACAAACCTAATCCTGTACCAAGAATTGCAGACTCACAAAGGGGAGTATTGATGATTCTTTTTTTTCCGAATTTTTCAACCAGGCCTTCGGTAACTTTAAATACTCCTCCATATTCTGCTACATCTTGTCCCATGAGCACTAGTTTGGGATACTTTTCCATGCTTTCCCTGATGCTGTCGGAGATTGCATCTACATATCTCCTTTTAACTTTTTTTTCAGAAGATGGCTTGATCACGACTTGGTCAAAGGGAGCATAGACGTCACTTAATTCAACAGCAGTATCTGCACTTGCTGTAGGGGCTTTGGCTACCTGAGCCCAGGCTTCATCAATCTCTTTTTTAATTTCTTTTCTAACTTCCTGTAACTCAGAATAAGTGAGAACATTCTGTTCAAGCAAGTATTTTTCATAATTCTCTACCGGATCTTTTTGTGACCATTTTTCAAAAAGTTCTTGAGGTACATACTTTGTTCCAGAGGCTTCTTCATGGCCTCGCATTCTGAAAGTAAGAGCTTCGATAAGGATCGGACGAGGTTTGCTGCGAATGCTGGCAGTTGCCTTTTTTACAGCATCATATACTTCAAGAATGTTATTCCCATCAATTTGCAAGGCATCGATACCGTATGCGGGACCTTTATCCGTAAAACTTTTGAATCGGAATTGCTCGTTATTGGGAGTAGATAAACCATAGCCATTGTTTTCTATCATGAAAATTACAGGCAGGTTCCAGACTGCAGCCACATTTAGAGCTTCATGAAAGTCTCCCTCGCTGGTTCCTCCGTCTCCGCTAAATACAAGGGTAGCTTTATTCTTGTTTTCAAGCAAATCGGCCAGAGCAATACCATCAGCCACCGCGAGCTGAGGGCCAAGGTGGGAAATCATTCCAACGATGTGATGTTCTTTTGTTCCAAAGTGAAAGGAACGGTCCCTCCCTTTGGTATAGCCGGAGAGTTTTCCCTGGAATTGAGAAAATAGTCTGAACAAAGGCACTTCCCTGGAGGTGAAAATTCCAAGATTTCGATGAAGGGGAAGAATGTATTCATCTTTTTCCATCGCCATTGCAGAACCAACAGCTATTGCTTCCTGGCCAATTCCCGAAAACCATTTGCTTATTTCATTCTGTCTAAGCAGAATAAGCATTTTTTCTTCTATAAGCCTGGGTTTTAAAAGCCCTGAGTAAAGGCTTTTCAGTAAATCGTCGGAATATAATTTCCTATTGAAATTCATATTTTTAAAAAGTAGATTAGCAAAAATAAAGTATTCGCAATTTTCCTGTTATTAAATGGGAAGGTTTTTTTATTTTTCGCCCCCAAATATGATCATTAATGATTAAAGAGGGTTATTGTTTAAAATCAGGAGTGTTAGATGATAGAATATAAGAGTTTTGTGTTGGATAATGGATTGAAAGTTTTTGTGCATGAAGATCCATCCAGTCCCCAGGCGGTAATTAATATTTTGTATAATGTAGGTTCAAGGGATGAGTCGGAAGAAAAAACCGGATTTGCACACTTATTCGAACATTTAATGTTCGGTGGGTCAATTAATATCCCTTCTTACGACGAACCATTAGAAAGGGCTGGTGGAGAAAATAACGCTTTTACTTCCACTGATATCACTAACTATTACATCACAATTCCTTCAGTAAATATTGAAACTGCATTCTGGTTGGAATCTGACAGAATGCTCTCTCTATCTTTTGAACAAAAAACACTGGATGTTCAGAAAAGCGTGGTGATTGAAGAGTTTAAGCAGAGATATTTAAATCAGCCTTATGGAGATGTTTGGCTGAAGTTGCGCCCACTAGTCTACAAGAACCATCCATATAAATGGGCAACCATCGGTAAAGAAATCAGTCACATTGAAAGCGCTGAGATGCAAGATGTGAAAGACTTCTTCTATAAATTTTACATTCCCAATAATGCAATCCTTGTTATTGCTGGGGATATTACTTTTGATCGAGCAAAAGCATTGACAGAGAAATGGTTCGGCCCTATACCTGCAGGAAAACCTTATTTGAGGAATCTGCCAGCAGAGCCTGTCCAAAAGGAAGAAAGACGACAGGAAGTTATTGTTGACGTTCCTTTGGATGCTCTTTATAAAGTATACCACATGCCAGGTAGAATAGATCCTGAATATTATTCTTATGATCTTTTAAGTGATATTCTCGGGAGGGGAAAGTCTTCAAGGCTTTACGATAGACTTGTAAAAGAAAAAGAAATATTCAGCTCAATCTCTGCACATGTGTCAGGTACAGCAGATCCTGGATTAATTATTATAGAGGGAAAGCTTAATGGCAGTTATACATTGGAAGTTGGAGAGGCTGAAGTACAGAAAATAATTGATGAGCTTGTAGCTGGTAATATTACAGATGATGAAGTAACAAAAGTGAAAAATCAATCGGAAGCCTCAGTATTATTTGGTGAAGTGGAATTGCTTAATCGTTCTATGAACCTTGCATTTGCTGCATTTTTAGGAGATCCGGAAATAGTAAATAAGGAATCTGAAATGATTCAAAATGTTACGAAAGATTCAATTATAGCTGCTGCTAAAAGAACATTCAAACCTGAAAATAGCAGTACTCTTTATTACAGAGCAAAATCAAAAGTAAATGAAAATTAAAGTTGGGTTTGGGTATGATGTACACCAACTGACCGAAGGACGCGACCTTTGGCTAGGTGGAGTAAAGATAGAAGCGAAGTTAGGCTTGCTTGGGCACAGTGATGCGGATGTATTAATTCATGCAATCTGCGATGCTATTCTTGGCGCTGCTAATATGAGAGATATAGGCTTTCATTTCCCCAATACTGATCTTCGATGGAAAGGCGCTGATAGTAAAATTCTTCTTAAGGAAGTGTGCAGACTGATAAGAGAAAAAGGTTGGGAAATAAGTAATATAGACGCCAGTCTTGCAATGGAAAGGCCTAAAATTAATCCTCATATTCCTAAAATGCAGGAGATCCTGTCAGAAACAATGAATATCCCACAAGAGGATATTTCGATCAAAGCAACTACTAATGAAAAGTTGGGATACATTGGGAGGGAGGAAGGTGCGAATGCTTTTGCTGTTGCTCTTATTTTTAAAAACTGAAAGCGAAAACCATAAGGCACAAAGCGAAAAACAGAACTTTAACTTTCAGCTTTTCGCTTTGTGCTTTCAGCTTATAAATGTGGTATCGGATCTGCTGACCCGTCAGGATCATTTTTTACCGATCCATCTTTCTTAAAGTTCTTGCCACGCATCACAAGGATTCCAGCCATGTGAGGAGCTGCCATAGAAGTGCCGCTTATCGTTGCATAACCTCCATTCTTGTATGTTGAAAGAATTTTTACTCCTGGAGCACAATAGTCAACAGTTTTCCCATAATTAGAGAATGACGCAAAAGTGTCCGTTGAATCCATGGCTGAAACAGTGTAGATATTTGGATGGTCGACTCTGGCAGGAGAAGAACTATCTGCTTTAATACCTGAATTTCCTGCTGCTATTGAAAATACAAAGCCTTTATTGGCAGCGTTAAGCACTTCTTTATCAAGAGAGGGAGAATATCCTCCTCCTAAGCTCATATTTACTACATCTCCGGCTTTTCCATTCTGTTCAATATGCTGTACAGCTGCTATAATATTTGAAATACTTCCTTTCCCCTGAGCATCCATAGATTTCAGAGCAATTACAGTAGCTCCTGAAGCAACTCCGACAACTCCGAATCCATTGTCTTTAGCTGCTATGATCCCGGCAACATGGGTGCCATGGCCATGGTCGTCATTAACAGTTGTGCCGGGAATAAATGACTTTGATTTATATGCGTCTACTACCAGGTCTGGATGGCTAAGATCAACACCTGTATCGATTATCCAAACATATTTTCCAGATCCTTCGGCGTGACCAACCCTCTTTGCTCCCCAGCCTGCTGCCTGATATTCAACCCGGGCAGGGCAATCACTGATAGAGACAATCTTATCTTGTTCAAGATATTCTATATTAGGATCCTTTTTTAATTTTTCTACTTCTCCTGTTTCAAGCTTTATGGCAACGCCTTTAAGATTACCGTCAAAAGTACGAAGTATCTTTTCCGGATCAATTTTATTTGATCTTAGTACTTTATGAAAAGTCCTTGTACCCAGTTTTTCACCTGTTTCAGCATATTTTACAATATACTGGCCTGGAATGACTTGTCCGTTGTCCAGTGCTGATGCTGTCAGACATTCGTCTTTGTTTCCGCTTGATGGAGGTGTAGTTGGTGAAGTAGGGGTTTGCGTTGTAGGCTCCACTTCTTTCTCTTTTTTACAAGCAGAAAATAGTAGCGTCAATGCAAGCGAATAGGGGATGATTTTTTTTCCTTTTCTTAAAAGATTTGAAAACATAGAGGATATTTGAAATTTAAATCTGGCTGTGATATAGAGCCCTGAATTATTTATAAACCCTCAACATAATCCTTCTGTGCTATGGTTCAGTCGCGTGAAAAATTGTACAGTAGAAAAGCTAATCTTTATTGACAAGCGTAGCAATTAATTTAGAAGAACGAAAGTCGCTAAATAAAAAAGCGAAGAGGTTTCTCTTCGCTTTTTTTGATATTTTTTAATCAGATAATTCTTAGATAATCATTCCAGCTCCAACTGTCTCGTTGGTAAACTCGTCTACAAGTATTACGCTTCCTGTAGATCTGTTTTTCTTATAGCTATCAAAGAATAAAGGATTGGTAGTCCTAATAAGGATTCTTCCAATGTCATTAAGTCCGATAGTTTTATCATCTTCAATTTTGTGTAAAGTGTTGATGTTAACTTTGTAACGAACATCTTTTACAACACATTTAGCTTCTCTTGAAGTATGTCTGATAATATATTTTGCTGCCGGGTTTAATTTTTTGTCATTCAACCAGCAGATCATCAATTCAACATCTTGACTTGCACTTGGCTGATTGTTTGGCTTCACAATCATATCTCCACGGCTGATATCAATATCATTTTCAAGTGTTATTGTAACTGACATTGGAGGAAATGCTTCTTCAAGTTTTCCATCAATGGTTTCAATAGTTTTAATTTTGGAAGTAAATCCTGAAGGAAGTGCAATCACTTCATCGCCTGGTTTGAAAACTCCACCTTCAACTCTTCCTGCATAACCTCTGAAGTCATGATACTCCTCGCTTAGCGGACGGATCACCCACTGAACCGGGAATCTTGAATCAACATAGTTAAGATCAGAATTGATGTTTACATTTTCCAATGTATAAAGAAGTGTTCCTCCTTTATACCAAGGCATGTTTTCAGACTCATCCACTACGTTATCTCCATGCAACGCAGAGATAGGAATGTAACGGATATCTGGTACAGATAATTTTGAAGAGAAGTCGGAAAACTGTTGTTTTATTTTTTCGAAAACTTCTTCTTTATAGTCAACAAGGTCCATCTTGTTAACGCAAATGATAATATGTTTTATCTGAAGCAAAGATGCAATAAATGCATGTCTGCAAGTTTGTTCCACAACACCATGTCTTGCATCTACAAGTACGATAGCTAGGTTTGCTGTAGAAGCTCCAGTTACCATGTTTCTTGTATACTGAATATGGCCCGGAGTATCTGCTATAATGAACTTTCTTTTTGGAGTGGCAAAATATCTGTAAGCCACATCTATGGTAATACCTTGTTCTCTTTCAGCTCTAAGTCCGTCTGTGAGTAATGCCAGGTTAACATATCCGTCACCTCTCTGCTCACTGGTTCTTTCAATGGCTTCCAGCTGATCTTCAAAGATAGATTTTGAATCGTAAAGCAGTCTTCCAATCAGGGTACTTTTTCCGTCGTCTACACTTCCCGCTGTGGTGAACCTTAGAAGGTCCATTTCAAGATAGCTATTTTTAGTTTGTGTTTCAGTCATTGCATTAAGGCTGTTATAATTTCAGTCGGCTAACTGTTTGAAAATTGTACGTCTTGAAATTGATTTATTAAAAATATCCTTGTTTCTTTCTGTCTTCCATTGCAGCTTCTGATCTTTTGTCGTCAGCTCTGGTACCACGCTCTGTTTGACGCGCAGCAGCAACTTCCTGGATGATTTCATCAAGGGTAGACGCCTCTGATTCAACAGCACCTGTACAAGTCATATCACCAACAGTTCTGAATCTGATAGTTCTCTCTTCATAATGCTCATCTTTTAAAAGAGTGATATAATCAGATTTTGCTAAAAGCATTCCGTTTCTGTCAACAATGGTTCTTTTATGAGAAAAATAAATTGTTGGAATTTCAAGTTTTTCCATGGCGATATATTGCCACACATCCATTTCAGTCCAGTTACTTAAAGGAAATATTCTGAAGTGTTCTCCTGGGCTTTTTTTGCCATTGAATAAATTCCAAAGTTCTGGTCTTTGATTTTTTGGATCCCACTGACCAAACTCGTCTCTGTGAGAGAAAAAGCGCTCTTTCGCTCTAGCTTTTTCTTCATCTCTTCTGGCTCCGCCGAAGCATGCATCAAATTTAAACTCTTCAATCGCATCAAGAAGGGTGATGGTCTGAAGTCCATTTCTACTTGGGTTTGGTCCTTTTTCCTCAACAGCTCTTCCTTGATTTATTGAGTCCTGTACATTTCTGACAATAAGTCTTGCTCCAACTTTTTTCACAAGATCATCTCTGAAGTCCAGAGCTTCCTGAAAGTTGTGTCCTGTATCAATATGCATCAATGGGAATGGTAGTTTTGCTGGCCAGAATGCTTTCTGTGCAAGTCTTACCATCACAATAGAATCTTTTCCTCCCGAAAAAAGTAATGCTGGTCTCTCAAACTGTGCGGCCACTTCTCTCATGATGAATATCGCTTCCGCCTCAAGCTGTTTCAGGTGACTTAAATTGTAGGAAATCATAGGTTATAAGGTTTGAAAAGCCAAATATGGCTTAACTATTACAATTTTAAGGTTAATTTATTTTTATCTTTTTGTAAACTGCCGTTAAGATCTCTTCCTTGCACATATCCAAAGGCTTAAGATCTGTCCTTACTTCCAGACTAGGATTCTGGGGTTCTTCAAAAGGTGAATCCAATCCAGTGAAATTCTTTAATTCCCCATTTCTGGCTTTGCGATACAATCCCTTTACGTCTCTTTGTTCACATATCTCGAATGGACAATTCACATAAAGTTCGAAATAATCCTCAGCACCGATAATATTTTTGGCCATATTACGGATTTCTTCTGTTGGACTTATTAAAGAACAGATAGTTACAATTCCGCAATTAAGAAATAATTTTGATACCTCTGCTGCTCTTCTGATATTTTCTATCCTGTCAGATTCAGAAAAACCAAGATTGTTATTTATACCTGTCCTTAAATTGTCGCCATCCAGCAGCTGTGTCAGGAATCCGTTTTTATGTAGTTCTTGTTCAATGGCTTTAGCCAAAGTGCTTTTCCCGGAACCAGAAAGACCCACCATCCAGATCACAACAGATTTTTGGTGTAAAATCGTTTCCTTATCTTCTCTTTTAAGAATTCGATCAAATATAGGATGAATATTTTCCAATGGATGTTAAGAAATTTTAATCTGTAAAAATACTACATTTTCAGTAAAAAAAAGAGAGAATGATCAAAATTATCTAAATTTGAAACTCAATAAATAGAGGAATCATGCAACTGCCTGAAATTAATTTTGATAAAGTTCAAGAAATAGCCCTGGGGGCAGGCAAATTAATCATGGAAGTCTACAGTCTGCCCGACTTTACTGACCTTATTGATACTAAAGCCGATAATTCACCATTAACGCTCGCTGATAGAAAATCCAATGATTTTATTGTTGCTGGCTTAAAGAGTCTTACCCCGCAAATTCCTATTATTTCAGAAGAAGAAAAAGAAGTTCCATTTGACGTAAGAAAAAACTGGTCAATTTTCTGGTTGGTAGATCCTCTTGATGGAACAAAGGAGTTTATTAAAAGAAACGGTGAATTTACTGTAAACATAGGTTTGATTGTAAATGGTTATCCGGTTGCTGGTGTTATTTATGCGCCTGCTTTGGATGAAATGTATTTCGGTCAGCTTGGCAAAGGAAGTTTTAAAAGCAGTAACGGGAAAACTTTCCCCATTAAAGTAAGCGACAGAAAAACCGATCTAATTGGTGTTGGAAGCCGCTCACATGCTGCAAAAGAGGAAGAAGATTTTTTCTCAAAATTTAATGTGGCAGACAGAATTTCCAAAGGAAGTTCATTGAAGTTTTGTCTCCTTGCTGAAGGAAGTGCTGATCTTTATTATCGACATGGCCCGACTATGGAGTGGGATACTGGCGCAGGCCAGGCCATTGTGGAAGCAAGTGGTGGGGTTGTAGTAAATCTGGGTAAAAAAAGATTTGAATACAACAAAGAGTCATTGCTTAACAGTAGTTTTATCTGTGCTTCTGATGAAGTATTTCTTAGCTGAAAGTTGCGTAAAGTTTTTGTATGATTTCCTCTGAAATTAGTTATTCTGTTGTTGTACCTGTATTTAACAGTTCTCACTCTCTTGTGGAGCTGAGAGACAGAATTGATGCTGTTTTCAAAAATGAATTGAAGGAAACATACGAACTTATTTTTATTGATGATGGCTCTGAAAATGAACTGACATGGCCGTTTCTTAATGGTCTTTCAAAAAAATACAAAGAAGTTACAAGCATCCGTCTGATGCGGAATTTCGGCAAGCAGGGCGCTTTGCTTTGTGGTTTCACCAATGCTAAAGGTCGTTATATCATTACAATAGATGACGATCTACAGCATTTTCCGGAAGATATTCCTTCTCTTACTGCGCTAAATTCTCATGATGTGGTTATTGGTAGGTTTGATAAAAAAGAACACACCATAAGCAAAAGAATTTTTAGCAGAATTAATAACTGGTTTGAGGCTAAGCTGCTTGGTAAACCTGCACATATCAGAAATAGTCCTTTCAAGCTTATAAAGGCGGAAGTTGTTAAAGCCTTTTTGCAAATTAAAACTCCAAATCCATCTGTAAGTGCATTGCTCTTTTATGTTACCAAAGATGTAAAGAATGTAAATGTTCGCCACGCAAAAAGGCCTTATGACAAATCCGGCTTTACACTGAAAAAGATGTTTGCTACCTTTGCGAATATGCTTTTTAATAATAGTAGTTTTTTGTTGAAGCTAATTGCATATGTCGGTATCTCTATTTCGTTTTTTAGTTTTCTGTTAGCCTTGATCTATTTTATAAAAAAGCTTACTGTAGGAATACCGGTTCCAGGTTATGCATCTTTGGTGACAGTGACCTTATTTATCGGAGGGCTTATGCTTTTCTCAATTGGCATAGTTGGAGAATATCTGATCAGGATCATTAATGGTGTAGAATTGAAGCCTGCCTATGTTGTCAGGGAAAAATCAGTAGACTGAGATGAGAAAGACTGTAGTCATTCTTCAGTCAAATTATATTCCCTGGAAAGGATATTTTGATTTAATCAATAGTGCTGATGAATTTATTTTTTATGATGACGTTCAATACACTACTGGCGACTGGAGAAACAGAAATAAAATAAAAACAGATGAAGGTACAAAGTGGCTTTCCATTCCTGTTGGAGATAATATTAAAAGAACGATAAAAGAAGTAAGGTTTATAAATAATGATTGGAAAAGAAAGCACTTCCAGATACTTGAAAAATATTATTCTAAAGCGCCATTCTATGAGGTTTCACTACCTCTGATTAATAAATTGTATTTTAATGAAATTGAGACATTATCAGAGTATAATCAGTTTGCAATAAAAGAAATTTCTACTTGTTTGGGAATAGAAACCATATTTAATGATTCTTCCATATATGCTCCGGAAGGAGATAAAATAGGTCGTTTAATAGATATTCTTTTAAAGACTGAAGCAACAGAATTTTTGTGTGGGCCCGCAGTGAAAAATTATTTGAAGCAAGAATCAATACAAGAAAAAGGGATATCATTGAGATACTTTGATTATTCCGGTTATAAAGAATACAATCAGCTCTTTCCTCCCTTCATTCATGAAGTAAGCATTCTAGACCTTATATTTAATGAAGGAAAACACTCGATCGAATTCCTTAAAAGTTATAAAAGTTGAAATTTTTTTTCGTCACCGGTTTATATAGGTCAGGAACAACCCTCCTGGAAAAGCTTTTATTCCAGCACCCTTCTGTCAGCATTGCATTTCAGCCGTATCCGTCTTTTTATCATTTAGTGAAAAAGAGATTTAATGAAATGCAAAATATTTCATCCGTTTATCCTATCAATACTCGATTGGATAATGAGTATTTTGAAATGCAGGATTTTATTGAATTTCTCAATCGCTATAAGCTTAGCGAAACAGATAAGGTAAACTTAGGAAGTGAATCTTTACTTCATTCCAGCGATGGCTTTATTGATTTATTCAAACAGCTTCAGGTAGCAGCAGGAAAGGACTTAATAACAAAGGAAACATTATATGTGGGTAGTAAGGAGATATTGTGTGAAGATTTTATCGGAACACTTCTTGAAAATGGTATACGTGTAATTCACATAATAAGAGATCCTAGAGATGTGCTCAGTTCTGCAGCATTAGGAAAAGAGTATACAGGTAAAGTCAGGCCATTGCTGTATACAATAAGAATGTGGAGGAAGTCTGTTGCATTTCGTATTCATTATTCTGAACATCCACTTTTTTACTCTATCAGATATGAAGATCTTGTTACGTCTCCTATGTCTGTAATGAAAGAATTAGCTGGGTTTATGAATGTCCAAGAAATAGAATTGCAGTCGAGGCTCATAGATCAGCAGGGGAATATTTGGAAAAGCAATTCATCATTTGGGAAAAGTGAATTGATCTCCTCTTCATCAATTGGCAAGTATAAAGAGATTCTCGATGATAATTCCATTGTGTATGTCAATACGCTTTGCACTCCCGAATTAAAATATTTGAATTATGAATGTGAAGATGTTAAAGATCTAAAAGAAGTTTTCGAAGTATTTAAAGAACCATTCCCCATAGACAATGATTTGTTTCAGCATGATTATTCGGTCAGTGAAATAAATCAAAATATGGAAATTAAAAGGGCGGGCCTTCTAAAGACAGATAGATTTTCAAGTAAAGAAATAGAAAAGCATTATCAGTTTGAATCGGTATATAAAATTTTAAAAAAGCATGCAATCTAAAATTGAAATAATAAAAACAGAAGATGGGTCTCATTCTCTTTATATACCTGACATGAAAGAGACCTATCACTCAACTCACGGAGCATTGCGTGAATCAGAATATGTATTTATAAAAAACGGACTGGATTTAATAAATACAGGTAACGAAATCAATATTCTTGAAGTAGGCTTTGGGACTGGGCTCAATACATTTTTAACTTTTCTTGAAAGTGAAAAAAATGCAATGAAAATTTTTTATCAGACAATCGAGCCATATCCATTAGAAGAAAATATTTTTTCAGCACTGAATTATCCCGATATAATAGCTCCGGATAAAAGCAGTTTTTTTTATGACTTTCATAAGGTTCCTTTTGGTGAAAAAATACAGTTTAGCAAAGATTTCGTCTTTCAAAAGCATTTGCAAAAGCTTGAACACTTGCAAATGCAACCTGAATTTCTTGACCTCGTATACTTCGACGCATTTGCACCTTCAAAACAACCTGAACTTTGGGAGTTAGGGAATTTTGAAAGAATTTATGGATGGTTGAAAAATAAAGGCGTAATCGTAAGTTATTGTGCCAGTGGTCAATTTAAAAGAAATTTGAAGGCTGCAGGCTTTTTTGTTGAGACGCTTCCTGGCCCTCCGGGAAAAAAGGAGATGACAAGAGGAAGAAAATAGTTGTCATAACATTAAAAAACTGTATTTTTGAAACATTAATTATTTTTAAGTACATATTTTAATTCTAACCATGAGGAAAATTTCAGTAATCTTTTTGCTGGTATTAATTGCCAGTACATCATTTGCCCAATTATCAGAGAGGCTAAACGATACTAGTGTTTACAACATTGGAGCCAGACCTTTGAAAGGATCTAAAGTCCTTACATTTGGATTTAACATGAACCAAAGTGTATTTGACAATTATAACGACCTTAGACAAGGCGGGCTTATTAGCGGTAAGTATTTCATTAAAGATGATGTAGCTGTAAGAGGCGGTATCAGAATCACAAAAGAGTCTACGACTTCTAAAGGAGATGTAGATCCAACAAATTTCCCTACTGTAAAAAGTACATCATCAAAGGCAAGTGTTAGAGAGTATGTACTTGTACCAGGTCTTGAAAAACATTTCAGTAACAAAAACATCTTCGATGTATACGCTGGTGGTGATCTTTATCTAGGTTTCAAAAGAGAAGTGAACAAAGACGAAATCGATTATGTCGATGGAGATTTTGATCACTATTCTGCTAAAACACCTTCTACCTTAGTTGGTCTTGGTGGAGTTGTAGGTTTTAACGTATTCGTTCTTAATCTACCTTTGTCTGTTGGTATGGAATATGGTTTGCAAGGTCTTTGGACTCTAGGAGGAAAAACACACGTTGAGTCTGAACAAAGAGTTGGTGGTGTAACAACATCTCAGGATTATTATACTCAGACTACAGATGGTGCAGGTAATGCTGACCCATATCAATACAGCAAGCTGAAGAAAAGATCTACAACCTGGGATACAAACAGCAACTTTAGATTAATCTTAAATATTTATTTTAACTAATCAGGATGAAGAGCATTTTTAATAAATTATTCATAGGCGCCCTATTATTGAGCCTGGCTACTTCATGCAGAATGTATTATAAAGCAGTGCCAGTTGCTCCTTTGGATGCCAGAGTTAATTTCACAACCGCAGATCTTGAATATCTGGGTGAAATAAAAGGGTCTGCCACTCAAAGTTATCTTTTAGGATTTATTCCTGTAGGCGGAAGAAGATTTTACTACAGTTCTCCTGGACTAAATCCGACAGGGGTATTCAACTTCAGACTTCGTGGAAGAGGATTTAACAATGCATATTATGATGCATTGCAATCTAAACCAGAGGCTGATTTCGTTCTTCCTTTGGGCTTTACTCAAGTGGTAGATAGAATGTTCCTTGGAAGAAAGATAACAATCCAGGTAAAAGCAAAAGCTTTTAAATTAAAAGAAAAATAGTAACAACTTTGTTGCCTGAAATTAAACCATAAAAAAAACCTAAGATCTTCTTAGGTTTTTTTTAATTTTAAATCAAATGATAAAATTCAGAATAATTTTTGTATTTCTTCTTTCGGCTATACTTTTTCAAAACTGTAAAAAAGAAGATCCGGATCCTTTGATAACATCCGTTGACCCTTCAGAAATAGTATTGAATGGATATGGCGGCGAAGTTAAAAACTTTTATTTTAATGCATCATCTAAAGACGGGCTTAATAGATTAATTATTTCACAACAGGAAGTTGGTAGTGCATCAAAGATCATATTAGATTCCATGATGAATGGGATTAGAAATTCAACTTATAAACTTGAGTATGTTATTCCTGAAAAACAGAAAGATTATACCCTTCTGTTAACGTTCAGGATTATTGATAATGAAGGCCGTGATAAAACAGAAGCAAGAAAGATTCTTGTCAAAGGCAAGGAAATTTTACTGACAGAATTTTCTGGCGCTTCTTTATATTCCAAAGCTTCTGGAAATGCTGATGCTTTTGACCTGGTGGCCATGACTGCAAAATTCTCCGGTCTTTCACCTGACAGTTTAAGAGATATCCAGATGTATTCAGCAAGTGATACATCTTCGGTTTTATCCAAATCTATTATTAGTCCTGCAGGTGGGCAGTTTGTACTGTTCAATGGTTTTGACTATGTAAATGCAACAGCTTTGACTTTGCAGGATGCATATAACTCGGGACAAAAAGTAGATAAAATTTCGAACCTGGAACCAGGCCAGATTATTTTAACCAGGCTAGGAAGAAAATCGAATTCTTCTTACGCTGCTATTAAAATAACAGATGTGATAGATCTTCCGGGGGGGAAGGATGATAAGATTCTGCTTAATGTGAAGAGATAATTTCATTTCAATGATAAACTAATTAAAAGGAGCTGCAATACAGCTCCTTTTTTATTCAGGCTTTTCCCCTGTTTGTTATGGAGGCTTATGTATAATTGAATTGCCTTTATTAAATTTGTAGAAAAAAATAATTTCATAATGCTTTCAATAGACAGATCTCTTGACAAACTAATTGTAGTAGGAGATAGAGTATTAATAAAGCCAAAAACATTAACTGATAAAACTTCTTCGGGACTATATCTGCCTCCGGGAGTAATTGAAAAAGATAGGATCCAGAGCGGATATGTTATCAAAGTTGGACCAGGCTATCCTATTCCTATCCCGGATGAAAGTAATCAGGAACCTTGGAAAGAAAAGCAGGACTCAACTAAGTATATACCATTGCAGGCTCAGGAAGGCGATCTTGCAATTTATCTACAGAATGGCGCTTATGAGATTACCTTTAATAATGAGAAGTATTTTATAGTGCCTCAGCCAAGTATATTAATGCTTGTGAGAGAGGATTTGTAAAAGCTGAAAGCGTAAAGCAAAAAGCTTAAAGTGAAAAGAAATTCAACGCCACTCTATACGTTGAGGTTTATAAAAAAAGAGGTAAATGTGTTTTCATTTACCTCTTTTTACTTTCAGCACTCTGCTTTTCGCTTTAATAATTTGAAAGAACTGCAAATTCTTTTGCAAAATAAGTAAGGATCACTTTGGCTCCTGCTCTTTTCATGCTTAGCAAAGCTTCAGCCATTGCTTTTTCTCCATCAATCCAACCTTTTTCAGAAGCTGCTTTTATCATGGCATACTCTCCACTTACATTGTAAGCTGCAATCGGAAGCTCATAATTGTCATATAAAAGTTTAATGACATCAAGATAAGCCAATGCAGGTTTTACCATCAGGAAATCAGCACCTTCAGCAAAGTCAAGTTCAGCTTCTATCAATGCTTCAGCCTGATTTGCCGGGTCCATTTGGTATGTTTTCTTATCACCAGCCTTTGGGGCAGAATCCAGAGCATTTCTGAATGGTCCGTAAAATGCACTTGCATATTTAGCAGTATAAGACATTATAGATACATCATCAAAGCCTTCGGTGTCTAACATTTCTCTAAGGTATCCTACCCTAAAATCCATCATGTCTGAAGGGCCGATAATGTCTGCTCCGGCTTCAGCTTGCGCTAAAGCCATTTTTCCTAACACTTCAAGTGTGGCATCATTCAGAATTTTGCCATTTTTTAATATGCCATCGTGACCGTCAGAACTGTATGGATCCATTGCTACGTCTGTCATTATACAAGCTTCAGGAAGTGCTGATTTTATAGCCTTGATTGTCTTTAAATACAGACCTTTCTCATTATAGCTTTCCTTAGCAAGAGGATCTTTTAAAGAATCTTCTATTTTAGGAAAAAGCGCAAACGTCTTTAATCCAAGCTTCATGCAAAGCTCAATTTCTTTGATTAAAAGATCAGGTGTATATCTGAAAATTCCAGGCATACTGGTTATTTCAGATCTCCCATTTTTACCTTCCTGCATAAACATTGGATAAATCAGGTCGTTAGTGCTTACCTGATGTTCTCTTACCATAGATCTGATCGCTTCAGACTTTCTGTTTCTTCTCGGACGACGCATGTTTATTCAGGTTTTGAAGTTAAAATTCAAGTATTGTTTTTTCGATAATATCGCAACATTCGTTTAACTGAGTCTCATTAATTACTAAAGGAGGAGCGAACCTTATAATATCTCCGTGAGTAGGTTTAGCTAAAAGACCATTATCCTTTAGCGCCACACATACATCCCACGCAGTTCTACCGTCATTTGTAGGTTTAATTACGATTGCGTTTAATAATCCTCTTCCTCTTACCGCTAGCACATGATCAGATTTTTTCTGCAGCTCTGTCATTCTCTTTCTGAATAACTCACCCATTTTGAATGCATTTTCAGTAAGTTTTTCATCACGAATTACTTCCAGAGAAGCTTGAGCCACAGCGCAAGCCATCGGATTTCCACCAAATGTGGATCCGTGCTGTCCTGGTTTGATTGTGAGCATGATAGGGTCATCTGCAAGTACTGCGGATACAGGATATGTTCCACCTGATATCGCTTTGCCAAGTATCAGAATATCAGCTTTTACATCTTCATATTGAGAGGCAAGTAGCTTTCCGGTTCTTCCAATTCCTGTCTGGATCTCATCCACGATGAATAGAACATTATGTTTTTTACAAAGTTCTGCAGCTTTTTTCAGATAGCCTTCGGTAGGTACATAAACCCCTGCCTCACCTTGAATAGGTTCTACAAGGAATGCACAGACATTCGGATTCTTCAGTGCATTTTCAAGTGCTGTAGTATCACTGTATGGAATAATCTGGAATCCTGGATTGAAAGGTCCGAAATCTTTTGTCGAATCAGGATCCGTAGAAGCAGCAATGACTCCCGTTGTTCTGCCGTGGAAATTTTTTTCTACAGCAACTATTAAAGCTTGATTTGTTGGAATATTTTTAACGGTATAGCCCCATTTTCTTGCTAGCTTAATAGCAGTTTCAACTGCTTCAGCACCAGAATTCATCATCAGCACCTTGTCATATCCAAAGTATTCGGTGATAAATTTCTCACATTCCCCAAGTCTCTCATTGTAAAATGCCCGGCTTGTTAAAGTAAGTTTTTGGGCCTGTGCCACCAGTGCATTAATAATTTTAGGATGACAATGTCCTTGATTTACAGCGCTATATGCAGAAAGAAAGTCGTAATAACGTTTTCCTTCAACATCCCAGACAAATACTCCTTCTCCTTTAGAAAGGACAACCGGCAGAGGGTGATAATTATGTGCTCCATATTTTTCTTCCAGCTCAATAGCCTGTGCAGTTGCGGAAATAGTCCCCATCATAAGTTTGTATTTTAAATTTAAAAAGGAAAATATCCTGAAATCATTAATTTTCCATCTAATCTTCCACAGAATAAATATGTCAGGATTATAAGGAAATTTTTCAGGAAAGAATTTCAAATTTAGAAATAAAAGTATTCTTTTCTTAATGAATTGAATGGTTTCCTGAAAAATAGAAATGAGTTTTTAATTGGTATTATATAGTGCAGAAAATTAAGGAGATGGCAATGAAATTTTAAAAAGGAGAGGGGATTTCTGGGCTGACTTCTCGAAAAAATATTTCTCACAAAGAGTTTTTTGACGTAATTTTGTTTAGGAAGAATTGAGGCTAAAGAACATTTACTCCATATATGTAAAGGATAAATTACTTTTCTTCGAAAGAAAAAATAAATCTAAATTTTGTATTTAGATTTTATTTTCGCATCTTTGCAACCCTATAATATAAAAAATTAGAAAAATGGCTAGAGTTTGTCAAATTACAGGAAAGAGAACTAGAGTAGGAAACAATGTTTCTCACGCCAACAACAAGACAAAGAGAAAATTCTATCCTAATCTTCAGACTAAGAAATTTTTTATTCCTGAAGAAAACAAATGGATAACTCTTAAAGTGTCTGCATCTGCTTTAAGAACAATTACAAAAAAAGGCATTAGCGCTGTATTAAAAGAGGCTAAGGCAAACGGAATGGCCGTTTAATTATTTGGTTTTTACAAGAGAAATTGCAATAAATCATGGCAAAAAGAGGTAACAGGATTCAGGTGATTCTGGAGTGTACCGAGCACAAAAACAGTGGTCTACCTGGTACAAGCAGATATATCACTACTAAAAACAGGAAAAATACTCCTGAAAGGATTGAATTAAAAAAATACAATCCTGTGTTAAAAAAAGTGACCACTCATAAAGAAATTAAATAACCCATGGCAAAGAAAGTAGTTGCTACCCTGAAGAAGGCTGATGCTGGAAAAGGGTTTGCCAAAATTATTAAGGCAGTAAAGAACGATAAAACTGGAGCTTACGCTTTCAAAGAAGAAATCGTACCAGTAGATCAGGTTCAAGAAGCATTGAAGAAATAATTGCTTCTTTGTAAATTATTAATGATAAAGTCCCTTAACGGGACTTTTTTATTATTTTAGTGTTTTAAGAAAAAGATTATTTCATGGCGCTGTTTAATTTCTTTTCAAAGGATAAAAAGGAGTCTCTGGATAAAGGTCTGGAGAAAACCAAGGATAGCTTCTTTTCTAAGCTAACCAAGGCCATGGTGGGAAAGTCCAAGGTTGATGACGAGGTCTTGGATAATCTGGAAGAAATGCTGGTTACATCTGATGTCGGCGTACAGACTACCTTAAAGATTATCAAAAGAATTGAACAGAGAGTTGAAAAGGATAACTATGTAACTACTTCCGATCTTGATAAAATTCTGAAGGAAGAAATTGCAGGCCTTCTCGCTGAAAATAACTCAGAGGATTTGTCTGACTATGAAGTTCCAAAAGTATCCGGGCCATATGTAATTCTTGTTGTCGGAGTGAATGGTGTCGGTAAAACGACTACCATTGGTAAACTATCAGCGCAGTTTAAAAAGAAAGGAAAAAAAGTAGTTCTGGGAGCTGCAGATACTTTCCGGGCTGCCGCTGTAGACCAATTGAAAATGTGGGGAGAAAGGGTTGGAGTACCTGTAGTATCTCACGGCATGAACACAGACCCAGCTTCAGTAGCATTTGATGCCGCAAAGCAAGGTGTTGATCAGCAAGCTGACGTAGTAATCATTGATACTGCAGGAAGATTGCATACTAAAGTAAATCTTATGAATGAGCTCTCTAAAATAAAGAGGGTTATTCAGAAATTTATACCTGAAGCACCTCATGAAGTCCTTTTAGTTTTGGATGGAAGTACCGGCCAAAATGCATTCGTTCAGGCTACCGAATTTACTAAAGCTACCGAGGTATCAGCTCTGGCAATCACAAAGTTAGATGGTACAGCAAAAGGCGGTGTGGTCTTAGGAATATCAGACCAGTTTAAAATACCAGTAAAATATATCGGAGTAGGAGAAAAGGTAGATGACCTTCAGGTCTTTAATAAACATGAGTTCGTTGACTCTCTCTTTAACAGGCAATAAATTAATCCTGATTCTGGGGTTAATATTTCTGTTTTCTTTTTCAGAGTATTCCTGCGTTTCCCGAAAAACAGTTTCTGTCTCAGCAGACACAAGTCAAGGCATTACAGGCAAATTAATATTCAAAGAGGGTAATTTCTTCACAACCGAAGAGCTTCCTGAGGAAGGTAAAATTTTGGGTATCGAAAGAGAAATCTATGTATATCCGCTTACTTCATTAAAAGAATCGGAACTTGCCGAGAGAGATTTTTTTAAAACCATCTCAACAACTCCCTTAGACACAATTCTAAGCCAACAAGACGGAACTTTCAAGTTGCCTTTGGAAGTTGGAAAATATTCACTGGTCATAAATGAGGGGGGAAGATTGTATTCTAAAATTTCTCCTGATTATTACCTGTTTCCAGTAAAGGTGGAAAAAAATAAACTTACAAATGTAGTTTTTGAAGTAGACTACATGGCACACTACTCTGAATAGTTTAAAAATAATAAGTAATTTTGGGGATTGGAGCGCTGATGGAATAGCCATTTATTCCGGCTTCTAATCACTATTCCAGTATTAAAGATGAAAACTAAAGGCACAAGAAAGACAAAGGTAAATATCATTACATTAGGTTGTTCTAAAAATCTGGTAGACTCGGAAAATATTCTAACCCAATTGAGAGGTAATAATATTGATGCTGCGCACGAATCAGGAAAGGATGACGCCAATGTGGTAGTGATCAATACCTGCGGCTTTATTGACAATGCCAAACAAGAGTCTATAGATACAATTTTAAGATATGTAGATGCGAAAGAAAGCGGACTTGTAGAAAAGATTTATGTGACTGGTTGCCTTTCTCAGCGATATAAAGATGATCTTGAAAAGGAAATCCCTCAGGTGGATGCTTTTTTTGGTACAAGCGATCTTCCAATACTTCTCAAAAAGTTTAAAGCTGACTATAAACATGAATTGCTGGGAGAGCGTCTGATCACAACTCCTCGACATTATGCTTTTATGAAAATAGCAGAAGGCTGTGATCGTCCGTGTTCTTTTTGTGCAATACCAGTAATGAGGGGCAAACATGTATCAAGAGGTATTGATGAATTAGTAACGGAAGCAAAGAACCTGGCCAAAAATGGAACGAAAGAATTAATTCTGATTGCTCAAGATCTTACTTATTACGGTCTTGATATTTACGGCAAACGCGATCTTGCGGAACTGTTAAGGAAACTGTCTGACGTTAATGGAATTGACTGGATACGTTTACAATATGCTTATCCGTCTCAGTTTCCAATGGATGTACTTGATGTAATGGCTGAAAGAGATAACATCTGCAAATACCTGGATATGCCGCTTCAGCACGCCTCTTCAAATATGTTGAAGATTATGAGAAGAGGCATCACCCGCAACAGAACTGAAGAGTTGATAAAAGCTATTAGAGATAAAGTGCCGAATATAGCTTTAAGAACAACGATGATTGCCGGGCATCCAGGTGAAACAGAGGAGGATTTTGAAGAGCTTTGCCAGTTTGTAGAGGAAATGAAATTTGACAGGCTGGGAATATTCACATATTCTCACGAAGAACATACTCATGCATATACTTTAAATGATGATATCCCTGCTGAAATAAAAAGAGAGCGAGCAGACACTATTATGGGTATTCAGGAAGGCATTTCTCTTGAATTAAATCAGGCAAAGGTTGGAAATACATATAAAGTACTTTTTGACAGAAAAGAAGGTGGATATTTCATTGGAAGAACAGAATCAGACTCTCCTGAAGTAGACAATGAAGTTTTGGTTTCAGCAGAAAATACTTATGTAAGAGTTGGTGATTTTGCAAACGTAAAAATCGATTCTGCTTCTGAATTTGATCTTTATGGTAAAATTGTCAGCTAATCAGATAAAACTTAGGATTAATTAAAGTACGAAATTGGTTCTGGCATTTCACCAGAACCAATTTTTTTTTATGCTTAAGTCCTCCGTTTCCAATACCTTCCGATGTTACCAGAATTTCATTTTTTTTCGTTGTATTTGTCTATTGAAAAATCAGGCTTAAATTGGCCTTAAATTTCCACCACCATCAATGAAAATACTTCCTGTTGAAGCTGAAAAAACCGGTGCTTTTTCAAAATTATATATTGATTACATTTCAAAGAAAGAGGATCTCTCGCCTTTTTATAATCTTTTTCCTTCAATAGAAAATATTGAGCAGCAAATAGCTCAGAAGAAGTTTAATGCAGATCAAAGAGTGCTTTTGACTGATGCTTTGAAAAGGCAATATTCAAATATTGTAATAAAGGACACAGCAAGTAAGGGGATTGGAGATTTATTAAAAGAAAATACATTTACAATTACCACTGGCCACCAGTTAAATCTGTTTACAGGCCCTTTGTATTTGATTTACAAGACTGTTGCTATCATTAAAGCTTGCGAGATTTTAAAACGTAAATATCCGAAATGTTCATTTGTTCCCATATTCTGGATCGCATCTGAGGATCATGATTTCGAAGAAATTAACCATTTTCATCTTTTCGGAAAAAAATATACTTGGGAAACCAAGCAAAAAGGAGCAGTAGGGAGGTTGACTTGCGAAGGTATTGAAAAGATATTAAATGAACTTCCGGAAAAGGTTGAGCTGTTTGAAAAAGCATATTTAGAAAACGGCAGAACTTTAACAGATGCTACACGCTACATTCTTAATGAACTCTTCGGAGATTATGGATTGGTAGTACTTGATGGTGATGATCAATCTTTAAAGCAAGTATTGAAGCCAGTAATCAAGGAAGAAATTGAAGGAGATAAGGTTTGTAAAATTGTAGAAAAAACAACCACAGCTCTGAAAGATCTTGGCTATGATAGACAGATATTTCCAAGAGAGATAAATCTTTTTTACTTAAAAGAAGGCTTGAGAGAAAGAATTATCAATGAGGGAGATCATTTTAGTGTTAATAATACAGACATTGTTTTCAGTAAATCAGAAATATATAAGCTTGCAGAAGAACAGCCGGAAGTTTTTAGTCCTAATGTGGCTTTGAGGCCATTGTATCAGGAAATGTTGCTACCTAACCTTGCTTATGTCGGAGGACCAGCAGAGGTGACATACTGGCTGCAGCTTAAAGGCGTATTCAATCACTTCGGAATAACATTTCCAATGTTGATGCCGAGATTGTTTTTCTTAATTATCAATTCAGCGAATAGTAAAAAGATAGCTAAACTAAATTTTACAGAAGAAGACTTATTTAAATCAGCTTTTGAATTAAAAGAATTATATCTGGAAAAGCATTCTTCAGAGCATATTGAAACTGTAGAGGAGCATGCACTGTTGGAATATATTTTTAAAATGCTTCAGACTAAAGCTGCTGATATAGACCCGACTCTGGTTGCCTTTACAGAAGCAGAAGCAAAGAGGGCAGGTGATATAATTAATAATGTAGAAAAGCGATTTAAGAAAGCTTTGGAGAAAAAGCATGAACAAGGAATTCACCAATTACTTGGTTTGAAAGAGAAGTTGTTTCCGGCAAATACACTTCAGGAACGTTATGATAATTTCCTTAATTTTTACATCAATGATCCGGATTTGATAAACAAATTGATGACTGCAGATCCATTTGATTTCAGGTTTAAAGTTTTGTTGCCGGAATGACAAAGAAAGAAATAAGGTCACACTTTTTAAATGAAAGGAAAAACATTTCTTCCCAAAAGCTCGAAGAGCTGAGCCAGGAATCTGCAGATTGTTTTTTTAATAACTTTGATTTGAAGAATGTGAAATGTGCTCACATATTTCTCCCCATTCCTTTAAAAGCTGAAATAAATACCAAATACATTATCGACAGGTTCTGGAAAAACTATCCTTCGATTGATATTTCAATTCCTAAATCTAATGTGGATAATCATACAATTGATAGTTATTATTTTACACCTACCACTGTTTTAGAAGAAAATCCCTGGAAAATTCCTGAACCTATCAATGCTCGCCCTACGCCCCATGAGTTGATAGACCTTGTGTTTTTACCTATGCTTGCCTTTGATAACCATGGGTTCAGAGTGGGGTATGGTAAAGGGTTTTATGACAGGTTTTTGGCTACCTGTCGTGTGGATGTATTAAAAGTAGGCTTGGCTTATTTCCCCCCGGTAGATATTATTGAAGATGTGGATCAATATGATATTCCAATGAATTACTGTATTGTAGGGAAGGAGTTGAATAGGTTTTAAAATCTGGAAGCTTAAATTTATGTTAGGGTCTCCCACTGAAATCGCAGTATATATGAGATTACTAAACATCTATCATGCCTTTGGATAAATAGATATCATTAAATAAAAAGCGCAGCCTTGTTGACTGCGCTTTTAGTGCTATTTCAATTCTTTGTTTTTCTTATAATGAGAGTGAATTTTTTTTGCTCCAAATGCAGCACCCGCGATCAGAAAAGCTCCAATACCTCCGTCCATTGGTATGTTACCCGTTCCACCCGGACCTCCAGATCCTCCAGGGCCACCTCCACCACCGCCAGGTTGTGCATATGCTGTTTCTGCGGCTATCGCAAGCAATACTATAAATATAACTTTTGATACTATTTTAATTATTGATTTCATCTTCATATGTGAAAAATTAATAAAGGATAATTTTTTTAGTCACAAACTTTTGTCCGTCAAAAACGGAAACAAGGTACATCCCTGGTTTTAAATTTTCAACATTATAAACCGCGGTTGAGCCATCAACAGTCAATTCTTTATTGCTTAGCAATTGATTCCCTGAGACGTCTGAAATACTTAAGCTTAAAGATGAATTTACCGATTCAGGTAAATTGAAGAATATTTTTTTGTCAAAACAATACAGACTCAGGTTTTGAGCAGTGTTACCATTCACTCCAGTTACAACATCTGTTCTTGCTTTTTCCAATGTCAGATAAAACCTTTCCGGGTTTTCATTTTGATTAATATAAGTAGAGTAATTCGGATTAGTTCTTAGATTTTGTGTTTTTTCAAATTGTTTGTCAGTAAGAGATATATTGTAATCCTCTCCGATTGAGCTTAGATCTGAGGCTGAAATCAGATAATTACCAGCAGATGCTGCAGCAATCACTAATGGAATTTCAACTGAATTAAATTCATCGGGAATTGAGTTTACTGCATAATCAATCCCATTCAATTGAGTGAAGATTGACGGGCAGTTACCGGAGTTTAATAATTTATAAGCATCAAATTCTTCGTTAAATGAGGTGTCCGCTTCTGTACTTAAGCGAATAAGGGTCTCGTCAGAGCCAATGTTGCTTGAAACACTAAGCTTTAACCCGGATGAAACTACTTCTGTTCTGGTCACTGCTGGGTTGGACAGGTTGGTAAATGCTTTTCTGTTAACAGACAAAGTTGGTTTTAAACCTGTTGATGCCTTTATGAAAAAAGCCTGCATCGAAGGAATGACTGGGCTGCCGCCATTAAGGCTTGCACCATTGATGTATGTTCTGTATTTGTTGGCTTTTGTATCCCAGATATAGATGGCGTTGGTTACATTGGTTTTACTCCACCCGGTATCCTGCACCCAACTGATTGGATAAGGAAAAGGATTCCCGATCAGATTCCATCCATCGCTCTGACTATCTCCAGAATTCGTATTCGTTACATTGAATTTAACCGGAGAGCTGGTATTAACAAAGTTACCAGACAAATCAAGTGAAGTCGGTTTGTTGAAGTAGAAAGTATAACCGGTAGTGTTTACTAAAGGTGTGCTTAGGCCTGAAACCGCCACCCAGCCGCTGTCGATACTGGGATGTTTATCAGCTTCATTGTAAGTGTAAATCCAAGAATATCCGCCCTTTTCCAGGGTTGCATTATCTGCAAGTTCTGATAATGTTACATTAGTAAGTGGGAATGATACATGGTGATACCCTGGTTCATTTCCTGAAATATTTTTCTTTATTTTGATCTTACCTGACAACGTGCCAGTACCAAATCTTGAGATATAACCAGTGTTCAGGTCAAGTATTACATTATTGGAAGTATTGAATGTTCCTGACGTTAAATTAAGGACTCCTGTTATAGTAATGGAAGTCTGGTTGGTAACTCCAACTGAATTGGAAATATAGATATTTTTAACAGTCAGAGGGCTTCCGGAAATATATTGGGCTTCATAAGGAGAAGAAGGAGATTTGAAAGTTACGGGATAATTATTAAAGTTTACTGGCTGCGAGCTTACTAAACTCCCCTGAATATAGGTTGGAAGACCTACTGATAGAGTCCCAGAGTTTTGCAGGCCATAGGTATGAAATATTCCGGTCCCGGTTATAGTCGCATTGTTAATTGTTTTCAGAGTCAGTTTATCAGAAGCAGATGCTCCGTTTCCGAAGTTTCCGTTCACCACCAAGTTGCCATAAAGAGTTACCGAAAATTCTGTAGCTGAACCGGCATAAAGCTTACCAGTGCTGGCAATAGAGAGGTCTTTTGCAACTATGTTATTCAAAGCCTTTACGGAATGCCCTGTCTGAATTACAAAAGAGTTCTCGGAGTTGAAGACTGCTGGTATTTTTGTACCTGTAACAGAGGTCGCCCAGATACTGGCATTGGAATTTCCTGAAGCCTGGCTGTAAAAGGTAATTGGACCGGTAAGGATTGTTCCCAATACCTCTATTTCATCCAAAGATAATTGTCCTGCAGCGTCAGTAGCCAGCCATCCATAAAGTCTAAAGGTTAAGGTTGCTCCTTTTTCAGTGATAATAGATTTTGTTAGTGACTTTCTGGAGCTTGTGGTTTTAACAGAATCAACAGTTGTGGCATAGTCAGAAAAGTTTACACCATCAGTGCTGTATTTTAGAATCACGGCACCAGGACCTGTAGCGGATCTATATCTGGTATATTTTATTCCGGAGATAATAAGATTGGTTTCCGAATTTGCTGTTAAAGAAAACTGAACATAGGTATTACTCGGTCCGGAATTATTCATACTCCAGTTAGAGGACAGATACTTATTTGCAGCTTCATTGCAGATAAGGTTGGTAGTCAAATTTCCAAACGTAGCATAAGCAGGCTGAGTGGTTACTCCAAATTTCGGAGACGCACAGGTATTACCGGTGAACTGGTATAAGCCTAATGTAGTTTGAGAAAAGACTAATGATGAATGAAAAATTATCAGGATAAAAAATATTAGCCTGATGCGGTAATTTTTGATCATATAAAAGATTTTTTAGTAGCCTTTAAAAAGTTTAATTTACAAAAAAGGTTGTAACACAGAAAGAAGCTTTCGGTGGAGGGGGGAATTTTGGGTATAAAGTTACAGATAATAGCCACTAGAATTTCTGGATGGAGGAAAAAGTATGTAACAAAACGTAAGGAGAATCGTAGTGCAGTTTTTGAATTTTGGGTGAAGGTGTGGTTAATTCATAAAGCAAACAGTAAGAAGTAGCTTATTATAAAGAAACGGTTAAAGTAAGTGAGAACTATATTTGAGTTATACACTAAAATAGGTATGGCTTTTAGATTATTGCTGTTGCTTCCTTTTTGGGGAATACAACAAATCTGTAGAGTGATTTTTTACCCACCAATAAAAAATTATTATAATGAAAGAGTAGCAAATGAAATTAAATACATCATGACCTGGGAATTTCACCTTTGTATCCAAGTGTCTTAACAGAGCTAAACCTGTAACCCGTATGATGTTGATAGTATGAACTCCTGTTACTCCGGCGAAGAGATAAATCTTCTTGTTTTTTCCTGGGTAAGCAAGAATCAAAGCTATGAGGGAAAGCATGATTTCAATCCCCATGCATGGAAAGGCAATTCTAACAGCCCCGGATCCTGCGATTTTTACTGAGTTATAGGTCAGGATTGTATCATAGCCCAGAAGATTTAAGAAAAATCCAGAGGGATAAACTAAAAGATTAAGGATACCTTGAATAAGGCTGAATTTTTCCAGGAAAGGCAATGAATATTCACCTTTAGGATCTAACAGACCCACATAGGCATAGAAAGTATATTTTAAAGAGAAGAAAATTAGGAGGGTAAAAAAAATAAATAAAGGAATTCTACCCCATTGAGGAACTTTCTCATATGGGGTAGAATATTTCTTATTTTCTGTTTTTAAAACCGTCATAGATTTTCTTTCCACCTATCCCTAGACCGGCAGCAAGCAGTAAGCTGGCTCCGCCATCGAAAGGGATGTCGATAGGGTCTTCGTCATCACAGCCTCCTGGAGGGCAAGGAGGTTCATCCTGAGCACTTGCTGAAAACACTATACTAGTTGTAAACAACGTGATTAGTGTCAGAAATTTTATTGTTCTTTTCATTATATCAAAGATAAAAATTATCAATTGATTCTTAGTTGTTTATGTAAACTTTTTCTGTATATACTTTAGCTCCGGCTTTTACCTTTACAATGTAGACTCCAGTCGATACATTTAGGTTCTTTGTGTAAAGACCTTGTGAAATATTCACATTCTCTGCCCTATCTACTTCCTGACCTATAATGTTAAGGAATACAATTGATGCTTCTTTTTCTTCAATATTTGAAAAATATACATTTACTGTTTTTCCATTAGCATTTACTGCTACCTTTCCTTCAACTTGGTCACTTATTCCAGTAACAACGTCTGATTTCCTGAATTTTATATAAAATCTAGATGTTGTATCTCCTTTTGTGATTGCAGCAGAGTAGCCATTTGAAGACTTTAAATCATATGAAATGTTTAACAATTTGTCTATAAGAATGATGTCTGTTGTATCAAAACCTGAGAATTGATTCGCAGCAATTACATAGTTTCCTGTTACTGGAGCTTCAAGTTTAAGAGGGATAGTAGAATCAATGTAATTTAAAGGTAGACTATTGATTGAGTAGCTTTTTCCATTGGTCAAGGTTGATAAATTTGGGTTATCACCAGCATTTTTTAATTTCAGTGCATCAAGATTGCCGTCAAATAAATCAGAGGCGTCTTCAGTAAATTTTAAAACAGTTTCATCAGAATAAGTTCCATTTTGAGCAGTTAAATTTAATACAGGCTGATTTTCAATCGAAGTTCTCCACAAGGAAGGATTCTGAGTTGATGTTCTTACATTATTATTCATCGATAAACTTGCAGTACCACCTAAGCCGCTTGTTGTAACAAAGAACCCCTGCAAAGCCGGAATATATGGAGTTCCACCGTTGGTCCCTGAATTATTAACATAAGTAGCATATTTGCTAGTCGCAGCATCCCAGTAGTAGATAGCATTATTGATGTTATTTTTTGTCCATCCAGCCTTTGACCAGTCAATTGTAGAAGGGAATGGGTTACCAACCATTCTGAATTCAGAAGTCGAATTAGGAAACGTAATTTCGGATGGATTAAATCCATGTTCGTAATTGCCTGTGAAATCAAGTGTAGTTGGAGCTGTAAAGTATAATGAGTACGCCTTAAACGGAGCCAACCCTGTGTTCATATCTGTGATTTGAGACCAAGAACCATTTATATATTCAAACAATCTCGTACCGCCAGGTTTAGATGGATCAGTTACTGGAGTGTTGTCCGCAAAATCGTTAGCTGTAGTACCTGTAAGTGGGCATGCAAGGTAATGAGTTTTTGTTGAATTTATTGATTTTGAGATCTTAATGTTGCCGGTAACAATTCCGGCATCAGTAGGTGCATACGCAACACTTCCAGAGTTTAGGTTAACTGTCAGTTTTCCTGCAGATGCCAGGGTACCGTTTGTAAGTGCAAGTATTCCGTTTACTGTAACTAAAGAATTTAAAGAAACAGTAGAAGAGATGGTCATATTTATAGTAAGATCATTAAATATTTCTCCTCCTGCAGTTGTAATTGATTGTGGTGCAGATCCATTGAATACAACTTTGCTGCCGGTTTCAGAGAATGCTGTTGCTCCATAGCTTATCCAGTTACCGGCTACATTGATGGTTTTAGCATTGCCATCCAATACAGCAGAACCTGCTAGTGTCAAATCATTAGTAGTTAAACTAATACCGGCAGGAGTTTTGGTGCCGCTGTTAGACAGACTAAGATTATTATAGGTAAATGTGCTGATTGTTTGGTTGGTCCCATTATAGTTAACGGTACTTCCGGTTGTTATATAGACATTGGTGCCAGGAGTAAAGGTATTAGCTACTCCAATCGTGCCGTTTAAAACTCTGCCACCGGTATTCGAGCTACTTAAGTTATAATAGTTTATACCTGCTATGTTTTGTGTCGCAGTCCCAGTGTATGCAATTGTAGCGTTATTATGATTGAAGGAAGCTGTTGGTGATACCGTAAAATCTCCAGTAATAGAAGTTATGGAGCCAACAGGTACAGTTAAAGATGCTCCGGATGCTAATGAAAGGTTATTAAAGGTTGTATTTACTACCGTACCAGACAAAGCTGTAGAACCAGCAAATTCCACAGTACCTGTCGAAGGAGTGAATGTCCCATTGTTAATCCAATTACCTTTTACTGTTAATACCTGAGAACCTCCGTTCAATTTTGAAGAAGCTGCAATTGTTAGGCTTCCGTTAACAGTAACATCTGTATTAAGAGTTAACCCCGTAGCTCCGGTTTTAGAAACAGTTAAATTATTTAAGGTTACCTGATCTGTAGGGAGTTCAAAACCGGTATTTACAGCTACATTTCCAACGTAGATCAAATTTACTTTGGTTCCAAAGGTTGGTATTGCTACAAGTTCTCCAAGGTCCTTAGAAATTGTAGCATTATTAGCCAGTAATAATAAAAAGCTAGAATTATCTAATTGCCCTTTGGTAAGGTTTAGAGAATTATTAACAGTGACATTTCCTGAAAGCGTTACAATATCTGATGTTCCTCTGTTGATTGTAAGGTTTTGCAATATGATGGAAGGTAAGGTTAATGAACCCGATCCATTCAAAACTAAGTTTGAACTAATTCCTCCGGTTATTGCCCCAGTGCCACTGATTAAACCTGCTAAGGTAAGTGTGTTTGCCCCAATTGAAAGGGTTCCGGTGGATAAGCTCAATGTGTTAGCGACAGTCACATTTCCAGCTTGTGAAATTGTTTGTCCACTTCTGTTTATCGTTAATGTCCCAAGTGTTACAGCTGGAAGACTTGCTCCAACTGAGGCTGGGCCAAAAGTCATTCCCGCACTATTGTCTCCAGTAAGAGTACCTCCGGTTATTGTAAGTGCATTATTCAGGGTTAAAGTATGACCATTTAAGCTCAAATTTCCAGAAGAAAGTGTTAATACATTTCCCACAGTAAAGTCAGTTTGTAGTCCATAACTTCCAGCAATGTTAACTTTTTGGTTTCTATTGGTCATCGTTAGACTCGAAATATCTCCAGTGCCATTTAATGAAAGAGTCGTTAAACCAGTTCCAACCCCACTTTTTCCATTATATGTTCCCCCTTGATATAAAAAGCTTCCTGTTATATTAAAGATTGAATTTGAGTTCCCTCCAACACCATTGAAAGTTCCCCCTGTCATATTAAAATTGCCTCCAATATTAAAAATAGAATTACCTAAAGCATCATCAGAGAAAGAACCACTAAGAATACCAGATGAAATAATTAAATCTCCAGTAATATTGATTGTTGTTGCTCCTCCTCCAGCCGTATTTCCAGTTAGTTCCCCTCCAATAACATTTAAATTTCCTCCAATTGATATAGATGCAGGATTATCTATATTTAAAATCCCACCTTTTACAGAAAGATTTTGGTTAATAATTAGAGAGCTGGTTAAATAAGTGTTTACTGCTCCTTCGATATTAAAATCTTTATTAGTTTGGATATCAGAATCGATGATTGCAAACCCAGCTCCTGCTAAAGTAAGTGTGGGATAGGTGAGACTTCTTAAAACTATAGCTCCATCTCCTGCACCTGAAAGGGTTATCCTGATAGTACTTGAGTTATCCAAAGTCCCAAATTTCAAATTGTCATATGTATAAATATCAAATTCTGGGACCGTTATGTTATATTTTGCGTTTGCCCACATATCTATAGTGATATCATGATCATAGGTCGCCGCATTAAATGTTCCTCCAGTTTCAATAACAACTTTTCCTGCTACAGTCCAGATATTGTTTGCTCTCATTATATGAGTTCCTTTTATATGAAACTCATCTGCAGGATTAGAAAAATTTGCAGGAGAAATTCCTGATCCATCAGCCCAACTGGAGGTTAAACCTACAAATCCTAGAGTAGCTTTGGAATAATACACTGTTGCCCACCCCGGCCCAGCATACAGTAGGAAGATTATTACCAAAAGTGTAAAAATTTTTTTCATAATTATGATTTATTTTCTGTACAAAAGAACTGAATAGATTTTAGTTAATTATATGATGGTCTATTTTTTTAATGAGTTAGAAGCCAATTCCCTGAAAAATATCCCTTTTGATGGGCAGTAATTTTCAAGGAAATATACGAATAGTTTTATGATTTTTCTATGCAGTTTAGACCAAAATCATTATACAATCGATGACTTCGGAAATTGTTTTACTTATCAGGCAAAGAGATTCTCTGTAATGAGAGTTAAGGTGTGAATTTATTGCTGATTTTTTTGTCTTTTTTTAAGATTTATGCAGTTGACAGGTATACGGAAATATAATTGTATAGGTTGAAGTAACTTTTATTATTCGGAAAGCGCAGGATATTAAATTCTCCGGTCATAAAACTTGTTTAGACGAGGAATTGGTATATTTCATTTTTTTATACCTCTTCGTAGATGTTAGATAATTATTCAATTTGGGTTGACCTTTAATTGGAAATGATTTCCGAAAAAATTAAATCATCACTGTGTAATATTTTAATTATGTGAAAGTTATAATTACGGAAAAAATGTATCCGCTTCATGATGGTAATTCACTTTATGAAGACTGTTTTGTCTCAGATCCTTATTCAAAATTATAACAAAATTAAGTTTAGGCGATAAAGTCTTTTTATATATATTTGCAGTTATTGTCATAAAATCAAAGGAAAAATTTACACTGCTGAAGAACCTTTCATTTGTCAGAACGTAGTTTGCCTTTCGAGTTCGAAAATATCTAAGTTTAGAATTGTAAAAATGAATAAGAAATTTTATTTAAGATTTATATATCTTTTTCTTTTAGCCATCTCCATTTTTTCCTGTGTTCCGCAAAAAAAAGTCGTTTATTTTCAAGGTAAGCAAAATGATTCAATGTTTATTGAGCAGGAGCAGTTTGTTTATAAAATCCAACCACGGGATATTTTGCATATTAGTATTGTCAGTCCTGATACAAGAGTGACTTCTTTTTATAATATTCAACAGACCCCAAGTCAAACTGTAACTCCGGGTAGCATATATTTAAATGGCTACTTAGTAAGTGATTCCGGATTTGTGAATATTCCAATAATTGGGAAAGTGAGAGTTAAAGACCAGATATTATCAGAGATTCAAAGTAATATTGAAAAAATTGTAAGAGAACAAGTTTCGGATGCAACTGTCGTTGTTAAGTTGTTAAGTTACAGAGTAACAGTGCTTGGAGAGGTGAGAAATCCGGGAATGCATTACATGTACAATGAACGTTTTACTCTGTTGGAGGCGTTAGGGATGGCTGGTGATCTATCTGAGTATGGGAGCAGAAAAAATATTAAGTTAATGCGCCCTAAAGAAAGTGGAATGGAAATAGTACATCTGGATCTTACTGATAAGGATCTCCTGAAGTCTCAATATTTTTATTTGAAACCGAACGATGTAATTTACGTTGCTCCAATGAAGGCAAAAATTGACAGGAATAACCTAGTATTAGTTACGACAGTATTTGCAGGACTTTCTGCATTGTTTCTCATTATAAATTTTATTAAATCAAACTAAAGTGAAAAAGAGAGAAGATGAAACAATTGATATTAAAGCAATTTTAAGTAAGGCTTACCAGTATTGGCCTTTATTTGCTTTAAGTCTTTTCCTGTCACTTGGTTATGCTTATATATACATCCGGTATTATACAGAACCTTATTACAATGTTGTATCTACAATACTTATAAAACCAAATGAAAAGATCTCAGGATTTCAAGAGATAGACTTGTTTCGGCAGGATAAAAAGAAGGCCAATGAAATGGCGATTCTGAATTCTTATGAAATGGCTTATAAGACACTACTCCAGTTGGAATTTAATGTTTCATATTTTCATAAGGGACAAGTAAGGGATATCGAATTATATCAGGCAACTCCTTTCAAGGTAATCATTGATACTACTTTTAAAAAACAGGGTTATAATATCCCAATTTTTATAAATATAATTTCTTCCAATGATTATAAATTGACAATAGGGAAATCCGCTGAATTAAAAGAAACCTTTTCTTTTGGAGAACCGGTAAAGCTCGAAAATTTATCTTTCACAATTGTCAAGACAGAGGAAAATCTTCAGGTCTCAGATCATTATTACTTTAAGCTACATGATCCGGCAAGTTTGGCAATCCTTTATAGAAATAAATTGCAAATCACTAATTCGGGAGGAAAAGAATCCAGTATTCTTGAGTTATCTACGGTTGGAAATAATATTCAGCGAGAGTGTGATTATCTGAATAAGCTTACTGAAGTCTATATTCAAAGCGGATTAGATGAAAAAAATCAGATAGCGAGTAATACTATTAATTTCATAGATAGTCAATTGGCATCAATAGCTTCTTCTTTAAATAATGCTGAGACAGAACTGGAGAGCTTCAGGAGGAACAATAAGGTGATGGACATATCTTCCGCGGCAACTTCAGTATTTGCCAAACTTGACGAGCTGGAAGCGGAAAAGGCAATATTATTGCTGAAAGATAAGTATTATCACTATGTTCTTGAATATGTAAGTACCAACAAGGATCTCAGCAGCGTTGTAGCTCCTTCAACTATGGGTATAGAGGATCCACTGTTAAATAGTCTTACATTAAATCTTGTTGAGTTGAATAGGGAAAAGTCTTCATTAGGAAGAAATACGACAGGAAACAATCCATTTCTAAATTCTCTTGAAATCAAAATAAAAAACTCTAAGGAAGCTCTTTTGGAAAACGTTAAAAATATCATTAATGGCTCCAGAATTTCCCTTGATGATATTGAAAAGAGAATTGTAAAATTGGAAAAAGAAGTCAGAAATCTTCCAAAGAATGAACGTGAACTGGTTGATATTCAAAGGCGGTTTAACCTCAACGATCACCTATATAATTATCTACTTGAAAAGAAGGCAGAATCGGGAATAGCTAAAGCCTCCAATATTCCAGATAACAGAATTGTCGAAAAAGCTAGGAGTTTTAATGCTTTTCAAGTTGGCCCTAAGACAAATATGATCTACACAAATGCTTTATTTGTAGGTCTATCAATACCATTGGTATTTTTATTTTTCAGGAGCTATTTTAATAACAAGATTCAATCTAGAAAAAGTATTGAAGAACGAACAGATATACCTGTTATAGGCATAGTTGGCCATAATGATAATCTCTCAAATCTGGCTGTATTAAATAGTCCTAAGTCAGGAATAGCGGAATCTTTTAGGTCCATAAGAATTAACTTGCAATATCTTGCTCCAGATAAAGAAAAAAAGGTTATCTGTATTACCTCCAGCATTAGCGGTGAAGGAAAGACATTTACATCAATTAACCTTGCCTCTATTATTGCCATGTCTGGAAAGAATACGATTTTAATCGGTGGTGATTTACGAAAACCCAAAATTTTTGAAGATTTTGGGTTGGAAAATTCTAACGGACTAAGCACTTACCTTGCAGGTAAGCATAAAATGGAACAAATAATACTCAAGACACAAGTGAATAACCTTGATATTATTTCTGCAGGACCAGTGCCACCTAATCCAGGAGAGTTGATTCTGTCAACCCGATTAAATGTACTGATGGAGGATTTGAAACAGAAATACGATTACATAATTATTGATACACCACCAATAGGACTGGTATCGGATTGTTTTATCCTGATGAAGTATTCTGATATCAATTTATACATCGTACGACACAAGTATACAGAAATAAAATTACTGGATAAGGTCAATAACTTTGTCAGTGAGGGGAAAATAAATAATATGAATATTATTATTAATGATCTTTATAGTAGTGATGGCAAGTATGGGTATGGTTACGATTATGGTTATGGTTACGGCTATGGGTATTATGAGGAAGGGGATACAAAATATAAAAGGATTAATAGTTTGAAAAGGTATCTATTCAAATGGACTCAAATAAAAAAATGATTTTATTAAATTAGTTTGTCATAATTTTTAGATCAATGAAGGTTGTAATACTTGCGGGGGGACTTGGTTCTCGATTGTCTGAAGAGACTTCTTTAAAGCCTAAACCTATGGTTGAAATTGGAGGTAAACCAATATTATGGCATATTATGAAAATTTATTCTCAGCAGGGATTTAATGAATTTGTTATATGTCTGGGATATAAAGGATATGTGATCAAAGAATATTTTGCCAATTATTTTTTACATCAATCAGATGTAACAATTAATATGGTGGAAAATAAAATGGAAGTTCATTCCTCAGAGGCAGAACCCTGGAAAATAACGCTTGCTGATACAGGAAATAATAGCATGACCGGAGGAAGGATTAAAAGAGCAAGTAAATATCTGAATAATGAGCCTTTCCTATTGACTTATGGAGATGGCGTTGGTAATGTCGATATTAAGAAGTTGGTAGAATTTCACAAAGAGAGTAAAAGGTTATTGACAGTGACAGCTGTACAACCCCTCGGAAGGTTTGGTGCTTTGAATTTGGGAGAATGCGACGAGGTAACCTCCTTTTATGAAAAGCCTAAAGGTGATGGTGCATGGATTAATGGTGGATTTTTTGTTTGTCAACCAGAAGTTATTAATTATATAGACAATGATGCTACAATCTGGGAGCGAGATCCTATGGAACGAATCGCCAAAGATTGTCAGATGGTAGCATTTAAGCATACAGGTTACTGGAAACCAATGGACACGTTGAGGGATAAGATTGAATTGGAAGATGAATGGAATAACGGAACCGCTAAATGGAAGCTATGGACTTAAAAGAACTTTTAAAGTCAACCTATAGAGATAAAAAAGTCCTTGTTACTGGCCATACTGGTTTTAAAGGAGCTTGGCTTTGCCAAGTACTAAAAATGGCAGGTGCGCAGATAAAAGGATATGCTTTGGACCCTGAACATGACAACGATCTTTATAACCTTTTGAACATAAAAAGTTACGCAGACTCCGTCATAGGAGATATTATGGACGCGAAGAAGTTTGGTGAGGAGATACTAAATTTTCAACCGGATTTTATCTTTCATCTTGCCGCACAACCTTTAGTCAGATTATCCTATGAGATACCTGTGGAAACATTTGCTGTAAATTCAATTGGGACAGCGAATTTACTTAATTCTGTAAGAGCTCTGAATAAAGAATGCAAGCTTATTCTGATTACAACAGATAAGGTTTATGAGAATAAGGAATGGGTTTATCCTTACAGGGAAAATGACAGATTAGGAGGTTATGATCCTTATAGTGCAAGCAAGGCATGCGCAGAGATTGTTATCAATTCATTCAGACAATCTTTTTTTAATCCGAATGATTATCATCTTCATAAGAAATCGATAGCAAGCACCAGGGCAGGAAATGTAATCGGAGGTGGAGACTGGTCAAAAGATAGAATAATACCTGATATAGTAAAGGCCTTACAAAAGGATGATCCGATTAAGATCCGGAACCCCAAAGCTGTCAGACCTTGGCAGCATGTTCTGGAGCCATTAACAGGATATTTGCTTCTTGGTGCACGAATGGTTGAAAATCCGGTAAAATTTGCGGATTCGTTCAATTTTGGCCCTTTTATAGAAGATACCCGGACTGTCCATGAGTTGGTAGAGATTGCTATTTCCAAATGGGGGAAGGGAACATTTGAACACTTGCAATTGACCAATGCAGTTCATGAAGCTGGGTTATTGAAACTTGATATTAACAAAGCTATTAATGAGTTAGGTTGGTATCCCAGATTAAATGCTGAAAAAGCAATAGAGTTCACTATGGAATGGTATCGACATTTCGAAGCGAATCCAGTAGAGTTTACCGAAAGTCAAATCAATTCTTATTTCAATTGGAAAAATTAATTTCTATAATTGGATGTAATTCATTTCTCGCAAAGAGAGTTATTGCTTCCTTCAAAAAGAAAGGTAATTTTAGGTTCCAATTGTTCGGTAGCCAAAATTTGTATACTGATGGCGATTTTCATTTATTTAGAATCCCAGATGCTCCGCTTAAATATGAAGGATTATTGAATTCTGATGTAATTATTTACGCAGCAGGTGCAGGTGTTCAATCTAGTAAGACTTATGAGAAAAACCTTATCTATGAGGTGAACGCTTTTGAACCAATCAGGATACTTAATTTTCTATCAGAAAAATCCTTCAAAGGAAAGTTTATCAGTTTCGGCTCCTACTTTGAAATTGGTTATAACACTAAAAAAGACCATTACAGTGAGGAGGAGGTAATATCGGCCGAATCGCTGGTTCCTAATGACTATTGTATTTCTAAAAGAATATTGACCCGTTTTTTTGCTAGTACATCGCTACCCTTCTGTTATTATCATTTAGTGCTCGCTACAGTATATGGTAAGGGTGAAAATGAGAACAGACTTATACCTTTTGTAATAGATAAACTTCTTCAAAATGAGGAAATATCTCTTACCTCTGGCGAACAAATACGACAATATATTCATATTGAAGATGTGAATAATCTTATTGCGGAATTAATAGAGAGTGAAAAGTTGAAAGGAATTTATAATCTTGCGGGAGAAGAAGTGGTAACTGTAAAGCAGTTAGTTTTGAAAATAAGCGAAGTGGTAGGAGTAGACGGGAAGTTTAACTTTGGGACATTAAAAAAACAGGATCAATCGATGGATGTTTTAATGCTAGATACCCAAAAGGCTAGAAATCAGCTAAATTGGAATGCTAAAATTAATATAACAGAGGGAATAAAGGAGTATTTAAAAGTAGATTAAAGATGTATAAAAATTTTCATCCAGAATTACAAGCTGAGTTGTCAGCTATAGCCGAAAAAAACACTTGTAAAACCATTGAGCCTGGAAAGGACTATATTCCTGTTACAGGTAAAGTATTGGATGCAGAAGATTTATTACATTCAGTAGATGCCTCTCTAGATGGTTGGCTTACTACGGGAAGGTATGGTGAGGCTTTTGAAAAGGCGTTGGCTAAGTGGACCGGCGCACGATGGGCTTATCTGGTAAATTCCGGATCGTCGGCAAACCTGGTAGCATTTTACGCATTAACATCTCCCAAATTAGGTGAAAGAGCATTGAAGCCAGGAGATGAAGTTATTACAGTAGCAGCAGGATTTCCGACTACAATAAATCCCATGGTGCAATTTGGCTGTGTTCCTGTATTTCTGGATATAGACATCCCCACTTATAATATAAAGGCAGAATTGATAGAGCAAGCTATAACGCCCAAGACCAAGGCAATCATGATGGCTCATACATTGGGAAATCCCTTTAACCTGGAGATAGTAACAGCTATTGCAAAGAAGTATAACCTATGGTTGATAGAGGATGATTGTGATGCTTTGGGTGCAGAATACAAAGGTATAAAGACAGGGACTTTCGGAGACTTGTCAACTCTGTCATTTTATCCGGCGCATCATATTACAATGGGAGAAGGCGGGGCAGTGCTTGTTAACAATGCTCAATTAAAGAAGATAGTAGAAAGCTTCAGAGACTGGGGGCGTGATTGCTGGTGTGCGCCAGGTAAAGATGATACATGCGGCAAGCGTTTCGGACATCAATTAGGTGAATTGCCAGACGGATATGATCATAAATATATTTATTCTCATATAGGATTCAATCTGAAAGCAACAGATATGCAGGCCGCACTTGGTTTGAGTCAATTGAATAAAGCAGACAGATTTATAGCCAGAAGAAGGGAGAATTACAAGTTACTCTATTCTTATCTAAAACCATTTGAAAATGAATTTATCCTTCATGAGCCAACTTCGGATTCCAATCCGAGCTGGTTTGGTTTTATGGTAACCGTAAGGGAAAACAGTAAAATAGACAGAACGGCGTTGACCAGGCATCTTGAAAGTAATAAAATTGGCACAAGATTATTATTTGCTGGTAATCTGATTAAACAGCCGGCATATTCGAATACTCAATATAGGGTTGTTGGTGAATTGACAAACACAGATATTGTAATGAACAGATCTTTTTGGTTAGGTGTATGGCCAGGTCTTGAGGAGAAACATTATGAATATTTAGCATCTGTCATAAACCAATATTTGAAATAATGTCGCTTCGTAAGATCTTCTCAATATCTGTTGGACCAATTAATAGAGCTTCTGCAATGCTACGATATTAAACAGATTGAAAATATTTAAGCAAGTCGAACATAAAAATTAGAGACTGAATTTATGGAAAGACTGCAATTCAAATATTTAAATCTTAAAGTTGAAATATGAACCATTTATGTCATTAGATAATACTCCCAAAGTATCAGTATTGATACCTGTGTATAACATGGAATCATATATTGAAGATGCAATTAATTCAGTTTTAAATCAGACATTTACTCACTTTGAAATAATTATTGTAGATAATAAGTCGACTGATAATACATATGAGAAATTAAGCAAATACAATAACAACCCTAATATAAAAATATATCAGAATGAAAGAAATCTAGGCATGGTTCAGAATTGGAATTCATGTTTGTATTATGCAAAAGGCGAATACATAAAATTTCTAAATGCTGATGATATTTTAAATAACAGAGCTTTGGAATGCTTTGTTAAAATTCTTGATGAACATAAAGATGTGAGTCTTGTGACATCCCATTACAAATCTTTCGGTGATGAAGAAAAAATGTATATCACATCTAAAGGAGCGGAAAAACAAGATGGAAAAATAGCAATTAGTAAATTGCTTCAAACTCAAAATTATATAGGATGTCCCACTCAGGTCATTTTCAGACGAGATCATTTATATTTAGGAACGTTTAATATTGCTTCTACTTGGTGGTCTGATATGGACTTATGGTTTAGGTTATTGTTGAATGGAAACCTATTTATAATTGATGAAATACTAACCCAAAACAGGTCTCATCCAACCCAAGTGTCGCATGAGTTTGCAAACAATAAAAGCTTGTTGGCAATGTACTATTTTTATACAAGTCTGCTAAAGTCTGATAATTATGGATTTTGCGATATGATTCTTCATAAGAAAATTCGAGATTGCAGATTTATGCTATATTATCTGGGTATAAAAGACATTCTAAAAGGAAAGCCAAGCGGATGGCAATTGTTAAAAGCTTCCGATAATGAATTGTTTTCATTTTCTAGTTTAAAACTACCCACATTTGTGGTGCGGAAGGTATTTAGAAAAGTAAAATCTTAACCCGAAGTATATAAGGGAGGGATTTAAAAAATGCGAATGAAAGTCCTATTTAATCGTTTTTCAGGAGAAAATAATCTTTCTCTTCAAAAAGTTACTGAATGGAGTAAACTTCTTGCAATCAGTGGTAGTGCTCAGATTATCATTCAAGCAATAGGGTTTGTTTCGGGAATTTTAGTGATAAGATTATTGTCAACGCAGGAATACGGATTATATACCTTAGCAAATTCAATGCTGGGAACAATGATACTTCTTGCCGACGGGGGTATTTCATCTGGAGTAATGGCTCTTGGAGGACAAGTATGGAGGGATAGAGGGAAATTGGGTGCTGTTTTAGTTACAGGATTAAGTCTACGACGAAAATTTGCAATAGGAAGTTTGGCTATTGCTGTTCCTGTACTCATGTATATGTTTTATAAACATGATATAAAATGGCAAATGTCATTACTAATTGTTGCTGCGCTTATACCTTCATTTTTTACATCTCTTACTGGTTCATTGCTTCAGGTTACCCCTAAACTTCGGCAAGACATCCTGCCATTGCAGAAAAATCAAGTAAGTGTAAATGTTTTGCGTTTAATATTACTGTCAATTTTATTGTTTTTTTTCCCTTTTGCATGGATTGCAGTATTGGCAGGAGGGCTATCCCAAATTTGGGCGAATATCGGATTGAGGAAAATTTCTGATGAGCACGCAGACTGGGATCAAAAAGTAGATGAGGGTGTTCAAAAAGAAATGCTGGTAATAGTTAAGCGGATTCTTCCAGGAGCAGTTTATTATTGCCTTTATGGTCAGATTACAATTTGGCTTATTTCAATCTTTGGATCTATAGATTCGGTTGCACAGATAGGAGCACTAAGCCGATTAGCTATGATTCTTAGTCTTGTAGGTACTATTTTAACTACTCTTGCAGTTCCCCGGTTTGCGCGCCTGGAGGCAAATAAAAAGTTACTTTTATCCCGTGCGATCCAACTCCATACGGGTTTATTTTTTTTATTACTCTCTATAATTGGAGTAGTTTGGTTATTTCCGGAAGAGGTGTTATGGGTATTAGGTCGTGAATATTCAAATTTACAAATTGAATTATTCCTCAATATAATCGGAAGCTGCTTAGTACTATTTGCTGGTCTTTCATTTTCATTACTGACATGCAGAGGATGGATAATAAGTCCATTCGTGTCAATTCCCGTAAGCATTTTGTCTATTATATCAGGTTTATTACTAATAGATATATCAACCCTTCAGGGGTTTTTAACTTTCAATATCTTTATATGCTCAGTTCAGGTTTTATTAAATGGCTCTTACTGCATATTTAGGATACTTAAGTTATAAACGCAGATAATCAATTGAAAAAAGGTTCTGAAACTCTCTAATTTTTATTAATATATATGCAATCAATTATTTGTACTTTGTTTGAAGGGAATTATCATTATGGAGTAGCTGCATTGGCAAATTCTCTTTACAAACATGGTTTCCGGGGGGCCATTTATGCAGGATATCGAGGCACGCTACCTGATTGGGTTTCTTCAGGAAAAAATAGTCGATTCCCTGATTGGAATGGCGGAACAACACTGGAAGTGACGAATGATTTCAAAATTCATTTTCTACCACTAGAAATTGATTGGCACCTTACAAATTATAAACCTAATTTTATGCTTCAGTTATGGGAGGGGCCTGCTAAAGATGCTGAATCTATTTTTTATTTTGACCCTGATATTGTTAATACCGCACCTTGGCACTTTTACCAACAATGGGCCAGTTTCGGTGTAGCTTTAGTTCATGAAATAGCGTTGTTAGATATGCCTAGTAACCATCCCATTAGAGGAATTTGGCGAAATGTAATTGATAAAGCCGGTTTAAAAGTAATTAATAATAACCTTAACAGCTATTTTAATGGTGGGTTTGTAGGAGTCTCCCGAGGCAATATGTCTTTCTTGCATACATGGGTTAGAATATTTGAAACTGGAAAGGCGCATTTTCAATTGGCAAACAATCAATGGAAACATAAATTAGATAGAACACATCCGTTTCAGGCCCAGGATCAGGACGCTCTAAATATTACTGCAATGTGTTGCGATGTGCCGCTTTCTGAAATGGGGCCTGAAGCAATGGGGTTTGTACCAGGCGGTTGGACAATGTTTCATGCTACTGGGAGTGTCAAGCCATGGAATATCAATTTTTTTAAAACTTTCATTTCAGGACGAAAAATAGCGCCTGTTCATAAACTATACTGGGATTTTGCCGAAGGCAGTGTGATTAAATGTTATTCCAAAAACAGTATCAGGAGAAAAAAAATTCTTATAAAAATATATTCACTCTTAAATAGATTTTATGGAGTCTGATTTTTATAAATTATCTATTGCTTTGGTGACAAGGAATCGCTCTCAAAATTTGAAAAGTGCTATTGAGTCTCTAAAGGGGCAATCAATTCAACCTTATGAAATATTGGTGTCAGATGATTCTGATATTGATTCTGTGATTAAACAGAACATTGAGATATGTAAATCTTATAATTGTATTTATTTTACAGGTCCTAGAAAAGGATTATATGCAAATCGGAATTTTGTGGCGGAAAAGTGCAATGGCTCTCATATCAGGACAATGGATGATGATCATGAATTCCCTGAAAACCATTTGAAGGAGTGTTTTGATGCAATAGCAAGAGACCCTGATGCAATTTGGACGATTGGAGAATATTGTCCTCCCAATGAAGAAAGATCCTTGCCGGCACCTATACCAGGACAATTGCATCCCAAAGGATATTCTTGCGTTCCTGCAGATATGAATGGATATTTTGGAATTTCATGCGGAGCAACTATATATCCTAGGTCTGTGATTGAAAGCAAGGTTTTAAATCTGGAGACTTATAAATTTGGAATATTATATTTAGAATATGGAATAAGATTGAAAAAGAATGGCTTTAACATAAAGCATATTCAATCTACTTTTGTAATTCATAAAAGTTATGCAACCACAGCCTCTGAATTGCAGAATAAAACAATTGAAGAATGTAGAATCTTCTGCATGCTGATGCTAACATTTAAACATCAAGTTTCTATCTTTAATGTATATTCAACAACATCCCAATTAATTTTTGAATTAATCAAAGGCAAAATTTCATTTAGAATATTATTGAATGCATTTGAAAAATATAGACTAGAAAGTTCTAAAATGTAATCGAACGAGATAATTAAATTCCTACATCTTACCCGTTTAATGGATATTTTATATAATGGGAAAAGGTTGTTGGATATCTTGAAAGTGAATTGACAGAGTTGAATCAAGATTATTAAATATTTTGAACATTTTAGAGAGGAATATACAGTAAAATAATCAGTCAGAAAATTGCAGAAAAGTTGGAGGTAATGAAATCTATTGTTCATATTTCAGAGGTTGATATTTCTCTAGAGACAGGGATGGGAAGAGTTGAAACGCATTGGAAAAAGGCGTTTGAAGATTTTGGAATGAATTTCATTCATATTGGTCCAAAGGAAGTTGGGCATGTTTCCCATAAAGGATTATTTCCCTATGCTGCTTTTAAATATTTTAAGAACCTTAACATCCATCCACGTGCAATCATTGCCCATGAACCAACTTCCGGGTTATTTGTAAATAGAGGCATTCCTTGTTTTGTGGAAAGTCATGGAGTGGAAAGGCGTGCATGGGAAAATAAGAATTTTAAAAGTAACAATTTAAAGGAGCAGATTTCGTCATATAAGACGAGACTCCTATTTCCATTATGGCGATTACATAATTGTGATAAAGGGCTGAAACATGCAGATAAATTATTGCTAATTAATAGTGATGATAGTCAGTACGTGAAGTATAAGTATAAAAGGAATAATGAAGATATATTTGTTTTCAAGAATGGAGTAAATTTCGTTCCTGATATTGATGCTAAAATTGAGGAGAATTTTAGTTATACTATTGTTTTTAACGGTACCTGGATAGAAAGAAAGGGTATACATACTCTAATAAAAGCTGCCAATTTACTATATCAAGAAAATATTATAATAAAGTATTTATTAATTGGTACTATTAAGAATAAAGAAGAAGTATTAGCTGATTGGCCAGAATATTTGCACTCATTTATCACTGTAGTTCCTCGATTTGTTCAGAACGAGGAAGTCAAATTGCTAAGTCAAGCTTTATTATTCATACTTCCCAGTTTTTCAGAGGGACAACCTTTAAGTTTACTTCAGGCAATGGCAATAGGGAAATGTTGTATTACGACTAATTGTTGTGGACAAAAAGATATAATTACAAATGATATTGATGGTTTGCTTTTTGAACCTGGAAATCATGAAGAGCTTGCTTTATTAATTAAACGTTGTGTTTTAGATACACTACTATGTCAAACAATTGGGTTGAGCGCAAAAGAAAAAATGAAGAATTTTAATTGGAAATTGGTGTCAGATGAGGTAGCTAACTTTGTCTTGAAAAACTCCTAGTATGCGTTATAAAGTAAATTGGATTCATTATGAAATTTATTCATAAGTGTTTTTTTGTACTTAGGTATAGGTATTTTAATCCTCTGTTTAAATTAGTAAGGACTCAATATTATTTGTTACAAGGGATGCAGGTAGGAAAGAATACTTTATTGCCTTCTATCTTTACTACGTGGCCGCATCAGACTTCGATTGGAAGTAATTGTGTTCTTGAAACCGGGATCAAATTTAAATATGATGGAATTTGGGAAAAAGGTCCTTCAATCGTAATTGAAGACAATGTATTTATTGGTTTTGATACAGAGTTCAACATTAGTTCTGGTATCAATATTGGAAAATATAGTAATATAGCATCAAGGTGTTCTTTTATTGACCATGATCATGGCATAAAGTTAGGAATGCGAATTGGCCCCCAGGAGTCAGTAAAGGCTGCTATAAGCATAGGTGAAGATGTATGGCTAGGCACAAATGTAACCGTTTTAAAAGGAGTAACAATTGGAGATGGAGCAGTAATAGCTGCAGGAGCAGTAGTTACCAAATCGGTTCCCGCGAATGAAATTTGGGGAGGGGTCCCTGCAAAAAGAATAGGGATTCGTCAATAATGATTGACTGAAAGAATCCTAAGATGGGTCAGTTTGAAGTTTTAAGTATGGTAATTTGATTTAATTATGGATAAGGTCTCTATTGTAATTCCTGTATATGGACAATGGCACTTGTTAAAGCGAAATATAGATTCATTGATTAAGTTTGATAAGGATTTAATTCATGAAATAATTTTTGTAAATGATTGTTCTCCAGAAAAAAATCCATATGTATTTGATGATTCGATCGTTAAGGAGGTTTTAAATATTACTAATAAAGGATATGCTGGAACGGTAAATGTTGGACTGAAAAAAGCAAGCTCAGATATTGTTGTCTTACTAGATTCTGACGCTTACCCAATTGAATCATTTATAAGGAAAGTCATTGATGCTTTTCGAAAGAATAAGCGATTAGGGTGTATTGGATTTGCTACGGTTGATGACGAAGGGAGCCCCGTTGGAAATTTTAGATATGAGCCCAATGTATATGGGTTAATGTTGGGACAAAAATTAGAAGCAAAGTTAAGTTTTCTAAATGGTAAAAAAGGAAATCTTTTACCTTATTCCTGTGCCGTTGCCTTTCGCAAAAAATGCCTTGAAGACATGGAGTATCTGGATGAAATAAATTTCCCTGTATTAGATGCTGACCATGATATAAGTATGAGAATACATCGTTCAAATTGGATCTTAAAGTATGATTCAGACATAACAGTTTCTCATAAAGGCGGCAATTCCTACCAGATTAATTATAAAAGGGTATTATTGTTTTATAACAGCCGATGGAGGTTATTAAAAAAACACAATAAACTGGGGGTTTCTAGCATTGTAAAAAAAGTAATTTTGAGTAGATTATATTTCGAATGGGTGTTATTGAAGGGGTTATTAATGGTAAAACCCAATAATGAAATGTATAAGGAAAAAATGGAAGGTAGAAAAATTATAATTAATTCAGTTTCATTTAACTGATCTATTTATTCGTAATAAAATTCTAATGAATATCAAGCAAAGTCAGGTAAAGCCAATTTCAGCAAATATAAGTATCGTACTTGATTTTTTGAGGCTGAGTTCTGCTCTTCTTGTATTTTGGGTGCATGCAGATGAAATCTGGTTTCAGTCAAAATCAGAGATTTTTACCGGAGTAAATTTATCTCACGTAGCTGTAGTCGTATTCTTTGTTTTATCTGGCTATGTAATCGGATACACTACTACTGCCAATAACAGAGGGTGGAGGCAATACACAATCGCCAGACTCAGTAGGTTATATTCAGTACTCATACCTGCAATTCTAATCACAGCTTTAATAGAGTTTAATATTTATCTTTTAGATCCTCAGATTCATAGTCTTGATTACTCAAGGGGACTATCATGGCCAAGATATATTTTGACTTTTTTTTTTCAGAATGAGACTTGGTTTTTGTGCGCCGGTCCCAGAATGAATGGACCATTATGGTCACTTAGTTTTGAAGGTTGGTATTATCTTATATTCGGATTTTGGTTTTATAGAAGTATAGGATGGAAAGGAATAATACTACCAATTGTCGCAGTTTTATGTGCCGGGCCGAAAATTATGGTCTTAATGCCAATATGGTTTATGGGATATTTCTCCTATAAATTGAAACCAATAAATATTAAAGCAATTTGGTCCTGGTTATTGGTTATATTATTCTTTGGAATTTGTGGTATCGTAGTTTCTTTTATGCCGTCATTTCCTGCCCCCCTTGGAACATTTCCATTGGTTTTTGCCGCTCAATTTGTGACTGATTGGACTATTGGAGTACTCGTGTCAATTGGACTTTGGTTCATACCTGTTCAAGATGAAAAAAAGATCCAAAAAGATAAATTAGCCAAGAAGGTCAGAAAATTAGCAGATCTGACATTCCCGATTTATGTTCTACATTTTCCATTTTTATCACTGTGGAAGGTAGTGTTTGGAATTAAGGTAAATGATTATATAGATATGGCTATCGCATCGATGGTAGTTTTAATAGTGGTTTCTTTCCTCGGCAAGATTTTGGATTCTCAAAGGGTGCTCTGGACCAATATGCTAAATAATGGATTTGAAAAGGTCCGGACTTTTTTTATAAAAAAGGAATTGTTGGGTAATAAATAAATTTGACTTTGAAAATATTGTTTTTAAGTGGATCTCTGGAAGTGGGCAAAGACGGGGTAGGAGATTATTGTAGGAGATTATCAGGTGAGTTAATCCGAATAGGACACAATGCGAAGATAATTGCATTAAATGATAATTTTGTAAATAACTCAATTCGTGAGGTTCATTTAGACCGTGAAACTCCTATTGATGTTTTGCGATTTTCCTCTACTATTTCCAGGAATGAAAAGATACAAATAGCCCACAACTTTGCTGTAGAATTTAAACCGGACTATATCTCACTCCAATTTGTTCCATATGCATATCAATCCAGAGGATTACCATATCAATTGGTAAATGATCTTAAGAAAATCTATAAGTGCTGTAATTGGCACATCATGTTCCACGAACTATGGTTAGAAAATCGAGGTGCATTAAAGCAAAGGATAATTTCAATTTTGCAACAAAAAATTATTGCTACATTGGTAAGAAAGATAAAGCCTTCGGTTATAAACGTTTCAATCAAGAAAAATCAAAATAAGCTAACTCAAAATGGAATATCTTCTTCTATTTTAGAATTGTTTGGAAATATTCCTGTTACATCTGATATATCCCATGATTGTTTAGTTACAAATTCTGATTCTATAAAATTACTTTATTTTGGAGTCTCACCTAGAGCAGACTTCAGAGATGTTTTGATCAACAAGATTGTAGAATTTGTATATGGCATCGGGGTGTCATGCGAACTTTTATTAGCAACCAATGAAAATTTAGACAAAACTATTTTTGTCCAGAAATTATTGGAACTAATACCCGATAAATTTAAAATTATTGATTTAGGGTTCTTGGAGGAAAAGGATCTAAGCTCCATAATGCAGTATGGAGCAACTGTAGGGATTGCTCGATCTGAGCCTGATTTGTTAGGAAAAAGTGGTTCTGCTATATCAATGCTTGAACATGGTTTGCCTGTTTGGCTCCCCAAATTAAATGGAAATGATCTTCTGGATTTTGATTTTCGAAGGGAAATCATTTATTCCAATTTATACGAAGCAGTTCGTCGAATTGAAAAGCTAGGACCAGAAGAAAGGTTATCTAATATCGCAGTTCAATTTATGGCACAATTGAAAACTATTTGAAGTAATATGAATCCTAATATATATACTCTTTTGTGTAAGAGAGATTTAGAAATGGCGAAGATCACATTGCCAAAGATTATACAATTTTTATCTCAAGATCAAAAACTTATTGTTATTGACGACGGTTCTTTTTCTGAAGAAAATGCCCATGAGGTCCGCTCCATTTCTCCTAAAATAACAGTAATTCTGCGTTCTCAAAGGGAACAATTGATAACAACTATTCTTTCTAAACATCCAAATTGTCTTAGATATAGAGAAAGTTTTCCTTTGGCATTTAAATTATTAGATGTCCCATTATTGGCCATGAACGAAAGTCCTAGGTTTATATTTACAGACGGGGATATACTTTATCTAAAAAAATGTGAAGCATATTTTCAACGCAAAGAAAATACCTATCTGATTACTGATGGAATAAAATTATCATTTACTCTCAGAGATGGCTTATTTAAATACAAATGGAAAATACCTTTACAGTTTAATTCTGGTTATTTTTCCTACCATACAGATGAATTTGATTTGGATTTTATTGAATACTATCTTGGATTGCCAGATGTCAGAAAGATAAATTGGCTCTCAGAACAGTCTTGTTGGGCATTATTGTTTGGAAGAAGTAAAAAGAGAATTGATTGTCCGGATATTAATCAATTTATCTGTCGAAATCCTTATAAGGGACCTGATGAGACAACTTTTGCTATTCATTTAATTGGATTAAAAGACAAAGTTGTGGATTGGCAAGATCCGGTTTATAAAAGTGGTTATGAAGAAAATGATCCAATTTTTAACCAAGCCAGAAATGTTGGAAAAATGGATTGGATTAAAAAACAATTCCAACGCCATATTTCACTATGAAGATTTTATTAATTACACATAAATTTTACCCGTTTATTGGTGGTATAGAGATAAATTCAGAAATATTAGCATTCGAATTCCAAAAAAAGGGACATGAAGTTATCGTAGTAACCTGGACAGAGGATCGAGACAGCACAAAAAAATTCCCATTTGAAGTTATTCGAAATCCTGATTTTTTTAACTTGTTGAAGTTGCATATCTGGGCGGATGTAGTATTTGAAAATAACCCTTGTATTCGTTTAGCTTGGCCAGCACTTATTCTAAGAAAAAAGAATGTAGTAGCAATAAGAACCTGGATCCGAAGAATTGACGGTAGCAAGGCTTGGCAAGATTATTTGAAACTTTATTGGTTACGATACGCTAATGGTATCATTGCGATTAGTAATTCGGTACAAAAACGTTCAAGCAACAGAGCTATAGTTATTGGAAATCCATTTCGAAACGGATTGTTCAAAGATTTAGGTTTGAAAAGGTCGAAAGATTTTGTATTTATTGGGAGATTAGTTTCAGACAAAGGAGCAGATCTTGCAATTAAAGCCTTGCATTCAATAATAAAAGAAAATGACTCAGTTGAAAAAACTACTTTGACTATTATTGGAGATGGACCTGAATTTGGCAGTTTAAATTCACTAGTAAATCAACTTGAGATGAAATCAAATATTTGTTTTACTGGACCATTAACAGGAGAAGCATTGGTAAAAGCGATTAATGAACATAAATTCCTTTTGGTTCCCTCTTTATGGGAAGAGCCATTTGGAAATGTAGCATTGGAGGGGATGGCTTGTGGGTGTATTCCAATTGTATCGAATGGAGGGGGATTACCGGACGCGGTAGGAGATGCCGGTTTAGTATTCGAACGAGGGAATCTGAATGACTTGATTAAAACGATGAAAGCGGTTTATTCTGATGAAGAGCTAGGAGGGAAATTAAAAAGTAATTCAGTTAATCATTTAAGAAATCATTTGCCAGAGGTCGTCGCACAAAAGTATCTGGAAGTTATTGAATCTGCAAGGACATAAAAAATGAAAATAATTTTATCCCATCCGACGGGGAATGCCAATGTCAGGGCGGCGGCAGTTGGAATGAAAGAGGCTGGATTATTGAATGAGTTTCATACGTCAATTGCAGTGTTCCCAGACGATCCTTTGTTTAAATTGTCCAGATTAAGAGGCCCCTTTTCTGAAATGGGTAGAAGGGTATTTGATCCTTCTTTAAAAGATTTAACATATTCATCCCCTCTTTGGGAAATTGGCCGGTTGATTTCTTCTAAGGTTGGTTTTTCTTCCCTTATTGAACATGAAAAAGGCCTCTTTTGTGTAGATTCAGTTTACAGGAGGGTAGATAAGATTGTAGCTAAAACTTTAATAAAAAAGAATAATGGTTTCAGTGCTGTATATGCATATGAAGATGGAGCATTGCATTCTTTTGACATTGCAAAGCACTTAGGCTTGAGTTGTTATTATGATTTGCCGATTGGATATTGGAGGACCGCAAGAAATCTAATGAAATCCGAGTTGGAAAAATGGCCAGAATGGGCCGGGACTCTCACAGGGTTTAAAGACTCTGATGAGAAACTATCTAACAAAGACAAAGAATTAAAACTTGCAGATAGAATTTTTGTAGCCAGTACTTTTACTGCAAAAACACTTCAAGATTACCCCGGAAATTTAGCAAAAGTTGATATTATTCCTTATGGATTTCCGACAGTTGGAGAATCAAGGAAATATGGACACCACAAATCTCTTAAGGTTTTATTTGTAGGGGGATTGTCACAAAGAAAGGGTATTGCATACTTGTTTGAAGCAGCAGATTATTTAGGTGCGGCAGTTGAATTAACTATAGTTGGCCAGAGACCTGTGGAGGATTGCCAGCCTTTAAATGCCTCCTTGAGTAAACATAAATGGATACCAAGTTTATCTCACGGGGATATTTTAAAAATTATGAGGGAGCAGGATGTGCTGGTCTTTCCGTCTCTTTTTGAAGGATTTGGCCTAGTCATAACAGAAGCAATGTCTCAGGGGACGCCTGTTATAACTACAGATCGCACAGCAGGTCCCGATTTGATCGAAAATGGAGAAAACGGATGGATTATTGAGGCGGGTTCTACTGACGCCTTAATTAAGGCATTGGAAGAGTTGCTGTACAATCCAGGAAAGATTGTTTCAGTAGGAAAAGGAGCAATGGAAACTGCGATAAAGCGCCCATGGCATGTTTATGGTCGGGAATTGTCTGAATGCATTATAAATTATTAATTATTATTGTTTCTATTAACATCAACTTTGGGAATAGTGATAATAGAATTCAATACAGTAAAACTATAAAAAATGCGAGCGAATAAAGCTTCATTGATTTCCTCTATTACTCCTGAATTAAAAAAGGAGGAGGTACAGCTGCATGAAGGAAAAAAATCCGACCCTTTGTTTATGTTAAAACAAGGAGTATGGCTTTATTTCCTACTCCTCATATTTGAAGGTGCTCTTCGCAAATGGGTCTTGCCCAGCCTTTCTACCCCTTTGTTGATTATTAGAGATCCATTAGTTGCCTGGCTTTTGGTAAAAGCTTATCAGAAGGGAATATTTAAAGTAAATGGATACATTGTTTTAGCCTGGACTATAGTCACACTATCCCTTTATACAACTTTATTTTGGGGTCATGGAAATGCAATTGTTGCGCTATACGGCTTTCGTATTTTTTTCTTACAGTTTCCTGTGATTTTCTTAGTCGCCCAAATATTCGACAAAAGTGACGTTGTTAAGATGGGAAAGGTCTTACTCTGGATTCATATCGGAATGACATTATTGGTAGCAGTTCAATTTTTTAGTCCGCAGACGGCGTGGGTAAACCGTGGTATTGGAGGTGAGATGGAAGGTTCGGGCTTTACCGGAGGAGGCGGATATTTCAGAGTTCCAGGAACCTTTTCATTTACAAATGGACTATCCTCTTTTTTTGGGTTTGTTAATGTTTTTGTTTTTTATTTTTGGCTGGATGATGAAGGGAAAATTCCTAAATGGTTGCTCTTATTGGCATCTTTCTGCCTACTTGCCGCCATACCATTAAGTATTAGTAGAGGTGTTTTTTTTCAAGTTATAGTTACTGCAATATTCTCCATATTTGCAACTGCTAAAAGACCCAAGACTCTTTTTAAAATTTTGGGGGCTTTCTTGAGTGGTGCAATCCTCTTTTATTTATTAACTATGTTCAGTTTTTTCCAAACGGCAATGATGGCATTTACTGATCGATATACTAAAGCTTCGGAAGTAGAAGGGGGATTGGAAGGGACTTTGATTGACAGATATCTTGGAGGGTCTCTATCAGCATTAACTAATGATATTGATATAGGCTTTTGGGGTGCAGGCCTTGGGATGGGAACAAACGCAGGCGCAAATTTATTGACAGGGAAAAGCGTTTTTTTAATATCTGAAGGAGAATTGGGACGTTTGATTGGGGAGATGGGAATATTATTAGGTTTTATTGCTATAGCTATGCGTTTTGCCCTAGCTTCAAGTATGTTTGTAAATGCATGGAAAATGATTAATCATGGGAATTATTTACCCTGGTTGCTATTCAGTTTTTGTGGGACATTAGTTCTGATGGGAACGTGGGCGCAGCCTACTGCATTGGGTTTTGCAGTTTTTCCAGCAGGTTTGCTGCTCTCCAGTTTGAAGACGGAGGCGCATTAACAATAAAATTTTCGTGGTAATTATCATGAATTAAAGTAATTGGAATCGGAAATTTTTGATTGAAAAGTTACAGACTATATGGTAAAAAGTTATAGAATTCTTTTATCGATGGACTTTCGTCCTGGGAAAGGAGGGATTGCGCGAGTTTCAAATCTTATAAATAATTCAACCAAATTTGATAAGATATTTTCGCTTCATGGAAACGGACATTCTGAAAATTCAATTTCATACTTTAATAATAACAGAAAGAGATTTATGCTTGATGTTTTTTCTTACGTAATTAGAAAACGACCATCACTTGTTGTTTGTGATCACGTAGGAATAGCTAGCATTCTGGCGTTTATGCCGAAGATACTTACCACAAAGGTTGTAACGTTTCTGCATGACGAAGAGGCCTGGAAATGCGTAACAGGAAGGCATAAACTAGGTCTTCTTAGGTCTGATTTGTTGCTCTGTAATTCAAACTACACCTTTAAAAGATTTATAGAAAATAATTCAGCATTTGCAAATAAGACACAAGTCTGCCTTTTAGCTGGAGTACCAGAAGCGTTTAAGGCTAATATTACCGATATGGATAATGCAGAATGGATTAATAGCGAAAGACCATTTTGTATTTTCGTGTCAAGACTTTGGAAAGAACATAGGTATAAAGGCCATTTTGAGCTAATTAAAGCTTTTAAAAAGTATTACGAAAAAAATAATAAACTGGGTTTAAGATTAGCAATAATAGGCAATGGTGATGATGAAGGTGCAGTGAAGTCTTATATCAAAGAATTGGATCTAGAAGGTTCGGTACATGTTTTTACAAAAGTCTCCGACAACGAATTAATAAATTTTTATTCAAGGTCAATTGCACTATTTTTTCCAAGTATTAGAGAAGGATTTGGGTTAGTATTTCTTGAAGCAATGTTTTTTAAGAAAGCATGTATTGGTATCGCAAATCAGCCTGCTGAGGAAATAATTTCAGATTATGAAACAGGAAGATTATTGTCTGATAATGATCCCGAAACGCTTTATAAAATGCTCCTGGAAATTGATGAAGAGCCAGAAAAGATTAAAAACTATGGTCTCAATGGATATAAGAGATATCAGGAGAAATTTACAACGGCTCATTTTAAAAACAGATTTCTAGAACTGATACAGAACACATGAAGCTTTCCTTTATCATACCCTCATTTTATCCTGCAACTTCATTCGGAGGAACGATTTTTTATTCACTAGATTTATGTAAATCTATTGCAGCAAAGGGAATAGAGGTGCATGTTTCAACGACTAACACAAATATGAAGGGCTATCTGGAAGTAGATACTAAGCAATCCATAGAGTTAGATAACGGAATGTTTGTACGGTATTACCATGATACTTTATTAAACAGGTTTTCCTTGCCTCTATTTTTTAATATTAAAAGGGATATTGAAAGATCTGACGTGGTCCATATTAATGCGATTTTTAATTCTTCAACTGCAGTGGCTTTATTTTGGGCTAATCGATTAAACAAGAAAATAATTTTGTCACCTCATGGAGTTTTAGGTGACTGGATACTTAATCAGGGATTGCCTTTTAAAAGAGTCTGGCTGAATACGTTTATAAAGCCTTACGCAAACAAAGTAATTTGGCATGCAACAGCTGAACAGGAAAGGAAAGAAATATTATCTCATTATCCTAAAGCAAAAATAGAAGTTATTCCAGCTGGAATATATGTAAACGAATACTCAAAAGCTCTTTCAATCTCGAAGGAAGCCTTTCTTGAAAAAGTGGTAGGCAAAAAAATCATTGCGGATAAGATCATCATTGGGATGAGTAGGATGCATAAAAAGAAAGGGTTTGATATTTTGATTAAGGCATTTAAGAAATTGTCAGAACAAAGTAGTCAAAAGTTACTATTATTAATTGCAGGAGAAGATGAAGGTGAAAAGGGCAATCTAAAAAATCTTATTAAGGCATTAGACCTTAAAGATGAAGTTTTTTTACTTCCTGCATTGTATGAAGAAGATAAAATAAAATTTCTCCAAGTGGGAGATTTGTTCGTATTGCCATCTTATAATGAAAATTTTGGAATAGTTGTGGCTGAAGCATTAGCTTCCGGGACTCCAGTTATTACAAGTATTTATACACCCTGGCAAGGCATCGTTAATCATAATTGTGGAGATTGGATTTCAAATACAGAACCAGAATTAATTTGTGCTATGTCTAAATTATTAAATACTGAAAATGATAGTCTGAAATTAAATGCAAAAAAGTTTGCAGCTCAATTCGACTGGGAAAATATTGCAAACAAGATGATTGAGATTTATAAGTAAGAAACCCTTATAATATAGATAAAGGCAATTATGGAACTTACAAGTTATACAAGTGATAAAATTAAGGTTATTTCATTTTGGGCTATGATTATGGTAGTTTTTATACATAGTTATAACCTTGTTCTTAAATTTAATTCATCCTCTTTAGTTTCTACTAACCAATATAATACTTTTGTACAAGGGTTTATTTCTGGAGGGCTTGCCAGAATCTCAGTACCAATATTTTTCCTTATTTCTGGTTTTCTGTTTTTTTACAATACGTCATTAACATCCGAATTGTACATTCAGAAATTAAATAAGCGCATAAAAACCTTGCTAATTCCTTATTTGATATGGTCTTTTTGGGGGCTTTTGTTCTTTTGGGGATTACAGTCTATGCCATATTCGAGCCAGTTTTTTAGAAATCAGCCAATCAGGCAGCTATCAGGTTATGAAATAATATTAAAATTGTTTGTTAATCCATTACCTTACCAGCTGTGGTTTATGCAAAATTTAATTTTTTTAGTTTTACTAACTCCAATCATTCAATTAACCATCAATAAGTTATCCTATTTAATTTTAGTGCCAATTCTGTCTCTTTATTTTCTTAATAAGAATCTTTACATAATTACAGGAGAAGCATTATTATTCTTTACCTTAGGTTCATTTCTTGCTATAAAAAAAGTTGTTGTCAATAGATTATGGATTAAAAGGACATCAATTATACTTTCAATAATTTGGATTCTTATTTTGATAATTAGAGTTTTAGTTATCAAGGAGCCGGAAAACGGCCCTTTTATAAAGGTAGCCAACCTTATAGGCATTGTGGCAGTATGGGGACTTTATGATTTGTTTCTTCAAAATGTTGAGTTTTCATCAAAATGGTATTTTGAATTGTTTTCTTTTTCCTTTTTTATATATGCATTTCACGAACCGGTCATGACTATTATAAAAAAGATGTTATTCTATATTTTGGGATTTTCAGAGATAAATGTCCTACTTATTTATTTTTTATCTCCATTTTTAACGATATTAATAAGTTTATTTTTTGCTATGTTATTTAAAAAGTACCAGCTGCGGTTTTATAATCTTATTACTGGGAATAGATAATCAATAGCTTGGCCTAGGCCATTAGAAGAAAATTGAAAGAAGTTTAAAAAATAATGAATAACATCACATTTATTATATTAACGTACAACGAAGAAAAGAATATAGGACAGCTTCTGGGCAATCTTAAAGATCTGCCTGGGGAGATCTTGGTTGTAGATTCATATTCAAACGATAAGACTATTGATATTGTAAAGGAAAGGAACGTATGTTTTCTGCAACACCCTTTTGAAAACTACTCTTTACAAAGAAACTGGGCTCAGGAAAATAATCCATTTAAAACAGACTGGGTCTTTCATCTTGATGCAGATGAAAGATTAACAGATGAATTAAGAAGTTGGTTAATCAATGACTTTAAGCCCACTCCGGAGATTGATGGATATATGTTTGGCAGAAGGGCAATTTTTATGGAAAGATGGATTAAGTCGCATTATAATTATCATCTAAGACTCTATAGATCTCAAAAAGGTGGATGTGAAGCCAAAGCCTATGATCAGCATTTTATTGTTAATGGGAAGACTCTGGTAATTAAAAGAAAAGATATAACCAGTGAAGTAGCTGATAACTTAAATAATTTCATTGCAAGTCATAATAAGTGGGCATTTTTGGAAGCTATTGATGTAATCCAAAATGAAGAAGGAGGAGAAGTAAAGGCATCATTTTGGGGCAGCCCTATAGAGAGAAAGAGGTGGATGAAGAACAATTTATTTCATAAAACCCCTCTTTTCATGAGAAGCTTTATATATTTTTTCTACAGGTATTTTATTCAGATGGGATTTTTGGATGGAAAAGAAGGATTAGTATTTCATGTGCTTCAGGCTTTCTGGTTTCGTTTTTTAATAGATGCCAAAGTGTTGGAGATTAAGCTTAAGACGAAGTCAGCAAATGAAGATTTAAAAGAAGTTCTAAGAAAAAATTACAATTATAGCCTACCAAAATAAGTATATTGACCAGGATAGGTATTAAAGCTGAAAAGAAAATAAATACTTATAGCTAAATCTGAAATGTCCAATAAAAAATTAGCAAAACTTGAAAGCATAAGAGGAATGGCTGCATTGTATGTTGTTTTTCATCATATAAATCAGCTTTATCCATTTAAATGGAATTACTTGAATTATTTATTCAGATTCGGACAAGAAGCTGTAATATTATTTTTTTTGATGTCTGGTTTCGTGATTTATTATTCAATATTTTCCAAGGAGAATCAGCTGAGAGATTTTAAAAGTTATTTCGTGAAGAGGTTCAAAAGAATTTATCCATTATTTATTATAGCTTTGTTGTTGTCATACATAACAAGTTGTATGTATTCAGGAAAAATTTTGCCTCCTCAAAGTGAAATTTTAATTGGTAACTTACTTAATTTGCAGGATTTTTCGGCAGGCAAACCTGGAGTTTGGGTTGATCCATATTATGGAAATTTACCCCTGTGGTCACTAAGCTATGAATGGTGGTTTTATATGATTTTTTGGATTATTATAAAAATTTCTATCACCAGACAATTTATAGGTGTATTAGCAATTTCTATGGTAGGTTTTATATCATATTCTATATTTCCCAATTCGGCTTCTTTAATTTTGACATACTTAATAGTTTGGTGGACAGGAGCTGAACTTGCTAAATTATATTTAATCAAAGGCTTCATTAGGTATAAAGATATTGGTCCTATTCTTATAGGATTAAGCATTGTTTCATTAATGCTTTTAATTCCAGTTATTAGATATCCTGGTTCGCTTCAAATAGGCTTACATCCGGTTCTTGAGTTAAGGCATTTTCTAGGTTCAATATTTTTTATTGTGATTGCCATAACGTGGCAACATTTTAAATTTCTAGGGTTTGACTTAATTTTTGGGATTTTTTCTCGAATAGCTCCAATTTCGTTTGGAATTTATATTTTTCATTATCCATTAGTTAAAGGAATTTCATATTTACCAATAAACTTTCCGATCTATATTAAGATACTAATAGTTTTACTTTTTGTTGGAGGGTTTTCCTATTTGATGGAAATGAAATTTCAAAAATATATCAACCAGCTTGGAATAAGAACGGCAAAAGTTAAAATGAGCAATTCTTAGTTGAATTATGGAGGAGCATTATCAAAATTTAAATACCTTCTCAGTCCCTCCACATTTTCGTGGTAGATCTGGTATTATTGTACAAATCTGGTGGGTTGTTGAAGCATTATTTTTCAATCCTTCTCCCCAAATTTTATATGGGTGGAGACGTTTCTTGCTAAGAGTTTTTGGTGCAAAAATTGGAAAAGGTGTCATAATAAGACCTTCGGTAAAAACAACGTATCCCTGGAAAGTATGCATAGGCGATTATTCATGGATAGGAGATGATGTAGTACTTTATAGCTTAGGGAAAATTAATATTGGTTGTAATGCCGTAGTCTCTCAGAAATCTTATTTGTGCACCGGCTCTCACGATTTTGAGAAAACTACATTTGATATTTTTGCAAAAGAAATTATTGTTGAAGATGAAGCCTGGATTGCGTCAGATGTATTTATTGGTCCTGGAGTAACAATTGGTAAAGGTGCGGTGGTGGGAGCAAGAAGTTCTGTATTTAGAAATATAGAAGGCGGATATGTTTTTGCAGGCAATCCCTTAAGGAGGATCAAAAAGAGAAAGGACGTTTCTGTTGAAATCATATAATGGACTTCGAGGTGTAAATGAGGATTAAAGTTTAATAAGTAAAAAAGTCAAAGTTACCTGAAATATAATGAATAAACTATACATTGAGAAGATTGATGCATTAAGAGGAATTGCTATCTTATTGGTATTATCATATCATACTTTACTTATAATTTGTCCTAATTTTGAGGCTAAAACATATTCAGACAGTGGATTTTTAATTATTAATAATATAAAATCGCTTATCTTAACTTTTAATCCAATAGGACAAGGTGCGATGGGTGTAGAACTTTTTCTTGTAATAAGTGGCTTTTTGATACATTTAAATTACTTGAAAAACGGCAGCTCTTTTAGCGCAAAGGAATTTTTTAGTAAAAGGTTTTGGAGAATTTATCCTCCATATTTTTTAGTTCTTATTTTCTTTTCCTTCATGCAAAAAGATTTCTCATTAAAAGGTTTTTTTGATATAATTACTCACGTTTTTTTTGTTCATAACTTAAGTAATAGAACATTTTTTGCAATAAATCCAAGCTTTTGGAGCTTAGCTCTTGAATTTCAGTTATATCTAATCTACCCTTTATACTTAGTTTTACTTAAGTATTTCAGTGCTTCAAAAACTACAATTATCGTATTATCATTAAATTTAGCTTTATCTATTTTTGGATGTGTATCGGGATACAATTCATTAACCTACACTGCTTTTGTTTTAAAGTTTTGGATTGTTTGGTGTTCTGGGGCATTTCTAGCAGACAGATACTACAATAAAAAAAGAATATTTTACAAACCTTTTGTATGGTTTCTATTATTCTATGCTTTGTTTTTAAGTTTTAAACTGTTTAAAGTTACATCCTTTTTTATGTTACTTCCTGCTTCACTTACGTGCTTAGCACTAATTGAAACCTTTTTACAAAATGAGAGTTTGAGTCGATTTACAATAAATAGGCTATTTATAAAAGTATTGACATTCATCGGATTGATAAGCTATAGTATATACTTAATTCATCAGCCAATTCTCGAAGGTTTAATACAATTTTATAAACCTAGTACAGAGGGACCCATTATAAATACTGTATTAGGTGTTACCTTAGCATATCTTACAATAATTCTAATATCATATTTGTTTTATAAATTAATTGAGTTAAGAAGTATTTCATTTGGGCAAAAAATACGTAAAAAAGGACTTCTTTCTACTAACACAAATGTGATGTCTGTGAAGGTTAGTAAATAAATGTAAAGATCATCTTTCAATAACCGCCCTTCTTGGCTGAAGGTATGGACAAGAAAGAACACTTGCAATCAAAACTTTACCTTCTTCAAATTAAGTATAGAAATAGTATTTATAATTTCCAGCTTTGAATAATACTAATTTTATATATTGTTTCTATTATAATATGTTCTTGGATTTTTTCAGATAATGATTTATGGAAGATAATCATAATACTCCCAGTATTTCTTCAGTTAGTATTCAAGTTTTCAAATAGTGGCCTTTTTTCAAATATTTCAGAAAAAAAACGTGGATGTTTCGGGACCTGATTATATTAAATAATCTTTAATATAAATTTTTAGATTTAACTGATTGAATAAGTATTTTTAGCGTTAAAATATCTGAAATAAATAATAACTTGAAAACCCATTTCGTGATTGAGGTGGAATTAAACTGGCCGGATAAAGCAGATTAATGAGAATTTTAGTATTTGGAATAAATTATGCACCTGAGTTAACAGGGATTGGTAAATATACAGGAGAGATGTGCGAGTGGCTTGCTGAACATGGTCACGAAGTAGAGGTGATTACTTCCATGCCTTATTACCCGGAATGGAAGATCAGAAAAGCTTATCAGGGCAGATGGTGGTTTACCGAAACGATTAATAAAGTAAAAGTCAGAAGAACTGTTTTTTATGTTCCGGAGAAAGTGACGGGGACAACTAGAATTGCTCACGAATTTTCCTTCTTATTATCCTCTTCAATCTGGTGGTTTAAATCCCTGTTTAGAAAATATGATCTTGTAATATCTCCCTATCCACCATTGATCATTGGGGCTTGGCCATATATATACTCAAGATTTCATAAGACGAAATGGGTATTTCATATTCAGGATCTACAGGTAGATGCAGCCAGAGACCTTGGCTTGATTAAAAATGACCGTTTATTAAATGTACTTGAGTACATGGAGAAGTTTTTCCTCAGAAAGGCCGATTACGTTTCCTCAATAAGCGATGGAATGAAAATGAAAATTCTCGGGAAGGGAATCGATGCAGGAAAATATATCATGCTTCCGAACTGGGTGGATACTGATTTTATCAGACCTATGCCCAAAAATGACTCTATGCGGAGTGAATTAGGGTTTGAGGAGAAAGATATTATCATCTTATATTCCGGAAATATGGGTGAAAAGCAAGGACTAGAAGCTGTGATTCCCATAGCTCAGAAATTTGCGGATAGATCAGAAGTGAAAATAGTTTTGGCGGGAGAGGGTGCCGCAAAAGAACGATTGATGAAAGAAACAGAAGCGAATCGTTTGAAGAATATAACCTTTCTTCCTATTCAGGCTTATGAAAAGCTCTCCGCATTTCTTGCTATCGCCGATTTTCATCTTGTATTACAGAAAAAAGCTGCTTCGGATTTATTGTTGCCTTCAAAGCTTTTGTCTATCCTTTCCGCGGGAGGATGTGCAATTGTGACGGCTGTGGACAACTCCTCACTTCATAAAATGATAGGAGAAACAAATGCAGGATGGCTCGCAGAGCCTGAAAATATAGGAAATTTGATCAGTATATTGGAAAAAGCTATTGATTCCCCTTTAGAAAATACTCTTAAAAAAGAAAACGCAAGGAAGTATGCCTTGAAATACCTAAATAAAGATGAGATACTGAAGGATTTTCAAAACGTAATTTCAGGTCTTTCGTAAAGAATTTTGTTTTATCTTCGCCCCAACAATATATATATAAAACGAGCAAGCAGCTCAAAATGAGAAAAGGTTACAGTAGGTTTTTAAAGTTAATAAGTTTATTGGGGGATCTGGCGATTCTGAATGCAGGATTTCTGGGTTCTTATCTTTATCTGAAATTACGTTATTACCTTGGGTATAATGACCATTTCGTATTTTTAACTATTCTCTTGAATCTCCTCTGGCTGGTAATTGTTCTTTTGCTCAGGATATATGATATCGAACGTTTTACCAGAATAGAAAGGATTTTGTGGAATATGTTCAAGGCTCTTGTCCTTCATGCTCTCACAATTTTTTCATTTATTGCCATAATTCATGGATATTACTATTCCCGAAGTCACCTTTTGCTTTCTTATGCAATTTGTATTGTTGGAATGGTATTTTGGAGGCTTGTTTTTTATTATTTGCTGAAAAGGTATAGGAGAAAAGGTGCTAATTTCAGACATGTAATTATTATTGGTGCTGGTTCAGCAGGTAATTCTATGCTTAATTATTTCAGATCTGAAAATTCTGCAGGATACAGGTTTCTTGGATTTTTAGATGATAATCCCGATAAATGTCTTCACCGGAACCTGATTATCGGCAAAGTGAGTGATTTACCAACAGTGGCCAAACGATTCAAAATAGACGAAATATTTTGTGCACTTCCCCTAAACTCTTCAAAGCTGATAAGAGAATTAGCCGAGTTTTCTGACAATAATCTAATTCGATTTAAAATAGTACCGGATTTCAGAGGATTTCTGAGCAAGAAGGTTAATCTGGAATTTTACAATTCAGTGCCTATTTTAACTATCAGAAAAGAGCCTTTAGAAAATGTCCTGAACAGGTTTGTTAAAAGGACTTTTGATATCCTCTTTTCTCTATTTGTGATTGTATTCCTCTTTTCATGGTTGTTCCCTCTTTTTGTTATACTTATTAAGCTCAGTTCGAAGGGGCCTATTTTCTTTATTCAGAAAAGATCTGGAAAGAATAATCAGGTATTTCCTTGCTATAAGTTCCGATCTATGAAAGTAAATCAAGAGGCTGACTCTAAACAAGCAACAGCAGAAGATCCTCGTGTTACTAAAATCGGGAAGTTTATGAGGAAAACCAATCTTGATGAATTGCCCCAGTTCTTTAATGTTTTCATTGGTAATATGTCAGTAGTAGGTCCAAGACCTCATATGCTTAAACACACTCAAGAGTATTCGAAAATAGTAGACAGATTTATGGTAAGGCACCTTGTGAAGCCGGGAATCACAGGTTGGGCTCAAGTAAGTGGTCTTCGTGGACAAACTGAGGACCCTAGAAAAATGATCAGAAGAGTGAAATACGATGTCTGGTATATTGAAAACTGGAGTCTGTTGCTTGATCTCCAAATAATCTTTCTTACTGTATTTAATATGATAAGAGGCGAAGAAAATGCCAAATAAATTGATATGAACTATTGGAGATCCCTGTTTATAGTGTTTATTTTTTTTGTGGAACATTTGCATGCTCAAGATTTTTTGCCTCTTAATAGAGAATTCCTTCTACCTTATGACAGAGCTCTAGCTCAAAAGAAAATTGAATTTCATACTGCAATAAAACCGTATAATTCTGCGGAGCTTGATACCCTTATCAATATAGATTCGTTGTATGATTTTAGACCGTTTAATATATCCAGGAAAAGACTGATGGGTCGAATAGCGGATAATTTGCTGAACAGACATCTTGTAAATGTTGATACTGCAGGTTTAGTCCTACATGCAGATCCATTGTTAAACGTAGATTTAGGAAGAGAAACTGTTTCCGGGAAAAAGGTCTATACTAATACGCGTGGAATTCAGGTATTTGGATCAATAGGAAAGAAAGTGTCCTTTTATACTTCTTATTATGAAAATCAGGCAACTTTTTCGCCTTACATTGACACATTTATCACAGAATATAAAGTAGTGCCGGGTCAGGGAGAGTCAAAACCATTTAAACCAGGGGAATTATCAAGAGCTTATGACTTTAATATGGCCTATGGTTGGGTTACTTATACACCGAGCAGATACTTTAATTTTCAGTTTGGGCAGGGAAAGAATTTTATTGGAGATGGTTATAGGTCTCTGTTGCTATCGGATAATTCTTTTGCTTATCCATTTTTAAAAGTCACCACATCTGTATGGAAGATTAAATATGTGAATCTTTTTACACAATTCCAGGATATAAGGGGAAGCCAGTTAGTTGTGAATGGTAAAGGAACTGGATATCCCAAAAAATTCGGGACATTTCATTTTCTAAGCATTGATATTGGAAAGTCATTGACAGTCGGTCTTTTTGAAAGTATTATCTGGCCGGGAGGCGATTCAACCTCGAAAAGGGGATATGATTTGGCTTATCTTAATCCGATAATATTTTATAGATCCGTTGAGTTTTCACAGGGAAGCTCAGACAATGCTTTAATGGGGTTAAATCTGAAATATAAGATAAACAGTAAATGGTATTTCTACGGACAATTTATTCTTGATGATTTTAAACTGGATGAATTCAAGAATAAAGATTATAGGTACCAACAGAAATATGGATATCAGATAGGCACAAGGGTCTTTGATCCTTTAAATATTAAGAATCTAGCACTTCAGGGAGAATACAATGTAGTAATGCCATATACTTATTCTCATCGGACAATAGAACAGAATTACAGCCATTATAATCAAGCCCTTGCACATCCTCTTGGTGCTAATTTTAAAGAGTTAGTGACAATTGTTGATTATCGATATAGGAGATTTTTTATTGAATTAAAGTATATCTATACTCAATATGGAGTAGACACTGGGAATGTGAGTTATGGCAAGAATATTTTTATTCCAGATTATGGAGGAATTTACAATGGAGTGAATTACCAATTCCCTTATGCAAAACATCCGGCACAAGGTCCTAAAAATAACCTGCATTATCTGGAGTTTAAAGCTGGTTATTTGATAAATCCTAAAACCAACATGCGATTAACATTCAGCTATGTTAACAGGATAATAACTGGTTATGGAGATCCAAACAGTATGACTCACTATTATTCAGTTGGTTTTTCTACCAATTTGCAGAATTTTTATTATGACTTTTAACTATTATCAGAAATAATCAAGGTTTCTTGTTTAGTTCACCTTCAACAATCATTGATTTCCAAAAATAGGGAAAACGTCCCTGCCCCCTGAATATTTTTTTACTTTATATCCGCATTCGATAAGTATGTACCAATTGTATCACTTGCGTAGAGATAATTGTGTCAAATTTCTTATCTATAATTTCAACTGGAAGATTGTTGTCTGAAATATGCTGAAAAAAAAACTTTGGATGGTTTTTAAAGGCAATGTTTATACTTGTTTCAGAAGCATCAATTCCATAAATATCATATCCCATTTCCCGAATAGCTTTTGTCATCAAGCCATTGCCACAGCCAAGATCCAATATGCATTTGTTTTTTTTATCAAGAAGGTCAATGATTTTTGGTAAGATGTAATTTGTTGAATAAGCAGCTGAAGTACTGCAATTGAATAAAATCCAGGTAATCGTTCATATTGTTTTATTAAAAGTTGACTTGATTTAATGAATTATTTATAAAGTAGGGACTAACTCTCAATTGGAAAAATGAAAAAAAAGGCCTGATTTATGTGTTTTAAAATGAAAAAATAGGAATAATACTATCGTTAAGCGAGAGTATTCTCCAACAGGCAGAAAAGTGATAGAATACTTATTGTTTTAAGATCATTTAAAATTCTTCTGTTCAGCAGAAGGATTTTAAATGAAATATTAATTTAATTTTAAATTAAAAAGCCCCAAAAATTATTTTGGGGCTTTTAGGAATTAATTGATTGTAATCACAATCTACTAGTATGTCTTTCTTAAGAATCTTGGGCTTCTGCCTCTAAAGTTATTGATATTGGATACAAAGGTGTATCTTGCTTTTACCTGAAATACAAAATATCCATCATTTCTTTTCGGATTACCTCTCTGGAAATTTTGAGTTTCTCCTGATTTTATCTTGTTCGAAATATCTCTGGCTACAGGATTTGTAAATTGGCTGTCATCCAAGAATTTATAAGAACTTGCGTCATCCAGATAATCTGTGAAAGTGAACCTGTAACCACCTTCAACCATAAACTCTAATTGTCTTGTATACTTAATTCTAAAACCTACTCCCACTGGGATGATTGCTGTGACCGGGCTATATGATTTACCTTCTGTATGCAAAGGTCTAAGTTTATACCATTGCCCATTCAGTGAACCGTAAGGGTTGAAGTAAGTAATTCCTACTCCTAAGAATGCGTAAGGATTTATAAGTTTTCTACGTCTGAAATGTTTGGTATATGGATAGTAGTCATATACTCCTGCAACATATGCTTCCAAATTTCCGGATCTGAAATCAAGATTTCTTTCCTTATGCACATCATTTGATGCTAATCTTACATAGTTTATTTCCGCTCTTCCATATATGTTGGGATTAAACCTGTAAGCCATGCCGATTCCGAAATTAGGTCGGAATTGCATACAATCAAACTTATCACACAAATCACCATAGTAAGATGAAAGACCCAGCTGGGCTGTAACGCTAAGCTTCTCCTGCATTAAATATCCAGACCTGTTTACCAGTCGGTTATGTCTTGCCTGAGAGAAACCCAAGTGGGAAAACAATAAACAAAATATTGTAAAAATGTAAAGTTTTTTCCTTGATTTCATTTTGTCTTAAAGATCAAAAAACTGAAAATTCTTTTCCAGTTTAAAATTAATAATAATAATCAATTTTTAATAACATATTTGAATTAAAAACCAATTTAAACCGTTTTGGTTAAATATTTCTTAAAAGAGACACGATAAAAGCAAAATCATATACGGATTTTCGCAGATTTTGTTAACACTTCAAAAGTATTTATGAGAAAACTCCTTTATTTACTGTTGGTTACATTGTTTTTGGGTGGATGTGACTCGAAGGGACCACAGGGGCAATTGTCCTTTTTAAATAAAAAAAGTGATATTTCTAATAATGTAAAAATTGCAGAGAATTATTATACTCTTAAAGTAAACCTGTCGCAGTCACAAAAAACAAAATCCGCCAAAATAGAAGACCTTGTTCAAAAACTGGGACGGTCAAAACAGTTTAATGGATGTGTCCTAGTTTCCGAAGATGGGAAAATCATCTATGATAATTTTTATGGATTTTCTGATTGGAGAAAAAAAACTCCTCTTTCTGACAGTGCTTCCTTTCACCTCGCATCTGTTTCGAAGCAGTTCACTGCGATGGGAATAATGATGTTGAGTGAAGAAAAGAAAATTTCTTTAGATGATGACATTCAAAAGTACCTACCCGAAATTCCTTACAAGGATATTAAAGTCAGAAACTTGTTGAATCATAGTTCCGGAGTGCCTAATATTCTCAATTATCTTCCTAATTTTTTCTGTTATTGGGATAGCTGCGAAATTGCCAAAAACAAAGATTTGATTTACATATATAAAAATTTTCATCCACCGGTGCAATTCAGACCCGGGAGTAGATTCTCATATAATAACAGCAATTATGTACTTCTGGCTGAAATTATAGAAAGAGTCTCCAAGCAATCTTATGAATCATTCATAGAAGATAGAATTTTTAAGGCTTTGGGAATGAATAATTCTCATGTATATAATATTAATGATGAGGGTAAAATCAGAAATAGGGTAAGAATCTATGGTCCTTACAGGGGCGGACATAGTTCAGATGAAAATGATCTCAGAAATGGAATGGTTGGTGAAAAAGGAATCTATTCCTCAGCAATTGACCTTTTTAAATGGGACCGTGCCTTGGCAAAAAACATTCTGGTGGCTGATTCTACAATAAAAAAAGCATTCGATTATTCTGTGCTGACTAATGGTAAGCGTATAAATTATGGGTTTGGATGGAGAAAAGTTAAAAATGAGCCGGACATCGTCTATCATTTTGGACACTGGAGGGGAGCTAATACTTGCATTATCAGATTTACAAAGGATAATAATTGTATTGTTATTTTAAATAATACCAGCAGCCGAAGGGTGAAATACCTTGCCCAGCAGATAATTTCGATCCTTTATCAGGACAGAGGTTTTGAACCGGAATTTTAAAATATTTACAGGTTTGATTTTCCAAGTGAAAAGTGCTTTAAAAGAAAAAGGTTGCTTAAGTATAGGCAACCTTTTTCTTTGAGTAATACTTTCAGAGAACTGAACTTAGTTAAGTTAATCATTGCTACAAGTTGAACAAAAGATATTATTGGGGTGAATTATAATATACAAAATGACCAAATACAAAAAAAGGACCGATCGCACGGTCCTTTTACTTTTTAACTTTGAGCTTTCAACTTTTATTTCTTCTTTTTCCCTAATTCAATTTCTTTTGCCTTATCCCATTGTTTCAATGCGGAAAGATAAATTTCATCAGTTTCATTGATGATTGGGTAGAATCCACTATTGCCCCAAACGCTTCTTCCAATATATGCTTTGATATTATTTTTAAGCATATTCTTAGATTTATTAAAGTCGCTTTCTTTGAATTTCACTCCTGACCTTGTAGCCAGATCAACTACTTCTTTCAGCATTTTGTCGGTGACTGTGAAAGTCTTTTTAAATTCTTCAAAAGTCATTTTCTGAAGTTCCTCTTTATTGTTTGAATAGTAGTCAAGAGTATATTCTCTGATAATATTCTTGTTAAAAAGCTCTACAAGATAGGTGGTAAATGCTGTAGTATCTCTTGGAACAAAAATATCAGGCATGATGCCTCCGCCTCCATAAACGTATCTACCTTTCGTAGTCTTATACTTTAATGAGTCATTGAATTTAATACTGTCTGCATGGAAAAATTCTCCATGTTGGTATCTTTTCAGAAGATCGGAGCTATAATCATCAGTATTATTTTTATCATATGGCTTCTGAATACTTCTGCCGCTTGGTGTATAATACCTGGAAATTGTCAGTCTTAGTTCTGATCCATCACTCAGTGGGATAGGCATTTGAACCAATCCTTTTCCAAATGATCTTCTGCCTACAATAAGAGCTCTGTCGTTATCTTGCAATGCGCCAGAAACGATTTCTGAAGCAGAGGCACTACCTTCATTTATCAATACAATAACAGGACCTTTTTCAAAATCACCATTCATATAAGCTTCTATCCTGGAGTCATAGCGAGGATCCTTTCCATCTGTATAAACAATCAGTTTTCTATCATCCAAAAGCTCATCTACAATTCTTGTAGCCCTGTCCATGTAACCTCCAGGGTTATCTTTCAGGTCTATAATCAGCTGTTTCATACCTTTGGCTTTTAAGCCAGTAAGCGCTTGTTTGAATTCTGTATAAGTATTTGCAGAAAATCTACTGACTTTGATGTAACCTGTTGTCTGATCAACCATATAAGATACATCTACAGAATAAGTAGGTATTTTATCACGAGTAATCACAAAATCCAGAGGTTTTTTGGCATTTTTTCTTACAATCGTTACTTTCACTTTAGTTCCTTTAGGGCCTCTGAGCTTGCTGAACACATCACCATTGGTGATGCCAGCTCCGGCAACTGATTTATCATCGACTTTTACTATTTTGTCTCCAGCCATTAGTCCAACAGCTTCAGATGGTCCGCCACTAATGGGAGCGACAACGTAGATAGTGTCTTTGATAATATTAAATTCAATCCCGATCCCTTCGAAATCACCTTCTAGCTGAGATCTGGCAATGTCGATATCTTTTTTTGGAATATATGCTGTGTGTGGATCCAATTTTTCCAGCATTTTTACTATGGAAAAATCTACCAGCTCATCCATGTTGACCGTATCAACATAATCATTTTCCACATAATTGAGAATTTCATAATACCTTTTAAAGCTTTGAGTAATATTATTCTTGCTTCCGTCGCTGTTCATGACAGCACCGATAAAGATTCCACAAATCACAGCTAGAGCCAGAAAAATTGGGAATTTGTAGTATTTTCTTGGATTCGTTTTTTGAGTCACGTGTAAAAAAATTTAACTATTTGTTGTACATTCTATAACCAATTATCGCTTGTAAAGTTATTAATTTAAGATATTCAAATCATAAATTCTTGCAGTTTGTTGAATCTTTCTCCCTAACTATTATTCAAACTGATGAAATGTAAAGGTTAATATATGGAATAGAAAGCTGGATTAAAAAAAAGGATTGTAGATAATTTATTAAAATGAGTTTAATACAACCTTTGTTGAATATCCTCCGAATAATACTCTCTCTTTGAGTATAAAGGTTCATTCATATTAATCATTCAGAATTAAGCAAATTAAGCTTGTTTTTATTTCTGTTTATCAGCAAATAATTTATACTTATCGTTACAAATGATGTATTTAATTTGCTTAGTTTTGGAAAAAATTGTAATATAATAATATATAATATTTTTATTTTTGAGAATTTATATTCCAAATATTATCCTTCTTTTGCTGTGCTTGATTAGCAGGATTCTCACATCACTTTACTATGTGGAAGATGTAGAAAATCTTCATTATGCTTTAAATGTCATGGATTTTGATTGGGCGCTTTCTCAGGCTGATTATGCAGGAGCCCCTTTGTTTGTTGCAATTACCAAGGTTACATATCTTATTACAGGTAACATGCCGGTCGCTTTTTCCGTGATTGGTGCATTTGGGCTTTTTTTACTTATTTATTTTACCTTAAATGTTCTTCAAGTTCCTTTAGTGTCTTTAGAAGGTAGCCTTACAGCATTGTTAATATTCTTTAGTCAGGCAATCTGGCTTGCAAGTAACAGGTATCTCCCAGATGTCTTGGCCGTGGCCGGATTGATGGCATGTTTTTACTACCTCGTTCCAGATCACTATCAAATAAAGCAGGTTTACAAAGGATGCTTTGCTGCTGGATTGGTGTTAGGTATTAAATTGGGTTACTTCCCATTTTTGATAGTTCCTCTAGTGTATGCTTTTATTAGTAATAATAAATTCATTCCTTGTTTGGGGTACTTTATAATAGGGGTGTTGCTATGGTTAATGCCAGTTATTATTGCTACGGGGTGGACAGATTTTATTAATCTTTCCACTGATTACACAAAAAACTATTTCATATTCGGGTTAACGAATTTTAAAGTAACTCAAATATTTAGTTTTGTAGAACATCTTTGGAGAGATGGATTGGGAGGCTTTTGGATTGACAGTAGCCCGTTTACGCTCATCATTTCTGTAGGAATTCTTTTCTGTACTTTTTTTGGAATCATCATTTTATTAAGTTTTGACTATCCAAAAGCCAAAAACTACGTCATTTCGGGCACCTTGGGGCTATATGGAATCTGGGCTATTATCTTTCCAAATCAATATCATGGATCGGTAGATGTTTTGCCTCTTATCCCTTTTTTTCTGATTACGATTTCTTATGGTATTATTTATTTCATAGTAAACTATAATTATCTATCAGCAAAACTAATGGTTCTGGTTTTTCTGTTTACAAATATTAGCATTACTGTTTACCTTGTGGTTCAACATATGAATCCCACTGCTCTTGCTCAGGCAAAAATGTATGTAGATGAGATAGAAGATGGTAAAAATGATTCCCTGAATCTTATTTCTGTTCAGTCGATCAATTACTACCTCGAGGCTCAAAAGGTGAAAGGGAAGTTTTATAGTGTGGAGTTGGACAAGGAAAAGATAGGTAGACTAAAAATGGGAAAAGTCATAACTATAGGTGAAGGACCTTTTCTTTTAAAACGAAACCCTAAAAAGGTGACGGCATTTCATCACAATCCAGAAGTAAACCGTAATTGGGCTGATATCTGGGTATATGAATATTAATGATATAAGAATATGGGTAGAATTCTAGCTATTGATTATGGAAGAAGGCGAGTGGGACTAGCTGTAACAGATCCATTAAAAATTATAGCAACAGCACTTGATACAATTGAAGAATCCAAGGCTCTTGATTTTTTAAAAGCATATTGCAGTAAAGAAGATGTTGAAACCTTCGTAGTTGGTATGCCCAAGACCCTAGATAATAATGACTCTGAAAATGCAAAATATGTAAAAGCTTTTTCAGAGAAATTAATTAAAGCTCTACCTTCAATTCCTATTCACTTTGTGGATGAAAGATTTACGAGTTCCATGGCTTTAGATGCTATGATTGCCGGAGGAATGAAAAAGAAGGATAGGAGAGAGAAAGGCAATATAGATAAAATAAGCGCTACTATTATTTTACAATCATTCCTTGAGCAACAAAGAAGGTAACAAATTTTATTAAGCTGGAGATTTATTGGTGAAGAGAATATTCTGGTAATAATGCCATATAATCCAGAATTCTTTTTGGGCTCATATAATACTGATCAATCCAGTCATTATCACCTTCCATTTCGGGAAGACTTCTCACATAAGCAGCATACTCATAAAGTTGCCAACCCAAACCATGTCTTATTGTCCGGCGGTCGGTATCTTTTTCAAATTGAGATCTTGTATTGGGGAATATATAATCCAGAGCAACAGATGCTAATTCTTCCCCACTTTTATTGATGTAAAAAGCTGTATGAGCGAGTTCATGACCAATAACTCCTATCTGAGCATTAAATGACAGACTTTTGAGGATGATATTATCCATAATTGGACTGCTCTGACTACTAATAATTACCAAATATTCCCTATGATCAGTTTTCCTCAGAATTGTCCAGAGGTTTGGCTGTGAGGTAAGTGGAATATATGCAGGCTTCATGACAAATTTAATTTTCACTCCTTTCAGTTCAGGGAAATGAGATAAGGCTATTAATGCCTGCAATTCATAACCTTGAGGCAAAATTTTGTTTTGCCCAAACTCTTTCATAAGGCTGTCATATTTGGAAATATAGTCTGCTTTTTTATATTCCTTTCTGACCTCATTTTTGGTCAGCACCAGGTGACCCGTTCCTGAATACAGGTTGTTGAATAATGAGGCAAGGATTGCTAAAATCAAAACTAGAATGCTATTTCTCACCATCATGTTAACGTACTTTTTAAATAGTTAGATGCATTGCAATTTGTTATAAAAATGTCTGTAAACTAATTTATCGAATAAATCTCTTTGATTAGAAGAGGAAATACATTTTAATAAAAATTACCCTTAAGATAAAATAATGTTTTAAAACTATTCTGGTATGTTGGATCGAATTAAAATACCAGAATAGTTTATACATTTATTTCTTGTCGCTACTATCACTAACGCTTTCGCTAGCCTGAGCATCAGCTTTCTTTGTGTCTGATTCAGCTGCTCCAGGAGCAGACGGTTTGGTATCCACAAGATTTGCGGGATCTTTTTCCTGAAGCTCTTTATTGGGTACATCATTGACCTTTAATGTATCTTTAAATGCTGCATCGACGGTTTCATAGTCTCTGCCACAAGAAAAGATTGTACCCAAGGCTATCAGAAACAATCCCGATTTGAAAATCCTTTTCATCTCATTGCTATTTTGATTTTATTCTCTCGTTCTCCCATTGAAAAACCATGCATTGGTACCGTGTGCCCCCTGCTGTCCCTCAACAGGACCGTTTTCGGCTTCGGGACTCGCGCTATTATAATTATATTCCGTGTCTTGAGATGCTCCTTCAGGCAACTCCCGCTCTGTATTGATGCTATAGCTTTCAGTACCAGTTTGGCTTTTACATCCAAATCCGAAAACTACCATTGCCAATGAAAGAGCTATTATAATCTTTTTCATAGTTTTTACCAGTTATATTGCTGCCATTCCTGCTTATAAGCGCTGGTATCAGCGTCTTTATTGCTACTATATGCAGAGTCTGTCTCTGGATAACTTTGTTGTATATATGCAGTAGTGTCAGCATAAGATTTTTTTACAGTTGGTGAAGGCTTTGAAGGATGTTTCTTTTCTGCTGCAATTTTCTTGTCTTCACCAGCGAAATAGGTAGAAGCATAACTTCCTCCCATACCCATCCCAGAAGCCCCTTGAAAATTTATTCTAGTCCTAGAAAAGCTGTATGCATAGCCATCAGAATCAACATTGCTTTCTTCAGTCTCTTGTTGTTTTTTGGTTGGTGAACTAGCTGCGATATTTCCCTTATTTACACCTTTTGTATTCATATAGGATCTGCCTCTTGACCTACCTTTGGAGCTGCAGGATCCCAATACCAGGGAAAAAATTATCATGCTATAAAATATCCTTCTCATCACATACCTCCTTTTTATAAAATTAAGTTGTGATTCTAAAGAAATGTTTTTTATTGAAATGATGTGTGTTGGTATTGAGTTAGTTATGTAGCGTCTTTAGGGAAGAGAGAAAGAAAAAATGTCTACTGATTCCTGATCGAAAAGAAAAGCTCTTTGTTCGCTTAAGAGGACAAAATTATATGCTTTTTCTGAAGGAAGGTCAATTTCCATTGCCTTTTTAGTGTAAAGATCAAGAATTATAAGCTTGTTGTCCTGAATATAATAAAGATTGTTTTTGATGAAACTGAAATAATCTAATCCCTTAACTGAAATTCGCTCTTTCAGATTACCCATATTGTCAAAGATTAAAATTCCAGAGTTTTTATCGTTTATAAATAGCAAATTCTGATACTCTCTTAAAAACGTTAGATCATAATTCTGGGGATTAAGAATAAGCTCAAGAGGATTTCTTATATCTAGCTTATGGAAAGTAAGATTGTATTTTTTCAGAGAAAAATCGGTCTCATCCACCAGCCATAAATTATTGTCGGATGAAGGTGCTGCGATTCTGGCAAAGCCTACAAGTTCTTGATTTAGATCTGTGTTGGGTGAGGGGGTGAGAAATCTATTTAAAAACAAAAACTGCTGAAAATTTCTATAGAAGACGAAGATATTCACATTTCGCCATGCTTCAAGCAAAGTAACATTACTTTTTTTCTGAGGAGAAAAGGTTAATAAATAATTACCCTCCGAATCAAATTTGCTAACATTGCCATTTGCGTCAGCTGTATAAAAATTGAAATAGGTATCGATGGAGACTTTTTTTACTGCAGTATTGATCTTTACTGATTTTAGGAAATTGAGATGGCTTTCCTGTGCAAATGTGTTTTGGACAAAAAAATATAACAGGATCGTGGAAATAAAGAATTTAACCTTTGAATTCTTTAAGCTCAAGTTTCCTTCCGTCAAATTCTGCATAGGTATAATAGTTAATCCAGTCTCCAATATTTATATAAACGGAATTAGACCCAACTTTCATCTCTAACTTCAAATGTCTGTGTCCGAAAATATAATAATCTCTATGTTTTAGATTTTCCTGTTCAATACAATACTGATAAAGAAATTCTTTATCACCAAGAAATTCCTCTCCATGTTTGCGAGTTTTGTTTCTGCTGCTTTTGGAAAAATAGTTTGCAAGTCCTATACCAATATCCGGATGAATCCAGCTGAAAAGAAACTGACACATTGGGTTATGAAAGAATTTTCTGAGCAATTTAAAGGTTCTTTCACCAGGGCCCAGCGCATCTCCATGTCCTATAAGAAATTCTTTGCCGGAAACAGTAAGCTCTATTGGATTTCGGAAAACAGGAATATTTAATTCTTCTGTGAAGTAATCAAATATCCACATATCATGATTTCCTGTAAAAATATAAATGGGAATCCCCGCATCGGATAATTCTGCCAGTTTACCTTGAATTCTGATAAAACCTTTTGGAATTGCATGCTTGTATTCAAACCAGAAATCGAATAGGTCACCCAATAAATAAATTGCTTGAGCTTCATTTCTGATGGATTCCAACCAAGCTACAATTTTCTTTTCTCTAAGAAGGCTTTCCTCTGCTGTCGGAACTCCAAGATGAAAATCGGAAGCGAAAAATATTTTTTTTCCGGGGGAAAGCGAATTAATTATCTGTTTCATCAATTAAGAACAAAACAACTTCTTTTGGTCGTTGCTCTGCATTTGAAGAAGATTTTGATCCTGTTACTATTGAAATCAAAGATGGTGAATTTTTCTGATACTTTTCTTCAAGATGCCTGATTCCATCATTTCGGGAAAGTAAGATCTGATCAACAAATGCAATGATGATATGAATGTTGGAATGAAAGTAAAGTGGAGATTGAATTTGCTGTTGATTGGAAGAAACGATAATACTCCCCGATTCTGCCAAAAGAGATTCGCAGCTCGATATAAAGAGGTTATTATCTGTAAGCTTATCGATCTGACTTTGACATTTTATTCCAAAATCTCCAGCCATTTCACTTATAAGAGTTTCGGCACTATAGCAAGTAGAGTTTTTTTTCTGCTTTACAAATTTAACCAGGGCGTTTTGAAAATGAACAGTTGATTCGCAATAGATGAAAGTACCTCCAGCCTGAGTGAATTTTTCCGCAAAGGATATTCCCCAATCTTCCATATTATTGATACTATAGATAGGGGAGGAAAAGTCAGGAGTGCGAGCTGCTCCCTGAACGGTAGAACTCGCACTCCTGATTTTATTAAATATTTTGTCTTTTGATAAATTGAATCCCATTAATTATTCGGCTGATCTCCTTCTTGTTTTACCTTCTCAGGAGACTGAGATTCTGATTCTTTCTTTTTTTCCTGCTCTGAAATCTTTGCTTTGTGTTCATCTTCAAGATTTTTTAATGCATTTGTGTTCAAATCAACACTACCGTCGCCAGATACTTTTCTATTCGTATATGCTTGATAAGTTGTTTCTCTTTCAAATGGTCTTTTTCCGATTAACACTTCAAGATCAGTTTGGAAAATAATTTCTCTCTTAAGAAGTTCCTGAGCAATTAATTCAAGCTCGTTTCTTTTATCCAAAAGAAGTTGTTTGGTTCTATCGTAAGCTTCTTGGATAATTGTCCTTACTTCCTGATCAATTGTTTCAGCAGTTGCTTCTGAATATGGCTTGTTAAAAGAGTATTCGCTTTGTTTTGAATCATAGAATGAAATATTCCCGATTTTATTATTCATACCGTACATGGTTACCATGCTGTATGCCATTTTAGTGATTCTTTCAAGGTCACTTAATGCACCGGTAGAAATTTTACCGAAAACAATTTCCTCTGCAGCTCTTCCTCCAAGTGTCATACACATCTCATCAAACAACTGCTCTGTTGTATAAAGAAACTGCTCTTTTGGCAGGTATTGGGCGTATCCAAGGGCTGCTATACCTCTTGGAACAATACTTACTTTTACCAAAGGATCTGCATGCTCCAGGAACCATCCTGCAACTGCATGTCCCGCCTCATGGTATGCAACGATCTTTTTTTCTTCAGGAGAAATAATTTTATTTTTCTTTTCAAGACCACCAATAACACGGTCAATAGCATCCTGAAAATCATTCATGTCAATCTCCTGCTTATCTTTTCTTGCTGCAATTAAAGCGGCTTCGTTACACACGTTTGCTATTTCAGCTCCAGCAAATCCGGGAGTTTGAGCTGCCAGCTTTTTCGCATCAAGTTCTTTAGATAATTTCAATGGTTTTAAATGAACATTGAAAATTTGTTCTCTTCCGACAATATCTGGTTTATCAATGCTTATTTGTCTGTCGAAACGTCCAGGTCTCAAAAGAGCAGAGTCAAGGACATCTGGTCGGTTCGTCGCTGCAAGTATGATAACACCTGAATCAGTAGAAAATCCATCCATTTCAACAAGGAGCGAGTTAAGAGTATTTTCTCTTTCATCATTAGCTCCAGGAATCTGTCCTCTACCTCTTGAACGTCCTATAGCGTCTATCTCATCTATGAATATGATACAAGGCGCTTTTTCTTTAGCCTGTTTGAACAAGTCACGAACCCTTGCTGCTCCAACTCCGACAAACATTTCCACGAAATCAGAACCTGAAAGAGAGAAGAACGGCACGCCCGCTTCTCCTGCAACAGCTTTAGCAAGCAAAGTTTTACCTGTACCTGGAGGGCCAATTAAAAGAGCTCCTTTTGGAATTTTACCTCCTAGTTTAGTAAATTTTGTAGGATTCTTAAGGAAGTCTACAATTTCTTTTACTTCTTCTTTACCTTCTTCCAGCCCAGCCACATCAGCGAAAGTAATTTTTACTTTATTTTCTGCATCAAACAATGCCGCTTTAGATTTTCCTATATTGAAGATCTGTCCTCCAGGACCTCCAGAGGTCATTCTTCTCATAAGGAACCAGAAACCTAGTAAAATAAGGAATAGTAATCCCCAGTTTACAAGGAAGGTTGAAAAATCGGATCTTTCATTGTCAACTTCAAAAGCAGCTCTTTGGTCTTTCGGAACCTTACTTGAAAGTTTATCCAGATCTTCCTCAAATTTTTCGGCAGAACTTATCTGAAATTGAAAATGAGGACCTTGTGTAAGGGCAAATGGCCCCCTCTGAGCAAATTTATCTTTATACTTTTCATTCTCAAGAGCCGTATCTTTAAGATATACCTCTACATATTTCCCGTTTACAACCACTACCTTTTTTACATCATGGCTTAGGTACATGTCTTCGAACTTTTTCTTGTCAATTTCAATGACAGAATTGTTCTTGTTAAAGTAGGTAATACCAAATACCAGCAACAGGAGGATAATTATAACCCATATCTGATAATTTGGCTTTTGTGGTGATTTTGGAATGATCTTCTTCTTGGATTTATTATCAGTCATCTTGCTTATTATAAAAAAATTAAATTAATCTTCAATATTAATGATTTTAGCGTCTCCCCAAAGTTCTTCAAGTCCATAAAATTGTCTTCTGTCGCGCTTAAAAACGTGGGCTACCACCTGTACATAATCCAGAAGTATCCACTCTTTGTTGGTTTTACCCTCCTTGCGCCATGGATTTTGAGCTATTCCTTTATAAACTTCTTCTTCTATTGAGTCTGCAATTGCATCAATTTGTGTATCCGAACCACCTGTACAGATAATAAAATAATCTGCCACCGCATTCTTAATACTTTTTAAATCTATTATTGTTATATTAGTAGCCTTTTTTTCCTTCATTCCTGATACTATCAGGTCTTTCAGATCTTCTTTTTCTTTAACTATTTTTTCTTTCACTCTTAAATTAAAATTAATTTTGATTCTTAGTTCATCTACAAATATATAAATACCTTGTACAATATTACAGCCAACACGCTTTTTATCGGAAAACCTTTGATTTATCTGCCATCTTGTCATTCGACCAATGACATCGCTGCGGAAATGATTCATCATCCAAGTACTACGGAAGGAACAACTATCATTGCTAATTTCCAAACAGCAGGAAAGGGGCAAAGGGGAAATTCATGGGAATCTCAAGAAGGAAAAAATCTGATGTTTTCAATCATTTTAAAACCTTCTTTTCTTTCTCCTACAGAGCAGTTTCAGCTGAATATTACAATCTCACTTGCAGTATCTGAGTTGCTAACAACTTATCTGGGAAAAAAGGTCAAGGTGAAATGGCCCAATGATATTTTTTTTGAGGATAAGAAAATTTGCGGAATTTTAATACAAAATTTTATTAAATCTTCTACAATAGAAACTTCAATAGTAGGAATTGGCATAAATATCAATCAGATCGAATTTTCAGAAGGCAAAGCTACTTCGTTGGCCAGAGAGCTCGAAAAAGAATTTGATAGGAATATTCTAGTAAATGAATTTTTCGTGATTCTGGAAAGAAATTACCTTCAACTTAGAACTGGTGGAATCGATAGGCTAAAAAGCAGGTATATTGAGGATTTATACAAGCGAGGTGAAGCAGGTTTTTATAAGACAAAAGAAACTGTTTTTAAGGGGATGATTATTGGGGTAGATGAAATAGGTCAACTTTTAATTAAAGAAAATGGAAATACACACTCATTTCAGTTTAAAGAGGTTGAATTCCTGAATTTTATGGACAAATGATCTGCTTTCGTTGAATTTAACAAGCCAAGTGGGTATATTTGCTAAAGAGAAAAAAATAAATCTAAACATAATTTAAACTTTTGCTATCAATGGTTGAGACGTATATCAAATACAAAGTTAAAGACTTTTCCCTGGCTGAGTGGGGTAGAAAAGAAATAGAACTGGCAGAAGCCGAGATGCCGGGTTTAATGTCTGTAAGAAAAGAGTTTGGTCCTTCTAAACCTTTGAAAGGTGCCAGAATTGCAGGCTGCCTTCACATGACAATTCAAACTGCTGTACTAATTGAAACACTTATCGAATTAGGTGCAGAAGTTACCTGGTCATCTTGTAACATCTTTTCTACACAAGATCATGCTGCTGCTGCAATTGCTGCTGCAGGAACATCTGTATATGCTTGGAAAGGCATGAACGAGGAGGAGTTTGACTGGTGCATTGAGCAGACATTGTTTTTTGGTGAAGAAAGAAAACCTCTCAACATGATCCTTGATGATGGAGGAGATTTAACTAATATGGTATTAGACAAATATCCTGAACTAGTTAAAGGCATCAGAGGAATTTCTGAAGAAACTACAACTGGAGTATTGAGATTACATGAGCGTGTGAAAAAAGGAACACTTCCTCTTCCTGCAATCAATATCAATGATTCTGTAACAAAGTCTAAATTTGACAATAAATATGGATGTAAAGAATCTCTGGTAGATTCTATCAGAAGAGCAACAGACATTATGATGGCTGGTAAAGTAGCTGTAGTTGCCGGTTATGGAGATGTAGGAAAAGGTTCTGCACAGTCTTTAAGAGGTGCAGGAGCAAGAGTTATTGTTACTGAAATAGATCCAATCTGTGCTCTTCAAGCTGCAATGGATGGATTTGAAGTGAAGAAAATGGATGATGCAGTAAAGAGAGCTGATATTGTTGTTACTGCAACAGGAAATAAGGATATTATTGTAGGAAGACACTTCGAGTCAATGAAAGACAAAGCCATTGTTTGTAACATTGGTCATTTTGACAATGAAATCGACATGGCATGGTTAAATAAAAACTATGGTTCTACAAAAGATACCATTAAACCTCAGGTTGATAAATATACTGTAAAAGGTAAAGATGTTATCGTGCTTGCAGAAGGAAGACTTGTAAATCTTGGTTGTGCAACAGGTCACCCGTCTTTTGTAATGTCTAACTCTTTCACTAATCAAACTCTGGCTCAGCTTGAACTTTGGCAGAATGCATCTAAGTATGAAAACAAAGTTTATACTTTGCCTAAGCACCTGGATGAAAAAGTTGCTAGTCTTCACCTTGCAAAAATTGGGGTTGAGTTGGATGTCCTTTCTCCTGATCAAGCCAAATATATTGGTGTCGCGGTGGAAGGTCCGTTTAAATCTGATTCTTACAGATACTAAAATAAAAAAAGCCCCGATTCGGGGCTTTTTTTATTTCCATCCTGTAGCAGGTACATAGACTACTTTTTTTGTATCGAAAAACTCTTCTTCAAAGAATTTACTTATATCAGTAATCTGAAAGGATTTTATATTTTTCACCTCTTCAGTAAGATCTCCGCCTTTAAGGTAAAGAAGACCATTATCAAGATCATTAAATCCACCTTTTAAGTATTTGCCTTTTGCCCATTTCCCAATTTCAGCTAGCGTAGTAACGGCGCGGCTAACAACAAAGTCGAATTTTTCGGGAATTTGCTCTGCCCTCGCTTGCCTTGCTGTAACATTAGATAAACCTGCTCCAGAGCTTACTTCTTCTACCACCTTTATCTTTTTCCCAATAGAGTCGACTAGTAAAAAGTCTGTTTCCGGGAAGAATATAGCTAATGGTATTCCTGGAAATCCTCCTCCTGTGCCAATATCAAGAACGGTTGTCTGAGGTTTAAATTGAATGACTTTGGCAATTGCCAAAGAGTGAAGGATATGACGTTCATACAAAAGATCAATGTCTTTACGTGAAATAACATTGATCTTTTGATTCCATTCTTTGTAAAGATCTCCTAACTTTTCAAATTTGGCAATTTGATCCGGAGATAATTCAGGAAAGTATTTTTTAATTAAATCCAAAGTCTAGATAGCGTCTTTTCTGTTTTTTACCAGGTCATAGAGAAGTTCTCGTGCTCTGTGTAATTGGGCCTTTACAGTTCCTAGAGGTGCATCTATTTCGGCTGCAATTTCTTCATAAGAAAGTTCATTGAAATATCTCAGCTTTACCAGTACCTGATACTTTGGTGGTAGTTTCGTTACTATTGTCTGAATGATTTCAACTTTCTCAGATTTGATAGCCTCTTCCTGAGGATTTAGGCTGGCATCTTTTATATCAATGTCAACATTGTCCCCATTGTCATCCTTGAAAGTATTGCTGATACTAAATGTGTCAAGCTTTTTCTTTCGGATAAAATCGATACAATTATTGGTAGCAATCCGGAAAAGCCATGTACTGAATGTAAACTCAGGATTGAATTTTTTCAGATTTTTGAATGCTTTGGCAAATGCTTCAATAGTAAGATCTTCGGCATCGTCAACATTTCTTACCATTTTGAGAATCATATGGTAAACAGGCTTTTTATACCTTTGCATTAATTCTGCGTAGGCTTTTTCATCTCCGTGCTCCTTGGCAAGCTCTATAAGTTGAAAATCTTTTTTAGCCTTTTCTGAAAATTGCTTATTACTTAAATCCATTTAATTTTTCTTGAAAATAAGGCAGATATGCCAACCAAAAGATAATTTAGATAATAAAAGAAATCTAAAATGGGGAACCAATACCATGCTAAGGAATCTTTTAGCTTTCGAGTTATCAACACAAAATTAGAAATTATCAACAAAGTTCTCAAAATAAATACAATTATAATAATTTGATGAATACTTTCAAGATAAACCAACAACAAAAAGCTAGCATAAAATCCCAAATTGGCCATTACGAATGTTCCTAAAATTAGTTTGCTTTTTGGGGTATAAAGTTTTCCTACGGCTAGGTGTCGCAGTTTCTGTTTAAACCATTGTCTGTAAGTGTTTTTTGGTATGGAAATAGTCTGACTACATTTTTTAATTGTGATAGCTGTTTGTGAATATTTTGAAATTTCCTGTACTGTAAGATCATCATCGCCTCCTTGCACACTCCTATATTTATCCAGGGAGTTGGATTGTACAAGAGTATGTTTTCGGTAGGCAAGGTTTCTGCCAACTCCCATATATGTCATCCCGGCTAATGACAGGGAGAAGTATTGCATTGCTGTATAAACGGTTTCATAGCGTATTATTTTATTCAAAAAAGTATTTTCTTTTGAATAAGGGGAATAACCAAGGACCAATGAAATTTCTGAAGTAAAATTTTCAGTCACCGATTTAATCCAGAATTCTGAAGCAGGGAGACAATCGGCATCTGTAAGAAGTATGATTTCACCCTCTGCAAGATTGCTCCCTTGTTTTAAAGCATATTTTTTCCCATTCCAACCGAGCGGCAAAGAATCTATATTTATTAATCTGAACTTTGAATCTTGCAAAAAATGTTTTTCAATAAATTCCTGAGTATCATCTTCAGACCGATCATTAACAAGAATAACTTCAAAATCGGGGTATTTTTGATTTAATAGATTAGGGATAAGTTTGGCTAAGTTCTCTTTTTCGTTTCTGGCACAGATAATTAGGCTTACTTTTACTGTTTCTCCTGACTTTAGATTTTCGGTATAAAACCAAAGCCGGGAAAATACACAAAGTATATAGACAACCTGAATGATCGCGGATATTATAAATAAAACAGTAAGAATCCCCATCAGGCGAAAATTAAAAATTAAAATTAATAAGAATTACGATATTTTTGTGGAATTGAATTAGGAAGAATGGTATTTAAAATACAATCAACAGACAAAAAAAGTAAAGCAAGGACAGGGACAATTCAAACAGACCACGGAGAAATCAAAACTCCTATTTTTATGCCTGTGGGAACTGCCGGAACAGTTAAAAGTATCCACCAAAGAGAACTGGAAAGCGATATTAACGCTCAGATCATATTAGGGAACACATATCATTTATATTTGCGTCCAGGTTTAGATGTTCTGTCTCAGGCTGGAGGTATTCATAAATTCAATGGATGGAACAGACCTATTTTAACAGATAGCGGCGGATATCAAGTGTATTCATTATCTGGCACCAGAAAAATTAAAGAAGAAGGTGTAACTTTTGCTTCTCACATAGACGGGAGCAAACATACCTTTACTCCGGAAAATGTAATGGATATTCAAAGAACCATTGGTGCGGATATCATCATGGCATTTGACGAATGTACACCATATCCTTGTGAATACAAGTATGCAAGGAAGTCTATGGACATGACCCATCGCTGGTTGAAAAGATGTTGCGATAGATTTGATTCTACAAAACCTAATTATGGCTATAATCAGACTTTATTTCCAATTGTTCAAGGAAGTTGCTTCAAAGATCTGAGGCTGGCTTCGGCTGAGAAAATTGCTTCATTTAATCGTGAAGGAAATGCTATAGGTGGATTATCTGTGGGAGAACCTGCTGAGATTATGTACGAAATGACGGAGATCGTTTGTTCAGTCCTTCCTTGGGAAAAACCAAGATATTTAATGGGAGTTGGAACTCCGGCAAATTTACTAGAGTCTATAGCTTTGGGAATTGATATGTTCGACTGTGTTATGCCTACTAGAAATGCCAGAAATGGAATGATTTTTACAACAGAGGGAATTATCAATATAAAAAATGAAAAATGGAAAAGTGACTTTTCAGAAATTGATCCAGGACTGCCTTCTTTCTTAAATAATTATTATACAAAAGCTTATCTAAGACATCTGGTAGCTTCAAAAGAAATTTTAGGTGCCCAGATTGCAACTTTACAAAACCTTACATTTTACCTTTGGTTGATGAACGAAGCCAGAACTAAAATTGAAGAGGGAACATTTTCTGAATGGAAAGACTTGACTGTTAAAAAAATAATGACCAGACTATAAACTGATTTAAAGTGAAAATTATAGACAGATACATCTTAAAAAAGTTTTTAAGTGCTTTCTTTTTTACAGTAATACTTTTAGTGGCGATTATATGTGTGATTGATTTTACTGAGAAAAATGATGACTTCATTAATAGCCATGCACCCTTTCACCTGGTAATGAAGTATTATATGAATTTTGCGCCATACATAGCTAATATGTTGAGCCCGATTACTGTATTTATAGCGACGGTGTTCGTAACAGCAAAGATGGCCTCGCATACTGAAATTATTGCAATTCTGAACGGAGGCATCAGCTTTAGAAGGATGTTGTTACCATACATTATGGGGGCCAGCATGATTGCAGTTTTTATCTTCATTCTTATCGGATGGCTTTTGCCAAGAGCCAATAAGGAAAGGGTTGCTTTTGAAAATGTATATGTAAAAGATCAGTTTTTCTATGAAGGCAGAAATGTGCATCTCAAGATAGCCCCAGAGACCTATGTCTACATGGAAAGTTATAATAACCAGATCAGCACTGGTTATCAGTTTACTTTAGAATCAATTGACGGAAAAAATTTGAAAAGCAAACTGAAAGCGATGAGGATTACTTGGTTGCCTGAAAAGAAAAAGTGGGAACTGGAAAATTACATGATCAGAAAGTTTGTAGATGGCAAGGAATCTATCAGTTTTGGAACCCGCACTGATACTACGATAAACCTCTATCCTAAAGATTTTGAAAGTACTTATTTGCTTCATGAAACATTTACACTACCAGAGCTCAAATCCTATATAAAGGAGCTTAGAGAAAAAGGTGTTGAAAGTGTAGCAGTATATGAAATTGAGATGTATGAACGGTATACATATCCTTTTGCTATCATTATCCTTACGGTAATTGGAGTGGTGGTTTCTGCAAGAAAGACAAGAGAAGGGGCAGGCTTTCAGATTGCATTTGGGTTCCTACTAGCCTTTATCTATATCATATTTGTAATTATGAGCCGAAGTATTGCAAATGCAGGAACCCTCAGTCCTCTGTTGGCTGCGTGGCTTCCTAATTTGGTGTTTGCTTCGATAGGGTTAATAATGTATAAAACACTTCCCAGGTAATTAGAAAGGAAAAGAAAACGTAGTGCAGCCTGATATCGATATATTATGAAGTTGATTTTTGTCGGTAAATATTCCGAACATTGTAGATCCACTTCCGCTCATGCAGGCATATATCGCTCCAGAGGAATACAGTTTTTCCTTGATATCATTTAGCATAGGATAAATTCCGAAAACGGAATCTTCAAAGTCGTTATGTAACTTATCTTTCCATTGTGAAATGTCACCTTGTATAACTTCTTGCACTGGATATCGAGGGAGGATGGGTTTAACTTTACTATAAGCTTCCTTTGTAGAAACTCCAAAAGGGGGAAATATTAATAATCCATAATAACCATCTAAAGACAGATTTACGGGAGAAAATACATTTCCTTTTTCTTTTCCTATTACTGCTTTATTATTCACAAAGAATGGACAGTCACTGCCGATTGGCGCAACTATAGCTTCCATTTCAGTTGTTGAAAGATCAAGTTGAAATAATTCATTGAGAAGCTTGACTGCAAAAGCGGCATCTGAAGAACCTCCACCCAAGCCAGCCCCCATTGGAATTGCCTTGTGAAGATGAATCTTTACTTGACCAATACCATATTTCTTTTGCATTGCTCTGTAAGCCTTTATCACAAGATTGTCTTCTCCGGAAGAACTTTCTATACCAGAATGAGTAAACTCAAACTGATCGGAATGAAGAATTTCAAGGGAATCAAAAATTTTTACAGGATAAAAACATGTTTCAAGATTGTGAAAACCATCAGGTCTTTTGGAAACTATATTTAATCCAAGATTAATTTTGGCATTAGGGAAAGCAATCATTAATTAAATAGAAGCTATTTTTAAGACAAAAATAGAAAAAACGCTTAAAATTCGTTAGACCAAAAAATAACAATGTATCAAAGGATTCTAAAACCTGTTTTTGATGTGACCTTTTCTTTTTTGGCACTAGTGTTTTTTTTACCCTTGTTTTTGTTAATTGCAGCACTGATATTGATATTTAATACTGGCCCCATATTTTATCTTCAAAATCGTGCAGGTTTCAAAGGCCAGTCATTTAAAATCATTAAATTCCGAACTAGGCATAATGTAGCCAATGAGGAAATTCCTGACCTTACATTTATTGGTAAAATTTTAAGAAGGACTAGCCTTGACGAATTGCCGCAATTAATAAATGTCCTTAAGGGAGATATGAGTCTTATTGGTCCTCGTCCCTTGCTGATTGAATATCTACCGCTGTATAATGAGGACCAGGCGAGACGCCACAACGTTAAACCTGGAATTACAGGCTGGGCACAGGTAAATGGAAGAAACGCCATTAACTGGAAAAGAAAATTTGAATTAGATATTTTTTATGTTAATAATTGCTCTTTCTTACTGGATGCGAAAATTACCTATTTAACCGTCGGAAGAATTATTTCCGGACATGGGGTAAACACAGCTTCCGGTGAGTTAGTTGAAAAGTTTAAAGGGAATTGAGATATGCTATTATACGGTGCCGACAGTTTTGCAAAAGTTGTTAAAGAATGTGCTAAAGCCTCTGAAAAGGAAGTTTATTTTATTTTTGACGACTTCAAACGCGATTTGGAATTAGATAATACCCCTATTATCGGACCTTACAATAAAGAGTTCAGCATAAATGAATCTATTCTCATTGCAATAGAAGATAATTTACTGCGTAAAAATTTGGTTCCCAAAATTGTGCATGAATTTGCCTCTGTTATTCATCCTCAAGCTATTATTTCTAAATATGTAAGTCAGGAAGAAGGGACAATTATTTTTCAAGGGGCTATAATTCAGGCGGGAACGACTGTTGGGAAACATTGCATAATCAATATGGGGGCAAAAATTGATTTTGAATGCCAGATTGGTGATTATGTAAATATAGGTCCAGGAGCTATAATTGGAGGTTATGCCAAAATTGAAGAGGGAGCGGCTGTTGGAGCGGGAGCTATTGTATCTCCAAATGTTGAAATAGGTAAATGGGCCGTAATCTCTCCTGGTTCAGTCGTTACCGAAGATGTGCCGGAATATTCCGTAGTCGAAGGTATTCCCGCAAAGGTGGTCAAATTACTTACCAAAACCGTATAAATTGAATTTTTAAGGACTGATTTTATTGGGAAGTATTAACAGTCATTTATGCCAAATCTTCAATAGGACTTTTCCCGTAGATCAAAATACTGTAAATTTAACTAGTCACAATTCAGTATTTTGATCAAAACTTTTCTATGAGAAAGTCCCAACTTCTTTTGATATTCATATCTTTTGTTTCATTTCAGTTTTCATTTTCCTCAGGTATTAAAGAAGAAGACTTTGCAAAGGTTGATAGAGATTATAACAAGGGAGATTACAAGCTTGCGCTTCAAAAAGCAAAAAATATTCTTGCCAAATCCTCAGAAAACCCGAATGACTTCCTGACAGCAGCTCGAATAAATTTTAAAATAGCCAAAGTTTATGATGCGCTTGGCAGATTTGAAGAATATAAGCAGTGTGCAGAGACTGGATCTGCAAATCTGACGAAAGCAGACCAAAAAGATACGGTTTTATATATTCACACTTGCCTTGAAGGAATTTCTGCATTTAGCGAATATGGAGAATACTTAAAAGCTGCAAGCCTTATTGAAAGTGCAAAAAAGCTATTAGAGAACAAAATCAAGCATCCTGACCTCAAGGCGGATATTCAAGAAAGAGAAAGTCTGGTCCTGTTTAAAATGGGATATTACAAGAAAGCAGAGTTGTCTTCAGTTGAATTGGTAAAACTTCGGAAGGATATTCTGGCAAATCCTTTTGGTGTCAAAGCAAAATTGAGCTCGAAAGAAATAAAAGATAAAAAGTCTGATATAGCCAGAGCTGTAAATCTTTTAAGTGAAATAAAAATTAAAAATTCAGATTTTAAGAATGCAGATTCTCTTATTAGTATAAATTTAAAATGGATCTCATCAAACCTAGGTAAGAAGAAGATTGAATATTCGCGAGCTCTGTATTTAAAAGGTTTAATCTATGAAAATAGGGGAGATGCTTCCAGGGCCGGGACCAAATTTGCCAAAGCTTTAAAAAGCTCATACAAAAGCAAAGATGTAAAATATAAAGTCCATAGTAAGCATGCAATTAGCTATTATGAAAAGCTGATTCCCACACTCAGAAAAGCAGGACATTCCAGAAAGGCCAGTAAGCGGGAAAAACAATTAGAAGCTAGAATAAAAAGATTTTATGGCAAAGAAAACTACGCTTTCGTTAGAACTCAGCTTATTGTTGCAGCTAGGATTTTTCGGGAAAAAGATTATCCCAGAGCTCAGGCAAAATTTCAATCTATTCTTAGAGAGAAGATTGTTTTTCCGGAAAATCATATAAAAAGAGCTGGAGTCCTTGAGCTGTTGTATAAATCTCAAATTGAAAATGAAGATTTCCTTGCTGCAGAATCAACTTTAAAGAAGATCTCAGAAATTAATCTGAATGCATATGGAAAAGATGCCCCAAATTATCATATGGGACTGGTGGAAGAGGCTAAATATATTGTTAGCTATGGTGATCAATTCTCAAGAGCAGAAAAGATCTTTGTATCCAGTCTGAATGATGTTTTGGAAAAAGAGGTGCCTCACAATAATCTTCAATACATTGAAGGATTATATAGTCAGGCTAAACTTTATCAATTTAGGGATAAATATGAGAAGGCATTAATTACACTTGACCATGCAAAATCAATAGTAGAAAGAAACTATGGAAATCCTTCCATGCAATATGCGATTTTCCTGGAAAAATATGCGTCCCTACAGCTTTTGCTAGGAAAGTACAATGAAGCAGAAGAGAATATTAATAAATCTCTAGCATTTTTTAATTCGCAAAATAACAATGACAAAAATATAGACTATACACATAGTCTTGAAACACTTTCAAAGTTCTACACTGTACAAGGCAAACTCCGTGAAGCGGAGAAGACTTTGAAAAAAGCAATAAAGATTACTAAGAATGCGAATGAAAATGAAAAAGTATCTACCATCTCAGATGAACTTACAAACTTAAATATTCTTATAGGGAACTATGCTGCAACGGAGAAATCCCTATTAGAGATTATTAAGATACGTGAAGGGAAATTCGGGGTAAAACACCGAAGTCTTATCAATCCTCTGAGCCAGCTGGGTAACCTTTACCTGATTACTGGAGATTATAATAAAGCAGAAAAATTAGTAAGAAGAGCATATAAAATCAGTGAAGAAATTTTTGGAACAAACTCAGTCATTCATGCTGAAAATATCAAATTGCTGTTGAAAATTTATACTGCAATTGGTGATTATGATAAAGCTGAGGAAGCAGGAAACAATGCACTTGCAATCCAGATAGTCTGTTACGGTAAAAATCACTTACAGGTCGCCTCAACTTTGAACGACCTTGCTATGGTGAAGTTTTATAACAACCCACATGATCCTGAAGCAGAAAAATTATTCACTGAAGCAATTTCTATAATCAATACTTGTCTAGGGAACAATAATTTGAATTATGCAGAAGTGTTGAAAAACTTGTCAATGTTTTACATTGAAAATGGGAAAAATCAATCAGCCGAAGAATTTCTTAGCAATGCTAATAAAATCTGGATTTCAAAGCTGGGAAGTGTAAATATCCATTCTGCAGAGGCCGCATTTACTAGAGGTATATACTTCTCAAAAGAAGAGAAATTTTCAGATGCCAAAGAATCCTTTGCGAACAGTAAGAATCTCTATGGGAAAATTTTTGATAGTGAACATCCGGATTATATCAAAGCTCTCAGTAAAGAAGGACAGATGGCGTTCATTTTAAATGATTACAAAGCAGCAGTTAAATGCCTTGACGAAACCACTCTTGCTGATTTAAAATTTATCAAAAAGTATTTCCCTTCACTAAGTGATAGAGAGAAAAATAAATTTTGGAACCTGATCAAAGATGACTTTGAATTTTATAACACACTTGCAATAAAATTCTCAAAGGAAAATCCCGAGTTGCTTCAAAACGTCTACAACTTTAATCTTAAAACAAAAGCAATTTTATTAAATTCATCAATTAAAGTAAAAGAAAGAATTCTTAGCAGCAACAATCAGGAGTTAATAAAAAAATATGAAAGTTGGATAGAAAAGAAAGAATTTCTGACATCAGCTTTATCTATGAATGTAGAGCAACAGAAGGAGAATAATATAGATGTAAAGCTTTTAGAAAAAGAAATAGAAATTCTTGAAAAAGACTTAAGTGAAAAGTCTGAATCCTTCCAGGTGAATTACGAAAAGTCGGATGTAGATTGGAAACAGGTTAAAAGCCTTTTGAAGCCTAATGAATATGCTGTAGAAGTAATAAGATTCAGATACTTCGAAAAAGACTTTTCTGATTCAGTACTTTATGCTGGCCTTATTGTCAATGAGAATTCAAAGTTACCAGAGTTGATTCTAATACCTAATGGCAATGACCTGGAGAATAAATATCTCAACTATTATAGAAATTGTATCAAGCTTAATGTAGAGGATCAATTCTCTTTTGAAAAATTTTGGAAGCCTTTTAATAACTCCATAAAACAAAATTCCACAGTTTACCTTTCTGGTGATGGTGTCTATAACCAGATAAACCTGGAAACAATTTGTGCTCCTGATAAAACTTATTTATTAAATCAGTACGACATTGTTCTTGTCAGCAATACAAAGGATCTGATAAGAGTTAATAAAATCAAGTCGGAGAAAAAGAATGTTACCGCTACGGAGTTGGTGAACAAGATAAGGTTATTTGGTAATCCAACGTATTATGAAGACACTAATGACTCAAAGACTAAAGATTCTTTATATTTTAAGACATCACTAAGTTTAGCAGATGGTAAAAAGATACCCCAACTTCCAGGAGCAGAAGGAGAGATAAAACACTTAAGTGAATTGCTTATCAAAAGCGGATGGGAAACGGAAACTTATTTGAATAATGAAGCCACAGAAGAAAATCTCAAAGCAATAAAAGATCCCAAAGTATTCCATATTGCAACTCATGGATTTTTCATGGAGGACATGGAGAAAGGATATCACGACGGATTTACAGACAAGAACTTACAAAATCCTTTATTGAGGTCAGGTTTATTGCTAAAAAATGGCGGGGTACTACTTGCAAAAGATAATATATATAAATTGAATTCAGAGGATGGTATTTTAACTGCCTATGAAGCAATGAATTTATATCTCGATCATACAGATTTAGTGGTATTGAGTGCCTGCGAAACAGGCGTAGGTAAGATACAGTTAGGCGAAGGAGTATGTGGTTTGCAAAGAGCCTTTTTGATTGCCGGAGCAAATTCAGTAATAATGAGTTTATTTAAAGTTTCAGATGAAGTGACAAAGGACCTTATGACTGCATTTTATGATAGATGGATCACTACAGGATCTAAAAGAAAATCATTTTTGGAAGCTAAGAGATTAATTAAAGAGAAATATAAGGATCCGATCTATTGGGGAGCTTTTATTATGGTGGGAGCAGAATAAAAAAATAAATTTTCTCTTATGATCAAGATAGTTTTTTGTTATAAAATGCTTATAAATAAATAGTTATGCTTTTTTTAGAAGTTTAATAACAATTTTTTCAAAAAAATATAAAATATAGTTTTTGCAAAAGATTCTAATTTCCGTATCTTTGCCCTTCCAAAAAAAATAAGGGATTTAATTCTTTTTAAGTAAATGCCTACTATACAACAATTAGTAAGAAAAGGTAGAGAGAAACTGACCTCTAAATCTAAATCTCCCGCGCTGGATTCGTGTCCACAAAGAAGGGGAGTATGTACAAGGGTATACACCACCACTCCTAAAAAGCCGAACTCTGCAATGAGAAAGGTTGCCAGGGTAAGGTTGACTAACGGAAAGGAAGTTAACGCTTATATTCCGGGAGAAGGTCATAACCTACAAGAGCACTCGATAGTGCTAATCAGAGGCGGAAGAGTAAAAGACTTGCCGGGAGTAAGATACCATATTGTAAGAGGTGCCCTTGATACCGCAGGTGTAAATGGAAGATTACAATCAAGATCAAAATACGGTGCTAAAAGACCTAAGCCAGGTGCTGCTGCTAAAACCCCTGCTGCAAAAGGTAAAAAGAAATAATACGTTATGAGAAAGGCTAAACCTAAAAAGAGATACCTTCTGCCTGATCCTAAGTTCAGGGATACATTGGTGACTAAATTTGTAAACTCTTTGATGTATGATGGAAAGAAAAGTATCGCATATGATATTTTTTATTCTGCATGCGACTTAGTAGAAAACAGAACCAAAGAAAACGGGCTTGAAGTCTGGAGAAAAGCGTTAAATAATGTAAGTCCTCATGTTGAAGTAAAGAGCCGTCGTGTTGGTGGTGCTACTTTCCAGGTTCCTACTGAAGTAAGACCAGAAAGAAAAGCGGCGCTGGGTATGAAATGGCTTATTCAGTATGCAAGAGGCAGAGGTGAAAAAACTATGACTGAGCGTCTGGCAGGCGAAATCATCGCTGCGTCTAAAGGTGAGGGAGCTGCTGTGAAGAAGAAAGACGATACTCACAGAATGGCTGAGGCGAACAGAGCATTTTCACATTTCAGAATATAATTTTCTATAGAAATTAAATGGCACGCGATTTAAAATATACAAGAAATATAGGTATTGCTGCGCACATTGATGCTGGAAAAACCACAACAACTGAGCGTATACTTTACTATTCAGGAGTGAGCCACAAAATAGGGGAGGTTCACGATGGTGCGGCTACTATGGACTGGATGGCACAGGAGCAGGAGAGAGGTATTACAATTACATCTGCTGCAACTACAGTTAACTGGAACTATAGAAACGAAAAATATCATGTAAATATTATTGATACGCCGGGTCACGTGGATTTTACTGTTGAAGTAAACCGTTCCCTACGTGTATTGGATGGTCTTGTTTTCTTATTTAGCGCTGTAGACGGTGTTGAGCCGCAATCAGAAACGAACTGGAGACTTGCAAACAACTATAATGTTGCTCGTTTAGGTTTCGTAAATAAAATGGATAGAGCTGGTGCTGATTTCTTAAATGTTTGCAAACAAGTTAAGGAAATTCTTGGCAGCCATGCTGTAGCTCTTCAGCTACCAATTGGATCTGAGGACAATTTTAGAGGTGTTGTGGATCTTGTAAACTTCCGCGGAATTGAGTGGAATGAGCATGATAAAGGTATGACTTTCAAAGAAGTACCTATCCCTGCAGATATGATGGATGAGGCTGTAGAGTATAGAGAAAAATTACTTGAAGCTGTTGCTGAATTTGATGATAAGATCATGGAGAAATATTTCGATGATCCTAACTCTATCACTGAAGCAGAAATTCTTACCGCCCTTAGAAAGGCAGTTATTGCAATGAAAGTGGTTCCAATGCTTTGTGGTTCTTCCTTTAAGAATAAAGGAGTTCAAACAATGTTGGATTATGTTATGGCCTTGCTTCCTTCTCCTTTAGATAAAGAAAATATCAAAGGAACAGATCCAGATTCAGGAAATGAAATTTCCCGCAAGCCAGATGAAAAAGAACCATTTGCAGCACTAGCATTTAAAATTGCTACTGACCCTTATGTTGGTCGTCTTTGTTTCATCAGAGCATATTCTGGAGTACTAGAGTCAGGATCTTATGTATTTAACTCTAGATCTGAAAGTAAGGAGCGTATTTCTCGTGTATTCCAAATGCACGCAAATAAGCAAAATCAAATAGAACGTTTAGGTGCAGGTGATATCGGAGCTGTAGTTGGATTTAAAGATATCAAGACAGGAGATACTCTTTGTGATGAGAAAGCGAAAATCGTTCTAGAATCAATGACCTTCCCTGACCCTGTTATCGGATATGCTATTGAGCCAAAAACTCAAGCAGATGTTGATAAAATGGGTATGGCTATAGCTAAACTCGTAGAAGAAGATCCTACTTTACATGTTTCTACAGACCAAGAAACTGGTCAGACGATCCTTAGAGGAATGGGAGAACTTCACCTGGAGATTATCATCGACAGGATGAGAAGAGAGTTTAAAGTTGAGATCAACCAAGGCGCGCCTCAGGTTGCTTACAAAGAAGCTCTTACTAAAAACTTTGAACACAGAGAGGTTTACAAGAAACAAACTGGAGGTAAAGGTAAATTTGCCGACATTAATTTTGAACTTGGACCTAGATTGGATGATAAAACAGGTCTTGACTTTGCTAACGAAATTGTTGGTGGTGTTATTCCAAGAGAATTTATTGCTCCGATACAAAAAGGCTTTAACGATGCCATGAAAAATGGTCCTTTAGCAGGTTATCCGATTGAGGCAATGAGAGTTAGATTATTCCATGGTTCTTTCCATGATGTCGATTCCGATGCACTATCATTTGAACTTGCTGCGAGAGGTGGTTTCAGAGAAGCTGCTAGACAGGCAGGGCCTAAATTGATGGAACCAATCATGAGTGTTGAAGTAATTTGCCCTGATGAATACATGGGATCTATCACTGGAGACTTGAACAGAAGAAGAGGACTTATGAAAGGGATGGATACTAAAGCAGGTGGTCAAGTTATCAAAGCTGATGTTCCATTAAGTGAACTATTCGGGTACATAACAGACTTAAGAACACTTTCTTCAGGTCGTGCAACAGCAACATTGACATTCTCTCATTATGAATTTGTTCCTAGTAACTTAGCAGATTCAATTATAGCAAAAGTAAAAGGAGCAGCAGTAACGAAATAATTTTATGAATCAGAAGATAAGAATTAAATTAAAATCTTACGATCACAATTTGGTAGATAAATCATCTGAAAAAATTGTGAAGGCAGTAAAAGCAACTGGAGCGGTTGTAAGCGGACCAATTCCTCTTCCAACAGAAAAAGAAATTTTTACTGTTTTGAGATCTCCACACGTGAGCAAGAAGTCTCGTGAGCAGTTTCAACTTTGCACTTACAAAAGACTTGTTGATATTTATTCAACTAGCACAAAAACTGTAGATGCTTTGATGAAATTAGAATTGCCAAGCGGAGTTGATGTTGAGATCAAAGTCTGATTTGATATAGAAGGTACTACAAAAAGGACCAATAATAACAATATTGGTCTTTTTTTTCCCCTCCAATACCCATTTTTAAAAATATTGTTCAAAACAAATTTGCTGGGAATTTAAATTTTGTTAACTTTGCAGTCCGTTTTTAGAAATACTAAGAAGTTAACGGAAAGAGTCCTTAGATTAAGAAATAAAGCGACAAGAAAATGTCAGGGATTATAGGTAAAAAAATAGGCATGACAAGCATCTTCCAAGATGGTAAATCAATCGGAGTTACCTTGGTGGAAGCAGGACCTTGTGTGGTAACTCAGGTTAAAACTATCGAAAAAGATGGTTACACTGCAGTTCAATTAGCATATGGAGATAAAAAGGAAAAAAATACTCCAGCTGCTTTGTTAGGACATTTTAAAAAAGCAGGAGCTACGCCTAAAAGTAAATTAGTTGAGTTTAAAGAATTTGAAAAGGCTTTAAATCTAGGAGATTCAATAGCAGTTGCAGATGTTTTCGTTGAAGGAGACTTTGTTGATGCCATTGGAACATCAAAAGGTAAAGGTTTTCAAGGTGTTGTTAAACGTCACGGCTTTTCAGGAGTTGGAGGGCAAACTCACGGTCAGCATAACAGACAGAGACACCCAGGTTCTGTAGGTGCATGTTCTTTCCCTTCTAGAGTATTTAAAGGTATGAGAATGGCAGGTAGAACAGGAGGAGATAGAGTAAAAATTCAAAACCTTAGAATAGAAAAAATTTATCCGGAGAAAAACCTTCTATTGGTTAGTGGTTCAATTCCCGGCGCTAAAAATTCATTCGTAATTCTGGAGAAATAACAATGGAACTTTCTGTAGTAAATAATAAAGGAAAAGATACTGGTAGAAAAGTTGTTTTATCAGATGATATATTCGCAACTGAGATCAATGATCACGCAATATATTTAGATGTTAAGCAATTTCTGGCAAATCAACGTCAAGGAACGCATAAGGCAAAAGAAAGAGCCGAAGTAGCATTCTCAACAAAAAAGCTGAAAAAGCAAAAAGGTACTGGAGGAGCAAGAGCGGGAAGTAGAAAATCTCCTGTATTTGTCGGAGGAGGTACGATATTCGGACCAAGACCAAGAGATTACAGATTTAAGCTGAATAAAAAGCTAAAAACTCTTGCTAGAAGATCTGCATTGACTTACAAAGCTAAATCAAATAATATTTCTGTATTAGAAAACTTATCTTTTGATAAACCTAAAACTAAAGTATACATTGACCTACTAAAAAATCTTAGCTTAAACGATAAGAAAACACTTTTAGTTCTTGGGGACGCAAACAAGAATGTATTTTTGTCAAGCAGAAATTTGAAAAATGCTAAAGTTATAACTTTTGATCAATTGAAAACATTCGATGTTCTAAAAGCTGATAAAGTTGTGCTTGCAGAAGGTTCAGTTGCAAAATTAGAAGAATTACTGGGTTAATATGAAAAATATTTTAATTAAACCCCTTGTAACTGAAAAAGTTACAGTCCTTAATGAAAAGGGAAAATATGGGTTTGTTGTAGATAAATCTGCTAATAAGATCCAGATTAAGCAGGCTGTTGAGAAACAGTACGGTGTTAATGTTGAAGAAGTTAAAACATTGATCGCACCTGGAAAGAAGAAAACTAGATATACCAAAGCTGGAATAATGGCTGGTAAAACTTCTTCTTATAAAAAGGCAATTATTAAAGTTGCTGAAGGTGAAATTATTGATTTTTACGGAGGACTATAGAATTTAATCAAGATGGCTGTTAAAAAATTCAGACCCATAACTCCAGGAACTAGATTTAAAGTCGGTTCTACTTTCGATGAGATTACATCAGATGTTCCTGAAAAATCCCTTTTAGCTTCGGTTAAAAGAAGTGGAGGTAGAAATAACTCCGGAAAGATGACCATGAGATATATTGGAGGTGGTCATAAGAAACAATATCGTATTATAGATTTTAAAAGGGATAAAAATAATATTCCAGCTACTGTAAAGTCTATTGAGTACGATCCAAATAGAAGCGCAAGAATAGCACTACTTTATTATGCTGACGGAGAAAAGAGATATATTCTTGCTCCAGATGGATTAAAAGTTGGCACAAAGGTAGTTTCAGGTAAAGGAATAGCACCAGAAATAGGAAATAGTTTAGCTCTTTCAGATATACCATTAGGTACCATTATACATAATGTGGAGCTTAAAAAGGGTAAAGGAGGAGCATTAGCGAGAAGTGCAGGTACTTATGCTCAATTAGTTGCTAGAGATGGAAAATACGCAACAGTAAAACTTCCATCTGGCGAAATGAGATTAGTTCTTGCTGATTGTGTAGCAACAGTTGGATCGGTTTCTAACCAGGATCACATGAACCTTACAGCAGGTAAGGCAGGTAGATCAAGATGGTTGGGGGTTAGACCTAGAACTAGAGGTGTTGCAATGAACCCTGTTGATCACCCTATGGGAGGTGGTGAAGGTAGAGCTTCAGGAGGTCATCCAAGATCAAGAAAAGGACTTTTAGCTAAAGGCAAAAAGACTAGAAATAATAATAAATATTCCAAGGATCTAATTGTTTCAAGGAGAAAATAAAGGCTAAACGATGGGACGTTCTCTAAAAAAAGGGCCATATATTGATTTTCGTCTGGATAAGAAAGTTCAGACTATGAATGAATCAGGAAAAAAATCAGTTATCAAAACTTGGTCTCGTAGATCAATGATTTCTCCTGATTTTGTAGGCCATACATTTGCAGTACATAACGGTAATAAATTTATTCCTGTGTATGTAACAGAAAATATGGTAGGACACAAGCTGGGTGAATTTGCACCTACTCGTAACTTTAGAGGTCACACAGCTAAAAAAGACAAAGGTAAAAAATAATTATGGAAGCAGCTGTTAAACAAAGAAGATCTGTAGTTAAAAAGAAAAAGAAAGAAGCGGCTTTAAAAGCTTCTTTTGATGGATCTGTAGTTGCGAAACTACGCAATGTTCCAACATCTCCAAGAAAGATGAGATTAGTTGCTGACTTAGTTAGAGGTATTAAAGCAAACGCCGCTTTAGCTTTGCTAAAATATCAGCCTCAGTCTGGTGCTAAGAAAATAGAGAAATTATTATTATCAGCTATATCTGACTGGCAAATCAAATATCCTAATGAAAGACTTGAAGATGCTGATCTAGTAGTAAAGGATATATTTGTTGATGGTGGAAGAATACTTAAAAGATTACGTCCCGCGCCACAAGGAAGAGCTCATAGAGTTAGAAAAAGATCTAACCATATAACACTAGTATTAGCTAGCCTTAACGGAGTTGCTGCTCCAGCAACAGAAGTTAAGAAAGAAGAGACTAAGTCAAAATCTGTTGAAGGAGAAAAGAAAGAGGCGAAGGCAAAATCTCCGAAAGCTAAGACTGCAGCAAAAACAGAAGTTAAAAAAGCTACCAAAAAATCCGAAAAGTAATATACAATGGGACAAAAAGTAAACCCTACTGGCTTTAGATTAGGAATCGTAAAAGGATGGGATTCTAATTGGTATGGAGGAAAAACCTTCTCTGATAAATTGGTTGAAGACGAAAAAATCAGAAAATATGTTTTTGCCAGAATTCCAAAAGGTGGTATTGCTAAAATCATCATCGAAAGAACTCTTAAAAGAATTACTCTAACAATAAATACAGCTCGTCCAGGTGTTGTCATTGGTAAAGGTGGTGCTGAAGTAGACAAGATTAAAGAGGAACTAAAGAAAGTTACTGGTAAAGACGTTCAGATTAATATTTTTGAAATAAAAAGACCAGAGCTTGATGCTAAACTTGTGGGTGAATCAATAGCTCAGCAGTTGCAAGCTAGAATTTCTTATAGAAGAGCTATGAAACAAGCGATAGCTTCAACTATGAGAGTAGGTGCACAAGGTATTAAGATAAAGTTAGGTGGACGTTTAGGTGGTGCTGAAATGGCTCGTAATGAGCAATATAAAGAAGGTAGAATCCCACTTCATACGTTAAGAGCTGATATTGATTATGCTGTTTCTGAAGCATTGACAGTATATGGAAAGATCGGTATTAAAGTATGGATTTTCAAAGGTGAAGTTTTTGGAAAAAGGGATTTGTCTCCTAATGTAGGTCTTGCTAGTACATCCGCAAGTGCCCCTGCAGAAGGTGGAGCTCCACAAAATAGAGGTGGAAAGAAAAAGTCCGAAGGCGGACCAAAAAGAAAAAGAAAATAACAAGAGGTTTTTACTGCAATAGTAAAGAGTTGGTTAGGCAACTGTAAAAGTTTAAAAGAATGTTACAGCCAAAAAGAACAAAATTTAGGAAGCAACAAAAGGGTAGAAACAGAGGGATTGCGACAAGAGGTTTTAGTATAGAATTTGGATCTTTCGCTATCAAGGCTCTGGAGCCTGGTATGATAACCAGCCGTCAGTTAGAGGCTGCTCGTATTGCTATGACTAGAGCAATGAAAAGAGAAGGACAAGTTTGGATCAGAATTTTTCCAGACAAGCCAATAACTAAGAAGCCTGCTGAGGTTCGTATGGGTAAAGGTAAAGGAGCTCCTGAATATTGGGTGGCTGTGATTAAGCCAGGAACGATTCTTTTCGAATCAACAGGTATTTCGAAAGAAACTGCAATGGAGTCACTAAGACTTGCAGCACAAAAATTACCAGTAAAAACTAAATTTGTTGTTCGTCCAGATTACGAAGGTTAATTCAATGAAAACTTCTGATATAAAATCTCTAAACGCTGCTGATTTAAAGAGTAGAATCTCTGCAGAGCAAGAGGCTCTTGCAAAATTAAAATTTGCACATGCTATTTCTCCAATTGAAAATCCTATGAAGATTAGGGAGGCAAAAAAAGTAATAGCTCGTCTTCAGACAGCTTTGAGTGAAAAGGTTAAATCCAAATCCTAATCTTTAGATTATTATGGAGCAAAGAAATTTTAGAAAAGAGAGAATTGGTAAAGTCGTTAGTAATAAAATGACAAAATCAATTACAGTAGCTGTAGAAAGAAAAGTTAAGCATGCTAAATATGGTAAGTTTCTTAACAAGACTACCAAATTTATGGCTCATGACGAAAAAAATGAATGTGGTATCGGTGATACCGTAAAGATCATGGAAACTCGTCCGCTGAGCAAATTAAAAAGATGGAGATTAGTTGAAATTATTGAAAAGGCGAAATAACCATGATACAGCAGGAATCAAGATTAAATGTAGCTGATAATAGCGGAGCTAAAGAGGTTTTAGTTATTAGAGTTTTAGGTGGAACAAAGAAGAAATATGCTTCCATCGGGGATAAAGTAGTAGTAACTGTGAAGCATGCGCTTTCGTCTAGCAATTTAAAAAAAGGAACAGTTTCTAAAGCTGTTATAGTTAGAACGAAGAAAGAAGTGAGAAGAGTTGATGGTTCTTATATAAGATTCTCAGATAATGCAGTTGTTTTACTAAACAACAATGATGAGCCAAGAGGAACTCGTATCTTCGGGCCTGTGGCAAGAGAACTTAGAGAGAAACAGTTTATGAAGATTGTATCACTTGCTCCTGAAGTATTATAATATTATGGCAACTACAAATAAAAAATTACATATAAAAGCAGGTGATACTGTAAAAGTTATTGCTGGCGATTTTCGTGGTAAAACAGGAACAGTTAAAGGTGTTGATGTTGCGGGCAATAAGGCTATAGTTGAAGGCCTTAACATGGTAACAAAGCACACAAAGCCAACTGCTACGAATCCAAATGGAGGAATCGTAAAAAAAGAGGCTCCTATTCATGTAAGTAACCTAATGGTTGTAGATTCTAAAGGAACCGCTTCAAGAATAGGCAGAAAATTAGATTCAAAAGGTAAGCTTCAGAGATATTCAAAGAAAACTGGAGACATAATAAAGTAAGGATATGGCTATTCCAAGATTAAAGGATAAATACAACAAAGAGATTGTTGCTCAGTTAAGAAGCAAATTTCAGTATAAATCTCAGATGCAGGTTCCAAAATTAACAAAGATTGTTGTTAATAAAGGAATGGGAGCTGCTGTTTCAGATAAGAAAATTGTTGATGTTGGAGTTGAGGAGTTAACAATAATTACTGGTCAGAAAGCCCTAGCTACTAAATCCAAAAAAGCTATCTCTAATTTTAAGTTAAGAGAAAATATGCCAATTGGAGCAAAAGTTACTCTACGTGGAGATAGAATGTATGAATTCATGGATAGACTTATGTCAATTGCTTTACCTAGGGTTCGTGACTTCAGAGGGATTAGTGATAAAGGGTTCGATGGCAAAGGGAATTATACATTAGGAGTTAAAGAGCAAATTATATTCCCAGAGATTAGTATTGACAAAGTAAGCAAAATTTCAGGTATGGATATTACTTTTGTTACTACAGCAAATACAGACGAAGAAAGTCTAGAGTTATTAAAATCATTCGGCCTACCTTTCGCAGGACAGAAAAAATAATTGAAATGGCAAAAGAATCAGTAAAAGCTAGAGAGAGAAAGAGAATCAAACTCGTAGCTAAATACGCTAAAAAAAGAGAAGAACTTAAAGCTAATGGTGATTTCTTAGGTCTAGATAAATTACCTAGAAATTCTTCCAAAGTAAGATTACATAATAGATGTAAATTAACTGGTAGACCAAGAGGCTATATGAGAAAGTTTGGTATCTCAAGGGTCACATTCAGGGAAATGGCATCTGCCGGTAAAATTCCAGGAGTAACTAAAGCAAGCTGGTAATTTTTTAATAAAGATTTTCTTTTTCAAAAAATCTTCTTAAATTTGCAGCCCTGATTCGGGGCTTTTAATTTTAATATATAAAGAAAAGTTTAAAATGGATCCTATCGCAGATTATTTAACAAGATTGAGAAACGCTATTAAAGCGAATCATAGGATAGTTGAGGTTCCTGCTTCAAATATAAAGAAAGAGATAACCAAGGTACTTTTTGACAAAGGTTATATCCAGAATTATAAATTTGAGGACGATGATAAGCAAGGAAAAATAAAAATCGCCTTGAAATATAACCCTCTAACTAAACAATCTGCAATTGTTAAAATAGAGAGAATTAGTTCTCCAGGATTAAGAAAGTATTCTAAATCAGCTACTTTGCCTAGAGTTTTAAATGGCTTAGGTATTGCAATTTTGTCTACTTCTAAAGGGGTAATTACCGATAAAGAAGCTAGAGAATTAAATATTGGTGGTGAAGTACTTTGTTATATTTATTAATATTATAAAAAAATAATATGTCAAGGATTGGAAAAAAACCAATTGCAATACCTGCTAAGGTTGAAGTAAAAGTTGGTTCTGGAAATTTGGTAGAAATTAAAGGTCCGAAAGGGACTTTAGTTCAAGCTGTTGACTTAGATATTAAAGTATCTGTAGATGGATCCAATTTGAATGTTGAAAGACCTACAGATCAAAAGAGACATAAAGCTCTACATGGCTTGTATAGATCATTGCTTAGTAACATGGTACTTGGAGTCAGTGAAGGTTATAAAATAGATCTGGAATTAGTTGGGGTAGGTTATAAAGCTACTTCTACTGGTTCAGTATTAGAGTTAAGCTTAGGATATTCCCACAATATATTTGTTGCTTTACCTAAAGAAGTTGCAGTAAAAACTTTAACTGAAAAAGGTAAAAATCCTATAGTAACCTTGGAATCAATTGATAAACAATTGATAGGACAAGTGGCTGCAAAAATTCGTTCACTGAGAAAAGTTGAACCATACAAAGGTAAGGGTATCAGATTTGTTAACGAAATTGTTAGACGTAAAGCTGGTAAAACTGCTGCTAAATAATAAATTGTTTTAAGATGGCTACTAAAAAAGATTTAAGAAGACTGAGGATAAAGAGAAGTATCAGAAAGAAAATTTCTGGTACAGGGGTTAAGCCAAGACTCTCAGTTTTTAGAAGCAATACAGGTATATACGCTCAAATTATAGATGATATAGCAGGAAAAACAATTATCAGTGCATCTTCTGTAGAGCTAAAATCCCAAAAAGGAACTAAATCAGAACTCTCAAAAAGTGTTGGTTTAAAGATTGCTGAGAAAGCAAAAAGTAATGGTATTTCAGAAGTAGTATTTGATAGAGGTGGATATCTTTATCATGGTAGAGTCAAAGCTTTAGCTGAAGGAGCTAGAGAGGGAGGCCTTAAATTCTAATCGATATGTCTCAGGTAAATATTAGATCAGTAAAAGCTAGCGAAATTGACCTTAAAGAAAAGGTAGTAGCTATTCAAAGAGTTGCAAAAGTTGTTAAGGGAGGTCGTAGATTTAGTTTCTCTGCAATTGTTGTAGTTGGAGATGGACATGGTGTTGTTGGGTATGGCTTAGGCAAAGCTAATGAAGTAACAGATGCTATAACAAAAGGTATAGATGATGCAAAAAAGAATCTTATCAAGGTTCCAGTTCTAAAAGGTACTGTGCCGCATCCAATACATGGAAAATATAGTGGAGGTTTTGTATTCTTAAAACCTGCTGCTCCTGGTACTGGTGTAATTGCGGGTGGTGCAATGAGAGCGGTTCTTGAAAGCGCTGGCGTAAAAGACGTATTAGCTAAATCTAAAGGCTCATCAAATCCTCATAACGTTGTTAAAGCTACTTTTGATGCGTTATTAAGAATGAGAGCTCCCCATGTTGTTGCTCAACAAAGAGGTGTTACATTGGCAAAAGTATTTACCGGTAAGTAAAATGGCTAAGATTAAAATAACTCAAGTTAGAAGTACTATAGATCGTCCAATCGATCAAAAGCTTACTATTAAAGCTTTAGGACTTGGTAAAATCAATAAGAGTGTTGAGGTAGAGTCAACTCCTCAAATTCAAGGAATGGTTAAAAAAGTAAATCACTTGGTAACTGTTAGCAAAATCTAATTATGAACTTAAGTAATTTGACTCCTGCAAAAGGGTCCGTTAAAAATAGAAAAAGAATAGGTAGAGGTACTGGATCTGGACGTGGTGGAACTTCAACGAGAGGTCACAAAGGAGCTAAATCAAGATCGGGATACTCTAAAAAGTCAGGTTTTGAAGGTGGACAAATGCCACTTCAAAGAAGAATACCGAAGTTTGGATTTAATAATCCAGACAAAGTGGTTTTCAAACCAATAAATCTTGATATTATTAATAATCTTGCTTCTGAAAAGAAGCTGTCATTAGTTGATGACAAGGTTCTTTTAGAGAATGGATTAGTATCTAAATCTGATAAAATCAAAGTTTTAGGAAGAGGAGAGCTAAAAACTAAATTGGAGGTTAAAGCTCATTCTTTTTCTGAATCAGCTGTAAAGGCAATTGAAAATGCAGGTGGTAAAGCAATAAAAATTGCATAATGAAAAAGTTTATCCAAACCATTAAGAATATATTTTCAATAGAAGACCTAAGAATCAGAATTCTGAATACTATAGGTTTTCTTTTGATTTTTCGTCTAGGATCTTATGTAGTCCTTCCTGGTGTCGATCCTGCTTCTATAGAAAGAGGATCTAATAAGGACAACATTTTGGGATTGTTGGATACCTTGGTTGGAGGTGCATTCAGCAATGTCTCTATTTTTGGTTTGGGTATCATGCCATACATTTCAGCGAGTATAGTTTTGCAACTTTTAACATTTGCTGTTCCTTATTTTCAAAAGTTGCAAAAAGAGGGAGAATCTGGAAGAAAGAAAATCAACCAAATTACAAGGGTACTTACCATATTCATAACCTTGGCTCAATCTGTTGGATATCTAGCAGCTACAGTAAATCAAGAAATGTTATTTCCTGGAGTTGATAGAGCATTCTTTACAATAAGTGCTATGCTTATTCTTACTGCGGGTACAATGTTTTGTATGTGGCTTGGTGAGAAAATTACTGATAAGGGTATTGGAAACGGTATATCTATGTTAATTATGGTAGGTATTATTTCTAGATTCCCTCAAGCTATTGTAATTGAAGGTGCTGCGAAAGGAATGAAGGGCGCCTTGCCTTTTATAATTGAACTGGGTGTTTTATTCTTTATTATAATGGGAGTTGTAATGCTGACTCAAGCGACACGAAAAATTCCTGTTCAATATGCGAAACAAGTAATTGGAAATAAAGTTTACGGTGGGCAAAGACAATATATCCCATTAAAAGTAATAGCTGCTGGTGTTATGCCAATTATCTTTGCACAATCAATTATGTTTTTGCCAGCAATGATAGCATCAATGTTCTCTGATACCAGTGATTTTGCAGGATCTATTGGAGCTACGTTTTCAGATTTTACAAGCTGGCAATATAATCTAACGTTTGCTATACTAATCATTTTGTTTACATTCTTCTATACTGCACTTTCGGTTAATCCTAATCAGATAGCAGATGATATGAAAAGAAATGGAGGTTTTATTCCTGGAGTTAAACCAGGAAAACAAACTTCGGACTATATTGATGATGTTTTATCTAGAATAACGTTACCAGGAGCTGTATTTTTAGCAACCCTCGCAATATTACCAGCGATTGCACATGTTGCTGGTGTAACTAGAGAGTTTTCATATTTCTTTGGAGGTACATCACTTTTGATAATGGTAGGAGTTGTGTTAGATACACTTCAACAAATTGAAAGTTATCTTCTTATGAGACATTATGAAGGTATGATGCAATCTGGAAGAATTAAAGGAAGGTCAGAAAATGTTGCGATTTCTTCTTCTAACTAATGATTTATTATAAAACTGAAGAAGAAATTGATCTAATTAAAAAGAGTGGAGATCTTTTAGGTCAAGTGCATGGTGAAATTGCAAAGGCTGTCAAGATTGGAGTAACAACTCAGGTATTAGATGAAATAGCATTTAATTTTATAAAAAAAAATGGAGGAATTCCTTCATTTAAAGGATATAATGGATTTCCTTACACATTATGTATCTCTGTCAATGAGCAAGTTGTACATGGATTTCCTAGCGATTATATATTAAAAGACGGTGATGTTATCTCTGTTGATTGTGGGGTAAATTTGAATGGATATCATAGTGATAGTGCTTATACGTATGGTGTCGGAAATGTTGCTGAAGAAGTTAAACAATTATTAGAATTTACTAAGCAATCATTATATTTAGGTATTGAAGAAGCTATTGTTGGTAAAAGGACTGGTGATATCGGTTTTTCAATACAAAATTTCGTTGAGGCTAAGGGGTATTCGGTTGTAAGGGAATTAGTTGGTCATGGGGTAGGCAAGAAATTACATGAAAGTCCAGAAGTACCTAATTATGGAAAAAGAGGTAAAGGGGTAAAGTTAGAGGAAGGAATGGTTATTGCCATTGAACCAATGATTAATTTAGGGAAAAAGGAGATCGTTCAGGAAGAGGATGGTTGGACTATTAGAACGAAGGATAGAAAACCATCAGCTCATTTTGAACATACTGTTGCCATTAGAAAAGGAAAAGCAGAAATACTAACTACATTTAAATACATAGAAGAAGTAATATAATGGCAAAACAGTCCTCTATAGAGCAAGATGGAACAATAGTAGAAGCATTGTCTAATGCTATGTTTAAAGTAGAGTTGGAAAATGGACATCAAGTTATAGCTCATATTTCTGGTAAAATGAGAATGAATTACATTAAAATTTTGCCAGGAGATAAAATACGTTTGGAAATGTCTCCATACGATCTATCAAAAGGAAGAATTGTATATAGATATAAATAGGTTTTAGCGAAGAGCTACTTAAATTTATCAAAAAATGAAAGTTAAAGCATCTATTAAGAAAAGAAGTGCTGATTGTAAAGTAATCAGAAGAAAAGGTAAACTTTACGTAATCAATAAAAAGAACCCAAGATTTAAACAAAGACAAGGTTAATAATTATTACTATGGCTAGAATTTCAGGTGTAGATATTCCGGATAACAAACGTGGCGAAGTTTCATTAACTTATATTTACGGTATAGGTAGAAAATCTGCGCAATTTATTTTATCAAAAGCAGGCGTTAATTGGGATAAAAAAGCAAGTGAATGGACCGAAGAGGAATCAACTGCAATTAGGAATATTATTGGTGCTGAGTTTAAAGTTGAGGGAGTTCTTAAATCAGAAGTTCAACTAAGCATTAAACGTTTATTGGATATTGGATGTTACAGAGGCCTTAGACATCGTAAGGGACTTCCAGTTAGAGGGCAAAGAACTAAAAATAATTGCCGTACTCGTAAAGGTAAACGTAAAACAGTAGCTAACAAGAAAAAGGCTACTAAATAATAAATAAATATCTAGATAGATAAATTATATGGCTCAACAACAACAAGCAGGCAAAAGAAAGGATAAAGCCAAAAAGAGAGTAGTAGTTGTAGAATCTACAGGTCAGGCTCATATTAAGGCTAGCTTTAATAACATCATTATTTCCATTACTAATAATGCAGGTCAAGTAATTTCTTGGGCGTCTGCTGGAAAAATGGGTTTTAAAGGTTCTAAAAAGAATACTCCTTATGCTGCTCAGGTAGCTGCTCAGAATTGTGCCCAGGTAGCATTTGATTTAGGATTAAGAAAGGTAGAAGTTTTTGTTAAAGGACCTGGTTCCGGAAGGGAATCTGCAATCAGAACTATTCAAAATGCTGGTATCGAAGTATCGATTATAAAAGATGTAACTCCTCTGCCACACAATGGATGCAGACCTCCAAAGAAAAGAAGAGTTTAATTACCGTTTAAAGGTTTAATCCTTTTTACTTTTAAGTATTTATAATAAATAATTGTTCAGAAATGGCAAGATATACAGGCCCGAAAACAAAAATTTCAAGAAAGTTCGGTGAACCAATCTTAGGAGCGAGTAAGGCTCTACAAAAGAAGAGCTATCCTCCTGGAATGCACGGTAGAGGAAGAAGAAAGAAGCAGTCTGAGTATGCGGTTCAGCTATCAGCAAAACAAAAAGCAAAGTATACTTATGGTGTTTTAGAGAGACAATTCTCTAATACATTCGATAAAGCTGCCAGGATGGGTGGTGTTACTGGTGAAAACTTACTTAAACTTCTTGAATCAAGACTTGATAATGTTATCTATAGATTAGGGATAGCACCATCAAGAAGGGCGGCTAGACAGCTTGTGTTACATCATCACATAGTTGTAAACGGGGAGGTTGTTAATATTCCTAGTTATTCTATGAAACCTGGTGATATAGTTGCTGTTAGAGAAAAATCAAAATCTTTGGAAGTAATAACTGCAAGTTTATCTGCAAAAGGTGGAAAGAAGTTTGCGTGGTTTGAGTGGGATAGCAATTCAATGACAGGTAAGTATATTAACTATCCTCAGAGAGAGGAAATACCTGAAAATATTCAGGAGCAGCTTATCGTCGAGCTTTATTCCAAATAATATATTGTTTTATATTTTCTTTTTATCGGATCCAAAAGAAATAACGGAATATGTCAATATTAGCATTTCAAATGCCTGAGAAGGTTGTAATGGAAAAAGCAGACGATTTTCATGGTCTGTTTGAATTTAAACCTCTCGAAAAGGGCTATGGAGTAACGATAGGTAACGCACTCAGAAGAATCTTGCTTTCTTCTTTGGAAGGTTACGCTGTAACTGGAATCAAAATTCCAGGAGTTCTTCATGAGTTTTCTACAATAGAAGGTGTAATGGAAGATGTATCAGAAATTATATTAAATCTTAAAATGGTAAGGTTTAAAAAGGTTGCTGATACAAATGAAAGTAAAATTGTAGTATCCCTAAAAAAGCAAGAAGTTTTTAAAGCTGGAGATATAGGTAAATTTACTTCTTCTTTTCAGATTTTAAATCCTGAGCATGTAATATGCCATCTTGATAATTCTGTTAGTATGGATGTTGAACTTACTCTTGAGAAGGGTAGAGGATATGTTCCGGCAGAAGAAAATAAGCCAGCTGAACAAGTATTTGGTTTTATTCCAATTGATGCAATTTTCACGCCTATAAAGAATGTTAAGTATAGCGTAGAAAATACTAGGGTTGAGCAAAAGACGGACTATGAGAAACTGATTCTTGATATCGAGACAGATGGTTCAATTCACCCAGAAGACGCATTAAAAGGGGCTGCCAATATTCTTATTAAGCACTTCATGTTGTTCTCTGATCAAACTATGACTTTTGAGACCGCGAAACCGGACGAAGAAGAAACAGTTGATGAGGAATTATTACACATGAGGAAATTGTTAAAAACTCCAATTTCTGAGTTAGATCTGTCAGTAAGGGCTTATAATTGTCTTAAAGCCGCGGATATTAAATCTCTTGGTGATTTAGCCGCTTTGGATATTTCAGACATGATGAAATTTAGAAATTTCGGAAAAAAATCATTAGCTGAATTAGAAGCTTTAATTGCCGATAAAAACCTAACATTTGGGATGGATTTGGCTAAGTATAAACTTGATGAAGATTAATTACAATGCGACACGGTAAAAAAGATAACCATTTGGGGAGAACCCATAGTCATAGAAAGGCTTTACTTTCAAATATGGCCTCTTCTCTAATCATTAATAAAAGAATTTCAACTACTGTTGCAAAAGCTAAGGCTTTAAGAAAGTATGTTGAGCCACTGATTACAAAGGCTAAAGATGATACTACTCATTCAAGAAGGGTTGTATTTTCCTACCTTCAGAATAAAGATTCTGTTAGCGCGTTATTCTCTGATGTAATAGAAAAAATTTCTAATCGTCCAGGTGGATATACAAGAATTCTTCGTACTGGAAATAGATTAGGCGATAATGCAGAAATGTGTATTATTGAGTTAGTTGATTTCAACGAACTTTATACTAAATCTTCTGCAAAAGAGGCTGGTAAAACTAAAACTAGAAGAAGTAGAAAAACTTCTAAACCTGATGAAACAGCTGTTGAAGCTAAATCTAAAGGTAAAGCTGAAAAGTCTTCAGAAACTAAGTCAAGTGAAAATTCAGAATCTAAAGACAGCGAATAATATAGCTATTTTAAAATAGTATAAATAAAAAAAGGATTTGACTTTTGTCAAATCCTTTTTTTATTTTGCGCAAATATATTCCTCAATGAAATACAACACTCGCAAGGAGGCTCTCCTTGTTCTTGAAGATGGCACTCTCTATAAAGGCCTGGCCGTGGGTAAAATTGGTACAACCCGTGGCGAAATCTGTTTTAACACAGGAATGACTGGGTACCAGGAGATTTATACTGACCCGTCTTATTATGGTCAGATTATAGTTAATACTACTGCTCACATAGGAAATTATGGTGTTGTTGATGATGAGCAGGAGTCGGATTCTGTTAAATTTAGTGGCCTCGTTTGCAAAACTTTTTCAGATATTTATTCTCGAAAAAATGGAGAGGGCACGCTTCAGGAGTATTTTGAAAAGCAAAATATTGTAGGTATCAGTGAGATTGATACAAGAGAACTGGTAAGACACATTAGAAGTAAAGGTGGAATGAATGCCATTATTTCTTCCGAAATACTTGATGCAGATAGATTACTGGAAGAGGTAAAAAATATTCCTTCTATGAATGGCTTAGAGTTATCCAGTATTGTTAGTACACAAAATGCATATTTTGCAGGTAATGAAAATGCTACTTTAAAAGTTGCAGTGCTCGACTTAGGTATTAAGAGAAGTATTTTGAATAATTTTACCAGTAGAGATGTATTTTGTAAAGTATTCCCTGCAACTACTTCTTTTGAAGAAATGCAGGAATGGGGGCCTGATGGTTATTTTATTTCTAATGGCCCTGGAGATCCTGCTGCTACTAAATATGCAATTGATACTGTTAAGAAGATCTTGAATTTAGATTTACCTTTGTTTGGTATTTGTCTAGGGCATCAGATTTTGGCGGAAGCCAACGGAATTCCAACCTATAAAATGCACCATGGGCACAGAGGGTTAAACCATCCGGTTAAGAATCTATTGACAGGTAAAAGTGAAATTACTTCACAAAATCACGGATTTAGCGTTGATGCTGACGCAGTTAAGAATAGCGCATCAGTTGAGGTTACTCATATTAACCTTAATGATAACACGGTAGAAGGGATTAGGATTAAAGATAAGAAAGCGTTTTCAGTTCAGTATCATCCTGAGTCATCTCCGGGACCGCATGATTCCCATTACTTATTTGAGGAATTTATTTCATTACTTAGAAAATAAATTTTTAATTAAATTTTTAACAAAAAAATGAGCTTAATAGAACAAATCGTTGCCCGTCAAATATTTGACTCAAGAGGTAACCCTACTGTAGAAGTAGATGTAATTACAGAAAATGGGTTCCTTGGGCGTGCTGCCGTTCCTTCAGGAGCTTCAACAGGAAGCCACGAAGCTGTAGAATTGAGAGATGGTGATAAATCAAAATACATGGGCAAAGGAGTCTTGAAGGCTGTTGCAAATGTAAATGATAAGATTGCTGCAGAATTAGTTGGTGCATCAGTTTTTGAGCAAAAGCTAATTGATCAGATAATGATCGAAATGGATGGAACACACAACAAAGGAAAGTTAGGTGCTAATGCAATACTAGGAGTTTCTCTTGCTGTTGCGAAAGCTGCCGCTCAGGAAGCTAGTATGCCCCTTTACAGATATGTAGGTGGCGTAAATGCAGTAACTTTGCCAGTTCCAATGATGAATATCTTGAATGGTGGTAGTCATGCTGATAATTCGATAGATTTTCAAGAGTTCATGATCGTTCCTTCGGGCGCAGCGTCATTCTCTGAGGCAATGAGAATGGGATCTGAAATTTTCCACAACCTTGCAAAGGTGTTGAAATCTAAGAAGATGTCTACAAATGTTGGAGATGAAGGTGGTTTTGCTCCAAATATCCCATCAAATGAAGAGGCTTTAAAAATCATTCTTCAGGCTATTGAAACTGCTGGTTACAGACCAGGAGAAGATGTGTTTATTGCCTTAGATGCTGCAGCTTCTGAATTTTATGATGCTGAAACTAAAATGTATCATTTCAAAAAGTCTACAGGAGATAAATTATCATCTTCAGACATGGCCAATTTCTGGAATGACTGGGTTAATAAATATCCAATCGTTTCTATTGAAGATGGTATGGCTGAGGATGACTGGACTGGATGGAAGCAATTAACTGATCTTGCAGGTAAGAAAACTCAACTAGTAGGTGATGACCTTTTTGTAACAAATGTTAAACGTTTACAAGAAGGTATTGATAAAGGTGTTGCTAATTCAATTCTTATTAAAGTTAATCAAATTGGTTCACTTTCAGAAACTATTGATGCTGTAACTTTAGCTAAGAGAAATGCTTATTCAAGCATTATGTCACACAGATCTGGTGAAACTGAAGATAATACTATTGCAGATTTAGCAGTAGCATTGAATACTGGTCAAATTAAAACCGGCTCATCTTCACGTTCTGATCGTATGGCTAAATACAATCAACTTCTTAGAATTGAAGAAGAACTTGGAGAGATTGCCTATTACCCAGGTAAAAACTTCAGAAAAATCTAATATTAGAAAGTCCCTTTTAACAGGGACTTTTTTTTTACCCTCTCATTTTCTATTTTTAGCAAAATATCTCCTGCAAAGAACATGTTATCAAAACTTCCGCCATTTACAAAAAACTTCTTTTTTATTTCAAGTATCATTTTTTTAATATGGATGATATTTTTCGATTCAAATGATTTTATTAATCAATTCAGAGCTAGTAGAAAGATTAAAGATTTGGAAAGTCAGAAAACCTTTTATGAAGAGAAGATAGAGGAAGTGAAGAAAGAACGGGAAGCATTTTTAAATAATCCTAAAGAATTGGAAAGATTTGCTCGTGAAAATTATTTAATGAAAAAGAAGAACGAGGACGTTTTTATCATCGTAGATGAAGAGTAAATTTCAACCAATAACAGTCAGTCATTAAGATTAGAAGTTAGCTGCGGGGTCATGGAGAATAACAGGAAGTTCGATTTTCAACAAATAGCCAAATACGTTTGGATTATAGCTGGTGGAATTCTTTATTATATTATTGGATTTGTAATACTGTTACAAATGAATTTTTTGTGGTTATTTGGGCAAATGCCTGGTGTTGAAGATCTTGAAAATCCGTCTTCAGATCAAGCTTCTGAAATTTATTCAGCAGATAATATTTTACTTGGAAAATACTTCAGAGAGAACAGGAGTCCGGTTGATTTAACTCAAATTTCGCCTAATGTTGTCAATGCGCTGGTATCAACGGAAGATGTCCGATTCTATGAACATTCTGGAATAGATGCGAAGGGATTTTTTGCAATATTCTGGTATATGGTTAAGGGGGATCAGCGAGGGTCAAGTACATTGAGTCAACAGTTGGCCAAAAATCTTTTTAAAACAAGAAATGATGAATTTCAAGGTATACTGGGCTATGTACCTGTAGTTAATGTCCTTTTATATAAAGCTAAAGAGTGGATGTTGGCAATAAAATTAGAACGAAATTATACGAAGGAAGAAATTATTAATATGTATCTGAATACTGTTGATTTCGGAAGTAATGCTTTTGGAATTAAAGTAGCTGCAAGAACATTTTTCAATACCTCACCAGATAGCCTCACAATAGAACAATCTGCCACTTTGGTAGGAGCATTAAAAGCAACCACTCTCTATAATCCGGTGTACAGACCTGAAAATTCTTTGGAGAGAAGAAATGTTGTGCTTGATTTAATGGTTCAGAATAATATTCTGGATGCAAAAGACTATGATTCTATTAGGAAAATTCCACTTAAAGTAGATTTCAAAGTAGAAAATTCAACAGACGGTATTGCTACCTATTTCAGAGGAGTTTTAAATAAATACTTATTGAAATGGTGTAAAGAGAATGGGAAAGATTTGTATGGAGATGGATTAAAAATATACACTACTATTGATTCAAGAATGCAGAAACATGCAGAAGATGCAGTAGCTGAGCACATGAAAGTTGTTCAAAAGAAGTTTTTTGAACATTGGAAAGGGCAAAATCCATGGAGGTATGAAAATAAGAAAGAAATAACCAATTTTATTGAGGATGCATCCAAAAAAACATTGACTTATAAAATGCTTGTAAAGAAATTTGGAGAAGGTCATGATTCAATAAATATTGTGATGAATACACCTGTACAAATGACCGTATTCAGCTGGGAAGGGGAGAAAGATACAATAATGAGCCCTTTAGATTCTTTAAAGTACTATAAGCATTTTCTTCATTCTGGCTTCATGTCAATGGATCCATCAAGTGGAGAAATTAAAGCATGGGTTGGAGGAATCAATTATAAGTACTTTAAATATGATCATGTAAAACAGGGAAAAAGGCAACCAGGGAGTTCATTTAAACCTTTTGTATATGCCGCTGCTATTGAGAAGGGATACACACCTTGTTATCTCTTACCTGATGCTCCAATTACCTTTAGATACGAAGAAAATGGCGAAATGAAAACCTGGTCACCGAAAAATGCAGATTGGGTATTTACTGGTGACAGCATGACTTTGAGGCAGGCTATAGGCCGGTCTATTAATTCTATAGCAGCACAAGTACTTAAATTGATCGGTATTGATGCCGTTATTAATGAAGCGAAAAAACTGGGAATAACAAGCAAGCTTGAACCAGTGCCATCTATATGTCTTGGATCTAGTGATGTTAGTGTTTATGAAATGGTGGGTGCATACAGTGCCTTTGTAAATAGCGGAGTCTGGGTAGAGCCGTATTTTATTTCAAGAATAGAAGATCGCAATGGAAATATTCTTCATGAGGTAATTCCAAAAACCCGTGACGCACTGTCTGAAGATGTTGCTTATGTTATGGTACACATGCTGAAAGGTGGAGTTGAAGAAAGGGGAGGAACCTCTCAGGCTTTATTTAAATACAATATTTTCAGAGGAAATGAGGTTGGGGGAAAAACAGGAACAACTTCCAATCACTCTGATGGATGGTATATGGGGATTACTAAAAATCTAGTTTCGGGTGTATGGGTTGGAGGAGAAGATAGAAGTATTCACTTTAGAACTTCTCAATTGGGCGAAGGATCAAAAATTGCCTTGCCAATTTTTGGCCTATACATGGAAAAAGTTTATTCAGATGATAGTTTGAACATCCCTAAAGGCTATTTCAAGAGACCTAAAAAGCTGTCTATAAACATAAATTGTCCACCCAGACCAGAGCCAATATTAGCAGATAGTATTGTATCTGATTCTTTAATGGAAGTAGAAGACCCAGAAGATTTTTATTGAATTTTGTAATAATGTTTAAATTTTTAATTTAATAGTACAATTCTTTGAGTTGAATTTCCTTTTTTAATTGTTCAAAGTGAGTTAATTTCGCTATTGATTGGTAGATTTTGTCCATTTTTGATGGTTTGTAAGTTTGTATCTACCAATTAAAAATTTTTAACGATTAATCTTACTATGAAAAGGAACTTTTACAGTCTGATCTGTATTATTGTGTTTTTCGCATCTTTTACAAAAGCGAATGCTCAAAGTCGTGCAGTGAAAAAACTAGAGCAAGAGGCAATTAGTTACTACCAAACGGAGCAATTCCAGAAAGCTTTGGTATTGTATGAAAGATTGGACAGTTTAAAACCCGGAGATGCCGAAATACCATTCCGTATAGGTGTCTGTATGTTTAATCTTCAGCATCGAAGGGAGTCATTGCCTTATTTCAAGAAAGCTCAAAGCCAAGGTTTTTCATTTTTAGATTTAAATTATTATTTGGGAAGAATTTCTCATTTAAATCATCAGTTTGACGAAGCTATAAATTTTTACAAAACTTATCAGACAGCCTTGGGCGACACGCTTACTGCAAAAACTAAAGTTAAAGATAGGCTTCCGGTAGAAGAATACATTGAAATGTGTCAAATCGGTAAGGAGCTTGTAAAAGATACATTATCTCTGGTGGTTAAAAATATGGGACCAGGAATTAATAGTTCTTATCCGGATATTGTACCATTGACATCAGCTGATGGTTCTACTCTTGTGTTTACTTCTAGAAGAGCTAGCACTACAGGTGGGAAAATTGATCTTCAGGATAATCATTATTATGAAGATATTTATATAAGTAACAAAGATTCGTTAGGAAGATGGAAGACTCCAAAAGATCTTGTATCACTGAATACAGAGTTGCATGATGCCTGTATTGGAATATCTCCAGATGGACATAAACTATTTCTTTACAGATCTCATATAGGTAAGGTGAGAAGTGGCAGTATAATGGTGAGCATTCTTGAGGGGAATCATTGGTCTGAGCCCATACTTCTAGATGAGAGTTTTAACAATATTACATGGGAACCGGGTGCAACTATTGCAATTGCTGCAGATGAAAAAACAATTTTCTTCAGCAGTAACCAACTTGGAGGATTTGGAGGTAGTGACATTTATGGTGTAAGAGTGGATCCTACAGGTAAATGGGGACAACCGTATAACCTTGGAAGAAAGATTAATTCCGAATACGACGAAAAACCTACTTACTTAAGCATAGATAATAAAACACTTTTTTTCTCCTCAAATGGGCATAAATCAATGGGTGGGTTTGACATACTCACATCTGTTTATGATGATGTAAATAAAGAGTGGTCAACTCCTGAAAATGCAGGATACCCTATTAATACCGCAGACGATGAAGAAAATTTTATCTGGTCTGCAGATGGAACCAAAGGTTATTTTTCTTCATCAAGACCTGATAGTTATGGCGAATCTGATATTTATGTTATCAATAGACCTCATCCAACCTCTAACCTTGCTTTGGTAAAAGGAACTGTTTTAGATAATGAAACAGGAAAGCCAGTTTCAGCAACAATATCTGTTGTTAATAACATAACTCAGGAAAAAATAGGTTTTTATAATTCTAACTCACTTACTGGACAATATACTCTAGCATTGCCGCACGGGACAAATTATGGCATTGCAGTAGAAGCAAATGGATATATGTTCCATTCTGAAAATATCAATATAGATACTAAAAACCCATTTTTTGAGGCTACCAAAAATGTAAGATTGGAATCACTCAAAGCTGGAAATTCTATAGTGCTGAACAACATGTTCTTTGACTTTAATAAATCAGATCTGAAAAAGGAGTCTAAGTCAGAATTGGAAAGATTAGTCACTTTTTTAAAAGAACATCCTGAATTGAAAATTGAATTATCAGGACATACCGATAATGTTGGTAAAGCGAAGTATAATAAAAAGCTGTCTGACAAAAGAGCTACTGCAGTGTTAAAGTATCTTGCTGCAAAAGGAATCGGTAAAAAAAGAATGGTTGCCAAAGGTTATGGTTCTAATATGCCTGTAAGCACCAATGAAAATGAAAGGGGACGTCAGTTGAACAGAAGAACTGAAATGAAGATTCTTGATAATAATATGGTGGTTTTAAATAGATATCAAGATATCCAAATAAGTTATGCTGTTCAGAACCAGGCACCAGAAAATAATCCATCTGCAACAGAAGTGAAGCCTGCTGAAGTTCAAGCTAAAAATTCTCCAGCAGTAGGTAGTGTTTTGAAGCCTAAAGTTCATTTTACATACAACTCCTATCAGGCACTTACTGAATATTCTACCCAAAAAGTAATGGAAGTAGTGAAGTTGATGAAGGAATATCCTAAAATGAAGATTAAGATTCGTGCTTATGCTGATCCTATTGGAAGTGCTACCTACAATCAGCAACTATCTGAAAAAAGGGCCCAAACGATCATGAATTTTATGGTTAAAGAGGGTATTGAAAAGGATAGACTTACAATTGAAAGTCTTGGAGAGAAAAAGGGTGTTGTTCAAAGTAATGATAAAAAAGAGAACCTAGTAAACAGAAGGGTTGAGTTTATTGTAATAGGCGAATAGATTTTGATTTTCTAAAAAGAAAGAGGCTGATTTGAAATTTCATCAGCCTCTTTTTTTTACCAATTTTTATCTTTCGTAACGTACGAAGGATTAAAGCTAAAGCAAACACCTGCATAATAATCTTCCCTCAGAGAATTAAACAGATGTACGAAGATTGTTTCTCCTAATTCAAGGATTTCGCACAATTGTCCTTTATAATTAACAACGATATCAGACAATTCTCTCTTCTTATCTTTCTCCATAGTCACCCTTTTCTCTATAAACATTGTCATAGAAAAGAAGGTGTCATTTTTTCCGTTTTGTCTCAAACTTAGGATTAAAGGCAAAGCAAATCCCGTAAATCAGATGTTCACGAAGACAATTAAATTTTATTTCTACTGTTTCCCCTTCAAAGGCGATCATTTCACATAATTCTCCTTTATTATTTATGCATAGTTTTGAGAACAATCTTTCAGACAAATAATCTCTATCATAATAGTGGTGCATAATGCCCTCCTCCGTTTCCTTTTAAAAAAATAACTCAATATTCTGTAAGAAAGTTATAAAGGCCTGTATAGTTGTTCTTTAGCTGATGGCGTTTGAGAGAATTGTTTCCTTTTTATTTTTATCCCGAATTATTTTATTATAAGCCAGATTGATTTCTATTAAAGGGAGAATTGGGGGAAATAATTATTGATGGCAAATTGTTATAAAAAAACATTCGTGATTTTCTAAAGTTCTTTTTGGAAGGAGAAATGAAGGGATGAGAATTATGAAAAATAATATAGTTATTGGATTACTGATTGCTCTTTCATTAGGCTTGGCGGGAGCAACTCAATCGTTTGCATTTTCAAAAGAAAAAGCGAGTGAAGTTTACCCATTAAAAGGTCCCAAAAAAATGAAAAAGAATCTTTTTAAAAGAAAGAAAAGATATAAAAATAACACAGTTGTAAAAATTAAAAGGAGTGGAAAAGGTCCTAATAAAGGCAGAAGAAACTACTCAAATAATTTTAGATAGGAGCAAATGGGGTAATTCCCATTTGCTCTTGAGAGCTTATTACCAATCTTCTGATTTCTTTTCTACCGCAGCAGGAGCTCCAGCAAGTTCTTGTTTAAGGCTATTGACTGTAGCCTGAGCGGATTCTGCCGATTTAGTTTTTATTGTACTCCAGCCAGCAGGAACTAAAGTGTATTTTCCACATTGTGGAGTCTCATTTTCAAGTTTACCACCATTCCCTTTCGGAGATTCGTGTACAAAGTCTACCAGCTCATATTTATATTTCCCGTCTTTCACTGAGATAGAAAATAAATAGTTGACGGTCCCTGAATGATTCATACCTCTCATTGGACTAGGATATTGAACTCCAAAATGTCCTTTTGCGACAAATTTGCCTTCTGCCTTAGAGTCTGTTACTTGTTTGAAGCCGTTTGCAAGTGCCCAATTTTTAGCTTTAAGATATAGATCATCTTTTTTGGCGCCATCTACCTGGACTACCTCTGTATAAGTTATTTTTTTAGTTTCAGCATCTATAGGAAGCTGATTCTGAGCTATCAAATTGCTGGTCATCAGCAATAAAATAACAAATGAGAATACGACTTTTTTCATTTTAATACCTGTTTGTGGATTTAACAAAGATAAATTTTAATAATTTAAATAAAAAGAAAGAGCTGGTTTGGTTAGGTTAATAATTTAATTCTTATTGCTTTTGTTTTGTTTTTTATTGAAATAGTTATATATTTTAAACAAAAACGAATTAAACTTGTAAATACTTGTAAACTAACCAAGGATAAAAATGAAAGAAACTAAAATTACCTCCTCATTTTTTTTCTCGCTAATTTCGTTCGTTGCTCTTTTTGTATTTATTGTGGGCCTTTCGATTTTGCTTCGAGTACTTTCTTTTGGAAGGTATAAATTCAGTTATCCCTTAAGGTATTTGAAGAAATATATCGAAGCCCAGCAAAACGTGAATGTGTTTGAGGGTTTTTAATTTATATCAGAAATCTATCATTTCTTTCTTGTATTTTTGTCAAATGACTTGGGAAGAATACTGTATTAGTAAAAAGATTGATTCAAAGGTATTTAAGGAAAAAGAACCTTCGAAATGGCAAGAATTGAAAGATATCTTTGAGCAAGTTCATCCGAATAGCTTTACAGAACAAAAGAAGTTTTTAATTAATGATATTCGGAGACGTTTTTTACTTCACGAAGTACAGGAAAAGAAAACTGAAGAAACCGTTGCCAAAAAGGTATCACTACCTTTTATGAAAAAGAAGGAATAGACTCTAATTTTCTATTTCCTCTTTTTCTCCCTCCTTTATTTTTTCTTCATCCTCAAACAGGTAAAAGTGAAGTTTTTGCTTCAATTCAGATTTGGAAAGATTGGTATGTATTTTACCATTTATGGCCAACGATATTTGACCGGTTTCTTCCGAAACAATTAAAACAATACTATCTGTAACTTCCGTAAGGCCAATTGCAGCTCTGTGTCTAAGACCTAAATGAGCAGGTAAATCTGTATTTTCGCTCACAGGAAGAATACATCTGGCAGCCTTTATTCGATTATTGGCGATAATAACTGCACCATCATGAAGTGGACTGTTTTTTTGAAATATAGCAATCAGTAATCTCTTGGAGATTAGGGCATCCATCATATCTCCAGATTCTGCATAAAATTTCAATTCTGAACTTTTGGCAAATACAATCAAAGCTCCTGTATTAGTTCCTCCTAATATTTTAGCGCTTTCAATTACTGGATTCAGATTGAGACCATCAGAATTGGGTTGAGAACTCTTTTTCCAGAGAAGTCCTTTCAAAAAGGATTTATTAAATGCTGTCGTTTTGCCGATAATGATTAAAAACTTTCGGATTTCCTGCTGAAATAAGATTAATGCTGCAATGACACCAACTCCAATAAACTGACCCAATATGGCAGTCAGCAATTCCATTTTGGCAGCTTTTACAACAAGATAAATAAGATATATAGAGAGAAAACCAAGAAAGATTTTTACTGCAATACTTCCCTTTAATAATTTGTATAATTGATAAAGCAAAAAACTAACGAGCAGGATATCAAGGATATCAATCCAGCTAATTTCTAAAAATCCTATTTTATATAATAACGTCAATTCTTTAATTTTTCTAATAAAGATATAATTTGCTTAGCCTCTCGGACATCATGGACTCTGATAATACTAAGATTTTTTAAGAGGCTTATAGTATTAACAATAGTAGTGCCGTTTAAAGCTTCTTCCTGAGAAACATTTAAAGTTTTGTATATGAAGGATTTCCTGGAAACTCCTAAAAGGACAGGTAGATTTAAGGCACTGAAGATATCTAACTGTGTAATCAAATGAAAGTTTTGTAAACTATTTTTAGAAAAGCCTATCCCTGGATCTATAATTATATCCCAGACTCCCAGTTCATTCAAACGATGAATTTTCTGTTGGAAATATTGAAGCATATCTCCAATCAAGTTATCGTATTGGTTAAGTTTTGCCATAGTTGCGGGAGAACCTTTCATGTGCATTAATACATAAGGGAGTTTCAACTCTGCCACAGTTTCAAACATTTTTTTATCTAATTCGCCTCCAGAAATGTCATTAATAATTTCTGCTCCTTCTGCCGCTGCGATCTTGGCAACTTCGGATCTGAATGTATCCACAGAAACAATGCATTCAGAAAACTCTTTTTTTATGATTTTTAAGGCACTTGCTACTCGGGCTATTTCTTCTTCGATTGGTATATTTTCTGCTCCAGGTCTGGATGAGTACCCCCCAATGTCTATAATATCAGCTCCATTTTCTAGCATTGATGCAGCTCTTCTGACAATATCATCAGGAGTAAGATATTTTCCTCCATCATAAAATGAATCAGGGGTTACATTTAAGATACCCATAACCAGTGGACTGATAGATAAATCAATTAATTTCCCTCGGACCAGCAGTGTTTTTTTTGTCTCAAAAATTCTATGTTTCAAATTCTAGTATTGTAAATTTGACCTAAACAAAACTACTAAATAGAAATTAAAATTGGCAAACAGGACAGAAAATGAGTATAGGCAGGTTATAAAGAAGTGTAAGGACTTATTTATCAAAAAGACGCAGGATTATGGAACAGCATGGAGAATTTTGCGTTTGCCTTCAATAACTGATCAGATATTTATAAAAGCCCAAAGAATCAGATCAATTCAAGACAAAGGAACTCAGAAAGTTGCTGAAGATATCAATTCGGAATTTATCGGAATCATAAATTATTGTCTTATCGCAATGATGCAGCTAGGACTTAAAGATACGGATCCTATGGAATTACCTGCAGAAAAGGTAGCTGAACTATATGATAAATATTCAGAAGAAACCCTTGAGCTTCTGACCAATAAAAATCATGATTATGGGGAAGCTTGGAGAGATATGCGAGTGAGTTCGATAACAGATATTATTCTTATGAAGTTGTTGAGGGTTAAGCAGATAGAGGATAATAGCGGTAAGACCTTGGTTTCTGAAGGGGTTAATGCGAATTATCAGGATATGCTAAATTACAGTGTGTTTTCTTTAATCAAATCCAACTTTATAGATGGGTAAAATCATTAATACAATAAGCAGAATTCTTGTTGGCTGCTTGTTTATTTTTTCTGGTTTGGTAAAACTGAATGATCCTTACGGAACTGCTTTTAAGCTTGAGGAGTACTTTCATGTATTTAGTGCAGATTTTGGATCTTTTTTTGAAGTTTTTATCCCATATTCTCTATTCCTATCTATCGCAATAGTAGGGTTGGAAGTAATTCTGGGCATAGCTGTATTACTGAATTACAGAATGAAGCAGACTACCTGGGTCCTTTTGCTTCTAATACTGTTTTTTACATTTTTAACATTTTATTCCTTTTATTTTGATAAGGTTAAAGAGTGTGGCTGCTTCGGAACTTTGATAGTTTTAACTCCTAAACAGTCGTTTATAAAAGATCTTATTCTTCTAATTTTTGTACTGATAATATTTTTCTTAGGAAGAAATCAAGTTTCAGTTTTAAATTCTTTCAAAGGAGATTTATTAATGCTTATAGTTTCGTTTGTGACTTTTTATACTGGATATCATGCAGCCAATCATTTGCCATTCTTTGATCTGCTTAATTTTAAGATAGGAAATAATATACCTCAACTAATGAAGGCAGAAGAAGCTCCTAGATATAAATTTATTCTGTCTAAAGGAGGTAAGGAATTCGAGTTTTTGCAAGAAAACTATCCTACTGATACCTCGTATAAGTTTGTCAGGTATGAGCTTTTAAATAAAGACACAACCAAACTAGTTCCTAAAATTATTGGATTTAATGTTGATAGTGATGAAGGGGATAAAACAAAGGAAATTCTGACAGGAAAAAGATTGCTAATTACAATACCTGATGTGGAGAAAGCTTTTAAGAATTGTGAAGGAAGTTGTGTTGAAAAATTAAAGACTTTGATAGCCCAATCTGAAAAAATGGGTTTTTCACCAGTCATTTTGACTGTACCTGGTTCTTCAGACGTTATGGAAGCATTTAGGCATGAATTACAGCTTCCGGTACCATATTATTACATGGATGATGTCATTTTGAAAATGATGGTTAGGTCAAATCCTGGAATAATGGTATTAAAAGATGGGACTGTGATAGGGAAGTGGCACTATAATGACATTCCAGATAGTGATAATTTAAAAATGCTGCAGAAGTAGATAAATGATAAAATTTATATCGACGAGGTTTTTATATGGCTTTCTGGTACTGTTCGGTGCTTTGATAGTTGTATTTTTTCTTTTTAATGTATTGCCTGGCGATCCTGTAGCCATGATGGCAGGGCAGAGAACAGACGTTTCTACCCGAGAAGCTATTACCCGGGAGCTGGGCCTCGACCAGCCACTTCCTGTGCAGTTGGGCTATTATTTGAATGATCTTTCTCCTGTTTCTATTCATAAGAATACTGAAGCAAATGAAAAGAATTATGAGTATAAAAAACTTTTCACAGTAAATGATAAAGTAGTAGTGGTTAAATATCCATATCTGCGAAGATCATTTCAAACCAATAAAAAAGTTAGTGAAATCATTTTCGAGAATCTTGAAGGCACCTTCTGGCTTGCATTTGCAGCTATGTTATTTGCCACTGTTTTTGGAATACTCTTTGGAATGATGGCTTCCGTTAAACCCAACAGCCTTCTAGATCATTCGACAATTTCTCTTTCAGTTTTGGGCATTTCAGCACCACCGTTTGTGATGGGAGCGTTAATTGCCATGGTTTTTGGATATTACCTTTCTGATTATACGGGCTTGAATACATCTGGCCAGTTATGGGAGGATGATCTAACTGGGAGAAAGTTGGTATTGAAAAACCTTATTTTACCTGCATTTACCTTAGGACTTAGACCTTTAGCTATTATTATTCAGCTTACAAGAAGCAGTATGCTGGATGTATTATCTCAGGATTATATAAGAACAGCCAGAGCAAAAGGTCTACGATATTATAAAATAATACTTAAGCATGCTTTGAAAAATGCTTTGAATCCAGTTATTACTGCAGTTTCCGGATGGCTAGCTTCTTTAATGGCTGGTGCATTCTTTATAGAATACATATTTAATTGGAAGGGGATAGGATCTGTTACTATTGATGCGGTTTATAAGCTTGATTTTCCTGTAGTAATGGGTACAACATTGTTTGTAGCCCTTGTTTTCATAGTTATCAATATTTGTGTAGATATTTTATATGCAGCCATTGACCCAAGGGTAAGATTGCATTAACTCCTAAATAAGCATTCGCCTTTGAAAAAATCCTGTTAATTATTAAAATCCACCATTTGATTATAAGTTCTAATGGATTGATTAACACTGATATTTTTTTTAATGCTTAATCCCTGTTAATTTTGCTGCATGAAGCTTTTTTTAATCGGACTCCCCGGTTCGGGGAAATCTACCCTTGGCGTTAAACTTGCGGAACTACTTAATTTTGAATTTTTAGATACGGATGAATTAATTGTCAAAACAGAAGGAATGACGATCAATGAAATATTTCATCAGTTCGGAGAGGACCATTTTAGAAGACTCGAAGAAGCAACCCTTAAGCAGCTTAATAATCTCGATAATACTGTCATTTCGACAGGAGGAGGCTTGCCATGTTTTTATGATAATATGAATTTAATATTATCCATGGGATTTAGTATATATCTTAATGTCTCTCCGGAAATAATTACTGAAAGATTATATGCAGTAAATGATCAGAGCAGACCAATGGTGAAGGGGAAAACCAAAGAGGATATGTTAGCTTTTCTGATTCAAAAGTGCAAAGAGAGAACTGGTTTTTACAATAAAGCAAACCTTGAAATAAACGGGGTAACTTCAGCTGAAGAAGTAATAAAATTGCTAAAAGAAAAGGAAGTTATTTTTTGAAAAAAGTACTAACTGTGCCTTCCAGACTGAGGTAGTAATTGCCGGATGCAAGATCCTGTACCATAATAAATGCGCCTGCCCCTTTCTTGATCAGTTTGCCTCTTTGATTATATATTTCGAAATTAGCGTTTTTAGATAAAGTAAGTTTGTCATCTACTCGTTGCGGATAAAAAGTAACAAGGGACTGATCGCTCACTTTTTTGAGGAAGTGCGATGTTTTATCTTCATATCTGACAACGTATTCCGAAGCTGCTAATCCAGTAATGTCAACTTCTTCACTTTTACCTTTCAGTAAAATATTCCCTTTTAAGTCTTCTATCTGATACTTGGCTTTTGTAGTGAAAAAAAGTTTGCCAGCAGCGGTTTGAGGATAAAACTGAACTTGCTCGTTAAACAGGAAATTCAGTTTTTTGTCAAGATCGTATTCGTCAAGATCAGTTCCGATGATAAATCCTTTTTCGTCTATTAAAAAAGTAGCGGGAATTCCTGACACTTCGTAGAGTTCAGCTACTGCATTTTCCCAACCCTTTAAATCACTCCCATGGTTGGGCCATGAGAGTTGATCTTTTTTTATAGCATTAAGCCAGGCTTCTCTTTTGGTATCCAACGAAACGCTGAAAATTTCAAATCCTTTATCGTGGTATTTCTGATAGATAGCAACTACTTCTGGATTGGCTTCGCGGCATGGCATGCACCAGGAAGCCCAAAAATCAAGCAATACGACTTTGCCAGTAAGATCTGACAGATGAATTGTTTTCCCGTTAGGATCTTCAATTTCAAAATCTGGCGCTTTTTGTCCTACTTTGGGTTGGGCAAAAGAGAAAAAGAAAGATGAAGATAAAATTGCTAATAAAATGATTGTTTTAAGCCATTTGCTCTTCATCTTGATATTAATTTATATTATAAAATTAAAAGCTTGTGCCTATTGTAATTACAAAGCTTGTATTTCTGTTATTGACAATTGCCATTGGTTCTTTGCCGCTGTTTAAGTGATAAGAGTAGTAATTACTTTTGTAGAATGTATTTACAAAAGCAACATCAGCATAAAAGCCTTCAGATTTCAAACCAGCACCGAAGGTAAAGGTATTAATGGTCCTATCGAGATCATCGACAATCCCATGTCTATATGGATCGCCTAATCTTGCATATCCGGCTCTTAACCTATAGTCACCAAGTCTGGCTTCTGCTCCAAGGTTAAAATTATATGTAGTCTTATAAAGATTTTTTATAACATCATTATCTGCGTCCAATTCCTGAGGATCGGCCCCTTTTAATCTCGCTCCACTATAGCCTACAACTTCGACATCTCCGGAAATAAATCCAGCTTTCCCTGCAAATAAGGCAATTCCTGCTTTTGCTCTTGCAGGTGTTGTCAGATTATAATTATATGTCCCAGGGAGCGTAGAGAAGGATTGGAATGAGTCATCAATACCAAATGCGTTTACAAAATCTGAATTTAGATTCATCTTGATTTTGTACTCATAAGTAGTCCTGATTGAATAATATGTTGGAGTCTGACCGGTAAGTCCTATTCTTATCCAATCAGCAGGTTTAATAATTGCTCCTACTTTAAAGTTAATACCGGTACCCCTTAATGTTAAATTATCATATAAAGAATAGCTATCAATAGTATCACTAGTCTGGGTATTGGTTTCTGTAAATACTTTACTAGACTCATATTTGATAGTAGCAATTCCAAGCGAGGCGCCGAGATAAATTTTATCATCAATATTTCCACCGTATGCAATGTCCCATTGACTTTGGTTTCCTTTGGTAGCAACTATTTCCTTTTGCTTTACGATGTTATCACTCATCAATGAGTGCCATGGATTTCCAGGACATTGGATTGGTCCATTTGCATCTTCACCACAATATATTGGGTCAATAAGGTAGGCATTGTAGGCTAGACCTACGATATCAGTAAGAGCATTAAGGTCTTGGTTGGCAACTTCGTCATAAGTATAGCCTCTTGCTGATTCAGCTACATATTGGCCGAATGTGTTTGATTTATTAAAACCACTATAGCTAAATTGGTTTTGAAAGTTATTGGTTCTAGTCATGCTGATACCAAATGAACCTCCTCTGTATTTCCCCGGCACTATATCATCTTTTGCGCCAGAAAAGACAATTCCGATATTGGCGATATTAAAGCTAACTTTATTGTCTCTAGTCTCTGTACCAAGCATATTGGTTCGGGTTCCTGCGAAATTTAGACCGGGCGTAATGCTAACATCAGACTTTCTATAAAATCCCAGACCTGCAGGGTTACTATTAAGTGTTCCCATATCGGCACCAAGAGCTGTTGTAGCTCCTGCAATACCCTGGAAGCGTGCAGTACCCCCAAATGTGGTTTGAGAAAATCTCACGGCATCATTGTAGTAACCAAATGGACCTTGAGAAAAAGCAGAAATAGAAAACAGGCTTAAAAAGCCTGTTGTAAAAATGTATTTTGATATTTTCATAGTATTGTACTAAAACCTTCTTCTGCCAGCAGGAGAGCTGTTATGGGATGGAGCAGAACCTCCGCCACCACCACCGCCACCACCTCTTGGAGAGGGCGAACTGTAGTTGTTATGATTATTGTAGTTATTGCTATTGTTATAATTATGGTTATTATAACTATTGTTGCTATTGTTATTATCATAGGAAGAGCTCCTCTGATTATTATAAATTTGTCTTCTATTGCTATTGTTTCCACCTCCTGAGTTTCCGGAATTATTTGAAGGTGAAGAATATTGATCGTTAGATTGATAGGTCGAACGGTTGTCAGGAGTCGTAGTAGGCGTAGATGATGTAGATTGTTGGCTATTGCTGCCGGAATTATTTCCCGGATAATAGATTTGTTTTCTACCATTTGCGTCTTCTTTGATTACTCTACCCTGACCATTGTTATAAGAATCCTGAGTATTTCCGTTGGAATACCTCTGTGTTCTTGGGTCATTACTGTTTTGAGGAGTATTAACTCTTCCTGCCGTTCTGTCTTGTCTTGGACCATTATTAACAGGTCTGGATTTTACATTTGCATTGTTATATCCCTGCATGTATCCATAGCTATATCCTCTGTCAAAGCTGCTATATGGATAGCCATAGTATCCACCATATCCTCCCCAATAAGGATATCCTCCCCAAGTAGTAGCCCAGTATGGAGAGTACCAGCTATTATAACTATACCAAGGCGAATAATAATCATAATAGTAATAAGGGGAGCCCCAGCTCATGCAAGAATAATATGGACTTCCATATCCAAAACCATATCCAGGATAAAAGGAATTGTAGCCATAATAGCTATTCCACCCCCAACCTGTATTGTAGCCGAAACTAACAGTAATTCTTGAAGTAGGTCCAAAGGAGGCATATGGGTTCCAGCCTGTTGTATAACCCATTCCCCAATTATATCTCCTAGAGGAATTACTATTGTAGATATAATCGTCATTGTCGTAATAATTATTATTCGTGATATAGGTATCACCTCCAGAACTTGTAGAAGAAGAGGTGTTACTTTTATAAGTATATCTCGAATAGTCTACAGGTTTATCACTTGAAGAATAACTGTATTCGTTGGTGGAAGATTGATTATTATTATTTGAATAGTTTTGATTATTGTCAGAATTGTAATTCTGAGGCATATCATTTCCTGAGTAAGTTTGGTTATTGGTAGCAACAGGTTGTACTTTCCTTTTATCCTTAGAAGAAAAATAAAGGTCATCATTTTCAGGAGAAGATGACGTGAACTGATTACTGGTGCAAGCTCCCATCATTCCTAACACAGTCAATACCAGTAAATTTTTGAGTCCAAATGATTTCATAGTAATACTATTTATCTGTATTAATAACTAACGAAACGGACCTTTAGTCCATTATCTTTAAGCAAATTAATTTATTTTTAGCTAAAGGACTATGAAAAACCGTTTTATTCAACTTTTAAAAACAATTTTCTAGTCTTATAGTATATTTGCCACTTCAAAAATTAAAGATCAAAAGGTATACCAAAATAAATAAAAATAATGAGCAAAGGATTGCCAAAAAGAAGTGAAGATTATTCAGCATGGTATAATGAACTGGTCAAAAGAGCAGATCTGGCTGAAAATTCGGCGGTTAGAGGTTGTATGGTTATTAAACCCTATGGTTTTTCCATTTGGGAAAAAATGCAGTCGGTTTTAGATAAAATGTTTAAAGATACAGGACACTCTAATGCCTATTTCCCTCTTTTTATCCCAAAATCTTATTTAAGCAAAGAAGCAAGCCACGTTGAAGGGTTTGCAAAAGAATGCGCGGTAGTAACGCATTACAGATTAAAAAATTCTCCGGATGGAAAAGGTGTTATTGTAGATCCGGAAGCAAAACTAGAAGAAGAACTTATTGTAAGACCTACTTCTGAAACTGTCATCTGGAGCACATATAAAAACTGGGTTCAGTCATATAGAGATCTGCCATTGCTTGTAAATCAGTGGGCTAACGTAGTTCGTTGGGAAATGAGAACTCGTTTATTCCTGCGTACAGCGGAATTTTTATGGCAAGAGGGGCACACAGCGCATTCTACTTCTCAGGAAGCGATCAGAGAGACAGAACAAATGCTTGAGGTATATGCAAATTTTGCTGAGCAATTTATGGCGATGCCTGTTGTGAAAGGTAAAAAGACTGCAAATGAGCGTTTTGCTGGCGCAGAGGATACTTATTGTATTGAAGCTTTAATGCAAGATGGAAAAGCTTTGCAGGCAGGAACTTCGCATTTTTTAGGACAAAATTTTGCAAAAGCATTTGATGTAAAATTTGCAAATCAGGCAGGTCAGTTGGATTTTGTCTGGGGAACCTCGTGGGGGGTAAGTACCCGATTGATGGGAGCGCTTATTATGGCTCACTCGGATGATGAAGGCTTGGTTTTACCTCCAGCTTTGGCACCGATTCAGGTGGTAATTGTACCTATTTTCAAAGGAAAAGAACAACTTGAACTTATAAGGGAAAAAGCTGAAGTGATAAGAAAACAGCTTCTTGCAAAAGGGATTTCAGTGAAGTTTGATGACAGAGATACTCAGACTCCGGGCTTTAAATTTGCAGAATACGAACTTAAAGGGGTCCCTGTTCGTCTGGCACTTGGAGCAAGAGACCTTGAAAATGGAACAATTGAAATTGCTCGTAGAGATACTAAAGAGAAAAAGTCTTTTAAAATAGAGGAAGCCGTTACTCAGGTAGAATCCTTATTGGCAGATATTCAGCAGAATATTTTTAATAAAGCTTTAAAATTCAGAGAAGAAAACACAACTAAGGTTGATTCTTTTGATGAATTTGTAAAAGTACTGGATACAAAAGGTGGTTTCATTTTAGCTCACTGGGATGGTTCTTCTGAAACTGAGGAGAAAATAAAAGAAGAAACAAAAGCGACTATCAGGTGCATTCCTCTTGATGCCAAAGATGAAGCTGGTAAATGTATTTACACAGGCAAACCTAGTACGAAGAGGGTAGTATTTGCCAGAGCATATTAATTATTTAATTTAAAGACTGTCCCAAATTATTGTTTGGGGCAGTCTTTCCTTACTGTAAGGCATTGTTCCACTCTAATGCCTTGAAACAGAAACCATTTTTCCTTTATTTTGATAGCATCATAGGATAGTTTCATTGTTTTCCCATTCATGTCCTGTACAGCCATAAACACTGTAAAGTTATTCTCATTTTTTTTCAACTCCTGTTGGTCTACAAGCTCAGTTTCAGACCAGTTTAGCTGATGACTTATGCCCGCTTCTTCAACAGTTGCAAAGTTTTCTTTCGTTTGATTTTTAAAAGTTTCCACATCTATTTGGTCATAAATGTATTTATCTTTCTGGGAAGCATGATTTTTTAAGTATAAAATTTCATTTTCATCCGGAATGTAAGAAGTGAGCATATCAAAATTGTTCATCTTTAAGGCGCTGGCTAATGCACCTGTGATCTCCTTACGTTTTGTAGCGCCTCTTTTTTCAATGTCCACTTCCTCATCTAATATATTGATTGAAAAAAGAATTAATAATATTGATATAGTTTTTAGCATGTTTTTTACATATATCAATACAACAGGGGTGAAAAATGAATAGTTATTTAGGTTGTAATACTCCCTGTAACTCACAGATTTCAATAATAGGAAAGGGAATAAAATTGGCCTATTTGGATTAATTACATACCTTTAAGAAAATTATCATTTTAAATAACCGTTTTTACAGAGCATTATAAAGTAAGATGTCTGTTCACAAATCAGAAATTAGAAAAGTAACTACGCACCAGTTACAAGAAATGAAGAATCGTAAAGAGAAGATTTCCATGCTTACGGCTTACGATTATTCAATGGCAAAAATTCTGGACACAGCAGGTGTTGATGTTCTGCTGGTAGGAGATTCTGCCTCGAATGTGATAGCAGGACACGAAACTACCTTGCCAATCACCCTTGATCAGATGATATATCATGCGAGTTCTGTAATAAGAGCGGTAAGCAGGGCATTAGTCGTTGTAGATCTTCCTTTTGGATCTTATCAGGGAAACTCTTCTGAAGCTTTAAGATCAGCCATCAGGATCATGAAAGAATCCGGAGCGCATTCTGTGAAGATAGAAGGAGGGATAGAAATAAGAGAAAGTATTCTGAGAATATTAAGTGCTGGTGTACCGGTTATGGGACACCTCGGACTTACTCCTCAAAGTATTTATAAATTCGGAACATATACCGTAAGAGCAAGAGAAGAGGCAGAAGCTAAGAAACTTATAGAAGATGCCAGACTTTTAGAAGACTGTGGGTGCTTTGCTATCGTTTTAGAAAAGATTCCTGCTGAATTAGCTAAGACAGTTGCTGAAGAGCTTACTATTCCGGTAATCGGTATTGGTGCAGGACCATTTGTTGACGGGCAGGTACTTGTTACTCATGATATGCTTGGAATTACGAAAGAGTTTAAACCAAGATTTTTGAGAAGATATGCGGAGCTGGATAATATCATTACCAATGCTGTCGAAGAGTATATTAAAGATGTAAAGTCTGTAGACTTTCCCGGACAAGAAGAATATTATTAAAATTTACCATCAGTCGGGCCAAATTCAAGGCCTGACTTTAAGTGCTTACCAAAGTGGATTTCTCAGATAAATTTCAAGTTGTTTTCGAAGACAACCATCTCATCATAGTAAATAAAAGAAGCGGCATACTCGTGCAGGGAGATGAGACAGGAGATAAAGCATTACCGGATTATATCAAAGATTATTTAAGGGCTAAATACAATAAGCCGGGGAATATTTTTGCCGGTGTTGTTCATCGGCTTGACAGACCTGTAAGCGGGCTTGTAGTGATTGCCAAAACTTCCAAAGCTCTGGAAAGAATGAATGAGGTCTTCAGAGAAAGAAAGGTAGAGAAAGTATACTGGGCTATTGTTGGAAATAAGCCTCCGGAACTTAGCGGCAAGCTGGTGCATTGGATGAAAAAAGACGGAAAAATTAACGTCTCCAAGACTTATGATAACCAAATAAAGGATAGTTTACGAGCTGAGTTGGATTATCAAATGGTCGGTAAGTCAGGTGAGCTGTATCTGCTTGAAGTGAATCCTCATACTGGGAGACATCATCAGATAAGATCTCAATTGTCATCTATGGGATGTCCGATTAAAGGAGACGTGAAATATGGATTTTCTGAAAAGAATGGAGATCATAGTATTTGTCTTCATGCAAGGAAATTAAAATTTATTCACCCAGTAAAAAAAGAGCCAATTGAACTAATTGCAGATTTGCCGGGTTCGGGAGCTTGGGGGAAGTTCAAAATGTTTGAATAACTTCAGAATGTGTTCATAATTCATATTTAATTTTCGGTTTAATAAAATTTTATAAAGTATGAGCTTTTGGTTCAAATTGAAAGACAAGTGGGGGATAACAAGCAATTGGCAGATGACGATTATTTTTATCGTTTTTGGATTAACTGGAATATCTGCAGTTCAAATTAGAAAGATTTTATTTCCATTGATGGGAGTGGTTGCAGAAACTCCATTTTATATAAAATTCCTTCTTTGGCTTTTTGTGATTTTCCCATTTTATTATGTGTTTCTGTTAACCTATGGATTTATTTTTCGTCAGTTTCCATTCTTTTGGGGGGTGACAAAAAAGACTTTCGGAAGGTTTGGGAAACCATTTAAAAGATAAAATATCATTAAAATAAAAAAGGGGAATATACTTCCCCTTTTTATTTTAAACACCCCACCAATAAAGCTATTTTACTCCGGAGCTTCGGATACTATGAAGCCCGGAGTAGAAATAACCACACTTACAAGATTATAATACATAGTAGGACTCTACTTGAGCTTTTGCTGTTGTTGAATCTTCACTTAGTATTTGCATAAGATTTTTTTCAATAGTATTAGCCAAAGCTGTTACCGGAATATCTGTTGGCCTGTTTTCAAAAGGATCCTGTAAATGGATTGCCATTTTTTCAACAAGAAGTAATGCCGCAGTAATAGCGATCATCAGAGGAATCTCGAACAAGCCGAAGTAGCTTGTAAGCGCAAAAGGAAACAGAAGAATAAATATCCAAAGGGTAAAGTTAATGTACATGCTATAAGTAGTAGGAAAGATAGTGTTTTTTATTCTTTCACATTTACCCATAGAGTCACATAAATTGGTAATAATATGTTCGATTTTTACCTGTTGATAGGCATTGATCCAACCCTTTTCCAATGCCTGATTTATATCCTGGCTATGTAGGTACAATAGTGCGTTAGGTTTATTATCATGTTTAGAAACATAGTCTACTTCTTTATCAGAAAGAAAAGGTTTTATTCTACTAAGGTTTACCTGATTACGCAGCGAGTCTCCAAGGCAGTAACACCAAGCGATCTGACGTTTGATAAACTTTTCTTTGAATGAATGTTTTTCAACTGAAAATTCTGGATCGTTTATGAAAGAATACACTAGTCTGGAAAGTGTTCTTGAATCATTTACAATCGCGCCCCAAATGACTCTGGCTTCCCACCATCTGTCATAAGCCTGGTTTGATCTGAAGGCGAGGAGTAAAGAAATTATGGTACCTAAGATTGTAGGTACACCAGTAGATACAGAAATGTTCTCCAGGTGCAATGATGAATCAAGGTAACCAATTATCGATGCATAGATAACAATAAAGACAAGTTCATATTTGATCTTGCCCAGTACATATTTTATAGGGATATTTTTCTTTAGAAGCATAGGTTTATATTAAGCATTCGTTTTAATTATAATTAACTCTTAATAGAGGAATACCTATTTCGAATTTGGAATGAGCAGACGTTCTTTTTTTGAGCAATGATTTTTTTCTTTTTGCATTCATCTCTATCAATAAATTAATCTGCAGTTCTTTTAACAGTGAAGCAGCTTTGGAAATTGAAACTGATTTATCATTAATGTTTACCAAACTATCTGACTCGTTATATATGCAAAGCCGCTGTAATGGCAATAAGTTCTGAAGGTCTGATGGTATTGTTTTGTAACCTTTTGGCATAATAATTCCGACAGAAGGATTAGCATCGATTCTGCAGCCTTGTGGAATATGAAGTACCGGAGCATAGCTTTTTTTTATTATGTCAAACAATTCCTCCTGTTCTTTCTTGGGTTGTATGTCTGATATTACAGAAAAATGTATTCCATATTCACAGATGATATGATCAAGTATAGGTTCAGATATCCCATATTGACAGTGTATGTGAATATGCATATCGGTATCAATTGCTTCAGCCTTAATTTTATCTAATTCCTCTTGAAAGTCACTCCTTGGGTAGTCTTTGTATTTAGGGAGAAATAATGTTTCAATGATGGAATTCGGAAGAGGTACAGAATACAATAGAATAATCTTCAAAGAACTGGAATTAACCAATGCTTTAAGGTTCTTAATTGTAATAAATGTTTCTTCCGAAAAATCAGTTGGAATCAGAAATGTTAGCATATCTGCTCTGTTTCCTTACAAAAGTAAAATACGGAAATTAAAATGAGCTGAGACGGTTATAAAAAAATGATTATAATTTCTGGGGAAAAGTTAACACATCATCTATCAATTCCCCATATATACTGTATGTTTTATTAATGACAGACGTTAAGATTAGAACGAAATTAGAAAGATATTAGAGAGTATTAATGTTGAATTATTATTCACTTAGCTCTTCACGGTTAAAGTATATACTAATAGTTGTTCCTTTATCCTTTTCTGAGTTAATAGAAATTTTTCCGTGATGCAGACGGATAATCTTGAGTGAAAGGGGAAGGCCAATGCCATGCCCTACAAAGTTTGTTGTATTACTACCTCTATAAAACGGCTCAAATACGTGAGTGATATCCTCAGCGGGTATTCCGATACCAGAGTCTGTTACGCTTATTTCAAGAAGCTTTTCATTAGCAAAAAGTTTTACAATTACTTTTTGATTTTCAGAGTATTTAATGGCATTATGAATAATATTGATGATAGCGAGTTTCATCCACATTCTGTTTACTGAAAGGGATATCCATTCAATGTTTTCAGGCATCTCAGAAAATTCAAGACTTACCTGATTGTCAGGTATCCTTCTGGTGAGATCTGCTTTCACTGCAAGTAAGAGCTCATCCATCTGAACTTTTTCTGTGATCAGCTTTTTACCATCAAAGCCCAGTTGAGACATTTTTAGTAAACTGGTTATGAGTTGGTCCAGTTTACTTGCTTCCAAAGCAATTGTATTTAAAGACTGGATATATTCATCTGTACTTCTGGGTCTTTTGAGGATTATCTCAGACTCACCTAGTATCGTGGTAAGAGGAGTTCTTAATTCATGAGAAGCGTTGCTTACAAAATGGCTCTGCATTTCAAAAGACGCTTCCAATCTGTCAAGCATGTTGTTAAAGATATTTGCAAGGTGAGACAATTCATCCTTTCCATTTCCTGGATCAAGGCGAAGGTGGAGATTAGATGCACGAATTTGATCAACCTCTTTTACAATTCGGGCTATTGGGTTTAAGATTTGATTTGAAAATAATATTGCTGCTACGAGTATAATTACACAACATGCTATGAAACCTACTATAAGTAAATTTCTTAGAGATGAAAGAAGCTCATTTCCTTCCTGGTCAATAGCAGTAAGGATTACTATATGATCTGGGTACTGATCTTTATAATAAACTCCAACAAAAAAGTCATCTCCATCTTTATATTCAGCATATCCTGTCTTTATGATTTCGTCAAGGAAGGTTGAAGGCAAAGCACTTAAAAAACTTCCTTTTGATTTGGAATAAATGGTATCTGTTTTAATTAAATATTCTCTTTCACCGGTCAAAGGTACAAGATGCTTTTTTCGGACTTCTTCATATACAGGTTTTGCGCTTAGATCTTCCTCCATATGCTTATGCGCTGCAATGGAGGCTCTGGCTTTAAGTCTTGTATAAAAATTTCTGGTAGCGAAATGAGAGGTAAATAAAAATATAAATATACTTAGCAACAGCAAAGTTGCTGCAGTCAGAGAAATATAAAGAATAATAATTTTATTACGTATGGTCATGTCAGTCGTCTTTTCTCATAACGTAGCCCATACCCACTACAGTGTGTATTAACTTTTCTTCAAAGCCTTTGTCTATTTTTTTTCTTAAATAGTTAATGTATACATCCACCACATTAGTATTCATGTCAAAATTAATATCCCATACATTTTCAAGTATGCTCACCCTCGATAATACTCTTCCCTGGTTTATCATGAGATATTCCAGAAGCTTAAATTCTGTAGCTGTGAGTGTTATTTTTTCATCTCCTCTTTTGACTGTTTTATTGGAGGTGTTTATTTCCAAATTGGAAAATTTTAAAATAAAGTTTTTGGGATTGTTTTTCTGGGTTCTCCTTTTAATCGCTTCTATACGTGCCAACAGCTCGGAAAATTTAAATGGTTTTATCATATAGTCATCAGCGCCTGCATTAAGGCCAGACACTACGTTTTCTGTAGTTCCAAGTGCTGTTAGCATAATGATAGGTACATCGGAATTGTCCTCTCTTATTCGTCTGCAAACCTCCATACCATTAATACCTGGAAGCATCAGATCAAGTATTACCAGATCAAATGTGTGATCAGTCATCATCTGAAGACCGGTGGCTCCGTCCATAGCTATGCTTGCGGAATGTCCTTCTTCCTGAAAGCCTCTCATAATAAAAGAAGCGACATTTACTTCATCTTCAATGATTAGAATTTTCATTTTTTGTAAATCTAAATTCAAATATACTTACCGTTCTTTTTTATTTTTTAGTATAAAGAAAATTTCCCTTGAAACTTTTTATGATTTCGAGCAAAAACTTAAACTCTCAAACCGTTAGTGATTGTATAGGCCCTTGATTTTAAGAGATTTTAAAAGACTTTGGAATATGTTTTTTCAACAGAATCTTTTTTAAGATAGTTTGAAATAATTAAATAAGTTTTATTTTTACCCAATACAATTCCATTAAAAGAGTCTCCCGCTCTTTCCCTTGAACTTAATAATACCAGGAAAATGACAATGCAAACTGAGGTTATCCAGCGGACTTATGCTGCTTTAAATATGGATATCTCCTGGCTGGAATCTGTTCTTGATCTGAGAGTATCATTCCAGGTTTTTGAAGGAGATTTGCTCTCTCTTGTTCCCGCACCTAAATTAGTGAAAGGGGATATCTATAGTTCTATTATTGAAAAATGTAATCTTTCACCGGCAGAAAGGCTGATACTTGTATTGAGTCTTAGCCCATTTCTGAAACCAGAGTTAAGTAATAGATTTCTCTCTGTAAAAAATCAATTGGAAATGGTACCGTCAGAAATAGGCGGTGCTCTTGGTAAGGCCTACAGAGGTTTTATACCTACAATACAAACTGCCCTTTATTTGCTTGCTGGAAGACAGGGGAACGTACTCGACTGGTTGTATTTGTTTAATCCTGAAGAGAAGCTAAACGCATATCATCTTATATCTTTATATGTAGCCCAGCCTGATGAGCCTTTCACAAGCCAGTTACTTAATCCTTCAAAGGAAATCATAGATTGTCTGATTAATGGTAAGGCGCTGGAACCTCATTTTTCGTCTGATTTTCCCGCGGAAAAAATATCAACTTCACTGGAATGGAATGATCTGGTGCTTAATAAGGAAACATTGGATCAGGTTGAAGATATTCTTGACTGGGTTCGTTTCGAAAAGCAGTTGCTAAGTAATAAGGACTATGCTCGAAAGACAATGCCTGGCTATAGGGCATTATTTGCGGGGCCTCCCGGAACGGGGAAAACTTTAACAGCTTCATTAATCGGAAAGGCTACGGGAAGGGAAACATATAAGATCGATCTGTCTATGATAGTATCCAAGTATGTAGGAGAAACAGAAAAAAATCTTTCAAAAATATTTAGCAGAGCACAAGGTCAAAACTGGATTCTGTTTTTTGATGAAGCAGATGCATTATTTGGAAAAAGGTCTGAAACTAAAGATGCTCATGACAGGTATGCGAATCAAGAGGTAGCGTACTTGCTGCAGCGTGTCGAACAGTATGATGGACTTGTAATACTTGCCAGCAATTATAAAAAAAATATTGATCAGGCTTTTTACAGAAGACTTCAGTCGATCGTAAATTTTTCACTACCGGACTATTCAGAAAGGCTGCTGTTGTGGGAGAAATCAAAACCGGAAGGGTTTGTTTATGATGAAGATGTAGACCTGACTAATCTTGCAGAACGTTATAAAATTTGTGGCGGTTCCGTAACGAATGTACTGCGTCATTGCTGTCTCAAGGCTGTCTCACGAAGCTCAAATAGAATAATGGCTGGAGATTTACTGACAGGTATAAACAGAGAATTTGCAAAGGAGGGTAAAACAGGTGTTTAATATTTATAAGAAATAGATGTTCTTTTAAATAGGCCTTTAAATTTAGAAGAAGTTTTGAATAAGCTGCTCTGATGAAACAGTGACATTGCGACATTCAAATTTTAGATTGACAGATTATTGTGGTTTAATCAGTAAATGAAAAAATTATATCTTGCAAATAATCTACAGGATTTATCATGAAATATAGATTTTTCGGTCTTTCAGCATATGATAAAAGATCAGGGAGTACAAATTTATTTAAATTCATTACCAGAAGATAGAAAAGTGGCAATGACAGAACTTAGGAATGTTATAGTTAAGAATCTACCAAAAGGTTTTGAAGAAGTAATAAGTTATGGGATACCTGGTTATGTAGTTCCACATTCTTTATTCCCACAAGGATATCATTGTGATCCTAAATTACCACTTCCTTTTATCAGTATAGCTTCCCAGAAAAACTTTATAGCGCTTTATCATATGGGCATATATGCTGATGATGTTCTACTGAATTGGTTTGTTGAAGAATATGCAAAAGTATGCAAAGCAAAGTTGGATATGGGTAAAAGCTGTATTAGATTTAAGAAAATAGATCAGATTCCCTTTAAACTTATAGGGGAGCTTGCATCTAAAATGACTCCAGAAGCATGGATAAATCTTTATAAGCAGAAGTTAATGCGATCATAAATGATTATCATCTGATAAAAAAATAAATCGAGTACATCTTCACTTATTAAAAACATTTAAAATTTGTTGTTAATTGGTAATTAAATTAAATATATGGGATTTGAGTATTTTATTCATGTAGAACTTTCGGAAGACAACAAGGAAAAGCTAAGACAATTGGTAGACTTTGAATCTGATGATGAAAACTGGGGAGATGTAATCGAGGTGGAAGAAGAAGGGATTTATGTATGCAAAAGTATTAAACGCGAAGTTTGGGAAGGTCTTGAAGAGCTTAAGATGTATCTCGATAAAAATTCGTTAAAGTATAATATTGAAGAATTGTAGTTTAAGTTATGTACCCAATAATATTTTCATTTCATTCAATAATAAGGTGGTTATTGGTTTTCGGACTTATAGGAACTACCATAATTTTCGCAATCAATAGAAAAAGTGGGAAGCCTGCTTTTAAGCTGGGTGATATATTTAAATCAGCAACAGTCTCTTTTGCTCATATACAGCTTATTCTAGGCTACTATCTTTATTTTGAAAGCCCGATGGTAAAATATTTCAGGGCTAATATAAAAGAGGGGCTGGCTATTCCTGAAATGGCTTTTTTTGGTTTATATCATGTGTCAATGATGACTATCGCTGTGTTTGTATTAACAATAGGATCTTCTATAATTAAAAGAGCTCAGACGTATGAACTAAAAAGGAAATATGTTTTGATCTATTTTGGAGTCGTGATACTTATCATTTTTCTCGCTGTACCATGGCCTTTTTCACCTTTTATATCAAGACCATACTACAGAAGCTTCTGATGTAAAGTCAAGAGTATTAATAGTAATACTCCTGACTTTTTTATTGTTCAATTTCTTCTTCTGTTAATACTTTTTTGTCCTGTATTTGGAAATATAATTTATCCATCAATTTCCTGTTAGGCATAATTTGTTTGTCAAGATAGGTAAGTTTCCAGTTGGATCCATCTTCAGGATCTTCAGCAGCATATTGGGCAATACCTGCATCAGCCCAAATTTCATATCTTGTTATTAGTATTGTAGATAATTTTAAAATAGGCGTCAAAAGTTTTAACCATTTGTTTTTAATAGCCATTTGAACAAACACCTGAATTTTTGTCTCATTAGAATTTACAGGGACAAGAAAGCTTGTTATAATAAAGGAAACAGCCCGTTCTGTCGTACTATCTTTATCAGTCCAATAGTTTTTGTATGATCCATGCAATGGTTTGAACTTGAATACCCAATCATTGTGATAGTGATCGCCTTTTTTTATTCCGAAAAATGAACTTAGAAACAAAGGCAAATTTCTGTATTTGCAGTCGAGAAAACCATAAGTCTGTTCTTCTTCAATTTTAACTTTAAAGTCTACTGTATTAAGATCATTAAGACCAGGACCTATAAATGTATGTACTTTGAACGCATGTTCAATTTCACCAAAATTATCCAGTGCAACTTTTACGGGAGCATCAAAATGTGAGGAAAAATTATCTATAAGGTCATATCCAGGCTTGATAAAATCAGGAAAGGCTTCGTCGGGAGTATTTTTATTCGCAATCCAGATAAAGCCATATTTGTCCCAAGTTTTTAAGCTATGTACTTCGCAGGTTTTATTGGATACAGAGGGACTCTGAGCTTGTCCTGATGCATTGATCTTCCAGGCATGATAGGCACATACCAGTTCTCCTTCTTTGTTTATTTTACCCTTTGATAAAAGAGCTCCCCGATGAGGACAGGCTATGGGAAAGGCAACAGGTTTACCATTGTTGTCTCTATAGAGTACATATTTTTTCCCATTTATAGTTACCTCTTTTATTTTTTTCTTTAATGAAGAAGACACTAGTACTGGATGAGGAAATCTAAGTATATCGGACTCTTCGCAATTATGTTTTTTCATATGAGGTCAATTTTATTTATTTGAAACTCTAGCATGGACCATTCTTACATGTCCGAGTGTCTTGCCTATAATCTTTCCATTCCTGTTTTTTAAATACAAATTCTCTTGTTCTTCTGGTCCACAATCAGTTACTACAGACAAGTTTATTTTGGATAAAAATGGGCTTATTTCATCAGCATTTAGACCAAACAAAAACGGTTCTTTAATTTTTGCCAGCCATTTAGCAATTTCTTTTCCTCCATGCGAACTATGGTCACCCTTTACAAATTTTTTTGTAGCATAGTCAAATGCGATAGAGCTTCCGGCTGCACATTGAGAGATAAAGCTAAGAACTTGTACAACGACCTTCTCTGGCAGATAATAAGAGACGCCTTCCCACAAAAACAGGGTACGTTTATTTTTGGAGAATCCGGCTTCCATTAAAGCTTCGTGAAAAGGCCTTTCATTAAAGTCTAGCGGAATAAAATGAATATTAGAAGGAATTTCTTCAGGAAGGTGAACCAACTTCTTTCTTTTATTTCTCTGGGTTCCTGGAAAGTCAATTTCAAATACTTTTATTTTTTTTAGATGAACTTTAAATCTTATTCCCCTTGTATCGTATCCTGCACCAAGCATCACTACTTGATCTATATCTCCTGAAATTTCTTTGAGAAGAATCTCGTCAAAGAACTTAGTTCTGATGATAGCGAAGCAGTAACTTCCGGGAGATCTGGCTTCAATGATTTTTTGGAGAAGCCATTGAGGTCTTATGCTTGTGATAAGACGGTACTTATATCCAATGAAAAATTTTGCAAGGTAATCTTCGCACTGAATTAAGGCATCCTCCTCTTTAGCCGTGGCTGCCCTGAGTGCAGCCACGGTTTCCGCAGAGCGGATTGCATTGCTTTTTTGTTTATTCATGAATCGGATTGAAGGCAAGTACAACAGAACCTTTGCATTTAATACCATCCTCATCTGAGAAGGAGACAGTCGTGTACGCGAAGTGAGCATCATTAGAAGATATAACTTTATCAATTGATATTTCTCCATAAAAACCATCGCTGTCAAGTTGTTTTAGGAATTTTCCTTCGATCTTTACAATTAGCATTGAGGAAAGCTGTTGTTTAAGGAAGATGTCATAGTCAAGTTTTATTTTACTTTCCCATATTGGAATGAGTCTTTGAAAGATCCCTTCCTGAAGGCATTTTCCAAACATTACATATGCCAGTTGATTAAAGCAAATATTGAACTCGACTGCATTGAAATGTCCGGTATCATCAATATAACAACTTTCTGGGATTGAAAATTTTCCTCTGGCAGTGATTAAGCTAGAGGTAGAGTTAGGCTCTAACTTTTCCAGAAAATGAGTGATCTTGGCTTCATGCAGATATTTCGCATGATTTCTATATGGCTTTAATATAAGATCAAGGAAGTCCGGAGAAATTTCTATTGTAGGAGTCTCGGTTTTATAAGTGTTGTTTATTGCAGTAGTCATATTCGTTTCAGTTTTGTAGTATGTTAACATTTTCGTGGAGTTGAGAGGCACACAAAGGAAATGCATCCTTTAAAGTAATTCTGTACATCATAGTTTCTTCTTCTTTCTTTACATCTTCATGGATGTTTTCAGTGATGGCTTTTTTCCTTCCAGAGCAATGAGCAAGAAAGCGATTATCCCATATAATAAGGTCACCAAGAGACCAGGTAACTTCTCTTATAAACTGATCAGTTTCTGCAAAGTCAAATATTTCATTTAGTATCCTTTGAGAATCATCCAGAGATTTATTTTTAATTCCTACTGTAAAGCCTCTTGTGCCATATACAATTTTTTCTTTCGTATATGGATGCTCAAGTATGGCAGGATGATTAACAGGAGGAGCATAGAAGTCTATCATTTCCAGCATTTCAGAGATGTCTATACCTGCATCTTCCGGACGGATTTTATATTTCCATCTTCCGCTATGGATAAATTCTTCACCTTCTATTTCGTCAAGAAGATCCTTTGGAAGCGCTTTATATACAGCGTTCATGTCAATGAACTTAGTTGTTCTTTTTACAGTGGACGGTAGCACCTTAGGCAGTAGCATTGTTAATACTTTAGGATCCTTTTCAAATGAAGTATCGGAGTGCCAATAGCCACCTGTGCGAGGTACGCCTATTTGTTTTCCATCTTTTTTTACATTAGATGATACGAAGATCAATGGGAACTTAGGGTGATGGTAGTTTTCCTGTAGGTAAGGTATAGGAGTACCGAATTTAGTAGCAAAGTTGCAATAAGCTTCATCTGATATATCCTGATTTTTCAGAATAATAATCCTGTTTTTGTATAGCTCATCTTGTAATGCACTGATTTCAGCATCTGAAATATTTTTTACGTCAACGCCGTATATATTACAGCCGATAGCAATTTTTTCTGTTTTCATAAAAATCTTTTTAAATAAGTTTTACTTGAATATTATAAAGGATATAGTTCGGCCTGGCCCAGATTCATTTTATCTGGATGATGAAATTGATAAAGCCTAAGTGTTACTAATTATTATGTCCTTTAAGACATAATAGGTTGGTGGTTTAAGAATGAAGCGCGCTTGTTATTCCTAGATACAAAAGGGTTACAGAAGGACCTTTGTCAAAAACGTAGCTAATGTTTATGACCATAACCCGGATCAAAAGTATATAATAAAAAAATATCTAAAAATTTTTGAAATGCTTTTTTTGCTTTTGAAATTAAAAATGCAGTAAAGGGGTAGATGCCTTTAAATGTTTGGGTTTTAGGAAATTAAAATACGTCGTAATTGCTTGCTGTTTCGGCGATAAAGATTTTAATGTTATGGGTAATTGGTATTTTAAGAAGTCAATGTTGAAATAATTGCTGACTCTGCCTATTAAGATAATTGAGAAGATAGGTAGAAATGAAATTGATCTAAATATATCAATTATGCTTTTTATAAAAGAGCAGAATTATAAACTACATTATTAGTGAATTTCCTTATTTCGAAAGAAAGCCCTTTGATCCATTTGGATCAAAGGGCTTTCTTTTTATATTAAGTGGAAGTTTGACTTAATCAGCAAAAACGCCGCCTGTTTTCTTCTTCCTTTCCATTTCTATTGCCATTACATTGTTAGCTGCTACGAATATTTCATTCTCTACAGGATTTGGGAAAATAACCTCAGCCATTTTTTCATTTTTATCGCCCAGATCTACTTTATGTTTACTTAGTTTAATCTTACCATCTTTTACTTTCTTATCGGTTAAGAAAATATAGTAGAGATCATCTTCCTGTAATAAGCTGGAACGTGGTACCGTTGGAGCAGGAGTATTATTACTCTTGTTCTCTAATGTCGCCATGATGTTCATATCTGGAAGTATGATGCTTTTGTCAGGAGCAGAGAATTTAACAAAGACATTGATGGCTTTTGTACTTTCATCAATTACTTTGTCTATATTAAATACTGTTCCCTGCACTTCCCCAAATGAATGATTGATAAAGTAAAGGGTAACAGACTGGCCAGATTTAATAAGGTCAATATCTTTTTCATAGACATAAATTTCCGCAAGCAACTGACTCACATCTATCAGTTCAGCGAGGATTGTTTCTGCCGAAGCAATCATACCCACGCTCACTGGCAAAGCATGAATGTAACCAGAGATAGGAGCTTTTATGGATAATTTTGTTCTTATCACATCTGATCCATTACCTTCCATATCAATGCCAAGTAAAGCAAGTTTAGCTTTCAGAGATGCTTGTCTATTCATAGAAGACCTGTGTTTGGTCTGCACAGTTTGAAGATCCACAAGAGCTCCGACATTATTTTTTCTGAGCTCTTCCTGTCTGTTCAATTCTATAGTTAGGAAATCAGTTTCGTTTTTTGCTGCAAAATATTCTTCTTGAAGTTCTACCAACCTCATGCTACTTAATTCAATAAGAGGTTTTCCTTTCTCTACGTAATCACCTTCATGGACAAATACTTTTTCTATTTTTCCCTGTACATTGGAGCTTACTTCTGCGCGATAATTTGGCAATGCTACAATCTTCCCATTAAAATGTATATATGATTCCAAGGCCTTTTTCTCTGGTGATACCAGATTTATATCAAGCCTTCTCATTTGGTCCTCGGTTAGTTCAACGGAGTTCTCTTCAATGACCGGTGCTGATGCACTTTTATTATCTTTGTGGCACGCTTGAAATACAACAATGAGCATGCAACATAGATAACCTGATATTAATTTATGTGGAACCGAATTTGTCATGATAAAGTATGTTTAGGAGTATATTAATTGTTTTCGGGCAGGTATTTTTTATACCAGCTTTCTGATTGATCTTTTTTAAATATTGTATAAAATACTGGCAGCACAATTAGTGTGAGGAATGTGGCAGTAAACAGACCTCCGATCACTACTGTTGCAAGCGGCTTTTGTACTTCTGCACCTGCACTGGAAGACATGGCCATTGGAAGAAAACCTAAGGCTGCCACAAAGCTGGTCATTAAAACAGGTCTTAATCTGTCTTTAAGTCCTATTAACACACGTTGTTTAGGGTCTATAATTCCTTCTTGAAGTAAGTCGTTAAATTTACTAACAAGCAAAATTCCATTCAGCACAGCTACACCGAATAGCGCAATAAATCCTACACCCGCAGAGATACTGAAGTTCATATCTCTAATCAATAATGAGAACACACCTCCCACTGCAGAAAGGGGAACAACAGAAAATATCAGGAAGCTGTCTCTGAAGGTGCCGAATGAAATAAACAGCAGAATAAAGATGATCAATAGAGCAATAGGTACTACTATAGCTAACCTGCTTTTGGCTCTTTCAAAATTTTCGAATTCACCACCATATTCCACAGTATAACCTTGAGGTATAAATATCTCATTGTTTATTCTTGTACGAACGTCAGTTACGACAGAAGCAAGATCTCTGCCCCTTACATTAAAACCTATGTTGGATTTCCTCTGTAAATTTTCATGACCTATTTCTGATGGCCCTACATCTTCGCTGATTTCAGCAAGGTGATGCAATGGAAGCGGATTTCCGTCTTTATCACTGATGAGAAGATTATTGATGTTTTCAGTTTTACTTCTTTCATCACTGGATAATCTGACACTAAGATCAAAACGTTTGTTGTTTTCGTAGATAATCCCTGCGATACCTCCAGCGAATGCCGTCTGAATAGCTCTGTTGATTTGGGAAACAGTTACACCGTAATAAGCCATATGGTCTCTGTTATACTTAATGTTGATCTGAGGTAATCCATAAATTTTGTTTTCCTGAACATCGGCAGCTCCTTCCACCTCCTTTATAATTCCGATGATCTGGTTGCTTTTGCTTACCAGCGTATCAAGGTCAGGGCCGAATACCTTAACTACAACATCTGTTCTTGCTCCACTCATCAATTCATTTACTCTGTTTTCTATAGGCTGCTGAATTGAAACTACAATTCCAGGAAATTTTTGCATTACCTCAGATACTAGGTCTGCCAGACCTTCCTGGGTCTTTGCTTTTTTCCAATGATCCTTATCTTTCAGCACTACTACAATTTCCTGAGCTTCCAGAGGCATTGGATCTACTGGCACTTCAGACGTTCCTATTTTCGAAACAATACGTTCAATCTCCTCTGGAAACTCTCTGAGAAGTTCTGCCTGAATCTTATCACTAAGTTTTAAAGATTCAGAAAGTGAAGTTCCAACAGGAAGATTTACTTCTATTACAAGATCTCCTTCTTGCAGTTTTGGTATAAACTCTCCTCCAATGATAGCAAAACCGAAAATCCCTGCACCAAGTACAGTAAGAGCAAATCCTATGATAGCTGCTTTCTTTTCCATACCCCAAACAAGGATTTTTCTGAGAAAGTTATATACAGCATCAATCAGCTTTTGCGAGATTCCATGATCTTCGTGAGAAGAAGGCTTTATAATCAGAGCAGACATCATGGGTACATAAGTGATGGATAGAAGCAATGCTCCAATGATCGCAAAGCTTACTGTTTTGGCCATAGGCGTGAACATCTTCCCTTCTATACCAGTAAGTGTAAGTATAGGGAAATAAACAATGAGGATAATTAAACCTCCGAATACTACTGATTTTTTTACGTCTGATGCCGCATTGATTACAATTTCTTGTCGTTCTTTATAACGCATCTTTTCATTTTGTTTCCCAATCATTTTCAGAGAAAGATGTAAAACGGCTGCTTCTACAACGATGATGGCCGGATCGACAAGTAAGCCGAAGTCTATAGCTCCCAGACTCATCAGGTTTCCAACCACACCAAATTCTTTCATTAGACCAAAAGCAAAAAGCATAGATAGTGGAATAACAGAAGCTGCAAGCAAGCTGGCTCTCCAATTGCCAAGAAAGAAGAGAATTACCAAAACTACTATTACTGCACCTTCAATTAAATTCGTGTAGACTGTTTTTATAGCCTTAGAAACAAGTTTCTCTCTGTCGATGAAAGGTTCAATAATCAAGCCTTCCGGAAGAGAGGCCTCTATTTGTTTCATCCTTGTTTTTATTCTTTCAATTACATCACTTCCGTTTTCTCCTTTCATCATCATGATGATACCTCCGACCACCTCACCGTTTCCGTTCATGGTCATTGCGCCATAGCGGATACTATTACCATAATCAACTTCTGCTACATCTCTTATTAATACAGGAGCTCCCACGTTGTTTTTAACAACAGACTTACCAATTTCTTCAAGTGTAGTAGCAAGACCGATTCCTCTGATGGTAAAGGCTTTATTGTTTTTTTCAATATAAGCTCCTCCTGTATTGCTGTTTCCCCGGCTAAGGGCATCAAACAACTCGTCTATAGAAACGCCTAGCGCTTTCATTCTGTCTGGTTTTATCTTAGCCTGGTATTCTTTTTTATATCCCCCGAAGCCGCTCACCTCAGCGATTCCAGGTATTCCAAGCAATTGTTTTCTTATATTCCAATCCTGTAAGGTTCTGATTTCCATTAAGGAAAAGCTTTTGTCTTTTGGATTTTCAGGTCTTACTACATATTGAAATACTTCACCAAGTCCTGTGGAAACTGGTCCCATATAAGGTTTTCCAAGTTCTTCCGGAATCTCAGCCTGAACAGCCTGAATCCTTTCGAATACCTGCTGCCTGGCCCAGTATACATCTGTGTTGTCTGTAAAGACCAGTTTCACAACGCTTAGTCCGAATTTTGAAGTTGACCTCATTTCAATAAGGCCAGGAATGTTGGACATGGACATCTCTATAGGCGCAGTAATGAATTTCTCAATCTCAAGAGATGCAAGGCTCGGACTATTGGTAATCACATCTACCTGGTTGCTTGTTACATCTGGTACTGCATCTACTGGGAGTTCAGACAATGAGTAACTTCCCCATAAAATCAATATCAATGTTAAAACCAGTACAACTATGTAATTGCGGACGCTGAAGCTTATAATCTTTTCAATCATGATTAAATGTCTCCTAAAAGATAATTAAGGTGAGTAATGGACTGGTTGTAGTTTTTCAGCGCTTCAAGATAATTGAGCTCTATTGAAAAGGCCTGCTCGATATTTAACAAGTATACATAATATGTGATGCTTCCAAGTCTGTAGCTTTCAGAAGCAGATTTCAATGTCTGTGCAGCTTCCAGAAGGCCAGCAGATTCATAGTAGTTTAATTCTTGTGTAAACTGCCTGTATCTGCTTACTGCTTGAACGTATTCTCCATTTAGTTTGTATTTGCCTAGCACTAACTGATTCTCTGCTATTTCAATACCTTTGTCTGCTGCCTTTATTCTTGAATGATAGCCCCAATAAAAGATAGGTAAGGTAACTCCCATTCTCAGCCTGTATTTAAATGCTGTATGTTCATCTCCCTGATTTAAATAACCAACAAGCAATCCAGGCATTCTCCTTGCCCTCTCAAGTTTTAAAAGTCTTTTGCTGAGATCCTGTTGTCTTTGATAGTAATGATATACAGGGTTATTGGTTATATGCTCAGCTGTAGAGCTGTTAATAATCAGTGGTGGAAATTTTTCTATACTTCTATCGGGTATATAAGTTGTATCCTCTGGTGTGCCAATGGCGAGTAAGAATTGTTTTCTTGAATTTCTGAACTCTGCAGAAGCCTGCAATAGCTGTAATTCAATACCTTTATACTTTGCTTCTCCACTTATTTTCTCAAGAATGCTTATTTGTCCCACATTGTACCTCACCTCATTGATCTTCAGTAACCCACGCAATATAGAGTCTTGATTTTTCAGTATTTGAAACCGCTCTCTCCAGTATTGGTAACTGATATAAGTGTTTCGAACATTGTATTTTATGAGGTTTGTATTAACAGCCCTGTCTGCTTTCATCAGATTGATATTGGCCTTTTGTGTTTTGTACTGTTGCATATAAACAGTCGGAAAATCAATAGATTGAAGTATGCCTGGTCTCAGTTCATTGCCCTGAGGAGCTTCAAATAACAATTCAGTATTATAAATCTGAAGACTACTTCCTTTTAAAAGTTGTTGTTGTTCTACCTGAAGGTTTGAGACTTTTATTTGTGGATGATTAATTAATGCTATCTGGATAGCAGAATCAGGGGATATGCTTTTCTGGCTATAACCCAGCCTGTAAAGCAAGAATAACCCTCCATAAAGGAGTATTTTCACTTTTAGTCTCATTGTTAAAAATTAAAATTAAATATTAGAATAGTTCAAAATTGTCTGATTCTCCTCTATTAGAATAAGACAATTCGTATTTTAAACCCTGAGGTAATTTATAGGTGTTGAATAAATATATTTCAATGTTTTGTAAATGTCAATAGGGGGCTGTTAGATTATTTATCTTGGAATTGTAATAAATATCTTGCTCTTAGATACTCTTTTGTCTTAATAAAAGACAATTGTATTGATTTTAAAACCCTTAATACATTAGCAAAGGAGTTAAAATGTGGTTAAAGGAACATTAAAATGTCATTAAAAAACACTAATCTTTTCGCTCCTATACAAAGTCGGCTGAATAAAAGAGAGATTTAAAGAAGGTCTGAAAAGTGGTTCAATCTTTGAATGACAGTCATTTAAAACTTTAAAAGAATGAATAGACGCTATGTAATTATTGACTGTCAGGATTTTCCACATGGGGGAATATTGTTGGTTAAATTTTAAGCTTTTAATGAATCACTTCAATTTTTATTTACCTAAATAATGAATTATTATGAATCAAAAACCTTCAAATGCATTTATCGCTGCTTCATGGATTGCTTTAGGTGCGGGAATATGTGGGTATTTAATTGGTCTATGGAGAGCAGAAATGCTTCTTAATGAAAAAGGATATTATTTTACAGTCCTCATGTTTGGTTTGTTTTCGGTAATATCAGTACAGAAAAGCGTGAGAGACAAACTGGAAGGGGTACCTGTGACGGATCTGTATTATGGTTTAAGTTGGTTTGCCACTCTATTGTCGATAGTACTGCTTGCAATAGGACTTTGGAATGCAGTGTTATTGCCCAGTGAAAAAGGATTTTACGCTTTCGCATTCCTGTTAGCTATTTTCGGCGCTATAACTGTTCAAAAAAATACCAGAGATGTTCAAGCGGCCAATAAGGGCGGATTATAGAAAACAGCAAGAGCAACAGCAACAGCAACAGCATTAATTCAGCAATTTCTTGCTGTTGCTCAAACTGTTGCTCTCCTTTTCTCTTATTACTTTTATTTTAAATAAAGAAAATTTAGCTTTTACTAGTCTTGTTGCTAAGTTGACCATTTCCTGAAGAAGAGGACTTAAATTCATCAAAATAAATAAGCATTTTACTGCTTTCGGCCCCTTGGTTGATTCTCACCTCATGATAATTGTATAATAAGCCATCCCTAATTTTATTGATCTGTGTCAAGATCCTTTCTTAATCTGGATCAAGGAAGATTAGGAATGAGGCAGTGTATCTTTGTGTTATTAGTTCAGGGCAGAATCAGGTTTCTGTTTCTGAGAACAATTGAAGAAAGTTATACTTATACTATTAACACTAAAGTTATGAAAGACGTTATATCAGGTTTACATCATATAACCGCTATTGCAGGTTCTGCACAACGCAATCTTGACTTCTATACAAAAGTATTAGGTCTGAAACTTATAAAAAAGACAGTGAACTTTGACGATCCTGGCACTTATCATTTTTATTTTGGTGATCAGGTTGGTACTCCGGGTTCTATCTTGACATTCTTTCCCTGGGAAGGAATTACTCCAGGAAGAAGAGGCACAGGGATGGCTACTGAGATAGGTTATGCTGTTCCGAAGGGTAGTCTGGATTTCTGGGTTAAAAGGTTTGATAAGCTTAATGTTACTTATAATAAGCCTTCAGAAAGATTTGGAGAAAAGTATCTGACATTTCTTGATCCGGATGGATTAAAGCTTGAATTGTATGAAACAACTGATAGCCGCACTCCTTATGTTTCAGGAGATGTAGCTGCAGATATTGCAACAAGAGGGTTTCATAATGTTACCCTTACCTTAAGCTCTATTAAAGATACTGCTGCAGTATTAACTGATATTTTCGGATTTAAATTGGATGCTGAAAATGTAAATCGTTTCAGATTTAAAACTGATGCAGTAGAAAATGCCAATATAGTAGATCTTGTAGAAGCAGCAGGAGAAGGTCGTGGCCATGTTGCCGGTGGTACTGTTCACCATGTTGCATTCAGGGTAAAAGATGAAGAGACATTGATGAAATATAGGGATATCGTAGTAGGCAAAGGTTTTAATATTACTCCTAAGATTGACAGAAAATATTTCTATTCCTTGTACTTCAGGGAGCCAGGTGGAGTGCTCTTTGAAATAGCAACAGATAATCCTGGTTTTGCAGTGGATGAGGATGTGAATGAATTAGGTAAGAACTTGAAACTGCCTGCTCAATATGAATCAAAGAGAAGTCAGATAGAAAAAGTTTTGCCTAAACTTGTGGAAGCTTAATACCTAAGATTATGCATCAGAATAATAATATAGTATATAGAGGTAAAAAACTTGAAGAGGCAGGGAAGGTGCTTATAATGTTACACGGGAGAGGGGCATCGGCTGAAGACATCCTTTCCCTGTCTTCTTATTTCAAGTTGAACGATGATTTTGCAATTATCGCTCCTCAGGCAACTAATCATACTTGGTATCCTTATTCTTTTCTGGCAGAACCTTCGCAGAATGAACCATTCCTTTCTTCAGCGATTGAATTATTGAATGGGATTGTAAATGATGTTGTTTCAAAGGGAATAGCAAAAGAGAAGATATATTTTCTCGGTTTTTCACAAGGGGCGTGTCTTACTCTAGAGTTTGTTGCAAGATACGCAACCAGATGGGGGGGAGCCATAGCATTCACTGGAGGATTGATTGGCGATAAATTATATGCCGAAAAATACAAGGGAGATTTTGCAGGTACTCCAATCTTTATCGGCACGAGCGATCCTGATTTTCACGTTCCTGTTCAAAGGGTAAAGGATAGCACATCTTTATTGACAAAAATAAATGCGAATGTAAAAGAAATTGTCTACAAGGATATGGGACACACCATTATTCAGGAAGAGATAGATTGGGCGAATAAATGGGTTTTAAATAATAATCAAAATGTTTAGTGTAACAAAAGTATATAGTGATGCCAATGGAGACAGTCATTTTGAAGATGTCTCCATTGATTTGAAAGAAGCGGGTACTATTGGGAGACTTTCTGAAACTCAACCCGCAAAGGGGGTGATATTCAGAGAGGTGGAACCTTCTTATGATTTTGATTTTCATACTGCTCCTCAAAAGCAATATATTATTTTACTTGATGGGGAAATTGAAATAGAAACATCTCTGGGTATAAAAAGAAGTTTTAAGGGAGGAGATATTCTTCTCATGGAAGACATAGAGGGAAAAGGGCATAGAACCAGGAATCTTACTCCTATTAGGAGGAAATCAATTTTTATAACGCTACCATAAAAATTTTTATGCATTTTAGATATCATCTATAATCCTTTTCTGAAGGAGAAGGACTTCTCTCGCCCATAAGCTATAAGTATTTAGCTATCTTCAAGCACATTAGTCAATGCTCTGTTTTATATTTTTTATTTTAAAAATTCCCTTCTCTTTTCTTGATACAGGTCAATCTGTTTCCGTATATAAATTCCTAATTTTATATCGTTTACAGATTAACCACCGCTGATATGAAATATCTGATTATATGCTTGCTATCTACACTTGTTTTAAGTGCTAATGCCCAGACAAAACCAGAAGGTCAGTTTAAATATGTTCTTCATAAGGCAAATACAAGAGGAACTTCTGAAATAGCCTGGTTACTTAGTTACCATACATTTTCGTTCAGTGACTATTATGACCCTGATAGAATGAATTTTGGCGCTCTCAGAGTATTGAATGATGACAGGATAGATGGTGGAAAGGGTTTTGGTACACACCCTCATAATAATATGGAGATCATTACAATTCCTTTAGCGGGGACCGTTGAACATAAAGACAATATGAAAAACAGAGGCCTGATTAATGCAGGAGATGTTCAGATAATGTCAGCGGGAACTGGTATTACTCACTCTGAATATAACTACTCTAAAACAGACACATTAAGACTTCTGCAGATCTGGGTATTCCCTAATCAGCAAAATGTTCAACCAAGGTATCAGCAGAAAAATGGCGTATTAAAAGATCAACCTGTTAATACTTTGGTAAAAGTAGTTTCTCCTAATGATACTAATGCTCTTTTTCTATATCAGAATGCTGTATTCTCTGTAGGAAAGTTTAAAAAGAACCACAAAGTTACTTATCCATTAGCTTTTAAAGGGAATGGCGTATATGCCTTTATAATTAAAGGCAAAGCAAGGATAAATGGAATAGATCTTACTCTAAGAGACGGACTCGGTATATGGAATACAGATAAGATCTCTATAGAAGCTTCTGAAGATCTTCAGATTTTATTGATGGACGTTCCAATGATCGACTAATGTACCTACATGTTTATACTCATATATTTGATGCTGAGTTTTGTGACTACATAAAACTTGGTTGGGATCATATCATAGATGTTAAAGCCTATGATCATCTGTTGTTTGTTATGACTTTATGCGCTTTGTTTACCTTCAATGAGTGGAGGAAAATATTGGTGATCATTACGGCTTTTACCATCGGCCATTCTTTGACATTGGCACTGTCGACCCTTGATTACATACTGCTACCTCCGGATTGGATAGAAGTTTTAATTCCTATGACAATCTTTTTTACAGCGATGACAAATATCGTAAGGAAGAAAAAAGAAGCAGGGGAAAAAACGTTTGATAAAGCGGTTGTGGTAAATTACTTTATCGCATTATCCTTCGGACTCATACATGGTTTGGGTTTCGCTAATAATTTTAAATTTATGATGGGAGAGGATTCCAGTATTATTAAGCAACTCTTCGCATTTAATTCAGGTCTTGAACTTGGACAGGTAACAATTGTAATACTGTTTCTTGCCCTCTTATATACTTCAACAAGGGTTTTTAATGTATTGCACAGGGAGTGGACAGTCTTCTTTTCAGGTGCCGGTGCAGGACTTTCTCTGATGATGATAATAGACGTTCTGTTTAAATGAAGAAGATTTTTTTATACCTCCTTGTTTTTTATCTCCTGCCAGGTGTGTCCTCTGCGCATCCCTTGAAGATGGCTTATACTTCTGTAAAGTATGACGCAGTAAAGAAAGTATTTGAAATCACTCACAGAGTCTTTCAGGATGATTTTGAAAACACACTTCATGACAATTATCATTATTCAGGGGGTGATGTTTTTATTAATCAGAAGAATCAGATTACACAGAAGTTTGTTAATGAATTCTTTCAAAAGAATTTTTCAATGATGTTTAATGCATCAAAGGCAAACCTGAAGTATGTAAGGACGGAGCAGAAGAATCAGATGGGTATTATAATTTATTATGAAACAGAAAAAGTGGACCTGTCTAAAATTACTTCAATTCAAATATATAACTTCATTATGATGGAGAGTTTTAAAGAACAGGTGAATATGTTTCATCTGAATATTAATGATAAGGTTAAAAGGACTGTTAAATTTGAGATTGATAAAACGAAAGAAAATTTACTGCTTTAGGAAAAAGCTTAATGAACAAGCGTAAAGTTTTAAAAAAATAGGTTATGAATATTCAAAATGCAGAAACATATCAGGAAGGAATATTTTTCATTGATGAAGGAAATGAAAGATTAGCAACTATGTATTACAGATGGAGAGGTGAGGATAGAATCATCATAGAGCATACGGAAGTTTCTGATAAGCTTAAGGGAAAAGGTATAGGGAAACAATTGGTTGACCATGCTGTGGCATTTGCAAGAGAAAAGCATATTAAAATTATCCCCTTATGTCCTTTTGCAAAGTCAGTATTTGAAAAATATAAGGGATATGAGGATGTTTTGTGAATGCTCTTTTATTGAGAGAGGTGATTATACGTTCTTTTGGAATAAATAGTTTTTTTTAATTTTTTTAGATTTAATATTTTTTTTGAAATACTTGATAGTTTTTGTAGCCCTTAATTGATAAGGGTTTTAGAGGTTTTAGTAACTATATCGTTAGTTTTACCGTTTGCTTTTATAGAACGTGCTCACTCACGTTTTCTAAAAAAAAAGTACAACGGCTTCATGATTTATTTACGGTTAAATCTATTTGATTTTTTTAATATGAACTTCAGGAAGAAGCGGAGTACTGTTGCTTTTTTTAATTTGATGCTGATAGTTCTGTTTAGTGCCGTCAATATTGCTGGGTATGCTAATGTCACTGAAAGGAATAAAAATGAGATAGATATTGCTAATGAGGATAAAACATCTTTGGTAAGGGGACCTTACCTTCAAAAGCCTACTCCAACTTCCATGATACTTCGCTGGAGAACTAATAATAAAGTTAATAGTATTGTTAAGTATGGACTGTCTCCCACTGATTTGACCCAAAGCACTATTGATCTTTTTGAAACTACAGAACATACAGTGTTACTTTCTGATCTTAAGCCTTATACAAAATACTATTATTCAATTGGGTTTGGAGATAGTATTTTACAAGGAAATGATCAGAATTATTTTCTGACACCTCCTGTTAAAGATTCTCAAGGGAAGTATTCCTTTTGGGTGATAGGAGATTGTGGTAATAATTCAATAAATCAAATAAAGGTCAGGGATCAGTTTTTTAGATATAGAGGAAGTAATCTTACCAATGGAATGCTTTTGCTTGGAGACAATGCTTATTGGAGTGGTTCTGATGATGAATACAAAACTGGTTTTTTTTCAATATATGAAAGAGATGCACTGAAAAATATACCTTTATATCCGGCTCCTGGAAATCATGATTATGCCATGAACAGTGAGCGGCAAGCGGATCATAAAATTGCTTACTATGATATATTTGATACACCTTCAAATGGTGAAGCTGGTGGAGTACCTTCCGGGACAGAAGCTTTTTACTCTTTTGATTATGGAAATATCCATTTTCTTTCTCTTGATTCCTATGGTAAAGAGGACAATGCCACCAGACTGTATGATACCTTAGGTGCTCAGGTAGAATGGGTGAAAAGGGACCTTGAAGCTAATAAGAGTAAATGGATTGTTGCTTTTTGGCATCATGCTCCATACACCATGGGACATCACAATTCTGATACCGAAACAGAACTGGCTTTGATCAGAAGTAACTTTATTAGGATACTTGAACGATATGGTGTGGATCTCATTATTTGCGGTCATAGCCATTCTTATGAACGCAGCAAACTTATCAAAGGTCATTATGGTGCGGAATCGACTTTTGATCCGGATGTTCATAACCTGAGCCATTCAAGCGGAAGGTATGATGGCTCGCCAAATTCATGTACCTATCTGAAGGACTCTCTCCATAAAGTTGATGGAACTGTTTATGTTGTTTCTGGAGCATCAGGGTGTGTTGGTGGAAATCCACATGTAGCTTATCCTCATAATGCAATGGAAGCATTTAATGATATAACCAACGGAGGATCTTTAATCTTGGAAATAGAAGGATCTCGGCTAGATGCTCAATGGCTTAATGCAGATGGTGCGATCAGGGACAGGTTTACAATTATAAAAGACGCTGGAAGAATCAATAATATTAAAGTCAGCCTCGGTGATTCTGTTTCTTTAAGCGCATCCTGGAAAGGTGATTATGTCTGGTCTCATGATAGCAGTAAGGAACAAAATGTCAGTTTCTACCCTGAAGAAGACCAGGTAGTTGTAGTGTCTGACCAATTTCAGTGTATAGCAGATACCTTTAAAATACAAGTGGAGGCAACTATAGAATTAATTACTGATGTACACGCCCCTACTTTTGAAGAAGAGGTTAAAGTCTTTCCTAATCCTTTTAATGAGGAAATAACAGTCTCTTATAATGGTCCCGACCCAACCAGAATAGAGTTGTTCAATCTTGACGGAACAGTTGTGAAGAATATTGTCATTGCAAGATCTTCCACGCCTGGGAAAAAAACTTTTACCTTAAATGCAAAGGCATCAGAAATTCCAACCGGCATTTATATACTTAAAATGGAAAATGAACACAGAAGTAAAATCGTCCGTCTTAATTATATTTCAGAGTAGGGTTAGTTGAGCATTAACTAAAAATTAATAAAATAAATTAAAATCATGTAACTAATTTTTTACTCAGTCATTGCTTTAAAATATAGTGAGTTAATATATTTTTTTGTGTTTAAAATTTGTTTAAATGAATGACTGAACTCTTGTCATGAGCGGACCTTAACAGACTCTTAACTTTGTTATAATCGACAGCTAATATTGAAAGTATTTTTTTATGTCAAAATTTAAAGTACATGAAAAAAATACTCACATTATTAATGCTGGTGCTCACCATGCATTCTTATGCCCAAAAGGCTACCCTTATGCCTTTCGGAGCCGTCTGGAAATATCTGGACGACGGCAGTGATCAGGGAGCTTCCTGGTATGCAAAAGATTTTGATGATTCTCAATGGAAAAGCGGTCCCGCCGAAATTGGTTATGGAGAAACTGATACCAAAACTGTTGTTGGTTTTGGCCCTAATTCAAGTGATAAATATCCAACCACTTACTTTAGAACAACATTTGATGTAAAAGATCCATCAATGTTTACAGGATTTGACATTAATTATAAACGAGATGATGGTATCATTGTTTACATCAACGGATCAGAGATTTTCAGAGATAATGTTGCAGCTTCAGGAATTGATTATAAGTCATATTCAATTATAGAATGCGCAGATGATGGAAATACAGTCTTTACAAAAACACTTTCTGTGGCTGAAAGTAAAATAGTTGCAGGCTCCAATTCAATTGCTATTGAAGTGCATCAGCGTTCTGCCGGAAGCAGTGACATTACCCTGGATGTTGAAATTACAGGAAGTGTAACTGCTGCGCCGTTTACACTTTTTCCATACGGTTCCGTATGGAAATACCTAGACAATGGTTCAGATCAGGGAACTGCCTGGACAGCATCTACTTTTGATGATTCTCAATGGAAAAGTGGCGCTGCAACTCTCGGATATAGCACAAATGGCAAAACTCCTATAGTTACAGAATTAAGCTATGGTCCGGATGAAGCTAACAAATACATCACATCTTATTTCAGGACTACACTTAATATTGCAGATATCAGCTTCATTGATACACTTATTTTAAATAATAAATTTGATGATGGACTTGTAGTTTATATTAATGGTTCTGAAGTGTACCGTTATAATATCCCTTCAGGAGCTGTCAATTATACCACTACTGCAAACAGCGGAGATGATGGTAAGAATGTGCATACTGGAAAATTGACCAAGGCACAGAGTAAAATAGTTGCTGGTGCAAATACCATAGCTGTTGAAGTTCACCAAAGTGGTGGAAGCAGCAGTGATATAGTGCTGGATATGGAGATTTTAGGTAAAACAAAATCAGGAACTACAACTCCAACCGATCCTACAACTCCTACAGATCCTGTAGTCTCTAGAACAAAGCTGACAAGAGGTCCTTATCTTCAAAAATCAACTTCTACTTCGATAGTATTACGCTGGAGAACTGACAAGAAGGTGAATAGTGTGGTAAGATATGGGCTTGATCCCGCAAATCTTGATGAAGCAGTTACTGATTCAAAAGACACTACCGAACATTTGGCAACTGTTACAGGACTTACTCCTTATACTAAATATTACTATTCAATTGGTTTTGGAGATTCTTTATTGCAGGGTGATGCACAAAATTATTTTCTTACAGCTCCAGTTAAAGGCTCAGAAGGGAAATATTCTTTCTGGGTTGTGGGAGATTGTGGTAACAACTCTACAAATCAGAAAAATGTAAGAGATAAATTTTATTCTTACAGAGGTGATAATGTGACAAACGGATGGCTGTTACTAGGAGACAATGCTTACAGCAATGGCTCTGATGATCAATTCAGAGATGAGTTCTTTGCCATATATGATGGTAATGCGTCAAAAAATATTCCTCTATGGCCTGCGCCGGGTAACCATGATTATGATAATGGTAGTTCTGCCCGCCAGTTAGATCATGCTATACCTTATTATAAAATTTTCGAAACTCCTACAAATGGAGAAGCCGGTGGAGTTCCTTCAAATACAGAAGCATTTTATTCATATGACTATGGTAATATCCACTTCCTTTCTCTTGATTCATACGGAAAAGAAGATCAGGCAACCAGATTATATGATACTACTGGTGCACAGGTTCAATGGATCAAGAAAGATCTTGAAGCAAACAAGAGCAAATGGATAGTTGCTTACTGGCATCACCCTCCATATACAATGGGATCTCATAATTCAGATTCTGAAGGGGAGCTTGCTAGCATTCGTACAAACTTTATCAGAATTCTTGAGCGTTATGGTGTGGACTTGATTCTTTGCGGACATAGCCACGACTATGAGCGCAGCAAGCTGATGAAAGGTCATTATGGCAAAGAAGCTACTTTTGATGAAAACGTACACAATCTTAGCCAATCTAATGGTCGTTACGATGGTACTGAAAATTCATGTACTTATCTTAAAGATTCTCTCCATACATTGGATGGAACTGTTTATGTCGTATCAGGTTCTGCGGGTCAATTAGGCGGACAACAGTCAAGCTTCCCACATGAAGCAATGAGAGGTTACTCAAATGCTACAAATGGTGGTTCTATGGTTCTGGAGTTCGACGGTTCTCGTCTGGATGCCAAATGGATTAACGCGGACGGACAAATTCGTGATCAATTTACAATCATTAAAGATGCAAGCAAAGTAAAATCTTTTGATGTTGCCCTTGGCGAATCTGTACAACTTGAAGCTTCATGGAAAGGTGATTATGTATGGTCACATTCCACATCAGAAAAAGGAAGTAAGGTTATATATACTCCTTCAAAGAGCGATACTATTGTTGTAACTGACGTGTTCCAGTGTATATCAGATACATTTAAAATCAATGTTGTTCTTCCTACTGTTAAGTTTGTTGATATGGCTGCCGCCTACTGTGCAGGATCTGAAATCAATCTTACTTATGTGGTAGATGGCAAGTTTTCAGCAAATAATAAATTCGTATGGCAGTTAAGTGATGCTCAAGGAGACTTTACTAATGCTATTAATTTAGGATCTTTCAGTGGTACAGAAAGTGGCTTTATTAACGAATGGATTCCTGAACTGGTTGAAGAGGGTTATGCTTACAGAATACGTCTTGTTGGTTCAGAGCCTTTTGTTGAAGGCGAAGCTTCAGCTCCTTTTGCACTTGTAAATATGCCTCAGGTAGTCCTTGAAAGCAGCTCTTTAAAAGTATGTCCTGATGATGAAGTGACATTTACTGCTTCCGGTGCTGTTAAATATGAATTTTTTGTAAATGAAGTTTCTCAAGGAGAGTCATCTGAAAAAGCTACATTCAGCAAGAAGTTTACCGCCGTAGGTTCAGAATTGATTTCAGTAAAAGGAACGTCAGAGTTAGGTTGTTCTAATACTGTTTATCTGAAAAATATAACCAATGCACTTCCTCAAAAGCCTGTTATAACAGGAACAGAAATCTTATCTTCAAGTGCTGCTACAGGAAATCAGTGGTATAAAAACGGAGTTGAGATACCTGGCGCAACTGCTCAGATTTTACCTATAATAGAAGGTGGTGTATATAAAGTTAAAGTTACCGGTTCTAACGGTTGTACAATTGAATCTGACGAGGTAAGCGTTACTACCCCTGGTTCCGTAACAGATATTACAGAAAGCAATTCTTCTGCTTTTAGTGTAAATGTTTATCCGAATCCATTCAGTAGCGAAGTAACTGTATCCTATTCGTTAAAGGAAAGCGAAAATCTTAATGTAGAGATTTTAGCTCTTGATGGTACTGTGGTTGCAAAACCAGTTGATAATGAATGGAGAGCTGAAGGCCAATATTCATTTGTTATTTATGGAAAAACATTAGGTTTGAAATCAGGTATTTACCTTTTGAAAGTTGGGACATCCAAACAAAAAAGTATGGTAAGAATGAACCATATTTCAGAGTAGTTACGTAATAAAAAACTTTTAGGAACTGCCTTTTTAGGGCAGTTCCTTTTTCCATTATAAGATCCCTGGCATGAGATTCTGGATATTTATTCTCTCAATAGTATGTTTTATAGCTTCTACAGGAGTGAGCCTTTATAAGACATCTCCAAATGAAGTCTCCGAACGATACAGACCTTATTTACTGGAAGAGATATCAAAATGCAACGAGCAACTTTCCAGTATTTTGAAAGAAAAATCTTTTAACCAAAGCAAATTAAAGAAACACTTTATAAGTGCTAGAAAGCATTATAAACATATTGAATTTATCCTCGAATATGTTTCACCTAAAGAAGCAAAATACTATATAAATGGTCCGCTGGTGCCAAAGTATGATGCAGATATGGGTAGTGAAGTTTTTTATCCTCAGGGGTTTCAGAAGATTGAAGAGATTATTTATGATGGAGAGGTTAATCAGTTTCAATTGCTTAAAGATCAGGTTAGCAGTTTAAAAGATCAGTTAAGTACACTTCAGGATTATTATAAAGATGTGGAATTAAATGATGGTCAGCTGCTTGAGATGATGCAGCTGCAACTTTTTAGATTAGCCACAATGAGCTTCAATGGCTATGATGCTACAATTTCTCTTGATGGAATTAAAGAATCAGAGTGGAGTCTGGAAGGGGTGAATAAAGCATTTACTTTTTTTAATATTTATGCAGAAAGAGATCCTTCAACGCTGCCAATGTATCAGCGATGTATGGCTTTGTTTAAATCTGCTAGTAAGCAACTGATTGCTAATACGGATTTCAATTCATTTGACAGGCTGGGTTTTATAGTAAAATATATTAATCCTCTTAATGAGAATATTGTTAAGTTTCACAATGCAGCTCATCTTTCCTGGTCAAGAAGAAAGCAGGCTTTGAACTTGAATAATATTTCTTTGTTCAGTAGGAAAAATTTTAATTTGCAGCATTTCTCCATTTATTATGATGATACTTTGTTTAATGCAAAGCAGGCTGCATTAGGTAAATTATTGTTTTTTGATCCAAGGCTTTCAGGCGGAAATAACATGTCTTGTGCTACTTGTCACAATCCGGAAAAGGGATTTACTGACGGAAGGAATTTAACAGTAACGACAGGATTGATTAGGGATAATACCAGAAATACTCCGTCTCTATTGGATGTTGCTTTCCAGAAAGCTTTCTTCTATGATGGAAGAGCTTATCAGCTGGAACAGCAGGTGTTTGATGTAGTTCATAATAAAAATGAGATGCACAGCACTTTGGATGAAGCAATAAGCAAACTTAATAAAAGTGTTGAATATAGAATGCTATTTGATAAAGCATTCGAAGATAAGTCTGGTATCACTGCGTATAATATTCAGAAAGCCATTTCAGAATACGAAAAAACTCTTGTTACTTTTAATAGTGCATTTGATAAATATGTTCAAGGTGATCTCACCAGGCTTAGTAAAGAAGCTGTTGATGGGTATAATTTATTTGCAGGTAAAGCGCTTTGTGGAAGTTGTCATTTTTTTCCGGTATTCAATGGTGCCGTACCTCCATTCTATAATGATTCCGAATTTGAAGTGCTAGGAGTACCTGCCTATGTAGGAGCTAAAGTGGTTGATCCTGATAAGGGAAGATTTAATGTCACCGGTGTAAAGGAATTTATGTATGCCTTTAAAACACCGACAGTTAGAAATAGTGCAATAACAGCGCCTTATATGCACAATGGAATTTACAATACATTGGAGGAAGTAGTAGACTTCTATCACAAAGGAGGAGGAGCTGGTTTGGGAATTGCTATCGAAAATCAAACATTGCCATTTGATTCTCTTGATCTCAATGCGTATGAGAAGAAAGCTATTGTTTCTTTTCTGAAATCACTTACTGACACTTCCGGAGTTGTTTCAAAGCCGCAAAGATTGCCTGAGATAATTGATGTTGTTATTAAGTCAGGTGCTTATTAAGCAAAGCAAAGTTTCGGATACTTTTATTCAATTTCCCCTGTGTAACTCACTGAAATAAATTACACAGAGAGCCACAGAGGCACAAAGAGAGTATTCATAAAAGTTGAGTATAGCTTTTATTACTTTCAACTTTCAACTTCATAAAGCACTTTCAAAAGTTGTTCCACTCTAATATCCTTCGCACATTTAAAATGCCCTTGAGGACAAGCCTTGTATCCATGCAAGTTACAGGGACGACATTGCAATTCGCTTTCCATCTGAACAATTCTGGAAAAATCACTTAACGGTCCGAAGCCAAATGATGGTACGGTAGAACAGAATATCGCACATACATTGGCATTTACACTGCTGGCAAGGTGCAGAGGTCCTGAATCATTAACATAATTAAGGACTGCATCTTTCATCAGCGCGCATGACTGAAGCAGAGAAAACTTTCCAGCAAGGCTTTCAATTTTTTTATTTTCAGTCTTACTTATAATAGAATTACAAAGGTCTGAATCACCAGGACCTCCGAGTAGATAAATTTTGTATTTTGAATTTATCTTGTTTATGAGCTCCACCCATTGGTCTTCCGGAAATTGCTTGGTAAACCAGACAGATGCCGGTGCCATGCAGAGGTATGGATTACCTTTGAGAGTTTGTACCTTTTGCTCATCTTCTTTGCTGTAATAGAGTCTTGGTTTTTCAGGTTTGCTGTCTGTGATGTCTTCAATAAGACTCAGATTGCGCCTTACTTCATGCGTGTTGTCTCCGATCTGATGTGTGATCTTTTTGTCATAGCAGAAAGCAAATGGGTTTTTGTCAAAACCGATTTTATATTTTGCACCTGATAAAAAACTTATGATGCCAGAGGATCCGAAACGATGAAGATTAATAAGCAGATCATATTTATTAGACCGAATCTTTGAAATGATTTTAGCCAGTTTTTTGAGCTTGTCTTTTTTCTCAAAAACCAATACCTCATTCAGGATAGGATTGTTATTCAGAAGACTTTCATTACCCTTTTTTACAAGGAAATCAATTTGGGCATGAGGGTAGTGTCTGTGCAGTTTTTCTACAAGAGGAGTTGCAAGGATTACATCGCCCAGAAAGGCAGTCTGAATAATCAATATTCTTTTAAATTCTTTTTTCACGCGCTTCAATATTAGGCAAAAATAATGTTTTTCTTAAACCCCAATTAAGTATTAGCAATTGAAAAATCATGTTAATCGTAATAATTCATTACTTGAATTTTTACCTTGAGGGATTGTTTGATTTTTATAATTTTTTAAATACTTCATCCCGATTTTGCCTGACTATTAACGAAGAAACTTCCCTTTTCAACAAAATATTTTCATGTTAAGTTAATTTCTTAAGGGAAATGGAGGAAGAAAAATGAGATCAATGTGGTCAGGGGCAATCAGTTTTGGTTTGGTAAACATTCCGATCAAATTGTATAGTGCCTCAGGGGAAAGCAGTCTGGACTTGGATATGCTGGCCAAGAAGAATCTGGCGCCTATCCGGTATGCGAAAATTAATACCATTACGGGTGAAGAAGTTGATTTTAAAGAGATTGTCAAAGGGTACGAAATCGATAAGGGCAAATACGTAGTTCTGGAAGATAAGGATTTTGAACAGGCTAATGCCCGCAAGACAAAAGCTATAGAGATAAAGGAATTTGTAAGCGAAGAGGAAATAGATCCCCTTTATTACGAAAAACCCTATTTTCTGGAGCCTGATAAATTTGCTGAGAAACCATATGCCTTATTAAGGGAAGCTCTAAGAGAATCAAAGAAAGTGGGCATAGGAAGTTTTGTTCTTAGGAACAGGGAACATATCTGTGCATTAAAAGCTGTAGGAGATGTGATCATTTTGAATCAGCTGAGGTATTATGCGGATTTGAGAGATTACAGGGAATTAAAACTTCCTCCAGCAGATGTAATAGGTAAAGGTGAAAAGTCCATGGCACTTAAGTTAATTGATCAGCTAACCGAGAAGTTTCAGCCAGAGCAATTTAAGGATACTTATATCGATGAACTGAAAAATATCATTGAGGCTAAAGCCAAAGGTTTAAAAATAGAGGTAACTGAAAAAGCTCCTGAACCTACGCAGGTGAGAGATTTGATGGAAACATTGAAGGCCAGCCTGTCAGCTTCTAAAGAAAGAGTCCCAGAAAACAGAGAGCCTGAGAAGAAAAAGGTAGCGGAAAAGAAACCTGCTGTAAAGAAGAAAACTAAAAAGGAGTAAGGCTATGGGACTTCAGGAATACAGGAAGAAAAGAGCCTTTGAGGAAACTCCCGAACCACAGGGTGATGAAAAGGAGAGGGAAGGCAGGCTCAGTTTTGTTGTGCAAAAGCATGATGCATCTCATTTACATTATGACTTCCGGCTTGAGATAGATGGAGTGTTAAAAAGTTGGGCTGTTCCAAAAGGTCCGTCACTTAATAATAAAGACAAACGACTTGCCATGATGGTGGAGGACCATCCCATTGAATATGGTGGTTTTGAAGGCATCATTCCAAAAGGAAACTATGGAGGAGGTACGGTGATGCTATGGGATAGGGGAGAATTTTATGCTCCCGAGATAGATCCTGATAACAGACAAGAAAATGAAAAGGCTTTAAGAGCCGGGCTTCATGCAGGAAATCTGAAATTTATTCTTATTGGAGAGAAACTTAATGGGGAGTTCGCTCTGGTAAAGACATACAGACCTGGAGGAAAAGGAAATGAATGGCTGCTTATTAAAAAGAATGATGCATACGCATCAGATGCAGATGTGAAAGAACAAGATAGGTCTATACTTTCAGGAAGGTCTATGGAAGAAATTGCCAGGCAATCTGAAAAGGAGGGAGATGTATGGATCTCTGGATCAACGAAGGATACTCTTGATCTAAGTGATGCCATTGAACAGCCTATGCCACATCAAATTCAACCAATGATGGCCACACTCCTGGAGGAACCCTTTAATAATAAAAACTGGATCTTTGAAATAAAGTGGGATGGTTATCGGGCAGTTGCTGAAATCAATCATACAGATGTTCAACTTTATTCCAGAAATAATAATTCATTTAACCAGCTATTCAAACCTGTTCTTGTTGAGCTGAAGAAGCTAGGTCTGCAGGCTGTTTTTGATGGGGAAATTGTAGTCCTCAACAATAATAATATTGCTGATTTTGGCTTAATACAGAATTACAAGAGAACAGGTGAAGGTAATCTTGTTTACTATGTGTTCGATCTTCTTTACCTCAACGGATATGATCTTACTTCTTTGCCATTATTAAAAAGGAAAGAACTATTAAAACAGATTCTGCCAAAAAATAATATGATTAGATATAATGATCATATAAAAGAGGCAGGTATTGCCTTCTTTGAAAAGGCCGTACAGCAAGGCGTTGAGGGTATTATCGGAAAGAAGTCTGACAGTGTTTATCTTCGGAATAAAAGAAGTCGGGACTGGGTAAAGATTAAAACAGCGCAAAGACAGGAAGCTATTATTGCTGGTTTTACAGAGCCAAGAAGGTCACGCAAGCATCTGGGATCTTTGATTCTTGGTGCATATGAGGACGGCCAGTTTGTCTATATAGGGCATTCAGGAGGAGGCTTTGATGATAATGCCTTACAAGAAATATATGACAGATTAGCCAATATTGAAATTAAAAAGGCTCCTTTTAAAAATGTTCCAAAGCTTCCGGGTACCATTCATTGGGTGAAACCTGAAATAGTATGTGAAATAAAATTTCAGGAATGGACATCAGAGGGGCTGATGAGAATACCTATCTTCATGGGACTTAGAGAAGATAAGTCTCCGGAAGAAGTTGTGAAAGAGATAGAAACCAATAAGCAAGAGGCGGAGGTTATTATCAATGCACCTAAAGAGACGCCTATTAAGGAAAGGCAGCGTGAAGCAGTGCCAAGAAAAAAAGCCCTGGAAGGAAAAAGGAAGAAGAAGGCAAAAGCCGTTACTACACTTTTGGGAGAAACATATGAAAGCGTGATCAGTGAAGAAACACTGGATAAGAAGAAGAAAGAGGCATTAGTTGAAATCGACGGACAAGCATTAAAGTTTACAAATCTTAAAAAAGTCTTCTGGCCTGAAGAGGGCTATGTAAAACAAGATTTGATTGAATATTACGATCATATTGCTCCCATTATATTACCTTACCTGAAAGACAGACCAGAAAGCCTGAGGAGAAATCCCAATGGTTATGACAAGCCAAGCTTCTTCCAGAAGGATATGCCTGATTCTATTCCTCAATGGGTTGAAACTGTAAAGATATATTCAGATTCAAATGAAAAGGAACTGAACTATATGTTATGCCAGGATAAAGCAACTTTACTTTACATGGCAAATCTGGGATGTATTGAGATCAATCCCTGGAGTAGCAGGATCCAGACTCCGGAGAAACCTGATTATATTGTGATAGACCTCGATCCTGTGGAAGTCACATTTGATATTGTGGTGGAAGTTGCTCAGGCAGTGAAGCACGTACTTGACAGAGGAAAGATAGAAGGATTTTGCAAGACATCGGGTTCAAAAGGAATTCATATTTTTATTCCTTTAGGAGCTCAGTATACTTATGATCAGGGAAAAGACTTTGCATATCTGATTGCAATCCTTACGAATAATCTTGTCCCTCAACTTACAAGTCTTGAACGTATGCCCAAAAACAGGCAGAACAAAGTCTATCTGGATTATCTTCAGAACAGGATGGGACAAACCCTTGCGGCGCCTTATTGTCTGAGGCCTAAGCCAGGAGCAACTGTCAGTACCCCATTGGAGTGGAGCGAAGTGAAAAAAGGTTTGGATCCTATGAAGTTTAATATTAAAACGATATTTGAGCGGATTAAAGAAAAAGGAGATATATTTAAGCATGTATTAACCCATGTCAATGATATGGATAAAAGTCTGAATTTTCTCAGACAAAACGGTTAATAGCTTATATCTATTTATTCTTATGGCGCAACTTATTATTGTTCGACACGGGCAATCTGTTTGGAATCTTGAAAACAGGTTTACAGGAATTACAGATGTAGACCTCACACAGCTGGGCAGGGAAGAGGCAAAGCAAGCAGGTATATTGCTAAAGTCCTACAATTTTGAAATAGCCTATACTTCTGTGCTTAGAAGGGCAATAGAAACCTTAAATATCATCCTAAGAGAGTGCGATAAGACAAGAATACCAGTCTTTGGTTCTCCCGCATTGAATGAGCGACATTATGGAGATCTGCAGGGATTGAATAAAAAACAAACAGAGATAAAATATGGTGAACAACAGTTTCAGCTATGGAGAAGGAGTTATGAGGTTGCTCCGCCTAACGGGGAAAGTCTCAAGGATACAAGGAATCGTGTGGTTCCCTATTATCAGAAAGAAATAGAACCTAAACTAAAAGCAGGTAAAAATATACTTATCTCTGCTCATGGTAACAGCCTTAGAGCCTTAATGATGTTTCTGGAAAATATTAGTCCTGAAGAGATTCCAAATGTTACTTTAGCTACTGGTGTACCAAGGGTTTATGAGTTTAATCAGGAGATGAAAATTGAAAAGGTTTTTGATTTGTAGAGATGCCATGCATGGCGTCTCATTATGTTCAATCTCAGCAACCCTTTCGTTTTTTATAATTTTTCAATTGGATAAAAAAAATTATTTGTCAATTAATTAGCCTGAAATTTATTTGATATCTGTTATTGCAAAAGAGACGCCATGCATGGCGTCTCTACGGATAAAGCTACTGTCTTATTTGACTCTTATCCACACTTAAAACTCTTTCCAGTCCGTCTTCTTTGCTATAGGATATCAAAAGTCTGTTTTCATTTAATCCTATAATCCTGCAAGGTTTAATAGTTTTAGTGTTTGTTTTAAGGTTTAATACCTCTACAGAAGCCTGCTCTCCTATGTCATAGCCGAAGTAATTTCTGTTGGAGGAATGCTCTGTAATCTTATAAATAACATCTTGACTAACCTTTTGCTTTTTAAGACGAGCATTGTTGTATAGGAAAGTAATTGCACATCTTTCTTTACTCAAATGTTTTGTTACTAATCCTTTGTGGAAGCCATTGTACTCATAAATAATGCTGTCTCCCAAAAGCAAGCCTCCAATCATTGGTGGATTATAAGATACAACATTCACTGTGTCTCCACAATCAAAAAGGTCTGCAGATACCGTTGCTATGGTTGAAGAGTAAAAAAGTATATAAGTGGTCTTAAAATCAACTGTGAAATTGGTGAGCTTTAAATCCTTTTTATCAGTTATTTTTCTATAAAGATCCTGCTTGGCTTCTACTATCAATGCAGTTTTATTTAGCCCTCCTAAGCCAAGAAATTTTCGGGTAGAGGCTTTCCCTGTTACAATAGTCTTCATAGGGCAATCAACTATGGAACCTGAAGATACATTACCTGAGTGAAAAGCACATGAAGAAAGCATTCCTAAAAATAAAAATTCAAGTAAAAAATTTTTCATTAGTTAAAGTTAATTAAATATTTAAAACGAATTCAAAACGAATTCAAAACGAAATTTCGGTAAAATATTTTAGGCATTAAAATATTTTTTTGACAAAGATGTTAATTATAGAAAAGGTTAGTGAGGTAAATAACTACTTAGTTGGTTTTTAAGGACTTGGTATTTATATGTAGTTTTTATAAGTTCAAGTAGATATTGTATTCCTGTTAGAAAAAATGAAAATAGCCCCGATTTTAGGGGCTATTTTTTTGAATGATTAACGATTTAAAGGTTTTAAGATTCAGCCATTTGTTTATACATTACATCTGATCGTAGAGCATATTTTACACCGTTTTTCACTGGGCATCCTTCATGCTTTAATTCATGAATAAAGCACAATGCCATACCGGTTCTAGGGAAAATGGTGACTTCATCAAATGCTGTTTCTCCCCCTTCATACTCTTCATTTAAATAGATCATAAAAGTGATCCGACTTTCTTCCGTATCGCTTCTTCTGAATCTCCCATCTATATGTCTTTTAAATCTCTGATCAAGTTCATACTTATAAAATCTGAACTGCTCATTTAATCCCATAGAGTATGAGTTGTCAATTTCTTTCGGACAAAAGTCTATGAGTCTGTCCCAAAGGGTAGAGGCAAGGCCCATGTCAGAATGAATTACTCTTTCATTGTTTCTTAAACTTTTGATCATTTTGGCACCCGAAGGAAGGCTAACCTCTGCTTCTTTGTATCCGATGTTTTCACTTAGTGCTATCAGATCATTACATTCGGATTTGGTTAGGAAATTTTCGATGGACCAGATTTGGTCAGTGTGAAAAATTGCATTCATAATCTTACTAGTTTAGGTGGTTAGTATAATTGACTGCTTGTGATTCAAGTTAGAAGTTTAGAGGATAACTAAAAGTGAATTAAAAAGAAATTGCTGCAAATCTTAAAATTTTGTAGAAGGTTGATATTTTAACTTTAAAATATCCTGTATTGGGGAAGTTTTTATTTAAGACTATCAAGCAGCCTCTTTATAGACAACTTGTCTGACTTGGTTTTTGCAAGCTTAAGGGCCTTATCCAGACAGGCCTTTGCTTTCTCTTTATTTTCTTTTTTATAAAGTTCACCAAGAAGAATATAATAAAAATGATTTTCGGTTAGTTGCAGCTTTTCAGCTTCTTCGATTGCCTTAGCATTGCTTTTTACTTTGGAAAATGCATAGATTCTATTAAGAGCAATGATAGGAGTGTATTCTATTTGTAGTAATCTATTATAAAGTTGTAATATGTTTTCCCATTTTTCATTTGTATCCTTCTTTTGAGTATGCCAATAAGCAATACTAGCTTCAAGGTGATAGCGTGAAATTTGATCTCCATAAGAAGCTCTGTTGAGGTAATACGCTCCTTGTGATATAAGTTCGTAATTCCATAAAGATTCATTCTGTTCATGATATAAAATAATTTCATCGGCATTATTTATCCTAGCAGGAAATCTGGAAGTATGAAAACACATAAGTGAATAAAGGGCATTAACGGAAGGAAGATCTGTTGTTTGGTTTTCAATCAGCAGTAATGTAAGTCGCATTGCTTCCTGGCAAAGATCCTCACGGATTATACTGTCATTGCTTTCGGAATAATAACCTTCATTAAACAGCAGATATAATGTTGTTAAGACAGTGTCCAGACTTGTATTGATTTCAGATTCCGAAGGAAATTCAATTTTGACTTTTTCTGTTTTTAATTTTTCTTTTGCTCTGTATAATCTTTTATTAATAGTTTCTTTGTTGGTTAAAAATGCATTGGCAATTTCTTCTATTCCAAATCCACAAAGTATGCGCAATGCAAGCGCTATCTGCGCTTCTTTTGGGATTGAAGGATGGCAGATTGCAAACAGCATTTGCAATTGACTGTCTGTAATATTTTTTTCGGAGAGATCTAATTCAAATGTTGTTGAAGAATTACCTGATAACAGCGGAATGATTTTGTCGGAAAAGACTAGGGTTCTGGTAAAATGATTTCTGGCTTTGTTTTTAGCTACCGTATAAAGCCAGGCTACAGGATTTTCTGGTACTCCTTTGTATGTCCATGTCTCTAAAGCTGATAAGAAAGTTTCGCTGGCTATGTCTTCCGCAGTATTGCAATGTTCAATACCCAAAAGTCTGGTGAGAACGGAGCATATTTTACTAAACTCCGTTCTGAATAAATGTGGTATCAATTCATTTTGCTTCATTACATTAAATGTATTTTAATAATGCCTTGAAGGTTTAACGATTGCTTAATGTGTACCATCATCTTTTGCAATTTTTCGGACCTCAATACTATTGCCTTCTCCCTGCAATACTGGACTACCTTTTGCAAATTCAACAGCTTCTTCTACTGAGGCTGCTTTAATTACTATGATACCTCCGATTGTTTCCTTGATATCTCCGAACGGACCATTGGTGACAATCTTTCCTTTATCACTTGCAGTTATCACACGTGCATTGTCAAATGGAAGACCGGTACCGCTTACAAATTTGTTCTGAGCTGAAATGCTGCCGATCCAATCCATCGTTTGTTGCATCCATATTTGAATTTGTTCCGGGGAAGCAACTTTTTTGCCATCCTCATGTCTCATAATCAATGCGTATTGTTCCATGTTTGTAATTTTTTTAATGAAGTTGAATATTGATTTCAACATTATGACAATTGACTTTACCAGTTTTGGACACGATTGGGGAAATATTTTTATTATCATTTACTTCAAGTAATGAAGCATATAGGAGGGCAATATGCGTATAAGCGCAATTATGGTTATTCCCGATTCCTCGTGTTAAGAACTATTTTGAAGGATGTTCCTTTTCCTTCTTCACTTTCAACTGAAATGGTTCCTCCGTTCCTCTCAATAAAATCTTTTGAAATTTTAAGTCCCATGCCTGATCCCTTTTCGTTGGCTGTACCAGTTTTCGAATAGGTGATGTCTTTTCGAAACAATTTATTTTTTACTTCAGGAGACATTCCAATTCCATTGTCAGACACGTAAATTTCAACTTTTCCATTTTGTTGTTTGGAAATCACTTTGACATATCCGTTTGAGTTGGTAAACTTAATTCCATTGGAAATGAGGTTACGAATAACGGTCTTTAGCATTTCATAGTCTGCCCATACTAAAATGGTATGGTCAGTTTCATTAATAAGTTTTATATTTTTATCTACGGCAATTCCATTGAGTATATTAATGTTTTCATCTACCAGTTTGTTGAGCTGGATACTTTGGGGCGATATTTTAATAGAATTCATTTGCAGACTGGCCCAGTTAAGAAGATCGCTTAGTAATGAATTTACCTTCCTGCTTGACTCTTCAATCATTTCATTGATTTTTCTTATTTCTTCGTAGTCCTTGGCTTCTCTTGAGAGCTCTGACAGTTTCAAAATATTGCTTACAGGTCCTTTTAGATCGTGACTAATAATGGAGAAAAATTTATTCTTGTTTTCGTTTATTTCAATAAGGTTGGCTTTGATTTTTTTCTCATTTGAAATATCCCTGATTATAAATACCAGTAAATAAAAGCCCACTATGCAGCTGACGATAAAACTGATCAAAACACCATATATTGTTTTCATGACATCGTCATTAGAGGTTTGTTGTTTATGGTCAAGTATCAAAGATTCTTCAGCCTCCATTACCTGTTTGATTTTTTTTATCTTTTCAAGATAACTTCTTCCCAGGTTAAATCTCAACATTATC
>NZ_JAGHZZ010000039.1 GCF_017745095.1 Sporocytophaga sp. | reverse complement strand
TTATCTTAACAAATCTTGAAGGAGGCCTTGTCTTTAAGCCTTCTAATCCAGCACCTAATAATGTCTTTAAGGTAACAGTACTAAATTTAAGTAATACAAAGCTTGAAGTGCTCAATGCTTCGGGAGTTACTGTATATCCTGAAAATACTTCTCTTCAATGGGATGGGAAGGATGCCAATGGAGATGCCTGTGCAAGTGGTACCTATAGATTCAATCTTAAAATAAATGGCAGCGTAATTTACCAGGGACAAGTAATATTAAAAAATTAATGAATAAGCGTAGTTACATCATCATTTTCTCTTTAGTAATTTTTCTTTCAGGAATTATTAGTTATGGAGTATCCAAATTTACAAGTCCTAAAATCGGTTATGTCCGTTCCGGAGAACTGGTAAAGAACTTCGAAGGAATGAAAGAAGCCAAGAATATCTATAAATCCAAAATGGAAAAATGGCAGGCAAATATAGACACACTGCAGGGAGACTATAGAAGTGCAGTAAGTAAGTATACAAACGATCTTCCGGGACTAAACAAAAAAGAAAAAGAAGAGAGGGAATTATACCTTGGCAAGCAGGAGCAGGGCATAAGAGATTATGTCAAATCACTTGAGGAGAAAGCCAAAGAAGAAGATGAAAAAATGACTGAGGCGGTTTTGAATCAAATTAATTCATACATAAAAGAATATGGAGAGAATCATGGTTACGATGTGATCCTTGGTTTGACACAGGAAGGTAATGTCCTTTATGGTAAAGACTCCAAAGATATTACAGACGACCTTCTTAAAGGAATCAATGATTGGTATAAAAATAAGGAAGAGCAAAAATGAAAGTAAGATTTTATATACCTTTTCTTTTATTACCATTGTTGATCTCTTGCAGCAAAAGTAAGATCAGCAATTTTACTGAATACATGAAGTGGATCAATAATCCTGAACATGGGCTTGTGAAAGAAAAATATGTGTCTGGTCTTAAGATCAGCGTAAAATATCTTCCACCTGATTTTCTTGCGCATAAAGAGCTGAAACGAATGGAGTCACGGGTAGAAACTACTAAAGATAGTCTTGTAAATTTATATTCAAAGAGTAAGACATTTCTTATAACGATAGCTCCGGATGAAAGAGAAGGAGAGAAGAAAGGAGATCTGATGCTGACAGGCATCAGTAATTATAGGGAGTATAAAGAAAGGGTCTTTGATCTGAATTTTAATCTGGAGGAATATGTCGAGCTTATTGCAGGCAAGGAAGTATATGAGCCTGTACTATCTGGAATGATCAATGGTTATGATTTAACAAATAAAAAAGAGTTCTATCTGGTATTTTCAGAAAAGCAAGGTCAGCAAGGTTTGGACCAAAGTAAGGAGATGGATTTAGTTTTTGATGATGAGTTTTTTAATTCAGGGCGAACACATTTTCTTTTTAAACAAGAACATTTAGCAAGTATACCACAATTTGTTTTTTAAATATTTATGAGCAGGTTTAAAATAAAAGTATTAAAATCGATTGCGATTTTTTTAACTGTCAACATAACAACTCAGATTATATTTCCAAGTGTAGCATGGGCACTTACTTCAGGGCCTGGACAACCAGAGTTCTCCAGTTTCGAGCCTGTAGCGACTACCAATATGGTAAATCCTTTTACCGGTGATTTTACCTATAATCTGCCTTTGGTAAATGTGCCTGGCCCTAACGGTGGCGGCTATGCAATGTCACTTTCATATCACAGCGGTTCTTCAATGGAAGAAGATGCTTCATGGGTAGGATATGGATGGACATTAAATCCTGGTGCCATTAACAGAGGCAAAAAAGGTTTCCCGGATGATTTTAACGGGGAGGAAGTTAAGTACATGAATAAGATGCCGTCTAACTACACAGTAACAGCTGGTATCAGTGGAACTTTCGAGATTTACAGCACAGACCTGGATAATCTGGATGATGTAGGGCTGACGGTAAGTGCTGCACTTAAGTATAATAACTATAGAGGATTTGGTACCTCCTATGGAATAAATTTGGCCTCACTTGATGGGCTTGTTAATGTGGGTTACAGTGTGTCTGCTCAGGATGGAAAAAGTTTTTCTTTTGATCTTAATCCATCGGGTATAGTTGCGAGAAATAATAAGGATGCGAAAAAAGCTAAGGATAATTTAGATAAGACTGATAAGACTGATACAAAGGCAAAGGAAGCAGCTGAAAAAGCTAAGGATAGGGCAGAAAGAGGTGCAAGTAATTCAGCATCTTTTGTAAAAGGAATGGCAAGTACCTATGGAATGAGAGCCATGGAAGATGAATTCAGGCCAATGAATGTATCAAGTTATAGTGGCCATTCTCATAATGTTGCAATAAATCTTGGTCCAACTCCATTGCCGCTAGACTTAGAACCTAAAGTGGGGATCAATGGAAGTTTTACCATGCAAAATTATTTAGCAGAGGATCCAAACCCTGTTTATGGATATCTTTATCAAGGTGAAGCCACTAGAACTAAGACAGAGGGATCCTATATGATGGATTATTCCGTTGAGAAAGAAAGCATGTATGCCAAAAGAGATCAGTATTTGCCGATTCCACACAATGCACCTGATGATTTTATTGTTACCGGAGAAGGTTTAGGTGGAGGATTCAGATTCTTTTCCAGATCAACAGGAACATACTTGCCAATCAACAAACAAAGTGATATGGTCATCTCCAATTATAAAGGAGATATCGACGCAGGATTGACAAACGGTGGAGGATTTTACGTGGGGATAGGTTATCATCAAATGAATGTTAGAAACTGGGAAGATAAAGGAAATATGTACCTTTTTAGTGGTTTAGGAGATGAGGGATACTTTCCAAAATTTACAAATGATCCTGGATCAAATCTGGAATTTTCAGATAACGATGCTCCTTATAGAGTAGCGATTCAGTCAGAAGGTGCTTATGTTCCTGGACTTAAGAAATTTAAACCGGTGATTGACGAAGGGCAGGTAAAGCGTACTTTGACAGGTGATAGAATCCGAAGATCCACTTTTGTAGGATTTAATTATAACAAAGACATTGTTAAAAAAGACCAGAATATTAATTACCTGGCATACGATAAGTCAAACTATGATAATTTTCTTGAAAGAGGGAATCATAATCATGGTATTGGTGAATTTGCTACGATCAATGAAGATGGAAATAAATATGTTTATGGTTTACCTGTTTATGCCAAAGGAGAGAGTAATCTGTCTTATAGTGTAAAGGAACCATATAGCAATATGCCAGAGATAAAAAATAATACTTTGGTATACAGGGATGTTACGAATACAGGCAATTTTAATACGATTATAGGAGAAAAGGCAAATGGGGATAATGCTTATGCAACTTCTTATTTGCTTACTCAGATCACTACTCCAGACTATATTGACAGAACTTTGAATGGCATAAGTTCTGATGATTTCGGAGGATGGACAAAATTTAATTATGAAAAAGTTTGGGGTGAAAAAATTAAGAAGCCGGGTAGTACGGATGATGATTGGTATGAGCATAGAAGACCATATTCCGGTTTGTTTTATGAAAGAGGAGCGTTGTCTGATCCTAGAGATGACAGAGGAACTATATCTTATGGGCAAAAAGAAATATATTATTTAAAATCGATAGAGACCAAAACTCATATTGCACTATATATTACAAGCGAAAGAAAAGATGGGGTGAGTGCAGCAGAAAAAGATGAGGATGCTTCTAATAAAACAGATGCTATAGGTCTTAATAAACTTAGGAAGTTAGACAGAATAGAATTATACGCCAAAGATCCTTCTGATCCGACAAAAACCATTGGAAAGGCATTAAAAATAGTTCATTTTGAATACTATGGTGAGACCGACAGCTATGATGCTAGTAAATCTTTAGCTAAGAACCTTCCAAACTCTGAACATACTTTTTCAAATTCCAAGAGAGGAGGAAAATTAACGCTTAAGCGAGTTTGGTTTGAGTATGAGGGAATAAATAATGCAAGGATCTCTCCTTACGAATTTATTTATGAATATAAGAAAGATTACATATCCGATGGACCTGTTTCAGAATTATACACTGATGCAAATGATCCTTCTGCTGATATAGTTAATTATGGCAACAATTTGAATGAAAACCCGGACTACTCTCCTTATGAAATAGATGGCTGTGGTAACTATGCTTACGATGGAGCCAATAGAAAAAATAAACTGATGCCATGGGTTTATCAGGGGAAAAGAGATGCTGCCCAAAAATATGATCCTGCGGCCTGGCAATTAAAACGTATAATATTACCCTCAGGTGGAGAAATACTTGTTCAGTATGAAGACAAAGATTATCTCTTTGTGCAAGATCAACGCGCGCTTGCTATGGTTAGTTTAACAGATGCCTCAGGAAATGTAAGCGGCTCTAAATCTGACAATGAAACCAGTAATCTATATTATCTGAACCCGGGAGACCTTGGGCTTGAGAAGGAAAATGGGGAGTATAAGCTTGTTGAACTGAATGCATTAAAGGATACTATCAATCAATACGTAGGTCCTAATTCAAAAAATAATAAATTATATTTTAAATTTTTATACACTTTAACAGGATCTGCAACACCTGAGGTAAATAACTGCGATGTAGATTACATAACAGGGTATGCCAATGGCAAAGCGGTAGTAATTAATAATAAACTGGCTATTCAATTTGAAAGCGGGGAGTATTCTCTTCCACATCAGGTGTGTTTAAATCATCTTAAGAGAAACAAATCCGGCATGAATATCAGCAGCAGTTGTAATATTGATCCGGTAAAAATTCCTCTTAATGGCAGTTCTGTAGATATGGTTAAAAGTGTTTTCCAGGCTGCAAAAACACTTGTCTCGACAGGAGGTGGATGTCAAAGGGTTTCTTATTCTCAGTCATATATCCGTATTCCTGTGCTTAAGAAGAAAATAGGCGGAGGTGTAAGAGTAAAAAGATTGCTCATGTATGACTCAGGTATCGAAGAAGGAGATGAAAGTTTATTTGGAAGTGAATATTTGTATGAACGTCAGGATGGCACCAGCAGTGGCGTAGCAACCAATGAAAGTGGTGGGATAAGAGAAGAAAATACACTGGTTAACTTTTTATTAAAGCGATCACGTCAAGAGTTGTATCAAAAAGCTATATCAGGAATTGACCTTGAGCAGTTTGAAGGTCCTATCGGAGAAATGTTACTTCCTGGAGCATCTATAGGTTATTCAAGAGTGGTGGTGAAAAACATTCATAAAGGAAAATCTTCTCCAGGCTTCACTGTTCATGAATATTATACAGCGAAGCAATATCCAATGAAGTTTGATAACACTCCTGTAGATGATCATGCTAAAGACTATGTAACGATTCCTGCAATCTGGGTAAACGTGTTAGTCGACAACAGGTGGGTTTCTCAAGGCTATAGCTTTATCATGAATGACATGCATGGCAAGTTAAACAGAATTGCTACATATGGAGGAAATTATATCAGCGGTACTCCGGATAAAGACTATAAAAAATATTCTGAAGAAAGGCATGAGTATTTTGCACCGGGAGAAAAGGTAGATGTACTTCAAGAAGACGGAACGATTAAGCCAGATTATCTGGGCAAAGAATCAGAGGTGACGATGGAGATGCGATCTGTTGATGATGTTCACCACGATGCAGCTGTGCAGGTCGATTTTGAAATATCTGTTGCACTGTTTATTCCTTTTCCATCTTTTTCACTTTTTCCATACTATAGTTATGTTGAAAAGAAATTTAGAAGCCATGTAACGAATAAGGTGATCAGTTATACATGCCTTGAAAAGAAAACGATAAGAGAACAAAATAATATTGTTGACATTCAGGAAAACCTTGTATTCGACAAGTCTTCCGGTTCGCCTATAGTAACCATTGCCAGAGATGGATTTGATAACTTAAGTCCCGTGAGTTCTGCTAACCATAAAGGCATCTATACAAATTATAGTATTCCAGCTCACTATGTATATCCGAACATGGGACCGATGTATAAAAATGAGAGAAGGGTAGTTGAAAAAGCAGGTGAAGTTAACAACGGACAATTAACCATTACTGCCGGGAATTCATCCTATATTTCAGACGGCTACTTAGTGTCGGGTGATTTGATCAGATTGTCTAATGCTACCAGTTCTCTTGGGCTTTTCTATATAAGTGATATAAACGCAAGCGAGAATAAAATTAAAGTACAACCAGTAGTATCGGGTAACTCCGGAGGTACTTTTACTACATTAGAAATTATTAACAGTGGCTATACTAATCAGCTGAATCAGGTGGCCGGCAAAATCACTACATATGGAGAAGGGGAAGCCAATACGTCATTCTTTAAGACAGACGGATCTTTTGAGGTAAGTGGAAAAGTCGTAGGGGCTTCAGCTACATTATTTTCAGATGATTGGAAAGATAAATATGATTTGAATTTCAATGATGAATTTGATCTTACCAATGTTACGAATGATTATTTAGCTGGCAGAATAGGTAAGTGGAGAATGCAATCGAATTATGTTTATAAAACTGACCTTAAGGATGCTGTAAGCCAAGGAAATAAAATTTATAACGGTGCCGGTACTTATAATTCTTTCCGTGGGTTTAATTATAGTCCTGGAGCAACAAATGCAAACTGGATAAAAACAAATGAAGTACTTGCATACAGCCCTTCTGGAAATGCTCTACTCGAACAGAATGCACTTGGAATTATGAGCACTGCAAAATTTGCACATAATGAAAATGTACCGGCTCTTGTTGCAAAAAATGCACATTATAACTCAGTGTTATTCCTTTCATTTGAGGATGAAGCAAAAGCTTCAAGTGTCGCTGCTCATTCAGGCAAGAAGGCTGTTGAAATAAATGCAAATGCATCCTTTGTTGCTACTAAGGATCAGAATCTGAGTAAAACACCACAACTGAAGGCAACAGGTCAGGTAAAAGCAAATGGAATTTCAGCGAAGACCTGGATCAAAGTAACAGATGAATCGGCAGACCTTTTAAATTCCCTGGTTGCAACTTTAAATACTGACAATGCGCACATCACTGGTAAAGTAAGTAAAGTGGCCAGAGTAGGCGAATGGACTCTTGTAGATTTTACATTTAACAAAGGTTTAGATGCCATCGCTTTAAATTCCTCTTTAGTATTTGAGCTAAAGAACAATACAAGTGCTAAGGTTTGGATAGATGACCTGCGAATACAGCCATTGGATGCAGAAATGGTTTGTTATGTATATGATAGCAATAATCTACGTCTGCTAACAAGCTTTGATGATCAGCACTTTGGTCTCTATTATCAATACAATGCGGAAGGTAAACTAATCAGAAAGCTGGTAGAAACAGAAAGAGGTTTAAAAACTATAGCTGAGACACAGTATAACACTCCTGTAAAAGATAAATGAGACCAATAAAATACGTCTGCCTTTGTATAGGATCAATGATCCTATTAATGTCTGCTATTGCAACGGATCCATGTATAGCTTTGCTTGAGCATGTATTTGATAAAATGAATACGAAATTACTTCCTGAAACCAAGAAAGTATATCTGTTTGAATATAATGTTAAAACAGTATTGAAAGATAAAAGGTACCATAACGGCGTGATTTCCTCTGATATCAGACTTGTTGCAGGAACTAACTATACAGAGGTAATCTCTAAGGATATGGAAGTGTATCAGGATGAGGTTCAGTGTTATTCTGTGATTCCATCAAGAAAGGTGATTTATTTAAGTGATTCACAATTGAATAAGAAACCATCTGCTGAGGATCAGCAAAATTTTGTTGGCTTACAAAATATAATACTGGAGAAGGCAAAAGTAAAGGAATGCAAAGATGTTGATGACAAGGAGCACAGGTTTGATAAAGAAATACATCTTGAACTTGATCCTAAAATCAGCAAAGAGCTAAATATGAATAGAGTGGATTTTCTGGTGGACTCAAAAAATGAAAAGGTATATCAGACAAATATATTCTATCCATCAAACCATAAGTTTCAATCTGTACTACTTACTTACAGGAATATAGATTTTAACCATAAGGGACAGGCTTCGGTGAAGCCGTTCAAGAATAAGTTTTTAAATGCAGATGGTACTTTAAAACCGGCATTTAAAGGATATAAGTTAGTAGACGTTAGAGCGAATAAAAAATAATTTTATGTCATCGAGATTTTTTTCAATAGTAAAGAAGGCATTGGTAGTTCTTGCAGGAGTATGCACAATACCCGTGATAGGGCAGGATGGACCAGGTGGTGTTGGAGGTTCAGGGTATCCGCTTTCGTGGTATAAAGCTGATGATTTAAATCTAAGCGATAATGCAACGGTGTCTTCCTGGGCAGCGCACAAGGGAGATAGGCAGATGATTACTCCTTCTGGTCAATCAGTGACATCACCTAAGTTTTCTACAAATGGTTTTGCCTCTGGGATAGGTTCTGTATATTTTGAAAATACCAACTATCTGGAAGAAAATTTAGGACATAATCTTCAGAACAGTCATTTTATATTCGTAGCATTTAAGTCGACAGCATTTGATAAAAATCTTATTGGAATTTCAAGTCCTTTTCCGTCAGAGTCAAATGCTATTGGGGATAGAAGATTTATATGCTATAGGCAAAACGGACCCGCTAACATAATATTTGCAACTGACAAATACAGTGTTTGTGCAAGTGATGCTGCAAAAAATCTGGCCTTAACAGGAAATAATTCTTCTACACCTAATATTCTTTATTTGGCTCGCCTACCTAAAGTAGGAAATAATGTAAGCATTGAAGCTGGTTATAACGGTAATAGTACGGATGGAGAAAACGTTGATTATCTTCAAAGTTTAAGTTGTTACAATGATCATGTAGAGTACGATAAACTCACTATTGGTAGAGGCGATTATCTTGGGTATGTTGCTGAAGTTGTATCATTTGAAAATATAAATAGTGCACAGAAAAAAATCGTTGAAAATTATCTGTCCTCCAAATATTCAATAGCAGTAGCCAATGATTATTACGGACTTGAAACGGGTTTTAACAAAGATGTAGCAGGTATAGGTAAGGATGCAGATGGTTCTTTACACACTTCCTCAAAGTCTGATATCATGAGTATGACAGGAAACTTTCTTCAATTTGGAAGTTTTGCTTTTGTGGGAAGGAACAATGTTGAGTCAAACAATTTATTAGCAAATGACGATCCCAATCAGGACAATCCTCCCTTTGTAAAAAGAATGCTTAAAACCTGGAGGATTGATTTGACCGGGACTACAGGAATTCTTGATTTTTCAATATGGAATAAAAGTAACCTTACTGTGCTGCCAGGTCAAAGGCCTGTAATGCTCATAGATTCAGATGGTGATTTTTCTGATGGAAATGGCAAGATCATGGTCATGGAAGACAATGGAAATGGTGGGTATGTGGTTAACGGATTGACTTTGAATGATAATGATTATATAAGCTTTGGTGTGCTTGATCCGGGAAGTTGCCCGTCATTCAATGCAGCTAAATCATTTTTTGGAAAGACTGACAATTATGATGGTAATGCATTGAACTCAAGTGGTCTGGAGATAAGCAATCCTAGAAACCTTGAGAATAAAGAGTATTTGGGCCTTGCAGCAGACAATATAGCATTAGACTATAGTGTCGCAGTAGCATCTACGGATTTTCTGAGAACTACAACAACCTGGTGTGTCTCAGAGGTAGGGGAAGTAGGGGGAGTTGATATTACGATTAATCCTGCGGATTTTCCTGCTTTGCCTTCAAACTTCAGAAGTTTTAACATCTTGGTTTATTATGGAGAAAACACGACAAGTCCTAATAAGATCATAGATTTGGTTAAAGAGGGGAATGTGTTCAAAGCATATAATGTAAACCTTGACCAGGGGAATAAAATTGCTATTGGGATAGATGTTTTAGCATACTCAAAAGTTCAGACCAATACAGATTATCCTTTTTTCAATCATTTGCCCGGAACGACAGTCTTCTCGGGGCTATCATCGGCAGTTAACACAGTAAGAGTCGACAGGGTATGGCAATATAAATCAAACGGAAGTAGCGGGCTTTTGAATTTTTATCTCCCTGCAGAAAAGTTTACTCTGTTACCATATCAGAAGCTGGCTATGCTGATTGACAGTGATGGCAATTTTTCTTCAGGAGCTGTTGTGCATGTAATGGATCTTGTCGGTGCTGATTATACAGCCTCAAATGTTTCCATTGCGCCTGATCAGTTTGTTACTTTTGCTGTTTTAAATCAATATACCTATTCGACTGATTTTTCAGGAGATATTAAAGCACTTGGAAAAGCAGATATCAATTATGATGTAAAAAGTCTGATATCCTCAGGTTTGAGATTTGAAGATTTTTCTGAAGTTGAAGCTCAACGTTACTTGCTTGTCGGTAATAATGGAGGTTCAATTGAACTTAACAACAGTAATGCACCTCTTTCCGGAAAAAGAACTTCGCTTGTGTGGAAAGTAAAAGAATATGGAGAGACTGGAAAAGGTGTTATTTATTTTCATAAATCTGTTTTTGAACAAGTAGCTAATAAAGACTTTGTTCTTCTGGTGGACAAGGTTAAAGAAGGAAACGCTCCCGATGGAGACTTCTCAGATGCCGAAGTTTATGGTATGGTTCGTGAAGGTGACTTCTATAAAGCATATTATATTCCTTTATCGGATGGAGAGCTTGTTGCAGTTGGTGCTATTGGTCATGTGGTGACTCATGATAAAGTTACCAGCAGTGTCCTGAAAGAAAGCGCCAGCCAGCTATCTAACGTTTTGCTTGCTAATAGCACAATTGTGCCAAGGCAGGTTGAAAATTTTGAATTTGCGCATCCTTGTATAGAAAAGGTTAAAAGAGCAGAACTACAGGTTACATTCAATACTGGTAAATTCTACAAGCTAGGAGGTGAATTTACCGATCCGGCTAAAGTTGACATCACTATTGAAGGCTTTAAGGATTTTAATCCTTCCTCCCTTCCTTCAGTTACTTATTCGACAAGTATTTCCATTGACTTAAATCAGCCTGAAAAACTATTTTACCAGGAAATTACCAAAGACCTGGAGGTGACAGGTATTAAGGTATATAAAATAAAGGTGACTGATTTTGATCCTTCTGCAAATATTTTGGTAAATGGTCAACTGGAAGTTGAGACAAAAGTAATCATCGAAAATGAAATGCAGGTGCCGGTTACAATTGGAGCTATTGTCCATGGTCTTAAAGTAACAGGCACAAGTATAAAGAAATTTGAGTGGGAAGATGAACATTGTGCCGCACCACTTTATCAGTTTCAGTTGTTAAAACTGTTTAATGAAAGCAGTGTTTCTACAAGCGAGTATGTCGTCAACGCTTCCGTAGATTGGTCAAAGGCACTCACGCTTGAAACTTCTCAACATGATATTTCTCTTACAATGGTTGAAGGTACAGGCTTTTATGCATGGAGAGTCAGACCTATCGGAAATACCTATGAAGGCGGAGTGGCCAATAGCCGTAACTGGGGTACCTGGAGTACTGCAGATATAGATATCCCTTCTACGATTTCCCTGAGTTGCAATAAGGATGACCAGATCACCTGTCTTGAAGATTATAAAGGCACAGTTTTTTACTATAAGCAGTTTGATGAGGGATTGAACTTTATATATAGTAGAACCTTTACTGAAAATACTGGTATTCATGAGTCGATATCTTATGCAAACGGTTTATTACAGGTAAAACAGAATCAGGTAAAAGTACCATCTAACGGAGACGCCTCTTCAACAGGAAAAATATTAGTCAATCAGACTGTATATGATTATTCAGGAAGACCGGCTGTCAATTCTATGCCAGCACCTGTTTCTGATGATAATGAATTTAATTACAGAGAAAAGTTTCTTAAGAATTCCGGGAATCTCTTTGACGCATCGAACTTTGATACGGATGATAAAATTGCAGCACCTGATCCTATTAATGGCGGACCTTTAAATGAATATTATAGTGATAGTTATGCAGATAAAACTATTCCTAATGCAGAAGGCTATCCATATAGCAGATCAGTATTTCAAACAGGAAGTGGTAAGGTAATCGAAGAAGGTGGTGTGGGTGATAAGCACAGAATACGAAAAGAAAATGACCATACCGTAAAAATGTCTGACGGGAACGCCAGTGAGCAGGAGCTTATCAGACTTTTTGGTGATGAGGCTCCCAATGCTGGTACTGTTCTGAAGAGTACCGTAACAGATCAGAATAAAGTAGTAACAGTAACTTTTACAGACAAAAGCGGAAAAGTTATTGCAACAGGAGTAAGCAAGGGGAAAAACACCAATCTGGATGCATTGACCATAGATGAGTTAGTGGTTGAGGAAGTTTTGAAAGACAATAAAAAGTATGGAGAGCATGGTTTGATATCTTCCAAAGAGCTTACTTTCACAGAAGCAACAGAGGTGGAATTTGATTATGAGATTACACCTGAGGCGTTCAGCGCTATATGTGGCGGAACCACAATTTGTACTTCATGCGCTTATAAGCTTACAATAAAGATAACAGATCTTGATGATCCGAAATCCATAAATAATCGGGAAGTGAAAAAAATAATTCCATCTATTGAATCATGCAGTACTGCTGCAGCTATAGATGATGTTTTAGACTTTACTTCATTGACACTTCCTGCAGGACATTATCAGATTGATAAAGTTATTGAAATGGATGTAAATGCTGCGAATACATATGCATTGAGAGTTGCAGAAATTGCAAGTGATGGTCTACAGCCGTATGTAGACGAAATAAAAACCCATCTGGAGTCAGGAGATTTAGAAGAACTCAATTCATATCTTCAAGGACTTATGGCAGGTAATATTCCTGGACTTGTTGTTGAAGGCTTTAATGAATTGGGTGAATCCATAGCTAAGACAGCTAATTTTGATAATGGTTATGAAGTATCATTAACGACTTCTTGCTGTTCCATAAGAATACCTATTGTTATTATTCCATTGGAACCTTGTGAAGATCCGGATATAAACGGACCTAATAATCTTGGACCTTATATGTTAAGTGAACTTGGCAAGATTAAGGATAAAAATGGCCTTGCTTATAATATTGCCAGGCTGAGTAAAAATGAGTATGATGAAGCTACATTTAATCAGCTGATAGAAAATATGAGGTCAGAGGTCGGAACAGAAACTGACCCGGTTACAGGTGATCCTATTCCTATGTTTGCCTGCGATGATCTGATAAACTGCTGGCTGGGGATTTTGCAAACGCTTGAAACAAATAGTTCAACGGGGAAACCAAAAGGTTTGAGTGCTGAAAATCTCACAATTACAGAGCCGGAAAACAACACTGGTGCTGGTATTCCTGAGTGGGCAACTGGTAATACAGCTGTAAGTTCACCTCAGCTACCATCTTCTGTCGAGCAGTTTCTGGATTGTGCAGGTCGCCATTATATGGGTTTTGTGGAGAATGCCCAACAGCACAAAATTTATGCTTATAAGTATTTCAAATATACGCTCCATGATAATCCAGCTTGTGAGAATATATTCTGTAATGTAAGAAATGCAGATATCAATAATCCTGTCTTATTAGAAGAAGGTGCTCCCGGTTATAAATCTCCATGTAACCAGCAGATGTGTCTTTTTAATCAGGTACCTAACGGTAACTATTATCAGATAAAAGTTGAGAACGCCACTCCTGGTCAATTTGACCTTTGGGAAGGTGAACATCCTAACTACATGGCTTTTGCAATGTGTATTAAGTCATCCTCTGCCTTTGGGAGTGGAGAGGATTTAGATCCTGAAAAAGTAAAAGAGTCGCTTTTAGAAAATAAAGTAAAGCTTGAAACTGAATGCCAGTCTTCGTGTGAAGATAAATACGAGCAATTTATGGCTGCCCTGATATCTGTTTACCCATCAGATGGGGGCGGGCATTATAGGAAGCCGGATCAATCTCTTCTGAATTATGAAGATCTATGCTGTACAGCAAGAAATCTAGTTGAATATTGTAAAGATCAGTGCCGACTTACCATGGTCAAAACGGATTGCGAGCCATTGCATGAAGATCAAGGTGAAGACATATTGATGAGAGTGGGGACCAAAGAAGAGATGGATAGAATCCAGGCCATTATGTTTGGCAAGTTTGAGTTGCAGCCTACCGATGCTTCATCGAATACTTGTATGGGGCTGGAGGATTTTAAGAGAAATGATCTGTGCCAGGTTGCAGCCTATTCATTTACCAATAACGCTGAGGATATATCCGGAAACGGACACAATGGTACACTTTCCAATGTTACAACGGGTCCTGATAAAAATAATAATGCATCTTCTGCATCAGTGTTTAACGGATCAGGAAGCTCTTATATTGATGCCGGAACGAACTTCAATTTTAATCAGGAGTTCACTGTAGCTGCCTGGATAAAAACAACAGGCCTGAATGAACAATATATTATAAGCCGCGAAAATGCAGCTGAAAACAAAGGATTCCATCTTAAGATATTGCCTGGTGGAGAAGCCGCTTTTGAAGGAAGGGACGGTTCAGGGGTACTAAGAACTTCAGAACCATCTGTTGGTGGAAACCTGATGGACGGCAACTGGCATTTTCTTGCAGGAGTATATAATAAAGGCGCTTATCAGATATGGATTGACGGAGAACTTAATAAGGAAAAAAGATTCCCGGGAACTGAGGGTGACTTTAACTGTACATCGTCTCTTGTGATAGGCAGAAATGCAAACATGAGCGGGACTCCTTATAATTTCGAAGGAGCGATAGATCAGGTGCAGATATTTGAATGCGCTTTTGATCAGACAAGAATAAACGAATTGTATTCAGAGTATTATTTTGAAGATAAGACTAAAACACCGGCAAAATGCTTAGTGCCGGATCACTTTGTAATTCAGCCTGAGTATTATAAGTCACAGATTACTTTTGAAAAAACTGGCCAACAAGTCTTCGAAAGTTTTGAGAAAACTTCAGATAATGGATTTTTGACTGGTGGAATGGCTGTAAAGGACAATGGTATTGATCAATCTGATTACCAAATTCAAAGATTAGACCCTCAATTAAACATTATATGGGAAAAGGCTTATGGCGGTAGTGGAAGAGATTGGGGACTGGCAGTAGAAGAAGTTAATTTAGGACTCTCCAAGTATGCGATCGTTACCGGAGTTTCATTTTCAGCCCCAGGTCCTGGAAATATAGATAATGCATTCATTAAACAAACTCCATTATTGGGGTCTCAGGATGGATTGGTAGTTGTATCTGATTATACAGATGGTTCTTTCGTAAGGGAATTAAGTTATGGAGGAAGTGGCGTAGAAAAATTTTATGACATTCAAAAAGGTAATAACTTTTTCTTATTGGCAGGTCAGTCTTCTTCTGATCCAGTCTCTATTTCCGGAGTGGGAAATAAAACATCATCTGCATATGGTAGCTGGGATGGTTGGCTTATTAAAGTTGACCAAAACTTTAATAAAGTGAATGATGTATCATTTGGTGGAGCAGGTGCTGACGGAATTTACAAAGTAGTACCTTCTGGCGATGGTGGATACTTTCTGATTGGCTATTCCCAATCTACAGAAAGCAATCCTTTGGACCCTATGGATGTAGCTCATGGAGGTACAGATGGATGGGTTATAAAAGTTAATTCTGATTTATCAATCGTTTGGAAAAGAAGGTATGGAGTAAAGTTAGAAGACTATTTTTACGATGGGACACTTTCTGAAGATAATCATTTGATTGTATCAGGTTCTTCCATGAGGGGTAATGCGTCGCCCGCAGGTTTTGACCTTATTGATTTATGGGTTATGAAAATCAATAAAGACAATGGAAATATCATTTGGGAGAAACTTTTGGGAGATCCGTCCAGAAGGGACGTCGGATACAATAATCAGCATCAGACGGCTATAAAACGAATAGCTGATGGTTATGTAGTAGCAAGTACCAAAATGAAGAATGCTTATGTAGAACCGGCCGATGCACTTGTTAATTATCACTCAAGAGGATGGATACTAAAACTGGATTTGCAAGGTAATTTCCAATTTGATAAGGTAATTGAAAAAGGAGAGCAATTGGAATTTAATAGTCTGGTAGTTGTAGACGATTATAATTTCGTTGCTGGAGGAGTTAGCGAACCTTTAGTATCCGGTCTTGGCGCTCCGAATGCTCCAAGTTACTTTTTTCAACCATTTGGAATTTTCAGTACTGCCAATTGCACTCCTCAAAAAATCTGCATCCGCTGGATACCTCCGGTTCTGGAGGTTACTCCTCCTGAAGATGAGGAAGTCGTAAAGCAGCCTAAACTGAAGGAGATTGTTGTTAAAGAGATCAAAAATAAACTGGAGTTACAGTTAGGCAAATGCAAGCTTAACAATATGCCAGAAAGACTTGATGAATATAACAACAAGTGTTTAAACTCAGTCATCAATGACAATTTAACGATATCCTATAAAATAAAACAAGGACATTACACGCTGTACTATTATGACAGGGCAGGTAATCTTGTGAAAACTGTGCCCCCTGCCGGTGTTGTTCCGGTGGTGCCGTCAGGAACGGCAACAGCAGTAACACGTCAGCAGGAAACTGATCATAAGTTAAAAACCAAGTACAAATACAATAGCCTTGGCCAGCTTACTGAACAGGAAACACCTGATGGAGGTATAACTAAATTTGTATATAACGACATTGGACAACTGAGATACAGCCAGAATGCTCAGCAACTTGTTGACAATAAATATTCCTACTCAAAATATGACAACCTGGGCAGGGTAACTGAGGTAGGGCAAGCGAATCTATCAGCTCCGACAACATTAGGGCAGCTCAATGCATCAGATATGACATGGCCTTCAACAGGTACATCTAACAGCACACACACTGTTTATACCTCAGAGGCAGCTCATGTCAATTACCTTGGTGAAGGTCAGAGATATCTGAGAAACAGAGTGAGTTATACTTATACCTATAACTCTAATGGAGAAAGAGCTGTAACCTACTACAGCTATGATCCGCACGGAAACGTTGAGTGGATTGTGCAGGAGATTCCGGGAATGGGCAAAAATACCATTGCCTATGAATATGACCTGATCAGTAATAAGGTATTGAAAGTAAAATACAATGAAACCTTATCGGATCAGTTCTTCCACAAATACAGCTACGATGCTGATAACAGAATAACAGAAGTCTTTACTTCCAAAGACGGCAGAATCTGGGACAAAGATGCTGCATATAAATACTATCTGCACGGTCCTTTGAGACGTACCGAGATCGGAGAAGACAAGATCCAGGGAGTGGACTATGTTTATACATTACAAGGCTGGTTGAAAGGTGTAAATACACCTAACCTGGATGCAACTCAGGATCCGGGTGGAGATGGCCAGGCAGGAAGTGAGTTCCAGAAAGATGAGTATGGAATGATGCTCGGCTATTACGGCGGTGACTTTAACAGAACGGGGTCTGTTTTCAGCAGCGTTGCTGGAAATACTTACAATCTTTCAAGCTCAGACAAGGATCTGTTTAATGGAAATATTTCCTCCTGGACAAGCAGGATAGAGCAGGAATACAGAGATTATTCAAAAACTGAAGGAAATTCAGGCATAGCGCCTGAAAAGTTCACCACTGGTCAGAAGTTTCAGTATGATCAGCTGAACAGAATTAAGCAGTCTGATTTTTATTCTTATGATGCAACGACAGGACAATTCGAGAATAAGGGTATAACTGGTGTAGCAGAAGCTTACAAAACCAAATACACCTATGATCCGAATGGTAATATAATAACCCTTGATCGTAATGGAGATAAGGCAAGTACTGGACTGCCAATGGACAGATTGACTTATTCCTATAAGGATGGCAAAAATCAGCTGAGACATGTTAAAGAAGCCAGCGAAGCTTTAGAAGGATCGTATACTGAAGACATAGAGTCTCAGGATGATGATAATTACGAATATGATGCAATCGGTAACTTGACACATGATAATTTTGAAAAAATAAACATTACATGGAATGTTTATGGAAAGATTGCTACTATCAGTCCATCTGAGGCCAATACGGTAAAGCCAAAGCCTTACATCACTTTTGCTTATGATGCTGCCGGCAACAGGATTAAAAAGGAACAAAACAGAGCGCCTTATAATGGCAACAACCCTTCCAGAGATCCTGTAAATATTACCACAACTTACTATGTTCGTGATGCTTCTGGTAATACAATGGCTGTTTATGAAAGGGAAAACGAATTATTCGAAGGCAATTACTACCATGCGAAATTTACTCTAATAGAGCAGTCAATTTATGGAAGTTCGAGATTGGGATTATTTGAACCTAATACCCTTGTAGCTACTGTATTGTTCCATAAAGATGATATGGACAAGGTGACACTTGAGAATAGTATTCTTGAGCGTGTATCCAAAAATAAGAACCTGTTGACGGTGTCTCATCAAAAAGAAACGTTGACGAATTCTTTAGGTTCACCGGTAAATATTACCCTCAGCAATCTTTACAAAATAAGCAATGGTACTTCGGTTGCTCCATTCGGAAATTTCGGAGGTACTGGCAACTTTGCAGGAAAGGTGAAAAATAACATCAGCTCTGTTGAAACTCAGACTGGTACTTTACAGGTAGTGTCAGTAACTCCTGAAACCTATTTTGGAAATGCAGGAGCCTGCCTGGTTTATGATGCTGATGGGCTTTTAATGCCTAACAGTGACAATGTTCTTTCAGATGCCAAAACGCAGTCTGTGATTGTGAAAAGGCCTGGAAAAGACAACCTCTATTATCTGGTAACAGCCAATGGTGGAAAGTTATACTACCATGTGATCGATCTTGCTCAAAACGGCAATGGGGTTTCAACTCCAAAAGGTGATGTGGTCAGCAAAAACAATCTACTGGATGCTGATGTTTTATCCAATAAATATACAGGTGCATTTCAGGCAGTTGAGGATTATTCCACTGGAAAAACGTATATTTATGCCACGGAATATGTTCCGGGAGCTCCGACTGGTGTCCTAAGGCTTTTACAGTTTGAAATCACAGATAAGGATGTCATAAGCCAGCAGCCTGTCGTTATAGCTGTAAGACCTGCAGTAAGCGCAGGAGGATTCAGCGAAATGCAGATCAGTTCTGACGGGAAAAAACTGGCTTTATATAATCATAAAAATACCATTGGATGGTTTGACCACCAGGACTCAGAAATTCTGGTCTTTAATCTGGGATATGATTATAAGGTGGCAGAAAACGACCTTGTTAATTCTCTTGTAATACCTGTTGGTGAATCTTTCAAAGGAGCAAGTGTAGAGTTTTCTGAAGACAATAGATTACTGTATTACACCAGAAACCTGACAGTTAACTATCCATTTAACAGTACTAATAGCGCTGATTTCCTATCAAGGTATGAATTCAGGAACGGAAATACAGCAGATGTTCAAAATGGAGTTTATGGAGATTTGAGAAGAAGTGGCAACAGGCTATTCCTCTCTAACAGAAATGCAGACGGCATTTCCAGATATTTTGAAAATTCGACAGGACAAAGCACAGCTGATGCTCAACTGAACGTAGGACTAACCGGTTCAAAACAAAGTGGAGTCTTTCCTTTGCAAAACCACAGGATCTATACCAAGGCAGACCTTACAAACATAGTTGGCCGTTATGTAGATCGAAAAGTTTATGAGCTAAGTGACCATCTGGGTAACGTAACTGTGACCTTTAGCGATATGCTTGAAGCTGATATCAGTGGTTCAACGGTGACTAATAGTGTTGGCATTAGAACTTACTCTAACTATTATGCTTTTGGTATGCAGATGCCTTGTAGGAGTAAAGGCTCTGGAGTATATAGGTATGGATTCAACGGGATGGAGAAGGATGATGATATATCTGGATCTGGTAACTCCTATACTGCTGAGTTTTGGCAATATGATAGTAGAATAGGGAAGAGATGGAATATTGACCCTGTAGTCAAAGAATGGGAAAGTTCATATGCTTGTTTTAATAATAATCCTATTAGTAACGTTGATCCGAGTGGTCTTGATTCTGAAAATCCTATTGATATATCTTCATATGTAAACTCTTCAAAAGAACCTAGAAACTCTTTTGGTCTTCGAGATAATTATTTAATTAAATATGATGGATCAATATCAGTTCAAAGAACAAAGGACAAGACAGATAATTTTAAGTTTCTATCTGCTAAAGGAAAGATAACTGATTTAGGTACATTTAATAAAACAGAGAATGGATTTGTTCATATTACAGCAGATGGAATAGCCTATAGTATGGGCAATACAAAAGCAAAGAAAAGATATATGATGTCAGAAGCTTTTGCGGCATTTCTAGGGGCCTCTATGAACTATTACAATGAGTATGGTTTAAAGATTCAAGTTAATCAATTTTCTAATTCAGTAGGTGGTCATAGCAGTCACCCTAAAGGAGGAGCTGGTGATTTTATTGATTATAGATATAGTAATATAAATGGTGATGTAAATGAAGCTGTCTGGTCTCAATGGGATAACTTTGATGAGGCAAAAAGCCAATTTATGGTTGACCAACTAGTAAAATTTGGATACAATTCAACTCCGTCAAATTTACGGGGTAATAGATATAGTATTTTGACACAACAAGGTTTTTCAACAGAACCAGCCTTATCTAATACATCATATTATACAGGACACCATCATCACGTTCATTTACAAAATTACAACAAAGGTCATGTAACAGTCGCTACAGGGGTTAAGATATTTCGTACTGATACCTTAAGACCTAGCTCTGCTCCAAGTTTTATTCAGAATGTAGGTAATTGGCTTGAAAGAAATTCAATAATGGGTTCTGGCGGACATAAATTAGGTAAATGGTTGGCAGAATAATTAAAAGATTTAAAGTATGAAATTAAAATTTGCCACTTTCTTTAAAATAAGAAAAACTGGATTAGCAGCATGCTATTTCCTAATTATTTTTGTTTGTTTAAGCTGTAATTTTAATGAGGAAAAAGCCGAATTAACTAAAAGTCAAAAGCAACAAATTATAGTTAATCAAAAAACACAAAAGAAAGGTTACATAATTAAAAATTCAACAGAGAATGAATTCTTAAGTGCATCAAAAATGTATCGTAATTTATTTATAAAAGATACTTTGAAAACTAATAAAATAGATGGGATTCTAACTCTCCCCTTAAAAAATAAGGTAATTAAACTGAAGGACTTTCCAATAGCCCAATATGAATCAGAAGGTTTAGAATATAAATTAGTTGGGGAGATTTTAAGTCCCAATAAATATGTGGTTGAAGTATCGTATTGGGAAGGAAAAGATTATTTATTGATTAACAAAGCTAATGGAAATGTAGATACTATTTGGTCTATACCTTATATCTCCCCAGATAATAAAAGGATTTTAACAATCTCTCCACAATGGGGTATGGAGGGTGTACCCAACGGGGTAAAAATATTTTTGAATAAAGAATCACTAATAGAAGAATATAAAATTATTCAAGATATGTGGGTACCTCGTGAAGTTGCTTGGAAGAATAATTTTACTGTTATAATTAAAATGACTCCTGTAACAAAATATTTTGATAGTGTTGGTTCCCCTAGTAATTATTTTGAATACATTGAAATAGTTTTTAAACCCAGCTAGCTCCAGCTGGGCCGCGTTTGTATTATCGGAAGGCTAGCTTTGTGATAGAGGGATATGTTCAGAAAGTAAATATACTTATTGAATAAAGTGCATTCGCATTTGTAATGCGAGTGTTTGAGATAAGATTTTAAATAGCCAGTTTGTCAAAAGTAAACTGGCTATTTTTTTTATTTTATGTCGACAGCAGGAATGAAGGCAGAAGTGTTGTTGAAGAGAATAGTGCAGTCGGGCACGCTTTGCAAAAGCGCGTCCGCCAGCTGTGCCGCGTTTGTATTATCGGAAGGCTAGCGCGCTTTTGTAAAGCGTGCAATCTGTGACAGAGGGATAATTAAGATTGTTATAGCTTCATATAGTATAAAGTTCCTTCTCATTTGTAATGCAAGAGATAAAGGAAAAGATTTAAAGATAGTCAGTTTCTGTAGCTGGCTATACTTTTTTGAAAAAATGTTAATAAGGAAAAAATGGATGTGTTGTAGAGGATAGTGCTGTTGGCCACGCGTTTTGAAAATCCAGCTGTCGCGCGATTGTACCAGCTGGGCCGTGTTTGTCTTCCTCGTGGGCTGTCGCGCGATTGTATCCATAGCCGTCAGGTTAAGGATTTGCCCCCTTTTTCAGGGAAAAGTCTCATATTTTTATATTGCCCATTGATTAGTTATTAACAAGCTGGGCTCCAC
>NZ_JAGHZZ010000038.1 GCF_017745095.1 Sporocytophaga sp. | reverse complement strand
ATTCATAGCTGCCAAGATTTGCCATACCTTCTGCAAGATTCAAAAGAATTTCTCTTTTCTGGCTTTCATATCTACTTCTTTTCCATTCGGTAATATCCAGGACTGTGCTTATTATTTTAATTGGCGTTCCCTGATTATCGTAATATACCTTTCCCCTTGACCAAACATATTTAATTATTTTGCCTGGACATGAAACTTTATATTCAATATCGTAAGGCTTATGGTCAAAAATTGCTTTCTTAATAGCCTGGTTCGCGTTTTCCTTATCATCAGGATGAATGAATTCTTCAAAGGGATGCTTTTCCAATGATAAAGCATCAACATTTTTAACGGCTTTCGAACAAAGTATTTCAAGCATTTCGGGACTTAAGATTAATTTCCTCGTCACAAAATTCCATTCGTAGCTTCCAATTTTACCTAAAGCCTGTGATTGCAGAAATATCGACTGAAGGTTTTCTAATTCAATATTGGCCTCTTTTTGTTTGGTGATATCATCAAAGGTTACAAGAAGTTCAGCTTCACCTATTTTTCTAATTCCATTCTTATACCATTTATTAAGGCCTTGAAATCCATAAAAAAAATCTGTGTTAATTGATTCTCCTGTTTCTAAGACTTTTGCGTGCATATCGAAAATTCCCAGATCTTTCAGATGAGGATATTCTTCCAGCCATCTTTTTCCAATGAGATGAGTTCGTGACTTGCCCAGTAAATTTTCAGCCCAGCGGTTGATAAGGATATATTCAAAATCTATAATTTGATTAGAGGAATCTCTTATTGACTTGAATATTATAATTCCTTGCTCCACCGATTCAAATACGGTGGAAAAAATCCCGCCTTCATACACGAATTTCTTTTCAAATCTTTCACTCATATATTGAAGAAAGACACTGAATCCTTAACCTGTTTTGATTTGACATTTCTAATGTTATTGATAACCGACCTTAGGAATATATTCTACAAGGTTAATAATCTATCTTTCATTGTTACGTAAGATGCAGTGCTACTATTTTTTCTTCCTTAAAATCCCTATTCATAGATAAAATTAAAATAGAATCTAAATTGTTTTTAATTATCTCGTTAGATTTATTATTAAGACAAATAGAATGTAGCTTTAGAATAACTTAGAAAAAGGCACCTCCCTATATAAACTTTCCTGAGCTTATTTTTTGGATTTAAAATGACTGTTATGGGTAGCTTAATACATGGAAAGATCTTTACTAACAATTATGATGCCCTCAGGAGGTATATCAAACTCTATTGAACAATGTTCTGATCGAAAGATTCGATACTAAGGAACATCCTTAGAAGAATTTGAACAAGTTGTTTTAACACACACTGGCCACTCTGATCAATGTTTATCATGTCCCACTTCACTATAACAATTATCCTTTCCGTGTAGTTATCCCAGACCATTTTTATTAATTCTAACCTTAAACTATGGAATTGTTGCGTAAGCTATTCGAATCTAACTTCATGCCTCATGGCCATTGTTATTTTTGGAAGCCTGAAATTTATTTGACCAATGCTATCAGTGACAGCATCATTGCTATAGCCTATTTTACTATTCCATTTAGTATTGTATATATTGTCAAAGTCAGAAAGGATTTTAAATATTACTGGTTATTGATTCTATTTGCCATATTTATTCTGGGATGTGGAACAACACATGTAATGGATGTAATAAACATATGGAAGCCTTACTACCATCTTGATAGCTTGTTTAGAGTAATTACGGCATTGGCATCTATAGGAACAGCAATTGCATTAATTAAGTACACTCCAGAAATAATATTGATACCTAACGCAGAAGAATTTAAAGGGATAAATATAAAACTACAAGAACAGATTTTATTATTGAGTCAAAAAGAGGAACAGTTGCGTATTGCCCAAATTCAATTATCCAAAGCAAATGAAGAGTTGGAAAAAAAAGTAAATGAAAGAACTGCTGATTTAAGAAATGCAAATGAACAATTGTCAAAAAGGTCTAAGGATTTGGAACAAAGTGAAGGAAAACTTAGAACCTTAGCAGATAATATACCTAACCTTGTATGGATTGCAAACAAAGAGGGGGAAATCTTATGGTATAACAACAGGTGGTATGAATATACAGGCAAAACACCGGAAGAAATGGAAGGTTCGGGTTGGCAATCGCTACACGATCCTTCTGTACTACCAGAAGTAATTGAGAAATGGCGAAATTCTATCTCCACTGGACAACCTTTTGAAATGACTTTCCCAATGAAAGGAAAGGACGGTAATTATAAACAGTTTCTTACAAGGGTAGTGCCGTTAAAAAATGAAATGGGAGAAATTGAAAATTGGTTTGGAACCAATACTGATATCACTCAGGAAATAATAGCACAAAAGACCTTAGAAGCATTGGCCTATAGTCAACGTCAGTTTAAATCCACTTTTGAACAAGCAGCAGTTGGTATGGCACATGTGGCAGAAAATGGAAAGTTCCTTTTACTAAATCAAAAGTATTGCGAATTGCTTGGATATTCCTTAAATGAGCTCATTAATATACCTTTTGAAGATATTACATTTCATGAGGATATTCATGCTGATTTAGATCTATTTCGAAAACTCAAAGCAAAAGAAATTCCTTATTATAAGATTGAAAAAAGATACTTAAAAAAAGATGGTGAAATTATTTGGGTTAATCTTACAGCTTCCATTGTTTGGAATGAAAAAGAGAATTTTGAATACGCAGTTGCCATTGTTGACGATATAACCTTACGTAAGCAGATCGAAGAAATGTTAATTCACTCAAATATTGAATTAAAAAAAATAAATAATGACTTAGATAATTTTATATATACCGCTTCTCATGATTTAAAAGCTCCTATCTCTAATATGGAAGGACTTCTACATACTATTTACGATGAAACCAAAGATCTATTTACAATAGATGTTCTTCAGCTTTTGAAAATGATGGAAGAGTCCATTGATCGCTTAAAGATAACAATTCAAGAACTTACGGAAATTAGTATAATTCAAAAAGATACCGATAATAACAGAGAGCTCATTTCTGTCGAGGAAATTTATAACGAATACATAGACGTACATAAAGATAAGCTAGCAAAATGCAAGCTATTTTCACCACCGATTTTAATGAAAATAAAGTTTATCTTTCCAAAAAGAATTTCAAAACCATTTTATACAAACTAATCAATAATTCCATTAAGTATCATCATCCGAAACGGAAGCCTGTAATTCATTTAAATACATATAGGGAGAATAATTTTTTTGTTTTTAAAATAATTGATAATGGTCTTGGATTTGACATGAGCCAAATAGATAAGATTTTTAGAATGTTTAAGAGATTGCATGCACATGTTCCTGGAACTGGGGTTGGTTTGTATTTAGTTAAAAGAATTGTTGAGAATTTGAATGGAAAAATTGAAGTTAATAGCGAAGTTGAAAAAGGTTCTGAATTCAGAATATATCTGCCTATTATTGATAAAATATAACCCAATATAAACCTAAGCTGGTGCCCATTTGACATATATATCCATTGAACTTTGAAGAAGAACAATTATATCCTCATATGAATAAATTGATTCCATAAAAAAGCAAGAGTTTGAGCATTTGCAAGAAATAGAAAACTTCATTATGCATTTTACTCAAACTCTTACTGATTACAACTACGTTTAGAAAATTATCGGCCCAACCTGGCGTCTACAATTTTTGAATACGTAGTACTTCAATCCGTCCACTTGCGTATACTATATTTACTGAATATAATCCTGGTGTTAAGCTCTTCCCATATTGCACTGTCTCACCTTCTAGCAGTTTTCCATGAGTATATACAGTATTGCCATTCATATCCAAAATTGAAATAGAACTTACACTTTCCGGAACCGTCAAGGAAAATTCAGCTTCTGTAGGATTAGGACCTATCAATGCCGAAGGTAATACTGAAGCTGGATAACAAGAAATTATCTGCTTGCAGTAGGTTTTATAATATGGTGCTACATTATAAGTTATTCCAACACATAGCTGACAGTCATTAAAATAAGCTCCAGTCTGAATATCCACCTGGCTCGGATTTGCTGCTAAAGGAGTTACGTTTTGAGCATAACCATTTAGCCACCAGGAGTAAGCAGTAGCGCCTGTCAAAGCTGAGCTTGAGATGCTGTAGCGCAATGTTGAATTTCTGGTACCGCAATCAGGTCCTATTACTCCTTCAATAGAAGTGATTACCACATTTACAATAATTGTCACTGCTTCTGATGTAGAAACTGCACCATTGTTGTCCGTGGCGCGTGCTGTAATAGAATAGCTTCCTTCTGATACGTTATCCCAAGTAAAACTATAGGGAGCTGATGCATCCGAACCAATCAATGTGTTGCCCCGATAAAAGGAAACGCTTGTTACCGTTCCATCTTTATCATTCGCATTTGCATTTAATGTAATGCTTGCCGGAGCAATATATGTTGCATTGTTTAAAGGCGCAGTCAGAGTCACAGAAGGAGGTTGATTGTTAGGTGCAGATACTGTCAGGACAATGGTAGTCGTACTTTTACAACCAGCGATGCTGGTATAGGTAGCAACATAATTCCCTGAATGACTTGACTGGACATTAGTTAACAAGATCTCTCTGGTAGTTGCGGTAAAACCATTTGGACCGCTCCATTGCCAGGAACCTTCCGTTAGAGGCTGAGGACCAAAAGCAACATTATCCCCTGGGACCGCATTCAAAGATGCTGACTGATTCCATGCACCTTCATTGATTCTGGAATATGGAGTGATCGTTGCTGGAGCACAGACTCCTAAAGTAAATTTTGCAGTACTCGTACATCCGGCTGGATTTGTGTAGGTAGCCACATAATCTCCTGCCTGACTTACTTGTATATTGGTTAAAGTGATTTCTCTGGTTGCAGCGCTATAACCATTAGGTCCGCTCCAATTCCAGGAACCACCACTTACAGGCTGAGGACCTAACACGATTTTTGTACCACTACTTAAGGTAGCTGTTGACGCTTGCTGCCAGGTACCATCGTTTACCTGAATATAGGGAGCAACAGAGGTAGGTGTGCAGCCGGTACCTCCATTATATTTATACCACCATTCAAATGCAGCTTGTGCGCCCTCCTTTGAAAGCAAGCTGGCATTTGAAGGAAGGGCATTACTAAGATCAAGAAGGTCGCTTAAAAACCCGATCATATAGGAGACATTACCTTCAGCATCAATGTTAGCCTTGAGCGTGCTTCCATATTTAGCCGTAGAGCCCTCCACGAGGCCGTTATCTTCAGGGAACCAGAAATTTTCTGTGATAATCATAGGCCACTTATCTGCAACAGGCTTGTATTGACGGCTCCATAAACTATTATGGCAGGTGACGTTGTCTCCGCAATTTCCATATGTCGGATAATAATGTACGGCAACACCGCAATTCATACCAGTGAAAGGATATTGAAGGTGTTGTTGCGGTGAACCCTGCCACTCAAGGGTTGTCACCCATACAACGTTATTTGCTCCTGTCTTCCGCACATCATCTATGACAGGCTGAATCCAGTTTCTGAAAGCCTGAAAATATTTTGCTTGCCCATGGCCCCAGTCACCATTGCCGGGAGAAGATTCTATGTCCACAGGCTCATTCATCAGTTCAAACATAATGTTATCCGCATTCTTAACTCCTGGTGCATTGGCCACTGTACTCCAGAAAGTGCGTAGGCGAGCTTGCTCCGTTACACCCGCATTATGAGAACCGTTGTTAGGTGTATTAATTGGTCCTGTGGCACAAAGAACAAGGTAAAGTCCGCGAGATTTGAGATGATTGGCATAAGGAACGAGAAAATTCTGAATCCAACCATTGAACTGTGCCTGATTAACCAGCCCAGACTCTTGTGTCCAACCACCTATTGCATCAGTATTGACACGAACGAATGTATTATACCACCCATGATTAGTACCGTATCTGGGACTGGGATCACTCATCACTGTTGCCGCATCCTTCAAATAGTTTAACATTCCGGCAACGTTATTCGGGTTGGTCCAGTCTGTCGGATTGCTATACCATTTTCCTCCACCGTTAAACCATGATTCTGTAGGCTGCATCCATCCTCCCCGGAGCACAACATTATTTCCGTTGGGGTCTTTTAAAAAGCGGCCTTCAATATGTAAAAATGGAGTTGGCATACCATACCACGAAAACGAGGGTTTGGAAATAAATACCATCAGGAATAAGATTACCATTTTAAGGTTATTCATAATTAAGTTGAAGTTTAATGTTAATTGATAGCTTTATAAAATGATGATAGGCTACGTCACAGTCTAAAAAAAGTCATCATCTCCTGATAAAATTTAGATATCTAAATTTCTAAAATATCATCACAGATAAGTTCCTATCCATTATTCCTAGGTGATTTATTCAGATTGCTGTTATCTCTTCTTCCAAGCCTAGTCCGCCTGAATAGTTTTCAGCTGAAGGTTAATTGAAAAACCGTGCGAACAGGTAATGTCTAGATATAAAAATATGGTTATACAAAAGGTAATGGTTGATCAATAGTTTGCCATATGAAAAAAGGTCATAAGCTACGGCATTGCCTAAAAATGGTCATCAGTTAAATGAAAAAATTATTTTTGAAGCACGATGAAGAGCTCCAGCGAGTTGTCGGGTAATGGAAAACTACCGTGATATATACTATAGGTGGTCATAAACATGAATTCCGCACCAAGCAGGCGGATTTGTTTTACTCCCAAATTGAAGGAAGTCTTTCGTAATGAGAAATCATTAACTCCTACTAATACTACATTGGAAATTTCCGAAAGTAAACCCAAGCTATATATAGTATTTCCCTTATCAGGTTGTTGTACCATGCCATAGACAGCTAGATTAGTCCTTGGCCCCACATCAAAGTGATGTGATAAATCTAAATTGTATAACCGGCTTAACCGGAACGATTGATTGACTGGAATCAGCACAGATGTAAAAACCTGTTGTATCGCCAAACCTATAAATGTATTTGGTCGGACATAATGAATTCCAATGGAACCATCCGGTGCATAATCTGAGCCTCCTGTCCCGCCTTGAGTAGTGAGAAATGCGTAATTGATAAACCCTAATGAAACTCCGGAAGACAAGAATGCCTTTTTACTGACTTGGGCAAACCAAGAATAGTGTGCTTGCATTCTGCTCCTGGAAATATAATCTCCCTGTTTTGAATTGATAGCCTGTAACCCTATAAAATGAAATCCATTTTTACGCGACGAGTTGATCCTTTTATCTCCATCAATGTAAAAGCGGCTTACATTTTTAATTAATCCTAATTCATTAATATTATTAGCACATATCTTGAAACTATAAGAACTGTCGGTTGCAGAAGGATTAATTAAATAAGGATTGACAATAAATTGAGAGAAGTCTTCAAAAACAGTAGCATTTAGTTGTGCAAAGCATTCTGAAGAATTGCTTTGCAGCAATATCATAACAGCTATACCAAACATTATGTATTTGCTATATCTCAGAGGCTTACACATCCAATATCTTTCTAAACTAATTTGATTCTTCAGGAAAAATTCATTAAATATAAGATTTTAATCATAAGTGCTGACCTTTTTTTAGAGGTTACGTAGCTTATATAAATGAAAGGCAATTCAAAAATCATTATCCAGTGTATACGTACTGGCCAAAATAATGACGCATTAAAATATCTGTATAAAGATCCTCTGAGGAAAATAAGAAGATTCATTATGAATAACTCAGGAACGCTGGAGGATGCAGATGACGTATTCCAGGATGCTGTGGTGGCACTCTTCCACTATGTGCAAACAGGAAAGTACAAAGAAGAGTATGATTTAGATGCCTTTCTATTTAGAGTTGCCAAGCATTCATGGATCGACCTGGTTCGAAAAAAAAAGAAAATAATTAAAGATGAATTAATTGGATATGATATTCCCGATGAAAAAGACCAATTGGATGATATAATCAAAGAGGAACAACTAAATGCATTCCAATCCTTGTTCAATAGCCTGGAAGATAATTGTAAAAAAATTTTATCGTTCGTACTATTTGAAAAAAAGAGTATGAAGGAGATCGCTGATCTTATGGGAATGAAAGATGAGAAAGTAGCTAAAAATCAGCACTACAGATGTAAAAAATATTTTTCAAAATTGGTATCGGAAAATCAGGAAGCCTTAGACATTTTAAGAAATTGAAAGATCAGCAATACATATTCGAACAAATTGAGGATTACCTTCAAAACCGCATGAGCGCAGTGGAGAAGACTGCTTTTGAAAAAGAACTACTGATCGATGAATCACTTGCAGAGAAGGTAAATGAAGCTAGAGCAACTGATCAGGCCATTCATTTTGCATGCCTTGCTGATCTTAAAAAAACAGTAGGCCAGGATATCAAAAAAATAAAGTATACCTCCCATTGGAGAAACTTAACCTATTGGTTTATTGGGTCAGTAATATTAATAGGTACTTCAACAGCTCTATTTGTATTCAGTTCAGATACTCAAGAAGAAGTTAGAGTAACTTCTGAGAACAAAGAGATTTCAACTGTTGAAGCAAACAGAAATGAAAAGTCAAACCCAAAAGAAAAAGAATCATCATCGGCCCAAAAGAAAAATCAGCCTTCAGCTATCCTATATTCAGACAATTCAGAAATGGATAAATCTGAAAGAATTAAGCAATTAGATTCAACAGAGAAAACACTTCCAGAATATACAGGTAGCCAAAATAATACAAATGAACAAACTAATCTTTCTCTCATTAATAAAGAAAATGAACCTAGAATAATTGAAGAATCTAAATCATCAGATATAAAAAATAACTGCAATAAAGAATTTGACATCAGAATATCCGCGTCCTGCAAGGATAAGGAAACTGGAAGCATTATCATTTCAGCAGATGAAGGAATAGAATTTTCTTTTCAGGTCGGCCATCTGAAAACTTACGGACCTACAGGAGTGTTTCAAAACCTCCCTCCTGGTGACTATAAAATTTTGGTAACCTATCACAAAGAATGTACTTTTACCAAAACAGTGAAAGTTGAAGAAAATTGGTGTCCTTTAAATCAACCTTTCAGCTTCAATCCGGATTTCAATGAAAAATGGGAAATCAAGTACGACGAAGGAGCTACTGGGAAGTTCATCGTTTATGACAGAACAGGAAAAGAAATTTATAAAGATACTTTCGGCGCCGGAAATGAACATTGGAGTGGAACAGATACGAACGGCAATGCAGTGCCTATCGGGACTTATGCGGCCATTCTTTATTATTCCGATGGGAGAATAGAAAAAGTGGATTTAACAATTGTGCGATAAGGTTAAGCTATGAGAATATTTTTCGGGTTGATATTCATCTTAACAATGCAGTTGGCCTATGGTCAGAGGGTGAGCCTCCCAGATGTAAATCTGATGAATAAATTAAAGGCCAATTATCCCCAGGTAATGCAGGGGGATCAATTAGATATTGAAAAGGCAGCCGACCTGACCGGTGCATTGGACCTTAGAAATGCAAACATCTCCGATGCTACCGGTATTCAATATTTCACAGGTATTGCCAGCCTTAATCTGTCTAACAATCAGATTACTACTATCCCTGACATTTCAGGTATTACCGGATTAGTTGATTTTTATGCGAGCGATAATAAGTTGGTCACAATACCAAGCATGGCTTCACTGACTAAATTAGGAGACTTTCAGGTGATGAACAATCAGCTTACCGAGCTCCCCGATCTATCAGGGGCTAAGGGGCTATGGTTTCTTTATTGCAGTCAGAATAAAATTACTGCTCTTCCCCCATTGAGTCAATTTCCAAATTTAACCAGACTCGTTATTGGTGAGAATCCTTTCATAAACCCAATTGATTTTTCTCCTTGTACAAATCTTGAAGAACTCCATATTCATAAAACAGGGATAGATACAATTATAGGACTCGATAAATTAAAAAAACTTACTACGCTTTTTGCATGGGAAAATAACATTAGGAACTTATCCGGACTAGATTCAAATACCACACTTACCTTATGTATGGTATTTAACAATCCATTAAACACCCTTCCTTACTTTAGCAATAAACCAGATTTAAATTACCTGAATGTTTTCAACTGCTTACTTACCTTTGAAGACATTATTCCTGTTTTGCAAAAATTTCCTGCTGTCACATTTGTTTATGAGCCACAACTTCCTATTCCTTTTCAAAATATAACCGCAAGAGCTGAAAATAACTTTACTTTAAAATACCCTATCGATAATCCTCATCCAGGCAATTGGTATGTATGGATAAAGAATGGGGAAAAATTAGACAGCTCTGCTTCTCCGACCTTTACATTTAGTCCATTAACATTTCCCGATTCCGGGATTTATTTATTAAAAGTGTATAACCCCACAGCCTCCTCTCTGATTTTAAAATCTGATACTTTTAAAATAAACGTAAAGCCTTGTGTCGAGCTGCCCCTTACCTCTGTTTCCATCTTATCTAAAGAATGCGGGAAAGGATATACCATTGATTTATCAAATATCCAGATTACTGGAGGAACAAATCCATTTACCTATGAACTGAATAATGGATTTCAAAGAAAAAAATACAGCGAAAAAGTGATTGAGAATATTGCAGCAGGCGAATATAAGATCACCATTATTGACTCCAAGAATTGCACAGCAACTGATAAATTTAGTCTTAACAGAATAGAAAAATGCGATCCAGTGATCACCCCGAATGGTGATAACATTGCAGATACATATTACATAGAACACTCCGGAAAGGTTGAAATTTACGACTTGAAACGAAGATTGGTGAATACGTTTGAAGCCCCGATTGTATGGGATGGAACAGATCAGAACGGAACTTTGCTTGATGCAGGATATTACATTATTACCATAGAAGGTCAAAACCCTGTTTATCTAACCATTATAAGATAAGTTTAACTACATGTGGGAAAATTCACGATTAATAGTTTGAACGTTTTCTGCGAATACCAATGAAGATAAATAGTGGTTCTTAAAAATCTCTTTGATCAGGAGACCAATGTAAAGAAACAACTGTCACTCATTTGGCACATTGGAACGAACAATTAAATTAAATAAGCTCTTACAGGGACAGTAACTGCATCAGCATGAATGATAGAGGTTTTATAGGTAACTATCGACTTTTACATCATTACCCTGACAAATACCTTAGGCACAATTGTACATCAAGAAAAATATATTACAGGATTTATTGATCTTTCACACGTAAGTCGATAAAAAATCTATTTTTTAACCACTTTCAATATTTCTGTCTGACCTTCCAAAAACAAGAGCCCCTTATTTGTCGGGGGTTCCTGTTTTATTGTAGATACACAGAAATGGAGTATGAATGACTTGTCTAAAATTTATACTGGATTAGTTTATATTCATCATTCTATTTAATCAAAATTAGTTTCTGCATTGCAAATTGTATCGCTACTCGAATTGCAAATACGAATGCTTCTTATACTAAGAAGTATATCTTCAGTACAACCTATTCTTTCACAATTTTGTAAAACAAGTTTCCAGTCTTTACAATATAGATACCTGCTTTTAATTGCTCACCAAAAACTACAGACTCAGCATTTTTATATTCCATAAGCTTTTGTCCATCCAAAGAATAGACTGCAATATCTGAAGGTCTTATAAGCTCAACTTTGAAACTTTCATTACTTGGATTTGGATAGATAGTACCTTTAATCTCGCCATTAGCTTCGTCTAAGCCTGTAATCACCGACGTTATGGAGACATTGAAAACTAGAGTTATCTGCTTTACATCAGTAGCGCTTTTTGTATAGACCAGAGCTTGCCTGAATGTATAGGACTCGCCATACCTAACTTTACCAGGATAATGTCCTACATTAGCAATCAATTTGCTCATGTTCAGTTCAGAGTATACATAGGGCTGATCTCCGTATTCTGTTATTTCCCCTGATTTATTAAACCAGTGCCCTGGAGCATTGGCCGTTGAAACAGAATCTAAAGTACCATCAGAATTGACACCAAAGTATTTGATGGTTTTATTTGTAAAACCACTTGTAATTTGTGCTGCGGTCAGACCAAAAATCTGCCCCATTTGTGTTGAATTTAGTGGAACATTTGTTGGTGTATAATTGGTATTAGGTACTAACTCCACATTATAAGTAATAGTCTGGACAGGAATGGCAGTGAAAGTAGCTGTAATGGTTTTATTCGCTAACATGGTAATAGTAAGCGGGTTGGTTGTTCCCGTAGCATCTCCACTCCAGCCTGTGAATATATATCCTGTAGCAGGTTTTGCAGTAAGTGTCTGGATCGAACCTTGTGAATAATCGCCAGTAGCAAGATTTACCGTGCCCGCCCCTACTATGTTTGTGATAAGCTTATAAGTAGGTCCAGCTGTAAAAGTTGCCGTTACTTTTTTGTTAGCACTCATCACAATTTTCAGTGGATTGGCTGTACTGATAATATCACCAGACCAACCGGCAAAGGCATAGCCAGCTTTGGGGTAAGCGGTAATAATGGCAGTATCGCCCACCAGGTAACCGCTAACTTCTGGCGAGATGCTACCACCGTTTCCTACTATAGTTCCTGTAAAAGTTACTGTGTTCAGATTTCTTAGCTTAGCCGATTCATACCATTTGGTATTGATGCTAGCTGCGCCGGTCACTCCAGTTACCAGACCCAATCTGTAGTCAAATTTAGCAGTACGGGTGGCTTCACCCTTGTAGACATAATCGGTATTCGTTATAACTGCAATGACCACACCATTAGCCGGTGCTTCGTTAAGCTTCAGCGTGCAGTTTCCGCTGGATATGAATTCGCTGTAAACAGCTTTACCTGTTGTAGTTCTGTAAGCCAGCAAACAAGTCATGTTTGTCCCGATTGGTTGAAAATCGACTGTCACAGTATTTCCTGTAACTGTCAATGGAATCTGATTAGATCCAGACCAACCTGGCAATGTCAGAGGATCAGGGGTAAGTACATTTCCATTTCTTGTGGTGCTGGCATAAGGCGTTACTTTCCACGAAGGAGGTTGCATGTATGAAGGCTCCCACTCTACTCCGATGTTTGCACCAAAGTTTGCGTTTAACAGATCTATCGAAGCTTTAGTCCACTCACCGAGATCCATCAAAGCCATTTTAGCTCTGTATTCTGTGATCACTCGCCTCATCTGGGTTTCGCCTATTCCGCCAGCCAGTCCCTCTAATACACGGCCGGGGCAGTTTACCCAGATCCAAGGGATCGAACCATCACCCAGAATTTGTGCCAGTGCTGTTGGAAACATGCTACTGTACTGATGTCCTCCAAGGGCTCTGCGCCAGGTACACAGCTGTTGGTTGCTACTATTATATTTGTTAACACCTTCAGCACTGGGGCCGCCAAACGAACCGTCTACCAACCACCCAGAATAACATTCGATTGGCATAAATGGCGCCATGAAATCAGTAGCATTCAGGTTGCCCATCGAACCATAATTGCCACTTCTCCTTGCATCAGCAGTTTGCTGCAACCACACATTGCCACCTTCCTGGAACCAGGCCGATTGTTTCACGCCTGGCATATCAGCCAGAACAGCATGAATGCCTTCATGCACCATTGCTCCTTTCTGGAATTCATCATTGTACTTTGGATCAAACGATCGAATAGGAACATAAGAAGCCAACACCATCGGCCAACTTTGGCCTTGGTAGCCTATGGCACTTTGCCATCCACCTGTTGCGTTAGTATCGGCATTGTCCGTACACAATCCCGAACCATATAAATAGATCGCACTACGATATCCGCTTCTGGCGCGTTTATCGGCTGGCCACCCCATTACATTTCTGAAATAGGCAAAGTCTTCGTTCATTCTGATTAGCAAATTTTTGATTGCTAAATCAGAAATATCTTTTCGTCTATTGGGTCCCCATCTGAAGGTGAACCAACGATCGTTTATTTCTCCCACTACCTGCGGACAATCGTTCAGGTTTTTGGTAGGCTCTACAAAATTGGGGTTTTGCTCTTTAAAATTGTACCGCACATTGGGTGAATAAGCTGGCCATTTGTAGGGATCCCCTGTTTGGGCTATCAGCTGTGATGAGAGTAATATCAAAATGGGTATAATGAGTTTCTTCATATCTATGAATACTTAAATTAGTTTAAAGGATTATTTATTTAATTCCCGTATAAAAGCCACTAAACCTCATCCCTAACCTTCTCCTGAAGGAGATGGCTGTCAACTTAACAGAATCTTTTCTTTGTCATTCTGAGCCTGCGAAGAATCTGAGCTTTCAAAATGAATAAAATTAAGCTATCCGGCAGAATGGTAATTTTAATAATAAATTTTTTGTGACTATCAGATCCCTCGCAGGGCTCAGGATGACCAAATATCCTATTGTTGTTTACAAAACAATGTTAAGTTGACGGCTATGTCCTGAAGGAGAAGGGGAACTGTCGGCGATAACAATGTTTGAATTATAACTGATATAACTAATAACATACACCCTAGGGTGAGGGCTTGATGCTTTTACATTACTCCTTCAGGATTTTGTAAAAAGTATTTCCGGTTTTCACGAAATAGACTCCCGCTTTTAAATGCTCGCCAAATACAACTGAATCTACATTTTTATACTCCAGAAGTTGTTGACCATCTAATGAATAGATTTCAATATTTGAAGGTTTACTAAGCTTTACTATGAAACTTTCTTTACTTGGATTTGGATAGATGATACCTTTAACCACGCCATTAGCTTCGTCCAGGCCTGTAATCACCACCTTTATAGAAATATTGAAGATGAGCGTTACCTGCCTGATATCATTAGCACTTTTGGTATAAACAAGTGCTTGCTTGAATGTATAAGATTCGCCATCCATCACTTTGGCGGGATATTGTCCTATATTCGCAACCAGTTTGCTCATGTCCAATTCAGAATATAAATATGGCGTGGCGCCGTAGGTAGTTATTCCTCCTGTTTTATTAAACCAATGCCCAGGTGCGTTGGCGGTAGAAACTGAGTCAAGGCTACCATCAGTATTGACACCAAAATATTTAATGGTTTTATTCGTAAATCCACTGGTAATTTGTGCAGCCGTTAGCCCAAATATCTGTCCGATCTGTGTTGAGTTTAAAGGGACAATTGTTGGTGTATAATCAGACATTGGCTGCATCTCAACAGTATAGGTAATGGTTTGGATCGGTATTGCGGTGAAAATGGCAGTAATGGTTTTATTAGCATCCATTTTTACCGAAAGAGGGTTAGTTGCCCCAGTAGCATTGCCACTCCAGCCAGTGAACAAATATCCGGAAGCAGGTTTTGCTGTTAGTCCTACTGTTGTGCCTTCATCATAAGTTCCAGAAGTTGGAGTTACAGTACCCGAACCAACAACAGAAACTGAAAGTGTATAGGTTTTTACTGCTACAGTCGTACAAGCGGGAGTTGTAGCAAATGCCATTTGGTTTGCAATGAAATTAGTAAAGCTTGCATTGATGTCAACATTGGAAGCATCTGTTGCTCCTTTGCCATCACACTCGGTACGTCCATTTCTCCAATAAGCCGGTTGTAAATAAACTCCATTAGTAGAGCATGATCCAACCTCTGCATCTCCTCCCACAATCACATTGTTGCCATAAGTAGCAGCCCAAACCATTGCATTGCCTTTTACCTGAGCGGTATTCGTTACAGTACCACCTTCCATCCATGCATTACCTGAAATGACTGCATCTCCGGAAATGGTTGCATTGTATATAGCAGCGTTATCTTTCACTACTGCATTACCACTTACATTTCCACCTTCAACAGTAGCAAAGCCTTCTATTCTTGCATTGCCGGAAACTGTACCACCTAAAACCATCGCATAAGGGCCAACATATGCTGTAGAGGCTACATTTGCATTGTTTGAGATCCAACCTCCTCCATTTGAGTGAAGCTTCCCATTTGTTTTTCTCCATTTTCTAAAATCTGCTGCAGCCTGATAACCTTCAGGTACAGCATTGGCAATTTTAAGCTCATAAGGATATCTTCTGTATTTTGGATAACCAACATCCATGTTATAGTTAGAATGTATTTTAGGAGCTGAAAATACAACCAGGTAAATGTTTGTTTCACTCGCAGTGTTTAGATTAAAAGAAGCCTCACCATCTGCGCTGGAATACATAGGACTATACCGTGAAACTGTTCCATCCGTCTTAGTCGTCACAAATCCATATCTCCAGCCTGCGTAAGTCGGATTCACTTCTGTATGTCCTTTGAATTTGACAGAAACAGCTTTATCCATTCCGCTACAAGTAGGATAAAGAGGAATGATATTCATACCATAATCCTGAGGCGCCCAATTCTCATTCACAAAAAAATGATCTGATGACCCTTGCACCTTATCCAGCAAGGTGTATTGACGACTTGTATATCTCGGAAGACTGTTTTTGATTATCTGATAGGTTTGTCTTATTACCTTACCAAAGTTACTATTCTGATTGACTGTACTATTCCATTGAATAGGATAATCAAATGTCACATCTCTTGATGCATAGTTGTACAAATAGTCGTTGAGTTGCTCTTGCGTGAATCCCTTCAGGCGTTTTAAGGTTTCCAGTGGATGTTCCTGATTTTTGGATTCAGCCCAAAGCCTTCTGGTCATTTCAAAACCATCTGTTTGTTGAACGTAAAATAAAAGATTGTAATTGGTATAATGATGGCGATTGGAAGACCACATAAGATGTCTGGTCTGTATCCAGCGAGTCAAAGTACCATCAATGTTAGCCCACTTTTGATATACCTGTGCACGCATAAAATTTGCATGACCTTCAAAAAATGGACCTGCCCAATCGTATCCGGCAAAGGCGGTTCCATTTCCTGGGTTTTCCTGGATCCTCATCATCATTTGCAATGCATGAGCATATTCATGACTGATAGCTCCCCCATCTTTAACAGCAGAAGGATGCACGAACATTGCACCTATTGTATTGCTATAGCTGCTGGCATGAGCAAAACCAGTAGTGCGGTCATCACCACCGGAAAAAGTTCCTAATATAATGACAGGTGTCTTGTATTTGCCGAAATTGGTGGTCGGTGCATTATTGATAAATTTTAAGTCAGTAATAAATCGGTTAAAGATAAATTCAAATGTATCAGCAACGGCCACCGGGTTAAACCTCAAACTCGCGTCTGAAGCAGTTTGCGGATTGGTACCTACTAAATCTCCCCAATAGAGTACAAAATTTTTTGATTCATACATCCTATTGGAAGCCATTCGGCCATAGTATTCGTGAGTGGAATTGCTCCATTCCGTAGGCGTGAAAACTGTTTTTTGAGCATATAGCAGCTGGAGACTGGTCCACATGAAAAATAAACAGAGTAACGTTTTTCTCATATAAATGAATTGTGTTAAGAAATTTGATTTTATCTATTGATTAAAAACACGGATTCATTCATGTTCTTGAATTAGATCATAGCTCCTGTTTTTTGTACTTAGCAATTGGGAAAAGTTAGAAGTAACGAAATTTTGAAAAAAATTTAGAGGGAGGGCAAAATCCTTCTTTTGTTGATTTTGAAATTACTGGTAAATTGTAGTGAGGAAGGAAATTATACAAGGGTAATAATGCTCAAAGACAATCCATCTTAATAATTTTAATAGTATGACATTTTTTAAATGGTTGAAAAGAAAACATAGACTTGCGAAACGTAAAAAAAAGTTGGAGGAAAGATATACGTCAGATTTAACTTGGAGAGAATTTTCTAGCGCACAACTTTCTAAATTAAATCCCTTAATTGATTTTGACTACGTAGATAATATTTATGAAATTGGCTGGTGCAATGGGCATGATAAGTTCGTCAACAAAATTAAAAATCTCATTCAGGACAACAGACTAAGTAGAATCGCTGACTTAAACGAAACCATTGAAGAAGGACAAGACGAAATGGGTTATGTTCCAATTGGCGACTATCTAAAGACTTATATATGGACAATGAAAAACGGACAGTCATTTATTCAATTAATAAAAGGCTCATTTGACAAAAAAGAAGAAGAAATAAAATTCCAACAATATATTGACAGAGTTGATATCAAAAATATAGATAAGAGAAAATTAATCTATCCCATTTGATTTCAATAAAAAGCACAACCTCCGCACCATGACCTGTCAAGGGACTAGCCACCAATGAACTTCATAAGTATATTTAAACGAATATTAAAATAACTTTCTGACATAAGCCAATAATTGAATTTACAGCAGGAAAACTAACAAGAGAAGTAAAAGAATATCAAAAAGTTTTTACTTAAAATAGCCGCTCTTCGCGGCTATTTTTATAATTTAATTCGGACGGTCAAGACTTATATTTTTTCCGGTAGTTATTAGCCTCCCGCACTATTTTTCCCATCTGCTTATCCATACGCTTTTTATCTGCAGCGTTGACCTCAAACCGGTTCTGTTCTTTCAACAGTTTTAGATAACTTTCATAAACATGTTTATCAAGCGTTCCGTTTATGATAGCAGCAGTAACCGCACATCCCTTTTCATGGATGTGTTTGCAATCAGCGAAACGACATTGTGATGCAAGTTCATGAATTACCGGAAATAACTCTGATTCATCTTTTCCTCCTTCAGAAGTAACCCCAAATTCACGCATTCCTGGTGTGTCAATTACCAGGCTATCATTAGATAACCGATACAAACTACGAGCAGTGGTAGTATGTTTGCCTTTCTGAGTCGATTGGCTGGTTTCCTGAGTGATTTGTATAGATCTATCAGAAAATGAATTCAATAAGGAGCTTTTACCCGCTCCGGATGATCCTATCAGAATATACGTTTTGAAGGGTTTGAGCACTTCATGCTTAATTGCTTCCAATCCGTATCCGGTATAGGTGCTGCAGAGATAAACCGGCGAATCTCTTTGAAGTTTCTCTATTTCTGCTTTAAACTCTTCAGGACGATCAACCAGATCCGTTTTATTGAGAATCACAATTGCTTTGATTCCACACGCTGCGATCTGAACCAGATACCTTTCCAGCCGCATCAAATTAAAGTCCCGATCAAGCCCTTGCACAATCAATGCATAATCGATATTGCTTGCAAGAATCTGTTTTTCAGTTTTTGTTCCCGAGGTTTTTCTGAATAAAGCATTGACTCTCTGAAAAACTTCTATAATATATCCCGTGGGATCATAATCCATATAAAATACCCAGTCACCTACTTTGGGTAACTCATCCTGGGAGTTCGAGTATAACAGTTTTCCGGATAGTTCAGCCTCGGTTTCACCCTTTTCTGTTATGAGATAGTATTTGAATCCCTGAATGGAAATAACACGTCCTACGGAAAAATCTTTTTTAGTTTGCTGATCAAGATATTGTTGTTGAAAATTAGCCCAGCCGTATTTTTTTAGCATTGCCATAATAATAATGAGTTTCAGGTGTGGGATAAATTAAACCACACGACTTTAATAAGAATTTGGAAATTAATAGAAATGATTATTTACAGACCCAGGCAGGAAATTAAATTCAGTGGGTCTGCAATCAGGCAATTGCTACGGCTGATGAAGGGCGATATGTAACTTGTAAAGTTGTCATATTGATTGTATCAAATTTAGAAAAAAAATCGTTAGCCAACAACATGAAAACATTGTTTTTTTAATGCAGTTTTTAAAACGGGATAGGATTTCCTTTCCAGCCTCCTCTGCCGGTGCCTTCAACTCAGCAACCAGCTTAGTGATGAGACAAGTAAAAAAATAGTTTTCCCTGCTATATAAAGAGAAGTAATAATAGAAAAAGAGAACAACAGCAACAAAATATTCCAGCAATAGTCTTGCTGTTGCTCAAACTGTTGCTAATTTACTTTAATTAAGAATTATGTAATTCTAAACTTGATTAAGTTGACACCTATTGCCTTCACCGGACGGAATCTTTCCAACTGTTCTGCATTAAATGATATTGGGTTATTTTTTATATTGGTCATTCTTCCTACATCGTGGCCTCTCCCATGACAGACCACTATTTTCCATCCCATATAATGATTTAATATTCCAAATTCATTTATTCCATTTTCGTAAAAGGTAGCTGACGACCATTTATAATCTTTCTGGACTTTTCACAAGGTTCTATATATCCAAGAGAGTGTCCTGTCATGGGTAGGCCAAGTATGAGCAATTGGAAAAAGTTAGAAGTAACAAAATTTTGAAAAAAATTTAGAGGGTGGGCAAATTCTCCTTTTGTTGATTTTGAAATTACGGGTAAATTGTGGAGAGAAATAAAATATAGATGCGCCCTCCCCACTGACAGACTCCAATTCTCCTTCCACTAAAATCTTTCCGTATAATGAATAATATTCCAAATTCATTAAAAGTTAGCTGCCCGCCCATTTATGATCTTCTGGATTTTTTACAAGATTCCATATATCAGAGTGGCGTGTCAAAGGCCAGGCCAGGGATGAAGGAAACAGCAGAGGAAAGAAGCCTTAAACAAATTCCCAATCATTATAAATAGCGCACTGGCCTTCATATTCTCCACCTTCTCCCAGAAGGTTGAATAATACCACATTTTTTATATAAAATTTCTTTCCGGAACAACTTTCTCTCAGCGCTTTTTCTGTAAAGGTTATCCCCTTTTCCTGACCTTCTTTGATAAGTTCCAATCGTTGCGCCGTTTCATTAGTACCAGCCGACCTCCTTGAAGGTAATTTAATCATCTCATCCCAGGTATACTCCCATAATTCCTGTGCTTTCAGATTTACATAATTGTAAATAGGATCAGCTTGGGTTCCATGTGATAATATTACAAATGGTGCATTATACATTTTTTCTGATAACTCTGATTCATGAAGCTTTTCTTCAAACAACTCTTTGCCTGTCCAGAATTTATAATTCTTTGCTATCAGTTTACAATGCTTTACCGTATCAGGATTCATCCATATTTTCATTACAATATATATTTTAATTTTATTAACGATTTTTTACCAATGGTATGATCATATGTGTCAATGATACATCCGGCTCTCACACCAATCGAGGCTGGAAATATAAGCTCAAATTTTCTTCGAATCTCTGCACCGTGGCATACCCCTTGACAGTTTTCCTTTCACTAAAACCTTTCCATCTAAAGAGTTAATATTCCCAATTTAATTATTCTATTTTCATAAAAGTTAGCTGACGACCATTTACAATCTTCCGAAGTTTTTACAAGAGTCCACATATCAGAATGGCCTGTCAGGGACAGGCCATGGATGAAAAGTTCTGACTTTATATTTAGAATTTTGCTTGTATCAATCTTTAATGAACTTGGTATTATTCTCACCAATTCTTAAGATATACTGTCCTACTGGCAATTTATCCACACTTAAGTGATTGTCATTAATGAAGCCTTTTTGCACGATGGTCCCCATGATATTCAGAATAACATATGATCCGTTGTCAGATACGTGTAGGTCAGATGAAGTAGGAACTGGTGCAATAGTGAGAGTTTTAGTTGCATTCACCACCTTTTCTATAGATGATACAATGGTGGATTCATTTCTGTATTCGTAGAATGTACCGTCTGCTCTTCCCATTATCAAATCCTGATCTCCATCCTTGTCTAAATCAACAAAGGCAGGGGCTGCTTCATAATCGTGGTTGCTTTGGTTATGAAACTCAAAAGGATTATCTAAGCCTGACAAGAGCGTAAACCCGCTTTGGTCATTTCTATAGTAGTACAATTTGCCAAAAAAATCTCCCATAAGAATATCCATGTCACCGTCCTTGTCAAGATCGGAGGCCGCGACTGCACTTGAGTGGCTCCCTACTTTAACTCCGTAAAAAGGATTGTCTACTCCGGTTTTCTTTGTGAAAGTCATATTATCATTTTCCAGATAAATGATATCTCCCTGCAAGTTACCACAGAGTACGTCCATGTCATTATCATTGTCCCAATCGATAAATAAAGGTTTTGTTGCTTTGTCTAAAAATATACCATCAAAAGGGTTAGCATTGGCGGTTTGTTCTATAAACACACCATTTTCATTTTTAAAATACCTTGATATATAATCGTCATCTCCAGTCATTATATCTAAATCATTATCTCCATCCAGGTCGGCAAATGTTGCAGCACTGTTACTGGCAACAGTTATAGTAACAAAGGGATTGTTTTGACCTAGCATTTCGTAGTATACTCCGTCATTATTTTGGTAGTACTTAAAACTTCCGTTCAGATTTCCACTGATCATGTCTAAATCATTATCACCATCAATATCCGCAAAAGTCGGGGTCGACACATTTATGGCATCAAAACCGTACAGGGGGTTCTCTCGAATGACGCTAACAAAGGTGCCGTTATCATTACGGAATAGTTCAAAATGGTTTGTTCCATTACCGCTTATCAAGTCCATGTCTGAATCTCCATCGATGTCAAAAAAGAAAGGTGTAGAGTAAGAGTCTACACTAAGACCAGAAAAAGGGTTTGCAGCATCCTCTGCTTTCTCGTAGGTTCCTTTATTATTTAAGAATACATTAAACTTACCATCTTTATCACCACTGACTAAATCAAGGTCGTTATCTCCGTCCACATCGTAAAATTCAGGAGAAGAGTATCCACTTACATAAATGTTTTCGAGAGGATTTTGTCCGCTAATTGCTTTTTGAATAAAAACCCCATCTTCATTTTCAGCATATTCAAAGGAACCTGACGGCTCACCTGCGACCATATCAAGATCACCATCTTCATCCAAATCTACGAATTCAGGATGATACAATGAACCAAAGAAAAAAGGACTCTCATCACCTGTTCTATAGTAGTAAGCATTACCTATTCGCTCGTAATATTTTAGAGTATTTGAACTTGAAGATCCAAAGCCAAGAACCATATCCATGTCGTTATCATTGTCTGCATCAATGAAAGCCGGGGATGTAAATATGCCGGCATTGATTGTATCCAGTATATTTTCTTTACCAACTACTTCAGTAAAATAACCTCCGGTATTTCTGAAAAAGTGTAGGTTTCCTTCGACGTCACCGCTGACAAAGTCTGTGTCTCCGTCTTCGTCTAAATCTACACCCACCAATCTACCTATTCTATCCACTGCAATTGGTAATGGTATTATTCTGTCTTTGCGTGACACTTCTTTGAATAGAATTTGACCGAAAGAACTATTTGAGGCCATTAGCCATAAAAAAATTAATATCGGCGTTTTAAAAAGGCTAATTTTTTTTGACGAATTAGTGTTTTGAAATATATTCATATTGGTTTTAGGTATTATGGTACTATAAAAAACTATCTTACAAAAGTTGTTATTAAAAGATGTTATCAAAAGTAGCAAAATATTATTATTAATGCCAACGCCCGTCAGTGGAGAAAATTTACTAAACGAAGTACCCAAATTAGCTGCTATAATTTAAATTAAATTTTTGGCCACAAGAATTCCGCAGGAATTTGGTGGACTTTGCTTGAGATTAATTCTGGCCAAACAATCTACCTGCTATTAATTTATTTGCCATATTGCACTATACCACTAATGCAGTAGAGGTTCCTATAAACTAATTAGTGTCTGCTTAAAAACTCAGACTACTCCGTGGCCAATCTCCTGACAGGCCACATTTATCCTTCCACTAAAACCTTTCCATATAATGAGTTTGTATTCCAATTCATTTATTCCACTTTCGTAAAAAGATGTCTGACGACCATTTATAATCTTCAGGATTTTTTACAAAAGCCCATATTCAGAGTGTTTTTTTCAAAAAGCTCCCCAAGATTCCTCTGTGGGGCCCCACGCAAATTCCAGAAGTTCCCACGGAAAGTTCGTTGGAACATACAGAACTCCCGTGGTATTTTTTTAATCTTCGAATGGTCCCACAGAGGATCTGAAGCCTCCCACGGAACGTTCGGGTTCCCCCACGGAGGTTTAGTAGTATCCCTCGAAGATTCCGTGGAAGTAATCTAAGGCCCGTATGAGCCCACAGCACTTCCGTGGGGCTCCACAGAAGAATTGTTTAGAAGCTTTAGATAATATATGTCAGAAGAAAGGTCTTAAGGGTTTCACAGAAGTTTCGGGAGGAGCTATTAAGAAGTTGTGGGGGCTTGAACAGCCCCTTCCCGGGCGTTGTCTGCACCATAGCCGTCAACTTAGTGGACAAGTAAAAAAATAGTTTTCCCTGCTATATAAAAGAGAAGTAATAATGGAAAAAGAGAGCAACAGTTTGAGCAACAGCAACAAAATATTCCAGAAATAGTCTTGCTGTTGCTCAAACTGTTGCTAATTTACTTTAATTAAGAACTATGTAATTCTAAACTTGCTTAAGTTGACGGCTATGGTGTCTGCACCAGACGGAATCTCTCCAAATGTGCTGCACTAAATGATACTGGGGTTACTTTTTTATTCGTCATTCCTCCTACAACGTGGCCTGTCTTGGTTTAGTAAATTTTCTATCTTTAAATCCAGCTACAAACTCATAGAGTATCATTATTGAACGTTTACGTGAATGACATCTAAAACCAAATATTTAATCATCTTAATTTCAGTTATTGGACTTATACTTCTAATATTTAATTATATTAAATGGATGAATTGGGAAGGAGAATATCTTCTGATTGCAAAGATTTTATATTTAATCGGATTTATAAGTTTTGTTATCTTTTCCTTGGCAAAAGCTTGGCGAAAGATATTGACAAAAATAATGTTGCTTACTTTTTCAATTTCATTAACAATTAATGTTTACTTATCATATACCTATTATGAGCGTGAAAAATCGATAGCAATAATGACTAAATATGAACGTGCGAATTGAGATCAACTTAAAGAATTTTTTGCAACTGATTTGAAAAATGAAGAATTAAAATACTTTCAGTATGGAATGGGAGTTGATAGTGAATTGTACGAATATCTAAAATCAAAATACGGAATTAAATCTTTTGGAATGGGTTGTTTGAAAATATCAACCATTGATTGTTATAATGATTTAGTGAATCATTATTTGATTGAAAAACATAATGATTCAATTGTTGATGGTAGATGAAAACATTGGGTAACAAAGTTGCCTGTCTGGAGAAAAGCCACAGATGAAGTACTGTAAACTAACCTGCCGAAACTTTGTTTCGGCTATTAATTTAGGCTTCCTAACAATTAATCTCTACGAATAGCAAGAATATTATAGGACAATTTAGTATGGTAAATTTTTATAGATTCCTAAAGAAATTTTTAAAAACCAAATCTTTATCTGGACAATCAAATAATGATCAAATAAATCAAGCTGGATTTAACTTAAAGGATAAACTTTATAATCTAGAAACAATAAAAAAACATTTCGATAAACTTAATTTATATTCATATTTTGACATTGAGATTATTCAGGATGATAATGAATTACAGTTAGATGAAATTGAATATGGAATAGTCTCAGGATTTGCAATTTGGAGTGGCCCTGCATATGCATTATCAAATCATATTCTGAATCTCATAAAGCACTCAAATAAACCTAAAATCAGACTAATAATAATCGACACAGATTATATTAGCATTGAATTACAAAAAAAGATATTTGAAACCGTTATGCATGGATATTTTGAAAGTTGCTTGATAATTAATGGCGAAATAAATAAAAGGTATAAAAGAGCTCCTGATATAGAACCATTTATTAACGCAGTAAATAAAAGTAGATAAGATAAAAACTGTGTATAACAAAAGGTACACACAAAGCCGGGTTAGTTGAAAGGATTCTGAAGTATTCTGAAGTTTATAAAATTCCATCCGAAAACTTTGTTGCAAGAATAAAATCAATAAACAACCGACAAATGAAATTTCTCCTCCCCATTATTAATTTCAATAGTATAATAACCTGTTTGAATAATTGAATTATCCTTTAATCGACCATCCCATTCCAGAGGGATTGATAGTTCCTGAATAATCTGGCCCCATTTATTAAATACCTTTGCCCTGCCTTGTTGAGTGAAATAATAAGTATCACTGATGCCGTCATTATTTGGAGAAAAAAATGCCTCCTTACAGGCTTCTATAGGAAGAATTATTTTATCGTCTATCAGCTTTATGCATCGATCACCAGCTTTGGCATATAAGCGGTATTCAGGATTATTCAGATTATTAAAAATTCCATCCGTTGAGCTTAACTGAATTTTGGTAGATTTACTTTCAAGTATATAAGACAAATTATTTCTTGGCTGTACGCCCGGATATACTTTTATAGATCCAGGTTTTACACAGGTAGCACCGGTAACTTCTTTACTTATTTGAGAAGGGATAAGGCAGTCTGAAACGGTTACATTTTTTACCTCAGAAGTAATGGTCAGTTCAGGAAAATCAGGATGACTAAGAGTGAAATAATAAGCGCCACTTTGGCTTATGCTAGCATTGGGAAAGGATAATGTATCTGCATTTCCGGTCCAGATCCGGTTGTTGTTATAATACCAGGAGTAATTGACACCTGCTATCTGATTGGCGATCCCTGTTTTTAAACTGATGGTATCGTATTCCAGGTAATTGGAAGATAAAGGATTGGAGAATGTTTTCTGAGGTGCTATTTTATAAATGTCTCTAAACGTTGGAGTATTCAATAAAGGTGTAAAATTTTCATAACTCAGATAATTATTGAACAATCCTACCTTTTCAAGATTTGGCAGACTATTCATAGATGCAAATGATTCAAGCGCGTTATCATTGGCAAATATGCTTTTCAATTGCTGGTTTGCACTAAGGTCTGGTAATGTTTTGAGATTATTAAAGCCTATGTTTAAAATTTTCAAACTAGTGAGATTACTTATAACTGGTGCCTCATTTAATCCGCAGTAATAAAGATGTAACTCTTCCAGTTTTATTAATGGAGGTAGTTTTGGAACAACCTTAATATTGATATTACCTGCCAGATTTAAATAAGTTAAATTCTGTTGATTGCTCAGATTAAGAAAAGAAGAAAGATTGTTCTGACTAAGATTCAAATACATTAAAGAGCTTGGTGCAGGCAGGTTTGGAGCATTAGACAAAGCATTATTACTTGCATCTATTGATTTCAGATTGTTGAAATTACTTAGATCCGGAAGCTGAGTGATTTTATTTTCATTGATAGTAATCTCCTCCAGTTTGGTTAATCCTGATATTTCTTCAAGCGATGACAGTTGGTTATGGGTAAGACTCAGACGTTTGGTATTGGTGAAATATTGTATTCCGTCGACATTGTTCATTTTATAATTGATACAAATGATATCACGTGTAAAATTTGCTGCCACATTAATATCTAACTCCTTCTGACTGTTTACCAAAGTCTGATCCAGATCAGTGAGACATTGTCTGAACCCATCATCTTTGATATAGTAGGTCTGAGCTAAGCCTGTTAGCGGTACTATTAGTATCAACAAACAATAAGCTATATGTTTATTTAAAGAACTCATAATGTAATTGTCACACTTCCTTTTAAAACTTCTCCATCTTCATACTCAATCACAAATATAAAATATCCTGCTTCCAATCGTTCATATTTATCTATCCCGTTCCAGGTGGTAGCTGTATTTCGTTTTAAATCCATTTGATAAATTGGAATTCCGGACTTTGTGTAGATGGTCAATTTCCCTGCTTTATCAGTCACCGGAATATTCCAGACTTCTCCAAAAGACGGATTAAAATAATCGTTGATCGGGCAGCTTATTTCGCTTACTTGCGCCGTAAAACGCTGTTCACAGCTTTTGCTATCTGTTATGACCAACTCATAATTTCCGGCTTTAAGCCCTGAATTGCTATAAACCTCTCTCCCGTTTAAAAACAGATTTTGAGTATATGGTTTGGTACCTCCAGAAATGTTGATTGCTTCAATCTTACCATTTGTACTGCCAATGCATGCCGGTGTGGTACTGATTTTCGTTTTCAGCTGCACCAGACCACATGGTTGGGTATTTTCATCTTTGACTTTTGCATCAGATCCGCTTATAACTTTTGAATCCTCGGATTTGGAATCCTCCAGTTTGATAGATGCATTGTCAACAGTCGGTTTAGGCTGTATCGTATCTACTACAACATGATAGCTTTCAGCATTTGGATTACCTGAATTATCGCTTTTTAAAATTTTATTATTCTCGGAATGAGCATTCGGTAATTCAGGATTTGTTTTCTTTTCCAAATCAGACTTCCCCAAAGCGCTATTCGATATTACTTCTGGGGCTATCCCAGGGCTTTCTACAGATTGTATAGATACCTTGTCTTCTTTTTTATTATATTGAAGAATACCTATTGTGACTAAAATCAAAGTAAGAAGAGAGATGCCAATTATACCCTTTTTAATATACTGATTTTTTTGCCCTATTCTTGCTTCTTCCTGTTTCGCTAAATCTTTGATAGTAAGCAGTCTGTTCTTAAAAACCAGTTTTTGAAGAAAGCGCGCATTTTCAACCTTCTCAGCGAGTTCCGGGTCATGTAGCAATGCCGCTTCAAATTCCTGAAGTTCTGCACCTTGCAGGTTTCCTTTGACAAAGGCATCAAGATTGTTATATATGTCTTTAGGATAACTCATTAAGTAATCGGCTTTTTATTTCCGGTTTTTGTTCCAACTCAAGATCCAATTTGTCTTTGCATCGTTTCAACTGCATTTTGGCAGCATTTACGGTTGAAAATCCCATTCTCAAAGCTATATCTTCCATCAGCATATTGTAGAATATGTCATATGTCAGCAGTTCTATACATTTTTCACCTATTCCAGAAAAGATAGATCTGATCAGACTTTCGCCTTTATTAGTTTCATCCACCAGTTGAAAATCAGGATCAGAAACGGACTCATCAAGCGTTTCATCGTAGTTCTCAACGGATTTAAATCGTTTGTTTCTCTTTAATTTATTCAACCATCTGTTTTTTGAAAGAGTGAATAAATATCCATTGATGGTGTACTTTTCTTCATCGTACTTTCCACTCATAATCTGCGAGTAAAGGTACATAATGGAGTCCTGAAATACATCTGAAGCATCATCACCAATTCCACCGTGCGACACTACATATTTTTTTACTTTCGGGAAAATTGTTTTATATAGCAGGGAAATTACCTGTTGATCCTGACCGGCCCTAATCAAATGAGGTATCTCTTTTTCTGTTATTTTCATCTGCAATATTGAAACATCTCAGGCTTTGAAATAGTAACGAAAGTCAGAAAAAATAATGTGTAATTTAATTTTTATATCAGTAAATGGCTCGTAGTGTATGGGTTTGGGGGATTTTATTTGTGAAATTTGTAACATGCAAAGCACAAGTAGCTCCTTTATATCCTGATATCCCAGCTACTTACTCTTTTAACATTCCTTTGGTTACACCTGCATATATACCTCTCGAAGGTAAATATATACTGGGTAGCATTTATAAATTTAAACTTAAAGAATCCAATCTTGCCATTTTTGATGTGAATGCCGCCATCGTCTTTGACGGTAAAAGTCAGAACAAACAATTGATCCGGTTAAATTTTTCCAACGAAAAAGAAGGTCCGTATATCAGCACATCCCGGGCTTCTGCAAACTACGCCTATAAATTAGCGCTGACGAATGATCTCAATATGACAGCCGGAATATCTCTAGGATTTGTGAACAGAATATACATGACACCTTCTTCATCAAATCAGGGTAGTTTTTTTCTTCCTGATGGAAATATCGGATTAACTATAAACTACAGAGAATTGAAAATAGGAAGTGCAGTGATGCAGTTCCCCAATTCTAAAGAAACTCCATCACAGTCGACTCAACAGGCGAAACGTTTCTACCATATGTATGGTATGTACAAACATGATATAAGCCCCGACTGGTCACTCAAAGAATATTTGCTGGTAAGAGTTTTGCCTGAGGTAACTACTCAGCTTATAGGCGGCTTCAACATCATATTTCAAGACTTGTATGAGGCAGGCTTTGTGTATTATCAAAGACGCGGTATAACTTTTCAATTAGTCTATGGACTTCCCAGTGAAAAATACCCTTTGGCACTCAGTATGGCTTATAACTCTTCTATATTTACTCAAAGTCCACTCTGGGTTGATTCTTTTGAACTTGGTTTGATGTTACGAATCAATAAACAGGATGGAAATGTGACGATTGGGAATGACTAGAAAATAGTCTGAATCAGGATTACAAGATTAAAGGAATTACAGGATTAAATAATAAAAGAGGCTGGTATCTTGTATCATGGCCTATTGTAACCTTCCCATTATTAGGACAGCT
>NZ_JAGHZZ010000037.1 GCF_017745095.1 Sporocytophaga sp. | reverse complement strand
AGCTGTCCTAATAATGGGAAGGTTACATAATGGTATGCGTATATGGCTTAAGAAGTTTAACGTTGTACTCTATTCGATAAGTTGAAGCTAATAAATGGCCCCAAACGATCCGGTACTAATTCAACCCAAGCATGCACATATACAAGCTGTAGTAGTTTATTCTTCCATAATTTTATTAATCTTTGGCTGTATTATCCATATACCGATTGGATAAAACCAAATCATAAAAAATTCGCCAGCAAAATCCGAAAAACTCACCGCTCGCTGTAATTCAACAGTCTTAAAGGTTTTTGCTACGAAATACAATGAATAAAATATACAGAACATTGATAACAAATGAAGTGGCACCATAATACCAATAATGCTAAGAATAAATATAACGTTGGGTTTGCTCACATTTTCTGCCATTCCACTAACTACTCCGCCCATCGATATTGAGATTAAGAGAATGTAAATCATCGGGATAAAAAATAAGATTCTAAATTTTCTCACTTTCATTTTAACATTATCAGGCACTTTTTTTTGCAGTCCAATTGCCACTGACCAAAACCAACCAAAGAACACTCCCATAAATATTATCATCATTATAGGGAAAAATTTCATATAGTTAAACATAAGGAAAGGATCAGGATTGCCTCCTCCAGCTATGTTTCCGAACATAATTCCCATTATCACAAATTGAAATATCATGGGTATTCCAAAAGTCAATAAGAATAATTGCCAATGTTTAGCTTTTAAAAATCTATTCATCTTACTACTGTTATTTAATTTTAATTTTAATTAATGTATTACTGGTAACTTGTTTATATATGCACTATGTACTTTATTTTCCACTTATACGTACCAATTTCCAAAACAAGCATTTTAATTAGTTAGTAATTTAAAATAAAAAATCCGTCACTTTAAGTAAAAGCGGCGGATTTTGATGCAAAGATATGGTTATAGTCTATAGAGACCAAAGCCCCCATGACTTCTATAATGATTCAGAAAAACATTGTGATTGAATCACCTAAGGCATACTAGTTAATTGAAATAAGAACTCCGACTTTTTCCAATACCGGAGTTCTTAATTTTATTTCAGGATTACCTTCTCTCTTCTGGTGAGGCCGTCTTTCTCAAATGTAACTACATATAAGCCTCTTGGTAGATCGGAAACATTAAAGACATTATCTCCTTCAACGACAAATAATTGTCCAAGTTGACTAATAAATGTAATCTTACCTTCATGACCTTTCAGATGAATGTCAGTAGTACAAGGATTCGCCAAGGTTTATTATTTTCTACTTTCGTATTATTCGTTCCTGCTACGACGCATTCATTAAGTTCAACAGTTGATGACCATGAATAATAATCTGGTGATTTGAATATAACTGAACTATAATACTTCTGTGTCCCATTTACAACCAATTCATATTTCATTTTTTCCAGATCGGTAATTTCTATGCTGTCACTTTTTATAAAATTCCCAACAGCAAGACACGTCACCTCTGAGAAAACTAAAGAGTCGTTGAAATTGGCAAGAATAATTTCTTCTTCATCATCAACTCTATAATCTATCTTAGAATAAATGCGCCAGCTTGGACAGATTGGCTGAAGATACCTTCTGTACAAAGTAATTTTATCACAATCTGTTATGTATTCAAAACATCTGGCAGCTGGTTGCCCATAGCCCTGGATGACATATAGGCTTCCATTCAAATGGATATTCTGAATTACCGGAATATTTATCAGATTAATTTCATGAGTCAAATCATCCGCTGGGAGTATATCATTCACAGGAATATTGATATTTTCCAGCCAATCAACTCGATCTTGTTTCAGGTAATAATGTATGATCAGTGTATTTTTGATAAATTCAGCTTCATAGGTATAACTATAATTTCCTTGAAGGCTTTCAGGAAGGTTGAGGTTCGCACTAAGGTTTCTGCACAGAAATGAGCCTTCAAAAACATTTTTATTTTCCCCAGGTGGACAGTTCTGTAGATTTGCATTTCCGATCCTTGTCAATTCGGTTAGTGGAGGACATGGGGCATTTACACAATAGACAATTTGAGTGTCTGCATGGAACATTGTAAAGTCGCGCGGCGAAAGATTGCCTAAGACAAGACTATCTGTTACAACCCTTGTTCCCACAGCATTGCAAGTAACATCACGAGGCTTTATTACATCTTTAAAATTAACCAAAAGACTGTCGTCGATAATTTTTACAAACGGCGTTGGATAAACATCAGCAATGGGGCAAATATCTTCTAGTCTCTTTCTGTAGATGATTACCTCCTGGCAATCAGATTTTGATGAATAGCACGGTCTGAATGGCCAGCCAATAGTTAACTGAGTTAATTTCAACTGGCCGTCAACGTAAATATTATGGCTTACATTCCATTTAACGTCGGCAGCAGTAAGCTGTGTTGAAGAAGAAAAGTATATATTTAAATCTGTACTAATTTGCTTCAATACTTCAGTCTCTGCGCTTTGCAGATGATACTTAATTTCTAAGTACTGAGACGTGTCACTTTTTAGTACTTCTACTTTATAAGAATATTTCCCTTGAAATTCCTGGGGAATCTGATAAGTTGTGGAAAGTGTACCACACAATACAGATCCATTAAAACTATTCAGAACAATAGAACTAGGAAAAACTTTGTAACTTAAAAAAAACAGCAGGATTGTGAGTATAATTTGTTCATAGCAATAAAAATTTAGGTTTAAAGTACTATATATCAGTCAGGAGAATAAGGTAACCTTTCTATTTATTATTATAAGGTTAGTATGATCTTCTAAAAAAAATAGGACAAAATAATCTTCACTTGCAAAAAAATATCATTGACAATTTCAGTTCACTTTATTGATATTTATGTCTCCATCACTAAAATCACAATCAATTTTAACTAGGTTGCCTAAGAGTAATAACGGCAGGTTAAAGTCATCAATCTTCATCGGTCGTACAGGTCTTGCTATTAAATCGTATTGATTTTTCTTATCGCTTCGATGGACATCTTGGAAATCATATGCAAAAAATCCTTTTTCGGCATATCCAATCCAATCAGCGAAGTTTCCTTTTTCAGAAGTCACAACTATTGCGGACGTTGTCTTTGGTGATGATTCAATCCTTCGTCCTAAGTCCATATAATTCTCAAATGTCAATTTCACGTTATTGGGTATTGGAGCATTCAGTATCGCTGTGAATATCCCAAGTTGTCCTTTGTTATCAACTGCTAACCAGTCCAACTCCTGAGAGTAAGCTCCATCCCTCATTATCTCGTCCCAAGTTTCTCTATTCATTTTTAAAATTGTCTATGTGATACTCAATGTTGACGTGGCATTTCTTCTCATGTTCAAGAACTGATTATAGCCTTGTACTATAGGGACTTTTTCTTTTTTTCATCATTTATTTTCACATTCACCAAAGCAATTGCTCCACCTATTGCACCTATTAAAACTAACTTATCTACTCCTGTCCAATATGCAATTAGTCCAGCAGGTATTCCACCAATCATTCCACCTAAGATCACCCAAACTACATATTCAAAACTATTTCGTTTTGTTGCATTTAATGCTTTCTGATTCTCAGTCTTGAAGTCAAAATTAGCTTCAATCAAAAAGAGTTTATAGTTATCAATAAAAGTCTCCCACAATTTTTCTTCTTTTAATGTAATCACTTGTCCGATTGCATCAATATGAAAGTCTGCAGTAATTTCTTGTCCTTTAATTTCAATGTAAATTTCAGACTTCCAATTCAAAGAATTAAACGTCCAGAAATTAGAAATAATAGATCCACGTTTAATTATTAATTTATTTTCTTTGTGGTCACTGACATTGAAACCTGACTTTTTAAAGTAATCAATGGTCTTTTCAGTCACATCTTTGCTATCAGAAACACTTATCTTTAAATACTTTTTTATTGTAGTCATTTTTTTACTCAATGGTTCTTCAATAGCCTCTATGACAAAGGGGAGATTTTCTATACGATTTTAAATATCCCAAAAGCAATCATCTTAAGCCAAAAGCAAAAAAGCCTTGCAACAATTAAGTTACAAGGCTTTTAATACTCTCTTGTGATTCCGTTTGGATTCGAACCAAAGACCTACTGCTTAGAAGGCAGTTGCTCTATCCAGCTGAGCTACGGAACCCATTCAATGGAACAAAGCAGTCTTTTATCACAGCTCTTTCCTAAGAAAGAAATAAGTCGGGGTGGCAAGATTCGAACTTGCGACCTCCTGGTCCCAAACCAGGCGCGATAACCGGGCTACGCTACACCCCGAAACTTTAAAGAACTTTTGCAATCTTTTTATGGGTTTTGCCTCCCATGAATTTATTTGTTTAAAAAAGGTGCTTCCTCCTACTTAAACAATATAGCCTGCAACACATTGTATTGCAGGCTATATATAAGATCTCTTGTGATCCCGTTTGGATTCGAACCAAAGACCTACTGCTTAGAAGGCAGTTGCTCTATCCAGCTGAGCTACGGGACCCGTTCAATTGAACAAAGCAGTCTTTTAATCACAGCTCTTTCCTAAGAAAGAATGAAGTCGGGGTGGCAAGATTCGAACTTGCGACCTCCTGGTCCCAAACCAGGCGCGATAACCGGGCTACGCTACACCCCGAAACTTTAAAGAACTTTTGCAATCTTTTTATGGGTTTTGCCTCCCATACTTTTCCTTAGAAATCCAGCGGAGAGGGGGGGATTCGAACCCCCGGTACGGTTTGACCCGTACGACGGTTTAGCAAACCGCTCCTTTCGGCCTCTCAGGCACCTCTCCCTTTTTCAAAAAAGCGATGCAAAGATAACGGAATTCATTTTAATTGTGCAACTATTTCCTAAAAATAATTGGAATATTTTCCAACATTTTCATTACGCATCTATACAGCAATACTTTATACTTCTCACACGATCTTCTTTACTTATATTTATTTAATTAATTGTTCAAAAAAGCCTATTTTTCCACCTGTTAATCTCAAATTTTGTTCTAAACAAATGATCTGGAGTAAACCCATCGGTATTCTTGAATATACACTTATCGGAATTTTTCTCCTGTTTTATCTCATGTATTTTATCAGGATGATACTTGTTTCATCCAAAGTAAGAAGCAACATGAGAAGATCTTTCTATAAATTCTTTCTTCGCTCTGCATATTTCGGAGCTTTCATTATAGCTTTCCTTGGACCTTCTTTCGGTGATACCAAAAAGGAAATTAAAACTACAAGAAAAGATATCTTCTTTGTTCTTGATATTTCAGGCTCTATGAATAGCAATGATGTCCTGCCTTCCAGAATTGAAAAAGCCCAAAAGGAACTTTCACACATTGCAGACAGGCTAAACTCTGCCCGAATCGGACTGATTACTTTTTCTTCAAACGCAAATCTTATCTGCCCCCTCACCTACGACAAAGACGCTTTTAAAATGTTCATTCAGTCCATTACGAATCAGCAAGTAAACGGCACCTCTAACATGAGCCCTGGCTTACAACTTGCAATGGAAAAGCTTTCTTCTCCTAAAACGCAAATTCATGATGTAGGAAAGTTTGTCTTCCTTATTTCGGATGGGGAAAATTTTGGAGAAGATCCGGACAAAGTGTTAAAAGTATTCAGACAAAAGAAAATAACTTTAATGACTGTCGGTATAGGTACCACTTCCGGAGGTACTATTCCTGAAACTTATGGACCTAAAAAAGACAAAGAAGGTCAGGAAATAATTACTTCACTACGATCTGCCGAATTGAAAAAACTTGCTTCATTAACTGGAGGAACTTATTTCGAAACAAATGACAACAGGAATGATCTGGCTTACCTTTCAGACCGGATAAACCAAATTGAAGGTGTTACCACCGGATATCAGAAAGTAGATGCCACAGCAAATAAATACTTTTATTTTCTCCTTTTTGGTTTATTTCTTATACTTCTGGACGTTTTAATCACTGTTAAAACTATTAGTTTATGAGACTGATACTTCTCACCAATATATTTTTTGCGATCTGGAGCTTTCTAAACAGGTTTTCAGAGATCAATAATTATATTGATTCGGCTGAGCAAAATTTTCAAAAGGGCGAATATGAGCTAGCAATAAAGGATTATACAATCCTCATCAATAAATATAAAATCAAGGATGAGGACATTCTATTAAACCTCGCACACAGTTATTATAACATCCAAGATACTTCTAACTCAAAAAAAATATACCACAACCTGTTAAATTCTGAGGACAGTATTACAAGATCTATCGCGCATCAACAACTAGCCAATGTCTTCTGGATGACTGGCAAAAAAAACAAAGCCATTTACCATTACACCGAATCGCTTAAAGCAAATACGTCCAATGAAACCGCTAGAATTAACTTTGAGCTGATTCAGAAATTAATAAAACTTGAAGAGCAATATCAGACTGGTGTTCGATATAAAAAAGAGAAACAAGCCTCAAATCAGGGAAACACCGGCAAAGCATCAAACAAAACTCAGACCGGAAGCGGGAATTCTATCAATCAATCAGGAAGCAAAGGAGACAATAATGCTGAAAGGACTGCTTCTGAAGAAAGCGGGGAATATCAGGGAAGTCAATCTGATCCGGAAAATGAGAAAAATGAACTGAGAAACCAAAAAAACGGTAATAAGGAGAATGAAGACTTAATTACCAACAAATTGAAAGCTGCGAACTTAAGTCTTCAAAGAGCAAGGGCAATCCTTGATGCAATGAAGCAAAATGAAATTCAGTACCTTCAGCAAAAACATATCGCCAAACCTGAAGAGGAAGAGGATTTGCCCAACTGGTAGCAAGATAATCAGTAGTTCATAACAAAGTTTAACCGAATTGTATTTAGAGCGTACAAGCTACCGTTGAATCTAAACCTAACACCAGATTATGAAAGAAGTTTATATCATATCCGCAGTAAGAACACCAATTGGCAGCTTTGGCGGCTCATTAGCGAATTTTTCAGCTACCCAGCTAGGAAGTATTGCCATTAAGGGCGTTTTGGAAAAATCAAAAATCAAGCCTTCAGATGTAGAAGAAGTAATCATGGGCAATGTCCTTACCGCAAACCTAGGGCAGGCTCCTGCTCGTCAGGCAGCAATCTTTGCCGGACTACCCACTTCTGTTGTATGTACAACTATCAACAAAGTTTGCGCTTCTGGTATGAAAGCTGTGATGCTGGGTGCTCAATCCATAATGCTTGGCAATGCCGATATAGTTATTGCCGGAGGTATGGAGAGTATGTCAAATGTACCTTACTATGCAGACAGAGCAAGATTTGGAATCCGCCTCGGCCACAGCACTATGACAGACGGAATCATTAAAGATGGTTTGTGGGATGTCTACAAAGATTATCACATGGGTAATGCCGCTGAAAATACGGCCAGACAAATGAATATTACACGTGAGATGCAGGATAACTTTGCCATTGAAAGTTACAAAAGAGCTGCAGAAGCCGTGAAATCAGGAGCATTCAAGGAAGAAATAATTCCTGTGAAAATAGAACAGAGAGGCAAAGAACCTTTGGTAGTATCAGAAGATGAAGAATATACAAAAGTAAACTTTGAAAAAATACCAGGTCTGAAACCCGTGTTTGACAAAGAAGGAAGCGTTACTGCAGCAAATGCCAGCACGCTTAACGATGGAGCCTCTGCCCTGCTTCTGATGAGCAAAGAAAAAGCTGAAAGCCTTGGTATCAAACCTATTGCTTCAATTATAGGATTTGCAGATGCAGAACAAGATCCTGAATGGTTTACAACAACTCCCTCCCTTGCTATACCAAAGGCAATCAAGCTTGCTGGTATTTCAGCTTCAGAGGTAGACTACTATGAAATCAATGAAGCTTTTTCTGTTGTATCAATTGCCAACAATATTAAACTTGGGTTGGATCCATCAAAAGTGAATATTTATGGAGGTGCTGTAGCATTAGGACATCCTATTGGTTGTTCCGGAGCCAGAATCATTACTACATTAACAAGCGTGTTGAACAATAAAAATGGAGCTATCGGAGTTAGTGGTATTTGCAATGGAGGTGGGGGAGCCTCAGCTTTAGTTATCCGAAAAAATTAAAACACGACTGAATTTTAATAGAATCTATAAGTATACGTTCTGTTTAAAACTTTTCTTACTATGTCCTTTTTATTCAGAAATACAATACTTCTGCTTATGCTATCGGCATCGATTCCAGCTTTATGCCAAAGTCAGAAGTTGATCTCTACATATTATCCGAAATATGATAGTGCGGGAATGAAAATTCCAGTCAGAGAACAATATTATGTAAATGAAGAAGACACGACAGTAAAAAACGGAACTTATACTTTATTTTCACCCGAAGGCGATATACTAATAAAGTCAACTTACAAAGATAATCTCCTTGACGGGCCATATGCAGAATTCTATGAAAATGATAGTCCGAAGGTAAAAGCCACATACTCCAACGGAAAAAAGATCGGAGAACAAGTGAATTACTCTATCCAGGGAAATCTTTTATCAAAAGAAGTCTACGAAAAGACTTTAACTTCCGACCTTCAACTTTATAAAAAATATGCTCCTTCCGGGAAACTTACAGGAGAAGGCTTCGTCAAAAATGGCCTGTATGACAGCACACTTACCGAATACTATGAAAATGGAGCTGTAAAAACCAAAATGGCATTCAGAGAGGGCAAAAGAAAAGGACCTTTTTCTGTATTCGACCCAAAGGGTACTCTTTTACAGAAGGGATTTTATGAAAACGACAGCCTCGACGGAATGATCACGTCTTATTTCAATAGCGGAAAAATTAAGAGTACTGCTATGTATAAGAAAGGATCGGTAGATGGAATCGTCGAAGAATATTATCAATCAGGCAAAGTTCGCTCTGAGATAACCTATCAGGACAATAAGAAAAATGGATCAGCAAAAACCTTTTTCGAAAATGGAAACCCGGAAACAGAAGAAAACTACAAAGGAGGATTTCCCTCTGGCTACTTCAAAACTTATTACCCTGAAGGTGGAATAGAAACAGAATCATTTAAAGATGGTAACAAAAACCAGATCAAATTTAAAAGATACAGCAAAACAGGCACAATTATTTCAGAAGGCACTATGGTAAATGGCCAGCCTGAAGGAACCATCAATTCATTCTATGATAATGGCACTCCTAAAAGTGTATTTAATTACAAGACAGGAATTAAAACCGGAAAAAATATCTCCTACCATGAAAATGGCAATATTGCAGAAGAAAGCCTTATTAAAAGCAACGAAGAAGGTGTTATACAAAACACCAGATTATATAACAAAGAAGGTAAACTGATTGAGCAACAGAGTTACATTACCAAATCTGAAAAAACATCTAACGGTAAACGTAATTCAGAGAAAAACAAAAGCATTACCGGGGATCTTGACAAGATTAAAACCGGCGAATGGATTTCATATTGGGATAATGGCAAACTTAAATCAAAAGAAATTTATATCAATGGTGCTATTCATGGAGAATGTTTAGTCTATGATTCTGATGAACACTTGATTGAAAAACAATACTATTCCAACGGTATAAAAACAGGTGTATGGCAGACCTTTTACCCTTCAGGAAAAGTAAAAAGCCAAACTACCTATAAAAACAACACCCCATACGGCAATCATAAAAACTTTTATGAAAACGGTCAGGTCGAATATACAGGAAGCTATATAAATGGTAAGAAGACAGGCTCCTGGAACTATTATAATGCTGAAGGTAAACAGGTTCGAAGCGAACAATATAAAAATGACATAAAAGTTTCCGAAAAAATTCATAAGTAAATTACTAAAAATAACCTTGTGTCGTCATAAGGTTATTTTTTTTTATATTTTTGCGTTCCTGAAATATAGCATGAACGCAATAAAAGAAACCAACTTCTCCTTTCCCGGACAGACGGCATTTTACAGGGGAAAAGTAAGAGATGTCTATTCATTTGCAGATAAAATTGTAATGGTAGCATCAGACAGAATATCAGCATTTGATGTGGTACTCCCAGAGCCCATCCCCTACAAAGGACAGGTACTTAATCAAATAGCATCTATTTTCCTTAAAGCAACTTCTGATATAGTACCCAACTGGGTTAAATCTGTTCCGGATCCATCTGTGACAATTGGAATCAAATGCTCTACATATCCTGTTGAAATGGTAATCAGAGGTTATCTTGCCGGTCATGCCTGGAGGGAATATAAAGCAGGAAAAAGAACTCTTTGTGGAGTAACTCTTCCCGAAGGACTTAAGGAAAACGATCCTCTTCCTTCACCTATTATAACCCCAACTACTAAAGCAAGCGAAGGTCACGACGAAGATATTTCCAGAGAAGAAATATTAAAACAAGGACTTGTCTCTGAAGCTGATTATATTGTTCTTGAAAAATATACCAGAGCTTTATTTCAAAGAGGTACAGAAATCGCAAAAACGAGAGGTCTAATATTAGTAGATACTAAGTATGAATTTGGACATGCCGATGGAAAAATTTATCTTATTGATGAGGTGCACACACCTGATTCTTCAAGATATTTTTATGCAGAGGGTTACGAAGAAAGACAGAAAAAGGGTGAAGTTCAAAAGCAGTTATCTAAAGAATTTGTAAGACAATGGCTTATTGAAAATGGATTTCAAGGTAAGGAAGGACAAAAAATTCCACAAATGACACCTGAAATAGTGAAAAATATATCAGAAAGGTACATTGAACTTTTTGAAAAAGTAACGGGAGAAAATTTCAAAAAGCCCGATTCTACTGAAAATATTCAGGAAAGAATAAAGAAAAACATACTTAATGCAATAAATGCTAGTAATTGATTTTTAAAAGATTTTTTATAAATTTATATACCTAAGGGGAATTATATGAAATATACGATTGAAAAAACAGAGAAATACAGTCTTGTTCAACTTCACGAAGAAAAACTGACTTCTGCTACTGCACCTGAGTTAAAATCAGAATTAGTAAAATTAAATGCAGAAGGTTCAAAAAACATCATTCTTGATATGAATGACGTGAAATATGTCGATTCTTCAGGACTAAGCTCTATTCTTGTTGGAAATCGCCTTTGCGATAACGAGCAAGGAATGTTTGTTTTGACCGGAATAAGCGATCATGTAATGAAACTGATTAAAATCTCCCATCTTGATAACATTCTGAATCTAATCCCAACAGTAGAAGAGTCTGTTGATGCGATATTCATGAACGAACTGGAGAAAAATCTTAGGGCAGAAAATAAAGAAGAATAACCGCATTGCCTTTTGAGATTAAAATACTAGGCTCTAATTCAGCCACTCCTGTGTTCAACAGGCACCATTCTTCGCAATTACTTACAATCAACAACCAGCTATTTCTTATTGATTGTGGAGAAGGGACACAACTCCAGCTGATCAAATACAAGATCAGATTTACGAAGATAAACTACATATTCATATCTCACCTGCACGGAGATCATTATCTGGGTCTCGTTGGCTTGTTGAGTACCATGCATTTAAACGGGAGGACAAAAGACTTATACCTTTTCGGTCCTCCCGGGCTGGATGAAATCATTACAATCCAGCTGAAATATTCAGAGACTTTCCTAAACTTTAAAATCATTTTTACCGAACTGGACACAACGGCTCAAAAAGTCATTCTGGATTTGGATAACCTGACGATAGAGACCATACCTCTGATACACAGAATAAAATGCTGTGGTTTTCTTATTAAAGAAAAGCCCAAAAAAAGAAAAATTGATAAAACCAAAATTCCTGACCATTTAACTCCTCTCCAGATAATTGCTTTAAAAGAAGGAGAAGATGTAGTGGACAAAGAAGGACATTTATTAAAAAGCGAACAATATACCTTCCCTGCCAGAAAAAGCAGAAGCTATGCATATTGTTCTGATACAGCATACAATCCAGCCATGTTCGGACAAATCGAAGGTGTGGATATGTTATACCACGAGGCTACCTTTCTTCATGACATGGAAAGCCGAGCAAAAGAGACCTACCATACTACTGCTTTTCAGGCGGCCTGGACTGCCAGGGAAGTCAAAGCTAAAACTTTATTGTTAGGCCATTTTTCTGCAAGATATAAGGATATAGAACCACATCTGGCAGAAGCAAAAACCTTATTCCTAAATTCCTTTTTGGCCGAAGAAGGACTGGAATTTACAATAGATGATGATCCGCTATGAAAAATACGATTTCCGGAAAAAAGATGAATCTGTTCATCTTCCTGACAGGAATTTTCCTAGTTAATGCACTTACTGCTGAAATCATCGGGCCTAAGATATTTTCACTGGAAGCACTCCTAGGCTTCAAACCAGCTCAGATTCCTTTTTGGAATAATATAAAACTTGATTTTAATCTGACAGCTGGTGCCATCATTTGGCCTGTAGTATTTATAACTACAGACATTATCAATGAATATTTCGGAAAAGATGGAGTAAAGAAAATCAGTTACCTCGCTGCAGCTCTTATCGCCTATGGATTTGGCGTCATCTACCTTGCTACCGACCTTCCTCCTGCTGAGTTTTGGATTAAAATCAACAATACAGACCATTCAGGAACTGCATTTAATATTGATTATGCATACGGAAAAATTTTCAGACAAGGCTTTGGTATTATGATTGGCTCTATTCTAGCCTTCCTGATTAGCCAACTTCTGGATGCATATGTATTTCATACCATTAAAAATAAAACCGGAGGTAAAGGAATCTGGCTAAGAGCAACACTTTCAACGCTTGTGTCCCAACTTATTGATAGCTTCCTGGTACTTTATATAGCCTTTTATATCTTCGGAGGAGAGTCACAGTGGTCCTTGTCCCAGGTCTTTTCCGTTGGAATTATTAACTATATCTATAAATTCAGCGTGGCAGTAATCCTCACTCCACTCCTATATGTTGCCCATTATCTGATAGACATATACCTTAAAAATTCTAAATCAGAAAATGCATTTGCTCTGGACTAAAGACTAGTTCCGTTTCACATTATCCAGAATAACTGCACTTGCCACCGCTACATTTAAAGATTCTGCTCCACCAAATCGAGGTATTGTAATTTTATCTGTTACAAAACTTTCCAAGTCCATATTTATCCCGGAAGCTTCATTCCCCAGCAATATAGCACCTGTATCAGGGAAACTCACTTTATGAATATTTTCTCCATTGAGAAATGCACCAAAAACTTTTACTCCAGCGAGATTCAATTCTTTAAGATATATCTTTAAATCACAGTAATGCATATTTACCCGAATAAAAGAGCCTTTGGTGGCCGAAATAACTTTAGGATTATAATGCTCTGCACACTGTTCACTGCAAATGATCTTTGAAATCCCATACCAGTCTGCTATCCGAATTAATGTACCAAGATTTCCCGGATCCCTTACTTCATCAAGTATAAGAACAAATTCTCCTTTATTCACCTTCAATGCTTGTTCCTCTTTCATTCTCACAACAGCCAATGCCGCATTATTACTTTCCAATGTACCGACTTCAGTCAGTTCTTTCTCATCAGTATATTCAAAAGTGACTGAAGAGGATTTTATGAGGGCTTCATTTTCTTCGAAAAATTGGGAAGTAATGAAAAGATGGACAATTTTAAAGTCTGACCCTAATAATTCCTTAACATTTATAGCACCTTCAACCAAAAACATTTGGTGCAGTTTACGGTATTTCTTAATTTGTAAAGATTTGATAAGTTTTTGTTTATTTCTGGAAATCATACCCAGTGTCGAATTTTAAGTCAATATATTATATTTTATTCATAGGAAGTACGCTTTTTTTTACCTTCGCCTGCTCACCAACAAAGCAACTTAAAGAAAACGAGTACCTTCTATACAGACAGACCATTAAGGGTAACAGAAAAATTCCTTATGATGATCTCTCTGTATATTATAAACAGACACCTAACAGGAAATTTTTAGGAACAACTCCGTATGTAGCTATATACTATCTGGGTAAAAGAAATTATGATTCACTGAAAACAGCCAATAAAAGAGATTCTATTGCAAAAAAATATGATCAGAAAATAGAAGCTGCTAAAAAACCTAAAAAGCGCCGAAGACTTGAGGACCGGAAAGAGAAGCGTCTCGAGGTTTTAAATAAAAATCTTAAAGATGGTAATTGGCTCATGAGAGTTCCAGGAGAGAAACCAGTTATTTACGATTCTGCCCAGATGTATTTGACTGAAAAACAAATGAGATATTATCTTCATTCTCAGGGTTATTTTCTTTCGGATGTAACGTCTGATGCAGATACTTCCGGTAAAAAAATTTCTGTAACTTACAAAATTCATGAAGGAGATTACTACAAGATAAAATCCATTAAATATTCAATTAAGGATAAAAAGATAGATAGTCTGGTCATGGCTAATCTTAAGGATTCTCCATTAAAAGTCAACAACAGATATAAAGAAAGCGATGTCTCAGATGAAAGGGAAAGACTAACAAAATTACTTAAGGATAAGGGGTATTTCGATTTCAGCCGACAATATATATTCTTTAAATTGGATAGCACTATTGGCAACAAATGGATAACCATGGAAATCTTGATTCAAAACCCATCAGGTCAGGATTCCCATAATCAGTATACTATCTCCCAGATTTATTTTAACACAGACCTCTCTCCCAGGAAAGAGAAAACAAGAGACACGCTGGAATATAGAGGAATTCATTATATATTCTATGACAAGCGTTTTTCCAAAAAGCTATTAAACTCCAAACTGAGTTTTCACCCAGGTGATCTTTACAACCAGAGTAAAATTCAGATAACTCAAAGGCAACTTGGGAGTATGGATATGTATAGGTTTGTCAATATAAATTTTGAAAAAAATAAAGATTCGGCTCAAACTCTTACTGCTTTTATTAACACCAGCCCTTTGCAAAAATATCAATTAACACAGGAATATGGTGTAAATGTGGGACAGGCATTAGTTCCTGGCCCATTTGGAAATATTACAATTAGAGCAAGGAATTTCTTAAAAGGGTATGAAGTTTATGAGACTTCCTTTAGGTATGCTATTGATGGACAATATGGATTTTCAGACACAACAGGAGTTTTCAGAACCCAAGAATATGGGGTCAACACGAGTGTTGCATTTCCTCAGATATTCATTCCGACACAATTAAGGTTTAAATTCAAAGAATATGCCCCAAGAACAAAACTTCTTACCGGGTATAATTTTGTAATGCGCCCCGAATATACAAGACAAACTATCAGAGGAGCTTTGACCTATAGCTGGATGCCTAGTATTTTTAAACAATACAATGTTTCTCCTATTGATATTAATATAATCAATTCTGTAAAGAGTACAAACTTCACCAATTACCTTGCTAAGCTAGACAGTTCTGGAAACAAATTAAGTGTCAGCTTCAGGCCTGCTTTTGTAACAAGCTTCAATGCCTATTTCGTCTATAATAACAGTGAATTTGGCAAGATCAAAAAATCAAAATATTTTAAGCCTTTTGTTGAAATCGGAGGATTAATCCCGGCTCTGTTAAGGCAGACCGACTCTACACTCTTTGGATTGCAGTACTTTGAATTTATACGTCTAAATTCCGACTTGAGATTTTATCGTCCTGTAGGCAAAACTAACGTAATTGCTACGCGAATAAACGCGGGCATTGCCCGGCCTTTTGGAAATTCAGCTAAAAATGGAAATTTTGTTTTACCATATGAAAAATACTTCTTTGCTGGAGGAAGTAATAGTATCAGAGCTTGGAGACCTCGTAGACTTGGCCCCGGCTCGTGGAAAGATCCTATAAACGGTTACAAATTTGAACAACCAGGAGAAATTTTACTTGAAGCAAGTTTAGAATACCGGTTTAATATTTTCAGCTTCTTTGATGGAGCTGTATTTGCTGATGCCGGAAACACCTGGACATTTAATTATGACGAAACCAGACCTGGAAGTCAGTTTAAACTTGACTCTTTTTACAAACAAATTGCCTTAGGCATAGGCTATGGAATAAGACTCAACTTTTCCTTCCTGATACTCAGATTTGATATCGGATCCAAAATTTATGATCCGGGAGAACCTCAAGGAAAAAGATTTGTAGCACCGAAACTAATAAAATATCCGCCATTTGGAATTTCAAACCAGACAGCTCTTAATATTGGTATTGGCTATCCATTCTAGCATCGAATAAAACTTCTTACTCTTGACACTAATCAAATTTTAAAAGAAATTGCATAGATATATGCAGGATAAATGATTATTTCCAAAATCTGCAATAAACTACATTAATGAATAGAATAGAGATAGAAAGCTTCTTCAAAGGTTTGCAAGACAGGATTACTAAAGCATTGGAAAAATGTGACGGAAAAGCCTCCTTTGAAGAAGATAATTGGACAAGAGCTGAAGGTGGAGGAGGCAGAAGCAGAGTAATTCAAAATGGTAATGTCTTTGCCAAGGGCGGAGTTAATTTTTCAGCAGTGTGGGGACCTGCGCCTGAGAAAATTACCAAAGCCCTGCAAGTAAACGGCAATGAGTTCTATGCTACAGGAGTTTCTATAGTAATCCATCCTCAATCTCCTATGGTACCGATTATTCATATGAATGTTAGGTACTTTGAGATGAATGATGGCACTTGGTGGTTTGGAGGAGGGATAGATCTTACCCCTCATTATATTAACTCTGAAGATGCAGTTTATTTTCACCAAAATCTTAAAGAGGTTTGCGACCGCTACCATTCTTCATATTACCCTCAATTTAAAGAGTGGGCAGACAACTATTTTTTCATTCCTCACAGAAATGAAACCAGAGGTATAGGAGGCATTTTTTTTGATCGCCTTTCAGAAGATCGGGAAAAAGGAATTTCAAAAGAGGACAGATTTTCATTTGTAAAAGATGTTGGTAATCTTTTTGCCCCCCTTTATATAGAAATAGTAAACAGGAATAAAGAAAAGCCATTCTCTGAAGCTGAGAAAAAATGGCAAAGCCTGAGACGTAGCAGATACGTAGAGTTTAACCTTGTTTATGACAAAGGAACCAAATTTGGCCTCGACACCAATGGACGCACAGAATCAATACTCATGAGTATGCCGCCATCTGCCAATTGGGAATACAACTACTCAGCACCCGAAGGAAGCAGAGAAGCTGAAACAACTTCTCTACTTAAAAAAGGTATCAATTGGGCAAATATTAATCAATAAATGCTGGAAACATTAGACAAGTGGGATAAAGCTTTAATGCTTTACCTCAATGCCCTTCATTATCCCGCGCTTGACGGTACAATGATTTTCCTTTCAGCCAAAGCAGTCTGGATACCATTGTATTTACTTATTATCGGAATAATAATTAAGATCTACAGAAAAAAATCCGTAGTAGTTATTTTAGTCATTATTTCACTAATCGGCGCATCGGATTTCATTACTTCCTCCATAATAAAACCTCTTGCCAAAAGGGAAAGACCGTGCCATGACACGGAAATTAACTCAAAGCTTTATATACCGATTGGTTGCGGGGGAGCATATGGATTTGTCTCATCCCACTCTGCCAATACATTTGCTTTGGCAACAATTCTATTGCTTATTTCCAGAAAAAAAGTCTGGTGCCTCCTCTATTTATGGGCATTTTCAGTTGCTTACAGTCGTATCTACCTGGGGGTTCATTACCCTGGAGATATTATTTGCGGCGCTTTAATCGGCATTATACTTGCCTTTGTATTTTACCTGATTTATAAAAACCTGGATACAAAAGCGGCGATTCAACGACTACAATAAATTGAGTCTTCCCATAAATTCATCTTTATAAGAAGCACCAATAGGTATTTGCTTATTATTGATGAGTATGAAAAGGTTTTCTATAGCCTCTATTTTATCTGTATTAACAATATAAGATCTGTGAACCCTTGCGAAGTTTTCTTTAGGCAATCTTGCCTGAAAGCCTTTCATAGTGGAATGCACGATATATTTATTGTTATTTGAAGTAAAGATCATGATATAATCAGCCAAAGCTTCAATATACAGGATATCCGTTAGGTTGATTTTCACAAACCTTTGTTCACTTCGAACATAAAGTTCATTTCTATTGGTAAGACGAATTTGTTGCATTTCCAGCATCTCTTTCACCTTTCCAACGGCAATAAGAAACCTTGCATAAGTAAGTGGCTTAAGTAAATAATCCACTACTTTATATTCAAATGCTTCTGCAGCATGATCTCTCTTTGAAGTAATAAGCACAACCAACGGAGGATCATCAAGCGATTTGATAAGTTCATACCCAGACATCTCCGGCATTTCCACATCCAGGAAAAGAATATCTACTTTTGTTTTACTCAAAACATTCGCAGCTTCAATTCCACTAGTGCAAACACCAACGAGCTTTAAGGAATCCGTTTGCTGAACGAAATGCTGAACCATATTTCTGGACATTTCTTCATCATCGACAATTAAGCAATCCATTAGTTCTTGGGAATTTGTGTTATAACTTTAATTATGATTAATTTAAAACTAAGAAAACCTGTCTGCAAGTATTTTCTGAATATATTTTCCTAAAATATCAAATTCCAGATTTACTATCGTCCCTTTTTCAACAAATTTAATATTCGTATGTTCGTAAGTATAAGGAATTATAGCTACGGAAAAAGAATTTTTGCCTGCATTTACAACGGTTAAACTTATCCCATTTACACAAATAGAACCTTTTTCAACCACGATTCCATTTTTTGAAGGGTCAAATTCAAATGTAAACACCCAACTTCCATTACTATTGACAACTTCTCTGCAAATACCTGTCTGATCTACGTGGCCCTGAACCACATGACCGTCAAAACGGCCAGAGGCAGGCATTGCCCTTTCCAGATTTACAAAATCCCCTTGCTTAAGAGTTCCCAGATTAGTTTTATTCAAGGTTTCCTCAATAGCTGTTACGTCAAAAGTATTATCTTGTCTATTGACATTCGTGACGGTAAGACAAACTCCGTTATGAGAGACACTTTCGTCAGGTCTTAGCTCATTTGCGAAAGAAGCTTCAATTTTGAACCTGAGATTTCCTTGTAAGGCTTCTACGGAAATAACCCGTCCCAACGTTTCAATAATTCCAGTAAACATATAAAAATTATTTTCCTCTGCCCTGAATCATAATGAGAACAGTATAAAGTATAATTCTGAAATCCATTGCCAGGGACATATTTTCAATGTACAAAATATCATACTTAAGTCTCTTAACCATTTGATCCACATTTTCGGCATAGCCGAATTTCACCTGTCCCAGAGATGTAATTCCCGGACGTACTCTGTGCAGGTGAATGTAATGAGGTGCATGCTTTACAATTTGGTCAATAAAATAATGTCTTTCCGGCCTTGGCCCTACTAAAGACATTTCTCCTATCAACACATTAAAAAATTGGGGAAATTCATCTATCCTGGTTTTCCTCATAAATTTCCCCCAAGGAGTAATTCTTACATCATCTGAAGAAGACAAAGCTGGCCCCATCATTTCAGAATTTACATACATACTTCTGAATTTAATAATCTTAAAAGGCTTCCCGTCTTTACCAATCCTTTCCTGCAAATAAAATATTGGCCCTTTAGATGTGTATTTTGTCATAAGAGAAATAAACAATAAAAAAGGAAAGCCTAAGGTCAACACCATAATTGCTGCCACAACATCGACACCCCTCTTCACAATTTTCTGCCATAAAGGAATAAGATCCTGATTGATCTCAATTAGCGGAACTCCAAAAACCTGATGTATTTTAACAGAACCTAATAACAAATGATATACATCCGGAATAATGCTTATTCTGATTTTTTTACCTGTTAATAGACCCAAAATTTCAGAAATTCTATCATGTTCATTAGGCTCTACAGCAATAATCACATGTTCTATTTTATTTTCGGAAATAATGGAAGCGAGATTTGTATAGCTTCCCAAGTGATCCAACTCCTGTTCCATTTCCTTCCCATTCTCTTGATGAACTCTTACAAAACCGACTACATCAATACCAATTATAGATGCATTTTTCTGTATTTCAAGAAGTATATCTTTAGCCCTCTTGTCTGAACCAATAATAATACCTTTAAAACTTAGTTTTTTATTTTTTATAAGTTTTTTTATTCTTGAAATTAAAGCAACTCTAAAAATAGTGGTGAGCGTAAACTGAGTTAAGAAGTATGAAACAAAAGTTTTATAATAAGCCGTATACCGGTTAACGCCTGCGTCATCAAGAAATAGAATAAAAAAAACTAAAACACAACCCAGAAATGTAGTGGTAAGCAAAAGCATAACTTCTTTTACCCTTGACTTCTGATATATATCTCTGTAGAATCCAAAAAAAGCATAAAATACAACCCAATAGGTACCAATAACCAATGAGTTTCTGATCAATAACATACTGAATTGTCGGCCATTTTCTTCCAATATGTATTTTCTCAAAAAGAAAAAAAACAACCATGCTATTACAGCGGCTAAAAAATCTAACGTAACATAGCTAAAGATATGGTATTTTTTTTTCAACTTTAAAAAGCCTTTTATTTTACAAACTATTTTAAATTCCTGAATATTGTTCTTCTTTTTAAAGTAAGCGGAGTAAAAAAATATTCTCTTTGGAATAATTTACTCAAAAATATAGTTTTTTTTATAAAGGTTAAAATATAAAATTATAAGTGTTTAATCATGGAGGATAATTATAAAACGCAAGGGCTAAGAAGGCAATTGATTAAAAAACTGAAAGACAAAGGAATAAACAATGAGGACGTATTAAAAGCTATTGAAAAAGTACCTCGCCATTTTTTCTTTGAGAAAGCTTTTCTCGAACATGCATACGAAGATAAGGCATTTCCTATAGGAGAAGGACAAACTATTTCCCAACCCTATACGGTAGCTTTTCAAACTTCACTTCTTGAAATAAAAAAAGGAGATAAAGTCCTTGAAATAGGCACAGGATCAGGATATCAAAGCAGTATACTTTTAGAACTAGGCGCAAAGCTTTATACAATTGAGTACCTCAAACCTCTATATGAAAGAGCTAAAGCTTTTTTACATTCCCAGAAATATAAAGTGAATGTATTTTGCGGCGATGGAACACTGGGTTTACCGCAGTTTGCTCCTTACAACAAAATCCTGGTAACTGCCGGTGCTCCTCATGTACCTGAGAAACTTGTTGAACAGCTCGCTCCGGGTGGAATACTTGTGATTCCCGTAGGTGACGAAGATACTCAACACATGATCAAGATCATTAAAACTTCAGATAATCAAATAAAACAGGAACAACATGGTATTTTCCGCTTTGTTCCTTTGACCGGAAAAGACGGTTGGTAATCAAAACATTTATCAAACTTGAAAAAATTCGCCTCTGAATCTCTGGTAACCATGACAGAATTGGTTTTACCTAACGATACAAATCCCCTTCACAATCTGATGGGAGGAAAAATGATGCACTGGATGGATATTGTATCTGCCATTAGTGCACAAAAGCATTCCAACAGCGTGGTTGTAACTGCCTCTGTTGACAATGTCTCATTTTCCAGTCCGATAAAACTTGGGAACGTAGTGACATTAACGGCTAAGGTCACCAGATCATTTTCAACTTCTATGGAGGTACATATAGAAGTTTGGGCAGAAGATATACCTTCTGGAACTAAAATAAAAAGCAATGAGGCCTTTTTTACTTTTGTAGCAATGGATGGCAATGGTAATCCGAAGAGAGTTCCGGAACTTGTCCCTGAAACTGAGAATGAAAAGAATTTTTATGAAAGTGCTATGAGAAGACGAGAACTGAGACTAGTTCTGGCCGGCAGATTAAAAGCACAAGATGCTACGGAGCTTCGCTCGCTTTTCAAAGAATAATAAAACTAAACAGAGGATGTTCTGATTGAACCCCTCTGTTTTTTTATCTGGATTTAATTCTGAAATCAGGCTCCTCTAATGATTCTCAGGAGAAATGCCACAACGGCCAATACTAAAAGTACATGAATGATCCCTCCTACTGCGTCTCCGAATCCGAGAAAGCCTATTAACCACAAAACAACAAGAACCACAGCGATGATATATAAGAGATTTCCCATAAATTTTATATGTTATTATTTGAAATAAATAGACATATTTTATTAACCTCTCAATAAAAAAAAATGTTATGAAGAGCTGTATCTCCATAACATTTTAAATAACATTGGTAATTATCTTTTACTTTACCAGCCTAGTATCCAAGCAAATATAAGAGGTGCAACTATTGTAGCATCAGACTCAACTATAAATTTCGGAGTTGTAATATCCAGTTTCCCCCAAGTGATTTTTTCATTCGGCACTGCACCTGAATAAGAACCATAGCTAGTTGTTGAGTCAGAAATCTGACAGAAATAACTCCAGAAAGGAATATTTTCCATTTCCATATCCTGATATAGCATTGGAACAACACAAATAGGAAAATCTCCTGCAATCCCTCCACCTATCTGAAAGAAACCAACTCCTTTGCCTGAAGAATTTTTCACATACCAATCAGACAGCCACATCATATATTCAATGCCTGATTTCATTGTAGTAGCTTTGAATTCACCTTTTATGCAATAAGATGCGAAAATATTTCCCATCGTTGAATCCTCCCATCCCGGCACAATTATCGGAAGATTTTTTTCAGCAGCAGCCAGCATCCAGCTGTCCTTTGGATCAATTTCATAATATTGCTCCAATTCTCCAGATAACAATATTTTATACATAAACTCATGTGGAAAATAGCGCTCACCCTTATCGTTCGCATCTTTCCAGATGTTATAAATATGTTTTTGAAGTCTTCTGAATGCTTCTTCTTCAGGAATACAGGTATCCGTAACCCTGTTGTAATGATTCTCAAGCAAATCCCACTCATCCTGTGGACTTAAATCTCTGTAATGAGGTACCCTTTTATATGAATTGTGCGCAACCAGATTCATTATATCTTCTTCCAGGTTAGCACCAGTACAAGAAATTATCTGAACCTTATCATTTCTAATCATTTCTGCCAGAGATTTTCCTAATTCCGCGGTACTCATCGCACCAGCCAGAGTAATCATCATCTTCCCGCCTTCCAACAGGTGAGTTTCATAACCTTTGGCTGCATCTACTAGAGCTGCCGAATTGAAGTGCAGGTAATGCTTTTCAATAAATTGAGAGATAGGACCTTTCATTTAATTTTTTAATTATGCTCGTTATTATTTTCTTTTTCTAGAATTTTGCGCAAAGATAACCATTCGTTTCTCCTTTAAAAAGAAACTTGGTGATAGGTTATTCACTTCAGGTCATTTTTGAGTAAATTGGTGCATGAGTCTTAATAATTATCAACTTAATCCGGAAGCTGTTCAGAACTTATTCAACGACTTTGTTTATATTATTCCGGAAAAATCCTCCGACCTGGTCATTAAAAAATCTTCAGATTTACCGTCTTCTCCTTCAATTCCAAAAATAAATCAAGAACACGTTGAGGTAAAAAAAGAAGAAACAAAACCACTTAAAGAAATCAAAAAAGATGACTCATTTAATTTAAAAGAATTAAAGAAAGAACTTACATCATCAAAGATTTCCAAAAGAGCCATCATCATTATCAAAGAAGAAGATGCCACTAACGAATTAAAAACGTTTCTTTTCAAAATTCTTCAGGCTGTCAAACTTTCTGAATCTGAAATACATTTACACGTTCTTTCCGGTGGCAATTCGGTTGATCTTAATGTGGTTTTAAAAGATTATTCAACACCAAATGTGCTTGCGTTCGGACCTCAGTTTTCGCCTGAACACAGCGCAGAACTCAATAAGGAAACAGTATTTTCAAAAGACACAAAGCTATTCCAGACTTTTAGCCTGAAAGAACTAATTACTGATACTGATAAGAAAAAAATACTATGGGGAAACCTTCAGCTAATCTTTCCTAGCAAATAATTACAGATTACTAGACTCTTCAAAATAAAAAAGGCTGTTTGTAAAAACAGCCTTTTTTATTTTTCTTTTCTATACTAATTAACGCTTAAGTAGAACAGACCCTTGTTTAACATGAGGCACTTTGTACTTACCAGAACCCTCATAAGTAACTGTCCATGGATATACTCCCTGCTCCATTATTTTATCCAGATAGAAACCATCCCATGGCTTTTCTAAATCATTGCTTTGAAAGATGATCTCACCCCATCTGTTAAAGATTGTGATATTGAAGTTTTCAATGTGGTGACCAAATATCTGATAAACATCATCCTTACCATCACCATCTGGAGTAAAGACGTTCGGGAAGAAAACTTCAGGAGCACATTCTTCAATAACTTTTACATCTTTTTGAACACTACAAGTCGTCAATGAATTTGTTAAAGTCAACTGATAAATTCCCGGAGCTGTAACAGGTAAAGTTTTTGAAACTATGTTACCTGGCATCCAAACATAAGTGTCGCCACCAGTACCTTTTCCTTCTATTGTGAACGAAGGATCTGTTAAAGGACAGAAGGTAAATTCTGAAGGCATATTAATTACTGGAAGTTTATTTATACTAACCTTTACAGTATAAACCGGAGAGAAGCAACCGTTCTCATTACCTTGTAAATAATAAGTTCCTTCAGATACTGATTTAGGATCAGGAATAACACTAGTCCCTAATTGATCACTCCAATAAGTAATAATTAAATTTGAAGAACCTCCACTTATAACTCCAGGAGCAGTTAAATCTACTAACTCAGGTTCACATGCCATTAAATTACCTTTCACTGTAAATACTGGAACTGGATTAACAGTCACTGTTACAGGCTGAATATCTGAACAAGTTCCTAAATCACCTTTAATATAGTATGTTCCTGCTCCTACTGATGCTGGGGTTGCTACCACTGTCGTTGCTGCTGCATCACTGAAGTAGCTGAATGTTAAACCTGCCGTTGATCCTGTTGTCACAGAAGCAAGGGTTAAGTTTCCTGTATTTGGAGAACATACTGCGATCGGATTGGTTACTACTGTTGCACTTGG
>NZ_JAGHZZ010000036.1 GCF_017745095.1 Sporocytophaga sp. | reverse complement strand
TATTTCAGGACGAGACACATAAATGATAGCAAGTTTATTAACTTGCGGGCTGCTAACAAATCACCTTTTTCTTTCAAGTATTATTGATTACACTTAAGTACCTAAAACCAAAGACTATTACTTAGAGAGCTTCTCAACAACAAATGTTTCACTCTGCTTTGCAGGCCAGATAATCCTTCTACTAACTAACATTTCCTTATCATCGAAGCGATTAACAAAAATTATCAAACCAGACAAATAACCATCAGCCTCTATTCGCATTGAGTCAACCTTATTATCAGCAAAATAAAAGATCTCCTTTCTTCTTTCGCTTATTATCTTTTCTCTTTTGAAAAGGCTGACAATGGAATCAGGTATAGAACCCGAACCTGAATAAAATACTTTTTTTATATATAGACTTTTGTATAAATCACCATATTCTGTTCCTTCTGCAGTTGAAACCCTTCCCTGAGAATCAAGATGGTAAATTGTTGTATCTGGTTTAAAATCGTCCACCCTTGAATATTGGTAAATTTTATCAGAACTATCCTTATAACTATAAGAAATATCCCAATCATAACAAGAATACACCCTTCCACTCAATCTTCTATAAATACTATCATAATTGAAAGAATAGGATGCCCAGGAGCCTAAACTATGGAATAAGATACTTTTATTTTTATTACTCACCTTAATTGAGTTAAAGTAGGTATCTTTTATTGAAAATTCTTCTTTAAGAATTTTTTGTCCGAAAGGATCAAGTTCACACTTGATACATCTAAGACCTAGAGAATCATTATTACGAAAAGTTAAAGGAAAATTAATCACAGGAAATTCCTGATTCAGATTTACAAGCAAAAAACTCCTTTGATCAGGTTTTATAATTTTATCCTTCTCTGCAGAACAACTAGCTATTATTGCAATTATAAAACAAATTGTACTTCTCTTTAACAATATGTCCAATTGACATAAGCAAGATTTCATCTTAATCATTTTCCTCTTCCCTCCGAAGCCGCCAACACTTGCTTAAATATCACCGGAAAACTTTTCTCCAGAAACACTCCAGACTGCTTATTCGGATCAACAACCCTTGTGTTATGATTCACTGCTATAACTGTATTAAGAGCTGGTATTATAAAAATAAATTGCCCTCCATATCCAATTGCATACCTGACTTCATACCCTTCAAAGTCCGCAGTGTACCAGCAAAAATTATAATATGAATTTTTCAATCCCCAAGGTGCAAGTATCTTTTTGTCTTTTTGGAAAACCTGTCCTACGTATTTCTGTGATATTAATACTTTGCCATTATGTGTTCCATTATTCAGGATAAGTCTGGCAATTTTAAGCATGTCGTCAGTCTTAAACTGAACAGCAGTACCACCTCCATCATAGAAGCCATCATGCAATTTCACCCATTTATGATCTGTAATACCTAAAGGATTGAGTAAATATTTATCAGCAAAGTCAGCAGTTTCCATTCCAGTGGCCTTTGTTATAATACCAGAAAGCAAATGAGAAGCAGGTGTACTATAAGAAAATTTACTTCCAGGAACAGCATCCATAGGCAATGATAATAAAAACAAAGAAGGATTCGGACTGTTTAACCATTGATCACACATTGAATTAGGCCATTCAATAGCGGCTAGTCCGGACGTTTGATTCAATAGATGTCTGATCGTAATTTGTTTTTTAAGCTTAGAGGTATCGTCAAGAATTACAGGATAAAAATCGGAAATAGTTTGGTCTACACTTTTTATAAACCCCTTATCAATAGCAATACCTATAAGTAATGCCATGATACTTTTAGTTTCTGAATGGATATGAAAATAGGTTTCATCATCCTTGCCATTATAAAACTTCCTGAATGCCACTGTATCATTCTGAAGTACTACAGTTGAATATAAGCCAGGAATAGTCTCAAGTTCTTCGAGAGCTAATTTATTCTGACTTTGACAGGAGATTGTAATGACTGAAAGAAAAATTATGAAAAGCTGTTTCATAGAAAATCAATTTATTGAAATTAATCAATCCAGGAGTTATAAAAAAATGCAGAACTTAATTTATAGAAAATACTTCATTAAACACTTAGTGATACGATGCCCGATTTCTTTTAATGAATATTTGTAAATAGTTGAATACAATCTATTTTTGTTCACCACCGTTTTTAACAGCTTTTTCATAACCACCAGTTTACCACCTGCTTGCTGAATAGAATTTTAATAAGATTATTCACTTTTCCAACCACCAAAGTGAATCAGAATTTCTTTTACCAGTTTTTATTAACCTTTTAAAAACAATTTTACATTGATGAATAAATCTATACTCTTTTCTGCCTTGCTGGGGTTGTTTTCACAAGGCATATATGCCCAATACGATCCCACACAGCAATGGAATGGTAAGATAGGTAAAACCCTTCCTGAATCTCAACCTTATAAAGCCGAACCAATAGTAAAGGCCACCAAAGGAGCTCCGAATGTGGTCTGGATATTATTAGACGATGTTGGTTTCGGAGCCATCTCATCTTTTGGAGGACTTATCCAAACTCCAACATTTGACAGTCTTGCCAACAATGGACTCAGGTATACAAACTTTCATACAACAGCTATATGCTCTCCTACCCGTGCTTCATTGATAACCGGTCGTAATCAGCACTCAGCTCATATGGGATTATTTCCTGAAACAGCTCTTAACTACCCTGGCTATGATGCAAGAATACCATTCGAAAAAGCTACAATAGCTGAAGTATTGCGTGAAAACGGTTACAGTACTTATGCTTTAGGTAAATGGCACATCACACCTGTAAAAGAAGCTACTCAAGCTGGTCCGTTTAACCGATGGCCAACGGGACGAGGCTTTGATAAATACTATGGATTCCTTTATGGTGAAACTGATCAGTTCCATCCTCAGCTTGTGGAAGGAACTACTCCGGTTGAAACTGACAATGGCACACACCTTAATACGTTGCTTGCAGATAAAGCGATTAAATATATCACAGATCAAAAATCAACCTCACCTGATAAACCATTTTTCTTATATCTAGCAACAGGTGCTGGCCACGCTCCTCATCAGGTAGAAAAGGCATGGATAGACAAATACAAAGGTAAGTTTGATCAAGGCTGGGACAAATATCGCGAACAGGTATTGGCCAATCAGAAAAAATTGGGCATCGTGCCTCAAAACGTAGTATTGCCTCCGCACAACCCTGGCATCAAAAGCTGGGATTCACTATCTGTTGATGAGAAAAAATTATTCACAAGATTCTTTGAAGTATATGCAGGATTCATTTCTCAGACTGATTATGAAATCGGAAGAATTGTGAAGCATCTTAAAAAGCTTAATCAATTGGACAATACTTTGATCGTACTTGTTGTCGGTGATAATGGAGCCAGCAAAGAGGGTACCTTTGGAGGAGTTATAAACGGATTGGGTGAATACTTCGAAGGCAATAAAGACAACAGTGGTCCTAAGTATGATGAAAGGATTAAAAATCTTTTAAAGAGCTATGATAAAATAGGAACTGAATATTCAAGTCCTAACTATCCTCTTGGATGGGCACAGGCAACCAACACACCTTTCAGATACTGGAAACAAGATGCAAATTCAGAAGGAGGAACAAGAAATCCATTGATCATCTTCTATCCAAAAAACATAAAAGACAAAGGCGGAATACGTGATCAATATACGCACGTTAACAGTATCTGGCCTACAACGGTGGAACTAGCAGGTGCTAAAGTACCGACAGTTATTAACGGATATGTTCAGGAGCCGGCAGAAGGTATAAGCCTTGGGTATACCATTGATAATCCGAAAGCTCCAAGCAGACATACTATTCAATACTTTGAAATTTCAGGTACACGTTCCATTTATAAAGATGGCTGGAAAGCGGGTACATTACACAAACCCGGAACTCCTTTTGACAAAGATATATGGGAGCTTTACAACCTGAATGAAGACTATAACGAACGTATTGATCTTGCTGCCAAAAATCCTGAAAAACTAAAAGAACTTCAGGACATCTTTGATAGTGAAGCAAGAAAATACAATGTATATCCGTTAAAGGACGGATTGTCCACCAGCTTTGGTGCGGGACAAAGCGCCTATGAAGGACAATCAACAGTTGTGTTATATCCAGGAGTAGCTCAGATTTTCGGAGCTTCAGGACCTTCATTAACGGCAAGACCATTCAGCATTACTGCAGATGTTGAAATTACAGATAAAACCAATGAAGGTGCCTTACTTGCGGTAGGCAGCAGATTTGAAGGTTTCAGTTTCTTTGTCAAAGAAGGAAAACTACAGGTAGCTCATAACCATAACTCTAAAGTTACTTACCTGGTCTCTGACAGATCAGTTCCAACAGGAAAAGTATCATTGCGTTTTGATTTCAATTTTATACAACCTAAAGCTCAGGGAGAATCTGTAGGAAAAGAGATATTGTATATCAATAATCAGAAGGTTGCAGAAAAAGACATCACTCCTATTCATGCCTATATCTTTGCTTATGACGAAGGTCTTGATGTTGGAAGAGATCAGCTAACACCAGTTGCTGACATATATAAATCTCCTTTTAAGTTTACAGGCAAGCTAAACAACATCACCATCAATTATCCTCAGAATAATAGAGAAGCTCAGGAAAAGAGCGGAGAATAGTTTCAGATAGAGAGCACAAGAGGCTGACTCACATTGAGCCAGCCTCTTTTCATTTGTACAAACACCTTTATCCCCAGGTATTATTCTTTTATTATTTTACTGATCTTGTCTCCAGATTTCACAAAATATATTCCTGCTGGCCAAGAAGAACCATCTATTAACAGAGATTCCTCACCGTGCGTTATCTGATTGAGCATAAGCTTCCCCATAATATCATAAACATTAATTTCTTCATCGTTCAATATATCATTCAGAATAAATCTTTCCTGAAAAGGATTTGGAGTAACATTATTAGCTCTTGTATATTCTATTGGTAAGATACCCGTAGTCGAAGAAACATCATCTTTTACAAGATAACCTACAACTTTAGACATCCCACGCTCAACAATAAATGTTTCTTCGTTTTCAAGATGAAATCCAATTCGTTGTGCTTTTATTTTTAATTTCCCGGCAGGAAGATTTGTAAAAATAAATCCTCCTCCAGTTGTTTTAGCCCAGCCCACAATCGCACCGTTTTCATCTTCCGCATAAAGTAGAAGGTTCTGACAAGCATAATGCTTAGTGTCTAGAGCAAAGAAAGGATTATCGCCCATTGAAGAGCCCATCCAATCTGTCCCAGCATCACTGAATGTCGTGTCTTTATATAAGATAGTTCCTATGACAACATCATTTGTAACATTGCTTTGTGTGTTTTTGATCAGAGATATATTAGCCTCTGTAATATCACCTATTAAGATCACCTTATTGGCCAATTTGGAATCCAGCTTATTAAAAAAATATGTTGGAAAATAATCCTTCTGAAGGGTTGTCGTCACGTACATACCATTTTTGTAATATGAGGTATCACGAGGTATCGCATAGAGTAAATACTCTCCTTTTTTCAATCCTTTAATAATATATGTTCCGTCGTTATTTGTTTTTTGAATAGAAGTCTTTCCATTGTTTTTGTTGATAGCAGCAACATAGGCTAAAGTAAAATCAGAAGCTTCTGATGAAATTTTTCCGGATATACTATGATCATCCGATATTGTCATTGAGTTCTTATAATAATTATGTAAACAAGAGCTTTCAACCTTAACGCCCAAGCGACGCTCAATACCTTCAACAGACTCTTTTAAAAATGGTAAGGTATCATTAATAAAAGAAATACTCTCACTATAGATATTATTATATCTGTCAGTTTTATAACCCAATGTATTCGAAAATTGAGCAGATGCTTCACAAAAACATAAAACATCGTATTTATAAAGATTATCATAATGCTCCATTTGCAATTCACCAGTCAGCACATCTCCTCCGAACACATTTTTAAACAGGGAAATATCCCTTTGCAAATTTTCATCATCGTTGATAAACACTACATCACCTGAGACCGTGTTATTTTCAAACAAAACTGATCTTGTAGCAGACCATTGATAGTCTCCCGGCCTGATTTTTAATCTGCCACCTCTTATTGAGAAAAAGTTATTTTTAATTTCAATGCCAGCCTGGTCATTTCGAATAACAATATTATCCCAAGAAGATGTCGATGTTGGCGTAAAAGCATTGTCAGAAATAAAAATATTACCCTCCGTCGAATAACTTGACAAGCTCATTACTCCGTAAATTTTATTGCAAGTAAAATCAATTCCATTAATATAATTAAAGGTGCAGGTTTTTAAAATATTACCCTCAATCCTTAATCTTGTCAATGCAGTATCTATCTGAATAGATCCTATAAAATTATTATCTTTAATAATTGCAGGCCCATTAATTAAACTGGAATACAATGATCCTATTCTGTTATTTTCGATTACAATTTCAGGAGTGATGTAATCATAATACTCTGCTGCTTGATTGATCTTCAGACCATCTATTTGATTATTACTTAGCTCTATTATCCCCCGACAAAAAATGTCAATAGTTTGAATTTTATTATTCTTAAAAGAAGCTCTTGTTTGCTGATTCTTTGATTGTACATTAAAAGATTTATTAAAGCTGCAAAAAGAAAAATCAGCCTTGGAATTTCCATCAAGCTTCACTGCACCTTCGGCATCTCCATTAGGAATTGGATAAGGAAGGAACCTAATAGAATCACTTTTACTTCCTTCAAACACAATTTTGAATTTATTCTCAATATAAAATGCTGCATTTTTATTGAAGCAAATCTTAACACCTGGACCAACCTTTATATCTTTAGCGATTCGGCAATCTTTCTCAATGAAATGCAACACCGTTGTATCTGTAAGATCTGCATCAAGAAATCCTTTCAATACTTTTAAGCCACTTACTGGTATTAATACAGGTGCAAATCCATAATCAAAGTCTATAGTCCTGAGCGGTCCGTCATTATCTGAATACCAGGAGCCATATGATGCACGGACAGAGTCAACAGTAATGGAATGATAACCTGATTTTATCGCTACTAATTTATAGTATGTATAAGTATCAGCATATCGTATAGTAAAGGAACCGTAAACATTGGTTGTTGCAGTATCAACCAGTGTGCCGTCATATTTCCAAACCTCCACACTAATACCTCTATGATCTGTTTGGCCTAATAGGTAGATAGATCCACTATAGCCTGTCAATACATTTACAATGAATACTAAAAACAATATAATTTTTTTCATGATTTTCTTTTTAAAAGTTGTAAAAAGTTAAACTGAAAACGTTTTCATTGATAAGGCGTGGAGAGATTAATAACGTTCTAGAGTTTTAGAAAAAATAATTTAACATCAATGTAACCTGATGTTGAATACCTGAAAGGTCTTTATCAGAGATCCTGTATTGAAACTGATTCTGCAACATATAACGAGCAGAAATCCCAACAGCATTTGTTAATTTAACTCCGAATTCAATACCAGCACCAAGTCTCAATTGCTTTTCGTAAGCTTCTTTCCCATCTCCTTCTTTACTTAGAGATATAAATACAGGTGCTACCTGCGCCAGAATACTACAATAAAAGCGATTTCTGGTGTATATATATCCAAAGGAAATTGGTATGCTTATCGACTTTACCTGTTTATTATATGTAACATGATCAATCGCGACTACAGTATCTGTCCTTGTTCTTATGAATTCATCAACTATGGGAACCTCAGTTGAAACACCATCAACAGTATGAATATAATATCCAATTGTATCGTATTCTATAAAGTTTGTTTCTTTAGTAATTCTATTATTTACAGTGCTGTGTATCTTTGTTTTTCCAATCTGATAATTAAATCCAAGTTCAGCAAAGAAAACTTTGGATAGCCATATACTTCCACCTATTGAAGTAAATTTGGAATTACCATTTTCTACGTTCTTATTTTTGTATGAATCCCAGGAATACCCAGCTCCGCAATAAATTTTATTTAACCGAATTCTGTTTAATTGTTTATCTGACGAACTATAATATTCATGTGTAATCACAACCGGATCTTTCATTTCATATATGGTGTCATAAACAACAACTGTATCTCTTTGTGCATATAATAAATGTAGAGAACAGAGATATGCTAATAAACTAAAAAAAGAGAGCTTGAAAACCTTTAATGTTTTTTCCAAAACCTTCCTTTCGTTTTAATAGTGTCCACTAAATGAATTGTATCTTGTTTTACAATAACAACTTTCTGCACCTTGATAAATGGAGTCTTCGATGGTTGTTCGGAAGTGGTTTGTTGTGCAGTTGCAGATGGCTCCGAAATCTTCTGATTGGGTGTTACAATGTTATTCTCATCTTGTATCTTATCAATAACTGGACGTACATTATTTTTCAGGTTCATTCCATGCTCTACAGATACCATCTTTGATGCTTTAACATTTTTTTCTGTTTGTATTGAAGAAAGGTCAGAAGATTCAACATTGGGCACAATCTTATTTTCCTGTATTTCCTTAGTCACTGCAGTTTTTTCTGATAAAGGTTCCTTTATGAAGTTAGAATAAAAATAATGTCCACTCATTAAGGTCGTCAGAAATAATGTAGTAATGATAGAAACAGCATAAAAAATATTAAACTGTGACCATCGAAAATGAAGGAAGTTTTGCTTTTGAATGCGGCTTTCCATGGCCTCCCACTCTCCCCCGTCTTTTCTGACTGTATAATCATCAAAGACTGCTTTATACATGTCTTTAATTGGATCGCGCATAGTCTTGGGCTGATTTTAGAAAATTCAACAAATATTCTTTTAATAATTTCTTTGCACGGTTAAGTCTTGTTCTTGAAGTGATCTCATCTATTTCAAGCAATGAAGAAATCTCCTTATGGCTGAGCTCATCTACATAGAACATACTGAACACAGTGGATAAAATTTCTGGCAGACTGTGCAATGCCTTTAACATATAACCTTCATAGCCAGGCATATCAAGAAGCTTAAGATATTCAGCTTCGTCAAAAGTATCTTCAGACAAGTCAATTTCTTCTTTAACATCTTCCAGTCTGTACTTCTTATTTTTTCTTATGAAATCAATAGCGGAATGAATCATGACCCTTTTGAGCCATCCTATAAAAGAACCTTCGCCTTTATATTGGTCCAGGCATTTAAAAATTTCAATAAACCCTTCCTGCAAAACATCGCTGACATCATCAGGATTTTTTAAATACCGGACACATACACCTCTTAATAAAGGTGCATATCTGGTATATAATAACCTCTGTGCAAAAATAGAACGCTCTTTACAAGCCCGAATAAGTTCTTTTTCGTCCATATCCTCAATGAGGGCGTATGACTATTAAAAATGTTCTATAAAAATGGTGAAAATATTTTATATGGAGGGATTAATATTTCCCCTTCACAATAAAACACTGATAAACAGAAAGATCAATACTATCCTATACTTATCTAGGTATGAAATAACCTCTATAAAAAGCAAAAAGCCAGACTTTTTAAATCTGGCTTTGTTGCTAAAATAAACACTTACTATTCAATAACCAGTTTGTCACTGATGACTGTTTCATTGTTAATGATCTTCACCAAATAAATTCCAGAAGTCAGATTTGAAAGATCCATGTTGTCTTTCAATGCTGCTGATTCAAAAACTTTTACACCTGAAGCATTTGAGATGATCATTTGATCACCTGCTTTTAAATTCCTGATATTAAATATACCAGTACCAGGATTCGGATAAATAATCGACTCTTCATTTCCCTTATTTTCAATACCTGCCACTACGCCTATTTCTACAAAATCTGAATAAACAGTTTTTCTAAATTGTGTGTATGAAGCAGTAGACTCTGTTCTGATACTGGCAATGTCTTCCAAAAGATTATCTTTATCATCATAAACCAATTCATGCTCCGCCTCAGAATATTCTATAACCTCTCCGCTTCCAATGGTTGAAATGTATATACTGTGAACAACCTGACCTTTTTCGATATCATAAATTGTCTTTTCGTTTAATAACAACTGATCATCTTCAAATTCATTATGGGTTGTTGTTACCTTTATATCAGTTCTATCATAGGATGAAATTTGCAACCAACCATTATTCCATGCTTTCATGACATCTCTGTAATTTCCATCTTTTGAATTAGATATTTTCAGTATTTCTTTCAAACTTTTATCAGCATTAAAGGTCTTTCTGGTTTCTATCCAAAGGTTCTGAAACTCTTCAAACGTGCTTGAATCCTGCGGTAACCACTCATTATTTTTATATTCTTCAGTTACTCGCTTTGCTGGAACATCATTTTCAAAATCCAACCAACCGTTATAGGAAATTCTTGATGAATAAGTCCAGGCTTTCGTAACAGGATCAACAAAAGAATAAGTCTTGCTTACTATTTTTCTTTCTGCATCATACTTGATAAGGTATTTGGTCATGTCTTTCCATTGTTTGCCATCACTTCCATATACCCTTGTTTTCACTTCTTCCTCATCAGCCTGAGGGAAAGATCTTACATCTTCAGTTGCAAAGTCTAAGACCCATCCATTTGAGTAAATATAGGAAGCATGACCGCAAGACTCTCCATTTTCATTATAGCAATAAGTCTCTTTAGAACTTGGATTCCATTTTTGGGATGAAGGATCCCAGATATAATAGTAGTGTTCGATATTTTCTTTATTCGTTGAATAGACAAGAGAATCCTTAGACATAGGAACTTCAGAACCATTCTTTGTTACTTTGGTTACCTGATCACCATTTTGATTGTAAGTATAATGGTATAGACTGGACAATTTCCATTCTTCATTCGCTCTAAAATAAACCGCTTCTTTTGTCGGTTTAAATACATTTTCCTGAGCATTTGCTGTACAGATCAGCATATTGCAAACTGCAACAGCCTTAATAATCAATTTCATAGCGTAATAATTTGAGTATAATTTGTAATCCCTCTCTGGTGTGAATAAAAATAAATTCCTCTATAAGACCAGATTTAATTTTCAGTAAAGTAAAATATGAAATATTTATTAAAATCTGACTTTTGTCAGATTTTCAGGGGTTACAATGATTCTAAACATTTGTAGTTAAGCGCGTTTCAAAATAATCTTTTTACGGATGCGACTCAGGCTATCCTGATGTATTCCCAGATAAGAAGCAATATATTTAAGTGGGACTTGTTGCACGACTCTTGGCTGATTTTCATAAAGCTTCAGATATCTTTGTTCAGGGCTAAGGTTTCTAAAATCTATTTCTCTTCTTAGGTTCCACTGAAGTAAAGTATCCAGCATTACATTTTCAATATCGTTAAATACCTTTGTATGTTTTTTAAGAAAGACAATATCTTTTTTCTCCCAGAAAAGTGCTGTCACACTTGTCAATGCTCCAAGAGCCACTGTCGAAGGAACTTCATTTTGAACATATACAAATGTAGAAACGAAATCATTCCAGGAGATAAAATCCATTGTTGTTTCATGAGTTTCATGAGCCACGTATAACCTGACAGTACCGCTGATCAAAAAATAAAGTCTTTTAACAGGCACGCCCTGTTTCATAAATGTGATACCTTTTTCTATAGAAACCGTTCGCGTGTGTTCTGAAACCGTTTTTATATCTTCTTTACTTATAGAAATACCTTTTTCCTCCAAAGACTGGAGAAACAATTTTAACATATCCTGGGACATAAGGAAACTTGGAAAACGGGAATATATCCCCATTAGAAAAGATATGTAACCTCTCAGTCAACAAAATAATATCCATTTCTATTTTGTATTGTAAGTCTTAAATAATAACAGATAATAAAGGCCCCTTTATTATTGTAAATAAAGTTACTGCTGCTTAAACTCCCTCACTTCCGCATAACCATCAAACTCATATATAGGGCAAGTCTGGGCTATAGCAGTTGCTTCATTCAGGTCTTCAGCTTTTAATAATAAAAAACCTCCGACAATCTCAGTCCCGACCTCATGCAAACCTTTAGTCACTTGAGCATCATTGCCCTTTATTAAATTTCCCTCAAGCGTAAGACTGCTTCCTCCTACAAGTTTACCTTCCTGCTGGTATTTCGTAAGCCAGTTTTTCCAATTGAGTTGATGTGTTTTAATTTCATCTTCCTGATGCGCATCTTTGCGGCCATCAGGTTCCCTTAAAAGCACTATAAAATTTTTCATATCAAAATTAAATAACGTTGGTTAATTGAGGCCAATTTAACAATGTTTTATTAGACTAGTTTATCCAAAATTTTATTTTCGCTTATTTTTTTATCGGGCACAGGATTGCAGATAAAAAGTAAAACCTTGTATTCCCTGTATCGATTTTTTATTTTTGACCTATAATCAATTACCTATATCTCATGGAATTTGTATCCCACGCTGATTACAATATCATATTTGAAAACAAAGAAGTACAAGGAACACCTATCGAACTTCTTGAAATAGGCAATCTCAATGCACCTAGCGGTGAAATCGTCGTTTGTGATCCGCTTGTGTTTCATGACATAGTGCCTTTAAGCAAGAAAATAAGTCCTGGTGCTTATCCTGTTAAGATCTATATCGCAAAGACAGAAGAAGCTGGGGATCGTTATGCAGTGGCTAAACTGGAACTAAGTAACAATAAAGCAGAAAAGTGGGTGCTCGCTTTGAGAAATGATGACGATATCAGTGAATTAAAAGAAAAGGGTGACTTCTTCGGTTTTCCCGTCGACGCTGGTCTAGGTGGGTTTATGGATTATAATGCTGCTCTTCAATATGATAAGTTTATAGAAGCCTTTGTTCAAAAAAATCCAGAAGGTAATATCTATGACGATTTCTTTGCAGCCGAATTCAAGAAGAATGCCATCGACAAAAATGATCCACAAGACTACGGAGACTGGATAAATTTCAAACTACCAGGGTCGGATCTGAATATAACGATGTTCCAGTCTGGTTATGGAGATGGTGTTTACCCTGCTTATTGGGGGATAGACAAAGATGGACAGGTCACATCTCTGGTCATCGACTTCCTGGTTTTGTTATTACCAGATGAACAATAATTAACATAAATTCCAGATCAATAAAAGGATTATATAAAAGTGCATTACAACTTACTACTTATACTCAGTCTTCTTTTTGCAGTTTTTCTCCTTGTGATGTTGGCACAAAAGATAAAAATCGCATATCCCATATTCCTGGTACTGGCAGGTCTCGCAATTAGCTTTATTCCGGGCATTCCTGTCATTAAGTTAGAACCAGATCTTGTCTTCCTGATCTTCCTGCCGCCCTTACTTTATGAAGCAGCCTGGTATACTTCATGGAAAGACTTCTGGAAATGGAAACGCCCCATAAGCTTGCTCGCTTTTGGACTTGTTTTTTTTACTTCTACTTTGGTGGCTTATTTCTCAAGTAACATAATACCCGGATTTACATTAGCACTTGGATTTCTACTGGGAGGCATTATATCTCCGCCTGACGCTGTTGCTGCAACGACTGTATTAAAAGGCCTGGATGTACCAAAGCGGGTATTAACCATTCTTGAAGGAGAAAGCCTCGTCAATGATGCATCTTCACTAATTGTCTTTCGTTTTGCATTAGCCGCAATACTTACCGGTACCTTCTCTTTTCACGCAGCTGCCGGTCAATTCTTCCTTGTAGCTTCGATGGGCGTTGTTATTGGGCTCGCGGGTGCTCATGTAATGTATGCGATACATCGTTTCCTTCCGACAACACCTGCAATAGATGCAGCATTGACAGTTATGACGCCATATATTCTGTTCCTTACAGCAGAGCAGTTTCATTTTTCCGGAGTAATGGCAGTTGTAAGTGGTGGGCTCTTTATATCTTACCGTTCACATGAAGTTTTCACTACCGGTACTACCCGTATCAATATGCTCGGCGTATGGACAACCATGATATTTATTATGAACGCTGTCGTATTTATTCTGATTGGTCTAGAACTGCCTGAGATAATCAATGGTCTGGGAGAATATTCAATTGCTCAAGGAATAAAATATGGCTTATTGGTTAGTGGAATCATCATATTGCTTAGATTTTTATGGGTATTCCCGGCAACTCATATTCCTCGTTGGCTCAATGCAGAAATTCGCAAAGAATCCAATCCAGGCTGGAAAGGTCCTTTAGTAGTGAGTTGGGCAGGAATGCGTGGTGTCGTCTCGCTGGCGACCGCATTGTCTATCCCAATGCTCATGAACGATGGTACTGCTTTTCCTCACCGTAATTTGATTATCTTTATCACATTCATAACAATATTTGTCACGCTTGTTGTCCAGGGACTTACACTGCCTCTGATCATTAAACTCATCAAGTTAAAAGAAATTGATAAGATCATACCTGAAGATGAGCAACAGACTGGAATAAATTTAAGATTATCGAATGTTGCTCTTCGTCGCTTATGCGATAAATACGCTTTGGAGATACAGGAAAATGAGCTGGTAGCTATATTAAAAACAAATCTTGAACACGAGGTAGCCACCTCACAGCAAAGACTTGCCTCTTTAGAATGCGACACGACTCAAATTGAAGAAAAAGAAGATTATCGTAAAATCCTATTAGATATTTATTCGGCTCAACGCATAGAACTATTTCAATTAAGAAAAGAAAAGTTCTTCAGTGATGAGGAAATAAGAAAAGCAGAAATACAATTGGATCTTAATGAAATGAAGGTCAGTGGAGCTGCGCACTAAAAAGTCAGCCCCATCAAGTCAACATTTAAAGGATTGGAAATTATATAAAAGTCAAAGTCCTGTATTATTTACAGGACTTTGGCTTTATCAAAAATAGGAATATTAACTCCGAACAAGATCCCTTTTCAAAGGTACATCTTGGAGAGAAAGATAAGTCACAGATCTCCAAAGCCACTCCAGTGGTCCATAATGATATCTGTTCATCCACCATCTGCTAAGGAATAACTGAGCCACAAAGAATACAATTCCCAGCAGAAAACTGTAAAAGAACCCAATAGAGTCATACAAGCCGGCTCCATACCCATAGATGAGGGGAACCCACACCACTGACTGCATCACATAAGTTGTCAAGCTCATTCTACCTATATATTTAAGAATATCAAGCCCTTTCCTTATTGTATCGTTTTGATAAAGTAAAACAAAACTACTGAAGATGATTACGACAAAAGCAAAATTAGCATAAGAAGATAATATGATAGTCCACGATTCAATGATAGTCTTTTCTGAAGCAATCTCTGGCAGATAGAATCTGTTAAATATAAACAAAGGAATAAATAAAGTGGATGCCAGAACCAAAGCTACCTGGCAATGTTTCTTATACTTTCCAATTGTTTTGAAGAAGCCACTTCTGCCAATCACAATACCAATCATAAATAAGCCTAACGTCTGAAATACGCGTCCATATAGGAACATATACAACCATTTGGACTTTTGAGCTTCAGAAATATTAAATGAGAGGACATCCAATAAGCTTCCTTTGGAGAAAATTGGCCCGTTTGAGCTATAGATTGCATCCATTGTAATCAAAAGTGGGTTACGCTGATAATCGTGGTTCAAAGTTTTATTTATAACCATTACTACAAATGGAATCTGCAAAAGAAAAAATACCGCAAGTATAATGAGCACTCGTGAAGGTACTTTGTCCATCACTACGAGCACAAATCCCATAATAAAGAAATAGGTAAGAATATCTCCAGAATAAACCAGGCTATGAAACCACCCTATCCCACCTAAAACTATAAGCCTCCAAATAAAACGGCTTCTGAAATCGTTTCCTTTATCTGCCTGACTTTTCATCTGAATAAAGAAACTTAATCCAAAAAGGAACGCAAACAGCGCATATGACTTGCCTGCAAAAAGAAAATATACTATTTCATTGACACCTTTATCTAATACTTTTAACATTTCAGAATTGGTCTCAGGAAATATAAACAGCTCAAAGTGCTCCTGCATATGAACAGAAAACAGTCCGAATAATGCTATCCCTCTTAAGACATCAATGACTTCAAGCCGATCTGTTGGCTTTTTTAAAACAGGTGTTTCCATAGAATTCAATCGTTAATTTTAGGTTAGGGTTTAATTACATTAGCTGAATTAGTCGACTTTGTAAAAGGTGCAATTAATTCATTAAAACCACTAAACTTAAATAAGAAAAATTATAAACTTGAGAGGTAAACTAAGCTCTTTTCCTCTATCTTTTTACGGGAAAATAACGATCAAAAATCCTTTAAAAATACATTTATAAGGTATTTTATAAAAATAGACTCCTGAATAATACCTAAAGATTATTTTCAGAAAGATTCTAAAAAATATATAATTAAGCTATTGAAAATATTGAAGATATTATAAAAATTATACCCCTCTGATAATATTTACAACCCAATCCATCACAAGGACCACAAATATCAGAATTCTATATTGAAATTTCATTCTCTTTTCTATGAAGACAAAAAAAGTATCCTTCTGCCTAAAAAGGTCAGCGAACATCCAGATTAATGAAATTATGATTACTATTGAAAAAGGAATACTGAGAATATTGTACTGAAAGGCTTCTGATAAATTCCCTTTCATTAGTTCAAGTGTAGCTCTTCCCATTCCACAACCTGGACAAGGAATACCAGTAATTCTTTTAAAAATACAAAGTGTGAAATGCTGGTGGTTATTATAGCAATCAAAAACATATAAAAACAAATACCCGCTTACAATCGCAGAGATTGCAAGCAGGTATTTGAGGTTGTATTTTTTAAATGCTTTAAACAGCAACCTGAGAAAACTTATTATAATTAACTTCCCTTGCTTTACCCATTATTAAAAATAAGTCAACTAATGCCCAAACTCCCAATCCACCGCAAGTAAGCAATTTAGCAACTCCCAGACCTGTTTGGCCTAGCATAAATCTGTCTATTCCTAATCCACCCAGAAGAAAGGATACGATCAATAGGGTTGTAGGATTTTTATATTGAATAGATTGAATTGTGGCAAGCTTACTATCATCTAACCTGGAGAGTTGCTCTCTGATGAGGCCTAGTTTTTCTGCCGGAAACTTTTCGTTCATTGAAGCAATGAACAAATCAACTTTGTTTTGGTCCATTTCGAAAAAATTATGTTAAAATTTATACCTAAAATATGGACCTAATTACGTGATTTTTTTCGTATGGTTTAAATTTATTTTTAATTAAAGACCTGTTTTAATGAACGATACATAAAACCATCTAAATAAATTTACTTATTAAATCATATAAGCAAGACTACAACTTATAAAACGAAGGACATGGGAGTCTTTTGTATTTAGTTTTCTTCTTTCCTTTTTGATCATTTTCACCAAATATGTAGATCAAAGAAATTTCATGAGCGCCTCCAGTTCTTCTGTTAAGCCTTGATACAACATAGTCATAGCTATAACAAAAACTAAAACCATTAAATACCACCCCTATCAGACCAATAACAGCCTCTGCATTGGTTAAACCTGCCTCATATTGTTTTACAGGAAGTCCCCGGTACCACATCCCGAACTGCACAGGTTCCAGTAAAACATTGATACCAAGATCCAATTGATCAAATTTCCCCTGAGTCTTATAAAGAATGGATGGTATAAATGCTTTTTCTTTATATTTAATCCGGGTTGATCTTCCTCTAGGACTGCTTGCTATCGGGATCCTTGCTCCAGCATGCAGATTCATTTCTCCGGGCAGCCTACTATCATCATCTAAAAAAGATTGGCGTGGTCTATTTAGATGATGGTATGAAAAACCAAACCAAAATACTTCTGAATAAAGTAGCCCTCCAGCTGAGAAATCAAAGTAATTTCTTTTTGATAAATTCAATGGTTCAGACGTTCCTCCTATAAATCCATTATCATCATACTGATCAGGAAAAATGACTTTTGAATAATCAATATTTTGCTGAACATACGTAGCTTGTAATCCTGGAATGAATGTCCAGGTTTCATTCAACCCAATATGGTAAGAATAAAAACCGGATATCTCTGTCGATTTAAGTTTTGATGTTCCCTCTTTGTTCTGCATTACCATAAGTCCCACTCCACTTGAATATTTAGAGAAAAAGTGATCGAACGATGCCGCATAGGTTATAAAAGGTTTTCCTGCAGTAGGCCATTGATTTCTGTAATTGAGTATAGCCCTGGATGAATGGCTTGTGCCCGCAAATGCTGGATTTAAAAACAAAGGTGCATTATAAAACTGTGATAATTGTACATCCTGTGCATATGAAACACTTGAATTAATTATCAATATATATATAACTAAGTGTATTAGAATCTTCATTTAATAAATCAAACCTTATTGTCTCTATTTAGTTTTTCTTTAATATAAAATCTTTTATATTTCCTGCTTTGTTGATTTCCTAGGGAAACCAATATACTGATAATTTCTAACAAACAGCAATGCAGAAAGACTGTCATGCTCATTTTGATTACAAACAACTATAATTGATAGCCTTACAGGGCTTTTCGGATACTAAATATATAGAGCGAATGAGAGTTTCATTACTAATCGTCATATACATATTATTCTTCAATATTGCTTCTGCAAGTGCGCAGTGTATTCCTGCTAATGCAGGAATTACTTATAAAGATACATGTTTTAGTAATTTAACACAATTTACCGGAATTGGAGTAGGTGATACGACCACCTGGAGCTGGAACTTTGGTGACCTGGCTTCCGGAACTCAAAATACAGCTTTTGGTGCTTATCCCACACATACGTTTTCTCAGACAAATACAACTTATACAGTTACCTTCTCATTCACTGATGCTTGTGGGAATCCTGCCACTATTACCAAAAACATATCAATTCAGAATAATCCGAATCCTCCTTTATCAATTAACCTAAAAGACACGGTTGTCTGTGATGCCCCATATCTTATTGATGCTGGGATCCCAGGCTTAAGTTACAAATGGTCTGATGGAGATACAACTCAAATTGACACACTAAACAGTGCCGGAAAATACTGGGTAAAAATTTACCAGAACGGATGCTATACTTCAGACACTGTAACAATTCGTTTTTGGGGGCAAGGAAACAAAGGGGACTATAATTGGCATTTTGGAAATAATGCAGGACTAAACTTCAATGATAATCCTCCTTCTGTAACCAATACCAATGCCAGTAGCACTAATGGCGGAAGTGCTTCCATATCGGACCCTTCTGGAAATCTTTTATTCTATACCGATGGAATAAATATCTATACCAAAGACAATAAAATTATGCAAGGAGGCACAGGATTAAAAGGTAATTCAGACTCTTCTCAATCCGCTATAATAGTACCAGACCCTCGATCAAACAATATTTATTACGTCTTCACAGTAAACCCTTCAACAGGATTAAGTTATACTACCATAGATTTATCATTTAATAATGGAGAAGGGAGAGTAACCAATGTTAACGTTCCCCTTAATACTCCCGTTGCCAATAAGATATCAGGCATGAAAGATGATCAGGGTAATTTCTGGGTGGTAGCACATGAACTTAATTCAAACAATTTCATATCATATAAAATTGGAACAAGCGGCTTCTCTTCTACCCCAGTAATTTCTTCAACAGGTACAGTGCAAACGAATGGTCAGGGCTATATGAAGTTTTCTAAAGACGGAACCAAAGTAGCTGTTGCTTTGGCTGAACAAAATAAAGTTGAAATATTTGATTTTAATAAAAACACTGGTCAACTTACTATCAGCGATACAATAACCAACGTTACAAACCCATTTGGCCTGGAATTTTCTGATGACAACAATAAACTTTATGTAAGCACAAACGGTGATGGTCACCTTTATCAATATGATCTCACCAAGGCAACATCAACTGAAATTGAAAATTCACAGGTAACTATAAGCACTGATCCATCTGCTTCATATGAAGCTCTGCAGTTAGGACCTGACGGAAAAATATACGTAGCTCTGAAAGGTTCGGGAAGCGGCTTTCTTGGAGTTATCAATAATCCTACGCTAGATAGCACAGATGCAGACTATCAACATAAGTCTGTAGATCTTGGCACAGAAAGCAACACAGGCCTTCCTAATTTTGTAGCCAACTATTTTAATACATCTGATTGGAATTTAGCTTATGCCGATACTTGTTCCGGCTCTATAACTTTATTTCAGGCAAATGCACCAGATACGGTATTTACCTGGACATGGAGCTTTGGTGACGGACAAACAGCAACTGGCCAAACAACTACACATACCTATCTAGGACCAGGAACATATAATGTATCTGTAAGGGCAATATATGCATGCGGAGATACAACTATGTCCAGAACATTGACAATAGTAGAAGCACCCCCAGCACCGCCAATTAAAGACACCATCATTTGCGACCCGATTACCTATAAATTGGATGCAACATTAAGCGGTTCAGGCCTATCTTACCTATGGAGTACAGGGGCGACATCTTCTTTTATCAATACAGACACTTCTGGAACTTATACTGTAGAAGTCAGCAGGGCGGGATGTATAAACACAGCTACAGCAACTGTTACCTTTGCTCCTGTAATCCCATTTGACTTAGGGATAGATAAAACTTTATGCACAGGTGACTCAATTCAGCTGGATGCACAAAACCCCGGACTAACTCATGCATGGTCCACCGGAGCTACAAGTCAAAGCATAGTGATAAAAACTTCAGGGATTTATTCCGCAACAGTTAACAATAATGGTTTATGTCAAAAATCGGATCAGATAACCATTACTTTTATCACTCCTCCTTCGGTTTCATTAGGTCCTGATACAACCTACTGTGAAGGTTCTTCCCCCGTTTTGGATGCAGGAATAGTGCCTTCAGGATTCCAATATAAATGGTCAACCAATGAAATTAACCGACAAATACACCCAACAACTTCAGGAACTTACAGTGTTGCCATTTATAGTGATCAATGCCAAAGAAGCGATACAATCAATATTGAATTTGAAAAGGCTCCTGATGTCAGTTTGAATCCAACTTATGCACTGTGTAGTGAAAATGGAGATTCCGTGTTACTGGATGGGGGGATAGCAGATAGTTACCTTTGGCTACCCGGAGGACAAACAACTCAATCAATTACAGTATTTACAGAAGGCATTTATTACTTAACAGCCAAAAGCGAACATGGATGCGAAAGTACGGTAAATACATTAATAGAAGATATCTGTGAAGCCAGGGTCTTTGTCCCTAATATATTTTCACCTAATGGTGACGGAAATAATGATGTATTCAGAATTTCAGGAGCCAATATCATCTCTTTTAGACTTGAAATATTTGATCAATGGGGAGAATTGATTTTTGTTTCAAACTCAATGGAAAATTCCTGGAACGGAGAGTATAGAGGAACAACCGTGCAGGAAGGGGCATATATCTGGAAACTCACTTACACGGGAGAAAGCACTAGTGGACCTAGAAGTCAGACAAAAACCGGAGATGTGACCGTAATAAGATAATTGAGGAAATCAAATTACCCCATTATCAACATTGCCAGCGCAAGCCAGTTATGAATGAATTCACTTTTCATCATTAAAATTAAAAAAATGCAAATAGAAAGTTTTTTTGATAAAGGTCTGGCACAGCTTTCCTACGCTATTATAAGTGAAGGAGAAATAGCCCTTATAGATCCGGCAAGAGACACCTCTCCCTTTACTCAATTAGAAAGTAAGTATAACGCCAAAATCAAAGCTGTCATTGAAACTCATCCCCATGCTGATTTCATAAGCAGTCATGGAGAATTTTCTTTGCAAGAAGTAAAAGTCTATGCAAGTAAATTATCAGAAGTTAATTATGAACATACGACCTTTGATGATGGTGATGAGATAAAAATTGGAGCAATAAAATTAAAAGCTATCAATACCCCAGGCCACTCTCCTGACAGTATTTCAGTGCTACTTGAAGACGAGACAGAAAATCCTTATGCGATATTTACCGGCGACACACTATTTATTGGAGATGTTGGTAGACCAGATTTAAGGGAGTCTTTTAAAGACAACACAACTTTAAAAGAAAAGCTGGCGGGTAAATTATATCACTCTCTTCATGATAAAATATTAAAATTACCGGATGACATAATCATATTCCCGGCTCATGGTCCCGGCTCTCTTTGTGGAAAATCAATGAGCGATAATCTTTCTGATACTCTTGGCAACCAAAGAAAAGAGAATTACGCTCTTCAATCCATGAGTGAGTCAGAATTTATAAAACTCATTTTGGAGAACCAGCCATTTATTCCAAAATATTTTCAATATGATGTTCTCATAAACAAACTTGGCGCTCCTAAATTAAGTGAGAGCATTGACCATGTTAAATACATAGAAAACATTGATGAAATATTGACTGATGCTTTGATTGTAGACACCAGAAGTTCAGATCTCTTCAAGACAGGACATATCCAAGGAGCAATTAATATTCCTAACGGTGGAAAGTTTGAAACATGGTTAGGCTCAATCATCAGTCCTGACGAAACATTTTATCTTATAGCAAGCGATAATGGTATATTGCAAGAGGTGCTTCTTAAAACAGCTAAAATAGGATACGAATCAAAAATAGCCGGAGCTATAGTCATGCAAAAACCTTCAGGTACTCAATCAGAAAAAATAGATGCTAAAGATTTAGTCGATGGAGAGGACAAATATACAATTATAGATGTGAGAGAAGTAAATGAGGTAGCATCAGGAAAGTATTTTTCAAATGCAATAAACATTCCCCTAAACAAACTTAGAGATAACATTCATTCTATACCTTCCGGTAAACCAATTGCAGTGCACTGTGCAGGAGGATACCGATCAGCTATTGGTAGCAGTATGCTTGAACGCACACAAATTGACAAAGTATATGATATTAGCGAAAGTATAAAATCACTGGAAGCACTACCAAAAGTTAATAGTCAAAAAAAGTAGATTAAGAGCGGGTATTTATCCCACTCTTTTGCCTACATAGCTTTAAACTCAAAAGGGATTTCAACAAGCTCGGAGAACTCTTGTCCTGCCTCTTTCATATCTTCATCATCAGAAAAATGATACCAGATAATTTTTGCTCCCTGTATTTTTTCGAATTTCGTTAAAATGTCCAATATCAATTTAGAAGACGCAGTATTAAAATATTCCAGTTTAACCTGAAGATTTGTGGCTGGATTAGATTGGTCCTTATATGCTTCTATCCAGCTTAACACTGGTTTAAAAAAACCGGCAGCATCTTCCGGGAGTGAGCGTCCGGAAATTTCAAATACTCCTTTAGATTTGTCCAATGTGACAGAGGGAGTATCTTCAGTTCCGTTTATATTCAAAGTATCCATAATTATAGAAAGATTATCAAATAGGTTTATATAAGAAAAAGGATTTACTCGCTGATTCTTGCAATTTTTGATTTGAAAGAAAAGAAAGAATAATCAGCATCTACAGATTCAAAATTATATTCCAGTTTCTGTCCTGACTTTCTCGCGATATCAACAAATCCTAATCCAGCCCCCCCTTTATCTGACATTTCATTATTCTGAATTAATTCCTTATAGAAATTCTTCAAACCATCTTTATCCAGGCTGTTAATCTTCTCAAGCTTTTCAGACAACCCTTTGATATCTTTATTAGCAATCATATTACCTGAAGTAATGATATAGCAATCCTCTTCAGAACCAATCATAAAAATAGCTTTCTTTTCATTCGGTAAGGACAAGCTCTCAGAATGTTTACAGATATTTTGAAGGCATTCAACCATTACATTGAATACTTTTCTTTTAATATTGCCCTCTTCGCCTTTAGAATCAAGCTTCTTTTCGGCCATTGACAATACGGCTTTTGTTATTTCCTGGGTAAACTCCCCTTCGTATACAAGTATGATATTTTCTTCTACCATAGTTTTGTGAATATTATAAATGTAATTCATACGTAATTAGTTGCGACTTTAATTTAAACTCTATAAAAAATTCTTAAAACTTAATACCAATTAAAAGAACATCATCAGTCTGTTTATGCTCACCCTTCCATGATTCAAACTCAACATTCAATGCATCATGTATTGCAGCCATAGATTTGTCTTTGTTATTCATGATAGCATCTTTGATTTTAACCGTACCAAGTTTTCTGTTTTGTGGTCCACCAAACTGATCCGGGAATCCATCAGAGAAAAAGAAAATCATGTCACCAGTTTTCATCTTGATCTTATGGTTGGTAAACTGAGTTTGATTTTTATAGACTCCTCCACCAATAGCCCATTTATCACCTTTATATTCAGTTAATTCTCCATTGGAAACATGATATAACGATCTGTGAGCTCCGGCGTATTCTACGATCTTCTTAGACAAATCAATTTTACAAAATGCAATATCCATTCCGTCTTTGATATTCTCTTCATTGGTATCCTTGATAAGGGTTTCATTAACCTTTCTATCAAACTCATCCAATATAGCCCCAGAATTTAGCCCGGAACACATCTCCACTATGTTATTCAATTGAAAATATCCTACCAGAGATAACATAGCTCCAGGTACACCGTGACCAGTACAATCCACTACGGATATAAATACTGAGTCATCTTTTTCCATATACCAAGGAAAGTCACCACTTACTATATCTCTTGGCTTATATAGTATAAATGAGCCAGGTAAGGTTTTCTGGATAGACTTATTATCAGGAATAATAGCATTCTGAATCCTTTTTGAATAAGTTATACTTTCATGAATGCTTCTGTTCTTAGCCTGAATTTCTCTTTCTATCAGCTTCATCTCTGTAATATCGTGAGAAACAACAAGGACAGACTCCAGACTATTTTCATTATATTCAGGAATTGCATTGATCTGCATTACCCTTTCTCCAAGATGTGAATTATAATTTGTTTCAAGGTGAAGTTTATTTTCTGTAGTAATTACATTCTGAAGGATCTCTTTCCAAACGCCAACAATACCATTTTGTGAACTAACACTTTCAAGAGACTGATTCATAAACTCTGAAGGTTTTAATCCTGTATAGTTTTCAATCACTGGATTTGTATAAGTGATTAGACCATCACAGTTCAACCGTGTAATAAGATCAGGGGAGTTTTCAGAAAGCGCCTGCATGTTCTTCCTCATGCGTTCTTCCATTTCTGCCTTTCTCTTTACTGTAATATCACGTGAATTAAGAATAATGCCACCGACCGCTCTATCAGACAGAAGATTTTTACCTGTTGCTTCAAGCCAGATTAGCTCTCCGTTATCTTTTATAAATCTATATTGAATTGTGATAGACTTTTCAGGATCTGCCAAAAGCTCATCAAACATTGCTTTGTAGGCCGTTCTGTCTTCTTCATATATATGGGCTTCATCCTTCTTATTTACAAGATCAGATGAGTCTATTCCCAAAATCCTCTTTACAGAAGGACTCACATACCTTAAGATCATATTCTTCTCGTAGATTGCAATCACCTCTGATGCATTTTCAAGTAGAGACTGCATTCTCTTCTGAGTTTTATTTACCTCTTCAATCTGCTCTTCAAGCTTCTCATTAGATAATTGAAGATCTTCCTGAGTAGCTCTCATTTCTTCAGCATTCTGCCTCAATTCTTCCTGTTGCTGTTGAAGTTCAGCACTCATCTTTTGAGATTGCTCAAGATGTCTTTGAGTGCGTTCATTGACATGTATGTTAAAGATTGTCCTTGCTATTATTGGTCCTACTTCTTCAATGAATCGTACCTCATTTGTTGAAAACTTTCTCAATGAAGCAAACTCAACAACTCCATAGGTTAATTCTTCTGTAATCAGAGGCACAATTAGAATTGAATCTGGCTTTTTGTCAATAATTAATCCGGAAGTTATAGAGCAGTAGTCCTTTGGAATTTCAGTCCTGAAAATGGTAGCTCCTTCTATAGCAGCCTGCCCAACCAAGCCATCTCCCATTTTAAATTTCGCAGTCTTATATTTCTTTCTATTATACGCATAGAGATTTTTCATCACGATAGACTTCTTAAACTCATTTTCATCATCCTCCTCTATCACATAAAAAGCTCCCTGAATTGCGCCAATCTTTCCTATAAGATATTTTATCACATCATAACTTAGAGGATCAATAGAATTATGTTTACGTAAAATCTCACCTACTTCGGCAATACCATTAACAATCCAATTTCTCTCTTTTTCTCTGATCTCTGCACTGATGAGGTTTTTCTGCATGTTCAAAAGAGAATTCCCTAATACATCGTTTTCACTCGCGGGTTTAAATTGTGTATTCAAATTACCATCACCAATGGTGTGTGCAAAGTGTGCAGTATGTTTTAATGATCTAACGATATTATTGGTAATGGTAGCCATCTCTCCAATTTCATCACCGGTATTAATATTAATTTCATTGGCTAATATACCTTCTTCTGTTAGTTTAAGATATTCTTTTAATGAAAAGATCGGTTGAGTAAGATATCGCACCAGATAAAATGCGAGAACTATAGTTAGCAAAACTACAAACAAAGAAGCTATGATCAGATATAAACGGGCATCATCCGAAAACTCCTCTACAACTTTGCCTCCAGCTGGTGTACCAGAAACTATTTTGGTAAATACTGAATACTGAATATAAGAAATCAACAATAACGCAGCTGCCACTAAAGATGTAGTAAATACGACAATCTTGCTGCCTAAACTTAATTTTATTTTATTGAACATAAGATCTACTTTCAAATATTAGTTATACTGAGTTTCAACTGCCAAAAAATCACCCAGCAAAGTTGTTAGATTTTGAATGAGGTTTTTGTCATTATCATTTGCCTTTTTCAACAATGAAATTTCCCAGACTCCAATAATTTCTTCATTTTTCAGCAAAGGCAAAATCATAACATCTACAGATTTGGTCGTTCCTAAACCAGAAAATGGTATCATATAGCTTTCCTTAAGATCATCTATTACCAAGGTCTTACCTTCTTTGGCCACTAGCCCCACCAACCCTTCTCCTACTGCAAATTCTATATCATTTGCAGAATCTAAAGCCAATGCATATGAAGAATATCTTTTCAATTTATTTTCTTCTTGGTCTCTAAAAAAGAGTACAGATTGTCCAGCATCAATTTTATTACATATAACTGACAATGCTTTATCCATTTTATCTTTACCACCAACTTTACTATTCGTGATAGCATCAATTTCTTTTTTTACTTCATGAATAATATTAGACTGATCCTGTTTTAAAATTTCTTCTTCTTTATCAACAATAAATTCATTCTTAAGTCTGTCCACATATACAACCTCCTTAAATGATTTTGTATTGAGCAAAACATAATTCAGAATGATGCTTATTATTCCTGCTACAAGAGTTATATAAAAAATTGAAAGGATATTATGATCAACCCCTGAAAACCTACTGATTAGGATAATTGAATAAACAACCAACCCTATAAACAATAAATTCGCCAGAGCATGCACTTTTGATAAAATCATTTTCATAGCTGAGTCACTTTATTTAATTCTATTAAAAACTTTATAATTTCTTCTACTTTCATAACATGGTCTATTTTTGTAACACTCATAGCAGCCTTTGGCATCGTGTCAATCACGCTTTCTTCAGGATCCTGAATGATTGTCATTCCTCCATAATCTTTTACCTTCTTCATTCCAAGAGCTCCATCTTTGTTTGCTCCTGTTAATAAGATTCCAATAAGTTTTTCCTTATAAACGTACGCACAGGTCTCAAAGGTTATATCTATTGCGGGTCTTGAATTATTAACCATTTCTTCAGTGGATAAAGAAATGTAATTACCCAATTCAATATTCATATGATAATTAGCTGGCGCCAGATATATTTTCCCTTTTTTGATGGGTTCATTATGATCAGGCTCTTTTACTTCTTTAATGCTTTTTATAGATAGAGCTTCTATAAGGCCGTTTCTTATATGTTTTAGCCTATGGCAACATATAAAAATTGGTAACGAAAAATCTTCTGGAAGCTTGTTTAATAT
>NZ_JAGHZZ010000035.1 GCF_017745095.1 Sporocytophaga sp. | reverse complement strand
GACGTATTATAAATTGCCTTATTCAATACCTTAATGACGGGAATTAAAACACTAATCCTATTAATTAAATTATTTTTATGAAAATAAGCAGAGTATTATCTGTTATACTGGTATTTGGATGCATCCTGTCAACATTGTTTTTCCTATATGGATTTAAGAATTATGAAAATGACATAGTTACCTATACGGTTGATTTAAATAAAGCAGATCTTAAATTTTATTGGAAAGATAAAGATGGCAATATTATCAGAAGCCTTCAGAATCTGAAATTATTAGCTAACGAAAATCATCAAAAACTACTTTTTGCCATGAATGGAGGGATGTATCAAAAAGATAATTCTCCTCAAGGTTTGTATATAGAAGATGGTAAAGTAATTTCCAAATTAAATACAGGTTCGGGGAATGGTAATTTCCATATGAAACCAAATGGAGTTTTTTATATCACTACAAATAACAAAGCATATATCTCTCAAACTTCCGACTTTAAATCAAAAGATATTAAATATGCTACTCAGTCCGGTCCTATGCTGGTTATAGATGGGCTGACTCATCCTGTTTTTCAAAAGGGTTCCAAAAATCTTAATATCAGAAATGGTGTAGGAATTTTGCCGGACGGAAATATTATCTTTGCCATATCAAAAAATGAAATTAACTTTTATGATTTTGCCCAATACTTTAAAGATGCCGGATGTAAAAATGCTCTATACCTGGATGGCTTTGTCTCTAGGGCTTATATACCAGAGAAGAACTGGATCCAGACAGATGGGAATTTTGGCGTAATTATTGGAGTTACAGAAAAATTAAATAAACAATAGTTATAGTATAATTACCATTAATTTTTACGGATCAATACATCGCTTTTAATATTCAATATTTTTAATTCTGATTTTTATAACAGATCAATTTAAATGAAAAAATATCTCATGTTGTCCTGCACTCTGACGTGCCTGATTTTAAAGGCAGGATATGCACAGACGAAATCTAACTTTGACGAATTTGCAGGTAAAGCTACAGTGAAATTCGGTGCACAGGTTCACCACTCTAATTATATAGAAAGGTACAATACTAGTGCCGGTGGATTTATTCTTGAATCTTCTGGGAAAAGGTTTGGTGTTTCCTATTCAGGAAGAATTGGGATTACCTCTTCAAATCAATTCTATGCATACACAGGAGCAGGGCAGGTATTAGGCTTTTATCTATTGAAGGATAGTAAAAATACAGGAATTGGAATTTTGGGCTTGATCGGAATCCTGATTCCAGAAAGCATAATCATTTATTCCTATCCAACAACCAAAAGCAGACTAGGGTTTTACCTTAGCCCATGGGGAGTAGAATATATACCTGACAAGGAAACAAAAGTAAGTATAGAAGCCGGATTAAAATATTGTATCAAGTTAAATGAAAGGTTTTATATAGAGCCATTTTTAGGTGCCAAGGCAATATATAAGACCGACAGGCAAGCTGTAAGCGCAGGTCTTAATTTCTTTTTCACCAAATAGGATACCTTCCTAGATACACCAATAGAATTAAGTTAAAAAAGGGATGTTGTTTCCAACATCCCTTTCAGTTAAAAAAGTGATGGATCTCTCAATAATATTATTTATTGACTACAAGTTTGGTAACTGCTTTATTACCTTCTCCTGATATTACCAGCATATACAAGCCACTCTTAATATCAGATAAATTTAGAGAAACAGAATTTTCTCCTGCTTGAACTGAAATAGTCTTTTTAAGTAATTGATTGGAATATCCGTCCAATAGCATCAGCTCTGCATTTCCAGATACTGAAGCAGTATAATTTATATTGACAGAGTTTCCTGCAGGATTAGGGAAAGCATTAAGTTTTAAATTATCAGCATTTATATTAAATGCATCTGCATTAATGATGCCTTGTCTTGTTGCTGCAGGTAGGTATAGATTAGCTCTAGGGATAACCTTCTTCTGCACATTTGTGCTAGACCATAATAACTTAGATGTAGCCAGAGAAGTTTTCTCATAATATTCCATACGAATATCATACAGTTGACCAGCTGTAAGAGCTATAGTTCCATTATTTTCTACTGCTGCATGGTTAGTCCAGTTGTCAATCAAAAGCGTATTGTTTACCCATAGTCTCACGCCGTCATCAGATAAAGTATAGAAGGTAAATGTTTCAGAGAAATCAGCTTTTATCTTACCAGTCCAACGCACAGAGTAATTATCAGTGTTAACGCCTGTGAAAGGAGGATTATTATTCCAATCAAAGTTTATTACAGAGTCAACTCTTGTGAGTGCAGTCCCAGTAAAATCCAGACTATTAAAGTATTCTCCTTTAAGACCAACACCCGGCACTACAGTATTTGAATACAATTGAGTTTGTGGAATAACCTGCTTTTGCTGATTAATAGGTGTTGACCAAGACAATTTTGCAGTAGCCATTGAGTTTCCTTCGAAATATTCAAGGCGGATATCATAAAGTTGACCTGCAACAAGTGTGATATTTCCCGTATTTTCAACTGCACCATGATATGTCCAGTTGTCAATTACTAAAGTATTGTTCACATACAACCTTATACCATCATCAGAAAAAGTGTAAAATGTATATGCTTCGGAATATAATGGTTTGATTTGACCTGTCCATCTTGCGCTAAACTGATTTACCGGAACTACAGCATCCGGAGAGCCAGCTAGCCAGTCAAAATTTACAGTTGGATCAACTCTTGTTAATAAAGGAGTTCCTGCTAAGTTTACACCATTAAAGTATTCAGCTTTCAAACCATCACCAGTTCCGGTAGGGGCAGGATTAACAATTACCGTAACATCATCTGATCCTGTTGCAGTATTGTTATCTGTTACTGTAAGTCTGAAAACATAAGTTCCAGCCACCAATCCGCTTAATGAAACAGTTGCTGTATTTGCATTTGTTAAAGTCGCTGTACCTCCACTTACTTTTGTCCATGCATAAGAAGCAATGGTACCATCGCTGTCTGTGCCTGTTCCAGTTATAGAAAGTGAATTTGTTGGAAGGGTTATTGACTTATCTACACCTGCGTTAGCCACAGGTGCTACATTTACAGCAGGATTAACAACTACAATTACATCATCCGATCCCGTTCCTGTTCTGTTGTCGGTAACTGTAAGTCTGAAAACATAAGTTCCAGCTACTAGTCCGCTTAATGAAACAGTTGCTGTATTTGCATTTGCTAAAGTCGCTGTACCTCCACTTACTTTTGTCCATGCATAAGAAGCAATGGTACCATCGCTGTCTGTGCCTGTACCTGTTATAGAAAGAGAATTAGTTGGTAGTGTAATTGACTTGTCAGCACCAGCATTTGCTACAGGAAGCACATTTACAGCAGCATTAACTACTACAGTAACATCATCAAATCCTGTTGCACCAGTATTGTCAGTTACTGTTAGTCTGAAAACATAGGTTCCAGCCACCAATCCACTTAATGAAACAGTTGCTGTATTTGCATTTGTTAGGGTTGCTGCACCTCCGCTTACTTTAGTCCATGCATAAGATGCAATGGTCCCATCGCTGTCTGTACCTGTTCCTGTTATAGAAAGTGAATTGGCCGGAAGGGTTATAGACTTATCAGTACCAGCATTGGCTACAGGGGGAACAGAGGTAGATCTGGAATATTTCATCAACCATGCATAAATATCTTCAGAGGTAGACTGATTATTATAAGTCTGAGTCCATGCATCGTGACCTACATTAGGATAAACAGTAATTTTGGCAAGTGGGTTAGGAGTAGGAGTACAAGCATTAATGGAGTTTACAAAATTGGTCATACCAGAGCCATTATCATTCGCTCCCTGAAATCCCCAAATTGGAGTTTTACCTATACCACATATTTTTGAAGCATTAGTGATAGGCCAGCCTGCAATTGGAATAGCTGCTGCTGCTTTGGTTGGATAAGCTGCCACATACTCCCAAGTACTGGCACCGCCCATACTTAAACCGGTTATGTATATCCTGTTCGGGTCAACACGGTATAAGGTTTTCATTTTTTCGATAATCTCATCTACGAATTCACCCGGTCTCCATTGACTGGTAGCAAAATCATCCATAGTGATGTCATCCCAACCTCCAAAAGGACATTGAGGAGAAATTACTATAAAGGGAAAATCCTTTCCAGCTTCAATTTCTTTGGGAGGGCCATTCTTTTTTACTTTATAAAGTTGACTGAGATCGGTAGGTTTCCAGGCCTTTTCATCTGTCCCATGGAGGAAGATCAATATAGGATAACTTTTTGTAGGATTAGCAGCATAGTCAACCGGTGTATAAGCCAGATATCCAACAAGATAATTTGGGCCAAACTTTGACCGGAAACTACCCTGTGCCTGTCTTTGAGCTATTGCTTCAGCGGATAGAATAAATACGAGTAACAATGCGCAGAGTCTTGCAATTGACCTGCTTTGAAAGATAATTGCCCTGTTAAAGAGCCGGCGGTAATTGTTGTTTTTCATAAATTATTTATTTGTTTAAAAATGATTAAGCATAAAAGGGTACTCTAAAAATCCTGATAGTTATTCCATTCCAACAGGTAAAAGCAATGGTTATTCAAACTACAATTCATTTTGATTGTAAAGATTTGAATACAACTTTATGACGCATCAATTTTAAAACGTTGCAAAAAATGTTCAAAAAAAATATAACAAACAAAATAAATACCTGGCTTACAACAGAATATTGTTCATAAACTTATATATCTGCATATCATTTATGCTTATATATTTTATGATTACCATAAACAACATAGATCCTTAAATAGTAATATTTAATATATATCTGATCTGAAAAATATTCAGGTCTTCATAATATTAAATAATTTACTCATGGAAGATTTCGAATTTACCCCTGAAACATCACATCCCAAGGCAAAAGACCTTTTAACAGAAGACTTCTACTGGAGCGACGAAGAAGAAACAAGTCCATTTGGGAATGATGATGGGGCAGAAGCTTCATTCGGATTCTGGAAATGGAGAAAAAAAAATAAAAATGTAAGTCCATTAAAATATCTTGAAAAATTACTTAACGAATGGGATTTTCCATACTTTGACCTGACTGAGTTGAATTCAGCTAAAATTCACGAATATATTACTCAAAAAAGAGATGTAGATAACAATCCGTTTTCAGGAAATATGCTCGCAGACCAGCTTAAGCAAATGGCTTCTGAAATGGAGGATGAGCCGGATGATAATCAGTTTAAAGAACTACTGGCAAACGTTACAGGAGCTTCGGGAGATAGTTACCTTATTGGGATGGACAATGCAATCATTGCAGTTGCTTATGCTCAATTTGCTTTAGAAGGGAAGTTAGATGCAAACTTAAAAGCTTTAGCACAAACTGCAATCAAAAGAGAACTCCTACCTTTACTTATAGAAACCTTTAGTGAGGATTACAGAGCAACAAGAATCGAACAGTTAAATAAGATGCTTAAAAGTTTAAACCAGATGAATGATTAACAATATATACCATTTGGGATTAAAACATTTGAAAGCAAAGGATCTAATATAATTCAGAGAGCATACTTCATATATACCGATCAATCTTAATAAGGATTATAAATGATTCTTAAAACCATTTGATCTTCGGTAAAATATTTTCCCTTCCATTTAATTGCATGTTCTTCCGAGCTGAAGGTGTTAAACCCGAATTTCTCGTATAGTGCTTTAGCCTTATCATTATTAGCAATCACCGTCAGATTGATTTGTTCAATATCACCAATCTTTCTAACTCTTACTAGAAGAGCATCGATCAATTCCTTTGAAAGTCCTTGTCCTCTGTATTCATTAGCAACATACATCCTGAATAAGATGCCCTTATGCCTCAATTTCTCTCTATTGGAACCATCACGTTCAAAACTTACAACTCCTCCAAGGGCATTGCCTATATAAGCACCAAGGGTAAAACTGTCCTCCTTATCCTTAGTAGGAAAATCTAAATGCAAATCATCATTAGGAGTGATTCTGAAGCTCTCTTCATCATGAATAAGTCCATGACCTAAAAATTGCTTGTAAAACTCCTTCTGATCAGATTTAATTTCTTTAATAATTGAGTGATTCATATGTGCCTTTATTGACCTTTACTGTAGTAGAATCTAATTCATTGGTGAACAAATTTCGATCAAAAATCCATCAAGATCTCTTATATAGCTTACAATTTGTCCCCATGGTTTAGTTTTGGGCTTTTCCAGTAAAATCGCACCGGCTGCAACTGCCTTTTTTATTGTTTCCTCAACTGCCTCCGTTACGAATCCAATCTCAATACCGAATGGTTTATTATTAGGATTACTTTCTATAAAACCATCCTTTAGATTACTTTTAGCCAGGTTAACAGATGCAAAAGAAAGTTTGGTATTTCCAGTACTTAATTCTCCATAATCACCACCAGGAGCTATAAATGTGCGTTGGAAGCCAAAAGCTTTTTCATAAAACTCTATTGACTTGTTCACATCCTTAACATAAAGAATTGTATAGCCGAAATTTATCATAATCAAATCATTGTAAAATAAATCTTCCAATCTTAAAACTGATTAACAATAATATCATAGTTTTCAATAATATCCTTTTTGTATCGAAATAATTTTTCATTTTAGTCCACTTAAAGAAAGATATACTATTTGATAGCATATTTAAGGGTTGTTAGGTATTTAAATATTTTAAACCTATCTTTTTCGCAGTTTAAATAGATCAGCTAATATCATCTTTAAATTGGAGTCAATGAATCTTAATAATAATCAAGCCTTTGTATCATCCTGGAGTGGGGGAAAAGACAGTTGCTATGCCTTTATGGAAGCTGTAAGATTAAATGGGCAGCCAAAAGTCCTTATGAATATGATGAACGAAAATGGATTGATTTCCAGATCTCATGCCATTCCAGAAAGAGTTTTAAAACAACAGGCTATTGAATTGGGCTTACCTATTGTCACTGTTCCATCCTCCTGGAATGATTATGAAAGAAATTTTATAGATACACTTAAGCAACTTGTAGATGTTTATAAAATCAATTCTGCAGTTTTTGGTGATATAGACTTCGATTCAAATAGAGCATGGGAAGAAAAGGTTTGCCAGGCAGCATACATCTCACCAATTTTACCCTTATGGAAACAAGACAGAAAAGATCTTGTATTGAAGATGCTGGCAGAGGGGATTCATTGTAGAATAGTTTCCTGTAATCAGCAATTAGGCGAAGACTTTTTAGGTAAAAGACTTGACGAGAATTTAATTACGCAGTTAGAAGCATTAAATGCGGATGTTTGTGGTGAAAATGGAGAATACCATACGCTTGTTGTCAATTGTCCTCTTTATCAAAATGAGCTTAATGTTGAATTTTTGAGTAAGAGAAATCATAACAATTATTGGTTTCAAGAAATGAAGCTTAAGAATGAGTAACAATATCAGAATTAAAACCTGTTCTCTCTGCAACACAAATTTTTCATGCAGCACAGAGAACTGCTGGTGCAGCGAACTGCCACCTGTAATGCCCTTATCGGAAAAAGGAGATTGTTATTGCCCTCTTTGTCTAAACAAGATCGTTAATGAGAAGCTAGGAGTCAATTCTTCTCTTGATAGTAAAAGAAAAAAAGAACCCTTAGTAGAGCAGGAAGACTACTATTATAACGAACAAGGAAATTGGGTATTCACAAGCAAGTACCTTTTGAAGAGAGGTTACTGTTGTAAAAATGGTTGCAAACATTGTCCGTATGGATTTAAAAAGTCAAATGATTGATGTTCAAAAATATCTTATTTAAATGTGATATATTTATATTAGAGAAAAAGACTATTACTTTTTCCTATAAGAACATCTTCTACCATGGATTGAATTACAAATGAAATTACGTATCAAGTCAATGACCAATTTTTACTTTATTATTTTAGTAATATATTTTTTATTCTCAGATAATATTGAATGCTATTCCCAGAGTCAATATAAATATGAATTCAGAATTTTTAAGGATGGCAAATTAATTACAGATAAAACCAGAAATGTACGAATAGAGGCAGGCAAGTATAATTTATATTCCAAAAAGTATAACAAGCTCTCCGATACTTGCAGCGATCCGGGAAAATATTGTTTTAAAGCTCTCTTTGGATCTGCAGAAGATTCTAAAGAAGAACTACTTTTAAAAATATTCTCTAAAAAAGATTCCATGATCATTTATACAGAGGTTTCATTAGACTCTTTAAACTTTAAGCCTGGTGAATATTATTATGATCGAAGTATTGCAAGTTATTTCAATATTGTACCTGCATCCAAAGAAATAAGCATTGAATTAGTAAGTGATCTTTTAAGGTTTGATCGTAAAAAGTATCAACTATGGAGTCCCTATAAACCTTCTTATTTTAGTCATCTTCAGCAAGCAGTTCAAGAATATGAAGACCTCAAGATTGATCCAATTGATTCTTCAATTTTAATTGCAAATAAATTTAACTCTGTACTATTTACAAAAGACCTAGGATTTCATTGGATTAATATTGAACCGAAATTTAAAGATAAAATTCAGAATATCTGCTTCACAGAGGATGGCAATAAATACTTAATTATAAAAAGGGGAAACCATTCCTATATATCTGATTTTAATAATTACTTTAATAATGATAGTCTAAAAGACACTATAGAAGACAAAGGATGGCGTAATTTTACATGTCCAGAGAACAATGCCTTACATAAATTTACCTTTAAATTAAAGGATACGCTTGCTGACTACCATTATCTGACAGATCAATACTCGGAATATGATTGTGATAGTTATCCTGTAACTTATAGATTTAATAAGATGCCTGTCTTTCAATTTAAGCAGAATGTTAAATATTGGAATAGCGGTTCTCAACAAATTGTTTATTTAAATCCTGAATATCCCCGGCTATATGAATTCAATCATAAGAAGATAGTGCTTTTGAATTATTCTTTCTTGTATTCCGAAGATGGGAAACACTGGAATTATTATCCATTCAGTGATTTTGATATGTTTAGACCATTTGAATATGAAAGATGGATTCATTCTTTTGAAGAATCTGAGTTTTATTGGCTGGAAGGTAAGGGCTTATTATTCAGGTATAGAGATATCGGGTTATTTTTGATAAATGTATATCGTTAATCAAATTTTATATTCAAAAGTCTACGGTTTGATGTCTTTAAGATGATTCAATCCTTTTTATTAATAAAAGAATTATTCAATTTGAAAACATAAAAAATCCGTCTCCTATTAAAGATGGATTTTTTTATGTTAAATCGATCTGTCTGACTATCTTCCTATCACTAGCTTGCCATTGAATAATTCTCCATCATCAGAAAGAAGTTTATACATGTACAGGCCGTTGGATAATTTTTCAGAAGGCTTATAAGATACCGGCACTGTAGTTCCTCCTGTTATTTCACCTTTAAAGATCTCTGCTACTTCAGTTCCTTTGGTATCAAATAGCTTCAGATTGACTAATTGCGATTGAGGAGAATAGATCTGGAAAATTGTATATTCAATCAATGGATTCGGAGCTACCTGAATGAATTTATTCAGATATGCAATACTTGTACTTATACTAAGCGCTTCGCATTCTGCTGCATTTGTAATTTGCTCCACTAGTATTGTATCTGAGCTTGCCGAACAGCCAATATCATTCAAAACTTTTAACGCAATCTTTCCAGGAGTATTGACTATAATCTGTGAACTTCTTTCTCCTGTAGACCAAGAATAGAAATTCATGTTGGAGGGGCCATTTAGTGTAAGTGGCTTCCCTTCGCAAATCTTAAACGGAGTGCTGGCAGTGATCAATTGTTCAGGAAAAGTATAAACTATAAAGTTTACTGAATCGCTACTGCTGCAGCCTCTTGCATCTTTTACTTCCACACTGAATTTACCTGATTTGCTAACCTTAAATCCGCTCTCTGCAACACCATTTGACCAACGATAAGAAGTGTATATTGGAGGTAAACTTAACTGCGTTGTGTCTCCAGTACAAATAGTCATGCCCTTGGACGAAAAGATTTTTGCAGGAACATGTTCTGTAATGTTGAAAGGTGTTTTGCTTATATCAACAATAGTATCAATAACAGAACTTTTAATTTTTATGAAATAGTCTTTATCTAAAGATAATTCATAGGAGAGAGGCCAATAATAACTTTTGGACTTTGCAGATACCTTTGTTGCTATATTGGTATAGCTGATTCCGTTATCTGATGAAACATAAATATCTATACTGTCGATGCCGAAAGAGTTCCATTCGATTGTATAACCACCTCCCTGACAAACAGGAAGAGAAAGGTCCTGTGACTTAAGCCTTACAAAAGGTGTAGCCTTAGGTGAAAAACATGCATCGGAAGAAGTTTTAGTTTCTTCATTTCCTACCTGATCTCTTGCTATAGTATAAGCACAATACTTTTTCAAAGGATCACCTTTTATATGAAGAACAGAATCAACTGCAAGCTGAGATGCATATTTTGTAAAGGTTATTCCATCGTCAGATGAAAGGTACAGATCATAGTTCTTAACTCCTGATCCTCCAAGACCATAATCGTCTATGGCTGATATCCTATATAAATAAGTAGAATCTTCAGCAATATCAGATGGTTGGTAGGTTGAAACGGGAGGACGTGCATCTATGGTATTAAAAATGGATGGTGTCTCCAATGCTTCCTGGGTATCAAACACTATAGAAGCAACTGCATGAACCGTGTCTCCAGTAGATGAGCCAGCATCTGGAATCACATTAAATGAAACAAACCCCTCGCCTCTATGAGTAATAGAATCATTGATAAGAAGAAATCCAAGATCAGCATCGGGTTCGTTTCCTGTGCGCGGATCACTTGATTCAAAGATCCAGAAAGCTTCTTTTTTTACAACATCAATACCCGCAATGACATCAACAACAACTTTAAGAGAATCCTTCACATCCAGTCTGCTGGTGTAATATGTACTGTTTGCAGGCACCTCAAATACAAAATCTCCGAAGCCAAAACTACCAAGTCTGAATGAATAGATATTCAGGTGGGGATCAATAGGAGTACGTATTACTACCTTTTGAGCAGGTGCTGTGGCAAATTCAGGATCGTTTTCAAATCTGATGGTATAGGGGAGAATGTCCTTTACAGAGATCCATCTCCGAGGGCCAAATCCTTCAGGTCCCAGTATGTCATTAGGGTCTCTTGGGAATACTACAGGTATATCAATATCATCATCATCGTCGTCGTCATCATCACAATCTTCGGTTTTAATTTTTAATTCAGTGGTATCTCCCTGAAAACATCCTTCATCATCTGTTACGATTACGGAATAATCTCCATCTGAACTAACTTTTACCTTTTCTTCTGAAGAACCGGTAGACCATTTTATCTGACATTCTTTGCATTTGGATATAATAGCAGATAGCTCTACATCCTGATCCTCTGCATCACTGCAGAATGTACGTTCACCGCCTCCTTCAATTTTCACAAGAGGTTTATCTTCCAGTACATCCACGTGAATTGATTTTTCAAAGAGACAACTATTCCGATCTCTTATAATGAGGTAATAATCGCCTTTGGGAATATCATGAAGGTGATCCTGCGTGGAACCATCATTCCACAAGTATGAATAAGGACCGTTTTTTCCCTTTACTGTTACATCTATCTTTCCATCTTCTTTTCCATTACAAGTAGCAGGAGTGACTTTTATATCAACCTGCGCATAGCTATACAAGCTATTTACAGAAATAAAGAGAAATAGCAGAATGTATTTATATGAATAAAAAAACGCAGAAATATGATTCTTCATAACGTTTACTTTTTAATGTCTTTTATATTTAATGTTATACTGGTAGCAGGGCTGATTTCACCTTTATCTGAAACAGCTGATACCTGAAAGGTATATGAGTTCCTGTCTAGGTCTTTAATCTGATAGTTAAATTTCATCTCCTTTAGCAGTTCTCCTTTTGTTACCTGAAGGAAGGCATTTTCAGCGCCCTCATCTGCAAACAAAAGAAATCCTTTAATGTCATTTTTTTCTTCTTTATTATATTCCCAGCTAAGCGCTGCATAAGATTTGCCTTTTTCTTTTATCAGCGAAATGGTGAGTTTCTCAGGCTGAGGTAATTTATATGAAGGTAAATAAAGAGGAGCTACTGAACTCTTTCTGGAGACTACTGTTCCAATAGCTTCTACCTGGTATACATTGACTTTCTTTGCGTTCTTCGGCAGATAGAGTTGTACGGTATATTTCCGGCTATCTTTAGGAAGGTCTTCATATGTAGCAATGATTTGATCATTTACAAGAACATTAAATCCTTTTACCTCTGATTCTTTAGGATAATCCCAGGATAACTCTACCAGATTACTTTTATTTAGCGTCGCTGATATATTTGTAAATAAAGGTAGTTTCAATAGCGGCACCTTACAATGAGCTGTACTTCCTTCTCCGCGCATACCTCTTTCATTTACAGGGATAATACGGAATTGATAATCCTTACCACCTTCACCCGACAATTCATATAAAAATTCATTACTCTTTATAAGGGGCACACTCAGGTTTTCAAGAAGCTTTCCGGAGCCTTCTTCATCTGATTGTAAAACAAATCCAGCAGCGTTTTTACTGCTGCTTTTAGCCCAGTATAGATGAACATAAGGCTTATCAAGAATCATCCTGAACTCAGCTTTGAGGCTATCTGGTTTTGTCGGCAACTTAACGCCAGTATAAAAAATATTTAAAGGAGTTCCAGGCCATTGTTTCCCTTTCTTGTCTGTAACTGAAAGGCGGTAGATATAACTTTGACCGTATTGAAGATTGGAAGTGTCAGTATAAGATTTATGCTTCAGATCCAGAGATTTTGTTATTCTGGTAAACTGTAACGTATCTACATTCCTCTTTTCAAGATAAAATTCTTTGATGCGTTTTTTATCAGATAGGAGAGAGTCCGCTTTCCAATATATCTGTATATCAGTATCATTTATAATTGAAATAGAATCGATAGAAGGAGTATGCATGCTTTGAAACAAAGATGCCTTAAATTTATGCTCAAATGGTTTGAGTTGTGTCTGCAATATAGTTACAGGGAAAAATGTATAGGTATAGTCTATAGAAGTTTTGGCACTTTCGTCAAAAAACAACCACTGTAGCTTTCCATTATCAGACTTTTGATATCCGATTAAATCTTCCGTAAGGTTAGTTTGTATTCCTGTTTTATCATCTTTTCTGCTGATTTTAAATCCATATAAACCAGCTATATTGTAATCCTTCTCACTCACTGACCAAGAGAGTTTCAGTTTACTTTTATTTACACTGAACTCAACTGTAGGTTTGATCTTAACCTCCTCTGGAGAAAAGGTGGCCATTGCTTGCTCAGATTCGTGACCATCTTCATAAACATAAAACAGTCCATAACTAGCATTATCTGATTTCTTATAGGTATGGTCAATAAAACCAAATCCTAAGATCAATGCCACATTGAAATCCTGTTTCATATTCAGTCTGTCGCCAGATTTAAGTCCGCCTAATAGCTGAAGTTTCTGAAGCAATTCTCCTTTAGTGATTTTGCTTAACTTACCTTCTGAAATATATTTTAAATATATCTGTTGAACATTGTTAGCTTCCTCTTCATCAAGCCCTTGATTTGTCCAGTTTCTTTCATCTATCTGAGGAGTAATTACTTCTTTGTTAAGCTTATTCCATCCATTACTTGCCTTTGTTTGTTTTTTAATATTAAAGCCAATAAGGTGTTCCGGCCATTCATAGGTTTCCCAGTATAGCTTCATAACCTTATCAGTTTCTCCGCCTCTCAGGCTTGATCCGGTTCTCTGAGCCCAAACCTGACCAGCAGATTGCAGAATAATTATGATTAGAATAAGTAAGATTATTTTAAATATATTTTTCACTGATGCCTACGTTAGAATTTTAATACTATAGGACGACTTTCCTCTTCATGATCAGCTCCCGAAAATTTCAGGTACCCTTTCAGTATTGTGAATGAACCATCATAGCTCATTTCCATATCCCCATTTACATTGACATTGGTGGATCTGACACAGTCAACACATGTTGCGATGCAAGGCCATTTGACACTTACTCTGCTTACCCCGTTTACATATGTTTTTATTGTTCCGGTAAAACCTTCAGAATGTACCTGGGTGTTGAATGATCCTCCCATTTTAAGGTTGAAATATCCATAAATTCCAAATCCTAGCTTAGAGTCAGTTTGGTCTGCAGTAACACAGTTGGTGCCATCGAATTTTTCGGGATAAATTATCTGAAGTTCTTTTGCATAGTCAATATTTCCTGAAACAGTACCTGTAATTCCTTCATTGTCACCAGATGCTCCTCTAAGGTCAAATGAACCATTCATTGTTACCTGTTTCATAATGCTTCCTGATATCCCCATGGCTCTTGCATTCCATCCGCTTTGGTTGAGTTTAAAACTCATGTTACCTGATGAAAGAGACAAAATATTACCATTTCTTGCCGGAATTTTTAAAGTTGCATTGGTGCTACCAGATACATCATTAGTACCAAGTAGATAGGAGGCTTTCAAAGTACCTTTAAAATAATGAGGTGACTTTGCAGGTACTCTAACTTCGCCTTCAAGTTCAAGCGAACTCTTATTTCCAATCACCAGGGTAACATCTCCTTTAAGTCCTATGATATCAGCAGCATCTTTTATTCCCAGTGCGAATCCTATAAGATAGGTACCTTGACTGGCTGAATTAATTCTGTGATCGTAATTGTAACCGAAGCGACCACCTAATTCATCTATGCGGATAACAGGGCCTACAGGAAACCCTTTGGCCACTTGCATTGTCAGTTCAAAAAAACCATAATTATATGTCTCCATAGAACCAATCACCACTTTTCCTCCGATTTTAATGCCGCCTTCAATAGAGCCAGTATATTCACCAGTGAATTGATCATTGGTAAAGGTCAGATTGGCCTTTATATACAAAGGATAACTAGTAGACTCTAAAAACAATTTTCCAACGGAAACAGCACCTTCGCTCGAAATGGTAAAGTTCTCCACATCACATTTGGATGTCTTTCCGATATCAAGCCCTGCTGTTATTACCACACCTTTATTTTGGACATACTCAGCATTTTTTATATTAAAAACTATCTTTTTATACTTCGTATGTCCTTTAAAGCTAAACCTTGTTAATTCTCCATTAGTAATATTGAATTCATTAATTTCAAATGAATTTTCAAAATCCGGATGTTTTGCTTTTATATTACTTCCATTAATTTCATGAATGTTAAATTCATAGTCTACTTTAGCCCCCAGACTTCCTTCTATCTTGCATCCGAATGCCGTAAGGTTGGTGAATTTAGCAGTACCTTCAGCAAACGTTCCGTTTAGACTAAAATCGACATTGACTTCTCCTTTGGTGTTTTTAATGTTTTTAATTGCAACTTCAGCTTCTCCGTCTTTAAACTCAATATCATTTTCATTAATCTTCCAGTTGAATCTCCATCTTAGTTTTTTCAATGTCGCATCAAACCCTTTTGTGGAGAACGTTGCGGATGATTTAGCTGTTAGTTCTGCATTCATGAGATCTCCATTGGTGGTAAGGTGCCCTCCAGAAGCCTCAGCAATTATTGAAGCGTTCTTCTTTAAATGGATAACTATGTTTCTTACACCTCCGAAATCATAAGAGCCCTCAAAAGATGTCGAAGAGGTGTACCGGTAAACAAATTCTCCCGAAGTGCCTTTTGCAAGCTCTGCCATGCCACCTAGAGATACAGCTTCTACCTGATTAATTGTAAATTTGGTTTCGCCTGAAATTGCACCGTCTGATGTGACTGTCAATTTCATGCCTGTCAGATTTGCCATTAACGGACCGAATTGTCTTGTAGGGGCTTTACCACTCCATTCAAGTGAGACTTCTTTAAAACTTATTTCTGCTCCGCTGCCTTTTTGTTTCCATGAGGCTCTCACACCATCAAGATCAAAAGAAACAGGAGTATGGAAGAAACCTTTCATATCAAGATGTAACCGGACTTTGTTTGTCGAATAAGAACAATAGCCTCCTTCTGCCGAGCCTGTTGATTTAATGGACTCTGTTAACTGTATTCTAAGCAATCCGAACTTTACTTCGCCCGCTAAATCCGGGCAGCACTCTTCAGGATCTCCTATACAGAGATTTTCTTCGGCATAACAGGTTTCTGTTTTATTGTCGGCGGCTTGTTTATCCTGTGCTCTGATTTTTACTGTAGCTGGTTCGGTGGATGCCTTGACTCTTCCATTACTTTCGCCTATGGTTGCATTTGTACCTTCTGATTCCACTATTGACCAAACAATTGTTCTTCCACTTGGATCGGAAACAACTGATGCTTGTGCTACGGACTTTCCGTCTGCAGGAAGGTATGTGGGATTGAACTGGACTTTTGAAATTTTAACTGGAGTGATGGTTACTGACTCTTGACATGTAAAACCGTCTGCGTCTGTTACTCTGACCACATAGACTGTTTTAACATCCTGAACCGTTATTTCAGGATTGGATTCTGTTGAACTGAACCCTCCGGGATTTGAAGACCATTGGTACTTATAACTATCCGGAGCATCGGGCCCGGCTGTAGGACTTCCACCCAGTCTGATTTTTGTTCCTGGACATTCTGTCCTGTTTTCTCCGGGATTTATATCTATTGCAAAAGCATTTTGCATACATATAAGAAGAAAGAAAAGTACAGTCGATAGTTTAAAATATGCTCGCATTGGAATCTTCTGTTTTTATATGATGCAAAATTATTTTTTTAAGATTTTTAATTGAATACGACGTGCATAGGCCGCTGTGTAAAAGGTTTTGTCACTTATAGCTCCAGGCCTCAACACTCCATCCGGACCTTCCGGTTCAGTAAATTCCATATTCAGAGATGTGAAATAATATTGAAGTTCTTGTACTGTCAAACCCAAAGGTACTTTGGCTGCAGTGCATACGATTGTTCTTCTTGGTGTTGGAATATCAATGTTTCCTCCGTTAGCAAAATGTACATGTATCGGAACAATCTGTCCGGCTCTTGCTGAATTAGGATGATCCAGATCTGTCAGCAAGAGCTCCTGAGTAGATTTCTCCACTCTGAATCCGTTTAACTTAACAGCTTCTTCTCCAGATATGGTATCTACCGCTACTACATCATAATATCCATGCGCAGCTCCTTCAAGATTGAAAGTCGCAAATACTTTGGTCGGATTCACATAATATACCTTGATGGCCTTTGTGGGACGGTTGTTATTATAAATATAAAATTCACAACCAGGATTGAATTTTGCTCCCTGAATACAAGTCGTAACAGGTCCAGAATCTCCTCCGACATTGGTCTTCACAGATCGTATTTCAAAATGAAGTATGGATGCTTTCAATGTTACTTCCTGAATGCGTCCAAATTCATTTTCACCGTAAACCATTACATAATAGGTTCCAGGCTTCATTTCGCTGATAATAGCTTCTTGGTTTCCTGAGAATGGACGGCTGAATGCAGCATCATAAGTATTCCTTGTAGGTGCGTCCGCATAGCGGATATACAATTCATTATGATTATTTTGATCTTCTCCTGTAAGCTCTACAAGAAGGGTTTCATTCTTAAGGGAATCAGGAATCACAACTTTATAGTACAAGCTTCCTTTATGAGTAAGCACTGTATCTTCAACTATATCAAGAACAAGTTCCTTAACATCCATATGAATAGAAGTCAGACTGGATGTTTCGTTATTACTTTCGTTTGTTTCCGGTACCTGGTTTTTAGAATCTGTTCTTGCTATTATATAATATGAACCTATAGAAGCACTAGTAATTCGGAAGTCATCAGAATGTGTACTTGAACCATTTGGAGCCAGCACCAGATAAGTTCTTTTGCTTCCCAGGTAAACATCATTGATGTCCCAGACTTTATCTCTAGACAGATAAAACTGATCTTCTTCAGAGCCTTTCATCGGGTTGACACCTTTATTAAATACTGTCCATGATACTTTAACAAAATCTCCTGCAGTATATTGGTCTTTATCAGTCTTTACTTCTGTAATTGAAAGATCCACAGGCAAAGGCATTTCAAGATGTATAGGAGATGAGGATAAATTATTACTTTCCTGATCTGCTTCATATTGCGTGTTATCATAATCGGTCTTCACCAGTATGATGTAATTTCCTGTTTCTGATAATGGTAAAGTAACTTCTTTACTTACGCTATAACTTGAGCCAACCTGAAGAGAATCAATCCGGTCGAAATAGCCGAGTTGTTTATCATTCTTATCAATGGTGAAATCAGTTGACAGGTAATATTTGTCTGTCCATTTTTTAGGACGGGTGGTTCCTGTCCCCTGATTCGTTACTGTATATTGAATTGTTATTGGTTGTCCTGAGATTCCTTCTTCAGGCACTTGCAGATCTGTCACAGCCAGATCTGGTGTTGTATTCAATATGATTTTTACAGGTCTTACAGAATAGTTATTGATTCTGTTTCTGTCACCAGAGTTTGTTAATGGTTTGCCTTTGTGAGTATAATCTGCTGCTACAATCCAGTAATACTGACCGGATAGCTCCTCTGGAATTTCAACTTTGCGGGCTCCGTAATAAGTCTTCCCGGTGTCTAGTTCATATTTTCCAAAATTTGATGATAAATATATATCTGTCGCAGGTTGCCATATTGTATCTTTTGACAAATAGATAGCATCATCCCATTCTGCATATGCGTCCTGTCTTCCGACATTTTTTACAGTCCATTCTACTGGATAGCCGACTCCAGTCAATACACTGTCAGGCGCTTTCAATTCTGTAAGTTTTAGGTCAGGTCCAGGACCGTAAGTTACTTCAACCGGACCGTACATGGTAATATTATTATTTTCGTCCATATGCTCATAGATCTTATTGGTAGCATCTGTATATACATAGAAATAATAATCACCTGGCTCTGTTTCAAATGGTATAGGTACATCTATTGTATATTCATATGAAGAATCTTTCTTCAGAATAAAATCTGCTCTTGCACCTGTCAATAATAATGTATCTTTTTTATCAAGTGTCGATGAAGGGGATATATACACTTTATCTATCCATGACGACCTTTTCGTTGCAGCTTTACCTTTATTACTTACCTCTATCTTAAGTGGGAACATGGAACCACTTTCTGCAGCATCTTGTAGAGCAGTAATCTTACTGATTTTAAGATCAGCCCATGGACTCAGATTTACTGCAACAGGTTTATTAAATATATTATTGACATTCCCTCCGGTAACTTCATAAACATTTCTTTCTGCATTGCTATGAATCTGAAGATAAACAGTTCCGCTGGCACCTTCCGGAAGCATGATCGAACCTAACACAGAAATGGTATCGTTTGGATTTAAAATTCTATTAGTATTCACTTTTACCATAGCTCTGGATTTAACTTCTGTGATATCAGAGGCAACAGATTCTTTAATGAAAATGCTATCTGTCCAGAAAATGACATTAACAGCACCGGCACCCTTGTTTTTTACAAGGTATCTGAAATACAGTGTTTCACCTGAATTTACTGTCGTGTTCAGCACAGTAGCCTCTTCCACTATAAGATCCGGAGACTTGATAGTGAGTAAAGTGAAGCTTCTTCCTACGTTATTACCTTTATTCTCATGTTCAAAAACTTCATTCTCACGGTCTGTTACTACAAAAATATAGTTGGCGCCTGTGATATCATCGGGAATAGTAACAGTAGCTTCTGCAGTATAGCTTTCCCCAAGGTTTAGCGTGGTATAGTTTATTCTTGAACCAAGTAAAACAGCTTTCTTTGCATCGAAGAAAAGGTTGTTAGAAATGTAAATTTCATCTTTCCATTTTCCTACATTGGTAGCTGATCCTCCCTGATTTTTAACAGTCCATGTTACTTTGATCTTGTCTTTATTGCTTGCTGTCTCAGGAATAGATGTTACTGTTGGCACAAGATCCGAAGGAGGAAGGAGTGTAACAGAAATAGCATTGCTTACTCCTGAATTATTATTATTGTATGCATGTTCAAAGATCTGATCTTCCAGATCTGTCATCACATGGATAAAGTATTTTCCGAAGATTCCGTGAGGTAAAGTTACAGGAACTGTGTTGGTATAATATTTTCCTGCTTCTAATTGTCCATTGTGTGGAATGGTGGTCAGAATAAGCGCTGATCCTGAACGCAACACTGAATCTGAAGAGAAATAGATCTGATCTTTCCAGATGCTGGAGTTTGTCTTACCATCGCCCTTATTGATTACTGTCCATCTTAAATCTATTGTCTGACCAGAGAATACATTTGAAAGAGTAGACACTTCCTGAACCTGAAGGTCCGGAGGAGGAGTGAGGTTCACCAGTAAGTATCTCTTGTTTCTATCTATGTTGTTCGCCTGGGTTAGTTCTTTTATTTCACTGTTCTCGTTTGTAATAATGAAGATATAGTGAGGGCCGCTTACACCATCAGGCAGACGTATTGTCGCAGATGAAATGTAGGCCTGTCCAGAATCCAGAGATGTTTTATTCGCGACACCTGTTATATAAGTATCAATACCGTTGTTAAATATACTGTCACTTGAAAGGTATATCTTATCAAACCAGTAATCTTTAGCTACTGTCTTTCCTGGGCCTGAATTCTTCACTTCCCATGATAGCATAACTTCTTGTCCGGAAAAGGCTGATGCAGGTACAAGTACATTTCTCACTTCAAGATCAGGTAGTTTTCTAAGTTCAAATTGCTGTATAGGACCCGTTGTCTCAGCACATGAATTTTTAGAAGTTACCTGCCAGTTATATTTCGTTCCAAAATTAATTCCTGCTTCAATACGATTTAATATCTGAGTGGTATTTTGAATAAATGGTGTTTCTGGGATCGATGCACCTTCTTCCCAGATACGGATGTCATAGTGGCTAGCATTAGCTGGCGGACTCCATGACAGTGAAAGTGGAAGACTAAGATCGGCCTTGTTATTCAATGGAATAAGATTTTTTATTTCTGCAGGTGCAACAGGCTCTATTACTGTAATCTTGATTGAATCTGCGTATGGACATCCATATTCATTCTGACCACTCACTTTATATATAGTTGTTTCCAACGGTCTTACTTCAATAGAAGCTGAAGTGGCTCCGGTAGACCATAAGTAATCAGAACCATTAACAAGACGAAGCTGTGCGGCATCTTCTTTACAGATAGTCTGGTATCCTTTTCCTTCTATAGTAATAGAAGCCTTTTCCGGATAACTGGTAGATATTTCAGCAGTTCTTGAACACATGTACTGGTTAAATTTCTGAAGCTTATATACACCAGTGTCAGAAACAACAATGGATTTGGTAGAAGCTCCATTTGACCATCTGATACTATCTGAGAAATTGCTTTCAAGTTTTATAGCCTGTCCCGGACAGAATACTTTATTGCTACCCTGAAGAATTACAGGTGGCTCTGGCAGAGGTAATACTGTGACTTTTACATTTAAATAATCATTACCATTCTGGCTAGAACATCCGTTAGTTGCCTTAACTCCGAATACCATTGTTTTTTCAGGTTGAACTTTTATTTTAGATCCAATGTGACCATCAGTCCATAAAAATTCTTTTGCTTTCCCTGAAACAAACAAGGTTATTTCAGTGCCCATACAGATGGCTGTATCTGAGCTAATGCCTGTTACGACAGGAGCTTCAAAAATTGTTACTTTTACTTTCTGTTCAAACTTACATCCTTCCGGAGTTTCCACGAGAACAGAATATTCTGTTGTTGTATCCGGCTTTACTATGATAGAACTACTTGTTTCTCCGGTATTCCATTTATAATGATATCCGTTTATCACTGTGAGAGTTGTCGATTCGCCTTTACAGACCTCTTTTTTGCCTTCTATATATGGTACTTTGGGATCTTCTATTTTTACCGTTGAAGTTTTTGAACAACCAAATTTGCTTACGTGACTCAACGAATAAATGCCTTGCGCGAGAACAGTAATGGATGGAGTAGTATCTCCTGTTGACCATTTTATAGATTCTGAATAATCAGAAGAAGTAAGAGTTATTGCATCGGTATCGCAGAAAGACAGTGTGCTGGATCCTGTAGCAACTATAATCGGTGCTTTATCCGGACCTGGTAAAACATCTACAACGAAGGACGCAGATTCAGTTCTGTTAAAGCAAGAGCCTCCGTGAGCTGTAACGGTATAAGCAGTTTTTACTGTTGGATTGACTTTTATGCTAGAACCTGACATCCCGTTTGACCATGAAAAGCGGGTGGCTTTACCCTCAACGGTAAGGACTGCATCACCACCCGGACAGACTGCTGAATCTCCTTTCAGAGAGGTTATTTTTGGAATAATATCCCCGGACCTTACGCTTATTGTAATACTATGCTCCATATCACAGCCATCATCGGATTTGTATTTAACACTATAAAATGAGGTGCTTGTGGGTGAAACAAGTATTGCATTTGTAATTTCCCCAGTTGACCATAAAAATCCTTGACCTCCGTTTATTACAGAAAGCGAAACTTCCTGGCCCGGGCATATCGTAGTTGCACTTGATACAAGTTTAGGAATGAGCGGACTCTTAATCTCTATTTCTGTTGAAGATGAACAGCTGGATAGGGGAGCTATATGTTTAACTGAATAATAACCCGGATTGCCTATTTTTATAGATTTTGATGTTTTTCCTGTAGACCATACTATATTATCCTTTACACTAGAAGTGAGGGTCACAGAATCCTTGACACATGCACCACCAAGGCTTCCTACAGCTGTTATAACAGGCTTCTCAGGACTAGGTATGACATCTACTGTGATTGTATCTGAATTCATACAACCATAAGTATTGTAAGCTTTAAGTACAAATATGGTTTTATATCTAAGATCAACAGGTTGTACTCTTTGAGTAGCATAAACCGTTTCTGAACCTCTTATATGCCAGGTATAAGTACTTCCACCAGCGGCTACCAATGAATATCGGGCATTTTCACAAATGGTTGTATCCTTTCCTGCATAAGCATCTGTAGTAGGGTAGTGGTGAATAATGTGGTTTATAATAGAATCATTCTTTCTGTTTGAATCAGAATCCAAGGATGTGTATATATCAAAGGAATATAAAGTGTGATCGTTCATCAGGACAGGGGTCTTAAAAGTGTAATTATAGGATTGTCCTCCTTTAAGCTTTATCCCAGTAAGTTCTTCTCTGATATTAAGTGTATCATTGAGTACAAAGTGAATAGAAATATTTTTAAGGGTATCCACTCCGAAGTTTTGTAATTTTACAGCAAGATATTGATTGCCATCCAGGGCACAACCACTTTTCGGACCTATAACGGAAATAATTCCAATATCATTGGTTATTAGTCCGGAACCGAATTCATCTGCACCGATATCAGGTGTTTTATCGTGACGAGTATGCCCTTCGAAATCTGTTTTTACCAAACTCACCGGTATGCCCGCTCCGTCAAGGTTTGACTGGCTTACGTGCGGGCTTGAATAACTCTCAAATACTGGATCTATTGACAAAGAGTGGATATCCATTCCAGTAGCAGTCTGAAATGCTTCCAGGCTTGAATAAGAAGAGTTCTGCCACATAGCAACAGATTCACCTGCTGAAAATAAATCATTATAATCAGAGGTAACTGATGTTCCTATAACATTTATAGCACGACCTCTGCCGAAGTGAGCAAATATGTTATTTTTTATCTGAATGTTCCTACCCGATTGAAGGTTGAATGCCTCATATTGAGTAGTACCGTTTCCGGAAATCCTTACACTGTTATGGTAAATTTCCGCATTTTCGCAAGAGCTTAAATGTAACCCGATATTTTCTTCAGACTGGGTATGGCTGATGAAGTTATTATAGATCTGTATAGGCTCAGAAGTTGTTCCGATAGCAGAGTTAAGATAAATACCTTTACTTCTGGATCCTGGAATTATTGCCTGATTTCCGGATATTCGAAGTCCGTTTCTTGAGTTGGCCGCATAGATCGCATAATAATAAGTCTCATGAGAAAGGGGCGTAATGATATTATTCTCTATAATTGTATTTCTTGGATAGTTTAGATAGATACAGGTTTTTGTCTGAGTGAGAAAAGTGTTTCCTGAAATGATATTCGTATTAGAAACTGCAACAGTCCCTTCCATATATATACCATGAGAACCATCCTGAAATACATTTTCTGAAAACATATTACCAGTTGTATAACCAGTAGCTGAGATCAGATATTGACTGCCTGAATAGGAATATCTTTTCCCGCTAAGGACACAATGTTGTATATTGATATAAGATGCTTCATCTTTCATCACAAGCACATTGGCATAGTTAGGATCCAGTGCCTTCAGAGTAATGTTTTTGAATGTTATATAATTAACTCCTTTTAATAAAACGGTATAGTTTTTATCATAAGTAGATTTAAAGTTAATGGTAGTGGAAGTACTGTCACCAGAGGTAGAAGTAAAGGTAACTTTGTTTACAAATGATATTCCGGGTACTTTTGAAATTTCAATCTGCTCATTATAAATTCCATCAGCAGCTCTGAATTCAACAGGACCTGAAACTCCGTTGGTCATAAGAGCTTCTGTAGCTTGAGTGAAATTAGGAAAATCTCCATCAGTACCTCCGATAGTATAGATACCGGAAAGGGCAGGAGAGATGTTCTTTCTGTATATTGTATCATTTGAATGCTCAGCATCTTCTGAGCTATTCGGAGAGGATACCCATACTTTTATATTATAGGATTCTCTTCCCTGGAATTCATAGATGCCAAGATTAACAGAAGTATTTACCTGAGAATTTAATGTTCCGCTCCATTTAATTTCACTTTGAAGTATTCCGTTTACTGACCAGTTAATATCTGCACTGTTCAGCGTTTCAGCACCATTGTTGTACAATATAATTTTAACTTCTTGTGATCCGCTGGTAATCGGGATTACAGGTTGTGCAATTTCTAAAATTGAAGCGTCTATGCCGGAAGGTGTAAATTCGTAAGCACCTATATCCGTAAGAGCTTTTCTTCCTATACCATTTATATCAGTATTAATACCTCCGGTTTGTGGAGCTATATCATTTAAAAGGGTATTGGAAATAACACCCTCAGACTCATTCTTGAAGTTCGGGTTAACAGCTAATGTTTGCTGATCTTTTCCTGTTATTTTTTTCCAATCTGAAATATTCTTAACATTTTCACTATGGTAACCTAAATATTTTCCATTTGAATATAAGTTATTATAGTTTGAGGAAAAAGAGCCATAGCCATAGTTTACAGTGTATCCTTCCTCTAAGACTGCAATGTTATTATTAAAAAGTTTCAGACTATTTCCAAGCAATACAACTGCTGCAGCATCCTGACTCAATGTTTTATTCCTGATTCTGACGGTATTGTTGTAGATACCGATATTTTCTGAGTAATAAACATAGATACCTCTTGTTACCGTCGTACCGGAAACAAAGATGTCATTGTTAGCAACAACCGGAGCTCCTGAACTATTTACAGATGATAGCTCTATTCCAGATCCTCCGTTGCTTAAAGTTATTCTGTTAGCAAGAACATGGCTATTGGTGCAGACGCTGTAAAGCTTAATGCCTGCCAAACCAGGAAAACCGCTGCTGCTTGTTATTTTGTTCTTTTGAACCATAGGCTCATCCAGACCCGTAAGGTATATAGCCTGTGCATATGAGTCTTTAAATTCATTTGATTGTATCAATAGCCCTTGCTGACACTTATTGTAATTGCTTAATCCTGATACATATATACCATATCCTGCTTTATTGAATGAAGAACCCTGAATGGTTAGATTATTGTTACATAATTCATCTGCTTTGCTATAAATAATAGCTTGGTTTTCCGTAGAGTTTGTAGAAGCAGGTCCGTTAAACACAACATTTGAAACTGTTATGTTATCGGATCCATTTGTGATACTCAAAGCTCTGCCATATAATGCACTGCTATTCCGGAAGGATATGTTCCGGAAAGTTATTCCATCGGCTGATACTAATTGAATCAGGTAGTTTTTATCTGTTGTTCCTGTTCCTGATATTTCCACATCAGTTTTTATTCCGCTTTCAGACTGAAATACAACTGAGCTTTTTTTCGAAGCACCAAAAATGGATGGAATAACTATCTGTTCGTGGTAAGTGCCTTTACGAATATTGAACTGGACAGAATCAGCTACACCACCATTAGTTAATGCATCTATAGCATCTGTTATCCTTATGAAGTCAGGATTAGTTCCACCAATGGTATACGAACCCTTTAGAGCAGGATACATCGGAGCTGTTTCGATGGTATCATTTATATTATTATTGTCTGCAAGACCGTTAGGAGCATTTGTCCATATTTTTAATGTATAAGGTGTTTTGGAAACGAAATAGAAACTGCCCAATGTAACCAGTGTAGTATCGCCAAATGTCAGGTTACCTGTCCAGGAATACGCAGGTTGTTCAATTCCGTTGATTGTCCAATGTATATCTACTGATTCTAAAGGTATATCTCCATAGTTTCTCAGTTGGACTGCTATTTGTCTTTCTCCTTGCTCAAAAGGCTGAACAGGACTTGCTATCTTATAAATACCAGCATCATTGGCATCAGGAACATTTTCATCAGCACCTATTGCAGGTTTTGTCAAGCTGCGGGTTTCACCGTCAATGTCTTCTTTCACTGCAGTAATTACTTTTCCGATCGTATTTAATGTAATTTCAGAAGGACGAAGTACAGTATCAGATTGGAATTGTGGTTCTAAATTGACTGAGTTAAAATCAACACCTTTGGTTACCTGCCAGTTAGTTAATGAAGTTTGTGAAGGAAATATATTAGTTCCTTTTGTATAATAGTTGTTGTAATCCGAAATCAATGCATATGATATATCATCGAATGAGGAGGCTAAACCTGGGCCTGAATTGGCAAATATGTTATTCACTACCGAATGGTATTTGCATGTATAACTTCTGTAAGCACTGGCATTTAATCCAGTACTTGTATTGAGTACGGAGTTATAATAAACCTGCGTATTTTCAGAGTTTGACAACTCTATTCCGTTAATACTGTTTACTCCTCTTACTGTGATGAAGTTATTGGCAATAATTCCATTTTTTGCATTAACATATTCAACCATTACTCCGGAAGAACCATATACAACCTCAATTTTATTCCTGTTGATTAAAAATGCATCTGTAATATTTCTGACAGAGATTGCGTCGTAATAGCTATTATCTTTACCTGAAACAACCTTGTTAGCAGTAATTTGCACTGAATGGAGATAAGAAGCAAAAACACCGCTCGTTCCTTGTCCTTCAAATAAGTTATTTCTTATGATATTGTCCCTGTCCTTCTGGCTTGATGAACTTAAATATACCCCAAAAGCTCCCTCTTTGATATGGTTGTTTTCAACCAGGTTATTGTTGTTTGAAAATTCACTGGAATTCGCGTAAAAGTTTATCACAGTAGAATTGGTAGTAGTTGCATTATTGATACCATCAAAAGTATTACCACTGATTATATTGTTATCGGCTCCGTTAAGTAGCTCTATACAAACTCCGTAAGTTGAAGTAGGAACAAAATCAAGGTCGTATAATCTTATATAATCCGCACCTTTCAACTGGACAATGTAATTGGTTTCATACTTGGATGCATAAGTAAGTTTGACCATTCCTTCTGATTGCGGCTTGAAGGTTATCGTACTGGTATCTGAAACACCGTAAATTTCCGGAATAATAAATTGCTCAGTATATGTATCAGGTTTTATATGGAATTCAACATTTCCTGCAACACCTGCTGAAGTCAATGCTGACACAGCAGAGGTAAAGTTTAAGAAATCAGAACTAGTTTTTCCAATTGTATAAATACCCCGCATTCCCGGACGCAGGTTATTGACTTTCAAAGTGTCATTAATCTTATTGTTATCTAGAGGATTGGTTATCCATACTTTTACAGATGCTGTTGTACCTGATGCCAGATCAAAATCCCCTACAGATACTTCTATACTTTCAGAAGGGGCTAATGTACCTGTCCATGTTTTGATTGATTTAAATGTATCATTGACAGACCATGAAAGATTAACTGCCTCTACTATTTCATTGCCATTATTGAATAGAATCACTTTTACTGCCTGATTTCCGGAAGCTACCGGAGCAAGGGGAGAGGTAATAGATAATAGTCCAAGGTCATTTCCTGAGATGATGTTTTCATCTGCTCCCAGATCTGGTTGCGCTCCACGGATTTCACCATCTATGTCAGTTGTAACATCCGGTAAAGCAATACCTTTATTATTGATTCTCGGATCGTTTGTTTGCCATTCTTTAGCAGCAGTAAATACAGGATCAATGTATATGGAATGCTGATCCTGTCCTGTAGCTAACCAGCTTTGTTTGCTTATACCATTTCTTTCCAGGCTAAAGATATATTGCCCTTGAGAATAATAGTTGTTATAATCGGCGGTAGTATTTTTTGAGTTGTTAATATTTAAAGCCACCCCATTGTTTCTGCTGACTATAATGTTGTTGTTTAATACAAAATTGCTGCTATTGTCAATATTGACACAATTGGAGGAAGAAGAAGAGTTGTTAAGTATTAATGTATTGAAGTAAAGCTTGAAATTTTTCGCTCCAAAAATATCAAGAGCCCTTGCATTATTCGATCCTGATATCTTAATATAGTTATTCGCGATAACTGTTTGAACCGTATCTGGATTTAATGAAGTGCTTAAATAGATTCCAGTAGTACCTTCGCTTAAATTAATTTTATTGCCAATGATCGTTTGACCAATTGTATTGGAGAGATAAATACCCTGATCTTTTATTGTATTTATTGTATTGTTTTTAACAGTTGAATAGTACTGACCCGAAAGATAAATAGCTGTATATTTCTGTCCGCTAAATGTATTGTTGATGATCTGATTGTATTCATCATTTTTGCCTGACGAAGAGTTGCCCGACATATAAAAACCATAATTCCCATACTGGATATTATTGTTAATGAATACATTATTTTTGTTACTTAATCCTGCTGTATTGGAATATATTTCAATGGTACTGTAGCTTCCCTGTGATGCTGCTAGTATTCTGTTATTTGAAAAGACGTTGTTTGTAACGCCTTCACTCATACTGATAACCAGTGAGTAAATTGGACTTTCAGACCTTAAGGTAATACCTTTAAACGTGACATAATCTGTACTGTCAAGCTTCAGAACATAGTTCGAATAATAATCTCCTGCATAGAATGAAAGATTAACAGATGTACTATCTCCGTTTTCAGATTGGAAAATAATTCTTCTTTCTGCACTCGCTCCTTTGATCTCCCTAAGCCTTACTTGTTCCTGATATGTTCCTGGTCTTACATTAAAAGTAACTTTACCAGCTATTCCAATATTATTAAGTACAGCTATAGCGGCATTGAAAGTTGTAAAATCAGGGTTGGTTCCACCAATAGTATAAACTCCATTAAGTGGTGCACCGAGCTCTGGATGTATAAGTGTATTGTCACTAGGATCAATGTCTATAGTTCCATTTGGATCAAGTGCCGAAATTTCAAATTTATACAAATGTCCTTTCTTAAAGTCAAAATTACCAAGGACAATGGTATCGGAAGTATTTGACATTAAATTGCCTGTCCATATATAATCAGGCTGAACAGTCCCACTGATTTTCCATTTAACAGTAAAACCAGTAATGACAGTAGTTCCGTTATTTCTTATGATGAGAGATACAGGATTTATGCCTGCAGAAAAATTCTGATCAGATTGCAGGAGTTTTTGCAATACAAGGTTTAAACCTGCCGGTTCAAATTCTGTTGCACCAATATCAGGAAACTGACTTCTTGATATG
>NZ_JAGHZZ010000034.1 GCF_017745095.1 Sporocytophaga sp. | reverse complement strand
AGCTGTCCTATTTTTGGGGAGGGGTACACTATCAAGGGACAGGCCACTGAAGAGGCATACATCATTCATGAAGATATCTAATAAAATAATTATCAACGGAAACTGGACTGGTCTCCTCTGAATTATAAATAATAAGTATCCACTGTTTATACAACACAAAAACTTTCTGCTTAAAAATTATTTCATTTTCTTTTTGTATTTCAAGTTGATGAATTCCTGGATAAGATATATTTGTTTAGTTATTGGAATTATATTTTGATAAAGCTCCTCTTCCCATTCTATTTCAGAACTCCAGCAATTAATTTTAAACTTTAATTTGACAGCTTTATTTTCATTAAAACTTTCGTTTAATAAGAAAAATACAACAGGAGGCTTTATATAAAAAGAGGAATATCGCTAAAGATATAAAACTTATGAAAATAAAAATTTTATTCATTAAGATATAGATTCTGTCTTGTAGGCCAAAAGCCAGGATTCAGATTCAGACATAGAAAGGAGTTAAAACTACTTATGAAAACCGCAAGTTAATAGACTTCCTTTCATTTGCAGCACATGTCACAGACCTGTATCTGTCAGGGCAATCACAAATCGCTTCTTCAAATCTTAGAAAGAGGCCGCCTCTATCTCCGCTCCGGCCACAGAGAATCTAATTTCAACAAAATTATCAATCAATCGAATTTAACCTTTTTATAAACATTTATCGTATCCTTAAAAAGGAAATACTTCTTGTCCATATCATTATATTTATAAACTCCTCCTTGTATACAAAATACTTGAGGTGAGGAATTTACCCAGTCAAAATCATATTCTCCGGCAAAAACAATAGAGGCCGTGCTTTTATTTTCAATCGTAGATAATAACCAAAACTCTAATGCACTGGACCACCCCATCTTTAAAAGATCCATAGGAACTTTTTTCTGATTTACTATCATCTTTTCATTATTATTCCCTTTTAAAAAAGATCTGTACCAATCTAATCTTTTGGAGTAAATCCTCTCGGTAATAAGTATTCTTCCTATGCAAGTGACTATAATTAAGGATAGTAAAAGAGTGCTATATTTTGTTTTTAATATAGGCATAATGTCATATGATAGTGGAAATGCTATAAAAATAGCCAGGATAGAGTATTGTGGTTCCAGATAAAATTGTTCTGCACCTCTAAAATAGCATACATTAATAAACAAAGTAAACCCAATAATGGACAGGGTAAAAAAACCTAATTTTAAGTATTCCTTTTTTAAGATATAAGAAATGATAATCCAAACTGAAAATATGAATAGAAAAAAATAGTCCTTGAATAACCACTCTGCAAAAATTCTATGAAACTTAAGATCAAAATAATTAGGAAATAGATCGATCAAGTTATTTGCAGCATTCATAGCATTAGTATCATATGATGTTTTAAAAACCGATATTTTTATAAAATAAATAACTATATAGCTAACCCCTATGCTTAGCAACCAATTGCCACTGGTTCTGTGTTGCAGGAATAAGAAAATAAGCCCAAATATCAAAACAAACGGAAGTAAAGGGTAGAAGAAAACTATGGTAATCAAAGCAATCGGAGAAAAAGCATAAAATAAATTAGATATAAATCCCTTTTTTATCTGAAGTTCTATTGAGGCCAGATAAATTAGCGTAAAGACAGCACCTTGTACAAGTTCGCATTGAATCCAAAAGAAGGAATGAGTTGTTATTAGAGTGTTAAATAATAAAATAACAATGGCAATCTTTGGATTGTCTAATACAAACCATGTAAATAAAAAGGAACCAAAATAAAATACTATAAAACTTATTGAATAAAGAATTGCCACAGATTGCAAGGATACTCCGAGATGAATTCCTATCAAAGGAAATAATTGTGTAATAGCTGCCCCGAATCTATTCACCTGAATTGCTAAAGCTTTATTTTGAACTACTTGAAATAATTGAAAGGCGGCATCCCAAATTATTATTCTTTGTTTAAAAAATACGACTGCAAATATTAAAAAAACAAAATAGGCTATTATGCTAATTGTGAGTATTGATTTATTCTTCATTGGTAATGTGTATTCTGAAATTTTTTTCTGCTAATAATCCTTCCTAACTAAAGTTTATTTGACTTCCTGCCACAAATGTAAGTATTTTTTTGCAAGCTATAGGCCAATAAACTCAACTTCTAACCATACCTTTTTCCCAATCATTATTAAAAATGGGCAGTAAAAAATTACTGCCCATTTTTAATAAATACTTTTTCTTGTCCTACTCCCATCCTCTATTTTTAGATTAATAAAAATTTCAGCTTCTTTCAGACTTATCATACCCTTATGTGCTACCCATGTCGAAAAACGCAGCTATCCCACGAATCCCTATTCAGAAGGGTCAATGCTGTTCGTATATTCTCATGCCCAACAATTAAGTCATCGCTGTTAACATATTCAGTAATAACTTTGGTCAGTCACTAAAGTATCCTAGATGATACTAGTCTTCATAAAACTTTATTGTTTTTTCAGGAGGCTTTGCTAAAAAAATCAGTACTCAATTTCAGATAGCTAAAATGACTTATAAAAGTCCAGATTTGTAAATATTCTTATACAAATCTTTTTAGTATTCCAATTGAATAGTTAAGGATTATCCATAGTTTTGACACAACTCTATATATCAAAAAAACTTGACAGATCATATTGTCAAGCCATAACACGTGACTTTAGAAAGAAATCACATCCACAATCATCTAATGGGGATTTCATTATGAATTGCTTTAAAAAGGAATTCTCAATAGCTATTGCGTTATAATAAATTTTAATTGCTATAAAAAAAGAGTGGCCTGTCAGGCGACAGGCCACAGTAGTGATTATTAGACGCTCGTTATTTTTCGTTTATGCTTTTGGGTCAAATTCCACAATCCATTCAATACCGTATTTATCTCTAAACATTCCAAAATATGAACTCCCATTATTGTCTTCAAGAGGAACTTCAATATTACCACCTGCTGAAAGCCCATGAAATAATTTGTCAGCTTCTTCACGACTTTCGGCACTTACAGATATCTTAGATCTGTTTTCATTTTCATTAACTTTTCCCATAAACTCGGGAACGTCATTGCCAATTAAAACGTTTTTGCCTATTGCTAAAGCAATGTGCATTAACTTATTTGCCTCATTTTCTGGCACTGGATATTCAGCGCTTGCTATATCTTTGAAGCGTATAATCTTTGTGAATTCTCCGCCAAATACAGATTTATAAAATGTAAATGCTTCTTCTGCATTTCCGTTGAAGTTAATGTGGGGATTTATAACTGCCATGATTATTATTTTTTACTACTAAAGGTACCGTTTTACTACAAAATGAATAGGGTATAAAAACGACAAAAAATAGGTTTTCTGCGTCATTACGCTCCTTTACAATGAGGCCTGAAAATCTCTTCTACTTCTCTGCCGATAACTAGAGCCTTATCTCAGACAAAGATACAACTCAAATTTAAACAATCGCATCAGGATCTTTATCCAACCCGATTCTTTCAAGAAATTTATTATTAAAAACCCTCATTGATGCCCCTAAAAGAGATTTTCTAATCTTCAGCCATTTATTAATCCTCTCCTCCCCATACATCTTTCTAACCATCTCAGGTGTCATATTGTAATTAAGTTTTCCCCAGTGTAAAGTAAACTGTACTCCTAGTTCATCCAGTTTCTGACAGGTATTGATAAAAAAGGCTCTGGTGATTTTAGAATCCATACCATCTAACTCCATCACACAGCTCTTTTCAAATCTTGTAAATCCTAATAATGCCTTTGTACCTTTTACAAATCTAAAACCTATGGCTCCACTGAAAGGGTTTTCTTTATTGAGTTTTATAACTGCTTCAAGTACTTTGGAAGTGTGCTCTGAATCTATACAGATTGCAAAGCTTGCAAGTTTTCCTCTGTATGCAGTATTTCTGAACGTCTCCCCTACCGTGCCCGTAAGCGTATCAGTAACAGCATAAGCAAGTGGAAACAATTTATTGACAAGAGGAGGAATAATATGATCTGCTAGAGCCCCTGCAGCATCAAGTACTTTTTGAATTAGTCCCAACGTATCGTCACCATAAAAAAAGCCATTCTCATCTCTTGGGATTTTAGTATAATTTGTCCTATATGGCAATTTATACATCAGACGTAGGTATACGCCTTTCTTATCGCTATCCGGTTCAAAGCTATGAGGATTTACCACAACGTCGAGATGATATATCTGAGGCTGATCCGCGCTCTGTGGATAAGGTAACCGTGAAGCAATCCCTGAAAAGTCTCTTTGATTGATGAGCTTTTTAACGGCATCAGCATAAGGCACATTAGGAATTTTGTGCTGCTCAAGAAGAAATATGGGTTCGACTTCAAGCAATACTCCATGAATAAATCCAAAGCTTCCGAAACTCACAACTGCGGCATTAAATGCATCATCGTCCCTTATAAGTTCTGCTCCAAGCCATTGAATAAAATTATCAGAAGCTATAGGATTTGAACTTCTTTCCAGCCACACATGAGTGTCAGGCCCTGTAATAATATGAAGCCCTACTATGGTATCATGTACAGCCCCCAGATTAAAAGCACCTCCGTGGGTACCTGTAGAGGTAGCTCCGGCAATGGTCTGACCGTTACTGTTTCCTGAAGCTTTGAGCGACCGTTTTGGATTACTTTCTTTTTCCAGCTTTTCATTCAGATCAAGTATACTGACTCCGCATTGGGTAAAAAAGAGGTTCTCCGGTTTCTTTCCTTGATCAAGCCATGCCTCATCTATGAATGATTTTCCCATATTGAATGTAAGTCTTAGTGACTTGGTATCTATTACCCCCCCTTCTGATATGGCCACATCAGAGAAAGACCATCCGCTCCCCATGGCTCTCAGCTGAATGTTATTCTGCAACGCGTATTTGATAAGCCATTGAAAATTTGCTGTGGTAGCCCTGTATTTGGCAGTGCTATCCGGTGCAGATTCAGGCAGACGTAGTTTAAAACTTGCATGCTTTTTAAAAGTATGGGTAAAGTTCTGATGTATATTTTCCCACTTTCCCAATTCTAGAGGCTCAATTCCTTCTGGTAAACTCATCTTGATCAATGTTTTCGTAAAAAAAAATTACTCTCCCAATTGTTCGGTTGGTATGGATTTAGGATTACAGGTCCATTCGACCTTAAGTGGCACTGCAATGCCAAGAGTTACTGCCGATATCAATATAAAGCCTATATTGGTCTTTACTGTTACGCTTGTCATTGACCCGGATTCACATTTGGGATTGATATCTTTAGTCTGCACAAGCCCCCAAGCATAAGTCCAGGCTGTTTTCCTATTGGCTGGATTGTTTACCATTGTATCACTGTCATACTTTGATACAATCCTTGTAGTCATGCAGCTTTGTAAGGTCAAAGAGATAGTCAGCAATGTGACCATGAACAAAGACCTGTTACTCCGATAAGAAAATAAATAATTGCTCATAGATGAATATTTAATGCTTATAAAAACTCAGGTCTAATATAAAGGACAAAATAATGAAAATCAAAAAGTTAATCCACGCAATTGAATCGCAATACAAATGCAAATGTGCTTTGTCCAAAAAAGTATCTTAAATTTCTAAACAGATGCCTCTATTACAGATTGTACTCGCTCACGAACTACAGACACGAGGCCAGAAGCTATAAGATATATTTAATTTCTAACCCTGCCTGAAACCCACTAGATGAAAAAAGAGGCGAACCATCAGTAAAAAAAAAGGTCCGGATTGCAAATCCAAACCTGCAATTGGTGTTGTTATAATTTAATAAATGGATTTTTGAAATGTTAGTATATTATTTTATTATTTTTCCCTGGTAATAATTTGAATCATCATCTGAAGCTTGTAATATATATAGACCAGTAGGTAATTCTGATGTTTCAATTAAAAGATCTGAAGTTCCGGTTTTATCAAAAATCTTTATACCATTGGTATTAAAAACCAATACTTTAAAAGGTTTATTTAAGCTGGACATCAATTTAAAATTTCCATCATTAAGTCTTGTCAGATAAAATTCTGATCCTGTATTAACTTTATTCCTGGTTGAAGTGACTTCAAAACATTTGTCTGCAAATAAGTTATCCTGACTAGCTTCAAGATCGATACCACTACTCCCTGAAGCAAGAACTCCTTCAAATGTTGTCTCGCCTATAGTAGCACATTTTAACAGTATACTTTCCTCAAACCAATGACCTATTTGTGGTTTAATGCCACCTCCGGTAAAACCAATTCCATCTACGTAGGCAAGTATATTATTTTGAATATGGAAATTACGTCTCTTTATATCCCCGTAAACAGCTGTATCGACACTGGTTATAATCTCTTTTTTATTATAAAATATTTGATCCTCTGAAAATATTATAGTATCCCCTTTTTCTGTTCCAGTAAAATAGAAACTTATCTTTTCCTTAGATTCCTTTGTGTCATAATAAAACAAAGTATCACCATTCTGTCTGAAGTAACTTTTTGTATTTTCAATAACCGTAATCATCTTGTTTGATACATCAGATTCATATTTCAAGTATTTAAATTTATGAAATGCATTGAAATACTTCTTGCCTGATATTAGTGTATCATCAATAGAAATTTGGTAAGAATCAACATTGGTATTGATATTATTTCTAATATCTATAAAGGAATGTTCGGAAACCCACGTATTCTCTATATTTAGAAGTGGTAAAAGTGGTGATTGAGCAACCACAAGTGATTTAAATGCAAAAATTGCCAATGCAGAAAGTAATGTTTTTTTCATATTCTTAAAAAGTTTAAAGGGTATTGGCCCATAATGGTGTTCAGCCTATGTCCTAGAAATAAGGATTATATTTTTGTTTCAGGCTCCTACCAATAAAAGTAAAGTAAATATAACACCAATATTCCAAGTTTCCAATGGTCCTCGGTGTGCAGAAAATGAAAGATGGTACTTAAACAAAACCATTCAATGCTGTATAAAAGATGGATGTGAGCCTTCTCTACTCCCAACCGTGTATTTGTACTATAACCATCAACCTAACGATGTTTAATTAAATTATAACCATCTATATTGTTCATTCTGAGATTCATCAACCTGCCAGACAAATTTCATTCTATTGGAAAGGTCAAATATTTCGCAGCTCAACATGAGAGAGTAATCATTCTTCGTTTATTCGTCGGACTGCGTCTGCACTGGACCAATTCCTTGATAATTGTATATTCATGGCCTCCACTGGTGGGCAACAATTTTCCTTTTGCTAAAACTTCCATATACTGAGTTAATATTTAAAATTATTGATTATTAAAATAGGTTTTCCATAGATCCTGTAGTATAAAAATTTAATTATTATAATAAAGAATAGCCTGTCAGGAAGGCCATGATAAGCAGTCATGAGAGATATTAATTCATTTTTAGCATAATTTTATCTCGTAACCAAAAGAACTTCCTATATTTGATTAAAAAGAATCAGAAAAGATCATGAAGAACACGTCATCTCTAATGAAGAGAAAATTGCTCAACCTACTGATTGCAGTACTTTTTGGATACTCATTATACTTTTTATATTTATTGGTAAAATTACTTATTACTTTATATGAAAACAGAGATCGGGTGCAATTCAATATGAGTATTGCTAAACAGCTTGTTATTGAATTAGTAATGATTGTATTAACCGCTTCTTTCGGTTATATAATTTTCAGGATAAGACAAAATATAAAGAAATAAGAAGGTATATCCTTCCTAAAGAACAATATATCAGTAGATGAGAAAAAAATCCTCATTATACAGTTTTATATAATGACGTGGAAATCTCTATCATTTGTTTTTCTAAGATTTATGAAGATGCCTCTACTCCCAAAGAAAACCTTTGCGAAATCATGACATGCTCAGAGGCAGATGTAATTGCCCATTTATTCCCGGCAGAGAATTACCTGTCTCTTGCTTCTACAATGATCCCAAAGCTTTCGATAGCACATCACAGGATGAAAGATACAGTGAAAGATGCAAACAGATTGCAATAGAAAACCTTTATATTTTTTCGCTGTTAAGAAGTTAAAATAGGTGGTTATTTTATTATTCTTCAAGTATAAAAAAAGCCGGCTTCTTTTTGCCAGCTATTTTTGAAGACTAACATGAATTTTAATTTGTCTGCCCTTTGAAACCGCAAGTCAATAGGCTTGTTCTCATTTTAGGCTGAAGTCAAAATAGCCCGAAAACGGCTTTACTCAATAGACATCTTAAATTTTTAAATAAATCATTCATCACAGATGATAGTCTCTATAAGCAAGAGCCGGATAGTTCCTAAGATTATCGAAACTTAAGGCAAAGTTTTTACTGCACAACAACCCTTTTTACGTCATATCTGTTACTTTCATCACTGACCTTTATAAAGTAATTTCCTTTAAGATTTAGTGAACTGACATCGAAAGACAATGAGTTTTGATCAATTGCTGTTTGGTAGACTTCCTGCCCGAAAGTATTTAATATTGTCAACTTTAAGTCAGATCCACTCAAATCAAGCTTTTCAATTGAAAATTGTCCATTTGAAGGATTAGGATATAGTTTAAACAATTCTGTTTTTTCAATTTTTGAATTGATAGCTGTAATTATTTGTAATTTAAAAACACCCCCATCAAAACCTACGGCATATCCTTCTGAATTGGACAGCATTTGAAAATCAATTATAGATGATGAAAAACCAGTCATGTCCGAAAAACTTTTTCCATCGTTGTAGGAAACTGAAAGATCTCCACTCCGAAGATATAATATACTGCCTACTATTTGTATTTTAGCTCCACTTGAACCATTGGTAATAGCTGTCCAGTGTGCACCACCATCAGTTGTTTTAAGAATCTCAGATACGGCAAGTGCATATCCGATGCTGGTGGTAGTAAAGAATACATTATTAAAATGCTCACTTGTCGGTTGTGCAATTTGTGACCATGATTTTCCACCGTTAACAGTTTTAAAAATCTTGCCGCCCGAATTAGTGACAGCGTAACCAATATTAGACTTTGGAAAGGGGAAATGTATAGCAGAAATAGCAGCGCCTCCGAATGCATTATTGGGGTAATGCGTCCAGGTTTTACCGCCATTAAAAGAATAAGACACGTCATCACCATTGCTTGAATTGAATGCAAATGCTGTATCTGCATTTTTGATATAAATATCTCCAATGCCATCAAGTGCAGTGTTTATTTTTGTCCAATTCTCTCCACCGTCTGTTGTTCTGAAACCTTCAGAAGAAGCATCTGTTGAAAGTATACCAATTTGCTTATTTGCAAACCTGATTGTGCGAATTGAGTTGGTTGTATTGATATTCGGGGTTTTCCAGGTTTTACCTCCATCTTTTGTTTTCAAAAGTGTTGTTGTCACTCCTGCCGATCCTCCGACAAATCCAGTATCACTATTAATAAAAAAAACTGTAGTTAAAGTTTCGGTGGTCCCGGTCGTTAATCGAGTCCATTGAGCTAATAGATTAAATGAACTAAATAATATTAAAACCATCAAATAATATACTTTCATTCTCTTTATTTTTATGTTATCCTACTCATAAGGCTTTTCGGTGTCGCCCCGTTTTTACAAAGGTTTCTGAACTCCTCATGTATAAAAACTATATTTTAAAAGACTAAATTAGCTTACTTATTTACTCTCTTTTATATTTCAATTGCACTTAACTAAAAGAGCATTAGTACCTTTGCTAATGCTAAAGTAATATAAATTTAACAATTTTCGTAGAGGTTACTTCTGATGGCTATCCCCGACTAATCTTTAGTCCACGTTTGATTTACTCTTATCTGCCCCAATTACCATCAAGTTCCCCAAACCACTACAAAAAGGCAGCAATAGACATACTATCGCTTTCGAGAAGAGGAGCTGGAAATATAGATCTGTACTTCATACAAACAAAAGGTACGCAAGTAAGTCCTTTCTACCATCGATATTTATGGAATTTACCTGGTAAAGGTTCGAGGTGCGCATGAAACCTTTGTTAAAAAGTTATCATTATTAGGATTTCATTAGCAATATCGCGCAACTCTGTTTTCAAAGTCATTTGCGAAACTGTCTAGATAGCTTGGCGGTATTATTAGGCTCTCGGTATTTCTGTCAAAAAACTGTTAAAAATATATAATTCTAAGTTAAACAGATGAAACAATCGAAGCCAGTTCAATTGTTTCATCTGTTTCTCAACATTATTTTATGACTTGTACATAGCCATTGTATGGCTCATTATAAATCTGACTGTTTAGGTTAATGATGTAGAAGTAGGTCCCGTCCGGCAGTACTTCCCCGTTCTTGTAGTTTGTTCCATCCCACTCCTTCAGATAACCTGTGCTCTTCCAAACCAGATTACCCCAACGGTTGTAAATCAAAAACTCTGCGTTCGGGAAACTTTCTATATTCTCAATCTCCCAAGTGTCATTTTTTCCATCTCCGTTTACGGTAATCGCATTCGGTATCCTTATCGGTCTTTCAACATATACTGTTACTGAATCCTGACTTTTACAAATATTATTTGCATCAGCCACGGTTAACTTATATACAATAGTTTGATCGGCTATAAATGTAGGATTGTTCACATGAGCATCACTCAGGCCTGTCGCCGGTGACCAATTATACAATATCCCCCCCGCTCCCAATAACTGACCAGGCTCGCCATCTTTAATGAATATATCTTCACCTGCATACGCTACAGGCGTCTGGATAACTGTTAGCTTTGTTCCTGCTGAAATCTGGCTGCAGGATCCATTGTCTTCAATAACTGTATACAAACCGCTCTCTGATGCAGTATAACTTGGATTCGTCGCTCCGGAAATCACACTCCCATCAAGCATCCACTGGTATGTAGATCCTGCATTTACCGTAGTAGTAAACGTTACCTTGTTGGGTGAACAAACAATCTGTTCCCCTTCATTAATCACAGGATTTGGAATCGGTTGGATATTCATTGTAATTTTAGAAGATTCTACATAGCTAGGGCCTGTTACACATGCCAGGTTCGAAGTCATCCCGACCCAAACCTGATCGCCGGTTACCAGAGTCGAACTGCTGAATGTCGTTCCTGTTCCTACCGAAACACCCGGTGTATTCACATACCAATTGTATATCGGTGACGAACCTGTACCGCTTGAGTATTTGACATTGAACGTAGTTAACATACCTACGCAGCTCGGATTCGGATTCACTTCAATCGATACAGCTGCAGGTTCTGCATCTACTATATTTAAGGTAACTATATTTGAAGTTGCATCTCCTGCATTACATGTATTAGAAGTCGACACTACCACTTTTACTGTTTTGTCATTATCATCACTGACAGGGGAGTATGAATACGTAGATGAGGTACTTACCGGTGTGATGCCTGAACCAAGGTACCACTTGTAGCTAAGTGTTCCTGAACCTGTTGTACTTGAATTAGCTATAAAGTTGAATGCTGCTGAACCTGAACAGACCTGACCCGGATCGTTTATACTTGCTGTTATTACTTCAGGACTAGCGACAGTTACAGTGATCACATTACTGGTAACTGAACCACAATTACCGGAAGTCTCTATCCGCTGGAATTGTGTCGTCGATGTCAGGACTCCTGGTGCGTAGGTAGCATCGGTTGCATTATCTATGTCAGTCATGGTCAGGTGCGTTGCATCTGTATATTGCCATTGATATGCATAAGATCCTGCTCCCCCCGTAGGAAGATTTACACTGGTAAACGGATCCGGAGCATTTCCTGAACAGATTGCCTGACTGCCATCGATCTCTCCGGCAACAAGAACAGGAGTCACTGTGATCTTTACAGGAGTGGTAAATGCTTTATTGCATGGCACAGGAGCAGTTGCATCATCTACCCTGCGGCGGTAATAGGTGGTAGTGGTTAGTGTCGCTGTTGGGGTGAAGTCCTTACCATCATTACTCAGTATACCTGTTGCAGGAACCCAGCTTGCCTCAACTGCAGGAGTTTCTGTCTGCTGCCAGCTATACACTGCACTGATTGCATCTGAGGCTGCGGTTTCTGTCAGTTTAGATGCTGATGTATTATAACAGATTATCTGATTGTCAGTAATTTTACCTGGATTTATTCCCGGTTTTACTGCTATTGTTATTACATTGGATGCTACAGGCATGTCACTCGCGCATTCTGCATCGCTTACAAGTTCAACTTTTACCGTATTACCCGGACTTGACGTGGCAACAGTAAGATCACTGGTCGTAAAGGTATTAGAGGTGCCGGCAACTCCTTGTTTTGTTGTGCCGATATACCATTGGTATATCGGATTTGATCCGCCATCTGTCGGGGTTGATGTAAAGTTTACGGTATTCCCTTCGCAAACATCCGGAATATCAGCTGTTATACTTACTGCAGGAGCCGGTATAGGTTTGATGGTCACACTTACCGGCACTGATACATCAAACGTTGGACTTGCACATAATTCTGTACTTGTCATGGTTACTGTAATCGAGTTACCTGCAACAAGACTGTTTGTGGTATATGTTGCACCTGAAGTGCTTACTGTGGTAGTACCATCTTTCCATTCATATGTTGGTGTTCCGCCGTTGTCTGCTACTGCAGTAAACGTAACGGTCTCATCCGGACAAATGCTTGACTTATCCGCTGTTACCGTTACTGTTGGGATTACGTTCGGTTTTACGGTCATTACAATCTCTTCTGAGGTTGCATCTGAAGGACTTGCACAATCCGAATTGCTCACCATTTTAACAGTAACTTTATCTCCGTCTGCTAAAGTGTTGATTGTAAACTTATCTGAATCAACTGCTGAACTTGCAGGTCCCTGACTTACAGGAATTAGATCTGTAGTTTTCTGTACAAACCATTCATAGGTAGGAAGGGAACCTCCATTACCCGCAATTGCTGTAAACGTTATGCTTGTATTTTCACATATGATATTGCCCGGATCAGGAGTAACTGTTACCACAGGAGCTACCACGTTAGTAACTGTCATTACAATTGCATTTGATACTATCGGATTAGGTTTTGCACAGGCCAAAGAACTTGTCATTACGACATAATAACTGTCGCCATCACTTACAGATCCTGCTCCTATTGCTGGTGTCGTATATGTAGCTCCTGTTGCTGATGGAATGGCAGTACCAGAACCAACTGCACCTTTATACCATTGATAAGTTGGAGATCCGCCATTGGTTTCTGCGGCAGTAAATGTTACAGCAGTATTCGCACACGTGGTGATTGAAGGCGTCGAAATTACAACAGATGCTGAAACTGTTGGAGTAACTGTAATGGTTACGCTTGCTGTTGGCACACCCAAACAATAACCAGATGAATCTACTCTTCTGTAATAAGTGGTGGCTGTCGATGCTACGGGGGCATAATCTTTTGCCGTTGTACTATATGGGACAAGATCTGTCCAAGGGCCGGTCGTACCGTTCGTTGTCGAAGTCTGCCATTTGTAATACTTATTAGCGACTCCGCCAGTACTTACTGTACCAGTAAGTGCATCCGGAGATTCTCCAGAGCAGATAGACTGATTTGAAGAAATTGTACCTGCAACTGTTGTCGGTGTTACTGTAATTGCAATGCTGGTGGTTGGGACACTTGAGCAATATCCTGAAGAATCTATTCTTCTGTAATAGGTAGTGGTGGTCAATATTCCTGGAACGTAACCAGTTGCTGTAGTACTATATAGTCCAAGGTCTGTCCAGGGACCAGTAGTACCATTTGTAGTAGAACTCTGCCACTTGTAATTCTTTACCGTTGCTCCTTCTGTGCTTGCAGTGCCAGTGAGTGCTGTCGGAGTAAAACCTGCACAAAGGTTCTGGTCTGAAGAAATCGTACCTGCCAAAGGAGGTGCTGTAATTCTGATCACTAATTTTGCCGACTCTTTATAACAAGCAGCTGCACCAGCGTTTCCATCTTCTACACGGAGTACGTATGTACCTGTGTCTGCCATAGTTGTGACCGCTTTTGTATATGGTGAATACGTATTGCTTGCTGTCGTAACTGCAATACCATCCTTGTACCAGGTATAGTAGTAGTTCGCATTTGCCGGAGTAGCAGCACCAGCTATATTTAGTGCCGCACCCAGACAAATATCCGGCTTTGAAACAGACGTAGTAACTTTAGTTGGTGGAATACAGGTGTTAATAGCACCGCAGTTAACTACATACTGGGATTGAATATTAGTTACACCATAAACGGTAGCTTTACCAATGTTTGTAATAAAATCTGTACAGGTATTTACTGTTGCATCAAAAGTACGTTCAATAACGGCATTGGCCAATATAGGACCGGCAACTGTTGGCCAGGTAATTGTTGAACCTGTCAATACTCCACTATTTGATATATTCGTTATATTATTTAACTGAGCAGGAATAGGGTCTGTGATTACCAAATCAAATGCTGAATCAAAATGAGCTGTATAACCTGAAAGTGCCTGTTGTGAACCTTTTCCGTATATTCCCGCATAACCTGCTCCCAGTTCTGTAATACCGGTAATTACTTTAAGAGGAGCCCCCGTAAAATCATTTATCCAGATATATAATTTATCATCCAGCAATTCTGTTCTCACCTTTACAGAACTAAAGCTTCCCGGAAATGTCAGACCTGAAAATGAAGTAATTGGTGTATTGCTTCCATTCTGATAAAGTTTAATTTCTATGAAATTATTTCCACCGATGTTTGGAGAAATCTCAAGCCTTAAACCTTTGAAATCCGCTAAGCCCGGTGTACCAGACTGATAACGATATAGTAAAGAAAATGAACTGGAATTGGTAGGTGCTATGGTCGCTTCTACCCATCCGTTTACTCCATGTGCTTTCTTAGGTCCAAAGGCATAACCATTAGTCCCTGGAGGATTGTTACCGCCGTTCTGATCCAGTGAAATAACTGTACCGTTTAATTTAGGCATGCTAACCCCTGTACCTAATGTCTGCCAGTCTGTGAGTTGTGTACTTGCTCCTGCCCATGAGGCTGTTGATCCGTCCTTGTTCGTAAAGGTTAATGTATAATTGATAACATCGCCAACTACTGCTGAGGCGGTATTAGCTGTCTTCACCAAAGAAGTTTCTTTAGGTGGCGTCGGAGGTACAGGAAGGCAGGTGAGTTTTAAAATGACCGCAGAAGAATCGGGAGAATCCACATCCGACCAAATCCAGCCAGCATTAATAAACGTTTTTTCCGAGCACGGAGATTTCGCAATAGTTCTATAAGATAAATTAGCTTTTTCCCCCGTAAGCATTACAGGTATCGTCCATTTCACATATCCTGAAAATTTAGAATTACCTGGTAAAGGTGTATAGGTTGCTTTTACATCTACTGCAAGGTCATCTGTAAATGCACTCCATTCCAGCTCGATGGGAATTGAGTCTGTCACCACAACATTATAGGTTTCACGTCCTGGAAGTGGACCATCCCCTGCAACTCTTCTCCAGGTATATCCATCAAATTCCTCCACTAATACTTTTGAAAAATTCTTAACAGGTCCGCCGCAAGCATCTTTGCTGTAGTTATCAACCACTTCAGGTTCGTATTTGGGTACTGAATAAAAGTTTGTAAAACCAGGATTGACAGGAAAATAACTATCCTCCTGCCCGTCCTGATCCGTGGTACTGATATTCGGATCGTACGACCAGTCATCTACTAACCTGGGCATTAAAAGAGATGAAGGGTTGGATTTAAGTACGGTACGTATAATACTCGGACCTACTACTCCTTTATGTATCAGGTATTCACTATCAAGTTTATCGTAAACATGCATGGTAGTTGCCGTTAATACATTAGCAAACTGAGTTACGATACGCTGGTTCCAGGCCCCTTTGGCATCCTGTCCCCATGGAATTTTCTGATAAATAAATTTCATGGGATCAGAAGGCGGATTATACCCATATTTCTGAAGATCATTTTGGTTATCAACTTCAGCAGTCCAGCCGGTAGGATTTGTTGCTGCATTGTATTCACCGATTGCCGCACCATCATTCATGAAGTAAGAAACACGGTAATTACCCAGATTGATATACGCCTCATGGGCTGTATGCCAGATTCTGTAAAACTGATAAAAACTCCGTTCGGCGAACCCGCTGGCTTGTGCATAGTTGGCATAAGAAACAACCACACGCGGACGTCCCCCGTTCAACCACAGATTTGAACCAGTTTTATTTTCAAAATCCAATGTAAAATTGACTACATCTCCGGGATTCATCACGCTTCTATCGGTAGTTTTTTTGATTGCCAGAACTCTGTCTTTTAAAAGATCAACACAGTTGCGTTCCATCGTATAAGTCGCGTTGTTCGGATATTCGTTACTGGTCCAGGAAGGTGCGTTGGATGCAGTGATGGTGCTTGTAAGACAGACAGTAGTAGCCATATCAATTGGCCTTACCCTTACCACAAATTTTCTGACGCCCTTTGTTTGTTCTAACGCACCAGTTTTAAAGCCAGGAACGGTTCCAATATTCCATGTAATGGTAGCTCCTGAAGCTGTTCCTCCACCACTCACAGAAACTACTTCATAATTAGGGTCAAGAGTTGTTGTGATTACAACACCTGTCGCATCGATGGCTCCATAATTTCGGTAGCTCACTTCATAATTCAGAAGATCTCCTTCATACGCAAAGGTTTTATCTACATCCATATAAACCTTTACATTTGCGCCCGCTTTCATGTCTTCGGGTGAATGCAGATTACCGGAGGCCGTTAACATACCTAATATCCTGAAGAAACCGTGAAAGTATTTTGGGGTACTTCCGATATAACGTTCGTAGGGGGGCAGTTTTGCGGACCCACTCTGGTCATCCCAGGCTAATTCACATTGTCTGTACAATTCTGCAGTTAAATCCAAATCGCCTGAAGCAACAGCTGCGGGAGTACCTGTTCCTGCCATCCAGTTTACTCCATAGTTAGCTAATACAGTCCCTTCTGGACGATATTGTTGTTTTATTTGTGCTACTCCTTTCCAGTTGGGTTGACCAGGGTCGGGAGAAGCTCCCAGTTTACTGCAAAAGGCACTTGCCGAACTGCTTGGAATAGTGCCGGGGAATTTCAGAAATTCTTTATGCCTTAAAGCCATATCGTATTCATAAGTATTGCCTCCCGGCTCAACCTGATGTGTCCCTGGATTCCAAGTTGAATCCGGATTACCATGCCAAACATAATTCAATATTGTCCGCCACGAGCACCTGAAATCTTCACCAGCTGCAAAAGGGCCAAATTCTGTTGTCAATCCATCATCGCTCACCTTGTAGTCACCAGCACTTGCAATATGACCGTTATCATACATTGCTTTTATTGTCCAGTCTCCTGAAGCTTCACATCGTTTACATTGACTTATCTGCCAGGCTGTTCCTCCGTTTGCCTCTAAAAATTTTGCAAATTCTCTAAAATATGCTGGTGCATTATAATCTACGTATTTACTGGTTACCTGAATAGGATCTGGCTTAACCTTTGCCCAAGGGTATACAGTATTGTTTGCTGAAGTCCGCCAATTGGTAAGTTCTCCCCATGTATTACCACTTTTCAGATACCCATCAATACCTACAATACCAGATAAATAGCCTTTCATCCCCGCCTCTGCACCTAATGGACTTGTTGAATAGTATAATGTATCAACAAGAAGTTTGATCATTTTCAAAGCTTCACCTTTATAACTGATCTGATTACCGCAAGCATCAGTTATTCCCATATTATCACCCCATTGTTTATGAGCCATCAATAGTGCCATGGCAATATCTAGATCCCCATCTGCAGCAGAGTTGATATTTGTTGAACTGATATTTGTATTTTCATCACATTCCCAGCCCGCAAAACCGGCTCCATATGTATACGTAGGTCTTAGCGGTGAACAATCATAGTACTTTTTTACTCCGCTTAAGCGATTGTCATGAACCCAAAGCCACAATCCGTCAAAAGTCTTTTTATCAGCAAAATGCGCCGCAGCAAGCATAGCATATCCATCACCTTCTGACACAAAAGTACCATACCCTTGAGGAACACTAGGATGATTAAATACGATATAGGGTGTTGCATTTGCCCCTGTACCCAAAGTTTTTCCAGGCACTGTTAAGGCTCTCCGCATCATAATCTGATAAGCTTCACGCATGGCCTTTTCCATATCTGCGTGTGTTACCCCTACCGCATTATTTGCCGCTAAAGATTTACCTCCCTTGTACTCCAAAAACTGAGGAAACGGAAAAGCCGGATTGTTGGTGTTTATGTTTACATGAATGGTATCTCCGGGCCAGGTTTGAGCATTGACTGGTTTTGATATAACAAGAAATAAAAAAAATGTACTTATTAAGTAATCCAATACATTGAATTGACTGCCCATGAAGAATATTTTTTTATTACAAATTGTACTAAACTTATTCAAACTGCTCACATGTATATATTTCATCCTATCAATTATAATTAAAATACAATTTTAAAATTTACACAATGCAACAACTATGTTTAATACACTACGTTTAAGGGGGCAAAAAGTAAACTGAGGAATGATGGTATTTAATCAGTTTTTTATGGAGTCATTTTAGTATGAATGGTAACCCTGACTCCAAACTGCTGTCTTATAATAAATTAATTTTTTAACAATGAACTATCATCAATTTTAATCGCAGATATTCCCACCAAAATTATGTTGTAAAGACATATGTGATAAAATTGAAAAATGCAGGATAAAATGAGTTAAATAATTCAATTTTAAGTTTAATTTAGTAAATGAATTGAAACCAGAAGTATATGGCTTTAGTAAGATATTTCATTAAGGAAAGCCTACCAGGAGCTTTAATTCTGCTTTTATTCCTTCTGGTTTCGTGCAAGAAAGAGTATGTAGAATCCGCTCCAGCATGGAATATAGTGAAAGGAGAATACAAAGGTCTTTTATATAAAGAAAAGCCCAAAGATTCTTTAGGTATTGCGCAAGCGTATTATGATCAAGACATCAAAGTTAGTAAAGTTGGAGCTGATGAATACAGACTGACTCCTTCAAATCCGGATCTACCTACTTTTAATTTTATTTATGATAGTAAAACGTCAATGACTATCGGAGTCATTTATGATGAATATTATTATACCATAAACACCCAAACCAATAACGGAGTAACAGTAACTTCAAAAAATTTGCACCTGGTATATGATAGAAAAAATTCTGGAATAGACTTTCATATTTATAACGGGACTGGTGATATCGGGTGGTTATATGGTGGTAAGAAACAATAAATATCTAGTCTGTAACTTCCCACCTGCCAAAATTTTCCTTTTGTCAGAACCTTTCCATATAATGAATTAATATTCGAAATTCGTCATATCCTAAGCACTGCTATTCCCTGCTTCTGTGTTAAGTCTGGACAAGCCAAGAAGGCATATCTAGATTGAGGTATATTATCAAAGTAATTTAACATTAAGCACACTTTAAAGATAATTTAGATTATAAAGCATATTACAGACTTAAATAATTAATATTCTTATTTTGAAAAATGATTTTAACAATCATCTCTAAATCAGAATAAAATAAAACCCACCAAGATCTTCAACATTGGAGGGTTAAGTAAGTTTGCACAAAGAAAATTCCAAACTTTAAAAGTTACTCACTTCTCTCCTTTCGACACTTTGCCTTTTGGATTTCCACTATGCTCTCGGGATGATGCTCTAACCATCTTGCTATCATTTTTTTATAGGCTCATAGTAAAGAATTACTGCACCTCCACTAAAGGTTTTTGTCCTTAAAAGTTTAAGTTCAGTTCTATCTTTTATATCTTTAAATAATTGTAAACCCTTACCTACTATAACCGGATGAACACATAACTGGAATTCATCAACCAAATTAAGATTCAATGATTCTATAATTAAGCTAGGGCTGCCAACTAATATATCTCTACCTGGTTGTTGCTTGAGTAATGTAACTTCTTCTTTAATACCTCTTTGGGCTAACCTAGCACTTTTCCATGTCACGTTTTTCAGTGTGTGAGAAAAAACAACTTTTTCAATGTTATCCATTGTTGCTGCAAATTCATCCGTTGCTTTGTTTCCAGTAGGATTTTCAACTACAGTGGGCCAATATTCCATTAGTTGATAAGTAATCCTTCCGTATAAAATGGAGTCTGCACTTTTTAACAGATCATTGTAATGCTGATGTATTTCATCATCCGGATTAATGGCTGTATGGTCACCAAATCCATCAAGCGTCATATTAATTCCTGCAATTAGTTTTCTCATCTTATTTTATCTAGATCAATTGTTGACTGTTTTAGCTATTGTTTTGAATTCTCTGGTTATAGAAATAAGATACTGCGAGTATTATACCAACTACTATTGGCATTAAAATGTAGCTAATGATTTTGTCCACCGCAACATGGCTGATTACTGCAAATATTAAATTGAATGTCAAACCTGCATAAGCCCACTCTCTCAATTTGCCTGGTAGTTTAGGAAGCATTAATGCTGTTGCTCCTAGCGCTTTGAAAATGATTAAAGCATAAGCAAAATAGTCAGGATATCCCAATGGTCTTGTTCCAACGGTAGCATATTCCGGCTTAAACAAAAGTGTGCCAAGAGGCATCAGTCCTTCCCATAGGAATATGATAGTTGTTGTAATCCAGAAAATTATTTTGTTCTTTTTCATTCTTTAATTTGTTAGGAATTAAAAATAGTCCTCCGTGTTTTATAAGTGTAGAAACAATAAAGTATTGAAACCACACATGTACTAAAATATATAAACTGCTTTGCAATTCAAAATAACCTGATCATTCAGCAAGTATCCATGACAACAAGCCAAAGAAACTATACTAAAATTTCTTTAGGCTAGCATTGAATCATGTACAGGAGATTATTTCAATCCCCAAAATTACTTCTAAGCATAATCAAATTCAAACCTAGAAAGCTCTTGCAGCTCGAACACAAAAGGCTGAACCTTTTATGTAGTCTCTGGAAATTCCGTTCACAAAAAATCTTCCCCACGCAGATGTTGATTCAGCTCCTGGGTATTCTGTAGAACTCCAATAAACGCCTACAAGATTATCAGGATCAGCAGTGAAGTTTCCTAAACCTTTTAGATGTAAATTTTCATACATCAGATCCAGCTCCATTTTTGATGGCAGGAACCAATCGTCATAACTGTTCAGTACAAGGTTATAACAAATATAAGCAGCACCATTAGGGGCTGAACAAGCCTTTACAATATCTGCTGTGTTCCATTTTCCAAACCCTACAGTCTGATTGTCTGCACCGATGATAGCGGTATTATGACAACCCCAGCTTCCCGGGTCTTCCCAATTTTTGCCAACTACCTGATCATTGGGAGCAGCAACCAATCCATGATGCTTCGTATCATCCAGATAAAAGATAATACCACCCGCATATGCCTGGCCTATTTCCAAAGGAGGCTGTTTGATCGTAACCAAAAGATCTTCTGTATAAGAGAAGTCTCCATCATTATAGACCAATTTGCAATTAACATCTATGTTATCTGAAGATGTCCCTGTATACTTAAATATAGCTTTGGCTTTATTGTTACTCACCCCTGTCAAAGTTGCCTGTACTGAAGGATTAGTTATTCCCTGAAGTGAAATATAACCAGAGGATTCAAGGGGCTTGAGCCCTACTCTTGGTGAATTAGGAATGATCAGATGAGATACTGTCTTGGTAGTATAAAGAAATCCGATAACAGCATTCACGCCTTCAATCGTTTCATTGATTCTGTTGATATAACCCGTTAATCTATTAAAGCCTCCAAAAAATGACTGGATAACAGAATTCCCACTTGAAGCATCTGCATTAGTTATAGAAGCTTTCCTGATATTTATCCCAATGGTAGCAGGAGCATCATTATTCACTGTGAGTACCTGGTCGGTAATCTGTGATTTGCGCTGCTGGCTTTCAGTTGTCAGTATATCAATCAAAACAGCAACTGGCTTGTATAAGTCATCTCTGGATTTTTTACCGAAAAAAATAGAAGCTTTGTAGGACACAAATACCCCTGCAAGACTTAACAGAGCTTTGTCATATTGCTTTGCATTATACATGATATAAGTGGCCCAAACAGAACCTCCTAGTGCCAATACTGAAGCTTTAAATAATAATAGGCTATTATATTCACCTGTAACACGAGCACTGGAAAACAGATTTTTATTCTCAAACTGAGATTCATTAATTTCCAGATAATTAGCTAAAGCTTGTTGCTTTGAAGATTCCATTGATTTTATCTTAGTCAACACATCTGATACAAATTGTTTGGTATCGTTTATCTCTGCATTTTTTTCTTCTAGAGTAATTACATTTGAATCTACCTGGACCTGTAAACTGCTATCGAGGCTCTTAATCTGAGCACTCAGATACTTTTCATATTGATCAAATCTCGCCTGAACATCACTTACTGCAACTTTATTTTCTACCGTTATTTTTGACTCATAAGCAGTATTGCCTATCACAAAACTAATGGGATATTCACCCGGAGCAAGATCTGCAGGAGTAATAAAGGTCAAAGTATTGTCATCCGATTGAAAGAACTGTACTTCCTTGTCTCCGATTTTACCATTTACCTCCTGTTGAGAGATATTTGTATTAAGATTTATCGTGTTTATCTCGTCAATATTTACAGTGGTTTTGTTAATAGAATTTCCATTAGATTGAAGATCTGAATGTACGATTGGAGGTACTTCGTCTTTTTTCTTATTACAATCTGTCAACAGGATAATGATCAACATGCAAGTGAACAATCTAAAGACCGGATTTATAGATAATTGAGACGCAATTCGTAAATTTCTGAGCATAGATGAATAGGAAATAAGTCGTGGGTTCAAATATTAGTTTTCCTCTCATACTCCTCTGTAAGGTCCTTGGTTTGTCCAAAGCTGTTCATGTATCTTTTGGAAATTTTTAATTATTCTAGTTTTGGTGCTCACAAACCATATAAAAACTGTAAATACTCCCAGCTTCCCCCCTTCAAAATACATATAGAAAAAAAATAGCTCAATTGGTGTTTACTTTTTCCGACTTTGGTTTATAAATGAATAAATAGAGCTTTATATAATCTTTAGAGAATTTTAACTCCTTATTTTATTTTAAAATCTCTAAATAGAACATGAAATCCTAATGTTTGGACGTATACTAATCTATACCTTCTTCATACTGTTTTTACAGAATATCGCCTCTTTCAATACAGTCCTTGCTCAGAAAAATTCTATAGTTCCTGGAGGTGACAGGATTAATACAAACGGAAATTCTATTGAAGCAATTGCTGGAGTCCTAATTGTAAACGTCGGTGCCGGTGGAGCATTGCCCGTTCAAAATGCAACTGTACTTTTGAAGACGTACTCCTTTACTCCTCTCCCACCTTTAAAAACTGGCCTTTTGTCAATAAGATACTTAAAAAACTCTTTGCTGAAATTATGGATAGCGCTGTCAGCTATAGAAAGGTGATAATTTTGCTACTGATTTACTAAGTATTGAAATAATGAAAAAGATGAATTCTATGGACAATAATGCTGTCCACGCTGTACTGGTAAACATGCTGGTGTATAATTTATATAGCAGTGCCAGGGAACTATGTAAGGAAGAGATTTGTCGATGCATTTCTGAAGAATTCATATTTTTTATGCTTATGTAAACATTATAATATTATGCGTGTTTTTTCACATCTGAAATTCTTTAAGTCCTGTTTCAAGATTAAGTTTAATTTAAAACTGTTTATATCCTATTATTTACAATAATTATTCTAGTCTGTATTTAGTAGATAAGTTATTTTTGTAGTTGTAACATTGAATTATACCGCTTTTTTATTTACGATATGTATAAAAAAATTACCGTCTTAGTATTCCTATTGAGCATTTATCTGCAATTTAAGGGTTATGCTCAATGTGATAATTGTACTACTTCTTACGCAGCGAATGCATCAATCGTGGCAACAGCGAATAATCAGACTATTTGCATCTCCGGGGGAAGTTCCTTTACATTTAGTTCAACCTATAGGAATGTTACTTTAAAGATTTGTGCCCCAAATGTTCAGTTAACAAATGTTCAGATAAGTACAGGAGCATTGAATAATACCATTGAAACTTTTGGAGATAATACCCGCATAGTCAATTTAGTAACAGAACCAGATACCTTTTCATTTATTACGCACAATATAGGCGCTCTTTTATCTTCGGCTACGATTAACGGTATGTCTTCTTTTAAAACGACAAAAGGTGCAACACTTACCATTGCTCAAAATTTAAATCCGGGAAATAAAATATTCATAACTGCTGAAGATGATTCAAAAATCAATACAGCAGACATTACTTCGAATAAAGGCGGAAGGATCATCGTTGGCAAAAAGGCGACTTTTACTTCCAGCGGAAAAGTATTTCTTCAAAACGAAGGTTTTATATTCAACACTGGTGATGTATCTGCTGCGGGTGATTTTACGGTTCAAAATGCTGGCAATGCGATGACAAATTATTGCGGCGAATCGACGATTAAAATTGGCGGTAAACTAACTATTAACAGTGGTAAAATATATAGTGCAGGTATTATAATCGCTGGAACCATAGCCGTGAATTCTAATGCGGGTCCAATCTATCTGAATCAAGGGGCGATTATGCAAGCCTCCACGCTAGAAACAAACAATACAGCGAATTTATTCAGAGGAGATAGTATTAGCGCCGGTGAATGTGCTCTATTTAAAATAACTTCTTATGGTTCATTCAATGCACCCTTATCTAATACACCTAAAATTAAATATTGTGGTCCAGCGACTTCACAATTAGGACAGGCAACCCCGGACTGTAATTGTGCAACGGAAAGGCAATTATGTGTACCTCTTTGTGAGGCACCAACAACTGTTACCATAACAGGACCCGTGTCTAACATATGCGCAGGAGACTCTGCGGTATTAACAGCAAATGCAACTGGGTTGAAAGTTGGAGATACCTATACATATAGTTGGTATAAGGATAGTGTGGCACCTGCTAACCTCATTGTGACAAAAACAAATAATGCTACCTTAACTGTTAAAGAAAGCTCAACGTATTTTGTGGTCGTGGCGAACACCATTAATCCAATTAAATGTTTCAATCAAAATACTACTGGTTTTAAATTCACCGTTCATCCAAATCCTCCCAAACCGGAGATTGTGGCAAGTGGTCCATTGACTTTCTGTGATGGAGGTTCAGTAGATCTTACTGCCAGCAGTTTAGGATTTACTGGCGGTACCTTTAAATGGTCCACAGGTTCAACAGCTAATCCTTTACATGTAACTGCATCTGGAAAATATACTGTCACTTATGTCTCTGACGATGTCTGTTCATCACCTTTATCCACAGAGGTAACTGTTGTAGTTCATCCTAATCCTCCAAAACCAGGAATAGTGGCCAGTGGTCCATTAACTTTCTGTAACGGAAACTCGGTGGATCTTACTGCCAGCAGTTTAGGTTTTACCGGCGGTACCTTTACCTGGTCAACAGGGTCAACTGATAATCCATTGCATGTAACAACATCTGGTAAATATGCCGTTACTTACAAAACATCCAACCTTTGTCCATCTGTAGTCTCAGATAGTATCACGGTTATAGTTTATCCTAACCCTCCAAAGCCGCAGATATCAGTTAGCGGTCCTTTGACTTTCTGTGATGGCAATTCAGTAGATCTTACTGCCAGCAGTTTGGGTTTTACTGGTGGAACCTTTACATGGTCAACATGGTCAACTGATAACCCATTGCATGTAACAACATCGGGGAAATATGCAGTTACTTATAAAACATCTGAACTTTGCTCTTCTGTAGTTTCAGACAGCATTACGGTTATCGTTCATCCGATTCCTCCAAAACCACAAATAGTTGCCAGCGGACCATTGACCTTCTGTGATGGCGGTTCTGTAGATCTTACGGCCAGCAGTTCAGGATTTTCAGGCGGCACGTTTACCTGGTCCACAGGCTCAACCTCTAATCCTTTGCATGTAACTACCTCAGGTAAATATACCGTCAGCTATGTTTCTGATGATGTTTGTTCCTCTCCAGTATCTGCAGAAGTAACTGTTGTAGTTAATCCAAATCCTCCAAAACCACAGATATCAGCCAACGGTCCATTAATTTTCTGCAACGGCAATTCTGTAGATCTTACCGCCAGCAGTTTAGGGTTTACCGGTGGTACCTTTACATGGTCCACTGGTTCTACTGCAAATCCATTGCATGTAACGACATCGGGTAAATATGCAGTTTCTTATAAAAGTTCCAATCTTTGTCCTTCTGTAGTTTCAGACAGTGTTACGGTTATTGTTCACCCGGTTCCTCCAAAACCTGAGATAGTGGCGAGTGGTCCTTTGACATTCTGCGACGGCGGTTCGGTAGATCTTACTGCAAGCAGCTTGGGTTTTACCGGCGGTACTTTTACATGGTCGACAGGTTCAACCGCTAATCCTTTGCATGTAACAACTTCAGGAAAATATACGGTCAATTATGTTTCTGCCAATGCATGTTCAGCTCCTGCATCCGCAGAAGTGACTGTTGTAGTGCATCCAAATCCTCCAAAGCCGAAGATAACGGCCAGCGGACCTTTGACCTTCTGTGATGGCGGTTCTGTAGATCTTACGGCCAGCAGTTTAGGGTTTACCGGTGGTACATTTACTTGGTCCACGGGTTCAACTGCTAATCCTTTGCATGTAACGACATCGGGTAAATATGCAGTTTCTTATAAAAGTTCCAATCTTTGTCCTTCTATAGTTTCAGACAGTGTCACTGTTATCGTTCACCCGGTTCCTCCAAAACCAGAGATAGTGGCCAGCGGTCCATTGACCTTTTGTGACGGCGGGTCGGTAGATCTTACCGCCAGCAGTTTAGGTTTTACAAGCGGTACCTTTACCTGGTCCACAGGTTCAACCTCTAATCCTTTGCATGTAACGACTTCAGGAAAATATACCGTTAGTTATGTATCTAACAATGCTTGTCCTTCTCCTACATCCGCAGAAGTAACTGTTGTAGTGCATCCGAATCCCCCAAAGCCAAAGATTTCGGCTAGCGGTCCGTTGACTTTCTGTGATGGAGGTTCGGTAGACCTTACGGCCAGCAGTTTAGGTTTCACAGGTGGTACATTTACTTGGTCCACAGGTTCAACTGCGAATCCTTTGCATGTTACAAAATCAGGTAAATATTCAGTTACATATAAAACATCCAACCTTTGTCCTTCTGTGGTGTCAGATAGTGTCACAGTTATAGTTAATCCGAATCCTAACAAACCTAAGATAACGGCCAGTGGCCCACTGACTTTCTGTAATGGCGGTTCAGTTGATCTCATCGCTAGCAGCTTAGGATTTACAGGTGGTACATTTACATGGTCCACAGGTTCAACAGAGAATCCACTTAAGGTCACTACTTCTGGAAAATACTCGGTAAGTTATGTTTCTAACGATGTTTGTGGTTCTGTAACTTCGGACAGTATCACTGTTGTCGTTAACCCGGTTCCTCCAAAGCCAAAGATAGCAGCCAGTGGCCCACTGACCTTCTGCGATGGAGGGTCTGTGGATCTTACAGCTACCAGTTTAGGTTTTACAGGAGGTACTTTTACATGGTCTACAGGTTCAACTGCTAATCCCTTGCATGTAACGACTTCGGGAAAGTACGCAGTCAGTTTTGTTTCTGATAATGTTTGTCCTTCTGGAGTATCAGACAGTGTCATAGTTATAGTTAATCCGAATCCTCCAAAGCCAGAAATAGTAGCCAGCGGACCGTTGACATTCTGTGATGGTGGTTCGGTGGATCTTACTGCCAGCAGTTTAGGTTTTACCGGTGGTACATTTACGTGGTCCACAGGTTCAACTGCGAACCCCTTACGTGTAACTAAATCAGGGAAATATTCAGTTATATATAAAACATCCAACCTTTGTCCTTCTGTAGTGTCAGACAGTGTAACAGTTATAGTTAATCCGAACCCTAACAAACCAAAGATAGCCGCCAGTGGCCCATTGACTTTCTGTGATGGTGGTTCTGTTGAGCTTACCGCTAGCAGTTTAGGCTTTACAGGAGGTACCTTTACATGGTCAACAGGTTCAACTGATAATCCACTCAAGGTGACTACTTCCGGAAGATATTCAGTAAGTTATGTTTCTGACGATGTTTGTGGTTCTGTAACTTCGGACAGTATCACCGTTGTCGTTAATCCGATCCCTCCAAAACCAGAAATAGCAGCCAGCGGCCCATTGACGTTCTGTGATGGTGGTTCGGTAGATCTTACTGCAAGTAGTTTAGGCTTTACCGGTGGTACTTTTACATGGTCCACAGGTTCAACAGATAATCCGTTGCATGTAACAACTTCAGGAAAGTACGCAGTAAGTTATATTTCAGTAAATTTCTGTCCTTCAGGAACATCAGATACTATTCAAGTTATTGTGAATCCGATTCCTCCAAAACCGGGGATAGTAGCCAGTGGACCGACGATCTTCTGTAATGGTGGTTCGGTAGATCTTACGGCGAACAGTTCAGGTTTTACCGGAGGTACCTTTACCTGGTCCACAGGTTCAACTGATAATCCTTTGCATGTAACTACTTCAGGAAAGTATGCAGTAAATTATGTTTCTAATGATGTTTGTCCTTCCGGAACATCAGACAGTGTTACAGTTATAGTTAACCCGGTTCCTCCAAAACCAGAGATAGCTGCCAGTGGTCCGTTAACTTTCTGTGATGGTGGTTCAGTAAATCTTACGGCCAGCAGTTTGGGTTTTACAGGAGGTACGTTTACATGGTCAACTGGCTCAACTGATAATCCGCTGAAGGTAAAAACTTCAGGGAAATATGTAGTAAGCTATGTTTCAGATGATGTTTGTCCTTCCGAAGTATCAGACAGCGTTATTGTGGTAGTTAACCCAAATCCTCCTAAACCTGAGATAATTGCCAGCGGACCATTAACCTTCTGTGATGGTGGTTCGGTAGATCTTATGGCCATCAGTTCAGGCTTTACCGGAGGTACATTTACCTGGTCCACAGGTTCAACTGATAATCCTTTGCATGTAACGACTTCAGGAAAGTATATAGTCAGTTATGTTTCTGATCATGTTTGTCCTTCTGGAGCATCAGACAGTATTACAGTTATTGTTAACCCGATTCCTCCAAAACCTGAGATAACAGCCAGCGGTCCATTGACCTTCTGTGACGGTGGTTCTGTAGATCTTACGGCCAGGAGTTTAGGTTTTACGGGTGGTACCTTTACCTGGTCAACAGGTTCAACTGATAATCCTTTGCATGTAACTACTTCAGGAAAGTATACGGTTAGTTTTGTTTCTGACAGTGTTTGTCCTTCTGGAGCCTCCGACAGCATTATAGTTGTAGTTAACCTTAATCCTCCAAAACCAGAAATTGCAGCAAGTGGTCCATTGATCTTCTGTGATGGCGGGTCAGTAGATCTTACTGCCAAAAGCTTAGGTTTTACCGGTGGCACATTTACCTGGTCAACGGGTTCAGCGGATAATCCATTGCATGTAACTACTTCAGGGAAATATTCGGTAAGTTATGTTTCTAATGATGTTTGTCCTTCTGGAGCATCGGACAGTATTATAGTTGTTGTTAACCCTATTCCGCCAAAACCACGGATAGCAGCCGGCGGTCCATTGATCTTCTGTGATGGCGGTTCTGTTGATCTTACAGCCAGCAGCTTAGGTTTTACAGGTGGTACATTTACCTGGTCCACAGGTTCAACTGATAATCCTTTACATGTAACTACTTCAGGAAAATATATTGTCAACTATGTTACTGATGATGTTTGTCCTTCTGGAGCCTCAGACAGTATTATAGTTGTAGTTAACCCGATTCCTCCAAAACCAGAGATAGTAGCCAGCGGTCCATTAACCTTCTGTGATGGAGGTTCTGTAGATCTTACGGCCAGCAGTCCGGGGTTTACCGGCGGTACCTTTACATGGTCCACTGGATCAACTAATAATCCATTAAAGGTAACTACTTCTGGAAATTATACGGTCAAATATGTTTCTGCCGAACTTTGTCCATCAGATACCTCTTTATCTATAGCTGTAACTGTAAACCCAATTCCACCTCAACCATCTATCTCTGCTGATGGTCCATTGTCTTTCTGTCAGGGAGGAACAGTGAACATACATGCTGAATCTACAGGATTTACTGGTACATTCGAATGGTTTAAGGGCAATATAGCACTAGGTAGTGATGCTTCCATTACATTAAGTGAAGCTGGCAGTTATCATGTGTATTTTACATCAGATTCGGGGTGTGCAGCAAATCTTTCAAAAGATTTTGCAATCAGTCATTTACCTGATAATTCACCAGTCGATTTAGGAAAGGATATTATAACATGTAAGTCATACTTTGATTTAATTGCTTTAAGTCCTGCAGTAGGTAAAGGTCAGTGGTCAGTGTACGATGCTGATGGAATAATTATTCCGAATCCCGATTCTGATAGCATTCGTATATCGGGCTTAGAAGCTGGTTCAACCTATTCCTTTATATATACCATTTCCAAAGGTTGTGGTCCTGATAAATCAGATACGATAACGATTACAGCTGGCCTTCCGGGATTTGATATAGCATCGTTGGAAACTCCAATGGATACCCAGTGTGTTGGTGTATCAAGGAGAGTAACGGTTTTTGCTAAGGGTGGTTCTAATCATTATAGTTATGAATGGATCAATGCAGCAAATCTGGATACATTAACTACTGCACAAAATTATTTAGATATTATTCCGGACGGAATTGATAATGTATACTATGTATATGTGAACGATTTAGATCAACCGGGATGCAAAACATTTCAGGACACTTTAACGATTCATGCGGTCCATAAACAAACGCTTTTTATTCCAAATTTAATTACACCTAACGGAGATGGAAATAATGATGAATTGAGAATTGTAGAAGCAAATAATTACGATAATTTGATGTTTCCGGCAGGATCCTTTATTGAAATATATAATCGTTGGGGAAACCGGGTATATGAAGCTAAAAATTATGATGGTACCTGGAAAGGTAATGACACTGTTGATGGTATGTATTATTATTACCTAAAGACAGGCTGTGGGCACGATGAATACAAAGGCTGGCTTCAGATTTTATCTAATACCGAATCAGATTTAAGATAGTAAGGTAATCACTTAGAAATACAGAAAGCTTTATATCTGAATAACAGCTGTTCTAAAAGATGATTTGTAAGGAAGGGAGCTTTAAAAAGATCCCTTCTTCACTTCTACCGCAAATGACATTTTGAATACTGTCCTTTGCTTCGCTTATCCTGAAAAACTTTTGGATTCAAAAAAAGGCTACCAAATGCTACTCCACTCCTCGCCTTCTCAGCACCTGTATTTCATCTTTAAAATAATCGTTCATTCTCCTTCTTCATCGCAAAGGATAATTACATTCATTTTATTATCACTCCTTTGAAGTATCCTGTATTACCAGTACCTTTTAAGGCTATAGTTTGATGATCTACCCAAACTAATTCTTCAATTTCCAATTCTTTCGTGTAGAAGGAATCATACTCTGCAAAGTTAAAAATGCCAGTTTTAGGGTCTTTTTTATATAAAATCAAATAAGTACCAAAGTCGTCAATAGGTGCTCCCGATGTAAAAATTAGAAGTTTAGTTTCATCTTTAGAGATATAAGGATGGCTGGTACCTTGAATATAAGGCCCCCCATCAAGGTATAATAATTTCCCTGTTGATTTATCTATCAGATAGGTAGAACATGATTCCATGCTACATCCTTCTATAGCATATGCGTTAAGAGGTTTAATATCCCCCCTATAATATTCATACTGTTCACATGTATTGTTATAGTGAAACTTATAAAGTTGATTCCCTATAGGGAGAGTAAAAAATTTCTTACCAGGTGCATTCTTTGTAGTATCTTCAATTACTTGACTGTCATATGAAGATTTATATTTATTGAATTCTGCCGAGCCGATTTTAGAAAATTTAAATTTTAAATTACCCTCATTATTTTTACCCAAAGGGTATCTATTCAATTCTCTGGAATATTCTTTTGGGATTATAGAAAAATCTACAATTGCTGAATCGATAACATCATATCTGAAAACATATCCGTATAAGTCTCCACAACCATTATGCAGTTTTACTTTTATCAAAGTTGAATCAGACTTAAGCTTTTCATCGACAGAATATATCCAAAATAATTTTGTTCCAAATTCTATAGCAGAACTATTAGGGTGTTCCGCATTTTCAGATTCTTTCAACTGGGTACCATTACTATTTTTCACATATACAATTCCAATTACGGAATCGGATTTTGAGATAACTCTAGTACTTGAATCTGCCTTTGTTATTGAATCTATGATTCCCTTTCTTAATGTTATGGAGTTATCGTTGCTTTCCTTAAAAGAATCTGCCTCTTTAGAGTTAGAGCTGCAAGCAACAGATATCATAACTAAAAAAATTAAATATAAATTTGTCTTCCTCATTTTAAGTTGTTGCATTTTTGCTGCATCAAAAAGTTTTAAAGTTTTTATATCGTCCTTATAGCCACAGGTAGTTTCACAC
>NZ_JAGHZZ010000033.1 GCF_017745095.1 Sporocytophaga sp. | reverse complement strand
TTCTGAACATTATTATAGATGCCCACAATAGCGGGTGAGTGACGTAAAAGTTCCTGAAATTGCTCATTCTCTAAAAGGTCAAACTTTTTATCATTGGATGAATCTTTATGAAAGTATTCAGGAATTATTTTCTCCACAGAATCAAGAAAAATAGTGTAAAAATTTTTTGAATCGTTTTTGAAATTCCCCATTATTAATGAGATAGGGAGTTAAATAAATTGATTAAGTAAAGATAACCTGTTTTTTGAAATGTGTAAGACTGCAAGTGTCGATTAAGTTATCTTACAAAGATACAGATATTATGTATTGACCATTAATAGGCTTCCCCAAAAACATCGCGGGAGTCCATTTCTGGTCATCTTTGAACAACTTTTTTAAAAGTACTTTTAACTCGTCAGTCTCTGCTAGTGACTTAAAAATAAATGGGCCTTCAAATACATGTATATCCGCAACATGTCCATGTTCATCTATTTCAAAACAAACGATCTTTTCAGAATAAGCATCCAATGGCTTTTCCTTTTTCCGAGCCTTTAAATGAATAATTTTTCTTAATGAATCTTCAGACATTGGATAGGCTGGATCTTTAAATCCCATTCCTATTCTATCCAAACTATCAGATATCTTTTTCTGTTCTTCCAAAAAGCCCTTTCCAAATTTTTGTTCAATTGCCCAGATCATATAATCATCGAAACAATTGCTGCATAATATAACGCAGCACATAGGACAATAATCATAGTCATAAATACTATAGGTGGCTTCCATCCATAACCTGTACGTTTGAGTAGGCCGTTCCGACTTATATTGAGGTAGACATAAAGAATCTTTCCTGACCAGATCCTCCGCCCTCACTAGAAAGTCATTACAAACTTTTTCAATGAATAAATTTTGTGCTTCTTTTTTAACATTTAGAAAAATAGAGTCTTTTATGGACTGCTGTCCAAATGCAGCACTAAAGCTAAACAACATACATATAGCAATCCTCCATTTTTTCATTTTCTTAATGCTTAATACAAGACCTAAAATTTATGCTAATCTCATTTCAATTATTCTTTTGGAGGCTAGGTATAATATTCTTTCGTCCATTCCATTCGCCAAATTCCGCAATTGGTTTAAAACGCAATGTTGTAAACTCAAAATGAAAATCTTTTCTATCTCTTTCTTTCATTGCGTTCAAATGTCTTTTAGGAAGAGGAACAGAGCTATGCCCTTGAACCATGTCCGTCATTTCTTTTTGAGATTTCCAAACTGAAAAGGTAGAAACCGTACGAGGAAATCTGATTGAGGCTAAAGACAATGTTGTGCCAGGGTGATCACGTACTAACTTTTCTACTGGTCTGCCCCAATGAATGAACCTTGGAACTTCAAGTAATTTCATGCGAGCAAGTGTTACCGCAACAACCGGAGCTTCAGGAGAATCAAATTGAAGACTTTCATTAGGGATTTCAAACTCCGTTATCTTTCCCCATTGTCTTAGAAAAGATAACCGAGTATGCCATCCTTTTGCTAATGTTCTACCAAAATGATTATTCTTTAAAAACCGGTCAATAGCTGCTTCGTTCTCCCATTGAGCAAATACTGCGATTTGTCTAACTAACATCCGTGATGGAGAAAAGATAGCAGAGCCTAATGTCATAGACGTCATACATTCTGCGTGAATCAACCCTGAAACATTTTTTGAATTTGGAGGAAACAAGATAGCTTTAAGAGCAGAGAGGTAAGATGTTTTTACTAAATGGTAGGAAAATATACTCATGTTCAACAATTAATGACAATTTCTCTTTTGCCGGATTTATATATTATATAAAGCTTATTTAAATAAGCAGGAGATGCATATATATTTTTCATTTATCTATAACAAGTTATTCAATTCTAACCACTATTCAAATTATCAGAAGGTTGGAATTTACAAATTGTCAAATCAAAATTACCTCTGAATAGGCTAATTGTAATTAAAAAAGCCCTCGTGCATAAGAGGGCTTTTCATTTTATAAAATTACCATTTGAATAGTTTTATCATAACTTATCAATCATAACTCTATTCATTAAAGTTGATTGAATGTGGTTTCTGCAAACTCTGCAAGTGAAGGATCTCTTGCTCCCATCATTAAAATGACATCTCCTTGTCTTGTTTCTTTTGCAAAGTAATCTGGCATTTTATTACGATCTTCAAATAACAGAGCTTTTTTTCCTGCACTAACCACCTCATTAATAACTATATCAGAGGAAATATCCTTAGTAACCGTCCCTCCCGCATAATAAACATCTGACATCAGATAGTAATCCTCCTGCCTTAAAGTTTCAATGACTCTTTCAGCAAGTTCTTTATGCATGAATCTTAAAGGTCCATATCCATGAGGCTGAAACCAGGCAAATACCCTTTTGCCTATCTGCTGACAACTGCGTATCGCGGCTTGCACTTCTGCAGGATTATGAGCAAAATCATCAATAAGATAAACACCTTTTTTCTCTCCCACCAATTGCGTTCTCCGGAATATTCCCACATACGATTCCAAAGCTTTGGCAGCCTGCTCTATCGAAACTCCTGCCACATAGGAAGCGGCTACTGCTGCTGCGGCATTTTCCATATTATGCCTTCCAATTACAGGAATTTTAAAAGGTATACCGTTTAAAGTGAATTGAATTTCAAAACCAGTTTGTTTAAAATTCTCCGCGACAAATCCTGCACCAGGATGGGTACTGAAATCGTTTTTAGTATCCTGAGAAAGCCTTCTTGTAAGCTCATGATCAGAATTAACAATAAACTTTCCCTTAGTATTTCCCTTAAAAGTTTTGAATAGCTCTATCAGTTCCTCAAACTCCTTATGGTCCCTGTCTATGTTCAATACAATTCCGATTTCCGGAATATAGTTAACTATAGAACCATCAGATTCATCAGACTCAATCACCAGCCATTCACTATCCCCTACCCAGGCATTTCCCGGAAGATTTCTCTTCTGCAAAACAGTAAGACCTGCACCTGTGATGAGAGAAGGAGATTTCCCATTTTCCTGTAGAATATGAAAGATCATTGCCGTAGTGGTAGACTTGCCGGAAGTACCACCAATAGCAATCGTTTTCTTTTCAGAAGAAATAGCTGCAAGCAATTCGGAACGTTTAATAATCGGAATACCTGCTTCTTTGGCCTTTTGATACTCTACGTTAGTTTCTTCTATGGCTGTAGAAACTATTACTGCTTGAGTTGTTTCATTTATCCCCGAGCCATCTTGATAAAAACATTCAATCCCCATAGACTCAAACTGCTCCTGGATAAGCATTTTCTTATCCTTGCTAAATAGCCTGTCGGAACCAGCTACCTTTTTTCCAACCCCTTTAAGGTATTGAGCAATGGCACTCATTCCGGTCCCGGCAATGCCTACAAAAAAGTAATTATCAATGGTTTGAGTTCTAAATTTCATATAAAAGACTTAAGTAACAATATCCAAATTTATATAAAGAAACGATTATATTTTTAATATGTTGGAATATAAGGGGTAAATCATATTCTAAATTTAGCAGGGAAGATATTACTTCTGAGAAGAATTAAATATATGTGATCGAAAAATTTAGATCATCCAAGTATTCAAAACCTTTATCTCATTCATCGTATTTAATCACATACTGTTTTTCGCTTTTTTTAAATGATTAATGTAATTTGTTAGTAGTCCTTTAATTTGTTCAGCTGCTACTGGATTAGCCGAATGAACATTGAACTTTAAATTTGTTAAATCTAATTCAGATTCATAAACTAACCATTTTACAGCAGCATATCCATCTGGCGCTACTTCACCATTTTCATCTAATCCAAGGTCATTGTCAAAACTAATGAAATCAGGAAGTCCATTCTTCTTGATGTACTCTATGAAGTCTTTATAATTTCTTACAATATCAAATTCCAATTCCATTGATTTATCATAAACCATGTCAATTGTTCTTATATCATCAAGGAAAAGTTTTTTTGATTTCATATAAATTTAAATTTATTGACATTCAGTTCTTGGTGGTTTCTGAGCAAGAAGTTACCATGATCTCTGAACTTTAGCAGGAGCATACGCCTTTATATTTGCACCTTTGCCCGTCTAAAGTAAACCTTGTATTGCAGTTTGTCGCTATTATCTGTCCACAGCGTAACTCAATTCTGTTACCCCACTAGTAAATTGTCGAGTATTCAATAGATTTAGTTTTATTCTGTCCTTGATGTCTACAAACAATGGAATGCCTCGTCCAAGAATAATCGGATTAACAAATAGCCAGTAACCATCAATTAAGTTCAATTGAATTAATGAATGTGTTGCTGTCGGACTACCAAAAAGTAAGATGTCATTACCAGGCTCTTGTTTTATTTCATTTATCCTTTCAGAAAGGTTGTCGCTGATAATTCTTGTATTGCTTAATCCCTCCTCTTTCATTGTTTTTGATAAAACAATTTTGTGAACCTTCTTATACCATTCTGAATGCTCAATATCATGTTTGCTCGCATTCGGCTTATCTGCTGCTGTTGGCCAGTAACTTTCCATCATCTCATAAGTCACTCGTCCATATAACGCAGTGTCGCCTTCGCTTATCCGCTTTCCGACATAATCAAAAATTTCTTGATCAACTTTAATCCAGTTCATTTCTCCATTCGGTCCCGCGACAAAACCGTCAAGCGATATGTGCATAAATGAAAATATTTTTCTCATATGGTTCTTTTTTTATTGTTGTTTATAAACTGTTACTATCATTTCAGCAATGAATGCTAAGGTATAAGGTTGCCATCTTGGCGGTTTTTAGAGTAATTCAATATCCCAGGAGATATCGCAAGTGGGCTATAAAAATAAATAAAAATCGAGGGTTTATACCCTACTGTTCTCTTGTTTATGCACTTTTTAATTTTCTGTGTTTCTTTCCCCATTCCTCAAGTTGTTTCAGAATAGGTCTTAGTTCTTGCCCACTTTTGGTAAGTTCATATTCAACTCGCGGTGGAACCTCTGCATAAACGGTTCGCTTTACTAAACCTCCTTCTTCCATTTTTCTCAATTGGAGTGTTAGCATTCTTTCTGTAATACTCGGAATGCGTTTTTTCAGTTCACCAAATCTTAATTTCTTTTCAGCAAGATGACAACAAATTACAAGTGTCCACTGTCCTGCAATCAGACCAACTGCAAAAATCTGGTCACATTCGTTGAGATTCATTTTATTCTCAAAATGTGTTGATGTTTCTTTTGTTTTGCTCATACTTACATCTATGATAGTACCATACATTTGGTTGTTAATATACTAAACAGGATGTTACTTTCTAAATTTGGGATAAGAGTTTTATTAAACAACAAAATAAATTTAGAATGAAAACACTAGTAATCGTTATCCACCCAAATTTGGAAAGTTCATCTATCGTTAATAAAAGGTGGACAGAAGAATTAAGAAAGTACCCGGAGAAATTCGTAGTTCGCAATTTGTACGAAATTTATCCTGATGGAAACATCAATGTTGCAGAAGAACAAAAACTAGTTGAAGCACACAACAAAATTGTATTTCAGTTTCCAATTTATTGGTTGAGTAGTCCGCCGTTATTTAAAAAGTGGATGGATGAAGTTTTATCCTATGGCTGGGCTTACGGTGTAAGCAGTAGCTATAAATTGGAAGGCAAGAAAATTGCTTTGGCCTTGACCACATCTGCTGATGAGCCTACCTATTCAGAGAAAGGAGCATTTAAATATACTTTGAAAGAATTTACTCGTCCCTTTGAAATCACATTTGATTGGATAAAGGCTGACTACAAACCTTTTTTTGCATTTTTTGGCGCACCACATACAGCTGATGAAGCTATATTACAAAAAGTTGAACAAAGCGCAAGAGAATATGTTTCGTTTGCGGAGTCTTTATAAAAATTAAAGAATTGATTTTTTAAAACTTTGTCAATTCATAATATTGGCAAAGTTTTTTTTATATCCTGTAATGTCAGGCTTTCCGATTTAATATGAAATTCAAAAAAGGAGAAATTTGAAATATGTCTTATAACTTAAATTAACAGATCGAAAACTGAGAGCGCATTAATTTATTAATACTTATTCATGGAGCATATTCATATAAAATACTATTCTTTTTTAGCATGTATATATTTGCTCCTGACCATCCTCCTAAATTAAAGCTATCAGTCTTTATAATTCTCTTTGCTCCTGAATTATAATAGTATTTAAAATATACTGGACAAGGAAATGATTCATCCGATATTCCAAGATTTTCATTAATAGTATCTTTCAATTCACTCAACGTATAACTATAGATACTATCACATATTTTAAATTTAACGCAACTAAGACTGTCAATCTTATCCTTCATGTAAATTACACAATGCGCTACATCTTTTGGAAATGTTTTATCTCTCTCATTCTTGTATATCATAAGAATCCCACCTAGTCCAAGTATTATGATAAAGATAATTATTCCAATTATATTAAGTATCTTTTTCATCTTTGCAGTAAAGCTAACTTCATTCCCAAACCTATTTTTGAGAATATGTTGAAGAACTCAATACATGTAACCAACCTTTATATTTTTGATTCCGAACATCATCTGTAAGTTCATAAAAATATATCCCATCTGAGACCGTATGATTCATTCCCCAGTCATTCTTATAATCCTCTTTCTCAAATACCATTGATCCCCATGAATTATATATCCTTAGTCTTGTGCCTGGATACAATCCCCTAACATAAAATACATCATTCCTATCATCTCCATTTGGAGTAATAAGATTCGGAATAAAAAGGGAAAGATTTTCAATACAAATCTCTAATACAGTATTAACGCAAGTGTTATTACATGATTTCTCACATAATTTATAAGATATAGTATCTATTCCTGAAAAGGATAATTTGGGAGAATAGGATAAAACAGAATCATTATAGATTTTAACTGAACCATGCAAAGCTACAGGAGAATCTAAATACATAGCATCTCCATCAAAATCTAGATCATTCTTTAATACATTGATCAAGAGACGTGAGGTAGTATCCATAATACATTTTGTAGAATCCTTGACTGCAACTGGTGGAGTATTATTACATAAAGCAATGCACACCAATGCATATGAAGTATCACACAATGAAAAGCAGGCATTATCGCAAATCTGATACCAGATTGTATCAATTCCAAAATATCCATTCAAAGGCTTAAAGTGAATAGAGTTATCGGCATTTCTTGTTGCAGAACCTTTGTAAGTCTTTATTATACTAACTGTTAATGAATTGTTTTCAGGATCAGAATCATTTCCCAAAACATCGAAATCATTTTCTTTTCCAGATGCAAAACAATTAGCAGTATAATCATCAATGTTTGCAACCGGCTTCCTATTCTCAACTCCAAGAAATTCAGGAAATTTTGCAGAGGAGCTATATCCTGCTCCCATATCTAATGCTTTAGGATTAAAAACAACGGACGATGCTTCATCATTCGGATTTTCAATTCTACCAATGTACCGAAAACCTGTTGATGGAGAATTATACAAGACATAAATCTTTTTATCAGGTCCTAATTTCATCCCTAGAACTCCATTACTTGCATCCCCCTGAACATCATAAATCATTTTAGGAATTGATGCAGGTATAGAAAAATCATACTGATAAATTCTGCCAGCCCCTCCCAAATACCATCTGTATTTTCCTATGTATAATTTTGTACCATCCGAAGACCATTCGGAATCATAACAACCGTAATATATTTGACTATTTGTAGTAAAGGGTGTTCCTGGCAAATCAGTTACTGATGTAATAGTGCCACTTGAAGGATCAAACTTTCCAACAACCACCGGATCTCTCTCCTCAATCGATGTAATGCTGAATCGATTTGAAGATTCAGAATACCTTATATTTCTGGGATCATTAAATGTTATAGATCCGTTATAAGTATTAAATAAATTTACACCTGATGAATTAATCTTATATATTTTAATGGAGGTTGTGTTAATCATTACATGTAACAACCAGTACTCGCCATATGTAGAACTTTTGATCAATGTTAACGCTTCCGAGCCATTGGAACTAATCACAATATTTTTTTTACCAGACACAACATCACCTAATGGGGCAGAAATTGTCCCATTGCCAGGCAAATTCATATCTATAATACTATAATATAATCCTCCATTAGGATTTTCCTCATAAGCTGCGGCACTTGAAAAGAGGTAATATTTATTGCATTCTCCAGGAACTGAGCAAATCCAAGAATTTTGAGCGGAAGATGAGTGTCCCAATAAACCTGTGCCATTGGGCATAAGTTTATTCTTGGCATCAACAACAATAACCCCATCTGAATAAAACAACAATTTCCCCGAAACAGGATGTGTTGCAACACCACATCCTTCATTGCCATATGGAACATATTTGCCAGTGATAACTTTGGGTTCGTTAGTTAATTGATTAAACTCAATTCCCTTGTCCCCTTTTCCGAATAACCAAATTTTGTTTTGCTGCTGAGCTATAGAATTGAAAACGATACCAAGAGATACAAATATTAAAACAATCTTATTATACATATGTAAAAATTTATAGTCAATCTTTTTAAGATCAGAAAATTAAAATTCAATAAAAAAAACAACTATCTAAAAGTAGTAAAATAAAAAAGAACTTCACCGATCTATTTGTTTCATTTATGCACAAAACAATTCAATAAACTAAAAATCAAACAATTAATAACTACTCACTTAAATTAAACTTAAGCCAGGGGAAGTCTTTTATGGATTGGCTACCTTCGTTCTCTTGAAAAGATCTGTTCTGCAGGACACAGATCGACAAGCAGGAACACTCTAACAGAATATTGAATCAAACTGTATATAATGATAAAAAACTTAGCAGATTTGTAAATTAAGCACCTCAAAAAGATTATCGGTTAGCTGTAATTTTCTTTTTGTGTTTTTGCCCCCAATCAGCTAATGCTCCAACCACCTCTTTGAGTGTTGCCGCATAGTCCGTAGCAATATATTCTATAACAACAGGAACTTGGTCTGCTTGTACAACTCTTTCTACTAAACCGTTTAATTCTAATTGCTTCAATTCGTTTGAAAGCACTCTTGCCGAAATACCTTTAATTATTCGTTGCAATTCATTGAAACGATTGTGTCCGCTTATCAATGCAATAATAATTCGTAATTTCCATTTACCACCCAACACATATAAAGCGTCTTCAACAGCGCTAATGTGTTTAGTGCATTGCACCTCTGAATAGATTATTTTCTGCTTCATCTTCCTAAAAGTAACCTGAATGTTACTACTAACCTTTAGTTTACTACTAACTATTTGTTAGCAAATGTAGATAATTTTGTACCATTAAAACATTTAAAAGTAAAAACGATGCTAAAAATATTGCACATTATTACAAGCCCTCAAGGTGAGGCTTCAATCAGCAAACAATTAGGCAACACAATCATTAAAAAAATCCAGGCGAAATACCCCTTCAACATTGTGAAAGAAAGGGATTTAGCAAAGGAAGCATTTCCGCATTTGGACGGATTGCAAATTGGTTCGTGGTTTACTCCTATTGAAAATCATACTCCAGAGCAAGCAAAAGCAATAAGAATTTCAGATGAAGCGATTGCAGAAATGCAAGAAGCGGACATATATGTCTTTGGTGCACCATTCTATAATTTCGCAATTCCATCCACATTGAAAGCATATTTAGACCACATTGCAAGACCGGGAATTACTTTCCGTTACAAAGAAGACGGAACGAGCGAAGGTTATTTAAAAAATAAAAAGGCATATATCGCAATCGCTTCAAGCGGTGTTTATTCCGAAGGCGATTTTCGGTCATTTGATTTCGTTAGTCCGTATCTAAAATTTATACTCGGATTTCTTGGCATTACCGACATTACCACGTTCCGTGTAGAAGGGCTGAGAGTTGCAGGACTGCAAGGAACAGCGCTGCAGAAAGGTCTTGAAAGTGTTGTGATAGATTAATGTTCTTTCAGGTTATTGTACCCTCTGGCTTAGGTTAAATAAGCTTAAGCCAGAGTTTAAGATTGGCAGTAGCTGAATTTTTTGTTAATTCAAACATCATTTATATTTTTCGTTAGCTTCACGAACAGAAAATTTATTTTCGCCTTTTAAGTAATCAAAGGCTTCTTGTACCTCCTCAGGAATATCAACATGAGCTATGTAATCTTTTCCATTTGGCCCATAACCATCTTTTGTATCCGACAACCTTGGAATTTCACCCATTTGCAAATTAATATAATGCTCCATATTCCACATTCCTTCAATGGTGTCATCCTCAAAGCATAACTGTCCTTGTTTTACAATTACTCTTGCTCTGTATGGTGCGTAATTGATTATCTCCACATCTCTATCATTCAACATTTTTTTGAAACCTGCATCCATTCTCATCTGCATGGAAGAATCCTGCATAATGATAATGTATTTTGGTTTTAAACCATATTCATTCAAAACTTTTAATGCGTTGCTCACGTTATTCCCGCAGTTTGTAGATTCTCTTTCTATCAAACAACCTCTTATGTTATATTTTTTTTCAAGATAATAAGCTATTATATCTGATTCTGCTTTTCCTTTTGTTTCAAATTCAGGACATTTTGAATGAATAATATTTCTCAACATATCAGTCGTATGCCCTTCTCCACCAACAATCATCATTCTTTTTGCGATGCCCTGATTAAACGCTTTAGCAGATAATTCGCAACCATGTAATATACTTCCACCGAATAAAATCAACAAGTCAGCTTGATCTATTTCATATTTTTTCTTTAACTCTTCTTTGTTTAAAACAGGGATATCTCTTTTTGCAAGAAATTCACTAATTATATTTAGCTTATTCGAAATTGTTTCTAAAGAATTCATGACTTATTCAATTAATTCTACAAATTGTTTTTATAGCATCTCAAAGTAAGCCATCTGCGAGTATTCTTTCATCTGACTAAATGCCTTTGAACTTCTGTCTACAAATGTAAGTAACTTTTTAATTTGAGGAATATTATCCTCTAAACCTATTTCATCAGTCGAAAATGTACTCATGCGTTTTTTGTCAATTTGTTTTCAGAATCGGTCAAGTATACATCTGTTAACAACGTCCATATTTGTAAAAAAAACAGATATATGACATCTAAAATTTTAATACTAGGAGCAACTGGCGGAATAGGATACGCTGTTACCCAAAACCTTATAAACAGAGGCATACCGGTTGCCATTTTAGTCAGAAATAGAGAAAAAGCGCTTCGTCTATTTGACCACTCTTCCTTGCTTACAATACATGAAGGTGACGTACAGGATGTGGGATTACTGAACACTATTTCATATGACAAGGATTTTATATTTCATGGTGTCAACTATCCCTACACAGATTGGTTTGGTAATATCGATACTGCAACAGAAAAGATAATTCATGCTGCTTCATTGAATAATGCCAGAATTGTATATCCTGGTAGTGTCTATAATTTTGGAATAGCCAGAATCCCTATTGATGAAACAACTATACCACGTCCCAACTCTCGAAAAGGTGCCTTACGTGTGCGAATGGAAGAAATAATGGAAAGCGCTGTGCTGGATGGCAAATGTAAAGTACTTATTGTACGTCTCCCTGATTTCTGGGGCCCCAACGTTGTAAACCACGGAACAGTCCCGATCTTCGAAAACGCACTGAAGAAAAAACCGATGCACTATATAGGAAGAAAAGATGTGCGACATCAATTTGTATATACCAAAGATGCTGCAGACATTATTACCACGTTAATGCTTACTGCAGAAAAGCTTCAAACCTTTGAAGTAATAAATTATGGAGGAGAAACATTTGAAACTGCTTCTGATTTTCTATATAAAATCGCTCAGTGTGCAAATTCTCCAAAGGAGGTTAGGGTACTAAACCGTTTTGTAATCACAACTCTAGCCTTATTTATGCCAGCTATGCGGGAAGTAAAAGAGATGCTATATCTTTTTGAAAATGCCATTATTCTTGACGATAGTAAAGTAAAAGAATGGTTTCCTCATTTCACTCCTACGCCCCTCAATACGGCTATAAATGAGACATTACAATGGTTTGCCCAATACAGATTAAACAAATAAAACTAACTAATAAAATGAAAAAGTTTATAAAATACTTCGCAGTTATAATATTTCTAATACTGATTACTATTACGTCGTTAGAACTATTTTCACATTATGTTCCTGCAAAAACTATTAATAATAATGCACCCGTAAAAACAAAAAGAGGTATTATAATTCATGCCCCAGCGGAGAAAGTATGGACAGTATTTACTTCAGTTGATAAATGGCCACAATGGCAAAAAGAAATCATATCAGCTTCTCTTTCTGCACCCTTTAAACCTGGAAGCGTGATCGAATGGAAGACCAATGGTTTTTCTATTCATTCCCAACTACAGACAGTAGAGTTGAATAAAGAAATCGGCTGGGCTGGAGAAGCCTTTGGCTCCTTTGCCATTCATGTATGGAAATTCGAAGAAAAAGATGGGTACACTACTGTAACTGTGAAAGAAAGTATGGAAGGCTGGCTGGTCAATCTTATGAAAGGCTATGTTCAACCCAACCTTCATAAAGCAACTGAATACTGGTTGCATACATTAAAACAGGAATCAGAAAAATAATAAAAAAAACAAAGCCTTAAGAATATAAAAATTTCTTAAGGCTTTTATATTATTTGCTTTATAAAGATTTTCGATAAGTATTAGGAGATTGTCCCGTCCATTTTTTGAAGCTTCTCGAAAAGGCACTAGGTTCTGAAAAGCCTAATAAAAACGAAATATCGGTGGTGCTTGATTTATTATCTTTCAAGTGAGCAATAGCCAGTTCCTTTCGCACATCTTCCAGGAGTTCTCTGAAACTCGTTCCCTCTTCACTTAATTTTAATTGAACACTACGTTCCCCCACTCCCAACGAACGTGCCACCATAATTAACTTAGGCTCTTCTCCTTTCAGCAGTTTTAAAATTTCTTGCCTTACCTTGTATGACATCGTATCAGATTGCTGAATTTGAGCAAGGTATTTATCCAGATGCTTTTCAAACAATGGGAACAGAGAAGGATTGGCCAGTGGTATTGGTTTATTCAAATAAGAAGCAGGAAAGAGAATGCTATATTCCCCAGCATTGAAATAGAGATCATCTGTACCAAATACAGCTTTATAAATACTTAAATCATTGGGTTGCTTATATTCAAACTGAACCTCTGAGACCGGTAATTTTTCTCCGATAAGAGCTTCTATCAGTTTCATATAAATAGACATTTCCGATCCTAGTGCATAAGATGGCTCTACAATGTCTTCATCTAATACTTTCAGGAAAATCTTACATTGTTCCTGATATATTTCAACATCTGTTCTAACTCCGGCACAGCTTACATCCTGATACAAACAAAGCTTTTCCAGGGCCATACGCAAGGTTGCACAGTTCATAAGAAGATAAGAAACAACTCCTAGTCCATAAGGATTTATCTCCATTCCCAATTGCAGAGGAAGAGATTCCTTACCTGTTCTGTCAATAGCGAGCTTCCATAAAGATTGCATTTGCGCAGTGGGGATACGTTCATCAGGATTCTGCAACTTATTTTCTTCTAAGCCCAATACCTGGCAAAAGTCCTGTTTATTAATCCCTTTCTGTTCCAAAAAATTTAAAATTAACTGAACCGTGCCAACTGATATAGAATACTTCATAGAATGTTATTTAATATCAGTAAAATAAAGAAACAATCATTCATTTACAAAAGAGATAATTAATAGACGCGCTCCTATAAGCCACTTTTGATCAGCCCTCCTTCCAAATACAAAAATATCCATTAACTTTCTACGGCTATTTTTTAAAATTATGTATTCAATTTTTCTTTGTCTGGATTATAAGCCCAGTTATACTATTAACTTTCAGATTCTTCTTTTATTCGATTTACTTCTAGCAATATATCTTTTAATACCTCATCTCTCCATCCACTAATACCAGGCTTTACTTTAATTAATATTTGTCCTCTATTAAAGATATTAAAAACATTACCTATTGTCCCTCTTGCTCCCACCTCCTGCTGATAGGTAATTGATATCTCTTTTATATCGGCCTCAATTATTTGTCTTTTATGCAACTGTCCTATATCAAACAATATTCGCCTATTTACTGTATCTATTTTAATAGTATTCAGACTGCCAAAAAATTCAGACATAACATATATTATAAACGCCAAAGCCACTAAGAACAAACTCAATACTAAATTCTTAGATATTATAAAGATTGTAAAAAAAAGAAAAAAAATAATGGCAACTAAGGCAATTAATTTCTCTTTGATACTTGGTTTAAAAATAAGGTCAACTGATTTCATTCTTCAACTATTAAAAAAACAGATGTCGTCTTAAGTTGCTAACCTTAAAACTTCCATGGGTTAATGCCCGCTCTCTAAAAAGGCTCCTGACTGTGAAACCTAGCCTTAAAATTTTCATCATCAATCTGCCATAACTAGAACCTCCTGTTTTATCAATATGCTGGCTCTCCACTGCGGCTCACAGGATGAGGATAGCAGACGTTTCATTTATGCTATTTCTTAACTCTTGAAATAACTATCTATATTACCCATTGCACATGCTATAAATCTCGCTGATTTTTTAATAAGTAATACTTCTTAAAAACCCTTCTATCTGGTCCTTCCTGCTTAACTTAGGCTCTATAATAATTTGGGGGGTAGAAGAATCCAAGGATGCTCTTATAGTCAATTCTTCATTTGTGGTATAAAGGCCAAATTCTCTATTATTAAACCACTTATATTTTCTAATTATTCCACCATAAAACATTTCATTCTGAAATGTTTTTAATATCATCACCTTACCTATCGGATCGGAATAATTATTATAAAAGTTTACATAAATAGCGGCGAATTCTTCTGTTTTTTCAATCGAGATTGCCCCCAGATGCTTTTTGTCTTTCGAATATTTTCTTGTGTACTCTATTCTATATTCAAAATTGCATTGCAAAACTTTTAAATATGCATCTTCAAATACCTTCCTTTCCCAATTATATACATCAGCACATAAAATGGCTATTCTGTGAACAGTATCAAGAATTAATTTATTCTGTTCATATTCATTCTTCTTCAGATAATCATTTTTTTCAAATTTCGCTTTAACCATTAAAATACTTCCGAAGTATCCGATAACCGCATCTTCTTCATCCTCCAATTGAACCGAAATCCTAGAGGTTCCTTTTGGTTTATATTTATTTAAAAATTGCACATATAAGTCAGAAACTACATTTTGTCTTCCCACAAACTTTCTGGCAATTTCTCTATTACCAATTTCTTCATTTGAATGGTAGTAAAGGGTAATATCATTAAGCTTATGACTCATTGGATCTGGGACAATACTAAATCCCAAATTATCCATTTTTATTCTATGATCAAATTGTCCAGCAGACTTTCTTGAAGATTATGAACCAGCATTTACATCTGTTTATTTTCAGTAGATTATCGTTTTTTCCCTCCTTGTGTCTCACAGATTCATATTAAAAATAGCAAATAAAAACCTACCTTGACTGAATAATGCTTCCCTATAAACCTCAAGTTAAAAACTTGCTTTCTCTTGTACTTTATAATCTTTTGAATCACTTCCCTATACTTAGCATTCATAACAATTTCTTTATTGTCTTTAGCTAAACCAAAAGATACAAATCGGGTTTACCCTGTTTGTAGTTTAAACATATTTAAATACAAACAGTGATAACGATAAACATCAAATCCTTCACTAATGGACAAGAAACATCACCATCACGTACCAGAAAGCAACAAGGCCTGGGAAGTTAACGAATCAAGCCAATGCCCTTTCTCCGGAGGTTCTTTAAAGTTTACAGCTGGTAGTGGAAGATCAAATCGGGACTGGTGGCCAAGGCTGCTAAATTTAGACATTTTGCGCCAACATTCATCTCTGTCCAATCCAATGGATAAAGGATATAACTATGCGGAAGAATTTAAAAAACTTGATTTCGCTGCATTAAAACAAGATCTTTTTAACCTGATGACCGATTCCCAGGAATGGTGGCCTGCAGATTATGGACACTATGGACCATTCATTATCCGCATGGCTTGGCATAGTGCCGGAACCTACCGTATTGCCGATGGACGTGGAGGAGCAGGTTCAGGTGGTCAAAGATTTGCACCAGTTAATAGCTGGCCGGATAATGCGAATCTTGACAAGGCTCGTTTACTTCTTTGGCCTATCAAGCAAAAATATGGAAAAAGAATATCCTGGGCTGATTTGATAATTCTAGCAGGCAATTGCGCACTCGAATCTATGGGCTTTAAAACTTTTGGATTCGGTGGTGGCCGTGAAGATATATGGGAACCTGAAGATGACATCTACTGGGGTTCAGAAGGTGAATGGATGGGAAACATGGAACGTTATACTCAAGGGCAAACATTGGAACATGCACTTAGTTCAACACATATGGGTCTGATTTATGTAAATCCTGAGGGCCCCAATGGAACACCTGATCCTATTGGTGCAGCAAGGGATATACGTGAAACATTTGGCCGTATGGCTATGAACGATGAAGAAACGGTTGCATTAATTGCAGGAGGACATACTTTTGGTAAGACGCATGGCGCTGCTGACCCTGAAAAATATGTTGGCAAGGAACCTGCCGGTGCAAGCATTGAAGAACAAGGACTTGGTTGGAAAAACACGTTCGGCAAAGGTCATTCCGGCGATACCATTACCAGTGGTTTAGAAGGTGCATGGACACAAGCTCCAACCAGATGGAGCAATTATTTTTTCGAAAACCTCCTGAACTATGACTGGGAATTAACAAAAAGTCCTGCAGGGGCTCATCAGTGGAGGCCAAAGAATAATGCAGGTGCAGGCACTGTACCAGATGCACACGACCCTTCTAAGAAGCATGCTCCATTTATGCTTACAACTGATATTGCATTAAGGATTGATCCCCATTATGAAAAAATATCAAGGCGCTTTTTAGAAAATCCTGATGCATTTGCAGATGCATTTGCAAGAGCGTGGTATAAATTAACTCATCGTGATATGGGCCCTAAGGTGCGTTATCTCGGACCAGAAGTACCTAAAGAAGAACTTATATGGCAAGATCCCATTCCTGCTGTTCAACATGAGTTAATTCAAGAAGAAGACATCAATCATTTAAAAGAAAAAATTCTTAATTCGGGGCTATCCATTTCTCAAATGGTAAGTACAGCCTGGGCATCAGCTTCAACATTCCGTCAATCTGATAAACGTGGAGGAGCCAATGGAGCGCGTATTCGCTTTGCACCACAAAAAAACTGGGAAGTAAATAATCCTACAGAATTAGCCAAAGTACTTAAAACCTATGAAGGAATACAGTCTGAATTTAACAGCAAACAGTCTGTTGGAAAGAAGGTATCAATGGCTGATTTAATTGTATTGGGAGGAAGTGCAGGCATTGAGAAAGCTGCCAGAGATGCCGGTTATATTATTACTGTACCTTTTACTCCCGGAAGAAATGATGCATCACAAGAAGACACAGACCCACAATCTTTTGGACCACTTGAACCGCATGGTGATGGCTTTCGCAACTATTTAAAAAGAAATGATAATATCAGAGCCTTAGCTGAGGAAATTCTGGTAGATAAAGCACAATTACTATCATTGACTGCTCCTGAAATGACTGTTTTAATAGGTGGTATGCGTGTTCTTAACACAAACTTTGACCATTCACAGCACGGTGTCTTTACTAATCGTCCAGGAGCCCTAACCAATGATTATTTCGTTAACCTCCTTGACGCTCGAATAATGTGGGTAGCTAACTCAGACTCAAAAAATCTATTTGATGGCTATAACAGGGCTACAGGTGAACGTAAATGGACGGCAACCCGTGTGGATCTTATATTCGGTTCTAATTATGAATTACGTGTTATTGCTGAAGTCTATGCATGTAATGATGCCCATGAAAAATTCATTAAGGATTTTGTTACTGCTTGGGTAAAAGTAATGAATCTGGATCGTTTTGACTTGAAATAACCTAATTTTCAAGGCACGAGCTGTGTGCTCGTGCTTTTTTTTTCTTCCAGAATACTACTGACTCCTATGAGGACTGGCGACAGAAGTGGTTTGTAATAGTTGCCCACTTTGCAAATTTTCTTTCAATGTCAAGCAGCCATTTTAACCTTTTTTCCTGACTTACAGATTTTACGGAAGCAAGGCTAATCCAATTTACGTTTTTGTATCCCATAGCTTTAAATACACTCCTAAGCATTGCTTTTTTTATTAGATTTCCAATGAGTAGAGAATACATTATTTTGGGTTTATTCATAGTCGTAATAATTGTTACGCTTTTTAAATCTTTTAAGAGCGGAACCAATCCAAAACCCCTTGGATGATGGTCATACACAACTCCAGGACATAGAACTCTATCAATAAATCCCTTCGTCATTGCTGGCATTAAATCCCACCAAATCGGGAAAATAAAGATCAGGTGGTCTGCTTTTTCCAGGCGTTTATTATAGTCTATTACGAGTGGGTCAATGGGCTTGTGTTCTACAAAAGCTTTTAAGTCTGCCTTTGACATTACGGGATTAAATCCATCATTATCAAGGTGCATAAGGTCAACTTCGTGCTGCCCTTTTTTTAAACCATTGGATACTGCTTCCAAGATGGCATTGCAGTAACTTTTTTCGTAAGGATGGTTAAAAACTATCGCTGTTCTCATTTTTGAACTGTTTAAAATCGTATAGTACAAAAATGAGAAGTCGAAAACCTGTTCGACGATAACAATTGTAAAGAAATGAAAATTACCGTCTGTTTCGTATCCGACTTAAGGATACCGATGTAACACCCAAATATGAAGCAATGTAATGCTGTGGGACTCGTTGAATAATTTCTGGGTGTTGTTCGATTAATTCTTCGTAGCGTTTTTGGGGACTATTTTTAAGATATGAATAGAAAATCTGTTGGATTTGAAAAAGTCGTCGGAATAAATGTTCTTCCATATCCTTTCTCACTTCAGGTGAAGTGTTCACAATAGATTGAAATTCTTTTTGTGAAATCGTCTGTAAAACATAAGGTTCTAAGCTTTCAATACTATATAAACTTGGCTGATTTGTTCTAAAACTTTCAATAGAAGAAACACTGTCTCCTTCAAAGAAAAATTGTGTTGTTATTTCCTTACCATTATCGTTAACCCAAGTTCGCAAACAACCTTTCTCAATAAAATACATTGTTCTCGAAACTTCCCCTTCCTGTAAAAGTGTGGTCTTTGCAAGAATTTCTTGCCTCTTGAAATACTGGCTGAATTTATCCCAATTAATTGCCATTACGATTATCCGGATTGTACTTTGTTATTCGATATAAAGTTTCTCTCCACTTGTCCATAGAACTTGTATATGCACAGCAGTATAGTCCTTTAACTATAGATCGACAATAGTATCCTCCTATTACCCTGTCAAGAGGTGTCTCAACTTTATTGGTTTTTCCACATTTCATATCCAACAAGATCGTCTTGCGTCACTTCTTCAAAACCTATTGAAATAGGTTTCCAATTGTCAAACCCACTTCGTTCTAAAGGAACGTGTCCAATACCGAACCCACCTTCCATATTATTTATTGAACCTAAACTTAATGTCTTAATATCCACTTGGGCTGGCCGTCGGTCAAATTTATTTTTATAAATTTTCACGTGTGCCTCTTGGTCATTGATCACAAGCACTTTCACAATTCCAAATTTTCCTTCTCCGTCTTCAATTGTACAAATTGACCCCGCTTTAATTTTATCAGTTTGGTTAGCACAACTCAATGTGATAAAAGTTGTAAAAATAAATAAAAATAGTTTGGACATTTTTCTCATGGATTAATAGAATTATGTAAATGATATCGTTTGTAATAATATCTTACTTTTTCAAGAGGAAGCTTTGTTGTCAATTATAAAGTGAATGATCTCACTCCACGCCCACCAAGACATAGTTTAAGTACTGGTATATTATTTTAATTTTATCGTAATTAATAAAACCAATACAACTGGAACCAACAACATTAAAAACATGAAATAATATTTCACAAATTTTAATTTATCCTTTACCAATTTATCATCAGTCAAATGAACAGTTGCATTAATCTTTTGAAAAATAAATGGATAATCTTTAGAGTCTAAATTTTGAAGATGGTTTCTACTTACGATATTATTAAACAATATATGACCGATTCCTTTTAAAATAATTAAAGTTACTATGAGAGTTAGATAAAGTATCATTTGGGTATTTTACGTTTCTATTATAATTTAAGTTATATAATAAGCCGCCTTCTTCCCTATCCGCATCTTCACAGGAGCAAGGACAAGAGGTAGGTTTAACTACACATTTAGCAAAAATAATTTGTACACATTTTTTAATCAAATAATGTAGTCCAGTTTTTGTCGTAGTAAGCATTAAAACACATCTCAATTTGTTTGAATGTATTTTTTCCTTCTGCAAGTTTAGGGATTTCATTAATTGAAAAAAATTTTCTTTCTAATGTTTCAATATTGCTTTTAAAAGGACTATTATCTATATCACATAACACAAATACTTTGCAAATACCATAAGCATACACAGGTGTATTATGCTTGTTTCTATCTTGTATTGCAACAATTTTTAATGGAGTTGCATTGTATCCTGATTCTTCTTTAACTTCTTTTATAATATTGGTTTTTATAGATTCATTAACATCAACCCAACCACCAGGTAAAGACCATTGCCCATTATTTTCTTTTACTAATAAAATCTTGTCATCCTTAATTATAGCTGCTCGGGTATCCAATTTGGGTGTTTGAAATCCTATTTCGTTGCAAAATAAATCTTTAACAATTTCTATATTTAGAGAAGACTTTTCACTCATTATTTCTGCTGATATTTCTCTTACCCTCTGAAACCTTTCAAGATCAAATTTATCTTTTGAATATGTTAGTCCAATTTGAGCTATTGCTTGTAATTCAATTGCCCATTGAATCCACTTATTATTATCTTCCATTCAGTTGCGCTGTAGTTTGTATAATTTATTACACAGTCTGGCTGAAGCCATTGACTTCCTCCCGCAAATTTAAACAAGTTTTTAACTTGCAGACTATTATCCAATATATTCCATTTCTTCAGGCTCTATCCAATACAAAAATAGCCCCGCTTTTTATCGGGACTATTTTTGTAAATAAAGTTAACTTTTTCTCGATGTGTTATAAACCTCAAGTTAAAAGTCTGATCTCATTCGTAGGTTTATGTTCAATAAATTTAAAACCAGAGCCGACCAGACGAAAGATATAGTTTTAAAATACTCTTTTCTGACCTTCAGGTAAATCACTCAAATGAGGCATTTCTCCATTGCGATATTCTTTGTACAATTTTGAAATATCTTCCATAGTATCCGCTATAAAGGGGCCGTGTGAAACTATAGATACATTATGTGGCTGAGCTGCATACAAAACAAAATGTGTACTATCTGTAAGAGATTGGAATAAAAGTTCACCATCTCCCTTGTTATTTGTTTTGTTCAGCCAACCCGCTTGTCCTGTGTTTATTATTTTATCTCCAACCTGAACAGCTCCATTGATAACATAAACCAATCCATTGTATTCAGAGGGTAATTCCTGTACGATACTTTGATTAGCTTTCATTCTAAAATCAACCAAAGTAAGTGGAGTCTGGTTTTTCAAAGGTGAAGATAGACCATTACTGCTTCCGCTATACACACGAATTTCATAGTTTTCATTTTTTATAGTTGGGACATCTTCTAACAAGATTTTTTGCCAGAAAGGCTGCGTCTTTCTCTTTCCGGGAGGTAATGCCAACCATACTTGCAGAATATGTAAGTCTTGTTTGGAGGTAATCTCTTCGGTATGAACGATTCCCTTACCTGCAGTCATTAACTCAAAACTTCCAGTCTTCCAATCCTTTTCATTTCCTTTAAGTACCAGTGTCAGTGTTTCAAATCCCGCGTGTGGATGAGCCCCTCCAACAGGTTCTCCACCAGGCAAATTTAATTTGTCATCCATAAACAAAATGAAAGGGTCTGATTCTTGGTATGGAATTCCATTCAAAACACCAGAAGCACTATGTCCTTTTCCTAAAAATCCTTGGTGCCAGGGGTTTTGTGTTATTTTTGATATGATTCTTTGTAGCATAATATTATTGATTTTTACAATTAACAAACGTTGTTTTAGTTCGGAAAAATGAATCATAAAACAACTTGAATAAATATTGCCCTTGCTATGATTCCTGAAGTTTTATATGGGTAACAAAAGCATCACTTAAATAAGTCTTTAGCATTAGCAATAGTGTTCCTAAAATTCATTTTCTTAGAATATTACTGACTACCATTTTGGGAACTTTTATTTAGGATGAATGCTTTATATAACTTACCCAAAATGAACTGTCCACACAGACTTCATCATTCATGATGGAGGTATTTACCAGTTCATCTATCCTCTGTTTTATTTATTTTTTGTGACATAAGATTTAATATTTGATTGGATCAAATATCCAAAATAATACTATACATTTGTCATCTGTTACAAAAAGAATAGTACTTACAAAAAGGATAGCGCATGAAAAAACATACTGTTGAAAGTTGTGCAAAAGCTAAATTAGCTATAAGGGATACACTGGATGTAGTTGGAGGAAAATGGAAATTGGTATTGATTTCAGTTTTAAGAAGTGGCAAGAAAGGTTTTAATGAATTGTCAAGAGAAGCAGGAATTTCCCCACGAATTTTATCTAAAGAATTGCAGGAGCTGGAAATGAATGGATTGGTCAGTCGTAAAGTTGGCGAGACGAAACCTGTTACGGTTCAGTATGAATTGACAGATTATAGTGAAACTTTGAATGAAGTCTTAACGGCTATGGAAAAATGGGGAAATCAACACAGACAGAAGATTATTCTGGGAAATTAGACTGAATTTGTTTCTTTCTCTTTCCTCTCTTGCTACTATTATCCTATAGACAACAAAATGGCCAATAATATTTTACACACCATTTAAAAAAAAACAATCATAAATAAATAGAAAAAGATAAAATATTTCCTAATACCGCTTATCTCAGCCTCAATAATCAGCTCACCGTTATCTTCATTTACCTTTCCATTTGCGATGCCAATATTCAAATTCGTGTCAAAAAATCGCCTATTTTTCTTGAGTTTAAATCCTTTTAAATTTAATTATCCATTAAATTCATTTTTAGCAAATGAAAACACATCATTAATATCTGAAAACATCCCTAAATCACTCTTATCGGTTACTTTGGATAATTTTATACAAACTCAATTCTGTTCATTGGTAAGCTTGTCCTCAAATGATCTATAAGCTTTAATCTCTTTATAAAATCTTTCATTTTATAAGTAATTCAATATTTCAGCATTCTTATGATCTATACCTTTACCTAAGAAGTTTAAATATTTTGAAAAAGGTTACTATTTATTCACTAAGCAGGACAATGAATTGGTAATATCAAATTGAAAAATTTCATCAAACAACAAAAAAAATGTCTCACTGATATTACACTTAAATATTCGCATTCCATTTTCCGTGTTTATTAAATGCTAATCCTAATTCGATTATTAATATGGAAATTACAAAAAATAAAAGGCACCCTATTAAATCAAGTCCAATGTTAGCCATTCCTGTCCCTTCTTCTTGAAATGAATATAAAAACCTCATTGTGAATTTTGTTAAAGGAAAAGGGATTAATATTAATGAGATGATTAAGATTATTTTAATCCACCATTTCATCTTATAAATAATGGGAATAAGGATAATTGGTGAAATAATTAACCCAATCAACATTCCCACTTGTCCGTGGTCATGTAACCCATTGAAAATTTCATTAATACTGAATATCACTATAACGAATGAACTTACTATGTAAAGAATATGCTTTATGATTCTATAATCCATTAATTGTTTTTTTTTAAGATGATCTGGAAATCAAAATAGTCAGTTATTGCTGATTTCATATTGATACTATTAAAACCGTAAGTTAAAAACTCTCACTCATTTGTAGACTTATTTTTTGAAAGCTTAAGCCAGAGAACGAAAGAGACGAACTTTCCTTAATCATATTTAATATAAAGACTATATTTAAGTATGGTAGACAACTTAACCAGACTCATTAATTCAGTGAGTACGCTAATCTCTGTATCTGAAAGACTCACAATATCGATACCTTTTAACTGATTATAGAAAAGATATGTATTATCACATAACCACTCGGGCATATCATACCACCCCGTATGTAAATGATAATGTATCAAAAGTCCCTCCCACAGCCCATTATCATTCGGTTTTATTAAATTCATTATAGAATCAAAGAATCTAATCCATAATTTCAACACAACAAAAATACCACCAGAAGAATCCTTTAAAATAAAATCAATCTCTGGCTCTCCTTCATAACCCTTATAAAAATCGATTACTCCTTCCTCCATGTTTTTTTTAGTATCTTATTTGGTGACAAATTGAATAAGCTTAAGCAAGTGCAAGGCTTAATATAAAATCTTCTTTTATCATTTAACCTTATCCATATCACTAATTGGTCGCAATATAAACGCAGTAGATGCAACGGTAATTTTTTATTGGCCAGACTCACTTTTTTGTATTAAACTGGAATTGGCTTTTGGTTTTGTGAATGATTTTAATGCATTAAGAATTATCAGATAAGAGACTACAATTGAAATGAACCATATAATAGAATACAAAATTCGAAAACCAAGTCCTTCAAGCATGTCACCAGGAATGTTTCTATATTCAGGAGCTATATACCAATACCATTGAAAGAATAAGATCATTTCTGCCGATAAGTAACCAGCTATAGAAGTCCCAGTCAATTTTAAGAAAATCCATATAAACTTTTGAGTGCTTATCGACTTTTTAAATAAAAATGAACATAACCCGGTCATAAGGAACAAAGGAAGCAATTCTAAAAATAACCCAGTTACATGATATTTATAAGAGTCGACAAAAGTCTCTAACATATACGGGATTATAGCAAATATTATATATACCCAGAACAATCTCATTTTATTTATTGTGTTTAATTACCTCTAAAATTAAGTGTCGTTTTAGGTATGACTTTAAAGGACATCACTACCCAAACAACAAATTGCACCATTATAATCTTACCTCTGTTGACTAATTCACCAACCCATATGGGTAGATAGTGTATTTTCCATCCACTAATTTTTGATATTTCTTACTTAAATCATTTAATTTTAAATCCTCAGATATAGCCACCATATAATTATATAAAATATACTTGTGAATAGAACTAACACTATTTAAATTTAACTCTGCATCAATCTTTATAACTTTTTGTCGAGCAAACTCATTGATGTTATTATTATATTTTACAAAATAATTATCACTCATAATGTTGGAATCTAGAATGAGCTTTAATTCTACAATAGAACGAATTAAGAAGTTATCAGGTAAGCTTTCATAAAATCTTTCTAAATCTTCGATCGCTCCCCCCCATTTAGGCTGTATCAGCTCAGCATAATGAATATAAGGCCAAATAAAATCGGGATGTTTTTTAGTCACGGTATCAAAAAAATAAGAAGCTATTGAATTATCACCTAAACTCATATATAACCTAATATTTCTTGATTCTAACTCGGGTCTATAAAACGAATCTGCTGAAATTGATTCAAAAGTTTTTTCACATAAATCAAGATAATCATAAAAACCTTCTGCATCTTTTTGCGAAACATCTTTAGCAAGCTTGTGACTTCTGGTTATCCAAGCCAGATGCAAATAGAAAACACCTAAAGTAAGTTTGGATATATCACTATTTTCAGATTCATCCCATTTTAATAATTCATCTTCATTAAGAGATAGAGACAAATGATCAATAATTTGTGTAATATCATTTAAACTTTGATTTTGTATTTTTTTTTCTGCTTCACTATAAGCTTTATTTTTTATTAACTTTTGAACTTCCTCTGCAGCTATCAGGCCCAATGAATACTGTCTTCGATATCCTTTTTTCTTCTTAAAAAAATATCTCAGTCCAATTATTATTGAAATTATAATACCCCAAGTAATTAATGCTTCTCCCATTTTATTTATAATGTTTGCTAATCTACCCGCAAATGTAAACAAGTTTTTAACTTGCAGGCTACTTTCCAATAAACTCTATTTCCCCCTTGCCATTTTTATCGGCTTATTTTTCAGAATATGTATCTATTTTCTTCTTTTTCTGCATTACAAATTCCAAGTTAAAAACATGGTATCAAATTCAATCCAAAAGGAGGAATATTGATCATTATCAGTATAATTATTATTTTTACCTTTATGAAACACTTGATAACCTTTTTCTCTTTAAACCTGATTTTTTTATTTCCTTTAGTTGGACAGGTTTCGATTAAGCAACATGCTGCTTATTTTCCAAATACTTTTAAAGTGGGGTTTAACACCTCTCCTAATGAACCTGAAGATATAGCAGCAGCTGATATAAATAATGACAGCAAACAGGATCTCATTTATGTATCGGATAAAAAATACTCAGTATTAATAGCTACTGATCATGGAGTTTTTAATCCTCCGGTTGTAACAACTGTTTATTCCGATCTTTCATACGATGGTCTCGGCGGCATAGAAACAGGAGATTTTAATGGTGACAACTACCCTGATCTGATGATGCTTCAATACAGTGGCTCAGCTGGCCTCTCGGTATGGTTAAACAATAAGTCTGGAGCATTCACCAAAACCAGTGGGTTATATTTAGGATCTATTAATGATAAATTTCGATTAGCAGATTTTAATAAGGACAATATAATCGATGTTGCGGTTTCTATTAATGAAGGTAGTTCCAGTTACCTTAACATTTATGCTGGAGATGGAGCAGGAAACTTTTCTTTGGCCCATTCTATAAAAGGCGGCAATGGACACATTCACACAGGTGATTTAAATAATGATGCTATTCCGGATATAATTCTTGCACAGGGAATGAAACAAATAAGTGTTTATTTGTCTGAAGGTATTTATAACTATCAAAAGTCCGATCTAAACACAACTCAGTCTGTCTATTATGTTACTTCAGGAGATTTTAATGGTGATGGTAACCAAGACATAGCTGGCAGTGACATTATTGTCGGATTTGTTTTATTTAAAGGAAATGGCCAGGGACAATTTCAAACCCCATTGGAATATACCCGAGGGAGCGCAGGAACAACGCTTAAAAAGATCAATTTAGATGGCGATAATGTTGATGAGGTAATTTCAATTCAAAACCAGGAAGTAACCATTTGTAAATTCAGCCCTGCATTGGATGTTGTCTCCTATCAGCTGTCTACGACCAATCTTAATAATATTGAAATTCAGGATATCAATAATGACAAAATACAAGATATTATTACTGCACCTTCCCTGGAGAACCTCAGTTCAATTATTACAGGGAATTCCAATGGTACTCTAAACGCTCCATATGCCTACCCGGGATTTAGAAATATAGCTTTTGGTGATGGAAATATGGATGGAAATAAAGACATTCTGGTTCAGGAAGCTTTTGGCTATTATGATAGTTATCTTGCCTGGTACACAATAGATCAAAACGATATTGCAAGACTTCAGAATAAAATATTATATAAGAATCTTTCTGCAATTCATGTCGGTGATTTAAATGCAGATGGAAATGATGATGTGATTGCATATGCATCTGATACTTTAAAATTTGCATTAGCAGCTCCAAATTTCAACTTCTCTTCTTTTTCCAAATTAGATACACTAAAAGGAATGATCAGACAAATGGTTTGTGAAGACATTACAGGTGATGGCAGGCCAGACTTGATGATATCTTATGAATCAAAATATAGAGACTTTCTCAGAATCTATAAATCACAAGCCAATGGTACATTCATTGCCTCTCCTTTGATAACAGATGTTACAAACATGGAATTAGCAGATTTTAATGGTGATGGTTTTATGGATGCTGTTTTTTCTCTAAGTGATCAAGATAAATTCAGATTAGAATTAAATGACAGACATGGAAATTTTATTGCAACAGACAGTATTAATAATATACAAGATAATTTTTCCATTGGAGATTTTGACAGGAATGGTGTTCCCGATCTGGTAATAAAAAATGGTTTGTTTAGGATGCGAGTCTACTATTGGAATGGCACTAAGCTTGTTGAACAACCTTCAAATATTTACAGTGCTTTTGATGAAGTAATCACTAATGGCACTGGAGACTTTGACAATGATGGAGATGATGATCTTATCACCAATTGGAGCAATGAAAACAATAACATAGGAACAACCAAAATACATTCTTTATCAGAAGATCTTTACAATGAAGCATTTTCTTTTCAGACGGACTGGTATGCTCCCGGGAAGACTTTTGACCTGAATAATGATGGAAGGATTGATTTAATACAAGAGGATAACAGCGGTGTGATTTTTTATTTCAACAATTCACAGATAGTCAACCTCCCAATAATTAAAGATTTTTTACCCAAAACAGCCCGTGCAGGAGAGAAAATAACCGTTAGTGGGATTAACTTCTCTGATGTTACCAATCTTTCTGTAGGATCGAAGAATATTGATTTTACTATTAAGGATAAAAACACGATAGAATTTATAGTTCCTATCGGTCTTGCTTCCGGAAAGCTAACAACTACCAATAGCTTTGGTGAAGATCAGACACCATATCTATTATCTCTTTCCGCAATAACATCTTTGAATAAGCCGCAACATGAAGCAATTAGAATATATCCTAATCCTTCAGAAATATGATCAATATTATGGGTCTTAAACAGAATGAAGAGATTATAATTTATAATATTCTGGGAGTAGAGTGTAAAAAATCATTACTCATAAGTCTGAAGTGGAAATAAATATTGAAGATCTTAAAAATGGCACATATAGCATTCGTACTTCTGGAGGTATGACCGGTAAGTTTTCCGTAATGAGGAAATAATCTTAACCTTCTCTGATTGAAGTCTATTGACTTTAACCCAAAAATGAGAGTAAGTTTTTTAACTGGTGAGACATAATCTATAAACTTTATTTCATCAGCCTTCTCCTCCAAATATAAAAATAGCCCCGCTTTTTAGCGGGGCTATTTTTCAAAATATTATTGCACAATTTTCTCGACAATTCATTACTCCTATTACTGCAAAGTAAATCTTCCAACTCTACAAATACTGATTACTCCTAATTCTTTTGTAAACATTAGCATCCAAACGCGATGTACTTTATATAATATCTAACCTTATTACTCCATCACAAATTACCTGTTACAAAGGCCGATAGCTGGCTCCTTATGTCCTTTCTTCTCTCGGCAGAGGCCCAAGCTTTGATTTCTTATTCATAATCATGTACCAAAGGATTTTGAGCACTAAACCCAAACCACTCTTGTTCCTCATATATTCCAGGTCTGTTGCTTTTACGTCTATATAGTCTTGAGCATCTGCCATTAGTCCTGTTTTGCTTCCTGGTATAATGGTGCCTTGCAAAAGGTGAGTTCTCCGTTCTACAATGAGATTGAAGAAAGGCTTTGGGCTGTTAAAAAAAGTACGAATCAATTCAGGAGTGATATGCTTCACTCCACTATTGTCAATGTGACCACACAAGGCAACAAAAGATTGCCATTGAATATGTCCTCTGAATCGAGATTGATTTCTTTTAATGAACCCCTTAGTTTCCCGAAGGCCATTCCATGCTAAATAAGGCTCCGCCTTTTGTGTATTAACAAATGCAGCCAACACATCATGTGTTAATCGGTTGTCTTTAATTCCAAATTCTGTGCTGATATGCTGAAGCCTTTGGATAAACATTTCCATTCTGACTGGGTCAACTCCTTTTGTTGCATGAAATACCCTGCTCGAATTCGCACCTTGTCCCCAACCCTTTACACAATTTGCGATATCTGTCTCGTTCTTTTCAGAGGCAGTTTGCTCTTGAATCCCCGTTCGCGCCAGAAAACTTACGAGTTTCATCCATATGTTGTTTTTGAACCCCAGGCCCTCCGAGCCAAAAAGTCTATCGGATGTTGACTTGGTGACAATAGTTTTTTCATTACCGAATGGCCAGATGTGCCGTTCAATACCAGGTTTAAGATCAGCTTGATCTTGCCACTGTGATTTGTTTTGTTGGGGATTAGTCATAAGTAAAAAAGTCAGTATTTATTTGATAATTAATCAGGGTATAAAAGTCAGATACACTTAAGCCAGAGATGGTTGTTCACCTTTCGTTAAACCATTCACCTTTATCTATCACTTTTTGAAGGTGTTCTAACGAAACATCCGGATTTAAATATTTTCTGCCATTTTTAAAAATTAAATTCTTAGTCCAATTTAGTGGTCTAGGCACAAAATCAGGTCTTCCATCAATGTAAAGATCAAAGCAAAAATTCTCAATATTTTTTATTTCAAATTCAGTAAAAAATGCCTCAATGAATGTTATAGAGTCTAATCCATGATAACCTATATCTTCGGTAAGTTTCAATTGTGGTTTTATCTCATCTCTTTTAAGTTGAGTATTATGAATTATAAAATCTGTAAGTTTAGTATCAAGTTTCATTATTTTAAAAACTTGCTCATTTGTGGGCATAAGTTAGTTAACCTTAAGCAAGAGTAGGATTATAAATTTTACTGAAAGTAATGTTCATTCACCGGTCCACAAATCAGTCTCAGTGTCATTAAAGTAAATAATAAATACTTTATTGTCTTCAATGCTTACTCCTTTTAATTTTTTATCTCGAAGAAAGTCAAATGTAAAAGTTTCTTTATCAAAGTCCGTTTTAGTTATTAAGTCCTTAAATTTTTTTATTGTTTCGTCCGAAGTTCGATTACAATACTTTATCCAGTCTTCTCCAACTTGTCTTTCACTTGGGTCATACGACAACCAGTATAATTCACATGTCCCGTCAGGGAAAACATACTGGACTTGTCCACCGACAATTCCCATTTTTAATTTTCTCGCTGCCTCAATTGTCTCTATAAAGTCAGTCTGACGCCAACCAAACTCGTTTCCGCTCCTAATGGCTTTGTTAAGAATTGTCTCAGGTAGCCGTCTTTCTTCTTTATTAGTTGTTATCATTGTCCCGAAGCATTATCTTACTTTACATTCGATTTGACACAACCTAGTCCGGCCCAAAATTCAGCAGGATATTTTAACTTGATTGGAGTAGTTTCTTTACTATCCAACGAGACCGATTCCATCTTCAGGTTTAATTCATAGACAGAGTCAAGTCTTGTGTAATCAACATTGCTAATCATTGAGGAATCCATAGAAGAAAGAAATTTCAACTCTGATAAAGAATCCGGATAGTGTCCATATCTCAATCTATGTAATTCTATCTGAGCAATGGCTTTTTTAAATTCCATATCAGCAACCATCTGTTGAGCGTCAGACAGCCCCTCTGACATTTCTTTTTTGACATTATCTGGGATGCAGGCTGTAACTAAACAAATGAGTGTTAAGATTAATGTATTTTTCATGTAGATTATAATTGTTAGTATTTGCTAGAATATGTATTTGATTTTATTTCTGTTTGTCTAATTCTTCTTTTAGCTTTTGCACACTAACACCTCCAACAGCAATATCTTCGTCAGGTTTTTCATTAATTGTTATAAAAAACAAATGCTTTGGTATTCCTGTAATCTCCACAGAAATGTCTGTAAGCTGTGTTATAAGTTTGTCTTTTACTTCTCTTGTTAGTTTTCCTGCTGTAAATTCGATTATTGGCTTATCTCAGAATGTTATTTTATTATTAGTCTATTTTTTGGGCATAAGCTATATAAACGTAAGCGAGAGCGAGAATTTAAAGGTTTTCACTTTCTATCAGCATATCAGCAAGACATATTTTGGACGCTGTTAGGTTGCGCTTATATTCCTTCTATTGATTCAAAAACTCCTGTATCAATTTCAATTTTATCCAAGCTGAACTTAATTAAATCCCCAGTCAATTTTGCCTTAGCTTTGCGGTTTTCTGGAAATTTCAATCTATGTATATTTTTATCTTTTAATTTAATTTCAAGTTTACAAGAGTATCTTTTTTCAATAAAAATAAATTTTCTATTTCGGATTGTTTTATTTTTAAACTGGAATCTTTCGAAAAAATAGTTATTTCATCCACTCCAATATCAATCACTCCTTTTTTACTAAAATCAACTAAAAAAATCATCATGCCCAAAGCACCTATTACTCCTCCCCCAAAAATTACTTTTAAAAATATTATCGACACCAATTCTTGATAATAAAAAGCTTTCAATTCTCCAGGCATTTCTTTAACGGGTAAATTCACAATCATCAATAATAACAATGCAATTCCTCCAATAATCATTAAAATTTTGCCTGTTTTTTTAAGGGATTTATTTTTGTATATAATGTTTATTTTATGTTTCATTTAAAATGCCATCTAACGGTTAATATTGTTGCATTTGCAGGTTTTAATGTACTTCACTATCCATTGAGATGAGTGATTACTCCTTATTCTCTTCTCGAACACTCGCGTACCATGCCAAAGAGCCTTATATTAAATTGACTTTTATTATCTGATATTTTCAATCTATCACAAATTGCACGAATTATAAACGTGCACTAGCTGGGTAACATTTATCTTCCTGATAGTAGATTTCTGTAATCTTTCGAAACTGGACATTCTTTTTATTCTGTTTTATAATTTCAGATTCGTCATTGTTAAAAATCAAATTTAATACCTTTGTGAAAAACGATTTTCTATATCATACTCAAAAATACTTCTTAAATCATAGGGAGCTCACTTTTCCAAATCTATATGCTTTTCATTTTTTTGTGGAAATCTTATAAAGTGACCATCATCCAAAACCATAAAACTATCTGATTTCTCTAAAGGAATACCTCCTTGGTATTCAAATTCGCTTACCGTAGATATTAAGTCAACGATTTTCTTTCCTATCAAATCTTTTATTTCCATATTTTGCTCATATTTGAAGGCTTAAGTTAAATAAACTTAAGCAAGAGACTGTGTCTCGTCCTGAAATAGGTTTACAGG
>NZ_JAGHZZ010000032.1:15129-40631 GCF_017745095.1 Sporocytophaga sp. | reverse complement strand
GTCCGATCACTGTCGCTAACACAGGAGGATGGCAAACATGGCAAACTGTGACTCTTAAAGATATAAGCCTGACAGGGGGAGAACATATCATGCGTATTGCTTTTGATTCAGATTATATGAACCTTAATTATGTTGAATTCAAAGATGTGATTACCGGTATTGATGAAAATAAATCTTCAGCTATTGCAGTTTATCCAAATCCATTTACTGATGCTGGAATACAGATAAATAATGCAGGAAATTTCAATTATAAAATTACTGATATAAACAGCATAATTGTAGAATCAGGAAATGGAAGACCTGGTCATATGGTTGGAAAGAATCTGAGAGAAGGAATTTATTTCCTTATGATAGAAAATAATAGTGAAGTCACTGTCCATAAGATAGTGAAGAAAATGACCCCCTAATTGAATTCCTTTCAGAGAACCGGATTAATCTTCTGGTGCTTGATGTTGGCCTGATAATTTTATCAGGCCAATATCAAAGGTTGTTGAAGAGCATCTATTTCTTAATATTGAGACCTAGAGGAGATATAGCATCATTCATAAAATCCTGAAAAACTAAAGGGTAATTTAATACTATGAAAACTACAACTACCAAATTTTTCATGTTGGCTTTTGGTGCAATGTTGGTTGTATGCTTTGCAGTACAAGGACAACAAACACTTAAGGTAGACCTTTCTAAAACTATAAGGCCTGTTACGCACTGTGCTTCAGGATCTCTTTATGGAGTTACGGAAACATTACCCGCAGACATTGTTAATTTAGTAGCACCTCTGAAACCTCATGTTTTTGCAAATCCCGCACTTAGCGGTGCCGGAAGGCAGCAGCCAATAGGAGATGCTTTGAAAGTATCTGAGAGATTACAAAGTACCACGGGTAAAGTACAAATAAGATTACCGGATGTGTTGCCGGGATGGCCGTATCAATGGCCCGGTACACAAAATTATTTAAACACATGTACACAGGTAATTAATGGCAAAAAGGCTTCAAAAAGGACAAATTATGATGGCTATGAAATTTGGAACGAACCTCCAGGCACTTGGAATACCGCAAATGGAAATTTCAATTCTACATGTTGGAAGCCAACTTTTGATTTAATCCGTTCATTGGATCCTGGAGCGCGTATTATTGGGCCGTCCCTGGCGTATTATAATAATACCCAAATGCGTGATTTTTTGACATATTGTAAGGCAAATAATTGTATTCCAGATGTTATTTGCTGGCATCAATGGGGTGCAGGAGGTTTTGTAAGTGCCTATAACCAATACCGAGCACTGGAAAAAGAATTGGGGATTTCGGCAAGACCTATAAGCATAAACGAGTATTCATCAAAAACCAGTGATCCTAACGAAGGATGCCCGGGCTATTCAGTCCCCTTCATTAGCAAATTTGAAAGACATGGAATTGAAAGTGCCTGTATCTCTTGGTGGTTTACTAATCTACCCGGAAGATTAGGTAGTTTGTTAACCTCGGGGAACCAAAAAGGGGGCGGTTGGCACTTGTACAAGTGGTATGGTGATATGACTGGAAACATGATCCAGGTCACTCCACCGAATGATATGAGCGAAGGGTTAGATGGTTTTGGATGTATTGACGATGTTAATAAATATGCAAGTATTTGTCTTGGTGGTAATTTTACAGGAAATGCCACCGTCAATATCAGTGGTATACCTTCTTATTTTGGAAGCAGTGTCAAAGTTAAATTAGAATATGTGACCTGGTCTAATAAGGATACACCTGTTACAGGCACAACGTTGATTTCTAATTCTGTGTACAGTGTAAACAATGGTTCTGTTTCTGTACCTGTAAATGTTGCAAGCATTTACTATGCTTATAGAATTTATGTAGAACCCTCGGTTAGTACATCCACAGTTACAATTGCTGTTCCTACAAAAGATACGGTGGTCTCAAATCCGTCAAATGTGGTGGTTCGTGCTAACGTATCAGACCCTACAGCAATTACCAATCTGAAATTTTTTGTAAACGGAGTGCAGTTTGGAAGTACCTTGACTAGTGCTCCATTTACGGCCACCTTAGCTGTTACAAAAGCTGGAACCTATACCGTTACAGCAGAAATTACTGATAAAAGCAATAGCAAAATTGTTTCGACAAGCAGAACTATAAGAACTGCAGTGGCACAAACCGGTTATAATTATCAATCACACCCAATTCCTGGCACCATCCAGTTTGAAGAATATGACCTTGGAGGAAATGGATTTGCCTATTTGGACAATACCCCAGGAAGTTCCGTGACTCCAGTTGTCAATTTTAGAACAGATGAAGATGTAGATATAGAAAACTGTACTGATACAGGAGAAGGTTATAATGTAGGTTATGCAACAGCAGGTGAATGGTTAGAATATACAGTAAATGTTGCTAAAGCAGGATTGTACAATTTGGATTTAAGGCTTGCTTGCAATGGGGACGGTCGTACACTAGGCCTAAGTTTAGATGGTACAGTTTTGTCCTCAACGATTTCCATTCCTAATACCGCTGGTTGGCAAACCTGGCAATATGTTTCACTCAAAAATATTCAATTGCCCGCAGGTGAGCATGTCTTGCGAGTGACCATTGGAGCTGTTGATTACATTAATCTTAATTACATGGTATTCACATCTGTTGCAGAGCCTCCAACAATTACATTAACTACCCCTATAAATCAATCTATCTATACCGTTGGTAATTCAATAGTTATGAATGCCAATGCCTCTGATGCTGATGGTAATATTGTTGGAGTTACTTTTTATGCTAATGGTATATTGTTGGCGACCGACAATACGGCTCCTTATACTTACACTTGGGAAGGGATGTTACCGGGTACTTATACCATTTATGCTGAAGCCTTTGATACAGATAATCTCAGTGCGAAATCAACAACTAATACGGTAATAATTAAGGGAAGGCAAGAACCTTATAAGGGCAAAGTTCACCTAATTCCCGGGAGAATAAATGCTGAAGAATATGATCTTGGTGGAGAAGGTCTTGCATATCATGAAGCCAATACCAATGGTAACGAAGGAAAGGCAACACTTAGAAACGATGAAGTAGATATAGAAGCAACGCAAGATGTCGAGGGTATTTACAATGTAGGTTATATCCTTAAAGACGAATGGCTCGAATATACAGTAAACGTAGTTGCGCAAGGTAACTACGATCTGGATGTAAGATTAGCAGCTGATGGTGAGGGTAAAACTTTACATATCGAAATGGATGGCGTAAATGTGACTGGTCAGATCAATGTACCAAACACAGGAGGATGGCAAACATGGCAAACTGTGACTTTGAATAATATAAGCCTTGCAGGAGGCGAGCATATTATGCGGATAGCTTTTGATTCGGATTACATGAATCTTAACTATGTTGAATTTAAAGATGTGATTACCGGTATTGATGAGAATGAATCTTCAGCCATTGCAGTCTATCCGAATCCATTCACAGATGCTGGGCTACAGATTAATAATGTAGAAGATTTCAATTATAAAATTACTGATATAAGCGGGATGCTTATTGAGTCTGGAAATGGACGCGGTGGTTATAATGTTGGGAAAAACTTGAGCGATGGTCTTTATTTCCTTATAGTTGAAAATAATAGTGATGTCACTGTCTATAAAATAGTGAAGAAAATAAACCCCTAATTGAATTCCTTTCAAAGCACCGGATTAATCTTCTGGTGCTTGCTATTGGCCTGATAATTTTTATCAGGCCAATAGCAAGGATTCAAAATGTTCCAAATTCTATCTTTTAAACTTTGGCTGCAATCCTGAAGGGTGGTAGAATGGAAGAGTTTTGTCTTTAATTGATAACTATATTAATAAACTAATTATAAATCAAGCATACCTTTTAAACTCATATGAGATGAAAAATAGAAGTATTTTAATGCTGAATATAATGTTACTGGTCCCAGGTTTGTTATTTGCCCAGGTAGGACCTGGTCTTGGGAATCTTAGTTATACAGATAATGAACTTTACAAAAGTATCTGGAAATATACTGAGCTCAATCACATGGGGTCTACAATGTCCACCATGCATAACGGATATATGATTACCACGTTTCATCCGGATAGTGGAAAACCTCCGGGAGGAATTCTTGTCTGGGATGTTTCGAATCCAAGAAAACCTGTTGTTGTTACTCGGATATATGATTCACGCACAGCTAACTTTCGCGAAAACCATGCTATGCCTCAGCACGGCAAATACTTGCTGTTTCAGGATGGCTATGGATTTCAGATTTGGGATTTTAGTGATCCTAAAAATCCGCAACAAATCAAAAGGCATATTATGTCGGGATATGCCCATGATGATTACGGATCTTGCTGGCAATTATTCTGGCAAGCTCCTTATATTTTTATTGCTAATGGTAGTAAAGGTTTTGATGTAGTTGATGCTACAGACTTAAATAACCCGGTATTGGTAAAGCATATAAATACTCCAAGACAGGTGGGACCTATTTTTGCCATAGGAAATCTTCTCTATACTTCAGCTCATGATTTTGGAAGAGGATTTACCATTTATGATATCAGCAATCCCCGTGATCCAAAATTGTTGAATAGCTACAGTAATACAGAGAATATGTATGCCTCCATGGTAAATGGAAATAAAATTACTATTTCTGCTCGTGGTAATTCAAACAATGCCATATTCGGAACATATGATATAAGCGATCCGCTGAATATTAAAAAAATAACAACTTTAAATATCGGTAACAGCGGCGAACAATTATATAATTCAGTACAAGATCATTTTATTTTTCAAGGTTGTCAGTCAGAGGTTGTAAAAGTGGACGCATCTAATCCTTCACAATTAAAAATTTTGGGCAGAGGGTCTTTGGGTATCAATGGTGATTCGGATCATGGTCAGGTTACGCCATTTGGTAATCTGATTTTTGTCGGTAATGACCATGGATCAGGTAGCGGATTCTGGGTGCACCAAAAGGAGCCGGATACAAAGGGGCCGGAAGTAAATATGATTGTTCCCAAAGCAAATGATGTGAACCGTGCACTTACTTCTCGTGTCGGGTTAACCTTTACTGATAATATAATTCTGGAATCGGTAAATAAAAATACTTTTGTTGTAAGACCTTTGGGTGGTGCAGCGCTATCAGGCAAATATAGTCATCAATTTTCAATGGTAAATTTTTCTCCTGATCAGCCTCTATTGCCAAATACAACATATGAGATTGTAATTCCTGCGGGAGGTATTAAAGACTATGCTGGAAACTCTGTAAGCAAAACCTTTACTTCTTATTTTTCCACAGGGCCCTCAGGTGATTTTCCTCCTGCTAGTACTGAGTTGCCCTGGGTTTTTGAAGATGATAGGAAAATAACTTTGAATTGGAATCGTACCCCCAATGCTTCCAGCTATATAGTCAAAAGAAGCAACTCTCCTTCAGGCCCTTTTCAAACCATCGGTTCCACCAATCAATTGTTCTTTACAGATAGCAAGGTGGAAAATGATAGGACATATTATTATTCTGTTACAGCTTCAAATTCATTTGGTGAAGGTGTAGCATCTCCCGTAACCAAGGGAATGCCATCTTTATACATAACCAATCTGAACTGGACTTCCGTCTCCAATGGCTGGGGGCAAGCAGAAAAGGATCAAAGCAATGGTGAAGAAGGTGCAAATGATGGTAATGTAATTACCTTAGATGGTATTGAATATTCCAGAGGTTTGGGGGTACATGCTCAAAGCACTATCACTTACAAGCTTGATGGAAAGTATGAGCGGTTTTTATCAGATATAGGTGTGGATGATGAGGTAGGAAGTTCTGGTTCTGTAATTTTTACTGTGCTTCTTGACGGAAAACAAATATACACTAGTGGATTAATGAATGGATCATCCTCATCCAAAAGTATAGATGTGAATGTTGCTGGTGGCAATCTACTTACTTTAACAGTTTCGCCCGATGGAGATAATGGATTGGATCATGGCTCCTGGGGAGGAGCAAGGCTAAGACCTGTTCAATCACCCTTTAATCAATCCGCACATGCAATACCTGGCCGCATCGAAGCGGAAGAATACGATTTCGGTGGAGAAGGTATTGCTTATCATGAAGCAAATGCCAATGGAAATGAAGGCGGTTCAAGCCTGAGAATTGATGAAGTAGATATTGAAGGGACAAAAGATAGTGATGGTTTGTATAATATTGGTTATGTCCTTCAGGGAGAATGGTTGGAGTATACTGTCAATGTAACATCAACAGGTGTATATAATCTGGATATGAGAGTTGCAGCAGATGGAGATGGCAAAATATTTCATATAGAATTTGATGGAAAAGATATAACTGGTCCCATAAACGTACCAAATACAGGTGGCTGGCAAAGCTGGGAGATAATCACATTAAATGGTATCAGTCTCACTGAGGGAAATCATATCATGAGGCTGGCTTTTGACGCAAGTTTTATGAACCTGAACTATCTGCAGTTTAACGGTGTGATTACCGGAATTACGGATAATAGGACTAGCGATATTACCATTTATCCAAATCCTTTTATGGGCAATGATTTAAAGATAATAACAGAAGGAAATTTCAAATATAGAATTACAGATATATGGGGTTTTGAACTGGAGACTGGTAATGAAAGTCAAACTCAATCTATCGGAAAGGAACTGAAGCCTGGAGTTTATATTCTCTCTGTGGAAAATAAGAATGGAGTAATGGTCAGAAAGATTGTGAAGGAATAACTCTTCTCAGTTTATAATTTTCTTATGAATAAAAAGTATTGCTTGTGGTTTAGACCTCAAGATTCATGGAATTAAAATTAATAAGAACTGATTACTATGCGATTTTTCATAACTTTCATAATACTCATAATAATTAACTGGATAAGTGTTACACCTGAATCCGATCAATACTATCTTCTCCAAAACAAACCTGTAGAAGTAGGGACTACTGTTACATTCACTATTTCTGTACCTGAAGGGGCAGACCCTTTTGTCGCATGGGACTTTGGTGATGGGAGTGGTTTAGGTAGATATAAGCGGGGGAGTTCAACAAGCTTTAAATTCACTCAGCCTGGAGTATATCAGGTGTTCGCCCGCATTCAGGGGGAGGATATTCCTCTATATGTTACACAAACGGTGCATAAGGTGTTACCTAAAAATGCACCTACTCACTCATCTACCATCTGCATTGATACTATGCGTCAAACAGTATGGGCTGTTAATGCAGACAACCATTCTGTATCATGCATAGATGCTGCCAATTATCAGCTCATCCGTGAAATTCCATCAGGCAAAAATCCCAGAACTCTTGCTTTGGATCGTTTAGGCAATGTTTGGGTAGCTAATGAAGATGATGCCACTGTTTCTATAATTTCAGCTTCAGGACAAAAGTTACATACAATAGAACTTCCATACGCTTCGAGACCATATGGAATTTGTTTTGATCCTTTAAAAAACTATTGCTATGTGACCTTGCAGAGTACCGGACAACTTATGAAACTTGATGCTAAAGACTATCATATTATTCAAATTACGGAAGTAGGAAGAAGTCCCAGAGGGATTGCAGTAACTTCTGATGGATTACGTGTTTTCGTTTCACAGTTTATTTCACCTGAAGCAAATGGCCTCGTGAGAGAAATTGATGCAGAAGCCATGACTGTTAAATCTGTTATAGATCTTGCTTTTGATGAGACAGTGGATTTTGAAGACAGAGGTCGTGGTGTGCCCAACTTTATATCATCGCTTACCATTACTCCAGATGGATCTGAAATCTGGGTACCTTCAAAAAAAGATAATACCGCAAGAGGTTTATTCAGAGATGGCCAGCCTCTCACATTTGACAATTCTGTTCGTACTATTGTTTCAAAGATTGATTTGGTAAAGGGAAGTGAAAACTATGATTCACGGATAGATATCAACGACGCTGACATGGCTTGTGCTGTAGAGTTTAGTCCCTATGGTAATATTGCATTTATAGCTTTACAGGGAAACAATAAGATTGCCATGATTGATGCGTCTACCAATTCCAGGCTGGGTTTACTTGATACTACGGGACTCGCGCCTCAGGGATTGGTTTTTAACAAGGATGGTTCCAGGCTCTTTGTTCATAATTTTATGTCGCGCAGTATAACGATTTTTAATACTGAAAACATTATACTTTCCAATAACTTTAATCCGGTAAAGGTTGCTACTATTCCTATTGTAAATAAGGACTCCTTAAACGCCCAGGTGCTGAAGGGCAAGCAAATTTTTTATAATGCACAGGATGAGCGTATGACTTTTGCTGGTTATATCAGTTGTGCAAGTTGCCATCTGGATGGCGGAAGTGATGAAAGAGTATGGGATTTTACGGATAGGGGAGAAGGTCTGCGCAATACGCATATTTTATTGGGAAGAAGAGGAATAGGGATGGGTAATGTTCACTGGACTTCCAACTTTGACGAGATCCAGGATTTTGAAAATGATATAAGAAATGCTTTCAGAGGAAAAGGTTTTCTTCCAGATTCTGTATTTAACTCAGGTACCATTGGAGATCCATTGGGAGATCCCAAAGCTGGTTTAAGCCAGGACCTGGATGCTCTTGCAGCATATGTGCATTCACTCGACAAAGTAAATCCAAGTCCATACAGGAATTCTGATGGCAGCCTTACCCCTGATGCAATAGAAGGTAAATTGATATTTGCAGAATTGGGTTGTAAGCTTTGCCATGCGGGAGCTGATTTTACAGATCGAAAATCCGGAGTGCTTCATGATGTAGGTACGATCAATGCCTCTTCCGGGCAACGAAGATCAGAAAAGCTCAAAGGGTTTGGCACTCCTACGCTTAAAGGAATTTGGGAGACAGCACCTTATTTACATGATGGCTCTGCTCCTACATTAAGAGATGTCCTTATTACCAGAAATGTTGATAATAAACATGGCAATTTAACCGCTCTTTCTGAAGAGAATATCGATCAATTGCTGAGTTATTTGCTTCAGATTGATGAACATGAGTCGGAACCTGTTATTGCCAGCCTGGACATACAGAAGACATATTCTAATTCCATACACGTTTCTCCGAATCCATCTTCTGATTTTATCAAAGTATGTATAGATGATAAAGGAAGTCGCAACGGGGTAGTATCTATTTGTAACTCTGTCAATGGACAAACCTTAATTACAACCAAGCTGAATGATGTCAATGAGGCAATCATCGATGTAAGCAATTTTACACCTGGTTTCTATATGTTGATCTATACAGATGGGAAGCAAAAGAAAAGCACTAAGCTGGTGATTAAATAGATTTTAAGTTTTGATAAGTCAATCAGTTAAGTATCCTAAAAGTTTTTAAAGATGAAAACGTTATTTTCTATCAAGAGATATGCTCCAATTCTGTTTTTATGTTTTCTAAGTCATCTGATAGTAATCAATGTTGCTTATGGACAGACTACCTTTGTTTCAGGAGATAATCCGATTTTTCGTAATTCCTTTACTGCAGATCCCGCTCCTCTTGTTCATAATGGTAGATTGTATATATACGTGGGAAAAGATGAGGCCAAGGATGGTGAAATGTTTACCATGACAGCATGGCTTTGCTATTCCACTTTAGATATGAAAAACTGGACCTACCATGGTCCTGTAATGACACCGAGTAATTTTACCTGGGGAGATAAAGATGCGTGGGCGGCGCAGGTAGTTGAGAGAAACGGCAAATTTTATTTGTATGTGACAGTAACAGGGAAGAATCCTTATGGCGGTAGAAATATTGGAGTAGCTGTTTCGGATAGTCCTACAGGTCCTTTTGTCGATGCAAGAGGTACGCCTTTGATTCGTGATAACATGACTAACAATGGAAAAGTATGGGATGATATTGATCCTACTGTCTTAATTGATGACAATGGGCAGGCTTATTTATGCTGGGGTAATCCAATCTGTTATCTGGTTAAACTTCAACCTAATATGACAGAGATTGATGGTGAAATAAAAATGATAACACCACCAAACTATGCTGAAGGTCCTTGGCTACATAAACGTAATGGACTTTACTACCTTACCTATCCGGCTTTTGTTGCTCCGGTAGGCTCCGAACAGATTTGCTATGCTACCGCTACAAATATAAACGGCCCCTGGACATACCGGGGTATTTTGACAGGAACTGCAAAAAATAGCTATACCATTCACCCAGGTATTGTAGAATATAAAGGACAATCTTATTTGTTTTATCATAATGCAACCTTGACACTTAACGGACAAGGACCTGCATTGGGCAGACGTAGTGTTTGTGTAGAATATCTTTGTTACAATGCTGATGGTACAATTAAGCCTATTACTCAAACTACCGCTGGCATTACAGTAAATTCACCATGTCCGCCTTCCGGTCCGCCGGTTGTTAGTTTCACCAGTCCAGTTCCTAACAGTTCATTTGCTTCACCAGCTTCAATTACATTAACAGCGGAAGCTATTGCTTATGGAGGAACAATATCTAATGTACGGTTCTATAATGGCACTACCTTACTTAATACCGACAATACCTCACCTTATAGCTATAATTGGGAAAATGTGGCAGCCGGTACATACAATATTAAAGCGATTGCGACTGACAATCAAAATCGCAGCACTGAAGCTACCATAACAATAAAAGTTAACCCGCCACAAGGCCCCTATAATGGTATTATTCATTCAATTCCGGGAACAATTGAACTGGAACAATTTGATGTTGGAGGTAATGGCTTTGCTTATATGGATGGAACTCCAGGAAGCCAGGTAACACCAATTGTTAATTTTCGCACAGATGAAGATGTAGATATAGAAAATTGCACTGATGTCGGAGGTGGTTACAATATTGGTTGGGCAACTGCGGGAGAATGGCTTGAATATTCAGTAGAAGTGCTTAAGCCAGGTACTTATGATCTGGCCGTCCGGGTGGCCTGCAACGGCGATGGACGAACCATATCAGTATACATGGATGGAATAGGTATAGCAGATAAAATGGTTGTTCCCAATACCGCTGGCTGGCAAAGCTGGCAGATAGTAATGGTCAAAGATATTCATCTCAGTGCAGGTCAGAAAATTATGCGCATCACTACAGGAGCAACAGATTTTGTGAATATGAACTATGTCACTTTCACCCTGACTAAAGAATTGAAGCAAGAGCCATTTAAAGGAATAGCTCATCAGATTCCAGGAAGAATAGAAGCTGAGGAATATGATTTGGGTGGTGAAGGTATAGCTTACCATGAAGCCAATGCGAATGGAAACCAGGGAGGTGCTAATCTCCGAAACGATGAAGTGGATATTGAAGTAACTCAGGACTTGGAAGGGGAATACAATATAGGTTACATCTTAAACGGTGAATGGTTGGGATATACTGTAGATGTACTTGCTACCGGAGTATATGTCCTTCAACTAAAGGTAGCTGCGGATGGAGATGGAAAGAAAATGCATGTAGAAGTAGATGGGACGGATGTAACCGGTACGATTAACATTCCAAATACAAAAGGTTGGCAAGCATGGGAAACCATAACTATCAATGATGTTTCTTTAAAAGAAGGTCAGCATGTGATGAGAGTATTTTTTGATTCCGATTATATGAACCTGAATTACCTCCAGTTTAATGATGTGGTTACAGGCATTGAAAATGTGAGCTTAATGGAAAATTCGGTTTGTCCAAATCCATTTTTCAATGAAGGTATGCAGATAAAATTTGTAGGGAAATTTAATTACAAGATTAGGAGTTTAGACGGAATGGATATTGAGACAGGAAGTGGAATGGATGCACTTATCATAGGTGCTGGTCTTAAGCCGGGAGTTTATTTATTGTCCATTGAACATAATAATACTGTCATTAACAGGAAAATTATAAAGCAGTGAGCAGTAATAGTATTAATGTAAGGAGAAATCATACAAGTATAATTCAGGAATGAAAAACATTTTAAATATAACTTCAAATATTGAGCTGATGAGATCGACATTTATGGCACCTGATACTAAGAGAAGAATTGTTCGAATTCCAGAGATTGATAAAGTATATCTTCTGCTTTCAATGTTTTACCTGTTATTGTGTTCTTTAATTTCAAATGCGCAGATGACAACTCTTAATGTAGGAGGCACCAATAGAAGTTTGTTTGTTTATGCTCCTTCTGGCCTTCAGCAAAACAGACCTTTGGTGATTTCGATGCATGGACTTAATCAGGATATTAATTATCAAAAAGGTCAGGCTAAATGGGAATTAGTTGCAGATACGGCAAAATTTGTAGTAGTCTATCCCGCGGGAATTAATAACTCCTGGGACATCAATGGTACCAGAGATACGGATTTTATCTTGGCAATAATTGAATCTATGATTACCCGATATGGCATCGACAGGAACAGAGTTTATGTATCTGGTTTTTCTATGGGAGGTATGATGACTTACCATACAGCTAATAAAATAGCAGATAAAGTTGCTGCGATCGGTCCGGTTTCAGGATATTTGTTTTCCAATGTTGTAGCTAGTTCCAGACCTATGCCAATTATCCATGTTCATGGAACTGCCGATGATGTAGTTTATTACCAGCCTAATGGTAATCAACAAGGAGTTGTGGCCATGCTTCAAAAATGGAGAAGCTGGAATCAATGCCCCTCTATTGGCACAAGAACAACTCCGTATCCTGTCAATAAACCTAACTCTAAGTCCGTAATGGAGTATTGGGGGCCTTGTAATAATAGTGCGGTTTCATTAATATCTCTTGATGGCAAGGGGCACTGGCATTCCAATGATGATGCTGGAGTCCATACAACAATTGAACTTTGGAACTTTCTTAGAAAATTTTCTCTAAATACTGGGCCTTCCATTTCTCTGACAGCACTAGCAAATAATGCAGTATTTACAGCTCCTGCTACAATTAACCTGGTTGCAGCTGCCAGTACACCGAATGGTACGATAAGCTCTGTACGTTTTTATAATGGAACCACCTTGCTTAATACAGATAATACAGCTCCTTATACTTTTAGCTGGACTAATGTGGCCGCTGGTACTTATACAATTCGGGCTGTCCTTACAGATGGTCAAGGTAAAACAGTTGAAGCATCAACTACGGTCAAAGTATACAAGACTCAAGGGCCATATAATAACGCTTTACATTCTATTCCAGGTATAATTCAATTGGAACATTTTGATGAAGGAGGAAATGGTTTTGCTTACATGGATAGCAGTCCTGGAAGTGAAACAGGCGTTGCCTTCAGAAATGATGAAGATGTAGATCTTGAAAATTGCACGGATGTCGGAGGAGGTTATAATATTGGCTGGTCAACTTCAGGCGAATGGCTTGAATATTCAGTTGATGTACAAAAGCCAGGTACTTATGATCTTGATCTGAGAGTTGCCTGCAACGGTGAGGGACGCGCAGTTTCGATTGCAATGGATGGAGTTACTATCGCAAACAATGTTGCTATTCCTAATACAGCGGGTTGGCAAAACTGGCAAACAGTCAAAATTAAAGATATTAATCTTACTACCGGAAATAAGGTCATGCGTGTTACGATCGGGGCTACCGATTTTGTGAACATGAATTATGTAACATTTACCCTGAGCAAAGAATTAAATCAGGATCCCTTTAAGGGCGTTGCACATCTGATTCCAGGGAGAATCGAAGCAGAGGAATATGATCTTGGAGGAGAAGGTCTTGCTTATCATGAAAGTAATAACAATGGTAATGAAGGAAATGCAACATTGAGGAATGATGAGGTGGACATAGAAACTACTCAGGATTCTGATGGAGGATATAACATTGGCTATATCCTAAAAGGCGAATGGCTTGAATATACAGTAGATGTAAATTCCACAGGATCATATGCCCTTCAGTTGCGTCTAGCTGCTGATGGAGATGGGAAACAAATGCATATAGAGATAGATGACTCTGATGTAACCGGTCCTATAGACATCCCTAATACAGGAGGGTGGCAGTCATGGGAAACTATTTCGATCAATGATCTTAATCTGAAAAAGGGAGAGCATGTAATGAGGCTGGTTTTTGATTCCGATTACTTTAACCTGAATTATATAGAGTTTACTGATATAATTACTGGTAATTATTCAAGACGCATTAAAGATAATGATGTAAAAATTTTCCCTAATCCATTTTCTCATGAAGGCTTTCAGATTAATTTAAAAGGAGATTTTACTTACCAACTTTCTCATACCAATGGCTTAGTGGTAGAGTCAGGTGTTGGTAAGGATCAGCTTAAAGTTGCTTCCGATCTTAAACCGGGGATTTATCTACTATCCGTACAGAATGTTCATGGTGTTGTTGTTAGTAAAATTGTAAAGCAATGAAAGCTACATTATATATAGGACTTTTTAGTCTGTTAATATTAATCTCAGGAAAGGCTTTTTCTCAGGATCCGGACTTTCACATTTACCTATGCTTTGGTCAGTCCAATATGGAAGGGGCCGGCACTATTGAGGATCAGGACAAAACCGTAGACAGCAGATTTCAGGTGATGGGTGCCGTTAACTGTAATTCAGGCGGCAAATCATACACTGTGGGAAAATGTCAAACAGCAAATCCGCCATTGGTAAGGTGTAATACGGGTTTAGGACCATCAGATTATTTTGGAAGGACCATGGTCGCCAATCTTCCTGCAAATATTAAAGTTGGTGTTGTGCCAGTTGCGATTGGAGGTTGTGATATTGCTCTTTTTGATAAATATAATTATGCCTCTTATGTTGCAACAGCTCCTTCTTGGATGCAGGGAACAATTGCCCAATATGGAGGAAACCCCTATGCTCGTCTGGTTGAAGTGGCAAAAATTGCGCAGAAAGATGGAGTGATAAAAGGAATTCTTCTGCATCAGGGTGAAACCAACAATATGCAAACGACTTGGCCGGGAAAGGTTAAAGCAATTTATGATAACCTGATCAAGGATTTAGGGTTAGATCCTGTTAAGGTCCCTTTATTGGTTGGAGAGCTTGTTACAACTGCTCAAGGCGGTGCTTGTGGCGGGCATAATGCCGTTATTGCAACTATGCCAAATGTTGTTCCTAATTCTTATGTTATTTCTGCTGCAGGACTTCCTCATAAGGGAGACAATTTACATTTTACCTCGGCTTCATACCGTACTTTAGGACAGCGATATGCACAGAAGATGCTTTCTTTACTTCCTGTTATTACTAGCCCTTCTATTTCATTTATTACCCCTACAAATAATTCAAACTTTACTGCAGGTAGTAATATAGAATTTACAGTTTCTACAAGTTCCCCAAATGGCATTGTAAGTAATGTTAAGTTTTATAATGGTACTACCTTACTTAATACTGATAATACAACCCCATATTCTTATACCTGGCCTAATATACCTGCTGGTAATTATCAGATAAAAGCAGTGGCCACGGATAATCAGGGAAAGACCGGTGAAGCTGTTGTTAATTTTAAAGTAAATGTTCCTCAAGGACCATACATCGGTAAAGCTCAGACTATACCAGGTATAATACAGCTTGAATATTTTGATGAAGGCGGCAATGGTTTCGCTTATAAGGATAGTACTCCTGGTAGTCAGGTAGTGCCTGTTGCAGATTTCAGGACCAATGAGGATGTTGATATAGAAAATTGCACCGATGATGGAGCTGGTTACAATATAGGCTGGGCAACTGCCGGGGAATGGCTTGAATACACTGTGGATGTTAAAACATCCGGAACCTATGATCTTGATCTGAGAGTTGCAGCAAATGGAACAGGCAGGTCTGTATCTGTATCAATGGATGGAGCAATTATCGCCAATAATCTGTCAATACCGAATACTGGCGGCTGGCAAACTTGGCAAACGATTAAAGTAAAAAATGTTGAGCTACAGTCAGGCCGGAAGATCATGAGAGTTACCATTGGACCTACCGATTTTGTAAACCTGAATTATGTTTCTTTCTTACTGACCAAGGAACTAAAACAAGAACCATTCAATGGTATAGCACATCATATTCCTGGCAGAATTGAAGCAGAAGAATATGACCTTGGTGGTGAAGGGCTGGCTTATCATGAAACCAATGCAAATGGTAACGAAGGAAAAGCTCCATTGAGAAATGATGAAGTGGATATTGAAGCTACGCAAGATAGCGAAGGAGCTTACAATATAGGATATATCTTACAGGGAGAATGGCTTGAATACACAATAAATGTTGCTGCATCAGGGACTTATGATCTGAATGCAAGAGTAGCGGCTGATGGTGATGGCAAAGTCTTCCATATTGAAATAGATGGTAAAGATGTAACCGGTCCCATTGTTGTACCCAATACAGGAGGGTGGCAGAACTGGCAGACAATATCTCTTAATTCCGTCAATATTGAAGCAGGAGATCATGTGATGAGAATTGCTTTTGATGCGAGTTATATGAATCTGAATTATATAGAATTATCAGATGTGATAACAGGAGTAAAATCCAATGTGTCTGGTGATATGGATATTTATCCGAATCCATTTTCTGAATCGGGATTATATATCAGAAAGAAAGGTGATTTTCACTACCATATTAGCGATACCAAAGGAATTGTAGTTGAAGATGGGTATGGAAAGGATGAACTTCAAGCGGGCAAGAGCCTTAGTCCTGGTACATATTTTCTGTTTGTTGAGCAGGCAAGTAGTCAGAATGTGGTTAGAATTAATAGACAGTAAACTCATTTAAAAAACAAATGACAAACGAGGTTCTGATAATTGGTAAATTACTGAACCTCGTTTGCTTTAAGTATAGTTATAAGTATTGTTCAATACAAATTGAACCTGGTTGTAACTCCATCAAGCCAGTAAGAGTTAAGTAGCAATGAATAATTATTTCAGACTACCAATTCTTTGAGTTAATTTTTTGCCATTCGAAGTGTAAAGGGTAAGGATGTAAATACCGTTATTCAATCCACTAAAATAAATCTCATTTTCATTTGAAGTGCCTGAATATACCATTCTGCCAGACATGTCCACTAGCTCATATTTTTCAATTTTTCCAATGGTTAATTTTGAAAGGTCTATAGATGAATTTTCTGAAAGCATTATGGTAGAACCTGAGTTATCAGCTTGTTCCTGAATAGAAGTCACTACTGCTGCATTTGCCCTCAGGAAAAAGGTAACCATCTTTTGAAGGTTGGCTTGTACATCATTTACACCTGGTCCATGCTGTCCATTAGGAACTAGTACATATTCACTTTCTACACCTGCTTTTGTCAGAGCAGTATTAAGAAACTGTCCCTGACAGTATGGGACCACATTATCTTTGTCACCATGAAAAATAAGGAATGGAGGATCTGTCGGGTCTATATAAGTTATTGGGCCTAAAAGTGCAAGTTTGTCCAAATTTGAAGAGAGAGGTCCTCCTATAATATCAGACTCAGGAGAGCTCCCCGATTTGTATGTATTGCAACCTTCCATTTTAAAAAAATCAATAGGTCCAAACCAATCGCAAACAGCATCAACAGAACTAGTATATTGGGTATAATTTCCCAATGTCCCTTCTATATTCATCGTAACAGAGCCTACTGTATAATCTTTAACGTTATTTGTTGTTCCTGCTAAAGATGCCAGATGCCCTCCGGAAGAACTTCCGCTAATGCCTATGAAGGTCGTGTCAAATTTAAATTCTGCGCTTCTGCCTCTGATAAATCTTATTACAGCTTTAATATCATGGATCTGAGCAGGAAATTTTGCATCGCTACTTGATCTATGGTTTGGGGTTACTACAGCGAATCCCGCATCTAGTAATGCTGCTCCTATAGTATTCATGTCAGCTCCTTTAGAATTATTACTATACCAGGCACTGCCATATATGTATACCACAACAGGATATTTTTCCTTAGCTACCTTGGGTAAGTATATATCCAGGTTATGATAACCTTTTGAATCTCCAACATAGTTTATGTCGGACCATTTTTGAGAATATTGCTGACCATAGGAGAAAAGGTTAGCGAATAAAAAAGCAAGTAGTATGAGTTTTTTCATGTTCTTGATTTTGAATGTTTTGAATGTGTTTATGGTCGCCTACACTCATTCAGGCAAAATGTAAACACATAGAAAGAAAATATTGAAGAGAGAGTTTATTACTTGTTTTAAATTAAAGATTGATGGTTCGAATAAATGAGGATGTGTTAGGTCAAGTTATCTATGCTTGGTATGGAGCGAATGCCTTCTTGGAGATGTGTTTGGGAAATCAAACCTCCAAGCCTAACTTTTAAAAAAAAGGTTGTTTACTTTTTTTCTGTCTGTGTGTACTGCTTGCGTTTTTATAGAGGTAAAAATGGAATTCCCATATTCCCACTTTAGAGTTTGCCTAATCTTAAAATCTGATTAGGTGAATTTGAAAATTTATGTTTAACAAAATTTCCTAATAATTTAAAGAGTTAACTTATGAAGAATCTTTTTCCCAAAATTAATTTGCTAAGCAGATTACTTGTGGTACTGCTACTGTGTACCTATAGTAATACTCAGGCCCAGGATCTCTGTAATGAAACCGGACAGGGAGCTTATTTTACAGGTGTCTACAGAAACATGTTTAAAGAACTCTTGAATAAGAGCGATGCAGAAGTAAATTCTAAAATCAACAGCGCATTCCAGCAGATTTTTTATGGAAGCTCTAATCAGAAATTGTATTATGAGGTTGGCCAAGACATGGCTTATATCCAGGATATAGCCAATAATGACGTTCGTTCGGAAGGCATGTCATATGGATTGATGATTTGTGTACAACTCGACAAACAAGCTGAGTTTAATAAGCTGTGGAAATGGACTAAAACCTATATGCAGCATACTTCAGGAAATCTAAACGGATTTTTCAAATGGCAACTGAATACTAATGGTGGTGCTATAGACAATAATCCAGCTCCTGATGGAGAAGCATATTTTATAACTTCCTTATTCTTTGCCGCAAATCGTTGGGGAAATGGTACCGGGATTTTTAACTATGAAGCAGAAGCTCAGGACGCTATAAGCAAAGTAATGAGCAAGACTGGAGCAGGAGGGATCAATAATTTATTTAATTCTAATTCGAAATTGATAACCTTTGGACCTAATTCAGGGTCATACGATTATACAGATCCTTCTTACAATTTACCGGGATTCTGGGAATTATGGGCTCGCTGGTCAAAAACTAATCAAACTTTCTGGTCTCAGACACCGGGAGCTGCACGAAAATTGCTTCGCGATGCATCTCATTCTAGCTCAGGTTTATCGACTGACTACTCAAATTTTGACGGAACACCGAAGACAACATCTTTCAATTCCAATAGCCATAGGTTTATGTATGATGCTTGGCGTACTATTATGAATTTAGGCATGGACTATCATTGGTTTAAAGCTGATGCCCAACAGCCCGTGATCGCTGATCGTTATCTTACCTTCTTTAAAAACCAGGGTTCTGGTTATAAAAATCACTACGATTGGAATGGCTCAAATGCCGGAGGTGATCATTCTACAGGTCTGGTTGCATGCAATGCAGTTGCATCATTGGCCTCAAGTAATACATCGCTTACAACACCTTTTGTTCAAGAGTTGTGGAACGTAGGTGTTCCGAGCGGCACTTACAGATACTATGACGGTATGCTGTATATGCTTTCCTTGTTGAATGTATCTGGAAATTTTAAAGTATGGAAGCCTGCATGTGCTAATCCTTGCGCTACGCCCGCTCCGGGAGTTACTGCTGCGGTGTCGTATGAATTAGGAGATGCTGCAGTCGCTTTGACTGCCAATGGTTCCAATCTCAAGTGGTATAATGTGGCTACAGCTGGTACTCCTCTAGCTTCTGCTCCTGTACCAAATACATCAGCTCCAGGCAAAGTGACATATTATGTTTCTCAAACTTTAAATGGATGTGAAGGTCCAAGAGCTGCAATAACTGTTACTATTACCTATACTTACAAAATTTTTAATACAAACATAGCACCTATAATAGATGGAGCTATTGATGAGGTCTGGAATGATCCTCTTATCGAATCTATCAGCGCTACCAAAATCCTTGTTGGAACTGTTGCCAACAGCAACGATTTAAGCGGTACGGCTAAAATAATGTGGGATAATACAAATGTCTATGTTTTGGCAGTAGTCACCGACAATGTAAAAACCAACGACAGTCCTAATAGCTTTGAAGACGATGCAGTAGAATTTTACTTTGATATCAATAATGATAAGGCGACTACTTATGGAGCCAATGATGTGCAATACTCATTCGGATGGAATGATGGTGGTGTGGTTGGAGCATTACCATCAGGAAGGTCAATCGAAGGGGTTTCATTTAATAGTGTAAGCACCTCAAACGGATATATTGTTGAGGCTAGCATTCCATGGAGTACTTTGCAAGGAACGCCCATCAAAGGGCAAAATATTGGTATTGACTTTATGATCAATGATGATGACGATGGTAGTGGAAGAGATAAAAAACTTTCATGGAACGCAGCTGAAGATAATGCATGGCAAGATCCTTCTCTTTTTGGAACTGCGGTGCTGGCAGAAAGGGTTATTACAAGCATAGAGAATAGTAATCAAATTGAGATTACTGTATATCCAAATCCAGCAGAGGAATTTATTCAGGTAAAAGGATTACAAGGGAATTTTGAATATAACATTTTGGATAATTCAGGTAGACTGATTCAGCAAGGTAGAAGTGAAGGTCAAATTAACATTGGTGATCTGCGATCTGGAATTTATGCCATGATAGTTAAGCAAGAGGGGGTAAATAGTGTTGTGAAGGTTGTGATTAGATAGCTTGCCTATTGGATATCAAACTTTTTTGCCTGCTTGGTAAATGAAAAGTCTGAAATTATCTAAATTTCAGACTTTTTTATGTCTTGAAGAAAAATTGAATCAATTTGATGTTGTAAGATTTAGAGAGGAAATATATTTTTTAAGGAATCATAACTATTATGATGTTATCATGCGGGATATGACAAAAGGGGAATTTGAAAAGATATTTAGTGAGATAGCAGAATTGAATGGTTTTAAGAGTGCTTTTGGCGGTTGGGTTAAAAAAAGCAATGAGTGTATCGTAACTCTTAATTTACTTAAGCCTGCTTACAAAGATTTTTATCATTTCAGTATAAAAGTATTTGTTCAGGGATTAACGGGAAAGGAGTATTCTTTGAGTGACTCTTTATTTAAGAAAGACTTTAGTCATCTAACACTAAATGGGCCTAGAGAATACAATAGTTTATTCGATTTTGATATGTCAATGAATGATAAAGACCGGTTGTGTATTCTTAGAAATCTTTTTAGTGACTTTATAATGCCAGTTACTGAAAAAGTTTTATCTAAATCTGGAATAAGAGAATTAAGTAAAAGAGGTAGTATTCAATTATTGCCGATTGTTAAAGCGATTTTAGGTTAGCAGTTTTAATTTTTTGTCATAGGAATGATCGACATTGGATAATTTTTTTGAAGTTATCCTTAAATTCCGGAGCTGCTGGGTCCGAACCAAAGGTGCTTTGAACGAGCAGAGCTATGCTCAGGACTTATTGGAAATGAGACATAAAGGAGGAATTAAATCAATGCTTGTTTTGAATATACAAGGATTGGTGATTTTTAATATAGCAATTGCATTTATCTATGTCCCCTGATATTCGTATATTGATGAGTAATTAAATAATTTAATCCAAAATGAAAAATTATTTCCCTTTTTGTAAAAATCTTTTTGCTCTTATCGTTTTTTTATTTAGTTCTAATATTTCTTATAGTCAAACGTGGACTAATTACACTAATACCCAAGAGGTAAATTCAATTGTAATAGACAAGGATAGTGTTGTATGGTGTGCAACTGAAGGTGGTGTTGCAAAGTATGATGGGGCTGTATGGACAAAATATACTACCGCTGATGGCCTCATAGAGGGCCGGACAAAACATATTGCAATAGATTCTAACAACTATGTATGGGTTGCCACTATGTCTGGGGTTTCAAAGTTTAATGGACAAAGATGGCAAAATTGTAGTCCCTTTGATCCATCGAATGAATTGAATTTTGCCACAGCTCTCGCATCCGATAAATATGGTAATATTTGGTATGGAAAATCTGGGCGTGGTGCATACAAATTTAATGGAACAAGTTGGATCAATTATTTAAATGATATAGTTGTTAACTGCATTACCACTGATAAGTGGGGGAGAGTATGGATTGGGACTCATGAAGGTATGTATAAATTTGATGGTGTAAATTGGGTCAAATTTACTACAGCCGATGGGTTGTTTGATAATCAAATTGTTGATATAGCGATTGATCAGAATGGAGCTAAATGGATTACATATGGAGTCGGGTATGGTATTTCAAAATTTGATGATTTAAATTGGACTTATTATGATGCTCCAATTGGTAGTAATCTGCGTTTAAAATCCGTTACTATTGACAATTTGGGTAATAAATGGATTGCTGCAATTGATGGTGTATATAACGCAGATTGTGAAATATTTAAATTTGATGGCACTACCTGGACAAACCAAAATTACCTTAATAACTATGCTTGGGATGGAATCATAAGTTCTATAACAGTTGATTCTAAAGGAAATAAATGGTGCGCAACCAAAAGAGGCATACAGTTTTTTAGCTATGATAATTCATGGTCTCATCTTCCTGTTTTTAATAATACAAATGGTCTTGTAAATAAATCCATTACTGCTATAGCTGTTGAAAACAATGGCATACAGTGGATCGGTACCTATAATGGTGTTTCCAGATTTGATGGTAAGAACTGGAAAAATTTTACAACAAAAGATGGTTTGTGTAGTCCTATAGTTACTGCTATTGCTATTGACAGTTCGGGTAATCAATGGATCGGTACTAGAGATGGCTTGTCAAGATTTGATGGGAATCAGTGGATGACTTATAATACATCCAATGGATTGCCATATAACTACATTAATTCAATTGCTGTAGATCACAATAATGTTGTTTGGGTTGGGACTCTTCAAGGGGCTGCAGCCTTTGATGGTACTTCTTGGAAAATTTATAGACAATCTGATGGATTGAGTAGTACTTCTATTAATTCAATTGCGATTGATTTGCAGGGTAATAAATGGTTTGGAACCTCAAATGGAATATCAAAGTACGATGATAATATTTGGAAGACTGTTTTGGGAAATCAAGGAAGTTGTCTTGTTTTTGATTCATTTAATAGTTTATGGTTTAAGGAATCTGTGCGAGAAAATCAATCAGTTTACTGGAGTGATGTTCTCTATAAGTATGATGGTACTATTTTAACCAAGGTACAAGTATATGCAGCAACAATAAACTATATCGCAATTGATAAGGTAGGGGACAAATGGCTGTCTATCGATGGTGGAGTTTCTAAATATGATGATAGTGTCTGGACCTATTTTAATAGCTTTGATATAGAACATGAAGAAAGTGACAATAATTTTAAAGGTATTATTGGCAAGAAGGTGACTTGTATTGCTACAGATAAGGATGGAAATTTATTGTTTGGTATGGATAATGGCCTTACTGTATTTGATGGTAAAATAAAATGGAATGATTATAACATAGAAAAAGGCTTGGCTAACAATAAGGTATTTTCAATAGCTATTGATAAAAAAGGGAATAAGTGGATGGCCACAGGTGATGGCATTTCACAATTTGATGATGTAAACTGGTTTACATATGAGAGTGCAAGTTATAAATCACATTATTATTTATATACTTCCCGATTGATGATAGACCATCTTGATAATAAGTGGTTTTCTCAAAATGATACTTACTGGGATCACCTTTTTAGATTTAATGATACCACCTTAGCTTATAGGGGTGAACATGCTTCTGGAAATGAGGTCGATTTCTTCACCGTAGATATGAATGAAAATGTATGGATGAATGACGGAGGTTGGATTTCCATGATTAATGAATTTGGGGGTTGTAAATTTTATGTTCCTTTAGATCCCAAGTATATTTATATAGATAAACAAAATAATAAGTGGTTTGGGTTTAAGTCATCATTGGAGTTAGGCCAGGAAAAATTGTATGGCAATGGATTTGGTACCATAGAGTGGAGTCAAAGTATTGATCTGTCAAGCAATTTTAATGTATCGCAAGTGACTGTTGCTTTCTTTGACTCTAAGGGAAACAAATGGATAGGAACTAATGCAGGATTATATTGCCATAAGGGAAGTTCTTTAAAATTGTATACAATGGAAGATGGTTTGGCAGATAATTATATAAATTCAATTGTTGCCGACAGCAGTGGCAATTTATGGGTAGGTTCTAATGGAGGAGTTTCTAAATTTGATGGAACAACTTGGCATAATTATACAACTGTTGATGGACTTGCAGATAATATCGTATATTCTATAGATATAGACTCTGAAGGTAATAAATGGTTTGCAACAGATAATGGTGTTTCTAAATTTTCAGATAATAATATTTCCACAGGTATATATCAACAAGCAAATGTTAATTTATCCAAAATATCTCTGACTAGTAGAGTGAATATATATCCAAACCCAACCTCTAATAATATAAGTTTTGAAGGCGTAAAATCGGAAAGTACTATAGAAATATTAACTATGAATGGCCAGCTTTTGAAGAGTGTATTGTATAGTGATAATTCAATAGATATAAGTAAGCTTGAGAAGGGAATGTATTTAGTTAGAATTTTAAATTCGGAGTTTATAGAAACGAAAAAACTATTAAAGCAATAATACAACTAGCGGGGGCTTACTCAATGAAGTCAATATACTCGCGACAGTATGGACATGAAGAATGGAATAAAAATTTGAAGTTACTCTTTCGTATTCGATTCTTATAAGCTTTGAAGTAATAAATCAGCATATTGAAATTTAAGAAAGAGTAAAAGATGAAACGAAATTTCAATTGAATCCAGATAATTTATTTAGATATCTCATTCTTATCTTTGTTTTCTTGTTGTTTAATCTTAGGATAGTATTTATAAGTGATATAGGAAAATTTCTTTAATACACTTATTATTTCATAAGCTTCTTTGTCAGATAAATTTTCTAATCCTTTGTACTTTCTTAACTTCTCTATTGCTAAGCCGTTTTCTTCTTCCATAAGAAAAATAGTAAAATGACGCAACTAGAATCGAATCGAAGATAGCTATTAATTATCAGTATGTTATAATGGGGGAGTGAAGTTTTGCAGAGCTTTAATCGAACAAAAAGCCTTCAAATTTATAATTTGAAGGCTTTTTGTTTTTGTGGGAGCTACTGGGTTCGAACCAGTAATCCTCCCGACTTATGTCGGGATGGTCTTAACCAGCGCTTCAATATATTTTCTGCTTTTCTTTTTCTTGATGTCCCATTCTCTAGCATAGGCCTCTGTCTTTGTATTGAAAGTTTCAAAGTATGCAATTCTCCAGTCTCCTTTACCCCCCGTAAATCCATTATGGTTTGCATTGTGCTTTCGAAGTCTCTCTTCCAGGAAGTCTCCTGTGTGACCGATGTAAAATTTGTCTGCTGAAGGGGAGTAAAGGATATAAGTAAAAAACATAGCGTGGTGTTAAAAGATGATAAAATAAAAAAGGACAACTCTTTCGAAGTTGTCCTTTAGATGTGGGAGCTACTGGGTTCGAACCAGTAATCCTCCCGACTTATGTCGGGATGGTCTTAACCAGCGCTTCAATATATTTTCTGCTTTTC
>NZ_JAGHZZ010000032.1:0-15032 GCF_017745095.1 Sporocytophaga sp. | reverse complement strand
GACAACTCTTTCGAAGTTGTCCTTTAGATGTGGGAGCTACTGGGTTCGAACCAGTGACCCCCTGCTTGTAAGGCAGGTGCTCTGAACCAGCTGAGCTAAGCTCCCATAATATTTGAATTCTTTGTTTTAAACTTAATAAAAGCAACTTCTTTGCTTTTCATTTTCTCACAAATTGTGAGATTATAAAAAAAGCCTCATCATTAGAAGAGGCTTTATACTTTTTGAAGTATGTGGGAGCTACTGGGTTCGAACCAGTGACCCCCTGCTTGTAAGGCAGGTGCTCTGAACCAGCTGAGCTAAGCTCCCAATAAGTCTTGAATTCGTTCGTTTCATGGGTTGTCGAAGCAACTTCTTTGCTATCGCTTTTCCTATTTCCGAATTGCGAGTGCAAAGCTAAATGGTTTTTCCATAAATGCAAAACGATTATAAAAAAAATTAAATATTTTTCTTTAAGGGTTCTAAAAAATGTAAATACTCGTAGAAATACGCAAAAAAATTTTTGATTTGTAGTCTCAAATAATTGAATTGAAAGTACTCAGAATAATCGGGAAAGTAGTGCTCATCATTGCACTCGTTTTGCTGCTGCTGGTTGGAATCGTAGCCGGGGTTGTGGCTTTTTATAAGAAAGAAATTATAGCTCTTACTATTAAAGAGTTAAATACTTATTTAACTGCAAAAGTTGATGTAGATCCTGATGTCGATGTGTCAATTTTTCAAAAATTTCCTCAGATCACGCTTGAATTTAAAAAGGTTAAAATAGCAGAAAGTATAGAAGGGAGCGACCTGAAACTTGTTGAAGCTGGCGAAATCTTTCTTGCTTTCGATCCTTGGGATTTGCTCCAAAAGAGGTATGTGATCAGCCAACTTTATATTGAAGATGGTAAAATTGCCATACGCACAGATGCTCAGGGGAGGGCCAATTATGAAATATTTAAAAGTGATACAACTTCTGCTTCAGAGGAAGTCGGATTTAATCTGAAAAAGATAAAGCTCAATAATGTTGAGCTATCTTTTGTAAATGAAATTAAAAACCAAGGCTATTATTTGCTGGCAAAAGATTTAGCAGCAAAAATAAAGCTTGAACAAAAGAAATATAACATTGGGTTGGATGGCAAATTAGTATCCCATAAAATACGTGCAGCAGGACATGATTATTTCAAAGAAAAAAATTTAGAGATCCTCAGCGAATTAATTCTGGACAATGAAAGAGATCAATTTATTGTCCTGCCTTCTAATCTTAAAGTAGAAAAATCAGAATTTGACCTCTCCGGATCTTTTTCCTATAAAGACAAAAAATACATTGACTTTGAGTTCAAAGGTAAAAAAGGCCAGATACAGACTCTTGTAAGTCTCATGCCCAAAAAAATTGCTGAGAACTTTTCTTCCTATGCCAGTTCAGGAAATATCTTTTTTAAATCAACAGTAAAAGGTGAAATCAGCGAAACTATAAGTCCATTGATAGTAGTGGAATTTGGAATAAGTAACGCTTCTATTTTCCACCCAGATTATAAAGGCCGTTTGGAAAAGGTAAATCTTGTCGGTTATTTTTCTAATGGTAATAAACATCATGCAAAGACTTCTTTTCTGAAGCTTTCAGACATCAGTTTTTCTTTGAATAATAAGCCAGTAAAAGGAGACTTTCTTCTTGAAAATTTTGAAAATCCTTTTATTCGATTCAAAGCTGAAGGCTCCTTATCTCTGGAATCTATATTTTCTTTTTATCCTGTAGAAAAAATCAAAGAGGCTACAGGTAATCTCGATTTTGATATCAATTTCACAGGAAGTTCAGAAGAGTTAAGAAAAAATCCTGATCAGTTTAATGCTGGCGGACAAGTCATTGCCAGTAAGATTAATGTGCTGGTTGATAATCTTCCATACAGATTTTCGAATATCAGCGGTGATTTTCTTTTCAATAACAATGATATTGCTGTGAATGACTTTAAAGGAAATATAGGTAGAAGTGATTTTACAGTTAATGGCCTATTTAAAAATGTCCTGGCAAGGTTGTTTAATAAAAAAAGAAAACTCTTTGTCGATGCTGACTTTGTTTCTAATTATCTGGATGTTGAAGAGCTCCTGAGTGCAGGAGGAAAGGGAGCTAAGAAATCCTCGGATGATTCCCAAGATGAAGGAGAAGAAAAGGAGGAAAAGATTTTTCCTTTCTTTAAAAAATATGAAGTACATCTCAACTGTGAAATTGAGAAATTTAGTTATAAGAAATTCCATGCGAAAAAGGTCAAAGGTGTTTATACTATGAAAGACCCTTGGATCTCTCTGGAAAGAGCTTCATGCAGATTGGCCGGGGGAAAGCTTGTAGTTAATGGAAATCTTAATTTTGCAAGTCCTTCAAATATTGAACTTACTTCAGAAACCGTACTTGACGGAATTCAGGTAGATAGTATCTTTTACATGTGTGATAATTTCGATCAGAAATTTATTGTGGATAAAAATTTGAAAGGTGAAATCACAGGTAATGTTGATTTGTTCATGAGTATGAACGAGAAGTTTTCAATAGATGATAAAAGTGTTGTAGCGAAGGTAGAGGTAAAAATTCTGAATGGGGAACTCAATAATTTTGAGCCAATGCAAAGTCTTTCCAGATTTATTGAAGAAAAGGAGCTGGAGCATGTGAGGTTCTCTGAATTGAAAAATACTATCTATATAGAAAACAGGGTTATCACAATTCCAGAAATGACTATAGTAACAAACGTTTCCACTATTTCAGTTTCGGGTACACATACATTTGATCATGTTATGGACTATAGATTAACCGTGCCTTTGAAAAATTTCAAAAGAAAGCATAAAGACAAAGATGAAGCTTTTGGTGCGATCGAGGATGACAAGAGAGGACAGTCTGTTGTATTTCTCACTGTTAAAGGGACAACTGATAATTACAAAATTGCCTACGATACCAAGCGCACTAAAAACAAGATCAAAGAAGATATAAAGAAAGAAAAAAGGGAATTGTTGGATATATTCAAACCAAAAAGGAGAGAGAATATATCCGAGGATACCCAGGAACCTATAGAGGAAAATCAGCCTAAAGATGATGGCCCAAAGTTTTTTGATTTTGGTGATTAATGCAGACTCAATGAAATGGAGGATTTATTCAGGCGTTATTTTGGTAAATTAAGTATTACATATCGGTAATTAAAGTTCTTCTCCTTCATGAGAGTATTTCGGATGAGATTCTTTTAGCCGCTTTAACAAAAAAGTCCTTCGCAATTCGTGAAGGACTTTTTTTTTATTAATATTCAATGTCGTTTAATTTTCTGTTTCCCGGATAAAAATCAAAACTATAAGATTCCGGAAGGTCTTCTTCCCTGTAAACATTAACATATTTTACTATGTCCTTGTCTTTGAACTTAGCTCCAGATCTTTTAAAAATATCCGCAAGTAATATCAGATTTGAATTCTTTTTAACACGTATGTAATTATTGTCATTGGACACAAGTTTGGCTTGCTCCGTAAGCTTGTTCTCAAGATTTTTTGGAGTAAAAGCTTCATTTAAAATTGGTGCTGAACCAATCATTCCAGAGGAAATCACAAAAACCAATCTAATGTCATTATATTGGCTGAAGATTTTTTTCTTCTCGAGTTCAGCTAACGACAACTTCTCGCCTGCTACAATAAATTTGGCAGTAAAGAAATCGTCAATATCCTGAGGTGATTCAATTGGATAATTGTCCGTGATTTCTTTAATGACAAGGATATTGTATGCATTGATATAAAAGGCCTTTTTTTCGGTTGTGTCAGAAGAAGAAAGGTCTGCCTTAGCTATAAGATTAGCAAGCTCAGTCAAGGGTTTCTCATTCTGACTGAGCTTTTGATAATTTACTTTTCCTTTCTCTACATATTTTGAAAAGAATTTATCGCTTTTGCTGAAAAAAACAGACAGCTTTTCGGCCTGCAAGCCTTGAAAAGTAAAGAACATTAATATAAGTAAAGCCCTTATCTTCATCGGTGATAAATCCTTTTAATAGGTTCCGATATTTTTGGATACCTTTTATAAGAAGTAGTTAAATAGGTTAGGATCTTTGTTTAATTCTATATAACTGATGTTCTTCTTATTCATCCTCTCAATTAATTGAGTATAATCTTCTCTGTGCTTCAACTCAATGCCAACAAATGCTGGACCTTCTTCCTTAATATTCTTCTTGGTATATTCAAATCTTGTGATGTCGTCATTTGGGCCAAGCACTTCATCCAAAAATTCTCTTAAAGCTCCCGCGCGTTGGGGAAATGTTACTATGAAATAGTGTTTCAGACCTTCATAAAGCAGCGATCTTTCTTTGATCTCGCCCATCCTGGCTATGTCATTATTGCTGCCACTTACAATACAAACAACATTCTTTCCCTTTATTTGTTCACGATAATAATCAAGTGCAGATATACTCAGAGCTCCTGCCGGCTCCGCTACTATAGCCTCTTCGTTATATAACTTGATTATAAATGAGCATACCTTCCCTTCAGGAACAACTACTATATCATCCAGCAGTTTTTTACAGATGTTAAAGTTAAGTTCTCCAACTCTTTTTACAGCTGCTCCATCTACAAACTTGTCTATCTGCTGAAGTGTAACCACATGACCTTGTTTGATTGATTCAGACATAGATGGTGCGCCAAGAGGCTCAGCTCCAATGATCTTTGTATCAGGGCTCTTAGCTTTAATATAGGATGAAACCCCTGCCGACAGCCCGCCACCACCTATTGGAACAAAGACATAATCAATCTTTGCATCAATATCTTCCATTATCTCCATTGCGACAGTGCCCTGTCCTTCAATTACCTTGCGGTCTTCAAATGGATGAATGAATACCATTCCATGGTCTTTGCAATATTTCATTGATTCAAAATAGGCATCATCAAATGTGTCTCCTGTAAGGATAACTTCCACAAACTCTCTTCCGAATAGCTTTACCTGACTTACCTTTTGCTTTGGAGTAGTTGTTGGCATGAATATTTTGCCCTGTATCTTTAAGAGGTTGCAGGAATATGCAACTCCCTGGGCATGGTTTCCGGCACTCGCACAAACAACACCACTTTTAAGTTGATCAGGGGTCAGGCTGCTGATTAAGTTGTAAGCTCCTCTTAATTTATAAGATCTTACAATTTGTAAATCTTCTCTCTTTAAATAAATGTTAGCTTGATACTCTTCCGAAAGATTGTTGTTTCGGGTTAGGGATGTGTGTGTTACCATTCCCTTCAGCCTTTTATAGGCGCTTTCTATCTCTTTAAGTTCGATCAGATCACTCATTGTAGTAGGTATTAGAAAAGTAAAATTATGGTTTTTCTGGTATTTATTCAGAAAAAAGGTGCGTTTATGCCCAGCTTCTACAAATTTTCATCACTTTAAATGAATTATCTGAGCTTTTGTTGAAAAAGTCCACAATTGTGTGCGCTTTCATTCGCTTCCCCAATTGTGATATAAAAATACCAATTTATTGTAGATTTGAGTTTAAATAAGTTTTCTCAAAAATGAAGATTGTTGAAGTTGCTGATAGTCAAACCAGGAAAGAGTTCCTGATGTTCCCAGTCAGATTGTATAAAGAAGATAAGAATTGGATCCGCCCGTTGGACAAAGACATTGAGGGGATTTTTGATCCGGAGGTAAATAAATTTTTTCGTCATGGAGAAGCTATTCGCTGGCTTCTAAAGGATGATAGTAATAATACAATTGGAAGAGTTGCTGCATTTGTTAATAACAAGACGGCCAAAACTACCGATTATGTTACAGGTGGCATGGGCTTCTTTGAATGTATAAACAATAAAGAGGCGGCTTTCAAGTTGTTTGATACCTGCAAAAAGTGGCTTGAGGAGAGAGGGATGGAAGCCATGGATGGTCCTATAAATTTTGGAGAAAGACTGAACTGGTGGGGATTATTGGTGGATGGTTTTGTAGAACCTAATTATGGAATGCCGTACCATTTTCCATACTATAAGAATCTCTTTGAAGCTTACGGCTGGAGGACTTATTTTGAACAATATACCTATCATCGTTCTGTAGATTCCCCACTTCCTGAACTCTATGCTGAAAAAGCTGACAGGATAAATAGAGATCCTAAATACAGATTTGAGCGAATTAAAAAGAAGCAGCTGGAAAAATATGCTGAGGACTTTAGAATTATCTATAATAAAGCATGGGTAAAGCATACAGGGGTCAGAGAAACTTCTAAGGCTTTGGCTTTGGCTCAGATGAATAAAATGAAACCTGTAATGGATGAAGATCTTGTCTGGTTTGCCTACTATGATAATGAACCTGTAGCTTTCTTCATTATGATTCCTGAGGTTAATCAGATTTTCAAGCATGTCAATGGCAAAATGGATCTGCTGGGAAAGTTGAAATTTCTATACTACAAATACACAGGAGCTTGCAAGAAAATGTTCGGTGTGGTGTTCGGTGTAGTTCCGGAGTTCCAGGGAAGGGGGCTTGAGGGTGCAATTGTAATGGCGGCGGCGAAAGTCATTCAGCCTTCAGGAAGATATACTGATTTTGAAATGAACTGGATTGGAAGTTTCAATCCTAAGATGATGAAGATATGTGAATCTGTTGGAAGTAAAATATTAAAGACTCATATTACATACAGATTTATTTTTGACCCTACCAAGGAATTCAGGCCCGCACCTATTATCGAATAGATAATTTGCTAATTGTAATTGATTGGTCGATATTTGGTTACCAGTAATTAAACCTTTTAAAAATCTTAACTTAAAGAAATGAGTCTATTAGTTGTAGGTTCGGTTGCATTTGATGCTATCGAGACACCATTTGGTAAAACTGATAAAATCGTAGGTGGAGCAGCTACCTATATCTCAATTGCTTCATCATATTTTACTAAAAAAGTAAATCTTATCGCCGTTGTCGGCGGTGATTTTCCTAAGTCTGATATCAAAATGCTTCAGAATCATGGAATCAACACTCAGGGTTTACAAATCAAAGAGAGTGAAAAAACTTTCTTCTGGTCAGGTAAATATCATAATGATATGAACTCCAGAGATACTTTGGTAACTGAGCTGAATGTGTTAGGCGACTTCGATCCTATTGTTCCGGAATCCTACCAGGATTGTGAATACCTGATGCTTGGTAACCTTTCTCCAAAAGTTCAAAGTACTTTAATTAAACGTTTGAAGAAGCGTCCAAAGCTTATTGTAATGGATACAATGAACTTCTGGATGGATATCGCACTAGATGACTTGAAGGAAACACTTAGTCTTGTAGACGTACTTTCAATCAATGATGAAGAGGCAAGACAGCTTTCAAAGGAGTATTCTCTTGTAAAAGCAGCTAAAAAAATTATGGCTATGGGGCCAAAAGTCCTTGTTATTAAAAAAGGAGAACATGGGGCTTTACTTTTTAACAAAGAGCAAGTTTTCTTTGCACCTGCATTACCACTTGAAGAGGTGTTTGATCCAACTGGTGCAGGAGATACGTTTGCAGGTGGATTTATCGGTTACATCGCAAGTACTGATGATATCTCTTTCGATAATATGAAAAGAGCAATTATATATGGTTCGGGCCTTGCATCTTTCTGTGTAGAAAAATTTGGTGTAGAAAGAATTGTAAATCTTTCTGACAGAGAACTGGAGGAAAGAATTCAGGACTTTGTAGAACTTGTGCAGTTTGAAATCCCTTTTGAGTCATAGAATTATTTCAATTAAATGTTATTTAGTAAATCTTTTTATAGAACAGTATTCCCATTGTCTCTGGGAATACTGATTTTTCTATTTTCTTGTAAAACAATCAAAACAACAGCACCAACTGAATCTTATGAGAAGGTGGTAATCCCACCGGAGGTCTCCGAACTTGTTTTGCCTGTCGAATTAAAAGTTAAAGATCTGGAAGCAAAAGTTAATAAGGAGATTAACGGGCTTGTATTCGAGGATAAAGATTATGCAGAGGACAATCTTCTTGTTAAAGTTTGGAAGTATGAGAATATTAAAATTGAAGTCGAAGGCCCTTATATTTTATATACGGTTCCTGTAAAGGTGTGGCTGAAGGCGGGATATGGTTTTAATAAATTTGGGATAACGTTTAATGAATCCGGAGAAACAGATTTCGCAATAAAACTAAAATTTAAAACTCTTTTTGCTTTAGATCCATTTTGGAACTTTGCACCAAAAACTAGTGCCGTAGAACACCAGTGGATAAAAGAACCTGATCTGAAATTTGTTGGCCTTGACATTCCACTTACTTTTATTGCAGATAAAATTGTAAAAGGACAGCTGAATAAACTTGCCGAATTGATTGATGACCTGGCAAGGAAAAATTTGGATGTACGAAAATATGTACTCAATGCATGGGAAGAATTACATAAACCGGTTGCTGTTTCGGCAGATCCGGAAGTTTGGGTGAGAATAGCTCCACGAGATCTTTTTCTGACTCCTGTTGAAGGCCGTGGTGGAATTATTCGCACCGCAATCGGAATGAAAGCTGCAGTTGAAACTTTTTTGGGTCCTAGGCCACCATTCCAGCTGTCAAGCCTGCCGAATAAAAGGGAAGAAAAAAATTATGATGGAAAATTTAAACTCCTTATCAATGCCGAAGTACCTTTTGATAAAGCAACGGAACTGGCACGCAAGAGATTGGTCGGTCAGGTATATGAATTCAACGATGGAAAGAAAAAGATTAAAATAGAGAATGTGGATCTGTATGGAAGTGAAATGAGGTTAGTTGTGAAGGTAGATATTTCCGGAAGTCTTAAAGGAACGATTTATCTCTCAGGATTGCCGAGTCTTGATATTGCCAATAAAGTTATCTCTGTAAAGTCTCTTGATTTTGATATAGATACCAGAAATAAATTGTTGAAATCTGCTAATTGGCTTTCACATCAGCTTTTCGTAAAAAAAATTCAGCCGTACTTTTCATACAGCTTTGAAAAAGATCTAATTGAAAGTAAAAAGGAAATTCAAAAGTTTTTAACTCATAATAAGGTTCATCCTGATTTGGAAATTAATGGCGAGATTCTGGATGTTCTACCTAAAGATGTCTATTTAACGGAGCAATCTTTAAAAGCCGTTATGCTATTCACCGGCGTCATTAATGCAGATATCCAGGGGTTAGACTTTTAGCAGGATTATAAACGTTATAAAAGAAAAATTCCTTCCGGTTTTCTGAAAGGAATTTTCTTTTATATGGTTATTTTATCAAATTGTATTGAGTTAAAACTCATGCTTCAGCCATTTTTTAAAGTTGTTTTTCTCCTGCTCTGTTGCTTCCTCATTCTTAGCAATTTTGTATTGCTTGAAATAAGTTTTTGTTCCGGTTGCTTGCAAGGTTACCTGTTTGATTTTTCCAAAACGTTGAATAACTAGTTCAGAAGTTTTTTTACCTTTTAATAAATCATTAAGATTCCCGCTCACATTGGTCCCGTCAATGGCAATGATCTCATCTTCTCTTGCCAAAACTTTATCACCGGGAGAATCAGGTTCTAAAAGTTCTACAAATGTTCTTCCTTCTTTTGTGCTTGTCCTGAAGCCGAATAATTTTTCAGATTCATGTTTTGCATCCTGAATCTGGAGCTGGCATCCAGCATAGCTCAATGATTTTTTAAGTGTATCTGTTATTGGTTTTGTGCCAAATATGAAATCATTGAAAAAAAACTTCAGCTTTTTATCTGAAATATTTTCTACAATCTTCTGAAAGTCTTCGGTTGTATATCCTACAGATTTCTTGCCGTGCTGTTTCCACATTAGTTTCATCACATCGTCCAGACTCTTTTTGTTATTAGTTTCCTTTCTTATAATAAGGTCTAAAAGCAATGCAATCATCGCTCCTTTTACATAAATAGAAACTTTCCTATTAGGAATCCCCGAAACATATCCGTCAACCCACAAATCAAAGGAGGAATCTGTAACCGACATATTGGCATCTCCAAAGTTTTCGAAATGTCTTTTAAATAAAAGATTAACTTCTTGAAAGTACTGCTGGACGTTGTATGCTTTTGATCGGACAAGAAAATAATCGCCATAATATGTAGTAATGCCTTCTGCAATGAAGCCGGAATTGAAATAATTTTCTCTTGTGAAATCATATGGAAGCATTTCCACTGGCCTTATTTTAATAATGTTCCAGCTATGGTATAGTTCATGAGAACTGATACTAAGGAAATCATTATAGAAAGATTCGGAATTAAATTGTTCTCCCGGGCCCAGGCAAATAATAGTGGAATTTCTATGTTCTACTCCATGGTGATATTTATAAGGAAGTATTTGATATAGGAAATGATAGTCCTTTTCTGGGAAATCGCCCATACTATTGAGCTGCTCTTCCGAAAATTTCTTAAAATCTGAAAGCACCAATTGCCAGTCAGGCTGGCATTCCCCTTGAATCCAAATATGAAAATGGGTTGAGTCAATTGTGTATTGCTTGTGTTTCAGATTGGCGCTCGCAATCATTGGACAGTCAACGAGTTCAAAATAATCTTTCGCAAAAAGCTGGAAGCCTTTCTTTTTAAGGCCACATCCTATTTGATAGTTGGATGGCAGATTTAAGTTTACTACACAAGCAGAGTTTATTTTTTCTGGTGAATAAGGCAGGCAACAGATAAAGTTTAGGTAAAGTTGATCTTCATCTAACCAACATCCTCCAGCATCCATCTGAGCAGAATAATATTGGAATGAGAAAATAATATTTGATTCGCCATTAGTTGTTATTTTCCAGGTATTTCGGGTCGTTTTTCTTACTTCAAGGGCTGTTTTCTGGTTTTTCGAATATGCTTTTACTTGATGGAAGTTTTTTGCGTAATTCTGTAGCTCGTATCGGCCCGGCCTCCATGCGGGGATTTGTAAATCAATAGTTTCTGATTTAACTCCTTCCAAATGAAGCTCTACTGTAATAAAGTGTTTGTGTGGTTCAGTATAAGAAATGAAATATTCCATCAACAGATTATAGTATTATTTTAAGTTGCTAAATTAACGTTTAAGGACGGTTGTAGGTCCAATATTTTTCGTTTTAATTTAAAAAAGTAAGATACTTCAAATAATTTCGTGAGGTGATTTGGTAATGACAAATTCAATCTGTATTTTTGCAGGCCAATTTTAATTGTAATTCAAAATGAAAAGAACGTTTCAGCCTTCAGTAAGAAAAAGAAGAAACAAACACGGTTTCATGGAAAGAAACTCTACTGCAAACGGAAGAAGAGTGCTTGCTAGCAGAAGAGCGAGAGGCAGAAAGAAATTGACTGTTTCTGACGAGAAAAGACATAAAGGTTAATAAATATTGACCTTTATGTTTTACTACCTTCATTTCATTTTATGAATGAGGAGCATAATGGTCGTATATTGAAGGCAACATTGCCTTCAGAGGAAAGGCTTAAAAGTATTAAGTTTATAGAAGAACTTTTTAAAAAAGGTTCTTCTTATTTTTTACATCCTTTTAAAATTGTCTATCTCGTAGATAGTAAGGATAATTGTGTTCCCCCTAAAATTCTGGTTAGTGTCCCCAAAAAAAGTTTTAAAAGGGCTGTAGACAGAAATCTCTTAAAAAGAAGAATAAAAGAAGCTTATAGAAAGAACAAATCGGGAATCTTTTCTACTCCGGATATTGTTATGCCATCACATCTTGCGATAATTTATATCGGAAAAGATAAATTAGACTTTGATACGATAGAAAAAAAACTAATTTTAATACTCAATCGTTTAAAGTCTACTTGAACTCCACCATTTTATTTAGTCTTAGCTAAAATCATGAAGAAAAACGTAAAGAAAATTGCTTTTTTTATTGTTCTCATTGCTTCCGTAACGCTTGTAGCTTTTAATCGCCCGGACGATAAATATTTCGAAATAGCAAAGAACATAGACATTTTTGCCTCTCTTTTTAAAGAAGTAAATGCATATTATGTCGACGAGGTTAATCCTAATCAGGTGATGAAAAAGGGAATCGATGCAATGCTTGAATCATTGGATCCATATACCAATTACATTCCTGAAGATGAAATAGAGGATTTCAGAACAATGACAACTGGCCAATATGGTGGAATTGGCGCAGTGATTGGTAAGAGGAATGAAAGACCAATTATACTAATGCCTTATGAAGGTTTCCCCGCACACAAGGCTGGTCTAATGGTTGGAGATGAAATTGTTTCTGTTGATGGAATTGAAGTAACCAGTAAAGCCACATCCGATATTAGTAAATTATTAAAGGGGCAGTCTAATACACAGGTTAAAGTTGTAGTAAAAAGACTTGGTACTCCTGATAAATTTGAAGTTGTTCTTACCAGAGAAAAAATTAAGATCGACAATGTGCCATATTATGGCATGGTTAATAATAACACAGGGTATATAAAGCTATCTGACTTCACTAGCAATGCTTCTAAAGAGGTTAAAAAAGCCCTTGTTGAGTTAAAGGAAAAAGGAGCTAAGAATATTATTCTTGATCTAAGAGACAATCCAGGTGGGCTTTTAAGTGAAGCAATTAATATTAGTAACCTGTTTATTGCTAAAGATAAAGAGATCGTAAGAACCAAAGGCAAGATTTCGGAGTGGAATAAAATTTATAATGCGTTAAATGCCCCTGTTGATACTGAAATGCCATTAGTTGTATTAACATCGAGTAGAAGTGCATCAGCTTCTGAAATTGTATCTGGAGTTATCCAAGATTATGACAGAGGCGTTTTGATTGGTGAAAGAACTTATGGAAAAGGCTTGGTTCAAGCTACTAGGCCGCTTACTTACAATAGTCAGTTGAAAATTACAACAGCTAAATATTATACTCCAAGCGGAAGATGTATTCAGGCTATAGATTATAGTCATAGAAATGAAGATGGAAGCGTTGGTAAAATTCCTGATTCACTGAGAGTGGCTTTTAAAACTAAAAATGGAAGAACAGTATATGATGGCGGCGGAATAAGCCCTGATATTGAGGTGGAAGACAGAACAATTGCTCCGATTACTTCCAGTCTCATAAGTAAAGGGCTTCTATTTGATTATGCAGGTGCCTATGTGCTTGATCACAAGAAGATTAAAGGGGCGAAAGAATATGAGATGACAGATGCAGAATATCAGGATTTCATAAAGTGGTTGGCTAATAAAGAATATGACTACTCAACTAAAGTTGAAAATACACTTGAGGATCTTGTGAATTTTTCTAAAAAGGAGAAATATTACGATGCAATTAAACCTCAGGTTGAGTCCTTGAAAGCTCAGATTTCACATAATAAAGAAAAGGATTTGATGACTTTTAAGGATGAAATCAAAGAGTATCTTGAAGAGGAAATTGTGTCAAGATTCTATCTTCAGAAAGGTGTAGTAGAGGCATCATTTGATGATGATGAGGATGTGACTGCAGCTATTAAGATTTTCAATAATCCTGCGGAGTTTAATAAACTTTTGCAAGGCAAATAATTAAATTAGAATTATATTGTATGTGTATAATATGACCGGGCTTTTGTCCGGTCATTTTTTTAAAATCTGAGATAGGAGTATATGAAAGTAGCTTTGGTTGTCCTGTTTAGATTTTCCTTTTCATCATTTCGGTTTATAATCATCCATCACAATTAGTTATATTTGTTATCTCTTTCCTCATATTATTCTGGGGTATGAAGTTATAATTATATAGCATCTTCAATAATGGCATTAATATTAAGTCTGGAAACATCGACTAAAGTTTGTTCTGTGGCAATTCATAAGGATGGAAACCTTTTGTCGGTATATGAATTCCGCGTAGAAAGATCTCATTCAAAGTTGATTACTCAGTCCATTTCCTTTTTGATGGAAGGGCTGGATCTTAAAATGACAGACCTTGATGCCATTGCAGTTTCAAAAGGACCCGGTTCGTACACAGGTCTTAGAATAGGTGTTTCTACAGCTAAGGGACTTTGCTATGCTTTGGACAAACCATTAATAGCTGTTGATACTCTTGCCGCAATAGCTAGGAAGGTCAATAAATTCAATTTTAAGAATTCTTTGGTGTGTCCAATGATTGATGCACGAAGACTTGAGGTTTATTGTGCATTATATAATAAGGAGAATGAAATTATTTCTCCTGTTTCTGCTGTTATACTAAACGAATCCTCATTTAACGGATTCTTTAGCTCAAGTGAAATAATCTTTCTTGGAGATGGTGCAGGGAAGTTTGCTCCTTTGGTAGCTGGGAATAGTAAAGCGATTTTTCTGCAGAATGAAAATCCATCTGCTGAATATGTAGGAATTATTGCAGAAGAAAAATACTTAGATAACCAGTTTGAAGATGTGGCATATTTCGAACCTTTTTATTTGAAGGACTTTATTTCTACTGGTTCAACTCAAAATTAATTTATGGAGAATAATGGAAATGAAATTGTGAATCGCGTCGCAAACAGTGATTTGGTTTTACTCAACCTTGAGGATTATTATAATAAAGGTGAAAGGGTTGTGTATGATATTAAGGATAATCTGTTTCAAGGGTTAATTCTGAGAGAAAAAGAGTTTCGAGCTTTTGTAAAGGAGAATGATTGGTCCTTTTATAATGGGAAAAATGTCGCTATTATTTGTAGCGAAGATGCAATTGTGCCCTCATGGGCATATATGCTTTTGATTTCAAAGATTGAGCCTTATGCCAATCAAGTAGTTATAGGAGATTTGGGAAGTCTAGAACAGGCTTTGTTCCAAGAAGCTCTTCGCAGTATTGACCCAGCTGCTTATAAAGATGCAAAAGTGATTATCAAAGGATGTAGTAAATTTCCCGTTCCTTTATTTGCATATGGTGAACTTACAAGAATGCTTCGGCCTTTTGTGCAAAGTTTGATGTATGGAGAACCTTGTAGTACGGTTCCGATTTATAAGGTGGCAAAAAAATGATTTATTAACTAGCTAGATGGTTGGTGGGCTGATAATCATTTTGTTGAAAAGTATGATACGAAATTGTTGTATTTTTGTTAACTTTTTTCTTGTGGATATTTGGAAATTAGATGTTGACCCTATACCTTTGCACTCCCTTCTGAAAGGAAGTGGGAAAGTGAGCAAGAGCGGTAGGCTTTTGGGAAATCTACTGAAGAAATTGTAACTCGAAGTAAGATAAATGGTTTTAGAAATTGTAAAATAAATTTTTAAAATTT
>NZ_JAGHZZ010000031.1 GCF_017745095.1 Sporocytophaga sp. | reverse complement strand
GCTAATTATAACCTTTATAGCAATTCAGATGAATATCGAAATAATGAAGATTTATCAATTAGCTTTTCAGGTAATTCCTACAGTGATAGATCTTAATACTCCATATTTATTAGGAATGAAATAAAGAAACTATTTGCTGTTCATTAAAATTTCTCAATACAACAAACAGGAAAAATGCAGTAAGCATAGCTCAAACTGTCTATTAAGAAAAGAGTCTTAGGCTTTCCTGTTAAATAATGTATAATGTCATTTTTCTTTTTAATCATTCATTATAGTGTGGCGTCTGGTCTTTTTATCAGAAGTAGTTTAAAGATTGTTCAAATGCATATTTACCTGTCATCTGTTTTAATAAATTTCCCATTATCATACTTATAAATCCCCTGCTTATTATCAGGCTGAATACACTCACAATATTGAGGATATTTGGTATCTCTATCGGGTGATTCTTTTAAATAGCTGCTCTCGGTAATTTTAAAGCTAGTTTTAAGGCCGCTTATTATTATTTCTGCTTTATCAGTGATTCTAAAATCATAATGATAGGAATAATCTGTTTCTGAATGGTCTGATGACATAAGTTCTATATCCTCAGGAGAAAAGTAGTGACTTAGATCAGCATAGTAATGATAATCATTCATTGCAATAAAAATTCTTTCTTTTAAGTCAATATTCCAGATTTCAGTTACAGTTTTGTTAATTACATAAGCGCCCGCTTCTCCATAATTATTATCTTCTCTAAATTTTAAAGTAAGAACTACAACACGATTTTTATTATTAAGATTAATGCTCCTTAGGTCAAATGAATCTAATCTGCAATTTTTATACTCGCAATTGTAAAGCTCAACGGTGTTTTTGGTTTTATTATTTACTAGTATAATCCTCTCAAACTTCTTAGATTCTCTATATTGGATTGAATTATCAATAGCTAAAGAAACAGATTTGTCCTCAAGTGTGGCTATAGTATAATTTTTTTTACGATCCTGTCCAGTTACAGATAAATTCAAAAGAATAAAAAATAAAGCTAAAAGATATTTCATAGTATAATGATAAGTAACAGTAAGGTTGCCGGATATTAGAGCGTTTCATTATCAGCCGAAATTTTGCCAGCACGCCCTTATAAAAATAAACAAAAAAGTACGGGAGTTAAAGTGCACATTCAAAAAAAAGCACATCTACCGTGCCCCATAAAGTTCAGGTTATCCATTCAACCTCCCTCCACAAATCTTCTCCACCAATTCTCTCAGCACAGCAACACGTTCATTCAGGTACTCCAGATCCTCATTGCCTATTGAGTAATTCTTCTTATATCTCGAATCAATATAAGCCTTCTTAAGAAGTTTAAAGCGTTCATCTTTTTCAGGTGTATCACGAGGGAATACTTTTTTGAATTCTTCATTAATTGTTTCAGCCTGGCTGCCCAGTTCTTCGATGTCATGAATCTTTGCTTTATAACCAGTAAAGACGAGTAGGAGAGCAGTGTAATATCTTTCTACAGCCTGATGTAGTTCAAAAGCAGCTTTATTGTATCTGCCTTTTTCGAAATTGCCTAAATAATCATCTACAAAGTATCCAGCACTCTCAAACCAACGATCATATTCCTCTTTCGCTCTTTGTTTCACCTTTTCAGGATCAATAGAAGTTGGAAGCACCAAAGGAGTAAGGCCGTTTCTGCCACTGTCAAAGAGAAGAATACCTTCCTTTACAACATCAGTAAAAAAATAGCTTCCGTAGGAGAGTTCGTTTTTCACATAACCGTAACTATGATGAATAAGGTTAACAGAAGCAGAAGTAGACATTTCCTTTACGAGCCTTTCTGTCTCTCGCCATTTATCGGATAGCTCTTGGTTCAGTTTGGTTTCGGTAAGAACAAGAATATCGTAGTCGCTTTTGTATTCGTATGTGATGCCGTCTTCTGCATAGCGATCCTCAACCCAATTACCACGGGCATAAGAGCCAAACAGAATGACAAAATCAGGAAGCATCTTTTTAACAATAAGATCACTAATGATTTTTAACTCTTCCTTTTTAAGTTCTGGCAAATGTTCCAGGCTGGTCTTCAATCTATTAATACATTTATATGAAAACTCAATTTACCTAAAAGGAAAAACAATTGCAATAAACCAGTATTATTGAGAACAACCGAGGAGTATTAAAATACTAATTAATTTAAGTTGGTTTTACTCTGCCGCAACACAATGCTGGAAGGAGAACTTTCAGCGTAATGGCTATGCTGGTGAATCTTTGCTATGAAAAGAGAGTTTTTGGGAAATGTGATTTTAGGAAGTTTTTTTAAAACGGTCATAAATTCATACATAGTAGTCTTTTATTTGAAGGTCGTAAAATATATTTTTACCATATAATGCATTATGAAAAATTTACTCCTGTTCACCTTTTTTTTGATTAACTTTCTTTTGTTCGGTAGGAATATATAGGACCTGATTTTTAGTGTGAAAGTAATTTGACAAGCTGGCTGATTGGTGCTCAATCAGGCGATTGGCGCAGGTTGCACATAAGAAACAAATTAATAATGAAGTTTTTGTCATTCCGTTTTACCTGTAATGGAGTCTGGCCTTTTGACCAGACTAAGTTTAACGGTTATCATATGCAGATTTATTGTGGCGTCGGGACTATTTTGTTTATTGTGGTGTCAAATCTTTCTTGAGGGCAGTTAAGCGTTACCAGAAGCATATCAATTTCTATTCTATTGAACTCAATGTCGGATCGAAAAATCCAACACCACAGGGCATAGAGACTAATTAATTATTTCTCCTTTATTGGTCGCCAATTTTTCACGAAATTTTTGAAGTTCGTCTGGTGATTGTCTAACCCATTCTGTTATTTCACCAATAATTTTCAATGGTGCTTGTGAACGATATGAACGAGTTGGATTGCCTGGGAATTTTTTATCTGTAAGATTCGGGTCATTCTCGTAACTCCCGGTAGGTTCCACGATATATACACGTTCACGGCCATCACCCTTTGCTAATGCAGCAGCAAGTCCGGCCCCATTAACTAGTGCTGTGAAATAAATATGATTCATTTTTATTTCAGATTGGTAATTTGAATTGCCTCCTGGTGTCAACAAATCGTTAACCTGCAAATCTGCTTTCGTCCCATGATAAAAGGGCCCTTTGTCAGAAGGATTTTCAGTAAACAAGGATCCTAAATCACTATTCTTTTTTGCGCTCTCAAGGTCGCCTAAGTCATGATAACATTTGGCAATTTTAAAATATAGGGAAGGAAATGCTGTTTTTACAGAGTCATTATTTGTTTTTAATGCAAACTGCAAAGCAATTTCGAGCCATTTTAAATTGTCTGAAACATTTTCTTGATTTCGGGCTATGTAAAAAGCTGAAAGGAATTTTTCAAAGTCATTTGTAGCCTCGTTCCAGCCTTGCAAAAACAATTTAAGAGCTTCTTGTGGTATGCCTTTTTGTTCCATGTCCATACCTTGAAGGCAAAGTTTAACGACATTGTTGAAAGGGGAGAATTCCATATTCCAATATTTTTGGCTATATACTATTTTAAATTAATTTTTTCTTAGATAGCTTATCGTGGTGTTAGGTCTTTCGACCTGACGCAGTTTAGAATTACCAGAAGCATATCAAATTTCTATTCTATTGAATTCAGTATCGGATCGAAAGATCCGATACCACAGGAACCTTGTATTGACTTCTGAAACTTATTCATACTTTTTAAATTTCAGAAATTCAGCACGCTTATTTAGTTTATTAGTCATTTCTATTTCTGTCGGATTGTTTTGTAGTAATATCCATGCCATATTTCCTATATCACTGCTTTGCATAACGATCGTATCTCCAGATTCAGTCCAACCAATTGCCCATTTATTAAAGTCTCCAGCTCCAGAATTGATTTCAGTCAATTCTACATTGGTTTTGTCGTATAAATGAATAATAACCTTAGCATAATTATCCGAATTTTCGTCAATTCGATTAACAGTTGCTTTAATTTCAAAATTCCCGGTTGGAGATTTGATTCTTTCACTTTCATAATTGCTAAAAAAACAACTAGTAAAAGTCATTGTAAATAATATAAAAGGCAGATTACGTTTTATTTTTTCAGCTTGCGGACAACTAAATACATGCTCACCATTGCATATATTTCTCACTTATTCCTACTAAAATATCCATTTCTGGAGTAATAATCAAAGAAGATCATATTCCGACTGAGGAAATTGACCCAAAAGCTCCGTCTTATAACTTCAAAATTATAATCTCCTCTTCCGTCCGAGCTTCATATCTAGGGGGATTGTGGCAAAAAGCTTCGAAGCTGCAGCTTTTTGCTCGGAAGCTGACTCTAAAACCTCCAAGGAGTACCAAAAGAAAAGGCTGCCTTTTTTACGAAGGCAGCCTTTCAGGTTTAGCTTCTTTTAGTTCTCTCAACTATTCTCATTAATAATCTTAAATAACTGTTCTTTATATATTTCTCCTACAGGCAGCTCTATTCCTGCAATTTTCACCATGTTCTTTTGAACAGCTTCAATCTTTTTTAACGATATTATATAGGATTTGTGTATCCTTAGAAAGTCATTTGTAAGCTTACTTTCTATCGACTTCATATTCTGATGGGCAAATATAGGTTTCACTCCCGCGAATATTTTAACATAATCCTTCAAGCCTTCTATGTATATGATATCGTCCAGATTGATTTTTACCATCTGATAATCTGACTTTACAAATATGAAGTCTTTTAATGGGTTCTGGTCAGCTGTGCTTTTTTGCAGTGATAGTAAATCTTTTACTTTGTTTACTGCCTTTAAAAATCTTTCAAAGGGAATTGGTTTTAAAAGATAATCTACGACATCTAACTCATAGCCTTCTAAAGCATACTTTTGGTAAGCTGTAGTAAATATTACGATAGGAGGGTTAGGTAAGGCTTTCAAAAGCTGAATTCCTGAAAGCTCAGACATTTGTATATCTAAAAATAGCAGATCAATAGTATTCTTATTCAACACTTCCAGTGCTTCCAGAGGATTGGTATAACGACCTTCCAGTTGGAGTTCGGGAAGCTTAGATATATAATTTTCAATGATGTCCAATGCCAGAGGCTCGTCATCTATTGCAATACAGCGAATCATGAGCGTAAGTTAATTTTTAATTCAACAACAAAGATATCATTCTGACCATTCAGCTTTAAGGTATATCTCAGTGGATATAGCAAATCAAGTCTTCTCTGGATATTAACAAGGCCAATACCGGAGGAACTATCTTTTTCTTTATTCTTGTCAAATGGATTCTCAACCTTTAAAAATAATTCCTGATCCTTTAGTTCAATCAGAATTTTGATTATAGATTTTTTTGAATAGCTGATGCCATGCTTGAATGCATTTTCAATAAAGGGAATCAGTAACATAGGAGCGATCTCTTTGGTATGAAAGTCGCCATTTGTATGGTACTCTATAGTGACTTCATTGCTGAATCGCATCTTTTGAAGCTCAATATAATCATTGATATAATCAATCTCCTTGTCAAGGTTAACAGAGGTTTCATTGGTTTCATAGAGCATATACCTGAGCAGGTGAGATAACTTTAATATAGCTTCAGATGCCTTTGGTGTATTGCTGAGCGATAAGGAATAAATATTGTTAAGTGTGTTAAACAAGAAATGCGGACTTACCTGTGACTTCAGGAAAGAAAGCTCCGAAACCAGGGTTTGATTTTCAAGTTCATTTCTTTTGCGTTCACTTGTAAAATAGTCATAGAGCAAACGATAACTGGTACTCAGTGCCAGTATAAATAATGCAGAGAAGAATGGTCTTGCAGCCTTTCTTATCGGGTTATCCGGAGTGCGATGATGATGTTGGAAGGAGGGTTTGCCAGATCGGGTAGATTTTAATTTTGACACTTCATGCACATTAAAATGCCTTGAGGTAAAAATATCTGCAGAGACAATAATGCTGATCATAAAAAACACAGAAGACAGATATAATACGATACGTCCTTTTGTTAGAATCTTCGGGATAAGAAAGTCGCTGTTCAGATAGAAGAATAAAATCAGAAGAGATGTATTAAAAAGGATTTTTAATACAATATTTTCCTGTACTGGTATTCCAATGAAAAAGGGATAAAGGATAAATATTGTCCACCAAACGATATGGAGAAAAATCTTAAAATAATTTCTCCTGAAAATAACCTCTTTTATGGATATAGAATTCATTATCCAAATTTATAAAGGTTTTCTGACAACCGGCGGATTAATATACAAGATTGAAATTTTCGTATACCAATTGATTTAGAAATCAGGATTTTTACACTTCAAATCTTCCCGGCTCAATTCCTGTAATGTCTCCAAAAGGCACGTCTACGTAGGTGGTATTAGGGAGTAAAATAAACAGATGAGAAAATTCCTGAGAATCCGGTTTGTTCTTAAAACCCACAAGCTGCCCCTGATAGTGATGATTGTCTTTCGTAATAACAATAACCTCTTTCCCTCGGTAATTATTTATTTCTCCAGAGTCCATAAGATTATTTTTTGATACAGATTCTAAACATTTTTTTGATAAAATTGTTCCACAATTAACCGGAATAATTTGATGGTATTAGGAATGTGTTGATAAACAGTAGATTTAAAGTTATTGAGGCGCATACATCAAATTCAGATTAATCTCTTCAATTCCTGAGCTTACAGTAAAAGGATTTAACCCACCTGTCCAATCAGAACCGGAAGCATACAATTTCCCTTTTTCTTCAATAAAAATAGAATATTGAGAAGGTTGAAGTTGAAATTGGAAAAATCCTTCATCATCCGTATAGCCAGTTGCAATCAGCTTTGTATTTACTTTTTTGTAAAATGGGTACGACCCTTCCGCATCTTTTTCTTGTGTATATTCATATATCCTAACCTTTCGTTTTACCGGATATGCTATGCAGCTAGTATTTTTGCCACCAATCGCAGGCATACAATTTCCTTCTGTTAGTGTTAATGTCCCATAAATACCTTTAGTAATAGTCACTTTGCCTTGATTATGAATTTTAAGTTCTTCTATTTTATTAGTCCACAAACTGTATATGGAAGGATCTTTTTTGCATGATACTATTGAAATAAGTACCAATGAAAATATAATGATGTTTAATGCTTTCATAAAAATAAATAATGTTAATACAATTTAATTAATGTCAGTGAAAAAGTAAAGGACTGGTGTTAACATACCTCATAGAGGTGCCATGCATAGCATCTCTACGAGGTATGTTCTTTTGTCATAATTGCAGCAGCAAGTCTTATTTTATGATATTCATATTTGCCGTTTAAATGCTCAAATATTGGTTTTACTTGGTTTTTATCTATCCCAACAACATTAATTGCTTTAATAATTTCAGCCAATTCAACATCTGTAATGTATTTTCTTAAATCAATATCATATCCTTTTTCATAAAGATAAGCAAGGTGAGAAAAAATGGTTACCTGATTTAAGTTGCGTCTGACTGAAATTTCTTCTATACTGAGATTTTGTTTCAACATTTCAAACGTTAGAACATACGTACTTCCTTTTATTTTAGGACCTTGTCCGGCCTCTTCCTGAACAAAGGAAATGATCTCATTTAAAAACTCATGACCATACCTTCTGAACTTCTCTTCTCCGATCCCCTGAATACCTTTGAGCTCAAGTGGACTTACCGGTTTTCTTGCAACCAGTTCTGATAGGGTGGCATCATTAAAGATGATATATGCCGGAACAGCCAAGGCATCAGCAAGACTCTTACGAAGCTTTTTAAGTCTTTCAAATAAGCGTTCGTCTCTTAGTTCCTTGTCAGATTTCTCATTAGTTTTCTCATTCATTTCAGCCATCTTTTCTGCCATAGGTCTGAATTTCACAAGTGACACTGGTTTTTCTCCTCTGAGCACAGACTTGCTTTTTTCATTAAGTTTAAATGAATGGCCATCATCATAAGCGATATCAATCACACCCATGTTCAGCATTTGCATAATGTATTCGCTCCACTCTTCATATCTAAGCTCTTTTCCGACTCCAAATGTCTTGAGCTGCTGATAGCCTTTCTCCAGAACGTTTTTATTCATTGAGCCTCTCAGAATGTCAATGAGCATTCCCAATGCAATTTTCTCATTTGATCTGGCAATGGCTGACAGGGCCTTTTGTGCAAATACAGTTCCTTCAAATCTTGATGGAGGATTTTTACAGACATCACAGTTGCCGCAGTCCTTTTCTGTGTTTTCGTTAAAGTAGCTTAGCAAAATTCTCCTTCTGCAAATATCAGCTTCTGCATACTGCTTCATTCTTTCAAGTTTGGCAGCCTGAAGTTCTTTTCTTTCTCCTGTTTTTTCCTGAAGCAAGTCCAGTTGCCAGGTATAATCTCTGAAGCTGTAAAATAAAATGGTATCTGAAGCCAATCCGTCTCTGCCAGCCCTTCCTATCTCCTGATAAAAGTTTTCCATATTCTTGGGCAGGCTATAATGAATCACCCAACGAACGTTTGGCTTGTCAATACCCATACCAAAGGCAATGGTGGCACAGATGATCTGAATTTCATCTTTTATGAAATCTTCCTGTACTTTGGATCTGGCATCGGCATCCATTCCAGCATGGTAGTATTCGGCATTAAATCCATTTTCACGAAGCTTGCCCGCAAGTTTTTCACATTCCTTTCTGCTCAGGCAATAGACAATACCAGCTTGTGTTCCTCTTTTTGAAATAAAATTGGAAATGTATTTATATCGATCTCTGCCCGGTAATACTTTCAGGCTCAGATTAGGTCTGTCAAAGCTGGAAATGAAGGTTTCAGCCTCTTCCATTCCGAGTTGGTTCAGGATATCTTTTCTTGTTACTTTATCTGCAGTAGCAGTAAGAGCAATGAAAGGAACATTGGGGAAAAATTCTTTCAATCTTTTTAGCTGTGCATATTCAGGTCTGAAGTCATGGCCCCAGAATGATACGCAATGAGCCTCATCTATTGCAATCAGATTGATTTTTAAACTTTCCAGAAAATGAATGAAGCCTGTGTTTACAACTTTTTCAGGAGATACATACAGTAACTTTACTTTTCCATCAAGACAGCTTCTTTCAATGGACATCAGGTATTCGGAGGGAAGGCTACTGTTATAATATTCTGCAGCAATACCATTGGCTTTAAGTGCTTCCACCTGATCCTTCATTAGTGAAATAAGAGGAGAGACCACAATTGCCATGCCTTCCTTCATGATAGCAGGTAACTGGTAGCAAAGAGATTTACCTCCGCCTGTTGGCATAATGACCATTACATCTTTTTTCTGCAGAACCAGGTCTACTATTGTTTCCTGGTGAGGGCGAAAGGTATCGTAGCCCCAGTATTGTTTAAGGTATTTTTTCTTGTCCATTTTTATTTAGCTGGTTGAATCGGTTCCAAATATAAATAAAAGGATGGAAATATCTTAGACGTAACAGAGATTGAAATCCAACTTTAAAGTATTACAAATTAGAACGTTGGGAGAATGTTGTGTAAAGCAATTATTTAATTATAAATTTACAGGACGAACTGCGGTAAATATGCTTGATTGGAAAACATTATACAGCCCCAAAAGACTAGGGCAGGAACATAAATATACAGAAGGTCAGGACTCTGTGAGAAATCCTTATCAAATAGATTATGACAGACTGATATTTTCTTCGCCTTTCAGAAGATTGCAGAATAAGACTCAAGTATTTCCTTTGCCGGGAAGTATTTTTGTTCATAACAGGTTAACCCACAGTCTTGAAGTGGCTTGTGTTGGCCGGTCGCTTGGGAGTATTATAGGACAGAGAATTGCTGAAAATCATGAACCCAATAATCAAAACTTTCAGAGGTTCTATAACTATGAGCTTGGTTCTGTTATCTCAGCTGCATGCTTGGCCCACGATATTGGAAATCCGCCATTTGGCCATTCAGGTGAAAAGGCTATTTCTGCATATTTTCTGAATCTGCCTGATAAGGAAAAATCTTATATCCGGGAAAACCTCACAGCCAATCAATATAAAGACCTCACCAATTTTGAAGGTAATGCGAATGGTCTTAGACTAATGACGCATCATTTCAATGAAAATACTCCTGGTGGTATGAGGTTGACTTATACTACTCTTGCATCTATGATCAAATATCCATGCGAATCTGGTGCGGGAATGAGCAAGCAGGTTTTAAGTCGTAAGAAGTATGGTTTCTTTGATTCTGAAAGAGAAACATTTTTAAAGATAGCTAAGGAGTTTGGGCTTATCTCAAACTCAAGCAGTAGTGAATTGATTTATGCACGCCATCCATTCGTATTTCTGGTAGAGGCAGCGGATGATATCTGCTATCAGCTGATTGATTGGGAAGATGCATACAGATTAAAGATCATTACCCTGAAAAAAGCAATTGAAGTGCTTCTGGAATTCTTTCAGGAAAATGCTGATAGGGACAGTAGGGGGAAGATCAAATCAATTGTTGATGCCATTGTAGATGATAAGCAAAAAATCGCATTCCTGAGAGCTAAAATTATTTCAATTTTAATTGAAAGGTGCTCTGATATATTCTGGGAAAACAGGGAAGCTATTCTTTCCGGAAAATATGAAAAGAGTCTTACAGACGATCTTGGAGGGCATATCAGCAAACCATTTCAGGAGCTGAAACAAATCTCTAATGAAGAAATTTACAACTACCGCTCAGCAATAGAGATCGAGCTTGCCGGATATAAGATATTAGGAGGGATACTGGAAGAATTTATACCAGCAATTACTCAGCCTGATAAAGCTACGTCACCAAAACTGATGCGTCTGCTTCCTGATCAGTTTAAGTACAAGGGGGAAGATGATAACCTTTATTCCAGGTTACAATCGGTCGTAGATTTTGTATCAGGTATGACAGATATTTATGCTGTGGATCTTTATCGTAAGATTAAAGGTATTTCATTGCCTGAGCTTAAGTAATCTCAGCAACAGTTGGAGCAACAGCAACAATATACACCCAAGTGTTCTTGCTGTTACTCAAACTGTTGCTATTTTCTTTAATTAAGAAGATAACGATTACTTTCACAGCCATGTCCTTCAGGTGAATCGTGAGGGATGGGGGGGCAACTAATATTCGGTTTTATCTCCTTTAGCTTTCCATTCATGAAATGCTATAATGGCATGTTCTTGTCCGATCTGCATAATAGGAATTTTTCTTTCAAGTATTAGCTTTTTCATTTCGTCATAAATCATTGAATCGTCAAAGCCGATTGCAGCCGCATCCTCACGTGAATTGCCAAAGTAAATTTTATCCGGTCTGGCCCAATATATAGCTCCAAGGCACATTGGGCAAGGTTCGCAACTGGTAAATATCTCGCACCCTGTAAGCTGAAAAGTGCTAAGATTCTTACAGGCATCTCTGATAGCAACAATTTCTGCGTGTGCTGTAGGGTCATTAGAAGATGTAACCTGATTATACCCTCTGCCAACTACTTCATCACCCTTAACTACTATAGCACCAAACGGACCGCCTTTGTTATTTCTATGTCCCAAATGTGAAAGCTCAATGGCCATCTTCATAAATTTTAATGCTCTCTCTTCCATTTCAGTAGTAAAAATTTTACTTTATTAAAGTACGTAAATTCATTGGAAAAAATATTTTTTTATTTAGAAGTAAAAATACTAGCATATTAAAATGACCTACCAATTTGGGGCTAGTAATTAATTGCCTAAATTCATAATTCAGAAATATCAGGATTTTATTAAGTCGTATTTGAAACCAGATGTATAAAGAATTAAGACAACATTTTGAGAAAATTATATCTCTGACAGATTCTGAATTTGAATTTTTACTTTCTCATTTTTCGGTTAAAAAACTTAAAAAGCATCAGTTCCTTGTTCAGGAGGGTGACCTCGTTAACTATGATTATTTTGTTATAAAAGGTCTTTTGAAAGCCTACCATACTGATAGTGAAGGCAGGGAATCTATCATGCAGTTTGCTATGGAAGACTGGTGGATTACTGATTATCAGGCTTATTTCAGTCAGTCCAAGGCTATATTTAATATTGATTGTATTGAAGATGTAGAAGTGCTTTCTCTTTCTTTACAAAACAGAGATAAAATATGTGCTGAGATGCACAAGGTAGAGCATTTTTTCAGAAAAAAGTCCAACATGGGATATATTGCCTTGCAAAGGAGAATTCTGTCTTTGCTCAATAGCAATGCTAAAGAGCGATATGATCAGTTTGTGGATTTATATCCTTCCCTTATTAAGCGACTTCCTAAAACTCTTATAGCCTCTTACCTGGGAGTTTCCAGGGAAACGTTGAGCCGTCTTTCTTCGTGATGTGACCTATGTCACATTTTTTCAGTGATTTTTGTCCTTTTGGATGGTAGGTAATTTGTTCAGTTTTGTCTGCATAGATTAAAACAGACGAAAATGAAAAACAAAGTACAAGGAATTATAGCAGGAGTTCTAATGATCATCCTGTTTTTTTCGAATCATCAAACAAAAGCTCAAGTTAACAATTCTGGAAAAATGAAGACAAAAATTTTATTTGTGGTAACTAGCCATGACAAAAAAGGAAATACTGGCAAACCTACTGGGTTCTATCTTAGCGAAGTCGCACACCCTTGGGAAATATTGCATGATGCCGGTTATGAAATTGATTTTGTAAGTCCCAAAGGAGGAAAGCCTCCTGTAGATGGCTTTGATCTTGAGGATCCGATTAATAAAAAATTCTGGGAAAACACAGAGTACAAGAATAAGCTAGAACATACAATGAAGCCCTCAGAGGTGGATCCCGAGAAATACCTCGCTATATTCTATGCCGGAGGTCATGGAGCAATGTGGGATTTCGCAGATAACACTGAGCTGGCTAAAATTGCTGCTAATATTTATGAGCACAATGGAGTGGTGAGTGCTGTATGCCATGGACCTGCTGGTCTTGTAAATATTAAACTTAGCAATGGTAAATATCTTGTAGATGGAAAGAAAATTAATGCATTTACTAATGAGGAGGAAAATGCCGTTGGATTAAGTGAAGTAGTTCCGTTTCTCCTTGAAAAAAAATTAATAGAAAGAGGAGCCAAGTTTGAAAAATCAGGACTTTGGCAAGTACATGTAGTCACAGATCAAAGGGTAGTGACAGGTCAGAACCCTGCCTCAGCAACAGAAGTAGGGAAGGCAATTTTAGGAGAAATACAAAAGCTAAAAGTATTGCAGGCAACTGAAAGTAAGTGAAAATAAAAATCATGTGGTAGACCCAATAGCGGGAGCTGCCACATGATTTCAATAATTATTTGGTAGAAAGATATTTTTCAAATTGTTCAGGAGTAACGATTGTCTTTAATTGTCCTTCCCATTCATCCATTACCAATTTGTTTGCAGCCTGAATTCTTACTTTATCAGACCCATACTTTTTATGGTTTGCGGTAATTTTATTCACTCTGTCTACTGTAATGGTTTTTACTTTTGTAGCTTGCTCGTCTGTCAGGGTGATTTCAGTTTTCAGTTTTGTTACGGTTTCGTCAGCTTTTTGCTCAGGTGTAAGCATCTGCATTTTTGCCTGTTGACCGTAAGAGTATCCTGAGAGAAGAAGAAATAGAGCCAAAATGATTTTTTTCATTGATGTATCGATTTTAGAGTTGAATTTTTAATTAATCTTCTCTACGAATCCGAACAAGTTTTAGTTGAATGGCTGGTTCTTTTGTATCAAATTGAATTTTTATTAGAATTTTTTCAGCATTTCAGTAAAATTCAAGCTAAGTTTGCATAATTCAGGAAATTTTACGTTTATTTTGTAATTTCCACATTTGGTATAACTATTATAAGAAATAATTGCATTGTTTCTTTCTTAAGTTGTTAAATTCTATTTATTTTCCGTCTTAAATTTCGTGAAAGGTATGAAAAAGTATGTGTTATATGCGTTGATGATTATTTTAACCCATTCTGTGTCAGGGCAAACTCTTGATCAAAGGTGGGAAAAAGTAATACAAGGAGCTGAAAATTATCAGAATTATAAAGTAATTAAAAAAACAGAGTTGAATGATTTATGGAAGATAATCTCTGACTCTCTTGCTAAATCCAAGTCAGACCTCGCGGGTGAAAAATCACTAGTTCTGAATCAGGGCAACGAAATTTCTCAACTTCAAAAGGAAACAGGAGAATTAAAGTCTAACCTGGATATTGCAATTGCTGCAAAAGATGGGATTTCATTTTTAGGTATGCCAATCAATAAATATACCTACGCGACTATCCTTTGGTGTCTGTTTGCCATAGCTTGCGGCGCTTGTGGGTTTTTATATTTCCAGTTTCACAATTCAAATAAGGTGACTGTTCAGAAGATAGGAGAATATGATGAGTTATTTAACAGTTTTGAAGAGTATAAAAAGAATGCTATCGAAAAGGAAAGGAAGCTGAAAAGAGATCTTCAAACGTATATGAATACTATAGAAGATATGAAGAAAACCCGTACTTCGAGATAATATAGAAGACTAAAGAAATACCATATATAAGAAGCGGTAATATCTGAAAAAGATATTACCGCTTTGTTTTTTTGAAGTCCTTTATTGACTAGGATTAGAATGATTATTCTACTACAATTTTTCTGATTTGTCCCTCAGAAGTTTTTAATATGTAGAAGCCTTTACCTAAACTGCTGATGTCAATTGAATTGACACTTTCTGCTTTCAGTAATGTCTGACCGTTCAAGGATTCTATTTCAAAAGATGAGATTTTATTCAGATTCAAAGTGTTACGGGCAGGGTTTGGATAAACAACCAGACTGCTCTCTTTGGGCATTGGAGCTTCAACTTCTGCAACTCCCGAAACTTCAAGTTTGAAGACAGTAATAGTTCCGCTTATTTCATTGGAAACTAAAATATAATGCTGACCATCAGGGCTGTTCTCCGGACTTACATACACAACATATTCCGGACCGTGATCTCCTGCGTATGAAGTGAAGCTACGGGTGTTTTGGTAATCTACAAAAACAGGATTTTCAGGATCAGAAATATTGTATGCCATTACACCACCAATTCTTTCCAGACCTACGAAGGCATATGTTTTAGTGCCTATGGTCGCTACAGCAAGAGCTTCAGGTTCGCAACCTTTTGTATGACTTCTTCCTTTTAGTTTATTGCTTTCATGATCTGAATTAAACAAGCTGCCATAAATTGCGTGTCTTGAAGTAATATAATCAAAATCATCCCCACTATCATAGACAAGCTCTTTTGTATCAGCGTTAAAAATTGAGAAAGAACGTGAGCCTCCGGCATATAGCTCATCATAATCTCCATCTTTATCAGTATCTCCGTTAAGGTTGGTAATTCTGAAATTCCCAAGGTTATAGCTCTTTTTTAATACCGCAGCATGAGGGAATTTCTCTGGGTCTAATACTACAGAGTTGTTACCAACTGTGGTACGCTCGTTAAGTCCTGCATATTCTCTTTCATCACCTTCGTTCGCAGTCACGACATAGTTAGTGCCATTTAATTCAAAGCTTCCAACAGCATCTGGCATATGCAATCCTTTAACCGGCCAGTTTGCAATTAATACTTCTCCATTGTTGTTGCTCATATCTGCGCCATTTCCATACTGAATATATTCTTTAGTGCCAAGTCCCCAGATAGAAGTGATTTGATTGTTTTCAAGATCAAGTTCAGCAATTGAATTGTTTTCTTGCAAAGTTACCCATGCCTTCTTCGAGTCTGAAGAAACTGTGATATATTCAGGCTCCAGGTCCTGAGACAGGGTGCTTTTAACAGATCCTTTACGAATACCTGCTGCAATAAGTGCTCCTTCATTTTCATTGAATTTGGTGAAATCCAAAGTAGTTACATTGGTTTGGCTGATGCTGTTCAGTCCTTTTGATACGTCGATCACACTCACTGAACCTTCAGGGTCGATTGAGTAACTGTTGTTTGGCTGTCCTTCGTTTGCTATAAGTACTTTATTTCCGTCCGGAGTGAAACAAACCATATCAGGAAGTGTACCTACCGTAACTTGTGTGGCAAAATCACCATCTGCGTTAAAGAAAACTATAGAACCATTATCTATATCTACATTAGCAGGAGCTCCTACAGCAACAATACCTTTATTAACTGCAATACCTGTTATTCCACTTCCATAAGCACTCATTGAAACCGAGCGAATAGTCTGGGGCGCAGCAGGATTTGAGAAGTCTATGATGTCAAATCTGTTTTGAATTGCGCTGGTCGCATATATTCTGTGAGTTGTAGCATCATATGCAATAGCTTCAGTCGTGCTCCCTTCTGTAGAAGGGTCAAAGCTTGCAATGTGATTTAAAATTATTTCACCGTTGGAAGACGGAACCGACTTATCATTGTCTTTAATGTAAACTGTTGCATAAGGAAAACCGCTAACACTGATGCCTGATGTATTTTCAATACCTAAAACAAAATATTCGTCATTTTCTGCATCGGTATCATTCACAACAGGAATATCTAGTTTAATGATATTTCCTTCTTCACCTGTTACATGTATTGTCTTACTTTCGAAGGTAATATCAGATGTAGCCGCAGTGCTCCATGGTTGTGGCTTTAATGTTAGGTCAAAGGAAGCGTTTGTAGGGTTTTCTATTTTTAAATTAATAGAAAGCGTTCCTGCATCTTCTTTTATAGTATAGAACTCTTTTTCAAAAGCAATACTGCTATTGTATGTGAAGCTGAACTCGTACGTTCCTTCCATACTGTTGCCTTCTGCATCAAGAATATTTGAAACAATAAGTTTATAAGTATTCCCTGAGGTAAAGGCAGTTTCAAAAGAAAGAACAATAGTATCGGACAAGCTTCCGTTGGAAGTGACAGTCGCTGAAGCTATTCCTTCGATACCTGCGAAGTTTCCTAAAGAAGTTGCTGAAGCAGTATTAAGATTTCTGTCAAATACAAGTCTTATGGTTGATGCATTCAACACCTCTGATTTTACAACTGAAGGAGTTACGGTTAAGAAGCTGAACTGAGGCCATGTCTGAGCCGGAGTACCTTTAGTGATTGATGTCCAGTTTGCAGGGTTTAAAATAGAAGCTTTAAGAGCTTCAGTTTCCATAATATTTTGTGGACCTGAGTAATAAGCGTTAACAGAAAGTCCATCGATATTACCAAGAGCAGAGCTTAGGTTAATAGAGCTTTGTCCGTCTGTCAGTGTGTTTGGTAGTTTTGATGTACTTCCACCTGAGCATGAAGGTTTATCATTTACCCATGCATTGGAGCTCAGAGCTGTGATGTATGATGGACTTTCAGTAGTACCAGTGTAAATCATGATCTGATCTCCGTCAGAACTTAATCCGAATGAAGAGCCAGTCACAGAGCCTTTGTCCGCTGAAGCAGGACTATCATTCCCAATAACAACTACTTCACCTTTCTTTATACCTGTTTCAGGTGCCATCCAGATGAGTCCTCCTGGGCATTGAACTCCTTCGTTGGTAAATTTTCCATCAGTGAAGTTAATTAGTGTACCCGGAAGTATATCTTTTAATGCAACGAAAGCGAATTCATCAGCTCTGTCTGAACTGTTCATTCTATATGCTATAATAAGCAAGTCGCCTGGGTTTAAAACAGATTGAGTTGCAATGGTTTTAAAAGTAATACCTAAAGCTTCAGTGAGCACATTACCTGATAAATCCTGAACCGCATCAGCTTTAATGGCCATATAATAATTTTGCCCGTTAATTAAATTTTCAGAAGGAGTAATGGAAACTTGTCTGCCATCAATGGTAGCAGAAAATTCTATACTTTCTCCGTCTTTATTGTTCAGTTTTAGTTCAATGGCTTGAGCAATATTTTCATTGGTAATAGTAACTCCTCCGGCTAATTTTATATCTTCATTGAATGTAGCAAGCAATGAGGCATTCATAGGGATGTTCACAGAACCGTTGGCTGGACTAAAAGAAACACCAGGTGCATTAACATCTCCGGAAACAGAAGTAGCATCAAGAGCAAAATTGTCAAATCTGTTATTTCCAGCGCCATTACCGGCAACCTGAACAAATTCTACTTTTATTTTAAAATCTTTGTTGTTATCTGTTTCTGCTATATCGCTGAAGTCAAGAGTAATAAGACTTGGAATTTCTATAATTTCCAGACTGTCAAATCTTATATAGTTTGTGCCATCTATTGTATAAGAGATTATCTGCGCTCTTGCGGACTGTGTTGATCTTCTTGTTACATATGTTATGATAGGATTAGCATAACCAGTGGTGGGAAGGGAAAATATAAGTTGACCACCAACAGGGTTGTTGAATCGAAGATGTGATAAAGCTTCTTCACCCTGGCGTGCATTAAGAGTGCTAAAATCCTGACCAGTATTAGAAGTGAATTCAACTGTACTTGAGGATATCCCGGGAACATGAAGGATAGATGCTCCCGATACTTTACTAATAGTAGGAGTGAGGAGTTCTGCTTGAGATGCCGTCTGGTTAAAATTCCAGTATTGGACAAGATCCTGAGCCATAGCCAAGTTCCCTGCCAGGAGGCATACCATTAATTTTAATACGTGTTTGTTTGTCATCAGTAGTTTACTGTTAGTTTGTTTGTGATGACAAATATCCCTTTGTAAGGTTAACTTGGTGTTAATTTAAGTGGTGCCAATTGTTAAGAGTGGAGTGTTTAAGATCATTAAATTGTTAAGGAGAAAGGTGGTGAATGGATGTTTACAATGCCTGACAACTAAGCATGGAGGGACTTGTAGGTGATCATTAAGATGGATTGTTTCTATTTATCCCAATTTATCAGGATAAACAAATTCTATCTTATTGAGTAGAGTACAGGATATCAAAAGTCAAAAATAAAAGAGAGTAGATTCAATAGTAAAAGAAACTGCTCTCTTAAATAGGATTACCTCAAAGAAATAAAACTTTAAATAGATTTTTTTCTGAATGCGATCCAAAGATAGTAAGCCATTGTGCTTAGAGGAATGAATAATGCAATCCACGATATAACTTCCCAAATCCCACTCCCTAATAGAGCTGACAATAAACCAAATATTGATAGTATAGCAAGAACTATCGGCAATCCCCAAACGTGTAAGAAATTATTTTTCATAGACTACTTCTCCTTTCTCCGTAATAGCTTCCAATGCAACAGACTCCATGTTTTCCAGTCTGGCAATCTGAGCTTTCATTGCTTTTCTTCTCGCAATCCAAAGGTATAGACCGCTTATCAATACCACAATTGTGGCAATGTCAAATATTGTCCAGATGATTTTGAGTGGTAAACCTCCATAATCCCCAAAGTGCAAAGGCTGAGAGATAAATAGGGTATTGACAAACCACGGCATTGGACGCAAATCGGTTAGCTTGCCTGTTTGAGCATCAATAAGAGCAGGCAAGATAAGTTTAGATGTCAGAGGCGTATTTCCCCTCATAAACACAGCATAATGATGTTTACTGGAGAAGAGTGTCCCAGGATAAGCAAGAACAGACGGTGTCATATGAGGAGCTGCTTTTTTCGCAGTTTGTACTGCATCTTCTAGAGAACTAAATTTACTCGTTATAGCAGGCTTGTCCTTATATGGAGCGACCATTTCTGCGAGTTGTCCGAATCTCCATGCTGCTATTACTGTTTCAGACATCGTATTGATAACACCAGTAAGTCCAACAACCGTTGCCCATGCTAGCGTTACAATTCCAAGGAGGTTATGCATATCCAGCCATTTCAAACGGGAAGATTTTTCAGTACGAACCATTCCGAAATCAAATTTACGCATAATAGGTCCGTACAACATGATACCTGATATAATTGCTGTAATAAACAATAGTCCCATAAGACCCAGAAACAATTTACCCGGAATTCCTGCAAACATATCTACGTGAAGTTTATACATGATGTACATAAAACCTTCCTGGTTCTCAGGCTCATCAAGGACTTTTGCTGTACGTTCATCCAAAACTACAAGATTGCTTACTTCCGGAGCTGCATTCATTGAATCGGCCATGCTAAGCATTACAAGGTTTGGATGCTCATCACTCCAGAAGACATAGCGAACCACTTCACCAGGTCTTTGAAGATAACCTTGTTCTATAATTTTATCAAGACTGGCTTTGGGTGTGTTCGCTGGCATTTCAGGAGCTGCAGGTTCCTTGCCCAATAAATGATCAATTTCTTCATGAAAGATCAAAGGCAGACCAGTGAGACATAACAGTAGAAGGAAGATCGTACAAATAAGACTAGTCCATTTGTGAACTTGAAACCATCCTTTGACACTTTTAACTGAAGTCATAGTTTATAGTTGTTTTAAAGTATTCAAACCTGCAAAGATTAAATTTCTTTACAGGTTTGAAATATTTGTAATAAGTGAAAGAGGATTATTCCTCTAGTTTTACAAAGCCCCAAATGAATCCACCATCAGTTACATTGAATGCTTTGATACCTTTATCACCGTCTAGAACATAGTAACCTTTTGAAGTTGGAGTTTGTGCCCAGAAGTAAATTTTTCCATCGATTTCAGTAATAGCCTGCTCATTAGCCCATGCATAGTGGCAAGTAGGAATTCCTTCAATTTTAGCACCTGCTTTTGTATTAATGTCGATAGCGTAGTAATCAAATGAGTAAGCACCAAGTTTTGAAAAGTCGCTGATTGGAGTAGCAGAAACCTGTGTATAAAGTTTACCACCTTTGACAAGTGCAGTTGCAAAAGTAGATTGAGTTGCATAGTCAGATGCCCTGATAATCCATGTTTTGTCAAAGTCTGTTTCACCAGCTTTAATTCTTATGATGGAAGAGTTTTGGATACCAGAACTGAAACCAGAGCTATAGAAATATAATGCTCCGTCATCACCTTTTGTAAGGAATCTGTTAGCTGATGATCCCCAACCAATTCCTTTTAATCCATCGTACTTAATTGTTTTATCCAATGTACCTGTAGCAATATCAATTACTGCAAATTCTATTTCACTATATAAATCATCTCCAAATCCTTGTGCTGCAGTTGTTCCGTATGTGATGCTAGCATAAAGTTTACCTTCTTTGGCTGCAAGTATATGTTTTCCCAATACCTGATATTCCACACCGGTTTTTGCAAGTGAAGAGAAATCCAGTTCTCCTGTTCTTTGCATGGTAGAGGGGTTAAACTTCTGAAGCTTAAGCAAGCCTCTGTCTTCATCAAGATAAAAGCCTGTATTTTCATCTACTATTGTATATTGGGTTGATTTTATGATGAATCCTGAATTGACGATAGAGCCGTCACTTGATACTGTATATTTCTGCAGACCTGCTTCACCGGCAGCATTTGTTCTGTCGAAGAACCAGTTTTTATATGATCTTACACCAAAGACACTTGTAATTTGTAACGACTTATTGGAAACATAAGAGATATCTCCGGATGGCATTCCATCGAAAGCAGTATAGAATCCGGCGTCCCACATACCCATTGCAGTCAAAAGAACATATGTACCGTTGCTTCCAAATTGTGGAGCAACTTCTTTTTCTTTCTTTTTACAAGAAAAGAACACTGTAACAAGAAGGAGTATAAAGGTAAATTTCAGAACAACTTTTTTCATTGTATTAAATGATTGATAATAAATTTTTATTTTAAGAGATAATTAACTTTTATGTGAAAGCTTCTGCCCGCATTTTGAATTTTGTAATTGTCGTATAAAACAGAATTCGTCATGTTTTTAATGAGAAAGCTAAATGACAATTTATAAGCAGGACTGTATGTAAATCCGCCAGTAAGTATGTGCTGATCAGGTATTATATTAGGTGTTGAATATTGCGCTCTTCCCCATAGGCCCAGGAAACTTTGAGGCTCTTGGTCTTTGGGGATATAATCAAGGTAATATTCCTTTACGAATGTATAATAACAGAGAATGGTAAGTTTATCATTATCATTAATGACCTTATTAAACTGGCCGCTCAGGCCCAGATTGGCAAAAAAGTAAGGTGTATTTTTTAAACGGTTTCCGTTGAACTCTTTTTGTGAACTATTGAAAAGTCTATAGTCCTGGTATGTGAAGTTTCCGTTTATTCTAAGCCATTTTAGAAGGTTATAGTTCACATCGGTCTCTAATCCTACACCTTTGACATTTTCTATGTTTTGATATTGAGCAAAGAGGAAGTTTACAGGTGCTACTCTTAATATTAGATCACGGGTAATCCTGTAAAAGGTATTGACTTCAAGAGTAAGGTTGTCTTTATTATGAGTGCGGAAGCCTAAATTAAAATTTACGCTTTTTTCAGGCTTCAGTTCAAAGTTAGAAAGATTGGTATTGCCATCTCCGAATATTTCATCCTGTCCGGGAAGCCTTGTAGCGACCTCGCCTGACAATCTAAAAAACGAATTCTGGTTTACCATCAATTTTATTGCTTCGGCAATTCCCCATCTGTTTTTCGAAGAAGATCCTTTTTTTTCTACTCCAGTATAATAGTCTCCGTCTACATATGATGTAGAATAGTGATAGTGCTTTATGATGAAGATATTACTAAGATTCTCTTTATAGATTTTTGAATGAAGTCCGACGGCAAAGATTGCTTTGTTATAATATGCCGGTATAGTCAGTATATCTGTTCCGCTATTTTTAAATTTTACTCCGTAAGGATCATTTCCGACCCGACTCAGTGCTGTATATACTGCGTTGAATTCAATCTTATGTTTTGGATTCAATACATAAGACAAATTAGTTCTTGAAGTAAAGTATGAAAAGTTTTGTTTGGCATAAATTCCTTGTACTCTTTGTTCTCCTATTTTATGGGGTGCTGAAGTGAAATTTCCATACCAGTCATAATAACCGTGAGCTGTATCTATCTGCTGAGAATGAATAGTATTTATTACTAAAAACTGATCAATGTGAAGTCGGTTTTTGAATAGGCTCTTTTGATATCTTAAGGTCGGTATAACAGAATATTGTCTGTTTACTGAGGCTCCAAAAGGCTGGCTCATGTTTGATCCGTATTGATTTTCCCGGTTAATCCAATAGCCTGTTAATCCAATTCGGAGCTCATCTGCCCATTTCGTATTTCTTACACCTCCATATACTTCACCATAGTAGTTGGTAAACTTATTGTGAAAAAGTCTGACTTCTTTAGGGCTTCTAGTTGATGAGATTTCATCGGTAACATCTGCAATTACTTTATAATCATTATCAGAATGATTGTAGAATACATCGGCTCCTATGAATATTTTTTTTGCTGTATCAGAGTAAAAAGCATTAGCAGAAACACGGTGAGTATTAAAGGAACCCAGCTCATAAGAAAACTCTGCATATCTCGGCAAGGATTTTCTGGATATCATATTTACAGCTCCTCCCAGAGCATCTGCTCCAAGGTTTACCGGAAGCACTCCTTTATATACTTCCAATCTTTCAAGGGCATTTACAGGAACAAAAGAGATATCATAACCTCCACCCAAATAATCCAGTGGAATTCCGTCTTTAAAATATTTAATAGCTTTACCCTGGTAGCCATTGATCATCAGGTTTGAAGTAGATCCCAGTCCTCCTGTTTGTCTGATCCTGATACCAGCAGAACGATTCATTAATTCATTCAATGATACTGGCTGTACTTTTACTGCTTTGGTGTCTATTACTTCAGCTTTGATCGCTTGTTCCTTTGCCTCTTGGGTTTTACTTTTTCCTTCAATGGTAATAACCTGGGTTTCTATAATTTCTTCTTCAAGTGGTATTGATAAAATTCCAGTTTCTTTATTAACAAGAATCAGCTTTTTATATGGTTTATAGCCGATGTTTTGAATGACAACTGTGTATTTCCCTTCTGGAATTCCGGCTATTTCAAACTTTCCATTGATGTCAGAAATAGACGCTTTGTTAAGCTCTTCCACAACCACCAAAATGCCTGGTAAAGAAATACCCTTTTGATCTTTGACGTCACCCGCAATGGTGAAAGTCGCTTCCTGAGCTTTTGCAGAAATTGAAATTAGTAATATTAAATAGCTTATTATTAATGTTTTAAATAGTGTGCTCTCTGCAGTTAATAAAGACATTTTCGGCAAAATTTGACTTTTATTTAGAATTAGTCTAAATTCATATTAGGATTGCAAATATAGGAAGGTGAGAGAGGGGAAAAATAACGCAAGAAGTAATATTAATGACGCAAAAGGAATAAAATGAGAACAACCCTTAGAAGTGAAGATCTTCAGGAAATTATCACAGTATTTGAACTTCCGAATGGTTATTCTACCTCAAATGGTATACAAGAATTTGAGGCCAGCGGTGTATATAGAGGAATTTCAGGCAAGTCAAATGTTCTTTTGATTGATGGATTTCTTATCAATATGTTTTCAATGCGTTGCCCCTCTGAATTGATTACTCATATTGAAAAAGACACGCCCCATCTTGAAATGCATTTTGAATTAAGAGGAGGCAATAGCTTTTCTAATAAGGCAACAGGGGGGATGGATATAGCCTATGAAGATGAGCATCATGCTTTATATTACTTTCCTGAAATGAAGGGTTACATTTTTAATCCGGTTCATGAAGACAGATTTTGCCTGGAAATACAATTGTCAGTAGAGTATCTGCGTAAGATTTTTAATAATGATTTAAGTATACTTAAGGAATTCGGAGTGAGTATCGATGAGAATAAGCCCGCTATATTAGGAAATCGATGCATGCCTATTACAACTCTTATGAAGCAGGTGCTTGCTGATATAATTCATTGTAAGTTTTCAGGTCAATTGAAAAAGGTATATCTGGAGGCCAAAGTCCTTGAGTTGTTATCATTGCAGATAGCACAATTAAATAGTCAGACCAATAGAGAATCTAAAATTGTTTTAAGAAAGGATGATATAGAAAAGCTTAATTATGTTCGGGAGTTGGTAAGAATGAATCTTTCAGAACCTTATTCATTGTTGGAGCTTTCAAAGATGACCGGACTCAACAACTTTAAATTGAAAGAAGGTTTTAAGGAACTTTTTGATAATACTATATTCGGATACCTTGCAGAAGAACGTCTGCAAATGGCCAAATCATTGCTTCAGCATGGAGAGCAGTCTATCGCTGAAGTCTCACATATAATAGGCTATAAGAATCCGCAGCATTTTACTGTGGCATTCAAGAAGAAGTTTGGATGTTTACCTAAGGAGTTTAAAAAAAAGTAATAAGCCCTGAAATACTTCATTAACTTAATCATATGATGTAACTTTGCCTTATGAGGTTATTTCTTTCAATATTACGCAAGCCTTATACAAGGATAGTATTAGCAGTTCTACTTACTTTGGGTTCAATCATAATATTGGATTTTTATCCTCAGAGTTTTTAATCTTTTGAAAATGGACCTTATCAGAAATCTGTTTGAAAAGATTGTAGCGCTTAGTGAAAATGAATGGGAGATTTTTTCTTCAAAACTTTCGAGACAGAAATTTCCTTCAAAAACTGTGCTGTTAGAGACTGGGCAAACAGAAAACTATTTGTCATTTGTAGAAAAAGGAATCATCAGATTTTATATTCCAAAAGAAGATAAAGATTTGACCTTTTCGTTTTCCTTTGATAATGGGTTTGTGAGTGCCTATGATTCATTCCTGTCTCGTATACCTTCTTTATATAGGGTAGAAACAATAACTGAAACAATCCTTTGGCGATTAACCTATCAGGATCTTCAGATCATATATTCGGAGACTGAAGTCGGAAATAAAATCGGTAGGTTCGCAAGTGAAGATTTGTTTCAGAAAAAGGCTAAAAGAGAACTTTCATTTTTAAATGATACTCCTGAAGAAAGGTATCTGAAGTTGTTTATAGAGCAACCTCATTTGATTCAACTGATTCCATTGAAATACATTGCTTCTTATATTGGCATAACTCCTCAGGCGCTCAGCAGGATCAGAAAACGCATTTCTTAACCCAGGTTCATTGTCCGGAAAATAAAATCTTTTGACCTTTACCAAAAAAGATTCTATGAAACCTCTGATTGTATTGCTTGCCGTCTTTATAATTTCCATTACCGCAATAAAATTGATTTACGGAGTTGTAAATATTTCACTTGCAGGAAGAATAGCTATGGCAGCAATGCTGCTTTTTACTGCTATTGGCCACTTTGTCTTTACCAAAGGGATGTCTATGATGCTGCCGGATTTGGTTCCCTTTAAAACTCAAACAATTTACCTTACAGGATTGATTGAGATCGCTGCGGCTATAGGATTACTTTTACCGGGTTTAAAGCATATTACCGCATGGTTGCTGATCGTATTTTTTCTTTTATTGCTTCCAGCAAATATATATGCAGCGATCAAACATGTAGATTATCAAAAAGGAACATTGGAAGGTCCGGGCATGGCTTATTTATGGTTCAGAGTGCCACTGCAGCTGCTATTCATTCTGTGGACTTATTTCAGTGGTATACGCTTCTGATTGTCGCCAAATTATTGTTTTTTCATTCTGATAATAGTAGTATTGAATTTCTTAAAAATTAATTGATAATTTATTTTGTGTAACCAATTAGTTACATATATTTGTGTAACTAATTGGTTACATATTATGCAAAGAGATATCAGACATCAATGGTTTTTTAATCATTCACCGGAAACAGTATGGAAATTTCTTACGGATCCAGATCTAATTGCTCAGTGGTTAATGGAGAACGACTTTAAACCAGTAGTTGGTCATAAGTTTCAATTTACCACCAAACCTAAAGTAAAAGTCAAATTTGACGGTATTGTATACTGTGAAGTATTGGAGGTAAAACCCTATACAAATCTTTCCTACTCCTGGAAGGGAGGTTCCAAAGGACAGATTACCTTGGATTCTGTTGTTACCTGGACTTTAACAGCAAAAGATGGTGGTACTGATTTGGTTCTTGAACATAAAGGTTTTAAAGGAATGAAAAATTATCTGGCTTATTTCTTCATGAATATTGGCTGGAAATCAAAAGTGATGAAAAGGTTTACATTGTTAATTGATACAAATAAGAAATGAAATCAAAGCCACTATCATTAGATCCTTTTTATGCATTGTCAGATCCAAGCAGAAGATATATACTTCAACTGCTATCAAAAGACAGCTTATCGATCAACGCACTTGCGGAAAATTTCGAAATGAGCAGACCTGCTGTTTCGAAACATATTAAAATATTGAATTCAGCGGGATTTATATCGATTGAAGATATTGGCAGAGAAAGGTATTGTGTACTGAATCAGGATGGGTTTTCTGAAGTACAGGAGTGGATTGGTTTCTTTGACACTTTCTGGAAAAAGAAATTAAGAAAGCTCGAAGCGCTTTTAAATGAAAAAGCAAAGAAGAAATGAGCGAAAAAGCATAGACGTTAAAAACACTTCAATGCAACCTGAAATATCTTTACTAGTTCTGAAAACCAGACAGCTTCAACTCTTAGTAGATTTTTATTCTACTCTTGGCTTGTCGTTTCAGGAAGAAAAACATGGAAGTGGTCCTACACATTTTTCATGTTCAATAGGAAAATTTGTGTTGGAAATTTATCCTTTGCCTAAGTCTGTAGCGGTCGCAGATAGTACTACCAGGCTTGGTTTTTCTGTAAATAATCTTGACGAAATCATAAAGAAATTAAAAGACAATAATTCTCAAATTGTATCTGAACCTGTAAATAATGAATGGGGATATTCTGCTATTGTAAAAGACCCGGATGGAAGATCAATAGAATTGAAAGACGATGCTTTTTGAAATACTATATATTGGAAATTCAGACCGAATATCAAAATTTGTTTTTGCAAGGTCAATAAATGAAAACATTGATTTTTCTTTAACAGATAAGTCAACGTTAGGTGGTGTTCCAATTAAGCCTATTATATCGCAACCCAAAACTTCAAATAAAAATGGCAATTCTACATTTGATGTCTTTGCATTTCATTTAAAAACTAAGTCAGATATGGATTTGCTGAAAGTAGGGCAATTGGTTGAACTTATTCCGTGATGTTCGAAAGATATAAATTAGAATTGCCAATTGTAATTGGTTAGTCATTAGATTGTTGTGTTGGTTTTTGTTATACCTTAAATATTCCTTTCTTCCCTTTTTGCTCCCCCGATTAAAATACTTATATTTAAAAGTTTAGCATAAAAATAATTGCCCATTCCGTATGAAATGGAATCTGAATAAGAATATAAGTTTAGGGTTCTGTATTGTCTTCATAGTACTCAACGCAACAGGAATTTTCTCCTATTACAGCCTTCATAGTTTTCGTGATGTAAGAAGAAATGAGGTGAAAGCCCGGAAAAGTCAGGTTTTACTGGAAAATATTCAATTTTACATAAGAGATATTGAAACGGGTCAGCAAGGTTATGTGATCAGTGGTGACAGCACTTATCTGGAATCTTATAATCATGCACGCTTACTTATTACAGAAGAAATTGCTTCATTTTCTAAAAACTATAAGAATCAGAAAAGGCTGAAAGAGCTGGATGATTTGGTGGACCGGAAGGTTAAGCTTGCTGAGCAAACCATTCGCCTGAAAAATGAAAAAGGACAGAAAGATGCAATAGCCGTCCTTAGATCAGGCACTAGTAGAGACTTATTGGCCCAGTTACAAAGTTTGATAGTTAAGATAAAAACTGAAGAAATAGACAGATATGATTTGCAATCTGATGAAGTAGATTCAAAATCTGGCTATGCATTGATATTTATTATTATCGGAAATGTAATAGCATTGTCTTTTCTGGCCTGGGTACTGATATTGCTTAACAGTGATATTGGAAAAAGGATCAGGACTGAGATCGTATTGAATAGATTTATTGTAAAAGCAGAACAAGCGAAGAAAAGAGAAGAGCAGTTTCTTGCCAATATGAGTCATGAAATAAGAACTCCAATGAATGCAATCATTGGTATGACCAATCTGATTCTTAATACTCCCCTGGCACCGAAACAAGAGAGCTATCTTAAAGCAATACGTCAGTCATCTGATAATCTGATGGTAATTATCAATGAGATTCTCGATTTCTCAAAAATCAATGCTGGAAAAATTGAATTCGAGAAAATCAACTTTAACCTTTCTGATATTTTTTACGGCCTTTATAATACTTTCAAAATAAAGACTGATGAAAAAGAAATTAAACTGACACCGATTATTGATGAAAGTCTTCCCGATACTATAATCGGAGACCCTGGTAAGTTGAATCAGGTATTGGTAAACCTGGTAGGTAATTCTGTCAAGTTTACTGAAAAAGGCAGTATTGATATGTACTGCAGGCTGATAGAACAAAAGGGGAATGATTTGTTGATTGAATTTTCTGTTCAGGATACCGGTATTGGTATACCGCAGAACAAGTTGGCTACTATATTCGAAGACTTTGCACAGGCAGCAAGAGATACATCCAGGAAGTTTGGGGGCACAGGTCTCGGGCTTAGCATATCAAAGAAAATTGTAGAACTTCAAGGGGGCACTATTACTGTGGAAAGTAAGCTTGGAGAAGGAACTACTTTTTCTTTCAGAATCTGGTATAAAGCTGGGACTGAAAAAGTGGAAAGAAACGAAAAACCAATTCAGACAAGGGTTCAGGAACTTCATGGCATAAAAATCCTACTTGTTGAAGACAATGAGTTTAACCAGGTCGTAGCAGTAGACACATTGAAATCCTTGATAAAGAATCTTACTATAGATGTGGCATCGAACGGAAAAGTTGCAATTGAATTACTGAAAAATAAAAGCAAACACTATGATATCATCCTCATGGATGTCCAAATGCCTGAAATGAATGGTTATGAAACAACTAAATATATTCGTAAGAATAGTTCTCTTGGATATTCGGATGTACCTGTCATAGCTATGACTGCAAGCGCTACCAAGCCGGAGATAGACAGTTGTTTTGATAGCGGAATGACAGACTTTATTTCGAAGCCTTTTGATGCAGATATTTTATTGATTAAAATTTCAACATTAATTAATAAAGAAAAAGTAATTGAGCTTACTAAAGACAACAAAGAAGTTTCGGGTAGTCTTATGAGTGAGGGTATGGCTGATCTAAGTTTTCTCAGAGGCATGACGTCCAACAATAGGGATCAGATGTTGAAATATATCAATATGTTTCTTGAATCAGTTCCTGGAGACTGGCAAAAACTCAAAGAGAAGGCTGCAGAAAACAACTGGAAAGAAGTAGGATTGATTGCTCATGCGTTGAAACCAAGAGTGAAATATATGGGTATAAAGGTAGGAAGTGATATTGTTCAACAGATTGAACATCAGTCTGTAGAGCAAGTTGATCTGGAAATAATGCAAGAACTAATTGCAAAATTCGATTCTATTTTGTATTTAACGTATCAACAACTGGAAACAGAAAAACAAACTTTATATTAAAAACTATTCAAATTTACTTTTATGAAAGATGTGAATATTTTTATCGTAGATGATGATAAAATGCAGTGTGAACTTCTGAAGGATTATCTATTAAAAAATCATAACTATAAAATAGACATTTTCAATACCGGAGAAGATTGTCTGAATAATCTGGATAAAGATCCGGAAATCATTTTCCTGGATTATACATTAAGTACAGAAAATAAGAATGCCAAAAATGGTATGGAGATTCTGAGAGCTATAAAAAACAGACTTCCTTCTGCAGAAGTAGTAATGTTTACAGCTCAGGACAAAATTGAAATAGCTATTGACACATTGACTCACGGAGCCTTTGATTATATCATTAAAAATGAAAGTGCATTTCACAGAGCTGATAACGTAGTTAAAAATATTCTTAAAAAACACAAGCTGGAGAAAGACAATAAGTTTTATAAAAGACTTTTGTTGGTATTCGGAATCATCATTGGAATCGTAACGGTAGTTGCCTTTACTCTTTACCAAACAGGACATATTACCGACAACGTAGGTCCACAGTTTTAATCATTATTTCAAAACCGGAAATCATTCAAGAATTTCCGGTTTTATTTTTAAGTTCCTCCTTATTTCATTGGTGAAAGTTCCCCATTCCTTTTAATATCCCTGAGTTTAGAATAAACTTTACCTCCGGTTTTTACTGTTTTCAATGTATAAATAAGGACGAGAATGGTTTGGGATCTGTTGAGAAGGAAAAACCGATACGAGCTGGCAGAAGACGTGATAGGTTTCAAAAGTCTTAATGTTAATTTTTATTTAATCGGAGAACCAGGGGATGGAAATCCATGGACTATTATAGATGCAGGAATAACAGGTTCCGGAAAAAAAATAATTAAAGAAGCCGCCAAGCTTTTTGGAAAAGATAACCCTCCTCAGGCTTTACTTCTTACACATGGGCATTTTGATCATGTTGGTGGAGTGCCTGAATTGCTGAAAAAATGGCCAGATATAAAGATCTATGCTCATCCATTAGAAATCCCGTATTTAACTGGTGATTTGAACTTTCCACCACCTGAAAATGTTTCTGGAAGCGCCGCCATGGCTTATCTGCTTCAATTGTATTCCGGTAAAACTCTGAATTTTAGTAATCATATTATGCCTTTGCCTGAAAGCTGGGTACCATCTTTGGAGGGATGGAGATATATTCATACCCCTGGAGTATCACCAGGTCACATATCTTTTTTCAGACCCAAAGATAAAGTTTTGATAGCGGGAGATATTATCACTTCAAAACAAAAGCTGAGCATACCACCGATAGCTCTATCTGAAGATCCGGAAATGCAAGGCCCTCCGGCTCATTATAATATAAATAAATCAAAAGTGTGCAGCTCTTTGAAGAGGCTTCAGTCTTTGAATCCTACCATAGCAGGAATGGGGCAGGGAAGACCAGTCTCGGAAGACTCATTGCGTAGCGGATTAGATACGCTCGTCAAAGTTTTTGAAAAAGAAGCAATGAAGGAAGATGACCTTTATAAAACAACTGAATTATCAGGAGCACATACTTCGAATAACGGACATACTTTCAGGACGGTAGGAAGAATTGCATCTGTATTTTCTTTGTTGGCTGTAGGCGCAGGGTTAGGTTATTATTTTGCAAAGAAGAGATAATCAGAAAAAGAGAAAACAAATTGTCGAGAACTCCAGCAACGGAGTTCTTTTTTATTTATCTACATGTTAGTCTGAGTGGATAAAAAATTATTAATGTCAGATGATTTTTAGTTGAAGAAAGATTAACTTTATTCTCTAAATCTAAAAATCATTAGTTATTATGGCAACCTGGTTTGAGTGTAAATTCAAATACAACAGAGAAGATCAGAACGGAGGTTTTACTACTGTTACTGAAGTATATTTAATTGATGCAGTAAGCTTCACCGATGCTGAAGCTAGAGTGTATGACGAAATAGGATCTAACTTCAGAGAATTTGTTCTGCTTACTGTAAGCAAATATCGTGTACATGAACTCGTGATCAATGAGGAAGGACTTACCTGGTATAAGTGCAAAGTGGCTATCACATCTCTTGATGAGAAAGCAGGCAAGGAGAAGAAGTTAAAACAAATGATTCTGGTTAACGGGAATAATGTAAGAGAAGCTTATGACCGTGTAGAAGATCTCTTTTCAGATTCTACTTCAGATTATCAGATACTTGAAATTATTACTACGAACATAGTGGAAATTCTTCCATACCATGAGCCTGAACCTAATTTAAAACCATTAGCACAAGCTTTGGCTGAAGCAGAAGCAAGAACAGAAACAGCAGCGAATGAAGAAACAGAAGCAAATTCTGATATCGAAGTAAGCGCTGAAGCAGAAGCAAATGAAGAAATAGAAGCAAGTGCTGAAATAGAAACAGAAGCATCTGCAGAGTAATCACATTACACTTTTAATCAGGAATGGAAATGAGCAACTAGCTTATCATTCCTGATTTTTTTTTGACTAGATTTTTTGTCTCCCCAAATTTGATTTTATATTCTTCAGAATTACTGTATTACAAGGTAGAGCCAGAGATAAAGTTTGTGGAGGCCTTGATTAATTTTTTAATTTAATAATACAACAAGGTATTTTTTAATGAATTGACTATTAGTTGATTGCTCAAGACTGGCCAATACAGGGCTTCCCAGGCTTACGTACTTGTAAAATTCTGGTTGACTTTTTAACTAATAATTCAGTTTTTAGTTGTTATCCTCAATAATGAGTATTATTTATTTATCTATCTATCAACTTTAAATTTTTATCTAAATGTATTTAGAGCTTCAGCCCAAATTGTCACTTGAACATATATTGGGTGTATTTGATCAGGACACTGCTATGATTTGTATTGTGAGGGGGAAGGATCACATATATGAGTATGTTAATGCTGCTTATCAGAATTTGGTTGTGGAAAGGGAATTACTAGACTGTCCGATTAGAGAAGTTTTTCCTGAGCTTGCAGAGCAAGGTTTCATAGAAATTATGGACTATGTTTATTTAACAGGCAACTCATTCACTACAAATGGAATGCCTTTTAATATAAATAATGAGGAGCATTATTTCGACCTTCTATATTATCCTATAAAGCTTTCGGATGGACAAATCTATGGAACATATGTTCGGGCAAAAGAAGTTACTAAAAAGGTTCTTTATAAGCGTAGATTAAGAGAAAGTGAGGAGAGCTGGCGCAAGCTCGCCAACTATGTTCCTTCCTTCAACTGGAAAGCAAATGCTCAAGGAGAGTTAACCTTTGTATCTGAAAAATGGAGAGCATATTGCGGCTTTGGTAACGGAGAACTAACTGAGGATGAATATCGTCAAAGCATACATCCAATGGACCACTTCCATTCAAAAATTAAATGGCAGGAAGCTATAAAAAATAAAAGTGTTTTAAAAATGGAAATGCGTTGTCGCAGATATGACGGGATATACAGATGGTTTCTTGTTCAGGCAGAGCCTATGTTGGATCAAACTGGAAAAATAACCTCCTGGTTTGGATCTCTCTTTGATATAAATGAAAGAAAGATTGCAGAAATTGAAAAGCAAGAATCGGTAGCTAAAGAAAAACAATTGTTTATTTCATCAGAGATTCAAAGGCAAATGCTTGAGAATTTGTTTAATAAGATTCCTGCAATGATATGTACTTTAAAAGGTAGTGATCATAAATTCGAATTTATTAATCCAGCTGTTGAAAAATTTTTCGGCTCTAGACAGCTCCTCGGCAAATTAGTCAAGGATGCTTTACCAGAAGTACTGGATCAAGGATTGATCAGGCATTTAGATAAAATATTTAAAACGGGAAAGCCCTTTGTCGGAAAAGAAATTCCTTATGCTTTTACTAAAGACTACGGTCTTGAACCTGAAAATTTTTATTTCAATTGTTCCTTTTATGCAATGTATGACGAAAGGAGGAATGTCAATGGCATACTCGTATTTGCCTCCGATGTGACAGAGCAAGTCAAAACAAGAGAGAAGCTAGCTCTTAAGAATGAACATCTTATAAGAATTAACAATGAGCTTGATAACTTTATATATACAGCTTCTCACGACCTGAGAGCACCTGTATTTAATATTGAAGGATTGATGAATACTCTGAAAATTTCATTAAGCGATGAAATAAAAAGAAATGATGAATTTAATTCCATAATGAAATATGTATCAACCTCTATAGATCGATTTAAAAATACACTTCAAGAGCTTACAGATATCAGCAAAGTTCAAAATGATATTGAAGAGGTGATTGATTTTACATATCTTGAGGAAGTGATGGAGGAAATCAGATTGCTCTACAGAGATGCTATCAAAGTCTCTGATGCCAGCATAGAAATTCATTGGGACGTTAAAGCTAGTTTCTCTTTTTCCAGAAAAAATTTCAGAAGTATAATAATCAATCTCGTTAGCAATGCATTAAAATATAGGAAACCTGATCAAAAAACGAAGATTGTTTTAACAGGTGAAAAAAATAAAAATTATCTTTTACTTTCTGTGAAGGATAATGGTTTGGGTATTCCCAAAATTCATCTGGGTAAGGTTTTTACTATGTTTAAAAGATTTCATGATCATGTAGAGGGGACAGGCGTGGGCCTTTATATTGTAAAAAGAATGATGGAAAACTCCAATGGTAGAATAGAGGTGGATAGTAATGAAGGAGAGGGAACTAATTTTAAGTTATATTTTAAACTCACTAATCAAATAGATTTGTTTTAAGATAGAATTTAAGAATGATTAAGAAAATGAAAATACAGTTATGTCCTATTCAATAACTAAAGAATTGGAAATTAATAGTTTGTTTTTAGTGTAAGCTGTTTACATTGGTATAATGAAGATTTAATTTACTGAAAGTGGAATATTTTTTAACCAATAATTCTATTTTTAGTTTTATTCATCTCAGTGATTCGTTTTTGTTTGTAATCCATTTTTAACTTAAACAGAATGTCCGTAACAAGTTTGTCTAAATTCTCAATAAAACATTTGTTAGGGGTATTTCATAAAGATCCCTCTATGATCTGTATTCTTAAAGGGAAAGATCATGTGTATGACTATGTAAATCCTGCATATCAGGCTTTGGTGGGAGACAAAGAGATAATAGGACTTGCAGTGCGTGAAGTATTTCCAGAGCTAGCAGAGATGGGACTTACCAAGGTGCTTGATTCTGTATATAATACAGGAAATCCATTTACAGGCTCTGAAATGCCTGCTAAGAAAGGAGGCAAGGAAGAGCGGATTTTTGATTTTACTTATCAGGCTATCATACTAGATGATGGCATCATTTATGGAATTTATGTTCAGATTTTTGATGTAACTGAAAAGGTTGAAGCAAGGAAGAAATTAAAAGAAAGTGAAGAAAATTGGCGCAAGCTGGCAAATTTTGTTCCTTCTTACATATGGACTGCAAATTCAGAAGGTGATATCACTTTTGTTTCTGATAAGTGGTTTGATTATACAGGCAACCTGGACAAAAGAGCTTCACTTGAGGGGGACTGGCAGTCTTTCCATCCGGAAGATGAAATAAAATATAAGGCCAAATGGAATGATGCTTTAACTAAAGAATCTTTTTTCGAGAATGAATTACGTTGTCGTCGATTTGACGGCACCTACAGGTGGTTCTTGCTGCAAGCTCAGCCAATAATGGATGCTTCAGGAAAAGTAATATCATGGTTCGGTTCTTTGAATGACATCAACGAGAGAAAACTGGAGGAGTTTGAACGACTGAAAATTGTTGAAAAGGAAAGACTGGTCTACAACTCTACCGAAATTCAAAGACAACTTTTAAAAAATCTTTTTGATCTGATTCCTGCAATAGTCTGTACACTAAAAGGGCCAGACCATGAGTTTGAGCTTATCAATCCTGCAGTGGAAAGATTGTTCGGGAACCGCAATGTTATTGGATTCCGTGCAATAGACGTGTTTCCGAACGCTTCCGGTCTGGATTTTATAGAAAAGTTAGATCAAGTTTATAAGACAGGGGAACCGTACATTGGTATAGAACTTCCTTACCCGATGCTTAATCCTCTTTCTGGCACCATAGAAACATTTTATTTTACGTTTGCTATTTATGCAATGCATGGAGAAAATGGATGTATCAATGGTATTTTTATTTTTGCTTATGATGTTACTGAGCAGGTAAAAAACAGGGAAGCACTGGCTTTGAAAAATGAACTTCTAATTAAGATAAATAACGACCTCGATAACTTCATTTATACAGCTTCTCATGATCTTAAAGCACCTGTTTCCAATATAGAAGGACTTATTAATGCTTTAAAGGTTTCCTTTGGTGAAGAGATGGTCAAAAACGAAGAGTTCAGAGATATTATGAAACTTGTTTCGTCGTCTATAGACCGGTTTAAAAATACAATCCAGGAGCTCACTGAAATTAGCAAGGTACAGAAAGATGTTGAAGAAGAAATTGAGTTCGTATATTTTGAAGAGGTTCTTGAAGAAATTCAACTGTTGTATCAGGAGCAGATTAAATCTACTGACGCAAAAATTATCGTCAATTTAAATGAAGGATTTGGATTTCGTTTTTCAAGAAAGAATTTTAGAAGCATCATTCACAACCTTGTGAGCAATGCTTTAAAATACAGGCAATCTGATATCAGACCCGAAATATTGATTAAGACTGAACTTATAAATAATTACCTGTTATTTTCAGTGCAGGACAATGGGCTTGGTATTCCAAAGAATCAGCTTGATAAGGTTTTTACCATGTTCAAAAGATTTCATTCTCACGTTGAAGGTACAGGGGTTGGGCTATATATAGTAAAAAGAATTATAGATAATGCAGGTGGCAAAATTGAAGTGGATAGTAGTGAGGGAAAGGGAACGACGTTCAGAGTGTTTTTTAAGTTGTAGAAAGTAATGTAAATCAGGTCATTTTTGCATTAGAATTTTTCAATAATCGGATACCATTCGTTATTATATTCCAGGTATCTTATTCTTACTCTTGCTCTTATTATTGGGTATTTGAACCTTCAACCGATTTTTATCTAACTTTTTTTTATAAAAAAATAATGACCAGGTTATTTTTTATTGAAAATTTTCTGCAACTTTGTATTGCAAAGTACTTTTTAATTTAGTGGATAATTAAATTGAATGAATATCAAAGAGAGTCTGTTTAGGTCTAAATTGCTAATGCCAGGTCTGTTCCGGAGGATAGGATATGTGCCATTATTCGCTGCATTGCTATTCTCCATGAGCATTATATTTTTATATCTGCCTTCTTTGATCTGGTTTACCAGAAGTATTTTTGAAAGCTATTCTCTTCTTAACTTGATTTTGTTCCTGATGGTCTTGTTCTTTCTGGTAAGACACCTGAATAATTTACCCAAAGGTGAACTGTTACAGATTCAGTTTAGATGGATGCCTTTTATATTACTATGTTCTGTTTCGGTAGCTTATGCATTGTCAGAGATCTATGCAAAGATTAATATGCTCTCTTGTGGGTTGTTTTTTCTGGCGCTGTTCAGCATGTCAGGATTTTTTATGACTTATGAAAACTGGAAGAAGGGAATACTTCCGACTTTTTTATTAATTCAGACATTACCTCTGGGACCTCATCTAGATGTATACCTGGGCTTTCCTCTAAGGCTTTTTGCAGCAGAGTCTGTTACTTCATTCCTTTCCTGGTTTCATATTAGTGAAGTTAGTAAAGAAACAATTATCATGATAGAGAACAGATCAGCAGAGGTAAGCTCTGCTTGCAGTGGCCTGAATGGTTTGTGGACAAGTTGGCTGTTCTTCTTTACAATAAGTTGGATAGAGAACAAGAAGATTAATTTCAGATGGCTGTTGTATTTCATGTTTCTAAATCTGTTGATTTATAGTTTTAATCTTGTAAGAATTATTACCATTGTCTTTATTGAGACTGTGCTGGATCGCTCAGTACTTGCGGGAATTATCCATATACCACTGGGAATAACAGGCTTTTTATTTTCCTGTATCATCACATGGTTCTTGCTGCATTATCATCTGCCAGCCAAAGAACATCCAATAGCAATAACAAGAAAATCTTTACCTAAGGATAGAACCATTGTTAATCTTCCAGCACTCTTTTCAGCCGCAGTTTTATTCACATTTTTATCTTGTACAATGTTTATCTCAAAGCCAGCTATAAATCTTCCTCAATTGGAACTGCAATGGCCTGCAGATATTATAGCTCAAGAGATCCCTATCACTAAGGCTGAGTATAAAGCATTTGAAAGAGATAATAGTTCAGGTAAGAAGTTTCAATTTTCATTAAGAAAGTTAACCGGAACTTGTCTGATTGTATATACAAACAATTGGCGAGGGCATCATCCTCCGGACCTATGTACTCAGGCTAATGGCTTTTCAATTGCAAAATCTGAAACAAGATTGATCACTCCGAATTTCCCGGTAACTCTGCTTTCCCTTGATAATACCAGTCAAAAGGCTTGTTATTGGTTTCAGTCTGCTGGCCAAGTAACACATGATCACGCTTCCAGAGTCTGGACTGATATAAAGAATGGCGAGCATGATTGGGTTATGATTTCAATATTACTGGATCAGTCTCCGGAGCATTATCCGGAAGAGTTCAAAGAATTATCCAAGAAAATGAATTTAATGATAAATCAATTTTTAACTGTTAATAACAATGAAAAAGTTAATTCAAAGTAATTTTTTTTCTTATGGCCTGTTTTGGTCATGGAATATGCTGTATCTCGTACTTTTCGCTTCCCTTGAAATTAGTACTGGGTTTGTAATCTTTATTATCAGAGATGCTTTTTTAGGATTTTCTCCTTTTGAGTTTATCATTACAGCAATATTGGCTTATTGTGTTCCATTAGTATCAATTACTTTGGCGCTCACTGTTTTCAGGAAACGCAAGGATAAACTCGTTGCCTTGTTTTATGGAGTGGAAGTACCTCTTACTTTGTTGTTACTTCTAAGGTTGTTTCTGGTAAGAGAAATGCATGCAGGTACTTTACACTTGTTTATCCTCTTTGTGACAGGGATGATTGTTTTTTTCTATGGATTAATTAATGAGAAATCTCCAGCAACAAAGTTATCAGCGAGTTTTTCTTTGATATTGAATTCAGTACTTCTGATAATAGGTTCCTATGTGGGACTTCTGCTCATATTTTATATCCCTCCATCATTAGCAGGATTGATTAAAGCTTTGGCAAAAATTAACCTCACTGATATTCCATATTTATTTAGTGAAGGATTTTTGGTTATCATCTTCTTAGTATTTTTATTTTATTCCATGACCTTATTGTTAGGTTTGCCTGTGGCATTTTTTTATTACTATTTTACTTCGTTTTATAAGAAAATAAAATGGTACTCTGAAACTTATTCATTAGGAGAAGCACTGGCAATAACTGGTTCCTTTGCCGCTCTGAATCTTTTGTTTTTTTATCTGTTGAACTGGAATCAACCACAGAAAGATTATCTGACCAGATTGAACAAAGCTTCATTCTCTGATTCTGATATAAAAGAACTCAGTTCAAATGCTGAAGAAATTAAGAGTGGATTGCTAAATGCATATTTAAGCAACTATAGGTATCTTGGAGAAGAAGAGAAGAATGATCATATAGAAGCCATTTATAAAAGCGCATTTGGTGGGGAAAAATCTAATTTTAAGCTCTTACAATCTGCTCATAACGTTTTCCTGAAACCATTTTTGTATGAAGGAAGGAGTATGTATGAAGACACAAGAGCTGCATCTGAACTGTATGAAAAATGTTTTGATGTCTCACTTCAAAAGACAGAAAGAGATGCCATTAAAAGTGCCTTGAAGTCAACCTGGGAAAGACAAGGGATTGAAGCTGGCTTGTTAAATATAGACGAAAAGAACGTGCATGTGAGCAAACAAGAAATAAAGACTAAAGAGCAGGAGGGGATAGTTGATGTTGAAATCCATGAAGTGTACAGGAACAATACATTTGATCAACAAGAGGTTCTGTATTACTTTAGTTTGCCTGAGCATGCAGTAATTACGGGCGTTTGGATCAGCGATACTAATGAGAAAAAGTTTTCATACAGAGTGTCTCCGAGAGGTGCAGCTCAGCAGGTTTATAAAGAACAGGTCAGAGAACGCATTGACCCATCATTGCTTGAACAAGTAGGTCCAAGACAATACCGTCTCAGAGCATTTCCTGTACTTCCTAAAAACAGGATTTATGATAAAAGAAGTGTAACAGTAGAGGAAGGTCCAGATTTCCATTTATGGTTTAGTTATCAGTTGCTGGCTGATTTGGATAATGACTATTCATTACCTTTTCAGCTTCAAAAAAGGAATGTATATTGTGATGGAGATACTGAATTTCTGGTTAATGGTAAAGAGTCGGGAAAAAATAACGATGAAGACTGGCTTCCTGTATCTTTGCCTTGCAGCAATAAACAAGAAAGAAAAAGTCATGTCTTTGCTTTCAATGATAGCACCATTATTTCTGCAACTCCTGAAATAACTAAAACAGAAGAAGCAAATGATAAAAAATATTCTTTTGCTTTCATTATTGATCAATCATATAGTACTGGTAAGTATAAAGAGCAGCTGGAAGATATTCTTGAGAGTCTTTCAGAGAAAGGCTATGAAGAGGCGGATGTTTACCTGACTGGTCAGTTTGCCAGAAAAGATCAGCTTAAAGCTGTAGATACGGATGAACTTGTATACTGGGGAAATTCAAGCCAGTTGAAAATGCTTCATCAGTTTGACTCTCTGCGAAAAGAAAAGAAGTATGACGGAGTTGTGTTTCTTACAGATCAGGGGGATTATGAAATCAGTGAAGATAGTTTGTCTTCATTAGAATTCACTTTTCCAGTATATCTTGTACACATGGATGGTAAGCTGCCATATGCTTATGATGATGAACTTATGGAGACAATTGTAAATTCCGGAGGGAAGTCATATTTATCTATCAATGATCTTTTTCAACAAAAGCAATTAGAGCACAAGTATAATCTTTCTAAGGAGTATTTATTGTCGGAGCAAGGGTATGTGTGGAAAATAAAACAAGGCAATGTAGAGTCTCAGCCACAATTTGAAAAGCTCGCAGCACGTCAATATATAAATATGAGTAAACCTGTTAAAGGTCAAAGCAATTTGAGTAATCTTGATTTTATTCATACCGTTGCCTTGAAAGCGGGTATTGTAACAAGGTTCTCTTCTATGATAGTTCTTGTGAATGAAGTTCAGCACAAACGATTGGATGAAATGGAAAGTAAAGATGATCGATTTAACAGAGAAGTTGAAGACGGAAAAGAAGTATTGTCTAAGCCAATGTTCAAACTCGGAGAAGTCTCAGGAACACCGGAACCAGAGGAATGGGTATTGATTATATTTGGATGTGGACTGATAATGTTCAGCTTATATTCCAGATATAAAAGTAAAATTTCTGAAATCCTCTCGTAGAGACGCCATGCTGGCGTCTCCTTTCAACAAGGGGGAATTTTCTCATTGAATTGATTTATAGAATATAAACAACAGAGATTAAACAAAACAGTTATAGCTTTGTAATCAGTACTAACCAATAAACATACAATACATATGAGGAAGATAATTTTAATAGTACATACCTCGATTGATGGATTTGTTGCAGGAAAGCGTGGCGAGTTCGATGATTTTAATCCCAGTCCTGAAAATCTGGATTTTATATGTAGTTTAACTGATGAGGCAGATGCTGCTTTAATGGGAAGAGTATCTTATCAGATGTTGGAAAGCTTTTGGCCTGATGCGCGAAATAAACCTGATGCATCCAAAAGCGAAATTAAATATTCGAACTGGTATAATGATGCTCAAAAGATCGTGATCTCAAACTCAATGATAGAGAAGGATCTCCATAATACTAAGATCATTAACGGAAATATAGCAGATAAAATTCTTCAATTAAAAAAGCAAGAAGGTAAAAGTATACTAATGTTTGGTGGCCCTACAACCTTTCAGTTGCTGAACGAATTAAATCTAATAGATGAATTCTGGGTGATTGTTTATCCTGTTATGTTTGGACAAGGTATTCCTTTTTCTCCAAGTGCAATGAGCTTAAAGAGATTAAAGGTCTTAACAACAAAGCAACTTTCAAATGGAGAAATTGCAATAAACTATAAAAGCTCTTCTCAGTGATACTGATGGGAAGAGCCATTTTTTATCTAGAACTACGGAATGAGAGAATTTTATTTTGCAAATTTCTCTCAGATTATTTACTTTTGCATCATAATTAATTCTCCTAATAATATTTACTTTTAAACAGGAGGTTACCAATGTTAGAATTCATCCAAATATCGCCCATTCGATTCTTTGCTTAGTGTAGCAAGGCTTGGATATTATTTTCTTTCACAATCATCATAAGATTTCGGGAGTAGGTTTTATACTTTATATCCTTGTTGTTTCCATTGTGGCATTTTGTCACGAACTACGCATTATTTTCTCAATTCAATTTTAAATTGACCATTGAGCAAGAGCTTTATTGTCTCTGAGGATAGCAATACGTTTTTGTGAATTGAATGAGCATCTCTTTCTGGCTGCAAGGCGGCTGGCAGGAATCCTATGTTCAATTTTTAGATGAATTTGTAAATGGATACAAGGGATATAACCCTTTATTTACGCATTCAATCTGCAAGAAAGAAAAAACGATTGCAGAAAGAGGCATTAGAGAAGAAGCTGATTGCTTTGCATAAAGAGCAGAATAGGTTAAGAGTTCAAATCAGAAATCTTGGATATGAGCCATTGATTCCTCCGGTCCAGAAAGGCTGGGAGAGGACATTTGTTTTGAGAGACGATGTAAGAAGAAGTCCAAGAGCATTATTTTATATAGACTTGCTGAAAAAGATAAACACAGTTCAATATAGTGATTCGAAAAAGTTTCTTGTAAAGCGGCGCAAGCGTGGTAAGAAAATCTATGTGAACCGCGAACAGAGGCTGAGAGAGTTTTATGAATATGAATGGAAAAACTCGAAGTTCTCAGAATCGGAAAGGTTTTATTTTACTGAATCTGTTTTAATAGACAGAAAAGGAGAGCCATATAAAGTGTATACTTTCAATGAGCCCTGGAGATATGTACTAAGAATTGTTCCGAACATGATCACTATGCTTCAGATAAAAGATGCTATACTGGAACAGAGATCCGATGAGATAAGGAATTATCTTATAAGTAATAATCTGGATTGTAAACTTGGAAGGTTGTTAGGGTACAGGCAGAACATCTGGGATTATTCTCCAAAAACAAAGTATGTCAATCCGCTTAAGAATAAACCTGTAAATAAAATTCTTGATGAGTATTATGAAGATAAAATATAAATTTTCATACCCTATCACAATGATAGGTTGAAATTAGAGTGTTATACATTCTCTTAATGAATTATTGCAAGTGTAACCTTCCCATTATTAGGACAGC
>NZ_JAGHZZ010000030.1:51585-51792 GCF_017745095.1 Sporocytophaga sp. | reverse complement strand
AACTAATTATAATGAATTGAATATTAGTTATATGAGAAGTGAGGTGAGCACCTTTACTTTGATAATTTTAAAATTAAATTCTTGTCCACCACTACTCACCTTCCAGAGCTAAAAATTCCGTGAACCAAGATATTTTTTAAAATACTTCAATATTTTTTTATATGTGTGATAACTAAGACATTACTGTTTATTATTATAAAGAATAAG
>NZ_JAGHZZ010000030.1:0-51575 GCF_017745095.1 Sporocytophaga sp. | reverse complement strand
ATCATGGTCGTTACTCTCCTATTTGGCACGTGTAAACTATGGTTTAAAAGACAAATATTTTTTGACATATGGTTACATATTTTTCCCAATCACGTATAAGGGGAATTATGACGGAGCTTGAGTTAATTGATAAAATTCGTAATGGTGAAAAGAAACTCTTTGGTATAATTATAAAAAAATATAATCAAAGACTTTTCAGAATTACCAGGTCAGTTACGAGGCATGATGCAGACGTAGATGATATTCTTAAAGAAACTTTCCTTAAAGCTTTTTTAAGACTATCTCAATTTAAAGAGGATATGGAGTTTTCTGTCTGGCTTACAAGAATTTTGTTAAGTATCATTTCAGTGAGGCTTAATAAATCAAGTTGGTTTAGTAAGGATTTTTTCAATGCCTTCAAAAAACGCGGTATACCTGATATTGGAGTGTCTAATATAGGGTTTAAAGAAATTCTTGAAAGTGCTGTTGATGGTTTGCCGAGAACACTAAGATCAGTTTATGTGATGGTTGAAGTTGAAAGGGCTAATGTGCAAGAAGTTGCCATATCTTTGGAGATACCTGAAGAAGAAGTCAATGACAGATTAATCAGGGCTAAAGCATTTTTGAATGATAACCTTTGCATTGATAGTCTGAACCTACCTGATTTGTTTATCTTTCCTGCGGATCGAAGTGAAGTTGTTTATTCTGAAGTAATGGAAATGCTTGATATGATCAGGTAAGATAAATTTAGAATTTATCCTTTAATCTTTTTACATCTAATACGAATCCCATCTGGTTCTGCTGAATACAGCAGTCTACCTATCAGTAACTTACTAAGTTAGTTACCTCTCGAAAGTAAAACTCACAACTAAATAACTTTGAAATAAAAAAGCCCCCATTGCGGTTAACAGGGGCTAAGGTTAATTGGTAAATGATTTTTATTGTTTAATAATACTTACATTTTTAACTTCACCTCCATTTTCAATCTGAAGTATATAGAACCCTGCAGCAAGATCATCCATGTTTACCAGATTCTGACCAGAAATGACTGAGAATACTTTTACTTCTTTCACAGAAATTGGATCAATTAATCTCGCCTTGCATTCACTGGTTACATTTGTAATTTCAATAGTAAGCTGATCTTTGAATGGATTTGGGAAAGCACGAATAGTGTTGTCAATTGAAATTTCTGTACTGGTAACGGTTCCGTCTTTAAGTTCAGCATCAACAATTATTCGTGCGTTATTTACTTCAAACAAAGCAGAGTTTTTGTATCCATCATTGGTTATAGCCATTGCCACAAAATATTTACCACTTGCCAAATTATCAAAGTATACTGATGTTCCGTCAAAGAAACCTGCATCAACCAATTCATTTTTCTCATTGAATAATAACACTGGGAATGTAGAAATAGGAGATCCATTTTTGGGATCAATATTCACTTTAACATTATTAGGTCCTATGTTAGATTGTTTCCTTTCAGCAAGCTTTATATCTACACTGTAAGTATTGCCTTTTACCTGAATAGGATTTGCAGTTGTTAGACTTACCTTATTCACATAATAAGTAGGCAAGAAATAGTCATCCAGAATAGTTAATAAAGAATCTTTATAAGGTAGAACATATACGGTATATTCTCCTTTTTCTACTCCTGTGAATTTGTAATAACCGTTTTTAACATGAACACTATTGACCGCAACAGGAAAACTTTCATTCTGTTTTATAAGTAATGCAAGACCGTTTTTATATAAATTTACTCCTCCGTAAACATTACCTTCAACGCTATATCTTTTTACTTCATTACAGTTGTCTGAAATCCTGACAGTATCTGTTGCCTTGCAACCATCCCTATCAACTACCGAAACGTAATAACTACCTGATGGAAGATTACGACGTATGGTATCAGAAGAGCCATTTTCCCATGTAACTTGACAATACAGAGGCTCTACATTAAATGATGTTCCATACTTTATCTGCAATTTAACACTCCCGTCACTTTCATTGCATGTAGCATTTTTAATATTGACGAATGTTACTTTAAGTGGTATTACACTGATTCTAATAGTATCTGATGAAGAAGCTGAACCATTTGATATTGTCCAAACCAAAACAAGCAATTCGGAACTGACATTTGTTATTGTTGTTTTAGGATTATTTTTTTCTGTAATGACAGCATTACCTGTTAGAAGCTTCCACTCACCCATTTCATTTGGACCAGGACTATTTGCGTTCTGTAAGATGGGATTATTACAGGTTACTGTTTGATAATGTTCGCCTGCATTTGCCTGTGTAACAGAAGACGAGCATGTTGAACTTAATGTAATTGTATTGGTAACAGTATTTAGCTGATGAGGAGATATAACAGTTGTATTTATCCGGTAATTACCAGTTTTAGTCATGATTAAACCTGCACTTGCATCAGTTGTATAGTAAGGAGTTATTCCTGAAAACTCCCACTTGAATGTATAAGATGCAATGCTCGGGTTATTAAAATAAATATGTACCGTATCACCACATTTTGGAGCACGATTAGAAATAAACGGATCGCATAGCGTGCCCAAAATATTTACAGTTAAGGTATCAGTAGAAGATTGACTTCCATTTGTGATTGTGTATTTCAAACGTGTTCCGTTCAGGGCATCGGTTAATATTGCCTTAGGAGAATTTTCATTTAATAGATAAGCAATTCCTGTCCCTGGAACAACTTCCCATTTTGCAGTTTCACCTAATTGCGGTACACTTTCAGGAGAAAGAGTATAAGGAAACTGACATGGTAATATATAAATATCACTTCCAGCTTTAGCTTTAGTTAAAGAAGTCTGAGGGCAAGTAGCATTAATTGAAATTCTCTTTGCAAAAGTATTATAGTTGCTTTTTAATAAAACAAGTAAAGTCATTGGTCCTCCGATAGATACTTTAAACTTTGCACTTACGGATGTTTGACTGATAAGAGAAAGGCCATCTGGAGTCGTCCATTGCAAAATGTATTGAAATTGATTGTTCCATGAGAAATCAATGGAAATTGTATCTCCGCACTTGGGATTTGTGTTACTAATAACCGGATTACATTTATCTGTAAGGACGGAATCTGTCGAAATGCTGACATAATCAATACTTGTTAGATCACCTCTGGTAATTGTATATTTTAACCTTGTTCCATTACTTATATCCAGAATTCTAAGGTCTTTACTATCCTCATTCTGAATATATGCAGAGCCTGTTTCAACTTCCCATTTTACCGTTTCGCCCGATGCAGGAGCATTTCCAGACAATGTAAAAGGATACTGACATGGAGTAAGGTTTTGATTAGGGCCGGCTTCTGCTTGTGTTACAGTTGGTGCTGAACAAGTTACGCTTAATGCATAAGAATCAAAAAATGTATTATAGTCATTTGCAGAAAAAGCATTTACATTAATGATAAAGTTTCCCGCTGTAAGAAGTTTCACTTTAAGTGTACCAGTTGTTGCTCCATCAATAATTTCAGCATTTGTTGAAGTGGTAGTCCATCTGTGATTATAGCCTATAGGAAATTTAGAATACAATGTAATAGTGTCTCCGCATTTTACAGAAGGCAAAGGCCACGATCTATCTATAATAGAACAAGGCAGACTGTTTGTTTTGAATAACCACAGAGTATCAATAAACCTGGCAACTTTGTCCGGATTATAAATGGTATATGTAAGAATTGCAGTATCACCTTTTATATCTCTCACCTGCATATTAGCCTGTGTCTCCAGCATGATACTAACAGTTCCTTTGACAACTTTCCATTGGACAGTTTCGCTGTTTCCTGGCAATATATTGGAAACAGAATATGGAAAACGACAGGCGGAGAAGTATGCAGTGTCTTTAAGTGAAGCATCAATAGGTTCACTTAGATAAGGTATAGTTAATTGAGCTATACTTCTGCCGTTAATAAGAATCATTAATAAAAAGAAGATAATGAAACACCGGGAGGTGTGAATTCCATAATCTTTAACTGAATAAAAGTTCGCTTTCATAGTTGTAGCTTTTTAGTTTCTATAGACCAGACAGAAAAAAAATCAGGTGTTACAAAAAATTATAGAGAAAATTTTAATCCGCTTTTGAGCCCTATAAAATTCCTTGGGTAAAGGGCATATTGCTCTTTATTAAATGAGAATAAAAACTTTTGGAAATAAGGTTCTACAAAAAGTTGTATTCTGGGTGAAAGATGGTAGCAGGTCTGTAAATTAGCTTGAAAATTTATAGTTGGTTTATTAATGCTAACTTCTCTGGATGAAACCTTATCTCCTTTTTCATTCAATATATTTCCTCTTGATGTTATTAATATATCGGCTACAGGACCTGCAAATAGTAATAGATCCCAGTTCTTAATTGTCCTTTTGTATGCACCCTGCAAAACAATTTGTGTATAATAAAATTTACCTATTGCAGAATTATTTTGGAATTCTGTTTTAGTATCAATTCTGGTTTTTTCCTGAGGTTCTATAATGTAGAAGTAAGTTATTTGACCATTATCATCAACTGTGTAGTAAGTGTCAAGAGTATCATTTTCCAGATATTTTGTAGTCGTTTGAGTAAATACATTTCTGCTACTTTTCAGAGAAATTGTATATCTGGAAAAGTTCAGTCCAACTCTGATATCAATCATTTTACCAGTACTATAAAAATTGAATCCGATGGATTGTCCTGTATACTTTACTTCTTTGTTATGATTATTGATCTCCGGAGAGGTGAAATGATATGATTTAAGTCTGGAAGCTGTTATAAAAGGATCTACATGTGCATCCAATGCCCACCTGTACTTTTGAGTACTGTCAACAATATAAAATTTCTCATTGACGATAACACGCTTATAAATCACTATAACGGAATCTTTAATCCCATTTTCATAAGTCACCTGATACGTCGTGTCGTAGCGGATATCCTGACACATAACCTGAGTATAACAGAAGAAAATCAACGATAATAAAAACCAATATTTCATAGAGAAAATGTCTTTATTTATTCTTCCCTTTCATCTTCTCCCACTTTCGTTTTCTTATGTTCAGAGAATCTATTGTTTTAATTGTATCTACCTGTATAATGTATTTTATCCTTATGCTGTCTTTCTGACGTTTGGATACAGGCAGAACAGGAATTACATCGGTAATAATAGTATCTTTTGCCTGTATTTCAGGTTCTGCAATATGGACTTGATTATCTACTGCAGTTTCCTTATGATGAACATTCTGTGAGTTATTGCTCACATCAGAAATAGGTTGAGATACCTTTTTCTGAATTATATTGTGTTCTCTATTTGATTCTTCACCATTTTCAGTCACATCTTCTTCATCACAATTCTCTGTAGCTCCAGATGCAGGTATATCGGAAATTTTAGCGGATCGATTGTTGGTAGCTTTTTGATTACCCTTCTGAAATTGTAATGTAAAATAGAATATTGTTCCGCCAACTATGACAGATGTTAAAAAAAATATAAACAGCGGTCTTCTTTTATTCTTATCAAAAAAACCGGTGTCTTCCAACTGACCTAAAAACTGCTCAACGTCTTTTTCATTCACAGTCTCCTTATGATCGCTAAAGACATCACGAAAGAGATCTTCTACAGGTAGTTTTTCGCTATGTGAATTATCGTTACTCATTTGGCTAACCGTTCGATACTTTTTTGATGCAATACTTTTTTAATCATTTCCTTAGCTCTGAAAAGGCGCGTTCGGCTGGTATTTTCTTCTATACCGAGCATTTGTGCTATTTCAGGGTGAGCATAATTTTCAATGACGAATAAATTAAAAATGATTCTGTAGCTTTCAGGAATCTGATAAATACTTTCAATGATTTCTTCTTTGCTAAAATCGGCTCTAAGTATGAGGTCATTGGGATTGCCTCCAACATCTCTCTTATCAATACTGTTTCCAGAAAATACATCATCATCAGCAGCAGAAGTACTGAAATGTCCCTCTTCAATTTCTATATGTTCGTTTTTACGTTTACGTTTATAAAAATCAAGAGAAGCATTGACCATTATCCGCTTCATCCAGCCTTCGAAATTTCCTTTGCCGGAATATTTACCTATTTGAGTAATGATTTTGATAAAGCACTCATGCATTACATCTTTGGCATCCTCCCTGTTGCCACAGTAACGCACACAAATGCTTAGCATCACCGGAGAATATCGGAGGTACAATTCCTTTATCGCCGCTTTATCTTTGTTTTGAATCTTTTTTATTAATTCTACCTCAGACATATCTGATTTCAGATAATAAGACTGGATAATTACGCTGTATTACAGAATAAAGTATTTTTTTTCTATACTAATTAATAAAACAGGCAAAACCAATACTAAAAACATCATTGAAATTAATAAAAACTACTTAATTTTCAAATGATTAAGAATTCACAATTCTAAACTCCTTTAAGGACAGAATTTTAAAATATAATATTTTTTAAAAAGTAATTGCAACACAAAGGGCTTACCCGAATTACTGGATAAGCCCTTTAAATTTTTCGTTAAGAAATTACTTTATTCTTTTTCGAGAACAAGAGTAATTTTATTAAAATCTGCTGCTGCATTAATTACCTTCCTGAATTGCTCAAATACCTCAATTGGATAAGTAAGCTTTTTGTAATATTCTTCCACATCGATTGTTACAATTCTGCCTTCCTGTTTATATGAAGAAGTAAAGCCCATGGAATTTTCGTTTCCGTCTTTGAAAACAATGTTTTTATTAAGGTCTTTTAAATTCGGAATTTTATATCCCTGTGGAATCTCGAACTTTATCTTTCTTACATATTCATTAGGATAATCCAGAGAGATCTCTGTGTTTCTCTTCTTTTCCTGATATAGTTCATTCTGTGGCCCGATGATTTCGCCTATTTTCAGCAGGTACTTACCTCCTGCTTTTTCAATCAGTTCATCGCTTTTTAAAGTACCTGTAATCAGCATTGGCTGAACATACGGAGATATGTTCTTGTCTACATTTTTTACTGTAACATTGCTTACATGTCCGTCTTTAGCCTGACTTTTTAAAAGCTCATCAAATAGCTCTTTACGCTTATCCTCAGGAATCAAATCGTAATAAGGCTGAATAAACATTGCTTTATAACCTTTAAAACTTCTCTCTATTGAAATAGTTGAATTGTCATTTTCCAGATCAACAGCGAGATTGATGATGAGGTTATCATGATTCAACTTATAATCAATTGAAGGTATCAGTTTGATTTCACTGAGTCCTGTAGTAAAATCACCAACTGTAACAGGCTTGATAACCATGGCATAATTACCCAGGAAATATGAAGGTATCATTGGATAACGGAATTCAAACTGAACGGGAGACATATATTTGTCCAGCTTATCAAAGTAGATCAGTTGTTCATCAAGATAATCCCATGATTCAAACTTAGGGTCAAATCGTTCGCTTGTCTTATCATTAGAAAGTGCCAGTCTGTGGCTTACTTCAGCTCTCTCAAAGAGTTTAATAAACAACCTTGTCATTCCGAATTTGGAACCGAATTTATTCTTTAATATGAAGTCAATCTGAGAACTTTCACTACCTCCGTTTTGATTTACAATAAAGTTACTCTTAATGTGATTTTCAATCAGCCTGATTTTATCTTCTTCTGAAGCAGATTTGTCCAGCTTGATTTTCTTTAAAAGTCCGTCTACCTGTTTATCAATTTTAGAATCTGTAACATGAGTATTGGCATAAATGCTTTTAGCCGCTTCAGCGAATGTCACAATTTTTGTTTTACCAGTACTTGTATTATTGGCAATCTTATATTCGAGACGCATTACATTAGCCCAATAGTCACTGTATTCTTCCTTAGGTAAAGCATTGGTTTTATTTACTTTAAGAGATATGTGTCTTTTCTTTTCAATAACAGTATCTTTAACCTGTGCATTGCCATTGTACACTTTAGTATCATAGGTTAAAAACTCTGGTACAATAAGTTCAAAAGAGTAATTGTAGCTTGGGTTTTGAAATTGTATATATCTTCTTCCTGAATTAGCAGGATATTTTTTAAGTTTATAAATGTATTCTATTTCACTTCCTACTTCCACTCCTTCCACTGCGAAAACTTTGAAGGCTCCTTTGTTCTCCAGGTTTTCGACTTCTTTCATGTGGCTTTTATCCGTAAGAATAATTTTCCCGTCTTTACTGATTGACCTAACTTTGATGTCTACAATATCCATCACATTAGCCAATGATATAGAAAGTTTATTGTATTGTTCAATTCCTGACTCATTGTTAACAGCTACAATAAGGTGATGAACGGAATAAATGTAAGGTTCATTTTTCTCATTATAAGAGATCTCTTCAGAAGCATGGTTTTTAAAAATAACACAAGACTCTTTCTGATCATCAGCATTTACCTTAAACCTTGCCCTCTTTTCCTCCCAATCATAACTGTCAGTTTCTGGCTTTTGTGCAAACAGTGTTAATGCGTTACAAAAAATAGCTAAAAAGATAACTTTTTTAAAAAGCTTATTCATAATCGATGTTTAGTTTTCTACGATGGAGATGTTTTCTTTATAGGCCTTATTCAATTCTTTGATCATCTTATTCCACGTAGGGAATTGATTCATTTTAAGAATAAGAAAGTCTATGTATATTTTCTTTGTATACACTAACTTATCTTTTTTTAATTCATATTGAATATCAAAACCAAAGTCCTTCTCATTAACTTTTTTGTTTTCAGGAATGTATTTTACTTTATACCCTTTCGGAATATTAAATGTAGTAACTTCCGTCATTTCATATTTATAATCTTCTTCAAAATCGGTCTTTCTATTTGCAGATTCAAAATTGAGAGAGGATAAATCTTTGTTCAGATTTAAATTAATAAACACTTCTTTGCCCGATGTTAAAGAGTAATCTTCTACGCGAAAATCGAACTTTACGACAGTTGGCTTTTCTCTTTCAGATGCGTTTTTAACAATAGGATTAGTTACCTTGCATTTGTTGTTTCCTTTAGATAAAAAGCTATTGAAATAATCTACCTTATCCTCCTGATCGAGGTTGCCATATACATGTGCAAATGTAATTTTAGGATATCCTTCAATATATCTTTTACCTTTTCCTTTCAAGCTGTTTTTTTCAAAATCAACATGAACAGTATCTATAATTTTGTTCTTGCTTCTATCGATTAAAGGTACTTTAAGCACCATACAACTATCTTTTCCCATTACAATCAACCCTTCTTTATCCTGAATCATTGAAGTTGGCTGTCCATGCAACTGATATTTACCAGTGGCATCCAGAAAATAGTATTTTCCATCAAGTTTCACTGTAGCAATCATATGATTGAAGTTGCAACTTGAAGGAACTTCAGAAACAGCATAAGGGATATCTCTTGAACCAATGAGTGTCAAATATGCTGGAATGCCTGCAAGTTTATGCATATATGAAGTTATGTTTGCCATATCTTTGCAGTCTCCGTATCTCTTTCTATATACCTTTTCAGCATCTCTCGGTATAAAACCTCCATAGCCATCTTCAAAGGCAATGTATCTGATGTTGTCCTGCACCCAGTAAAAAATTCTTTTAGATTTCTCCAGGTCTGTTTTGGCACCGACAAGCAAAGAATCGACAAGCCCTTTGATCTCTTTTTCCGAATCCTTATTAATACCCTTTACAAGATTATAAGTCCATTGATAAAGGTCTTTATAATTTGAAGAATAATTAATGGTGCCGCTTTTAAGGTTAAGTGATTTGATATAAACAATAATTTGAGGTGCATAATACCTTATATTGGGAGCATTTGCATCATGTTCAAGCCTGGGAACGTTTTTCATTTTCCAGGTAGTAATTATTTTACTACCTTTTTTAATCTCGCTTTTTTCAAGTGCACTTTCATCCACTCCTATTATTTTATAGCCAATCTCAATCTTGTTATTATAAGTAATTGATAATTCAGAGCTTAAAGACAATGCTTCTGCACTGAAAAAGAATGGACCGAAAAGTCTTGGCTCAAGATAGGCCTCTTTGTAGAAAAGAGATGATTTTGCTCCCTTTTGAAGAGATGGGTAAATAAATTTTTTAACCTTTGAATCATTAAAAAAAATACCTCTTTCCTGAACATCCTCATCTATAAAATCAGTTACTTTTATAGTCTTCAAGCCTCCATCGCCTTTAGGAATCATACACTTAGCTTCCACATCACTAACTTTGAGCATGCCGGAATAGTATATTTCCTTCTCTGAAAGAATATTTGCGTTGTCTTTCAGATAGATCATTTCAGAAAAGTTTTCTGTATTGATGGTCAGGGAATCAGCCTGAATATCAAGAAAGATCGATTTCTTTTTATTCAGGTAAATTGCCAATTCGTCAGGATATTGTTTGGATAACGAATTTGCATCCTGTGCAAATATTTTTGCCGGAATACTAATCAAAGCTAGATAAACAAGGAAAGTCCTTCTTACCGATTTCTTCATTTTACTTTTAATAAGTCCAACCATCCACGTATTTTTTTTCTTTCACAAGTTTTCCATTGACATCATAGAATCTGGAAACTCCGTGAAGAACGCCCAGTATATAATTTTCAGAAGACCTCATATTTCCGTTAGGATAATAAGTAGTCTTAAGCCCATTTAGCTCATCTGCAAAAAATTCTGCCTTTTCTTTCACTTTGCCGTCTGCATAATATTCTATTCTTGGCCCTTGAGTTTCGCTGCTTTGATAAGATTTTTCATACCATTTTTTTCCAGAAGAATAATATGCAATGCATTTACCCTCTCTCATACTCTTATCCAGTGTGAACTCCATGGCTTTGTTTCCATTGCTGTAATATCCTGTAATCTGAGCTGTTTCGTTTGCAACTGGCATTAGAGTACCACTAGCACCGTTTTTCATATTATTGTAGGAAACCAGCACATCATTCTTAAAATTTCTTAACAAGATAACGTCTTTTCCATCAGGCGAATAATAAACGTTTTGCCCATCAAGGTTATTATCTTTGTATGTAAATTCACTGTTTTTCGTACCATCTTCATTATACCATACCCACAAACTATCTTTGGATCCGTCAACATATTTGCCAATTGAACTTAAGGTCTTCCCATCGGAATAATAATACTTCCAGATTCCAGATTTCTTACCCAGATAAAAATTACCTTTAAATTCAAGTTTTCCATCCTCTGCAAAACCTTCGGACGGGCCATGTTTTAATCCGTCTATGTAGTTGTATTTCTCTTTAAGTTTTCCATTTGGATAAAACTTTTGATAATCTCCCTGGAATGATCCACCTTTCAATTTAGCCTTTACGTAAGGTTTACTGTTTAGATGTTTCTGCATAAAATCTCCTGTACCATATTTTAATGCGCAGGTGGAGTAGGCTTTTCCAGTAGTATCAAACAATGTTTCTTCAGCGAATACGCCATCTTTCAGCACTGTTGTAAGTCGCTTATGTCCACTTGTCGAATAATCTTCGTAAACCCCATATTCTTCTCCTTTAAGGTAATAATAAACATCGCTCACTTTGCCATTAGGATAATAACGGTACCAGTAGCCTTCTTTACGGTCATTGACATAATAGCCTTCAAAAGACGTTTTACCATTTGTATAAAATCCTTGGTAAAAGCCGTCAAGTGCCCCATCTTTATAATTAAACTCTGAATCTTTCTTGCCATTTAAATAAAATGTTTTTCCAGGTCCATTCTTAACTCCTGCTTTGTAATTCTCCTCTGAAGTGGCAACACCCGTTAATTCATAATATTTCCATACACCATCTCTTTCTCCGTCTTTGTATGTTCCTTCAGACATTATATTTACTCCATCTGGATATAATGACTTTAACTTTAGAACCCCACCTTTTTCTTTATTTTCAGAAATAAGCTTACCCGTCTTATCAAAATATCTAACTCCTTTTAACTTACCATCTTTATAGTCAAGAATATAATGAAGTTTACCATCGGTATCATATACTTTGTGTTCACCATTCTGATTCCCTTTTTCATTATAAGTACTTTCTTCTAGAAGGATACCTGTTTCAGAATATTTTTTCCATGAACCGATCATTTTACCACCTTTAAAATTGGAAACTTCAGCTTGTTTCCCATTGTCATAATAATGATTCCATACTCCTTCCTCCTTATCATCTTTCAAAAGACCCTCTGAAGCAATCTTGCCATTGTTGTGGTAAGTTTTGTAAGCACCTTCATATTTTCCATTTTTAAACTCCCCTTCTTTCACAACGGCTCCCAAATTATTGAAATCCTTACTCTTTCCCTCTTTCAGGCCATTAATGAAATTAACATCACTTTTGATATTTCCACTATTGAAATATGTTTTGGATGAGCCATTTAGTTTATCATCTTTAAAGTAGTTAACAGTTTCAAGTACTTCAGCATTGTTATGGTATTTCAAATCTCCCGCAATACTTCCATTAGACATATTACAGATGTACTTAATTGCCCCGTTTGGATAGTAAAATTTGTAGGGTCCCTCTGATTTACCTGCATTATAACTCTCGATTTCTTTTAGGCTACCATTGTCATAGTAATATTTCCACTCGCCTGTTTTATTGCCATTGCTATCAAAATTGCCTTCAGCATTGATGACAGTATTCGGATAATAAAAAATCCAATGACCTGTTCTGGTAGTATTTTGGGCATCTTTATAATTACCTAGAGAGTGAATAAATCTCGTGTCATAATACCAGGCACTTAGCTTCTGGTCTTTCCCATCTACTTTAATAGTTTTCTTTACAATATCTTTTGACAAATAATTTGATGCCCAAGAAAAAAACTCCTGTTTCTTTGCCTGATTTTTCTTCAGCCAGCTTTGGACTTCAGGAATATTTAATCCAGATAACATTGTATAAACGAAGGGCTCCAGATAATTTTTCTTATTCAGTTCCACAAAAAATGGAACATACTGTTGCATCCAAATGGAGGTGTCAGATGCTTTGTATTCTAGTTTTTCTAGGAAAAGCTGAGTTTGTGAAACGAATGGGTAATTGAGTTTAACTTTGTGCTTGTATTTACTGTTCAATGCGACTTTAGATTCTATGATGGTTTCCAGGTCTGCAAAACTATAATTGGATTTATCTTTATTTTCTGGAAGGTTGATTTCACCTTTTACAAGTTTCTCAATTTTTGTAATGACATCAAAAGCATTTGATCCTCCCGGCTTGAGTACAAGATACATATAGCTGGCAAGCATATAAGGAGCAAGTTTACCTTCGTCAGAAGCAATAGTTGATAATCTGTAATGACTTAAAGGGTGGTAAGGATTGTAATTCACGATAATATCTTTGTACATCGCCATGGACTTGGACAGGCTCTTTTTCTCATATGCCAAAGCGCAATTGTATCGGGTTAGAAAATCCCATGGATATTTTTTTAAGGCATCCTCATCTAACTTTATGGCTTCATCAGTTTTGCCCATTTTATCCAAGGCAACTCCTTTGTTTCTAAAGAAATGATTCTCACTTTTTGAATTGTACGACAAACCTTCATCTGCAATCTTGATCCCTTGTACAAATTGAGAATCAGCTATGTATGTCAGGGAAAGCTCAGCAAGAGCCCAAACATAATTGGTGTCATTTCTGTCGACCTCTTTAAATTTCTCGATAGCCTCTTTAAACTTACCTTCATCATGCAAGGAAACTCCCTCGTTGATGATTTCAGCAGAATTGATGATGAATTTTTTCTCTTGTGCTACAGTAGTAAGGCTTTGCCAAAATATACAGCAAAGCAGGATTAAAAAATTTTTATTAAACATAGATGCCCCTTTATTATTAATATTTGATAAAAAATTAAACGCAAATTTAATTTATAATTTTTAGTTTGGACTGAAAATAAGGAAGAATCTTATATAAAAAAACAAATAGTATCGATATAATTAAATAAATATACCACACTTATTATCAATACATTAACTACAGTTTAAATTATATTTTATAAATAAACCAAATATCAATACCAGTCAGTATTTACTCTAACACATGCATCACAAACCATGATTTGAATTTACTGAATACCTTTTCCTTGCCATTTGGATTAATTCCAGCAACTCCTCTGCCTTTTCTTTTGGTAAATTTAGATTTATCTCCCTTTTATTAATTTGACCATCTTCTTTTATGTATCTAATGATCAATTTATTTTCAGCTACATATTCATCATTAGCCATCTCCCAGAAGACCCAGCTTGACCATTTGAAATGCTCAAGCTTTACATCAACCATTTTATTATATTGGAAAACTATAACCTTGTGATCAGGAATTACTGCATAATCCAATTCAAGCTGAACACAATTTTCTTTTACCTCTATTGTCCGGCTTTCAAGTTTAAATTTCATTTTTGCAATATTGAGAAAAGAAAAGCAAATCAACTGATTACTTTTCACAACCTTCACAATACATATTTTTCAGGTACTGATCTTTTAAAAGCTGAAAAGTAATCCCCCCATTGGCAGCTGAATTAAAGATCTTACAAAACCTTTCTTTATTGATATTGATCGCGTTTAGCATAATCGTGCGGTATTCCTGCGAAGCTGTTTTTTTACTATCGACAATTGTAAGATTTAGATAATAAAATAAGACATCTTCATTAACATCTACTTTCTTCACATATTTCAAAAGAACCTTTTCTGCCCAGTCTAGCTTACTATAACTGGAAAAATACCTTGCAAGATTCAATGCGTCATTTTCATTGGCGACCAGTGTAGAATATTGAGCTTGAATATATTTTACAGACTTGTCCTTTTCAGCATAGTTCTTCAGAGAGATCTGATATTCACTGCGGATAATATGATAATTAATGAGCATTCTTTTAATAAGAGTTTGCTCAATCCCCATTTTCTGCAAAGCCATTATTTCACTTCGTAATTCTTCAGGATCTATACCTCCCTGGCTATAAACCCAGGATCTGATTTTAAGTGCAGTTAGGTTATATCTGATATTTTTGTTACCAGGCATAAGTAATTGAAGCTTTTCAAAAAGCCTGATACTTGTATAAAGATCTGTCTCATTTTCCTGATAATTAAAAATTGCATATTCAAACAACAGAGATCCGTAAGTATATGTCTCAGGTATTTTTATAGATTGCATATAATCCTGTGGCAGGGATTTATTCCTTATTTTGGAAAAGATAACTTCCTGAATTGCTTTTGCTTCCTCAATATTCTTATCAATAATGGCTTTTTCAAAGGAAGCTTTTAACTTTTCAGGATCATCGCCCATTTTAATTTTTTTCTCAAGATTTATCATTAAAATCGCTTTGCGATGGTCTTTCAATATGGGCTCCAATTGATCTGTCAGCTGTTTGTCCTCAAGTTTTTGTTTTATTTCTTCTTTACTTAATGATTTCAAATACGAAAACCTAGAGTCTGAAATATCTTCCAGGAATTCCACCCAGTTTTCAGAAGCTTGTACATCTTTATTGATCTTTTCAGTCTGGTAACCTTGCAAAATCCGGATTATACTTTCCGCTCTCTTTTCCTGCAATTCTATATTTATTTTCTCAGGACCTTCTACTGATGAATATGCTCTGATTTGAATATCCTTAATTTCGTAATCATTAAGTTTTAAAGAATCTGTAAGTGCTTTGATATCAGAAGGTGCATATTCATATTTATTCTTTTCAAAAGGTACTTCAAACTTCATACTTTTGCTAAATACCTGATATTTTTCAGATGTCAATTCCTTTTCACCTGCTGTCGCTTTGGAAGGAATAGTGTCCATGAAGAGCCCCATCTCAAGAAGTCCCCATCTATCCCAGGGAACACTGAAGAAGGTATTGATGTGACATACATATTTGTTACTGATAAGCAGCAGATTAAACTCTAATTCTTTACCTGCCAGTTCGTCCGGAATGGTGCCAACTTTTACAAAAACAAACCCTTTCTCATCTATCAATGTAGTTTTCTTAAAGTCTTTCCAGTATACCGGTTCCATCAAGTAACCATCGTAAGCCCAATGCTTATTGGCCCTGTTGCCTTTAATTTTGCATGAATAAAGGTCTCTGCTGACGATATCAACTGCAATACCATCATATGATTTATTAAAAAGCAATTCAAGCCACCTTGAATCTGTGAGGATAAAATAGATATCATTGTCCTGCACTGTAAACCCGAACTCTACATCTGCCGGTTTCTGCATAAGCACTTGCAAACAGGATGTACATGCTTTTCCCTGATCTTGTACAGGATTCTTCAAACCATAAACATCCTCCGGAACTTTCAGCGATTGTGCCTGACTTACAAGAGAATAAAGAAAAATAAAAAGTGTAGATAAATATTTCATGATATAGTTTTATACTAACGAAATTGAAGCTTAGAGAGATACAATAAAATTTCTATTAATAATAAAATATATAACTGACTGTATGAAATGATTATTTATTTCGCATTTTAAAAAATATGTAAACCATGACACAATAAATGTAAAATATAATTTTACTTTATTGAAAATCACTAAAAAATTTCAAAATCATAAATCTGAATACCAATCTTCTTTGCTAAATCTCAAGAAAATCTTTCAATTACCTTTCGTCTTTTCGTAAGCAGAATTTCAATTGTTTAACATAAAAATAATAAATAATCATACCCAATAAAATATTAATTCAAAAAACAAAATAGCCAATCCTTTATAGAATTGGCTACTCAACTTTAAAGTATAATATCCCCTTAATCCTCCAACAATCCCATGCGATACTGAAATGTAAGAGCAATCTGTTCGCCTTTTACTTTTGCCATGTCAGCAACAGGACCTGAAAACCGTTCATCTATATTGGACTTAAACAGTCGAACCCAGGTATCAAAATGCTTGGATTCAATTGGCAACTGAGTGTGAACGGGAAATGGTCGTCCTTTATATTCATGTATTCCTAATAAAAGATAATTCCAGAATTGATACATTTTAGGAAGGTGTTTCTCCCAGTTTACCTTTGAAAAGTCATTGAAAACATATGACAACAACTCATCTTTGTTCACCTTTTCGTAAAAGGAATCTACCATAAGTTTTACATCTTCTTCAGATGTAATATCCTTTAATCGGTCCGTTACCATATCACATATAATTTAAGTCATTATTCAGTTTAAGTTTTATTACTCCGATAAAATTGAGGAGCTTTATAACTGGATAAGTTGGATCAAACTCATGCCATTTAACACCGAAGTTTGCTCTACCACCCAACTTATGGTGGTTATTATGATAGCTCTCTCCCATCATAAGGAAATCAAATGGAAGCAAGTTTTTAGCAGTGTCTGAAACCTTGAAATTCACATATCCGAATTTATGTGCGAACCAATTAATGATTGCACCGTGTACTGGCCCCATTAAATAGTGGATTGGCAGCAGCAAATACATCCACCAGGCAGTTGCAAATTCCATATAAACCAAAGTATATAATACCCCCCATCCAATTCTCACAGCCCATGTATCTCCAAGCTTTTCTATAAATCCCCAGTATGGTACCCCTTTTGTAAACTTTTCTTCAATATTCGCTCTGTGGTTTAATACATCATTATAAATATTTTTTGTCTTCCACATCATATCAAAAAGATTTTTGGAATAGGAAGGAGAATGTGGATCTTTATCCGTATCAGCATATGCATGATGTAATCTGTGCATAACCCCGTATGCATAAGGACTTAAATAAGATGATCCCTGGAATATAAAGGTCATGACGTAAAATACTTTCTCCCACGTCTTACTCATAGTAAACATCTGGTGAGCAGCATATCTGTGTAGAAAGAAAGTCTGGGCAAACAAAGAAAGATACCAATGCGCCAGAAAGAAATACAATATAATCATATAATTAAGTTTAATAATTCAATTTATAATATAGGGTAAAATCCCTCTTAAGAAGAGCAACAGTTTTCTTTGTCATCCTGAGCCCGCGAAGGATCTGATAGCTAGCAAATAATTTGCTTTATCAGTCACCAATTTTACAGATAGCTAAATTTTCATTATTTAGGATAGCTCAGATATTTCGCAAGCTCAATATGACAAAAGAAGATTCTTTAAATTGACAACTTTCACCTAGAGGGAGATCTTTGATTTACTTGTTAAATTTGAGATTGCTTTAAATCAATACACACTTTAAACTACCTTGGAAAACTTTACTTCTTTGACTGACGTCGCATGCATCCTTGCATCAAGAGCCATACAAATATTTCTCATGAAAGGCTTTCCTTTTTCAGTTACCTCCAGAGAATACAATCCAAACTTTATAAGCTCATCCTGTTCTAATTCTTTCATCCTTCCGATTCCATCATACAAGCCAATGGATTGTTCCCCAGGACTCGACCAGCTTGTATAAAACTTGCACATAATATTGAGTATATGTTGTCTTATGATCATATCCTGATTGCTCAGAATATGTCCTTTAAACACTGGTATTTTACCTTCATTTACTTTCTCAATATATTCTTCCACAACTTTGACATTTTGAGCATATGCCCCCCATAGATCGCTGATAGCAGAAACACCAAGCCCTATCAATCTTGAAGTATATTGACTAGTATAACCCATAAAGTTTCTGTGCAAAGTCTTATTAACAGAAGCCTTATACAAAGAGTCTGACTTTAGAGCAAAGTGATCCATTCCAATTTCTATGTAACCAGCTTGCTCCAAAAGATCTCTTCCTCTTTCATATAAATTTCTTTTTGTTTCATCTGAAGGAAGATCAGCTTCTGAAAACTTTCTCTGTCCTGGCTTTATCCAGGGTACATGTGCATAGCTGTAAAATGCAATACGGTCCGGCATCAATTGCCTTACTTTATGCACTGTGTCTTCTATTCCGGAAATGGTTTGAAATGGTAAACCATATATAATATCATATCCTATAGAAGTATACCCTATTCTCCTTGCCATTTCTGTCACACTTTTAACGCTGACATAGGTCTGAATACGGTGAATGGCATGTTGCACAACAGGATCAAAATCCTGTATACCGAAACTTACTCTTCTAAAACCTAAATCAAAGAGTGTTTGCAGATGTTGCTCCGTTGTATTATTGGGATGCCCTTCAAATCCAAACTCTGCTTCTGGTGCGGTTAAGCAGGTATCAAGTATTCCATCAATAAGCTTTTTGAGATTCTCTGGTTTAAAGAATGTTGGTGTACCACCTCCTAAATGAATTTCTTTAATAACCGGAGTTTTCTTCATGAGCTTTAAATACAATGCCCATTCTTTTAATACTGCATTGATGTATGGAATCTCCACATCATGATTGACAGTAATTCTTGTATTGCAACCACAAAATGTGCAAAGGCTTTCACAATATGGTAGATGTATATATAGGCTTACTTCTTCATTATCATTGCAAAAAGATTTGATGATTTCCTCCTGCCATTTCTCTTGATGGAACAAATCGTTGTCCCAGTATGGCACAGTCGGATAACTGGTATACCTTGGCCCTGGTACATTGTACTTTCTGATAAGATCATTTCTTTCCATGTCCATATTCTTAGTGACAAGTTTGACTGTGACAACAACTGTGTATTGTAACGTTTGAGGAAGCACTGGAATTAAGCCCTCTCATAACAAGCATTACTCCAACTATGCATCCAATTAATGGTACTATCTTAAAAAAGACAGGTTTAATTTTTTCTCTTAAAATGTTTCCTGTTAGCCCTACTGCCAACATCATAGGCATAGTACCCAATCCAAACAACATCATGTAGATTGCACCAGATATTGAATCTCCTGTTGCAATTGCGCTTAACAATGTTATATATACAACACCACAAGGAAGCAGACCATTTAAAACACCTAATATAAATAATGAAGTGAAGCTTGAATTCTGGAAATACTTTTGAAAACCTGCTTTTACTTTTTGATTAATAGAATTTGTTAATTGATTGAACAAGCCTATCTTAATTGGATTGTAGATGAAGAAAATTGTCATAATAATCAGAACTCCTGCACTGACAGACAGTACCTTCTGTAAGCCTACTGCAACAAAACCTTTACCAATAAGCCCAGATACTAATCCAAATGAGGCATAAGTAAGTATCCTTCCTAAGTTGTACAAGAGGTATTTGAACAGTTTATTCCATTTGTTAGTTGTCCTCACTGGCAAAGCAAATGCCAGTGGCCCACACATACCTAAGCAATGCAGACTGCTTACGAGACCGATTATAAATGCTGCGTAAAACATAATACTAACTGATTATGATTGACTTTTCGTAGTAATACTTTTTCCCGCCAGAACTATAATCCACCTGTACTTTGTAATATCCCTTCTGAAATAATTCCTTCCTAAAGACCTCTACACCATTATTGGAATTGATAGGTCTTTTAACATCTTTCTTAGCATCTGAAGGTCTGAAGAATAATACTTCACCGGATATTTTATTCTGTATTAATTCATCTGGGAATTTGATGATCACATTATTGTCTGATACAATACAGCTGAGAGAATCCTTCAATTGCATTTGATTGGTTTGCTTTTCAATCTGATTCTGGAACTGCAATTCTCTTCCGTAATAGTCTTCAGTAACAAGATCAAAGTCCTGCCTGAAGGCACTGATAACCAGAAATGTCATGAAACCTACAAAGCCTAGTGTAAGTATCGTAATTCTATATCCCCAGCTCATATTTTTAATGTTTGTTGAAGTATAAAGTTGTCAGTTGAGAGGTCCGATAAAACTGGTTGTTAAAGTTTCCAGTTCTTTACCATCCGAATAGACTCCAATTTTTATTTTAGTTTTAACCTTTTTAATGTCAGCTTTGTCTAGTACTATAAAAGCAGCTGTCTCAGCTGTTCCCTGAGAAGGTATCACCGGCTCTTTACCAACAAGTTTTATTTCACCGTCATCTGATAATACTTTTATCTTGACTTTAATATCTTTACTTGTCTTATTGATCATCTTTATATTATAGAGATTGCTGACTTTATTATCAGGAAGCTCCTGATAAGAAACGCCCGGAGTACGCAATATACTTGTCTCTACATCTGCCCTCATCAATAATAAGGTGAATATAAATCCAATCAGAACAATCAGAACTCCAGTGTATACTGCAATTCTAGCAGTAATTTTAAATGGTTTCCTTTCTGCAATCCCCGCTTCCGAGTCCATTCTGATAAGACCTTCTGCCAAACCCACGCTGCGCATCATAAAGTTGCACGCATCAATGCAGGCGGTACAGTTAGTGCACTCCATCTGAGTTCCGTTTCTAATATCGATCCCCATTGGGCATACATGCACACATTGATTACAATCTATACAATCTCCTTTGCCAGCATCTTTGCGGGATTCTTTCGCTTTTAACTTCCCTCGTTTCTCTCCTCTCACATAATCGTAGGCAACAATAAGAGAATTCTTATCCAGTAACACTCCCTGTAATCTGCCATAAGGACAAATTGTAGTACAAACCTGTTCTCTTATTCTTGAAAACACCCAATAGAATGCAAATGAAAATACCAGATGAGAAGTAAACATTCCCAGGCGGTTTGAAGGGTTTTCATGCATAAGCTTTAAAACCTTTTCAACACCGAGTATATAGCTCAGAAATATACTGGCGATCAGAAATGAAATGCTGAAGAAAATCAGATGCTTGGATAGTTTTTTAAAAAACTTTACAGAAGTGAGAGGCGCTTTATCCAGAGCAGCTCTTGTTTTGAAGTCCCCTTCTATCCAGTATTCTATTTTCCTGAAAATGGATTCCATGAATATAGTCTGAGGGCATATCCATCCGCAAAATACTCTTCCATATACCATTGTAAATATTCCTATGAAGACAACAAAAGCTATCATAATCAACAGAAATATATGAAAGTCTTGTGGCCAGAATATCTTTCCCAAAATGATGAACTTCCTTTCAACTATATTCAAAAGAAGCAGAGGCTCTCCATCTATTTTAATAAAGGTTCCGGAAATCATCATTACGATAAACAGCAAGGAAAGCAAATAGCGGTAATTCGTCAGCTTTCCTTTGGAGTTTTTTGGATAGAGCCAGATCCTTTTCCCAGATTTGTCAACAGTAGAGATAGAGTCTCTGAAAGACTCATCCTGGTTCACATGTGCTAAATCAGACCTTTCCATTTTGGTAATGATATTTTAATTTACTTTACTCTTTTCCTTCGTACTTATCTCCCTGAGGAGCTTTACCATTTGCAGGATTACTTCCCTGAATGCTTATAATGTAACTTGCTACTTCCTGAATTGCAGAGGGACTTAACTGAGCTTTCCAGGAAATCATTCCCTTCTGCGGCACGCCGTATTTAATAGTTTTAAATACATTCTTTACTCCACCCCCATGCAGCCAGTATGGGTCTGTCAGATTAGGTCCTACTCCGCCTTCACCTGAAGCGCCGTGACAAGCAGCACAGTTTTGAACGAACAAGCCTTTACCTTTTTCAATACCTTTTATATCCGCCAGCTTAACATTTGTTTCATCAATGCTGTTAGCTGCCAGCTTCATATAGGCTTCTTTCTCCTTCTCAGCCACAGCAAGTTCCTCCGTATATTCTTCTATCTGTAACTGACCATTTTCATTAAAATGGTAGTAGTAGATATAGACAAAGGAGAATACAATTGTTGCATAAAACATGTATTTCCACCATGGAGGAAGGTTATTGTCAAGCTCCCTGATATCATCGTAAACATGGTCGGTTAGGATACTTTCTTCCTGATCTAATGGAACAGTATCTGTAAGCTTCTTTAAAAAACCTGACATTACCGGTTCCGCAGATGCCTTAGGCTTAGCATGATCCAGAAATACTTTTAATGTAAAAAGTATATATAGCAGAACAAGAGTTATCAATACAAGTATCACAAGTATTATGATACTGAACATATCCGCTGACTGAGGAGCTGATCCTACAGCATCAGCTTTTGAAATAAACGGACTTAAAACAAAAAGCAGGGCAAGTATGGATTTCATATTGATAAAATCTTTAAATATTCTCTTCATTGTTTTCACCTTTTGCTAAGATTGAATCTTCCAGGGGCATCTGTTCCATTTTAGACATAAACTTCTTGTCCGATCTGAAAACGAGCATCAATACTCCAAGAAAGAACAGAAAAAATATGACAAACGAAATGATAGGATATATCTCTATATCTGTGATGGATGCCATATGATATTTTACAAATTTTAACATATCGAGAATCAGTTATCCTGAGCTAATGGTTTTGCTTTAATATCAGTACCTAATCTTTGTAAATAAGCTATAAGCGCTATAATTTCTTTCTCACTCTTGGTTTTAACACCTGACTCCTTGAGCCTTGCTGAGATTTCATTTGCCTGTTTTATAAGGTCATTATTAGCCTGAGCTTCATAACCAGTTGGATATGGCACTCCTAGTTGCCTCATTGCAGTTATTTTTCCTGCAGTAGAATTAGTGTCTATTTCGTTTTCAAACAACCATGGATAAGGAGGCATGATAGAACCTGGTGACATACTTTCGGGATCAAGCATGTGATTATAATGCCATGAATCAGGATATTTGCCTCCTACTCTGTGAATGTCCGGTCCGGTTCTCTTTGAGCCCCAAAGGTGTGGGTGATCGTAAATAAACTCACCGGCTTTGGAGTATTCTCCATATCTTTCAGTCTCTGATCTGAATGGCCGTACCATTTGAGAGTGACAATTATTACATCCTTCTTTGATGTAGAGATCTCTTCCATGAAGTTCCAGTGCTGTATAAGGTTTTACACTTGCAATAGTCGGAATATTTGATTTTACCAGGAATGTCGGTATCATCTCCACAATTCCGCCTATCAGAATTACTACAAGACTAAGTACCATCATCTGAACAGGTCTTCGTTCAATCAATCTGTGCCAGTGCTCATTTTCCTCACTTACTTCTTTATGAATAGCAGGAGCTTCAGCCTCCTCGTTAGCGACAAATGAACCTTGTTTGGCTGTCATAAATAAATTATAACACATCACAACTGTTCCTACTATGAACATCGCTCCACCAAGTGCTCTCAGCATGTACATTGTTTTTATCTGAGTTACAGTTTCAAGGAAGTTAGGATATGCTAAAAGTCCTTCTGCTGTAAATTCTTTCCACATCAAACTTTGGGTAAAACCAGCCCAATACATTGGAAGTGCATAGAAAATGATTCCTAATGACCCGATCCAGAAATGGAAATTGGCAAGTCTTTTAGAAAATAGTTCTACTCTGAATAATTTCGGGAACAACCAATATAACATTCCGAATGTCAGAAATCCGTTCCAACCCAAGCCCCCAACGTGTACGTGTGCTACTGTCCAGTCTGTAAAGTGACTTATAGCGTTTACATTTTTAAGAGAAAGCATCGGACCTTCAAAAGTAGCCATACCATAACATGTTAATGCTACCACCATGAATTTCAACACTACATCTTCACGTACCTTATCCCAAGCACCTCTCAAAGTAAGTAGTCCATTCAGCATACCACCCCACGAAGGGGCTATCAACATTACTGAAAATACAACACCAAGTGATTGTGCCCAATCAGGCAGAGCGGTATATAACAAGTGGTGAGGACCTGCCCAGATATACAAGAAAATCAATGCCCAGAAGTGTATGATTGAAAGTCTATAAGAATATACTGGTCTGTTTGCTGCTTTCGGAACAAAGTAATACATAAGTCCCAAATATGGAGTAGTCAGAAAGAAAGCAACAGCATTATGTCCGTACCACCATTGAACCAGAGCATCCTGAACTCCTGCATACCAGGAATAACTTTTCATAAAAGTTACAGGAAGCTCAAATGAATTCACAATGTGCAATACTGAGACTGTAACGAAGGTTCCAATGTAAAACCAGATAGCTACATATAAGTGTTTCTCTCTTCTTTTAAGGATAGTAGCAAACATATTCCATCCGAAAACAACCCAGATAAGAGTGATTGCAATATCTATCGGCCATTCCAGTTCAGCATACTCTTTGCTGGTTGTATAACCAAGTGGCAATGTAAGTACTGCAGAAAGGATGATCAGCTGCCATCCCCAGAAGTTGATTTGGCTTAGCAAATCGCTAAACATTCTTGTTTTACAGAGTCTTTGTAAGGAGTAATATACACCTGTAAAAATTCCATTTCCCACAAATGCGAAGATTACGGCATTGGTGTGTAATGGCCGGATCCTTCCGAATGTAGTAAACTCAAGTCCGAAGTTCAAAGCTGGAAAAGCGAGTTGAAGTGCTGCCGTAAGTCCGACGAGCATTCCTATGACTCCCCAGATCATTGTTGCAAAGGCAAAATTCCGGACGATTGCATTGTCGTATGAAAACCGTTCTAAGTGCATATTACTTGTTACTTTTATGTTTTATTTCTGTTTTTTTTGAGTCAAATAACATCCTTACAGATGGAGAATAGTCGTCTTCGTATTGTCCGTCTCTGATAGCCCATATAAAGGCTCCCAGAAACGATCCTGCTACCAGCAGGCTGAAAATCACAAGTATGATCAGTACACTCATTGCTTATTGTTTAATACAAATTAATGCGTAAAGTAGTCAGGGAAGAATGAGGTAAAACAACCCGAAAAATGATATTTGTCACTTTTATCTGAGTCCATATTTTTTTGCCCAAAGGCCGCTCATAATAGTTACGAATAACACCACTGATACAGAGCTAATTGGCATTAATAAAGCTGCTACAAGTGGTTTTAATAAGCCCTGAACTGCGAAATACAATCCTATTGCATTGTAGGAAAGAGAAATGGCAAGACTACCATAAACTGATTTTACGCAGGCTTTTGCATATTTCAGAAAGACCGGCAGACGAGAGAATGCTGAAGCATCCAATATCGCATCACAGGCAGGAGAAAAATTCCCGCAGTTCTCTGTAATGCTGATACCACAATTGCTTTGTTGCAGAGCACCTGCATCATTCAGACCATCTCCTATCATCATTACTTTCTCATTTTTACCCAGCTTTTTTATATAATCAAGCTTACTCTGTGGAGTCTGATTAAAGTGTAGATTAGACAATGAAAAGTAATTACTCAAATAGCTCCTCTCAGAATCATTATCTCCACTGAGAAGGTGAAGCGTATATTTCTTTTTTAATATACCTGATATCTGTTCAAAGCTTTTTCGATAGCTGTTTCTGAATACAAAATAACCTTTGACCTGATTATTGATCTTTACATATACCTTAGAACCGGAGACCATTTCGGTATCTTTATTGACCTGAACACCTACAATGTCGGCTGTTCCAGCAATGACTTCAATGTTGTTAAACATACCCCTTATTCCTTGAGAAGGTATTTCGACGAAGGAATCAGGTTTTATAGAGGTATCCACTTTAAGATAATTATATATACTTCTGGAAAGCGGATGGGTTGAATTTTTAACAAGGGCCTTTATCATTCCTGATTCTGTATTGGTAAGTGCTCCTGCAAATGAAACCTCAGGATTTTCAGTAGTGGTAATCGTTCCTGTTTTATCAAAAACAATTGAATCGTTATGAGCAAGCTTTTCAATGGTTTCAGTATTTTTTAAAAACAGACCATTTCTTCCCAATATGTTCATTGCTTTTCCAAAACCAAAGGGGATGGCCAGTGCAAAAATGCAAGGACAAAAAATAATAAGGACAGATACTGCGGCATGCAACGCAATACCAGGATCCTTCCCTACCCAATAGACATAAGAACCTAAACTGATAAACAAAACAGCGACGGTAAAATATTTTCCAATTCTGTTGGTAAATTCAACAAGGCCATTAAGTTTATCAGTTGCATTGTCTTTGTTCCATAACTGAGTAAGGTAACTTTCTGAAACTACCTTACTGGTAATAATTTTAACAGCTGGGCCATCCTGTCTTCCACCTGCAAACACCTTTTGTCCAGTTTCTTTTGTAGTCAAATTAGATTCGCCTGTGACAAAGCTATAATCAATGACTCCAGTTCCTTCTAAAATGTAACCGTCAGCAGGTATTATTTCTTTATTACGAATCAAAATGGTATCACCTGCCTTTAGTTTGTCCAATGTTACATAGCGTTCAGAGCCATTTTCAATTTTAGTAACAGCCAATGGGAAATAAGACTTATAATCTCTTTCAAATGAAAGAGCCTCATAAGTTTTCTTCTGATACCATTTTCCTATCAGAAGAAAGAATACTAATCCTGACAAAGAATCCAGATAACCAGGTCCTTTGCCTGTATAAATTTCATAGATGCTTTGTGAAAAGGCGGCAATGATTCCCAACGCAATTGGTAGATCAATATTGACTGTTCTTGTTTTGATTGCATTCCAGGAACTGACAAAATAATCTGATGCACAATAGATGAATACAGGAAGAGAAAGGAACAGACTTAAGAATATAAACAATCCTTTGATATCACCTGAAAATTTATCAGAAACTGATAAATACTCAGGAAGGCTTAGCATCATGATATTTCCAAAGCAAAAGCCTGCAATACCTATCTTATATAAAAGAGCTTTGTCTACAGTTTTCCTGTTGATTTCTTTTCCGTTAAAATTTATAACCGGAGCATATCCCAGCGAAGATAGTAGTTCAGCAAGTTGTCTTAATGTTATCTTTTTATTAAACTGAATATTGATTTCTTTTTTCCTAAAGTGGACATTGGATGTTATGATACCGGGATGAATCTTTTGCATATTTTCCAGTAGCCATATGCAAGAGCTGCAATGGATGGACGGAACATAAAACGTAACGCCGAATGTATTTCCTTCCTGAAAATCCAATACCTTTGTAAGGATGGTTTCTTCATCAAGAAAAGCATATTTTGATTTACCAGCATCTTCAATTTTATTTCCGGGATTACTAGTATCCAGAAAATAATAATCGCAAAGAAGATTGGAGTCCAGGATTTCGTAAACGCTTTTGCAGCCATTGCAGCAGAAGATTTTGGAGTCGATCTTAATATTAGAACTTTCACATTCATTTCCACAATGATAACATTTAACTTCATGTTGCTCTACGATGCTTTCCATAGTCCCTCCTTTTGAATCATTTTCATGCTATTGTTAAAAAGTATAATTCCGGCTGAAATCAAACTTATTAACTTAATCATCTCCGCAACCACATAAATCATGTGAGGTGATTTCTCTGAAGGTATACCACCATCTATAATAATCTGTGCTCGTTCATCAAGCGCCGGTAGCAGCCAGATGGTTTGAAAGAGAAGGATTATACATAGCAACCCAAAGAGATATCTGAATTTAACCGGAGGTCTTGTAATGAAACTGAATACAATAAGAAGAAATGAAAATAGCAGCTCGATTTTGTTAAGTGTACCAAAAACCAATCTTCCGATACCCAAGCCAATTCCAAGAGTAACATTAGGAGCCTGAAATTTAAGAGGAGCTTCCAGAAATGAAATGCCCAGAATCATGCCGGCCCATAAAAATATAAGTAAGAGCATAATTCCCCTATATCCTTGTTTTTTCATACATTTTATTTTGAACAAAGGAACTCGATTTTAAAAAGGGGATAAATGACAAATATCAGTTTTTCAGATAATATATGTCATCACTGGCTGTTGCACAATAACTTATATTTGAAACATAAATTATTACAACAATGGAAGAATACTTCTATGAAATAGATCTGTCCTGGAAATCAGAAAAAGCTGGATTCCTTACCTCACATGGAGTTGATGAGATAAAGGTTTTCTCTCCATTAGAAACACCTAGTGAGAAAAAGAACCAGTGGACTCCAGAACAGTTGCTGGGAGCATCTGTCTCTTCTTGTTTTATGACAACCTTTCTGGAAATAGCGGAGAAAAATAACCTTGAAGTAATATCATATCAAAGCCAGTGTTTTGTTAAGCTTGAAAAAAAAGCAGAAAAGTTTACAACTGAAGAAATTCTGATCAGACCAATAGTTAAGCTAAAAAATAACAGTTCTTTCCTGCTAGCTCAGAGATGCCTGGATGAAGCAGAAACTGCCTGCCCTTCAAGAAGAGCTTTAAAAATCAATATAGAGATTCACCCTATTTTTGAATACTTAAATAAGGCGGGAAAGAAAACCGGAACCTGATTGGTCAGACTCTGTCCTCATATCCCCATTCCCGCTCATTTAAAGCCTTACCGGAATGTTTGCCATATTTCAGTACGGAATATACCATCCACAAAATAAGAAACGGAGATAATGAGAAAAGCGAAAGCATGATCTCTAATTCAATATCCATCCTGGATAGAACGGTAAATACAAAGAGATAAAGGGTAACAAAGATGACAGATAGCTTATAATTTTTCATACTTGAAAAACCTCTGAACCAATCAAATGTTACAGATCATTTTGGATTCAAATTCAGTAATATTGAGCTAATAAAGAAAGGATCATATAAAGAGGATTACTAAAACTTTATCGCAACAGAAGATAATAGCAATACACTTTTATCAGACTGATTATCTTTAGTAAGAAAAACTTTGTCTTTCGATTCAAAAATCTTCCCTTCTATTCTCCATAATAAATACTCCGCTAACTTGAAATTAAGGCCAAAAGAACCGGCAATTGTCTGAAAGCCATTCGGTGTTCCGGTATAAATTATGACACCGTTTTTATCACTATAATATTCGCATCTGGCCACTGCGCTAATTTTTTCAGTAATTGAATAATTCAAAATTAAAGTTGGATTGAACCATATGTAACTGCCTGCAACTTTCCTTTTCTTTTGAAAACCAATATCAAAAGAACATAACAAATTAAATTTTGCCAGGTTGGCTTGACAATATAAATTATTAAAGAACCTTCGTGTCGATAAAGAATCTGTGTTTATCACTCCAATAGTTTGCTCGTATGCTCCGGATTCCTTCCCATAAAAAGTGCTGTAATTCAATAGTAAATTCTCTATAGGTTTGAATTGAACCTGTGTTCCTAAGGCCTTATTTTTATTATGATCAGTTATGTTTTGCCATCCGTTTAAAATAAGACCATTAATTTTTAGTTTATTATTAATATCATATGATGCTCTGACACCAGTCTCATAGTAAGGTGTATTATCTGCCATCATGGACCTTGATAAAGTAAGATCTTCAGAGGATATGGCGCTTTCTGATCCTATGTGAGAAGTAAAAATACCGGCGTCAATCCATAAGTTCTTTATTGGTTGATACCCACCATAAGCTTCATATATATACCTAAGCATTACAGGTTCATTTGCGTAATTATATTGTACATAAGTACCGGCTTGAAGCGCCAGAACTCCGCGAACCTTATCATTTAGATAATCAACACCTGCAATTCCATTATTTAGGTTAAATTCATTATGTCTGTTGTGAGAATATAGAAAGCTATTGCCTGTCACCAGCTCACCAACTACACGTGAAGGAGGTATATTAAAGTTATAACCATAATAAATATCTACAAAACCCCAGAATGAAAATTCTGATGTATCTTTTACAACTGTGCTATCCCTCACCTGACTAAGACATATAAAAGAATTGTTCATCATAAAAATGAACACAAACGCACAAATCAACCTTTCCATTATGGAACAAAGTAAAGTATTTTAGAATTGTTTTTTTAAATCACACCGAAAAGAAACCGAAAAGCAAACTGGCAGTTTAATGCTGGGCATTGAAAGTTACTCTCACAAATCGCTGATTATCAATAAAAAAATATTGTCAAAAATCTTCTTGGGTAACCATCAGATAATAAATTTAGAAAATAAGGTTTTTTTTGCTTTTTTGCGGCTTCGGGAAGTTTACTTACCTGACAATTCATTTACAATGTTTGATTTATTATTTGAAAATATAGAACGGAAAATTGAGATTACAGAAGAAGATAAAGCTTTTTGTAAGACGCTCTTTATTCCTAAAAAACTCAGAAAAAAGCAATATTTGCTGCAGGCCGGAGATATCTCTGAATATGTTGCTTTTGTTACTAAAGGATTATTAAGGTCCTATTCCGTTGATGATAAGGGAGAAGAACATATAATACAATTTGCTCCTGAAGATTGGTGGATTACCGACATGAACAGCTTTCTTACCTGTGAGGAGGCTATATACAATATAGATGCACTGGAGGATACCGAAATACTTTTATTGGATAAGCAATCTCAGGATAAGCTGTTTGAGCATATACCAAAGTTCGAACGTTATTTCCGGTTGTTGATTCAGGGAAGTTTTGTTGCTATGCACAAGAGATTGCTCTCTACCATTACCAATACTGCCGAAGAAAAGTATATGCGCATGCTAAAAACATACCCGGATCTCGTGCAGCGGGTGCCTCAACATATGATTGCATCTTTTCTGGGAATTAAGCCTGAAACAATCAGCAGAATAAGAAAAAAGCAAGCTTCAAGTTCCTGAAATTTTATGACTTGCATCAATGCTTTTTCTTGATGCAGGTCAATGTCCCGAACCACCGACATGCCCTATCTTTGTGTTATAAATTTAAATGATTTAAACACAAGCACAGATGAAAAAGACCATTGCAGTTATCGGAGCCGGAGGAGCAATGGGCTCGGCACTTTCACAAAGCCTTGCAGCAAGCGGCCATCATATTCTGTTAATGGATAAGGATTCTGAAAAATGTCATAAGACTTACGATGCTATTTTTTCAGAATTGCCAAATGCTAATATTGAAATATTGAATTGTATTCATGAAGGTTCATGGGAAGCTGATGTAATTATTCCTGCGGTGGCTTATGAAGTACAGGAAGAAGTTGCGGATTATATTAAAGATGTAGTAACCGGAAAAATTGTTATTAGCATTATCAATCCGCTGAATGAGGATAAAAGTAAATTACTAACCTCTCCATTCTCAAGCGCTGCTGAAGAGTTACAGAAATACCTTCCTTATTCAAAAGTTGTAAAGGCATTTAATACAATCTTTCCTTCAGATTTCAAAAATCAAATGAATGCAGATTGTTTTTTAGCTGGAGACGATGAAATTGCTGTTGCTACAGTTTCCGCTCTGATAAAAGAATCTGGAATGGTACCGCAACTGGCTGGCAACCTGAGTACAAGCAGGACACTTGAGAGTATGATGCTAATTCTTATACAATTGTGTAGAAGAAATAATACTCCGGAATCAGGGTGCTTTAAAATTCATTTTTCGAAAAGCTGATGGTATAATAACAAAAATTGATCTGAATCAACGAATTTTCTTAATCCAGATCAATGGAAATAAGGAGTCAATTAATATAACTTTGTGTTAATAAATCATTGAAAAATAAAGTAATTATTAAACCTAAATAAACCTAAAACCTAAATTCAAAACTATGAAACGTAATGGTCTTTTTGTTGCAGTAATTTTCGCCTTTTTAGCAATGGCTTTCACTGCAGGAACAACAGAATACAAAGTAGATGCAAAACAAAGCAAAGTAGTATGGCTTGGCAAAAAAGTAACTGGTGAGCACACAGGTGGAATCAACATTGCTGATGGAAAACTTATCTCTGACGGTAAAACTTTCACAGGTGGTTCTTTCACTATCGATATGAACTCTATGACTTGTACTGACCTTGCAGATGCTGGTTACAATGAGAAATTTGTAGGACACTTAAAATCTGATGATTTCTTCTCTACTGCAAAATTCCCTAAATCAACTTTTGTAATTACTAAAGTTACATCTACTGGTAAAGATCAGTACAACGTTAAAGGAAACCTAACTATCAAAGGTATCACTAAAGAGCTTGAATTCCCTGCTACTATCCAGACTGTAGGAAATCAAATCAAAGCTAAAGCTAAAATTGTTGTGAACAGAACTCTATATGATATCAAATATGGCTCAGGTAGCTTCTTCGATAACCTTGGAGACAAAGCAATCAACGACGACTTCGAATTGAATGTCGACCTGGTAGCTGCAAAATAAGCAGAAACAAAAAGAGGGCTGACAAATAAATCAGCCCTCTTTTTTTTCCTTACATAATTCCATCTATTATGAACAGGACAGATTTCTTAAAAATACTAGCATTAATGCCTTTCGCGGGAGGAGCTATGAATCTTAAAGAACTCAATAAACTCACTTCGGAATTTGAATCCACGGAAACCATGCCCGTTTTATTTCTTGGCCATGGAAGTCCTATGAATGCCTTGCAACAAAATGAATTTTCCAAGGGATGGCAGGATGCCGGAAAAAGCCTTCCTACACCTAAAGCAATTCTTTGTATATCTGCACACTGGGAAACAAAGGGTACTTTTGTTACCGCAATGGCAAAACCTAAAACCATTCATGATTTCGGTGGTTTTCCAAAAGAATTACATGAGTTTCAATATCCCGCTCCGGGAAGTCCTGAACTGGCTGATGATGTAAAAGGAATTGTAAAGAAAACATCTGTTCAGTCAGATCACAACTGGGGGTTGGATCATGGAAGCTGGAGTGTTATTACGCATTTGTATCCGGGAGCAAATATACCTGTCATTCAAATGAGCATGGATTACACTAAGGATCCCTTATGGCACTATGAATTGGCAAAGGATCTTTCTGTATTAAGGCAAAAAGGAATTCTTATCATGGGAAGCGGCAATATTGTGCATAACCTTCATCGAGCTGACTGGAACACTCAGGGAGGTTTCGACTGGGCAATTGAAGCGAATGAAAAGGTCAAAAAACTGATACTGGAAAACAATCACAATTCCCTGATTAATTATCATTTACTAGGGAAAGAAGTACAACTGGCAGTACCTAGTCCTGAACATTATATGCCATTGCTTTATGTACTTGGCTTAAAACAGGACAAAGAAACGCCTATGCTGTTTAATGATAAGACAGAATTAGGGTCTATATCAATGACATCAGTTAAACTTACTAATTAAAAACTTTTTAAAAAACATACAATTATGGCAAAATGGATTCTTGACCCTGTGCATAGCGAAATTGGGTTTAAGGTAAAACACCTTATGATCAATAATGTGAAAGGACATTTTAAGTCTTTTGCATCTGAAGTTGAAACTTCAAGTGATGATTTTAAAGGAGCGAAAATTAATTTTTCAGCGGACCTCTCCTCTATTGATACTGGTAACGAACAAAGAGACGGACACTTAAAATCAGCTGATTTCTTCAATGCTGAAAAACATCCTCAATTAATTTTCACTGGTAAAAAATTTGATGGATCTACACTGGAAGGAGATCTTTCGATTGCTGGTATTACCAAGCCAGTGAAGCTAAATGTAGAATTTGGTGGTGTGGCTAAAGATCCATGGGGTAATACCAAGGCAGGTTTTACCGTAACCGGTAAAATTAACAGAAAAGATTGGGGTATCAATTGGAATGCTACCCTTGAAACAGGAGGCTTTCTGGTTAGTGATGAAGTTGCTATTACTGCTGAAGTACAATATCAGCAACAAGCATAACAATATACAACAGTCCATTTCTACTTCTTTTTGGCCGGAATGGGCTGTTTTACTTTTAGATCACATTTTTTTCACCCTATTCCCTATCCTTGCTAAAGGAATTCTAATTGTATTTTAATTTTCTGTAGAAACCTAAGGCGTATTATTAAAGTTAATTCTTGCAGATGGAAAAGACAATTATTGTTTCAAACCGTCTTCCTGTAACATTAAGCAGAAAAGACAATAAGGTAGTTTTCACACCTAGTCCTGGTGGACTAGCCACTGGACTTGCCGGTGCCAGCAAAGACATGAACTCAGTATGGATAGGCTGGGCAGGTTTTTCTCTTGAAGGGTTTCATGAAAATACCGATGATATCAAATCAAGTCTTGAAAAACAAAGACTTATACCAATTTTCTTAAATGATAATGATGTAAACCAATTTTATGAAGGGTTTAGCAATACCACACTCTGGCCTTTGTTTCATTCTTTTCCCACATATACCTCCTGCCATGAAGAACAATGGGAAGTATATAAAAAAGTCAATGAAATCTTTTGTGACGAGGTGCTTAAGCATGCAGGAGAAGAAGATTTCATATGGATTCATGATTACCACCTATTGCTATTACCTGGACTTATTAGAAAAAAATTACCCAAAGCAAAAATTGCCTATTTTCAACATATCCCTTTTCCTTCATATGAAATCTTCAGAATACTTCCATGGAGAGAACAGATACTTGAAGGCGTTACAGGAGCTGATCTTATCGGCTTTCACACGCATGATGATGTAAAGCACTTTCTTACTTCTATTCAAAGGATATTGGGAATGGAAAATAAAATGGGTACGGTAAGGGCTGAAGAACGTATATTCAAAGTAGATGCTTTTCCCTTAGGAATAGACTTTTTTAAATACTGGGAAACATCTATGCTAAAATCTACCGAAAGACAGGTAGGCTTGCATAGAAAACAATTTCAGGATGTTAAGATCATTCTTTCCATTGACAGACTCGATTATACTAAGGGAATCCCGGAGCGATTGAAGGCCTTTGATAATTTTCTCGAGAAAAATCCTGAATTCAGAGAAAAAGTCTCACTGCTGATGATCGTTGTACCTTCAAGGGAAAAGGTACAGCTGTATAAGAATCTTAAGATGGAGATAGACGAGCTGGTAGGCAATATCACCTCCAAATACCGCACAGTAAATTGGACTCCTGTCCTTTATTTTTACAGATCTTATCCACTTCAATCCCTCTCTGCATTTTATAAATTAAGTGATGTAGCACTGATTACTCCTTTAAGAGATGGAATGAATCTAGTCTGCAAAGAATATGTAGCAAGCCGTAATGATGAAACGGGGGTATTGATTCTCAGTGAAATGGCAGGTGCTGCAAAAGAACTCTCAGATGCATTGGTAATTAATCCATACAACATAGAAGAATGTGCCAATGCGATAAAGACCGCTTTATGCATGCCATTTGATGAACAACAGAGAAGAATGTCTGAAATGCAATATCTTCTTAGAAAATATGATGTTTCAAAGTGGACATCTATATTTCTAAAATCAATGGAAGAGATTGTACAGAAGCAAGAAGAACTGGCCATGAAGAGGCTTACCCCGGAGCTAAAACACAAAGTTATTTCAGATTTTAATTCTTCCAAGAAAAGAATATTATTCCTAGATTATGATGGCACGCTGGTTTCCTTTCAGAATAAACCTGAACACGCCAAACCAGACAAGGATCTAAATGATATAATGACCAAACTATGCGCTATTAAAAATCTCAAAGTAGTAATTATTTCAGGAAGGAATAAGGAAACATTGAATGAGTGGTTTGGTCATTTTAATATGGACATCATTGCAGAACATGGATTGTGGATGAGAAGAGAAAAGAATTGGAAAATGATGTTTCAACTTAATGATGAATGGAAAAAAGAATTATCTGCACTTCTCAATCACTTCGTTGAAAAAACACCGGGAACATTTATCGAAGAAAAAGAACACTCCCTTGTTTGGCATTACAGAAAAGCCGATGATGATCTCTCCAATGCCAGAAAAAAGGAACTGCTGGACTATCTTCAATATCTGACCACAAACATGGGACTGTCTGTTTTAGAGGGTAATAAAGTGGTTGAAATCAAAAGTGCATTGATTAATAAAGGCAGAGCCGTTAAAAAGTATCTTAAGGCTCATTTTGATTTTATCCTTGCTGCTGGTGATGACTGGACAGATGAAGATATGTTCAAGGAAATGCCAGAACATGCTTATACTATAAAAATTGGTTCATCTCTGTCTGCAGCCAAATACACACTTCCTCAATATATTCAGGGAGTAAATTCAGGTATAAGGACTATCCTATCTGAAATCACTGAAAAAACACAAAAATTGTTTTAATGAAAATCCTTATCATCGAAGACGAGAAAAAGGTAGGTTCTGTACTTAAAAGAGGTCTGGAAGACAGCAATTATACAGCAGATCTCGCATTGACAGGTAAAGAAGGCATGGACCTGGCTATATCACACGAATATCAATTAATTATACTGGATATAAATCTACCTGATATTAATGGTATTGATGTCTGTACTAAAATAAGAGCGCAAAAATCTACGCCTATTTTGATGCTTACCGCCCTTGGTACTATTGATGATAAGGTAAACGGTCTTGACGCAGGTGCTGATGATTATCTACTTAAACCCTTTCAATTCCGAGAGCTGCTTGCCAGAGTCAGAGCCTTATCCAGAAGACCACCGGTTCATAACGACAGAGTATACAGAATAGCAAATCTTGAACTAGATCTTGATACCAAGTCCGTCATCAGAGGCGGAAAAAGAATTGACCTTACTGCGAAAGAATACGGATTACTAGAATATCTGTTGAAGAACAAAGGGAAGGTTTTATCCAGAGCAGACATAGCAGAAAACGTATGGGATCTCAACTTTGACACGGGCACTAACATTATTGATGTTTATATTAATTATCTTCGTAAGAAAGTAGACAGGAACTACACTCCCAAGTTAATACACACACTCATTGGCCTGGGCTATATTCTTAAGGAAGATTGACATGAAAATAAGAAACAAGCTTACACTTCAGTTTACAGGAATTGTCTTTTGTATTCTTGTTTTATTCAGTGTCTGCATCTATTATGCCTTCAGCCAATACCGGGAATTTAACTTCAGAAAGCGACTCAGGGAAAAAGCTTTGTATACTGCTAAAATTCTTATTGAAGTGGATGAGATAAACGCCGAGTTATTAAAAAAACTAAGACGCAATTATCTAACTTCGCTTCATGAAGAATATGTGAGAATCTACGATAAAAATGATAGCCTTGTCTATAAAGATGATACAATCAATTTTAGAATTCCAGATGAAAAGTTACAAAAGATCAGAGATGAAAAAAAATACTCCTTTGTTCTAGCAGAAAGGCAATTTGTAGGCCTAGATTATAAAGGAAATTATGTGATAACTGCCTCAGCCGTTGATATAGAAGGAAAAGAAGCTATTAACTTTCTTGCTATTGCATTGGTAGCAGGTAATCTTTTCGGACTGATTGTCATATTTTTTTCAGGAAGATTTTTTTCTTCAAGAGCCCTATCACCTATTTCAGATATTATACATGAAGTAGATAATATTAAGGAAGGTCATGCAGGACTTAGATTAACTGAGCGTAAGGGAAAAGATGAGATCACCCAGCTTGCCAATTCTTTTAATCAAATGTTTGACAGAATTGAAGATACCTTTGAGCAGCAGAATAAATTTATAGCACATGCCTCTCATGAATTGCGCACTCCTCTTACGTCCATCACAAGTGAAATAGAAGTATCATTACTTAAAGACCGTTCTCCGGAAGCTTATAAAGAGACATTAAAATCAATCCTTGAAGAATCGTTAAATCTTACAGAATTGTCTAATAAGCTATTGGAATTGCTTCAAGCGGATAAGCAAAGTTTGGTTTCTGAAAAAGTAAATCTCAGATACTTATTGGATAGACTTGAAGAAGATGTATTAAAAAGGAAATATTCAAGATCCTTCATAATAGAAAATCAAGTCAATAAAGATCTCAGTGAAATTGAAATTACAGGCAATGAAGACCTTATAAGAGTAGCTCTGATGAATGTAATTGAAAATGGATTTAAATACTCTAACAAGGCTGTAAAACTAATTGTTGATGCTAAAGAATATGCCAATATATGTTTTATTGTAAGAGATGAAGGATCCGGTATAGATAAAGATGAACTCACAAAAATCCTTAAACCATTTTACAGAAGCCGCAGAAACCTTTCAGCAAACGGCTTTGGAATAGGACTATCTCTTACTGATAAAATTATAAAACTACACGGTGGAACTTTGAAAATTAACTCTGTAATCAGCACAGGTACTTCTGTGACCCTTATTTTTCCTATTTAATTTTATAAAGTGGAAAAATCTTTTCCGAGCATTTTATTAATTTGAAACTGCATGAAATTATCCATAGATGAGTTCCTCTTAGTGTTCTCATTGAAGTTTAAAGGCTTGATAATATATCCGTCAATATTAAAGTACTCTGCCTGTATCCTATCTTTGTCATCGTTCGAAGTAGTCATAATAAATATCCTAACAGAATCATAAATAGTGTTCTTCCTCAGCTCCTTTAAAAATTCAAAACCATTCATTTTGGGCATGGAAAGATCAAGCACAATGATATCAGGAATCGAAATTTTATTTTTTCCTTCCAGCAACTCAAGAGCCTCGATGCCATTATAAGCAGTATAGAAAATTATGGGGAGATTAAATTTCAACAATGCTCTTTCAAAACAGATTACATCTAACTCATCATCCTCTATATAAAGAATAGATTTTGCAGCCATTTACTTTATAAATATTTGATTTTTATGGAATGCTACTATTGTTTTTATTTCCTTTCAGTCCTTTAAGTCTTTCAGAAAACCGATACAGAAAATAGAATTCTAGTACTTAGATTATAACAGCGAAAAATAGGGAGTTGATGTGGGTTTGAAATTAGAATTCGATTAAAATTTCTTAATATAATACCTTCCCCTTAACGAGACAGTATTCAAGAAAAGAGCACATTCATCTAATAGGTTCATACATAAGCATATTAATAATATTGAAGGGATGTAAAATAAAGTTTGGCAAAAAATAAATAATGTAGAAATATTCTACAAGTGTAGGAAAGCTACTTGATGATTCATCAATTAAGTAAATAGCAATAGTTTGGGCAACAGCAAGACAATTCCTGAGAAACATCTTGTTGCTCCTGCTCAAACTGTTGCTATTTATTTAGGAAGAAGTCTTTATTAGAAAATGTAAAAAAAGACAAGCCCATATCAGACTGTTGACGCGCTCATATTTCTATGTTGGAAAAAATGTTATGTGACTTTTTCAAGTGCAGATAAACGATTTTTTTATATATCCGTGAGCATCGATGGTCAACAGCACGGGCTTGCCACTTCAAAGGTATGAAATTTATAGATTATGAGAAGGCATTTTAGCAAAAAAAATCAAATAATATTTATTATCTAGATTTCCTCATTAATGGAAACTTTTTATAACAAAAATTCGTTTCCCCAGTCTTTTAAGGCAGCCATTACCGGGGCGAGGGCTTTTCCCTTAGGTGTCAAAAAATATTCAACACGCGGCGGAATTTCAGGGTAAATCACCCTTTCTATCAAACCATCCTGCTCCAGTTCACGCAATTGGGTGGTAAGCATTTGTTTGCTGATATCCTTTAGCATCATACTCAATTTCCCAAACCGATTAATATCATTACTGATCATATAAATAATCAGCATTTTCCACTTCCCTCCTATTACTCCTAAAGTTGCCGTAACCGGACAATTTTCAACATTTCTCATTTCACATCTTTCCATAATACATTGATTTACAATATTAGTATGATTTTTATGACTATATCAGATTAATATAACTACTTACAATATAAAGACTAAAAAGTTAAAATTGCAATGTAAATACTTACAAAGATCCGGATCAAGTGTCAAGAATTTCTTTACTAACTATTGTACTATCAACAATTATAAAAACTGACTACTATGAAAAACTATGTAATAACAGGTTCAATCGGACATATCAGCAAACCAATAGCAGAGAATCTTATTAAAGCTGGTAAAAATGTAACTATCATCACCAGCGATGCCAATAAGATCAAACAGATTGAAGCACTTGGTGCTAAAGCTCTGACAGGCTCTCTGGAAGATGCGGAATTTGTAAAAGATGCATTTAAAAAAGCTGATGTGGTATATACCATGATCCCTCCATTGATGAATACCAGTGATCTTAGAGGTTCTCAACTTAAAATAGCTACCAATTATGCAGCATCTATTCGCGTAAATAAAATACCATATGTTGTTACATTAAGTAGTATTGGAGCACATTTAGGAAATGGCTGCGGACCTGTAGATTCTTTGGCTGCCTATGAAAAGATGCTGAATAAGATACCTGCCTTAAATGTAAAACATCTCAGACCATCCTATTTTTTCTATAACCTGTTTAATCAAATAGACTTAATTAAAAATATGGGGATTGCAGGAGGAAATTTTGGCAACAGTGATGCAAAACTGCCACTTGTACACACCAATGATATTGCCGCTACTGCAATAGATGAATTGCTTCATCTTAATTTTAATGGAAGTTCATTTAGATATATCGTGAGTGATTTCAGAACAACAGAAGAGATTGTCCAAGTACTTGGTAAAGCAATTGGAAAAGATTTTTCATGGGTAGAATTTACAGATGAACAGCAGAAAGAAGGTCTCTTAAATGCCGGGCTATCAGCAAGCCATGCCGATGCATTCACAGAGATGGGAATTGCTGTAAGAACAGGCAAGATGTTTGAAGACCTTTATAACCACCAACCATCTCTCAGTCCAACTAAGCTTGAAAATTTTGCCAATGAATTTACTCTTGCCTATAACTCCTAATGAACAATTCAACCCTCAGGTATACTTAATATGGATACCTGAGGGTTTTATATCAAGGAACTCTCTAAGCTTTTAAAATAATAAGTTGAGTGGACAAGGGGTATTAATCAATATTTATAATAATTAAAGTAAACAAACGTCATCCAGTTTTCAGAACCTTTATCGCCAACATATGTAATTTCAATTAAATAATGCTTTCCTTTGTAACTTAAAAGATACTTATCTCCTACTTCTAACACATCCGATTCATTGATGGGTGAGATGTTCTTGTAGAGAGCTTCCAAAGTTTCTACAGAAAGACGTCCAAGATCTTTCTCTACCACCTTTCTTAATTCTCTTCCTGGCCCTGGTATCCACTTTTTGATCCAAGGGTCAGTTCCCGTATTATCTAACAGGTCCACATCTTCAATATTAACGGAATCAACGTATTTGCTTTCTGCAAGATTATAATGGCCATAGTCTGTGTGAGGCATAAACCGTACACTCTGAACCAAATTTTTGAATTTAAGGTAATGATTCTTATCATTCTCATCCTGAAAGACGTGTAAAATCAGTATTTTCGAACTAATTCTTCCCATTTTATCTTCCATTTCAAACCTATAGGTTACAACAGAATCGCCCTCCAATTGTGCTACAAACGCATACTCCTCTTTTTCATTTGTTTCAGAATCAAAACCATTAGTATTTTTTCCTATAAACAAATGTGTTGCTCCATCTTCTATCTTATAGACTGCAATGGACTTAATTCCTTTATATGCATAATAATTAACCGTTAAGAAATAAGTAGTCCCTTCAAGAATATGAATATCCGTAGTATCAGGCGAAAAACTTATAGATTCTGACACACCATTATTGGGATGCATAGTATCAACATCCTTATCCTTTTTACATCCTCCGAAAACTGATATTAAAACAATCAGTAAAAAACTGTAAATTAAAAATCCTTTTCTCATATACGGTTTTATATTTCATTAAAAAATTATATTAAAAAATATGAATATCGTATTCTTGTTTCAAGAAAACAAATAAATAATCAAAGAGCTGAAAACATTATGTAGTGTATTATTATTTTTTATTTCTACCACCTACTGGAGTTGTCAATTCCTCAATAGGCCAGAATTTCTCCTTCCCAAAATCTTACCATATAACAGAGTTAATATTCCAAATTCATTCATAAAAGTCAGTTGACAAAGATTTTCCTTAAAACAGAAAACATTTGCTAAATGAATCTTTATTATTCCTGTAGTTTCTATTAAAAAACAATAACAATTAAATTGCTTAAAAATATTTTACAACAATTTCTTGCAGAAGAAAATTTAACTAACGACATTTGTAACATGAAAACAATAAAATTACATATCCCCCATACACAGCAAATGCCGCAAAGCATTCAGGGGATCGTTATGTAATTTATAAATATATTATATAGAAAGCCCCTTGGAGAAATCTTAGGGGCTTTTTGTTTTATATCAGTACCTTAGTGGGTAATCATTTACTTTAATGAGAAACTCATTTAATTCCTATACAAGAATTTTAAATTAGTATAAAAGATATCATTCAATATTATGATAACAATACAATTACATATCCATCAACCGCAACAGATGCCGAAAGTCATCAAGGGGAATACTATGTAGTTTATAATGTACCATAATGTTCATAGAGCTCCTTTGAGAAATCTTAGGGGCTTTTTTATTTATATCAGTAGGTATAGGAGCCAGGTTTATCTAGCCTCCCTTGGAAGGAGGAGCACGCAGGTTCGAATCCTGCCCTACTGACTTTCCCTTCGTCTAGAAGGCAGGACATCTCCCTTTGAAGGAGAGTATTATGGTTCGAATCCATGAGGGAAAACAAATGGTGGTTTTAGTTTAACAGGTAAAATGCTACACTGTGAATGTAGAGAACAGGGTTCGAGTCCCGAAATCACCCAAGAATATTAGTACTCTAAGTATGCTAATTTTTTATATCAGTAGGTATAGGAGTCAGGATTATCTAGCCTCCCTTGGAAGGAGGAGCACGCAGGTTCGAATCCTGCCCTACTGACTTTCCCTTCATCGAATCCATGAGGGAAAACAAAATGGTGGTTTTAGTTTAACAGGTAAAATGCTGCACTGTGAATGTAGAGAACAGGGTTCGAGTCCCGAAATCACCCAAGACTTGAAGTGGAAAGTTAAAAGGCTTAAAGATTAAAGTGTTTTTACTTTTTACTTTTTTTCTTCATCAATTAATAAGCAGAATTTGTAAAGCAAAAGTCCCACCTTATAAATTACTATTCAAGCGATTGAACTGAACTAGATAAATTGAACGAAAAATTTATCAATCTATGTTCAAACTTAAAAAAAACATTTTCAGCATTATGATGCTGTTTGCTGTAGGAACAGCATCAGCACAAGTACCGGCAACAGAACTAACATATCCAAGACCAGAGAGAATCGATGACTTTGGATCAGCTGTAGCTGTATACGACCATCTTACTCTTGCATCGTCTGAGTTCGAAAACAACACTTACTACAATGGAGGAGCAGGAACATACCACGGTACGATTCGCTTATTTAGTAATAATCAATATGTGAGAACATATACTTATGGAAATGGCTCCAGCATTGGATTAGGAAGAAAGAATAATACAGCTTTAGGCCTGCAATGTATAGCTGCAGGTGTACCTTCTTATGTTATTGGTGGCGTAAGTTGTGGTGCTGTAATCATTGCGAACAAACTAAACAACGGCGAATACCATACCACCTTAAACTATCAGCTTTTGCCTGATGCAAACGATGTAGTTGCAGACCTACAATTCGGTGCTGCTGTGGCAACGGACGGAGATTGGGTTGCCGTTGGAGCACCTGGCAAAGACAATTCAGCGGGTGGTGTATGTATGTTTCAGAGAACTGGTTACCTTCAGTGGGTGCGCAGAGGCTGGATTCCTGTAACAGGACTTCAGTATGCAGACTACTTTGGTAAGGTTGTAAAACTTTCAGGTGATCAATTGATAGTTACTGGAGGAACCAAAGTTCACATCTACAAATTAAACAATGGTACCTGGACAAATGTTGCTCAGCTTTCAAATGCATATGGTTATGGTTACAGTCAGATAGACATTACAGCAAGCCATGCTGTAGCTTCAACCTCTGGTTCAAACGGCGAACCGATTGTGCAGGTATTCAAAAAATCAGGAACAAATACATGGACGCTTCACCAGACTTTGACTGGTCCTATGAGATTTGGTCTGAATGTTGCTATCAGCGGACAGGGTCTGATCATTTCAAACAATGAAAAAGTATTCTATTATCAACTGCAAGGAACTCCATTTAATCTGATTGGCTCTATTTACATTCCTGCTACAAATTCTGCAACAGGCAGACTTGACAAAGTAACTGTGGGAAATGCTATAGACATTCACAATGAGAGAATCATTGTAGGTGCTGTCAATTCAAACTATTCTTTTAATCCTAATGCGGGAGCTGTATTTACAGACTCTTTCTGGAACGGATGGGCTAATTCAAACAATTTAAGATCTGCAGAAGCTGAAATGGAAACTGAATCCGCATTTTCTGTTTATCCGAACCCTTCAGCAACAAATGTATCTGTTACTGCTGCCGGAGAAATCGTGAAAGCTACTGCTACAAGCACTACCGGTGAAGTCATCAATCTGGAATTTGCCGAAAAAATACTTCTGGTAGATGGATTAAATGCAGGTCTTTATCAAATAAAGGTAGAAACCACCAAAGGTTCATTCGCTACAAAATTTGTAAAACAATAATATATACCCATTGCAAAAAAAAGACATCATGAAATTCCATGATGTCTTTTTTGTTAGTGAATCATTAATACCTTTTATTTATTCACTATTATTTTTTCAAATCCCTGAACTTCTCCTGTACTCCATTTTAGAAAATAAAAACCAGGACCTGTAAAGTCACATTCCGAATGCCAGTATATTTCTTTGCTTTGTTTGTTAAGTTCTGTTGAGCAAATTGTTTTTCCTGTTATATCTAAAGCGGCAATATTCATCATACCCCTGAATTCATTTGACAATCGAAATGTAAAACTTCCATTGGACGGATTAGGAAAGATGGAGACCTGGTTAAGATCAGATGAAGCATCTGCAACTGCTGAAGGACGAAGAGCACTAACCGATATATCATCCAAACGAAGTTTTGCTCTTGGGCCTGAGTTTCCGGATATATAATAATAAACCCAACGCAATTGTATGTATTCCTGATTCATTAATTCCTCCGAAAGCGGAATGTTTTCAAATCTGGTATACTTACCTCCTTCTGCAGTTCTTATATAGTCCACAAGATTTCCGTTATTCATGAAATCAGTAAATGCTCCATTGTCTCCGATTCTGTACTGAAGGCGGATTCCGTATGAACGATCATTAGGTAAAACTGTTCCTGCAGTAAAGGATACCGTCGCTTGTTCTAATCCCTTTGTTTTCAATGCAAGTACAGCTGCCCCCAGATCACGTCCGGGATTAGGCTCATCTGAAATAGAACCTGTGTTAATGAAAGCGAATCCATCATCGTTCAGCCCTTCTATTCTGGTTTTTTTAGTCAGATTATAAGCTAAAGTATATGGAATATTTCTTTCCACATCTATCTTCGGGTCTATAGTATCTGTTTGCATAAATATCATAGAAGCCGGGTAGCTTCCCGCTTCTGAGGAGGCACTCCAATACTTCATTTCATAATCTGATTTGGCAAGATTGTGAGCAAACGGAATTTTATCATTTTCATCCAATGGCACAAAATACGCTACCAATTTAGTATCTGAAGCAAGTACTAAAGTAGTATCGCTGTCAGAGGAAGGATTACCGTTCCAGCCCGCAAACTTATATCCTCGATCCGGAATAGCGGTGATGGTTAATGGTACATCTTTAAAATATATACCAGTCCATGGATATACCCCATCTTCTACTCCTGGAAGATTCCTGTCAATTTTTATTGAAGATATTTTAATACTTCCTCCCGTGTTATCCTTTACATCCAGTGTTACTTGCTGCACTCCTGTAAGGGAAAAGAAATCAGTTATGTGTTGTCTTTGATATATTGGTCTTTCTTTTGCAAAATTCCTCATCAGCTGCACATTACCCTCCCAAAAACTTAAAGAAGTATTTGGATGCCATCTTTTATAATGTTCCTGCATTTCAGGATTGAGTGCAGCTTTCATACTATCTATTTTAGCAATCACTCTTGAGGTCTTAAATGAACTATTCAGATGATCGGCAAAGCGGTTAATAAATTCATTTCTGAAAGTATTATTTTTTAACAATGTTCTGAATAGCAAGGTTGCCCAGTCAGGATTAGGCCATTCTGTATTACCTTCTGCTGTAGCATGCTTAATCATATTGTAAGTTGGAGGATAAACATCTCCCAATGGCCAGCCCATACCAAAATCAGTATCCATCAATATCCACCTCCATCTTCCATCTGGTCCCGGTGAAGAGGAAGCCGGATTGCCTTTTCTGTTTTTCCAATAATATACATTATTACCAGGCCAGTCACGATTGTTTAAGTAAATCTCTGCAATATTATATTCAATGAAGTTGGTAATATCCATCTTTTGGCTTGCGTATGCCCAAACAACAGGATCTGTAATATCATTGGTTGAAATATAATTCACCATTGACAGATAATCATTTGCATCTTCCTGAGAACCTTCTTCTATTGTTCCATTGAAAGACAAAATCGCGATATCATCATCCGCTACATCATAATGGGATACTATAAAATCCTTATCATACCTTTCCCTGATATTTATTAGACCCCAATACTCACCATTCAGAAATAAAACTGAGGGCCTATATGAACTTGTGAGAACAGAAGTGTGAGCGACAAGACTTTGAGAAAGTGCATCCAGGAAATAAGAAAAGAAGTTATCTCCTCCACTGTTTCTGAGTAATATCTTTTTGAATTCATCAACCTTTTTCCCTGTTGTTTTTCCTTTAAGTCCAGGGAAAACTGGATAGTTAAGTACATCTGCCCCATATCCGTCTCTGAAATATAACCTGAGAGATTTCTGAGGATTAGCTCTTGAATAGTTGCCATGAATTTTAATACCAGCGTTGTATTGAATTCCTGTAAAATTTCCCGGTTCAAAGAACTCAATGCTAACAGGCTTTTCCCACTCATCACCTTTCTGTGTATAATTGGAAGGTGTATTGCCTTCCACTATTGCCGTAGGGTTATTAATACGCCAATCATCGTAAAGTTTACCTGGTATATAAATTCCCTTTTCATAATCGAATAAATTCAGACTATCTGTCACAATAGACCATACAGGAAGAGAATATCTGTTCCTTCCTTTCTCGTCAACAAAATAGGTATTTGTTAAAACCGGACCTGGTATCAGTCCCTCCTTAAACACTCTTGCTTTTACTGTTGTGGCTTTAAAAATAGTGTCTGATGGCGCCAAGAAAGGTGGATAATTAATATATGTAGTACGAATTGTAGATAGTGAATTGGGATCATGTGCATTGCTTGTTATAGGTAACGTCCCTGTCACCAAAGAAGATTCAGTAGAAGGATCTGATCCATCCAAAGTATATCTGATCTCCATACCAGTAACTGCAGTTAGGTTCAAATCAAATGGTTTTTCATAAAAACCTCCTTTCATAGAAAATACAGGAAGTGTTTTCACATACCCTGCATAAGCACTCGATATATTAGGACTTCCGGGAGTTGGAGTTAAAAAATATCCCAGGGAATCAGAATATCCGGTAATCCTTCCATAAGAAATATCCTGACTCAATGCCGGAATATTCAACAAGTCAATTGTATCACCTTCAGGACTGGACAACAACAAGCGCTCGCCTTCATTGCTTAACTTGAAATTGGTATGTATTTCACCTGAAGGAAAAACGGTATCTTTATCTGAAGCCCATAGAATAATATGATCTCCAGGATAGATAAATAGATCCGGAAGCCTATACAATGAAGGATTTTGCTTATCATCAGACAATCGGTATCCTTTAAGATTAGCACTTCCATCACCGGAATTATATATTTCAATCCAGTCAGAGGCATCACCATCTTCATCTGTTTTTGTTTTAAAATTTGAAGCTGACACTTCGTTCAGATGAAGTACTACAGTTCCTTGGGGAACAAAGAGGTCCGGTCCGTAAAAATTATCAAGAAAAAAAGTATCAGCCTTTGTAGAACCATTGGCAATATTCAAATGTATTTCATCTATCTCTGTATCCTTCACTCCCGCATCAGGCATTCGGATATAATCAAACAAAAGGGTTTCCCACTCCCTAACCTTTTTCGTAGTTGCTTCAAACACTGAATGAATACCTTTAGTAGTGCCTGATCTACTGTCTTTATCCAGAAAACTTAATTGTACTTTAGAACCTGCTTTGCTACTATAGACCTGAAGAGTCATTTTTTTCTTTCCATTTAGAAATGGCCTAAGTGAGTGGATCGTGCCAGCAGGCGACATTATAACCGTATCTACTGTCTTAGTACTTCTTACATATCTCAGGGACTGAGCGCTTGAATTAACAGAGTTCGACGCTGGATTAATTACGCCTTTGGAAAAATCACCTGTTGTACTTTTATAATTAACGAGAGAAACGGCCTCCGCATCTTCATATAACATTTCTGAAAGCTCAGGTATAAAGGATTCTGGTCCCATAAAGTTATCGAGATAATATGTTCTGCCGGAGGCAGTTCCATCTCCTGGTTGTATGAAAATTATAAATTCATCTACTGCATCATTGGGAACAGACTTATCAGGAGTCCAGACATACTTGAAAACCAGTGTTTCCCATTCATTAGTCTTTGTTGACGTAGCTGAATATTCAGAATGTCGACCTACAGGAAAATCAGCCGCGGCAGCCATTCCACTATTTTGTATAGTAATCTGGACTTTTGTGCCAGGATACTGGCTGTAAAAGTCCATCTTAAATCTTTTTGCAGATGCATCATATGTCGCATAAGGACCTAGGTCTTTGGAAGGTGCTGAAGCCTTTAGTGCAAATCCGCAATAAGCTGCATTCGTACGTGTATATTTTGCAACAAAAGGACTTTGGTTGCTTCCATTCTTTAAAGGATTTACAGCATTTCTCACCAGAAAGCCGGATGACCATTGTAAAGACAAAGATGTACTACCCTCATTGTCATCCAGTAACACCTGTGAATAAGCAGGAATGAACAATAACAGAAGAGCAGCAAAGAGTAACATTTGTTTCATAAGCCTATATAAATAGTAATAATAAAAATACTAATTATTTTATACTCTATACGTCTATTGGCGCATCATAGGCTAATAGGCTTTATTATAAAAAATCAAAAATCTATAAACCAAACATTTAAAGAAAGACATGCTCTCAAAAACATAACTTTACCATGTTGAACTTGTGAAGCATTTAACAGCTAGATTTTATGAATAAGATAAAAAGTTACTCTTTAAAAGAGTTTGCTATATAATCGTAGCCTATACTATCAATATCTTTAATTCATACAGAGAACAATAGAAACCTGCTAAAGTTTTAATGGTTACTCTATAGTATTCTTTCCATCAATTTATGTGTGCCCTGTCTGGAAGACAGGGCACACACAATAAATAAGGCCATATTAAATTTCAAAGCCTTCTCATGATTCTTTTTATTTTTTTCCTACTGGCTCTCGTATATATGTCGCGCCTATCTGCTGATGCTCAAGTCTAACAGTTCCCTTAGGTTCTTTCTTCAAACTCTTGTCTGCCATGACTCCAACACTACCTTTAGTTATAGTCACACCTCCATCAACTGAATAAAGCGCACCTGTAACATAAGAAGCTTCATCTGATGCAAGGAACAGATATACATTGGCTATTTCTTCCGGTGTTCCTTTTCTTCCTAATGCAGTTGCATTCACAAAAGACTCTACCATTTCTTCAGTAACGCCGCTTTCATCTGTATTCAACCAGGAAGTATTTATCGGTCCAGGACAAACACAATTAGCTCTTACGCCATGTCTGGCTTGTTCAATAGCAACTCCGCGCATAAATGCATGGATAAAAGCTTTTGTTCCTCCGTAAGGAGTATTATCAGCTATTCCTATCTTACCCGCTTCTGAACCTGCTGACACTATATTTCCTTTACTCTTTTGAAGTTCAGGTAAAGCATATTTCGTCATCATGAATACCGATTCGATATTGTTTTTGACAAGGTACCTGAATGCTTCATTTGAATAGTTTGTTAATTCATTGATCTCCGGAAATACTCCCGCATTGTTGATCAGAATATCAAGCTTCCCAAAACTATCTATAGCAGTCTGTATACATGCTTTTGCATTTGATTCTTCTGAGATATCTCCTTTGAACACCACAGCTTCCCCACCTTCGTCTTTTATATATTTAACCGTATCACTTACCGGATCTTCGGGAAAGCCGCATACTACTACTTTTGCACCTTCCTGTGCAAACCGTTTGGCAATAGCTTCTCCGATTCCCGTTCCCCCTCCTGTAACTATAGCTACTTTATTTTCTAGTCTTCTCATATCTCATTTCACAACTCATCATGCATAATGAACATGCTATCTCCTTTGCCGGTTCAACATTAAAATCAGTAAGCTCATTGATCAATCAGGGAAAATTAAACATCTGGTAATGAACCCTCTTTCATTGTAATTTTTATAGGAATAGTGTGGATAAAGTGAGAATAAATTACATAGATGAATCAGCAATAAGTTCCCCGGAAGGATTCAATTTAAGTTCCATATAGATCGGGGATTAGACATTTGAAGAATAGAACTAATATCCAATTACATCGATTAAAATATCATTTATTAAGATGCGATTGATTGATGGTGTATTCGGAAAATCATCTGGTCTTATAAAAGCTTTTTCACCATAAATCAAATTTTATCCTTATCTTAATACAACTTTATGATTGATAAAATTAAAAACCTTAAGAATTTTGCAGCTTTCTTACTTGAAAAAGGGCATTTAAAAGAAGCCGTACATTTGAACATTGAAGCAGCAAGGGAGCATCATGGGCAAATTATTGATAAATTAGGACTTCATACAGAAAAAGAAATTAATGAACTTTTCACCAAAAGTTTCGGAAAATTTTTAAAGGACCTTTCAATTAATAAAGGCTTTGACAATATTCTTGATTCTTTTGAAAACTGGAGAAAAAACAATTATAATCTTGCGGCTTCCAACATCCAGGCTACTGATATTATGATAGCTTTCGAAATAAGGAAAGATGTGTTAAAAAGATTAATACCTGTTTATACAAGTGCTATTGAGCAGAGTCTGCAACTTATGGAGGAAATAGATACTTTATTTTTTCTTGCCAGGAAGACAGGTATGACCTATCTTAAAAAAGTAAATTAATTATATTCTGCTCTTTCCAATTTCTCGTTTTCCCCTTCACTCGGGGTTTCCAAAGAGAAGACACTCTCAAACCAGACTTTGTTCTATTGAGTTTATGAAATGACTATACCATAGCCAGCCCTCTCAAAGAACGCATTTTGTCGCCCACTAAAACCTTTCCTTATGATTAAGTTAATATTCCAAATGCATCTGTTCTTGTAACCTTCCCATTATTAGGACAGCTC
>NZ_JAGHZZ010000002.1 GCF_017745095.1 Sporocytophaga sp. | reverse complement strand
GAGCTGTCCTAATAATGGGAAGGTTACAGTTTTAAAAGTTCTTACTTTTTAATTTGTTCTCCTGCCATTGTGAAAAAATCGATTAAGAGATAGGTAATCTCTGATGTTGTCTTCAGATCAGAACAATACACATCGTTTTCCGCATAGTAGATGTACATGAAGAAGACATAGATCAAGACCTTGTTCATGTCCTGCGGAGAAATCAGCTTGAGCAGGATGTCCAGCTCGTCGATGATTTTCTGGTTGAGGATCGTGTCTTCTGCTAAGATAACAGCTACTCTGTTTCCTGGATTTGTTTCCATAAATGTTTGTTGGGTTTGTGCTTCGTTCCGCAAGCGGGTTAAAAATTAAGACAATAAAAAATGCGTGGAACAGTAGCTACTGACATCGAGGCACCGCGAAGAGCCCAAAACACAATAGCTAAGTCCACGCAATAGCGGAACACCTAGCTATTCTTGTGTTTTTGAAAATTCGCGGTTTTCGATGTCAAGAATATGCTAACGCAATTTTATTATATATAAAAGTCTTTTAATCTGGACTCTATTCGATAAGCAATTACAGTGTTTAGGTTGAACGGGACAAAGATAGGAAAAAAGCTGAAAGCAAAAAGCGTAAAGCTTAAAGTAAAAATATGAGTGTAAAAACTTTTCGCTTTGTGCTTTCCGCTTTCCGCTTAATATAATCTTTTAAAGAATCTTCTTGAGTTCAGGCATAGTTGGGATGTACTCTGTCAATATGGTATTGACTTTTACTTTTTAAGGTTTTAATCTTGTCTCAAATTCAGAACAAATTTAAACCAGCTGGGGCTTTTATAATGTATACGTTTAAGGCCACTTATTTTTAAGTCTGAAATAGAGTAATTTTTAACAATCTAAATTTTAAAGCTATGGCCCGTCAAAAAGGCATAATCAAAATCAATGGTTCCTTAGGTGGAATCACTTTTTACCAACAAAATGGTGAAAACTTCACAAGAGAAACAAACGGTCCTTCAAAAGAGAAGATCCAATCTGATCCGGCATTCAGAAGGACAAGAGAAAACAATCAGGAGTTTGCTGGTTCTGCAGCTGCCGGAAAAGCTCTGCGTCTAGGCCTTCAGACTTACCTGGATGTTATGTCTGACTCAAGAGTTACAAGTGCTCTTATGAAACAGTTCAGGATCATGGTCAACAGGGCTGATTCCGGAACAAGGGGGCAAAGGCCGATAGAAATTTTAAAACACAAGGATTTGCTTGTTGGTTTTAATTTTAACCGCTTCACTTTGTTTGACAGTGTGTTCATGGCTCCATATAGTGTGGCTGTAAATACGGATCGTACTGCTGCAACATTCACTATTCCGGACTTTAGTACTGACAATAGTATTCATGTTCCTTCAGGCGCTACGCACCTGAGGATCATTGCTACTGCGAGTGCTCTTTCTTCTTACGAATTTGATGAATCGTCAAAGAAGTATGTGCCTACTGATATTGAAAGTAATACCCGTAATGCATCTGCTTCCAGCGTCTTTATTCCGATAGGTGGATTTGTTGGTGCTACTACTGAACTTACTCCAACAATAACACCGGCTCCTGCTTTGCTTGCAACGAGTGCTTTGGTTGCTTGTATAGGCATTGAGTTTTATCAAATGGTGGCCAGCAAGCCATACTTATTGGCACAGGGGAATAGCATGAAGATTACGAATGTGTTTTAGAAGTTAGAAGTTATAAGTTGTAAGTAATAAGTTATAAGTAAAAAAACTCTCAAAGTTCTTGATGTTCTTTGAGAGTTAGAATAGATACTTTTTAATAAATTTTCAAACATTAAATTTTTATCAATTATGAAAGAATTAGCTATGTTATCCAATCTGGAAAATATGAGCATTAATTTAGATGCCAAAGCTAAAGGTAAAAGTGCTCAGTCTGTCTTTTGTGAAAACTGGGACAATGCTAAAGTTGCGCTTAATGCAATTGCTGCTATGGTTAAAAATCCTGTAGTGAAGCTGGTGATTAATATCGTAGTGTCGGTTGGGGATGGGATTAGGAGTAAGGTTTGTGTATAGTTTTCCTTTTAAGAAGCTCCTTTCTGTTTTGGAAGGGGCTTTTTTGTTTTACAGAGGGAAACTTTTAATGAATTAATTTTTTATTAATAGGATTTGTGTTTTAATTCCCCGGTGTAATAATACAGTCCCATTATAATTATGTTTTCCTCAAGATCCGGTCCAATACCCGGCCGTGTCTGCATCATAATCAACTTAACAGAATCTTTCCTTTGTCAATCTGAGATCTGCGAAGAATCCGGACTTTCAAAATGAATATAAATAAGTTATCCTGCAGAATGGTAGTTTTAATAGCAAATTTTTGGTGACTATCAGTTCCTTCGCAAGCTCAGGATGACCAAACGGCCTATTGTTGTTTACAAAACAATGTTAAATTGATAGCTATGATGCAGACACCTGCCGGGAAGAAGTATGGGAAAAAATAAAATAGGATGGAATTTTTATATTTGTTGAGTATAGAATGTAAAAATGGATAAATCGGAGTTTTTAGTAAAAAAAATGGATTGTCCTTCCGAGGAAAGTATGATCCGAATGAAACTTGATGGAATTGAAGAAATTAAGGGTCTTGAATTTGATATTCCAAATAGAAAGCTTACTGTTTATCACGAAGGAAATCTTAATAAGATTGTATTGTCAATAGATGCTTTAAATTTTAATTCCTCGCTTTATAAAACTGAAAAGGTTGGAGACGGTTTACTAAGTCGTGTTTCAGATAAAGGGCAATCTTCTTTACTTTGGAAGGTTTTAATGATCAACTTCTCTTTCTTTATTATTGAAATTACTACAGGATTCCTATCCAGATCAATGGGGTTGGTGGCGGATAGTCTTGACATGCTTGCTGATGCTTTGGTATATGGATTAAGCTTACTGGCTGTCGGAGGCACTATTACCAAAAAGAAAAAAATTGCGACCTTAAGTGGATACTTCCAGATTGCTCTTGCTCTGTTTGGAATAATAGAGGTCGTTAGAAGATTTTTAGGTTATGAAGAACTACCAGACTTTAAAACAATGATCATCGTATCAATTTTTGCTTTAATAGCGAATGGCCTTTGTTTGTATTTGCTGCAAAGATCCAAAAGCGATGAAGCACACATGAAGGCAAGTATGATCTTTACATCCAACGATGTTATTATTAATCTCGGAGTAATAATGGCAGGTGTACTTGTTTATTTGTCGAACTCAAAGTATCCGGATTTGATTATCGGATCTGTAGTTTTTATTATTGTCCTCAGAGGTTCTTTTTCAATCCTTAAACTAGCTAAATAAAATCAAGGAATTATGTACAGTGCCCTGGCCGGTGTCTGCACCATAGCCGTCAACTTAAGCAACTTTAGAATTACATAATCTTAATTAAAGTACATTAGCAACAGTTTGAGCAACAGCAACAAAATATTCCAGAAATAGTCTTGCTGTTGCTCAAACTGTTGCTCTCTTTTTCCATTATTACTTCTCTTTTATATAGCAGGGAAAACTATTTTTTTACTTGTCTCATCACTAAGTTGACGGCCATGTCCTTCAGGAGAAGTGCTAGGGATGAGATTTTTTGCTTTCTTTCTTAAATTTAAAAAAATATTTACACTACGCAAAAATAATGCGTAGTGCCTTCTCAATTTTGAATCATTAATTTAAATACCAGATATTTAAATGCTGAAGACCTCTCCGCAAAATGACGGAGGGGTCTCATAAGAGAAATTTAAGTGAAGAAATTTCTGTTTTAAAGTATTGGTTCTTAATTAGAAAGTGCTGAATTAATTATAAGTTAAGAAATAAATAATCTAGAATGAAATGAAAATAAATGGGAATCAGCTAATTGAAATTGGATATCCGGAGGGTAAAGCAATCGGTGTAGCACTTGAAGTTATTCATAAAGATTATTCTCTTGAGGAACCGGAAAATATCCTTGCTATAATGAAAAGGGTTTTAACTTCTCCATCAGATTTTCTCAATGATTCAAAAACTTATTCGATTGCGGAAGAATTGCTGAGGCCTAATAAAAAGGATGAGATCATTGAACTTTTACCTTCTCCTAAGTCATATAAAATCTATGGTAAAGAAGGGATAGAAGCTGGAGCTATCAAGCAAATGGATACTGCTATGAGACTTCCAGTTTCTGTAGCGGGTGCATTAATGCCAGATGCGCATCAGGGTTATGGATTACCTATAGGTGGAGTGCTTGCTACTAAAAATGCTGTGATACCATATGGTGTAGGAGTGGATATTGGTTGTCGTATGTGTATGTCTATTTTTGATATTCCAGCAGGTTATGTAGAGACAGGAAAAGAAGATCTGATGAAGATGCTTGTCAATAATACAATGTTTGGTAGAGCTACATTTAAGAAGCCAAAAGATCATGAAATTATATCAAATCCTTTGTTCTCGGAAATTGGAATTTTAAGAGACCTTAAGGATAGGGCATATGCTCAACTTGGATCTTCCGGTGGTGGAAACCATTTCGTGGAATTCGGTATTGTTGAAGTACTTGATTCTAATAATGAATGGAATATTATTCCAGGTAAATATCTATCGCTCTTGTCGCACTCAGGTTCAAGAGGAATGGGCGCATCGATTGCAAACCATTATACTAAACTGGCAATGGAAACATGTAAGCTACCACAGGAGGCGAAACACCTTGCCTGGCTTGATCTTGATACAGAGGCAGGTCAGGAATACTGGCTTGCAATGAATCTTGCCGGAGACTATGCCTCTGCGTGTCATCACCAGATCCATGAAAGGATGGCTATAGGACTTAGAACGAATCCTGTTGCTATGATTGAGAATCACCATAATTTCGCCTGGAAAGAGAAAGATGCGAGAGGTAATGATGTCATCGTTCATAGAAAAGGCGCGACTCCTGCAGGTAAAGGTGTGTTGGGAATTATTCCAGGCTCTATGACTGCACCGGGTTATGTGATAAGAGGTAAAGGTGATAAGGAATCAGTAAATTCTGCTTCACATGGTGCCGGGCGTGCAATGTCAAGAACGCAGGCTAAGAATACTCTTAAGCCGGAGGCTGTCAAGGAACAGTTGAATAAGGCAGGCGTAGAGCTGATCGGCTCTGGCTTAGATGAAGCACCAATGGCTTATAAAGATATTAAGACGGTTATGGAAGCTCAGAAAGATCTTGTTGAAGTCGTAGGAATATTCTTGCCAAAGATCGTGAGAATGTGCGGAGACGAAAAGTTTCAGGAAGTTGATTAAATTGAGTTGTATAAAAAAGTTAACAAGAAGAATCAAATAGTTTTGATCCTTCTTGTTTTTTATAATGATTAGTTTACCAGAATTTCCACCAAGGTTTTTTCTTCACTGCTTCTTGTTTGATTGTGATATCAGAAGCTTTAGGTGGTTTAGGTTTATGCTTGATTACATGTTTATAGCGGTGTGCTTCAAGAATCTTCTTCACTCTCTCTTCAAGTGGTTTTCCTTTCTCTGGATTAACCATTTTTACAAAGTTTGCATATCCCTTTATCGAAGCGAGGAGGTTGTTACTATTGTTCCAGTGTTTCCCTTTTATTGTTCCTTCTTTTTCTATTTGATGCAAAAGGGCTCTAAATTTATCCAGCTCCTTTCTGCATACACTTGGCTTATCATTTACTACAATTCCTGTTACTTCCTTCCTTGCGCCCTTCCGTTGTACACGAAGCTTATCAGGATTTATATGAAGTTTTTCGTCTTTTATTATTTTCTTAACAAAACCTAAAAGAGTTGAAGTATTGGAAGTTGCTACTCCTGAGGCAGAGAAGGTGAGGTCGTCTGCATATCGTGTATAATTGAAATTTAGTTTGGTTGCAATTCCTTTTAATCTCAGATCAAGTTTACGGCAAATAAGATTAGTGATTGCAGGGCTAGTCGGAGCGCCCTGTGGTAGGAATCTATCAGTTCCTGCAGCGTAGTATGTTTTTCCGTCCAGTTCCACCTGATCGCAATCCGGTTCGGTACAGATCAAAGCGAATATTGTAGAAATCTGTTCAGAATAACCCAATGCAATAAATAGTCCTTTAACTCTTCGATAGGTGATAGAAGGAAAGAAATCTTTAAGATCAATATTCACAACAACCTCAGCTTTCACATGGGGCAGTGAATTGGTGATGATAGATCTCTTCTTAACAAAGCCATGTGCCGATTCCGTAGGATCTATTTTGTTAAGAATGTTTTCAAGTATCCAGTACTGAGCCTTTTTTAGTCTGGGCATAGGAGTGGAGATAAGCCTTTTTCCTCCTGTTTTCTTGGGAATATAAAACCTTCTGTAATGATTGATTTTACTGATAGTTCTGTTGTAGGAAAGAAACCTAAGTTCTCCGATAGAAAGCTTCATTGCTGAAGATAATTCTTCTGCTGTTTGAAGTATCGGTAATTGATATTTTAATAGCTTATCGTTGTTGCTTGTCTGGTTATGTAAGCCTTTTGAAACCTTTTCGCCAAGATAAATAATGTTTTTATCCTTGAGTTCTTTCCATCTTGCAGCTTTGGCTTCTCTCTTTTGCTTTCTGAGAATTTTGTTTTCTTCTCTTTTTTTTCTGGCTTGTTCAAGCCTTGCTTGCCTTACCTTTTTCAGCGCTTCTTCTCTGTTTTGATATATCCGCTGCTGCTGAAGTAGCTTATTCAGTTCTTTGATAAGATCAGCCTCTTTGTGTATCAGCATTTCCGGAATCGCTGATGCTCCATCTTCACTTTTCCAGAAGCCTAGTCGCTGCATTTCTTCAAGTATCACAGCATTTCTGCCGCTTGCTTTAATACGGTCATACAGCTGTTGTCTGGTAGGCTGAGAGTTTTCTGTGTTGGCCATAGGAATATAAAAAATGGTAGTGTACAGGATATTCTTCGTCATTCTGAGGACCGGATTGGTCAACTCCAGCGAGACGTCACTACATGCTTATTTCAATTCCTGGAATTCTCACCGGAAATGAGCATGTAGTGGCAGGATCGCACAGTTAAGAACGAGCCGGTGGCGCGTTAGTAAGCTGTGTACAAGGACTGTGATACACAGCCCGGGTTGCAAGATTTTAATATCCCGCCACTACCATTACAAAGCTAATTTTTAAATTTATCTGTTACAAACTTTAATACAAATTTTGTTTCTTTCTGAATGCAATTCTCAATGCAAGCATATGCTCACATGGTCCCTGCATCAGTTTGTTTTGCTGAAAGAAATTACAACTACACTTGCCGCTTACAATTCTTTCATCACTGTCTATCAAAAGTTCAGGTTTATAAGTCTGGCTATCTTCTTTAACATTCCCTGTTAACCTTTGCTTTCCTCCGGATACTTCAACATTGAGTTGGACACTTCTGTTGTTAAAGAATCTATTGGCTTTTTCTTCTCTTGCATTGGAAAATCTTAGCGCTTCAAGTGGCAAGTTTTCTCTTGAAAGCTCTCTTATTCTATAACAATTATTATTTATATCATAGATGGCCTTACCTTGCTGAGTAAAGGCTGACAAGGCTCCAAGAACAAGGGATTTATCCAGTTGAAGTCTGGAGGCCAATACTTCCGGTTTTTCCACCCATTTTTCTTTTAGCCCTATAAAAACCTTTTGCATGGTCATCGCATCTGTTTCTGCTCTTGGAGCAAGAAGATCAAAGTTACCCATACGTGACCAGTCATTGGCTGTCCAGCCTGATAGGCCAAGTGTAAAATTCATATCTCCTAAGTCAGCTACATAAAAGGAGGGGAGGCCCGAACCCAAAAGAACAACTTTAAAAGATTTTGTTACTGGTATTAATCTTTCTAACAGTAATAATCTTCTTCTTCCCCATATTCTAATTTCTTTTGCTTCACTCCCTGTATAAATCGATCTCAGGCATTTTATTTCATAATTCCATGGCTCAAAAATCAATTTTATGGGCTCTCCAGGTTTCAGGATATACCGTATAGATCTTGGTCCTTCTTTTTCTTTATGTCTTTTGAGTACAAAACAGATGTTATACACATCCATTGGATGTAATTCGAAAGTAGTTGCAGGAATTGACATCGCGGAGCTAACCTGAAGAAATCCTCTTACCCAGCTCGCCGGTACATCTATTTTAACTTCTTTGTAGCTTTCTTCTGCAGTTGTCTGCACCTCAAATCCGGAAGGATCTATATTGAAATGGGTATCCTTATACTCTCTTATCTTCTGAAATTCATTGTACAAACTTGATGAATAATCGATGTTCGTTGTGCCACATTTAAATTCGCTCAGATTTTTAAATACATTATAATTGCATCCTAGCTTGCCATAAGAAGATTCGTCCTGACTGAAGCATTCAAAAAATAATTCATCGGGATGAACTGTTATAACCGGATCATATACTCTCATCAACTCCGGACTGGTGCGGTAAAGGTATTGGAAATATTTGTTTTGAGCTTTGTAGAAGGGTTCCATTACATTGTATTTTTCCCTCCTTACTTTTTCAAGCTCAAACCTAATGCCTTTAAGTTTTTGTTCTACATCTTCTGCGCCTCCAAGGTATTGGGCAAGCCAGATGTCTTCTTGTTCTTTTACCCATGCCTTGTAATCCGTTTTGTCTTTTGGTTTAAAACGAAAATCAGAAATCACTATGTCATGAAGGGCTGAGATGGCTTCTCTGAACGGAATATGCTTGTTAAGATATCCGGAGAAATAGGTTGGCTCACGATATATATCAGGCGCGAACGTCATGCTTGTAGAGCCTGATGTATTTTTAACCGTTGTATCTCCTTTAAATTTATAATTGAATTCCATCGCTTATTTCTTTACATATTCAGAATAGTCAACTACTTTAACAAGGTTTTGCAATGAAGGATATTTTTTTCGGATATCTCTGAGAGCAGCAATACACCCTGCTTTTTCAGTTATTGCCATTGAACCTGATACTCTGTTTAGAATTTCCGATGCAATCTGTGCAATGGATTCATCTTTCAAAGCTTCTTTTCTCAGAAACTCCATTGCGCGCATTTTTGCTGCTTTACCTTTATTAACCTGAGAGAGTAAGGTGATAAAATAGGGCTTCAATTTTTCGACAACATCTGGTTTTCCACTAGCATATGTTTCAATGTATGAAGATGTAAATAATTGCAATCTTGTATCCGGGTGCTGACTTAGTTTTAATAAATATTCATCCCCGTCTTCACTCTTAAAGAATTTGGTAATCATTTCCTTTCCAAAGTTCTGGACTGTTTCCCTTGTGCTGTCGCAAAGGGCAATAAGGTCGTCAGCAGACCAGTCTTCTTGTTTGAATATATTTCTGAAATAATCAAAAGCAAAGTTTCTTGTATCTTCCCAATCAGAATCTACGATCCTTAATGCTTCTTCTTTATTTTCCTTTATTTTGGAATGGTTGTTATTGTAGTAGTTCCATGCATATTTTCTTACCTCTTCATTAGGGTTACTTGAAATTTTTACCAATTCTGCCATTGATAAATCTTCTTCTCTTATTGTCAGTTTCAGCAATGCAGCTCCAAGTTGCTGAGCAGATCTGAATTTTGAATTAAGAAGAAAAAGGCTCTGATTTTTGTTGATGACTGACAGGTTGTTACTCAGTTCTGTTGTAAGAAGACTTAGTAAATCCTGGTGCAATCCTTCATAAGTTTCCTTCATCAGAAATGCAGGAACAAACAAATCGATTAGCTCATTGCCGAACGCAGGGTATGCTTTTGTAAGCTTTGCTATAATTGGTTTTACAGCATTTCGAACATCCGCAAGTGGTGATAAACAGAAGCTGATAAGAAGCTCTTTCTTTTCTATTAAAGATGTTTCCGAAAATCGTCCTAAGAGCTCAATACCTGCGGTTCTGGCTTTTTTATTTTCTGATTTTAAAAGAGCTTGAAGAAGATCACCTGGGATAAGTTCAGGATTTAATTTTTTGTAAACTAGTATTGAACCTGCAATTGCATGTACTTCAGGAGATCTATGTTGAAGAAGATCTCTGATGATATCTGTTCCAATAAAATCCAGATGGTTTTTGAAAATATCAAGCAATGCTTGGCCCGCGTGAATAACAAATTGCTGATCATCTTCAGATTTACCTTCAGTCTTGATGATGGTAGCAAGAATTTTTCCAATGACTATTTCAGCTTGTTCATTAGGAATATTAGCTGAAACGAGGAGAGACCTTACTTTGGTTTGAATGAAAGGGTTTCTTATGAAAATTAACTCAGTAATGAACTCAGAATTATTTATGAAAATTTGTTTTTGCTCTTCAATCCATTGTATAGCCTGTTCGCTGGCTTCCTGTAATGGACTTTGAAGCATTCCAAGTAGTAATTGCGTATCAGGGTTAGCTTTATTGTACACTTTCATGGCTTCTTCCAAACCAACCTTTCTTGTTATTTCGAAAGATGTGTTCAGAAAGTCTACAATATTTTCAGTAGTAAGCTGATTGGCAAATTCTGGATTCGATTTAAAGACCTTTAAGGCAAACTCATGTACCTGTGACGCTTTGGAAAACGAAAGGAGCCTGATGATCTCTTTTACAGCATTGTTCCAAAGTTCCGGAAATGCTTCTTCTCTCTGAGATGGAGCTTCATTGACTGGCATATATGGCGATATACATTGCCAGCCATTTGGGCCCAAGGTGTATCTGGGACTATTCTGGAACAGAATAAAATTGAATGCTCTATATATTGCATTCGTATCGAAATATGTTTTTGTTTCAATTACATCATGCCTCTTCGTTTGCTTGTTATATACATAAGTATATGTTGAACGATGATAAGAAGGTTTGCCGTCTTTGCTATCATCAAAAGCCAATAATACTCCGCAAGCCATTTCTTTGTATGTTGAAGCGTTCGCTTCACCGAGCCTTCTAAGTGATCTTAGAATTCTTGCAGAAAGATATCTTTTGGTTTTACTGCTAAAAGCTCCTTTATCGCTGTATGGTCCGGGAGAATGTTTGTCTATGTTTTTTGCAACAATTCCAAAGATTTCATAATCTTCCCACATTTCAGCCATTTTAAATATATGTCTGATATGTTTGAAGTAATTATAAGTGAGAGGAACATCATTGATTATACCTGATAATATTCTCTTTAATTCGTTATTATCATGAGATAATCGATAAATTGAAGACAGATACTCGTTGGATGATGATTGAGTTTTAAATAGTAATTCTTTTAGTTGGATGTCAAGTCCTGAATAATCTTCCAACTGAAGCAACTTCATTATATGCTCTGGAAGAATTGCAAGAAGTGATTCTCCAGTTGTTTTCCTTTCTGCAAGATCAGATATTTTGAATAATGCCTCTGATATAATTTCTCTTAAATATTGAGGACAATTCTGTTTTTGCTGCAGTGATTTAAGAAAAGTGACAGAACTGGAGTTTCCACATTTTCCGATAGCCCAGACCGCAGAATAAACAGAAATATCGTCGGACTGATCAACCAGTTTTTGAATGAAAGGAATCGCCTCCTGTATATTAAGTTCTCCAGCTCTCCAGAACACTCTGGCTAATGGCCAGTTCTCAGGCTCATCACCATCAACTGCGTTCTTCAGAATTTTCAGAATAGCCTTCTTCCTCCGGTCATTGTCTTTGGAACCTTTAGTAGGTTTGTTAAAGACGGCCATCGGTTCACCCTCTGTGGAATATCCTTTACTTCTTTTTTCTTTTTCCAGTGAATCAAAAACTTTATTTGCTTCCTGCAAGTCTACTGGAAATATAGTTTTGGTACCTTCTTTCAGGGTAGCGCCTCTTCTTCCATAGCGGAAATTAACCAAAAATCCGTCTCCGGATTCGCAAAGGTCGATTTCATAAACTTTGTCAGAGTTCCCTTCCTGAAAGTATAATTTTATTTGCTTTATCAGTTTCAAAACAATTTGAGTTAAAAGTTTTCTGATTAAAAATGAATATCATCCAAAGTATTAAGGGACAAAATAGTTAATATCGATAGTAATTTCCAATAAATGATAGATTTTTCGATTGGAAGATATTAGGAAAAATTAGGATCGAGTCTATTAAGAATTTTGGTGTAGGGGAAAAAAATGGCCAAATTTTTTTCTTGAAAAAATTTAACTTTTAAAGTTCTTTTTATATATATTTGATTATCATTTTTAGTCGGGGTAAGAATAGCTTTTAACCATTTATTTACTAACCTTTTTATTGTATAACCGTAATCGAATTACAATTCTGAATCAATGAATGAATTAATAACGGAATCTTTTAAAAATTCAAATTTACCAGTTACCATTTTACTCCTTCTGGTGTTGTTTTATTGGGTAATAAACCTGATCGGCTTGTTTGATCTGGACATGCTTCATGGCGATGTAGAACTGGATAAGGGACACATCGAAGTTGAAACCGATTCTGACTCAATTTTAGGAAAGACTTTTGATTTCGGAGATCTTCCAATCGCAATTGTAATCAGTTTCTTCGTCCTTTTTTTCTGGATGATTACAATTTTGACCAATTATTATCTGGGAAATTCATCCTTATTTTTTGCCTTAATTATATATATTCCTGCAATCATAGGGTCGTTTATTGTAACACGTCTCATTACTATTCCTCTTTCTAAAATATATAGTTTGCTAAAGCTAAATACTGAAGAGGCTGATACAGTAAGTGATTATACTGGTTCAGTCTGTACAGTTTTTGTGGAAACTACTTCTGAAAGAAACGGCCAGGGAGAAATCAATAGAAACGGTGATCCAATCAGAATTAATATAAGGACATATCCAGGTAAGCTGCTTTCAAAAGGAAGTTCAGCTCTTTTAATTGAATATGTCAAAGGAGGCGATTACTATATTGCCGAGCCATATGATTCCGAAAAATAAACTAATAATAAACACATATTAACAACTCTTATAAATCTTAAATCCAATGTTAGAGAATGTATTAATGACGACAATTCTGATAGGAATTTTTTTCGTCGTGATGATCCTTGTTCTATTAGTAAAATGGTATAAAAAAGTACCTCAAGGTAAAGCTATTGTAAGAACAGGAGCTGGAGGAACGAAGGTTACATTTACTGCTATGTTTGTGATTCCGGTTCTTCATAAAATGGAGATTATGGATATCTCTTTGAAAACACTTCACATCAAAAGAATAGGAAAAGACGGATTGATCTGTCAGGACAACATTCGTGCAGACATAGAAGTGGCTTTTTTTGTAAGAGTTAATAAAGGAGTAGAAGATGTTGTGAAAGTCGCTCAGACGATAGGTTGCGAGCGTGCTTCTCATAAGGAAACACTTGTTTCAATTTTTGATTCGAAATTTTCAGAAGCCCTGAAAACAGTAGGTAGAAGATTTGATTTTGTTTCGCTTTATTCCGACAGAGATAAATTTAAAAAGGAAATCCTTGATATCATTGGTACTGATCTGAATGGATATCATCTTGATGATTGTGCTATAGACTACCTAGAGCAAACTTCGCTTGAGTTTATGAAGACTGATAATATTCTTGATTCACAAGGTATCAAGAAAATTACTGAGATCACTGCTCAGCAAAAAATTCTTGCGAATGAAATCAAAAGAAATGAAGAGAAGGTGTTGCGCAAGCAGGACGTGGAAGCTAAAGAGGCAATCCTTGAACTAAATAAGCAGCTTGCCGAAAGCGAAGAAAAGCAGCAAAGAGAAATTGCCATCATTCGTGCAAGAGAAAAAGCTGAAGCAGAAAAGGTAATGGCAGAAGAGAAGCTGAAATCTGAACTTGCAAGAATAAAATCAGAAGAAGGTATTCAGGTCGCAGAAGAAAATAAACAGAGACAGATCATCGTGGCTTCTAAAAGCAAAGAAAGAACTGATGCTGTTGAAACGCAACGTGTGGAGAAAGATAAGTTACTTGAAGCAAATGAGAAGGAAAGAGTTGTTGCTCTGGCAATAATTGAAAAAGATAAAGCGCTTGAAGAAGAAAAGAAAAATATTCAGGATGTGATCAGAGAGCGAGTAATGGTTGAAAAAACAGTTGTTACTGAAGAAGAAAAGATAAAAGATGCGAAAGCATTTGCTGAAGCAAACAGAAATAAGGAAGTAGCAATTACGAATGCAACGACTCAGGCTGAAGAGCTGAAAGTAAAAGAAATCAAAATGGCGGAGGCTATGAAAGCTGCTGCAGAGATCAAAGCATTGCAATTAATGTTAGAAGCAGAGGCTGCTCAAAAAGCATCTGCGAGCCAGGCTGATGCTAGAAGAACAATTGCAGAAGTAACGGTACTTGAAGAGTCAACCAAGGGTATGGCTGAGGCCCAGGTAATTGAGGCTAAAGCAAAAGCACTGGAAAAACAGGGTACTACAGAGGCATTGGTTTTAGAGAAAAAATCTGTTGCTGAAGCAAAAGGTATCGAAGCGAAAGCAACTGCTGAAGCAAAAGGTATAGAAGCCAAAGCTGCTGCTGATGAGAAAAAAGGTACAATGGAAGCTACTGTTTTACATAAGAAGATGGAAGCTGAAGCTCAGGGTATTACTCAGAAAGCAGATGCAATGAAGAAATTAGATGGGGTTGGTAAAGATCACGAAGAGTTCAAACTTAAACTTGATAAAGAGAAATCTATCGAACTTGCTGAAATCACTATTCAGAAAGATATCGCTGAAGCTCAGGCTAAAGTTATCTCTGAGGCATTGAAGGCTTCTAAGATCGAAATCGTGGGTGGTGAAACAATGTTCTTTGATAAAATTGTCGGTTCTATCACAAAAGGAAAGTCGCTTGATAAAATGGTAGATAACAGCAAACTGCTTACTGATATCAAAGGCTCATTCTTAGGTGATGGAAATGAAAATTTACTGGAAAGAATACAGGATCTATTAGGTAAGCACAAGCTGTCTACTGAGGATATTAAGAATTTGTCGATATCTGCGCTGATTTTAAAGTTAAGCTCAGGAACTGTTGACAATGCTCTTAAAAACACTCTGGCTTCTGTATTAAATGAAGCAAGAGATTTGGGTATTGCAAACCAGACGCTTGAAAACCTAGGAATAAAGATTAAAACAAAAGAATAATACGTCAAGATTTATTAAGTAATCATGGCAGAAGTAAAACCTGAAAATACTTCAGATTCTAAGGCAGTACAACTTGATTCCGGTACTTATGAAGTGTTGCGAAGCAGACTTGATAAGTCCGGCAAGGACCTACGGGATAGACTAGGGAAACTTAACGAAGACAGAAAAAATGTCTTCGGGGCTATAGAGCAGAAGCTAGTAGCAACAGCAAGGATTACCACGGAAAATAATTGTGTACCCAGAGATATGGTTTCTCTGGGTACTTATCTTTTATTCGGATACAACGTCCACATTGGCTTACGATCGGAAACCGTTCTGACTGATGTGTTCAGCATTTATCAATATAAGGACCATTCATTTGTTCATGTTGGACTCAATAAGATTCAGACAGAACTTTTTGAATCGGATTTTAAAGAACTTTATAAATACTACAAAAGTACTTTCTTTGAAAAGTTCGCAGTCATTGGTCCTTATTTGTACATGGTCTTCCGTATCGGAAAAGGCGCCAAGGATATTAAGACATTCAAATTCCTTATTAGCGGGGAGGAATTAAAGTACGAAGGAAACAGAAGCGAACATGAATATAAATTTCCTCCTCAATATGGATTTGAATGGGAGCGTACATCAAGAGACTATCACAGAAAGGGAAAGCACCCTCATGTTTCCGTGCGCGACAAGGTCTTCATCGAAACAATAGGAGGAGATTTAACAATAAAGATTGAAGACAATACTGAAAACGGAGAAGGAATTTATTCAGAACCTGTTGAAGATAAAGATCAGAGACTGGATGATGCAGAGATGTATTATGCAGACCTTGGTAATATCATTCTGCTGAAAATAAAACCTTTCAAGGAGGATAAATTCAGGTATATTGTCTATAATGATAAAATCAAAAAGGCACAAAGGATTGATGCAATAAAGGACTCCTGTGTATTACTTCCTGAAAATCATGGTGTCATTTTTTCTAAAGGTTATTATCTGCAGACTGGTGAGTTTAAGCTTTTTGAAAATGACCTTCAGGGCCTCAGATTTGAAAAGAGGATTCAGTCTCCTAATGGTGAAGACTACCTATATGTGTTCTATAATGATGAGCAAGGTGCTTATATTTTGCTTCCATATAACCTTATAGAACAAAAGGTTGACAATCTCATTCTTTGTCATGGATACTCTATTTTTGATAATGGAGAACTGATCTATTTTATTGACCATAATGAACCGGTCAAGCATCATACAATACAGATATGGAGCTCTGCATATTGCAGCAGCACCTATGTGCCTCCTGTAGTTCCTGATTCTTATTTGTATAAAATCGGAAATAAGGACATCGTTCGTTGTATGGCAGAGTGCTCGGAAGTACTTGGCCTCCTTTCCAAGAATGACGAAGCATATTCAAATTTATATCTTGATATCGTTAAAATAAGCACTGACCTGCTTGATTCTTATTACTGGATCAGGGAAGAAGCTACATTCAATCTGGGTCTGCCAGTTGCTGAAATCAAAACAACAGCTGCAGCTACCATTGAAGAATTTGAAAAAGTAGTCAGGATAAAAAAGAATACTTTGGATCAGGTCAAAAGACAAACTGATAGAGCCAAAGCGATTCTTGAACAGATTAAGAGAGATAGGTTTGAGGATATAAATACTTTTGTCAATATTCTTTCGGAGCTAAGGTCACTGAGAGGTGATATTATTTCTTTGAAAGAATTGAGATACGTCGATCTTCAGTCTGTAAATGATCTTGAAAAGAATATCTCTGATGAATCTGAAAAGCTTTCTGTAAAATGTGTTGAATTCCTCTTGCAGGAAAAGGCTTTGCTTCCATACCACGAACGAGTGAATGTTCTGAAGCTTTCTGCAGAGAAGGTTATCAAGGTTACTGAAGCTAATAAGGCAGAAGAAGAAATCGGGCAGGTAAGCAATGAACTGGAAATGCTGATTCAGATAGTCAGTAACCTGAAGATTGATGATGCTACCCAGACTACTAAGATCATTGATACTATTTCTCTTATCTTTTCGGAAATCAACAAACTAAAAGCTTCTCTTAAAAACAAAAAGCTGGATCTGAGAAAATCAGAGAGCGAGGCTGAATTTAACTCTCAGATAAAACTATTGGATCAGTCCATTGTAAACTATTTGGATATAAGTTCAACGCCTGATAAATGTGAGGAATTTCTTTCCAAGCTAATGATCCAGTTGGAAGAGCTGGAAGCAAAATTCCCAGACTTTGATGGCTTTATTAAAATTGTTTCTGAAAAGAGAGAAGAACTTTACGGTGCTTTTGAAAATCGCAAGTTATCTTTAATTGAAGCCCGCAACAACAGGGCTAATGCATTGATGAGCGCTGCGGAACGTATCCTGTCCGGGGCAAAAAACAGAGTAGCAACCTTCGAAACAGTTGCTGAGATCAATGGCTATTTTGCTTCTGATCTGATGATGGATAAGCTCAGAGATATTGTAAAGCAATTAAATGATCTGAGTGATACCATAAAAGCCGACGACATTCAAGGCAGAATGAAAAATCTCCGTGAAACGGCGCTGAGGCAATTGAAGGATAAGAAAGAGCTATTTGTCGGAGGCACCAATGTAGTAAAGTTCGGAAACTACAATTTTTCAGTTAACACCCAGGCTCTGGAACTTACCATGGTGAACAGACAGGAAGATATGTTCTTCCACATCACTGGCACAAGCTTCTTTGAAAAAGTGACGGATCCTGATTTCCTCAATACAAAACCGTTCTGGAATCAGCACCTGATATCTGAAAACGAACATGTTTACAGAGGGGAATATCTTGCATGGCTTATTTTTAACGAGGGACAAGTAAATTCCAAATTTGATAAAGGTCATTTGATTAAGTTTGATGAGGCTTCTCTCACCGTGGTTGTTCAGGAATTCATGTCGAATAGATATTCTGAAGGTTATGTCAAAGGTGTGAATGACAGAGACGCTGCTTTGATACTTAAAGCTCTTTTAAATATTGAAGGAGGTCTTGATCTTCTTAGATACTCTTCTGAAGCCAGGGCGTGTGCAAGGTTTTACTGGTTACACATTCTCGATGAAAAATCAAGGAGAAGTTTTGATTTAAGATTAAAAGGGATAGGAAGCATCCTTAAAATTTTCCCAGGAAAAAATACTCATCAGGAAATTATAAATCTGCTTAAAACAGGAATACAGAATTTCATAGAGCAGACTCATTTTTTCGAAGCTGAGATTGCTTCTGAAGCTGCAGATTATCTGTTTGATGAAATGGTTAGAGGAGAGGTATTTGTCATCAGTCATGAGGCTCTGGAGTTAACAAAGGCATTTAATGCATTTCTGAAGAAGAAAAAGTATGAAGAGGAATGTATAGCTTCAGTTCAAAATCTGGATGGAAATCCCATCAATCAATTCGATCTGACAAGAAACTGGTTAAAAGCATTTATTGATAGTGAAAAATCTGCCAGTCCTGAATTTGTGGATGAAGCAGCTGTCATATTATTGTCGGGTCTTGATAATTGCAAGGAAGTTGTTGCCAAATCAGAAGTTTTGCTTGAAGGATTATCCGGAAGTCACAGCCTGATTCAGAATGGTACTTATCAGTTTCATTTCAATAAATTCGTCAAGAAGTTATCACGATATCAAAGAGAGGTAGTTGCTGGGTATTCAGCTTTTGTAGAGAAAAAAAGCGGATTAACAGAAACCTTCAGAGCTAACCTAAGACTTGAGGAATATAAAACAAATGTGCTTAGTTCATTTGTGCGTAATAAGTTGATAGATGATGTTTATCTCCCTTTGATCGGTGCAAACCTTGCAAAGCAAATAGGAGTGGTAGGAGAGAACAAACGTACCGATCAGATGGGTATGTTGCTTCTGATTTCTCCTCCAGGTTATGGTAAGACCACTTTGATGGAATATGTCGCGAATAGGCTGGGATTGATCTTTATGAAGATCAATGGTCCTGCGATAGGGCATAAGATTACTTCGGTAGATCCTTCCGAAGCTCAAAACGGTGCAGCAAGGGAAGAGCTGGAAAAGCTGAATCTTGCATTTGAGATGGGTGACAATGTTATGATTTATGTTGATGATATTCAGCATTGCAATCCTGAGTTTCTTCAAAAGTTTATTTCGCTTTGTGATGCACAAAGAAAAATAGAAGGTATCTATAAAGGTAAATCAAAGACTTATGATTTCCGTGGAAAGAAAGTCTGTGTGGTAATGGCTGGTAACCCCTATACAGAAAGCGGAGAAAAGTTCAGAATACCAGACATGCTTGCCAACAGGGCTGATACATATAACCTTGGGGATATTATAGGTGACAAAGCAGAGGTGTTCAAGCTAAGTTATATAGAAAACTGTTTGACCTCAAACACTATTACAGCAAAGGTTGCCAATAAGAGCCTTAAGGATATTTACTCTTTTGTCAAAATTGCCGAAACAGGCGATAATACCGGTCTTGACTTTGAAGTAGCTTATGCAGCTGAAGAAACAAATGAGATAGTATCTATACTGCAAAAGCTTGTGGCTATTAGGGACACTGTTCTCAGGGTTAATCAGGAATACATTCATTCTGCTTCCCAGGCAGAGGAATTCAGAAATGAGCCTGTATTTAAGCTACAAGGTTCATACAGGAATATGAATAAGATGGCCGAGAAAGTAGTACCTGTGATGAATGAAGCTGAATTGAAAATGCTTATCAATACACATTATCAAAACGAAGCTCAGACTTTAACTACAGGTACAGAAGCCAATCTGCTGAAGTTTAAAGATATTACAGGAAGGATCACTCCTGAAGAAAAGGTAAGGTGGGAAGATATTAAAACTACCTTTAAAAAGAATCAACGCTTTAAAGGTATTGGGGACTCCAGCCAGATAACGCAACTGCTTACTCAGCTTGCAGTGCTGGGTGAAGGGGTTGAAGGTATAAAACAAGCAATAGAAAAAAAGTCTTCCGAATAGGGAAGACTTTTTTATTAGGTTAATTATTGATTTTCTTTGTTATCAAAAGTATAGCTCAAGATGCCTTCATATTCAATTTTAGGGTCACCATTTTTGATCAGTTTTAGCTCATTTTTGATTTTACCCATAAATCCTTTTGCTTCGGGTATATTTACATTGGACACAGCTTTAAGAGATATGTATTCAATTAATCCATCTTCATTAACCTTAATTGAATATTCAATTCTTCCAGATCCTTTAAATTGATGAGCCCCTATATCACATTGTTTTAATATGTTCCAACCCTTCATTCTTAAGGTTCCATTTTCAGGGTTTTGATGTTCTCTTATATTTTTAACCAATGTTGGGGAAGGGGTGTTATCAATTTTTTTCAGTTGCGCAGATTTTGAATTAAATACTAAAAGACTATCCTGAATTGTAATTTCGAAAGTATAAACTTTGTTTACAACTCTAGTGAGCCCTAATTCCTTGTTAGTTTGAGCACTAATATCAATCAGGAGCCTGGACTTGGATTCGTCATATTTCCAGCTACCATTTTCCGAATCCATCATATATTTATTTTTCCTGGAGATCTTAGATTCATATCTATTCTTAGGTTCCAGAAGGATTGCATGACGCAATGTATCTTTAATCGTCAAGTCGTAAGCACCGATGAAATCTTTTGTCTCTGACTTTTTGCGGAGTGTATTAAGGTCAGTATCAAATGCCAAATCACTATTTCCTGCAGGGCAAAAGACAAGATCTGAGTAAAGTTTGACACTTTTACCTTGAGAGGAATTTAGTGCCTTTTTAACATATATAAAATACTGACATGAATTATCGTTTTCAGTTTTCGTTGAAAAAGCTAAAGTATCGTATTTCTCTTTAAGAAGCTGGTTTATTGGAGTTGTAAACGTGTATTTTCCATCTGAATCACATTTGATAAATCTATCTGCACTATATGGTTTTCCTGGCTTTGTAAAATATACTTTTTCAGTAAGATTCTGTGAATATACTTTTCCAGTAATTGTAAGAGACTGGCTATAACAAATTGTATTAGCCAATAATAAGATTATGATTAATGAGTTAAATTTCACTTTTAAATAAAGTAGGTAAAAGTTATCGGAATTGATTTTATGGCATTCATTTTATCTTAATAGTCATCCAACTGATCCCAAAGCTTATCAAACTCTCCTTTAAAACCTTTTACTATTTCCTTATCTGAAGTAAATACAACGTTTTCATGGTTATATAAAGCAGCGCTTCGGGTCCAGTTATAGCTGCCGGTAAGAGCTATCTTATTATCAATAATAGCAAACTTGTGATGCATGTGATAAGGAGATTTGTCTACTTTAATCTCAATACCGCATCTGTGCAGTTTTTCAATATCTGATCCTTCATCATAGCATTTGTCATTATCGGTAATGATCCTTACATTAATACCAAACTTATGTCTGGCAATGATAATGTCGGTTATCAGATCATCGCTGATGGTAAATACACAGATTTTAAGTGATGAAATGGATTGATTGAGTTGTTCTAAGATGGCGTGGCGACAATCTTCGCCGGGGCTGAAAAATACTTTATTCATAAGGAAACAGCCTGAAAAGCTGAAAGGAAGAAGGCCACCTATAGTGGCCTTTATGTGATCGGATTAATTTTCTAATTTTTTGGTAGAGTCGAGAGCAATCTTTGCTTTCAGATGTGCAAGTGAATCTGCAACTAAAGGATGTGTAAGACTGCCCTCCAGCGCCTTGTTGATTTGATCATCTACAGATTTATTATTGTCCGCTATTGCTCCGTAAGATTGTGCCAGCGCCTCTTCCTGATTAATCTTATCCTTCATTTTTTCCAGCATTCTTAATGTATTATTGGCATCTAGTCCTGCAAGTTTCTGGTTAAAATCTTTAGTGCTCTTAGCTACTTTTACTCGAGCTTTTAGAGTATCGAGTTCACCTTCCCAGCCATCTATTTTACTTTTAAGCAATTTATTGTTGCTCTCTATTTGTGACGCCATTTCATTGTATTGTCTTACAGTATTACTTAAAGTCTCAATTTGAGAAATAGCAGAATGTCTTTTCATCAAAGCTTCGCTCGCAAGTCTGTCTCCTTCTGAAGGATCAAGTCCTCCTGTCTGAGCCTTTTGCAATAGTAATACAGCTTTATGCTCATATTCCAGGGCAATTTTATTTTTTTCCTTTTGATCGTTTTCCGCCTTTATAACAAGAGCTTTCACCTCAGCAAGACTTTTCAGCCCTTTGTTCAAATCTTCACGAAGATCTCGCAATCCCTGCTCAATCATATTTATTGGATTTTCAAGTTTATCCAGAGCAGCGTGAGCTTCAGCTTCACCAATTTTGAAAAGTCTTTTGAACCAGTTTAACATATTACAAATTTTAAGATATCAGATTTAAATTCTATTGGTTAACGGTTAATGTTCCCGTTAAATTTCTTTTCAAAATAATTATACGCCTCATTCAATTTCCTGGTTATTTCCTCTGCTATTTTGCGTTTCTCTTCAGAATGGACGTGTTTATCAGGATGATACTTCCTGATCAGTTCTTTATAAGATATTTTAATTTCACTGAATCCTGCCCCATATTTTATTTCAAGATTGGCATAATATTCTGCTTCTTTCTTTAATCCTGGTTCCATTGGCTTTATTGGAGGATGATCAGTCTCTTCAAATGTCTCTTTTTCATTTTCTAAATCTTCCTTCGAAAGTTTTGTTTTCGGAAGATTTGATTTTAGGATATTAAGAAATCTTTTTATCAACATAAAAAACTGTATTCCAATTTATAAAAAAATACTTACAACGAAAAATCTTAAGTTAATTATACCATTCCGGACTGTTGTGGATTGTATAATCATCAATAATGAAAAACAAATCCGAAAAATTCATAAATTGTTTGTTTAACCGGGATTAATCGCTAATAAATTTATCATTTAATCAATTTAATTGAATTACAATAAAGTAATCGATTATTGTGATTAACAGGATTTTCAACGGCTAGTAATTAATTGAGTTTAATGAAAATGAAAATAAAGCAGGAGATCTATATCACCGTTGATGCGGTTTTATTTGGCTATTCCAGAGAGTCGGGTATCTCGGTTCTTCTTATAAAAAGGAAGATAGAACCCTTTATCCATAAATGGGCACTTCCGGGAGGTTTTGTGAAGGACAATGAATCTCTTGAAGATGCAGTAATGAGAGAATTGAATGAAGAGGCAGGTGTAAAAATCAATTATCTTGAACAATTGTATACTTTTGGTAAACCTGATCGGGACCCTAGAGCACGTGTGGTTTCTGTAGTTTATTTCGGTCTTGTAAAACCTGATTCATATAAACCATCAGCAAGCACAGACGCTGAGGATGCTGCTTGGTTCAATATGGATCATTTACCTAAATTAGCTTTTGATCATAAAACAATCATTCAAACAGCACTTGAAAGACTGCGTGGAAAGATTACATATGAGCCTATAGGTTTTGATCTGTTGCCTGCTAAATTTCCCTTTTCCGATCTTGAGAAATTATACATAACAGTCCTTGGAAGGGATCTGGATCGCAGGAATTTTAAGAAAAAAGTTATGGGCCTCGGAATTGTAGAGGAGCTTGATGAAAAAGCACCTATTACCTCTGCGGGACGTCCCGGTAATCTCTATAAATTTAATCGTGATAAATATCAGAAGTTAAAGAAAGATGGCTTTTCATTTGAAATGAATGCATAAGCCTTATTTTTTTTTAAGATATTTTTTGAATACTAAATTTATTGTAAATCAATAAATTGCTTTTAGTTTTGAGAGTTAATGTAAAAAATACACAAAATGTATTGTAAATGTTAAACTTAACTTTTTAATTTGCGTTATAGTTACACAAATATATATTTAAACACTTTTTTTATGAAAACAACAGGGGTAATAATTGCGAGATTTCAGACTCCGATGCTGCACGAAGGGCACTTCAATCTTATCAACTATGTGCGGGAGAGACACAACAAGGTTGTGATCGTTCTTGGGGTTAGTTCTGTAAAAGGAAGTACCAGAAACCCTCTGGATTTTTACACAAGGGAACGTATGGTAAAAAAGGAGTTTCCTGAGATTGTAGTACTACCACTGGCTGATTGCAGAAATGATGCTACATGGTCTGCCAATCTGGATTCTTTGTTATCAATCACTTTTAACAATGAACGTTGTATACTTTACGGAAGCAGAGATAGTTTTATTCCTTATTATTCTGGTAAAAATGAAGTGAAGGAAATTCCGCAGACGAGTGATTTCAGCGGTACAAGCCTGAGAGACCAGATATGCGACAGAGTAATGGATTCAGAAGACTTCCGTTGTGGAATAATCTATGCTAATTACAACAGATATCCTTCTGTTTATGCAACTCTTGATATAGCTCTTTTTAAAGATGATCATAGCAAGATATTATTGGGAAGAAGAAATTCAGAAGGCAAATGGCGTCTGCCAGGTGGGTTTTCTGATCCGACAGATAACGATTACGAATCAGCTGCATTAAGAGAATTGCATGAAGAGTGCGGCCCAGTCGAAGTGGATGCAATGAAGTATGAAAAGTCTTTTAAAGTTAATGACTGGAGATATAAGCAAGAGACTGATAAAATCATAACTCTTATGTTTAGCTGTAACTATGTCTATGGTGAAATCAAGGGATCAGATGATCTTGATGAAGCTGAATGGATACCTTTAAACAAGATCTCTGCTATGGTAGAGAAGAATGAAATCGTTGATGAACACTTTCCTCAGTTGCAATTCCTTGTCAATAAATACTGTAAAGTTTTAAGCAGTAAGTAAGCTTAAAATTAAACCTGAGAAGGATACACTTTCCTTGGTCATCCTGAGCCCTGCGAAGGATCTGAGGCATAAATAAATTTAGATCCCTCATTCCTCGAGATGACAAAGCCAAGGTTCTGAGTAATTTAACTTATGATAGACCATCTCTTTTCGGAGAAAGGATTTTGACTTAAGTATAAGTGATAGTTTTAAAAAATTTTCTAAACCCCAATAGCTATGATATATTCAATATTAAAAAGAAAAGAAAATCTGATACTGCTAGCAGATGCTTATAAATATTCTCACCATAAACTTTACTATCCAGGAACAACTAAAATTTATTCATACCTCGAAAGCAGGGGTGGTAAATATGAAGAGACTGTCTTCTTTGGTTTGCAATATTTTATTAAAGAATATTTGGAAGGGCAAGTAATTACCAAAGAAGGAATTGATGAAGCAGAAGCATTGATGCATCAGGTATTCGGAAGAAATGATGTTTTTGACAGAAGTATTTTTGATTATATTCTGAATGTACACGGAGGTAAGCTTCCGGTCAGAATAAAGGCAGTACCGGAAGGAACAGCTGTACTGGTTCACAATCTTTTGATGACCATTGAAAACACAGATTCTAAATGTTTCTGGCTTTCTAATTTCCTTGAAAGCTTATTAATGCAGGTGTGGTATCCGATGACTGTGGCAACTTTATCAAGGGAAATAAAGAAAGTCATCACTAAATATTATAATGCTACAGCAACTACTGGTGCCGAAGCGGGAATAGATTTTGTTCTGAATGATTTTGGATTCCGAGGTGTTAGTTCTGTTGAAAGTGGTGGTATTGGCGGGCTTGCTCACCTGATAAATTTTAATGGAAGTGATACCATTCAGGCTTCTGTTTTTGCAAAAAGATATTACGGGGCTGATAAGGTTTATGGATTGTCTGTGCCTGCAACTGAACACTCCGTATGTACTCTGCTTGGAGAGGAGGGGGAGTTGAATGTACTACGCCATGTGCTTGATACTTTTCCATCCGGGATTGTAGCCTGTGTTTCTGACTCTTTTAACATATTCCGTGCATGCGAAGACTACTGGGGAGATCAGTTGAAAGATAAAGTACTTGAAAGAGATGGAGTACTTGTAATACGTCCTGATTCAGGAGATCCTGTAATGACTTTATTGAAAGTTTTTGAAGTTTTATTCAAACAGTTTGGCTACAAAACCAATGAAAAGGGGTTTAAAGTTTTGCCTCCCCAGGTAAGGATCATTCAAGGTGATGGTATCAATTATGAATCTATTATCGATATCTATGAAGCTTTAAGGCAAAATGGAATTTCAGCTGAGAATCTTGTATTGGGTATGGGTGGAGCCTTGCTTCAAAAGGTTGATAGAGATACACAGAAGTTTGCTTTGAAATGTGCTTATGCAGAAATAGATGGTCAAGGCAGAAATGTTAAGAAGTCACCTATTGAAATGGATAGGAATGGTAAGCTTGCGCCTTCTTTTAAAAAATCAAAGTCCGGTGTTTTAAAGCTTATTAAAGATGAATCAGGATATCAGACTGTCAATGCTGACCAGTTCCCTGAAAGGAAGGATTTGCTTGAAACTGTTTTTGAAGATGGGAAAGTTGTAAAAGAATACACTTTCGAAGAGGTAAGGCAGAATGCAGGTATTTATTCCAAATTAAAAGTTAATGTCTAATGAATGGAGGAAATGTATGTTAAAACATTTTAATTTTTAAGGGTTAGTTTCTAATCTTATTTTAATGCATTGAAAAAGAGACTCTTTTCAATGCATTTTTTTTAAACTAATATTTAAACTATCCTATTTATTATCAGTTAAATATATTGACGAGTTGAAAAAGCTCAAGTTTTTCTTGTAAAAATTATACTTTAATGGTTACATTTGACCTTTGAAAAAGTATAAATCTTTCATTCTTTCTACCGCAATAAAAAAAACGAAAATGAGATATCCCAAAATCGAAAAAGTCTTTTCTGTTTTTGCTGTTATCATCTTGACCTTCAACTTAGGTCAAGCACAGATAAATACACCATCTGGTGCTACAAAGCCGTTCGGAACCAATTCGTCCTATGAATATGGTTTATTACCTTCTAACCTTCCCACCAGCGGAAGTTATGGCAAAGCATCTGAAATCGCCTCAATATATAATCAATGGAAGACGGATTATGTAGAAAATTGTGGAACTGATAAAGCAAGAGTAAAATGGGACGATCAATCAAAAACTGTTTCTGAAGGAATAGGATATGGTATGCTCCTGGCAGCTTATGCTGCAGATAAGGACCTCTTTAACAGGCTATGGGCTTACTATAAGCAGTTTAGGAATTCACATGGTGTTATGCACTGGAGAATCAATGGCTGTAACTCTGTATCTGATCAGAATGGAGCAACAGACGCCGAATTGGATGCTGCCATGGCATTGATAGTAGCGAATTATCAATGGCCCAATACAACTTCTCCTCACAACTATAAAACCGATGCAGTAGCTTTGATAAAGGCCATAAAAGATTGGGAAATCAATAAGTCTGACGGAACTTTTGAGAATGGTGATATGTGGAAGCCGGCATGCCGAAACCCTTCTTACCAGGCGCCTGGCTATGCAAGGATATTTAAAGTGTTTATGGCTGAAAATGGAAATGCAGATAATGCATTTTGGGATAATGTAGTAGCAAAAACTGAAGGTTTGCTTATAAATAACGCACATACTACTTCCGGTTTATCTACGAACTGGTGTACTCCTGATGGACAGCCAAGTGGTTCATGTCAAGGGTCCGGAACAGCACCGGATAAATTTGGATACGATGCCTGCAGAGCTCCTTGGAGACAAGCAACTAATTATATATGGTTTGGATCTTCTGGGATGCAAACAATCATTAACAAGCAAGCAGATTTATGGATAGGAAAAGGTGGTGCAGGCTCTGTCCAGGGGGGAGATAGAATGAATCATGATGGCACTGGTTCAGGGGACCATAATTCAGCATTCGTCGGTATGGTTGGGGCTATGTCTTTGGCAGCTTCCAATACATCTGCTCATCAGACCTTCTGCAATGCTATGTATAATGAAAATAAGAACAATAGTCTGGCCCCTATCTACTTTTCAAAAATCCTTCAAATGATTGGACTTTTTGTTCAGACAGGTAATTTCTGGAATCCTTATCAAACGGGCGGAACAACTAACAACTCTCCATTTGTATCTTTAACTTCTCCTTCCGGAGATATTTCAGCGTGTCAGGGTACAAGCGTTTCTTTGGTTGCAAATGCAACTGACTCGGATGGAACGATCAGCAAAGTGGAGTTTTATAATGGAACTACATTAATCACTACAGTTACTTCTTCACCTTATTCATTCAACTGGACAAATGCCCCTGCTGGAACCCTGACTGTCACAGCTAAAGCTTATGATGATGATAATGCCGCAACTACTTCAGCTTCAAGAACCATCACAGTGACTGCCTTACCGGAAGCTCCGGCAGTAACTGCAAATTTAAGTTATTGTCTAGGAGGGGCTGCATCTGCTTTATCAGCAACAGGAACCTCTTTAAAGTGGTATACCGAAGCAACTGGAGGAACTGCAAGTACGACGGCTCCTACACCTTCTACAAGCGCAGCAGGTTCTAAAATATATTATGTGTCCCAGACTACCAGTGGATGTGAAAGCTCAAGAGCGAGTATAACAGTAACAGTATCTCAATCTCCATTAGCTCCTACTGTAACTTCCTCTGTTAGCTACTGTCAGGGAGCTTCCGCATCAGCATTAACTGCAACTGGGACTTCATTAAAATGGTATACAGAATCTACAGGAGGTACTTCAAGCTCAACTGCACCAGTCCCTTCAACAACTGCGGCAGGGACTCAGAATTATTATGTTTCTCAGTCTTCTGGTGGATGTGAAAGTCCAAGATCAACAATCACTGTAACTGTAATCCAAAGTTCTGCTCCGGTTGTAACTTCATCTGTAAGCTATTGCCTGGGTGCTACGGCCTCTGCCTTAACCGCAACAGGTACTTCATTGAAATGGTATACTTTGCCAACAGGTGGAACTTCTTCCACAACGGCTCCAACACCATCAACATCGGCGGCAGGTACACAATCCTATTATGTATCTCAGACTTCTGGGAATTGTGAAAGCACAAGAGCTTCGATAACTGTCACTATAAATCAAACAGCAGTTCCGGTTGTAACCTCACAGGTAAATTATTGTCAGGGAGCTTCTGCTACTGCATTGACAGCAACTGGAACTTCTTTAAAATGGTATCTGGCGGCAACCAATGGAACATCTTCCGCTACAGCACCAACACCTACTACAACAAATACCGGAACTCAGAATTATTGGGTTACCCAAACTTTAAATTCATGTGAAAGCTCTCGCGCTCAGATAACGGTGTCTGTGGGTGCGGCAACGGCTGCTCCAACAGTGACATCACCAGTTTCTTATTGTCAGGGAGCTACTGCGACAGCTTTAAGTGCTTCAGGTACAAATCTTAAATGGTATACCTCTTCTACACAGGGAACAGGATCTACTGTAGCACCAACTCCTTCAACTCAAATAGCAGGTAACACATCTTATTTTGTATCTCAAATCGGAAATGGTTGTGAAAGTGGCAGGACAGAAATTGTAGTTACTATAAAAGCGGCTCCTTCTGCACCATCGGTTCAGACTCCTATTATATACGGATTGTCAGAAGTAGCTACGCCGTTATCTGCTTCAGGAACCAACTTGAAATGGTACACCACACAGACTTCAGGAACGGGTTCTTCAATAGCACCGACACCTTCTACGTCCACAGAAGGAACAACTACATATTATGTAAGTCAGACTAATACAGGTGGATGTGAAAGTTCAAGAGCTGCCATTGTAGTTAATGTGTTGGACCTTCTTCCTGTCTATCGTACAGCCACTGCTCCGATAATTGATGGAGAGGTAGATAATATATGGAGCGAAATAGGAGCAAAAAGTATTTCGAAAGTCATATTACCAACAGTATCTAGTGCGGCAGATTTGTCAGGAACATTCAAAGTTTTATGGAATGATCAGTATTTCTATCTATTAGCAGATATCACAGATGATGTGAAAATCAGTGATAGCGATCCTGTTTATGAAGATGATGGAATTGAATTATTTTTCGATATAGGAAATAATAAACCTTCAACCTATCAAAACAACGATGTCCAATATACATTCAAATGGAATAGTACAGCTGTATCTTCTAATCCGGAAGGAAGGTCTATTACCGGAATAAATTATTCCATGAAAGCTACCACTAATGGATATGTTTTTGAGGCAAGAATACCGTGGTCAACACTTCAAGCTTCACCACTTCCAGGTCAATTACATGGATTAGATATTCATGTAAACGATGATGACAATGGCGGTGGGCGAGATGGTAAACTATCCTGGGCTGCTAGTAGTGATGATGCTTGGCAAAACCCATCTCTTTTGGGAACTATGATTCTTAAAGAGATGCCTGTTGTAGCTGGCATTTCAAACGGGAGTATTCCCGGCTTAAAATATTATCCTAACCCTTTCAATAACTTTGTAGAAATTGAAGGATTAAACGAAGAGGTAAACTATTCTTTGGTTAATATAAATGGCCAGACCGTGCAATCAGGAAAAACTTCGGGAAAAATTAATACAGATTGTATTCCTGGTGTTTATAGTTTGATCCTGAATTTAGAATCCGGAAATAAATGTATTAAATTGGTTAAAATAGATTAATTAGTAAATATTATAAATAATATTGGCAAAGGTGCATTGTGATTCAATGCACCTTTTTTATTTCATAATATCCCTTGATTTTATCCGCTTTGCTGTAAGAATTAGTACATTGCGCCAGTTTTATAAGAATAAATTTATTAACACTGTTTTGCTATAATATTTACTTTCTATGTACATTCTCTTTCCAGGCCGTCATCAGTTGCTCACAGACTTTCAGTTTAAATATTTATATAGAATCATTCAGGCTGGGCTGGAGAAAGAAGCCGATGTATATGGTAATCCACTTGGTATTGCTGAGAAAATAAAAGCTATAGTCTTTGCAGTAACTTCTGCCAATCATTCCAATACAAGACGAAATCCTTTGCCTTTCTATCTGAGAGCGATTGCCTTGGAAAGCTTTTCTGATAACCTTAATATTCCATCGTACATCTATGGTGTAGAAGATGTAGGAAACAGAGAAGATTTTGCTACTTATACAATCAAGAGGATTAAACATGAAAGTGATGGACACATAGATATGAAGCCTGAAAATACAGTGGTTGTGTGTTCTACTCCAGTGATGGGAATGTATCAGAAACTTGGATATAAAATTCTACCAGCCGAACTGGAAGATATTAATACCTGGAAAATGAATACTGATCAGCCGTGGGATTTGGTGGAGCATGTTGCGAAGGGAACAGAGGACTGGAAAACGGATAAGCATCTGCTTAGTAAAATACATCCGGCATCTTATAATGTTTGGTTGCGCTACAATGTGGGCGATAAGGTACGGACATTGTTTAGTGATAAGATTGTCGGGGAAGATGGAGATATTACTGCAACAAGAGATTATAACTCTTATGTGAGACAAATGGATGAAATCGCAGAGATGAAATACAAAGATACGGCAATTCATGTGAAGCCCGGTAGAATAGGAGATATAGGCTGTGCTGTTGGGTCATGGATCAAGTTAGCTTGTCAGGATACACGTTTGAGAGAATCGGATTTTTATGGAATTGAAGTTTCGAGACACCTGTTTGAAATTTGCCAGCAAAGAAAGAATAACGGAGAGTTCCAGAACCCATTTGTATTTTTTGCCCAGAAAAATGCAGTAACCGGATTGGTATTTGATCAGAGATCAATGAATACCATCTTTACTTCTTCACTTACTCATGAAATTGAATCTTATGGCTCCAGAGAAGACTTGATTAAGTTTATCAAAAATCGTTACGATGAGTTGGTGATCGGTGGAGTATGGATCAATAGAGACGTTGTAGGACCTGAAAATAAAGAGCAAGTCGTTTATATGAGCTTGAATAAGGAAGATGGAAGGAACGATGACATTGGGGCAGAGTTTACAGATAGAACCGAATTGTCAAAATACCTTTCAGGACTTTCTACTTATGGAAGGTTTAAGAGATTTGCAAGAGACTTCAGGAAGAAGGAAGGTTATAAGCTAGAGTATCATGAGAAAGTGATAAATGGTCAATCTTTAATTGAGCTTACTCTGAGAGATGCGACTGAGTTTATAACCAAAAAGGATTACACAGACAATTGGATGAGTGAGATGCACGAAACATTTGCTTTTTGGTCTTTCAGTGAATGGAAAGCTGAAATGGAAACCAAAGGATTCGAAATAAATACACAGTCTGTTGCCTTCTCCAATCCGTGGATTGTTGAGAATAGGTTTAAAGGGAAAGTAGAGTTGTATAAGCTTGAAGGTGATAACCTTGAACTAATGGAATATCCTGTAACCAATATGTTTCTGATTGCAGAAAGAAAGATTTAAGAGAGTGTATTAAGTAAGTTCAGCATAAACATTCTGCCTTCAATTGCAGTATAAAAATCTTTCTATTACCCATCTTTGATAAATTTTGATAAATGAACAGTTGAGCATTCAGGAATGTTGAATGTTCCTTAAGGTTCAGGGTATGAAAAACAATTGTAAAAAGAGATTGCTAGTAATTAAGAAAAAAAATCCTGTTGAAAAACAGGATTTTTACTAACTAAGCATAGGTAAGAGCTTCAGCTCCTATCTGTTTAAGAAATCCAGGCATTCCCCCATTGGTAAGTCTTTCAACAGTGACCATTATGATTTTGTCGTTTTTAAAAGTTACTGCAAAATTTTCTTTTGGATTCATGGCCTTTTTGTTTGTAGGCTGAATTGCAGGTTTGCCAGGATATAGACTGGGCATTTCATGTGTGAAGGTACCATTGGCTTGTAATACACCATTTACTATATTACCTCTTTCGGATAAATCTCTGATGTTAAATTTAAAATCAGGACAACCCATGTGCATCTTTTTCTGAAAGTCCATCCATTCTTCTTTTCCCATTGGTTGAGGCGGAGCACCTAATAACTGGAAACCAGGTAATAAATAACTTTTGGCTTCATCGAAATTCCCCTGTTCCATTAAACTATAAAATTTTTTTACAATCTCAATCTTTTCCATAAGAACTCTTTATTAGAAGAACAGATATGAATTGGGATTTGTTGAAGCTATGGCTGTTCCAAGGATAGGTGTACCTGAGCCTGAAACAGAAATATATCTATAGTGTTATTGCAATAAATTTTTAGTAGCTAAAATATTTAAAATTTCCTTAAAGTTTATCCGTTTATTGTCAAAGGAAATTTTATCAGGAATTTAAATAAGAGCATTTATTTTTCTAATTTATGCCTTGATTATCATGAAGGCAATATATTCCATTTTAATTCTCATTCTCCTGCTACTATGCTCCGGTAATACTGTCTTTTCCCAGCAGTATAACTTTCGAAATTTTTCTGTTGAAGATGGGCTGGCGCAATCTCAGGTTTATTCAATTAGTGAAGATAACAATGGCAATATCTGGTTTGGCACAAGAGGTGGTGGATTAAGCTGTTTCGATGGAATTAACTTTAGAAATATTACTGTACAGGATGGATTGTCCAACAATTATGTGAGAACAATCTTAAAAGATAATTCAGGTAATCTGTGGATTGGCACAGATAAAGGATTATCGAAATACGATGGTATTAAGTTCATTAATTACACTGAAAAACAAGGCCTGTACAACACTACTATTAATGCACTTATTCAGGATCATAAAGGTACTGTCTGGATTGGTACTACTGATGGTTTGTTTCATTTTGAGAAAGATACTATAGTAAGGTTTGGAAGAAAACTAAATGCTCCCAGAACTAAAATTAATTGCTTGTTTGAAGATAACAACGGCACCATCTGGGCCGGTACTGATTTTGGAATCTATAAATTCCTGAAAGGTAGAAGCAAATATGAAATGCAACAAATCTCCGCATCGGATGGATTAGCAGGAAATCAGATAACAAGTATAAAACAAGATTCTCTTAGCAGGATTTTGGTATGTACTTATAGCGGCGGTGTATCAGTTATATCAAACGGAAAGATCAACAACTTTTCAAAATCACAAGGCTTGCCTGGAAATACAATATATGATTGTCTGGCAGCAGACAGTAATACGATTTGGCTTTGTACATCCAATGGGATTGCGAGAATTGAGGAAAAATCAGGACACTTATCTGTTAAGAATATTACAGAGGCAGAAGGACTCGCTAATAATGTAGTTATGTCACTCTTTAAAGATTCTTTTGGGAATATATGGTTTGGCACCTCAGGAGGAGGAATAAGTAAGCTCGGCTCAGAGCGATTTATTCATTATAGTGCTATCAAAGGAGTTTTTGGAAATTGGGTGTATAGTATTTACGAAGACTGGCAAGGGAATAAATGGTTCGGAACTTCTGAGGGAGGAGTTACAAAGTATGACGGACGTGTGTTTAAAAGATTTTCAGAAAGAAATGGTTTTACGGCATCAAAGGTAAAATATATCTGTGGAGACAATAAGGGAAATATTTGGATGGGTACTATCGCTGATGGTGTATATCTTTATAATGGAAAATCATTCAGAGGGTTTAATAAGAAGAGTGGTCTTGGTAGTAATTTTATCAACTATATCTTTTGCGACACAAGTGGTTTGATCTGGCTAGCCACTGCAGGAGGTGGTATAGATTGTATGATTCCATATAGAAATACATTTAAGATAAAGCATATAACAAGAAAAGATGGATTATCGGGAGACAGATATAATACACTTATAAAGGATGACTCAGGAACCATATGGGCTGGGAGTACTGATAATGGACTTTCGAAGATAGAACTTGGTGAAAACCTTGCGCTGAAAATTACAAACTATGAGGTTACAGATGGGATAAGAAGCAACTCTATCCGTTGTTCTGCAAAAGATTTAAACGGTAATCTATACTTTGGAACAGCTGATGCTGGGATTATTAAATTTCATGAAGGGAAATTTTCATTTATAAATAATTCTCATGGATTAACATCCAATAACATATATTCTTTAATTTTTGATAATGAAGGAAGTCTCTGGGCGGGAAGTGAAAAAGGAATAGATAGAATTGAGCTTGATGGCGATCTAATTGTTGGAGCTGTCAGGCACTTCGGTAAAGCAGAAGGTTTTGTCGGAATAGAAACCATTCAGAATGCTGTATATAAAGACCATGAAGGTAATATTTGGTTTGGCAGTATAAAGTCTGCAACAGTATTTAATAGTGCAAAAGAGCTTCCTGTAAAGCAGCCATTAGTGCATATAACAGGAATGAATTTATTTTATAATCATATAGAGAATACATCTTTTGGAAAAAGCCTTGTAAAATGGTATCCTGTTCCTGAACACCTTGTCTTACCTTATGACCAGAACCATCTGACATTTGAGTTTATTGGAATAGAACAAGTGAATCCTGAAGCTGTTCAGTATAAATGGAAACTTAGAGGCTTTGATCAGGATTGGTCTCCTCTTTCACAGAAAAGAGAAGCCGTGTATTCCAATTTACCTGCAGGAGATTATACATTTGAAGTAGTTGCTTCCAATGAATTGGGGATTTGGTCAAGAACACCGGCAAAGTTTCATTTTGTGATAAATCCCCCTTTCTGGAAAACTTTGTGGTTTACAACTATTGTTTTAATCGGGTTAATAATAGTTCTAATATTAGCCGGAAGATATGCATTAAGGCGCATTCGGGAGCAGAATGAAAGGGAAAGATTAAAACTTGAAACTGATAGAAGTTTGCTGGAATTGGAACAGAAAGCATTGCGTATGCAGTTGAATCCTCACTTTTTATTTAATTGTCTGAATTCGATAAAAGGTCTCATTGCAGAAAGCAAAAACAATGAAGCAAAGATTTATCTTTCTAAGTTTTCCAAGCTTATGAGAACCATGCTAGATAATTCAATGGATTCATTCATTAGTTTGGAAAATGAAATAGCTTCATTGCAAAATTATGTTGAACTTGAAAAACTTAGCAGAGAAGATAGATTTGACTTTCAGGTTGATGTAGAAGATGCGATAGATAAAGAGTTTACTGGATTACCTACGATGTTAATACAACCATTTGTTGAAAATGCAATTATTCATGGTCTAGCTGCAAAATCAACAAAAGGATTAGTAATTGTTTCTTTTAATATTGAAGGAGAGTATTTGAAATGTACTATTGAAGATAATGGAGTAGGAAGAGAAAAGGCAAAGATGTTGGAAGATGAATCAATTACAAAACATAAATCTGCAGCTATTTCAGTAACTCAAGAACGTTTAAATATTTTGAACAGGAAACTGAATCAAAAGGAAATGAAAATTCAGATTACAGATATTAAAAGTCAGAACGGGCAGCCTACAGGTACCAGAGTAGAATTGTTTATTCCATTTCAGCAATTATGATAAAGGCTTTAATTATTGATGATGTTGAGAAAGCCAGAGTGGCTTTGAGAAGTGACATAAAAACCTATTGTCCGGAAATTGATATAATAGGAGAAGCGGATGGTGTAGAAACTGGGATGAAGCTTATAAAAGCTACAATGCCTGATGTAGTTTTTCTTGATATTAAAATGTCAGATGGCAGTGGATTTGATTTGATTGATAAGATGAAGCGAGAGGGTGCTGTTACATTTCAGATTATATTTACAACAGCGTATAATGAGTTTGCAATTAAAGCTTTTAAATTCAGTGCAATTGATTATCTTCTGAAACCAGTAGATCCAGATGACCTGATACAAGCTGTAAAGAAAATTAAACGAAGCGAACCTAAAGATGTACTTACTGAAAATTTAAGTCTGCTGCTTGAGAACATCAAGGGGATGCAAACTTCTTCGAAGCGAATTGCGCTTAACAGTATAGATAAAGTACAGCTTGTAAATATTGCGGATATTATTCAATGTGAGTCCCAGAAGAATTATACTTTATTTTATCTTTTGAATCATAAGCAAATTCTGGTAACCAAGACTCTTAAAGAGTTTGATGAGATGCTGGAAGGAGATGGCTTTCTACGTGTTCATCATTCACACCTCATTAATCTAAAGCATTTGAAGGAATATGTTAAAACAGAAGGTGGATATGCAGTAATGTCTGATAATTCTCAAGTACCTGTTTCTGTGAGGAAAAGAGAACAGTTACTCAGGATTTTGGGGATCTAATTCATTGTCCATTCGCAGAGACGCCATGCTGGCGTCTCAAAACTGTGTTAATGCGATAGATATTCATATACCTGTTGTTTTTTATTCATTTTTTGCCTGATTGAATAATCAATATTATATCACTATTATAGTTTTGAAATTCCAGCTTAGTATCTCTACAGAAACAATTATTCATTTCTTCCTGACAGATAATAGACGGATGTCATCATTTATTTAATCTCCCTAATTTTCAATAGCAACTTTTTTATTTTTAGGTTTTACTTAAAAGACAAACATATGGGTAAAACTATAACCTTCTATTTTACAATTTTATTTTGTTTTAGCTGCTTCAATGGATATTCCTGTATTAATGAATATGATGAAGATTATACCAGATTAGATGGTTCTTATAAACATATTACCGATGAATTGAATGGATCTGATAGGTATTATTTTTATCACGAGATCAATAAAGATAAGTTCCTTGAAAGAAAATATGAGCTGAAATATAAAACAGGCTATAAAGACAGAACTGATTATGCAGCTGCATTACTGAGACTGGGGGAGTTTAAAGAGGCATTATCGATTTTAGAGAATCTTATTGAAGAGTATCCAAATGAATATAACATTGTTGTAAATCTTGGAACCGCATATGAGCTGAACAATAATCCGGAACTTGCACTCAAATATATCAGTAAAGCCGTCAAGCTAAATCCACTTTCTCACAATGAATCTGAATGGATCCATGAGGAAATACTTAAGGCTAAGATAGCATTGAAAACAAACCCTGATTATTTTAAGCAGAATAGCATTCTTAATCTTCAGATACCGCATGACATTAAAGCATATTATAATTCATTGAATGAGGAAAAGAAACTACAATTATTTGAGATAAAGAATCAATTGCTATGGCAATTGGAGGAGAGAATATCCTTAATCGCCCCTCCTGATCCAATTGTAGCTGACCTCCTTTTTGATTTCGCCAACCTTGTAGCTATAACAGAATCTATAGAGATTGCTATTCCCCTTTACAATCAATCATTACGATATCTTCCCAATAACTTTAATGAAATCCTTGAAAGACGTGATTCATTAATCCGCATGACCTATTGGACCGGTCTACGAAGATATGCTTATCTATTGTCTGTGATCTCATTTCTGGTTATGGGTGCATTCTTTTTAATCAAAAGAGAAAAGAAGTTGAATGCCAAGAAAGAATTGGAAAAGCAAACTATGGATACATTATGAAAGGAAAACTATTATGCGAAATACATCCTTTATTGTATTACTTATCAGTAAGGGAAAAAAGATTAAGGCGATTTATAGCGTGGTATCTTGATAAAAGAGAATATGCGGGGATGCTATCTCATTATAATCTTCCATACCGTGTGAAAAAGCATCAGTCAGTACTTATAAGGAAATTGGGCAATTCTGATATGGTGTTGCAATATAATAAAGTTGAAAACATTAGAATTGCAATTAGGAATATCAATGGAGTTGTAATAAGACCAGGAGAGACGTTCTCATTTTGCAAGCTTGTAGGTAATCCAACATCAGAGAGAGGTTTCCTTAAGGGCATGGAGCTTTCAAGAGGAAAGGCCAGGGCAGGAGTTGGAGGAGGTATATGTCAAATAGCTAATTTGATTCACTGGCTGGTATTACATAGCCCACTTACTATCACTGAAAGGCATCATCACAGTTTCGATCCTTTTCCTGATAATGGGCGGGTATTGCCTTTTGGAAGCGGGGCATCTGTATTTTATAACTATATCGATTATCAGTTTGAGAATAAAACATCGCATACTTTTCAATTGAAATTGTGGCTTTCTGAAAAGCTTCTTGAGGGTGAACTAAGGATAGATGAAGAACTTCCCTATGCCTATCACATTTATGAACGAAATCATGAGTTCTTAAAACAGGATGAAAAATATTTTAGAAAGAATGAAATATGGAGAAAGAAAATCGATAAACACAAAGGTGGTGCGCTTCTTGAAGATAAGAGATTATACCAAAACTTTGCGGAAGTAAAATATATTCCTGAAATATTTAAATCTCAAAATAGCTTATGAAAATATTAATAATTCCTTTGATCTTGGTTTCAACTATTCTTACCTCAATGTGTTTTCTTGTCAAAGATAAAAGTCTGAATAAACTCAAAAATGTTAGGATAGATAAGGTTCTTGTGCTAAAGTCTAAACGAGAGATGTATTTACTTAGTAATGGTAAGAAGATTAAAACTTATAAGATAGCCTTGGGAGATAATCCTATTGGTCATAAAGTACAGGAGGGAGATGAGAGAACTCCGGAAGGAAATTATGTACTTGATTGGAGAAATAATAAAAGCTCATGTTATAGATCCATTCACATCTCTTACCCAAATGCAGTGGATGTAAAAAATGCAAGGAAATTAAAAGTATCTCCTGGAGGTAGCATCATGATACATGGACTACATCCTTCCATTAAATGGATGGGCGACTTTCATACTAAGCAAGACTGGACAGATGGTTGTATTGCAGTATCCAATGACGAAATGGATGAAATCTGGGATTTAATTAAATATGGAACACCAATTGAGATAATGAAGTGAAATTTTTTCTAGGGGATCTGTTGATTTAAGAGGTTCTGTTTTTTAGAACCTCTTATTTTTTTGCTTTTATAATTTCAAATTCATGAGAGACATAGCCGCCATTATTATCAAATAAGGTGAGCTTATGTTTACCTTGTAGAGGATTTACAGCTATTTCATGTGCATCATTTGTTGTGCCGATAAATTCTTCATCGAGATGCCAGTATACAGTTTTTCTTGAACCTTTTATATTTGCTTGCAGTACTACCTTTTCCATGCTTCCATCGAGATTCACAGGAATGTATATCTTGGAATTTTTCTTAGGGTAAATGATTTCAGGTCTTTCTTCATCTGAAGATATTTCTGAGCAATTTGTTTTATATGGAGGAAGAGTGATATAATCTGCATTCTTATTTTTATAATAATATTCTTGAATTGGTGGCAAAACAAACCAGGACTTAGTGATCATCTCTGAGGGTGAATAACAAGATCCTTTTACTTGATATTTTTCAGTATTATCCATAAATATTTGTTTGTGGTAAGGACAGGTTCTTGTTCTGACTCCTGCTTCAGGTGCTGAAATGGTATAGGAATCAGTACAATATTCGCTTGCCTGGTAACCGCTTTTTCTGCATACCTCAATTTTGACTGTTTCATTCTCAGGCATGTCGAACCATTTGTGATCAGTTTTTAATGCATTAAATAAATCGAACATTACCGGGGCTGCAGCTTCAATACCAGTGAGCATAGGTCGTCCTTCTCCACTTGCATTTCCTGCCCATATTACGATGGTATATTCAGGGGTGCATCCCACTGCCCAAGCATCTCTGAACCCAAAGCTTGTACCTGTTTTCCATGCAATTTTGCACGTATTTTCATATGCCTGCCAGTTGCTTTCCATTGCTGGTCTCACTACATCTGCCATTGCTTCAAATGTATACCAGATGGATGATGAGGTAATTGCGTATCTCTTATTATTTATTTTTGGAGTTGACATTTCTTCCTTACTATAATTGATGGCATTTTTATTTATATAATGACTGTTACAAAGCTTATTAGATAAATTGGAATAGATCAATGCAATGTCTTCAATGCTGGCTTCCGCACCTCCAAGTATTAGCGACAAGCCATAGTGAGATGATTGCTTGTTCAAAGTTCCCATCCCTAAAGCTTTGAGGTTTTGTATAAACTTTTCTGTCCCATACTGATCAAGCATGTATACTGCCGGAATGTTAAGGGATTTGTATAATGCAACGTTGGCAGGAACAGCACCATCATAGTTTTTATCAAAATTTTTAGGAGTGAATCCTCCGAAGTTACAAGGAATGTCAGGGAGGAGCGCATGAGGTAGAATGTATCCATCATTCAACATCATAGCGTATAGCAAAGGTTTTAATATGCTCCCGGTACTTCTGGGAGAAGTAATCATATCTACAAAGCTACCATCTTTATTTATGTCTGTACTTGAATTCCCAACATATGCGATCACACTACTGCTCTTATTTTCTACTATCAGAGCAGCAATATTTTCAATACTGTTCTCACTTAATACTGTATGATGTTTGTCGAGAATTTTCTGTGTATATTCCTGGATGTTTTTGTCAAGTGATGAGTAAAAAACAGAAAGTTCTTCTTTTAAATATTTATTTTTTAACCTGATGCGTTCTGCAAAATGAGGAGCTCTGTCTTCAAGTCGGACAGGCTTTTCCGGCAATGTTTCCTGTTTAGAGAGCACACATGTCAGGGAATCAATTATTCCATTTTGTCTGAGTTTTTCAAGCAGTAGATCTCTTTTTGTTTTCAAAAGTGTTCTGTTCTTTCCCGGATGTATCAATCCTGGAGCGTTTGGCAATACAGCAAGAGTTGCGGATTCAGCCCATGTTAATTGCTCGGATGACCTTCCGAAATATTTCCAAGCTGCCGCTTCCACCCCCACAACATTCCCCCCAAATGGTGCGTGAGAAGCGTAAAGGGCCATAATTTCATTTTTAGTATACCTTATTTCCAGTCTGGTAGCAAGAATTACTTCTATGATTTTTTCTTTGATGGTTCTGGGTTTACCTTTTCTGGATAAACGTATTACCTGCATGCTGATGGTACTGCCTCCGCTGATAACAGATACTTTTTCAATATTAGATTTGATGGCTCTGAATATTGCGATGATATCAACACCTGGGTGACTATAAAATCTTTTATCTTCAAAGGTTATCAATGCTTGACTGAATTTGTCAGGCGCAACTGTAATGGTTGGAAATCTCCATTGTTTATCTTCAGCTATTCGCGCACTTAGTAAAAATCCTTTTCTGTCTGTTATTATTGTTGCTACAGGATCAGTGAATAATTCTTCAGGCAGACAGTTTAAATATAAAAATGAAATGAAAAGGAGCAGTATGATTACAATGCTGCTCTTCTTTGATATACTCTTGAAGTAATTCATATTATTGAATAGAATTATTTTTCGTCACTTGTATCCATTTCCCTGCTTTCAATGCTCGGATTGAATGATCATACATGGCTTCCACATACACGGAAGGAAGATAGTATCTCCCTTCATAACTGGCATTTAGCATTACGGTGAATGTTTTAGTCTCTTTTGCTTTCAAATCAAAGAAGATGTTAACTCTGTCATCTCTGATGTCCTGATAAGTATAGCTTGCAGATCCATTTAGCCCAGGATGATACATCCTTTTATTATGAATTTCCCATCCGGATGGAAAAGCAGCAGATAAAGCAATATTCTCATAGTTACCTTTGGTACCTGTGTTTTCAACACTTATTCTTGCAATAAAATCAGTTCCCTGAGTGACATTTGAAATATTGATAGGTTTTCCATCCATGGTTTGATATTGTATATCCATTTTAATATTCGCGGCATATTCAATAGGTTTATTTTCAGATGGAATTCCTTTGGAGGTATAGTTAATATATAAATTTCGTTCTCCGGAGTTATTTATTTCCAATCCAATATTGTCGTCATTTTTGAATCTCCTCTGCCATATCAGATTATTACTTATTATTTTTTCAGTATAACCAGAATGTGTATACATAAATCTGGCCATTCCATCCTGTCTGTTTTTCTCTTTGTAATTAGCCAGAGCTAAAAGACAATAAGAAGTTTCCTGGGTATTTAAATCTTGTTTTGAAGATAATATTGATGCTATATCTGATGCTAATGTATTCGTTGACTTAGTGTCATTAATTTGATTCAGAGTATAAAGCATAATAGCTTTATCTCTAATATCAGAACCATAGGTGTATGAATGTTCCTTCGTCCTTATTACATTAAGGTCAATTCCTTTCAGCATTTGTACTGCAAGTTCTTTCTGTCCAGACAGATAATAGGCTGAATATAAAAAGCATTTGGCAATAGGTGATTTTGGAGCGTTTATCCTCATTCTATTCATTGGTCCTATCTCTGGTGATTTGCATAACGCTAGAAGGTATATTCTATACGCTTGAATTTCTTCATCAAAATTATCAGGATTGTTCTTTACTGTTTCACTGATGTATTTGGTCCATTTGGTTTTAAAGTTGAGAGGTAGTGTATATCCGGATTTTTCTGCTTCAAGCATAAAATGGCCAGCATAACAAGTTCCCCAATTATTGGTTTTATTCTGTCCGGGCCAGTATGAAAGGCTACCATCTGTCAGTTGAAACTTTTTAAGTCTTTGAATAGCAGCTCGGATATTTTGTTCAATCTCTTTGTTCTGTTCTTTTGTTAGATCAGTAAGCTTGTGAAGAGATAGTTGAGGAAAAACCGAAGATGTAGTTTGCTCGAGACATCCATAAGGATAATGTATCAGATAATCCAGTCTTGTGTGGAGGTTTAGAGGAGGCATTGATGATATTTCAAAGATGCCTTCATTTGTTCCTTTTGTTCCAATAGGAGAGGAGCCTAGCTTCCAGGACTGACCTGGATGCAGGACTTTTTCCCAAGGTTGTTCAACAAAAGGATTTGGGCTTCTTACATTTATTTCTGCAGTATACTCTGCTGTTTCCTTTCCTGATTTCGCAAGTACTTTTATTTTGGCAACTCCTGTTTCATTGCTGATTTTTAATGGCAGATAAACCAGTTGTTCTCCAGGAGATGTAAAACTCATACTGACTGAGGATCTGGAGGCGTTGATCAATTCGTTTGTTTTTATTTCAAGATTTACAATCTTCAAAGATGCATCCTTTGAAAATATAGATATTGGAAAAGAAGTTTCTTCGTTAGGACTAAATACTCTAGGAAGTGTCCCCAAAAGCATCAATGGTTTACTTACTTCGGATTTTGCTTCTGAACTTCCATAGGTACCTTCATAAGCAGCAATTACCATGGTCTTAACCGACCCAATGTAATTGGGAAGTTTTACTTTGTGATTTTTAATTTCACCTTTATGGCAATGAAAAGGGCCAAGAAACATTACTACAGGTTTAAATCTATTTGCCTTTGCTGCATCCAGAGGACCATTGCTGCCATCTCCTCCTATGGATATGATATTTCTGTAATGCAATGCATCAGCTGAGATTACTTCATTGTACATATCCCATGTCCTTACATCCAGTGCTTGTTTTTGATTAAAGGCAGTCCAGATATCTGGTGTTTTATATCGGGTAAGGTCTAAAAGCCCTTCATCAACTATGGCAATGGTATAGGTCATAGGAAGATTATTATGTTCTCGTATTTTAATATTCACTTCCTGTTCAGGCTTGAGTTTTTCAGGTATTGAGATGACTGGATGCAATTGTGTCAGAGGATTGATGACTTTAATTGGGAGTATGCCATACATTCTTACTGGCAGATCATTGGAAGTTTGTCCATGTGGCTGAATCATTGTGATATGAGCATACACATTAGGTGCCATCATACTTTCTGCAGGGAATGTATAGTGAGTTATTCCTTTCTTTGCCTTTACCCAGTAGGTCTTTAATACTTGAGTTCCTGATTCCAAGCTTAGTAATGCAGAGCCCGCATATGGAGAGGGAATGCTGAGGGTAACATTTTCACCAACAGTGTAAATGTCCTTGTTCGTGCTGAAGTTAAGCATCTTGGTGCCTTCCGGATTGTCAGATGATTTTCGGTCAGTCCATCCTTGTGACTCGAAGTAAATGATTTGTCCTGAACTATGTCCTCCTTCTGCTATAGCTTTGATAAAATACCTTCCCCATTCAGGTGCATCCAGATTAAGTTTCCATCTTGTGTGACCGTTTATGGTAATAAGTGTATCTGTTAATATTGGTTCGGAAAATAGTTTTCCGTTGTAGGAGAAATCATCGTTGTCTGAAGATTCCCACCACCACCTCCAGCTCGTCTTATAAAGCTGCATAATTACTTTTTTGTCGGAAACAGGCGAACCTGAAGAATTGATTGTTACAATGTCTATTTGATTATCCCTATTTGTGAAAAGAATCTGATTTTGTTCTGTTTTGGGAATATGAATGCCAGCATATGTTTCGAAAGGATAAACAGTTGTACTGAAGTAGTCAGTGCTAAAAGAGCCTCCCGGTTCAAATACTTTGGTCTTAAAGGTAGCATGGAGTACTCCGGCACCTATTGTATTAGTTTCCAGATGAGCTTTTATTTCGGCCTTGCCATTTTCATCAATGGTTCCCTTGAAAATTTCTTTCTTTTCCGATTGAAACTTTTTATAAGGATTGTTAAAATTATATGCCTTATATTTATCGAATTGTGCATGACTTTCTGATAAGATCATACTAACATCTGCCTTCATATTTTTAGCAATACTTCCATGTAGCCATCTTGCAGAAAGGGTTCCTTTGATTTCTTTATCTGAAGGGTGAAATGAATCCTTATTCAATTTTAATTCTATTTTTAGTCTGTTTGGAATGATGGATTCTATTTTAATTGTTTGCTCATATGTAGAGCCGCCTACTATTACTTTAGCTGTATAGCTTCCCGTTTTTGCTTCATCATCTGTTTTTGTATGAAATGTATAAATGTTATTCAATGAAGATGTCTTCACAATTCTTTGTACCATTTCCAGTTGCGGGTCGTATAATTCAAAAACCACAGGATGTCCGGGAGGAAGTGAGTTCTGAAGATCTTCAAGAACAAAATTTAGGAATAATGAATCCCCTGGCCTCCATACATCTCTTTCACCATAAATAAAACCTTTTATACCCTTGATGTATTTATTTCCTTCAATATTAAATTTGCTGAGAGATAAAGAATTGTTATTATCCACTTTAAGATATCCTCTTTGTTTACCGTGACTGGCGACAAGCAGAAATGGTTTTCGGTCTGCATTGAGATTTGCAATACCATTTTCTGTTACTGATGAAGAGATTAACTGTTGTTGGTAGTCGTATAGTTCAAGTTTTACACCTGAAAGAGGAGCTGTAGAAAGCAGATCATTTGCGGCAGCCAGCATTTTGCCTTCAGATCCTTTTTTTGCTATCAGACCAATGTTGCTTGCCAGAATGTTTTTAATTATAGCTTTATCAGCTGAATAATATTCATGTTCACAGGGTGTGTAAGAATTTCCATAGTAATATGACCAATAATTTTCATCATATTCATAACCTGGTTGATCCCATGTTGCCGACATCTTTAGCATATCTCTTTCTCCATCATAAGATGTATCTGATGTGTCTGTACAGGAAAATAATGAATAAGATTTTTTAAATCCTATAGCCACCTGATAGATTGCCCCAGGCTCTGTCCTGAATATTTTGCTAAGGTCAATTGTATGTTTGTTCCAGCTTTTTAAATCAAGGCCTTTGTTTTGATTTAATTTTATTTTCTTTGAAACAATAAAGGTCCCAACCCTCTTAAGCTCTTCAGCTCCGCTCAGGTTATTGATCTGAAGAAACTGGGGAATATTGTTCTCGGTAATTTTTATAATTCTTATATCAACTGCAGAAAGGTTGATTGCTTCAAAAGTAAAAGGAAGAATATCTGATTGAGGAAGAATGGTGCCTTGTCTCACTTCTTTTAGCTGAGGGTAGGGTTCTTCAAAGGTAAAGTCTTTGGAAACCTTTTTCCTTGTATGCATTCCTTTATTGTTTGAAATGCCAGCTTCAACAGTTAACTGAATATTTCCGGAAATTCTTTTTTTCGGATAGATTAATATTTTGTTATTGTCAATTACAGATCTGAATTCAATATCAGGTATTCTGATTAGGCCTTCCAGATCCTGATTAACTTTTAATGGATCTGTGAATTCAAGCATCAGAGACTGCTCAGGATAGGTATGACTTTCTGTGTTAATAAGCGCAAAATTATCTAATGGCTCTAGACGGATCATTTTTTGTCCGCTGATGAGCGTATCATCTTCATATTTATTCCAGTAGATAACAATGTTAGAAGTTTTGTTTTTTCTCAAAAGACTGTCAATGAGAAATCGGAACTCCGTACCGTCTAAAGAATTATACCATTTTATATCTCTTGAATTACCATTAAAGGAGGCTTCAAAAGCCTCTTTGATCCTGTAAAAACGTTCATAGTCTGAGGTCTTAACGATGCCTTCAATCTTTTGCCAGTGTGGATTCTCTAAATCCATTGCTGTCGGATTTTTGATGTCAACTCTAATGGAGTTTTTTCTGGTTTTGAATTTGAATTGAAAAGCACTGAGAGAATCAGGAATATTAGGTATGAGTTTTTTCAGGTCAACAGTGGCTTCATAGACTTCATTTTCCATGAATCCATAAGCTGGGTTAAATTGAAGTGTTCTGGTATCTATCCATTTAAATTCGCCAGATGCATTAGGTGAAAAACTTAAAACGGAATGTTGGTAGCTTGAAGACAAGTCCCCAAGTTTGACGACTTCATCTACAAATCGGATTGTAATGGGGGATTTTCGGGAGATTTCACCACCGGTATAAGCGGAGATAAATTTTGCATATGAATCTACAGCTTTTGAATTTTTATTCTTTCTGCTTGGTAGATAGGCAAAAACAGAAATGAAAAGTAAGGTAATGATTGTGATAACACCGGGGTGTTTCAGCACATTGAGTTTCATACAAAATCGGGAGTTTTTAATAACACTGAAAAAGTACCTTTTTGAAAATCACTTTTTATGAAAAAATATTAAGTGTATAGGATGACTGAATAAGTGTATCAAAAGGTTGATTATTTCTTTTACTAAAGATTTTTAGCTGATTCGGAGATGGCTGATTTCCATCTGGAAAAATAATCATCCAGGTGGTTTAATTTTTCTATATTAGATTATTATTACTTTTTTAAATGGACCTGATCGTTGAAATTATTGAAACTTTGTCGCCAGAAGACAGGAAGGATTTTTCAGTTTTCCTGAAAAGACATAAAAACATAAAGGACAGAAAAGATCTGGAGCTGTTTGATCTTCTATCCCGTAAGGGAAAAATTAAGAGAGTCGATTTGCTCTTAAAACTCTATCCGGGAGATAAAAACCTTGAAGCTTATCATGCGACGCGGAAGAGACTTATGCGTCAGTTGATGGAGTATCTTCAACTTAAGAAGAAAAAAGGTGAAACTGTTTCAGAAGGTTATATCCTGAATCTTATCTCCACTGCTGAATATCTTTTAGATAATGAGAAACTTGAAGCTGCATGGAATATGTTGAAGCAAGCGGAAGAGCTTGCAAAGAAGGCTGAAAACTATAGTATTCTGAATACTATTTTCAGTATTGAAATTGAAAACTCCCAACGTGAATCTGCTCCTGATCTTAAAGTATTGTTGGAACAGAAAAGGAAATATCAACAACTTGCAATTGAAGATGATAATGCCAATATCGCAAATCAGCTCATTCGGTACGAACTAAACAAGTCCTTAAGTACAGGCAGAGAAATTAATATTGATGCCATTATTAAAGATGTGTTGAAGCAATATGGCCTGGAGGATATTGTTATCAAGAGGCCAAGGCTAATGTTCAATATAGTCTCTATAACCCGCAGTGCTGTTCTGGCTGGGAAACAGTTTTATTCATTTGAGCCATACCTTATTGCAAAATATAATGAGATAGAAGAAGGCACTGGTTTTAATAAGTACAACCATTTTTATAAAGTGAATTTTCTGTATATGATAGCTCATGTCCTGTATAGAAATAAAAAATTTGATAAGGCAGAAAGTTATTTAAAGCTTCTTCATGAAGGTTTGGATGAATATAATAGAAGTCATTATTCGATGCTTTATCCTAAGTATGTGTTATTGTTAGCAGCTGTTTGTAATTATTCTGGAAGAAGTGCCCCTGCTATTGAACTGTTGGAAAAGCTTGTGAATAATAAGAAAATAAAATTGAACACAGCCCAGCTATTGAATGCCTATCTGAATCTCAGTACATACTATTTTCAGCAGGAAGCTTACCAAAAATCTATTCGTGTATTCCAGAATGTGCAGCATAGTGATCAGTGGCTTATGAAGGTAATGGGGTTTGAATGGGTATTTAAGAAAAATATTATTGAATGTATAAACCAGTTTGAGCTTGGGAATTCTGATATAGTTGAGCAACGTTTAAAAGGCATCGATAAAAACTTTAAGGAGTATTTTAACAGAGATTTATATAAGCGAGTGGGAGTGTTTTTAAGTCTTGTAAAAAAAATGAATGATAGGCCTGATATTGCTACAACTAAAGAGTTTCAGAATCTCGTTGATAATTCTTTTGAATTCATTGATATAAGTCAGGAAGATATTCAAGCTATAACCTTTTATGGTTGGCTCAAAGCTAAAATGCAAAGGAGGAAGTATTATGAGGTGTTGCTTGAACTTGTTAAAGGCTGAATGGATAAAGCTTAAAGTTGACAAAATATAGTGATAGTACTTGTTATCAAACGGATGCTTGATCAGAACGTATTTAATGAATAAAGCGATTGTCGAAGTTGTAATCTATATAATTGAAAGTCATGTTATTCTGGTCATGGTCAATTTAGGAAGGAACTTATTAAAGTTTGACATTTATTCACTAATACGGGAATTTTGAAAAGAAATTAAACGAGCAACAGTTTGAGCAAGAGCAAGAAATACATTAAATAAGTTCTCTTGTTCTTGCTCAAACTGTTGCTTATCTATTTAGGGCGAGGTCTTTTCTATTTCAAAAACCTCTTTAATTCTGCGGCAGCATGTAATACAAGAGATTTTGTTTCAGGTATCTCTGCAAGACCATTCAGCATACCAAAGTCATGTATGACGCCATTGTAGCGTATAGTAGTTACTTTTACTCCGGCCTCATCAAGCTTACGGCCATAAGCTTCTCCTTCATCTCTGAGGATATCGTTTTCAGCAACCTGAATTAATGCAGGTGGTAGCCCTTTTAATTGATCTTTAGTTGCCTGCAATGGAGAAGTATAAATCTCTTTACGTTGCTTAGGATCTTTAGTATAGAGATCATACATCCACATCATTAGCGACTTTGTAAGGAAGCGTTGTTCTCCAAATTGTTTATAAGAATCTGTTTCAAAATTTGAATCAACTATAGGCCACATAAGCACCTGTAATTTGATATGCGGTCCACCTTTTTCTTTAGCCATCAACGTTGTTACGGTACTCATATTACCTCCGACACTATTGCCAACAATCGCCATATTAGTACCATCTACATTGATCTCATCTCCATGTTCGGCTACCCATTTGGTAGCAGCATATATTTCATTGATAGCTCTTGGATACTGTGCTTCAGGTGTACGTGTATAATTCACAAATACAGCAGCAAATCCTGATAGTACTACCAGGTCTCTTACCAGACGCTTATGAGTTGGGAAATCTCCAAGTATCCACCCACCGCCATGGATGAACATAAAAACCGGCAGTTTTCCTTTAACACCTTCAGGACGTACTATATTTAAATCAATAGTGAAGCCATCAGCTGTAATTGTTTTCTCTGTCACTTCAATGCCAGAGAGATCTACTTTAACAGACTTCTGAGCTTCAACCAATACATTCTTCGCATCTTCATAAGAAAGACTTTCAACAGGAGGACCTCCCGAATTCAATACCTTTAAGAAATTTTTTACCTCTTTTGTAAGACGCGGATCAACTGCATAATCCACTTTTTCTTTTTCCAAAATTGTTGTACCCATTCCCACTTAATTAAAATTCAACTTCACTACCATGCCTTACTTTTCAAGTAAAACATATTCATTATTTAAACTTTACCTTATTTTTAAATGTTCTGACTTGATTTTTTTGCAACTTAAAGTTCAGAGCTCCATTGTTTTACCAGATAGATTAATTATAAAAATCAAAATGGAACTTATTTAGCTTTTTTCTAAAGCAGTTTATTTCCTTTATTTTTGCATAGTTGATTATTGTGAATATATGGATTCAATAACCCAGATAGTTTTAGGTGCAGCAGTAGGTGAAGCAGTTTGTGGAAAAAGAGCAGGGAATAAGGCTCTGCTGTGGGGAGCAATAGCCGGTACAATTCCAGATTTAGATGTGCTTGCAAGTCCCTTTCAGGATCTGGTGGAAGAATTGACCTTTCACAGAAGTATAACGCACTCTATATTATTTGCAGTTATTGTATCTCCGCTTTTGGCATATGTGTTGAAGGCAATTTATAAGCGAGATGCTACTACATATGTGGACTGGTTCTGGCTGTTTTTTCTGGGCTTTACCACACATGCATTACTAGACTGTTTTACAACCTGGGGAACAAAGGTCTTTTATCCATTCAGTAATTATGCTGTTTCCTTTCATAATATTTTTGTAATAGATCCTCTTTATACTGTTCCATTTATCTTATGTCTAATACCAGTCTTCTTTTACAACAAAGAGGATAGAAGAAGGCGATTGTGGACCTATGCTGGTATCGGTATCAGCTCTGTGTATATGATGATTACTTTGGTTGAGAAGATTGCTGTGAATAAAGTCTTTGAAAAGAATTTTAAAGATCAGCATATATCGGTGATAAGATATTCAACAAAGCCCACGCCATTTAATACTATTCTTTGGAATGCAACAGCTGAAGTGGATTCTGGGTATTACATAGGTTATTATTCTTTAATGGATAAGGATAAAGATGTGAAGTTTAAATACTTCTCCAAAGATCATCAATTGCTTAATGACTATTTACAGAATGAAAAGTTGCAGACACTGATAGGAATTACCGACGGGTATTACACTGTCGAAAAACATGATGGAAGTTATATTATTAATGATCTTCGTTTTGGGCAGCTCGACGGTTGGGGAGAAGGAAAAGAGGCATTTACATTCGCTTATAAAATAACACCTGATAATAACAGTTTAAAGTTTTCTCAGGCACCCAATAACCTTAAAAAAGCGAAATCATTGATGGGGAAATTATGGAAACGTATTTTGGGAGAAAAGTTTGCTGCAAATTGATCGATTAATAGCTTTGTCAAGATTATAATTGAATTAAAATGGGAAATGAGAATAAAACATATTCAATAGCAATTAGATTACAAAGGATAACGCATGAAGATGCATATTTATCTGTACCATTGACTAAAGATGTAACTAAAGAGAAAGAAGATGGGAGTTTGGGTATTGATTTTGAAAAGTTGGTAGCAGAAGCAGTTAAACTGAGTCAAGATCCGAAAGTTGAATGGAAGATAGAAACAGTGCATCTGGAACCTCATCCAGTTCAACATCCTAAACCTGAAGATAGGAAAAGCTTTGATCCGATGATTGATGATTAAATACTAGAACTTCTTAGTTCAGTGTTCTCTTATAGTTTCAGTAAGTTAGATAGGGAAGCGGCTGTAAACACCTGCAAATTTACAGTTTGTTTTTGCATTATTTTCATTTTTTGTTTGATTATAGAGAGGTTGTAAGTGGCTTTATTTTACTTAAAATTAGTTAATAAGCTGAGCCTGAAATGTATCTTTGAAATGGATATTTTTAAGAAAAATATGCTCAAATCCTTTTCGTTTTCATAGTATCATTACCTACATTAGGTGCATAGATTGAGGCTTGGAAGAATGAAGCTTCAACAGTTTTTTGTTTTTGGAATTTAAAGATGTACTACTATGAATATACAAATTCCTGAAAGCAACCTTAAGAGAGTCGTGATTATCGGCGCCGGTTTCGGTGGATTAGCCCTTGCACGCGAGCTTGCTTCCAAAAATTTCCAAATTGTTCTTATTGATAAAAATAACTATCACCAGTTTCAGCCCTTATTTTATCAGGTAGCTACTTCAGGGTTGGAGCCTAGTGCTATTTCATTTCCTTTGAGAAAGGCATTTCAATCTTATTCCAATGTTCATATTCGTATTACTGAAGTAAAAGAGATATATGCCCAAAGCTCTGAAGTAGTTACATCTCTTGGTACTCTTAAGTACGATTATCTGGTACTTGCTATGGGAGCAGATACAAATTACTATGGTAATAAGTCTGTGAAGCAAAAGGCCATGCCGATGAAATCAGTTGGAGAAGCGCTTGCTATACGTAATACTTTGCTACAGAATCTTGAAGATGCTTTATCTGTAGAAGATCAAAAGGAGAAACAAAGACTTTTGAATATTGTGGTAGTTGGCGGAGGACCCACTGGTGTGGAGGTTTCAGGAACTCTTGCTGAAATGAAAAGAACTGTATTGCCTAAGGACTTTCCTGATCTTGATTTTACAGGAATGAATATATTTCTGATTGAAGCCGGAAAGAAAGTGCTAGGTCCTATGTCTTCCATAGCATCTGAAAAGGCTACAGAATATCTGAAGAAATTGGGAGTAATTGTTCATACTGGAATTGGAGTAAAAGACTTTGATGGTGAAACTATTTACCTGAGTGATGGCTCTACTATTGAGAGCAAGAATCTCATTTGGGCTGCAGGTGTCAGAGCCAATGGTATTGTAGGTATTCCTGAAACTTCAATGCATAAAAACGGAAGGATCATTGTGGATAGATATAACAGGGTACAGAGCTTTGAAAATATCTTTGCCATAGGAGATCAGGCATTTATGGAAGAGGAAAAATTTCCCAACGGACATCCTCAGGTAGTTCAGCCCGCAGTTCAACAGGCAAAACTACTTGCAAAAAATTTGGTAAATGGTCAAAAAGGAAAAGCTTGGAAACCCTTCAGCTATAATGACCTTGGCTCTATGGCTACTGTCGGAAGAAACCTTGCAGTAGTAGATTTACCATATGTTAAATTTCAAGGCTTTCTGGCTTGGTTATTCTGGATGTTTGTCCATTTAATGTCTATAGTAGGTGTTAAGAATAGACTTTTAATTTTTATCAACTGGTTCTGGAATTACCTGACATATGATCAATCACTTCGCTTAATTATGAAGCCAAAAGAAAAGGAAGTTGAGTTTAAAGCTGAAGGCTAAATACTTAAAGCCAAAGGCAAAAATGTACTTAATTTAAAATTTTGAAATAGAATAAAAATCCAAAAGCCTTGGAAGGGCTTTTATATCAGTATAGGAGTGTTCCTATACTGATTTTAAACTTTCTTAAAGATACTTGGCTAAGATTTCAATATCTTCAACGGAGGACTTTGTAAATCATTTTTTAGCTTTTAGCTTTCCGCTTTAAGCTTAAAGCTTTTTTGCATCTTCAGCTTTAAATCATTAACTTGAACTGATTTAAACTGAGAAATTTTTATGAGTGATGATATTATCGCTAGTTTGAGAGAAGCGTTAAATTTTTCTCCTGAAAACCTGCCACTAAGAATATACCTTGCCGAAAGTTTATTTAAATTAAATAATTTTGAAGAAGCTGAGAAAGAGTTTAAGCTTGTTTTAAATAAAGCATCTGATAATGCTAAAGCTAAGATTGGTTTGGCTAAAATTTATTTAAGTCAAGGCAATTATTCAACAGGCATCGTAGTGCTAGAGGATCTGGTACATTCAGATAATGCAGATTCTGAGTCTTTACTTTTGTTTGCAAAACTTCTTCTGAAAGAAAACTCTATAGAGGAAGCGATGAAATACTACAAGCGGGTGCTTGAAGTAAATCCTGCTTTGCTGGATGAAGAGCTTGACAGTTTAAGAAATCCGAATCACTATTTTGCATCGGAAGATGATGATTTTGTGGCAGAAGTGGAGAGGAATTCAATGCCTGTTGAAAGGCCAAAGATAACGTTCGAAGATGTAGGAGGAATGGACCATGTGAAGGAGGAAATCAAAATAAAAATCATCCATCCTATGCAACATCCTGAGCTTTATAAAGCTTATGGTAAAAAAATAGGTGGAGGAATATTGCTTTACGGCCCTCCTGGTTGCGGGAAAACCCACTTAGCAAGGGCTACAGCTGGCCAGGTCGATGCAAAATTTATTTCTGTGGGAATTAATGACATATTGGACATGTGGATAGGCGGTAGCGAAAAAAATCTCCACCACTTGTTTGAAATGGCTAGACAAAACGTGCCGTGCGTACTATTTTTCGATGAGGTAGATGCATTGGGAGCCAGCAGATCTGACATGAAACAATCCTCAGGGAGACATCTGATCAACCAGTTTCTTTCAGAACTTGATGGAATAGATAATTCCAATGAAGGGGTGCTGGTATTAGCGGCAACCAATGCTCCATGGCATCTTGATTCCGCATTCAGAAGACCGGGAAGGTTCGATAGAATAATTTTTGTGCAACCTCCTGATGAAGAAGGTAGAAACGGAATTCTAAAAGTTTTGCTGAAAGATAAACCACTGAAGGATATAGATTATAATAAAATTGCAAAAGAAACCAGGGATTTTTCAGGTGCAGACCTTCAAGCACTGGTGGACTTTACAATCGAAGAAAAACTGCGTGAATCCTTTAAGACAGGAATTCCAGAACCAATAGAAACAAAAGATTTGCTAAAAGCTTTAAAGAAAGTAATACCTTCTACAAAGGAATGGTTTACCACAGCAAGAAATTATGCTTTGTATTCTAACGAGTCCGGGTTATATGATGATATTTTAAAGTATTTAAATATTAAAAAATGATCTTTAATTCCAGCGAGAGAGCTAGGTTACTGATAGATCAGAGGCGGTTTAAAGAAGCTGAAGATGAACTCAGAAAATGCCTGTCTTCTGATCCCAATAATCCTGAAGTTTTTTCCTTGCTTTGTATCTGCAAATGGCACGAAGGTAAGTATGATGAAGCTGAAGATTTTATAAAAAGTGCTATAAGTCTTGCTCCCGCAAATCCTTATCTTCTGTATATTTTTTCTAAAGTCCTGCTCGATCAGGATAAGCTTGATCAGGCTGAAAAATATATTATAGAGGCTATTTCTATAGACCCTCTGGTAGCTGATTTTTTTGGGCTAAGGGCCTCTGTTTTTCTGCAAAGAAAAAATTGGGAACTTGCATTGCATTATGCAAACAAAGGACTCGCCCTGGAGCCAGATAATCTCACTTGCCTGAATATCCGTTCCACTGCGCTCTTGAAACTTGATAGAAAGGAAGAGTCTTATGATACCATTCATGAAGCGCTGCATTATGATCCTGAAAATCCCATCACTCATTCCAACCTTGGTTGGGGATTACTAGAGAAGGGAGATCACAAAAAGGCTTTGGTTCATTTTGGTAAAGCACTTCAAATAGATCCTGAGCTTGAATATGCCAAGCATGGTTTGGTAGAAAGTCTGAAAGCAAGATATTGGATATATAGGATATTCCTGAAATATGCTTTCTGGATAGGGAATATGAAAAGTGGTGCTCAGTGGGGCATACTCATTGGCTTTTTTTTCGGATCCAAGATATTGGGCTTTCTTGCTGATAGGATTCCTGCTTTAAATCCATTTATTCTTCCCTTTATAACCCTGTATATTCTTTTTGCAATATCTACCTGGATCATCCGTCCAATTACCAATCTCTTCCTGCGTCTCAATGTATATGGAAGGTATGCACTTACACAAACAGAAATCCAAACATCTAACTTTGTGGGTGTTTCGTTATGTATTGGCTTAGCTTCTTTATTAACATATCCTTTTTTTCTGAATGATCTGTTGTTGTTTACAGGAATCTTTGGCTTATCTATGATGATTCCTTTATCTAGTATGTTGACTCCACCTAAAAAGAATAATAAGAGGATTCTTGTCGTTTATACGTCAATACTTGCTCTGATTGGAATTGCAGGTTTATTCTGTTTTGCATCCGGACTGGAAATAGCTCAATCTCTAGGGTATATATATTTGATCGGTATTATGGTATTCCAATGGGTTGGCAATGCAATGATAATAGGAAGATAAAAAAAATACAATCCGGCCAGAATAAAGCTCTGAACCGGATTGTTTCCATCCCTGAAATAAATTCTTAAATATTATTATTTAACACTGTAGCCATATTTTTTAAAAACACTTTTTGCCTTTTCGGAAAAGAGGTATTTATAAAATTGTTCTGCTTCTTTAAAGTTCTGTTCTGCACTCTTCTTTAAAAGCACTACTCCTTGTGCAATTGGACTGTAAGATGTTGCATCAAGTTCGATCCATGTACCTTTGTTTGTCATCTCAGGACTTAATACCACTGATTTGGCAGTAAAACCAATGGCTGCAGCCCCGGATATCACATATTGATTTACCTGAGAAATGCTTTCTCCATTAACAATCCTGGGTTCAATAGTTTTATATATTTTATAATAGTTCAATACTTCAATAGCTGCCTCCCCATAGGGAGCTAATTTGGGATTGGCAATAGCCACTTTATCAAATTTGTCTGATAAAAGAAGGGCCTTTATATTACCTTTTTCAAGCTTACTCATTGACCATAAAACCAGGCTGCCATAGGCATATATTTCTGGATTGGTTATAGTAAAACCTTCTTTAAATAATGCTTCCGGAAATTGCATATCAGCTGAAAGAAAGATGTCAAAGGGAGCACCTTCTTTCACCTGTGCTGTTATTTTCCCAGACGAGTTTATAATCAACTCCAGATTAATGCCTGTTTCCTTTTCGAAATTTTTTTCAATTTCTTTCATTGCAAACTGGGCGTTAGCAGCAACAGCAACAGTAACGGTCTTCTGTGCAATGCCTTTGCAGGTCAGTGCTAGCAAGAGCATTAGTATATGAAAACTCCTTTTTAATACCATTTTATTATGCTATTCCTTTTTGGGAATAATGATAAATAAAAAAAATCAAAATACTATTTTAGAAGACTGTTCCTGAAGAAATTCATTAAATGCTCTTTCCAAATTGTCAAACTCGTGAATAGCCTTTTCACCTTCTTCTGTAAGGAATGCTCCTCCACCTTTTTTACCACCGGTTTTGGTAGAAACCAGTTTGATAGCCGACATTGTATTCATTGAGTCAATAAGTCTCCACGCATGTCTATAAGCCATATTCATAGATTTGGCCGCTTGGGTAATTGAACCGTACTCTTTAATTTTTTTTAAAAGTTCTACTCTTCCGGAACCTAAAAAGGCTCCATCACCGCTTTGAACCCATATACGGCCACTCACCAGATAGTCTTTTTTCTCCATCGTCATAGTTTTGTAAACATAATGAATAAAAATAATAAGTAAAAATACTTAATTTAAATTTAAGTAATAAATAAGTAAAAATACTCAAATTTAGGATTTAAGATTATAAAGTATATTAAATGTCAAATATGTGTTGAGATAAAATTTAATTTTCGGGATTGATTTTTAGAAAAAATAGTTCCACCCCTCCGTCCCTTAAGGGATTTGGAGACCCCAATCACAACATTTTTTAGCCCTTGAGACTTAATTAATTAGGAACAAATTAATTGGCTATGTGTAATAATCATGATCCTAATCACAGACATTCGATTCACTGTATCCTTTCTCCGCATATTCTGCGATCCATTGTAAAAAATGGCTCGCCGGAGCAAAGGCAGAAAGCGATCACTACCCTTGCTAATGACAGTACCTTCAGAGCATTAAGGAACTTTACAAATGCTACTTTAGCTGGTACAGGTCCTGTAACTATGATTAGTCCGGGTAAAAAACAGAGAACAATCATAGATGCCAAGAATCTGCAGAGTACAGAAGGAAAAATAGTAAGGTTTGAAGGTGATCCTGCTACTGATGATCCTGCTGTTAATGAAGCATACGACGGTCTTGGTGTTACTTATGATTTCTTCTGGAATATCTTCGAAAGACATTCTATAGATGATGAAGGTATGCCGTTGCAAGGTATTGTACACTTTGGGAAAGAATACAACAATGCATTCTGGGATGGTCAGAAGATGACATTCGGGGATGGTGATGATGATTTGTTTAAGAGATTCACCATATCTCTTGATGTAATCGGTCACGAGCTCGCACATGGTGTTACAGAGGATGAGGCAGGGCTTGTATATTTCAATCAGGCAGGAGCATTAAATGAATCTATGTCAGATGTTTTCGGGTCAATGGTTAAGCAATATAAACTTAATCAAACATCAGATAAAGCCGACTGGCTCATTGGTGCAGAGCTTCTTTCAGACAAGATAAACGGCAAGGCATTAAGATCTATGAGTGATCCTGGGTCTGCCTACGATGATCCTGTTTTGGGAAAAGATCCTCAGCCGAAGCATATGGATGCTTTCGTGAATACATTTGAAGACAATGGTGGGGTCCATATCAACTCAGGTATACCAAACCGCGCATTTTATCTTGCAGCAACAAGCATAGGAGGCTTTTCCTGGGAAAGAGCTGGTAAAATCTGGTATGAGACACTTAAAGACGCAAGGTTGAGAGCTAACACAGGATTTAAGCGTTTTGCCAATCTTACAGTCTACAACGCAGTAAGGTTATTCGGACAAGGAAGTGTGGAAGAACAGGCGGTACAAAATGCCTGGAATGAAGTTGGCATTAAAACATCAGTTAAAGAACCATTGCAATATGCTCATTGAATTTAAATCAGATGGGGGGATTGCTTATTTCCCGGGATTGAACAGATCCAAACTGATTAACACAGACTCATTAAATAATGAGGATTCAATGAAAGTTAAGGAACTTGTACAGAAGTGCAGGTTCTTTAGCATTTCTTATAATGAAGTGCCTCAAAGAGGTGCAGATAGAAAAACGTATACAATCACCATTACTGATGGTGATAATAAAAATACAATTAGAGTTTCGGACCCTGTCGAAGATGAAGCATTAGCTGAATTGATTGGTTTTCTGAATAAGCTAAGCAAGAAAGTCTGAATAAGAAGAATTCAGTCTTTCCAAACGATCCATTGAAGGGAGCTTGAGTTATTTTACCTTATCAATATCCTTTCAAAAAACATCTTGTTGCCAACCGCTACCTGAATGACGTACACACCTGGTTTAAATCGTTCTTTAATAGGTAAGACCGTTCTGGCAGATGTTATATCGCAGGTGGTTTTTTCATTATACTGTTTTTTTCCTTTTGAATCAAATACTGAAATATGAACACGTGGATCATCCACATATCCAAGTAAGCTAAGAGTGATTATGCCTTTGTCTGTAGGGTTCATATATGCAAGAATTTTTGCAATAGTATCTGCTCCTGAAGCCTGTATTAATTCTACATTTTCCGTTTCTTCATAAGGAGTAATATAGGGAGAAAGTCTATTACCTGGAATCGGCCGTTCCAGCGTTCCATCCGGAAGCCTCCAACCTACAGAAATATGATCTATCTTCAGGCTTTCTTTATGAAGGGCTTCTATATAATACTTTTTGCCAGCCTCCATAAATATCCCTTCAGATTTTTGTTCGGAGAATTTTGACCATTCCTGAAAGAAAGAGGACGTAGGCACATAAGCTATTTTTGCCTTGTGTTCAATACTGTCATCTTTGCTAAGCCATAATTCTCCTTGCTCATCTGAAGCAATCCAGAAATAGTAAATTCCTGAGGTAGGAGGATAGATATATCCGCTTATCCTGGTACCATAATTGTCCATCAAATTTTCCGGTCCCTCAAATTGGGTAATAAGTACTTTTCCATTAGGAGGCAACTGGCAAGGAATTTTATCTACTGTTGTTCCTCTTACGCTAGTCCAGAATTCCCGCAGGATATAGCCTTTGTTCGAATATACATTATGTGTATCCTTAAGTGACGTAACCATCGAAATCTCTTCAAGGTACTGATCGTCTGAATTGTTACTCAGATCCTTTGATTCAAATGTAAAATTGTTTGCCAGGATTTTATTTACTTCCGGAACCGGTGTGTAGACAGCTGTATAAGTCGTATTCTCATGAGGTGAAATTTTCGCCTGTTCAGATAAGCCTGCAGGTTCCCAGTGATCAAACCTGTATCGTATACCATCCATTGTTTGATCCAAAACGCTACTGATATTTCGGGACATACCTGCAATATCTGTGAAGCTATATGGGGCGTCTACAATAGAGCCGTCCAGAGAAATTTTTAATCCTGGAGGATTGGTTAGTAATTTAATCTGTACCTTTTGGGGATGTATATCAACATATTTTGTATCTGCAAAACCGTCCTGATCTCTCACTGTTAGTGAAAGTCTGTAATAAGCTTTATCATCAGGTATTTGTTGGTTGGGGACAATGAAGTAACCTTCTCTTATGCCTTCTGTTGTTATGATTGTTTCAGAAGATAGATCCTTTGATTTTCCTTTGTGATGGAATTCAAGTTTCCATAGAAACGAGGATTTGTTAAGAATACCATTTTCAAAATCATTTCCTCCTCCGAGAAACCTTATGGTGTCTCCAATTCTAAAAGTATTTCCAAAAGTCGGATTAATAAGCATCGCATTGGGAGGGAAATTATCCGCGACCTCTAGTTTAACCGAATCGCTGTTTGTAGTGCCGAAATCATTGCTGATCTCGACATGATAGAAACCTGTATCTTTCAGCTGAACGATAGAAAGAAGTAAATTTCGGGATGTAGCGCCTTTTATGTTGATTCCGTTTTTCTTCCATTGGAAAGAGTAGGGGGGCTTGTCTTCAATGTCAACTGAAAACATCACATTGGAGGTCTTCGCTGTCCTTAGTCCTGTTGGCTGAAGTGTAATTTTGGGTAGACGATTAGCTGAATCAGCTAAATTACCGGTATTTCCGGAGACATGCTTAGTGTATACTTTTATTTGTGCTGATAAATTTAATGTAATCGCAATAAATAAAATTGGAATCAAAGATGTTAACAGATACTTCATTTTGTCACCATTATGAAGTAAAAAACCTTTTGAAATTGTAAAAGTTAAGCCGCTGAATCCAGCTAAGGGAAAGGCTTTGAAAGAAATTATTTCTTAGGGAATAACTAAATCCGACAAATGTGAGTTTTGGCCGAAATTAATATCGACTAGTTATCTCCAATATAAAAGCCTGAAGGTCTTGGTTCATTAGCCTGGTAGATGCTTGTACTTCATTAAGCATACTTGACCTTGTACGAAGCATCCCTTTGGTATAAATTCCTCCCTCTCCAAAAAGCAATTGTTTTTCATTGTCAGATACTTCAGAACCTTCAGCCTCCAGCTTTAGCTCCTTCCATCTGTGCTTGATATTATGTACAATTGAAAATTCATGAGCATTGCTGAAAAAGGGTTCATTGAGCAGATACCAGATTGATGGAGGGAAAATCTTAGAGTTTTCCGGATCATTCCAAATTTCGCCAAGCAAATTTCTTTTATGATAATATTTAACCTTGGTTTTAAAAAGTAAAATACTTAATCCAAAGGAAGCGCTGATTACTCCGCCGCTTATAGTAATTGCATCTTGTTGGGTATCATTTAGCTTTTCACTGGCAAGAGTTCCTGCAATGGTTATTAAAGCGCCCGAGGTTATTGAAAGTACTGTTAATATGCTATTTCTCCTGTTTTCTCGTTCTGTAAGATAGTCTGCTAGTATTTCGGCCCTTTCACCTTCGCAATCCAGTTCTGCAGCAATGCTTTCAATTTCAGTGGAAATGAGCATTACCTGTGTAAGTACTTTATTCTTAGAAGCGATATATTTAATTCTGGTGGAATCAGTAGGGCTTTTATCGTAAGCTCTTTTGATACTGTCTAGCTTTAACAGTTCTTGGTATACTCCTGCTGCATTCGCAACCAATAGGGTGTGAGCACTAAAAGCTCCCGTATTCTTTCCACTTAAGACTTCCTGTGTAGGTTTTGGGTAAAGTGTGGAATCATAATGATAACTAATAGCGGGTGAGCAATATTTGGAATCAAAATGACGGGCTACTTTTTTGCTTTTGGTTCCAACACAACTTGTTGAAATTAAGGAAAGAAAGTAAAGCAAAAGTTGAAAGTACCCCTTGTTGAACATATATTAGCTTATTTTAAAAAATAGCAATACAATCCTGATACAAGGAATAAATTGAAAATAGAGGAGAATGTTTAATGTGGTTGGGAAAATTCAGTCCGGATTGGTCTTATTGCTCTATATGGCCTTCATGAACAAGTTGTAGAAAAGAGGGTAAGTCGCAATCCTGGTCTTTCTGGCATTGTTTTAAAAATGCTAGCCATTTTTCAAAATCTAAATCCCAGGAAAAATCACCTCTGAGAATGGATGCAAAACTTTCTTTGATTTCATCAGCATGACTGCACAATTCTTTTAGATTAGAGTCACCTTCAGACTGATCAATTTTTGTCTTTCCATTAAGCCCAAAGAATGCTGAAAGGTAAAATTTTGGATACCATCTGTTTTTCCCTTTAGGGCTATAAATAGATATGGTTAATTCGTTATTGTCCTTGCCTAAAAATATGCCTGCCCAGCGTGATTCAAGATAAATCTCATCTTTTAATTCTTTATTTACATTCATAGAAAACTGAGTCATCAGCTGCTCAAAAGCTAATTTAACTTCTTGGCAGAAAGAGCTATTGTTTTCATTTTGTAGATCCTGGGTATTCATATAATTATGTTTATTAAACTAACCTGGGAATGGGCATAAGAGTTTTTTACTCAAAAGCCTTCCTTCAGGTTTCACGAAAATGAAATAAGTACTTTGAAACAATAGAAATCCTCAATCTTCGGACCAAGTTTTTCTTTTACATATAAAAACTTCTGATAGTTGCCAATAGAAAATTAAATCATTCCATTTAGCTTGCTTAGAATATATAAAAAGGTCAGTGTCAACTATTCAGATTATTTCTTTTCCATATAGTAATTTTATTAATCATTTTCTCTCTTTGACTTTCTTCCTCATAAAAAAAAGAGGTCGTCCGAATAGACGACCTCTTCCAAAACTATTTAACTATTAACCTCTATTCTTTAATAATTCTGATTGTTTCAACTTTGCCTTCATATGCTACTTTTAGCAGATAAACACCTAGTTTAACATCACTTGCTGGAATTGAGAATTTACCATTTGTAATATTCTGGCTTCCACCTTTAAATTTATTACCGAAGCTGTCATATAGCTCATATGTAGCAAGAGTTGAAGCCTCAGAAGTTTGTACCGTTACGTTGATGAAATCGCCAACCGGGTTTGGTACTACTGAAATTGCAATTACTGGAGCAGCAAATGCCGGTTCAGTTATAGTATCTTGATTATTCTGATCTCCATAAGGATTAGTCACTAGCAGAGCTTTAGCCAAGATGTTATTATCTTCATTTGTTTCACGTACATAATTGTAATTATCCGCTACAAATAATAATTTATAACTTCCCTCAGAGATATAATATGGCACTTTAAACTCTCCTGAAACAGGTATAGAAGATTTTGAAAGCATACCAGGAATGCTCGCTGTTCCGATAAATATATCTTCAGAAGAAAGGTTTTCATCACTAGACAGGTAATATCCAAGATTGAAGTATCCTAGATCTGAATTTCCTGAATTGCTTATTGTAGCTTTGATATATACTGTTTGTTCTACAGTAACCTTTGAACTTACAGAAGCACTCTTCACAAATAGATCTCTTGTAGCAGCTTCAATAGAAATTTTCTTAGAAACAATGTTATTGTTTTCATTCATCTCAGGCTGATTCTTGCCACCATCAGCTACAAATACTATGTAGTAATCTCCAGCAGCAAGATATTCAGGAAGATAAAGTGATTGATTAAACGGAATAGATGTTTCTGGATATACACTACTAGTATAATAAAAACCTAAGTAGATAGCAGAATCGATCACATTCTCAGATTTAGAGATATAGAAATCTAAACCAGTAGAATATGAACTCTCAGTACCATGGTTGTACAAATAACCTGAAACATTAATATTGCTTCCTGCAACTGCCTTTGTAGGGTTTACTCTCTGAGTGTTTACAGATAGATCAACGTTTGGAGTAATGATTCTTATTCTGGTGAATGAAGTATTATTATTTTCATTGGTTTCCTGGATTTGGTTGTATGAATCCGTTTTTGCAATCAGATAATAATTTCCCGCTGGAACATTGGTTGGTATGAATAGATACTGGTTGAAATAGTTTGTATTTCCAGGATACAGGTCATATCCATAGTAGTTACCAATGTTAATGTCGATTGAATCATTATAGATTGTATCGGTAGATAATACAAATCCTGAATAATGGTAAGGGAATGCAGCATCTCCAAGGTTAGTTTCACTATATGAAACATAGAGTCCTGATCCTACAGTTGCGATTTCTGCAGTTTTGTATAAATTGCTGATAGCAATATCATAAGATGGAGCTTTTACCTGCACTTTAATGTAGGCTTCATTATTGTACTCATTGTTCTCATTTACATAATTATAAATATCGCTTTTAGCAATCAAAAAGTAATCTCCTTCAGAAATTGAAGGTGATATGTAAAATCCTGCAGAGTTATAATTTGAAGCGCCTGGTGCGAGAGAGTATTCATAGTTTTGACCCAGGAAATAATCGGTATCATCAGCAATAGAATCTTTAGAAAGATAATAATTAGTATAACTTGATCCTGCATAAGATGTACCTGTATTGTTTATTGAGTATGATAGATAATTATAATCTCCAGTTCTTAATACTGAATTGTTAGAGTACAGATTTGTAATTGATAAATCAATGCTTGGTTGAACTATATTTACTGATACAAGAGCAATATTATTCTGTTCATTAGATTCGGAAACATTATTCTGGTAATCAGCTTTTGCTATAAGATAATATTGACCAGCTCCTGTTCCACCAGTATATATTGGTGTATAAAAATAACTCAAATTATTTGGGTATAGATAATCAAAATACTGGTATTGTACTAAAGCATCGCTGTCGTCAAGTTGAGTATCTTTTGATAAATAAAATCCTACATAGCTTCCAGATGCAAAGCCAGATCCTATATTGCTCAAATATCCGTTTACATAGAAGTAATCTCCCTGATTAATTGTAATAGTACTATCAAATAATACAGTAGTTAGATCTGCATTGGAAGAACCAATTGAAAGAGGTAGAATTAATGAATTATTTTGTTCATTGCTTTCTGAAACATAGTTATAAGCGTCTGCCTGACCTAGCAAAAAATAATCTCCCGGTCCAACGCTCGGAGGAATTGTTGCAGTTTCGTATCTGTAAGTCCCCTCATTAGGGTTAACCTCATATACATAGCTTGAGCTTAATACAATATCACCACCATCCAGATAGTTATCTTTAGAAAGATATAAATTAGTATAGTGTTGACCAGCCACAGTGGTTCCTATGTTTCTTTCTGTAAAGCTTAAATATATTTCACCTCCTGGTATAACTCCATTTTTAGTTGAGTAAGAAATACTGTCAAGAACCAGATCAGCACTTCCACCACCTGAAGAAATATAAAAAGGTTTAGCTATGCTGTTATTATACTCCTGAGTTTCTGATACTGCATTGTACGCATCAAGCGCAGCTATCATGTAGTACCAGCCTTGTAAACCCGAAGGAACTGTAAGACCAAAATCTGAATAGGTAGAACTATTACCTGCCAGACCATCGGATTTTCTGGTTCCAAGAAGGTAATCAAAACTATCAAGAGTGGAATCTTTTGAAATGTAATATCCTACTTCATAACCTCCTGAAAAATCAGTTCCTATATTATTTTCTTTAAGGATGACAACTGCAGTTGAGTTGCTTGTGCTGTCCGAAACTGAAATGTAACTAGGGTAAAGGTCAACTGAAATGGATGATTGCACAACGTTTAGTGATGATACAAATCTGTTGTTGAATTCATTTGTTTCATAAACTTCATTGCCTGCATCTGTGAATGAAACAAGAAAATAATAACCGCCAATTATATCTTTCGGAATTGAAAGATAGGTACTGTCTAATACTGAATTCTGAGATTGAACAGAAGGCAGGTAAGAAGAACCCAAAAAATATGCTTCGCCTTTATTAGGTAAAGTCCATGAAGTATCTGCCGTTAGATAATAATCAGTCCTGCTAGAACCTGCTGTACCAAAGCCTGAATTTATTACTTTACTAAAAACTGTTATTCCTGATCCAGGCTCAACAGTCAAAGGATATATGTCCTGACTAGCCCGGTACAGATCTGCTTGTGGAAAATCAATTGTATCCACCTGCGCCGCTGATTGAAGCGAATTCCCACTCTGGAAAAGAACCAGAAGCAGAAATTTTAAGATAAAAATCTTGTTTTTTTTCATGTGTTTAGATGATTTTAAAAATTGGTTTTAAAACTAGCTTGTCTACAATTAATAAGATCACAAGTAACCCATTCATTTTGGGTAAATTGCTGGATTTTATAAAGAATTAGTTGGAGAAAATTGATTATAGGTCAGGGGGTTTGTTTTGTTGCTTTACTCAATTCTCATATATTTAGCTTCTCAAATCATACTCATATTGCAATGCGTTACATTTTAGCAGGAACTTTATTCTGCATAGCCTTATTTGCCATATTTTCATTTAATTCATCAGTATCCTCTGAAAAGAAGAATACTGATCCTCGTGTAGAAGAATTGTTGGCCAAAATGTCTCTGGAAGAAAAAATTGGCCAGATGACTCAGATTAACATTACCAAAATTATTACAGATTCTCTCGCTGCTGCTTATGATTCTGCGACAACTCTGGCTATCGATACCAATAAAGTTATTCATTATGTAACAAAATATCATGTTGGTTCTTTCCTAAATGGAAGGGCAATGTCACCCGATGTCTGGTTCCGATTTACCAACCAACTTCAACATGTCAATATGAGGAATTCAAAAAATAAAATTCCTATCATATATGGTGTAGACCATGTTCATGGTAGTAGTTATTTAAGTAATGGCACCATATTTCCTCATAATATCAATATCGCTTGTTCTTTTGATACAACCTTTGCTTATGAAGAAGGATGGATCACAGCTACAGAAACTGCGGACTTATATCATCGATGGATATTCGCTCCTGTGTTCGATCTGGGAAAAAATAAATATTGGGGACGATATTATGAGACTTTTGGAGAAGATCCTTATCTGATCTCTAAAATGGGAACTTCATACGTGCGAGGACTTCAGGGAAACACTGAAATTGCGCCTTACAAAGCAGCTGCGTGTGCAAAACATTTCCTTGGATATTCAGATCCGAAATCTGGTTGGGATAGGTCACCTGCTGAAATTTCTGATCAGGCACTAAGAGAATTTTACCTTCCTCCATTTAAAGCCGCTGTAGAAGCTGGTGTTAAGACAGTCATGATCAACAGCGGTGAAATCAATGGAATACCTGTGCATGCAAATTATGACATTCTTACCAAACTTCTAAGAAATGAACTAGGCTTTGAAGGCATTGCAGTAACCGACTGGATGGACATAATCGCATTGCAAAAAATGCACTATGTGGCAGAAAACGAAAAGGAAGCCACTTTCCTTGCAATCAGTGCCGGAGTAGATATGGCAATGGTTCCCCTAAATACAGATTTTTGTGATAACCTTCTTGGATTGGTGAAGGAGGGAAGAATCAGTGAAGAAAGAATCAATCAATCGGTACGTCGTATTCTTAAAGTAAAATTTGATATAGGTCTTTTTGATCAGCCTTACCCGAGAAATGACAGATTTAATAAAATTGGCTCTAAAGAGCATAAAGTAAAAGCTTTGAAAGCCGCAAAGGAATCTTTGGTATTGATGAAAAATGACCAGAACTTATTACCGATTAAACCTGGCAAAAAGACCATACTGGTGGTGGGTGAAACCGCAGATAAAAAAATACCTCTATGTGGTGGATGGACATATAGGTTCATGGCTAAAAGTGAATACTGGTTTCCTAAAGATATGAAAACAATTTATGGGGCTCTTAAAGACGAGTTTGCTGATTCGAAGGTCATATATGCAAAAGAAAATGAAATAAAAAAACTAGCCCCTTCTGCAGATATAATTATAGCTGCAGCTGGCGAAGAAAGTGCATATGCAGAAACGGACGGCAGTATTAATGATCTTGAACTTTCGGAATCTCAGGTTTCATTAGTAAAGACTGCAATAGCGACGGGTAAGCCTGTAGTGTTGGTTCTTACGGAAGGCAGACCAAGGATCATTAGCAAGATTTACGACCAGTGCAAATCCGTCATTTTTGCAGGTCTTCCTGGGGTAGAGGGAGCTCAGGCAATAGCGGAGATCCTTAGCGGAAAGACCAACCCGAGTGGTAAGCTATCTTTTACTTATCCTTATAAACAAGGGCATATTATCCCATACAATCACAAGCAAAGTGAATATTCAATATTGAGACCGGTAGGAGAGGAATTAAAAAGATTTGCAATCTGTGAATTCGGTCAAGGATTAAGCTATACAAAGTTTTCATATGCTAAAATAAATCTTAGCGATACAGTAATTAGTTCTTCCGGAAAAATTAAGGCTAGAGTGGTTGTATCCAATGTAGGTAAAATAGCAGGTAAAGAATCGGTACTTTGGTTTCTTACTGATGAATATGGATCAATAACCAGACCTGTCAAAGAACTTAAATATTTTGAGAAAAAAGAATTACAGCCAGGTCAGTCTATTGAATTTTCATTCGTAATTGATCCAGATAAACATTTGTGGTTTCCGGACAAAGAGGGTAAAAAGCTTTTGGAACCTGGATATTTTACTCTCACTGTAGGAGATCAGAAAGCAAGGTTCAGATTGAAATAAATAGTAATAAACTCTAATAATTAGCTACTATGAATATTAAGATCCTTTTAAGGATAGCTTCCGGACTACTGATTTTTCATATGGTTGCTCACACGTTGGGACATTCTGGATGGAAACGTGCGGAAGAACCATTGAAACAAGAAATAATAAGCAAAATGGTCGGGCATGAATTCCCATTCATGGGAGCAGACAGAAGTATGGGAGATTATTATGAAGGTTATGGCTATGCATCAACAGTAGCTTTGGCATTTATGGCTGCTGTTTTGTGGATAATATCGAGCGCAACGTATACTAATAGAGAATTAAGTTATAAAATTCTTCTATCATTGGCTCTTGCACTTCTATTCTGGGGTGGAATAGAATTTATATATTTTTTCCCTTTTGCAGCATCTATTACTTTGCTGGCATGCCTTCTCACTCTTGCTTCTGCTATACAGCTACGAGGAAACAAATAAGTATAATGGATTAAACTTTAAAATTCATACCTCCTTTCATCTTATGGAAGGAGGTATGAATTTTTATGGATAGCTATGAAATCAAACAATAATGGTATTTAAAGGTTTCTAAGAAAATACCTCACTGAAGATTTCCTAATTTCAGATGTATGATGAATTGACAAGCCTGAAGGTAAAGGCAGCCGAGTTAGCAGCTATAATTGAATGCATTCCTGATGCAGTATATATTGGTGGTCCTAACGGAATCCTGAGAGCAAACAAGAAAGCCCTTGATATGCTTGGCTTTGATACACTCGAGGAACTTAATCAACAAATAGAAGTTCTGGCAGATAAGATAAAAACCAGAGACCTCCATACTGGTAAGAGACTGACTACAGAAGAAGAACCTTTTTATAAAGCTTTTTTCGGTGAATCTAATGAAAGAGATGTTTTGACAACTCATATAAAATCTGGGAAAGAAATAATTGTAAGATGTTCTGCTGCTCCTGTGATTGTTGATGGTCAAATTATTGCTGCAATTGCCATCAATACTGATATCACTGAAAAGGTTCAAAATAAACGCGAACTTGAGAGTGTAGTCAAAAAACTGAAAAGGCAGAATGAAGAACTAGATAAGTTTGTTTATACCACTTCGCATGATCTCAAAGCTCCACTTAATACTATCGATCCTATTCTCCAGATTGTAAAAGATGAGAATAAAAGTGTGCTCAAAAAAGATTCGGTACATTTGCTTGACATGGCAATAAAGAAGGTAAGGGATATGAGCGATTTTATTCATTCACTGTTGAAATCTGCAACTACCTTAGAAAAAGTAAAAGAGTTGGTAGATTTGAACAAAATTCTCAATAAGGTTATAGCCTCTCTTGACGTACCTTCAAACATAAATATTTTTGTAAGACATAACCTTCCAGCAGTTTATTTTCATAAATATTCACTGATGCAAATTTTTCAAAACCTCTTATCCAATGCCATCAAGTTTATGGATAAAGAAAGAGGAGTGATAAAAATTGATTGCAGGCAATCAGATGATAAGTATATCATATCTGTGAGTGATAATGGCCCAGGCATTGCTAAACATGAATTAGAAAAAATTTTTGAAAGATTCGGTCAGGTAAATAAAGATCTTTCAAAGGACAGTTCTGGCCTTGGGTTATCTATTGTCAAAGATATTCTGAAAGAAAATGACGGATCTGTATGGGCTGAATCTGAGATTAATGAAGGTACTACTTTTTATTTTATGATTTCTAAATCCTAAATTCCTTATTCGACTTACTAATTTAAACAAATAGCTGATTCCCTTGTTGACTTTGCGGTTCATGATTTTATGTATGCCTTTAGTCAAGAAGAAACATCCACTGGCGATAAGATGGTTTCACTGGATAAACTTTCCAATTCTTGCACTCATGCTTTGGAGTGGTCTCTGGATTTATTGGGCCAACGATGAATATAGTATTGTTTTAGGAGGAAAAATGATATTTAAATTTTTCCCGGAATGGTTTTATAATACCTTCAATATACGCTTTAATCTCGCTGTTGGCATGGCATGGCACTTTGTATTCATGTGGGTATTTATGTTGAATGGATTAGCTTATGTATTTTATACATTCTTTTCCGGTGAATGGAAGTATCTGGTTCCTGGAAAAGACTCATTTAAAAACGCAATAAAAGTGACACTTCATGATATCGGACTTAGAAAAGAACTTCCACCAGCTTCAAAGTTTAACGGTGCACAACAAATAGCATATACGAGTATTATCGTTTTCGGTGCTGGTTCAGTTATCACAGGATTAGCCATTTACAAGCCTGTGCAGCTGTCTTGGCTTACTTCTTTTCTGGGTGGCTATAAGATTGCAAGACTGATCCATTTCTGTCTTGCACTCAGTTATGTTTTCTTTTTTGTTATTCATGTGGTCCAGGTAATCAGGGCTGGATGGAATAATTTCAGAGCTATGGTTACTGGAATTGAAGTTGTTGCTGTAAATAAAAACGCTAAAGAAAATGAAGTCTGACAGCGAAGATGAACTTAAAGACATTTCTAAACAAGAGATGCGTAGGACAACTATCAAGTCTCTTGCTGGGTTTATTCTGGGAGCTCTGGGTCTGTTGGGTGGTATCAAATGGCTTGTTGCAGGGACAGATGCAGAGGGATTGTCACGGCCACTGAGAAAGGTCCTTGAAACTAATAGAAAAGTTGCCACTATATTTTTCAGTAATAAAAATCTTGCCCCGGTCTTTCCTAAGGAACAGGCCGCTCCAGAGCCAAGACTTAACGGTAACATTGGCCTCGAAAGATCAATAGATGTTGAAAATTGGATGCTAAATGTTCAGAATAATTCATTGATTCATGGCATAAATAAATCATCTATGAAACTAACACTTGATGATATTAAACAGCTTCCTAAAACAGAGCTCACTTTTGAGTTCAAATGCATTGAAGGGTGGAGTGAAATTTCAAATTGGGGTGGTACTAAATTCTCTGATTTTATGCTTGTCTATGGCTTGGGAGGGCTTACTGATCATGGTCAAGATAATTTGCTTGCTGAGCACGTAAGTCTGGAAACTCCTGACGGAGGTTATTATGTTGGGCTTGATATGGAAAGTGCTTTACACCCTCAGACGTTACTTTGCTACGAGATGAATGGCAAACCCCTCTCTTCTGAGCATGGAGCTCCTTTGAGATTGATAGTGCCTTGTAAGTATGGTATCAAAAGTATCAAGAGAATAGGGAAAATAGCATTTGTAGGGAATCAGCCAGCTGATTATTGGGCTGAACGTGGGTATGATTATTATGCAGGGTTATAATTTAATCTATAATGTCCAGCAGGTCTTTTTCCAGAGTGTTGTTTGGGCTTTCTACAATTCTTCCGGCTTCTTTGCCATTAACAAAAATAATAAAGGTTGGAATAGAATGTATCTTATATTTTTTCTCTAGCTTTTCCGGTGATTTTTTATCGTGATTGAGTAAATACAAGGTTATCCTCTCACTCTTGATATTGGCCTGATCTGTGACTTTATAAAATCTGGGAAGCTCTCTTTTTGTATCTCCGCACCAGGTACCTCCGAAGACAATAAAGGTGAGTTTACTTCCTTTGTCTGATATTGCCTTTATAACTGTACTGTCGGGTTTGTAAACTTTATAACCTTCAGAAAACCACGGAAAATTTGCATCAACTTCTTTTATATCTGTTTTGCCTGTCAGTTCTTTTTCTCCGGAGCTTTGTGCTACGCAGTTATGAAATGCTATGATAGCAGTTAGTAATAAAAGGAAACAAGATATCCGCATATTAATTTAACTTCATTAATGTCTTTGTGTTTTGGTTAACATATAGATTGATAAAATAAATCATCTATTTAAATAATGAGAAGAAAGATTCTCAACTAGTTTTAAGGTTTTGTCTTTGAGTTCAGGAGGAGATATGATCTCCACTTTATTTCCCATCATCAATAACCACCTCGAGAAGTAGTCAAGGCTATAGGTGGCGAATCGCATTAGGGCTCCATCTTCTTCCAGGTTTTCTTCGATCAGGCCAAAGTTATATTTGCTTTCCTGAAGGTGGGCAAGAATATCTTTGCTGACTTTAATTTCTACAGAGAAAAGCTCTTCTTCCTGCAGCATTTTATCAAAGTATTCCTTAAGAGTAGGATGTTTGATCCTGAGAAATGTTTCTGAGGAAACATTTATTTTATTGATCCTGTCGAGGCGAAAGTCTCTGTAACCTTTTCGGAGCCTGCAATATGCTATCAGGTGCCAGTTGGTGCGATAAAAGCAGATTCCTAATGGCTCTACTTGACGCTCCGTAGTTTCTCTTGCAGTGGAATAATCCAGTTTTAAAATTTTATTATTAATCAAAGCGCCCTTTATGAGCGTGAGATTCAGGTCCTCCACCGTTGGTTTGGAGTTAGGGTACGGTTGAATAAGAATTTTTTGATTAAGGCTGTCCAGCTCATCTTTTTTGTCGTTGTCAATGACTGCTCTGACTTTCGTTAGTGCATCATTAAAACTTTTAGCTGTTCCCTGATCTGTTTGCTGTTCAATGAATTTTCCTGCAAGCAGCAGTGCTCTTGCTTCTTCATGGGTAAACATAACTGGAGGTAGGTGAAAACCGTCTGTTAGAAAATATCCGACTCCTGCTTCTGCCCCGATGGGGATCCCGCCTTCTTCAAGCGCTCTTATGTCTCTGTATACCGTACGAATGCTGAGATTGAAGTGGGTGGCCAGCTCTTCAGCCTTTACCACCCTCTTGCTTTGCAGTATTGTAAGTATCGCGTGAAGGCGATCTACTCTGTTCATATCTTTAATTTATTCCGATCTGAATTTCGGTAATATTATCATTAGATTCCATACCTGAAAAACTTTTATAAATTTCTCTTATCTGGTTAGTAGGCTTGATTCCGTTTTTGAATACTTCTTCAAAGAGTCTTTGATAAATGCCAGGAAGATTCAGGAGATCTCCGTTATGGGTGTGAGACAGGCATTTAAAATCTTCGAATTTTTTAATTCTGTGGTTTTCACTATTAAAATTCGTACTGTTTTCTATCGGAAGTGCAATTTCCAGGGTAAATTCCTTGTCTCTGTCATTAGAACAGTTCAAGTAAATAAACTCCATTGGACCGGAAGCTTTTAACCCGCCTTTTGCAACAGCTTCATACACACCATCAACAGCTTTATCTGCAAATTCCTGTAATTTGTTAAGTGTTGTTTGGGTAGTATAACAAAGATAATTTTTTGATGGGATGAGTTTAGTTTCCATTTTTGCTTTTTAGTTTATGTTAATATTAACACAAACCTAAAGCCGGTTTATGACAGCCTTATGTCAGTAGGAATTTAAATCTGGAAAATTAGTTAATAGAGAACACTTATTCGGATATAATTTTCCCCGTTATTAATATTAGCTATGTAGTAACCTATAGCCACTAGATTTCCTTTTTCAGACGTGCCATTCCACTCTGCAGGAATAGATAGCTCTTTTATTTTATTGCCACTTTTATCATAGATGACAGCCTTTCCAGTTTCAGAAAAGAAGAATCCGTCTTTATCTCCATCATTATTCGGGGTGATGAAGGTCTCGTTACATGGTTCAAGTGGAATTTTTATTGCATCTGGAAACTCCTTTTGACAATTAGCGTCCAGTGATACTTTCAGGTTGTAGGATTCGTCAGAAAGCCCTGTAAAGGATCCAAAGCTCGACTTGTAAATATTCGCAGTGCTTTGGGATTTTAATTCATAAACAAGAGTTGCCGGATTTTCACCTTCCAGTTTAATTAATACAGATCCGGTTCCCAGGCAATTGATTCCTGATATGTTGAATGTAAGCTTACTCAGATCAAGACAAGTAGAAACAGAAACTAAAAAGGTATCGGTTCTAAGTGTCACACCAGGGAAGGAAGGGTTTGTTATTTTGACAAAATATTTACCTTCACTGGCAGTTGTTACATACGGTATATTAAGGAGATCCTTATTTGTTGTCGCTATTTTATTTCCGTTAAAATACCATTCATATATATTACTATTCATTGAGGAATCAATACCAGTACGAATAGTAAGATCTGAAAATTCTTTACCATTCTGATTAATGACATCTAAATCTTTCTGGGGGGAAATTATAAATACGTTTTTGAAGTTTGGATATCCGGTAAGCGGAGTAAAATCTTCAAATGTAAATTGATTTAAATGAAATTCAACCTTCTTTAGCTTTGTAAGAGTGCTGATATCTGGTGCTTTGGTTAAGAGGTTTCTATCAAGGGAAAACTCTTGCAGGTTGACATTTTTACTTACGTCAGGTGTAGTTGCAATATTATTAGTACCAGCATTGATTTTAATAAGGTTAACATTGTATTGCAAATCGGGAAGGACCTGTAGTTGGTTTTTCCAGACTGTTAATTCTTCCAGTAAAGTAAGATTATCTATAGAAGGCAAAGCTGTTATCTGGTTATTTCCGACATCAAGTTTTTTAAGGTTTACAAAAGTGCTTAATTCAGGAAGAGCAGTCAGAAAATTGTTGGAGGCAATAAGAGAAACCAGCGCTGTATCCCCACTCAGATCAGGTATAGAGGTAAGTTTGTTGTTGTAAAGAAAGAGTGTCCTGAGTTTGGTCAGATTAGATAGACTAGGAACAGAAATGAGATTGTTAAACGTAAGTTCTATCCTTGTCAGCTCTTTCAAACCTGACAGATCTGGAAGGGTAGCAATTACATTGTTGTTTGCTTTTAATACTTCAAGGCTAGTAAAATATTGAAGGCCTTCCAGTGACTGAATATTTTTTTCTGAACAGTCAAGAGTACCATCTATTAATTTCGCTTCTTCTAAAATCAGACTATCATTTTTAATGACATCAGAGTATTCTTTTTTCAAAAAGGCAAGAAAGTTTTTGTCAGGAATCGAAATATTCTGAGCATTTAGAATACTTTGAATTCCGAGAAAAAGAATAATGAATATGGAGGCCTTTTTTGTCATTTTACTATGGTTACGCTACCCTGTATCAAACTTCCCTTACCTCTGTCAATAACAAAGATATAATATCCCGGCTTAATTTCTCCGGTTTTACCTTCTCCGGACCAATGATCTTTTTCACCTTCTACAATTTGTTTTTCAAAATATATATTTCCCGAAGCATCATATATCAGGAGTTTACCTGCTTTACCATGTGACGGTATCTCCCAATTTTCTTCAATGAACGGGTTAAAGGAATAATCTTTAGGACAGTTTTTATCCTTCACTGTAAGATGATCATAAGTTTTTCTACATCCGTTTCCATCTACAATTACAACCTTATAAGAGCCGGATTGTAAATGTGCTGCATCTTTTATTTCTTCTCCATCGAATACTGAATAGGAGTATGGCTCGATTCCTCCTTTAATTTGCTGAACCTTGATTGCACCTTGTTCTTCTCCTTCACAGGTTTCGATTGTCTTTATTGCAGCTGACAGCTCTGTTTTTTCACAGGGATTTAAATTTGTCGTTTCACTTGGAAGGCTTTTTTCAGAAGCATTTGATATAGAAAGATCCTTTTCTTGTCGCACAGTTGTTTCAACTTTGACAGACATACTGTCAATTGTATTAGAAGAGGCAGCTTCTTCCAATACCTCTTCCTGATTTGTTTTTGTCTTTACTGAATTTTTTTGAGCAGGAACGGTACCGCTTTCATACAATGGTTCTGATGGAGAATGAAAATATTGTTTGTTTTCAGGAATAATCTCTTGATTTGACTGCATTAATACTTGTTCTGAGTTTTCTGAGTTGCTTTGAATCAAGAGCCATCCGCCTACGCCAAGAGTCGCCGCAGCAAAGATTGAGATGGCTGTATATTTAATCTTGCCGGAAGCAGAATTGCCAGACTGATTTTTTATAATTGCACTAACCTCAAGTAACCTGTTTTCTATTACAAGGTTATCCGCAAGCTCATGAAGTTTTACCTGTCTTGCAAGATCAGGATCATTTGACAGTTTCGCTTCGAAAGCTAATAGCTCCTCAGTTGTAAGCCTTCCATGGATATAATCCTCAACCTGACTGTATGTAGAATCTTCACTCATCATATTCCTTTTAGCTTATCTGCAAGAGCAGGATTGTTTTCTATCTCTTTGATCAATTTTTGCTTACATCTTTGTTGTTGCATTTTTACAGCATCAACAGAACTAAAGCCCATCCTGATCATGATATCCTCCATCATAAGGTTATAATAAACAGTATTGGTAAGCAGCTCTACACATTTTTCTCCGATCCCAGAGAATAATGATTTAATAACATTCTCATCAGTACGCTCTGGTGGCCGATCCCAGGGAGAAGGCTCTTCTTCAAATGCCTCATCGCCGACCGTTTCCAGGTACTGAATTCTTTGTTCTTTCTTGATTTTATTAATCCAAAGATTAATACTGATCCTGTATAGATAGCCGTATACCCTATACTTGGGATCAAATGTATTCTTTATTACTTGTTTATAGAAAAGCAGAAGGCAGTCCTGAAATACATCAGAAGCATCTTCTTTTCTCCCCGAATTTTTTCGGATATAATTTTCAACAAGAGGAAATACTTTTTTATAAAGATGAGGAATAACTTCCTTATCTTTACCATTGCGTATTAATTCCGGTATTTGTTCTTCTGAAATTTTCACAAGTTACTTTTAATACATTTCAGGAAACGGTAGGTAACGAAGTTGGGTAAATAATTTAAAATGTTCACTTTTGAATTTTAAAACCGGATGCGCATTTATCTTTTAAATATTTTCTTTTTTTTATATCTAACTGTTTCTGCGCAGGTTACAGACATATTTCCTGAGAACTATACAACCTACTTTAATAATACGGCAATTGTAAATCCCGGATTTGTCCCGGAAGATTCCAAAGCAGAATTTTTTTCCATGTACCGACAAAGAACCGGTGCATTCCAGAAAATTGCCAGCTATTCACTGACTTGCAGTAAAGTTTTCAGAAAAGAAAACAATACAGCGCATCTTGCCAGGGTATTTTTTTCCAATGAAAAAGAAGGTCCCTATATCAATAAGCCCAGAGCTTATTTTAATTATGCTTATGTGATTCCGCTAGCAGAGGAGACTTCACTGTCTGCAGGTTTATCTGCAGGATTTACTCAGGTGTATTTTTCTGCACCCTCAGCAACAGCGTCCGGTAATTCAACGATGCCAGACGGGGCTTTCGGTATTACATTCAGGAGAAAAAAGTTTTTTACAGGGATCTCTTCTCAGCAGGTTTTCAATGCTGAGTCTAATCCGATAAAGTCAAATGTAAAACTAAGAAGGTACTACAATCTTATACTTAGGCAGGAAAAAGACTTAAGCCCTTCACTAAAGTTGAGAGGTAATTTTATGTATCAGCTTTTACCATCCAATTCAAATCTTTTAAACTTGGTCTTGGAAGGAAGTTACAATGACATTCTCAGTTTAGGTGGGGCATATAGAAGCAGGGAAGGACTTGCTTTAATTGGGTCTGTGGAGGCCAATCTTGGGGATGATAAAATTTTTATTTGTTTTGCCTATAATACAGGTGTTTTAAGTAAATTAAAATATGGATTTAACTCTATCGAGATAAATTTCGCCTATAAATTTAACTGATAGGAATGAGAATCTTAATTTCGATGAATTGTTAAACTCTTTATTGGAATAGTTAAAAAACAATAAGAGGCCTTTTTAGTTATGAGTATTCTAAAATACTTAATTTTGGGTATTGTTTAAGTGTTTAATTATTAATAAGTTGGCTTCTCTAAGGTCGAAGAGTTTTTTTTACTTTTATCTTTAAAGTCTTTTAAATTCAATTAAACAAATCTTTTAAAGATTCAATTATGTTGAACCCTTCCGAGATAATGATAGATGAATCAGTTTTGTGGAAGGAGACCTTCATCAAAACACTGAAAAGGTCTTCCGATGGAATATTTGCTTTTGATGAATTCGGGAAGATATTTTTCTGGAATAAATCTCTGGAATTATTGACAGACTATTCACCTCGTCTGGCAGTGAAACTAAGTTATAATGATGTTTTCTGGCCCGATTCTTTTGCTGCCTTTTATAATAAAGTCAAAGATGGAGAAATAGTAGAAATTCCACTTACTAGATATTCTTTTAAACCTGGTAAAAAAGTTTATTTCAAGGGAAATCTGTTTCCTGTTTTAGATAATGAAGGGAAATTTTTCGGAGGTATAGGATGTCTTACCCAACTTACTGGTCCTGGTTTTGTAGAAGCGGAGGTGTTAAGTGAAGATGGTCTTATTGAAGAGGTGGAATCGCTTGCCAGAGTGGGGCGCTGGGAAATGGATATAATGACTGGCTATACTTTTTGCTCTAATCAGATCTATGAGATATTCGAAATTAATCCGGAGGGACCGGTACGTCTGGAGGATCTTTTTTGCTATGTGCATTCCGAAGATATTTCAAAAGTTATTCAAGTCATTGATTGTGCCCGTGAAGAAAAGAGATCTATTGATTTTAATTACAGAATTATAACTCCTAATGAGAATCTGAAATACATACTGGGAAAAGCCAAGCCTGTAATTAATGAAGCTGGCAAACTTGTCCGCCTTCTTGGGTATTTTCAGGACATCACATATAGAAAACGCACGGACAGTCTTTTGTCAGGTATTGTACATTCCTCCGGGATGGGCTTTATGATGCTCAAGCCTGTTAGAAATGAAGATAAAGATGTTATAGATTTTCAACCTGTATTTTTTAACCATTTTACTGAAAAGTTCCTTAATAAAAAGTTTAGAGAATTACGTGGGAAATGGTTCTTTGCAGAATATCCAGGTCTGGCAAAACTGGGCATTCTGGATCAGTTCAAAGATGTAATGACAACGGGAGAGGCGAGTACTAATGAAGTCTATTATGGAGAAGATGGGTTTTCAAATTGGTTAAGGATTTCAGCAGTGCGAAATGAAGATTCATGTATCATAAGTTTTGAAGATTATACTGAGAGAGTTGATGCCCTTGAAGAATTAAGGAAAAATCAAATCTTTCTTTACCAATCTCAAGAAGCCGCGAATATTTGTTCTTTCGAATGGGAATTAAAATCTGATAATTTCAAAGTCACTCCAGAGTTGCGAAAGATGTTTGACTATCCTTCCAAAGGAACTATTACTTTCAAGGATATTCAAAATTGCGTTGAAGAGTATGATAGGTCTAACATAATGACCTTTGTTGAAACCATCATTGAAACAAATGAACCCTGGGAGCTTGAATGCAAAGTGAAGACCATCATGGGTAGGGAAATTTATTGCTGGATGAAGGCTACTATATTCATCGATACTGCAGGTGAGAAAAAGCTCGTAGGAAGTATCATGGATATCACCAAAAGAAAGAAAGCTGAATTGGATCTGGAAAAGTCAAAGCTTCAGCTTGAGAGGATTTCCAAAGCGCTTAAGGAATTGAATGAGGAACTTGAGATAAAAGTGAAAGAAAGAACTCTTGATTTGTCCATAAGCAATGAAAGGTTCAGGCTGATATCCAATGCGACTAATGATTCTATGTGGGACTGGGATTTTATCACTAATGAATTCTGGTTTAACGATGCTTATAAAGCGCATTTTGGTTTTGAAAATCTTGAAGGCAAGGCGGGGCTTGACTACTGGAAGACCAGAATACATCCCGATGACAGAGCCCGCATTCTCGATAGCTTTGACTGCATATTCTTTTCTCAAGAATCAAATTGGAGAAATGAATATAAGTTTTGTAAGAATAATGGAACCTATGGTTATGTGATTGATAGAGGCTTTGTTATAAGAGATGAGAAGGGGAAGGTTATTAGAATTGTAGGATGTCTTACTGAAATCACGGAAATCAAAGCCATAGAGTCCAGACTTCTTGAAAGTGAAGAAACATACAGAACTCTTGCCGAGTCAATGCCGCAGCTTGTCTGGATTACAAATGAAACCGGAGAGATAATTTTTACCAATAGAAAGTCTGAAGAGTATTTAGGTAAACCATTTGACGATCTGAAGGGCAACGGATGGTTCAACTTTATTCATCAGAATGATCTGAGTAAGGCGCTTTACAAATGGAATCAAAGTCTTGCTACTGGCGCTGAATATAGCGTAGAATACAGGCTTAAGAACTGCCTAAACGATTATAGATGGTTTCTTTCAAGAGCAGTGCCCATTAAAGGTGAAAATGGAAAGAATGTAAAATGGGTAGGGACTTCCACTGACATACATGATCAAAGGATGATGCTGAATAATTTCGCATCTGCTCAGGTAAAATTAAGTGATATCAATAACCAGCTTAATACAAAAAATGAAGAGCTTAAGAAAATAAATAAAGAGCTGGACAACTTTGTTTACATGGCATCTCACGACCTTACCTCACCAGTGAGAAATCTAGAATCATTAATGGAGCTACTCTTGAATGAGTTAAACCCGGATCCTAATAATGTTAAACTAAATTTCCTCATTAACCTTGTAACAAGGTCCATTAGCATTCTTAAGAAAACAATAAGCGACCTTTCTGAAGTGGCCAAAACAGAAGAAGATCCTTTCCTTATTCAGGAAGTAAATCTGGACGAAGTACTTGAAGAAGTAAAAGACAGCATTAAGGATTTGATAGAAGGAAGCGAAGCAATAATTCTGGAAGACTTCAAAGTCAAATCTCTTAAGTTCAGAAAGAAGAATATGAGAAGTATTTTGTTCAATCTTCTCTCCAATGCTATAAAATATAAGTCAATAGAACGAAAGCCTGTCGTGGGAATCAGAACGGAGCTTGTTTCTGAAGATATTATTCTTCTTGCAATTCAGGATAACGGCAAAGGGATAAGGAAAGAGGACTATCCAAAGGTATTTGCTCCCTTTAAAAGAATCGATTATGGTGTGGAAGGTACTGGAATCGGAATGTCTATAGTTAAAAGAATTGTAGACAATAATGGAGGTAAAATTGAAGTCAACTCTAATCCCGGTGAGGGCACTGTTTTTAATATTTTCCTGAAAATTTAACTTGTTCTTTCATAACATTTGAATCCTGAGATTAGTCTTTATTCTAAAATGACTTCTCAGGATTTTTTTATTTTCTTTTAGGGAAGTATTTCTTTTTGTGGCAGTGTTGTATAATTAACAAGTGGATCGAATGAAAAAGAGTAAGAAAAACAGAATCTCTGGAAAACACGCGGAATCAGGTAATCTGAATGAGAAAAAAAGCAAATCAGCAATTGTAAATGAACAATCACTGGGGGGCAATTCCACTACATTCAAAATAGATCTTAACTACACATCAAGTGTTGAATTTTCATTTGACGATCTGCAGGAGGAGGATGAATAAATCGAAGAAAGGAGAGCAATATGGAGGGGAGAACAAGAACTTTTAAATTTAAAACTAATATAGATTGTGTACCATGTATTCAGGATATCAGATCTGTATTTGACAATAGTCCAGGTATAGATTACTGGTATGTTGAGCCATTTGGGGATGAGCCTGAATTGACTGTTTCCAGTGAGGAGCTGAACGAACAATCAATTATAGAACTGGTTCACAATGCTGGTTATGAAGCAAGAAGAATTTAATGTGTGGAGTCTAAATGAACTGAATCTTATTTCATCATTTTGTTCTCCATACAAGGAATCCTTTATTAGAAAAATCTGTGACCGGAAGTTCCGTTAGAATGTTTGCTTGCATAATTCAAACTAATTTCCGGTTACATGATGTTTTTGGATAAAGGAGGATATTCTATATGAAAAATATAGCTGTAAGTTCTGTTAATGCGCTTAATGAAATGCTTTCATCCAGACAGGAGGCTTATAGAAAAGCTTTTTCACTCACTCTTGCTCGTCCGGTACATGATCTAATACATAACCATTTCAGAAAATCTCTTATTTTAAAAGAAGAGTTAAACAAAATGCAGGGAACTGAAAATATTGAAGATCGGCTTGAAATATCGTTTTCTAAAAATATCTGGACTGATCTTGGCAGCGCTATAGAAAATGGTGGCATCAATAAAGAACAAACTGTTCTTGATGCATTTGTTCAGGCTGAAGAAGGAACTATCGAGGAAATTACAGAAATCATTGAAAATTCACCGGATGCTGATGAGGCATCTATAGGTGTGCTTTTAAGAATTAAAAAAGAGGTTTCGGCTGATTATAAAGAAATAAAAAGTTTGTGGATTTCAGACTAGAACTATCGCCAGCTGCCCCCTAAAGCTTTTATCAGGTAAATCGTATAGGTAAACTGATCGCCACGAATCTGTGCTGCTATGCTTTGAGCATTCAGCGCTGTTCTTTCATTGTTTACCACTTCATAGTATGTCACCAAACCTTTGGAATATCTCTCTCTTGAAAGCATTGCAGTTAGTTCAGTAGTTTTAATGATTGAATCCTGAAGAATAGATTGTTCTTTTCTTTGGGCAAGTGTGTTCAACGCATCTTCCACTTCTCTGAAAGATGCTAATACAACTCTTTCATACTGAGCTGTTGTCTGTAAATACCGGGCTTTTGCGATTTGAATCAAAGCTGTATTCCTTCCTCCCATAAATATAGGTAAAGATAGAGTTGCCCCAAGCAACCAGGTTTTGCTTTCAGAAGAAAGTAGGGTATTGACATCTCTACTCAATGTGCCGGCTGACCCTGTGAGCATAAGAGATGGAAATTTGTATGCTTTATAAACTCCAATCGAAGCGTTGGCCGCTTCTGCAATCTGTTCCTGACTCTGTATATCTGGCCTTCGTTTTAAAAGATCTGAAGGGATACCTTCGGGTATGTGTGGAAGCTGAATGCTCCAATTTTTTTTAGACAGGGAAAAGCTATAAGCCGGAACTCCGCATAGCATGGCAAGTGCGTGTTCCGCCGCATTTCTGTAGTTTTGCAGATCATAAAACTGTGATTGAATAGTTTGATAATCAGTTTGTGCCTGGCTCAGATCAAGTAAAGTTATTAAGCCAACTCTATATCGCTCTTCGGTAAGAATGAGATTGTCTTTTCTGGTTTGGAGGGCTTTGGTATATATATCAATTTTAATGTCCGTAATTCTTACCAACACATAGTAATAAGCTACATCAGTGGTTATGGATAAAAGAACCCCATTCATGTCTGCAGATGAAGAGGCATAGCCATACCTTTCGGCCTGTACATTATTTCTGTATTTTCCCCATAAGTCAATCTCATAATCAAAGGCCAAAGGAAGTTGAAAAGTATTGATGATTGTGCCCGGGAGTTGGTTTCCTGAAGCCTGGAAGGGATTTGGTCTGTTTTGAGAGAGTTGATTTCTTGTTGCTGATGGAGAAAATCGTATAGCAGGAAACAAATCTGAGGCAGAAAGTTTTATATTGGCTCTTGCTTCATCTAACCTTGCAATAGCATTTCTGATATCAGGATTTGAACTTACAGCAAGGTCTTCCAGAGAATCTAAAATAGGATCATTAAATATGGTCCACCATGCATAAAAATCACCATTGCTTGAGGGTTTTATGGTGTCTGAAAATCTTTGAGAAGAATAAATTTTCCATTCTCCTCCTCCGTAGCTCTCTTTAATTTCTTTTAATCTTGTATTATTGGGACGAAAGGAGCATGATAATAAAAGATAAATACTCAATACCAGCAGATTCGGGTAAGGACAATTGCGAATGATATGTTCACAGGCCTTCATTTCTTCTATTTTTTGTCACCTGTATTTTGAAGGAAAGATGCTTGTTGTTTTCCAACTACATTAACTTTGGTCCCATTTGTAAGCTTATCAGTAGGGTTTGTGACGAGCCATTCATCACCATTGATTCCGCTGTATATCGCAAGAAATTTACCATAATCACGCGCAATTTTAATCTCTTTAAGTGTTACAGTATTATCCTTGTCCAATGTGGCGACTTCAGTGCCTTCAGCTCTTATGATGAGTGTGTTTGCAGGAATAAATACAACTTCACCTTCTCGTGCAGGTTTAAATCGGACTTGCACGTACATGCCCGGTCTAAGTTTAAGATCGGAATTTTTAACGTGTATTTCTGTAAGTAAAGTTCTGCTTGCTGGATCCAGAGCTTCGGCCGTTCTTGCTACTTGTCCCTTAATTGAATATTCAGGAAATTTTTCAAGAATAACTTCTGTAGTAATACCTGGTGTGATACTAGAAGAGTATACCTGAGGAACATTTACATAAGTTCTTAATATATCAATTTGTTCTACCTTAAACATTGGAATAGTATTCGATGGGCTTATGAGACTTCCGAAATCAACATTTCTTGCAGTAACAATTCCTGCAAAGGGAGCTCTAATTGTTTTAAAGGAAAGCATAGCTTCTGTTTGTCTTACAATAGCCAGATTTGCTTCATAGCTTGTTCTTGCTTGATCTATCTCTTGTTTGGAAACTGCTCCTGGAATACGCACGCTGGAAATCCTGTCGTAGTTTGCTTTTGCAAGTGACAGCGAAGCTTTGGTCTGAGCAAGCTGTTGATCTATTTCAGGAGTTTCAATCTCTGCAAGCAATTGATTATTATTAACAGAGGTACCTATATCTGTGTACCATTTTTTTATGTATCCGTTTACCCGCGCAAAAATCTGAGTCTCTTTAAAGGCTCTTACTTCACCTGGAAGTTCTATGGTTGTCGTATCTCTCGTTTTTATTGCTTTTACCAGAATTACAGGTTGAGTTGAATTGATTTTTTCATTTGCTTCCTCATTAAGCAATTTTTTATTTCTGATTTTGGGTAACAGACCGATAAGGAAAAATCCGGCCAGTACTACTAACAATATGAGTATCGGTATTATTTTTATTTTACGCCTCTTCATTCAATCTCTTTCTTTTTGCTTTTGAATACACTATAAAATACCGGAACTATAAAAAGAGTGGTAAACGTAGCAACTATGAGTCCTCCAATTACTGCTCTGCCGAGTGGAGCGTTTTGTTCTCCACCTTCTCCCAATCCTAATGACATAGGAAGCATTCCAATGATCATTGCTAAAGCTGTCATTACTACTGGTCTTAATCGAGTATATCCTGCGGATAAAGCTGATTCATATGCATTTTTACCTGTAAGGATTTCGTCGTTTGCAAAAGTTACTAAAAGAATACTATTAGATGTAGCCACTCCCATGCACATGATGGCTCCCATGAGTGCGGGAACGCTTATAGGTGTTTGTGTGCAGAATAACATCCACGCTATTCCGGATAAAGCTCCCGGAAGTCCAAGCAGTATGATGAAAGGATCCAGCCACGACTGAAAATTGATTACCATGAGCAGATAAACCAATAGTATGGCGAAGATCAGGCCCAATGCCAAACCTGTAAAAGAGGAATCCATACTTTTTACCTGCCCTTTAATTTCAATAGAAGTGCCTTTAGGTAGTTTTGATTTTATTTCCTTTATAATTTCGTTGATCTTGTCAGATACACTTCCAAGGTCTGTATCCTGAACACTTGCGAACACATCAATGACTGGCTGCACATTATAATGAGAAATAAGACCTGCAGTAACTGACCTGTCAAATTCAGACAGGTTAGTAAGCAACTGTGGCTGTTTCAACTGACTTGACGTTATTGTTGTTTTGCCCAGATCTTCTATTGAATTTATTTTATACTGAGGTGTTTGAACTGCGACAAAATAACTAATCCCGTTTTTGGGATCTAACCAGAAGTTAGGTGCTGTTTGCCCGCTGGAGGAAAGGGATATTAATACACTATTGGCAACGTCTCTTTGGGTCAAACCTATTTGTTGTGCTTTGGTTCGGTCTACATTTACCTTAACCTGCGGAATATTGAAAACCTGTGGAATATAAACGTCTGTAGCTCCAGGAATTTTTGAAACCTTATTGGCAATGTCAAGTGCTATTTTGTAATTAGATTGTTGATCTCTTCCTACTACTTGTATATCTATTGGAGCTGAAATACCGAAGTTAAGAATCTGTGTTACGATGTCAGAAGGAGGGTAGCTAATCTCCAGTCCAGGTATTCTTTCGTTAACAATCTTTCTGATTTTTTTCATGTATACTTCAGAAGGAACACTTTGGTCCTTTAGAGAAACCTGTATCTCGCCTTCAAAGGATCCTATTGATGAATAGCCTCCCCATGCAAGGTTTATTCCGCTATTGGGCAATCCCATATTATCGAGCATCAGATCCAGCTCTTCAGGTGGTATCACTTCTTTAATAATGTCTTCTACTTTGCCAAATATTATTTCTGTTTGCTCAATTCTTGTTCCACTGGGAACTCTTACGTGGAGCCTAAATTGTCCAGCATCAACTTTTGGAAAAAAGTCCTTTCCGAGAAATGGAAATAAAGCAGCACTTATAATACAAAAACAAAGAAAGATGATGATTGCAAAAGCTTTACCTGCAAGAGCTCTGTCAAGAGTTCTTCTATAGCGTTCTCTCATTTGTTCAAATCTTTTGTCAAATCGCTTATGTATTTTCCATATGGGAGAATTTATTTTTTTATCAGGATAACGATGAGGTTGATATAGATGTAACTCTTTACCCATAAGGTATTGAATGGAGACAGGTACAAATGTTCTCGAAAGAAAATAAGAAGCCATCATTGCAAAGATTACTGAAATAGCAAGAGGTGAGAATAAAGACTGAGCGACACCCGAAAGAAAAAAGATAGGAAGAAATACTATGCAGATTGAAAAGGTACTTACCAGGGCAGGCAAGGCTATTTCTTCAGCACTATCAAGAATACCCTGTTTCAAGGGTTTCTCAAGTATCAGATTCCTTGTAGTATTTTCTATCTCTACCGTAGCATCGTCTACGAGTATTCCCACTGCAAGAGCCAGGCCACCTAGGGTCATGATGTTTAATGTTTGTCCAAGTGCATATAATACAATGATGGAAGTAAGAATACTTAGAGGAATAGAAAGTACAACAACTAAAGTGCTTCTCCAGCTTCCAAGAAACAGAAGAATCATAAGTCCTGTAAGACATGCAGCAATGGCAGCTTCTTTTACAACATTGTTTATGGAAGCTCTCACAAACAAAGACTGATCGAAAAGCAATTTTAATTCAAGCTCATTGGTTACTGTCGATAATACTTTCGGAAGGGCTTTTTTTACACGGTCTATAATGTCAATTGTCGAGGCGGAGCCAGCTTTTAAAATGGTAAGGAAACTGCCTCTTTTTCCGTTAAATCGGACAATGTTTGTTTGTATGGAATAACCTTCATGTACATAGGCTACATCTTTTACGTAAATCACTGCTCCATTAACTTCCTTTACTGGCATGAAGTTGAGTGCATCTATGACATCTGTGCTGGAATTAAGTTTTACATCATATTCCTTTTCGCCCATTTTTACTGTTCCTGCAGGCAATATCAGGTTTTGCGCGACAAGAGCATTTGATATGTCTGTTGGAGATAGATTTTTTGCATTGAGAGCTTCTATGTCAAGGTCTACCATTACGTTTCGTTGTTTCCCTCCATATGGAAGTGGAATCTGTGCCCCTTGAACTGTCGCCAATCCAGTGCGGATGAAGTTTGTAGCTAAATCATTAATAGCTTGTTCTGGTAATGTTTTACTACTTAATGCGATCTGCAAAATTGGTACATTGGAAGCATTGTATCTTAATATCAAAGGCGCAGTAGTTCCGGGAGGAAGAATTCGCAACAAGCTAAGCGAACTAGATGCAAGCTGTGCAACCGCTGCTTCCACTTCTGCTCCGGGTTGAAAATAGATTTTGATTACTGATACTCCCCGATAGGATTGAGATTCGATGTGCTCAATGTCATTTACAGTGGTTGTATAGGCCCTTTCGCATACTGTTACAATCCTTTGCTCCATCTCTTTAGGAGAGATGCCATTGTAACTCCATATAACACTTACTACAGGAATGTTGATGTTCGGAAATATATCAACCGCCATTCGAGTGATGGCTACCAATCCAAGTATCAGAATCAGCAGAGAAACTACTACAAAAGTATAAGGCCTGTCTAATGCTAATCTTACAATCCACATTTGGGAATGATTTAAGTTTCTGCATTAGGAGTAACCTCTGGACAATGCAAAGGTTTATTTAGCCTGAAAGATGAAAAAGTTAATATTTTTAAAAAAATGAATGTTACAACGTTCATTTTTTGAAATTTTTTAGAACAATATTTGTTTAACTGATTGAAAAAGTGAAGGTAAAATAAGTGCAGAAATTTTGAGGAATTTGGTGAAAAATGAAAAATACTGACAGAAACTTGAAATAATTATATTTTATATAATATTTTGTTTCTGAGTGTTTTATGTTGGGTGATGAGAAATAGTCTTATTTTTTATTGATTTTTTACACAACCCTTTCTTTATCCCTTTGAAACTGGAGATCTGCCAGACGAGTGATAAGTTTTGAAGATGAATATGTGATCTTGTTGCTTATTTCGTGTTAAAATGTACATTTTTTTATTACATGGTATTTTTGCTGCTGGTTAACCTCTATTTAACTAATGCTATAGGCGAGCGTAAAAACCGACCACGAACAAGTATCAGAAAATTAACCAGATAGCAAGTATGAGCAAGAAAAGAATTGTTGGGGTAGCTATAGCAATAGCATCGCTGACAAGTTTAGAATCAACCAAGGTTTTCGGTCAAGCCCCGACCGAAACGACGGAATCGACCCAAAGTGATCTCCTGGAATTGTCATTAGAAGAATTGTTGAATATGAAGGTGACTTCGGGATCCTTTCTTGATCTCGATCTTAAGAATTCAGCCTTGAGTTTAACAGTAATCAATCAGGAGCAAATTCACCTTTCAGGAGCAAGACACCTTTCCGAATTACTTGAAATTTATGTGCCTGGCTTTCAATATATGTATAATAAATGGAATGGTGTTATATGGGGGATGAGAGGAGTTGCAGCCGATAGAAATACTAAATTTATCTTCCTTGTAAACGGCCATAAAATGAACACTGAAGCAAGGGATGGTGCAAATATGGAGCTGGATCTTGGTATGCTTGGAGATATCGAACGAGTTGAGATTATCCGTGGGCCAGCGGGACTTATCTATGGTTCCGGTGCTATAGGGGGCGTTGTGAACGTGGTAACAGAAAAATATAAGAAGGACGAAGCGAAAATTTCAACTACTCAGGGTACTTGGAATGGAGAAAATTTTTCTCAGCAATATGAGGGTTCTGTTGCTCAAAAAATTAATGAACATTCCAACATTGTTGTTACTGGCGGTTTCAGAAAGTCAGACGGTATAGGAACGGAGAGAGGTAGATTGTTAGGTCGACCATCTTGGCCATATCCTCAGTGGATGGAAAATCCTCCTGCAGATGGAGTTCCAACTTCAGGAAGTGCCTGGTCAACTCCTGGTAATTATAGATTTGGAGTTGATTTCAACTACAAAAATTTCAGATATTATAGCCGATACACACATCAGGTTACTAATGCTTCAGGCTTATTCCCTATAGATGGATGGCCAGATTATGTGAATACAGATTCACTTGCTCCGGATAGAATGATAGACGGAAAACTACAGAGCGTTAAAGGGTTCTACGGTCAAATAGAGCCAGGTAACACTAACAGAAGACAATATGTAGTAAACAACTTTACTAATCAATTTTCTTACGAATTGCCAGTTAAAGATAACAGTATATTGCTGAATGCGGGCTTTGATATGAATACAAATCGTATTCAGCTTGAGGATATGAAAAGCGCTGTGGTCGCAAATGCTAACAGTTATTCTGCAGACAGACATACAATGAGAATTGAAACTTTCGGAGAGCGCAGGTATAATGCCTCTGCAATGTATGTTCTCAAAACTGTTCCGAAACTTCAACTCGCCCTTGGTTATCAGTTTAGATTATTTGATATCGGGAAAGATATGGCAGGATATAACTCTCAGGAGGAAAAAGCAAATCACCCGATTGTTTCAAATATACTTTATACAAACCATGCAATATTTGCAGAAGGTATGTATAAACTGACTGAAAAACTTAATGCGCAGTTTGGTTTAAGGTATGACAGACACACTCGTACAGCTGAATTAGGTGGTGTTATAACTCCAAAAATTGCTTTGGTTGCAAAAGCTAATGAAAACAACATCATCAAATTAATCTACCAGACATCAGCCAATAATGGTAGTGCAGATAATTATGAATTTAACAGAAATACTATAGGAGACAATGGTCAACCATTTGCAGGAAATGACTATCATTATGAAAATCCGACTCAAAGGCCAGGTTCAGGTTCTAACATAATTCCTCCTGTATCAAATGAAATCCTTCATAAGCTGAAACCAGAAAGGTCTAATTCAATTGAGCTTACTTCTGTTCACTCAATGTTAGATAATCGTTTAAGTGTGTTACCGTCTCTTTCTTATACAAGTATCAAAGATTTGTTTGCTTGGAATCAGAAGTTGTTCAGAGTTATAAATTCCGGTTCTTATAATTTTGCTAATGCAGAACTTGATGTGAGATACAATACCTCAAAAGTTTCGTTTGGTGTTAATCATGTGTTGTCGAAGCTTGTTAACACTAAAGTTTCGGATTATTATGAGAATTATCAGCTAACTGCGTTTAGCGGTTATGATTCAGTTTCTGTGGGAAATGGTGTTTATAAATATACCCCAAAACCATTGAAAAGCCAGGTAGATCCAACTAAAGATTCAGTAACAACTATCTCTGTAAACTCAGTGCGTGATCAGGTGACTGTTGATAGCAAGAACTTCTTAAGTTTAGCATCTAACGTTACTAAAATTTACCTTGATTATAAAGTTACAAATTGGTTAACAGTACACACAGATGCTAGATTATTCTGGGGGTTGACTGGTCGTCGTGATATCTATAATTATAGCGCGGCAAATCCAACTAACCCAATCCTTCAGGCAGATTATGGAAGCTCTTATGCTTGGAATAATCAATATCCAACTTATGGGGTTCAAAGCCACCTGATAATGAAATGGAATATGAGTGTTAACATTCAGGCAAATGAAAAACTTTCTTTCTCAGTTTATGCTTATGATCTCTTAGCAGGTGCAAAATCAATTCATTCTTTAAGATGGGGGCAGATGTATAATGCTCAGGAAGCAACAGACCTTTACGGTATAGACAGAACATCATTTGCGGTAAAACTTAATTACAAATTTGGTCTGTAATAAAAATTCAGACTGGAAAGCTTAAATAGAGTGATCCGAAAGGGTCACTCATTTTTTTTACTCATTTATCAGAAACTATTCAAATATAAACCGGTCTAATGCTAATTTTGATGGGCACTTTTTAAAAATAAGGAATTGTATGTTTTGTAAAGGCTTGAAAAAAGGCATATTGCGCCTGTTGATTTAAGGAGGATTTAAGAACAAAATTTGGGTAAATAATTGAAAAGTAAAGTAGATTTTTTTGAAATTGCTGAAATCCTGAACCAAAAGCTAAAAAATACTGACGGAGCCTTGAAATAATTATATATGATATTAATATGTTGATTTTCAGTTTTTTATGATGTTTTGCGGAGAAATAGTTTTATTTTTTCTTTTTTTTTCACACAACCTTTTCTTTCGCCTTTCAAATTTGAGCTCTGAATAGACCAACAGGGAAATTTTGAAGACGATTTTGGAATTTTTGAGCTTTATTTTTTTACATAATTTAAATTTTTCTTACATGGTATTTGAGCGTCTGTTTAACCCCTATTTAACCATTGCTATAGGGCAGCGTAAAAACCGACCACGAACAAGTATCAGAAAATTAACCAGATAGCAAATATGAGTAAGAAAAGAATTGTCGGAATGGCTATAGCAATAGCGTCACTGACAAGTTTAGAACCTACAAAGGTTTTCGGTCAAAACCCGGCCGAAAGCACAGAAGCAGCTCAGGGAGACCTACTCGAACTTTCATTGGAAGAATTATTGAACATGAAAGTAACTTCCGGGTCATTCCTGGATCTGGATCTTAAAAACTCAGCCTTGAGTTTGACTGTGATTAACCAGGAACAAATCCATCTTTCAGGAGCTAGACATCTCTCCGAATTGCTTGAAATTTATGTACCCGGTTTTCAATACATGTACAATAAATGGAATGGTGTTATCTGGGGTATGCGTGGTGTTGCAGCCGATAGAAATACTAAATTCATTTTCCTTGTAAATGGTCACAAAATGAATACCGAAGCTAGAGATGGAGCCAATATGGAACTTGATCTTGGTATGCTTGGAGATATTGAAAGAGTTGAAATCATCCGTGGTCCATCTGGTCTTATCTATGGTTCCGGAGCTATTGGAGGTGTAGTAAACATTGTAACAGAGCGTTACAAGAAAGATGAAGTCAAAGCATCTATTACTCAGGGAACCTGGAATGGCGATAATTTCAGCCATCAGTATGAAGGCTCTGTTGCTCAAAAGATCAATGAACATTCAAATATTGTAATTACTGGTGGTTTCAGAAAGTCTGACGGTATAGGTACGGAAAGAGGCCGTCTATACGGAAGACCACACTGGCCTTATCCTCAGTGGGTGGAAAATCCTCCTGCAGATGGAGTACCAACTTCAGGAAGTGCCTGGTCAACTCCTGGTAACTATAGATTTGGGGTTGATTTCAATTACAAAAATTTCAGGTATTATAGCCGTTACACTCATCAGGTAACTAATGCATCGGGTTATTTCCCTGTTGACGGATGGCCGGATTTTGTAAATACAGATTCACTTGCTCCGGATAGAATGATAGACGGACAGCTGCAAAATATCAAAGGATTTTATGGACAAATCGAACCTGGTAACACAAACAGAAGACAATATGTAATAAACAACTTTACTAATCAATTTTCATACGAACTTCCAGTTAAAGATAACAGTGTAATACTGAATGCAGGCTTTGATATGAATACAAACCGTATTCAACTTGAAGACATGAATAGCGCTGTAGTTGCAACCGCAAATAGTTATTCATCAGACAGACATCCTTGGAGGGTTGAAACTTTTGGTGAGCGCAGATATAATGCTTCTGCAATGTACTTGCTAAAGACTGTTCCTAAATTACAACTTGCAGTGGGGTATCAGTTCAGATTATTTGATATCGGTAAGGATATGGCAGGTTACAACTCTCAGGATGAGAAAGCTAATCACCCAATTGTATCTGATGTTATATATACCAACCATGCAGTTTTCGCAGAAGGTATTTACAAATTGACAGAAAAGTTAAATGCTCAATTTGGATTAAGATACGACAGACATACACGTACTGCCCAATTTGGCGGTGTAGTAACTCCAAAAATTGCCTTAGTTGCGAAAGCCAGCGAAAATCATGTTATTAAACTGATCTATCAGACTTCTGCGAACAATGGTAATGCGGATAACTATGAATTTAACAGAAACACAATCGGAGATGACGGACAGCCATTTGCAGGAAGTGACTATCACTACGAAAAACCTTATGAGAAACCAGGGCCAAATTCAAATCCGATTCCTCCTGTAACCGCTGAAATCCTTCATAAATTGAAGCCTGAAAGATCCAGCTCAATTGAATTAACTTCTGTACATTCTTTATTTGATAATCGCCTTAGCATATTGCCATCACTTTCTTATAATACAGTTAAGGATCTGTTTACATGGAATCAGCAAATATTCAGAGTTGTTAATTCAGGCTCTTATAGCTTTACGAACGCTGAACTTGATATTCGTTACAATTCTTCAAATGTAACTTTAGGAATTAACCATGTATTATCAAAAGTTGCGAATACTAAAGTTGCTGATTATTATGAAGAATATCAGTTGAATGTGTTTAAAGGTTATGATTCAGTATCTGTTGGTAATGGTGTTTATAAGTATACTCCAAAACCAGTGAAAAGCAACATAGATCCTACTAAAGACTCTGTAACAACGGTTCGTATCAACTCTATCCGTGACCAGATTACTGTAGATGGAAAGAACTTCCTGAACCTTGTTACGAACATCACTAAGATTTATCTTGATTACAAACCAACCAACTGGTTGACACTTCATACAGATGCAAGATTATTCTGGGGATTAACAGGACGTAGTGATATTCATACATATAGTGCCACTAATCAGAACAATCCAATCCTTGCTGACTATGGCTCTGCTTACGCATATAATAATCAATATCCTTATCTTGGAATCCATAACAGTCTAATGGTTAAATGGAATCTGAGTGTGAATATTCAGGCTAATGAAAAATTATCATTCTCTGTTTATGCTTACGACATCCTTTCAGGAGCAAGGTCTATCAATTCTCTGAGATGGCAGCAGTCAGGTAACTCAATGGAACATACAGATCTTTATGGTGTTGACAGAACTTCATTTGCTGTAAAACTTAACTACAAATTCGGCTTGTAAGAAGCGAAAGCCTTAAAGCTGAAAGTATAAAGTTGAAAGTTGAAAGTTTTAATAACTTTTAACTTTCAACTTTTTTATTTTAAAAATGATCATATCCAGAATCCTTCTTCTATAGTAATGGATCTTTAGCTGTTGGAAACGGGCAATTACTATAATCTTGTGCTTTTTCAATTCTCAACTTTAAGCTTTTTGCTTTCAGCTTTCAGCTTACAAAAGCGTTCCTTTTAGAAATAAAAATGCCATGGAAAAATAGATAATAATGCCGGTCACATCCACTATAGTCGCTACAAAGGGGGCAGAAGATACAGCGGGGTCAAAGCCAAGGCTTTTTAGAAAAATCGGAAGCATAGATCCGGAAAGTGTTCCCCATAGTACTACACCTATAAGGGAAAAGCCAACTGTAGCTGCAATTTTTAATGAATAGGCTCCATAAGCATCAAATAAAGTGCTCCATATAATAACCCTTAAAAAACCAATGATGCCTAGGATGAGCCCAAGCATTACGCCAGATATAATCTCCCTTCTGAAAACTTTCAACCAATCTCCTTTGCTGACTTCTCCCAATGCCAGTGCCCTTGTAATAATGGTGGCAGCCTGAGAACCGGAATTTCCGCCACTTGATATAATTAATGGAATGAATAAAGCCAGCACTACTGCACTTGCAATTTCATTTTCAAAAAAACTCATTGCTGATGCTGTTAGCATTTCACCGATAAATAATATGATCAGCCAGCCCGCTCTTTTCTTTACAAGGTTTGTCAGATTTATTTCTAGATAAGGTTCATCCAAAGCCTCACTACCACCAAGTTTTTGTATGTCTTCGGTATCTTCACGTTCAATTACATCCAATACGTCATCTGCTGTTACTATACCTAGTAACTTGCCATTAAAGTCCGTGACGGGCAACGCAAATCTGTCCGTTTCCATAAATGTGGTTATTGTTTTTTCCTGATCAGAAGTGGCTTCCAGACTTACAAACCTGTTGTCTACAAGATCACCAATAGTTGCTTCGGGCTTTGCAAGTAGTATCTCCCTGATTTTTAAATCATCAATCAGTTTGTTGTCCTTATCTACCACATAAATGAAATTGATAGTTTCGCTATTGAGTCCGAAGTCTCTTATAAATTTTATGGTTTTCTCGCAGGTCCACTCAGGCCTAACAGCTATGTAGTCTGTCGTCATAAGTCTCCCTATACTTTCAGGGGGATATTCCAATAGCTTTAGGGCATCTTTCCTTTCCTGCACGGAGAGCATGCTCAGCCATTTTGCCAGAGATTCTTTTGGCATTTCACTGAACAGTTTTGTCCTGTCATCAGGAGAAAGCTCATTGAGTAGGGAAGAGGTAAGGTTTAGTGGCGCTATTTCAAGAATTTTATTTTGCAGGTTAAAATCAAGATGCTCGAAAGTTCTGGCATTTTTTGGAAAAGGAATGGCGGAAAAAAGTATTTTCAACTTTTCATCTTCCTGAATAAAATCCTTCTGAAGTTCATTAAATAATTTACCGATTTCCTCAGGAGGTGCTTCTTCGGCAAATGAAAGAAATGCTTCTCCAGTCTCATTCTGCAATAATTCTGATTTCTCCATTCTTGAAAAAATGATGGCTTCATAGCAATAACCTTTCAGTGAAGGAAAAGATTAGAAATTATAAAGGATAAGGCTTTTTTTGCATGGTGTATGTCAAAATTTTCTGTGCTTACTCCCGGATTCTCCGTGCTTGCTCCCGAATCTCCGCGCTTACTCCCGGATCTTCCGTGCTTACTCCCGGATCTTGCGTACTTACTCCTTGATCTTCATTGCTTAAGCCTGAATTTCCGGTGCTTATTAAATTCTGTATGATTTTTCGCTAAGCTACTGCCTTTTCTGAAAGAGGCGGATTTGTGATAATTCTTTTTAGCATTCAAAAAAAAAGCTGCCCTTTTGAGGCAGCTTTTTTATATGGGTATGAAAATCTTTATCCAAGGAATTTTGGAACTCTGAAATAATCTGAATCCTTTTTCGGAGCATTATACAAAGCTTCTTCATGTTTCAAAGTCACTTTAACTTCATCTTCTCTAAGCACATTTACTTCAGAAGACATGTGAATAAGCGGCGCAACATTAGAAGTATCAAGCTCATTGAGTTTATCCATCCAGTCAAGAATCTTATTAAAATCTTTCAAAATGTGCTCTTCATTTTTTTCCTCAAACTCTAATCTTCCCAGATGAGCAATTTTTCTGATGGTTTCTTTATCTATATGCATATAATAAGTAATGTCAATTTTGTCAAAAGTACTAAAATTCCGAATTCCAATAAAGTTTTTGAAACCGGAGATGATAAGTTTTTAAACCAATACTACTTCTTTATTTTGCAGAATCAATTCTCTTTGAATGATATCAAAAGTCCTATCTTTTAGTTCGTCAACATCATCAAGTGTCATTCCCTTGGTTTCAATCGGTTCGTGTACAATTACTTTCATAAGACGACGATTGGGCACATATTTACCATCATCAGGGAGGATTAACCAGTTATAAGGAATCGTAACAGGCACAATCGGCACCTGTTTTTCAATTGCTATCCTAAATGCACCATCTTTGAATGGGATCATTTGATAGCCAGCATTTTTTGGAATCGTTCCCTCCGGGAAAAAAGCAAGGCTGCGTTTTTTATCTATTGCTTCCATGGATTTCTGCATTGTCTCATACCTGCTCAATTTGCTGTGGCGATCAACAGCTATGTAATAGTTGCGGAACATGTAGCCAAACAAAGGTACTTTAGCAAGGGAAGCTTTACCTATGAAAAGGTAATATCCTGATAATGAATAACACAGAGTCGGGATGTCTAGGTAAGAAGAGTGGTTAGCGCAATATACATAGGCTTGTTTTTTATTCCGTTTAAAACGAAATTCCACTTTAGTCCGCAGCAAACAACTTCCAAAAACGGTGTATGCCCACACCTTATTAAAGAAATGGCCATATTTTTTCCAGCTGTCTCTTAAAGAGAATAAAACGAAAAATGGATAAATCAGCAGAAATACAACAATGAAACAAAACCAAACCCAGATTTGGTATAATCTTTTTCCGAAACTCATGAGACAAAATTAAATTAAAAAAACAAGTAAGAAGAACCAGTCCTTAATTTTTACGTAAAATTTATTTGAAAAATACTGTTTATACGGGATTTAAATTAATGAATTTGATTAAAACAGCTTACTTTACAAGTTCATTTTGGATTCATATTTAATGAATTTCGATTTACTTAATTCTTCAGATGGCGTTATGAAACCGAATTTGAAAACATTTTTATATTCACTTACTCTGATAATCAGTGTATTGTGTTTGTCTGCGCGATCGGCTTCGGCACAGTCATCAACTAATTGGTGGTGGTGGCTATTAAATTCCAATGATTGTGTCTCTTATCGGAAAACGCCTGATACTTCAGTATGCGTTCCTGCCAGAATTACAGTTTCTCTTGTTGATATAAAATTTAAAAAAGGAACATCTAATTATAGTGTCTTTTGGAGCTTAACCCCTTTTACAAGCACTCCTACAAGTACTTCCATGGGTACCAATTATTTGGTAAGTGTTTCTCAACCAACTACTGTTTATTTTCTAATTACTAATAATAATTGTACTGAAAAGGGTTCTATTCAGATCTATGCCACAACTGCTGCGGCCAATGGCAAAGCTACTATTACAGATCTTAAGTCATCCTATTGTATTTCAGGCTTGAAGTCGAGAATATATGGTACACCTGCAGGTGGAATATTTACAGGCCCGGGAGTGGTTTCAGGTGGAAAAGATATCTGGTATTTTGATCCTGCCATTTCTGGTCCTGGTAAACATGTTATAAAATATTCAGCGGGTTGTATTGTTCCGGCACAGCAAACAGTTACAATAGATCCAGCTCCTTGTTCTTCAGTATTGGTAGGCGCGGGATCAGGATCAGTGGGTCTTATTGCTCAACCTCAGGGTATTACAACAACATGTATAGGTAAGATTTATTTCAGTGACAGTAATAATAATAAAATCTGGGTCATCGATGAAAATGGGGCAAGTGCGATTATCAATACAGCAGGAACAAAGGGGAATACAGTGGGGACAGACCCGACAACTGTAAAGTTAAATCTTCCTACAGGGCTTGTGTCATTTGGAAATACCGTATATTTCTGTGATCAGGTCAATCACAATATAAAAGCTTATAATCCTTCGACTGGAGTTCAGATTATTGCAGGTGAAAATGCCGCAACTCCTGTTGGCGGTGACCTTGATGGCATTGGAACTGCTGCGAGATTCCGAAATCCTTATGGAATTGCAATTGATGATTTGGGAAAAACATTATATGTGAGCGATTCCAGAAACTTTAAGATTAAAAAAATTGATATTGCGACAAAGCAGGTAACAACTGTCGCCGGATCAACTACCGGTGATGTTCCTGATGGTGCCTCTGTCCCTGGCCCTGTAGCGGCCACTGCAGCGCAATTTGGTTTGCTCGGACACTTAACTTTCGCGGAAGGTAATTTATATATTGCAGATCCTTCCAGGTCTGTAATTAAGAAACTAAACCTGGCGACTAATATGGTATCAGTTGCAGTTAATAGAAAAGGAAGCGATGAAAGAATTTCAGGTCTAGCAATTGACTGTGATGGTAATGTTTATTATTCAGACGTTAATAGTAATAATATTTTTAAAGTATCCACTTCCGGAAGTATTGCGAATTTAGGTGTGAGTGGGTTGGACGCTCCCTCTTCAATTTCAATTTATAATAGAGGATATCTTGATGTTGCTAACTTTGGCGGAAATTCCGTAACCCGATCAGCGATAAAAGGCTGGAAGGAATCAGCGTTTACAGGTCTTAAAAATTTTTACTGTAATACAGAAACAACTTCTTCTACAGTCTCATCTACCATTTGTACCAAAAATCTTGGAGCAGGCAGTTATTCACAACCAGCAGAATACATTAGTGGAAAATGGCAATTCAGCCCAGCAGGAAAGACTCCAGGTGTATATGCTGTTAAATATTATTTTACGTCAGGAATTTCTTGCACTGATTCACTTAGTAAAGATGTATATGTCTTTACGACACCCGAGCTGGAACCATTGGAAGTGCTTACAGATGCCTTTTGTGGAAATTATGGAATTGTAGCTAAAATAAAAGATGCCGTGGCATCTCCAATGGACACCATTATCTGGAAGAATGACAAAGGAGTAGTTATTAAAGTTGCCGCTGGAAGTATTGATACTCTTGATATAAGAACGGTTGCTAAAGCATCTACATACAGCGCTTTTGCAAAAAATCCGGCTTGTTCCTATACTAGCGAAAGTGTGCCTGCCACATATAAAGGAATAAGATTTAAAATGCCAAGTGATACAACTATTTGTAAGGGGAATAGTATTACTTTAAAACCGACACTTATTAGTATCCAAACTGGAGGAACTATTGAACAATTTTGGAGTCCAGCTCAATTGTTTTCTGAAGACAGAGATAAGCTTTTTATGACCCAACCAGACTCTGTGCCTTCTACTACAGTATTCAAATTACAAATGAGTGTTAACGGTTGCACAGGTATAGACTCGGTAAAAGTTTCAATTAAACCTAAACCAAGTCCGCTATCTAGTTCTCCTCTTGTAATTAGAATGTGCCCCTTAGTTGAAAAACTTATTGGATTTGAAAATGCGCCAACGGATGGCATTACGTATACATGGAAGTTTGACCCTTCATATGGTGCGAAAAAAATAGATATTACAGAAAATTTACCATTAGTAAGTAAAACTTTGTTTGATGATGTAATTGTGACTCCACCTACATTATTTGTCAGAAATACCTATAATTTGATATCAACCAATGAATATGGATGTAGTTCATCCGATATAGTAAATATTTTAATTTTCCCCAAACCTAAAATTAATCTTGGAAATGATACTACTATTTGCAAAGGGAGCAGTGTTATGCTTGGTAAGGAAAATGATCCGAAATATCAGTATGAATGGAATAAGGATCCATCACTTGTAGGTGATCAAACTGCCTTTCCCATTGCAACCCCAGTGGCAACTACGAATTATGTTCTTAAGGTTATAGAAACACTGGGAGAATGTATTAACTACGATACAATCAAAGTATCTTTAAAATCCCTTCCTCCGAAAACTGCCATGGACAGAGTAGTTGGTATGTGCGATGGTGATCCGGCAATTCTTGGTCCGCAGAATCCTTCTTCAAACTACAAATATGAGTGGTCTCCTGCTGCAGGACTGGATAATTATCTGAGTCCTAATCCTAAGGCCACCCCTTCTGTTTCAGGGACAGTTTATACACTTACGATGAAGGATGCTTCAGGAACCCCCGTGTGTTCAGATACAGCAAAGGTGACGGTGAAAATTTCATCTAAGCCGACCAATGTAGTTGCGAAAACTCTTCCTGACAACTCAACTGGAATCTGTCCAGGAAATGCAATAGGCCTCGAAGTGGCATCAACACCTGGCTATAAAGTTGCATGGTGGCCTGCAGAAACGCTGAATGATAGTACCCTATGGATTGCGACTGCGAAACCTTCAGTAACTACCAGATATAAGGTAAAGGTTACTACTGGAGATGGTTGTTCTGATACTTCTTCAGTTGAAGTTATTGTAGATAAAATTTCAGTAGATGCAGGTACGGATATTATATTCTGTCCTGGTGATAGCGGTAAGTTTAATGGTACATATCAGTCAGTAAGTGCATTAACATCCCAAAAATGGTCAGAAGATATCGACGGAATTTCTAATGCTACTGGCGTTTCTGATATTCAGGATTTTCATGCATTTGTGAAAATTGCTGAGGGAACATCTAAAAAGTATTATTTGAAGGTTACTAACAGTAATAGCTGTTCGGTTGTCGATTCCATTATAGTTACAGCAAGCACAAAACCCACAGCTGATGCAGGAGAAGATACAGGAGACTGTATTGGGAATACTTTTATGTTAGGTGGCGTAGGAAATCCTTCATTACCATCCACCTATAGCTTTAGCTGGACTCCCGGTAACTATACTGATGCCAGACCATCTGTCACGCCGACTACTGACGGAATCAATACTTTCATCCTGAAAGTTAAAGATAATGTAACCAACTGTACTGCGGCCGATACTGTAGAATTGACAATCAGACCCAAACCTGTAAAAGATGAAATTGTCTCAAATACACCTCAGGCTTGTGACGGAACGGATGTAACACTTAGTGTTAACCCAAATTCAAGTTTAGTAACCTGGATGGATGATGAAAATACCCTTCTGGATCAAGGAGCGACTCATAGTGTAAATACTGATGGTACCTATTATGCAATTTTTGAACAAAACGGTTGTTATGATACCAGCAAGTACACCATAGATTTTATGGCGCCTCCGGTAATAAGTTCTATTGAATCTCCAATGAAATCGTGTATGGCGGATGGGATACCTTTAAAAGTTGTTACATCTCAGGGGGATGGTGTGCTGGTTTACGAATGGACTGTAGCCTCTTCTACAGGAGTGTTTTCAACTCCGGAAAAAGATTCCACTTTCTTCAAATCAGACAACTCCTCACTAGCATCCGGAGTGAAAACCTTTACCGTAAAGGTTAGTAATCAGTGCGGAAATGTAACTTTAGATAAGGATGTTACGTTTGTTCCTTCTCCTGAGGCATCATTCAGAGCCGATGGTCCATCTAAGAGTCTGGATAACACCAGTAAAGAAACGATGGATGCTATTTCAGGAGACATCATATCATTTGTAAATACAGTAGACACAGTGGCGCAAAATATAAGCACATGGAAGTGGGATTTTAAAGATGGTAATACCAGTAACCTCTTTAACAGTAGTTATACATACTCAAACCCGGGTAAGTATAATGTAGAGCTTACTGTTGTTAACAAAGACGGCTGTTCTTCTGTGGCGAGTCTGGGAGTTGAAGTGCTTTCAAGCAAATATTTATTCGTGCCAAACATATTTAATCCATACTCAAGAAATCCTGAGAATTCGGTTTGTAAGGTATATGGTTTGAATATTTCTTCCCAAAGCTTTACTTTTAAGGTCTTCAATAAATGGGGAGAGGTGGTATTCGAAACTTCTGACTTTAACATGGCTAACAGAAAAGGCTGGGATGGGCAAAACGCTCCGATGGGCGTTTACACCTATATGGTTGTTGGTAAGTTTAACGACGGATCGGAATTTGAAAAATCCGGAACGGTTACACTTGTGAGATAATATGAAACTGAAGAGGATATATGTCGGCTTTTGGGCCTGTGTTTTTATTGTATCCCTTTGTTTCAGAGAGGTTAAGGCCCAGGATGCGACATTTTCCCAATACTATGCATCCGGACTTTACCTGAATCCTGCTATGGCAGGGATTTATTCCAATCTTACTTTTAATTCCAATTATAGAAATCAGTGGAGATCTGTTGCCAACATTCCTTATGTTACAAATCAGATTTCCTTGATTAACCCTATTTATGGTAAAAAGGGAATTGAAGACTCTCACCTTGGTGGTATAGGTCTCTCTATTTATAATGATAGGGCTGGAGATGGAAATTTTAAAACCATTGGAATCAATCTTAATGCAGCATATAACCTCTGGCTAAGTAGCAATAAAATGAATTGCCTTACTTTCGGTCTTCAGGGAGGTATTGTTCAGAGGAATATAGACTTCACGAATTTACAATGGGGATCTCAATTCAATCCCTATATCGGTTACGATGTTACTGAGTACGTAAGCGAGGAAAGTGTCAATACAGCTAAAATATATGCCGATGTTTCTGCCGGTGCAATATACTACTACAATGCAGGCAGAGATTATTCTGATAAAGGCTACAGCGCATATGCTGGGTTTGCAGCCTACCATCTTTCATCACCCAATGAATCGATGGTGAAAGGAGTAACTAACAAAGTACCTTATCTTTTCAAATTACATGCAGGCTTCGAAGTAAAAGCTGGAGAAAGATTAAATATTTCTCCAAATGTCCTGGTTTTAAGTCAAAACCCTTACAGACAAATAAACGCAGGAGCATATTTTACGTATGTATTCAACGACCAAAAGAAATTTTTGGCTCCACGTGACGTTATTTTCGGAGGATGGTATCGTTTGCAGGACGCGTTTATAGCTTCGCTGGGCCTAGGTAATGACAATTACATGATTGGTTTCAGCTATGATTATAACGCCTCAGCTCTCAAGAGTATCAGTCGCGGAAGGGGAGCTTATGAAATTTCTCTCACACTCATGAAAGTAAGGGAAGGCAGATCTAGAAGGTTTTACACACCTAGAATCTGATTTTTTTCTACTTTCGTATACAGGTTTCAAATTATTTAAATTCAATTTAGAATTATGGGAGGTTATCAGCGATGAAAAAGACGCTCACACTTCTGTTTATCCTTTTCTTTTTGTGCTTTCAGCATAATGATCTTTGGGCGCAGAAAAAAGGAAAAAAGAAAGAAGAGAAAGCTTCTGTAGAGCTTGCAGATAAGTATTTTGAAAATATGGATTACTATTTGGCTTCTCAGGAATACGAAAAGGTGTATGCAGAAGAACCAAGTAATAATTATGTTGGCTACAGGCTTGCTGAAGCTTACAGATTCCATTTTAATTATCCTTCGGCAGAAAAATATTATAAAATTTCCGTTGAAAAGGCACTCCCGGATTTTCCTCTGGGAAGATATTGGTATGCTCTAATGCTTAAGCTTAATGGTAAATATGAGGAAGCAGAAAAGCAGTTTCAGGATTTTATCAATGAAAACCCTAATCCTGATTCAGAAACAAAGAAATACAAAGACCAGGCTGAAATTGATAAAAATGGCTGTACGCTTGCCATTGATGAAATGAAAAAGCCTGTAAGGGATTACGAATTCTTTAATTTGAAATCTCCTGTCAACTCAGCAGAATCAGATTATTCTCCGGTTATATTCGAAAATGACAGTACCATCATTGTTACTTCGGCTAGACCGGAATCTATTGGTGAAAGCGAATATGGAATGCTTGGCGGTGAATACAGTGATAACTTCAGATTCAAAAAAGAAGGTTTGACCTGGAAGCAAATGGATGACAAGGACAAATTCAGTGTGGTAAATTCCAAGTTCAATGAGTCCGGCGGTTCTTTTAACAAAGACAGATCAAAATTTTACTTTACTAGATGTGATGAACCTGTAAAAACAGGAAAGATCATAGCTTATGAATGTGCTATTTATATGACCAAACAGGAAAGTGGCAAATGGACCAATCCTGTAAAGCTTAATGAAAATATCAATTACCCTAAAACATACAACGTTCAGCCCTCTGTGTCACCAAATTCGGATACATTGTTCTTTGTGTCAAAAAGAGAAGGTGGAATGGGGATGCATGATATTTACTATAGCACATGTAGCGGTGATGATAATTGGGGAAAAGCAATCAATATGGGAGCAGAGATTAACACTCCTGGGATAGATATGTCTCCATGTTATTATCCTCCGGACAGGACATTGTTTTTCTCAACCAACGGTCGCGAAGGCTTTGGGGGACTGGATATATTTATGGCAAAAGGAAAGAACTTCACAGAAGAAGTTCAGAACGTGGGTCTACCATTTAACTCCAGTAAAGATGATTTCTATTTTGTAGTAGGTGAGAAAAAAGGGTACCTGGCTTCAAACCGTGATGGTGGTATCGGAAACGATGACATCTACATGTTTATGATTGAAAGTAAACAAGCCCTTATTGCACAAGTTGACAAAGATTCTTTACAAGAGGCTCAGAGTATTTCGATAGTAGGTACTCTTGTAGATGAAGAAACTCATAAGCCTGCTTCGGATGTAGGAGTTATCCTTAAAAACGAAAAGAATGAAACGCTGAAAAGAACGACGACTAATGAAAAGGGTACTTTCAGATACGAAAATCTTAAGCCTGATAACTATAAAGTAACTCTTGAAGATAAAGATGCAAAGATCACAGCTGAGATAAAATACCTCGTGGAAGATGTAAAAGTAAAATCTTCCGACCAGCCAGTATCAAGAGTTCTGTTTGAAAACATATATTTCGATTTCGATAAATTTGAGTTAAGACCGGAAGCTAAAAAGACACTGGATGATCTTTGTGCATACTACAAAAAACATCCGGAGGTACAGATCGAAATGAATGCCTTTACTGACAGCTATGGTTCGGATGCCTACAATGTTGCCTTGTCAGAAAAAAGAGGAACTAAAGCTCTGGATTATCTTAAATCAAAAGGACTTGATAAAAGTGCCCTTGTTGTAAATGCTATGGGAGAAGGCAAACCTATGGTAGCAAATAAAAATGCTATAGGCAGACAGCTGAACAGAAGGGTAGAGTTTCATATCATCGGAGGACCGGGATATCAGGCTAAGGCCATGACCTATATTATAGAGCCAAAGGTTACAATTGAGGAGATTGCCAAAAAATATAAGATGTCTGTTGAAGAGATTAAAAAACTGAACAACCTTAACGGGCAGAACCTTGAAGCATTCACTCCATTAAGAGTGAGAAGAACAGGAGATGCAGACATCGTTGCTCCATCTACCATGTCAGAGGTAGACAGAGATGAAGACGATGTAAATCCAAATGGTTTTGTCGCTAATCTTAATAAAAAAACAGCACCGCTAAACGAAGGGGAGGATTATTATATAGCAGAGTCAGGCAATACATTGTTTTCCATAAGCCGTTTGTTTGGTATGACACCTGAAGAATTAATTCAGTTAAATTCGTTAAAAGACAATACCATTTTTGCAGGACAAAAACTGAAGGTTAAGATGAATGCAAGTGTTTCCGGAGCAGGTAAGTATTCCGTTGTGGAAGGTGATTCTATAGATAGCATTGCCAAAAAATTCGGATTGACCATAGAAGAGCTCAAAGACCTTAATAAGCTGGATGGCTACTCAGTGAAGAAGGGTATGATTTTAAGGATTAATAAATGATAAGTAATTAAATCGAATATTGATTTGAGGCTATCTTGAAAAAGATAGCCTTTTTTTTGGGAAAGTGTAAGTTTATATAGCCAAGCATATCCTACAGTGTCGATTATCTATTATCTAATAACTAAAACAATTTTAATCTTTAAAATTATAATGATAGACATAAAACTAGTATTTGTTAGTTTGATTTTTTCACATTAGTGTCATGTCAAGAAATGCCATATGATTTACAAATCATTAATTTAATAACACACTATTCAATAAATGACAAAAATGGTTATCCTATAATTTGGGAATCAAGTTTAGGATGTAATGATTCTTTAAAAATGGTTCAACGATCACGAAATTATCCTCCATGTGTTAAAAAACTAATTCAGTATTCAGAAAACAAGCTTGGATTAGTGATTATGTTTTTATCGGAAAAAGAAGAGATATATTATGTAGCTATTAAACCAAAGTCAGAACAAAATTATTCAGAGCTAGAAGTTGATTATAAAATATGTTCGGAGAATGAATAAAAAAATTAAAGTTAAAGGATGATTGGAACAAAATTCAATGGTAATGTTCTGAAGTTGGGTGAGTGTGCAGAGATGAAAAGGAACATTAAATCAGTACATTTTAATGTTATCTATAAAAGAGGAAGGCAGACACTTCATAGTCGGTTTGGCAAATCACATTTTGAATCAATTTCTCTACTTCCATATAATTTTTAAAACCAGTGAGTAAAATCTCTCTCCCAATAGTTATCTTTAAACTGAGCTGAAAATCCCAGACTCATGAATAATTCAGATGAACGACCTAGCTTTAACAACACCTGCACTTTTATTTCCGACAATTTCCCTATTGCTGTTAGCCTATACCAATAGGTATATTGCAATCAGCAATAGAATCAGAGCACTGCATAGTCAATACACTTCCGAACAGTCTGATGTCATTATTAAACAGATAAAAATCCTAAGGCAAAGGATAATGCTCATAAGGAATATGCAGCTTGTAGGGATAGTAGGAATGTTTTCTGCTGCTTTTACGATGTATTTAATCTATAACGGTGTTACGCATTTGGTGCATACTGTTTTCGGAATTAGCCTGATTATGATGCTGATATCTCTTACACTTTGCGCTGTGGAAGTGTATTTATCCAATAAAGCATTATTAATTCTCCTAAAGGACATTGAACACCTGGTAAATTAATTTTTTCGAAATTTTTAAAACTTTGTTTAAACAAATTTTGTTTGTTTAAAAAATGCTATAAATTTGAAATATGAAAATTGAGGAGGCGATAAAGCAGAAAAAATTTAATAATTCCCAGGAAAGAGCATGGGTGAATCTGATTTATACTTACAATCAGTTAAACGGGCAGCTTGAAGAATTATTCAAACGCTTTGACCTTACTCATCAACAGTATAATGTACTCAGAATTCTCCGTGGCAGACATCCCGAGTCAGCTTGTTGCGGAGCTATTAAGGAAGTGATGATAGATAAAAATCCTGACCTCACGAGGCTGTGTGATAGGTTATTGAGCAAAGGCCTTGTGGATCGTTTTGTCAATGAGGAAAACAGAAGGCAGGTCAACATCGGTATTACTGAAAAAGGTTTGAAGCTCCTTGAAGAGATGGAGCCTTTTATGAAGGAGAATAATAAAATCGCTGAAAACCTCACTGAGGAAGAAGCAAATACTTTATCTGATCTGCTTGATAAACTAAGAGGTTAGAGCATTGATTTTCTCCCTTTTAACAAAAAGGGTATTTTTATAGTTAATTAATTGTTTAAACGAATTACGTTAAAACTAAATTTATGGAAACAACAGTAAAAGACATTTTATTTACATCAACCAAAATCGGTGGGTTCGAAATTAAAAATAGAATTGTTATGGCTCCTATGACAAGGTCAAGAGCTATCAATTCCATTCCTGGAGAAAATGTAGCAACCTACTATGCTCAAAGAGCTTCTGCAGGACTTATCATTACAGAAGGGACAGCTCCATCTGCTAATGGTATTGGTTATGCTAGAACTCCTGGTATTTTTACAAAAGAACAAATTGAAAGCTGGAAGAAAGTAACAAAGGCTGTTCATGATAAAGGTGGGAAAATCGTAGTGCAATTGATGCACGTTGGTAGAATCGCCCATCCGGCAAACATGTTGCCAGGAGCCAGAATTGTCGCTCCTTCTGCTGTTGCTTCCAAAGGTGAAATGTGGACAGATACATTGGGTATGCAACCTATGCCTCAGCCATCAGAGCTTACCGCAGAGGAAATCAAACAGACCATTGCCGAGTTCGCTCAAGCTGCTAAAAATGCTATACAAGCGGGTTTTGACGGTGTGGAGTTGCATGGAGCAAATGGTTATCTTATTGAGCAATTTATCAATCCTACAGCCAATAAGAGAACTGATGCTTATGGTAGTTCAGCCGAAAACAGAAGCAGATTTCTACTTGAAACAACCAAAGCAGTGATTGCAGCAATAGGTAAAGATAAAGTTGGTATCAGACTTTCTCCATACAATACATTTAATGATCTGGAGCTATATCCTGAAACTGCTGAAACTTATAAGTATCTGGCAGAAGAGTTAAATAAACTGGACATACTTTATTTACACCTGATAGATGTTCTTGCAAATGCTTCAGAGGAAGGACGTTCATTGGTTTCTACTATCAGAAGTACTTTTAAAAATACACTGATCCTTGCAGGTGGTTATGACAAAGCCAGCGCAGAGCAAGCATTAGAAGAGGGTAGAGGAGACCTGGTTTCATTTGGCAGGTTCTTTATTTCTAATCCTGATTTACCAGAGCGCTTCAGGAAAAATGCTCCTCTTGCAGAAGGTAATCAGCAATTGTTCTATGCAGCGGGTGACGAGGGATATACAGATTATACTTCTCTAAATTAATATTAACGCCACGTGAAGTTGAAAAGACGTGCCGGAGCAATCCGGTGCGTTTTTTTATTTTAGGGAAAAAATAGCCTCTGTAATATTATTGAATTTAATTACTTCCAGCGATTAAACCTTTTAGTCCCATGGAAATAAAAAGTGAAATACATTTCCGCACAGAGGCTATTTAGCGACGAAAGAGTTAGTTTTGATGAAATTAAACCTTGAAAGGAGCTTCTTTAACCGTCACTTAAATCTAAGTTCGTTTTTTTTTCTAAAAAAATAAAAAACTGAGGGCCTAAATTTATGGTTTTTTATGGAACCTATTGATTTTTAGTATTTCAAATTCAATTGCAAATATATGTTTTAAAAAATGTCAATTTAATTTTGCACGAAATTAGATTCATTGAAGTGTTTATGGGAACGATTTTCACTTTTGAAGTCTAATAGGTAAACATTGTAAATCGAATGAAAAATTTTTGGGGAACACTCACACTTTTATTTTTTTGCCTTTTTGTGAAGGCACAGACTATACAAAATTTTAAGGAATTGTTTGGTAAAGTACACGTTTCCAGTAAAGGAGAAATGCTGACGATTCATTATTATTTCAATTATCGAGATGAAATGAAGGTGGAATTTCTTAAAATAAATTCTGCAGGAGAAATTATTTTAAGAAAAGAGACAACAGAAGTATTGCCATTTTATTCAGCATCATATGTCACAGCTAAGGATGAGATTGTCATTTACACCAATTCTCCAGGAGCTTATAAAAAATTTAATTTTGATGGAGAATTGTTGGAAACTGTCTACACTCAGAATGGAGGATTATTTATTATAGATAGTTTAAACCAATTCATTGTTTCCAGACAAGGGCTTCATGATTCTAATTTTATAAAGCTTAACAAAAACGGGGAAGTGATATGGGATAATTTTATTGCCGACACTAAGAACATGACAGCACCATTGGAAATTCAGGATGGGTATATCATAGGTGTGCATAGAATAAATGCTCAGGAAACCAATCCTATAGAATTCATTACATACAGCAGCAATGGAGAAGTTGTAAATAAAAAACAGTACACTATTAATGAAGACCTCGTGGCCTTGCATAAAAGTCCCAACGGATTTATTGCGACAACGTGGAATGGAAGGCTTATTTCACTTAACATGGATCTGGATACCTTGTGGTCAAAAGAAATGACTTCAATGATAGAAGGAAGTCAGAGTAATGAGAATGGAATTTATTTCTATCAATTGCAAGAAGGGGCTGGGATTGCAGGTTCAGGAGTTACTAAGGTAGATTTTAATGGAAATGTTATATGGCAATATGAAAGACCGGAAGATCTTGGAAGTTTCGTTCGTAATGTTACTGTTACTAATGATGATCAGGTTATCATGTCATGTTCAACACATGTAAATAACTTTAGAACAATATTAATTAAACCTCAATTGAATGTGATTTTGAGTAATACAGAAAAATTATCTCAGACAATCAAGTTATACCCTAATCCTGTTTCTGAGAGTAATTCAATTCATATCACTTCTGAATTTGCAAATGGGGCATTAATGATCTTTGATCAAAGAGGAAATAAGGTACGTGAAGTATTAATAGATAATCAGGATGTAGACGTTGAACATTCTTTAAGCAAAGGATTGTATTTCTATCAGATTTATCAGAACAATGCAATTCAAACCTCCGGAAAAATTATAGTGAATTGAATTTTAATAAAATATGAATTATATTATTATTTAAGAATATGTAGATTCATATAAATTGTAAAAAGTATGAAATCGTTTTTTTCGCTTCTGGTTCTAATAACTTTAAGTATATCACTTAGGGCTCAGTCATTTGAAAAATACTTCAAAGAGCTATTTTATAAAGTCCATATCTCTAGTACTGGCGATATGTTGGCTATAAATTATTATTACAATTATCGTGATGAACTTAAAGTAGAATTTATAAAAATAAATTCTTTCGGAGAAATTTATTTTAGGAAAGAAACAACAGATGTCTTACCATGGTATTCTGGATCCTTCGTTTCTGCCAATGACGAAATTTTCATTTGGGATCAGAATCAATTAAAAAGATTTAATTTTAACGGAGATCTATTAGATCCTATTTATAAGCCTGGTGGAGACTTTATTCAGGATAATCAGGGACAATTCATTGTCTCAGGTAAATCCGGTAATTACGATGCTAAAATTTTGAAACTTAGTATTGATGGTCAGGAAATCTGGAGTAATTTTATTCCGGATTGCAAGAATATTACCAAACCATTAGCTGTACCAGATGGCTTTATAGTTGGCCTTCATAGAATAAATGAGCAAGGAACAGATCCGATTGAATTTACAAAGTACAATCCTTCAGGTGAAATAATTAAAACAAAGCAATTTTATATAAACGATGATATAGTTGGACTGCATAAAACTTACCAGGGTTATATTGCAACTACACTTCAAGGCCGGCTCATAGCTCTGAATAATGAACTGGATACATTGTGGACAAAAAAGGTTTCTGAATTTATAGAAGGAAGCCTGGCAACCGGAAATTGGCTTTATATATATCAACTGGAAGGAGGATATTTTAGAAATGGGAAATCAGGTGTGACGAAGATTGACTTTTATGGAAACATCAATCGGGAATATGAAAAGCCTGCATTGGCAAATTTTGTTCGTTCAGTTGAAGTGACTCCTGATGATGAAGTTATCATGGTATGCTCTACACAGGTTGATGGATATCGCACGATACTAGTCAAAGCCATCCCGGATATCCTGCAGGTCACAAAAGAACAATCAAGGGATGTGTTTAATATATTTCCTAATCCTGTGATGGAAAATAATATTTTACATATTTTTTCCCAAATGAATAATGCGACATTGAGCGTTTTTGATCAAAAGGGAAATAAGATGCAGGAAGTTTTAATTAATAATACAGATGTTGAATTCAATCATCTTTTAAAGAATGGGCTGTATTTCTATCAGCTTGAGCAAAATAATGTCGTCAAAGCCTCGGGAAAAATCATTGTTAATTAGCATAAATAGAAGTTTATAAATAGGCATTATCAAGAAGGGAAATTCTGAATTCTTAAATTATCCGATCCTGATTTTTACGCTAAAAATTCTAAGGTTTCTTTCATTCAAACATTTAATATGAAATCATTTCTACAATTTCATTTTCTACTTTTTGTATTAACATTTTTGACAGTCGGATGTAAGTCAGATCTAGATCCTATGGGGAGGGGGCCTACCGGTATGGTGGTGGATACTATTATTATCAAGCCTGGACCAGAAGGTAAAGATGCAATAGTAACTTCATATTATCCCGAAAATAATAATGGTGATGGACAACTCTTAAATGCGATTGCAGCCAGTGTCGATAGGGTTCCATATGTAGAAAGAGCATATATTGATTTTGACCTTTCTGCTCTTCCTGGTGATGCAGATATACTTTATGCCCAAATGAAGCTATTTGCTGATACTGTTGTAAATGTCGCAGGTTATACAGGACATTCCGTGTCTGGTACTTCAGGATATAACACGTCAAATGCCTGGATATTGGAAAAAGTTATCTCTCCATGGGAAGAGAATACTGTTAGTTGGTTTAATGTGCCCTCTACAAGCTCAACATCACCTATTGAACTTCCTTCTTCTACCTCATTCAATCAGGCATATGAAGTTGATGTAACGGAGGCTATAACCAATCAATTCAGATTCAAAGGAAGTTCTTATGGTTTTTTATTAAAGCTTAAAGAAGAAAAATCTACACGGAAAATCAGTTTTTGTTCTTCCGATTATAGCTATCCTCAACTTCGTCCTCAGTTAACTATAGTATATAGATGATAAAAAGGAAAGGACCTTTAGATATTTCAAAGTATTGCTTACTTCATTCAATGATAAGAAGTAATTCGAATAGAGTATTGGGGGTAACACTAGTCTTAATCTGGAATCTGGTAATGATGAGTTGCTCACATCCTGAATGTGTACCACGTGAGAATGGTGGTTCTACTAGGACTTTATTGCCATCGAATATAATCATAAAACCAGGACGTGAAGGTAAAGATGCACAAGTTTCCCATTATGATCCAGAAAAGAATTTTGGTGATAGAAGGGATCTGAACGCCTTGTCCTGGAAGGAAAACGGACTATCTTATACTGAAAGAGGATTTATTGATTTTAATCTGGAAAAATATTTGCCGAAAGGTGTAAGAATAACTAGTGCTCATCTGAAATTATTTGCGGATACCGTGAAAAGTTATTATGGAAATACAGGGCATTCAAACGTAAATAATGGAAATTTTGATTTGAAAAATAACTGGCAGTTATGCAGAGTATTAAATCCATGGGATGAATCAACAATCACATGGTTTGATCAGCCGGTGACTTCTGAAACAGACGTTTTAAATTTGTCCGCTCCCGAATTTTCTTCTCAGGGTTATACTATAGATGTTACAGAATATATAAAGCAAGAGTACGAAGGTGTGGAAGGATATCATGGTTTTATGATCAGGCTCAGATCAGAAAATGCTTATCAGAGCGTAATTTTTTGCTCTTCTGATTGTGAGCAAAAAGAATTAAGACCAGAGCTTTGGGTTGAATATGAAATGTAGGGTTGTTATTAATAATATTAATTGGTTGAAGCTTTTTAATTCATTAGTTATACAAAGAGCTATTCTATTGGCTTGTATTATTCTTATCGGTTGTGTACATCCATTTTGTCCTGAAGAGGAAATTAGACCTCCAAAAAAAAGTTTGATTCTTAAGCCAGGAGCAGAAGGGAAAGACGCTCTTTCAATGTCTGCCCAATATGGAAAAAATCTGGGAGATACAAGTTCTCTTATGGTGTTGTATGAAGAAGCAGGGAAGACAGTTGCAGAGAATAGTTTTATTGAGTTTAATCTTGATTCTTTGCCATCTGATGCAAAAATACTGGACGCGACTTTAAGATTATTTATTGATTCAAATGATTATCACTTTCATCGTGTTGGTCTAATTAATGTTTTTAAATCTAACGGATGGTCGCTTAGAGCAGTAATCAGACCTTGGGATGAACATATCAGACTATACGGCAAAGAAAGTGGAACTGAACCATTAACTTCCGGAGAAATTAAGATTTTGTTTCCTCCGATTGATTCTACCTTATCATGTAGTATTAATGTAAAGAAATTAATAGAGAAGAAACTTAAAAGATCTAATAATTACTATGGATTTATAATTGTTCCGGTAGATGATCAAAATGATAACCTTGTTAATTACTGCTCATCTGATCACCCGGATAGCAAGCTTCATCCAGAGTTGATTATTAATTATGAATAAGAATTTTTTTTTAAGTTTTTTTAAAATTACCAATGTTTAATTTAAATATTAAGAAATATGGTATTGCTAACATTAGCATTAAAAAAGCTATTATAAGTCTGCTTTTTATTGTATGGATATTATTTTCATGGAGTTGCGCACATCCAATTTGTGAAGATATCACCCCGAAAGATACTACTGAAAAAATACGAATATATAACATGATACTAAAGTCGGGCAAGGAGGGTAAAGATGCTGTTGTGTCTACTTATTATCCAGTAGAGAATTTTGGAAATGGCAAAACTATTAGTTGTACTCAGTTGGGTGGGGTTCCAAATCAATTTATTGAAAGAGGATATATTGACTTTGATTTAGCTGAAGCAATTCCTTCTAAAGCTAAAGTTAAAAAAGCAACTCTGAAACTCTTTGCAGATACAGTTAATGCTCTTGGCAGTGGCTTACGTCCCATAGGACATTATTATGCTTCAGGTAAGCAATGGAAGGTTAGTATAATATCAACATTTTGGGATGAGCTTAATATAAGTTGGTTTAATCGACCCCAAACAGACAAAGAATTTGCAGTATTGAATGGACCTGAAATTGCCTCTCAAGCTATAAATATAGATGTAACGGAATATGCAATAAAGAAAGTAAATCGGGAACCGGGTGTGTATGGGGTAACATTTTATTTTGATTATGGCCCCTCTGTTATTGCTAATAGTACGATCAGATTTTGTTCCTCTGATCATCAGAATAAAGAACTATGGCCTGAACTGCATATTGAATATGAAAGATGAACCATCCACCTGATTCTCCTGATAGCAGCTTTCACCCAAAGCTGATCATTGATTATGAATGATAAAATTAGTATTTTGGTAAAATGAAATTATTGCCAATTACTCTTTTATATTTATGTTAAGTCCATCCAAGTCTAGAATAGTTGCTTGTAGAACACTAGATATAATTGAAAAGGCACTTTTTATTGTAAGTATTATTTTGCCACTAAGCTGTTCTCACCCGATTTGTGAAGAGATAATAAATAAAAATCCAGGGAAGCAGATTATCTTAAAAAGTATAACACTTCAACCGGGAAAAGAAGGGAAAGATGCAATCGTTTCTTCCTATTTTCCTGAAACAAATTTTGAAAATAGCAAGACTCTTAATGCTGTGCTTTGGCGCAAAGATAGAAATAGGTATATAGAAAAAGGTTATATAGACTTTGATCTTCCTAATCTGATTCCTTCAGATGCCAAAATCAAAAAAGCTACACTTAAGCTTTTTGCAGATACTGTAAATCAAATTGATGAAGGTTATCTTCCCAAAGGGCATTACGAGGCCGATTACTTGCCCTGGGAGATCAATATAGTGACTAATACTTGGACTGAAAAAGACATAACATGGATAAACCAGCCTGAAGCTTCAATAGAGGCATTGGAGATTTTTAATGGTGCGGAAAGAAATGATCAGGCTTTTCTTATAGATGTGACCAGTTATGTAGATGAGAAGGTAAAGCAGGATCCTAATGTGCATGGTTTAGTAATTGATATTATTTATCACACAATGTGGGAAGGATTCATCAGATTTTGCACTTCTGACCATCAGAATAGTGAATTGAGGCCGCAATTGTATGTCGAATTTGAAATTGAACAATAAAGTTTTTTTATGAAGCTTTTGAGTATAAATAGCATTATAGTTTTTATTCTGTTTCTTTTTGCAGGTTGTTCACATCCTTATTGCTTGATTGAACAATATGTTGTGAAACTAAAGCCTGGTGCTGAAGGTAAAGATTTAGCGATAAGTTCTTATGGAGGAATTTTTGGAGAGATTAATTTTGGCGATGATCCATTTCTGACCGGTTACTATGAAACAGATGGTTTGCAGATTTATATAGATTATTGTTATATCGATTTTGATTTGTATAAAATTCCTGAAGGAGCAAAGATTAATAAGGCTATTCTGACCCTTTATGCAGATACTTCCGCTCCTGGATTTAATATATGTCTTTAGAAGAAAAAATTAACCCGGATAAATTTGCTATTCAATCATTAATAGAGCCCTGGAAGGAAGACAGCTTTGATATTGATGATCAAGTATTGTCTTCTGGAGATAATCGTACTAATTTTCCATACAACAATCCTGACTTTTCTTGCAACATTGACATCACCAGACTGGTACAGAAGCAATTTCAGAATCCTAAAGTCTATTTCGGATATCTTATTTTTCTTAAAAGTGGAGGGTTGAATATGGAACCAATAGAAACAATGAAAAATATGAGATACTGTTCCTCTGATCATCCAAATCAAAATTTACATCCGGAATTAACTATAAGTTATGAAGAATAGAGGAAAAGAATACATTAACTAAATGAATTAAGGTGATTCGATCAGAGTCTGTTTTGGGGATCACCAGAAGGGTGATCTTTGAACTGAATTGTACGTAGAATATGAAATTGAATATTAAGAATTATATGAAGTCCTTGATATCACATTGTATTATAATCTCTACTCTGTTTTTGCTTGCAGGATGCTCTGATCCATATTGTGCGATAGAGATAAAGAAAAAGATATTAAATCTCAAACCTGGAGCTGAAGGCAAAGACGCTGTGACCAGTATATATGGTGGAGTTTATTTCGGTAATGATCCTTTCCTCACGGGCTATTATAAGAAGAATAAAAGGCAGGTATATATAGATGTTGGCTATCTCGATTTTGATTTATCCAGGATTCCTGAAGGAGCAAAGATTGATAAAGCTATACTTACTCTTTATGCCGACACCACAGCACCAGGTTTTAATAATTTTACTCCTGAGGAGAAAATTAATCCAAATTTGTTTGGGATTCAGGGGGTGACACAACCATGGAAGGAAGACAGTATGGATATAGATGATCGATTGTTATCCTCAGGTGAATTTCGTACTGATTTTCCATCCAATAATCCGGATTATTCCTGTAACATAGATATTACAAAGCTGGTACAAAAGCAATATGAGAAACCTCAGTATTATTTTGGTTTTTTGATTTTTATGAAACGGGATTATTTTGAAATGTTACCTGAACAAACAATGAAAAATATGAGGTACTGTTCCTCAGATCACCCAAATCAAAATTTACATCCTGAATTAGCAATAAGTTATGAAAAATAGACAATGAAGGTTATTCTTTGAGCCTGCAAATGTTTTTTATTTCAGGTAATTAAATTATTTTAGTATTAATATCATACTAAAATAATCCGGAATCAGAAAACTGATGCTGAAGGAAGCAGACATAATTAAAGGTTGTAAAGAGTATAATTCAGTTGCTCAAAATGCTCTATACAAAGCATATGCACCTAAAATGAAAGCTTTATGTGTACGATATTCAGCTAATGAGGAAGAGGCAAAAGATCTGATGCAGGAGGGATTTATAAAAGTATTTTCAAACATCAAATCATATAACGGAAAGGGCAGCTTTGAAGGTTGGATTAAAAGAATAATGATCAATACAGCTATTTCTCATTATAAAAAGAGTAAAAATAAATATGCAGTGGAAGATATCTCTCTGATGAATTCAAAAGAGATAGGATTGGAGCAGGAAGAAGAAGTTGAAGAAATATATTCAGAATATACTTCTGAAGATTTAATGAAAGCTTTGAATAGCTTACCTGAGCAATACAAATTGGTATTTAACCTGTTCTGCATAGAAAATCATTCTCATGCAGATATCGCTCAATTATTGTCTCTGGATGAAAAGACTTCGAGAACCAGACTGTTCAGAGCGAAAAAGTTGTTAAAGGATTATCTGATCAACCTGTCTGGCAAACGATGGGTAAATTCTTCGGAAAGGTGAATTTGAAATGGAAAAAAGTAGTATAGAAAATATATTTAGACAAGGGCTTGAAAATTATGAAATTCAGCCGGATGAAGATGAATGGTCTGCAGTAGACCTAGCTCTTCCCAGGTTAAATTTTTTCAGATTTTCTTTTGTTAATTTCAATATCTATTATTGTTCTCTGATTGTTCTATGTTTTTTATTTTCAGCTTTGTCATTGATTTATACTCTATCTGGAAGAAATGTTAAAACTCAGACAGTTGTTGCAGGAGAAAAAGGGATAATTGAATATCCGACATTTCATAAAGAAGATAAAACAGGATTAAAGCAAATAATTAAAGAAGACAAAGCGTTAGCATCACAAAAAGTATCAGAAGAAAAGGTTAAGTCTAAATCAGTAATAAAAACTAAAGATTTAACTGGAAATAAAAATAACGAAAATTTAAATCCAATTACTCCTCAAGGCATTAATCAGGACACAGTGGGGAATAAGGAAAAATTGCAACAATCAATAAAGATAGATAATCCTACATTAACTGATTTAAGTCAGCCTGAGCAACAAAAGAAAAAAAATGTTAAGAATAAAAGAATAGTTTACATTACTAAACAGGATACTATTGTTGTTATTGATACGCTGAGTAAAAGAAGACCCAAAAGAAAGTATTAAGCTATTGGCATGTATATAAAGTCATTTTTAATTTCTATTGTATTTTTATTTGTTGCCGGATTATCTTTTGCTCAGAAAGATTCAACTAATCTCTCCACGGAAGAAGAAGTTGATACTGTCATTATTAAGAAAGCAGATTATATTATCAGGAAAGAAGTATATATTGATGAACCACAAGGTAATTCAAGATTTTTAACAGTTTATGGAGCCCCAGTATATTATACGAGTTACTATGATGTATGTCAGGACTGCAAGGATTTTCTGACAAATCAAAAAAAAGCCATTGATCCTTTGCTCAGCTATAGGGTTGGACTGAATCTTACTTTCAAAAAGAAAAAAATATACATAACTCCAGGACTTGCGTTTACTTCAATACGTGAAGGATTTGTTGCCAATGATTCTTTAGACCATTTTGATCTGATAAACCATTATAATTATCTGGATGTATCTCTGGCAGCAGGGTATAAGCTCGGAAATGGAAAGCTGAGCTGTATCATTCAAGGATATGGAATTGTTAGCAGATTAATGGAAGCAGAAGGTAAAATTATTTCAACAAAAAATTTTAAATCTGTAATTCCTATAAAAACTGATAATTTTAAAACTTATGTATTCAGCCTAGGTGTTGGATTACGCTTTGGATACAATCTTTCAGAAAGGCTGCAGCTCATTGTTGAGCCAGGATACAGGGGCAATATTACTACAGTAACAAAAAGTAAAACACCATATATTCAACAAAGAAATCTATTCTCAGCTGAAATGGGAGTTTCGTATGCATTTTGACAGGGCTAGCATTTATTTATTTTTAAGATAAAAAAAGCTGATGAAGTTGTCATCAGCTTTTTTATTAATTAACTTATTCTACCTGTTTAAAAGTAAAAGTTATAGTAGCTTTTTGCACCATTTGAGGATAACCCTTCAATCATAACCCTTCCTTTTATCTTTTCTAATATTTCAATCAACTCTTCAGGAGAATTGATCGCAACCTTGTTGATAGAAGTGATGATAAAACCTTCAGGTAATCCCATTCTTGCAATGAGCCCATTTTTAATTCCGGATATCTTAACTCCGTTTGCGATACCAAGCTTGTCTCTTTCAACTTTTGAAACAGTCTCAAATGAAGCTCCTAGGTTCTGAGAAATGGTAACTTGTTTTACCAGCATCCCTGTAGTTCCTTCCCGGTTGGTAAGTGTTACAAATTCATCAGCCTGTTTAGAGTCACTTTTAAAAGTAATCTTTATTTTGTCTCCCGGATTATGGTATGCAAGCAATTCTTCAAATTCACTTCTGGTATTGACTGGAACATCATTCAGTTTTAAAATAATATCACCTTTTTTTAAACCAATTTTTTCAGCAGCACCTTCCTTTTGAAGATAGGTTACAATTACTCCAGACAAATCTTTTAAATGATACTTGTCTGCCACAGAGGTATTGACTTCAGAAACTTCTGCTCCTATAAAAGCTTTTTGGACACATCCATATTTTATAAGATCCTTTACCACTTTAACCACAATATCAACAGGAACTGCAAATCCATATCCTGTATAAGAACCAGTCTTAGAAAGTATGGCTGTATTTATTCCTACCAATTCACCTCTTGAGTTTACAAGTGCTCCACCACTATTACCCGGATTAATAGCTGCATCAGTCTGTATAAAAGATTCCAGAGGAAACTGGCTGTTCACTACATTAATATTTCTAGCTTTCGCACTTACGATTCCCGCAGTTACTGTGGAAGTCAGATTAAATGGATTTCCCACAGCGAGTACCCATTCTCCAATTTGAAGATTTTTAGAATTACCAATTTTAACTGCCGGAAGTCCTTCTGCTTCTACTTTAAGAATCGCCAGATCTGTACTTGGATCGGTACCAACCACTTTTGCCTGATAAGTTTTTCGTTCATGAATTACTTCAATTTTATCAGCCTTTTCAATGACATGATTGTTGGTAATGATATAACCGTTGTCAGAAAAGATCACTCCCGAACCGGAGCTGGCAACCTGACTATTACCATTGAAGTACCAGTCAAACCAGGAGGTTTGGGTACTAGTTCCCACCGTTTGAATAAATACCACAGAAGGGGTACTTTGCGCAGAAGCTGCTACAAAATCTCCGGTCATATTTATAGTTTCCTGAGATTTGTAGTTGGCAAAAACATTATTTGCTGGATTAGAGGCTTGAACAATAATGGGTTCATTCTCCTGAAACAATCCGAAAGTATATGAGCCCGCTAAGCCCGAAGCGAACCCAATAAAAATTATTGGTATAAACTTTTTCATAATAATAAACTGACGCAACTAGGACCGAAAAATTATAAAATTCCTGCAATTTTTTGAAGAAGTTTCTTCTAAAATTGGAACATAGGAATATTTAACAAGGATAATTGCTCTTATTTATTAAATTTGTAGAGACACGTATATGGGAATCAGAGCAATATTAAGTAAGCCATTCGCTAATTTTGTAGTATCAAAACAAAAAAAGTGGGCATCCGATCCGTCAGGAACTCAGCAGAAAGTCTTTAAATACCTAATCGATAACGCAAAACATACTGCATTTGGTAAAGACCATGATTTTGCTGCAATAAAATCTTATGAGGACTTTAAAAAAAGGGTACCTGTAAGAGATTATGAGGAGTTAAAGTCTTATATTGAGAAGGTTGTAGATGGAGAGCCGGATATACTTTGGCCGGGCAAACCTCTTTATTTCGCCAAAACCTCCGGCACTACCAGTGGTATTAAATACATCCCAATCAGCAAAGAATCCATTCCTTATCATATCAGCGGAGCAAGAGATGCTTTGTTAAACTATGTTTACAATACAGGTAAATCACTTTTTCTTGATGGAAAATTAATTTTCCTTTCCGGAAGTCCTGAAATGGAAATGAAAAACGGCATCCATGTAGGCAGACTTTCTGGTATTGTGAATCATCATGTTCCTGGCTACCTGAGAACCAATCAAAAACCCAGTTATGAAACTAACTGCATCGAAGATTGGGAAGAAAAGCTTGATACAATCATTGAAGAAACCATAGATCAGAGAATGACTCTTATCTCGGGTATTCCACCATGGGTGCAAATGTATTTTGATCGTATTACTGCTAAAACAGGTAAGAAAATCAAAGACGTATTCCCTGATTTTTCTTTGTTTGTTTATGGTGGTGTTAATTTTGAACCATACAAAGCCAAATTATTTGAATCAATTGGGAAAAAGATAGATTCTATAGAGACTTATCCTGCATCTGAAGGCTTTATCGCTTTTCAGGACCAACAAGATAGCAATCAGCTTTTGTTATTGCTTAACAGCGGTATTTTCTATGAATTTATTCCGGCAGATGAGTATTTTAATGAAAATCCTACCAGATTAAATATTGATGAAGTGCAGTTGGGCGTTAATTATGCATTGATAATGAATACAAATGCAGGTCTGTGGGGGTACTCAATCGGAGATATGATTAAATTCGTTTCCAAAGATCCATACAGAATCGTTGTCACCGGCAGGATTAAACATTTCATTTCTGCATTTGGAGAACATGTGATAGGAGAGGAAGTTGAAAAAGCATTAAAATTTGCTGTCTCGAAACATCCAGAAACAGAGGTTATAGAGTTTACAGTAGCGCCCCAGGTAACTCCAAAAGAAGGGCTTCCATATCATCAATGGTTTATAGAATTTAATAAATATCCTAACGATATCAATGCTTTCAGAGAAGACCTGGATGCTGAGATGGTTAGGCTAAACACATACTATGACGATTTGATTTCCGGAAATATTTTAAGAAAACTGGAAATCACTCCAATGAAAAAAGGTGCATTTATAGATTACATGAAATCAATAGGAAAGCTTGGTGGTCAAAACAAACTTCCAAGACTGGCTAATGATCGCAAGATTGCAGACCAGATAGAACAATTTAAGCAAGTGTAAATTTTACAGATTTCATGGGTATTTTAAAAAAGCATATTGCAATATTAGGATCCACAGGTTCTATCGGAACACAAGCTCTGGATGTTGTCAGAGCCCATCATGATAAATTTAAAATAGATGTTCTTTCTGCAGAAAATAATGCAGAATTACTTATACGTCAGGGGCTTGAATTTTTACCTGAAACGATAGTAATTGGGAATGCAGAACATTTCCAAAAAGTGAAATCTGCCCTGGAACCTTCGAATATCAAGGTATATTGCGGTAAAGACGCACTTGCTGATGTGGTCCAGTCTGAAAGAATAGACCTGGTATTAACAGCGATGGTGGGATACTCAGGCTTATTACCGACATTGAAGGCAATTGCTGCTGGAAAAGACATAGCATTGGCAAACAAAGAAACTCTTGTAGTTGCCGGTGAGTTAGTTACACATGCTGCTAAGATAAGTAAGGTAAATATCTATCCCGTTGATTCAGAACATTCAGCTATTTTTCAATGTCTCGCTGGAGAGGAATATACAAAAATCGAAAAGATAATTCTCACAGCTTCAGGAGGACCATTTCGCGGAAAATCATTGGATTTTCTTAAAAATGTGACCAGACAAGATGCCTTAAAGCACCCTAATTGGAGCATGGGAGCAAAAATAACTATAGACTCTGCCTCATTGATGAATAAAGGGCTGGAGGTGATTGAAGCAAAGTGGCTGTTTGGTCTAGAAGCTTCACAAATTGAAGTAATTGTGCACCCTCAGTCTATCATTCATTCTCTTGTTCAGTTTAATGACGGCTCTATGAAGGCCCAGATGGGACTGCCAGATATGAAATTGCCGATTCAATATGCACTTGCTTATCCAGAACGACTCTCTTCAGATTTTCCAAGATTCAATTTTCTTGATTACCCTACTCTGACTTTTGAAAAGCCAGACATGGACACATTCAAAAATTTAAAGCTAGCTTATGAAGCAATGGAAAAAGGAGGCAATATGGCTTGTATTTTGAATGCTGCTAATGAAATTGCAGTTCAGGAATTTTTGGCAGATAAAATAAACTTCCTGGATATTCCTGATGTTGTAGAAGATTGTATGGCCAGTATTCCATTTATTTGCAGGCCTACCTATGAAGATTTTGTACAGACTGATCTTGAAACCAGACAGCTTGCTAAAAGAAAGCTTTATAAAGTATAAATTTTACTTATATTTTTCATATTTATTGATTACTATTGTTTAAAGGAACTTAGAGATAATGGATGTATTAGGCATTTTAATTATGGTTGGTCAGCTTTTGCTGGCACTTTCTATTTTGGTGGGAGTTCACGAAGCAGGGCACATGTTTGCTGCTAAATATTTCGGAATGCGTGTCGAAAAATTTTCGATTGGTTTTCCTCCAAAAATTTTCGGATTTAAAAAAGGTGAAACAGAATATTCTTTTGGAGCAGTACCGCTAGGTGGTTTTGTAAAAATCTCCGGGATGGTCGATGAGTCGCTTGATACAAAAGAGCTATCGGAAGAACCAAAACCTTACGAATTTAGAGCTAAGCCAGCCTGGCAAAGATTAATCGTGATGATGGGTGGAATCATTGTCAATGTTGTTGTTGGTATAATTATTTTCATTGTAGCTACATATGTATATGGTTCAGAATATTTTCCTGCTTCTGAAATCAACAAAAATGGTATAGTTGCTCATGAATTAGGCCGCGAGATCGGATTAAAAACAGGTGATAAAATCATCAATGTTAATGGAAAACCTTATGAAAAATTTCCTGAAGATGTTATCAATGCAGATGTTTTTTTAACCGACAATAACTTTTATACCGTAAAAAGAGGCGATTCTTTAGTTACTATTAAAATACCAAGCAATATTGCCGGCAAACTTTCAGAAGATAAAAACAATTTCATTTCAGCGATCACTCCATTCGGTGTAGAAGCCGTTGAAGACGGATCTAATGCTGCAAAGGCTGGCCTTAAGCCAAATGACAAGATCATTTCTATTAATGGAGATTCAATAAGATATTTTCATGAGTTGACAGCCAAATTGGAAACATTGAAGAATAAAAGGGCTGAAGTTGTTGTGGAAAGAGATGGAAAGTTATTGACTTTAAAACCAGAAGTATCAAAAGAAGGAAAGATCGGATTCCAGCCTAAAATGCTTCTGGAGACCAAAACTGACTATTATACTTTTATGCAGTCTATTCCTAAAGGCACAACTGAAGCTTTTGCAGTAATTACCAATACTGTGAGAGGTTTTGGGAAGATATTTAAAAGAGAAGTTCCTTTAAGCAAATCTGTTAGCGGCCCGATTGGTATTGCTTCGAAATTTGGAAGTCAATGGATCTGGCAGAGATTCTGGTTTATGACAGGTTTACTTTCTATGGTCCTAGCATTTATGAATTTCCTTCCAATACCTGCATTGGACGGGGGACACGTAATGTTTCTTACTTATGAAATAGTTTCAGGTAGAAAGCCATCAGACAAATTTCTTGAAGTGGCTCAGAAAGTGGGAATGGTCATTCTATTGTCTTTAATGGTATTTGCCTTTGGCAATGACATATTTAAAAAGTTTCAATAAATTTTACTTAGCCAGTATGACTAAAAGGTTTTTTCAGGTTTGCCTGTTGTTCTTGTTGGGAAATACTCCTGTTTTTTCATCCCCGCTTGATTCTCTTGGAGTCGTCAAAATAGACGACAAGCTCCATGTAAAATATCTGGTCTCTCCGGGCGAAACTATATATGGTATTTCTACAAAATATGGTGTTTCGGTTAATGATCTGATGGAAATCAATCCTCAGTTGGAAAATGGTTTGAAAGTCGGTCAAATCATTAATATTCCTTATAACCCTGAGATTGTTCAACAGATTAGAAAAAGTGAAGATGCTATAGTACATAAAGTGGCAGCTGGTGAAACGTTATTCGGGATTTCCAAAAAATATAACATCCCCATGAATGACCTTCTGAAATGGAATGGCATGGAACTTAAAGCCGGTCAGGAGATTGTTGTAGGTTATAAAAGTCAGCAAAATGCTTCATCGACGATTGCCCATAATGCAACTCCTAAGTCGGAACCTGTGAAGCAAAGCATAACTACAGAGCAGCCTAAAACTACACCTACAGTGAACACGACTAATGCTCAGTCTGCAAAGCCTGCTCCTGCTGCAGAAACAAAAGAACCTGTAAAACAAATTGCTGTTGCAGAAAAAACTACTCCAGCAGAAAAATCTGCCAAGCCACAACCCATGGCTGCCAGCACAAACGAACAGTCAAATAATGCAGCTACAGCTTGGCCAACCAGTGCTCCTGAACAATACAGATATGATCCGGAGATGAAGCAAATCCTTGTCATTCCATTTGACCCTTATTTGTATTTCAGTGATGCAGACGATGAAATTGCAGCAAAGTCTAATATGCCACGCACAAAAGTACGTCAGGTATTCAGAAGAAGATTAAATGCTTTATTAGATAAGCCGGGGTATGAAATGATATACCTGGTAGGCGGGAAAGCCAAAGATTCAATAGGTGATTTAAATAAAATCTATAGCTCAGTGAGCTATGCATACCAGGAATCTGTTACGACTGTTAACGTTCAACAGCAGGAAGTAAAAGAAGCAAAAGCAAAATCAACTAAGAACTGGATCGAGAAACAGAAAGAAAAGCTGATTCCCCAAAATGAGAAAAAATACGATGTGCCTGAAGACTATGGAAGCTATTTCGGAGTAAAGATCAAAAATCCTCAGGATTTCTTTGATTACTTTAACTCCAAATACAGTGTAGACTATTATGTCTTTATTAATCAGTTTGAGGTTAAAACAGACTACGAGCATTGTTTGGACAGGGCTGCTTTAAATTTCGAGAGAAGTTTTACCACTCATTTCTCTATATATGACAGTGAAGGAAAGCAAGTTGCTGGAAACAAATTTAAGACACACTATAATTCCAATTCTAACTACGTCTACCAAATCGTAGCAGATAATTGCCCTAAAATAGCAGAGAGAATATTATCCGAACTTCCTGCTCCGGATCAGAAATAAAGTAATGGTAAGAAAATAAAAAAAAGGCTGATTCCTACATAGAATCAGCCTTTTTTATTTGAGTAGACTCATTCAGAATTTTCTTCAGATATTCAAAATTCTTGCCGCCTTTAAAATACCTGCTATACTTAAGCTGTCAGTAATTTCATTGTTCATCACCATTTCCACTGCGTCTTTCAGGTGAACCCTCTTTACCTGCAATTCTTCAGTATCTTCAGGCTCACTTTCCCCATCTTTCAGACCTTGAGCAAGATATAAATATCCAACTTCAGATGTGACACTATTTGAAGTATGGATAGTGCAGATATTTGTCCATTTATCAGCGGTAAAACCTGTTTCTTCTTTGAGTTCTCTTTTTGCAGAATCAAGCGGGTCAATGCCTATTGGTCCGCCTCCTTCAGGAATTTCCCAGGAGTATTCGTTTAGTGTATATCTAAATTGACCTACAAGGTAGGTATAACCCTCATCATCCACCGGGATAATTCCGATGGCTATATTCTTAAAAGTTACTACCCCGTAAATACCATTTCCTCCTTTTGGATTAATTACCTGATCTTCTCGGACAGAAATCCATGGATTGTCATAAATAGGCCTGGAAGAAACTGTTTTCCACGGGTTTTGAGTTAGTTCCATATGTTCTGAATTTGTATTTGTGGATAAATTTAGCATAATATAATTAAAAGAAGGATTTCAGAGAGTCATTATTATTCCTTACATTTATAATAGCAATTTGTTATTGATGCTGAAATCCTACCATACTGAAGACTTAGTGGAAGCAGGGGTTGATGAAGCGGGAAGAGGCTGCCTTGCCGGGCCCGTTGTTGCTGCCAGCGTAATTTTGCCTAAAGATTACCATCATCCTGTACTCAATGATTCTAAACAGCTTTCTAAAAAGCAAAGGGAGCTTTTGCGCGAAGAAATAAAACGTGATGCAATTTCTTGGGCAATAGCTGAAGTTTCACATACTGTCATTGATGAAATCAATATTCTGAATGCTTCATTTCTTGCCATGCACAAGGCTATTGGAAAACTTAAAACCAAGCCTGAGCTTCTTCTGATTGATGGCAATAGGTTTAAGCCCTACAAAAAAACCAGTCACCACTGTATAGTTGAAGGAGATGCAAAATATCTGAGCATCGCTGCTGCTTCGGTGCTGGCTAAAACCTATCGTGATGATCTTATGGTTAAACTTGCTTCAAAATTTCCTGTTTATGATTGGGAAAACAATATGGGATATGGAACTCCGAAACACAGAGAAGCAATTTTCCTGAATGGATTATCTCCATTTCACAGACTTTCTTTTAAACTTGATAAATCAAGCGCCGATTCTCAATTGAACTTATTTTGACCATTCACTGACAGGCAATATTATCAAGCATTTTAAACACAAGATAAAAAATCGTATTTTTATACAATTTTTAAATGGAAAACACTGAAACAATACTCAAAAAGGTCCCTTTGAATGACCTTCACACTGCATTAGGTGCTAAAATGGTACCATTCGCAGGGTTTAATATGCCTGTTCGTTATTCATCTGATCTGGATGAACATAATACTGTGAGAGAAGCTGTCGGTATATTTGATGTGTCTCACATGGGCGAATTTATGGTGAGAGGAAAGGGAGCTTTAGATTTGATTCAGAAGGTTACCAGCAATGATGCGTCAAAGCTTTTCAACGGCAAAATTCAGTATTCCTGTTTGCCAAATTCTGATGGTGGCATTGTAGACGATCTCCTCGTCTATAAAATAAACAATGAGAAATATATGCTTGTTGTAAATGCATCAAATATTGATAAGGACTGGAATTGGATATCTAGTCACAATTCATTTGAAGCTCAGCTGGAAAATATTTCCGATCAAACGGCTCTATTTGCTGTTCAGGGACCAAAAGCTGCCGAAGCACTTCAAGGACTTACAAGTCTGAATTTGTCCGCAATGGAATACTATACATTTGAAATTGTCGATTTTGCTGATGTTGCCAATGTAATAGTATCTGCAACAGGATATACAGGAGCTGGAGGCTTTGAGATTTATGTCCCAAATGATAAAGCGGTATTTGTTTGGAGTAAAATTATGGAGGCGGGAAAGGCGTTTGGTATAAAGCCAATTGGTCTGGGCGCCCGTGATACATTAAGACTGGAAATGGGTTTCTGTCTTTATGGAAATGATATAGATGATAATACTTCTCCAATAGAGGCAAACCTTGGCTGGATTACAAAATTTAACAAGGATTTTATCAATTCTAAATCATTAAAAGAACAAAAAGACAAGGGTGTATCAAAAAAACTGGTAGGATTTGTGATGCAGGAGAGAGGTATCCCCAGAAGTCATTACTCCATTGTCGATGCGGATGGAAATAAAATAGGAGAGGTGACCTCAGGAACACAATCCCCAACTCTGTCTGTTGGGATTGGAATGGGGTATGTTTCAATTCCGTATACAGAGATAGATTCGGAAATATTTATTGAAATAAGAAATAAAAAACATAAGGCTAAGGTTGTAAAGCTTCCTTTCCTGAAGAAGTAAAAGGTAGAATATGAGAAAAGTGGATGTATGCCTTACTCCTGAACTGCTTCACTTATATGAAGTGGAAAAGCGAGTAGTAGTAATTGTAGATATTCTAAGGGCAACGTCGTGTATGACAGTAGCCATTGCCAATGGAGTAGAGAAAATTATACCTGTCGCGAAGTTGGAAGAATGTCAGTCACTCAGGGAGAAGGGGTGTGTTGGCGCAGCTGAAAGAGATGGGAAAATGCCAGAAGGTTTCGATCTTGGAAATTCTCCTCTTGCTTATCTTAACAACGCTTATGCAGGTAAAACCATAGCCATGACCACCACCAATGGTACCTTGGCCATTGCAAAATCAAAAGATGCAGAGGAAGTAATTGTAGGTTCTTTTCTAAATAAAACTGCTGTTATAAATTACCTGATAGCCCAGCCGAATGATGTACTTATAGTATGTGCCGGATGGAAGGGTAAAGTAAATCTTGAAGATACGTTATTTGCAGGTGCGGTGGTAGAAGGTTTGAAAGGTTATTTTGAAATTGAAAATGATTCTGTTATTGCTTCTGCTACTTTGTACAATCATGCAAAAAAAGACATGCTGGCTTATCTTTCAGCATGCTCTCACGTGAAAAGACTGAAAAATCTGAATATTCAAAAGGATATAGAATTTTGCCTACATGAAGATCAGTTTAATGTAATACCAGTGCTTAAGGAAGATGCGCTGGTTGATATGGAAAAATTGGTTCTGACATAATATTTTACATCATTATATAGTCTTTCTTCTTGAGAAGGATTATATAAAAGTATTATTTTGACCCCAAATAAAAAAGAGTCCTGAATTTGAAATAATCTTTACTTCGCATTCAGGACTCTTTTTTGATATAAATCTTCAGATTTATTTTATTCTATATATCCAGCCAAATTTATCTTCTGTCTTTCCAAGCTTAATATCATTCAGTGCTTTACTCAATTTGTTAGAAAGTTCTCTTGTTTCTTCACCAGGAAGAACAAGGTCAGCTCCCTTGTAATTGATAGTTGAAATATGAGTAATAGTGGCTGCAGTTCCTGTTCCGAATGCATCTTTCAGCGTTCCGTTTTCATGAGCTTTTACAACCTCATCTACAGATACTCTTCTTTCTTCAACTTTTACACCCCAGTCTTTAGCCAATGTAAGAATGCTATCTCTTGTAACACCTGCAAGGATTGAAGACGATAGAGGAGGTGTAACAAGAGTATCGCCGATGATGAACATAAGGTTCATCGTTCCGGATTCCTCAAAATATTTATGCTCTTTGCTGTCAGTCCACATAATTTGCTGGTACCCTTTTTCTGCAGCAAGTTTCGCAGGCAGAAGAGATGCAGCATAGTTACCTCCTGATTTTGTAAAACCTGTACCACCTTCAGCAGCTCTTACATATTCAGTTTCGATAATTACTTTAACTGTCCCTTTGTAATAACCAGCCACAGGTGAAGTAAATACAATGAATTTATACGTAGAAGATGGTTTTACCCCAATAAACTCATCTGCAGCATACATAAAAGGTCTCAGATAAAGAGAGCATCCAGGAAGGTTAGGAATCCATGCTCTGTCCAGCTTGATAAGTTCAGTGATTCCATCTAGGTATGCTTTTTCATCCAGTTCTGGCATACAAAGCCTTTTCGCAGATTTGTTTAACCTTTTATGGTGATCAAGAGGGCGAAATAGAAGAATGTCGCCATTGTCCGCTCTATATGCTTTAAGACCTTCAAATATCGACTGCCCATAGTGCAAAACAGAGGTGGCAGGACTCATTGATATATTCTGGAAAGGTACAATTCTCAATCCACACCATTGCTTATCCTTGTAATCCATGACAAACATATGGTCTGAGTATACTGCTCCAAACTCAAGATTTTTAAAATCCGTCTGACTTAACTTTGACTGTTTGGTCTTTTCAATCGCGATATTCTGAGTATTAATCATAAAAAGGGGAAATTCTCAATGTTAAACGGTAAAGTTATTATTTTGGTGATCCAAAATCAATCAAAACTGACTTTTTACAAGATCAACCTGAAATTTTTTTAGCAAGCCTTATGAAGGTATGCTATTTCAATAACGGATTTTAGAAAATTTATGGTATCAATTCATCCTGTTATTTTCAATATATAACCCCCAAAAAGAGAATTGTTTAATCCTCTTTGGGGGCAAGTTGTTGAAAAACAGTTTGAAGATTTAGTAGTTACAATAGATCGTAAGTATATTTCCCGATTACCGTGGAGCCGTTCTGAGTGAGTTGTCGTACCAGTCACGTTTTCTGTTCAGCTTCAAGTCTTGAAGCACGGAAGCTTTTACATTTATGTCAAAACTATAGGATTGTCTGTATCCGAATGGTATCCAGTTAAAACGCATCTCCCAGCAGTGCAGGTCACGGTAAACATTAATCTGAGTATAGGTTACAGCTGCATTGGTTATATCATATCCGGAGTTGAAACCGATTTTCCATTTTTCTGAAATCCTCAAGTCACCATTGAAAGAAAGTGTTTGTATCGTATTGCCTAGATTAAAACCAACTCTCGAATAACTGAGGTTATAGCTTACATACATACTCCATGGAATATTGAAGTCTACATACATTTCCGGATTGGCGTTGATTACGTCAAGGTCGGCCTGACTGGCTTTAGGGTCTTTGTAATTTTTCTTTTTAGCTGTTGGGTTCAGGTTGGTACTAAGCATTAGGGAATACAGCTGAGATCTTGACCTAAAACCTTTTACAGTCTGCAATTCATCGACTCTCCTTTGATAAACAGTGGTTCCGATTATACTATCCAACTGATAAACATAAGGATCATAGGTGTAATTAAAGTTTATATCTAACCTGTTAAATAGCTTTGTTCTTGCAGAAAAGTTGATCAGACTAAGATTTAATGAGTCTGCTGTGAAGTCATAACTACCATTCATAGATACGTTTTCCAGAATTGGTACTTTTTTAGTAGGATTAACGCTGTCGTTTTTCGTTTTTACTTTTGCTTCTAATGTATTATTTAAGCTGAAAGATAAAAGATTGGATGTTCCTTGGCCGGGTGCGCCGTAAAGAAATCCATTATATCTGGAAAGACTTTGGGTAACTTCGCCAGCGGAAGTTCCTACTGGAACAACCTGGTAGGACGGACCTCCAAATAGTTTTGAAAAATCAGGACGGTATGTATAATTTAATGTAGGGATCAATGTATGGCGAACACCCATTAATCGTCCTTTTTTGAAATAAACAGATCCGAAAACTCTTGTAGTTAAATCAGTACTAAAATTGAAATCATATGCATTTGAAAATCTTCTAAGAGTATCAAAGGTTATGGTTTGATTGGTATCAGGACCAATTGTTCTATAATTAAGTCTGTTAAAATACATGTACTCATTAAAGTTCGCAGAAGGGTTCAGGTTGAAGTATTTCAAAGCCTTAATAGTGGTAGCTAAGCTTGCAGAATGTCTAAGTCCGCTTTTGGCGTAAGGAGGAGCGAATATTTTACCAAGATTGTTAAAGTTTAGTTTAAGGGTATCAAGATTTTCACCTTCTGCATTTCTACCTCTTGGTACACCACTCACGTTCCTGGCCTGGATTGAACCTACAGAACTATAAGAGATGTTTATTTTTTCATACCAACTGTTTCCATCTCCGATTTTTTTCTTGAATGGATAAATCCTGTTCATGTTAAATGCAAAATCCGGGAATGTAAAATCGTAAACACCAGTATTATTGTTCTGAGTAGATCTTGCAGCAAGTGATAAATTGAAAGGTGTTCCTCCAAAGAATTTCGAATAAGAAATACTGGAGGTCATTGTATTAGTTAAATAAGCTGCCGGGTTGTAAGAGTTATTTCTGTTAAAAGTTGTACTTCCAAAATTAACCCCGGCGGAAAGTTTACTGTTTTTCTTAGATACAGTCTGATGGTTCCAGACTATTTTATAATCATCAACAAAATAGAATTCTTTGGCACCCTCTGCTACACCAAAATTAGGATTGGTGCTTTTTCTGTGATTGAATGCCAAATCCAAATTTCCACGGAATTTATACCTGCTTATATAATCTGTTTGAGATTGCAATCCATAACTACCTAAAGTATAAACTTCCCCAATTAGCCTTGAACCGATATAGTCATTAATTGCAAAATAATATCCTCCGTTTCTCAGGAAAAATCCTCTGTCGCGAGACTCTCCGTACATTGGAAAAATCAATCCGGATTTGTTCTTTTTAGGTACAGGAAATATTCCAAGAATAAAACCCAAAGGGGTAGGGACGTCCGCAACATAAAGGTTGAATGGTCCTGTTACAATTTTGTCCTGAGGTATTACTTTTAATTTGTTTGCACTTATATGGAAATGCGGATGAGCGAGATTACAGGTCGTATAAATAGCGCTATTTATAAACAGTGCTTCATCTGTCCTTTTAACTTTTTCACCTTGGATATAACCTTCACCTTGTTGAGTGACAATGTCGGATATAATTCCTTTGCGGGTTTTGAAGTTGTATTTGATGATATTTGCAGAATATTTATCTTCCTTCTCTTTAAATAAAGGAACTCCTTTTACCTTTCCTAAAGAATCAGGAACACCAACTGCTGTCAGAGTAGAAGTCGCCCAGTTAATTTCAATCTGCTCGGCTTCCAGAGTAATATCCCCATAATTAATTTTTGCATCACCATATAAATATGCTGTTTGAGTTACTACGTCAAGACGTATGGAATCTCTTGCAGAATATTTAATAGTAGTTTCAATGTCGCCTTTGTGTTTCACATTAAGCGAATCAGAAGTGCCTGTAGTATCCGTTACTGCAGCGGCTTCCGTGCTCTCTGCCGGAGCCAGCACCTCGGTAGTATCTGACTGAGAAAAAGCAGTTCTGCTAGAAAGCAGGAAGATCGTCAGAAAAAATACCCCTAAATTTTGTACTAGTTTTTTCAGAATTTATTAAAAATTTACAATTTTTGTGTGCAAAGTTATCGTAATAACTTTTAAAATCGAATATTTTGAACAATATTGTATTGACCATCCTCCTCTCAGCAATTATTGTGCTAACTTCCTTCAGTCCTGTTGAGGTCAAACAATACAAGCTTAAGACAGTTGTAATTGATGCAGGTCACGGAGGCAAAGATCCCGGTTGTCATGGAAAAAACTCCCATGAGTCGGCAATCACTCTCGCTACTGCACTTGAACTAGGCAGAATCATCAAAGAGAATCTTCCGGGCGTAAAGGTAATCTATACCAGAACAAAAAACGAATTTGTTGAGCTTCACGACCGCGCCGGTATTGCAAACCGGAACAATGCAGATTTGTTTATCTCAATCCATTGTAACTCCGGCCCTAAGCATGTCTTTGGTACTGAGACATATACAATGGGGTTGCATACATCAGAAGATAATCTGGAAGTGGCCAAAAGGGAAAATTCTGTAATATTGAAAGAAACAAATTATAAAAAAAATTATCAAGGCTTTGACCCAAACTCTCCTCAGGCACATATCCTGTTTTCAGTTTACCAGAATGCTTTTATCGAAAATAGTCTTAGATTTGCACAAAAGGTAGAAAAACAATTCTCTTCAAGAATCGGAAGAACTAGCAGAGGGGTAAAACAGGCAGGATTGGTAGTGTTGTGGAAAAGTGCTATGCCAAGCGCCTTGATAGAAATTGGTTTTTTAACAAACCCTGCTGAAGAAAAGTATTTAAAAAACAAAACAAGTCAGGTTTATATAGCTTCAGGAATTTATAGAGCTTTGAAAGAATATAAATCCGAACTTGAATCAATGAATAAATAAAAGTGAAAATATCTAAAGAAGTAAAGGTAGGACTCCTGGCCTTGGTTGCTGGTGTGATACTATATATCGGATTTAATTTTTTAAAAGGAGTTGACTTTTTTTCTCCTACAAAAAAATACTTCATCGTTTACAATCAGATTGACGGACTCACTGTTTCAAATCCTGTTACTCTGAATGGTATGACGATCGGCCGTGTAGATGGACTTAAAATGGTGACTTCCCAAAACAATAAGATTGTTGTTCAGATTCAGGTAGATGAACACATAGTTTTAGGAGATTCTACAAGCGCTTTCATTTCTAACACCGATTTATTGGGAGGTAAATCTATTGACCTTAAACTTGGAAAGAATAGCAGGACATTTGAAAACGGTGATACGCTTAAAGGTAACATCGAAAAAAATATCACTGAGATGCTTAGCGAAAAAGCTATTCCTATTTTAACTAACCTTGATTCCACTGTTGTAAATCTTAACAAGATTTTTGGGGATGAGTTGGGAATGAGTGTAAAGACGACCTTGCACAACTTTGAACTTGCCTCCGGAGATTTGAAATTACTAATCGGTGAAAACAGAAAGAATCTTTATGCTATGACCTCAAATTTGTCAGCAATGACAACTTCTTTGGCGCAAACAGAGAAAGAATTAAAGCCACTGATTGCTAAAATGAATCACTTTGCTGATTCATTAAATGACCTTGAGTTGAAGGCTACTGTAGCAAATGCAAACAAAGCAATGGCAAATCTTAGCTCTATTACCAATAAAATTAACTCAGGGCAAGGTAGCATCGGTGCCCTGGTTAATGACAAAGCATTTATTGATAATCTTAATAATGCAGTAAAGAATATGGATAAACTGGTTACAGATCTTAGAAATAATCCAAAGCATTACTTCTCTCCTTTAGGCCAAAAACCCAAAAAGGGCTATGTAGCTCCTGAATAGTTACAAGAGATTATTTATTGAAAAGAAATTAAGAATCCCGCATCTGCGGGATTTTTTGTTTTAAATTACTAGACTTAAAAGAGAACAAAATTTTTTATACTAAGTAAATATTCAATAAAAGTATCCTAAGGATAACTTGGACTTTGAAAAGTCAGATAAAAATTTTTATTCAGCATTTTCAATTTTAAAGTAGGATGTGTGGCTTGTTTAAAATTCTGTTAAGTTCACACTGTTAATCCTAAATAGTAAATTTTCAGATAATTTCATTTTAACCCTAAAGGTCATGAATATTGAGTTCAACAAAAATGAAGACGTTTTCAAACAACTTTCCTTTCAGTTAAAAACAAGATTGCAAAAAGTAAAACTAGGTGGAGGAGAAAAGAAGATAGAGGAGCAACATGAAAAAGGGAAGCTTACAGCAAGAGAAAGAATTGAAAAGCTAATTGATAAGAATTCTCAGTTTCTTGAAATAGCAGCTTTGGCGGGAGACGGCATGTATTCAGAGGTGGGAGGTTGTCCCTCTGCTGGCGTGGTAACTGGGATGGGTTATATTCATGGACGTCTTTGTATGATTGTTGCCAATGATGCTACTGTGAAAGCCGGAGCCTGGTTTCCAATCACAGCGAAGAAAAATCTCCGTGCTCAGGAAATAGCAATGGAAAATAAATTACCTATTATATATCTGGTAGACAGTGCAGGTGTTTTCTTGCCTATGCAGGATGAAGTTTTTCCGGATAAAGAACACTTTGGCCGTATATTCAGAAACAATGCCATCATGTCTTCATCAGGAATTGTGCAGATTTCAGCCATTATGGGCAGCTGTGTCGCTGGTGGAGCATATCTTCCAATTATGTCTGACGAAGCTTTAATTGTTGAGAACACAGGTTCCATCTACCTTGCCGGACCATACCTGGTAAAAGCCGCCATTGGTGAAACAGTAGATAATGAAACACTTGGCGGCGCGTCTACTCATTCGGAAATCTCAGGAGTGACAGATTATAAGTGTGCCAATGATGAGGAGTGCTTGGAGAAGATAAGAAGCATCATCGGCAAAATTGGGCATTCGGACAAAGCAGGATTTGACAGGGTAGAACCAAAACAACCAGCAAAGAACCCTGATGAGATATATGGAGTCTTGCCTGCGGATAGAGTAAAGCCTTATGACATGCGGGAGATAATAGAGCGCCTGGTTGATAATTCTGAATTTGAAGAATATAAAGAATTGTATGGAAAGACGATTCTGTGCGGACTTGCGAGAATAGATGGTTGGTCAGTGGGAATTGTAGCCAATCAGCGCAAAATGGTCAAAAATAAAAAAGATGAGATGCAGATGGGAGGGGTTATATATTCAGATTCCGCTGATAAAGCGGCTCGTTTTATCATGAATTGTAATCAAAAGAAAATTCCATTATTGTTCATTCAGGACGTTACAGGATTTATGGTGGGGAGCAGATCCGAACATGGTGGGATTATAAAAGATGGTGCTAAGATGGTAAATGCAGTGGCAAATTCTGTAGTACCTAAGTTTACGTTGATCATTGGTAATTCTTTTGGTGCAGGAAACTATGCAATGTGCGGGAAGGCTTATGATCCGAGACTGATATTTGCCTGGCCAACGGCGCAATTGGGGGTTATGAGTGGGGCTTCGGCTGGCAAAACGCTTCTGCAGATTAAAGTATCTTCAATGAAAGCAAAAGGTCAAACCATTACTCCAGAAGAGGAGAAGAAAATCCTTGATGAAATATTGGCTCAATATAATGAAAAGCTTTCTCCCTATTATGCAGCTTCCCGCATCTGGGTGGATGGGATAATTGATCCGAAAGAAACCAGAACATCAATTTCCATGGGCATTGAAGCTTCTAACAATGCTCCAATTGAAAAAAAGTTCAACCCCGGAATCCTTCAAACATGATGTTCTCAGGTTTCCTGTATATCTTTATAGTTTGAAAATTGGTTAATATATAGGTAAGAAGGTAGTTAGTAATGGACAATAAGAAGATCAAAGCTTTAATTTCACTTTTGGATGATGAAGATACAGAGGTGCTATTGCATGTGGAGAAAGAAATTCTTGCCTTGGGAGAAGGAATTATTCCATTTTTGGAAAATGAATGGGAAAATAATTTTAACCCTATTGTTCAGAAAAGAATTGAAGAACTGATTCATACTGTACATTATGATTTGTTGAAGGTGAGACTCGCTGCCTGGAAAGATGGTGGAGGTAAGGATTTGCTTGAAGGGATGTGGATTATTGCTACTTACCAATATCCTGATCTTGAAATAGGCAAGCTAAAGTCAGAGCTTGATCAGATATACTTTGAAGCCTGGACAAATATGAAAAATGAAATTCATCCGTTTGATCAGGTCAAAATTTTAAACAATGTAATTTTCAGTCAATATAGGTTTTCAGCTAATACTAAAAACTTTCATTCTCCCTCTAATTCAATGATTAACATTGTTTTAGAAAGTAAAAAGGGAAATCCAATTACGCTTTGTGTTATTTATCTTCTAATTGCACAAAAACTGAATATGCCAGTATATGGGGTAAATCTCCCTAATTTATTCATACTCACATATAAATCTGAATCTGTTCAGTTTTATATTAATGCATTTAACAAGGGATTGATTTTTTCTAAAGCTGATATTGACAACTATTTGTCTCACCTTAACATTAATCCATTGGATATTTTTTACCAACCATGTTCAAACCTGGATATTGTTAGAAGAATGTTAAGAAATCTATCAGTTTCTTTCGAAAAACTGGGTGACGCAGTAAAAGTGGAAGAAATTAAACAGTTATTAGATTCCATTTCTGATGGAAGAGAAATAATAGATTAATTTCTGAGTATTTATCTTTTAACAATACAACCGATAGCTCTTTTTTCTGAAACCTTAAGTGCATTATCCTGAACCAATGCAAGTAAAGCATCTCTCAGATAATGATAGTGAACATCTTTTGGGACCTGAGGATTGTCATCTATAGCTCCTTTATAAAATAGTACGAAGGACTTGTTGATGTTTTTTAAGACAAATACCTCCGGTGTTTTTGTGGCACCGAATGCATTAGAAATTTCAAAATTTTTATCTGGTAAATATGGAAAATTGTAGGCCATTTCCTTAGCCCTGTTAGTCATCTCGTTTACTCCGTCAGATGGACAAGCTGCAGGATTGTTAGGGTTTACCAATATGAATTTAACTTTGTTGATTTCAAATTCACTTGCTAAACGAATAATCCTTTCTTCATATAATTTAGAATAAGGACAATCCTGACTTGTGAAAACAATGACTATACCTTTGTCTTCTGAATACTCAGCCAAACTGATCTTATTCTGACTTGTTACATTACTTGCAGTAAAGTTTTTTACCTTGTCTCCAACATTGTAACCTGTCTGAGCAAATAAATTTAAGGTAAAAAAAGAAAAGAAAATAGTCCCGATAATTTTCATCTTTTTCCCGGATTAGTGCTACTAATTTAATAATTAAAAGCTAAAATGTAATTTCCAAATCTTGAAATTTTCATTGGAATTGTGTTGACTACAACATCATTACTTTTAATCTCACATAAACAATACGCATCTTTATTAGAAAAATCAAAAGGTTTAATTCTGATTGACTCTTTAAAATTCAGCTTAAGTTCGGAAAACATTTTATATACTGCTTCCTTCACGCACCAATACGCAGACAATACATCAAGGTTATCACCTGCTTCTGCTAATTCTGTTTCACTCAGAAATTTATCCTTGACTCGTATAATTTTTTCTGAAGAAAGTTCAATATCTATACCAACTTTTCCCGATTTGTTTAAAATTGCACAGCACATTGACTTTGAATGGCTTAAGGAAACCTCCGCATTGAACGGTACTAAAACCGGTTTTCCAAGCTCGTCTTTATGAATATCATGGAATTCAATCCCGCTAAATGAGCATAACTTCTCTAAAAGTATTCTAGAAGCTAGCCATTCTTTTTTTCTTTTTTCACTCCAGGTTTCATCACATTTATTTTCTGGAGTATACATTTGGAGGAGTTCATCAAGATTTTCTTCAATTTTCCAGATTCCCCAGCAGGAATTATCATCAATAGAAGAAATAGAAACTAAGGGCATCAGGAAGTTGAATTTTTTATATGTGTAAAATCGTTTATTTAATTGCTAAATTTAGACAAAATTCCAAAAGTACATTCCATGACAAAAATTGAGGTAGAAAAGATAGCTTCCTTAACTGGTCATAAAGACTGCATTTATACAATTGAAAAGGGCGAATCAGATAAGGTGATTTATTCTGCAGGTGGAGATGGAATGGTTGTCAAGTGGGACCTTGATCAACCAGATTTGGGTAAGTTGGTAGCGAAGGTAGAAAACTCTGTTTACGCTCTCAGATATCTGCAGGGAAAACTGTTGGTCGGGCATAATTTTAATGGTATCCATCTCATAAATCCAGACATTAAAAAAGAGGAATTCTCCACTTCTGTGAGCAGTTCCCAGATTTTTGATGTCAAATCTGCGGGAAAGAATGTCTACTTAGCTTGTGGCGATGGTACTTTGGTTGTTTTGGATGCTGAAGATTTGTCTACCATTGCAAAGATTAAAGTCTCTGATAAAAGCCTTAGAACAATTGCCATTAATGAAGCTGATAATTTGCTTGTGGTAGGATCCAGTGATTTTACAATCAGCGTTTTTGATCTTCCATCATTACAATTGACTGATCAGAAAGAAGCACATGAAAATTCTGTTTTTACATTGGCATTTTCTCCTGATGGGATATATTTGCTAAGCGGAGGTAGGGATGCCAAATTGAAAGTATGGGCAATAAGGCAAAAAAAACTGGAGTTTGTAGAATCAATAGCCGCTCACTTGTTTGCGATAAACAATATCGCATTTAGGGAAGATGGAAAATATTTTGCTACTTGCAGCATGGATAAGTCAGTGAAAGTATGGGATGCTGGAACTTTTTCCCTTATAAAAGTTATTGATAAATCCAGACATGCGGGACACGGTACTTCAGTTAATAAAGTACTCTGGTCTTCTTTAGATACCATTGTCTCTTGTAGTGATGACAGATCAATCTCTGTCTGGAAAGTGAAAAATTTATAAAAATACCCTGACGAAAGGTTGAAGGGCTGAACAGTTAAGTTTTAAATAAGTATCCAAAATGAAAATAACCCCAATTGAAATCAGGCAGAAAGAATTTGAGAAAGCTTTCAGAGGGTATGAAAAGGAAGAGGTTGATGCTTTTTTACTTTCTCTGTCTCAGGAATGGGAGCGACTGCTCGAAGAAAATAAAGAACTGAAGAGAAGGTTGGACACTTCTGAAAAAGAGGTTTCCAGATTGCGTGAGGTTGAGCATTCTTTATTCCGTACACTCAAGACTGCCGAAGATACAGGGGCTCATATGATAGATGCAGCTAATAAATCTGCAGAGCTACACTTGAGAGAAGCTCAGATGAAAGCTGAGGCTTTGCTGAATGATGCTAGTTTTAAAGCTAAGTCTATTTTGGAAGATGCAGAAGAGAAGGCCAAAGATATCATGGATTCACTCCAGGATGAGGTAAAAGCAGTAGAAAGAGAATACAACTATATAGCTGACCAGAGAGATAACTTGCATTCCGAATTAAAAAGTCTGGTCAATGATACTAATGAAAAGGTTTCGAGAGCTATTGCCAAGTCTGGTTCTCAGGAAAGACTTGACACAAAGCTGAAAGAATTCAGAAGAAGCTTAGGTTTTGAGAAAAAGAAACAGGATCAGATACCTCTTCCTGAAATTAAACCTATTGAAAATCCAGTTAAGAAAGCGGAACCTCCAAAACCTGCTAATAATGCACCGGAACAGGGAAAAAAAGGTGACGGTTCATTTTTTGATTCACTCTGATGAAAGAAGAAATTGAGGTAGCATTGGAAGGATTAGAGTTCTATGCTTATCATGGCTTGTATGAGGAAGAAACCAGAACGGGTAATCGTTTTATCGTTGATCTGAAGGTGAGTTATCCTAAAACCAATTATCTGAGGGATGATATAAGTGAAGTAGTGGATTATGTAAAGCTTTTTCAGATTGTTAAACGCGAAATGGAGATACCAAGCAAGCTACTTGAAATAGTAGCTCAGAAAATCGTAGATGCCATTTTTAATTTATATCCTAATATTACCTCTGCAGAAGCAGCAGTATCAAAAATGAATCCTCCATTTGGAAGTCTTTGCAATAAGTCAAAGGTAACTATCAGAAGAGTCAATGAATAGGTTAGTTTTTTATTTACTTTTTACACTTTTACCATTAAATATATTTGCTCAGGATGCGTATACTTTGTTTGATAAACAGGGTAAAAAGGTTTCCTATGATAAATTTCTTAGTGGGATGGAAAGCGCGGATATTATTTTGTTTGGAGAGATTCACGATAATGCCCTGTGTCACTGGCTTCAACTTCAGGTTTTGAAGAGCCTTGAAGCAGTTAAAAAAGGAAAGGTAGTTGTGGGAGGAGAGTTCTTTGAAGCAGATGACCAGATCATCATTGATGAATATTTAAAGGGTTATTTTTCTCTAACCAATTTTAAAGATGAGGCAAAAACCTGGAGTAATTTTGAACAGGCGTATCTTCCGATCATTCAGTTTTCTAAAGAAAAACATCTAACTTTTATTGCTACGAATATCCCAAGAAGATATGCATCTCTGGTAGCTAAAAAGGGGATAGATTCTCTTCAACTCTTGCAAAGTGAAGCTTTTAAATGGATTGTTCCTTTGCCATTTGATATTGATAAAAACTTACCCGGATACAAACAGCTTGCAGAATCATCATCACAAGGACATGCATTTAGTCTTCCTTTTATGATTGAAGCTCAAGCGATAAAGGATGCCACGATGGCCCATTTTATCAATCTGAATAGAGCAGAAAAAATATTCTTCCATATCAACGGGAGCTACCATTCTGACGGCTTTGAGGGAATTTATTGGTATTTAAAAAAGAAAAATCCTTCTCAAAAAATAATTACAGTAAGTTCTAAAGAACAGAAAAATTTGTCAGTTCTGGATAAAGAGAATTTAAATATAGCAGATTATATAATTTGTTTTCCTGAAGACATGATCAGAACTAAATAAATCAGATATTAGGTTAAGTATTGATAATTAAAGTAAATAATATGCAAGAGTTTGTTGATCTTTTAAAAATTTTATTGCCTGCCGGAGTTGTTTTGTATGGTATGTACCTGACCGTTAAAGCTTTTTTGAATAAGGAGTTTGAAAAAAAGCTTATTGATATAAAAATCAAAAATACGGAGACCGTCCTGCCGATCAGACTTCAGGCATATGAAAGAATGGCACTATTCCTTGAAAGAATCTCGCCTGCAAATCTGGTTGTAAGGGTTAATGACGCTTCGTTTAGTTCTGTGGCTTTCCATCAGCAACTATTGCATGAAATCCGTGAAGAATTCAGCCATAACCTTTCTCAACAGGTGTATATGAGCGATCAAGCTTGGGACAATGTGAAGAAAGCCATGGATGATATTATTTCAACGATAAATTTGGCAGCAGATAAAACCAATCCTCAATCGAGGAGCATTGAACTTGCTAAAAATATTTTTGAGCTGCTATCTACCAGAACTGAAGATCCTGTAAATAATGCTCTTAGATTCCTTAAAAATGAGATAAGACAAGCATTTTAAATAAGAAATAGGAGTATTGAAGTTTACTTTTTATAGGTGATAATGTATTTACACCTATAAAATTTTAAACAAGTAAACTTCAATATCTATGGACTTTCTAAGAGACCTCTTAAACTCTCAAACTGCCGGAGATTCGTTTTTTTCTTATGCGTCATTTTATATTTTTTTGTTGATTTTTGTTCCGGTTACATTCATTCTAATCGTTTTCATCGACTATTTCATTTCAAAGGTTTTAAAAAAATAAGCTTATATCTTAGACGAAAATTTTGGTTTCTTTACAAGAACAAATTAAATTTGAAAGTATGGTCCGGGGTTTAATGTTATTTGCATTTTACTATTTCTATCAGTCCTAACCGGAGGGATCAGAATTGCTATTGTTGATGGTCCCGTTAGGGACTTTTTTTTTATATATGGTTTAAACAGAGTATGGTAAAAGTTGCAATACAAGGCGGCAGAGCATCATTTCATGAGATAGCGGCTCGAAATTATTTTAAAGAGGAGGTGGAGATGATAGAATGTGGCTCTTTCCCAATCTTATGTGAGACTTTAAAAAACGAAGATGCAGATTATGCTGTCATGGCAATTGAAAATTCGATTGCAGGAAGCATTCTGCCCAACTATGCACTGTTGCAGAAATTTGATTTTTTAATAATTGGGGAGATTTATTTAAGGATTGAACAAAATCTGATGGCCTTGCCTGGGACTACCATTGATAAAATTGAAAAGGCGAGATCTCATTATATGGCATTGCTTCAGTGCCAGGACTTTCTTCAGAAATACCCTCATATAAAACTGGAAGAGTACCATGACACAGCTGATAGTGCTCGTGATATCAGATTAAATGGGGAGAAGAATGTTGCTGCTATAGCCGGAAGATACGCCGCAGAGCTGTATAATCTGGATATTCTGGCTGAAAGCATTGAAACAGAAAAGAAAAACTATACAAGATTTCTTATTCTTTCCAGAGATAAAAGATTTAAAACTGAAAATAAAAATAAAGCAACTATTAGCTTTCATCTTCCGAATAGGGTAGGAGCTTTGGCAGATGTGCTTAGAGTTATTGTTGAGAATAATATTAACCTGACTAAAATTCAGTCATTGCCCATTATCGGCAGACCCAATGAATACACATTTTATGTAGACTGTGAATTTTTCAATTATGAAGATTTCAAAAAGTCAATTGAAATAAAAAATATCGTAGAAAATCTCAGAATACTGGGAGAGTATAGAAAAGGAGAAACTATTCATGATTATACCAAAAGCAGACAGGCTTAATCTTGTAAAAGAATATTATTTCGTAAGAAAATTAGAAGAAATTGCCAAACTCAACAAGGAGGGCAAAAATGTAATCAGCTTTGGAATCGGCAGTCCTGATCTAGCGCCTTCCAAAGAAACTGTACTTGCAATTGTTTCTACTGCTGAAAAAGATAATACCCACGGATACCAGCCCTACAGAGGGATTCCAGAATTCAGACAAAAAATTGCTGAATGGTATAAAAAGACCTATAAGATAGAGCTAAACCCCAATGATGAAGTATTGCCTTTGCTAGGCTCTAAAGAGGGGATTCTTCATCTTACAATGGCTTTTTTGAATCCAGGCGAAGAGGTACTGGTACCGAATCCAGGATATCCCGGATACTCCTCGCTGACAATGCTTGCTGGAGGTACAATCCGTTATTATGATTTGAAAGAAGAAAATAACTGGTTTCCTGACTTTGAAACATTAAAAAAGGCTGACCTATCCAAAGTTAAAATAATGTGGGTGAACTATCCTCATATGCCAACTGGGACAGTAGCGAATAAGGATATGCTGAAAAAGCTTATCGAATTTGCAAAAGAGAAAAAGATTCTCATCTGTTATGATAATCCTTATAGTCTTGTTCTCAATAAAGAAGAACCATTCAGTATTTTGCAGATAGAAGGAGCTAAGGAAGTTGCAGTAGAGTTGAATTCCTTCAGTAAATCTCATAATATGGCGGGATGGAGAGTTGGAATGATGTTAGGAAAAAAGGAATATCTTGATGCCGCATTAGCAATTAAGAGCAATATTGATTCTGGTATGTTTCTTGGCATTCAGCAAGCTGCTATAAAAGCTTTGGATAATGATGATGCTTGGCATGCTAAAAGAAATGACGTTTATAGAGAAAGAAGAGATTGGGTTTATAAAATTCTGGATTTACTTAATTTCGAATACAGCAAAGATCAGGTAGGGTTATTTATCTGGGCAAAGCCCAAGGATCCGGTAGCTGTTCCGGATATAGCAGCTTTTGTGGATCAGATTCTGTACTCTTCTTATGTATTCTTTACTCCTGGTGAAATATTTGGTTCCAATGGAAAAAACTTTCTGAGGCTATCTCTCTGCGTACCTGCTGAGAAAATGAAAGAAGCTTATGAAAGACTGGAAAAAGTGATGACAAAGGCTTAGAATTTTAAATCGTCTAAAATAAAAAGCGGCTCCCTTCATTAGAAAGGAGCCGCTTTTTATTTTTGGTAAGTTGTTACTATTGACTAACCCTTTTTGGTTTTGAACCAACAAAGCCATAATAAGCAATATACAGATAACATAATAATGGTATAACAAATGAGAACTGAAGTCCACTATTGGCTTCACCATAAAGTAATCCTTGTATCGGAGGGATGATTGCTCCTCCAACTATTGCCATGATAAGTAGTGAAGCTCCCTGAGATGTATCAATTCCAAGGTCTTTGATTGCAAGAGTAAAGATAGTAGGGAACATGATAGAATTAAATAACCCTATTGAAAGAACTGACCACATTGCAATGTTGCCTTTTCCAACAATTCCTATTAAAAGTAACCCTACAACTATAGAAGCAAAAAGACCTAATGTGAATCCTGGCTTATTCTTGCCAATATAAAATGCAATTAAATTTAAAACTGCAACGCCCATGAAAATAACTGGGGTAGTAAAATCAAGAACTTCTCCAGCTTCAGGTGTGCCTATGATAAAGTGTTTGTTCATCAGGAATACTCCCAAGGCGTAAGAAAGCATAATTACAGAAACGATAATTCCCTTTTGCTTACTGATATCAGTTTTTTCGTCAAGGAAAACAGCTCCGAAGAATCGACCTACCATAGCTCCGCCCCAATAGAATGAAAGGAATTTATCAGCTTTTTCAGCGGGTAATCCAGCAATATTATCTAATTCAAGGAAATTGATTATTGCAGAGCCTATCGAAACTTCACCACCAACGTAGAAGAATATACAAAGCACACCCAAGATCAGGTGAGAATATTTCCATGCGCCAATTCCTTTTTCCAAAGAAACTTCTCCACTTACCTTAGGTAGAGGGATAATAGCTATTATCAAAGCTAGACCAAAAAGAGCAGAGGCAAGACCAACATAAGGCATTTTAACTGTTTCTAGTCCACCTCCAAATATAAGCATACCACCGATCACAGGGGCGATAGTTGTTCCTAAGGCATTGAATGCTTGTGTCATGTTTAGACGTGAAGAACTTCCTTCCGCCGGGCCAAGAAGTGCCACGTATGGGTTAGCTCCCATTTGAAGTATTGTTATACCTGAAGCTAACACGAAAAGAGCTCCAAGGAACTGATAGAAACTTTCATTGTCCGCTGCAGGGATGAAAAGCAGACAACCGGCTCCGCAAATTGATAGACCTAAGATTATAGCATTTTTGTAACCGATCTTAGAAATAAGATCGAATCCACCTGCTGAGGCAATAAAATAAATAAATGATATTAAGAAATAGGCACTGAAAAAGGCAGACTGCACAAGCATTGCTTCCCAACCTTGTAAAGCAAAATGACTTTTGAATTTTGGAATCAAAATGTCGTTTAAGCAGGTGATAAACCCCCACATGAAAAATAGCGAGGTAATTACTATAAGTGGTACCTTATAGTTTTTATTGTCCTTCTGCACATTGGACGATGAGGTATTGTCTTTAACAGCATTGCTCACAGGTGCACTAATTCCGGCCATAAAATTTATTAGATCGTTTTGGGTGAAAAAGATTAGATTCTACAAATCCAATTTTACAAACTTACAATTTTTGCACTTTAGCTCAAAGAGAAAAAATGCAAATAAATACAAAATAAATTATAAAAATCAGCTTTATAAGTACTTCAGTTTTATTTAATTATTGATAAAATTTTACGAGAGCTAAGGTAAGAAAAAAAACAGTTATGAAACATTTTTAATTGTATTTAATCTTAGTTTTTAATTAGTTAAATGTGAATAATTAGGTTTTTGTCGAACTTTTTTATGGTAACTTTTGTATGAAATTACACGCCTAATTACTTAAATAATGGATAAAAGATATAGATATATTACTTCCAGACCAGGTCAGGAATGTATTTCCCTTGATGATTCTGATTTGATAACATTTTGTTTGAAGAAGATAAAACTGGAAAATACCCGAAATGTTAACCTTGATCTTACTTTAAAAAATGAGGGTGAAATGAACTTCTCAGTTTTGAATGTTTTAGGAAAAACGGTTTTTCATGCTAAAAAGTACTTTAAGTCCGGCTTTAATAATTTCAATATTGGTGTTGAAAAGCTTGAACGGGGTGTCTATTTTATCGAATTGCTATTTCAAGGAAAATCCTTTGTGAAAAAAATGGTATTGGATTAGAAGCTATTAGTTTTTTAATCTGATATCTGTATTTTTCTTTTATATCTTTGCGGCATGCAATTGAAAAATGATTTAATCCTGCGAACAGCCAAAGGAGAAAAAACAGAAAGAACTCCTGTATGGCTTATGAGGCAGGCAGGTAGAATTCTTCCTGAATACAGAAAAGTAAGGGAAAGTTTAAGTGGATTTAAAGAACTGGTAACAAATCCAGCTTTGGCAGCAGAAGTTACCATACAGCCTGTTGATATATTAGGGGTAGATGCCGCAATCATTTTTTCAGATATTCTGGTAATTCCCGAAGCGATGGGGCTTCCTTATGAGATGATTGAAGCAAAAGGCCCTCTGTTTCCTAAAACTATACAATTTGAAAGTGACATTCAGCAATTGAAGGAAAAAGAGGCTGCAGCTGATGAGCTTCAGTATGTATACGATGCGATAAAAATTACCAAAAAGGAGCTAGATGGGAGAGTGCCTTTGATTGGTTTTGCGGGAGCACCTTTTACTATAATGGCTTACATGGTTGATGGTGGTGGCTCAAAGACATTCAGCAAAACCAAAAAGATGCTTTATGCAGAACCTTCCCTGGCTCATGCATTATTGAGCAGAATTACTTCTGCAACAATTGCCTATCTGAAAAGACAAGTTGCTGCCGGAGCTGATATGCTCCAGATATTTGACTCATGGGCGGGCATACTCGCTCCAGACGTATATAACGAATTTTCATTAAAGTATATCAGTGATATCTGCGATGCGATAAATGAAGTGCCCATTACAGTATTTGCGAAAGGTGCTTTCTTTGCAAGAAAGGAAATGGCGGCATTAAAGTGTAATACAATTGGTCTGGATTGGAATATGGACATTAAAGAATCCAGGGCAATTATAGGAGATTCAAAAACGCTTCAGGGAAATCTTGACCCTTGTGTATTATACGCCTCATTTGATGATATAAAAAAGGAAACTCATAAAATGCTAAATGCTTTTGGGCCTTATAAACATATAGCGAATTTGGGGCATGGAGTTTATCCCGATACAGATCCTGAAAAGGTTAAGTGTTTTATTGAAACTGTCAAGGAATACAGTTCTAAGATGAGATAAAAAAATGGAGTTCTTAAATTAAGAACTCCATTTTTTTTGGTGTTAAGATTTTTATTAGCTATTGCTTACCTGCACATTCAACCTTTTGGCTTCTGCAATTAACATTTTTTTGTCGATAGGAACGACTCCTACATGTTCGCAAACGATTCCACCTGCAAGGTTAGATAATTCAGCCAAACCTTTATGGTTTACATTTAAGGCACAACACAATGCAGCAGCGCTTACTACCGTGTCTCCAGCTCCGGAAACATCTGCAATTTCGCGAAGATGTGCTGGTATATGATGTGTTTCTTCTGAATTGGCAATTATCACACCTTTTTCTGACAGGGTAACTAATATTGTATCTGCATTCAATGCGGTCCTTAACAGATCAATAGAGCTTTTAAGCTCACTGATATTATCAAGATCTCCATCAAGTTTTAATCCCTCTTTCATTTCCTTTTTATTGGGTTTAAAAAGAGTTGTTTCTTTATAATGCAGGAAGTTTCGTTTCTTAGGATCTACAACTGTTGGAATGTTGTGTTCTTTGGCCAGTTTTACAATTTCAGCAATCAGATCTTTATGCAGTGTTCCTTTGTCGTAATCTTCAAAAATGATGACATCTGCTTCCTGAATTAATTTTTTTGCTTTTTCAATTAGAAGAATGGTTTCTTCTTTGTTAATGGGAGTGTCAATTTCTTGATCCACTCTTAACATGTGATAGGAACCGGAAATTACCCTGTGTTTAATCGTAGTAATCCTGGAATCGCTTTTAATAATCCCTTCCGTGGAAAGGTTATTTTGCTCCAAAAGTGTGATGAAATCTTTGGCTTCGGTATCGTTACCTATTACACTACATAGAATTGGTGTAGCGCCCAATGATTGCACGTTTAATGCAACATTGGCCGCTCCTCCAAGTCTTTGGTCCTTTTTCTGGACATTAATAATAGGGACGGGAGCCTCCGGAGATATTCTTTCGACCTTACCCCAAAGGTAGGAGTCAATCATAACATCTCCGAAGATTAATACTTTCAGACTTTCAAATGCCTTGAAAAGCCCGTCTATAGAATCAATATTGGTTATTTTAGTTTTGCCAGGCATTCTTTGATTCTTCTCAATGCTTCTTTCAGATTTTCATCAGAAGCTGCAAATGAAATACGAATACAGTTTGGTGCACCGAAAGCATCACCACCTACTGAAGAAACATGTCCTTCATTAAGTAGATACATTGCAAGGTCACTTGCTTTATTGATTACAGTTCCATTATAGCTTTTTCCAATATATGAGCTGATATCAGGGAATGTGTAGAATGCTCCCTGAGGTACGTTCACCTTAACTCCTGGAATTTCTTTTAATAATCCTGTCACAAGGTCTCTTCTTCTCTTATATGCAACAGCCATTTCTTTTGCTGCAGAAAGATCTCCAGTAACAGCTGCATATGCTGCTTTTTGAGCAATTGAGCATGTACCTGAAGTAACCTGTCCTTGGATTTTATCACATGCAGCAGCTATCCATTTTGGAGCTCCGATGTATCCAACTCTCCAGCCGGTCATTGCATAACCTTTAGAGAATCCGTTTACAGTGATTACTCTGTCTTTTATGGCAGATACACTTCCTATGCTAAAATGGCTTCCTTCAAAATTGATGTATTCGTAGATTTCGTCTGCTATAACAAATATTCTTTCATTTTTAGCAACGATGTTAGCAATAGCTGTTAATTCTTCTTTAGAGAATACTGCACCAGATGGATTACATGGACTAGAGAAAAGTATTGCTTTAGTTCTTGGAGTGATAGCAGCTTCAAGATCAGAAGGTTTTACTTTGTAGTCATTCTCAATTGTTCCTTCAACGATTACAGATTTACCTTCAGCAAGTTTTACCATTTCTACATAACTTACCCAGTATGGAGCGAAAATTATTACCTCATCTCCCGGATCGATGATGCTTAAAAGAACATTTGCGATAGACTGCTTAGCTCCGGTAGATACTACAATATTCTCAGCAGTATAATCCAACCCGTTTTCTTTTTTCAGCTTATCTGCAATAGCTTGTCTCAGTTCTGCAGTACCTGGAACCGGGGTATAGAAAGTAAAACCATCATCAATGGCCTTCTTTGCTGCATCCTTTATATGTTGTGGTGTTTGAAAATCAGGCTCACCCACGCTGAGGCTTATTACTTTATGTCCTTGTCCTGCCAGCTCACGCGCTTTTTTGGTCATGGCTAGTGTTTCAGATTCTGACAAGGCTCTGAGTCTTTCAGACAAAAGATTAGTTTCTGTGATTGTACTCATTTTAGATGTTTTTTGCGGGGTCAAAATTATGGATTATCCACCTATATTGCTAATCAATTTTGGGTTTTTTCTTTATTTTATTAAATTTTTTTTATTCAATGATTTGTTTATTTTTTATTGATTTTTAGATAGTTATCTAGGTTTTTACTAGTGTTCCCTTTGCTATTTTTTGCCAAAATCAACATTCTTGAATTTTCTATTGTTCTATTGATAGTGAGAAAGAAAGTGGAGGGATATGAGACTATTAATGAGTATTGTAGGGATATTAGGTTTGTTTTTGGCTTCTTGTTCGCCAAGAGTACATTCCAATCTTGCAAGTGGTGCTGATTTTAAGAATTATAAAACTTATGCCTGGATTAGAGAAGAAAACGATACTTCAGGTTCCAATCAGGACCAGCAATTTAGCGCGTATAATAACCAGATTATAAGGGGAAATGTGAAGAATAATATTAATAGCGAATTACAATCAAGAGGGTTTACAATAGATACTGTCAATCCAGATTTTCTAGTATCTTTAAAAGCAGTTTTTGAGAAAAAAACTGACCTCGTGGGATATCCGCTATATAGTAGTTATTATAACTTCTATTATCCTGGATATTACGCACTTTACCCCGGATATTATTATTCTTATCCTTTTGCCTATGACTACTATGACTATACCTACACTGAAGGTACACTGGTTGTAGATATCATAGACAGAGAAACCAAAAAACTGGTTTGGAGAGGGTGGTCTGACGAGAGAGAAATCAAACCTAAAAAAGTCGAAAAAGAACTTGCTAAAGATGTAGATGAAATTTTTCAGGAATTTCCTTCTTAAGCATGTTTATCACTAAGGCAAATCCAGTAGTATGAACTATGCTGCTGGATTTGCTTTTTTCATTTTTGACTTTATTAAACAATCAGGTCTTTATTTTTATTAGTATAATGTACCAATTCTTTTACTATTATTAAATCCATAAAGAAGTTTTCCTTACAATTTATTAAAGGCTCCCTATTTTTTATTGGGTCCTTAATTATATTATTTTTTCTTATTGTCATTTCTTTAAGATTACCCGCAGTTCAACGTGTTATAGCAAATAAATTATCACTTTACTTCTCAGGCAAGACAGGAACAGTTGCGACTGTAGAAAAAGTTTATCTGGACCTTACAGGGAAAATTGTTTTGAAGAATGTCTACATAGAAGATCAAAACAAAGATACACTAATCTTTGCTGAGGAACTCAAAGGAAGGGTCAGTTTACCAAAACTTCTAAACAGATCTGTTGATATAAATTATGCTGCAGCGGACAATGCTATAATGAATATCAAAAGAAAGCCTAACAGCAAAACTTTTAATTATCAATTCCTCATTGATGCATTTAAAAATAATTCTTCGAATGCTCAAACTTTCGGCTTTAACTTGAATCAAGCGGAATTACATACTACACAAATGATTTATGATGATTTTTATTCTGGGGTAGTGTTTTCCTATTTTTTAAAATCAGCAAAACTAGAGTTTGAAGATTTGCCCGTGTCTTCAAAAAAGTTAATTGTAACTGGTTCAAAGATCGATGGGTTATTTTTTAAACTTGACCTGATAAGCAAGGAGAGACAAGCACAAAATGATACTCCATCAGCAAATTCTGAATCAATATATATTCAGATATCAGATCTTAAAGTCAGCAATTCAAAATTCATTTATAATAATCATAACTTTCCTTTAGCAGAAAAAAGCTTTGATGTTAATCATTTTAATACATCGGTTGATGGCTTGCTGAATAGCTTTATAATGACAGGTGACTCATTATTTCTTTCACTGAATGATCTGAATTTAAAAAACTCAGATGGTTTTTTTGTTAAAGACCTAAGTGGCAAGCTTGAAATGCCAGGAGATCTAATGAATATTTATGTTCGAAAATTCATGACCGAAAAGTCTGAGTTTAATGGAAGTTTACTACTTAAATTCCCTTCAGTAGATCATCTGTCGGATTCGACCTCAGGTATTTTTACTGCAACTAACTTTAATGAAGACAAAATATCACTTACAGACATTCATTACTTCTATCCGGATATATATACTATTATCGATAAAAGAAAAAAGGAAATCTTTATTGATGGTAATATTAACGGCTACTTGTCTGGTTTCACTTTTAGCAATGCGTTTATAGGCTTTGATTCTTCTAATTATTTCCAAGGAAATCTTTCTCTATATGGCTTGCCAGACCTTAAACAGTCTGCAGTAAATGCGGATATTCATAGACTAAACCTTGATGTTCCATGGTTTCTTTCTTTTATAAGAGCACCCAAATTCCAAAATGTCAATCTTAATGAATTGGGGCAATCCCATGTAAAGGGTAGTTTAAAGGGATCCTTTAAAAACCTTAAGTTTAACGGGCTTGCAGTAACTAAAGCTGGAGAGGTCAATGGAAATGTAAATATTAATTCTGATAGCCATTTGAAATTTAAGGGTGCATCCGGTAGCTTGTCAGGTCGTGATGTTCATGTGTCCAAATTAATAAAGGGATTGGATGCATTTGGAAGATTATCAGCTCGTGCGATTTTTAATTTTGAAAGTAACAATTTATCCTATCTGGAATCTGATATTAAGAAACTTGAATACAATAAAAAGACATTGACTAATCTATCAGTGGTCGGATCTTTAATCGAAAATAGAGGAAGGTTTCAATTGAAGTCAGCTGGAAATTATGCTCATGCAGATCTATGGACTGATCTTGACCTCAACCAAAATAAATACAAAGTTAAAGGAACATTGGGTGAACTTGATCTTTCCTTATTTGATGAAAATTTGCAAAAGACTTTTGTTGGAGGAGATCTTAATGCAGTCATTATAGCATCAAAACTTGATAACCTTGATGCAGAAGTTAACATTGTGAATTTTTATGTGCAAAATTCACAATCAATATATTACTCTGATACAGTTATTGCAAAATGTAAAGGTGATAATAGTTACAGGAGGCTTTCATTACATTCAGATAGCATTGATGCTGTAGCTGAGGGAAAATTTGTTTTATCTGAGTTACCGGAGCTTTTAAGTAAAGACTATTTAAAGGAGGAGAAGAATAGTAGAAATTATATTTCTGAAAATATTGAATTAAATATATCTGCAGGCCAGGTTACTTCATTGATTTCAATGTTCCGGAAAGATGTTTCCATTAGTAATATTGAAGTTGATGGGAGCTTTGAATTTTATAACAAAACTGGAGTCTTAAGTGGATTTGTAGAACGATTTAATTATAGTAAATACTCTGTAGAAAATTTAGCAATCAATGCAGAGGGAGGATTTGATGGTCTAAGATTTGATCTGGTAGGGGACAGGTTGAAACTTTCAAATGGTTTATACTTAAGCAGTCCTTCAATCAGAGGAGAATTTCGGGAAAATATTACTTCATTCGTTTTAAATCTTTATGAGAATCAATCTAACTCTGCGCTGAGTATGACCGGAGCACTCACTTTTCCTGGAGATACTATGAACTTGAGTGTTCAAGACCTTGATCTCAAATTAAAAGGAGAAGAATGGAGATCTGAAGGTAATGCTAGAGTAATATATTATCACAAAAGCCTTGCTATTCAAAATATTCTGCTAACTCAGGGAACGCAAAAGATAAAGATCCATTCACAGGATTTGCTTGGAGAAGGTGAGCTTGATGCCCAATTATGGAACCTGAAGCTTGAACCTGTGCTATACTTTACGCCATTAAATAAGTATTCTATAAAAGGGTCTTTGAATGGAGGTCTTCATGTAAAAGACCTTTTTACATCACCAGCCATTGATGTGGATCTTATTATCGATAGTTTGATAGTTGGAAATACAGCAGCAGGAAGATTAGCACTGCTAGCTGCTCCAATTGGCAAGGAAAGACATTCAATAAATCTTAGCTTGTCAGGTATAGAAAACAATGCTTATGTACATGGATTTGTAGATAAGGTAACGCAGATGAGCGAAGCCACGGGAAATATAAACGTCGACATACCAAAATTGAGCTTACATTTTTTTGAACCGTTTTTAAAGAATTATTTATTCGCTATGCATGGTTATATGTCCGGAAAAATGGCTTTAAAAGGAAAACTTCTTCGTCCCGATGTGAAAGGAAAATTAGCATTTGAAGAAAGAAATGTTTTAGGGCTTCATTTTACTGAAAGCAAATATGTGATAGCTAACCAACACATAACATTTAATAATAACAAAATTATTTTTGATAATCTTGATTTCAGAGATTTTGAAGGAAATAAAGCGCGTGTTGATGGATATATTCTTCATGATTATTTTAAAAACTTTGACGTCAATCTTTCTCTTGAAGCTACAAATTTTCAAGTGATGAACACTGAAAAGGTGAATCAGGCGGGCTTTTATGGAGTTCTCTTTGCTGATATTAATATGGAACTCAAAGGACCGACAAATGACCTTGCAATTAATCTTAAACTCACCACACGGCCTAAGTCTACAATAAACATCCCTCTTCAAACTTCTAATACTGAATTTAAAACACCGAGTTATATCATTTTTGTGGGAGAAGAAGATATGTCAGATACAATTGAAGATGAATTTCATGGAGTGCCTATAAATCTATCCAGATTTAAGTTTACAGGCAATCTTGCGATTACAAAAGATGCTCAGATAAATATCATTGTAGATCCAGCTAATGGAGATAAGATTTCAGCCAGAGGATCCGGTAGGCTTGAAGTAAAGGTGGATCAGGAGAATGTTCCTGAACTTTATGGCACATATCAAATACGCGAAGGCAATTACACTTTTACTTTTGCAAGCCTTGTAAAGAAAGATTTTATTATAGAGAAAGGCAGTAGGCTGTCCTGGAATGGAGATATTATGGAGGGGCTTTTGAATGTAAAGGCAAGTTATACAACCAAGGCGTCCCGGTATGACTTGATAAGTAATTATACAACTGCATTAAGTGATGAATTCGTAAGATCTTCGAAAAGGAACCATCCTGTAACTGTAAAACTTAATGTTACCGGTGAGCTTGCTGAACCTGAGCTGAGCTTTCAAATTGAAATGCCAGAAAGTAATGATCCTTTTCTAGGTAATATAATTTCACAAAGGATTAACGAAATTAACAACGATCAGCAACAGTTACAGAGGCAGGTATTTGGATTGATTGTTCTGAACAGATTTTTTCCGGAAGGTACAGGATATGTAAATTCCGGAGGCGGTATAGCAATGGAACAGGCAAATCAAAGCGTGAGTCAGATTCTTAATTCTGAGTTGAATAAAATTGCGCCTGAATCAATAGCAGGATTTGATATTGATGTTAATATAGAAGCACTTTCACCTGATAATCCAGGACTTGCTCAAAGCTTACAGTTTAAAGCCAGTAGACAGATTAGTGAAAGGATAACGATTACAGCGGGAGGAAATGTAAATGTAGGTAATGTGCCAAATTCTGGACAGTTCCTAGGAGACTATACAGTCGTTTATAGATTGAATAGTTCAGGAAGCGTTAATCTGAAGTTTTTCAGTACCACATATCAGAGTTATTACTATTACTATTATGATGATATTACTACACGTTCAGGTGTTAGTATTCAGCATAGAAAGTCTTTTAATGAATTTAGGGAGTTATTTAAGTGATTCTCTATTTGCTTCTACTCACTAGTAAAACTCCGGCAAGCACGAAGGCAGTTCCTAAAATCTGAAGGAGGGTAATTTCTTCATTCAAATATATGTTTGCAAGAATAATTGTTGAAACAGGACCGATACTACCTATGATAGACGCTTTTCCTGCTCCTATGAGTCTTATTCCCTCTGCTAGAAGAAAGCTTGGGATAACAGTTGCTACAATAGCCATAAAGATACTAAGTGCATACACCTGCCATTCAAAATGGAATAAATTACCTTCAGCATTCAATAAATAATGGATCAACACTATCAATGTTGATACGATCATCGAAATGGAATTATACCTGACAGCACCGATTTTAGGGATAAGTTTTCCACTTCCGACCAGGTAAAATGAATAAGTGAGCGCACTTCCAAAAATGAGAAGTCCTCCAGTAATTACATTTTTTTGATCGAACTTTAAATCGTTCAGAAAAACAACTGCTATGCCACTATATGTCAGCAATAAAGCAATAATTTCATTGCGCGTAATTTTCTTTTTATAAAGAGCAGCTGATAAAAGAACTACAAGAGTAGGATAGATAAAGAGGATAAGGCGCTCAAGACTGGCAGTAATGTATTCAAGTCCTTTGAAATCAAAGTAACTAGCCAGATAATAGCCCATTAACCCTAAAACAATCAAGAAAAGCCAGTCATTTTTTCCAATAGGTTTGGGTTGTTCTTTGAGACTTGAATAAGCAAGAGCTCCAACGAAAAATGGAAAAGAAAACAACATGCGCAAGGCAAGAAGAGAAACTGAATCTATATGATAATTATATGCTAATTTGACTATTACCGCTTTGGAAGAAAAGCATATTGCTCCAATAAAAATGATAAGCGATCCCCAGAAGTTTTTGTACTTAGTATTCAATTGATTGTTTTCCGGATTATTCCGGTGACTTAAGTTGGTGAAATTACGGTGCATTTTCCCTAGCATTTTTAAAACAAATCGTCTAAAAAAAACGTTTTAAAATTACTTCTGAGGGAGGTATTTAATAAATAATAAATTTTTAGAATTATGGTAATGCAAGGAAATAAATTGAAAGTTTTCATTCAGGAAGATGATAAACTTTTGCAAAAAAGAATAGCGGAAGATCTTAAAGAATATAATTACAAATTACATTTTTTCTCTAAAGATGATTCTGTATTTGATCTGCTTAAATTCAATCCGGATATTCTGATTCAGGATTATTACAAAAATAAAGTAATAAACTGCTATCAATGGTCATTTCCTTATTAAGTTCCCAGATTTCTGAGAGATCTGAAGATAAGCTGTATATCGTTTATTGGTGTATAATCCCTGGAATATAAATAATTAAGCCTCTTTACGGTCTCTTCATCCAGGGATTCGCTGGATATACCTGTGATAGGGTTTATTATACCATTTTTCCCCTGTTGCAAATCTTTAGTTTCAAGACCTACCCAAGAAATCTTTCCGCTTATAACATTAAAGATGTTTCTTAAAAATTTTCCAGGATTTTTGACCAGAAAAATCAATAATGGAAAAGATATTAAGAAGAATATTGCGATTACTGTGTCAAATATTCTTTTAGTTTTTGCCTTTTCATCGTCAGTCTTATTAAGCTTGATGTCAAGTGTATAAAATGACCCAGGAGCATTGGATGAATTGCTACCTATGACAAAGTTACTTTCATCCGGGACAATTTTATATTCTGGTATATCTTCTCCATGCGTTAGCATCCATTCAATGATTTGGGAGGTGTCTAAACCCTTGGAACAGAAGATAATTTCATGAGGTTTGTATAAAAGACATATTTCGTCTAAACGATCAATATTTCCTAGCCAGAAATCTTTATTGGTTCTTTTATCGGGACTTACAAACCCCAGTATTTCAAGGTTATAATCCTGGGTATTCAATGTTCTGATAACACGTAAACACTCTTCTTCACGTCCTGCAATAATTACTTTTTTATTCAGATTTTCAGGGAGTAGTTTCTTTGACTTAATAATATTGATAACTAAGCGGATCAAAAAACAACAGGCTATTGTCAAAATTCCGCCCAGCACAATTAAAGCTTTTGAAAAGCGATAGTCATCAAAAAAATTACTTACTGCTGAAATAATTAAAGTTCCAATTAAAGCCCCTTGAATAATTTTTCTTGGTTGAAATAGCTTACGATATCCCCCAAAGAAATAGATGCTTAATAGCCATACACCAATGTATGCGGGTACAACAAACTCCATATATACAGGAGGATATGGCAAAGGAACATATTTATGATTGTTCTCCCAGTATGTTTTCAATAAAAACATACCGAAATAAATTAATGAGGCTTCGGCAAAAGGGATAGAGCACTTTTGTATAAATCTTGACGAAATAGATAAAAATGCCCTAAGATAAATAGCAATTTTTATTAAGAATGAAAATGCTCCAGCCTTACTATCAGGAAAATGCTTTTGAGCAAAAATTATCATTGCCTTATAAAAGATAAACACATAATTTATACTCGTTTTTTTTGTGCTTTCTCCTTTATAATGGATTATTCGTGTTTCTGGATAATAATAGTTTTTATAACCGCCTTTAAGAATTCTATAGGAAAGATCAATGTCTTCTCCATACATGAAATAATCCTCATCAAGTAAGCCGATTTTATCAAGCACAGACTTGCGGACAATCATAAAGGCACCACTGAGCACTTCTACTTCATGTATTTTATCTTTATCCAGATAAGTGAGGTGATATTTACCAAATTTTTTCGATTTAGGAAAAAGGAAAGATAAGCCGAACATTTTGTAGAATGCAATCCATGGAGTAGGTAAACCTCTTTTAGATTCAGGAAGAAAGTTCCCTCTTCCATCCAGCATTTTTACCCCCAAACCGCCACCATCAGGATTGCTGTCCAAAAAAGAAATACATTTTTCAAATGTTTTTTCTTCCACAACAGTGTCAGGGTTGAGTAATAAAATATATTCGCCATTAGCTTGCCTAATAGCCTGATTATTGGCTTTTGAAAAACCGCAATTAACCTTATTTTCAATTAGATTGTATTCAGGAAATTTTTCTTTAACCATTTCCACTGAGTTGTCAGCGGAGTTGTTATCAACAATCCAAACTTCACCGTCTATTCCGGAAAGAGCTTTTTTTACACTTATCAAAGTCTGCTCTAAAAAATAACAGACATTATAATTGACGATAATAATGGAAAGTTTTTTCAAGGATTTAATGTTCGTACGTTGTTCGTGCTGTAATACTTCTTCCAAGAGTTATTTCATCAGTATACTCCAATTCTCCTCCAACGGGAATGCCCCTTGAAATGGTACTTATTTTCACGTTAAAATCCTTAATTTTTTTGGTGATGTAAAAAGCAGTGGTGTCACCTTCCATAGTTGGACTAAGGGCTAATATTACTTCCTTGATTTCCGAACCTGGTATTCTGCGAGTCAGGGCGTCAATTTTTAAGTCAGTAGGACCTATGCCTTGAAGTGGAGAAATTATACCTCCAAGTACATGGTAAATTCCATTATACTGATGCGTATTTTCTATAGCCATAACATCTCTGGTATCTTCAACAATACACAGAACTGAAGGATCTCTTCTTGGATTATTACAGACATTACACAGGTGATCATCTGCAATATTATGGCATTCTTTACAATAGGTAATATTTTTCCTCAGGGTCAGCAAAGCTGAGCTAAGGGATTCTGTAGCAGTACTTTGCTCTTTTAATAAGTGCAATACCAGCCTGAATGCTGTTTTTTTCCCTATGCCGGGTAGTTTTGAAACTTCATTAACGGCGTCTTCAATCAGCTTTGAGGGGTATATCATACTTTAATGTAATTATTTAGGTTCAACCCGTTTTTCACAGAAATGATTTCCGAATAAAGCCTAAAAATTAAAGTATTTCTGCAGAAATGCCCCTGTTACAGATGGCTTGCCTCATTGGTATGAGCTTTTCAAAATTCCCTGATTTTACAGTGCATTTACCCTTGTAGTGAATAATAAGAGTGCATTGTTCTGCCTGCTCGGATGAGTGTTCACATATTTCGATTAGGGTATTAATGACATGATCAAAAGTATTCACATCATCATTAAAGACAACCAAATCAAAATTTTCTGAAGTTTTTTCAAGCTCTAGAACTTCAATTTCTTCTTCGTGAAATGGACGCATGTTAGAAATTGTGGTCATATATGTGATTGACATTTTAGCAAATTTAAAAAAAAATAAACAATTTTATCGCTTATTTATTGATAAAATATGTCTCCTTCTCTGATTATCACTATTATAGCAGTCTATTTCAGCGCATTATTGGTAATTGCTTATTTTACAGGCAAAAATGCTGACACGAAAACTTTTTTTACTGCCGATCGCAAATCGCCATGGTATTTGGTGGCTTTTGGAATGATAGGAACATCAATCAGTGGAGTAACGTTCATTTCGGTTCCGGGAGCTGTTGGCTTGGTTAACCAGGCAGGAGAATTAAAAGCTTTTTCTTACTTCCAGATTATCCTTGGCCACCTGGTCGGGTATTTTATCATTGCCACTGTCTTAATGCCATTATACTATCGCTTGAATCTTATTAGCATATATACTTATCTTGAACAGCGATTCGGTTTCTGGGCCTATAAAACAGGATCTTTTTTCTTTTTACTTTCCCGCACAATAGGATCTTCTTTAAGACTCTTTCTCGCTGCTATGGTGCTGCAGTTGTTTTTATTTGACAAACTTAATGTGCCGTTTTTTATGACGGTACTTATTACAATTGTTCTTATCTGGATCTATACTTTCAAGGGAGGTGTAAAAACCATCATTTGGACAGACAGTTTCCAGACTCTGTTCTTGGTTGGTGCAGTTGGAATCAGTTTGGTGTTGATTTCCCAAAGATTAGGTTTATCGGTACCTAAAATGTTCACCATGATTCAAACCACTGATTATTCTAAAGTTTTCTTTTTTGATGATATAAAAAGCGATAAATACTTCTTTAAGCAATTCATTGCAGGGATTTTTATCGCAGTTGCAATGACAGGTCTTGATCAGGACCTGATGCAGAAAAATCTAACTTGTAAAAACATAAAGGAAGCACAGAAAAATATGTTCTCCTTTTCCATTATCATGGCTATTGTAAACTATATGTTTTTAATGCTGGGAGCATTACTTTATATCTATTCCACACAAAAAGGAATTCTACTCCCTGCAGGTGCCGATAAAGCATATCCTTTTCTGGCGATGAATGAATTTGGTACTTTGGCAGCTGTTTTTTTTCTACTTGGAATTATAGCTTCTTCTTATGCCAGTTCAGATTCGGCACTTGCTGCCTTAACAACGTCGTTTTGTATTGATTTCCTTGATTTTAAGAATAAACCAGAAAGTGTTAAAGCAAAGCAAAAAACGATCGTCCATGTCGGATTTTCTCTGGCATTTTTGATAATTATTGTGATTTTTAAAGAATTAAAACAGACCTCTGTAATTGATGCGGTATTGTCTGCAGCCAGCTATACATATGGCCCCCTTTTAGGATTATTTAGCTTTGGAATATTGACTAAAAGAAAGGTAAAGGATACTTTAGTGCCACTTATATGTGTTTTAAGCCCGTTCATTACCCTTCTTATCAGTTATAATTCAGATACTTTATTGTGGGGCTATAAATTTTCGTTTGAAACTCTGATTTTGAACGGATTTATTTGTTTTCTTGGATTATATCTGATTTCATACTCTTCAAAAGAGGAAGAAAAAGTAGTTATTTGATTTTATAACATTTCAATTGAAGGATCCCAAAAAACAGATTTAAAATCTTTTATTTTATCATTAATAACCTGAATTCCCTCCTTTTCAAGCTTTTCCTGCATTAAGGTAGGAGGGGTGAAATGAATTTTTCCTGTAAGTAATCCAGAGCTGTTTACAACACGATGAGCAGGAATATTTTTCTTGATGTGTGAGGAGTTTAATGCCCATCCCACCATTCTTGCGCCTGATTTTATTCCAAGGTACTTCGCGATTGCTCCATAAGAAGTAACTCTACCTCTAGGAATGAGCTTAACAACTTCATAGACATTTTCAAAGAAAGATTCAGATAGCATGGTGTAAAAGTAGGAGAAACAAAATTAAATTAAAAAGTCAGGGTATTTGCCCTGACCTTATTTAATTTCGATAGATTTAACATTTTTAATATCCTTGTCGGCTATTTTAGGAATATATAATGCTAAAATTCCATTTTCATATTTTGCTTCTATCTTATTTTTATCTGCTGTTTTTGGTAATACAAAAGACCTTGAAAAACTTGAATAGCTGAATTCTTTTCGACTATATTTTTCATTCGATTCTTCTTCACTTACCTCTTTTTCAGCAGAAATGGTTAAAGTATCATTATCGATATTAACCTTAAAATCACCCTTTTCCATACCAGGAGCAGCCACATCCACATGAAATCCTTTATCTTCCTCTTTCACATTTACAGCTGGCACAATGTCAGCAGAAGTGCCGAGAAAATCAGAGACATCTCTTCCAAAAAAGTCTTCCAATACGTTTGTGATACCAGGGGCCCTGGATTTATTAAATTTAACAATTCCCATAATTATATTCCTCCATATAAAAAACAACGGGTTATGGAATATAATTCTTTCCCAGGAATCCTATTTTCTTTTCAGAATAGGTAAGCCTGTTTTTTCATTTTCAATAATTGTATAGCCATCTGGCATGTCTTCAATGACATCGGTTCCCTGGCTTTTGGAAAAAAAATAAAGTTTACCTTTACCTTCTTGTTTTGCCGGACCTCTTAAATGAAGATAGTAGGTAATTCCTTTTTTGTTTTTGTAGCTGAATGGCATAGTAGTTCTGATTTGTTTGGTACAACTACCCGTGAAGAGCTATTTTGTTAAATTTTTTTGAAAAAAAATGAAAATATGAGGGGATTTGCTCTTTGTAAGAGATACTTAATAGTACTTTTCGTTGAATATTTTTGGCCTATTTAAGAGGGTTTTCCTATAAGCTTCCAGAACTCAAGTACAATATTTAGCTTTCCATTTTAATGTACAAAATGTGGATTGGATTTTTTAGCCAATTTTATAATTTATTTGTCTTCCATTCGGATCTTTCTTAATTTGTAGTCAATTTTTTAAATAAAAAATGCAAAAACTAAATCTTTTTATAATTAAACTATGATAAAACAATACAGTCTCAGACTTTGTGTGTTTTTGATTTGCTGCTTTTTCTCCCTTGGGGCAATAGCTCAGATTAATACACCGGCAGGGGCGGTTGTACCATTTAATGCAAACCCTAAGTATGCGAATGGTATAATGCCTAAAAACCTGCCCACTTCAGGAGCGTTTGGCAAATCAACAGATGCGGCTAACGCTTACAATGAATGGAAGGAGAAATACACTGAAAGTTGTGGAAGCGGTAAATGGCGTGTGAAATTTGATGATCCGTCTAAAACGGTTTCTGAGGGTATCGCTTATGGTATGTTGTTATCTGCTTATGCTGCAGATAAGGCTCTTTTCGACGGACTTTGGGCTTTTTATAAAGCGAATTCAAATAATGGATTTAGCTTTATGAATTGGAAAACAAATGGATGTGTGGCCAACCCAGAAACAACTGGAGGAGCTACAGATGCTGATCTTGATGTAGCATTTGCCTTATTAATTGCCAAAACACAGTGGCCATCAGGAACATATGGAACAGATGCGACAAACTTGATTAATGCTATCAAACAATCCGAAATACATTCTTCTGGGATTGCAAACAATGGTAATGGCTGGGGAATGGGATCTGTGGATGGATCTAACGGAAGACAAGCTTGCGTTAATCCAAGTTACCAATCGCCTGCATATTATAAGGTTTTTAAAGATTATACGAAAGATAACTCATGGGATAACGCTGTAAATGGTGGTTATAACTTGATCAATGCCAACGCTCATGCAACAACTGGTCTTGTTTCTGACTGGTCGAGTAACACTGGAGTAAGAAATACATGTAATAATTCAGGTACTGGTTCTTCTCCTACTGATGGCTATGGTTATGATGCATGCCGTAACCCTTGGAGAATGGCTCAGGATGTAATCTGGAATAATGAAACGAAAGCTAAAAGTATACTTGGTAAAATAACTACTTATTTAGCAGGAAAGGGTGCATCAAATGTAAGAGGACCTTTATATCAGGATGGTGGACTTTACACTGGAAACGCACATAATGCAACATTCGTTTCTACATTTGCTGTTGCTGTGATGGGGTCTACGAATCAGACTTTAATGGATCAGATGTATACTGAAACTGTAAATACTAAAGATCTGATTCAAAATCAAACGTTGTCAGGTTATTATGGAAATACGTTACGTTGTATTTCTCTTTTCATGATGACTGGTAACTTCTGGCCTTATGGCACGACCTCTGAACAAGAGATAAATGTTAGACAAGGATCAGTTAATATAGAAAACAATGCTACTTTTGATTTCCAAAATGGACAGATCGGTGTTGGTAAATCTATTAATTTTACAATAGAAAACCTTGGTTTTGCACCTTTAACCTTTTCTGGTTCACCAATAGTTGTTTTGACTCCTACTACAGATTTTACTGTAACGACTCAGCCAGCAAGTAGTCCACTTGCTCTGAACGCCAATACGGTTTTTACTGTTAAATTTAACCCAACATCAGCAGGATTGAAAACTGCTACAATTACTATTGCAAGTAATGATGCCGACGAAGGAACATATAAAATAACTTTAGTTGGAACAGGTACTACAAATGCTACAGCTCCAAAGTTAATTGCAAAAGACGTTTCAGATGTCGTTATTGTAAATAATGGCACATTTAATTTAGGAAATGTAACAGCAGGTGCAACAGGTACTCAGAAGCTAAAGATAATCAACAAAGGTGATGCACCTCTGAATTTAAGTAAACCAACCCCGGTAACTGATTTTATTTTAGGAGGAACTCATCCTACAAGTTATTCTGTCACTAACACTTTGCCTTTAACAATCGCTAAAGGAGACTCTGCATATATTACAATTAAATTCGTAGCCCCAGGTACTATACCTACAGACCCAGTCGCTACAACAACTCTTAAATTTGCAACAGATGATCCATCTAATGCAACCTTTACTTTAAATTTAAAGGCTAAGATAGTAGATTGCGCTACATCTCTAACAGCATCAAAAGTTTTAAATGATTACGACGGAAATCTCAATGTTAAACATACCTGGGATCCTAATCCTGTAAATGCTTTTAGCCAAACAACGGCAAACCCATCAGTAACTGGTTTGAATTTAAGTGCGACTGTTGCCAGCTATACAAGACCAGCAACGGGAGATTATGAAATTATAAGATATTACCCATGTGCGGGTACTACATTTGACGGAATTACAGCAGCAACACCAGCGATAAGTATGTTGGTTTATTCGCCTGGTGTGGGAGTGAAAATTACAGTTGCTGCTCAAACAGGGTCTGAAGCTAATAAAACTGTTGCTCCAATTGATCCTACTAATTATAAAAGCAATGTAGAAATGTATACTACTAAAGCTAATCAATGGGAGAGAATTACTTTTGATTTTTCATGGCTATTAAAGAGTAATAAAGTAAATCAGTTTACAATTTTAGATATTCAAATAGACCCATTGCGTAAATATACTGGGTTGCCTGCGACTTTCTATATAGATGATATCAGATATGCCGGATTACCTTGCGTAAATGATCTTCCGACTTCTCAAGTACTCCTTGATTTTGATAATCATAACAATGTATCTTTAGCTTATGATAATTCATCATTGTCAGCTCCTATAGCGAATCCATCTTCTATACTTCCGAATACCAGTTCCAACGTTGCGCTATTTTCAAAGAAAGCAGATACGAAAGATTATTCTGATGGTATAAGATATTTAGGATGTGCAGGTACTTTTGACCTTTCATCAAAGAAAATGGTGAGTATGCTTGTATATTCTTCAGTTGCTGGGGCTCCTATCAATTTTAATGCTAAAGTTCCGGATGATATGGGACCTGGCGGGCCTGATGCGGGTAATATAGATCCTGATGATGCAGTTTCGGCTACAGCTACAACTGTATTTGCAAATAGATGGCATAGAATTTATTTTGACCTATCTGCTGTTCCTACAAGTTTACTATCACAAATTTTTGCATTTGATATTTTCATAGACCCTTTAGCAACTAAAGGCGCTCAAACTTATTATTTTGACGATATCAGGTATGAAACAGCTGCTCCTTGCGTAGCAGGAATTCCTGCAACTAAAATTTTGAACGACTTTGATGATAATAGATATCTTGACATTGCCTTCCCCGGAACTTTCAATACTATCTATCCAAACCCTGTTACTGCAGGAATCAATAATAGTGCAACTGTAGGACAATTTGTAAGAGATGCTGGAACTACAACAGGTACTTCTTTCAGATTCAAGGCTTGTCAATCAAATATTGACTTGGGTGCTGGTAAAGCTATTATTAACTTAATGGTAAATTCTCCGAACGTAGGTACTACATTTGTGATGTCTCTGAAAAATGCCGCTGGAACACAATTAAGTAGTGTTGAAGCTACTACTGCTGGAACTGCCGGTACTTGGGAAGAACTTTCATTCGACCATTCTGCTATTCTGAACTCTACAGATGTTGCATTTATTGATGTAATAGTTGATCCGAATGCTAAGTTTTCGGCAGCAGGAAGCTCAGTTGGAGCCCGTACTTATCTTGTAGATAACTTGAGATATGGTTATGATCCTGCTCAACCAGAAATCAATGTTAGAGCGCAGACAGCTACACCAACCAATATACTTACTACGCAGTCATTTAACATGGGTACTATAAGTGTAGGTGATAGCAGTGCTGCCATTACATTCAGTATCCAGAATAATGGTTTAGTTGATTTATTATTAAATGGAACTCCTGACCTTGCAATTGCGGGAGCAAATCCAGGAGATTTTATCATTTCGAAGAGCCCAACTTATACTACTAATGTAGGAGCGCTTTCTGCAAGTAATTTTGTTGTAAGATTTAAACCAACTGCTGGTGGTGCAAGATCTGCTTCAATTACTATTAAAAATAATGATAGCAATGAAGGCTCTTACATTATCTATTTAAACGGAACGGCGAAACAGCCTACAATGTCTGTAAAGCAGGGAGCAACACTTTACAATGCTACTTCTGCTGCATATGACTTCGGTACTTCTTTGTTGAATACAGCTACCACTCCTGTTACTTTCACAATTACAAGTACAGGTGACGATACTCTTAGATTGTCTGGTACCCCTGTTGTAACTATAACTGGTACTAATGCTACTGACTTCTCAGTAAGTCAGCCAGTTGTAACTAAATTACACCCTTCAACAGGTACAGCTCTTACAACTACATTTACAGTAACATTTAAGCCAACAACTTCTGGTGTTAAAAATGCTGTAATCAATATCGGAAATAATTCTTCTGTAAATCCTTATACTTTCAAAGTAACAGGAAACGGAGATTGTCCACTACCTACGGCACCTCTTGCGGGTCCTGATCAGTCAACTTGTGATGCATCAGTTGCTCTTGCCGGAAATACTCCAACTGTTGGAACTGGGACTTGGTCCATTGTAGGAACGTCTTCTGCAACTATTAAAACTCCATCTTCTGCTACTTCGGTAGTTGAAAATTTGACAGCAGGTCAAAGTGTAACATTAAGATGGACTATTGCTAATACTTGCGGAACAAACTTTGACGATGTAGTAATTACAAGAAATGTAACACCAAATGTTTCTTTCCCTGATGTATCTTCAGTTTGTGCCGGAGGATCTGTTGATCTTTTCCCAACTGTAACTGGCGGAAGTCAGCCTTATGCTTATACTTGGACTGCTAGTGCAGGTACAATACCAACTGGAGCTATCCCAACTGTTACCCCATCTACAACAACAACGTATTCTTTAGTTGTTAAAGACGCGAATAATTGTTCAAACGTAGCTGTTCAGAAAGTAATCTCTGTTAATGCAAAACCTGTATTAACCGTTACTCCTGCAACTTCAGACATCTGTTCTGGTGGATCTGCTTTATTGACTGCAAATGCAACTGGAGGAACTGCTCCATATTCATATGCTTGGGATTCTGCTCCTGCATTGGTTATTAATAATGACAAAGCAACTGCATCGCCTTCTGCAACATCAACTTATTTTGTGACTGCATCAGATGCAAATGGTTGTACAAGTGACAAGAAAAGTGCTTTAGTTAATGTCACCTCTGGTGGTGTTGCTTCTGTTACTATTTCACCAGCCACTGTTGCTGTTTGTGATGGAACTCCAGTTACCTTAACTGCTAATAGTGCTAATGGTGGTGTTCCGACTTATGAGTGGTATGTTAATGGAAATAAAGTTACCGCAGGTGTTAACGGTGGAGAATTTACTTCTTCAGCACTTCCAAACAATGCTCAGGTAACAGTTAAAATGACTTCAAGCATTGCTTGTGCTACAGGTTCTCCTGCTATTTCAAGTGCAACGACTGTTACAGTTAATTCTCTTCCTTCAGTAGCAGTAAATACTTCAGCTGCAGAAATCTGTAATGGAGGATCAGTTAATGTAAGTGCCGTAGTAAATAATGGTAAAGCTCCATATGCTTATGTGTGGACATCTTCTGTAGGAAATAAACCTGCTGATGCTGGATCATCTTTAAGTCCGACTGAAACTACTACTTATTCAGTTCAAGTAACAGATGCTAATAATTGCAAAAACACTTTAGCTGCGTCTAAACAAGTTGTTGTAAATGCTAAACCTTCAGTTGCTGTTACACCTTCATCTACAGATGTTTGCACTGGACAGTCTGCTGTTCTTACTGCTACTGTAACTGGTGGAACTGCACCATTCAGCTATCAGTGGACAAATGTTGTGGGAAATACTGCAAGTGTAACAGTTTCTCCAACTGCTGAAACTACTTACTCTGTAGTTGTGACAGATAGTAAAAGCTGTCAAAGTGCTGCAGCAACTTCTTTGGTTAAAGTAAGCTCGTCAGTAGAAGCTAAGGTAACAATTGTTAGTTCAATTGATAAGGCTTGTGATGCAGGAACAAATGCAACATTCACATTAACATCTCAAGGTGGAGGCACTACCCCTGTTTATGCTTGGTCAATAAATAATATAAATGCTGGACTTAACGCTGAAACATATACTGCATTGGTAAAACCTGGTGATATCGTAAAAGTTGTAATGACTTCAAACCTTGCTTGTGCAATAGGTTCTCCTGCAACTTCAAACGTTATTACAATTGCAAGTGCACCTACCAATATTTGCGTTGCCCCTACTAAGAAAAATGTAATAGGACCTGCATCAGTTACAGCAGGTGATCAAGCAACTTATACGACTGAGGCGGCACCTGAAGGTTCTGTTTATTCATGGACACTTCCTGAGGGCGCCACAATCGTAGATCACAATCAGGATTATTCAACAATCACTGTTAAATTCGGATCTAATGGAGGAAGCATAGTGCTTCGCGAAACAAATCCTGCCGGATCTACTGATTCTGACCCTGTGAATGTGGTTGTTACACCTGCAGGAATATCTGCACTGTTAAGCAGTTCAGTTAATGTAATGCCAAACCCTGGAGTTGACTTTGTGGTTACTTTAGGTGAAGTATTTACTGGAAATGTTAATATTATTGTGAAAAATGCTCTTGGTACTTCAGTACTTGAAGAAAATGTATTTAAAGGTTCTTCTTCTGCTGATTACAATGTTAATCTAAGTGGTTTTGCTTCTGGGATTTATTTCCTTGAAATCAGAACTGAGCAAGGTAGCGCAGTTAAGAGATTGATAAAACAATAGTAATACTTCTTGATTATAATAAAACCAAGCGGCTGCCTTATAAGGGCAGCCGCTTTCTTTTTATACCAGACTGAATTAGTTTTTTATTATAAAATTTAAAATTTAGCTGAGCCAGAGCCTAAGCAGTTTATTTGTAAAGGTCTATAGAGCTAATAAATTAGTATCTCTTGGACAAATACCTTCTTCTAATTCTCCTAAAATCTGTCTTCATATAAAGAAGACTCTCATTTCTGAATCCCTACATAGTTTTCTTGAATAGAATTTAATATACATTCATAATCTTTCTCAGAAATGTTTGTAATAGTAATGAACATGTGACCTTCATTTAACGTTGGTTTACCAAATTTTGAAATACTATGAATAGAAGTACATTCATAAAGTTTCTTATTTATTTCAACACAATATTCTTCAGAAAAAGAAACAAATTGATTTCATCCCTTTTTCAGTGTCGAAAAATAATTGAATAGCATATTATTAATCATTAAAGGATAATGTGGTCCTGTCTGAAGATTGATGGTATTCAAGTTGATATGAGTAATGCTGCCGGGATGTTCATACAAAAACAATTCTTTCTGATCTGGGAAGAAAAAATAGGTTGTTTCATTAGCTCCCCAGTATAATCTATAATTGTGGTAAAGCTTATAGTAATCATGACCCAACATCCTTTTTAAGTCAGAAGCACGAAAGCCAATACCAGAAGTGGCTTCTTCATTCGAATCATGAATAGGGAAGAGAATAACCATGCCTTCTTTAATTTCCCGTCTTCCAAATATTTCTTCATAAAGAAATAAGGTGTTAGACTTGCTTGGCTTCAGTCTTCATAATCTAAACTTCCTGTGCATATGGTATTTTATGGCACTCACAAGGTATGTTGTAAGGTAGGTCATTTTTCAAATTGTCGATATAGAGATCGGGAGGAGTTCAAGAATCATTTGATTAATGACCGCATAAGGTATTCTTTCCACAAATTTTAAAGTTTGATGATAATTAAAAAAGGAGATTAGGGAGCTTAATGTTAATATAGTTATATGCACCTATTTTTAAAATATTTTATAACCAAAGGTCATTAAGACGAATAGAAAAAAAAACCTCAGTTTTTTCAAACTGAGGTTTTCTGCAGAGAGAGAGGGATTCGAACCCCCGGACCTGTTACAGTCAACGGTTTTCAAGACCGCCGCATTCGACCGCTCTGCCATCTCTCTGTGATTTGGACTGCAAAGATAGGTAAAATGATTTTGTGTCCAAATAATTAGAGCAATTTTTTTTAAATTTTTTCCTTAAGAAAATAACTGCTTGTTGTTCTTTCAAATTCTTCCGGAGCCAAGCATGGTTTGCCGGTTTCAGAATTCACGAATACCAATGTTGTTTCGCCAATATTCAGCAGAACATTCTTTTCATTATAGGTTTCGTATTCAAATTTTATTCTGACTTTCGGTATTTCTTTGATAAAAACTTTAATCCTTAGCAAATCATCATATAGTGCTGGTTTGATAAACTTTGTTTTATATTCTAGCACGGGCATCATGATACCGCTTTCTTCTAAACTTTTGTAACTTAATCCTAAATGACGCATCATCTCCACGCGGGCTACTTCATAGAAAGCAGCGTAATTGCCATAGTAAACATAGCCCATTTTGTCAGTTTCAGCATATCTGACCCTTACCTGAACTTCAAATTCAATCATTATTTAATATTCAGTTTATTTAAAGCTCTTCTATACTTTTCAGCATTCACCTGATGTTGTTCGTATGTTTCTGCGAAATTATGGTGTCCTGTAAGATCGTCACTGGCGCAGAAGTATACATACTTATGATTGGCAGTATTTAGAACAGCATCAATACATTTAGTTGAAGGAAGATTTATGGGTCCTGGAGGAAGTCCTGTATATTTATATGTATTATATGGCGAATCAATAGCAAGGTGACCATCATAAATCCTCTTAATTGTAAAATCTCCTACAGCGAATTTAACGGTAGGATCTGCTTGCAACGGCATTCCCTGTCTTAGTCGGTTTATATAAACTCCTGAAATGATTGATCTTTCATCTTGTTTGTTTGTTTCAGCCTCAACGATTGACGCCAGAATTGTAATTTCTACAGGAGTAAATCCAAGACTTTTAGCTTGAGCTTTTCTTTCATCGTTCCAGAAATTATCGTATTCTTTTTTCATCCTATCAAACAGCTCTTTCCCTTTAATATTCCAGTATACTTCATAAGTATTGGGAATAAACATGGTAATGATTGTTGTTGTGTCAAAACCATACTGGGAAACAAACTTTGTGTCATTTAATAATTTTAAAATGTCCTCTTTAGAAAGAGACAATTGATTATCAAGTTTTTCAGCTAAATCTTGCTTAAGTCTTATTGTATTAAAAACTAGCTTAGCAGGTTCTTGTCTGCCTCGTTTTAGCATGCGAACTGCATTTAAATTTGACATATTGGCAGAAATACGATACATGCCTGGCTTTACTGCTTCTTGATAACCTAAAAGCCTGGATATAAATGCGAAAGACAAATAGTCAGTTACTATTTCATTCTTTTTTAAACTATCTGAAACAGTTTGGAAATTAGCACCTTCAGGAATAAACAAGTATGTATCACCTTTTTTAAACTGCAGATTAGGTGTGAAGAAAATCTGGTATGCATAAAATGAAAAGCATACAAATGAAATTGCAAAAACAACTGCAAAGACTTTAATTTTGTACTTTCTATCTTTCATAAGTCTTCAAAAATAATCAATTCATTTGGAAACAGGAAAAGGGTATTAAGAGGTTCTATTTAAAGTGTGAATTTTTAATAAATAAAATAAGGTTTATATTAAAAAGCAGGGATGAAAGCTAAATTAATAAAAATTAACCCAATAAATCCGCAAATGAATAAAATAGCGGAGGTGGTAGAAGTTTTGCAAAAAGGTGGGGTTATTATATATCCAACGGATACTGTATATGGAATTGGATGTGATATACATAATCAAAAGGCGGTAGAGAGAGTTTGTAAAATTAAAAATATCAACCCTCAAAAAATAAATCTTTCTTTTATCTGCTACGATTTAAGTCATATTTCGGAATACACAAAAAATTTACCAACAAACATTTTTAAAATTATGAAGAAGGCTTTACCAGGTCCTTTTACATTTATTTTAAATGCAAGTGGGAAAGTTCCTAAAATTCTTCATACTAAAAAAAATACAGTAGGAATAAGAGTTCCTGATAATACAATTCCTCGACTGATTGTTAAGGAATTAGGAAACCCTATTATTACAACTTCAATAAAAGATGAAGATGCAATACTGGAATATTCAACAGACCCTGAATTGATTTACGAAAGATTCAAAGGACTTGTGGATATCGTCGTTGATGGTGGGTTGGGGAATATTGAGGCTTCTACTATTGTAGATTGTACGACTGACGAGCCTGAAATTTTACGTGAAGGTCTTGGAAAGATTGAGGAAGTATTATAACCTGTTTGGTTATAATACTTTTAGCTTTTTAGCCAAACGTTTTTCCAGCGTTTATGAGACCAAAGCCAGTCTGAGGGAGATTCTATTATGGTTTTTTCAAGTGCTTTAGCGTATTTTTCAACAAGAGAAAATTTTTCTTCAGGAAATGGAGGTTCAGCCAAAAGTTCATATTTTGTTTCATAAAACCCTCTCTTTATTCGTTTCATACTGAGATAAAACACAGGAAAGGACGTATTTCGTGCTATTTTGTCAGCCCCCACGAAAAAAGGCGTGTCTTGATTTAAAAATTTGGTCCAATACTGAATTTCACCTCCCGGAGGTGTTTGATCTGCGACCATCGCAATACCTCTAGTAATGTCTTTTCTCTTGATAATACTTCTTAACGTATCTTTCATTGGAATTAAGTTAGCTCCAAATTTGGACCTCATTTTTAAGAAAAAAAGATCTGAGTTTTTATTTTTTAAAGGTCGGTAGATTGCATCAACACTGTATTCTGAAAGCATAGAGGAACTTAATAGGAGCCATTCCCAGTTACATTGATGGCCTGTGAGAACTAGAATTGAGTGGCCATTTCTCAGATATTCCAGAGGAAGCTCAATGTTCTTTTGTATGACTTTTTTATTTAATTGTTCTTTGGTCAGGGAAGGAATTAGTAGAGTTTCTAAAATAGTATCAGTAAGATTAGAATAAAACTTTCTGGAGATTCTATTTAGCTCTTGAATAGACTTTTTAGGAAATGAATTTTGAAGGTTTTGAAATACAACTTTTCTTCTGTATTTGATAATATGATAAAGTATAAAGCTTAAAAAATCAGAGAATAAATAAATCCATGAATTTGGGATAAAATAAAAGACAACTTTTAATATTGAATACATTTAAGGGAGATAATTAATAGGAATGGATAAATTTATTAAAATCATTTTTAAAATTGTATTTAATTTTTAGAATATTAATGCAACAAGAATCACAAAGAATAGTATTAGACTTACAGTACCTTCCCTGTATCGAATATTTTTTAAATATATTGAAAGCGAAGGAAGTTGTTTTTGAAAATTCGGAAAATTATCTCAGGCATACTTACAGAAATCGTTGTAAAATATTAACGGCAGATAAGGTTTTGGAATTGTCTGTTCCTGTAAAGCATGAAGGTAAAAAGCTATATACGGAAGTAGAAATCGATTATTCCCAAAAATGGCTTCAGGTCCATCAAAGGGCAATTGTTTCAGCTTATAGAAATGCTCCTTATTTTGAGTATTACTGGCCGTTTTTTGAGGGTATTTATTCCAAAAATCACAAGTCTTTATTTGATATGAATTTTGATTTTCTGACACTTTGTCTGAAATTATTTCAAATTGAAAAGAATATTTCCTTTACAAACAGTTATATAAAAGAATATGAGGGCGTTTTTGATATGCGAAATCGTATTATCCCTAAGAAAAATCAAATGGAAGCCCCCCAACTTGGCAGAATAACGTATAAACAAGTGTTTGGCAGGAATTTTGTAAATAACATGAGCATAATTGATTTACTGTTTTGTGAAGGAAATAATGCAATAAATGTTATGAATACATAAGGGATTCTATTAGGGAAAAGTGAAGCTGATCGAACAAAGGGAAAAATCAGTTTGTTCTCTATTTAAGAGAAAATAAAATATATTAAATAGTTGGTTATTTATAGTAAAAATAATTTAGATTTACGCTATTACTAAATAGCTCCTTTATAATATGGAAGCAAAATTTTCAAACCGAGTTAAAGAAGTAATTTCCCTAAGCAGGGAAGAGGCACTTCGTTTAGGCCATGATTATATTGGAGCAGAACATCTTTTGCTTGGAATGATCAGGGAAGGGGAAGGAGTTGCAATCAGCTTGTTAAAAAAACTGGGTGTTTCTCTTGAAGAGTTGAGACTTGCGGTGGAGCAAGCTACAAAAGGTACTGCTACAGGCAATGTCAAAAACCTGGCCAACATTCCCCTAACAAGGCAATCAGAAAAGGTATTAAAAATTACTTACCTGGAGGCCAAAATTTTTAAGAGTGAATTAATAGGGACAGAGCATTTGCTTCTGTCAATATTAAGAGATGAAGACAACATCGCAACTCAGATTCTTGAAAAATTTGAAGTGAGTTATGATGTGATCAAAGAATTATTAGAATATCATCAGCAAAATCCTATGGCATCAGGCGATACAGACGATTCCGACGAAGATAGCTCAAGAATCTTCGGAGGTAGTGGTTCGGGTGCTGGCAAAGAGCCGGCCAAAGGAACCACAGAAAAATCCAGAACACCTGTTTTGGATAATTTTGGCAGAGACCTTACAAAACTCGCAGAAGAGAATAAACTTGACCCTATAGTGGGAAGAGAGAAAGAAATCGAAAGAGTAGCGCAGGTACTAAGCCGTAGAAAGAAGAATAACCCTATTCTTATTGGTGAACCTGGTGTGGGTAAAACTGCTATAGCTGAAGGTTTGGCTTTGAGAATTATTCAAAAGAAAGTTTCAAGGGTACTTTTCGGTAAAAGAGTAGTAACTCTGGATCTTGCATCTTTAGTCGCAGGAACCAAATATAGAGGACAATTTGAAGAGAGAATGAAAGCCGTTATGAATGAGCTTGAAAAATCTCCTGAAGTAATTCTCTTTATTGACGAAATTCATACTATTGTGGGAGCAGGCGGTGCTTCAGGTTCGCTTGATGCCTCTAATATGTTTAAACCAGCTCTTGCTAGGGGAGATATACAATGTATAGGTGCTACTACTCTGGATGAGTATAGACAATACATTGAAAAAGACGGAGCCCTTGCCAGAAGATTCCAGATTGTGATGGTTGATGCTACTACTCCTGAAGAGACAATAGAGATATTGACTAATATTAAGGATAAGTATGAAGATCACCATCATGTGAATTATTCTGATGAAGCTATTGCTGCCTGTGTAAAATTATCAGATAGATATATTAGCGACAGGTTTTTACCTGATAAAGCAATAGATGTTCTTGATGAAGCGGGAGCTAGAGTGCATATTAATAATATTCACGTTCCAGCTGATATCGTGAAGCTGGAAGAGCAGATCGAAAATATCAAGAAGGAGAAAAACAAGGTTGTAAAAAGCCAGAAATACGAAGAAGCTGCCCAATTACGCGATAAAGAGAAGAAATTCCTTGAACAGCTAGATGCTGCCAAAGTAAGATGGGAAGAAGAAACTCGTAAAAAGAGATATTCTGTTACTGAAGAAAATGTTGCGGAAGTAATTGCTATGATGACAGGAATTCCTGTAAACAGAGTAGCACAGAATGAAGGTAATAAACTGCTGGGAATGGGTAGCGAGCTTAAAGGCAAAGTTATCGGTCAGGATCAAGCAATTGAAAAGCTTGTAAAGGCAATTCAGAGAACAAGAGTTGGATTGAAAGATCCTAAAAAACCAATAGGATCATTTATATTCTTAGGTCCTACAGGGGTTGGTAAAACAGAGCTTGCTAAAGTGCTCGCAACATATCTGTTCGACAAGGAAGATTCACTCGTTAGAATAGATATGAGTGAGTATATGGAGAAATTCTCCGTAAGCAGGCTTGTGGGAGCGCCTCCAGGATATGTTGGGTATGAAGAAGGTGGCCAGCTTACTGAAAAAATCAGAAGAAAGCCATATAGTGTTGTTCTTTTGGATGAAATTGAAAAAGCGCACCCTGATGTATTCAACTTATTGCTTCAGGTACTTGATGATGGGATCCTTACAGACGGTTTAGGAAGAAGAGTTGACTTCAGAAATACTATAATCATCATGACATCTAATATTGGTGCAAGAGATCTAAAAGATTTTGGTGCCGGTATCGGTTTCGCTACAAAAGCTAAACAAGATAATATTGATGAATTGATGAGAGGAACTATTCAAAATGCTCTTAGAAAAGCATTTTCTCCAGAGTTTCTGAACAGACTTGATGATGTGATCGTATTCAACTCTCTTGGTAGAGAAGATCTTCACAGAATTATTGATATCACATTGAACAATGTTTTCAAAAGAATCAATACTCTTGGCTACTCGGTTGAATTGACTGAAAAAGCAAAAGATTTTCTAGCAGAAAAAGGCTACGATCCACAATATGGAGCTCGTCCTTTAAACAGGGCCATTCAGAAGTATCTTGAAGATCCTGTAGCTGAGGAGATCCTAAAAGGAGAAGTTCAGGAGGGTGATACTCTTACTGCTGATTATGATGGAAAGAGTGAAACTCTTACTTTCAAAGTAAAGAAGAAAAAGGTTGAGAAAACTGATGAATAAAAAAAGGCCCGTTAAGGGCCTTTTTATTTCAATATTTTTAAATGTGTCTGATTAGTGACTAGAATCTTTATTCTTCAAGAATGTGATCCACGTATATTCCTGAGCTTTTCATATGGTTAAGCAAAGTTAATTTCCAACCTCCTTTAGGCTTAAATTCTTCATAAGATATGCCCTGAAAATTTAAACCTGTTTCAATGAATTTATCACTTGGATAAAAAGCTATTAAATTTTTAAGTGATGATTGTCCAATGAAATACCCAAGTTCTAGCATTACATTAGAATTGGTCTGAAATTTACCTGTAGTTCCAATCTCCTGATCTCCGGAAAATAAGAATATTCCATATTCACAATCCTTAGCATATTTTACGAATGTTTCGGGAGAATAAGGGACGTCTTCTTCATCAATAACTACAAAATCCATTTTGGTTTTACCAAGAAAAGTACAAACCTTATCTTTCATTCTTGATTCCCTGCCAAAACTTACGAAGATCTTTTTGTTCTCTTCTTTTATTTGATAAAGCAAATCAATAATATGCTTCTGGTTTCTTCTGAAGGTTAGTTTCTCTTCATGACCAAGGCTGTGAGGTAGATCCATCATTATGCCATTGAATTCATCAAGTGACTTTATGTAAATGTTTCTTTTAGGATAAAGAGAGTTGTTTAACAGTTCATAGGACTTTTCATACAAATGATAATATTGCTCTTTCCACTCTCCCTTATACCCAAAATCCTGGAATCGTTTTAGTAAAAAATTAACCTCTTTCATCAATACAAATTTAAAGAATAGACTAGAACTATAGCGAAATAAACGCTAAAATGTTATAGTCTTATTTAAAGATTAACTTAAGCTTAATAACCTCCTTTAAATTTTCTGAAAAACCATTCTAAAGTAACGAGACTGATTAACAGGAAGAAGACCCATTTTAGATTAATAATTTCAGATAGCTCTTCATTGCTGTGAATAATACTTTGAGGAGAAGAGTTTTTTAATATTTCAGGTAATGAGGATAATTTGGTAACAGGAAGAAACACCCCCTTATTTTTGTCTGATATAGTCCTTAATAAATCAAAATCTGAAGTTCCGTTTATCAATTCAATATTTAATTCTTTAATTAAAAACTCACCTTCTGAAGTTTCCTTTTTACCATTAAGAATCGTACTCGCAACATATTTATAAATCCCCTGACTTAATCCTTTGATTTCAAATCTGGAATTTTCAGTATTTACATAGGAATAATGTTTTTTTTCATTTTTCTCTGAAGTGACTGTCAAATTTATGTTTTGGCCATAAATTTTTTCATAGATGTCATTGTACACTTCTGTTTCAAAAAGTACAGGATCACTTGAATAAAATTCTGAGTTTATAGGATAAACTTTGAATTTTCTTTTTTCTTCTCTTGAAGATAAAAGTTGTATGAGATTACCTATTAGTTTGTCAAATACTTTTGTAGTCCCGGTTTCTTTAAATTCAAGCAATCTCCATTCCCAAAGTCCTTCGCCGGAAAATACCGCTACTTTTTTATCATTAGCGTTGGAAAAAAGAAGAAGTGGTTTTACTGTTTGGACATTTCCCAATCTCTGAAATAAAATTACTTCAGCGTTATTCATTGGCTTGAACTCTCCGAATGGAACTGATACTGGAGGGTATTTGGAAATAACAGAGGCTTCTTCAGTGGTAAGTGAGAACTTGTTGAAATCTGGATTATATACCGCCGTAACCTGGTCTAGTTGTTGACCTCTCTGACTTATCTTTAAAGCATTGTTGATCTGATTAAAGCTTGCATAATTTACTTTGTTACCCGTGATATACCATATTGAGCTATTATCTTTACCATATTTATTTAATATTTCAGCTGCTGTATTTTGTAGATCTGGAATTTGATGAAAAATGATAAGATCGTATTTCTCGTTTTTGAATTCCGTGATTCCCGGAATATATATATTCAAACTATAGTTTTCTTTTTGATCGGTTACACTTTTAATCGCTTTGATATCAGGATGAGGTGAGGAAGCTACCAATAGAATTTCTTCTTTCCCTTCAATAACATCAATGTATGCATGACCTGTATTATTTTTATCAGTAAACTCACCTTCTAGGGGTACAACCTCAATTTCATAATGCTGAAGACCTTTTTCGTCAGATGTCAGTCGAAATTCTACTTCTTTTAAATCATAGTTTCTGGAAAACGTAATGATTTTTTTGTCAAGTAGTTTTCCTTTATTTTTTATAATAACGGTGATGTCTTTCCCTTCAAAACCCTGATTTTGAATTTCTGCTACAATCGGAAACGAATTACCCTGATAGGTAAGTTTGTTGTAAAGAATATTTTTGAGGATAATATCTTTCTTTGCGGCCGTATCTCCTAGACCTATTGTGTATAATGGAAATCCCAATTCTTTGTATGCAGGCGATAAACCTTGATTATAAATACCATCGGAAAACAGAATAGTGCCAGCAAGGTTCCTATTTTCATAATTTGATTCAACCTTGTCGAGCAGATAATCAAGATTCGTGGAAGGATTTTTAAAGGTTATATCATCAATGGACAGTTTACCTGATAAGGTAACTATATCAACAGTATAATCTTCTTGTTGGAGGATTTTTTTAGCTTGCTCTATTTCCTTTTTAAGGGCACTTAGTTTTGCTACCCCTGTTGAAATAGTATTAGACTCAGAATCATCTATTGCAAATACAAAAATTGGTTTTTCGAATTCATTTTTGATGTATTGAAGCAATGGTCCGATAAGTAAAAAACAAAGTAGAAAAATCAGAATAAACCTGACAGAAAAAAGTATTTTGTTTAACAGGGGAGACCAAGGGCCTTTTTTGGAATATAGGAGCCACGAATAAGCACCTGCAACACAAAGTGCAGGAAGTATAAACCAAAGGGAATATTCTGTAATGAGTCTAAAGCTTGACATTTTGATTATAAATGAAACAGCCTTTCAAAGAACGTGAAAGGCTGTATTTTTATTTTTATAATTTTGTAAAACTAGGTAAGCATACCACCATCAACCTGAAGAACCTGGCCGCTTATATATTTAGATAAATCAGAACCCAAGAATACAGCACAATCAGCTACTTCTTCAGGTAAACCAGCTCTTTTCATCGGAATTGAATCTTTCCAACCCTGAACTACTTTCTCATCAAGTTCTCCAGTCATTTCAGTTTCAATGAATCCAGGAGCAATTGAATTGCATCGAATATTTCTAGACCCTAATTCTAATGCGACAGACTTGGTGAAACCAATAATTCCAGCCTTTGATGCTGCATAATTTGCCTGACCAGCATTACCTCTTATTCCGACAACCGATGTTATATTAATTATAGAACCGTATTTTTGTTTCATAAGCTGTTTGGTAGCAGCTTTGGTAAGGTTGAAAACCGATTTTAGGTTGGTATTAATAACATCATCCCAGTGTTGCTCTGTCATTCTCATCAAAAGGGTATCACGAGTAATACCTGCATTATTTATTAATACATCTAATGTTCCGAATTCTGCAATGAAACTGTTGATTAATTCCTCTGCAGCAACAAAATTGGATGCATCAGATCTGAACCCTTTAGCTTTAATACCTTTAGATTGTAACTCTGCTTCTAAAGCCTGACCTTTTTCTATACTTGAAAGAAAAGTAAAGCCTACATTAGCTCCTTCCTGAGCATATCTTAAAGCTATTGCTCTGCCTATTCCTTTTGAAGCACCTGTAACTAGTACATTTTTTCCGGATAATAGTCCCATTTAAATATTATGTTTTGGGCCCAAAAATAACTATATAATCTGAAAAACCTAAAATGATGCTTCAAATTCAGACCCGTTTAATTGAAATCTGGTTAGATTAATAATATTTAGCGCACTAAATTTCCCTGAATTTTTTTATAATCCTAAATAATTTAAATTTGCCCCCTGTAAAACTAAAAGTACTTTATGTCTGCAAAATATGATTTAATTGTGATAGGAAGCGGTCCTGGTGGATATGTTGCTGCTATCAGAGCTTCTCAACTTGGAATGAAAGTAGGAGTAGTGGAAAAAGCAGAGTTGGGCGGTATCTGCCTCAACTGGGGATGTATTCCTACAAAAGCTTTGTTGAAAAGCGCTCAGGTATTTGAGTATGTAAAGCATGCTAAAGAATATGGTATCAATGTCGGTGAAAGTCAGGCAGATTTTTCAGCTGTCGTAAAAAGAAGCCGCGATGTTGCCAGTGGAATGAGTAAAGGTATTCAATTCCTTTTCCGTAAAAATAAGATCGATCATATTTCTGGATTCGGTAAAATACTTCCGGGAAAAAAAGTTGAAGTAACTGATGCGGCTGGTAAAAAAGAAGTTTACAATGCTGACCATGTTATCCTTGCAACTGGCGGCAGATCTAGAGAGTTGCCTAATGTGAAAATTGATAACGAAAAGATTATTGGGTACAGAAAAGCAATGGTTTTGGAGAAAAAACCTGAATCTATGGTTATAATGGGATCAGGAGCGATTGGTGTTGAGTTTGCTTATTTCTACAATTCAATGGGAACTAAAGTTACTATTGTAGAATTTATGCCTAATATTGTTCCTGTTGAAGACGAAGATGTATCTAAGCAGCTTGAAAAAGAATTTAAAAAAGCAGGCATAGCAGTGATGACTAACTCAGCTGTTGAATCTGTTGATACAAGCGGAGCTAAATGTAAAGTAAAAGTTAAAACTGCTTCTGGAGTAGAAACAATTGAAGCTGATATAGTTCTTTCTGCTGTCGGTATTGCCACAAACATAGAGGGGATAGGACTTGAGGAAGTTGGAGTTGCCACTGACAAAGGAAAAGTTATAGTGGATGATTATTACAGGACTAATATTCCTGGCGTTTATGCAATTGGAGATATTGTAAAAGGACAAGCGCTTGCTCACGTTGCTTCTGCTGAAGGTATTATTTGCGTTGAAAAAATTGCAGGCCAAAATCCTCATCCATTAAACTATAATAATATTCCTGGCTGTACTTACTGTACTCCTGAAATTGCATCAGTAGGACTTACTGAAAAGCAAGCTAAGGAAAAAGGGTACGAGGTTAAAGTTGGTAAGTTCCCTTTCACTGCATCAGGGAAAGCAAAGGCTGCAGGAGCAAGCGAAGGATTTATTAAAGTTATTTTCGATGCGAAATATGGAGAGTGGCTTGGAGCTCATTTTATCGGAGCCAATGTTACTGAAATGATTGCAGAAGTTGTAGTTGCTAGAAATCTTGAAACTACAGGGCATGAAATTATAAAATCAGTTCACCCACATCCTACAATGTCAGAAGCTATCATGGAAGCTGCGGCTGCAGCTTATAATGAAGTGATACACTTGTAATTGATATCATTTAAATAAAACAAAAGAGGCAGTAAAATCTGCCTCTTTTGTTTTTATCATCTACCTGCTTTTTTAAAGATTTGCAAAGCATTCCGTAATATTTCAGCGCTTTCTTCTGCAGGTTTTGAGCTTATATTAGCCCATGCACCCATTTCAGATCCCCCATGAAATTTTACATTGGTTGCGTCTTTAAGTACAGGAGAAAATTCTATATGTAAACTGTAGTAATTTTTACAGTCAGAATAATCCTTTGAACTATGTGGAGCCTGATGAATGGACATTGTGTATGGCAATGGCTTTTTATATACAGCGTCCAAAGCTCCAGTAATGTCTTTTAAAATCATCGCCAGATCAGTTATTTCTTCATTTGTAAAATCTGCCAAATAACTCTTTTGTCTTCTTGAAGAAATGAATACTCCTAATGGATGTTCTGCAAAATATGGAATATAAGCTAGAAAACTTTTGTTTGAGGTAATTATCCTTTTTTGTTCACTTTCTTCCTGTTCATTTAATTCCAAAATAAGGTTCTTGTTGGTTTGTAAAAAATATTCTTTGCAAGAATCTAGTTCTGTTTTAAGCTTGAGGGGAACAAAGGGATAACCGTAAATCTGCCCATGCGGATGGTGTATTGAAGAACCTACCTCCTGACCTCTGTTTTCAAATATATGAATATACTCAATTGAAGAATCTTTACTCATTTCGAGCGTACGGTCTCTCCATAATTTTATGAGCTTCTCAACATGAGAATTTTCCAAGTCATATAGAGTCGCAAAATGATCCGGAGAGTATAGTATAACTTCACATTGGCCGTGACTTGCTCCAGATTTAAAAAAAGATCCAGTTTCTTGTTCGGGAGCTTTGAATTCATTTGACAATACAGGAAACTCGTTTGGAAGAGAAAGAACATCATAAGTGTCTTTTATTTTTCCACTTCCTGGACAAAACGGACATTCATCCGGAAATATAGGTCTCTGAGTTCTATTAGTGGCGATTAAAGTGTAAGTTTTTAGTAAAGGATTCCACCTTAAATGATTCATGCGGTAAAAATTTAAACAAAATAAATTTCCAGATAAATTAACCGGGAACTATAATTTTTAACTGGATATAGATTTAAAAGGTTGCCAGGATATTAATTTTCTTTAAAAAGTAATATTAATGATGATTAAAGTTCTTTTTACGTTAATTTTTCAAAAAATATCAAAATCTCGAAACTTTATAAATGCAAATTAATTAACTTTAATAGAAAGGATTTTTTATTATAATGGAAGGTAAAACAATATTAGTAACTGGCGGAGCCGGATATATCGGTTCTCATACCGTGAGACTTCTTGCGGAAAAAAAATATAAGGTAATTGTCGTTGACAATCTTGTTTATGGTCATGAGGAGGCAATCCTGGATAAAAATGTACAGTTAGTAAAAGCCAATATCGCAGATGGAAAGGCTATGACTACCTTGTTTTCAGAAAATAAAATAGATGCAGTACTTCATTTTGCTGCATACGCTTATGTTGGTGAGTCTGTTAAAGATCCTGCAAAATACTATCTGAATAATATAGCAGCTCCTTTAAGCCTGATAGAAGTAATGAGGGCATTTAACTGCAACAATTTTATATTTTCTTCTACATGTGCTTCATATGGAAATCCTGTAAGATTGCCTATCGATGAGAATCATCCTCAGAATCCCATTAATCCCTATGGACAAAGCAAATTGATGCTTGAAAAAATCCTTAAGGATTATGGTACTGCTTATAATCTTAATTACTTTTTTTTAAGATATTTTAATGCTTCAGGTGCATCAAGAGATGGACTAATTGGTGAAGATCACGATCCGGAAACACACTTAATCCCATTGGTAATTGAAGCAGCGAAGGGTACTAGAGGCCCAGTTACTGTATTTGGAACAGATTATGACACACCCGATGGAACATGTATCAGAGATTATATTCATGTGGAAGATCTTGGAAGGGCTCACATACTTGCACTAGAGCATTTATTGAAAAATAAGGGATCTGCAATTTGTAATTTAGGGACAGGAAAAGGTTGTTCTGTAAAAGAAGTTATTGAAACAGTAGAGAAAGTTACTGGTTTGAAAGTGCCAGTCATATATGGACCAAGGAGAGATGGAGATCCAGCGCTTTTGGTATCAGATCCTACTGCAGCAAAAAACATTCTTGGATGGGTAGCTGAGTACCAGGATCTTTCTAAAATCATTGAAACTGCCTGGAAATGGCATAATGGAGAGAGGAATGGAAGATATACCCCTAAAAGCAAGGAAATAAACGCCATTTAATTTATTAAAATAATTAAATATTAAGGAGATCAGTTTGAGTACAGCTGATCTCTTATTTTTTTGTGGGGTAGCTTATTTATAAGAAAAACACCTGTTAGAATTAAAATACTATAAGCAATTTTTTCTGGCGTCAATTCATCTTTTCCCATCGTCAAAGCAATGGTTGCAGCAACCATGGGTTGTAAATAAATGTAACTTCCAGCAACAGAAGGATTTACTTTTTTTAATACTCCCACATTGAGAATATAAGAAATATATGTTGCAAAAATTATTATGAAACCAATTGACAAATAAGCAGTCGTATCGAAGTTTTGCCATTCAGTTTCCATAAACGAATTAAAACTAAAAGGTAGCACTAGGAAGAAGCCCAGGTTAAACATCCATCTGGAAATTGTAATAAAGTGATATTTTGCTAGCAGAGGTTTAGCTATTACAAGAAATAAGGCCCAGCTAACAGCGTTTAAAAGAACAAGGATATCACCTACAAATAGTTCATTAAACTGATCTTTACCCGAAAGCAGCAGTGCAGCTGTACCAATTGTACCCAATAATAATCCTAAAATTCTGAAAGCAGTAATTCTTTCAAAACCGTTGATAGCGGAAATAACCAGGACAATAATCGGACTTACCGTCATCATTAAAGAAGCATTGATCGGTGAAGTAAGACTCAGACCTTTATAAAACAATAATTGATTGCAAGCAACACCAAAGAGTGCACAAAAAAAGAGCCTTTTCCGGTCAGATACATCTATCTTTTCTTTAATGAATAATCCTAATGCATTGAAAAGAAGAATAGTTGAAATGATTCTCAATAGTATAATTGCAGAAGGCGCAATATATTCCGGGGTAGCAAATTTTGAAATTGTATAATTAGCTCCTGCTATAAAGGTTGATAATAATAACAACCCATGAGATTTTAAATCCTGCTTCACGATTCTGTTTCGTTGTTAAACCGGAATTTTTTTTAATTTGTTAAACATAAGAAAATTTTCAAATTTTGAATTCCTAAACCCGTTAAATCATAGAAAATAAATATACATCCGGACAACCATTGGCCGAAAGATTAAGGCCTACAAGCCTAGATGATTTTATAGGTCAGAAACATCTTGTAGGAAAGGGCGCTGTATTAAGGAAAATTATAGAGACAGGATCTATTCCATCTATGATTTTCTGGGGGCCACCTGGGGTGGGAAAAACGACTCTTGCAAATATCATTGCAGCACAGTTAAAGACTCCCTTTGTTACACTCAGTGCTATAAGCGCAGGTGTAAAAGATGTAAGAGAGGTAATTGAAAGAGCTAAAGGCACCCGTAAGACTGTCCTCTTCATTGACGAGATTCACAGGTTTAATAAATCTCAGCAAGATGCTTTGTTAAATGCTGTTGAAAAAGGGATAATTACCCTTATAGGAGCTACTACTGAGAATCCTTCATTTGAAGTCAATAGCGCTCTTTTATCCAGGTCACAGGTTTATACTCTTAAAGCCTTGGAAGAGGAAGAATTGAAAGGAATGTTGACTCAGGCTATGGAAAAAGATTTTCTTTTGAAACAAAAAAGGATTGAAATAAAGGAATATGCTGCGATGCTCAATCTTTCAGGCGGGGATGGAAGAAAATTATTGAATTTGTTTGAGCTGGTAGTTGATAATTTAAGTGATAAGGAACCAGTTGAAATTACAGATGAAGTTGTCTTAAATATTGCGCAGAGGAAAGTTGCATTATACGACAAACAAGGAGAGATGCATTATGATATTATCTCCGCTTTTATAAAGTCAATAAGAGGAAGTGATCCGAATGCCGCTGTATACTGGCTTGCAAGAATGATAGAAGGTGGTGAGGATGTAAAATTCATAGCCAGAAGATTGGTTATACTTGCTTCAGAAGATATTGGAAATGCCAATCCTACTGCTCTCGTCATGGCTACGACCTGTTTTCAGGCTGTCCAAGTTATTGGTTATCCCGAATCTGATATTATCCTTTCCCAATGTGTTACTTACCTTGCTTCTTCTCCTAAAAGCAATGCATCTTATGTTGCTATCAAACAAGCGCATGAGCTTGTTAGGCAGACAGGAGACTTACCTGTGCCAATTCATTTGCGGAATGCTCCGACCAAATTAATGAAAGAACAAGGATATGGGAAAGATTATAAATATGCCCATGATTATGATAATAACTTTGTTGAGCAAGAGTTTTTGCCAGATAAAATTAAAGGAAGAAAATTATTCGAACCTGGAAATAATGCCAGAGAAAACGAACTCCGAACAAGGCTGAAAAAACTATGGAAAACCAAATATGGATATTAAAATTTAAACAGTATTTATTCAGGTTTTAAAAATAAGCTTGCACTAAAGAATCTGCAATATTTGTTAATTTATTAAAGCGTAAAATATTCAGAATTATGAAGGTGAGAAGTTTTGACGATCTATTCATAGATCTCTTTCGAGACCTATATAGTGCAGAAACCCAACTGGCAGAAGCTTTGCCGGAGATTATAGAATGCTGTTCGAATCCAGACTTAAGAAAGGCTTTTGAAAAAAGTTTGAATACAACTCAAAAAGACATTGAAAGACTGGATAGTATTGCAAGAGAAATGGAAGTTGATCCATATGGACAAACTTGTCCAGTAATGGGAGGCTTAATAAGCGAGATAAAAGAATTCTTTAAAGATGTTGAAGATGAAAATGTATTGGATGCAGCTCTGATTGTGGGCCTTCAAAAGGCAAGGCATTATGAAATTGCAAGTTTTGGAACAGTTGCTGCATTTGCCCATATATTAGATTATGGTAATGTTGGAAATGTCTTTCATGAAATAAAGGATGAAAAGCAGGAAGATGATGCGGATTTGACCAATCTTGCGAAAGGCATGATCAATGAAAAAGCATTATTTCATTATTAATATTAATCCTGACTATGAAAAGGTTGAAACTAAAAGAATATGATTTCAACCTTTTCAGGGTTATTTTACTTTTTTGCAGTAAATTGTGTTTACTTAAATCCGAATTTCTATATTAAGTAAAGAACGTGAAAAACGTATAGTTTAAATTAACTTCGTGAGAAATTTTTTATACATTTTTTTATTGTTATTCTTAATTGCTTGCCATTCAGTAAGTGCACAGCCATATAATTACAGATGTAAATATCCTTCTGTTATCATAGGGGGAGTAGGTAGCTATGCAAATGGAGATATTAAATCCTCATTGGTCACCATAAGGCCAGGACTTTCATTAGGTTTTAATAAAAGAATATATCCAAGACTTTCATATGAATTCGACTTTCTATGGTTTAGACTTTTAGGAGACGATTACCTTTCTTCAGATAAAAAACTGGAATCTGATAATTATCTTAGAAACCTTCATTTTAGGAATGATATAAAAGAGTTATCATTTACTATAAGATATGATTTGCTACCTAATACAGATCATTATCGCAAACGTCCTATTTACAATGCTTATGTTTTACTGGGAGGTGGTGTTTTTTACCATAATCCAATGGCCAAAAATGATGCAGGGTCTTGGATAAATCTTAGAAAATTGGAAACTGAGGGTAAGTCATATTCAAATATTCAATTTTCAATACCTGCCGGTTTGGGATTCCGGTATAAGCTTGCTATTCAATGGGACCTTGAGCTGGAATTCACATATAGGTATACTTCTACTGATTACCTTGATGATGTTAGCGGTAGATATATCAATCCTGACCTTTTAAAAAGTGATCAGTCCAGACAAATGTCAAATCGTTCCGCATCTCTAGTCGGATCTTATAACGGAGGAAAGAGAGACATTGAATTCATCAATAATACTCTAGAAGAACAATTTGTTAATCTGGGTTCGGGATATTCCTATTCAACTTCCAAAGCTCCTGGAAGCAAGAGAGGAAGTAAAGGGGGGCCTGATAGTTATGCTTTGGTTTCGCTGAGGTTAATTTACATTATTCCTGGTAAGATATATTGCCCAAAATTCAGATAGTTAGCCTAAAAAGTAGCCGGAAAATTTCATTTTTTAAAGATTTCAGTATTTTATGCTTAGGATTTTTTTATAAGAACCAAAAACTTTTATTTTTGTGGGGTATAATCTAACTAAAGATTCATGAGCGTACTAGTCAATAAACAGTCCAAAGTGATAGTGCAGGGTTTTACAGGCTCTGAAGGAACATTCCATGCCGGTCAGATGATCGAATACGGAACAAACGTTGTTGGAGGAGTAACTCCCGGTAAAGGCGGCACTAAACATCTTGATAAACCTGTATTTAATACAGTGGAAGATGCAGTTAAAGAAACAGGTGCTAATGTTTCTATAATTTTTGTACCTCCGGCTTTCGCGGCAGATGCTATTATGGAAGCTGCCGATGCAGGTATCAAAGTAATCATATGTATTACAGAAGGAATTCCTGTAAAGGATATGATCAAAGCAAAAGAATATATCAAAGGAAAAAATCTAACTCTTATCGGACCTAACTGTCCTGGAGTAATGACTCCGGGAGAAGCTAAGGTTGGTATAATGCCGGCATTTATCCATAAGCCTGGTAAAATAGGTATTGTGTCTCGTTCCGGAACATTGACTTATGAAGCAGTAGATCAACTATCTAAAGTTGGTTTGGGACAATCTACCTGTATTGGTATCGGTGGAGATCCTGTAATTGGAACCACTACTAAAGAAGCTGTTAAGTTATTGATGGACGATCCTCACACAGAAGGTATCATCATGATTGGTGAAATAGGTGGAAGTATGGAGTCTGAAGCTGCTAAATGGATCAAAGAAAACGGTACTAAACCGGTTGTTGGTTTCATTGCTGGTCAGACTGCCCCTGCAGGTAGAAGAATGGGACATGCTGGTGCTATTGTAGGTGGTGCGGATGATACTGCTGCTGCAAAAATGAAAATCATGAAAGACTGTGGTCTGTTTGTTGTTGAATCTCCTGCTGATATCGGAGAGACAATGCTAAAAGCACTTCAAAAAAGCAAAGCAACTGCTTAAAACATAAAGAGGCTGTTTCATTGAAACAGCCTCTCCTTTTTTTATTTTCCAAGCATACTATCTTTAAGATCTTCATCTGCAGGATCATCACCTAGCCAGATAGTAAACAACAATTTTTTAAAATCCAGACCTTCCACTTGAGTTTTTAGTTTGCCATTTTTATAGAGTTTTACTCCTGCTCCCGGCGAATAGGTAATGTCTATGACATCTTTGTTATGAATTTCTTCCTTAAATGCCTGCATTAGCTGGTCAATTTTTGCCTTATATGGTGCAGTATTGCCCTTGGTAGCTTTTTCAAACCCCTCTTTAATGGTTTCTTCCATTTTTTTGTTTGTGATCTTATCAGATATAACATACATTCTAATGGCTTGAGGAGCATCCTGATTGATGATAGATTTAGGATCTTTATTTTTTTCTTTTAAATAGAGAGCGCCAACATAGAGGTCAAATATGTATTTAGTTCTTATTCCGGCACCGTTTAACTGAAGCTTGCCCTTTTCAGTATCTATAGTAGCTGGAACATCCACACCTTTAATTTTTGTCTGAGCATGGCTTTTAAAGGTAGAAAGGATTAAAAAGCCAATGAAAAAAAGTATCTGATTTTTTGTCATATTCTTAGTCAGTTTTAGTAATAATAGCAGTAATGATATTTTGTTTGATTCGATGATTTAATTGAAAATCTGATTTAATTTGAATTATGAAAGCAGAGGAACTGATCAACCAACTAAACCTGGAAAAGCATCCCGAAGGAGGTTATTTCAAAGAGATGTACAGAAGTGAATCTGAAATTCCTGAATCAGTCTTATCTAAAGATTATTCAGGAAAAAGAAACACTGCAACGAGCATCTATTTTTTACTTACAGATAAAGAATTTTCTGCGTTTCATAAGATTAAATCAGATGAAATTTGGTATTTCCATCAAGGAAATTCTATAGAAATTTATATGTTGTCTCAAGAAGGTCTGAACGTTAAAAAGTTAGGTACGCAAATTGGAGACCACTTTCAATTGCTTATACCCAAAAATACCTGGTTTAGTGCCAAAGTAGTTGGAGAAGGATGTACTCTTGTGAGTTGTATGGTGGCTCCAGGGTTTTCGTTTGATGATTTTGAACTGGCCAAACGAGAAGATTTATTGAAACTATTTCCTAAGCAGGCTAATATTGTTAAGGAACTTTCAAGGTAAGTTGCAAACAAAGCTTTTCTGAATTTCTTCAAAACCAGTATTATTTTTCTCCTCATCTTCTTGAGCAGTTTGAAAAATAAGACCTAATGTCCTGCCTTTGCAATTGAAGCAGACGATTTTTCCAGAATGTTTAAGCCCGGATAATTGTGTGATAAATCCTGTACTTGAAACTTGAAAATGACCAAGGTTCTTAATTGGTTGGATTTCATTAAACAGGATCCCCGTATTTTTATAAAAAGAATTTTGAGATAACTGTTTTTTGAGAAGTAATAAAAACTCTTCTTTGCTAACCTCCTGGTTAATCCAGCTTAGAGTGAACATGCCACTCTCATTCATCCCTTTTTTTTCACAGGTAAGGAAAAATCCCAATGTATCATTTATGCTTTCTGATTGTGTAATAACCCAGCCCTCAGGAATAGTAAAAGAAACCCCGTGTTCAGCAAAAGTGTTCTTTTGTGGTTCTTTGCAGGAAATGAGGACTAGAAAGAAAAAAGCCCAAACTAAGGAATTTTTCAATTTTTGCATCTGTTGAATAATTAACATAAAATATTAATTGGTCTTTATTTCTATAAAATGAAACTGTTGAAACTAATTTTGGTTTTCTCGCTCTTTTTCGGAGTTAATTATTTGTCAAAAATTAATAGTTCCTCGATACAAAGTTCATTATCGAAAAATAGAACTAAGTCCAGTTACTCATTTTTTAAACAAATCAGCAGATTTACAACCCTAACCTTTCAATAGTGAATTTCCGGTAATACCTTTGGACTTCTATTTATACATGAAAAATGATAACGTTTAGATTAGGCGGAGTGCCGGAGCATTTTAATTTACCTATTCATTTAGCTAAGCAAAGTGGAAAATTTGAAGAGGCTGGCATTGATCTTGTCTGGACAGATTTTCCTGGGGGGACCGGAGCAATGTGTTCTGCACTTAAGGAGGATCAGATTGATTGCGCAATATTGCTTACCGAAGGAATCACAGCTGATATCGTAAAAGGAAGTCCTCTTAAAATTCTTAAAGTATATGTGGAAAGTCCATTAATTTGGGGAATTCATGTTTCTGCAAATTCGCCATATATCAATATGGATCAGATGGAAGGTAAAAGGTATGCAATAAGCAGACAAGGATCAGGCTCTCATCTTATGTCCTATGTCGATGCAGACCAAAGAGGTTGGAAGCTTTCAGAATCTCAGATGGTTGTTGTAGGTAATCTTGAAGGTGCAAGGAATTTTTTATCTCAAGCAAAAGCAGATATTTTTTTATGGGAAAAATATATGACAAAACCTTTAGTTGATGCAGGAGAATTCCGGAGGATAGGAGAAAGGCTCACTCCCTGGCCTTGTTTTGTATTTGCTGCATCAGAAAGCTTTATCGAAAAGCATGGCTCCATTCTGACAACATTCTTTAAAATTGTAAATAAATCGGTAGAAGCCTTCATGCAAAACCCGGAAGCTTCGAATATAGTCTCAGAGAGGTATTCTTTGAAGAAAGAAGATGCAAAGGTGTGGTTTGAAAGTACGAAGTGGAATACGGAAAGTGGGATTGATGAAAAAATTCTAGATAATATTCAGGATTGGCTATATAGATTGCATATAATTTTTGCTAAAAAGTTATCGACTCAATTGATTTATAGGTATTAAATTTTCCAGCTAATCCCCTTAATATTTTTATAAATGGATGACCTTAATTAATTTTGGGTACAACTTTTAAGTTTAATAATTCAAATTTTTAACAAACAAAACTGATTTTTAAATCATGAAACAAAATTTTAGAAAGCTACTTATTGGTGGATCTCTTGCTCTATTTATAGGAATTACATTGGTTGCATGTAAAAAGGATGATGATAATGGTCCTGTTGTATCAAATGGAAAAGCTACAATCATTGGATATTTAAAGGCTGAATTAAATACTAACAATGGAGATTTAGAGCCTGCAGCAAATGTTAAAGTTCAAGCTATTATTAACTCTGCGGACCTGGTAACTAACCCTGATCCAAATAAAAACTATCCAAATATTGTTTACAACACAGTAACTGATGTGAATGGAAAATATACATTCAATATAGATGCAAATGGAAGATCAGTTGATGTAAGAATCATACCTCAGGATTTTGAAGCAAAACAAAACAATAATGGGGACGAAATAGCTATGATTTACAAATTTCCTGGATCATTCTATGTTTCAGATGACGTTTATGCAGGAACCATCACTTATGAGAATTATAGGGTTTATGATGATTATGTAAAGGCTAATTTTTAATTTGATTTTTTAAGCAAATAATAATGAAAAAAATAATCCTAGTAGCATTGCTGGCTATATCAGCATGCAAACTTGCGACTGCTCAGGAAACAGGAGCAAGTCAGGAAACTGTTGAATTAAGATCAAAAAGAGGTGTTTTAATTTTACCAAAAAAAGGAGAATATGCTATTGGATTCTCTGCTGATCCAGTTTTGTTGTACCTTGGTAATTTCTTCAATGGAGGTAACCAGGCCCCAGCAGTTGATTATCCAAGTGGATTCAGCAATACAGTATTAGGAGGCAGAATTGGTAATGCATTCACTGGTAAATATCTTCTTGATGATCATACTGCTGTTAGAGCAAGATTCCAGTTTAACTTTACTAAAGCAACTAATAAATACATTGTTGCAGCAAATGATGATGGTACTGCAAATAATCTTGCTCCACAGTTTGCGGAAGATAAAGTAACTATAAGAAATAACGCAGTATTATTGGCTTTAGGACTTGAAAAAAGAAGAGGAGTGAGCAGAGTTCAGGGGGTATATGGAGGAGAAATACTTTTAGGCTTCAATAAAGTAAAGGAAAAGGCTGATTATGGAAATGGAATGGGTGCTAATTTCCCGACTCCGGTTTCTTATGAAAATGCCTACAACAGAATTCCAGGAGCAGATTCTACTACTTCAAGATGGACAGAATACAATCATGGAGCTACATTTTTTGCTGGTGTTAGAGGATTTGCGGGAATCGAATATTTCTTCGCTCCAAAGATTTCCTTAGGTGCTGAATTTGGTTATACATTAGGTTTTGCCAGCAAAAAAAGCGATTCAGTAAAGCTTCAAGCAATGAACAGTGCAAGCGGAAGTGCTGTAGAATATGAAGCGAAACCAACTCCAAACAATTCTACAGGAATTAATAACTTTGGATTAGGATTGGATAATTTTAATGCTAATCTGAACCTACATTTCTATTTTTAATAAGTAATTAATATAAATACTTAAGCTGTCCTCAAAAGGCAGCTTTTTTTATTTCCCGACATTATTATGTTATCCACAAATGATTGAAGCTGCTGCAGGAAGAGCTGTTGGATAGTCGAGTCGATATTTTACCCTACATTTTGTTCCATTATCAAAGAGTTGAACACTATCGGTATAAAATACTGCATCTCCCACATGGGGGTTGTTAGGAATTGACCACTCCATCATCCAGACTGTTATACATTTCGTTCCGAAAGGTAAACTGTGGATGATAACCTCATTATCTCCAGGTTGTGCATCCATTGAAATTTTGGCAAAAAATCCGGAAAAAGCTCCTGTCATTCTTGTTTCTGAAGAAGCAATATCCATTGTAGTGGTTGAAGAAAGTATAGTTTCCATTTCTAATTCCTTTATAAGGAAACTGGCCAGGAATTAAAAAAGTTAAAAGTATTGCTAACACTAAAAAAAAAGCTGACCATTAACTGGTCAGCCTTTTTTTTAGTTTGTTTTCTAAATTATTTCGCGTAGCTGACAGCTCTCATTTCTCTAATTACAGTTACTTTGATCTGACCAGGATATTGCATGTCATTTTCTATCTTTTTGGAAATATCGAAAGAGAGTGCACCTGCTTTTTCATCCGTTACATTTTCAGCATCAACCATAACTCTTAGCTCTCTACCTGCCTGTATCGCATAACATTTTGTTACCCCGTCAAATGACAGTGCAAGTTCTTCCAGTTCTTTAAGCCTCTTAATGTAAGACTCCATAACCTCTCTTCTTGCACCAGGTCTTGATCCGCTAACAGCATCACACACCTGAATGATTGGAGAAAGGAGCGAGGTCATTTCTATTTCATCGTGGTGTGCACCAATGGCATTGCAAACTTCCGGACTTTCTTTGTATTTTTTAGCAAGTTCCATTCCGAGGATTGCGTGAGGCAATTCAGGCTCTTCAGGAGAAACTTTTCCAATATCGTGAAGAAGTCCGGCTCTTTTTGCAAGTTTGGCATTAAGTCCAAGTTCTGCAGCCATAGTTGCGGCTAGTTTGGCAACTTCTCTTGAATGTTGAAGAAGGTTCTGGCCATAAGAAGATCTGAAACGCATTCTTCCAACCATTTTGATCAATTCAGGGTGCAATCCATGAATTCCAAGATCTATAACGGTACGTTCTCCGATTTCAATAATTTCTTCTTCTATGTTTTTGAAAGTTTTGGCAACAACTTCTTCAATTCTGGCAGGGTGAATTCTGCCATCTTGAACAAGTCTGTGCAATGATAATCTTGCAACTTCTCTTCTAACAGGGTCGAAACCACTGATGATGATTGCCTCAGGGGTATCATCTACGATAATTTCAACTCCGGTTGCAGCTTCCAATGCTCTGATGTTTCTACCTTCACGACCAATGATTTTACCTTTGATATCATCGCTTTCAATATTGAAAATGGAAACACAGTTTTCTATCGCATTTTCTGTGGCAGTTCTCTGAATCGTTTCAATAACGACTTTTTTAGCTTCTTTAGTAGCAGTAAGCTTAGCTTCGTCAACTATGTCTTTTATATAAGAAGATGCTTTGGAACGAGCTTCATCTTTCAAGGCTTCTACCAGATTTTGTTTCGCTTCTTCAGCAGTAAGATTGGCTATTTTCTCAAGTTTGGTTACTTGAGAAGCTTTCATTTTTTCAAGCTCATCTTTTCTTTTGTTGATTATTTCCATCTGTGCAGAAAGGTTTTCTTTCATACTTTCTAATTCCGCTTCTTTTCTTGAATTGGTTTCCAATAGTTTAGAAAGATTACCTTCTCTTTGTTTCAGCTTGTTCTCATTTTGAATAATGATGTTCTTTTTCTTGTTGGCTTCCTCTTCAAATTCAGCTTTGATTTTCAAGTAGTTTTCCTTGGCCTGGAGAATTTTTTCTTTTTTAATGCTTTCTCCTTGAATTTCAGCTTCCTTAATAATTAATTGTGATTTAGCCAGCGCTTCTTCCTCGTGCTTTTTGAAAACCTTCATGAGAAGGTATCTGCCAATTGCGATCCCGGCTCCCAGGAATACAATTGCAGTTATAATATAAAATAGAACATCTACCATTTTTTTGGTTTTAGGGGTTTATTAAAAAAGGCAGAAGGGGAAATGAAAAAGTTTTCTAACTTTTAAGTAAAAATAATAGATCAGAAACAGGGATTCTAAATCAGATACCAGAATTTGAAATCAGATTGTCCAAATGGGTTATTTTGGACTCTAATTCATTTATATACTTTTGGTTTTCAGCATCTGTCCGCAGTCCTTCAGCAAAACAGTCAAAAGCGACCATCGCCAGAAGATCCTGCTTGTCATCTATTCCAAACTGATCCCTATACATTTTTATTCTTTCATTAATCAATCTGCCAGCGATTCTAAGTCGCTCTTCTTCAGCAGCATCTACACGCATCGGGTATTCCCTCTCTGCGATTCTGATTTTTATAGAAAGTTCTCCCATTCAGGGATTTATGATCTTGAATTATTCACTTAAATGTGCTATACACTTATCAATTTCTCTAATATACTCATTAATTTTCAGCTTTAATTCTGAAGGATTATGAGCATCCTCTGCTATTGACGATACAATTTTACTAATTTTCTCTTGATTTTGAAAGTTTTTTATCTCCTGATTTTGGCGTTCGATTATCGCTTTTAAGTCTTGATTTTCTTCTTTAATCTTAATCAATTCAGCTTTGGCCGAATGCAATTCATTCAGAATGCTTTTGATTTTATACTCAAAAAAATCAAGTTTTACCAATAACTCCCGCTTATCTTTCATTAATTACTTTCTGATAATAGCTCCAAGGTCTTTTTCAAATGAATCCATGAGTTTTTGCATGGTTTGATCAATAACTTTATCTGTTAAAGTTTTTTCATTGTCCTGAAGATAAAAACTTACAGAATAGGATTTTTTGTTGTCTCCTAAATTTGCACCTTCATATACGTCAAAGACGTTAACTTCTTGTAGAAGTTTTCTTTCTTTACTCTGAGCCAGTTGTTTAATTTGTTCAAAAGTAACTCCTTTGTCAATAACTAATGATAGATCCCTTCTTACTTCAGGGAATTTAGAAATTTCCTGATAAACAGTAGTTTCAGATAGAAGATTTAAAAGAAGGGCAGCATCAAAATCTGCATAGTAAACAGATTGTTTTATATCAGTAGCCTTTAATATTTTATCCGCAACTTTCCCGAACTGAACCAGAGGTTTACCTTTTATTTGATATTCAAGGCCTTCAGAGAAGTAATTACTTGAGTTTGTTTGAACAGTTGTTCCTTTAATATTAAGTTTTTCAATAATTCTCTGAATGAAGTTTTTCAGAGTGAAGAAATCAGAGGGAGCATCTTTTGCTATCCAAGTCTCCTGTTGTTGGTTTCCTGTAATAAATAGTGCAAGACGGTCTTTTTCAGTATAGCCTTTCTCTGTTTTGAAATAAGTTTTCCCAAACTCATAGAATTTCAGATCTTTTTGTCTTCTGTTTACATTGTAAGCAATGACTTCAAGGCCTGAGAAGAGCAATGTTTGGCGCATTACCCCCAAATCTTCACTAAGTTTATTTAAAATCAATACAGGATTGTCACTATTTTCAACCAGCTTTTGATAGCTTTCTTTTGTGAGAGAATTTGTAATTATCTCAGAAAATCCTGCCCCTGCAAGCAAATTACCAAGTTTGCCGTGAAGTTTGGCTTTGTCTTTTTTAGGGAAATCGGCAATATACTCTGTTCCGATTTTCGGATCAATTTCAATATTATCGTAGCCATAAATTCTTAGAACCTCTTCAACAATATCAGCTTCTCTCTGGACATCCACTTTGAAAGGTGGAACTGAAACTTTGAGTTTATCATCTTTAGCTTCAATTATACTGATTCCAAGATTAGAAAGAATTTCTACAATTGTTTCAGTAGCAATCTTTTTCCCAATCAATCTGTGGATATAGGAAAATGAAGTTTCTATTTCAAAGTTCTGAATTGGGGTAGGGTAGATATCAATTAAGTCTGAGTAAATTTCTCCTCCGGCAACTTCCAAGATCAGGTTTGCAGCTTTAGTCAAAGCGGTAACTGTCATATTTGGATCTGTTCCTCTTTCGAAACGGAAAGAGGAATCTGTTTTGATCCCGTGATGTTGCGCAGTTTTTCTTACAAAATCCGGAGAAAAATATGCACTTTCAAGGAAAATGGAGGTAGTGTCAGGTTTTACACCTGAATCTAATCCACCAAATACTCCTGCTATACACATCGGTTCGTTTGCATTGCATATCACGAGATCTTTGGCAGTCAGTTTTCTTTTATTTCCGTCTAAGGTAACAAATTCGGTCCCTTCTGCTATTGTTTTGACTTTAACTGTATTGCCAACTTTTGCAAGATCAAATGCATGAAGCGGTTGGCCAAGATCATGCAGAATAAAATTGGTACAGTCAACAATATTGTTAATCGGAGAGAGGCCGATAGATTTCAATCTGTTCTTAAGCCATTCAGGAGATTCTTTAACTGAAACACCTTTGATGACAATACCTGAGTATCTTGGACATGCTTCTGAATTTTCAACAGAAACATGGATAGCAAGCTTTTCTTTTGGAGCTGGCAAAGATTTTTCCTCTCCTTGGCAAATTTCTCTTTTCAAAAGTGCTCTCAAATCTCTTGCAACACCTAGGTGAGAAGCTGCATCTGCACGATTCGGAGTAAGGCCTATTTCAAAGGTGTAATCATTTTCTACTTTAAAATATTCAGCAGCAGAAGTGCCAAGAGGCAGTTCGGTCTGAAGTACCATAATCCCGTCATGAGATTTGCCTAATCCGATTTCATCTTCAGCACAAATCATTCCTTCAGAAACTTCTCCTCTTATCTTCGCTTTACTGATTTTAAATGACTCACCTTCAGTTGGGTATAAGGTCGCACCGACAGTTGCTACAACCACCTTTTGTCCTTCAGCGACATTTGCGGCTCCGCAAACGATTGGCAGAATTGTTCCATTGCCTATATCTACAGTAGTTTTCTTTAGTTTGTCAGCCCCCGGATGTTTTTCACAGGTTAAAACCTTACCTATTACGACGCCATTAAGGCCCCCCTGTATGCTTTCAAACTTTTCAATTCCTTCAACTTCTAAACCTGATTTTGTAAGCAGAGCACCTATTTCTTCAGCAGGTTCGGTAAGTTGGATAAACTGCTGTAGCCAATTATATGAAATTTTCATTTGTAAATTTTAACCTTGAAATGTGGAATCTGTAAAATTACTTAAAACACTTATTTCTCCTGAGGCTTTTCCCATATTTTTTCGCCTGCACGAATTTCTATATCCAGATGATTTTCTGGCGGCGGTAGAGGGCAGCTGTATTTATAACTGTACACACAAAATGGATTGTAAGCAAAGTTGAAGTCAATTACAGCATGTTTTTTATCAGTTATTTTTAAATCAAGGTATCTGCCTCCGCTATAAGTTTCGCCTCCATTGGTTTTATCAGAAAAAGGAATAAAAGCATTTAGTTCATTATTTGATGAATCTTTTGAAATTAGGAGAGTTAGCTGTAACGGCTTTTTTTCTAAAGTAAAGGAAGCAGTGGCAAATTTTTTATAAGTGTCTTTTCTACCATCGTTTCTGGTGATTGTGATTTCTGAAGAATCAGAAAGGGGGTAAAGTTCTGCTTCTACTTTATACTTAACATTAGGTATAAAATAATTTAGTGTGGTGAAAGCTTCCTTGTCTTCAATTGGAGAAAATGGAGAATGTCTGAAAAAGTCATTTCTCTGTCTTCTGTAATCCTCTACATTTTGCTTATAGCTCGTTTTAATATTGCTAAACACAAAAGAAAGAATTACCAATACGAAAGCAACACCCATACCGGTCCAAAGGATGTGTTTGGTTTTTATTGTATCAAAGTTTGTCTTCATCTGCAAAACTATAATATCCATGATCGGTAAAGATCAGATGGTCCAATACAGGAATTTCTAGAAAAGATCCTGCCTGTTTTAATTTACGGGTTAACGAAATATCGGCCTCGCTTGGTTTCAGGTTGCCGCTGGGATGATTGTGTACAAGAATGATTGCACTGGCAAGATGCTCAAGTGCATGTTTATAGATCATTTTAGGATCTGCCACAGTTCCGGCAACGCCACCTGAACTTATAAAAACTTTTTTTATAACATCATTGGATCTGTTGAGTAAAATAATCCAAAATTCCTCATGCTGAAGATCCAGAAGATGTGGTTTCATTATGTCAAATGCGTCAGACGCACAGGTAATTTTTTCTCTCTTATTTTGACCTGCTTCTTTTCGTCTTCTGCCAAGTTCAAGCGCACTTATAATTGTAATGGCTTTAGCTTCTCCAATACCTTTGAACTTTTGTAAGTCTTTGATACTCAATTTTGCAAGGTCGTTCAAATTATTATTACATCCATTTAGAATGAGCTTGGCCACATCTACGGCACTTAAAGATACCGTTCCCGACCCCAATAATATTGCCATTAATTCAGCATCTGAAAGGGATTCTTTTCCTTTCAGGATAAGTTTTTCTCTTGGCCGATCTTCTTCAGCCCAACTTAAAATTTTTAAATATTTAACGTCTTCCATAGCTATTGAAAAAAATACTGGGATAAATATAAAAATAAAAGCCTTGTACAAGGCTCTGTACAAGGCTTTTTTATAAACTAATTTATTCTTTGTTACTTAGGGCAAATTAAGCTAAAGCAGCAACGTGTTTTGCAAGGGCCGACTTTTTGTGCGCAGCATTATTTTTGTGAATAATGTTTTTCTTTGCAAGTTTGTCGATCATTCCAGAAACTTCTTTTAAAAGTTCCTGAGCTTCAGTTTTATCTGTAGTGTTTTTCAATCTTTTGATAAAAGTACGAGTAGTTTTAGCCTGATATTTGTTTCTTAAAGCTCTAGCCTCGTTAGCTCTTATTCTTTTTAAAGCGGATTTATGATTAGCCATCTTATTATTAATTCTTATATTAGACTTTTCCTAAATAGGATTGCAAAGATACGACTATTTTGAGAAAAACAAAAACTTTGTAAATATTTCCTTTATTTTCACCTAATCAAATTACAGCTATGAGATTTTTACTATTTATTACCGGATTTTTGACTTCTAACTATTTGTATGCCTGGGGGTTTTATGCCCATAAGGAAATTAATCGCCTGGCAGTATTTGCGCTGCCATCTGAACTAATGGCTTTTTATAAGCCTCATCTTGCTTACCTTCAAAATCAGGCTGTTTTACCGGATAAAAGGAGGTATATAATTAAAGATGAAGCTTGCAGACATTATATTGATATAGATGTCTATGAAAGTTATAATAAAAACATTCCGGAAGGGTGGGAGCAGGCAAAAGAAGTTTTCACAGAGGATACTCTTTTAAGGCACGGGATCGTGCCTTGGCAGATTTACAAAATGACGTTTCAACTTAAAAATGCTTTTCAGGAAAAGGATATTGATAAAATACTTAAAGTTTCGGCCGAGCTAGGGCATTATATTGCTGACTCAAATGTGCCGCTTCATACAACAAGCAATTATAATGGGCAAAAGACCAATCAGCATGGTATTCACGGCCTTTGGGAAAGCAGAATCCCTGAATTGTTTTCTGAAAAGTATGATTTTTTTGTAGGTCGGGCTTTGTATATAAATGATTTAAGATCTGTGATTTGGGATAATGTTTGGATAGCTCACGCGGCTCTTGATTCAGTCCTTTCATATGAAAAGCAAGCCACTATTGAAATTCCGGAGGATCAGAAATATTCATTTGAAGAACGAGGGGCTGCAACAGTTAAGGTCTATTCCAGGAAGTATTCCTCCTATTATAATGATCTCCTCGCAGGAATGGTCGAAAGACAAATGAGAAATTCGATATTAATGGTTGCATCTGTATGGTATACCTGCTGGAAAAATGCGGGCATGCCTGATCTGAAGAATGAACATAATATTCCTGAATCGCCTGCTAAACAAGAAAAGGAGGAGATTGCTGAAGCACCTTCTGATTGTAATCACTGATTAAACAAAAAGGCCGCAATCCGCGGCCTTTTGTTATTTTATTTAACAAGCTTCTTGTACTTAATCCTTTTTGGGGCAGTATCACCAAGCCTCTTTTTCTTATTTTCTTCGTAATCTGAATAGTTTCCTTCAAACCACTGTACATGCGAATCTCCTTCAAATGCCAGGATGTGAGTAGCTATTCTATCAAGGAACCATCTGTCGTGTGAGATAATAACAGCACAACCTCCGAAGTTTTCAAGTGCTTCTTCAAGAGCTCTAATCGCATTCACATCAAGGTCGTTGGTAGGCTCATCGAGTAACAGAAGGTTTGCTCCTGTTTTAAGTGTCAAAGCAAGGTGAAGTCTGTTTCTTTCTCCACCTGAAAGTACACCAGCTTTTTTCTCTTGATCTGATCCGGTGAAGTTAAATTTGCTGACATAAGCTCTTCCATTGATTTGCTTTCCTCCAAGGTTGATAAATTCAGTTCCACCTGTGATGGTTTCAAACACACTTTTATTGGCATCAATGGTTGCATGTTCCTGATCAAGATATCCGATGTCAACAGTTTCACCAACATCAAATGTACCAGCATCAGGCGTTTCAGCTCCTGTGATAAGCTTGAAGAGAGTTGTCTTACCAGCTCCGTTGGGTCCAATGATTCCTACAATACCACCTTGAGGAAGGGAGAATGAAAGGTTTTCGAAAAGAATTTTATCTCCAAATGCTTTTGAAACATTATTCACTTCTATAACCTTGCTTCCAAGTCGCTGTCCTGGCGGGATGAAAAGCTCCAGTTTATCTTCTTTCTGTTTTGCTTCTTCTCCTAATAATTTTTCATAAGAGCTGATACGGGCCTTAGACTTGGCCTGTCTTGCTTTAGGTGCCATACGAACCCATTCAAGCTCGCGCTCCAATGTCTTTTGTCTTTTAGACTCAGATTTTTCTTCCTGAGCTAAGCGGCTTTTCTTTTGCTCAAGCCAAGAAGTGTAATTACCTTTCCATGGAATACCTTCACCGCGGTCTAGTTCAAGGATCCAGCCTGCAACATTGTCGAGGAAATATCTGTCGTGGGTTACTGCGATTACAGTACCTTTATATTGTTGTAAGTGTTGCTCAAGCCACTGAACTGATTCTGCATCCAAGTGGTTAGTAGGCTCATCAAGTAGCAATATATCTGGCTCTTTAAGAAGGAGCCTGCAAAGTGCTACTCTTCTTTTTTCTCCACCTGACAGATTACCTATTTTAGCTTCTCCCGGAGGGCATCTCAAGGCATCCATTGCTCTTTCAAGCTTGCTATCCAAATCCCAAGCGTTGAATTGGTCCAGCTTTTCTTGAACTACACCTTGCTTTTCAATAAGCTTAGTCATTTCATCATCGCTCAAAGGCTCTCCGAACTTGAGATTGATCTCTTCAAATTCTTTTAACAGATCTACAACTTCTTGTACACCTTCTTCGACAATTTCTTTTACTGTTTTCTCAGGGTCAAGCTTAGGCTCCTGCTCAAGAAATCCTACAGAATACCCAGGAGAAAAGGCAAGATCGCCTTGGAAGTCTTTATCTATGCCTGCTATAATTTTAAGAAGTGTAGATTTTCCTGAACCGTTAAGTCCGAGTACACCTATCTTTGCTCCATAAAAAAAAGAAAGGTATATATCTTTAATAATCTGTCTCTTTGGGGGAATGATTTTGCTCACTCCGGCCATTGAAAAAATAATGGTTTCGCTCATTAAACTCAGTTTAAACTTGTTGTGAAAAACAAATATCAGAAAATTTTATTGAAAACGGATAAAGTGCAATGAGAAACAATCTATGGTATATAAGGTTTAAAGAATAAAATGAATAGATAATTTATAATTCTGCGAATTAGCGAGAATGGGATAGACGGCAAATTTTTTATAAGACAACTTTTTCAAAAGTCACTCGTACGACGAAGGAAATATAATTACCTCATAATCTTATAGAAAATTTGTTTATTATAATAAAATAAATTTTATTTTTGCGAAAACAAAATTAGGAATAGACTATGTACTGGACATTAGAATTGGCTTCTTACCTGGAAGATGCTCCCTGGCCTGCTACCAAAGATGAATTGATAGACTTCTCAATTCGTTCCGGAGCACCAATGGAAGTTGTTGAAAACCTTCAGGAACTGGAAGATGATGGTCAGCCTTATGAAAGTATTGAGGAAATCTGGCCGGACTATCCGACCAAAGATGATTTCTTCTTCAATGAAGACGAGTATTAAAATTGCCTGTACTTGAAGTTAAAGGCCTTTCATTAGGCTTTGAAGGAAAGTTAATAATAGAAGGAATTTCTTTTGCTATTGAAAAACCTTCTTTTGTGGCAATTATCGGTCATAATGGTTGCGGTAAAACGACATTTTTCAAGTCTTTGATACAATCTCACCCATATAAGGGTGAGATTTTTCTTTTTGATCAAAAAGTAAACGGGAGCCAAACAAGTCCTAGACAGATTGCAATTCTTGAGCAAAGAAATCTGGTTAATTTTCAGATTAAGGTAAAGGATATTGTAGTGATGGGTCTTTTTAGAGGAAAAGGATTTTTTGAGAATTATACAACCTTGGACTACGAAAGGGTTCTAGAGATCTTGGAATTTTTGGGAAGGCAGGATCTTTATGAAAAGGATTTCAATCATTTATCTGGAGGTGAGCAACAGCTTGTCTGGATTGCTCAGATGATGATCCAGGAAGCTGATGTTTATCTTCTGGATGAGCCCACTCAGTATCTTGATCTTTATTATAAAAAAGTACTTTTTGATTTAATGGGTGATTGGGTGAAAAGATTTAATAAGACAGTCTTCTGTATCACGCATGATCTGTATTATCTTGAAAAAATGGACGGTTATCTGTTGAATTTTTCACAACCAGATCCAAAACCTCAGGTTTTAAACAATGAGTGTCTAGAAAAAAATATTGATTTAATTTTAAAGCGAAAGCCTAATAAAATTTTTTGAGCAGAGCCTCAGCAATAATCAAATCTTCAGGGGTAGTTATTTTGATGTTTTCATAACCACCTTCCACTAATGAAATTTTATGACCTGCGTGTTCAAATACTGTAGCATCATCTGTAAAAGTCGATAATTCTTCGGTTTCAAAGGCTTTCTTCAGTAAAGTGAGATCAAAGCATTGTGGTGTTTGAATGCATTTGTACAAGTTTCTATCCACAGCTTCAGACTCATTTCCTTTTAGTACTCTCAGAGAATCTTTGGAGTTTACTGCAACAATGCCGCTACCATAGGTTTCAGCTGATTTAAAGGCATTTTGAATAATATTTTTACGTATCAAAGGCCTTACTCCATCATGAATAGCAACGAGGCCGCGTTCCTCCTGAATATGGACTAAACCATTTTTTACAGATTGAAATCTTGTATTCCCTCCATGTACAATCTCCAGTGGCAAGTTAAAATGGTGATCCTGGCATAAATGGTTCCATGCAGAAATTTGCGATGAGGGCAGTACCAGTATGATTGTGATTTTAGAATCGTAGAAAAAAAAATTTTTGACGGTATGCATCAAGACTGGAAGACCGCTCAGTGGAATAAACTGCTTGGGTATTTCGCTGTTCATTCGGGTGCCGCTCCCTCCGGCGACAATGATGGCATATTTTGGCAAAGCTTCCATAAAGAAAAAACATCCGACATTGCTGTCGGATGTATATTTTTAAGAGTTTTTACTTACAAAATAAGCATTGCATCACCATAGCTAAAGAATCTGTAGCGTTCTTTGATGGCAGTTTTATAAGCTTTCATTACAAGGTCGTACCCACCAAATGCACATGTAAGCATAAGGAGAGTAGACTCAGGCATATGGAAGTTCGTAAGCAAAGCATTTGCAATTTTGAAATCGTAAGGAGGGAAGATGAATTTATCTGTCCATCCTTGATTTGGTTTTAGTCTGTTGTTTGCGGAAGTAGATGATTCAAGAGAACGTACAGACGTTGTTCCTATTGCGCAAACACGTCTTTTATTATCAAGTGCACCGTTCACTAATTTTGCAGTTTCTTCACTCACTACAAAATTTTCAGAGTCCATTTTGTGTTTTGTTAGATCTTCAACATCTACAGGTCTGAAGGTACCTAATCCAACATGTAGAGTTATCGGAGCAAAATTAACACCTTCGATTTCCAGACGCTTCATTACCTGTTTGGTAAAATGAAGACCGGCAGTCGGAGCTGCTACAGCACCTGTATGTTCAGCATAGATTGTTTGATATCTGTCGCGATCTGCAGGTTCAGCTTTTCTTTTGATATATTTTGGAAGAGGAGTTTCTCCAAGGCTGTCTATAGTTTTATAAAATTCCTCATCTGTACCATCGAACAGGAATCTGATAGTTCGTCCTCTTGATGTAGTATTATCGATAACCTCTGCTACCAGATCACCATCTCCGAAGTAAAGTTTGTTTCCAACTCTGATCTTACGTGCAGGATCTACAAGTACATCCCAAAGATGTGCTTCCTGATTTAATTCTCTAAGAAGGAAGACCTCGATTTTAGCACCTGTTTTTTCTTTATTTCCATAAAGACGGGCAGGGAATACTTTAGTGTTATTGATGACCATTACATCGCCTTCGCCGAAGTAGTCAACAATGTCTTTGAAAATTCTATGCTCAATAGTTCCGTCAGCACGATTTACGACCATTAGTCGAGATTCGTCTCTGTTTTCTGCAGGGTAAAGAGCAAGTAATTCTGAAGGTAGGGTAAACTTAAATTCTGAGAGTTTCATTTGTTAATATTACGGTATTAAATTTAAAATAGGGCCTGCAAAGATAACAATTGTTTTGATTTTCGATTCAGCCATAATTTTTTTTTGTTTCATTAACTTTAACAGGCTGTAAATTCTTGAATAATATATATCAATCGTAGAGAAATTGAAATTGATGGAAGTGAGTGATTTAACTAATTTTCTATAAAAGCAAAAAGCTGAGCACAATGGCTCAGCTTTGATTATGAATAAATAGATAGGTGTTCTTGTTATTTAACCTTTTCGGCTTTCTCAGCTTTTTCTGCCTTTTCAGCTTTCGCTGGTTTAGCAGGAGCAGGAGCTGGTTCTTCTTCTCCTTTTGACTTATCGTCTAGAACCTCAGAGGATTGCATAATTTTAGCTCTGATTTTTGCATCAATCTCTTCCATTAGTTCAGGATTGTCAGAAAGAATTTCTTTTACAGCATCTCTACCTTGACCTAATTTATTTCCTGAGTAAGAGAACCATGATCCAGATTTCTGAATGATTTCAAGTTCAACTCCCAGGTCAATTATTTCTCCCACTTTAGAAATACCTTCTCCATACATGATATCAAATTCAACCACTTTGAAAGGAGGTGCCAGCTTATTTTTTACAACTTTAACCTTGGTTCTGTTACCAATAATATTTTCAGCACCTTCTTTAATTTGACCTATACGACGGATGTCAAGTCTTACTGAAGCATAGAATTTAAGTGCATTACCACCTGTTGTTGTTTCAGGGTTACCAAACATAACACCGATTTTATCTCTCAGCTGGTTGATGAATATACAGCAGCAACCAGTTTTGTTAATAGCTCCAGTAAGTTTTCTAAGTGCTTGAGACATCAATCGTGCCTGTAAGCCCATTTTACTATCACCCATTTCTCCTTCAATCTCGCCCTTTGGAACTAGCGCAGCTACTGAGTCAATTACAATGATATCAATAGCTCCTGATCTGATAAGGTGCTCAGCAATTTCAAGAGCTTGCTCACCATTGTCAGGTTGTGAAATAAGAAGGTTTTCAGTGTCTATTCCCAGCTTTTCTGCATAAACTTTATCGAAAGCATGTTCTGCATCTATAAATGCAGCAAGACCACCTTGCCTTTGTGCTTCTGCAATGCAATGCATTGTCAGAGTTGTTTTTCCTGAAGATTCGGGTCCGTATATCTCAACTATTCTTCCACGAGGCAACCCTCCGATACCTAAAGCAAGATCAAGTCCAAGTGAACCGGTTCCGATTGCAGGGACATCCGTAACTTTTTCATCACTTAACTTCATTACGGTACCTTTTCCGTAAGTTTTTTCCAGCTTATCTATTGTCAGCTGCAGGGCTTTTAGTTTTTCGGCTTTGCTCATGTGAATGATTAATATTTATGCAATATTACATCTTGCTAAAATAATTAGCAAGAAATATTTAAAATTTTATTTTTTGTTTTAAAGTGGCTGGTTATTAATTAGATATGTTTGTTAATTTTTTTAACAAATTAACTAAATATAAGAGTTCACTTAAATGAAGATCTTTTATTTATAATTGAAAATTAAAAATTTTAGTCCGGATCTCTAAGGTTTGTCATGAAAAGTTATTCACAAGGGAGAAAATGTAAAATGGTCAGTTCAATGAAACTATTAATCGATTTTTTAGATTTACAACGAAAATGAATAAGCGCTCAATAAAGATCAAAAAAGTTCTCAAGTACTTTTTTTGGGGGGGGATCAGTATCCTAATACTGTTTCTGACCTTTTATTATAAAGAATTGATTTATGGCATTGGTCAGGCCAGTGGACAAATCTCCATAATTTGGAATACAAGGCCGGTGAGTGAAGTTTTGGGAGATGTTGATGTGCCTGATTCCATTAAACAAAAAATCAGGCTTATAGATGAGATCAAGGCTTTTGCCAAAGATTCTCTTGGGCTTGATGTTAAAGACCAGTATACATCATTTTATGATCAGAAGGGAAAACCTATTTTATGGATTGTAACGGCTTCTGAACCATTTGATTTGAAGGCCTTTGAATGGTCATTTCCGATTGCCGGAAGTTTTTCTTATAAAGGTTTCTTTGACTACGAAAAGGCTGTGGAGGAAGAAAAAAAAATGAGGCAAAAAGGATTTGACACATCAATAGATGAAGTCGGTGCATGGTCTACTCTGGGTTTTTTCAGTGATCCTATTTTATCCGGGATGTTGGATAAAAGTCCGGGAGCACTAGCCGATTTGTTTATTCATGAACTTACGCATAGCACGTTATATGCAAAAGATAATGTGGAATTCAATGAAAACCTTGCTAGTTTCGTTGGATATGAGGGCGCTTTATTATTTCTGAAATCTAAATATGGACCTGACTCTCCTGAATTGAAAGACTTTCAAAAGTCGGAAGAAGTTTCGGATAAGTTTGCGGACCTTGTCCTTGCTCATTCGGATTCTCTAAAAAGATTTTATAAAACGTTAGGATCGGCAATGTCTTTGCAGGAAAAAACAAAAAGAAAGGAAATCTATCTGACCAGAGTAACAACTATTTTCAGAGACTTTTTAATTTCTAATGGAAAAAAAATAAGGAAGAAGAAAAATGTCAACAATACTTTCTTCCTGGATTATCAAAGATATTTATCCAAACAGGATGAATTTAAAATTGAGTTGAATACCAAATTTAATGGTAATTTTAAAAGGTATTTGGATCATTTGAAAAAGCGATATCCTCTACTGTAAATTGTAGGAGTAAATAATAGAGATCTCGTAGGTTCTTTTACCATATAAGTAGCATGAAAAATAAATTACTTTTTTTGATTTGTCTTATCCCTTTCCTGTTCGGATTTATAGGATCTTCTTTGCCTATTTCCAGGGAAATGCCTTATGGTCCCAATGAAGTGTTGGAATACAGAATTCATTATGGTTTTATGAATGCAGGTGAGGCGAGGATTGAGGTTCACCCCAAACTTTATCTGGTAAATAATAAGGTTTGCTATAAGGCCACCGTTACGGGTAAATCAACCGGAGCATTTGATTTTGCATTAAGGATCAGAGATCAATGGGGAACTTATATTGATACCTCTTCAAAGAATCCACAAAGAGCGTTTCGAACAATTGAAGAAGGAAAATATCGATTAAAGGAATATGCTTACTTTGATTACAAAAGTAACCAGGTTAACCTTGAAAGAGAGACAAAGGGAAATAAAAAAGAAACAAGAGTATATTCTATTACGGATGATGTGCAAGATATAATAAGTGGTTATTATTTTCTCAGGACAGTTAATTATAATGCTCTACATTTAAATGATACTATTGTAGTGAATGCTTTTTTTGAAGATAAGCTTTATAATTTTTCCGTAAAGTATCTCGGAAAGGGGCAGGTAAAAACAAAATTTGGTTCTATTAATGCTATAAAATTGTCTCCAATAATGCCTGAAAATCAATTGTTTGAGGGAGGTAATTCCATAAGGTTATGGCTTTCAGATGATAAAAATAAAATACCTCTGAAGGTAGAGGCTGATATGGTTGTAGGAGCTGTAGAGATTGATTTAAAAGGTTATGAGGGTCTTAAGCACCCTATTTGTTTTAAGTAACACTGATTTCTCCAGTCAATTGCTTAAATTTATGCAAAAGTTTTACTGTGAACTTCGATGAATTTCAATAAATATTATACGAGTCTATTGCTGTTTTTTCTATTTATCAGTCATTTATGTATGGGTAAAGGAGTGACAGTTACTGGGGATTTTAAAAATTCTGGTAAAAATCCTTATGTTTTCCTTTACAGAATATTTGGCCATGAAATAGCAAAATTAGATTCTGTCAAACTGAACAATGGCCAGTTTTCTTTTAAGTTTAAAAACGCCCTTCCCCGTGGATTTTACAGAATAGGTGTTTCCGAAGAAAATTCATTTGTATGTATATTAGGAGAGGAAAATCTTTCTTTATCAGCAGATTTGAATAATCTTCCTGCTGGTTTGCATATAGATAAAAGTAAGGAAAATGAAGGATATATTCTTTTTCTGAAACGCAACAACGAATATCAGCAATATCTAGCTAAGCTCGATAAAGAAGCTCAGCATATAATGGCCCAAAATGCTTATAATTCTGAAAATTATTCTGTAGAAATTAAAAAATTGCAAGTAAAGCTAGATTCTTTAAACAGAGATCTAAATAATTTTTATAAGGAAATTTCTAAGGATTATGATGGATATTTTATTGGAAAGTTAGGTAATGTTTTCCATACAGACGACTCTACTTCCAGAGAAAACTTTTTTAAACCTTCAGATTTTAAAGACGATGAATTATCTAGAGGGGATATGCTTTCGTCAAAGATTTCTATGTACTTACAGCGTTTTGTTGAGCCCAACATAGAAGAGTATAAACTTGCAGCAAACAGGATTATGTCTCTCACTCTTCCAGGCTCACCACAAAGAGAAATTGTTTATAGTACATTTATAAAAATATTTTTGCCACACGATCAGTCTACAGCCAGATCGCTTGCTGTGGCTTATGAAAAGGAATTTCCTAAATCTCCTTTCGCTATAAAATATATCAAAACCATTCCCAAAGGGGCACCAGCAGTAGGAGAGGATGCTCCTGATATTAAACTTACTGATCCAACTGGTAAAGTAATTCCTCTTTCATCTCTTAAGGGTAAGGTAGTATTACTTGATTTCTGGGCATCCTGGTGTGGGCCATGCAGACATGAAAATCCCAATGTTGTCAGGGCTTACAATATATATAAAGATAAAGGATTTACAGTTTACAGTGTATCTCTGGATAATAATAAAGACAATTGGACTCAGGCAATTCTGAAAGACGGGTTGAAATGGGAATCTCATGTTTCTGATTTAAAGGGCTGGCAATCATCAGCAGCTCAGCTTTATGGGGTAAGAGGTATTCCCGCTACTTTTCTTTTAGACAAAGATGGCAAGGTTGTAGCAACTAATTTAAGGGGTGAAAGCCTCGTAAATATGCTGGAATCACTTTGTAAATGATTTATATGAATTGATATGAGTAAGAATAATAAGGTACTGATTGTAGACGATGAGCCTGATATACTGGAACTTCTTCAGTATAATCTTGAAAAGGAAGGTTATGAAGTTCGTACTGCTCCCAGCGGTATGAAAGGGATAGAAGTGGCAAAGGAATTTCTTCCTCAGTTAATTCTTTTAGATATCATGATGCCTAAAATGGATGGGGTTGAAACATGTAGAAGGATAAAGGAAATTACTAAGTTAAAAGATGTTTTTATTATATTTCTAACTGCCAGGTCAGAAGAATATTCAGAAGTGGCAGCATTTGATGCGGGCGCTGATGATTATCTTACAAAGCCCATAAAACCACGGGCATTAATGAGCAGAGTTTCGGCTTTTTTCAGACGAGATTCAAAGAATAAAATTGAACATGAATCTGTTAAAATTGGAAGACTTATTATTGATAGATCAAGTTACGTTGTAAAGAAGAATGATGAGGAAATAGTACTGCCGAAAAAGGAGTTTGAATTGCTTTATTTTTTAACACAGCATCCTAATACAGTATTCAGCAGAGATGATCTTTTGAAAAAAATCTGGGGTACAGATGTCTTTGTTGTTCCTCGGACAGTCGATGTGCATATCAGGAAGGTTCGTGAGAAAATTGGGGAGGATTATATCAAGACTGTCAAAGGCATCGGATACAAATTTGAGAACATAGATTGATGATATTATCTAATTCTAAAATCCTTCCAGCCCTACTGGCTTTATGGACCGGAGTAATAACGGCCTGCTTCTTTTCATTCTACAGTAATTCTGATACTAGCCAGCTCTATATCTTGGGGGGAGCGTTGATAGTTTTTATAATAACTTATGTGTTATATTATCTGGTGTTTGAGCACTTGATTTTTACAGAAATTCATAAGCTTTATACGCTGCTTACGAAAGTAAAAAAAAAGGATTATCAGCTGACCAAAGGCGAGCTTGTAAAAGTGGACGACCCACTTTCCAGGCTCCACGAAGAAATTGTTGATTTTGCCTCAAGAAAGGAGCAGGAAATTACAGAATTAAAAAAGCTGGAAACCTTTCGAAGAGAGTTTTTGGCAGATGTCTCCCACGAATTAAAAACCCCTATCTTTGCAGCCCAAGGTTTTATTCATACTTTGATCGATGGAGCTATTGAGGATGAAGGAGTGAGGGATAAATTTCTTACTAAAGCTGCAAATAATCTGGACAGTCTTAATGTTTTGGTTGAAGACCTTCTTACAATTTCTCAACTGGAAATAGGGGAAATAAAGATGCAATGTCAGAATTTTGACATTCACAGACTTACTGAAGATATTTTTGAACAGCTGGAGGATACTGCAGAACGACGAGGAGTGAAGCTTCGAATTCACAAACACACGCCAAAGTCATGTTACATCTATGCAGATAAATACAGGATTGGTCAGGTACTCACTAATCTAATTGTAAATGGCATTAAGTATGGCAAAGAGAGGGGAAACATTACTGTTTCCTTTAATTACCAGAATGATTATGTATTCATCTCTGTTCAAGATGATGGACCAGGGATAGAATCAAGGCATTTAAACAGAATTTTTGAGAGGTTTTACAGAGTGGAGAAGAGCAGATCAAAAGACAAAGGTGGAACGGGACTGGGGTTGGCCATAGTAAAGCATATTTTGGAAGCTCATGAGTCAAAAATTTATGTGTCAAGTATAATGGGAGAAGGTACAATATTCTCTTTTAAATTAAGAAAAGGAAAAGTAATTAATGAAAAGGGCTAGTTTTAAAGACCTGATAATTTTTGAAGACGAGGAGTATTTATTGATAAATAAACCTCCATATATATCTACTCTGGAAGATAGAGATGCCACAAAGACAAATATTCTTGAAATGGCAAGAGAAATTTATCCAGATATAAAAGTTTGTCATCGACTTGACAAAGAAACATCTGGCGTATTGGCATTGGCAAAAACTCCGGAAGCTTACCGTCACTTGTCAATCCAGTTTGAGGATAGAAATGTAACAAAACAGTATCATGCCGTTGTTGACGGAGTTCATGAGTTTGAGGGAGTGGATGTCTATTTACCGATTTATGCAAGCTCAGATGGGATAGTGAAGATCGACAGGCAAAAAGGTAAAATTGCAGAGACAATATTTAATACGATAGAGGTATTTAAAAAGCATACATTGGTAGCCTGTTATCCTATAACGGGGAGAATGCACCAGATTAGAATTCACCTGACATGTTTAAAAGCTCCGATAACCTGTGATGCGCAATATGGTGGCAAACCTTTATATTTATCCTCATTGAAGAAAAATTTTAATTTAAAGCAGGATACAGAAGAAATGCCCCTTATACAGAGGGTGGCACTCCATGCGAGATCTTTAGAGTTTAAAAATAGTGAAGAAAAGACTATCTTTGCAGAAGCTCCTTATCCTAAGGATTTTGAAGTTTTGGTAAAACAATTAAAAAAATATGCCTAAAGAGGTGATTTTTAATGGTTTTTACCAAGTGTGGATAAAGAATTAGAAATTTTTTGGACAAAGTTGTTTTTGAAAATATAAAGTTATATCTTTGTGTCCCTTTTTAAGGGGAAGTATGCTTTGTATAGTAAACAGAATAAATATTAAAAATGGATAGCATAAGTTATAGAACCAGTTTTGCGACTAATGAAACAGTTAAGAAAGACTGGGTTATCGTAGATGCAGAGAATCTGATTGTAGGTAGAGTTGCGAGTGAGATTGCAAAAATCATCAGAGGAAAACATAAAGCTAGTTTCACTCCCAATGTGGATTGTGGAGATAACGTTATTGTTATTAATGCTGATAAAGTTCGCTTTACCGGAAAGAAATTCGAAGATAAAATTTACACAAGACACACTGGTCATCCAGGTGGACAAAGATTCACTACACCACGTGAATTAAAAAATAAATCTTCAAGATATATTATTGAAAATGCTGTAAGAGGAATGTTACCTAAAAACAGAATCGGAAGAGCAATTTTCAAAAATCTGTATGTATACGAAGGTGCGGAGCATCCACATGCAGCTCAACAACCAAAAGTCATCAATCTATAATCAAGAAATATAGTTAATGGAAACTATTAACAAAATAGGCAGAAGAAAAACATCCGTAGCAAGAATATATTTAACTTCGGGCAAAGGAAATATTACTGTAAACGACAGAGATTTAAAAGAGTATTTTCCAAATGAAATACTTCAAACTACAGTAAATCAGCCATTTGCACTTACTAATGCCCTTGGTAAATATGATGTAAATGTGAATGTTCAGGGTGGAGGTATAAGAGGACAAGCTGAGGCTGTCAGACTTGCAATCACCAGAGCATTGATCGAAATTAGCTCGGATAGTCGTCTGCCACTGAAGAAGGAAGGTCTTACAACCAGGGATCCAAGAATGGTTGAGAGAAAGAAATATGGTAGAAGAAAAGCTAGAAGAAGATTCCAGTTCAGTAAACGTTAATATTATAGAAATTCAGATCTCGATTTGACGATGGCAAAGAAAATAGAATATAAAGACTTATTAGAGGCAGGTGTTCACTTCGGTCACTTAACCAGAAAGTGGGATCCTAAAATGGCTCCGTACATTTTCATGGAGAAAAACGGAATCCACTTGATCGATTTAAATAAAACGCTTGCTTGTCTTGATGATGCTTGTGCTGCTATTAAAGGTGTTGTAAGATCAGGAAGAAAAGTCCTTTTCGTAGCAACTAAAAAGCAAGCAAAAGAAGTAGTAGCTGAAGAAGCTAAAAGACTTAAAATGCCTTATGCTACTGAAAGATGGTTAGGCGGAATGCTAACCAACTTCGTTACAGTAAGAAAATCTCTTAAAAAGATGTCTTCTATCGATAAATTGATGAAAGACGAGTCTTATACAGCTCTTGCTAAAAGAGAAAAACTTACAATCACAAGAGAAAGAGAAAAATTGGAAAAAGTACTTGGAGGTATCTCTGAGTTAACTCGTCTTCCTGCTGCTCTTTTTGTTGTAGATGCTAAAAAAGAACATATCGCAATCAAAGAAGCGAAAAAATTAAATATACCAGTTTTTGCAATGGTTGATACCAACTCTGACCCAAATACGGTTGAATTCCCAATCCCTGCAAATGATGATGCTTACAAGTCAATAGCAATTATCACTCAGGCGATCGGTCAGGCAATCGAAGAAGGTCTGGTTGAGAGAAAGAAAGATAAAGATGATGCAAAGCTGAAAGAGGAAGAAGAGACTAAGAGATCAGCAGATATCGAAGAATAGTTAAAGATTCTTATCAATTATAAAATTGAACATTGGACTTCCTTCAATGTTCAATTTTTTTTAGGGTGTTCACAATCAAAACTTAATAAAAAATTTAAACATACTTAAAGCGATGTCTATATCAGCAACAGATGTTAATAAGCTAAGACAAATGACAGGTGCCGGAATGATGGATTGCAAAAAGGCACTTACTGAAGCAAATGGCGATTTTGAAGCTGCCATTGATATTCTTAGAAAAAAAGGTCAAAAAGTATCAGCTTCTAGATCTGATAAAGAAGCTAAAGAAGGTTCCGTATTTGTAAAAACAAACGACAAAGGCAATGAAGGAATCATTGTTGCATTGAACTGCGAAACTGACTTTGTAGCGAAAAATGAAGAGTTTCAGAAACTTGGATCGATGATTCTTGAAGTTGCTGATAAAAATAAACCTGCATCAATTGATGAGTTACTTAGCCAAAAATCTGGTAACCTTTCAATTCAAGAGCACATAACTGATTTAGTAGGTAAGATAGGTGAGAAGGTAGAAGTAAGTTCTTACGAGAGAGTTTCTGGAGATCAGGTTATCCCATATATCCACGGTGGTGCTAAACTTGGAGTATTAGTTGCACTTAAAGGTGTAGCTGGTGGAAACTTTACCGAAGTTGGTAAAGATGTTGCAATGCAAATTGCTGCGATGAAACCAATTGCTCTTGACAAAAATGATGTAGATCCAAGTGTTGTTCAGAGAGAAATCGAGATCGGTAAAGAGCAGGCAAGAGCTGAAGGAAAAGCAGAAGCTATGCTTGAGAAAATCGCTCTTGGCAAATTGAATAAATTCTACAAAGACAATACTTTGTTGAACCAGGAATTCGTAAAAGACAACTCTAAAACAATCAGCCAGATGCTTGATGGTGTTCAGAAAGGTCTGACAGTTTCTGCTTTCAGAAGAATTTCTGTTAACTAGTTTAAAAACTTAGTTTTAAATAAATAAAAAAGTCCCGAATTTCGGGACTTTTTTATTTTCATATCTTTTAGTTTTTTTATTCGAAATGAATCGTAGCATTTGGGAGTAATGCTTTAATCTTATCTTGTTCTTTTTTGCTCAATTCATTTCCAACTAGAACAAGGGTTTTAAGATTTTTTAAATTTGCTATTTCTATTGGAAGGCTGGTCAATTTGTTAAGTGCAAGATCCAGGGTTTCCAGAGAAGATAAAGTTGCTACAGATTTTGGTAACTCTGTTAATGCGTTTTGTCTTAGATTTAAAACTTTAAGACTTTTAAGATTCCCAAATTCGTAGGGAAGCGTTGTAATTTTATTTTTATTCAAGCTCAACTCTTTGAGATGCACTAGTTTTCCTATCGATGGAGACACGGTAGTTATCTGGTTACTATTGAGATCTAATGATAATAGAGCTGTAAGTTTACCGAATTTATCAGAGACAGTGGTTGCTTTATTATTAAAGAAGTTAAGTTTTACAAGGTAGATCAGGTGATCGCTGTTAGCTGGAAGATCTGTTAAAGTTTTCGAGCTAAAATCCGCACAATAAACTACTTCAGGCTCAAAAAATGCACCATCCAGGTCAAAACATTCACCCATGCAGCTTTTTTCAAGTTTTGCAGCGGCATCTTCTTTGCCTAGTTTCATTGCACTGACAAAATCTGTACAAAGTTCTGAGCTAAAGAATCCCATTTTTTTGCCTAAAAGATCTTTTGCATATGCTCTATGGTAATAGGCATCAGCAAAATCAGGTTTTAAACTAATTGCATTGGTAAATTCTCCAATTGCTTGTATATATTCTTTCCTGTTAAGGCTGGCTAAACCATTTTCATAATAAGTCTTTGCATCAGGCTGATTGAAACTGGAAAGCGTTATAAGAATGAAAATAAGGCCTACGGTAAAAAACTGTTTCATAGGAGTAGTTTTTATTCCTTTTTGATTTGTACTTGAGCTTTTAAACAAAGGTTACACTAAGTTTTTCACAAAAAACGCTTCCTCCTCATTGTCAGAGGAAGATTTTTTTGGGAGCGGACAAAGGTACAAAAATTATTTACCGGAATTCATCAGTTCTTCGATTTCGTCAGTTTCAATTGGAATATTTTCCATAAAATCAATCGGGCCTTTCTCTGAAATCAGTATATTATTTTCAATTCGGATGCCTAATCCTTCTTCTTTAATATATATACCTGGTTCAACAGTGAAAATCATTCCATTTTCAAATGTAGCATTTCTGCTTCCCACGTCGTGAACATCCAAACCAAGATAGTGACTGATTCCGTGCATAAAATATTTTCTATATAGTGGATTGGCTGGATCCTGTTTTTTAACCTCCTGAGTGTCCAGAAGTTTTAGTTTTATTAACTCTTCTTCCATTATTTTTCCAACGGTTTCATTATAGGTTTTATAGTTATTTCCTGAAACCAAAAGTTTTTTAGCTTCTTTCAAAACTTTAAGAACAGCGTTGTAAACATCTTTCTGCCTGGATGTAAATTTTCCATTTACTGGTATACTTCTAGTGAGGTCTGCAGCATAATTGGCATATTCTGCCCCAAAGTCCATTAGTAAGATGTCACCATCTTTGCATTTTTGGTCATTGACAACATAGTGCAGAATGCAACTATTAGGTCCGGAGGCTATTATAGATTGATAAGCAGGTCCGCGTGACCGGTTTTTAAGGAATTCGTAAGCAATTTCTGCTTCAATTTCGTACTCCATTACTCCTGGTTTTACAAAATTTAAAACCCTTCTGAAAGCTTTTTCTGTAATATTCACCGCGGTTTTCATCTGAGCAATTTCTATTTCCGATTTTATTGAACGGAGTTTGTGAAGGATAGGAGCTGACCGTTTGTAAGTGTGTAATGGATATTGTTTTTTACACCATTTTGCGAATCTTTCCTCCTTTGACAATACCTGTTTGTCTGCTCTGGTATGTTCGTTGTAGTTTAAATAAATCGAAGAGCAATCAAATATCATGGAGTTTAATACAGATTCAAACTGAGAAGACCAGTATATGGTGGGAATCCCTGATGCCTCCGATGCATCTTTTTTAGTAAGTTTATTTCCTTCCCAGGTCGCAATATGATCATTTGTTTCTCTGACAAAAAGAATTTCCCTTAAAGATTCATTTTTTGCATCAGGAAATAAAACAAGAATAGTCTCTTCCTGGTCTATACCTGAGAGGTAAAATAAATCGTTATTTTGCCGGAAAGGGAGAGTACCGTCAGCATTTGTGGGAAATATATCATTAGAGACAAATATCGCAATGGAGTTGGGCCTTAGTTGACTAACAAAATTTGATCTGTTTTTTACAAAAAGGCTTTTATCAATAGGTAGGTATCTCATTTTAAAGTAATTTTATAATCGTTTTTGAAAATTGATATTTATGAATAAAGTAATAAAAACCATATTCTTTTGTTTCATCTCAGTTTATTCATTTGGTCAGAATAAATACTGGGTCAATTTTAAAGATAAAGATATTCAGAATTATGATTACGAAAAGTATTTAAGTGCCGAAACGATCAAAAACAGAAAACGATTTAATCTGGCACTTTACCAATATTCTGATGTGCCCGTTAATCCGGAATATATTAAAACTATCAAAAATTCAGGAATAGAAATTCAAAGCAAATCAAGATGGTTTAATTCAGTCTCTGCATTTCTTACCGAAGATCAGTTTAAGCAGGTATCAAATATGCCTTTTGTTGAATCTGTAGAACCTGTGAACCGGGATATTATCATTACAGGTACGGAAACGAATCTAAACCCAGAAAACTATCATATCGCAATGATGCAGATGCAGTCAGGTGCTATGTTAGCAAAAAATCTCACTGGTGAAGGAATTACTATAGGGGTAATAGATGCGGGCTTTCTTCAGGCTAATTCAGATAGATACCTTGTTCATTTGTTTGAGGAAGAAAAAATTAAAGGACAAAGAGATTTTCAGGATCCTTCCAGAAAGGATATAATGAGTGAATCTGCTACAGATGCTGATTCGCACGGAACGACCGTACTTCAAATGATAAGCGGATATTATTCTCAGCAGAAAACCCAGACAGGTCTTGCGGTAAATAGTAATTTTTACCTTGCAAGAACTGAAAACGGAGCAAAAGAATATAGAGGAGAGGAAGATAAGTGGGTCGAAGCTATTGAATGGTTGGATAGTTTAGGTGTAAGGTTGGTGAATACTTCATTGGGATATGCCATAAACATGGATGATCCAAAGGAAAATTACAAACCAGAAGAAATGAATGGTAAAACCACCAGGATAAGTAAAGCAGCTCAGACAGCAGTAGCTGATAAAGGAATATTTGTAGTAGTATCCGCCGGAAATGAAGGCAGCAACCCTGGATGGAGAATCATATCATCTCCTGCTGATGCTGAAGGTGTGTTATCTGTAGGAGCAACAAGAGACAGATATTGGGATAAAATATCATACAGCAGCATTGGTCCGGAGTTTTTAAGTTATATGAAACCTAATGTAAGCTGTTTTTCACCTAATGGTACATCATTTTCGGCTCCTGCTGTAGCAGGGTTTGTGGCTTGTCTGATGCAAATGGATCCAAATAAATCTAATAAGGAACTAAAAGTAATAATGGAAAAAAGTGGACATTTATATCCTTATGGAAATAATTTTATAGGTTATGGAGTTCCTTTAGCTTCAAGAGCTATAGCTCTCATGGAAAACCCAGATTTAAAATTAACCCATTCTGATGAAAAACATGTTTCAGGATCTAAGGTCCAGATAAAAATAGACAAAGATCTAAATGCAGATATTGTCTTATTTCATAAAAAGAATCAAACGATTGTAAAATATCAGGAAATCGGAACTGTACACAGAGGCAAACTGAAAATCAAGAGAATACCAGGCATAGCGAGAACTACAGTTGCTTTCGGTCAGGAAGTGCTGGAGATCATCTGGGACTAGTTGATTTCGATTTGTCAGTACTTATGAGTTAATTTGTTTAATGAAAGATTATGAAATTTTTACCCTGAGCAATGGGCTCAGGGTTGTTCATAGATTTGTATCCCATACTAAAATAGCCCATTGCGGATTTGTTTTGGATGTAGGCAGCAGGGACGAGCATCCGGAGGAACATGGCATCGCACACTTTTGGGAGCATATGGCTTTCAAAGGAACTCAAAAACGCAAATCCTTTCACATTATCAACAGACTTGAAGTATTCGGGGGCGAGTTAAATGCTTATACTACCAAGGAAAAAATCTGTTTTTATGCCTCAATCCTTGATGATCACTACGAAAAAGCAGTAGATCTATTGGCTGATATTACCTTCAATTCTACTTTTCCAGAGAAAGAAATAGAAAAAGAAAAGACTGTCATTTTGGAGGAAATGTCCATGTATGAAGACTCTCCTGAAGAGTCAGTGCATGAGGATTTTGAAGAACTCATTTATGGTAAGCATTCTTTGGCTCATACTATCCTTGGGAAGAATAAAACTGTTAAATCATTTCAGAAAAAGCATTTTATTGATTTTCTAAGAAATAATCTTGATACCAGGAAGATCATATTTTCATCTGTCGGAAATATTCCTGTGAGTAAAGTAAAGAAGCTTGCAGAAAAGTATTTTTCAGAAATTCCACTTAGGTCAGTTAAGAAAAAGAGAAGTCCATTTATTTCTTACAAGCCCAAAACCTTAGTGGTTAACAAAAAAATCCAACAAGCGCATTGTATATTGGGGAATAAAGCATATTCCATAAAAGATGAAAAAAGGCTACCCTTTTTTATGCTAATAAACCTCTTAGGAGGACCAAGCATGAACTCAAGGTTAAATATGTCTTTGAGGGAAAAACATGGCCTTGTATACAATGTGGAAGCCAATTACAATTCATTTGTAGACACAGGCAACCTTTCAATATATTTTGGAACTGAAAAAAAACAAGTAGAAAAAAGTCTTAACCTGGTAAAGAAAGAACTACGAAAACTTAAAGACAGTCCGCTCGGCAGTCTGCAATTGCATACCTGCAAGGAACAGCTGATAGGCCAACTTGCAATGGCGGAGGAAAGCAATATTTCTTTCATGCAAATGATGGGGAAGAGTTTACTTGACCTTGGCCAGATTGAAGATCTGAATGAGATATTCAAAAAGATCAGAAAAACTTCTGCTCTGGAACTACAGGAGATTGCAGAAGAAATCTTTGATGAAGATCAGTTTAGTTACCTCACTTACCTTCCTGAATAAAATAATGGAATTTATTTCTAAAGATCTGGAGCAATATGTAGAGCAGCATTCTACTCCTGAGTCAGAATTACTAAAGAGACTTGACAGGGAAACGCATGCCAAGATTTTAATGCCAAGGATGGTTTCCGGGCATATTCAGGGGCGGTTTCTTTCAATGATTTCTCATATGATCAAGCCCCTTATTGTGCTTGAAATAGGCACCTTTACTGGGTATTCAGCTATATGCCTTGCCGAAGGATTACCTCCTGAAGGGAAACTCATTACAATAGATGTTAATGAAGAAATAGAATCTTTTGCACGTAGTTTCATTGAAAAGTCAGATAGGGGAAAGCAGATAGAACAAAGAATAGGAAATGCTCTTGAGATAATTCCAGAGCTTGAGATGCAATTTGACCTTGTATTTATTGATGCTGATAAAATCAATTATCAGAATTACTATGATCTGGTATTTGACAAGGTCAAGCAAGGTGGATATATATTAGCAGATAATGTGCTTTGGAGTGGCAAGGTATTTAAAGATATCCCGAAGATGGACAAAGATACGAAAGCATTGATGGATTTTAACGACATGGTTCAGAATGATGACAGGGTTGAAAATGTAATGCTCCCTATAAGAGATGGACTTTTATTGATAAGAAAAAAATGATAAAAAAAGGATTGTTTGTCTGGTTAATTTTTATTCATCAGCTTGTACTTGGTCAGATACCTGAAGTGCCAGAAAAAATTTATTTCGCCGATATGGAGCTGAGACTTACGGATAAGGCTAGAAAGACTATACAATCGGAAGTAGATGGTATCTGTAGAACTCCTAAATATTTACAGATTAAAGTAGATAGGGCTGATCTATATTTTCCTTTGGTAGAAAAAGTATTTAAAGAGGAAGGATTTCCTGACGATTTTAAATATTTGGCCATACAGGAAAGCAGTCTGCTACCTGATGCAGTTTCTTCATCCAATGCTGTTGGGTATTGGCAATTTAAAAAGGAAACAGCTATTGAAGTAGGCTTAAGAGTGGATCGGGATATAGATGAAAGAATGAATATTATTTCAGCAAGCAGAGGAGCAGCTACCTATATAAAACGACACAATGCGACACTGGATAACTGGGTGTATGCTTTAGTGGCCTACAATACCGGACTGGGTGGGGTCAAGTCTCATATTGATAAAAAATACATAGGAAGTCGTAAAATGGAAATTGACAGTGATATCCACTGGTATTTCAGAACATTTCTTGCTCATAAAATAGCTTATCAAGACAAGGTTGGTAAAAATATCAAACCTTCATTCAAGTTTGTGGAATATACCAATTGTCATCGTAAGTCGCTTGAAGAAATTGCGGATGAAACAAGCATTGCGAAAGAGGATGTTTTAAACCATAATAAATGGGTTTTATGCAAAAGAATACCTGACGACAAACCCTATGTAGTTGTATTGCTTTCCAAAGCTGATCAGGAAGCTTTGATTGCTTCTCAAAATGAAAAGAAAAGTGATGATGCAGAAAGAAGAGGAGGATGGAGAATATTCAGAAGAAAACAGGAAGAAGTTGTTCCTAACATACCAGTAGGTGAGATTGCAATCTTATCAGAGATCAACGGACTTAAGGTTATCAAGGCCAAAGAAGGAGATTCATTTGCCAAGTTAGCCTTTCAGGGTGGAATCACAACCCATCAGCTATTGGACTATAACGATTTGAATACGTTTGACAAGGTAAAAGGTGGAAAGATATACTACCTAGAACCTAAAAGAAGTAGAGCTATTGTCATGTTTCATACTGTTAAGCCAGGAGAAACCCTGCAGGATGTTTCCGATCAATATGGAATAAGAGTCAATGATATTAAACGGAAAAATAGAATGAAGCTGTCTGAAAATGGCCTCAAACCTGGGCGAGTGTTATGGCTGAAAAAAAGACGTCCTAAAGATACAGCTATTGAAATTAAGCCTGTTGTTATTGAAAAGGCTCCTGAGACAATAAAGCCTACGGTTGATAATACTGGGATAAACAAAGATGTAAGAACTGAAGAAAAGCCGGAGGTGAAGGTTGTGGATGCAAAGCCTGAGGTGAAGCCTGAGATTAAAAATCAGGTTCCTGAACCCAAAGAGGAATCTATATTTACAGAAAGTTATATAAAAACGACCGATCTGGATACGGAGAAAAATTATCAGATTCATATAGTAGAGCCAGGTCAAACTTTATATGGAATCTCTAAAATGTATTCAACGACTGTTGATTCTCTCAAATATTTTAACTACCTTGAAGGTGGGTTAAAGCCAGGATATCAATTAAAAATCAGAGAGATCAATACTGGTCGTAAAACTGGAAATACAGAAATCAAAGGTTCAGGTAATTTTTTCATTCATAAAGTAGAGAAAGGAGAAACACTTTACAGTATTTCAAGAAAATATAGTGTTTCTGTAAGGGAAATTCAAGAGTGGAATAGCAAAACTAATAATGCGGTTTCAATTGGTGAGGAATTGAAAATTTTGAAGGTTAAGTAATATTTTGACTTAACTTCAACAGCAGGTTTTGTACAAATTCTCTAGATTTAAGATTCATTAAGAAGCTTGAATATCAAAAATCTAGATAAAAAAGGTTTAACCTCTGTCCTTGAATCTGCTCCTGTTCCACTAATTATTACAGACAGGACTTTTTCAGTAGTCTACCTTAACAGAAAGGCAAAAGATCTGTTTGGAGAAGACTACTTTGCGGCCAAGGAAGATAGTGCCCTTGAAGTTTTTTCTCAGGATTTAAAATCAATATCTTCTTTTAATACTTTGCTGGACAGCCCTTCCCGCGTGCTTATCACGCTATACGGAAAGCGAGGTATGTTTTATGAGTGTGAACTCATCTATGACAAATCTGGCGATGATCAAATGCTTCACTTCTGGCTGAATGAAAAACAGGGAGGGTTCCTGAAAGGGGCATTTAACAAACTTTTTGATTCAGTTTTGGAAGGAATTTTTTTAATAGGAAATGATGGTATAATACTCGAAGCAAACCCAGCCGCGGCAAGAATCTATAATTTATCTATAGATACAATAAGGAATAGTAATATTAAGCATCTTTTTCCTCACCAGACTGTTGAAGATCAAAACAGCTACTGGAATGGATTTATGAAGAATAAATTCATTGATGGATTTTATAAATATAAAGTCAGCAAAGAAGAAGTCAGATATATACAGTTCAGAGGAGTAGCAGATTTTCTTCCGGGTATACATCTTGCTGTATTTGAAGATGCTACCGAAAGGACAAATACGGGAAAAGCTTATCGTTCTTCAGCTGCTAGCCTTAATGCAATTTTTGAAAATAGTAATCAGTTTATATTTCTGTTCGACCTTCATGCTAAAATAATAACTGCCAATACCAAAGCCTTTGAATGGGTTGAAGATTTACTCAAGACTAAAGTTGCAATTGGTACATCTCTTGAAGACCTAGGAAGGAAGGGGCTGTCGCTTTTTTCTATTCCTTTTTTTGAAGAAGTAAAAAAGGGATTAACATTAGAAAAGGAGTATAATCTTTCTTCGGCAAAGAATGAATTAAGCTGGGTAGAAGTCAATTATTTTCCTGTTTTTGAAAATGATGTAGTACAAGGAATTTGTATTAAAATAACGGACATTACAGAAAGAAAAAGATCACAAGTTGTTCTTGAAGAAAAAGAAGCCAGGTTCCGTTCTTTATTTATTAATTCATCAGACCTCATAATGGTTTTGGATGAATTTGGGATTATAAAGTACTCAAGTCCCTCCAGCAGAAGAATCATACAGATGGATGCAGGAGAATTAAGTGGTAAAAAATATTTGTCATTTATTCATCCCGAAGAAAAGGAAAACTTTACTGAAAAGTTTGAAGACATTTTATCTAACAAACTTCAGGTCTCTATTGAGCATCGATTCATTTCTGAAAGCGGGAAAACAGTATATGTAGATTGCATATTCAATAATTTGACTGATGATCCATATGTTCATGGAATTGTAGTGAACATGCGGGATGTATCAGAATCAAAGAGTAGAGAAGAATATCTCTTATTACTTGAAAGGGCTATAGACAATAGTAAAAACGGTGTTATCATAACAGATTTTTTACAGGTTGATAATCCAGTCATCTATGCAAACACAGCTATTGAGACAATTACAGGTTATTCGATTTATGAAGTGGTGGGTAGGAATAGTGAATTGCTTCTGGGGCTGAATCCTAATCAGGAAGAGCTGAAAAGGATAACCGAAGACAAAAATGCACCGGTAAAAACGGTTGTAAAAAGCTATAAAAAAGACGGAACAGTATTCTATAAAGAATTATCTATCTCTCCAGTCTTTAATAAAGATGGGACTTTAACAAATTTTATTGGGATATTAAATGATGTTTCTGAAAGAATTATTTCGGAAGAATCTCTGCTGGAAGTCTCGAAGGGCATTGAAGATAATAACTCTAACGCTTTTTATGCATCACTTGCAGAACACCTAGGAAAGCATTTTGCAGCTGATCAGGTTTTGTTCGTTGAGAGAGAGGATGTTGACATTATAATCAAAGGTCAATGGGGAGCACAACCAGAATTCCCGATTTCAAATGACTTAAAGAATCCTTTCTGGTTGAAAGTATTTAGTGAAACATCATTCTTTCATTATGATGAGGAATTAAAAGAATTTCCTGAAATCTATAGTACGGGTATTCAAAATCTTTGTGCATTACCTTTAATAGAAAGTTCCGGTAATTTGATCGGAGTTATTTTATTAATGAGAAAAGGGAAATTTTTAAATCTACCTTTTCTTGAAATAATATTAAATCTTTTGTCTTTACGTCTGCTGGCAGAATTTGAAAGAGACAGGAATATTTCTGCTTTATTATCAAGTGAGGGGAAATTCAGAAGTCTTGCGGAAAATTCCCCGGATATCATATACATTATAAACCTTGAAGAAAGGAAAATTAAATATTTTAACAGAGACAAAATTCTCGGATTTTCCTCTGAAGATCTTATATATTCTGATGCTTGGGAAAAAATTGTCCATCCTGATGATGTGAATAAAGTTGCCCGGCATTGGAACAAGTACCTCAAATCTAAAGGGGTTGATAGTGCTTCAATAGAGTATCGGTTGCGTCACAAAAATGGTTATTACGAATGGATAAACAATCGTCATGTAATAATAGAAAGAGATCCAGGAGGGAAACCCTTGAATGTGCTTCTGAATATTACCGTTATAACTAATAGGAAAAGAGCAGAAGACGCATTAAGAGAAAATCAGGCAAGGCTTACAGCGCTCATTGAGAATACAAGTGATATAGTCTGGTCTGTAAATACTCAGTATCATTTCACAACAATGAACAATGCATTTCAGGCATTTGTAAGAAAATATTTTCATTATGAAGCCCGGGTTGGTGATAAATTATCTGATATATTTCCTGTACAAGTACGAGATTATTGGAAGGAACAACATACAAGGGCTTTGAAAGGAGAGCGTTTTGCAGTGGAATTGCAAATACCGGGTGATTTCCTTTCATTCGAAATCAATTTTAATCCGATTTATTCAGATAAAGATGGTATCAGTGGGGCTAGTGTGTTTGCCAGAGATATTACACAAAGAAAAAAATCGGAAAATGCCATTATTCAGGCCAATTTTGAACTTGATAGCTTCGTTTACAGGGCATCCCATGATCTCAGAGCACCTCTAAGATCTGTGTTAGGCCTTATTTCACTTGTGAAATTTGAAGAGAATGAAGATCAAAGAAATTATTATCTTAAATTGGCTGAGAAAAGTATAGATAAACTGGATTTCTTTATTTCTGATTTAACAGATTTTTCTCGAAACAGCAGGACTGAAATTGAAGTTGAAAAAATTGATTTTAATGCCACAATTGCAGATTGTATAGAGAATCTGAAATATATGGAAAAGGCAGAGGAGATAGATATGAGGAAAAATTTTATGACAAATGTGCCTTTTTATTCAGATTCAAGAAGAATCGCTATTATTTTTCAGAATCTGTTAAGTAATGCGATTAAATATCAAAACCATAAGAGTGTAAAACCTTTTGTAGAATTATCGGTAACAACCTTTCCGGATAGAGCTGAAATTTCAATCACGGATAATGGAAGAGGTATTCGGGAAGAATATTTGAATAAAGTATTTAATATGTTTTTTAGAGCTTCTCAAGACTCTTATGGCTCAGGATTAGGTCTTTATATTACAAAACAGGTTGTTGAAAAATTAAATGGGAAAATTGAAGTTTTTTCCCAATTTGGAAAAGGCACAACATTCCGCTTAAATCTTCCTAATTTGGAAAATAATAATTATTATTAGTATTATTTTAAGTTTTTAGAATAGGATGGAAATTGCAGATCTGATATTAACTGCAAAAGACGAACGAAATATAAAAAGCAGAAAGTCGGATATTTCTGTTTATAGGATTATTTTATTCCTTACAACTGCTTTTACTTTACTCTTAAGGTATTTATTTGTAAAGGAAAACCCGGAGGCATTTGATCCGCTTTCTATCAGGCTTGTACTTTCTTCAGGATTAATTCTCATTTTGGTCCTGTCTTTTATCTGGAAGTATAGGGATAAGATAGCCTATTTGAATTATTTGGTTATTTTTTCCTATTCCATTTATATTCTGTTCCTTATCCGGAGGAATTATTTCGCAACGAATTACCTGCTTGAGTTTATTTTACTGATAGTCATTATTTGTTTGGCGTTTCAGAATCGTCTGCACCTTAAGATCTACCTGGCTTGTATCTTTATTGCTTTTTTTATATCAGCATTCCTGTATCTGGATTCCTATCTTGATATATTTGTTAAAACCAGCCTGATAGGAATTTTTTGTGTCGCTATCGTCACTTTCTTTAACAGTAGGTTTGAAATAGAAAAGCGACTTGAAATCCGGGAAAATCTTTTGAATACCATTTTCAATGAATCTCCGGATGCCATGCTAATTGCGGATCCTTCAAGTTCTATTATTTTGAATTGTAACGAAAGAGCTATCTCAATTTTTAAGATTCAGGATAGAAGAGATCTGATTGGCAATAATCTTAATTTTCTTTTGAAGTATCCTAACAGCACCGGAGCCTGGAATAACTTAAAAAAGAAGGTTGATAAAAATCGTTTCCTTGTTCAGGAACTTGAATTTAAAACAGTTTTTGGTCAAACTTTCTGGGGGAGTGAAGCAATCACTGAAATCCAGGTAGGTACAAAAGCTTACTGGCTGGTAAGAATTTCAGACATTACTGAAAGAGTTAAAGATAAAAAGACAATAGAAGAAAGCCGCAAAATTCTTAATCAGATCATAGATTTAGTGCCACACCCGATATTCCTAAAAGATAATGAAGGCAGGTTTGTTATTGTCAACAAAACAGTGGCTGACAGATATGAAGTAGTTCCGGAAGAAATGGTAGGTAAAAAAGACAGTGATTTTATAGATCCTATATTATCTGTGGAATTGCTGAAAGATGACAGAGAGGTGATTGAAAATGCGAGAGAGAAATTTATTCCCGAAGAATCTCTTACTTTCCTTGATAGGAATTATACCTATCAGACTATCAAAATTCCTTTTTATTTCGAAGATGCTACAAAGCCAGGAGTGCTTAGTATTTCAATTGATATAACGGATCTAAAAGAAGCAGAAAAGGCTATACGAGAAAGCGAGAGTAAGTATAAAATGCTTATGGAGCAGGCATCAGACGGAATTTATCTTACTGATAAGTCAGGAAATATTTTGAGCGTAAATGCCAAAGCCTGTGAGATGTTTGGCTACACGGATCAGGAGTTTCAGAAATTGAACGTTAGAAGCTTGGTAGACCTGAAAAGTGTAAAAGAGGAACTCATCTTTGCTTTATTTAATAATGAGCCTGTTATTACTGAACTTGTATGTAAAAGAAAAGACAATTCAGAATTTACGGTCGAACTTAGTGCTACAAGGCTGGATGGAGGATTATTGCAAGGAATTATAAGAGATATTACAGCAAGAAAGAAGTTGGAAAAAATACTTCAGGATAATGAGAAAAAGTTTAGAGCGTTAATTGAAAACTCCTCCGATATTATAATGATCCTTAATGAGGATTTTAAGATATCTTATGTGAGTGTTTCTGTAGCCCGTATTTTGGGACACACCTATATCAGTCTTGTGGGCAAGACTATATTTGATCTTTTTGATCATGAAGGAATAGATAAGATTTCTAAATTCTTATCAGAGACGATTGCTTGCCCAGGCCAGAATCAGACAGCAGAAGAGCTTAAGATTCTTACCCGCAATGGCTCTTCGAAAATCGTTGAAATTGTTGCAGTTAATTTGCTTAGTGATCCTGTAATCCAGGGTATAGTTCTTAACTGCCATGATATTACCAAGAGAAAGAATACCGAAAATGAACTAATAAATACAAATTTTGAGTTGGATAGCTTTGTTTATAAAGCCTCTCATGATCTGAAGGCGCCATTGAGATCAGTGATGGGACTTATTAAACTTGCTAAGCTTGAAAGCAAAGATTCTACTCAGCATATGTATCTTGATATGATGAGTAAAAGCGTAAATAGTCTGGATACATTTATAAAAGACCTTACCACTTTTTCACGTAATACCAGACTTGATATAGAAGCAAATATTATTGATTTCAGCATAGTACTCGAAGAGTCATTAAACAATCTTAAGTACATGGAACATGCTGAAAAAATCAGAATAAATAAGAGTGTTGATATAAATGTAAATTTCTACTCAGATCTTACACGCTTAAGTACCATTGTAAACAATTTAATTTCAAACGCTATAAAATACCATAGATTTGAAAATAATATTCCCTATATTAACATTTCAATTAAGACGGACTACGAGAAGGCTGAGATAGTTGTAGAAGACAATGGGAGCGGAATTGATCCCTTACATATCAATAAAATTTTTGATATGTTTTACAGAGCTTCAGAAAATTCGTACGGGTCCGGATTGGGATTGTATATTGTAAAGAATGCAGTGAAAAAACTCGGAGGGTCTATAGATGTATCCTCAGAGCTTGATGAAGGAAGTTCATTTAAAGTTGTTATCCCAAATCTGGTAAATGATATAAACTAAAAGTAAAAGTATATTTAGATTTTATGAAAGAGGTACAGGTAAATTCTGTAATGCTGGTAGATGATAATGATACAGATAATTTTATCCATAAAAGAGTAATCGAGCTAACCGGATTTGCAAAAAATATAATTGTTAAAAATTCAGGGAAGAGTGCTTTGGAATTTTTGGAATCCAATAAATCTAACCTTGATGTCTTGCCTGATCTGATTTTTCTTGATATTAACATGCCGATAGTTGATGGTTTTGTTTTCCTTTTTGAATATGAAAACTTTCCTGATCCGGTTAAAGACAAATGTAAAATAGTTATCCTTTCAAGTTCAGATAGTAAAAGAGATATCGATAGAATTGTCGATAATGAGTATGTGATCAATTTTATCACTAAACCACTCTCCGAAGAAGCTCTGGATGATTTAAAAACGATATTGTAATATTCTAAGAAAGATTATTGTAAAAGCCTCTCTTTAGAGGCTTTTTTATTTCTTCTTTTTCTCTTAAAAACATACATAAAAAAGGGGCTGTTTACTAACAGCCCCTTTTGTATTATACTTTCAGTAAATATAATATTACTTAGAAAGTTTAGCTTTAAGATTGGTATCAATGGCAGAAAGGAATTCCTCTGTGTAAAGGAAATGCTCCCCATGTTTTACGTTACTTCCGTAAACAGAAACAGCAAGATCTTTAGTCATTTTACCGCTTTCTACTGTCTCAACGCAAACTTGCTCTAACGCCTCGCAGAATTTGATTAGCTCTTGATTGTTATCCAGTTTTCCTCTGAATGCAAGACCTCTAGTCCATGCGAAGATAGAAGCAATTGGGTTGGTAGAAGTTGGTTTACCTTTCTGATGCTCTCTGTAGTGACGAGTAACAGTTCCGTGAGCAGCTTCTGCTTCAAGTACTTTTCCATCTGGAGTAATAAGTACAGAAGTCATAAGACCTAAAGAACCGAATCCTTGAGCAACGATATCTGACTGAACGTCTCCATCATAGTTTTTACAAGCCCAAACAAAGTTACCATTCATTTTAAGTGCAGAAGCAACCATGTCGTCGATCAGACGGTGTTCATATGTAAGGCCTGCAGCTTCGAATTTAGCTTTGAATTCTTTCTCATAAGTCTCTTCAAAGATATCTTTGAAACGACCGTCATATTTCTTAAGGATAGTATTCTTAGTTGAGAAATAAAGAGGCCATTTTTTCTGAAGAGCAAGGTTAAAGCAGGATTGAGCAAAACCTCTGATAGACTCATCTGTATTGTACATTGCAAGAGCAACGCCATCACCTTTAAAGTTGTATACTTCAAATGTCTGAGGCTCTCCGCCACCTTCAGGGGTAAAAGTTAATGTTAATTTACCTTTTCCTTTGATTACTGTGTCAGTTGCACGGTACTGATCACCGAAAGCGTGACGGCCAATACAGATAGGTGCAGTCCAATTTGGAACAAGTCTTGGAACGTTGTTCGTTACGATCGGTTCACGGAAAACGGTACCATCAAGGATGTTTCTGATTGTTCCGTTTGGAGATTTCCACATTTGCTTAAGGTTGAACTCTTTTACACGAGCCTCATCAGGAGTGATGGTCGCGCATTTGATACCAACCTGATATTTTTTTATAGCTTCAGCAGCATCAACAGTTACCTGATCGTTGGTCGCATCACGGTGCTCGATACCAAGGTCGTAGTACTTAATATCAACATCAATGTAAGGAGTGATAAGTTTATCTTTGATAAATTTCCAGATGATTCTGGTCATTTCATCTCCATCAAGTTCCACTACTGGATTTGCAACTTTAATCTTGTTCATTTTTGCAAAAATTAAATGGTTATTTTAAGTTGAATAATAGTCTTTGCAGGAATCCCTGCCTTATATTGAGGTGCAAATATAGCAGGTAAGTGTCAAGAGACAAGAATTTTGGTTGAGAACGTGCAGGAAGAGGAGAAGAAATGCAGATTTCGTTATGATATAGTGGGGAACGACGGAGTAGAAAGGGTATTTGAAAAATTAATTTTAAAGAAAAAACTGACCAAATTTTGATCAGTTTTTTCTTTAAAATTATAGTATTATTGACACGTATACTCGTATTTTGTGAAATACACTTCACCATCGCGTTCAACGGTTTGTTTTGTTACAAGCCCGTTGGGGTTAACCTCATAAGTATAATTGACTGAATGTTTAAATTCAAATTGTCCCTTACGAGTTTCTATTACTCTTTTTATCAGATATTTTCCTGGATTGCCAAATTCATACATTAACTCTTTCTGAGCTGGTTTATCCAGGTAATATTCAAAATCTACATAGGTAGTATCGTGTACATCAACGCCACCTTTATTTTCAAATTCCCTGGTCTGGCTGCAGTTACCATTGGTATAGGTAAATAATTTTATTCTTTCAGACGGTTCACCATCTTCACTTCTTTGAGTGATGGTTTTGACAAGTACATCATTTTCATAATAATAATCTGTACGGTCAACAATAATACTCCCATTATCAAAATTGAAATGTTCTATTGCCTTAAATGGAAGTTTTTTTTCATTAATCCAGATGGTATCATTTATACCAAACGGGTTTTTATTTTTATCAAATAAACTTCCGATGATGTATTTATCTGAGATAACTGCTTTTGCATATTTTATCTGACTGCTACTTAAGTCACTATCATCAGAATAAGTAAAATCAGCAGTCTTACCATCCTGAGACCTTATCTGAGTATAATAAAGATGGTATGTTTGGTCATCTTCGCTATATGATACCGACTTTACATAACATTGGGATTCTGCCGAAGGTGCAGGATTGTCTTTATCTTTTTTACATGAAAGGAGTGAACTACATAATAATGCAGATAGTAAAATTTTATATTTCATATTATAAAAAATGGTTTGTTGTATAAAGGTAGTAATAAAAATACTAAGAAAAATCAGGGTAAACAATGATAATAAAAAGAGACAGCTCATTCATTTATGTGCTGCCTCTGTGAGTCTTTAGTAATCAAGAATTTTAATACCCGAATAACTCTTCTAACTTCAGCTCTCTTACTTTTCCGTACTTTGAAAGTTTATCAAAATCAATTCTGTCTTTAGATCCGATGATAACATATGCGATTTTCTGGCCTTTATAGAATTTATCATGGAAATCTTTAAGATCAGAGAGGGACAGAGTTTTTATCTTTTCATAAACCTCTTTTCTAATGTCGTAGTCTATACCAAGCTTTTTCAATCTTTCATATTCTGATATAACAGCAAATTTGGTAATCCTTTGTGTGTTTACATTTTCGATGATTGAAGACTTTGCATTTGTATACAACACTTCTGATTGAGGCATGTCTTCATAAAGTTCTAACATTCCGTCAATGGCTTCCTTAATTTTATCTGCCTGAGCTCCTATATATGATGATATATAATTGGGATCACCTTTTCTCCAGGCATTTTCGTATCTTGACTTTACAGAGTATGCTAAAGCTCTTGATTCTCTTAGTTCCTGGAACACAATAGAGCTCATGCTACCCCCAAAATATTCGTTAAATAGAGCTACCTGCGGAAGTATGCTTTTATCATAGGTAATCGACCTTGATAAGAAGATAACTTCACCTTGCACCATTTCATAATTTGCCCATAGTACTTCGTTTTCATCTATTTCCTTGAGGGTAAATTTTTCAGGGGCAGGAGGTGCTTTTACTTCAGTACCACATTTATGGTTGGATGAAAGACTTTTGTTGAGTCTCATAGCGTCTGTTGGTCCATAATAAAGTACACGATGCTTTATAGAATTAAGACTTTTTATTATGTCAGTTAACTCTGAAGGCTTCATGGCGCGCAGTTGCTCTTCTGAAAGTATTGTTGTAAAAGGTGAGTGGGGCCCATACTTTGCATAGCTTACAAGTCCTGAGCGGAATATTATGTCCTTGTTAAGTTTATTGTCTTTTCTGGCTTTTAATGATCTTTCTACAAGGTTATTATAAGCTACAAGATCTTCCTGAGGTGTCTTAAGTATTTTTTCAAAAAGCTTTAGTCCTTGATTGAAATTTTCCTGAAGTCCTGTAAGCGTAAAATACATGGCATCTGCAGACATGGAGAATGAATAGGAGCATCCTATTTTATAGAATTCTTTTTTCAGCTCTTCACTTGATAAACCTTTTACTCCCAAGTAATCAAGATAACCGACAGCAAGCCCATATTTTGGTGAATGTTCTCTTCCTATATCCCAAACGTAGCTAAGAGTGAATATGTCATTTTCTGTATTTTTTTTATAAGTAACAGGTAGGTTATTCTTAGTTTGGAATTGTAACAGTTCTTTATTGAAATCTATCCAGACAGGTTTAATGCTATCACTTGGCTGATTCATCACGAACTCAAAGAATGGAGAATGATCTTCTCTGTTTACAGGTACAGGAGATATTTGGGGTTTGGGTACTTTTCTGATTGTGGTATCTGTCCCTGTAAATTTATAAACAGCCACATAATTTGAATCAAACCTTTGTTTTACAAATTCTACAATTTGTTCTTTGGTAATAGAGGAAAGGACGTCTGTTTCTGCCACACTTCTCTGCCATGGTTCTCCCGTAATAAAGCTTTCGACAAATGCATCAGCTCGCGCTTTGTTGCTTTCATAAGACTGCATTTGTGACATCTTAATATCATTTATGGTGGCTTTAAGGAGCCAATCTTCAAATTTTCCTTTTTTTAATGAGTCCAGTTGGGCAAGTAATAAAACCTTAAGGTCTTCCAGTGTCTGTCCCTGTTTTGGTCTTCCTCCCATTACAAAGATAGAATAGTCATTTAATGCCATGTCATAGGCAAAGGCAGAAAGTACTTTTTGTCTCTGATTAAGGTTTAAGTCTATAAGGCCAGCCTGTCCATTAGTGAGCAGGAGACTTATTAGTTTTAAATAATAAAAATCAGGAACAAAGTTATTTTTTACTTCTTGTCCTTTTATGCCATTGAATCTGAAAGCTACTGTAAGGTTTTCTGCATCAGGTCCGTAAACATTGATTTTTTCAGGACTTTTAATCGGACTCTCTGTAGGAGGAATGAAAGCAGGGACCGCTTTTTCCTTTAGTTTGCTGAAGCTTTTATCTATGATTCTGATCGCCTTTTCAGGATCAAAGTCCCCACTCATACATATTGCTATGTTATTGGGAACATAATACCTGTCAAAATATTTTTTTATTTCTGTTATAGAAGGATTTTTCAGATGTTCAACAGTACCTATAGTGGTCTGGGTTCCGTATTGATGTCTTTGGAAAAGTCCGGACATCATAGCCTCATATACTTTTCTCTTATCATTGTCCAACCCCCTGTTTTTTTCTTCATAAACGGCTTCCAGCTCAGTATGGAATAAACGAGGAACAACAATACTAAAACGCTCACTTTCTATTTCTGCCCATCTCTCCAGGCTATTGGAAGGTATATCATTTACATAGACAGTTTGCTCTAGAAATGTATAAGCATTAGTACCGGTGGCTCCAATATTACTGAGCATCTTGTCGTATTCATTTGGTATGCTGAATTTAGCTGCTAGCAGAGAAGTAGAGTCTATTTTTTGGTATAGTCTTATTCTTTGCTTTTCATCTCTGGTTGTTCTGTATACCTCGTAAAGGTTTTCTATTTCTTTCAGTAAAGGTTCTTCTTTAGCCCAATCGTTTGTTCCGATCTTTGAAGTGCCTTTGAAAAGTATATGTTCGAGATAATGAGCAAGACCGGTGTTGGTTGCAGGATCATTTTTACTTCCGGCTTTTACTGCAATGTAAGTCTGAATTCTTGGAGCGTCTTTGTATACAGTCATGTATACTTTTAGTCCGTTTTTCAACGTATAGATCCTTGTTTTCAGAGGATCATTGGTAACTGTTTCAAAGGTATATTCTCCCGAAGAATGTCTCTCTGTAACAAACTTAGAAGGTTGCCCCAATACCCATAAAGGGAGTAGGAGTAAAAGGAAAATTTTCCTGATCATTGGAGTATTATGAACTATGGTTTAAAAATTATTGATATTATAGGGAAACCCCTTAGTGGTTCTAAAAGTTATTTCCGGCGAAATTTAAAAAATAAAAATGATAGCTTGATCAGAATTCAGATTCAAGGCCGAATCTTTTTCTTAGCTCATCAATGATAGGATATTTCTGAGTTAAGTAGTTAAGCTTTTCTTTCGGAGTATAGATTAGTTTAACTTCATCCTGAGAAGAGAGTTCAGCTTCAAGCTGAAGGGTTTTGTTACTAATCTTACTTCTAAGAAAATCAAGTAGAGATGATCTCATTTCATTTATCTGATCTTGTTGGATGAAATTATCAAGTTTAATTTTGATAATATTACCATCTACCAAATCATATACTCTATCAATAATAAAGTATTCGTTCATTTTACCTTCATTTCTCAGCATCATGGCATATTCCTGCCAGTACTTCATGAGTTCTTTCGGGTCAATGGGTTTATTTACTGTAATCAGATCGGAGGCGGAAACCGTTTCGACTTTCTTTTCCGGCATTTTAGTGTCTGCTCCTTTTTGGAGGTCTTTCAGACTCGGAAGCTTGATGGTGGATTTAAGCTCTGATTTTTCAGCAGCAGCAGGTTTGGGAGCCGCTGGTCCTGTATTGGTTTTGGATTCGGATGGCGCCTCTGCAGGCGCCCCGGATCCATTAATATTTACTGTATCAGCTTTTTTTTTTAACTCCTCAGGCATTGCCCGGAGTTCAGCACCAAGATTTATGGCCTGGTTGAGAAAGGACATTTTCATGAGCGCAAGCTCAATGAGTAGCCTCGGGTTTTTGCTGTTTTTGAATTGAAGATCGCATCCGCTGATAATATTCAGACAAGACATAAGGAATGAAATAGAAGCTGCTTCTGCCTGAGAACCATATTTCTGTTTCACTTCATCTGATACTTCAAGAAGTTTGAGTGTCGCAGCATCTTTGCATACAAGGAGATTACGCAAATGCTCACCTAATCCTATAATAAAGTTATGTCCGTCGAATCCATCTCTCAGAATTTCATCATATACAAGCAATGCACCGGCTACATCCTGGCGATTCAACAGGTCTGTCATCTTGAAATAATAATCGTAATCAAGAATATGCAGGTTGTCAATTGTACACTTGTATGTAACAGTATTGTCAGAAGAAAATGTGACAATCAGGTCAAATAGAGAAAGAGCATCTCTTAAGGCTCCGTCTGCCTTTTGAGCGATCAGGTGTAGTGCTTGAGCCTCCGCTTTGATTGTTTCTTTCTCCGCAATTCTTGCTAGGTGAGAGGCAATGTCTTTTACGGAGATTCTGCTAAAGTCAAATATCTGACAACGTGAAAGGATAGTTGGTATAATCTTGTGCTTTTCAGTCGTAGCCAGGATGAAGATGGCATATTTAGGAGGTTCTTCCAGGGTCTTAAGAAATGCGTTGAAAGCCGCATTTGATAACATGTGAACCTCATCTATGATATAGATTTTATATTTTCCATACTGTGGAGGGTATCGCACCTGGTCTACAAGATTTCTGATGTCGTCTACAGAGTTGTTAGAGGCGGCATCGAGCTCGTGTACGTTAAATGATGCATTGTTATTGAAGCTTTTGCAGGATTCACATTCATTACATGCTTCAATTTCAGAAGTAATGTTTTCGCAATTGATTGTTTTGGCCAAAATACGGGCATTGGTAGTCTTACCAACTCCTCTTGGTCCGCAAAAGAGAAATGCCTGTGCTAAATGCTTATTTTTAATAGCATTTTTTAGCGTTGTAGTTATATGAGACTGACCGACAACTGTTTCAAAAGTAGTCGGGCGGTATTTCCTTGCCGAAACAACAAAATTTTCCATCCTCGCAATTTAGATAATTTCTGGTAGTTTTTAAACGGAAGGAACGTCTAAATTGGATACTTTATGCGGAAAATTTCATTGGTTCTGATTCAAAAGAGGTTATGAGGCTGAAAGCTAAAAGCTTAATTCGGAATGCAAAAAGTTAAAAGTCTAAAGTTAAAAGCTTTTTAACTTATAAATGTAGGATGATTTTGAAATATCTATTAATAAATCAAAAGCTGTTGTCTGAAAGGACAACAGCTTGTCTGATAATTTACTAAAGGTTAGTTTGATAATATTTTAAGAAGTCTTGTAATTTTTTTTCAGGATTTTCATCAAAAAGTCTTTCTTCTTCAACATGTCCACTATGGTTAAGAATAGTCACCTTGCATTTTTGCTCTTTTCTGGCAAATTCAAAAGTTCTCAGTACAATGTCTCTTTTAGTAGGGCTTCTGAAAATAACTCTGTCAGAAATGGCTTCTTTTGCTTCCCAGCAAGAGCCAGCCGGCACAATGCTTATTGATCTGTTCATATCTGTAGTGTGTTATTCTATTTGTGATGATTTTAATTTCAAAACACCATTTTTCAAAAAAGGTTTAAGATTTAACTTGCAGGTAATAAATATTTTTTAATTTCTCATTTATAAAATCACTTACTCATGAAAGTCTTCATTGTTCATCTTCTTTTAATATTATCCTTTTCACCAATTGCCTTTGCTCAGAACGGCCTATTGCATTCGGGACCTATGCCGGGCTTTTCCGGAAAAGACAGAGTAAACGTTTGGCTTCAAACTAATGAACCCGCCAAAGCAAAAATCAAATATTGGATACCTTACGATGAAAACGATATTTACTCAAGTCCTGAAATATTATCAGATGCTGAGCATGGTAATACTTTTCATTTTGCTATCAGCAATCTCAAACCTGGAAAAATCTATCAGTATGAAGTTTATATTAATGATATAAAACAGGAGTTTAAAGAGCCTCTTTTCTTCAGAACTCAGCCAGATGCAACTGCTGGTAAGGAGTTTTCTTTTGCAACCGGAAGCTGTGCATATACTAAAGAAATAGATACAGCAAGTGATGAAGATAAAAGCATCTATAAAGTTTATACTTCTATTGCAGCACTTAAGCCCGATTTCATGCTCTGGCTTGGCGACAATGTTTACTTTGAAAATGCTGATGTTACAAGCAGAAGAGGTATGCTGCACAGATATACTTTTTCAAGAGGTAATACTTACCTACAAAATCTTTTAAGAACTTCTCATCATTATGCTATCTGGGATGACCATGATTTTGGTCCTAACGATGCTGATAGTTCTTTCAATAATAAAGCTTACAGCAATGAGATATTCCGATTGTTCTGGTGCAATAATAATTTAACAGAGTTCCCAAAAAGAAATAGCATAGCTAACATATTTTCATGGAATGATGTTGATTTTTTCCTTCTTGATAATAGAACCTTCAGAGCTCCAGCAAAGAATGCAAGAGCCAATAAACAATTATTAGGAAAAGAACAGATAAACTGGCTCATTAAGGAACTAAAGAGAAGTAATGCTACATTTAAGTTCATTGCCATGGGGGGACAGATTCTAAATCCTGATAAGGTATTCGAAAATTATTCAAGGTATAAGAAGGAATGGAAGTATTTGCTCAGTGAGCTTGATAAAAGCGGAGTAGGAGGAATAATGCTTCTAACAGGCGACAGGCATTTTTCGGAAGCCACCATGATGCCTAGAAAAAATAGTTATCCTTTATTCGAGTTGACTTGCTCACCTCTTACCTCCAGTGTTCTGAAGAAAGAGCTTGGTCATAATAATTTAAGAGTTGAAGGATCATTAATTAGAGAAAGAAACTTCAGCATCATTACTATAGGTGGGGAAGGTGAAAAGCGATTTGTCAATATGATTATCTATTCAAATAGCGGAAAGCCTTTATGGGAAAAGAAGATTTATAAATCAGAGATATATAAAGAATAAAGAATAAAATATTAAACAGAGATGAAGTTATTTTTTAGAAACGTATTATTTCGTATCAAAGAATTATAGAGGAGAGCTAGTAAAGTTTTTGGCAGTCTAGCTCTCCCATTTATGCAGGTTGCCCTAATGAAACGAAAATATTTTTTATTTGATCAGCCGTGTTGGAACTTTTAATGATAGATTTATTGACTCCCACGATGTCAGCTATTTTTTGTTGTTGTTTATCATCAATATTATGAATTAACAGTAGGTAGTCATCCGGAAATTTTTCTTTCAAATCTTGTAATGTTTGCATTGAAAAGTCTGCAAGGAGTGAGTCTATTACAACGAGGTATAAATCTTCTTTTTTCTGATATGAATGATTAATAAAATCACTCATTGTATTGTATACACGGAATTCCAGGAAACCTCTCTCTTCAAGTTCTCTGTGTAAGCTGCCAAAGCTTGTCTTGCTATTTTCCAAAAGAATCAATCTGTTCATTTTAAATTCCTTATTGTGTTCTAATCATCAGAAGAACATTGATATTTTAAGGATAGTTTATAGAGTCTTTTTTTGAATTTTTCCATGATTAACCGAACGAGGGTACATTGATAAGATGTTAAAAGATATAGGGTAAAACATTATAGAATATGGAGATAATTAGTCCGGCTTTTAGAAACGGAGAGATGATACCTCTTGAATTTACTTGTGAGGGAGCAAGCATTAATCCTGAATTACAATTTCTGGATGTTCCAGAAGGTACGAAAAGTCTTGTGTTGCTGGTTGAAGACCCGGATGCACCCACAAAAATATGGGCTCATTGGGTAGTCTTTAATATGCCTGCAGACTGCAAAGGCATAGCTGAAAATTCAGAACCAGACGGAATTGAAGGAATATCTTCAGGTGGTACTCTAGGATATGAAGGCCCTTGTCCTCCTACAGGAGAACACCATTATATCTTTCGCCTGTTTGCACTTAATAATATACCTTCGATACCAGAAGAGTCAGATAGAAGAATGCTTTTGAATTATATTAAAGGACATGTCATAGAGGAAGCCACTCTTGTCGGAACTTATGAAAGACTAAAGGTGAAACAAAAGGACAGAAGATAGTTGCAAGAGAATATAGCTTTAGTTGAAATTTTTTCAGAAGTTTTTTACACTGAAAAAGCAGAAAGATTTTATTCTTAAAAGCAATAAAAATATGGTACAGTCAGAATCTTTTAAGTGAGAAGCTGGCTGTTTTTTTATAGTTCTAATTTGTTCTCCCTTAATGAACTTTTCTTAAAATATCTCTGTATGATATTTGACTCAATTTTAAAAGAGAATTTTCAAAATACTTTTTCAGCAGGGTGCTGAGAGTAAAATTTTATTTATAGGCGCGATGAGACAGCTTAAAATTACACAATCTTTAACAAACAGAGACAGTTCTACGGTAGAGAAGTATTTCAATGAAGTTTCTAAAGCAGAACTTCTGACGCCGGATGAAGAAGCAATTCTTGCAAAGAAAGTAAGAGAGGGAGATGAAGCCGCTCTGGAAAGATTGGTAAAAGCAAATCTTCGCTTTGTTATATCAGTGGCGAAACAATATCACTATGGAGATATTCCGCTTAATGATTTGATTAATGAAGGTAATATTGGTCTTATTAAAGCGGCTCAGAAGTTTGATGAGACAAAGGGGTTTAAATTTATCTCTTATGCTGTATGGTGGATCAGGCAATCTATATTAGATGCTTTATCTAAAAACGGACGATTTGTAAGGTTACCATTACATAAGATAATGGAGCGATCTAAAATAAAGCAATTCAGCTCAGAGTTTGAACAAAAATTTGAACGTGAGCCAACACCTGAAGAAGTTGCCGAACACGTGGATTGTAAACCTCAGGAAGTTGTAGACTTAAATCCAATAGGGGATAAGCCAGCATCACTTCAGGCTGAGTTCGATGATGGAGAAGGTTGTATGCTGGATATCCTGAAGCATTCAAATTCAGCTAATCCTGATCAAGATTTAATGTTTGATTCGGTTAGAAAAGATATTGAACGGATTTTAAGAAAACTTTCAGATAGGGAAAGAGAAGTTATTCTTAGATTCTTTGGACTTGGAAGGGAATATAGCGAATCTCTGGAAGACATTGCAGCCTCCATGGGGCTTACCAAGGAGAGAGTGAGACAGTTGAAAGAATGTGCGCTGCGTAAGCTGAGATCAGGGGTAAAACCAGAGCTGCTAACAGCATATTTTTAATAGTATTTCGAGATTTTTCCCTAAGGATTTATCTTTAGTTTATATAATCTGCTTATAGTTATAGAGTTAACAAAATTCATGAATGTGGGTTTTTTAAATAAAGGAAGTAGTCATGAATGAAAAATACAACGTCTGTTCAGAAAAGATTGAATCCATGAAAAAGTGGATAGCAGATTATCTGGAAGACGAAAGTGCTGTAATTCTGATTTCTGAAGGACAGTGTGAAAAGGATAGTAAGGAAACGAATGTGATGATTTTATATCCCAATCAGGAAACTGTAGTAGGGAAGTCTGTAGGTTTTTTCAAGATTAAGAAGCATTTAACAGAAATTGAGCAGGCAGATATTCCTTGCCTGTTTAATGGTAAGCTTTGCAGGGAGATGAAACCTTGGCGATTAACTGTAGACAGCCATGCTGAACATAAGATTGTATTAAAGCAGAGGGTGTAGATTCATATGATACTGAATACTAAAAAAAGATGCTTCTGATGAGTATCTTTTTTTAGTATTTATTAAGAATTTTTTTAATCGTCGGATCGGTCAAAGCCTTTGAGATCTGTGTTTTCAATTTCATTGTCATCGATTGTTCCCTTTGAGCCTTTATGGATTGTCTCAACGTTTCTTCTGATTTCTTCATCTGCAATTCCTGCTCCCAAGGGTAAATGTTCTTCTTCATGATGTTCAAGAGAAGAAGATGGTTCATTGGAAACCTTTTTAGCTTCTTTCTTTTTCATGTGCTTAGGCATTTTTAGGGAATCTCTGTTGCTACCGATTTTTCTTGGACGGATTTTATTTACAACCATATCCTTCTCAAGGGGAGGATTAAAGCTTTCATCTTCCAATCGTACATTTTTATCAACGTTTATCCTGGACGTAATTTCTTCCTGTATGGATTGATTGTCCTTAAGATCTTCTTCATTAAGAGTAACATCCGATAAATCTTCTTCTCCCTCAACTACCGCAGCAAGGTCCAATATCTGATTCATGATATCTGGAAGATCTTCTTGAGCTATTCTCCATAGTGGATGTAAATCAAGCTCTAAGGTTTCGTCAAAGTTTGCATATTGCAATCCTTTTAACATATCCCAATCTATCTCCCCATATTTCTCTCTAAATTCATCACTCAGCATAGCAGAGGCTCCGCCTATCATAACAAGTTGTTCTATTACAGCTTGTCTCTCGTTATCTGAGATGCTAAACTCAGCGAAATCATCTCTTCCGATATAACTTTGTATTTCTCTTATGGAATCGGCCATATCCAGAAGCCTGATTCTATCTTCACTTACCATTGCCATAATCCATTCCTTTTATATCTAACAAGAAAATTCATCCTTTACGTTTCCTAAAACTGATTGCTTTAAGTTTTTTGTTATCATGTGAGTGAGAGTAAATGAATTTAAATCTAAACAGAATGCAGTTATCTTTTGAAGAAGATGCATTGATTTTAATTACCGGGACAGAGCATTTGCCTGAATGGATACAGAAGAATGATGTCACCGGTATAGAAGACCCTAAGCTCTCAGGACGATTAGAAAAGGGATTGTTGACCTTTCTTCACCTGGTAAGACCTGCTTTCGATGAAATCATGAAGTTGGCTAAGATTGCAAAAAGAAACTTTGTGCCTTTTCATGTTTTGGGCAAAGTAGATCGCAATAATCCGGACAAAGTGATTAATTTAAAAATGAGGAAGAAGCTACGGAGGCAAGGGGTAAAGAATGTATATCTTACTGATGATAAAAAGGGGTGGGATAATCTTTCGTACAGTCTTAAAAAGAAGCATACAAGAATGTTAGATGAACACGGTCCTTTAGATTTTATTGGAGATGTTCATGGTTGCTATGATGAGTTGACTGCTCTTCTTAATAAACTAGGTTATCTAGCTTCAGAGACAATAATAAATGGTTCTATCCATAAGAGATATTTCCATCCTCAGAAAAGAAAATTAGTTTTTCTTGGTGATATGGTTGACAGAGGACCTGCGAGCGATAAAGTAATGGAACTTATACTTGAGTTGAATAATCAGAATATGGCTTATGCTGTGCTTGGAAACCATGACGAAAAATTTTTACGCTATCTGAAAGGCAATCCTGTTACCGTTAATAGCGGTTTGGAAGAAACAATAAGCCAAGTTGAGGGAAAATCGGAAGAGTTTAAAAACAATATTATTTGTTTTCTAAAGAGTCTGCCTTCGCATTATGTTTTTGATAATGGAAATGTCGTAGCTGTTCATGCTGGAATCAGAGAAGATATGCAAGGAAAGGATTCAAGGGAAATTAAAGATTATTGTGTTTTTGGCGAGCCGGGGGAAAAGAAAAAGTATGATGGCCTTCCTGAGCGGAGAGATTGGGGCCGCAATTATAGAGGGAAGGCTAAAGTTGTATATGGACATACGCCTGTAAAAGAACCTTTTTGGGTTAATAACTCAATAGATATAGATAGTGGATGTGTTTTCGGAGGAAAGCTTACTGCATTAAGATACCCGGAGAATGAGCTCATATCAGTAAATTCCTTTGATCCATATTATCCCGGAGTTGATTTTGTGGACTTTAGAAAAGAGTGGAATTTGCAGGATTAAATTTTAGTTTGAATTAAAAGAGAAAAGAGAGTTTGGCTGAATCTTATGAAAGATGTATCTCTTGCATTAACTATACTTACAGCTATGATCACACCTGCGGTGTTGATCTTGGCTACAACTTCGCTCATTGTGGCCACGAGCCAGCGTTTGGGAAGGAATATTGATCGAGCTCGAAACTTGTCCGAAAGACTTATCAGAAATTTATTCAGCAAAAAAGCACTTTCGGAAAAAGAACATGTTTATAATCAGTTAAATAAGGTTACAAGAAGAACCAGATTGCTGCAGAGAGCTATGACTATACTCTATGTAGCTCTCAGTGATTTCGTGGCTACCAGTATTTGCATAGGTGTTGTGGAAATACTGAATATCCGCTTTACATGGTTACCTCTGGTTCTTGGAATATTTGGTTCAGGACTTGTATTCTATGCAACATTGTTATTGATCTCAGAATCAGGCATCGCATTGATTGCGGTAAGAGAAGAAATGAACTATGTTTTAGATGTGGGAACTGAAAAATTCAACTCCAGACATGAGGAAGAAGATATCTGAATGTCATTAATGTTTGGTGTTCAGTACTAAGTATATTTTTATTCCATTTACCGGTATTTTTTTGCAGCTCACCGATTTTTAATTTTTATTTTTTTTGGTGCTTTCTATTTTTGAATCATCAAGCAGAAAAGATATGAAAAAAAATAATTATTCAAATATGAAAAACTCATCTATAGATGCTTTTTGGTCAGCATTGTTTTTTATTGGTATCGGAGCAGTTCTGTTATTTAAGAACCTCGAATTATTGATACTGCCTCCTTATGTATATACATGGAAAATGCTATTGATCGCATTTGGTGTGTATAATATTCTTCTTAGAAACTGGATGTTTGGGCTTACTGTGGCAGCAATAGGAACATTCTTTATATTGCCTGAAGCATTGAACATTCCTAAGTTAGAATTTGGTAAAGTATGGCCAGCGATTCTTATACTAATAGGCTTAGGCATTTTCTTTAAAATGATCTTTCCCAAAAAAAAAGTATTAATAGATTTTAAACGAGATTCAACAATAGAAATAACAGAGGAAAATTATATGGAAACAACTGTAATCTTTAGCGGAGCTGAAAAGCAAATTAGCTCATATGATTTTAAAGGTGGAAAAGTTACTGCAATCTTCGGAGGTGCTGAAATAGATCTTACCAATTGCTATCTGTCAAAAGAAAACAACGTTATTAACGTTGAAGTAGTTTGCGGAGGAGTAACACTGGTTGTGCCACATGAATGGAATGTTCGTTCTGAATTGGTGACAATTTTGGCTGGCTTTGAAGATAAAGCAGCTTCTAAAGATAAAAATGCATACATAGATCCAGCCGCTGAGATTGTGCTCAAAGGCACTCTGGTAATGGGAGGAGTAGAAATTAAAAGAGGATAAGATGATTCATCCCTTTACCGGAAAACTTAAGCAGCTTTATTTTTATATCTCTGTATGGGTACTTATTACAGTTGCCCATACAAAGATATTGTTCTTTTTATATGACCAGCCTCTTCCCCCGGCATTATTGGACGCGGTGGTTTTTAATTTTTTATTTTCCTTCACTGGCTTGAGCCTCTGGTATATGGTCAGATATCTTAATTTTGAAAACCAGACTTTTTATTTCATCTGTACGAATTATCTGGGAGCCGCGCTGATATATGTATTATTTTCTGTAGGCTCTGGTTATTTAGTATTGAATGCAGTAAGCGATGGTAATTATGAATATCTAGACTTCCTTGATGCTTCAATACCCTGGAGGTGTATACTGGCTGTCTTTTATTTCCTGGCATTCATATTGACTTATTATCTGATCATGTTTTCCAGGACAATAAAGGAAAAACAATTAAAAGAAGCTGAGCTGAAGTCAGCAATTCAGGAAACAGAGCTGTCTATGCTTAAGTCTCAGCTCAATCCTCATTTTATATTCAATAGTCTCAATTCTATTAATGCCTTGACAATACTGGATCCCAAAGCAGCGGGTGAAATGATTGTTAAACTATCAACCTTTCTTAGAAAGTCCCTGGATCAAGGTAAAACTCCCCTTGTGGATATTGAAGAAGAGCTTGAAACTATAAATTTATACCTTGATATTGAAAAGATACGTTTCAGTGAAAAGTTACAAATAGAATTAAATATTAATGATTCTGTGAATGGTACTTTAATACCTCCTATGTTGCTTCAGCCTTTGGTTGAAAATGCTGTAAAGTATGGTGTATATGAAAGTCTTGAAAATATTAAAATATCAATCAATGCAGAATTAAAAAATGGTGACTTACATATATCAATTGAGAATTCATGTGATCAGGAAATAAAAAAAGAAGGCCGCAAAGGAATAGGATTGAGGAACGTGGCACAAAGACTATATCTCAGCTTTGGTAGATCTGATCTGTTAAAAATTCATAGAGAATATCATACATTCCGTGTAGATGTTCTTATTCCACAAAAGCAAATATGACTAAATATAAAGTAATTATTACGGATGACGAGCCTCTCGCAAGAAGTCTTATCAGATCATATCTGAAAGATGATCCTGACGTGGAAATAATAGCTGAGTGCGGTGACGGTTTTTCAGCATTAAAATCCGTTCAGGAACTGCATCCTGATCTTCTTTTTCTGGATGTACAAATGCCCAAGCTTACAGGCTTTGAAATGCTTGAGCTGATGGAAAATCCTCCTTTGATTATTTTCTCAACTGCATATGACGAATATGCATTGAAAGCTTTTGAAATGAATGCTGCTGACTATCTTCTGAAGCCCTACTCCCGAGAGCGATTTGAACAGGCTGTTAAAAAAGCAAAAGCAAGACTTAAGCATAATGAATCAGTCAATGATCCTTCAGGAATTAACAACAGCCTAAAACAAAGGGAAGGGACGCTAGAAAGGATTGCGGTTAAAACAGGCAATAAAATCAATGTCCTTCAGGTAGAAGATATTTTTTACCTTGAAGCACAGGATGATTACGTTATGATTTATTGTTCTGCTGGAAAATTTTTAAAGCAGCAAAGGATGAAGTATTTCGAAGATGCTCTCGATCCTGAAATGTTCATGAGAGTTCACAGGTCCTACATCGTCAACCTTAATGAAATTACTCAGATTGAACCTTATGAAAAGGATAGTCACCTTATCGTTTTACGCAATGGTGCAAAGATACCTGTAAGCAGAAGCAATTATTCCGAATTGAAAAAGACGCTCAATTTTTAGTCTGTTTTATCAGTCTCTTTTAAACATCAGTAAATACAATGAGTATTCATTGATGTAATTGTGATGCTTATGATGCCAGATGATTTTATTCTTTTGACTAAAATGTTTCTGTTCTGGATTGGCGAATGGTATATAGCATTGGTTGTGTTGATACTAATGTTTGCTGGTTTTGAAGCAGGTTTCAGGATGGGTATTAAAAGTCTTGCAGTGAACGATGAAAAGAGGCGAAATGTGGTTACAAATTTTCAGGTAGGTTTGATAAGCCTCCTTGGACTTATGATTGCATTTACATTTGCTATGGCAGTGGCGAGATTTGATGATGGACGTACTCTTATGGCAGAAGAAACTGATGCATTGGAAACAGCTTATTTCAGATGCGATCTTTTGCCTGATTCCACAAGGATGAAATTGCACAATGTACTCAGAGAATATATTGATATTCGACTTTTGTTTTATCAGCCCAGACTTGATGAATCTAAGGTTTTGAACGTCAACAGGCAGACCAGGAAAATTCAGAATAGATTATGGTCCTATGCACCTGAGATTACAAAGGGGCTTCCTGACTATCTGGCAGCAGGTGTGTTGGAATCTCTGAATCATCTTATCAACGTAAGCAATAAACGGTATATAGCAATGGAAAATCATGTTCCCGAACTGATATTTTTTCTATTGTTTCTCATATCTGTACTAACTAATGTTGCGGTCGGCTATAGTTGCGGAATAGCGGCAGACAGACATATCTTTTTCACCATTATATTTTCCTTTTGTGTGTGTACCATTCTCTTAGTGATAATGGATCTGGACAGGCCGAGGAGAGGGTTGATAAGGGTGAGTCAGGAAAGTCTGATCGAATTAAAAAAGGACGTTGAAAAGAAAAAGGAGTGATTGAAAAAAATCAAGCTTTCATTAGGCTGAAAGCTTGATGTCTTTTTCTGTTATTAGTTCCCATTTTTTCGCGATCAGTGCTTCTTTAGTAATGATAAGGCTGACCGGATTTTCATTCTCTTGCTCGACTGGGTAAGGGCTAAGTCTGAAACTGGTTTTATTTTGATGGTATGAATTAATCCTATATACCCTTCCTTTAGGATTTCTTAATATATCTTCAGGTTTCAGTTCAATTGCTTCGGTAATTAAAATTTTCTCTTCCATTTTAGTAATATCATTTCTGTTAGTCATTATGAAGGTTGAGATGAGTCTCCTGAGCTTAGTCTTCTGTAATTATTCAGATTTAATATTCAGGAAATCAAACCCCTCTCTGGCTTGATTAACCATGTGTGTAAATAACCGGTATGAAATACTTTTTGTTTGGATTATACAAAGATGGTGTTCTTGAAAAAATAAATTTTAGGGGACAAATCTGTATTTAACTCATATTCATGATCTTTTAAAAGCCGTGCTTAGAATAGAATAAAGTTCAGGATGTTTAACCTTAAACTTATCTGGATTTTCAAGGAAGTATTCGCACACAACAGCGAAGAATTCAGCAGAATTAGTAATTCCATAAGGATTGATATCCGAGCGACCCTTTTTAATTTTTTCGATTTCCTTAAACATAAGGTCTGTCCAGGGTCTGACTAGGGAAGGGGGCAAAATGGATTTTGGAATTCCATCAATAGATCCATCTGTCTCATCAATCAGATGTGCGAATTCATGAAAGCCTAGATTGTCTTTGCCATTCATGTATGCGAACCCACGAATGAGAGACTGCATAGACAGAAGCATCACATGTCTGCTTTGAAAGGGTCTAACCTGTCCGAGTAAAGTGCCGCCACGCTCCGGGTCGTTTGCCTGATTGGGGTTGACTTCTTCATTATAAATCAAAATTTCAACCAGGTTGAAATAATCCCATTCATCAAAATAGAAAATAGGAATAATAGCGCTGGAAGCAGCCAGCAGCCTGAGTTCATCAGTTATTTTTACCTCAACCCCTGTAATTCTGATGTCGTTGAGGAATAATTTAACCTTGTTTTCATATCTTACTTTTTGAATTTCGTCAAGGTCACGATAGAATGATATTTCTTTAATCAGGTATTTCTTCCAGCTTTCAGGAAAAGGCGCATTCAGAATTTTCTCCTTTTTCTTTTTCTCACTTTTTATCCAATAAGAAATAAAAAAAACAATCCCCGAAATTGCAAGAACCAGAAAAAGAAAGAGGAACAGATAAAAAGTAGGAACCATTTATTGAGCTGTATAAGGCGAAAATAGTTGTGTTTGGGGGTTTTCATTTGCATTCATGCAAACATCGCAGGAACCGCAATTTTCGGTGTTGTATGTGTCTCCGAAGTATTCCAGAAGGTATTTTCTTCTGCAGGTATTTATCTCACAGAACTCTGCCATTCTACCCAATTTCTTAAACATAAGAGCTGTTTGTTCTGAGTTGTTTTCAACTTCAACATAACGTTTCATTTTTGACACATCTGCGCTGCTGTAAAAAAGTATTGCTTCACTTGGATTACCGTCTCGTCCGGCTCTTCCGGTTTCCTGATAGTACCCTTCAATATTTTTAGGCAAATCCATATGTACCACATATCTGACATCTGATTTGTCTATTCCCATTCCAAAGGCAATGGTAGCAACAATGATTTTTACTTCTCCCTTTATAAATGCATCCTGGTTCTGATCTCTTACCCATTTGTCAAGTCCGGCGTGGTAAGGCCTTGCATTGTATCCCTCAAGGCGAAGTTTAGCAGCAAGTTCTTCCGCTGATTTTCTTGAGAAAACATAAATGATTCCACATTCATTCCTCCTTGGTCTCAGGTAAGAAACGAGCTTGGCATAGCCGTCTTTTTTTGCTCTTACGTGGTATTTAATATTGGGCCGGTTAAATCCGGCCACCAGTATTTCAGGGTCTCTTAGTTGCAGCTGCTGAATGATGTCTTTTCTTGTAAGTTCGTCAGCTGTAGCAGTTAAAGCTATCACAGGCACTCCGGGAAATTTATTACGAAGTTCTCCTAGTTGCAGAAATTCAGGTCTGAAGTCATGTCCCCATTGGGAAATGCAATGCGCTTCATCTACGGCTATAAGGGAAACTTTTACCGACTTCAATAACTCCATCAGTTCGTTTTCTTCGCCAAAGAACCTTTCAGGAGCCAGATATAAAACTTTTAATTGCTGATTTTCGATTTTCTCAAGGGTATCCAATCGTTCACTTACGCCAATCGTGGAATTCAGGCAGGCAGCTTCCACGCCCTTAGCCCTAAGCGTATTTACCTGATCTTTCATAAGAGCAAGTAAGGGAGAAACAACAATTGTTAATCCTTTAAATACTAACGCAGGTACCTGATAACAAAGGGATTTGCCACCACCAGTAGGCATGAGGACAAATGTATCTCTTCCCGACAATATACTCCTGATTGCATTTTCCTGCTCAAATCTGAAACTGGAATACCCAAATACTTCCTGGAGAACCTGCAATGAATCCATCTGTGAAAATCAAAAGAAAATTATAAATGCTAATTTTAAAAATAAGAGTTTTTTTTGTTTGCTAACATAGCTAATTTTGAACAACTTATTAACAATTGTAAGGTGTTTTTTCTATTGATTTGCAGTTGTTTATATTTGCATTAGTTGAAAAGTAAATTGAAATGTATTAATACTTCCAAAGCTTTTCTGTTTAAAACTCCTCTAACGATACGAGAATTCAATGATCCGAAATAACAATGCCTCAGTACAATTGGCTGAAATGCTTGCCAGGCATGAGCAATTAGGATACCTTTTATTGGATTCAGATTTGAGAATCTATAATATAAATTCAGAGGCAGAGGATATTTTCTGTATTGCAAAGCATAACGTATTGGAGTGCTTGATTACAGATCTTTTTCCTTCTCTCAGGGATTCGGAACATTTTATTTGTATCAATGAAGCTTTAAATGGTAATTCTAAAGAATTAACAGAAGCCAATTTAAATCCATTTTCAATTAATTCCCGCAAGGTATTCAGATTCTCTTATCTTCCATTTATGGCTGATAATGATGAGGGAACAGGTGTTCTTATGCTTGTCAAGAATCTGACACAAGCTGAAGAAGCCATTAATCCTGCTGGAAAAAAGTTTGAATTTATGATGGATGAAATAGATATAGGGATTTGGGAGGTGGATATGACGGGGCATACATTATATCTCAATAAAAGTATGTGTGCCATGTTAAATCTTTCGTCTATTGATGATATAAAGGAAAAAACATATTATCAATTCTTTACTCAAAGGAGTATTGAAGCTATGAGGAGCCAACATCAGGCAAGGTTATCTGATGTTGCTTCTGTTTTTGAGGGAGAGCTGATTTCGAAGAATGGCGATATTTTAAATGTGATGATCCACGGTTCACCCATATTTGATAGCTGTGGAAAGGTAAAGGGGTATATTGGAACATTTACGGATATTACTTCCAAAATTAACTATCAAAGAGAGTTAAAAAATTCTGAAGAAAGATTTAGAATGCTTTTTGAAAAATCTCACAGAGCAAATCTGATATCAAAAGACAGGAAGATTACTCTTGTAAATGATGCGTTATTGAAGAAGTTTGGATACGACTCAATCGATGAGCTTAGGGGAAAATCACCGACTGTCCTTCTTTCTCCACAGTCAGTAGAAACGATCAATGAAAGAATCACCAAAATAGATAATCAGGAAGAAGTTGAACCAACGTTTGAATTGATTTTTTCCGATAAGGCTGGTGTAGAATTTCCCGGAGAGGTTGAAATTACATATTTTGAATTGGAGGACGGAAAATCCACACATATCTCAATAAAGGATATCACGGTTCAAAAGTTAGCAGAAGAGGAGATAAAGAATAGTGAGGCCAAGTTTCGCAGCTTATTTAATACACAGATGATTGGAATTGCATTCGCGGATTCACAGCAAAAGATTGTGGAAGTAAATGCAAAGTTCCTGGAAATTATCAAATACACGAAGGAACAGTTTCATGAGAAAGAAATGTATTGGATGGATCTTACTCCAACAGAATACTTGTGGAGAGATGAACTTGCGGTGGAAGAGTTTATGAAAAACGGTTTTATTACTCCTTATGAAAAAGTATATATTCGCAGAGATGGTAGCAAGGTTCCAGTACTTATAGCCTCTGCTAAACTTGAAGGCATCAAGAATCTTGGTGTAGGGTTTGTAATAGATGTTTCGGAGTTAAAGAAAAGTAGAGAAGAGACTAATAAGATTGCGGAGGAGCTTTCAAAGTTTTTGTACATGGCTTCTCATGATCTTAAAGGCCCGCTGGCGTCTGTGATTGGCCTTACCATGGTCGCTAAAGGTGAAGTAACAGATGCAAAAGCTATTGAATATTTTTCACTTATAGAAAAATGTACTAAAAAGCTTGACAGCTCTTTGCTTAACCTGATGAAGATAATAAGGATAAAAGGGAATGTATTTGAGTTTGTAGAAATTGATTTCAACAAGCTGGTGCCGGAGGTGCTGGATACTCTAATTTATCAGCAGGCGTATGATCTTCCTAAATTTGAGCTGAATGTAAATCTTAAAGCTCCTTTTTTTTCTGATGAAGAATTACTGGTATCTATTTTTCAGAACCTATTTGAAAATTCCATAAAATATAAATCTCTGCTGAGGAAGTTACTGATTAAGGTAACAGTGAGAGACACTAATGATGATGGTATTGAGATATTCGTTGAAGATAATGGACGTGGGATTAATTCAAATATTATAAACAGGATTTTCGATATGTTCTATCGTGGAGATTCTGATTCCAAAGGGTCAGGATTAGGGTTATATATTGTTCAGAATGGGATTGAGAAGTTTAACGGAAGTATTTCTGTCCGAAATATTGAATCCGGTGGAGCAGAATTTCATATAATCCTTCCAAGAGATGTAAACAGATCTTAATATCAGAAGGACAATTTTGAGTCGGTGTTATTGAATGATTAATACTAAGCGTTTGGATTACAGTGAGTAAACCGGTTTGAAAGATAATCGTATAATTCAATAATTAATTTATACGATTATGAGAGTTTTTAAACTGTTCGTTTTATTTTGCTTGATAGTTCAATTTGCTGATGCCCAAAGTTTTCAGACTGGAGATGCAAATATAGATGCAGCTTTAAGAGATTTTAATATTCACTCAAAGACTGATTTGAGTTTGTTTAAGAGGAAAATCAGTGTTGACTTTGGTTTGTCTGAAGGACGAATAGATCATTTGCTGATTTCTTATAAAATGGAACCATCCGATTTATTACTAGTTTTAGAGACCTCCCGTCATTGTAGTAAACCTGTTGAAAAAGTAATCGAATGCTATGAGGGAAATAAGGGGCATGGTTGGGGGGAAATAGCTAAAGGCTTAGGCATTAAACCTGGATCACCTGAATTCCATGCCATGAAAAAGAATCTAAAGTATAAATGCAAGGGGAATAAAGATCGTAATGAAGACGGAGATTATCAGGGAAATGGGAGAGGTAAAGGGAATGGCCATGGAAATGGTAAGGGAAAGGGAAGACGGAGATAATGTTATAAAATAAAAGTTATTAAGCTCAATGCTAAAAGGCATTGAGCTTTTTTTATGATATCCGGATTTTCAATGCTTTTGAATTTATAAATCGCATAAGGTCTCATTAACGCAAAGTTAACATTACCAAGTATTGATGGTTTATCTAGTAAGCCACCAATGGAAAAACAATATGTTAAATCAAAATGACCTTGCTTTAATAGAAATTTTAAATGACTGCGGAGCAGTCTGTGAAATGTGTGCAACAGCTTGCCTGAGAGAAGATAGTGTAAAAATGCTGACAAAATGCGTTGAGCTTGACAGAGACTGTGCGGATATATGCAGAACCGCAGCAGCACTTTTAAGAAGAGACTCTACGATTGCACATCAATATCTTTTATTGTGTGAGGAAATCTGCAGAATGTGTGCTGCTGAATGCAGCAAACACTCTTCCATGCGTCATTGCAAAGAATGCGCGGAAGAATGTCTGCGTTGTGCAGAAGCCTGCCATGAGCTGCATGAACCTATTTTGCAAAAGTAAATGTATGAAAGGCTGTTTAATGATTTAAACAGCCTTTATTTATTCATTTATCTTTGAAAGAATCTTGCTTACTACTCCTAGAGTATAATACTTGGCAACATTTTCAATGTATTTGGAGAAATCTATTGGAGCATGGTCATTAGCTGAATCTGAAATGGTTCTTACGACGATATAAGGAATGTTGAATTCATAACAAATTTGTCCTACAGCACCGCCTTCCATTTCAACACATAAAGCATCTGGCAACTCCTTTTGTATCTTGTTCAATTGTTGTGCAGAACCAATGAACTGATCTCCGCAACATATCTGTCCACTATAAACAGCAGGGCTGCTAAGTGAAAATTGATCGATATATTCCCTGTCAATATACTTTTGAAAATCATCCTGAAGGAACTCTTCGCAACAGGAAACAGCAGAGCAGACAAGGGAATCATGGCATGGGAATATTGCCTTATCTAGCAAAGGTGCTTCAAATTGAGGAAACAAAGGGCGTGCATCAAGATCGTGCTGGGTTGCTTCTGTTGCTACTACTATATCTCCGACTTTTAATTTTGTATTAATAGCGCCTGCCACACCTGCAACGATAAGACGATCTATTCCGAAACGCTCAATCATAATTGCAGCAGTTACAGATGAGGCAACTTTACCAATACGAGAAAGTGCTACCACACATTCATGGCCATTAAGTGTTCCTTTATAGAAATTTCTACGGCCCGATTCATACACTGATTCTATATTCATATTGGAAATGATCAGCTCTATTTCCTCAGGCATTGGTACAAGTATTCCCGTTAGCATAGTCAATTATATTTAAATAATTTAAAAATTAATATTTCAATTCAACAAATCCTTTGATGATACTGTCTCCATTGTAGAAAACATAATAATAGGTTCCGGCCTGAAGCTGCTGTCCCTCATCAGTTGTGCCGTTCCAGTTGTTTGCGTAGCTCTTTCTGCTATACCACACCTGGCCAAAACGATCAAATATTTCCAGTTTGTTTTCTTCTTTGTTATTGATTCCACGAATAACGAAAAAATCATTCATTCCATCGTTATTCGGAGTAATTATACTCGGAGCTTCCAAACGATCGTGGCTGGTTAGGTGTACCAAGTAGTCTTCTGTTTCTCCTGTTTCACCTTGTGAGATACAACCCTGTGAAGAAGTGAATGCACCGGTGGTACGCATACGCACTCTGAGCCTTCTTGCTCCTGCAAAATCTGCATTGCTGGAGATAGAAAGATTCTGAAGTGTAATCACTGAATCTTTACCGAAAGATGAAGTAAGAAATTCTCCTGCATCATCAAACTCACCATTGTTGTTATAATCAATCCAGATGGCAGTGTAGTAAGTAGGTGAGGATAGTTTATAACTTGATGAATGTATCTCTGCACTATAAATATCTCCGAGGAAGATTTTTGTACTTATCTCTGACTGGGTATAATCTGAATATCCGGTGGGATTGCATCCTGAATCTTTGTTGCCTATGGATGCCAGGCTGAAATAGTCAATCTGCCCTCCGGCACAAGGCTCAAATGCTGTAGAAGTAGGGCAAGAGGTTCCGGGAAGAATTACTGTTGATCCTCTGTTTATTCTCAATGCATATTTCACTGTATCATAAGGAATGCCCTCCTGATCATAAATATAGCAACTTAGTGTGCCGTCAACAGATGATTTGTTAAAGCCGATAACCACGCTCGGTCCCGTGGAATCTGTGAATATTACGTTTTTATCAGAATAACTCCATTTGTATGTATGTCCGCTTAAAAGAGGACCAACAGAGTATACTTGTAATGTGTTTTCAGCTACAGTTTCTCTTCCGTAAATTGATAGTACAGGACCTTTAATTGTTAGGGTTTGTCTGACAGAAACAGCTTCCTGATAGTTCCCATTCCCTTGTTGAGATGCAATAATCTCAACAGTGCCTACTCCAACTAATGTAATTACAGAACCCTCAATGGTAGCGATAGTATTATTTGAACTTTTGAAGACAACAGGAAGGCCTGATGTAGCTTTGGCAACAAGGTTAAAAGGCGGTTCGCCATAAGTACGCTCTGCCAGTGGCTCAAAGGTTATTATTTGATTAGCTTTGTTTACATTTAAGATTTTATAAACAACATTTGATGGAAAATAATTCTTGTCTCCGTCGCACCAAGCGCTGATTGTAACAAAACCTGCTCCGGTAATTGTAATAACACTTCCAGAGGTAGTAGCTATACTTTGAATTTCGCTGTAAAGGGTAATAGGAAGACCAGCACTCGACTTGAAATCAGGTACAAATGGAGCATCACCATATGTTTTTGTGGGAATATCTTGGAAGGTTAATTCTTGTTGTGCCTTGTTAACTGTAAAATCTCTGGGTGATGATGAACCAGGAAAATAATTTTCATCGCCTCCTGCATTTGCTGTTAACATAGTGAAGCCTGCTCCTGTAATATTTGCTGTTGCTCCTGAAAATTTCACAACAGAAGTATCAGAGCTTGTAAAAGTTATAGGCAAACCTGAATTAACTGAAGCTTCCAGTGTAAAAGGCTTATCCCCATATGTCATTTGTAAAAGTTGATTGAAAGTAAACACAGGTTCAATTCTGCTATCGTACTTTGCAATAAATAGGTCACCATTGTTTCCAGAGAAAAAAGCCTGTTTTTGCTGATCAGGATCGAAGTTCCCGCTGCCATTGACAGCTCCACCGATAAATATTTTTCCTTTGCCGTTAACAGCAATAGCAGATACAGTATCATTGAGATTACCTCCAATATTTTCAGCCCAGATAAATTTGCCTTCCTGAGAATATTTAGCCATTACTATATCTGTTGCTAAACCATCTAATGTACTTGAATTTGAATTGACCGGATCCGGATCTAATCTGTTTTGAAAAACTCCGGCAAGGTAAATGGTACCTGATGATGAAGCAGTCACATTTAATCCACGAGTCACTGCACCACTTCCAATGACAAGTGACCACCTATAAGTTCCAAGTGCGTCAAACTGAGCAAGGAGGATATTACAGGAAGATTTTGGACTGATGTTATTAGTAACAAATGATGGATCTATGTCTGTCTGTGTTTCCAATGATCCTGTAATGGTAATGTAACCAGAATTATCAATACAAAGATCATGGATCATGTTGGTCTTGTCGGAAAAATTATTCTGGAAAGTGTTGATCCATTCTAAAGTTCCTGTCTGGGAAAACTTTGCCAGAAAGACAGAACCATAGTTGCTTTTTTGATCATTCACAGTTTCATTAATATCAAAATCTACTGATTGTGAAAAGTATCCTGTAGTATAGATATTTCCCTTAGAATCTGAAGTGTGAGCTGTAATTTCACATTCTGCATTAAAACCGGTGATTACTCCGCCCCATTTAATTTCTCCCGTGGTTCCGCTGTACATTGAAATGAAAGAAGAAGTTTGTCCTCTACTTTGTTTATAATAACCTTTGCTGTTAAGGTCTAAATCAATCTGGTTTAACTGATTTTTAGATATCCAATTTCCGGTTAAAGTAATGTTGCCGGACTCCTCGTATGATATACCAATTCCCATATTATCTGAAGAGGATTTTACCACGCCAGACCAGATTAATGAACCATCGGTTCCTTTATATTTAGCGACAAAAGTTTGTTTGATATTAAATTCACCAAAGAGGCTATGGATGCCTTCTCCAGGATCGACGTCTATATTACTTCCCTGGAAATAACCGGTGACGTAAATATTTCCTTCTTTATCAATGCAAATACTTTTACCTTCATCATCTTGGGAAGACCCGATTCCAAAGGCCCAGATTAATTTTCCATCCTGATTATATTTGGCAACAAAGATATCTTTCTCACCACGTCCTACTAAAAATTTATTGGTGTTATCCGGATCAAAATCAAGTCCGGAACCTGTATAATAGCCTGTTGCTATAATACTTCCATCTGTATCAAGTACAAAGTCATTTGTTTGCTGAAGTAAGCCCTGACCTTCATAAATGGAGAATCCCCAGTCAAACTTGCTATGTTGAGCTTTTAATCCTGTAATGGTAAGCAGTAATAGGATGATTAAGAAAAATCTACTTTTCATTTGTAAAGGCAATGTCATTAGAAAAATCTACTATTTTTATATATTCAAAAATACGATTTTTAGACCGCTTGACAATGAGATTTATAAAGAGTCTTCAAAGATTGATTTTGGAAAGATTAGAGGGTTTTGTTGTTGATTTGTAGTGTTTTATGTTTTGTGAGGGACAGACTTCAAGAGTTTTTTGAATTAAAGTAAATGGAAGCAGTTATATTTTGTGGTATTCAGGCTTCTGGAAAATCCACTTTTTTCAAGGAAAAGTTTTTTAAAACGCATGTCCGCATTTCAATGGATTTGCTCAGAACAAGAAACAGAGAAAGGCTTTTTCTGGAGGTCTGTTTGAAAACGCAACAGCCTTTTGTGGTTGAAAATACTAATCCTACAAGGTTAGAAAGAGAGAAGTATATATCAATGTCAAAAGAAAGAAACTATAAGGTCATAGGTTATTATTTCAAAACAAACTTGAAAGATGCTCTGGAAAGGAACAATTGCAGAGATGGGAAGGAGTGTGTGCCTGAGGTAGGTATAAAAGCCACTTTGAAAAAGTTTGAACTACCTTTACTTGATGAAGGCTTTGATGAGTTGTATTGTGTTGAGATTATTAATGGTGAATTTATAATAAAAGATTGGTCAGATGAAGTTTGATGAATTGGATAGTAAGATGAGAGTTTATGAAACTACTCATGATGTTTGCGTATTGCCTGGCATCTACATGGTTGCCAGAATTGACGGAAGAGGTTTTACCAAACTTACCAAAGAAGTACATCAATTTGAAGCTCCTTTTGATGTGAGGTTTAGAGATTATATGATTGAAACGGTGAAGCACCTTATGAACTGTGGCTTTAAGGTTGTTTACGGATATACCGAAAGTGATGAAATATCGCTGCTGTTTGATTTAAACGAATCTTTGTTTTCACGTAAACACAGAAAGTATAATTCAATTCTTGCAGGTGAAGCAAGTGCTAAATTTTCTCTGCTTCTTGGTGATCTTGCAGCGTTCGATTGTAGGATCTGCGAGTTACCAAATGAACAACTGGTGATAGATTATTTCAGATGGAGAAATGAAGATGCTTATAGAAACTCTTTGAATGCCCACTGTTACTGGAGGCTGAGAAAAGATAATTTTTCTAAGAGCGTAGCTACTAAAAGGATAGAAGGTATAAGTGTTGCCGAAAAGAATGAATTATTATTTTCTTATAATATAAATTTCAATGATTTGCCAGTATGGCAGAAGAGGGGGATTGGGTTTTATTGGGAAATAATCAATAAAGAAGGCTTTAATCCCAAGACAAATGAGCAGGTGATTTCCCCAAGACGACAGTTAAAGGTAGATATGGACCTTCCAATGAAAGATGAATATTCAAATTTCATTTCGGATATTATTGAACTAAATTAAGTAGGTTAAAATGATTAAGCCCTGTTTATTATCAGGGCTTTGTCATTTTAGTATTACCAGCTTCCTCCAGCACCGCCACCTCCAGATGATCCACCTCCGAAACCACCTCCGGAGCCACCTCCGCTGCCACCACTGGAAAACCCGAAAAACGTTCCTCGCTTTCTAATTGGTTTAGTATATTCTTCTTCATAGGCGTCGTTACAGTTTTTACATACGACTGTTTCTATACCCCATGCCAATCCGTATTTCGGAGACTTAGCTGTGATAATGTCATTCTTCGTATATAAAGTATGATAGTTACAGGATCTACAAATAGTGTATTTACTGGATGGATTAGTATATGACTTAATAATATGTTGAGACTTATCTTCTGTGATCCAAACATCGTAATCAACAGATCCAAACTTTTCCTCAAGTCTTTGCCCTTCATCAAGATAGGCATTATCGGCTTTTTCCCTTAATCTTTTCATGACCATTCCTGTTGCACTCAATACCGGGGAAAGTCTAAGAGCTCTTCGATGAAACAGATACCAGATGTAATAAGGAATAAATGCAAAAGGAAAAAGGAGTATGTGACGCGAGATTGAAGAGTGATCTTCTCTAAGTGCATTGTACTCCCTGCAAGGATCAGATTTCTTTAAACGAATATTCCTGTTTATTCTTGAGGCCAATGCCAGGAGAAGCGACTGCAGATATAAGATTAAAATAAACTTCAGAGGATTTTGACTTTTAAAAAGAAAGTCAGAAAACGAATAGTTTATTATTAACAATGCCGGAACTGAAAGTAACAGAAAATAGTAAAGTATACTATTCATCGGTATATCCACTTTATTACCTTCTTTTTTAAATTTCTTTTTCGAACGGTATCTGGCCAAAAAAGAGCGAATTGTGATAATAAATGATATTATTCCAAAAAAAGTATAAAAAAAATTTGATAGGTCAGTAGCTGCATCATTCTTTAAATCATTTTGTTTTGCCTCTGGTTTTAAAAGAATTTCGCTTACTTTGGTAAGGCCTGCAAGGATGCCACCGCCAAAATCTCCTTCTTTAAAATGAGGAACCATTTCCTGTTGTCCGACTCTGAAAAGTATTACATCCGGAAGTGTTCCTTCCAGTCCGTATCCTGTTTCAAACTCCCATCTTTTGGGGTCCATTACTATCAAAAGCAGAAGACCATTATTCTTATCTTTTTGTCCGATTCCCCAATAGTTAAACAGTCTGTTCGCAAATTCCTTAGGTACCTGATCGCCGATGGATTGCACCACAACTACTGCAATCTGGGCGGTAGTTTTATTTTCTATATCTGTAATCAATTGGTTAATGGAATTAACATCGTCAGAGCTAAGAAGTCCATCGGGATTGCTCACCCAGCCTCCGTCTATGTCCTTAGGGTTGGGGACAGTTTCAATGGTGTATTAAGCTTTAAGTTGAAAAGATTGTAAAGCAAGCAATAATAGAAAAATGTATTTGGTCATGATTGAATATTGTATCTCTAAATTAGAGAAATTTTAGAGATATAATAAATTCAGAAAAAAATGTAAAATCTCTGCAGGATAGGATTTATAATGATGGTTGTTGTTTTAAAAATCAACCATCACGAGAAAAGAGCTGGAAAATAATTTCGAAACTTATTGTATTGCTAATGATTCCATAAGGTCGCCAGGTGTATTATAATTTTTTACATAGCTCTTCTGACTTTCGTCGAGATTGAGATAAAATCCTCTTCCAAATGACATTATATATTTCAGGCTGTTTTTGAGTAGTAGTTTCTTTTCGGCCATGAACATAATTCTTTTCAAAAAGTCTGATTTATAAATACCTATGAGTGGTTCTTCCTGTGTATCGTTTTTAAGAATGTAGTAATCATAGTCCTCCGCAAAGTTGGAAATATGAGCATTATAAATTTTGCTCAATAAGTCTGTGCTGATATCCCTAACATCGCAGGCAAGCAGAAAAAGATCTTTTGATGGTATATGGGAATGCACTGTGAGAATACCGTTTAGCGGGCCTTCTACAATGTTCTTATCTACGATCAATAACTCTGGATGAAATAAGGCAGAGTAAGGAAGCTTTTGTTTTTCATTAATAGAAACAATAACTTCCATAGGTAGTTGGTTTAATTTTGCAAAGGCGTTTTCAACCCATGTGTGACAGGTATCCTTTAATAAACCTTTGTCTTGTCCCATTCTGCTGCTAAGGCCTCCGGCCATTACAACTCCAAGTACATTTTCTTCCATAGCTTATTTCAATTATTGAATGTGTTGATGATCAAAACAACTGCAATTATGTCCCCATTCATGGGTGCCATCAGAGAAAAACTCCTGTTTCCAGATGGGAGCTTCGTGTTTTACTCTATCTATAATATACCTGTTCGCAGCATAGGCCTCTTCTCTGTGAGATGAAGCTGTAATAACGACGACAGCACTTTCACTGATACCAACTTTACCAATTCTATGGCAACACAGGGCTTTGTGCAGTTTAAATTTGGTGTAACTGGTTTCAATAATTTCTTTAATTATCTTCTCTGCCATCGGAACATAACACTCGTAAAAAAGATAATCTACATCTCTTTTATGGCTGTGATTTCTGACTTCTCCGCTGAACAGTACAACTGCACCAGCTTTGGGGTCATGTGCTTCAGAAAACATCTTTATCAAATCTATCGGATCTTCAGTAATTAAATTCATATCAGCCTCCGCTTGATGGTGGAATAATTAATAAATGTTCATTGTCCTTCAGGGTATAAGTTCCTTCAACAAAACAATCGTTTACTGCCAGCTTTGATTTGCGGAGAATATTTTCTGCCATCGGATACTCTGTTAATAATTGGGAACGTACTTCGTTTGCCGTAGTGCCATCTTGCAACTCAAGATAGAACTGGGGATCAAGATAGTCCTTCAAGGCAGCAAATACTTGTATTTTAATTTTCATTTTCATTTTTATCCTCCAATGTACCTCATAGACATAACGCTTCCTGCAAACTGAACTTCTTGTTTTTGTAAAAGCGCTTGTTGCAAGGAGTGTTCTAATTTTAATGAATTATCTGAGTGATCCTTTATACTAATACCATTATCATTACTCAAGCAACCATAGATATTGCCATAGCTGTCAAGCCGCAATCGGTTGCAATCTCCGCAAAAGGGATGACTTTCATTTGCTATGATTCCAAAGATCTGTTTTTTATCAGTTATCCAATAAGTAGCTGTAGCTCCGTGTTCTCTGTCCATTGGTATGAACTGATGTTGCTCGGCAATTTTTTCAAGTATTTCTTCCTGTGAAAAATACAGGTCCTGATAACTATTGTGAAGATGTCCCATTTTCATTACCTCAAGAAAACGTATACTGATACTTCTTTCTCTTGCAAATTCAAGTAATGGAAGGACTTGATCAGTATTCATTCCTTTCATCACAACTGTATTAAGTTTTACAGGAATGCCTATAGCTATAGCATGATCAATACCCTCAAGGATCTTCTTCAGATTTCTTCTCTTTGATATTTTAAAGAAAGAATCCGGATCCAGGCTGTCTAGTGAGACATTAATATTGGTTATACCTGCATTCTTGAGAGGCACAGCTTTTTCTTTCAGGAAAACTGCATTGGTAGTCAATTTAATATTTCTTATGCCAATTTCTCTGATACCTTCAATGAGATTGCTGATATCTTTGTATAGCAGAGGCTCCCCACCTGTAAGTCTTACTGTTTCAAGGTTAAGACGGGTGTGTAAACTATTAATAATTTTAATATATTCATTTGTTGAGAGCACATTACTTTCGGGTTGAGAAGACTTCTCACTTGCAGGCTGATCTGTACAGTAGTTACAGAACAGATTACAGGCATTGGTAAGACTTACCCGTAATGTTTTAAATGTTCTACCATATTTATCAGCCAACATAATTATATTTTTTAAAGTAATATTTCCAAATTTACTGATTTAAAAGATTCTTTTTCTGAATCACATACAGGACATCTATACGAAGGCGGTAACTCTTCAAAAGGCCTCCCTACGGGTATTTCCCCGATGTCATCTCCATATCTGGGGTCATATATAGTCAGGCAATTTTGACACTGAAATAATTCAACCTCTTCATATGTCCGCTGATTAATTTCAATTTCTTCCTGCAAATAATCAGATTCAGATTGTGCAGCACTTGAATTAAGTTTCTTATAAAATACTTCTGTAAGGTATGTTAATACAGTTGGCACATCCCGCTTCTTGACATAATTAGCATATGATATAGCCTCTCTTGAATTGATATCAAAGTTTTTCTTATAACTGATGTTATAAAAATCCAACAGCTTTATTTTTCCAATTTCTATCCTGAACTTTCTTCTGATAATAACCGAACAGGCAAGATCAACATCAGTAGTCCTGATTCCGAAGATCAATCCGTTTGTTCTTAGACCTTCTTTAATGAATGATCTGGTGATAAACTTTTTTAGTTTCGTAGCTTCCTTATCAAGATCAGGTATCTGCCAGTTCAGTTCAAGAGAAGAATGACCAGTGTTGATTTTATATTTTCCAAGAAGTTTTTCCCATTCAAATATATCTTTTCTTTCTATGTTCTTGATAATAACAGAACTGTTTGATGTAAGATATATGGAGTTGTTGTTCGTTTCAGAACACAACAGGCAAAGGGACTCCAGGAAGTTAACATTATAAGAGTTTTCCGAGTTGTAAATACCCAGCCACCATTTATGATCTTCCTGCTGATGGAACCCTTCGTAATAGGGAAGATGATAAGGTGGAAAATCAAGTTGATTGATGATTGGTATAGTATTCCATTTACTGAAATTGAGCACATCATCTTTAAGGTATTCGAAGGAAGCCGATGGGAATTTCTCAAACGTTTGCTCTATTGCTTTGCAAAGTGGAGGAATTTCATTTGACTCTATCAGAAAAGGCCAAAGATCATATCCCTTCTTATTTTTAATTTTAAGATAAAGAAACCAAAATCCTCTGAACTCGGAAGCAATGAAGTTTAATTGTCCGATGAATAGAGGTGTTAATGACTGTAATGGATCTACTAGATTGACTTTTAAATTTGGCTGAAAGTCAAAGTTTGAAAGTATCTGATGAAATGTGCCTTCTGATAACCAATTGGTAGTTTCCTGTAAATGAATAGCAGGATAGGAGGTTACTATATTTTGTTTTTGACTTTTTTCAGTTTCAAATTTATACTGAAGGAAGCTGAACCTTTGTTCAAGAGATCGTTTATATTGCGTTTTACATTTTAAAAGTAGTTCTTGTCTTGAACTTATATGAATAGAATTAGTGCCAAAGTGGTATGCTGATGAAACTACTTTGCGCAAATCTCCGGGAGATAATATTCCACCGGGAATAAAGAGCCTTATAAATATGTCTTTGCTCATTTCTATTCTTAGGATCTTTTGCTTTATCTGTATGTATGTCCCAGATCAAAGGAGGTAATTTGATCAGATTCTGCGTGCTTGTTTTTATTTGAAAGCAATAAAGAAACTCTTTTGTCTGCGAGTTCAACTTTGCGTAGTATCAGATTTTTAAATTCAGGAAACTCTGATTTGTCACCAACTAGTATTGCCCCGACAAGTCTGTCATTCTGCACTATACATTTTTTGTAATATCTTTTAGATTTATCAATATATACAATTTCTTCAAACTCATCTTCCTTCTTTCCTGGCACTTCTATCATGCCTATAGAGCAAATATCAAAGCCTGAAACTGTGAGTACATTGACGGGTAATGTTCCTGAATAAGACTTCGTTTCGTCACCATTTAGAAATCCCGCCACAACATCTGCCTGCTCCTCAGCTGCAGTAGAGCTTTCAAACAAGGATTTATCAAACTCTGCTACTTCGCCGATTGCAAATATGTTAGGATTGTTGGTTTTCAGATATTCATTAACAACGATTCCTCGGTTGCAATTTAGTCCTGCTAATTGGGCAAGTTCAATATTGGGTTTCGTACCAATCGTATATACGAGTACATCGCAACTAAGATCTTTTCCTGATTTTAATTTTACACCCGTAATTTTATCTTTTCCCAAATGAGAAAGAACTTCATCATTGTAGTAGAAACTAATGTTTCTATCGGATAGTTCTTCATGCAAAAAACTACTTGAAGTTGCGTCTAACTGTTTGTTCATCAGTCTTGAAGACCGGTGTACAACGGAGACTTTTATAGAAAGCTGAGTAAGCGCATCTGCAAGTTCGAGCCCTAATAATCCTCCACCTGCTATTACTACATTGCTTTCGGGGGAAATAGATCTTTTAAATTTATCAGCATCTTCTTTACTCCTCATAGTAAATATTCCCTGAATTTTGGGAACTTCTCTCGGAAGTGCAGGTCTGCTGCCCGTAGCGATGATCAAAACATCATAAGAGTGAATTTTTCCAGTATGGTCTGTGATCACTTTATCTCCAGGGTCAATCGAAGTTATGGAAGTGCTCCTGTGAAGAAAGATTTTCGATGTATTAAGTTCATCTTCATTGATCCTGACAAGATTATTCCAGTCTTGTTTCCCGCTTATATAGCCTGGAAGCATGATCCTGTTGTAGAAAAGATTTTTTTCCTTGCTGAAAATATGGATTTCATCATCAGGATTTAGTGTACGATATTTTCGAACAAATTGACTGGAGCCCACACCCGCCCCAATGACTATTATCTTTTCTTTTTTCTTATTATATTTTTTAACCTGAACGACTGATAATCCAGAACCTGAGGTAGTAACCATTTGATCAAGTCCTGTATGGGGAGATGCAGACATTCTTTCCAAATCGTTATTTAGAATATTCCCCCACTGTAATGGAAGAAAAACAACTCCTTTTTTTATATCTGTAGAATACTGAGCTGTCACTTTCACAGTACCTGTTTCATTAAATACCTCTACAACATCACCATTCTTAATGCCTCGGTTCAATGCGTCATCTTTATTGATTTCCAGAAATGGCTTATCAGTCTGTTGGTTCACTTTTACGAGTTTTCCAGAACTGCTAAAGGCATGCCAATGATCTTTAGTCTGCCCAGAGGTAAGGATTAAAGGGTAGTTCTGACTAAGTTCATATGGAATATGACTTTTGGCTACTGAGTAAAAATTAGCTTTACCAGAGGCTGTGTTAAATCTATGATCTGAATATAATATTTTAGTACTGTTTCCTGAAGAAGATTCGAATGGCCATTGCATTGATCCTTTTTGAAGAAGGAGTTCAATATTAATATTGCTGATATCAAAGTTCGTTTGCTTTGTTATTCTGCTATATTCAAGAAATATATCAGAGGTTTTTTCATAGTTGAATACATTTCCAAATCCTATTTTAGAAGCGAATCGGGATATGATTTCAACACCAGGAATAGCCTCTCCCGGGGCACTGCTAAGTTTATGTGCAATACTTATTCTTCTTCCTTGAGCGGTTACAGTACCCTCTTTCTCAAGCCAGCCAGCTGCCGGCAGTATAAGATCTGCAAATGGTACTGTTTCTGATTTTAAAGATATGTCCTGTACGATTACAAACTTTGCATTCTTCAACGCAACCTCGACATTTCTTGCAGAAGGCAAGCTCACCAAAGGATTTGTGTTGATAATCCAGATAGCTTTGAGTCTTCCGGAAAGCAGATTGTCGAAAAGTTCTGTGTCTGTGTATCCTCTTTTATCAGAGATTGATGGTACTCCCCAATATTTTGCAATCTCCTCTCTGTGCTCAGGATTAACTATGCTTCTGCGAGCAGGAAGAAAATTGGAAAGACCTCCGGCTTCTGTTCCTGTAATTGTGTTTGGCTGATCTGAAAGAGGAAAGGGCCCGCAGCCCTTTTTCCCGACTTGGCCGGTTATCAGAGAAAGGTTTATTAATGAAAGATTTTTATTAATGTCTGTTGCACTTTGGTTATTGCCAGCAGACCACATAGGTATGAAGCCTTTGGCTTTGCCTATAAATTCTGCTGCAAGTATTAAGTCGTGAACAGGGATATCACATATGGCAGAAGCTTCTTCGAGCGACTTCTCCATCGCTTTATTTTTATATTCATTAAAGCCTTCTGTATGCTGTTCTATGAAGTTTTTATCAATTAGGTTGTTTTCTATAAGAAACCTTCCTATGGCCCTGTAAAGGATAATTTCAGTGCCAGGTTTCAATTGAAGGTGAATATCTGCGATATCACAAGACTCTGTTCTTCTTGAATCTGCAATGATTATTTTCACTTCAGGATTGCTGGCTCTATATGCTTCCAGTCGTTTGAATACAATTGGGTTTGAACGGAAAGGATTGGCATCGGTAATGAAAAAACAGTCTGCAAGTTCAAGATCTTCAATGGATCCCGGAATGGCATCCGCACCAAAAACAAGTTTGTTTGCAATGAATTCTGATCCTGCACAAATGAGGGCATTGGTGTCGATATTGTTTGTTCCAAGAAAGCCCTTGACGAGTTTGTCAATTAAATAATATTCTTCGGTAAGGCATTGTCCTGAAATATAAAAACCCACTGAATCGGGCCCGTATTTGGAAATGAAAGTTTTGAATACAGCTGCTGCTCTTTCCAGAGCTGTATCCCAGCTTACCCTTTGTCTTGGCATATTTCTGTTCCATCGCATTTCAGGATATAATATCCTGTCGCTATGGTCGGAAATTTTGCTATGGAGTGCAATTCCTTTTGAGCAGAGTACTCCTTTGTTTGCCGGATGGTCTTGGTCACCTGATACTGTGATTTTGCCGGTGGTATCTTTTTTAACGATAACACCGCATCCTGATCCACAATAGTTACAGGTTGTTTTTGATATGTTTTTTTTTGCAGGCATCCGGCATTTATATTAACAAATAAGGCTGCAGGCATAAATGCCCACAGCTTATTTGTACTAACCTTTACACTAACCTTGAACAAGGTTCTATTCCTCAAATTTAACTCCGTCGTCCTCAATCGAAAATTTCTCTACCAACAAGTTAAGGAGTCGTTCTCTTATGGATTTATACTCAGGTAAATTTACGATATCTTTTTTGTTTCTAGGTCTTGGCAAACCAACTATTTCAATTTCTTTTATAGTTGCTGCCGGACCATTATTTAAAACAACGATTCTATCTGATAAGAAGATAGCCTCTTCGATATCGTGAGTAACCATTATAATAGTTTTGTTTCTATTGTCCAGATTCCAGAGTTTCAAAAGCTCTACGTGCATGCTTCCTTTGGTTAATGCATCAAGAGCGCCGAAGGGCTCATCCAGAAGCAAGACACTAGGATTGATTGCAAACGCTCTTGCTATAGCTACTCTTTGCTTCATACCTCCTGATAGTTGCTTAGGAAGTTTATCCTGATGAGGAGTAAGGTTTACCATTGCAAGATTTTCTTCAACGATTGCGTGTTTTTCATCTGTTGAAATACCTTTTATGCATGAATCAACGGCTTCATAGATATTTTCGTATACCGTAAGCCAGGGTAATAGAGAATAGTTCTGGAAAACAATTCCTCTGTCTGGGCCAGCACCGGTTACTTTTTTACCGTTAACTATCACTTCTCCTTTGCTTGGTTTTACCATTCCACTTATAGTGCTCATCAGAGTGGATTTTCCGCAACCAGAGTGACCAATAAGTGAGATGATTTCACCTTTTCTTATTTCAAGGTCTATGTTCTTTACCGCAATGTATTCGCCTTTGGGAGTTGGGAAGCTTACAGTTACATCTTTTACCTCAATGCTTACCGGACGAAGCAGGATGCTCTCTTTTACTTTATCTTCTGAAAGGATATTTGTATTAGCTATCATAGGAGTATCTGGTTTGTAGTGATTTAAAAGTTTTGTCAAGAACGAAGCCTACAAGGCCGATGATTAATATTGCAGAAAATACTTTTTCAAGACTTAAAGCATTCCAGCTGTCCCATACAAAGAATCCGATACCAACTCCACCGGAAAGCATTTCTGCTGCTACAATAACCATCCAGGCAATACCTACACTTAGTCTTAATCCTGTTATAATATGTGGCAAGGTAAACGGAAGTAATACTTTTGTTATGTACTTGAAAGTAGAAAATCCGAATGCTTTGGCTACGTTTTTATGATCCTGTGGAATTGTTGACACTCCAAAGGCCGTATTAATAAGCGTGGGCCAAAGTGATGTAATGATGATTACGAACACAGTTGATGTCTGAGCAGACTGAAATGCAACAAGTCCAATCGGAAACCAGGCTAGAGGGGATACTGGTCTTAATACCTGTACCATTGGATTCAGAAGGTTCATTCCCAGGGTACTTGAACCCATGATAAGTCCGAGAGGGATTGCTATAACTGAACCAATTATAAACCCTTTAGTGACTCTTTCTAATGAACTTAGCAATTGATTGCCTATCCCTTTATCATTTGGCCCATTGTCGTAAAAAGGATGACTTACAAGGTCATAGAATACAGAGAACGTTTGTATCGGGCCGGGAAGTTCTCCATCTGTGGAAAGGCTTGCTACATGCCAGATGATCAACATGAATGACATCCCCAGAAGGAAATATAAAAACCTTCCTGTTCTGTAGGTGACGACTTTTAAAGTCGCGGCTCCTAATTGTTGATTGGACTTGTCCATTTTAATGCTATTTAGTAAAGGTTAATGTTGTTATTTTATTTCTTACATACTTTCAAATACGCTTCCGGATTGGAAGGATCAAACACTGTCTTGTCAAAGGTTAAAGAAAATGGTTTCATATCATCTGCAGGGATTGGGATTTTCATTTCTGCAGCTACTTCTTTATACAGATCCTGAAGGATGAGTTTGTCTGCTATAGCCTTATAATCAGGAGCTGCATCAAGAAGGCCAAATCTTACATATTGGGCCATAAACCAAATGGCATGTGCTTTTCTTGGATAGTTCACCGATCCATTTTTGTGGAAAAACATATAGTCTTTATATACTTCCTGTCCCTGGTCGCAGCCCAGGTCATAAATGCCGGCCAGTCTGTTATCAATCACATCAGATGGAGCATTCACATAACTTACCTTTCCAATGATTGAAGCAGATTGTTTTCTGTTTCCAGCTTTGTCAAGTAGTTTACAAGCTTCAATGATAGCCATCATTACTTTTTTCAGATCCTCACGACGTTCTTCTGAGAATTTTTTATTTACTACAAGAGCTTTTTCCGGATGGTCTTTCCACATATCCTGAGTTGCAATCTGTGTGAAACCGACGCCTTGTTTTACAGCAACTCCGTTCCAAGGTTCACCTACACAGAAAGCATCCATATTGCCAACTTTCATGTTAGCCACCATTTGCGGAGGAGGGATAGTGATTTGTTTAACAGAATTTTGGTTAACTCCTGCCATTGCAAGCCAGTTTCTCATCCATATATCATGAGTTCCTCCGGGAAAGGTGGCGGCTACTATGACTTCTTTAGATTTTGTTTTTTCGGAAATCGCAGGGCTTACTTTGCTTATTTGTTTAAAGCCGACTTTGCCGCAGAATTCTTTAGATAATGTTATAGCTTGTCCGTTAACATTGAGGATCATAGCTATTTTCATTTCAGAGCCAGCTTTGCCTCCTATGCCTGTATATACAGAGAAGGGCATCCCGAACAGACAATGTGCTCCATCTAGCTCTCCGGTTAATATCTTATCTCTCACATTTGCCCACGAAGCTTCTTTTGAAACTTCTACTTCCACACCATATTTTTTAAATAGTCCGTATTCTTTTGCCATCACAATAGGTGAGCAATCTGTAAGGGGAATGAAGCCCAGTTTTATTACAGAATGTTTTTCTTTTGGCTCTGATGCCGGGGCGTTTGTTACTGATGGGAGTGTGAGCAGTACAATTGCAAGAAGAAATGCTACGCCTATTTTATTTAGTAATTTTTTCATAAAGGTCATTGTTTAGTAAGGTTATTTTGCTTGGTTCAACGTGTCTACATCTTTTCTAAGTCCATCTACTGATTTTACAAGTGATGCCAGTTTGTCGTTGATCTGACCTAACAAGTCTGGTCTTATGGTTATCATCAGATATGCCCAGTTGCCGTTATTTCTTTTGTTGATGTATGGAGCATTTGCTGTTGCTGCTATTGCGCCCTGATTTCCACCTCTCTTTAATCTATCCAGGGTGTTGGTGCCTAGCATAAGGCTGTAGCCTGCTTCTATTCCGATTTGTTTTGTGAAGTTGTAATTCAATACAAAGTCAAATTCAGTACCTAATCTGCTGTCAAGGGTTTTTCCAGGAGCAGTTTCGTCAGCTACTTTATTTCCAGCATAGAATTCGTGGATGTCAAGGCTTAGAAGTAAATTGTCTTTTAGTTTGTATCTGCTTTTCAAGAATAGATCTATTAAACCTGGATTTTTCGCTACATTTCCTTGTACTCCATATGCATCTGCAACGTAGAAATAGTCCATGTATCCCCAGAACTTATGCGGTGTGCCATAGAGCGGATCGAATCTGTGGTTAACTTCTCCGCTTTTGGTTGTGTTGTTACCTGAAAGGTAGTCACCTCCAAGTCCTAAACTTAACTTTCTGTCAATAGCAAACATGGTTGATAATGATGCCATGTAAGCATCCATTTTATTTCCCAGTTTGTCTTTATTTCCCTGATAAAAGAATGAGGCATCTATTTTGTGCTTTCTCATCAGAGTACCGAAGATGTTACCTCCTACAGTGACACGGCTGTTAGTTCCTTTCGTAAATTTTCCGCCTGCAATAGGTTTTTGAAAGTCATCTTTAAATAGCAGGAATGTTGCTTTTGAAAAGCCTATTTCTTTAGATACATATAAGAATTGCATGCTTTTGTACATGGTTCCTATAAAGTTAGTGCCAGCAGGTGCAGCTACGTTTGCGCTGTCTGTAGCAATCTGGGTTCCAGGAACGCCATAGTATAGGTTACCTGTATTTTTTAGTTCCCTTTGTTGATTGAATGCAGCTCCAAGATCTGCAGTCCATGTGCCTTTGGCAAACTTTAGTACTGCAGCATCATGTCTTCTACCTTGTTGAAGCCAGTTTAAGCCTCCTAGCAGACGTTCGTCATCATATACAAGCTCTTGCCTACCTAGCTTAAATGATACGTTTTTAAAGGTTTTGAAGTGAATTGTGTCATTAAATACGATTTCGCCCCAAGCTTCATGCAGGAACAGTTTATTCCCGTCAATATTGGATATTGTAGAAGCGTCCTGCCCCCAAACTCTAATGTCCTGAATGGATGTAAAGAGCCTTAACTTATCCATACCGTAGCCAATGTTCAGACGAGTCCTCTGCGATGTGAAAACGGAAGGAGTTTGATGTGGTAGTGGTAAGGTGCCCTGTCCGTCACGAATTTCAGTACGGGTTCTTAGTTGGGCGTTTATAAGTAATTGAGAAAATCCTTCCTTCTCAAGTGCAAACAAGCATAAGGTGAGTATTAAAAGCACTTTATGTAAAAATCTTTTTTTCATATTCCAGGGATTTAAAGGGATTTAAGATTTGTTTAATTGCTTGTTAGGTTTTTCTTTCTCAGGTTAGTTTTCGGGATTAAGGATTATGTTTTTGAGGGCCTCCTTTCAGTTTGTTGAAGTATATAATCAAATGTATGTAATAAAAATTAGACTGATAAGTAAAAATACGTAAATCTTACGTAAAACGTGAAAGTTCTTTTTTTAAGAAAAAGGTAAATAGAAAAAGTTATATTTTTATTTGTTTTTTCTTAAAACAGGTTTGAAAAATGATCTATTTTTTATTTAAAAGTAAGTTAATGCTAAAAGTAGGTTTGAAAAATAACTTAAATTGTTTAAAAATATATAAAATTTTTGAAAGTAGGTTTAATTTTTCTGTTTGATTGTTTTGGTATTTTAATTGTATTTAACCAAGTGGGAGGAGGTATGTTGTTTTGATGACAAAAATAATGGGGTGAGAAAGTAGGTGGTAGTTTTATTTTTGAAATTATATAAAGCAAAAATGCCCCTTGGTATAAGGAGCATTTTTATTTTATGGTTAAGTTTTATGTTAAACTATCTTATTTTCTAAAGCAAGTTTTACGAGTTCTGCCGCATTTTTTACTTTAAGCTTTTTCATGATATTAAATCTGTGGGTTTCAATTGTTCTGATGCTTATTGTAAAACTATCGGCGATTTCTCTATTGCTGTTTCCATTGATGATCATTTTTAAAATACCTTTTTCGCGTTTGGTAAGGCCAAAATCATCAGAATCATCATCGGGAGCGGATCCTTTTTTGATTTTTTGTAAGTAACCTTCTGCTATTATGCTTGAAACGGGAGTGCTAAAATATTTATCTCCTTTAGAAATTGTAGTTATTGCTTTTATGAATTCTTCCTTCCCCGTGTCTTTTAGAAGGTATCCGTAAGCTCCTGATTCTATGGATTTTAAAATATAATCCTCATTGTCATGCATAGAAAGGACAAGAGTTTTTGTATTGGGGTAACGATCGGATATGATTGCAGTGGCTTCTATGCCATTCATTTCCGGCATTGAAATGTCCATTATGACAACATCGGGAGTGAGTTTTTTTACTTGCTCAATTGCTTCGATTCCATTAGAAGCTTCTCCGATTATCTTTATATTTTTTTCACTGCTTAGAGTGGCTTTTATTCCATCTCTTACAATGCCATGATCGTCAACCAATAAAATTTTTATCATATTCCTAAGCGTTTACTATAGGTACTTTTATCATTATTTTAGTTCCTTTGCCGATTCCGGTTTCAATCCGGAATTCGCCATTTATAAGGCTTGTTCTTTCCTGGATGTTTACTATTCCGTTTCCTGAACTTGCCGATCTTACTTTTGAATCAAGATAAGAAGTATTAAATCCTTTTCCGTTATCTGAAATGCAGATGGTAAGGCAGGTTTCTGAATTTGATACGAAGATTGTTACCTCATCTGCTTCAGCATATTTAATTGCATTGTTTAATGCTTCTTGTATAATTCTATAGATATTTATTTCTACTGTTTTATTTAATCTTTGAATGTTGGATTCATTTTCAAAAACCACATCAATATTAGAGCTTTTAGAAACCTGATCGCTGAGATTTTTAAGAGCGGGTATTATGCCGAAATCGCTCAATACACTGGGCATCAGATTGAAAGATATTCTTCTGACCTCGACTATGGTCTCGTACAGCATGTTTTTTATTTCAGTTAGCCTGGATTTCTCGGTTTTAGATGCTGCACCTTTAAGTCCTTCAATATTAAATTTTAATGCTGTTAATTTTTGTCCCAGGCCATCGTGTAATTCTCTTGCTATTTTTTTTCGCTCTTTCTCTTGTCCTTCGATTATCGACGATGTTCTAATTTTCTGTTCGTTAATGCTTTGTCTGAATTTTTGGGTAATGTCTGTATAAATAGCAATGTAACTTCCGGGGCTTCCATCATTGCTTAAGACAGGTACAATCGTGGTGTCCAGCCAGAAAAAACTTCCGTCTTTAGCTTTATTTTTGATCTCGTCATTCCAAAGTTTGCCATAGGATATGGTTTCCCACATTCTATCAAAAAACTGTTTGGAATGATAATGGCCACTGATCATATGAAATCTGTTTCCTAAAAGCTCTTCTCTTTTGTATTTCGAAATTTCGCAAAATTTATCATTTACATACGTAATGATACCATATTTGTCTGTTTTTGCTACAATTGATGCATGGTCTAGTGCAAAATGAATGTCTTTAAGATCTCTGATAGATCTTTCAAGTGATTTATTGGCAAGTGTCAGTTTTTTTGCCAGATCTGATGCCTTTTCCTCTGAGAGAATTAATTCTCTGATAGTTAATTTGATCTGTAGTACTGCAGGTCGGAATATAAACAGGCCTTCAAATATGAGTATAATAAGGGTGATAATTAGTAAGAAGTGCTCTATTTTTCTTAAAAGCGCCATTTTTTTCTGAGCTTCTACATCATATTGGTGTACAATTTCATCCATGCCATTTAAAAATGTCCTTTCGTTGCTCAGGATTCTCCGAATGGCGGCGTCCATTTTTTTCTGAGTTGGCTCGGATGGATTTTCTTTGAGATTTATAATAGTAAGTGCTCCGTTCAGTACATTGTAAAAGTTCTGATCAATAGCGTCATACATTTCTTCGATTTTGACACTGTTTTTTCCCGGAAGGTTGAGGTCTTTATTGCCATATCGCAGGCCCAGGTGATTTTTTTCCCAATACTCAACAAGGTTCTTCAGTTCCTTTATTTTGTCTTTATATTCTATATGGTCAAGATCTGCATATAATATAAGGCATAGCTTAACAATTTCCTGACTTTTAAATCGCTGCTTTCCTGCCAGATTTACCACATGGGAGTCTGAAATCTGACTACTTATTGATGATTGGATTAAAAACTGGCCGGTAAGGGTTAATAATGCAACCGCTGTAAGGGCGAAAATGTACATTCGGGTAAAGTTATTCCCCGTTTTTTCATCCAGAACTTCTTTTTTAGGTTTCACGCGATTACTTAAAATATAAATTTAATAAGACACTCAGTTAATTCAAAGTATATAGAATATTGTACGTAGGTAATTACTTATTCTTATATAAGTAGTTATATTTTTTAAAATTACTTTAAAATCAAACCTATTTTTTAAAAAATTATAGTTTTTGTTTGTAAACATGCTTAAATTTTAAGTGTTGTTTCTTAAAAATACAAAAAAATATTTGCAAATGGTATTTAATTTAGTGAGTATGTTGTTTTAAAAAGAACTTTACGTATGTGTTGATAAATTTGTACGTAATATTACTTAGTTGTATTTTTTTTCTATATATTTGATTTAAGTGAATTACTTCTGGCAACCTTATTAAATAAATTTTATGAAGAAGCTAAACAATCTTGTTATCGTCGGAAATGGAATGGTTGGATATAAAATGTGCGAAAAGCTCATTGAAAAGAAGGTGCAGGATGAATATAATATAATTGTATTCGGAGGAGAGGCAAGACCAGCTTATGACAGAGTACATCTGTCCGAATATTTTTCTGGCAAATCTGCAGAGGATCTTTTGATGGCTCCTGCAAACTGGTATAAAGAAAATGGCATTACTCTATATTTAAATGACCCTGTTGTAAAAATTGACAGAGAGAAAAAAACAATCATTTCTTCAAAAGGTCAGTCGATTTCATACTCTAAACTTGTACTTGCAACAGGTTCGAGTTGCTTTATCCCTTCTATACCAGGTATCGAAAAAGACGGAGTAATTGCCTACAGAACTATTGAAGATCTCGATGATATAAAATCATATGCAGCTAAGTCCAAAAAGGGAGTTGTTATTGGTGGTGGACTTCTTGGGTTGGAAGCAGCTAAAGCTTTGATGGATCTTGGTCTTGAAACGCATGTAGTGGAGTTTGCCCCTAGGCTTATGCCAAGGCAGCTGGATGAAAAGGGTGCGATAATGCTTAAAGAGAAAATAGAATCTCTTAACATTTCTATACACCTTAATAAGAATACCAAATCTATCGATGGTGAAGGAAAAGTTACAAAGATGGTTTTTGCAGATGGAAGTGAGTTGGAGACGGATATGATTGTAGTTTCTGCAGGTATTAAACCTCGCGATGAACTTGCAAGAGAATCTGGCCTGGAAGTCGGACCGCGAGGAGGTATCGTAGTAAATGATTTACTTCAGACAACAGATCCTGATATTTATTCAATCGGAGAGTCGGCTTTATATAAAGGTATGATTTATGGCTTGGTTGCTCCGGGCTATGAAATGGCAGATGTTGTTGCGAATTCGCTTGCGGGTGGATCAAAAACCTTTGCTCCATATGATATGTCTACTAAGCTTAAGCTGATTGGTGTAGACGTAGCAAGCTTTGGAGATCCATTCTGTTCAGAGCAAGAACATCAGCACATCGTGTATGAAGATAAAACAAAAGGTATATACAAAAGAGTAAACATTTCATCTTGTGGAAACTATCTTCTTGGTGGAGTTCTTGTCGGTGATGCAAAAGATTACAATATGTTATTGCAGACTTATAAGAATGCAATTATTCTGCCTCCTACACCCGAAGATCTTATTCTGGGGCCAAGAGGTGGAGCTGAGTCAGTAGGTAGCGGAGTTTTAAGTCTTCCTGATGCAGCTTTAATCTGTTCATGCGAAAATGTTACCAAAGGAGATATTTGTTCTGCAGTAACCTATAACAATCTTGAGGATGTTGCCGGTATAAAAAAATGTACCAAAGCAGGAACCGGTTGTGGTGGTTGTGTTCCCATGCTGAATGACCTTCTTACTGCTACATTGAAGGCTTCTGGTAAAGAAGTAAATAAAGTTTTGTGTGAACATTTCGGATACTCAAGACAGGAGGTATTGGCAATTATCAAATCTACCGGTATCAAAACTTATGATGAATTGCTTGCGAAGTATGGAAGTGGAGATGGTTGCGAAGTTTGTAAACCTGCTGTGGCCTCTATGCTTGCAAGTACATGGAATGAAATGATCCTGAGTCAGGATACAATTCAGGATACTAATGACAGATTCCTTGCTAATATTCAAAAAGGAGGAACTTACTCTGTAGTGCCAAGAATACCTGGTGGTGAGATCACTCCGGAAAAATTGATAGCAATTGGAGTAATAGCTAAAAAATATGACCTATACTGTAAAATTACAGGTGGACAAAGAATTGACCTCTTCGGTGCTCGTGTAGATGAATTACCTTTAATCTGGGAAGAATTGATTGAAGCTGGTTTTGAGAGCGGCCATGCATATGGAAAATCTTTAAGGACAGTTAAAAGCTGTGTAGGTTCTACATGGTGCAGATTTGGTCTACATGATTCTGTTACATTTGCTATAGAAATAGAGGAACGGTATAAAGGTCTGAGAGCTCCTCATAAACTTAAGAGTGCTGTATCTGGCTGTGTACGTGAATGTGCAGAAGCACAGGGTAAGGACTTTGGTATCATTGCCACGGATAAGGGATGGAATCTGTATGTGTGCGGTAATGGTGGGGCAAAACCTCAGCATGCTAAATTGCTAGCTTCCGATATTGATAAAGAAACCTGCATCAAATACATCGACAGATTCCTAATGTTCTACATACGTACTGCAGAGCCGCTTAACAGAACATCAACATGGCTCAATAAACTGGAAGGTGGTATAGAATATTTGAAAGATGTGATCGTGAATGATTCTCTTGGTATAGGAGAGCAGTTGGAAATGGAGATGCAATACATGGTGGATACCTACAAGTGTGAATGGAAAGACGTTGTGGAGGATCCTTCAAAGAGAAAGAGATTTACTCACTTTGTTAACTCTACAATTGCAGACCCAACAATCAAATTCCAGGCTATGAGAGATCAGAAGAAGCCAGTAGAATGGGGAGCATAAAAGTTGTAAGTTATAAGTCTTAAGTTATAAAGTTAAAAGTTTTTCTCTTTCATGATGAAGCTTAAAGCTGAAAGTGCAAAGACTAAAGTTAAAAGCTGCGAAATATTTCTTGTTAACAAGTTAAGTCCTGAGAGAAGAAAATTTCAAGCATGCATTAAAGTTCCTCTTTTTAGGAGAGGGGGTTATAGTGAGGCCTTCTAAACCATGAGAAAAATTAAGATTAAGTTTTTCCTTTAAATTCTAACAACTCAATATCTAAATACTATTATTATGCAAGTAACTTCAATAGAAACAACAAAATGGGTCCTGGTGGCGAAGGAAGAGGATGTTCCGGCAAATGGTGGATCATGCGTGATGTATAAAAATGAGCAGATTGCGATATTCAACTTTAAAAAAAGAGATGAATGGTATGCAACACAGAATATGTGTCCGCATAAAAAACAAATGATCCTTTCAAGAGGAATGATTGGAGATAAAGAATGTGAACCTAAAGTTGCGTGTCCTTACCATAAGAAAAATTTTTCACTCAAGACGGGAGAAAACCTTAATGGAGAAGAATACAGCATTAAGACTTATCCTATTAAAGTTGAAGCAGGAAATGTGTATATTGGAGGTTTGGAATAACAAACCTCTGCTATAACATTTATGAGAGATATTACAGGAAAGCAAATTTCCCTAAGGACAGCCAAAGGTATGGGAGCTGTTCTTTGTGCTAAGGAGATTGTTGAACTGATTAGAAATGACAAACTTCCGAAAGGAAATCTTTTTGATGTAGCAAGAGCAGCCGCTTTTCTTGCTGCAAAAAATACCCAAAACCTAATCCCGCATTGTCACCCGGTTTCTATCGACGGGTTGAATATATCCTACAAATTTATTGATGAACTTACCGAAGAGGATGATCCTGAAGGAAAGCTTAAGGATCAGTCAGGAGTAGTTATTTTTGCCGAAGGTAAATCGATAGGAAGAACAGGAATTGAAATGGAGGTGCTTACTGCCATATCTGTTGCTGCACTCACAATTTATGACTTATTAAAACCTTTGGGAAATAAAGAGATAGAAATATCTTCGATCAAGCTCCTTGATAAAACCGGTGGTAAGTCAGACAGAGCTAAATTTTCTAAGAGACCACATCAGGCAGCCATATTGGTGTGTTCGGATTCTACCGCTGCTGGTACAAGAAAAGACAGCTCGGGGTTAAAGATTAAAGAAATGCTGGAACTTCATAATACACAAGTTGTGGATTATCAGATTATTCCTGATGAAAAGGATAGGATTCAGAAACAGATCAAAGATTGGGTGAAGCAGGATATAGCATTTATATTTACCACAGGTGGAACTGGACTGGGGCCGAGAGATTACACAGTGGATGCAGTACAGGGAATCCTTGAAAGAGATGCGCCGGGAATAGCTGAAGCCATGCGGGTATATGGAGGAATGAGAACGCCACTGGCGATGATGTCCAGATCCATTGCCGGTTCCATTGGCGGTACATTGATTGTTACCTTGCCCGGAAGTACTAATGGAGTGAAGGAATCTCTGGAAGCTATTTTGCCTGCAGTGTTTCATGCTAAAAGTATGCTAAGAGGAGGAGCACACTAACCTTATGCTTACAGTTGCCGAAGCTAGAAATCTGATACTGCAACAGTCAAGATCATTTGGAACTGAAACAATTTTGCTTTCTGAAGCATATGATAGAGTTCTTGCTGAAGATATCTATGCAGACCGTGACTATCCTCCTTTTAACCGTTCTGCAATGGATGGTTATGCCCTTCAATTAAAAGACATAGAGAAATATACAGAATTCAAACTTGTGGCAGAAATGCTGGCAGGAGAGAGTATTAAGATTTTAACCGAGGAGGGAACATGCATTAAGATAATGACAGGGGCACCTGTTCCGGAAGGTGCAAATCTAGTCATTCGTGTGGAGGATTCTGAATTAAATAATGATATAGTGAAATTTAAATCTCTTTCATCTAAGATCTGGCAGAACATAGCTTTGCAGGGAGAGGACGCAAAGATCGGAGAATTGGTGTTGAAAAGATCGACCATTATTAATGCAAGTACCTCTGGACTCCTGGCTTCACTGGGAAGAAATAACGTTACCGTTTGTTCTTTACCAAAGGTATCTATTGTCTCTACAGGAAATGAAATAAAAGCGGTCGGTGATTCAGTATTGCCTCATCAGATCCGGGATAGTAACTCTTATACCATCGCTTCATTTTTCCAACATTACAATATTGATATAGCATCAAGGAAACTAGTATCAGATCGCAAGGAAGAGATTAAGCACGCCATTGAAAGCTCGAAGGATATGGATATCCTTATTCTTTCTGGCGGTGTTTCTATGGGAGATGCTGATTTTGTTCCGGAAGTACTGAATGAATGTGGTGTTAAAACAATATTTCACAAAGTTCAGATCAAACCAGGTAAACCTCTTTGGTTTGGCATCCGGGATAATCAAACAGTTGTGTTCGCATTGCCTGGTAACCCTGTGTCTTGTCAGGTTGCTTTTAAGGTATTCATAGAACCCTTTCTTAGGGCCTGCTTTGGACTTCCTTTATGTCAGACAATAAAGCTGGCTATGACCAGTGATAGGAGGAAAAAGAGTTCCTTTGAAGAATATTTCCCCTGCATTTTGGCTCCATTTGGACTTACGACAGGTCTTCAACAAATTAAAAATAATGGAAGCGGTGATTTTACTTCTATTACGCGTTCTTCTGGTCTGGCAGTACATCCGGCAGAAATTGAGCAGCTTAAAGAGGGGGATGTAGTAGAATTTATTCCATGGAAGGGAGTATAAATGATAATCATTACTCTATTTTGTCCTCCGACCAAAGTTTCAGGTAGAATCAAAATTTTTTTAATTTAAAAATGAACTTAATGGTTTAAGGGATTTATGTATTAATTTCTGTGCACTAAATCCAAATTTTTTAAACTTCTCCTGTATTTTATTCAAAAGATTTAGTTTGAGAAGAGCCCGATTGCAAGCTGAGCAAACTTGATTGCCTGTGGTTATTTTCATTTAAAGTCTATACTTTTGAATTGATTTAAGTTTTACTACTAAGAGTATGAAAAAAGTTTATTTGATTGCCCTTTTATTTTTGCTTCTTGGAAGCACAAGGGTTTTTTCGCAATCCAAGGGAAATATACACTGGTCATTTAGATTCGCACCCGGACTGAATGTAGCAACAGTGAAAGATCCAGATCCTACTCCGTCTGGATTTTATTATGTGGCAGATGGTTCAACAACAAAGGAGGGAAATGTGGGAGGTATTAGCCTAGGCGCGAACCTTGAATATTTTGTGAATGATAATTTTGCATTTTCACCAGGTCTCTGGCTTACTACAAAAAATATATTTATCAGAAATACAGATGGATCTTATTCTGGTGTTTCCAAATATAATCTCATTTACATGCAGGTTCCATTGATTGGTAAGTATTATACAAACGAGATTACAGATAATTTAAAGCTTGTATTTGCTTTCGGACCTACATTGGATTTTAAGCTTTCGGAAGATATAAACGGAGGAGATGGTGCACATTACTGGAACCTTGCTAAAAATGAGTTCTGGGATGATCCTTCTCGTGGAAGAAACGGCGATAACAGACCTCAGAGCTTGTTTAATCCTTTTGATTTAGGACTTTTCTTCAGTGCGGGAGCAGATTATGCTCTAAGCGAAAAAATCAGTCTCTATGCAGGGTTAAGTTTGAATAAAGGACTAGTAAATATGATTCACCCGAATCTAAAATTTAATGATCCTTATAGAACAAAAGTTAATTCAAGTGTTAAGATAAAAAGTAATATAATTGCTTTAGACTTTGGTATTAAATTCTAAAATGAAATTAATATGGTAAAATATATTATAGCTTTCTTTCTACCCTGGTTGTCCCTTATGTTACAAAAAAAGATGGTTCCGGGAATCATCTGTCTAGTGTTGCAGATAACAGTTATAGGCTGGTTACCCGCGTTTATATGGGCTTTACTTTCTTTGTTAAAGGAAGAAGGAAAGCTATAATTGGTCTTAAGTTATAAGTATTAAGTTGAAAGTTAAAAAAGACTGCATTGTATATTTCAAGGTTAAACTTAATACTTATAATTTACTACTCCTCTTTTACTTGTGGAAGGGAATAAGCCATGCTGGAAGGCATAATTGTATAATTGTACCTTTTTACATAAACCTGTGTAAACTCTGCGCCAAATAAGAGAAGCAAGCAGGAGTAATAGATCCACAAGAGAATAAGAATAATTGATCCTGCCGCACCAAACACCGACTCAGGTGATACTTTGTTGAAGTACATATTAAGACATATCTTTCCCAGATAAAATAATATAGTAGTTAGAAAAGCTCCAACCCACAATGCGTTGAATTTAATCTTTATGTCGGGCAGATATTTAAAAATAAACGCAAAGAGGATTGTCTGTATTGAAAAAGAAATTATAAAATCAAAAAGGTAAAATATATATATCGAAAATCCTGGAATGATAAGGGTTAGAAAAGAGCTAATGGATGAAACAACCGAAGATAAGATGATGGATAAAAATAGTAGTAAACCAACTATAAGTATAAGGCTAAACGATTCAGCTCTGTCCCGTAATATTTTGATCCAACCTGCTTCTTTTTTTACCTTGACCTGCCATACCTGATTGAGTGAGGTTTGCAGTTGAATAAATACTCCTGTTGCACTTACCATAAGTACGCCAATACCTACTATTACCAATATGTCTGAGCTGGGTTGTTGAGAAGCATTTACTATTATCTGCTGAATTTGTTTAGCAGTATCTTTACCCATAAACATATTAATCTTTTCTGCAATATCACCCTCAATGACTTTCTTGCCAAGAAAGATTCCCATGGTATTGACGATTATAATCAATATCCCTGGCAATGATATCAAAGCATAGAATGAAACAGCAGCTGCATGAGTAAATGCATCATCATTGTTCCACTTAATAATGGTTTCCTTTAACAGGCTTCCTATGTCTCTGAATCTGAAACCATCCTTCTCCATAATACACCTTTATTATGTAACATATTATTAAGTAAGCTTTGTTCTTTCGGCAAAGTTTTATCTATGTAAGGGAGTTTGTATAACACTTTTTTTTTGTAAAAACAAATTGAAAAGAGCCTAGTTAAGATTGAAGTTTTAAAATCACTAGAGGTCTTACTGAATTTATAGAATCATGAAAAATCTCCTTTTTATCCTTGCCGGTTTATTTATTACTGCAAATGTACTGGGACAATGTTTGCAGGTAAATGTCGGAGTTGTGATAGAGCAAGAAGCGGATCCCTGTAAAGGACCAATTATTCTTGACGCAAATGTTCCCGACGCAACATACCTCTGGAGTACCGGAGAAACTACAAAGCAGATAACTGTTACCAAAACAGATACTTTTACAGTAATAGTCGATAAGGTAGGTTGTATAGGTGTAGATACCGTACCGGTCATTTTTCTCGAAAGTCCAATTGTTTATTTAGGATCAGATCCATTACCACGCTGCGGCGGCTGTGTCACGCTGGATGTAGGGGATCAGGGGGGAGCAAAAGTTCTCTGGAGTACTGGAGATTCTTCTCAGGTAGTAAAATACTGTGATATTGGAGTGAATAAAGTATGGGCTACAGTTACGAATGATCTTGGATGTACTGTTTCTGATACTATTGAGGTCTCAGTGAAGCCAGGATACGGTATTGATCTCGGATCAGCTGATACCATAGTATGTGCAGATAGCATAACTATTTCTCCTCAAAGTTCCTTTGGCGGTACATTCAAGTGGAGCAACGGTCAGTCGGATAAGTCTATCGTCGTGAAACAGTCCGGAATTTATTACATAAGTATTTTTGATATTCCTGGTTGTAGCCCTGCCGATACGGTAAGTGATACAATTAATGTTAAATTAAGCGGTTCTCCAAGTGTCGATCTTGGACCTGATCCGGATGTAAAATGTGGGGGATGTGTGTTGCTTGATGCTGGTAATCTTAGTAATACAAAATATTGGTGGAGTACAGGAGATACGACTTCAACTATCCATTACTGTAAAACAGGATTTACAAGTGTATGTGTAAAGGTAACAACTGCAGATGGTTGCTTCGATGCAGATACGATAAAGATAAATATCAAACAAGGTTATGATCCTTCCTTGGGAGATGATATAACACTATGTGGTGATAGTTTGATCATTCACTCCGCTGATATAGGAAGGAAAATAGTTTGGAATACCGGAGAAACTTCAGATTCAATCATAGTGAAAAGTTCCGGTGTGTATTATGTCTCTATTACGGATATTCCTGGATGTAATCCTGCGGATACAACTTCCGATACTATCACAGTGACGCTTAATAAATTACCAGTCGTAAACCTCGGACCTGACCCTGATAAAAAATGTACCGGATGTTTTTCTCTTGACGCCGGAACAGTGGCAGGAGGGATATATCAATGGAGTACAGGTGAAACTTCTCAACAGATATCTTATTGCAAAACAGGAGAGAATAATGTGTGGGCAAAAGTAATAGATAGTAATTCGTGTAGCGCTTCCGATACTGTTATACTATTTATCAGAGATGACTTAGGAGCTATCCTTGGTAAAGATACTACATTGTGCGGTCAGGAAGTAACTATTAAAAGTCCTTTTCTTCAAGGTGATTATGTCTGGAGTACAGGAGAAACTACCCCTGAAATAACAGTTCATGAATCAGGTTTTTACGCTGTTAAAGTTTTCAATGTGAATGGTTGCTTACCTGAAGATACATTGACAGATACTTTGGAAGTCAGTTTTGTGGAAGTGCTTGCAAATCCTACTTCAATTCTGGATTTAAGTTCTGCATGCGGAAAGCTTGAATTTATGGTAAATCCAGTACCTGGAGCAAGCTCTTATGAATGGAAAGTTCCCGATGGATGGAAAATTTTAAGTGGACAAGGTACGAACCTTGTCGAATTGGAATCCAATGAAATGAAGCAAGGAACAATTACTGTAAAGGCCAACAACAGTATGGCAAATTGTGCCAGTGGCGAAGCTTCTATTGAGTCTAATGAAACGATTTATTCAGTGCATGTGCCTAATACATTTTCTCCTAATAGTGATGGTATAAACGATGTGTGGGTGTTAAGAAATATAGAATACTTTCCCGACAATGAGCTAGTTGTTTTGAACCGTTGGGGTAATGAAGTATATAAGAAAAGAGGATATAAAAATACCTGGGATGGAAGCAATTTGAATGAAGGTACCTATTACTTTAAGCTGAAGATCAGGTTTTGTAACTCAGAAAAAACTATCGTTAATTATTTAACCATTGTAAGATAAGTGATGAGAAAATTATTTACATCCGTAATTCTTTTGTTCTCTGTTCATTGCCATGCCCAGCAGACATTACAATTCAGTCAGTATCTGTTCAATGGTGTAGTAATAAACCCGGCGTATGCAGGAAGCAGAGAAGCAATTAATATTAATGGCCTTTACAGAAAGCAGTGGTCAAAGGTAAATGGAGAGCCAAACTCTATAACACTGAGTGGAGATATGCCGCTTTACTGGAATAGAGCAGGAGTTGGGGCTTATTTTATTCATGATGAACTAGGTGCCCAATTTCAGAATTCTTTTTTTGGGTCATTTGCCTACAGGATAAAAGTATCAACCAAAGGAAGGTTGGCATTGGGAGTGGCTGCTGGTATCACTAATTATGGTATAGATGGGAATAAGCTAACAACTGATCAGCCAAACGATCCGGCTGTGCCTATTGGGCGTGAAGCAAAAACCAGAGCGGCTTTTCAGGGAGGGCTTTATTTTAATACCGATAGATTCTTTGTAGGCTTATCATTGAATAACGTGGTGGTAAACATGAGTAAAGGATCCGATATGATTCCATCTCAAAGAAAACACTTATTTCTAGCAGCTGGTTTCGTTTCTCAAATCGTTGAAAAAGTAAAGATCAGACCAAGTATAATGATTAAGGAAGATTTGAAAGGACCTACTAATGGTGATGCTTCCGTCTTTTTTATTTTTAATGATATCGTTTGGCTCGGAGGCTCTTACAGAACTAGAGTCTTTAATAAAAATGATGTCGAGGATGTCGGATCAGCAAAAGATGCAGTCGTAATTATGGCGGAAGTCTTCCCCATTCCAAATCTGAGGTTGGGATACTCTTATGATATTTCCTTAAATAGTTATAAAGACTTTGCTACCCACGAAATATCTGCGGGATACAATATTAACAGAAAAGGCGGATCAAAAATGTTAACACCAAGATACTTTTAATGTATAAAATTATGAGTCTTCTTATCAGAACCGGATCACTTATCCTATTGTATAGTCTGATCCAAAGCTACGCAGCATCGGGGCAGAGCATTCTTGCAAGGGCAGATAAAAACTTTAATCAATTCAATTACTCTCTTGCTGTTAAAGAATATGAAGTCATTGCAGAAAAGAAAGGGCAGTCTGCGGAAATTGTACAGAAGATAGCAGACTGTTACAGAAAAATGAATAAGTCAGAAGAGGCAGAAAAATGGTATGCTGTTTTATTGACTAAATTTTCCAAAGTTGAACCTGCAAATTTATTGTTCTATGCTGAGGCACTTCGAAACAACGGAGATTACCAGGAGGCAAGAAAACAATATATCCAGTATGGTAAACTCTTTCCTTCTGAAAAAAAGATGGCGGAAGCATTTGCTAAAAACTGTGAAAAGGCAATGGAATGGATGTCTAATCCAGTACAGGTTAAGATTGAAAATGTAAAATCTGTGAATACTGCTTATTCTGAATTTTCTCCTCAGCTCATTGATAACAAGCTTATCCTTGCAACGGATAGAAAGTTTGATGATACAGATTATTCCAACAAGCAGATTTACGGATGGACTGGAACACCTTTCTTAAACCTGGCATTTGCAGAGATTGATACAAACTTCAAAATTGAGTTTAAAAATAAACTTAAAGGAGTAAATGGAATGTATCATAACGGACCTGCAACATTTTCAAAGAAAGGAGATACTATCTACTTTACCAGAACGAACAAAGTTAGTAACAGAGGTAAAATTAATGGCCAAAAGAAAGGCCCTGACTTTGTTAACAGACTTGAAATATATTATTCTATAAAGAAAAATGGCTCATGGTCTGCAATATTACCTTTTGAATATAATAACGTCTTGAACTATTCAGTAGGTCATCCAGCCCTTTCTCCGGATGGAAAAACTATATATTTTGTGTCAGACATGCCTGGTTCTCTTGGTCAGACAGATATTTACTTCTGTACCATGGAGGCCAATGGAAAATGGAGTTTTCCTAAAAACGCCGGTAAATATATAAATACTCCGGCAAAGGAAGTATTCCCTTATGTTGCTCCTGATGGAAAGCTTTATTTTTCATCCAACGGTCATACTGGTCTTGGCGGACTTGATATGTTCGTGACAAACGGGAAACATGATAAATGGGACAGACCTGAAAATCTTATGTTCCCAATGAATTCACCAAAAGATGACTTTGGTATTACACTGGATACTACGTTGAACGGAGGTTTCTTTTCAAGCAACAGAGAAGGTGGATTAGGCGAAGATGATATATATAAATTTTCCAATCCTACCTGCGTGCTTGCAGGACTTACGTTACATTTAGTTGATAAGTCAGAAAAACCACTGGAGAACGTATTGGTAAAACTTTATAAGATGGGGGATACTTCTAATGTTATAGCCTATGAAAGAACTTATGGACAGCCTGCAAAGAAGATTTGTCTGAGATCTTATGAACCATGCGCTGTAGTAAAAAATCCTGAAGGTAAATTCTTCTTTAAATTGCAGCCAGGAGAAAAATATGAACTAAAGTTGGCTAAAAATAATTTCTTCTCTCATTCTACGACCATAGAGGCAAAGTGCAATACAGCAGACACAATGAATATTGCTATTCAACTAAAAGAAATCGAAATAGACAAACCTATTGTTCTTAAAGATGTATTTTTTAATGAACAGGATAAGCTTTTTGTAATCCGAAATATTTATTATGATCTCGATAAGTCTGAGATTCGATATGATGCTGCACTTGAGCTGGATAAACTGGTGGAAGTGTTAAAAGAAAATCCGAATATTAAAATGGAACTTTCTTCGCACACTGACAGCAGGCATTCAGATGAATACAATATGAAGCTTTCTCAGAAAAGGGCAGAAGCTGCAGTTCAGTACATCGTTGCTAAAGGAATTCCTGCTGATGCTATAGTAGCTAAAGGCTATGGTGAAAGTAAAATTATGAATCACTGCAAAGACGGAATTAATTGTAATGAGGAAGAGCATCAGTACAACAGGAGAACTGAAATTAAGGTAACAGAAATTATCGAACCTGAAGTACACAAAGTTGGGCCATATGATACACTTGAAACTATTTCAAAAGTATATGGGGTTTCTGTAGAAGATTTGAAAAGGATTAATAATCTTGAAGAGGATTCTATTACTGCAGGTATGATAATAAAATTAAAATAATTTTCTCTAGGTAATAAGTTTATTGGTAACCTGTGAAAGTAATTTCACAGGTTATTTTTTTGTTTAGAAAATGTTAGTATGAATGTACTTCCCTTATCGATTTCACTTTCTACCCGTATTGAACCATTATTATTTTCCATTATTCTTTTTAAAATATACAGCCCGACTCCTGTTCCTTCAACATCAAGCTTTTGATTATGAACCCTTCTGAATATCTGAAACATTCCTTCCTGGTTATGAGGGTCGATGCCAATACCATTATCTTTCACTTCGAGAATAATTGCGTCCCCATGGTAGTATGTTTTAACCAGAATCTTGCATGCCCTCTCTCTGGATCTGTACTTAATAGCATTACTAAGCAGGTTGTATAAGATGCTTCTGAGATCCTTCATCGAAAACTCAATTTCAGGGGCATCCAATTGATAGGTAATGATACATTTGGAGTTGTTGAGGTCATTCATTAGCGTAATTTTGGCTTCTTCCAATGCATCATAAAGGTTGATTACTGTTAAATCTTCAGATTTACCATTGCTTTGTGCTTTGGCTACATCAGAGAGATCTTCAATGGTTTTTCTGAATTTGCCTATACTTTGGTAGATCATTTCGATCAGATCGTTAACTTCATCTCTCCGGTCGTTTTTAGAAATGAGTTCCTTGAGAAGTTGATCCAGATATGTTACAAGCCCTTCGATATTTGATACTGGAGCTTTCAGATCGTGTGAGGCAGTATAAATAAAATTGTCAAGATCTACGTTGGCTTTTTTTAATTCTTTATAGGCATCTTCAAGATTTTGAATGGCGATTTTTAAGTCATGAATATCTATACAGGTTCCGAACCATTTAATGATATTTCCTTTGGAATCCTTTAATGGTGTTGCTTTGGAAAGAAACCATTTATATTTTCCTTCCTTGTTCATTAACCTCAATTCTCTTTCATATTTCACACCCTGATGAACAGTATCAAACCATTCTTTTTCAGTCGATGCGGCATCTTCAGGATATAAAGCTGATATCCATCCATTATTAAGGGATTCTTCATCGGATAGCCCAGTAAATTCTCTCCATTTTTTGTTGAAAAAATTAACGATACCATTTTCATCTGCACTCCAGAATATCTGAGGGACAGTGTTGGCGAGGAATCTATATTGTTCTTCACTTTGTTTTAAAGCTTCTTCTACTTTTTTCCTTGCATCGATATTTTGAGTAATCCCAATGAAATACTGAATTTCATTCTTTTCGTTTCTGACAGAACTTAAATTCAGATCAACCCAGAATACCTCATTGTTTTTATTGATGTATCTCTTTTCAATCTGATATTCATTGATCTCTCCTTTAAATATTTTTTCAATTAATTCATATTCTCTTTTTGCATCATCAGGATAAGTGAAGTCTCTAAAATTTCTTCCAAGTAATTCATTTTTTTTGTAACCTAACATTTTGTGGAAAGCTTCATTACTTTCAATCAGGAAGCCTCTGTCGTCGGCCCAGGCAAAGCCGATCGTGGGGTTATCTGCTAGGATTTTGTATTTTATTTCATTTTGTTTTAATGAATATTCTGCTCTTTTTCTTTGATCTATGTTTTCAATAATAACAATGATGTATTCAATTTTTCCATAAAGATTTTTGAATGGTGCTGCATTCACTTCAACCCAGATAAGTTTCCCTGATTTCGTTATTAAGCGTTTTTCAATTTTGTAGGTAGGAATATTGCCAGAAACTAACTGCTCTATTAATATCCTTTCTTTATCAAGATCTTCGTGATAAGTGAGGACGTCAAGCGTTAGACTTTTAAGTTCCCTCTGCGTATATCCAGAAAGCTGACAGAACGTATTATTAGCTGATATATATTTTCCATAAGGCGATCTTCTTACAATACCGACAAGTTTATTTTCCTCGAGTGCTTTAAATTTTTCATATCCTTCATTCAGCTTATTAATATATTTTATAAGGCCAGAAATGTCCATACCAAGAGCTAGGGTACCCATCAGTTCCCCACCAAAATGTACTTCATTGATCTGCCAGTGAATAACTTTTTCCACACCGTTTTTTGTGATAATGGAACTTTCAAAATTGTTGAAAGTAGACTTTGATTTATCATCATAATATTTGTAAACATCTTTAGGTATTACATAATCAAACCACTTCTTTCCAATAATTTCTTTCCTTGAAAATCCTGAAGTAACCTCAGCAGCTCGGTTAAAGATTTGGATGATTCCGTTTTCGCTTATACCAACTATAATCAGGTTGGTAGAATCGATGATGTTATCAAGTATATAGCTTGAGATAAGGTTGGAGCCTGAATTTGTCTCTGATGAATTTGAACCCTTTTGTTTCTTAGCTTCAAGATTAATCCTGTTGATTTTTGAAATACATAATTTAAATCGTCTGATCTTGTATCTGCTTTCTTTAATCTGAGTATAAGATGATGGCGTAAAGTTTATTTTGCCATCTGCTATCTCAATAATTGATATATTGCCATTGGAAAAGATATCTGGATAAGTTGCTATCTGTAGTGTTGTTTCAGTAATATCAATTTGATTTTGCGGAGGTATAAGGTAAACCTTATCAGCTTTTAAAGAAGACTGGTTGATAAGTTTATGTAAAGAATGATTATGGCTGTGGAGGAACTTTTTTAGTTTTTGTACTTTCTCCGCCTTAAAATTATCGTCAATCAGTATGATGGCTGAAGGCTGATTATATATGTTAAAAATGGTGGTGAGTATTGTCTTTAAAATAGAGAAAGCGCCAGCCTCCGCTTTTATTCTAAAGACAATCCTTTGAGGAAAGGCAGGCCTGCCTTTCTCACTCTTTATTTTTGTGTCTAAGGTTTTCTTTCTTTTGTCCATGCTGATTGGCGTTTAACTAGTAAGAAACCTCTAGTTTAAAGTTGATTAACTATAAGTCATTTCAATATATAACATAGTTTAGGATGAATTAAGTTGTCAAATTATTTTTTCTTTTTTGATTGCTTTCCTTTCTGATGATTTTTGTCAAAATCTAAATCTTCAGCATTCTTCATTAAAGATTTCCAGTCTGTGTTATTTTCTTCTGTAGATTCAAGAGTTTCAATATAGTCCTGTTTGCTGATCTCCATTACCGTAATTTCCTTTCCTATATATTCTTCAATGGTTTCAAGCAATGAGAGTTCTTCTTTGCTGCAGAATGATATTGCCCTTCCTCTGTCATTTCCGCGACCAGTCCTTCCGATCCGGTGAACATAATTTTCCGGTTGTTCAGGAAGATCATAGTTTACGACAATTTCTACATTAGAAATGTCAATACCTCTCGCGCTCACATCTGTTGCGATAAGTATCTTTGATTTTCCCTGCTTAAATAAGTTCAGTACTTTAAGTCTGTCTTCTTGCTCTTTATCTCCATGAAGGGTAAGGGCTGCGATTCCTGCTCTTTCCATTGCGGCTAATAATCGTTCGGCACGCACCTTAGTTCTTACAAATGCCAGAATCTTTTTTTGAGAATTATCCTTTATAATTCTTTCAAGAAAAAACCTCTTATCATCCATTTCAACAAAGACTACAAAATGGTCTATTTTTTTTGACACAGGATCTTTAGGTGAGATCTGTATCCTTATGGCATTTCTTACCAGAGAATAAGCAATTTCTTTAATTTTCTTATCAATTGTAGCAGAGAAGAAAAGCGTCTGATGCTTTTTGGAAAGCATCTGCTTGACATCTTTGATATCTTTGATAAAACCAAGATCGAGCATATGATCTGCTTCGTCGAGAACCAGTATTTCTATGTTTTCCAGATTTAAATGTCCTTGATGTGCAAGATCAAACATTCTACCAGGTGTGGCAATTAGTACATCTATTCTCCCTTCTAATTCCCTGATTTGAGTTTCCTGTTCTACACCTCCATAAAGCGCAAAGGATTTTATTTTGGTGTATTTCCCAATTTTTTCAAAAACATCGTTGATCTGCACAGCAAGCTCTCTGGTGGGCACCATTACAAGACACTTGATGTTATTGTTTTTATATTTGGATTCATGAAGTATTGTTAGAACAGGGATTACAAATGCTGCCGTTTTACCAGTTCCCGTTTGTGCTATTGCAAGCACATCTTCTTTATTCAGGATAGGTTGAATACACTTGAACTGAATGTCAGTTGGTCTTTTAAGTCCTGCTTCTTCCAGACTTTTTTTTATTTCTTGTGGAATTGAATATTCTTCGAATTTCATGTTCAATATTTTTAGAGGTTCCCCGCTAAGCGTTATTTATGAGATAACAGACCGGTTATGAGGAAGGAATTGTAGATTTTTACTATGGTTTTAGTAAATTTCCGATTTTTTATTTTAAAAATAGGACTTTTCTGGAATTAATTATGTGTACATAAAGCTTATTTACTCCATTTTTTATAAATTTAACATCTCTTAGGCAGGTCTTATCACTTTATCTTCAGGTATTAAACTAAATATTCATTCGAAATGGAATTTCCATCCTATGGCATAGTAGAAGAAATTCAATCTGATTATAGCACTGTACTTTATCGGGTTGCGGTTAATTCTGAAACTTTTCTTCTCAAAGCATTAAAATCACCAAGTGATCAGAATAGTCTTGCAAGATTAAGACATGAGTTTGCTATTGCAAATGAAATTTCATTTCCTGGGGTGCCACGACATATACATCTGGAAAGTACATCTGCTCTTGCTGGCATTTTTATTGAAGATATTGAAGGAATAAGGCTTTCTGAGTTTATAAAAAAAGTACCGATAGATTTAAATTCTTTTTTTAAGATCAGTATAAATATCTGCGGTCTTCTGGATGAACTCCATCAAAGAAGGGTTGTTCATCATGCTATTAACCCTTATAATCTTTTTATTTCTCCTGATACATTTGATATTAAAATATTAAACTTTAGCAGCTCAACTCATTCAAAGTCTAAAGTTGCCAATCTTAACTTTGTAACCGGTGAAGCCAGACTTGAATACATTTCTCCAGAGCAGAGTGGAAGGGTGCAATGGAAGACCGATAGTCGTAGTGACATATATTCTCTTGGAGTTATATTTTATGAAATGCTTGCGGGATTAAATCCCTTTTATTCGGAGGATTCAATGGAGATAATACATTTCCATATAGCGAAAAGTCCCAGACCGCTCACTAAGCTGAAAGTAGAAGTTCCGGATATTTTATCTTCCATGATAGGTAAAATGATCAGTAAAAATCCTGAAGATCGTTATCAGTCGGCTAGCGGTATAAAGGATGACCTGGAAAATTGTTATGAACAGTTACTTAACAACGGTACGATAGAGGTATTTCCTTTGTGCAGCACAGACTATTCCTCCAATTTTCAGATCTCAAAGAAGATTTATGGTAGGGATGCGGAAATTCAACAACTTGAGGAAGCTTTTGATGAAGTATGTGCAGGAAGATCAGGATTCATACAGGTTACAGGGTACTCAGGTGTTGGAAAATCTTTAATGATAAGGCAGATATGTACAAAGGTTATTGATAAAAGAGGATGCTTTATAGAAGGGAAATTTAACCAGATACAACAAAATATACCTTACTATGCTTTTATTATTGCATTTAGAGAATTTGTAGATTTTATTCTAAAGGAAAAGCATGAGAGGCTTACCCAATGGAAAAACATTATTAGCATGGCAGTTGGGGCCAATGGAAAAGTACTTACGGAAGTGGTGCCGAACCTGGAACTACTCATTGGTGTTCAACCAGAAGTGCCTTCTCTTACTCCGGCAGAGACACTTAATAGGTTCAATTTCGTTACAAGAAACTTTATTAAATCTATTGCTACTGAAGATAGCCCACTTGTAATATTTATTGATGATCTTCAATGGGCAGACAATGCATCATTGGAGTTGCTTAAGTTACTTTTATCCGGTAAAGAAACAAATAACCTACTGATCATAGGGGCGCTGAGAGATAATGAGGTGAAGGAATATCATCCTTTAAACAAAGTTGTAAATGAAATAAAATCATCAATACCAGTAAGAGCTATCCATATTCAAAATCTTTCTTTTGATGATGTAAGTTGTATGATCAATGAATCATTTGGGATTACTGAATCACAAAAGAATCATCTGGTAGACCTCGTATATAATAAAACCAAGGGTAATGCTTTCTTTGTACATCAGTTCCTTAAATCTTTATATGAGGAAAAACTTCTGAATTTTGATTTTATAAAACGTCAGTGGGAGCTTGATATCAAAGGTACGGAAGAACTCAATATCACGGACAATGTTGTAGATCTTGTTGCTGCACGAATACAAAAGCTTCCTGAAGAAACTCAGAAGGTGTTTAAGCTTGCTGCTTGTCTAGGCAACCGCTTTGATCTTCTTTTACTTTCTATCATTTGCAATAAGCCTGAGCATGATCTGGCACAGGATATTCAGATCGGGTTAATAGAAGATCTAGTAATTCCGGTAGAAAGAAGTTATAAATTCTCACATGATAAAGTACAGCAGGCGGTATATACGCTGATCAATGAAGAAGAAAGAGGTAAGATTCACCTTCAGTTAGGAAAAGTTTTGCTTGCTCACTTTTCCAGGGATCAAGTTGAAGAATATATATTTGATATTGCCAATCAATTTGTATCAGGAATAAAGGCGCTTGGATCGGATCAAGAGAGGAAACAAGCAGCTGAACTCTTTGTGCTTGCAGGTAAAAAGGCCAAGAGAGCTTCTGCATACTCCTCAAGTTTGGATTATCTGATTCGAGGTATAGACTTGCTATCCGGGAACTCTTGGAAAGAAAGTTATGATTTAAGCTTGGCATTATATAGTGAAGCTGCGGAAAGTGCTTATCTCTGCGGGAATTATGATAAAATGGAACATTGGATTGAACATGTTCTGGATAATACGGAGATAACACTTGATCAGGTAAAGGTATATGAAATCAGGATAAGAGCCTATACAGCCCTGTCCAGAGTTGAAGAAGCCGTTGTTACTGCGTTGAAGGTTCTAAAAATACTTGGAGTTAAATTTCCTGATAAGCCAAACAAGTTACATGTAGTGATGGATGTTCTTAAAGTTAAGGCAGCTTTAGGTACAAAGTCCCTTGATAGCCTTTGGAAGAATAAGAAAATGAATAATCCAAAGGTATTTGCTGCCATAAGAATTATTGCAAGTGTAGCCTCTGCTTCCTATTTTTCTTTTCCTGATTTGTTTCCATTATTTGCTACAAAGCCATTTCTTCTGATGGTGAAACATGGCAATTGTGAAATGTCATCATATATTTCTGTTAGCTATGCACTGATCATTTCAGGAGGATTTGAAGATTATGCAACCAGTAAAAGACTGGTAAGACTTGCAAGTGAACAGGAGAAATACTTTCCACCTGAGCAGCACAAGGCAAGAGTTGGAATGGTCTCCAATACATTTCTTGCGCATGTGGGAGATCACCTGAAAAATACCATAAGCCCTCTCGAAGAAGCCTATAAAGCAGGTGTGCAGGCGGGAGATTTTGAGTACGCTGCATATTCGGTGCTTATACAATCCATCAATGAATTCATATCAGGGAATAAGTTGAGAGACAGTATAGGTTCTATGAGGGAGAGGACCAGAAGAATCATTCAGTTGCAGCAGACTACTCCTTTGTGTAGTCATAGTTTGTTTGCTCAGGCAGCTCAAAATCTGCACGATAATCCTAAAGATCCACTATGGCTCGTCGGCGAATTTTTTGATGAGTCAAAGGTAAATCCATATGAAGAAGGTTCGATCACGAAGTCGTCAACCTTTGATTATTTTATTTGTAAGCTTATACTTTCCTATTTTCTGTGTAAATATGAAGAGGCATACAAATATGCTATCGAAGCAGAAAAATATGTCGCCAACTCCGTTGGAAATCCATTGGTGCCTTCATTTTATCTCTACCAATCTATTGCCTATCTGGCTGTGATAAATGGAAAGAGTTCAAAGGAACAAAAAGGTATGTTTGACCGCGTTCTGAATAATCAGAAGAAGCTTGCTAAGCTTTCCAAAAGCGCTCCAATGAACTACCTGCATAAGTATTATATCATAGAGGCAGAGTTAAACAGAGTCAAAGGTAAAAATGAAAAGGCTCATGCTAATTACATAAAAGCGATTTCATTTGCCCGTCAGTATGAATATCTGCATGAAGAAGCGCTTGCTTTGGAGATGATGGGTAAATTCCATCTGTTCCGCAAAGAGCCTGTCCAGGGGGAATTTTACATACAAAAGGCAAGAGAAAGTTACTATCACTGGGGAGCGATTGCGAAAGTTGAAGAACTGGAAAATAAATATCCTTCCTTTTTAAAGTTCGGAAAAACAGCTGGAGGCCATCATTCGACAATGATCGAAAAGGAGCAAGCTTCTGGTGATGAAATAGGTTTTGACCTCAAAAGTATCATGAAGGCATCAACTGCTATATCCGGAGAAATTAACCTAGAAAGACTTCTGGAAAAGATGATCAGGATAGTGCTGGAAAATGCAGGAGCAGAAAAGGGACTTCTGGTTCTTAAAAATGAAGATGAGGAATTTTATATAGAAGCTGAAGGAGCGCTGAGTGACCCAATTGTAACTGTGCTTAAGAGTATTGATTTTAAAGAATCAGGACTTATCCCCAATTCTATTTTTCAGTACGTATTGCATACACGAGATAGTCTTGTAATAGATAATGCAGTAGAGGATCCTAAATTTTCTTCAGATGAACTGATTCAGGAAAAAAAGCTTAAATCAGTAGTATGTCTGCCAATCCTGAAATCCGGCAATCTTATGGGCATTCTATATTTGGAAAATAATCTTATATCAAATGCCTTTACTCCTGAAAGGATTCAATTCCTTCAGCTGCTGTCGGGTCAGATGGCAGTGTCAATTGAAAATGCATTGAATGAAGAAAAGAAAATAGCAGCATTCAGAGAGAGAGAAAATCTGCTTAAGAAGATCAATATTCAGCAAACAATTCTTTCAAAAGAGGTTATCAAAACCCAGGAATATGAAAGGAAGAGAATTGCAGAAGAGTTGCATGACGGAATGGGTTATTTGTTATCCACACTAAAATTAAATCTTACAGCATTTAAAGAGAGTGGTGTAGATGACCGTGAAAGATATCTGGAAAGCTCATTAAATCTTCTCGAAGATGCCTTTAAGGAGTTGAAATCAATCTCTAATAACCTTATGCCGGATGTCTTGCTTCAATATGGACTTGTCCTCGCAGTGGACTTTGTTTGCAAAAGGATTACAAGCACAGGTAAAGTAACCATTAACTTTAAGTCATTTAATATAAACAGAAAATTCCGAACAGATTTTGAGATTGAAGTCTTCCGGGTGGTTCAGGAGCTTATCAATAACGCATTAAAACACTCCGGAGCAAAAAATATGGATATTCAGTTCGTAAATCAGAATGATTATCTTGTGGTAACTGTGGAAGATGACGGAAAAGGGTTTAACTTTGAGGCGACTATTAAATCCCGGAAAAAGGGCAGAGGCTTAAACAATATTATTGCCAGAGTGAATTTCCTCAGGGGAACGGTTAATTTCGATTCTTCTGAAAGGGGGACCTCTGTCATTTTAAGTATACCATTAAAAGTAAAAATAGATTAATCCCTATATCTATGATAAAGATCTTAATTGCCGATGATCACCAGTTATTTATTGACGGGTTATCAAGTTTAATGAAAAACGAACCTGGGATAGAAATCTCTGGCCAGGCACTAAACGGGGCAGAGGTACTCTCTGTACTTGCTAGCAAAAGTATTGATATCATTCTCCTTGATATCAATATGCCTGATACTGATATCGTCGCTCTTACAAAGGAAATCCGTGAAAAATATCCAAACCTGAAAGTCATAATACTGACAATGTACCACGGGACCCGATATTATACCAAGCTGCTTAAATATGGTATTCATGGCTACCTTTATAAAAGCGAAGGGAAGGAAGTATTTCTTACCGCAATTAAAATGGCATCTCAGGGAGAAATGTATATTAGTAAAGAACTCTTTTCAAGCGGCGCCAAAAATACCAAAGATCTTATGCCTGCCTTTAGTTTAAAGTCTTCCAGCATTGACAATGTATTAACAAAAAGAGAATTAGAGATATTAAAACTAATCGTTCAGGAATGTTCCAATAACACCATAGCTGAGAAATTATTTATCAGTACTGGCACTGTTGATACACATAGAAAGAATATCATATTGAAATTGGGTGTGAAAAATACCGTAGGACTTATCAAGTATTGTATTCAGAATAATCTTATTGATTAATTCCTTTCCTCAATTGAAGTATCCTTGCGGCTCACTTTTGAGCTGATCCGAAAAATCATTTCCTATTATTGCAAGCTTCATTAGAAAAATCATATTTTTTAAAGGATAGTTAAAAATATTATCCCGTAAACCGGTAGAGAAAAAAAATACCAGTTTACGGGATAGCCAAACTTTTACTTCTTTATCATATTTGTGACAGAGTAACAGTTAATTATTTTTTGGTATAAATTAATGCTCTGATAGTCATTTATTTAATAGTCGCAGAATTTTAATTTTTAAAATATAATCTCTTGAGGGGACTGACAAACTTGTAAATGGGAAATTTTTAGAGAATCCGGTTATTAATAGGGAGATTAAACTTGGATGCTTATTCCTGAAACAGTATGTAAAATCTTCAGAGATTTTCCAGTAATGCAAATTTTTTACTTGGGGACAAGGGTGATCTATTAGATCACCCTTTGTTGTTTAGCCACTTTTGATATTCAGAAAAAAAATCCTCAAAATATTTTCTTTTTCTATTTCATTTTTTAACTTTGAAAAACAAAGTACTTTTATGTCCGAAACATTAGATCATTTAAACGACCTGAAGGAAATTCGCTCTTTGATGGAGCGCTCTTCGAGATTTATCTCTCTCAGTGGCCTTTCCGGAGTATTTGCTGGTATATTTGCATTGTTGGGAGCGGGATTTGCATATATATTAATAGAGGGACTAAAGAGCGGGAGAGTATGGATGTCTGTAGAGGAAATTTATATCTTTCTTTTTATGGATGCATTCCTTGTGATTCTGCTGGCAATTGGATCAGGATTGTTTTTTACCATTAGACAAACTAGGAAGAAAGGCCTGCGCATTTGGGACTCAACAAGCAAAAGGTTGATCATCAGTGTAGCAGTGCCATTAGCAACCGGAGGTTTCTTCTGTCTTGCATTATTATACTATGGTGTAGTTGGTCTCATTGCTCCTGGTACATTAATCTTCTATGGTTTAGCTTTGCTTAATGGAAGTAATTTTACATTGAATGATATCCGCAATCTTGGTTATTGTGAAATTATATTAGGTATATTAGCCACAATATTTATCGGATACGGTATACTTTTTTGGGCAGTGGGCTTTGGCGTATTGCACATAGTATATGGAGTGGTTATGTATTTCAAATACGAGAAGTGAAAGGTCTAATAACAAATTTAAATAAAGCATTTGAAAACAGAATCCGCCTAGGTATAATGTCTGTTCTGATGGTCAATGACTGGGTGGATTTTAATGCCTTGAAAGAAACCCTTGATGTAACTGACGGAAATCTGGCAAGTCACCTTAATGCGCTTGAGAAAATAAAATATATAGAAGTGAGAAAATCATTTATAGGTAAAAAACCTAATACATCTTATGGAGCTTCTAAAGAAGGAAAAAATGCATTTAAAGAACATCTGAATGCTTTAGAAGCCCTTATCAATGCAAAAGAAAAACTGAAGTAGTTTTTTTTTATCCTTGAACTTTGAAATACAAAGTACTTTTAAAAATATGAAAGTAGAATTTATATTACCAACACTAAATGAAACTAAAAGTCCTTGAGGGATGCCTGTTACATATTCTTTATACCATCCTCTTGGATTGTCGACACTTGTTTCCTGTCTGTCTTATATTGATCAAACAATAATTCAGGATGAACATGGAGAAGAGATTGACCTCATCGATGAGTGACCACTACAGCAAAAGGAATTGCTATGTGCTAATAAAGGAACTACATGTAACTTATTTGCTCAAAGAAGTAATGGGCATCCAGTCAGCATTAAAAGGGATCTCAGAAGGTACCTAAGGTAACATCAAAATAAAGATGTGAGATGTAAAAAATTAAAACCTAAAATATATATGAAAAAGAACGATATAATAATTGTAATAGCGACGCTAATCTATAGTTACCTGTTTTATGATCAAACTTCGGGTATCAACATATTCTTATTTTCAGTTGTGATAACTTTCTTGATGGCATTGAAAGACAATAATTTGTTTTCCAATGGACTTTGGCTTATATCCTCTACAGGAGCATTGGTTAGTGGAGCTATGGCCTTATTGCATGGCACGGGCCTTCCTGTGTTTGCCAATATCATCTCATTAAGCATGGCTGCCAGTTTTTCAATAAGAAAAGATTCTTCCTTGATTTTTGCGCTACTATATTCTGCATACAGTTATTTTTTCTCACTGATAAATATTTTCGCAAGGTTCTTCGAACGCAGTGAAAGGAAAGAAGAGAGAGCACCTCAGTCTTACAGTTTACTATTTGTAACAGTGATTCCTGTTATTGTTACATTGATATTCTTCTTTATCTACAGAAGTGCTAATCCATATTTTGATGAATTAGTTGCCAATATAAGATTTGATTTTCTTTCATGGGGACTTATTAGTTTTACAATTATAGGATTTGTGCTGCTTTATGGCTATTTCAATCAGATGGATATCCTTTCTCTCGTATATAAGGATATTACTTCTCCTGATAGACTTATTAATGATGAATCTACTTTCTCAAAGCCTTTGTTGAATATTAATAATGAAAATATTTCAGGTATAGTATTATTTGTGATGTTGAATCTATTGCTACTGATAGTAAATATTGTTGATGTATATTCTTTGTCAGTTATTAAAAAATTTCCTGAAGGGTTTCATTATTCTCAGGTAGTACATCAGGGGATCAATTCATTAATACTTTCCATTGTTATTGCAATTGCTATTATCTTGTTTTATTTCAGAGGATCTTTGAATTTTTATGAAAGCAATACTGCAATCAAGACACTTGCCGTTCTATGGATTATTCAAAACACCATATTGGTAGTTACCTGTGGCATCAAAAATTTTCATTATATCGATGAGCATGGATTAACATACAAAAGAATTGGTGTGTACATCTACCTGATTATGACATTGGCCGGGCTGTTGACAACATTTATAAAAATTGTATCAGCAAAAAGTAACTGGTTTTTATTTAGAAAAAATGCTTGGGTTGGCTATGCTGTATTATTGTTATCATGCCTATGGAATTGGGATATGCTGATAGTGAAATACAATCTTTCAGGTATTGCAGCTAAAACAGACCTCGTTTACAATGAATCCCTCTCTGACATAGTCTTGCCTGACTTGATTTCCTATTGTAGGGAAAATCCTCATCAGATGAAAGATAATAAGAGTATGCTTATCGCTCTTGATATAAGGAAAAAAGCTTTTATAAAAGAATTTGAAAATCGCGATTGGCAATCCTGGAATATGGATGATAATGATATTTACCACAAATTAAAATCGATGGAAAATTAACCTGGGATTTTTTAGTCCAATTTTTAAAGCCCTTCTCTTAGTTGTGAGAAGGGCTTAGGACAAAGAAGTTATTGAGTCGTAAACTAAAATAGTATAACAATGAAAACTGAATCTTTAAAACTAAGAACAAGAGTAAGAGTTTTGATAAGCTTCTTTATAGCTGGCTTAGTCTTAAGTGGCCTTACTGCATTCCCATTGGAGACGGAACTGTTTTTTCTAAAAGATCTGACACAGGAAATACTTAAACCGGACAATCCAATATATGCATGGATCGATAAGGTCTATACAGGTTTAAATGATATGAATAGTCGCCATCCATTTCTTGCATATGGGACAGATTGGTTGGCATTTGCTCATATAGTAATTGCCATTGTATTTATCGGACCTTTAAGGGATCCGGTCAAAAACATCTGGGTAATTCATTTTGGCATGATTGCATGTATTGCTGTCTTTCCTCTGGCATTCATAGCAGGAGAAATCAGAGGCATACCTTTTTATTGGAGAGTGATAGACTGTATGTTTGGCGCAATTGGAATCATTCCTTTATTATATTGTGATAAGTTTATCAGAAGGATTATCAAAATAGAAAATTTGCAAATTTATCAAACGGCCTGAATACTATGAATAGCAGTAAGAAAGAGATAGTAGCAGGAATTGTTTTACTATCTGTATTTTGTTTTATGTTACTTGCACTTAGAATTCATATTTCCGGAAGTCATAGTTTTTTATTTCTGATCTGGAACTGGCTTCTGGCAGTGATTCCATTAATATTGTCTTTTATAATCAGTACTCTGAATGATAAAAAATCAATTAATATACTTTCTTTTATCATCCTTGGTATTGTCTGGCTTTTGTTTTTCCCGAATGCACCATATCTGATTACCGATATAGTTCACCTAAAAGAAAGAGCAATTATCCCCATGTGGTTTGATGCATTGATATTGTTTTCTTTTGCATTTACAGGACTGATAAGTGGGCTGGTCAGTCTTTTTTATGTGCATCAGCATTTTATGAAATATTCGGGAGGAAGGTTTTCCTGGTTCTTCATTTGTATTGTATCGATCTTATGCTCTTACGGAATTTACCTTGGAAGATTTCTAAGATGGAATAGCTGGGATATTTTAACAAAGTCAGGCCTGTTATTTAATGATATAGTAGTTAATATGTTCAGAGTTAAAGCAATCCTGGTTACGGGGGTTTTTACCTCTTTTATGATTGCATCCTATTTTATTGTGTATATTCTTTTAACCAAAAAAGAAAATATATAAACCCTGAATAATCATTGACCATTGAAAATCCTGTTAATCATTATAATCAATTACTTCACCGTAACTTCTATTGAAATGATTAACATAGATATTTTTTAAAACGATTAATCCTAGTTAAATTAAGACCTGTTAATTTATTTCATACATCAATAATGAAAGTTATTGATGTATGAAATATCTGTTCTTAAAAAGATGACTCAAGCAAGTTTTACTCAATACCATAAATATTTATTTGTAATAGCCTATAATATACTAGGAGATATACAAACAGCTGAAGACATTGTACAAGATACTTATGAAAAATGGCTTGGGCTGGAACATGATAAGATCAGAGATGTTAGATCATATCTGAGTAAAATAGCAGTTAACAAGGCAATAGATACTTTAAAAAAGATACAACAGGAAAGAGAAGCTTACAAAGGTATATGGTTGCCAGAACCAATATTAACAGAAATTGATCCTTCTGATGACAAAACTATAGATTATGCTTTTTTAGTAATTCTGGAAAAGCTCAATCCATATGAACGCGCTGTGATTGTGCTCAGAGAGTTGATCGGTTATTCTTATCAGCAAATATCAGAGCTGCTAGTGACAAGTCAGGAGAATGCCAGACAGCTATATCACCGGGCTAGCCTGAAGCTTAAGAAAAACACATTTGAACAATACAAGATCAAGGAAGAGCAGAAGGAGTTGTTTAAAGCTTTTATAGAGGCGATTGACAGTAAGGATTTTAATAGGCTCACAGAGCTTCTAAAGAATGATGCAATCCTTTATTCAGATGGTGGTGGCAAAGCTGCGGCAGCAATTAATCCTATTTATGGAGTTACAAATATTATGAAGTTTTTTCAGGGAATATTTAAAAGCGAGAGAGGAGAATTTAAGTTTAATAAAATATACATGAATGGAAAGGCTGGTATAAAGATTGAATTAAATGGAGAATTTCATTCTGTTTTATATCCTGAAATTGTTAATGATGGGATCGATGATATATTCTTGATCAGAAATCCTGAAAAAATATTTTTTAATAAAAATTAAATTTTTTGTCACAAAATCAGATTGGTTCTGTCTATTGGGAAAATGAATGTTCTTATGGAAAGCAGAATCAAAATCAAAGACCTGGAGCCAAATGCCTATCAGGCAATGTACGGAGTAGAAAAATATCTTTCTTCTACCAATATTTCAAAGACTTACAAAAGTCTGATTAAAATCAGAGCTTCTCAGATAAACAGATGTGCGTTTTGTATACAAATGCATACTAAGGATGCCCGATTGGAAGGTGAAACAGAGCAGCGTATTTATGCTTTATCTGCTTGGAGAGAAACACCTTTTTTTACACCGGAAGAAAGGGTCGTACTTGCACTCACAGAAGAAGTGACACTAATAGCTAATAATGGAGTCTCTGACGAGGTTTATAGAGAAGCTGAAAAATATTTTGATGGAAACTTTATTGCACAGCTGATTATGACTATTGTCTCTATTAATGGGTGGAACAGAATAGCAGTCGCGACTCGGCTGTCTCCTGAACTGATTTGAATTTAATTGAGACAAAGCAGCTTTGAAGTAAGGCTGCTTTGTCTCATCTGCATCATTCCGAAATTATAATGGTTACTTTATTCTGTCTGTTTTCTACCAGTTTTTCAGTTTTTTCACCAGCTCCGAAATTATTTTTATCACCCTTTTCTGCACCTACGTAGTAAATCACAGATTCCAGATTTTCAAATACAGCGTTTCCTTTTTCATCAGTTACTTGAGTATCTACTGGATTTACACTTTTTTCATAATCTTCTTTAGTTTTATAGAGGCTTACAGAAGCTTCGTTTTCCAAATTACCCAGGTCATTGCGTACTGTTACTTTCAGACTGGTTTTCAACACATGCATGGTAAAGGAGCTTAACAAGGCTATAATTATTAAGCTAAACAGTATAGGTCTTATTTTCATAGGTTTATCTTTTAATGAAAAATTAATAATATTCTCTGAAATCGCAAATATTTACGCGTTAATACTCAGGTTGTTTTCCACATAGCAAAATTTATATGGAATAATATCCTTCTTTAGTAGTACTTTTGTTACTTCATCATTTTTGAATACTATATGATTACCTATCCATCTTTTCTTGAAGACAGTTTTAGTAAGGGATATTCTATTATTGAAGAAGGTATTAACTACTCATTTCAATGTCAGGATATGGGAAATATAAATGTCTCCACTGGAAAGATCCTGACGTGTGATCCCTTAAATACAGAAGAGGTGGATGCGTTTGTTAATTTGTTTCCTATAGGGAGTTTTCCGGTGGAACTAGCAATTGCAGATATTGAAACAGATGAACGTATAGCATTTGCCAGAATAAAATTTTCAGAAGAGAAGCCGATCCGCTGGGAATTCGCGCTGCTTGAAGGTCAGCACATGGAAGAATTGCAGGAAGGGGAAATATTCGGATATGCAGTAGATTCAGGTCTTGGTTGTTTTATGGATCTTTCTGCATTGGAAGCATATGAATATTATGCTAACAAAAATAAGGAATACCACGAGGAAATTTTTGATCAAATGGATGAAGTTTATAAAGACACGAGAACCTGGTACATGTGGAAATCAAAGGAAGAGACTATCGCCATATTTACTACCGGATATGGAGATGATATATATCAGTCTTATGTCGGCTTTGATAATGCTGGGAGAATTTGCAGACTCGTTACCGACTTCAATCTATTAGAATGGAGTAGATAATTTTTTTGTGGAATATTTCCACATGTGTGTTTTTATATTTTTGATAGCTAGAGAGTTGTCCAATCGATAGCATACGCCCTAAATGAATAGAATAAAATTTATATTCAGTTCTTTAAACATATACATTTTTAAATTGTTGTATTCAGTTTTACTTTTAGAGTTGTAATAGTAGAATCAATAGCTATTACAGGCTTGTGTTAATTTAAATTAATTGAATATGTTGCCTTTTGAAAAATTTGGTCTTAATAAAAAGATAAGACTGGGTTTAGGATTCTCTATTGTCCTACTGATATTGTCTTCATCACTCTCATTTTATACAATTTTAAAACTGATAGAGCAGTCATCTTGGGTAGATCATACAAATGAAGTACTCTTCAATATAGAATCAACTATTTCTCAGTTGAGGGCAGCGGAGACTGGCCAGAGAGGGTATCTTCTTACAGAAGACGAGCAATTTCTGGAACCATACCGAAATGCGGAAAGCAAAGTAAAAGTTAATTTAGCTAAGTTGAAGGAACTTACTGCTGATAATGAATACCAAAGGAGATCAATAGATACATTGGAAAGGCTGTTGGATCAGCGCTTTGACAGGCTGGCTGAGGTATTGGAGAAATTCAGAAAGGACAAGACGCAAATCAGCTACAGTGATATGGTTGTTGGTAAGAAATTGATGGATGAGATTCGTACTATGTATACAAATATGCGGAATGAAGAGCAGAGACTACTTAAAACCAGGATTGCAGCTGTCAATAAGTATTACAGGTTATCACCGATCGTTATTATAGTCTCTTCTCTCATTGCTATTGTTTTGGCGGGAGTTTCATTTTATTTTATAAACAGAGATATTAAAAACAGAGAAATTGTTCAGGAGGAATTAAAAGCTCTTAATAGTCGTCTTGAGGATTCCAATGAGGAATTGATTAAAAATAGAAATGAAGTTTATAACCAGAATTACTTGTTGGAGGCAAATAGCAGGATTAATGATTTGCTAAGAGGCGAACGAGATTTAGATGTATTGAGCAAAAAGGTATTGACATTCCTGACAGAATTTATGAGGGCTCAATCAGGAGTAATTTATTTGGCACAGGAAGATGGCAGTTTTCATCTTGCAGACACTTATGCCTTGGAGAAAAGTATGGATGTTCCAAAGAAATTTTATCCTGGAGAAGGCCTGCTTGGGCAATGTGTTTTACAGAAAAAGGTTCAGTTGATTAATGATGTGTCGGTTAAAAATATAAAGATCAATACAGGCCTTGCAGTATTTGAGGTTGCAGAGATCTTAATAGTGCCGTTTTATCATTCTGAAAAAACTGTTGCAATAGTTGAGCTGTTGAGCAAAGAAAAATTCAGTGAACTTGATCTCCAGTTTATTTACAAGATAGGAAGTACAATATCCATTTTTATAAATGGAGTAAGATCAGAGATGAGGACTTTCGAGTTGTTGTCAGAAACACAAAATCAGGCAGAGGAGCTGGAGACACAACAGGAAGAACTACGGACTATGAATGATGAGTTGAGAGAGCAAAGAGATAAGTTACAGGCTTCTGACGAAGAGTTAAGAGCGAGTGAAGAAGAACTTCAAGAAAAGAATGCAGAGCTTGAATTACAGTATGAGGCTATTAATTCAAAAAATAAAGCGCTTGAGGATGCAAGACAGGCATTACAATTAAAAATGAATCAGGTAGAGGTAATTAGTAAATATAAATCAGATTTCCTTGCCAACATGTCTCATGAGTTAAGGACTCCACTGAATAGTATCTTAATACTTTCAGGACTTTTAAAAGACAATAAAAACAAATCATTAAGCAGTAAAGAAGTTGAACAAGCCGGAATTATTGAGCGATCAGGTAATGACTTGCTTAAGCTCATCAATCAAATTCTTGATTTGGCAAAAGTAGAGTCTGGAAAAGTAAAACTTGAATTAGGAGATTTCAGACCGTATGAGTTTAAAATGGATGATCAGTTCAGAGAGCTTGCAAGAGAGAAAAATGTAAATTTTAAATCCTCTATTGAAAAGGGCCTTCCTGATTTTATTTACACTGACAAATTCAGAGTGGAACAGGTGCTCAAGAATCTATTATCTAATGCTTTTAAATTCACTCCAGATAATGGAATTGTTGAATACGTTATAAAGCCGGTTACTGAGTCTAATAAGAAATTTTTGAATCCTGATTTGAATACTAAAAAGATGGTAGCCTTCGTCGTAAAAGATACTGGTATCGGAATTCCTCCGGATAAGCTGGATCTTATATTTGAGGCCTTTCAACAGGCAGATCCTTCCACAACCAGGAAATACGGAGGCTCTGGTCTTGGACTTACCATCAGCAGAGATATAGCAGTTTTGCTAGGTGGGGAAATTCAAGTTGAAAGTACAGTTGGTAACGGAAGTAAATTCACATTATACCTTCCGGAGAGAGCTGATGAAACCAATCTGGAAGAAGCTGTATTAGCCCCAGAGAAATATGCTCCAGTATCCAAAGTATTACCAGTTTCAAAAAATATTCCTACCGGAAATTCGTCGAAGAGTATCTTGATTGTAGAAGATGATATTTACTTCTCCAAGATTCTTGAAGACTATGCTAAAAGTAAAGGTTATGATGTCACCGTTACTCATAATGGAAATGAAGTAATTGCGCTTGCGCAGGATAATAATTTCGCTGCCATACTGCTCGATGTGCAGTTGCCGGATACCAATGGATGGGATGTACTTAAAAGACTTAAGCATAATCCTTTGTTAAAAAATATTCCTGTACACATGATGTCTGCATATGATAAGGAAGCCTATCATAACCAAATGGGACAGGAAAATTTTATACCAAAGCCTATAGCTCTTGAGTCCCTTGATAAAGCATTCAACAAAATTAGTGTCAGCATCGACAGGGATATAATGAAGGTGTTGATTGTGGAAGATAATGAAAATGAGAGCCTGGCTGTAAAGGACCTTTTAAAATCTCAGGGCATCGAATCCGATAATGCCTTTAATGGAGCTGAAGCTCTTGACCTTTTGAAGAAGGAAAGGTACGATGGAATCATATTAGATATAAAACTTCCAGATTACAATGGATATGATCTGCTAGAGTTTATAAAAAAGGATAAAGATCTAAAAGGAATGCCTGTCATTATTTATTCAGGAAAAGATCTTTCGATAGATGAAGAAGCTAAATTCAAGAGATATGCAGATACTATAATTATTAAGACAGAGTATTCATATACAAGACTTTTGGAAGAAGTTAAACTCTTTATGCACAATATGGGGGCAAGCATAGAGAAGTCATCGAGGTCTTCAATTATACAGAGAGATATGTTGCTGAAAGATAAAAAAGTACTAATTGCCGATGATGATATGCGCAATATATATTCTCTGACCAATGTATTGGAAGATCAAGGGATGCATGTAGTGGTGGCTTATGATGGAAGGCAAGCAATTGATGAACTGGATGCAAATCCGGACACTGATATTATATTAATGGATATTATGATGCCTGAGATGGATGGAATTGATGCTACTAAATCTATCAGATCTAAACCTGAATATCGTAACCTTCCTATTATTGCAATTACAGCAAAAGCAATGACAGGCGATAAGGAAAAATGCATTGCAGCGGGTGTTTCAGATTATATATCAAAACCTATAGAGTTACCTAAATTATTATCTCTGATGCGTGTGTGGTTATATAAAAGTTAATTGTCGGTGATGGGACCCATAGAAATAGGAGATGAAGAATATCAGGATTTGCTCATGTCAATTCTGGAGCGATATAGTTATGATTTTGCCGGATACTCCAAGGCTTCAATGTACAGGCGTATTAGCAGGTTTATGATTAATGAAAGCCTGGAATCATTGCGTGAACTGAAAATCAGGATACTTGCAGATAGTGAGTATTTTGAATCTTTTTTGGAAGAGGTTACAGTGAATGTAACAGAGATGTTCAGAGATCCTTCGTTTTATCTTTCTCTCAGGAAAAATGTAGTGCCATATCTGAAGACATATCCCTATGTAAGAGTGTGGGATGCGGGGTGCTCAACAGGTGAAGAGACATATTCGCTTGCAATGCTTTTTAGAGAAGAATCTGTTTTGGAAAAATCAAGGATTTATGCGACAGATATTAATGGTAAAGTGTTGCAGACAGCAAAGGAGGGTATTTATCCTATATCCTGCATGAAAGAATATTCCAGGAATTATATTGATGCTGGAGGTTTATATTCTCTTTCTGACTACTATCATGCGAGATATAACAGAGCCATTATGGATTCTGAATTAAGTAAAAACTTTCTGTTTTCAATTCATAATCTTGTACACGACGGATCATTTAATGAGTTTAACCTCATTGTTTGTCGCAATGTACTGATATATTTTCAAAAAGAATTACAGGAAAAAGTGTTGGAGTTATTCATGGAAAGTCTTCCAGTATTTGGTTTTCTTGCTCTGGGTAACAAGGAATCACTAAGGTTCAGCAAAATTGAAAAATATTTTCAGGTAATAGATCATAAAGAAAAGATATATAGAAGAATTAATTAACTACAAAGTTGAACCGCATTCAGAACAATATTGTAATGATATTGTTGATTAAGCTTTTCCAGAATCTTAAATCCATTTTAAAGAAAAATAATTTTAAAGGTTCCTAATTGATCATTTCAATTTTTACCGCAAATTAAGATGAGTCTAGAGAATAATGACATACCTGTTAATATCCTTATTGTAGATGATAGAGATGAAAATATCTATAGCCTTGAAAATCTGCTGATTCAAGAGGGTGTAAGCATAAATTTCCTGAGAGCAACTTCTGGAAATGAAGCCTTGAAAATTGCTTATAAAACGGACTTAGCGCTTATTATGATGGATGTTCAGATGCCTGGTATGGATGGCTACGAAGTCGCTACTATTCTGAAACAAAAGAAAACAACTCAGAGCATCCCTATTATTTTTGTCACAGCACTTACACATGAAAGCAAATACGTGGCAGAAGGCTATAGTAAAGGTGCAGTGGACTATTTATTCAAACCGTTGGATCCTTTTATTACAAGATCTAAGGTAAACTCTTTTATCTCCATTTATCTTGAACAGAAAAGATTGGAGAGGGCCTACAAAAATCTGGAAGAAATAGTTCAACGCAGAACTGTTGATTTAAGACAAAGTAATGAAGAATTAAAAGTTGAAATTAATAAAAGGATGATTGCTGAAGAGCAATTGAGAAAATACAATGAAAAGTTGCTGGCATTGAATAAAGACCTTGATCAGTTTGTTTACATAGCTTCTCATGATCTTAAATTGCCTGTTGCAAATCTCGAAGGACTAGTAGCTGCTTTAAGAGAAGAACTGGATATCGAAGGTCTTAGTTGTTTCAATATCATAGATATGATTGATATCTCGACTGGGCAGATGCGCGACACAATTGATGGTTTGATAAGTATTATCCGAAGCCAGCAGCTGGATAATGGAACCATAGAGCCTGTCAATTGTTCCGAAGTGCTTGAAGAAGTGAAGATCAGTATTTCACAATTAATCAAAACCCACAATGCTACCATCAGTTCTGATATTGATGGCACAATTGATTTTAATTTTAACAGAACTTGTTTTAAGAGCGTTCTCTTTAATCTTATTTCAAATTCAATCAAGTATAAGCATCCGGATAGGCTACCTTCAATTAAGATTAATTTTCTGATTACTGAAAATTATAAAGTTTTGACTGTAAGAGATAATGGTGTTGGCATGACGGAAGAAGAACAATCTAAATTGTTCAAAGTTTTCAGCAGACTTCATAATGATGAGGACGCAGAAGGCACAGGTCTGGGACTCTATAATCTTAAAAAAATGCTTGAAAGATATGATGCCTGTATAGAAGTTAAGAGTGAAAAAGGAAAGGGAAGTGAGTTTAAAATACTTTTTCCTCTGGAATATGAAAATCTTGTAAAGTAAAAAGATAAACCACCCGAAGAATAAAGAATCCGGGTGGTTTTTTCATACGCTGGTTGTAAAATAATATTATATTAATTTTTGTTATCTTCCATATCTGGCGATCGCAAGCTCAATATCAGCAATTGTTTTCAGGTTAAGTGAAATGATATGACTCAGGATATCAGTAGAATATCCTCCGCTTCCATGACTTCTGTCTTTTTGCTGTGCATAAGATTCTTCCGCTAGTTTTTTATGAGGCATTCTAAAGCTTTTTAATCTGTTGCACAAAGCAAGTAAAGCTCTTGCAGATTTTGAAGTTTGAGGGCAATAGGTAGGATTTTTTTTCAATGCTTCAATCGCTTTTGATGCAAGTGAAGGCTGGTTATCGTAGTTATAATAAATATCTCTTATATCCGGCTGATTAAATGGAAGGTATGTTACCTTAAATTTCACATATTCTTCATCAGTAGTTTCAGAGCTCCAAAGAAGATGGTCAAATACGAAGAGCGGCATTTCTACAGCTCCAGGACCTATAAATTCTCTTCTGTATAATGAAATCGGGTCAAAATAAAATCTTAATTCATTCGCAAAAACAGCAGGAGAAACATTACGCTTTGCATAAACGATTCCATTGATCATTCCTGAAAGGTTTTCTTCTGCTACATTGCAAAGCTCTTCAAAAGCAGGGCTGTTCAATGGCGTTTGATGCAATTCTATTAAATTATAGATCGCATCGACTAGTGGGAACATCGACATCTTAACGCTTTCGATAAGATGGATCTCGTCGCTAAGACCTGTATAGGTCCTTACACGGAGACCTGAAGGGTTCCATATTGTATAATGAAAAAGCGTGTCTCTTGGAGGTAAATTGGTTTTGTCACTTAGTACATCCAATACATAATCCAACTCAGGTATTATTTCTACTGGTTCTGTACCGTGTTTTTTTAATGACCCCAGAAATATTCCAATATCCCTCATGCAGGCAATCGATTCATTGTAAGTGAATCTTTCAAGCCTTTCCGGGTAAGGTAAATGTTTGTATAAAATTTCGGCAAGTGCCTGCACATTCTTTTCTCTGTTGAGCTTATGAATGAAAGGAACTAGCCTGTCAATTTGTATTGGATCAAGTTTGTCAATTTCCTGACTTATCTTTTTCCATTTACTTCCTTCGGATAGTAGGGGGGATTTTAATGTTTCCGGGGTCATCGTTTTATCAGCTTAAGAGCCATTTAATACATTCGTCTTCGCTTTCAAAAGTTCTTATTACAAGATTTCCGACATGGGCATCTTTGTTTACCTTATCAACAGTTGCCTTTGCGAACAAATCAGGTGCTACCAGTGCAGCAATTTTTTTCATGCCGATCTTTTCTACTTCAGGAAACCACTCTTTTGCAAGATATTCCTGTACCTCTTTCGAAAGAACTTTTAGATTTCTGTGGTCACTCAAGTGAACTGTAATCTTATTGTTTTTAGCATGTTCTGTAATTTTTGAACAGCCATTTTTAACTTGTTCAGGCTTTAAGAATCCACTCCATCTTGCGTAGATAATGCCATTAGAACCTTCCAAAACTTCGCAGTAAGCTTCCTGAAATACTTTTGTTGTAACCATTTTTGATACTCTTTGAGTTGAAAATTAAATTATCTTTATTTGAAAAGTACAATTTTTGATGTTTTGTATTCAAATTGAATAATTTTACGGTTCCAAGATAATGTAAGTTTCGTCTATTTGAAACTTATTTTTGTCTACTGAAGTATAGTTTTAGGCTTTTTTATTTCTTCCTACCATTTATTGAAAAAATGCTTTTTATGAAAATTTATGACAATCAAGCGGTTGTGTGTTGAAACACCAGTGGTTTAAAATATTGGAAAATTAAAATTTAACGTGTCCTTAACATCAAATTGCGTTGAAAAATCCTTTTGCAAGGAAATTTATGGAGACTACACAACATAGTTTAAAAGATTTTTTGTTGAATGGATCAATGGTCGTAGCTTTGAATTTGCTTTAACTTAAAAATAAAAAAATATGGCTACTACTTCGGATATTTCCAAAGGCGCATTTTTGAGATATAACGGTGAATTGGTGATGGTTACGGATTATACTCACATTACGCCGGGAAAAGGTAATGCGATTTATACTGTAAAAAGTCGCAATGTCAAAACCGGCAAACAAAGTGAAATCAGATTCCGCTCGGGAGAAAAAATTGAACTGGTAAGAGTGGAAACCCGCGAATTGCAATATCTGTATCAGGAAGGTGATTCTCTGGTCTGCATGCATCCTGAGACATTCGAACAACTACCTGTACCAATGGTGTTGTTTGGTGACTCTCTTAAGTTTCTAAAAGAAAATACCATTGTTCTTGTAAAGTTTGATGATAATGATATTCCTGTATATGCTGAGCCTCCAACACATGTTGAATTGGAAGTGACTTATACAGAGCCGGGATTAAAGGGAGATACATCAACAAGAGCATTGAAGCCAGCAACGGTTGAAACAGGTGCGACCGTTCAGGTACCATTGTTTGTTGAAGCTGGTGAGAGAATAAAGGTTAATGCTGAGACAGGGGAGTATGTGGAAAGAGTGAAGTAAATTCTTTTATAAAATTATTAAAAAGCCACTCAGGTTCTCATGAGTGGCTTTTTCTTTTACTGTCTAAAGTTAATTCCAGTTAGTCTTTATCGTTTTGCCGCTTTTGTATTTAAAGATATAAATATAGCCTTCTTTAAGATCGGTTATCTCCAGCTTTTTACCATCTAAAGAATAAACAGAATGTATTTCATCAGATTTTTCCGGTTTGGGATTTGTGAATCCTGAAACAACTGCCTCTGATGATGAAATTAAAATGTTATCGAGCTCGAGAATCGAAAGGTCTGGAGTTTCAACAAAGCTTATCTGATACCGATATATTCCTTTAGAAGGATAAACTACTGCATAAAATTTTGAAGTAGAACTGTTTACCTTTCCTTTATATAGAATATTTGACTTAGTGCTATCATTAAAATTATAATGGTTTCCATAGGGTTGATCTTTGTTTTCTTCTGAAATAAAATAAGTCAAATTATTATTACAAAAGATATCAAAGGTAATAACCAGACTATCATACATGGTTGTGTTAATTGGTTCTGAAACTATAAAGTACCAGTTCCTATCGAATTGATTAGTGAATTTTAAATGTTTGGATCCATTAAAATTATTGTTTGTTACATAATCCCAGGTTCCACCTTTTGACCAAATGGTCATATTGGAAGGGAAGTTAAATGCTTCAAGCGAAGGATCGTCAAAATTTTGTTCCAGAATACTGATTTGACCTTTAGTTGTTAAATTAAATGCTCCGATTAACAACAACAGAATAAAAAATCTTTTTTTCATCTTACTTTTAGTTTTCTATCGTCTAAGTTAAAATATTTTGAAATTTCATTCAATCTTACTTAAAGGATATTTAATAATACATTAATATAGAAAACGCTTTTGGTTGCTTGGAAGGACATTAGCAAAAGTAGGATTTTATTGCAAGTATGGAGCAGGAGATAAATCCCGAATTGGAGGAGATAAGAATGTATGTTTTCTCTATAGCTGTCTTCAGTACTATTAATAGTTGTTATTAAACTGAATTAATCACTTAAGGCTACTATGAGGCGCAGCCTTAAGTGATATTTTATATTAAGTATTTAATCAACAGCCAATCCTTTTCTCCCTGTTATCAGATCCCTTATTTTTATTAATAATCCATCTATGTTTTTCCAGTTAACACCACCGCTGAAGAGCGCCATTTTCATCTGTAGGAATCTTCCTTTTCTCATAAGTCTATGAAAGTCTTTATCTGAAATGCCTTCTATGTATTTACTGGGAATCCATGTATCTCCAGGGATGTAGCTTTTATCTATCATTTTTTCAGCTATTGCGACATCATACATTTCAGCACCCTGAACAGGCGTTGATACTATAAATGCTATGTAGTCAAGCCAACCGTTCTTCCAGATTTTTTCGGCAAATTTGATCGTTCTTTCTACTTCTTCTGTAGTCTCATATTGAAATGTTCCATTTTCATCTCTCCAGAATTGATACATCATGAAATATCCAAGAACCTTTATCCCTTGATCTGATATAACCTTGCAAGCATTAAGGGTTCTTTCAACAGACATTTTTTTCTTTATACCAGTAAGAACTCTGTCGTTTGCACTTTCCACACCAAATCTGATTAACCAGAAGTTTGCCTTTTTTAACCAATAGGCAAATTCTTCAGACATAGGAATAACTCTTAAATTGCATTGGAAATATAAATCCGTATGTCCAAGTGCAGCTAATGCCTTACAAACATCTATCGACCATTCAAGACTTACATTTAATTCATCAGAGTGAAGATACAATTCTCTATATCCCATTTGATAAAGCTCTTCTACTTCTTCTGCTATATTCTCCGGTGTTCTTCTGCGATAGAGTGGTAAACCTTCCTTGTATCTGAATACAGGATTAGCACAGAACGTGCATCTAAACGGACAACCTCTTGTGATGATTACTTCTGTGCTTGGAGTATTCTTTAATAATGGTATACCAATGAAATCTTCTCTCTGAGCCAGGTCTCTTGCCGGAAAAGGAATGGAATCTATGTTGTCAATAGGATTACGTCCATTGGTAGCCTTGTATTTCCCGTCTTTCATGTAACCAATGCCGTCAATCTTAGGTAGTACTTCTTCTAGATTATTAAGATTCTGAAGTATTTCTGTAAAGGTAATTTCTCCTTCTCCTATAATTGCTATATCTGCCTTACAGAATTCCAGAACATCTTTAGGTACTGCTGAAACGTGTGCTCCGCCTGCTATGATAAGCATTTTAGGATATTTAGCTTTAAGGTTATTGATAAGCCTGTATGCTGTTGCTGCGCCATAAGATGTACATGATAAAGCATAAACCTCGGGTCTGTGTTTATCGACCATTTCATAATGATAATTTTCTGTATACTTTTGAGGTATGTAATGGAACTCTATGTTGGTAATATGCTGCCGTGCATATGAAGCAAGGTACAATAAACCGAGATTTGGACTGGTTTGTGCTTTTCCAAGGATCAAACCATGTGTGTCTGCTAGTATTACTTTCATGGTGGTTCAGAGTTGAATATTTGATCGCTAAACTAAATAAAAAAAGTTATGTCAAATGTCAGTTTCCAAGTCATATTAGCCGGAGCATTACCATATTTCTTAGGAAGTAAAAATAAATATGGCCTGGCAAAAGCAAATTGGAGCCTTGGACTTTCGCATAGAAAAAATTCTGTAAGCTTTGCTATGCAAGGGATAGATAAGTACTATGGTGGAGATAAAAAAGTTGAAGGTATACAGTTATATGGATCAAGTCTTTCAATATATGCTCTTTACAAAAGCTTAAAGATTTTTACAAAGAATTTAACTCTAATTAACAATCTGACAACGCGAGATAAATGTATTTTTTTTCTTTCACTGTATTCGTTTATTCATTTGAAGTCAAAACTTCAATTCAGTATACTTCATATACAACATGTCTCAAGTTTTTTGGTAATGATAGCCCGATTGGTTGCTCCTGAAACCATTATAATTGTCTCAATGCATGATCTGTGGAAGAATTCTAAAAGAGCGTTGAATAATTATGAAGTAGAAGTTATTAATAAGCAGTTACAACATGCAGATCAAATCGTATGGATTGCAAAACATCTTAAGCATTGTGCAATAGAGCAGCATATTGAATGGTCGATACCTGATTGCATTATACCAAATGGAGTAAATCTGGAGGTAATTGAAGAGACTGAAATTATAGAAGATCAAATAATTTTTGCAGGAACGATCACAGAAAGAAAAGGAATAAAATTTCTTTGTGAGGCTACTAAGTATCTGGATAAAGAGGTTAAAAGATTTGTCTGGGCAGGAACAGGAGCCATAAGTCTTGATAATTATAGCAATCTTATTCAGTATAAATTTACTGGGTATCTTGAAAGTGGTCCACTATTAAGGGAAATTCAACAATCAAAGTTGTTAGTTGTGCCAAGTAATTTTGAACCATTTGGATTGGTCTATCTCGAAAGTTTATGGGCAGGTACTCCAATAATTGGTTATAGTGCTTCAGTATTGGAGTTGCAAAAGGAATTTGATCCGGAAGTAAGGCATTGGTTCATTCCTTTTGATCCACATTGTCAGGGAGGAGAAGAACTGGCTTATCTTATAAAGAATAATATCTCATTAAAGAAATCAGACGAGTTTAACAAAGAGCGGCAGCTAATCAGGAAAACGCTTTTAGAAAAGTATAGTTGGGATAAGATTTCATTGCAGTACAATGAGCTATATTATTCTATGTTTGAAAGAAGAATGAAATCGAGAAATAAAAACCATCCATACAATATTTAATGAAAATTTTTGTACAGATGGTTTTTAAGAAATAGTATTAAAGAGTAATGTCTAATAATCTTATCCCTTCTTCAGTTTTCTTAATCTCAATTTTTTTTGCTGCTGCTAATGAGTAGATTGAAATCACGCTACCTTCAAGATCTAACACCAGTGAACTGTCTTCAACGGAAACCTTATTCCACTGATACTTCGGCTTTAATTTGCCTGTTAATTCATATTTCGCTTTTAAAGGAGCAAAGGTTGTATGATTACCTTCAGAAAAAATTGAGATGTAAAGATTTTTATTGTCCTTAATAAGCGATTTGAAATGTTTCTTAATAATGGTCTCCATAAGAAATATGTAATTGTTAATTTATTTTTAAATTAGAAATTTTTACTTGTTTCTCCATCTCAGCGTTACAGACTTGATTTTGTGTATAAGGGGCAACTACTTGTGGCTCATTTATTTAATTTAACTTTTGAGGGTAAATCTTAACAATTTCTTAACATTTGACAAACTGCCCTATTATATTTGACTTGTTTTTTTGCTTTCTCACCAACAAGAAACCATGAAAACAAAACCTAACCTTGTCTGGCTGCTTATTGCGAGTTTATTTTTTTATGAGTCTGCAAAAGCACAGGACCTTTTGATCTCGGAATTACTTCCGAATCCTAATGGGACCGATTCTCCATTTGAATATGTAGAATTGATAGCAACGAAAAATATTGACTTTTCGGCATCCCCATACAGTGTTGTAGTATGTAACAATGGCAATGGTACGACTGCAGGATGGATTGCCGGAGGTGCGATTACTTATGGCTTTAATATTAATTCCGGTACAGTTAACGCCGGAGATGTAGTTTATGTAGGAGGTTCTTCAATGCTTCCAACAGGAACCAAAATCAGAACAATCAATACAGGTACAACAGCTGGAGACAGATTGGGATCTGCTAATAGCTCTGGAGTATTAGGAAATGGCGGGGGCAATGCCGATGGTGTTGCCGTATTTAACACATCTATTACTTCATTAACAAGCTCATCGGTTCCGGTAGATGCTATATTTTTTGGCACTGGAATCGGGTCCGCCTTGGTAAATGGCGGTGCCGACGGTTATCAATTGCCAGTGAACGATCGTTATACAGGTGGAAAACTCCAATCTAACAGTTTTCTTGTGAGTGATGCTGCTTCGGATGAAATTATCACTGCAAGTGGTAGTTTTAATCCTGCAATGAACTCTTTTGCAAGCCCAAGGGTATGGAGCAAAACTACAACTATGACAAGTGGAGTTTCTTCCATAAGCCTATCAATTGTTTCTGGGCTTAATGTTTCTCCTTCTACTTTGAGTTTTATCGCTTCTGCTGGAAATCCTTCTTCAGCTCAAAGTTATACAATTCAAGGATCAAGCCTTTCAGAGAGTGTACAAGTTACAGCACCTTCTCAGTTTGAAGTTTCTCTAAGTGCTTCAGGACCTTATACCTCTGCTTTGTCAATAAGTGCTTCAGCAGCAAATAGTGGAGTATCAGTATATGTCAGATATAATCCTTCAGTTGCTGGAATTCATGCTGGAAATGTAACCAGTGCAAGTGGAGTATTCAATGGCTCGGTGGCTGTTAGCGGTTCAAGCACATCAATTATTCCAGTCTATACTATTCAGGGGAGTGGTGTTTCCAGCCCTTACGATGGAAGTATTGTTACTACTCAAGGTATTGTCACAGCAGATTTTCAAGGAGCATCCCAACTAAAAGGATTTTATATTCAAAGTGTACCGGGAGATGGAAACCCTGAAACTTCTGATGGAATTTTTGTTTATGACAATGGTTTTGGTGTGGACGTGTCTGTTGGAGATTTAGTCCAGATTAATGGTGAAGTAGATGAATTTAATTCTTCTACAGAAATTAAAAATCTAACTGTTGTTTCTATATTAAGCTCTGGTAATGTTGTTACTCCTACTATTGTTAATTTACCGGTATCTTATCTAGGAGATCATGAAAAATACGAAGGCATGCTGGTAAAGTTCTCTCAGACTTTAACTATAACAGAGAACTATAACCTTGGCAGATATGGAGAATTAGTGCTCTCTGCAAGTGGTCGTCAAATTACTCCTACTAATTTTATTGACCCTAACGATGCTTCAGCAAATGGAAATAACAGTTCCGGAGGCAGCAATGTTGCTGCAATCAATGCGCAGTTAAGGCTGGATACTTTAAACAGAATTTTATTGGATGATGCAAGCAATATTCAGAATCCTGTAGTTGTTCCTTTTGTTGATCCTATAAATAATACTTTGAGAACAGGTTCTACAATCAATAACCTTACAGGAATCCTTGATTATAACTTTGGAGTCTATAGGATTCAGCCGACAGAAGCTCCTGCATTTGTTTATGAATCGCGTCCAGCTGTGCCTTCAGTGGGCCTAGGAAATGTAAAAGTTGCCAGCTTTAACGTGCTGAACTATTTCAACGGAGATGGCCTTGGTGGTGGCTTTCCAACTGCAAGGGGAGCAAATACTCAACAAGAGTTTGTTCGCCAAAGAACGAAGATCATAGAGGCTATGAGACAGCTCAATGCAGATGTCTTCGGATTAATGGAAATGGAAAATGACGGGGATGGCCCTAATTCTGCAATCGCGGATCTGACAAACGGACTAAATACTATTTATGGTGCCGGTACTTATGCTTATGTAAATTATCCTACAGGCGGTGTATATGGTAGAGTGGGAACCGATGCAATCAAAACGGCTATCATTTACAAAGTTTCTAAAGTAAGTCCTTCAGGATCGGCTCATGCAGATACTACTGAAGCATTTAATGTGAATGGTTTTTCACGGTTTCCATTTGCTCAGACTTTTGTAGTTAATGGTAACGGAGAGAAATTCTCTGTAATTGTCAACCATTTTAAATCAAAAGGATGTGATGGCTCTGCGGGGCTGGACACTGATCGGGAGGATGGTCAAAGCTGTTATAATAACAGAAGAAAACTTCAAGCTATTGGCTTATTGAACTTCATCAATCATATTCAACAGATATCGGGAGATCAAGATGTAATAACTATAGGTGATTACAATGGTTATGAGCAGGAGGATCCTATTGATATTTTGAGAGCTGGAGGCCTTGTTAATCTTATCTCAGGTAATTATTCTTATGTGTTTGACGGTATGTCAGGTTCTTTAGATCATGCATTGGCTACTCCCAGCTTGGCTGGATCTGTCACTGGAGCAGAAAAATGGCACATCAATGCTGATGAACCAAGACTTAAAGATTATAATACTGAGTTTAATCCTGCCTATGTTTATGCAGGAGATGCTTATAGATCTTCAGACCATGATCCTGTTTTGATAGGACTTAATTTTGTTCCTCCTGTTCCTACTGCTATCACTCATACTCCTTTGACAGATACGAAAGGAAATGGTCCTTTTATAATTGAAGCTCATATCGAAGGTTTACCTTCTGTTGCAGCTAAACTTTTATATAGTGTTAATGATGGAGCATTAAATGCTGTTAATCCTACTGTGTCGGGTGATCTGTTTACATTCCAGATACCTGTATTGTCAGGATCAGGAATCGTTAAATACAGTATCGAAGCTTATGGATCAGATACTGCAGTGTTCCCATCAGCAGGAAACTACTCTTTTTCATTTGGTCCTTATACACTAAAAAAATACACGCTTAAAGGAAATCCTGTATTAGGTGCCTATAATGGCCAGACAATTTATCTGGGGGGGGCTTCAGGATTAAGTTATATCAAAGGAACAGATAACGAGTTTTTTACAATAACTGACCGTGGTCCAAACCTTGATGCCAATACTAATATCCATGTTCAGGGCGACCCCCATGCAGCTGATGCTAAATTATTTGCACTGCCTTCATTTACTCCTGAAATTCTAAGGTTGAAAGCCGAAAAAGATTCATTAAGAATACTTTCAAGGCTTCCTTTAAAAACGCCATCAGGAGCAGCTGTAACGGGTATGATCAATCCTCTTGGATTAGGTGGGACAGGGGAAATAGCATTAATCGATACTGCGGGTCACAGAGGAACTCCTGATGTATGGGGAATAGATTCAGAAGGTATTACTGAAGGAAATGACAATGACTTCTGGATTAGCGAAGAGTATGGAACAAGTATCTGGAACGTAGATCAAGCTACGGGAAAAGTTAGAAAGAGATATGCTCCTTTTGCCAATGTGCCTGGGGCACAACCTCAGGATATTGCGATAGATACAATCTTTAAGTATAGAAATCCAAACAAAGGACTAGAAGGAGTTGCCTTTGCTCCAAACGGAAAAGTGTATTCATTTATTCAGAATACTATTCTTTTCCCCGCTACAGATGCTAACCTTAAGAAAAATACAAGACTTCACAGATTTGTTGAAATTAATCCTGTAACAGGTGAAACCAAAATGTTCGGATATGAGCACGATGCAATTCCTGCTTCAGGAAATGGAAGTACTGTTAAACATGATAAACGTTACATAGGTGATGCTGTCGCTATAAACAACAATGAATTCCTGATCCTTGAGCACGGTATAAACGGTTCTGACTCTTATGCGAAAATATACAAGATCAACCTTGCTGGTGCAACACCGATTACTCAAGCTTTATATCCTTCTGCAGGTAATAAATCATTTGAGCAGTTCTTGGATGCTACTACTGCGCAGGCCAATGGTGTGACTTGTGTTAGCAAGACATTGCTGGTGGATTTGATTGCCAATGGATATGATGCTAGGATAGAGAAGCAAGAAGGATTGACTATTATTAATGACTCTACTATTGCTGTGATCAATGATAACGATTTTGGTATTGTTTCTCCCAATGCTGATGGAAATGTTCAACCTAACGGAGTGAATACTTACTTGTATGTGTACACATTACCATCAGGTGTGAAATTAAATCTTTGCGGAACAGTTTCTATTTTGGCATCAACTCCTTCAAATATTTGTCAGGGAGATTCAACAGTATTAGTTGTAAATAATCCATCACTGACAAACATTCAGTGGAAATTAAATGGTACTATTATCACTGGTGCAAATTCAGCTGAGTTAGTTGCTCATACTCCAGGTGCTTATTCTGTGTCAGTAAATTCAGGATTATGCCTGGCAAATTCGAATACAGTTGCTGTCAATGTGAATGCTTTACCTTTAGCTGCTATTACAGCTGGCGGATCTCTTACTTTCTGTGAAGGTGATTCTGTTTTAATTTCTTCTGCTTTACTGGCAAACGCTACTTACAATTGGACCAAAGATAATGCTATATTAGCAAATGCGCATTCAAACGTCATTGTGGCTAAACAATCAGGAGCATATCAACTTGACATCACTAGTGATGGCGGTTGTTCATCTATATCCAATGTGCTTGAGGTTATCGTTAAGCCAGGTGTACAGCTTGGACCATCTCCAATAAACGTAAATGTATGTGAAGGTGAATCTGTAACATTCAGTGTTAACGGAATCGGAGAAAATCTTACTTATCTGTGGCAGGAGAGACCAGGTACTGGATCATTCCTGAATATTAAGGATAATAGCAATTATTCGGGAAGTAAGACATCTGAACTTACTATTAACCATGCAGACTATTCTCTAAATAACTTCCGCTATAGATGCAGAGTGAATAGCACATGCGGCGGCCTGGTGCTGTCGGATGCACAAATACTGAAAGTGTTAAGAAAGCCAGCTATTACTGCTCAGCCAGCAAGTTCAACTGTGATACTTGGAGATGATGCAAGTTTCACTGTGGCCGCAACAGGAGCAGGTCTTGGGTACAAATGGCAAATGTCAAGTCCAACAGGATCATTCATTGATGTGGTTGCTAGTCCGACATTTAAGAATGTAACTACTTCTAAACTTGTGATCCGCAATGCTAAGAGCAATCTGAACAGATATAAATTCCGTTGCATTGTGACTGGTAATTGTGAAGATGCAGAATTGATCTCTACTGCAGGAACGTTAACTGTAAAGGCTGCCGCTACTAGAGAAGGACTAGAAGCTCTTGCTGATATCGATGGAATTTTGGATGTAACAGCAGTACCGAACCCCGTATCTTCTGAGACCAAACTGATACTATCAAAAGCAACAGATGAAGCCCTTGGATATGAGATTTATGATGTTCTTGGAAATAAAGTCCTTGAAGGAACAATAGAAGAATCTTCAATAAGTCAGGATATCAATGTTAGATCTCTTGAAAATGGAATCTATTTTGTTCAGATTTCAGGAGGGAAGCAAAAGATATATCTGAAATTGTTAGTTACTAAATAGTGTTTATTTTTACCTAAGTGTTTATTTCAATTGAAAGCCCTGGCAAAAAGCCGGGGCTTTTTTATGGTCGAAAATTCCTTGATGAGTTCGGCTAATTGAAAAAGGAATGTTGATTTAGCTCTTGTTGTTAAGTATTTGATTGATTTGTAGGTTGTAACATTGAAGTTTTATAGGTGATTGTTTTTTATTCCATTCATAAAAAATTATATTATGTAAATATTATGTAATGTAATCCTTTTATTATATCGCCTATGAAACCGTTTGTTTTTAGTCAGGTAAGCAAGCTCTGTTTCTTGCTCCTTTTCGCGACTAGTTCTTACGCGCAAGTAGTAACCAGCATAATAGTGGAGATAAAGACAGGAGACGAGCGCTTTGCTGGCACGGATGACCCCGTACATTTTTTCATCGGAGGAAAAGATTTCAACCTTGATAATCCTAATCATGATGACTTTGAACGAAACAATTCAGATAAATTCGTTCTTTCTGTCAACGAGCCTGATTTTACCATAGAGCTTATTAAAGCTATCGGTCAAATAGGTATTGTCAAGACGGGTGATAGCTATTTTGGTGGTGGATGGTTATTTGCTGGGATTAAAATATGGTTGAATGATCCGACTTCTACACCTGTATTTGTGAATTCATCTATCAATAAATGGCTGGACGGTGATCATCGTGAATGGTATTCTACCATTGGAGACGAAGGATGGAACCTTCCAGATCCTCCTCCATTTCCTCCTTGTCATGCAGATAGCGTTATTATTTTTTTTAAGAAGACTGCTAATGTATCCAAGACTCTTGCATCAGATGGAAAGCTGGATTCAGATTGTGATGGCATTCCGGATGAGGTGGATACCTCTTTTGATCCTAACCAACCCGATCAAGATGGAGATGGTCTTCCGGATAACTATGAAGTGCAAAATGGTCTGAATCCCAATAATCCGGATTCAGATGGAGATGGATGGTTGGATAATCGTAACAAAAGGGATATGCTTATTCTTACGAAAGTTGAATGCCTAGACGAAGACGGTACAATTGAAATTGGCAGTGATGAAACGTATCTTGTTTCTGAAGATGTACGTTTTCCATTGAGTCCTACTCTTGATAATTATTGGGAAATGGATGATGACACCAAAGTGGAGCCTTTTTTAATAATAGACACCAGGGTATCAGCAGATCTCAATGCTGTACCGGTTTATTCTTCCCGTATTAAACTTCGTGAGGCTGATATCATGATTATGGAAAAACCTTTTGATGATACTTTTAAGTCTTTTACTATCTCCTGGACACGCAATGATTCCAAAGTGATAGATATAAATGAAGATGGCAGACACTATAGATTAAGCTTTAAAGGAATTTTTGTCAATTTTATGGATCCGGATCCTATACACTTTTCCGGTGATTTTGATGAAGATGGACTTTCCGACAGAATGGAATTCGCGATTTCTATTCAGACTGATAGTTTAAGGCCTTCAACTGAGATGAAAGTAAATGGATATGACGGACTAGCAGATCCTTTTAAGAGGAATTTGTTTATAGAAGTAGATGCCGTAGGAAATGATGACAATCTGCCTGAAGATGCCAAACAGCAATATGCTTCCCAGTTTTACTATCACTCCATATTACCTCGCGTTGATGATGGGTATCTTCATGGAGGAGAATCACTTCCTCACAAGGATGAAGTCACCTTTAATGAGATGAAGTTTACATACTATCCTCAACACCATTGGAAAGAAAGACAAAAGCATTACCGGTATGCCCTGTTTGTACCTAGTATGGGCGGTAGTCATAATGGCAGGGCCGATCGACCTGGCAAGAGCCTTATTGTATCTCGTTCTACTATGATTGGAAGTTTTAGTTCCATTGTGTTTATCCACGAGACTGGACATACCTTGGGCTTATGCCACCCTATGGGAACAAGTGAGCCTCCGATCCCATCTCCAACTTGCCCTACTCCGCATGATTGGAATGCTGACTGGAACCCTTTAAGGTGTGCTCCAGGAACAATATCACCTTTTTGTTGTACTCACTATTGCGGAGTTGGGGAACATGACATAACTGCTATGGGAGATGACGTAGGAATCGAAGACATAGTAACAGGAGGTGCCATTGGAATAATCGTTGGGTTGGCTATAATCGCATTATTTATTCCAGGTATAGGTTGGATTGCAGGAGCAGCATTACTCGCTGCTGCAGGATTAGTCGGGGCTATTACAGGGTTCTTTTTTTCAGATGCCTATTTGCGGATAGTAGATTATCATCCTAATGAATGGGCAGCTTTATTCTTTCAAGTATTCAATTGATTCAACAGCTATAAAATTCAGTCCTTCCTAATAGAAATATGTAATCATATTAAGCTTTTGCTTAATATGATTACTTTATTTCTTTGATAAGAATTAAAATTGACTGCAATTGGAAATATTAATAGCATGTGCTAAATGAAAGGAGCTTATTCTTTTTTTGCTTTAAACTTTCACCTTTAGACCTTAATACATTCCACCAATCACTCTATTATTAAGCTTATTATCTTGAATGATAGGTAAATGTTCTGGTCTTGACTTATTGAAAGTTGTATCGGTTAAAGATTCCATAAATTTTACAAGGTCGTTTATTTCTTTCTCTGTCAACCCAAGAGGATCAGAAGGAAGTGTTTGATTGTCGACCTTTATACCAGACCCTGCGCCTCCACCACGGTTATAAAATTCAACCACTTCTTTAAGCGTTTTGTAAACCCCGTTATGCATATATGGAGCTGTGAGTGCTATGTTTCTTAATGTTGGAGTCTTAAAAGCGTTTTTGTTAATTTCCGAACTTCTGATCAAATATTTACCTAAATCAGGATCAATTAATTTTACTGATGTGTCAGAAGATATCGGAACACCTATTACTTCAGATTCTGTATCTATAAATCCTGGAGGAACTGTGCCATTGAAGACTGGAGCAAAGTGACAGGTGGCACATTGAGCTTTACCCATAAATAAATTAAATCCGTTTACTACACTTAAAGGAATGGATAAGGTTTCGCCCCTTATATATTTGTCAAAAGGAGAATTGAAAGTATTTAATGTTCTAAGATAATCTCCCAAAGCCTTGTTGAGTGTATATCCATCTACGACACTTCCGGGATATTTGGGAAATGCTTTGTTAAATAAACTGGTATATTCTTCGCTGTTCTTTAAACGTGTAATAATGGTTTCATAGTCCGTTTTGAATTCCTTTCTATTGAATATTACGTGGTCAATTTGGTTCTCAAGCGTATTAGCTCTTGAATCATGGAAGAAAGAAGTTTGAAAAGCAACATTAAGAAGAGTAGGAGCATTTCTGCTTACGCTACCTTCATGGTCTAATGCCTGACTTTTGACAAGTCCATCCGTAAAGCCCTTCTCAGGTTGATGGCATGAAGCACAAGCTCGTTGATTATTGGATGAAAGAATCGGATCAAAAAATAATAACTTTCCCAGCGCTACTATTTCATTTGAAGTATTTGTAATCTTTGCCTTACTGTAGAAATTTGGGTTAAGAAAATCGGATGAAAATATGTTTTCAGCATTATAATTTACTGGAGGTGTGAAGGGGCTTGATACTGTATTGGTCTCTATTTGGAGAGATTTGTGTGCTAATAAGGATAGTTTATATATAGGATTACCGAATTCTTTTATAAAGAATAACCTATTAAATGAATTGAAATCATTATTCTTTTTTAGGTATTGAACCGCTGCACTGAGCTTATTATAAAGCTGTTCAATATTTTTATCTTGGTTGGTTTGAGCTGCTTTATACGCATCAATTGCCTCTTGGATGGATATCAATGATCCAACAGCTTCCTTAATAGAATTTTTGCAAACCGGTGAATCAAAACCAGTAATCCCGAGCGTCATGATTCTTAAAGTTTCATTTCTTATTGCTTCAAAAATCATTCTGTCAGTAAAGTAGATATCTTTACTGTAGTTCTTGAAATAATTGATATCAGAGAGTAATGAATTGCAATGGTATTTAATTTGGTCTCTTTCTAAAAGGGCTTCTCCGGAACATATATATTCTTCTATTACTTGCATTCCTTTAGGAGCTATAGGGACTAGATTCAATGGATTATTGTCAAGCTTTGGAAGATTGGCACCATTAATATTTTTTGCTGTGAATTCAGGATCGATATATTCAATGAGGAATTCAGTTTTTTTATAAGCAGATCTTAATGCATAAAATGCTTCTGATATCTCTGTCTCTGTGCCATAAGCGGAGGCTTTCTTTAGACTGTTTATGGAGTCTATTAAATGATCAATATTTGAAATAAAGCTGACTTTTATTTTTTCAGAAGCTGTGCCTGAAGCTGAGAAGTGAGCATCTGAATCGGAAATGAGGAGAAAGGTTAGAAAAATGGTAGAAAAGATAATAAATGAAAAGAGGAAAACAATCTGTTTATTTCTCATAGTTACATAGTTTATAAAACAAAAAGATGAAGGAACAAAAGTTCCTTCATCTCAATTAGGTGGTTTAGAAAAAATTATTCTATAACAAGTTTCTGTACTTCACCAGATATTGTCTGAACGAAATATATTCCTGGCTGAAGTCCTGATATATCAGTTATATTAGTGTTTCTTTCAACTTTTACTATCATACCGCTTGCATCGTAGATAGCGATGTCCGTAGATTTATTGAAATGTAGTTCTCTTGCTGCAGGATTAGGATATATTGAGAAAGCATCTTCTTCTGTTGTTTTAGCATCACCTACTTTAGCAGCTTCCAAAGTTTCTTTGTAAAGTTTGTTTTCTTTGATGTATTGAACAAATCCGGTTACTGCAATAGTTGTTGAATTGTTGAATGGAGGAACGTTAGTAGAAGAAGGATGCTGTATATTTACAAAATAAGTGCCCCCGTTTGGAGTAAATTTACCTCCGGTAGTTTCAGCACCAACAGGTCCTATGATAAATCTGCTAAGATCATCTACAGTAGGGTTGGTCTTATCAAGTTCAATGAAATAAACTTCACAGATATTTTTTCCATTGTTAGGACCAGCAGGCATTCTGTTTTGAGAAGCTCCGTTTAAGTCTTCATTGATCATTAAGAAATGATGACCATCTATTGTAGTAGATGCAAGGCCATCAGGGTTAGAGAAATTGGTCTTAAGGTTCGAGCCATTTCCTCCATTTATATATGGTCTTATTGTATTTGTAGTGTAATCAAACTCAAGTACACGACCATAGTAATCAGCATATTTGTAATCTTTAGCTTGCCCTCCCAGAGTATCAAGGATTTGATTATGGTATGCAAGGTTACCACCAAGTGCTATTGCAGAAGTGTGGTTAGCATTATCATTTCCAGTTTCAGTGATATAGAATTTTCCGTTTCCTGCAAGTTCTACCCACTCTAATCTTGTGAATGAAGTAGCACCTTTTTTCAGGGCAATGTCTCTTATGATAAGCAAAGAATCAAGCTGATTAGGAAGTGCAATCCAAGAGCCTCCGATTCCGTTTGCACCTTGCTTGTAGGCATATAGTTGTCCAGTGCGGTAATCGTTGGCTTTTTTAGCAACGAATTTGAAGAATACAGAAGGAGTATTGTCATCTGTCAGATAAATAGTTTTGCCATCAGCCATTACATAACCACCTTCGTGAGCATATCTACCCATTGAGTAGTACTTTCTGATTCCTTTTGCAGTTTTAGGATTAGCTTCAACCATCCATCCATAGTTTTGATATTTTTTGATAGTTTTTCCGGAGTATGGACCATTTCCTGCAGGGATAGTAAAATCAGAAGTGTCTGATACAGCAGAAGAAAGTGCTTTGTTGTCCGCAGGCGGATATTCTTCAGCAGTTAATGTAGTTCCGTAAAGTGTGTGCGCTCCTCCGCAGTTATTAAGCGTTCCGCCTACACCTGTGAAATCTACATTATGGAATTTTTTACCAGCGATGCTTGGAAGTACTTCCCATTTTTTAGCAGATGCATTCCATCTTACTTCAAATGATGTCTGTCCGCCACCATCACCAAGCTTTGGGTTTTTAGCAGTGGTTTCATGGTTTACTATCATCCAACCTCTGTTAGAGTTATTCCCTGAAGGAACATAGCCTATAAAGTCATGATTTTGTTTTGCAAGAGCACTATCTAATCCGTTGATGTGTACATAGTCAGTATTACCAACGAATAAAGCGTCATACTTAAGAGGAGACGCAGGCACGATAACTTTTGTTGTAGAGAAGTTAGTGTCTAGAGGAGCAAAAGGAGTCTGAGCAAAAGCCCCTAGTGATGCAAGACACATAGCTGCAGTGATAAATGCGTTTTTCATAGGTTTACTTTTTGTGTTTTCTTAATAGTACAAAGCTTGAAAAAACTTATTCCAACTTTGGAAATATTTGGTTAAACATTTGTTAAAGTTTAATTAAGGTTTTTTAGCTGCGCCATCTCATGCAGAATTAATAAATCTCTTGGCAAGCGTGATGTTAAAGGTTATGTTGATTTAGATTATCTCCATGTTAATTTGCTGTGAAATTTAAAATCATAATGTCATCATTGTTTGTCAAATCCATAGTAATAGAGCTTTCTATTAATTGATTATTAAATGTTTTTAAGGCATTGATTTTGTCAACGAGATAGGTATATCTTTACTCAGTTTTTAGTTCTTTTGATTATCTATATATAGAAGGTTAATTAATAATTAGAGGTTTTACCATTTACCACTACCACCAATGGAAAATGAATCTTTTGAGAGCTTAAAATTAAGCTGTAATGAGGAAATGATAAGTGATTTCCGTCTGCACTTTCTGACTACTGAGTTGGAAGAACTTGTTAAATCAATTGCCGTGAAGTATTATCCTGAGATTACATCAATACCTCAGGCAGACTATAAAATACTTGAGGCGAAAATTTTCTGGAACATCCAGAAGCTAGGCCAGGAGCTACGCAAGCTGACAGAAGAATAAAAGTATCATTAAGTAATTCGTTTCATTATTCTGGTTAACTAAGTTGTTGAATTTTTATTTTCAGTTTAATAACACTTAACAATTTGTTAAATAGAATAATGAAACTTTAACTCTCCTATGAATTTATCTTTGCTCGATAAATTCTTAAACCAAATGGGCAAGCAATATTACCTTATCATCTTATTTTTTATTTCTGCTTTTTATTCCTTCGGCCAGGGCGGCTTTATATCGGGTACAGTTAAAGATTCATTGAATAATGAAGTGATTGTGGGAGGAGTTGTCACAGTAGTTGGCCGCTCTGAAGGTACAGTTACAGATATTGATGGAAAATTTGTGATACCTATTGATTCAGGTATTCATGCATTGAAGATAACCTTTGAAGGATATCGTGAGAAGGTATTTGCGGATGTAGTGGTGAAGCCTGGAGAAACTGCTACAATCGATTTTCCAATTTCTAAGGATAAAGCTGAAGGAGAGAAACAGGTATTGAAAACTGTAAGTGTGGTGGGGGTTAGAACTACCCATACAGACGTAGCTGTTGTTAATGAGATAAGGAAGGAGAATAACGTGGTGAGTGGGATATCTTCGGAGCAAATGTCTAAATCACAAGACCGGAATGCTGCTGAGATTACAAGGAGAATACCTGGAGTAACTATTGCGGACGATAGATTTATTATCATTCGTGGAATTGGACAAAGGTACAATACCGTAATGTTAAATAATGCTATAGCTCCCAGTTCTGAAGCAGAAGTTAGGGCTTTTTCATTTGATATTTTACCTTCAGGAGTATTAGACAGAATTATGATATATAAGACACCTGCCGCTGAATTGCCTGGAGAGTTTGCTGGAGGTGTTGTGAAAGTATATACGAAGAATGCACCTCTTACAAATTCAATTTCAATAAACTATTCAGCTTCATATAGGCAAAATACGACTTTTCAATCCTTTTATGAGCAAAAGCATGGCAAAAATGCGTGGCTGGGCTATGACAATACCTATAAGTTTAAGAAAGGGACACCGGAAATACTTCCGAAGGATAATGACTCCAGAAATAATAGTCAGTACTTTAATAATAATTGGTTTCCTGAAAAAAACATAGCTATGCCTGATCAGAGGATCAATATTATGGCAACAAGGAGAATTAACCTTTCTTCAAAGGTCATTTTAGGAAGCATTACTTCAATTAATTATACTAATTCAAGGAATTACAGAAAGGTGTACCGAGAAGCTCCTACTGATAAAATTACAACATTACCTGGGCTTGTTATTTCTGATAAAGTTTATGATCACTCTGTTCGGACAGGTGCAATGCAAAATTTTTCTCTTCTTATAGGTGGTAATCACAAATTAGATTTTAAAAATCTATTTAGTCATATACAGTCATCAACTTATTATGAGAGGAAATCAGGTTATTTTAATGGCTATGCAAGCACTTTTCCTTCAGACACATATCAGCATATTTTTGGATTAGGAAACCTTGACAGAAGTTTGTATTCAGGTCAACTGAATGGAAGTCATGAAATAAATACTTTTCATGTAAGATGGACAGCAGGATATTCTCTAAATAAGAGAGATGAACCTGATTTCAGAAGATATGCTCTCATTGTAGATAAAGATAGCGATAATCGCATTAAGGGAGATTGGGCAACCCTTATTAGGTCCCAACCAGGTTTGGAAGAAGCTCTTGGACGAGTTTACAATAAGACAGATGAAAATATGAAGATGTTTAGTGGGGAAATTGAAAAGCTTATCTCTATTAATGAATTTAAACCAATAGTTAAAGCAGGTTTCTATTTTGAAAATAAGCGGAGAAAAACACAGGTTAGGAGCATCGGTATTTTTACAAAGGACCAATATATCAATTACTATTCTGGTCTACCACTTGAGGAAGTCTTTAAAGAAAAAAATTTCCAGGCAGATACTGCCCTTTATTACGGAGAGGTGACAGGACCGAATGACAGATATAGCGCGGGGGCCAATATACGTGCAGGTTATATCAGCTTCACTCTTCCAATAACTAAAAAATTGAACATTGTATCAGGTGTTCGTGTTGAGAGCTACCGACAATTGCTTGAAACTTTTAGAGATGGTACAAATTTAGTGAAAGTAAATCTTGATACTTCTTTGATTTCTTACCTTCCTTCTGCAAACATTTCTTATAATATTACATCTAAGACTCTTATCAGACTTGGATATGGAAAGTCATTGAACCGACCTGAGTTTAGGGAGTTGTCACTTTTGAAATTTTATGATTTTGAGTCAGGTACAGAAACTTATGGTAGTCCTGATTTAAAAACCTGCAAGATTCATAATTTTGATGTCAGGTATGAAATTTATCCAAATCCTGGAGAAACATATTCATTAGGTTTTTTTTATAAAAGATTTGTAAACCCAATAGAGAAAATTGTTAACGCAGGATCAAATGGACCAATTTATACTTTTGATAATGCTATATCTGGAAGCAGTTATGGAGCAGAAGTTGAAGTGAGAAAGAACTTGGGAGCTTTCTTTAATCAAAAGAATTTTCTAGACGATTTTAGCTTTAATTTTAATGTGACAGTTGTTAAAAGTGAAATACGTTTAGAAGATGCAAGGGCTTCTACAGAGGACACAAAAAGGCCAATGGCAAATCAATCACCTTATATTATAAATTCTGGTCTTTATTATACTAATGATAGTTTAAAGACGAAAATTTCACTTATATACAATATTATAGGAAGAAGAATTTTTGCGGTAGGTAATTATCAATTCAACCCAGTATACGAACTTCCTCGTCACTCTCTTGATTTGACTTTCTCTAAAGAGTTAATCAAGAGTTTTTCAGTTGTTGGAGGGATTCAAAATATCTTAAACGCTCCAAGTAGATTTATGCAAGATTCGAATAATGATGGGAAGTTTGATAGGAGCGGGAAAGACGATTTGTTTTTTATTTCATTCAGAACAGGAACATATTATACTTTAGGAGTAACCTATGTATTTTAGATTTTAGCTACCATAAGACAGACCTGTTTACATAAAATTCAATTTGCTATGTAAGCAGGTCTTAGCTATTAATTCAAAATGTTCTTTATGTGACACAATAGGTCTTACAAATAATTGATTTAATGTTACGGATAATTAATATTGAGTTTAACTTCAGTTAATTATCGCTACTTACCTTTGATGCAATCAAAACCACAAGTTGCATTTAACCTTAACAAAACTCTTCAACGAAAAAAAGATCATGAAAAAACTATTATCGTTCTCGCTAGCATTTTTTGCTGCTGTTGCTTCTTTTGCTCAGAACCCTTGTAACTGCGAGGTTCTGGAAGGAAACCAAACTGTAAATAAAACCCTTGTTAGCACTAAATGTTATCTTTTAAAAGGTTGCTACACTGTAAAAGCTCCTGCAAGATTAGGTATTCAGGCAGGTACTAAAATATTCGGTGATAAGGATTCCAAAGGTTCTTTGATCATCGAAAGGGGAGCTCAAATCAACGCTCAAGGACAAGAAACTCTTCCTATCATTTTCACTTCTAATCAACCAGTAGGTTCAAGACAACCAGGTGACTGGGGTGGTATCATCATCGCTGGTAAAGCTCCTAACAACCAGCCTGGTGGAGAGTTCACTGTAGAAGGTCCATGTACTCCTATCACTGCGGGCGGTACAGATCCTAACGATAACAGCGGTACTTTAAGATTTGCAAGAATCGAGTATGCTGGTATTGCTTTTTCTGCTAACAATGAAATCAACAGCTTAACACTTGCTTCTGTTGGTAGAGGTACAAAAATTGACCATATCTTCGTTTCTTATGCTAACGATGACGCTTTCGAGTGGTTCGGTGGTACAGTTAACACTAAATACCTAGTAGCTTACAAAACAAGAGATGACGATTTTGATACAGATTTCGGATACTCAGGATTAAACCAATTCGGTCTTGCTATCAGAGATAACAACTATCATGATGTTTCTGGTTCAAACGGATTCGAGTCTGACAACAATGCTACTGGAACAACTGATCTTCCTCAGACTCAAGCTATATTCTCTAACTATACAGTTATGGGACCTCTGTCTTGTAATGCAACTGCGCATGCTGAATTCAAAAACGGTGCCCAGATCAGGAGAAATTCTTCTATCTCTATCTTTAACTCTGTTATCGCAGGATGGCCTACGGGTCTTCTTCTTGATGGCCAGTTAACTGTTAATAATGCAAACGTAAATAACACTTTAAATTTTGCTCATAACATATTGGCCGGAAATACAACTCCACTTGCACTTGGTGGTGGTGCAACTTGGCCTGCAGGATGTTCTTCTACATTGTCTAACTGGTTCAAAGGGTTCGGAGCAGTAGCCTGCAAGGAGATAGGAAACGAAACTTTTCCTGGTATAGCTTCTCTTGGATACAGAAAAACTTGTACTAACGGATGTACTGATGCTCCTGTATTCCGTATAAAACCATCTTCAACTCTTGATTCAGGTGGATCATTCACTGAACCACAACTTCTTGATCCGTTCTTCGAAGTTGTTACTTATAGAGGTGCAATGTACCTAACTGACTGGACTAAAAATGCTTGGGGTAACTTCTGCGCAGATACTACTCACTACTGCCCAGCTCCATCAAATTTCAGAACTTCAGGTGTTGAGGAAGTTGAGTCAACTCTTGGAGCTGTTGCAGTTCCAAATCCAACAGTTGATGCTACTGTAGTATCTTTCGTTCTTGCTGAAGGTGCTCAAGTTGAAGTTGCTGCTTTCAATGGTAATGGAGAAAAAGTTGCTGATCTTGCAAACGGATTTATGTCTGAAGGTGAGAACTCAGTAGCATTCTCTACAGCCAACCTGAATTCTGGTCTTTACTTTGTAAAGATTAAAGCGGGTAAAAAATATCAAACTGTAAAAGTATCTGTTACTAAGTAATTCTTGTAACAATGCAATGGAAAGGTTTTGAAGAAAAGGCTCTGCATCGCAGAGCCTTTTTTATTTTAAGGCTGCTTGTAATATCTCTTTGGAGTTTAAGTGTTACTTGTGTTTGGGCTCAAGATCAATATGAATTTGATTTCGATGAACCGACTTTGAAAGATCCCTTCTGGGAGGTAGTTCCCGAAAGAGGTGGAGACAGCTCCCGGTTTGATTTTCAGAGTGACTGGACTAACTGGATACCGGATACCGTTAACTATGATGCCGGTGTGAAAATTTCCTACGTATCAATACGCCAGAAGAAAGGCGAAGATTATTTAAAGTTTACATTGCATGAAAGAATCTATTTGCAGATTGAATTACATAACACACCAGGGGAAAGGGTATTCTGGACAGACGGAATATTCAGAGCTGGTGTGAATGATATAAAGTTAGAGCAAACACTGCAAGGAGGAGAATACAAGCTTTTATTTTTTTCTGATAATGAAAGTGTCGTTTATTTAGAAAGTTTCCGTCGTTAATTCATTTATTTTTTTATCACCGAGATATTGTCCAGGAAGGTATAGTACTATTGTAAACTTTATGTAAACAAAAGTTAAATTATTAACAATTTGATAACTACAATAAGTTTACCTGAAGTGATAGCCACCTTACTTTTGCATAAAAAATACTATCATGAAAAAAATCTATATAATATTTTCTTTTTTAGTACTCTTGGCTTTTGATGGCTTTTCTCAAAAACTCTATGAGCAATTAGATACAAATTTTGTAACAAAAGAAATCATCATACCTGCTAGTCCAATCAGTTACGATGTTTTAATGGTAGCCCAGGATTGTACTGCTTATGATAATAGAATTAATAAATCTGGAGCAGTAAGGGAAGGTTTTGGATCAGGAGGGTATGTATCAACAAACACGAATCCATTAAATCCTGAAACGGGGATTTTGATTTTGCCACATAGAATATCTCAAAATCATTCAATGCTACAAGATGGAGGAGGAGCAACACAAATGAAGTTGCAACGTGATAATGCAGGTCATTGGAAGGTGATTCAACAAACAGTATCTGGGAAAAAAGTATATTTCAGAGATGTTAACTTTCAAAACAATACCAGTAATGTAGGAGGAATTGTTTATTCAAGTGTTGCTAATTCAACAGAAGATAAAAAGGCATTTTTTGTAATTGAAGATTCGAGCATAACAAATAACGCACAGCTTAGTCTCTCTGGTTTTTCTCCTATGGATGATTATCCGATTCCTGCTACCCCTAGAATCAGAGGACTTGAGTCTGGGAAAATTGTAGAAAGATTCAGGAATATGAATTGGGTTACTAAAGTGGACCCAAACACAGCTGGAGCGGTTAATAAATGTTATTTGTTTGGCAGAGCGCCATTTCATGGAGTGGTAGCCGGAGATGGTCGTGTTTACCTTACTGCTGGATATCAGCCTTCACTTTTATTCAGCTTTGAATCTGAAAAAGATGATTACTCAGATGGTACACTTAAAGTTTATAAACAAGGACCTACTGAAAATTCAATAGGAGGATGGGTTCCTTTGTACGATTCATTGGATATAAATGATGATGGTATTTATAGTTTAGAATCTCTTGAGAATATTATGGAGGTGGCTCTGAAGAAGGGTGCTACTATGTTTAACAATCTTGGTAATCTTTGTATCGCAAATGATCCTGTCTCTACAAATAATTTTCTAGTTATTAGTGAAACTGGTGCCGACTATTCATTTGATCATTTTTCTGATCAATCTAAAATTTATAATGGGCAACTGGCTCATCATCTTAAATCTATGGACAGAAAGGATGGTAGTGAAGATAACATAATATCAGATCCATTTGGACGAATTCTTACTATACGAAATTATGAAAGTCCAAGAATAAATACGATGATTGAAGGTGGTTATGGAGCTGATGGCAAAACGGTTTTTTCAAATCCTAATGATCTTTTTGTTGGAAGGTATGAAGGCGATCTCGGAGAAGGAGGAGAACCAACAGACTACCTGTATATCTTTGAAAATGTTCAAGGTGTCGATAAAGGGAGAAGTGGAAAGAATGGAAGTATCGATAAAAAAATAAATGAAGTTTATACTTTAAGCTTGGATAATCAAAATCCGACTATAAATAGTCTGAGAAGGTTTGCTGTAGGGCCAGCCGGTTCTATTGTCCATGGAATTCAAGCACCATTGTCAATCAATACATGCTTTATGGCAATTCAATATCCGAATCCTGAAAATGCAGCTCCATTTAATAAATCTGTACTAATTGCAGTCACAGGAATGCAGGAATCTTTCTTTGAACATTATTCAGAAGAGGATCCTGATCCAGAGCCTGATGTAGCATCTGTATCAGATCCTAGGCTTAATCAGAACTTAAACATCTTTAATGCATGGCCTAATCCTGTTCAAAGAACATTAAATTTGAATAAGAAAACAGATGTTGTTCTTTTTGATGCAAATGGTGTAGTACTTAAGAAGGTTGATAACACTGAAATAATTGATATGTTTGATGTGCAGCCAGGAATGTATTTCCTTCAGAATAAAGACAAAGAAACCATTAAGCTGATCGTACAATAATTCAAAGATGAAATATCCAGGATCATTTTTAAAATTCAGTTTAGTAGTTCTGCTTTTAAACTCTTGTAATTATAAAGAGGATGGAGACCTGGATTTCCCCGGTCCTCTTCCTCCTCCTCCTGTAAAGAAACAAGTGGAGGCTTCTGTTAACGGTAAAAAGTGGGAAGGGGCTGGTAGGGCTTTGTATACAAAAGAATCTGTTACATTGCTATGCAAGTCAGACAATGGCGACTCCCTTATCATAGTTGTTAAAGCAAATAAGCCAGGTGTTTACCAGCTTAAGAAAGGTTCTAAGAGTTATGCCAGATTCAAAAGCTCTGGAGAATATTCCACAGCTCCGGACCTTATAGGCGGATCAGTAGAGATTATTAAAATAGATACAGTGTCACATTCTATTGATGCAAATTTTTCTTTCAATGCCACCGGTTCTTCAGGTACAGTGGAAGTATTAGAAGGAAGGGCAAGTTCTGTTATTTATTTACATTATGAATGTTATATTAACGGAAAATATTGGTCTTCTAAGATTGATGGTTACTATCCACTTATTGATATTAAATCTTCTAATTCTGTTGATGGTTACAACTCCTCTAATATGGAACTATATATTAGTGATATGAAATTAGACTCACTTCAAATTGGAAAAACACTTGATGTGAAAACGAAAGGAGTTTCTTGTTTTTATGTTCCGCCGTCGGGAGATTATATGGAAGCAATACAAGGGAAGTTATTAGTCAGAGATTTTTATACTTTTGAAGAAGTAGAATATCTGAATGCTACCTTTGAATTTGATATACTTTCCACGAATGGAACAGATACAATAAAAGTTAGGGATGGTAGCATGGCCGTCTGGAAACCAATTCAATAATTATGTAACTTTATTGGTATAAATTTTCTCAAATAAATTTAGTTTCAAAAAGCACTTTTGATTTGGTTGTCCAAATTATAAGTGCTTTTTAATTGTTAGGCCGGTGGATTGAATACATAGGGATTACCAATACAAATAAGATTTTGCTTCTTGATAAATGGCTTATTATACACCAAAGGCTGGCACTTCTCATTAAATATTTTTCCACCACTTATTTCAAGTACAAGACTTCCTGCTGCAAACTCTCTGTCCATTAATTGCTGGCTACAATAGTAGATATCTGCTTTGCCTTCTGCAATCATACAAAATGACAAAGGTCCTTCTATATCCAGAAAGTCGCTTATCGGATAGTTTTTTAATATCTTATTATCATTGTTGTTAATCGTTTCCTTATTGCCTATTGCAATGAGATTATTGAGCTTTTTACTGGAGTATAATAATTGTTTCTTGCCTTCCTTCACCTTGTATGCACCTTCTTCAGAAGCCATGTATAATGTTTCATGTGCAGGAGCGTAAACCATACCTAACACAGGTGTTTGTCTTTCAATGAGAGCAATATTAATTGTAAAGTCTTCTTTCTTATTGGAGAATCTTTTTAAACCATTTAATTCATCAACAAGCCAGAACCTTTTAAGGGAATTGGTTTTCTCAAATGGCAATTTAGTGGATTGAGAATGGAATATCGGAACATTCTTATGTATTGATCTCAGGCCACGCATAATACTTTTCAATGAAGTAATTGTGGCTGTTTCTTCAACAGCAAGTTTGTTCTTTATATAAGGATAGTCCTCTATATTATTAAAAATCGACATTATCTTTACACCCGCCTCTTCCGCAATATAAGATACATCTTGCAAAGCTATTTTCTTGGGTTGCATAGTTGATGGTATTATAAAAAATAATATTCAAAATTAGTAAAATATAATTGTAATTTAACTTTTGTTGTTTATTTATTTAATATCTGTTTATCACTTTTGTGTAAAAGGAAACTATGGAAAATATTTATCCGATATTTGATATCACACTTAGCAGAGAGGCCAAAGAAGATGTATTGGGGCAAAGGTCTATTGCTATATGGTTGATCGGTCTATCTGGTTCAGGAAAGAGTACACTTGCAAAAAATTTAGAAAGCAGATTACATACTGAAGGTTATTTTACTAAAATTCTTGATGGTGATAATCTTCGAACAGGTATCAATAAAAACCTGGGTTTTCAGGACGCTGACAGGATGGAGAATGTAAGACGTGTAGCCGAAGTGGCAAAGTTATTTGTTAACAATGGCATCATTACTATTACATCTTTGATCTGTCCTACCAAGAAGATGCGTGAAATGGCCAAAGCGATAATTGGAGAGTCAGATTACTTTGAGGTCTTCGTTGACTGTGACTTTGAAGAGTGTGAGAAACGTGACCCTAAAGGCTTGTATCAAAAAGCACGTAATGGTGATATAAAACAGTTCACCGGAATGGATTCTGTATTTGAGGTACCAGATAACTCTCAATTAACTGTACGTACTGATATTGATAGTATTTCCAAATGCACTGATTTGATCATAGGTAATATTATACAACATATAAGATTTGAAATTTAACTTCTTCAAGTATACTTTTTAGTGTAATCACAATCTGACTTTGTTTGTCTTTTCTTTTAATTTAATTTAATTTTTTCTGACTTTGAAGCTAAGGAAGTCCCCCTAAAGGGGATTTTCTTTTTTTATGAATCTATATTGCAATTAATTTGTGTTATCAAATTGTTAAGATAGTATTAAGGTATGTGGTGCATATTTACTGAGTAATGGTAAACTAAACTTAAATGTCAAATTTATTTTCATCTTTGGGCCTAGTAAAATGTTGGTTATGAGATAGGTTTAAATAGCCCTCAATAGAATGAATTAAAATTGAATTAAATGTTATGGATCTAGCTTTATAAAATTTAAACTAATGATAGATTTTGTTAATTTTAATCAGATGGAAACATAATGGTCTAAGCTACAGTAAATGTATTTGCATATGCTGTTCGAGCGCTTTGTCATTATTAAAAAAGTTGTTTATGAGTCAGAATTTTAAAATACTAGTCGCAGACGAAAGCCAAGAGATTATAGATATACTTGAATTTATTTTTCAAAAGGAAGGCTATGAAGTTAAAGGCTGCAGGAGTGGAAAGGACCTTGTAAAGGTAGCAAAATCTTTTTTACCTGATCTTATCATAACGGAGGTTAAACTTGATGAATTTGATGGTCTGCGTGCTTGCAAGTTAATTCGAGAGGTACCAGCGTTGGAAAATTGTGTAGTTATGTTTTTGTCTTCTTTAGATGATCAACAAACTGAGCTCTCTGCATTTGAAACAGGAGCAAATGATTATGTTATCAAACCCATAAAACCCAGGCTTTTAGTTTGCCGTGTGAATGCATTTCTAAAAAGAAATAAAAATAATTTCTCAGTAAAATCTGAAAAGGATAATAAGATAACAATAAATGATTTGACCATTGATGTAGAAAACTTCGTCGTGCTTAAAAAGAATAAAACTATTATTTTATCAAAGAAGGAATTTGAACTTCTATGTTGTTTATCACAAAACCCTAACAGAACATTCAGACGCAAAGAGCTTATAGAGCAAATATGGGGTTCTGAAGTATCTGAGATCTCCAAAACCTTGGAAGTTCATATTAGTAGAATAAGGGAAAAGATTGGTGATGATTATATTGATACTGTTAAGAAGATTGGTTATAAATTTCATTTGAGCTAAGAATTTTAAAAGGCATTCTTTTCCCCTTTTACCATATTAAACACAGTACGGATAATAATCAGCGTATCTAGTAATAGATTCCAATTTTCTATATACCAAAGATCGTGACGCACTCTTTTTAACATCTTCTTTTTATCTTCTGTCTGACCTCTGTATCCATTAACCTGTGCCCATCCGGTGATCCCAGGTTTTACAAGTTGTCTTACCATAAATTTGTCTATAAGGGCAGAGTATTCAAGTGTATGCTTGATCATATGAGGTCTTGGGCCTACTATAGACATATTTCCGATTAATACATTATAAAATTGAGGCAACTCATCTAGGTTTGATTTTCTGAGAAAATTTCCTATTGGTGTAATTCTTTCATCACCTGGCACGGCTTGCTTTTTATCTGCATCATCATTAATTCTCATAGTTCGGAATTTAAAACACTTAAATTCCTCATTGTTTCTTCCGTTTCTCTTTTGAACAAAGAATATAGGGCCTGGAGACGTAGCTTTGATTATGATACCTACTATGACAAATGCAGGAGGAAAGATTATTAAAAGTGCTACCAATGCAAATATGATATCAAAAGTACGTTTGACTATTTTATTGGTTATGATTTCTAGAGGTTCTTTTCTGAGAGTAAGTATTGGAACGTCTTCGTAGAAATTGATATTTACTTTTTTATTTAGAAATCCCCTGAAATCCGGGACTATCTTAAATCTTATTAAGCTGTTATCTGCAATAGTCATTAAATCCCTTATGCTCTTGGCTGATGAGAAGGGCAAGGCGCAGAATATTTCATCAATTTTATTGTTCTTTATAAACTCGGGTAGGTCAGTTATCTTTCCTATAACTTTCTCTTTATATAAACATTTTTCAATATCATTATCGAAAAAACCTATGAAGCGATAGCCATGGGACATGTCTGATTTGAGATAATTATACATTCTATTTCCCGCAGATCCTCCTCCGATGATGATTACATTTCTATAATTTAATCCTTTGGATCTGTACATCTTTAATGATTTAAGAAATATAAACCTCCATAAAAGAAGCCCAAGAAAGAAGAGGATATATGTTATAAGTAAATGAAATCGTGAATAGTAATATCCTTTAATAGCCAGTATAAAACAGAAAATAATAAATCCATGCAGTATGAAAGAAATGAATAAATTATTTAGAATTTTATACATATTAGTCACTCTGTCTATATTATAGACCTTAAGTGTATATATGCAAATAAACCAAGCAAGGTTAAAAACAGCTAATAAAGATACATAGTGGTCGTCGAATAGATCTTCATTTACCCTATATAAATAGGAAGAGACAAACGATAAATTTAAAAGTGTTAAGTCTCCAAATAAATGTATGATCTTAATAAATTTGGAAAATCTTGTACGCATGGTATAGGAACGTGTAATGCTACCTTTGCTCTTAATTTATGTTTAAGACTTTTTTGTAGAACTTGATGAGTTTTTGTTCTTCTATTTCCCAAGAAAGTTCATTCTTTACTCTTTGATAGCCATATTCTCCCATTTGCTGTCTTAGGAAAGGATTCTCGAGTAATTCAATTATTTTCATTGCAAAATCTTTAACATTATTATTCTCTGCATAAAGTGAAGCTTTCTTTGCTGAATATTTTCCTTCTTTAAGGTTAAATTGAACCATGGGTTTTCCTAACGCCATATACTCCATGATCTTGTTCATAGTAGAAAGGTTGTTCATTTCAGTGGGCTTGTCTGGATTAACACATGCGTCGCATGTATTTAAAATGTCCAGCATTAAATCATCTTCCACTCTTCCATAGAAATCAACCATGTCATCTATCCCATATTCTCTGGCTTGTTTAATTATATTCTCCAGATATGTTCCGGATCCAATAATGGCAAAGTGTACGTCAACCTTTTGATCTTTTATTATTTTTATAGAATCCATTAAGAGATTAAGGCCTTCCTGTTCGCCTATTACACCAACATATCCAACAAGATATTTTTTGCCTTTCTTATATTTTGGATTGCCTTCTGATATTTTCAATTTTTTGAGATTAGGTCCGCTTCTTACTATTGTCACTTTGTCCGGATCTTTTTTTCCTCTAGTGAGTGCAATGAATTTGTATGACTCATTCGTTGCTATCGAGTAATTTGCCGTCATGAAGGTAAGTCTTTCAAAGAAAAGCATTGCGCGATATAAAATGTTCTTTTTATTGAACTTTGCAATGAATAGCTCAGGGTTTATATCATGATGATCAAATACAAACTTTACTCCGAAAAGTTTGAATGGTAAGGCTGTAAGGAATATCAAATCCGGTGGGTTACATCCATGGATAACATCAAATTTTTTCTTGAAATATATTTTAAAGGCAAGTGCTAGTTCCCAGAAGATAGCAGAAGAATATTCAAGTAGGTATCCTTTAAGGCCACTTCCCTCAAGAGGCATAGGATGTCTGTAAATGTCAATACCATCAATTGTTTCAAAGGATTTATTATAACCTTTCATTTTTGGGCAAATGATGGACACATTAGCTCCATATTTTTTTAATGAGGATGCTTCCTGCCAAACCCTTCTGTCAAAAGGAGCGGGAAGGTTTTCAATTATGATTAATATATGTTTGTCTTTAAATTCAGATTGTGCAACCTGAGGAATAGCTACCTTAAAGGATATGTCGGTTAAATTACTTGTAATTTCCATACTCTTGGTGGTTTGGTGGTTTAATATGGATTGGATAAGCTCTATTCAGACTTTGTTAGCGATTGAACCTTTAGAAGATCTACCAGCAAATGCCGACATATCCTTTTTCTGTTGTCTTCGCCTTATCTATTCTAACCAGATCAATGATGGTTTTGTCTTGATTACAATGAAGCGCGCTTTTAAATTCAGATGATTTGTTTCCAATAACTATTACATCTGAATGTTCTATTATATCTTCAATATGATCTCTTATTAATTTATAAATATGAGGGATATGAGAATTGATGAATTCTTTGTTTTTACCAAGTAGATTACTCAGGTTTACACTTTTATCGTAAACCAGCAATTCATAGCCTTTTCCAATTAGTGTTTCAATTAAAGTAACCATTGGGCTCTCTCTTAAATCATCTGTTCCAGCTTTGAAGGCAAAACCCAATACTCCGATTCTTTTTTTTCCTGTTGCGTAAATTAATTGAAGGCCTTTTTGGATTTGATGATCATTGCTTTCAAGTATGCTATTCAACAAAGGCGTTTTAACATCGAGAACTTTTGCCTGATAGGAGAGACCTCTTACATCCTTCGGTAGACATGACCCTCCAAATGCAAAGCCTGGTTTCATATAATAAGGGGAAAGATTTAGTTTGGTATCTTTCGATACTACATCCATGACCTTTTCTCCATCTATTTTTAATGCTTTACATATATTCCCAAGCTCATTAGCAAAAGTAATTTTTAAAGCGTGAAAATTATTGTTCGCATATTTAATCATTTCTGATTCTTCAGGGAGTAGCGTATATATCGGGGCCTCTATACTGCTGTATAGGGAAGTAATTATTTTAGCACATTTGTCTGAATCTGTTCCAATAATGGTGTATGGTGGATTGAAGAAGTCTGCAATTGCAGAACCTTCTCTCAGGAATTCTGGGTTAGAGGCAACTGCAAAGTCCTGTTCATATATTTTTCCTGATATGGCTTCGATCCTATTTATTGAGTGTCTTACTGTGCCAGGGGCAACGGTACTTCTGATAAGCACAGTATGAAATGTGTCCTTCTCTTTAAGGCTTTGACCTATTTGATCCACTACGTTATAGATGTAGCTCAAATCGATATTCCCATTTTGCTGACTTGGAGTACCAACACATATGATAGAAATATCAGTGTTCAATATTGCATAATTAAAATCATTGGTAGCCGTGATGAGGTTTTTGTTTATTCCTTCAATAAGGAGCTCGTCTAAACCCTCTTCAACGATAGTTGACTTTTTATTCTGAATAAGCTTTATTTTTTCTTCATTGGTATCAACCCCTATTATCTCATGCTCATATTTAGCAAAGCATGCGCAGGATACAATACCAACATAACCTAAACCAAATACACTTATTTTCATTTCAAAAAATATCAGGTGGTTAATATTATTTTCTGATGTAAAGGTATAGAAAACAAATTATTTGGATATTAAGTGAATATTAACAAAAGTTAACATTATGAATAAAGTGAAAGGTTAATATATCTCGTAATTTTATTTTTAAAAGTTTTTTCATAATCATACCTGCTTGGCTGAAATGAAATAACATCATTGGTGCGTATTCTGTTTCCATCAAATAAGTACCCTACTTTAAGGGCTTCTTTTTTTTCTAGTTTTTCTTTAACCAAGGATAAGTCCATCGATAGTTTTTTCTCAATATCTGTCAATACCCTAACTGGATGGGCGAGCAGATCTTCATATTTGATGGTTATAACATTGTGTTTTTTGCCAAGTTTCCTGATTGTTCTCTTACATAGTAGGTTTACAAAGAAGTAATAGATATTTGCCAATAGCCATGATTTGGAAGGTTGTTCTATGTTTTTCTTCATAAAAGCATTTACAACAGCAACTGGATCTCTTTGTAGGTAAATGTACTTCATTTCATATGGTAATATTTCGGAAAGATTGCATGCTCTGCCCGGATATTTGGAAGACTCTATGATAGTATTCTCTTTAGTATATTTGAAAATTTCATCATAGAGATTCGTTAAAAATTTTGTGTATATCCTGTATTCGTGTTTTTTAAACTTTTTTAATAAAATGTTAAACAGATATCCGGTATGATACTCAAACTTTTTATGTAATGTATGAATATAGCTCAGCTTCACCTGATTGTTTTGGGCCATGACAATATCTCTTATCTGCAACCAAAAGTAATATTTATCAGATGCAGTGGAAGTTTTGGGTGGAATACCATCCCGTTTGGGAAATCTGTTAATTTCTCCTAAGCTGGTATATTCTGCGCCATTTCCAAGCAGTATGTCTAGCAGTGTAGTTCCACTTCTTCCGGCTCCAATGATATACACAATTGTTTTTTTTTCAGGTATAGTTGGCTTTTCCAGTCTCATTTTATTTTCTCCTTTTAAGTTGTTTTGCTGGTACTCCACCTACAATGGTGTAGGGCGGGACATCTTTAGTTACAACTGCTCCGGCTGCAATAATTGCTCCTTTGCCTATTACTATTCCTGGCATTATTATAGCATTTCTACCAATCCAAACATCATCTTCAATTGTTATTTTATTACCAGTTACCTTTCCTTGAAGGTTCATTGGAATATCAGTCAGGTTATGATTATGCATATTAGAGATTAATGCAACATTTGGAGCAATCATCACATGATTCCCGATTGTAGCTCCTTGTATGAAAACGTTCTCATTGATCTGGCAATTATTCCCAATTCTAACTTTTCCGGGAGAACTGATATAAACATTGTTTTGTATCATTGATTTAGAATCGTAAGGCATTATTTTCATTACCTTGCTCATGTATAAAACTCTTATGGTATTTGATAAAGTTAAATACCGGCTATGTGGAAGCTGTTTTATTATTAAATAATAAAAGAAATAGGAGACTTTATTTAACATAAATGTTTTTGTATATTTCTTTGAGTTCCATGCAAATGTTATTCAGACTATGGGTTTTGTTTGAACGATAAGCATTTTCAGAAATGTTTTTGTATTCATCTTCGTTCATTGCAATAGTCTTATTAATAATTTCCGAAAGTACTTCAGGTGTATTTTCTTTCATTATATAGCCATTCTTATTATCAATAACCTGTTCTGTAAGCCCTCCGTTGGGTGCAACGATAGCTGGAGTGCCACAGAACATAGATTCAGTTACTACTAGTCCAAAAGGTTCATTCCGAGAAGGCAAGACAAAGAACCTTGACTTATTATAAATTGTTCTTAACTGTTGCTGATTTAAATTCTGATATATTTTTACCTGCTCTTTGTTTAATTTTTGTAATTCACCTATAAATTCTCCTGATCCGACAAAGCAGTATTTGATATTTGTATTGGTTATTTGTTTAATGCTTTCAATCAATATATCCGTACCTTTTCTGCTAATGAATGATCCTACAAACAGATAGTCGAATTCCTTGTTTGTTTGTTCTTCCTTGTAAAATGTGTTTTCATCTATTCCCGCACTTAGGATTACATTGACTTTTACCCGTAGTTTATTTTCTATTTCCTCTGCAAGGTCTCTACCTACGGCAATAATGATGTCTACCTGTGCTGCAAATACTGAATATATTTTTTTATTGATCCTCGATTGAACATGTTGTGTAATATCTGTTCCATGAAATGTCACTACTATTTTTGTTTTTCTATGGAGCTTTTTGTAAAGTATTGCGAGTATGATCAAAGGATAAAAAAAGTGGACGTGGATGATATCGTATTTCTTAAATAGATTTGGAATAAACTTTATAAATGTATTGGCATATTTTAAAATACTACTCAATGTATTGGTATATTTCCTTTTCATATAAAACAAATGTATCTCATCATTGAGCATAATTGTTTTAAGTCTTTCATATTGGTTCTTTATAAATATTCCTGCATATGGCTTCTCTTCGGAAGGGTACATATTAGAAATTAGTAGAATTTTCATTGGCTTTAATTAACTGTTTGTTTTCAAAGGATTTATAAAGATATCCTAGAATGTATCCCAGAAAAATATGAGTGAGGGTTGCATACATTATATGTCCGGCAACTACACTGTTCATGATGAGTATAATTAGCGATATAGCTATTGGAATTGCAAGGATATCTTTTTTATAAAAGAAGTAACCAGCAGTTTTAATAAATAAATATATCCATACTCCATATATGGCACACATGCCTATAAATCCGAAAGTATACCATAGATCTATGATATCTATTTCAGCTATTGTGAATCTGGTTTCTCCAATTGTTCTGCTTTTGGCAAATGCAAATCCTCTCCCGAAGAGTTGTTGTAATAATGAAAAATCTTTATATTCTGTAATGATAGGTTCTAACCTTTCAATCCTACTTCCATATACTGCATTTTCTTTAATAGCAGAGAAATAAACATATCGGTTGTACAGAGGAGTCATTAATTCGATTATTTTTCCAATGAATATCATTCCCATCAAGATACCGACTGATAGGAGTTTGATAAGAGTGATGTCAAATTTTGTAATGTTAAGTAAGGTTCTGTTATATGCCTTGATTAAAGCGTAATTCATAAACAATATTAGAAATGATCCAAGTATAGCGGTTTTTGTGCCAAGGAAGGCTCCCGACATTATGCCCATAACTATGATCAGTGGTGATTTTATTTTATGATAATTATATAAAGCGAAAAAGCTGGTCAAGGAATATATTAGAATAAAAAATGCACTTAGCTCATTTCCCGAAATAAAAAATCCAGACCAGCCTATTGCTTCTCCTTCTTTGTTTTCTCCATATGTTGACAGGCCAAATCCATATGGAGTAAGGATCTGTGCAATAAATAACATAGTTAAAAGAAAGGTAAATAGGTTATAAGTAGCTTGATCATTATTCAGTAACTTTGTGTTATTGCTAAAGTAAATATTGGCAGCGAAGTAGGTGAGAGGCAGGATAACGATTTTTACTATGAACGTGAAATCCTTTGAAATTGTGGAGATGTCGGTTTGAGATGTTATTAAATTGGCAAATACACTTATGATAAAAAGTAAGAATAAAATCAGAATACCAAGACTATATTTTTTTTTCTGGTCATTAATGAAGATATAAACAATTAGAATTATATAGATACAAAATTTGTAATAGACGCTAATGGATATATCCAGATTAAGTTTTTCTTTAATCAAGCCATTGGCCTGATCAATAAAAAATGGACCAAGAAGGAAGATTAATATAATGAGCTTATCTTTATTTATCATTTTCAACTTTATTTATTGTTGTAAATGATCCAATTTTTCTCTGTTAGCCGGATGCTTTTGTTTTGAATTTTCGCTACTTCAGAGTATGTGGAGCTTTGAATGTTGTCAAGTTCAATAGGCTTCAAAGCTATTAGTATTGTTTTATTCTTTCCCGTAATTTTTAGTTTTGAATCATCTGTTTCAACATAGTAACCATCTTTTATTACATCAAGAGCAATATTAAGATATCTATAATTTTCTTTTTCGTATCCTTTGCCATCAAAGTAACCGGGCATTCCTTTTTGTGACGGATCATCAGCTAGCTTCCATAGAAAAACTCTTAAGATGTCATTTTTGTATGTAAAGTTTAATAGTTTTCCAAACCAATACATGTATTCTGAAGAGTTGTATATTTTGTTTTTATTTACTGTCTGGTCGGTAATTTTGCTGAATATGCCGTATTCAGTGATCGTTCCATTTTTTATGTATGTAGAAGTGATGGTGTCAAAGTCTCTGTTTTGATTGTTTGAATTGAAATATATATGAAAAGATAGAGGAGGATGGTTAATGGAATTTTTCCGCTTGATGGATTCTATATATTTTTTTCTCCTGTCATCCGGCGTGCTTGTTAATAAGGATGCGGTATATCCGCAACAGATGATTTTTGTGTTATATTGATTTAAGATTTTAACTGTTTCATTTCTGATTTCTTCAAACTGTTCTGGGGTTCCCCAGAAGTATTTTTTTGAATCCGGTTCATTACCTATTTCGAAATAAACTTTATCCAATAAGTTTTTATTCTGTAGACCAGAAAGAAACTTGTTTAAGTATACTTTATATTTATTTAGGTCTGCAGGAGGATATCTGTTAGAGTATCTATAGATTTTTTCTATAGCTTCGTCATTTAAACCTTCATATTCATATTTTTCATTGATATCTGATTTAACTTCTGATTCGTATGGATAATCAGAAAGTGAAATCAATAGGGTAAATCCTTTTGACGTTATTTGATTAATCTTGGAATAGATATCATCAAAATTATTGTATAATGTCCTTCCGAAAGGCTCATAAATTCTTATATACTTGAATTGTCCGGAGCTAGAAATTTTGTTTAATGCCACTTCAGAGCTCTTTATTCTTGCAAGGTAGCCAAGGTTAAAGCCAAATTCTACTTGTTTGAATTTGGATTGTTGAATGATCTCTTTTGAAGGATTGTATAGCTCATATTTTTCTTCCTCTTTAACAAAAAGAAAGCATGCTACAGAAATGATAATTAAGATCAGTTTGTTCATATTCAATCATTAAATGTGATTGATAATTCTTCTTTAAGTTTGAGCAGATCATCTCTGAAGTATTGTCTTGCTTTTACTCTATCCTGTGCTTGAAGAGGCTCATTCTCTTTATCTATCTTATTTAGCTCGATTAATTTTTTGAATACTTTTGATCTTATAAATACTTTAATTTTAGAAGGTAAAATACTTCCTATGAATTTCTTTGACGGTGATCCTTTGCTTAGAATATATTTCTGAATAAATTTTGACTTCACATTTCCCGCCTTATTATATTCCTTGCTTGTATTGATTTCTTGATTTTCTGATATTCCTAGAAATTGGAATAGTTCTTTTATTTTAATATAACCATTATTTCTAAGCTCTTCATCTTTAAATATGAAAAATGAGTCTTTGGGAAAATACTTAAACCAGTTGGTTAAATGATGATGATATAAGCCATTCCAGAAATACAAGAGGTCGTTTTTTCGGATTAGCCCTTTATTATTTCTTATTTCTTCTTCTTTCTCAAGACTTTTTAAGAAAGATATTTCAGAATTTTCCCATCCATTTTTTTTAGCATAATTAAATGCAGAGTACGCACGGTCTACGGGCTCTCTAAGCAGGACAATTATTTTAATATTGGGATTATATTTAAATACTCTTCCTGGTGCAGTTGCAGATGGCAGTAAATGGACATCTGCCGTTGCGATTATTTTTTGATTTTTAAAATTTGGGAAAAAGGAATGAAAGTAATTAATTCCTTTTTCATAAAATTTATCATTATCAAAATATGTTATCTCTTTTACTTCTGAAAAATAAATATCAGGATGTTGCTTTAGATAATAGTAAAGGGAAGTAGTACCGGATTTTTGTGTTCCGATTATTATAGTATTAACTTTCATATCCCTTATTTTTTATACCCCAGGACGATAGATCTTTTGATATTAACTTCTCTGTAGCTATTATATCACGTTGGTAATATTCTTGTAACAGATTGTTTTTTACTTCTATTGAAAGTTTTGCCTGTTTCACCTTTTTGTTAGAATTTATTTCTTTGACCAGTTCTTTTAATTCTTTTCTCAAAGTATATACAGGTATCATTTTCTTTAGCACAGATCGTATAGGATTTGGATCATATATTAACTTATTTATTCCTGGATAATGAGGAACAAAACCCGTGTTACTCTTCAGATCTGTGTTTAACTTTTCATATTTTACACCTAGGAACTCCTGTAATTCTTTAACACATTTTTGAGGATCCTTTAGAAATTCATCTTCAAATAAAATGAAGTGTAAATTTTTCTCTGGAAAATATTCAAGAAAGTTTTGTATATATTGACCGTAATAGCCTCTGGATATAAAGCTAAAATATCTTCTTTCAAATGGAGGCAGATCTTTGTTTATAACTTCAAGACTTAACGCTTTTTCGAAGTTCTGTTCCTTGATCAGTCCTCTGGATAAATTATATGAATATTCTGAAAATGCACGGTCAGCTGGATTTCTCAACATAAATATTATTTTGACATTACTTCCGAATGTATCATAGATACGTTTTATTGCATAGTCGTAGTACATGTATGAAGGTGTTATGTCTCCTGCAACTTTGTCATGGGCGACATTTTTAAAGTAATTTTTATACCAGTTTATTCCTTTGCTGAAATTTTTATTATTATCAAAAAAATGAATTTCTTTTTCTGATGGAAGAAAGATTTGTGAATGTTGTTTTAATATTTCGTGCATTGTAGTAGTGCCACACTTAGGAGCGCCAACAATTAGGAAATCTGGTAATCGCATATTTTTTTGTTTAAATAAAGTTTTTTATTCTCTTGCCTATCTTCTTGATGTTTGGAATATATATGGTCGTAATGTTCATCTCTTTCCAGATGACATAAACTGCAGATAGGTTCCACACAGCAACTCCTATCATGCTTGCAAAGCCTGCCCCAGCAATACCATATTTTGGAATCAAGAGATAGTTCAGGTATATATTGACTGCTGTACCTATTAAAATTATCGTTTGCATCTTATTCTGGTGGCCGGTCATCTGGAGTAGATTACCGACGGATCCGCAAATTGAACTTATAAATTGCCCTATTGATATAAATATTAAAGCCAGGGCAGCTGACTTAAATTCTTTGCCAAAAAGGCTAAGAATAAATTCTGGAAATGCTATGAAGATTGATAAAATGGGAAGTGATACCCAGAACGTCATTTTGGTCGATTGCCTGATCACTTTCTCTAAGCCTTCTGTATCTTTTAATGAGTTCAGTGAAGCAAACTTCGGAGCAGCAATAGAGTTGATTGCTAAGACTGGAAGACTAGTCAGGGCTGAAAGTCTTAATGCTACCTGATATATTCCAACTTCGGACGGATCTTGCCGAAATATTCCAATGGCAAATGAGCCTGTCCATCCTAATAAGAAAATTAAAGAGGTGGTTAGAAGCATTGGAAATGCGACCTTTATTATCTCGGAAAAAGAATGTTCCTGATTTTTTAATGTATAATTTAACTTCAGTTTTTTATTCCATGATATTATACTTAGAACCATTGAAATCCATAATCCAATAACATAACTTATTTCTGGGTTAAATTTTATATCAGCAGCTTTTGTTATGACATACAATAAGGGTATGCAGAATGCATATGAAGCAACTGTTTTATAAAATGAATATAATTTTATTTCCTTATGTCCCCTTAATGATTCAGCATTAAGAAATAATATATTCATTGGTATAATTCCCAATGACATTATTTTCAGACTTTGTGTTACTACTGGCTTTTTGAATAAAGATTCTGCCAAAAATCCACAAAAGAAATACATAAGTATGGTGCAGGCAATACTACTTAATAATACTAATATGAAGGATTTTTGATAATAGTCCTGAAGTTTATTTACGTTTGACTCTGTCAGATATTCAGAAGTGAATCGGACGATAGCCGTATCAAGGCCAAGTCTGCCTGGTATTGCGAAAATCATCATGGATGCCAGTGATAGTGAAAAAATTCCCCATTCTGATGGATTATATAGGTATAATACTAAAAGAGTGAAGAGGTAACTAATACCAATAGAAGATATTTTTATTATCAATGATGTAGCACTTCCCCAAAATAGCTCTGACAGGTCCTTATCACTGCGCAGTGCCTTTTTTATGCCGGATTTTGACAGGATAGTGTTAAACAACATGGTGGTTAATTATTGTTTAATATTAGACTACAAAGTTACTTCTTTTGAAAAGACTATGGTTAATGAAGTGTTAAGTATTGGTTAATAAACGTTCATGTACTTAATTCATTACCCCTTTTTGTTTAAGTTTACTTTAGCAAGTTTAACTTAAATTAAAAATGTTATTATTATGATTTTAGATCTAATAAAGAAAGCAAAGAGGTCTGTTCTTGGTACTAATAATTCAAGAGACTTTTTATTGAAAACGATGCCTCAGGGCTCTGTTTGTGCTGAAATCGGAGTTTACAAAGGTGATTTTTCCAAAGATATACTTCGTACTGTAAAGCCCTCAAGACTTCATCTTATTGATCCTTGGAAATATATGCAGGAATATGAAGATGCTTTGTATGGAGGTAAAGCAGGTTCCCAGGATATAATGGAAGCTATTTTTAATAATGTGAAACGTAGATTTGATATCGATATACTTCGTGGTTCAGTTGTTATAAACAGAGGGCTTTCAGATGCTGTTAGTAAGAGTTTTAATAATGATTATTTCGACTGGGTTTATATCGATGGTAACCACACTTATGAATATGTTAAAATGGATCTTGAATGTTATTATCCTAAAGTTAAAAAAGGTGGTTTCATTGCCGGTGACGACTACATTTCGGACAGATGGTGGAAAGATGGAGTTAATAAAGCTGTAGACGAGTTTGTTGCTTCCGGAAAAGTTAAAGTTGTTATGATTAAAAACGGTCAGTTTATTCTGATGAAGATTTAACTAGTGTAAAATACAATACCTGTCTTATTCTCTTCTGACTTATCTATTGATTCTACTATTTCGCCTAGTTCATCTATAGATAAGTCAGAGGTTACATTGATAAGAATTACATCAGCATATTTTTTGAGAATATTATAAATTGGATTTTTGTTTACCCCATCTATTTCAATTATGATCAGGTCATAACGAATTTTTAGCATGTTGAAATAGCTTTTAAGTTCTGATTGTTCAGCTAATTCAGGTATATTATTTAATGCTATCCCAGGTGCTATTAAATCAAGATAGGTAAATGAAGTTGTTTCAATTATATCGTTGCCATCCGAACTACAATTCAAAAAATTTGATAGTCCCCTTTCTGATTTAACTGAAAATAAATTAGACAAAGTCGGTTGGTTAAAATTACCATCAATCATTAATGTCTTTTTTGAGGCTGCATTATTGATCCCTGCTATGGCCATAGTGGTTGGAAGGTTGTATTGATTCGATTGTGGCGTGCTTACGAGAATCAATAGATTTTGGCCATAATCATTTTTAATCTTAAGTCTTAGGTTTCTGAATTGATCTGTAAAAAAATCATTTATATTAATTGCTTCCTTTGGACTTTTATATCTGAAATTTTCAATTGTTCCAATTACAGGAATATTGGTGTGTTTCATCAATTCATTCCTTGTTTTTATCTTCCTGGTCAATAGAGATCTTGAAAGTATGACAATTGTAGGGATAATGAATCCGAGAATAATTGCTACAGCAAATAAAAGTTTATTATTGGGGAAAACTGGGCCTTCGGTATTAGTCTTTGGATAATCAATGACTTTGTTTTCCATTATATTTGAGAGCTGTGCAATACTTGCCTCAGTTCTTTTTTGCAATAGAAAATTGTAAGTCTGATCATTTAATGCAAACCTTCTTTGTATATTCAGTAGAGCTCTTTCTTTAGAAGGAAGTTTCTGCATACGATACTGTAGCTCTGCCATTCTTTTGTTTACATTGTCAAGAGAAATTCTGGAAGAGTTTTTTATATTGATTAAATTTTCGGTAAGTGCTTTTTTTATGTTTTCAATTTTAAGGTTTGTAATGGCTATGGTTGGGTTATCGGCCCTTGTGCTATAACTCAATGCAGCTTTTTCGTTATTCAATGAGGTCAGTTCGCTTACAAGGGTATTCAATAAAGGATCCATAATTCCAATAGTTGATGGAGCCGTCATGCTATTGATATCTGTATTTTTTATAAGGTAATTCAACAGGTATTCGTAATACTTTTCCTTAAATATTTCTTTACTTTTTTCGGTTTCAAGTTCTTTAAACTTATCGAAAAGACTTTTGCCCTCATAGCTGAGATCTACTACCGTGTTTGCACTTCTATATCTTTCAAGATCACCCTCGGCCAGATTTAATGAATCAGATATGCCTTCAAGTTGGGTATCTATATATGCAATTGTATTGACTGCAATTTGCCTTTTTTCATTCAGGTCATTATTTAAATAGTTATTCAATAGTTTATTCTGGAAATCTATAGTCTTGTCCGGAGTGCTGGAAATCTGATATAGTTTTAATATTGTTGATTCCTTGCTAAGAGGCTGGATTGATAAGTTTTTTCTATAATCCTCAGTCATTTTATTAAGATCATTAATCTTAAAAATTATAGCTTCAGAGAAATCATAATTGTATATAGATTTGATTATTTTAAATGAGATATATTCATTTTTAATTTCATCTCCGTAGGTTAATGTATCATCTAGTGAAAACTCAGAAATATATTCTTTAATTACTTTCTTATTTTGAGCATTGTACATGTTAAGATCACTTCCATCTGTCTGAATTCTTATTTTATTATTTCCAAGAGGTGTAAGTGTAAATTCAAAATTTACTATTTGATTATGTGATGTATCTACTATAACTTCAAATGGGGATTTTTTATAAATTTCATTGATTCTAATGAGATCGGATTGATAATAGGAGACTCTAAAGTTTAACTCATCAATTGTTTTATATATTAGGTTGTATGACGTAATGATGCCGAGTTCATTTTCTAGATTTTTATCCCTCTTGAAGAGGTCTGTACCACTAAGATAAGTTTCTATATTGGGTGTGTTTTTGGAGTCAAGCCTCAATAGTATGCTTGAGTTAACAGCATATTGAGGCGATATGTAAAGGATTAGAATAGTTGCAAGCGTTATACAGATACCTATGGATAGGAGGTAATACTTTTTGTTTTTGATCAGCTTGTTTAAAACTGATCTTATACTTATAAATTCTTCCTGGTGAATATTCGGTTTCATTATAGGTATTTGTAAAGTCGTAAAATTAATATCAGAAGAGAACCACCTAGTAAAATTGTCCTTATAGGAGCCAGGTTAGTACTGAGCAATTTAATGTTCATTGGTTGGGAATATACTATATCTCCCGGGCGTAGATAGAATAGTTGGGAATTGATAGTGGATTGTTGTGTCAGATCGACAAAATGTATTTCATTTACTCCATTGTTTTCTCTGACGATCTTTATTTTTTTTCTATTGCCAAATTCAGTTAGATCACCTGCCAGTGAAAGCGCTTTTGCAATCGTAATTTTATCATCATAGATCGTAAAAGTACCAGGTTTATTTACTTCACCAAGTATCGATATTTGAAAAGAAATAAGTTTTACAATTACAGAGGAAGTTGTTAGCTGTTGCTTGAGTATAGTTTCTACATTTATTCTTATTTCATCAGGAGTTTTTTCTTTAACAATTAATGAACCCAAGACAGGAATTGAAATTTCGCCTTTGTCATTAACAGTATAACTATTAAGATAAACATATGCCTCATTATATGATGCATATGTTCCGTCTCCGTCAATATTAAAATAAGAAGATGTTTTACCTTCTATACCATTAATTTTTATATATAAGATGTCACCGGTTTTGACTTTGTATTCGGAGCTAATAGTATATGAATTGTTATTGAGAGTATCTATCAGCTGGGTCTTGTCCTGGTTATGAAAATAGACCACTTTTTTTCTGGTAATACATGAAGTCAGTATAACTGCAAATACTAAAAAAATAAAATATCTTTGCATAACTTTAAACCTAAAGGTTATACAAAGATATTTAAATCTGCACTACCAGCTTACTTTTGAGATTATGATAGCGTTAAGGATTTGTTAAAGTATCAGTATTTATATATCCTTTTGTTTGTGACATCGGATTTGTCTATCCATGTCACCTTGTATCCCCATGCATCGCATGTATGATCTAAATCACCGTCCCTTGTGACACCGTATATGGTAGTTGTACCGGAAGATGAGCTTTTATGGAATTTTTTTCCTGAAATAAATTTTGTTTTTCCCCCACATGTATTTGCTATTAAAGGCTCCAGATAACTTACTTGATAAGGAATTAGTTTCACTGTAGTTCCCCACTCAGCAACATCAGGATATGGATAACCTTTAATTATAGTATCTCCGGAGTTCTCAATATGATAGTCTATTCCTACTTTATAAAAAGTTCTTCTTTTAGCTTCATTAATTGTTTTAGGTTTGCCATCAAAGAAATATTTTAAACCAATGGTTCTTATGACATGGACTAGCTTGTTATCTATCATATTCACAATAGATCCTCCAGTTTCATTCATTATTTTTTGTGTGCCTACCATTTCTACAGTTCTGTTAGTCGATAAATCCGTTACTTTATAGTTTATGAACTGAACAGACATAATAGCCCCTTTATCTTCCCATCTTGTACCTTTTTCAATTGAGATTATTATCATACCTTCTCTTTTCTTTTTGCTATTGCAGGAAGTGCCATTAAAGCTTATTTTCCAGATGCTTTTGGTTGTACTATCTATTGTGCTTAATCCACAGAAGAATCCATTGTCAGAAGGATTAAATTTTCCCGAGGAAAAGAATATTTCAACATCCTGAGAGAGAAAATCCATGTTGTTTTCATTATCAGGATCTTCTGGGTCTTCAGTGCCGGGTTCAACCTTATCGCGATGTTTTTTGCAGCCTGAATTAACTAGTATTCCTAGAAACAGGAAACATATAATTAACAAATTTAGCTTTGGTAATTTCATAGAAATTAACTCTTCTTATAGGACTAATATTTCTTTATTAATTCTTTTGCAATACCATCTTTATTTACCCAAGTCATTTTGTAGGCTCTGGAAGAACAATCATTTTTTACATTTCCATCCTTATCAAGTCCATAGAGCGTAGTAACTCCGGAAGAAATAGCTTTATGGAATTTTACTCCACTTATGGGCTTACAAAAAGATCCGCAGGTGTTTAAAACTATTGGTGAAAGTATTTTTACGTAATAGTTTTGTCCCTTTGTATTTACACCATATTCAGATATGCTATCATTACCATTATAGCTGCCATTACCGGTCAGAGCTACTTGCCAGTTACCAGCATTAAGAGAATTCAAAGTTCTGATTTTTGAAAGGTTAACAGTTCTTTGTGTTTCATCATTATAAGTAATGGTTATATTTCCAGCAACCATGTGCCTGATAGGAGGGGATGTCGGTTGCAGGTTTTTTACTAATCCTCCGGTAAGGTTAGTAATTTTTTTCGTTCCGTTGATCGTAAAAGATTTGTTCGTATTGAGCAGAGTTATTTTATAGTTGACATACGTTATTTGTATTGCACCACCTGGAAGATTGAATTTTGATCCTGATGGATAATTAATGATCATGCTACCTTCTCTTTGTCTTCTGCTGTCGCATGTAATACCGCTAAAATTTATTGTATATCCTGGAGTCTCGTCTTCTCCGATTCGAGCATTTGATTGTTTCATCTTTAAAAGATCACAGATGCCTATTAGTGATTCTCCTACTGTAGAGTCACCTTCAGTTCTTAAATTAGATGCAGCCGTATATTCGATCAGTTTTTCTACATCTATTAAAGACAAATTCGATTCTATTTCAAATGCGAGTTCATCAGAGACTTCTTCATTGACTTCATCATTAGATTCATTTACATTTTCTTTTTTACATCCTGTGAATAGGGTTAAGCAGAGAAAAAAAAGAATGCTTGCAGTAAGTATAACGCGATGCTTCATTTTAGTGGCGTTTGTGGTTCGTGGTTATATTTGAAAAAGTTATATGATTGACAGGACAAATGTAGTTGTTATAGGAGAGCAATTTATTATGAAGCGAAAACTTAACAGACTTTTAACAGGATTTTTAACAGCAGGTAAACGTAATGTTAATGGGGTGTTAAGGTAGAGTGAGAGAGTTGAAATAGAGTAATCCGTTAACATTAACAGTGAAAAGAAACTGTTATCAAGTGTATTCTTAACCTTCACTGTTTATATTCCTTGATACACCTATGAATTGCACTAGACCAACAGCTTTTAAAGGCTGATTCTTTGTAAAAAAAATCAGAAATTCTCCAGATCTTTAGGAGTTCTTTATCCAATGCCTTCAGCAAACGTTCAGCATTATACTTAGACTTGCTTTTTAACTGATTTTTAAACAGCCGGGCAATTGAGGGGAATCTTTTATGTATTTAAATATGGATGTATTTAATTGGGAGGCTTTTTAATAAACTAAAAGTTTTTCAAATGGGAAAATGGCTTAGGTTGTAAAAAAAAAATGAAATAGGTTGAATTGCAAAAACAGTAACAGTAAACAGTTAGTGTCTTACTGTTTACTGTTACAAATGTATTGTGGAGCCGCAGGGAGGAAAAAAGCGTTACGGGCATGCTCGAACATGCACAATATTAAAGGTTTATATTAAATAAAAGTCTCCCGTGTTACATACTTGCGCAGCGGTGCGCTTGACCTAATATATTACCTGCCGTAATTTAGATGAAAATTAGGAACATCAGATATGGCAACGCTTAGAACAATAATTAGAAGAAGGGAAGGAAAGCCTTTAGTTAATGAGCATGGGGAAACTATTATATATATACAATATGGTCATCATGCTAAAACAACATTGATTTCAACAGGTGTAAAAATTAATCCTGAGTACTGGAATGAAAAGAAACAAATAGTTGATTCTAAAAGGGGGATTAAGAATACTAGAGCAAACGAGGATTTATTAATGGACCTGGGGCGAACTGATACTTTTACCAATGCACTTTTAAAATCATTACGTGCAAAAGTTGAGGGAATAGTGAGGAAGATACAGTATGAAGAGAAGGATCCAACCATCCACGTAGTAAAGGAGGAGTTTGAAAAGCAATATAGGCAGGAAAGGATTGTTGAAAAGGACTTTTTTACTCACTATGATGAATATTTAGGTGTAACAAAGAATCTGAAGGCACTTTCTACCTATAAGCACTATAAAACCCTAAGGGGACATCTTAAAGATTATAGCGAGATGCACAGGTTTAAAATAACCCTGGAAAACATTGATCATAAATTCTATGAAAACTTCATACAGTTCATGTATAAAGATATTCAAAGAAAGGATGGATCCGGAAAGCTGGTTAAAAGAGCAGGTTTACAGAATAATAGTGTTGGTAACCTCATAAAGAATCTAAAAACCTTCCTGGGTTATATGGAAACAATGGGTTTCAAAGTGAATGACTCATACAAGAAATTTAAAGCTAACAAAGAAAAGGGGACTGTCATTTATCTTACTCAGGAGGAGCTAGAGATTCTATGCAATATGGATTTGTCAAACTGTGAGAGGCTGGATCGGGTAAGAGACCTATTTGTTTTTCAATGCTCAACAGGCTTGAGGTATTCCGATATTAAAAGGGTGGGTTCTGAACATATTTCAGATAACGTGATCAGGCTGAAAGCACACAAAACAAAGAAGGATATTCAGGTGCCTTTAACGCCGCGATCTTTGGCAATTTTAGATAAGTACAATTATGAACTCCCGGTAATTTCTGAGCAACTCCAAAATCAGTATTTAAAAGAGTTATGTTCTGATGCTGGCCTAACTTCTAAAGTTGAAGTGCCTTTTTATCAGGGAGGAAAGAAAGAATATAAAAAGTATTTCAAGTTTGAACTTGTAACAACACACGTTGCAGTTAAAACATTTATCACCCATTGCGCTGAAAGAGGAATTAGCCCTAAAGTAGCGGCTGAAATAACCGGAAAGACTGTAAAGGTCCTTTTAGATCATTATTACGGTACCACTAACAAAGTTATTGAAATGGAAATGCAGCGTGCTTTCGGGGCTGTTGAATCTCAGTTAAAAGCGGTATAGTTTGGTGGTAAAATAAACAATTATGGAAACGAAGGAATTTATTGTAACCCCTGAAATAATGCAGTTTGCGGAATTGGTAGCTGAAAGAGCAATTGCAAAAGTCTTAAAGTCTAAAATTTCAGTTCGTGAAAGGTCGTACCTTATTAATGATGCGAAGATTTTTGAGGCTTTCCCTGATTTAACACCACGGCGATTAAAAGAATGGGCATACAATGGAAAAGTAGGGATGAAAGGGAGAGACAATAAGTATCATGTAAAATTGAGTGAAATAGAAAAATATCTTTTTTGCAGATAAGAATATGTAATCTTATTTATACATAAAAAAATAACCCCTACAAGCGGCAACTTTTAGGGGTTCTGTTAAACTGTCACTAAACAAATCTAACTAATGGTAAAATTAGCGAAAGGCAACGTTATTGCCAAAGAAAAACCAAAAAATATTTCCTATAAAGAGGAAGTAGAACAAAAACTTGCTACGTTCTTCTCTAAATACCCCGATCCTCCCGCCTTATTTATTAATGGATATTTTACCTCTTTAGTAACTGACGGCAGTGCAGATTCACACGAAACTAATTGTTACTCCTGGATGATGTGGGAGATTCTCAACGATTATAAAATTAAAGAAAGTTACGGAGTAGATTATGACTTTGACGAAAATCAATCCTTATGTAAGGCCATTAAAGCATTATTAAAAGGGTTAATTGAAAATTATGACAAAGACTGTATTCCTTTCTTTTTAGATCTTCTTGAAATTTTTGAATCCACCAGAGTGAAGAAAGGAGGAGTCGAGTAATGGTAATGTTCGATAAAAAAAACGATTTAATCACAATTCAAATTGATGGCTGTGAAGAAGAGTTTGATAAAATTAAAGAATCCATTTATGAAATTTTGAGTCTTGCCTGTTCTGCTGACGGCTTAACAATCCATAACCAAGATCTTTATTTTTATACCAAACTACTGAGATCATTAGATAAACAGAAAGGAGGAGCTAATGAAATCAAATAACGCAATTGCACTACAGAATTGGCCTGAAGATATAACAGACGAAGGCAAAGCAATTAGAATTACGTTTGATAAAATACTCTCCCTGTATTCACAAGACTGTCTGCATAAAGTAATTGATGATGTTTTACAAAAATTAGCATATGGCAATTCAGAGTCGACAGACTTAAAATCTCTTCTTATAGGAATTATACTATTCAAAGAGGACTTGGCCAGCATTTATTCGGGAGGATATGTGCGTTGTGACGAATTCGACCATACTAATTTTTGTAATCTGACAGTAAAGTATAACACAAAAAATATTGTAAAATACTTTTTAGCAGAAACAATGTTCTCAGAAGATAATGAAGTTGCTGCACTAAAATGTCTCATTGATATAGCTCATTTATTTTCAATTAAAGGAGAGGTATTATACGATATCCGTAATCAAACAAAGGAAGGAGTACAAAATGATTGAGGGAAGAAAGGAATTTATGAAGGAAAACCGTCCAAATGGTAACCATTTGGTGGTATACCAAAATCCTGAGGTATTAGATCTAATTAGTGAAACAGTAAGATTGAGAAGACAGAGAATACAAGATTTAGAGGAAATTAATGAGCTTAAAGATCAAGTTATACAATTATATCAAAGGTTAAATAATATACCAATAACCCCTTTAAAGATTACTAGATAATCCTATAATTATAAAAAAATTATGCCAGTCAAATCAGGAGAAACAATCATAATGACAATGGATGAACTTCGTCAATTTGGAGAAGATTTAATTACCTCAACATTAAAGAAGCTCAATGTGAAGCCTGTCCAAGAGGAATATTTGACTTCAGAAGAGGTGAAGAAAGAATTGGGAGTATGCAACACAACATTTTATAAACTCCTGCAAAGCCCTATCAACCCTTTACCTATGGAGGGGACGCCAAAGAAAAGAAGGATAACAAAAGAAGCCTTCGCAAAGTGGCGACAAACATGGGGCAAATATAATTACGCCTAAAAAGTAATCAAAGGCTGAGAGGGCCAATTATAGAGATATACTCTAGGTTAAACTTGGCTTCTGTAAGGTATCATTCCGCATTAATTAAATTAATTCCCTCGATTTCGGGGGAATTTAACTCATACTTAAATTTTGAATTTATGACTAAGGCTATCAAATCAAAAATGAGTGTAAATAAAATTAACATTCAATCTGAAAACGAAGAGTATTCAATAGACAAGTTGCTAGAAACTCAACGGGAGCTTATTTTTTATATGAATGTTGTAATTGACTTGCAACGGCGATTAGCTGCACGGGGATTAGATCCGAGTATAAATCATTTGCGTGTTGTAAAAGACTCAAGAATCAAACGAAAATGAAAAATCTGAGAACCAATACCCATAATACTCCAAATGTAGAGAGTGGAACAGAGGATTTTGACCTTCTAGTAAATAAGGTATTCTTTCTAGAAAAGGAGATAGTAAAACTAAAAGATAATCAGAGGTACTTGATAAAAGAAAGAAATGATGCGCTGGACGAACTATCGAAATATAGAGCTAAAACGATTAAGCTTAAGGAAGAAAAAAGGGCACTTAAGAAACAAAATGGTAAATTAAGCTTCTTTACTGCTTCCAGATGAAAACTATGTACGAAGAAATAAAATCTAAAAGGCTCATCGACGTAACAGTCGGTGAGCTTGTAGAGGCTTTTGTAAGCCGACTTGAAAATAAGCCTTCATCACTTATGGGGCTAGATAATCATACAGTCCCTTTTTGGTCAATTAATAAGACAATCGAAATGTTAGATTGTTCCAAGACATTTCTTTATGATCTTATTCGGGAAGGGAAGTTAAAACCTAAGTATCTTGGCAGGAAGCCTTACTTTATGATCAGTAATATTTTGGAGGTTATGACGGAAAAGGAAAGTGAAAAATAAAATACTTAGCTATTCTAATATCACTTTTTAAAGAGTTATATTACAAAACAAAGATTTTTTTAAAGTTCTTCATGTAATTAATAACCAATCGTTTATATTGACCATTAAATTGTTTAATACTAAATGCATTGATATTATGAGACTAGTCCTTTTTATTATTTTTATTACAGGTTTGTCATTTAAAGCACAAAGCCAAAAAGTAGCTCGATTTGATTTAGTGGAGGGGCGATGTATAACAGTTCACGGGGCTATTCAATATGATAATTCAAATAAGCCGGTCGATACAACATACTATATGTTTGGACGAGATAGCAGATATACTCAGATTTATGAATCAGTTACCTTAAAGTATGGAGGTCTAAAAGATATTCATTTGTTATTAACCAAGTGCCTGGAAGTTCTAAATACAGAACCCAAAGGAGTAAGCATTACTTTTGACGGTTTAACAATAACGACAGCGCAGGCAGGGGGAAGTAAATATTTAATTTTGGACTCAATTGAAAAATACTCTAGCGGCTATACAAGTGTTACAAATCAGCAGTTAAAAAAGATTATATCTGATTTAGAAGCGAGTTGCAAAGAAAGTAAATTGGCTTATAAGTAATGGAAAAGGTTCTAACCACTTCGGAAAAACCTTCCGAAAGCCTTAAAGGCACTTTTAAATAATTTTCTTTCAATAATGAGGTTAAAAACTATTACAAATATTATGAAAGCTCGGCACAAACTTGTATAATTGTGTAAGGAAGTATATGCCTGAACTATATTAATAGTATGTACTTTCTAGCTGATAAGAACTAGTAATAACCCACTGTGAAAAGTGACAACTTTTTTAGATTAGCTTGGCATAACGACTTCTTCAGGATTGAAGTACGAGCGACACTCGACCAAACCTTTTAGCATATGAACAATCAATGTCTAAGAGTATTAATTCAGGGACTTTCTCAGTCCAATTAAATTCTGCAAAAGAGCTGGATTTAACCCAATCAAACAACAATCCTTTTTCAAACAGAGCCCTTCCCATTGTTAATGTCGAAGACTTAACGGTTCTAATGAGCCGCAGGGCAGTTTATGGTTTAATCGAAACTGGAGTATTAAAACCTAGATACTTCCCCGGATTTCGTAAGCCCTATTTTCTAATTTCTGATGTGATAGCCGCACTTTCAGAATCTCCCAAAGACCCTTATAAATAAAAAAGGAGTAACACCTTATGGATATTACCCCTGTAGTATTCTTGTCTCCTAAGCAAGGGCAAGATACAAAATTCCATGCTATTTGCCAATGGTTAACGGCTATAACTAAAGGCAAAGACTATTCATTTTCTCTTCCTGATTTGCTCGATATCTGTTCTCAACTTGAGGTCAGTCCGAAAGTGCTTTATTCAATGATTGCTGAATATTGCACTAACAATGATATTAACTTAATCATTGCTGAGGAGGGGCAGACAAATGAGATTTGAGTTTGAAGAATCCCCTTCTCCAAAAGGTCAATGTCCTAAGTGTGGCCATAATAAAGAGTTTCGCTATTATAAAGGTCTTTCGCATGAATACGGTAAATGTGAGAGAATCAATAATTGCGGTTATCATAACGATCCACGCGGCAAGATTCAGGAAGCTCCTATAATTAGTCCAAAGCCTGATAAGAAAGTAGTGTATCCAGATCCAAAAGATATTTTAAGGATCAAGAATGATATTACCTCACCTTTCCATCTTTATTGTGAATCTAACCTTGGCTTCAATAGGAAGGAATGGGAATCAATTGGAGTTGGCACAAAAGATACATTAACGGCCTTCATTTATAAGAGCAAGGACGGCAAAGATGTTAATGTAAAATTCATTGAATACAATGAGATAAAGCGGAACAAATCTAAGAATCCATTTTCTCTTAAGCCAAAAGAAGGGGAACAGTTTCAAAGCTGTTTATTCCTGGAACATCTACTTTCTGATAATAAAACTATATGTCTCGTAGAAAGTGAAAAGACTGCAATCATTGCTAGAAAGTCTTATCCTCAATTTGATTGGCTTGCAACTGGCGGAAGTAATGGACTTACAGATAAGAATATTCATATACTCTTTAATAGAAAAGTCTTTTATATCCAAGATGCAGACAAGGCAGGTAGAGAAAACTCGACCATAAAGAAATTACAGTCATATAAAATAGATCATTCAGTGGTAGACCTATTCCAGGGAAGAACCGATAGTTATGATTTGGCAGATGCAATAATTGAAGGGTGTTTGCCTGAAATAAAAGAACTTAAAAATGATACTAGTTCTAAGTTTAATAATTGCACTCTAACTACTGAGGAACTTTATGAAAAGTACAAAGACTTTCAACTGCGTTTTACCTGGGAGAATTTTATTGTCCAACGAGCAAACAACTTTTTAACTGCAGAAGGAGGAACTGGGAAAACACGTTTAGGACTAAGTCTTGCAATGGCTCTGAAATATGGCTATAGTGAATACTTGGGAAACAAATTGGACCATGAAGGTAACGTTCTTTACTTGAATTATGAGATAACTGAAGACTTATTCAAAGAAATGGTTGAACCAATTGAACGTAATTTTATCCAGAAATCACCACGTAAAATTAACGAGCTATTTATTCTCAGTTTTGCCAAAAACAGAAACCTTACTATTGACGAAGTATCTCAAATCATAGAAGACAGGAAAATAAAGCTGGTGATAATAGACAGCTTTAAAGCTTGTGTATCCCGCCTTATGAGAGATAGAAAACAGAGAGAATTAAATAACCTTAATGCGGACCTTTATTTTGATGTATTGAATTCCTGGAGGGAAAAGCACGGAGTAACAACACTTACTATCAACCATACCAACAAAGGCGCTAAGAACCAGAAAACATCTGGAGATTTAGGATTTGGCCCAAGTGCTATTAGAGACTTTATGGATTATCAGATATTTCTTCGCTATGCCTATGATCAAGAAAGAACGGAAAGGTTATTGATCATTGATAAGGCAAGATTCCTTAAGCGAGGACGGCATAATAAGCTGATAAGTCTGGATGAAGATATTGACGGCTCAGTGTTCTTCCAATTAATAGAGGAACATATTAATGAAGAGGACTTTATTAATGGTTCTAAGCCATCGCACGAAAAGACAGATGAGATTATTAATCTATTAGACCAAGGTAAAAAATACAAAGAGATACAGGACCTACTCCATGTTTCTCCAAAAGTGGTAGCTCAAGTAAACGAATATAGAAAAATGGGAAGTAAAGGGGGATATGGGAAGTAACGGAAGTGGGAAGTGGATATTAAGTTTACTTCCCTCACTTCCCTCACTTCCTTTACTATCTATACTTCCATTACTTCCTATATATATTATTACTATCTATTATGAAAAAGACTAAAGAAGAAATAGAATATTTAATTAATAAATATCCTTCTGTGCCTAAGTGGGGAATCCCAACAACCAGAAAGAAGAAGAGCCCAGCAAATGAACTGACTTATCAGATTATAAAGTATGTACAATCATTAGGAGGTCAGGCTTATAGAATAAACAGCCAAGGGCAATATGATCCACGAACAAAAAAGTGGAGATACTCCGGAATGAAGAAAGGGTTAGCAGATATTCAGATTATTCTATTAGGTCGCTTTATAGGGGTTGAAATCAAAATAGGTAAAGATAGGCAGTCTGAACATCAAAAAGCTCGTCAAGAGGAGATAATCAAGTCTGGAGGCTATTATCTAATAGCTAAAGACTTTGAAGCATTTAAAACAGATTTACAAACAATAATAAACGAAATACAATGAGATTAGAAGATTTAGAAGAATACTTTGATTTGCCTGCATTCCTTAATGCATGTGGAATATATCCCTTTAAGGATTTTTATGCTAACAAGGATTTTGATATAGTGGTATATGTTAATGAAAGAGATTTAAGAGTAGGGGTTTTTGGAGTCACTCCAGAAATAGAAGAAACTATATCACGTCCAGAATCCTATTATAAAGCCTTATAAACGCTTCTTCCACTGATCTGGAGTGAACCATCGGATGAAGACCTAAAACAGCTTGCAATGGACTATTTCCTTGCTGTTTTGATGGGAGGATAAGCAGAAATGAATCATTTTTAGACTAAGATGGGGGCCTAATGTGCCCCTTTATTTTTGGGTATAGCTCGACCTATTCCATAACTAAATGAAATAATCTTTTATTAATTGGGTTATTTATAGTGCATTAAGTGGATTATGGTTATTCCCACGAGGAATCGAACTCTTTTATTCGGGAAGCTCTAAAACAGGTTCAATAATTCATGTGTGAGTGAGTCACGAAAAACTATTCCAACCACTTATAGATCATTTCTCACATATTGGAGTCTATCTGCCCATTCGGCGTTTATATGATACCTGTAACAGTCGAAAACATGTCCATCTTCAGGATTCTTTTTCTTCCATGTTTCAATACTTTGTTTTTCATCAATTTTACAACTTTGAATATCATGTAACAATCTTTTACAAGAAGGATGTATTTTAACAGATATATTCTTTAAGACCCAATTACACTGAAGACGACTATTAATGTAACTTGGGTTATGAGACGGTACGTTAAAATCTTCAAAGTCTCTTCCTAGTTCGGATGAGATAATATCATAGGCATTTATATTACCTTGGGTTAATGCATTTCTCGCATAACCCGAAGCATCCCCATTAATTATTAAATTATGATTTCCATAATCAGATCTTAACTCTGAGCAGAGCCTAAAAAGATCCCATCCAGGTTCGTGAATTTCTCTGATAACATGTAAAGAGCCCTGTGACTTTTGAATTATCAGGCAACTAGGAGTAATATTAAAATCGAAAGCCAAGTATACTTCAAGATGAGGAATTAGAGTAACATCAGCATCAATGTGAACATCAGGACGGAAATGATCCATGAATAACTTCCCAGTAAATAGAATAAAGTCAGCTTCATATTCTTGTCTGAAAACGTCTAGGGGTAATTGTAATTTAGCTTCTTCTATCTCATCAATAGGAATTCTAGGGTTTGTCCAGGTTGGCATTTTAAAGGATTCCCAATTATTAAACTTTTCCTGAAAGTCAAAGAGCTTTTTAAAGTCGTTATCAAAACCGTTTGGGGTAGATAGGAATGTTGCAGAACCTCGGTAATCGGTTAAAGTTGGTCTAATTGTTTTCTCCCAAATATCTAGGAGATCTTCTACATAGGCAGCTTCATCAATAATAGCTTCGTGATAAGCCTGACCTCTAATCGTATCAAAGTTTTCAAGAGACCAAAAATCAATAATACCTCCAGTTTTTAGAAGGAGGGATCTAAAGTGCTCATCTTTCTTAAGTATCACAGGACTTAAGGTTTTTACAATGGCGTTCCATTGCTTTGATAGCATCTTATTGGTTGGACAGAAATATCCTACAGATTTTCCATTCTGATACCCTTGAAGTATCAGTCGACGTTTTGCAAGTTCAGTTTTACCAAATCGCCGACCGCAACAGACAACTTTAAACCTGGAGAGAGAATCGAGAACTTGTCTTTGTCCTTCATGGGGTTTCTTAATCTCTATTGCTTCCGTCCGGCTTGTCTGGCGCATCCTCTATTTCTCTCACAGGAGGTAATTGTATAGGAGTGTCGCCAACAGGGGCCATTTTATTAAACTGCTCCGGAGCCGTATTCTTTAAAGTGAACATAATTAGGTTTGGATTAGGTGCAACAAACTTTGTCACAGTCCTAACAACTTTACCATTTTTAGATGTAACCTCATCGTAATTAAATCCAGTTAATCCTTTAACCAGACTGGAAAGGGCAATCTCTCTGAGAGAGCTGATCCTTTCCGCTCTGGCTTCTTCAACTAGATTTGCAAACTCTGGCTTATTCCTTTGCCAATCGTAGAAGGTGTCCGGATGTATTCCCACCTGATTACAAATTGATTCAATAGTATATAACCCAGTTGATAATAGGCTGCAAATCTGATCGACTGTTTTCTTTTTGTACTTTGGCATAGTTATACTTTATCATACCAGTATTTGTCTCCATTATAAATATTAGGCTTATAGATCATATTTAAATGGAATTTGAGTTCCGGACTAGCATTAAGCACGGGACCTTTATAATAAGATTCAATAAGCTTCTCTATCTCGTTTCTCAATGAAGTTAACTTCAAAAGCTTTTCATCTAACCTTTTTAGATCAGCATTAGCCCCAAGTTTTTTAAGTCTTGAGGCTTTTGTTTCTTCGAGTTTAGTTAGAAGGTCTCCGGTGTCATCGAAGGCAACTTCCAGGTTGGCTATTTTATAAGCTCTTTCCATTACTTACCTTTCTGCTTTTTTATTTCGTTTAATTGCCTTTGGAGCTCATCTTCAGAGAGGCTGTTTATGATCTCTTCTTTTATCTTAGCTCTCTCAGCTTTCAAATCTTCAACAGTCTTAACCTCCCGCCAATGTGAGTTCCTTTTTTCAATAGGCAAGGATAATTGGTATTCTGCTAATTCACGTGGTACAGAAACTTCAACATACGATTCAATTCTCTTATCTTTTCCGAGAACTGGTTTTGCAACAATCATTTCGTTATTCATTGTGTATATCTTTTATTTTCTTAATGTGGTACAAGAATGCTTTTGGTTGGAATTTTATCTCTTTTTCTGCATCACTAAGGACCGCAGTGATTCCTTTTCCTATCAGGATATTTGCCATTTGATCTTCAAAATGTGGCTTAGCTCTATTGAGAAGATTTTGAATTTCGACCATTAACTCATATGCATCCTCTTCTTCCTTTGTTTCAAGGTAGTAGCAGAATTTAGAATCAATGTAGTTATTCAAAAACTCCTCATTTAGTATAACCTTGTCATCCTCAATTTTAAAGAATGCAATAGGAGGATATTTAGAACCGAAAGGGAGAACCAAGGACTCAACAGCTGTAGCAAAGTTTTTAAACCCCTCTGGCAGTTCAATCATCTTAAGGATATCTACTTTATTTAAAGGAAGTGCCTTAAGTGTTGAATTCTTTTCATAAATTTTCTCTCTGATAAATTCAGATGTCTCTATTCTAGAAAAGTTTGCAATTGCAAATTGAATCTCTTCAAGAGTGGTGTCTCCAAGGTTTAATCTTGAAAATGTTTGATATGCTGCGTTATATTTTGCAGCTCTTTCATTAAGAGAAGAAAGAAGAGCCGAGGCTCCTTTCTCATTTTTGTAAATAAGCTTTTTCATTTTGGTCTTCAATAGATTTTTTTAGTTGTTCTCTAAATGTTTTCATAGCATAAGATTCTTTTGATCTTTCTTGCCTTTCTGCTTCGGCTCTTAAAGCGTCAGAGATACTTTTTGTCAATTGCTCTTGCTTTGCCTTAAAGTTTCCTTTCATGGCTGCAATACCATTGTTTAAATCATCATGGATTTCAATTGAAACATTACCTCCCTGATCCTGTCCGTAAATTAGGTAGCTATTATCTGGCCTCATGCTATAGCCGAAAGTTGCATCTTTATCATCCACCTGGATGAAGTCAGATTCTTTGTTATTGATTTTTAATTTATTCATATTGTTTTAGCAATTTCCAATGTTAAATCCATCATCAAACCCTTCATCAAAAGAGCCCACTGCACACGAACCTTTTATGAGCTTAAATGAAGCTATTCCACCTTCTGTATTTGGTTGATATGATAAGCTCTTTATAAAACCAATCTGATAGTTTGAACCGTTACACGAGAATGCAATAGCTTTTTCAGAATTGTTTGCAATTGAGTTGAATTCAGGAAAAGAAAGCGGGTATTCAAACTCATATATGATGGGCTCATATATTGGGGTACTATCTTCAACTACAGAATCGTTTAGGTCTTGGTCTTCTTTGTCAGTACCTATTGAATTGTTGCATGCATAAAGCAATGTAGATTCAACCTGATAGTTAAATGTGCCTGAAAGAAATTTAAGTACGGGATTAGTTTTATTTACTATCGTCCCCCTAATTACAGGATACCAGTTTTTAGCCATCCTTACAGGAGAAATTCTGAGGTTATAAACCGTCTCTGGGCTTATCAAATTTGTAATAGAAGAGAAATTCTCATCTCTTTCAGAGACTTCTCCGGCCTGATATGTTGTGACTTCTGGAGGGTCAGTGTAAAGGTCAGAGGTAACTTCACTAGTGTTTAAGCAGATAAAGAAAAGATCATTATCAGTTTCAAAATCTGTTGTTGGCAATTCTGAAAATTGAGCTCTGCGAGTTTGTTCAATCAAATAGCCAGACGTTGCTATATCAGAAACAGCACTCAATTTTTTCTGAGCTTTATTCTTTGGAATAGAGTAATTTCTTATTGAGTTGAATTCGTCAATACCATTTATTCCTCCTGTATTTAGGTTAGTTTTAGAATAGCCACATTCAAATTGATTATAGTAATCTTCAGGATTTGGGCTTGTCGTTATCCCGGAGACATTTGGCAGAGATATAATAGCTTGTGGATTAAAGAAGTAAGATCTTGGCTCAATTCTTATGTATTCTTTTCCGTTCTCTCTTTCAATCTTTAAGCCAAGTGGCCAAATAGCATTACATGCATTGTATAAATCTTCAAAGCTGCAAACAATAGGGAATTTATTACCCTCCTTATCTAACATATTCCGAATGTTCAAACCATTAGTTAAAGCGACCCAAGCCCCGCAACCATTTTGAGAATAAGGAATAACTGAGTTTAACCGGCCGAAGAAATTAGATCTAAAACAATCTGTAACTCCTGTGATGTATTCTGATATTTTATAAAAGGCTTCATATAATTGAATTCCTTTTGTTATAGAAGGTTTCTCTTTAGTAACAGCCTTGAATGTAAGATCACATTTTGAAAAGTTTACAGTTATGGTCGAATTCAGAACAACCGATGTTGAATAGAAAAAATGAAAGAATTGAATGAAAATATAAAATTCACCTCCTTCAGGTAATGAAATATTTAAAGTGCCCTGAGAATTTATAGGCTGATTCATTGTTGTATTGCCAAATAAATCTTTTAATCCCAAGTCAATTAAAGTTGGATGAGGACCTTCAAAAGGAGGGCCTATGCGATAATGAATAGCTAAATAATAGCTTCGATCTGCTGCAAATCTCTCTCTAATAGATCCGACAAAATCATAGGATATTTCTAGGTCAACAGCTTCCTTAGCTTTAAAGACATAGCCGGGATTAGTATTTTGTCTATCACTTGTTATAGTTGGGAATAAAGCCAGGTTTGCTCCATCAAGTTCATCTCCTTGTATCTCTCCGAAAGGCAAAATACAAAATAAGTTATCAGGATTAATTATTGTATAAGAATCGGAATAATTATACCCTCCAGCTAGTTTGGTTCGTTTTATTAGGTCTTTAGAATGGAGTCCTATATCATAAGGATAAATGCTTGTCAGTGTGCTACCATTAAGAGATTCGAAAGCATCCATGCTTACAGGAATAGAAAGATTGTTTTTAAAATCTCTCTGCAATCCTGAGCTTTCAATTAAGATAGATACTTCGCTTTCTGATTCCTTATAGAACGTGCAATTAATTATTCCATCAAAAAATAATGAAGATGTATTCCAGTCGTCACATGTAGAAGTTACTAAGAAGTTTAATTCAGCGTCTATATCATTTATTGAGAAAGCTTCCTTTATTAGCTCCGCACCAATTCCAGTAAAGGTTAGATCTTTCCCATAAATGATGTCTAAACCATAATATGTAGATGACCTTTGCAATGAAAGTTCAACTGCATCCCAACCTATCGGCTCGTCTATGAGCTGATCATTGATGTAAAAACGCCAATCGATCCCACTCATATTTTTAAGTATGAATCTTTAGCTGGATGAACACCAGGCTCTTTTTTGAGTAACCATTTAGAATCATGTGTTTTTAGTGATTCTAGTAGTTGATCAGTAAAGATGTAGACTCTATCTCCGAAGTAATAGGGCTTTAGCGCTCCGGCTTTTATCAGATCAAATATAAATTTATCCGAACAGTCTAGAAGCTTTGCAGATCCTTTTATTGAGAGGATTGGAGGAAACGAGATTGTTTCCGGAAGATTGTTAGTCACTAAGTCTCATAAGAAAATGAGTTCGTGTAGTAGCTGCCTTTAAAGGGCACGAGTATTGTTATGTAAAGATAAGTTACTTACCCTAACTAACCAAGTGTTTTTGTGTAAGAAATACAATAATTTATATTATGACAAAATTATTGGTGCTATGAAGACTTTACTTTACGATGACCGGAGTAAATAAATAAGGCTGCCCTTTAAGACAGCCTCTAATAATCAGCTTAACATTTCAAGCGCCGCACTTTGGCACTCGTTAAAGCAACTTAATTGATAATCGCTTAAGTTAGGCCCATGATCAGACTTAAGACTTTTCCTCAATAAAGCCTCAGCCTCCTTTACTCTGAATGTTTTAAGTTCTACATTTATTTTACCTATCTTATTTAACAGCTCAAAGCTGTGGCTTCTGCATGGGAGTGACTCCCAAACTGATTCATACATTGTTTTCTGATTTCCCATCTCATTTACCAGATTACCATCAGACTGAACATGCATGAATTTTACATTTGAAATAATCATAAATATTATTATTTATTTTATCAAAGGTAAAAATCCATCCGGCCACAATCAAGAAAAAAACCTCAATTATTTATTCACAACTTGTTGATTTTCAATTAATTTGTAAAATTTTTACAAATAAATTGTAAAACAAAATCACCCTCTATTTTATCTTTTCCGCAGAGGAGTAAGCTCCTGGCTCCTCCTATAATAAATCAAAGATTTTCCCCCCATCCTGAATAACTAATAGTTATCGAATTGCAATTTTGTCTAAAAAATGTGGATAACCTTGCCAATTTTTTTTAGCTTCTTACATAAAAACTAAAATACTTAGTATAGAATGGGGCAAAATTACCAATCAGGGATTTAAAGACCGTTACAGAATGGTGGATGGAAGGTCTAAAAGAAAATGCACGTTTAGAAAGGCGAATTAAGGAGCTAGAGGACATTATCAAGCAAATTGAGAGCATTACAGGCAAAGTTATAAATCCGCCGCCTGAGCCAGTAAAAAGCAAAGAAATCGGAAACATCTGGGCTAGGAATAAGGAGAAGGAGAAACGAGATGAATTTTAATAAACCTTATTCTCACGAACCTCAAGACCCGAGAAAAGATCCTTATGATCTAAGGGAATATGATGAGGTAATTGTCCTCCTAAAAGCAGGGACTCCAGATCCATTATTCACAGGCCATTTGAAATTAGACAAAAACAGGAATAAGCATTTCTTACGGGGTCGGGTTGTTGAATTAAGCAGATTCAACAGTACGGCTATTATACTCCTTCCGGAGAAAAACATAAAAGCCCATAAGGAAGCGAAAAAGGTGGATGACAGGCAGAAGCTGTTATTAACTGTTAATTATTCCCAGATAGATTATATACTGTTGTCTTTTGATAGCTTTGATTGGAAAAAATAACTATCATACTATTTTGATATCCAGAATAGTATGATAATTTTGCTCTTCACCATAGCTGGTTGAACTAACGGACCCCAAAATCCGTTGACCCCTGGCAGCTGGTCGGGGGGTTTCTTTTAATCGGCAAATGTATTTTTTGTTTTAAATAAATCTTGGTTACTCTTCAAAAATTGTTCGAAATCTTCTACTAATAATTGATGTCTCTTCTCCATAAGGTGAGAGAAGTATTTATTAAAAATAAGTCTTTTTTAAGACTGCAGAGTAATGAAAAAGGGGCTATTGGAGCAATTCTAATTAATCAATCTTCTTGATATTTTTGACAAGAGTTCTTGCTTTAACAGTACATAACTCGTCATATTCTTTTTGAAGTTTTGTTTTTTTAGAAGCTGAAATATGTGGATCGTTTAATTGTTTTCTATATTCTTCTATTCCCTTTTTTATATAAGAGTCAAGGATAAAGAAATCTACTTTTCTACGAATTAACTGGAAAATAAATGAGACTACAAATGCTAAAGAAGGAGCTAAAATTATTAACCAATGCTTGATTTCTAAACAATCAGTACTAATGATATTGAATATTTTAGGACAATTTGAACAATCAGGTTTGATCCTTTCTGCAAAATGCACTATCAAAGTACCAACACCGATTCCACCGGCTTTACTTTCTAAATTTCTTCCCCTTTTAGGTATATCTTCTCCTGGCATTTACAAAAAATAGAACCTTAAAAAAATCCTCAGTGCGATAACTCTAATATTTTTTTCATATCACTTTTATCTGCAGATTTTGACAAAACAATTTTCTTATTATCCTTTTCAAGAATAATCTTCTTTACTTTATTGACCTTAGATAATCTTCTTATTATGCTAATAATGTAATATAGCACTAATAAAATAGATAATATCAAGACAATTGTATTCACAGTTGAATTTTTAAACATAACTGCTATACTAATTTAAAAGTTTAAGGAATAAATGCAATTAAAAATGATTAATCGTAGAATCTTTACGTAAAGAAAATCATTTTTGTTTCAAAAGTCAATAATTTAAATTCTATTCTTATTTCAGAATTTTCGTGAAAGAAGCCCTTTTATATTTAGAGTTATAAAAGAGCTCAAAAGCAAACCTAATTAAGGGTGCTGATTCAAATCCGGTTGCTCCTGGCAGTTTTCTTTTAAAGCGATATGGTTATTTTTTGTTTGATTGTAATATCGAAAGGTTGGAAATACAGGGGAAAACTTGAATTTAACTTTAGGACAAGATGGGCAATGCTACTTCTTTTTCAGGTTTGGGACTTGTGGATTTTGCCATTTGAGAATTAAAGTAATCGTCAAATTTTTTTCCTATTTTACTGAGTTTCCAACGTCGAGATGAAATATCAAATTGAAGAAGTCCATATTTATTTATTTCATTAGATATGCCTGTCTCAAGTTCAAGTGTACCATGTTTAGCATCAGTTTGGATTAATTCATATTGGTCTAAAAGGTTATTTTGGGAAAGCCAATTATAATACAATTCATTGAAGTGATTTTCCAAAGAAGGATCATTTCCTATTAAGGCTTTCATTTCATCACGTTCTTTTTCAATTGCTAAGCGTTCTTTTCTTTCGCCTTCGTATTTATCTCTAAAAGACAGACTTATCCTTTTTTCTTTCTCAAAATCTGCTCTAGTTACCACCATAGATTTATCGCCTAGCTTATAAATTAACGGAGAAAGATGATTTTCAAAAAGTATTGTTATTAATCTGGAAAAATTGATTAAGATGTATGTGCAAATGAGGGAAGCAAAAGTCACCCACAAACAAGTTCCAAGTTCATAGCAAAAACTATAATTGCCAAGAAGCTCTTTAATTATCACAATTTTATCAACCCTAGTACAATCCTCATCAAAATTGAATAGTGAATAAAGGAGCTCCCAATGCCAAACTGACCAAACTATAATTAAGGCACCAAAGAATGGTGTTTTTACCTTTTGATTGAAATTTTCTTTAAACTGGACTAGAATTTCCTGAAGCATAAAGTATTTAAAAATCGGTTAATTGAAAGAAAAAACTTACCCTGTAATATCCGTGTAAGTAAAACTCGACTTATAACTAAAGTCGGTTTGAAAAATTGATGGTAATCTGCTGAATTATAGTAAATTACCATCAAAAGGAGTGGAGCCGCAGGGAGTCGAACCCTGGTCCAGAGAAGCTAATAATCGAGCCTTCTACATGCTTAGCTGACTTTAATTGTCGGGTAAAACCAGGCAGGCAGCAGCCAAATTTTACCTTAGTTGTTTAGATTTCGCCAAAGCTTAACAACATCACTCTGACTAGTTCCACTGTTCGACACTCCGTATTCAGTTCCCGCGGAACGAAAGAACTGAGGAGTGATGGCTTCCTGATAATCTAATATCAGGATGAGCTAATCTAACATTCAGTCAGATTAAGCAGCCATGGCGTAAGATTCTTCGCCAGATATTGTTCGGAACTATCTTTCAAGGCTCTCATCCCATGAGCCTGCATGCTTATACACGTCATTACTCAACCTGTCAAATCCGGTCGGCCCCATAAGTCAATGAACTTTTATCAAGAACAATTAACAAAAATCTTTGTTTTTGCCCTGCAAATATAAAAATTGCAAATTATTTATCTTAACCTTTTAATGAAATCCTCTTACTTATTTCTTCCATTATTAATAACAATTTCGTTTGCATGTTTTGTTCCCTCTTCTTTTGGACAAATTCTAAACATTGAAAGGTTTCGCATTGAGAAAGATACGTCAAATTACTGGACCGGAAACATTGGCCTGGGCTTTTCAACTAAAAAACAACAAAATCAGGTTACTTCCGTCAATTTAAACTCCAATCTTGTTTATTTGTCGGAAAAACACGGGTATCTCAATATTAACTACGGAAAGTTGATTAAAACTACTCAGCAAAGGGTTATAAGTGAGGGATATACACATTGGAGAGTGAACCTGTTCAGAACCCATAGGTTATCTTATGAACCTTTTCTTCAGTTGCAGTATGACCTTGGTAGAGGATTGCAAATAAGGGAATTATATGGGGCAAGCCTCAGGTTCAGGATAAAATCCACACCTAAATTTTCATTTAGCATAAATTCCGGTGGGATGTATGAACATGAAATATGGAGGGGTGATGTTTTGAGGTTTGAGTCAGGAGGTGATAGTACCAAGGCTGAAACATACTTTTTTAAAAATACAACCAATGTTTCTTTTCGAGGTGATGTATCCCAAAACGTAAATGTCTTCATGGTAACTTATTATCAGGCAAGATTTACCAATTTTTTTAAACCCAGGGTAATTACTGATTTTCAGGTGATGATAAACATCAATAAGTACTTTTCATTAAACAACCAGTTTGTTGCTACTTACGATGCTTTACCTTTGATTACAGGTAATAAATTTGTTTATACTTATAATATGTCCATTGTTGTAAAATTTTAAAGGCATACTGAGGAAAACAAGTTTGATTTATTAGAGTATCTTAAAAGTTCCCTTATTTTTAGGCTTTTTTCCCTTCCTAAAGCTGAACCCAGTCATCAAATATCATGTTCGGATAATAGACATTTAAAGGCTTTAGTAACATATGAAAATGAATTGTGTTTTATTAGTAGATGATGATCGGGTAAGTAATTTCATTACTGAAAAGGTCCTGAATGGAATGGGTGTTACTTCAATGGTAACTACTGCATATGATGGGAAAAAAGGTCTTGATTATATTAAGTACCAATGTACCGACGACTTAGGGACATGCCCTGATCTGATTTTGCTTGATATTAACATGCCATTAATAGACGGAAGGGAATTTGTTGAGAGGTATCATAAAATACCAAGGCAAAAGGAGAGCGTTATTGTTGTACTAAGTGCAACAGAACTTCCTGATGCTGAGAAGATTGAACTTCGCAATGCGGGAGTTTCCGAATTTCTTGTAAAACCATTAAATGCCGATAAAATTAATGATATTGTACAAAAGTATTTTGTACTAGAAGAGTGATAGTCAGAGAGAAGAGGATTAACATTATTTATATAATAAAATGGGAGTAGATAAAAACGAGGAGAATAGAAAATTATTTAATGAGATAGTAACTCCAGAGCCACCTCAGAGGATGTATCCACTGGGGGAGCCATGGGAAGAACAAGATGCTCCATCTAAAAGGCATGGGACAAAGCCTGAAACTAAAGAAAATAAAAAATAATTGAAAAGACCATTCAAAAGAATGGTCTTTTTTTATAGGTAAATTTTTGACTTTTAGTTTTTTGTATTAAAGGTGATGATATTTTGTTTAGTTACTTTTTACTTTATAATTTATTTGAAAAGTTTTACTTAAATCTTTTTTAAATATTAATAATTCCAAAAAGTAATTAAAGTGACAGGAAAGAAGCAACTGACCCTTACTTATTAATTAAATTAAATAAATGTCAATTAATATTTTATATAGTTTTATAGTGGTTCTCATTCAAAAGGAAAAAAATCATCTAAATTTGGGGTTACATTTTTAAAAGAATTTGTATACAGCCTTTAATAGCAGTATCTTTAATTAATACTTTTTGTAGATTTATTTGTAACTTAATGCTCTTATAATTCTTTAAAACTGATTTTGAAAATATTAGACTCGAAAACAAATTAAATAATATGAAAAAAAGCCTACTTCTTTTAACCATTATCCTTACCGCAATAAGGGGCTTTGGGCAAAATCTTCAAATTTCGGGAGGAAACGATTTCTCGGCAGCTGTTTGCGAAAACCAGACTGTATTTGTTTGGGGGGAAAATAGTAAAGGACAACTTGGAATATCATTAACAGATGCTCCATTCCCTCTTAATACATTTAGCAATACACCTGTAGCAGTTAGGAGAGGAAACATAGATAATAATACAGGAGGTTTAACTTATGGGAATTTACCTGCAATTAGTCAGGTGGATGCAGGATCAGGAGCACATGTTCTTGGTCTTTCTTGTGCAGGACAGGTTTGGGCTTGGGGAGAAGGAGCTTTAGGGCAGTTAGGTCGAGGATCATTAGTCAACAGTGGTGTCCCTACAAGAGTCTCCAGAGGATTACAAGCTTCCAAAATAGATGCTGTAAGTGATCCAAACGGTGTTTTCCTTCATGATATTTTTTATGTTTCTGGAGGTAATGCATCATCATTTGCTTTGGAGAAAGTTACCAGAAGAGTTTTGGCTTGGGGCCAGAATAAAAATGGACAGTTAGGAGATGGAACAACAACAGATCGTACTACGCCAGTATATGTTATTAAAAATGATGGAACTCCATTAGATAATATTATCCAGATTGAAGGAGGTGATGCCTGTACTTATGCATTGGATGCAGCTGGAAATGTTTGGTCTTGGGGGGTAAATGATGGAAATCAACTGGGAAGACCAGCTGCAGACGGAAGTACGGCAGCAATTACAGCAGGAAAAGTAATCCAAGGTGATCCATTAAATAGTGGTTATTCAGCTACTCCAACTCCGGCCCAATTTTTATCCAACATTATACAAATTTCAGGTGGAGATACTCACTGCTTAGCTTTGGATGGTAAGGGAAATGTATGGTCATTTGGAGGTGACTGGGGAATTGGACAGTTAGGTAGAGGTGGAACCGTCGCTGCAGCTACAGGTGTCTATCAAAATGATGCAAGAAGGGTGGTTATTCCGGGTCTTACTACGTATGCCACTACAGAGGCTCAGTTTTTAGGAAATGGTATTGATGGGAAAGCTGTTTATGTATCCGCAGGTCAGGCCAATTCAGCTATTGTTATGGCAAATGGTAAAGTAGTTACATTTGGAGCAAGAGGATTGTTTAATGATAAGCCAATTTCAACAGGGTCAGGGGGATCGATTGATTGTCTAAAACCTGGCGGAGATTTGGTTGGCGCAGGGTCCTTAGGTGATGGTAATTCTGCTTGTAATTTAACTAGTTGTGATGGAAAGTCTACTAAATTGTTTAGTCCGTTTCCGGTTTATGTAAAAGATGGTTCAAAACCTGGTAATCAAGATTTAACAGGCATTGTTTCGGTTTCCGATGGTGATGCTTGGTTTTATGCAGTTTCAGGAGGAGGTGCGGCGTATGCTTGGGGATGGAACAGAAGAGGGGAGCTTGGCGTTGGTGATTTCGTTGACAAATGCAGTGCAGTAAGTTTTACCCTACCTTCAGGTTGTAGTTTTGCTAATCCATGTCCAGGCAAGCCTAACCTGGGTCCTGATGTTGTGACTTGTCCAGGTTTTTCTGCCACTTTAAATTCAAATATACCTCAGACTTACACCTCGTATGAATATACTTGGGAATATCGTGCGGGAACGTCAGGTGCATGGTTGCCTCTTGGAACACCAAAGGGAGATGATGTAACATACACTCCTGCAACTGATTTTGGGCAATATAGAGTTACTATTTCAGATGATAGAGCTTCAGTAGCATTTCTTTGCGGTCCATGTCCCGTTTATATGGATACAGTTACTTATACCGCTCCACCAAGTCCATATATAACAGGAGGTTGTGTTGATGCTGTTGCAAATAAAGCTAGCTTTTATATAGTTGATCCAGACAATTTACCGATTAAATGGTATAAAAACCTTAACGATCTTCCTGGTACTGAATTGAATCCTTTAGACACGAAAGATTCAATTGTTGTTCCATTTACATCTACTAACACTTCAGCAACAGGTTGCGCAAGGGCTTTGTATGCAGAAGACAAATCTAGTATAAGTGGTTCGATAATTAAAACTCAGCCATGTGCTCCTGATGCATCAAATGTTAATGGTCCTCTTTATACAATGATTACTTCAACTCAACCAATTAAATTGACTGAAGTAAGTTTCTTCCAGGGAAGTGGCTGGGGAGCAGGTGCTTTTGAATTAAGGATTCATCCTAATGTTATTCCAAGTACTATTTACTGTAATGATTGTAGTCCTGCTGGAAATTACAATGGTCCAGGAGGCGCCGGTACTGTTATAGAAACGACCACCTTTCCTGAAGCAAATTCTGCAAGGACTTGGACGTTAACCACACCTTACGATTTACCTGCCGGAACTTATTGGCTGGCAATTAAAGCAACGTCAGGTGCATTAAGAGCTTTTAATTGCGCTACAACAATAACTAACAATAGTAACCTTTGGTCAACTCCCGCAACAGAGACCAATAATGTGCTTACTGGAAATGCTTCTATTGTCGGAAATAATTCAAAGAATAAAGGCGGATTGTACAATATTTCATACACCTCAGGCCCTACTTATTCTTGCGGTAGAATTTTAGTATGCGCGGATGGTTCCACTTGTCCTCTTCCTGTTGAATTCATTCATTTCAGTGCTGAGAGACAATCTGCTTCTTTAGTATTATTAAAATGGTCTACTGCTACTGAAAAGAATGCTAAAGAATTCGTAATTGAGAGATCTTTTGATGGTATAAATTTCGTTGCGGTTGGTACGCTTAAAGCAGCTGGAAATTCAAATTCACAAAGAAATTATAATTTCACTGATAAAAATAATTCGAAAAACACTTCTTATTACAGAATCCGTGAAGTTGATTTTAACGGTGATATTACAAGCACAGAAGTAGAGCCTGTTATTGGGTCTGAAGCTTCTTTCAAGTACAGTATTGTTCCTAACCCTAATAAAGGAGTTTTCAAAGTACAGGTATTCAATGCCGAAGGAAAATACCAATTCAACGTAGTGGATTTATTGGGTAAAGAAGTGTATGTAATATCAGGTTATTCTGAAGGTTCTGCCTATGAAAAAGAAATTGATTTAAGTTACTTACCATCAGGTGTTTATTTGATAAACATCATAGGTGAGACTAGCATCGCGACTGAGAAACTTATCATAGAGTAGTTACTCTTAAATTAGAATAAAACAGCTGTTCTTTAATTTAAGGGCAGCTGTTTTTATTTAAGGCCTCTCAATTATTCTATTTAGTTTAATTTAATTGACATAATAGATGAAAAGCATTAGTATTTTTTATATTGAGCTCTGATATATTAATAGCTTTAGTTTAAGTCAGATATACTAAGATTGCAATAAAAACAGTTATACTTCTATATCAATTAAGAGAATTTTAGCTTGACGAAAAAAATAGCTGCAACATTTATTTTGCAGTGAATTTTATTCCTGCCAAATTTGTAATCAAGGGTGAAATTTGAAAATTCATGAGCATCAAAAAAAGATATGTTTTTACCGGTATTATTTCAATTTTTTTATTTCTGATAGTCTGGTTTATCTCTGTTGCACTTGCTTACCCGCCAGTACCACCAAATACTAATGCAGAATCTCTCCCAAGAGAAGAGGTCTCCAAGGGCTTTTATAGAATTGGCAATAACTGGTTTAAGAAGAATGAGTTTGGTATCTATGAAATGTATGTCGAGGGCTCCCCATACGACAGAGGAATTATCAATGGTAAATTAAGTAGTGAACTCGTTAAAAGACAGGAAGATATTTTCGTTGGCCAAATAACAGAACTGGTTCCCAATAAAACCTATCGTGGCTTTTTAAAATACCTCATTGGTTGGTTTAATAGAAACTTGGATGAAAATATTCCATTGGAATATAAACAGGAAATTTCCGGTGTCTCATTTTCTGCCTCTGAGAACTATGGTGCCATTGGTACTCCATATCAGCGATTACTCAATTATCACGCGGCTCACGATATTGGGCATGCTTTGCAGGATAAAAACCTTGTAGGATGTACTTCATTTGCTGCCTGGGATGCTAAAAGCGAAGATGGAGGGTTAGTGGTCGGGAGAAATTTTGACTTTTACGTAGGAGATGAATTTGCTCAGGACAAAATTGTAGCTTTTATAGCTCCTGACAGCGGGTTTAAATTTATGATGGTTACCTGGGGTGGTATGACTGGGGTTCTATCCGGAATGAATGAAAAAGGTCTTACTGTGACTATTAACGCAGCGAAGTCAGACCCTCCGCTTGGATCTGCAACGCCCATATCCTTGGTGGCACGAGAAATATTGCAATATGCTTCTACTATTGATGAAGCAAATAAGATTGCTTCAAAGAGAAAAACTTTTGTTTCTGAATCTATATTAGTCGGTTCTGCAAATGAAAACAAAGCTGCAATCATCGAAAAATCTCCTAATAAACAAGGGCTTTTCGAATCAAATCAGAATTATATAGTTTGTTCAAATCACTACCAAAGTGAAGTATATGCCAATGATCCTCTGAATATTCAAAATAAAAAAGAAAGTTCCTCTCTTTACAGATATGAAAGAATGAATCAGTTGATCGGCAAATATCCTAAGATTGGAGTTAAGGAAACAGCTCAGATCCTAAGAAATAAAAATGGATTAAATGATAAAGAATTGGGTTTTGGCAATGAAAGAGCCATGAATCAGCTTATTGCACATCATTCTGTAATATTTAAACCTACATTAAGACAGGTATGGGTGTCTTCCAATCCATATGTATTAGGGGCTTATGTTGCTTACGATCTTAATAAAATTTTCCAATTGAAAGGTCTTAATAAGGACACTGCCATTTATGAAAAATCATTAGTAATTCCAGCTGATCCTTTTATTTCTACTCAGGAATTCAGAAATTATGAATCGTATAAGAGATTAAAGCAATTCCTGAAAAAGCAGATTAGTAAGGAAGCTATTGTTTCTGAGGATTCAATTGTAAAAATTGTAAAATGCAATCCTGAAAGTTATGAAGCACACTGGATAGCCGGTGATTGCTATAAGTATTTGGGGAAAAGGGATGAAGCTTCAACCATGTATAAGGAGGCTCTCAAAAAGGAAATACCTACTTTAATTGAAAAGAACAAAATTGAAAAACTATTAAGTACTTTATATGAAAACTAATTTTATTAAATCATTTTTTGCTTTATGCATTCTATTTTTTGCTGTGACAGTTTCATTTTCTCAAGACCTGATTTTGAAAAGAGGAGGAGACGAAATTTATGGTAAAGTATTGGAAATAAAAGAAGACAAAATCTTTTTTAAAAACAACGTAAATGATTCTATAATCAACAGTATCGATAAAAGACTTGTTTTCATGGTAAAATTTGAAAACGGAGCAAAGATAGTTTTTGATAATCCGATCATAGCTGAGCCTGTCACGGCAGCACCTGTAGAGGAAAAAGAAGAACCTTCTGGCCCTATGCTTATTGAGACCAGAGGTAGAGGGTTGTATTATTATAATGGCAGGTATTATTCTTCGAAAAGATTGAGTCCTTTATTGCTTTCCACAAACGATAGAGAAATCAGGGATCATATCACCACTGCAAAAGCTGCCAATATTGGAAGCTGGGTTTTATTTGGATTGTCATTCCCACTGGGTACTGTTGGCCTTGTTGGTCTCGCGGAAATTAATGATGCGGCTACGTATGGAACTCCCCAAGATCCTTTAGCTGCGCCTCTGGCTGTTGCTGGTATTGGCTCTTTCTTGATTTGCCAAGTAGGAAATATAGTTCTTAAGAAGGTCGTAAGAGAAAATAGTAGCAGAAAGGCTGTAGAGCGCTACAATCAATTACAACTTTTAAATAAATAATAACCTGATTAGCATGCACGCCCCCGAAATAGAATTTAAGGATAAAGAGCAAGTTAAAAGGTTTCAGGAAAAAAAGCTGGGAGAGTTATTAGATTATCTTCTGGCTTTTTCTCCTTTCTATAAAGAATTGTTTGAGAAAAATAAGATTCAAAGATCTGATATCAATACTCTGGAAGATCTTACAAAAGTACCGGTATCTTCTAAGTATGATCTTTACTCAAGAAATTTTGACTTTTTATGTGTTCCCAAAAATAAAATAGTTGATTATGTTACAACTTCGGGAACACTCGGTGATCCAGTAACATTTGCTCTTACCGATGGCGATCTGGACCGTCTCGGCTATAATGAAGCTATTTCATTCTTGTGTGCAGAATGTAGTGCCGATGATATCTTTCAACTTACAACTACCATAGATCGGAGATTTATGGCTGGCCTTGCATATTTTCTCGGTGCAAGAAAGCTTGGCGCAGGGCTTGTGAGAGTGGGTTCGGGAATACCGGAACTTCAATGGGATACTATACAAAGAATAAACCCTACGGTGTTGGTGGCTGTACCGTCCTTTATTATCAAGCTTATTGAATATGCCGAAGCGAATAATATTGATTATAAATCCAGCTCTGTACAAAAGGCTATTTGTATAGGAGAATCGGTCAGAAATCCTGATTTCTCACTGAATACATTGGGCCAGAAAATACAGGACAAGTGGGGGATTAAATTATACTCTACCTATGCTTCCACTGAAATGGTCACTGCCTTTACCGAGTGCGGAGCGTCGCAAGGAGGACATCATCATCCTGAATTAATCATTGTTGAGTTTTTGGATGATAATAATGTGCCTGTAAAAGAAGGGGAACCTGGTGAAGTAACCATTACAACACTTGGGGTAGAAGGCATGCCTCTCCTTAGATTTAAGACAGGGGATATCTGCACCGCTAACTATGATCAATGTGAGTGCGGACGAACCAGCATGCGTCTTGGGCCAATATTGGGTCGTAAAAATCAAATGATCAAATATAAGGGAACTAGTCTCTATCCTCCTGCTTTGTACGATATATTGGATACAATGCCTATGATTAAAAACTACATTGTTGAAGTTTTTACTAACGAAATTGGTACTGATGAAATCTTAATCAGAATAGGCTGTGTGGATGTTCTTGAGAATTTTGAAAAGGAGATAAAGGACCATTTCAGAGCAAAGCTGAGAGTTGCTCCAATGGTAAGGTTTGAAGATCCGAAGTTGATACAGTCTTTGCAATTCCCTGAAATAAGCAGAAAGGCTATTAAATTTTTTGACAAAAGAAATCCAGTGCTATCCTGATCAACGGATATCAAAACCTTTACCATCTTTCCTTTTGGAAAATCTGGACTCATCTTCAAGTGGTACGTGTCGTCCATGAAGAATGTCTATATAAAATAGCTTTAGATTCGGGTGAATCCTGAATAACTCTGTATTGCGATAATAATTGTGCTCCTTATGCGCAATGGTTTGAAAGTTTATGTAATGACCATTACTTGCTAATGGCTTTTTCAAGCGTTCTCCAAGCTGCTTCCTGAATGTGATGAAATGGGCTCCGTTTAGTGTATGATCTGTTTTGTTGTAGGTTATATAAATGTTTTTCTGAATATGACTTTTTTCAAGCCAACCCTTATGGCGTTTTTGCTTTACTGCCGCCGCATTCATAAGTATGGTTTCAAATATTAATGGACATTTATCTAATCGATTTTTCTTAAGAGATTCCATATAAACATAATTACCAAGACTGTGCATGTGCAGCACTAAAGAAAGGTTGGGTTGGTGCTCTTTTATTTTTCCCAAAGCTTTTACATATTCTGTAAACAGACTTGAAGACTCTTTATAATTGTGTTTAGAGTTATAGAAGTTTTTGATCTTGTTACTTGTAGGAAGCAGGCTGGGTACATCAAAGGCAATGACAGGTATATCGAAAAGAAGTTTGATATCTGCGGCTCTGTTGATCGCTAATGGGAAATCCTTTCCATCTCCATGAATAAAGGTTACTACTTCTTTTGTGCAGCCTGATTTTTGTAAGGCTACTTCCAATGAAGGTACTTCCATGATGTACCAATCAGGGTTTTTCCAAAGGCAGATTAAAGTAGTATATTGATCCGGACGAATAGACTTATCAGAGAAAAGCTTTTGGCTGCTGGCAACTTTATCTCTTACTGTCACCATGATAATAGTTGTGTCGGAAGTCTTCAGCTGCAAGGCCTCGGTCCATTTAAGGTTAGTGCCGTTATACTTATCATAAGGAAAGTATGTCTGGGAAAATGAAGTATATTGAAGGGTTGTAAATGTGACGAACAAAATTGTGCTTATTAGTTTTCCCGATTTCATCGATCCTGATTTGGTTGTTTTTTTGATTTTAATTTAATTTAATGAGATAAACAGATTTGTTTTAAATTTTGATTTTAAATAAACCATGAAAAAAAATTTTACATTTTTATTCGCCATTTTTTCAGTAATTTTTAATGTTTCCGCCCAGAATGATTTGTTTCTCTCAGATGAAATCGTGTGGTACGGAATAGACTTTTCAAATGCTAAATTTGTAGGTGAATTTAGCCAATTTGATGATGCAGGAACAAAAAGTAATAAAGAAATTCAGAGACTATATTTTCCTGAATGGAATGACCTCATCATAAATGAACCTGGAAAGTATAATATCAGAAAGTTTTACGGTTTTGAATTTTTTGCGAATGAGTTGGATCTGGTGATGAAGAATAATGCGGATGCAGACATTAATGTCATTTTTGATCCTTCTACTCCAAATAGACTTTCAAAGACGAAAATACAGAAATTGATAAATAGTTATAATATTAAGGGGAAAAAGGGGCTTGGCCTGGTTTTTATTGTGGATAGCTTCAATAAAATGGAAGGGCAGGGGTATATCTATGTTACCTTTTTTGATCAGGCAACTAAAAAGGTATTATCAACAAACCTATATGAAGGAAAACCAGGTGGCATCGGTGTCAAAAACTACTGGGCAAGAGTTATTCTGAATGTGATGGAGGTTAGTGGTAAAGAATTTAAACAAATGAAAAAAGGAGGATTGTAAGCCTTTAGAAATCTATATGAACACTGAGTTTTAAATAAAATTTTTCTGTTCCGGGGTGGTCATGATAGTTTAGTCTCCATATGCCATCTAGTCTGATCACCCTAAAAATATTCTCAATTCCCACTCCAGCTTCCATAAAAGGTTCTTTAGAAAGGCTATACATTTCTGGTAACAATATCATTTGTGCTTTATTCTTGTTTGACAAGGATCCCATTACTCCTTTGAAAGATATAACTTCTCTCCACTTTAGTTTTCTTACCACCGGAATTTTATTAAAGAAATAACCATCAAAATGATGCGAAACCTGGAGGTTTACATATTGATCACTTACAAACTCGAAAAATTGCATTGAATTAAAAATATAATCATCATAGAAGATTGTCTGGTTGCCATTGTGCAGCTCCAGCAAAGGGTAGGGAAGGGTGCCGAAAATTTTGCCTGCTTCAGCTCGGTATTTAGTATATCCTATATTTTTTATCCTCAATCTTTGTCGGACACTCAAAGCTATTTTCTGATAATTATAATTGCTCCCCAATAAATCCTTTATTCCGCATACCACTGCTGCATCAAACACAGGGTAGGGTGTTCCGAGGCTAATCCTCCTATAATCGCCCCTTAGGAACTTTTCTTTGTATGCATAATGAGTGTAGAATGAAATTTCCGTCGTGGTAATTGATGATATATTCGCAGTATCATTAGTTCCGGGTATTTCTTTACTGTATTCAAGCTTTCCTACAGGCCTTATGGTAGCATTCCTTATCTGTATTTTGTTGGATAAGTTTGGAGTCCAGAATTTTTCATAATACAATTTGTATTCATCAATAAAGTTTAACCTGTTTTGTGCGGAGATTTTAAATAGCGCATTAAGCAGATTGTCTGGCCGCATAAAAGTAACCTGGCTAAAGCCTAGCTGTTCTATGTCATGTTTAACTCTAAAACTTATTATCTCATCTGGATCCTTTTTTCTGAAGTAAGTAATACCAGCTCCATATTTTATTTTCTCATCCCTAAGGCCATAAGCTCCATAACCATCCAGTAAAATTCTCCTGCTAAATTTTGGATTAGTTCTGAACCCCAGCCTGAATTTATTTCCTTCAACTGGGTTATATGAATAAACTTTATAGATAGGGCCAAACTCAATTTTTTTTACAGGTATATATCCTTTAAACAAGACCAGATATCTTTTGAAAGCTTTGGTATTCTTGAGAGAATCACTCAACTGATATAATGCTTGTTCTGAATTTGATAAAGTATCATGCCTGAAGGTTTCCCAGTAAGTATTATCTTTTTCTCCCGCATCTTTCTCTACTGTTGTAATTGCTTTATCATCAAAAAAACTATTTGTAAAAGATGGATTCAAATTGAAATTTTTGTTTGAAGTACTTCTAGATGCAAAAAACTTCTGAGTCTTACCTGAATGAGGAATTAATACTTCTCCATAAATATAAAGCTGTTCCGTTCCTAAAAGGGATCTACTTTCAACATCAGTATATGTTTGTCTTAAGCCAAATGAGGTAATGAAGTTAAGATTGATTTCCTGACCTGCTTTAGCATCTATTTCTTTAATGGTAAATGTAGAATCCCTTATCCACATGATGCCAGATAAAGTTAACTCTTGCTTTCTGGAAGGGAAGTAGCGTACCTTATAACACCAGTTATTGTCTATGTATCCACTGTCAAGCAGCTCATAATCGTAGTGACGAAAACATGAAGTACTTACAGGACTGATAAAATTTTTGTTAAACATCAGTAAGAAATCGTCATAGACATAAACATTCAAGGCAAGATTGGAGAATAGTTTGCCAATACTTTCATTTTTCATCCCCGAAAGCCTTGTTGCTTTTATAACTTCTTTTTGTTTGTTACCATCTTTCTGATAGAAATTATCGGATACTGTTTCAAGTAGCATTACAGGAAGATAGGGCTTTCCTTCTGTGGTATCCATGTTTTCAAAAAAGAATGCAAAGGGCTTGAGATAAAATTGTTTCTTCAAATCTTCATCAAGTTCTCTTAATCCTATCTTTGACTTATTATAGGATTCATAAGAATACCTTTCAATGGTCTCTCTTCTGAAGTTAACTTTGTTGGAGACAACATTCCTTATGATTCGGTAAGCAGGATTTTCTATAACAGAAACTGTAATTTCATTGAGGCTTCCAATTTCTTCTTCCAGATATATATTGATTTGCTGCACTTGATTTTTTTTAATCGGAAGTTTCTTCATGGAGTAACCTACGCTTGTGACAATAAGGCTGTCGGGCGCGGTGGATGTTTCTATAATGTAATTTCCTTCAAAATCAGAAACGGTTCCTTTAGACTTATCGGAAAAATAAATATTTGCAAAAGGAATCAGTTCTTTACTTTGAGCATCAATGACCTTACCTGTAACTCTTGTGATCTGTGAATAGGAGGGGCTTATAAAAAATGAAATGAATAAAATAAAAGATGCAACCCTTGAACAGAGTTGCATCTTCTGATTTCTAAAAAAATAATTTAATGAAATGATCTGTTTCAAAGGTTAACTTGCTCCTTCTTCTAATCGGATAAGATGCGAAAGATTTTTGATAACTCTGTCGTGCTTCTTCACAAAAGGATTATTTAAATCCCATACATAACCAGCAAGTACTGAACATATTTGTTTTTTGATTTCTTCATCTGGCTTAGGCGCAAAGAAAATATCCTGAAGTGTGCCGTCATACCAACCCATTACATAGCTTCTGAATGTATTGACACCCTGCATTGTTGGCTCCATAAATTCCTTTTCCCAGTCCACATTCTGGCCTTTCAGTTTCTTTACTACCAGATTTGCAGCGGTAGCACCTGAAACTGTTGCAAGCGTTACTCCCGAAGAGAAGATAGGGTCAAGGAACTCTGTAACATTACCTGTAAGCACAAATCCATCTCCATAGAATTTATTGGTAGTCACTGACCAGCCTTCCAATGTTCTCGGTTCGAATACTAGGTCAACTCCATCAAATCTTCTTTGAGTATGCGGTTGAGTTTTGATCATCGCTCTGAAGCGTTCTTCAGGCGTCCCTGTAAACCTGTCAAAGAATTCTGTATCACCAACAAAACCAACAGATGTATTGCCATTAGAGAATGGAATGATCCAGATCCACACGCCTGGTTCGTGAGAAACTATTGTAATTCTGTTAGGCTCTTCATCTACATATCTGTTTACATCTACTGTATGCGCAAACAAGGTTCTTCTGGTCGGAAGGTTAGATGGTTGATCAAGATTGAACATTTTAGGAATTACCCTTCCATACCCACTTGCATCTACAATGAACCTGGCCTCAATGGTACTCTTGTTACCATCCTTATCTTCAATTGTGGTTATGCTATCGCTACCATTAAATTTAATATCAGTTACTCCTGTTTCAAACAAAACCGGAATACCTTTGCGCTGCATTTCATCTGTAAGGGTTTTGTCAAAATCAGCTCTTGGTACCTGCCAGGTCCACGACCAGCCTTGGGTAAACTGGTTGGAGAAGTTAAAATCACAAATTTTTCCGTCTTTTACGAACTTAGCTCCAAACTTTTGCTGAAACCCCTTTGCCTTTACAGCTTCAATTAATTCAGCTTCCTCAAGGGCTTCCATGCATCTCGGAAGTAAACTTTCTCCGATGACAAAACGGGGGAACTTAAGTTTTTCAACTACCTTAACTTTTAATCCATGCTTGTGGATAATAGAAGCGGCCACGGCTCCGGAAGGTCCTGCCCCTATTACCAGTACGTCAACTTTTTCAGAACTCATAGTAATCTTAATCTGGTGTTTTTACGAATCAATATCTAAGAAGGCTACTTTGGAAATAAAATTATTTAAAGAATCACCTGTTGTAAAAGTTATGTTTAAATAGGATTTTAATAATCAATTAATTAATAAAATTACCTTAAATGTAAGAAATTAATAAAGTAAAGGAAAAATAAGAATTGAGTTTGTCTTAATTTTCTTATAATCAGGATGTTAATTTTCAGTTTTTAGGGGGAATTCCCAGGGCTCATTTTTGAATTAGTGATGCTGTAAACATTTCTTTGCAGTGCTTTGGAAAAGCTTATTCGATGTACTTTTGGCCTGAAACCTTTAGGCAGCTTAAACATAGAAAACTCATCTTGCAATTGTCACTATCCTGTATATAAATTAGCGCAATATTTCCTGTGTTTGTAACGAGGTCTATTTGGAAAAAGTATTATCTCAACTTTCAGTGAAAACAATTTATCCAATGAAAGGTTATGCAAAACCCTTCGTGGCAGCTCCATTAAGTTTTAATTTATCATCAATAAAACCATTTGAAAATTATTATGAAAAAGATCAGTTTACTTTTTTTGAATTTTTTAGTTGTACTTCTTATTTCTTGTGAAAGTAAGAAGCAGGAACAGGCTAGCCATGATGTAGATACTGTAACAGTTGTAGAAGAGCAGAAACCTAAAGTTACCTTAGAAGAGGTTTGGTCTTCTGATACTACTTTAAAAACTCCTGAATCTGTGATTTTTGATGAAGGTAAAAAGATATTGTATGTATCTAATGTTAACGGTGATCCTACTGCAACAGATAATAATGGGTTTATCTCAAAAGTAAGTCTAGACGGCAAAATTGAAAACCTAGAATGGGTAAAGGGGCTGAGCGCACCAAAGGGTCTTGGTCTTAATAAAAATATCCTTTTTGTAACAGACATCAATAAACTTGTTGAAATCGACACAGACAAAGGAAAAATTGTGAAGACTTATAATGTGCCAGGTGCTAAATTCTTAAATGATGTTTTCGTTACTTCACAGGGAGTTGTGTATTTCTCCGACAGTGAGACTAATAAAATCCACAAACTGGAAAATGGAAAAATAACTGTATTCTCTGATCAAAATTTGAATAAGCCAAACGGTATCTTTATTAAAGATAGCACATTATTTTTAGCCTCTATGGGAAGCAGCGATTTCAAAGCTATTAACATGACTACTAAAAAAGATTCTGTTCTGGCTACAGGTATTGGTATGGGTGATGGTGTAGAGTATGTTGGTACCGGTAATGATTTTCTTGTTTCTGATTGGGAAGGTGGTATTTATTATATTTCTGATGGAAAATCTCAAAAGCTGATCGATTCAAAAGAGCAGAAAGTAAATACTGCTGATATCGAATTTATTCCTTCTGAAGACCTTTTATTAGTCCCTACTTTTTTCAGAAATAAACTGGTTGGTTACAAATTGAAAAAATAGTCCTTTTGCCAGGACGAAGCAAAAACTACACAAGGGCTTGATTTATTAGTACTTGTGTAGTTTTTCTTTTTGGGAAAAAGCATTTTTCAGAATTTCCCGAAAAAAAATCACAAACTCTATCATTTTGATATCCTTTGCCGTTTAAATACTAAAAGGTAAAACATGCAATATCTGATTGATATATCTTTTCCCATCAATTTTGATGAGAACTTTATGAAGCTGGTTCCAGTTCAAAAGGATCATATCAATAATCTCATTAGCAAAGGTATTGTACTATCTTATTCTTTATCTCTTGATAGAACACGTTTGTGGGTTAACATAAAAGCGAAAAGCGAAGAAGAAATTAAAGACACATTGTCTACATTTCCTCTCTATTCCTATTTTAAATACACTGTTTTCCCACTAGCCTTCCATGCTTCAGGATTTATGCCATCAGTGTCCATGAATTAATTTATTCTTCAATTGCCGCAGGGTACAAGAACTCTATAAATGGCAGCATTTCCTTGCTATATTTTTTTAGTAATCCTTTTAACTTTCCTTCTTCAATTTCTTTATCAGTAATCACTTTAGATACAATAAAGCTTTTATACTTCAGAAGATCAATGTGTGGGTTTTCCTCGTCATATCCTTTAGGAGCTCTTACAAGTTTTTCTCCTTCCATCGCACCAAAAGTATTTCTGAAACTTGCTTTACTTAAAATTTTTGAAAGGTTTTTACCATTATAGTCTATTTCCTGACGAATTTTTTCCAGCATATCTTTTTCAGGCATATACACTCCACCAGCGATAAAGCTCTCGTCTCCAGGTTGAATATGGATATAGTATCCCGGACCGAATGATTTTCTCCCTTTTATACTGATAAAAGCAGAGAAGTTCTTCTTATATGGAGTTTTGTCTTTTGAAAAGCGTATATCTCTGTTAATTCTGAAAATGGTATTTTTAGCCTCTATACTTTTTATCTTATCGTCAAAATCTGCAATGTCATTAATTACCAATTGCACAAAAGCAACAAAATCTTTCCTGAGTGCATCATAGGTAGCTCTGTTTTTATCAAACCACTCTTTGTTATTGTTTTTCTTTAATTGGGTTAAAAACTTTAAAAGATCTTTATTCATGTTTGGATGCCTGTTTACTTTCTTATGTAAAAATATTTGTCTTCAGATTTTAAACTTAAGATTTTAAAACCTATTTTTGCTAAATATACTATTAGAAACAATCAATGAAAAATACTTTCTCTGTCGTTGCACTAGTCGTGGCAGCCAGGCCTAAGGTCCGGAGAAAGTAATCCATTGTATCAATATAAGGATGAAGCCCCGGACCTAAGTTCGGGGCTTTTTTGTTTTTTACCGTTTTATAAAAAAAATGAATTCACTATATAAAAGTAATAGCTCATACATAGCGGTTCTGGCCGTGGTCGCGTCAGTGGCAGTCCTTGTGGATAATCCCCCCGGGTAGAGCATGCATTTAATATAATTAACATACATGAAGCCCCGGACTCACATTCGGGGCTTTTTTATTTAATCCAAAAGAAAATCAAACATTTACATATTATGAAAACTGAAACAGATTTTTATGAGTTTTCGGAACGGACAAATTCCATTCCTGTATCCTTTATCAGAGAGATTCTGAAAGTAGCATCTTCAAAGGACCTTATCTCTTTTGCAGGTGGCTTGCCGAATGCAGGATTTTTTCCAATTAATGCTTTGCAGGAGATCTCCAATAAAGTTATAAAAGAGGATGGAGCCAAAGCGCTTCAATACAATGTTACAGAAGGGTATCTTCCATTGAAAGAGTGGATAGTTAAATGGTATAGGACGAAACGTGGTATTGACGTTTCAACAGATGAAATATTGATAACAAGCGGTTCTCAGCAAGGATTGGATCTTATAGCTAAAATATTTATTAATAAAGGCGATCAGATCTTTATGGAAAATCCCGGTTATCTAGGCGCTATTCAGTCATTCTCTGCTTATCAGCCTGAGTTTGTACCGATCTCATTGACTTCTCAAGGTATAGATGTTAAAGATCTTAAGGAAAAAACTATCAAGATCAAAGGTAAGTTTATTTATGGGGTTCCTAATTTTCAGAATCCAACAGGGATTACATACTCATTAGAGACAAGGATAAAGCTAGCCCACCTTTTGGATGAAAAGAAGCTTCTTTTTGTGGAAGATGATCCATATGGTGATATAAGATTCAAAGGTAAAGCACTTCCGGGCTTACTGACATTAAATAGAAGAAGAACTATTCATCTTGGATCATTTTCAAAAATGATTTCTCCGGGTTTGAGACTGGGTTGGATCATTGCAAATAAGGAAATTATAAACAAGCTGGTGCTTGCTAAGCAGGCAAGTGATTTGCATACCAACATGCTTTCTCAAATGATAGTATCAGAATTTCTCCATAAAAATGGAATCGAAGATCATCTGGAACTACTTCATAAAGAGTATGGTAAAAGATGTGATCTAATGAGATCATTTATACTGGAGTTTTTCCCAAATACAGCTGAAGTGTCTCAGCCAGAAGGAGGGATGTTTATGTGGGTTAAATTGCCCGATGAATATCCTGTTAAAGATATACTTGAAGAGTCAATTAAAGCAGGAGTATTATTTGTTCCGGGGGCTGAGTTCTGCACAAGCATAAAAAAGGAAAACGCTATGAGGCTTAATTTCTCTAATGCTTCAGAAGAAGAAATCCTTCTTGGTATTGTTAAAATCGGAATGGCTATTGATAAATGCAGGAAGAAAGGATGTTGATCCTTTCTTCTTTTTATGATGCCTTGTCTGACTTGTACTTTAAAGAAACTTTTTCCTGAATAACATCCTGAATAAGTCTTTTTTCAATTTTACTCTCTAGCCAGGAGATGATATCAAAGTATATGAATGCTCGCTTTTCGTACGTGCTGTTCACCAACGGAATTAACTGGGATTTAAGGCGTACAAATCGTTCGTAGAGTTCTTTGTCTCTGGTGTTTTGATTCAGGTCTTTTAGGAATTTGAGAATGAATTTCTGGAAGAGATGTAAATCTTCTTTTTTAAGTAAGAATCGATAGGTGGATATGATATAATATTTGATCACATCATAGTTCCCAAGCTCATAGTGACAGATGAGGTTTAGTATCCTTGCAAAACAATGAAGGTCTTCTCTTATGTCGCCATCAGGAATATTAATAATTCTGTTCAGCCATTTCAATGCTCCGTGAAAATCACTTGCCCCAAAATACAGACAAGATAACTTGTAGTTGATGATCAACTCAGAGTGCTTGTCTACTACTTCCAGAAGTTCGTAAATCTTGGTATCCGGACTTTTCATCAAAACGTCAACACCTTTAGTGAAGTCGCCAGTGATAAAGTATTTGTTTATTTCATGGATGTAGTAATACTTAAGAAGCCTGATTCTTATGCTTTCATTTTGTGTCTGGTTGTAATCTGCTGCAATTGCATGAAGAATTTTATTTGTTTCAACAAAGTCGTTATACATGTCTAGCTTGTACTGTGCGATGAGCAGGTTGTTAAGACTTTTAATGTACTGCTCTGTGCTTGTTTCTTTAAGTTCCTCGTGTGTGTCAAAAAGCTTAACCAGTTTCAAAGCATACTCATAACCGTTTCTGAAATCCTGTATAAATAAATAATAGCCCACATAAAGCTTATAAAGATTCAGTTTTTCCGAGATGGATAACTCTTCTTCAGTAAAATCAGGGATATTAGAATTGAAAAATTCTTTAACCCTCAGGAAGTCCGCTTCACCTCTGATATATCCGATCTTAGTATAGAAAGAATTAAGTTTAATTGAAAGGTTAGAGAAGGTATTAATGTTATTAATTCTCTTATTTATCGTTCTAGCCTCTTCTATAATCCTGTCAACTTTGTCCACTGTATCGTGATCAATTGTCTGCATGAGTACGCTTTTCTCAAGTTTAATGATCTCCAATTGCAATTCCAGGTTGTCGTGAACCAGGGCCATTTTTCGTGCTTTTTTCAGGGAATTCATTCCTTGAGTATAAAGCCTTCTTGAAAAGAGCAGCTGAGCGTAATCAATTTGTTCCCTTATCTGAAGATCAAGAATTTTTGGAGCGTTAAATAATCGTATAGCCTGAAGCAATTTGTCATAAAGGTATGCTTTCATGTTTGAAAGCTGCTCAGTTTTGAGGCTTGGTAGCTTATCCGGAATAGAGTCCTCATCAAATTCCTTCTGCTTATTCATATAGTCGAAAAGGATCAGCATTTTTTTGTCTTCTCCATCCCCGGATCCTCCATATAAGAGCTTGAAATATCTTTTTTCATTCTTGCTCATGGATTTTACAAGCTCGTAGAGACTTCTAGATTTTATTCTGGCCACCGTAGTTATTTTTTAATTAATCCTCTGAAATATAGTGTAAATCTAGTTTAAAAAAATGGATTTACTGTAGAGTTATTGTGAAAACTCTATATTATGTGTTAAAAGTTTAAATACGTAGAAATATTTTTTTAGTTTATTGATAATGAGTTGATTATTTTATTATTGTGTTTTTTGGGAAACGTATTAAAATTGAAATAAAAAAAATGCGGACAAAAACAGACAATATATTTGTGACAGTTATAAGATTGTTTATCTGATAAAAAATCATACACATGGACAAAGTAAAAAAGAATGGTGCCCAAATGCTAGTTGATTGCCTTGAAAAAGAGGGAGTGGAATATGTTTTTGGATATTCAGGCGGGGCTGCTATTCCGATCTTTGATGCTTTATATGATTCTAAAATAAAACTCATATTAACCAGGCATGAACAAGGAGCAACGCATATGGCTGATGGCTATGCAAGAGCGACCGGCAAACCTGGTGTGGTGCTTGTCACAAGTGGTCCTGGCGCTACTAATACCATTACTGGTATCATGACTGCTCAGATGGATTCGGTTCCAATGATTGTCCTTACCGGGCAGACAATAACAAGTTTACTTGGAATGGACGCTTTTCAGGAAGCGGATGTGTTCGGGTTATCAATGCCTGCAGTGAAACATAATTACCTTGTTAAAAGAACATCTGATATTCCTAGGATAGTAAAAGAAGCATTTTATATAACAAACTCAGGAAGACCAGGCCCAGTATTGTTAGATCTTCCGAAAGATATTACTTCTGCAGTTTTTGAAGGGCAGATTAAAGAAAACATTGAATTACCAGGTTACAAAGTGCCTTCAAAGCCTGATCAGAATTCAGTAGAAGCAATTGCCGATCTTTTTCTTAAATCTAAAAAGCCTTTGTTGTTGGTTGGTCACGGTGCTTTGATTGCTAAAGCAGATGCAGAGGTCAGGCAATTAGCAGAAAAACTTAATGCTCCTGTAACAACAACCTTATTAGGAAAGGGCGCTTTTCCTGAAACGCATGAGCTTTCTCTTGGAATGGTAGGAATGTATGGGACAGTATATTCCAACAAAGCAATGCTGGAGTGTGATCTTATCATGTCTATAGGCAGCAGATGGGATGACAGGATAAATGGAAATCCCAAGAAGTTTTGTCCGAATGCCAAGAAAATCCATATAGATATTGATCCTGCAGAAATAGGGAAAATAGTTACTCCCGATGCATATGCAATTGGCGATGCAAAGGAAGTGTTAAAGATGCTTATTCCTTTGGTACAAAAGGTTGATACTGATAAATGGTTGAATAAGTTAAATCAATACAAAAAGGACTTTCCTTTCACTTACTCCAAAGATGAGCCTTTAAGAGCCCAATATGTAATTGAAGAAGCTTATAAAGTTTCCGAAGGCAAAGCTATTGTTTCTACTGATGTTGGACAGCACCAGATGTGGGCAGCTCAATATTACCTTACAGACACTCCCAACCAATGGCTATCTTCAGGAGGAGCCGGTACAATGGGTTTTGGGTTTCCAGCCGCAATAGGTGCACAGTTAGGTAAACCTGATCATAAAGTTCTTGCTATAGTTGGTGATGGTGGATTTCAGATGACACTTGCAGAGCTTTCGACTGCTGCTATTCATAAGTTGCCAGTTAAGATTTTGGTAATTGATAATAAATACCTTGGAATGGTTCGTCAATGGCAGGAATTTTTCCTTGATTCAAGATACAGTGGTGTAGACATGGTTGTAAATCCTGATTTTGTAAAGCTTGCTGAAGCTTATGGAGTAAAAGGATTTCACATAAGCAAGCCTTCTGAAGTTACCGCAGTTTTAAAAGAAGCGTTTGATTATAATGAAGGGCCATGCCTGATTCATGCTGAAGTGGTAAAGGACGATAATGTTTATCCAATGGTTCCTGCAGGTATGTCAGTAGAACACATGATTACTGAGGCTCCCACTGTAAAGATGGAAATGCCAGAAGGTAGTACCTAGAAACAAAATCTTTTCATCACTTCTTATTAAATAAAAAGGACCAGTTAAAATAAACATTAAACCTATGCAGCATATATTTTCCCTGTCGATAAATCAAAAGCCCGGAATTATAATAAGGGCAGCTTTAATTTTTGAAAGAAGAGGATTTGATATAGATTTTATGGAGATCTCAGGTGAAGATTCCAATGGTCTAAGCAAAATGATTATCAGAGCTACTGGAGATAGTTCAAAAGTGGTGCAGATTGAAAAGCAATTGGAAAAATTGATCGATGTAGTGACGGCTAAATATATTTCAGGTGAACTGGCTTCTGAAAATGAACTTGAGCTGGAAAGTAAGCCAGCCCTCCTTAAGGCTGTTTAAATCGAACATTTTATTTCTCTGATCTGTTAAACTTTAAGAATTGAAGGGAAGAAATATGAGCAGATCGAAAGCATTGATAAGTGGTTTGGCAGGTGCATTGGCGCTTACTGCCGCAAATCAGGGATTACAAAAGTATACCACGGAGGCTCCTAAGGTGGATTTCTTCGGAATGAAAATTATTAAAAAGGGACTTCAAGCGTTAGGATTGGCAAGTCCTGGAAAGAAAAAGCTCTTTGGTTTAAGTTTGGGAAGTGATTTGTTGTTTAATAGTCTTTATTACAGCATGACTGCTTCTGGCAAGACGCCTTTAATGAGCGGCTCTCTTCTTGGTTTGGGAGCTGGAGCTGGAACCTTAAGTTTGCCTAATATTTTAGGCTTCGGTAAAGAGCTTGTAGGTTCTACATTTAAACAAAGATTACTTTCTATGGGAATTTATCTCGCTGGAGGACTGACTGCTGCGGCGACTTATAAATTGCTTAACAGATAAAACTAAATAATTTAGTGATTATATAGACTTCCTTTAAAGGAGGTCTTTTTTGTTTTAAGAGGAAATTAAAAAATATACTTTTTGAAAATTATGACCCCGACAACTATTGCAAAGATGGCGGCAATTAATACTGCTGCAGCTGCTAAGTCTTTTATTTTGCCAGCTGTAGGATGATATTCAGGGGAAATAAAATCAACTATCTTTTCGATTGCAGTATTCAATAGTTCAGCTATCCATACTAGAGTTATAGCTAATATAATCCACAACCATTCTGTTTCTTCGATGTTGAAATATGCAGATAAAGCCAGGATAAATAGAGTGGCTGCAAGATGGATGCGAGCATTATTTTCAAGCATCAGTAAATGCTTCAGGCCTTTTATCGCATAATTGTAACTCTTTAAATTCTTTTTGATGTCGATCATAAGGTTTTTAATTGAGGCCCAAGTTAAAAAGAAATGTAAACAATAAACCTTAGTTTTAGAATGAATAAGCTAATTATGCTGGTGAAAAACATCAATAGGATGCTGGCAAAGTAAAAAGAAAGGTGGTACCTTTGGACTCATTTTTTTCTACCCAGATCTTACCTCCGTTTTTCTCAACAAACTCTTTACATAGTTTTAATCCAAGGCCTGTACCTTCTTCTCCTGCCGTACCTTTGGTGCTATACTTTTGATCAATGCTGAATAATTTTGGAAGTAAATCTTTGGAAATCCCAACACCATTGTCTTTGACATAAAGTGTCACGAAGCCTTTTTCTCTAAAGGCATCTATAGTTATAGTGTCATTTTCCGAAGAATATTTGACTGCATTGGAGATAAGGTTTCTCAGAATGGTTTCGACCATATTCTTATCAGCATATACTTTTATCTTATGGTTTATTTTTATGTCAACTGAAATCTTCTTTATCGAAAATAAAGGAGAAAGGTATTCAGCTGTAGCGCATGTAATATCTTTAATTGTAAAAGATTCTGGCCTGTAAGCAAGCTCATTCATTTGAAGCTTGGCCCATTTTAAAAGTACATCTAACAGATTTTGAATTTTTACCAGACTTTTATGAAGAAAGAATATGGTTTCGGATTCATCCTCATTGACATGATTCTGATCCTTTAAAAATGTAGATAATACAAGTGCAGAATTAATTGGTCCACGCAAATCATGACTGACAATTGAGAAAAATCTGTTTTTGCTTTCATTTAAAGTTGCCAGTTCATTTTTAAGTCTTTGCTGAAGCTTATATTCTCTGTAAAATATATATACAATCATCAGAGATGTGATAAGGGCAGAAATGCCTGAAAATATAATAGCAATACTTATTAACTTTAAGTTTGAAGTTGCCTCGGTTTGCTTATTGTATAAAGCTTTTTTCTCACGTAGTTCTATCAGTTTTTTTTCTTCCGTAATTTTTATCTTGAGCTCGGCAGCATAGGAAAGCTTTTCGAAGGAAAGGCTTTGGAGACCTTTTCTGATGGCATCTTTGTCTATAAGATGGTCAATTTCTTTCCTTCTTTCTTCAAAAAGCTCCTCTATAAGTTTTATTCTTTGGTAAACAGGAGGATTGTCATTTACCAAAGCCTTTAGTATGGCTATTTCGGCTTTTGTTTTTCTGGCATTGTCTTCATATTCATACAGAAAATGAATATTCTTAGAAAGGATGTATCCTCTCAGATTGCCTTCTGTTTCGGAAAGCAATATGACGAGGTTGTCCAGATGATTGATGACGGTATAAGACGCGCCAACAGACCTGAATTCTTCCTTGATTTTTTGAGAATATATGATAGAGTAAATGGATGCGGCTGCAAGAACTACTAACAATAGACCCAGTATAGGAAAAAGGATTTTAAGTTTTACAGAATCCTTCATATTAAATTCCCCTCAACTACAAAAATATGTTTATTGTACGGGATTTAGCTAACGTATGTTTTTGGGCTTTATTTCAGATATTTATCTGTAATATTGTGAAGCTCTTTTAGTTGTTGTTTATCGAGACATTTTAAAAAATCTGGTAAGTTGCCAGACTGTAATCTTACTTGAAAAAAGAAAACAGTCTCCTGAATTACTTTTAAATGATCAAAGGCGAGTGAGGGCAAGTTGAAAATGGAAAACCATTTAACGTTTTGGGCATCGTCTCCGGCATTCAGGGTTACTTTACTAGTAATTAAAGTTGTATAAGCAATAGAAATGGTTCGGCCTCTTGGATCTCTGTTTACGTCTGTAAATGCACCAGTCTGTTCCATGTCGCCTACTGCCAGACCTGTTTCTTCAAGTAGTTCTCTTTTCGCACATTCCAGGCCGTTTTCATTCATTTCAAGGAATCCACCTGGTAGTGCCCAACAGTCTTTAAATGGGTCGTGTTTCCTCTCAATTAATAAAAGACTCAAAGTCCCTGATTCAAATTGAAGAATTACAGAGTCTGTAGTTACAGCAGCTCTTGGATAATCGTAACAGAACTTATCTTCAGACATTATATCTTCCATTTAATATTGCATCCTATACTTGGTCTCTGATTATTGTCAACCTCTTTATTGTTTAATATATTATCAAGGGCGTTACGGATATCCTTCCCATTGACAGGTTGTGTGGTTGAAGGTCTGGAGTCGTCCAGTTGGCCTCTGTATACAAGTAAAAGGTCCTTATCAAATATATAAAAATCAGGAGTACAGGCGGCTTCATAGGCTTTTGCAACATTTTGGCTTTCGTCATATAAATAGGGAAATGGATAGCCAAGCTCTTTTGCTGCTTTTGTCATCTCTGCAGGTGCGTCCGCCGGATACTTTTCGGCGTCATTTGAACTGATTGCTATAAATGAAATTCCCTTTGGAATATAATCTTTAGCCAATCGTACCAATTCATTGTTCACGTGTTTTACAAAAGGACAGTGATTGCAAATGAACATGATTACAGTAGCTTTCTGAGATTTAATCTGGTTCAGTGATAAATCTTTCCCTGAGACGGTATCAAAAAGCGTAAATTCCGGTGCAATGGTTCCGAGAGGAAGCATATTGCTGGGTGTTTGTGCCATACAAAAGTTTTTACGAATATAAATAAAACCTTTAAATTAGTATGATGTTGCTTGGGTAAAATGCAATAAGGTTGTGAATATGAGTACTTATGATATAATTGTAATTGGAGGCGGCCCAATAGGATTAGCCTGTGGCATCGAGGCTCAGAAGTCTGGGTTGAAATATTTGATTCTCGAAAAGGGGGCTTTGGTAAACTCCATCTACAATTATCCATTAAACATGAGGTTTTTTTCTACTTCAGAAAGATTGGAGATAGGGGCAGTACCTTTTGTTTCGATTAGCGGTAAACCTATGAGGGATGAAGCTCTTGAATATTATCGCCGAGTATTGGAGTATTTTCAACTTAAAATAAATCTGTACGAAGAGGTACAAAAAATTAATAGAAGTGATGATGCATTGTTTGAAATCCAATCTTCAAAAGGCATCTATCATGCAAAATATATAATCATTGCTACCGGTTTTTATGATCATCCAATTGGGTGCGGTATAGATGGAGAACATCTGCCTAAGGTTTTACACTACTATAAGGAGCCTCATCCATTTTCATTCAGTAAGGTGGTAGTAGTTGGAGCTGCAAACTCGGCAATTGATGCAGCTTTGGAATGTTATAGAAAAGGAGCAGAGGTAACATTGGTTGTGCGAAAACCAGAAATAAGCCACAGAGTAAAATATTGGGTAAAACCTGATATAGAAAACAGGATAGAGGAAAATTCTGTAAAGGCTTTCTTTAATGCGGAACTTGTTTCGATCAGAGAAAATGAAGTTGATGTAAAAACTGAAAATGGGATAGTTACTATTGCAAATGACTTTGTATTGCTCATGACAGGCTATCATCCTGATTTTAGCTTGTTGTCCAGGGCTGGAATTGAATTTCATTCGGGAAATTTAAAGATCCCCTATTACAATGAACAGACAATGGAGTCAAATGTAAATAATATTTATCTCGCAGGAGTTGTTTGTGGTGGTATGGAAACTCATAAATGGTTCATAGAAAATTCCAGAGTACATGCAACCATGATTATACGTGATATTTTGAGTAAATCTAATTTTATATAGATATGGCAGGTTGTGGTTATGTTTGTCCTTTGTGCGAAGGACGCGGGATGGATGAGCATGGAAATGATTGTGATCATTGCACGGTCCCCAAAAACAAATCTTTGACTGAGGAGCAGGAAGAGTGGGTCAGGAAGGTACATGAAGGTCCTTGCTGCAGTCACCCGGAGGAAGAGGAATGAAAATAGTATTGATACCGGATTCCTTAAAAGAATCTTTAAGTGCATTTGAAGTTGCTGAAGCAATGGCTAATGGTATCAGAAAAGTCCTTCCTGATGCTGAAATAATCTCTTGTCCGCTTGCCGATGGAGGCGAGGGGACTATGGATGCTTTGGTTCATGCTACTGGAGGTTATAAGGTGGAGGTTCATGTTCATGATCCTCTTATGAGAAGTATAAAAGCATCATATGGCATATTGGGAGATCATCAGACTGCAGTTATAGAAACGGCGTCTGCTTCAGGGCTTGCCCTCCTCAATAAACACGATAGGAATCCGATGATCACAACCTCCTTTGGTACCGGCGAACTGATTGTAAATGCACTGAACAAAGGAATACGGAAATTTATTATTGGCCTTGGGGGAAGTGGAATCAATGATGGCGGTGCTGGTATGGCTCAGGCATTGGGAGTTAATCTTTTTGATTCACAAGGTAAAGAGTTACAAAAGGGAGGCGCTTCCCTCATTCATCTTGCCAAGATTGATATTTCGAAAATTCATGAAGCTCTGAAAACTGCAGAGTTTAAAATTGCCTCGGACGTAACCAATCCTTTAACAGGTTCAAATGGAGCAACTAGGATATTCGGTCCTCAGAAAGGTGCTACAGAAGAAATGGTTACTATTCTGGATGAAAGTCTTACTCATTATGCTTCCGTTATAAAAAAACAAATGGGGAAGGGGATCGCTGATATTGCAGGAGCTGGGGCCGCAGGAGGCCTGGGGGCTGGTATTCTTGCATTCTGTGGTGGGGTAATTGAATCTGGCTTTCCTTTGATCGCAGAATTCGCAAAGGTGGAAGATAAATTAGAAAATGCTGATATCATTTTTACAGCAGAAGGAAAATCTGATATACAAACGCTTTCAGGCAAGTTGCCCTATTGCGTAGGAAAACTTGGCCAAAAGTGTGGAGTTCCTGTATTCCTTCTTACCGGATATGCTGCACCAGAATCGGAGGAATTATTAAAGCATGGGGTTACATGTATTATGCCATTTCAAAATGGCCCAATGACATTGGCTGAATCGGTAAACGAGGCATTTAGTCTTATAAGCCAGACAAGTGCCAATATACTAAGAGTGTTTTTAGAAGGAAGAAAAAAATAAACCTGCCTTGAGAGCAGGTTTACGATGTTGGTTGAGTTAGGTAAATAGCTGGTGCTCTTTACATTTTATGTATAATTGCTAAATGAAAGATCCCGGTTTTTGTTCGGCAGGAATAAATATTTTTTAATAGAATCATTTTATTTTTTCACCTTATCCTTAGACTTGATTTCATCCATTTTTTCTCCCTTGATTGGAGGTCTGTTCGATGCATTATTTGGAGAGGAAACCAGAGCTGCAAGAGTACTAATGATTCGATCGTTAAAAGCTGGAAGATCTGAAGGTCTTCTGCTGGTGATAAGATTTTTATCCGTCACTACCGGTTCATCTATCCAGGTTGCTCCTGCATTGATAAGATCAGTTTTTAGGGAAGGATATGAGGTAAGCTTTCTACCTTTGATTAAACCTGTTTCAATTAAGGTCCATGGTCCATGGCATATTGATGCTACAGGTTTTTGAGCAGTCAAAAAGGTTTTAACAAATTCAATAGCGTTATTCTTCATCCTTAAAAAATCCGGATTCATTACACCTCCCGGTAAAATTAAAGCATCGTAATTTTCAGGGTTAGCTTCATCCAGAAGGGTATCAGCGGTTATTTCGTCCCCCCAATTTTTCAGATCCCATCCTTTGATCTTCTTTTCAGGAGCAATAATCTCTACAAGTGCATTGGCTTCCCTTAAGGCCTTAACAGGTTCAGTCAACTCTACTTGTTCAAACCCGTTGTCAACAAGCAAGGCAACTTTAATTCCTCTTAGATTTTTTTGCATATTTTTTAAATTGTTAAATCAAAACAGAGGATCTGGGGAAATGTTAAACGTGTATTATCTGTGGTGGAAAATGAAAATATAATGGTAATTATTAAAGTAATAGTTTCTTCCCCAAAAGGTGTTTTAAATATTTAAATGGAATGCTTGTCAACAATTGTCTTTCCCTGGGGTTAATTTAAAACCAAACCGGTTTAATCCACAGAAACATATATATTATGAGATTATCTACCCTTACAGAAGGATATGAGGTTACAGAAATTGCCGATGGAGGAGACAAAGTGAAGATTGCCTACACCAAAGAAGGTATTCATCCTAACGACTTTATCTTTCTCAGCAACTCTCCCTCTCTTGAAGATATCAAATATCAGGTGATTGATGTCAAATGGTTGAACGGATTATATTATGCAGATCTCGTGAAGATATCCTGATAAATTGTTACTTTTATTTTTTCAGTGTAGATTCATTTTTAATGAATAAAAATTAATGAAAAGGTTTTTAACTTTATTTCTTGCAGCTATTCTTGGAAGTGCTGTAACGATTATTGCCACTCGATTTATAACAGGTAATGGTAGTAGTGGAAGTATTGTCTCTTACAGTAAAAAATCTAATAGTTCCGATACTACCTATAAGGGGCATGGTGCTGGTATAAATTTCCGTCCTGCTACAGCAAAAGCATTGCCTTCTGTTGTTCATATTCATTCTGCTATTCCTGCCAGCAAGCAATATAATGATATGGGGCCTTTCAGAGATTTTTTTGGTGATGATTTCTGGGGAAGACCAAGGGAAGAAAAACAAAGGCTGGAAATGGCGACTGGATCTGGTGTAATTGTTAGCCCTGACGGATATATAGTAACTAATGATCACGTTATAGCAGGTGCAAAAGAAATCAATGTAACCTTGAACGACAACAGAAGCTTTAAAGCTAAGCTCATTGGAACAGATCCTTCAACGGATATTGCTCTGATAAAGGTTGATGAATCTGATCTTCCCTTTATTTCTTTCTCAAATTCTGATTTCGTTGAAGTTGGTGATTGGGTGCTTGCTGTAGGAAATCCCTTTAATCTTTCCTCTACTGTTACCGCCGGTATCATTAGTGCAAAAGCAAGGAACATCAGTATTTTACAAGATAAATCAGCAATTGAATCCTTTCTTCAGACTGATGCTGCTGTTAATCCAGGAAATAGTGGTGGAGCTTTAATAAATCTTGAAGGTGATCTGATAGGCATTACTACTGCTATTGCTACACCCACAGGTGCATATGCCGGTTATGCTTTTGCTGTTCCCAGCAATATAGTTGCTAAGGTAATAGAAGATCTTAAACAATATGGAGTTGTTCACAGAGCATATCTTGGTGTGGTAATCAGAGATATGGATTCTGATCTTGCTAAAACTCTTGGATTAAAATCCTTGAAAGGAACATATGTGGAAAGTGTAGTGGAGAATAGCGCTGCATTTAAGGCAGGAATAAAGGCGGGAGATGTGATCCTCGCAATTGATGGGGTTGAAATCGGTTCAACTGCAAAACTTCTGGAACTTATTGGGATCCATCACCCAGGTGACAATGTTAAACTGACAGTTTTAAGAGATGGCAAGGAAAAAGAATTTAAGGTAGAATTGAAAAACAGTCAGGGTAAAGTAGAAGTGATCAAAAAAGAAGTGAATGAAGTTGAGGAGAAGCTGGGTGCGGATTTTGAAGACCTTACTGACCAGGAAAAGAAGAAATATGGTATCACTGGGGTTAAGGTAAAAACGCTAGGCTCGGGTATTTTGTCAGAACAAACAAATATGAAAGAAGGGTTTATTATTACAGGTATAAACCATAAGCCTATTAAGGACCTGAATGAATTCAATGAAGTGCTTTCAGCACAACAAGGTGGGGTCTTGCTGGAAGGTGTTTATCCCGGAAGCCCCGGAAAGTATTACTATGCTTTTGGCCTTGAATAAGTTTGATAAAAGGTAAGACGAAAAAGCCCCCGACATTCGGGGGCTTTTTTATGCTCATTAGAATAGATTGAGTGTTTGTAAATTTAAAACACTGCATGCTGGGTGTTTTTTGCTTTAAAACTTGGCTTTGATTTTTTTAAATAGCTTTTTAATTTTTTGAATATTGTCACTTTCTTCAGGAGAATCATCTCCTATAAGATATCCTAATGGTTTTAACTCTTCGACTTGATCGAAAATAATTTTTAGTATACCTATTAATGGAATAAAAAGAATCATCCCGAAAATTCCCCAGATTAAACCTCCCAGGATTAAAGCCATAATCGTTGATAAGGCGTTAACTCTTACCTGAGAACCTGTAATGAAAGGAGTGAGCAAATTATTCTCTATTACCTGGTTAAACCAAAGGGATCCTAGTACAATGAGTGCAGGTCCGAATGCATTTTTAGTTACTAAGGTCATAATAAAAGGGAGGAGGCTACCAATGATAACTCCAACATAAGGGATAACATTGAGAAGTGCTGCCAAGCATCCGAAAAAGATTGCATTGTTTACACCCAATAGCAGCAGTACTGAAGAGTTCATGACTGCAAGGATTAATATCACAATGAATACCCCTGTCAGATATCTCTGCGTTACTTTACTTATCTGATTCAGTATGATGGTGTTTTGTTGATGAAGGGGCTTTGGACTTACCATCAGAATGAAATTGAAGAATTTATGGCGGTAATAAAGAAAGAAGAAAGTATAGACCAATATAAGGCCAAAAGTAGCAAGCCCTCCAAGAAATCCTGTGATCAGGGTAGTGCTGCTTTGAAGAAGGGATTCTGTTTTTTCCCTGATTATTTTACTTTGTTTGGCTTTCTCCATTCCAAACTTGTTTTGAACATACTCCTGTATGTCATCAAAAACCTGTTTGAATTGTTGTTCAATTTCTTCCAGGTTATTTGCAAGGTTAAAACCTTGCATAGATAACAATGTAGTAATTCCCATAACAACAAGCATAAATAAAGCAATGCAGAGGATTATGGAAATTGCTCTTTTTATTCCAAGTGATTCAAGTTTTCTTGCAACAGGTAGCAGTAGCATAGCCAAGAGACAAGCTATTGTAACAGGAATTAAAAAGGGACGGGCTAAATATAAACCACCAATAATCAGAAAAGCACTAAATAAGAGGCGATTTATATTTCTAAATTTTAAAATTGCCATGAAGTATCAGTTATTATTAGAGATAAGATTTCCCTATTAAAAAAGTTTTAATAGATATTGACTGGACCATTACAGGAAAATGTATTTGCGAAATTTGATTTTGAAATACAGTTAATTAAGGGTGTGAAATATTTTGCTTAATTTCAAATTATATACGGAATGATATTTTCTAAAAAATGTTTAATTTCGTTAAATATAAAAGTGATTTATGAAAGTAATTAAGAAAGATACAATCATTAAAGTAGGGGATATTTTAAGAAATCCGGAAAATACAGAGCAGTGGGAAGTGTTGAAAATTGATGGATTTAAATTTCTTGTTAAAAATCCTAAGACAAAAGCTCAGGGAACACTTCTGAAAAATGAATTGCTTGCTAACAATTGGACTGTCCAAATTATGGATGACCGCAACTATTATTAATATTAATAGCTTTGAAGGCTTAAAAATACTAAAAGAAAGAGTCTGGATAACCTGGACTCTTTTTTCTTATTACAAGATTGCTTTTATCAATTACGCAGTCAGGTCCTCCCCAACAAAACTTTAAATATCTTCTTAATTGAAGGTTAGTCATTCAACAACTAATTAGTTTATAGTTGTTGTTACCTCTTTTTTTATTCAATATCAGAAACTTTCGCCGTTACATCATAATATTTTCTTTAATCAAAATCTTTACAAAATTTTCCATTGAATTGGGTTTTTCTCTTAAAATTTGAATTCGTCCTGGGATTATTAAGCAAAGCAATTGAAAAGGATAGTGATATGAATTTTATGGAAGAGCAAAATAATTTTATAATGCTGCTATAAAATGGTGGTAAGAATATTGTCCTCTTAATTGACCTTTGCGGCAAGAGACTTTAGATGATCAATATAATTATGATTGAATGGTTTATGGAGAATTGTCTTAACGCCAAGATTTTTTGCTCTTTCTATGTCCTTGTTTCGAGTAGTAACAGTAAGAACAATAATTTCAGGGCATTGGCATAACGTGCCTTTTATCTGATTGAATTCTTCAAGAAATTCGAATCCATCCATGATAGGCATGAACAAATCCATCAGGATAATTTGAGGAAATGATTGTTTGCCATTTTGTAATCGGAGAAAATCAAGAGCTTGCTCCCCATCTTTTACACTATGTAGTTGTTCTGAGATCTGGTAACGGGAAAAGAATTTTGTTGTAATGAAATTACAAATGTCGTCATCCTCAATTAATAAAATGGATTTAAACTTTTCCACGCAGGCGTTAAAAATATAGTTCTGGAAATTTTAAACAAGTGTGTGGAGCTTGGGCTTTATGCTCCTGGGAACCGCCATCCCCCGATTCACATAAAAAAACCAAGTCCACACATGTAGTGAACACTAGTTTCCTCCGGTGAATCTTTATAAGGCGGTATTTGGAGCCGGAATAACTAATGAAAAGCATTAAAGTTATGTTCAAATATATGGTTTTTATCGATAAAAAGGAACTAATATATTTCAATCATGATGAATTTTACGAAGCGTTTTTCTTTTGGGTTAGTTTATAGGATAATAAAATGTTAAGATAATCCTATTTTAATGTAATATTTTTACAGCGAATTGATTTTTGCTTTTAGAAATCGACAAATAAAATTTTATGCCCGATCAAATTAGTATTTTAAAGCAGACTGAATCATTACGAATTCGTTTAAGTTGTCCAGATTTATAACCCCTGTAAGTACACCATTATTTAATACAGGAAAATATCCTGTAGGGTCCTCTTGAACAAAGTGATAAATCTTAGAGATTTGGTCATGCTCATTAAAAGTTTTGAAAGTGGTTTTCATAATGTCTTTTACAGGAGCAAGAGGATTATAGGATCTAAGGCTGCTGAATAATGATTCTCTTTTTATAATGCCTTGAATTTCTGAATTGTCAGTAATGATGAAATTATGGTCCCATCCTTCGAGCAGCTTGTCTGCGGCCTCTTTGATGGTTGTTTGCGGGTTGATGGTGATAAAGTGTTTCATCATAGCTTCTTTCACAACATGTCCTCTAAGAAATTCCATCTGTTGTACAGACATATTTTCGGCATACGCTCCAAAAAATATGAATGCAGCAATAAACATTAATAAAGGGCTGTAGAATAAACCAAGGAAAAAGAAGCCGACTGCTACAAACTGCCCTAAGCGTGAGGCGATTTTAGTTGCTCTAAACCTACCGATTTTTATAGCAAGCAGAGCCCTTAGTATCCGGCCTCCATCCATAGGAAAGGCAGGGATGACGTTAAATATTACTAATGTAACATTTATCCAAAACAAGCTTTGAAAAAAAGTATCTGCTGAAATAATATTAGTACGATCTTCTGTCGGAATTACTTTATCTCCTAGTATAAGATAAAGCACAAGAGCTATGATTACATTTACCATTGGACCTGCAACGGTAATCCATAATTCTTTTTTGGGATCTTCAGGTATACGTTCAATGCTAGCCAGACCACCGATAGGAAGGAGGGTGATCTTTTTGGTTGCTATGCCGAATTTCTTTGCTGTCAGCGCATGGCCAAATTCATGCAATAAGACACAAATAAATACTGTTAAGATAAAACTAACAGTCAGCAATATTTCTGGAGTTGTTGCTCCTTGTCTATAAGCGGAGAATCCGATCCATAGAAGCAACAGGAGAAATGTCCAGTGTATTAAAACTTTGGTTCCGGCGAATTTACCAATGTATAAAGACCATCGCATAATATATGAAGGTTAATCTAAAGAGTTAACCTTCATATTTATTGATTTGTTAAATCAGGATTTTTTCTTTTTATAAAAACCCAGAGCTCTTCTCATATCTTTGCCATAGTTTACAAGTAATTCTTCACCGGCTTTGATATCTTTGATAGCTGTAATCTCTACACGTCTTCCTGTAGATTCAAATTTTACATTGGCTGTTTTTCCTGAATTAAAAAAGTCACAGATGTAACGGGCAATTCCAGCAGAAGTTTCTCTCGCATCTATTACTGTAGATTTGTTCAATGTCATTGCATATGAGCCAAAGCCATCATCTCCGTATCTGTCTTGAAATACTTTAGTGGAAATGTGCTCACCTGTATACTCCATCAAGGTAGTACCTTTTTTCAGATCTCTGTCTGTATAAAGGCCATACCCGGCTCCTTCTATGCCTGACTTGGCAACGTAAAAGCCAGTAGTGATTTTGGTATGGTGATTACAGTAAGGGTGTGTTTGTGTAGTCTTTTTGCCGCATTCACCCTTTTCGGTTTGATAGGTGCAAGTGGTAGTTACTTTAATAGTATGATTTTTCATTCAATCCTGAATACAATTTTGTACAGTAAATTTGATAAAAATATTGCATTATTTTAAAAAGCTGCTTTAAAAATCTATTGAATTTTTTGAAAGTAAAGTCTCTGTGCAATCTTTTAATGGAGTATTTTCAATTACTGAACGTAAAATATTGTTTACATTTTCTGCGTCTTCCAGGATTATGGAATGACCTCCCGGAATGCAATACGCATTTTTAATTTTTCTTATAGGAAATACTCTATCAATTTCTCCATGGATCCGCACCAGAGATGAGGGCAACACTGTATTTCTCCACTTTATCAGTGCATGAATGGCCCACTGAATAAACTGTATATCGGAATGCTTTAGCATATCCAGAAAAATCTCCTTTCCTTGATCAGTCTGGAGCCCCATACTGTATAATATAAACTTTTGAACAATGGCATTGCTATGAGCAGACTTAGGAGTCATTTTGTACAAGGGAAGGCGGGAAAAGAGTTTTAAAAGTAATGGGTACTCCTGATATGTCGGTACAGAGCTGATGAGTATTGTTTTCTGAGGAGGTAATTTCTTGGCAATTTCTACAGCTATAATTCCTCCGAATGATACACCTGCAAGAATAAACTCCTCATTGGTATTAATACCTTCCGAAAGTCTTCCCGAATAATCCTCAATGGATTCTTGTGCGTAAGGAGTTATCCATTCAAGTACTTCCATTTCAAATCCAGCAGTTCTTTGGTTTACAAAGAGATCTTTGTTGGCCCCCATCCCGGGAATGAAATAGATTTTAGGTAGTTTCATTTGTTAGGAACTGATCTAGGCTGGTATGGTACATAATAAACTTAGAAATATTTCCATGCTTACCCTTTTCAATTGTTACAAAACAATCTGTTTTTTTTAGGTATTGCTTAAGTCTAAACGCTTGTTCATAAGGAATAAGTTCATCTTCAGTACCATGGATGGCTAATATAGGACATTGAATTTTGGTCAGCCATTTATAAGTGGGAAGCTTGTACCTGAGTATAAGCTTAACTGGGAAAAAGGGCATTTGTAATCTTGCCATTTCCTGCATACTGTAATAAGGTGTTTCCAGTATAAGTTTCTCCGGTTTCTTCTGAATAGCAAGCTTTGCGGCAAATCCGGATCCTAATGATCTTCCATAGATTATTATTTTTTTTCCAGGCTCTAACCTTGAAGCATATTCATACATGAGAGAAGAATCTCGGTAAAGGTCTTTTTTAGAAAGTTTTCCTGTGCTTTTCCCATATCCCCTATAATCAAATATGAAGAAGCTAAATCCTCTTGAAAGAAATATTTCGGACACTTCCGCCCAAGTTCTCATAGATCCGGCATTCCCGTGAAGGTAAAATATGATTCCTTTACTAGAAGGGTGTTGAAAGTATAGTGCGTTGAGTACTGCGTCTTTAGTGGTAATGAACAGTTCTTTATATGGATGCTTAAACTTAAACTCAAAAGTTCTGGATAATTTTTCAGGTAAGAAGATGAATTTTTCCTGAAAAAACCAGACGGCTGTTGTAGCTACCAGATAAAGAACTGCCAGAAATATCAGTAAGAGAATTAAAAGTTTCATATTCCTATTCCTCCGTTTATATGAAACGTAAATTAAACTTACTGGTTCAAATAGTTATACTAATGGTTCCTGCTGGCTCAAACAGTGGAAGCTTCCTAGTCCCCAGATGATATCTGTACTGTTCAATCCTATGACTCTTCTGTCAGGGAATGCCTTTGTTAATATATCAAGTGCTTTCTGATCATTTTTGTCATTGAAAACCGGCACTGTAACAACATCATTTGCAATGTAAAAATTAGCATACGACGCAGGAAGTCTTTGATCTTCGAAAATCACAGGAGCAGGCATTGGTAGTTCAACTATATTTAGTTGTTTGCCGTTCAGCAATCTCATTTTTTTGAGATCTTTAAGATTCTCTTGTAATAACTCGTAATTGTCATCCTGTTTATTTTCTTCTACAACAGTTACTACGGTGTCTGAATTTACAAAGCGAGTTATATCATCAATATGTCCGTCAGTATCATCTCCGACGATCCCATCATTAAGCCATAGAATTTGTTCTATCCCGTAGTATCTAACAAGGAAATTTTCGATTTCTGCTTGAGAAAGGTGAGGGTTTCTATTTTCGTTAAGCAAACAAGCCGTAGTTGTAAGTACCGTTCCTTGTCCGTTGAACTCGACAGAGCCTCCTTCCATTACAATACCAGGATTGAAAACCGGTAAATTATAATGTTTCCCAATTAAAGTCGGAATTACATCATCCTTGTCAAATGGAGGATATTTGCCCCCCCACGCATTATAGCCCCAATCAACAATAACCTTTTTTATGTCAGCCTTAGGGTTTACAAGAAAAGCAGGGCCATGGTCTCTGCACCAAGCATCATTTGTGGGCTGTATGAAAAAGCGGATATTCGAAAAGTCAGCGCCTACTGCCTGAAGGCAAGCTTCTGCTTTTTTCTTCATTGCTTCATCATTTACATTGATGTTTACAACTTCTCCCTTGGCGACTTCTTTAATAAAGGTGCAGTATACCGGATAGATAGATTCTATTTTTCCCGGCCAAGATGCTTCTTTATGAGGCCAGCTCAGCCAGGTAGCTGAATGTTTAGCCCATTCTGCGGGAAAAAAATATCCCAGATCTTTGGGATATTTTTGAGTTATTTCCTGATATAAATTAGTCAATGAATCTTCTTGTAATTTGCTCATAAGAATCTATTCTTCTATCTCTCAAGAATGGCCAGTGGGTACGATAATATTCTGACCCTTCCAGATCAATTTCCTGTACGTGTATTTCCTCTTCCTTGTGTGGGGCCTGATAAAGAACTCTTCCAAACGGATTAGATACAAAAGAGCCTCCCCAGAATTGCATTGGTCCTTCAACTCCTGTTCTGTTTACAGCAACTACATGAAGTCCGTTTGCAACAGCATGGCCTCTCTGAATAGTCTGCCATGCATTATATTGTTCTTCATTGACTTCTTTGGTCTGAGTTTCAGCCCAGCCTATTGCAGTGGGGTAAAATAGAATTTCAGCTCCCATTAAAGAAGTGATTCGGGCTGCTTCAGGATACCACTGATCCCAGCAGATAAGCACTCCGATCTTTGCAAATTTCGTTTCAAAGATCCTGTATCCGGTATCTCCTGGAGTAAAGTAAAATTTCTCATAATATCCCGGATCATCAGGGATATGCATCTTGCGGTATTTACCAAGATAGGCACCATCGGCATCAAGAACGGCTGTAGTGTTATGATACAAACCCTGGGCTCTCTTTTCAAATAAAGATGCTATGATCACAACTCCCAATTCCTTTGCTATTTGCGAAAGAGCGTCAGTGGATGGGCCTGGAATTGATTCTGCAAGTTTAAAGTTTTCATGCTCTTCCACATCGCAGAAATAAAGAGAGCGAAACAGCTCCTGGAGACAGATGATCTGAGCACCTTTAGCTGCAGCTTCTTTAATTTTTTCAATGGTTTTGCTGAAGTTTGCCTGCGGATCTTTTTCGCAGGAAAGCTGTACAAGTCCGATTTTTACTTTCTTACTCAAGGCTGAAAATGATTTTGAAGGCGAAATTACAAGAATTTTACGGAAGGTTAACCAGGGTGTGGAAAATTAGGTTCAATTTCTACTATAAGCTTACAACTCAATAGATTTTAAATATGGTGTAAGCTGTTTTACCAAAATTTCACTATCATCTTTTGCAACCTGAACAGTAATACTGCAGATTGCCTGAAAATCCTGACTTAAAAAGTCTGTAGAAAAGCTTTTCAGCACCTTCATGACCTCATTCATTTTTTCATATTCAAAGGCCATTGTAACCACGACTTGTTCTGTTTTTTCGATCTTCTCTGCATTTTTCAAAGCTTCCTCTGCAGCCGTTTTATATGCTTGAATTAGTCCGCTTTTGCCGAGCTTGGTACCTCCAAAATAGCGAACTACTATTACAATGGTATTCGTTAATTCTAAAGACTTTATCTGATTAAATATAGGATCTCCCGCAGTATGAGCAGGTTCTCCGGCATCATTTGCTCTGAACTTTTGCTCAGAAAATCCTATTCTATAAGCATAGCAGATATGACGGGCATCATAGTACTCTTTTTTAAATCTCTCAAGTATATCCTTTATCTCTGTCTCCGTAGATACAGGGAATGCAAATGATATGAACTTACTGCCTTTCTCTTTGTATAATCCTTCTGACGGACCTTTTATTGAATAATAAATATGTTGCATTAAGATAAAGGAGACAGAATTTTAAGGAGGATTTCGTAAAAATCGTTTTACTTTCCTTTTTTTAGATATTTTTCAGCTTCGTCAATTACTGAAGTGTACTCTGCCAGTTCCAGAGCCCTTTGGTAATAGGCTTTTGCTTTATCACTTTCTCCGCGGCTTTCTGCTATTCTGGCAAGACCTGCGTATGCAAAACTCACGTAGTCTTTATTAGGAGTGTTTATTTCAGGAGCCATGTTAACGGCTCTCAGGTAGAAAGCTTTAGCATGTTCAGGTCTTTTTTTCCCTTTTTCATTGATGATTCCCAGAAAGACATAAGATGCCATTTCAAAGTATTTTTTTCCGCTGCTTCTAAGGATCAAGGAAAGTCTTTCTGCTTCCGAATAATCATCAGTTCCCAGAAGGGATTCAATATGTCTTGATAAAAAGTAAAGGTTATTGGGATACTTATTGAACAGTAGAGTTGTATACTTAAGAGCTTTTTCGGGAGTATTTTGATAGCGCAAAAATATATTTGCCAAATAATGGTTGGCCTCCACTTTTGAAAACAAAGAATTTGCAGCAGCTATCTCAAGTTCTTTTATTCCTTTCTCTTTGCCTCCTGCGGAGAAAAATACCATAAAAGGTCTAAAGACTGGGTGAGTCTCAGGGAATTGTTCCACATAAAAGTCATATAAACCTGTAGTAAAGTAAAATTCATTGAAAATGTCTTTCAGGCTAAATCCGGTTTTTACATACTCATATGTTTTTTTGGCATTGTTCACAGCCTTCATTGTTTCTTTCATTTGAGAATGATAATGGGCTAGTGAACTGTAAATAGCCAGGGAAAAAAATACCCCTTCCGGATCTTTGTTATTTTTGGTAATTCGGGCCTGTGCCTGTTGCAAGGCGGCATCAAGGTATTTAAGATACTCTCCCGAATTTTCCTTAAACGTATTGAAGTAATACATTTTCCAATAAAGGTTCATCCCTTTCAGGAAATTATAAGCAGGATGTGTTGGATATGCAGCTTTTACCTCCGATATAACTTCATCGGCTTCGTCAAATTCAAAATTATAGGTTAAATCCATTGCCTTTAAAATGGTAGCCTTGATTTTTTCATCTTTAAGCATCGATTGGCCTGAAGCTTTAAGACTTAAAGTCACCATTAAAATTATTCCGGTAATATGGACTAAAATAACTCTCATTCGTCAAAACTTATCCTGAACCTTTCCTTGCAAACCGCACGGAATATATGCTTTTTTTCTCTAATGACCTTTGGTGTTTAGCGAAAATGACTTAGGGACTCAATTTTTTATTACGGAAAAATAATACCCTTTAGCGGAAAAATATCCTATATAATCCCTATATAATAAAAAATGTTAATTATAATGAATATTTAAAATATAATCGACTGGTTCTTAGTAGGTGTCTGGTTTTTGAATTTTTAATGGTTGTTACTTTTAATGAAAAACAGATGTATATGCCATAATTAAATAAGGGATAAAGTTTACTACCTCCTTCAAAAAGGTATATATAGAAAGTTTACATTTATTAATTTGCTGTGTAAAAAAGATTAGTCAATTTTTCATATTTCCCTATTTATAGCGGTTATTTGCGGAAAAATTGTTTTTATTTAAGAATTAGTTGGATAAGTGGATTTAATGGATATTCCCAGAATTATAGATTTTCAAAAGATAGGCAATCCGGAAATTGGATATATCTCTGTAGCAGAACCTAAAGGAGAGTTACCATTTCCAGTAAAAAGGGTATATTGGGTTTATGGAACACCTGAAAATTCTGAAAGGGGAAACCATGCTTCCAAAACGGGAAAGCAGGTATTGGTGATTGTAAACGGTGAAGCCGAAGTGATTCTGGAAAATCCTGAGGGGAAAATTACCACTTTTAAACTGAATGATCCCAATACCGGATTGTATGTGCCGCCTCTTCACTGGAAACAGATAAGACTTTCAGAAAAAGCAATTATTTTAAGTCTTGCATCTTCAGAATTTGATGAATCAGATTATCTAAGAGATTATAAATTGTTTAAGTCCTTTGTTGCAGTTCAGAGACGATAGTACTTTTTCTGTCCAAAATTCCTTTGAGGGATTTCTTTTTAACTCTATTGAACAAATTCATTTTCAATCTTCAGGTTATCCATTCTGTTCTTTAATTCTGTTTGATAAAGAAAAGTCTGTTGCGAGATTACGTATAACTCTGTTTATTAGTGATTCAGACGCCACAAGCCCCTTGAAGGCTCCTTTCGGTGGTTTTGAATTTGATAATACTATTGGCACAGAAGATATTTTTCATTTTTTATTTGAACTTGAATTCTGGCTTCTCAAAAGAAGTATACAAAAAATTCATATTGTATCGTATCCCTATTGTTATAATAGGAGACACAGTGAACTGGTAACACATTGTCTTTTGAAAAAAGGGTTTGTTATTTCTGAACACGATATGAATTTCCATCTTGAGATTTCTTCACAGGGGGATTTTGAGTCTGGCTTAAATCCTTCAGCAAGGAGGAGATATAGGAAATACAGAGATTCATTTCAGTTTTGTATCGAAGATAATCCTGATATAGATTCTATCTATAGCCTGGTGAAACAAAACCGGGAAATTAAAGGGCATCCTGTAACTATTACTCCTGAGGGATTGAAAAATCTCTATCAGACATTTGAGAAGAGCTTTAAGACCTTTTTGCTGAAAGATGGAGAAAAGGTCATAGGATCGGCATTTGGCGTAAAGATTTCTGGTCAAATATTATATTACTATCTGCCTGCAGATTCATATGGGTATAAGAGATACAGTCCTTCAATTAGTATGATTGGCCATATTTATAATTACTGCAGAGAATCTGGTATCACTCTATTTGATTTAGGGATAGCAACAAGTAAGAGCGTTCCAAACTTTGGCCTTATAAAATTTAAGCAAAATATGGGAGGGAAGGTTTCATTAAAACTTTCCTTTGAAAAAAATCTTTTGTGTTAATTTTGAGAACGCAGAGGGACGGTTTCTATAAAAAGATGTAATTTCAAATCCAGGAATGAAATTTATTAAGTCATCTTTGTGGACCGGTATTTCCGTGGGGGCGAAAACGATTGGAAGTGTAATCGTTAATAAAATCATTGCTCGCTTTTTTTTGCCATCAGATTTTGCACTTATATCTCATTTCCAGAACCTGATGAATATCATTCTTATGATTCCCTCGGATGGGATCAATAAGGGGTTGGTAAAGTATTTATCAGATAAAGGCCTGACAGAAAATGAGTATACAAAGTATCTTGGTACAGCTATCTTACTTAATTTAATTGTATTTATAATAGCAGCCATCGGCTTGGTTATTAAATATGATTATCTGGAAAGCCTCTTTATTACTGGGAATATTAGTCCTCGTCTGTGGATGGTTTTATTTCTCGGAGTTATAGTAATCAACCTAGTCAGCTATTTCTCATTTTCTATATTGTTATCTGCCCAGAAAATAAAAACCTATGTATTATTGACGACTCTGTCAACTTTGCTGCTTGTAGGTTTGCTTTATGTTATTTCCCTCTTCAAGAACTTTAGTGCTGTATTATTGCTCTTAGGAGCAGGTCCAGCACTATTATTCTTTCTCAGCATATACATTGCTTTAAAAGATCTAACCTACAAATTCAGATTTCATTTTAGTCTGGGAGCTATAAAAGACCTGAGTGGTTTTATACTTATGGCAGCCAGTATGGTATTATTTGCAAGGGTTGTAGAGTTTGTGGTGAGGATCATTGCTTTTAATGAATTCAGTGTATATGATACCGGCCTATGGCAGGCTGTTGTTAAGTTTTCAGATTATTATGCCATTGCATGTACTAGCATCTTGTCAGTTGCTTTTTATCCTAAAGCTTCGGAATTAATGCATAGACAACTAGCTCTGAAAAAGTTTGTCTGGCACGTATTGATAGTTGTAACTCCTTTTGCAGTCATCACTTTAGCATTCATTTATTTTTTTAAATCAGAAATCCTGTATTTTTTCTTTGATGAAAGTTTTGTTGCAGGGGCTTATTTATTTGATTTCCAGGTTGTCGGTGATCTGTTTAAAGTATATTCTTTTGTATTGGCATTTTTGCTTTCTGCTCAAGCTAGAACCTGGATGTTTATTTGTATTCAAGCGTTATCTGCAGCGGTTTATCTGGTTTCGATCTATTTGCTGATACCGGTATTCGGGCTGGAAGGGTTTTCAATGGCACATGCTGTACGCTTTTTGATCTATTTGCTCGTTCTAGTTTATATACAAAGGAAGCTTCTTTTCTCATGAGTAACTTGCCATTGGTTTCGGTCATCTGTCTTTCATATAATCATGAAAGATATATTAAAGAGGCGCTAGAATCTTTATTTCGCCAGACTTATGAAAATATTGAAGTGATCATTGTAGATGATGCGAGTGAAGATAAATCATCTGAAGAAATAGAGAGAATGATTTCCGGAAGGGAAGTGAAGTATATCAGAAATGAAATAAATCTTGGAAACTGTCGATCATTTAACAAGGCTTTTGCTCAAAGTAAAGGATGTTATATTATAGATTTCGCTCTGGATGATGTGTTGAGTCCGGGTAGGATTCAAAATCAGGTAAATTTATTTGAACACCTTGGAGAAAGCTTTGGCGTAGTTCATTCTGATGCAACAATTATTGATGAAGAGGGGAGTTTTCTATGCAAGTGGAGCGACAAACATGTAAAGATCGATAATGGATTGGTATTTGAATCAATATTGAAAAAAAGCTTTATTTGTCCTCCGACCATGATGATCAGGAGAGACGTGCTGGAGTATCTTGGAGGCTATGATGAATCTCTTGCTTATGAAGATTTTGATTTTTGGGTTAGATCATCTTTAAAATTCAAATATTTTTATTCTCCAGATAATCTAACTGTGAAACGTGTGGTAAAAAAATCGTTGTCAACAAAAGGAGACCAAAAAGGAAATAACAAGATTCAGGCATCTACGGCAAGGGTTTGTGAAAAGGCAAATTGGCTGATAAAAAATGACGCAGAAAAAAAAGCACTTAAAAAAAGGATATTACTTGAAATGCGGCATGCTTTATTGGTGCAGGCTTATGATGCTGTAAAGGTTTATTATAAGATTTTAAAAGAAATGGAGGAAGTTGGTTTAAGGGCTTTTTTCATAAGTAAATTAGCAGAAATAAAAGCCCCGACTTTTTTATTTTACAAACTTTATAAAAAGTTATCGTAAATCTATAGAGATGAAGAAAAGACTATTGGCTACAAAAGTATTAATGACCTTGAGTTTATTTGCTTCTGTAGGCACCCTGTTTACAGTGAGGATGGACTGGGGAGAACCATATCCTTTTTTTCACTGGAAATTATTCAGTCAGCCGACAGGATGGGATTTACAAGTCCATGAGTACCGACTTTACGGAAAAACTAATACAGGCGAATATATCAGAATAAAAAACGAACAGAGGAAAACTTTTTCAAGTGACGATATCAATTATCTGGTAAGTTATCTTATGCAGCTTTCAGATGTGAAAACAAGGAATGAAAAGCTGAGGATACTATGCAGGTACATTGCTCCGGAGTTTAAAAGTTACAGAGTGGTGGAGGAGATTTACAATCCTCTTGTAATAATGAATGACTTTGAAAATTATGAAAGAAAACCTGTTGTCGAGATTTATTGATTTTTTTCGAATAGAGAGACATTCGCACCACTATGGTGACAAGGAAGAAAAAGAACTTGCCTTCAATTTCTATTATGCCGATAGATGTCTGAGGATTTTTACATTTTTCTGGTTATTCTACCAGGTCTATATTTATTTTCAGCTTCAGGATAGACCCAAGGAATTATTCATACGAATGAATTATTTCTCCAAATTATTCATACCTGAATTTCCATCCTCGGCTTATTTCTTTAGTATTATTATCGTTGCTTTAATTTCTAATGGTTTTTCTATTAAAAATTCAAGCTCTATATTGAATAAAGCAATATTGCTATTTTGTATAATGTGGTTCACTTGTCTGAAATGGAGCTACGGCTTTGCATCACACGTAGGACATTTTTTTATACTTACTAATCTCTTTTGTTTATTTATTCCAGCTAAAAGTACAGATTCCTCAAACCTAGGTTTTCAAATAAGTGCTATCAGGTTTTTCTTTTTTGGATTAATGGTCACATATACCATATCTGGAATTTGGAAGTTAGGTGGATTAATTCAAAAGCTTGTTTTTCATTCACAAGTAATTCACTGGTTGCATCCTCAGGCCGCATTAGTTAATGCAGTTTCAGGATATAGATTCTGGGATAACCAATTAGGTTTTTTGCTCCAGGCTTATGATTATCCTATTATTTGGCAGATACTTTTTTTGGTTACATTGTATCTGCAGCTCATTAGTTTTACTGCTACAGTCCGTTTGCCTTTATTTTATTGGATTGGCTTGGCGACTATCATCTTTCATATTCACAACATAGTGTTTATGAGAACGGAATTCTATGTAACTCCAACGATCATCGCAATACTTTTTTTCCCATATCATCTGATATTAAAAAAGAAATCAGCAACTATAGAACATTTGAATTTTGAAATTCAAAAAAATGGAGAAGGGAAGGATTTTAAATACAAAAGGATTTACGAGAACGGAATATCTGATGAGTTTACTGGCTTCCATGCATTCCGTGAACAATGCAGGGATAGCAGAAAGTGGTATTATGGCTTTTTGTTTTTCCCCGGTATTTCTCTATTTGCTAACCTCTATTTTTTTGTTAAAAAGTAATTTACTTTTTAACAAAAAGTCATATTCATAATATTGATTATCTTCTGGTATCTTCATTAATAAGCATGCTTAGATAGCTTTCATACCTGGATAAAGCAATTTCACCTTTTTCTACCTGTTGAATAATGGTGCATCCTGGCTCGTTGAAGTGCTTGCAGTTATGAAATCTGCAATGCCCCAGAAGTTCTCTCATTTCAGGGAAATAATGGCTGATTTCTTCTTCCTCCATATCAAAGATCCCAAGTTCTTTAATTCCTGGAGTATCAATAATGTAGGTGCCAGGTTCCAGTTCAAACATTTCGGCAAAGGTAGTAGTGTGTTTGCCTTTTAGGCTGAAATCTGATATGTCCCCGGTTTTAAGTTCGAGGTCTGGAGCAATTAAATTGACAAGGGAAGATTTACCAACTCCTGAGTGGCCGCTTATAAGACTTTTTTTATTTTTCAGAATATTTTTGAATTCTTCAATACCTTGGCCTGTTTGTACAGAAGTCAATATGCACTTGTATCCCAGGCCTTCATATATGTTTATAAGATCCTGTTGATAAGCATAAAGGGCTTCATCGTATAAGTCTATTTTATTGAAGACCAAAACGGCCGGTATTCTGAAAGCTTCACAGGAGACAAGAAATCTGTCAATGAATCCCAGTGATGTTCTTGGAAGTACAAGTGTAACAACCAGAATACTCTGGTCTATATTTGCTGCAATCATGTGACCATGGCCTGTCTTATGGACAGACTTTCTGATCATGTAATTTTCTCTTGGATGAATTTTTTCAATGAGAACAGTGCGTTCAGCAGTATTCTCAATGGTAAAATCAACATAATCCCCCACAGCAATGGGATTGGTTACTTTGAAGTTTTTCAGTTTGAATTTGCCGGGAAGCCTGCCCTTAAAGATCTCTTTTTGATCCGTTATTATTTCATACCATGATCCTGTGGATCTCATTATCATTCCTTGCATATTCAGCCCTGGATTTTATCTTTAAATAAGAGAATCTTGTAAGTCTCTTTTATTTGTTCAGTAATAAACCTGAATAACCAATTATTTTATCAGTAGCGCCTTTATTGGCTTCTATATAGTTTTTATTTTTATTGATGATTTCCTGATGAATGTTTTGGCTATTCATAACTTTTAGAAAAGCATTTTCAAATTCTGTAGCAGATGTTATTGAAAAAGCTCCTCCAATGCTTATCAGGTCCTTTGCTTCCTGAAACTTTCTATAGTTAGGACCAAAGAATAATGGTAATCCAAAGGTTGCTGCTTCAAGCGTATTATGCAATCCTTTTCCGAATGCACCACCAATATATCCAAAATCACCATAGGCATAAACACCAGACAAGATACCTATACAATCTATTATCAGCACTTGAAAATCACTTACGTGTTCCTCTTCAGCCTTAGTATATCTTATACTTTTAAGTTTACAGCTTTGCATAAAATTATTAATTTCATGCTCATGAATTTCATGTGGTGCTATTATAAATTTTAAGTCTTTAAGACCTTTGTTGATTAATGGCAATAAGATTTCCAGATCTTTTGGCCATGTACTTCCAGCAATAAAAACTTTTGAATTATCCTTAAATGATTCAACAATCGGGAGAGGCTTGATTGATTTTCTAATCTCCAGAACTCTGTCAAAACGAGTATCGCCGGCGATTTCACCGTTATTAATTTGATGTTCTGTAAGCAGATCCAAAGATTCTTTATTCTGGACAAAAATTTTAGAAAGCCTATTAAGGATTGCCAGATAGAACTTCCCATAAGGTTTAAAGAAAAGCTGGTCCTTTCTGAAAATTGTAGAAAATGAGATCACAGGGATTCCAGACTCACTCAGGTATTGGATGTAATGATGCCAGAACTCATATTTAACAAAAAAAGCAATTTTAGGTCTCGTAATTTCAACAAAAAGCTTTGCGTTTGCATGAGTATCGAGAGGCAGGTATTCAATAAAATCAGCTTTGGGATAATTTTTCCTGATTTCATAACCACTTGGAGAAAAGAAGGTCAGGAGAATCTTGTATTCGGGAAATTTTTCCCTGAAATTTTCAAGTACAGGTCTGGCCTGCTCAAATTCACCTAATGAAGCACAATGAAACCAGGCTACCGGAGCTTTATTATTGTCAAATTTAACTGCAAGTTTTTCTTTCCACTTTTTCCTTCCTCTAAGCCATAATTTAGCTTTGGAATTAAATGGTGAAATAATGAAAATGAGCAGATAGTAGAGATAAATTCCGGCGTTATAGAATATAATCATTGAGGATACTAAAATGACTAAAAGTCATCTTCTAAGTGAAATTTTTTATTTATTTTAGGAGGTTAAAATTAACGAAAAAAGACGAATCTAATTACCATAAAGGTTTATTATGAATAAAGAAAAAGTCAGCTATAAAGATGCCCTCAATCTTGCTGTCATTGTTGCCGCTTTAGGCTATTTTGTAGATGTTTATGACCTTGTTTTATTCCTTATAGTAGGACTAAAAAGCTTGGAAGACTTGAAAATTCCTGGGGAGCCGGTGAAAAATTTCCAGTTTTTACTGAATGTTCAGATGATCGGTATGCTGATAGGGGGAATATTCTGGGGAGTTCTTGGAGATAAAAAAGGACGTCTTTCTGTACTTTTCGGATCTATATTGCTTTACTCTCTTGCAAATCTTGCCAACGGAATGGTGGCCCAGATCAGTGAATTCACAGGTTTCTCTCCAATGGAGACTTATGCGGTGCTGCGATTTTTAGCCGGCCTAGGACTGGCAGGAGAGTTGGGCGCGGGGATCACGCTTGTTTCAGAAACAATGCCTAAAGAAACCAGGGGGTATGGTACAATGATAATTGCCTCCGTGGGTGTTACAGGAGCGGTAGTAGCTGCACTGGTAGGCAAAATAGGATGGGAGTTGTCATATTTTATCGGTGGAGGATTAGGTATCTCTCTTCTCTTGCTTCGAATTGGGGTTTTTGAATCGGGAATGTTTCAGGGCCTGACAGAAAAGAAAGTGAAGCAAGGAGAGTTTATGATGCTTTTTCAAAATAAAGAAAGAGCAATTAAATATTTAAACTGCATTTTAATCGGACTGCCAGTATGGTTTATCATAGGAATTCTAATTGGACGTGCGGGATTGATTGCAAAAGAACTAGGAGTGCAAGGAAAGATAGAGCAGGGCTATGCAGTAATGCTTTGTTATGGGGGGTTAGTTTTCGGAGATCTGTGTAGTGGGATGATGAGTCAGGCTTTGAAAAGCAGAAAAAAAGTGTTTTACTTTTTTTACTTGCTATCAACAGTGATTATCGTCTTTTATCTAAGACAATATAATGCATCTGTAGCAACATTTTATATGTTTATCTTCAGCTTAGGATTTTCAGTAGGTTTCTGGGCAATCTTTGTAACTGTGGCTTCAGAACAGTTTGGTACAAATATTCGTGCTACTGTTACTACTACAGTACCAAATTTTGTCAGAGGTTCCCTGGTGCCTATTTCCATTTTGTTTGACTATCTATTAGAAAAGGAATTTGGATTGATTAATACTAGCTATATAGTAACTGGAATAATAATAGTGATATCCTTAATAGCTTTATATAACCTTGATGAAACTTTCGGAAAAGATCTTGATTATCTTGAAGATGAAGAAAGCGGAAAGCTTAAAGCGGAAGGCATAAAGCTAAAAGCGTAAAGCTGAAAAAGTGTTAAAGTTGAGAATACCATGAAGCAATGAGAAGCATTTGTTTTTATCGAAAAGCCCTGCAAATACGGATTTGCAGGGCTTTTTACTTTAAGCTTTTGGCTTTCAGCTTTCAGCTTAAATTAATGTTTCGCCAAATAATCAGCAACACCTTCTCTTGATGCTTTCATTGCATCTTTACCTTCTTCCCAGTTTGCAGGACAAACCTCACCGTATTTTTCGTTATGACGAAGAGCATCAACGATTCTGATTGCCTCATCTATGTTTCTACCAAGTGGAAGATCGTTTACTAGTTCGTGTCTTACTATACCGTTTTTGTCAATAAGGAAAGTTGCTCTGTAAGCAATTGGAATACCTTTGAATTCCATCATTCCTTCTTCGTTATATTCATATTCACCAGCAAGTACACCATAGTTTAATGAAATTGTCTTTGCAACGTCTGCAACGATCGGATAAGTTACACCTTGAATACCACCTTGAGCCTTAGGAGTTGTAAGCCAAGCCAGGTGAGAGTTTTCAGTATCTGTAGAACATCCTACAACAGCCACATTTCTTTTTTCAAATTCTGCCAGTTTTTCCTGAAAAGCAAGGATTTCAGTAGGGCATACAAATGTGAAGTCTTTTGGATAAAAGAAAAAGATTACATCTCTTTTTCCCAAATACTGTTGAAGGCTGAAACTTTCAACAATTTCTTCTCCGTTAATTACCGCCGGAGCATTGAATAAAGGAGCTTTTCTTCCTACTAATGCCATGATTATTTCTAAAGTTTTAGGTTAATATTAGTTAATTTGATTTTCTACCATGTCGATTTTTTCTCCATGAATCTGGATCTTAAAATCCTTAATTTTTAAATTCGGGATGCTTTTTTTGTTTAAAAAAGCAATAATCAGATCCTGCAACTCTGAATCGTAAAAGTCAACTATTTCTTTCGTATCAGTATAATAAATATGATGATGTGAACTTAGATTAGCATCATACCTGTCACTGCCAGTTTCGGAAAGGACTTTCTCCGCAAGTCCCGTTTGTACAAATGTATCAAGTGTCTTGTATACTGTGCCTAAAGATATGCTGGGATTATTGATTTTTAGTTTATCAAAAAGAAGTTCTGCTGTAGGATGCTCAAAAGAATTAAATAGCAGATGATAAATCACAATTCTTTGATGTGTGGCTTTTAATCCTTTCCTTATTAGTAATTCTTTTATTTCAGAAAAACTTTTTTCCATGTTCCCTCTATGTATTTTAAATAGGAATAATTCCTATTTAAGAATTTTTAGAAAGACAAAAATAGACGGATTAAAAGAAAAATCAAATGGTAGATAAACAGGAAGGGGATAAAACTAAAAAAAGCCCTGGTGAAAGGGCTTTTCCTAGAAGAAATTAAACAGGTTATGAATAAAATTATTTAGTGTATTCTGAATATTAATACAGAAACGTTACAAAATGTAACCAATTGCTTTAAAAAAAGATTCATAAAAAAACCTCTGCGAGAGAGGTTTTTTGAAAATTCTTTAAATATTTTAAATGAATGTTAAAATTTTACTTTTTTAAGTAAGTGTTGAGTCATGGCTAACTTTTCCATTTCAACTTTTTTATCTGCTAATTGTGAGGTGTCCATTTTTTTGTGAAGAATAGAAATACCCAGAAGCACAAAGAGACAAAATATTTTTAACAGAAATCTCAAATTTGACATAACCTCTATATTAGGCCTACAGAATTTTAATTTTAATACCTGAAATTAATAAAAGGTAACTTAAAAAAGAGTTTTTATTAATTTTCTCATACTAAATTTAGTGAAAAGTGTCTAAAATTATTAATAAATTTCAATTTATTCGATAAATAGTGTTATTATTTATTTGACCATATTTATAATTTGCTGATAATGAAGAAAATTTTATTTGTCTGTTTGGGAAATATTTGTCGTTCCCCAATGGCAGAAGGTGTTTTTAAGAAAGTGATTGAAAATAAGGCTGTAGCAAATAAGTTTTATTGTGATTCTGCAGGGACCTCTGCCTATCATATTGGTGCTCTGCCGGATGAGCGAATGCGGGCAATAGCTCAAGAACGAGGAATTATATTGGATCATTGTGCAAGACAAATTACAGTTAAAGATTTTGATGACTTTGATTATATCCTTGCAATGGATACTTCTAATTACAACAATATCAGAAACCTTACCAAGGATAAATCCAGACAAGATAAGGTCTTTATGATGAGAGCATTTGATTCGGATAAAAGTACTATGGATGTTCCTGATCCGTATTATGGTGGCATGTCTGGATTTCATGATGTTTATGAGATCCTCTGGAGATGTTGCAATAATTTTTACAATTATATTTCAGAAGAGCAAAAAATCTAAAAGTGGAATGGACGATTTTGTTAATCTTATAAAAGAAGGTATTAAGGAAGAAATATATGCAATTATACCTGTCGGTGGTGGAAGTATTAACAATACTTATAAAGTAACAACTTCCAATAAGACATATTTTGTAAAGATTAACAAAAGTATACCAGAGGATTTTTTTGAAAAGGAAGCGGAAGGCTTGAGTTTATTATCAAAGACAAACAAGATCAGGACTCCTGAAGTAATTTTCATAGGAAAGAATCTATTGATACTGGAGTTTATTGAAAGGGGAAGAGAATGTAAAGAATATTGGAGTAGTTTGGGGCATCGCCTTGCTGAGATACATAAAGTTACTGCCTCTTCATTCGGATTAGATAATAACAACTATATAGGTAGTCTTGAACAGCTCAATGGCTGGTTCAGCAATTGGCCTGAATTTTTTGTGGAAAGAAGGCTTTTACCACTAGCTCATCGTGCACTAGAAGTTGGAAGACTTGAAAGAAGAGGAATAGAGCTGATTGAACAACTTTCTAAGAAAATCAAAGACCTTTTAGTTCATGAAAAACCATCATTACTGCACGGAGATCTCTGGAGTGGCAATGTAATGGCAGGATTCTCAGGGGAACCTGTACTTGTAGATCCTGCAGTATATTATGGAAACAGGGAAATTGAAATTGCTTTTACGACTTTGTTTGGTGGCTTTGATTCCTCATTTTATGAGTCTTACCAAGATACCTTTCCTCTGGAGAAATATTTTGATAAAAGGAAAGATCTTTATAATCTCTATCCATTGCTGGTTCATGCAAATTTATTTGGCGGTGGTTATTCCAATTCAGTGATGACTATCCTCAGAAGATTTGCCTGAGTACTTTTGTCTGATCTGAATTCTTTGAATCTGCCTTTCCACCATTTTTTGAGCAAGAGTTAAACAGAGCTCTTCTCCGGCTTTTTCTTTAAATGCAGTTTTCACAATATTTTCATTTACATCAAGTCTGTAAAGGATCTGAAACAGCTTCTCTGGCTGGCTTTGCAAAAGTTGTGCAATAGCTCTGCCTAGAGCGGATATAAGGTCATCTACTGAGCTATTTAAATCATTTGGAGTTGAAAGACCAAACTCCTGTCTCAGACTAATTCCTGCAAGGTGTTCAATTTCTTCTTTGTTGGCTGGCATTATATATAAGGAATGGTATAAGGACCAAATCTGCTTGCAAATAAGTAATTACTTTTGAATATTTATCCCCACATTGTATTATGAAAAAAGCAATTATTTCTTTTTGGGCTTTAACTGCCTTATTCTTTTTAAGTTATAAAACTTCTGCTCAGTCAATCAGTGGCAAACTTATCGGAGGCATCAATGCTGGTCAGGTGGATGGTGATGATTATTCTGGTTTTGATAAACCTGGACTGATACTAGGAGCTGCAGCAACATTTCCTTTATCTAAAAAAGTATTTCTTCAACCAGAGGTCTTCTATTCTCAGAAAGGCGCGAAGAACAGTGAAAATAACCCTGCGTATTTCAGGTGGAGATTAAATTACATAGAAACTCCTGTAGTATTTCATTTTAGAATTGTAAAAAGGTTTGGAATAGATGCTGGAGTTTCCCCCAATTTTTTATTAAAGTCCAAAATGGATTTGGGTACTGGATATGATGATAATACTAAGGATTTTGATAAAGTCAATCTATGTTTCCTAGGCGGTTTAGAATTTAGGATTGTACGTGGACTGGATTTGAATTTACGCTACTCAAGATCTGTTATGCCTATCAATTCAAAAGAAAACTCTTCGTATAGCCGCAAATTTTATACAAGTACTTTGTCTTTATCATTAAGGCTAACATTGAATAAAGTAGAGTAAGCTCAAAGTAAAAAAGTAATCCAAGTGTAGTCAGGGATTTCGACGGATTCCAAGAAAATTAAGGGTTATTTTTTAAAAAATTACATAAAAAAACCGGAAGTGATTCCGGTTTTTTTTATTTATGATTTTTTAGCTGCTGCCTTGGCTTTTGGTTTAGCTTCTTTTTCTTCTTTGTCGGCTACTTTTTCTTTAGCTGCTTTAGCTTTTGGCTTGGCTGCTTTTAGTGGTTCTGCCTCTTCATTTGTTTCTGAAGTTTCTGCAGAAGCAGTCTCGGATGAAGATGCTGCAGTAAATCTTTCAGGGAAATAAGTTGAAATAGTTGTGTACCATACAACTAATTTCTTCATATCTGATTGGTATACTTTTTCTTTGTCGTAATCAGGAACAACTGACTCTACAAATTTTTGCAATTCTACAGGAGTAGATTTCCCAGAAACATCGATAGTTTTTCCGTATTTTTCAAAAATTCTCGAAAATACGTCCTCTAAAGGAAGAGAAGCTTCTTTGCCGTCTGTATAAATTGAAATTTCTTTTAAAAGAGAAACTCTGGTGTTAGCATTGGCAATGAATTTAGTTTTTTGCTCATCAATACTTTCCAGGATTACACCATTCCTCGTAGGTTTTAAAACTTTGTAAAGACCACTTTTTCCTGAAACTGCTGCAATATCTTTTAAATCCATTTTAAATTAAATAAGGTTAAAAATCTATAGTTTGAAATATATAGGAATACTAGTTTGAATTTTATATCCTGGAGCTTTGAATTTCAATAATTTGGCTACCCTTAATGCTTCCTGACCACAACCTCCTCCGATATTTTTTACTATCGTAGGACTATAAATAGTTCCGTCTTCATTAAGGATGAAATTGATAATACATTCTCCCGAAATTCTGTTTTTCTTTGCCAGAATAGGGTATACCTTATGTTTCTCAATGAAGGCATACATAGAATCTTGTCCGCCTGGATAAAATTCTGCTGCTGGTATAACTTTTCCACTTTGAGCAAAAATCACAAAGTTTATTCCTAGGAAAAGAAGGGATGATAAAATTAGTTTTTTCATATTTTTACTCGAAATTATATTAAAAGCATTTGCAAAAATACTTTGAATTATTTACTAACCAAATTTTAATTTTTCTGTTCTTCGAAATTTTTTACCAGGCTATCCAGATAATTGAGCACCTCTTCTTTGCCAAAGCCTGTTTCGGATGAAGTAACGAAAATCGGCGGGAGTTCTTGCCAAGTCTTTGACATCTCATTCTCAAATTTCACTAAGTTATTATTTGCCTGCGTTTTTGATAGTTTATCGTATTTCGTAAATATCAATGAAAAAGGTATTCCTTTTTCTCCAAGCCAATTAATAAATTCTATATCAATAGCTTGTGGTTCTAAACGGTTATCAATCAGTACAAATACACAAAATAAATTTTCCCTTAAAGTAAGGTAATCTTTAACCATTTTTTCCCACTTAGCTTTAGATTCCTTGCTTACCTTGGCCCATCCATAGCCTGGTAAGTCGACCAGATACCATTTTTCATTGATAATAAAATGGTTGATCAACTGTGTCTTACCGGGTTTTGCACTGGTTTTGGCCAATCCTTTTTGTCCGGTAAGCATATTTATCAGAGAAGATTTACCAACATTTGACCTGCCGATAAATGCAAATTCACACTTATCTGGCTCGGGACAATCTTTGTAATTGGTTTTACTTTGGACAAAATCAGCCTTTTTTATTATCATAACTATAACCTTTCAATGCGGAATTTCGCCTGTTGGAATTTCTATAAGAATGGCAAAATTAAGAGAAATGACTTAATATATCATAGCGTATTTTAAGAATTACTCTCTAGGATATATCAAAACCAATTTCAATCTAGACCGTATTGATTGGATTGGAATAATTTCTCAAAATATTTCTTGATTGAAAAAAATATTTTAAATTGACTTTAAGGTAGAAAAAATATTATCAAATTAAGAATTAGTGATGGGGAACTCTCAGATATTCTAAATCTCTTCGTTATTATCCTGCCTTATCCAAGCTTAAGATTATCAAATATGCGAAAATTGTATCTCCTATTCCTGTTCCTGCTTTGTTCCTTTGTCGGAATCGCTCAACCTAATATTAAAAAATCTTTAAAAAAGGCGAATTATTATTACGATGAACACAAGTATAAGGAAGCCATTGCTGCTTACCTTGAGGTACTTGATCTTGAAAAAAGTAATGCAGAAGCCAATTTTAAACTTGGTGTTTCATATCTGAATACTATTCACCACACCAAGTCTCTACCTTATCTGACAAAAGCCTATGAAGTAAATCCTGATATAGACCCAAAAATTCTTCAGCTTCTTGGTAAATCGTATCAATACAATCACCGGTTTGAGGAAGCATTAAAATATTTTCAGGATTACAAAGTAAAAATTGATAAGAAGGACTTAGAAGAGATCAAAAAAACGGATAGGAAAATATTCGAATGTGAGAACGGTGCTGTTTATGTAAAACACCCTGTTAAAGCTAAGATTGAAAACATGGGCCCTGTAATTAATACCAAGTTTATTGACCATGGTCCGGTCATTTCCGCTGACGAATCTGTACTAGTATTTACCAGCAGAAGAGAAGGGGGAACTGGAGAGGCTCTTGATGAACAGGGACTACTTTTTGAAGACATCTATATTTCCTATAATAAAAATGGCCAGTGGACTGCGCCTCAGAACATTGGAAAACCAATCAATACTGAAGTGCATGATGCCAGTATAGCCATCTCTCCGGACGGAAGTCAGATATTTATTTATAGGGATAGCGACGATAGTAAGGGAGATATATTTTTGTCTACATTGCAAGAAGGAAAATGGTCTAAACCTCAGGATCTTGGTAAAAACGTCAATACCAAAGCGGATGAAAAATCCATTTCGATGACTGCAGATGGTAATACTATATATTTCACAAGCGATAGAGAAGGCGGCTTAGGCGGGCTTGATATTTACATGAGTAAAAAGGATAAAAAAGGAAAATGGGGAGTAGCTGTAAACTTGGGAAAGAGCATCAACACTGAATATGACGACGACGCTCCTTTTATCCACCCTGATGGAAAGACCCTATATTTTAGCTCAAAAGGCCATGCCGGCATGGGTTGGTATGATATTTATAAATCCACCCTAAAAACAGATGGAACATGGTCTACTCCTGAAAACCTAGGTTATCCTATCAATACCGCTGATGATGATATTTACTTTGTACTTTCAGCGGACAATAAGCATGGTTATTATGCAAGTGAAAGAGAGGGAGGTCAAGGAGAGACAGATGTATATATGATCAGTATGCCAAAGCCTGAAGAACTTGCAGAGGTTTCAGGAAAAAGTGTTAATGAAACTAAGGAACCGGGAAAGAAGAAACTTGTCTCAATAGCCAAAGTAGAAGCTTTTAACCCTATTACTATACTAAAAGGTACAGTTACAGATGCTCTTACCAAAGCTCCTCTTGAAAGTAAATTGCTTATCATTGACAATGAAAAAAATGAAGTCATTCATGAAGTAACAACAAATAGTCTTACCGGCGGCTACCTTGTTATTCTTCCTTCCGGTAAGAATTATGGAATAGCTGTTGAAAAGAAAGACTATTTATTTCATTCTGAAAATTTTGATATTCCAGCAAGTACTAACTATCAGGAAATTGTAAAGGATGTGGAACTCAAGAAGGTAGCTGTTGGAACGAAGATTGTGTTGAGAAACATATTTTTTGATTTTGATAAAGCGACTTTAAGACCTGCTTCAACTGCTGAATTAGAAAGATTGTATGACTTGCTAGTTCAGGTTCCAACTTTAAAAATAGAAATTTCTGGCCACACAGATAACAAAGGATCTGCGGATTATAACAAAAATCTTTCGCAGAAAAGAGCACAGGCGGTGGTAGACTATCTTATCAAAAAGGGAATTGATCCTGCAAGATTGAAATATGCCGGATATGGATTTGATAGGCCAATGGAAACCAATGATACCGAGGAAGGCCGTCAGCTCAACCGAAGAACAGAATTTGAAATCATCGGAAACTGATTAGGTTTTAATTACCTATCTTGCATTTACTATTTAGGCAGGATAAGTATATAAGGTGAAATGAAAAAGCTTTGTTTTTTTATAATATGTCTTTCATTCTCTCTGATGGCAAGCGTATCGGTGCAAGCTCAGGGAGAGAAGAAACTTATTAAAGAAGCAGAAGCCGCATTGATTCAAAAAGATAAAAAGAAGGCTCTCGATTTATATCTCAAAGCTTGGGAAATAAATCCCAATAAATCCGATGTCAATTATAAAATAGGAATCTTATATCTGGAAAGCGATTTTAAATTTAAGGCCTTGCCTTATTTGGAAAAGGCTTCATCATTGGGACTTTCTCCTGATTACCAAATCAACAAATACCTTGGAATTGCCAATCAGCTCAATCACAACTTTGAAAAGGCAATAGAAAATTATCAGAATTACAAGGCTTCTATAACAGATAAAGAAGAAATTAAAAAAGTTGACCGCAGAATTTATGAATGCAATAATGGACTAGAGTTTATCTCAAATCCTGTTCCTGTGAAAATTGATAATTTAGGACCTGTTATCAATTCATCTTTTCCCGAATATGCTCCTGTTATTTCAGCAGATGATTCTCTTCTTATTTTTACTTCAAGACGACAAGGTTCTACAGGCGGAGCAACTGATCAGTCGGGAATGTATTTCGAGGATTTGTATTCAAGCAAAAAAATAGAAGGTGGTTGGAGTATACCCCAAAATTTAGGTTTCCCTGTAAATACTAGCTCACACGAGGCATCTGTGGGAATCTCTCCTGACGGAAATCAATTATTTATTTATAAAGATAATGGAAACGGAGATATTTATGCCTGCAGCTTTTCTGAAGAGCACAAATGGTCAAAACCGGTTTCTGTAGGCAGTGAAGTAAATTCTGCGAAATATTTTGAGAACGGTGCTTGTCTTTCTTTTGATGGAAAGAAATTCTTCTTTGCAAGCAATCGCGAAGGGGGAGCAGGTGGAAATGATATTTGGGTGGTAGAGAAAAAGGATAATGGAAGCTGGGGTAAACCTTCTAATCTGGGTATTCCGATTAATACTGATGCAGATGAGGAAAGTCCTTTTATGGATCTGGATGGAAAGACACTTTATTTTAGTTCACGTGCTCACAAGGGGATGGGTGGTTTTGATATATTCAAATCTGTTTTCAGTGAAGAATCAAAAAAATGGTCAATACCTGAAAATCTTGGATACCCCATAAACTCAGCTGATAATGATCTTTACTTTATACTATCTGGAGATGGGAGACATGGATATTATGCATCTGTAAAAGAAGGAGGCTATGGCGACAAAGACATTTACCGAATATCAATGCCACCCAGATCTGACTTTCAGGACCTTCAGGGAAGATTACAAACGATTAGAGAAAAGAGATACTCCAATCAATCTGTTGCCAAGAACCAATCTTATTTATTTTCAGGAAAGGTATTGGATTCTGGTACAAATAAACCAGTATCTAATGCATTGGTAAAGCTAAAAGATAATAAAGGAAATGTCATCAGTGAAATAACCAGTAGTTCAGCTGGAGATTATCATTTTAAAATAATAGTTGATTCTGCAGATGCATATTTGCTTACCGCTTATGTAAAAGGTTATGGTCCGTTTTCGAAAGATATTGAAATACCTAAAGACAAGAAAACAGCCAATAGTCAGGTTAATGATATAAATTTGAAAAAACTGAATTTAGGTGAAAGATTTGTCCTCAGAAATATTTATTTTGATTTTGATAAATCTGAATTAAAACCAGAATCTAAGTCGGATCTGGAAAATTTAATCATACTTTTGAATGACAATCCATCTGTAAGTATAGAAATCGCAGGGTATACAGATAGTAAAGGTGAAAAGGAATATAATCAGAATTTGTCTCAAAAAAGAGCAGAGGCCGTGTTGAATTATCTTGTATCAAGAGGTATCTCTAAAAAGAGATTGGTAGCAAAAGGATATGGAGAAAGTACACCTGTTAATAATGGTCAGCACGTAAAAGAGGAAGAAGCAAGCAGAAGAACAGAGTTTGTAATCATAGATAAGTAATTATACCGTAATTTAAGAGTAAATAATACTATGAAGTTGAATGTCAGATTTTTTTTAATCCTGGTAATGTCTCTTGGGCTTTTAGCCCAGGCAAATAGTCAGGATGTTTCGAATGATTTGAGGGAAGGGCAACGTCTTTTGAAGCAAGAGCATTACAGAAATGCTCTGCCTTTTTTTGAAAGGATTTTGACTAAGGAGCCTAAAAATACAAAAGCTTTGTTTGGCGCAGCTGTTTGTTACCTGCACAGATATTCTAAAGAAAAAGCGCTGACATATATAGAAAAGGTTTATGCACTGGATTCTGCGGTAGATAAACATATTCATTTTTGGATGGGGAGAGTATATCATCAAAACTATATGTTTGATAAGGCTCTTGAACAATACAATATTTATCAGTCCAATCTATCCCAAAAGGATCTTCGTCAGAAAGACCTGGAAAAATATATCAATCAGGTAAATACAGCTAAAGAATTTCTTAAGAATAATCAGAACTATTTGGTTTCAAACCTTGGGCCTACCATTAATAGTTCTTATTCAGAGCACAGTCCTGTTACTTCGATGGATGACAAATTACTTTTATTTACCTCTAGAAGGTCAAATGAAACAAGTAAAGAAGACCTGGATGGTGAGCCTTTTGAAGATATCTTTCAATCAAAGAAAATTGATGAAGGTAAATGGTCAGAACCGCAGAAAATACAACTGAATTCAGGTGGACACGATGCTTCAATTCAGCTTTTTGATAATGATACCAAGCTGCTTGTGTATAAATTTACAAAAGGTGGAGATATTTATTATACTGAAAGGGATGGGGATAAATGGGGAGATCTTAAGCCTTTTGCAGGTATTAATTCCCGAGATTTTGAAGCAGATGCATTCATTTCTGCCGATGGTAAAACTGCCTATTTTGCTACTAATCACTATAAAAGAAATGGAGATCTTGATATTTACTATGTAAAGAAAAATGCAGATGGTTCTTGGGGGGAACCCTCTGAACTCAGAGGTGGAATCAACAGTGATGAAGATGAAGATGCTCCTTTTATTACGCCAGATGGAAAAACCCTTTATTTTAGTTCAAGAGGACATAAAAATATGGGAGGGTATGATGTATTCAAATCCGTGCTAGGTGATAGCGGTAAATGGTCAGAACCTGAAAATATGGGCTATCCGATCAATACACCGGATGATGATGTGTACTTTTATCTATCATCCATATCAAAAAAATCTTATATATCCTCATACCGCGAAGGTGGATATGGAGAAAAGGATATCTACGAAATTTCATATATACCATCAGTAAAAATCAATGGGATTGTTACGGAAGACCGGACAGGCAGAAAAGTAAATAATCTTCAGATGTTATTTGTCTCCACAAGAAATACCACTAAGCCTGTAAATGAATCAACATTCACTCAGGATGGAAGATATTCAGCTAGTCTTACAGCGTATAATTCATATAGGATAAAGCTTATAGACGGGAAGGATACATTGTTGACTCAAGAGCTGGATATTCCTTTTACAGCCGATGAAAACATGACAATAACAAGAGATTTCGTGATTCCATTTGTTCAGAAAGATTCAGGTGTAGCGATTATATTGCCTGAGAAGTTTTACTCGGGAAAATTTCTTTTAAGAGATATTCATTTTGAAACAGGGAAATCAGTTTTAAATACTCTAAATCAAAATGAGCTGGACAAGGCAGCAGAGATTTTAAAGAAAAATCCTGAGGCAAAACTCAAAATAAAAGGATCTGTACAAACTAATGAAAACCCAACGCTTGCACAAGAAAGAAGTAAGAGTGTTTCTGAATATTTAAAAAGCAGAGGCGTGTCTACTACACAGCTGGAAGTTGTTGATGGCTTTACAGATGGCAGCATTGTAGGACTTGAAAGCAATTTTAAAGGTACGCCTACGATGGAATTTGACAAGAGTATCATTAACTCAGCAGCTGTGGGAGCATCTTTTATATTAAGAAATGTTCACTTTGAGACAGCTAAGTGGGATTTAAATGAAGTGTCAAGGAATGAACTTGATCTGTTGATCAGTATTTTGAAAGAAAATCCTTCATTAAATATTGAGATAGGTGGGTATACTGATAATCTTGGAGAAGATGCTGCAAATCAGATATTGTCAGAAAAAAGAGCTAAATCAGTTGAAGAATATCTATTGACTAATGGCATAGATAAAAGCCACTTATCGGTTGTAGGTTATGGGGAAGCCAGTCCCCTTGCTCCAAATGATACAGAGGGTGGGAGGATATTGAATAGAAGGACAGAGATCAGGATTTTGGGAAAGTAAATTTCAATCTGAAAAGTTTATAAAGGCTAAACCATTCGGTTTAGCCTTTTTTTATTTATTTTGCGCAAAATTTTGACTGATGGTATTACCTTATAAGGACGATTTAAGCAAAGGCAAAAAGGAACAGGTTTCTCAGATGTTCGATAATATTGCCCCTAAATATGACCTGTTAAACAGGGTTTTAAGCGCAGGAATCGATATCAGATGGAGAAAAAAAGCTATTGGTAAATTAAAAGCAAATAAGCCTAAACTGATACTGGATATAGCTACAGGAACAGGAGACCTGGCTATTGAAGCTCTTAGCCTTAATCCTGAAAGGATCATCGGTATTGATATTTCTGAGGGGATGCTTACCATCGGAAAAGAAAAAATTGCCAAACTTGGGCTTTCTAGTAAAATATTGCTTCAGCAAGGCGATTCGGAAAATATTATATTTCCGGACAATTATTTTGATGCTGTTACCGTTGCCTTTGGAGTAAGGAACTTTGAGCATTTGGAAAAAGGCCTTAGTGAGATTCTTAGAGTTCTGAAACCAGGCGGCGAAGTGATGATACTCGAGTTTTCTCAGCCGGAGAAATTTCCCTTTAAACAATTGTATTCTTTTTATAGTAAACAAATTCTTCCTCTCATCGGAAGACTGGTATCAAGAGACAAGGCTGCATATACATATCTTCCTGAATCAGTTAAGAAATTTCCTTATGGAAAAGAGTTTGTCGGTATTTTAAACAGAATTGGATTTAAATCAGCAACATGTCAATCTTTAAGTTTAGGAATAGCCTCAATTTACGTGGCAAAAAAACAATAGCTCTATTTTTTTGTTTATTTACCCTGAGCAAGTCATTTGGTCAATATACGGCAAATACGAATCTGCCTTTTTATGACGACAAGCTTTTGCACTATGGATTTTTCCTTGCTGCCGGGTTTACCAAGTTTGACGTGGTACATTCTGACTATTATTTTCAGCTGGATTCCATTACACAGGCAGCTCCTGGAAATAATGGAGCCCTTACAATAGGATTTATTGTTAATTTGAAACTTCATGATCACTGGGATTTAAGGCTTTTACCTAACTTTTCATTATACACTAGGAATGTAGCATATGAATTTAGGAATAAGTATAAATCAGATCAGATTACCGAATCATCGTATATTAACTTACCGCTTCTTTTGAAATTCAAGTCTCAGAGAAGAAAAAATGCCAGAATGTACATTCTCGGAGGAATAAATCCTGGTATAGAGGCTGGTGCGAAGAAAAAAGAAAAGAAAGAAACAGATCTTAGAGTTCAAAACACCGATTTAAGAATAGATTATGGCTTTGGTTTTGACATTTATTATCCGCTGTTCAAATTTTCTCCTGAATTAAGATTTTCTCATGGGATTAAAAACATGCTCATCCATGACGATAATATTTATAGTAAGAGCTTGAAAAAAGTATTTACTCATACCGTAACATTATATCTCAATTTTGAATAGCGTTCCTCTTGGAGCTCCAGTTAGATAAGGGGGGCTAGGACATTGTATAAAGTATTATAAGTGTTCAATAAATTACTTAACCACTAGTTTCTGAGGAGAAGAAGGAAAACCGTCAACAAGGATAGAGACTACATAAAGACCAGCAGTTAGGTCTGCAGTTGCTACATTAGCATAAGTAGACGTCCCGTTTACAGACTTCACAACGTTCCCTTTTAGATCAGATACGTTAACTATAACGTTTGAGCTCTTTGCTTTGTAAGCTACAGTTGCAATATCAGTTGAAGGGTTTGGATAAATTGAAAGGTCTGCTATCTCACCAGTTTTAGCTTTGTAGCTAGTTATATCAAGGTCTGTACAACAAGTAGTGAATAAATTTCAATTGTTCCGGAGTAAGCACCTAGTGGATCATAGTCTGCTTTTTCTGATTCTGAAAGTCCTACTATCGGGTTGATGAAGAACAAAATTTTCTCTAATTCAGAAGGATCTAAAGAATAATTTGTAACCGGGCAACTATTAGGAGCTAAGCAAAGGAACGATTCATTTATATCTATAGTGTTTGGGTCATCCTCAACTGCAGTATAACCTCCTGTTCCTTCACCAGCCCCATCTGGAGTTAGGTCAAGGAAGATATTTTTGGTTTCTCCAGAAAGGACAAAGAACTCAATTTTTTTCTTTCTCAGAGGACTTGCCCATGTAGTACCATTCGCATTTGTTTCTATAACACTGGATGGAAGGTATTCTCCTTTGCCGTCTGCAGATTGAAGCAGTAACTGAAGGAGAAGAGTATCTCCAGGTGTAGAGCCATTGTTTTTGATTACAAGTTGAATGTCGGAGCTTTTTGAAAAATCAAAAGATTTGTTATCTCCAAAAGAAATACCGAAAAGGTTTTTGTAAGAACCAGCATGATTCACCTCGATGCTAAGTTTTCCATTAGCTCTAGCTGGAGTGGCTACTGTATCTCCATCTGCATCTCCAGTAAAATAAAAAATGCCTCTTTCTGTAACTAAATCATAGTATTCCTGATATCCATCTTTTGAAGGATCGGCATCAGCCATATCGTCATAAATGTAAGTAGGCTGAAAAGCCGGTGAATTCTGAGCAAAAGAAGCAGTGCTTGCTAATATAAAGCTAAATGCCAGTATACTATTTTTCATAATGAGTTTTCCTTGGGTAATAAAATAGATCAAAGTTTTTAAAAATGAATTGCTTTTTTAATTAAAGGATTTAGTTATAATTGCCCTTTTGCTTTATATGTTTTATTATAATCTTGTGTTTTTTCGCAATATCTGGTTTTGGGTTGTATGTATTAGTTTTAATTTTTAAAGCTCATGCAATCTAATTGTTTTTGGAGTAAGAGAAGTAGAATTTGCCTGTGATTTGAAATGCTTGAGGGTAGATGATTAATTACAGATTGTAGAAAAATGATTTACCTGAGTGTAACATTAAAAAAGAGCATAAAAAAAGCTATTTCAACTTTTACATTGAAATAGCTTTTTATTATAAGTGATTAATAAATTACTTAACCACTAGTTTCTGAGGAGCTGAAGGAACACCGTCTACAAGTACAGAAACTACATAAAGACCAGCAGTTAGGTCAGCAGTTGCTACATTAGCAGAAGTAGAAGTTCCGTTTACAGACTTCACAACGTTTCCTTTAAGATCAGATACGTTTACAACAACGTTTGAGCTTTTTGCATTGTAAGAAACAGTTGCAACATCAGTTGAAGGGTTTGGATAAATTGAAAGGTTTGCTACATCAGCAGTTTTAGCTTTGTTGCTAGTAACATCAAGATCAGTACCAACAAGTAATCTAGAGATTTCAATTGTACCAGAGTATGGGCCTAATGGATCATAATCTGTTTTGTCAGATTCTGGAAGTTCTACGATCGGGTTGATGAAGAAAAGAATTTTCTCTAATTGAGAAGGATCTAAATTGTAAACTGTAACTGGGCAAGTAGCTGGAGATGAGCAAGGGAATGGATCTACTGGATCAGCAGCATAACCACCTGTTCCTTCACCAGCACCAGCAGGAGTTAGGTCAAGGTAGATGTTTTTTGTTTCTCCAGAAAGAACAAAGAATTCAATTTTTTTCTTTCTTAGAGGGCTAGCCCAAGAAGTACCATTTGCATTTGTTTCTACAACGCTAGAAGGAGTGTATTCACCTTTTCCATTTGCAGATTGTAACTGCATTTGAATAAGAAGAGTATCGCCTGGAGTAGCCCCATCGTTTTTGATTACAAGTTGAATGTCAGAGTTTCCTGAAAAATCAAAAGATTTGCCATCTCCAAAAGAAATACCGAAAAGGTTTTTGTAAGAACCTGCATTATTCACTTCAATGCTAAGTTTTCCATTAGCTCTAACTGGATTAGCTACTGTATCTCCATCTGCATCTCCTGTGAAATAAAAGATACCTCTTTCAGTAGCTGCATCATAATATTCCTGAGTTCCGTCTGTAGTAGGATCAGTATCAGCCATATCATCATAAATGTAGGTTGGCTGAAGGCCTGGAGTTGGCAATGCTGTAGTTGAAAGCTGAGCGAAAGAAGCAGAGCTTGCTAATGCAAAACCAAACGCTAGTAAACTTTTTTTCATAGTGAGTTTTTCTAAGGTTTATTTAAATAAATTTTAGTTTTAAAACAGCCAAATATAATATTTTTGAAGATTAGATATACTTCATCGATTAATTTTTTTTTAAAAAGAAGCCAAAATAGTATAGCCCTTCAAATAAGATTATTAGTTATTTTGTTTTAAAAAAATTAAAACTTCTTGATTAATCTCATGTTTTCCATTGAAAGTTAATACTTTTAAATTCTTAAACTTTGATCCAAGTAATTCTAACTCTTTCAAATGATCTTCTTTTAGCAAAGGATCTTTATCACCATATACTATATAAATATCTTTTTCCTGAAAGGTTTCCATACTAAACTGAAAGTCTGTATTCAAATCTGGAGGAAATATACCCGCCCATAATATCAGCTTATCAAAGTTCTTTTTTTTACTTACTACCCATCGGCACACCGTTGCCACGCCCTGTGAAAACCCTAAAATGTTGAGTTTTAACTGATGTGAGGAATAGCCTTGAATTATTTCATTATAAAGCTTTTCAATATACTCCACATAATCTTCGATATCTTTTTCACGCTCCTCTTTTGTCATCCAGGTTGCACCGACTCTTCCGCTGAAACCTTCAAGATAGAACCTTGATAAGGCTTCAGGAGCTACTATCAAAGTTTTACCATCGTCTAATATTTTAAATTTATCAATAAAATAAGGAGCCAGCTGGCCATAGCCGTGACAAACAATCCAGATACTTTTGGTTTGCTCATTCATCTCCCCAAGTGTACAATAGCGAGCAGTTTTTTCAACTTTAAGAAAATGTGTTTTCATAGAATTCCTTATCTGTCCAAACATAAAAATTTATTTTCTATTTTTAGAGCAGACTCGTATATCCGAACTAGGCAAATCATTCAGATATGAAAAAAATATTGGTACTAGGAGCTGGAAGATCCTCTTCTGCATTGATCACTTATCTCTTAAAAGTTTCAGCCACTAATGGCTGGATGCTAACAGTTGCAGATGCTGATGAAAAACTGATCAATGGGAAATTAAAGAATCATCCTTCTGGCATTCCTTTAATTTTTGATATTAATAATGAAGAGCAGAGGAAAAAAGAGATAGGAAGTCATCATCTTGTAATATCACTGCTTCCCCCACAGCTACATATTCTTGCTGCCAGGGAATGTCTCAATATGTCGGTTCCGTTTATAACAGCTTCTTATGTATCTCCGGAAATACAAGCGCTTGATAAAGAAGCAAAAGAAAAAGGTTTGTTAATACTGATGGAAAGTGGTCTAGACCCAGGCATTGATCATATGTCTGCAATGGAAGAGATTGATAAAATTAAAGCTGAGGGCGGGGCACTTATTAGTTTTAAGTCCTATACAGGTGGACTGGTTGCTCCGGAATCTGATACCAATCCGTGGCACTATAAGATAAGCTGGAACCCACGCAATGTAGTCCTTGCTGGACAAGGTACAGTAAAATATCTGGAAAATGGAATCTATAAATATGTTCCTTATCATCGGCTTTTTTCAAGAATTGAAAATATTGAAGTGGATGATGCCGGAATGTTTGAAGGATATCTGAACAGAGATTCATTAAAATACATAGATCTCTATGGTTTGAATGGCATAGATACTTTTATCAGAGGTACTCTCAGGGGGGAAGGATATTGCAGTGCCTGGAATTCCCTTATTCAGCTTGGTCTTACAGAAGATTCTTATACAATTGATCTGCCAGAGGGTGCTGCTTTTGTTAATCTGGTAGAGTCATACTTGCCTGCAGGAACAGGAAGTGTAACAGACAGAACAAGCAAATACCTTGATTTGGCTCTTCAAAGTAATGAAATACAACTAATGAAATGGCTTGGTTTGTTTGATCCAGGTAATAAAATCAAATTTTCAAATGCTACACCAGCTCAGCACTTACAGAGCTTAATTGAAGAGAAGTGGAAGCTGGAAGCAAATGATAAAGACAGAATCGTTATGATTCATTATTTTGAATATAAAGTTGGAAGTGAATTTTTCAGAAAATCTTCTTCTTTGGTTGTAAACGGAGATGATCAGATAAATACTGCGATGGCAAAAACAGTTGGTCTTCCTCTTGGTATAGCGGCGAAACTTTTAATGGAAGGCCAAATCAAACTTACCGGTGTTCATGTACCTACCAGCAAAGAATTATATTATCCAATCCTTCGGGAATTAGAACAGGAAGGAATCAGATTTAAGATGAAAGAGTTGTAAAAACTATCTTAAAGAAAAAGATAATAAGGGCGAAGCAGGTCGGAAAATTCAGATGTATACTGGCCTTTAGAATTTTTGATAATGAAGGATTTATTAGATGAAGTTGTAGCTATTCGTGTATTGCTATAACAATCAATTACCCGTATTATTTTTCCCTCATTCTTATCTTTGATTTCAAGTCTGTCTTGAAGAAAAAGATTTGCCTCTCCGAGAATCTCTTCAAATACAGAGGCTTCATAAGGTGGAAGCAAAACGTAAAATTTTCCTTCACATGACAAGAGACTAGCAACAGATTCCGAAAGGTCCTTCAAAGAAAGAGTTGTGTTGTGGATAGCCTTATTTAGTTTAGGATTGGGCGATAATAAATGATTGGAGAAGAAGGGTGGATTGGAAATGATAAGATCATATTTCTTCATTGCTGATGCACTGAAGTTTTGAATGGAAGAAGAGAATATGTGAAGTCTGTCTTTCCATTGGCAGTTTTTAAAATTTTCTTCGGATTGTAATGCTGCATCTACATCTATTTCAACTGCGTCTATTTCCGCAGTTGATTTTTGAGCAAGCATTAATGAAAGTAGCCCTGTACCACTTCCTATATCAAGTATATTTTTAGCTTCTCCTGGATCAATATAAGCACCGAATATGCATGAGTCGGTGCAGACTTTCATACCAGTTTTCTCCTGATTGACTTGAAATTGCTTGAATCTGAAATAAGAATTACCCATTTAAATAAAATAATTTAAATCAGAATAAGCTATCTCTGTTGTTAGCACTTCTTTCATAACCTTCATCTATCAATAGCTTCGGACCTTCTGCGCTTTTTACGGCCAACCTATCGCAGATTTCATTTTCTACATTCCCCGCATGACCTTTCACCCATTGAAATTTGACTTCATGTTTTTTATAGACTTCAATGAATTTTCTCCACAGATCTTCATTCTTTTTATCTTTAAAATTCTTTTTTACCCAACCCCATATCCAACCTTTTTCTACAGCATCAACTACATACTTGGAGTCTGAGTAAATCGTCACTTGTTGTCCCGGCTCTTTTAAAGCTTCAAGTCCTTTTATCACAGCAAGAAGCTCCATTCTATTGTTAGTTGTAAGTCTGAACCCTTCAGAAAGCTCTTTTCTATGCTGCTTGTATTTAAGCACAGTGCCATAGCCTCCTGGTCCTGGATTTCCTTTTGCAGCGCCGTCTGTATAAATGACAATCATGTTTTATTACAATGTATTTTTTAGGAAAGTTTTCAGTTGCATTATCTCCTGTTCTTCAATCGCAGGAAAATTGGCAATCCTGAATGTGTCGTATTTCCATGTTCCATAGCCATTGCCAAGAGTGATGCCAGCTTTTAACGATTGCTCTTTTATATTTTTTACATATGAAGCATCACTCTTTACAGCTATAACTGTATCTGAACGCATTTGATTTTCAATTACCAATGGTTTTACAGACTGAAATCCCTGCAGAAAGTCATACCATTCGTCTGCTTGTTTTTTTATTCTCTGATCAATATTGCCAATAGGAGATATACTTTCCAATACCTTCTTTAATAAAACTATATCAAGAATGTTGGGCGTATGAGTTGTCTGATACTTCAGCATATTTTCATGAAGATTCACAAAGCTGTTGTAATATTTGTTGGTACCAATTTCCAGGCCTTTGTTAACAGCCTTTGGGGAGCATATCAACAGAGAGAGACCGGATGGAAGACCAAAACACTTTTGTACTGAAGCATACCAGATGTCAGCCATAGAAAAGTCCAGATAGACACCAGCCATAGATGAAGTTGCATCTACAGCTATTAGTTTTTCGGAAAAAGAAGCTCTGATTTCCGACAGCTGCTCATTCTGAATCTGAGTACCATTGGAGGTTTCGTTTTGGGTTAAAGCTATTAAATCACATACTAAAGCATTTTTCAACATTTCAGTATGAACAACTTCATTTATATTATATCTATAGCCAATTGTTTTAAGTCCCAATTTACCGTTAGTGTCCATCCATTTTTCACCGAATGCTCCATTGTATAAATGGAAGGACTGTTCTTTGATAAAAGATTGCGCAATAATTTCCCAACATTCTGTAGCAGAAGAAACGAAGTAAACCGAATAATCTTCCGGTAATAGAAGTTTGTTCCTGATTAGCTCTAAGCAGTCTTTATAAAGTTCCATAAATCCGGAACTCCTGTGGTTCATGCTTAATATTCCCGAATCAAAAGCCTCATTCAGAAAGCCTTTTACCTGTTTATAAATTTTTGAAGGTCCGGGATAAAAGGTAATCATTATTTCTTGAGAGAAAGGAATTGATACACAGCAAGACGGTAGCTGTCCATTCCAAAACCGGAAATAACCCCTTTACAGTTTTTGGCGAGCATGCTTTTATGTCTGTAATCTTCTCTGGAATACACATTGGAGAGATGTACCTCATATACTGGCGTTTTAATACCAGCAATGGCATCAGAGATGGCAATTGAGGTATGAGTATAAGCGCCTGCATTCAACACGATTCCGTCATAGGAGAATCCTGTTTCATGTAATTTATTAATGATTTCACCTTCAACATTTGATTGATAATATTCCAATCCAGCTTGAGGGAATTCAGCCGTTAATTTTTTAAAATAATCTGCAAATGATTCGGAACCGTATATGGAAGTCTCGCGGATGCCTAGCAAATTTAAATTTGGTCCGTTTATAATTATGATTTTCATGAATCCTTTATTGCTGTTAAATTTATAATATGAATTGGGATCTCCTGTTAAAGCAATTTAAAAATTATCTTAAGTTAGAGAAGTCGTTATCGATAAATTCTATTGATGCGTATGTGCATGACGTTGTAAAACTAAGACAGTTTTTAGAAATCTCCAATAAGGAAAATAACCCGGCCAGACTTACCTATAATGATCTGGCAGACTTTCTTGTTTTTCTTTCGGAGCTTGGGATGTCTCCTCATTCACAGGCGAGAATTATTTCAGGAATAAAAGGCTTTTACAGGTTTTTGATGATTGAAGAGATTGTCACAAATGATCCATCAGCGCTTCTTGAAAGTCCAAAGCTAGGAAGGAAACTGCCAGATACATTGAGCTTTCCGGAGATAGAAGACTTACTTAACTCTATCGATTTGTCAACCATGGAAGGAACGAGAAATCGAGCAATGCTGGAGACTTTGTACAGCTCAGGTCTTAGGGTTTCTGAACTTGTAGAACTCCGACTTAATAATGTTTTTGCAGATCAGGGTTTTCTAAGAGTAATAGGTAAAGGAAGTAAGGAAAGGCTGGTGCCGATAGGCAGAGAGGCATTGAAGTATATAAATATTTATGTGAAAGAATTACGCTGTCACGTAGTTGCCAAACCGGGGTCAGAAAATCATGTATTTCTGAATAGGAGGGGAGCAGGCCTTACGAGAGTAATGGTATTTACAATTATCAAAAACCTGGCGAAAAATTTAGGAATGAAAAAAAGTATTAGTCCCCATACTTTCAGACATTCTTTCGCAACCCATTTGATAGAAGGGGGAGCCGATTTAAGAGCAGTCCAGGAAATGCTCGGTCATGAATCCATCACAACCACAGAGATTTATACCCACCTGGACAGAGATTATCTAAAACAAATTATTAAAGATTTTCATCCTCGAAGTTAACCCACCCAAGACTCGTGCAAAGATTTTTATTTGCAGGAAAGCAGTATAATTAGTTAAGGCATTGCATACTTAAAACTATTTCCATAGGAACTATAGAGAAAGACATCTTTTCTACAAGATGTAATTCATTATAGTCAGATTTCAGCATAAACTGAACTTGGTGCGAATCCCTGTCTACCACTAATAGATAGAGAAAATTAGCTTTTAGTAAATTGTGAAATGCCTGAAGAAAATTATCCGCGTGAGTAGGCATTTTTTCTCTTACCAAATCATACAATGTGGTAAACTGAAATAATGGCTTTTGCGTCTTTATTGTAGAGCTCAAATGGGAAATCACCTTGGATTTTACCAGTATTGAAAACATATTTTCATGAATCTGATCCTGAATCGCTCTGAGGTTTTCAATATTCTCCTGTCTTCTCATATTAAAATAATTGAGAAGCGATTCACAATGTTTTCAAGAAATATATTTCAATAAGAGAATTTCCGTAAGTGCCTATTTTCTAACCTTTTTGGCAGTTTTTTTGGCGGATACTTTTAAGGCAGGCTTAGCTGATTTTTTACCAATCTTACTCTCTAATAATGTGTTAATTTTCTCAAGATAAGAGATCTCCCTCCGGGCAATATCTAATTGCTTTTTTATGTCTTCAGAACCACCATTTACCTTATCTCCTTTTTGCTTTTTCTTGTACATTACTCCGTCTTCATGTACTTCTGCTTTTGCAAGCTCCTCATTTGCTGCAAGTAAAGTGAAGAAGTTAAAGTTTAATACTTTTGAAATTTGCAGGAGAAGATCTGTGTCTACACTTTCTCTCTTAAATATATCCTGCACATTCTGTCGCGATTTGTTTATTCGCCTTGCGAATTCACTCTTATTCATTCCAAGCTCAGCAAGTCTCGAAAGAATCAATTTTCCAATATGTTTTGCCATTTAGCAAATTTTATTAATTAAATAATTTCTTGTACAAATCCCTGTATCAAAAAATTTTAAGTTTTTATTATTTTTTTGAATATAAAGTAAAATAATAGGAGATTAAAATTTTCTAACCTCAGTTTTTTTGAGGGTTTTCCCCTATTTTTTAATTAGTTACGAAATGAACTCCGTTGGTTTTACCTGATAAACAACGGAATTTATAAATACCCCTAGAAATGATGAATTGCAGTTTGCTAAAATAACTAACGTATGTAATACTTTAGTGTATTTTGTATAAAATTTAACAATTTTTTAACGAAAAATATAACTGTGTTGTAAAAAAAAATAAAAAAAATACAATCGAGAGATCAATCAAGTGTATAAACAGGCATGTTCCACCTCTTCTTTTTAAGTTTCTGGATGGTCTTTGGAAAAAAGCGAAGACTTTCATAATGCATTTTAGGCTTTATGAGCACTTTTGGATTTATGATATCAATTTTAGTTAATATAAATTGATAAGGTTTGGCTGAATAAAAAGTAAAAAAGTGATCAAGTATCGCTCTGAATTCCTTAAAATTCCAATAATGGAAAATGTCTGATTCCGCCTCAATGATTTTTTCTTTTGAATGTTGATTCAGTGTATAAGAAAAAGACAATTGTTCCATACAATGATTACTGGCATGATCATATAAGATATCTGTCTGTTCTAAAACTTCATCCACTACATGTTTAAGTGAATAGGGGATTCCTAACACTCCTGCATTATACATATCAGTCTGAGAAGGAAGGGTAGTTTTCCTCTGGAGATTTTTGTCGTTTAGAATTCTTTTTAGCTTCTTAAAAATGATATTTGAACCTGAATCAATCAAGCCTTCTTTTCTGTGCATCACAAAATTTCCAGCATCTATCTGGGCAAACAGCTGATCTGGTTTCGAAAGAAATGTAGTGTCAGTATCCGCATAAAGTAATGATGTACATTGATTATACATCAATACGTCTTTCAGCATTTCAATTTTTACCCTATGCACAAACTTATTCGGGCCACTCCATTCTTCAATAAGAGGCCTGTTAATTTCTTTGTATTCAATGTATTCTGGAAGGAATTCTTTCAGATACTGAATGCTATCTGTGTAGATAATGATTTTATAAGGAGGCTGTAGACCATCATGTTGTCTGATCAATGTATAAATGGAATAAATCAACTCATTTAATACATTTTTATGGCCATAGGCCTGATAAACAATACAATGATTCATAAACTCAACTTCAGCAAGAAAAATGAAGCAGCAATTTATATAATTATTAAATATAAAAGACCATTATCAGAATGCTAAATTTGATTTCCATTAAGTACAAAAATTTCCGAACCTTCAGCAAGAAAGACGCTGTTTGGTATTTGATTACCCAGGCAAGCAAACTCATTGCCGTAAAGTTCTTTGCAATTAACTTCAATTTCAAAGGATTCCACTGGATATACATTCCACCTTGGATGTTCCACGCCATATTCAGCGGTTTTATTCTCTTTAATTTTTGTATAACCCCAATAGTGTTCAGTTATAAATTCCTCTTCTGAATCTGGAGCAAAACTGGTAGTTTGGTTATCAGCACTTACTTTTAATCGATTCCAGGAGTTTTGAAATTTCCATTCATATGCTACTTCAAACTTATTTCCATTTTTCCACAAATGCCTCATTGGCATCGTTTCATAATTTTCATTGTAAAGTGTATTGGCGACAAGTGTAATAGCGGGTTTGGGAACAATTTCTTTAATAAATACAACACCTCGTTTCCATTGGCCATTCTGTGATTTATATTTTACATAAAACCTCAGGTTGACTTCCTCAAAATCTGTGTGAAAAGGGATTTTCAATCCTTTAACTTTTGTATTACAAAATTTAAATCCTACCAGGCTTACCAGACATTTATTATTAAAGAAGTCTATTTCGGTTTTATGCGGAAGAAATCTTTTTAAATCAGAAGGATCGAATTCGTAATTGGCTAGAATAAGGTTTCTCCATTGAGCTTGCAGAAATATATTTTTCATAAATTAAAAATGACCAGAACCAATAATAATTTAGTGATAAAAAATCCTTTTTCCAGTCTTTTTTAAAAAAGTTTTGTCAACCTGTTAAGCTTGCTTTTTTAATCCCTTTCTCTGACCTAAATTTGATAGAAAAAGACAAATAGTTTTGTATAAAAGAATTCTACGCCCGCTTCTTTTTCAAATCGATCCTGAAAAAGTTCACCATCTGACATTCGACCTAGTTCGTTTTTTCTTTAAAATACCGGGAATATCACTGCTGTTCAAATTGCTTTATCGGGTAAAAGATAAAAGGCTAGAGCGGAAAGTTTTTGGTATTACATTTCCTAATCCGGTTGGACTGGCAGCAGGATTTGATAAAGATGCCAGGTTATTCAATGAGCTGTCTTGCATGGGATTTGGGTTTGTAGAAATCGGGACTCTGACGCCTAAGCCTCAACCCGGTAATGATAAACCACGCTTGTTCAGATTAAGAGAAGATGAAGCCATTATAAACAGAATGGGCTTTAATAATGAAGGGGTAGAGGCAGCAGTTGCAAGACTGAAAAACAGAAAGGAAAAAGTTATTATTGGAGGAAACATTGGCAAGAATAAAGTGACTTCAAATGAAGATGCAGTGAAGGATTATGAATATAGTTTTGAAGTACTGTTTGACTATGTAGATTATTTTGTGGTGAATGTAAGTTCTCCTAATACGCCTAATTTGAGAGCACTTCAGGATAAAGAACCTCTTACTCAATTATTAAGAACTTTAAAGGAAAGAAATTTTAAAAAGTCTTCCCCCAAACCAATCCTTCTTAAGATAGCTCCAGATCTTACCAATGAACAATTAGACGATGTTATATCTATATTAAAAGATGTTAAAATTGAAGGTATAATAGCTACTAACACCACTATTTCAAGGTCTGGCCTTAAGACTGATCAGGCTGTGTTAGATCAGATTGGTACCTTGGGAGGTCTAAGCGGAAAACCTTTACATAAAAGATCTGTAGAAGTGGTTGAATACTTAGTGCAAAAATCAGGAAATGCCTTTCCTGTCATTGCCGTTGGTGGGATTCATTCTGCCGAAGATGCTATGGAGATGTTCAGAGCAGGTGCTGCCCTGGTACAGTTGTATACAGGTTTTATTTATGAAGGACCGGCGCTCGTCAGTGCAATTAATAAGAAATTACTTAAAGAAAAATAGGATTTTTATTAGTAAGACCTACTCACATTTTAAACCGAATCTTTGGTAAAAATTCTTAATTTTGTAATCCTTTATTTCAAATACCATGGCTGAAAATACCTATAAGAAACCTAATAAAAAGAAGGAAAAAGAAAGCTCTGGAAGCAAGCTTCCTAAAATTAATTTAGGTTTTGTAAAAGACAGGCGATTTTTGCTTGCTTCAGGATTTACATTATTGGTATTTTCTCTTTGTTTGGTCATTGCCTTTATCTCTTTCCTGTTTAATGGTACTGAAGATCAAAGTGTCGTAGAGGCATTATTTTCTACAAACGTTCAGGAGTCGGGGCTAGAGTCCAGAAACTGGCTGGGGTTATTTGGATCAATTTTATCCTATTGGTTTATATTTAAGTGGTTTGGAATCGCATCTTTTCTGTTTATTCCACTGGTTTTCCTAATAGGTTTTAAATTAGTATTTCAACAGGACCTCTTCAATTTCAGAAGAGTATTTATATTCTGTACCTTTTTTATATTCTGGATTTCTATTACCTCCGGTTATTTTGTATTTGCGATTGATAATCAGTCTGTCCTTGGTTTTCTGAGTGGAGGTATTGGCTTTGAACTTGCATTTATTACAAACGCCATGATTGGCTGGGGAACACCACTTGTTATGCTTCTCACTTTGGTAATTTTCAGCATATTTTATTTTAACATCACTACCATTTTAAGTGCTAAAGAGGTGCTTGCTGAAAATGTTGCTGATGCTAAAAACCATTTGAAAGAAATTGCTTCTGAAGATGAGGAAGAAGCTGAAGAAGAGATCTCAGATGAAGACTGGCTGGTGAAAGTTGTAGATGAAAAAGAGGAGACAGCTGAAGAAGCTTTAGAAGAATCAGAGGAAGCAGCGACTGCAGAAGGGGAAGAATATGAGGAAGAAGAATATGAAGAAGAAGTTAGTGAAGAGGAAGGTACAGAGGAAGAATACGAATATGATGAAAACTCAGAAGAAGATGAGGTTCATGAGTATATTCCTTCCAATGAAGAAGGCGGGATAGGTCTGATGGTCGCTAAAGCGCCGGAAGAAGAAATTGTTGAAGAGGGAATTGCTGAAAACTATGACCCAACGCTAGATTTATCTTCTTATAGATATCCTACACTTGATTTACTTAATGAATACGAAGGAGCCAAAATTCAGGTAAGTAAAGAAGAACTAGAGGCAAACAAGGATAAAATTGTAGAAACGCTTTCTCATTATAACATTGGTATCTCTAATATCAAAGCTACTATTGGTCCTACTGTTACACTATACGAGATTGTGCCGGATGCTGGTATCAGGATTTCAAAAATCAAAAACCTTGAAGATGATATCGCATTGAGCCTTGCAGCCTTAGGTATAAGGATTATAGCACCGATTCCGGGAAAAGGTACGATAGGTATTGAAGTCCCAAACAGCAATAAGGAAACAGTATCTATCCGTTCAGTGCTTTCGACGGAAAAGTTTTTGAAGAGTGATAAAGATCTCCCAGTTGTGTTTGGTAAAACTATTTCAAATGAAGTATTTGTCGGTGACCTTGCTAAGATGCCGCACTTACTGATGGCAGGAGCTACAGGGCAAGGTAAATCTGTAGGTTTGAACGTGTTGTTAGCTTCCCTTATCTATAAGAAGCACCCATCTCAGTTAAAATTTGTATTGGTTGACCCTAAAAAAGTAGAGCTTTCTCTATTTAATAAAATAGAAAGACATTTTCTGGCTAAACTTCCTGATACTCAAGATGCTATTATAACAGATACTAAGAAGGTAATTCATACTCTAAATTCCCTTTGTATGGAAATGGATATGCGTTATGATCTTCTCAAAGATGCCAATTGCAGAAATTTAAAAGAGTATAATAAGAAATTCGTAGAGCGTAAACTTAATCCGAATAAAGGGCATCGCTTTATGCCTTATATCGTACTCGTTATAGATGAGCTTGCCGACTTAATGATGACGGCTGGTAAAGAAGTAGAAACCCCAATTGCTCGTCTTGCCCAGCTGGCCCGTGCTATTGGTATTCATTTGGTTGTTGCAACGCAAAGACCGTCTGTCAATGTCATTACGGGTATAATAAAAGCGAACTTCCCGGCGAGGTTATCTTTTAAAGTGACTTCTAAAATAGATTCCAGAACAATTTTAGATGCTGGAGGCGCAGAGCAGCTTATTGGGCAAGGAGATATGCTATTTTCAATGGGATCTGAACTAATTCGTGTTCAATGTGCTTTTATAGATACTCCGGAAGTTGAAAAAGTCTGCGAATTTATTGGAAATCAGAGAGGTTACGATTCGGCGTATATGCTTCCAGAGTATGTAGATGAAGAAGGAGAGGGAAGCGATAAGGGTGAATTCAATTTTGCAGAAAGAGACAGTCTGTTTGAAGAAGCAGCCCGGATTATTGTTACACACCAACAGGGAAGTACTTCATTATTACAAAGGAGATTAAAACTGGGATACAACAGAGCAGGTCGTCTCATAGATCAATTGGAGTCTGCGGGAGTTGTTGGTCCGTTCGAAGGAAGCAAAGCCAGAGAGGTACTTGTGACCGACGAATATAGTTTGGAACAATTATTGAATGAGTTAGATAAGAAAAAATAGGAATACGAAATTTTATTTAAATGAGAAAAATTGCAAGCCTTCTAATAATCCTTTTTGTTAGTCTTTCAAAAGCATCTTTCGCTCAGTATGATCCAAAAGCTGCAGCGATATTGGATGCAATGAGTTCGAAGTATAAAAGCATGCCTTCATTTAAGGCAAAATTTGTCTATACACTTGAAGCTCCAAATAATGTAAAAGAAACAGCTGAGGGTGAAATTGTTGTAAAAGGTTCTAAATTTACATTGAAACTTGACGGTCAGGAGATCATTAATAACGGATCCACTGTATGGACTTATATTAAGGATGCTAATGAAGTGAATGTTTCAAATTATGAGCCGGATGAAAATGATATGAGTCCGACAAAGATCTATACAATGTATAAGAAGGGCTATAAATACACCTTCCTGGAAGAGAAAAATGAGAATGGCAAAACTTACGAAGTTGTAGATCTAATCCCTGAAGACAGAAAACCTCAGATTTTCAAAGTTAGAATGGAAATAAATAAGAAAGATAAAACTCTGAAAAGCTGGAAAATATTTGAGAAAAACGGAAACAAGTATTATTATACGGTAAAAGAATTTATTCCAGATTTTAAAGTGGAAGACAACTATTTTAGTTTTGATGTTTCAAAACATAAAGGCGTTGAAGTGATTGAATTAAGATAGAGAGTCAAAAAAGAGACAATGAAAAAAATCACCCTGGGGCTTTTAGCAATTTGTTTAAGTTTCCGAGCAGTTTATGCTCAACAGGATCCTAAAGCCGCCGCAACACTTGACGCAGTAAGTAAAAAGTATCAACAAATAAAATCCTTTAAGGCAAAGTTTACCTATTCATTGGAAAGTCCTACAGCGGGAATCAATGAAACCTCTGAAGGAGAAATTATAGTTCAGGGACCCAAATTTAACCTGAAATTAAGTGGGCAGGAAATCATTAATAATGGCACTACTGTATGGACCTATCTTAAAGAATCCAACGAAGTGAATATTACTAATTATGAACCTGGCGAGGAGGATATCACTCCTTCAAGAATCTACAGCATATACAAGAAAGGGTACAAATACGCTTTCCTGGAAGAAAAGCAAGAAGGTGGCAAAGTCTATGAAATTATTGACCTCATTCCTGAAGATAAAAACAATCAGTTTTTTAAAGTAAGATTGGAGATTAATAAAAAGGACAAGACCATAAGAAGCTGGAAAATATTTGAAAAGAATGGTAACAGATATCTTTACACTGTGAAAAACTTTTTCCCTGATTTTAAAGTGGACGAGTCATTGTTTTCATTTGACAAATCAAAGTATAAAAATGTGGAGGTTGTCGATTTAAGATAAATTAACCCAGAATTTATAAAAGAGCCTGAAGTCTAAAATGAAAATTTAGCTTCAGGCTTCTTTCTTTTTAATATAATTAAATTGGTTTTTCTACCACAATAAAATGAGACGCCATGCATGGCGTCTCTACGAACTTTATACTTTCTGCTTTCAACTTTCAACTTTCCGCCTTATTTTTATGCATTCCTGATTTATGATGAAAAGAGAAGAACTGGTAAAGCAAATAAAATCCAAAGAATCTTATCTGTGCATTGGCTTGGACACAGATCTTAAAAAAATTCCGGCAAGCCTTCAGAAATATGATGATCCGATTTTCGAATTCAATAAAAGGATAATTGATGCAACACATGAATATTGTGTTGCTTATAAACCTAATATTGCCTTTTATGAAGCTATGGGCTCAAAAGGATGGGATACGCTCGAAAAAACATTAGAGTACATACCTAAAGAAATATTTACAATTGCTGATGCAAAAAGAGGTGATATAGGAAATACTTCAGGATTATATGCAAGGGCATTTTTTGACAACATGAATTTTGATTCTGTCACTGTTGCGCCTTATATGGGAGAAGATTCTGTTACTCCATTTCTTGATTTCAAAGAAAAGTGGGTTATTTTGCTTGCTTTGACATCCAATTCAGGAAGTAAAGATTTTCAAATGATGAAACTTGAAAATGGTAAATATCTTTATCAGGAAGTCCTAGAGAAAAGCTGTAAATGGGGAAATGCATCTAACTTAATGTATGTAGTTGGGGCAACCCAGGCAAGTTTATTAAAGGATATCAGAAAAATAATACCTGATCATTTTCTTCTGGTACCCGGTGTTGGTGCGCAAGGTGGAAGCTTAGAAGAAGTTTCTCTGAATGGAATGAATAAAGACTGTGGCTTGCTGGTAAATGCCTCCAGAAGCATTATATATGCTTCATCAGGTGATGACTTCACCACAAAAGCGAAGGAAGAAGCGATTAAGCTCAGAGATGAGATGAAGGTTTATCTCAGCAAATATTTGTAATTTTAGTACGGAGCTGTTTTAGTGAATAAGCAGCTCCATGATTTTTACCAGCAGTTCAACCAATTTTTATAAGCTATGAAAGAAGATTTACTCCATTTTATATGGCAGTACCAGTACTTCCATAAAGAAGAACTCCAAACCACTGACGGAAAACCATTGCATGTGCTTTTTCAAGGCCATCCAAATACAGATGCAGGACCTGATTTTTTTAACGGCAAAATCAGAATTGAGAATGTAGAGTGGATCGGAAATATTGAAATACACGTCAATAGTTCGGCTTGGAAAGACCACCATCATGAGCAGGATGAGACATACAATTCTGTAGTCCTTCATATAGTTTTTTCTAATGATGAAAATGTTTATAGGAAAGATGGAACAATAGTTCCGGTACTTGAACTGAAGGAAAGAATCTTTCCGGAAGTGATAGAAAAATACAGAGCTTTTATACAAGACGAAGGAATTCCCTGTCTTTCCAGATTTTCGGATGTTCCTGAGGTGATTAAGTTCAATATGTTGGATTCCGCATTATCAGAGCGTCTAGAAAGGAAATCACAAAAGATAATTTCAGAGCTTGGGAGAAACAACAATGACTGGGAAGAAACCTGCTACCAGATGCTGGCATCCAATTTCGGATTTAAACTTAACAATGATCCATTTCTCAGGCTAAGTAAAATACTGCCTTATAAGCTTATCAATAAATGTTCGGGCAATCAATTCCAGATAGAGGCATTGCTATTTGGAATGTCAGGTCTTTTGAAAGGACGTTTTGAAGATGAATATCCACGGGCATTACAAAAGGAGTTTACCTATCTCTCCGTGAAGTTTTCACTACAGAATAAAGAAATGTCTGGTGCTGAATGGAAATTTCTCCGAGTAAGGCCAGCAGGATTTCCAAGTATGAGAATTGCTCAGCTGGCAGCATTGCTGGCCCATCACCAAAAGTTGTTTTATAAGTTCATTGAAAGCCAATCTCGCAAAGAATTATTTGCAGTATTTGATATTGCTACAGGTCCATATTGGATAAATCATTATACTTTTGATGTTTTGTCAGATGGGAAGGAAAAAAAGCTTGGAAAGACTTCTATTTATAATCTCATTATTAATTCAGTAGTACCTCTTATGGCTGCTTATGGAAAGCAAAGGGATATACCTGGTCTGGTAGATAAGGCAATTGAATTCCTGGAAGCATTGCCAGCAGAAGAAAATTTCATTACTCAAAAATGGAAAAAAAATACACTGAAGTTGAAGTCAGCATTCGATACGCAGGCTTCCATAGAACTTTATACCAATTTCTGCTTGAAAAAACAGTGTCTGAAGTGTAAAATTGGAATAAATATCTTGAAGGAAACATGTATCAGTGGGGCATCCATTTAATTTTAATTTCGTTAATCTGTTTTTTTTATTATAAAAACACCAGAAATACTGCGCTCGGTGGAGTATTTCTTCCTGCTTTGTTACAGAAATTAATATCCGGAATTTGTCTTGGATTTGTTTTTCTCAAGTTTTACAATGGAACTGGAGATACTTTTAGCTTTTTTGAATATGCAGTAAAATATTCAAAAATGATCTCAAATGACCCTTATGGGTTTATTGAGTTTTTCTTTGAAAATGTTACAGATGATAAGTTTTTAACCTCTCAACCACGTGTGGTGGCTTTTATTAAAATTGCATCCCTGATAACTTTTATCTCTTTTAATAACTATTGGATTGCTACAGTATATTTCTCTTTAATTTCTTTTAGTGGCTTCTTTTATTTCGCCAATAAAGTAGTATCAGCTTTGCCAGAATCCAAGTGGCATATAGCTGTTGCATTTTTATTTTTTCCATCTGTAGTATTCTGGAGTTCAGGATTCATAAAGGAAAGTATTGTAATGCCTGCAATGCTTATTATAACAGGTAATTTTTTTTCATGGTTATACGAAAAAAGAAGCATTAATTTTTTGTCAGCTATTTTTACTGTGCTGATGTGCGGTCTTGTTTTCTTTATTAAGTTCTACTATGCAGTTGTACTCATCTCTGTGCTGATAGCCTTGGGAATTACACAGTATTTGAGCAGAAGAGTAGTGCTTAAATCGTCAATGCAGGTGACAGCATTTTTTATCCTATTATTTATCCTCTTTATTGCAGTATCGTTTCTGAATCCATATCTATCGATCAATACATTCCTCCAGTCAGTTTATCAAAATAATGTAGCTACAGTTCTTTTATCATCAGATGAAAAGCTTATTCATTTTTATAGCCTTAGACCTGCTATCTCTTCATTTTTGATAAACCTTCCCATAGCTATATTTGCCGGCCTCTTCAGACCATTGATATTTGAAGCCAGAAATGTATTTATGATCATAACAGGAATCGAAAACACCTGTCTTGTAATTTTAACTTTTTATGTCTTTTTTAATCTGAAGAGGAGTAAGGGAAACACAGATATTTTACTTGTTACAAGTGGTACATTTTACATTGTGTTGCTTGCTTCTTTACTTGCATTCTCATCACCTAACTTAGGCACACTGGCTAGATATAAGATTGGCTTTTTACCTTTCTTCATTTTTCTTTTATTATGGTATTCTCCTCCTATTGGAAAAATAGTCCATAGGTTTAAAAAGCCTCTTTAATGGCTCGATTTCATCCCATCGAATAAAAAATAGGTATGTGAAAATCCATGGATTTATAATTGATGAAATGCCCAAAAGTACCACGGTGCCTATGTGAAACAGTATTCCTGCAGGAAGGAATATCCATTTTAGTTTTTCATTCCAGAGAATGCTTATAAATCCAAGTTGGAAAATCATGGCAGCTACAGGCAATGCAGCGCAGAGTACAGGATAATTTAGAACCTGCATGCCCAACGGAGCCTGATGAAGATATAGATAACTTTTGAATGTTATAGGTGATAGCCATGCACCTTTGGATATAAATAGTTTCTCAAGACCTGCTAGAAGATAACAAAGGCACAATGCAAGTTTTATGAGTTTTAATGGCCAGTCAGGAAGGAGTAGGGATTCGCTGTTAATATTCTTCTTCTGCTGATAAAGAAGTAATGGCATTAACAGGCCAGCATAGTTTAAAGTAGTGTAACCATGGTCAATTTTTTCAAAACTGAAGAATATCGCCTGGAAATATAAAAAGGTTAATACTGCAGTGGTAGCTGTAAAAACAGGATAAATATTCAGGATGCACAGAATACAAGAGATTAGTAAAATCACATATAAGCTCAATCCCAAGAGTTCAGAAGGAAACCCTAACCCCGTTATTTTTAGCAAAAGTACAGGTTTGAAGAATACTTTGATTGATGATAAAACAAGAAGATCATTGTAGAATTCTAGAGAAAAATATAATAAGGATGAGTAGAATAAAATCCTGAGGATATTTATTTGCTGGTAAGCCGCATACCCGTGGAAGAATTGTTTAGTGAATTTTCTGAAAGAAATAAATCTCTTTTTTAAAAAAATGAAAACAGCAAAGGCTGACAGCACAAAGGAAATGCGTACAACGATCTGCATAGCTTTTTCTTCAAAGAATGAAACCGGGAAACGATTTCGTTCGGTTGTCAATCTTGGATAAATATGTTCAACCAATGAGCTAAACCAATCTGGAGCTGAACCATTAAAGTATTCTTTTACTAATGGGTTAAAGAATGAAAGATAAATTGCAGGTATAGTAAAGGCTGCAAATAGCAAAAAGAAGATAAATACCTTGTCTTGCTTGCTCATCGTATCTTTAATGTTTCAATGATGACAGTATCGGATTGTTTCAGATTGTTTCCATGAATCTGTATTTGCTTTAATCTCCAAGCATAGATAGAAGTATCGGGAATGGCCTGGCTTAATTTGAGGAGAAATTCTTTCGACTGATTTCTGTAGAAGTAATTACCAGCAAGATACATAAAAGATTCTGAAGCCATATTAAATTGCTTACCATCCAGGTAATGCCATTGATGATATTGGTAATATTCTGTTTCAAATATTTTGAGGGTGTCGACTGAGCTGACAGGTTCGGCAAACATGCCAAATCTCGCAAATGGAAAAAAATCAGTGATTAAAATAAATGGAAGAATAAGTGCAGCAATAAAAACTGTAATGATAATATTTTTTAACTTTATCTTCATTGAATACACGTACGGGAATGATAGCTAAATGAATCCTAAAAACCAATACTTTTTTTCTTCAGTTTTAAAATTACTATTTCTTACAGGATTATTAGTAGTAATCGCGATTCCTTTTTTCCTCTGGACTATAACTTATAATGATTTTCTTCATTCTATAGTGTTGCGCTACAATATTCAGGATAAGGAATTTGCATTAAGGAATAAATATCTGACATCGGTTACCTTCATTATATTTCGTTATTTTACTTTATTGGTAGCCTTAGTTTATTCTCTGCTTTTTCCAAAATTGCTTAGAAAATCAAATTCACTCTCAGGCTTAATTACGGCAAATGCCTTTAGATTCGCTGCATTGGTAAAAAAAGAATTTTCTCATTTAAAGAGAGAGGAAGTAATTGCTTTTTCCTTAATAACCCTTTTATCTCTTCTTTTGAAACTCTGGTATTTCTTTAAAATTCCTTTTTTGGTTGATGAAGCCTTTTCATATGTGTATTTTGTAAGTAAAGGATTTCCTGTTACGGCTAGTTATTACCCTGCTCCGAATAATCATATATTAAGTAACTTGTTGTCTTGTATCGTTCAGCTTTTTACTGATAATGCATTATTGGTAATGCGTTTGCCATCATTTATTTTGTCAATATTTCTAGGAGGGTTGTTATTTCTGTTTTACAAAAAACAGTTTTCATTTTTTACGGCCATTACAGCCTATTTATTTTATTCATTAAGCTTTGAAATGAATTTTTATGCAGTTCAAGGGAGGGGTTATTTGCTGCTGACATTGTGTGTATTCATTCTGACAATAATTTGTTTCAAGTATACAATCACCCAGAAAAGCCCATATATTTGGATATTTATCCTTATTTCTATTGCTGGGTTTTATACAATTCCAACCTTCCTTTATCCTTTCGTCGCCTCAATGATCTTTCTTCATTTTTATTTTATTCTGAATAAAAATATTAATCCGTTGTTTAAAATATATGCTGCGTCTTGTGCTGTTCTTATAGGAGTTTTGCTGCTTTATGCTCCAGTATTTTTGGTAAGCGGAGTTTCTTCTGTAGTTTCTAACAGTTGGGTAAAGCCTCTGCAGTTAAGCAATTGGATCAAGGAGATCCCTTCATATTTGGGTGACTCGACCAATTGGTTATTAAATTTAGAAATGGGAGGAGGATTATTACTGATGTTTATTATGATCTGTAATATCTTTATACATACTCAAAGGTCTGCAAGGGTTTTTCAATTGCTTTCGATAGTTCATCTGCTTAGTCCTGTTCTACTGATTGGAGTTCAAAGAGTATTGCCATTTTTCAGAATCTGGATATATCTGATTCCAGTTATAAGTTACTGGATTGGTGGCATATGTGCAGGTTTGAAAAAGAGCTATCTGAAGTTGACTTATATTTTAGCTTTGACAGTAGCTACGTTATTTATAGATCTCAGAGCGTTTAAGAATGATTTCGAGTTTTATGATAAAATGAATCAGACCCTGTCAAAAATATTTGAAGCTATTCCTCAAAACGTATATTGTGAGGAAGACACATATTACGTCTTTTTAAACTATTATGGAATAAAGCATCATGTACCTTTGAATGTGGATGATAATTTTGAAGCCTTTGTAGATTATGACTTTCTGATCTTAAAGCCACATAGCAATTTTTATCATAAAGGATATAAATTATTTATTGAAAATCAGTACGTTGTAGTATATATGAGAAGTAATTGAACTTTATCGGAGTTCTTAAATGTTACTGGATCGTTAATTCTTTTCAGAAACAAACTATTTTACATTTATATTTGGTAAAAAAATATGAGCATGGATAATAATCCTGTAATTATCTTCGGGGCAAAGGGACTAGGAAAAGTTGCTCTGGATATTTTTCAAAGTAATAATGTTGTTACCTATTGTTTTTTAGATGACGATGATAAACTGCACGGCAAGGAAATATGCGATGTCGCAGTTCTTGGCCGCACAGATGATGATGGCTTTTTAAAATACTTAGGGAAAAAATGCTCAGCTTTTGTTGCCAGTGATGACAATAAACTAAGGCAGAATCTTGTGCAAATGCTTAAGGAGAAAAGAAAGATTATGCCTGTAAATGCTGTCCATTCCAAAGCATTTATATCGGAATATTCCTTTCTTGGCTATGGCAATATGATCAATGCAGGAGCTATTATTAATAGCAATGCAAAGATTTCTAATCATTGTATAATCAGTTGCAATGCATTGATAGATTTTGATGCTCAGATTGATGATTTTGTTCAGATTGGAGCCGGAAGTATTATTAATTCTGGTGTCAAGATTGAAAAAGGAGCATTCATAGGGTCCGGAGCAATAATTATTTCAGGAGTTACTATTGGTAAAAATGCCAGAGTGGGAGCCGGTTCTGTAGTAATCAGTGATGTTAAAGACGGAGAAACAGTATTTGGGAATCCAGCAAAAGTTGTTTAGAAAAAAATCTGCTAAAAATATCGGGCTGTGCAATTTGTACAGCCTTTTTTATTTAATCAGTTAATTACAAAATGCTCATTCAGAATACTGGAGAATTTTTCATCCGTAAGAGGTTTGTTCACATAACCAAAAACACCTGAATCGTTTAATTTTTTTATATCAAGAGGATTTGTGGAAGTGGTAAGCATTACTATTACTACAGATTTTTTATCGGGGAAATCAAGTGTTTTATATGCTTCAAGGAACTCAAATCCGTCCATGACCGGCATATTAATATCCAATAAAATTAACTCAGGACATTTCTGGCCAGAATTTATTATTTCTTGAAGAAGGTTTAAAGCTTCCTCCCCATTAAGAACTATTTTTACCTCGTCTGCTACATTCAGCCTTTTAATTAGTTTTTCATTGATGAAATTATTGATACTATCATCGTCAACTAATAAAATGCTTTTGATTTTTTTCATGGCGGTATGAAATCTATTTTATTCTTTAAAGAAAGTAGGCTCCTCCTTCTTTAAAGGTAAATCAAAATTTGTGTAAGATTAATCTATTTTTTAAAAAAAATGAGAAGATTTCTTTAAAAAAATCTACAAAATTTTTAAAATATTAATAATCAGTAATGTATGGTTTTTCCTAAAATGTACTTTTTCCAGGGCTTACTGTTGCTCATTTTTTCCTTAAATGGTTAATCCTTTTAAGAGAAAAAAAGTATCCTCAGTTTTTTGATTTTTTTTTAATAATGTTGTTGATAAATGTCTTTATTGAATTATATGTTTTTGGTTTTTATTATTCTTTCAATGCAGTAACTTTACTCCCCTGGTTTAAACAGTAATGATATTAATTCCGGTATTTCTGTCAATCATCCTTGTCTATACTGTATTTGCAGTGTATGCAGAACGAAAAATCTCAGGGTTTATTCAGGATAGATACGGGCCTATGGAAGTGGGACCTTATGGAATATTACAGACAATTGCCGACCTTATCAAGCTTCTTATTAAAGAAGATATAGTTCCTCAATCAGCTGACAGAAAGTTATTTATTGCGGCTCCTGCAATTATATTTTCTGCAATATTTGCTGGGTATGCAGTCCTACCTTTTGCTCCAGGTTTGGAAGCCTCGCGTGTTTCAGTCGGAGTTTTTTACTTGTTGGCAATCATTTCATTAGATGTAATAGGCTTATTGATGGCTGGTTGGGGATCCAACAATAAGTTTTCATTGTATGGTGCCATTAGAGCGGTTGCTCAGATGATCTCCTATGAAGTGCCATTGAGTCTTTCTGTTCTAGCAGTTGTTATGACCTGTCAGTCGCTTGATTTGCAGGAAATAAGCTATCAGCAAAGTTTGTGGATTGGAGATTATTCAAAAATATCAGATTCAAATTATTTATTGGGCATAGAAAGTTTAGGTATCAATATCACAGAAGTGGGAGGGTTTCTTACCTGGAATATTTTCAGAAATCCTGTCTTAATGTTAAGTTTTGTAGTATTTTTTGTTGCATCACTTGCAGAATGTAATAGAGCTCCTTTTGATATTCCTGAAGCAGAATCAGAGCTTGTTGCAGGTTTTCATACAGAATACACTGGATTCAGATTCGCAATATTGTTTCTTGGAGAATATGCAATCATGTTGCTTGTATCTTTTCTAGCCTCTATCTTATTTTTAGGAAGCTGGAACAGCCCTTTTCCCAATATGGGCTTCTTAAGACTTGCAGACTGGACAAACGGATATCCAGGTACTTTTTCAGGTATTGCCTGGGGAACCTTCTGGTTGATCTCAAAAGCTTTTTCTTTAATTGGTTTACAAATGGTAATTAGATGGACTTATCCAAGGCTTAGAGTAGATCAGCTTATGTTTTTATGCTGGAAAGTCCTTACTCCCCTGGCATTGATTATCATTTTAATTTCTGGGTTCTGGCGACTCATGATGAATTAATAGAGGAGATGCATGATGACTAAAGGCCATATAAATAAAGGAGCTAAAAATACATACTGGGGAAGTATTGCAGAGGGCATCGTTTCACTTTGGACAGGTATACTGTTAACATTGAAACATTTATTCCAGGCTCTGAGATTTAAAAGAGAGCCTATAGGAGTTGAAAATAAAGATTACTTTTCGTTTGATAAAGGAATTGTTACGCTTCAATACCCGCATGAGGCCATTCCGGTTCCAGATAATGGTCGATATCGTCTTCATAATGAAATAGATGATTGTATCGTTTGCGACCTCTGTGCAAAGATTTGTCCTGTAAATTGCATAGAGATAGACGCAATCAAATCGACGGAGGAAATAGGCAAAACCTCTGATGGCTCTACTAAAAGGATTTATGCCGGTACTTTTGACATAGATATGGCCAAATGCTGCTACTGTGGATTATGCACTACAGTTTGCCCGACAGAATGCCTTACGATGACCAAAACTTACGATTACAGTGAGTTAGACATCAGAAACATGGTTTACCATTTCACCAATCTTACACCCGAGCAGGCCGAAGAAAAAAAGAAACTTTACGAAGAAAAGCAAAAAGAAAAAGCTAAACCTAAATCTCAGGAGGCAGCAAAGCCTGGTGTTGAGAATACTAAAGAAGTAGGAGAAAAATCAAGCATTAAACCTGCATTTAAACCTACTATAAAACCTCCAGTTTCACCACCTAAGTCTGCAGAAGAGAGCAATGTGAAATCAGAAGAAATATCTGGAACCTCAGAGTCAGGAGAAGTGAAGTCAGAGGAAAAGAAGGTTGCCAAGCCAGTATTTAAGCCAGTAATAAAATCTCCCACTTCAACTCCTAAGCCTGCAGAGGAAACCGGTGTCAAGCCAGAGGACAAGGCTGGGACATTAGACTCCGGAGAAGTGAAGGCGGAAGAGAAGAAAGCTCCGAAGCCAGTTTTTAAACCAGTAATAAAAGCACCGAGTTCTTCTCCTAAGCCTGCAGAGGAAGGCAGCGAAAAGCCAGAAAACACGGTAGAACCTTCAGAAACAGGAGAATTGAAGGCGGAAGAGAAGAAAACTCCGAAGCCAATCTTTAAACCCGTTATAAAACCACCTGTTCCCAAAGCTCATCAAACTGGAGAAGAGCAAGCTGATCAAGAGAATAAGGAAAATAAAGCTGAAGAAAAAAATAAAGGTTCAGAAGAACCCAAATCAGAAGAGGTTAAGAAACCGGCCAAGCCAATCTTTAAACCTGTAATTAAGCCAAAACCAAAGCAGGAAGGAGAGCAAGGTGATCAATAATCCGGAAGTATATTTTTTTTATTTCTTTGCCAGCATCATTGTGGGCTCAGCTTTGTTTTTACTTATTACAAAAAATGTAGTTTACTCGGCTTTTGCCTTACTGAGTACCTTGCTGGGAGTAGCCGGATTGTTTGTACTGGCATCTGCGGACTTTCTGGGTATCATGCAAATTGTCATCTACATAGGTGGTGTGTTATTGCTCTTTATGTTTGCGATCATGTTTGCAAATAAGCTTACAGGACAGCATTATATCATCACAGAGCATAAAAACCTTCTTTCTGGAATTATCCTTGGCATTGTGGTTTTTATTATTTTTGCCACAGCTATTTTAAATGCAGGGTATAAAGAGCAGCTTTCATATTATCCTGATAAGGGCACGGTTTCAGGTATCGGAGTTGAACTTATGACATCGTACGTCTTACCATTTGAATTTGCAGGAGTGTTTCTTTTTGTAGCATTAATCGGAGCTTCCATTGTAGCGGGGTATTTAATAAAAGACAAAATTAAAAAATGATTCCATCTACGCATTTTCTGATAATTGCAGCATTCCTTTTTTCTATAGGTATCATAATACTTATAATAAAAAGAAATGCAATTGCAGCATTGATGGGAATAGAATTGATGCTCAATGCTGTGAACATCAATCTTGTAGTTTTTAGCAACCTGAACAGGCAGATGGATGGACAAATGTTTGTGATTTTTGTGATTGTTGTTGCTGTGGCGGAAGCTGCTGTAGGATTAGCTTTATTACTTCAGGTTTATAAAAGTTATAAAACTTCAGACCTGGATAAAATTTCTAAATTAAAAGGCTAGGTCAGACATGAATTCGTATTTAATAACAGACCTTGACAACCTCGTATATTTCTCTCTGATTGCGGCATTATTACCGCTAAGTGCTTTTTTTATTCTGTTTTTTTTCGGCAAAAAATTACCACGCAAAGGTGACTGGCTTGCTACATTACTGATAGGTCTTTCTTTTATTCTCTCATTACTTGTTTTCTTTTCTGTTTGGGAGGGAAGGGCAGGTTCCATGACATTCCAATGGATAGCCTTGTCGGGTATTCCGGAAAATGCTTTTTCTATATCTGTGAGCATTGATAAGTTATCAAGCTTTATGATACTGACAGTTTGCCTCATTTCATTGTTGGTGCACTTATACTCAATGGAGTATATGAAGGGAAAATTGAATTATACCCGATACTTTCCATATCTGTCGATATTTACCTTTGCAATGCTTGGTTTGGTTATCTCTGATAATCTTCTGATTACTTTTATGTTCTGGGAATTGGTTGGCTTTACTTCATATTTATTGATTGGCTTCTGGTTTACTAAAGAAGAGGCTGTTAAAGCGAGTAAAAAAGCCTTTCTTTTCAACAGGATAGGGGATCTTGGTTTTTTATTGGCTTTGATGATTATATGGTCATTTGCGGGAACTTTTGAGTTTCAATACCTGGGTGATAGTTTTGAAGACCAAAGTATATGGTTTACTTTGGCCGGATTAGGTTTAGTGCTTGCATGTATCGGTAAGTCAGCTCAATTCCCTTTATATGTGTGGCTTCCGGATGCAATGGAAGGACCGACTCCTGTATCGGCATTAATTCACGCTGCTACAATGGTTGCAGCTGGTATATTCCTTCTGGCAAAAGTATTCTTCTTGCTTAGTGAAGATGTTCTTACAACAATAGCGACAATAGGTGCTATAACTATGTTAATGAGTGCTATTCCTGCATTGTTTCAGAATGACATCAAAAAAGTGCTGGCCTATTCTACAATTTCTCAATTAGGGTATATGTTTGTTGGAATCGGAGCCGGTGTTCCTGAAGCTGCGTTGTTCCATTTATTTACCCATGCTTTTTTCAAAGCAGGTTTGTTTCTTTCTGCTGGTGCTGTAATCCACTATATGCATGAAATAAAACATGTATTGTTTCATGAAGGTGTCTATAATGATTTTGATGCCCAGGATATGAGACTTATGGGTGGTTTAAGGAAGAGAGTACCACTCGTATTTATTGTTTTTATAGTATGTTCTTCGTCTTTAGTCGGATTACCATTGTTGTCTGGTTTTCTTTCAAAAGAAGCAGTTATAGGAGCTGCATTTAACTGGGCTGATTCGTATAGTAATACGAATAATAGCTTTGTTTATTATCTGATTCCACTATCTTGCTTTGTAACGGCATTCTTTACTGCTCTATACATGATAAGACAACTGATGATGGTTTTTTTCGGCGATTTCAGACTTGAGAACCTGATTCCATACCTTAATGCAAAACACGAGCATCACCACCAATCACTTTTGATTTCGTTACCTTTGGTAGTACTTTGTGTGTTATCCTTTGCGCTACCATTTTCTTTAAATCCATTTTCCCCTCAATCCAGCTGGTTCTTAAAGGAATTTAACCAATTATTTGAAAGCAATCTCGAGTTTGCACACTGGGTAACTTATACTACTGTATTATTAGCTTTGGCTGGAATTGTACTTGGTATATTTACATATAGAAATAAAGTTTATATATCGGATAAAGCAGAAAAATCAGATGTATTGGAGTTATTCGGCCATAACTGGTACCTTGAAAAATTCTACTACAAAGCAATGGTTCTTCCTGGTTTTCGATTGGCTTTTTATACTACCAAAATTGATTATCTGATTGACAGATTAATAGAAGGTACAGCTATCGCATATGTAGTATTGAGCCATATTGTGGCATGGTTTGATAAAAATATTATTGATGGTATTGTTAGGTTGATGGCAACCCTCGCAGTCTTTATATCTGGATTTTTCAAGAATTTACAGTCCGGAAAAGTTCAACAATACTTTGTGTATACGCTTGCTACCGTAATGATATTGATTTATATCTTTTTCAATTGGATGAAATAGCAGGCTATGAAAAATGAATTAAAATATTTGCTGAAATAATTTACTTACCCATCGTGACGGAAAAAGTGTTAAGTATACTGATCTTTTTACCTCTTGTAGGTTTAATCCCTTTACTGGTGCTGCCGAAAAGCAGATCTGGTATTTATAAATATATTAACCTGGCGGTATGTTTGTTGCAAACCATATTGGCAGTTTTTGTTTTTTGTTTGTACTCAAAACCTGGCCTTGTAACAGATCCTATATATGGCTTATTTAAACTGACTGAGCGACTTAACTGGATTACCATTGACCTTGGAAATATAGGACGCCTTTCAATCAATTATTTCATTGGGCTAGATGGATTAAATGTAACAATGGTATTATTGTCTGCTATTGTAATGCTTATTGCAGCAATATCTTCCTGGTCGGTAGAAAAGCATCTTAAAGGATATTATGCGCTTCTCCTTATTTTGAACACATCAGTTTTAGGTTGCTTTCTTTCTCTTGACCTGTTTTTGTTTTTTCTGTTTTTTGAATTTATGCTTCTTCCGATGTATTTCCTTATTGGAATATGGGGAGGGCCGAGGAGAGAATATGCTTCAATAAAGTTTTTTTTATATACGCTTGCAGGTTCTTTATTGATCTTGGCTGTAATTATCGGATTATATTTTTCTGTTGCAGATCCAGTGGAAACCTCTGTCAGATTAGGCTTGGCAGAAAACATAGAAGCAGTTACTGTAAATGATGTTTCGAATGTACAAGGCATGCTTCAAAGCAAGCAGATTCCCAAAAGGGCAATAGTACATTCATTCAATATACCGGATATGACCAGTCCTAAAAATTTTATTCCAGGATCTGTCTTCCATGTATTTACTAAAATCAACTTTATGGGATTGCCGATTCGTATGGCAGCATTCCTCGCCTTACTATTAGGTTTTTTGATTAAACTGCCGGCTGTTCCATTTCATACTTGGTTGCCAGATGCTCACGTAGAGGCACCGACTCCTGTATCTGTTATTCTGGCAGGGATTCTGTTGAAAATAGGAGGATATGGTTTGATAAGAACCGTTCTGCCGGTATTTCCTGAAGGTATGGTTTATTTCGGCTCATTCATTTCTTTTCTGGCTGTGCTATCCATAGTTTATGCGGCTATGAATGCTTTGGGAATGAAAGATCTGAAGAAGATGATAGCATATTCATCAGTATCGCATATGGGCTTTGTTCTGCTTGGTATCGCTAGCGGTACACCTGAAGGTATCAATGGCGCGATCTTTCAGATGTTCAGTCATGGAATCTTGTCAAGCGGGTTGTTTCTTGCTGCTGGCGTACTTTACGACAGGACGCATGACAGAGGAATCGAAAACTACAGAGGCCTTGCTTCTAAAATGCCTGTTTATACAATTGCAGTAACAATATTATTCTTTGCATCTCTCGGATTACCTGTATTTTCCGGCTTTATAGGAGAATTATTTTCCTTGTTGGGAGCCTTTCATTCCTCAACCACCAATGGCCTCGTTCCATATTGGATGTCCATCACTGCAGTTCTCGGTATTCTGATCGGAGCAACTTATTTCCTGTGGACATTACAAAGAATGTTTTTCGGAAAATTCTGGATTTCAAAAAATATTACATTCAATAATAAATTTAATGATCTGAATTCAAGAGAAATGATCATGCTTGTACCATTGATTATAATTACACTCGTGCTTGGTGTTTTTCCAGGTATCCTTCTTGAACCTGTTTCTGATTCGGTGGAGGTCCTAATAGGACAGATTTTCAGCTCAGGATTGGATAATCTGAAAACAATGCAAAATTTCAGATCTCTGTAATGTTAGAAAAATACAAAATTTAACAAATGGGAAATGACGATTTATGTATCAAGTAAGTTGTCCGTTTTTCAGATAAACAAATACTTAAAATAATGAAAGAACAACTCTTTCATATTCTGCAAAGTACCGGATTTATAGGGCCGGAATTATTTCTGGTTTCTCTGTTTATATTGCTATTAGTAATCCAGATTATATATCCCAAAACAGGGCAAACTGTTTTTGCAGGAATGAGCTCGCTGGGTTTTGTAATATATTTAAAACTTGTTCTGGATCAGCTGTTATTAGTTCAATTGGAAGGTTCGAGGGAGATCTATTATGAAATGCTTTCATTAGATAAATGGTCTCTGTTTTTTAAATTCCTTTTTGCAATAGCGGGATTAGTTACCTCTTTTTTCTCAATAGTTTCGCAGGATACTAAGAAGATGGAATCAGGGACAGGTGAATATAATTCATTTATCATAATTCTGATTGCAGGGCTTTCATTTCTTGTAATGGCAGATAATTTTCTGATTATTTATCTGGCAATTGAGCTTATTTCTATATCCTCTTTTGTCCTTACATTTTATGGTAAAAAGGAAAAGAGCGCTGAAGCAGGGTTTAAATATTTTATCTTCGGGGCATTTTCTTCAGCATTAATGCTTTATGGGATTTCTCTTGTTTATGGACTTACTGGGTCTTTGATATTTACTGATTCCATCTTTATTGAAGGAGTGAGAAAAGCACAGGAATTTCCATTGTTTCTTGGATTTATACTAATTCTTTCCGGCTTCCTTTTTAAAATCGCTTCAGTACCATTTCATGAGTGGACCCCTGATGTATATGAAGCAGCTCCTTACCCTGTGGCAGCTTTATTTTCTATTGCCCCAAAAGCAGGAGCAATGGCTGTTCTCTTTAAATTTTCATATACATTTTTTAAAATATCACCTTTCCATTACAATTGGAAAGTAATGATAGCAGCATTTGCCATTTTAAGTCTTACAGTTGGAAATTTTGCGGCTTTATTTCAAAAAAATGCAAAGAGGATGCTGGCTTATTCCTCAATTGCTCATACAGGGTTTATCCTTTTAGGATTATTTGCATTAAATCAATTGGCAGTGAAAGCATTAATGTTTTATCTGTTAATTCTTTTACTTATGAACTTCGCCGCTTTTTTATTGGTTGAAAAATTAGCAGGATACACCGGATCAGATGATATATCTGGTTTTAACGGAGCAGGAAGAAAATTACCATTTATCGGAACCTTAGCAGTAATTATAATGATATCATTGACAGGATTGCCTCCTACTGCAGGATTTTATGCGAAATTCTTAGTTTTTTCAGCACTTTGGGAAAGTTATCAATCATCCGGATTAACATTGAATCTGGTGATTTTGATGGCTGGTTTGCTCAATACTGTGCTGGCACTTTTTTATTATTTACGAATACCATATTACTTGTATTTCCGCAAAGCAGAAAATAATAACCTTATACTTACATCGACCATTTCTGCATCTGATATTTTCGTATCTTTATTATCGATTCCATTGCTGGTTTTATTCTTCAAACCGAACTGGTTAATTAATCTAGTAGAAACGTTTTTGAATTGATCTAATACAGGCAGCTTACTAAGCTAATATATGAGTGACGCAATAAAACACGAATGCGGTATCGCTTTAATCAGGTTACGTAAACCTTTCTCTTATTATATAGAAAAATACGGAACCCCGATGTACGGCATCAATAAGCTGTACCTCCTGATGGAAAAACAGCATAACAGAGGCCAGGATGGAGCCGGTGTTGCAGCTGTAAAAATAGGTGTTCCAGAAGGAAAAAGGTACATCAGCCGTTACAGATCTGTTGATCCTCAACCTATCTCTGTGATTTTTAATAAAATCAACAGAAAATTCAGAAAAGCTCTAAGAGATAATAAAGAAAAGTACCTGGATGCTGATTGGATCCTTGAAAATACTGCATTTTCAGGAGAAGTGTTATTAGGGCACCTCCGTTATGGAACTCACGGCAGCAATGAAATTGAAAACTGTCACCCATTCCTCAGACAAAGTAACTGGAGGAGCCGTAACCTGGTTGTGGCAGGAAATTTCAATATGACTAACGTTGATGAGCTTTTCAATAAACTCGTCGAGCTTGGTCAACATCCTAAGGAAAAGAATGATACAGTTACAGTTCTTGAAAAGATAGGGCACTTCCTTGATGAAGAAAATCAACTGTTATTCAATAAATTTAAAAACCAGCATAGCAATCACGAAATCTCCTCATTAATTGAAGATGAGCTTGATCTTCAAAGAGTTTTGATGCGTTCTTGCAAAGATTTTGATGGAGGATATGCAATGGCGGGAATGACTGGTTATGGCGCTTCTTTTGTTGCCAGAGACCCTGCCGGTATCAGACCTGCTTATTACTATGCTGATGATGAAGTGGTTGTTGTAGCATCAGAAAAGCCTGCTATTAAAATTGCCTTCAATATCAACTATGATCAGATAAAAGAAATTGAGCCGGGCCATGCTCTTATAATAGAGAAAAATGGTGACTATGCTCAAAAGCAGTTTATCGATCAGTTAGAGAAAAAATCCTGCAGCTTTGAAAGAATATATTTCTCCAGAGGTTCTGATCCTGAAATTTATCAGGAAAGAAAAATGCTCGGTAAATTACTTGTACCTCAAGTTCTTGAAGCTGTTAATTTTGATTTAGAGAATACAGTATTTTCTTATATTCCTAATACAGCTGAAACAGCCTTTTTGGGTATGATGGAAGGTATCGAAGATTACCTGACTCAGTACAGAAAAAAGGTAATTCTTGAAGGTAAGCCTAATGGGATTGATCCCGAAAAAGTATTGTCTTTAAAGCCAAGAGTAGAGAAACTTGTCATTAAAGATGCAAAACAAAGATCATTTATTGTTGCAGATAGCGAACGTGACAAGTTTGTAACAAACCTTTATGATACAACTTATGATGTAATCAAAAAAGGTAAAGATACTATTGTCATCATTGATGATTCAATTGTTCGCGGTACTACTCTTGAAAGAAGCATTATTCAGATGCTTGATAAGCTTGGTCCTAAAAAGATTGTAATAGTTTCTTCATCTCCTCAGATCAGGTTCCCTGACTGCTATGGAATAGATATGTCCAAGATGAAAGAGTTCGTTGCATTCCGTGCTGTGCTTGAGTTGTTGAAAGAATCGGGAAGAGAATTTCATCTGGAAGATGTATATGAACAATGTAAAGGAGCTATTCAAACTTTAAGTGGGAATATGGAAAATCATGTGAAAAATCTTTATGCTCAGTTTTCATATGATGAAATCTCTCAAAAGGTATCGGAGATTGTAACTCCTAAAAACTGTAAAGCAGAGGTTCAGGTTGTATTTCAGACGATAGATAACCTTCATAAAGCTTGTCCGAAACATATTGGTGACTGGTATTTCACTGGTGATTATGCTACTCCTGGTGGAAACAGAGTTGCTAATAAAGCCTATATGTTCTTTATGGAAGGAAAAACTGTTAGAGCGTATTAATAAGAACTTACATAAGTGATAATAAAAAAAGAGCAGCTTAGCTGCTCTTTTTTTACGTCTTTATTTAATAATTTTTGATCACATTACTTAAACTGCAAAGCTCTCACCGCAGCCGCAAGTTCTGCTAGCATTAGGATTAATAAACTGGAAACCTTTTCCGTTTAATCCATCAGAAAAATCAAGAGTTGTGCCTAAAAGGTAAAGAAGACTTTTTTTGTCAACCAGAATTTTAATTCCCTTATCTTCAAAAATCTGATCAGCCGGATTGATCTGATTATCAAATTTCAAATCATACATTAATCCTGAGCAACCTCCACCATTAACAGCTACTCTGATATTATAATCGTCCGTATAACCTTCTTTTTGTTTCAGGTCAAAGACATGTTCTTTAGCTTTTTCTGTAATATTAATCATGATTAGAACATTTTTATGGTTAAATCGGAAACGTACTTATTTTAGAATAAGTTCATTTCAGAACACTTAAATTTACTAATTATTAATAAAAAATCCTGATAATTGGCGAACCTTTAAATAATTATGAAAAACCTTGAACATATAGGCATTGCTGTAAAAAGTATTGAAGCTGCTATTCCGCTTTTTTCTAAGCTGTTAAATAGAGAACCCTATAAAGAAGAATTTGTCGAAGGGGAAAAGGTAAGAACACTTTTTTTTAAATGTGGAAATGTTAAGATAGAACTTTTGGAATCAACGACTGAAGACGGCGCTATCGCAAAGTTTATAGAAAAAAGAGGTGAAGGAATTCATCATCTTGCATTTGAAGTAGAAGACATTAATCAAGAAATGCTGAGAATGAAAGATGAAGGTTTTGCTCTTTTGAATGACCAACCCAAAACAGGTGCAGATAATAAAATGATTTGTTTTCTGCATCCCAAAACAACTGGAGGAACTTTGATAGAGCTATGTCAGGAAAATAAAAAGGGATCTTAAGATCCCTTTTTGAATAGTTTTATTATCCGTTTTATCTTAAACGGTCATAGACCAGTGATAGGAGAAATCCAAAGAAAAGGATAAATTTACATCTTAATTTGTCCGCTTTTTCTCATTTTGTTTACCTTCTTAGCATTCTTCTTACACTTTGGATTAGCTCTTACACAAGAAGTTGCCGAAAATGAGAAAGCAAAAAGAACAAGGAAAATTGAGAGTATCGTTGCTTTTTTCATAATTAATATGTTTTTCGATTGATTGATGGCTTGGCAAATTTAAATGAAATCTTAGATAAAGTAAATAAATAAGATTTTACAAAACTTATACAATATACAAAAAAAATCTGATGGAAAATAATAAAAGGACGGAATTAAGTGATTTAGGAGAATTTGGATTAATTAATCGTTTGAAGGAAAAAGTTGTTTTAAGGAATCCTGAAACTCAAACGGGCATAGGAGATGATGCAGCTGTTATTGAAAACAGGAATGAATTGACATTAGTGTCTACAGATATTCTTGCCGAAGGTATTCATTTTGACCTTACTTATACCCCATTAAGGCACTTAGGGTATAAGGCTGTAGCTGTAAATGTTTCTGATATAGCAGCAATGAATGGTATACCCAAGCAAATTGTGGTAGGGGTAGCACTAAGTAACAGATTCTCTCTTGAAGCAATTGAAGAGTTGTACGAGGGAATTAATCAAGCTTGTGAAGATTATAAAGTTGATCTGGCTGGTGGAGATACTACCTCTTCAAGGTCTGGCCTCGTTATTTCAGTGACGGTGCTTGGTGAAGCAAAAAAAGAAGAAATAGCATACAGATCAGGCGCTCAGGTAAATGACTTGATTTGTGTTACTGGTGACTTAGGCGGCGCTTATATAGGGTTACAATTGTTAGAAAGGGAAAAACAGGTTTTCAAACAGGATCCTGAAATGCAGCCTCAACTTTCAGATAAGGAATATGTGGTAAGAAGACAACTCAAGCCTGAGGCTAGAATGGATGTAACTTATGATCTGAAAGAGCTTAAAATTAAACCTACCTCCATGATTGATATTTCAGATGGATTAGCGAGTGAGCTTCTTCATATATGCAAAGCATCTAATGTAGGAGCTAGAATCTATGAGGATAAACTCCCGGTGGATAGCATGACCTTTGATACTGCCAGAGAGTTTAATCTTGATCCTACTACGGTTGCTCTTAATGGAGGAGAAGATTATGAATTATTGTTTACAGTTAATCAAAGTGCATTTGATAAAATTAAAAACCATCCTGATATTACAATCATCGGGCATATAACTGACAATTCAGATGGAGTGCAGTTGATTACAGGAGGAGGAAATTTTTTCCCTATAAAAGCTCAAGGTTGGGCACATTTTTAATAGTTTTCAGGCCATAATTTGAAATTGAATAAATTTCAGATTATGGTTTTTACATGAATCTGATAGGGATTATTACGCCTATAATTTTCACTTTTTTTATTTTTTAATCCATTTGATAAGCAATATATTGCTTTTAAAATAGGATCTATTTAAGATTACATTTAAAACATTTCATGCCTTTTCAGGTTTGCTCTTTGGCAAAAAAGTATTCTTGTCAATGATGCATGTTATCAAATTTCCAAACTAAGGAAAAAAGTCCAGGTAAATTTTTCAGAGTAATTGATTTATGAAAGTAAAAGCTGCAACAAGGGAAATCTCTTCTTTGGATGAAGAGTTGCTCAGAGTTTTGACTGAAATTAAAAATGGGAATTTTTCTGCCCGGATGGCATTGGACCAGACTGGTATAAAAGGAAAAATTTCGGATACCATGAATACCATTGTCGAAATGAACGAGCGCTTCATGGCTGAGCTAACTCAAGCTGCTACCATAATCGGTAAAAATGGACAACTTGAGCATAGGATCTCATTTACCGATGGAAAAGGAGCCTGGAAAGAAGGTACTAATTCTATTAATTCACTAATCACTGATTTAGTACAACCAACTATAGAAATTGCAGATGTAATCAGTTCTGTGGCTAAAGGTAATCTTTCAAATACAATGCCTCTGGCAGTCAGTAATCATAAGCTGAAAGGGGAATTTTACCGGATTGCCAAAGAGGTTAATGACATGGTTAAGCAGCTTAACCTCTTTTCAATGGAAGTTACCCGTGTTGCAAGGGAAGTGGGGTCAGAAGGAAAATTGGGTGGACAAGCTAAAGTTAAAGGTGTAGCAGGTGTTTGGAAAGATCTTACAGATTCTGTAAACCTAATGGCAGGCAACCTTACTGACCAGGTAAGAAATATTGCTGAAGTTACCACTGCGGTTGCTAAAGGTGATTTGTCTAAGAAAATCACTGTCGATGTAAAAGGAGAAATTCTAGAGCTGAAAAATACCATCAATACGATGGTGGATCAGCTTAATTCTTTCTCGTCTGAGGTAACCCGTGTGGCTCTTGAAGTGGGTACTGAGGGTAAGCTAGGTGGACAAGCGCAGGTAAAAGGTGTGGCAGGTACCTGGAAGGGCCTTACAGATTCCGTAAACCAAATGGCGAGTAATCTTACAGCTCAGGTTCGTAACATTGCTGATGTGACTACAGCCGTAGCAAAAGGGGACTTATCAAAAAAAATCACTGTTCAGGTAAAAGGCGAAATTCTTGAGTTAAAAAATACCATCAATACGATGGTGGATCAGTTGAATTCTTTCGCGTCAGAAGTAACCCGTGTGGCGCTGGAAGTAGGTACAGAAGGAAAACTGGGTGGACAGGCTAAGGTAAAAGGAGTCGGAGGTGTATGGAAAGACCTTACAGATTCAGTAAACCAAATGGCTAGCAACCTTACAGCTCAGGTGCGTAACATTGCTGATGTAACGACCGCTGTAGCCAAAGGAGATTTATCGAAGAAAATCACTGTAAATGTAGAAGGAGAAATCCTTGAATTGAAAAATACCATCAATACGATGGTGGATCAATTGAACTCTTTTGCATCTGAGGTAACCCGTGTGGCACTAGAAGTAGGAACAGAGGGTAAACTAGGGGGCCAGGCCAAAGTAAAAGGAGTTGGTGGTGTATGGAAAGATCTTACAGATTCTGTAAATCAAATGGCCAGCAATCTTACCGCTCAGGTACGTAACATCGCTGATGTTACGACAGCAGTGGCAAATGGAGATCTTTCCAAGAAGATCACAGTAAATGTCGAAGGGGAGATTCTTGAATTAAAGGAAACCATTAACACGATGGTGGATCAGCTGAACTCCTTTGCCTCTGAGGTAACCAGAGTTGCTGTGGAAGTGGGAACTGAAGGTAAGTTAGGCGGGCAAGCTAAAGTAAGAGATGTCGGAGGTGTATGGAAAGATCTTACAGATTCCGTAAACCAAATGGCTAGTAACCTTACTGCTCAGGTGCGTAACATTGCAGATGTAACAACAGCCGTGGCAAATGGAGACCTTTCCAAGAAAATTACAGTAAACGTTGAAGGAGAAATCCTTGAACTTAAAAATACCATCAATACGATGGTGGATCAGCTTAATTCATTTGCATCAGAAGTAACGCGTGTAGCTTTGGAAGTAGGAACAGAAGGTAAACTGGGCGGACAAGCTAAAGTACGAGACGTTGGCGGTGTTTGGAAAGATCTGACTGATTCTGTTAATCAGATGGCCAGCAATCTTACTGCTCAAGTGCGTAACATTGCTGAAGTAACAACAGCCGTGGCCAAAGGTAATCTTTCAAGAAAAATTACTGTGGACGTTAAGGGGGAAATTCTTGAATTGAAAAATACCATTAATACCATGGTGGATCAGCTTAATGCTTTTGGTTCTGAAGTAACACGTGTTGCCCGTGAGGTAGGTTCTGAAGGAAAGCTGGGTGGGCAAGCTTATGTTCCCGGTGTTGCAGGAACCTGGAAAGACCTTACTGATTCTGTTAATAAAATGGGAGGTAACCTTACAGCCCAGGTAAGAAATATCGCAGAGGTAACAACTGCAGTAGCAAAAGGTGACCTCTCTAGGAAGATTGAAGTAAATGTAAAAGGAGAAATTCTTGAACTTAAAAATACCATCAATACGATGGTGGACCAGCTTAGAGCCTTTGCATCAGAAGTAACCCGTGTTGCTAGGGAAGTGGGTACGGAAGGTAAACTTGGTGGCCAGGCCAGTGTAGAAGGTGTTGGAGGTGTTTGGAAAGATCTTACAGATTCCGTAAACCAGATGGCTGGTAACCTTACAGCTCAGGTACGTAATATTACAGATGTTGCGATAGCAGTGGCAAACGGTGATATGTCTAAGAAAATTACCGTTGATGTCCGTGGTGAAATCCTTCAGTTAAAGGAAACCATCAATACCATGGTGGACCAGTTGAGAGCATTTGCATCAGAAGTAACCCGTGTGGCAAGGGAAGTAGGTACTGAAGGTAAGTTGGGTGGTCAGGCATTTGTACCTGGTGTTGCTGGTATTTGGAAAGACCTTACTGATTCTGTAAACCACATGTCCGGTAACCTGACTTCCCAAGTGCGTAACATTGCGGAAGTAACTAAAGCCGTGGCCAGTGGCGACCTTTCTAAAACAATCATGGTGGATGTAAAAGGAGAAATCCTTGATTTGAAAAATACTATTAATACCATGGTGGATCAGCTGAATTCTTTTGCATCTGAGGTAACCCGTGTTGCAAGGGAAGTAGGTTCTGAAGGTAAACTAGGAGGACAGGCACAGGTAAAAGGTGTTGCAGGTACTTGGAAAGATTTGACAGACAGTGTAAACTTCATGGCTTCAAACCTTACAAGTCAAGTCCGTGGAATTGCTAAAGTTGTAACTGCTGTTGCGAAAGGTAATCTGAAACAAAAATTAAATATTAATGCTTCTGGAGAAGTTTCGCAGCTGACTGATACTATCAATGAAATGATTGATACCCTTGCGATCTTTGCTGATCAGGTAACAACTGTGGCGAAGGAAGTAGGAGTAGAAGGAAGATTGGGTGGACAGGCAAGTGTACCAGGTGCTTCAGGTATCTGGAAAGATCTTACAGAGAACGTAAACCAGCTTGCTGCAAATCTTACCACTCAGGTTAGATCTATTTCAGAAGTAGCATCTGCTGTTACCAAAGGCGATTTAACAAGAACGATCAGGCTAGAAGCGAGTGGAGAAGTGGAGGCACTTAAAGATACAATCAATCAGATGATTGCCAATCTGAAGGAAACTACACTCAGAAACCACGAGCAGGATTGGCTAAAATCCAACCTTGCCAAATTCACTCAAATGCTTCAAGGACAAAGAGACACAAATACTGTTGCTAAGAAAATTCTTTCAGAACTTGCTCAGGTAGTGGTAGCTCAAAAAGGATCCTTCTATATCCTGAATGATGAAGGGGATCAGGTAAAGCTGAAGCTATTTGCCTCCTATGCAGATGATACCAGCATTCCAAGAGAGTTTAATATTGGAGAAGGCCTGGTAGGACAATGTGCGCTTGAAAAAGAGAAAATACATTTACAGAATGTACCTATAGACTATCTTAAAATAAGCTCCAGCCTTGGAGAAGCAAGTCCTTTGTCAATTATAGTGCTTCCGGTATTATTCGAAAATCAGATCAAGGCCGTAATTGAGCTGGCTTCTTTTGATACATTCTCCAGCACTCACCTTGATTTCCTTGATCAGCTGACAGAAAGTATCGGTATAGTAATTAATACTATTGAAACCAATACAAGAACAGAAGAACTGCTTATACAGTCTCAGTCGCTTGCTGACGAACTTACAAGAACCAATGAAGAGCTTCAGGATAAAGCCTTCCTGTTGGAGAAACAAAAGCAGGAAGTGGAAGAGAAAAACAGAGTTATTGAAGAAGCAAGAAGATCTCTGGAAGATAAGGCAGAACAGCTTACTCTGACTTCCAAATATAAATCGGAGTTCTTGGCGAATATGTCACATGAGCTGAGAACTCCGCTTAACAGCTTGTTAATACTTGCACAACAGCTGTTTGAAAATCCTGAAGGAAATCTTTCGGATAGACAGGTTAATTACGCTCGCACCATATATTCATGCGGAGACGATCTGATACAATTGATCAATGATATTCTTGATCTTTCCAAAATTGAATCTGGGTATATATCTATTCAGGTATCTAAAATTCCTATCAGTGAAATTACTGGCTTTGTTGAGACAACATTTAAGCCTGTCGCTGAGACTAAAAAAGTTAAGTTCAACATTATAGTTGAAGATCTCACTGAATCAATAGAAACAGACATGCAAAGGTTAAATCAGATATTAAAAAATCTGCTTTCCAATGCATTTAAATTTACTGAAAAAGGTGAAGTAAGGTTAAAAATATACAATGCTGAAAAATCCTGGAAACAGAGAAACAGGCAGCTTGAAAATGCTGATAAAGTTATAGCATTTGCAATTTCGGATACTGGTATAGGTATTCCAATTGACAAACAGAATATTATTTTTGAAGCCTTTCAACAGGCAGAAGGATCTACATCAAGAAAATATGGAGGAACAGGGCTTGGACTTTCAATTTCCAGAGGTCTTGCGGAACTTTTAGGCGGAACCATTGAACTTGAAAGTGAAGTAGACCAAGGAAGTACATTCATTCTATATATTCCGGTAAAATCCACTCCGGAAGATTTAAAAATCACCAAAGTACCGGAAACCAAAATAGTATCACTTGATGCGGTTAATTCCGGAACAGCTAAAACATTGGGAAGTCTTCTTAATCCTTCTGAAGTAGGAGGCCTGGATATTGAGATTCCTGACTTTGAGTTGTTATCTGAAATGTTTCCCGATCCTGGGGATGATAGAAATACAGTGAAGCCTGGAGATAATGTGATGATGATCGTAGAGGATGATCAGAGGTTTGCAAAAATTATTCTTGACAAGGCCCACGATTATGGGTTTAAAGCAATAATTGCTGCGAGCTATGGGGAAGTCTTTGAAATGGCCATTACATATAAACTCGCTGCTGTAACTCTGGATATTAAAATGCCAGGAGTAAGCAGTGGATGGCGTGTACTTGACCTCTTCAAAAATGATCCCAACCTTCGACATATTCCTGTTTATATGATCTCAGGTGAAGAAAACGCAGATCTGGCATATCATAGAGGAGCTAGAAGCTTTTTGATGAAACCTGTGAAAAAGGACGTCCTCGATCAATTATTTAAGGATATTCAAGACTTTCATTCGAGGAAGACCAGAAATCTCCTGGTAGTAGAAGATAATGAAATTGATTCTTCAAGAATTAAAGATCTTTTTCTACAGATCCAAACAATCAATGTAACTGTTGTTTCCACCGGCAAAGAAGCAGTAAGTGAATGGTATGCAAATGGCTTTGATGCGATAATACTGGATTATAAACTACCTGATATAGAAGTGAAAGACCTTATACGTCAGTTTAATGATAAGAAGCAGCTTCAGTATACACCGGTGATAATTTACACTGCTAAAGACTTTTCTCCAGCAGAAGCAACTCAAATCAAAAAAATAACCAAAAGCATCCTTCTGAAGGATGTTAATTCCCTGGACAAATTACTTGAAGAGGCTATCATTCACATGCATATTTCATTTAATGATTTGCCTCAGGATATTAAAAACAGAATAATAAAAATACAACGTGAAGAGGATATATTAAATGGAAAGAATGTTCTAGTAGTAGATGATGATATTAGGAATCTTTTCGCTTTAACCACTGTTTTTGAGAGATTAAATATCAATTCAATTACGGCGGAAAGTGGGAAAGAAGCAATAAATATCTTAAATTCCAACGATAACGTTGATCTGATTTTAATGGATATTATGATGCCGGAGATGGATGGTTATGAAACCATTCAGAAAATCAGAAGAGAAAATAAGAATTTCAATCTTCCTATAATTGCTGTTACAGCAAAGGCTATGAAAGGTGATAGGCAAAAATGTATAGAAGCAGGTGCTTCAGATTACATTACCAAACCTGTTAAAATTGATCAACTTTTGGCGCTGATGCGAGTATGGATGAGAAAGTAAATATAATAGAGAATCTTTAAAATTATTAAGGAATTGGAAACCAAGCCCGAGATTAAAGTATTATTAGTAGATGACCGGGAGGATAATTTGTTCTCAATGAGTACTGTCCTTGAAAGGGATGGCTATGTAATTCGCACAGCAAGATCGGGAAGGGAAGCACTGAAGATTCTTTTGAAAGAACATGATTTCACCCTGATATTGCTGGACGTACAGATGCCGGATCTCTCCGGATACGAGACAGCTTCTCTTATCTATGAAAGAGACAAGCTTAAGCACATTCCTGTTATTTTTGTAACAGCTCATAGCTATAGTGATGAGTACGTTTACAAAGGCTATCAGGCAGGGGCGGTAGATTATATTTATAAACCAATTAACCCGGAACTTTTAAGAGCTAAGGTTAATGTGTTTGCTGAATTATACAGGAAGACACATCTATTGGTTGCTCATGAAAAGCAGCTCAGGGAAATGAACAATGAACTTGAGGATCGTGTGCGCCAAAGGACAGAAGAACTTACTGATAAAAACGTAGAGCTGGAGAGAGCTAACTTCGAATTAAAGAAGGTTAATAATGATCTTGATAGCTTTGTGTACGCAGCCTCGCATGATTTGAAAGCTCCGGTTTCAAATATTGAAGGATTGTTAGCCTCTCTTACCGATTTCTTTTCTCCGGATATGCTTGAGGATGACAATGTGAAAATGATTATTGGAATGATCAATGAATCAATATCCCGTTTTAAGGTGACAATTCATGATCTTACTGAAGTTACCAAGATACAGAAGAGTATAGATGAAGATGTGAATACTATTGATATTTTGGATGTTATTGAGGATGTTAAGGTTGGCATAAGGGACATGATAGAGAACACTGGAGCCATTTTAAATATTGTTCATGATGGCGATACTAAAGTCAGTTTCTCAAGAAAAAATCTTAAAAGTGTATTGTACAATCTCATCAGCAACGCAATAAAATATCGGTCCGCAGATAGAATTCCCGAAGTGGAAATCAATATCGGAAGGATAGATGAATATATCATAATATCCGTATCTGATAATGGTCTTGGCTTTAATCCGAATGATAAAGAAAAAATCTTTACCATGTTTAAACGCCTCCATGATCATGTGGAAGGCACAGGTATTGGCCTTTACATAGTGAAGAAAATTGTAGAAAACTGTGGAGGAAGAATAGAAGTAGATAGTGAACAGGGTAAAGGTACTACCTTCTCTGTTTTTATTAGAGTTAATCCGGAAATTGTCCTTATTTAATCAGAATGGATCTTATTCTGATGTTAGTTGAATAATGTCCAATGGTTTGGTCAAGTATTTAGAAACAGATTTAAAGCTGAATGCCTTCCTTATGTCTTGCTTATCATCCGAGGAGGAAATGATAAATAGCTTTGACTTGAGTAGTTCCGGCCTTTCAATTTTTTCAAATGCTTCGACAAATTCAAATCCGGTCATTTCCGGCATATTTATATCTACAAAAATTGCATCTGGCGTTATTTTCCCCTCTGTCAGGTCTTTGATAGCAACTGTAGGGCTATTATAAAGTTGAATGTTTTGAGAGTAGTTATATTTTTCCAGGATAATTTTGTTCAGTAAGTTATCCATTTCATTATCATCAATAATCATTACTGATTCCAATTGTGCAGATGTAGATGTCATTAAAAAACTTAATTCAAAAATTTAATTAAAACTCTAATTTAGATAATATTCTCTTAATCTTTAATTCTCCCACACATTTAAAAGACTTTATTGTCCCTTTATAAATTTGTAAACCTGACTGGAAAAATCCGATTCAACCCTTAACATATATATTCCGGAAGACAATTCATTTACGTTAATATTTTCATGATATAGTCCGGGATATTTTCGACCAAGATCTATCGACATTATTTCCTTCTGATCTAAGTTGTTAATTTTTATTTTGATATTTGATTCAATTCCTATGGAAAAGGAAACAAGTGCCTCATCAGGGCAAGGGTTTGGATATGCTGACACGAAGCTAACTGCATCTTGATAATTTATATTTCCAGCAACAGTATTGTATTTTACAATCGGAAAAAGCGCAAGATGGAATTTATATCCAAGTTTACTATACAAATCCTTCCAATTGGAATGATGATATCTGACTGCATTCGTTCCTATATTAGCAAGATCACTGTCTGGGCGTGAGCCGTCCAGAGAAGTTAAAATAGCAAGGGTATCAGTAAAGGGTTCATGGGCATAAAGTAAAAAGTTACAAGCTACAAAAAATGAATCTTGTACAGGTACAGGCTCATAGAAAAGGGTTTGAACAGGGGTTCCATAAACAAGAATATTTCTGTAACTCATAAATCTTCCACCCAAGGAATCCGCAGGAAGGTGGTCTGGACCAACAGACCATATATCAAAAGTCAGCTGTCGGTTTGGTTTATTCAGATAACCTTTATGATAACTGATAACTCCTATAACTTCAGCAGATCCCATTATTCTGTATTTTTCGGCATAGTTTTCAGAAAACCAGCAATTCTGGCCTGTAGCATATCCGCAAGTATAACCATAGTAATCAGACCTGTATGCTGTCATTTCTTCTCCAAGATGTATATGCTTAAGTGTATCTTGGCTAAATACGTAAAATGAATTAACCAGGAAAATCAATAGAAATAATAGCTTTTTTACCATATTTATGGAAAGTTACCAAAAAAAATACTATTCCGAAAAAGTAAGTCTCTTCCTTTTGACTTCATTAAAAGGAAAGCTGGAAACACTGAATTTCCGATTTTGAATTAAATTTGAACTAATGAGCACTTCCGTTTTAAAGTCGTTTGCTGGCTTCGCTTTGTTTCTTTTTATAGTATCAATTTCTGGATGCAAAAAAGAAGGAAAAAAAGAGAATTCTATTGAACCTGCATATGAGTTAATAATCCCTGAAGGTTTCCCTCAACCTGAAATTCCAACAGACAATCAGCTTACGAGGGAAAGGATAGCACTTGGTAAAATGTTATTTTTTGATCCGATTCTTTCAGCCGATTCATCCATTTCATGTGGATCATGCCATAATCCGGCTATAGCTTTCAGTGATATGTCTTCTCTAAGTATGGGAGTGGATGGACAAATGGGGACCAGAAATACAATGCCACTCATGAATCTAGCCTGGTTTAATTCATTCATGTGGGACGGCGGAATCCCTTCTTTGGAGCTACAAGTATTGGCTCCTGTTACGAATCATTTAGAAATGAATCTACCCTTAGAAGAAGCTATTTCCCGCCTTAAAAAGCATCCTGTTTATCCTTCCTTATTTAAAAAGGCATATGACAGAGACCCCGATGATTTTTCATTGTTCAGGGCTATTGCAGCCTATGAAAGGACCCTTATAAGTGGAAATTCAAAGTACGACCAATATTTTTATCAGAAAAAAGAGATCTTTTCTGAATCAGAAATAAATGGTATGAATCTTTTCTTCAGTGATAGACTACATTGTGCTTCTTGTCATAGTGGAATAAACTTCACTAATGGTTCATTTCAGAATACCGGGCTTTATGTAGTTTACCCTGACCAGGGAAGATATTTAATTACAGGAGATGAATCAGATAAGGGAAAGTTCAAAGTACCGACTCTTAGAAATGTAGAATTGACTGCACCATATATGCATGATGGGAGCATAGCAACGCTGGAAGAAGTTCTTGAACATTATCTAAGGGGAGGAAAATTCAATACCAATAAATCACCGCATGTGCATTACCATGAAGAAAGTCTTAACGATCAGGAAAAGAAAGATGTAATTAACTTTCTCAAAACTCTTACAGATACCTCTTTTGTGAATGCTAATACAAAGAGATAAATTCTTATTACTATGAAAAATATTGTTTTCGGGGTATTTCTGCTTCTACTGATAAGCGCCTGCAAAAAAGATAAAGGAGTATTACCTATTGCCGCGGATCAGGATTATGGCAAGGTAGAATTGATTTTTGTTCCAGTTGCAGGAAGCGATAATTTGTTGATGGATTCTATTTACATAAATGGGGCAGGAGAACAATTCAGACTAACCAAATTAAAGTTTTTTGTGTCAGATATTGGCCTGGCTTCAGGTAATTCCTCTGAAGAGGCTGCTAAAGATAGTTCAGGTAGGAATATATTTCTTGTAAATTTCACCTCTTTACCGAATAGTGAAAAACTAGAGTTTGATGTGAAAACAGGGGAATATAAAGGATTACGCTTTAATATTGGACTACCAAGAGATGTAAATCATGCAGATCCTACAGTTGCGCTGCCTCCGCTGAACCTAGCTCAATCAGATATGTACTGGAGCTGGAATTCAGGATACATATTTTTCCTGGCTGAAGGGAATGGTCCGGATGTTTATCAGAATAAGTTCCATTTTGGCATAGGAGAAGATAAAAGGATTATGCCTTTCTCCTTCGGAAATGTGCTTAGTCCTAAAACTTCGTTTAAGGTTGAAAAAGGAAAAACTACAAGGATTATATTGAAGTTTGATATTCAGAAAATGTTAGTAAATGGAAATGGTTCCTTTTATTCCCTTGCGAGTCAGTCTTCTGCTATGGTCCATGGGGGATATTTTGCGGACCTTTTAAGTGCTAATATTTCAAATACCCTTGAATTGATATCCTCGGATGTAATAGAATAAAAAATTAGGTTAAAGAGTCATAAGATTTTGGTTAGATATTTCAAGGATATCTATTTTTTACATTTTTTTAATTCATGAATGTTATAAAAAAAACTACTCCTTAAAATTAAGGATTCCATAATCAATTATTGTAATAACAAACAATTCTAGGTATACCCTGTTTTTTCATTTGATAGGCAATATCATAAGGATGAAAACTACAAGTTTTATATTTAACCATTTTAAAGAGTTTGCTGAGTTTTGTTTGAGCAATGTTTTGGAGGAAATTTGTGTAAGTTATTTTAATAATATAAAGTCACTTGATTTGCCTTTGATCACCCTGTTTCGGGATGTTCCGGAAAAAGTGCTGATGTCATTTTTCAGAGACAGGTTGGTGTTATTTTTAAATGATGCTATTGCCAACAGGTGTCTGGAGGAGATAATGCAACTTACTGACCAATGGAAGCATGGTGCTTTGCCTTATGAGGTGAATAAATATTCAGTACAACCTTCTGATTTGCTTATAGGATTTGGAATTCGAAAAGATATTTTACTTCAGTTCTTACCAGAATTTACAAAAGATGTAAAGAAGGCTCTTTCCATTGTACAGGAATTGAATGATTACCATTTGCATATAGAAGAGCTTATTTTAAAGCTTTCTTCAGAAATTCATAATGATATAATCCGAAAGAAAAATGAAGAGTTACAAATTTCCAATGAGCTGCTGATAAGAGAAATCAGGGAAAAAGAAAAAGCTGTGAAAATTGTAGCCAGAGAAAGGAGATTTAAAGATACCTTGATCAACAATGTGAATTTCGGTGTTCTTTCTTTTGACAGAAATTTCAGGATAACTACATGGAATAGACTGTTAGAGGAGCATAATAATCTGAAGAAAGAAGATGTTATAGGGCGACACTTATTTGATTTGTTCCCGGAATACAAATTTTCAGGCGAAGAAGTGTTTTTTAGAAATGTACTGGAAGGAGTTATTATAAACCTAGAAGATTTAAACCGCAATGGTAAAAAAGGTTTTTTCGATGCAGTCCTGATACCTTTGAAACATGAGGAAAAGAAGATTACAGGTGGGATCTGCATAGTTAATGATATTTCAGAAAGGAAGGTTCTTGAAGATAGATTGAAGAACAGCCTTGCGGAATTAAAGGAAGTGCAGGATATAGCTAGGTTAGGCATATGGGAATGGAATATAAAATCCAATAAACTAAAATGTTCAGAGGAGATTTTAAAACTATTTAATCTGGATAATACTGGAGATTTAACCTTTACAAGCTTTAAGGATTTTATTAATCCTGTTGATTGTGAAATATTAGAAGAGCTTATTAAGGAATCTGTTGAGGGAAATAAGTCATTTTCGACAGAGATAAGGATAAAAGATAAAGATCAGTTTTTATTTATAAAGGGAAAGGTCATTTCAATTCATAATCGCCCTTATAAGCTTAAAGGCATCATTCTGGATATATCTGAACGTAGAAGAATAGAAGAGGAGATAAGGGCAAAACATCAGGCTTTGTCAGAGAAGAATGAAGAACTCAAAAAAGCTGAAGAGGCATTGATTGTAATCAATAATGAATTGGAGGAAAGGGTAGAAGAAAGAACTTTTCAGCTTTCAGTATTAAATGAAGAGCTTCAAAAGGAAGTAATTGAAAGAGAGAAAGCTGAAGGAGAGTTAAAACAAAGGAATGAAGAATTACTCAGAATTAACGATGACCTGGACAATTTTGTCTATAGCGCTTCTCATGATCTAAAAGCTCCGATGTCGAACATTGAAGGGTTAATTTTTACCTTGGATGCTGAGCTTAAAGCAGGGAACAGCAAAGCTACCTCTATGATAATGGATTTAATACACAGGTCAATTGGTAACTTTAAAGATACTTTGCAAGGTCTTACAGACATAGCAAAAATAAGTGACGCGTCTTCTGATGATCATGCAATAATTGAAATAGGTCAGGTCGTTGATGAAATCAAACAAAATATTAAAGAAATGATTTCTTCCTGCAATGCAGAAGTAATCACAGATTTCTCTAATTGTCCCAATATCCGGTTTTCTCGCACGAATCTAAAGAGCATTTTATATAACCTTCTATCTAATGCTATCAAATACAGATCTCCTTTCAGAACACCGAGTGTTGTGATAAAGACAGGTTGTGAGAATGATTATGTATATTTTGAAGTGAGTGACAACGGTATTGGTTTTGACCCAAGTCTGAAAAATAATATTTTTTCAATGTTCAAAAGATTACATTTTCATGTGGATGGAAGCGGAATCGGTTTGTACTTGGTGAAAAGAATAGTAGATAAAAATGGAGGGAGAATTGAAGTGGAATCAGCTCCTGACAAAGGAACCACATTTAAGGTTTATCTCAAAGCAGCTGCCTGAAGAGATGTTGCAAAGCTGTTTGGAATTTCTATCATAAATCTGGTAAATTTTCCTTCTTCAGATTCAACCTTGATAGAACCATTTAGCTTGTCAACAGCTTCTTTGGCAATGTATAATCCTATACCAGAACCATCGCTATAATGAGTACCTCTGAAAAACATTTTAAAGATACTTGGAAGATGTTTTTCCTGAATGCCAATACCATTATCTGTGATAGAAATTTCTGCTTTTTCGGGTGTAGTATGGATTTTGATTTCTATTTTCTTTTCAGGATTGTCTTTCTTCTGATATTTGACCGCATTTGATAAAATATTGTTGAGGATTACCTTAATCCGAAAATCATCACTTTTAAAAGGAGAAAGGTTGACAATATCGATTGCGAAATTAATTCCATTAAAGCCATCAAAGCTTTTTATATTTTCATCCAGTATCTGGTCAAAATTGATTTCTGAAAGTGTTTCTTCTATTCTGGAGTTTTTGTAGTAGTTGACAATGTTTCTTACAAAGAGATCAAGGTTTTTGACAGATTTTTCGATCATGCTGAGATACATATCGTCGGTTTTATTTTGATCCATATCTGCTACTTTCAAAACCCCAATAATGGTCATAAGCGGGGCTTTTAACTCATGTGAAGCACTGTACACAAATCTTGTAAGTTCTTCATTTGCCTTCTGCAGGTCCTCAGTTCTTTTTTTTAGAAGTTTTTTGGTAAGATATATTTCTCCTGCTTTTTCAATAGCCAGTTTGATATCTGTCTCGTTCCAGGGTTTTTTGATATAATAAAAAATCTTTCCCTTGTTAATGGCATCAATAACGGATTCTATATCGCTATATCCGGTAAGTAATATTCTAATGGTTTCCGGGTATTGGCTGATCAGAGATTCAAAAAACTGAACACCGGTCACCTCAGGCATTTTCTGGTCAGCTATGATTACGTGAATTTCGTTATCCTTAAGTACTTCAAGACCTTCTTTTGCTGATTTTGCAAGAAAAATTTGATAATCAAATCGAAAAGAAGCTTTGAACACTCTCAAATTGTATTCGTCGTCATCAACATACAAAACCCTGATTTTGTCTTCCATAAGGTGTTGAAAATTATTCTATTTCAAAGTGTTTTGTTTTTTTAGTAAATATAATATAAAATTTATACCAAATACTTTATTCCCGGATTACTTATATTTCTTTCCCTTTAAAAAGGTGAAAAGTACCAAAAAATAAGAGTATAGTAGTTAGGAAGAAGTAAAATCTAATGTTTCAGATCCCACGCTTGCATATAAACGAACCTTTTATACTGGAAATCTTCCAATAAGGTTTCCATTTCAAAGTATAAAGCTTAATTGCTTATTTTAAAGATTGGAGATTTTTAGGAAGGTATAAGATGAATTCAGTTCCAATGCCTTCCTCAGAATGTACTTCAATTTTTCCTTTATGACTTTCAATAATGGTGTAAACGATAGATAATCCTAAGCCTGTGCCTTCCCCAACATCTTTTGTAGTAAAAAAGGGCTCAAAAATTTTCATCTTAGTTTTTTCTGACATTCCGATCCCATTGTCTTTGATTGAAACTCCTATAAATTCATCTTTCTCAAATGTTGATATTGAAATTTCTCCATCTACAATGTTTTTTGCTTTCACAGCCTGGATAGAGTTGGTAAGGATATTCATAAATACCTGATTGATCTTTCCAGGGAAGCATTCAATAAATGGTATATCATTGTAGCATTTGGAAATTTTTACTTTTCCATCCATGCTGTTGTTTAGAAGCACTAAAGTAGAATCAATACCTTGGTTTAGATCTGAAGGTTTTAAAGCATCCTCATCGAGGCGAGAGAAGTTTCTTAAACTTTTAACTATCTCAGCTGTTCTGGTGGCACCTTCTGCAATTCCGCTGAGCATCATATCTATTTCTTCTTTCAGATAATCATATTCAAGGTCTTCTTTTAATCTTTCGATCTCCTTGAGATTTACATTCTGAGGCTCCTGCTTATGAAGTTTTTCATATTCTTCAAGAATCTGCATTAGGCCCTGGATATCCCTCTTAAGTGGATTTATACTTGAGCTTACAAAGTTAATTGGATTATTAATTTCATGTGCAATACCAGCAGTAAGCTGACCGAGGGATGCCATTTTCTCAGCATCAACAAGCTGCGATTGAGCTTCCTGTAAGTTAGTCAGTGCTTTGTTAAGGTCTTGATTAGATTGTTGTAGTTCCGACGTACGCTCTTCTACTTTGGACTCAAGGATTATATTTTGTTCTCTTATAATTCTGTCATTCTCTGCCATAGCTCTAATAGCTTCAGCTTGAGAAATTTCTTTTTCCTGTTTTAAAGTGTTAATACGATCAGCAAGAGCGAAGCTAAGAAGAATGACCTCCATTGCTGATCCCGCTGGCATTGTATAATTTGTAAAAATATTGTTACCAAGTATCTGGAAATCTTTTAAAACATAAATAATAATTCCAACAAGCATCCAGGACCAGCCGAGTAAAAAGAATTTAGCTGGTTTATATCCTTTCCTTAATATCAAAAAACCGACAATTAACATATATGCAGAAACCATTGCTGCATTAAACAAAACCAGGAAATAGCTTATGTTATATATTTTTAATATGGCAAGAATAGCAGTTACTAAATATGCGGCAATAATCAAATAAGATAAATTATGGATAGTAGGTAGATATTGTTTAGTCAATAGAAATACCCTTACAAATTCAAGTGCAGAAAGGCTGACCAGACATGAAAATATATAAACACTAAGATTGGCAATGTAAGGAGATTCAGGCCATAGGTACTGATTTGGATAACCTAATATTGATGCTTGAGTTAAACCGATAAATAATATATAAATAACATACGACAGGTAAATATTATCCTTCACGGTGAAGAATAAGAATAGATTGTAAAAGAACATCACGAAGATGATTCCACAGTAAATTCCGAAGATAATATCCTTTGTATGGTTTTCTTCAAAGATAGATTTGGAAGTGCCCACTTTCATGGGCAGTAGTAGTTGTTCTCCTGTTTTGATTTTTAGAAAATAGGTTTGGAGCTGATTATTTTTTACAGGTAACTTAAAGATGAAGTTATGATTTTTAAATTGCCTTTTGCTGAAGGTATAATTATCACCTGTTTTAAAGACTTTATAAGTACCTTTTTCAGGAGAATAAAATTCTATAGAGTCGAGATAAGGTTGTTCTATAGATAGGAGTAGGGTGTCCTGTCCACTTTCGTTTTTGATAGAGAACTTTAACCAGAAGGAATAAGGTGATATTCCAAGGTTTGGGACTTCATTTTCCGATTTTACAAATTTATTTTCATTAAGAATATCACTAATAGTTTCAGAGTTATTAAGGCTTTTGTAAACTGAGATATATTTTCCCAGCATGTAAGGTGTATCATTGTTTTTTACAATGAGTGGTTTATTTGATTCAGCTGCAAAAGAATGCGTTGAATAACATACCTGGAATAATATTATGGTTAAAAGTGTAATAAAAACCTTAACTATTGAAGTTCTTTCAGACATTGGAAATAATGAGATTATAATTTATGCTGATATCTCCCTTTGGTCCTTGTTCTGAGGTAATCTGAACAGGATTGTTTCTTAGATTTAAAATTCTTTCTCTATCTTCTGGCTGAGCAGTTTCAAGGGTAATGGCATTCATCCTTCTTAAGACCCTTGCTATATAATTTTCATTAGGATAAATAAATTCGCCCTTATTGCCTAAAGAATCTTCTACTTCAAAACCAACTTTTTTAACCATTGGCATTGTGTAGTCTGCACAAATAGTGAAAAGCGAATTGAGTTTAATTTGATTAACAACAGAAATACCTGCTCTGATCAAAAGCAAACTAATGCCTATTCCTGCAACTGATTTAGCATTCCATAAGCCACAAAGTTCGCCTGTTCCGGTATTTGAGTATTGCCTGATAAGCCCAAATATCTTAGGATCTATTTCTCCTACCGCATCTTCTACAGGCAAAGGGTGGTCATCGTCTGCAACATGTATACGAATACCGCCAACTATTTCGCCGTGTTCATCTTCTGCAGTAATTCCATAGACCGATTCATAAAACATCCAATCATCATTATTGGTAGTGATATTGGAAATTCCGTAATCAAATAAGACTTTTTTATGGCCTTCTCTAAATTTTCTGCAAGTTTCTATACTGCTCGTTGCCTTAAAAGCCTTGAAATAATACATTATTATCAATTGAAATATAAAACACTATCAATAGGCTTTCTTTTAGAAATTTCAAATGTCATATCTGTTTTGAAAAGTCTGAAAAGAAAAATTTCTGAACATTGTGCATTATTAAGGTTAAATAATGATTCGAAATCTGGCCGAATTAAATTAAGTTCACTTAGTAAATTTTTATTTAATGTTTTGTTCTGTCCGAACATTTGGGCGAATAAGAATATCAGTGCGGTATTGGGTTGGATATTAATATTCATGCTTGTTGCGTGAAGCCACAGTCTTTGAAGAGCCCTGCCACCTTTAAAGTAATCCTCCTTAGATGTAGAGGGCATTGTAATTAGTCCAAATGCAGAGGAAGCATTCGTTAGTTTTCTGGATAATTTTTCAAATCCTTTGCCTTTGTTCCACTTAATCAGATTTTCCACAACTTTCCAGTCTTTAGCAAGTCTGTATCCTATCAACTCTGTAGGGGTGAAGTCTATGGCGCTTACCGGAATTCCATCCATTTTATCTTCAGATTCTTCTTTACTCCACCTAATTTCGGAGACAAATTCAGCGTGTCCTTTTGGATTAGTAACCCTTAGGCGGTCAGCAACGCCCATCATCATTCCGAGTTTTATTAGTTTTTCTTCTTCTGAAATTATCTGTAAGCTTGCGCCTGGGATTGATTCAACTACCTTTGTTAATTCTATTATATCTTTGGAAGAAATTTTGCCAGTATTTTTTAAACTTCTGTTTGTATTTCTTCTATCGATGTATTTTGAAAGATATTCAAAACCATGTTCTGTTTTTTGATTCTCTTCATTCTTTTCCCTTATAAAATTAAAAATAGCTGCCAATTTATCATCTTCCGGATTAGGAAAAAGATGAGTTTCTATATTTAATCCTATTTCCTTTGCTTTAAGTAATAGATTTTCTGTAGCTGCTCCCAATGATATCGTTGAAGCATTATAGTCAAAGTCAAGTAATGAATTCTGAAATGGAGGGTTAAGATAGAGGTATAACTTATTATCAGAAAACAACCACTTCCATGGTTGATTATTTCCCCCTGATGGCGCTAAGATAGCGCTAGAGACAAGTTCCTGAATTTGATCTGAGGATACTTTAATCGAGGGCTGACTATTTACTGCAATGGTCTTACTCAGCTCAATTAGATCTGGTTTGGTAAGAGGTGAATTATGCTCAGGTTCTGATAATTTTGAATGATCCTCTTTGTCATCACATATTAGTTCCTCGAGATCTACATAATACCTCCCTGAACTTTTAAATTCGTCTGTAAATATTCGCCGACAGATATCTGCAGTGATACCGCCTCCTAATGTAACTGCCGAAGCAAGTTGTGGCCAGGTCGTTATTGTTTCTTCAATTTCAAGCATTGAAGATTTTAATCGGGTAGAAATGGTTTCTACGCCAATCATAGCCAGTAGATATGGAATTTTTTCTTCATTGGTTTTTAATGATTTTAGCGTCTCCAAATTCAATTCACCAACAAGTCCATGAAGTAAAGGTCTTTCAGGTTCAAGATCGAAACGTTCGACATCAAGCATACATCTGTCGCTGGCTTCCATCACCACTGGAATTTTTAACTCTTTTGCTTTTACCCTGGCTAAAATTTTTATGTCAAAACCATCACATTCATCAATTAGCAAATCTAGTTTTCCTCCTTCGCAGAAGAATTTGTCCATGTTTTCTTGATTAAGGCCTTCTGGAAAACATTTAATATTAAGATACGGATCTATTTCTGCAATCTCTCTGGCTACTGAGATGGCTTTGGAAACTCCAAGATTGGATAATGGAGTTCTTATTCTATTATAATTGCTAAGTTCAAGTATGTCAAAGTCCGCTAGTCTTATCTCCCCGAAACTTCTTTCCATAGCCATTGTCATCGATACAGACTGGCCTACCGACAGCCCTATAATTCCTACTTTTTTCTGAGCAAGTATATCTTTTTCTTCAGGAGTGATTTTGTAAAAATTTCTGTTTGTTCTTACTTCTACAAATTCCTCTTCATCAAGTAAATGTACTATTTTATTTGCCCATGGATAATATGCCCAAACACCTAATTTATCAGAATCTTTATTGGCAAAATATTTATTTATCTCATTCTCCATTTCTGCCTGAGTCAGATTCGTCTTAGGATTTCTTAACTTAATCAGCTCTTTTACCTGGCCGCGCAACTCGTCAAATACTAAAAGATTAGACTCGGATTTAAGGAGATCATTAAATTTAACAAACTCTTCTTCTCTATTAAGTCTGAATAACAGAGGCTTATAGGTAGCCCTCAGGTTCTCTGTTTTTTCAATTAGTAAATTTAGTTTGTTATGCATCTGAGTATTTTTTAGCTAAGATTACGTTTACGATAAAAAGTTAATTATTGGTTATATTTTTACTTGATTCAATTTAAGATATCTTTAATAAGGAAAAATTCAACAAATACGTTTGTTTTTGCGTAAAAACTTTTCAAAAAAATTATGGAAGATAAGATACGGATTCTATATATAGATGATGAAAAAAATAATCTGACAGCTTTCAAGGCCACATTCAGACCGTATTTTAAAATATTTATAGCTGAATCTGCTGAGGAGGGAAGGAAAGTTCTTGAAGCTGAAAAGGTTGAGATCATTATTACCGATCAGAGGATGCCGGTAATGACAGGTGTTGAGTTTCTTTCATCAATTATTGAAACTTATCCTGACCCTATCAGAATCTTATTGACGGGATATTCAGATCTTCAGGCAGTTATAGATGCAGTAAATAAAGGGCATATCTATCAATACATTAGCAAGCCCTGGGAAGAGCAGCATTTGAAAATAATCATTGAAAAAGCTTACGAAGTATATCGTTTAAAAATGGAAAATAAGGAGTTGGTTAAGAGTCTTTTAAGAGATCAGCTTCTGACGAAGGTAGAATTCAAGTTGTTGATTTGCTCTTAAAAGACTTTTATTGTTTAGGCTAACGATCTCAAATCCACCGGTACTAGCCTTGATACGCCTTGCTCTACCATTGTAATTCCATAAATAATATCTGTACTTGACATTGTCCTCTTGTTGTGTGTCACAATTATAAATTGTGATTCTTGTGAGAACTTTCTGATGATATTGTTGAACTTGTCAATATTGGCATCATCCAATGGTGCATCTACCTCATCGAAAATACAGAATGGTGCTGGTTTTATCAGGTAAATCGCAAACAATAGTGAAATTGCTGTAAGTGTTTTTTCCCCTCCAGACAACTGATTAATCGTTAACGGTCTCTTACCTTTGGGTTTTGCTATGATATCTATAGAAGATTCAAGTGGATTGTCAGGATGCTCTAGTTTAAGATCGCAGCTATCCTCTTCTGAAAATAAAGACCTGAACACTCGCACGAAGTTCTCTCTGATTTTATCATAAGCCTCCATAAAGGTATCTTTTGCAACAGAGTCAATTTCATTGATCGTTTGCAATAAAGAATCCTTAGCTTTCGTAAGGTCATCTTTTTGTTCACTTATAAACTTATGTCTCTCCTGAATTTCCTGGTATGCTTCCATAGCCATAGGGTTTATCGGCCCCATTTTATCAAGAGAGTTCTTTATTTGCACTACTTTTTGCTTTAGCTCTTCTTCACTGGCGTCAACATTACTATCCTGAGAAAGAAGTTCATCTATATCTATGTTGAATTCAACAGATAATCTTTCTTTGATTGAGCTAAGGCTTAGTTTATTATCGTTTAATCTTGTCTGAAGTTCTAAAAGGAGGGCATCGCAGTTGTCGCGCAATCTCCTTAAATCCCTGGATTCTTTTTCTAATTCGTCAATGAATGCTCTTGCTCCGTAATATTCTTTTTCAGCTTCATTAACTCCTTGTTCTATAGCTTCTTTTTCCTTGTAAAACTCAACAAGCTCATCATCACTGACATCAGCTCTTTCCAGAAGGATACTTATCTCTTCTTCTGTTTTTTGAGCATCTTCAAGGTTTTTTTCTATCCTTTGTTTGCTATTGTCATATGCAGCCTGTTTGTATTCAATTTCCTGGAGCAGGCTTGAAATCTTGTTTTTTTGCTGATGGTAAATAATATTCTCCTGATTGAATATTGCACTCTTATTGGTGAGTTGTTCATTTTGGATAATCAGATCTTCATTCAGCTCTTGTTGTCTGCTTTCAAGGTCTCGAAGAAAAGATTTTTCTTCTTCTGCTCTTGGTTTGGCGTCCTGTATATCCTCTTCGAGTTTTTCTAATTTGTCAATAATATCATCTCTTTTCAGAGCATTGCTATTGATCATTTCTGTAAACTGCTCAAGCTTTGTTTTTACAGATATATAGTTCTGACTGGTTAGGTTGATTTCTTTTTTAAGCTCTTCTATACTTACTTTTAAAGTGCTTTCCTTGAATTTGAAAAGTTCTCTTTGTTTTTTCTCTAGACTTAGCTTTAACTCATCCAATTCTGCAGAAAGGTCTTTGATTTCCTGTTGAAGCTTTTCGAGGTTTTTGGCCCGTCCGATTCTTTTTCCTTCAAATAGACCTACAGAACCTCCGGAAATACTGAATTTTCTTTTGGTGAGTTTTCCATTCTGAGTAATGAAGATAGCATCACTATCATTAGGAAGTTCTTCCTGATTGTTGGTAATGATGTATACATTGTCCAGTATAAATGATACCAGGTGTTTGTATTTCGGGTCAAATTCTATAATGTCCTTTGCCGCTTTGCAATGGTCAAATGACTTGGCAGGAGTAGAGTTGAAATTTTCAAAGGTGGATAGTACAAAGAAATTGGCTCTTCCTTTTGCAGAATCACTAAGGAGATTTACAGCCTGCACAGCCTGGGCTTCATTTTCAACTACATAGTAGTTCATGAAAGGCTCCAGGTAATTTTCTATAGAGACTCTATATTGATCTTCACAGGTAAGAATATCAGAAAGTAGAGGAGCTTCCTTTCCCCAATGAGAGTTTTTCTTCAGGAACTTTATTGCTTCAGGAAATCCTTCAAGATTATCAACAAGAGATTTAGTAAGACTATACTCGTTCTGTTTAGAATCGAGCTTCCTGTTGATCTGAGTGATTTGATCCTTTATCGTTTCAATTTCCTTTTCAAGCTGGGCGATTTCTTCCTGAAGAGTTTTTTCTTGATTTTCAAGTTTCTCCAATTTCAGGTTTTTGGATTCAAGTTCCTCTGAAATCTCTTGAACCTTTCCTTCAAAATCAGCAAGGCTGGCAGAGTGTGCTGATGAATCAGATGTAGTTTTCTCAAGCTCCTGCTTCAATGAACTTGCCTGAATCTGATATATCTCAATGTTTTTGTTTAGATGAAATACTTCTTCCTGTTTTTTTCTTAGCTGTCCGCTCAATACCGAAAGTTCTTCCTGTAAGCGACTTGTACTTGCCTTTTGGTTTTCGTATTCTTCTTTATATGCCTGTACTTTAACCTCGATTTCCGCCATTATTTTTTCAGCAGTTTCAGCTTCTGCCTGAAGACTGGAAATGCTGAATTCGGCTCTCTCATTACTCTTCTTATCCTGCTCTATTTGTTCACGAAGGTTATTATTCTTATCGTTCAGGAAAGAAAGTCTTTCATGCTTTATCTTCTTATCACTTTCGTAATTTCTTATTTTATTAACATGTTCATTCAGCGTTTTTTGTCTGGAAGCAAGCGTTTTTTCTCTGTTTACAAGCTCAGCTTTTTCTTTTTCAACTCCACCTTCTTTTTCTGCTATCTGAGTATTGTATCCTATTCTCTTGTCTGTTTCTTCCTCAAGCTGTTTCTGAATTGATAAGAAATCTTCTTTTTGTCCCTGAATGGTGACCTTCGCTAGGTCGATACTAACTTGTTTATATTGTTCTTTTACCTGAAAGTATTTTTCTGTCTGTTTGGCCTGTTTTTCTAGTGATTTCAGGTTTTTATTGATCTCAAAAAGTAGGTCTTCTACGCGCTCAAGATCTTTGTCTGTATCTTCAAGTTTTTTAAGACTTTGTTTTTTCCTAACCTTAAACTTGGAAATTCCAGCAGCTTCTTCAAATAATGTTCTTCTGGAGTTGTCTTTGTCATTAAGGATGTCATCCACCATTTTTAGCTCAATGATGGCATAGCTATCTGAACCGATACCTGTATCAAGGAAAAGGTTGGTAATATCTTTAAGACGGCAGGTTACACCATTTAGCAAATATTCGCTTTCACCGGATCTGTAATATCTTCTGGTGATTGTAACATGAGAATATTCAGTAGGAAGGAGATTTTTTGTATTATTAAAAGTTAGGGAAACTTCGGCCATTTGCAGTGGCTTACGTGTTTTGGTACCATTAAAGATCACATTCTCCATTTTTTCGGACCGGAGAGCCTTTGTCTTTTGTTCACCCAAAACCCATCTTATAGCATCTACAACATTGGATTTTCCACAGCCATTAGGCCCAACAATACCTGTAATACCTTCATCAAAATTGATGGTTACTTTATCACCAAAACTCTTGAATCCTTTAATCTCTAATTTGCTTAACTGCATGAATTAACCCCTTTTTTGGAATTATGGAAGTTTAAAATTACAGGATACTAACGGATATATAGTAGTGCAGAGAACCGTTTTTCTCAACAGGATTATCAACAAAAACGTTCTTAGACTGGGGATAAGTAGTGAATATTTTCTTAGTCAAAATATGCTTGATTATTTAGCTAAGATTATACTATTGTTAAATTTTGAGGTAAAAATCTTGTTATTAATTAGTTAATGGAAGCATGTAAAATAAAAAAACTCCCGAAGTTTATTACCCCGGGAGTTTTTTATTTTATAATTTTTAAAAGATAAGTTAAGCCAAAGCTGTTTTAGTTAGTCTTATTATTCTGCAGAAGGACAAGATTCTAATAACAGGATATGTAGGGTCAAATTCAAACCATTTCATTGCGAAATTCGCTCTTCCTGCATACTTGTGGTGGTTATTCTGAAATAACTCGCCTCCAAGAAGGAAATCGATAAAAAGGCTGTTTTTTGATTTATCGTTGTTGTCAAAATTTGAGTAACCGTATTTGTGACCACTCCAGTTTACAATGGCACCATGAACAGGGCCCATCAAAAAGTGGATTGGTAATAAAAGGAACATAAACCATGGGGGAGAAATCCAGATATAAAATAATGCATAAGCAACTCCCCAGCCAATTCTAGATGCCCACATGTCACCTAAAGTATCTATGAAGTTCCAAGTAGGTACGTCTTTCTGGAATTTTTCTTCAATGTCGCCTCTGTGATTAAGGACATCATTGTAGGTATCTTTAGTTTTAACCATCATAGTCAAAAGGTTTTTGGTATGATGTGGAGAGTGAGGATCTTTAGGGGTATCACTATAAGCATGGTGCATACGGTGTAACACTGCATATGCTCTTGGGTTCAGATATGAAGAACCTTGTGAGAGATAAGTCAGAAAATAAAAGAATTTCTCCCAGAAAGCTGACATGGTAAACATCTTATGTGCACTATACCTGTGCAGGAAGAATGTCTGACTAAACAGAGAGAGATACCAGTGAATAATAAAGAATGTGAGAACTATATACATTATCGGATTGAATTGTTTTGTAAATATTATTTAATAAGCTCCCATGAGTGTAATGGGAATTATTGAATACGTCGCAAGTTAAGCAAAAATTCTATAAAGAAGGATAATTGTTTGCCTAAATTATGCGATGAATTCGTTTTGGGTATATTTAACTTATTAGTTAAAAGGTTGTTAATGCAAATGAGATAATATTTGCCCCCATTTGAAGTGCCTTTTGCCTTTTTTCTTCCGGATCGTTGTAAATAGTTTGGTCTTCCCATCCATTGCCAAGATCTGTTTCATAGGTATAAAAGCAGACAAGTTTTCCTTCAAAAATTATACCGTAGCCTTTGGGAGGCTTGTTATCATGTTCATGGATTTTTGGCAGGCCATTATTGAATTCAAATTTCTGATGATAAATAGGGTGATTAAAAGGTAATTCCACAAAATCCAGCTCCGGAAATACTTTTTTCATTTCCAGTCTAATAAATTTATCCATACCATAATTGTCATCTATGTGAAGAAAACCTCCTCCGGTGAGATAAGTTCTGAGGTTTTCAGCTTCCTGTCTTGAAAAGACTACGTTACCGTGCCCCGTCATGTGTACAAAAGGGTAGGAGAAAAGCTCAGGGCTTCCTACTTCGACTACATCTTCTTCCTGGTATAGATTTAATCTTAACTGCTGGTTACAAAATTTTATTAGGTTGGGTAGAGACGTTTTGTTGGCATACCAGTCTCCACCTCCGTTATACTTAAGTTTTGCTATTTTAAATGATGGCTGCTGGGCAAAAGTAAAATTGGAAATGAGTATGTAAGAAAGCAGTAGAAGTGAGAATCGAAATATCTTTTTCATTGTGTTAGCTGTTGATGATGTTCAAAATGTGACAAGCTGCAATACCTGCTGTTTCTGTTCTTAACCTGCTGTTTCCCAAAGATGCAGGTTTAAAATTATTTTTAAAAGCAAGAGAGACTTCATCTTTTGTAAAATCGCCTTCAGGTCCTATTAAAATGCAGTACCTTGAATTGGCCGGTGCTGCTTTTTGAAGGAGTTCTTTGTGTTCTTCAGAAAGGTATCCTATGAACTTATCGTTTTCTTTGCAGTTTTCAACAAAGGATTTAATAGAAGTCAAAGGATTCAATATTGGAAATGATGTTGTCTGTGACTGCTTCATGGCACTGACCGCAATTTTTTCAATTCTATCCAGATTGATATTTTTTCTTTCAGAACGGGAACATTGAATAAAGCTTATCTCATCAATGCCTATTTCTATACATTTTTCTACAAACCATTCTATTCTATCAGCATTCTTGGTGGGAGCAATTGCTATGTGGATATAAAAATCTTTGGGTTTGCTGGTGGTCTGTGAAAGGATTTTAAAGCGGCATGCTTTATTTCCTGAATCTTTAACCTCGGCAAGGTATAATGTGCCTTTTCCGTCAGTTACTTCAATTTTATCACCGGAAGAAAGTCGTAATACTTTTAAAGCATGTTTAGACTCATCTTCCGGTAATTCATTTATTTCTCCGGGAATAAATCCAGGTAAATAAAATAAATGCATTGATTAAGCTCTCCTTTTACTTGCTAGTTCAAGGCTAACTGTTTTGCCTTTGATTTTATTGTTGTCCATTGAGCTCATCACAACATCAACTTTAGCTTCAGGAACTTCAATAAAAGAATAGCTATCATAGATATCTATACTTCCTATTGATTTTCCCTGAATAGATGAGTTTGATGCAAATGCACCTACAATATCACCAGGACTGATTCTGTCTTTTTTTCCAAGGTTGATGAAGAGTCTAACCATTTTCTCTCCATTGTTTCTATCCTCTCTTGGACCTCTTTCAGATCTTTCGCCTCTAGAACCTCTTTCGAATCTATCCCCTCTAGAGCCTCTGTCAAATCTGTCCCCTCTAGAACCTCTGTCTCTATCACCTCTTGGTCCTCTATCTCTATCACCTCTGAAACCTCTGTCGGATCTATCTCTATCACCTCTTGAGTTTCTGTCTGATCGACCATCTCTTCTGCGATCGTCTTTTAGTTCTTCAACAGTTCCTAAAGCAATTCTCACAAGAGCAGCAGAAAGCATTTCATTTGAAATACCTGTTCCATTAAACTCTTCAGCTACTGATGAGTAAAAATCAGGAACACCTTGAGTTAATAGGGAAGAGATCTGATCGAATAAATTCTGCTTTTTCAATTTCAGAATTTCTTCTCCCGTAGGAAGCGGACCTCTTGCTATTTTAACTTTGCAGTAGTTCTGAATGTCTTTTAGTCTTAAGAAGTCTTTACCATTGGATACAAATGTGAAGGCTTTTCCTGTGTTACCAGCTCTACCGGTTCTTCCGATTCTATGAACATAAAATTCATTATCGAGAGGAACGTCATAGTTAAATACAGCATCAACACCATTTACATCTATACCTCTAGCTGCAACGTCTGTCGCTACAAGTAGATTTAATGTATAATTTCTGAATTTGCCCATTACATGGTTACGCTGATTCTGGCTTAGATCACCGTGAAGACCTTCAGCTTTCAGGCCATGTTTCTGCATTTCTTCAACTAGTTCATCAACCGCTCTCTTAGTATTGCAGAAGACAAGAGCAAGTTTCACCTGGTGGATTTCTACAAGGTGCTTAAGCAATAAAACTTTTTGATTATCGGAAATGTCGTAGAACAATTGCTCGATAGAATCAACAGTAAGTTCTTTTCCTACTACTTTGACAAGTTCAGGATTAGTCTGATACTTTCTTGTCAGTTTCATGATAGGTTCTGCCATTGTAGCAGAGAACAGGATTGTTTGTCTTTCTTTTGGAATAGAAGATAAAATTCTTTCCAAATCTTCAACAAAACCCATGTTCAGCATTTCATCAGCTTCGTCAAGAATTACTTGCTTAACATTTTGAAGCGACAATGTTTTTCTTGTTAAGTGGTCGATCACTCTACCTGGAGTTCCGACTACAATCTGTACGCCTCTTTTAAGTGCAGTAACTTGTCTTTCGAAAGACTCTCCACCGAAAATAGGTAGTACGTTAATACCTTTCTTGAACTTGGCAATTTTCTTTAACTCATTGCTAACCTGTACGGCAAGTTCACGTGTAGGACATAGGACGATTGTCTGGGGAGACTTAATTGCAGGGTCGCATAGTTCTACGGCCGGTATGCCGAAGGCTGCTGTTTTCCCTGTCCCCGTTTGCGCCTGCCCGATTACGTCTTTTCCCTGAAGTACGACTGGAATAGCAAGCGATTGGATTGGTGATGCCTCTTCAAAGCCCATTTCTGTTAATGCCTTGAGTGTCTCTTCTGAAAGAGGCAGCGAATCAAATTTGATTTTTGTCATTGAAAATTGAAACAAAATAAAAGAAAGAAATATTCAAAATACCCCAAAGAAATTTGGAATAACTGTAAAGATACAATTAAAAATCGGATTTTAACGATTATTCTTTTAATTGATAGGGCTGTAATCCTGATAACTACTGATGATCTGATTGTTATCTTTAAGTGATTCTCAGTAGATTATTGGTTGGTATTTGAATAAGCTAATTAAAACATGAATATTTTACAAATAACAAAAACCTTCTCTTAATGGTTTAATTGTTAATTCTAGATAAACGGAAATGGATTGGTGCCATGGAAAAAGGATTGGATAAAGTTTACCTGACTCGTCTCACTGAGCTATATGCAATGGAAAAAAAGCAGGCTCAGTTATTACCGGTTCTTCTCAAACATACTACTAATAAAGAATTAAGAGAAGCCATAAAGGAGCATTTGTATTATACCCAAAAGCATTTTTCCAGATGTATTGAGATCATGAGAAGATTTGGAATATCAAAAGTAGCTTCTTCAGTTTCCGAACCTATGGAAAAACTTTTTGAAGAAGCGCGTGCTTTGGTAATGCAGAAGAAAGAAGATAATGCAGCAAATCTCACCATGATTTTGCAAAAAATCGAACATCTTGAGATTGCTTCATATTCAAGCGCTCTTACTTGTGCTAAAATTCTGGATTATAAAAGTGATTGTGAAACTCTTCAGAAATGCCTGGATGAAGAATATGATCAGGACAACAGGCTAGATAAGATCTCAGAAGAAATATTTATGGCACTTGTTTAAAGTGCCATTTTTGTTTCTTGCCTAATTCAGATCTTTAGTTAAAAGATCCAGAATACAATATTATTTACAACCGAGATCAGAATGGCAAATATAACTGCCCACCAGAAGTTTTTGATCTCAAATCCTTTTACAAGCTTGTCTACCAGCATAATCATAAATACGCTAATTATAAAGTTAACAAGACCGAGTGTAAGCCAATTTAATGGAAATGCTAGAAATTTGAGAAGCCAACCTAATGTTGCATTGATAAGTCCCAAAAGTATGGCGACCCATAATGCAGTGCCAAAACTTTTTACTGATACGCCTGGCAATATTGCAGACACCAGCCAAACAGCAAAAGCATCTACTAAAAGATGTATAATAAAGTGCATGGTTATATTGTTTTATGCAAATTAAACAAGGTGGATAAACAAATGTTAAAAGAGAATAAACTTAATATTTGAGACTCGACAAGGGTGATTTTTAAATTCTTTAAAGTTTGTATATTTAAATCTTTAAATATAAAATACAATTAAGAAATCATACACATTAAATTTAGTTTTTGAACTATTCGATTTTTTATGAGCAGTAGAGAAGTTAGAAGGAAAGGAATGCCAGAGAGTATACCATATATTATAGGTAATGAGCTGGCTGAGAGATTTAGTTATTACGGGATGAAAACTATTCTTACTGTTTTCATGACCAAATACTTAATGGATAGTACAGGAAACCTTGATGTGATGTCTGGAGAGGAAAGTAAATTTTGGTATCACATGTTTGTGAGTGCTAACTATTTTTTCCCAATTCTAGGAGCTTTACTTTCTGATATTTTATGGGGAAAATACAAAACCATTATCTCTCTTTCTATAATATACTGCTTAGGCCACTTGGCACTGTCTCTGGATGAAACCAGACTTGGACTTTCTTTCGGATTAACAATGATAGCAATTGGTTCAGGAGGTATTAAGCCATGTGTATCTGCGAATGTAGGAGATCAGTTTACAGAGGAGAATAAAGACTTATTACCTAAAATATTTAACTATTTTTATTTATCAGTAAATATGGGTGCTTTTGTTTCAACCATTTTTACACCCATCCTTCTGAGAAGATTTGGTCCTTCCGTAGCCTTTGGCGTTCCTGGAGCTTTAATGCTTTTAGCTACTGTGATATTTTGGTTAGGTAGATCAAAATATGCAGTTATACCTCCTGTTGGTTGGAAAAAATATAAAGAAGAGATACTTAGTAAAGAAGGGATGAAGGCACTGGGAGGACTTGTTGTGATATATCTTTTTATTGCAGTCTTCTGGTCATTATATGAGCAGACAGGTTCTTCATGGGTGATTCAAGCTATGAATCCACATATGATTAAATCATTTGAATTATTTGGATATAAAATTGAAATTCTTCCTGATCAGGTTCAGGCTTTAAATCCGATTTTTGTATTAATCTTGGTGCCTTTATTTGATTTGGTTGTATATCCTTTTCTTGGGAGGTTTATGAATTTAACTTCATTAAGAAAAATTACGATAGGCATGTTTGTGTGTGCTTCTTCATTCGCCATTGTTGCGTATATGGAAACAAGCCTTTATGCAGGAAAAGATATTTCGATTTTATGGCAGTGTTTTGCATATTTGATCCTTACTATATCAGAAGTAATGATTTATGGAACTGGGTTGGAGTTTTCATATACTCAAGCTCCAAATGATATGAAATCACTTATCATGGGTTTTTTCCTACTTTCGGTTTCTCTGGGAAGTTTGTTTACAGCTTTAATAAATTGGTTTATTCAGAATCCTGATAAAACTTCAAAGTTAGCTGGTCCTGCATACTTCTGGTTTTTTTCCGGACTTATGTTGATTACAGCTGTTATATTTATTTTTGTGGGACTTAAATATAAAGAACAATCACATGTCCGTAAGGCTGTGAGTTAAGTTGGGAAAAAGGATTTTTTAATTTTAGGCTTACAATAAGTTTACATTAGCATTCTACCTTTGTGTTGTAAAAAACAAAGTAGAAAAGAAATGAACTTTAATTTCTTAAAATCAAATTTACCGGATTTTGACCTGCTGACTCTAATAATGGTTATCACTGCAGCAATACTGTTAAGTATCAGGTCGCTTTAATTATAAAAGCATACTTTTCCCCTGAAAAGTATGAGAGGTGTAAATTGGAAAGGGGAGATTGGCTATTTACAATTATTGATCACTTTTCTGATATATCTAAACATGATATATTCTTCACTTTCCTCATCTTTTTGAACGACAGCGTCTTCTAAATCGACTATTACTCTGTTTTTAATGGAATCTGTGCGGAGAAATTTGGAGACATTCTCCCTGATATAAGCCCTCTTTTCTTCTTCCGTGTGAGAAAGAAATTCTATATAGACCTCTTTTACAAGCTTTAAGCCTCTTTCAGGGCTTAGATTTTTAAGAAGAGTGAAACATGAAAGATTGCTCAGCTCTTTTTGGGATACGATACAATCACAGTCCGCAATGCTTAAATGCAAATAAGCAAGGAAGTGTTCGTAAACCCAATTCATCGTCACATTTTGATGAACCATAAACTTAAAAGGTTTAACATTGTAAATTTAATCCTTTTGTAAATAACAAAAAAATACCTCTGTTAATTTAACAGAGGTATTTTTGTTATTGTTTTGTAAAACAGGCTATTACATCATTCCGCCCATTCCACCACCCATTGGAGGCATGTGGCTGTGAGCAGCTTTTTCTTCTGGCTGATCTGCAACTACGCATTCTGTAGTTAAAAGAAGAGCAGCAATAGAAGCAGCGTTTTCAAGAGCTAGTCTTGTAACCTTTGTAGGATCTAGGATACCAGCTGCAAACATGTTTTCATATCTGTCATCACGGGCATTGTATCCGTAATCACCTTGTCCTTCTTTTACTTTCTGAACGATTACAGAACCTTCAAGACCTGCATTGAATACGATAGTTCTTAATGGAGCTTCGATTGCAGTTCTGATGATTTGTACACCAGTGATCTGATCTTCGTGAGATAGTTTTAAATTATCAAGTGCTGCACTAGCTCTGATAAGAGCTACACCGCCACCAGGGATAACACCTTCCTCAACAGCAGCTCTTGTTGCATGTAATGCATCATCAACTCTGTCTTTTTTCTCTTTCATTTCAACTTCAGTAGCAGCGCCAACATAAAGGATAGCTACACCACCTGAAAGCTTAGCAAGTCTTTCCTGAAGTTTTTCTTTATCGTAGTCAGAAGTAGTAGATTCAATCTGAGCTTTGATCTGATTAATTCTCGCTTTAATTTCTTCTTTTTGACCAGCACCGTTAACAATGGTAGTGTTGTCTTTGTCAACAATGATTTTTTCAGCAGTACCTAGGAAATCAAGAGTAGCGTTGTCAAGTTTGTATCCTCTCTCTTCAGAGATTACTGTTCCACCAGTTAATGCTGCGATATCTTCAAGCATTGCTTTTCTTCTGTCTCCGAAGCCTGGAGCTTTTACAGCAGCAATTTTTAATGCACCTCTGATTTTGTTTACAACAAGAGTAGCAAGAGCTTCGCCATCAAGGTCCTCAGAAATAATCAACAATGGTTTTCCTGTTTGAACTACTTGCTCCAATACTGGAAGAAGTTCTTTCATTGAAGAGATCTTCTTGTCGTAGATAAGGATGAAAGGATTGTCAAGATCAGCTTCCATTTTATCAGCGTTGGTTACGAAGTAAGGAGAAAGGTATCCTCTGTCGAATTGCATACCTTCAACGATCTTTACTTCAGTCTCTGTCCCTTTAGCTTCTTCTACAGTGATAACTCCGTCTTTGCCCACTTTATCCATAGCATTGGCAATCATTTTACCAATTTCCTCATCGTTGTTGGCAGAGATTGTAGCAACCTGAGCTACTTCCTGAGAGCTTTCGATTTTTTTAGATTGTCTTTTAAGATCAGCAACGATAGCTTCTACAGCTTTGTCGATACCTCTTTTAAGATCCATTGGGTTTGCACCTGCTGCTACGTTTTTAATACCAGCGTTAAAAATAGCCTGAGCAAGTACAGTAGCAGTAGTAGTACCATCACCGGCAGCATCAGCAGTTTTAGATGCCACTTCTTTTACAAGTTGTGCACCCATATTTTCGATTGGTTCTTTTAATTCAATGTCTTTCGCAACAGAAACACCGTCTTTAGTAACTGTTGGAGCACCGAACTTTTTGTCAAGGATTACATTTCTTCCTTTTGGTCCTAATGTCACCTTTACAGCATCCGCCAATGCATCTACACCTTTTTTCAGTTTTTCTCTGGCTTCAGTATCGAAAAATATATTTTTTGCCATGGTATTTTTAATTTTTTTGGTTTTTGTAATTGATTTGCTTTTAGACAATTAAGTGATTAAAGAACTGCGAAAATATCTGCTTCGCGCATCATAAGATACTCTTTTCCATCAATGGTGATCTCAGTGCCTGAATATTTACCGTAAAGAACAGTATCGCCTACTTTTACAGTCAGAGGCTCATCTTTTTTCCCTGTTCCAATTGCAACAACAGATCCTCTTTGAGGTTTTTCTTTAGCTGTATCAGGAATAATGATACCAGAAGCGGTTCTTTCTTCAGCAGGAGCAGGTTGAATCAAAACTCTGTCTGCTAGTGGTCTGATATTTACGTTGTTACTCATTTTGTTAAAGCGTTTAATTTTATACGTTTAAAAGTTATTTAATTCTTGGATACTGCCAGTTCTGCATTTCCTGTGCCAGAGGTAAAAAGCTGAAGATTTGTCAGTGAACGGTGAGGCAACTAAACCAAGATCTGCCTTTTTTGTTTTAAAACCTGTCATTTTTTCATTTGGTTTTTTGAGGAGAATTGGATAAATTATGTGAGAGCTAACAAAATGGCATTGAAATCGTATATCTAGTATAACTTTTTTGGGATTATGAAAGAGTTAAATAAAAACTGGCTGACAGAAGGACTTATAGATTTTGAGTATAAAAAATATATGCTCCTCGCTTACCTTCACGATGTAAAGGGAAGCTTTAATGAAAAAAAACTTTATCCATTCCTTTCCGATCTACTTTTTCACTATCAGAATCTTTTGCGTTTAAAGGAAAATAAACAGCTTCTGAAGGAACATTTTCCTAAACAAATTTCTAGTGCTGATTTCGAAAAGCTAGAAGTCATCTATGAGGAATTAGTCAATGACGACAAGATTATGAGGGAACTTGAGGAAATTGTTTTGTTCGCAATACCTAAACTTAAAGATCAGTTGGTGGAAGGAAAGGAGATTTATGAAGAGATTGAAGACAAGCTGTCAATAAGTCCGATAGGATTGTCTCCTCTTAATTTGGATGCTGGATACCTTTTATTTCATACAAATAACAGAAGTGAAACGCAGGTTTATGAGTATCAGGTGACGTTATTTCAAACAGCAGAAGCTAAATACAGAGGAATTCATACACACTTTGTCGAAAGTATAAGTAAGACTATTGGGAATACTTTTGAAAATATAAAATTGGAGTTGATTAAAAAGTATAAAAAGTTACCCAACCCCGCTACCTTTCTAGTGAATTCAAAAATAAACTATCCTTTTGAAGAAACTGTAATGCCGATAACCAAAAGATTGCTAGTAAAAAAGCTTTATTCCGAAGCTCAATAAATTAAAGTAAGAACTATTATGGTAGAGATAAAAAAAAACGCCTCTGATTTAGAGGCGTTTTTTTTATTCTTTTTACAATAGCATTATTTAGCTGTATCATTTTTAGCAGGAGCTTTTTCCTGACCTTCTCCCGGAGCTTTAGGCATCAGTTTATTTCCTTCCTGAGCTCTTTCAACATTCACACTGTTTATACCTCCATCATTATCTTCAACATTGTTTTTGTAAAGAAGATTAATGCCAAGGCAAAGAACAACTAGTGCTATTGCAAATCCCCAAGTTAATTTTTCAAGTAAATCACCGGTTTTTTTCACACCCATGAATTGAGTAGAACCACCTGCAAAGTTTCCGGAAAGACCACCACCTTTAGAATTTTGCGCAAGTACCAGAACAACAAGGAAAAAACAGGCAATAAATATTAAAACCGTGACTAAAATTTCCATTATAAATTATTTTTCGTTTTTTAATTCATTAATAAGGCCTGCAAAGTAAGTACTTTTTTCAGGATTTTTCAAACTTAATTGTGTGTAAATATCAATGGCTTTCTGAATTTTACCTTGTTTTATCAAAATTTTAGCAAAATTTTCAGATATCAATCCTTTGGATTCTACGCCAGATTTTGCAGATAGGTCTTCTTGTTCCTCAGCAATAGTTCTTGGATTTAATGGAGGAATTGTCGGATCCTCTTTTATAAATTTGTCTATGATATTTTCAACTTGCTTTTTATCAAGCTGTTTTCTACCTCTATCAAGGAATTCAAGGTATTGAATGTGCAAATCTGCATCATTATTACTGATTTCCTCATTATCAATATTTTTTTCGATGATTTTTTTCTCAAGAAAAGCGTTTTTCTCTTCTTCTTTCTTTAAAAAGATTTCAACTTTTTCCCAAGGGAATTTCTCGATATTGATTTTGTTTTTGCCTTTAAATGCTTCTTTCTGAGAAAGTTCTTCTAATATTTTGTCTTCAGGAAAAGCATATTTTTTTTCAGGCATTACCGCTGGTTGGACGGTTGGAAGAGGACCAGAAGTAGGTTTTTCTTCTTTGGACTCTGTATTGATAGAATTATCTCTGGCAGCTTCTTCTTTCAGTTTTCTGAGATCTTGCAGGTTTTTCTGAAGGTCTTCGAAGAATTCTTTTGAATTCGTTATAACCTGCCCTGTAGGAGGGGAATATTTTTCAGTTTCAACCGGAGCAGCTTTTTTTATTTGAGGAGGACTTTCTTTTTCATCCTCAACTATCGCTTTGTCATTACTAGGTGGTTCAGAAATCAGTTCGGCTTTTTCCTCTTCAGCAATGCTGGAAGTTTCATTTGCTGTTTCACTAATGGCAATGTTTTCTTCTTCAATTTCTTCAATGAGTACTTTTTCTTCAAGAAGATTTTCCGGTGCAGGAGCCTGCACTATAGGATTAAATGATTTATTCTCTGATTTAAAAGAATACTTAGAATGGTGAATAATCTTTTTTAGATTTTTCCTGTCAAAAGAATAGGCCGCTGCTTTTCGGATTCTTTTTTCAGCAAGCATATTGTCTGTTTCATAGGAAGCCTTGGCAAACAGGATATGTGCTGCCTGGCAGTAAGGAAAAATCTTCACGACTTCTTCAAGATCTTTGAGATCTGTAGAAGAAACTTCCGTGGAGTTTGTGATTAAATCTATGAAACGTTGCTTATTCAATATTATCTGGTGTTTAAAATTTTACCAGTTGGAAGTTGTTTTGCTGAAGATATCCAATACCATCTGGTCCAGCATCTTGTTTACCAATGTTCCTTCAACTTGTGACAATGACTGATTGGCAGGAAAGTCACCGCTTGTAGGCGGGCTGGTGAATACATTGGTAAAGCTTGCCTTTTCATCCAGTGTATTAATAAATTTTACTTCGATCTTGATGACCAATCTGTTGATACCGGCAATTTCATTAGCCTGAATTCCAGCATTGGTAATGTTATAACCAACTATTCGTCCTTCAAGTTGCCAGTCTCCATTACTTTTTACTAAAACAAGGTTAGAGTTTTGCTGGTAGTAGCTTCTTAGTTTTTCAGTGAAATTCTGAGAAAGAGTAGGAGGACCGTTACCTGCGTCATTTGGAAAATTCAGAATAGAAATATTTTTTACTTCCGGAGGAATTCTTCCGTCAGTAAAGGAATATACGCCACAACCTGTAAGGAAAGAAAGAATAAATACCAGAATAAGTGCATTGATGCTTAATTTAAACAGGTTTCTGGCAGGGATAAATTTATTCATGATACTATATTCAAAATTCTTTTATTAAATCAAAATTATTCTTCGATTTCGTACTGCTTTAATTTCCTGTACAATGTTCGTTCGGAAATGCCAAGGTCACGTGCAGCATTTTTTCTTTTATTGTGATTTCTTTTTAGAGCCTTTAAAATCATCTCTTTTTCCTTGTCTTCAAGAGAAAGAGATTCTTCTTCCGATTCCTGAATTGCATCCTCTATTTTTTCTATTTCAATAGGTGCATGTTCGTGTATATGCTCTTCGGGAGGAGGAGGAAGCAAAAACTTAGCCGGACGTTGTTCTCTGGGATATATCTCTTCTGTGATTCCTGTAAACAAGTCAGGATGATCTTTGATCATCTGTGAGCCATAATTTTCATTTTGAAGAAGGTCAAAAACGAGTTTTTTTAACTCCGTCATGTCTTTCTTCATATCAAAAAGAATTTTATAGAGAATATCTCTTTCTGAAAAATCGTCGGTTTTGTTCTTATCTTTATTATATACCGCTGGAATGCCACTGTGAGGCTCAGGAAGATATTTTAATAAAGTCTCTTTAGTGATATCTCTATTGGTTTCCAGAACAGAGACTTGCTCAACAATATTTTTAAGCTGACGAATATTCCCCGGAAATCTAAAGTTGTTAAGGGCAACCTTTGCTTCGTCATTGAGCCTAATCGGCTGTACTTTGTATTTATCGGCAAAATCGGCAGCGAATTTTCTAAAAAGTAATTCTTTGTCGCCTTCACGATCTCTCAGTGGAGGCACGAAAATGGGCACTGTATTTAATCTGTAATACAGGTCTTCACGAAACTTCCCTTTTTCCACTGCCTGATATAGGTCTACGTTGGTTGCGGCTACAACTCTTACATTTGTCTTCTGAACTTTGGAAGAACCTACCTTTATAAATTCACCATTTTCAAGTACCCTTAAGAGTCTGGCCTGCGTTCCTACCGGCATTTCACCTATTTCGTCAAGAAAAATAGTACCTCCGTTAGTTACTTCAAAATATCCTTTTCGGGCTTCATGGGCTCCTGTAAACGATCCTTTCTCATGACCAAATAGTTCAGAGTCTATAGTACCTTCTGGAATTGCACCACAGTTAATGGCAATAAATTGCCCATGTTTACGAGAGCTTAGGGAATGTATTATTTTGGAAAAGGATTCTTTTCCGCTACCACTTTCTCCGGTAATCAAAACTGTCATATCAGTCGGTGCTACCTGAATAGCGACCTGTATTGCATGATTTAAAACAGGAGCATTGCCAATAATCCCAAATCTTTGCTTTACGCTTTGTATTTCTTCATTCAGATTCACGGATTCTCCCTTCGATTTTAATTAACTGATTTTTGTTGAAGAAGGAATTATTTCAATAATCTCTCCAAAAAGAGTGGCAAGCGAACAGTCTGTCACAAGTACATTCACATAATCACCAATTTTGCTATCTCCTTTAGGAAATACTACCACTGTGTTTTCAGAGTTTCTACCTTTATATTCCAGATCTGACTTTTTAGATTCTCCTTCAACAAGTACTTTGTGTACTTTCCCCAACGCTTCCTTATTTCTATATAAAGAATGCTCTTGCTGTAGGTTGATTACCTCAGTAAGTCGTCTCATTTTGGTTTCTTCTGGAATATCGTCAGCATACTTTTTCTGAGCAAGGGTTCCAGGTCTTTCAGAGTAGGCAAACATATATGCAAAATGAAACTTTGCCTCTTCCATAAGAGATAACGTTTCCTGATGCTCTTCTTCTGTTTCGGTGCAGAATCCAGTGATCATATCTGACGATATACCACAGTCTTCACCGATAATATTTCTTATAGCCTTTACTCTGTCTAGGTACCACTCTCTGGTATAAGTACGGTTCATCAAGTCCAGTATTCTGCTGTTGCCGCTTTGAACAGGAAGGTGTATGTAGTTACAGATGTTCTCATACTTTTTGATTGTGTAAAGTACTTCATCTGTAATGTCTTTTGGATGTGAAGTTGAGAACCTTACTCTCAGATCTGGAGTGACAAGCGCTACTTTTTCAAGTAACTGAGCGAAGTTTACTTTTTCGCTTCCGTCTTCTGATTGCCACTTATAGGAATCAACATTTTGGCCAAGAAGAGTTACTTCTTTATAGCCTTGTTCTACAAGTTCTCGGGTTTCTTTTAGTATAGACTGAGGGTCTCTGCTGCGCTCGCGGCCTCTCGTAAAAGGAACAACACAAAATGAACACATGTTGTCACAGCCTCGCATAATGGATACGAATGCACTGACTCCATTTGAATTTAACCTTACCGGACTGATATCAGCATAAGTCTCTTCTTTGGATAAAAAGACATTAACGGCTTTATTTCCTTCATCTGCTTCTGCCATTAAATTAGGCAGGTCTCTGTAAGCATCTGGCCCTATAACGAGGTCAACAATTTTCTCTTCTTCCAGAAATTTGGATTTTAACCTTTCTGCCATGCACCCTAAAACACCGATGGTGAGTGATCGCTTTCTTTTTTTCAAAGCGTTAAACTGGGCAAGACGGTTTCTTACCTTTTGCTCGGCATTTTCCCTAATAGAACAGGTATTGATAAAAATCACATCAGCAAGTTCCATGCTGTTGGTTGTATCAAAACCGTTCTTATGCATAATAGAAGTCACGATTTCACTGTCAGAAAAATTCATCTGACAACCGTAGCTTTCTATATATAATTTTCTCTTGTTACCAGTATTTTGTTCAGTACTAATTCTAGGTAAGTCACAGGCGGCTTTTTCCTCTGCTGTCATTGATTCCTTATGATTGATCCTGTCTTCCATTTAATAATTTATTTTTGCAAAGATAAGAAATTTATTTCAAACTGACAGTTTGGCAGATTTAATATTTATTAACCTAAAAATCAGGATTAAAAGTTCAGTTCGTCAATAAGTTTCTTATCCAGACCGTAAATATCCTTTCTAAAATGGACATTTTCTTTACCGTCCATCCAGGTGGTGAAGTATACTATATAAACAGGTACTTTTTTCTTGAGTTTCATAAATACCTCTTTTTCCTTTCCCAGCAGTTTGTTAATTTCTTTTTCTTTCCACATGCCTTGTTGTTCTAAAAGGTATTGAGCAAGCTTCATGGGTTCCTCCAAACGAATGCATCCATGGCTAAATCCTCTTTCTTTCTGTGTGAAAAGGTATTTGGAGGGAGTATCATGAAGGTAAACATCAAAGGTATTAGGAAATAAAAATTTCACTTTGCCTAATGGATTTTCAGGGCCAGGTGTTTGTATGAAGGTTAAATTGAAATTTTGTTCGTTGATCGAATGCCATACGATGCTATCGGGATGTACAGGGTTGTTCAGCTTATTTCCAAGGAAAATCTGCATATGATGGCTTGATAAATAAGCAGGATCCTTTTTTTGCATTGGAAGTAATTCTTTAATCGCAATACTTTTGGGTACGTTCCAGGAAGGGTTAAATACGAGAAATTGAATTTCATTTGAAAATATTGGAGTATGCGATAACGTCTTTCCTACAATGACATTCATTTGCCATACATGTTTATTATCTTCATATACATGTAAGGCATACTCAGGAATATTAATGGCCAAATAAAGGTCTCCGCCTTTTTCCGGAAGCCATCTCCATCTTTCCATATTTGCGGAGATTTGTAAGATTCTTTTTTCAACCGGAATATTCAGTTCGTCCGTAGTGAAAGGATCCAGAATTCCTGTTGTATCAAGACCATGACAGAACTGAAATTTCTTTAGAGCTTTTAGCAAAGTCGAATCAAAATATGAGCTTGTATCTACTTTTAATGTTTTGTTTTCAAAAGAAAGTCGATAACGCAGTTGCTTTATAATTTCAGAAGTATCACCTGGTTTAATGTTATAAGTGCTCTTGGCAATATTTCCCCAGCCTCCCTGACGAGCTATTTTTCGGTATTCAATAAGTGTTTTCTTTAATAGATTATATTGTTTGTGCAATGGATGGAATTTGGATGCAGAAAAATTGCTGTCCAGGTCTGCTTTGAGAACGGAGCTTAGTAGTTCTCTTTCGTTTATTGTTTTTTTGGAGATAAACCAATCGTACTTTTCCGGATTGTTGATACCTGCCCAGATTTTCCGTGCATATTTAAAAAAAGTTATGGAAAGGAAAATGTCAAATTCTTCTCTGGCCTTTATATGTTCAGGTTGTATAGACTTCTGATAGTCGGAAAGCTGAATATAATGATGCCAAATATCATTGGTAGGAAAACATTCCATAGAGAATCCTTCTTCATCAATATGCTTGATCATATTGATGACATAATTAGCCTGTGGAATGAATTTTCCTTTATATGACCAGGCAAGTTTATAATTTCTCTTCTTATAAAAAGCATGTACATCTTCCTTCCAAATGCTGTCTTCAGGTTGGTTGTGAAAATATAGATTTATAAGGTTCTCATCTGTTTTCTCAATACCCGGAAGTTTTACGGAATGTACTTTTTTTTGAGAATTAACTTTTCCCTTGCAGGAAAATAAAATCATACTGAGGAGTGAGAAAAGTAGAACTAGGAGTTGCTTTGATTTCACAAATATCTAAACGGTTAATAATTTTTCGGGATCAATTTAGGAAATTATTCTTTTGATTCCAGAATAGATCTGAGCTGTTTGTCGTGGTCATAGATATCTTTTAGGAAATGGATAGCTCCTTTCTCATCAACCCATGTAGTAAAGTAAAGGATGTAAACGGGTAGTTTTTTCTTTAATAAAATGGTTTTTTCCTCCTGTCTGTAAATAGCCTGATAAAGTTTCTTTTTATTCCAATCAGGTTCATCTTTCAAGAGATAAGAAGCTAGCCATACAGGATCTTCGATTCTTATGCATCCATGACTAAAGTTTCGTTCACTTTCCTCGAAGAGATAATCCGATGGAGTATCATGCAGGTATATATCGTATTCGTTGGGAAATAAAAATTTAATATGTCCTAATGGATTGTAGAAGTTCGGTTTTTGCTTTAACACATAGTTGAATTTTTGACTGTCAAGATTAAGCCAGTCTATGGAGTCAGGCTTAACCATTGTGTTAAACGAATAATCTGTATAGATTTCTATATTTTGCTTAGAAAGTATGCTAGTATCTCTTTTGATCAAAGGTACAAGCTCTGTTACCGCGATATTAGCGGGTACTATCCAGGATGGATTAATAACTATTTTTTCTATCTGGTCGCTAAAAATAGGTGTGTAAGCTCCGCTTCTGCCTACGATAACTTTCATGTTAAAAATTTCGGAGTTCTTTTCGAAAATATGCATTTTAAATTCAGGAATATTTACGAGTATGTATTTTTCCGAAGGCTCTTCAGGTACCCATCTCCAGCGTTCCATATTGATCGTAATCTGATCTATTCTATCTTCGACCGGGACATTCATTTCTTTAAGCGTTTCACCTTTGACTATGCCATCCTCTTTCAGCTTGTGTCTGTATTGGAAATGCATAACAGCTTGCTCAAGTTCTCGATCAAAGGTTTTGTTATCTTCAAAATGACTAAGGTCTGAAGAGAGATATAGTCGTTTTCTCAGCTGTATAATTTCAGGATCAATATCTCCTTTGATTAGTACCTTGCCTTGGGGATTGATAGTAGGCCATCCGCCGTTTCCGGCAATTTCTGCATATTTATTTAGTACAGTCTTGAGCTCTTTATAATCTTTATGTAACGGTTCAAACTCAGAAAAAGGATCGCTAGAGTTAGAAGACAGAATGGAATCAAGGGTTTTGCCGTACTTTACTTTTTTGTGTTTGATTTTCCATAAGTTTTCCAAATCATCGTTTTTAAAGTGGCCTCTCCAGATCTTTTGGGAATCCTTAAAAAAAGAAGCAGACAACAGAATATCAGCATAGGTGTACGTCTCCTGCTTGTCTTTAAATCTAAACCATTGTGCGTCATTACTTTTTTTTATGGCATCCTTTAATGCGATCAGATTTGCACTGTCGGTTCGCAAGCCATGTTTGTTCATATGGTTGAGATAATTTACCAGCATTTGTGCCTGAGGAATGAACTTGTAGTCTTTTGACCAGGCTGGCTGGAAGTTCCTTCGCATGTAAAATTTTTCCAGTTTTTTCTGAAAGGGGTGGTATTCCGGATGTTTCTTAATAAAGTTTTTTATTTCAGTGTGAGAAATTGTGATTTGTTCTGGCATCACAATGTTGAATGAGACACTGTCATTGTAGTCTCTCTGAAAAGTAGTTGTTTTTTTAGAATCACATGAATTCAAAAAAAGTAAGAAAAAAACTATTGATAATGCCCTCATCAGAAATATAAATTCTAGTCGACACAGATACCATAGACATCCAAATAAATGCCCTTCAAATAAATAACTACAATAGGGGAAAATGAGTTTTCAGTAAGTAAGGAGAATGAAGAGTAAAATCTTAATGAATAAAAATACGATATATTTTTACTCTGTTTTTTTCAGTGATTTTTAATCGGATATTTGGTATAAAATTGTGGGAATCATTTGGTTTTAAGGAATTAACGTTTTATACTTGTCTTTTATAAGGGCCTGTTTATCTTCTAGTTTATATTTTTAATCAGTACTTAACTATTAATTGAAATGAAGGATAACATTTTTGATTCGGACAAAGCATTTACAATTGAAACTTTAAAAGAGTTAAAAAAGCTAATCCTTGAAGAGCAAAACATCAAACCTGAGAATAAAACCAAAATTTTTGAAATGCTTCAGGAAGTTGATTTTATTTTGGGGAAATATGATACTATTTATGAGGAAATGGTAGATGTGTTTGCTTCTATGGCTTTACACGATTTCAGTAAAAGACTGCCGACGGATATTGGCTTTAAGCATGATTTTTTAAGCTTCTTGACTTTAGGGATAAATATGATTAATGAGCAGCTTGCTGAAAATTCCCTTTCAAAACATGGAGTTCATAAGGTTATTGATGTAATGGAAAATAAAGACAGAGTTATTTTCATTACAGGAATAAATGGGAACATATTTTTTGCCAATTCAACTGCTAAAGATCTGACTGATTTTAAGGAAGAGACTTTGATTGGGCAAAAAATTGAGACAATAATTGAAAACTATTGCAATATTGAGGAATTGATGCTGTGGGATGGCAGCCTTAATAATATTCCTATTCAATTTCGATGGAATGGTAGTTTGATCTCTTCTGTATTGAATGTTTCTTTAATTATGCAGGCAGGGAAGGTAGAGAATATCATTTATTTGATAAAGTTAAAAGCTTAAAGCAGAAAGCACAAAGCTTAAATATGATATACACATAATATTCATAAAATTTAATCTCACGACTTAAAAAAGCTGAAAGTTTAAAATGTCATTTTGAGACTTTAAACTTTCAGCTTTTAGCTTTTAGCTTTAGGGTTTCCGCTTTTAGGCTGCTTTTCCGCCACCTGCAAGGGTATTGATGAATGAAACAGAGAAGCTGTCTTTCATTTGAACAAAACCAATTTTTTCAATCACACTAGCATTAAATTTCCTTTTATTTTGTGAAGCAGTAAATCCTAGAGAAACAGTCGGAACATTCAGGTCACCAGCTCTTTTAACTATTTGCCAAAGTATCTGAGGGTATAAATTATGAGAATCAACAAATTCATAGTTCATTCCTGTGAGCAGAAAGCAGTACTCTGTTGCAGACTTATGACAAATTGCAATACCTGCAGGATGATTGGTTCCTTTTATGGTTAGTTCAATAAATTCCCACGAATTTTTCTTTGCCATATTCAGGAATAGTTTTTTAGGAAGTAAAAAGGTATTTAAAACGAAACTTTTTGCCGCTACATTTTTATATAGCTCATAGTATTCGTCAATCCTATTTTCAGAAGGATTAGTAATAATATTTACATCATATAAAGATTCAAAATTTTGGGCCCTTTTCTTAATATAGTAGCGTTTCTCACTAGTTACCTGATCAATGAAGTCATCAGCAGATTTCCAATTGAAATTTTCAATTACATGTGTGTCAGGAAGAGGAACAGGAATAAACCCCTGGTCTTTAAAGAAATTATATAGATCCGTATTTTTTTTGTAAAAATCTCTTAGGTTTAAAACGACGGCTTTTTCTGTATCCTGAAGCTTCCAGATAGTGTCGAGTAATAACATTAATGCTTTCTGCCATTCATTATGATTTTGATTAAGGTACATATGTTTACCCTCAGTAAGCAATGTACCCATGATCAGGGATTTTGAGGTTAGGAAATATTTATTTTTTTGCCTTCCAGATTCAATAATTTTTGATGATTCAGGGGGAGCAAGCATATCATCTTTTGTTAGAGCTGTTGTGAAAAAAGTAGCAAGTACCGGTATGCCAATCTTGTCTCTTATAATATAATAATGGAAGTTCCAATTATTTTCCGGTTCAAAGTTTTGGGAAAAACTTCTTTCCATTATTTCAAGGCTTTCGTGATCGATAATTCCTTCTGTTCCTAAAAGTTTATTCCAAAGATTTTTGTCGATTTTGGAAATGGAGTGTTCATATTGAATTGAAAACCCTGACGTTGATGTAGGAATTGAGATTTCCTCTTTCTCCTTAAAATTAGCTATTCTTCTAAATGCTCTGTAAACATCATTAATAGTTCTGCCTTCTTCTTCAAGAGCTTTTGGAAAATGGTATGCTAGTCCTTTTACAAGTTTTTCAATATCTTCTTTGGTATGGTGCAATGTAATGGTAAATCTAACTCCTGTGCAGGTTTCTGGCACTGCAGGAAAGGCCGAGATATTTACAAAACAACCTTCTCCAAGCATTCTTTTAACCAGATTATAGCCTACTCTTACCAATCCTAATCCTATAAAGAATATTGGAGTTTTGGGGTTGGATACTACAGGTAGGTTGTGACTTTCCAAAAGTTCATGACAGTAAGCTATCTTTTCGGCAAGTGCAGCTTGTTTATCGTAAATTTCATCTGATAATAAAATTTTAGCGGATGCTATGCCGGCTCCCAGAACCGGAATCTGGTGTGGTCCTGAAAAAATAAATGCACCTCCACAGTTTCTTACTTTTTGGCAAAGTTCTTCATCCGGAATTACAAAAGCACCTCCACCGGCTGCAAATGCTTTATTAAGCGAAGTGGCTACAATCATTTTAGGATGTAGGTTTATCTGATTGAGTACATATCCGCGTCCATGTCGTCCCATCCAACCTAATCCATGAGCATCATCTGCATAAATATGGAATTTTTTGTGACTTTTTAACATTTCGGAAATTTGCTCCATTGGAGCGAAGTCGCCATACATACTATAAACTCCATCCATCATGTACCAAACTTTATTATATGAATGGCTAAGTTCGGTTACTTTTTTTCTTAGTTCATCCATGTCATTATGCCTAACAATTGTGACAAAGACTCCTTTTGCTTTCATTTTTATAGCTGCATCTTGAACACTTGCATGAACCTGTTGGTCCATTATTATAGCATCATTTTCTCCTACCACTACAGGAATCACTGCATGATGTCCGAGTGAAACAGAAGTTGATAATACTACTGGGGCATCAAAAATTTTCCTGACCAGACTTTCAAGTTCTCTATATAATGTACATGACATATATGTACGGGAACATGAAAATTGTACGCCAAATTTTTTTATCGCCTCAATGGCTCCATCTTTAAGTCTTTGATCTAGTTCAAGACCAAGGTAACTGCAAGAACCAAAGTTAATTAGCTTATTTCCCTCAACGGTAATAATTCTTCCGTCATAAAATTCATCTTCTGTAGTAAACTGCCCAACCCCACGATTTTTTCCATTTGTTACAATCTCATTAATGAGTTCTAGAACATTTTTCATAATTTAGATTTTAGTTTTAGTTAGGTGTAAGGTTTTATCAAAAGTTTATACGGATATGGTTGAAAAAAAGATGATTAAAAATTCATATTTTGAAAATGAATTTGCAGAATTCTGGATTGAGGATGGAATTTTAATGGAAGTTTTTAAACCTGACATTACATCTCTTACTCCCCAGGTAGCAAAGAGGGTAATAGAGGATAGGTTGAAAGTTTCCAATGGCGTTACAATGCCTTTGTTTGTTGATTTTGCAAATCTTAAGTCTGTAGATAATGAGACAAGGAGGTTGTTTTCAAGTCCTCATTCCTTGCAATTTATAAGTGCATCAGCATTTTTGATGCATAGTTATGTTGCATTTTATGGTGGACGTCTGTATTTGTTGCTTGATAAACCTAAGGTTAAAACTGAGTTATTTAGAACAAAGTCGAGAGCAATAGAGTGGTTGAATACTTATAAAAAATAGCGTTTATGTGATAAATACTACATTTGATCTGTAGTATTGAAGTGTTAGGCTATTTAACGAGTATATGACGTTAAATTTCTGACAATTAGTTAATTGTGTTTTATTTAGAATGTTTTGAGTTATTTAGGGATCTTGTTTGTGGTTTGATGTATTTTTTGAAGTAATATTGGTGGATTTTTTTAATGATTTTTATTAGTGTTAGGATTTTTACGCCTAGTTTCATATATAAAAAAAGCCCTTTCGGGCCCTTTTTAATTTCCCTGAGGAATTTTAATTTTCTTCTTTAATGAAATATATCTCAAGTCAATTTCTCCGTAAATTTTTCCTGCGCTTGCAGTTGCCAGTAGTAAAATACCTGTAAACAGGCCGGCAAAGGCAAAGTGGTCAAAATAGAAGTGAGAAATGTAGACATTTCCGGCCATGTTGGTTAATCCTAGAATGATAAATGATTTTATCTTATATATATATCCGATAATACCAAAGATCATTGCAAATAGCAGGCTGAAAGCCGGAAAAAACAAGTTCATGTTTTCTTTGAACGGGAAAAAACCGACAGTTACTCCAAGTGGCATTCCTATTGCCAGCAGGGTTGTGAGCATCCTTAGGGGATGGTCTGTTTTAGTTTGTTTTATTCCAAAGGTCTTTCTTACAACTCTGTAAATTGGTTGAAATAATGTAGCTCCACCCAGCAATGCAAGCATAGCCAAATGAGGGTAGTTATATGCGCCTAAACAACCTGCTAAAAGCCACACGGACCCCATTGTTGAGAAAAGCAGGTAATAATTATTGTAATTGTTTCTAACATCCGCTGTAAATCTATCCATACCCAAAAAAAGATTAAATTTTGAAGAATATACACCTATTCAAAAAAGTAACAGATAAATATTACAGGTTGTTGATTGGAGAAAAAAAATAGAGGCTAAAGAATTGATCTTTAGCCTCTTGCTAGGTTTGTTAAACCTTTTATATTATTTGAAAGTATCTATTTACCTCTTAAAGCTTCTAATGCAAAGCTTAAATATACAAATGGTGCATTCCAGTTGATTGCAATCTCGTTGGACGCATAGCTACATTTGTGATCGATATAAGATTTTGCATGAGCTGTTGATGTATATACAGATCCTGGGCAGTCAGCCTTATCTTCCTGGCCTGGGTTCGGACCACCAGCAAGAAGGCCAGGAACCGGATCTTCAATACCATCAGCCTCTGAAGGTCTGGTGTGAGGATGCATTACTTTTTTGCTTCCAAATCCAGTTAGGAAGCAATATGTAGTTGCATTTCTTCCCAATAGATAATCCATGTTAGCTTGAGCCGCATCCAGATATGCTTTATCTTTACTTATTAAATAAGCTTGAACTAATAGTACACCTTGATTGGCAGCATTACTATTACTTCCCCAGTTAAAATCTCCTCCTGATGTACCCATTGCCGTTCCGTATGCGGATTTTTGAGCATTTTCTTTGTACTTATTGGCCGTGGTCAAGATTTTATTGGTAATGACATCAGGATTGATGTTTTCAAATTCAGCAAGTTTATTGGTGTTTTGTGCAATGGTATAAAGAGCCAGAGTAGACACGTTTGCCCAGTTAGGTACGGAATAGGTACCTGATAAAGCATATTCAAGTTTAGATTCTTCGAAATATGCGCCTTTGCCTGTAGTAACAAAGAGTTCTATAGCAGCCCACTGAAACTCATCTTCAAATTTTGTATCTGGGTATTCACCTGTTCTGATGCCTGGTTGGAATTTTTGATTTACTGAAGTTTGTCTGTATTCGATATTAGGGTTCTTTTTAGCCCATGTATAAGCTTTTACACTTGCTTTTAATAGAGAATCAGAAAGACCTGGTAGTTCTTTTTTGTATTTGGCAAATACTCTTGATGCCTGGGCAGTTACTGCTGCAAAGTCAAGAGATGCAGCTGTTCCTTTCTGAACTACATATCTTGGAGCTTTGGCATCTGCAGGCATGATGTAGCCATCGAAGCTTGGGTTGGTTAATTTATGGTAAACACCACCATCTTCATCTTGCATAGTCATCATCCATCTTACATTCCATAGAATCTCGTCAAGAAGGTCAGGTATGTTGTTTTTGCTTTCCGGTATGTTCAGTTTTAATGTATCAGCAAACTTAGGGAAATGTTCATAAATAGAAAGTAATGTGTATGTGCTTATACCTGAGTTTACAATATATTTATTGTAGTCACCTGCGTCATACCATCCTCTTGGAGAGGAGATTTCGAATTTCTCAGGACGTGTCGCTGTAGCTGCAGATCCGTGAACCATTACTTTGTTGTCTGGGTGACCCGCAGGTCTTGCCCATTTTCCTGCAAATTCAGGGAGAAGGTCGATAGAAGCTCTTTGATAGTAATATCCTCTGATACTTCCTTTGGCTACAGGAAGTAAAACCTGGTCTTTAATTTCAAAAGGGAATGAATATCCTAATTTTGGTACAAATACTCGGTAAGAACCTGGAGTTTTAAATTTGGAAAAATCAGCTTTGCTAACGTTTTCTTTAGAATGTTCCCATATAACACTAGGGGTTAACTGCCCTGTAAAAACTGTATCTTTCAGATTTTCTTTTATTACATAAAATTTGTCTGAAGGTGCATCTACAATGACTGCTGTTTTAGGACCAGATGGATAAAATCCTACCTGATTCAGGCGGATATCTTCCGTAAGTTTTGATTGCGACTGTGCTTCCGGAGTAAGTAATAGAATTGGAAGAGAAAAAAGTGCTAACTTTTTGATATTTACCAATTTAATCATAGTTTTTTACCTTATTTGGATAAAATATTTAATAATTTATAAATATAGTTCAAAAATTTCTGTCTTTTACCTTTAAAAGTACTTTTATAAGGGAAAAAATATACTAATTTTCAACTCTTTCCTGTAAATGTACAAATTCAAAAATAAATCTTAATTTCTGAGTTTTAAGCTTTTTCAGATAGTTCTAACCAGCGTAAAGTTTTTTCTTCCAAAGTACTATTTACATTTTCAAACTCCTTGGAAAGTTTAGTCAGCTCGTCATGGCTAATTGAAGAAGAGGATAACTTATCCGTCAGTTCCGCCTTTTTCTTCTCAAGCTTATCAATTTCTTTTTCTAACGTCTCAAACTCTTGTTTCTCTTTAAAAGAAAGCTTTTTCTTTTCCTCTGCCGGTTTTGAAGGTGTTATTTGCTCTACTTGCTTTTCTTTGGGTTTTTCTTTTGATTTTCCCTCTGATTGTTTCTCTAATTCTTCCAGATGATTACGATAGTCAGTGTAATTTCCGGGAAAATCTTTAATAGTAGCTGAACCATCAAAAATGAAAACATGATCTATCAGTTTATCCATAAAGTACCTGTCGTGTGAAACAATTACCAGCGATCCCTCATAGGTCATCAGAAATGATTCGAGAACGTTTAGAGTAGGGATATCAAGATCATTGGTTGGCTCATCCAGAATCAGGAAATTAGGATTGCTGATCAAAACCCTTAGCAACTGAAGGCGTTTTTTTTCTCCTCCACTTAGTTTATTGACATACGTATATTGAACAGCAGGGGGGAAGAGGAATTTCTGAAGAAACTGGGAAGCGCTGAGGGTCTCACCGTTTCCAACTGGTATATGCTCAGCTACTTCTTTAACAATATCTATCACTCGTTGATCTTCTTTAAAATCAAGACCTGTTTGTGAAAAGTATCCAATCTTGGTTGTTGATCCGGCGTCAATTTTTCCACTGTCCGGCTGTATTTTTCCGGTAATGATATTCAAGAAAGTAGATTTACCGGAACCATTTTTACCAATAATTCCAATTCTATCCTTCTTTTTAAAGACATAAGAAAAATCATTGATGATCGGCTTCGCAAATTTTTTACTTATATGGTCAATTTCGATGACCTTATTTCCTTGTCTGGAAGTTTCAACTTTTAGTTCAAGTGCTTGGTCGTTTCTAGTTTTGCCAGCCTTTTCCTCCAATTCATAGAAAGCATCTACTCTAGATTTAGCTTTGGTTCCTCTTGCTTTTGGCTGCCTGCGCATCCATTCAAGCTCTTTGCGTAAAAGGTTATTGGCTTTGTCTGTTTCAGCTTGTTCTATGGAAAGCCGCTCAGCCTTTTTCTCCAGGAAGAAGCTATAATTACCTTTGTATCGGTATATTTTACCTCCATCTAACTCTACAATTTCATTGGTAACTCTGTCAAGGAAATATCGGTCGTGGGTTACAAGTAGGAGGGTTGTATTACTGGTGGAAAGAAATCCTTCCAACCATTCCACAGTATCAAGATCAAGGTGGTTGGTAGGTTCATCGAGAATCAACAAATCAGGGCTTTCTATCAATAACCTTGCAAGGGCAATTCTTTTCTTCTGACCTCCGGAAAGGTCCTTTATCTTTTGATCAAGAATGGTGATACCCATTTTGCCGATGATCTGCTTTACTTTACTTTCGTAATCCCAGGCATTCAGAGCATCCATTTTCTCCATGGCTTTTTGCAAAGCGTTGGAATCTTCGCTATTGTTCAGTGCATTTTCATATTCTTTAATAGCAAGTAAAGATGGACTTTCTGAAGAAAATAATGCTTCCATTACAGTAATGCCTTCTGGAAATTCGGGGTCCTGATCAAGGTATCCCACAGTTATTCCGGATGAAACAGCAACATGGCCGCGGTCAGGATTTAATTTTCCGGATAGAATCTGAAACAGAGTTGATTTGCCAGCGCCATTTGCGCCAACCAGTCCTATTTTTTCACCTTTACTAATGCCAAAGTTTAAATCCTGGAACAACCATTTTTCATTGTATGATTTTCCGAGAGATTCGCCTGAAAGATAATTCATTGAGTTGATTTCTTGTAAAATAAAAAGCCTTATTGCATACTCAGAAAGTTTGCAATAAGGCAAAGTAAGTGAATATAAGGCAAACTTAAAACACTCTAGCTGTAGCCAATGAATGTTTATTTACCTCTACTTCCAGATCTGCAAGTGCATTAATGAAGTAAATGTATGAATCGTAGGGGGAGTTATAAGGACTGAAGTATTTATGTACCACACCATCTGACCAATATTTTGTACACATGTAATAGAAGAGATCTGAGGATTGCAGCCTTGCCCATCTTTCTATCAGGTCTTTATCTCCAGAGTTTTTTACATCCTCTTCCATAGCATATAATTTGGAGAGAGATTCAGATTGCATTGAGTTGCTCAACCAGGCGCTGAGGTCTCTTTCGGAATCTGCCCAAGATGTAGTTGCATGTGCATCATAAACATCTTTGATTTGATAATCATCAGCAACTTCTCCAACAGTTTTGAATGAAAAATCTTTATTCTTTAAAATTTCTCCAGGCAAATGCTCCATAAATTCAAAAATGCCAGTTTCTTTCCATTGGTGTTCGCCAAAGGTTTCGTAATCCATAAACAGATTGATTGTATCTGCTGAATGAGCATTGTGAAGCCATGAAGCAAATTTTTGTGCAGTAAGCGGATATTCAGGCCAGTCTCTGTTTGAAAATCTGAAGGCAATATCATCTGATAGCCTGAAGTTTTTCAGAAGACATTTTATTTTCTTATTGTTTGGAGCCGTATAAATCTGATTAGGTGTTCTACCTTGGAGAAGACTATCAACACCTTCGCAGAGTATTGCTTTGTATCCCATCTTCTGAATAAAATCAGCCAGATCGTTATTGTATATCAATTCTGTGTTTCTGAAAACAACCGGCTCCTGATTAAAGTAATGTTTGATTTTCTTTTCATGAAGTTCTATCTGTCTCACAAATTCATCTTTAGAATAAAGATAGCTTAGTGAATGGTGATAGGTTTCTCCAAGAAACTCCACACAGCCCGTTCTAGCAAGGTCAATAAAAGACTCCAATACATCGGGTCTGTATTTTTCGAATTGTTCCAGAGCTATTCCACTGATGGAATATGAAATTCTGAACTGCTTGTTGAACTTTTTGATCAGTTCAAGCATCAGCTTGTTAGCTGGTAAATAGCACTTATCTGCTACTTTATTCAGAATTTCTTTGTTTAGTCTTTCGTCCGAGTAATTATGATCATTACCTATATTGAAGAACGAATACTGTTTTAGCCGGTATGGTTGATGTACCTGAAAATAAAAACAAACTGCTGGCATAATCCGAATGATTTTTAAATATTTTTAAAGTACTCTTTTATAAACATCTGCTACTTTATCAGCAGCTTTATCCCATGTTAAATTTTCCAGATCACGGAATGCATCTTTAACTACGGATTCTCTTAGAGAATCGTTCTGAAGCAAGGATATAATATGACCTGCCATTTTATCAACATCCCAGAAGTCGGCTTTCAGAGCGCCATATAACACTTCTGATACTCCCGATTGCTTGGATATCACACAAGGAATTCCAAACTGAGCAGCTTCCAAAGCAGAAAGTCCGAAAGGTTCTGATACAGATGGCATCACATAAACATCAGCAATTGAAAGTAGCTTGTGTACTTTCTCTTTATTTAAGAATCCAGTGAAATGGAATTTATTTCCAATTTGTCTGTAAGCACCTGATTCTATGAGTCCTCTTAGTTTATCTCCCGTTCCAGCCATTACAAATCTTGAATTGGGTGCATGCTCTATAACTTTAGAAGCTATATCAAGGAAATATTCAGGACCTTTTTGGCCTGTAACTCTTCCTAAAAACAAAACAAGTTTTTCTGGAAAATCCTTCGTGTCATGGAATACATGAACAGGATCTGCTCCATTGTGAACAGGATAAATTTTTCTTTCATCCACATCATAATGGTTTTTAGCAATTGAACCTGTATAACGGCTTACTGGAATTATGGCATCAGCATAGTGCATACCCCATCTTTCAATATCGTACACCCAACCTCTGCTATCAGGTCCGCCTCTATCATAATCCAAAGAGTGAACATGAAGCACCAATGGCTTGCCTGACAGAGCTTTAATTTCAATGCCTGCAAGAAAAGTCATCCAGTCATGACAATGAATGATATCGAAGTCTTTTGTCATTGCAAGACGAGCGCAAAACTTAGCGTATTCAATCACTTTGTTGATGACATCATCTCCGTAAAGGTCGCCTACCTTGAAAATATTCACGTTGGTATCCAACTTGAAGTCTATAGACTTTCCTCTAATGATATCAAAATCTGATTCAGCAGTTTCGTAAGGAAAAATATTGGCCTCTACAGTAGTGACGTGAGCAAATTCTTTATAGTATTTGCTAGTGCGTATCTTTTTAAGATTTTCTACTTCGACGTTATTCAGCCCTATCAGTTCCACATTATTAACCATGTAATTAGGATCTGATTTTGGGATGATCATGGACAGCTCTACATGTTGGGATAAAGCTTTGCACAAGCCGAGACAGGCAACCCCAAGGCCGCCATTTATAATGGGAGGGAACTCCCATCCGAGCATTAGTACTCTTGGTTTTCTCATATTAGTCTTTCCTTGAAAAATCTACTTTATAACCAGATTATCAGCGTAGTGTTTTTCTTTTTTTTAAATAAACTTAATTGAACAAAATCAGTTTATCAATAACTCAACATTATAAAAATAGTTTTAGTTGAGACTTTTGAAACCATTGGAAAGTTGCTCAAAGAGAGTATTAACGAATAAAAAAAAGGAGATGTTTTCATGCTTTCTTTTTTTATTGTTAAAAAAAGTTTTTACTCTAGTAAAGCAAAGAAGAACTTTATTGGAAAGTGTTAATAAACGAATTTAAAATTGTACTATGTCTTTTTTATGCAACCTTTTGCCGGGTTTTGCATAAAGGGCTTTAAAATTGTTCTTATGGAAAGTTACATGAATCTAGGGCAGAATCAGATATCTGTTCAACAGTTTCCCGATACAGTTCAAAGCTGGAAACGCGATGGTTATACCTTTTATTTCTATTGTACGGAATCTGCGTTAGAGGTGAGTGTTAAAAGCGATAAGGTGATTCGCTTCAGGTATTCTCCCGAGAGCATTTTTCAAAGAGATTTTTCCTATTCAGGTGCTCATAATTATGAGGGAAAGGTGAAAGCCCTGGATATTAAAGAAGATGAAGAGAAGTTTACAATCGGCACTGCCTTTTTGGATATCGTAATTACTAAGCACCGTCTTCTTATCACCATCTTTGATAAAGAAGGTAAAGTTGTGATCGACGATGAAAAGGGGTTTCATTGGGAAGAGCACAAAGACTATGGTGGCGAGATTGTAATGATGAGTAAAAAGGTTCAAAGTGGAGAACACTTCTTTGGGCTTGGAGATAAGCCAACAGATCTGAATCTTAGAGGTAAGAGGTTTGAACTCTGGGGGAAAGATACCTATGGGTTTATGAAAAATGCAGATCCTTTATATAAGAACATTCCGTTTTTCCTGGGGCTTCACCATAAAATCGGATATGGTGTTCTTTTTGATAATTCTTTCAGAACATTTTTTGACTTCGGTTTTGAAAGAAAGAATGTATATAGCTACTGGGCACATGGAGGGGAAATGAATTATTATTTCATCTATGGTCCTGAGCTTATGGATGTAGTGGAAACCTATACCAATATGACGGGTAAGCCGGAGCTTCCTCCTCTGTGGTCTCTGGGATATCACCAATGTAAATGGAGTTACTATCCTGAAAAGGTTGTAAAGAACATTGCTGCTGAATTCAGAAAAAGAAGTATACCATGCGATGCCCTTTACCTTGATATAGATTACATGGATGGCTTCAGGTGCTTCACCTGGAATAAAGATTATTTCCCTGATCCTAAAGGGTTGACCAGCGAATTATCCAAAGATGGTTATAAGCTTGTAGTCATTATAGATCCAGGTATCAAGATTGATAAAAATTATTGGGTATATCAGGAGGCAATTGAAAAGGATTATTTCTGTAAAAGACAAGACGGCCCGCTCATGCGAGGATCCGTATGGCCTGGAAAATGTAACTTCCCTGATTTTACCAACCCAGAAGTGAGAGAGTGGTGGTCAGGCTTGTTTAAAGGCCTTATAGAAACAGGGGTTCGGGGTGTGTGGAATGATATGAATGAACCTGCTGTATTTGAGATTGAAACATTTCCTAATGATGTAAGACACAATTATGATGGTGATCCATGCAGTCACAGGAAAGCTCACAATGTATTCGGAATGCAGATGGCAAAAGCCACTTATGATGGCATTAAAAGATTCCTAGCCCCTAACTATCGTCCTTTCAATATTACAAGATCTGCTTACTCCGGAATACAGAAATATTCAAGTGTGTGGACGGGTGATAACGTAGCTTCATGGGAGCATTTGTGGCTTGCTAATGTAATGTGTCAAAGGCTTGCTGTTTCAGGTATTTCATTCTGTGGATCTGACATAGGTGGGTTTATTGAAACTCCTTCTGGTGAAATGTATATACGTTGGCTGCAACTTGGTATATTCCATGCATTCTGCAGAACACACTCATCTGGTGATCACGGAGATCAGGAGCCATGGTCATTTGGGGATGAATATGCAGAGCTGGCTAAAAAGACCATTGAGTTAAGATACAGGTTGTTGCCTTATTTGTATACCACCTTCTGGCAGTATTCAAAATTCGGTACACCATTCTTAAGACCATTGACATTCCTTGATCAGAGCGATACTGAAACTTATTTCCGTCAGGATGAATTCGGAGTAGGTGATAATCTGCTTGTAATTCCTGTTACTCAAGCGGAAGCTGATGGTCGTTGGTTGTATCTTCCTTCAGGAGTATGGTATTACTTCTGGGATGACGAGCGTTTCCATGGAAATATGGAAGTATGGGCAGAAGCAGATCTTAACAGAGTGCCTATTTTCGTGAGAGCTGGTTCTATTATTCCAATGTATCCTGTGATGCAATATGTTGGAGAAATTGAATTGAAAGAATTAATTCTTCATGCTTATTACTATACCAAGTCTCATACTTCTGTTGTTTATGAAGATTCAGGCGATGGTTATGGATATGAACAAGGGCAGTATAATGTTAGAACGTTCAATACCAATGGTTCGGATAATCAGTTTGTAATAGAACAGTCTGCTCAAGGAGAATTTACTCCGACTTACCATAGTTATGCTGTCAATGTACATGGTCTGTCATTTGAACCTAGAAAGTGCGAAGTTGATGGTCAGGAGGTAGCCTTTACTATGGAGAATCAAGATAAAAATGAAATTAAGGTAATGGTTCCGATTCATTTCGGTAAGTTAGTGATATCATAAGATGAGTGAAATAAATTTATACTTAGAGCACACTAATTTAAAACCAGTTATTACCGATAAAGACATAGATAAGTTGGTAGCAGAGGCCAAAGAGTTTAAACTCTTTGGCATTTGTGTTCCAACTTTTTGGCTTAAAAGGGCAAAGAGGGAAATAGGTGATGCAGATATCAGTTTGGTTACCGTGATCGGTTTTCCATTAGGGTACCAGCTTACAGAAACAAGGCTTGAAGAAATCAAGCATGCCATTGCAATGGGAGCAGATGAACTTGACCTGGTGATGAATATTTCAGCTTTTAAATCCGGAATGGAGTGGTTTAAGATTGATATTGCGAAAGCTGCCAAATGTTGCCATGAGCAACAGAAGATTTTAAAAGTGATTATTGAAACAGCATATCTTACTGATGAAGAGATTGTGAAGGCAAGTAGAGCTGCAGCCGACGCTGGAGCCGACTTCATCAAAACATCAACAGGGCTTGCACCTGCTGGTGCTACTCCTGAGCATATAAAGCTTATAAAACAAAATATTCCTTCATCCACGGGGATCAAAGCTTCCGGAGGAATTAAAACGCTAGCGGATGTTAAAGCAATGATTGATGCCGGAGCTGACCGCATTGGCACTTCTTCTTCTGTTGCTATAATGAAGGATTATCTTTCATTCTGATTTTTTATCCTTATCTTTTCAGGATTGAAGAGTTATTTATGTTGCGCAATTGTAATTCATGAGAGCATTTCTGTTTATTATATTTCTGTTGATTGTTGTATCTGCTCAAGCACAACAATCAAATTTTTTTAAGAAAATAAATTTTCGTATAGATATTTCTGAATACCAATACCCTGAAGATTCAAGAGTTTATAAAGATGAAAAGACTTTGTTTTTTAAAGCAGAAAACAAAGATGAGATCATGGAAATTACAGTTTTTCCTGAAGAGGGGATAAAGATAACGCGACTACATATTGCAGGATCTTCAGATTACATGGTACTTGATTCTTTAAAAGAGATAGGAAATAAATATTTTCGGGGAAAGATAAGATTACTGAATCTTCCGGACATCAAATTCCTTAGACTGATCATGATTGCGGAGACAGATGCAGGGTTGATCACGGATGAAATAAAGATGAGTCCTTTCTTCGAGACCTTTGTGGGAGCCCCTGCCGAAGCCCAGGACCTGTACATAGGTGAAGACAGAACTATTGATCTTCCGGCAAAAAACATCTTTAATATCAGAATTCCTTCAGATTGGCAGGTAGCTGGACCTCTAAAGTTCAGGTTACAAAAGGGAGATAATAATACTATTAAACTTTTTATTCACCCGGAAAGCCTGGGTTATAAAGAGTTGATTTTAAATCTTAGGACAGTAGCTCCTTTTCTGAAAGACAATAACCAATTAAGTTTTGATTTGCCTCCTGTAAAATTAAAATTTAATATAAAGCCCAGTCGGATTGGTTATGTAAATCTTGACAGGAATGAATTTTTCCTTGACCCTGGTTCTCTTCAAACTGAAGAAGTACAGATTGATTTTCACAGAAACTTTGAACTTGGAAAAACCTATAGGATAGAAAATCAACAGAAACCTGGTGGACGCCTTGTTGCAGAACTGTATACTGTATCAGTGGTTGGAAACAGTAATAAAATTCTTGCAGTGTTGAGACCTTATACACTGCATAAAATATCTGAAGGTTATCTTTTTATTAAAGACGGTGATGAATTAGAGTTTATTACAAATTTTAACGTCTTGGAAAAACCTAATGTTGAAAATATATCAGTGCTCAGAGAGGGGCAGGACTGGACGAACAGCACTGTCGTATATCCTGGAGAAAGAGTAGAAGTGAAGATAGAGGGGCGAGGACTTTCCAAAGCTGATTTTTATTTTGATGGTGTGAAAGATGTTAGTTATGACACGACAAGAACTTCTGATAATGTTAAATTCTATCTTATTAAAATTCCTACAGATATTATTAAAAGAAGAATTTCTCTTTATATGAATGGTACTATCACTAAGTATGATTTGCAATTAAGAGAGTTTCAGGTTCCCAAGGCATTGGGCTTTGTAGGGGTAAGTTATGATAAAGAAGTAATACCGCTTTCGGGGAACGTCTTCAATAAGCCCGTTCTAACAAGGGCCCCGATTAAAGATGTCAATATTGTGTTTTTTGAAAATAATATTGATACGAAAACAAGGTTTTATGGTAAGCAATATCTGAATATTGAGGTAAGGATCTATAATACTAAAAGTGATCTTATTGAATTTCAAAAGATAGATAATGTTGTAGTATGTCCTGGAGAAGCGTCTCCAAGATATTTTTTCTATGATGTAAAAGACTGTAAAAAAGGCGAGATCAATATTAATGATTATCTTCTGCATAAAACCTATGACATGGAAGGCTGGTGGAGACTAGAGATCATTATAAAACATAATGACCAGAAGTATAGCCTTCCGGGATATTCTCAGAAGATTACTTTTATTAAAGAAATGGTAACAGCCCTGGATCTTCAGGTTTCCTTTCCTACAGGTCTTTTGGTTAAGAAATTTTCACAATCAGGTTTTGGCAATTTAACAGGTATAAGTATTGCCTTTCTTGCTCAGTTCAGTTTCTATGATCAGCAAAAGGTGGGTAAGCTAAAGCCATATAAGATTGGGGCGGGGTTTATTGCTTTGGATATTTTTAACTTAAGTGAAAATAACAAGCAGAGAGATCTTGGTTTTGTAGTGCTGGGCTCATTGTTCCCTGTTAGAAAAGAATCCAAGTTTAGTTTTCCTTTGTATGCGGGATGTGGATATCTGTTGAAGAACAATACATTCTTTGCTGTATTTGGTCCGGGGGTGACATTTAATTTCTAGATTATTAAATAGAAAATAAGTTTTTTACAAAACACTTTTACCTTGAATTGAGTTATGCAGCGATGCAAAAGAATGGTAACGTCTTTTGTGGTACAATAATCTTTTGAATTTGTAGCATACTTTTTCAAATCAGTATCAGTAACTTCTTAATTATTGCAAAATGAAATATAAACTTTTTGGAAAGAGCGGTCTCAGAGTGTCTGAGCTTTGTCTTGGAACTATGACTTTCGGCGGAGACTGGGGATATGGTGCTGATAAAGATGAATGTCAGAAGATGTTCGACATCTTTACAAAAGCAGGAGGGAATTTTATAGATACTGCCAACCGCTATACTGAAGGTACAAGTGAAAAATTTGTAGGTGATTTTATAGCCAGCGAGCGTTCTACCTTTGTGGTTGCGACGAAATATTCTCTTTATAACAGAATGCATGATGTAAATGCATCTGGTAATCATAGAAAGAACCTTGTGCAGTCCTTGGAAGGAAGTCTTAAGAGGCTTAAAACAGATTATGTTGATGTTCTATATCTTCATGCCTGGGATTTCACAACACCTGTAGAAGAGGTATTAAGAGCATTAGATGATCTGGTAAGAGCAGGTAAGGTGTTTTATATTGCCATTAGTGATACGCCAGCATGGATCATCTCTATGTCCAATGCTATTGCAGAGTTAAGAGGCTGGTCTTCTTTTGCAGGTATGCAGGTGGAATATAGTCTTCTGCAACGTACACCTGAGCGGGAGTTTCTTCCTATGGCAAAGCACCTTGATATTGCAGTGACTGCATGGGCCCCAATAGCCGGAGGAGCATTAACCGGAAAATATTTAGGTGGAGGAGGAGATGGTAACAGACTTAAAGCTGATAGTGTAAGGTTAAATGCCCGCAATCAGGAAATCGTATCATCAGTAAGAGAAATAGCAGAAGAGGCAGGCTGTTCTTGTGCACAGGTGGCACTGAACTGGTTAAGACAGAAAAATCAGGTGGTGATACCGGTGATAGGTGCAAGAAAAGAAAATCAGATGAGAGAAAATATGGCTTGTCTTAATTTTAAACTTACTCATGATCAGATAAAAAGGTTGGATGAAGCAAGTAAAATAGAACTTGGATTTCCTCATGATTTCCTGGTGAATGATGGTATGCGGAATAATCTTTATGGCGGTATGAGGCATGCTTTGGAAAATCATCGTGAAAAATGGTAATATTTGATTTATGATTTTGGAATTATCTTTAAATACTCATAAGTTTGTAAAACCAATAAGGATGCCCAGGTGGTGAAACTGGTAGACATATACGTTTGAGGTGCGTATGCCGTAAGGCGTGGGGGTTCAAATCCCCCCTTGGGTACAGGAACAGCAAGAGTGGGGAGCAAGAGCAACAGAATGAAGACGCTTGATAAAAGCTACAATCTGTTGCTCTTGCTCACACTCTTGCTCCATTTTCAGCAACAGTAAGGAGCAACAGCAACAAGACGGAAAACGCCTTAATAAATAGCTACAACCTGTTGCTCTTGCTCACACTGTTGCTTTTTTTTAATATCAGCTATGTTTGACTTTGAAAAACTCACCGTTTATTTAAAAGCGAAAAGTTATAATCTGGAGTTTAGTAAACTTTTAAAACAATTTGCTTTTGACTCTGCCATTAAAAATCAATTAAGAAGATCTTCTTTAAGTATTGCACTGAATATTGCTGAGGGCTCAGGAAGAAAGACCAATGCAGATAAGCGCAACTTCTTTATAATTGCAAGAGGTTCTGTTTTTGAATGTGTCGCAATCTTTGATATTCTCAAAGATGAAGGAATTATTTCTAAAGAGATTTTTCAAAAACTCTATTGCCAGTTGGAAGAACTTTCAAAAATGTTGTATGCAATGACTGAAAGCTTAATTGTAAAAAAATCTTGAATTCTGATACGATTTAAATAAAAGGATCTTTGGACAGCAACAGTAGGGAGCAACAGCAACAAGGCAAAAGGCATTTTGATAAAGAGCTTTATCTGTTGCTGTTGCTCACACTCTTGCTGATTTATGAACTTACTTTTTCAAGCTTAGCCCACTCTACTGTTACTCCCGGGCCAAAAGCAAGAGTGATCAATTCGTCTTCTTCTATTGTGTCTAATCTTCTTGCTAATACAAACATCATGGCTGCTGCACCTAAATTGCCAATGCTTTGCAATGTATCATAGGATGATTGAAGTGCATTTGTTGGCCAGCCCAAATCATAAAATACGCTTCCCACATGATCTAAAATATTTGGTCCTCCGGGATGAATTCCTAATGCTGGTGTAGGCTTATCTGCATTAGGATGCAATTTATTAAGGATCTTACTTCCCGCTCCATCGCAGAAATATTCACCTAATTTTTTCCCTACTTCACGATTCAATGTCATGCGGTAACTTGTATGGTCTGGTCCTGTTGGGGGCACTAGTCCTAATAAATGTTGACTTTGGGGTACAAGTGACATTCCTGTTTGAGTGTACTTCCATTTCCCTTCATCTGAAAGGATTATTGCAGCAGCTCCATCAGCAAACAAAGAATGTGCAACCAGTGAAGAAATATCAGTGGCATTCACATCATAATGTGATGAGGCAACTTCAACGGCAACGACCAATACAGCTTTGGCATCACCGGCTCGAATGATATCTCTTGCGATTCGCAAACAAGTAGCGCCACAAAAACATCCGTTAAAATTTAATTCTGCCTTCTGACAATCATCTGAAAGTCCTAAGGCTTCCATAACAGAAACGGCAACACCTGGTTCACTCCATCCACTTGTGCAGGTCGTAATAATATGAGTAACGTCAGAAGCTTTTCCACCCCAATTGTCAAGTGCTCTGCGGGCAGCTTCTACAGCAAGTTTTATTGCAGTATCATTAAAAACTTCCATACGTTGCCAATACGGTGGAATAAAATCATTAGGGGTATAGATATCGTGTGAAAGCGCTACACGTTTTGCTTCCTCATAATCATCAATGGATCTATTGTCCTCGATCCAGACTGGGTGTGAATAATGTCTTGTATGAATGCCAGTACCTTTTACAAAACTTTTCATTCTAGAGATAACAGAATCTGGTTGACCATGAAATCTTCTCATTGCTTCGTCAACTTCCAGCATTCTCTCTGTTGAAACCGGGTAGGGAAGGGCAGTGCCAATGCCCGAAATATGTGCTTCTTTCTTCATAAAAATATTTCTTGATACTTAAATGTTTTAAACCGTAGATGCGGATTATACAGTTCTTTTGTAGGATGTATGGAAATACAGAAGTTTTCCTTAAGTGTTAATTCCAGGATGGAAAACCAAATTTTTGAATAAAGGTTAATTTGGTCTTAGAAAAAGTTTAGATTTTTTTAGTTATCAAGAGCGTGAGCAAGATCTTCAACTTGTTACTGTTGCTCTTCTTCTTTTCTTATGAAGCTATGTTCAACTTTGAAAAACTCAACACCAGTTATTTCTTGCAATAGTTCCAATGTTTAATCGCTTTTCCGCGTATATTAGTAAACAAAAAATAAATCTGTATTGCAGAAACTTTATTAAAATCTTTTCTATGTTATTAATTAATACCTCGCTTAAGGTAATCTGCTATCTCTCATTGTTGTTGGTTTGCACGCTATTTATAGTTTCGGTTTATTCTTATTTAAGTGTGTATCTAACTTTTGGAAGTGTACCGTTTTCGCAAGATTATATTCCTGAGTTAATTGGTGATTCAGGAAAGTCAATGAATATTTTTCCCGGGAAGATTGGTTTTAAAATTATCCTTGCCTATATGTATTCACTTGTATTTCTAATTGGGTTTGTTCCGATGGTGTTTATACTAAAATTTTATTTTACTAAAATTGACATTGAAAAAAAGCTGTTTGTCACCTTAATCATTGTCAATATTGTATTCTACTTTCTTTGGGGTTTCACTAGCATTGTTGGGTGGTATACCAACTTCGTTTTAGATTAATAGTATTAATAAATTATTTATTAAAATCAGTATCCCTATTCCACAGCCACACAAAAAAATAACCCTCCAGACCAATTAAAGCCGGAGGGTTATGGATCTATTCAAAACTGCAAAAGCTCCCTTATACCTCTATCTGTCTTGTGACAGTGATGTTGATGATGTTGGAGAATTCACCTACCTGTTCATCTTGTATCTTATAGATTCCTTTGTAAGACCAGATAGCAGTATCAGAGCCTGAAGACAGAGGATGTGTGTCTATATAGTCCGGAGTGGAATCGTTGGCGAGGAACACAAACCCTTTACCATCTTTGCGATCTACATAGATGTCTATAGAATCCGCAGTTCCTTTTTTCCACTTGATAAGCGGACGGTGAGCGTCCAGTCCACCACCGATTTCAGGCTTCATGGTAATTCTGTCCAGAGTATATTCTGCCCCGATAACGCCGAGATCCTTACCAATGGAATCATTGTAGTTGGGGTGATTTTTGATTCTCTGCACCAGTTTTCCTGTCCTCTTGAAGATACCGGCCTTTACCAACGCAGGTTGATTAAGAGCAGGGATTGAAGCCGGATAGGTAAGCGCTACAGCTTCCGAACCATCTGCAAGCAGGTTTTTGAAGGCGACCTTCTGAGCCGCTTCATTCTTTGAATTTTCCACCATTTCGAGGGCATACAAGAACGCTAATGCGTCATTGGAGACACCGATTACCTCTTCCGAGGCGATGCCCACGTTTGCTGCATGGATTTGAAGTTTACCAGAGAAATTTTTAAGCCAGATTGCTTTTTCTTTATCTGCCTTTGGCAGATATCCATTGTTGATTGACATAGCTGTAATTAAAAGTTTAGGTTTAGATAAAAATATTAACAGCTTCAATGTTAGAACTTTAATTAATGTCGTGCAACTTTTTTTCTAAGTTATTGCTCCTGGAAGATTCAGAAGTGCTCCTGCCTCTTCCAGAAGTGTTTCTGAAGTTTTCAGGAATACTTCTGGAAGCTTCGGAAGTAAGCCTGGGGCGTTCGGGCTTTAGCCCGGAAATTTGAGGCTATAGCCTGGGATTCTCAGGCTATAGCCTCCTATCTTTTTGCTTATCCCTGGACCTTTCAGCAGCCCACTGAAAGAGCCAGGAGAATTCCCGGAAGCGTCAGGAACGCTCCTGGAAGTATCAGGATGCTCCTGGAAGCTCCGGGAGTAAGCCTGGAACGGTGAGGCTAAAGCCTGGAACCCTCAGGCTAAAGCCCAAAAGCTCGAGGCTAAAGCAAAAATGGGGGAGGATAATGGCTGAGAAGATATTATTGAAGTATTATGGGGAAGGGCTTAAGCAGTGCAGAGGAAGGGGAAAGCCCTGAGGGCATTGGCTGATGGCTGTTTCTATGAATTTTGGAGGTCTTTCTTTATTGAGCGGTATTTATTGAGATTATATTGTGGGAAATACTTAAATCTATATGTCTCAGGTAACTTAGCTTGGAATTTATCGTAAGTTGTAACACATTTTATATATTTGTTGACGGGGATATTTTTGAAGATTTTGGGAAAGGCAAGCAGACAAGAGGATATTTTTAATACAGAACCATGATGAAACTTTGATCCATACCTCTAAGCAGGAACTAGATAGAGAAGCAGATTTTATCTAATTATCACATTTATAAAAGACCATTGTTGGATCAATTTATCCGGTTCTGCTCTGGCAATTTGAGGTTGGCAATTTGGTCATCTGCATCTGATGATTATTTGAGGACGTTGTGAAATTTAAAAATTAGTTAGATTAGTGATAAAAGAAAAATATACGCCACATGACGTATATTCAAATGTTATGGTACATTAAATGAAAAAACAGATAACAAATTTAATACTGATTCTACTTACTGCGTGTACTTCTTCAAATGATAAGTTAAAGGATAAGATATTAAACGCTGACGAAGTCCAGATAAAAGAAAATTTTCATGGTGGAATTGCAGGAGGTGGAACGAATAATTATACTTTAAAGAAAGCCGCGATTGGAGACGATCTTTATGAGTGGATTTTAATTAAGGATAAGGATACTGATTTTCAAACATATATTACTTTAGATTCATCTGACTTAAATTCGTTTGATTTATTTGTAAGTAAAGCGTTTGAATCTCATGACCCAGGAAGAGAATATAATAATAGTTGTGTTTTTAGAGATCCTTCTGATTATGAATTTAAAGTTGGGTTCTCAAAAGTTCAATTAAATCCATCATTAAATTCTGATAGTATTTTTAAGAGTTTATTGAGGAAGTTCAATTAAGCAACGTACCATAACATTGTGTAAAAAATATGCCTTGCTGATGTGATAATAGAGAGAGTAGAGCTTTACAACCGCATGCTTTTGTACCCCTCCCCAAAAATAGGACAGCT
>NZ_JAGHZZ010000029.1 GCF_017745095.1 Sporocytophaga sp. | reverse complement strand
CATATAATCATGAAAAATATCTAGCTCATACACTAGACACTATTTTTGCTCAGATACATGATTATTCATTTGAAATAGTTATCAGTGACGATTGTAGCACAGATAAGACAAGAGAAATCATAAAAGAATACCATCAAAGATATCCTGATAGTATTGTTCCTATTCTACATGAGAAGAACATTGGTGTTTCAAAAAATTGTCTGCATAACTTAAGATCATGCAGAGGAGAATACATTGTCACGCTTGATGGAGATGATTATTTTACTGAACCTAATAAATTAAAATGGCAAATTGAATTTTTGGATAACAATCCGGACTTTGTTATTTCATGCCATAGGTTCCAAAGATTCTATGAAGATACGGGAAGATATGATATTGATTTTTATCCTGAACTATTTATCAATAATCCGGATGGATTTGAATTTGGTCAGGAAAAGTTTTTTGATCAATGGTTAACACAAACCCTAACTGTTGTATTCAGAAGCAGTGCTCTTGACAATACACCACAGTTGGAAACTTTCAAGTACTGTTGGGACCTAACTATCTTCTGGACTGTTATGACAAAAGGAAGAGCCTATATTCATAATTTCTTTGGAGCCGTCTACAGGATTCATAGCGAAGGTCATTGGAGCCAGAAAAATATTGATAAAAAATATACACAAAATTATCTGATCTTCGATGAGCTGTTAAAATTTGATCCGGATAATATCCACATAAAACGAATATTCGAAATCCATCAGAACAACCTGCTTTGGAGGGAAACAGAAAACAGAAAGCCACTTGATTTGACAAAGGTTAATAACAAGAATTTTACTATCATAAGTGATGACAACTGGGGTGCAGAAGTTTACAATGCTCTTGGCATTCCCTATCAAACTCCCTTTGTTGGAATAATAGTTTACAACAAAGACTTTCTAAAACTTGCCAGTGATTTTGAATACTATATTAATCAAGGCATTCAATTTGTTCCTATATCACAGTCCAGGTATGTCAATGGATTCCAAGAGACCTTTGGAAAGCCTTACCCACTGGGAATATTAGGTAAATCTATTGAACTACATTTCGTTGACTATACATCAGAAGAAGAAGCAATCAATAGCTGGAATGAAAGAAAATTCAAAATCCATTACGATCGCTTATTTTTTAAAATGGATGGAACCCGCGAAACTGATAATGTTGAAGAAATAAAACAGTTTAATTCACTTGCTCTTAATAATAAAGTATGCTTCCTTGGGTTCTATCAGGAGGGAAAGGTTAAAAATGATCCGGTAAAAGATGAATTGGTGATAATGGAAAACTGGAGTCCTGTAAGCGAAATATTTTTTCCATGTTCACTAAACTATTTCAATGTAATAGATTGGATAAACGGAGGTAAAGGCTATTACACTGAATTAACTCCGTATACTGATAATATATTTAAAAATTTAACCGGAAGATCTGATTTCTTTCTGACATTTGACCAAAAGGATGAACGAATCATAGATACTTTATCCTATCCTGAAGCTTATCAATTAACTATTGATCAGGAAACAGAATCTATTAAGATTAACTATAATAAAAAAGAATCAGAGTTCTTTCATATTCCGACACAATTAACAGACCAAGAGTTGAATGAAAGTTTATTCCTTGACCTTTCAGCACCTGAAGACAGACATGTATTTATACTTACCAGAGGTAGCAATGGAACAAAACTTGGCTTAAATCTCGGAGCAAGGGCTGAAAACAATTTATATGACTTTATTTTTGAGACAGAAGGGATAGAACAACATCTAAATGAAGAATATCAATGGATTCACTTTGATTTTTCATTATTTAAAGTTGATATCGCAACAGAAAAAATGTTTTCCAGGATAAAAAGTTTTTATTTATATGCAAACCCTAAAGAAGAAGCAGCTGGAGAAATAGAAATAATGGCTTTATTCGGTGGTTCCAAAGAAAAATTTCAAGAGATATTGAACTAAGTTTAGTATAAAAAACACATTCAGATTTAGAATAAAATATCTGAATGTGTTATAATCTTCTTAAAGCTAAATTACCTGTAAATGTTATCTTTCCCAACAATTCTTTTTAAGGAATTTTTTATCACATTAAATAAATTGAGTTCACTATGAAAGGATATACCCAACTGGCTGTTTACCATTTTTAATATAAAGTAAATACTCTGCCAATGCCTGTACCGATCTTCATCAAGTTTTAAAAATATAGTTTCGTCATCTAAATAGCTAAAAGGAATGGTAGGCCATCTTTGCTTTCTATTTTGGATAAGTAGTTGATCTTTACAATCAATACAAGCCTTGATCCAATCATTCAGCCAATCTTCTTCAAACTCATCATTATTGTCAAGACTTTCCAGAACATATCTGCTAAGCCCCATGAAGGTATCCTCCTGTTCTTCAAAATACTGATTCGCATCCAATATTTTCTTAATTTTCCATTCCTGCAAATCATGAACTTTATCTACCTGTTTAACTTGGTATAAAGTCTTATAAACTAACCAGGAAGAAAACTCATACATGTCTTCCAAATCCGAAAAAAATGAATGCATTACAGGGTAATACATTAACAGGCACTTATCAAGTATATTTTGCTCTGAAGTATCCTCTTCATTTTCCGAATTAAATATTTCATTTATAATACAATTGGAGGATTTAACAGAAAGTTCTCTTATTATTCCTACCTCTTTCTTACCAACTATATAAGTAAGGTTATCAATAAAATAATCTTCAATACTAATAATACGAAGATCCCACATATCAAAGCCATCAAGATCTGTTTTGGGTTGAATGACAGTATCACAAATTTCTTTTACTTCGAGTGCATCAAGAAATTTACGGTCAAAATAATTATTCAACCTTTCATATAGCAAGGGTTTAAGATGCAGTTTAAAATTATATGGAGAAACACAAAAATCTAACTGAATTATATCTCCGAATGTCACACCTTTCCAAAAATCTGTAGCCAGCCTAAAATAAAAACTAGAAGCGATATTCTTCGATTCAACTTCAGCAAATAAAGGAATTACAACTTCCTTAGTAAATTTTTTAAAATCATCGATTCTGATGTTAATTGTGGTAAAATGCTCTTTGAATACTGCACTTGTCCACCCGATATTTTCAAGGTGTTTGGATTGAATGGCCTGCATCAGATAAAAATTTTAAAGGTGTCTTTAATATGATAATCATCATCAACTAATCTGTTTGTAAATAAAATATAAAAAAATAAACACCTGTGTATCATTTGTTACAGACCTTCTTATTTCATCAACCTAAATTTCATCTGTCATTAATAATCTCGGATTTTATAAAATTATAGTACTTTAAAAACATTCAAAAAAGAGGTGAGCTTTAAGATGACCGATCATTAATTTTTATAACGAAACCCTAACTACACAGCCATGAACCAGCCACTATATGTAACCAAGCCCTACCTTCCCCCACTGGATGAATTTAAATCTTATCTTGAAAAAATATGGGAACGGCAGATCCTTACCAATGGAGGACCTTTTCATGAGCAGTTAGAAGAAGACCTGGCCAAATATCTTGGAGTGAAATACGTTTCCCTCTTTGCAAACGGAACACTGGCTTTAATGACCGCATTGCAAACATTAAGAATATCAGGCGATGTAATCACCACTCCTTTCAGTTTTGCAGCAACTGCACATTCTCTGCTATGGAATGGTAGTAAACCTGTGTTCTGTGATATAGAACCTGGCACATACAACCTGGATCCAGCTAAGCTTGAAGCATCTATCACTCCGGATACAAAAGCAATAATGCCTGTACATGTTTATGGAAATCCATGTAAAATAGAAAAGATACAAGAAATTGCTACAGCTCACGGTTTAAAGGTGATCTATGATGCCTGTCATAGCTTTGGGGTTCGCTATAAAAGACAATCCATTCTTAATTATGGTGATCTGTCTGTATTAAGTTTTCATGCTACTAAAATATTCAACACCTTCGAAGGTGGCGCCATTATTAGTCATGATCCAATTACCAAAAGAAGGATTGACTTCCTGAAAAACTTTGGGTTTTCTGATGAAGTCACAGTTGTGATGCCTGGCATGAATGCTAAGATGAATGAAGTTCAGGCTGCAATGGGATTAATTCAATTAAAAACAATTGACCAGAGAATTGATCGTCTTAAAAACGTATCATTGAATTACAAAAAAAGATTAAAAAATATTGAAGGAATAACTTTCCTTGAAGAGGTAGCTGATACTAAACACAATTATTCCTACTTCCCTATTTTAATTGATGAAGAAAAATTCGGAGTAAGCAGAGATAAGACTTACGAAATGCTTAAAACTTTCAATATTTATTCCAGGAGGTATTTCTATCCCCTGATTAGTGAATTTCCACTTTACAAATCGTTACCTTCTTCAAATCCTTTGAACCTCCCGGTAGCAACAGAGATTTCAAGGAAAGTATTATGCCTTCCAAACTTTGCAATGCTGACACAGAGCGAAATTGACCATGTGTGTAATTCAATTATCGAAATTCAGAAAACGGTAAAAGAGGAAGTCAGCCAGGATGCCAAACTGGTATTTTAACAGAAGATTCAATAATAAATGCCATTGCCAATAAGACCTTTAAAGTTCAGTGTAGTAGTCTCTACACATAATCATGAGCTTCATTTAATAAAGGCATTAAAAAGTGTCTTTGCTCAGGAGCATGAATATAATTTTGAAGTCATTATAACCGATGACTGCAGCAGAGACAGGACCAGGGAGATCATAGAATTATTTCAACTTAGATATCCGGAGAATGTAATCCCTCTGTGCCAGGATAATAAACTCGGACCTTCTGAAAACATATTACAGGCATTTCAAAAGTGCAGAGGTCAGTATACATTGCTACTTGACCCCAATGATTACTGGACGGATACAGAAAAAATAAAAAAGCAGATTTCTTTTCTTGATGAGCATCCTGAATACATTTTTTCTTGTCACAGGTTTAACAGACTTAATGAGACTTTGAATGAAATTCAAGATGATTTTCATCCTGTAGTTTTTAAGAATAAGCCTAACGGTTTTGAATTCGGTCAGGAGCGCTATTTCGATTATTGGTTAACTCAATTATCGACGATGGCAATCAGGACCGAAGCTCTGAAAGATATTCCTAAGTTGGAAACATTTAAATACTATTGGGATACACAATTATTTTGGTTATTGCTACTTAAAGGAAAGGGGTTTGTTCACCCTTTCTTTGCAAGTGTCTACCGAATTAAAAGTGAAACATCGGATAATAAATTTGATCTGTTAAAGCAAAACTCTTTAACATATTTGATTATAGAAGAACTCCGTCAACGATATGCTTGCAATAAACATATCAAAAGAATATATGAACTGTATCAAAAAAATCTTTCATGGAGTAAAAGTGCGAACAAAAGACAATTGAACCTTAATAAGGTAAACAATAAAAACTTTACAATAGTAAGTGATGATAACTGGGGTAAAGAGGTTTATGATGCATTCGCTATCCCTTACCAGTCTCCATTTATCGGAATACAGATTTTCAATTCCGACTTCATAAAACTTGTAAAGGATTTTGAGCAATATATTGATAAGCCTATAAACTTTATCAATCATTCAGAATCTAAACATCAAAGATCTTTCAGGCATTGCCTGGACAATGATTATCCCTTAGGAATTCTGGGCGATATTGAACTTCATTTCATTGATTATAAATCACCGGCCGAAGCTCTAAAACATTGGGATGAAAGGAAATCTAAGATAACCTTAGGGAATCTGTTTTTCAAAATGGATGTATCACGAGAAGAGAACAATTTAACCACTATTGAGGCATTTGAAAATATAAACAGGGCTAATAAAGTCTGTTTTGTGAATTGTCACGATAAGGAAAAAAAAGTAAAAGATAATTCCACAATACATTTAATCGATTACTGGAATCCTGACAGTGAGATATTCTTTCCACAATCACTTTGTTCCTTTGACTTGATGGGATGGCTGAATGGCAAGGCGGTTAAATACAATAAAGCCTATCAGCCTGATAAAGACATCTTCATTACACCGGACAAACGGAACTATTTCTTCATCCAGTTTGATCGGAATAATATTCATGCATTGGATTCCAAATTTCATCCGGAAACACATGAGATACTATATAATGAAGAGACAGAATCGGCTATTATAAACTATGATAAATCCGATCTTGAATACTTCTGTTTATCAGCACAGGAATGTCCACATCCAAAAACATCAGATCTGTTCGTAGACTTGTCAGAAAAAGAAAACCGTCATATAATGGTATTGGCAAAAGGAAACCCTTCACACCAGTTACGTTTAGACTTCATAGGAAAAGAAGAAGACGAAAAGGATACCATCCTTCATATCGACGCAATAACGCAGCCTCTGCAGGAGGATTTCCAATGGATTCACTTTGATTTCTCTTTTATTGATGACCCCGCCACAACTTACCTGTTTTCAAGAATCAGAAGTTTTTATTTTTATCTGAATCCCCAAAAACCGGCTCAGGGAACTTTAGAATTAATGGCATTCTATGCTGGCTCAATGGAAACCTTTAAAGAACTATTAGAATAAGAAGATTCAATTTTGTACTAAACAAATTAGATGCTTTGGAAAGTATTTAACAACCAACAATCTGAAATCTCTTGTCAGACGACTCTTCTGTTACACAAGGAATGGAAAAATCTATAGTAATAGATAGTCTTTTATACAAATTTGACCATACTCCTTGTTCATTTTTTAGCTTCCAACTAAGCTCAGAATAATTTATAATTTGAAATGATCTTTCCTATTTCGTCCATCAAGATGTTAATTCCTTACTCAATTCTGATATTAAGTTTTTAGAATTTGAGTTATCACACCTTTTATATTTCTTTAAAAAATATAAAAAAACATAAATTAAATCTTATATATTTAAGGCATTATGAAAAAGATCTACCTGATAACCATCGCTTTTCTGTTGTTATTCGACAATAATGCCCAATCGCAGATCGCAAGAGGTGCTGATGTCGGCTGGCTTTCACAAATGGAAAACTCCGGGCGAACCTGGAGAGACAGTAATGGAATCCAAAGAGATCTTTTTGATATACTAGACGACTATTGTATTAACTCGATAAGATTGAGAGTATGGGTCAATCCAGCCAATGGATGGAATGGCAAGCAAGATGTGATAAATGTAGCCAAAAGAGCTGCGGCAAAAGGCTATAGATTGATGATTGATTTTCACTATAGCGATTCCTGGGCAGATCCTGGCAAGCAGACAAAACCAGCTGCATGGGCAAATTATAATGTCAGCCAATTAGGACAAGCTGTTTACAACTACACGACAGACGTACTCAATGATTTGAAGGCTCAAAACATTACGCCGGAATGGGTTCAGGTTGGAAACGAAACTAACAATGGTATGCTTTGGCCAGAAGGACAGGCATCAACAAACATGGCCAATTATGCGTCCTTTGTGAATAAAGGATACGAAGCAGTAAAAGCTGTATTTCCTAATACCAAAGTTATTGTACATGTTGCCAATGGATTTGACAATGCACTATTCCGGTGGAATATCGGAGGATTAATCAGTAATGGAGCTAAATTTGACATCATAGGTATGTCAATGTACCCAGATACGCCTCAGGATTGGCAAACCTATGCGCAGCAAGCCTTAACCAATATGAATGATATGATTTCCAGATACAATAAGGAAATCATGGTTTCTGAAATCGGAGTTTCTGTTTCTGCCCCTCAGGAAGGCAGGCAATTTGTTGAACAGGTCATTAAAAATCTACAATCTTTATCCAATAAAAAAGGTCTGGGAATTTTCTGGTGGGAGCCTGAAGCATATAACTGGCAAGGCTATGACAAAGTCGCTTGGAACAGTGGGTCTGGAAGTGCCCCATATCAGGCAACCGATGCTATGTCCGGATTTAAGTATAACTGCGAAAACAAGGCACCTTCAATAACTTTTGCTTCACCAGGAAGCAATACAAGTTTGTGTCAGGGAACACATGTAGAGCTTAATGCAAATGCTACCGATAGTGATGGTTTAATTTCCAGAGTTAACTTTTATGATGGTACCACCCTCTTGTATACTGATTATAACTCCCCATATAGTTATACTTGGGAAAGCCCATCCGTAGGTAAACACACCATTTCAGCTCAAGCTATTGATAATTTAAATGCCGCCACTACTTCAGGAACATCAATTATTACCATAAATGCTACACCTCAAATAACCATCACCAGTCCTGCAAATAATTCCATTGTCCAATCTTCCGGGGGATTTACAACTGTAACACTTATTACCCAATCAACTAGTCCGGATATATCATCAATAGAATTTTATAACGGAAACAAACTCATCGGTAATACGCAAACTAACTCCTTTATATGGAATCAGGTACCGAATGGTTCTTATCAGAACATTACTGCTGTAGCAACTACTACCGCTGGATGTAAAGGAACTTCTTCTCCCATTTCATTCGAGATCAATACTGTTACAGGGCTAAAGGATAATTCTGATAATGATGCCGATATTGCTATATATCCAAATCCATCCAGCAATGATTTTAACATAGACCATTTAAATAATTCTTTGGTTGAAATTTATAATTCCCAAGGTCAGCAAATTGAGCAGATTCAACCAGCAGAGCATATAAGTTTTGGGGATCACTATCTCCCCGGCATATACCTGGTTAGATATGCAAATGGAAGAATGGTAAAAGTGATTAAATATTAATGAGTATTCTATGTACTGATATAGGAATTAAAGCTGGAAAAATTGGACTTCAGAAAGAATAAATTCCTGATTATCAATTAACCCCATAAATCCCTGTTTTTTTATGTAACATTCTGAATATTGTGCGCCCTAATCAATGGGACATTATATTCAGAATTTATGAACAACTCATTTTTCAGACAAATTACTCATCAGATATTTTTAAAGGGTATCCTTTACCTCTTTTTAATTGTTTTTCCACTTGGGATTACTTTAGGTCAAAGTTCAGATCCATCCGATAGCAAACCTCCTGCTTGTGCAACGGACTTGTTAAAACGGCTTAAAGGGGTATCTTATCAAAAGAAAGAAGATTCTATTAATAATCTTTTATATCTGGATACCTTTAAAAAGCATAAGAGAGCTGGTCAAACTTATGTTATTCCTGTTGTTTTCCACATAGTTCATAACGGAGGTCCGGAAAATATATCAGACAGCAGAGTGATTAAATGCCTTAAAGATTTAAATGAAGCATTTTCAAACACAGGCGTTTACGCACAAACCGCCGGAATAAATACCAATATTCAATTTTGTCTTGCAGTCCAGGATCCTGATGGAAATTTAACTTCCGGTATTACAAGAACGATTTCCCCGCTCACAAATATCAACATGGAGAATCAGGATATGGACCTGAAAGACCTTATCAGATGGCCTCCTCAAGATTATCTGAATGTATGGATTATCAATGAAATCAATTCACTATCCTCAGGACCGGGTGTGGCAGGTTATGCGTACTTTCCTTCATCTCATGGTGGTAATGAAGACGGGATCGTTGTTGAAGCTCAATGGACTGGGACATCTACTGATTACTCCAAAGTACTGATTCATGAGGCCGGACATTACCTGGGATGTTATCATACTTTTGAAGGAGGATGCACTAACAACAACTGTCTAATGGATGGAGATCATGTCTGCGATACGCCTCCTGACGCATCTACAAACTATGTCACTTGTGGTTCCACGGCAAACACTTGTACCGGGGATGAAGATGACACCACCCCGCAAAATCCATTTAGATCAGTTGCCTTAGGTGGTATGGGAGATCAGATGGATATGACTACAAACTATATGGACTACAATGATCTGGCCTGTGTCAATATATTTACTCAAGGGCAAAAAGACAGAATGATTCCTGCCATCTCCATCATTCGTAAAAGCTTACTCCAATCTAAAGGGTGCAAAAACCCATGCACCTCTTCTATTGCTTTTTCTATTTCACCTTTACCCGCAACAAAACTAGAAGTGCTCGCTGGGCAATCTTTAACCTTTACTAATGTACCGCAAATTAACGTAACATATGATTGGGACTTTGGTGATGGAGCTACAGCTTTGAATACTGTGAGTCCTTCAAAAATATATTCCACACCTGGTATCTATAAAGTAATTTGCAAAGCATCCAATAGTGATCCTAATTGCACTGCAGAAACATACTGGGATATAGTTGTAAAATGTCCTGTTGAATCAAAGTTTACAAGTCCCTCTACCAATATACCCACAAATACTTCTCTAACATTTACCAATTTGAGTACAGGAGCTTCAAGCTACAAATGGTTCATAGATGGAATAGATGCGGGAACAACCAATGATCTGACTTATAACTTTAATGTGAACGGAGCGCATTTTGTCCAGTTGATTGCATGTAGTGGCTTATGCTGCGACACTTCTGATGTAACCAAGATTCAGGTTGGCAATTGTAAGGTTAACCATGCCGGAGATGTTTGGTGTTACGGCTCTTGGGCAAGTGTAGATTTTGCCAGTGGTATTCCTGTCGCTGTAAGCAAGACTTCCATGAATCAATCTGAAGGAGTAGCAAGTATTTCAGATGATAATGGTAAACTCCTTTTTTATACGAACGGACAAAGTGTTTGGACTGCTGATCATACACTTATGCCAAATGGCACAGGCTTAAATGGTTCGGGGCTTTCGTCACAATCATCTATTATTACACCCTTTCCGGGCAATGCTGATAGATACTGTATATTTACAGTTCATGATTGGCAAGAATTTAATTCTGATCTCAGCTATTCCGTTGTCGACATGTCATTGAATGGTGGCAAAGGAAGCATTGTAGCAGGTCAGAAAAACATTACATTACAGAACAACATTGCAGAAAGAGTAACTGCTGTATATCATAAAAACTGTAAAGACATCTGGATCATTTCACACGAAAAGAACAATAACAAATTTGTCGCTTATCTGCTCACAAGTTCCGGCATAAATCCAATTCCTGTGATTACCAATACAGGATCTATGACTTCCGGAGGTAATAGATATGGATATTTAAGAGTATCTCATGATAGCAGGAAACTATGCTCCACTCTTGGTGGAAGCTCTTCTCTTCCAACTGTAGAGCTTTTTGATTTTGACAATGAAACCGGAACCGTTAGCAGCCCAGTAACACTTGAAACTTCTAATTCCCTGTCTGATGCTTACAGTTCTGAGTTTTCACCTGATAACAGAATTTTATATGTCACAGAATATGATGGAAGAGGTCTCTATCAATATAATTTATATGCAGGAACTCCTGGACAAATTGCGGCTAGCAGATTAGATATATCCACTACATCTACTACCAAACCAAGCGTACAAATGGGACCAGATAGTAAAATATATTATGTAACATATTATGGGCTCGGAGCTATTAATAATCCAAATGCTCTCGGGATGCTGAGCAATGCAACTGACGATGCTGTCTTTCATAAATCAGGAACTTACGGAAACCTTGGTCTTCCAAACTTTATTCCGGGTCTATTCGGAAACGACATTTCAATTGCAGGACCATCATCTGTTTGTCAGAACTCGATTGTCACTTATGAGGCAACTTCTGCTAGTTGTATTGGTGATGTTACCTGGACATACAAGGGAACAGGATCCATAGTGAAGATAGATAAAACAAAAATCACGATAGATGTTGGCTCCATAGAAGGCATGCAATCACTAACTGCAGAAACTCCTGGTGAATGCGGCATAATTAGCTATATGCTGAATATTGAGATAGAAAAAAACAGTGCTCCTAAAATAAATCTTGGTGCGGATACTGCAGTTTGTGGTACTATAGCTTTCTTACTTGATGCTGGCAATGGCTTCGACACTTATTATTGGTCTGACGGATCTACTACTCCGACTCTATCCGTGACAAAGTCAGGAACTTACTGTGTCACGGTAACCAATAGTCAGGGATGTGTTTCAAAAGATTGCATAACAATTAAGAACCTTCCTCCATTTTCAAATCTCAATATCATTGATGATCAGTTATTATGTAATGGAAATAGTGTGAAGCTGGATGCCGGCACCGGATATAGTTCCTACAAATGGAGTACAGGAAGTACCAATCGTACTATTTCAACAACACTTCCAGGAAAATACTGGGTAAATGTAATAACTCCTGATAATTGCGAAATAAGTGATACCATTAATATAACTGAAATGAACACACCTACCCTTGAACTGGGGCCGGATATAGGAGTTTGCAAGGGAGAGGTTTTTGAACTTAATGCAGGAGCAGGCTTCAAAACCTACCAATGGCAAACACCTGGCTATACTTCAGATAAATTCACAGCATATCAGGAAGGAAAATATTGGGTAACTGTAACGGATACCTGCGGCACACACTCAGATACGGTGAATTTAACCAACAATTGTCCTTTACCACTTAACATACTTTACTTTAACGGCACCCTTTCCAATAATCAGATAAAGCTCAATTATAAGGTAAACGACATTATTTCAAACTCCGTTATATATATACAGAAATCTAAAGATGGTGTTAGCTTTAAACCTATTAATGAGAGCTTTAAGTTCTATAACAAAAACTCTTATGTTGAAGAGAAATTTTACGATTCTGAAGAAGGTTACCAATACTATCAGCTAGTAATTAAAACCTCTGACAATAAATACACATTCAGTAAAATCATTCATATTACTCCTTCACATGCTGAAGCTATAGTTAATGTATACCCTAACCCTAGTGACAACTCATTTAATATTCAATTTAATACTACTCAGGAAAAAGAGCGTATTATTCAGATTCATTCCATTGATGGGAAGTTGATTAAAGATGAAAAAGTTAACGGAAATATATTAACGCTATCAACTGGAGCTGATCTTAATGATGGTGTTTATATATTATCAGTAATAGACGACAATTCAACAACAGTAAGAAAATTACAAAAGATAAAAAGATAGATAAAAGAAATAGCTCATTAGAAATTAATCTAATGAGCTATTCTGTTTATTTCTTATATCTTCTTTTACTTACTCTCTTTTGCAGGTTCTGCCTTTTTCAGGATAAGAGAATTAGGCTTACCAAAATTCAGTACCAATTTATTCTGACTTACTTCAACAATTGTCATTTCATTGACAGGTCCTTTGCTGGAGGTGAAGGTGATTTTAGATTCATCCTTGTTAAGTTTCCATGCGCCCTCTTCAGATTTACCCATAAACTGGGCCTTATACTGACCGTTTTCTTTAATATCAAAAGTTACTTCGCTGAAAAACATTTCCAACATTTTTAAGCTTGTAGAATCCAGTTTTTCCTTTTCTGTTACATCCTGGTACTTCCAGTTTCCTTTTATCAGACTTGCTCTCTGGGCATTTACACTAAGAACTGTTATAAATAATAATGAGGTAAAAATAACTTTTAATTTCATTTGAGTTTTGGTTAAGTGAAAGTTGTAAATGATAATAAAGATTCAATTTGACTCTTAAAATATCAAGAATTTTATCAACTTCAAAATTAAACTACCATGAAGAAACTAATATACAAAAGAGGTATGAACAAGAGCTAAAACAACTGATTATTCGGATAGTTAATCAAAAGTGCTTAATATATTTCAACACTGCTACCCCGCAATCAAATCCTTTCGCTTCAACTAAATTTAGCTTATGTCTGTCTTTAAAAATGCTTAAACCATTACCCAAACTCGTTGGATTTACGAACAAATAAAACTCATCAATCAAATCTGCATCTATCAATGAAGAGACGAATGTTGCTCCTCCATAAACAATGATATCCTTTCCTTGCTGTGCCTTCAGAGAATTGATTTCTTTAATAAAATCTTCTCCAGCTAGGACTGTATTATCCCATTCGGATTTCTTAAGAGTTCTTGAAAAAACAACCTTTTTAGCTTCGCTTATTTTTTTTGCAAATGCAGATTGAGGATTGGATGGTTTGTTGGCTACTTGAGACCAGTGATTTATAAATCCTTCCTGGGCCATTTTACGACTAAGCAATACAGTATCGATAGATTTTTTCAATTCATAAAAGTATTGTCTCAACTCAAGATCCCAGGTCCACTCCTCAGTCCAGGGCCAGACAAGCCAATCTGTATGGCCATTTTCGTCAGCAATATATCCATCAACAGATATTTGAACCTGTAGTTTTAATTTTCTCATTTATGTTTAAAGACTGGAATATGAAATGCATTCAATTAGCTATTTTACCTCAAATCTGTTTGAATTGGTTTACTTAAGCCTGATCATGCAATTGACATCTTTCTCATTATAATACCATTCAACGCAATATCCTTGCGGATCAAGGTCAGGCAAAGCAAGAAGTTCTTTAAATGCTCTGTCAATACTCATAATGTCTTTTGCAAAATCTTTTATAGTAATGCTCACATATTCCCCCTTCTTTAAAACTAAAGTTTCAAGATGAAGCTTCTCTGCTTCTCCAGACTCCAGTTCTTCAGCAGCAGCGCGATAGACTATTTCTCCTCCCTGTTCCGGTCTTGAAACGCCGAAGTACTTCCTATCTTTGGAAAATGTAATTAAAGAATGTAGCTTTTGATGTGCTTCCTGAATCCCTTCTGGAAAGGATTTTGCATTCACATAAAACACTTTGATATCCTTATCAAATTTGATCTTTTCCATAGAATTTCTTAAGTAACTAATTACAAAATTAACTTACATAACCTAATATCAGGGAGGTAAATACCGTCAAACTTGATGGGGGATTATCTTAACTTATTTATATCACCTGACCACTTTCATTCTAATAAGTAATGTAATTGTGTTAAACCTGTATCAAACTGTTTTGTTGAAACAAGCTTTAACTTTTGCTCCGGCCTTCCGTCCTTGAAAAGTCTTGTGCCATCTCCCAGTAAAATAGGGATAATGGAAACGGTCATTTCGTCAATAAGCTTTTCCTTAAGCAATTCTTGAATGATTTCCGATCCTCCGTCACAGAAGATGTTCTTACCCTTTTTTCCCTTCAATTCAGCAATCAGGTCTTTAAGGTTTCCGCTATAGAAGGTAGTATTGCCAATAGATGGCTTGGAAGATCTTGTAATAATATAAGTTGTTTTATCAGCATGTGAAAACTCCGGTACATTCGCCATCACCCAGTCATAAGTTTTCCTGCCTACAATAACAGTATCGACAGTTTGTATAAAAGAAGCATATCCATAATCCTCTCCTTCCTTATTTACTAATGAGAGAAAACTTAAATCATCATTGGGTGCTGCGATATAGCCATCCATGCTCGCAGCAATGAATAAAACAACTTTACGATTAGCTGACATTTATATTTGATTTAAATTTATTTTGTTTTGATTGAGAAGACTATTACAAGTTTGATCATTATTTCATCTGTGAAATGATATTACACGGAGATTAATCCTCCCTCCTTTTAACTGGTATCCAAATTTCCTCTTCCGAATCAGGATCATTATTTTTATACTTATCTCCAAGCTTTTCAAAATGCTCTCTGTGATCAACAATGTAACCCGAGGTGGGCATCCATTCTGAATATATGAAGTCGAAAGTTTCACGAAAGTTTTGCGGACCACCTTTGTGTAAGAATACAGCATACAGACCTCCTGACAAGAAATAAGATTCCATACCTTCCGGCACTTCCATGTTATCTGATACTTCGACAGCAGCCCACTTCACAAACTCAGATTCAGGATTCATATAATCATCATTATGCTGATATATCTGCAAACTAAATAAATCAGAAGATACAGGATTAAGTATAGTATTTCTCAAAGGCATAAAACTTCGCCAAAGCTCAGCGGTTCTATTTTCCTTTAAAGACATTTTAAGTTGTTTTCCGATAAGTATTTTACCGAAAATCGTTTCTAATCGTGGAGCCAAGTGAGTTATAAGTTTTAAGTTATAAGTACTAAGAAGTGATTCTAACTGATTTATAAAATTCAAAATCAATAGAAAGTTAATATACGAAGAGGATATTATCTATTTTACTTTCTTTAATATTTTATAATAGGTCAATCCTGATGTAGCTTCTTCTCCCTTTGTTAAAAACTCACTAATGGGAAGGCTTTTAATAAACAAAGTGCCGGAGGGTGTCCATTTGCCATCTATAATTATATTGTGCTTAAGTCTCACCTCTTCAACTCTTGTTAATGAATCAGCCTGCTTTTCCCATATCTGAAATCCAAATGGAAGATCATAATCATATACCAAGCTTTCATTACTTTGCTTATTAAATATAAACCTTCCCTGTGCATCCGGAATAGGTCTGTTCCAAAGGGTTGTTATCTTTCCAGAACTTTTATCAACCAAAAATATTCTTTCATCCTCATACATTACTTGTGCAATGAGGTACTGTTTTAAAGACTCATTATAACCTTCAAAATGATAATTGAAATTTTCAGCCTCATATTCAGTTATAGAATCTTTCAAAATCATGTTTTCAGAATTATCTATAGACAAGCTTATTCCATCTTTCAAAACTGTAATTAAAGAAGCATCATTAATAAAAGGATTATCTGTAAATTTTGTCTTTTCAAATTCAACGGAGTCGGTCTGAACGATAGTGAAATTATTCATCACTGAGGCCTCTTCCTGAAATGATAAAACAGTTTCTTCTTCCTCTGAACGTACCTCTCCTGTCTGCTCTTTCTGGGTTGTGCACGACCAAACCAGAATAAAAAATATAAATGAAAGATTAAAAAATCGCATAAGTAAGATCAATTAACATACCCATGAATCCATATCTCTGTCCTATCTCCATCTCTCATAAAATAAAAGCCTTCATAAATCTCATTCTCCTGAATCAAAGAGTCTGTTCGAATAGAATAACTTTTCATTAAAGGCTTACCATTATTTTCAAGGTAATATTTTTTATCAGAAATGAATCTGACATAATTTCTATCAAAACCATTATCAAAGAAATTCTCAGCTATCCATTTTGCTTTGTTCAATAGATAAATACTGTCATTAAACTTGGAATAATCAGTTCTGAATTTTGCCCAATAGGAAAAGTGATTGCATCCTCCAATGTGTAGTATTAGGCTGTCTCCATCCTCCAGAGGAAGAGTTGCACGTTTTTCATTTTCATCCCAATGAAATTTAATAGTCGGATTAAATTTATGAATTGCCTGAGATGTAAACTTGAAGGTACTTGTATCAAAGACACAATCATCCGTCAATTCTGTATCCTGCTTATTAATAGAAGACTTTTTGGTAACTACTGATTGTTCTTTCTCTTCTTTGCTTATTTTTTCAGAAGAGCAGGATAATAGAAGCATGATTAATATTAATTGTATAGTATGTCTCATATTATTCAATTTAATTGGATAATGACTACTCTAAAACTAATGACCTCATCCTTAGCCCTTCTCCTAAAAGACATGGCCGACTTAGGATTTTAAAATTACTTAATGCTTAGTTAAAGAAAACAGCAACAGTTTGAGCAAGAGCAACAAAATATTTAGAAATGGTCTTGCTCTTGCTCAAACTGTTACTCTCTACTTATAACTTATAACTTATAACTTATAACTTATAACTTAAAATTCAATTAAGCATTCCAGTTCTTCTAAGCAATGCCTCTGGAGAAGGTTCTTTACCACGGAATCTTTTGTATAACTCCATTGGATGCTCACTTCCACCAGCGCTAAGGACATGGGTTTTAAAAAGAGTTGCAGTGTCTTTATTAAAAATACCTTTCTCCTGGAAGAATTCGAATGCATCTGCATCCAATACTTCCGCCCATTTATAGCTATAATACCCTGAAGAATACCCTCCCTGAAATATATGGGAGAAAGAACAGCTAGTATTCGCTCCTTCTGCAGCTGGCAGAAGATCTGTAGCCTTTTGCAGTTCTTTTTCATAAGCTCCCACATCTTTCACATCCAGAGCCTTACCCGAATGCCAGCCCATATCCAGCTGAGCAAGACCTACTTGTCTGACAGTCTGGTAAGCTTCCATGAAGTTTGCACTCTCTTTGATTTTTTTAATAAGATCAAGTGGAATAGCCGCTCCGGTTTCATAATGCTTTGCAAATAAATCAAGGCTGTCTTTTTCATATACCCAATTTTCAAACACCTGGGAAGGCAACTCTACAAAATCCCAGTAAACACTGGTTCCGGAGAGACTCTCATAGGTTCCGTTCGCAAGCATCCCATGCAGTGCATGGCCAAATTCATGGAACAATGTAGTAACCTCATTGAAAGTAAGCAAAGAAGGCTGAGTTCCTGTAGGCTTAGTGAAATTGCATACTATAGAAACATGTGGTCTGATATCATTTCCGTTAACTTTCTTCTGGCCTCTGAAAGAAGTCATCCATGCGCCATTTCTCTTTCCTGCTCTTGGGAAGAAGTCAGCATAGAAAACTGCTACGTGTTTATCCTGCTCATCCAACACTTCGTAAACCTTTACATCCGGATGATACACCTGCACGTTATTGATTTCCTTGAACTTCAAGCCATATAATTTTCCCGATACTTGAAATACTCCGTCAATGACATTTTCCAGCTTGAAATAAGGCTTCAACATTTCATCATCAATAGAATACTTTTCTTTCTTCAGTTTTTCTGAATAGTAAGAAATATCCCATCTTGCCAGTTTCTCCGGTCCACCTATCGATCTTGCATAGTCTGAAAGTTCTTTTAATTCTTTCTCTCCAATTGGTTTTGCATACTTAAGAAGGTTGTCAAGAAACGCACTGACTTTTGATGGAGATTCTGCCATTCTTTCTTCCAGCACAAAATCTGCGTGTGACTTATACCCTAGCAAATTAGCTCTCTCATGACGAAGTCTTACAATATCTAATACAATCTTCTTATTGTCATTGTCATCACCTTTGAAAGCCTTAGATCCGAAAGCATAGAACATTTTTTCTCTCAGTGCTCTGTCATCAGCATAAGTCATAAAAGGAATATAACTTGGGAATTGCAGAGTGAAGATCCACCCTTCTTTTCCTTTTTCTTTGGCAGCAATGGCTGCAGCTTCAACTACAAATGGAGGCAATCCTGAAAGTTGCTTTTCATCCGTAACTTCCATGAAAAAATCATTTGTTTCTTTTAAAACATGCTCCCCGAATAAGAGTGACAATTGAGACAAGTCTTTATCAATTTCACGAAGCTTAAGTTTTTTATCTTCAGACAGGTTGGCTCCATTGCGGACAAAACTCTTATAAGTCTTTGCCAGCAAGGTATTTTGTTCAGGAGTAAGAGTCAGCTTATCTTTTTTATCATAAACTGTTTTAATCTTCACAAACAGCTCTTGATCCAATAAGATATCATTGGAGTATTCTGAAAGCAGAGGAGAAATTTCTCTTGCAAGTTTTTGAATTTCATCGTTCGTCTCCGCAGAGTTCAGATTAAAAAAGACCGAAGAAACGGAGCCTACCAATTCGCCACTTCTTTCCAATGCCACTATTGTATTTTCAAAATCAGGCACTTCCTTAGAGGCTGTAATTCTTTTAATATCCTCTTTTCCTAAAGCTATTGCTTCTTTTATGGCAGGGAGAAAGTGTTCGTTTTTAATCTGATCAAAAGGTATTGTACCAAAAGGGGTATTATAACTCTGTAAAAGTGGATTCATAAAATAATTTTTATGTTAATGATCGCCTAAAATAAATAATAAACCGAAATATTCAGGATAAGTTAACGAAGATTGGATATTTATCTCCTTTTCAAATAAATTTTCTGTTGATCGGCAACCTGGATTTGTTTAAAGAAATCAACTAAAGCAACATATTTATCTTTTGAAAACCTGCCTTTAAGCCTGATTGAGTGGCGGATATAAACTACTTGATTTCCCTTTTGAATAAATTCCGTTTTGAATTTTCCGAATTCCGTGTCCAAAGTTTTCGGTTCAGGCAGATGCTCGACCATGTATCCTTCTGGAAGTGTTATGGTAACAGTATCATGCTCCTGAAAGCTGTAATCTGACTGAATGTCATTAACTCTCTCCTCATTAGAATTAAAAGGATTTTTAAATCTCCTGAGGTAATTCGGAGTAAAGGAAATCATATCTCCCGTTTTAGAAGCAAATTCCATTTCCTCCATTTCAACATCAAAAGTCATAGAAGGATAAACATCAGAAGTTTCCTTAATTGAATATTTCTTTACCGTTAATTCCCTTGAAGGAAACTTATCAAGCAGGTATTGTTCCTGTTCTTTTTTATCCAATGACCTTATCCTTATCAGCTCATCCAACATAACCCCTGAGTTTGTATATCTGGCATTGCAAGCCATACTGCCATTCTCTTGAATTTGCATGGAAGCGTTTATATTACTGATATTATTCTCAAGCGTATAAACAGGTGTATTTATCAATTTACCACCAGAGGATGTAATGGCAAGTGCTTTTCTATCTGAGTTCCCCTTTCCTATATAACCAAATGGATACTCTTTGCTTGTACATTCAAGCCAGACAGTATCCTTCTTTAATGGTACTACAACAATTATATGATTGGTCTGATAGAAGCTAGGAAAATCTTCGTACCTGATTATTTGGTTTTTCCCATGCCCTATTTCAGTATATATTCCATTTACTCCGATAACGGATAACATTGCATTCATATAGTTGGACAAGCCTTTGCAATCACCATACTTATTCTGGTCAACATATGCAGCCGGGAAAGGCTGAACACCTCTTATTCCATCCTGAACACCGATATATCTTGTCGACTGTTGAAGATGTTTATAAAGTATACGAATTTTCTTTAGAGTATCAGGTTCTGTTTCGGTAAGTTTTAAAATTAACTTTCTGGTTTCTTCAGGAAGTTCGTTTCTGTTCTCCAACAATGTCCAGGACCATTTGCCAAAGTTCTTCCAGGAATCCATAGAACCTGAATACCCGTTATAATTGATCTTTTGAGGAGTTATATATATTGAAGGTGCGCTTATCCAAAAAGATGGAGCAAAGCTTTCTTCGTACATAGCCTGAACTGTTTCACTTTTCCAGGTACATACATTCATATCATCCATAACACTCCGATCTTCCTTACCTTCAAACTGATTGGTCTTATAAAGGTAGTCTATTCCTTTAGCTGTCTTTACAGTTAATAGTGCCTTTCCTGTAGGCAGGCCATAATCTTCTATAACCGAAAAAAAAATACCAAGGAAAACTTTATAATCTACTTCATATTCATATTCTACAGTATAGGGATACTGATAATAGTTCAGTTCTTTGTATTTTACTTTATTATCAGAATATAAAGTATAATATTCCTGAACATGAAATTCTACCAGATCAGACTTTGACGCAGAGTAAACCTTATTGCCCAGCACATCAGTAATCGTAGCTTTAAAGGACTTAAGCTTTGATTCATTGTCTGTATTGATGTATGCATTTCCATACTTTTGTCCTTTAGCATTCAGAATCTGTATTTTGAATTTATACTTAAGATGAACATTGTTTACATCCTTAATAGTATATTCCGCATGCTTATATTCAATTATTGCATTGGGCAATCTGCTCGTCTGAGCAAAGCTTTTAAACTGAAGAAGAACAGTTAAAATTAATACAAGGTATTTCATTACTTCCTTTCTATAACAATTGGCTCGTTCAACTTAGAGATTACTTTATTATTAAACTCTTTAAGAAAACTATAAAAATTCTGAGGAATAATGGTTTCAGACATTTCCCATTTGATAAAGACCTTTATATTATTATTATTCTCAGCTGTTTTATAAATAAATTTCCCATACTGAATTCCTTCATCTTGCAGAACTAAAGTTAAATTCTTTGGAATCACAGTAGCCGTATCTCCTTTTGATAATTTAATATTAATTGTATTGTTGATGCTATATGGAAACTCTAGTTCGACTGGAAATTGCCTTTCTTTCTGTTTAAAAGGGTTTTGTTGTTCAAACAGATTCAGATTAAGAAACAACTTTCCTGCTGGCCTGACAGAAGAAGAGTAATAGTAGTTTTCAGAATAATCTTCGTATTCATTTTCGAGATTAAGAAAAGAGGAACTATCCTTTTTGATTAATTCATTTTCCAATGAAAAAACGGGCTCTTTGACAGTCTTATTTATTTTGTTTTCTCGCTTTTCTTTGGCAGCATATCCGCTATACTTTCCGCTAAAGCTTATTTTAACACCGCCAGGTTCTAAATTATAATTAATGAGATAGTTTTCTTTGCTCTCTGTACGATAATCCATTTTTAACCATCGGCTACGAGCCCCATCCACGATAAATCCCCAATAGTTTATATGACTTGGAGGCAAGTGATGATAATTGGAACTATTACTCACCGCATCTAAAAATGCATAACTACTATCCTTTCCTGGAATTGCAGCCATCACGTGGTTAAACTGATCCATTTGAGGAAATTGCTTAGTTACTTTGCCGTGATTTTTAGTAGATATTAGAATAGGATTTGCAGGAATACCAGCTTCATTCAACAATAAGCACAACAAGAGATTTATTTCTGCCGAGTTTCCGTTTCTGGATCTTATCAGATCCGAGATATTCTGAACAGGAAACAAGTCGTAATCAGTCGTTTTAAAAGCCTGAACGAATTGGTAAATTTTCTTTAATGCATCTTCTCTGGAGTCTTTTAAATCTATGATTTGATTAAGTAGATCTCTTGCTATTCCTTTTTTTTCTAAGTATTTAGAATATTCGTCAGTAACGTCGATTGCAAGTTCAGTCCAGCTTTGCAAGACACTTTGATTATTGACTCTATTAAAATCAAATTTTAAATAACTTTTCAATTGAAACTGTATCTGATTGATATAGTCTTTATAGCAATAGACAAAGTCTTCATGTTCGTACCCGGGAATATTATTTAACGACCATGTATTGCCATTGGGTGATGCACCATTATATTTATCAAGAAGCAACTTGCCTGATAGTATGACATTATATTCCAGATTTCTGGGAATCTCAGCTTTTAATTCACTATATATTGTTGGAATTTTATTCTGAAAATGCCAGTCTTTTAAAAAATAAAATCTCTGATTTACAATGGTGTATTTATATTCTACTATAGAACCTTCTTTAACATTCGGGAAAGTAAATTTCTTTTCTTCAACGCCTGGTTCCGGGGTTTGGGTAAAGATCTGATCTTTGCTTAACTGTGTGATAACCGGAATGCCATTTTCAAAATTGATAGTCTGAGCTTTTAGGTTTTGAATGTCATCCAGGTTATTCTTGACTGTATAAGGAATCTCAACTGTAACATAATCCAAACCTTTTGAACTAAGTATCTTAATTTTCCTATATATTTCCAGATAGATAAAATTATTTATAAACTTAATATCACCTGTTGCTGCTAATACTACAGCATTGGCCGAACTATCAAAACTACAGACCTTTAATTGAATTTCTTCTTTACTTGGCTTTCCCCATTTTAATGAATGCTGGGCCTGACTTGTAACAGCTGCACTGATAAGTAACAGCAATGCAATTAACTTTTTCATTTTAATCTTATTAATCCCCATAAAAATAATAGACATCCGGATTGGACATCATTCAAAAGAATAGAACAAATGTAAAAAAAAGATGGCTCTTATTGAACAGGAATTCACTGCAATCAAAAGCCAAATTTTATATTATCGGATAAGTGATTATATCACAAAGTATTATTGTTTAAGATGGTCTGGTAACGGTATATTTTTACTTGACTCATCAGGTATCGGCGCCAGTCTCTTAGGTGGAATCGGAATAAGACCAGACCAAATAGGAAGGTCCTTATCTTCTTCATCGTCACTTGGAGGAGCGTTTCTTACTTTTGCTGATGCTTCATTAATTTCAAAGGCAATAAGCATTGTTTTATTGACTTCACTTGCTTTCATAGGACGAAGATAACCCCAGCTTCCCGGTACCATTTTCTCTGTCAGTTTTTTAAAAAAATCAGCTTTAAGTTCATAGTCATCAATGAGTTCACTTTTGGAAAATATGATCACAGACCTGTAATTCACTGAATGGTGAAATGCAGACTTCGCCACGACCAATGAATCTGCTAGCATTACTGAAATGCAAACCGGAGTCCCGGGTGCCAGTTGTCTCAAAAAATGACTTCCTACAGAACCGTGAATGTAAAGCTTTGAACCCTCCCTTACAAAGGCTGTCGGAATGGAGTACGGTTCATTGTTTAAAGAATAGCTGACAATGCAGAACAATGCATCATCCAATATCGGGAAGATCACTTCTTCTGAATAATGCATACGCTGATTAGCGTATCTGCTCGGGGTTGTTTTTTCTGTCTTTTGCATATTGAAAAATTTAAACTTTATCGCAGCATATCAGATGCTGCCTAACATTTCATTAATAACTCTTTAATAAATTGGATTAATGCTTTAGTTCTCTTTTGCTTATCGGACCGGGCCTTGAGGAAATTGCGTTAAGAAATTTCAGTGAGTGAAGCGGCCAAAAATTTTGATGTTTGAGTCCGACGCAGGAGGACGAGTTTCAAAATTTTTAGCGAAACGAGCTGAAATTTTAGCAAATTTCCTCACAGCCCTTGATTCTTTTGGTTACTTTTCTCATCAAGGAGAAAAGTGACAAAACTATTATAATGGGACGTAATATAAATTGCCGTATTCAATACCTTAATGACAGGAATTAAAAACACTAATCCTATTAATAAAAAAAACACCTGCCGGAACTCGGCAGGTGTTTCAAAATTTAGTAATTAAAATCTTTAAAACGTTGCCGTATCTGCGAGTATATTATGTCTGGGCTGTACAGTTCTGTATTCATTTTTTACCTTTTCAAACAACTCTACAGACGCTTCAATCTCTTCCTTATTAATAGAAACACTTTCAATATTAAAGCCTATAGGAATATTCTTATCCATTGCAAATTCATGTAGTTCTTTAAATATTTGATAACTGACATCAAATGATTTTTGTAGAATATCTTTAGAATTCAGTAATTCATTTTCAACCCACTTAGGTACCGAAACTCCAAGCCACTTAAGGAACTCAAGAGTTTTAGGTGAACCACATAAAGTCAGTGTGAAAATAATCGGTCTCATCTTTTCTGATGTTGTTTCAAAAAGATAGTAATAATCTGAAAGAAAGTTTTTTGATGCCTCGCTGTGGTAGACAGCCTGAGAAATAAAAAACTCACAACCACTGCTGATCTTATTCTTTACTCTATAATGTTCATCATTTTTCTTTTGATGTCTTTCAGGAATCATAATACCACCCAGAAGAATGTCACTATTAGCATTCTGACATAGCTGATAGGCATCCTCCAGCGTCAGTTGCACCTTTTGATTTTGTGAAGAAGCCCCGACAAACACATACTTCTGATTGTTACAAGCCTCTGTAAGCTCAGTCTTCAGAAGTTCCGGTGAATAATTTCCTACTGACCTGAAAAGAATTTTAGGAAGGGTTAATTCTTTAAGATAAACATCTGCATAAACTTTAGGATCCAGCGTAGGTAAAAATGGATAGGGTCTGTTATCTGCAATCCTGTCAGATTCATCCTGAATATCGTAAATGATAAGCGCATCCGCTCCCAGGCCCTTAATCCTACTTACCTGCTTCTCTGCAATTTCCAGAATACGTTCTTCTGAATTTTTTGCTTTAGGAGGAGTAATACCGTATGTCAACATTTAGTTTCTGGTGGTTCTTGATGTTCAAAAACTAAAACTAACAAATAAATTTATTAAATCAGAATACCAAATGTATAGTTTACCAAAATTTAGGCTGTTGTTTAAAGGTCATTAGTATATGGCAGAAACTATAATTGGTGCAAGACACCGACGAATCGATATTGGATGTGCTCAAAATAGCGCTCGAAATGGCAGGTTTTAAGGTGATTCCCGTTCTATATTGGATATTTGTCCAAAACCGGTTTAAATACCGAATCGGCATCTTTTGTCACTGAGAACAGGGTCATACAGGAACGCAGTTTCATATCATCCGGGAAGCCGAACCTCGCGGGCAGATTTACCGGTGAGCGAAAGAACTGTATTGGAAATTTCTAGCAGAATTTTTCGGCGAATGATAGCTATCGGATGACGATTTTTACTATTCTTATCTCGGCGTCTCACTAAGACCTCGCATATTCTTTGGCTTTCAATAGCAAAAAAACGAAAGCCTTTCCTAGACGCTAAAACGATGTGAGCGATAAAGAAATTTAAACTTTCTTAGTGAATGGTTGAATTTTTTCCCGCAGAAATGGCATTTATTCTTTTGGTAATGACCTCCTTAAGGTGCTCTTCATGGTCATCGCCCCATTTGCCCAAGGCACCAATGATCGGAATCAGGGTCTTGCCAAACTCGGTCAGGCTGTACTCAACCTTTGGTGGCAATACGGGATAAATAACTTTGGTAATCAGCTCATGGGCTTCCAGTTCATTCAACTGCATATTGAGGATCCTTCTTGATGCATCCGGAATTTTGCGCTGCAGTTCGCTTGGGCGCTGAAATCCTTCATTGATAAACCATAATAAACGGATTTTCCATTTGCCATAGAGTACTTCGCCAATTAAATCCAATCCACAATTCAGGTTTACTGGTATTTTCCTTTCGTACATAGCGCAAATTTATGGTTATAGAACAAAATGGCAAATATGGGATAAATTTATCCCTATCTGATTCGCTTTTCCGCACTTGCAAGGGCTGTCTGTATATCTGAAATTTGCCCTAAACAAATGATTTATTATGAAAACGTTTAATTTGGATAACGAGTTGTCAGGGAAAATAGCATTAGTAACTGGTGGCACTAAGGGAGCTGGCAAAGCCATAGCAGAACGTTTGCTTAGTGCAGGAGCAACGGTTGCAGTCAGTGCGAGAAACAAGCCTGAAGAACAAAACGATCAGCTATATTTTATTGCTGCAGACCTCAGTACGCCGGGCGGGATTCAAAAAGTGGTAGAGGAGATTTTGCAGAAATTTGGAAGGCTGGATATTCTGGTCAACAACATGGGCAGTTCAGAAACTCCGGGGGGTGGTTTTGCAGTATTGACTGATGAACAATGGATTGCTACCCTCAATGCGAACTTGCTGGCGCCGGTCCGCTTGGACAGAGGCTTCCTGCCGCAAATGATCGACAGGGGAAATGGGGTCATTATTCACATCGCCAGTATACAGGGTAAACTTCCCCTATACGATTCTACCTTGCCTTATGCCGCGGCAAAAGCAGGGTTGATCAATTACAGCAAAAGCCTGTCCAACGAGGTTTCACCAAAAGGTGTCCGTGTGCTTACCGTTTCGCCCGGATGGATCATGACCACTTCTGCAATCCGGATGATGGAAAGAATTGCTGTCAGCGCTAATGGTACGATTGAGCAGGCAACTCAAAGCGTAATGGATGCCTTAGGCGGCATACCATTCGGCAGGCCAGCTCAACCGGAAGAGGTTGCAGAACTTGTAGGATTTTTAGTTTCGCCAAGGGCAGGATATTTAACAGGAACCGAATATGTAATCGATGGGGGAACCATCCCAACTATTTAATGATAACAAAATACTAAAACCATGAATTTACCAAATCTTATTACAGCCTTCGTAAAGGCACAAAATGCCGGTGAAAGTGCCGCCTATGTAGCCTGTTTTACGCCAGATGCTGTTGTGTTTGATGAAGGCAAGAACCATCGGGGAAGAGATGAGATCAAAGCCTGGAAAGAAGAAACAAACGAAAAGTACAATACCGTTATGGAGCCTGTTGAGTATTCGACAACTGACGATACGGGTAAGCTCAGTGCTAAGATTTCAGGAACATTTGAGGGCAGTCCGATACTACTCAATTTCCATTTCGCATTTGCTGATGGCCTGATTCGGTCTTTAAAAATAACGAACTGATGATCAGGTTTTAAATCTATTTGGCGAAAGTTGATTGGGAGAGACCCCATATTTCTTTTTGAAAATAAAGGAAAAATGGGAGGGGTCTTCAAAACCGACTTCGAGGTAAATCTCAGTCGGTTTTTTCTTTTTTTCGACCAGGTGATAGTAAGCCAGTTCCAGTCTTTTATCCGTTAGCCACTTTTGAGGCGTGGTACTAATCAGTTTTTTAAAGTCTCTGTTAAAGGTAGACAGGCTTCAACCGGTTAAGTAGCCCAGTCTCGAGCGGCATGTTAAACATATAATTGCGCTGCATAAAATCGATCAGATCGATCTTGCCCGGAACATCGAAGTTGGCAAGGACGCTATCTATGCTGGGATTGATCAGCCGCAGGATATTGATCGCTCCTCAATCAATTGTGATTCAAACCCACGGCTGTCCCTCTGCAAAGGCACTCACATAACTAACTCATATCCGTAAATTATACTCCAAGATAAGTTCGTAATTCAGGAGCAATATTCTTACGGATAAGCTGGTTTTGGAGCTCCCATTTTTCCATTTTTTCAAACTCCTGTAAAAACTTCACTTCCCCGCCTTCCAGCACTGCCACAGGTACGCCATCTTTCAATAATATTCTGTTTCCAAAGTATCCCGTAACTCTTTTTCCAGGAAGCAATACGCCCGTCAGGTTTAATGGATCTACGGCAGAAACGACAACCAATGATCTATTTAATTCTTTTTTACGGGCATCTCTTAACATGGTGACAGCTTCCGGCAAAGCAAACTGCTCTCCCCAAACGCCATCCACAAACCGTCCTCCTCTGATTTCGCCACGGGCTTCCATTTTCCTGAAAGTTCTGACTAAGTCCCTCCACGGTGGCATTATTGATTCTTGTTCTGCAAGCTTCCTAAATACAACACCATAACGTTTCAATAATACATTGGCGGTCATTGCGAGAAATCTATCCTTGGAAGGTTCTTCATGGAATTCGTTCCTGATAAGACTCCATCTTCCTGAATCACTCATGGTAAATGGTACTGTCCTTCGTGTAGAGGATTCCAATTTGTATTTTGATGGAACCAATAAAGCACGAAGTCCGGTAAAGCTATCTGAACTAACAATACCTGCCGAGACAAGCTCTGCAATCGCTTCCTCTGTCTGGGAATCGAATAATCTTGTTCCTATGGCAATATCTTCAAAGAAAGAAGCTCCTCGTTCTTTAAGAAAGTTTACTACCTGTATAGCCTTTGCAGAAAGCTCTGGAGCATTGTTATTGCCGGCATCATATTTCCATACTTCAGCATTTTTTCTTGAAACCAGCATGACCGGAGTGGTCTTGATCGGTGAGTTAAGTTTCTTAACAGAACCATCTGTCTTACCTATTCTTCCCCAGACATATTTCCCGCTCATACAGCAAAAGTCCAGCCATGTATGATTATAATTTGCAACTCTTGATGGAAGTATCTCCGATTCCCATGCTGCAGATGAAGCTTCAAATCCTTCCAGCTTTGAAAGAACAGCTTCTACCGCTAGTGGCCCCTCTGCCTGCTCTGAAGACAAGCCTTGCCATTCAATAAGGTACCTCATAAAATCTGCAGGAGAAACAGCTTCAATTTCTTTCCTGAGCTTTTGGAGCGTATACCGATGTATCCTTGACAAAAGCCTTCTTTCGCACCATTCAATTGTTGTGGCTGCAGGATTAAATTTTCCCCGGAATACAAATCCCTCTTGCTCTAATGTGAGCATTGCATAGTTGATGTCACTTTGGGAAATGTCCATTTCACTAGCCAGTTCCTCTTCCGTCACTGGTCCCAGACCTTCAAGCCTTCCTCTGACTATTTCCTTTAGTGCATCTTCTTTCGTCCACTTCTTTTCCCTGAGCCTTTCAGGAACAGGCAAAGAAGGGGTTAATTTGAAGTTCTTATAAATCGATTCAAATTGCGGAATCCGATCAATTGAAATCCAGAGCTTATTACCATTGGAAGTTTTAAATATGCCTGCACGCTGCTCTTTGGTAAGGACCTGGAAGAACTCATCCCATGGAAATCTTCCATCCCCCCTTTTCATTTCTTCTTCAGTGATGTATCCAAGCATGCTTAATGCATCCTGCAATTCATCCGGTGATGAGGCTACAGGCCAGGCTTCTGACTTTACAAGTTCAATCGCAGCAGCATCCAGTCTGCCAAGATCTTCAGCTTCTGAAGCATCCAGCCATCTCCTGCTCAATACTGCTCTGGTTCTTCTTTCCTCAAGTGGAGCATCATCCAGAAATGCATAAGGCCTGGCGGTGAGTATTTCCTGAGCAAGCGGAGATGGCTCCCGAAGGTCTTTAGCTACAAGCTCAACTTCTCTTTTCTCTATTCTCTTCAATACATCCTTCAATAAATCAATATCCATTGCTTCTGTAAGACAATCATGGATGGTCTGATTTACCAAAGGATGATCAGGTACTTCTCTTTCGCCCTGTATATTTTCAAAGCAAGCCAACTGATCCGGAAATACCAGCGCAACAAGGTCCTCTGACTGCATGCGCTGCAGCTGAGGAGGCATCTTTTGTCCGCCTCTTCTTCGTAAAACTGCAAGCGCTACACTGGCATTCCACCTCCATCTGATCTCAAAGATCGGAGAATCAAGCAAGGCCTGAACTAATATTTCTTCAACAGATTGTTCTTTCAGATAATTAAAAACTTCCTCCAGTGGAAAGCTGTGAGTAGAGCCCAACGAAAGGATTATAGCATCTTCTGTTGCTGCGGCCTGTAACTCGAAATTAAACTTCTTGCAAAATCTTTTTCTTAAAGACAATCCCCAACCTCTGTTTACTCTATTCCCAAAAGGAGAATGTACAATGAGATGCATATCACCTGCTTCATCAAAAAAGCGTTCTAATACCAGTCTTTTCTGAGTAGGCACTGTTCCTAAAGCTACCTTTGATAGTGCGAGATAAGTCACCAGCTGGTCTGCTCCTGCTTCGCAAAGTCCCACTTCATTTACCAGCCATTCAATTCCTTTGGTTTTCCAGGAATTGTTGTTATCATCCTTTAATGAAAATTCATCCACTTCACCAATAAGATCAGATACTGTCTCTCGAACTCTTGATACGGCATCTGACAATTCTGTTGTTCTCCCAGGGCCTTCGCCCAGCCAGAATGGCAATGAAGGAGGCTGACCCGCTGCATCTTCAACTTTTACTTTACTATTTTCTATCCTTGTAATTCTATAGGAAGCATTACCCAGCTGAAAAATATCTCCGGGTAAACTTTCAATCGCGAAATCCTCATTTAATGTTCCTACAAAAATATTCTCCGGTTCCTTTATAACATCAAAGTCAAAATTATCCGGGATTGCTCCGCCGTTTACGATGGCTGTCAATCTTGCGCCTTTTCTAGCTCTGAGTTTCTTATGAACTACATCATGAAAAATATAAGCACCTCTTTTACCTCTTCTGGTTGTAAAACCGTCTGAAAGCATGTTGATGATTTCATCAAACTCTTTTCTTGAAAGGTCCCTGAATGGATAAGCATTTCGAAGCATTTCAAAAAGAGCATCCTCATCCTGCTCTTCCGAAGCTACTTCTGCAACAACCTGTTGGGCGAGGATATCAATAGGCTTTTCAGGCATCACGATAGCATCCAGTTCACCTCTTCTGACAGAATCGAAAATAGCAGTACATTCCAGCAACTCATCTCTTGTCAGAGGAAACAACATGCCTTTCGGCCTACCTTCCACGGAGTGACCTGAGCGTCCCACTCTTTGAAGAAAAGCGGCAATGGACCTTGGAGAACTTATCTGACAAACAAGATCTACGAAACCAATATCAATTCCTAACTCCAGAGAGGATGTGGCCACCAAAGCTTTTAAACTTCCTGATTTTAATCTCTGCTCTGCATCAAACCTTTGTTCCTTTGACATACTACCATGATGCGCAGTTACAGCAGAAGGACCAAGTCGTTCAGTTAAATGCAGAGCCAGTCGTTCTGCAAGCCTTCTTGTATTGACAAAAATAAGCGTCGTCTTATGTTCAAGAATTAATGCTTCTAATCTGTTATAGATTTCTCCCCAGACTTCATGGGACATTACTGATGTAAGAGGAGAACCTGGAACTTCAATGGTAAGATCCATTGCCCTTTTATGCCCTGTATCGATGATCTTACATGGTCTCTTTCGGGCATTCCCCATCAAAAAATCAGCTACTTTTTCTATTGGTTTCTGAGTAGCTGAAATACCTATTCTTATCAATTTGTTTCCTGTAAGATGCTGAAGTCGTTCAAGAGACAAAGACAAATGGCTTCCTCTTTTACTGCCTACAATACTGTGTATCTCATCTACAATGACTGATTTTACGGTTGAAAGAATCTTTCTTCCATTGACGCTTGTAAGCAATAAATAAAGAGATTCAGGTGTAGTTACAATGATATGAGGAGGTTTCCGTATCATGGAACTTCGCTCAACACTAGTTGTATCGCCAGTCCTCACTCCAACTCTGATCTTTACATCCGGACAACCCGATTTGACAAGTTCTTCTGATATTCCCTTTAATGGCAATTGGAGGTTTCTTTCTATATCATTGCTGAGGGCTTTAAGAGGCGAAATATAGATGACTTGGGTTGCATCCTCCAGTTCACCATTGCATCCTTGCTTTACAAGATCATCAATAGCAGACATAAAAGAAGCCAATGTTTTACCAGATCCTGTTGGTGCTGCAATTAATACCGATTTTCCTTTTTTAATTTCATTCCAGGCCTGAGTCTGCACATTGGTAGGCTGACTAAAGGTTTGGGTAAACCAGGAAGCAACAGCAGGATGAAATTTGTCCGATAGCATTAGTTTTTCCGATCGTTTATGGTAAAAGTTACCTTATTTTAATGAGAAAAGAAACCTTACCTTTCAAAACAAAATAAGGGTGAAATAAACTCCTGAAAAACAGATAAATTTTAATCGGGATTAAGCATTAAAAAAATATCATTGTTAATCAAATAGTTAAATATTATAACCACGTGATGGATTATAATGATAACAGGATTTTTTTAAGGTGTAATGCTTGTCCACCTCCCCGGCCTGGTGATGAGACAAGTAAAAAAATAGTTTTCCCTGCTATATAAAAGAGAACTAATAATGGAAAAGAGAGCAACAGTTTAAGCAACAGTAACAAAATATTCCAGAAATAGTCTTGCGTCTCCCCGGCCGGTGTCTGCTCCGGACGGAATCTTACCAAAAGTGCTGCATTAAATAATAACTTGGTCTCTTTTTTTATTTATCACACCTTTTTATTTTTGGATTTAACCAGCTAAAAATCATGGATAATTTTTTATTAAAAGAACGTCGTATCTCCCAGATGAATCTTGAGGAGGTTTACTTTTGGACAAATACAATTAAAGATTGGAAATCATTGCTCTCTCCTGACAAGTACAAGGAATTTATTATTGATCTAATGAAAGAACAAGTCGAGAAAGGATTGGTAACTATTTATTGTTTTGTCATTATGCCGAATCATCCCCATTTGATTTGGAAACTAAACAAGTTAAACGGAAAGGAAAAACCAAGTGCAAGTTTTAATAAGATTACAGCCCATCATTTTGTGAAGGATTTGAAAGACAATCATCCCAAGGTTTTGGATCATTTTATTGAAAAGACAAAGGAAAGAGATTATAGGATATGGAAAAGAGATCCAATGGCAATACTAATGAATAGTAAAAAAAAGTAGAACAAAAGATAGATTATATTCATAATAATCCTTTAGGGGTAAAATGGAATTTAGTAAAAAGACCGGAAGATTATCAGTGGTCATCTGCATCGTTTTATTTGGAAGGTGATAAAAGATATTCATTTATCACAGATTACAGAGAATATTTTGGTTAAGCTGTGATTGAAAGATTCCGTCCGGTGCAGACACCGGCTGGGGAAGTGAGAGCAACAGTTTGAGCAACAGGAACAAAATATTCCAGAAATAGTCTTGCTGTTGCTCAAACTGTTGCTAATTTACTTTAATTACAAATTATGTAATTCTAAACTTGCATAAGCTAACGTGAGTCACAGGCCACGGATGAGATTCCGTCCGGTGCAGACACCGGCCGGGGAGTCAGATCAACATCTTTTATACCTTAATTGTGTAGCAGCAGTTATTTTCTTGATGGCAACGTAAAACAAAATTTACTACCATTTCCTTCAACACTGGTTGCCCAGATTTTGCCTCCTTGTTTCTCAACAAATTCCTTACAAATGATCAAGCCTAAACCCGAACCGGATTCCTGTTTTGTCCCTTTCGTTGTTTGTCTTACATCTAATCGGAACAATTTATTTCTTGAATCTTCACTCATCCCTATCCCCTCATCAATAACTTTAACTTCCAGAAGGCCATTTTCCAAAAGCTGACCAGAAACATATATGCTTTTATTTTCCATTGAAAACTTTATTGCATTTGTTAGTAAGTTTCGGATTATGGTAGAAGTCATATAAAGATCTCCATAAGCAGTACAATTATTTATTTTATTAATGATAACAACGCCTTTATTCTTTTCCATATCATTAAGGCTTTCTATAACTTCGTCAACTATTTCACATAGATCGATCACTTGTGGATTAAAATCGATTTTATTCATTTGAAGCCTGGCCCACTCAAGAAGCTCATCCAGTAAAGTAGCCACTTTTTTAATCGAATGCTGGAGCATCTCTGCCATTTTTAGCCTATCAATCTCATTGTTGTGACCATTTAAAAACTCAGCTAATTTATATGCAGAATTTATCGGCCCACGCAGGTCATGACTTATAATAGAAAAAAAAAGATTTTTATTTCTATCTAAATTTCTCAATCCTTCCTGAATTTTTCTTTTTTGCTTTAAGTCCCTTCTGACTTCAAAAAGAAAAATCAAGCCAATAACAAAAGTACCTATAGCAATTGTAATAAACAGATTTTGAATCTGGGTTACTTTTACGATCGCTCTGTCTTCTCTTTCAGTTAACAGAGAGTCCTCCAACCCTTTCATATGTTTAAGAAGATTAATAATTGCCAGATTAGTGCTATCTGACCTTATTTTTTCTGCTTCTGTTTCTATTGTCTCCTTATTAATCTCGTGGTGTTTCCGATATTGAATAAAAGTAACCAGTTCACTGATTCTTTGATCTAATAAAGAGTCTAACTGATCTAAGTTCCTTTGCTGAGTTGGATTATCCTTTGTAATGGTTTGAATTTTTGATACTGTATTGTATATAGCAATTGTATCCTGAATAAAGGAATTGTGGAACGGTGGAGAGTTTGTCTGATAGAAAGCCAATGTGTTTGTTTCCATATCGGAAATGTGGGTCGCAGTAAGCTCCAGATTATTAAGAACAGTATAGGTGTGAGATACCCATTTGAAATTGCCCAATAACTCTTTAGATTCCTTATAAAACTTGGTAATAACCAGAATGAAAATGATAAAAACTATGATATGAACGAAAGTAAAAGTATTTAAATAAGTTATTCTCATGCCGAAGAATAAATTTTACTTAACATTAAGTTATTATTCAGAAAAATGTTTTTCCCTTACTGAACAAAATGGCAAGACTTTCTCTCTCCCCAGCCGGTGTCTGCACCAAAGCCGTAAACTTTAACATTGTTTTATCGGTGATTGGTCATTCTGAGCCCTGCGAAGGATCTGATAGTCACAAAAAATTTGTTATTTATACTACCATTCTGCCAGATAGCTTAATTTTATTTATTTTGAAAGCTCAGATCCTTCGCAGGGCTCAGAATGACAAAGGAAAGAATCTGTTAATTTGACATCTATAGTTCTGCATTGGCCGGGGAATGCAGACACCGGCCGAGGAGCCAAGTAATTCCCATACAGACCACCCCGACTATCCCAAGCCAAATTGAAATAAATACCAAAACAAATTTTAAAGGCCGCATCTTTATATGGATCCTTTTAAGCTCACCAATAGTTGAGATCTCACCGATAATAACCGGTAAAAAAGAGTTTCTGTATTTTATTATTCTGTTAACTTTGAATACGTTGCCTGAAATTGTCCCTTCATATGGTTTTGTTACCTTTCCGTTAAAAGTTATAAATACAGAAGTTTTTTTGGCCCAATGTTTTCTTTAAGCCTCCTGACAACTTCGTTCACTGTCAGGTGAGTTAAGTAAACATGCTTTTCAAAAGGTAAAAAATCTCTAAACCTCATTTCACGCTGAATTTATGACTAAAAATTATACTAATAAAAAGGACTATGGTTGTCTTTTATAAAGAGATAATATCCTGGGTTAATTTTAAAAAAACATTTTACTTTCCCTTACTCTGATATTCATGAATTTTTTCTGCCATTAAATTAAATTCTTCAGCCAAATCACCTAATTCATCTTTTCTAATTATTATAATCTTTTGTCTGAAATTTCCTTTCGCTATCTCTCTCATTTTCTCTTTAAGTTCCTTTATAGGATTGGCAATTAAAGCAGGTAAAATAAAAAGCAATGGTAACACCCAGAATATAGTAAGCATTTCAACAATGTAGATATACCAAAGGGCTTGCTGATTAGTTTCTGCAGAAACCTTATTTTTCCTGTTAATAGCATCCATATTAATGCTTAAAATATTTACAAGAGACTCCTTTATCTTTAAATATTGGTCTACAAGTTTTTGATTACTTTTAGATACCTCCGGACTTAAAGCCTTTAGATTATTCCTGAATTCGTGATAAGCATTCCCTAAATTTTCAACAATTTCCTTTTCTCCTTCTTCTGTTACATTATTCTTTTCCGATTGAAAATTCTCTTCAAATACTTTAAATAGATCCTTTTCTGATTTTCCCGATTTTACACTACCATTTTTCTTTATATAAATTTCGAATAGTCCGTCTATGGCAGACATCATTTCTTTGGTATATTCAATAGAGGCTCCATTGTCTTTCAATATTCTTCCTGAAGCTTCAGATGCCTTATTAAGGTAAATATTACAAACAATACCTTGAGCTATTGCCAGTATTACAAGAACTCCCACTCCGATGGTGATTTTCGTTTTAATCCTCATAGATAATAAACTAGTTAAGAATCAGAACCACCTTATCAGATAAAAGTTAACATTATTGTTAAGCCAAAGGCAATGTAAAAATAAATTTGCTTCCGATACCTAGCTCACTTTCTACCCAGATCCTGCCGCCTTGTTCCTGGATAAATTCTTTGGAAATGGCCAGTCCAAGACCTACACCTTCTTTTGATTTTTTCCCTTCCACTTGTACAAATCTCTGAAATATCCTTTCTTTATTTTTAGGATCAATGCCTGTTCCTGTATCCTGAACAGAGAATTCAAGGTTATCTTTATGGGAAGCAATAGATACGGTTATTAAACCATTTTCAGGTGTATATCTTATAGCATTGGCGAGAAGATTGGTCATCACCCATACTGTCTTTTCAAGATCCGCTTTTACCTTCATAAGATTTTCCGGTATGGTGTTTAATAGCCTGATTTTCTTTTCATCAATATGTGTTTTTAAAACATTTTCAGAAATTTTCACAATGTCAGAAGGATTAACTTCATCAATAGTAAGACGTATATTACCTGTTTCAACCTGAGAGATATCTAAAAGCTCAGCTGTAATTTTCGACATTCTCTCTACTTCTCCTTTTACTGTTTTTACAAGATTCAACTGCTCTTCATTCAATTCCCCTATCCGTGTATCTTCTAATAATTTCAGACTTAGTTTCATGGAAGAAATTGGAGTTTTCAATTCATGTGAAACAACAGCTATAAAATTAGTTTTGGCGAGATCAAGTTTTTTATATTCAGTAATATTCTTTAAAGTTAAGATATATCCTGCAATAGATGCTTTTTGGGTATCAGGATCTTCGATATGAATTTTATAAACATCTTTCTGAAAGAAATTCTCCTCATTACCTAAAGTTATTCTTAACGGTTTACTGTTAAGATGCTTTCCTTCTTTACCAATATCCTTTATCAATTCTCTGAACAGATCATTATGAACTGCCACATCAGGAGCATATTGTTCAACTACTTCGCTGGCCTTTAAACTTATAAGCTCTTCTGCTACAGGATTAAAAACTTTGATATTCATTCCTGAATCAAAAAGAATAATGCCCTCATTCAGATTTCTTACAATTGAATCAATTCTGTTTTTTTCTGTCCTTAAATCTGCAATGTTTGATTTTTCATAATCTTGCAAACGCAATGACATTGTATTAAACGCAAGTGAGAGTTCTCCAAGCTCATCTTTCCTTCCCGGATAACTAATAGTCTGATTATAATTTCTATTTGCAATTTCTTTGATCTTTCTAGTAATCTCAATCAAAGGATCTGCTATATAGCCAGGAAAATTGAGAAGTAATGTAAATGATACGATAAATGCTGCCACTGCAATGAATGAAACATACCATATAGCCTTTTTCCCTGTTTGCATAGCCTTGGTATTCTTTCTATTCATTGCTTCCATGTTGATATTAAATACATCTGTGATGCGCTCATGTACATTCGAAAATCTTTTCTGCAGCTCTATTTCATCCATATCGGAACTATAGAACATGGAATAGTAATTATATGCCTCCTTTAAATTTTCTGTGACATCTTTTTCACCTGATTCTGTTACATTTCCCTCTTGCTTTTGCAAAGCTTGCTCGAATTTCTTTTGCTGATCTGCAATACTTTTTTTAATGCCTGAAATTGTGCTTGCACTCTTTTCTCTTCTCAGAAGATCATTCAAACCTTGAAGATTATTTAAAGCTTTTTGCATGTCTCTACAATGCTCAAGAGAGGCATAATTATCTTTAATAATTTCACCCGAATCTGCTGCTAGGTCATGGATAAAATAGATACCTGCAGATCCCATTAAGATGATTAAAATGAATAGCAATGTGGTACCTAAGGTAAGCTTAACTTTAATTTTCATATTTAAGATACTATAGTCAGATCTATCGATGTGTTCTTTAATTTCTGCTGAAGCCTGGAAATTACATCTGCTTTGAAAACTTTGGTATACCAGGAAGCTCTGGACCTTCCGGCGATTATTACAGATACATTATGGTCTCCGGAGAATTTTACTATTTCATCAGATACGTTTGTCCCTTTCAGTCTCTGTAAAGTCCCTCCCAATTCTGTAACAAGTTGAAAATTATTGATCAAATGTCTTTGAGTAGCAAGATCTACAGATTGCATAGAGGACTTTGGTGTTTCTACATATAGAATATACCATTCTGCCTGAAAACGCCCTGCATAGCGTGCTGTTTTTCTGATGACTTTCTGAGACACCTTATAGTTTTCGCTGATACAACCCAATATGTTATCGCTGAGCTTTGACTGTGGAAATACTTCTTTATCTACCTTTCGTTCAACCTGATGTGTTACTTCCTTCAAGGCAAGTTCTCTAAGTTGCAGGAGATTATCTTTCTTAAAAAAATTAGTTAATGCCGTTTGAATTTTTTCCGGAACATAAATTTTCCCTTGCATTAATCGCTCAATTAATTCATCTATAGTAAGATCAATATTCACCACTTCATCCGCCATACGAATAATACGATCAGGAACCCTTTCTTGCACTTCTACTCCTGTAATTTTAGAGACCTCTGAATTAATACTTTCTATATGCTGAATATTGAGTGCGCTGATTACATTTATTCCGGCATTTAAAATCTCTTCAACATCCTGCCATCTTTTTTCATACTTTGATCCTGGTACATTGGTGTGTGCCAGTTCATCTACAATGACAAGTTCAGGGCGCTTTAATATGATAGCGTCTATATCCATTTCCTCAAGACGATGGCCTTTGTAAAAAATCTCTTTCCTGGGTATCACAGGTAAACCGGTGGTAAGGGCTTCCGTCTCAGATCTTTTATGCGTTTCAATATATCCAATCCAGACGTCCACATTGTTCTTAAGCAATTGATGCGCTTCCTGCAGCATTCTGTAGGATTTTCCAACACCAGCAGACATACCAATATAAATCTTAAACTTTCCTCGTTTAGAGTGCTGTATCAGATTAAGAAACCTCTCAGCCGATGCGGACTGTTCTGACATATTCCATTTTATTTTATAAAACAATCAAATCATGGAAGGGTTATAACCTCTCTCCATGATTTGATTAAATTAACTTTACTAAAATTTAAAAGCCACTGAGGACAACACTAATATACTGCTATTGGACGTCTTGGCATTATTTATAAATACTTTATCTTTTGATTCAAACGCTTTTCCCTCGATCTTCCAGATCATATGTTCGGTAAGTTTTAAGTTAAGCCCTAAAGAACCTGAAAAAGTCTGAAACCCATTAACTGTACCGGAATTAATGATTACTCCATTTTTATCATTATAATATTCACCTCTAGCTGCTAATGCTATTTTATCTGTAATGTTACACTTTAAAATTAAATTGGGATTCCACCATACATAATCACCATTGGAGTTAAGTTTTTTCTGGAAACCAATATCAAAAGCAGCTAGTATAGTCAGCTTGTTAAAAGTGGCCTGCACGTATAAATCATTAAAAAACCTTCTTGTAGACAATGAATCCGTATTAACAATTTCTGTTGTATTTTCATACGCTCCGGCTTCTTTTCCATAAAACGTGCTGTAATTGATCAATACCTTTTCATGGGGTTTATACTGAATCTGGCTTCCCAAAGCTTTATTCTTATTGTGGTCTGTTATATTCTGCCATCCATTCAACGCCAATCCAGTCAGTAACAATTGATCATTTACTTCATATGTGGCTTTCACCCCCGTTTCATAATATGGTGTATTGTCTGCCATCATGGACCTCGAAAGTGTCAGGTCGTTAAAGGAAATTGCGCTTTCTGACCCTATATGAGAAGCAAAAATACCTGCATCAATCCATAATTTATTTGCCACCATATACCCGGCATATGCTTCAAAAATGTTTCTTAGTACTGCTGGTTCTGCTGCATAGTTATATTGCACATAGGTTCCTGATTGTAATGCAAACGCTCCTCTTACTCTATCTTTTGAATACTCGAGTCCTACTATGCCATTATTAATATTGAATTCATTATGTCTGTTGTGTGAATAAAGAAAAATGTTCCCGTTAACCATTTCACCATCGACGCGGGAAGGCGGCTGATTAAAATTATAACCATAATAAATATCCGCATATCCCCACAAGTTGACATTATTTTTAGATATTCTTAAACTGTCTTTTTCCTGAGCCTCTACAAATATTGGGAGGATCATCAAAACAATAAATACACGTACTAAAACTCTTTTTTTCATTTTAAGATAAATTAATTTTTGGGCATACCCTTTCATACCACCTCTTGCAGGAAGTCTTAAAGGGTTAAAATAAGTGATTAATTATTTATGAGAAAGATTGTCAAGGGCCAAATTAAGCTTCAGCACATTTACTTTTGATGGTCCGAAAAGACCGAATAGCGGCCTTTCAATCTGTTGACCTACAAGGACGTTCAATTGTTCTTCAGAAAGATTCCTTACTTTACCGATTCTTTTGATCTGAATATATGCTGCATCAGGAGATATATCAGGATCAAGTCCGCTTGCAGACGCTGTTACCAGATCTGCAGGAATGTTTTCTCTTTTTACTTCAGGGTTGTGTACCAGAAAAGTATCGATCCTTTCTTTCACTGTTTTCAGATAATCCGGATTAGTCGTCCCCTTATTTGATCCAGCAGAACCTGCAGCATTATAATCCACGGCAGATGGTCGGCCTTGAAAATACCGGTCACTGTAAAATTTTTGTCCTATATTTTCATATCCAATCACTTTTTCGTTTTTAGAAAGCTTTACGCCATTTCCCTTCCCCGGCGATAGCAGCGCGATAAAAGAAATCGTCAATGGATATACAAATGCAAAAAGCACGATCAGGATTACAGTCAATGCAAATGATTGTTTAAATGCAGTTTTCATTTTTATCTTTATTTAAATTACCAGAAAATACTGACAGCCATATCAATAAGCTTAATTCCTGCAAAAGGAACCAGCACACCGCCTAGTCCATAGATCAGGAGATTTCTTGCTAGTAAAGCACTTGCTCCAAGTGGTTTATATTGCACGCCTTTAAGTGCCAGAGGAATCAGAAAGGGAATGATAATGGCATTAAAAATCACGGCGGAAAGAATAGCTGTCTCAGGGCTGGACAATCTCATGATATTCAATGCCTGCAACCCTGGAATGCTGGCTATAAATAATGCTGGCACTATTGCAAAGTATTTGGCCACATCATTGGCAATTGAAAAGGTAGTTAGAGTTCCTCTGGTAATAAGCAGTTGTTTACCTATTTCAACAATCTCAATCAGTTTCGTAGGATCATTGTCTAGGTCGACCATATTACATGCTTCTTTAGCTGCCTGTGTTCCAGAGTTCATAGCTACACCAACATCTGCCTGTGCAAGTGCTGGGGCATCATTTGTTCCGTCTCCCATCATAGCTACAAGTTTTCCGGAAGCTTGTTCCTTCTTTATGTAGTTCATCTTCTCTTCAGGAGTTGCTTCAGCGATGAAGTCATCAACTCCTGCTTTATTCGCAATAAACTTAGCCGTCAGTGGATTGTCTCCTGTTACCATCACTGTTTTTACACCCATTTTCCTCAGTCTTTCAAAACGTTCTACCATTCCGGGTTTGATAATGTCCTCCAACTGTATAACACCAACAACTTTACTATTCTTGGTTACTACAAGAGGTGTTCCTCCATTGGAAGAAATTGTCTTTACATGGTTGTTGATTTCAGCAGGAAAAGAAAATCCGGCTTTTTCTGTAATCCTTTTTATGGCATCAAAAGCACCTTTCCTTATTTCTAGACCATCCGGAAAATCAAGACCGCTGGAACGTGTTTCTGCTGTAAATTTAATCAGCTTTGCTTGCTGAATATCTTTTGTGCTCACTTCGACTTTCTGTGTTTTTCCCAGCTCCACAATGGATTTTCCCTCCGGGGTTTCGTCAGCAAGAGAGCTTAAAACACATATTCTAATGAATTCTGTCTTATCGATACCTTCTGCAGGAAAGAAATTGGTAGCTTTCCTGTTTCCTATTGTAATGGTTCCGGTTTTGTCTAACAGTAAGGTATCCACGTCCCCTGCTGTCTCCACTGCTTTTCCGGATTTACTGATTACATTGGCCTGAAGTGCTCTGTCCATACCAGCTATTCCTATGGCAGAAAGCAAACCTCCGATCGTTGTCGGGATAAGACAAACAAATAAAGAAATCAATGAAGCTAAAGGAAGCGTTGCATTTGCATAGTCTCCAAAAGTTTTAAGAGTCACGGTCACAAGAAGGAATACCATGGTGAATCCTGCAAGCAAAATAGTGAGTGCAATTTCGTTAGGCGTTTTTTGTCGGCTTGCTCCTTCAACCAGAGCGATCATCTTATCCAGGAATGACTCTCCTTGAGCAATGGTTACCCTGACTTTGATCTGATCTGAAAGCACTTTGGTACCTCCGGTAACACTCGAGCGATCTCCTCCGCCTTCTCTTATTACAGGCGCAGATTCTCCTGTAATAGCTGATTCATCAATGGTGGCTAATCCTTCTGTAATCTCTCCATCAGATGGAATAATTTCTCCTGCCTTTACTATAAATATGTCTCCTTTCTTTAATTCTGAAGAACTGATTCTCTTTGTCCTCCCATCTGAATATATAATAGTTGCAGGTGTCTCTTCTCTTGTTTTTCTAAGTGATTCTGCCTGTGCTTTTCCACGGGCCTCAGCTATGGCTTCTGCAAAATTGGCAAAAAGCAATGTTACTAGGAGAATCAGGAAAATAAGAAAGTTATAAGCAAAACTTCCTTGTCCTGATACTACTGAAAATAAAGTCATGATAGTCACAATAAACATGATTACCGTTCCTATTTCTACCATGAACATGACAGGATTTTTAATCATTGTTTTTGGATGCAACTTAATGAATGATTCTTTGAAAGCTGCGATAACAAGATCCTTCTGAAAAAGGGTTGTTGATGTCTGACGTTTCATAATTCTTATATTTTTAATCCCGGACAAAATATTTGACCTCTTTTATCCAGGGAATAACCTATTTATAAATGAGATACTTTATATGCTTTCTTGCTTACAGATCAATGTGAAAAGTATTCGGCCAAAGGTCCTAGTACCAGAGCTGGAAAGAATGCCAGTGCTGCAATGATCAGGATCACAGCGAAGGTTGTGATACTAAAGGTTATTGAATCAATTTTAAGCGTTCCTGATGATTCCGGAATGTATTTCTTCGATGCCAAAATTCCTGCAATTGCCACAGGGCCAATGATCGGCAGATACCTTCCGAATATCAGAACAAAGCCACAACTGATATTCCACCAGACTGTATTGTCACCCAGACCTTCAAAGCCTGAGCCGTTATTGGCAGCGGAAGAAGTATATTCATAAAGCATTTCTGAAAACCCGTGAAAACCTGGGTTATTAAGCCAGCCCAAATCAGGATTTGAAGTAATGCCAAAAGCCGCCATGGCCGTAGGAACCAGAATAATGAAAGGATGTAACAAGGCAATCATGATAGCAATCTTTACTTCTCTTGCTTCTACTTTTCTTCCAAACATCTCAGGTGTTCTGCCTACCATAAGTCCGGCAATAAATACTGTTATCACAAGAAATATAAAATAATTAAGTATGCCCACTCCGCATCCTCCATAAAAGGCATTAATCATCATAGCCAGCAGGGTCATTGTTCCTGACATAGGCGTAAGACTATCATGCATGGAGTTAACTGAACCTGTTGAAATAACTGTGGTAATAATTGCCCAATAAGCAGAAGCTGCCGACCCAAAACGTATTTCTTTTCCTTCCATACTTCCGAGAGATTGATCTATGCCCATTTTGGTAATCTCAGGATTTCCATGGATTTCATAATAGATGGTTGGAATTACAAGCATTAAGAAACCTGCAGTCATCACTGCAAATATTGTCCATGACAATTTCTTTCTCTTTATAAAATATCCAAAAGCAAATATCATAGCTACTGGAATCAATACCTGTGCTACCATTTCCGTGATGTTAGTAACATAGTCAGGGTTTTCAAGCGGATGCGCTGAGTTTACACCAAACCATCCGCCTCCGTTTGTCCCCAAATGCTTTATAGCGATCATACCAGCCGCCGGACCTCTTGATACATTGACGGTATCACCTTCCATTGAGATGATCTGATCTTTTCCGGCAAAAGATGCAGGCACGCCTCTGAATGCAAGGATAGTAGCAACAACTATGGCCACCGGTAACAAAATCCTGGTACAACTTAAAAGAAAATAGCGGAAGAAATTTCCCAGTGAAGTAGTTGTCTTGTCCCTGAAAGCCCTGAATACTACAACCAAAGCAGCCATACCGGTTGCTGCAGATACGAAATGCAGGAAGGTCATGACTGTTAATTGAGAAAAGTAAGTAACTCCTGTCTCCCCGGAATAATGTTGTAGATTACAATTTACCAGAAAACTTATTGCGGTGTTAAAAGCTAGGTGATAACTCATGGAAGGGTTTCCATCAGGATTTAACGGAAGGCTTCCCTGAGTCGTCAGAATAATCATAGCCCCAAAAAACCAGATCATATTGATGCAAAGCAAAGCGGCCATATGCTGCTTCCAGTTCATTTCTTTATGCGAATCTATACCGCAAATACGATAAATGGCTCGTTCAATCGGAGCCATAAAATCGGTAATCGTCTTATCCCCATTATAAACTCTCGCTATATACTTGCCAAAAGGTATGGCCAGTAGCAGAGTCAGCATAAACATAAATAATACTCCAAGAATTTCCGTTGACATAATTTAAATTCGTTAATCGTTTTTATAAAGTGCCTGGCAATGTCTTAGTGCTTTAAAATTTCTCAGGTCTTAACAACACATAAAACAGGTAGGCAAATGAAGCCATCGATAATATCAGTAGGGCGATCATAGCAATAGATTATACATGTTCGAAGAAGTCAATTGATTTAAAGAAAATCCAGAAGCAAGCACCACCTGCTCCGATAAAAATTACTGTCATTAGTGTTTCCATTTGTTGTTCAGTTTTATTTTACCATACATATGCCACTCAGATGCCAAATACAATTTCGGAAACCCCAAAGCCTTTCAATAAACTGAAAATTAAAACCTTAAAACCATTAGGGTGTTTTTAGCTGAATTTAAGGGAATATAAAACCCTTCCATTTTGAAATACCTGTTTATCAAAATGACAGATGAAGTAAAAAAAGAAGATTTTTCCCAAGAGAAATTGTAGATAATCAATATGAATTATTGTTTAGGAAAAACTAAAATTTCTTTAATTGAAGTATTGCTTTACGGTGAGAAATAACATTATTTGAGGAAAAACAAGTCAATGGAAAGCGGTACTATTTTAATTATTGAAGATGAAGACAAGCTTAGAGAGCTTTTAACCAGAATATTATCACTGGAAGGTTATAGAGTTATTCAAGCCAACAATATTAAAAATGCTTTCCGTCAACTCGAGAAAGAGGATATAGAAGTTATACTCACAGATGTAAAACTTACTGATGGCAATATTCTTGATCAGCTTCTGAAAATTAAAAACTCCTATCCCATTCCGGAAATCATCGTTATGACTGCATATGGGACAATAGAAGATGGAGTGAATGCAATGAGAAACGGTGCTTTTGACTACATCACTAAAGGCGAAGGAGAAGAGCAAATCATACCTGCCATTAGCAAAGCCATGGACAAAGCTCAACTAAAAGCACGTGTAGTTCAGCTCGAAAAAAAGATATCAGAAAAGCACAACCTTGATACCATCATAGGAAATTCACCATTGCTGATAGAGTCTAAAAAACTTGCTGCTAAAGTAGCCCCTACAGATATGTCCGTGCTCCTATTGGGTGAAACAGGTACAGGAAAGGAAGTGTTTGCTCAGGCAATTCATTATTCAAGTGAAAGAAGGAATAATAACTATGTAGCAATAAACTGCAGTGCCATACCCAAAGAGACTATTGAATCTGAACTATTTGGCTATAAGACCGGAGCATTTACAGGGGCGAACAAAGACAAAAAAGGTCTTTTTGAAGAAGCAAATAATGGTACAATTTTTCTTGACGAGATCGGAGAAATGAATATTGAATTACAAGCCAAATTATTAAGAGTATTGGAGACTCAGACCTTCATAAAACCTGGTGATACAAAGACAACCAAAGTTAATGTGAGAATAATCTCTGCTACCAATAGAGACCTTATAAAGGAAGGAGAAGAAGGACATTTTCGTCAGGACCTCTACTACAGACTTGCAAGCTTTACTATACAACTTCCACCACTTCGGGAAAGGATTGAAGATATTGAAGATTTATGTAATTTTTTTATACTTCAATACAGCCATCAGGTAAAAAAGAAAATTTCCAAAATAGATTCTGGATTCCTTCAAAAACTGAAAGGCTATTCGTTTAAAGGAAACATAAGAGAGTTAAAGAATATTATAGAACGGGCTATCATACTTGCAGATGGAGATACTCTTACAAGTGCCTTACTCCCTTCTGAAGTATTTCTGGCTGAAAACAACAACGGTAAATCTCCTTATGACCTTACAACCATCGAAAAAATCTACATACAAAAAGTATTACATCTGACAAAAGGAAACAAAACAAAGTCCGCAGAACTTCTGGGAATAGGTGTTACGACATTGTACAGAAAACTGGAAGAATACAAAATCAATTATTAAAGCCATTATTAGCTTACCGATTATTCAATTTTAAAAATCTAATTTTTGATATGACTCTACTTACCACTCAAAACGAAAGAAGGTTAAGAAAATGTGATAATGAAATTGCCAATGCATGTATAAATACCATAAAAAATAAATTGAATGATCTAAGCATTGACGATATAAAAATCACCAATACAAGATTGGATTTCAAAAATCCCTTTTTCAACTTTGGTCAAGGTAGAACTCATTTAATGGCACCTATAGACAAAGGTTATTTTGAAATTAATATATCCACCCGCACCTTCATTTATTCGTATTCTTTTGCCAGAACATTTTATTTTACCCTAGGTCTTTCTGTTTTTATAGGGCTTCCAGCATATTTCTCAATGCACTCAATTTTTCCTGGGCTGTTTGCTTTTGCCTGGTTGTTTGGAGTTAATTGGATTATAACAACAATACGTCATGAAACATTTATTAACAGACTGACCGACTCATTGAATGCCCAAATAAAAAAATCCCACTCGAAGCCTGTCTCTTAATATGATCCGAAACATCAGAAGGATCTCCATCAGTTCGGGGAACCACTCTAGTCCTTATATTAACCCGTTTTCCGTTTCTTCCGAAAGACACTATTTAAGAGACAAATTGTTCCCAAAGAGAATTTTTTTTATCTTTGAGAGCTTTAATAGCAATTCCTCAGGATAACATTCTCTCTCCCTAAAAGGTTGTTAGTATAAACGACATGGTCTCTACTTAAATTTCTTTAGTGAATAATTCAAATAATCAGACAAATACCCTCCAAAAAAAACTTGAACTTTCAGAAATGAAGTTTAAGACAGTTGTAGAAACTGCAACAGATGCAATCATTATTACAGATCAAAATTCTATCATTATTTCCTCTAACTCCAAAGTACAGGAAGTGTTTGGATATACAAATGAAGATCTGTTTGGTCAAGAGCTCACGATCCTGATGCCTCCTCAATACAGGGAGTACCATAGAAAAGGAGTTGAACGGTTTCTTAATACTGGCATACCTAAGCTAATGGGGCATGTACTGGAGCTTGAAGCACAGAAAAAGGATGGTACAATTTTTCCAGTTGAGCTTTCACTCTCTTATTGGGAAGAAAACGGCTTTTTCTTCTTTACAGGAATTATCCGTGATATTTCACAAAGAAAAAAAACGGAAGAAACTTTAAAGGAAAACCAGCATTTTATTCAAAGGATAGTTGAAGTTTCACCTGTTATTATTTCTGTATATGATGTATTGAATAAAGAAAGCATCTATATTAATCAGGAGGCAACGGATATTCTTGGATATTCTCTGGACGAGTTAAAGATAATGGGAAAAGGATCAAAAAAAATTCCCATTCATCCTGACGATTGGGAGAAGGCTATGGAATGGCAAAAAAAAATTTCGGAGCTACAGGATGAAAGTGCTGTGGAATTAGAAATCAGAGTTCAACATTCCAATGGGAATTACAGGTGGTTATTTACAAGAGCTACGGAATTTAAAAAAACTGGGGAAGGGATACTCAAACAAGCTTTAATTGTTGCCTTCGATAATACCGATAAAAAGATATCCGAAGACCGCTATAAGCTTCTAATAGAAGGAGTAAGAGATTATGCTATTTTTATGCTGGATCCGGAAGGAAATATTACTACCTGGAATGAAGGAGCAAAAAGATTGAAAGGTTATACAGAGAAAGAAATCATAGGTAAACATTTTTCTATATTCTATCCAAAGGCAGCGCTCGAAAGACACTTCCCCGATTATGAACTGGAGGAAGCAAAAAAGAATGGCAGGTTTGAAGATGAAGGCTGGAGAGTCCGGAAAGACGGAACACAATTCTATGCCCGGGTCGTAATTACGGCCATATATGACAAGGACAAAAAATTAGTAGGTTTTTCTAAAATAACGCAGGATTTAACAGAAAAGAAACAAGCACAAGAAAAATTGTCTCGATTAAATATTGAACTTGAGCAAAGGGTCACGGAAAGAACAGAAGAGCTTTCCCAAAATATTGAAGAGTTAAAAAAAATAAATACTGACTTGGATAATTTTATCTATACAGCTTCTCATGACCTAAGAGCTCCTGTCGCCAATATTGAAGGCTTAATTACTGCCATTAAATCAAGTGAAAAATACTCTGAAATATCGAAGGATATGAAAGACTTGCTGGACATGGTTGATCTTTCGGTCGAGAAGTTTAAACATACTATCCTTGATCTGACAGAAATCAGTCGTGCTCAGAAAAGTTTGGAAGAAGCAAATGAAGAAATTGACATATCTGAAATAATTGATGAAACTCAATTTTTGTTAAAGGATTTAATTAAAAGTTCAAATGCAATAATCAAGAGTAAACTTAAAATTCTCAAGCTTCAATTCTCAAAAAGGAATTTCAGGAGCATAATATATAATCTTTTGAGCAATGCTCTCAAATACCAATCTCCGAAACGAATGCCTGAAATAATTATTAAAACTGAACGAGTGGATGATTTTGTTCTATTATCTATACAGGATAATGGCTTGGGAATAGAAGCGGAAAAAATAGGAAAAATCTTTACAATGTTTCAAAGACTATATACGCATGTAGAGGGGACAGGAGTTGGTCTATACATTGTGAAAAGAATTGTAGATAATTCAGGGGGAAGAATAGAGGTTGAAAGTGAAAAAGGAAAAGGATCAATTTTTAAAGTTTATTTTAAGATTTAATCTCACAGAATAGCGATTTTTAACTGATACATCTTGTTGATGCTAAACTTCGGAAAGTCTTATAGGTAGAACTTTTTCTTACCCATTTCGAGCGGAAGAATTTCTGACATAATACTCCCCTTTCTTTTTGTAATAGATTTTCCCATCAATGAACCTAACCAATTTATGCAGACCTTCTTGTTTTAGGCATCAGCGTATATTAGCCTTAAATTCGAACCGTTCTGGAGCTAAGGAAAATAACTGGAAAAATTATTTTTAAAACCGTGCATAGGATTCTCCTGACAAGCAGATTCGTCATAGCCCATCATTTAATCCCAAACTGTCAAATTAAGTCAACACTTCTTCACATAAGCCGAATCACTTTACAGTATCATTAAATCCCTCAATCATCCACTCCTTACAATCCTTCGCATCCAAAATCGACCATGAATGAGGATTCCTCTTTCCGTTCAAATCATACCCCTTATTAATTGCCGAAATCAACTCTGCGTTTTTATTTCCGGAAAGTTTTAAAAACCTTATCATTCCGGCCAGACCAAAAGCATTCATATCATAATAATCAGCACAACGAACCTCGAGATTCCATTTTATATCAGGATCAGTATATAATCTTACCGGCAAATCTTTTAAATATTGAGCATTTCCCCCATTCTTTGCAGATCTGGAGTATGGAGAATCAGTTATATATCCTGTTGGATTCTGTTCAGGCGTGCCTCCATACTTTTTAATATCATTTGCCACCACCCATTTAGCCTCATTAACATAAGCCTCATTACAATTGGCTTCTGTGGTTCTGACCATAGTATAGTGAAGCTGGATAAGGTCTACAGGAGCATCCACAGCAAAGACACCTTTAGGTACCACATATGCATTACCTTTGTTTTTCACTGACATTTCGGTATACAACAAAGCTAAGTTTCCTCCGGATGAAAAACCTCCTAAAAACACCCTATCCTTAGGTATATTATATTTGTCAGTCATATCTTTTATGGAAGCAGTTATAAGCACAGTGCTAATAGAATCGAGCGTCGATCTTTGATTAATGGTGGGAAAAATGGTAGCAATCTGACTTTCTTTCGCAACAGCCGGTAATTGTGTTTCCTTAATGATTTGATTAGAACTCCTTCCATAACCAGGAAGCAATACAAGCAAGCCTTTTACGTCTCCGTTTGGAACTACCTTATAATAACCATAAGTAGATTCAGCTTTACCATTCTCAAAATACAAATCAGGATTAGCGACAGCACCATGGATTAAGTCCACCCTTTCAAGATCCTGAGAAAAGTAAGATATATTGAATAATAGTAAATGAAGAAAAAGAATCCTTCTAAATACAAAATAATTTATACCCTCACAATTCACCTTTTTACTTATTATTTATAATAATAATTTTAATTGTCAATATATAAAAAAAATGATTCATTAGAAAGTAGAACCCATATAGTCCTTCCCTATAGTCCTCGTTTGCGAGAGGATGAGAGAGGATTTTAAAAGCCAGTCATGAGATTCATCCTGGAATTGCGAATTGTTTTTAAAAAAGGTTTTCCATAGCTTCTCCAATATAACAATATTTACTTGCTATAGACAGAGTGGCCTGTCAGGGGACAGGTCACGGATGACAGATGGCAGACATTAAGCATATACAATTGTTCACTAGCAGCCTATATTTACCAGCTGGTGAACTAAAAAATAAATTCATTTAAATAACAAATCCAGGAACAACCTCCCATGAAAAGGGAGAAATAAAAGTCTTAAAAGTTTTCAAGTGTTTAATTTGCAACGGTTGAGTAATTTCTGTTGTAGGTACAAGTTCCTCCCCTTCCTCCACGTCCTTACCTTTTACATTTGTCCATTTTTTTGATAGGAAATTAAAGCTAAGATTTTCAAATTCAAGGGAAGATCGATGCAAGGAGTTTCTATCTGCCCCAATCAGTTCAAATTGTCCGTTTTGAAACCGGAATTTGTATCTTGCTTTTGTAACCCACCAACTACCATAGTAAGACATATCCAAAATATCAATCCACAAAACTCCTTTTACAATTTCAATACCTTCAAAAGGATCTGCTTTGTATTCTTCAGGAAACGGAATAAAGGTTCCTGACTCTTCTGTCAAAGTAAATAAGCCATCCCTCCTTTTCATCAAAATCAGTAAACTCCTTGGATTGCTATCACTTGTTTCTATATATGTACTATCTGCTTCAACAACCCTAGGACTATAATTACTTTCCAGTACCAGTGCCACATCCTCCAATCCATCTTTATTCAAATCACCTTTTGCTGAATCAAGTATATGCCAATCCTCTCCAATAAAGTCAGATACACTTCCTGGATGCATTATTGGAGCATCAGATATATTTTGCCCAAAAAGAGGTATAGCATTTAGCAAGACTAAAAAAACTAGGTATTTCTTCATATATAGATCATATAATGTTATCTCTTTTTTGAATCAACAAGATCAGATGGAATTTAACAATCATTACCTTCAATTTACTCTTAATGCAAATTTAGTTAAAAGTTAGAGAAGATTTATTAAGCAAAAAAACACAGAGGTCAACTACTCTAGTCCTAAGCAAACAGCAATAACTATTAATCTTTACAAGTGTAAAACGAAGTATCAAAATCAGCAGTTAGTATAAATTGAATGAATTATAAATGCAACCCCACCGTGGCCTGTCAGGGGAAAGGCAACGGATGAGGGTGCAGACACCGGCTGGGGAGAAATATTGGGATTGATTCTTTTAAAATATTTATCTTAAAAATAAAAAAGGTCTGGGAATTTCCCGGACCTTTTGTTCACTAAACTAACTGATACTTGAATTTATTTTGTTTTCAGAATTTTCACAATTTCTCTGCTGCCGTCTGTATAAATGACAGAGAGGTTGTAAATGCCAAATTCGAAATCTTTACCAAATTCGAGATCGGCACCCTGAGGTATCGCAGCATTTGTATAAATCTGCTTTCCCTGGCCATCTGTAACATAAATCATTTCTATAGCTTTTTCTGCTCTTAGAGTAAATGTTTCGATTGCAGGGTTAGGCATTACAATAAGCGAGTTTTCATTGGTTTCAGCTATTCTTAAACCTGAAGCATTGCAGACATTGATATTTTTGATAAAATCTGCCACCTGCGAACTTGGTTGTCCGTTCCATCTTAACCTGAATACCAGATTGACATTTGAAGCTGTAACAGATGAAGTGATATTCACGGATTTAGTTGTAAAAGCAGATGAAGAATAACCTGCAGGAGCAGCTACCATTGACTGAGGAAGTTGTGGGCCGTTATTGGATGAGTTCAGTCCTTGTGCAAAACCAACATCTACTCCTGTTACAGGTGCATTAACATAATCTTTGAAATCAAAGCTGATGGTATAAACCTGACCACTTGTAACACTGATGGTTTTACCGGTTTCAATCACATATAGTTCATTTTGCCCATACGCTCTGTGAGTAACCATCATAGATCCTGTAGCAGCATCTGCAGTTACCGAAGATCCATTGTTGTTATCGCCCCAAAGGTTCCTCACCACATAAAGCGATGGTGTAGGCACAGGCTCGGTGATAAGGCATGTTGAGGTTGTACCGTTTACCGTAATTGATACAGGAGCAGAAATCGTATACTGACCAAGGTTGTTGTAAGCCCTTGCTGTTATTGAATAAGTATTCGCGCTTACTCCTGACCATGAATATGTGTAAGGAGAAGTCGGATCTTCGCCCAGCTTTACACTGCCATTGTAAAACTCCACCTTTGAAATTGTAGCACCTGTCGCCGTGGCATTGGCTGCAAGCTGTACAGTTGCAGGGGCTGTATATGTTTGTCCGTTTGAAGGAGAAGTAAGGCTAACTACAGGCAGAGTATTCACTTGTGTCTCTATAAACAAACGACTGGCCGGTAAGGGTTGCATTGGAGTATTAGGTCCGTAGTAACCTAAGTTCATATATTGTTCTCCTCCACCTTCAAAATATGCAGCGGAAATTTTGTGCTTTCCTGCTCTCAGTGCAATGGGGAATTCCTTGTCCTCCGCCTGCCCTGAAAACCCATCATTGTTGATAAGAATAGTGTCACCTATAGAAAGGACAAAACCATCATCAGATCTGATCAGATTGAAAAAATAAATACCAGGATCAGTAATTTCAAGGAAACCATTGTACTTAAATCCAAAGTCGTCGTCCCTATCTCTGTCATCTATGCTGATCTCAGTTCCTGTTGTTTTCCTTACAAGTGTTGAGCTGTTCATATCGTATACAGAACCGAAAGAGCCCTGATGATATTCTGTTGTGATCCCAGGAGCTGTATTTGCAGGGTTGTCAGCATTTCTGTATTGCAGAAAGGTTACATCTTTAACAGTGCTGCTTGCAGAGAAACCTAACTGGTCGGTTACTTTTGCATAAATACGATAATTTCCTGCTGCAATATTGGTCCAGATATGACTAAAATCAGGTCCTGTTTCTACTCCAAGGTTTGCACCGTTTACAAAATATTCTACTTTTGAGATCGCAGCAGTAGCTTGTGTAAGTTCGACCTGTATAGGAAGAGATGAACCAGCTGTATAATATAACTTGTCTAAGGGTAAAATCAGCTTTATTCCCGGTGTATTGGCCACTCCCTGATATGGAGAAAGTCTGTGACCTGCAATTGGTCTTTCCATTTCACCACTTGGTAACGTCCAGCCTACAGCCAGGTTATCATTACCCTCGTTTTCTTTGTGCAATACCTCAATATAATATTTCTGTCCCGCTACAAGGTTAATGGATGCTGACTGCTGTGAAGTATATGCATACCAGTCTCTCGCGCCGCTTCTGCTTGTGAGCTCAGCGATTTTTTGCTTCAAGCCTGGAGTCTGATCAGTGCTGAGCCATAATTCAGCGACTTCATCACTTGATAACCAGAATTTGTAAGCGCCGGTATAGGGTGCACAAATGTATCCTCTGAGTCTTACTCCGTATTCATCTCCCATGTCTGCTCTTTGTTCAAGCAGGTTGCCCAACTGATCCTGAATGTGAGGAATAGTTGTAACCGGAATATCAGCTACACTGAAGCCAGGGATCTGTTTCCAGATTTCACGGCTTATTGCACCACCACCTGTGCAGATTACTTCAGCAGGAAGCGTGAAAAGACCGGAGGAAGCCACTACCTGTTTCGTAAGTGTTGGTGATGAGAATGAAACGGTCATTGAAGGGGTACCTGTATTGTTGAAATACTCCACACGAACTGCATGTTTACCGGTCTTCAATCCTATTGTCCCGCTTTTCTCCGTAGTTGAGTTAAGAACGTCGTTGTGAATAACCAGCTGGTCACCTATATACAATTTGCTTCCATCCTGAGAATTCAGGTAAAATGTATACACTGCATCTGCAGGAACATTTATATATCCGTTATACACGACACCAAAATATTCATTTCTATTTCTTACTGACAAGTTAAAATCAGTTGTAGTACCTGTCTGAACAGGAACAAGAGAATTGAAGTTTGGAAGATGATCCCATGTGCCTTCGTAATATTTATAGCTTACTCCTGCAACAGCATTGGAAGGATTTTCAGGATCCCTAAGTATCGCAGGTTTCCCACTCAGACTCCTTCTGAATACACCTCTTCCGGCAGCAACAATTCTTAATTCAGAATTATTTGTACCGTCATTGTAAATAAGAAAGTTGTAGTATTTCGCAAAAGCAGGAAGACCCTTGGAATAATTAGTCCATGTGTTTGTTGTGCTGTTGTTTTTGTACCATACACCTATTGCGGAAGCTGCGTATATGGACTCGTTTGTACTGTAGTCATCATGGATGAGTTTTATGATATTTATATCAGATGGCAGTACTGTACCATTTATCGGACTTCCCCAGCTTGCACCTTTATTACCAGACCTGTAAACACTACCACCGCAGCTGATATAAACAACATTCTGATTTCCTTTTACCGGAGCAATGCTGGCAGCATTCCACGCAGCAGCAGGGGCGGGATACGTATTAAATGTCGGTTCCGGATCCAGGGCATTCTCAGTCACATAAAAGTTGTTGTTCGCATCGACAGCATATAGCAGATTGGGATTGGCAGGATGAGATGCCAAAGCCATGATTCTTGTGCCGATACTTTTAATCTTTGTCCATGACGGAGAACCGGTAATATTGGTACATCTGTAAATATCTGTTCTGGAAAGAAATGCAACATTCAGATTGGTAGGGTTGAATACCAATTTTTCTTCGTTACCATTTTCGGAAGCAGAAAACTGGTAATTAAGACTTTCAGTGTTGCCGTTAGGCAGATACCTTCTTTCTCCTGTTAACCTGTATACATAATCTGCGCTGTTGTAGTCAAACTCCATTCTGGTATGGAAGTCACCTCCGCCATTGGTAAACCAGACATTGTCCGTATAAACAAGTTCACCATTGTCCTGGGTACCAATGCACATTCTGTCTTTTATGATCGGGCTCTGGGCGGCAACTGAAGACTCCGCGCCTGCAATACCATCGTTAAGATGTGTCCATGTAAATCCTCCGTCTTCACTCGACCAGATTCCTCCGTCATTGGTATTATAGAGCCTGTGGTCGTTATGAGGTGAGTAGATCAGGTTGTGCATATCTGTATGTACACTGGTGTGCCATGGATTAGTTCTGACCCAGTTTACACCGCCATCTGTTGATTTGTATACTACATGTCCCCCTGCATACAAAGTGTTTGCATTCAGAGGATCAACAGTGAAACAGAAATTATAGTCGCCTTGTCCTCCTTCAAACTCTGTATAACCGTTCAGATTGGTTCCGCCGGCTGGTTTTACTATATCAAATGACAGACCAGAATCATAAGACCTGAGTACAGGAGTACATGTTCTTGGTTTCGAATTGTTGTCACCGACGAAAGTTAAATAAACAACATCAGGTGAAGCTTTGGTCACACCAATTCGTCCACCGCCGCTGAGCCCTGTTCCAGGCAATGCAATCGGGTCCCATGAGTCACCAAGGTTTACACTTCTAAAGAAACCGCTGTTTGATGCCGCATACATGATAGTCGGATTATCATTCATTCTGAAAACCATAGAAGGAAATGTTCCTTCAGCCTTTTTTGTCCAGGTGTTTCCGGCGTCAAGTGATTTCCATATACCATCATCAGTGGAAGCGATCAGTACATTGTGATCTGTGGGAGACATCAGTATTTCTGTAGTAGATCTGTTGCCGATAGTAGTTTCACCTATTCTCGACCATGTTTTGCCACCGTTTACAGTCTTCCAGAGACCCTTGGTTCTGTTATATATATTCAGAAAGTGTTCATCGCCGGTTCCGAAATACATGATGCGGTCGTCTGTATAGTCAATACAGACAGTTGTACCATGTGCCTGAGGAATAGTATCTGTACCACCTGTAGTCCAGTTTCTACCTTCGTCGTTGCTGATAAAAAGCCCTCCAGCAACACTTACAGCATACATTTTTTTGGGATCTGTCGGGTGGAACTTTAAATCACCTGTCCTCGTGATACCATTGATCTGCCCTATCTTGTTGAGGGGAAATTTTACAGGACCCAGCGGTTGCCATTCGCCTGCCTGCTGTCCCATCAGACTGCTGATACCGGATAATACCAGCAACAGCGCCCACGTTAAAGATTTATACCTTTTTTTCATAATTTACTTTTTTAAGATTATTCCTGCACCTGACTGTTAATGATTTGTAGCATCCTTTCTTCGGATAAAATTGTACCATCGGGTTGCACAAATGGCTGTACCTCTCTCCTCCACGATTCAAAAGATTTCCATTCAACGACCAGCCGGTTGCTTTCCCGTTTTAGCTTTTTATCAGATTTCAGGAGTCTTTTAGGAAGAGATCTTTTCTTTTCCTTTTTTCCCTTTTTCCCTTTTTCAAGTTCTTTTTCTTTAGGTTTAGGACGCTCTTCCCAGAAAGTTTCAAATGCAGTTACCGTTTCATAATAATTGAGATGAGACTGGTCTTTTAACATATCCACCCAGACAGGATGCTTTTTGTATTCTTTCAGTTTCTTTTTCTGATCTCTGGTAAGACTCTTTTTATCTCTGTCATGGTATGGTCCTGCCCCACCTGACTCCTTCTGCTGGGAGAAAGAATCTACAGAAATGAAAAGGCATAGCAGTATCTGGGCCATAATAATTAAAGGCCGGGAAACAGGTCTTTTCATAAATGTTCAATTTAATTGTTAGATTGATGTACTTTTTAGTCTTGTCGGTGTAAAGCTTTACCCAGGAGTAAAAATGGGATTTAAAAAAGCTGAAGTTTGTAACCTAAGTTGCAATAGCCTTTTTTTTTAAGAAAGTTGTGAAACGATTGTTATTACTTCTGTCATCTCTTGCTGAAACCAATAAGCTACTGAGCATTGACTTGCCCTTAAAGAATGTATTTGCTGGAAGTTAGGTCTGCACCATAGCCGTCAACTTAGTGATGAGACAAATAAAAAAATAGTTTTCCCTGCTA
>NZ_JAGHZZ010000028.1 GCF_017745095.1 Sporocytophaga sp. | reverse complement strand
CTAGTGAAATAGTAAACAGACTTTATAAATGATTAACAAAAATTTTACATTAATAGCAGCGCTGCTAATGATTACAACATGGACAAAAGGCCAATCGATTGAGCCACTAAGGTCAGATATTAAAGCTATATTGTCAACGAAAAAGGCAAAGGTAGGAGTCTCAATTATGGGAGATAATGGAAAAGATACCTTATCCATAAATGGAGACCAACGTTTTCCAATGCAAAGTGTCTTTAAATTTCATATTGCATTGACAGTATTATCACAAATTCAACAAGGTAAATTCTCTTTAGACCAATTAGTAAAAATTAGTGAGGAGCAGATGTTACCTGATCTATATAGTCCTCTTCGTGAAAAGTATCCCAAAGGAGCATCCTTGAAAATTTCAGAAATATTAACATACACAGTATCGCAAAGTGACAATGTTGGATGTGATGTTCTTCTGAAACTTATCGGAGGACCTCAAGTGGTTGAAAATTTTATTCAGGAAAAAGGATTTAAGGACTTTTCAGTAAAAATCAACGAAGAAGTGATGCAGCGAAATTGGGATATGCAATTTAAGAACTGGACTACACCAAAAACATCTAATCAAATACTTGCATTTTTTTATAACAATGACAAAAAAACTCTATCTGCTGCTCATTATGACTTTATATGGACAATCATGAAACAAACAGAAACAGGAAAGAACAGATTAAAAGGAGAACTTCCCCGAGGGACAGTAGTTGCTCACAAAACAGGCTGGTCTGGCACAAACAAAGAAGGGATTACAGCAGCAGTTAATGACATTGGTATAGTCTTTCTTCCTAACGGACGTCATTATTTTATAAGCGTTTTTGTGACAGATTCAAAAGAGGACTCAGCAACTAGTGAAAAAATTATTGCAGATATCTCTAAAATTGCCTGGGACTACTTTGATAAAAAAATGAAGTAGGATAACAACAGCCTCTAGGTCTTTCCTTAAAACTTAAAGTTTGTTCCCCCTCTATTGGTACTTGCGGACAATATATTCTTTAAAAATTAGCGAATAATGCCTATCAAATCTTAAAGAATCAACCTGCTCACAAACCACAATCTTTTTCTTAAAACTTAATACTTATAACTTAACCGCAAGTAAATCAAAAAACTAAGACAAGCTATTTGCGTAATTAATACTGAGTTTAATAAATCATTATTGGTAGAGGAAATAATGACATCTGTGAATCAACTACTTGAATAATTTCAATTGATCTTCAATAACGATCTTACAGGAATTTGCAAAATAATATTTCATTTCAATCAAATGCTACAATAAAAATATTTTGATAATCAAGCATTTCACAAATATCAATAATGAGCTATAAATTTTCTTTCAAAAGGTAAATTGATAAAATATTTTCAAAACGTGGAATCTCAAACACTTGAAGAAAAAATAAGAAACATTGATATAATTGCCCAAGACATACCTGCCGTAATAATTATTCATCAACTTGAAAATTTAGTTTTAAAGTACATGTCTCCTTGGGGATTATCCATACTAAAGACTACAAAAGAAGATTTATTTGACCTTCCAGGCAGTGAATATTATGATCGCTATTTTGCAAAAGACTATAATGATGATTATTCTTCAAAAATAGTTGCCCTGATGGAAAAAGGTGACGAGAAAGAAATCGCTACCTACTTCCAACAGGTTCGTTCTTCCCCTCAAGAGGACTACAAATTGTATTTAAGTACGACTAAAATTTTTATGAAAGATGTCAAAGGGAGAACTACTCACTTAATCACCTCCGCTGTTCCGGTGAATCCTGAACATCATATTACTTTAAAAGTAAATCGTTTAATAGAAGAGAATATATTTCTTAAAAAGAATTCTAATGTTTTTTCCTCTCTCACAAAAAGGGAAAAAGAAATTCTAAAAGGCATGGCTTTAGGGCATAATTCAGATCAAATTGCGGCTTCTTTACACATTTCTGAAACCACCGTTAATACTCATAGGAGAAACATCAGAACAAAGTTAAATGTAACTAACAATTATGAGCTGGTACAGTTTGCACAAGCTTATAATCTGATATAATCTACTGTCATAAATCCTCTTACAATAAAAGTCCGACACCAAATCAATATTATTAAAATAAAAGAGACTCTCCGTTCTCGTACAGCCTCTTTTCTTTAACAATGTGAAACATGATTACTTCACAACAACCTTTTTTACTTCTTTCAAATTTTCTGTTTCATTTACTATTGAAAAGGTACCTGAAGGGAAGTTGCTTACATTAATTTCTGTATCTGAATTTATCGAAGACTTCAGATTTTTATAAACAGAAGTTACGTTTTATTCACCACTTTAATAAAATATAACGAAGAACATAGCAGTTGTCAAACGAATTAATAATCTCTCAATCCATAGGATTTGGATAAATATAAACTTTCCCTTGTTTCGTCTTTCAATAGTATTGTTATTTAAGTTCTGAATTATTACTCTTTAATAATTTTAAAAGTACTACCACCTATATTTACAAAATAGATACCTGACGGAAGTTGCTCTGTTGAGATCGAGTCAATCGAACCATTAATAACTTTTCTGATTATAACTTTCCTTGTTATATCCATAACCATAACCTCATCATTGTTAAACTTAGTGTTGTTTTTAGATGAAATCAGTAACTGATCTTTAACAGGATTAGGATAAATATTAAAAAGTGAATTACTACTTGTTTGATCAGTGATACCTACTGTTGATGTTCCGAGTTTCCATAACTCAAGTCCATGCACTCCATCATCAGCTCTAAAATATAATTCGTTATTATGGATGCAAAAATCAACTGGATTAGCATGAGAACCCAACGTAATACCAGCAGGGAAAATATCTTGAACCATTGTGGTACCCGAAGTTGTACCATCACTTTTCCATAATTCAAAACCATGAGCCCCATCATTGCCAGCAAAAAATAATACTGAGTTCATCACAAGGAATTCTCTTCCTGAAATAGCTATGGGTTTAACTATTACTGTACCTTCTTCAGTACCATTGCTTTTCCATAATGTATAGGTCCCATTATTAGTGGCTCCATCTGTAGCGCCAAAATATAAGTTCCCATTAAATTCCACGAAATTAGCACCGTCCCCAAGTCCATCAGATGCACCTGCACGAATATCTTTTACCATTTTTGTTCCTAAATCTGTACCATCTGTCTTCCATAATTCACCACCATGAACACCATCATATGCAATAAAAAATAATAAGCCATTGGCTACTTTGTAGCTACCTGAATAAGAATCTGATGAACCTGGTCGAATATCTTTTACCAATACAGTGCCACCAGGAGTACCATCGCTTTTCCATAATTCCTCTCCATGAACATCGTCTTCTGCAGTGAAATAAATTTCACCTTTATACTCAATTATATTATCTGGATAAGACCCATAATTCGTATTGATCTCTTTCACCAATACTGTTCCTGCATTTGTTCCATCACTTTTCCATAATTCATTACCATGAGGAATAGCATCTTGTGCACTAAAAAACAATTGGTTGTTAAATGCCAAGATTCCATAAGAATTTGAATTAAAGGAAGAATAATTCGATTCAGCACGAATGTCCTTTACCATAACTGTCCCGCTTGAAGTTCCGTCTGTCTTCCATAACTCATTTCCATTTATTCCATCATCTGCTGCAAAATACAATTTGTCATTCATTACGGTCAGATGATCTGGACGAGAACCTATAGCATTTGCCTGAATGTCTTTAACCATTACAGTACCATCGGCTGTCCCATCACTTTTCCATAATTCAATTCCATGAATTCCATCATCTGCTATGAAATATACATTTCCCATCATGCATACCAATGAGGTGTTACTTTGAATCGCACCTTTGTTTGGATTAATATCTTTAATCATTACTGTACCACTGGCAGTCCCATCGCTTTTCCATAACTCTGTTTCACCACTAACAAGTGATCGATCCTGTGCGAAAAAAAACAAGGTACCACCACAAGAGGTAAGGTTTATAGGAGATCCTGCAACATCACCTGGTATTATATCTTTTACCAACTCCGCTGAACCTAAAGTTACCACTGGAACTGAAACTTTAAAATCAGAACCACTTAATGCAGAACCAGCCGAAGTAGTAACACTGATCTTTCCTGTCATTGCTCCTTCAGGAACAATAGCCCTTATAGAGGAAGCAGAAACCACAGTAAAAGAAGCTGAAATATTATTAAACTTTACAGATGTTACTCCTGTGAAGTTGCTTCCTGAAATTGTTACAGTAGTACCAACATTGGCAGTACCAGGAGTAAAAGAAGAAATAACCGGAGCCAGTATTAACAAAGTAAAATCAGATGCGCTAACTGCAGTACCTCCTGCAGTTGTAATAGTCACTTTGCCTGTTGTTGCTCCTGCAGGAACTACTGCTGTAATAGAAGTCGAAGAGACTACCGAAAAGCTAATAGCTGAAACATTATTAAACTTTACAGATGAAGCTCCTGTAAAATTTGTTCCTGTAATCGTTACTGTACTACCTACCGCCCCACTTGTTGGATTAAATGAAGAAATAGTTGGGGCTGCAGAAACTACTATGGTTAAATTAGCAGAACTTACAGCTGTTCCTTCCGCTGTTACTACGCCAATCTTCCCTGTTGTCGCACCTGTAGGAACTACAGCTGTAATTGAAGAAGAGGAATTGACTGTAAAATCAGTTACATTAATATCCTTAAATACTAAATAATAGGTTGGTAAGAAATTAGTACCATTAATTGTGATCGTGCTCCCAACAGAAGCGGTTGTTGGAGTAAGGGACGTGATAGTTGGAGCCGATTTTGGAGTAATAGTAAAATCAGTAGCGCTTTGTACCTCGTGAATAGCTCCTGGAGATGATTCACTTAATAATTTTATTTTCCCTGAAGTACTTCCTTCTGGCACCCTTATAGAAAGACTGGTTGCAGAGTTAATTACAAAATCCTGTATAAAAATTCCACCAAATTCTATAGCTCCCATAGATAAAAAATTGCTGCCAGTAATAGTTACTTTTGTTCCTACTGGCCCACTTGACGGGCTAAATGAGTTAAAGGTTGGGGCACTTTCGAAGATCTTTGTAAATACCTCTGCACTTTCTGTACCTCCACCTAAAGTTGTTAATGAAATTCTTCCTGATGCTTCGCCGAATGGAACTTTAGCAGTAATGGATGTTGGTGAATTCACCACAAAATCGAATACCATATCGCTACCAAAGTAAATACTTGAAACAGAAGCTAGGTTTGTTCCGGTAATCGTGATTGGTTGATTATAATAACCTGAACTTGGAGTGAAGGAAGTAATGGTAGGAACTGCTGGAGCAGTCACCGTTAAAATAGCAGTACTTATTGCCGTGCCTCCAAATGCAGAAACTTCTATTGCTCCTGTCCCCCCTGCTATTACCTTTACTACAATACTCGTAGGCGAAAAATCGATTATTTCACAATCGATCCCATTATAAGATACCCTATATAATCCGGTAAAGTTTATTCCGGAGATGGTAATCGTAGAACCCGATTGTACAGTAGTTGAAGAAATAGAAGATATCGTAGGCGCAGGAGGTAATACTACATTGAAACTAGTTGCACTTTGTGCAATACCACCAGAATTCACTACAGATAACAATCCGCTTCCCGCACCGACAGGAACCTTAAATATTACTGAGGAAGAGGAATTCCATGTATAATCATTAACAGGAGTTCCATTCAGTAAAACCATGCTTTCTGCTATGATATTTGAACCTGTAATAGTACAGAGCGTTCCTGGGGTTCCTGAAGATGGAGAAAATGAAATGATAGTTGGAGCACCCGCGGATTGTGGTGTAAATATGCTGGTACCATAAACAACCTCAGAAGCGTTTCCAACACCAATTTGACAAGTTTGTGCGCCATCAGGAACAACCACTGTAATAGATGTAGAGGAGTTAATGACAAAGTTATTGGTAGGTATCTGATCGAAAAATACTACTAATGTACTCAACAAATTTGTTCCAGTAATTGTAACAGAAGAACCTATTTTCCCTGTTAAAGGCGCAATAGCAGAAATGCTCGGCTTCGGATCATCCTGTACAGTTAATAGATTCTGACTTATTGCAAAATTAGAAGCTGACTTTAACATGAGCGCTCCTGAGGTTGATATTGCATCATTGGGAATTTTAAAACTTATGCTGCTATTGGAGTTAATTACAAATCCTTTTTCCCATTCCATTCCTCCAATACCTATTGTATGAACATATGATAAGTTCGTTCCAGTTATGGTAACAGTGTTGCCTCTCATTACTGTGCTTGGACTAAAACCTGTAATCGTAGGGTCGGGAGGAATATTCACATAAAATGACTTTTCACCTATTCCATTCGGACTAATAACTTTAACTTTATCAGGACCTGAATACTTTATTGGAACTTTAAATGAAATAGTATTCAAATTGACAACTGTGAATTGGCTTTCCTGGCCAAACACGGAGACTGAGGTCGTTCCTAAAAAATTTGATCCGGTGATTGTCACTGTGCTACCAGGAAGAGCACTACTTGGATAAATTCCGGATATTGTTGGCTCTTGTGCAAGAGCAGTATAAATCAACAGGAATAAAAATAAAAGGGTACAGATGTATTTCATAGATAAGCTTTAATTCTTTATTATTCGTAATATTCTCAATTCGAAATTTACATCTGAAGGCTTGTCCAAAAAATACTCACTGGTAGGTATTTTTACTTATTTAAATTGGATACGATTATTAACACAGAAGAGCATTTGAAAGACAACTATCTGATAATGTGAAGAGAGTTACGTTCCTTTTGATAAGCGGTTCCTTGTGCTCCCTTAACTCTTTTCTTCTCACTGGCCGGAGTCACAGCAGATACAGGCGTTCCATAGGTATTAAGGGAAAAAATTCTTTAAGTTAAACTTGAAATAGATTAATCCTTTATATCATACTTCAAAGAATTAAAGAGCTTTTAAACGCCAGTCTTTTAATAAAAACATAATGGTTAAGCTCTCTTCTACCCTCAACTGACAAGAAGTTAATTAGTCAATAGATTACAAGGCAAAAACTATTAACAATCCATTGGTAAAAATTGATGACTCAAATTGCAGTCATATCCAATTCTCGAGAAAGAACTTTCAAAGTAAGTATACAATCTTTTAAGCAATGCAGTTAAGAACCGTCATCCAGACCGCTCTTCTGAAGTCTTCATCAATATTGAACATAAAGATAGCTACAGCATATTAACAGTGAAGGACAATGGAATGGGTATCGGCAAGCCGAATATTGATAAATTGTTTACCATGTTTAAACGCTTCCACGACCATGTTGAAGGTTCCGGAGTGTGCTTACATTTGTAAAAAGAATTATAGATAATGCTGGAGGTAAAATTGAAGTAGAAAGTATAGAAGGCATAGGAACAACATTTAGAGTATACTTCCCTACCCCAATAGTGTAAATTAACTCTCCTTCTCCCCTATCTCATCTTGCATTGTTAAATGATATTGATCTTATCATATAAATTCAGGATTTCATAAAAATCAATTCCTTTCAAAAATCTGATACAACTGGAACATCTTTATGATAAGATTTTACATAGGCGTATAATAACTTCTAGAATGCCTATAAATCCTATCGATCTTCCTCCAATTGCGCTTCCTATATATATATCCATTATGTTTATTATTCTTTACAGGCAAGATATTCAACATTTTATAAAATACATGCAGAAATAAGCCTGAAACTCAAAAATATAAAACCCATATACTAGGGTGGCGTATATGGAGACACAAATAAACCAGTAAAAATCATGATTAAAACAAACATTCTTTCTTTATTTTTTATTTGCTCTTTACTCTTCTGTCAACTAGCTAAGGCACAAGTTTATGAAAAAGGTAATGTAATAGTAGATGCTTATTATGGAGGACCCAATTTGTATACCGGAGTTGTAAAAACATTTTATAAAGCAGATCAGGCTTTAGGTAATTTTGCAGACTTAAAGTATAAATCCATAGGACCTGTAGGACTTAAATTTGAATATCTGGTAGGTGCCAAAATTGGTATTGGTATACACGCTAATTACGCCCTAACCTCAGTTGAAGGAAAGTCTGTAGATGGCAGTACAACGTACAATTACGAAGCTTCATATTCAAGATTAAGAATTATGCCAACATTTAATATTCACATGGGAAATTCTAAAAGATTTGATCCATACTTTTCATTTGGTGTAGGATATGCTAACCGCAAGTTTAAAGAAACAACAGATAATCCAAACATCCCTGAGCTTTCAATTAAAAATGCATCTCCACTAGCATTCCGTGCAGAGTTTGGTATGAGATATTTCTTTACTGATCATATCGGTCTGAACGTCCTTGTAGGTGTAGGTGGTGGACCACTAGCAGGTGGAGGCTTATCCTTTAAATTTTAATAAATATCATTAACCTTTACAATAAATCCGGAAACTAGCATTTCCGGATTTATTTTTTTTATAGACTACAGATCATTTCCGTCACAGGTTTTTACACTAAAAATGTTTTATCAGAAACAAGTTGCTAAACTATGTAAGTAAAAATTCAGTGATCCTAATTTTTAAAAAAAGCTACTTTGGTTATCTCGGAATAATCGCACCTCAATATAATACCTTCATCTCAGCATTCCCATATCTGCTGTTGCTTATACATTCAGTAATTATAGCATGAGCTAAATTTTTATAATCTGCTTAGACCTGAACTTTACCACATTCAGAAAGAAATTTGCAGCATATTGCATGTATTCTTTGGCAAATTCTTTTGTAGGTTCATTTTGATTAATTTCAAGAACCTTAGATTTAAAAGAACCATGAAAATCCAATTCTCCTGATTCGATAAACAATTTTTCAAAATTATTCAGAACACTGTACTGAGTATTTGCCGGTACATCTTTTGTCAGCAACAGAGCTTTTCCTGCATTAATAAACACACTGTAGCTATAATAGATCGAATCGACCCATTCTCCCTCTCCAAATGCTTCTTCTGCCTTTAAAAGCTTTTCTTTCGTCTCTTCTATAACCAGTGCTACCATATCAATCAAAGCCCCTGCACATTCGCCAACTCCAATCATAGTCTGATACTGACTATTGTTTCCCCAATCAAGGAAATAATCTTGGGTAAGATCATTAATAACGGTAAGTGGCTTTAGTAACAGGTAGAAATAATTTTTACCTTGTCTGTCATAATAGTCATTAAAATACTCTCCTTCGCTGGCATGCTCTTCATAGTCATTCAAGAGATACCTTAAAACATCAGGAGCTTTTTTAGATGCCACCTTTATAACTTTGTCTGCCAGTCTTCCTTCTCCGTTTCCTCTTGGTCCACCACCTAATAATACCTGCATTGCCGGCAAAACATATTCTCCCTGTTTCAAAGACATTCCATGAAAACCTATATTAGCAATGGTATGATGAGCGCATGCATTCATGCATCCCGAAATTTTTATTTTGATATGAGCACAAGATACAAGATCCTTATATTCCTCTCGCAACACTCTTTCCAACTCTTCTGCAAGTCCTGTTGAACTAGCAATTCCAAGATTACAGGTATCTGTTCCGGGACAAGCTGTAATATCCTGAATGGTATCAAAACCAGGATCAGCAAGACCTATCAAATCCAGTTCATTAAAAAGAGATGCAAGTACATTTTCTCTTATATACTTTAGAAACAACCCCTGGTTTACTGTAATCCTGATATCATCAGATGCATATTTCTTTGCTATCTCAGCAAATGATCTAGCTTTGTCTGACGACAGATTTCCTAATGATAGTTTTACATGCACACCATAAAAGCCTTTTTGCTTTTGCTCAATTACGTTGATTCTTAGCCATTTTTCATATTTCTCCTTATTTACAGGCGTTATATCCTTTTTAGAGAATACCGGAGGGATTATGCATAAAGGAGAATCACTTAAATTCACCTTAAAGGATTTACTTTTTATTGCCATTCGTTCTCCTGCAACCAGCTCTAGGAATTTTTCTAATCCGAGATCATTAACAAGATATTTTAATCTTGCTTTGTGACGTCTAGCCCTTTCTCCATACCTGTCGAATATTCTGATTACAGCTTCTGCAAAAGGGACTACCTGATCTTCCGGTAAAAAGTCAAAAGCCGGATGAGCAAGAAATGGCTGAGCACCCAATCCACCAGCTAATACAACCTTAAATCCTCGTTTCTCAATACCATCTTCAATTTTCAATTTTGGAATGAAACCCAGGTCATGAATAAATGTGAAAGCTGAATCCTTTTCAGAGGATGAGAAAGCTATTTTAAATTTTCTCCCTAACTCCTGACAAATAGGATTTCGGAGAAAATACTTAAACATAGCAGCTGCGTATGGAGATACATCAAAAGGTTCTTCTGGATCAATGCCTGCCATATAAGATGCAGTAAGATTACGGATGGTATTACCACACGCTTCTCTTAGAGTTATTCCTTTTTCTTCCAGTCTAGCCCATATCTCAGGTGTATGAGTTACTTTAACATAATGTATCTGTATATCCTGCCTTGTAGTTGCATGCAGATTTCCGCTTGCATACTGATCAGAAATATCAGCAATGCATATTAATTGTTCAGGACTAAGTTTGCCAAATGGTAACTTAATACGCACCATATTTACGCCATCTTGCCTCTGCCCATAAACTCCTCTTGCCAACCTGAATGCACGAAATTTTTCCGCATCAATTTTACCGGACTGAAACTCCTGAATTTTCTTTTCAAGCTCAAGAATATCTTTAAATGCTTTTTTATCAATATTGTAAGTCGTTGTGAGTGCCATGTTCAATAAATAATCTATTTCATCACAAATTTATGAGGTGACACAATACGTGACAGACCTAAATGGTTCAAAAAATAGGACAATAAGGACATGAATTTCAAAAAAAATGATTAGGGCTAATTAAGATAAAAGTTATTGCCTAAAGAAATTCAGTTGAATGTATTTAGATCATGGCGATGATAATAAAAAAATGCGGCAGAAAAGTGCCGCACTCAGTTTATGTTTTGAAATTTTTCAGTTTATTATTTTTTCATTGTCCAATCATCATTATCATCTTCGTGAACTATGATCTTGCTAATAATTTCACTTGCTTCGTCATCGATATAAATTCCAAAACCATTTACAAAAATACCTTTGGCTCCGTCTTTCAGATTTCGCACCGCATACAAAATGGCTTCATCTTCCAGATCATTTTGCCCGGTAAAACGGTATGTTTTATCAATAACAATATCGTTCAGGTTTACTTTTTCACCATCATTCCTGTAAGATATTGCAACTTCCAATAAATTAAAATCTTCTGTGTAACCTCTGCTTTTTAATACTTCAATTACTTCCGATAATGTTTTTTCTGTGCTTATCATAATTGATATTCCTGAGTTTAATTGGTGATTGTTGCTCAATTCTCCGGTAATATATTTATTGAATTTATAATTTCAAATGATTGGTATGAATTACGTAGGAATATACATGATGATTTATATCAAAAAATCATATTTACACTATGACTGCGCAAGACGTAACTTCAAATAACCCAGATATTTTATCTTAGATTTAAAAAGAATAAATCCGTGGGCATAGGTATTATTACGGATAGTATGTAAAATCATATTTACTAAAAACATTTGTTTAGGAGTATGAGTCTTGGAGAAGCCTGTCTTTAATACATATATCAATACTTCACAAACTTATATACTTTGTTTTGAACTTTAGCGAAATACAATCCTTGTTGCAAGTCATTCCCAAATTCAAGTTCTAAGATGTTGTCATATGTTTTTAAAGTCTTTCCTTCTGCATCTGTAATCTCTATATTTAAAGGAACAGATAACTTGATGTGAAAGCTGCCCTGACTTGGATTGGGATATATAACTATTAATGGTATTTTACTTTCTTCAGCTATAGCTGTAACTACCTCTTCACAAGAACCTTTGCTTAGATCTGAACTCACAAATCCTATCTGATCTATGTTTGGTAAACCATCTGCTGTAGCAGAAATTAATTCAAGGAAGTGTGAACCAGAACTTATATTTAAAGTGAGATCTACAGCTTTATAGGTAGTAAATTCACCTGTGCTTGGAAAACTTAATGTAGAAGATAAGGTTGTTCCATCCACTTTAATTGTAGCTGGCCTGTCTGTATTGCCTCCATTAGCATATCTGAAACTGATTATTTTATTTCCTGAAGAAGAAGCATTAATAGAAAATAAGATTCTTGTTCCTATTGCATTGTCTACATTGAGATAAGCAGTTCCTTTAAATCCGACATTCTTGCTTTCAAGAACTCCATCAAAACTACAAGCGTCATCTTCTGCTTCACCTACTGAAATGCAAGCTAATTTTCCAGTTGTGCCTCCTATACATCTCCCACAATTATCGAGCGTAGCGGTTCCATTTGCTACCCCGTTACAATCTTTAACACAAGCTGTTTTTCCTGTAGTACCACCAACACAAGTAGCACAGTCATCCTTAAATGCCGAACCTCCAATAACTCCATTACAATCTTTCACACCATAAGCAGGTACAACCGGAACCCATCCGTTAAAAAACCAGTTCAGGTCTCTGTATTGATTAGCCTGACTTGCAGAAAGCTGTTTTGATTTGGAATTTCTACCTGAAGTGTTTATCAAAGTTCCTGATTCATTTACACTTTTGTACTCTGCGAAAATAATATTGGAAGCATCTATTGAGCTGTTTAAACTCCAACCAACAGCTGGAATATGCGGCCCCAAAGTACAGTTGAGATAGACAATTTCTGCATACGGATAACTGGCTCCCGCATCTCTACCCAAATAATGTGTAGTTGTAGCCGAAGAAGTGCGTGTAAGTTTACAATCTGCAAAGGCATAGCCATGAACAGTATTATTGTTTCTGGCCATCACATTATAGCCACCATTATCATTGGCTCTAATCTCACAAGACTGAAAAAAAACTGCTCCTGTACCCCATATAAAATCAACATCTCCTTCAAGCATACAATCTTTTACATAAACTTTACCGTCCAGTAAAACAGTATCCTGATAACTATAAAATTCACAGTTAGCAATAATCATCCTCGCTCCACTTGCTTTCAAAGCTTCGGCTTGTGTGCCTCCATTTGGAGTGGTATTGATAAAAGTAAGACTTATCAAACTGATATCATCACCTTGAATATTAACAACTGATCTCCAATGGGTACTTGCGTTTAAATTCGAGTTGTTATATCCTTTGATGATTACACCTGTTCTGCTCTCTCCTTCTATGGTATATTTATTTTTGCCTTTTATGTAAGCAAGACCAATATAGGTGCCGTTTTTCACTAATATTTTAGCATTTGCATTACCAGTAGGAAGGAAATCCAAAGCTCCCTGAAGTGTAGCGAAGTCCCCTGTCCCATCCGCTGAAACTGTATAATCTAAATCTGTGGCAGGTTTAGATCTGGTTGTAAAGCTCCAGTTGTTCGCTGTAATGCCATTGAAGCTAAGTGAGGAAGCATTGGAGAAAACAGATTTATCGATAGTTATATAATAGCCAGTACTAAAATCCATTGCTCCGATGGAAAATCTTATATAGACTGACTTTCCATCCACAGTGACAGGAATGACTCTTATGTCAGTTCCATTTAAAGTCTCGATCCAGGGCCATGTTCCTGACATTGGAGTACCAGTAGGCATTTTAGATAGATCAATGGTTTCTACCAAGGTGTTATTGGATCTGTACAAACTTATTTTGCCTGAACTTTGCAAGGTTGGAATTGTAGAGAATGAAAGTCTAAACTGCATATCATTACTCACATTCACTGCATTATCAACAGGAACCAATGTTTGGGCATTGTTGCTAAATGGTAAATTTAAGAGAAGTCCCAAGGCCAAAACAATTTTAACTACCCTGAATTGGATGTACTCTGTTATGCTCAAATGTTTCATTAAGAAAGGTTTTTACTAGTTCCAATTGTATTTTCAAGAAGAATACCCGGATGAAATCAAGAAGTAACTTTTTTGACAAAAAAATCTGAAAAGATTTATGAGAGGTTGCTTTAAGAAACAGGATGAATTTTATACCATAATCTGAACTTTATGATAAATATTGAATCATGAATTAATGAACCTTGTGATTAAAACAGAATACAAAGGGGATCACATAATCTTAAAAAATCAAAAAAAGGCAATTCATTTTTCAAATTCGTTCTGCAATTTTTATTTACCACCTAATTCTGTTTTTTACATTATATGCGGAAAAATCTCCTTCATAAGAAGGAAAGTCCTTTTACTTTTGTTACTAATAAAAAGAGAAAGATATGAAAGATTGGAAAGACGAAACTCATTTATTAAAAAATGAAAAATTTAGTAAAGGGATTGGTAAAGATCTTGAAGCCAAGCTTAATAAACGTTATGCTGTTTCATCAAGGATTGATGACATATTCCGTGGGAATGATATAACCTTTTTTACAAATGAATATGGCGAACCTGTTACCTTATTTATCGGCTCAAGAAGAGAAGACGGGAATATTATTGGCGAATGCTATGTAAGGAGAATAAAAGAGCGAGACGAAACAAAAATTATTAAAAGCCACTGGGATAACAAAGGGAAAATTAAAGGGAATATGAGGAAGTAAGATATATGCGTTTACAAAACATTTCAATAAAGAAAAGCATTTCATATATGCACTTAAATCTTTCGCTCATTTTTAAATTACCAAATAATATACAGATATATAGATAAGTAAATCCCAAGATAACTTTCTTTTAGAGCTTCCAATTTCAACTTTTAGCTTTAAGCTTCTATATTTGCATATGACAAAATTCACTTTTAACAAAGACATTTTTAACAAATTGAGTATGTTTCCTTTCAAGTTGAGAATAAATTTTATAATCCTGATTGTAGCATTTGTTCTTTTTACATCTTGTGCTTCAGACCATAGTAAAAAATCTGTAACTGACAGTCCTTCAATAGAAGCTAAAAATATCGATAATGATCCCTTTTCAAAAACTACGCCTGAAAGCCAATATTTTGATGTGAATGCTGAAGCAGGAGGAATCGTTGAAAGCAAAAATGGTCTTGTAATATCAGTGCCTGAAAATGCCTTTTTGGATAATGAAGGAAATGTTATTAAAGGATCCGTCAGAATAGAACTGGCAGAAGCCTTTGGAATAGAAGAAATGATTTTAAGTGGTCTGGAAACCCTGACAGACAAAAACAAATCATTGGAATCAGATGGTATGTTTTATTTTAAAGCATCAGCAAACGGAAAGAATGTAAATATAAACCCAAAGAATCCTATTTATATAGAATCCCCTGTCAGTAAAGAGAAAGAAGGCTTCATGTTATACAATGGAGTGAGAAATAAAGATGGCAAGATTCGCTGGAAAGACCCTAAACCCATGGAAAAATGGTTAATCCCTGTTGATCTGGAATTGCTGGATTTTTACCCTGAAGGCTTTGAGTCCGCTGTAGCTGAAGGAATGCCCTTCAGAAACTATAAAACAGCCACTAAAGCACTTACAGATAGTTTATATTACTCATTGGATAATGGTCAACATGGAGACCATCAGGCTTGTTCAGATTACGGCATTAAGCCAGCTTCCATAAAAGTGCTAAAGTCAAAACAGTTCAATAACAGTTTAATTTCTACAAGAGAATTTGCTGCACGACTTAAAGTCATCATCAAGGCATGTGACCAGAATGTTCTGAATATATACATCAACAATTTGAATAAAAATCTTTGGGAGTGCGACAGCTTGGCTGCTATTGCCTTACAAGGAAAACCTGAGTTTGAAGCACGCTTTAAGCAATTTGCTAAAGAACAACTGACAAAAGTAAAGATTGATGGGAGTGTTAAAAAGCTAGCTGAGTTCTACAATAAACAATTAAAAGCAACAGAAAAGGAACTTGATAAAATCAGGAAAAACTATGCTGAACAACTGAAAGCAGAAGATAAAAAAGCAGAAAAAATGAAAGAGGACTATAGTAAACTTCTGGATAAAAGACTTCTGTATAGAATGAATAAATTCGGTTTTATACTTACCAAACAAGGCTGGGAAAATATTGACAAAGAAGGCCCTCCAACCAAAATAAGGCCGGAAATGAATGTAATAGTTAATGACGGTAATACATTTGACAGAGCTCATGTTTATATAATAAATCCAATGATTAAGAGCATCTTTGCCTTAACCAGTGCAGACAGTCTACACTTTATAAATCCTTATTTGCAAGACAGTATTTTATTATTAGAGAAAGAACAGTCAGCTGTAGCAATCGGAATTGCATATAAAGATGAAAAACCATATTATGGACTTCAGTACTTCGTGGCTCAGAAAATAGTAAATATTGAGTTAAACTTAAAAGCAACCACCGATTTAAAACTACGAGAAAGCCTGGCGGAGTTTAACAGATACTATAGGAAGGAAAACAGCATAATCGTTGACCTCGCTTATCAGAAGGAATTTTACAAAGAGAAGCAAAGACAAGAACGTCTGACTCGTGAATATGAATTCATTGAACAACTAAAGGCGAAAGCATTCCCTTGTGACTGTGGAGGTAAAGAAGAATATGCAAACGGAGCCCGCTTATTCAAGCTTAACTGTTCTCCATGTCATGCTTTGACTGAAATAGTAGTAGGCCCTGCATTGAGAGGAATATCAAAAAGAAGGGATATGCGATGGATTGTGGATTTTACACGAAATTCACAAAAAATGATAGCAAGTGGAGATCCGTATGCAATGGAACTATACAATCGTTTTAATAAAACAGAAATGAAGTCATTTATGGAACTGTCAAAGAATGATGTAAGGGATATAGTCAATTATATAGATTGTATTCCAACGTCGACAGTAAAGTAAGTCAAGGTTATTATGGATAAACGCAAATTAAAGAGACATAGTACGGCATTAGCTTTTGGAGGAAGTTTGGCAATTCATATCATATCATACTATTCGGATTCATACTTTCAATACCAAAGTATCTTTATCTTAACACTTTAATCATTGTTATAGTTATTATTATTTGTATAAAGGTTAAAGATAAATTAAAATTATACAAACCAAATATTTCCGGTATTGCCAGAGCATAATCTGGAGTTCACTTTTGCCCTTAATATATTTTACCTATGTGATAATAGATTTAGTGATCAATTATCCAAAATGAGATTGAATTATCACTAGTTCTGACTTTAAACTTTAGCTTTCAACTTTCAGCTTTAAAACTTTTTTATCGGAATAGTCAACGTCACACACCAAATTGGCCCTACATAATTACTCTTACCTCGAAACTCAATCAAGTAACGGAATGCAAGTGCACCCTTGAATGCTACAAACTCTGGACCTAGTCCATAAATATGAGCGTATGAGCCATCTATCGGCCCTAAATCTGAGTTATACTTTGTTCTTACTGTTGTCCATTGTGCAAAGCCAGCTACTCCAAACCAGCCACTCAATAGTTTGTCCTGATTGCCATAATTAACTCCCATACCACCTTGTAATGTCAGAGGCCAACCGGTTCTATAAGAAACTCCCCTCTTTTTACTATTGATATCGTAATTGGCTTCTATTGAAAAGTGAATATTTTTATTTCGATTCAGATATATAGTTGTACCTACATTTATCTCTTGAGTCCACATGCCTAAACCATAGTTATTTCTGCTCCTCCAGGTCCATTTTCCAGTAGGCAAATAAACTGCATAACCAGCAATAAAATCTGCCCACGAAGTGCTCCAGCCAAGACTGATGGGTTGTATATAAGTGGAAGTAATTCCATAAGGTTGGGATTCACTTGCAGTTACAATACTAGGGATTTCGAGTCGGGAATTGCAGACTGCTCCAGTTACAGAATAGCTATAATTGCCACCAAGTATTTTCGTATTGGTCACAACAGTTACGCTTAAGGATGGAGCCTTTAAATGTAACGCATCACCGTTAGGAAAGGAATGTATTTTACCATTTCTGTCTGCGACTTTTCTAACATCCATTCCCCAACCATAGGCTACAGCATATATACCCGGGTCCGACTGACTACAACACATAAGTCCAGCAAACCCTGGCAAAAAATTTTGTTGGCCTATTGCTGAGAAAGGGGATTCCAAAACAATTAAACCAATAATAAAAACGGTTCTTAAAACCTGTCTCATCCTTGTTTGAAACTCTCAGGAATGAGTATTGTTCTGTTAAATTTTATTTAAAACTAGGGCAACTATTGCCAATATATCTGCATTAAACCAACCTACAATATTTTCATATTCAATCTTTTACAGCTATATTTCTTTTTTACATTCAATTACAAATAAACTTATCATTATGCTTTATATGATTATTGAACGCTTCCATCCAGGCAAAGCAAAAGAAATATATCAGGAACTCGATAAAGCCGGACGAAAATTTCTGAAGGCGTACACTATATAAATAGCTGGACTGATGAAGACTTAACGACCTGTTACCAGGTAATGGAAAGTGATTCTGATGAAAAAATGCAAAAATGGGTAAATATGAACAAAGGCCCTGTTGACTATGAAATAATTAAAGTCATTACCTCAGCCCAGGCCAAAGAAAAAGCTTTGAGAAGCTAGGTTAATTTTGGACATTCATCTTTTGAGCCCAAATGGCAAAGTACCATTTGGGCTTGTTCTCGTTAAGAATAAAGTTAATCCCAACACATATAAACTTTCAACTTTTTACTTTTAACTCATTCATAAGATAAAGCCTTATGAGTAGGTATCTTAATTGCCCTTCTAGCTGGCAATGTGCTGGCAAGAAATCCGAAAAGAGCCGTAATTAAGATAGTAATGATAAAGCCGACAAGACTGAAGGCATATTTGAGTTTTGCGCCATCTCCCAAAATTAAATTTCCGAAAAAGACCCCTGCCAACTTACTCAGAGGAAATGAAAGGATTAATCCAAGAATAATGCTTAAACAACTTATGATCATCCCTTCATTTACAAAGATCTTATAAATTTTCTTTGGAGTTGCGCCAATGGCGCGCATTACCCCAATTTCTCTTGTTCGTTCTCCAATATTGATGCTGGTGGCAGAAGTCATCCCGACTCCACTGACAACTAAAACAAGAAATGATAGAAGAAGAATAATTGTTAAAATAATATTCAGATGGTCATAAATTATCTTTACCCTTTCACTCTGTGACATCACATAAAGAACATCCAAATCTGAAGAAACAATGGCTGACTCTATCTCCCTCTTGAGTTTAAGAATACCTGAATACTCCTTATCTTTCGCAACAAACATGAGTGAGTTAACTAGGCGTTGAGGATTGAACAATGTATTATACTGTTCAAGGTCTATGTATATTTTAGCTTTATCAAATTCTTCAATAATCCCAACTACTTTTTTACTTACACATTTATTTCCTAATAGCAATGTAACTGAAGAGCCTATTTCTGGCTTCCTGTAAAGATTCCAGGCCTGTTGATTCATAACTATTTCATTACCTGATTCAACACTTAACCAACGTCCAGAAGTCACTTTCAGCTTAAGTAACTTGGTATCTGCTGGAAGTGCTACAATTCCGGCTCCTTTATCTGTAGACAATAACCTTGACTGAATTTCACCTCGCCCTCCTATCCAGCTTTCTATCATTTTAACATTATCAATAGATTTAAATGGCATTAATGCATGTTCTTCATCTATCTGACTTTTCAGCACCACCTGAACATCGTATCTCATTTCATTCTTTACCCCTTCAAGTAAATCCCACAATGATTGTCTCACATTAAAACCTGTGCTGAAAATTGCAGCACCCAAAGCCATCGAAAAAATTGTAACGGAAAGCCTTCTGCTGTTTCTGAAGGCATTTCTGGAAGCCAGAATAAATGATTCAGATAAAGACCAATTTCTTAGCAATTTGAATTCTCCTATATTTTGTACTCCATTAATCCCATAATCATTTAAAGCATCTTTTACAGAAACACTTGTACTCTTCCATAAAATGGGAAAAGATAATAAGATCGGAAGCATAATACTTGATGTTATTAAACTTATATAAACATAGACAGGCAGAGAGAAAGTAAGAATATTAAAATTCAGTATCCCGGCTATGAAGGATGAAAATGCAATACCTGCTTTTACGGCTAAGGGAATTGCAATTATTCCTGAAATAATACCTATGATCAATAACATGATCAGATAAATTTGAAGCACCTGAAACCTTGATCCTCCTAGTGATTTTAATATTCCAATTTGTCTCACTTGGCTTGCCAGAATTGACCTCATGAGTTGAGAAACCAACACAACACCCATAAAAAAAGCAAGTAATCCGATAGTCCCTATCAAGAACAATAAAGTATTCAACTGCCATTGATGAGGATGTTCGTTAAATTTGGGTATATAAACTGAAGTAAGATTAATTCCGGAAGCCTGAAAGGCTTGCTTTATCTTTTCTACCTTCTTGGTTACATCTTCTCCTGAAGATACTTCATTCAACCTTACCAAAAGTCTTTGATTTACCGGCAATCCAGTAACTTTATGATAGGTATCCTTATCTGTATAAGCATAAATAAATGCATCTTGAGTAGCAGGTGCCTGGGCCGGATCAAAACAAATTCCTGTAACAGAAATTTCCATGGTTCGACTTCCAATCCTTATTCTCGGGGAACCACCCATAGTAATATCTGAAGCTTTCAGTCCATCCCGCTCTATAAGCATGCTACCTTGTGAGGGCTTAGACAGTCCGCTTTCATAAAACACTTGGGCAACTTGGTATTTTTCAAAACTTTCTACTCCATACAGCCAGAGTGGTATCCATTCGTTCTTACGGACTTCTATGCGATGCAAAGAAAAATCTCTGAACTCTGCTATTTCTACTTCTGGAATTTGAATAAACTCATTAAGGTTTAACTTGTCAAACTGCTCAGACTGAAATACTACATGTGCTGGCTGTGTACACTGAAAATTCGCATTTAAATCATGAGTTAAAATTGTATATGAGACAAGTATAGTACCAATCCCTCCTATACCAAGGACAAGAGCAAGAATAGCTAGGAAAGTCTTTCCCGGATTTACCAATAAGTCTCTGTATGATTTTCTGCACTTCATATTCATAAAAGCTCCTTCTCTGTTTTCTGATTTAAAATTTCTCCATCTGTCAATGTCACAATCCGATGATATCTCAGGTTGGCTTCTTTTTCATGCGTTACCACAATCAGAGTTTTTCCTTCTGTTACAAGAGATTGAAAAAGCTTATGAATAGATGCAGCAGTTTTACTATCAAGATTTCCAGTAGGTTCATCTGCTATAATAATGGAAGGATCATTTGAAAGTGCTCTGGCAATGGCTGCACGCTGTTGTTCTCCACCTGACAAACCTGAAGGCATTTTATCCATATGTTGTAATATCCCCACCTTTTCAAGCAACTCATGAACTCTCTTGGATCGCTGAGAAGATGGGATTTCACCTACAAATTCCATTGCCAGCAAAAGATTTTCCTTTATAGTAAGAGTAGGCACTAATTGAAAAAACTGGAAGACTATTCCGACATTTTTTCCCCTCCATAAAGCCAGCTTACTTTCCGTTAAGCCGCTTATTTCTGTTCCATTTACAAGTATTGTTCCTGCAGATGGATGATCAATACCCGTTATCATATTGAGGAGAGTGGATTTCCCACTTCCTGATTTGCCAACTATAGCAATATACTCTCCTTTTTTAATGTTGAGATCAATTCTCTTTAGGGCTGTATAATCCCTTTCCCTAGAATGAAATATTTTCGAAACACCTCGAAGTTCAATAATTGTCTCTTTCATTTGCTTATTTTTTTCTGCAAATGAAGTATGTATAAGCCACTTCCGTTTTACTAAACTTGCTAATCACTTAACATTTCTTGCGATTGTTATACAGCACTTATATTGATAAAAATACGGTAAGTATTGTCTGCGAAAAGAGTCTGACAAGGATCATGCAATGGTACTTGTAGTAAATATTCATGAGTTATATTGTAACCACTTTCAGGAAGCCAGTAATGGACAAAATAAGCACAGGCTTTCATGATCTCTGATATCCCTCCAGTCACCTGAAATTCAGCATATTTTCCTTGAGGCACTTCAAGGTAATTTACAAGTCCGCTCACAGCAGTTGGTTCATTGACCGAAGCACAAACATAATAGCGACATTTATCAAGTGGTGTAAATATAGGATAGTCCTTTAGGATCCCTATAAGCTCTCGATCAGTACTCGTCGGAGTCCTATTTGTAGCCCATTGTTTTATTTTTCCAAAGCTCTCCATTATTTGATCAGGATTTTCAATTGTACTTTGGTAATAAACAAGTTTCTGAGACGGACGATTGATAACTTTAATATTTAAATGTTCAAACTCCTCAGGCGATATAAAGGTTGGTAAAAATGATTCAGATGATTCAAGAAATTTAAAACTGAAATGAGGATGTTGGATAATTTTTATTTTCTCTTCTTCCCCTTTCTTACGAAAGTTATCAGGACTAGTCTGATAGTAATCTTTAAATGCTCTTGAAAAAACTTCCAAAGATTTAAAGCCAACTTCAAAGGCAACTTCTAGAATGGTCTTTTCCGGGAAGAGCACTATAAGATGAGCTGCTTTCTCTAATCTTAATCTTTTAATATACTGTTTAGGCGTTTCCCCTTTTATCGATTTAAAAATCCGCTGAAAATGAAATGGAGAATAATTCGCTACCTCAGCCAGATTATCGAGAGACAAATCATTAAGCAGATTTTTGTCTATGAATCTGATTACTCTGTTAATGCGCTCAAAATCTTCTTTGGGAGTTTTCAATTTTCTTAAAATTTTTACCTATCCTGAACTTTATTAAAGTACATCGAAATATAATACTTACAAAGTATGGAATTAACTATTTAACTATTTTATCTATTGCAATCGCTATTGATGAATTTCTTTAAGACATAATACTTATTAACTTAAAACTTTTTAGTTCCCTTTCCATTAGTTCCTCAATTATAACAATATTTTAAACCGTATAATGATTATAGAAAATTTTAAATATCTGGAATTTGTTATAATTAGTAGGGTAAGATGAAAATGGAAAGGAGAAAGATATGGAATTAGGAATAAAAGAAAAATGGAACAAATTGAAAGGTAAACTGAGCGAGAAGGCAAGCGATTTCGGTGAAAAAATCGGAAAGCATGGTCCATTCCAGGCCCTTGAAAAAGATGCTAAGCTCGGGCGTACTTTGCACTCCGAATGCATCGCTGCAATGAACATCCTGCAGGAAAAACAACCATCAGTGAAGGAATTGCTACAAAAATCATATGGCTTTGCAGTAATTCCTGCTATCGGTAGTGCCTCACTGGTACTTGGTGGAGATTATGGTGTTGGTGAAGTATTTGTTAAAGATCACGTGATTGGCTATGCTGGAATTGGTAAAGTCACACTCGGTGTACAGGTTGGTGGAACGAACTTTCACCAGATGATCGTATTCAACAACGAGGAGACCTGGAAACAATTTAAGGCTGGGAAATACTCTTTTGCAGCTGACGCAGGCGTCGCTATTGTAAAAGCGGGAGCCCAGGCATCTAAAGGATTCGGAGCGGGCACAGTAGCCTTTGTCTTCAACGAAGGTGGTATGCTTCTTGACCTCGATATTGGAATACAGAAATTCATCTTCAAACCCACTGTTCTAGGAAAGGTGCGTACGACTGAAGGTGCAAAGGATGAAGCTTCAAAAGAAGAAGGTGAAAACGAAGAAGGTAATGAGAATCGAGAAAATCAATCCTCAAAGCAACGGCCCCCAGAGCCTCGCAAGTAAAGGAACATAATAACATTGGTAAGCTCGTCCCCACGTGTCTGCCTCTTATTGCAGAACGTAAATTGAGCTTTTGATGGGTATGCGTTTTGAAACTCATGCCCATTAAATTAACAAAAAACAAAATAGCCAGTTCCGTAAGACTGGCTATTTGTTTAATTTTTTCACAAACATTTATAAAATCAAATTATTCTAATTTGTTACTTTATTTATTGTCGCATGATTTTTTTATTGCTACTTTATATTCTTCTGTAATAGGATCACCTCCTAATTTTAGGCATACATTATAATACTTTAGAGCGTTTGAACAGACTTTTCTATTTAGATAGCAAGCTGAAATCTTAAAAAGGGTATTTTGATTTTTTTTATCAACCTTATATGCCTTTGTTAAAATAACAATTGCAGTATCGAGTTTCATATTAGCCTTTTCAGGTTCAGTTTGTGATAAGTTATAAAATTCAATCATATAACAAGTTGAAAGATCTGTCAATATCTCTGAATTACGATCATCTTTATTAAGTCCTATCTGGTATTCCTCCTTAGCTCGTTCAATGTCCCCCAAAACCATATAAACTCCACCATACCCCCAATATATGTCAATATTAGTAGAATCCATTAAATAGGCTTGATTAAAACGGTACATGGCTGTTTTGATATCTTTGTACAAATATTTGAATCCTAAGTCAACAAATTCTTCAGAAGCTTTTCTTCTGGTGTATCCTTTGCTTAACATATCTTTTATTAAACTTTCATCTGCTTCCTTTTGCTCTTTAGTTTTAGAAGCTAAACCATATTTTGGTAATAGCCCAATATTTGTTTTTGCTTGTTGATTCCATTCCTCAAGGCTAATTTGTTGAGCAAATGAATTAATTGAGATTAGTATGATGAATTAAAATTATTTTGCTAAGTATTTAGAAATTAGCCATAAAAAGCTTTACCTTTTGGCTCAATTTGTATTTTTATTTACAGTTTTTACACAATTATTAATTTTTAACCAACTAAAGCTAAATTCATGATGAAAAAATCAAAAGTATTATTTTTAGGATTGCTGGCACTTGCCGTAGCATGTAAGCAGAACGATCAAGAAGGTGTTCTGCCCAAATCTGACCCTGAGACAGAGGCAAAAAAAGCTGCTACTTTTAGTGTTCAGAATCTTGATCAAAACCATATTTTAGTAAGTTTAACCAACGCAAATGCTCTTGACCACACTTTTAAATATTCCAATGGTGAAAGTTCTAAATCAGATATTGATACAGTATATTTCCCCTTCAAGGGCACTTATGAAATAACTTTGGAAGTACTTACTGCTAATGGAACATCATCTTCTTCAAAGAAAGTAAAAGTGAACAAAGATGATCTAGCCAATCCTGATCTTAACGACCCTATTGTTAAACTCCTTACAGGAGGACTTCAAGATACAGATGGTAAAACATGGGTTGTTTCTGCAGCACCATTTCAGTCAGGAGTTGGACCTTTTAGTAGTTTAACCCCTGACTGGTACAATTTTCCTGAAGGATTAACCGGGCTAGCATGGGAAAATGGTATACTTCAAAATTCCTTTACATTTAATTTGAGAAATTACCAATACATTCCTAAAAATACCACGGTTACTGTTCACTATGCATACGCTAACAGATATTTTGGAACTTCTCAGCCTATGTATGGAGATATTGCATTATCTGATCCGGATCATGTACAAGCACCTTTCACGATTAAAAATGCACATACAGGTATGGGAACCGGTTATACAATTGATATAGCAAATAACAGTTACATAGGATATTGTGAAAAGCGTAATCATTATGAAATTGTAAGTATCAGTAATGATACGCTTCGTATAAGAAACCCTTATAGTGATGATGCTTATTCAGATCCTTCCAATGATGTAGGGGTAAGATACTTCACTCTTGTAGCAAAGAATTAATTTGTTACAATATTATGCCAATAAAAAAATGGCTTGCATATGCGAGCCATTTTTTTTCAGAGTAATCAGAGATGAGCTTTAAAATAGTAACAGCTCTATTAACCTGATTGTAATGCAGACATTATTATTATAATGAATAGAATACACTTACCCAGCCTTAACCACTACCACTTCATTACTCTATCACAATTCCAGAAGATATTTTGAATTCATCACCTTCCACTACAATTAAATAAATACCATTACCAGCTTGTCTGGTATCAATAGCCTGGTCACCTTGTAAATTACCTGTTAGGTTTGCTATTTCCTTTCCACATAAGTCAAAAAGTGAAATTTTATTGGCACTCAAATCGCCAAGAGATACATATATCCTTTCTCTTGCAGGATTTGGATAAACCTTTATCTGTGCGGAAAACGGAAAATCTCCAACAGAAGTTATTATATCTGCTGATTGAAAACTCCACTGCTGATTGTTGTTGCTGGAAGAATAGTCTGAATACTGTATTATAGGATTACCATCCGTTAGTTTGCCATCTTTGTTGTCAAGCAGCTTTCCGCTCATTCTGTTTATAATCTTGAAATAGCCATTCCCTATATCTGTGATCTGCCATTGTTGTGCAAATGTTATGGTTCCTGTAGCACTTTCAGCAACAGCAGGATCCAGATTGTTAACGGAATTCTCATTACTTAGAAGCTTTCCATCCAGAGAATTAGAGATGGAATAATAACCATTATTCAGATCAGTGAATTGCCATATCTGGCTCCCTGAATTTCCTGCGCCATTCTGCACAATCTGATCGGCTGAAATTCCATCCAAAACTTTACTACTGGTTCTGTTTATAATCCTGTAGGTTTTACCAGATTGAATTTTGTCACTAACAGCGCTAATTTCCCATAACTGGTTGTTACTGTAATTAAATACTCCTAACTCTGCATCCGTTCCTGCTGCAGTTGATGAGCCAGAAATCTGCAGGACTTTTCCCAATGTGTTTACACTAACAAATCTATGGTATCCGTTGCCGCAATCAATGATCTGCCATTTCTGATTGTAGGCATCGTTCCAGTTATATTGGATAGCCTTTGCGCCTGCATCTTTTGATGCTCCATTTATATCAATAACTTTCCCACTTTCAATATTGGTAATTCTGAAAAAAGAAGCTCCCAGATTTTGAATTCTCCAGTGTTGACTGGTGCCACCTGTATAAGTCTGCTGCTGGAGAGCATTTCCGTTTGTACCTAATACTTTTCCTGAATGTTTTGCCGTGATTTTATAAATCCCATTTTGAAAATTAGCTGCTCCGGGAGCCCATACACCGGTTTTGGTATCAATATTCCACTGATCGTTCCAAGCAACACTAAGTTTTGTTCCGGAAACAGAAATCGGAAGCATTACTATCCTGGACATTGCATAATTATTGACAGACCAGCGATCTCCCATATATAAATAGGTAGTGGTCTCAGTACCTGTAACTGGAACCGCAAAACCTACCTGTGATTCGTATGTATGGGTATTAGTAACAGCAACATTTCCTCCGCTCGTCCATGGGCCAGCAAGTGTTTTCGAATAGAAATACCGGTTATCGTTAAAATCCCAGCCAGTACACCAGGACATAAGCCAGAAATAGTAACCGCCAGTCTTAATAATGGCATGTCCTTCGCATTCCATGTCATCACTGGCATTGCCTCTGTAAACCTCTTTTACAATTCCTGTATAATTTTCATCCAATTCAAAAAGGCTCACATTCTGATTTCCTTTTGTAGTACAAATAAGGTATGCTTTACCATCACTATCCTGATAGACATTAAGATCCCTGCTGTCGATATTCATTGGTCTGAAATGTGAACGAAAGGTATAGTTGCCACCAATGGTGTTACTGGTGGCATATGCAACTTCAGCAACACTATAGGCATTGTATCCTTCATAATGCATCCAGATGATAAATTGACCGGTCTTTTTGTTATGTAACAATTTTGCACGCTCAACAACTGCCCCATTGTTGAGGTCGGCATGTGAGTTTTTTTTAAGTATCTGGTTGACAAAAGTCCAATTCTTAAGGTCTGGAGAGGAATAGAGATTTATGCCTTCAAAAGTATAATTGGATTTCGAACGGTCCATTCCCCACAGGTAATAAATGCCGTCTACATATATGATTCCGCCTTCAGTGGCTGCAATGAGATTCCCCTCAGTATCCCGCCAGTCACCGCCAGGAACTATTGAGTTCATCTGGGCAAGGGCTGTATTGCCTGAAAAGATACATTGTAAAAACAGTGTGAAGAAGATGTAGGTTAGTAGACCTCTGCTCATTGGGATAAATTTTCTATTAAAGGTTCTTAGATAAGTGGTTACCTTAAAAGGTATATAAAACACTAGTATTCTATATAAAAACGAGAGTTCGAAAGGTAAACATGAATTGAGATATTTTTTTTATATTCTTAAGACCAAAAAATAACCAGGGAGGTTTGGATTAAATAGAAATTCCGGGAGAATATTTATCTGGATAAACGATTAAAGTACTGTGTGGAATATGATTTCACGTGAGACTATTGAATGCTTTGGCGGTATCCAGGAGATATTGTACACAATGTTATCTGTCATTTGTTTTAATAAATTTTCCAGTATCATACTTATAAGTCCCCATCTTATTATCAGGTTGGATACATTCACAATAGTGGGGATATTGGGTATTGCCATTAAGTGGTTCTTTTAAATAGCTACTTTCTGAAATTTTAAAGTTAGAAGTAAGACGGCTTATTATTATATCAGCTTCATTTGTTATTCTAAAATCATATTGATATGAATAATCTGTTTCTGAATTGTGTGCTCCCCAATCCCATATAGATTGTGATGTATCAGGAATAGACTCTATTGTACCAGGTGGATAGTATGAATTAAAATGACCATAATAATGATATTTATTCATTGCAATAAAAATTCTTTCTTTTAAATTAATACTCCAAATTTCATTTACAGTTTTGCTAATTAAATAGGCCCCTGATTCTCCATAATTATTATTTTCTGTAAATTTTAAAGTAAGCAATACAGAATGATTTCCTTTGTCAAAATAATAGCTATTTCTACAAAGCTCGTATTCCATTAATTTTGATACAGTCAACTACATAATATTCTGTTAAATCAATACAAACAGGCGCTAACCCATTAAAAGAAGAGTGTATTGTATTTACTATTCATACATCTCATTTGAATGAGATTATGAAACTATAAGACGATTTGTTAACCTGGGATATTTTTTGAACATTTTTTTATTGAGAGACTGAGCTGTGAAGTTCAGTCTCTTCTTTTAGAAAACAGAAGATTTATATTAATAATTTTTCTCTATCATACCTTCAATCCTAATAAGTATCTAATAGTTAAAGTTACTGGGTTTCATCTTGAGATAAAGTACTATACCATCAAGACAACTGCTGCAATTCCAAAGACTTTTGTTCTTCTAGGAACTTCTTCTGAATAAAAAGTAATAGGTCCAAGTTATGTTATCACAGAACTTTGGACCTTACAATTCTGGCATGATTACCTACAATGATATGAAAAAAACACTGCTAACCTTAAGTCCAATGTTTCTTTCCCCAGATAATAAGATCTACCATAGCAGAACCTCCATCTCCGATGTTGCCCCAATTGTTAACAGTACCGATATGTGTTCCTACCACAGACGGCCAATCTTCTTTATCCCAAAAGCCAAATACTGGTCCACCTGAATCCCCGGAAGTTGCATCAGCTTTATATTTCAACTCATCTGCGTCACCATGACTTTCATCATCAAGTATTGGCCACCACATCTGACGGGAAGGTCGGTTGGCATTGGCTATTGCTCCAGGGTATCCTGCCAAAGTCCAATAATGACCACCTTCCCAATCGCTATCATATGTTTTGGCACCAAAATATCCCATACTCTTTCCCAATGGCTTATAAAGCCTGCAAACAGCCATGTCAAAAGCACCACCGGGGTCATCATAACCATGACAATCGGAAACCCACGAGTAAACACCATTACCTAATGTAGATGCACCATCGTAATACGCAGGAACGAATTTTAATGCCCAGTTTTTAGAGTGCCAGGGAATCGCGTGACCTGCAGTCAGTATTACACGATCACCCACTAATACTGCAGAACCAGAACCCTGAGGATCCGGTTTTGAAAAATCATCCCATATATATAACTTACCTACACAAGTCCAGGGATACCCTGTAGGATGATAAACCTGTCTATCATCAGCGCCAAAAACACCATTATCGTGCGTCTCTATCAGCTCACCTTTTCTGGTCCTTGCAATCTTGCTAACCAAAGGAGCAAGCTTTGGATGAGGAGCATAATCTATCCATTCAGGGCGAAAACCTTCGAGGTTTCTCTGTGATGTAATTGCTGTTCTGATTTTTTCAGGCGAACTTCTCTCTGAATTAACTACAGGTAATCCAATGTTGGCCCCGTGAGGAAGAACCATTTCAAAAGTGTCGGGATACTGCTCCGATTTGGAAAACGACTTAAGAAGTTCTTCCCTTGCATGAACAAAAATTCTGTTTTCAAAGTGACTTTGAAAATCTTTAGGGATCCCTTTACTTGCTTTTGCATTTTCCAACAACAAGAAGTTGTCTGGCAACATAGGAAGTCTATTATCAAAGCTATCTTTTATATTCTTACTTTTCATAGTAGAGAGGTTTGCTTTTAAATTGAAGGACAGATAAGGGATAAGCTTTATGTTTTATTGAAATTTAAATAAGATTAATGTGAAAGTCCCTCTAAATCCGGAAATGGGCCGCTATCGTCATAGAATAACCTTCTCAATACTTTAAGCTCCATTCCCTTTTTTTTCATTTCTTTGTTTTTTTCTACAATTGCATCGAAACTCATAAAATCTACAAACTCATCTCCATTACCCGGTCTTACAACACCCATGTAATGTCCATGTTCATGAACTTTATCAACACATGTCAACCTTAATCCGTTTTTCTTATGGTTTTTGTTCCTTTGAACAAAATCTTCCCATTCAGATGTGAAATACCAAAATTGAGCTCCATTTCCTGGGCGCCATACTGCGGTAAACTCAGGTCCGTCTTCTACTGCTATCCAATTAAGTCTTAATCCATTATCAAAATGCTTTTTATCGAGTGCTTTAAACTCATCGAAATCTAAACCGTAACAATAAAACTCTTTGGTATTTCCTGGTTCCCAAACAGCAGTGACATCACCATCATCACGCACCATATATGCTAAACGAAAACCCTTTTTATCCCAAAACTTCCTTCTATCTTCAATTTCATCAGAATCAAATCTTTCCCAATGTTGAGCAAACGTACCTGGTTTCCAGATTGCGGTGAACAACTCTTCATCTACATCAAGAGATACTATTCTATAACTCTTTTTATGAAGAGCATTTGATTTTTCGACAAACTCATCTCCATCAAGGCCTGTATACCAATAGAGATCATTGTTGCCTGGTTTCCATAAAGCGACGAAACTGTTCATAAGCTGATGATTTTAGTGAAAATAATTATTTATTGATGATAGCATCGCTATCTATAATATTTTCCTCGTAAAACCGAATGACAATAATTATGTTTGTCAGAAAACGAGGGACAATTTAGTAAAACAATATTTTACACCATCCATATTCACTTGCTTAAATCAAACCATCGCCATCAACAATACCTACATCATATACGTTCATCAATAAATTCCTCATCAGAAAATGCCGTAAACAGTAGCAGACTTTTACAAAGTATGTTAACCTTAAAAGGCAACGCAGACATTTTAATAATAATATTTATGAAACTTAAGTCGCTTTTAGCTTTTATACTTCAAAGCAGAATCATTACTTCGTCATTAAATCCTTTACTTAAAAATGTAATACTTATTAATACAAATTGCTATAAGATCAAATTGCAATAAAAGGAACATTGCTTAATACAAATTGTTGTGAATATAGATACTACTTATTTTAAAAAATAAGGTGAATTATTCGTGGAGATAAAAATAAGGAGATCGAGCGTATGTTTGGAATTGATAAAAATAAAGGAAAAAATGGACAAGAGCATCAGGTAAAAGATCAAAATGAGGTTGAACAGAATAAGGAGTCAAAAGAGAAAGGTAACAACACCAAAACAGAAAAACCAAAAAATACAGATAGCCAGCAAAGGCCGCTTCAGCAAGTCCGTCCGTCTGACAAATCGGAGGCGCCAGATACAACTGCCACTCTGCAACCGGTGGCAAATGCGGAACCTGAGGACTGGTTGGGTTCCAATCGAGATCCTGACGTAATGCTGTCAGTGCCGAATGTGGGAATTGACCACATTGGATTGAATGTAAAGAACCTTCATGCTCACGTAGACTTGAATGCCAAAGTCCTTGACCTAGTGCAATTGCATGTCGGTGCCGATATAGGCATCGAAGAGGTGGATCTGCAAATCGACAACGTGCGGGTACAAGCAATGCTTAAAGTTAAGTTGGAGAAGGTGCGTGATATTGTAGGAGATGTTGTCGGCTTGCTAGACAACCATCCAGAAATCCTTAGTGACTTAACAGGAGGACTTGGTAGAGGACTGGAAGGAGCTCTGGCACGTAAGCCTAGTTCATCAAATCAATTGAGCAGTGGGGAAAAGGATAAGTTACGGAAGTTGCTCCAAAAATCCGAAAAGAGCAAAGAATCGAAAAAGAACCAAGAATCGAACCAAAAAACAGAATCTAATAAGAAACAAGAATCGGACGAGCAGCATGATGATGCAGATTAACATCATGATATTAAACTTTGTCTATATCAATACAGCGATTAAATACCGTTCAAAGCGGTTTTACCAAAAGTCCCTCAATCTCTTGAAGATCCTGTCTTTCCTACTAAAAAAAAGCAGGAGAATAACAGGGTGTTATTAAAGTTCGGATTTAAAGATACAAAATGAATGAACCTAATTAATAAGTGCAAAGTAGAAAGATAAAAGCTAAAAGTTTTTTTTATACTTTCTACTTTACACTTTCTACTTTTTTATATTTTATATTCTCCTATCTATTGATCAACACCCTGTCTATCTCTGATTGAATAAGAGAATGATGTTACTGTTCGCCATTAAAGAAGTTTAAAGTAAAAAGTTTTATTATACTTTACACCTTAAACTTTATACTTTTTCCTTTATACTTTTAACTCAATCGCGACAAAAGGAACATTGCCAAATACAAATTGTTGTGAATAGTAAGTACTGCTTATTTTAAAAAGATAAGGTAAGTAATTTATTCCGTGGAGATAAATATAAGGAGATCGAGTGTATGTTTGGAATAACTAAGAGTAAAGAAAAAAATGATGACCAGCATCAGGTGAAGGATCAAAATGAGATTGAGAAGAAAGAGAAGTCATCCGAGAATAACAATGCTGCAAAAAATGATACACCACAAAATACAGATAGTCAGCAAAGGCCCCTCCAAAAAGTCCGTCCGTCGGGCAAAAAGGAAGCGCCTGATACCACGGCCACTCTGCAGCCCGTGGCAAATGCCGAACCTGAGGACTGGTTGGGCTCCAATCGCGACCCTGATGTAATGCTTTCAGTCCCAAATGTAGGGGTAGACCACATTGGATTGATTGTGAGGAACGTGCATGCTCACGTAGATTTGCATGCCAAAGTGCTTGACCTGCTGGAATTGCAAATAGGTGCCGATGTGGGAATCGAAGAGGTAAATCTGCAGATCGACAATGTGCGTGTGCAGGCAATGCTTAAAGTCAAGCTGGAAAAGGTGCGAGAGATTGTTGGAGATGTGGTAGGTCTCTTGGACAGAAATCCGGAAATTCTAAGCAATCTTACCGGAGGTCTAGGAAGAGGACTGGAAGGTGCTCTAAACCGCAAACCTAGTGGTGAAGAAGATCAGCTGAGCGACGAGGAAATGGCCGAGTTGAGGAAGTTGCTCGAGGAATCACCTGACGATGAGCAAAAAGATGATTCTGAATAGTAACGTTTCTATTACCTCTACTTTAAGCACGATTCTTTTCAATATTTCAAGTACCTTTTATGCTTGGTTATTGTTGACTACCGATGGCTTTAGGAAAGACCAGAAAGAAATCCACTTGTCAAACTTACTTAACTTAATTATATGATGAGGTGAAAACATAAATCAAAAAAGTGCGGCCTTAATTGTCCGCACTTCATAGTAAAAATTTTAATTCAACTACATATAATAAATCTCAGCCCCAAAAGCCCCCTCCACTATTTCATATACATTCAGTTCAGTATCAATACCAGTTTGTAGTTTATATCTTTCAGAAATATATCTTTTAAACTCGTTAAGCTTCGTTTTCTTGACAAGGTTAATTGTGCAACCACCAAATCCTCCACCCATCATCCTACCTCCGACACAACCTTCAAAGTTAGTCGCCAAGTCAACAAGATAATCCAGCTCTTTGCAGCTCACTTCGTACAGATTCTGCAACGAAGCATGTGATTTTTTCAGCAAATCTCCTAAAGCAACGAAATCACCTTTCTTCAGGACTTCCACTGTCTCTTCTACGCGTTGATTTTCTTCCACATAGTGTAATATCCTTTTTCTAAGAATTTCGTCTGAAATCTCCGGCACATCTTCTATGCGAATATCTCTGAAATGCTTTATCCTGGGAATCTTCTCTATTAGAATCAGCAGTGCCTTTTTCGTTTCATCGACACGTTCAGAATATTTGCTTCCTGCAAGCTCTCTTTTCACTTTCGAATCTGCAAGTACCCAAACCCAGTCTTTGAGATTTGCGTCGATGTAATAATGCATAGGAACTTTGAAATCCAACACCATCAGCTTACCACTTTTGGAAAACTGTGAGGCTGATTGATCAAGTATTCCACTTTTCACACCAAGATATCGATGTTCTGTCTGCTGACAATATTTTACAAGAGTGTTATCATCCTCCATGCGATAAATAACACGGAAAAAATTAAATATAGCTGTTAGCAATCCTGCAGAGGAAGAAACCCCTGAACCTACAGGGATATTTCCCATGAGGAAAATATCCGCGCCGAATTCTGCTGAAGATTTTTCAAAAAATATATTGATAGCCCCATACAGATACTTATGCCAGGAAGTTATTGGTTGAAGTACTTCTCCAAATTTAAAAGAAAACTCTCCATCATAATCCCTGCTTCTGAAGACAAATCTCCTATCATTTCTTTTTGACCCAGAAACAACTATCCATCGGTTAATAGCCGCGGGCATAGATAAACCTTCATTATAATCGGTATGTTCACCAATAATATTGATTCTTCCTGGAGCCGCAGCAATGAATGCTGGTTTGTATCCAAAAGATGAATGAAACCTCACTTTAGATTCTTCCAGAAAATCGTTCAATTCGTTCATTATAGATAAATCTTAAAAGTTTTCAGCCCAGGCCAAATCCTCTGGGGTGTTGAGACCGAGAAGCTCCTGGAATGAATCTATTTTCAACACTTCCACTTTCTTACCATCTTTCAAAAATATATCGATCATGTCGGTCAGATAATATTCACCATTCTGTTTATCTGGTTCTATTCTATTGATATTGTCAAAAAGTAGCTCAGCATTGAAAATAAAATGGGAAGAAAGCAGTTCATTAATTTTTTTTTCTTGTTCCGTTGCATTTTTCTCTTCCACACATTTTATGAGCTTTCCATTTTTGTCTCTTACAATTCTTGCATATGGAATACCAGTTGGAAATTCAGCCGTAAGGAAAGTGCAAGCTGCGCCTGTCTGCTCATGATGTTCTTTTAATCTTTTTATTGTTTTGGAAGAGATGAGTGGAGCATCTCCTACAAATACGAACAAGCTTTTATTTTTATATGGGAGAATTCCTTTTCCTTCCATTACAGCATGGCCTGTTCCTTTCTGTTCGCTTTGCATAATAAATCCGACATGCACAGGTACCACCCGCATCACCTCTGAGGCTCCGTATCCTACCACCAGGTATATGTTTTTTACACCTGCTCCTTCAAATGACTTAATAATATGAGCTACCAATGGCATTCCTTTAAAAGGAACGATAGGTTTTGGCAGATCAGATTTCATTCGGGTCCCTCTGCCGGCGGCAAGTATCACAGCTATTGATTCCATTAATCGTTGAGAAGGCTAGTTGGGTCTTTTATTATTTATGATTTAGTAACCTTTATTGCACATTTTGTCATCCAATGCTCATTTTTGTTAAGAATCTTCAATCCGACTTTATTATTGAAGCTATCCGGAACACAAGTCATTGGTTCAATGGCAATAAATTTCCTGTGAGCAGGTGTATATACATGAACATAGGGAAAGTCTTTATTAGAATCAAAAGTCAGTTTGATTCCTAGTTTTTTATCTTCGATAGATACTTCACCTGTTTTATATCTGAAGCAGGAATCCAGGAAATTATTCCCTAAAGGTTCATTGCCGGTATAGTTAGTAGGCAGAAAGTCTTTAGTTGACTGTTCCCAAAGCTCAGCACCTGGAATTGTCAAATACAGATCATCGATGTGTTCTCCTATTTTGAAATAAGGATGCCATCCCAGGCCTGTAGGAATTACCTTATCATCTGTATTAATTATTTCCGATTCAATTGAAAAAGTTTGGCGCGTATATACAAAACGCACTCTTACCTTACATTTAAATGGATAACCCTCTTCATCCCCCAACAATTCCGTTACAAAAGCAACGCCTGCTTCCTGATCAGATGTTGTGTGCATTTCGTACACAAATTTTCTATCCAGCAATAAACCATGGCAAGCATTTCCCTCCTGCACATAATTTTTCACCAACTGATATTGCGAGCCCTGGAATTCATATGTTCCATCAAATATTCGGTTAGGAAAAGGAAAGAGAATATGACCTTTAATTATTTTGTTCAAATTTTCCAGAAGGTCTGCTTCATCTGCATACCCCTCAATCAGGTCAAGAAACTTGCCATTATGAAGGATTACATAATTGTTCAAAGCACATCCGTAATCAGGAAGAATTGAAACATATTCTCCCGTATCCGAATCTGTGATCCGATAAAGGTTTAATCCCTTCTTTATGTCTTGTGTTACCTTAAACATTTTAAATGAAATTACTTATAAGTTCTTCCAGAAATTTGCTTACCACTTCTTTACTGAGACTTACCATCGAGAGACGATAGCTATATTGATTGACAAGACAATTTTAGGAGAATTATTTTTAATATCAACAAATTTTACATCTTTAATTTTGTGATACACAATCCTTAATATAACCTTAATCTTCCCTTAATATCTCCATCATTTCTTTCTTCTTTACCCCTTATCTTACTAAAGAATGATTGAACCATAAATAAAAAATTAATAATCCATTCTTAAAGGAGATCCCTGCAGTTAAAACAAAGCTTATTAAGATTGTTGCTCTCACGCAAGTAACAACCAGTTTGCAGAGGGTCATTCCACTACATTTTTGTTTTTACAAGACAGTATGGAGTAAAGCTAAATTTATTGAATTTACTTTCAGCAATATGCTTTTCTCTTCCTTCTATTTCAAAAACATCCGGAAAACTTGACAGTTTGCGATATATGGAATCAAGTATCTAAAATACTAATTGATAATATGATCGAACTTGCATTTGATAAAGAAGTAAGTGTACCAGTAGACTCGATTGAATTAAAAGGAAATCTTATTATTCCAGAGAAAGCTACAGGTCTTGTATTATTTTCTCATGGCAGTGGTAGCAGTAGACTCAGCCCAAGGAATAATTTTGTAGCTAAGGTTTTACAGGAAAAGGGGTTAGCTACATTTTTGTTTGATCTGCTTACCTACGAAGAAGATCAAAATTACAACACGAGATTCAATATTTCTCTCCTTACACAAAGGCTCTTTCAAATTTGTAACTGGATTAAAGAAAATGAAAGAACAAAAGATTTTCCAATAGGATTGTTTGGTTCCAGTACGGGTGCAGCATCCGCTTTGAGTGTGGCTGCAATGATGGGTGATAAAATAAAATCTGTTGTCTCCCGTGGTGGTCGTCCTGATCTTGCTTTCTCTTATCTAGAAGAAGTTAAAGCATCTACGTTGTTTATTGTTGGAGGAAATGATCAGGCTGTTATTGAATTGAACGATGAAGCCTTTGCTTATCTGGGTGCAAAGAAAAAAAATATGGCAATTGTTCAAGGAGCTACACATCTTTTTGAAGAACCAGGAAAACTGGAAGAAGTTGCAGAACTAGCAGGGAACTGGTTTAAGGAATATGTGAAATAAAAAGTAAAATAATTAAATTCTTCTACTGATTGAATGTAAAAAGTTTGCATCTGCAATTGATCAGTAAACATCGATTTTCCATCACAAATTTATGGCCTGTCACTGCAGTTGAGAATATTGTAACTAAACAAAAGGTTCATGGTTTTACAGGTAATTAAGTTCGCAAACTTATAACAGGCATCTGACGATCAAAATCGGACAATTATGAAGTACATTCCATTAGTTGGCAGGATTCTTTTCTCTTTAATTTATTTAATGGCCATAATCAGAAACCTATCGCCTGAGACGATAAAGAATGCGTCTGCAGCAGGTGTTCCTTTGGCATCTATAGCTGTACCATTAAGCGGAATTATAGCATCTCTTGGTGCAATAAGTATCATTATTGGATATAAAACAAAAATTGGTGCATGGCTCATAGTTCTGTATCTTCTACCTGCAACTTTTATGACGCACAGGTTTTGGGCAGTTACCGACCCATTGATGCAACAAATGAAAATGATGCATTTCATGAAAAACTTTTCGATGCTTGGAGGAGCCTTAATTATTAGTTATTGGGGGGCAGGTCCATTCAGCATAGATAATAAGAAATCTAACATTGGATATTAATCAAAAAATAAAATTATATGTACGGAAACGATACAGGACGTAATTTTGCTAACAGGCAAGATGCAGGCATTCAGCTGGGTCAGCGGTTGTCAGGTAAATTTAAGAACAAAAATGCATTAGTATTGGCAATACCCAGAGGGGGCGTTGAAGTAGCTTACCACGTTGCTAAAATTATCAACGGGGAACTGTCTGTTGCAATTTCCAAAAAGCTTCCCTATCCAGGTCAACCAGAATTGGGTTGTGGAGCTGTTGCGGAAGATGGGTCCGTATATGTTTCTGCTCTGGGAAAACGTTTGGGTGAATCAACCATTAAAACCTTAATCGAAGATCGGCTTCAAGAGATTAAAAGAAGGATTTTGGAATACAGGAATGGAAAACCTCTACCAAACATGAAAAACCGTACAGTCATTATTGTGGATGACGGCATAGCTACAGGATCTACAATCGCACCGATTCTCCAATTGTGCAGAAAACAAGATGTATCCGAACTAATTGTCGCCGCCCCTGTATCTGGTCGCAATTACGCTGAACTTATTGATGAGCTGGCAGATGAAGTAATTGTGTTAGAGGTGCCTCGCACCTACTCTGCAGTAGGTCAGGTCTATGATGATTTTCATCAAAATACCGATGATGAAGTCATTTCATTCCTTCAAAAATCACCTTCTTCCAAATAAACTATCAGGAGCATGAAGATCAAAGCTGGATGGAAGTAAGCCATGAATCTACTTCATGAATCAGGAAAAACTCTTGCTTGCATTTCGTCGGAAAAACTCAGAACAAGTAACAGAAATTTTTATTTATCTGAAAAACTATGGGTAAATGAATAATACAGGCCATGACATAACCACAAATGAAATTGTGGAGTTTTTATCAGATTGTAATAATTTTCCTGAACATACAAATATTGTCACGTTGAAAGAAACGCATATGTCTTATGTCTTCATCACTGACAACTTTGTATATAAAATGAAAAAGCCAGTATTGTACCCTTTTCTCAACTTATCTACACTTGAGAGAAGGCAGCATAATTGTCATAAAGAAATCACAGTCAATAAAGCCCTCGCTCCTGATATATATCTTGGCGTCGTCCCATTGTCAATGACTGATATAGGATTGCAGCTTGATGGAAAGGGAATAGTAATAGAATGGTTCGTTAAAATGAAACGTTTGCCTGACGAAGCAATGTTGGATTATAAACTACAGAAAGGAGAAATAACCAATGAAGAAATAATCTCCCTAGGCAGAAAGTTATCCGATTTTTACAAGCAAACGAAGAAGAAAGAGTTGTATGAGAATGAATACTTACAGCGATTGACGGATTTCTTATCTGATAACCTTGAAAGCCTGAAGCATCCATCTTTTGAAGTATCAAATGAAGTGTTAAACGAAATAAAAACACTTCAATTGAATTTTATTGAAAAGAATGAACAACATTTAAGATTAAGGGCATCCAGAATAATAGAGGTTCATGGAGATCTCAAGCCAGAACATATATGTTTCCTGAATGAACCAGTAATAATTGATGCGCTTGAATTTAATTCTGATTTCAGAATACAGGACCCTGTTGAAGAACTTTCTTATTTTTCCCTTGAATGTGAATTATTAGGAAATGAGTGGTTAGGGAAAAAATTATTGGAAATTTATGAGAATGAATCAAAGGATCATTATTATAAAGGATTAGAACCTTTTTATAAAAGTATACGTGCTACACTTCGTGCTTTATCTTCTTTCCGTCATATCTTGGATGACCATAGAAAAGACATTCTTAGATGGAAACTTAAAGGTACGGATTACCTTATGAGAGCTCAGATGTACGTTTCTGAGTAGCTTATAATTACTTGATTAGTTCTGTTATAGATTCATTTGTATGGAGCCTTCGAATACATTCTGCGACCAAAGACACTGTATCGAGAATCACCATCTTTTTTTCCTTGACTTCTGCATTTATCCTTATATCCGGGATGGAATTGGTAATTATAATTCTGTCAAGTGCATCTGACTTAAAGTTTACGTTTGCCTCTTCACTAAATACTCCATGTGTAGCTGCTGCATATACTTTCAAAGCTCCAGATTCTTTACATGCTGAAGCGGCTCGTGAAAGAGTAGTACCACTGCTGATCAGGTCATCGATGATAATTACAGTCTTGTTCTTTACATCACCAACTAGGCTGCTTCCACTCACTATACCTTCACTTCTTTTCTTTTCCATAAAGATGACAGGAAATTCTTTTTGCAATCTTTTACCCAGACTTTCGCTGAACTCTTCTGCTCTTTTCATTCCTCCTGCATCAGGAGACATAACAACTATATCTTCATTTTCAGCCAGAGTTGCAAAATAGTCCGCGAATAAGGTTCTGGCTTCAAGGTGATCAGTGTAGCAACGGAAAGAGTTCTGGAATGACTGAAGGTTGTGTACATCCAATGTTACCACATGATCAGTTCCTACGGCTTCAATAATTTGTGCAAGATATTTGGTCGAAACAGGATCCCAATCTTTGGTCTTTCTGTCTTTCCTTGCATAACAGAGGTATGGGACTACCAAAGTTATTTTTAAAGCACATGCATCTTTCAATGATCCTATCAGAAATAGTAGCCTGCACAATTTATCATTGACACTCATTGAGTCTTCTGAAAACAAAGACTGGATAATGAATATTTCTTTTCCTCGTACACTTTCTAAGGACCTTATTTTATGTTCACCATCTTCAAACTCCCTCTCTTCGTGTGATGCAAGATGCATTCCAAGAATTCTGGCAACTTCTTCTGCATATTGTTTTCCGGTGTTAAGAGAAAAAATTCTAACATTGTCCGTAATCATTGATCTTATGTTTTCACGCTTAAAACCTGTTAATTATTAAAGTGTTTTAAGAATAAGGAACGAATTAATAAGGTTCGTATGATAAATAAATCTGATATTATAGATTGGGCTTTCGCCCTACATAATAAAATTATTTACAGACTATTAACTATGGCATTAAGATCATTAATAGGGTAAAGCATATTACATAGAAATAATTCCAAAGAGAAAAGCACTAGTCAGAAGTACTGAGTTATTTGTTAGCCCATTAAAGTAAGTTTCCTTGATACTTTTAAGCTTCCTACATTTATATTTTTGGTGTGAACTGTGACAACTCATAAATCCCCAATTGCTTTTCAATACTAGCGACTTTGTCTACCATAGAGGTAAATCCATCTTCTCCAAACTTTTTATGCTCATTCTTCTCAAATTCCTCACCCAATGAATCGTATTCATGCTGTGAAACAATTTTCCTGAAAGCAGGAAACAGAACAGTATCTTCTCTTGCTTCATGAGGATTATACATGGTATTAAACATAGACAACAATTCTATCAAACGTTGATTCTCTTTTTCTCTCCTGTTAGTAGCTTTGCTGATTTGTAGGATTTCATCAGTTACTTTTCTTCCAGCATTATGCTGTTCCAAAAGAACTTGCACGAGATCGGTCAACTTGTTTGCTTTCCTGAATCGAGGAAAAATATAATCTTCTTCTTGTTTTTCATGATAATCTTCAATAAAAGTTCTTATTATATCAGCAGAGCTTGATATAGCTTCCATGGGAAAAGTTTTTTTATTCATCAAGTGCATTTGGCAAGCATCGTAAATAAGCAGTATCCGCTTTAATATACCATGCTCTTGCATAAGATCCTCAGGAGGTGAAACTTCTTTCTCTTCTTTCTCTTCTTTCTCTTCTTTATTTTCACATCCAGTAAGAAAACTTCCCCCTCCAATTCCAGTTGCAGTCATGAATAATATTCCTGTGCTTAAAAAAGTCCTTCTATCTGGAGCAATATTATTATTTTTAAAAATATCCATTTGTATTTTCATAACTATCGAATTATTATTTTTTCATGTATATCAAATTAAAACCTTTCTTTAGCTTGCTTGTTGAGCACTTTATCCAAAGACCATCTCCCTCCTCCATATACCAATAGGTAAATGCTCCCTAATAATACTGCATAATCCGTTCGAGCTTCATGAGCCATTTTCCAAAAACCTTCTTCACGCAACATAGGAACTTTTGTAGTTATTATAGCCACTGTGATATCGATAATGAGAGGTATAGATGCCCACCGAGTAAGTAGACCTAATAAAACTAATGAACCACAAACTATTTCTGTAATTCCTACAAAAGGGGCCAAAAACTCGGGAGCTGGTATTCCAATCTTAATAAACCTTCCGACTCCCAAAGTATCAGGATATAGAAATTTTTGAATTCCTTCAGAAAGAAAAATTGCACCTACTAAAAATCGAATAATAATATTGCCAGCATATTCATTCCGATTGTTTTTCATATCACATAGTATTGTTCCTACTATTTTATAAAACTAAAAGTGTAAAAAAGTTTTCCAAAGGAATAGAACCAGTGTAAAAAAATTCTTCGTAGGCAACTAACTTTTCAAAAATATAGGATTGTATCGTTACCTAACTAATAGGAAAAATATTGACCTAGTTCTGCGTAATAATTTAAAAGTCCCTCGGAATATTCCAAGGGATCTTTTCCGGCTTTGGCTGAACATAGATCCTACTGTAAAGCAAGCTTTATACTATTATTTTTATATTCTTTATAGATATAGAATGCCATCCAGAAATAAGCTCCACCCCAAATTACATTCGCAATAAATTGTAATGCTACTCCAGGAAAAGGTATTAAAGCAAAGCCCAGAAAAGCTAACCATCCAGACCATTTAGGCAATATCTTGCTTTTAAATATTGCAATAGCCATAAAACCAAGTCCTGCCAAGGTACTTATCAATGAAATACCAAATAGAATTGCCAGGCTTCCATCAATGGAGGCATGTTTAACAATTGCAGAATTTCCATTCAATATCTCTTGTCCAATTGCGGGAAAAAGAAACTGTACAACTGCAAATACTCCACAGCCTAGAATTTGATGTGTAAGAGAAAGTAACAAGCCAGCAAATGCCCACCTTTCCACTTTAGTCTTTGATAGTAATTGATACAATGTAATTGTACCGATCATTTCCATTAATATACCAACAAATCCTCTTGCGGCCCACCATTGATAAGGCGTAGAGGTTACCAGTTTGGCAAATTCTTTTGGTCGACTCACTGCTTCAAAAATTACATTTTCCTGAGGAATTAATAGGTCTCCAAAAGCAAATAGAAGTCCTGCCCCACCTAATATGGTGAGTCCTGTGATTACTCTTTTTTTCATATATTTATTTGGGTTTATTATTTAATAGGCAGATACCAATCCAATAACAGGTTATCCGGGTCTTTCCAATCGGGAAATTGATGGAAACGAAAATATGCTGCTCCTTCCCTATGCTCAAATCCTGAAGATTCGATCAAATGACGGGTTATTACTAATGAGTTCTGTTGATAATCGGATACTTTGGAACAAAAGCGATATACGGCAAATCTTTCAGATGGCAATATAATCTTTAAAAAAGGATTGGTATTAAGTAAGGTTTTGTTCTTTGGAACAAGTGCTGCATCATATCTCAATGGAGTCTCCATATCAAAGTGTTGACAGTTATGCAAAATTGCATAGTACTCAAATTCTTCATGGTTCAGGTTATTGATTTGTAAATAATGTGCAACATCTTTCCAGATAAGGTATATATCTTTAGAAAAATAATTTCCATAGCTTGGGAAAATAAATGCTTCTCTCTCTTTAAACTTAATGGTACTATATTTCAAAGATACATAGTCATCATTCAGATTAATTATCTTCTTTTTTAATTGGTTATTTTCTCTGAATGCAGTAGGCGTTATATTATAGACATCTTTAAAAGCTCTTGCAAACGAAGAGTCATTATCGTAACCTACCAGATGCTTTACTTCACTTATTGGAGTTGTTGTAAGACCAATGAGATAAGCAGCTTTTCTCATGCGCTGCTTTTTAATATAATTTCCAATGCTATCTTGTAGTTCCTGTTTTAAAATTTTATGAAGATGAAAAGGAGAATAGCCACTTATCTTCGCAAGTTCTTCAAGCGTTATTTTTTCTTCCAGATGAAAGCTGATGTATGTTAGCAATTCCTTTATCATACTATTATATATTTCTTACACAAAGATAAAATAGGTTTGATTAATTGAATGTGCAGATCTTGCGATAAAGTGACTGATTGAAATATAAAATTTTCAAAAATCACCTGGGTATTAAAACATGCAGTAAAACAGGAAGTTAATACAAACCCCTGGCGTTAATAAATTAATGGGAGCAGTTTACTTACCGTGGGCCCAATATTCTATTGCAAGATCTTTCCTCTTTAAAATTAGCTATAGATAAATTCGACACCAATGATATCTATGCAATAGACGTAAAAAAAATCCTGATCCCAAAATAACTAAAGAAACAAACAATCATAAAAGAGCCTTCTGAAAAAATCAGAAGGCTGAATAATTCTTATAACTTAATACTTATTAACTTAAACATTTTTAAGCCCCAACGGTCCCTGTCTTAACCTCGCCCGCCCTTTTATAATTGGCAATAATAACACCACTTGGAGTAGCAATACACTCAGTTAATACAAACGCTGCAGGAATCGGTCCATTATCAAACAACTTTTTCCCACTTCCAAGAATCACTGGATAAATTTTGAGCCAGAGTTCATCCACCAGATCATTTTTAAGTAGAAGCTGAATAAGTTCTGCACTACCCCAAACCTGAATAGCGGTACCATTTGAATTTTTAAGCCTTTTAATATCAGCCAGGCTTGTAAGAAAGACAGAATTTTTCCAATCTGACTTTTTTATGGTATTACTCAAAATATATTTTGTGACATCATTGATACTTGGCCAATATTCTGCATGTTCTGGCCAATAAGCTTCCCAAATTTCAAATGTTTTTCTGCCCAGCAGAAGATCTGCAGGTTCCATCTGCTTCTTTATAACCTCATTAGAAACTTCATCATCAAAAGGAGCCGTCCAACCTCCATATTTAAAACCGCCTGATGTATCTTCTTCCGGTCCTCCAGGTGCTTGCATCACACCATCTAATGAAATCATAGATGAGACAATAATTTTCCTCATATTATTTACCTATTTTAAAATTTGCCTTTGAATAACTTCTTCAAAATTGGTTTTGTTACGATACAAATATCAATAACATAGTTCCTAGTCTAGCAATGTGAATACGACAATCTTAGTGGCTGATTATGAAGGATTAGTTATTAATTCAATTCGTACTACTTTAAACTTAAAACAAATCATTTCCGAAACTACAAAACAACTAATGTTCAGACTGTTGTTAATATTTTCTTTCGCTAATTCGAAGCCACTCTCCCTTTATATAGAAGGAAGTATTAGTGTTTCCTTTCGATCTTATTTACAATTCTAAATTTATATCTCCTACATCTCTAATTCTGCTGAACTATTCAAACTAGAAATCAAATAGATAACACATTAAACCCTAATCAGATAATTTTTAAAATCATGTAAATAATTATTTTTAAAAATATTTTTTTTTGAAATGTCCAATTCCGTCCATCTCATTCGATATGGAAGTGTAAATGATTAAACAACAAACAAAACCCTGCAACATATGAAAAAGAGAATTAATCCTCACGAGAAAGGACACGCAGCCTTAAAAGCATTTAATAGCTTTGGAATGTACTTTTCAAAGGCGACTGTTGAACAGAAGCTGTTAAACTTAATTTATTTCAGAGTATCTCAAATTAACGGATGTGCATTTTGCCTGGATATGCATTCAAAAGATCTACGACTTAAAGGTGAAACAGAACAGCGCTTGTATATGCTTGATGCATGGAAAGAAACTTCAATCTATTCTGCCCGCGAGCGTGCAGCCTTGGCATGGGCGGAAGAAGTAACCAAAATTAACGGTGGACAAGTACCAGATAAAGTTTATGAAGAAGCTTTAACTCAATTCAATGAAGATGAACTCATTGAATTAACAGCTGCAGTAATTGCCATCAATGGATACAATAGGGTGAACATCGCTTTTTCGGTTCCTTCTGGCCACTATGATCCGGCACATGCCTGGTAACATTTATTTTAACTATTAAAATTATTTTGTATCATTATTCAACTCAATCAATAATCAAATGACAGAATTCCTATTATTATTCAGAAGAGAAGCAGCTGCAAATTCCATACAACCATCACCTGAGCAAATGCAGGCTATGACAAAACAATGGCAAGATTGGATTGGTGGTATTGCCGCACAAAATAAACTAGTAAGCACAGGTAAACGCATGGACTTTGAAGGTAAAGTGGTAAGACCTAATAAAACAATAACAAACGGACCTTACGTGGAAGTAAAAGAAGTCTTGAATGGCATGTTGTTTATCAAGGCTGTAGACATGGATGAAGCTTTGGAAATAGCAAAGGGTTGTCCTATTTTACAAGTGGGAGGCAATGTAGAAGTAAGGCCACTTATTGGCTAATTATTAAACCTGATTTCAAAAGTTAACAGGTTGTTGCATTTATAAAAAAAGTTTTAACAGCAATGACCTGTGTCTTTTGATTAACAACATACAATGAATAATAGAGAACTTATTCCGCACTTATTCAGAACCGAATACCGTAAAATTGTCTCGGTACTTTGCAAACATTTTGGGGCTGATAAGATAGAGATTGCTGAAGACATTGCAAGTGATACATTTTTGACTGCTGCAGAATCATGGGGGCAAAGTCAGATACCTCCTAATCCAATAGCATGGCTGTATTCTGTGGCAAAAAATAAGGCGAAGAGTTACATGCAAAGAGATACATTGTTTGAGAATAAAATATCAAAAGAAATATTAAAATCTTCCGATACAAAATCTGAACTGGATCTATCACCCGAGAACATTACTGACAGTCAATTGCAAATGATGTTTGCAATCTGTCATCCTTCTATTTCAACGGAAGCACAAATTGGATTATCTCTTCGAATACTTTGTGGATTTGGGATAGATGAAATAGCCGATGCATTTTTATCGAATAAAGAGACCATCAACAAGCGATTATTCCGAGCGAAAGAAAAACTTCGTGAAGAAAAAGTTAAGATAGAAGTTCCCGTTGCTAGTGATATTAATGAACGGTTAGAAACTGTGTTAACTACTATTTATCTTTTATTTAATGAAGGTTATTATTCCGAAAGTCAGAACTCTATTTTACGAAAAGACATGTGCCTTGAAGCCATGCGTTTGTGTTATATGTTAATCGAAAACAATGATACTAATCAACCATCCGTCAATGCCTTACTTTCGCTCATGTGTTTTCATGCATCACGTTTTGAAGCGCGTATCAATGAAAAGGGCGAACCTGTTTTATATCAGGAGCAAGATGTCACATTATGGGATACAGAGCTTATTCGCAAAGGAGAATACTTTTTAACAAATGCGGCCAAAGGACCTACTTTATCCAAGTATCATGTGGAAGCAGCCATCGCTTATTGGCATACCCACAAAGCAGACACAAAAGAAAAGTGGGAAAATATATTGCAGCTGTATAATGCCTTATTACAGATAGAGTACTCTCCTATTGCCGCATTAAACAGAACATATGCCTTATCCAAAGCCAACAGCAAAAAAGAGGCTATTATTGAAGCTGAAAATTTGCAGCTAACTGATAACCATTACTATTACTCATTATTGGGAGAATTATATACAGGAATAGACTATAGTAAAGCAAAGGATAATTATCAGAAGGCACTAGCGCTAACAAAGAAATCAACAGAAAAACAACTCATTGAAGGTAAAATGGAAAGATTAAGAGACATTTCAAATAGCTCTATTGATTAAATTCCAAATAAAAAACTTACATAAACTCTAAAAATCACCCAATTCTTAACCTATTGTCCCTGTAAAACGTTGATACTTTTAATCAACTAACTCAACCTTCCAATAACAGACGATAGAATGAAGAAAATTAAATTGAACATCAACCATCCTGACAAAGTCAGAGCTGAAGCATTTTTAAATGCTCTAAAAGAAGAATTAGAAATGGTTCCATTTGATTGGAAATCAATGAAACAATCAACAAGAATTATTGATGCTGTAAAAATGACTAATACTAATAAAACATTAACTATCACTATAATTTTTACAGAATTTTATGAAGATGCTGATCTTATAGCAAGGGCTAACTCTATAAAAAATACAACCCGATGGGGATACAATGGCTCAATTATGTATCTAGTTGAATCATCAAATTCTGACATAGCTGATAACATTATAAGTACTTTTGCAGGAAAAGAATAATTTAGAGTCTATTATCCACTATTTTTATTGCAAGAGCTTTCCTTTAAGAGTTACTGTTACTCAAGCTTGTGGCTAATTATTTGCACCATTCAAAGGAGTAATATTATTCGAGAATTTAAACCTTTATTTACCTTTGAGTTGTTACTATTAAATTATTGAATCTGCAAAAGTAATGGCGACAAAAAAAGCAATCATATTAGACTTAGATAATACTATATATCCGGCGAGCTCTATTGGCGAAGAAGTATTCAAAAATTTATTCCTGCTAATCGAGGAAAGTGGCGAGCATGAAGATATCACAATGATCAAGAATGCAATTATGAGAAAGCCATTTCAAAAAGTTGCCAGTGACTTTAATTTCAGTGAAACGCTTACGAATAAGGGTATGGCCTTGCTGGAAGATCTTACATATGATAAAGAAATAAAGCCATTTGAAGACTATATTAAAGTAAAGAATATGGCTGTTAAAAAATACCTGGTAACAACCGGCTTTACAAAGCTTCAGCAAAGCAAAGTGAAGCAACTAGATATCGAAGAGGATTTTGAAGAAATCCATATTGTTGACCCAAAAATCTCAACGCAAACCAAAAAAGATATTTTTAAAGATATTCTTATACGCAATAATTATCATTCTGAGGAGGTATTAGTTGTCGGGGATGATCTTCATTCTGAAATACAAGCCGCCATTGAATTAGGCATAGATACAGTCCTGTATAATAAAATAAACCTGAACCATAATAGAAATGATCTTACTACTATAACGGATTTTGGAGAATTATATAGGTTTATCTAATTACGGTATCCAATGTTATTTATCAAACACTTTTAATGTAAAATACCGCAGGAAGTCATTGCTTCATATGAGAAGAAAATGTTATACCGAACATCAGCATCAACCGAAGATGCCTTAGAGATGAATGAAGCATTGCATTCTGAAAACAATCTGAAGTATATGCTTAATTTCTTTAATACCTGAAGGCAAATAAATTTAAAAAAGATCGAAGTTATTTAACTGTATTCATGTTATAATCCTGATTTCAAAAAAAATCCTTCTTCACCAGAAGAAGGACTTTAAAATAATAAGATGATATGATTGTAATGCCTGTATATTTTTATAAGTCCATTGGATTTTAAGAAGGAATTTTATTCTTTGATTATCTTTAAAATCCTTTCATTTGAATGATCTTTTAATTTAAGTATATACATCCCTGCAGGTAATGACTCACCTACTTGAATTTCCTTTCTAGTCATACCTTTTTCATGTATGTTTCCTGCAAGATCCATAATAGTAAATTCAAGTTCAGTTTCAGAACTAATGATCAACTGATGATGGAATGGATTGGGATAACAATTTGTTTTATCACTGTCTTTAGTTCCATCCAATGAAGTTATTACGTTGTTTACTGTCACATTGATAGATTCAGAATTGCTGCAATTGCTTGCATCATTCGCTTTTGCAACAATGGAATAAGAACCATTATCTATATTATTCCAGCTGAAACTATAAGGAACTGTGACATCCTGCCCTAGTAATTCTGCTCCATTCATAAACTGTACATTACTGATATTATTTCCAATTACCGAAACTTCTATTACAATGGAAGCAGGATTGGATGTAATCACGGAATTATCAGAAGGAGAAGTAAATGTTATGGCAGGTTTTGCCTGGACAGTTACAGGTATCGTAAGACTATTACTACAACTATTGGCATCCGTATAGCTCACCTTATACGTCCCGGATTGAGCGGGCTTTATATCTGCAAATGAAATTTCACGAAAAGAAGATGTAAAATTTCCAGGCCCCGACCATGACCATCCTGTAGAAACATCATAAGGATGAGGCCCGATTGCCAGACTTCCACCTTCACATAAAGTAGCTGAACCTTGTGCTCCCCAAGATCCACCATTTAAAGACATATAAGATTCTATAACTGGAAGAGCATTAACATTGACAGAGATACCAGCTCTTGGTCCTTCACATCCGTTCAGAGTTTGTGAAACATAATAAGTTGATGAGCCAACTATAGCAGTATTGGGAACTGGAGCAGTAGTACTGGCAGATCCAGTAGCAGCAACAGTATACCATTTTAAATCTGTTCCTGTTGCACTAAGAGCTGTTGCTGTAGCATTCTGACAGTATGTTCTGGTAGCAGTTACAACCGGTGCCGGAGTAGTACATGCACTTGTACAGTTTGGATTTGTAAAAACAGAACACTCAACAGCAGTCTTAGTACCATTCGTTCCGTTGATAACTGTGTTACCCCAAGCAGATAAATTTGTACAAGCCCAATCATTGCACAAATCCAGGAACTCTACTCCACCACCATTCCCCTTTTGTGACCAAGCAAGCCAGCCTATTCCACCAGACTGACAAGTATTGATAATGGCTTGTTCATCAATGTCGCAGGAGCCATCTGTAGCATGTTGATAACCAAACTCTCCCACTATGATTGGTACACCAGAACTTTTTATTGTGTTAATAACCCCAATGTTATCCCCTCCTTTTTTCCATTCACAATACATATGTATTGAAAATAATAGGTTTGCTTTTTGAGTGCTGTTGCTAGGACCTCCTAGATATCCATTATCCGCTCGTTGAATGTCCTTTGCATAAGTTCTGACGTTATAGGCATCGTCAATGTCTTGTCCATACCCAACGGCGTCTATTACAATTGTACTGGTAATCCCGGCATTTCTCATAGGTTTAATTGCGTTAATTACCGCATCTCTCCAAACCGTATTCTTATTGCTTGCCGTTTGCCAGGTCCCCCATTCATTTGCAAGGTTAATCAGTATATGCTTCTTGATATTCACACCGTTAAAATTAGTATTGTTAAAGAATGAAGCTTTGCTGGCCCAGAAATCTCCCATTGTCTTTAGAGCGCCAGGATCGGTGCTTCCCGTGACGTCATGAAGCTCAACCATAGGAATAATTTTATTCTTTATGCAGTTCACGACTGTCGTTTGCCATGCATTATCAGAAGTATTGGTTTGTACCACAATGCGTAGACAATTGGATTTGGTATTATTCTTTAGTGCCGTAATGCTTCCATTCACATCATTGACATACCATGCAAGAGGAACGTTCATACCTTTCATAACAAAATTATTTCCGCAAGCATCTATCAAATTTCCATTAACGTTATCCGTTGTAAAACCCTGTGCCATGGCCAAGCATGGCGATATAATCAAAAAAAAAGTCCTTAATAGTTTTCTCATAAGTTTATTCAATTTAGGTTAAATAGATTGCTTTGTTAATCTAAAGTATAGTAGTTGTCATGGGAAGAATGAGTATGTTCAGAATCTTCAATAGATAAAGAATAAGACTATGCTAATAGATTAGCACATATTATTAAATATCATACAGCAAATTACTTAGTGGTGTAAATAATCAATCCATCCATCTTTTTCCTATGTACAACAGACTATGTAAAAAGTCACACCGGAATTAAAAAAATAAAATAAAAAAATTTAATATTCTTATAATTCATTTGAACCATAATCACATTAATCTTTCTATTATCCTTGTAATGTTTACAATTATTATAATATTGCCCTTGAAGAGAAGCCTTGCAAGTAATCTCTTTAAACTGTCAGAGTAATGTGTTTAATAGATTTTTAGTTTATCATTTAATATAAAAAGAACCGCAATACTAAAATGAGAAAACTATGCGATGTATATTTATTTTATATAAATGATATTTTCATTATCTATACATATAGTGTACAAACGACTTTGTAAAAAGTCACACAGAATTAAAAAATAAAATGAAAGATCATTATCTCAATGAGAATTAAGTAGATAATATGCCTGGGAAATAATATTCTGACTTTGTTTTATTAATGCCCCTATTTTGATAATCACCCCCTCTTTGGTAATTAATTCACAGTAAAATGGTTGTATAGTTATAATAAATAAATAAATGAATATCGAATTAATAATTTCATTTTAGGAGCTTCCATAATACTTACAATAATACCAGGGCCGGATAATATATTTGTGATTACAGAAAGCTTAACCATAGATAGAGAAAAGGGGATTCTAATTTGAGAAAAATTAAGGCCCTCGGAATAGTTTTTAAATATAAATATTTATTAGTCCTTTTTTTGTTAAATCAGTGCTTGTGCTCATGCTTTGTTAAGGAAGGAAGTTGTAATACATGCCCGTTTTGCCATGAATCAGCTCCTGAATGAACCTTATGATCGGGAATGTCTTCTCTGCTCTTTCTTATTTCTTCAGTAGAGATCTCAAAATTTTTATCCCTCCTTGCAATAAGTGAATCTTCAAGTTGTCCATCTTTAGTAAAGCCCATCATCAATTGTGGTGATCCAAAAGGTAGTTCCTTATCCTGATCTGTGTGCCACGTATGCCAGGTTTTTCCATAAGTTGATACAAGTTTCTCCATAAACTCATGTTCCGCCAGCTGAGGTATTCCCGGAGCTATAAGCGTACCCGACTTAACTTCATGATTATGGCTGTGCCAAAGCTTCTTTTCATCATCAGGTAAACTTTTAAATATTTTCTCAGAGACAATATATTCCACTCCCATGATATGAGCATCTTTTACATTCCCGTCATAAATAATGCATTGAGTAATATCTTCATTAAGTACAGTACAATAATGATGAGCTTCCATTTGTCCCTTCATGTTACCGTTGTAGAAATGAAATCCATCCATATAAACATTTATTGCATTAATCGGAGCCTTATTTTGCATTACTTTCGTACCTGTTTTAAGTACATCCTTTTTAATTGAATCTTCAACTCCTGGTTCTTTTACATATGGTTCAGTATTTTTACCGCCACAGGCTGATATAACTATAAGAATAATAAGGGAAATATACTTTGTTTTTTTTAACATTGGATCTAAATTTGAACGAGCATAACACATAATGATTTCCATTGTTCAAATCTGGATTCCTATTTGATACAATTATCCACTCTTCACATTTAGGTACACGTTTAATTTGTCATCATGACATATATAAAAAAAACACTTCAAACGAAGTGGCTAAACTAATTCAAGGAAAAGAGGCTTTTTCAAATACTCACCTTAAAAAGGAAAATCATATTTAAAGTTAGTCTAAGGGATTTTAATACGTCTTAACATTTTTTTAGTGTGCCAATTATTTTATTCAAAGACTTTATAAGATAAACACCTGCAGGTAATTTGCCAAAGCCAAGCTGGTAGCGTTTTAAACTGTTTCTACAAGAAGTTAATAATGTGCTATGAGCTTATCACTGCTCATCCCTTAACTATTGCGAATCACTTGATAATATAGAATGAGTTTAGTATTTTGTTGCTGCTTTCTCTAATATTCTTTAAAAGAATTACAAACTTTCAATTAACATATAAAATGAAAACATACTTTGTTGATTCCTTCACTGACCAAAAATATAGAGGAAATCCTGCAGCTGTTTGCATAGTAGAAAACACATTAGATAACCAGACAATGCAAAACATTGCAGCTGAAATTGGATATTCTGAAACTGCGTTTGTTGAAAAGCAAATACAAGGTATATTCAAAATTCGTTTTTTTACTCCTAAACGGGAAATTCCTCTTTGTGGTCATGCAACATTGGCTTCTTCTAAAATCATCTTTGATGATAGTGAATTATCAAAAATTGTATTTATTAATATCAATGGAACAGAACTCATCATCAATAAAGAACACAATAAGATTGTAATGGAATTTCCTCAATACAACCTCATTGAATTTAACTTGCCTCATGAAGTAGCCGATGCACTTGGGATCAAAAAATGGGAAGAATCAAAATTTTGTGAAGAAACAAAAATGGTGTTAGTTGAAATAAGTAGCAGCGAAGAATTAAGTCATTTAACACCTGATTACCCAACTTTAGTAAAGTCGTATGAAAACATAAACGGCATATGTGTTACTCCTAAATCTCAAGTTGTAAATTATGATTTCCAGTATCGTTATTTCTGGCCCTGGGCAGGAAGTAATGAAGATCCCGTTACAGGAGCAGTACAGACTTTCCTTACTCCGTATTGGGCGAACAAAATCGGAAAACAAAAGATGAATGCTTTTCAGGCTTCTGAAAGAACAGGTGAAATGGAAATACTTTTGAAAGAAGGTAAAGTTATAATTTATGGACAAGCGATTACAACTCTTGAAGGAGACTTTAAATTATAAATAGGATTGTGTAGAAGTTTTAAGTTAGTACATATTAGGTCATAGTTAGCAGTTATTGAATCATCATAAAAATATACATGAGTTGTATGGTTTGTTAATGTCTGCCACATCTTAATTATTTTCTTTCTGTCATTATAAAAAAATAGAACAGCTTGCTCATGTGACCGATTCTCTCGATCATACACTAATGTCAGATTAGTAGCAAATGCCGTTTGAGAAATATTTATGTTCCAATGTCCTTCTATAGTAGGAAACTGTTCCTTTAAAAAGTCAATGAACACGAACCAACCAGCGGTTTCTTCTGTCAAACTAAATGAAATATTATTGTCGCAAAATACATCAATGCAAATTAGGTCTGTCATCATTAAATCCACCTTGTAGCCAAATATAGATTGAATCTGATTCCAATTCACTTCTATTGTTTCTGGAAATGAAATGATAAAGCCGTTTTCAGTGTATTGAAAAATTCCATTGTCAATTAGTCTGTCATTAAATTCTTTGGCAATTTGTGCCTTATACTCTTTTGTCCCGACAAAAATTACCTTCTTTCTTGGATCAATAAGTGGATACGTGGTCATAACAGCACAAAGCCCGAAAAAAATTAATCCCCAGATATAACCAACCAAAATACTACCAATAACAAAACCCCAATTTATCACTAGAAAAAACAGATCTATCCAATTTTCATAAATTATTATCTTGTCCAAAGGTTGATTACTTCGGTTTGATTTATAGCATTTTCTATTCATTGCTGCAGTTCTAGCACTACTTATAAAATTATATAAAAAAGTGGAATGGTAAAACGCCTCTGCGTGAATTTATCACCGCTAGTAATAACTAAAAAAAAAACAATATTGAACAAAGTTCTATCTCTTCACACCTATATTATACATTTTAACCCTTTTCTAATTATAGATTTTATCTATATAATCATAAATAAATATAATTTTACTCTATAAATACTTTCTGATAAGTTTGTAAAGTATTATTTACGGAGTAAAATTTTATAATCATGAAAAAAACGTTTTTAGTCGCCAGTCTGGTCGTGCTCTTTGCAGGGTGTCAGCAGAAAGAGACAGAAGTAAACAATGAGGGTAGTTCCGAAAAAGGCGGATGTCCATTCCATTTCGGTAGTAAAGGCAAGTCTGGTGGCCTCAATGTTGGCAGCAATGGTAAAACTAACAGAGATTGGTGGCCCAACCAATTGGATTTAACTGTACTTAGACAACATTCCACAAAGTCTAACCCAATGGGTGAAGATTTCAACTATAAAGAAGCATTCAACAGCTTGGATTATGCAGCGTTAAAAAAAGACATTCGTGAAGTGCTGACAAAATCACAAGACTGGTGGCCAGCAGATTATGGAAATTATGGACCTTTATTCATTCGTATGGCATGGCATAGTGCAGGTACTTATCGTACTGGTGATGGTCGTGGTGGAACACGTGAAGGTCAACAGAGATTTGCTCCGCTTAATAGCTGGCCTGACAATGCCAACCTTGATAAAGCAAGAAGATTATTATGGCCTATCAAACAGAAGTATGGAAATAAAATCTCCTGGGCAGATTTAATGATCCTAACTGGGAATGTTTCCCTAGAATCGATGGGCTTTAAGACTATCGGCTTTGGTGGAGGAAGAGAAGATGTATGGGAGCCTGCTAGCAATGTATACTGGGGTTCGGAAGGAAAAATGTTAGAAGACAAACGTTATAGTGAAGGCCGTAAACTAGAAAAACCACTTGCTGCAGTTCAGATGGGACTTATATATGTAAACCCTGAAGGTCCTAACGGAAATCCTGATCCTGTAGCTGCAGCAAAAGATATACGTGAAACCTTTGGCCGTATGGGTATGAACGACGAAGAAACTGTAGCGCTTATAGCAGGAGGACATACACTTGGTAAAACACACGGCGCAGCTAACGGCTCTAATCTGGGCCCTGAACCGGAAGCAGCAAGTATCGAAGAACAAGGTCTTGGATGGAAAAGTAAACATGGAACAGGAAAAGGAAAAGACGCTATTACATCCGGACTGGAAGTAACATGGACTACCACACCTACCAAATGGAGTCATGGATTTTTCAAAAGCTTATTTGAAAATGAATGGGAGTTAACTAAAAGCCCAGGAGGAGCACACCAATGGGTTGCTAAGAATCCAAAAGTAATGGTGCCGGATGCTTTTGATAAAAATAAGACTCATAAGCCAACGATGCTTACTACTGACCTCTCATTACGATTCGATTCTATTTATGGAAAAATCTCTAAGAACTTCTTAGATCATCCGGAACAATTTGATGCTGCATTTGCTCGTGCTTGGTTCAAATTAACACACAGGGATATGGGGCCTAAGTCAACTTACCTAGGACCTGAAATTCCTAAAGACGAATTCTTATGGCAAGATCCTATTCCCGTGTCTGATCACAAGGTGGTGAATGAAAAAGATATTGCAGAATTAAAAGCTGCCATTCTTAAATCTGGTCTAACTACAGAGGAACTGGTTTCTACAGCATGGGCTTCTGCTTCTACTTACCGTAATTCTGATAGAAAAGGTGGAGCTAATGGAGCTCGTATACGTCTTGCACCTCAAAGAAGCTGGGAAGCTAATAATCCTCAACAACTTAATAAGGTATTGACAAAGTTTGAAGAGATTCAGAAGAACTTCAATGCGAAATCAGCAAACAGACAAATCTCTATGGCTGACCTGATTGTATTAGGTGGGTCTGTAGCAATAGAAGATGCCGCTAAAAAAGCTGGTTATCCTACCAAGGTTTCGTTTATGCCTGGTCGTATGGATGCTACTCAAGAACAGACGGATCCTAACTCTATAGCAGTACTTGAACCAATGGCCGACGGCTTCCGAAATTATTACAAAACGAAATATACTTTATCTACAGAAGAATTATTGGTTGATAAAGCACAATTGCTAACTCTCACAGCTCCGGAAATGACTGTATTGGTTGGTGGTATGCGTGCGTTGAATGCCAACTATAATCACTCTAAACACGGTATATTCACAGCTCAGCCAGGAGTATTAACGAACGATTTTTTTGTGAATCTGTTAGATATGAATAATGAGTGGAAAGCCACTTCCGATACCAAGGAAGAATTTGAAGTACGTGACAGAGCAACCGGAAAAGTAAAATGGACAGCTACCCGTGCAGACCTTATATTTGGTTCAAACTCTGAATTAAGAGCATTGGCTGAAGTGTATGGTAGCGCAGATGCTAAAGAGAAGTTTGTAAAAGACTTTGTAGCTGCATGGACTAAAGTAATGAACCTGGATCGTTTTGATGTAAAATAAACACTAAGGATTCATCCTAAAGATTTCAATCAATTCCATATAGTTTAGTTAAAACAAAGCCTGTACAAATTGTACAGGCTTTGTTGTTTGTTTACGGCTATTGCATGCAAGATATAATAAATAGACTTTATTTTTTTTAATTAATAATAAGCTTACCCTCGATCCTCTTTGTTTCATGTTGCCAAACTTCATAAAAATAAATACCTTCTTGAAGATCGATAATATCAACCCGGGACATCCTATTTGTTAAAACAATGCTCTTTCTTAATGTTCCTGATATTGAGAATAATTTTAACTCTGTCAAATCATCAAACTCAGGTAATTCTATAGTTATATTAGACAAAGCAGGGTTAGGAAATAATTTAAATTCTTTATTAAAGTCTGTATATGAGACACTGGCGACAGGTGACGAAGAGCCATTTAAACGAGCCAAATGAGGATGTTCCATATCACTGTAAAGTAAAAAATACCCTCCAATTAAAATTTTATTATCAGCATCCAATGTAACAGCAAATACAGGTAAATTGGGACCGACTTCAATGTTAAAGGTAGGATCATCGGTGCCATCTGCATTTAATCTGCTTAAGTATTTTTCTAAATTCCCATTGAAGGTATTAAATTCTCCTCCGATAATTATTTTCCCATCATTCTGTACAGTCACAGCGTGAATATCTACATCAGCTCCAGATCCCATCGCAAAAGTATTATCAATGGCTCCATCGCTATTTATTCTTACTAAATAGTTCTTAGTTATCCCCTTATATTTTGTAAATGAACCTCCTAAGATAATTTTCCCATCAGATTGAAGTGCCATAGTCCAAACTTCAGAACTAGCACCTGTGCTGCTGTTTAATGAATTGTCTTTCGATCCATCAACATTGATTCTGACAACACCTTGAGCAGCTGCACCGTTATAAGTAGAAAAAAGTCCGGAGGCTAATATCTTTTGATCTGGTTGGATAATTATAGATCTAGGTTCACCATTCAATGCAGTTGTCACAACAAAGGTATCATCTTTGGATCCTGTTGCTGTAAGCCTTGCTATTCTATTAATACTGCCGTTGTTAAAGACAGTAAAAGCTCCTCCTACAACAATCTTTGTATCCTCCTGAATGGCAATAGCATAAATGGTATTATTGAATCCACCTCCAATATTGAATGAGTTGTCATATGTTCCGTCAGCATTTAATCTTGCAAGCCTGTTTACTCCTTCGCCATTATAAGTAAAGAAGGAACCGCCTATTAAAATTTTGCCATCTTTTTGTATTTCAACCGCGTGAATGGTGCTATTTGCTCCTGTGCCACCTGGGTTAAAGGTTTCATCCAAGGAGCCGTCCTCGTTTAGTCTTGCTATTCTGTTTACAGTTGTTCCATTATAGCTTGTAAACTCCCCTGCAACAATTATCTTCTTATCAGATAATACTTTGATAACTCTTACATGTGAATTGAATCTACTTGCAACAAAAGATTCATCTATTGTTCCATCTTGGCCTAATACTTTGTTAGATGAGGAGATAGTTATTAGATAAATAAGGAATGTACTAAGTAGTGTAAATGATTTTTTCATAGGTCATTTAGATTGATTAAAAACAATAAAAGAATCAAATAATCAGGGAAGATATACGTGGATTACTTGATTCTTGTTATTTCAATCTATCTTTTCGCTCCCTATAAATTCAATTTGAATAAATTAGCTAAAGTCAGGCTGCTGTTTAAAGGTCTGAAGGCTAAAGAGCTTTAGTCTTGATTGGCACTGATGTAATTATAACTTCGACTCTCCTCTTGATCCTCTCTAGCTGATTCTTTTGATCAATAATTTTTTTTTTTTGTTAGTCAATTCAAAACGAATCTTCCGTAAAATGGATTTCCGTTCCAAGAATATTCCCCTCCCCGTCCAATGGTAAACTCATATGTATAATAAATTGCTATTATCAGAAAGATAATTCCCGTTATCCAAAATAAGATTTGTTTTACCAATATTGATTTTGATTTGGTTGTTAACCAAGTAACTATTGCATGGATTATTACTATCCCAATTAGTTCTCCTGCATAAATGATATCTCCGAGTCCATGTCCGTATGCAATAAATCCTGTCCAAGAAAAAATTAAGACAATAAATATGTATATTAAAATGGTTAGATTAAAAATTTTTGATATCCTCATAACTTTCTCATGTCTTCATAATAATTCATTTTGAAAAAATATATCAGATCTTATTCATATTTAACACTTTGCTCAGCCTAACAGTTATCTGACTTTTGTAACTAAGCAATAACCAGCCAAGCATTCCTAACCCCCAACCCAGCCAGCCAATTTCATTGGGAATAATATCTACATATGATGAAAGGACAATTACAAATCCAATTACATACAAAGAATAGCTTATTGTTGTGAACCAATTACGTTCTTTTTTAAGGTTATTATGTTTGATAAAATCATCAATTGATATGGTTGTGAAATGTCCTTTGAAATCCTCATAATTGTCATTTTCTTCCTTTATAATCACTCCTTCCTCACATAGTCTTTTTACAACAGTGCCAAAATCCTCACTGGATTTTATCCCATTATATTCTAGGATCTCTTGTATTGATCCATTGTCGTTATCAATTAAATCCTGAATGATAAAATGAGTCGCATTCCTTGAATCAATATGGATTTCATTTTTTCTTTTTCGGGTAATAGAATGATGAATATGACCAACCATTTCAACTCTTATACCTGTTTCATCAGAAATTTTAGTCCAGATTCTTAGGGTTAAATTCCGATCATTGTTTTCTTCATTTGTATGCTCCATGTTCTGTATTTTTCTGCATTAGTTGCGGGCTTAAGTTAGATAAACTTAAGTCAGATTTGGTCTTTAACTTCGATTTTTTCAATTGACAAATTCAGTCTTTGCAAAAGTAAGATTGAAGCACTTATTGCCCCTTTGTTTATTCGAAAGTACAAATACCATCCACCTACAAATGATAAAAGAAACATAATCAGAAAGACTTTCAAATCTCCTGTGAATAATGAAAAAAAATGACACAAATAGCGCATACAAAATAAAGAATCCTACAATGAATAAATTTATTTTGCCAATTTTACTCAATTTAATATTCATCCGTAAAGCTGTTGATGTAGATGAAACAGTTGAAAGATTTCCTATGAATTTATAATCTTTAATTTGGGATATCTTAAAATAACCTGATTTCTCAACCGCTTCAAAACTATTATTATGAATTTCAACTAAGAGTGTTTTGTCAGTATTTTGTATTGTTTTAATTATAGAAGGCAATTCTTCCTTGATCTCAAAATTTATTTCATTGTTGAATGGTTTCATATCAAATTAAAATTAACTATTGGTTGATGAGTGGCAGATTTTAGAGTGCTTCCCAATTGATCAAGCCTCCCTCATATTCCTTATGAAAATAAATAAAAAGTGCGGCGAATAAAGCACCACATTTGAAATTTTCTTATTCCCCCCTTCCGTGGCATTCGTTATTGTTAAAGTTAATTGTTACTCCATTTGTAGAAATTTTACCAATGCCTATGAAGGCTAGTTTAAAAATAAGGAGAACTACATCCCTCACCATATTTATTCATCCAATTTTCACAAACAATTCTTTAGTAAATGCCTTATAAAGACTTATAGACTTAAACCTATCTATCAGGTATTTAAACCTTTAAAGGGTAAAATGTAATGAATAATTATTTATCATATTTATACCATAATCATTTGAATGATGTTGTTGAATTATGTTTAAAGAGATTATACGAAGGAAATAATTTTATAAGCTTCTCCATTTTTCCTGATAAAACCGAATCTAAAGAATTACTAAAAAATGAGGTTGAAAAATTCCTGATTGTATTGATGAAAAATCAGGTAATCGATGAAATTGAAACCCTTTTTTCCGAACTGAAATCTGGTAAACTTACTTTTCAATCAGGCATTGAAGATATACAGTCCATTTTTCATAACAGGAAATTCATATTGCTGAATTTCCTGAATAGCTACACCAAAGATGCTGAAGAAATCATAAGAATTGTGAAAGATATTGAGAAATTTTTCCATAATCAGGAAATGTACGCTATTGCGAGCATGGAAGAATTCCATAAAAAGGCCCTGAATGAATGTCAACTATTATTTGATAACACAGAATCATTGGCTCACCTTGCTCACTGCGAATTCAACTATAACACTGGCACAATTAAATGTTCAAATGAATTTTATGAAATTTTCGGAATAACACATCATACAAAACTTTCTTTTGATCATCTGAAAAATATGACCATTTATGAAAATGGTTTTGATCCCTTCTCTGAAACACTTACCCAGAAATTTAAAGATGGAAAGCCAAACTTGCATGAGTTTAAAATAAAAAGAAATGATCAGGAGATTCATACTATTTATTCTAAAGACTTCCCCTTGGAAGATAAAGAAGGAAAAGTAATCGGCATAAGGAGATTAGTTCAGGATGTTACTCAGGTAAGAAACATAGAAGGGAAAATAAAAAAAGAAGAAAGACTGCTCAAAAGGATATTTGAAAATTTGCCAATATACATAGGCATATTTGATGTGGAAGAAGGTAGACTGGTATATGCTAATCAGAACGCAAGAGAGCTTTTTCAGTTTGCATCTGAGGATATTTATAATTCAAAATTTACCAACGTAATCGAAAATATTGTTGCCCCTGAAGATAAAGAAAAATTGCAAAATCGGCTTTTAGCATATCCTTATGCAACTGAAGATAGTTTACCACCATTGGAGTATAAAGTTATTCTTCCTAATGGAAAAAATATCTGGTTTTATACTAAAGCAATTGTCTTTAAAAGAGAAGACGATAAAGTAAAAGAGATATTAATGTCTGCTGTAGAC
>NZ_JAGHZZ010000027.1 GCF_017745095.1 Sporocytophaga sp. | reverse complement strand
GTTATCAATATCATCTGTAACAAGTGGAGTCAACTTAGCAGTCCCGTTTAGTTTAGGGTTAGTGACTTTATATGAACCCGTGGTAATCAATGGATCAATTGATGCAGAATTCTTATCATGACCGGAATAAGTGCTCCACTGGGGCAAACTGCTAAACTGACTACTGTTAGAATTATAAGAGTATATCAGACTCGTTCCTTTAGTAAAGTAATTATTATAGTCAGCTTTTATATTGAGGTAATCATTGTTATTACTGAAGTAAAATGCATGACTATTTCCATAATTGATAAAATGGTTATTATAGATATCAATGGCACTTGAGTTATATATATATCCGCAATATTGGCTGGTGTTCGTCCCAGCTCCTATAAAAGTATTATGATATATATCAGCCTCTTTGGAATAAGAAATGCTAAATGGTCTGGAATTCGAATTACTTCCTGTTCTTACAAAGTTATTAGCAATAAGCATTCTCTTTGCTGATGAAGCATTGATATTATCCAGATATATACCATAACCACTGTTAATATCAATACTGTTTTTCAGGATCTTTATATCATCTCTGGAACTAGATAGATCAATAGCTCTGTAATATGAATTAGTAGTTTCAGATGTTATTTTATTAGATATTATCTGTGTATAGGAGTCATTGGACATTTTAAAAGCTCGTGCATACTGATTCTTTAAAATATTGCCTTTCAACACTATAGTCCCTGATACATCTGAGGGCTGTGCGTACACAAAGAAACCATAAGCATCATTTTCTAATAAATTGTTTTCAAAAGTAATATCTCCTGATGGACTTGTACTACCTGTTATAAATACCAATGAATAGCTTTCACTCTCATTAGTAGTCTCTTTTCCGATAATTACATTATTAGTAAAACGGATATTCGAAATGTCTCCCTGAAGGTCTATGGCTTTTGCATAATATTCACCATCGATCTTAAAGGTCATATTTTTAAATGTAATATGAGATATATTACCAAGTTTTACGACATAGTTTGAATCGTAATCATACTGGTTAACATAATAACTCAAAATTACCTTGCTGCTATCTCCTGATTCTGACTGGAAAAGAATGCTGCCATCAGCTCCTGAACCTGATATATCAGACAAAGCAATGTGCTCATGATATATCCCATCTCTGATCATGAAAGTTACATTACCTTTTATACCTCCGTTTTTCAACTGGCTTTGGACTTCTCCTAAAGAAGTAAAGTCTGGTGAAATTCCTCCGATGGTATAGGTCCTGGATGGTAATGCAGCATATAGATTTTCCTGTGATAGAATATTATCCACTATGTTTATATCATCTTTTCCATTAGGTAAAGAAAGTTCTACACTAAGTGCGTTGCCTTTGAGAAAAGGGAAAGTTTGAGAACCAAGATTTATCTCAACAGATTTCCCTTTTTCCAGATTGCCATTCCATTTTTGTACTGGTTTAACTTCACCATTAAATGTCAGTTGATAATCGAAAGAGGTGATCTTTTCTTTTCCACTGTTCGAAACTTTGATCTTTACATCATAGTTGCCAGCCAGGAATGGAGCCTCAGGTACGATTAATGCCTGTAGTTGCAAGTCTGTTCCCGAAGATGTAAACTCATCTGCTCCGATATCCGGATGACTAACGTCTCTCAATTTTCCTTCAAGATCCAGTGAAATTTCAGTAATTGGGATACCAGCTCCATCCAATGAGCCTTTAGTACACTTATATCCATCTTCAGTGATGAAAGCTGCATCTACGGAAACTGAATTTGAATCATTTTTTGAAATAAGCTGCCAGTCAGTTAGTTTTTGCAGTTGCGTTCCGTTTATTCGGAAGGTGTATTTACCTGCTGAATAATAGTTATTGTAATTGGAAACAATGTCAGTAAAGGACTCATTAACTATGAAGTCTGCCGCAATACCTGCACCTTTGACGCATACATTATTATTGAATAATTTGATATCATTTCCAGCTCCACCGATTTTTAGGGCAGTGCTTTCGGTATTGGTGTTAGAGATATTTAAAGTGTTATAAACTATAGCAAGATTTTTACATCCTTCTGCAACCATACCATATACATATGCTCCTCCATCTCCATAAAACGCGTTGTTGCTGATCAGTGAGCGGTTACCTTCTGAAGCTGTAATATTCCTGACATTAATACCAAAACCTACAACATGTACATAGATATTATTTCCGTTAATGGATATATCCTGAGCATTATCAATATGTATACCTTTATAATTCTCAAGTCGGGTTCCTTCAATTTTATTACCATGAACCTTTAGATCAGACACATGAACAAGATAAATGCCTCCTGAAAATTGATTTCTGATCACATTATTTTCTATTCTCAGGTTCTTGATAAATTTACTTCCGTTATAGCTTTGATCAATATAGATACCATAGGAACCTTGGGTAATATCATTATCTTTTATCAGAATATTATAGCAGGGGAGACTATCCGTTTGTTCAAACATGATAGTGGAGGCACTTCTCGAACCAGAATTATAATACTTACCTAAAATACTATTATTTATAAAAGATATATCATGAGCCCCTTCTTCCAACCTGATAATATTTCCATAATCATATATATCATATGAATCAGATATCGTCAGATCTTTAAATGTAATAAATGAAGCTCCGCTAAATGCAAGCAGATAATCTGCCCGAGTGTTACCATCTCTGAAAATAGTCGTGTTGTTTCTTTCTCCTGAAACAGATTGGAATGTAATCGTATTCAGGGAAGAAGCGCCTTTGATGGCAGGAATTTTTTGACCTATAAGATGTCCTCCGTCTGTAAGATTAAAAACAGTAGGCCCGCTAACACCTGCTTCTATAAGCGTATTCACTGCAGTATTTAAATTATCAAAATCTGCGTTTTCACCTCCGACGCTATAACTGCCTTCAAGAGCTGTATAAATAGTCTGAGAAATTGTATCTTGTATTGCAGGTGTAAAAGTTTCGTTCAGATTAGATATCCACGCTTTTAAAGTATAACTTTTTGCTTTCTCAAAAAGAATTTTACCAATAGGAAATATATCCTTGTTAAAATTATTACCGGAAGAAGGAGCCAGACCTTTTGTCCATTTATATGGAGCTTGAATTGTGCCGTTGATCTCCCAGTTAATTGTTGCTTCCGTCAGAGGTTTGGATCCATAGTTGATCAGGGACACGATGACATCCTGATTTCCATAACGTACACTTATATTTGCTTCCGGTCTATCAAGAGCTGCACTTACTTCTGAAGGAGTATTTTTAAGACTGAGAATATTTGATCTTAAATTAGTATAAGCTATCTGAGGAAAAACATATCTCATGCTGTTCAAAGCACCTAAAATAATAAATCCGGCTCCCCAGGCCTTTTCTGCAAGTACGATTTTCGAAGGATCCTCTTTGCTTACAAGCAGAGGATTCAATCCACTACCTTTTATTGTTAAATTTGCTGCATTGTAAGAAGAATATCCCCAGAACTCTTCAGCAACAGGTTTCTGAGGGCCGCTAAATATTTTATGTTTTTTATTCGCACTTACAATACTATCAGAAATAAAGTTTAAGCCTAATTCCACGCCTCCGAAACCTATGGATAATTCATCGTCATACGGAGGATTTGAATTGATAAAAAGTATATTACCTTTTTTTACCCAGTCCTCAAATTTGATTCTGTTACTAAACCAATATTCTCTCAAATAACGAAAGTGATTTTCATCTCCTTCCATATAAATATAGGAGGTAGGTGAGTTCAGCAATGAATCAGTATTTACATTATCATAATACAATTGTTTCCATTTTCCAGCACCAAAGGCCATGTCCATTGTTTTGGCATAAGATGAATGTAAGGAGCTAGCATAATAAGAAGACACTAGCATTACCTGTGCTTTAGATGAAAATGAGAGGATTGTAAAAAGAAATATGATTTGTAAAGAGATGAATACTTTATTTTTCATTTTATATTTTTCTTTATAAGAAAGTCCGGAAGTTTTTTATAAAAGCTAATTTATGTTTTGATTGAGGTGACCTGATGAGTTATGAATCATTCAACCATTGCAATGAGGCTATGCTTGGTGGAGTTTAAATATGCCATTTTTAAAAATTCAACAGGAGAGTGGTGAATAATTTGAGAAAGATTTGGGCAAAGGATATTATTCAGTAAATGAAAGTCTATTCTTTCATTGTAATAGGATGATTTGAACATTATAATCATAATAAAAAGCTAAATTCAATCAACAATCCTAACTATCAATTCAGGTTGTTAGAAAGTATGGATTTGTGTTTTGTGTCCCTCTTGATTATAAAACAGTTTACAAAAGTACCAGACAAAGACTATTAAATAATTAACAATAGTTAAGAAAGCATTGGATTCTATCAATTGAACTTCCTATAGTTTGATTTATAGCAGTTTATTTTATCCACATAATCGACCATTGCAGTTCTCTTTAATTACATAATTAAGGATATATTCTATTAATTGAGGAGGTTAATTTACCAATGCAGGTTTTGGCTTTAGGAACGTAATCTTATTTGAGTCCTTTTTAGATTTCGAAAGGACCTAGACTTTTAAAGAATAAAATGGGAAAATTTAACAAATAAATTCAATTTTAAACTTCTACACAGTTTAAAACTATCCCAACAATTAAAGGTAAAACATTAGATATTTTAAGTTATCAATTACGCTTTACGAATAGAACAATGGAGTAAAATTACCTTTTTACGGTATAGTTAAAATGTGATATTTTATAGAACATTACATTAAATTTCAATTGGAGAATATCCAGTCACAGCAAATCGCCATAGAAGGTATTTTCCCTATGAATGTTAATAATTATATGATCAAATAAGGGTACTTATTGACATAGATAATCTTATTATTTATTTGTTGATTTATATTAAACAAATATAAATTAACAAATAAGATCATCTTACCATTTGCGTAAGATTTATGCATTTAATACATTAGTCACGCTTAAAGCAAAGCTTGTTCAGTGTTGCTCTTATCACCACACAAGAGTTCATATTGCAAGTGAATAGATTTTCATTAATTATTTTAATTCTCCACATACTGCAAGCGGAGATATTTTATTACCAGTTTAGTTTTTGCAATTGATTATACAAATATTCTATTCTTGAGAATATAAGAGTTTTTACAATCTGAAATTTCCTGAAGACAGAACTTATGGAAATTATATAGTCAAAGATTATACATCATCAGTATAGTCTCCCATTTAAGTAAATCGATCAGTTCTAATAATTCAATATTTAGTTCAGTAAATAAGCCCTTAAAATTGAACAAATGAAAAACTCATTTTTTAACAATGGTGCAGGAATTACTGCAAATTTGCCAATAGATTTGACAAATGAAGGTCAGTCTAAGGAAGGCAAGGATAATATGCAGGTCAATGTTCCTGTTATTTCAATGCCCAAAGGAGGAGGAGCTATAAAGGGGATAGACGAAAAGTTTTCAGTAAATGCTGTGAATGGAACCATGTCTTTGTCTATCCCACTTCCCTTTGCCGAGGCGAGAGGAGTTTCACCTCAGCTTCAATTGTCTTATAATTCAGGAAGTGGCAATGGAATATTCGGACTTGGATGGAGCTTTGGACTTCCATCTATCAAACGAAAGACAGACAAGTACCTGCCACAATATCTTGATGAAAAGGATTCAGACACCTTTTTATTTTCAGAGGCAGAAGATCTCGTTCCTGCATTTAAAAAAGGGATTGACGGAAAATTTATAAAGAAGTCTGATGGCAGTTATGAAATTGATGACAAAGATTCTGAAGATCATTCATATACTATACGGACTTATTTTCCTAGAATTGAGGGTAATTTTGCACGAATAGAACGCTGGTGTGAAAAGCATACACGTAATATTAAATGGAGGGTTACAACAAAGGAAAACGTGACAACGCTTTTTGGCTGGAGTTCCAATTCCATAATTTTTGACCCTAAAGATCCGCTTAAAATATTTGAATGGTTGCCTGAGTTTGTCTTTGATGACAAGGGAAATTGTGCCCACTATATTTATCAACGAGAGAATGCTAAAGGGATTGACATGTCTTATGTTCATAATAAACACAGACAAGAAAAAGGAAATATCACTTATACGAATCTCTATCTGTCAAAAATATTATATGGAAACAAAACACCATATAAAAGTTTCGGAGATACATATCCTCTAAATTCTGATTATCTCTTTTCCACGGTATTGGATTATGGTGAATATAATGATAATACCTATGAGCCTTTGAATGAATGGACCTTTCGCAAGGACCCATTTTCTAATTATAAAGCGGGTTTTGAAATACGTACCACAAGACTATGTAAAAGAGTACTTTTATTTCACCTTTTTAAAGGCGCTGGAGAATACGATGGACTTGTAAGGTCTCTCAACTTTGAATATGACAAAGATGCACCTGAAGGTTTTACATTTCTTAAATCTATCACCAATACTGGCCACATTAGAAAGCCAGACGGAAACTATTCGGAAAAGAGTCTGCCACCTATGGAATTTCAATATGAAAAACATCAATGGAATGATAAGGTAAATACAATTTCCCGGGAAAATTTGATGAACGCTCCGGCAGGAGTAGATGACCAAAATTATCAATTTACTGATCTGTATGGAGAGGGCTTACCGGGAATTCTTACAGAACAAGCATCCGCCTGGTATTACAAATCAAATCTGGGAGATGGCCGATTTTCAAAAGCTGAATTGATAAGTCCTAAACCATCTTTTCAAGAATTAGGTAATAAACTTCAACTGGCTGATCTTGATGCAGACGGTAATAAGCAATTAGTCAGCTTTGAGGCTGACGCAAAAGGTTATTTTGAAATAAACGATGACGCAACCTGGAAACCATTTAAATATTTTAAAGGTTTTCCTAACATTGATATCAATGCATCTGATGTCCGTATACTCGATCTGAATGGGGATGGTAAACCTGACCTGTTAGTTTCAGAAGAAGATATTTTTACATGGTATCCTTCTGAAGGACGTGATGGGTATTCTGATGCTCTGAGAATCCTCAAGACAAAAAATGAAGAAGAGGGACCTGCGGTCATCTTTGCTGACAAAGCACAGACCATTTTTCTTGCAGATATGTCCGGAGATGGCATGACAGATATTGTTCGAATAAGGAATGGTGAAGTTTGTTATTGGGCCAATCTAGGTTATGGGAACTTCAGTGCAAAAATTATCATGGATAAATCTCCTGTCTTTGATCGGGAAGAATCTTTTAATCCTTCATTTATAAGATTAGCAGATATAGACGGATCGGGCACAACGGATATCATCTATCTAGGTAAAAACAAATTTACTTGTTGGAAAAACCTTTCCGGAAATATTTTTTCTGAAACTCCATTTGAGATCACCTCTTTCCCGCAGGTAAATCCTCAGACTAAAGTGTCGGTAATGGACCTTTTGGGAAATGGCCTTTCCTGCATAGTATGGTCATCAGCTCTGGAAGAAGGTCTGCAGGCTCCCCTCAGATATATTGATCTTATGAGCAGCAAGAAACCCCACATTATTACTTCCTTTAAAAATAATCTTGGCAAAGAGGTATATTTGGAATATTTGCCTTCCACACAGTATTATCTAAAAGACAAATCAGAGGGGAAAATCTGGGCTACCAAATTACCTTTTCCTATTCACTGCATCTCTAAGACTATTACCAAAGACAAGATTTCTGATGCTGCGTTTGTGAGTCAATACAGATACCATCATGGATATTATGATCGCGAAGAAAAAGAGTTCAGAGGATTCGGAATGGTAGAACAAGTAGATACTGAAACTTTTGATCACTGGATAAAAGGAAACGCATCAAATATTGTAGAAGAACCTCTTCACCAGGAACCAGTCATTTCAAAGTCATGGTTCCATACAGGAGCCTCTGTTAACGAGAAGGGCATACTTAATCAGTTTAAAGAGGACTATTGGTATGCCGAAATTAAAGATATTACCCACCATGAATCGGATTTAAATGATGCGAGAATTATTGCAATATCAGGAACGGATCAACTGACTCAGGAGTCGCTATCTGGACAGGAATGGAGAGAGGCTCTGCGTGCATGTAAAAGCATGGGACTCAGGTCAGAAGTATTTGCTAACGATGCAGCAAAATATGGTAATACTGACGAAGCAAAGCAAAGAGCATTGATTCCCTTTTCAGTTGCAACACATAACTGCTTTATTGAGATGCTGCAGCCTAAAGGGCAAAATAAACATGCAGTTTTTATTGTCAAAGAAAGTGAGGCTATTACTTATAGTTATGAACGAAATCCTGAAGATCCAAGAATAAGTCATACACTCAATATTCTGTTCGATATATATGGTAATGTGCTAGAATCTGCATCGATAGTTTATCCCAGAAAAATAGCGGACAATACTCTCCCTAAAGAAACTCGTGATGAGCAAGGCAAAACACATATTGTTTACCTTAAAAAGGAGTTCACCAATGATATTATTACTCAAGAGACCTATCGATTGAGAATGCCGGCAGAGAACCAGACATATGAACTGAAAAATGTAAAGAAAACCGGACAATATTATACAGTAGAAGATTTTTCAGATATTCTCCTGCCTCAGAATTCAGAAACTGTCCATTATCATGAACACGATAAACCTGCACTACCTGATAAAGCGCAGAAAAGACTTATTGAACATGTGCGTTCCACTTATTATCGTGATGCTATAGATAAAGAATTACCATTATATAAGATGGATTCCAAAGGGATTTCATTTGCGAATTATCAATTGGCATATACTCCAGAACTTCTTCAGGATATTTACCAAGGGAGAGTGGTGGATTCACATATGACTGAAGGAAAATTCATCCAATTTGAAGATGAATCGAGTTGGTGGGTAGGTTCAGGTTCCGTCAATTTCATTTCAGATTCAGAAACTCAAGCAGATGCACAAAACAGATTTTATGTACCGGTATCTTATAAAGATTCATTTGAAGCTATAACAAAAGTTAAATATGACAACTACTTCCTTCATATAATCGAAACAGAAGATGCATTAGGAAATAAAACCAATATTGAAAAATTCAACTTCAGAACGCTGGCTCCAAGTCTGGTTAAAGATATCAATGATAATTTAACAGAAGTTATTACTGACGAACTTGGAATGGTCAAGGCGATTGCTGTAAAAGGAAAGGGCAATGAAGCAAATGAACTTTCGGGATTTTTAGATATAACAGATAAATCTGAAATAGTTGATATCCAAAATTTCCTGCTTGAAAATGATTCCACTCAACTCACGATAAAAGCAAAAGCCTTATTAAAAAATGCAACAATGAGTTTTGTATACGATCTTGATTCATTTAGGATTGGCAACAAACCTGTTGTAGTTGCAGGAATCATGCGAGAAGTCTATTCCGATCCTGATAGTCCGGTACAATTGAGTTTTGAATATTCAAACGGCATCAGTGAGGTCATTATGAAAAAAGTTCAGGCTGAGCCAGGCATTGCAAAGCGGATTACTATTAATAATAATAATACTTATGTGGTCGATGAAATAAATACTGCTGATAAAAACCAATTGCGCTGGATTGGTAATGGAAGAACAATTCGGAACAATAAGGGAAATGTTGTTAAACAGTATGAGCCTTATTTCGCCGTCAGCCATCATTATGAAGATCTGAAGGAGCTGGTTGAAACAGGCATGACCTCTCTGATGTACTACGATGCTCCGGGAAGATTGATTAAAACAACCATGCCTGATAATACATTTTCTAAAATTGAATTTAATACATGGAAACAAGTTGCATACGATGCGAATGACAACATACTGGACTCTCTTTGGTACAAAAAGAGAATAGACGGCAGTCTGGATGCAGAATTACTTAAAGAAGGGAAAGATCCTGCCAAGGAAAAAGAGGCGGCTCAGAATGCTGCAAAGCATGCTAATACTCCTTCTTTAATTTATACTGATGCATTTGGAAGAGGTATTTTATTTATACAACATTTAAAAAATGTTGATACCAATAAAGACGAATATCTTCCTTCAAAAATGACTTTAGATATTGAAGGCAATCAGATAAAGGTTACGGATCCCAGAGAAAATACTGTTATACAATATAAATATGATATGCTGGGTCATAAAGTATATCAGGAAAGCATGGATGCTGGAAAAAGGTGGTTGCTTTCTAATGTTCTGAATCATCCCTTGAGAACCTGGGACGAACGTAATCATGAATTTCAATACTTCTATGACAAATTGAAACGCCCTGTTAAAAGCATCATTTCAGGGGGTGATGGACTTATTCCTTTAAACAATATTTATGATTACATTATCTATGGTGAAGACCAATTGTTACCTGGCAGAAGCAATGAGACAGATTTAAAAAATAAAAATTGTCTGGGAAGAGCAGTTTTGCATTTTGATACAGGAGGTTTGCTTTCTGTTTCTGCATTCGATTTTAATGGACAGCCCAAAGATACTGCAAGGAAACTCTTTAAAAAATATAAAGAAGTACCAGACTGGAAGGGAGAGAATCTGGAAGATGATCTGGAGGATAAAAATTTTACATTTACAATAAAGAGGGATGCGCTTGGTCGTATTACAAGCGAGACAGTTCCTGATCTGAGCGTTGTTACATTTTTTTATAATGAAGGCGGCTTGCTAAACAGTCAATTCGTGAAACTTCCGGAAGAAGCAGAGTCAAAGCCTTATATAAAAGACATCGATTATAATGAAAAAGGTCAGAAAAGTAAGGTTATATATGGTAACGATGTCTTTACCAAATTTTTCTATGATAAAGAGACATTCAGATTAAAGCAATTGGAATGCAGGCCGAAGAACAGTGAACCTATTCAGGACTGGAGATATACCTATGATGCGGTTGGTAATATTACACATATAGAAGATAAAAAAGCTCCTGTAACTTTCTTCAATAATCAGATAGTTGAGAGTTTATCCGAATATACCTATGACAGTCTGTACCGCCTGGTTGAAGCAACGGGGAGGGAGAACGATTCTCAAATGATATTTGATACCGGTGATAACTGGAATGATGCATCCTACATGAATCAGTTAAATCCTGGGGGGCCTATGGCATTAAGAAATTATAATCAATCGTACCGATATGATTGGGCTGGAAATATTTCAAAAATGATTCATACAGCAGGTTCCAACTGGACAAGGCAATATGAATATGAAGATAAATGCAACCGTCTTAAGAAAACGAGTATTGGGAGTGTCGATTATAAATATCTCCATCATCCCCAACATGGTTATATTGAATCCATGCCACATCTGGATGTCATGAAATGGAATTTTAAAGAAGAACTTGTCAAGACAATCAAGCAACGTAAAAATGACGGAACCCCTGAAGCTACGTATTATCAATACGACGGAAAAGGTAAACGTATTCGGAAAATCACCGAAGTGCAGGCTCCGGCTAATGTGGAAGCTGTAGTCAAAGATGAGAGAATTTATATAGTTAACTACGAATTATATAAGATCCATAGCGGAACAAAGGCAGGCTTAGAAAGGACAACTCTGAGTTTAATGAATGATAACCAGCGCTTCGTCATGATTGATCGTGAAACAGAAAGCGATACCATATTGACACGATACCAACTCGATAATCATCTTGGTTCTGTGGGGTTGGAGCTGGACGAAAAAGCTCAGATTATCAGTTACGAAGAATATCACCCTTTTGGAACTACAGCTTACCAGGCTAAAAATGCCACTATTAATGCAGTCGCCAAGCGTTACCGATATACAGGTATGGAACGTGATGAAGAAACGGGATTTGAATACCATACTTCAAGATATTATGTACCTTGGCTTGGCAGGTGGTTAAGCCCAGATCCCACAGGCACCGGCGATGGGCTGAATATTTATGCGTATGTTTTGAATAAACCAGTTCATAGCGTTGATACGAATGGAAGAGCAAATGCACCGATTCATAGAGATCTCACTACCATTATAGCAATGCAGTATGTTAGCAAAGAAACTGCAATTAAGGTAGGAGAAGCGGCAAATCTTCCTGATACAAAAAAAGAATACGATTCTACTAAAAACAGTATAGCTGGAGATCCAAAGGGCATAAATAAAAATATCCATGTACTGGACAAGAGAAGTACAGAAGAGAAGGTATCAGATTCACTTAATAATTATAGAACAGGGAATGTGGTTGGCAAAGAAGCCGACCCCATAAAGGATGGAGGTGTTAATCTTCTCCACCCAATTCAGGATGCCCATTATCATTTGCCTGATCATACATTTGGTGTAGGAGGAGGACATAGCCTTGAAGCTGAAATTGACCTGGCTGTGGGTAAAAAATCTTTTGAAGAATTTTATAAAGTAGTTCTTGATACTGAAAAAGGCATAGAATTGATGAAAGAAAAAGGTGCCTTTGGAAAAGATGAGAAGCCTGCTATTGCCAGACTGACAAAAGAAGAATGGAAAGATATTTATAACAATCTGAAAGCAATAGAAGAAAAGAATGACGTCAAAGATGCTTGGTATAATATTAGAAAAGGAATGTCAATAGGTTTTATTGTTAGTGGAATTTCAATTGCTATAACTTCAATGGCTTTCAAAAATACAGGGTTGGCTGTTTTGGGATGTTTACTCCTTTTATATGGAGCAGCTCCAGATCTATTCGCAAAGATTGGCGGATATATTGGGGAAGCTATAGGGGAAGGGATTGGTAGATTTTGGGGTAAAACAGGTGAGGTTTCTGGACAAGCAATAGGAGTTGCTATAGGTGGTAACATATTCGGCTTAGGATGGGGGGTAGCTAAAGATAACGCTAGAAATGATACAGCCAGTCAAGAATCTGGTTCTTTAAGAAGTAGGTATGGTTTTGAGGATAAGCCAGGGATATTAAATGATACAAACAGATATACTCAGCGTAGATATTTTTAAACATTAACACTAAACATTAACAAAATTTTTAGACCATGGAAAATATTGAAATTAGCGGCTTTGTATTGACTGAAAAGACTGCAAGGCCAGTTGCAAATCTCAGAATAGAAGCCTGGGACAAAGATTACATCATAGATGATCTTTTAGGCTCTGCAACCAGTAATGATAAAGGATTTTTTTCTATTCAATTCAATGAAAAATATTATTCGGAACTACTTTTTGATCGTCGTCCGGATATTTATTTTAAAGTTTATAAAGGTGATTATCTGCTAGTCAATACCTCAAACAATGTAAGGTGGAATGCAGAAAGAAAATCATCGGATATTATCATTTCAATTCCTCTGGAAGGCAATGCGCCGGGAGGTGCAGTTCCCGGATTTAACAAAATAAGCGGAAGAATTGCTTCAGACAATGGCCTGCCTGTTACAAATGGTCATATCATTGCTTATGATAAAAGGCTTGGTGGAGAAGTTGTGTTGGGCGAGGGCTATACAGATCCTTTCGGAAATTATAATATCCTTTACCCAAAGGACAAATTAGAAGGAAAAACTAGTCCTGATATTCAACTAAGAATCTTTGAAGCGGATAATAATCAGAAGGAAATAATTCGATCTGAAATAAAATATAATGCCTCCGAAGAAGAAACAATCGACGTTGTTATCGCTGCTAGTCAGGTATTGAGGCCGGTAGAGTTTGAAAGGCTTATGAATGATATTAGACCAATACTGGGAGCTAAAACATTAAAGGATCTGAAAGAAGATGAAACTCATAGTGATATCACTTTAATAGCCAACAAAACAGGATGGGATGCCAGGATAATTGCTATGGCATCTCAGGCAGACCAATTAAGTTCCGAAACCAAAATTCCTGCAGAACACTATTATGCAATCTTCAGATCAGGTGTTGCCGGGAATAGTGAGGCCGTGAGTAAGCTTTCGTCCGAATCACTTGGAAATCTGTTAAACAAAGCAGTGGAAAATAAAGTGATTCAGCCTGGGACTAATATTCAGGAAACAATTAAAATTCAGGAGTCCATAAGCGCTGATTATATATTGCATCAGCCTCCCGTTTCAGGAGTATCTTCTCTTAATTCTTTACTGGAACTCAGATTAAATAATGATCAGAAAAAATCATTTGTAGAGAGTTACAGGCAATCAGGAGAAGATGTGAACAAGTTCTGGCAGTCCCTAAAAGAAAAGGGATTCGATGACCACACTGTTTCGAGCTTGCAGACAGACGGCAAATTAGGTTATCTGACTTTACAGAATGCTCCTCTAATGAAGCGCTTATATGAGAATTTCAGAATCTCTGATGCATCACAGCTCGTAGAGGCAGGGCTTTACAAAGAGGAAGAATGGGAAAGGATTATTGGGCAAGATCTTCCTGCAGATATCAATCTTAAGGATTATGCCAAAGGAATGGCTAATATGGTTCAAAAAAGCTATCCTTCATTGGTAGTTTCAGAGATGATACAACGAAATGAGTTCAGTACAGGAACAAATGTTCCCAAAGAAGAGCTTTCAGATTTTTTTAAAAAGACGTCACTTAAATATACAATTGGTCAACAACCGGTAAAAAGCTGGGATGGATTTCATGACCTTAAACCTGAAATGCAGAGTGCTGTGAAGAAAATTGAACGTCTTTACCAGCTCACACCTTCCAATGAAGCCATGAAAGCTTTGTCCTTCGCGAATTTTGATTCAGCATTTCACATAATGAGTTTTACCAGAAATGAATTTAAAAAATCAGTTTCAGAAGCCTTTAAGAATGAAGAAGAAATTGATATGGTATACACTAAAGCCAATGAAATTTATTCTTCTGTCCTTAATGTGGCAACTACTTATCTGACTTACAGAGGCATGCCTAATGTTTATGGGATTTCAGGAAAGCTCAAAAAAGGACAACAGGAAATTATCGCTTATCCAACACTGGAAGAGTTATTCGGAAACATGGATTACTGTGCCTGCGACCATTGTAAATCTGTGCTTAGTCCAGCAGCCTATCTCGTTGAATTGTTACAGTTCACAGATGTAAAATATCCCGAAAAGCAAAATCCGATTGAAATTCTTAACGAAAGAAGACCTGATATACAACACCTTCAGCTTACTTGTGAGAATACCAATACTGTATTACCCTATATAGACCTGGTCAATGAAATACTGGAATACTATATTGCTAATAAAGGATCATTGATCAACTTCAAAGGGCACGATATTATAGAAGGTGTAAAGACTGAAGACCTGCTGGCTGACCCTCAGTTTGTCATTGATACTGTTTATAACACCATTAAAGAAAAGGTATTTCCTTATAATCTGCCTTTTGACCAGCCTCTTGAAGCCTTAAGACTTATATTTAAAATATGGGACCTTACGCTAGAAAAAGGATTGGAAGTCTTTGAGGGAAAGGCACAAACAAGGATTGAAACTCTTGGTCTGACTAAAGAAGAATATCAGCTATTTACCAACATTACATATAGAACGCTTCCGGAATATTTTGGAGAACCAGAAGGGATTTCAATAGATGATTTAAACACGGCAATTTCAGGTGGAAAAGACTTCTGTCGTAGAGTAGAAATTTCGTATGAAGATCTTATCGAAATTTTAAAAACCAAATTTATCAATCCCGGATCAGTATTGGTTCCAGCACTTTCCAGGCTTAAAATAGGCATGGATGAAATAGTAAAGGTGATCAATGGTTCTATAGGTGATGATGAGTTTAAAGGCAAACTTCCTAAAGACCTGAATCTAACTGACGACTATAATAATGATGTACCACAATGGATAAGAAAAAATCAGGATTTGATTCTGAAACTCATCGTACTTAAAGATATTAATCCTGATGAATCCTGTGATTGTAATTTTGCAAAAGTTCAATTGCGCTATCTGAATCCTGATGTAAATGCAGAAAAACTAACTGCCATCGAGTATCATAAGCTACATCGTTTCATTCGTCTTATGAAGAAAGAGGGTTGGAGCATTTCGCAAACAGACAGTTTAATAGATACTTTTTTGCCTCTGCCATCTAGGGACTTGAATGAAGGAAATCTGGATAATGCATTTGTAAAATTGCTTGCACGTATTGCCAATTTCCTTCGTGTTATGGATATGCAATCTGTATCCGGTAAAAAACAAAAAGATTGGCAGACTCTATGGGATAAAAGCTTTAGCAGAGATGTAAGAATTGAACAACTTGCAAAGCTTATAAAGTCTACTGTTCCTGACCTGAATGATTTGAGCAGTTTAACCAATATAGATCCTCTTGCAGATGATTTTGATACTGACGAACCTTCTTTAATAAAAATATTAAAAATAGTTGCCTTGCTCAAAGATCTTTCTGTAAAGGTTAAAGATCTGAATTATATTCTTTGGAGTAAAGATTTAAGTGGGAAACTTGAATCTTCAGAATCAGAAATTCTTAATAATCTCAAAGTTATCAATCAGGTATTAAATACTGTGGATGTAGAAAACGGAAGCGCTCCGGCCAATGCTGATTTTGCTTTTGCAAAAGACAGAATGTCTCAAGTCTATGATCCGACTGTGGTAAATGATTTTTTTGCTTTTATAACAGATTCAAAAACTTATTCCACATCTCTTATTTTAAAGGAAGAAAGTCTCCCAGATAAACTAATTCAGACAGATTCAAAAGTGAATTATGATGCATTTAGCAAGCTTCTTACATATAATGGAGTGTTGACTAACGATGCTCAAAATAATCTGAAAAGCAAAGCTGATTTACTTGTAGATGGCGACTTAAGCAATATAAATTCTCCTGCAGATCTCGATACCTTTAAGAATGATTTTAAGAATGCAGTCACTTCATTATTTAATTTAAGTAATGCCGATTTGAACAGCTTCGGAGTTTCATATCCTGAACTTAAATCAGTCTTTGATACAGTAAAACTTATAGAGGATCCTGCAGAACAAACCCAGGCATTATTGAATGAAATATTACCAGACCTGAAACTAAGACTTAAAGTTTTCGGATTGAAGAATACTTTATCCTCTATTTTAAAATCGGACTTAGAAATAACCGACATCCTAATGGAAAGACCTGAAGTTGTTCAGGCCTTGTCAGATAATAGTAAATCTGTAGTAAATGATTTTATTAATCTTCAGAAGAAGGTTGTCTTTAATACGAATCAGATTTATGAATTCTATGTAGATCCTATTGCCACTGATGAATATCTTTTATATATCCAGGCACCTGAAAATACTTTAATTACATTAACTTTTGACGGAATAAAAGTCTTGGATAATGTTTCAATAGGAACGTCTAAAGAAGCTGCAACAACCATTCCTGTTCCACTAAAGACTGGGGTTATTTATGCAGCCAGTTTGCAGATCGGAAATTTACCAACAGATGGAACAGCAAACCTATTATGGCGTACAAAGGCAATGGCCAAGAGCATTGTGCCAGACAACAATATTTTTGATAAGGAAAGTATTTTCAATGCAAAATCTTCTCTGATCAGACTTCAGAAAGCAGTCTATCTACATAATATTCTTCAGCTTACTCCCATGGAACTTTCATGGTTGACGGGAAATAATGCAGAGACCAAAAATATCCTGAACGAGCTTGATACGGAGCATAACATTTCAGATTCTGCATTGCATGGGCTGTGGAATAAGGTTTTATTGTTATTGGAATTTGTTAAAATTAAAAAAGATTATGATTCGGAAGAGGACAACTGGATTAACATTCTGAAAGATCCTGAAGTAAAAAATGGTCAAGGAAAAAATCTGTTGCTTTCCATAAACTATTGGAATGAAATAGACCTTGATAAGGTTTTAGAAAAATTCTCTTTAAATAAAAGTAATCTGTCCTCCATCAGTAATCTTACAAAGGTAATAAATGCAATGGCCTTTGTTACTGCTACAGGGTATCCTGCTTTGCAGGTTTTGAGCTGGGTAAAGAACACTCCGGATGCGGAAACGATTCGTGATATTAAAGCCAAGATAAAGGCAAAGATTGATGGTGCCGTCTGGCTTGAAACAATGCAAAGCATCAGTGACCCTTTGCGGAATAAACAGCGCGATGCCTTGGTTAGCTTCATACTGACTTATTACAAACCCTCTGATGAAGTCAATACTGCAAATAAACTATTTGAATATTTCCTTATAGATGTTGAAATGGATGCTTGCATGCAGACATCCAGGGTCAGACAGGCCCTTTCAAGTGTTCAGTTGTTTATTAACAGGTGCCTTATAAATCTGGAGCCAAAGGTAGCGCCCTCATCCATAAAGACAGAACAATGGGAGTGGATGAGAAGATACAGAATATGGGAAGCAAACAGGAAAGTATTCCTTTATCCGGAAAACTGGTTGGAGCCGGAATTGCGTGACAATAAATCATCATTTTATAAAGAACTGGAAGGAGAACTTTTTCAATCTGATCTCAATCAGGATCTTGCGGAAAAGGCATATCTCACTTACCTAAAAAAGCTGGATGAAGTAGCAAGGCTTGAAATAGTAGGGATGTATCTGGAAGAAAATGAAAAAGGAAATCAGAATGATGATATTGTCCATGTTTTCGGAAGAACGAATGGTCAGCACAGGGAACATTATTATCGACGCTTCGAGTATGGGTACTGGACACCATGGGAAAAGATATCAGTGAATATTGATGGAGATTATATATATCCTGTAATGTGGAAGAACAGGTTATTTGTCTTCTGGTTAAAATCTTTTCAAAAAGCCCAGGGAGCTCAAAGTGGAGGTGCTAATTTTTCAATGGAAGATTTGAGCACTGGTGATTGGAAAAACAATGTAAAGATTAGAGTGGAGCTCACTATGCATTGGTTAGAATACTACGATGGTAAATGGAGTTCTCCTAAATCATCCGATCTGGATAAGCCAATTGTACTAAGTCAATTATCTTCATTTGATATAAAAAATATAATTCTATACGGCAGAATAGAAGCGCCTAAGAATAATATATCTGAAAGATTGGTATTTAGTCTCTATTATTATGGTGATATAAATTATATATATAAAATTACTTACACAAGTAAAAATAGTCCTCCAGTAATAACACAGGAAGAAGATTCGGAATTAAAATCAGCAGGTCAATTCAATGCTTCTCTATTTAGAAAACCTTACGAGTCTTCCGGAGCCCAGTCTAACGCCGGAATATTCATCGATACCAATTCTTCTGAATTTAAAGTCAATGTTGATCAGCCTAATAATAAAGCAAGCATTACTGAATCATTGCTTACTAGAAAATCAGGTAGTATAGGAAGTTTTCAGTTATTTCCTATGAGGTATAAGCTTAGCGGAAATCAATGGGAAGCTCCCTTCTTTTATCGTGATGAAAAAAGTATTTTTTATGGCCAACCTGATGAGGAACTAGTGCCAATTAGAGATTTTACTGGTTATTATGATTTTGGAATATTGACAGTACCTCCAATTAAAGAAATTCCTCCACTGGCGGAAAAGCCGAAATTCAAAGACCCTAAAGGACCAGTTGTTAATCCTTGGGACGGACTGGCAATTACATCCAATCCTAATTATACTGTTATTCTTCCTTCTACTGACATATTCTCCTTTGGCAAAGTTAGTTTCGGAGTAGATGGAAAGCTGCAGAATAGCCTGCAATCAGCAGTAGAAATTTTTAATTAAATATTCATTTTACTCATTGATTTTCTAAAATTATAAAGATGAAAAACATAGGAAACTTCCATGAATATACAATCAACCAAGAGCTTCAATCACAATTAGGCTCATGGGTTCAGACTAAGAAAAATAAAAGAGTAATAAACTATAAGTTATCGGTACATTACCATCCTTATGTAGATGAACTTATTCAATTGCTTAATAAAAAAGGGCTGAATTCATTGTTTGATGTCAATAAACTGGCTTCACTAAAAGCAAATCTTTCTGACCACTATGTTGCTCAAAAAAACGTACTCAAACCTATAGACTATACAAATGGCACCGTTAAAAAAACTTTTGCCCAGGAGAATATTGATGTTAGTGATGACGGCGCATATTCTATTTATAATTGGGAACTTTTCTTTCATGCTCCCCTCGCAATAGCATGTCACCTAAGCTCTAATCAGAAGTTTGAGGAAGCGCAGCGATGGTTTCACTATATATTCGATCCTACAAGCAATGATTATACAGTAGATTCCCCTCAGCGCTTTTGGAAGTTTCTTCGATTCAGACAAGAAACATCTCCTGAGTTTATCCAGGAAATGATGAAGAAATTAAGTGCCCCTGAGGATTCAGAACTTAAGACAAGGATAGAGAAAAGCATACAGGCCTGGAGAGACAAGCCATTTCAACCTCATGTAATCGCCAGAGGCAGATATCTTGCGTACCAGTTAAATGTATTAATGAAATATCTCGATAATCTAATTGCCTGGGGAGATAGTTTGTTCAGGCAAAATACCATTGAATCCATTAACGAAGCTACTCAGATATATGTGCTCGCATCGAATATACTCGGACTTAGGCCAGAAAAAATACCACCGAGGGGAAAGGTAAAACCGAAAAGTTATGCGGAGCTTAAAGCCATGGGCATTGATGCATTCGGTAATACATTTGCTGAAATGGAAAATGATTTTCCTTTTAATACTGTCTCCACAAGTTCTATAAATGCAAATCAAGGAAGTAATTCTGTATTCGGAATAACCAGAAGCCTGTATTTCTGTATTCCACAAAACGATAAGCTCCTGGGATATTGGGATACAGTGGAAGATCGTCTTTACAAGATCAGGCATTGTATGAACATTGAAGGTATTGTTCAGAAGCTAGCTCTTTTTGATCCTCCGATTGATCCTGGAATGTTGGTCAAAGCAGCGGCAGCAGGTCTTGATATAGCAAGTATTGTGAATAATATCAATCAACCATTGTCTGTAGTAAGAGGTCCGTTGCTTCTGCAGAAGGCAATGGAGATATGTAATGAACTTAAATCTTTAGGTAACTCATTACTTTCTTCTATAGAAAAAGGAGAAGCGGAACATCTTGCTGTTCTCAGACAAAAACATGAGCTAAACCTTCAGAACCTTGTAAGGGATGTGCGGTTCTTACAATGGAAGGAGTCTGAATCTTCAACCGAAGCATTGGTAAAAAGCAGAAATACAGCCTTTGAAAGATATAAGCATTATAAGAAAATACTTGGCAGTCAGGATAGTGATATAGACCCGCTGAAGAAACTTGATCTGGATAGAAATAACCTGAATGAAGAATCATTTGATGGAATTTATACAGAATGGGTAGGCAAATATGCTGCAGATATTACTAATGAGCCCTATAGAGTGGAAGATTCAGTTGGAGGTTTAATGGAATTTGCAGGCAATGTAGTAACTGATATTTTCGGCGGACAACTTGGTAAAACACTTCCATTGAATAAAAATGAAAATGCTGAGTTAAATATCTTTCTACCTACGTCGGATACATTTAATAAAATTGCTATGGGAATTCAAGTAGCGGCAGCAGGTTTGAAATTAATTCCAAAGACTGCACTTCATGGCACGCCACTGGGAGTTGGTGGAAAATTAGAAATTGGTGGAGATCAATTTGGGGATAGTGTAAAAGAAGCTACAAATGCAGTTAAAGCTGTGGCAAATGCATTTGCTGGCAGTGCTGAAAGGGCATCCAAAATGGCTGGGTATTATCGTAGGGCAGAGGAGTATGTGTTGCAATCTAACCTAGCAGCAAGTGAACTTGTTCAATACGGACGTCAAATGGTATGTTCATTGATAAGAGAACAAATGGCCAAAAAGGAATATGAGAATCATCTGAAACAAATTGAACAGTCCCAGGAGGTATATGATTTCATGACAAATAAATTTACCCAGGAAGACTTGTATTCGTGGATGAAAAGTACAATATCCAAGACTTATTTTGATACTTATAAATTCGCATATGATACCGCAAAAGCTGCAGAGGAAACCATGAAATACGAATTAATGAGAAAAGAATTTGATAATTTAAACATCATTCAATTTGGTTACTGGGATAGCACAAGGAAAGGTCTGTTGGCTGGTGAAACACTCTACCTGGATTTGAAAAGGCTGGAAATGGCTTATCTGAAGCAAAATGCTCGCGACTATGAAATGGTAAAACATGTGTCTCTGCGTAAGCTTGATCCAATCGGACTTCTGAAACTAAAAGCAACTGGTAGTTGTGAAATTAAAATTCCGGAATGGGTATTTGACATGGATAGTCCCGGACAATATATGAGAAGAATCAAGACTGTTGCATTGTCTATTCCTTGTATCACAGGCCCTTATACTGGTGTACATTGTAAATTATCATTGGTTAAAAGCTCTATCAGGACATCTAATCTATTGAAAGACGATGAATATGCTCGAAAATTAAGCGAAGACGATGACAGATTCCGAGACTTTACAGGAACTATTCAATCCATCGTTACAAGTACCGGACAAAATGACACTGGTATGTTCGAAACGAATCTTAAAGATGAACGGTTTTTACCTTTTGAAGGAGCAGGTGTGGAAAGTACATGGAGATTGGAACTGCCCAACGACATACCTCAGTTCGATTTTGAATCTATTTCAGATGTTGTCTTGCATATCCGTTATACCGCAAGAGAAGCAGGATTGCTCAAAGCGAAAGCCGTTGAATACATCAAAGAAAATGTTTTAGAAGCATCTAATTTAGTCCAGTTATTCTGCCTTAATTACGATTTCAGTACTGCTTGGTACCGATTTGAATCAGCTACAAAGGACGATGACAGGTTGCTTAATATTTCATTGAACAAGGACATGTTTCCATATTGGGTAAATAAACTTGGTATGGACGATGTTATTAATCTTACCTTCTGTTGTATAGATTGGACAAAGAATAAATTGAACATCGGAACCCAGATCGTCCCTTTAACGCTCGATTCATCTAAAAACTGGACGCTTTCAGTTAATAAGGACTCTACTGTATTTCCATTCCTCAAAAATAACAAAGATAAGAAGGTATACATGGCAGTTACATTTGCCAGGAATTCCTAATTTTTAAAATCGTGCCTATATAGAAAATGCCATGTAAGACTTTACATGGCATTTTCTATATATTTAATCTTTCTAGTTCCCTTGCCAATAAAATCTAACCTTGACTATATTAATGCCCAATGAATGAAAAATTCATTGGAAGATTTTAAACATAATAAATGTCTATTCAAGGTATAGTTTCTTCATCTCTGCTTTATCAACTTCCAATATGTTAGTCAGGAAGTTATCTACTGTTCCATATTGACGCTCAATATTCTGGAAAAAAGTTGTGATAAAAGACTGCTCAACACCAAGCAAAGGTCTTAACTTATCTCCTGATCCGGCTCCATAAGCATTGTTGATTTGAGATACTGTCGTTTCAATGGATGCAGATAAATAAACATTTGATTTCATAAAGTCTGCTATAACAGTATCTCTTGGTACATCTAGAGCAGAAAGTATCAATGCTGAAGTCATGCCTGCACGGTCTTTTCCGGCTGTGCAGTGAAACAGTGTTGGATCTCCGGTTCTCAACAGATCAAATACAATTTTCCAATTAGCTATTTTAAGAGAGTCAACAGCATAAGCTGGAATCATAATTTGCTCTGCCGTAATTTTACCTGAGATAATCTGTCCCATGATTTGAGAAGTACCGCCTGAAACATCAGAAGTATCAGCAATCAGAGATAGATAGTATTTTATTGTTCTGTCAATATTCTTATCTGGCTGACTGTTACGCTCTGAAGAAGTTCTTAAATCAATTACTCTTCTTATACCGAATGAATTTAACTTTGTCAGATCCTCGCTTGTAAGTCCAGATAACTCACCGGAACGGTAAAGCATTTTGAATCTAACCTTCTTTCCATCATTACTAGGATATCCTCCCAGATCACGCATATTATCTTCACCTGCAAGTGCAATGTGTCTTTCTGAAGGGACAGTTGAAGTGTTAGTTGGTTGGACATCATCGTTATTCTTTTTGCAGGAAGCCAATCCTGATAAGATAACAAATAGCAGAAGAGAGTGTCTGATAATTTTTTTCATTTTTATTTGACTGTACTTTATTTAATTTGGACCAAAAGTATATGTCAAATATTATTTTAATGTTGTGAGGGTGTTATTAGAATGTTGAGATTTTTATTTTACAAAAATGGAATTATTTTCTTTTTTGTGTTTCAATTATCTAACTGGAAATATTGGCTTTCTTTGCAAGAATTTTATTTTCCTATGAAAGAGTTTTGATTTCTTATTTAGAAATTAATTTTTTCTATGTAGAAATTATTCTTTTCAAAAACTCTAATTCCTTTCTCTTCCCATCAAAATCCCTTAATTTTGAATAGAAAAGGACTTTAAATGAGCAAGCCGTTACATGAGTACATTATAGAGGACATAAACTTTGCTTCACTAAACAAAGGACTGCTTTTTTCCCATAGCTCAACGCTTGTCGCTACCGATTCCAGAGGTTTCTTTGATATTCAGCCCGAGATAATAGATATCAATTTTACCTCATTTACAACACTTTCCAATCTCAGGGATTCACCAACAGTTTCGGTCAAAAAAGAGGGGAGTTCTTTAAAGTTTACTTGTACCTGCGGGTATCCGGGAGATAAACTTTGCAGCCATCAGATTCAGATTTTATACAACATCATGGATCGCCCCAACCTGCGGATCTTCTTTGATGAAAAACTCAGACATGAGAAAATAAAAGAAGCAGCCCGTGAATACGGACTTGAAAATGAGCCGGATCCTTATGAACTCTTTCAGATAGAATATGACCGGAGATCTGTTTCTGTCAAACCAAAGTTGAAAGGATTGTTTGCTGTTAATGCAATAACAGATGCATATTTTAAAGAACACGTACTGCCTAAGAAGGATATTCCAATTGAAAAAGACTTTGCCTCCTACAAGCAGACAATTCTTGTTTTTGGAAAACATCGTTATTACGATCACTTTGTTATAGAACTGTTTGAAGCAGAATCTACTAAAGATGGAAATGTCCGAAACCCTTTAATCTCCGTCAACTCTACAGATTCTGTCTGGAAAACACAAGAGGTTGATGTACTGAAATTTTATGCTGCTATCGCAGGATTTCAGAATAATTATTCCGAAACAAAATCTCAATCAGATATAGAAGGATTAAAAGCTGTTGTTCAAAATCCATTGGGGCTTCCGGCTTTTTTCCATGATAATAATATCTCTGAAAAAATATCTGCACAATCTATTATTCCTGTAAAGCTTAAAAGCTCACGGATGGAGCTTGCGCTTTCTGTTGATCTGAAAGAACGCTTTCATGAAGTTTCTGCAGAACTTGTCATTGAAGACCAACTCTATGATCTTAAGAGCCTTCAGATGAAATTCGGATATTTCATCAGGATAGGAGATACCATGCATCTTATACATGATGAAGACCTTGCTCGAGTTATCACTTTCTTCAGACAACAAAACCACAAAGTGCTGATCCATACATCCAAGTTTGATGCCTTTCAACAAACGCTGTTAGCCGGATTGGAAAATAAATTCAGGATTACCTATTCACATATAAAGAAAGCAACGCCCACTTTACTGGAAGAACAAGGATTTACAGCGCCTTCAGAAAAAATCATTTACCTTTCCGATTCGGAAAATTTTGTGCTCATAACACCAGTGATGAAGTACGGTAATGTTGAAATACCAATACTTTCTCAAAGACAGATCTATACAAAGGACCAGAATGGCAATACCTTTCTGGTGGAAAGAGATCAGGAAGCTGAAATCCGTTTCATTTCTTTTTTAATACGACAACATCCATTCTTCCAGGAACAGGTGAATGGCGATTGCTATTACCTGCATAAACAAAGGCTCCTAGAAAACGACTGGTTTCTGGATGCGTTTCAAGAATGGAAAAACTATGGCATTACTATATTAGGTTTTAATGAATTAAAGAGCATTCAATACAACCCTAACAAGGCTACCATTAACATAAAGGTGAACAGTGGTATCAAATGGTTTGAGACAATTATAGATATTAAGTTCGGAGATCAGAAGGTTTCTTTAAAGCAATTACAGAAATCCGTTAAAGATAAAAGCCGCTACATTCAATTGGATAACGGTACTCTTGGAATTCTACCTGCTGAATGGCTCAAGAAATTTTCAGCTTACTTCAATGCTGCCGATATAGATCTTGTTGCAGGAATGCTGAAAACGCCCAAAACTAATTTTAATGAGATCGCAGAACTGTATGAAGAACATCTTCTGACAAACGAGACGCAGCAACAAATAAAAAAATTCAGAAATGCATTTGAGCATTTTGAATCTATTAAAGATATAGAAATTCCAAAGGAGCTAAATGCCAGTCTTCGTGAATACCAGAAACAAGGCCTTAACTGGCTCAACTTTCTTGATGACTTTGGATTCGGAGGTTGTCTTGCTGATGACATGGGTTTGGGAAAAACTATTCAGATCATCACGTTTATACTTCTGCAGAGGAAGAAACAACTTCGTAATACCAATCTCATTGTAGTTCCTGCCTCCCTGATATTTAACTGGCAGCAGGAGATCGAAAAATTTGCTCCTTCAATAAATGTATATACTTTTCATGGTGCAGGAAGAATAAAAGAAGTTTCTGATTTTGACAATTATGAAGTTATTATCACTACTTATGGAACATTATTATCAGATATTTCTACTCTAAAGAAATACAATTTCAACTATATTATTCTCGACGAATCTCAGGCTATTAAAAATCCTGAATCGCAAAGGTACCGAGCAGCCTGTCTGCTCAAGTCCAGAAATAAGCTGGTTCTTACAGGCACACCTGTTGAGAACAATACTTTTGATCTATTTGGACAATTTTCCTTTATCTGTCCCGGATTACTTGGCAACAAGCAACAGTTTAAAGGGCACTATTCTATGCCGATAGACAAATTCGAAGATAGTGGAAGGGCAAAGGAACTTCGCCAAAAGATCAATCCATTTTTGTTGAGAAGGACGAAAAAGCAAGTAGCAAAAGAACTCCCTGAAAAGACTGAAATGGTACTCTATTGCGAAATGGGAGAGAACCAGAGAAGTATATACGATGCATATGAACAGGATATGCGTGACTTTATAGCTTCCAGAAACGAGGATGAACTCAATAAGGAAAATATGCACTTCCTGAAAGGACTTACCAGATTGAGACAGCTTTGTAACTCCACAGCACTGATCAGCGAAAACAAAGCCTATGGAGAAGACTCTTCCAAAATAGAAGTATTGATGGAGGAGATAGAGAACAAGCATCAAGGGCATAAGATCCTCTTATTTTCTCAGTTTGTGTCGATGCTTGATCTTATAAAAAAGAAACTTGATGATAAAGGCATTCCTCATGCATATCTTACAGGACAAACAAAAGAGCGAGCTTCTGTAATCAACGAATTTCAGGAAAATGATAAGGTAAGAGTTTTCCTGATAAGTCTGAAAGCAGGAGGTACTGGTTTAAATCTGACAGAAGCTGATTATGTTTATCTGGTCGATCCATGGTGGAACCCTGCAGTAGAAAATCAAGCCATTGACAGAAGCTATAGAATAGGTCAGAAAAAAAATGTTGTAGCTGTTAGATTGATTTGCCCTAATACCATTGAAGAGAAGATCATGAAATTGCAACAGACTAAGAAGGAACTGGTCAATGACCTTGTCAAGACAGATAGCTCTATTTTAAAATCCCTTTCCAAAAAAGAACTGTTGAGTTTGTTTAAATAGATTATTTAGTTCTCATTGCCCTTCTCAAAATCATCTCCAAAAGGATATGACCGTTAGCTTACCCCTTTTTATTACACTATCATTAGAATTGCTGTCATCCCGAGCCTTCGAAGGATCTGATAGATAAAGAAATTTCAATTTCAATAACGCCTGCCGAATAGCTTCAGTTTCCTTCTTTTTCCAAACTCAGATGCTTCACAAGTTCAGCATGACCAAAATAAAGATTTACATAGTTGTAGTTATGTCTCTGAAAAGAAAGGCTAATAGTGAGCTCTAGTATTATTAAATTCTCATTTTTTTATACTCAATTAAATCTATGCTCTCTTAAAATTTTCCTAATAAAATTTAAAATGACTAAATTTAATGTCATAAATTATGTCATTTTATATATGAAAACTTTTCTCATTTTCATTTTTTTCTTTGTATTCAATTTGAGTAATCTTTTTTCACAGCAGACCAATTGGTATGCTAAAACAGATGGCCCAGGCGCGTTAAACATTAATAAAATCATTCAGGATGAATATGGTAATATTTTTGTCGTCGGTGTATTCAGAGATACTGTTAAATGGCAAAACCATCAATTAGTAGGTTCCAAGAATTATACAGGACTATTCATAGCAAAATTAACCAGCTCAGGAGAAATTGTCTGGCTAAAAACTTCTTCATCTGATGAAGGGCCAAGCGCAGTATTAAGTTTAGCCATTGATAAGAAAGGAGATATCTATGCCACCGGTACCTTCTATGCTTAAATTAGGTCAGATTAACTGGCCATCAAGGGGAGGCAATGATTTATTTGTATGTAAAATTACCTCTCAGGGGAAAACAGTTTGGGTAAATGGTGGTGGAGGAGCAGCACCCACTCAAAATGCTTTTCTCCTTGTAAGTAGTTTTGGATGGTCTGTTGATTGCGGCAGAGATATTGCCGTAGATAGTAAAGGAAATGTTATTATCTGTGGATCTATAGCTAACAATACAATTATCAATGGTGTGAATATAGGTAAGGAGGCAGGACGTGCCTTTGTTGCAAAATTAAACCAATCAGGAAATTTTTTCTGGGCAAAAAATATAGCAAATCCATCATCTATTTGTACAGGAGAGTACGCCGGAGCTGTTACGGTGGATCAATACGATAATTTTTATTTAGCAGGATCAGTACACTGCGGATATGTATCCGATTGTGGGAGTTTGGGTAACTATGGTACCGGTTCAGATGGATATATTATTAAGTTCAACCCAAACGGATATTGTTTGTCTTTTATGAGTTACAGCACTTCTAATGATGAAGGAATTACTGATATTGCTGTAAATAAAAATGGTGATATTTTTTATACGGGTTATCGAGGCGTTTATGGCAACAGTACAGATCCATTTCCTAGAGTTTTGGGGAAGTTTAACGCTGATGGAAACAAGGCATGGGACATCATATTAAATTCCAATACATTAAATCATGACAATGGAGGAGATAATTTATGTCTGGATACTGCCGGAAATCCGGTTGTCAACTATACTGTAGGTTGGCAGGTATATATAGAAACACATGATGCTGAAACCAACGAACTTTTATCTTCTAAGACCATAGCAGATCCCGGTCGTATTCCGGTATTTTCTTCAACATTTGTAATTAAAAGTATTGCTGTAGATAAAGATAACAAACTTTTATGCGGGGGATATTATATGTCTTATGATACTATCAGCAATCCAAACAATGCAATTGGAAGGACTGTTCCTTTTCTCAATACACCAAATATGAGTAGCTCCGCAATCATTAATGGAAATGTATTTTATGATTTTAACTCAGATTGTAAGAAAGACAATAATGAAAAAAGTGTCAGAAATGCAATGTTAATGGCTACGCCTGGCCCATTTTATGCTTTGACAGATCCACAGGGTAATTATGATTTTGTACTTCCCCCTGGAGATTATACGCTTGCATTACTAAAAGATAATTTCGGTTCCTCAACTATCAATTCGTTTTGCCCTTTTGACAAGCAATTAAAAATATCAGCTACTACTATGGGAGAAGTTTATGCCAATAGAAATTTTGGAATAAAGACCAATCCATGCACCGATGTTTTTGTCAGTATAATCCAGGCAAGATTAAGACGATGCTTTACAAACAATTTGTCAGTTTTATGTGAAAATTCAGGGAGTATAGATGCTTCCGATTTAACATTAAAAGTATTATTTCCTCAAAATGTAAAACCTGTTTCTTCATCAATTTCCTGGAACTCAGCAAATGATAGTTTAGTGACGTATAAAATTCCGGTCCTTAAATCAGGAGAAAGATTATCAATTAATATAGTTGATTCTGTTGTATGTGGGAATGAGAAACTACTTGGATTAACTGAATGTATCAAAGCAGTGATCACTCCAAAATCATCTTCCTGTAGAATCGCCAGCCCAGACTGGGATAGATCTAATCTTGAAATAACCAGTCAATGCCTGGATAACGGATTAGTCAGATTTGTTATAAGAAATACAGGATCAGGAAATATGCAGGAACCAACAGAATACAGGATCCTTAGCAATAATAAAGTAATATATACTTCTAAACTTCAGCTCAAGTCATCCGATATTTTAAGCTTTCTGGTATCAGGTACAGGTAGAACACTTAGAGTAGAGGCAAATCAAACGAAAAATCATCCTGAACTTAAATATGTATTTCTTACAGTGGAAAAATGTAAAAGTACAGAAGGTGAAGTGACCAAAGGTCTTGTGAATGCACTGCCACAAGATGATGAAGTCCTGAAATATCTATTTCATGTGCAGAGATAGTAGGTAGTTTTGATCCTAATTTAAAAGAAGCAATACCAACAGGCGTTGGAAGTGAAAATGCAATTAAACCAGGTGAGACTTTTAATTATAAAATTTACTTTCAAAATACAGGTACCGATACTGTTTTTACTGTAGTTTTAAAGGATACCCTAGATGAATCATTTGACCTTTCTACATTGTCTGTTGGAGCTGCTTCTCATCCATTTCAATGGAGTATAAGAAGTGAGAAAAAACCGGTTCTCACATTTGTATTCAACGAAATCAATATGCCCGATAGCACAACCAATGCTCTAATGAGCAATGGATTTGTTGATTTCTCAATAAAAGCTAAACCCTCTGTACAGGAAGGAACAGTCATTCAAAACCAGGCGGGTATTTATTTTGACTATAATAGTCCCATATTAACTAATACAGTTTTCCATACTATAAAAAGTGAATACATAACTGATTTTTCACAAGTCGATCTTATTACATTTGAAGATGTATCAACTGATATCTCATCTAAAAAAGAAATGAAAGCTCTGATGGTTTATCCTAATCCGTCAACTGAAAATGTCTATTTTGAAACAGACCAACATAAAGATCTTGACCTTGAGATATTAGACGTAACTGGACATTTGATTTTCCATGAAAGAGTAAATGCCAATAAGACTGAAATTTCTAAATCATTATTCAAAAAAGGTATTCATTATTATTTTCTGAAAGAAAATGGAGAGATTGTAAAATCAGGTAAGTTTCTAATAATAGAATGAAGATAATAAACATGTGTAATTTTTTTCTAACTATCTTATTAATCTTCTGCACAATATTAGGCCTGGAATGTAATGCCCAAAGTATCGTATGGGGCACAACGTCAACAGGGCCATCATATGAATATGCTGATAAACCTGCATTTGACAGTCAGGGAAATATTATAATGATAGGATACTTTTTTGAATCTACAACGTTTGGAGATATCAAATTGACTGCCAATGGAAGTGGAGATATCTATATAGCTAAATTTGATAAAAGGGGAATTTGCCTTTGGGCAAAAAATATAGGAGGAAATGAAAGTATATATTATGATGAGCCTGTCTGTATGACTGTTGATTCTGACGATAATATCATTATGGTGGGAAAAATACAAGGTAGTGATGTTAAAATTGAAAACGTACCCATCCCGGGATCTGGCCCCTATGCTTTTATCAAGCTTGATAAGAATGGTAATATGATTTGGGGAAATCTTCAGTCTAATAATATTACTGCCATCACCAATGACAGTAATAACAATATTTATGTGACAGGCACTTTTGAACAGAGGAGTTTCTATTATGGAATTGAATTAATCGGAAATCAAAAATCGTCATCAGCAAGTCTTTACGTCATCAAATTAACTCCCGATAGAACAGGAGTTTGGGGAACCGTGGGGGCTGGAGATACATATGGTGGTTATGTAAATGCTTCAGGAATTTGCCTTGATTCACTTGGTAATGTATTTATAACTGGCAGGTATTATAGAGATGTGAAGTTGGAAACTATTGAATTATCCAAACCGGAAGATGATGAAGGAAGTTACTTAACAAAGCTCAACTCTAATGGAAAACCATTGTGGGCTAAAGAACTTAGGGCTGACTTTTATTACCCCTGGGATATAAGTGCTGATAACGTTGGAAATACTGTGGTGGTAGGACAAACTTCTTTGGGACAAAATAGTAGCCAGATCTTTGCAAGCCGATTTGATGCAGAAGGGATTGCTATATGGCAAAAGTCATGGGGACAAGTAGGAAGAGATGATCAGGCATATGGTGTTCAGCTGGATAATTTAAGTAATGCCTTCATCTTTGGATGTTTTGGCAATCTGTTTAATTATGGGGATAAGACACTTTTTGCTGAACCACAAGGAGCTACCAATGCCTTCGTATCTAAAATTGCTCCGTCAGGTAACTTTATATGGGCAGAGAATTATTTCACTGCAGAACGAAAAGGGGGGATTGATATAGATAAAAAAGGATTGATCGCAATCTGCAATAGGAGAGATGATGTTTATAAAATTGGGAATAAAACATTTAATAACCTTGAAAGCGATGCAACATTATTATTGATCAAAGATGACTTCACTACTTCTATAAACTATAATTATATCCAGGGAAAAGTTTTTATAGATGAAAATGGTAATTGCAATAAAGACGAAAATGAAAGAGGTTTATCTGGTAGGATAATAGTTGCAGAGCCTGGAGATTATTATGATATGACAGACATCAATGGTAACTTCAGAATAGTTGTTGATGAAGGCAGTCGTGATCTAAAGATAAGACAAGTAATTAAAGCTAATTTGGATTATGTTGCAGAACAAAGCTGTCCAGCCAATAATCAAAGTATTTCAGTTTCCTTAACAGGTTCTGGTAAAGTGTATTCGGGATATAATTTTGGTAATAAAGGCATTTTTTGTCCATTGCTAAATGTCTCTCTGGTAAAGGACCGGATGAGGCGATGTTTTCCAGGACAAACATTTATTCACTATTCAAATGAAGGAAGTGACTATGTTGAAGATGCTACAATTAAATTAACAACCCCTTCTGTTTTAAGAATACAAAATTCTTCAATGCCTTTTACCAGGGTTAATGATACAACCTTAATCTTCCATACAGGCCTTATTGCGCAAGGAGGTGGAGGGGCTATCATTATCAATGATTCTATTATGTGTAGTGATGAAACTATAAGGGGTAGAACGTATTGTATGGAGGCAAAAATTTCCCCTTCAAATTCTTGTATTAATTATCAGAAATGGGATAAATCAGATCTGATTATTAAAACAAGCTGTTTATCTAATGGAATTCTGCAAGTAGTGATTTTAAATCAGGGAACGGGAGATATGTCTGATAGTACGCAACTCAGGATATTCTATAATTCAGTGCTTGCTTTTAAAAAGCAAATGAAAATTTCAGCAGGTAAATTAATAACACTAAAGATTCCTGCTTCCGGAAAAACAATCAGAATAGAAGCTGATCAGAATCCATTTCATCCTGAAAAAGAAAAAGCGATAAGTACATTTGAAGGATGCGGAAAGTTAACAGATGGTAGTATAGCTAAAAATTTTGTTAATGATCTATCGGTTGAAGAAGGCGGATTTCAACAAAGTACCAAATGCTTTGAAGTGAGAGATAGCTTTGACCCTAATGACAAATCAGTCTTGCCAAGAGGATGCGGTCAGGGGCATGGTATCTTTTCGACTGATTGGATCAACTATACCATCAGGTTTCAGAATACAGGAAATGACGTTGCATATAATGTAATAGTTGAAGATACACTTGATAAAAGCCTGGATATAGAGACCTTATCACTGACAGGAGGTTCTCATAACTACACATGGAATTTGCAGGGAAAGGGAAATGCTGTATTGAAGTTATTCTTTAATAATATTTATTTACCAGATAGCACCAGCGATGAAAAAAATAGCCATGGATTTATATCATTTAAAATAAAGCCCAAAGCAACTATACTTCCTGGCACTGTAATTAAAAATAAATCACTCATATATTTTGACTACAATAGTCCGGTAATAACAAATGAATTGGAACAAACGATAGTAGAAAACTGTGGAGAAGATTTGACTCTGGGAAAAGATATTGAGATAGACTATAATCCGGATGTCACCAATACAGTAGAAACTTTTAAAGCTAACTTTTTTATTTCACCTAATCCGTTTTCAGATTACCTGATAATAAATACAAATTCAAATACATCAGGAAGGTATAACTTAAAGGTTTCAGACATCTATGGAAAACTAGTATTGAGTGCAACCCTGGATGGGTCAGAAAAAATACTTCCTACAGAGAATTTTAACAATGGTTACTACTTCTACTTGCTTGAAGATGAAAATGGCTCTGTAAGTTCAGGTAAATTACTTAAAATTAAATAGTCAGGGCTAATGAATTAATTACCACTTATGACTTACCAATTAAAACTCTTTAAAAGTCCATTCCCACCCGAATGGACTTTTTATTTATCAATAAAGGTTGATTATCAATATATTTAAACACCAAATCTAAAGTAATAAATTAAACTCCTTTTAACACTTAAAAATAGCATAAAGCCAACTATAAATCTATTTCCCTTGTTATTTAATAAGGAAAAATCGATAAGAAACGTATGGCAAAATATAGCAAAAAAGCTCAGGAGAAAGTCAAAGAGAGCATCGAAGAGATGAAAGAAGGGAAGCTCAAATCAGGACGTTCAAGAAAGCCTGTAAAGAGTAGAAAACAAGCAATTGCAATCGGTCTTTCTGAAGCAAGAAAAGAAGGAGCTAAAGTTCCAGAAAAAAAGAAGTAATATTTCTTAAATGAGGGCTTTCAATAATGGAAAACCCTCATTTGCTTTAACTTTCTGCTTTAAGCTTTTAGCTTTCAGCTTATCTAAAACTTTTTTGTAACCATTTCCTTGTTGAGTTACTCTAATGAAGTATAACTCAAAATATAAATAAAATGGTAACGTCTAATCCAAACTCACTTAGATTTGTATTTAATTTATTAAAATACACTTTTGTCATTGTGCCAATTCTCGCAGGCCTGGACAAGTTCACAAATATTCTCACCAATTGGGAACATTATCTTAACCCTAGTCTCGAACCCGCGATGCCATTTTCTCCTCAAGTATTTATGATGATAGTAGGAGTAATTGAGATAATAGCAGGAGTCATCGTACTGATAAAGCCACAATTAGGAGGATTAATAGTTGCAGCTTGGCTGACACTGATTGCTATTTCCCTGATCACTGACGGACAATATTTTGACGTAGCTGTGCGCGATCTGGTAATGGCCATAGCAGCATTCTCCATGGCAAGAATCGCCTCTATCATTAAACAGTAATAAGAGATGTCAATTTTAGCAGCACATGAATCAATTGCTCAAACTCAATATAGTAGTAACAAAATGAAATTTGATCAATATTCTGACGAAGAAATAATCCTAAAAATTCTGGCAGGAGAGGTAGCATTATTTGAAATACTTATCCGGAGAAACAATGCTCACCTGTATAAAACAGGCAGAGCATATAACTACAGTCATGAGGACACTCAGGATCTCATGCAGGATACATTTGTAAATGCATATGTCAATTTATCCAAGTTTGAAAGCCGGGCAACCTTCAAGACCTGGATAACCAAAATAATGCTTAACAATTGCTTTAGGAAAAAACAAAAATCAGGTTTTAAAAACGAAATCCCTGATGAAATAAAAACAGAATATACCCCTATGTTTTCTGATGAACAGTCTGCAGATATGAATAAAACCATCCTTACCAAAGAGTTGGGGTTGGTTATTGAAAATGCTTTGCAGCAGTTACCACTTGATTATCGAATGGTTTTCTCTTTAAGAGAAATAAACGGAATGAATGTAGCGGAAACATCAGACATATTAGGCATAAGTGAATCAAACGTTAAAGTCCGACTCAACAGAGCTAAGGGCATGTTGAAAAAGGAAATTGAAAAATCGTACACACCATCCGAAATTTTTGAATTTAACCTGGTTTATTGCGACGCCATGGTCAAAAGAGTAACGACGGAAATAAAACTATAAAAGAATGAATACGGCCACTGAAATATCGGATATGATTGGAGAAGAACACATTGGTACTTCCATTGACACTCCATTGCGCGATGACGCCTTTGAGATGGATGATGAGGTCAAGATAAAACTAATTGAGAAACACTTTAGAGAAATTATGTTTCTATTAGGATTAGACTTGGAAGATGACAGTTTAAAAGGAACCCCGCACAGAGTAGCTAAAATGTATGTTAAAGAAGTTTTCAGCGGATTAAACCCTGTCAATAAGCCGAGCATTAAACTGTTTGACAATAAGTATAAGTATAATGAAATGCTGATTGAAAAGGATATAACACTTTATTCCTATTGTGAACATCATTTCGTTCCTATAATTGGTAAAGTCCATGTTGCATATATTTCTCATGGAAAGGTAATTGGTCTTTCTAAAATAAATCGGTTGGTACAACATTATGCAAAACGCCCACAGGTCCAGGAGCGTCTCACCAATCAAATAGCAGAAGGCTTAAAAGAGGCTTTACAATCCGAAGACGTCGCAGTAATTGTCGATGCAGTACATCTTTGTGTCTCCTCAAGAGGAGTTCAGGATACCTCAAGCAGCACAATAACTGTAAACTATTCAGGAGCTTTTCAGGAAGCAAAAAGAAAGGAAGAGTTTTTAGGATTACTTAGGAAGTTATAAGATTTAAATTTTGAAGATCATATATGTTCTTTTAAATCGAATCTTTCTTTATCCTTTGTGGAATTGTACAGCTTAAGTAATCTTTACTTTCGTCATGTAGAAATTGTGAAACACCTCAGCTTCTGAATCTGCATATTCTTTGCATATCTCTCAAGGTAGGGTTATACCTACGTTGAAACAAATCCGCCCATCAAGGGCTGGTGCCTCTACATTGAAAATTTTCGCAAAGCCCCGAAGAGAATGTTATTTTGCCCGCATAGGGTAGTTTAGGCTCTGGATTTATTAATGAAAATTTATTCTTGGTATCAAAAGTTACATTATCATTGGAGATGCCTCTTTAACTTGTCAAAAGGGACATCATATTTCTATTCTGATATCATTCAAATTTCAAAGGTTTAATCGATCAAGAAATGGATTAATGAAAATTGATTGACGGAGCATAATTTAATTTATATAATATAATTCAATTTATTTTTTCAGATAAAAAGAAATAATTCAAATTATAGCTCGTTGAAATGCTGTTTTTAAATAATTTCGAAAAAATAATTTTTAACAACTTTTATAATGAAACTTTTAAATTATCTGTTTCTCTTTTTATTCATTTCATTAATGTATTCGAACGTCGCAGCACAAGATATACAATATAATATAAGTGGCTATGTGAAGGATACAAAGACCAAAGCAGGCCTTCCGGGTGTTATAATACAGATATCACCAGGTGAGAAAGGTACAATCACTGATAGTAAAGGCTATTACAATCTTTCTGTTCCACCTTCTGATTCTGCGGAAATTACCTTTTCATTTGTCGGTTACAATACTGTTAAAAAAGTGATAGCCTTAAAAGCAGACCTGCATCTTGATATACCGCTCTCCGAAGAAGCTACAGAAATAAAGGAAGTAATTGTAGAAGGGAAGAGGTTTAAATCAGTAAGTGATGGGGCAGACATAAGTAACATCGAAATACCGATAGATCAGATTAAGGATGTGCCAACTCTAATGGGAGAGAAGGATGTTTTGAAAACCATCCAGTTAATGCCAGGGGTTCAAAAAGGGAGTGAGGGTACTGCTGGTTTGTATGTAAGAGGAGGAGGTCCGGGCGAAAATCTCTTCCTGCTCGACAATGCTACAGTATACAATCCATATCATCTCTTCGGATTTTTCTCTTCGTTTAATGGCGATGCGCTCAAAAGTATAGAACTTACCAAAGGCGGATTTCCAGCAAAATATGGAGGAAGACTTTCTTCAGTGGTTGATATGGAAATAAGAAATGGCAACAGTGAAAAAATACATGCAGAAGGAGGCGTCGGCCTGATCGCCTCTCGTCTTACAGTTGAAGGTCCGATTAAAAAAGGGAAATCTTCTTTTATAGTTTCTGGCCGTCGAACTTACCTGGATGCTCTGATGTATCCATTACTTCCATCTGATAACAAAGGTGGTTATTTCTTTTATGACCTCAACTGGAAATTCAATTTTGACATTAATCCTAAAAACAGAATATATCTTAGTGGGTATTTTGGCAGGGATAAATTCTGGGCAAGGTTTAAGGATGGAGAAAGCGATTCCCGAGCATGGTTAAGATGGGGTAATGCTGCAAGTACCCTTGCATGGGAACATATTTATAATGAAAAGATAAATTCCCAGACATCACTTATTTATAGTAATTATGTTTTTGATATTAATATAGATGAGAAATACCAAACAGATAACTATAAGCTGCGCTATATATCTAATGTAAAAGACATCTCCGTAAAACATGAATTCAATATTTCCGCATCTTCCAGTCATTCCCTGAAAATTGGAGTAATCTCTACACTTCATACTTTTAAACCGGAAGCTGTAACATACCGCGAAACAGGTTTTAATGATGTGAAAGTTGACAATAAGATACATGCTGTAGAAACATCAGTTTACCTTCAGGATATCTTCAAGCCTGTACCAAGGCTTACAATCAATGCCGGAGTTCGGTTGTCCAGCTATTTTACAGCAAACAAAAGTTATGTATTTCCGGAACCCAGAATAAGTGCTGGATATAAGGTAACAGACAACCTTGCAATTAAAGGGGGATTTGCAATAATGAACCAGTATATCCATCAAGTGACAAGCGGAGGCGTTGGTTTACCTTTAGATCTGTGGGTGCCGACAACTGATAATATAAAACCTGCACAGTCAAGGCAAATAGCTTTGGGATTAGCAAAGGATATTCCCGGAAAAAATATGGTGGCCAGTATTGAAGGGTATTATAAGAAAACCAACAGAAGTGTAGGATTTAAAGAAGGCGCTACATTCTTATTATCTGAAGATGTGGTAGAGAAGAATGAAAGCAGCTGGAAGAAAAATCTTACCCAGGGTCAGGGATGGTCGTATGGATTAGAATTTTTGCTTCATAAAAGAGCAGGAAAATTTTCAGGTTGGATTGGATATACATTATCATGGACACAATTACAATTTGATTCCGTGAATTATGGAAAGAAATTCTATGCTCGTTACGACAGAAGGCATGATATTTCTTTGGTTGGAATGTACAAACTTTCTGACAAGGTGCATCTTTCAGCAACTTGGGTTTACGGAACGGGTAATGCCATCACTATTCCCAATGCTGAATATGGAGGTATAGAGCATAATCCAGGAAGCAATGGTAGTACTAGCGGAAGGAGCCTCATAGATTATGGAGCGAAAAATGAATACAGAATGAGAGCATACCACCGGCTTGATGTAGGCATTAAATTTATCAAGAAGTTTCCTTCAGGTCGTGAGAGAACCTGGGATTTGAGCATATATAATGCTTATTCAAGAAGAAATCCATATTTCTATTTTATGAGTACTGAAAATGGAATGAATGTCATTAAACAAGTATCTCTTTTTCCAATCATTCCTTCAATAACCTATAACTTTAAATTTTAATACCTGAATATGTCACGTATATTTCTTCATATCATTTTTATTCTATTTGCTTCTTCCTTTCTGTCCGGCTGTATCAGGACTTTAGACGAAAAAGATATGCCCAAAATAGAACCTAAACTTGTTATTGGTGGATACATTTCACCTCAAGACACTTTAATTAAAATAATTGTGGGTAAATCAGTTCCGATTTATAAGAAGAACGATCAGTGGTATAATTTAAATCCGCCTGTGAAAGATGCATCAGTGTTGTTATCCGGCAATGGTGTTTCTGTTTCCCTGCTTTATGACGAAAGATCATCTTCCTATACAGTTCCCGCTTCTCAATTTACCATAGTTCCCGGAACAACTTACCATCTCACAGTTTCAACTCCAGCAGGCCTTTATGCTGAAGCAGAAACAACTGTTCCGGAAAACATCAATTCAAGCCTTACATACAAAATAGATACTGTAGAGGTAACATCCAACAATTATGGATATTCAGGTAAAAGCATCCAGGTTTCGGTATGGTGGGATGATATACAACAACATAACAATTACTATAGAATCTATGGGGAGATAGTGGTTTTATATGACTCAACCTATTACAATTATCCAATGTATAATTACCACTATGATCTGAATTTTGATACTAAAAATATTGTGATTAAAGATATCGGTTATGCAAATGGCAAATTCGGACCTTTCAAAGCGGATACACCATTGCAATCTAAACGATTCAATGATATTCGCCTCAGTCTTCTGAATACTGACAGAAATTACTATGAATTTTATAGAAGCTACGATTCAAATTATCAAGATGATCCATTCTCTGAACCTCAGAATATCTATACCAATATAAAAGGAGGACTAGGGGTATTTGCCTCTTACCAGAAGTATACGATAAAAACAGATTTAAAATAATTCAAAAATTATAAGTTTTAAAAAATTAAAACGGAGATAAACTCCTTTTGATATCAAATCGACATCCATTTTAGAAAGGATTTTCACAAATGTGAAAACCCTTTCTTTTTTTCAGTTATTTACAATATTAAACTCAAGCTTTTTATTGTTTTATTACCTTAAGCTCTTGTATATCTTTACTATCTTTAAATAGTTTACAAATGTAAACTCCATTCTTCGATCCAGAAGTATTGACCATTGATTCATTTTTTGCATCAGGTTTTATTTGATCAAAGAAGCAAAATTTGCTGAGAAGTAAGATATTTCAACTCTTAAATGTCTGATAATCTTCCGGAAACTTAAATTTCAAATGAGTTAAAATGAATTAGTAAATCAATGATTTCATCCACTTCATAAGCAATTGCCTCCCTAATAATTTCACCTTTAACAAAAGAAAGGTTTGACATGATTTAGAACTGTAAAACTGGTCGGCAGGTAGAAAGCAAGTGGATAAGGGCTGTAAAGCTATATATACATCAAATTAGGCCATTCATACTGCATTCTTAAATCTACTTAACTGACAAAGTACAAGTTACCCTTTTTTAAGTAATGATTTCCATAGTTTTAACCAATATTTCATCTTTTCCTTTTTTTATTAATTCAAATGAACTAATTTTACTTAACAGTGTTAGATACTTTAACAACGTAAGCTCTTATTATGGGAAGTAAAGAAAGAATACACCGATTAAAAGAAGAAACCAGAACAAAGATTTTGGATGCAGCTTACAAGATTGTTACAGAAGAGGGATGGCAAGCACTTAATATGCGTAAAATAGCCGATGCAATTGAATACACAGCACCGGTTATTTATGAATATTTTTCTAATAAAGAAGCAATATTAGCAGAGCTTCAAAAGAAGGGTTTTCAAAATTTATTGAAGCAGATGGAGCAAGCGAAAGACGAATTTAAAAATCCGGGTGACCAACTGGAGTCCATGTGGATGGGGTACTGGAATTTCGCTTTCAAAGAAAAGGAACTATACCAATTAATGTTTGGTGTATCAATGAATTGTTGTTCTGCAAAAACACCGGAATCAGAAGCACCAGCGAATCTGGTAGGGGAGGTCATCAGGGACTTAATGGGCAGAGAAAATGTGATTGAAACGGAGGTATGCAGAAGGTATTATACCTATTGGTCAGTTGTTCACGGATTAATTTCCATTAATCTGGTTAATAAAGGAAAATCTGATGAGATCAACAAGCTTGTGTTAAAGGATGCAATTCAAGGTATTACAAAATCTATCACTGGGTAGTATTGTTTCATCATTGCATTTACATTATGACGGTCAAAAACCGTTTTTTTTAGACCACTTACTTAACACTGTTAGAAAATTTAATATAGTTATGAAAAATATAATTTCGCTTAATATGATTCTTTTATTTCGTGGTTGTTCTGAAAAGCAGACCACTTCTTTCACAATCAGAAGAAGTAATTAGACAATTACTGGTTAGTATTCTTTTATATCCATTATTAGCGGTCAAATACCGTTTTTTTTAAACCATCAACTTAACATTGTTAGAAAATTTAATATAGTTATGAAAAGTATCATTGCCCTCAATATTATCATTCTTTTATTGAGCAGTTGTTCAGAAAAGCAGACGGACTCTGTAGATGCTCCACAACCAGTAGAAGTAATTACTATAAATGGCGCTTCAGCTACAATAGAGAATGATTACACTGCCTCCATCCAAGGAAAATCAGATGTTGAAATCAGGCCGCAAGTCGAGGGGTTCCTTGAAAAGGTTTATGTAGATGAAGGTTCATCAGTACAAGCAGGACAAACTTTATTTAAAATAAATGACGAGCCTTTCCGTGAACAATTGAATAGCGCTTCAGCTCAACTACAGGCAGCATTAGCAGCCATTACAAATGCTCAACTTGAAATAGACAAGTTAACTCCTTTAGTACAAAATAAAGTTGTTGCTGAATACCAATTGAAAGCCGCAAAAGGAGCATATCAAATTGCGGAAGCAAACGCAACACAAGCCCGTGCAAATCTTGCTTCTGCCAAAATCAGGCTTGAATATACAACCATTAAAGCACCGGTAAGTGGATATATAGGGAGAATTCCAAAAAAGAAAGGTAGCCTTGTTTCACCATCAGATCTACAACCTCTTACTGAAGTTTCAGACGTACATGAGATCTATGCCTACTTCTCACTTGGAGAAAAAGATTTCATCAATTTTAATTCTCAATATCAAGGAAATACACTTACAGATAAATTGAGAAATATCCCCCCAGTCTCTTTGGTCTTGGCAGACAATACAGTTTACACTTACCAAGGAAGAATTACAATGGTCGACGGTCAATTTGATAAAAATACTGGGTCGATCACAGTACGTGCTACCTTTCCCAATTCGCAAGGTCTTTTACGTTCCGGAAATACTGGTAAAGTAAGAATGCCACGACACCATAAAGACGCTATCCTGGTACCACAATCAGCCACCCTTGATGTACAGGATAAAATATTTGTCTTTTCAGTTGGAGACAGTAATAAAGTAACCAAACAACCTATAAGTGTAATTGGTAAAAGTGGCTCTAATTACATAGTTAAAGACGGTGTAAAACCAGGGGATAAAATTGTATTCACAGGTTTAGATCACCTGGCAGAAGGTATTATAATAAAACCGGTAGCAGTAAAGGACATTGATCAAATTTCAATCGGTCATTCAACTGAGTAGGCAAGGAAGAGGGGAGAGTTCTAAATGATATTTAATTAACAATGCTCTCTTGTCAGAGAGTCAGTAAAGGTGTGTTTCACCCTATGCCATAACATCTTTCATTCCGATTCAAAGTATCCTAACTAAATCACAATGTTTAAAAAATTTATCGAAAGACCTGTTTTAGCAACAGTCATTTCAATCTTGCTTGTAATACTGGGGGTAATAAGTCTGTTAAGATTACCCTTACAACAATTTCCGGATATTGCACCTCCTGCTGTATTGGTAACAGCAATTTACCCTGGTGCTAATGCTGAAACAGTCCTGAGATCTGTAGCACCATCACTTGAAGAAAGTATAAATGGTGTGGAAAACATGAGTTACATGAGTTCAACGGCCAGCAATGATGGTTCACTTGCAATTACAGTTTTTTTTAAGCAAGGAACCAACCCAGATCAAGCTGCAGTGAATGTGCAAAACCGGGTAACGCAGGCCACCAGCCAGCTACCGGCAGAAGTGGTGCAACAGGGCATTACAGCGGTTAAACAACAAAATAGTTTTATCGGTGCCATTGGATTGTATACTGAAGATCCGAAAAAATATGACCAGACATTTGTTGCCAATTATGCACAAATCAATATTATACCTGAGTTAAAACGTATACCTGGTGTAGGTTCTGCAAGCATTTTCGGCGGGGTGAAAGATTATTCCATGCGGGTTTGGCTCAACACAAGTCAAATGGCAATCTATAAAATTACACCTGCCGAAGTGATGGCTGCGATACAAGATAAAAATCTGGAAGCAGCACCAGGTAAATTAGGCGAGCGGAGCGAGGAAGTATTTGAATATGTAATAAAATATAAAGGCAAACTGACAAAGCCAGAGGAATATGAAAAGATTGCAATTCGTGCAAATGCAGATGGTTCTGTTTTACGCCTGAAGGATGTTGCACGTGTGGAACTTGGTGCTTATTCCTATACAAGTGTAACCCACAATAACGGTAAAGACGGCATTGCCATAGGTCTTATTCAACTGGCGGGTTCTAACGCAAACGAGGTTCAAATAGCTGTTGACGAACTGATGGAAAAAGCATCTAAAGAATTTCCAGAAGGTATCAAATACAATCAATTTTACCGGACAAAAACCGCTCTTGACCAATCTATAAGTCAAGTCGTTAATACCCTGATAGAAGCCTTTATCCTGGTATTTATTGTTGTGTTTATTTTTCTTCAGGATTTCAGGTCAACGCTTATTCCTGCAATAGCTGTTCCGGTTGCAATTATTGGTACCTTTTTCTTTATGAGCTTATTTGGCTTCTCTATTAACCTTCTTACCATGTTTGCATTAGTACTGGCTATAGGTATAGTTGTAGATGATGCTATAGTGGTGGTAGAGGCTGTACACTCCAAAATGCAATCTAATCATATGAGTGCGAAATCAGCTACAACCAAAGCTATGAGTGAAATAACAGGGGCTATTATTTCTATTACACTGATAATGGCTGCAGTTTTTCTTCCGGTAGGCTTTATGAATGGCTCTACAGGTATTTTTTACAGACAATTTGCATTTACTTTATCAATAGCAATTTTAATATCAGCAGTTAATGCTTTAACATTAAGTCCGGCACTGGCTGCGCTATTGTTAAAAGATAATCATGCAGAGTCTTCAACTGGAAAGATTGTTCAGAAAAGAAGTTTCAAACAAAAGTTCTTCGACGGTTTCAACAGCAGTTTTAATACTTTAACAAACCGGTATGTAGGTAGTTTAAAGTTTCTCATACGAAATAAATGGATTAGTATGGGCGGACTGGCTGTTATTACTCTGGTTACCATTATCCTGGTAAATAACACCAGGTCTGGATTTATACCAACAGAAGACCAGGGATTTATTGCTATTGCAGTTTCAACTCCTTCCGGAACTTCACTTGCAGAAACAACTAAAATTTTGAATCAGGCAGAAGCTAAAGTTAGTGCGCTTCCATCAACAAGCTTTGTTAATTCAGTTTCCGGACTCAACATTATGACCAATTCCACTAGTCCTTCCGCTGCTGTCATTTTTGTGCTCCTGAAACCTAATGAAGAAAGAGGCAAGGATAAGGACATAAATTCGATCCAGAATATTATAAATAAGCAATTGGTGGAAATTAAAGGAGGTTCATTCTTTGTATTCAGTTTTCCCACTGTTCCTGGATTTAGCAATGTTGAGGCCTTAGACTTGGTATTGCAGGATAAGACTGGCGGAAAGCTGGATAAATTCAGCGGTGTTGCAAACAATTTTATTAATAAGTTAAGAGAAAGAGAAGAACTAGACTTTGTCTTTACATCATTCAAAGCAGATTATCCACAATGGCAACTTGAAATTAATGATGAAAAAGCCACCCAACTTGGTGTAAACGTTAGAGACATTCTACAAACTATGCAGGCCTATTTCGGTAGCGCACAAGCATCGGATTTTAATCGCTTTGGTAAATATTACAGGGTAGTAGTACAAGCAGACATTAATGATAGAAATGATCCGGCGTCAATTGATCGTGTCTATGTAAAAAACAAATTCGGAGAGATGGTGCCTGTTAATACCCTGGTCACCTTAAACAGGGTATATGGTTCAGAAACAGTTTCTCGATACAATCTGTTTAACTCTATCCAGGTAAATGCAATTCCAAAGTCGGGCTTTAGTACAGGAGATGCAATCAAGGCTATTCAGGAAACAGCAAAGAAAGAATTACCTTCTGGTTATGCTTACCAATTCTCGGGACAGACTCGTGAAGAAATTTCCTCAGGCGGACAAGCAACAATCATCTTTATACTTTCCCTCGTCTTTGTATACTTACTGCTGGCTGCACAATATGAAAGTTATTTGTTGCCTTTTGCAATTATATTCTCTATTCCAACGGGGATTTTCGGTGTATTTGCAGCATTAGGCTTGTCAGGTATAGAGAACAACATTTATGTGCAAGTTGCCTTGATAATGCTTATCGGATTACTGGCGAAAAACGCAATCCTGATTGTCGAATTTGCTGTTCGGCTGCGCAAGGAAGGGATGGGTCTTATCCAATCCGCAATAAAGGCTGCCAAACTACGATTACGTCCTATAATTATGACTTCCCTGGCATTTATATTTGGATTGATGCCAATGACTGTTGCCACAGGGCCCTCAGCTCAAGGTAATCATTCTATTAGCATAGGTGCAATAGGTGGCATGTTAACCGGGGTTGTATTTGGTATTTTTATTATCCCTGTTCTCTTTGTCATATTTCAAAATTTCCAGGAAAAAATTACGGGTAAACCAAAAGTAAATGTTGATGCAGAGCTTCATCATGCTGAGTTTGCAACCAACTAACATTTATTCATCAAGCAATTCTAAAATTGATTAAAAAGATTAAAATGACTAAGAATATAAACAATTTGTTTTTTATCGTGATGATTTTAGTACTGGCTGCTTGTAAATTATCAAAGGATTTTAAAACTCCGGAAGTTTCTCTACAAGAAACCTATAGAAACACAACATCAACAGATACGGCAACTATTGCAGATGTAAATTGGAAAACATTTTTTGTAGATACTACTCTTCAAAAATTGATAAATGATGCTATTGCCAATAATTACGATATGCAGATAGCACTGCAAAATATTGAAGGTGCACGGTTACAACTGAACCAAACAAAATGGGCTTATTTTCCCAATGCTGCCTTGCAAATAACAGGCAACTCTAATCGCCCTTCTGCAAATAGCCTTAGTGGTATCTCTGCTAACGCCTTTTTAGGCACAACTCATATCGAAGATTTTTCAGCCAATGCAGCTCTTTCCTGGGAAGCAGACATATGGGGTAAAATTAAAAAACAAAAAACAGGAGCATTAGCTACCTACCTTCAATCAGAAGAAGCAAGAAAATGGATGCAGACCAACCTCGTTGCAAACGTTGCGGAAGCATATATTAATTTACTAATGCTGGATGCTCAACTAGCTATTGCGAAAAGGAATATTGCTTTAAATGACAGTACATTAGATATAATTCGCCTTCAGTTTGAGGCGGGACAAGTAACTGCCTTAGCGGTACAGCAGGTAGAAGCACAACAATTAGCGAGTACTTTATTGCTACCTCAAATTGAAAGGGATATTACTCTACAGGAAAATGCTTTAAGTATTTTAGCAGGAGAACTCCCTGATAGAATTGAAAGAAGTAGTGATATGAACAAGATTATCACTGCAGACAGTTTATCTTCCGGAGTTCCTTCTGAATTGCTAAGTAGAAGACCGGATGTTAAAAACTACGAATATGAGTTAACAAGAGCTAATGCAAAGGTAGGGATTTCAAAAGCTAATATGTACCCTTCATTAAGCATTACTGCTACCGGAGGTCTTAACTCCTTTAAAGCATCAAATTGGTTTAACATTCCAGCTTCATTATTCGGTGTAGTAGCAGGTGGAATTGTACAACCAGTATTTCAAAAAAAGCAACTTAAAACAGCTTACGAAATGGCGAAAGTGGAGAGAGAAAAAACAGTTATCCAGTTCCGTCAATCTGTAATATCTGCAGTAGGAGAAGTGTCTAATGCACTGGTAAGAGTAGAGAAATCAAAAGCTGAGCAAAGCATTGCACTGAATCGGGTACAAACTCTGCAAAAAGCGATAACCAATGCGAATATATTATTTTCTTCTGGTATGGCAAATTATCTGGAAGTCATCACTGCACAAAGAAATGCATTACAAAGTGAACTGGAACTAGCAGCAATATCACGTGAACAATTAAGTGCAAAAATGGATCTGTATAGGTCTTTAGGCGGTGGATGGAAATAAAGAATCCAGAGAGGAGGTTGTAGAAGCCAACAGATCAGAGTAATTATCAAAAAAGATTATCTAAAATAAAAATTGACTTAAACAAAGACGTGAACTCGAATGAGGGGTTGGAAAATCAAGAAAGACTTTGGTGCATTAAGCATCTTAGTTAAGTTAAGAAAATAACATTCAAATCAGAAAAATAGTGAATAAACAAAATATAGCCTATTCCATTTTAGAACTTGCCATTGTATCGCAAGGGGAGACCATACAACAAACTCTACATAATTCAATGGCCTTAGCCAAAGAAGCGGAAGCACATAACTACAAACGTATATGGTTTGCCGAACATCATAATTCTGACAATATTGGCAGCAGCGCAACCTCTTTGTTAATAGGTTATGTAGCCGAAAACACTTCTACTATAAGAGTCGGTTCGGGTGGTATCATGCTTCCCAATCATTCTCCCTTGATCATAGCAGAACAGTTTGGAACCTTGGCGCATTTATATCCGCATCGTATCGATTTAGGTTTAGGCAGAGCTCCAGGCACAGATCAGCAAACTGCACAAGCCATAAGGGCAGATTTTTTTCAAGCATCACGAGCATTTCCAGAAGAGGTGGCTAAAATTCAGCGTTACTTTTCGTTGGAGAACAGAACATCAAATGTACGGGCGGCAATTGCCGAGGGTGCTGATGTGCCACTATATATATTAGGTTCCAGCACTGACAGCGCGCATTTAGCGGCAAAAAAGGGATTGCCTTATGCTTTTGCCAGCCATTTTGCGTCTACCCACTTGTTGCAGGCGTTAAAGATTTACAACCAGGAATTTCAACCTTCCGGGGCCCTGCAACAACCCTATACTATGGCGGGGGTAAATGTTTATGTAGCAGATACCGATGAGGAAGCAGAAAAGCTGTTCACCAGCGTAATAAGAATGTTTGTAGGTGTATTAACGGGCTCCAAGGATCCTTTACAGCCACCAACAGAACTGACCGACGATTTAAAAGAGTTGTTTCAACATCCCACAGTATATCAAATGCTGAAGTACTCATTTGTAGGCAGTAAACAAACCGTAAAAAAACAGGTGAAAGCTTTTCTTGAACAAACAGGAGTGAATGAATTAATAACTGTATCCACAATGTACGATCTAAATGACCGAATAAAATCTGTCCGGTTGTTTGCTGAGATAATGATGGAAATAAATGGGGGCAAATAAAGCTATTGTAAGCTTCCCCAAAATGAGGCCATTAAAAATAAGGTTTCAACAAACTCATCTCAAAAAACAGGAAAATGGAATGAAAGTATCCGAAATAGCTAGAGAAAACGGCATTAGTGATGCTACTGAGGAGGAGAATGCCAAGCTAAAAAAGATGTATGCAGAAAAGACTATTACCCGAAGTGAGAACAATTGCCAAAGAATGGTGGAGGGATTATCATACCCAAAGCCGCATAAATCAGGGTACAAATCACGCTTGCAAATCTTTTTTTGTAAAGGAAATCGATAGCGTAGTGCTGACCAATGAACAGTTTTTTTTATTACACTTAAGTAGAGACCATATAAATGCTTGGAAGTGGGCTTTTTAAAATCTTTATGATTAGGATTATAAGAACCAGAATAAAGCCACATTATAATGTGATACAGTGAATCCTCAATACTTTATAGTTGACACTTATAATACATTCATCCAGATCAATAATTTTTTCTTCAAAATACTGATACAATAATTTATCCCGTTAAGTAAGCTGCTTAATAATGGTTCGATTTGCTTTACCTTTTAATACTGTTATGCTAAAAGTTAGGGGAGCAAAATGGATAAACCGAAAATTGAGTTATTAATTCATCTATGTAAAAAGGTTAATGGTGAACATCCATGAGGATTATTTGCTCTAGAATCTATTTAACATAATATAAATTATACAACTTAAATACACTTAAATATTTGACTATTAAATAAATACATTTCACACAAAACTAACACTTGAACTACCAATTAATTAGCCTTATCCTTTACTTTCTATTACTGAAATAAATTTTTAGTACCTAATTTCTGGAAATTCAATCAGTTTTTTTACTACAAATAAAATTCTTTTCGAAACCGCACAGTCGATTCTCAGGCTGAGTTTCGTCGGCGGGATTTCGGAATCTCGTACAGCCAGAAAATTTCATTTCAAAACCGTACAGGCAATTCTGCAGAGCCGATCAACTTCTCAAATTCCCGACCTGGACTCCAGGACAGAAATTCCGTCCTCGAATACGCCAGCAAAATCCATTTTGAATCCGTCCAGAGGATTTTCTGTCCGATCAAAATTTCATCATTTACCCATCCAGACGGATTTCTGATTTTGGAGCCTCGTACAGCCGAAAAAAATTTTTTCAAAATCATACAGGCGATTCTGCAGAGCCGATCAACTTCTCAAATTCCCGACCTGGACTCCAGGACAGAAATTCCGTCCTCGAATACGCCTGCAAAATCCATTTTGAATCTGTACAGAGGATTTTCTGTCCGATCAAAATTTCATCATTTACCCATCCAGACGGATTTCTGATTTTGGAGCCTCGTGTAGCCGAAAAAAATCTTTTCAAAATCATACAGGCGATTCTCAGAACGAACAATTTTCAAAATTCCCCACCTGGACTCCAGGACGGAATTTCCGTCCTCGTATATGCCCGCAAAATCCATTTTGAATCTGTACAGACGATTCTCCGTAATGCAGTTTTCAGGATTTCCTAACCAGACTTCAGGACAGAATTTTCAGGATCGTAACCAATTTTAAGTCCGTATTGGAAGCGTTTGCATGAAGGATTTGGTGGGTGTCGAAGGAACGTGTCGGCCCAGGGAGGCTTTGAGCGATTGATGAAGCGGGTAGGTGTGCGTATTAAAATCCTTCTTGAATTTTTGGTTACTTTTGTTTCAAGACAAAAGTGACAGGGGCTAATTGTATTAAGAAGAAAAATATGATTTTTAACAGGAGAGGAGCTTAAAAAATTTAAAACCTAAAACTCCTATTAGAAGAATAAGATTTTATCTTAAATAGGAGTTTAAATTTCTCTACCTCTCTCCCGCCCTTTGCTAAATATTTTGCACTTAATGTAAGCTCTTCATTAGCAAAATTATTACGGATCTAATCCGCTCGAAACCTATTCTCCTTCCTTACAATATTTATCTATTAGATCTTTAGTTATATGATATCCTCCAAGTTCTTTTGCGACTTTTAGGTCATTACATGCATTCACTATATCTTTCTTTTTTAGATAATATAAGGCTCTGTTTTTATAAGCAACAATGTTTGTATCAAGAGAAATACTATTCCCATTCATCTCTTAATTTCTTTTGAATGAATAAAGGATCTTCTGATAACTTTATTTTACCGCAGTATTTGGACACGTCTAACTGTTTTGCGACGTTTATTGTACTCAGGATTTTTTCTATCTCTTCTTTCTTGGAAGATTTCCTAATTGTAACTACCATATTATTGCTGTGTATATTGAATTAATATATACTTTTTAATACAATGATAACAAAATCTAGCCATAAACCACTATAAATCAATTCAAAAACCACATTGCATCTGCACACATTCCATGCCCTGCAATCCAAAGGCACGTAAAGAGTGCATCCGCCCCAACCTATAAAAAATATCCACCCTCAAAAAAACTAAATTTCTCCCGCCCAAACCTAAGCTATATTAACATAACGCCCCCATTATACAACTTAGTTTTAGCAAAATATGACCATTTTCCAAATTCCCAACCTGGACTCCAAGGAAAGATTTCCGTCCTCGTATACGCCGACAAAATCCATTTCGAATCCATACAGCCAATTCTCCGGACGACCAACCAGATTAATCATAGTCCATCATTATAATCACAAAAATCACAGTTCAGACAAGTTGACAAGCTTAATTGGAGAGAAAAATATGATTTTTAAGAGGAGAGGAGCTTAAAAAATTTACCTAACTTTTTATTTACCCAATTTCAGAACCTTCTTGAAAACTTAACTTTACCGACTCCCCTCTCCTGCCCTTATTTATCCCTATATTTGTACATGTTCTGGGAAGAAAAAATAGATAGACTCAGCAAAAGGTACAAACAGGATGATTTTAAAGTCCCTTTTACGATAGCATCTTCCATCTTAAAGAAAATCGAAGATATGTTTATTGTTAAAAGTGCTTCAGATCAGCAATTAAATTATTGGACAGGTAATATTAAATCCCAAACCTTAATAAAGAGCATTCAGATTAACCATCTTTATTCAGTTGGAAAAATTAGATAAGGATAGAAATTATTGGATTGTCATAGTGCTTGGAGAAAATCCATCAGACAAACATTATATTTATGATAGCAAAGTAAATCCAATCCTAGACCTGCTATCAATTTCAACTAATGATTTTTATCTTGTTGACAAAAGATATGATTGGTTTTTATACTTCCACAGAACCCCTCATAGCGATGAAGTATCCATTTACAAATCAAAATCAACTATTACACCACTAGGATAAATTAAGTTTATGAGTAACTAAATATGCTACAAAGATTTATACTCTTAGTAATTTTAACATCTGTATTTCAGATATTTTTATTTGGATTACTTTACAATTTTGCTGTTCTTTTACATAAAAAAATCTATCAATATACTCCACATAATGATTTGAGTTGGGGTTTAACATTACATTACACTTTCATATTTTACGGCATCCTGGTTGCAGTCATGAACATGTTGCTGACCTTCTCAGGCATTCGAAAAACAACCTTTATACTTTTAATCATATTAGTCTTAGTTTTCGATACATGGATCTTTCTGCATTTTCAATGCAGACCTTATGAAGTTGTTTTGCTTTTTACTGTATCAAATATTTTATTAGTTTTAAGTTTTGCAATTAATAAATACTTGTCCCAAAAGGCATTTTTTTAGTCACAGTCATTAATCAGCAAAAAACTACAGCGGTTCAAATCCGCTCGGAACCTATGCAGTCCTAAATTTATATCACAAAAACCACAGTTCAGACATCATAAAATCCATTTTGAATCCGTACTGACAATTTTTCAGACAACCTACTTAATCCCATTCTATCATTTTAATCACAAAAATTACAGTTAAGACAATTGCCCACTAACCTCACCAATATCCTTTACATAAATCACATTTCGCATATATCCATTCTTTGAATAGTAAATCATTGCTTGTGCAACCTGCTTCATTGTATTGTAGATATTTGGAAGTAAAACTCTTACAATAGGAAATATCCATGAGACATATTTATAATAAGGAAGTACGTGTTATTGTCCTGGTTCTGATTTTACAAAGCTAATGCGAAATCCGAATGTTTGTTTAAAAGGATGTTTAGCTAAATCATTTTCAGTTTTACCTTTTACTATTGCCCACATCATACTATCTTTTTCAGTACTGTCAGTACCCCACCACTAATATAAATAAAAGACATTATTGGATTTGGTTGCAAGGCTTAGCAAAGTGTAGTATAGTGTCTTAAGTAATCCGTTTGTAATCTTTTTTTTTCATCACTACAGCGCTTACTCCAGCATAATAGAAACATGCATCATAACCTTTCAGCTTTTCATCATCTTTTCATTAATAAGAAATCAGAAAGAAAGGTTTTAGTTGAGGAAAAATTGTGGCCAGTCAGGGGACCGGCCACCGAGCAGGTGCCGTATTTATTTATACTCTTTTACATCATCAATAAGAAGGGTATTGTTCTTAATGACCACCGTAATATCCATCACATAATCAGTTTTCCAACGAAGGTCTCGAATCACTGTTTGGAAAACTTGAGCAGAATCTCCCAAAGACTTTAAATGTGTACAAATGGGGATTTCTACAGTTCCATTGTCCTGAACTGATGTAAAAAAACCGCCATTGCCAACATACCTGGTATCGTACTTTGCTTTCCATTTCTGATGAAATTCTTTTTCAGTCATTTCACTATATTCTAAAATAATTGCGTCATGCTTATAATTATAGTAATCCTCAGTCAATGCTGTCCGCATATTCTCATAAGCAATATTTAAGTCATCACTGTTAACATAATCAGTAATAACTTTTGTAAGCCATTTTTTTATATACACAGTATCCTGAATGATGCTAGTCTTTTGAGTACTTTGTAGATTTATAATATTGATGTTAGTTTCAGGGAGCTTTGCGGAATAATCAGTACTGCAGCTAATTAAAGAAAATACAACGGCCTGAATAATTAAAAATTTTATCATAATGATAGTGGATCTGCTACATATAAATGGACGTAAAGTTAAGTAAAAATGTTTAACCTAAAGAAATTTCAATAGAGTTAGCTTTTTTAACATCGAAGATAATCCTGTCTATCCTATAATCTCATACATCACAGTTCAAACAATTTATCCTGACCTACCTATAATCCCCTAAATCCTAGTGCAGACATTTTATAATTAGCACAATCTGACTGAAGTGTTAAAAAAACAGGATGAATTGTAAACCCTCTTTTTGAAGTTCATGACATTAATATTTGCATATTCTGAAAAACACAGCTCACATGTTCTCTAAATGACTAACACATGAAACACCCAATATTCATAAGCTCTTCAAAGGACCTTGCATATTGAAAGCACAATCAAATCTCATCTTCCTCAAGGTAGCCAAGAACTGATAGTTGTTACTTAATGAAATTGAATGTTTAAACATCCCTTGAATTTCAAGCTAATACAGCCCCTTTACCCCTTATTTTAACCCGCAACAAAAAGCAGATTATTTAATATATATAAACCATTTATTACTTTTAAGTCATTCATACATCTTTTTAATTTTCAACCGTATCAAATCAAAGTGTATGAATATATTTTACAATCTTTCAACATTTTTACCAACTAAAAAACCAATGAAGAAAATCATCTTCTTGTGCTTGCTAATGGGAGTATTAGCAGTACAAAACATGTATGCACAATGTATTTTCCCTTATCAGACGTCAGGACTTTTTACTAAACCAAACGTTGCAGAGGTAAGACTTTTAAATGTCTCCTATTCGACCTATCGCGCAAAATATGATGCGCTGTGGGCTGATGGATGGCGCTTGCACGATCTGAATGTAAGTCAGATTGCCAGATCCACTGTATATTCAGCTGTATGGCGCAAAGCTAATGTAGGTGAGTATCAGATTTACGGTGCTGACTGGAATACTTTCATCAATTATTATAACCCTAAATTTGCTCAAGGATGGAGAATTAATACTATCGCTTCTTATGCTGATAACAATAACACACTCCGTTATACTGTTTCATTCAGACAAACATATGCACAGGAGTTTGCTATTTATGGATGGTCTCAGACAGATCTTATCAATAAATACAATGAAGTAAAAGGAAGCGGATGGAGATTAAAAACGCTTAATTCCTTTTTAGTAAACAATCAATTAAGATACACAGCTGTTTTTGAACAAAGTACTTCTGCTGAGTCTTTTATTGTCAACTATACCCAAGCTGATTTTGTAACCAAATTTAATCAGATGCATAATAATGGATGGCATGTTCATTCATTTGACACCTATTTTATTAATGGTCAATTAAAGTATTCTGTCATATTCAGACCAGGAGCTGCGACTGAAGTTATTGTTGCCAATTATGCATATAGTGACTTTATAAATACTCCTTATTACAACAGTTCAGGATATGCTTCCGGATGGAGATTAGATGAGGTTTCCATATCTGGTAATCCTAACGATGTATGTAATGATGTAATTGGAATCGGTGTAACCGAAAGAGTTGCCGCTGTGGAAGAAGAGGAAGCTCTTGAAGTAAGAAGCGGTGACATTGAAGACATCTATTCATCAGAAGTTATCAAAACAATCCCATCTCATTCAGCAGATGGACTCTTTAACCTATCTATTGACAATGTTTCGAATGCCGCATCTATTGCTCTTGAAGTAGTTGATTTTGCAGGTAAAGCCTATTCGATAGAAAAAAATACTTATTCTCTGTCTTCAGGACAAAATGAAATCATGCTTAACCTTTCTGGTTTTCCTGCCGGAGGCTATCTGGTGAAAATGAATATAGGAGAAGCATCAGTCACAAGAAAAGTATTTATAGTGAGATAATACTTTTACTTCAGATTAGCTTTACTACATACAGGCTGTTCTTGCATAAAGAACAGCCTGTTGTTAAGTTTAGGGATAGCCGTCAACTTAAGCAAGTTTAGAATTACATAATTCTTAATTAAAGTAAATTAGCAACAGTTTGAGCAACAGCAAGACTATTTCTGAAATATTTTGTTGCTGTTGCTCAAACTGTTGCTCTATTTTTCCATTATTACTTCTCTTTTATATAGCAGGGAAAACTATTTTTTTACTTGTCTCATCACTAAGTTGACGGCTATGGTGTCGGTACCGGACGGAATCTTTCCCAAAGCGCTGCATTAAATAATACCGAGTCATTTTCTTTAATTTCATTTATTTTATTTGGAAGGTGATAAAAGATATTCTTTTATCACAGATTACAGAGAATATTTTGGTTAAGTAGTGATTGAAAAATTCCGTCCGATGCTGTTATCGGCTGGGAAATCCCTTGGAATAAAAAAAACTACCAGTCTAATATATACAGACTGGTAGTAAGCTATCAGGTTAATTATTTTTGATTAGTTTTTCAGTAACAACCTGGTTATTGAGCATCATCTTTACTATGTATGTTCCGGCAGGTATTCCATCTGTTTTTAAAGAAACAGTTTCTTGTCCCGAACTTACATATTGTTGAATATCCTTTAACAGTGTTCCTTCAATAGAATAGAGTTGCACGTGTAAATTTCCAGCTTCATTAGCACTAATATCCAGATTAATATAAGAGTTAAATGGATTTGGAAATGCAGTTGTTTTATATGCTATTGTATTTCCTTCTGCTACGGCTTCCATTGCTTCTCTTGCTGAACAATTACTATTGGATTCATCTATTTTTATAAGGTATGAACCATACCCACCCAATATATCTCCAGAGGTAGAAGAATATGTGTATGCCCCCAGAAGATAGCTTCCATCATTATTATTAAATAATGAATTTAAACGTTCATAGTTGCTTCCTCCAAGAGTAATATCCCAAATTTTATTACCAGCTTCGTCTATTTTATAAATCCATAGATCAAAATCTCCATTATTGCCATCTGTAATATCCCTGTCGTTAGATCTCGTTGCTCCTCCGGCTATATAGCCGCCACCATATGCAGGAATGATAAAAGGCGAGTAATCATAATCACTTCCCCCATAGTTTTTATCCCATAATACATTTCCCAAAGCATCCGTTTTGATAATCCGATTGTCATTATCTTCATCCAGGAGTGCACTAAGAAGGAATCCTCCTTCCGGTGTTAAGGTGAGGCTTTGGATCTCGCCAGTGTATGATACACCAAATTTTTTATCCCATAGTATATCTCCTGAATCATTTATTCTTACCAGCCATGCGCGCTGAGAAGTGTCACCATAAGCATAACCACCCAATGCATAACCACCATCCGGAACAGCAATTGCAGACAATAATATCTCTTCATTGGCTTCACCATATGTTTTAGTCCAAAGAATATTTCCGTTGTTGTCTACTTTCAGAATCCAGAAATCAAACTGCATTCCATTAGTGTTGGATGTATACCCTGCCAGCAGAAATGTACCATCATTGTTTTCTATTATAGAGGAAATACCGTTCTGATTGCCATCAGCAGGTATATCCAGTGACCAGGATATATTACCTGATGCATCTATTTTATATACAAGGAGATTGAGTGAACCATAACCAGTTCCGGCAAAAATGTAGCCATTATCCGAAATGTTCTGGGCTATATAGTTTGTAATTATTCCATTTTTAAGTAAAGTTTGGTCATCAGATAAAGCATATCCGTCAAGGTCTGTTAATCTTTTTATGAAATAAGAGTTTCCATCATCACTACTATAGAAATATTCGGCAAGAGCATATTTGTTATCCTGAGTACGTGCAATATTAAGGATGGTCTGAGGAGCGCCCCTGAACCAGACAGTCGATACTCGTTTTTGAATGTTCACTTGTACAGGTACTCTTTCGGAATTACAATTTTTTAATGAAGCTTCTACATAATAAGTTGTAGAGGTGTCAAGAGGAGGAGTTGAAAATGAGGAACCGGTTGCAATTACATTTCCGCCTGTAGCCTGATCAAACCAGTTAAGGGTAACACCAGATTGATAAACAGAAGCAACGAGCGTTGCAGATTGTCCACTACAAATTAAACTATTACTAACGATCGGTTTTTCAGGTAAAGGAGCTATTTTAATAATAACAGGAGTCCTTTGGGCAGTTGTGCAACCATTCAGTATAGCTTCAACATAATAAGTGGTTTCTGAAGTGATCGCAGGAGTTGTAAAGTCTGCTCCTATATAGACAGGCACACCTCCGCTTTGTTGACTATACCATTTAAAAATAGCTCCCAAAGGCTTTATAGCATGTAATACTGCTGGCTGACCTTTGCATGTAGTCACTTGCTCTTTCTGCACTACAGGTGGAGCAAGGAGTACTGTTGCATAATGTAGGTTTACTGTTCTGACCTTATTGTTATTCTCCGCTTTAAGGTAAATTTCAACACCTTGAAAATTTTCATCAGGATTAAATATAACTATGACATCTTTGAGAGAAGACCACAACAGCTTCACATCATTGTCACTGAAATTTACCCTCTCCGTGTTGATATTATTGCCAAACACTGTTGAGATGAATATATTTGAAATTATTTTACGATCGTAAACCGGATCTGAAAATGACAATTTGATTTTTATCTGATCATTTTTAGTCCCTTCCGACGAGAACTTGATTCTTTGGGCAACATAGCCATAATGTATTTCCGGAGCCAGCTTAATGGTCGAGAATGAGTTGGTATCATCATCCACCGCAAGTAACGGTTGTAATACTGAACAATTTTGGCAATTTGTTCCGGAGATTGTTGTCTGAGAGGTTCCACTTCCACACGGTACGTTTGAATCGGCTTTAGTTGAAACGGAGACAAATGAAATAAGGCCAGTCAATAACAATTGACACCACCATCTTCTTTTTTTCATAGTGTTATAGGTTAAAAGTTTGAAATATTGATTAATTAGTCCCTTTTCAGAAAAAATTCACTGCCAGAATTTTAATCTTAAGCAGATTAAAAGATTGGACACTTAAAAAGATTTGCCACCTCAACCATTGAAAATAAGTGTCATAACCACTAATTATTCCGACCGGCAAGCATAACTAATTAGGATAAAAATTGTTTAGTTTTCCGTAAAAAAAATAATCTTTTTCTTTTTGATATACTCCAACTGGTCTTTTTTTAACATCGGATATAATGCATTTATCCGTTCCCCTCCAATATCCTTGGCTGAAGACTTTTGACTTCTGTCAGAAAACAAAGCTTACGATTCATCGAGACCACGGAAGGAACACACGGAAATAGGCTAACCTTCCACTTTTAGTATTTTGGCTACAACAAACACTGATTTGGCTACACATCTTTTGGTGATGTTTATGTTATTTGCATAAACAAAAGACATAAATATGAATATAGTAATCACAGGCTCTTTAGGAAATATAAGCAAACCTTTGACCGAGGAATTAATTAATAAGGGCCACTCTGTAACAGTTATTAGCAGTGATCCGCTGAAGCAAAAGCTTATTCAGGATATTGGAGCAAAAGCGGCAATAGGTTCATTAACCGATATTAACTTTTTAATTCATTCATTTACAGGTGTAGATGCTGTATATTGCATGATTCCGCCTAATTATACCCATCCAAATCAAATTGGATATTATAAAAGCATTGGTAAAGCATACCAACAGGCAATCCTTAAGTCTGGCGTTAAAAGAGTTGTAGTGCTCAGTAGTTATGGAGCTCATCTTCCTTCAGGTACTGGATTTATTGAAGGTGCATATCATGTGGAACAAATTTTGAATGCCGTTCCGAATATTATTTTGACACATCTTCGCCCCACATTTTTTTACTACAACTTACTTGCCTTTGTGGACATGATCAAATCAGCTGGATTCATCGGTTCGGTTTATGGTGGAGAAGCCAGATTGACAATGGTTTCCCCGCAAGATATTGCTATGGCATTGGCAGAGGAATTAGTAAAAACTAAAAATATTGAAAAGATACGTTATGTATCCAGTGATGAGAGAACTTGCAGTGAAGTCGCATCTGTTATAGGAAAAGCAATCGGCATTCCTGATTTGAAATGGTTAATATTACCTGAGGAAGATGTTTTAAGTGCACTGAAAAGCCATGGAATGACAGAAGAATCGGCTAATAAATTAATAGAATTGGGAAAAGCTATCCATACAGGAAAACTTAGGGAAGATTATGATTTGCATACACATGCATTGGGGAATGTGAAATTGGAAGATTATGCTGTGGAATTTGCCCGGATATATAATAGCAAATAATTAAATTTAGAAAATGAAGAACAACGCTCCGTTACGCATTAAATCTATCAGCGAATTTCACGAATTTAGAGGACTGCCCAAACCAGAACATCCTCTTATTAGTGTTATAGATTACAGCCTTATTAAATATAATCCTGACATGAATAATTTCATTCAGGATTTTTATTCTATCTCACTAAAGCGCACTACAAATGCGAAAATAAAATACGGCCAACAACAATATGATTTTGATTCTGGTGTGTTGTTTTTTCTGGCACCCAATCAGGTTTTAAGCATTATACCCAACAACCAGTCGGAGATCCTGCATACAGGATGGCTTTTACTGATTCATCCGGACTTTCTCTGGAATACTTCTTTGGCAAGTTCTATTGGGAAGTACGAGTACTTTGATTATGCAATTAACGAGGCGCTTTTTCTTTCGGATAAAGAAGAAACGATATTAAATAATATTATACAGAATATAAAACAGGAGTATTACTCCAACCTGGACAAATTCAGTCAAAGCATTATCATTTCTCAGCTTGAAACTTTATTGAATTATTCTGAACGTTTTTATCAAAGACAGTTTATCACTCGCAGGATAAGCAATCATCAGGTTTTAGAGAGATTAGAAAAATTATTGAATGATTATTTTAAAAAAAGTTTACCTGAAAAAGGAATTCCAACTGTTCAATATGTTGCGCAATCTTTAAATGTATCGCCCAGTTATTTAAGTAGCTTATTGAAATCAATTACCGGACAAAATACACAGCAACACATCCACAACAAAATTATAGAATTAGCAAAAGAAAAACTTTCAACTACAAGTCTATCTGTCAGTCAAATTGCTTATGAATTAGGTTTTGAGCATTCTCAAAGTTTTAACAAGCTATTCAAAAGCAAAACTAGTAAAACTCCTTTGGAATTTCGTGCTTCATTTAATTGACAAAGTGTCTTGTCAGAGGACTGAAATGAGAATAAGATTATTATAGATTGCAACACAAATATTCTGCGTACAGATTAATTGTTCTTACTAACATTTGCCAAATATCTATATGACTTGAAACAAATAGCTTAATAAAATCTAATACCTATTTTGGTATCGTAAAATAAAAATTACTTCCCTTACCTAATTCGCTTTCAACCCATACCCTTCCACCGTTAGATTCTACTATTTGCTTTACAATAGAAAGTCCAATACCATGACTATCTATATCATCCTTACTATGTGCTACCTCAAACGCTTCAAATATTTTTGTCAAATCACCTTCCGCAATACCCGAACCATTGTCACGGACACATATCTGATAGTATTTATCCCATTCAATTGATCCTATCTTAATATCCGGATTTTCATTGTCCATATATTTGATGGAATTGCCAATAAGATTCTGGAGAATTTGTTTAAGTGATGTTCTGTTATAATTAACGATAGGCAAAGAATATGAAATATGAATATGAAAGTGAGAAGGAGGATTTAATGTAGTTAAAACATCTTGACAGAGATGTAACAGGTTGATAGGTTCTTTGAACTGCTTTTGATTTTTTGCCGCCTTCAACACATCTTCAATGATATTTTTCATATCTTCAACCTTATCGACGACCATGTCCAGCATTTTTATTCCTTCCTCATCCATAGGTTTGGCTTGGCAATCTTCCTTAATAAAAGGCACTAATCCTTCTATCACTGTAAGAGGAGCTTTAAGATCATGAGAAATAATATATGCATATTTATCCAGAGAGTCATTCAACTGTTTCAAATTATCAATGCTAATTGATAATGCTTTCGTTCTCTCCTTCACACGACTTTCAAGTTCTGCATTAAGAGTTCTTAATTGCTCAAGAATCTTAACTCTTTCTGTAATGTCCTGAACAAATCCTGTGATTTTTATTATTTGATTATTTTCATTCCTAATTATCTTTGCTTTTCCATAACTTATTCCTGGCGAAGAATCTTTCCTAATGAATTTAAACTGATATTCAATTTCGTCTCCATGAAAAGCAGCCTCGGTAAATAATTTTTTAATATACTCTTTATCCTCAGGATGAACTACCATAAAAAGATTGTCCTCCTTAGGTTCAAATTCATTGGGTTCATAACCATAGATCCTGAATAATTGATCAGACCAGATGGCACTTTTATTTTTAGTATCAAATTCATAGC
>NZ_JAGHZZ010000026.1 GCF_017745095.1 Sporocytophaga sp. | reverse complement strand
TTCTATAATTGCCTGAATTAGCTTTCTAAGCTCATTTATTCCTATTTCCGGAGCTGTTTGCATTGTTATGAGAAAAATGACATTCGGAGGATTCTAACGGAATGATTGATAAGATAGTTGGGATAAATTTTAAACAATCATCTATCAAAATATTTAACGAGAGATAAAACCATAGAACTTTCCCTATAAATTGAATTATTGTCCCGACTAACAAAAAAATAAACCAGCTTTACATCTACTCTCATCAAATTGATTTACAATAAAATAAACCTCAAAAAACAGGTGTATAAAAAAATTTACTTTGCGTTTAACTGTATACTAAAAAATATAATTCTTTTGAGATTTTTTTACAACTAATGCATATTCCATTCGTATTTAACTTTGAATCCTACATAGTTAGGAAAATCCGCCTGTAAACAAATTATTTACTTTATTATAATAATCATGAAGATCAATTTTAGACCAGCAAAGCTTGCAGTAATCATGGCCTTTACCCTCTTCTTATTCAGTACGAAGTCAGAGGCTCAAACTGAATACAAGGTATACTCAGGTCTGATGTTCCATTTTATTAAGTATACCCAATGGCCATCTCCAGGAGGAGAAATTGTATTGGGCGTATTTGGAAAATCTCCAATGAACACAGAAGCAATGGCACTTAATGGAAAGATGGCAGGCTCTATGAAAGTTGTCGTCAAAGAAATTCATAACATAGCTGAAGTAGATGCATGTCAGATATTATTCATTCCATCTAATCAGTCAGCAAAATATTCAGAAATTGCACCTAAAGCGAAACAACATCATGTATTAGTCGTAAGTAATTCTCCGTCAGCAACCAAAAATGGAGTTGTTGTAAACTTTTTCGAAGAGGACAGTAAAGTTAAGTTCGAAATCTCTAACAAAAATGCCGCTGAAAACGGATTAAAGATTTCTTCTGAATTACAGAAACTGGCTAGAATCGTTGACTAACAATATTCCCAAAATAGTATTTAAAAATAAATGAAATCAGGTAATATATTTAAAGGAATAAGAGGTAAGATAATTTTATGCTTCTTCTCAATCATCTTTTTATTCTGCGCATATGGAGTGATCAGTAGCTACCTGCTTACTAAGAATAAAGAAGCAACTGAACAAATAAATACAACAGATCAGCCAAGTATCACTCATCTAACTGAGCTTGAGCTATTGCTTATTCAGTCAAAAAATCTGATGGCCAATTGGGTTAAAATTGACATAGAAAACCATCCTGATAAAATTAAGCTCAAGCAGATACATGCCAAGGATTATCCTCAGTTGAAGGCAAAATTAACATCACTTCAAAAAAACTGGAAGGACCAAGTACTCGCAGATTCTCTAAAGAACCTGATTAAAGAGATCGACAAAACTTTCATTATGCAGAAAGAGATTATGACCAGCCTGGCTACTTTTGACAGTTATCAGGATGGCATCACTCCGATATTGAGTGAAAGTAAAAGCGATGAGATTACAACAAACATCAATAGTATTTCTGTTCATTTACATAAAATACTTGATGAGCTTAAACATACAACAAGTGATCAGCAAATAAGCATGATTGAAAACATGCAACTTCTGTCTCGTACTAATTTTATTTTGCTTGGCTTTATTATTATACTTGGTTTTTTACTTACTATAAGACTTTCCAGTCAAATAATAAAACCTGTCAACTCTTTGCACAATCTCGTGAATAAAGTTTCCAAAGGTGAACTGGATAATACTTCCATTAAAATAACCAATGATGAAATTGGAGAAATGATGGGTGATGTACAGAAAATGGTTGAGGGCCTAAATACTACAGCAACCTTTGCAAATGAAATAGGTAAAGGAAATCTAGAATCTGAATTTGCTCCTCTAAGTGAAAAAGATGTGCTTGGTAATGCTCTTATTACAATGAGAGACAATCTTGTTAAGGTCGCCAAAGAAGATAAGCAGAGAAACTGGTCTAATGAAGGTTACGCTGCATTTGGTGAGATCTTAAGAAAACATTATGATAGTACCAACGAGATGCTTGATATATTCCTGATCAAACTGGTAAAATATGTACAGGCTAATCAAGGATGGCTTTATATTGTAAATGATGAAAACGAAAATGATCCTTACCTTGAGTTAAAAAGCGTGTATGCATTTGACAGAAAGAAATTCCAGACTAAAAGGATCGGTAAAGGTGAAGGACTTGCTGGTCAAGCATGGATTGAAGGAGATCTTATTTATCTGACTGATGTACCAGACAGTTATGTAACGATTACATCCGGCCTTGGAGATTCAAATCCAAAAGCAATTCTGATAGTACCTATAAAAGTTAATGAAACAATAAACGGAGTAATGGAATTCGCATCATTCAATGAATTCCAGCCATATCAGGTTGAGTTTATTCAAAAACTTAGTGAAACACTTGCATCTTCTCTTTCTACCATGAAAATAAATGAAAGAACGAAGATCCTTCTGGAAGAATCTCAAAAGCAAAGAAACCAGATGCATGAACAAGAGGAAGAACTCAGACAAAATCTTGAAGAGCTACAGGCTACTCAGGAAGAGATGAAAAGAAAACAGGAAAACACCGATTTGCTCATTCAACAGTTAAAGGAACATGAACTTGAACTGATGAAAGAGAATGATAATCTGAAGAGCAAAGTATAAAACCTATCAAAAACCCTGATAGCTTTTATACCCCTGTTATTAAAAAATATTATCATAAAATAGAATGCAGCTTTAAGCTTCAGTACATCTTTAAATTTAATCAGCTAAATTTTAATATAGATACTGAACATCTCTTGTAGTTGCATAATCAAATTAACTATTCTGGGGACACTATTTTGGATTGGCAATTATCCATAATTGAATCACTATGTCCATTAATTTGAGATCCTTCTTGAAGATCAGCTAATTGCTGAAGCAACGAAACTTTGATCACCTCCAGTTGTCTATTAAATAATATTAATAGAGAAGAATAATATTACTTAACTAAATAATTAAACCTAACAACATTCACACATAATTATTATGTAACACAACTTTTAAAATTAACTTATTAACTTATTAATTGACGCGTATAATGAATTTTAAATTTAAGAACTGCATATTATCTGCTGCTCTGGCTATGGCTATACCCGCCGTATCGTATAGCCAAACTGACAGCACACTTACACAATCAGAAGATATTACAGCTATATCTCTCGAAGATTTAATGAACGTTAAAATTGTTTCAGCATCTAGATCTGAAGAGAAAGCATTCGAAGCTCCGTTATCATCATTCGTCGTTACCAGAAAAGAAATATTCAACTCCGGAGCTACTTCAATCCCAGAAGCATTAAGACTTTGCCCCGGATTATTTGTAAAACAAATGTCAAATGGCGCATATGATGTAACTATCAGAGGAATGGACAACCTTCCTACTCACCAGTACAATAATACGAACAGATTCATTCTTGTAATGATTGACAACAGGCCAGTGTTCGATTATTTACAAGGTGGTACGTATTGGCAAAACCTTCCTATAGACATTATAGATGTTGAAAGAATTGAAGTTGTATTAGGCCCTTCTGCCCCATTATATGGTCCCAATGCAGTTACGGGTGTGATTAATATCATTACAAAGAGCCTTGATAAAAATGGAATTTCTGCTACTGCTCATGCCCAAGGAGGTGCTCCTGGAACATATATAGGTCAAGCTTACATAGGCTTTAAACCATCCGATAAAATTGACGTCTCGGGTTCCTTTAATTATCAAAACAGACATAGAGGAACAGTTGATTTCTATGATTTTGAAAAAAGGCAGTTCATCACTAACCTAGATTCATCGTCAACTGATTCTTATAGTAACCCTGCTACCAGAAAGCAATACCTTCCTAACCCAGATCTCGCACTTGAGAAGACTGCTGGTAACTTAAATGTTAATTTAAGACCTGCTGAAGATATCAAAATTCATCTAGCTGGAGGTTACAACCAAAATAAAACATGGTATGGAATTAGTGCCGGCTCTCCTATGACATATTTAAGTAACAAGAGTTACTATGGTATGGTTAAAAGTGAACTTAAAGGATTTTTAGTACAAGCATCCATATTAAATGGAAAGCAAGGTTTAGTTGGCGACGTATCACAATATCAATATGACTATAGGAATATTGATGCCTATATTGATTATACCATAAAAATAACTGACAAATTCAACATTCGACCTGCTATAAATTATCAAAACAGTGCGGTAAATGATGAACCATACACTATAGCTGAGAACAAGTCTGGAATTTTTAACAATAAGGCAACAATGTATAATTTTGCCGCATCCTTAAAAGCTGATTATACAATGGGAAAATTCCGATTCATCGGTGCTCTTAGAGGTGACAAATTTAAGTTTCCAGAAAAGCTATACCTATCTTACCAAGGTATCGTGAATTTCAGAATGAACGAAAAAAACAATTTACGTCTTGTTGCAGCCCGTTCAAATAGTGGTTCTTTCATCTACGATACCTATGCAAAACTAAATGTCGGCAACATTCCTCCAAATCCATTTAATCCATTACCTACTCAAATATGGGTTCTTGGTTCTAAAGACAGAAGATTGGTGACTAACGACATGTTAGAAATTGGATATCGTCTTCAACTCATGGAAAATTTGCAGTTAGATATTGCAGGTTTCCATCAAGTAGCTCAAAACTTCTCCAGCACAGTTCAACAAGCACCTGCTGTTTCCAATAATGTTGTGTTCATAAATATGTCAATTACAAACCTTGACCTGAAGGCAATTCAAAATGGAGCTACCATTGCAATGAATCTGGCCTTAAGCAAAAACAAAATCAACATTAAACCATTTGTAACAATACAAAAAACCAGGCTTAAAAATTACTCTCCATACTACTCAACTCCTGCGGGATCTCAGAACCCTAATTATACAACTGAGACACAATCTGATGTGGATGGCAAGGCTACGCCGAATGTTTATGGAGGATTTTATGCTAATTATGCCCCTAATAGTAAATGGAATGTCAATGTGAATGGCTATCTGATGAGCAAATACTCAATCTATACACTTTCTTCTACTCAAGATGGTGTTCCATACAATGAATTTCCAATCAGTAATATAAACGGAAAACTAATTTTGAATGCTAAAATATCATATCAGTTAACTAAGAACCTTAACATATTCGCAAATACAAGAAATGCATTTGATGAAGATAGCAGAGAGTTTTTCGGATCTGATTTGATACATGGTTTATATTTAGCAGGTATTCACTTTGATTATTAATCTTATATTATTTTAAATAGAAAGGGATTGCAATGCAATCCCTTTTTTATTTTTTTAACTATACAAATCATTTCTGTTTCGCATGCACCACAAGGCTTCCGAATTCTAATATCTTTCCCATCACTTCTCTTGAGGGCTCCTCTATTTCATTTGTGTCCAATACATCAAAATTATTTGCTAAAAGGAGTTCAATAAGCTCTTCTTTTGAATACATCGTGAAGCCATATTTAGTCACAGGAATATTCTCCATAATATGTTTAGGTCGTACCACAATAATCAATTCGCCATCTTTCGTCAACACTCTTTTAAATTCATTAAGCGTATTCACAGGATTTTCCCAGAAATAAATAGTATTTACGGTAAACAATTTATTGTATGAATGATCTTTCAATGGTAGCTTATCAGCTGAAGCAAGATAAAACACGACACTTCCGATTTTAATATATTCAGCATTCATCTTTTCTGCTTCTTCAATCATAGTCTCTGAAAAATCACATCCTGTATATACTATGGTTGGATCTATAGAGATTATATTTTTCACAAAAAAACCATTGCCCATGCCAATCTCAAGTATCCTGTCATGTGCACAAGGATTCACAGCTTTAATGGCTTCCAGATTCATAATTTTGTTTCCTTCGTTCATATGAACGCCTGTTTTTACGCCATCCTCATTCGTCGGCCTTCGTAATTGACTTGCAAATGCTTTAAATTGTTCTTCCATGGACTATTTTCTTCAGATGAGTTAGATCAGCACTAACTTACAGCTATTTGTACTGATTTCAATCTATTTCAGATTGAATATTATCAAATCAAACCTATTACATAACTGGCATAATATTTTCTGCAATTAAGGGTTCTTGAGAATAAATGTACTTACTATTTAAAAGCTTTGATCAAAAATGAGAGTAGTTTTATTTTTAATGTTATTCATAACTATTAGCCAATATTCAATAGGTCAGATTCAAATTGAAAACCTTATATTTGAAGGGGCCGGGATTAGAGGCATAGCATATAGTGGCGCAATACACGAACTCGAAAAAGCCGGTATTACAAGCAATATTAAAAAAGTAGGTGGCACCTCCGCAGGGGCGATAACAGCTTTGATGCTTTCTTTGGGATACACATCTTCCGAAATATATGAGATTATATCATCAACAAAATTTCAAAGCTTTAATGATGGTAAATTTATTTTTATAGGAGGAATCTATAGAATGAATAACAGATTTGGCTGGTATCGAAGCGACGCATTTAACAAATGGCTTGAAAAAATCATAACCAACAAAACAGGGAATGCCGATATTACTTTTTCTGATCTGAAAAAAAATGGATTTAAAGATCTATATGTTACAGGGACCTGTCTCAACAAACAGCAACTGCTTGTATTCTCTGTAGAAACATTTCCATCCATGAAAATTAAAGATGCAGTTAGGGCTTCTATGTCTATCCCTTTGTATTTTGAAGCAGTATTTATCGATAATGTAGGCAATAGCTATAAAAATAAAAATTCCGGAAAAAACCTTGATATTGTTGTAGATGGAGGCATTACTGGCAACTTTCCGATATTCCTTTTTGATACTTACTCTAAAGATTCTTTGCAAGGGAAAATCAGAATACCAAATAATAAAACACTTGGATTCAGGATCGACTCAGATGCCCAAATAATAAGTGACTCAATAAATCACGACCTTGCGACACTTGAGATCAACAATACAATTGATTATCTGAGCGCGTTTTACATCTATTCCATAGAAAGTCTAAACAGGATACCATTAATTCCTCAGGATTGGGAACGAACTGTTTCAGTTTCTTGTGCAGGAATCAATCCAAAAGTGAGGAAATTGTCTGAAAAAGAACTGGAAACACTTATTAAAAGCGGAGAAAATGCAACTGCAAAATTCTTATCTGGGAGAAATAAAAAGTAAGCAACCTGTCAATTGATAAGTTAATTTGTTTTATCAAATGCTAAAAATAACAAATGCTGTAAGTCTAATATGTTGCTCAGACTTACAGCATTTAAGTTAAATAAGAATGGTTAATTGCTTACTTAGCAAATTTGCTATTCTTTTTTCCGTAGGCAAAGTATACCAGCATTCCAATTCCCATCCAGACAAACAATCTGATCCATGTATCCATAGGAAGAGCATACATCATATAAAAACAAACTATAACTCCCATTACTGGCACAAATGGCACCCAAGGTGTTCTAAATGCTCGTGGAGCATCCGGATTTGTTTTACGCATTACCAATACGCCTATGCAAACAAGTACAAATGCAAACAATGTCCCGATGCTGCTCATCTCTCCCACAACAGTTACAGGCACAAACGCAGAGAACAAACCAACGAATATTGCAAATAGAATATTGGATTTATATGGAGTTTTGAATTTAGGATGCAAATCAGAGAATACTGAAGGTAATAATCCATCTTTGGACATCGTATAAAACACCCTTGACTGTCCCATCAATAATACCATCACCACAGAGGAATATCCTCCCAGAATAGCTATAATGATCATTTCCTGAAAAAACTTATAAGGAGTATTTTCAATAGCTTTTGCTACTGGTGCAGCTTCTCCTACGAAGTTCTTATAATTTTCCAAACCAGTCATTACATGAGCAAAAAGTACATAAAGAATTGTACAAATAACTAGTGACCCTAAAATTCCAATTGGCATATCTCTTTTAGGATTTTTAGCTTCTTGGGCAGCAGTGGATACAGCATCAAATCCAATGAATGCGAAGAACACAACCGCAGCACCAGTAACTACACCAGTCCAACCGAAATGCTCGAATTCACCTGTGTTTTCCGGAATATAAGGAATGTAATTTTCCTTGTTGATATACCCCCAACCCAGGAAAATAAAAGCCAAAACCACAGATACTTTAAGGACAACAATAAAATTATTCAGCTTGGCAGACTCCTTTGTACCTCTGATCAGAATCATAGACATCAGAACTGTTATAAAGACCGCCGGAAGGTTAATAATTCCATGAACTGTCTGACCGTTAACAATTGTAGAATCGAAAGGAGACATCATTAATTGAGCCGGTAATTCGACATTGAATAAATGAAGTAACTTGCTTAAATATCTAGACCAACTAATAGCCACTGTTGCAGCTCCTACAGCATATTCGAGAACAAGATCCCAGCCTATAATCCAGGCTATAAACTCTCCCATAGTAACATAAGAATAGGTATAGGCACTCCCTGCAATCGGTAGCATAGAAGCGAATTCTGCATAACAAAGACCTGCAAATGCACAGCCCAAAGCGGCAATCATAAATGATATTGTAACAGCAGGACCGGCATTATTAGCCGCTGCAATACCGGTAAGAGAGAATATACCCGCTCCGATAATTACACCTATTCCTAATGTTACCAGGTTAAATGCCCCCAGAGTCTTTTTGAGCTGTGGCCCTTCGGTCGTGTCTTTTAACACCTCTTCCAGTGGCTTTGTCCTGAACAAACTGTTATTTGATTTCATGCTTTTGACTTAAAAATTCTTTTCTTAACACCTTAAAATATAAAACAAAAGCTAAAAATAAAAAAAAGCCCTGTAATATTATCATTACAGGGCTTTTTTAAATAAGTTGAGCTGTTTTAGCTTGCTGAAAGCAATGAAGCAATAACCATGGCTACAATTGATACCAGCTTAATAAGAATATTTAATGAAGGACCAGAAGTATCTTTAAACGGATCTCCTACAGTATCACCCACAACTGCAGCTTTATGCGGATCTGAGCCTTTAAAGTATTTTTTACCATTGATATCAACTCCGGTTTCAAACATCTTTTTAGCATTATCCCATGCTCCACCTGCATTTGATTGAAAAAATGCCATCATAACTCCTGAAACAAGTACACCTGCGAGGAAACCTCCTAAAGCCATTTTGCCAAGAGTAAAACCAACTATAAGTGGAAATGTCAGCGCAATTGCACCAGGCAGAATCATATGACGTAAAGCAGCTTTGGTGGAAATGGTAATACACTTCTCATAATCTGCTTCAGCTTTTCCTTCCATGATACCTTTGATTTCTCTGAATTGCCTTCTAACCTCTTCCACCATTGCATTCGCAGATTGTCCTACAGCCTGAATTGCAAATCCGGAAAACAGGAATGGTGTCATTCCTCCGATCAGTAAACCAGCAAGTACTTTAGCATTCGCAATGTCGATTACCTCCAAAGCTGAAGTTTCCATGTAAGCTGAAAACATTGCAAGAGATGTTAGTGCTGCAGAAGCAATTGCAAATCCTTTACCTATCGCAGCAGTTGTGTTTCCTACAGAATCAAGAATATCTGTTTTCTCTCTTACTTCTTTTGGCAAAGCTGCCATTTCTGCAATTCCACCAGCATTATCAGCTATCGGCCCGAATGCATCTATAGCTAGTTGGATACCTGTAGTGGCCATCATTCCTGATGCTGCAATTGCTACACCATAAAGACCTGCCATATTGAATGCGAATATGATACCCAGAGATAGAATCACTACTGGAATTGCGGTAGAGAACATTCCCACACTTAGACCTGCAATAATATTAGTGGCAGCTCCAGTCATAGATTGACGGGCAATCATAGTTACAGGGCCCCTGTCTTTTCCAGTATAATATTCAATGACAAGACTAATTAAAGTACCTACCAACAAACCGATGATTACTGAATAGAAGATATTCACAGATCCAACTGACAACCCATTAATGTTGATATGCTTATCAAACATGAAGTCAATGATAAAATAAGACGCAATGGCTGTAAGAATTACTGCTCCGAAGTTCCCGACATTCAATGCTACCTGAGGACTTCCTTTTTCTCCAACCTTTACAAAAAAAGATGCTATAATTGAAAAGATAAGACCTGCAGCTGCAAGGAATAATGGAAGTAATATTGCAGGGTTAGTACCAGAGATATCTTTGGTCATTGGTGCTACTGTGAGTCCAAGTACCATAGTCGCAAGTATTGTACTGACATATGATCCGAAAAGATCGGCGCCCATACCGGCAACATCACCTACGTTATCTCCCACATTGTCTGCAATAACAGCTGGGTTTCTAGGATCATCTTCCGGAATACCGGCTTCTACTTTTCCAACTAGGTCAGCCCCAACATCAGCAGCCTTAGTATAGATACCTCCACCTACTCTGGCAAATAGTGCAAGGCTTTCTGCTCCTAGAGAAAAACCTATCATTACCTCAAGAACCTTTTTTACTCTCCACGGCTCAACACCTAAAACAGAATGTATGTTACTGAAAAGAAGGAATAAAACACTTATTCCAAGAATTCCTATAGCAACAACATTAATACCCATCACCATACCACCTGAAAATGATACGTCAAGGGCTTTGGAAAGACTAGTTCTTGCAGCCTGAGTAGTTCTTACGTTACTTTTCGTGGCTATTTTCATTCCAAGAAAACCCGCAAGAGCTGAAAAACAAGCACCTACAATAAAGGCTACACCTATTAACCAGTGTGAATTTTCTTCTTCAGCCAAAAATGAAAGGAGCCCAGCAATAACGATTACGAATATCGACAAGGCTCGGTACTCTGCCTTTAAGAAAGATAATGCGCCATCAGCTATATGCTTTGCAATTTCAGTCATTTTTCCCTCTCCGGCAGGCTGACTGGTTACCCACTTAGTTTTAAAAAAAGTAAATATCAGAGCTAACACTCCGAGAATGATAATTCCAAAAATCTCCATTTTAATTAGTTTAGGTTATTAATTAATTAGTAAACAAGATTTATTTTAACTATCAAATTTACAGTAATTTAAATCAAAACCTAAAAGATAAAATCGGTAGACATGAAACTGGAATGATTTTCTTTTACAATTTCTTTTATAATTACCTTATTTGGCTCTATTTCTTTAGCTGCAACAATTGTTCTGATAGAAAATGCTCTTAATGCATCCTCTACTGAAAGCGTACCTTCTGCAGAATCTTTTCTTCCATTGAAAGGGAATACATCTGGTCCTCTCTGACACTGACTATTGATATTTACCCTGCAAACCTGGTTAACAAGTCTATCTACAAGGTAAGCCAATTCTTGAGAATCACTGCCGAACAAGCTAACCTGCTGACCATAGTTAGAGTTTACTATATAATCAATTGGCTCCTGAACATCGTCAAAAGTCACGACTGGCACGGCGGGGCCAAATTGCTCCTCATGGTAAATTTTCATTGAAGAATTTACTGGGAAAAGTATTGCAGGGTTAAAATAAGTTTGGCAGATTGCTCCTCCTTTATTATTAACAACTTTAGCACCTTTAGACTCTGCATCTTTGATCAGGTCTGTCAGATAAGCTGGCTTTTCAGGCTCTGGAAGAGGTGTAATAGAAACTCCATCTTCCCAAGGCATACCTCTTTTAAGTTTATCCAACTCGGTTACGAATTTCTGAATAAACTGATCTTTGATTTTACTGTGAACAAAAATGATTTTTAAAGCAGTACAACGTTGTCCATTAAAAGAAAGCGAACCAAGAAGACATTCTTTTACAGCATTGTCAAGATCCGCATGAGGAAGAACAATACCTGGGTTTTTAGCTTCCAGCGCCAGCACTGATCTAAGCCTGTTAGGCTTCGGATGCTGACTCTTAAGAACATTCGCTGATTTACTTGTACCAATGAAAGCTAGTACATCTATTTTACCAGTAGACATTAAAGGACCTACTGTTGCTCTACCTCTTCCATATACGATGTTTACAACTCCTGGAGGAAAACATTCCTGGAAAGCAGCAAGCAATGGTCTGTGAAGGAGTACACCAATTTTCGCAGGTTTGAATACGATGGTGTTTCCCATAATCAGGGCAGGAATAAGAGTGGTAAAAGTCTCGTTCAAAGGATAGTTGTATGGTCCCATACAAAGCACTACCCCAAGTGGTCCCCTTCTTACTTTCCCGATGATTCCCTGTTCAATTTCAAATCTTGAAGATTTTCTGTCGAGTATTTTTAATGCATTAATTGTGTCGTTTATATATTCTACAGTTCTGTCAAATTCTTTTTCAGAATCCTTAAGTGGTTTTCCTGTTTCCCACATCAGCATGTTTACCACTTCCCACTTCTTCTCCTTCATCTTCCAGGTAAACTTTTCAACAGCTTTAATCCTTTGATCTACATGCATCATAGGCCACTCACCTGTTCCATTCTTATAGGCATTGGCCGCAGCATCCATAGCTTCAAATGCTTCTTTTTCTGTCAACAGAGGAAAGCTTCCTAATTCAACCTGAGTTAGGGTTCCGTCTTTTTCAATACAAACAGGAGAAAAAACCTTTTGCGTAGCCCCTTCTGCGTGCTTTATTTCTCCATTGATCAAATATTCCTTTTGATGTAAAGGTCCGTTCAGTTTTACTGAAGCAGGTATATTTTCCTCTTTTGGAAAAAGATTTTCAAAATTCATATTGGTTTATTGTTATCTGTTTAGTTTCTCTATTTTTTATCCGATGCTACCACCACCGGTAATTTCAACTGATTAGTAACATCTATAATGCTGATAAGTTTTTGAACCTCTAGAGTTCTGTCCATTTTCAACACAATTGTAGGATTTTCCAAACCTTGTGTAGTTGTCTCCAACTGAGCTTTCAATGCATCAAAGTTAACCTCATCTTTACCTATATAGATTTTGGAATCCTTATCTACAGTAAGATTTACTACTTGTCTTGGAATCGCAGCCCCTGTTTTTGCTTGTGGTAATAAAACCTTGATTGCGTCCGGACTTGCAAGTGTGGACAGCATCAGGAAGAATACCAGAAGGAAAAACATAATATCTGACAAAGCTGCAGCTTCTACCGCAGCATGAGCCTTTTTACGCCTTTTGATCTTCATATACTGGTTTGTGTAGAATGTCAAGGAAATCAATTGCCTGTAGTTCCAAACTTGTTACATTTTTCTCAATCATAGTATTGAGCAAAGTGTAAAAAATATGGGCAATGATACCTACAATAAGACCAGCTGAAGAAGTGATCATTTTCTGATAGATACCATCAGCAATAACTCCGATACTTATGTTGTCATTTGCAGCAATATCCTGGAATGTATGGATCATACCGAAAACAGTACCAAGAAATCCTAACATCGGTGCTACAGCCGCAATACCTACAAGCAATCCCATATTTTTTTCCATTTTGGAAACTTCAACAGCTGCAACATTCTCCATTGCACTTTCAATATCTCTGATGGACGAGCCCAAACGAATGATTGCTTTTTCAAGCATTCTGGCAACAGGTAGAGATGAGTTTTCGCAAAGTCTTAGTGCTTCTGCTGTTTTACCCGTTTGCACCTTTTCCTTTACAATAGATAAAAGGCCTTTGTCTGGCTGTGCATTATTTTTAATATAGAGATACCTCTCTATGAAAATGTAAAATGAAATTAAAGAAAGTATAAGAATTGGAATCATGATTAAACCACCCATCATGATCAATTGAAGGTAGGAAAGTCCTTCTTTAGGAGTTGAGCTGGCAGCAGTAGCGGCAACTAAAGCTGAGTCCATTTGCAGGAAAATAGTCATACTTAAATTTAGTCCTTGTTTTAGTGATTATCTCTTCAATTATATATCTGATTATCAACAATTAGATATACAGTTAGTATTCTAAACGTTAGTTTTTATTTTAAATTTCAAGTTTTGATTCTTGCGGCAATTATAAATCCCTTTATTGTTCATTTAAGTTCCCAAATTGGAGTATTTATAGCCAATTCAGGATTTTTTTTTGGATTTTTTACCTGAGGGTAATATTCAGTTTATGAATAATAATTCCAAAACGCAACTCCCTCAAACTTTATAATACAAAGATAACCAATACATTGCACATAAAATCAAGATTAAGAAAAAGTAATATTACTATATTCCCAATCTAATTAGCGGCAAATATATGAATTTAACTTAATTCCTTAACAAGGATATTTTTCACAGGGAGCGAATGTGGTAAATCCTCGGCCCTTAAGTTTAATTAATATTGTTTAAAGGAGTTTAAAAAAAAGAGGTTGTCTGAAAGTCAGACAACCTCCATTTTATGATTTAATGTTTTTCAAGGAAAAACAATCCCAGGATATGATGCCACATTTACCTGAGGCAACGTTGAACTATATTTATGGTTTATAGCATCGATAAAACCATTGGCAACTATTGCATTCCCTTGAGGTGTCAGGTGAATTCCATCCAGTGAAAATGCCCCTCCAGTCACGAAAGTTGTGGTAAATGTAAGGCCATCGAAAGTTATTCCTGTGCTAAGTGAAGACATTAATGAAGCCATATCTGCAAATGCCAAATCTTTTTGCTGAGCCACAGTCACAATTGCTTGATTATATCCTGCAGTTGCCGTCTTTATATTGGCAATTTCTGTTTGATCCAATACATATTTACCGGGGATAGGAATCTGACTTCCCAAACCTTTGCATTTTATTGAATCTTGTGGAATTGTCAATAATATTAATTCATCACTTTTTATTTGCCTTAAGCCTCCGGGAGCATTTTTATCACTTATAATAAAAGGATTTTGTCCCAAATTGAACTTAATTCCCAACGGAGCATAGCCAGCGTTTAATGCGTCTACCTGAGCTTGCGAGGTTAATACCAATCCATTGTAAGGTACTGTTCTGAAGTAAGGAATACTTGTAACATCAGTGATATTTGCAATAACTCCCTTGGCTCCGCCAGCTGTTACAGTATTTACAATTGCGTAGAGATATTGAGTATATGCTGTTACACTTGTAATAGAATCACCTCCTTCTTCACCACCTGTCGAAGCATATCCCAGTACATCATTATTCCCAATCCAGATAGAAACAAACGTAGGATTTTGAGCGACTACATCTCCTACTACTGTTGATACCCCTGGATTACTGGCCATACGATAATAAAATGGATTCCCTCCTTGAGTTAAAGGTCTACCAAATAAAGGAGTCAGCAGGTGAAAAGACTTTGCTCCGGGAACCCCCATATTATTAAAAGGTCCAGGTATAGGTGCGAGATTCGCAAGATTGGGTATTCCTGCAAAAACAGGACCTAAAGAAGTAACGCCTTTACAATCTGTTACAGGACCTAATATTCTTTTCGTAACGGGTTGATTATTTTGGACGCCTATCCCATTATCATCTACCATATATGGAATTTTAAAAGGCCCACCACCCACCAATGCGAATTGCTGTGCAAGGATATTAGGATAAGCATACGATTGTCCTTGTTTATACAAGGCTCCGTCAGCATAACCCGCCGTCAATGAATTACCCACTGCTACATATTGTGAAAAATTCGCAGTTCCTGAAGTGGCCGTAATATCTTCTTTTATGTCCGGTTTGCATCCAAATGTTAAAGCTGCCAGAGCTACATAAAGATGTGCTATCTTAAGTTTCATAGTTCCTTTCTGATTAAAAATTATACGTTAAGCCAATCCCTGGAATGTATGCATAAGTTTTGTATGCCCCTTTAAAATTCGCAGGCAAATACTGGGAGTCACGTTTCAGCTGATTGACAAATAGAAATGACAAGTCGATACTTAATTTTTCTATAGGGTAAATGGAAAGCCCAGCAGAAAGTCCAATCCTGTTGCCATCAGGAGTTTCAGGATTTTCATAATCTTTTTTTACAGGAGTTTCATCATAATATCCACCTAGTCTTATTGTGAGCATATCACTTGCTTTGTATTGCCCGCCAAGTCTGAAGATAAAAGTATTATCATACTTTCTAGGATTTCTGGAATCAGGTAATGACGATGTATTTTGTTTGAAGTCAAAAATGAGTGAATCATATGCGCTCCATCTGACATAGTCAACCTGAGCTCCGATCAGAAATTTCTCATTTATATTATAAGAAATACCGCCACTGAATGTAGCTGGTAATGGTAGAGTAGCATCAAATTTATTTCCGGCAGGGAAATTAGCCGATAAGGAAGATGGTACTGTAAAATTAGCATCTCCATCTTTTAGGTCCATTTTTATCTTAGACCTGTAGTTCAAACCAATTGTCAAGGCTTCTATTGGTTTAAATGATATCCCTACATTGTATCCCCAATTTGTTGCGTGACCTTTCAGATTGGCCTGACCTGAACTTCCATCAGCAAAGGTGACGGGGATAGCACGATGAAGATCAACTTTACCATAAGCAAACACTAGTCCTGCTCCAATACCAAGCTTATCACCTATTTTGTAAGACACTGTTGGCTGAAAGAATACGGCTTTTAATTTGATATCCTGGATCAAATATTTCCCTCCCCAATTATCACCCCATACAATGGAACTGCCGAATGGAGTATACACTCCAATTCCTGCACTTAAATCATCCGTGATTTTAGCACTGGCGAATACAGAGAAAGGTGTAGACAAAGGATTATCTGTCCTAGCAGTATAGCCAGCATTGGCAGAGCGAAACTGAGTATAAGAAAATATACCACTCACGCTTCCAGTGATGCTATACTTGTCTTTTATCAAGGACAAAGCTCCCGGATTAAAGAAAATTGAACCGGCATCCATTGTAAGTCCTGTGCCGATATGTCCCATTCCGACATATCTTACACCAATGAGATTTACCTGGTATCCTCCAGCTCTCACCAAACCGGCAGCTGAGAGAAATATCATAAAAAATAATAGTTTTTTCATGTTAAATTGATTTTAAAAATTGATGCTATAACTGGCAGATCTGATATTTGTTTCAGAGTGAATCAGACTTGAAATTAAAAAAATGTTGTTAAATAATCATTAAATCAGTCTTTCACATGATTATTATTCTTACTTAAGATCTAAATTTGAAATAAAAAAGTCTTTATTATCTTAATTACCTTTAATTATTGGGGTGTTACCGTAAAAAGTACGGGAAATACAGGTTGCAACACTTATTTATCATAAGATAAATTCTTTTGCCAAATTAATTCAATTAATTATTTTCGAACAAATTACCGCATTTGTGAACAAGTTATTATTGTTATTCATTGCCCTATCCATGCTTTCCTGTGATGGCACTAGTACCATGAATCTTTCATCAGCAGTTTTAGAAAAATCTGTTAATGATTCTAAAAAAGATACGACTCGTGGAAAAAATAATTCGAAACTGGTACGAATTTCCATCAAAGGTAGCACTACTGTCGCTCCTGTAATGGAAAAGTTAATATCAGAGTTTGAAAAGAGAAATAGTTTATACGCCTTTAATCTAGAAGCGGCCGGAAGTTTGTCTGGCATAGAAGCATTAAAAACGCAAGATGCAGACATAGCTATGACTTCAGCAATCATGAATGAAAATCATAAATTTGATTTTCATAAAAGAAAGCTTGATTTTGTTGAACTATATCTTGGTGGTGACGCCCTTGCAATTATTGTAAATGTAAACAATAAAGCAAAGGGCTTAACTAAAGAAATGGTGAAAGAAATTTTCACAGGTAATATTAAACAATGGGAAGTAAGCACTGGCCTTGACAAACATATACGTATCTTTGGAAGGGACACTTCATCAGGTACGTATCGTTATTTTAAAGAACAAATACTTAATAACGAGAACTTCTCTGAAAATACAGTCACTCTAAAAAACAGTAAAAATATAATTGATTCTGTTCGGAAATATCAAAATGCTATTGGATATGTGTCATTTGCACAATTGAACTATTCAGTGGAACCTCTTGACATCTCCTTTGACCATGGCAAGACTTTCATAAAATTAAGGAACGAACATGTAGAAAATTTTCACTATAAGTTTGTAAGACCTCTTTACCTCTATTATACGGCTGATACATATATAAAATTAAAACCCTTTATTGATTTTATAAAAAGTGATAAGGGTAAAGAAATAATCTTTAACGAAGGTTACATACCAGTCAGTAGTTCTTTAATAAGCGGGAAACATCATAACGAAATTCAGTAAATAAAGGCTTAGCAATTATTAAACAAGAAATTCTGTTCCCTGTTTCTCTTTAATGAAAGATGAACAGAAAGATATCAGAATCCAGATTTTGAATATGCTGACCATAGACCAGGCGCATATCTCATTTGAAGGAGCAGTTATGGGGATAGATTATAAAACTGCAGGAAAATCGAAAACAAATTTCCCATATAATATCTGGCAACTGAGTGCACACATTCGGTTTACTCAAAAAGATATCCTTGAATTTTGTATCAACAGCCAATATCAAGAACCAAAGTGGCCTGATGATTACTGGCCCGCAAATAGTGATCCTACCCTTCAAGAATGGCAGGATTGTCTTCGAAATTTTTCTGAGGATAGGAATTCGTTTGTAAATCTCATCAAAGCCCCAACCACCGATCTTCTTGTTCCTATTCCAAATGGTAGAGGACAAAACCTTTTAAGGGAAGCCATATTAATTTGTGATCATACAGCTTACCATACAGGTCAGATCGTTCTTTTAAGGAAAATGCTTGGGAATTGGTGAATTTAATGGAACCTTTTTTCAACTTCTTTTCTGAGATTTTGAGCAGTAATCATTGGGCCTTCTGTTGACCCAAGATTGTAGAGCCATGCGGGAATAGCTCCGGAAGGATCAACTCTCATTTCATAAATCACCTGACAGGAATTCTGGGTAATCGGAGTTATTTTCCAAAGTGTCTGGTAATGTTTAATCCTCACTCTTCCGCTTCTTTCTGGAAGGTAATCTGGCACTCCCATTCCTGTCAGTATGTATTCACCAGTAGATTTATTTTCAGCAATTTTAAGATGAACAATCATATCACGGTCTTGTATAGGCCATGGTGCGCTGGTCATCTGATAATGGTAATATTCGTTTTCATTTACCTTTTTCAATAACTTAGCTTCACTGCATTTATAAACCCAATTGGTATATTTTTCCTTATCCTTAAGTACCTCAAGCACATTAGCAGCAGAGTAATTGATGCTGGTCTCAATTTTTATTTTTTTTATACCGGCATCCTTATCTCCGGTATAGATTTTAATTCCTTCTTCCTCCTTCTTTAATTCCCAATCACCACCTACAGATGTAAAGGCTAATATCAGATTTAAGAACAGCAGAGAAAATGTTAGTTTGATCACGTTGATTATGTTTTTTTATTCAAATATATTATTGCCAACTAAAAAAATAACTTAATATTAATTAACTGAGCCAATATGTATATGTTACGATTAAAATCGCATTAAATATACATTCTGGGATAAAAGCTTAAAATGGTAAAATAAGTTCTGCCATAATTCTTTTTTTAATAACATGGCTCATTATTATGGTTATGTTTAATGAACACAATCTTTCCAATATCAAATCCTTCGTTTTTCGCTTTATCAATTAATTGATCAACTACATTTTTAGCCAATACAGGTTTCCTGGACAATATCCAAAGTCTAGTTCTCGACTGGTCTCCGGCCAGTGCATACTCATACTCATTTCCGACGGAAAGGATTTGATAATCTCTTTTAAAAGGGCCTCTGGATTTCATTTTAAATTTAGAATTGGTGCCAGGATCTTTCAATGTGGCTTTACCGAATGACTTTTTTAGATTACCGGATTCAATCACTCGACATTCGCTAACTATTTTGAATGTTCCATCTTTTTGCAAAGAATACTCTGAGGTAACATTTGTGCATCCTTTTTCAAATTTTGAGGGGATTGCAGCTATTTCATACCATTTGCCCTGATACCTGTTCAGGTCAATTTTTCTTTCCACATTGATCGGAGCAGGTCTTCGTCTCATTAGATATCCTAAAATCGCTCCTGCAATTGCTCCTCCTAAGATCGGTTTCCATTTAATATCCTTTTCCATTATTCCCATCTTTATAAAATAATAACGAGTACTGAATGAAGACTGTTTTTAATAACAAATTCCGGATATCAGACTAATTCAATTCATCCTTTAATCAAGGGAGCTAAAGCGATTTGGAAGAGAATAAAAAAAGATTGACATTTCTGCCAATCTCTTTTTATTATAACTGTCAGATGAATTCTAATCTCCATCAATCAAATTACCCAAACCACCAAGGATACTACCTTCTTCCTTACGTTGGCCAATTCCATATGCTATCATTCTAGAAGCAAGTCTGCTTATCGGCAAGGATTGTACCCAAACCTTTCCAGGTCCTCTTAATGTCGCGAAAAACAGCCCTTCACCACCAAAAAGAGAATTTTTGATTCCCCCCACAAATTCGATATCATAATTTACCTCACTGGTAAATGCTACTATACAGCCTGTATCAACTTTAAGAACTTCACCTGGTTGAAGAGTTCTCTCAACAACCATTCCACCGGCGTGTACGAAAGCATATCCATCTCCTTCAAGTTTTTCCATGATGAATCCTTCACCTCCAAAAAGGCCGGTGCCAAGTTTTTTCTGGAATTCAATTCCTATGGATACGCCTTTTGCAGCACACAAAAAAGCATCTTTCTGACAAATTAATCTGCCATTCAATTCTGCCAGGTTCATAGGTATAATTTTGCCAGGATAAGGAGATGCAAAACTAACATGCTTTTTACCTGAACCACCATTAGTGAAAGCAGTCATAAACAAACTCTCACCGGTTAGAAGTCTCTTCCCTGCAGAAAAAATCTTTCCCAGAAATCCTCCCTGTTGCTGAGATCCGTCACCAAAAATAGTTTCCATTCTTATCCCTTCTTCCATCATCATAAAGCTGCCAGATTCAGCAACTACTGTCTCCTGAGGATCAAGTTCGATTTCTACAAACTGCATTTCCTCGCCATAAATCTTGTAATCTATTTCGTGATTGCTTTTCATATGTATTATTATGTTTAACAGATGCGAATTTAACAAAATCTTTAATTCTAAAGTTGATTTATATACAAAGTCAATTTCCAGCCGGTTCATGAAGAGTATTTATCTACATTTGATTCTTTCCTTTGTTTTTTTTCAGACTTTTGGTCAACAAAATGATTCTGTATCAAATGAAAACAAGAGCAAACAACATGTCTATAGAGTAAAATGGTATATTGATGCTCCCATTATAGTTGGAGGCCTTGTCTCTAATTATTATGGCGTTCGTGTTTTAAAAGGGAAAAAGGGTATTGATGAAGCCACTGTTCTTACCTTAACTCCTGAAGATGTCCCAAAATTTGACCGAGGAGCTACCAGGCAGAATCCAGCATTTGCAGAGACAGCCATGCATATGTCGGATATTTCGCTAACAACTACAATCATTTTGCCTAGCCTATTATTATTTGATAAAAAAATCAGGCAGGATGCATTGAGAATCGGAGTAATCTACTTGACAACAATTTCGCTTATGTCCAATTGTTATTCATGGGGAGTAGGCCGGATTAACAGATACCGTCCTTATGTTTATAATCCTAATGAAAGCATAGAAAGAAGAACCCGAAACGGGTCCAAAAATTCTTTTTACGGAGGCCATGCTGCTGCTGCTGCCACATGTTCTTTTTTTGCAGCAAAAGTATTTGCCGATTATCACAAGGGATCCAAACTTGTACCTGTTTTATATGGCCTGGCAGTTATTCCGCCTGCGATAACAGCCTACTACAGATATAAGGCGGGAATGCATTTCCCTTCCGACCTCATTGTGGGAACAATAGCAGGAGCTGCCATAGGGATTGTAGTACCGGAACTTCACAAGCCTCGGAAAAAGAACAAAAATATGTCATTTGATCCTGTTATTGGCCCGTATCAAGGATTTGCAATGACTTATAAATTTTGATTTAAAACCGATAGTTTATTCCTATCCCTTTAGCATGAAAACTTACCATTGGTGAAATTGTAAGTTTTTTGGGTAAATGAAAACGATTGAGATGCGTAAGATAAGCAAGATGTACCGATAAGATGCCAATTCCCGCCCCAGCCAGGACATCAGATTGCCAGTGTTTATTATTCAACATTCTGCATACTCCCACTGAGGCTGCAACTGCATATCCCGAGACACCGATCCAAGGACTCTTATCTTTAAATTCCTGATGTAAAATAGCTGCTGCCACAAAAGCGTCAGTTGTATGTCCTGAAGGAAAAGACATAAAATCAGACTTGTCCGGCCGCTCTCTGCCTACTATATTTTTTAATGGGAAAACCAAAGCAGAAGCAATAATATTAGACTTAATTATAAGCAATGCCACATTGAGGAAATCATGCTGAGAGGGCGTTCCTAGCAATTTCAGCAAAATATATTGGCCGTATGGAACATATTTTAAATAATCGTCCGCATCCGTAGAAAAATTAGGGAACAAATGATGAATATCATTTTTAGCATCTATACTGCTATAAAGTCCATGATTTCCTGACACGGAAACCCCATAACCAACTAAAATTGCAGGTGCTGCAAAATACTTCACCGAATTTTTCTGATACCACTTTTTTTTCTTCAAAACTGTTGTATCAGATTGGGCATATAACCTGGAAATATTAAATAGGAACAGAAAAACAATTAGATATAAACGAAAATCCATTGCTGATAACAAGTAATATATTGATCAGAAAGCTTAAGAATTGAAACTGAACTGAAATTGAAACGAGAGTGGCTCTCGAATATTCTTTTAAAACAGGAAAAAGTTAAGACCAATATCTCAGAACTTAATCATAAGCCCTAAAGACCATATGAAAATATTTTTGGTATATGAGAAATTAAACTTCCCCTCATTACCTTCTGCAAATAAGCTTCTCATATAAGTTACGCTGGCAAATGGACTCGTTCGTTTAGAGTTAAATGCTTTCAACTCCAGACCTGCCAGAGCATATGAAGTACCTGATTTCTGGAAATCATTTGTCTTTTCAAATGCTATGACATTATCCTTTAAAACAGGATAAACAGTATTAGCTGAAACAGCCATATTATAAGCCAATCCGATTAATGGAGCTATTTTAATTTTCTTAAAATTCAAATCAATAGATACCTTGGCTGAAATATGGTTCTGCACAAAATGGTTTTGATAAGAATTGTTCTCCTTGTAAAGCAATACCTTTTCGCTATAAGACTGATAGGAATACCCCAAAAGAAAATTAAATCTTTTAATGCTGTACCCCAAATCTATTCCTAGATTGTAGCTATTCTTTTCTCTCACACTGTAACAGAAAGCTTGCCCCAATACGCCCTCATTGCCTGACAAATAATTCTGGAAATATAGATATGATATATATGGTTTGATATAGAAAAAATGTTCTACTTCTTTATAAAGGTATTCATCTACAACAAACTGTTGAGAAACGGTAACTGGAGCTTTTTTTATGATAATGGTATCAGCATCTACCCCCTGTTTAAACAGCGTATCAACCTGTGCAAAAACTGATTGTATTGAAAGCAAAAAAGTAAAAAATACAAGTCTCATAAACATGATATTATTTAAAAATCTTTTTCGTTTTTACTTTCCTCAATGTATCTGTTTTTATAATAGTATCCTGTTTGTTCAAAGTTATTACAGGCTTGTTCTTTTTAGCCTCCTGCAGCGGAGGAGTTGACTGTACTGTTTGTGCTTCTGAATTTACTTGAGAATTTGTTAAAGTATCTGCAATCTGAAAAGAAGATATTACCGGAACTATTGAGTTTTTATCAGCAGAATCTTTCGCCTCTATTGAAACAGTTGATGTCAATTGTCCTGATTTATTAAATTGGTTGGAACCAGAATGATTATTCGAATTTAAATCTTTATCAATTCTGGACGTTTTATTGGCAATATTCCCCTCCTTTATTGTAATGGTTTCTCTTCCATTCTTCGTTGCATTTTCAGCTAAATCTGGCTTTGATGCAAAGAATAGATAAAAAAGAATTAGGGTTATCGATGTTGTTATAAATATCAGATAATAAATATTAAATGTATTAAGTCTCCAGGTAACAAAATTATTTTTTTGGACAATAGGTTTAATTGCTTGCCATTCTCCATCGAAATCAAAAGAATCCCCTTTCTCCGCATATTTCAGGCGGTTTTTAATTAAAATACCTATGTCCTTATGGTCCTCCATGCTTAAACTGTATGGTAAATTAATACTCTGATTGAATCCTTTAACTTCTTTTTGGACCTGTGAAGTAAAGTTCTGCAATTATTTTCACTAATTTTTAATTCTCTGGCAATTTCCTTGTGGGAATAATTTTCAACATAAAACATGTTAAAGATTATATTTTGCGGAGGATCAAGAGATTTTATAAGATTTATTAACTGTTCGTAAGAAAGTTTTGACAAAGCTTTTTCATATTCACTAAAATCTTCGTCTTCGATTTCCTCCGTTTCATTAAAATATTTTTGTAGACTACTATCTCTGCTTCCTAACTCCTCTTCAGATTCAGGTTCAATTGACAAATGAAAAAATCCGGAATTGCTTTTTTTTCTATAAAAAGAAATTGCGGTGTTTACAGTAACTCTTTTCATCCAGCCGATTAAAGCGCCTTCATTGCGAAAAGAGTTTATATCTTTAAAAATTTTAATGAAAGCTTCTTGAAAAATGTCTTTTGCATCTTCAACACTTTTTGAGTACCGGAAAGATAATTTCTTCAGCTCAGGGCCATATTTTTTAAATAAAGCTTCCTGAGATTTTAAATCCCCTTTCGCACAACCTCTAACGATATCGTTATCTGATAGCACCATTAATTAAGTGTTGGAAAACAAAAATATAAATTATATTCCAAAATTTACAAAAAAAACAGATATTGAAGGACTTAATACCCACAATTAATGATTCTTTTCCATTTTTGAGTAAAATATGATTATATCAAAAAATCCTTTCATTTTTCCTGTTTTACTCATTATATTTTTCCTTGGCTCCTCTTGTGAACATCATTGTCCATTGCCTCAAGGTAGTTTTGAAAGATCCATTGAAATAAGACAGGATATAAATTCCGAGGGAGATGGAGATGCTTATTTAAATTCAGATCCATCTCTTGAAAACATAAATGGTAGTGGAGACCCTCACAATATAGTGGGCAATTGGACTAGATTCGGAGATCCTGCACGTTACCGTTCTTATCTCAAAATAGATCTTTCTGAAATAAAAACGAGTGAAGAAATAGTTTCAGCAACATTATTACTCCATACTAAGCCTACCGGTGCGGATGGCTCAGTACCTGATATTGTCAATGATACTCATGATCCTAATAATGTAAAGATATGTCTTGTTACTGATTCTTGGGAAATAAAAACTTTAAGCTGGGTCAACCAACCCAGTTTTTCGGAATTACTAGAAGATAATATAATCTTTACCGTTCCGGAAGATTTTCCCGCTGTAATTGGAATAGATGTGACCAATCTGGTCAGAAAAATAGCTGGAAAAAATAAAACATTTAATAATAATGGATTTCTTTTTAAAATGGCGCCAGAAGAAGCTGCTCCACCATACCGATCATTTGTATTTTATTCAGCAAATGCTGAGGTTACAAAGCAACCTTATTTAAGGGTACAATTGAAATCTAACTATTAAATTGAACTTATTCTTTTGCCTATTGATCTCAACTTAATCCTCATGTCGTTTGCATCAGCTTTCAATCGTTTGCCGCACTATGATTAATTATAGAAAACTTGTAGTTCTAGGTATTGCTACTTTATCGTATTTAATGATATCAGGATGTGAACACCATTGCTGTCCCCCTGCAGAAAATATTGAAAGAACTCTTGAGATAAGACAACCTTTAACTAAAACTGGTGAAGTTGATGGAGATGCTTATTTGAATTCCCATGTTACTCTTGAAAACATTAACGGGAGATTTGACATTCATAATATTGTTGCGAAATGGACAAGGTTTGGAGAACCTGTGAGTTATCGGACATATTTAAAATTAGACCTATCAGAGATCAAGGATAATGAAGAAATAGAGTCTGCAATTTTAATTCTCCATACCAAACCTAACGGCTCTGATAACAAAGTTCCGGATAATGTATGTAAAGATTCAATCCCGAACTATATCCAGGTATGCCTGGTAGAAGATTCATGGGATCTGGAAGATTTAACCTGGGTACATCAACCTCGTATTTCACCATTGCCAGATGAATATTTATATTTTAATATCCCCTCCGATTTCCCACCTATCATGCGTCTGGATTTGACAGCACTTGTAAAAAAAATTGCCGGAAAGGATAAAAAGGATGAAAATAATGGATTTCTTTTTCGAATGTATACAGAAGGCGATTCTGAATTTTATCAATCATTTGTGTTCTATTCAATAAATGCAGCAAGAGAAAAGCAACCCTATCTTAAAGTTCGATTGGTACCTAATAATTAAGTTATCGTTGCCTATTTATTCATAATTAAAAAGTCTGTAGAATTTTATCTCTAAATTCGCGTCATAAGTCGCTTCCTTTATGAAGGAAGATTAATATTAAAAATTCATTATGAGTTCAGTTTTTAGTTTTTCAAAAAGTAACCTTGCATTTATCGGCAATTGCTTTTTGATATTTTTTTATCTCATATTTGGTTTTTCTTTGATTTCATTATACATCCCCCCTCATGTACTTTGGATTTCTGAAATCGCTACTTTATTAATTCCAGTCTTCGTATTCTTTAATTGTCTTATCACTCTATTTCTGTTTCTTTTTAGGAAAGGCTCAATAATTAAGTGGATTGGAACGGCATTTTTTCTGCTTTCATTTTTTTATTTTTTTACACTTTTTAGAATAAGCAGGATAAATGAAATCACAGATCCGAATTGTGACTTCACTGTTCTTTCATATAATGTCAGCGGATATAATATTGCTCATGAACTAGGATTTAAAGAAAATCTGTCAAGAATTATTTCCGGAAAAAATACTGATTTTGTCTGTCTGCAGGAGTTTTTTCCAGAAAAAGGCGGCCCTTTTCTGGAAACACTATATCCATATCAGGTTGTGTCAGCTAAAAAGAATGTAGTTGGAGTTACAATCTTCTCTAAATACCCGATCATTCGTAGTGGACTTGTATTTGAAGGGCGAAGCGATTTTAACAAGGGCATTTATGCTGATGTACTTATAAAAGGTAAAGTACTAAGGATTGTAAGTGTTCATTTTGAATCTAACAATCTAAAAAAAGGAAATCCTTTCTTCCCACTTAAAAAAGTTTTGAGAAACGCCTATTGGCTAAAACAAACAAGTGAAATCAGAAGTACTCAGGTAAGAAAACTAAACGCTTTTATTGATTCTACTGCTATACCATTGATTGTTGCGGGCGACTTCAATGAAACTCCGTATAGTTATGTCTATCAGAATGTGAAGAAAAAGCTAAATAATGCTTTTGAAGAAAAAGGAAATGGCTTTGGATTTACATTCCTACCCAATAAAGCTTTTTTAAGAATTGATCACCAGTTTTTCGAGCCTCGGAAATTATCGATAAAGAATTTCTATACATATGATACTATACATATTTCAGACCATGTGCCCATTCTGGGGTGTTACAGATTCTCTGATTAGCTATAAAAAATGAAGGATCCCGGTAAGGATCCTTCATACATACATCTATCAACCTGTATTTAAGTACCGAAAAAGGGAAATCCGATAAACTCAAATCATTCATTGTTTAAATTAAGCTAGGAGAAAAAGTGAAAGTCCCTTTCAGGACATTTCACTCATTTATCTATCAACCTAAATTAAGATCCAACACTAGAATCCTTTGCTTAATGCTTTGCAGGTGCAACGAAAAGTGAAAGACCCAAAGGATCATTTCACTCATTCATCTATCAACCTGACTTTTTAATTTCAGTATTTTACAATCTTTCTGATCGTAGTCTTACCGACTTTTTCAATTTTTAAAAGGTACATGCCAGCAGAAAGCTCAGCTCCTAAAACCAATTGGCCTTCAGCTGTGCCCATTGCAACAATATGACCAGTATTATTAATAACAGAATATTTAAACTGACCTTCTGATGCTATAGTAAAATCAGCACTAAAAGGGTTTGGATAAACTGATACCATGTCACCAGACTGAATATTATCAATAGATGTGACAGTACATTCACTTTGATTTACAACAGGGACTTTTCCTGTCTTACCTCCGGCACATACATTGCAGACATCCAGTGCTGCTGTACCACCCCAATCTCCATTACAATCTTTGGAGCAAGCTGTCATCCCCGTGCTACCGCCAACACAGGTCTGACAGTTGTCCAAATAAGCTTTTCCGCCATATTCACCATGGCAATCTTTTACGCAGGCAACTCTACCAGTATTGCCACCTACACAAATATTACAATTGTCGTTAAATGCAGTTCCACCAAAAACACCATTGCAATCTTTCACACAGGCTGTTTTGCCAGTTTTTCCTCCAACACAGACATCACAGTTATCTTTGAAAGCTGTACCTCCAAAATCTCCATTACAATCTGCCACACATGGTTGTTTTCCGGTGGTTCCGCCAACACAGGTACTACAATTATCAAGATAGGCCGCCCCACCTACGACTCCGGCACAATCCGGCGTTCCCGTTTCAGTATATACTATACCTCTTCCCGCAGTGCTCATATATACTCTTCCGTACACATTCATATCTCCCAACACCATCTTAGCATTGCCAGGTCCACCGAATTCATGTTCATTATCATTTACCCTCACCCAAGTTGCACCTTCATCTATAGATCGGTAAATACCTATTACATTGTTGATTGTCCCCCATATGTAAATGGTAGGATAGCTTTTACCTGGAGCTTCCTTTCCAAGTCCAACCGCACCACAATAAGTAACACTATTAACTTTTGTAAATGACTGACCAGAGTTTGTTGATCGTGCCAGGCCATTCCAAAGTGGGACCCACAAGTGTCCTTCTTTTCCTGGAGTAGTACGAATCACTCTCGCTCCTCCAGATCCTGCATTTCCTGAAGTGCTGAAAGAAATACCTCCATCTGTACTCACGAGCATAGCTCCACTTGATTCATTGAAGGCATAAAACTTGTTGGCATTTTCTGCATCAGCTACTGGAAAGGCATTAGATATATTTAACCCTGAACATGCTGTCCATGAATTTCCATTATCTGTGGATCTATAAGTTGTAGAGGAAGCATCGGGACAATTTAAAAATACTTTTCCGTCAGAGGATATTGCTACGCTCCCTTTAACCCCGCTCAAACCACTTTTATTACACTTTGTCCAGCTTACACCTTGATTCGTGGAGTAGTACATTTCGCTACCAACACGTAACATTGTACTTGTCTTTTTGGATGCGAAAGCAATACCTGTAGTAGTACCTGTAGTTGGAGTGTGTCTGGAATAATATTTAGTAATATCTGTATGAACAAAGCCGTCGTAATCACCAAGAGCAGAAACCAGAGGTCCGCCAGGAATGCTCACCATATCTAGAGGAACAGTTTCTTCAAGGCCTTTTTGCATGAATTTCCATGTGGTCTTTGAAGCATTAATATCTTCCGTCTTAAATACACCATTTCCAGAAGTTACCCAGACTTTTGCAGTATTAAAAGGATCAAACTCAATAGAACCAGCCCAGTGTATGGCCTGATCAGCAATCCAGGGGCAATCATTCTGATCTAGTGTAAGACCTTTCGAAAAAATATCTGTCCATGAGCTTCCTCCGTTTGTACTCAGAAAAATTCTGTCACCCCATGCATTATTTTGTTGCAGATAGGTATTTATAGTTGAAGCTACAAGTCTGTTTGGGTTATTAGGATCAACGCAAATTCCGCCGAAAGCTCTTGCATAACCGGAAGGTGTTACATTAGTCCATGTACCTGTTTTAGTATTGTATTTCCAGATAGCCCCATTATCCATAGGTTCCGGAAGACTCCAATGGCCATGTGGTCCTGCTCCGTTTCCATATGTGATAAAAAGATTTCCATCTGTAGCAAGTACAGCTCTTTGAGGCATAAAGTTGGTAGGGCCTCCAGAAATAGCATTGAAAGTAGCCCCACCATCTTTACTTACATAAAGGTTAGTTCCTGTTTGGGAAACTCCTGCAAATATGGTTTTAGATGCACTACCATTAGTTCCACTGGTAGGATCAATTAGCACGAAGCTGATGCCGTTATCATTAGGAGTGCTAGAGACACTCAATCCACTTACTTTGCTCCAGGCTGCACCTGAATTGGTGCTTTTAAAAAGCCCATTTCTTCTGGTACCACAAAATAAGAGAGAACTTAAATTAGGATCTACAACAAGTTTTTCACCATTCTGACGTCCCATTCCATTGCCATGTGCTTTGAATTGAGATGTTACTTCAGTTACTATAAAAGTATTTCCGTAATCGCTGGAACGAAGGATAGCTGTTTTACCTCCGTTAAAATAGTCTATTCCTACCAGCATATATACCTTCTTAGAATCCTGAGGATCTATTGCCAAGGCTTCTACTCCAAGATATCCTGTTTCAGTATCAGAAACCCAGTCAGTAAGAGGAACCCATACATTCTTAGCAGCATCCCATCTGTAAGCACCGCCCACATCTGTTCGAGCATATACTAAATTAGCTTCAGTTTTGCTTGTAATGATACTGGAAACAAACCCACCTGCTCCTATTGCTACATTTTTCCACGTATTGGTAGTTTGCGCTATTACAGACTGCCGAGTATAAATTAAAAAAACTAGAATTTGTAATAAGAATAGTCTTTTCTTCATGTATTATCCGATTTGCATTTTCTTTTTTTGCGAAAAATCAAACCTAATACGGATGCAAAAATGAAATGTAAACAGCCGTGCGAAAAAAATTAAAAAAAAATTTAAACAATATAGTCAATCGACTTCACCGTTGAAAACTAAGATAAAATTCTACAGCATTGTCATCCAATATTGACGGGCTATTAGTACCTGCCATATAAGAGGCATATAATGAAAATCCTGAGTTTCCAATTTTTAAGTTTTTGAATCCGGCAATAAATGCTATCCCTCTTTTATATTTTAAGTTTACCCCCGCACTCACCAAATCATAAATATCAAAAACCCCTGCCAACTGAACATTTTCAGTTCCTTTTTGCAGTCTTGTATATAAATGCGGACTGAAATCAAGAAATTGAGTAATCTGAAAAGTATAAAACATATTACAATTCCAATAACGATCCAATTGAAACTGTTGATTTATAGGTTGAAGCTTAGTCTTTAATATTTGTTGACCTGCGATTCCCAAATAAAGTTTTTTCCAGCTATACCATATACCTACACTTCCGTCCATAACAGTTGAGCTTCCTCCCGCCCCTGCCTGAGAACCTCTGAAGTTATAATTCACAATTCCTAAAGCAGCACCAGCTGATAATGAAGAATATTCAGAAAGATTTGTCCTCCAGGAGTATCTTCCATAAAGCCTGCTTCTGTTTATAAAATCACCTTCTTTAAAATTGATAGCCTGCAATCCAAGGAATTGGGATCGTCCTTCTTTATCTCTTATTTTAAAATCTGCATCAACATAAAGCTTGCTAATCCCCTCAAAAAGTCCGGTCTGAGTTCTGTTTTCTCCCCTGATTTTAAATTTATAGCTTGTGTCTGTAGCAGCAGGATTTAGTAGATAGTAATTATTAAAAAATTGATCGAAGAGATCCGGAACTTCAGACCTGGACTGACCTCTGACAATAGAAGGGAATATAAAAATTACTAATATAATTAGTCTGAATCCGGACACAGGAATAATTTCTGTAATATTTAACAGTTATTCTCGTAAAATTAAAAATAATAGCCGTGAAGCTAGTGTTTACTTTTTTATTTTCAAATCGTAGGATCAGGAAGTGTGAATAAAATAGATTCAAAAATTATAGAATGTATCCAACAGGGTGAAAATGACCCTGTACTTGATTATCTTTACGAACATACTTTAAAAAAGGTCCGAAGGTATGTTCTTCAGAACAATGGTTCATTGGAAGAAGCAAGTGATATTTTTCAGGATGCAGTTGTAATCTTTTTTAATCAAGTGAAGCAAAATAAATTTAACCAACAATATGGAATTGACGGTTTTATCTTTTCTGTTTCTCGAAATCTATGGATTGATAAAGTACGGAGGGATAAACGAATTCAAAATAAAGATCTGAGTCTGATTGAAAGTGAAGTTTCTGACAACTCTGATCATCTTGGAGATTTAATCACAAAGGAAAAATCTTCGGCAATGAGGTTGGTATTTGAGAGACTAGATGAAAAGTGCCAGAAGATACTTCGCTTCTCTATTTTTGAGAAATTAAGCATGAGGGAAATCAGTGAGAAAATGGGCTATGCAAGTGAAAATGTGGCTAAAACCAATAACTACAGGTGTAAGCAATATTTGCAGAAACTGGTAAATGAAGATAAGAATCTTTTAAATTTATTAAAGCATTGAAAGAAGGCGTTGAATATTACTTTGAGATTGATCAATACCTCAACGGGGAACTGAAGGAAGATGCTTTAGCGAAATTTCAAATAGCTTTAGCTGAAGATCCCGCATTAAGAGATGAAGTTGCTAATCAGCAGCTCCTTAATGAGGTTGTTCTCGGTGCTGAACTAGACGTTCTAAGAGATCGAATCAAAAAAGACATAAAACAACTGGATCAAAAAAATAACTCTAATAAGTGGTTATTGGGAGGTTCACTTCTTTTACTTATTAGTGTAGCTACAGGTCTTGGTATCTTTAACAACATCAAATCAGATAAGACAACTTCCTCTAAAAGTCCATCGGAAAAACCCCTTATTAATGTAAGTGATTCATTGCAAAGCAATGGGTTATCTTTATCTCCGAATACTAAAAAGCATGTAAATAAAAAGGTATGGATAAAACCACAGATTAGTAACTCTTCCGAAAACTTTTTAGATTCAGTTCCTTCAGAAATCAAGAATGAAATAACTTTACAAAAAGGAACGGAGATAATTAAATCTGATACAATTACAACCAAATCATCAGTTGTCAAACAATCAGATGCTTGCGCGGATGTAAATATTAACTTTACACTTTCCTCAACAAGCTCTTGCATCAATGGTGCTACAGGAGAAATAAAAGTTACAGAAAACAGCCTTAAAGGCGGTACAGCACCTTACTCCTATGAATTTAATGGGAACGGAAATTTTTCTTCTTTATCAAGTTACACCAATCTAAGACCGGGCAGTTATACAGTCAAAGTCAAAGATCAATCTGGTTGCGTGAAAGAAAAGGTAGTATTGGTATCCGAAAAAGAATGTTACAAAAAGCAATCATTCAGCTTTAGTCCTGAATTCGGTGAAACTCTGAAAATTCCGATTTCTTCAGAAGAAGCTGGAATACTTTCAATATACAATAGAGCAGGATTGCTTATATTTAAGACAAAAACAGGCCAAGGAGAAATCGCAGAATGGAATGGTAATGATATGACAGGTAATCTGGCTGTAGCCGGATTATATGTTTATATAGTGGAATATTCAAATGGTCAGAAAGAAAACGGACAGATTACTGTATTAAGATGATTTTGAGTAACCTTCAGATAAAAACGTTAAAGTATAAAGGAATTTTCCTTTTTATAGCTTTTGTTTTGGTTGGCTTAAATGTCAGTGCACAGGATAATCTTGTTGAAATACCTGACGAAAACCTTAGAGCAAAACTAGAGAAGGATTATACTGCTTATATGAAAGATGGTAAGCTGGATACTATTAAGGCCAAAGATTTTTATGGTGAGTTGAATCTGGAATACTCAAACATTAATGACGCTACCGGAATATCGTACTTTACCAACGTCTATACACTCAAATTGGGTTTTAATCACATTACAACAATTCCGGATATCTCACGACTTACAAATCTGAGATTATTATACCTGTATAATAATAATATCACAGAATTACCCTCTTTAATTACTCTTGTTAATTTAGAGGATTTTCAGGTTTATAATAACCAGCTTAAAAAATTACCGGCTTTGCCTTCTTCTCCAAATTTAAAAACATTGTCTTGTGGCAATAATCAATTGACAGAAATGCCTGATCTTTCAGGTTATGTAAATTTGGAAATACTTGTTGTCGGAAATAATCCGACGCCTATATTTCAAAATGTATCTGCTTTAAAAAATCTTAAACAGCTACATTTAAATCATCTTGGATTAGACACCATCATAGGTTTGAAAGATCTGAACTTTCTGGAAGTATTATTTATACAAGGCAATAATCTGAAAGATCTATCAGACCTTAAAGCTAATACAACCCTGAAAGTCTTTAATGTTTCAAATAACAAATTATCTAGCCTTCCGGATCTGCTAGCAAAATTCAACTTGGACAACGTGAATATTTCTGATAATTATCTCACGTTTGAAGACATCTTACCTCTTAAAAATCACCCTCAGTTTAGCAAGTTCATTTATACTCCTCAAAAGCCTTTTATAATTGATCAGAACCTAGAGTTGAAAGACCAAACAGAACCTTTCATATATGATCCGAAGGTTGATGTGACGCTACCTGTAACGTACCAATGGTTTAAAAATGGGATTGCTGACAATACAAATAAATCATCAGCACTGACTTTATCTCCTCTAACTCCAGAGCAGTCCGGAGGATATTTTCAGGAAATAAGATTGAAGGCTCTACCTTCACTGGTACTCAAAAGTACTAATTTGGTTCTGACAGTAAAGCCATGTATTGAATTGTCCTATAAATCAATAAATATTCTTTCTGAAAATTGCAAAGAAGGATATTCAATAGAGTTGCAAGGAGTTGAATATAAGGGAGGAACTCCACCTTATCGTTTTGGCATCAAATCAGTCACAAAAGCTGATACTCTTACTCTTGATAATTTCCGTTACAATAACCTGGAGGCGGGCATATATAGATTTACTGTTAATGACCAGTTTAATTGTAAAGGTTCAACATCATCGTTCACCCTTCAGAAACCCAAAGATTGTCAAGCTGTATTCAGTCCGAATGGTGACGGTTATATGGATTCTTATTTTATCGAAACTCCAGGCAAAATTAAAATACTGGATTCAGGAAGAAATTTAATCAAAGAACTTGTTGCTCCCGCAGTCTGGGACGGAACAAAAACAGACGGTTCAATGGCAGATGCTGGTTATTATGCTATTGTTGTCGATGAAAACAAAGTAATCAATATTACTTTAATTCGTTAATCGTTAACTCGTCGTCATTCGGACATTTCCGAAACTTTTTGCATTTACCAGTATTTATAAAAAGCAATACATTCTCTAAACATCGAATTAAAATCCCTCCACTCGAGTCAAGTCTGCGTGTGCACCATAGACTTGACTCGCACCAACTTTCCTAAGTAAATGTTTAGTTCTGTAAATATGATAATATTGGGATACAACGGTAACACTACTCAGTGATACGTTTCACTCAGTTTCTTATAATTATTAGCAGTTTGTAAAGTATTAATTCCAAGATCATCTGCTATGACCTTTTGAGAAGGAACACCCCGATCAACAAGATACCTTTTCATCTCAGTACCTTCATAATATCCTTCCTTCCCAAGTCCTCCGGAAACAATGATGATCGATGACGGATTTTCACGAAATAACTGAAGGCCTTTATCCGATCGAGCTTTTAATCTTGGAGAAAGCGTACAATCTTCATTAACCTTATTACCCAGTATCAGAATACAATCTGTTTTTACTTTATCGTCCCGAAGTCCGTCAACAGCAATAAAGGAAGACTGTATCAAAAAGACAATGATTACAGCAATTGAGAAATATTTTAAAAATCTTTTCACCTAAAAAATTATTGAAAGACTACTTACCAAAATCCAGTTTTACTTTCAACCTTTCTACAATCTCATACACAGCTGGACAAACCTGAGTATTTTTTAGAGTAAGGTTAAGGATCTGACGAAATCTCTTTCTATTAGTATGTGGATATTCTCTACAAGCTGTTGGTCTTGATTCATAAACCAGACAATAATTCTCCCCGTCAAGAAAAGGACATGGAGATGAATTCAGTACATAATCATTATCTTCATCCAGATGCAGGTATTGATCTATAAATTCTGAAGGTTTTACCCTTAGTTTCCTTGCTACTCTTTCAATATCTGCCTGATAAAATATAGGGCTAGTGGTTTTACAGCAATTTGCACAGGCAAGGCAATCTATTTCCTCAAATACATCTTCATGAACAGGATGCACTATTTTATCCAGCTGATCTGGAGAAACTTTCTTCAGCTTATCAAAAAACTTTTTATTAATCGTCTCCGCAACCTTGCCCTTCTCTTTTATTTCTTCCGGTTTAAACATTACTTAAATCAATAGTTCTTTTTTCTTCACTGCTTGCTTTGGCAAACTCAATGAGTTTTATCACATAATGGGCTTCTTCCGGATTTACTAAAAGTTCTTCTCCTTTCTGGATAGCCTGAGCAAGATTCTTATAGAAATAAGGATAATTTCCTCTTTCAGAAGGGTACTCAGATTCTTCACAATCCGTATTTCTGATAAATCCAGATGTAGGAACGGTTTCTTTTTCCCATGCTACATCTTTGGGGAATAACCCTTGTTTTAAAGCAGCTTCCTGTGGATCTAGATCGTAACGGAAGTAAGTTAATTTAGAACCTTCCACATAAAGCTGAGGAGTTTTTTCTTCCACTAGCATTCCTGCTTTTACTACAGCTTTGAATCCATTATACTGAAGAGTTATCTCAAAGAAATCATCTACTACTGCATCTGGTCTTTGTCTTTCAATCTTTGCAGTAATAGACTGCGGTTTTCCCCAAAGGTATATAGTCTGATCCAGCAAATGGACACCCAGATCATATAACAGACCACCTCCAGGAGTTTCTTTCTCCCTCCAGGAATCTTTAATAGCAGGACGAAAACGATCAAAGTGGGCTTCATAGTGCCTGATTTTTCCAAAACCCTTCTCTTCTTTTATTTTTTTAATTGTAAGCAAACCGGCATCCAGACGTCTGTTCTGATATACAGTCAAGATCCTGTTAGTTTCTTTAGAAATTTTAATCAATTGTTCTGCCTCCTCTGAAGATACCGTAATTGGCTTGTCAACCACAACATGTTTCCCTTTCTCCATAGCTTCTTTGGCCATAGAAAAATGAAATTCATTGGGAGTTGTGATCACGATCAGTTCAATTTCAGGATCATTCGTTAATTCCGAGAAAGTTCTGACTACCTTCACATCTGGGAACTTCAACTTTGATTGTTCTTTATGTCTTTCCTGAACACTGGTTAGTTTAAATTCAGGCAAACTTGCAATAAAGGGGGCATGATAAAATTCTCCAGCGGCACCATATCCTGCTATTGCAGTATTAATCGGCATCATTGACATATTTCAAATTTTCAATATTTTAAATTCAACCCTTCGGTTTTTGGCACGGTTTTCATCAGAGTCGTTAGGTACTGCCGGCATAGTTTTACCAAAACCTTTGGCGACAAGCCTTTCGGCTGTTATCCCTTTTGATGTAAGATATCTTACAACTGATTCTGCCCTGTTTTGAGATAACTTATTATTATAATCGTCACTTCCCATATCGTCTGTATGTGCGGAGATCTCTACAACAAGACTCTTGTTCACCTTCATCAGATCTACCACCCTGTCCAATTCAAAAAAAGAAGTTGCAGATATTGCAGAAGAATCAAATTCGAAGAAAATATTATTCAGAACGAAAGAAGTATTCTTCTTGAGAGGTTTCAATTTAACGCTTTTTTCAAACTTCTGATACCTTTTTATAGAATCAGATTTTAAGACCTCTGAATGAAAAGTATGGCCTTTTGAGCTTATGGAAAAATCATAAGTTTGTCCTTCCTCAATATATACTTGATACTTACCGGTAACAGAATCATTGATAACTTCCGATACTTTTTCTTTGGTTTTAAAATTATTGAGCTGAATGGTTGAAGCAATAGGTTTACTGGTTTCTTCATCTTTAATGAATCCCTCGACGGAAATCACTTTTTCAGGTCGGAACTCACCAGGTAATTCCACCTTATAGATGTCATCTTTATTATTGCTTGTTGTGGATGACAAGTAAATAATGTCGCCAGAAGCCGGAACGGAAATCAATTCATCATCCTTGGCTGTATTTATGAAATCCAATGGAACAGGCTTAGTCCATTTGCCATATTTAAATTTTGATTCATAAAGATCGTACCCACCCTTTCCATCGGATTTATATGAAGAGTAAATTAGAGTTTTACCATCTGCCATTATTCTTGGGTATCCTTCACAGCCAGAATTTACAGGGTAAGGCAAGGGAACAGGATTTATGAAAAAGGCTCCTTGTCTTGTAGCTTTAAAAAGATTGCAGCAGCGCTGGCCCGTAGAAGTATTCTTTTCTCCAGCTCTCATGAAATACAGGATTTTACCATCCGGGGATAAAGAAGGAAAGCCATCGTATCCGGCTGAATTAACAGGTTTCCCAAGATTTTTAGGTGCGCTCCAGTTATTTCCGGTTCGTTTGCTATACCAAATATCAATCCCACCCATTCCACCTTTCATATTGGAAGTAAAGAACAAAGTGGATCCATCATAACTTAGGCACGGGCCACCTAAGAAATCATCCGGACCAACAACATTATTAATGGCTATTATATCTACCGGTTTTGACCAAACTCCCGGCTGTACCTGATTAGTCATGTATAATCGCCAACGACCACCTTTATCGGATTCAAAAATCAATGTATTGCCATCTGCACTGATAGTAGGAGCAAATTCAGAACTTTCAAGTGTATTTACAGGATTGCCCAGCGTTTGCAGATTTGTATTGGTGTTTTTTTGACTGAAGGCAATAAGGGAAAGAAAATTTAATACGACTAGAATCAGCTTTTTTTTCATATAGTATCAGTTTTCAGAATCAGGAAGGCCCTGTAACCTACTTTTTACGATCAAAAAGAAGAGATAAGCCATTCCAATTCCAAAAAACATACTAAAAATTAAATATTCCTGCCCAATAAAATTGAGTACCAAAACAATACCACTTAGTTCACCACAAATCCATGCAAGAAAGCCAAAGACCATCCACTGCATTGAAGATTGGCCTTTTTCCCTGGCCAGTTTACCTAAATTCTTCAATAAGAAATACAATACAACTATTTCGATCATTCTGCTATTTTCCCTAATTCAGGAAAGATTTAACCCGATATATTAGGGCACAAAATTATTCAATAATTTGGATTAACCTTCCTTGTTTTTCTTTTCCTTTCTGATCCTGATTAAAAGAGGCAGAATAAAAAGTAAAACGATACCAAGGAGAATAACTTCAAGATAGCTTTTTAAAAACGGGAATGTTTTTCCCAGATAAAAACCAACCAGAATAATTGTATTTACATACAGGGTACAACCAATAGTGGTCATTGTAAAAAATCGCATATAAGGTTGATCTATGGCGCCGTTCATTAAAGGGTTGACAGTCCTGATAATTGGAAAAAAGCGCCCTATTATGATCGCTACTGAGCCATATTTTCTATAGAATGCTTTGGCTCTGTTCAGATAACTTTTTTTAAAGATAAAGCTGTCTTCCCTGTTAAAAAGATGTCGTCTGGTTTTCATCCCTATTGTATATCCCGTAAGGTCTCCGGCAATGGATGCTAATGTCAAGGTGATCATTAATAGTGGGAATGGTACATTAAGCACTTCACTTCCGGACAGCAGGCCAGCAGTAAAAAGAAGCGTTTCTCCACCGGGAATCAATATGCCAATGAGCATTCCAGTCTCTAAAAATACGAGTACAAGAAGAATGGCAAAGCCTCCAAATTCAATAATTGATTCAGGACCCAAAGTCAAAAAATTTAAATTCAATTAACCTCTTGTTTAACAATGAAGAGGTCTGTTTAGTTAATATTTAAAAAGCCACAAACGAAAATGGGAACAATAATAAGAACAATTGTTATAATTGCCTTAATTGGTGTATTGATTATATTCCTTGCAGTGGCAGGTATATTGGATGCTATATTTTAAGCAAATTAAAAGCGTTGTACATCCTTCTTAAACCTTGATATAATGGACCTCTCCTCTACAGAAGTTTCATTAAAAGCTTCAGCAACCCTTTCCATAAAACTAATGCATTTGGATTTCATACTTTGGGTAAAATCAAAATGAAACCTGTTTGCTTCAAGAGTATCTAAGGCATAATTATAAGCGTCTTCAAGAGGGATATTAGCTTTTTCAAGCTTATTAAACATCTGGTCAATCCATTCGATATCACTGTCACCCAACTGGAACTCCCTTTGCGCAAGATTTTTTATCGTTTCTTTCTCCTCTGATTGAATTGCACCATCAGCCTTTGCAATTGAGTATGCCAGGCTTCCCATAGCGATGTGAATATTTTGTGTTGACATATATTAATTTGGGTCGATTTTAAATTACTATTATAATCCGTTTTTCTCCGGATTTGTTACATTTTTTCTTGAAATTTTACATGAAAATTACTCACAAAAAAAATGCCTGAATTTCTTCAGGCACCTTTTAAATTCGAAATTTTCTAAAAGTCTATTATTTTTTTCCGAGCGCTTGCTTAGCCATTTTATTTTCAGGATCAAGTTCCAATACCTTTGTCCAGTATTCATTGGATTTGGTTTTGTCTTTGGTCAAAGAATAGTGATAAGCAAGATATGCATAGGAATCAGTAAGTTCTTTTTTGTTCTTCTGAACATCTGCCTGTGTTAATTCAATCACTTTTTCATAATAAGGTTTCGCCTTGCCTTTATCAGGCGTCACATCCCCTGCATAATTTGCTCTTGCCCTCCAAAGGTATCCTGTTGGAGATGTTGGAATAATTTCAACTATTTTAGCAAAAGCAGAATCAGCTAAAGAATAGTTTTTATCATAGTAATAAGCTTTACCCAAATTCAGATAATCCTGAGCAGTCGGAGCAATTTTGGTAAGTCTGATTGCGAACATCTCAGCAGCCTTGCCATATTGTTTACCGGTAAAATACATCCCTGCCACTTCGCTGTAAAGCTCAATTTTTGACGTATCTTTTTCAATAGCTTTTTTATAATTGATTATAGCTAGTGAGTCATTCCCTGATTTTGAATAAATCTTACCCATGTATTCATAATCAGTTCCGATAACCAGCTTGTCATTCGTTTTTTTCCAATACTCGTTCATATATTCAAGCCCTTTTGAAACATCGCCTGTTTCATAATAGCTATATCCAAGAAGTCTGTACAGAATCGGATTTGAATAATTATTCTTTTTAAGGCTTTCAAATATTCCCAAAGCATCTTTATAGTTTTCATTCAGGAAAAGAAATGATGCATATCTAAAATCATTGTCAGCATTTTTGTCTGTGTTTTCGACATATACTTTATAGCTGGCAATTGCCTTTTGATATTGTTTGGCCCTGTAATACAAGTCCCCTATCTGGCGATGAAATAATACATAATCCGGATTTTTCTCAAGACCTTCATTATAATATTTTAAACCTTCATTATAATTTCTTGCCTTGTTGTAGATATTTCCGATTTTAAGGTATGCCATAGGAAAGCCAGGTTTGGCATTCAAAGCTTTCTTAAAACTTTCAATAGCTTTGGAACCGTCATTTTTAGCAAGGTATGCATCCCCCATCAAGGAATAGTAATATGGATTTTTATCATCCTTACTTATCGCAGTTTGAAGTAATGCAATGGCTTTATCAGCATTTTTAAATTTAACTGAATTAATATAAAACTCAGCAATACCTGCTAATACTTTGGGATCTTTGGATTTTGATAGAGCTAAAGCTTTTTCAAAATAGTTTTCGCCTGATTTATCATTGTTCTCATAAACTGATTTTCCCAAGGCAACATAGTAAAGAGCGTTTTCATTTTTGGCCAGAGCCTGCTCTGCTACTATCTTTGCAGAATCCAGATTTCCTGTTTGATAATAAACATCAGAAAGCTGGAAAGCTATTTCAGGGTTTTTCTGATCCTTTTTACTCAATTCCACCAAAATCTTTTTGGCCTTTTCAAACTGCTCCAGTTCTATGCTTTTAGTAGCATCCTGCACAGTCTGAGCATTCATTATCAATGTTTGCATTAATGCAAATCCAACTAAAATACCTTTTCTCATTGCTTGGTAAAATTTTTTATTCGTACTTAAACTCTATATCTCTACCTGGCATTTTTGCCGGTACTATTCCTGTTTTGAGAATTATTTTCTGTCCTCGGTCCCCCAGAACAAAAGAAGCAAAGCCAGTCCTTAGGCCAGTTCTTGCTCCACTATAAATCAAATATATGTTTCTTTTCAATGGATAAGAGCCGTCGGCAATATTCCCTTGAAAGGGCAATGCAAACTTGTCCCTATTGTCTTTATATAGACCTGCAACCTTAATTTGTTTGAAATAGTTATTCGAATCTCTGTCATCGGCATCGCTCAACCACGATATGCCAATTATTCCCATGGCATTGTTATGGTTTTTCACATAATCTATAACTCCAGCAACAGAGTCTGCAGAAAAAATCTCTACATTTTTGATATCCAGTCCCAGACTATCTTTAAGGAAAAACAAGTTTCCTGAGTTCCCCTGATCAGCAGCAATTATAATTTTACCCGATGGAAAAGAAGGATTGATTTCTTTCCATTTTTTTATCTTTCCGGAAAGTATATCAGTAAGCTGATTGATGCTTAATAATGAATCCGGAAAATTTTTGTTGAGGACAAATGCAATTGCGTCTTTAGCCATCACATCTTGAATGACTCTGATTCCTTTCGACTTAAAAGGAGATAATTCTTTTTCATTCAAAGGTCTACCAATGACGATCATTTCAGTTTGGCCTCTTAAAAAAGAATCAATTGCAGTTCTTTCAGAAGTAAAAGTAATACCTATTTTAGCATTGGTGTAAATGCCTTCAAAGGTATTCTTTTGAGGTATAATGGCAGGTTTAAAAGAAGCATCAGAAAAAATATGGATTTCTCCCTTTGTTGGGGTATCTTCCGGAGCATCTATATTTTTATTACTTTTTTCCTTGCAGGAAAATGCCAGAAATAGCAAAATAAAAAGCTGATATATCCGAAAATTTATATGCATTTTATTCTTCACGATCTTTAAATGCCCTGTATCCCCTGAATCCGCCATATAGGATAAGTAATGCACCCAGACCTATGTTCATTTGAGGACTAAGCAACTGTATCGTTTTATGGTAAACAATGAAGTATATGCCAATTCCAAAATAGAAAAAGGCCATTAATAATTTGAAATAAAAAAACGCGTTCTGCACTACCTTATTGACTTTTAAACCAAAACTATTCTGTTATAAAAAGATAATCCTTAATCAGACCTGAAAAACACAATCTGATTAAGGAAATTTTGACAAGATTAATATTTTAATCCGGTAATTTAAAATGGATTGGTAAAACCTTTTTAATTCTTACGGCAACTCCATTTTGTTTTCCAGGAGTCCAAACCATTTTTTTAGTTACACGCTCTGCTTCTTCATCGCAGCCATAACCGATACCTCTGATAGCTTTAACATCAGTAACAGTACCGTCAGTGTTGATAATAAACTGCACGAATACTTTACCTTCAATACCGTTATTCTGTGCTTTAGTAGGATAAACTACATTTTTCCTAAAAAACTCCTCCATATTTCCCTTAAACTCGGGCATTTCAGGAACATATAACAGCGGTTCATTAGATACCGGTGCCTCAACTACGGCATTACCTGTACCGTTACCATCAATAACAGTATTCAAATTGGGATCCCCTTCCTGAGTTTCAGGTCCAGGATTAACAATGTCTTCAGTTTTAGGAGGGTCTTTAACGACCTGCTCATCTTTAGTTACTTCAGGCTCAAGAAATTCAGTCATTGCAGCCTTTGGAGGCTCCTCTGCAGGTGGCGGCGGTTCAACAGGAATTTCCTCTTCAGGCTTCTCGTCTTTGACCTCCATCAAGTCAAGTTCAACCTCTTCCACAACTTCCTCTGCTTCCGCAGGCTTATATTTGTTATAGATAAGAGGAGATACTAATCCCACAAAAAACACTATGGCTGAAATTACTACTGCCGAGGTAACATAACGTCCATATTCCCTTCTTATAATAAAAGCACCGTATTCTTTGTTTCTGTTTTCAAAAACAATGTCATTAAGGGTTGCCTGCGAATTTATTTCTGTTTTCTTAACCGAAATCGTTTCCGTTTCTTCCAGGATGCTCATAATTCTTAATTTAGATGTTTATTCCGGATAAACTAACTACCCTGAACTGTTTTGGTTAATTCAATATCCTTCGGAGAGATTTTGCCAATTGCATAGTATTTTACTCCTGTGATGTGTATTTCATCAAGAATATCTACCATGTTTTTGTATTTGGAAGTATCCATCGCCTTTATTATTACTTTAAACTCAGCTATAGACTTGTTTTTCTGTAATAATACTTTTCTTATTCCCTGATCAGAAAAATCCGCTGATTCTACTTTAGGATTATCCAACCCCATGAAATAAAAGACTTTGTTTTCCTCTCCCAGCACCAGTGTCATAGTTTCGGACTCCTTATAATTGGTCTTAGTATTGTCCTCCTTTTTCACAGGCATCTTTACCTCCATGATCTTCGGTTTATTGAAGGTAGTTGTAAGCATAAAGAATGTAATAAGGAGAAAAGCAAGGTCCACCATTGGTGTCATATCTATCTTTGTAGAAACCTTCTTACTTCTTTTTTTACCTTTCTTACCACCACCCCCGCCGGTATTTACTTCTGCCATTTTAGGTTAGATTTTATAAGTACTAACTGATTTTTTAAAATAATTGCTTTTGGAGCAACTGACTATTGAGGTTTTGCCTCCATTGTAGTGATCAATTTGATTTTATTGATATTCAACTCCTGAAGAATAGCAATAACTCTTGATACTACCTTGTAGTCTGTCTCTTTATCTCCTTTCACAGCGACTTTCAGCTGTTTGTCAGCTCTGGCAGAATATAGAATCCAGTCTCTTAACTGATTATTGGTAGAGTCAATCGGAATACCGGATTGTTTCTTTTCTGCTTCTTTTGAACTTAACACCTTTTTAAGATCGCTCACTGGTGATCCGAATGAAGACATCAAGATAAATTTCTTCTCTTCCGAAGGAGTAAATGTTATACCATACTTGGAAGAGATGTTTTTTAAAACTTCTCTTTTAGCTTCCTGACCGTCCATACCGTAGAATACTCTTCCTTCTTTACCGATAGAAATCGTCAGGATGTTGGCATCCGGAAGAATGGTTTCAGAGATTGAAGATGGCATATCGACAGCGATAGGCTCCTCCGGTTTGAACTTGGTTGTGAGCATGAAAAAGGTCAACAGCAGGAAGGCCATGTCACACATGGCTGTCATGTCCAGTGAAATGCTTTTTCTTGGAATTTTTACTTTTGGCATGATTATCCTGCTTTTTGATTACTTAGTGCTTGCTGAAAATGATTGAGTGATGCTGAATCCTATTTCGTCAATGTTATAGGTAAGATCATCAATTTTGCTTGTAAAGAAGTTGTAAGCAATGATCGCTAAAGCTGAAGTAGCAATACCAAGTGCAGTATTGATAAGAGCTTCAGAGATACCGTTCGCAAGAGCAACTGCATCTGGAGAACCGGCAGTAGCAAGAGCTGCGAACGCTTTAATCATACCAATTACAGTACCTAAAAGACCTGTAAGAGTTGCAACCGAAGCAAGAGTTGCTATAATTGTAAGGTTTTTCTCAAGCATTGGAAGCTCTAAAGATGTAGCTTCTTCTAGCTCTTTCTGGATTGCTACAAGTTTTTGTTCTTTGTTTAGACCAGCTTCTTTAGATAAACCTTCATATTTATAAAGAACTGATTTTACTACGTTTCCTACAGAACCTTTTTGCTTATCGCACTCTTCGATAGCAGCTCTGATATCATTTGAAGAAAGAAGACTCTTTACTCTTCTAATGAAAGAGTTAACAGATCCACTTCCTGAAGCTTTTGCAATTGTAATAATTCTTTCAACTGAAAAAACAAGAACCATCAGAAGGAAAGACATAAGGATTGGTACAATCAAACCACCTTTATAAACTACACCAAGATAGTTTCCTTCTTTTGGATGGTTAGCGATATTATCTCCTTGAAAATTAGAAGGATCGCCTAAAACATTGTAATAAAGAATGAAACTGAAAAGAATTGCCAATACGATGGCTACCACAGCGAACCAGGAATTAAATTTTCCCGTAGAAGAAGTTTGATTTTCCATTTTGTTTTTAAATGACTATTGAACTCTGTTATAAATCTGTTTACAAAATTATACTATACCTATAATAAAGATACCTATTAAATGTTAAGAAATTGTTAAGATAGTTTATAACAAATCTAAATAACAAATTTCACACAAGCACCCTATTACCCTATAGGGATAATAGACAAATATACTTCCTTTTCAATAAAAAAAAAATTTGAGTCTATTTTTATGCTAGTTTCATAACAATAATTTCAAACATTTATTTTTTGATAACACCAAAACCTTCAAATTTATTGCATGAAAAATATAACAATTATCGGATCGGGTACTATGGGCAACGGAATAGCTCACGTTTTTGCTCAATTCGGTTATGAAGTAAGCCTCTGTGATGTATCTGCCGGAGCCCTCGAATCCGGTTTGAAAAACATTCAGCAAAATATTGACCGCCAAATTAAAAAAGAAATAATAAAACCCGAGCAGAAATTTGAAATTCTATCAAAAATAAAAACTTTTACCTTATTAAATGATGCGGTAAAAAATGCAGATCTGGTTATTGAGGCTGCAACAGAAAACCAAGAAGTTAAATTAAATTTATTCAGGGAATTGGATTCTATTGCTCCCCCACCTTGCATTTTGGCCACTAACACATCTTCCATCTCCATTACAAAAATTGCGGCCGCTACCAAACGTCCTGATAAAGTAATCGGAATGCACTTTATGAACCCTGTGCCAGTCATGAAACTTGTTGAAGTGATTAATGGGTATTCAACCTCAAAATTGACTACTGAAACAATCATGGAAATTTCCAGAAAACTGGAAAAAATTCCTGTTGAGGTAAACGATTACCCAGGATTTGTCGCAAACAGAATCCTTATGCCCATGATCAATGAATCAATATTTAGCCTGTTTGAAGGAGTTGCCGGGGTTACTGAAATTGATACAGTCATGAAACTTGGAATGGCTCATCCTATGGGCCCATTGCAATTGGCTGACTTCATTGGTCTTGATGTTTGCTTGGCTATTCTTAGGGTGCTACATGAAGGACTTGGAAATCCTAAATATGCCCCATGCCCCCTTTTGGTGAACATGGTAGAAGCAGGCCATAAAGGTGTTAAATCAGGTGTTGGCTTTTATGATTACAACAAGAGCGGAAAAGACAAACTGATTCCAGCTGAAAGATTTTTATAAAAATACACTATATAAATAGTGTATTTTTATAAATCACTATTTTCTGGCTTGCTTAGTAAGTTGCCAATGAGCAATGCAACAAACATCTCCCCCGTAACAGCTTCTATTATACCTACTCTTTTAATAAAATAGAAGCATTCGGGAATGCATTTGACTATAATAGATTGACTCAGAATAACTGGGAAAACCTCCTTTTATAAAATAGCCATACCCATAAGGATTGATCAAAATGATCAGGTCATATAAACTGGCAAAAGCAAGCGCAATCATTAAATAAAGGGCTACACAACTAATTAATTTACCAGGAGACAAGCGAGAACTCTTAAACAGGTCATTTACCGAAAAATAAATTACCCGGCTTCTACCATTAATATCCCCAAATGCACTATAAATAATAATACTCTTCTGTATTCTGATTTAGAAACTATGAATATTGGATTTTCTGCGAGAACTATTAGAAAAAACTGAGTGAATAAGAATATCAAAAGGCCAGTTCTAAAAATGTGGTTTCAAACAAAACTACCCAGGAGTTCCCTCAAAATATAAAAATAGCCTGCTCCTGCCAGAAAAAATGAGGCGATTATTAAAGATTTTAAAACCGGCAATTCTGCAATTTTTATAAATTCGACTACAATGAAGCCTGAAATAATTAACCCTATTTGTATCTGAAATAGTCGTTTATATACCTTATACCTAAAGATCTCTTTTTCTGGAATGTAGCCTTCTATTTTAGAATTGGTTGTCATGTCAGTTTTTTATCAGGAGCTGATAGAATTTTTCATACAAGCAAGACCACAAATAAGTTTCCCCAAAGAGATTCTACGACTCCCAAATTTCTAATTAATCTATCTGGATGTTCATAAATCGATCTTGCCCGCCAAGGATACTAAGACTATAATAGATACACTCCGTGTAACTTTCAAGACCTAAGTTCAAGAGTAAACCCATACATCCAGGTTTAATAATATTAATCAGATCATAAGGCTTGCAAAGGAAATTGCAATCATCAAGTAAACAGATACGGCTCCCCAAAGCCTGTCTTTCGAGGCTTTATCATCCTTAAAAAGATCCAATATTCCACAAAAGATAACAATTGCTTCAACCAGAAATAGTACAATATGAATAATAAACAACAAGGGCCTTTCGAAGTGCTCATCAGATATCTTAAAAAATGGATTTCCAACAGCAAGTGCCAAGATAAAGGTGGCAACAATAAGGCAAAGTAAGGGGAAGATAATTCTTTGCTTTTGGATAAAATTTCTCAAAAGGTCCCTATAAAGAGAAAATATAAGTTCCTCCCAAAATAAGGAAAATCGAATCTCGAAATTGATCAGTTTCCCAAAACCCCAATTTCCATGGCTGGCTTTAAAAGCATGGCAGTAAAAATAATCAGACATTGGAGTACAAATCTGAAATCTTTAATTTTCTCAGAAATATTAATCTTAACCTTTAGAGCTGACAAATAATCATTCATATAAGTTTAGAATTAAAAACAATACAAACAATTCATTTTAAAACACTTAATACACAAACATTAAAGTAAATAATTAATATAATTACAAAAAAAGACCCTGAAATTCATAAAAAACTTCAGGGTCCTGATATAATATGATAATCGCTAAACAGCTACATCATTTTCTCTTAGAGCATCGTTCAGCGATGTTTTGAGATCCGTACTTGGTTTTCTTTTTCCAATAATCAATGCACAAGGAACCTGAAAATCACCAGCAGGGAATTTCTTTGTATAAGAGCCTGGGATTACTACTGACCTTTCCGGAACATATCCTTTGTATTCAACAGGCTTATCTCCTGTCACGTCAATCACTTTAGAACTACCTGTAAGACAAACATTTGCACCTATAACAGCCTCTTTTCCAACACGAACACCTTCCACAATAATACATCTCGATCCAATAAATGCGCCATCCTCAATGATTACGGGAGCAGCCTGTACTGGTTCTAAAACACCGCCAATACCAACTCCACCACTCAAATGAACATTTTTTCCAATCTGAGCACAGCTTCCTACTGTTGCCCAAGTATCGACCATTGTTCCTTCATCTACATAAGCACCGATATTTACATAAGAAGGCATCATGATCACCCCTTTTGCTAGAAAGGCTCCATATCTTGCAACAGCGTGAGGTACAACCCTTACACCTAATTTATCATACCCTTTTTTAAGCTCCATTTTATCGTGGAATTCAAGAGGACCAACTTCTGTAACCTTCATTTTCTGAATAGGAAAATAAAGAATTACTGCTTTTTTAATCCACTCATTTACCTGCCATCCACTTTCAGTTGGCTCAGCAACTCTTCTGATACCTTTATCAAGTTCTTCAATAATAGTTCTGATTGCAATTTGTACTTCCTGATCATTCAAAATACTTCGGTCATTCCAGGCTCTTTCAATAATCTCTTTCATTTATAAAATGTATTAAAATATAAAAGTATTAATTTTAGTGTCAATGAGTAAAACAGCCAAAATACTTCTGGCCTCGGTGCTCAAACCGGTAAATGAGACCCGAATGTACGAAAAATTTGCAAAATCATTACTTAAACTCAATGATGTGGAAATTCATATTGCCGGATTTTCTCCTACCAAAAATGCTACTTCTGAAAATCGAATATTCTTTCACACCCTATTTTCAGCATCCAGATTGCATATTTCCAGGTTTAGCGCTCAGATAAAATTATTGAAACTTTTACTTAAAGTAAAACCTCAACTAGTCATCATTACTACCCATGAAATTCTGCTAGTTAGTATTTTATATAAGATAATTTCAGGTACAGTTTTAATCTATGATGTTCAGGAAAACTATTATCGAAATATCCGCTTCACTCCAACTTTTCCACCATTCGTTCGAAATATTATCGCCAGCGGAGTCAGGCTTTTTGAAATTCTGACGAGACCTTTTATAGATTTTTATTTTCTAGCGGAGAGGAATTATGAATCAGAGTTTTCTTTTACAAGGAACAAAAGCTGTGTGGTAGAGAATAAATTTAAAAATGAGGGAATTCCACCAGTCATTAAACAAGCTTTTAAGATTAAGCCTAATAAAGGTTTTCGATTCCTGTATTCTGGAACAATTTCAGAAGTCTATGGAATATTTAAAGCAATAGATCTTATAAAAAAGCTTCATAAAATAGATTCAAATATTACTTTAACTGTAATAGGATATTCACCTAAAAAAGAAATACTTAATAAATTAAAATCAGAAATCAAAGACTATCCTTTTATCAATCTTATCGGAGGAGATTCACCTGTAGCCCACTCAGAAATATTAAAGCAAATTAAAAATTCAGATATAGGAATCCTTAGCTACGTCCCCAATAAAAGCACTGAAAATTGTATTCCCACCAAATTATATGAATACCTTTCCCTATATCTGCCAATGATTATTCCATCAAATCACATTTGGACCTCAATTACAGACTCTTACAATGCCGCCATCACATATGATTTCAATAAGTCAAAACCTGAGGACCTTTTAGAAAAGTTAAAACAACACATTTTTTATACCTCTCAACCAGAAAATATAACCTGGGATTCTGAAGAAATTCAATTTCTTCAAGTCATCAACAACTACTTAAACAATTAACTATCAATACAATAAAATAAATCTAAACTTTTTTTTAGACAAACCTAAATTTTCATATATTTGTATTACAATTAGCCTGAATCATGTTTCTGAGTTTTACAGAAGAAAACTATCTAAAAGCGATTTACCACCTTTCCGAGGATGGCAAAATTGACGTTTCTACCAATGCCATCTCCGATGCTTTAAATACAAAGCCTGCCTCTGTCAGTGATATGCTTAAAAAACTTTCACAGAAAGAAGTCATTAACTATATCAAGTATCAAGGAGTTTCATTAACTCCTAGCGGCAAAAAGATCGCTCTTCAGATTATCAGAAAACACAGACTTTGGGAAGTTTTCCTTGTTGAAAAGTTAAAGTTTAACTGGGATGAAGTGCATGAAATTGCAGAACAACTTGAACACATTCAATCTAACTTACTGATAGAGAGATTAGATGAATTTCTAGGATTCCCCCCGTTTGATCCGCATGGAGATCCCATTCCGAATGAACGTGGAGAAATGAAAGCTAAGAAACATACTCCCTTATCGGAAACAGATTTACATAACCAGGGAAAAGTTATAGGATTGAAGGAGACCTCCCCTTTATTTCTTCAATATCTCGATAAAGCAGGAATTTATATTGGGGCGAAAATCAAGGTAATGGATAAAATTGAATTCGACGGTTCTCTAGAAATTCTGATTGATAATAAAAAAACAATACTAGTATCAAGTGAAGTAGCTAAAAATATTCTCATTGCCGAATCATGAAAAAATACAATTTTATTTTATTCGTAATACTTTTAATTATCTTTTCAGGATCCATTTTTTCATGTTCTGAAAAAGCTTCCGAAAAAAAGAAAAAACTATTAATTGTAACGACTACCGGCATGATTGCAGATGCAGTAAAAAACATTGCTGACACCTCTGCGGACATCATTGCGCTCATGGGACCGGGAGTCGATCCGCATCTTTATAAAGCTACTCACGGAGATCTTGAGAAGCTTTCAGAAGCCGATATCATCTTTTATAATGGTTTGCACCTTGAGGGAAAAATGGCTGAAATTCTGGAAAAACTAGCCAAATCTAAACCAGTAATTCCGGTTTCCAACGGTATACCGCATAACCTATTAATGACTGCTCCTCAATTTGCCGATGCTTTTGATCCGCATATATGGTTTGATGTACACCTTTGGACCAAATCGGTCGCAGAGATTTATAACAGCCTTGTGAAAATCAATAATTTAAAGAAAGATTATTATGAGCATAATGCTGCTAAATATATAAGGCAACTTGACTCACTGGATCATTGGGTAAAAAATGAAATTCAGTCAATCCCTCAGGAAAGACGGGTTTTGATTACTGCACATGATGCGTTTGGGTATTTTGGCAAGGCATACTCAATTGAGGTAAAAGGTTTACAAGGAATCTCCACATCATCTGATTTTGGGTTGAATGACATAACCGGACTTGTAAATTTTATTGTTTCAAGAAAAATTAAAGCTGTTTTTGTAGAATCTTCTGTTTCTCCTAAAGCTATCGAAGCAGTAGTAAAAGGTGTAAAAGAAAAAGGCCATGAAATTTCAATTGGTGGTACTTTATATAGTGACGCCATGGGTGCCAAGGGTACCTTTGAAGGCACATATATAGGAATGGTTACCAGCAATGTTCATAAGATTACTACTGCACTAAAGTAAAACGCTATATATTAAAACCTTATGATTATTCAGGTTCCAAATCCAATATTAGAAGTTCACGATCTTACAGTGGCCTATCATAGGAAGCCAGTTTTATGGGGAGTAGACTTAACCTTGCCTGCTGGCTCACTTACCGGTATAATTGGCCCCAATGGGGCAGGTAAATCTACGCTAATTAAAGCAATTATGGGGCTGATTCCACTTAGCAGTGGCTTTGTGAAATTATTTGGTAAGGACCTGGATGAAGTGAGACAAAAGGTAAGTTATGTACCACAAAGAGAATCGGTTGACTGGGACTTCCCCGCTTCGGCATTGGATGTGGTATTAATGGGAAGATATAGTCAGATCGGATTATTTAAGAGACCAAGAAAAGCTGATAAAGAAGTGGCAGTGGAGTGTCTTAGAAAAGTAGGTCTTCAAAATTTTGCCAACAGGCAGATATCACAACTTTCAGGAGGCCAGCAACAGAGAGTATTTCTCGCCAGAGCTTTGGCTCAGGACGCTGATATCTATTTTATGGATGAACCTTTTGCGGGGGTTGATGCTGCAACGGAAGCTGCGATCATTGAGATTCTCAGAAATATGACCACTTCAGGCAAAACTGTCGTAGTCGTTCATCACGACCTGCAATCTGCAGTCACTTATTTTAACTGGGTTTTATTATTAAATATGCGCTTAGTTGCGTCAGGCCCCACAGAAAAAGTATTCACTCAGGATCTTCTCCAGGAGACTTATGGAGGAAAACTGACTGTATTAGCCAAGGTCGGTGATTTGTTGGAGAAACAGCAATTCCCTTCCCGTGAGGATAAAGCTTAAAGCCTAAGGCTAAAAGCTGAAAGTTTAAAAAAGCAGGCTCTAAGTAGAGAAATTTATAACATTACATAGTAGTTACTGAATAAATATTTAATTAAAAAGGGAATGACTTTAAGCTTTATGCTTTGAGCTTTCAGCTTTACAACCATATGAAATTCTTTGAATTTTTCTCATTTACTGATCCGAATATTAGATATGTTGTAGTAGGTTCTATACTTATGACCGTCTGCTCTGCAGTGGTGGGGTGCTTTACTTTTCTGAGAAAAAGAGCTTTGATCGGTGATGCAGTTGCACATTCCGTATTGCCGGGAGTTTGCCTTTCATTCTTATTAACAGGTGAAAAAAATCCATTTATACTTCTGATAGGAGCTTTTATTACAGGTGGACTTAGCATATTTTTGGTTGAATATATTACTACTAAGACTAAACTTAAAGAAGATAGTGCTATTGGTATCGTCCTTTCAGTTTTTTTCGGAATCGGAATTTTATTGCTGACCGCTATTCAACATGGTGGAAATGCTAACCAAAGCGGTTTAGACAGCTTTTTATTTGGGAAAGCCGCCTCCATTCTACCAGAGGATCTTTATAGTTTTGGCCTAGTTGGTATTATATTACTAATAGGTGTATTTTTCTTTTTTAAAGAATTTACACTCATTTCATTTGACAGAAATTTTGCAGAAGCAATAGGTCTACCAGTTAAAATACTGGAATTTATGCTCACGTCTATTACTGTACTTGCAGTTGTTACTGGTATTCAAGCGGTCGGTGTGGTTTTAATGGCTGCTATGCTCATTACACCAGCCGCGGCAGCTAGATACTGGACTCATAACCTCACCATCATGATGCTGGTGGCAGCGATGATGGGTGCTGTTTCCGGAATTTTCGGGGCATACATTTCCTACCTTGCTCCTTCAATGCCAACAGGCCCTTGGATCGTAATGGTTATCTCCATGATTGCAATTGTGTCGTTTGCCTTCGCTCCGGTTAAAGGAGTTTTTGCAAGGCTACGCAAACAGATAAAGAACCAGAAACAAATCACAGACGAAAATATTCTGAAGCTCTTCTTTCAGTTGGGAGAAAAAGATCAGGATTTCTTTACGGCAAGATCCATTACCTCCCTGCTAGAACGTAGATCTATGCGAAAAGATCTTTTAAAAAACGGGCTTGCCAGGTTAACAGATCAAGGCTTTCTTTCTAAAACTAAAGATCATTGGAAGTTTACCGAAGCGGGTAAAGTTAAAGGCCAAAGAGTTGCGAGATTGCATAGACTTTGGGAATTGTACCTGACACAATACCTTCAGCTTGCCCCTGACCATGTACACGATGATGCGGAGACTATTGAACACATCATAACTCCGGAGCTTGAAGCTAAAATTCTGGAACAGCTAAAGTATCCCGAAGTAGATCCTCATGATACAAAAATTCCATATAAAGACTTTTAAAGTCTATTGGGGTTTTCATTGAAATTATAAAAAATAAAAATCAAGTAGCAGAAAAACATGTCTTCATTTTGGATTATACTTACAGGCGCTCTCGTTGCAGTAACATGCAGTCTACTGGGTTGTTATCTGATATTGAGGAGAATGGCCATGGTGGGTGATGCCATTTCTCATGCCGTACTTCCAGGAATTGTTCTCGCATTTCTAATTTCCGGATCCAGACAGACTATACCAATGCTTTTAGGTGCTGGGATTCTCGGCATTCTTACTACTTTTCTTATAGAATTCCTTCACAAAAAAGCCAGGCTCCAAGAAGATGCCTCGATAGGTGTAACTTTTACCTGGCTGTTCGCTTTGGGAGTAATTCTGATCTCTGTTTTTGCCAATAAAGTTGATATTGATCAGGAATGTGTCTTATATGGAGAAATAGCCTACGTACCTTTAAATGTTTGGATCACAGATACAGGCACAAACCTCGGTCCGCAGGCAATCTGGATTATGGGAAGCATACTTGTGCTGGTACTAATTATGATTTTTACGTCATATAAAGAATTGCTCGTCACCACTTTTGATCCCTCCTATGCAGCAGCTATTGGTTTTAGCACTGCATTGTGGCATTATATCCTTATGAGCATGGTTTCCTTGGCAACAGTAGCCAGCTTTGAATCGGTGGGGGCAATTCTGGTTGTAGCTTTTTTGATTGTTCCCGCAGCCACGGCTTATCTTCTTACAGATCGTTTTGAATTAATGCTAGTTTTGGCAGCAGTATTCGGAATTCTTAGCTCGGTTTTAGGTTATCTTCTTGCCTCTCAAATTGACGGATCTATTGCAGGTGCAATGGCTACAATGACAGGTTTAATTTTTGTCCTTGCCTTTATCTTTTCTCCTAGATATGGGATTCTAAGAAAAAAAAACGAAGCGGACAAAACTGGAATGATCATTGAGGAAAGCAAAGTTTAGAATTTCAATAAAACCAGTAATAATACTGACAAATAGGATTTTAACCTGGTTAACTAAAACTAAATTCTTAATATTTCGGTTACCTAAAGAGTTTTTTCTAAATATATCAAGATGAAAAAAGTATTAATAATTTCTGCACTTTCCATTAGCGCTTTCCTTACAGGATTCACTATTCTCCATAAACCAACTGATAAAGCGATCACCATTTCATCAGAGCAACCGGGGAAAAATGAGGAGGTTAAATGGCTTAGTTATGATGAAGCGATTAAACGGAATGCTAAAAAACCAAGGAAAATATTTATAGATGTTTATACTGACTGGTGCGGATGGTGCAAAAAAATGGATCAAGCCACATTGAACGATCCTAGAATTGCCGGGTATCTGAATAAAAAATATTATGCTGTAAAACTGAATGCAGAAAGTGGCAAAATGATTAAATACAAAGGAAAAGATATTTCTGAAAAAGATCTTGCCAGAAGTATCTTTAATGCAACCGGTTACCCTACTACGGTATATCTGGATAGTAAGGAAAACCTCCTTTCCCCTGTTCCGGGTTATTTGGATGTTGATATTTTGGATAAAATTTTACATTATTACGGAGAGGAACACTATAAGACAAAAACCTGGGAGCAATTTCAGCAATCTTATAGTCCCGATGCCAACTAACCCCTTTTAAGTGGAACCTCATAGTAGTAACATAGAAAGTGAAGACACAATTGCCGCTCTTGCAACCGCTTCAGGTGTAGGGGCCATTGCGGTAATCAGGATATCAGGCAAAGAAGCCATTCCTGTGACACATAAGATATTTAAAGGTAAAGATTTAACAACTGCTGCATCTCACACTATTCATTTCGGAACTATCCGTGATGGAGAGAAAATTTTAGATGAAGTAGTTGTTTCTCTTTTTAAAGGTCCAAACTCTTTTACTAGAGAGGATGTCATTGAAATTTCCTGCCATGGTTCGGAATATATAGTCAAACAACTCCTTCAACTGCTGATCAGAAAAGGTGTAAGACTTGCCAAACCAGGTGAATTTACTAAAAGAGCTTTTTTAAATGGTCGTTTCGACCTGGCTCAAGCAGAAGCAATAGCAGATCTTATTTATTCTGAAACAGAAGCTGCCCACCAGGCAGCTATGAATCAGATGAGAGGTGGTTTTTCTCTGGAAATAAAAAAATTGAGAGAACAGCTCATCAACTTTGCATCCCTGATAGAATTGGAACTTGATTTCAGTGAAGAGGATGTAGAGTTTGCCGACAGGTCTCAATTAAAGAATCTTATTTATGAAATTAAAAGAGTAATTGATCATCTGATCAGCTCTTTTGATGTAGGAAATGTTATCAAAAATGGTGTGCCGACCGTTATCGCAGGAAAACCTAATGCCGGTAAATCTACTCTTCTTAATGTATTACTCAATGAAGAAAGAGCAATAGTCTCTGAAATACCTGGTACTACACGTGACTTTATTGAAGATGAAATGGTTCTGGAAGGAATTCGTTTCCGCTTTATTGATACGGCTGGACTAAGGGATTCCTCTGACAAAATTGAATCTATTGGTATTGAACGCACCAAACAAAAGATGAAACAGGCTAGCCTCATCATTTACATGTTTGATGTTAATTCAACTTCTGAAAAAGAGCTTAAAGAAAACCTTCTCGAATTAAAGAGCTACAATATCCCTCTCGTAGTTGTCGGGAACAAAATAGATAAGGACAAGTCCAATATCATTGAGTTCAGAAACTTTGATGGTATCATCTTTATTTCAGCTGCTATGAAGGTTGGCATTGAAGAACTGAAAGCCAACCTTGTGGAAATGGTAAACTTTGCCAACTTTAAAACAGGTAATGTTATTGTCACCAATGTTCGACACTATGAAAGCCTTATCAAATCCAGAGATTCATTAAAAGCCGCTCTTGAAGCGCTTGATGACGGTATATCAGGTGAACTGCTTGCTCAAGATATCCGAAGCTCTCTGATTTATCTTGGTGAAATCACTGGCGAGATAACTACTGACGATTTACTCGGGAATATTTTTAGTAAGTTCTGTATCGGAAAGTAGGCACCCAAACAAAAACAACTAAGGTCAAATAAAAGAAACACTTACCTCTTCTTTATTGACCTTTGTTTTCTCATATTTTCGCTTGTTATACTAGTTTTTCTAGCTTTTGTCTAGGTTTGAAACAAGCCTGGACTTTTTTATTTTTGTAGGGCGAAATTATTCTACATACAACAACATGTAGCTACAATAAGCTACAACAACCTACACGAGTTACAATATGAGTTCGAATATCAGAATAACAAGAATCTGTCAGAACTGCAATAAAGAGTTTATTGCAAAGACTACAGTTACTCAATGTTGTTCTGATAATTGTGCAAAGAAGCTTTATAAGCAAAAAAAGAAAGAAGAAAAAGTTGCATTATCCAACAAAGAAACATCTTCCACTATCGTAAAGCCCATATTGGAGATACATGCAAAAGACTTCCTGAGTATAAAAGAAGCATCTTCACTTATTGGAGCAAGCAGATGGACAATCAGTTCATTAATAAAACAGGGAAAACTAAAGAGCGGAAAATTTGGAAAGAGAGTAATCATCCGCAGATCTGATATCGATAATTATTTTAACTGCATTTAATTAAAGAGTTTAGAGTACATGAGCAGCGTAAAACTAAGAATGAAGGAACTTAAGGATGGTAGACAAAGTCTTTATCTGGATATTTATCACAATGGTAAGAATAAACATAAGAGCCTTGAACTTTACCTGGAAAAACCTACTTCAGCGGAAGTTAGACAGTTAAACGAAAAAACACGTTTAACCGCAGAGAAGATCAGAATAACTATCCAGGAACAAATTATCAATGGCACCTTTGGTCAAAAATACATTAAGAAAGATATCACACTTCTCAATTGGTTTGAAGAACTAACAGAAAAGAGACGAAAGTCCAATATTAACTACGATGCATGGCGTAGTGCCTTAAAACATTTAAAAAGCTTTTTTGAAGATAGGGACCACATACTTTTAAAAAACTTAACAGTATCTATACTTGATGATATAAAGGAACATTTTCGTTCGCAAGTTTCACAAAACAGTTCCGCATCTTATTTTGATATAATTAAACATTCAGTCCATCAAGCATACAGAGAAAAATTAATATCTGATGATCCAGCAACTCTTGTGAAGAGTATTAAATACAATGCCCCACATTGAGAGTTTTTAACCGAGGAAGAAATTACTTTATTGGCTAAAACTGATTGCTCTGTACCTGTTTTAAAACGGGCATTTTTATTCTGTTATTTAACAGGATTAAGATTTTCGGATTGTGAAGAATTAAAATGGTCAGAAGTTCAAGTCTCCGATGCCACAGGATGGATTTTAAGATACCGACAAAAGAAAACCAAAGAATCAGAAACTACTCCCCTTTCAGAAAGTGCAGTAAAACTATTAGGTGAAAAACCAGAAGATCAAACTCAGAAAGTTTTTCAAGGACTGAAGTACACTCAATACAAAAAACTTGAAGTTTGGTTTACTAAAGCAGGTGTTTCGAAGAAAGTACATTTCCATATTTCGAGACATTCCCACGCCTGTCTACTATTACAGAAAAATGAAATGGCATTAAAATTCGTACTCAACTGGAATAGCAGCAAAACATTGCAATCAAAATATAACTTACTTTCATTCCAGGAATATAATCATAAAAACACTGCTGCCAGTATGTTATGTAAAAGAACTATAGAAGGATATGTCAATGCTCCACCAATCTGTCGTCTCTGTTTTATCTTTTTATTATTATATAATTCAAGTTCTTTTAAAACTATGGGAAGTTTACCGCTTTCCTCTCCTATTTGTATAGATCCTAAAAATTACAATAAGGTTACTAAAAACTTTATATTCTCCGGAACATCTCAAGAATTGTGGTATTTCCTGGGGAATAATTATAAGTACCAATGATTTAACATTTAAGAGTAGAATTGCTGATTTATCGATTGTAAAAATCGTTTTATAAGGTTAACTTTGCCGTTCGTACAATTAATTATAATGAAAAAATTTTTTCTTTTCACCTTACTTTACACCAGCTGCCATTTTAGTTTTTCAGCTAACCTTTATAGTCGTAATGATGGATCGTGGGATGATCCAGGCAATTGGTCGACAACCCCTGGAGGGCCTTCCTGTAGCTGCTTACCATCGGAAACCGACAACGTAACAGTAAACAACAATTTGTCTTTTACAAACTTAACAGTAAAGACTGGTGGCAGTATTTCCATTGAAAACGGACAATCCTTACAGGGCAGTACAATTACTATTCAGGGAGGCTTATTTGACTTACAAAATGGCCAGGTTATAGCTAATAACCTCAATGTACAGTCAGGTAATATCAATGTAGGAGCAATTGCCCAGATAACTACTTCAAATAGCTTTACTAATTACAGTAATGGTGTAGTAGTCAATGGTACACTTACCTCCTACGGTACTTTTCAGAACCTTGGTTATATAGACGGATCCGGATTTTTAGGTCATACACCATTCGAAACAACAGGTAATGTTAATCCTCTGATTACAGATTTCACAGTATTTGTAGCACCAGTGAAGTTAACTGGCATTTCTTATACAATAGAATCTTCACACATAAATCTTAAGTGGAAAACTATAGCTGAGAAAAACAATGCTGGCTTTGAAATATATAAAAGTGAGGATGGCATAAATTTCCAGTTAATTGGATTTCAAGAAGGAAAGAATAATACTACCGGAATTACCGAATACATATATTCTTTACCCGTAAATTCCTCCTGTTATATCAAACTTATTCAATTTGATAACGATGGGCAACATGAAGATTTGAAGACGATTTTTGTTGATTTAAGTGGTAATAGCAATATTCCTTTAATCTATCCTAATCCTGTTGTAGCAGGAGAGACAGTAAATGTAAACATTGATAATTCAAACAATAAAACAAGCAGCTATTCAACCAGCATTTATGATTTAAATGGGAGCCTTCTTAAACAAATGGATAGCAGTAGCAATTTGAATTCAATATCTACGAAAGAATTAAAACCCGGTACATATATAGTGGAAATAGTAACAGAAAAAGGTAGGCATCAGGAATATTTGATTGTCAGATAAAATTCAGTTCTATTATCTCAAGCTTTAAAACATTTAAGACAAGCTATAATTCAATAACTGTCGAATTCAGAAGAGGGTTGTTATCATAAAAAGAGTAAAGTAATATAGACGATACTTGAAGTGTTCTCCAGTGATACAGTTACCTTTATCTTTTATTTCTTTAGCACTGGTAATTTCAATAATTTCCCTAGCCTCGATTTAAATTACAGAAACAGTAATTGCATAAACTTACTAATTGTAGTTACAAAATAACATACTTTTCTTCATGGCTGAAAAAGTTCTAACAGGATTTATAGGTGCATTGATAGCTATCATACTAAAAGTTATCTTTGACTATTTTATAAAGAAACTTGAAATTAGTAATATCAGGAAAATAATTCTTTCTGATATAGTGCACCAAGCAAGCACAGGAAAAATTTACCGACAGGAAATATCAAAATTATATAAAATCTATAAAAAAGGTCTGGACGCCTTAAACAAAGGACAAAGACATGACTTTTATGAAGATTTAAGAAATGAAAGATTCAATGATTGTTTTTTCTCAAGGCACACCTTTGACACCATAAAAAAACTGACCTATACAAAATCCTTAATAATCCTGTTGCTTTTGGAGAAATCCATAATATCTACAACATAATAGATCGATTAAAAGGTCGCAACCATACTTACTATGAAGATTTATTCGATGAACATGTCAGGGCTTACATGGAGAATGTTGATAAAAACGACACAGCAAAAACAAGGGAGCGAGTCAGAATGGCTTTAAATTTTATTACAATCAAAATTGACAGTGACGTCAAGAACTCTCAACATCTTGAAGAAATGATCCATAAATACTTCAAGCAGCTTAATAAATCGCAAAGGTTGAATATTTTCGGAATCAAATTTTAGTAATTAAAGCAAAATGATATGATATATATTCCAATAATTACAAGGACACATAAAATGTGCGATTGAATTATCAGTTACATCGAGTGGGCTTTTAATCTCGTCAAAATAATGAAGATTATAACTATAAGCATCCTTACACACATTTTATGAACCCCATCCTTACCTATTAGTGCATCCTGATTAGCATCTTTACTCACATCTCTTGTTACATCAAGAGTACCGGATTCACACCCCTTGATCCACCCCAGAAGCCATCAACAAAATCATGAAGCGTTATATCAGACATAACCTGCCACAATCTTTCAAAGAACTCTTTGGCTGCATTATAAAATCCATTGAAGACTATAATCTTTTCAGACCTCATTATGCCCTCAATGGACTTACTCCTATAGAAGCCTATACTCAAAAACTTTCCGATATAGACTTTTCCGAACAAACCAGACAAGCTAAAGCTGCAAGACTTGAACAAAACAGAAAAAGTACCTGTCCGAAGTGTTAAGTTCACTTCTTTCAGATACTTTTTTTCTTATACTTTTTAAAATCTCTTGCTTAAAAAACGACTTCCATACGCTTTGCTTTCCTTTCTCTTTCAACCTTTTAATTTTCATCGACTTCGTTGTATCGAAGTGTTAATTGCGGAAAGATTGTGGGAGTTGCGTGGAAAGATTGTGGGAGTTGCAGCGCAGAATCAAATAAAAAAAGGTGCCAGTCTTTAAACTCTGACACCTTCTTACTATGGATCTTTATTTTGGAGTTTCCGTCAGTTTATAAACTGGACTTCATTTATAGGCACTAGTCACAGACTTGCGCCAGAAGAGATGCACTACTAGCTAATTGATAAATGTTTCAATTTTGGGTATTAACTCTTTTAGTTTCCTTTTTGAACTTTCAGTTACAGCC
>NZ_JAGHZZ010000025.1:2213-67549 GCF_017745095.1 Sporocytophaga sp. | reverse complement strand
GCTGTCCTATTTTTGGGGAGGGGTACAATTACATGATATTAAAAATATGGAAATAACAGAAGAATATTTAAAAACCTTCTTTGCTAAAAATTCTGATTACTACTTTGATAAATGGAAAGAATTTAAGAATGGCAAAATAATTTCATTCAAACCTTATGCATTTTTATTTGGCCTAATCTGGTTTCTATATAGAAAAATGTATAGAGAAGTTTTATTATTGTTATTAGTGATTTTCTTAGAAGTAATTCTAGAAGAATACCTCTTGTCGGATGTATTAGGAATGCAGGAGGGGAGCAGAAAATTTATAGATTGTATAGCAAAGTTCTTCTTTGGGTTATTTTGTGGAATGTTCGGGAATTATCTATATATGAAAAGTAGTGAACGAAAAATTATAAATATATTATCGAGGGATTTATCTGAAGAAGAAAAAAATAGATTATTAGGAAAACTCGGAGGTACTAGTTGGTTGGCTTTGATAATATTAGCCTTAATAATAGTGACAATAATATACCTTAAAAATTATCTAGAATAGATTAATCTGATAAATTTACGGATAGTATTTTAGGGAGACGGGAAAGGGTATTCAGAGGGAATCATTATTATATTTAAGATAAGTTGATAAAGAAAATATCGCATTATGGTTTAATCATTAAAATATTTTTCAAAATTATAATAACTAACATGAACAAATTTTTTCCTTTGCTTTTATGCCTGCTAATGGCATGTGCTCAAAAAAACAATAATGAACAATCAACTATATCTTCTGCAGATAAATTAAATACAACAGATGTTGATTCTTTGAGTGATCCGGAAATGCAGACAGTTCGGGATACTGTTGGATTCGTTCAAGATAAATCAAGGGTTATCAATCTCATCAATAAGCTTACTAAAATTGAATCTCCGGTTGTTGTTGGTGAGTATAAAAATGATAAACTTGATTCTTTATGGATAAGAATACCGGATGAGGATCTTAAACATTTGATTCCAATGGATGTAATGGGAGACATGCAAGGAGAGGTGTTTGGAATTGGTAATCTTTCGTTTAATAACACATTCGGAGTTTTATATTATATCAAATTTTCAGGTATTGATCCTGAAGATGTTGATGAAATATTAAACAAAACCATTTTGGTTCTTTATGATTCTGATCATAGAATTTCAGATTACAAAGTAGTTGGTATACGTGATTATGGTGTAGGTTTTTCTAAGATTTATAATTTAGAAAAGGTTATTTATTTATATACTGCCGAGTCGGAAAATAGAAGTATCTCTAGAGAGGAGTCTTTAATTAAGAATGGAAAGTTTATAGAAAAGGGTCGTAATTCTGTTGAGTTTAAATCAACTAGTCAGGATGACGAAAAGTATAATGCATACATTGAAAATGCATTTAGGTAATATTACTCCTATTGAAATATACACTTAACCCTTTGAATGCACAAGCTCTTTGCTTTTATGAAAATTGATAATTCCACCGTGTATAAGGATTTCTGTTTGACGTTCACTCAAACCATGGGTTAATCTGTATTTAAGATTTTTTGTCATGTTTAAAGCGACATGTTCAGTGTTTTTTGAAAAACCTTCTATTATACCGGATATTCTGATTTCATCATTAGGATCAATGGTATCATAATCTGATTCATGGACAAATTCAAATGGAATAATTCCGAAGTTGATCAAATTCTGCCAGCCTAGTCGCGCATAACTTTTCGCGATGACTGCAATTTGTCCTACGTATCTCGGAGCAATTGCAGCATGCTCTCTGCTTGATCCCTGAGCATAGTTGTGCCCGGCTACAACAATATGTCCTCCGTAAGTCTCTTGTGCCTTTATAGCTTTAATATAAAACTGACTGTCTATAACATTAAAACTCCATTTACTTATTTCAGGAATATTGCTGCGGTAGGAAAGTACTTTAACTCCAGCTTTAAGAATTTCGTCAGTAGAGATATTATCCCGCATCTTAAGTAGAACGGGAGCTTCAAATGTATCTAGCAATGGACTGAAATCCGGAAACGATTTAATATTGGGTCCTTTTTCAAGTTGCACTGGTGATCCGTCAGATGGAGCGAGGAGCATAGTAGTATTTATGATTTCTTTCTCCGGATTTTTATAATGCGGATATTTCATTCCATATAGCTGCTCCATATCCCTGGGATCTGTAATTTTCCCAGTTAGTGCCGAAGCGGCTGCAGTCTCTGGGCTGCAGAGATAGACTTTGTCATCTAATGTTCCAGAACGTCCGGGGAAGTTTCTTGGCATTGTTCTCAGGCTTATTTTCCCATAAGCAGGAGCTTGTCCCATGCCAATACAACCTAAGCAGCCAGCCTGGTGAAATCTTGCTCCTGACTTTACCAGGTTTGCAAGGGATCCCATAGGAATAAGATTTTCTATAACTTGTCTGGATGTAGGATTGATGTCAAATGATACAGCAGTATTTACTGTCTTGTCTTTAACTATTTCTCCTGCAATCCAGAAGTCACGGAGGCCGGGGTTGGCAGATGATCCGATAACAACCTGAGATATCTGAGTACCGGCAACATCTTTTACCTTTACAACATTACCAGGACTGCTCGGACAAGCAATCAAAGGTTCCAATTCTGATAAATTGATCTCGTCAGTAAGGTCGTAACTTGCTCCCTCGTCTGCAATAAGCTCAATCCAGTCCTTTTCTCTTTCCTGAGCTTTTAGAAACCTTTTGACTTCTTGATCTGATGGGAATACTGTTGTAGTTGCGCCAAGTTCTGTACCCATATTGGCAATTACATGTCTGTCCATAGCTGAGAGTTGTTCTAAGCCTTGGCCATGATATTCAAAGATAATTCCTCTTCCACCATGAACTCCATATCTTCTAAGCATTTCAAGGATTACATCTTTTGCACTAACCCAGTCAGGCAATTTACCAATTAACTTAACTCCCATGATTCTGGGCATTTTGAAGTGTAATGGTTCACCTACCATTGAAAATGCAACATCCAGTCCTCCGGCACCTAGTGCAAGCATCCCAAGCGCACCTGCTGCCGGGGTGTGGCTGTCTGAACCAGCCATTGATTTTCCTGGAATACCGAACCTTTCCATATGTACAGGATGACTTACCCCATTACCTGCTCTGCTGTACCAAAGACCGAATTTCTGAGCTGCTGATCTTAAGAATAAATGATCGTCAGCGTTTTTAAAGTCTTCTTGAAGCAGATTGTGATCTACATATTGTACAGATAGTTCGGTTTTTATTTTTGATACTCCCATCGCTTCCAGTTCCAGCATCACCATAGTGCCTGTGGCATCTTGAGTAAGGGTCTGATCGATCCTGATACCGATTTCTGTTCCTGGGATCATTTCTCCCTTTACAAGATGTGAATGAATTAATTTCTGGGTAACGTTTAGGGGCTTTTTCATTGGATTCTCTTTGATATGTATAAAACATGCGTAAGAGAACAATTGTTAGCAACAAGTAATTTTGTTGATTGTAGACTTAAATCAAAAGAGTATAAGGTGAGGGATACCAGGGAGAAAGTATAGTCCGATGTTTCTTAACTTTAATTGAATTTAGTAAGAGGATCTATTTAAGAGTCCTTTTTTTGTCTTCGTTCATTTGTTTCCAAAGATCAATATCCAGATCAAATTCTTCTTCATCATCAGATGGAGCATATTCAAACTGAATTGAAGTTTTATATGAATTTGTCAGTTCTTCAATCAGCCTTTCTATTTTAAGAGCTTTGTTATAGTTGTCTGCTAGTTTTCCATTTTTAACAATGTCATTTTCCTCGATAGAAACTCCAAAAATTATTTTGCCATCATAGGTAAATTTTAAAATGAGATTATTTACACCTTCTTTTAAGTTGTCACTTATGTAAAAGGCAAATCCGTGGTTGGGGGTATTTATTCCATAATTGATGACTTCAGATAATGTAGAGATAGGAGTACAGGATTCTTTTATATTGTACTTTTTATTTTCATCAACTAAAATTTCCTGTCCTGTTCTATCTTCAATTTTATCTCTATAAGAGAAGTGGTTGAGAAATGTTTCAATAGTTTTTTTATTTCTTTCTTTCGAAAGCCCATAAATGTCATAGAATGGAGGCATAAAATGTTGGCATATTAAATCATTAAGATATTAGTTTAGTTTGAATATATTATAGCACTATCATAAAAATATTGTGTATTTTAAAATGCTTTAAATAAAGCATTTTAAAGGGCAAAATATTTTTAGATAGCATATTACTATTTTTTGAATTATGAAAATTGCACTTGTAACTCCACGTCTCAGTTTATTGCAAATCGTTATGGACTTGGTTATCAGATACCTCTTGGGTTAGTTCTGCTTGGGGGACCACTTGTGGATAATGGTCATCAGGTAATATTGATTGACAATGATAAAAAAGGGCTAGAAGAAGATAAGCTTGCAGATGAATTAATGTCCTTTAATCCTGATTGCATTATGATCGGCCATACCGCCTCTACCGCTGCGCCTCTATCAGCCTTAAAAACTGCGGTTGCGTTAAAAGAAAAGTTCCAGCGCGCTGTCATTGTTTATGGCGGTGTTTTTCCTTCCTATGCTTCTGAATCTATTCTAAAGGATTATTCATTTATTGATATCATTGTCAGAGGTGAAGAGAGGAGACTATTATAGAATTAATTAAAGCCCTTTCAGAAGAACAAAGGAACTTAGAAACCATTAAGGGTATTACATGGAATTTCATGGTTAAGTCATAAGAGCTTTCCATTTTAACAGGTGGTCGGACAATTAGAGCAAAATATAAAGTTAATTCCCAGCATATTAGCAAGGTTAATCCATAATTTATTAGGACTTTAAAATCGTTTATCCAGGCATTTCTTTTCCTTCTTATTAAATCAATTATAGTTTTGATTATGATAAGAATTAATAAGCCAATTGCAACATATGCCGTATAATTTATTATTGAAATGACTGTATTCATTTTACCTTGTTTTACTACTGTTTATCTTATTTATCCCATCTGATAAATCGCAAAAAAAATAACAATTCCTAAAAATCTAATAGTTGTGACTGTAATATAGGATTTGATATAAGAATCCGGGAAATTATTTTTCTTCAGTTTTCTAAATGACAAATATGTTGATACAATCATAAAAATTACAACTGATCCTATATAAATTCCATAATTAAGATACTGGTCAATTAAATTCAGTTTTATGTTTATAAAAAATATAGAAATGATAATGATTAAGATTCCGAAATTGTAGATTCTATCTTTGGAAAATAAATCAACTAATTCAGCTTTTTTATCCTGATCCAATTTTTTGTTGGCATTCTCATTTAAAGTTCTTGATAGAAACATAATTCCTAACATCACGAGAATGGCAATCATTGCATAATCCATATTGTTCAATTTTATTGTTAAGTTGTTAATTGGCAGACTTTAGATTAATAAGTCCTGTTGGCCAATTATATTAATTCTTACTAAGATACCTTTTTGAGACTTTTTATGCAAAGGGACTTAGTTGTTAGTCGTAATTTATCTTTCTCTCAAAAACTCAAATATTGATTGTGCTACTATCTCAGATTGTTCTTCCTGGGGGAAATGTCCGCAGGTTTCAAGCTTGATTATCTTTGAGTTGGTAAATCCAGAAGAGAATTTATCAAGGTATTTTGGCGTAATTATAGGGTCTTTCATTCCCCAGATAAATAGGGTAAGTTTATCAGCAATAGGTTGTCTTTTATTCCATAGTTCCTGAAACCAGTTTTGATCGTGAAGTAATGACCTAGCAAAGGCCACTGTTCCATTTCGCTGAGTTCTGTTAGCAAAAGGTTTGGTATATTGCTTTAGAAGATACTTAGGGAGCTTGTGATCTCCAAATGATTCTGGTAATATATAGCGAGGTGAAAAGTTTAGATAGCGATATAATAAAGGGAGTATAGGGCTTTTAAGAATTTTGCTCAACTTGATAAATTCGGGATTATCTTTGCTGCTCCATAACCAAGAGTTGAGGATAATTATATTACTTATTTTTTCAGGATGTTTGATTGCAAAGTTCAGACTGATCGGACCGCCAAAGTCATGCATGACTAAAGCGAATTTTTGAAGGCCTTTATGAATTACAAATCTCTCAAGTGTTTTACTATGATTTTGTGGAGAATAATCGTAGTGCTCTGGTTTATCAGAAAGGCCGAAGCCTATATGGTCAATAGCGATGCAGCGAAAATCAGATTTTAGTTTTTTGATTACATTCCGAAAATCAAAGCTCCAGGAAGGTGTCCCATGAATGAATAAAATTGTTTCTCCTTGTCCCTCATCGATGTAATGAATTTTATGGCCATTAATATCAAAGTAATTTGAAGTAAACGGATATTCTATTGTGTCAAGCCAGTGCTTTGTCATACTTTTTTCTTTAAAGTTAAAAATAGCCCGGGAAACAAATCTTGGTATATACCAAGATCAGAATTTTACGCGATTATAAAGTTTGCTGAAATTGGTAGGATTGATACCCAAGTACGATGCGATGTATTTATGAGGGACTAACTGAAGCAAATGAGGGCTTCTCTGACAAAAGGTCTTATAGCGTTCTTCAATACTCATGCTGTGCAACTCTATATGACGGTTGATCATTCCAGCCAAGATAGCCTCAGTCATTTTTCTGAAGAGGCGCTCTATCTGATGGGATTGTTCAAACAATTGTTGCAGTTCATCATAGGTAAGATATTCCAGTTCGCTGTCTGTTAGACAAGTCAGAAAATACTTTGAAGGTATTTGAAACGAAAAAGATTCTGGTATTGCGCAGAGATTGGGTGGGTATGTGAAAGCTATGACGTGAGATTTATTAGGAGTGTCGAAATAAGACATCTGAATACCGGTTTTTACAAAATATAATTCCTTTTGTATTAGTCCAGGAACCGTTAATAGATCTCCTTTTCGGAATATCTTGGTTTTAAGATTTTGAGTTAGCAACTCGTAGTCAGCAAGGCTGACGTTGTGAAAAAGTTTAAAGTATTCTAGTCGTTGCATAAAATCATATTTGATAATCTATCTGTTCTACTCTTTCTCAGGAGTACTTTGTCCTGGTTGAAAATATTAGATTAAAATGGAGATAAGAAAGTGTGCATATTTTGCTTAATCCCAGTCTATCTGACTCTTTTCCCCAACTTCCTTTATTCTGTTTTTAATGTTAATATCATTTCCTGAATATCTTATACATATAATTTCTTGAGCAGCCATTGCATTGATCATCTGGTTAAGCTCATTAGGTGAATCGGGTTGTTTTTTTACGAAACACTGATCGTGAGTCATATTCCCTTTTTCATCTATTCCTCCAAATAATTCAGGTGCTTCAGCATGAGGTACTCCGCATAAAGTACAACATCCATCTACTATATAAAATGCGCCGGATACATTTTCTTTTACTGCTTTGTATTTTCTTTCAGGCTTTATTCTGTAATAAGTAAAAAGCCTCTGTATATATGATTGTAAACGACTTATGAGAAACATCTTATCGGATTTTAGAGTATTTATATTTTGATTTAGAAGGTTCCTTTAATTTTTTTGACTGATAAAATAAATCCGCAAATAGCACCTATTATCATGGTGAATATAAAATTGAATATTGAAGGAAATGGGTGGAATCCTTCACTTGAAGGCAAGTTGTAAAAAAAATCAAATATCTTATTGGTTTCATGATTGTGGTAATAACAAGGGTCAGGTATTAGAATTTTATCAAGAATAAAATAGTTAAAGACAAAAGCCAATACCATTCCTGCCATGGTTGAAAGACAAACTATTGCTATTTGTTTTGGTGTCATTGAAATTTCAATTGTGTTAATTTAAGAATCTCTCTTTGGTTTCGTTCTTGGGTTTGTAAGGCTTTATAGATGTGCACAACATATGATTATTTGAATCTCTCATAGAATTTCCTTTCAAGTGATTCTCTGTGATCAGGGTGGGCGATACTGGTTAATAATTTTGCCCTTTCTTTCATTGATTTTCCAAAAAGATCAACTACACCGTATTCTGTTGCAATATAGTGTACGTTAGCTCTTGTGGATACAACGCCAGCTCCGGTTTTAAGGTAGGGGACTATTTTACTTTCTCCGTTAGAGGTTACTGATGGCAAGGCAATGATAGGTTTTCCTCCTTCCGAATAGGACGCACCTCTTATGAAATCAATTTGACCTCCTACGCCTGAATAATGCTTTGTGCCTATGGAATCCGCACAAACTTGCCCTGTTAAGTCAATTTCTATAGCGCTATTGATTGCAGATACTTTTTTGTTTTTTCTTATATTGGCCACATCATTAGTGTAACTCACTTCCTTCATTTTGATCACAGGATTGTTATCCATAAAATCGTAGGTCCTTCTGCAGCCTATAGCAAAAGTAGCCACCACTTTTCCCCTGTCAATAATTTTATCTTCTCCGGTAACTACTCCTTTTTCTATTAAAGGTATCAAGCCATCAGAGAACATCTCTGAATGTACTCCAAGTCTTTTATGATTGGTAAGGGACGCCAGAACTGCATTAGGGATGTTACCAATACCCATTTGAAGAGTAGCTCCGTCTTCAATAAGTGATGCTACATGATATCCTATTTTTTTATCAATTACAGTAGAAGGACAGATTTTGGCTTCATAAATCGGAGATTCATGTTCTATCAATGAATTAAAGTTACTGAAATGTATTAGGCCATCACCAAATGTTCGTGGCATATTTGGGTTAATCTGAGCTATCACAGTTTCAGCTGTTTCTATAACTGCTTTTGTGGTGTCTACAGAAAGTCCAAGGGAGCAATATCCAAATCTGTCCGGTGGAGATACCTGTATAAGTGCTACGTTTACTGGTAAGAGTCTTCTCCTGAATAGGATAGGGATTTCGCTAAGAAAAATAGGAATGTAATCTGCTCTTCCACTTTGCGTTGCTTCCCTTACGTTGGCTCCGACAAAAAGGGACTTTAGATGGAAGCTATCCTGATATTCTGGTTTAACATAATCCGCTTGTCCTTCAGTATGCATGTGAATTATTTCAACATTCTTCAGCTCTTCAGCTCTTTTCACCATTGCATCTATTAATATCTTAGGTGCAGCTGCAACGCTGTGAATAAAAACACGGTCATTGCTTTTAAGTATTTTTATTGCTTCATCAGCTGTCGTATAATTCATCTTTCAGAAAGTTAGGCTTCTTATTACAATTATTAAATTTTATGTAAAGATGTTTATTTCTCTTTTAAACGCCAATCAGGATCATATTAGGCTGAGCATCATTTTAACACTTTCATCGTAGAGTATATTTAGGATTGTATTTAAATCTTATGGAGATTTGTTGGGGAGGGATGAAATTGCTTTGCTCGATTTTTCTGTTGTTTATAAAATAGATTAAGTCAAGCAATTAGAACATTATAAATCTATAGTAGTATTCTTGGCTCTATCTAATTTGTTTTTGAGTGGCCAGATGAAGGTAATAAGAATTTAACTTTCTTTGAGCTTAAGATAGATATGTCTTATGTTGTTAACTCCGGTATCTCTTTCGTCAATATGAAATTTATTTATATTTTTTATTAAAGGTAATAGCTTCGGAAAGCCATAGTTCCTTGGGTCGAAATCCGGTTTCTTTTTAATTATAAAATTACCTAAGTTGGCCAGAAAAGTCCAGCCGCTTTCATCTGCCAGATCATTAACACTTTCTATAATCATTTTTATAGTTTCTGCATCAACTTTACTTAGAGGTTCACCTTTTGATTTAGGTTTTGAAGCCTTTTGGGTAATATTGTATGTGTCTTGTTTGGAACTTTTTAGGATTTCTAAATATATAAACTTATCGCATGCGGATATAAAAGGTTGGGGTGTTTTCTTCTCTCCAAATCCAATAACGGTCATTCCTGCCTCCCTGAGCCTTGTTGCTAATCTTGTAAAATCACTATCACTTGAGACAATGCAAAATCCGTTGACTTTTCCTGAATATAAAATATCCATTGCATCTATTATTAGAGCGCTGTCACTTGAATTTTTTCCTGTTGTATAGCTGTATTGTTGAACAGGCGTTATAGCATTTTCTAAAAGGACATTTTTCCAGCCGGATATTGTTGGTTTGGTCCAGTCTGCATAAATTCTTTTAATAGTTGGTGTTCCATACTTGGAAATCTCTTCCAACATTTCCTTTACATTTGCATACGGAACGTTGTCTGCATCGATTAATACTGCAAGTTTATCTTCTGTCATGTTAAAATTATTTTAATAGCAGTGATGCTGAATGAATTTCCTTCTAAGGTTCTATTGGAAATTAGGGTATGCATCTTTTGCTTATGCTAAAGTATTCATTCGTAAAGTATTATCCAAAGAAGCAGGTAGGAGCATTATAGTTAAAAGCCTCTAGCAACCCGATTTGTTTTTTCTAAGTGATATAAGAGCGAATTATTGGAAAAATAGATTTTAATTAAATGTATTGAAGTTAAGGTAGGGATATGATATCCTGGATATAAATAGGTATATTGAGATATTTAATTTATTCAATTTGTCCGCTACTCAGAAGTTCTATTGCAGATTACTTTAAGATGGTTAAGGTTTAGTAATACCTTAAATTTAAACCAGCCATTAAATAATATTGATTAAACCTACCATAATAGTTCTGATAAGTAAAACCCAAAGATGGGCATATCCTGAAGCTTCCTCTATTTCTTACCTGTTTGCTTCCGATCTCATAATCACAAGTGATTTTGAATTCTTTTCGGAAAGAAGTTCTGTCCCCATCAGCTGACCTATAGACGACTTCTGTATATAGCCGTTCCCTTAAAAACCTTGATTGGGCTCCCAAAGTGTATTCAAAAAACGTCTGTTTCACAATATCTAAATGGGAAAAGCCCATCCCTCCGTTTAACATTAGGGGATAGATTGGAATATTAAGTTTTATTATCTGCCAGTCAAGGGTGCTTAAATATCCGGTATTATCATTAATACTTTGTTGTCTGAATTCTGAAGAGAAGGCTCCCCAATTAGCTCTGATCTGAGGGGTTAGAAGTATAGCATTATACTTTCCATAATAACCGCCTTGAAGGAAACCTTCCATGGAAACGACTTCAGGATGTTCATCTCTGGTAGATAAGACATATGTTTGTAGGTTATAGATACCTATTCCAACTAGTCTGAATCCCTCCAGTAAAAGCCATTCTGAAGTTCCGTCGATAGATCCGGAGCTTGAATAACGTTCTTTCCTCTGGACTTCCCCTAATTCTTTAATGATTTTCCCTACTTGTCCAAAAGTGTTGGACGAGATCATAAAGGCTAAAATAAAAGCTATAAATATTTTATTCATCCTTATAAAAATTTCATAACGGACTGTTTACCTGTTATTAATTTTAGATAAAAATAAATAAAAAGTGCGGCAGTTAAAACGCCGCACTCAAAATTCTTTATCAACCATAATGAACTTAATTAGGAATTTCTTCAATCAATACTTCTTTTCCATTTTTGTCGAAATATGTACATTTCATTTTATCCATACAAACTACCCATTTTTCAATGCCCAGTTTTGAACACATGGAAATAAATGTAGGATAATCTGTTTTTCCATTTTGATGAGCTTTAAGAGCTGCTTTAAACTCTTCAGCTTCATACTTGTCTTTAATTACTAATGGCTCATATCGCGCAAGTGAGGAGGCTTTATAGCTACTAGCACCATAATAATCGGTATGTCCGTCTGTTACATACGTTTCATAAAAAGTAACACCCAGATTTTTGATTTCTCTAATATAGGAAGGGAAGTCTACACCTGATTTTACTTTGCTGTGTGCTGCTTTGATTTCTTCAATTGTAAACATCTTTTTAATTTTTTTTATTTAAATGATTTTGAGAATGATACAAATTCATAATGCTTTATAATCAGCAGAATGAATACAATGCAAAGGTGTCTTTAAAAAGATAGCTGTAATTGTAAAAAAACGTTTTTTTCTTTAGATGAAACGTTTAAAGTTTTCAGGTGTATCGCCAGTGAATTGTTTGAAATCTTTTATGAAATGCGCCTGATCAAAGAAGTTATTTTCGTAACAAATTTCGGTTAAAGACTTACTGCTGTTGAGGTTGATAAGTACAGAGTTAAAGCGAATAATTGAAGCAAATTTTTTTGGTGTAGTGCCTACTATTTTTCTAAAGCGTTTCTCGAATGGACTTTGACTAATGTTAAGCTTTTCGTTAAGTTCTTTGATGCGGATTGAGCCTTTACTTTGATAGATAAGCTTTATAGCTTCAATTATGAGTTTGTCTGTCTGTATGTCTTTTAACTGAGATAGAAAAAATAATTCAACAATATTTATTCGTTGATGGTCTGTTGTGGCAAAGGAAAGTTTTTCTTCAACCTCTTTGACTCTATGTTTATCAAAAATGTCTTCAAGAGCAATGCTTAGATTAAATAACTCATTTGCATGATTAGAAGAGAAATGAGTGAATCCTACTTCAGTAAAGTAAACTAATATGGTTCCTATGTTTGCTGAATTTCTGAAGATTTTATAACTGTCGGAAATACCTGTTATTCCTGAAGATGTCAGTTTGCTTTCAGTATTGTTATGAATGGTTGAAAGTTGTCCTTTGTATTGAAATCCGATGACAAGTCCTGAAGAAGGAAAAACTTTATATTCGTTTTCGACAATGCTTTCTGACACTACAAAATGTTTGATGTAGGGTTTTAGTTTATCAGAAGGAAGATGCTTGTCGAACTTCATTTATACTAAAATAGTCAAATGTTGAGGAATAACAAAAAGTCGGGAAGTTCTACACTAGCCTTTAAATTATATGTTGATATTAAATCCTATATTAATATCAGATGCAATTTGTCCACCTCTAAGTCCCCAATTCTCTAGTGGTTGCTCATTAAGAACTATAAATACAGAGTCTTTGTCAATTGATAGTTTTTTGTTTAGTTCTTGAACTATGTTTTGAAAAAGTACTTTTTTCGTTTCTATTGTTCGTCCTTTGAAAAGTGTTATCTGAATAAAGATTTCATATGGCTTTTTGGAATAAAATAAATCCGGATCAAATTCAATTACTCTTAAATTTTTGTCTTCGTCTGGTATTTCCAATGTCTGTACCAGCACTGAATGAGTAGATTCAATTAATTGGCGCAAAAAATATAGATACAGATACTTATTTAAAGCCTGCAGGAGACAAGTCTTCGATGCGTATTGATTCGAATAGTTTATTGAAGTTTTATATTAAATTTACTATACATTCAGATCCTGCAAAATCTTTGAAAATAGTCAGAGGAGAGGCTTCAAAAGGAAGCAGGCTGTTCCTTTATTCAAGAACAAGCAGAAGGGGAGAAATAAGAATTATTCCTAATAATATTAAATTAAAATTTAAGAAGCTTTCCGAAGGTTTTTTTGAAGTAACAGTTGATGGAAAGCTTGCACCGGGAGAATACTTTTTTATGCCTGTTACTGAGTTAGGACTGCCTTGTCCTGCATCTCAGATTCAAATGATTTCTTGTTTTGGGATTGATTAAGGATAGTTTGTAGATGTGATTCTGATAGCATTAATCGTCCGGAGTCAAGATGCCCCGTGCTCCAAACATCCTCTCTTTGATTTTAATAAACCACAACTTTCTTTATTTCCGACAAGCCAGACACTGACATAATCTTTACTAGGTAAGTTCCTGCTTCAGTGAATTCGATATTTTTTTCACTATATGCACCAACTGTTTCTTCTATTAGCACACGTCCGGTTATATCCATAATCATATAAGTTGCATCAGAACTATTTTGGTTTCTGAAAGTGCTGATTTTGTTATGAGCTGGATTAGGGTATATAGCAAGTTGTGTTTCTACTGATTTAGATGTCCTCCCTTTAAATTTTAGTTGGACATGATAGCTTATAATACCTTACTGAACATTAAATATTCTTATAACAAAATTCTTCATGACATTCTATAACGTTAGCTTTAATATTTGAGAAGCAATAAGCTCAAGTGAAAGTACTTTATCCGCGGCATCTAATTTTATAGCTTCTTTAGGCATTCCAAACACCACACTGCTTTTCTCATCCTGAGCAATGGTTTTTGCCCCTGCTTGTTTCATTTCCAATAACCCTTTTGCACCGTCATCACCCATTCCTGTAAGTAATACTCCGATACTGTTAGCGCCAGCGTAACGGGCAGTAGATCTGAACAGCACATCTACCGCAGGTTTGTGTCTATTTACCAATGGGCCATCTTTCACTTCTACATAATATCTTGCCCCACTTCTTTTAAGCAACATATGTTTGTTCCCTGGGGCAATTAATGCTCTTCCCCTTAAAACACTATCCCCATTCTCCGCTTCTTTCACTGTGATCCTGCAAAGCTCGTTGAGTCTTAAGGCAAATGATTTGGTAAACAATTCGGGCATATGTTGCACAATGACAATACCCGGAGCATCCAGGGGCATCGCTTCGAGCAGCACACGGATCGCTTCAGTTCCGCCAGTAGAAGCACCGACAGCAACTACCTTCTCCGTTGTCTTGATCATACTGGTAGGACTGAAAGAACTAATCATGGCATCCGCAGATAATTTTGGCGCCACCTTCTCGAACTGGGTTTTACGTCCTGGTTTTGATAGTGAAGCCGCTTTAATAATATCGATGATCCTCATTTTTGAATCTTCCCACGACTCGTCAGATTCCAATTTGGGTTTTGTAATTACTTCTACAGCTCCATATTCTAATGCCTTTATCGCTGTCTCTGTACCTTTATCTGTAAGACTGGAAATAATCACTACAGGAATCGGATGCTGAGACATAATTTTTCTCAAGAATGTCAGCCCATCCATTTTGGGCATTTCAACATCGAGCGTAATCACATCAGGGACTTCATGCTGTATTTTCGTTGCCGCAAAATAAGGATCAGAAGCCGTGGCCATCACCTCGATGGTAGAATCAGAATTCAGAATTTCTGTTAACATTTTCCTCACCACCGCAGAATCATCAACAATCAAAACTTTTATTTTATTTTTCACGGGTTACAATTTAAAAGGTCAGACAATATCATCAGACTTAACAAATTTCATATGAACTTCACCCGTATGAGTATAGAATTTCAACTTACGGGCTAAACCTCCTCCTAAATGACTTGCTACAATTGGTATCTGCATCTGTTTCAACATTACTTTAGCAAGTTTACAGTTCCGCTGCCCGATATTGAGAACATTGGCAGTGGTAGACTTTCCTAAACCACCAAAAATTTTAGCTTGCAGATCTTTCTTTTGGCTGCCAAGACAAATCATTTTTTCCTGCAGCTTTTCAATCGCAATATTTCCATATTTAGGGGAAGGTAATCCTTCGCCGTTCCATAATGGAAGCATATAATGATTGATACCTCCTATTTTAAGTACCGGATCATAAAGACAAACTGCCACGCACGTTCCTAAGACAGTAATTACTTCATGAGGACGATTATCTGCAAATAACGCAGATGGATAAAGGTAATATGTTAAAATTTTATTCATTCACATCCCTGTTGAAACTTTCCCCCATTAGTGAATGGATTAATGATCTCGTTGCGAATATTAGAAAGAAGATTGCTCTTCATAGTTTCCGGCTGCTCCAGCTTCTTATCCAATTGCTGAATTTGCCCCGTAAGATCATTCATCTCCTTTAAGGAGGGCTGTTTTTCTGACAATCTCAATTGCAATTCCTGAATTAATTCTTCATCGCATAATTTCATATTCACTACTTGATCAGTTAAAAACAATACTCTTAAATTCTTCTGAATATGGTAGGTTTAATCTGTTGCAGAGGTACATTCATATCCGTAATAGATTCAGAATGTCCCAAAAAGAAAATACCTCCTTTATTAAGCTTATCGCATAAACGGTTGATGACTTTTTCCTGAGTCTCTTTATCAAAATAAATCAAAACATTCCTGCAAAAGATAATATCAAAATTAAACGGAACATTATATGAATGATCCATGAAATTCAATCTTTGGAGGTAAAGCTTCTGCCTCAATTGCGGAATTATTCTATATGTTTTGTTCTTATCGTCTTTTCCTCTTAGAAAATATTTCCTTTTTAATACCATAGGAATCACACTGGTTCTTTCTTCCGAATAGATAGCCATAGCTGCCTTCTTAAGTATCTCTGTGGAAAGGTCAGTTCCAAAGATGGAAAAATTAAAAGGTTGATTTTCTGCAAATTCACTCGCAACCATAGCGATGGTGTAGGGTTCCTCTCCGCTAGAACAACCTGCACTCCAAATCCGTAATGGACGTCCGGCATCTCGACCCTTAGTCATCTCAGGAAAGCAATGATTGCTAAGAAAATCGAAATGAATTGACTCTCTGAAGAAATCGGTTTTATTGGTAGTCACTACATCGATCATTTGAATCAGTTCCGTCCTTTGTCCTTCGGGACTGAAAACAAAATCACAGTATTCCTTAAATGAATATAAATTAAGGGCGTTCAATCGTTTTTGAAGCCGGCATTCAAGCAATGTTTTTTTTGACGGTGGCATTTTAATTCCATAATCCGAATAAATCATAGAGCTCATTTTTCTGAACTCTTCATTAGACATTTTTATTACTGAAACCATAATCTTATTAATTTTTAGAATAACACAGCAGATAAGAAATTTTGGTATTTATAAAACCAAACAACCATAGTGGATAAAATCACTTAATTGATTAGAGGAATTATCTCCCATGTAAAAAATAACTCCGGACATCCCAGTCAAATAAAGGAATTCGAAAATCAATTTTTCATAGTTGTATAATTTCAAAGGTTTAAAAATTAAATAATGGTTTCAGATGTGTTTTCTTTCATCTGATGAAGTTCATTGATAGAAAAAACTTCATCAATATTAAGGACCATGATGAAATGTTCATCGTTCTTTATCATACCTTGAATAAACTCAGCTTTATATTTACTTCCTAATGCAGGAGATGGCAGTATTTTTTCTGATGAAAGCTCAAGTACTTCCTGAACCGAATCCACCAATGCTCCAATGGTGATCTGTTCATTCTCCATCATGATAGAAAGAACTATGATGCAGGAATCGATTGTAAAATCAGTTTTAGCCAGTCCAAATTTTATGCGTGTATCAATTACAGGCAATACATTACCTCTAAGGTTAATTACTCCTGTCATAAAGTCTGGAGATTTAGGAACTTTTGTTACCGTGGGTATTTCCAATATTTCATGTACCCTTTCGACAGTTACAGCAAAAGTTTCGTTTTCCAACTTAAATGATAAGTAAGAATTACTTACATTCAGATTTTCTATGCTCATTGTAAAACTTCGTTATTTATTTGATTAAATATATATTCCTTAATGATTCTGTTGGGATCGACAACAAGAGCAACCTCTCCATTTCCTAAGATCGTCGCTCCTGAAATAACGTCCACATTTTTGTACAACCTTCCAAGTGGTTTTAATACTGCCTGATATTCTCCAATAATAGTATCGACCGATAAAGCTACCCGTCTATCGTCCTGCTTCACTACCACCACCTGATGTAGTTGAGGACAATTTTCCTTTATATCAAATTCATCTCTCAGATATATAAAAGGCACCTGCTCTCCGTCCAGAATTATAAGGTCATTGATCTTATTTACAAATTCTTCATGCTTTGCTTCAAAACATTTATCCACATTACCTAATGGTATTACAAAATGTGTAGCATTGATTTTAACAAGCATTCCGTCAATGATTGAAAGCGTAAGAGGAAGCTTAATATTAATGGTAGTTCCTTCGTTGATTACGGACTCTACTTCCACTTCACCCCTTATTTCAGTAATCTGTCTTTTCACTACATCCATTCCTACTCCACGACCAGAAACCTCGGTCACTTTCTCCGCTGTAGAAAATCCCGGAAGAAAAATAAGATCGAAGATCTGACGCCGATCCAGATTCTGATCTGCGGTGATCAATCCTTTGCTGATGGCCTTTTGTCTGATCACTTCCGGATCAATTCCTTTTCCATCATCACGGATCTGAATAATCACACTATTCCCGGAATAAAATGCTTTTAATAAGATTTTTCCTTGGGCAGGTTTTCCCTTCTTTACTCGTTCTTCTCCCGATTCAATTCCATGATCCAGTGAATTCCGGAAGATGTGCATCAGAGGATCTGCCAGGTTTTCAATAATATTCTTGTCCAGTTCTGTATCTGTACCTTCAGAAACAAACACAACGTCCTTATTCAATTGAGTTGATAGATCTCTCACCAATCGTTGAAATCGCACCAATAAGTTTTCTATAGGAATAAGACAAATACTAAAAGTATTATCTCTTAGTTGACGGGTGATTTTTTCAATATTTTCTGAAATACTTATTAGTTCAGAGGAAGCAATCTGATCTGAAACAAGATTTAACCTGGCCTGAGTAGTGACAAGCTCACTTACAAGACTCATCAATTCATCCAGCTTTTCAGAAGCCACTCTGATACTTGAAATCGAATTGTCTTTAGAGGTAACTATAGATTTCTCGTTGGCTTTTTCTATCTTACTTCTTACTTCCTCCATTCTATTTTTAGAAGAAGAATTATTTACCAATCCACTAAACTTTGAAATCTTTTCATCAATGCTTAAAGAAATATCTCGGGCAATAGCAGTAAAACTATCCTGATCCAGCAAGTTTGTTTCTGAAATCTTTCTTATCTCAAGCTCGCAGTCTTCTTCCACGAACATGAAAACGTCCCGGATGCTGTTTTCAGTTATATTTCCTGAAACATAAATTTCCCAGTGTATATATATATCTGCAGGATCGAGTTTTTTAAAATCAGGTAAGCGCTCGATATTGGAAACTGTATAAGTTGCGCCAAGCTGAGACAGATCATCGAGAAGGAATAATACATTAGCCCCTTTTCTCACCAAACCCTTTTCAGGAACAAATTTCAGCCAGTAAGTGGGAGTATCCGAAACTTTATCCTCAATTGTATGATCGGAAGAATGGCTTTTTATGCTTCCCTCAACAGAAGCTCCGTTCAGAACCTCAATGAGACCATGGATCAGGTTTTCATGATTAATTTTATGGACTGGGTTTTCCAACTCTACATCTGCAAGCAGCACCCGCAGATGATCGACAGAAGCAAATGTTATGTTAAGGACATTATCTGTTACAGACATTTTACCTTCCCTAATATAATCATAGAGCGTTTCAAAGTGATGTGTAAAATCTCCGATCCGATAAAAGCCGAACATTGTGCTGTTACCTTTCAACGTATGCATGATACGGAAGATCTGCTCTATGATCGAACTATCAGAGGGATTATTGTGCAATAAAAGGGAAACTCTTTCCAGATCATTTATGAGTGTGGTGGCTTCCTCAAAGAAAACTGCTTTAAATCTGTCCATTATCTAATAACTTTTTCAATGGTGGAAATTAATTTTTCAGGAACGAATGGTTTTACAATCCATCCTGTTGCTCCCGCTGCTTTAGCTTCATCCTTTTTTGCTGCCTGAGACTCTATAGTAGGGAATAAGATCGGCACATACTGGTAATCGCTTTTTCCGCGGATCTTTTTGATTAAAGCAATATCGTCCTTTTTAGGCATGTGAAGATCTTTGATGACAAGATGAATCTCCTTCCCATCCAGAAACTTCATTGCGTCTTCTCTTACCAGCACATTATATCCCGCATTTATCAAAGTAAAAGAAACTACTTCTCTTACGCTTTCCGAATCATCAGCTATTAGAATCGTCTTTTTCATATATTATTTACCTGCTTTATATTAGTTAGTTAGCAAATCAGCATTACGAAGTAATTGATTCATTTCTTCGCTCAACTCTTTTTTGAGGTTGACTTCTTTATCATTATTCCGGAGATAAATCATGAATGAGATAAGTACTTGTAAGCACATAATATCTATTCGTGCTATATCCATAAGAAGAATATTGTAAGTCTTATGTACCTTTTTTATTTCTTTCAATTCTTTGAAAAAAATTTCCGAATGTTTAATGCTAAGGTCCCCGCTAACTAAAATATCAATGGTCTCTTTATTGTCAGATATCTTTTTTTGAATATTAAATTTTTCCATATTAGTTAGGTTAAAAAAAATCTAAATATTTTTCGGCATTAATTGCGCCACTGATCTTCGTATTACTAGATGTTTCGAAGATCTTAACAAATACAGCTCTTTCTTCATTATATTATTAAGAGCAACTTGTATACTTTAATAAACAAGGGATACCCTTAAAATACCTACAAGAGAATTTTTAAATGCAGGATTTGCACCAGGATTAATTATATATTGTAAGTCTGGCTGAACTATAAAGTTATTCCCAAACTTTGCCTTATAATTCAACTCAATTAAACTTCTGCTTTGAGTATAGCTGATAGGATAAGCTTGATGAAGATAATTATTTATAGATGAATATACGAATCCCAGACTAAGTATATCATTAGAACGGGCAGGAAGTATACCGGTATATATCAACCCCGTGCTTAAGTAAAAATCTACTAAATTGATTTTCCCTGGACTAGAGCCTGATTGTAAAAATGCAGTAACTCCCTGGTTATCGGCAGAATTTTCAGCAATGATTAGTCTGTCCATAGTGACATAAATCCCATAACTTCCATTCACAGAATTTGAGGAATCGGAAACATCTCTGAAATCTCCATTATGATAATATCCTCCAATTTTATAATTTCCTTTTACTACCGAATCCTTAATTTCTTTCATCTGAATTTCAAATGTTGAGAATAATCTCTTTTTAGCATCAATTTGCCACTTAAGGTTATTAAGATTATCCTGAAACTTTAAGGGAGATCCATCGAACACCGCTGCCTGGAATGCAAGCTTTTCAGAATGCTTCCATTTAGCATATAAAGATGGTGTGGCATATGGATAGATAGATAAAGGTACATTCAATGCTATACTAGGATACATTCCGAAGGAGGTATTTAGAAAATTGCCGGCCGTAGCATTTACTGCGAAGGTTGAATTCATGTCGAATTGACCAAAAAGCACCGAAAATTTGCCTATATCCTGTCTGTACCAAAATTCAAACAGACTTATCCGGTTTGTTGCTTCTATTCTTGATACAGGCTGTATATCTCCCACATAACGAGCCGATGGATTTCCACCGTGAGCATTGATGGCATGCAGGAACAATTTTCCTCCTTTAAACCATCCGGCTTTTTCAGTTGACAATCCCAAAGATAGATCTATTTTACCCACATAGCTGTGGCCGCTTTTTCTTCCACCTTGCATATTGCTTATCAAATCACCTGTGATTTCAGTCCTGAAAGTAAAAGGAGAAGAATTTTGCGCATTACCTTTTAAGCTTGCCATGGCAAGGCTTAAAATAATTAAACATTTTTTCATCGGGTAAAATTTAAAGGGCAGGAAAGCAGATATTGAATGATTATTCAGGCTATTCAATATCTGCTATATTATTTAAAACTTTGTAAAATCTGCGTCGGAAACCGAACCATTATCAAGTTTTATAGCTACGCCATTTATAGATTTTCCAGTTTGACCTGTAGATGCTTGTTTGGAAAAGCTCTTCTTTTTTGCATATCCATTATCCCCTGAATTGTATTTTTTACCTTTGTCATGTCCGAGATTAAAGAATGAAATGGTTTCTTCTAAAGAAGCTGCTTGGGCTTCCAGTTCTTCAGCGCTAGCCGCCATCTCTTCAGCGGTAGCAGCATTATTCTGTATAACCCTGTTGAGTTGCTGAATAGAACTATTTACTTGCTCAGCTCCGGAATTCTGCTCATTGCTGGATGCAGTAATCTCTTGAATTAACCTTGAAGTTTTCTGGATATCGGGAACGATCAGCTCAAGTATTTTTCCGGACTTTTCAGCAATTGTTACACTGGTTTTTGAAAGAGCATCTATTTCGATGGCAGCCTGCTGACTTCTTTCAGCTAGTTTTCGTACTTCTGCAGCTACAACTGCAAATCCTTTACCATGCTCACCAGCTCTTGCCGCTTCCACAGCTGCATTAAGAGCCAGCAAATTCGTTTGTCTTGCAATTTCACCTATAATTGAAATTTTCTGAGCAATTTCTTTCATTGACATCACTGTCATGCTAACTGATTTGCCTCCTTCACTTACATCCTCTGTTGCCTTAAGGGAAATTTTTTCTGTCTCCTGTGCATTCTGAGTGCTTTGCTGAATGTTACTGGTCATCTGTTCCATAGAAGTTGAAACTTCTTCTGCAGAAGCGGCTTGTTCAGTAGCTCCTTCAGAAAGCTGCTGAGAAGAAGAACTCATTTGTTTGCTGGCAGAACTAATGCTTTCGGCAGCCGTGCTGATAAATGTTAGTGTTTCATTTAATTTATTAACCATTTCCTGCAGGTGCTTAAGCATTTCCCCAACTTCGTCTTTTTTGTTTGTATCTATCTTCAAAGAAAGATCACCTTCTGCAACTGATTTGATCGCTTCATTCGCAATTTTTAAAGAGCTAGATATTGAAAGTACAATCCAGATTGCTACTCCCAGGCATATAATAAATCCTAGTGTTGCACCTATCAATGAAGTAGATATTGAAGTGGCTGCAGTTTCATCTGATTCCTGTGTTCTTTTATCCATCAACCCTTTTTCGATTTTAACAATTTCCTCAAGTTTAACCCGTAGCTGATCCATAGTTTGTTTGCCTGATTTTTTATTTATCAATACCATCAGATCGTCCATACTCGCAGTTCCTTCATTAATTTTTCTTCTGGCACTGATTTCAACATTACCGGTCTTTTCATGCCATTGAGCCTCGAGATTATCAACCGCTTCAAACCTTGCCACTTGTTCAGGATTATCATTGACAAGCTGCTTTACTTCGTTAAGCACTGTTTTAAATCTTTTCTTTCCTTCATTGTATGGTTCCAAATATTCTTCCTCACCTGTGAGCAAAAAGCCTCGCTCTCCTGTTTCCATATCGATTAATAATTTTCCTAACGAATTTGCTCTTTCGATAACTTCGTGAGTATGATCTACCCATTTTGAAGTTGCTATAAGGGAATTGATGCTATTATAAGAAACTGTAGCCAGGGCGATGATCATGATCAACACTAGACCGTTTCCAATAAAAAGTTGATGACGTATTTTCATAGATAATCAGGGTTAATAGTTATATATAAGTGGTTTATTTAAGAATTTAGAATTATAAGTATCAAGAATTCAAAGCATGGTATTTTCCTGTAAAATAGAGAGCTATTCGGATGAAAATGGCTTGTTGATATCCATCTTTAGATAAAGCTTTCATTTGGATTATACATCCCTGAAATGAATTCTGGCTTCTATTTACTTCCTATGTGAGTACTAATTGTTTATTTACTTAGAATAATTAGCAAATCGAATCGGTCAAGGCTATCATAATTTTTTTTGACCATTTAGCTCAAGATTCAAGATCATTTTATACAGCTAATTATTGTGTCAGCCACAGCACCAAGGCCCAATTTTATTCTTGTATTAGCTATGGGAAGAGCATCACCTCTTAAGTTAATAATGCCTAACAGATAATCAGGTGATTTTGGTTTGCTAGCTTAAATGAGAGGTAAGAATGAGTCGTTAAATTTTCATCGTTCATAAAATTGATTTGTACTAAGTAAATTTAAATCGATTGTAAGTATTACGAACGATCAATGGACTTTCAGGGTATGCATATTTTTTTAAGAGATCCTCTATAATGATTTATCTTTCTTACTATTATACAGAAGTAAAGCTACAAGTTCCAGTTCGGTGATTAAACCTGTTGCCTCATCAAAAATATAGCTTGAATTTTTCAATTATCTTATTACCCTCTGTATCGTTTCTATAAGTTTCTCGGGCACAAAAGGCTTAACAATCCAACCTGTAGCACCAGCAGCTTTTGCCTCTTCTTTCTTAGAAGATAGTGATTCTGTGGTTAGGAAGAGGATAGGGATAAATTTATATTCAGGTTTCGATCTTATTTCTTTTATAAGTGCTATACCATCCATCTTTGGCATGTGTAGATCCGTCAATACCAGATGAATTTCCGTGCCATTCAGATACTTCAATGCGTCTTCACCATCAACTCCTATAAGCACTTCATATCCTGCATTAATCAATGTGTAACTTACAACTTCCCTTACGCTCTCGGAATCATCCGCTATAAGAATCGTCTTTTTCATGATTTGATAATATTATAATTTCTTTTGTTTGTCTTTGTCTGTATGAAATCTATAGCTTATTTATTTTTTAGATATAGAATATCTAAAAGACCAGCCCAGTTTAAAATCTTTATCAACTCATCATTGAATTGATCTGCTATGTATATCTCTTTTCTCCTTTTTTGTAAGAGCTTAATGTAAGAATATAGGATCTGAAATCCGGCAGGATCAATATTATTTACTTCTGAATATGATATAGTATATTTTTTGTATGAATCTTTAATTTTGTGTAGTTCACTATATAGCTTTTGGATGTGCTTTAGTGAAACATCTCTTTTAATTTGTATGTCAATATTAGAGTTATCTTTTGTAAAGGTCTTTATTTCTATCTTCTCCATTTTTATACTTCTTCTTAAAAAAACTCAATATTGTTTTCTTGATTATTTTCAAATTGATTGTCCTGGCAATTATTTATTTCTCTTTCAAATGTCTGGTTGAAAACGTCTCTCTCGCTTTGCATTGTGTAGACATTTATTAATTTTAGCACAACTCCTTTTACGTCTTTTTTTCTTTTGAAATTATATTTCAGAGATAGTTGAGAAATTAAATCATGCCTCTCGATAATGTCCATGATCAAAGTATTGGTCAGTTGATTGTGTTCTAAATTTTTTGATACGTTAACTGAAGTGGCCTCTATCTGATGTGCTTCTAATTTTTGTAAATTCTTTTGTATGTTGTCTATTATCAATTTATATTCATCTAAAATCAACTTCAATTGGGCTATATTAAGTGAAGTTATTTCTGGAATGACGCTGCTAAAGACTATGCCACCATTACCAGTGGTTCTTTGTTTAAGCTCCTTAAGCAACATATCATCAATTGTTTCGATGTGCTCAAGTTTCTGTCTCATAATATCTTGATATTGCAAGTCTTTTATGATGCAGCTTATAACGGTTTGATCAACAACTACTGTTTTGTCTGAAATATTAGGTAATGGAATATTTTTAATCAGACTTCCTATTAAGAGAAAATATTCAGAGGAACATTTTTGAAGTTTTAGTATTTGTATTTTGTTACCATCAAGTAACTCTATAATAATCTTAATTATATTGCCCTCTTCAAGTTCTAGCATATTCAGTATTTGTAAGGAGATTGTACTAGTATATGATTAATCAGAAAAGCTCCACGGCTATACTCTGGATGAAGACTGTAAAGTAGAATTTGCCTTCAATAACAGTCTTTGATAAAGTGATTAAAACAGGAATTTCACCAGATGTTTTGCTTTTGACCGAGATTTCAGTTCTTATGCTTATAGGTTTTTTGAAGTTGTTTTTTTCAATATAAAATGCAGAATAGTCTCCGCTATTCTCATCTAAATAGAGATTGATTAATTGATTGATGTTTATTCCTAATACTTCATTTCGTCCATATCCGAATATTTCTTCAGAAGCCTTATTGAAGAATTCGATTGTTCCTTTTTTGTCAAATGTTATCACAGCATCAACACAACCTTCTAGGATTCCTTCATTTTTAAGTTTTTCAATTTCTATTTCCTTAATCTGTTGCTTCATCTCTTCTTTTGCTTCTTCCAGTTTGTCGCTTAAGGAAGATTTTACAGCTTCCAATTCTTTCATGCTTCTCAAAAGAGTTTCCTCTTTTGACATTAGTTCTTCTGCTTGCTTTATAAGTTCTCCTTCCTGAAGTTTCATTTCCTTAGTCATTTCTCTTGATTCTCCAAGTAGTTTAAGAGTCTGTTCATTTGTTTTTACAGAGGATATTGTTGTAGCAATGCTGGTTGCTATTTTCTCTAGAAAGTCTATTTCATACTTTTCAAGATTTCTGAAAAAGGCAAATTCCATAATACCTAATATATCTGTGTTAGTACATAATGGCATAATCAATACACTGGAGGGGAGAGCCTCACCGAGCCCTGAAGTTATCCGGATAAAATTTTCCGGAATATCAGTTAGATAAACATATTCTCGTTCCATTGCTGCCTGACCTATAAGGCCTTCACCCATCTCTATTTCTTTGTCTTCATATTTCATTCTATCCCATGCATAAGACGAAATTAGTTTTAGGAAATATTTTTCACCTTCTTCATATTTAAGGTAAATGGTGCCTTGATTAGCATTGATATATTTTATTAGAGCTACAAGCAGCTTATCGGATAGTGATTTTTCATTACTTTCATTTCTTAATATTTCTGAAAATTTTGCCAATCCTTCATTAGCCCAGTTTCTCCTCTTTTCTTCTGCATTTACTTTTTGAAGTTTGTCACACATACCAAGTAAAGCAATTCCTATTTTATCATTATCACCAAGTCTATTATAATGTACTTGATAGTTACCATCTCCGATGCTTTCTGCAAAGGATGCTAGATTTGCCTGATTATCAATGATAGTATTTATCGTTACATGGATGTTTTTAAACTCATTAGGTACAATCGTTTCAATTTTACTTATATCCCCCTTCGCGAGTTTATCTAATGTATTAGTGATTTTATTAATTTCTTTTTTTATTCCTCTTGTATATGTTATCTGTGAAATACTAATAATTAAAAGGATTGTGATTACATAAAGTACAAAAAGTATGTTTTCTAATAATTGGATTTGTGAGTAAGCTTCTAGCAGCTGGCTTGATAGGATGTTAAACTTTGATTTTAATTCTTCAATGTTTTCTATGTCGGATAGAAGAATGTTATTGTCTTTTGAAGATGATATTGTATTCTTTATGTCTTGATTAAGACTTTTTATTTCAGATATAGTGTTTAATAAATTTTCATTTATAAAAAATCTAGTGAGCCTAATTGCATCTGTTGTTTCTGTAAATTCTTTATCAATGTCGGAGAAATGATTTCTAATGGTATTTGTTGGATAATCTAAAATGATTTGTTCCTTTTCTGATACAGATAGGAGTCTATTTATTTTTTCTCCGGTCTCCTTGGAGAACTTTTGAGTACAGTATAAAATTAAACACGCAGATATAAGCAGGGTTAATGTAAATCCTTGTTTTTTGCCGAAGCTCATCTCTTACTTTCTTATTGGTTATTTCTTTCTTTTATTAATTTACTTTTACGCCGAAAGAAATCTGAGGTTATATGAAAAAGTCCTAGTTTAAGATGAACTTTATCATTTATAGGGATGAGTTCATTCCTTTAAAGTAGTTTTTATAAAAAATAAATTTTATTGTGTTAAAGTGATGAATAAAGTAAATATAAATCTTTAGATAAATGCAATATTTGTATTTTTTGAAAGTTTAATTTTAAGAAGAATTATGTGATTAGGTTTGGTCACCAGCAGATCAATTACAAGTTTCAAAATAGTGTTTACCTGTTGTTCGCTCTTATAAAGGATTGGTATGATTCTTTGAATAACTTATTATCTATTGTTTATGGCCTTCTTGGGAGATGTCATTTTATTGTAGACCAGTCAATCACTCCTATTTTGGAGCACCATTTATCATGAGCAGCTATTAGTTGTTGTACTTTGTCTGGATAATTATTTACTAAATTCCTGGTCTCAGATCTGTCAGATTGCAAATCGTAGAGTTGCCATTCATTTTGTTCAAGCTCGTAAACTAGTTTCCAGTTTTTTACTCTTATAGCCTTGTTTCCTTCATGTTCCCAGTATAATGTATCATTTCCTGACTTAGCTCCCTTGAAGATATTTATCATACTCTTGCCTTCCGGTTGTTTCAGGTGGTTGCCATTGAATGTCTGTGGGTATTTTGCTTTGGCCAATTCTAAACATGTAGGTAAGATATTAATGATATGACCTGTTGAATGATTAATTTGTCCTGGTTTAATTACTCCTGGGAAATAAGCTATAAATGGAGTTGATATACCTCCTTCATGCATGTTCTTTTTAAACATGGAAAATGGTGTATTGCTTGCATTACCCCAATTTTTTTGATAACTGTCAATGTAGTCACCTGTTCCAGGAGTTCCGTTTCTCTGAATTACAAGATTGTCTTTTTGTACTTCGTCTCCGCTGCCTCCATTATCTGATAAGAAAATAATCAACGTATTTTTATCTTCACCCGTCTTCTTAAGTTTTTGAAGGATTTCTCCAATTCCCTTGTCCATCCTATAGATCATTGCAGCATATATGGACATTCGTAAGTCCCATAAATTTTTATCATTTTCATGGATATTATTCCATTGGGGAACTTTGTAATACCGTGAAGAAAGTTTTGTCTCCTTGTCGAAAATCTTTTCTTTGATTTGTTTTTTAAATCTATGTTCTCTAATAGAATCCCAACCAATTAAGTATTTGCCTCTAAATAATCGGATATCTTCTTCAAGAGCCTGTATTGGCCAGTGAGGAGCCGTGTACGTGAGATATAAGAAGAAAGGATTTTTGTTATTCTTTTGTTCTTCAATTGCACTTAAAACAAAGTCTGTAATATTTTGTGTGAGGTAATAGTTGGTATCTCTGTTTATCACCCGACCATTTTGCATAAAGGTGACAGTTCTTCCATCATTATACAATGGTCCGTTTTTGAAATAACTGCTTCCGTTATTCAACATACAGAATGACTTGTCAAAGCCTCTGTTGGGTGCAAGGGCAGATGGTGATGTTCCTACATGCCATTTCCCTGAGGTGATAGTATGATAACCTGCCTGTTTCAATAATTGAGCTATTGTAACACAACTATCACTTAGAAAGCCCTGATAAGCGTAAGACCCTTTGTTTTGAAGCATATCACCGATTCCTGCTTGATGAGGGTAAAGTCCGGTAAGTATAGATGCACGAGATGGACAACAACGACCAGCGTTGTAAAAGTTAGTCAGACGTAATCCTTCATAGGCTAGCTTATCCAGATTGGGAGTTGGAATTTCAGAACCATAGCATCCAAGATCCGAAAACCCCATATCATCTGCCAGAATGATAATTATGTTAGGTCTGCTATCTTTCCTTGCTTCAGGATCTATTTTTTCAGGGAATTTAACAGCTGTACAAAACAATAGCAATAATAATGACACCAATCGAGAACTCGTACTCATAATTAATTATACTTTCAAAAGTCTTAATCTTCAAATCTAAAATAATGTGAGTACTCCACGGATTGATTCAAAAAAATAATTTTTATTATGCCATGGAATCTTGTGAACGAGAGAAGATGCTGTTGGCTCGAGAATATTCAATGATGAAATTTCTTATGTAATTCGATCTGAATTTAGATGCCTTTTTATTTTCAGGAAATAGATTATATAAAGAGCCTATTGTACTCTTTAAGGAAAATAATTAGTATTTATTTTTTATTATTACTACTCTTTTTATACTTTGCTGCACTGTAAACCAGAGAGTTAATTTAATGCCTGTTACTTTAAAATGAAAAAACTATTATTGCTGATTTTGGTGATCAGCTTCATTCACTTCCAAATAGGTGCTCAAAATGTTTATAAGCCAGATTCTGGTGATAATGACAAGGCCTTAGAAAATGCTGTTAGTTTATATAAGGCCACGATAAAAGAGAATCTTGGACTTTATAGTGGTTCTCTTTATGTAGGGTTGAGCGTTAAAACAAAGGGTTTTCCTTTTTTTAAAAATGAAAAAGTCACTGTCGGAAATATTTTATATGATGATTTGTATTATCAGAATGTGCTGCTGTTATATGATATAATTAGGGATGAAGTAATTGTAGAGGATTATAGTAAATTAAATTTGTTGAAATTATCTGGTGAAAAAATATCTCAATTTTCATTTCCTGGTCACCTTTTTATAAAATTAACAAAAGACACTTCTGAGTATTCTATTCCCGAAACCGGTTTTTATGAGCTTCTCAATAACGGAATAACTAAGGTTTATGTGAAAAGGAAAAAGACAATTCAGGAGGTCAATTCAAATGGAATCATTATAAATGAAATTGAAGAAAAGAACTTTTATTATATCAATATTGGAAACGGATATTTTCCGGTTAAAAGTAAAGCTTCCCTCTTGAATGTCCTGAAAGAGCATAAAAAAGAACTATCCAGATATATGAAAAGTTTCGACTTTAAATATTCTGCCAATCGGGAAAGATCTATTCTGTTATTGGTTGAGCAATTTGATAAACTAAACGCAAAATGAGAAGCAAAATATTTTTCATAGTCTGGTTGCTCAATGTTTTTATGTCTTTTGAACTCTCCGCCCAGGATGCAGAGAAAGACACAATATCAGGTGATTTTATAAATGTAACCTTTAATGAATTTGTTAGAAGAATTGAATCAAATACTTCATTCAAATTTTATTATTCATCTGAAGTAGGCGATAGTATAAATGTTAATATAAGTGTTTCGGAAAAGCATCTTAATGATGTGCTTGCTGCAATTTTTAACAATACAAAATACTTTTTTGCAATCGACCACAGACGTAATGTTTTTATTAGTAAGGAAGCTCCTGTTGAAACATTTATATCAGCAGGTATTATAGGAAATAATGATGAAGGACGTAGACCAAATGAAATAATAGAAAGTTCTCGTAAGGTTAACGGTTTGATTGAAAATAAAATTTTGGAGATAGGGAGGAAAGGAGATAGCCAATCAGAAAAAGTTACAGTTAATGGGAAGATTTATGATAGTCAAACAGGTAATGCTATAGGTGGAGTAACATTGTCGGTAGATGGAAGGAATGAAGGTGCAGTGAGTGATCAATCTGGATTCTACTCTATTACTCTTCCTCAAGGTACATATACGATCAGGATCAAAAGCCTTGGGATGAAGGAAACGAGGAGGAATGTAATGTTATATTCAGGTGGGTCTCTGGATATTGGAATGGAACAAGAGCTTAATTATGTGGATGAAATTGTGGTGACAGGTAAAGAGAATACTGTGAAGAGCTTAGAAATGGGTCAGGAGAAGGTTAGTATTAAAACCATTAAACAAACTCCTACGGTTTTTGGTGAAGCCGATGTCTTGAGGGTTATAATGACACTGCCAGGTGTAAAGACTTCAGGAGAGGCGAGTACTGGATTTAATGTTAGGGGAGGATCCGCTGATCAGAATCTTATTCTATACAACGATGCAATCATTTATAATCCTTCTCACTTATTTGGATTTTTCTCAGCATTTAATCCTGATGTAGTAAAAAATGTGGAGTTATACAAAAGTAGTATTCCTGCTAGGTTTGGAGGAAGGCTTTCTTCAGTTCTTGATGTTGCAACAAGAACAGGGAATATGAACAAATACGCAGGAACCGGTGGACTTGGTATACTGACCGGCAGGCTTACGATTGAAGGTCCCATCATTAAAAACAAGACTTCGTTTATTCTGGGAGGAAGATCTACCTATTCCAACTGGTTGCTGAGTCAGCTAAGAAACTCAACGTATTCTGGCAGTAAGGCCTCTTTTTATGATCTTAATCTTGTTGTAAGTCACATATTAAGCAGTAAAAGTGAATTATATCTTACAGGCTATATTAGTCAGGATAAGTTTAATTTAAAAAAAACTACTTTATTTAATTACAACAATAACAGTATTGTTTTGAAATGGAGGTATAATCATAATGATAAATTATCTACAGAGCTTACAGGAAGCACCAGTGGATATCAATATGGAATCACAAATACGGAGACCTTACAAAATGCTTATAAGCTTTCATTCGGTATAAATCAAATGCAGGTAAAAGGAGATATAAAATACGCAATAAGTGCCAAACATAATTTGACCTTCGGATTTTCTTCTCTTCATTATGATATTCAACCCGGGAAGATTTCCCCCGAAGGTCAGGAGTCTCTGATTGTTCAGGACAAAATTCAGAATGAGCAGGCTCTTGAAAGTGCAGTATATCTGGGCGACCAGTACCAAATGAGTGCACGCCTTGGTTTTGATTTTGGTGTAAGATTTTCTATGCTGAATTATTTAGGCCCAAAGGATATTCATGTATATCAAGATGGACTTCCAAAATCCGTGTATAGCGTGTCAGATACAATTTCTTATCAGGGAGGAAAAAATATAAAGACATATCTGGGGCCAGAATTCAGACTTTCTGGCAGATATATGATTACAGATAATGTTTCTGTAAAGCTTGGTTACAATACATTACGCCAGTACATACACATGCTTTCAAATACAGCAACTATATCACCTACTGATATATGGAAGCTTTCTGATCCGAATATTAAACCCACTACCGGGGATCAGATTTCACTTGGTCTGTATAAGAATATTAGAAAAAATACTATAGAAGCATCTGTAGAATTATATCGTAAACGGATGAAGAATTACCTGGATTATAGAGCTGGGGCTAAATTGATCCAAAATCATCATGTTGAAACAGAGGTTATAAATACTGAAGGTAATTCATATGGGGCAGAGTTTCTTGTTAAAAAGAATAGCGGAAAATTAAACGGATGGATAAGTTATACATATAGCAGAATATTTCTTCGCATGAATGACCCATTGCAAGGGGAATTGGTGAATAATGGAAAATGGTATCCAGCCAATTTTGATAAACCTCATGATTTTACATTCGTTGGAAATTACAAGTTCTCCAGAAGATTTTCTACTTCATTGAATTGTACCTATAGTACAGGTAGACCAGTTACGCTCCCTATTGCAACATACAATATGGCTGGAGGGCAAAGAATCGCTTATGGGGACAGAAATCAGTATAGAATTCCTGATTACTTCAGAATAGATCTTTCCTTGAATATTGAAGGAAATCATAAAATAAAGAAACTTTCACATAGCTCATGGACAATAGCTGTCTATAATTTGACAGGAAGGAAAAACGTATACTCAGTTTATTTTACTAATGATAATGGTAAAATACAGGGTTATAAGCTTTCTATCTTTGGTCAGCCAATTCCTACAATTACTTACAATTTCAGATTTTAACAATCATGCGAAGTTTGAAAATAATTAATTCCATAATTGCTGCTTTTATTTTGCCTTTTGCCTTTTCAGGATGCGAGGAACCTTATAATCCTCCAGTGATCAGTGCATCTAATCATTATTTAGTAGTGGAAGGAACTATTTGTTCGGGTACTACAACCTTCAGGCTTACAAGGTCGAATAACCTCTCAAAGCCGAACAACATTAATTTTGTGTCAGATGCAAGAGTGCGCATTGAATCTACTTCGAATGAAACATATAATTTGTCTAATAAGGACAGTGGATACTATGAGTTAAGAGGATTGGTCTTAAACCAAAGTCACCAATATAGAATTAAGATTGAAGCTGACGGAAAAGAATATGTTTCAGAGTATGTGGAGGTTAAAACTGCTCCTGCAATAGGCGATATAACATGGGAAAGCCAGCCTGATGGAGTGCAGTTGTTTGTCAATACTTCAGACCCATCCGGCAAGACCCGTTTCTATAGATGGGAATATGAAGAAACGTGGCAGTTTCATTCTTCCCTTATGTCTACATTGATATTCAAAGATTCTATTAAATATTTCAGAACACCAGAAGAAGATATATATGAATGTTTTGCCTCTGCAAGATCAAATGGTATCTATTTAGGTACTCCTCTGAGTCCACAGTCGACAGAGATAATTCATCAGCCATTGACTAAAGTTACATTAAAAAGTACCAGACTACAGATGTTTTATAGCATTCTTGTGAAGCAAAATGCGATTGATGAAAAGGAGTTTGAGTACTGGCAAAACCTTAAAAAGATGACTGAATCAGTTGGGACTATATTTGATCCTCAACCTGCTCAGTACAGGGGAAATATTAAGTGTATCACCAATGAAAATGAACTTGTATTGGGATACGTAAGCGCAAGTAATATCGCAGAGAAAAGGATCTTTATAGATAGGGCAGATTTGCCTTCAAATTATATCTTTGAGACTGAGTACGATGGATGCAATGTATTTGAAGAGGATTCAAGAACGATAATCGGATATAAGTCTGGAACTTATGTGCCAATCAATTCAGTGACGAATATGGAGACAGGTAAAGTGACATATTATTACGGATTCGTTACTTGTATAGATTGCAGGAGAAATGGTACTAAAACAAAACCCGATTACTGGCCTCAATAATCTGATATAATATTTTAGACTTCATGAAACAGTTACTGAAATACAGAATCTTTCTAGGTGCATTGACATTTTTGCTTTTGCAGATTATCCATGAGGGAGTAGCTCAATCAGATACTTTAAAAAGCATTGTTAATAGTTTAAAGTCATACAGCGAAAATCATTTTCAGGAAAAGATTTTTGTTCATATAGATCGTGGAGTTTATATGACAGGTGAGACATTGTGGTTTAAGCTATATCTGGTAAATGCAATGAATCTCAAACCTGCAGATTTAAGCAAGGTGGCTTACATTGAAATTCTGGATGAAAATCATAGACCTGTTAGTCAAAAAAAGGTAAGTCTTAAGAATGGAGAAGGGGCAGGGGCAATTGATCTCACAAATGGATTACATTCCGGTAATTATATCGTTCGTGCTTACACCAATTGGATGAGAAACTACAGTCCGGAGTTTTTCTTTCATCAATCTATTAAAGTTATTAATGTATCTGAAAAATCTATATCAAATATACCAGCAAGCGTGCCCGAGTATGTCATGGGACTCTTTCCCGAAGGAGGATATCTAGTTGCTGGAATCACATCAAAATTAGCTTTTAAAGTCGCAGATAAGCAAGGCAAGGGCGTTGATTTTAAAGGATATATTTTAGATGGAAATAATGATACTCTTGAAAGATTTAGTCCTTTAAAATTCGGAATGGGTAGTATTACTTTTACCCCCAAAGATTCCGTTAAATACAAAGCCTTAATTACCTCACAGGATCAAAAGAAATATTGGGTGGAGTTTCCAGAGGTCCTGTCAAATGGTTATGGCATGAGGTTAACTGAAGAGGTTGATCAGAAAATAAAGGTAGATGTTTCGGTTAGATCAGAGAACAAGCAAAGTAGCTACGAACCTGTTTATCTGATCGTTCATAAACAAAGCACTTTACAGTTTGCTGAATTGAGCTTTTTTCAAAATGGAAGAGCCTCCTTTATTATTGATAAATCAAGATTAGCTGATGGGATTAATAGTTTCACAGTCTTTGATAGATCCAAAAAAGCTGTTTGTGAGCGCTTGTTTTTTAATTATCCAGTGAATGATAGATTGCAATTAGAAGCTAAGACGGAAAAGGAATTTTATTCGTCAAGGGAAAAAGTTGAGCTAAGCTTTTCAGGTGCAAACCTTAAGAAGGAGGAAACAGCAAGTCTTTCTATCTCTGTTTTTCTGAATGACACGCTTGAAGACGAAGATCAATATGATATTTTTACCCATTTATGGCTTTCTTCGGATTTGAAGGGGTTTATAGAATCTCCGGAATACTATTTTCAACAATTAAACAAAGAAACTTCAGACGCTTTGGAAAACCTATTACTTACACAAGGGTGGAGAAGGTTTGATTGGACGGATGTATTCAATGCTGGAGATGCTCAGCTAAGTTTTCTACCCGAGTATGAAGGGCATATCATCAGAGGTCGGATGACGGATCTGAATAACAAAGAATTGCTTAAGAATACAAGCTTGTATCTATCTAGTCCGGGAAAGCCAGATATGTTTTCATTGACAAGAAGTAATTTGAAAGGAGATTTTATTTTGCCTTTGAAAGATTTATATGGATTAAATAATCTGGTTTTTCAGACAGATCCTCAAAATCCGGCTCCATCAATAGAAATTTATAATTGCTTTTCACAAGAGGTCTCAAAATATTCATCAGCGCCCTTGATATTGTCTGCAGCACATAGAACAAGTCTTCTTGATAGAAGAGTTAATTCCAGTGTAGTGAAGGTTTTTAATAATAAACATGATGAGTCCAAAGACCTGTTTACTTCTGACAAGCCGTTCTATGGAGTAGCTGATAAAGTATATTTTCTTGATGATTACACCAGGTTTCCCAAAATGGAAGATGTAATCAGAGAATATGTTCCTGAAGTTTTTCTGAGGAAAAAGAAAGACGGATTTCATTTTTTGGTAAGTAATAACATTTCTAAAAAAGTCTTCGAAGATGCTCCATTGACGCTAATTGATGGTGTTCCGGTATTTAATATTGAGAAGGTTCTGGCATTTGATCCTAAGAAAATGGAAAGGCTTGAGGTAGTAGCAAGGAGATATTTTCATGGAACGTTAAATACACCTGGCATCATAAGTTATTCTACCTATAAAGGAGACCTCAGTGGTTTTGAACTTGATCCTAAGGCTTTGGTAATAGAATATGAAGGACTTCAAATGAAAAGAGAATTCTATTCACCTGTTTATAATAATGCAGACGCTGCAAATAATAGAATTCCTGATTTTAGAAATCAATTGTTCTGGTCTTCAAATTTAAAGCTTGATGGTAATAAAAAGGTTTCCGTTAGTTTTTGTACTTCAGATCAAAAAGGAGCTTATACAATACAGATAAATGGATTGTCCATAAATGGTAAGGCTGGATCCCAAAGGCTTACTATTGGGGTTAAATCAAAATAAGCGGAGTGATTTGTTATGTAATATTAATCTGGTGATTGTTTTAATCCTGAGATTTATACATTTTATTCTTAATAAAAAGAAACTCTACTCTTCTGTTTTTCTTTTGACTTTCTTCATCATTGCCAAATGCTAAAGGCTTTGTTTTGCCATGGCCATAGCATTGAATCCGCTGCGGAGTTATTCCCTTTGATGTGAGATAATTTTTCACAGCAAGAGCTCTCTTGCTAGATAACTCAAGATTGTACTGCATAGAACCATTGCTATCTGTATACCCATTAATAATTAACTGCCAGTCAGGATGCTTTTCCAAGGTATAAAAAACCAGATCTAGTTCTTCATAAGAAGAAGGTAGAAGTATATCACTATCATAATCAAACTGTATACCCTCTAAGGTATAGTTTCCCGGACTTATGATTATTTTCTTGTCTAAGCTTAGCTTTTCAGTCCCTTTCTCTTGAGTGGTTAAATTCTTGAGGCTTATGTTAACCTCATCCAAATAGTAATAGGCGGAGGTTTTCAACAAAGGCTCTAGTTTATTTATATTAGCTAAGCTAAATGACTTAGTACTTTTGTTGTCGCTGAAGTTTCCTATTGTAAGGTACCTTTCACCACCTTTAGCGATATATTCTGTTTGAAGCAATTCCCAAGATCCAGAGTTTGGATCAAAAGCTTTGTCCTTTATTTTCTCATAAGTCACATCCGGAATGTTGTGAGTGTATTTAAATAGTGTATTAGTATCGTGAAGGGAAAATCCTATTCTGTCAATGCTGAATTGTGAATATGTAGACATTTTATACCAGAAGGAAACTATATATGTTTCTCCTTTTTGAAGCGGTTGTATTAACCGAACCTGAAGGTATTCCCGAAAGCCGACATCTTCTTCCCATAATATGAATCCCGCGAAACCATTACCTTTGTATGGCTCGGTTACACCGGTGATATTGTGCGTGCCCATTTCACCTCTGCTACATCTGTTATAAAGGTCTGGCGTTCCGTTGCTTGGAGAATTCCAGTGCGGTGCAATTTTCTTGATTGATGATTTACTGTTAAATGTTTGCGGACATGTGAAATATTCTTCAAAGCCTGAATTAGGCACTAAATTCTGGCCTGTTCCATATCTGGCTAATGATAAAAGTACCAGAGAAAAATATATATACTTCATTGAAAGATTGAGTGAATATTGTATTACAATATAAATAAAAATGATGAGAGAAGTTTTCTGCAAAGAGAAATAGTGTTTAGCTGTAAGTGAAGTGTTTTTTTAGATATTTTATTACCTACTAAAAAATTTTTAGGAAAAGGACCAAAGATAGCTTAAGCAAAGCTGACTAAGTTGCAGATAATATTTTAAATGAATAGGAGAGTAGATTGCCCTTATAAGGAATACAAAATACCTCAGAATACTTTATCTAGAGGTATTTTGCATTTAACTAGTTATAGCTATTAATATGCTATCTTCCTCCGAAAGTATATCCAATATTTATATTAGCAAGCCAGCCTAATTTATATGGTTCTATTCTTTCTCTTTCTCCTGTAAGTTTATTTTCATAGTGATAATTATCAGTCAGTGAAGAACCAACTGTTGGCCAGAAGCGAATAACAGGTTCAATACAGATACCATCAAGCCAGTTATTTTTTTTTCTGAAGGGGTACCAGGAATAAAATGCACCTAGGCCGACAGTATAAGTTGTATATGAGACAATAGAGGTGTTAGTGTTTTCATACATTAACTTATTACGGTGGGCTTTAAATTCAGCTCTGACATTAAAGAATGGGGTTATCCTGTATCCAATACTCGGTCCGGTAGTCCAGGGCATTTTTACATCCAGTCTTTGCGTATTATATCCTTCATTATTTTTAAAATGATGTCCTGAGTTAAAATCCAAAGAGTTGCCATGACTCCAGTCAACTACCAACCTTTGAGTCGTATATGTCAGTACTATATTTTGTCCATTCAATAAAATGTCCTGCAATAAACCAGTCTGAATGCTAAATCTGTTCGAATAAGGAAATTGTTTTCTTTCTGTTTTTTCCTGAGCCTTTAATAGCGGGAAGTAGAATAGCATAAAGCTGAAAATTATCAATAACTTTTTCATCTTTTTTATAGGTTAAATTGAATGTTACAAAACTGAGTAGACGGTTCTCGTAAAACATTCACCTATGTTAAGAAATCAGTAATTGCCAAGTTTTTTTCTGATTCTGCTGAGAGATTGAGGCTGTATGCCGATATAGGAGGCAATATAATGTTGTGGTATGCGCTCAATTACCTTTGGTCTTTCACGAATTAAATTTATATATCTTTCTTCTGCACTTTGATTGGTCAGCATTTCAGTTCTTTGTTTAATTCCAATAAAAGCACGTTCGGCCATTAGCCTTCCAAATCTTTCAAACTTGGGATTGAGCATATATAATTTTTCAAGCGAATCTTTTGATATAGTTATTATTTGAGTTGGTTCTAATGCTTCTATGTTTTGCCTTGATGGTTTTCCTGTTAGAAAGCTTTCTAAATCGGTATACCAGTTGTTTTCAAAGAAAAACTGACCGGTGTGTTCATTTCCCTCTATTGAGTAAAAGTATCTAAGACAGCCTTTGGAAACAAAATAAGAGTGTTTACAGGTATCACCCTCGCTCAAAAGAAATTCTTTTCGCTTTAGTTTAATTGTCTGGGTGTAAGAATAAAACTGTTCAAATTCTTCTTTAGATAGGCTTACTGTTTTATTGATGTTTTGAAAGAGCTGTGTATTCATGTTAGTAAATAACAAAAAATATCTGTTAAATAATTTAATTTAAATGATTGTCCTTAACAGGAGAGAAACTTTACGAAAATAACTAAGGGAGACTATAAGTAAAGTCTGTATAAGTTAGTTTATTGGTAAATTTAATTCATTAGTCTATTCTTTTTGTGTGGTCATGAGTTTTGTTTATCGACTTAATCGTATTTACTTATTTTATTCTAGGAATTTGGCAATAACTAGGAGATAGGCTATATCGATTTATTATATGTTTTGTAATTGTCAGTAAATTAACGATTTATATTGGGCGTGTTTTTTTGTTTGATTTTTTTTAATTTTTTTTAAAAAATAGAGTTACCTCAGGGGATGGTTATGTGTATTAGAGTTATTCATCGGAATACTTATACAAATTCTTTACATCGAAATAAAAGTAGCAAATAAGAATAAGTAGATGAAGCCACCCCAGTTAGAATTTAAAAAGTAATAAAAAGAATATGCAAGATCTCATTCTTAAATTAATCTATATCTGCGCAATGGCAATTCTTCTATCAATGGTGAAAATGTAAGCAGAATTATTTCTCAGAATCCTCAATATCATTGTCACTTATAGTTTCAACAGTTCAAAGAGGAATTGATTTCTTGAAATTTAATTTTTGTGTAGTAAATACATTTATTCGGAAGCAATCGATTTTGTATGTTGGGATAGAGATAATTATTTTAAACTTCTATTGCCCACTATTATGTACTAAACCCCAGATGCCTTTTTAGTATCTGGGGGTATTATAATATTTATATCAAATTAAGGTTCAAAATAGTAAAGCCTTCTTTACTATCAGTACTCATTGCTACATCCCGGCTCCAGGTGGCAATATATGTCCACTCGGAATCTTCAACCCATGCTAGTGTATCAAAACTAGTTGCTTTTTGACGAATTTTCCTGACATACAAGTCTATATTGTCCTTAATCCACATGTCATCACCACGAATCCGTAACTGAAGGGTTAGGTGTCCATTTAATCCGTTGGAGAATTCGAATCCATAGCCGGGGTAAGGCATTGGACTCTGACCAACGCCTGAAGGAAGCGGTGGAGTTTTATCATTTCTTCTTGGTAATTTTGTCGGTCCCATATAATCGTAGTTGCGTATAGCACCACGTTCCAGATCATCCTCAGTTGGATAATCGAGGTTCAGTACACGAAGTTCGATACCGTTCCTCAAAACAGAAACTTGTACGAGACTGTCTGTTCCCGCATCTTGGGAATTCGCTGTTTCTACTACTAGTCTAATTGAACCTATCCACATATTATCTATTTTTTAAGTTAATTAAGAACCAAGTTTGGTTAACTATGTCCTCCTTAAAATAGTTTGCAGTTTAAGTTAATTATCCTATTAAAAATTCACAAGATATGGAATAGAGGAAAAATGACTATTTAGAATTATATGATATTGAATTGCGCTTGAAATATGGGATCATATGTGAAAAACAAGATCCTTCTATTGTGCGGAATCAGGGAAGTATAGCGATATTCTTATGACAATTGTTGTATCACCTGCATCATGTTATTTTGTCCCCAATGTTCGATGTATTTTCCATCGCAAAGACGCACAAAGTCCATAACGCTAAAAGCAACTTGCTTACCTGTCGCTTTGTGTCCCATTATTTCTCCAGTATGAGTTGCATAAATTGTTTTACGTGTAGCAACAATATCATTTTCGGCAACTTGCTCATGAATATCAATTTTGAAATCTGAAAATCCTTTATGTAGCATGGAGACTAGTTGTATCATTCCTTCAATAGTATTTGGAACTGTGCCTGCAGCTGAGTGATTTATAAAATTGTCAGCTACTATTTCTTTTAGAACTTCAGTATTTCCCTTTTCCAGGAATTCTTTGTTGAATTTTAAAACTGTTGCTTTGTTGATTGATGTTGTCATTGTATGGTTTTAGTTGGTTAGTTCTTGTTAGTTTATTTCATATTCATTATTGCTGGTTTGTGAAGTAGCGAGGCTACTAATTGAGGGTACTTATGGTAGGTATGACAAAGATATTCTTAATAAAAGAAATTGATTGTAACTTTTGTTACACTAACTTATTAAAAAACTTATTTATGCAATAATCGACGTTGAATCGAGGATAGAAAGTTACCTACCGATATAGATAAATGTTAATCAGATTCTGAAATATCTCCTGAAGAAGGATTTGGTGTGAGGTTTACTTTATAATACTTATAATGTAAGTGACTATCATCTCCATGCCTTCCTTCTTCGTAAGTTTTTAAAGCTATTGCTTTGTCGCTTATCCATATAATTTCGGCAATAGACCAGTCATATGCATAGTATTTAAAAGCAGGAGTTATTCCGTTTAGTCCATTCCCTAGGGTTACATTGAATACAAAAAGTTCTGCTCTATGGCCATAATAATCTACATAGTCAGGACCGTCATATGATGAACAAACTACCAGTTGGTCACATGCTGAAGAAACAAGCACATCTAATATTCCTGCGTCATAGTCGGAAGGTAATAGAATTCTTCTGTTAGTTTCTTTCCCAATTAAATATGTTTCACAAATTTCGTCGCAGTCATGATTAAAGTAAAGGCCAGATCCACTGATAAAACCTCCTGGATCTAATACGCAGGCTATTTTGTAATTGTATTTAAAGTGCTCGAAGTTATCTTCAGAGATTTCAATCAGGTCTGGGTTCAAATCAACAAACAGGGAGTCATTAAATATTATCACCGAATTACCTTGAGTTACTTCACTTTCTGGTATGAGCTTTTCACTAAATATTTTCGAGGTATCACGGATGATTGTATTGACAGAGTCTATTTGAGGTTCATTATTTATTTTGTTGCTTTGGGTACATGCTGTCAGGATAAATACAAAAATGAATATGTAAAAAAGAATTTTCAATGATTTTCTCATTGATACACATAGAGTTTTATATACCATTTTTCAGCTTTTATTTATCCTTATCTCCTTTAATATATGGAAGATACTTAAAAAATATAAAATATTTGCAAGCAGGATTGAGATAATAAAGATCTGAGGTCCGTCAAAGAATATGGCTGCTAATCAAATTATGTGATTCAGAACTTCTTAGGACAAGAATTAGTAGAGGTATTACTATTAATGCGAGCCAAAGCTTATTACGTCTTCCATACCTCAAATTGATCAAAAGCCCCAGTAATTGAATAATAAGTCCTATTGTCAGCACAATCCACGAGGAGGGAGAGTTGGCGATGAATATTAAATAAAATATTAAACAGCAATTAATTATCCAGGAAATTAATTGAGTCAGTCCAAGCATTTTTAAAACTCTTTCTTTGTATTTCATTTTGGATAAACAAAAGTTGAAGATGGTAAAATTATAAAGTATGAAGCTGTTACTCCTCAATTGAAAAATTAATAGGTAATACCATTTTCACCTTTATAGGTCTTTCGTCAACAGTCCCAGGATAAAAGATCATCATTTTTACAATTCTTATTGCTTCTTCATCCGCTTCTTTGGTAAGACCACGTTTAATATTAACCTCTTTAACATTACCAAGTGTATCCACTGTAAAACCAACATAAACTTTTCCTTCAATGCATTGCCCTCTTGGATAATTTAGATTGTCTCTTATAAACTTTTTTACGCCTTGCTTCCCGCAATTCTTGCAAACTGGAGGATTTCCCAGAGTAATGAGAGCTTCTTCTGATTTGTACTTTAGATTCTGTAAGTGTTTTTCTATTTCTTTAATTTCTGTCATGTCATGAAGTCTTGTTCTACTGCAATTTGTAGTATAAAAGATATTTTTAGGGGCAAAATTTTCTTGTTTCTTATTGAGCTCCTTAACTTTATGGTTATTTGCGTATATAATATACTTAAAGCCTTTCTCAAATTCATAGCCACATGCAACGGAATTAGCTCCGGTAAAAATTAATACAGTATCATTTGTAAGTTGACCTTTGTAGAATGCATCAACTACTAATTTAAATTTCAAGGCAGGTATTGAATCGTAGAGCTCTACCGGGTCTCTTTCAATAATTCTCCCAACGAGAATAGCATCTGAATTTTTTATTTCATCTTTAACGGTATTTGTTTCTACACAATTACAAGCAAGGATTTCTGAGGAAACTATTGATAAGATCAGAATACATAAAGCTTTTACTGCTGTTCTCATACTAGTATTGATCTGAATACATATGTATGCTTAATATAAATATTTTTCTACTTCCGGAGAAAGAATAATTAGAAAATTACCCAAAGTTCTTGTTTTTTATAATGAATTATATAGAAAAATAATGATTGTATCATGAAAAAAAAGCAAGTTGATATAACTTGCTTTAAGACTTAATAGTATGTTAGAAATATTATTTAATAAACGCTTCCTCTGCAATTGCCTTTGCTGCTGTTTCAATGATGGAAGTCACAGTATCAGGCTTTGATACATAAATCGCATGACTCCCTTCAGCTTCTATTATTGTTGCTCCTGAACGTTTTGCCATGAAACGCTGTGCCTCTGGGGGGACCATTCTGTCCTTTGTCCCAATCAGATACCAGCTTGGTTTGTTTTTCCATGCAGCCTCACTTATCGTTCCATTGATGGCATCTATTCCCCAAGGAACCTGTGTGTCTGCCATAAATCTGGCTTTTTCAGGATCAACATCAGCGGCAAACGCTTCAGGGAATTTTTCTTTGTCAAGAAGTACAAAACCATCCTTGGGCGCCAATAATGGAGGTGCTGGTGCTCCTGGCACTGGATCTTTGATAAGAGCAGAAACAGATTCTCCCTTGTCAAGAGCAAATGCATCGATATAAACTAGACCTGCTACTTTCGGATCGTTTCCCGCTTCTGTGATTACTGCTCCACCATACGAATGGCCTACAAGAATTATAGGTTCTTGTTCCTCTGCAATTGCACGTTTGGTAGCAGCAACATCACCTTCAAGCGAAATGGTAGGATTTTGGACAATTGCGACCTTATATCCGTTCTTTTTCAGTTTCTTATAAACAGCTTCCCAACCTGAAGCATCTACAAAAGCGCCATGGACGAGGACGATTGTAGGATGAATCTCTTCTCCCGAAGTTTCTGCTTGTTTATTAAGTTTTTTTGGGTTTCCCATATCATATAATAATTAAGTTCCCTGAGAAATTAACTATTACAGATGGATTGAAGTTCAATTATCAGCCAAGGGACTTATTAAGGAAAAGTTTTATAGACGGAGGAAGGAAGACGGATAAATAGAGAATCTGGAACATTATGAATGTGTTAATCAATAAAATACATAGGTTCCTAACACTTGTGGTTTCTACGAATGGAACGCATTATAAATAGATGATATCTTAGATAGGAAGCTGCAATTTAAGATATTGATTAACCCCTGTTAGTGGGTTCCTGTTATAACCTTTATTAAAATATTTTATTCTTTTTAAACATTAATAAAGATAGAGGTTATGTAATTATCTAAACTTAATTTATGAAAAAGGACAATCTTAATTTACAAAATTATTTTATTACAAAAGTATGTTCACCTAAGAGATTGAGTATGCTTTTGATCTTAGCATTGGCTTCATCATTAGGTTGTAAGAAAGATGATGATGATAATACTCCTCCTCCTCAACAAGTTCAGACTTTATCAGTTACAGATACTGTTTTTATAAATAATGCCTCTTTATCTAATCTTGCAGAAATTGATTTAGGACAATTGGCTGCTACAAAGGCTTCTGATGATAGCATTAAAGCTTTTGGAGCATTTATGGTCAACGAGCATACTCTTGCACAGAATGACCTTAAAACACTTGCCGCACAAAAAAATGTAACAATCCCTCAAGAACTGGATTCTCTTCATAAAGCAATAAAGCAACAATTGCAGGTTTTGAACGGGTATCAATTTGATAGCTTGTATATATCTACACAAGTTGTAGATCATCAAAAGGCCCAGCAGATCTTTAATACAGAAATTAATTCCGGCCAAGATCAGGATGTGATAAATTATGCTAATAAATATTTGCCACATATCAATGAGCATTTGCAGAAAGCTACTCAGTTGAAGGCTGATCTTGTAAAATAAGTTGATTTCAAGAAAATCTATTACCGCTGTTGTCATTTATTTGGTGCTGAAGTTTATGTAGATTTTAAATTTATTAGTTCAATCAAGAACCTATGAAGATTTCGGTATTCAATTAATTGTCGGCATCGCTGATTCTTTTTAAGCAATGATTTCTAACCATAACCATATATGTATGTTTCACCACATTAAAGATTTACAATTTAACGCCAGAGTTTCTAAACCTGATCCACAATTTGCCACTCTTCTTCTCGAACAATTCGGAGGAGCTAATGGAGAACTTAAAGCAGCTATGCAATATTTTGTTCAGGCATTTTCAGTCAGACAAGCTTATCCTGAGAAATATGATATGCTGATGGATATTGCTACTGAAGAATTAAGTCACTTAGAAATTGTTGGGGCAACGATCCAAATGTTGCTTAATGGAGTAAACGGGCAATTAAAAGAAGCGGCGGACAAATCTGAAATTATGGATATGCTGCTAGGGAAATCAGCAAAAGAGAATCTTATTCATCAGGCTACAACAGCACCTCAATTCGGAGTCTTAACAGGTGGAGGGCCTGCTGTTACAAATTGTCAAGGTGTACCATGGTCAGGTGCTTTTGTAGAAGCAAACGGAGACCTTACTGTTGACTTACGTTCAGATATAGCAGCTGAATCAAGAGCAAAAATTGTATATGAATATCTTATGCAGTTTACTGATGATCCTTATGTGAAAGAAACTCTTAAGTTTTTAATGACCAGAGAAGTTGCACATATGCAAATGTTTGAAGCTGCACTTGAAACAATCAAGCCAAACTTTCCTCCTGGAGTAATACAAGGTGATCCTAGGTTCAGCAATCTTTATTTTAATATGTCGAACGGGGCTACAATCAGAGATGCATGGAATGAAGGTAAATCAACCGGCCTTGCAGAAACCTGGCAATATATTGAAGACCCTGCAAAGCATGTAAACGAAACAGATGGATTGCTTAAGCAACCTATTAAAGGTACAGACGCAACTCAGGAATCTGTCGAAATAAAAAGTAAAGAACTGGGAAAGAAAAGAAGTCAGGAAATCAGACAAGCGGTACCAAAAGGAGAAAATCAATGGAGTACTTATAAAAAAGATAAAACTCCAAGGCCAAAATAATTGTATATCCTATTCAATAATTAAAAATAAAAAAGCCATCTGAATTTGAGATGGCTTTTTATTGATTTCTGAAAATTAATATTGATGGTCTTTGAAAATCCAGAATAACGAAAGCTTCAATAGAGTCGCTTTAGTCTTTGTTTGTGCTGACTTCCTGTAATTTGTTCATCTTCTTTCGTATGGAAGGAATTTCTGCTATTAATAGACATTTTGAATAACTCATAACAGCATTTGGGATATCACCTATTTTTTCATAGATATTACCTAGGTTTTCCCAAGCTCGAACGCTATTGGGATAGTTATTGGTATTGGTTTTGAAACATACTAAAGCTTGTTTATAATTTTTATTTCTTATAAAGCGACGTCCGTAGTTATTCAGCACTTCTTCAAATGACACATCGCAGCCAAATTCTTTGGATATAATTTTGTAATGAGTGGTTATTGCTGATTCAATATTGAAATCAGCATTTTCCATTTTATCATCAAATTTTATTTTATGATAATTAAAGAAATATCTCATACCGTCATAGTCTGCAATAAAGGGTACGGAATTGTGAGTGTCATTCTCGTAATACTTATAATCCCATTGTAAACCTGATTTTGGCTGCATTTTTAGTATGTCGGTAAATTCAAAGATAGACCTCATGTGTGTAGCATTAATGGCCGTATCTTTCCGGATATTAGTTATGTCATATTCATCTGGCAATGTATTCGCAATTGCAATAAACAAACGCTTGTTTTGTACATCAACATTGTGTAGAATATTTTTAGCTTGTTTATTTAATAGTTGGTTGTCCCACCATAAACTTGGATCAATTGCTAGGTAATAGTTAAAAATATGCGGATGATGAATCAATGTGTTTAATACAGTTAATCCACCCAGTGAATGTCCCACGAATGTTCTGTTAGGAGCTGTTGGGTATATTGAATCAATATGGGATATCAGCTCTTTTTCGATAAATTTGATAAAATTCTCTCCACCTCCTGTATTTGTTAATAAAGTAGAATCAATATTAAATGGTGTTTTAGTAATATGAGTTGGTGAAAGATCTCTCCATCTGTCAGTATTTAAAATTCCTACAATAATCATTTCTGGGAATACTGAATTTCCATAGTAAATTCCCAATTGATCAGTCATACTTGAAAAAGTCTTTATATGTGAATCCCCGTCTAATACATATATGACAGGGTACTTCTTATTACTCTTTTTCATTTCTTCAACTGAAGTGGGTAGTGAAATCCATAACTCTCGGTCTTCATTAAGAATTGATGAATGAATCGTTTCTCTAATGGAGTTTACATCATTTTTGAAGTTATTTTTTGAAGATAAAGTTAATTGCGGAGTATATAAAAAACGGACATTATCAATTGAAAAACTTCCTGAATCACCACTGAGTCCTATAACCTGCCACGCAAGAGAGTTTAAGTCTGCTTCGCTTAGTGGTTTCCTTGCCCCCCAGGATGGTTGTGTAAGCTCAGAAATGGGGATTGTAACGGTGCTCCATTCTTTACTTTCCGGAATGTTTCTTTCATAAAATGCATAATCTTTAATATTGTCGCACCTATATACAAAATTATGAGATGAACCTTTGAATTCATAAGCAACTGCCTGTACTCCGGTTGGGATTTCTTTGGAGGTAAGGTTACATGTTATAGCAGCATAGGGTGCCCATTGCCAGTTACCTTGTTCAAGTTTATATTGAACATTTAGATTTATTTCTTTTGATTTATTTTCTTTTTGATAGGAGAATTTAATAATAGAACCTCCTCCATTATCGATGTCAGTGAATGTTTTCCATGCACTTTTATTAATAGTCATAGAATTGATTTTTTGAAAATCGTCAATGACCATCGGAGGTTTTGTATTTTGAGCATGAGAAGAAAATATATAACCTAAACTCATTACCGGAATTAGAGCTAATGTTTGAAAGTTAAATGATTTCTTAAAAGTAGATTTCATAAGACATACATGGTTTTAAAAGTTTTTATAAAAGTATATAAACAATTTTTCCAAAAACGTTCATCTTAAAGTTAGATAAATTTTTTTCAATAGCTTATGATATTTCCCTGAATAGTTCTTGGAGGCTTTATCCAAAGGGAGATATCCTCATTTTAATACCAGATATAACATTTTTTTTTCTCATATCATAAAAAGTATAGAATATTAAGAAAAGGAATAAGAGTGAATAAAAACTTCAAATCATCATTCAAAAAATAATTTTCATTTAATGAAGCGATAAATTTTAAGTAGGTAAAGTATCCAATCATGTATCATGTTTTTTAATTTAAACCTTAGTTTTTATGAAATGAATCATTGAAATCTGTTTTATTGATCTTGTTACTGTAACTTCTATCAAGGGGTATAGCCGGAATAAAATCATTACTTTACAGCCTGGCGCTGCAGTAGGTAAGGATGCTACTATTAGTAATCTCAGTAGTATTAGTAAATCTATATAATAATTGAATCAAGCAAAAGAATAAGTCAGTAAACCATGACCTGCACTCTTCAATGGCTTGTGGAAAGACAGGCCATTTTTTTTTCTATTCCTGCGAATCTCCAAAGTAATATAACAAGCAATCCAAGAAAGAATTTTATTAGAAATAAAATTGGTTGTCAGAGAGAACAATAGTAAAAAAAAACTATAACAAGGATCCGTAATTTAAGTTTGTTCTGATAAATGATTTATATGAAAGTAACTTTTATTGGTCTTGGAATTATGGGAAGCCGAATGGCAGCCAATTTGATTAAAGGGGGAAACGAAGTGTTGGTTTGGAATAGAAGCCCGGAAAAAACTGAAGGCTTGAAGCAGGTTGGTGCTAAAGTGGCTGCTTCTATTGTAGCTGCAGTGAAAGATGCTGATGTGTTGATTACAATGCTTTCATCACCTGAAGTAATTGAAAAAATTGCTTTGGGGAAGGAGGGGATTATCTTGAATGCAAAGAAAAATTCCTTATGGATTAATACAAGTACGGTAAATCCTTCTTTTGTTGACAAGATGGCAGGCAAAGCCAAAGAAGTTGGTCTGAGATATCTTGATGCTCCTGTGTCTGGATCTAAAGGAGTTGCAGAAAAAGGAGAATTGATCTTTTTAGTAGGAGGAGAAAATAAGGATCTGGAAGAAGCACGTCCATTGCTTTCAGTTATGGGGAAGTCTATTAATCATTTTGGTAAAGTCGGTGGCGGTTCAAAAATGAAAATGGTTATTAACTTAGTGTTAGCACAATCTATGTTAGCATTCTCGGAAGCCGTAAATCTAGGAGTGGCTTCTGGCTTGGATGAATCTTCAATAATAAATATTCTTTCAGAAAGTCCTGTTGTTTCCCCATTTTTGAAACTTAAAATAGCCAAGCTAGAATCTAAAAACTATGATCCTGAATTTTCTCTTCAGTGGGCACATAAAGACCTTCATTTAATTCTTCAGACAGCTTACGAGAATAATCTCTCTTTGCCGGTTACTGCAATAACCAAAGAGATTTATGGAATGGCCAGACAAGAAGGGAAGGGTGAGGAAGATATTTCAGCTGTTTATGCATATTTATTAAATAAGAAATTTAAATAAAGTTTAAATTATGTAAATTGGCAATTATTTGATATTCATTAATTACTAATTTGTTTAAGGGGTATTGTTAATCTTATTATTGTCAAATTTTTCTTCCTTCAATTGAACGAAATAAAAAATAAATCGTGTTCATAAAACTGTCGCTGAGAAATCATCTTTTTTGATTATTTTTATTATAGAAAGTTTGTGTGTTTTTAGGAAATTGGAATTTGAGGTATTTAAAGATAAAGAAATCTTGTTCAATCATATTTTACAAATGTTAATAATCTAACTCTGAATCAAAAATGAAAGTCTCTGTTTTTTTTAATTTTTTTCTTCTCGGAAGTTTAATATCTTATTCTACATGGGCGCAAAAAGATCCGTTTAATAGTAAAAAACATAAAGATACCCTTCTGAATAAATCGGAATTGAAAGCTGCTATAATTGATGGTCGTATAGCACCAACTAGTCCATTAAGAACTCCAGCATATGAAAATGGACGTAATTCAATCTCTTTGAGAACAGGAGTTAATAATCTAAGGAAAGATAACAATAGTGAAGTGGTCATTTCTAAGGAAAGTGGTCTGCCGATATTTATTTCAAAACCCGCGAATTCCAATACAGCTGCAATAAGATCCAGTTCTGATATAAGAAGTAGTTGCTTTGATTATCTGAATTCAATAAGTAGTCTTACTAAAATATCTAATCCTGAGCAGGACTTTGTAATTAAAAGTATTCAGGCGGATGGTCTTGGTAAAAAACATGTTAAACTTATTCAAAAATATAAGGGTATTAAGGTTAATGCTTCAGAAGTTGTTGTCCATTTTAACCAGTCCAATGTAGCGGAAATTTTCAATGGAAACTATCATTTAATTAAGAATGAGATAGATGTTAAACCGGTTGTTGATTCAAAGACCGCAGTAAATACAGTAATCAATGATCTTTCCTCTAAAACCCTTTATAAAAGAGAATTCAATGATGCGGAAAAGAGGATAGTTAGCCATAGTACTCCTGAAGTTGATACAGTTATATACGAAGATAATGGACTTGTAAAAAGATACGTACTGGCATATAAAATTTCTATCTGCCCGAACAAACTTGAAAGCTGGGAATATTTTGTAGATGCAAAGTCAGGAAACATACTTAAAAGTTTGAAGATTACCTGTCATGCAGATGGTCCTAGAACAGCTACTGCTATTGATTTGAACGGTGTAAACAGAACTTTTAATACCTACCAGGAAGGTTCCAATTATTATCTCGTAGATATTGCAAGGCCAATGTACAATGTTGCTAATAACACCGGAGCGATTATTACAATGGATGCCAATAATAGTTTTGGAGATGGCTTTAAAGTTCAGAATATAGTATCCTCTAATAACACATGGTCCAGTCGTGCTGCTGTCTCTGCTCACTATAATGCAGGTATTGCATACGATTATTTTAGAACTGCTCATAATAGAAACTCCATTGATGGTAATGAAGGAACTATTTATTCTGTAATCAATGTAGCGGATGAAGACGGTACTGCACTAGATAATGCTTATTGGAATGGTAAAGCAATGTTTTATGGCAATGGAAATACAGCGTTTAAACCCTTAGCGGGAGGATTAGATGTTGCTGGTCATGAGATGACACACGGAGTAGTTCAGAATACGGCAAATTTAAAGTATGAAGGAGAGTCTGGTGCAATAAATGAATCTATGGCAGATATCTTCGGAAGTATGATGGATTCTTCTGACTGGCAGTTAGGTGAAGATGTTGTGAAGCTGTCAGTTTTTCCTTCAGGAGCTTTGAGGTCCTTATCAGATCCTCATAATGGTGGAAGTTCATTAAATGATAATGGTTTTCAGCCGAGACATATGAGCGAAAAATATACCGGTACTCAGGATAATGGGGGAGTGCATGTTAATAGCGGTATACCTAATTGGGCTTTTTACAAATATGCTACATCATTGAATAGCAGGAGAAAGGCGGCTGCAGTTTTTTACAGGGCTTTATCAAATTACCTGACAGCAAACTCTAAATTTATTGATTTGAGAATAGCTGTTATTCAATCGGCAAAAGATCTTTATGGAAATTCATCTGGTGAAGCTGCTCAGGCTGCTATAGCTTTTGATGCAGTCGGTATCACCGATGGTACGGGAGGTGATTATACCAGTACGTTCCCTGTTAACCCAGGAACAGAATATCTTCTATCCTATGATACTGATAATTTCACCACGGACGGACTTTTCAGATCTACCGCAGCTGGAACAAATTTTAAGGCATTGTTGAATAAGTCAGTGAAAAGTAAACCCAGCGTTACAGACAATGGGGAAGCGGCTGTGTTTGTAGGAACCGATCAAAAAATATATACCATCAACGTAAATCCATCCAGTCCATTAAATCGGACTCTTCTTCAAGATCAGCCAATCTGGTCAAATGTATCTATATCTAAAAATGGAGAGAGAGTTGCAGCCATTACTTATGATAAGGATACTTCTATTTACGTATATGATTTTGGCAAGGAAGAATGGGCTACCTTTAAACTTTATAATCCTACCTATACAGGAGTAAAATCTAAGGGCCCTGTTTATGCCGATGCGATTGAATGGTCTTATGATGGTGAATCATTGGTGTATGATTGTTTTAACAGTATTCCGAATGCAGATGGAACGAATATCGAATATTGGGATATTAACATTATCAAAGTATGGGATAATAACACAAATGATTTTGCAGATGGTGAAATCCTTAAATTATTTAATAATCTTTCAGAGGGTGAAAGTATAGGTAATCCGAGTTTTTCCAAAAACTCACCCTATATCCTGGCATTTGATTATGAATATACAGATGATGTTTCTTCTCAGTATGCTGTTGTTGGATTAGATATGGAACATAATACGTTAGATCTTATAGCAGAAAATACAACTTTAGGTTTTCCTGCATATAATAAAAACGATAATGTTGTATCGTTTACAGCGGAAGATGTAAACGGGAATTCTAATATTAATTACGTGAACCTTAATGCTGATAAAATTTCATCAAATGGAGTGCAGAGTAAATTAATAGATAATGCAATGTGGCCTGTTTATTTTGCAGTAGGAGAAAGAAGTACAAGTACGGGAGTTATGTCTGCTGATATTGAGACATCACAACCACTTATATATCCCAATCCTACGAAAGGAGAATTAACAGTTATAGTGCCTAAAGCGAAGCAAAATAAATTTGAGATGCAAATCTTTAATCAATTAGGTCAGCTTGTGAAAAGCAAATCATTTTATAATGCATCTGATAAAGTAGTTATAGATGCTGAAGACTTACCTGAAGGGTTATATTACCTGACTATAAAAGATGATTCATTGCCGGTTTCTTACAAGTTTATAAAGCAAGATTAATTGATTTTTTTATATAGAATTGTAATAGTGGCCTGTCTTTTCGATAGGCCATTTTTTTATACTTGATGAAGGCTAGAACTGATGCTTTAATACAAAGTTACCCAACTGATCCAAGGGTAGTATTTTCTCTACAGCGTTCAACTTGATTGCTTCCTTTGGCATGCCGAAAACAACACAGCTTTTCTCATCTTGTGCTAATGTCAAAGCCCCTGCTTCTTTCATTTCCAGTAATCCCTTGGCTCCATCTGAGCCCATTCCGGTCATAATGATGCCAATGCTGTTTTTACCTGCGTTCGTTGCAGTAGACCTGAATAGCACATCGACAGATGGCTTGTGTCTGTTCACAAGAGGTCCGTCTTTTAGTTCTACAAAATACCTGGCTCCGCTTCTTTTTAATAGCATATGTTTATTTCCAGGAGCAATCAATGCTCTTCCGCGAATAACACTATCCCCATTTTCAGCTTCCTTTACATCTATTTTGCATAGACTATTAAGCCTGGTGGCAAATGATTTTGTGAAGAGCTCTGGCATATGCTGAACGATAACAATTCCAGGAGCATCAGCAGGGAAGTATTCCAGAAAGCTCCTTATGGCTTCCGTTCCGCCTGTTGAAGCGCCGACAGCAATTACTTTTTCTGTCGTTTTAAGGAGGCTGTTTGAGCTTTTAATTTTTTCAATATTATTAGTAATAGGGATCTCAGTTGGATATATTTTTTTTCTGCTTACTTTTGATTTAGCTGCAGCTTTTATCACCTCACAGATCCTCGTTTTATATTCTTCAATAAACCTTCTTGAGTTTAGTTGAGGTTTATGTAAAACTTCAACAGCACCTAATTCAAGCGCCTTTATAGCACTTTCCGTTCCTTCCTGTGTAAGACTTGATATAATCACAACAGGGATAGGATGCTGAGACATTATTTTTTTTAGGAACGTAAGCCCATCCATTCTTGGCATTTCAATGTCGAGTGTGATTACATCAGGAATTTCATCCGCAATTTTTGAAACAGCAAAATAAGGATCACCGGCCGTCGCCAGCACCTCCAGTTCTGGATCAGAATCGATAATTTCTTTCAGTGTCTGCCTTATCACAGCTGAATCGTCAACAATCAGTACTCTTGTTTTTTTCATTACTTCAAATTTCTGATTATTAAATAGGCGTTACAAGTACATTACCTGTGGCAGTATAAAAAACGACCTTTTGGGCAAAAGGAGTTCCGACGCAAGATTTAATTATAGGGATATCGTATTCATGAAGTATACGTTTGGCCAAAGATATATTCCTTAATCCTACATTGAATTGAGGAAGAACATTACTAATCATATGGCCTCCAAAAATCTTAGCCTGTAAGCTGGACGGCTTAGATCCCAAAAGAATCATTCTCTGTATGAGTTCAGGAATAGAGTAAATCCCATATTGTCCGCTTCTATGAAGTTTTGTAGTATCCGGTAGCATAAAATGATTAATCCCGCCTGTTTTCAATTCAGCATCAAAAAGGCAAACAGAAACACAACTACCTAAAACAGTAGTAACTTCTGTAGGCTCTTCGCTCGCATAGATTTCTTTCGGATACAAGTATTTTTTAATCATTCCTAAATCTTTCTGAATATCGTGGGTTTTACCTGAATCAAGGGGAGATTCATATTAGTTAGTGATTCAGAATGTCCTATGAAAAGATAACCTCCAACCTTAAGTTTGGAACAAAGTTTTTTTAATACATTTTCCTGAGTAGGATTATCAAAGTAGATAAGCACATTTCTGCAGAATATGATGTCGAATATGTTAGGTACATCAAAGCTTTCATCCATGAAGTTCAACCTCATAAAGTTTGTTTTTCCTCTAAGCTCTGGTATAATCCTAACTGTCTTTTCTGTAGCATTTCTGCTTTTTAAAAAATATTTTCTTTTTATTGCTAATGGAATCGGCATTGTTCTTACTTCAGGATAAACTGCTAATGCTGCTTTTTCCAGTACTTGAGAACAAATGTCAGTACCTGTAACCGAATAATCTACTCCAGATCCAAACTCTCTTAATTCTTCAAGCACCATGCATATGGTATATACTTCTTCTCCTGAAGAACACCCCGCGCTCCATATATTTGCCTTGCTAATTTTCGATTCTTTAAATTGAGTAAATATATGATCACGCATAAAATCAAAGTGCATAGCTTCGCGGAAGAAATCAGTTTTATTGGTGGTAACAACATCAATCATATGAATAAGCTCTTGTCTCTTCCCTGTGGGGCTGAATAAAAAATTACAATATTCATCAAAGGATTTCATATTCAGATGTCTGAGCCTCTTGTTAAGGCGGCTTTCGAGAAGTATCTTTTTTTCAGGAGGCATTTTTATGCCGCAATATGCATTTATGAATTCGCTTAGTTTTCTGAAAACTGCTGTGGACATGGTTGTCCTGAAGTTCTGATCATATTCAAATCCTTTACTCACGATTTGCATCTTTAAATTTTCTTTTCCAGTTTAAAAGATATGTTTTATCGCATTTAAATAAATGTTGTCATACTATTCTGTTAATTTGCACTCTTATTTTCTTTAAGAGCAAAACGAACGACTAGTATGACAACAAAATGGAGTTAGTTCCTTACTTAGAATTTTTCGTACTCTCTATCTAGTGAGTCACTTTCCTTTTTCAAATTTATCACAAAACCGTTGTTGCTTTTGTTTTTTGCATTCGGAGGAGTATTAGTCACTACGCGATTAACCGGTTTTCTTTTATGGCTGTTACTATGAGTATCAATTCTGAAGAAAGAAATTGTGTCTTGTAGCTGTTCTGCCTGGCTTGCAAGTTCTTCCGCACTTGCTGCCATTTCTTCAGAGGTAGCAGCATTTTGTTGGATGATCTGATTGAGCATCTGCAAAGCAGTATTTACCTGATCTGCTCCAGATGTCTGTTCAATCCCGGCAGCACTGATTTCTTGTACTAGTCTGGAGGTTTTTTGAATATGAGGAACAATCTCTTCAAGGATTTTACCTGAACGTTCCGCTATTGATACACTTGATGAGGATAAGGAATTAATCTCATTCGCAGCGATCTGGCTTCTCTCTGCAAGTTTTCTTACTTCAGCTGCGACAACTGCAAATCCCTTACCATGTTCTCCAGCTCTTGCGGCCTCAACCGCAGCGTTTAAAGCAAGAAGGTTGGTTTGACGAGCGATTTCTTCTATAATAGAAATTTTCTTTGCAATATCTTTCATTGAACCCACTGTCTGATTCACGACAGTACTTCCTTCCTGAATATCTTCAGCTGCTCTTAACGCGATTTTTTCTGTCTGCTGTGCATTTTCATTATTCTGCTGGATATTAGCTGCCATTTCTTCCATTGATGAAGATACTTCTTCTGCAGAAGCTGCCTGTTCATTGGCTCCTTGAGACATCTGCTGAGATGACGCACTCATTTGCTGACTCGCTGAAGCAATTTGTTCTGTTGCGTTATGTACATTACCGATAATATCTTTTAGTTTGGCTATCATTCCTTTTAGATATTCAAGAACTTCACCGATCTCATCTTTATTATTGCTATCGATCTGTATCAAAAGATTACCTTCAGAAACTTCCTTAACAGCAAGCTTAGCTTTTGATAAAGAACTTATAATTGAAGAGATAATCCAAAATGAAATTCCTATGGCACATATTACTGCAACAACCAATGAAATGACCATATTCTTTTTGGATTCAGCATATAGTTCAGCATTCTCCTTAGCTGCAAGTGCAAGTTCTCCTTCATTTTTCTTTACTATACGGTATATGATAACCCTACATTCAATAAACATTGGTGTCAGTTTGCTATCAGACATTGCAGCTGCGGCAGCTTTAGATGAATCAGTGTTCATATCTACAGTAAGTCGTTTGAACTCTCCAAATGCATCCTGGTACTCATTCCATTTTGCATCATAGGTATCAAGAATTTCCTGTCCTTTGCTATCAGCCAATGCTCTAAGTTCCGCAAATCTCGCTTTCATCTCCGTGTGCCGGTCATTAATTTCTTGTTGGATTTTGGTGAGGTCTGCACGATCTCTTGAGATTATTAGAGCTTTCTCTCTCTTTCCGATATACTGCATGTCTTCACTGACCTTTAAAGCGTATGCAAGCCTTTTTGAATTTACTTCCACGAGGGTGGTTACACTTTTATTGAGTTCGAAAGCAACCGAATTTCCTATATAAAACATGTATGCAGAAATAGCAATCAGAATTGAGAAAGCCAGAATTAGCCTTCCTTTTATTGTTAAGTTCATTATTTTCTAATTATTAAGGGTTAGGTGATTATATATTGTATTCAGAGTATTAGCTGATCAGGGAGTCTTTAACCAAAATCAGTTCATCTGCAGAAAAGACTTTGTCTATATTTAGCAGCATTATAAAATCTTCATGATACTTAGTCATGCCTTCAAGAAATTCTGCTTTATATTTACTTCCCAGGCTTGGGGATGGCTGAATTTGGGCTTGTTGAATTTCAAGTACTTCCTGTACTGAGTCTACTAAGGCTCCGACTATAATGTTCTCGGAATCCATTTCAACATTGATTACAATAATGCAGGTATTTACAGTACAGTCTATTTTGGGTAATCCGAATTTGATTCTCGTATCAATCACAGGTAGTACATTTCCCCTCAGATTTATAACTCCTGTCATGTATTCGGGAGATTTTGGCACCTTTGTAATATTGGGAACTTCAAGTATTTCCAGAACTTTTCCGACGTTGGCCGCGAATGATTCTTTTCCAAGCTTGAAGGTCAAATAGGAATTGATGTTGGCATTCGTGTCCTCCTTCATATAGCAATTATCATTTTTGAATTAGAATATTCTTTAATTATTTTATTAGTATCCAGAACCAAAGCAACCGTACCATCACCAAGAATGCTGGCTCCGGAGATGATTTCAATGTTTTTGTAAAGTTTGCCAAGTGGTTTTAACACTGCCTGGTATTGGCCCACAATTGCATCTACTATAAGACCTACTTTTTTATCATCAGATTTTACCATTATGATCTGTTGAAGAAAGGGTGGGGTAGAAGTGTCACAAAACTCTGTTCTAAGATTGATGAAAGGTTGTCTTTCCCCATCAAGGGCTAGCAGATCATCAAATGCTTCTTCAATAAATTCCTGGGTTACTTCATGGCATTTCTCAATTACTCCTAGGGGAATAATATAATGGGTGTCGGAAATTCTTACCAATAGTCCATCAATAATAGAAAGTGTTAATGGCAGTTTTATTGTAAGTGTAGTTCCTTTTCCTGGTACCGATATTAAATCTACTTCACCTCTTAAGTCAGAGATCTGCCTTTTGACAACATCCATGCCTACGCCTCTCCCAGAGATTTCTGTAACTTTTTCTGCAGTTGAAAAACCTGGAAGGAAAATTAGATTTAAAATTTCTTTTTCTGAAAGTTGTGCTTCTTTAGAAATAAGATTTTTTTCTTCCGCCTTTTTTTTGACCCTTGTAAAGTCTATTCCTTTACCATCATCAGTAATCTGAATGTTAACATTCGAACCTGTATAAAATGCCTTAAGTAGTATTGTGCCCTGTGCTTGTTTTCCTTTCGCTGTTCTTTCATTCTCTGATTCAATTCCATGGTCGAGGCAGTTACGAAGAATGTGTAATATAGGATCAGACAGATTTTCTATTATGTTTTTATCCAGCTCTGTGTCTGTACCTTCTGTAATGAATTTAACATTCTTATTTAACTGGGTGGAAAGATCTCTTATAAGACGTTGAAATCTAACGACAATAGTTTCAAATGGAACAAGACAAATAGAAAAACTGTTGTCTCTTATTCTTCTCGTTATTTTTTCAATACTCTCTGTTATCTCCGAAACTTTGCTGTCTGTAGTATTCTGAGTAAGGACGTTGAGTCTTGCCTGGGCAGTTACCAGCTCACTCACCAGACTCATCATTTCATCCACTTTATTTGAAGAAACTCTTATTGAAGAAATAACATTTTCAGTTTTATGGTTATTTCTGGCTAATTCATTCTCCTGTGTTGACTCTTCCTGAGAAGGAATACTATATTTATCAAGTAAATTCTTTATTGAAAGTCCTATGGTATTGGAAATGGCGGTTTCCTTAAGGTCCTCGGAAAACTTTAGAGAGTTTAATAAATCCTTATCACTTATTTTCTCAACCACAAGTTCCGATTGAGCATCGGCAAATAGAAATATATCCCGGATATCATCTTCATTCTTTGTATAAATAAAATTATGCCAGGTAATATAACATGTCTGGGGATCTATTTCCGTTAACTCAGGTACATCCGATAAATCTGCAATAGTGAAAACATTTCCCAGTTGGGATAAATCATCTATAAAATACAATGGATTGTTTCCCGTACGATGAATATCTTTTGCAGGTTTAAACTTTACATACCATGTTGAAGCACCTTCTGAGTTAGTATTGTCTTTTAGTTCTTCCTTTAAAGCCTTTGTATCATTAGAGATAGAAGAAAGCATTTTTATTGCCTTCATCATATTCTCATGATTTACCTTGTTTGAAGTAATTTCAAGTTTCTCGTCCTTGAGTATACTTCTCAAGTGATCCACAGATGAAAGCGTAACAGAGATGATCTGAGAGGATAGCTCAAGTTCATCTTTTCTTATATCATCGTATATGTTTTCGAGATAGTGTGTAAATTCACTGACAGCCTCATAGCCGAACATGGAGCTATTTCCTTTCAGTGTATGCATAACCCTGAATATTTCTTCTACATGAGAAGCGACAATATCTTCCTTTTCAATCTTGAGTAAAACTTTCTCCAGTTGTTCAAGCAGATCACTCGCTTCTTCCAGAAATTTCCTTCGAAACTGGTCCATAATAAATTTATCTGATTACTTTTTGAATAGTAGCTAATAACTTTTCAGGTACAAATGGTTTTACTATCCATCCTGTAGCACCTGCGGCCTTTGCCTCATCTTTTTTGTTTTGTTGTGACTCTGTTGTTAGGAAAATAATTGGAATGTATTGATAGGTAGGATTCGATCTGATGTTTTTTATCAATTCGATTCCATCCATGTTGGGCATGTGCAAGTCTGTTACAACAAGATCTATTGGACTGCCATCAAGATACTTCATTGCATCTTTTCCGTCCGTACCTGCCAGAACCTTGTATCCTGCATTTACCAATGTATAACTTACAACATCTCTCATGCTTTCAGAGTCATCTGCGATTAGTATTGTTTTTATCATGTTAGTTCATTAAGAAGGTATTAATTAAAAATATTTTTCAATCCATTTTTCTCCAATAACAAAGAAAGATCAGCTGGAAGATTTGTAATAGTAGACAGTTCTTTACCTTCTTTTAAAATTGTTCTTTTTGCAGAATAGAGCAATTGTATGATTGTGAGATCAATGTTGTCTATGTCATCAAGATGAATCGTTATTTTTTTTGATTTTTCTATAACACTTAAAATCTTTTTATGGATAACCTCCGAATTGTTTATAGTAAGGTTTCCAGTAAGGAGTACTTCAGTGTGATTTTTCTTTTCGTTTATTTGAATGTTAAAATTTTTCATAGAGTATCAAAAGAAAATATCATTGTCATTGTTAAATGTAATTCTGTATTTTTCTTGCATGTCAGGTATGCATGCGTATAATACATCTCTTTCAGATTGCATCGTATAAACCGATTGGATTTTCATTGCAGCCACGTCAAGAGTTCGAGCCGCATCGGAGTAATCAAAATTTATAGACGCTATCGCTTTCAGGTTTTGTTTTATCTCAGAAACCAATGCTCCTATCTTAAGAGAATTCTTAAATGGAACATAAGAACTTAACGAATTGGAATTCTTTGGCCTACTTTGTTTTTCAAAATTGTCAAGATCTCTTCTTAGAATTGCACATATAGAAATGTATTCATTATATGTTTCTTCAAGTTGCCTGGTATTGACTTCAGTGATTTTGTTAGTATGTGTAATTAATACAGTAGAATTGTCCTTTGCATATTCCGATTCTTTAAACTCCTGAATGATCATATCATTGATTACTTTTATATGATCAAGGCGTTGAGAGAGTATATCCTGATATTGAAGGTTCGTAGTTATGCTGCTGATAATTTCAGTAGGCAATCTGTTTTGTTCGTATTGATTCTCCCTATCTTCTTGCGCTGGATATCCTTTAAGAAAAAATACTATATTTTTAAACTCACTTGATATTAATTCAACTAAAAGTTTGATTTTTTTATTAACATCTTCAGTCAGTTTTACATACTGGCTTTCGGATTTATAATGTTCTCTCATGCATGCTTACATATTAAAATAACTCGACGGAGATACTTTGAACAAAAGCCGTAAACAGGTTTTGATTTTTATATTTTGATTTGGTAATGGTAATAAGTACAGCTGATTCTTCATGGTTTTTATTATATATGTTAATCTCACTTCTGATATCAAGGATTTTTCTCTGTTGGCCATCTAAATATTCCCAATACATGTCTGTATCGGTGGTCTTTAATTCCATATTTATCAGCTCTCTGATATTTTTGTTCAAAACATTCTCTCTTAATGTACTCCAGATAGCTTCAGCAGACTTGTTGAAGAACTCTATCTTGCCTTCCTGGTCAAATGTGATAACTCCATCGACACAGCCTTCCAGTATAGATATATTTTTATTCTTCTCTGATTCAATATCTATAATCTGTTGTCTCATTTCTGCTTTTGCTTCTTCCAGTTTAATATGAAGGTTATCCTGGGTAGCCCTGAGTTCTTCAGTGTTTTGTCTTAACTCTTCTTCCTGGGATTGAAGGTTTTTAGTCAATTGTCTTGAATCATCAAGAAGCAATCTTGTCCTTTCGTTTGCCCTCGCACTAGCGATAGAAGAAGCAATGGCGTCTCCTGCTTTCTCTGCAAATTCGATTTCAAAGGTTTTTAATTCCTCGAAATATGCCATTTCTATAATCCCACAAAGTATATCGTTACTTTTTAAAGGAACGATAAGAATAGATGTTGGGTTAGATTGACCTAGTCCAGATGTTATTTTGATATAGTCTTCAGGAACATCAGTCAGGTAAATGGTTTCCTTTTCCAGTGCAGCTTGTCCTATAAGGCCGTCTCCAAGTTCTATGTTTTCTTGAATACTCTTTTTTCGATCCCATGCATATGCAGCTTTTAATTTCATATGTATGTGCTGAGTATCTTCATTTACTATATATATTTTTCCTTGGTTAGCTCTTGTGTACTTTATAAGGCTGTGCAGTCCATGTGAACAAAGCTCTTCCAGGCTGTCATTGTGCGCTCTTAATACGTCGGAAAATTTTGCTAGTCCTTCCGTAGTCCAGTTTCTTTTTCTTTCTTCTTCGGCGACGTTTGATAATCTTTCAGCCATGTTTTTTAAGGAACCTCCAAGTTTATCATGTTCTCCGAGGAGCTTGTATTTGTAATCAAACTTTCCAGCTCCTATGTTTTCAGCAAAGACAGCAAGTTCTTTTTGATTGTGTATGATAGTATTTATACACTTTATAATCTCTCCAATCTGATCTTCATTGTGATGATCTATTTCACAATTGATATTGCCAGACTTTAGTGATGAAACAGATTTCAGAATATTGCTTATAGGTTCTGAAATAGTTTTACGATAATTGTGTATCAATAAAGTTAATGATGTAATAAAGCATAGTGCTAGTATACAGTTGTATATGTTGTGCTCTTGTTCAATATTGTTGAACTTTTCTTCAATTGTTTTTGCCAGATTTTCATTTATTATGATCTCTTGAGTGATAAGTTTGTTGAACTCATTTCTGCTGATTGACCCTTCTATGGCTTTCAGTGCCTCGATTATAGAAGGTATATTTTCTTTTCCAAAAACAAATTTATCTATCTTAATAGAATTATTTATACCTGCTAAATGAACTAATTCAAGAGCATTTTGTGAATTTATAGCTGTTGGCGACTGGTTGCTTCTTATAAAAGTCAAAGCCTTATTTTGCTGCCTTATCAAGGATAAATTGCCTTGAGCCATCTTCAATCTCTCATCCTTTACATCCCTCAGGATGCCCCAGATAAGAGGAATTAGTACACTAACAACAAAAGTAAATTTATAGTTTATTGGAATTAAATTATTCCCCTTTTTTACCAACGACATAAAAATGATTCATGTAGGGGGCTGATACGAATCATTTCAATAATAGGTTTTAAATACATTGTTGTTGTCAAGGATATATGAGTTATTTTACCTTGAGAATTAAGATTGAGTGCTTGGATAATGTATATTACTTTAATGTATATAATGTTATTAAGTCTTGAAACCCAGTGTGAATAGGCGTTTGTTTTTTGTTAAGAATGCTATTTGGCCCCTTTTGTCTTTCATTGTATTGTTATGCATGCAGAGTATTTCTGGTTTGTAAGGAAGGGTGAAAAAAATATAGGAACTTTAGTGTGATTTTATTATGTCAAGTATAAAGAAGTCAAATCCATGACCATGATGCAGGACCGGTTCTTTGAAGATACTATTCTCTAATGTATTAATTTGAATGTCCGGCTTGTATTCTTTTGGTGCTTCTCCTGCTTGTCTGAAATCTTGTCCTTTCCCTAAATGAATTATAGTTAAATAGTATTCTCCAATTTTATATTCTCTGACTGAATTAATCAGCAATCCCTCTATGAGATCCTTTATTCTTGATTCTGAAGGTTCATAATCAAATCCACTATAGTAATTGATATAATTTGAAGCAAAAGATTTTGGATTGTATAGAACAGTGACTTCCTGTTTCTTTTTTGATTTTAGAATTACGTATGCTTTATTATTGATGGTGTCAGTTTGAAGAGAAGCGCTTTTGCAATTTGTCTGATAATTACAAAATGAGATATCCTGTGGTTCTGCATATATTATATTAGGTATTGTTCCTGCCTGTTTGATACCTTTAATGAAGGCAGCTTTAACTACATTTAAATAAGTACTTTCCGGAAAAGATTTTAGTGTGTCAAGTAGCCTTGATTCGATTAATTTGTAATTTTTGTTATAAGTATTGAGATAACTTATTCCATGCCAGAGAGGATGTAGTCTTTCCGTTTTTCCATCTGTCGAATCGCTTCTGATCATATGAATCTCAACTACTACTATTCCCTTTGGGGATATTCCGATTGGGAACATTCTATTCTGATCAGCTGAAAGACAAGCAATAGATTTGTTGATGGTTAAACTAAAAAGTAAGATAAAAATTAGGAATCTCATGTTGTTGCTGCTAGATTATATCATTGCATTATGATTGGTCAGTGTATAGGCTGTGGAATAGATGCCGTTTTATGATAGAAAATAAAGCAGTTTCATCAACACAGTTATGCTCATTTTTTCGATTCTGTTATAAATACTTTTGAATTATAACAGTTGAGAGAGCTGCAATAGCAGGCATTGCCTGAACAAAAAATATTTTTCTGCTTGCCGAAATTGCCCCGTAAACTCCTGCAACAATTATACAACTAAGAAAGAATGTAGCAATATTCACAGACCAATCACTATCAGTAATGAGAAGAGACCAGATCAAGCCAGCAGCCAGAAAACCATTATACAGTCCTTGATTAGCAGCAAGCCCTTTGGTAGGTTTAAATAAATGTTCAGGTAATGATTTAAATGTTTTTTTTCCAATAGTTTCCCATGCAAACATTTCAAAGTACATAAAGTACAAGTGTTCAAGAGTTATCACTACAATTAATATTTTTGATATCGCGTTCATATTTTTAGTATTATTTTTAGGGAAATTGTATGTGGTGGTAAGTTAAAATAAATCACTGATAAAAATATCCTCATTCTAAAATAGTATTTGTTATAAACGACAGCTTTAGGGGCGGTAAATTTCGCCTGGAGAATTTATTCAATATTCCAGGTAATTGTTACCGAATCTCTAAAAGTTAAATCGTCAGGTGTAAAGTTGAAAGATTCTCCGCCATCACTTGAAGCCATTGCTGAGCTATATTCATGCCTTCTTTCTACTAATTGCATACCATCATCATTGCTCCAGGACCCGTACGAGATATGATTCAAATTTACTAGTTTAACTTTAGCAGCTTTGGCCATCGTAGCAGCCTTGTCATTCCCATCTTTAATAGCATAATCTATAATTTGTGTCTGGACCTTTTGCTTAAGTGCTTCTGATAGTTCAAAGTCAAAAC
>NZ_JAGHZZ010000025.1:0-2203 GCF_017745095.1 Sporocytophaga sp. | reverse complement strand
AAACTGAAGTTTATCGGTTTTTCGCTTTTAGAGAATTCACCTACAATTTTTTGAAGTATTTGTTGACTATATGTAAACTCAAGTCTTATGTTTTGAAAAGCTACATATCCGCTATCTGTATATTCGTTATTGCGATAAATTCTGTTTTGAGAAACAGAAAAGCTTGTAGTTTTTATGTCTTTTTCATTAAAGCCAAGTTTTTTCAAAAGGTCATTGTAGTGATTAGATTTTTCTCCAAGAGCTTTAATGGCATCATTCATTTTAGGCTTTATCTCGGATACGGAAATATTTAAAACTCCAAGGTCGGGTTTTACAATCACCCTTGCTGAACCTGTCACATTAAGTGTGGGTTTTTCTGGTTGTTGTCCTAGTATCTGGCCAGAAACTGTCAGAGTAGTTAGCAGTAATAGTATTGCAGTAATTGTTTTCATGTTTAGTTTGATTCGTTTTTAATATTCTTGTTTTCTCTATCAGTTTTATTTTTCTTTGGTTCTATAAAGTGAGCTTCAATTTACTTATCTTTTTTCAAAAACTTTTTTGTTATGTTGTCATATTCCAAATAATAGATACCCATTTTTAAGCCACGTAAGTCTACTGAGTCAGATATGCCGGTTTTTAAAATTCTGCCTTCAGAATCCATTAGCCTGTATTTATATATATCAGGTAATTTGAAACTATTGACGCACATTATTGGTCCATAGCCTAATGATGGTCCATTCCTAAATTTCAGAATATCCTTGTATAAATAATTTGTATTTAGTCCCCGTAATCTAAACTTATTTATACCTGAAATATATATAGGTATGTAAGTGAATTCTCTGCTGATAGTTATATCAATAATAGTATCAACTATCCAAGTGTTATTAATAAATCTTTCAATGGCTATAGAATCAATAGTGGAATTAATCCTTGCATGGATTGTACCATTGTTGTCAATATATGCAGTGTCTTGATGATTGTTGCCGAAAGCAGAGGTAAAGGAAAGTGAGAATGCTAAAAGGAGTGTGGTTAATAGAATATTCATTTTGGTGGACAACTTATTCCCGATACACATAGAATTAATATTAAAAAATGTTCTCTTTATTTTATTAATCCATGATGTTTGGTCATTTCTCGTTTTCAGTTGCTTGGATCTTAAATAATCATTAAGGTAAACTTATCAATCTTTTACTAGGAGGGTAAGGATCTAGTTTAGAAGGCATATCTAAAGTATAGAACATGATTAAACAAATCGCAATCCCAAGAGCAGCTTTAAGGATGTTAAACTTCAGATAGGACCAATACAGAGCCCAGTTTGTCGAATTGAAACTTATAATTAAAACAAACCCAATTATGGCAATAAAATATTGAGGACTCATTATTGCATTATATGTTATAATGAATTTCCCAGGCCAGTTTAAAAACACATATGCAATTGCCATGAGAGAGTTAAGGATCTGAAAGCTCAGGTAGGCATTGATGAAAGAAACTCCTTTGCTGATCTTCCAGTTATGAAATGCAGTAAAAATTCTGATGGTATAAAGTATAAAGTAAATTAAGAATATAATTGCAAGAGGAATCTGTTTAAAAGGAATGTCTAGTAAACTTATTAATTTGGTTAATATTAAAGCTGGAAATAAAAAGTAATCCAGCCTTTTTGATTCAATAAATTTTATCATTGTATTTTCTTAATTGCTCCTGTTCTTAGTTTAGTTGGCACTAACATTGATTTCTTAGTGGTCTTTGAACTTTTATTACTTCCTTCTTTATAATTGATAGACTAACCCCAAAAATCCCAGTTTACTCAAGAGCCCTTTTCATTTTAAGTAAAAAACTATTGTCAGGGGAATATTCGAGACCTTTGTTTGTAAGTTCCTTGGTCATGCTTTCGTTTTTATGCAAATAACTCTCTGCAGCCGCTGCGTACATATTCCCTATAATGTTATTGTCAGGTCTTAAATTTTTATTATTTGACTTCAGAATCTCTTGTGCTTTCTTTAGATATTTCATTCCTTCAGTGCGATCTTCTTTCTGAAAGCTAATAATTGAAACATAACAGTAATTATGAAGATAAAGAGAAACAATCAAAGCGTTTTCTTTCAGAAAAGGATAAGTCTTTGAATATTCGTCGAGTATATTTATTTCTTTTATTCCACCCGTTCCATTTGTAGACTTCCTGAAAAACTACCAGATATCAACCACTCTGAGTGAAATATTTGATAAC
>NZ_JAGHZZ010000024.1:58108-74875 GCF_017745095.1 Sporocytophaga sp. | reverse complement strand
TGTTAATTCTTCATTTTTTTTAAAAAGTATAGCTTCGTTCTGGAGAATTAATTTTTTCCTAACCAGTCTTCTGATTTCTTTAAAATTTTCAATTTGAACAGAATTAACAGTAAGTGATTTTTCAATGTTATCAATGTCATTATTTATTGAACTGATAGTTTCGCTATATCTGTTTAAAAAGGAATCATCTTTAGTCATCATATAACCAAATACAAGAGATTCAGACTCGGAAATATTCAAAGTCATTGCCTCTAGTCTGATTATCATATTACTGGTTTGTTTTACCCATTTTAAGTTCCCTTGTAATTTTTGGACTTGCAGCAGAGCAAAAAGTATAGAGGAAAGTAAGGCCAGAACGGAAATTAAAAAAAATATAAGTCGTTTTGAGAATATTAATTTCATTTGTTAAAAAATGTTTCACATAAAAATATTCAAAATTTGATACGAAAATGATGAAATAAAATTATAATATGATTCTGAAGATAATTTGAATTATACCATAGTCTCTGACTTATATTTTGGTTATTTGTTTAGAAAAATAATGTTTTTCTTTTTCATTAAATTCAAGATCCTACTCTGGCAAGGAAAGTTGCCTCGGTGAAAAAAAAAATATTAGGATTGAAATTATTTTCGGGATAGTCTTATCTGTGCTTCTTCAAGGGAATTGACAAAATTGACATTGCCAAGTTTATTGCTTTCATAGATAAAATCTTTCAGGCTTTTGCCTTGATATGCTGAAAATTCACCGATGATAGCCAGTTTGATTTTATAGTTTGAAAACTTCTGCAATATTTCTCCTGCAAGACCTGAACTCAGATCAAAAAATGTTGGAGTAATATTTCGCTCATAAATCATGATACCATCAAAACCTTGATAATAAAGATCTGCAAGCAAATCCAACGCCTCCTGTGGGGTAGTAATAAGGACTGACTCAGATATAACTTCTGCCAATTGCCTATCATTTATTGTCTGAGCTTCAATCTTCATATGTTTATTTTTTTAAGATGATAGAATTACCAGGTCTTGATAAATCACAATTTACAATATATTCCCATTACATAATTGAAAAACTACTCGATTCCTAATCCTCCCATTGACCTGATTCTTTAGCGATATCAATCAATCGTTGCCCATATGCTGTCATCCGGCCTTCTTTAATGAGTTTTTCAGCTCTTTCAATATTGGGTTTACTCCATTTGCTTCTTTTGGGATTACGAGGCGTAAAAGTGAGGTAATAACTTTCCGAATCTCTTTTCTTGGCCAGACTGTCGATCCATCCAAAGCAAAGTGCTTCCTCAGTTGCTTCAATAATATTCACAGAAGGGACTTTACTTTTCTTATGGTAAAGAATAAGCCAGACAGATCTTTCTGTCTGACTGTTTTGCTCCAGCCAGTTTCGCCAGTCTTCTCTTGTTTTAGCATAGATAGCAGGTTTACCGTCTTTAAATTCCATAGGATTATTGATTTGTCTTTTCAAGAATTTCCAGATAATGCTTGTTAGTCATGATTCCGAGAATGTTTCCGAAAGGGTCAGTGACAGAAGCAGTAACAAATCTTCCTGCACCTTGACTATGGTCTGTAATAGGTTGATAAAGCTTTGCACCTAAAGAAATAAGTCTGTCAAGAGTTTCCTGCAGATTATTGACATGCCAATAAGCAATAGCACCACCTGGTTTCTCAGAAGCGCCGGCAGGCGCATATTTACTGTCAATGATGCCTAGTTCATGCTGATAGTCCCCAAGACGAAATTCAGCATATCCGGGAACATTGAAATAAGGTTCTATTCCTAAAAAGTCACTATACCATTTCTTTGCAGCTTCATGATTTGCTGCGTAAAAACTAATTGTTGCTAACCCCCTAAGTACGTTCGTATTTTTCATTTTATTTTCGATTTTAAATTGATGATGAATCAAAGCTAATTGTCAGGAGTGACAGCAGTATGTCAGTAGCTTGTTGTAATTTTAAAAATTATATAGATTGTGTATTTTGCGTAAGAAGAATCTAAATACGAAAAATTGAAAAGTTAAATTAAATGACTTTTCATATTTAGGTTTATGAGAATTGGATATTGAAATTTTTGAATGAAGAAGTTTTTAATCACGGGTTGCACCTCTATAGTTGTATTTCTCCTTTTTGTCATTGGAATAATAACATTTATTGTTTATAAAATTGTTACCCCAAGCAAAGAATCTGTCAGATTTGAAAAGCTTCCTCATTTAACAGGAATTTTATTAACTGAGACCCCGCTCAGTTCTCCATTAAATTGCAACCCTTGCTGCATGGTTGTGTTGAGTATAAATTATAATCGAGGCAAACTTAGAGAGAAAAGAAATATATACTCGGATACATATTTTCGAGTAGCAAAAAATTTAAAGATAAAAATTAAGGATAAGGAATATAATGTGATTATGCCATATGACTATTCATTAAAAGTGGCCGGTAACAGAAAAAAATATTTTCCAGGGATGACAGATGAAAGGTTTGGCATATCAAAGCTTTGTGATCTGCCTCTTCAGGAAAGATTAAAAGGGATTAGTAATGCAGTAGATTGCTTGTTTTTACCGAACCCCTGTCCTGAATCAGGATATGTAGATTCGTTCACAGAGCACTATTACCCTCTCAATAAAGAAGTAACCTTGAAAGGTGAAATTAAAGGTGATAATGTTGTTCTGCTTTATTAGTGTATGAAATTGCAGTAATTATAAAGTTGATTTTAAAAGGATGAATAGTCATAAATATTATTTACCTATCATATTTCTCCGAAGGTCAAATTCTCCTGAATCACTTTAAACTTACTACTTAAAACTTATTACTTAAAAATATCCATTCATCTGAAGTAATTACCTCCGCTTGTCTTGGAAATACTTTTGTAGTCAATACCCTGTGTACTTCTTCATCTCTGTCGGCACAGCAATCAGAAAGGACAGTTATATTATAATCTTTATCTGCAGCTTCCCTTAAGGTTGATAGAACAACACCACTTGTAGCCACTCCTGTAAGAACAATATGCTGAATTGCTTTTGTTCTCAAAATAAGTTCCAGGTCACTTCCAGTAAATGCACTTACTCGGCGTTTGGTAACAATTATCTCTCCCGGTTTGGGTGCTATAGCAGCATCTATTTTTACCCAATCTTCTATATTTGTGCTGATTACTGAATTCTTGACAGCGGAGAAAATTTTATTATTCATGCTTATTTCCGGAGCACCTTGTCTGAACTGTAATACAACATAAATAACTGGTATATCCATAGAACGGGCGTGGGAAAGGACTTTCGCAATCTTTGCGATTGTTTCTTTGGTATGAGGGTAATTCCCAAGTATGCCCGCTTGCATGTCCATGATAAGTAATGCAGAGTCTTTTGATTTCTTTTCCATTTAGCTTTGAATTAATTGATATATTTATAGTTGCTCAGTTATAGTTTCTTCAGGATTAACATTGGCTTTAGGAGGAAGTTTATTTTTTTTAAGCTTCCCTGAGAAAATGATGGCAATGACTATTGCCAGTATTCCCTGACACAGAATAGCAGTAGGAGCACCGGTTTGTTGAGATATTGTTCCGATAAGTAGGCTTCCTAAAGGCATCATCCCAAAAAATCCCAGGGCAATAAAGCTCATCACACGGCCTCTCATGTGACTAGCTGTGTGAATTTGTACGATGGTGATGCAGATAGTAGTCTGTGACATCGCGCCAAATCCACATAGGACAGCACAAGCCATAGCAACAGGAAAATAAGTAATTCGAGAAAAAAGAAGTAAGCCGATTCCTAATACGATTGTATTGATAAACAATATTCTCTTAAGATCTATCCCTTTTTTGAGTGAGGCAAGAAATATGGTTCCAACAAGTGCGCCAACACCGATGAAGCTGCTGATGTATCCAAAGGTTCTTACGTCTCCATTAAAGACTGTTTTTGCAAAAACAGGAATCAATGTATCGTAAGGCAATACCAGGAGACTTGCAGAAGTGAGCATAAGTATTACTGAACTTATAGTAGGTGTTTCTTTGATATATGTGAAGCCTTCGGAGAGTTCAGTGAACAGTTTTTTACCGGATGGTTGTATTTTATATTCAGGCAACTTCATCCATAACAGAGAACAAATCACTGCGACAAAGCTGATGGCATTAATGGAGAAGCAAATTCCGGCCCCGAATTTTTGAAGAACAATGCCTGATAATGCCGGTCCTATAAGCTTTGCAAAATTTACCATGGATGAGTTAAGAGCAAGTGCGTTAGGTAAATCAGCTTTGTCATGCACCATCTCATGGACAAGGGGTTGCCGGGCAGGAACATCAAAAGCATTGATGATTCCAAGAAAAACACTTAACATTATTATTCCAGAAATAGTATAGTGACCAGATAGTGTTAATATTGCAAGCAAAATGGCTTGGACCATAGAGGCCGCTTGAGTAAATAATAATATTTTATATCTGTTGTACCTGTCAGAAATAATACCTCCATACAAGGAAAGCAGAAAGGATGGGAATTGTGATGCAAACATCGTAAGTCCCAACATAAATGCAGAATGAGTTGTAGAGTATACTACCCAGCTCACACCTGTCCGCTGCATCCAGGTCCCAATCTGAGAGAGGGACTGTCCGCTGAAAAATAGAGCATAGTTTCTGTTTCGAAATGCTCTGAATGTATCGATCTGACTTATTCGGCTCATCTGTTATCTATCAGCTTATTCAATACGGGTATAACTTTTATGAGTAATTCTTTCTCCTTTTCGGAAAGGGACTTTTCAATCGCCTCTTTTAACCATTCGTCGCGGTCGTATATCGTTTTGTCCACCAGTTTTTTTCCGGTGGAAGTCAGAGATATGTAAACCTTTCTTTTATCTTCTTTTGAAGGAGTTCTTTTAATAATTCCTTGTTCTTCAAACTTTTTCAGAATCTGGGACATAGACTGGGTCTTGATCATTGTCTGCGATGCCAGTTCTGTAGGGAGCATTGATGTGTTTTTATTTAAAAGTCCGATCGTTTGCCATTCTGTCATTGAATAGGCATTTGAAGAATAAATCTGCTTGCGAAGGCCCTTATGAAATGCAGCAATGGTGGATCTGAGTGAAGAAGGTAATTCTTTGATATCCATTTTATTTTGTTTAACTTGGTTTTTAAACTGGTAAGTTTACCTTACTAATTTAAGAGTATTTAATTATACTACAAGTTAGGAATAGAAAAAGTGCTAAAAAGTGCAGGGTGGATGAATTATTAAACGGAGTAAAACTACAGTAACAATGGTCTTTTATTTAATTTTTATTATCCCTTTCTTATATAAGTCCAGCGCTTGCTTAAGAATAAGTTGAATCTTTTTTTTGGGTAAATTCTTCTTTGGATTAACTCTAAAAATCTTCATCCTTGATCTATCGCCAGCTTCTAATTCAGGGTGATCCAGGTGTTTTCCTTCAACCATTAGGATGTATGGTTCGTGCGTTTTTTTATCAGTCCAGAGATAACAGAACATCTTTTTCTTATAGGTAAAGCAGGGCATTCCATATTTCTTGGTTTCAGCAACATCTTTATCTTGTTCGAGGATCATATTTCTTAGAGCAAGTAAGCAACTTTTGTTCGGCTCCTCTTGGTTTATGTAGAAGTTGTTGAGATCTCGGAGCATAGGATATAGATATATTTTAATTATGCATGTAGCTTTAAGCTTTATTTGATTTTCTTGATTATTCCATCATCGTATTGGGAGATAGTTTGTTCTTTTACCTTATCAAGGTATTTAAAAGTTGGGTTATTTTGTTACCCAGTAAAAGCGCTTCATCAGAGTCGGAATCATCCATTTGAAAATTAAGAATGGGTATTTCTTTATCTGTCGTTATTAGATAATGCGTAATACTTATATAAGTTGAAGATGTCGGAGCGGTTGCTCGGCTAATTTTTATTCTATCATTGCGCATCCTGATTTTCATGTTTGGGTCAACAGGTACAATGAAATTTCTGAGATTATAGCGAAAGATAATCTTACCATCTATTATTTTAACACGGTCGTTAGCTTGCCTGATTATTGTCAGAATTGATAAGATAAGGAAACCTGTTCCAATCATAGCACAAAGAATTTTAGATGTGGTATCTGAGATCCTAGTGAGAGATATCATGAGAAGAAATAATCCGCCGAGTAGAAAGATTATCACTCCCCAGAATGATTTGTCTTTTAGTCTCAATTTCTGCCCTATAATAACCATATCTGAAGCAACGATTAATTTGAGATTTGCCCGATTCGCAATTATCATGATGTTGTTATCGAGTGTCATTTAAAACCTTTGTTTGTTCGCCAGAAATTATAGTAATGATTAGGTCCTGAAGTTAACTAATACTGTCTCCCATTCCTCTCCGGTGCATTCAAGTCGATCCAAAAAATATGTATAGCTTCTTTATCCTCACTTATCCCATTTTTATTTGCATCTATTTTGGCAAAGACATACATATAATCATTTGCTGGATCATATTCCGACTTCACAACAGAATAATTAACAGGAATCAAAGGCTTTTTATTGAGGGCATCTATGTCGAAGTAATAGAGACGTCTTAAATCTTTGAGGTTAATCGATCCATCCTTATTGGTATCTTCATTGTAAACAGAAATGAGGTAATAGTTTCTGTTTACCGGTTTATGATTTAATGTGTCCTTGGAAAAAGAAGGATAATAAAATGTCTTTATCAATACGGGCTTCTCAAAGAAGTTTTTTTGAGTTTGTGTTTCTGTGTTGTAATGAGATATGTTAACCAGATTATATCCATGCACAGCCTGCAATCCAGGCATAAAATTGTAATTCCACTGATTGCCGTTTGACCTGCCTATTTCTTTGTCATTGCCATAAAATTCATTATTACCAATGAAACTTGCCTGATCATCTTTGTAATTGACTTTGTAAATTGTAGAGATGCGGTATTTAGGAATTCCAGTCAGGAGTACATTGCTTGGCCTTGTTTCAATGTGAAGAGAGTCTTTCGAAAATCCGTCAACATTGGTTTCTTCTGTTGTCGAGGATTCCTGTGAAGCTACACTGAAACCTTTTTCTTCAAGTTTTTCTGAAGAGCAGGCAGTTAATATTAAGAAAGCAGTTAAAAAAGAAATAGACTTTAAAAAGTTCATAATGAATTACTGTTTAATTTTTAGATTCAAAAAAAGAGTTTTATTTTCTCTAAGTTAATAGAATCAAATGACATTGAATAAACCTCATTATTCGGCCCTTTAGGAGTTTAAAGATGTTAATACTCCGAAGTTATAGTTAAAGCCTTCTTAACCTGTATAAAACAAAAAGAGTCTGCCTCATATATGAAGCAGACTCTTTTTGTTTTGAGATTTTTATTTTAAAATAAACCCAGGATATTATCCCAAAGCTTAGTATAGTTAGTGTTGACAAAAGTTCTTATGCTAAGAGCTATAATCAGTAAAGCCACTGTAATCATAATAGGTTTACGTTTCACTCTGGAAACCAGAAATGCTGCGAAAGGAGAAGCAATGATACCGCCTATCACAAGCCCAATAATAGTCTGCCATCCTGAGATTCCTGTGAAGATTAAGAATGTACCAGCACCGGCAAGCGCAATGAAGAATTCAGCAAGGTTTACAGATCCGATTGTATAGTTGGCTGTTCTTCCTCTGCTTAAAAGGGTAGAAGTAACTATCGGTCCCCAGCCACCCCCGCCAACGGCATCCATAAATCCTCCAAATCCAGCTAACCAGCCAAGGTTTTTGGTTTTCTTTTTAACCTGTGTTTTACGAAATGCTTTTCTGAATATAATAACTCCCAGAATCAGAAGATAAACAGAGATGAACGGCTTTATAATATCACCATTGATGATATCAGACAGAAGATAAGCTCCAAGTATAGCACCAAGCATACCTGGTATCAGAAGGTATTTAAATAGTTTCTTATTAACGTTTCCGAATTTAAGGTGTGAAATTCCGGAAGCTCCTGTTGTAAAAATTTCTGCAACGTGCACACTAGCACTTGCTACTGAAGGAGGTACTCCCAAAGTCAGAAGAAATGAACTACAGGTTGCACCATAAGCCATTCCCAGCGCTCCGTCAACCATCTGGGCTGCAAGACCGACAAGTACGAAATCAATGAGATTAGCATTGAAGATACTCTCAATAAAAAGCGTAATTGGCTGAAGCAATTCTGGTTGAGAGATAATAATATTGTAGGAAATCAAAAATGCAATAAGTACAACTCCAATAGTTGCGGCTATAATCCAGCGGATTTTTGGGCTCTTTGCATTAAATTCATTGATTTTATCAATGAGTTGCTCGTTCACCTCAAGGTCAGCACCGGCGTTCTCGAGCTGCTCTATTTCGGTTTCGATTTTATTCAGCTCTTTGTCTTGCTCATTCGCAGCTTCTCCTGCGGGTAAGAACGTCGATTTTGTCTCCATTGGCTTATTATTTTTTTGTGGTTCTTCGGTTACTCTTTCTGAAATTTCTGTCATAGAATTTTCATGATACAAATATACAAAACTTTTGATTAAATATGTATACTCTATAGAATTAATATAGAATTAAATTAAAATTAACTCATTTTGTTTTCATATTACAAAACTTTTAGGATTGGGAGCCTCTGATGATTATTTAATGTTTTGAAAAACAGGTTTTTGTGCTTTTGTTAGCTAAAACCTGTTTTAATATTTTCTAGTAATTTTTTTACAATTTAGATTGACTTATCGTCTTTCTGATAAATTTTTCATTCATCATCGCACTTTTAGAAAAGGTAAAAATGTGTTTAGCAAAAAAGGCAAGCATTCTGTTTTCTTTACCTGGTACAATAGAAACCTGTTTTCCGAATTTTTCAATGGCCTCTAAAGCTACTTCATCGGAACTCATAATTTTTACCTTTGATTTGGTCCAGTCAATTCCCGTTTTTTTTGACATTGGGGTTTGGGTAACACCAGGAGAGAGGACGGACACATCTATACCCTTGGATTTTAACTCTGCATGCAATGATAATCCAAAATTTAAAATATACGATTTGGAGGCGGCATAATTGGCAAAATAGGGGCTCGGCATATGTCCTATTACACTGGAGACCAGTAAAATACCACCTCTGCCTTTCTGAATCATTCTTTTGCTGAATATATGTGAAAGTGTCATTGTCGAAATTACATTCAGTTGCAAAAGGTTGAGTTCTTTCTGAAGATCATTTTTTGGGAAAAATCCATTGTTTTCAAGTCCTGCCGAATGCACCAAAAGGCCAATTTCAAACTCTTTAGTTTGAGTTTCGAGTCCTATGATACCTTCTTGTTTGCTTAAATCAGCAACTATTGTTTTGATTTGAACTCCTGTGAATTTTTTAATCTCATCTGCTGTTTGGGAAAGTGTTTCTGAGCCTCTGGCTACTAATATGAGATTCAATCCTTTTCTTGCAACTTCGTATGCAATCGACTTTCCTATACCTGAACTTCCTCCGGTAATCAGAGCCCAGTCGCCATATTGGTCTTTGAATGTTAGTGATTTCTTCATTTCTTTAATATCTGATTTAATTTTACTTTCGTTTTGCAAGTAAAATTAAATTACTTTTAAAATGCAAGTAAAATATTAGGAATATGGATTATAAATTCAGATCCAACTGTCCCATTAGCTCAGTTCTGGATATCATAGGTGATAAATGGTCATTGTTGATTCTCAGGGATATGATGTTTGCAGGGAAAAAAACTTTTGGAGAATTTTCCTCTTCATCGGAAAAAATTGCCACAAACATACTAACAGACAGGTTGCAGACATTGGAACAAACCGGGCTGATAACTAAGGGAAAACTCCCTGACAATAAAAAGACTAATATTTATAAGCTTACTGAAAAAGGAATTGATTTCTTGCCGGTTATGACCGAGGTAATGTTATGGAGCAATAAACATCTGAATGAACATGTTTCGGAGGAAAACCAAAAAGTGGCAGCTATGATCCAAAAAGATAAAGAGGCATTTATTAAGGTTATGAGATCACGTCTTGCAGATTAGTTGATATAACGTTATTCCCATATCGCCTTCTTAAACAGTTAAAATATTCTCGCCTCATCTTCCTGACAATTGTATCTATTGCCAGCCCAAATAGTCGTATATTTAAAGTTCGAAAATTATTTATAATGTCTTTCAACTCTCTTGGTTTATCTCTGCCTTTAGTAAAAGCCATTGAAAAACAGTATCAAACAGCCTATCCGATTCAACAGCAGGCTATCCCTGTAATTTTGCAAGGAAAAGATGTTCTGGGAATAGCTCAGACAGGCTCGGGCAAAACAGCAAGTTTTGTGTTGCCTGTATTAGACCTTTTGCAAAAGAAAATTACTTCAAGAAATAGGTATATTAAAGTTCTGGCACTGGCGCCAACAAGGGAACTTGCAGTACAAGTAGCAGAAGTCTTTCAACAATTCAGTTCAGGTCTTCCTGAGAAATTAAAAACCTTAGCTGTTTACGGTGGAGTTTCTATCAATCCACAGATGATGGCTATGAGTGGGACTGACATCCTGGTTGCCACACCTGGCCGTTTGCTTGAACTCATCGATAACAATGCTGTATTTCTGTCAGATGTCAAAATATTGATTCTTGATGAAGCCGATAAGATGCTTAACCTGGGTTTTGAAGAGGAAATGAATAGAGTATTCAAGCTTCTTCCGAAACAGCGTCAGACAGTGCTTTTTTCAGCTACCCTGGGAGAAGCTGTTAATTCTATTAAAGAAAATCTTCTTAATAATCCTGTAACTATTGAGATTAAAAAAGATGAACAATCAATAGAGCTTATAAAGCAATCGGCCTATCATGTTCATCCGGACAGGAAAGGAGTGTTATTAAGATATCTTATAAAAAGCCACAATATGCAACAGGTTCTGGTTTTCGTTTCTTCCAAAAAACGAGCAGATAATGTTGTCGTCAAGCTAAATAAAAATGGTATTGAAGCAGCTGCTATGCACGGAGATAAGAGCCAGGGAGCACGTATGGATGCATTAAAGAAGTTTAAGACAGGGAAACTAAGAGTATTGGTAGCTACAGATCTTGCAGCAAGAGGTATCGATATTCAGTTTCTTCCTTTTGTAATAAATTACGAACTGCCGAGGTCACCAATTGACTATGTCCACAGAATAGGAAGAACGGGAAGGGCAGAATCTCCCGGTGAAGCCATCACTTTACTATGTGAAGAAGACAATCATCATTTTGGTGTTATTCAAAAGAAGATGAAGAAGAATGTTCCGATTATAGAGACGAGTGATCTGGATCTTCACGGCTATTGATTACTAATGGTTTTATTCAAATCGAATTTATTGAGAAATTAGAAATACCTTTGCAGCATGTTTGAGATAGGAAAATTTAACAAATTAAGAGCTTTGAGGCTAACTCCTCCGGGAATGTTTTTGGGTAAAGATGGAGAAGAAGAGGTGGTGTTATTACCTCATAGGTATATTCCGTCAACACTTGTTGTGGATGATGAAGTAGAGGTATTTATATATCTGGATTCAGAAGACAGGATTATTGCTACCACTCAGATTCCCAAAGTACAATTGAATCAGTTTGCCTGCCTTGAGGTAAAGGATATAAACAGCGTTGGTGCCTTTTTGGACTGGGGCTTGGAGAAGGATCTTATGGTTCCCTTCAGCGAGCAAAAAAAGAATATGAAAAGGGGAGAAAGCTATCTCGTTTATTTATACCTTGATAAAGAAAGCAACAGACTCGTAGCAACCAGCAAGATTGACCCTTTCCTCGAAAAAGAAATCATCGAGCTAAATGAAGGTGAAGAAGTAGATCTTCTTATTGGTGAATCTTCTGATATTGGAGTAAATGTGATCATCAACAATCGATATAAAGGATTGATTTATCACAATGAAATCTTTAAAAACATTTATCCCGGAGATAAAACCAGAGGTTATATCAAAGCAGTTCGTGAAGATAACAAGATCGATGTAAGCCTTCAACAACAAGGGGTTAAGAATATAGATCCTACTGCTGACTTTATTCTGCAAAAGCTTAAAGCAAATGACGGATATCTTGATCTTAACGATGACAGCGATGCTGGTGAGATCATGGTCAGATTGCAGATGAGTAAGAAGTCATTTAAAAAAGCAATTGGCCTTTTATACAAGAAAAGGTTAATTGTACTGGAACAAGAAGGAATAAGACTCGCCAAATAAGTAGTGGAGTATAAGTTTTTCACTTACAATCGAATACTTGTTTTCCCATAGTGTTCCTGTTATATTTGTAAGGAAAAACCCCTAATTAACTTTACTATGAAACACACATTACTACTAGTAGTTTCATTGTTTGTCATTTGTATTGCAAATGCTCAGACAAAGGACTATCTCCAAGGCCATGGAAAAGAAATTCAAGCAGTTATAAAAAATGAAAAAGGAGTCATAAGAGGTTATGATTTCGGTGTCTCTGCTGAAACTGTAAGAAAGACAGAAGACGCTCAGTTCATCGCAGATGGTAAGAACTTTATGATCTTCAAGAAAGAAATCGATAAGAATGAATATGCTGAAATCATCTATTACCTCGACGAACAGCAAAAAGTAAAGGGCTTTGGTATCGCATTCATCGAAAATGTAAATCTATCATTTGAAGAGTCTCTGATTGATGATTTTCAAAAGTATTTCAATGAGCGCTATGGCAAATTCATTACCAATGATAAGAACGATGAAATGTGGACGTCTAAAGAAGGCGGATATGTTGTAGAAATGGGTGACTCTAGTGAAGGTGGTGATTTGATGGAGATTGAAATAGAAATTTATAAGAAATAGGTTATTTGATTTAAAATGCAGTTGCAGGAAAGAGCAGCTGCATTTTTTCAAGTGTTAAAGGTTTTTGAACCACTTTGAAATCACCTAGCAGACGCAGCTTTTCTTCTTCTCTGTTAAAATTTGTAAATACCAGAACAGGTATTTTTTTATCCAGCCCGGATTTTTTCAGTTGATTAATAAATTCATATCCATCCATCACAGGCATATCAATATCAAGAAAAATTAAGGAAGGCAGCTTCTGAGAAACAAGAATATGTCTGTAAGCCTCAAGGCCATTGGTAAAGATTTTTACTTCTTTACAGAAGTTTAATTTTAAAAGCAGCTTCTCAACGAGAAAGTTACTTATGGAATCATCATCAACTACAAATATCTGATCCATTATTCTGTATTATATTCGGTGTAGCAAAATACAAAATTGTTTTGTTAAAATAATATTTTAGTCGTTAATATTACTTGTTTAGTCCTGTCTTTGTTAATGATTGTAGAATCTTTCTACAGGATTTCAAATTTATTTTACTGAAAGAAAAAAAGTGAAATGATAGAATTGTTTCATAATCAGGTTAAATGCCTTGCAGCAGATGTGGTATTGTGAAATATGCCCACAGAGATTTAACAATGAATTTGATAATCAGATTTCTTAATTGGATATTTGTTAAATATTAATATCGCCCCCTTCATGAAAACCCTGGAAAGCAGAATATCTCAGGAAAGAATAAATAATGCATCATCAGTCATTGATCCGGTATTTCTAAATTCTCCTCAATATTTAAGTGAATCATTATCAGAAGTTCTTGGAACAAATATTTATTTAAAGGTTGAAATTCAGAATCCTGTAGGCTCATTCAAGGGCAGAGGTGCTGAATTGTTAGTTTCAAACCTGAAAGATGAGACAGAACTTATTTGTGCAAGTGCAGGAAATTTTGGTCAGGCAATGGCTTATTCTTGCCAGAAGAAAGGAATAGACCTTACTGTATTCGCTAGCTTTAATGCCAGTACTGCTAAAGTTAACCTCATGAGAAAGCTTGGTGCCAATGTGATTTTATTTGGTGATGATTTTGAAGGAGCTAAAGAAGGCTCAAGATATTTTGCTAAAAGATCAGGTGTTAGAGTTATAGAAGATAGTCTTGATATTGAGACCGTTGAAGGTGCCGGAACTATTGGCGTGGAGCTTGCTGCTTTGCCTGAGAAATTAGACTATCTGTTGATTGCGTTAGGCAATGGCTCTTTATTTAATGGGGTAGCAAGTGTATTTAAAAGCCTTAGTCCGCAAACTAAAATGGTTGCAATTCAGGCTGAAGAAGCTTCTGCAATGATTGACTCATGGAAGAAAGGTGAGATTGTTATTCATCACAGAAAATTGAATACAGTGGCAGATGGCATTGCTGTACGTGTGCCGATTCCTCAGGCTCTTCAGGATATGAGAGGTTTGATTGATGAAGGATTTTTAGTTAAAGAGAAGAGTATCATAGAAGCAGTTAAGCTGATCTACAAACATACAGGTCTGAAAGTGGAACCATCCTCCGCTGTTGGTATTGCCGCTGTTATGGAATATAAAAATAAGTTTAAAAATAAGAATGTAGGTGTGATTCTCTGTGGGGGCAATTTGACTGAAGAGCAGGAGAAGGAATGGTTTTAAAGAATCATTTCTTCTCGGAATTTTTTTACTACAATATTTAAGTCTGCTGTATTGGGGAAACCACTCGCTTGATAACTCCGTTTTCACTTTTAGAAAAGATCCCTTATCTTTGTATTATTATAAAAGACAATTTTTTAAATAATTGAAGTCATGTAATTTCTTTTATTCCTCCCTTTTAAATACTCGCTGCTAAATAAATAGCAGTGCAGAATTCTATTATCCAAATAATTCATTTTACGGGACTCGCAGTAAGCTGAAAAGCGCAATAGCCCTTTACTTTAATTTTACTTTTATGAGCCTTTCAAATAAATACGGAAGGACATATCATTATCCCTTTTCTCCTGGTACAACCAGCGATGACAGGATAAGCCATCATTATTGGAATGATATGTCCGTTATAAAACAAGCGGTCCATACAGAAAAACTGGATGGTGAAAACTCTTGTCTGAATAAATATGGTGTTTTTGCACGCTCACACGCCGCTCCTACTGTCCATCCATGGGCAAGGCATCTGCAGCAAAAATGGGAATCGATCAAAAACGATCTGGGTGATCTGGAGATTTTCGGTGAAAATCTTTATGCCGTGCATTCTATTAAATATGTGAACCTGCCAGAGCACTTCTTTGTATTTGGTGTCAGAGAGCATGATCAATGGCTTTCCTGGGAAGAGACTAAGTTCTACGCGGCAATGCTTGATTTTAGTACTGTTCCTGAAATAAAGACAGTGAACCCTTTAAACGAAGAGGAGTTCAGAAAAGAAGTCCTTTCAATCGTATGTCAGCAAAGTGTATTCGGTTCAGAAGACGTTCATACAAAATCGGCATGTACGATGGAAGGCCTGGTAACGCGTAACACAGAAGGTTATAGTGTAGATGCGTTTAAGAATAATGTATTCAAATATGTAAGAAAAGGACATGTAAAAACAGACGAACATTGGACGAGAAACTGGAGGCGTGCGCGATTATTAAGAGAGAAAGGAGACAGATATGTGGAAGATCTTTAGTACATATGATTGGGAAAAATTAAAATCAGAATTTGAATGGATCAGGGACATGCAAGGTGTCCCTCAGGATCCCATATTTCATGGAGAAGGAGATGTTGAAGTGCATACAAGAATGGTTGTTGAAGCATTGCAAGGTCTTGATGAATTCAAAGCACTTGATGAACAGAATCAGCATATTCTTTTTGCTTCAGCATTATTGCATGATGTTGAAAAAAGATCTACAACAGTCATAGAGGATGATGGAAGGATAACATCAAAAGGGCATGCTAAAAAAGGAGAGGTTACTTCAAGGAATATTTTGTACACTCAAGTGGAGACACCTTTCTTTATCAGAGAAGCAGTAGCCAAGCTTGTAAGGCATCATGGTTTACCGCTCTGGATATTTGAAAAAGAAGATCCGGTGAAAGCTATAATCAGTGCAAGTCTTGAAGTGAATACAGAGCACTTGTCTCTCCTGGCTCAGGCAGATGTACTCGGAAGAGAATGTCCTGATAAAGATGAATTGCTTTATAAGATTGACTTGTTCAGAGAATTATGCAGGGAGCAAGAATGCTTTGGTAAAGCAAAACAGTTTCATGATAATCTCTCTAAGTTTTTCTATCTAAGTAAAAAGGAAAGCGGAGCTGACTTTGTACCTTTTGATGATACCAAATTTGAAGTGATCATGATGGCTGGAATTCCCGGAGCAGGCAAGGATACTTATGTGAAAAAGCATTTCCCTGATCTGCCAATTGTTTCTTTGGACGACATAAGACGAAAACTTAAAATTGATCCGACAGATTCTAAAGGAAATGGGACAGTCATTCAGGAAGCAAAAGAAGCGGCGAAAATTTATATGCGAGCCAGGAAGTCATTTATTTGGAATGCCACCAATATTACTCGTTCCATGAGAGAGCAGTTGATTGATCTATTTACTTCTTATGGCGGAAGAGTGAAGATTATTTATGTAGAAGTTCCTTATAAGATTCTCCTGAAGCAAAATGAAAACAGGGAATATGCTGTGCCTTCAAATATAGTTCAGAAGATGATAAAGAAGCTGGAGGTGCCTTCGGCAGTGGAGGCGCATGAGGTACTTTATATGGTTGGATATTGAAATTATAATTCGGGGCTGCAAGCTTCCGGTTTTGACTGTTTTAACTTCACTATTTAACCTCGTTTTAGATTCTTTTTCCTTCAACTTCGACTCTTTTTACCCAAGTATTGGTTCTTTTTAATTCAAATTTGACTCTTTCTACCCCAACTTTGATTCTTTTTACTCCAATTTTGACTCTAATAGCAGGAAAATTCAATCTAAAAGAGTCAAAATTCAGGGGGAACCCCTGAATTTTCGGGTAGAAAGCTCCATTTTTCGGGTAGAAAGCTCCATTTTTCGGGTAGAAAGCTCCATTTTTCGGGTAGAAAG
>NZ_JAGHZZ010000024.1:0-57869 GCF_017745095.1 Sporocytophaga sp. | reverse complement strand
TTTTTCGGGTAGAAAGCTCCAATTTTCGGGTAGAAAGCTCCAATTTTCGGGTAGAAAGCTCCAATTTTTGGGTAAAAAGCTCCAGTTTTCGGGTGGAAGCTCCAATTTTTAAGCGAAAAGCCTCAATATTCAAACGAAAAGGTCAAGACTGAGCTTTAATTTTGATGAACCAGTTTGAAGGGAAAGATGGCATTCGTGGGGATTAGAAAATCAGAAGGAAGCTTTTTGCCTCCTTCCTTTTTTTTAAAATCATTAATAAATATTCACCTTCATCCTTATCTGGTTTTCTTCCTTATCAAATATTAAAAGGTATAATCCTCCTGGTATTTCCTGAAATGCAAACTCCTGCTTTACCTCTGAAGAAAGGACTCCTTCCGCAATCTGATTTCCATTTGTATTCATCAGTTTCCATTGACCATTTTTAAATACCTGAGGAACGGCAATTTCAAAAGTCCCGTCATTTGGATTGGGATACAAGTCTATTTTTTCTTCTGAAATCTTTTTTTTTACAGGACTAAGCACTTTCTCAGTATATATACTTTTTAAGGCATTCAATGAGTACACCAATGCAGAGTTGATATTAATCGCGACCTCATTGGTAGGGGCGCTGCATTCATCATCGAGGTAGGTGAATGCTGGTATCGTAGTGGGATAATTACAAAAGCTGAGATCGTCATTATGAGGACCATTAACAATTAAACCTGGTACGGGCTCACTCACTGCATCCGCAAAGGAAATGCGATGATGAGGATGTTTAGGTGATTGAGTTCCAAAGCCTGTGACAAAGCAATAACTCAATGGATTTCTTCCAAGGAGATAATCGATATTAGATAATGCTGCGTTAAAATACTCCTTATTCTCCGTAAGCTCATATGCATGAAGCAAAATCATAGAATGGTTGGCAGCATTGGCATTACTGTTCCAACCAAAGTCCCAGGCCATAGCTCCCATTGAAATGGCATATGAAGATTTTTGGGCATGATCTTTTAGCACATTTGCAAATGATATCAAGCGGTTTTCTGCATGCTCGACTTCATAAGTTGAAAACTTGTCTTTGTTTTTTAATAATGAAATAATTCCCATAAACTCTGTGTTCGACCATTTAGGCACTTCAACAGGCCTGTCAGAAATATTTATTTTATTTAAATATTTCTGCTTCCCGGTCGCAATGTATAATTCCACCGCAGCCCAGAACCATTCATCCGCCCAATCTATATTATAACTTTGTAAGCCATAGTCACCTGTATGTACATCAGGATCATAGGTCTGGTTGATTAAATCCTGATCATATTGCTCATTAGGATGAGCAACAGCCCAATCCCATGCACTTTCAGCTTGGGTAAGCCAGGATTTTGCTTTGTCTGCTTTATATTCTGGAAATTGACCGTATATCCTGCTGGCTTTTGTCAACATAGAGGCAAAGATCAATGCAGCAGCAGTGGTTTTTTTGACTACATATCTTGGAGTAGTTGCTTCCGCAGGCATTACCATTGGGTCAAATTCTGCATTGGTAAGCTTATGGTACACGCCACCATCAGTGGGGTCCTGCATAGACTGAATCCATTCTATTTCCCAGAGAGCTTCATCAAGAATGTCTGGAAGATTATTATTACTTTCCGGAATCGCTAAATTTAAAGTATTGGTTTCAGTCTTGAAGTATTCCCATGATGAAAGCAGCTGCCATACTGATATTCCCGCAGGCACAACATACTTATTATAGTCTCCGGCATCATACCATCCTTTAGGGGAAGAGATAACCGTGCCTTCCGGTCTTTCAGAAGATGCAGCAGAGGAATGAATGAGAACATTCTCATCAGGATGGCCTTTTGCCCGGCTCCATTTTCCTCCATATGGTTCAGTTATGTCAATAGAAGCTCTGTTAAAATAAAAAGCTTTTATAGCAGCAGTTTGCAGACCATTCAAAACAGTATCACTTATCGTAAAGTCATAGGAAGCTTTTAATCCTTCGGCTAAAAGATAAAAATGCCCTTCCTGCTTCAGGTCGGAAAAGTCAGCTTTTACAACTGATTCTTCTGAATATTGCCATTTTAAAGGTGCAGATGTAATGCTCTTGAAAATAGGAGTTCCTGTTGCCTTTTCTATGATTTGAAAATTAAGTGTTTTATTGGAAGGAATGATAGCAATTTTCGCTGATTTGATAAGATAGCCTAGTTGATTTACTTTGGGCTGATAAATAATAGGATCATAGGGAAGCTTCACTGAATTAGAATCTCCGAAAATGATTTCATCTATATTAACCCATCCTGTATAATCAGGGCCACCTCCATTAAAGATAATGGCTAACTTGACAATCTCCTTACTGTCAACGGTATCATTTGCCGGCCAGCTTTGTTTAAATTTATTGGTATAATCCAAAGTGATCCATTTATATTCGGCTTCAGGGGAGACGGAAATTTTGGGATTATTGTCGTTCGTTTCTTTATTCGCCTTATCAAGTAACCTCAGTTCAAAGTTTACAGGATATTGAGTTTTGATTTTCACATACACAAAAGGACTAGAACTTAAATCTGTTTGAGGAAAATAACCCACAAAATTCTCATAGTCAGATCCAACAGATTGAGCATTGATGTTTAGTATACCATCCTTATTTTTGACAGTAAAGTCCGGATGACTATAGGAAGGTGCCCAATCATTGCTGTTAAAATCTAATCTGTATCCCTTAGATTGTGCGGCTGATTTATTGTAAAGGAAACAGATGAACAGAATTAAGGTAAGCAGGTTTCTTCGTATCATTTTTGGTATTTCTTTTTTTACACCAAATTCTGAAAAGAGACCTGAAATGGTTTTGCATTTTGCCACAGAATACTTCGCAAAAAGGTATTTATGAATGAATCAGGAGGTTTTTAACAGGTTTTTCCGATATTCATTCGGAGAGCATCCGAGATTTTCTTTAAACACTCTGTTGAAATGGGGAATGTTGGTGTATCCAACTATATATGCAATGTCGCTTATTTGTCTGTCAGTTTCTTCGAGTAACCTGCGAGCTTCCTGAAGTCTTATTGCATTAAGGTATTTTTTAGAAGTCGTATTTAGAGATGTTTTAAAAATTGAAGCTATTTTATTTTCCGTCATTCCCAGTTCTTTTTGAATCACTTCAGAATTAAGTTCTTCCCGATGGTAGTTCTCTGCCATGTATTGAATTAATTTTTGAGCCTCCTCATCAGCGATATTATTGACATTGAGTTTCTGATAAGGAAACTGATTGACTTCAGAGGATTTTCGCTTCAATTTTCCATAAAGGAATAGTATTCCATAAAATAGAAAAGTAAAGGATCCTATAATTGTTATAGGAATCCAATTGTTCTTTCCTGCTTTTATATAAGATACTTTAATTCTTTCCTTCACTCCGGTTTTTAGTAATTGGCAATTTTGTATGGAAAAAGAAGGTACTTGAGAATAATCCGGTGCACCGACTTTGCCTTCATTAACCTGCCACTTGGTAAACCACCAGCTTGGTGTTTTAAATTTGTTTATATAAAGTCTATAAACTTTTTGTTTTGGCAAATAATCAATCTCCTGTTCCATTTGGCGATAGCTTATGGCATCTTCTGGAGAGGAAAATCCTGGCACATTTACAAGAATATGAATAGGAATCCTTTTGGATTTATCCGCTTCCAGATCGATTTCCAGGTAGTCAAAACCAGACAAATCTACAAATCCTGATTCAGGAAAGATAGAAACTCCAAGGTAGGGGTAGGGAGCCCCATTATTTAAAGTGTATTCAAAAAGAAGTTTATGATTAGTAGTATCGAGAAGGTGAAGTTGCGAGTTTCCGTGATCATTTGGTTTGTCACTATAAGAGGCAGTTTTCATTCCCGGATAAATCATCCGGTCTGACTTGTATGAAATATACATAAATATTATTGCAGTGATAAGAGGCAGAAAGAATAGCACCTTAGCAAGCTTTCCCTTAAAAGGAATATTTATCTTTTTCATTGTCAGGAATAAAGTAACAAATTTACATAATTTTGAAGTGATAAAACTGAAGAATATATTCAAATTAACTAAGATGGATTTATGGATTCTATTCACACAGACATGCTTGGAAGAAAGCTGGTTCTAAATAAACCGGTAAAGAAGATCGTGAGTCTTGTCCCTTCAGTTACAGAATTTTTGTTCGATATAGGGCTTGAAAAGGAAGTGGTAGGAGTGACTAAATTCTGTAAATACCCTGATACAGTTTCGGATAAAATGAAAGTCGGTGGAACAAAAAATGTTGACATAGATAAGATAGATTCACTTAGCCCGGATCTGATTATTGCTCATAAAGAAGAAAACGAAAAATCAACAATAGATGAATTGCAGAAAAAATATCCGGTTTGGGTTGGCGAAGTAAAGACCATCGATGACGCATTTACAATGATGAATTGTTTAGGCTTAATGACAGGAAAGCATGAGGAAGTTGCAAATTTGGTAAAGGAAATTAAAGGCTCTATTTCCGGCTTCAAATCCTCAACAAATCTTCGGGCTTGTTATCTCATCTGGAAAAAACCATTTATGACAGTGGGAGGAGATACATTTATTAATGCAATGATGGAAAAGGCCGGTTTTGAAAATGTATTTAAAGATAGAAATAGATATCCAATAACAGATTTAGATGAAATTTCTGCGCTTGCACCGGATATAATTCTGTTATCTTCAGAGCCTTATTTCTTTAAGGAAAAAGACAAGGCGGAGATAGAACAACTCTGTTCCGGACAGACCGTTAAACTCGTTAACGGGGAAATTTTTTCCTGGTATGGAAGCAGAATGAGATTAGCATCAGATTATTTTAAATCTTTGTTTTAGTCCAAACAATGAAAAGAATTACATTTATTTTTTTACTGTTAATGCTCTCCAGACTCAGTTTTAGTCAGGTAACAGATCAAAAGGCTAAGACCTTGTATGAAAGCGGAATCCAGAAACTAAAAGAAGGGAAATTTCAGGAATCGGTTAATGATTTTACTGCGGCAATAGCTATTCAACCGGATTATCAGGAAGCTTTACTTGGAAGAACAGAAGCCAATGACAAATTGGGCAACAACTTCCAGTCAATGGAAGATCTCGACAAGCTTACAAAGCTGAATCCCAAAAACACAGATTATTTTTTTCGGAAAGCAAAACTAAAATCTAAGATTGGTCTGGATGATGAAGCGCTGTTGGATTATTCCCAGCTCATTATGGTTGACCCCAAGCACTTTCAAGCATTATATGAAAGAGGAATTTTGTATAACCTTATCGGAATGTATGAAGAGTCTTTTACGGATTTCAAAAAGTGTAGCGAAATAAAACCTACAGCCGAAATTTTATATACACTAGGAGTATTGAGTTATAGATTGGGAAGAGATTCGGAGGCTGTTAATTATTTTACCAAATCGATAACTTTCGATAGTCAAAATAAGAACTATTTCATCTATCGTGCAAAAGGAAATAACAGGCTTGGAAATTATAATCAGGCTATGGCCGATGTAAAGATTGCAATGAAGCTTGCCCCTGAAGATGGAGAGGTATATTTTATTCTCGGAATGACATATCAGTATCTGAGAGATTTTACAAATGCGCTTGCAGCCTTGGATAAAGCTATTACGATCAAGAAGGATGAGTTTGATTTTTACTTTTTCAGAGCTTCAATAAGGACGAACCTTGGAAGTTTGCAGTCGGCGATAGAAGATTATGACCAAAGTTCTAAGTTAATTCCAGATAAAATGGATGTTTATTTAAACAGAGGAAATCTTTATATGAAGCTGAATAATTTTGATAAGGCAGAAGCTGATTACACTAAATATCTAGAACTCAATCCGGGAAACTTCTCACTTTATCAAAAACGTGCCGAGGCAAATATCGGAAGAAGCAAATTCAGAGAAGCAGTAAACGATCTTAATACTTTGATAGAAATAAGATCTTCCAGTGCACAGGCACATTATTTAAGAGGAGTGGCTAAGCTTAACCTGAATGAAAAAGAAGAAGCCTGTAAAGATCTAACGAAGGCAATTGAGTTAGGATCTTCACAGGCTTCAGAATTGATCAAAGCAAATTGCAATTGATCAGATATTTATTGGATTAGAAATTAAATCCTGCTTTTTCTAGATCTTCCCAGAAATGAGGATAAGATTTCTCTACTACTTCAGGGTTTTCAATTTTAATTGGACCTAATACAGCCAGAGGAGCGAAGGCCATAGCCATACGGTGATCTTCATAAGTATCAACTTCCTGACCGTTTACTTCGAAGTCTCCTTTTACTATTTTGTATACAGAGTTTTCTTCAACTTCAACCAGCTCGCTTCCGAATTTCTTAAGTTCGTTTTGAAGAGCAGTGATTCTGTCGGTCTCTTTTATTCTAAGACTGTCAAGACCTGTAAGAGTAAGTTCAATACCTTTAGCTGCAGCAACTACAGCAATAGTTTGAGCAAGATCAGGATTGTCTGAGAAATCAAGTGATTCCACGCCTTTTACTTCTTGGTTTTCAAGAGCGATTCCTTCTTCAAGGTACGTTGTTTTTACTCCTAAAAGATCCATGAAGTCAGCGATTTTGCTGTCGCCCTGGATTGAACCATATTTGTAACCGCTTAGCTCAATTTTAGCATCAGGTGACAAAGCAGCTATAGCATACCAGTAGCTCGCAGCAGACCAATCGGATTCCACTGTATAATCAGCAGGTATAAATTCCTGATTTTTGATTGTTATATAATTACCTTCCCATTCGCTTTCAATTCCAAAATGGAAAAGAAGATCAAGAGTCATTTCGATATATGGTTTAGAGCTTACTTTTCCTGTAAGTTCAAGAACCAAACCGTTTGGAAGCAGAGGAGCGATCATCAGAAGAGCAGAAATGTACTGGCTGCTCACATCGCCTCTAATTTGAATTCTGTTATTCTCAGCTTTTTCTTTATCAAAACCTGAAAGTTTAATAGGAGGGAAGCCTTCTTTTCCTTCATATTCGATTTCAGCACCAAGTTGTCTTAATGCATCTACAAGAAGTCCTATAGGTCTTTCCTTCATTCTTTTTGTACCAGTAAGAACTACTTCTTTTCCAGTTACTGCGCAATATGCAGTAAGGAATCTCATTGTAGTGCCGGCATCAAGCACATCCAGTTCTTGTTCATCAGATTTAAGAAGACGGATAAGTGTCTGGGTATCTCTGGCATTTGAAAGGTTTTCAAGTTTCGCAGAACCACCTGCGAGCGCATTTATAACCAATACACGGTTACTTTCGCTCTTAGAAGCAGGAGGGTTGATTGCAACCTCAATAGTTTGAGATAGTTTGTTGATGCTTAGAACGTTTTCCTGAACAGAAGGAGTTGTTTGCTCTGCCAGTGTAATCTCGGGTTGAACCGGAGTTATTACTTGTTCTGAAGTTACTTTTTTAGTTGCAGGCTTTTTAGCGACTGTCTTTTTAGCGACTGTCTTCTTAGCAACAGCCTTTTTAGCTACTACTGCTTTTTTAGCAACAGTCTTCTTGGCAACAGTCTTTTTAGCTACTACTGCTTTCTTAGCAACAGTTTTCTTAGCAACAGCCTTTTTAGCTATTACAGCTTTTTTAGCGGTAGTTTTTTTAGCTACTGCTTTTTTGCTAACGGCTTTTTTTGAAACTGCTTTCTTAGCAACAGCTTTTTTGCCGGCTACCTTTTTGCTAACTGCTTTTTTAGCTGTAGCTTTTTTAGCTACTGCCTTTTTAACAGCAGCTTTTTTACCAGCAGCTTTCTTAGCAACTGCTTTTTTAGCAGTAGTCTTTTTGGATGCGACCTTTTTGGTAGCAGCTTTTTTGCCAGTAGCTTTTTTAGCAACTGTTTTTTTAGCGGCTGTTTTTTTGCTTGCAGCTTTCTTAGCTGTAGCCTTTTTCGCAGCTGCTTTCTTCGCGGTAGCTTTCTTGCCCGCTGCTTTTTTTACGGCTGCTTTCTTGGCCGTTGTTTTAGCTTTCAGTTTCTTTTTTGCCATTTTTATAAAGAATAAAAACGAATTGAATCCATTATGTCTTTAAATGTAAGAGGATGGTTATAGGTTGAATGCCCTATCGGGTTTAATAAGGAACCTAGTATTTCATCTTGCTCATTTTTTTTGTCCTGCAAAGTTAAAGGTAGAATTTTTTCCGAATCGTATTCAAAAATTTCTGTTTTTCCAAAAATTGCAATGATATAATTTTTTATTTCATTCAGTTCCTGTTGTGATATAAAGCCTTTTTTCATTGATATATATGCCTCGCAAATCATTCCTATTGCAATTGCCTCGCCATGTAGCAATTTTTTATGAGGTATATTCAGGAAGTAGCTTTCTATCGCATGGCCAATCGTATGGCCAAAGTTCAGAATTTTTCTCAGTCCTTTTTCCTCAGGATCTTCTTCTGTAACTTTTTTCTTGATCAGCACTGAATGTTCTACCAGATTTTGCCACTCTTGCTGAGCCAGACTCTTTTGTCTGATCTCTTCCCACTTGCTCTTATCAGCTATGAGTGTATGTTTTATTATTTCAGCAAACCCGGAACGTAGTTCATTGTTTGGTAAAGTCTTTAGAAAAATAGTATCGATAAGCACTGCATCAGGAATACGAAAGACTCCTATATGGTTTTTGAACAGATGAAAATCAATACCTAATTTGCCTCCCACACTTGCATCCACTTGTGCCAGTAGGGTGGTAGGCACTTGCACAAATGATATTCCCCTTTTGTATGTAGCAGCACAAAAACCGCCCATATCCCCAATAACGCCTCCGCCCAGATTGATAAGCAATGCCTTTCTGTCAAGTCTAAGGTCTGTGAGCTTGTCCCAAATGTACTCACAAGTGCGCAAATTCTTTTGCTCTTCACCACTTTTTATTACAATTATTTGTTCTTCCGGTAGGTTCATGCCTAGAACGGGAAAACAATATTTGTATGTATTTTCATCTGCAAGCAATACAATTTTAGAAAATTTTCTTTCCTTCAAAAACTTGTTCAGTTCTTCTCTGATGCCTGTTGTGATGACTACTAATTGGTTGCTCATGAATTTTTAAACTTATGCTGTTAAGGTTTTTCTGAATAAAAGATTAGGTCCAAAGTCTTTAGAAAACTTCTGCTTAGCTTGATTTTAAAGGGGAGGCAGAAATGTGTTCTAAAGAAAAATTCAGATTTTTATTCCAGTGTACCTTAACACAAGTACAAAAATAAACCCGCAAAGTTAATAACCTTGCGGGTTTAAAGATTTTTTTTTTCACAAAGGCATTGAAGTTGAAATCAATGCCCCAAAGTAAAAAGACAAGAATTAAGCTTTAGAAGCGACAGCTTTCATGATCTCTGTCTGCTTTCTTATGCTTTCTTCGTGAATGATTTTATAGATTTCTATAATGTATTCAGGGTTCAGACTCATCTTTGTTGCAAGATCAGCTCTGTTCTTCATGATGTCATCCCATCTCTTAACCTGATAGGTTGTCACATTATTTTCTCTCTTATATTCTCCGATCTTCTCAACGATAGCCATTCTTGCTGCAAGAACTTCGATAAGCTCTCTGTCAAGATTGTCTATTTTCTTTCTTAAATCGTCAAGGTGATCGTTAAAGTCTTTGTCAGAAGAAGAGTCTTTTCTAACTTTTAGCTCAGAAAGAATTTCCTCAAGTCTAGCTGGAGTTACTTGCTGATCTGCATCGCTCCATGCTTTCTCAGGTGTGATGTGTGTTTCAATCATCAAACCATCAAAGTTAAGATCAAGTGCTTTTTGAGAAATTTCAAATATAAGATCTCTTTTTCCTCCGATATGGCTAGGGTCACAGATGATAGGAATCTGTGGAGCTATTCTTCTTAGCTCAATAGGAATTTGCCACATTGGAATATTTCTGAATTTTGATTTATCAGATGTTGCAAATCCTCTATGGATAGCTGCAAGGTCTCTTATACCAGCTCTATATAGTCTTTCGAATGCTCCGATCCACAATGGAAGTTCTGGGTGGGTTGGGTTTTTAACCAAAACCGCAACGTTCTTTACACCTTGAAGCGCATCTGCCATCTCCTGCACAGAGAATGGGCTAACAGTTGTTCTAGCACCGATCCAAAGTACATCGATTCCATATTTCAGAGCTTCTTCAACATGTTGTGTATTTGCAACTTCAGTTCCTACTGGTATGCCAAGTTCTTTTTTTACATCGGCTAGCCATTTCAAACCTTCTGCACCTGCACCTTCAAAGCTGTTAGGTCTAGTTCTGGGTTTCCAGATACCTGCTCTAAGGACATCTACTTTTCCTAGGTCTTTTAACAGTTTCGCAGTTGCCATTAACTGTTCCGGCGTTTCAGCACTGCAAGGCCCTGCAATGACAAGTGGTTTGCCCTTTACTTTTGCCCACTTCTCTAAGGGATTTACTTGTAAGTTAACTTCCATAATTTTTTTCAAAGAATAAATTAGACCAACAATTCATTGTCCATTGTCGTTCTTATCTAACGTATGGACAATCACAACCTTGTATCTTTTGACGACACTTCGGCAGCTTTTTCTTCCCGTCCTGATCGTGAGCTAAAAAAAATGAATTTCTTATTCACAATTATGGGGATGGGTAAGTTAACAAAGATAGGCAGTTATTTTGTAAAAAGTGCACTAAAATGGAAACTTCCTGTTAAAAAAGTAATAAAAAATACACTTTTTAATCATTTCTGTGGAGGAGAAAATTTGGATGAATGCAAAAATGCAATCGATAAGCTTAGTTCTTCGGGAATTAAAACAATTTTAGACTATGCCGTAGAAGCTGAAAGCTCCATGGCAGCTTATGACCATACTATGGAAGTGCTTCGAAAATCCATAGATTTAGCGGCTTCAGACCAGAATATTCCATTTGTTGTATTTAAAATGACAGCATTATGTCGTTTTTCCATTTTAGAAAAAACTCAAAGTGGTATTGAATTAAATTTTACTGAAAAAGAAGAATTCTCTCATTTCAATCAAATGGTAGAAAAAATTGCAGCTTATGCCTCTAGTGCTGGAGTCAGACTGATGGTTGATGCAGAGGAAAGCTGGATTCAGGATACCATCGACGCTGTTACTTTGAAATTAATGAGTCAATATAATAAAAATAATGTGCTGATTTTTAGGACTTTTCAAATGTATAGAGTGGATATGCCTTTTCTTTTAAGCTATGCGTTAAAATCAGCAAAGGAAAGCGGTTATAAACTAGGGATAAAACTTGTGCGAGGGGCTTATATGGAAAAGGAGCGTAAAAGGGCTTTGGATTTGGGATACCCTTCTCCCATTTTTCCCACTAAGGAGGAAACCGATCAGGCTTTTAATGAGGCTCTCGAGTTTTGCCTTAATAACCTTAGTCATTTAGCAATTGTTTCAGGAAGTCACAATGAGGAGAGTAACTTGTTTCAGACTAAAATTATGGCATCGATGAAACTGAATAATAATGATAACAGAGTCTATTTTGCCCAGCTTTATGGCATGGGAGATCATATCTCCTTTAATTTGGCAAGGAAAAGGTTCAATGTAGGGAAGTACTTACCCTTTGGACCATTGGAGGCTGTGATGCCTTATCTGCTTCGGAGAGCGGAAGAAAATAAATCTATTAAAGGTCAGACAGGGCGCGAGCTTTCGCTCATTAGGAAAGAATTAGAAAGAAGAAAACTCAAGCTTTAATTAGATTAGATTTGTTGTAATTGATCTACTTTTTCACCTTTCCCTAATAGAGTTTTAAGGATTTTTTTCGCATTAAAAAACTGAGATTTGGAGGTCCCTTCCGAAATTTGCATTAATTCACTGATTTCTTTGTGAGAATATCCTTCTATAACAAAAAGGTTGAATACCATTCTGGAACCCTCTGGCAATTTGTGTATTACACTCATTAATTCTTCCCCCGACATTTTTTCAATAACATCGTCGTCAGTGAACACTGGTAAATTAAATGATTCAGGTTCTGATAAAGAAGATAAGTATTTTCTTTTGCGGAATTCTTTGATGGCATTATTGGTAATGATGCGACGCATCCAACCTTCTACAGAACCTTTCTCTTCAAATGAATGAAGACTCTGAAAAATTTTAATCATAGACTCCTGGAACAGGTCTTCCGCATCTTCTCTGCAGGAAGAATACCTGAGGCAAACAGTCATAAGTTTTTTTGAATATAGCTTAAAAAGTGCTTCCTGTGCAATAGAGTCGTTTTTCTTACATCCTCTTATAATTTCCTCTATAGACAGGTGCATACTTGAAATTAGGTATTGCTTTGGTTTTTGAATTCAAACATTAAACTAACACTTGTTTCTTTTTGAAACAAGTAATAGTGGGAATTTATTAAATATTGTACGCGTTGTTTGCCAAAAGGATTTATTGGTATTAATTTTTTTTTAATATGTTGCTTTAAGAAACAAATTGGTTGTTTTTGTGGTACAAATTGTTTAAATAGTGAGTATGGATGGCGTAAATTTTTATAAAGTGCTAAAAGAGTTGAGGTTGGAAGAAAACCTTACTCAGGAAGATATTTCCAATCTACTCCATATAGATAGAAGTAATATCGCCAATTACGAAAGAGGAAAGCGCCTTCCTTCGATAGAATCCCTAATAAAAATTGCAGAATTTTTCAATGTTTCTTTAGATCACCTTATTCTTGGAAAGAGATTTGGAGCTGAAAAAGGGGAGGAAGGAGAAATCTATTCCCAGGAAACAATCCGTGAACTGATGGCAGATAATACTGCGCTTATGGAAGAACAACTCCGTCTTTCCGAAATAGTAGCTCAAAAGGAGGAAGAAATCAAGATTCTGAAGAATTATCTGAATTCAGTAAAGGAATATAATAATTTTTTGGAGAGTAAAATTAATTCCATTGAAAATCAAATAATAAAGGGTGGAGCTGAGTAAGATTTAAACCTTCCCTTCCTTAATCAGGTTAAACTTTTAGATAATTTGGAAAGGGAAGATATTATGAAATGGTTGTTTGGATTAATTGCTTTCTTGGGTATTTCAGTATTTTCATATGGTCAGGGAGAAGCAGCGAAAGAGTCGGAAGAAGATGTCTCTATAAGCTGTGCTTGGGTAGATAATGAAAATATTGTTTGCTTTGCAGTACCTGAGGGAGAAGGGGGGGCGACAGATTCCTTAAATCAAGACGGGGTTGAAGTGGAAGAGGAAATTATTCCTAAAGAAACTCCAATTCCTAACTCAAATTCTAAAAGGGATGATGGTGGGAGCAATAGCAATGTTGTTGTGGAGAAAAGAAAAATTCGCCTTTAGAAGCTAAGCTTGTATTTATTACAAATTATAAAAAAGGCGGCTCTTATTTAGGAGTCGCCTTTTTATTATTTTAAATGTAATGATATTAAACGTTTTTAGAGCTTGCTTTAGCGGCATAATACTCTCTATTCATTGTTGCAATTGTGTCTTGAGAGATTTCTTTTGGACACTCTACAGAACAAGCTCCGGTATTAGTGCAAGCACCAAATCCTTCTGCTTCCATTTGTGCTACCATTTTCTCAACCCTTGCAGCTCTTTCAACCTGTCCTTGTGGTAATAGAGCTAGTTGAGTAATTTTTGCGGCAACGAAAAGTGAAGCTGATGCATTTTTACAGGAAGCTACACATGCTCCGCAACCTATACAAGTAGCAGCATCAAAAGCAGCATCTGCATCTATTTTCGAAATTGGAATTGCATTGGCATCAGGAACTCCTCCTGTGTTAACAGAAACAAATCCACCAGCATTGATAATCCTGTCAAACGCACCTCTGTCAACTACAAGATCTTTTACAACCGGGAATGCAGAAGCTCTCCATGGTTCAACAACGATTGTGTCCCCATCTTTGAAGCTGCGCATATGGAGCTGACAGGTAGTGATACCCGTTTTGGGTCCGTGCGCTCTTCCATTAATATACATACTGCACATACCACAGATACCTTCGCGGCAGTCATGGTCAAAAGCGATAGGCTCATCTCCTTTGCTTATAAGGTCCTCGTTCAGAACGTCGAACATTTCAAGGAAAGACATGTCTGGAGATACATCTTTTACATTGTAAGAGACCATCTTGCCTTCAGATTTGGAATTTTTCTGACGCCAGACTTTTACAGTTAAGTTCATTGTTCCGCTCATTATTTGTAACTTCTCTGGGTTAATTTAACAGTTTCAAACTTTAGGTTTTCTTTGTGAAGCTCTTCTGCCTTATCCTCTCCTTTAAACTCCCAGGCTGCTACATAGGCATAGTTTTCATCATCTCTTTTTGCTTCGTTTTCTTCAGTCTGATATTCTTCTCTGAAGTGTCCTCCGCATGATTCGTTTCTGTTCAGGGCGTCTTCCACCATTAGAGCTCCTAGTTCTATAAAGTCAGCAACTCTACCAGCTTTTTCAAGACTTTGATTGAGTTCTTCGCCTTCCCCTAGAACTTTAACGTTTTTCCAGAAATCTTCTTTTAAATCTTTTATTAATCCTTTTGCCTTTGTAAGACCTTCAGCATTTCTAGCCATTCCGCAATAGTCCCACATGATTCTACCAAGTTCTCTATGGTAGTGCGTTACGCTTTTAGTTCCTTTTATAGAAAGGAATTTTTTCGTTAGTGCTTTAACTTTGTCTTCTGCTTCTTTAAAGGCCGGATGGTTTTTATCAACAGGTTTAGTACCAAGTCCTGCAAGATAATCTCCTACAGTATAAGGGATTACAAAGTATCCATCAGCAAGTCCTTGCATCAGGGCGCTGGCTCCAAGTCTGTTAGCTCCGTGGTCAGAGAAGTTAGCTTCTCCAAGTGCATAAAGTCCAGGGATTGTTGTCATTAGATTGTAATCAACCCAAAGCCCACCCATTGTATAGTGAACTGCAGGATAAATACGCATTGGAGATTTGTAAGGATTTTCACCGGTAATCTGAGCGTACATGTCAAACAAGTTACCATATTTTGCTCGTACTGAATTTTCACCAAGTCTCTTAATGGCGTCGGCAAAATCAAGATAAACAGCTAGTCCGCTTGAACCTACGCCTTTGTTGGCATCACACTGCTCTTTTGCATTTCTTGAAGCAACGTCTCTTGGAACAAGGTTTCCGAAAGATGGGTATTTTCTTTCAAGGAAATAATCTCTTTCATCTTCAGGTATTTCCGAAGGATTTCTTTTGTCTCCTACTTTTTTAGGAACCCAAACCCTTCCGTCATTTCTTAAGCTTTCACTCATCAAGGTCAGTTTTGACTGATGATCTCCAGAAACAGGAATACATGTAGGGTGAATCTGAGTAAAGCATGGGTTGGCAAAGAATGCACCTTTTTTGTGAGCTCTCCATGCCGCAGTAACGTTAGAGCCCTGTGCATTTGTTGAAAGGTAGAATACGTTTCCATATCCACCGGTACATAAAAGAACTGCGTGGCCTGCATGTGAAGCGATCTCACCCGTTACGAGGTCTCTAGTAACTATACCTTTTGCAGCTCCGTCGATCATTACCAGATCCAGCATTTCTGTTCTGGAGTACATTTTAACTTTACCCAGACCGATTTGTCTTGATAATGCGCTGTATGCTCCAAGAAGCAATTGCTGACCAGTTTGTCCTCTTGCATAAAAGGTTCTTGAAACCTGAGCTCCTCCAAATGATCTGTTATCCAGAAGTCCTCCATATTCTCTTGCAAAAGGCACTCCCTGAGCAACGCACTGATCAATTATATTTACACTGACCTCTGCAAGTCTGTAAACGTTTCCTTCTCTAGCTCTATAGTCTCCACCTTTTACAGTATCATAGAATAATCTGAAAATACTATCGCCATCATTTTGATAATTTTTTGCGGCATTGATACCGCCCTGAGCTGCAATACTGTGTGCTCTTCTAGGGCTATCCTGAAAACAGAATGCTTTTACATTATAACCAAGTTCCGCAAGAGTAGCTGCGGCAGAAGCTCCGGCCAAACCGGTTCCGACCACTATAATATCATATTTTCTTTTATTAGCAGGGTTTACAAGCTTCAGATTGAATTTATGCTTGGTCCATTTCTCTGCTACAGGTCCTTCAGGAATTTTAGAATCTAATTTCGTCATATCAATTATGTGGACTATCTGATGAAACAAATATAAAGTGGTATAGCTGCAAATCCCGCAGGAACAAGTATTGAGAATGCTGTTCCCAATTTTTTGATGAACGGAGTATATTTAGGATGTCTCAATCCCAAAGTCTGGAATGCACTTTGAAAACCATGGTTAAGGTGGAATGCAAGAAGACACATTGCTGCCACGTAAAATAATGTGTATGGAACATTACCAAATGTAATGATTGCATCATCATAGATGGTCATAGTTGCAGAATGGGTAATTTTGTGAGGCACAAAAAATGACTTCAGGTGTACGATAAGAAAGATCAGAACCATTGATCCTGACAATCCCATATTTCTTGAAAACCAGCTACTGTTTGCAGAAGGATTGTTGTAAGCATATCCGTGAGGACGGGCTTTTTTGTTCTTTGCAGTAATGATTGCTGCATAGATAATGTGTACAATGAAGCCTCCGAAAAGGACATACTCTGCTGCCTGTATCACGGGATTAGTTTTCATGAATTCCGCGTAGGCGTTAAAATCAGCTCCATCACTTTTCAGGAGCAGCAGATTACTGAGAAGATGTTCTAACAGGAACGAGATCAGAAAAAGACCTGTTAAAGACATTATCAGTTTTTGACCAAGGTTTCCGGACAAAGCCTTACTTAACCAGCCCATAATTTAATAGTGTTTTTTTAGTTTTAAATTAATATTAACTTGCCCAAAGTTACATTCGGGAATTTTAGTATGCAATGCAATTTTTTGCATTTTTTGTCATATTTCAAACATTATTCGATTTCCGTTGTAATAATTATTCGCGTGTATAACATAATCCCAGCGAGATTGCAATGAAGGTTTTGAAAACATGTTATATAAATTTTTTAATATTCGTTATGCTCTGCCTGGCACAACGAGCTCATGCTACCCACATCAGGGCGGGCAATATTCTTACTCAAAGATTGTCTGATCTTCGATACAGATTTATACTTATTGTCTATACCAACCGAGCAGCAGTTGATGCTGGGGTGGATGATCCTACTGCTACATTAAACTTTGGAGACGGAACTTCATTGGAGCAGCCAAGAGATTCTAAAAGACTTATTCGGAACGACACATACGAAAACATATATTATTTTGAACATACATATCCTGGTACGGGATCTTATAGGGTTGGATACACAGAATCTAATAGAAATGGAAGTATTAAGAATATTGGGAATTCTATAAATACTCCATTTTACATAGAATCTTTAGTATCAGTAGTTTCCGGTGTGTCGGTTGTAAACTATTCTCCTACAATGGCCATCCCCCCTTTGGATAAGGCACAAAAGGGAAAGCTTTATGTATACAACCCTGGCGCCTATGATATAGAAGGTGACAGTATTTCATATAGACTTGTAACTCCCAAACAGGCTGCCGGGGTAGATGTCTCAGGATATTTTACACCTGACAATATGACTTTAAACAGTATTACCGGAGATTTGGTTTGGAATGTGCCTCAGGAAGAAGGATTGTTTAATGTAGCATTTTATGTAGAAGAATGGAGGAATGGAGTTAGAATTGGGTATATAACAAGGGATATGCAAATTGAGGTTCTACCTTCTAAAAATGATCCTCCTGAACTTTCCAGAGGCCTTGATACTTGTATAGTAGCAGGAGATTCTTTGATTTTTGAAATTGAAGCTACAGATCCAAATAATAATGATGTAAAGATTACTACTACAAATAATCCTCCTACAGGTGTGTACCAATTGGGTGCAACTTTTACTAATCCTCCTCCATATGGCAAAAATCCTAAAGGTACCTTCAGATGGTTGACTCGCTGTGAGGATGCAAGAAATCAGCCTCATCAAGTGGAATTTAAGGCGGTTGATTATCCCTCTGATACAACTTTGCAACTGGCAGATTATCAAACTTTGCGAATAAAGGTAATTGCCAAACCTCCTAAATTACAATCTGTTGTGCCGGAAGGAAAAGGATTGCGATTAACATGGGATAAATATGATTGCTCTACAGCTAGCAAAATTCGTATTTATAGGAAAAGTTGTGATCTTACTGATTATAAGCAGGATCCTTGTCAGGTTGGAGCAGAAGGTTTTCCCGGATATACTTTTTTGGCAGAGGTGCCTGCAGCTCAGACTACTTATTTAGATAATGATAAAATAGTAAGAGGTAATTTTTATTGCTATGTTATTGTAGCAACTTTTCAATTACCTCAGGGTGGTTTAAGTAAAGGTTCGGACGAAGTCTGTGGAAGCCTTGATGACAATGCCGCAGTCATAGCATCTGTTAATGTAGATGTTACTGATACATTGCTTGGAGTAAATACCATTAAGTGGTTTAAGCCTTTGAAAGCTCCTGTAGGTCCATATTCATTTAAAATCTTCAGAGCAACAGGTATTAATGGAACAGATTATATAGAGATAGGCCAAACATTTGATTCTGATACGGTATTTGTTGATCAGCCACTTAACACTGCAGACACTTCTTATAATTATAGAGTAGATCTGCTGTTTTCGGACACAATACCTAGTGATCCTGCAAGTACCTTATTTTTGCAGACTATTCCTGGTGACAGAAAAGTTACTGTAACCTGGACAATGAATGTTCCTTGGAATATTGATTCACTGAAGCTTTATAGAAAAGTGAATGATGAAGCAATGTTTTCTTTTTATAAAACATTGCCTGGAAGCATATCAGGGACTTTCACAGATGAAAACCTTGTTAATTGTGATACATTCTGTTATTACTTGGAATCTTATGGAAGCTATTGCAATGCCTTATATTCAAAACCCCTGATTAGTACATCAGAAACTAAATGTGAGATTCCTATGGATGATCAGGTTCCTCCACCGCCATTTTTAACAATTACCACCCAGAATTGTCAAGATTCCGTATTGTTAAACAGAAATCTTCTAAACTGGACAAGGGTGGGGGATCCATTCTGCAATAATATTGATCACTATAATATCTATTTTGCACAGTATGAGGATGATGAATTAGAATTCTTTAAATCAGTACCAGATACAACCTATATTGATTTCAATACTATTTCATTATCAGGTTGCTATACAGTTTCAGCTGTCAATATTTTCGGCGTTGAAGGTCTGCAAAGTAACAGAGTTTGTGTAGATAATTGCGTTGAATATGAATTGCCAAATCTTATCACTCCAAATAATGACGAATGGAATGAAGAAGTTGTGCCGTTACGGACACCTAGGTATGTTGAAAAAGTAAAGTTTTCAGTTTACAATCGATGGGGAGCACTAGTTCATACTCAGGACGATGATATTTTTATCCATTGGAATGGAGGAACAAATAAGGATGGAATATACTATTATGTGGCTGAAGTAAAGTATGTTAGACGATTGAGAAAGAAGGATGAATTACAAAATTTTAAAAGCTGGCTACAGATATTAAGGTAAACAAGAATTATTTTGGTCAATGTTGAAACACAGGTAATTACCTTAGGTAAAGGAAGAGAGTTGGTTTAAACTTTTGTTAAGTTTCTGTTAAGCTTTAAATTGCGAGCCGAAAAAACTAAAAAAAGATGAAAGCTTACGTATTTCCGGGTCAGGGTTCTCAATTCTCAGGAATGGGAAAAGATTTGTACGATCGTTCAGACAAGGCAAAGTCATTATTTGAAAAAGCAAACGAAATTCTTGGTTTCGACATCACGAATGTTATGTTCACAGGTACTGATGAAGAGCTTAAGCAAACAAAGGTAACTCAGCCTGCAATTTTTATACATTCAGTAGTATTAGCAAAAATCACTGAAAACTTTAATCCTGATATGGTTGCAGGGCATTCACTCGGTGAGTTTTCTGCACTTGTTGCTAACGGTACACTTTCTTTCGAAGATGGATTGAAGCTCGTTTCTAAAAGAGCTTTGGCAATGCAAAGAGCTTGTGAAATTAACCCAAGCACAATGGCGGCAATCCTTGGTCTTGATGATGCCAAAGTAGAAGAAATCTGCAAGAGTATTTCAGACGAAATTGTGGTTGCTGCTAATTATAACTGTCCTGGACAACTTGTAATTTCCGGCAGTATGAAAGGTATTGAAATTGCCTGCCAGAAAATGAAAGAAGCAGGAGCAAAGAGAGCTTTACCCCTTCCTGTTGGTGGAGCATTCCATTCTCCCTTGATGGAGCCTGCTAGAGAAGAACTTGCAGAAGCAATAAAGTCAACTAATTTTAATAACCCACTTTGCCCTGTATATCAGAATGTAAATGCACTGCCGGCAACTGATATCAATATCATAAAAGAAAATCTAATTGCTCAGTTAACAGCGCCAGTAAGATGGACTCAGTCCGTACAGAATATGGTAAGCGATGGAGCAACAGAATTTGTAGAATGTGGTCCTGGTAAAGTACTTCAGGGACTTGTAAAGAAGATTAACAGTGCTTCAGAAGTAATGAGCATTTAAAAAGTTGTAAGCTAAAAGCTGAAAGTTTAAAGTTGAAATAATTTTAAACTTTCAGCTTAATTTTTAGAATATAAGAAGTTCTTTAAAATTGCCTTATAATGAGGCTCTATAATCTATGGTATTCCCAAAACTTTAAGCTTTTCACTTTAAACTTTCAGCTTTACAACTCCAAGCTTGTCTTCGCATCGATTCAGCATTTCCTCATTTGTAATATTCAAAACAGGATGCTTAAAGTCTGGAGCTATTTCAACCAATGGAACGAGTGTAAACCTTCTGTTTCCGATTTCAGGGTGAGGAATAAAAAGCGTTTTACTTCTTTTGATCAGATTCCCGAAGTAAAGGATATCAATATCTATAGTCCTGCTTCCCCATTTTTCTTTTCTTACCCTGCCTAATTGCATTTCTATTTTCTGAGTTTCAGTCAATGCGGCTTCAACTGACAAATTTGTGTTGAAGCTTACGACCTGATTAATAAAGATATCCTGATCTGTCTTTCCCCATGGTTCTGTTGAGTACAGAGACGAAGCTTTATTTATGGAGCCTATATGTACTGAACATAACTCTACAGCTCTGGTTAGATTGGCTGTTTTGTCTCCTATATTGCTTCCGAATAATAAAATGATGGATTCCAAGCTATTCAAAATAATGGCAAAATTATCATTAAGCTGTTACATTTTAAGTTAAATTTGTATAATTGTTTAAAAATCATAAGCAGGTATGAAGCAGTTTTTTAAGATTGTTTTTGGCACAGTAATAGGAATTTTTTTATTTCTTATTATTTGCTTTGGACTTATTTTGTTGGCTTCCGGTAAAAAGGAAGAACTTAAAGAAAATTCAGTTTTAAAACTGGAGTTAAACAAGAGAATTGTTGAACGAGAGACAGATAATTTTTTTTCTCAGCTTAATCTGCCTTTCGGTGATGCTGAAGGTTCTATAGGACTTCTGGAACTTAAAAAGGCGATCAAAAATGCAAAATCCGATTCAAACATAAAGGGCATTGTTATAAAAACGAGTAGTGTTGAAGCTGGATATGCCAGTCTTGAGGAAATTCGTAAAGCCCTTTTAGATTTTAAATCAACTGGTAAGTTTGTCATTGCTTATGGTGATTCATATAGTGAAGGAGCCTATTTCCTTGCTTCTGTTGCCGACAAAATTTATCTTCCGGAAGAAGGTGGTTTAGAGCTAAATGGTCTTGATGTTGAAATCATGTTCTTTAAGAAACTCCTTGACAAGCTTGAAATCCAGCCTGAGTTATTTAAAGTAGGAGAGTATAAAAGCGCTAGTGAGCCTTTTATAAGAGAGAATATGAGCGATGAAAATAGAAAACAGCTTACTGAACTTCTTGATTCATTTTATAAAGTATATATCAGTAATGTAGCTAAGTCAAGAAAAATAGAAGAGGCTAAGCTTAAAGAGATTTCAGATTCGATGAAGGTTAGAAAAGCTCAGGATGCCTTGCAATATAAGCTTATCACAGACATAGGTTATTTTTCTGATGCAGAAGATTTTATCAGAAAGAAACTACTGATTCAATCTAAGGAAAAAATTAACTATGTAGGTTACAACCACTATCTGTCTGTCTTTAGTGAGGAAGAAGGTGAGAATACCAGTGCTAATAAGATAGCAGTGATTTATGCAAATGGTTCTATTGAAGATGGACAGGGAACTGACAATACAATAGGCGGTGAAAGTCTTGCGAAAGAGATTCGTAAAGCCAGAGAAGATGATGATGTTAAAGCAATAGTTTTAAGAGTAAATTCTCCGGGAGGAAGTGCTCTTGCTTCTGATATTATCTGGAATGAAGTTCAATTATGTAAAAAGCCAATCATAGCTTCTATGGGTGATATGGCAGCTTCGGGAGGATATTATATTTCTATGGCATGTGATACCATTCTTGCAGAGCCAAGCACAATAACCGGTTCAATTGGCGTATTCGGATTATTTTTTCAGGGGCAGAAATTCTTGAATGAAAAGATCGGTATTACTTCTGACAGAGTAAAAACAGGAGAATATTCAGATATCGGCTCTTTCACCAGACCTGTAAGCAGTTCCGAAAGACAAATTATTCAATCTGAGGTAGATAGAATTTATGAGTCATTTACTCAGAAGGCTGCAAAAGGAAGAAACATTTCTGTAGATAAGCTAAAAGAAGTAGCGAAAGGAAGGGTATGGTCTGGTACTCAGGCTAAAGAAATAAAATTGGTTGATATGTTCGGGGGCTTAGACGATGCTGTTAATATTGCATCTGAAAAAGCGAAGTTGGGAAAAGATTATAAAGTAGTTTATTTACCTGAAATTAAAACAGCATTATTAAAAGAAGTACTTTTGCAAATGGGAGGAGATGAAGATGAATCTGCTTTATTGAAAAGTGAATTTGGTTCACTTTATCCTTATTTGAAAAAGTTAAAAGAAGTAAAATCTTATGAAGGCATTCAGGCAAGATTGCCTTATGAGATTCAGATAAAATAATTTACTATCCAATTCATTAAAATGACCGAGATCAGAAACAACTGGACGAGAGAAGAAATCACTGAAATTTATAACAGTCCGATTCTTGACCTAATTTACCGTGCAGCTACAGTCCACAGAGCGAACCACGATGCACAGGAAGTTCAGGTTTGTACCCTCCTTTCAGTTAAAACCGGTGGATGCCCGGAAGATTGTGCTTACTGTCCTCAGGCTGCAAGGTATCATACAGATGTTAAGGTGCAGAAATTAATGGAAACACAGGAAGTTATTCTTGCCGCAAAAAATGCGAAAGAGTCCGGAAGTACAAGATTTTGCATGGGTGCTGCATGGAGAGAAGTGAGAGATAATAAAGATTTTGATCGCGTTCTGGACATGGTAAAAGGCGTAAGTCAAATGGGCCTTGAAGTTTGCTGCACGCTTGGAATGCTTACTGAAGAGCAGGCTATGAAACTCAAAGATGCTGGTCTTTATGCTTATAATCACAATCTTGACACCAGTGAAGAGCATTATGATAAAATCATTTCTACCAGAACATATGACGACAGATTGGATACTCTTGAAAATGTGAGAAAGTCCAAAATATCAGTTTGTTCCGGTGGTATCATTGGAATGGGAGAGTCCCATAATGACAGGATTGGAATGCTATTGACTTTGTCAACTTTACCAGAGCATCCAGAATCAGTTCCTGTTAATGCACTTGTACCTGTTGAAGGTACACCTCTTGAAGATCAGCCGAGAGTTTCTGTTTGGGAAATGATCAGAATGATTGCAACAGCAAGAATCATCATGCCAAAGGCAATGGTAAGGTTATCTGCGGGAAGAGTGAGAATGAATCAGGAAGAGCAGGCCCTTTGTTTTATGGCAGGGGCAAATTCAATATTCGCCGGAGACAAGTTACTGACAACTCCGAATCCGGAAGTAGATGCTGATAAAGAATTGTTCCAGGTACTTAACCTTAAGCCAAGAAAAGCTTATAAAGACGGACAGGAGCCTCATGTGCATTTTGAGCAAATACCAATGAGAGGATAATTAATCTTCTAAAAAGAATTACAAATCCGGGAGGTAACTTCCGGATTTTTTTGTTTTTAAAGAGAGATATTTAATATTAAGGAATTGCTGTTATTGGGAAAATTCAATGGCAGAATGATTTATTCGGAGAGGGGGAAGTTATGCAGGTGCTTGAACGATATGAGGTTGCAAAGAATAAATTAAGTTCTATTGATTATAAAAGTATAAAGGATTGGGATGTCACGGATGCCAATGGAAAAACGATAGGCAAGATAGAAGATTTAATAGTGGATTTAAAAACAGGTAAAATCCGCTATATACTCGGCAAAACGAACACTGATCTCACGGTTTCACAACGTCAGCCTCATTTTATTCTTCCAGTAGGATTGGTTACACTTAGAAAGGAAGAAGAGATAGTGGAGGTTAAAAGGATTGATCCTGAATGGATCTCCAAATGTCCTATTTATAAGGGAGAGCCTATACAGCCAGGATTTGAAATGGAACTCGCCAGAGTATTCGGGATCGATAAGGAAATTGCAGAAATATATGACCATGATAATTTCCGTATCCCTTCAGGGCTTTGCCTTTAGGTCAATTACTATTATTTTCCTTAGAGTGTAAATTATTCAATTGCTATGGCTATTGAAAAATACGGTTTAAATTTGTTCCGATGAAAAAGCTCGCGGACAAATTAGCACATAGGCGGGAAGAGGGAAGTTTGAGAAAACTTATCCTTAGACCAGACCTGGTGGATTTTTTCTCTAACGATTATTTAGGACTAGCAAGAAACAGAGAACTTTATAGCTTAATAGAAAGCGAGTTAAGCACTCAGCCTGGAAATATTAATGGTGCAACAGGATCAAGACTGTTATCAGGAAATTCGGCTTACGTAGAAGATTTGGAACTTTTTTTTGCAAAGCTATTTAGAAGTCCTAAAGCCTTGCTCTTTAATTCTGGTTATAGTGCCAATCTCTCCATCTTATCTGCAATACCTCAAAAGGAGGACACTATCATATATGATGAACTGATTCACGCAAGCCTGAAAGATGGAGCACGGCTAAGTTTTGCTCAAAGATTTTCCTTTAAACATAATGACCTTAAAGATCTTGAAGCGAAAATTCAAAGAGCAAAAGGAGAAGTTTATGTTGTTGTGGAATCTGTCTATTCTATGGATGGAGATTTTGCGCCTTTAATGGAAATCCTCGAACTAACCATTAGGTATAATGCTCATTTAATAGTGGATGAAGCACATAGCACAGGAGTCTGGGGTGAAAAAGGTAATGGAATGTGTTGTCATCTTGGAATAGAGGAAAAAATATTTGCAAGAATATATACTTTTGGGAAAGGCATGGGAGCACATGGTGCATGCATTGCAGGCTCTGAGCTTCTTATTGATTTCCTTATAAACTTTGCGAGGCCTTTTATTTATACAACTTCATTGCCATTGCATTGCCTGGTTACATTAAAAGTAGCCTTTGAATATTTAGAAAGAGAAATATCGCTCCAATCAAAGATAAGATCGAAGATACATCTATTCAGGACATTGGTTGAAGGAACTGAAAGTTTGTCTGGGATGATACAAAAGAGTTCAAGCCCTATTCAGGTGCTAAGAATATCTGGTAATGAAACAGCAAAATCAACGGCCCTTACACTTCAAAGCAAAGGATTTGATGTAAGAGCAATATTGTCTCCGACGGTAAAAGAAGGAGAAGAAAGATTAAGAATATGCTTACATATTTTTAATTCAGATGAAGAAATAGAAAGACTGGTAAAAACATTGGTTGAAAGTTTATGAATTACTTTGTAACAGCTATCAGTACAGATAGCGGAAAAACTCTGGTAAGTGCAATACTCACGCAAGCCTTACAGGCAGATTACTGGAAACCCATACAAAGTGGGTTGGAACGGGATGCAGACAAAGTCAAAGATTTGATCAATAATAATCACTCTTTAATATTTAACGAGAGTTACTGGTTTCAAACACCTGCGTCTCCACACTTTGCAGCGGAAGTAGAAAATGTAACAATTGATATTGATAAGATTCTGATTCCAGGGAATAAAGACAATAATCTTGTGATAGAAGGAGCAGGAGGAGTATTGGTTCCATTGAATGATAACCATTTTGTAATTGATCTTGCTGCTAAATTCAATGCAGAGATCATTCTCGTTTCCAATAATTATCTTGGAAGCATAAATCACACTTTGCTTACCATTAATGAAATAAAGAGGAGGGGACTAAATGTAAAAGGCATTATCTTCAATGGTCCCAGGAATGAGTCTACAGAAGATTTTATTTTAAAACATAGCGGATTAAAGTGCTTACTAAAGATTGATCAGGAAAAAGAAGTTGATCAGTTTGTTGTAAATAAGTATGCGATTGAATTGTTTAACAACTGGGAAGTATAGTAATGAAAAACGTTGACAATGCAGGACCAATCTGGTATCCATATAGTGCGGTTACATCAGGAAGTAATTATATCAAAGTTGATTCAGCAAAGGGGGTATATTTACATGCTCCAGAAGGTAGGAAAATTCTAGATGCTGTATCTTCCTGGTGGGTCAATCTACATGGGCACAGCAATGAATACATAGCTCAAAAGATTTATGAACAAGCATTGAAGCTTGAACATGTGATCTTTTCCGGGTTCACTCATGATCCTGCTATTCGCCTGGCACTAAGGCTTCTGGATATTCTTCCTTCCAATCAGAAGAAGATGTTTTACTCAGACAATGGAAGTACTGCCGTTGAAGTTGCTATTAAAATGTCTCTTCAATACTGGCACTGCAAGGGTGAGGCAAAAAAAAAGGCAGTAGCAATAAAAGGTGCTTTTCATGGTGATACTTTTGGTGCTATGTCTGTCAGTGGTCGCGGGATTTTTAATCAGGAGTTCTCTGAATGGATGTTTGAAACGGTGTACATAGATTTTCCTTCTGAAGAAAAGGAAATGGATTGTCTTGAACAATTTGAGTCTATTGTGAAACAGGGAGATGTGGCTTGTTTTATCTATGAGCCGCTTTTGCAGGGGGCAGCAGGAATGCGGACGTATTCACCATATGTTCTGGACCAGCTTCTTAAGATTGCCGGTGATTATGAAGTCATTTGTATTGCTGATGAAGTGATGACAGGCTTTGGAAGGACAGGGAGATATTTTGCTTCTTTAAATCTTAAAACCTACCCGGATATCATGTGTCTCTCCAAGGGAATAACGGGAGGAACTATGGCGCTGGGCGCAACCACTTGCAGTCTTAAAATTGCTGATACTATAAAAGATAATGTATTCTATCATGGACATAGTTTTACAGCCAATCCATTAGCCTGTGCGGCAGCCAATGCAAGCCTTGATATATTCTTGTCAGATGAATGTCAAAGTAGCATAGCTCGAATAACACAAGCACATGAAGAGTTTATACCACTATTGAGATCTTTTCCCTTTATATCTAGGATATCACATGTTGGTACTGTAATATCCTTTGCCATTGATTTTGGAGAAGAAGAAGGATATTTGCATCCAAAAAGAAACCAGTTGTATGATTTCTTTCTAGAGAAAAATATATTACTAAGACCTCTCGGGAATGTATTATATATAATTCCACCTTATGTTATTACAAATGAGCAGCTTGGTGAGGTGTACAGAGCTATTAAAGACTTGTTAGAGTATTTATCAACAGAGAGGAACATTTGAAAAAAAATAGCGTACCATATGATTACAATCATTTCCTAAAAACGTATTTTGAATCCCGTTTTAAAGAAAATTTTAAACCAGTTATCAGAGTGAAATATCTTAATTTCTTTTTTCTAATTTTCCTGATTCACAGTAGTTTGGTAGCTCAGGTGGTTGTGAAAACTTTACCGTTTTCATTTTCTTCCTCCTATCCTGAGCCTGATGGACGCAGGGAAGCTTTGAAGTTGTCAGAAAGTGAATTCGTTACATTGTCAAAAAGTAAAGGAGGGGAGGCTGGCGCCTCAGAATTTACACTTGAAAAATATGACAAGGATCTGAATTCGCTTTTTAAAGTAGTCTTGACAGCCGGTGAAGAGGAAGACTATAAAGAATTGTTTTTCAACGGAACAGATATTATTCTATTCTCCATTCTCCACGAAAATATGAAGCAAACCAGTAAGCTGCTAGCTTATGGGTTTGATGCAAAGACAGGAGGTAAGAAGTGGGACAAAACATTACAGGAATTTAAAATAAATAACTGGGTACCATTAAAGTTCAAAGGAGCTGTTCGAGAGTCTTTTGAAAATTGCATTGGTTCCAGCATCACCAAAAATTTTGTTACTCCTCTTCAGTATCAGTATGATATAAGATTTTCAAAGGACAGAAAAAAAATCCTTACCTATATTTTTGATTATAGTCAGCAAACCCTTGTTGCTTCTGCAAAACTTTGGGATAACAATCTAAATCAATTGCAGGAGTCAAAAATTCCAGTAGATAATAATTTTATTAATTATGGAATTTATCCGAATAATAAAGGGGATGTCTTTATCCTGAATGTTGATAGGCTGGGCAGAATGGTTGTGGTGAAATATAACCTGGAGAACAAAAATAGTGATCTGCTTGATATTCAATATACATCTACCAGAAGAGAAGGGTTAAAACTTGAATTTTTAAATGACGACGTTATTTATGTTGCCAATACCTGCACAAAAGATGGGGGAAGGGTAACGGGAGTTATGTATTCAAAATTTGATTTTTCTACAAGACTAGTAGAAAAAATTAACTATCATGAGATCTCTGATAATATGAAGCAGACAATGAAACTGCTGCGTCAGAGTAATAAAAGCCTTGTGGGAGAAGAAACCTGGAGAGGTTATCACATCACTGATTTTTTCCTGAATGAATATGAAAAAGTTGTGCTAGTTCTTGAAAAAAGAGAAATTACTTCTATGTCATATGATTTTAATCAGTCCGAAATTAATGATATTGAAAAATGGAAAGCTACTAAACCCGCTAAAGTCAATGCGGAAGGGTTTATGATTTTTAGCTTTAATAAAGAGGATGAACTCTTATGGGAAAATGTGCACATCAAATCGCAGGTAGGAGATGTGGCTGCAGGATTATTATCTTCATCTTATTCAATGCATATTTCAGATGAAGGAAAGATAAGAATGGCTTATGCATTTTCTTCTAATTCAAGTGGAATTCTGAACAGCATCAATTACATAGAGTGGGATGAACTGACAGGAAGTAAAATAAAGGAGCTAGCATTGCCAAATGATGAAGGCCTAACGATGTTAAGAAATTTTACGATGTGGTTTGAAGATAAGGTCGCAATTGCAGGAAGGAAAGGTTTGCTAGGAAAGAAAAGCAGTATTGTGATGTATAAAATATAGCTGAAAGTTAAAAGCTAAAAGTTTAAAATAATGAAATTGAAAGCCGACTGGTATTTGTTACCAGATCGGCTTTTCTTTTTTCAGGAAGGCTGCTATACCTTTTTTACAGTCTTCGGTGTTTCTGGCTTTGGCATTGGATTCGGCAGCATAGTTCAATGCCTCTTTTACATCCATTGCAAAAATATCAGCGAGAATTTTCTTAGTAAGTTCCATTGAACTTGTAGAGTTGTTTGCGATAAGCTTTTCGCAGAATTCTTTTACTATTGTAGAAAGATCTTCATCTTCCACAACATGATTGATAAGCCCAAAATGATGTGCAGTTTTGCTTGAATATATTTCTCCAGAAAGCAGCATCTCTCTTGATCTTGCTTCTCCTATTTTTTTTACCAGAAAGACACTTACAATGGCAGGAATAAAACCTATTCTTACTTCTGTATATCCATAGTTTGCTTCTCGCACAGAATAGGCAAAATCACAGACGGAGACCAGTCCGCAGCCTCCTGCTACAGCATGTCCGTTTACCTGTGCCACTACCACTTTTTTAAGTGTATAAATCTGATAGTATAGTTCCATCAGGTTTTTGCTGTCAGCAAGATTTTCCTCATAGGTATTTTTCTGTAGTGTTTGTAGGTATTCCAGATCAGCGCCAGCACAAAATACATCACCTTCTCCGGTTAGTATGACTATTTTGACCTGATCGTCTGCTTCAGCATTTTTGAAGGCAGATTTCAGCTCAGTTACAACCTGGCTGTTCAATGCATTTCTTTTTTCCGGACGGCTAATAGTGATGTAACAGATTTTATTTTCAATAGTGTATCTTACAAATTCCATTTATTAATCTCCTTCAATTGATAAAGAAAAATATTCATTAGGTTCAGTGACGTGTAAATTTATATTTTTTGATAAATTCTTATCTACAGTCACCTTTTTATATTTTTTGTTTATTACGACACTTTCTGCTTTAAGGTCGGATTCTTCGAAATTTCCTCTAGAAGAAGGTTCGTAAATCAGCAAGTCAATTCCGGATAAATAAGAAATTGAATCTAAGATTGTTTTATCCTTAACGGTTAAAATATTTTTATTCCCGCAATGAATGATATTGAAGGATTTTAACTCCCTAAAATTTGTAGTTTTGATAAAATTAATTGCTTTGACTCCTCTGTTTAAAAGAGCGGGATATATTTCAAATTTCAATTTATTCTCATTAAATGCGCTGTCTGCATATATTTCCGCTACTCTTCCATTTATTCCTGCAAATACCTTTTTCCCTTTTACAAAAAATGCAATGACATCCCTCTGCTGGCGGATATTGACCTTTTCATAAATAACTATTCCTGAAAATACGAGGCTGAGAATAAGCAAGGGTATAACCAGTTTTATTTTCTTTCCGAAGAAAATAAGGATAAGTAGTATCATTAGAATGTACAGAAACAGCATATGATGAGCATCTATATAAATATCTCTGATAACAGATTTGGGTATTTTAAGAATGTATCTTAGACCTTCATTCATAAACCAGATGCTCTTTTCAAGGCAGTAACATAGCGGCTTTAAAACAACATCTGTCCAGGAAAAAATAAGTCCGAAAATACCAAGCCACAATATAACATATGACAGGGGGGCTACTATTAAATTGCTTAAGGAGAAATAAACAGGGAACGAATGGAAATAATACAATGAAATGGGAAAGGTGATAATGGTAGCAGCTATTCCTCCTGTGGTGATGCCCCATACTTGTTTGTCCAACCAGCGTTTAGGTTCATAAAATACTGATAGTTTAGGCTGGAGAAAAATCAAACCACCCATTGCAAGATAAGTCAATTGAAAACCTATGTCGGCGATGGTGAAAGGATCATATATTAATATGATCAATGCTGATATTGCAAGTGTATTGTATGGGTTTTGTTTTTTGGAAATAGTTTTTGCAATCAGAAAAATAAGAAACATGATTGTAGAACGCAGCACAGGAGGTACAAGTCCGGTAAGCAGGGCGTATCCTATTAGCAGTAATGAGATGGAAATAAAACGAATGAACTTTCCTCTTGGGAGGTACACAAGTGGATTAAGTAAAAATAACAGTAGTTGGTAGAGCAGGCCGATATGAAGTCCCGAAACAGACAATAGATGCATGGCACCCGTGCCTGAATAGATATCTCGAACATCACTGCTGATGCCATCTCTTTTACCAAGAATGATACCTTCTGTAATGCCTAATGCTTCTTTATCTTTTATAAACTGGGAAAATCGTCTTGCAAAATAATCTTTTAAAACTAGAGCATGATAAATGGTATAGGAATCAGGGCTTGTGTCAATTGGTAATAACTTAAATGGAGTAGACTGATAAAATATGTTTTTGTATCTGTAATACTTTTGTGGATCAAAAGACTTGTAATAATTGGCTCCTGAGATGCGTGTCAGGTTTCCATTAAACAAATAAGTTTGTCCATAAAAAGGATCGCTGACAATCTCATTTTTAATCCATAATATAATATCAATGTCTACCGTCTTCCATGACTGAGCTGTTTTAATCTTTTCTACCCGTGCTGTAATTTTATAGAAATTTCCCTTTCTTTCAGTTTCTCCTATAATTTTAGCCTTAAAGTAGCGACATGATTCGAGTTCTGTTTCCAGCTTATGTGCTTCGGGTTCTTTATCCTTCTGTTTAGTAATGATAGCTCCTGCAAAGAAAAGCGTCAAAGAACAAAGTATAGAATATAGAATGTTTTTTGAATAGAATAGTTGTGGATTGTAAAAAATCAGAAGCAGCAAATATATTGCTGTGCATGAAATTAATCCAATGTAAAGTCCAGTCAGATATTCTCCTGCAATAAAAATGGTAGCCAGTATGCCACTCAGGAAAAATAACAGGAACCGGACAAAGGGATAGCTAACCCAATGTTCCATATGCTTTTGGTTGAAAGTCCAAAAGTGTGCATAAAGATTTTAAAGATCAACTATTATCGTTAAAACTATCTCGTAATAATAATCTTTTTCGATACCATCTGATTGGCAGTACTCACAGTTAAGATGTATATACCGCTTTGCAGTGAGCTAGTAGCAAATTGATGGGTAAAGCTGGTCTTCTCATATTTTGTTCCCGAGAAGATTTTTTGTCCCAGTGTATTGTATAGGTCGAATTTTACATTGCTTTCGCCTTCCATAATCACATCAACAGAAAATGCATCTGTAGCAGGATTGGGATATGGATTGATAATAAGAGAAGGAGAAGCTTTGTATATTTTTATATTGTCAAGATAAATAGTTGTACCTGCTTTTCCATAGCTTGTAATATACACAGTGACTCTCTTTTGACCAGCGGCAGCATCCAATGGGATATCAAATGAAGTCCAGTCGTCAGGTTCAGGCACAAATATAGCAGTACTTTTTCTGGCGGTATTCAACTCTGTTCCATAGATTTTTTTTACCAGATATTTTTTATTCAGACAACCAAAAGAAACTTCAACAGTAATGCTGTCAGTTTTATCCAATGTATTTGCAGATCCCGCAAGATCGAAGAAAATATATGGATGGTCATTCCCTGTAAAGTCAAGGCTGGGCGATACGATGGCATCATAGGTTTGTACCTCGGATGCCCCATATTTATTCTGGATTGATATAGATCCGCTGCTTTGTTCATAAGCACCAGGTGAATTCAATGTCCAAGTATTAGAATGGTCAGGATTGGAGATAGACCATCCATCAGGAAGTAATGTTCCTGATTCGAAATCTAAAGTCTGGGCAAATGGATAGCTAGGCAGGTTGCAGCAACCTCCACTAAGAAGAAGACTTTTTCTGCGAGCCTTATCATTAGCGTTGATGAAGGAACGCATCCGTTCTTTTTGTCCCTGAGTAAAGATGTTCATACACTTGTCTCCTGTATAGTCAAGGTAATTTTGAAACATCCTTGGTGTTTTCTGATTGTTGCAATAAGAGAACCTTTCGTTACAAAGAGTGTCTTCGTCTTTGTCTTCTTGAGTAGGAGTGTCACTCACATAATCATCTCCGCAGTATTGATCACCCCAAATGTGTATAAGTCCCAGCCAGTGGCCAATTTCATGTGTAGCTGTTCTGCCTAGGTGATACGGCTTTCTAGCAGTTCCAAGCGTACCAAAAGTCTTATAGTCTATTACTACACCATCTGTAGCGGCAGGCCCGTCACTGGCAGATGCACCCGGAAGGCCGAAACCTCCGGGAAATTGTGCATAACCTATGATAGGGTCTGTGATATTGGTAACCCAAATGTTCAGGTATTGATCACTAGGCCAGTAGGATAGTTTTTTCAATTTATCATCATCAGCATTATAGTCGAAAGAAGCTATATCGCTGTACACTCTAATAATTCCGGTAGTAGATTTTCCATATGGATCAAACTGGGCAAGACAGAACTGAATGCGGGTGTCAGCTCCAGCTGGATCGGTGTTATAGCCACGTGTGCCAGGAACCTTTCCGTAGTCTTCATTTAAAACGGCAATCTGTGAATGAATCTGCTCGTCAGTGATATTCCTATTATTGGCTCCGCCTACTAGGTTTCCTTTGGTATTGTGAATGACGTGAACAACTACTGGAATCACATATACCGCGGTATCGTTGTCCAGTGTTGTTCTCCTTTTTTTGATGGTTCTCAGTTGCTGATCTATTTGCTCCTGAGTAGGCAGTGGCCTGTTATTTTCCTGATATGAGGTAGATGCACATTGCCTTTGTGCAATAGTTTCTGAAATACAAAATGCCAAAAAAAGCAATGCGTAAAAAAATCTCATATTAGTATAGTATCTTATGATTTATCCTTTTTAGCATAGGCATCAATTATTTTGCCTACGAGTTTATGTCTCATTACATCTTTGCCGTCCAGTTCCACAAAGCCAATTCCCTGTACGTCTTTGAGTATTGCCAATGCCTCTACAAGACCTGATTTCTGATTGCCCGGCAAGTCTATTTGTGATTTGTCTCCTGTGATGATCATTTTAGAAGTTGGCCCCATACGAGTCAGAAACATCTTGGTCTGCATAGGGGTGGTATTCTGAGCTTCATCCAGAAGTATGAATGCATTATTCAGTGTACGTCCTCTCATGTATGCAAGAGGGGCCACTTCTATAATATGATTTTCGTAATAATATTTCAGCTTTTCAGCGGGAATCATATCATCTAGTGCATCATAAATTGGTCTTAGATACGGATCGATTTTTTCTTTCAGATCTCCGGGAAGAAAGCCGAGGTTTTCTCCTGCTTCTACGGCAGGTCTTGTAATTACGATCTTTTTAACCTCTTTATTTTTCAGTGCTCTGACAGCCAAAGCTACGGAAATATAGGTTTTACCTGTTCCCGCAGGTCCAATTGCGAAAACAAGATCATTCTTTCTTGCGGTGGCTACGAGCTTCTTTTGATTTACAGTCTTGGGTTTTATAACCACCCCTTTATCACCAAAAAGAATTACATCGTCTTCTTCACAGCCGTCCATCTCTTCTTTACGGAGCAATGACTGTACTTCGTTTTCACCTACTTTTCCATATTTATTGTAATGAACAAGCAGACTTTTGATAACCTGCTCAATCTGGATTATTTCCAGATTGTTACCAATGATCTTTATTTCATTTCCTCTGGACACAATACGGCTTTTAGGAAACGCAGAACCCAATTCTTTTATTATCTTGTTTTCCACGCCGAGGAAATCTATAAGAGATACATTTTCAAGGTGTATTGACTTTTCTACCAACAGCTTTATTATTTTTAATTATTTACTTTAAACTTTCAGTTATTTGGCTGAAAAAATATTTAATTTTGCGCCACTTGTTCTAAAAAATCTCCATTAGAAAACCGGATATTTTCGGAACGAGTAGAGACAAACAAAATTAATCATTTTCTGCGCAATTTATGGCTATTATCACATTTATGTCAGATTTCGGACATAGAGACCATTACGTGGCTGCCGTAAAAGCAAAGATTTTTTCTATCAATCCTAGTATAAATGTAGTGGATATAACCCACTCCATTGAAAATTTCAATATCGCCCACGGTGCCTACATTTTAAAATCTGTCTTCAGGGATTTCCCGCAGGGGACTGTGCACCTGGTGTCAGTAAACGCGCCTTCAGGCCCTGATGAAAGGGCTATTGCCGTAAAACTGGAGGAACACTACTTTGTCGGAATTGATAATGGTTTGTTCTCATTACTAAGTGACAAAGCACCGACTGCCATTGTAGAGTTAATCAAAGATTCCTCTTATAACCGGATCTTCCCTGAGAAAACAGCTCTGGCCGCTGCTGCAGTTTCTCTGGCCAGCGGCACTAATATTTACAATATTGGTACCCAAATTAGTTCCCTTAGAAGCATGCTTAATCGACAGGTCAGAATTTCCAAGTCCCAGATCGGTGGTCATGTGGTGCATGTGGATCAATATGGAAATTTAGTTACCAATATTTCAGAGGAGTTATTTTACAGACAAAAGAACAATCGTCCGTTTACAGTGCATTTTGCTCGTGAAACCGTTGATTTCGTTGCAGACTCTTATGATTCTATGGATCATGGCGATTGTCTGGTACTTTTCAATAGCAATGGATTTATGGAAATAGCAATCAGTCAGGGAAACGCTAGTGAATTGTTGGGGATGGGATTTGACAGTCCTGTAATGATCAATTTTTCAGAGGTTTAGAGTTTGAGAATCTTGAAATCACTCGCCGTATGTTTCTCACAAAAAATAGATCGTAAATTTATGATTAGTAGTGTTCTAAACTTTTGAATTAGAATCTTTTTAACTTTTTGAAGTAATAAAGATAATAAGAAGCCCTTCATAGGCATAAATACAGGTAAAAGCTTGAATATTAGAGGGGAATCTTAAATAATGGCAAGACTCTGTGTTATTAATAATCTCCTCACAGAAGTATTCAGAATATTAATGACGAACCTCCACCATTTTCTTCAATAATATTAGGGTCGGAAACGATACACTAAGAATGTTTTATTAAGATAATGTGTTGATTGTGAAAACGGTATTGTTTTAAAAAGGGGATATGGTTTTCATGTCAAAAAAAGATGGAAAATTTATCATCACTATAACTTCTTAAATCTCCGGAACCAGCCCCAGATCTTTTCAGTTTTTGAAATTATTACCGTACCTTTGAAGCTTGTTCAAATTATCATGATTCGTTTCTTTTCCAGTCAATCTGACAAAGTTTTCGCCTTACAAACTGAGCGCGAACTGAGCATAACAGATATTTCCAAACTTGAATGGCTTTTTGGAGCTGCCAAATTAAACCAGGAAAGTACTTTAAGTGGATACTTTGTTGGTCCACGTGCTGCCATGATTACTCCATGGAGTACCAATGCCGTAGAAATCACTCTGAATATGGGCATTCAGGGAATTATCCGGATTGAAGAGTTTAAAGAAGTAAAAGAAGATTATAATGATTTTGACCCAATGCTTTCTCATAAGTATAATGGTCTTAATCAGGATATATATACTATCAGAATAAAACCGGAACCTGTTAAACCAATTACGGATATTGCCGCCTATAATAAACAGGAAGGTCTTTCTCTGAGTGATGAGGAAGTTGATTATTTAAATAAACTGGCTGAAAGAATTGGCAGACCACTAACAGATTCTGAAGTATTTGGATTTTCACAGGTTAATTCAGAGCACTGCCGTCATAAAATTTTTAACGGGAAGTTTGTGATAGATGGGGAAGAGAAACCTACCTCATTATTCAAATTAATCCGCAAGACATCTGAAGCAAATCCGAACGATATAGTTTCTGCTTATAAAGATAACGTTGCTTTTATTAAAGGTCCGGTAGTTCAGCAGTTTGCTCCTAAGCGCGCAGATGAACCAGACTTTTATAAGGTAAGTGAATTTGAATCTGTTATCTCTCTTAAAGCCGAAACACACAACTTTCCGACAACAGTAGAGCCATTTAACGGAGCTGCTACCGGATCTGGTGGAGAGATCAGAGACAGGCTGGCGGGCGGACAAGGTGCACTTCCTCTTGCAGGAACTGCTGTTTACATGACTGCTTTTTCTCGTCTTGAAAAAGATCGTCCTTGGGAAAAGGCCACCCAAGAGAGAAAATGGTTGTATCAGACACCAATGGATATTCTGATCAAAGCTTCAAACGGTGCTACTGATTTTGGAAATAAATTTGGTCAACCACTGATTACTGGTTCTGTTCTAACATTTGAGCACGACGAGAAATCAGATAGTCTCAAGTCACCAAGAAAACTAGGTTTTGATAAAGTAATAATGCTTGCCGGCGGTATTGGTTATGGAAAAGCCAATCAGGCTCAGAAAAAACATCCAAAACCAGGAGATAAAATTGTAATTCTTGGTGGTGAAAATTACCGTATCGGAATGGGTGGTGCCGCAGTGTCTTCTGCAGATACCGGACAGCATGGTTCTGGCATTGAATTAAATGCTATCCAGCGTTCTAATCCTGAGATGCAAAAAAGAGCAGCCAATGCTATTCGTGCGATGGTAGAGAGCGACAATAATCTGATCGTTTCAATACATGACCATGGAGCAGGAGGTCACTTAAACTGCCTTTCAGAACTAGTAGAAGAAACAGGAGGTAAAATAAATCTGGATAAACTTCCGGTAGGAGATCCAACGCTTTCTGCAAAAGAAATCATAGGAAACGAATCACAGGAAAGAATGGGGCTGGTGATAGGAGAGAAGGACATAGCTACCCTTCAGAAAATTGCTGACCGTGAACGATCTCCAATGTATACTGTCGGAGATGTTACCGGTAATAATCGTTTTACATTTGAGTCAGCATCAACAAAAGAGAAACCGATGGACCTTGAGTTGAAGGACATGTTCGGAAGCTCTCCGAAGATGGTCATGACAGATAAAGCGGTGGACAGAGTTTATCAACCTGTAACATATGATAAAAAACAGCTTCATTCTTACCTTGAGCAGCTGTTACAGCTGGAAGCTGTTGCCTGCAAAGACTGGCTTACCAATAAAGTTGACCGTTGCGTTGGTGGACGTGTAGCGAAACAGCAATGTGCTGGTCCTCTTCAATTACCTCTGAACAATGTTGGGGTAATGGCTCTGGATTTTCAGGGTAAGGAAGGTATTGCAATTTCGATTGGTCATGCACCGGTTTCTGCTCTGATTGATCCTGCAGCAGGTAGTCGTAATGCCATTGCTGAAGCTTTGTCAAACATAGTCTGGGCTCCTTTAAAGGATAATTTAAAAAGCGTTTCTCTTTCTGCAAACTGGATGTGGGCTTGTAAGAACGAAGGAGAAGATGCTCGTTTATATAAAGCTGTTGAAGCTTGTTCTGATTTCGCTATTGCCCTTGGTATTAATATACCTACAGGAAAAGACTCCCTGTCAATGAAACAGAAGTATAAAGATGAGGAAGTAATAGCTCCGGGAACCGTGATCATATCTGCTGCAGGAAACTGCAGTGATGTGAGAAAGGTGGTGGAACCAGTGCTACAGAGAGAAGGTGGTAATATCTATTACATTAATCTTTCAAACGATCAATTTAAATTAGGTGGATCTTCCTTTGCTCAGGTTGTAAATAAAATAGGAAACGAAACTCCTGATATTACTGATGCTGCTTTGTTTAGAAATGCATTTAATACTTTGCAGCAATTAATTAAAGAAGGTAAAATAGAAGCAGGTCACGACATAGGTAGTGGCGGACTTATAACAACTCTTCTTGAAATGTGCTTTGCTGATAACAGACTTGGTGCAAACATTGATTTAACATCTCTTGGTGAAGCTGATAGTATTAAAGTGCTGTTTGCTGAAAACATAGGAGTTGTGTTCCAAGCTTCAGCAGAGGTGGAAGCTACTTTAAAAGCGAATAATGTCTCGTTCTTTAAAATCGGAACCAGTACTTCTTCTGCAACCCTTGAGTTAAAGAATGGCTCGGATTCATATAATTTTGACGTTGCAAAACTAAGAGATACCTGGTACAAAACATCCTATCTGCTGGACATAAAACAAAGTGGTGCGGTGAGTGCAAAAGAGCGTTATAATAATTACAAATTTCATGAACTGAAATACAAGTTTCCTGAAGGATTTGACGGCAAGAAGCCGGTTATTGATAATTCTAAGCCGAGAATAAAAGCTGCAATCATTCGTGAGAAAGGAAGTAATTCCGAGCGTGAAATGGCCAATGCTATGTACCTTGCAGGTTTTGATGTGAAAGACGTTCACATGACTGACTTAATCTCAGGAAGAGAAACACTGGAGGATATACGTTTCATAGGTGCTGTAGGAGGTTTCTCTAATTCAGACGTACTAGGTTCTGCAAAAGGATGGGCTGGAGCATTTATGTACAATGAAAAAGCAAAGACAGCTCTTGAAAACTTCTTTAAGCGCGAAGACACTTTATCTGTAGGTATCTGCAATGGTTGTCAGCTTTTCGTTGAGTTAGGGCTTATTAATTTGGATCATGATGTAAAGCCGAAAATGCTTCATAACGTAAGCGGAAAACACGAGAGTATCTTTACCTCTCTAACCATAAATAAAAACAAGTCGGTGATGCTTTCTTCCCTTGCAGGCAGCACACTTGGTGTTTGGGTATCACATGGTGAAGGTCGTTTTAGCTGTCCGCATACAGAAGATAAATATCAGATAGTTGCGAAGTATGCTTATGAAACTTACCCGCATTGTCCTAATGGTTCTGACTTCAATACAGCGATGTTGTGTGATGACACAGGCCGCCACCTTGTAATGATGCCGCATATTGAGCGTTCGTTATTACAATGGCAGTGGGCGAACTATCCAAAAGGCCGTCACGATGAAGTTTCTCCATGGATGGAAGCGTTTGTGAATGCGAGGAAATGGTTGGAGGAGAATGGAAAGTAATAAAAAGATTAAATTCTAAAATAGAAACACTCTCTGATTTGAAGGGAGTGTTTTTTTTATTATCGACTATATCTTTTAAATATATAAATCAGCTATGTAAGACTAAGGAACTTATTTGAATAAATTAATTATGTTATCTGATTTGACTCCTATTCAGCAACAACTTATGAATATTATGAGTGGAATTTCCGAACGTTGTTATACAGCGGGCTGGATGAATAATCTGGAGTATGTCCTATGGAACGCGGTTATGTCAGGCCCCCGGAAATACGGTTATGATTTTATTAGGGAGGAGGATATACATGAATTGAGGCATTATTCTACGCTTTGCAATAGTTGGATAGTATTTGATGAAGGTAAGGAAGAAACATCAATGCAGTTAAATGAGTGGAAAAGGAAGTTTGAAAATGATACCCTTTCTGATAAGAGCTTGTTAATGGGGTGATTAATAGAATTAATTTTAAATCATTAAATCTTAGTAAAAGATAAATTTAGCGCAATATATAACTCAATCTCATATAAAAGCCCTCTGATTTTTTAAAACTAGAGGGCTTAATTTTTCTATCAGAAAACTGTAGTAAAGAGGATTTGTGTCAATCCTTATATACACTTTTCAATGTTTCAAAAGTGATTTGGTAAAGCTGCCATTCTCAGTCTCCATCCTTATGAAGTAAATTCCATTTTCAACGCTTTCTAAATTCAATTGCGTTTCAAGGTCCCCCAAAAGAAGCTGTTCAAAAATAAGCTGACCATGTACATTGGTGAGACTGACCCTGCGTAAAGGTGATGGAGAGCGTAGAATAACATGCGACGTACAAGGATTTGGATACATCAGAATTTGCTCTGAACTATTGTAGATTTCTTCCAATGAGGTTACGACTTGCATCGGTGGTACAAATTCTCTAGCTCCTATATCGTATCTTATTCCCTTTGGTCTTACAATTCCTTCAAAATCATCCGTAATCGTGTTCAACGTCATTCCCTTATCAATCGCGATAGAGTTCGGTTTAAGATACACATTTAAAGTATCTACAAGGCCAAGTTGTACAAAAGATCTTCTATATATATTGTTGGATGTATCAGGTACATCCGTTGCAATGGGCGATTGTCTATTGTAGATATAATTTCTGGTGGGTACATGTGCCTTATCCTTTTCAATATTGAATCCCAGATTGTTGCGGATCTCACATTTTCCGTCAATCAAACTATACACATCCACCATTGCTGCTGAATAATCCCTGGCACTTTGGTTCCCCATGGTGTTGTTGAATATTTTATAATGACAGGATTTAGTAGAAGGACTTCCACTCGTGGTCACATCACTGGGATGCGTTTGTACTTCTATAGCAGAGTATTTACGAGAGCCAAGAAAGATATTGTTTGAAATCAACAATTCACCCAATTCGTTGAGGCCAATGCCCTCGCTTCGCACCCCATTTCCCCAGACGTTCTGAAAAAAATTATGATGAATCGTTCCATCTCCACGCAAGTAGAAAGTACCCGGGTGTGTAAATGTGGATAAACCTGTATTGGTAAAACTGTTGTGGTGAATGTTTACATCAAACACTTTGTTGAGTCGTACTCCATCACCACCATTCAGGCTGTCTATGGTACAATATGCAACTTCCACATTTCTGCCGCAACCGATCAAGTCTGAGCCGTATGCAAAATTTCCCCAATCTATAGGTGTTCCTGTTTTCTTAAATGACAAATGCAGAAAGCGGATGTTTTCGATCAGAGTAGTTTCCGAGCCATCATATTTCTTGTCGGCATTTATGCGAATGGTATAATCGCTAATCCTTTCAAACATGGCATAACTGATCGTAATGCTATCGGCGGTATTGTCCAACTGTATAGCCCTTGCGTTGATATCATGGAAATAAAAACCGTACTTGATTCCATTTGCGCCCATGCCCGTGAACACGACATTGCTACAGGTGTTTAGATTAGAAGTATTTGACCCGGTAATCTCCACCAAGCCTTTGTTATTTATAATTACGATCTTCTTTGAGGCTGTTCCTCGTATATTGCCAAAGGTAAAACCAGAGTATTTTCCCGGTTGAATTGCTATGGTGTCGCCCGGGGCCAGACTAAGCGTATTAGTTGCATTTGAATAATTTAAATACCCACCACTTCCTCCTACCAGGACTTTCTTGGCATGGGTAGAAAGCGAACTGAGCAAAAAGAGCGCAAATAAAAAATAACGTGTATACATAGTTCTGAGCTAAAGGTTAAAAGAATAAACAAAGGTTTTTAATGATGACAGAGGCTTAAACAACCAATGTGTTGGCCTTTGCTGTAATCGTTCATAAAAAGGACGCATCAGTTTAAAATTGTTACAGGAAATTCTGTTGCCTAAGGGATTAGTTTCAATGAAGGATTTAGAGATGTCTGCTAACTAATTTTATATATCAGAAAGATATTTTCAATAGTTTTATTAATATGAGCTTTGCCTGTATTCTATGGGTGTTTGTCCTGTTTTTCTTAAAAATAGTTTAGTGAAGGAGCTTAGGGCAGAATAATTGAGTTGAAGCTAATAGCAACTAAAGTCAGGAACAGCTTGAGACCCGAAAAATCAATATCTTCGGATATAAAAAATATTTTATCAATGTACTTCTGTGGGTTGTTCAATTTATAATTCTTGCTTTGTACTACTCTATCCTGGAGAGATTCATTCGGAATTTCATTTAGGTTAATGATTCAACATGATAATTATAGAGAAATAAAAAAGCGGATCAATAGATTTTTGTCCATTTATAAAATGGATCTTGTGAAATAAGGACCAAATTCAATGAAAAATGTACTCAGTCTAGTACAAAAAATCTTCGCGTTTTGCAGCCTTTCTTCATTTGCATGACTTTGATCTGATAGGCTTTTGATTTTTTTGTCTACGGCTTTAAAAAGATATACTAGTATATGTGAATGAGCAAGAAGGAGAGGAGATGTGTTTCAATCTATAACGGGATGAATGGATTTAAAAAGATAGAAAAAAAGTAAAATATAGATTTGTAAAGAACCTTAACACATTATTAATTTTGTAGATAATTCATGAACTCTCAATGAAAGAATAGGTCTTTGTTATTAGTTTATTCTTGATGATTAGTTGTTAAAACTAGTACCTAGAATTAATTAGTAGAGACAAAAAAAGATTTATATATTTGGTTGATTATCATTCTGAAAGCAAAAGAATAAGTATATTGATACGATCTACAGTAAAAGGATTATAAATTTTAGGTATTAACAAGTTTATTGATAATTATTGTAATATGAACGTAAAAATTAGATTTCAAAAGGATAGTGAAGGATTTCATAAGACACTTGTCAGGAGAGTAGAAAATTATTTTAAGTCAGAGGGAATTAGTGAAAAAGCAAATGCTTTTATGTACTTCAAGACTTTATTTTTTCTAAGCTTAATTCTTTCCTCTTATTTTAGTCTACTATTTGGTGGTTTCAGTTTATGGATTAATAATTTGCTATGGGTTGTGTTAGGCTTGTCTTCAGTTTTTCTTGCTGTAAATTGCGGACATGATGCCATTCACGGCGCTTATTCCTCTAAAAGATGGATAAATACCCTTATGAGCAATTCCTATAATCTATTAGGTGCAAATTCATATTTATGGGGTATTACCCACAACATTGTACACCATACCTATACTAATATTGATGGTATAGATGAAGATATTGAATCGGTACCTTTTGCCAGAATAGCGCCTACACAAAAATGGAGGCCAATTCAAAGGTATCAACATATCTGGATTTTCTTTTTATATCCATTAGGTACACTTTCTTGGGTTTTTAGGAAAGATTATAAGAAATTCTTTCAAAAGACTATTGGTAATTATGAAAATAAAAACCATCCGTCAATTGAGTATTTTAATTTATTCTTTTTTAAGGCTCTTTATTATTTTCTTTTCATTGCCTTGCCAATTATGATGATAGACATGCCATGGTATGTTGTGTTCGGAGGATTTATTCTGGGGCATTTATTTGAAGGATTTGCGATAGCTATTATTTTTATGTTAGCCCATGTAGTTGAAAAGGCAGATTTTTCAATGCCTGATGAGCAGGGTATTATGGAGAATAATTGGGCTATACATCAGTTGTGTACCACTGTTGATTTTGGAAGAAAAAGTTTTATTACCAGCTTTCTCACAGGCGGCTTAAACTTTCAGGTTGAACACCATTTGTTTCCTAAGATTTGCCATGTCCATTACCCTGCTATTTCCGAAATTGTGAAAGAAACAGCCTTGGAATATAGAGTGCCTTACAATGATTACCCTACCTTCTTTGATGCGCTTAAATCTCACCTATCATTACTTAAAAAGCTGGGTAATAATTTAATCCCTGAACCAGACCTAGACCTAGCTCCGGAAAGTATAGAAGAAGTTGAGGAAAGCAAACTAGTGGCTGAAATCGCTTAGAGAATTAAAAATTTATACAAAGTTCTTTAGTCTATTTCCAAAAATAGGCTAAAGCTTGTCATTCAAATTATTATAAAATTTAAAGGTCTTTAAGTCGAAGAGTGGTATTCAAGTAAGTAAAACTCGACTTATCACTCGACTAAAAATACAAAAGCTCTGCAATTATTTCAATTACAGAGCTTTGTTTTTCTATTAGTACCCAGGGCCGGAGTCGAACCGGCATGTCAGTGAAGACACAGGTGTTTGAGACCAGCGCGTCTACCAATTCCGCCACCTGGGCAAACGGGTCCCAAAAGTAGGGAAACTTAATTTAAATCCAAAAGATTTTGTAATTTTTTACTTAACTGTAATCTAAAACTTTCAAAAGAAGAGACCTTCAGGGTAAATCTCAGATTTAAAAGCATCCAATTAATGCTCTATTTTCTGATGCCGGAATTTGACTTCTGCTTCTTTAATATTCTGTATCCCCTTGATCATGGCATCAGGATTGAAAGAAATACTATCAATTTTATTTTCAACAAGGAATTGCGCAAATTCAGGAAAGTCGCTTGGCGCTTGACCACAAAGGCCTATTTTCCTACCTGCTTGTTTGGCAGAATTAATCATCAAACGAATCATTTTTTTGGGAGCTTCATTATTTTCATCGAACAGTTCGCTTACAGTAGAAGAGTCCCTGTCTATTCCCAAAGTCAATTGGGTAAGGTCATTAGACCCGATAGAGAAACCATCAAAGATACTGGCAAATTCATCAGCCAGGATTACATTACTAGGGATTTCAGCCATTACATATATTTCCAGTTCATTTTCTCCTTGTCTCAGTCCGTATGTATTCATAATTTCTATGACTTTTTTTCCTTCTTCAACAGTTCTACAAAACGGAATCATTAATTTGACATTTGTTAGGCCCATTTCGTCCCGAACTACTTTCATTGCTTTACATTCAAGTCCGAAGCCCTCTTTATACGCATCGTTATAATACCTTGAAGCACCACGGAAACCCAGCATTGGGTTTGCTTCTAGAGGTTCAAATTCTTTTCCGCCCACCAGATTTGCATATTCATTGGTTTTGAAATCAGTCATTCTGACAATTACATCATTTGGATAAAATGCTGCAGCTATTGTCGCTACTGATCTCGAAAGATTTTCAATAAAGTAAGATTCTTTATTGGAATAGTTGGATGTCAGATTTTCTATTTCAGATTTGGCAGCTTGGTCTTTAAGAGAATCGAATTTTATCAAAGCCATTGGGTGAACTTTAATCGAATTGTTAATAATAAATTCCAATCTCATCAAACCTACTCCATCGTTAGGGATGCGTGACAAATGAAATGCTTTCTCGGGATTCCCAAGAATGAACATGACTTTTGTCTTGGGCTTCTCAATAGCTTCCAAATTAGTCTCTATGACTTCCCATAAAAGCTTTCCCTCATATATTGTTCCCGTTTCTCCTTCTGCACAAGAGACCGTCACTGTATCGCCGTCTTTGATAACTGAAGTTGCATTGCCTGTTCCTACAATTGCCACTGCTCCCAACTCTCTGGCTATAATGGCCGCATGGCTGGTTCTTCCTCCTTTATTGGTAATAATGGCTGATGCTTTTTTCAGAATGGGATCCCAATCGGGATTTGTAATATCTGTTACTAATATTTCCCCTTCCTTTAATAAGTAGGAATCTTCTGGAGAGTTAATGATGCGGACGGTTCCTGTTGCAATTTGATTGCCAATAGCTTTGCCGCTGGTAATAATATTACCTTTTTCCTTAAGACGATACTCTGTTATTTTAACCTGTTTTCTTTTTCTGCTGTATACAGTTTCCGGTCTTGCCTGTACTATGTAAATTTTATTCTCTTCACCATCTTTTGCCCATTCGATATCCATTGGTTTTTGGTAATGCTCTTCAATGATTAATGACCATTTGGCCAGTAAATGTATTTCTTCATCATTTAGAATGAATAGATTTCTTTTTTCCTTAGGCGTTTCAATATTTTTAATGGTGTTGTCAGAGAAAGCATCATTATTATATATCATGGTTTTCTCTTTGCTTCCGATTTTCTTATTTAATATGGCTTGTTTATTCTTTTGCAAAGATTTCTTAAAGACATAAAACTCATCCGGGTTAACAGCACCCTGAACAACATTTTCACCCAATCCCCAGCTTCCTGTAATCAGGATAATATCTTCAAATCCTGAATCAGGATCCAATGTGAAACAAACTCCTGAAGATGCTAGGTCAGACCTAATCATTTTTTGAATTCCGATAGACAGGGCAACTTTCATATGATCGAAACCATTATCATGTCTGTACTTGATTGCTCTATCTGTAAACAATGATGCCAAACAATTCAGGCAGGCTTTTAACAGGTTTTCTTCTCCGCAACAGATATTCAGATATGATTCATGCTGTCCAGCAAAACTAGCATCAGGCAGATCTTCTGCGGTTGCGCTGCTTCTCACCGCAACGTGTATTTGAAATCCGTATTTTTTACATAATTCTATGTAGCCATTCTTAATAGCTGTCTCTATCTCTAAGGGGATAGTGGATTTTAATATCAGATTTCTGCAGATTGATCCAACTTCTGTAAGGTTAGAAAAAGTTTTAGTATCTAACTTATCTAAGGCATTCTTAAGGTCATTGCTCAGTTTATTGCTTTTAATAAATTCTTGATAGGCATAAGATGTAGTCGCAAAACCGTCAGGAATATTGATTCCTTTAGAGGATAGAATATTGAACATTTCCCCCAGAGAAGAATTTTTTCCACCTACTTGTGCAATATCATTTAAATGAATTTCATTAAAGGCTAGTATATATTTTTGCATGATTTATAGGTTGAATTTTAGAATTGAATCTTACTGGTATTAATGTCTTGAAAGAAATTATCCCTAACAATTTTATAAACTGATGAAAGGCATTTGTGTTGAAAAACTTGTTGAGAATAAAGCAGGGTTCTTGAAGTGCATTTTAATTGATAAGAAGGCTAGAGAGACAGATAAGGGAGAGGGGAAGCATAAGTAGGATATTCCAAGGATAAGTGAAAGGCAGATTTTTGAAACATCTTTAAGCTTACTGCAAGCCTAATAGATGTCTTGGGAAATTCATTGATTTATATTTACTAATTTCATTTCCGTACTCCAGGCACTTATTAGAAGGCCATTGTCTATTACACCTGTCATATTGACCAGAAACTTTACCTTTTCACCAGCTTTGTTGAGATGTGCAGAGGTGACATTTTCCATTTTGTAACCATTCTTTATAAAGCCTACGGTTAGTTTAATTTTTTCATTATCAGACATTGCGAGAAAATCTATCAACGGAGTACCAACGAGTTCATCTTTAGATTTGTAGCCATGATCGTGAATAAATTTTTTGTTTGCTTCGGCAATATAAGCGTGCTTCTGAATTAAGGTTATCTGTTGCTTTATTGGAAGGTTTATATCTACACCTTCAATATCTTTCAGTCCATAGCGCAAGATGCCTTCAAAACTTTCTTCAAAGAAATCTTTACAAGCGCGGTTGCTTTCTTCTATTTCGTATATACGTTCTTTTATCTTCTCCTCAAGATTAAGTTGAATATCTCTGAGTTTGTCATTTGATTCCCTTAACTTTTTGTTGGTTTGTTCTATTTCTGCAGTTTGTCTTTCCAAAGCCAATTGAAGCTTCATTTCTTTAGAGATGTCAAGGCCATTGATAAGCGCTTTCTGGGCTTTACCATTTTTATAGTCAAATCCAATACCTTTGGTAATTATCCAGCTTACAAGCCCCTTTGTATTATAAATACCATAGGTCATTTCATTTGACTCATCTTCATTTAATTTTTTAATTAGATCTAATCTATTCCTAATTTTATCTTCATCTATTCCAGCTACCAACGTTTTTACGACATCCTGATATTTTTTATTACGTAAGTCACTACCTTTATATCGGAAAAGCTGTCTGGAGGCCCTGTTGGTGTATATGTATTTTTGGGTATTCAGATCGATAATGGTTATTGTAGTGGGTGATAACTCCAGAATATTTTTTAGCTTATCTCTGTCCTTTTCAATTTGCTCCTCATTTTTTTGTCTTACTTCTCTGAGCTTTGATTGTATCTTTGATTTCCAGCCAAGCAAAAACATGGAAATACAAAAGGTCGCAGAAGCATAAAGGGCAGTGCCCATATTTTTACTGTATACCCCATTATCTTCTCCTTTTATTTTCAGCCAGCCTAGAAGTAGAGGTACGAAAAAGGCAAGAAACCGCAATAAGACTATTTGAGTAGAGTTTTGACCAATAAGGGTTTGCATAGATCCTTTATGTGGTCTTAAGAACAAAATACCTAAGGATAATAGAAGTGCACAAATGGCGGAATTAAGAGAGATAGGTATGATAAAAGAAGTAGCGATCAGCTCGTCAATTTTATATACGTAACAATATATGGCTAATATGGCACAGAGGGCAGTAATATAGTTAAGGATCTGAGAGATTTTATAAATCTGCTTGTTCCCATAATTATTAAGTAACAAGGATAAGCAAAGCGTAATGAAAAAAAACGATGAAATTAAAGATAGAAGATTAGCATTAAGTTCTTTGCCTATCTTGCTTTTGACATGATAGATTTGATCTTTGAATAAAAGCACCTCTAATAAAAAAGGGCGATTCATGAAGTAGGTTATTAGCTTCCCTGCAGCAATAATCATAACAAAGAAGCAAATAATATTGCAAATTAACTTACTTCTGAAGCTCGCATTTTCATTGCGTATTATCCAAATTGCAATAGCAATCATGGCATAGCAAATGGCCGAAAGTGGATTTTGAGAGACTGTCTGCTTAAAACTAAATAACTCAAACCACTCATAATTTATAGCACGTAATATCAATCCAATTATCGGTATAAGAAAAGCTATTAATATAAAGGTTTTTCCTATTGTAATAAGGGTGTTTACGGTCTGTTTATTTTCAATAGATACTGACATGGTTTTTGTTCTGGTTAGGTATAATCTATCAAATACTTCTTATTTCACTATCTTCCGTATTTACTTCTGTTTCCTCTTTATTATAATTATCTTTCATTCTAATAGGTCTTTGTATCTCCCAGACTTTTACAAGAAAGTGATTTCTTATTATACCAACCATGTTCGAATATACTTTTATTGACTTGCCTTCTTTCGTGATTTGAGTCGGCTCTTTCCCTACAAGTCGATAATTTGACCGGACAAACTCATCTATATAAGCCATGGTGATCTCTTCAGGCAAATTCACGAATTCCAATAGCTTCATACCTTTCAAAGTATCCGGATTTTTATATCCATGTAGTTCAGCAGCTACTTGGTTTACTTGTTTAATTCTAGTGACCTCTCTGATTTTTTCTACCTGTTCCTCTACAGTCAGTTTGGTGTCTATATCGGATGTATGTATAAATTCTATGATTCCGCTAAAACTGTTATGTATATAATCTTTGTATCTTTTCTCACTCTTATATAGCTCAGAGGCTCTTTTGCGTGCTTCTTCTTCCAGGTTATTGTTAGCCTCTTCTAGTTTGCGATTTGCTTTTTCCAACTCCAGTTGCTTCTGTTCCAGACTTAATTTTTGCTCTTTTAGTTTTGCTTCTTTTTTCTTTTCGTTTGTAATATCGATGGTGTTGAAAAGAATCTCTTTTACAGCCCCGTTCTTATCTCGGGAAAAGACAATTGCCCTGGAGAACAGCCATGTATTGTCTCCCCACTCGTTTAAGAGTCTGAAGGAAATATCATTAAATTCACCATCATTGAGTCCGGGTAGTATCATATTACGCTCTTCAATAACAAGGAAGTCATCGGGATGTATCCTTTCTTTTATAATTTCTGACATTGTCTTACCTTCTATCTCCTTACCTGTGCGCAATTTGCCTTGTCCTGATTCGTTGGAAAATACTATTAAGTCTCTCTGGATATCAATAATCTGAACGAAAGTCTGTGAGTTGTTTAGAATCCTTTCTATCCTTTTATTATCTTTTTTAATAAGTTCTAACTGTTGCTGTTTTGCCACTTGAAGTTTATATTGGATAGTTGATTTCCATCCCAGCAGCATAATTGAAATGAAATAAGTGGCAATTGCCATAAATGCAGTACCTACGTTTTTGCTATAGAGATGAGCTTCTTCTCCGCTTATTTTCAGATAGCCCAGTACCAAGGGGACAAAGAACGCAAGAAAACGCATCATAAAAACCTCTGCCGGATTTTGTCCTACCAAATATTTCATTGATCCTTTATATGGTCTGAGTAAAAGTGCTGATGATGAAAGAAACAACATGGATAATGAGCTGAAAAAAGACATTGGTATTCCTCCAAGCGTGTATAACTCCTCAACAGAATATACATAACCATAAATAGTTAGGAACGATAAGAATATGACAAAGTAATTGATGTTTTGTGGATTAGAGAACAATATCTTTTTTTTATCTATGAAGAGTATGGATATCGCCAGCAAGCTTATACCGATTGCATTATTTATTGCCATACCCTTATAGCTCAAAGTCGTCGACAGCTGTTTCTGGTCGCCAACCAGTAAACCAAGTATAACTTTGTCAGGCTGATAACTTAAGCCAAGGGATAGAAATAATAACATGCTGCTGCAATAGGCCAATACAAGCAGACTTAGGGAAGTTACAAGGTAATAATGCTGTTGTTTTATTTCCTCCTTTCTTGAAAACCATGTAGCAATACCGATAATTATAAAACAGATGGAAGTTAGGGGATTCATAATGAAATGACCCGGTGTAATAGTATACAGCAGCGGATAGTCAACGAATCTTAAACTAAGCACCAGCAAAGGAATAATCGTACCCAGAAAACAAAAACAAATACCAAAGAGCATAAGAATCCTTTCGGTGACTTCGTTTTTGTTAGCTACCTGGGTCATTTAAAGTGCTTTGGGGTATAAACAGACTGGAATTTGAATAGTTTGAATAGAGAAAAAATCTAATGTTGGAAATACGTTTATTGAACAAACTGTCCTGATAAAATGAAATGTGTTAGGGAGAGCAACCTGTGAAATAAGGGAAAGTAAAAGATGAAAGAAGATAACTTTATTGGATCATTTTTGACAACAATCAATAAAGCTAAAATTGCACTCAAGACAGCTATCGTCAGAGCGCTTTAAAAGCAAAAAGGCCGCTTATAGGAGCGGCCTTTTTGCTTTTTAGTCTAGGATAACTTTTGTGACTTTAGTTCGTCCTCCGGCGCTTATTTTTACTATATAAACGCCTGCTGGTTTTGCACTCAAATCCACAGTTTGGTTTGTTCCATCCGGATTTATACTTTGAATTTCTCCGCCAAGAAGATCATAGATGGCAATAAAGTCTATATTGCTGATAGCATTTATAACAAAAGAACCTTGTGTCGGATTCGGATATAACTTTATTTGGTCCGCACTTGCAGCTGGATCATCTATTCCTAGAGGTGTGCCTTCAAATCGGACATTGTCCAGGTAGAGCATGTTCTCGTTGTCAGAAGTATTTCTAAATATTATCCTGGTAGTTTTCCCTTCGTAGTTCCTTAAATCAATGGTTTTGGTTTTCCATTCATTTGCGGCTGGGACAAACTGATCACTTGTAAAATATGGCTCACCAGTAGTCAGTTTTGTTCCGAATTCTTTAGAAAGAACATCATAGGTAATTCCGCAATCCGCACTTGCCAGCACTGTTAAGGTATCTGAATAGTTTTCATCCTGAGTTTCTTCTGTAAAAAGTTTGTATGCAATATCAAATTTTAATTCAGCGTTGGAACCAATAGCAATAAGTGGCGAGAGGAGGTCATCAATCCGGCCATTCTCATATTCGAAATTATTGGCTACTATGGAGTAAGTACCATTAATTGCAGCTGCACTAGTTAGTTCCCATGTCTTGCTATTGTCAGGATTATTAATGCTCCAGCCATTGGGAAGCTGACCTGAATTTTCAAAGCTTTCAGAATATGGAAGCTCCTGAACAGGTAAAACAGTAAAGCTCTTCGTCAAAAGGTCATCTTCTGGATTTCCATCTGTCTTTCCATTTACCTGAGTTATATTTACTGCATAGGTATGGTTCCCTTTTGATAAGCCTGATACAGTGGGTAGGTTAATCGTTGTAGCAGAACCTGTTGCTAAGCTACCTGTCCACGAAAGCGATTGCGCTGTTCCATTATCAACTTTATAAGTATAATTAATGCTGGTAATTGTGTTGGTGGTACCTCCATTACGGATAGTTAGAGATGGATAAACAGCGTTTGTACAAAAGTTACCGCTAACACCAGATATGTTTTCTAATGAAGCATTTAAAGCTGCTACTATCGGAGGGGTTAATCCTTTTGATGTAAGCAGAGATGCTCTTGGGCCATTTAATGCTGCCTGCATTCTTGTTGCCTGGCCAGCGGAAAACATAACAAGACAAGCATCATCGGCATAATTCATATAATTCATAGCCATATCATTATGATCTGGACTTTCTGTACAAGAGTTCCTTGTTGCGCAATCATAGCTACCATCCACTGATGGAGGTGTGTCACAAACCAGATCACCTCTGGTCTCGCAGGTTGTGCTGTTTGTCCCGACACAACCATCCTGAAAAGTATGGTATAAATTAAACCAATGAGCTACTTCGTGCGTTGCCGTCCTGCCAAGGTTGTTTTCAGCAGAAATTATATTAAGGCCGAAGTATTTGTATGCTATTACAACTCCATCTTCCGCTTCGGGCGCGGTGCCAGGAAAAGTTGCATAACCAAGAACAGTACCTGCTGATGCTCCAATTTCCGGTACCACCCAAATGTTTAAGTAACTTCCTGATGGCCATGCGTCATCTCCGCCTTTACTACTATATTTTGCTTCCTCCTGAGTTTGAGAAAAAGAGGTTTTATTTGTTTGTTTTCTAATAATTCCATTTGTGGTTTTGCCATTTGGGTCTCTTATGGCGAGTGCGAATTGCATATTCGGATTTCCAATCACAGGTTGAAATTCTGCAGATACATTGGATATATCACTATTGGTGGCTGAATAGTCATGATTGAGAACGTCAATTTGAGACTGAATCATGGCATCTGTGATATTTTGAGCAGCCGTATTGTAGAGCACATGTACTACAACTGGAATTACTGGTGCTGCAGCTGTTCTCCTTAATCCCTGATTTTGGCGAGTAAATTTTTGTGTCTGTAGCTCTTGTCTGGAAACGTTTTCAAGCAGTGCCGGATTTTTGGTCACGTTATTTTGTCGGACCTGCATAGTGCCGCAACGATCTTGACCATATGTTAGCGAAGATGTAAATAAGCTTAGTAAAAGTAGAAGGTATTTCATGTACTTAGTGTGTATTCTGTTAGTAGCGTTAAATTTTAAACTTTAGCGGAAGTTAGCCTTTTAGTTCAATATTTTACTCTGGATCAGATAGAAAGATTCGATAATGCAATAAATTACAGTATTATTGCAATTGCCGGAGCAGCAAGAGTAGGGAGCAATAGCAGAATTGGCCTTAGAATAAACTTTAAAATAAGAAATAGGTTGTTCTAATTCTCTGATCATTAAGTGCGTTAGTTATCCTTAATATGCTTAAATTCTGGAAATGGACGTACCAGCATATGCACTCAGAGCCTAGAGGATTTATCGGTATGTTTCTTATTAAACTATATGCCTAATGTTTTTTATTGGATATTTTTCAATGTTTTTGTCTTAATCATTCTGGCATTTGATTTAGGGGTATTTCATAGAAAAGCCCATGTAGTTTCATTCAAAGAATCAATCCTATGGACAGTATTCTGGATATCTCTTGCCTTGAGTTTTAATTTAATTATTTATCTATGGCAAGGTCCTGATCAGGCACTTGATTTTCTTACGGGATACCTTATTGAAAAATCGCTGAGCATTGATAATATTTTTGTCATTCTGTTAATTTTTAAATATGTACAGGTCCCTGATCAATACCAGCACAGGGTACTCTTTTGGGGAATTCTTGGGGCTCTGGTAATGAGAGCAATTTTTATATTTCTTGGAATAGAATTATTGGAACGTTTTCATTGGCTTGTTTATATATTCGGAGCATTCCTGATTATTATAGGAATCAGAATGGCAGTGCGTAAGGAAAAGAAGGTCGAACCTAAAAAAAATATCATGATTAATCTGGTTAAAAGATTTATCCCTGCAACTCCAAAATATGACAGCGATAAATTTTTTATTAGAATAGATCATAAAAGACACATGACTCCTTTATTTTTTAGTTTGATTATGATTGAAACAACTGATCTGATTTTCGCAGTTGATTCTATTCCTGCTATTCTTGCCATTACTACAGACAAGTTTATTGTTTATACCTCCAATGTGTTTGCCATACTGGGATTGAGATCCCTTTATTTTGCATTTGCGGGGCTTATGCAGAAGTTCCGTTATCTGCATTATGGCTTAGCTTCTATATTAGTTTTTGTAGGTGTAAAAATGATATTGACAGATATCTTTAAAATACCAACATTGATCGCACTGATTGTGGTGATTGGAATATTAATAGTAAGTATTGTGGGGTCTGTATTAGTTGAACGGAATAAGGATCAGAAAAGATTCTGACAATTGTGAGTTAGATTAAGTATAGGGTCATGCTTTACAAAAACGCACCAGCAGAGTTGTTGAAGATCGGGGTTTGATTCGATTGCAACAAGAATATAAAGGAGTGTATACTATGCAAATGTTACTCTCCGGAAAAATACTTCACTTCTAACTTAATCGCTAACTTTTCAATATCTTCTTTCCTCGCTAAAACATTTATCCATTTATCAGGAATGGCATTGTCCCCATAATATAATCCTGCTAAACCACCAGTAACTGATCCAGTAGTGTCTGTGTCTAAGCCTCAGTTAACGGCTTTCAATACTACATCTCTATAACAATCTGTATTCAAAAACACCAAAGAGCAGATTCCAAAGTATGAAGCACATAGCCTGATGCACTCAGCTCTTCCTCTTTATATTCATATATAGGTCTGATATTATAGAAATTGTCAGGTTGGGATAAAGTCCTGTTAAACCTGAATATTTCGTAGTCGGAGAGAATAGCGTTTTGTTCAAGATAAATTCTTACCCTTTCGCGTGATTTGTGAAATGCTTTAAGTTTATCTGTTTCCACAAGTAGTTCCAATGCAAATTCGAGATAAATAAAACAAGCGCCTATGGATCTGATATGCGCATGCGTTAAAAAAGAAACTTCCTTTACTTTTCCCCGTTTGATGCCCTTATGAAAGAACTCACACGCACAAATAGAAATTTTTAGAGAGAGAGAGAATTTTTATTAGTTATATAGATTGTTTATTTGTAAAGTTTTATCTGCGCATCTCTCCTTAGGTTAGAACCAATATTTTTAAAGAACTTCCTGAAAGTTCCTACCTTTAACTTTGTATAATAATTTGCGTATTTTTGTTCTATAAATTTCCACTGATGAAAAATTTTAGATTCCTGCCAATGCTGGCATTTTTTATCCTATCCACAGTGAACGGGTTATATGCTCAGATCAGAATATACTCTGGCACAGTAGCCTCTATGGGCGATTCGGCAATAGTCGATATAAACCTGAATTTTGATGCGACCAAATGTTATACTCCTGTCAAGAAGGAGCATGTCCGGTTCGAAAGTACAACTACGAGTTTTTCTTTTGCACCGGATAGTATTTATTATAATTCTTCAACAAAAAGATTAAACCTGATTATCAGGGATGTACCAAGAGTTGATGGTTTATATGAAATAAGTTTTCAGAAAGAAACAGGTTGTAAAGTTCTGGTAGAGGACTTTTTTCAGGTGAAGCCTATAACTTTTTCATATATAGATACCTACGCCTACAATAATTCAATTGGTGATATCGACAATTTTTACAGAAATAATTCATACAGAACCACTATAAATTTTAGTCAAAAGATTAACTCACGTTTTTGCCAAAGTCTTACAAAATCCGATATAGTCTTGTCTCAAACAACAGGTGGACGAATTATCAGCTTAGACTCAATGACTTTTGCAAATGGGCAGGTTGTATTATATTATAAAATTCCAAAGGATGCAGCGATTGGAAAATATGATTTAATATTCTGGTCTGGAACTTCATGCGTTGCAAAAGTCAGACAATTTACTGTCAGAGATAATTGGATAAATACATATCAATATGATTTTATAAAAGGTACTGGTAGATCGATTAACTTTTACTATTACGGTCCACAATCATTTCCTTTGTTTTGTGAAAATATTGATTTAAATAAATGCGTCTTGAAACATAAAAAGTCAGGTAAAGAAATTCCTGCTCAAGCAACCGATTATCCGTCATCAAAGTCAGTAAATGTAAAATTAGATATTCCCTATAATGCTGAATATGGAGAGTATGAAATAGTTTTCAAGAACTCATGTCTGTCTCCTATTAAAGGCATGAACTTAAGTAAATCGCAAATTTCTTCTAACGCAACTTTACTTCCTGCACGCACGAATACTATTTATATAGGGGATAGCAGAGATTCTAAAATCTCAAAAAATTGTATCAGTAATAAACGCGAAAATTTTTCAATGTTATTGAAAAATGGAGGAAAAATTATAGCTGATTCATTAAAGATAGATTCGGACGTTTTTCGGGCATATTTTTTTATCCCTACTAGGTATGCAGCTGATTCGGTTTATCTTATGATTAAAGACAGCTTAGGTTGTTACGACTCAGAAATCGCAGCAAAAATAAAAATGAATTCTTATGATCTAGGTTATGAGGGAAAAACTCCTGCTACAACTTCATATTATAACGATCAAAAAGTAGCAGGCAGATTAGTAGGAAATTCAATATCTGATACCTGTCTGAATTTAAAAAAGGAAAATTTTTATTTTTCCAATGGAACAGATAAGATCAATATAGATTCTATAAAACTATCCGTTACTGGTACTTCTGTTTATGATATATTTTATAAGGTACCGTCAAATATTAAAAGTGGAAGCTATAATCTAAATATAGATATGGCAGCGAAAACCTGTAATGGTTGGATATCTACTAATTCCTCAATATATATAGCGAACCCCAGGATAGACAGAGATTCCGTTTTTATAACTTTATCATCCCCCGCACAAGTATCATTACATATAAATAATAGTAGTTTCTTTGATCCTACCAGTTGCCAATATAATTGGGGCAAGACTTTTAAAGTTATAAATGTTCAAAACAATTCAGAGTTTATTCCGGATTCCATAAGAGTTTTATCAGGCTTAATAGTTATTTACTTCACTCCGGATAAAGACTTCGCTTACGGAGAATATCAAGTTAAGGTAAGTGATAATTGCGGCTTTCCAATTGAGAAAAAGTTTACAATTAACAAAGCAAGATATAAAATGGACCGTGTATACGGAACCCAAGGAACTTATCTTAATGCTGCAATTAGCTCAAACCAAAATAGTGACTTTCGTTGGAAGGGTTTTATCGAAAGCAATTTTGCATTTGTTCATGAAATGGGTAACTACTCTTTCTCTACCTCTGGTCTTGTATCA
>NZ_JAGHZZ010000023.1 GCF_017745095.1 Sporocytophaga sp. | reverse complement strand
TTTTGGCCGCTTCACTCACTGAAATTTCTTAACGCAATTTCCTCAAGGCCCGGTCTGATAAGCAAAAGAGAACTAAAGCATTAATCCAATTAATTAAAATGGGAAAAATTTGAGCGTTCTTTCGGGTTTTCGTTTTTCTTAATGGTTTCCTAAATAGCAATATACGTAAAATTTTTATTGTATAACTTTATGAATAGACAGTCTGCTTGAGCCGCTTATAGGTTCAATTGAAAGTAATTAATTACAATAAAGATCAATTAAAATGCCTTGGTTCAAACTTATTAGATAGTAAAATATGTTAAAGGGTGACGGAATTTGAACCCACGACCCTGAGTATAATTCTGTCATAAGCGATATGCCATTCAACCTTTTTAGAAACAAATGAGACTTCTTCATACGCATATATGACGTTTGTATACGTTTTAATTAAAACCTAATAATCGAAATTTTTTATGCCAGCAACCTTCGCAGATAAAGTAGTTGATTTCAATCGTCATTTACAATATATGGGTGAACTTCCAGAAGGTTTTCAGGTAATGAATCCCTATCTGGATAATCCTGAAACAATGGAGGTTATGAAGAAATTTTATTATAAGTATTATAACGACCTAAAGACACGCAAATTTATCATAGGAATCAATCCCAGCAGACATGGAGCTGGTGTAACAGGTGTCCCATTTACGGATACAAAGAGGCTGGAAAAGGTTTGCGGGATAGAGATGAAATCTGCCTACACGCATGAAATATCATCTGTATTCATGTACGAAATGATCACAGAATATGGTGGCGCTGCAGCCTTTTACAAAGACTATTATATCAATTCTCCTTTTCCTTTAGCAATAATTAGACAAACAAAGGACAAATGGCTTAATGCAAATTACTATGATGATTCTGCTCTTTTTGAATTGGTCAAAAATTTTATGATCCAGTCTTTGCAAAAGCATATCAGCCTGGGATTAGATACTTCTAAAGTATTTGTATTGGGAAAGAAAAATGCAGAATATATAAATTTGCTGAACAAAGAAGCAAAGCTATTTGATTGTATAAAAGTTCTTGAACACCCACGTTTTATCCAACAGTATAAATCGAAACAAAAGGATTTGTATATCAACAAATATATTCATGCATTGAAAAGTTAATGAACTATACTCCTCTATTTTTATTTCTTTAATAGAAGAGAGATTGGAAATGAAGGCATCAGAAAAACATATTATTTATACCATTGGGCATTCCAATCATAGCCTAGAAGAGTTTATTGGCATTTTGAAATCCTTTGACATTAAAGTTCTCGCGGATGTACGTCGTTTTCCCGGATCTCGCAAGTTCCCTTATTTTAATAAAGAAAATCTGAAAATTTCTTTAGATAAAAATGGGATAAATTATGTCCATATGGAAGATTTAGGCGGAAGAAGAAAAATGAGAAAAGACTCGAAAAACAACCGTTGGCGCAATGAATCTTTTCGTGGTTATGCAGACTATATGGAAACGGAAGATTTTAAAATTGCAGTAACAGAACTGGAATTCTTTGGATTGAAACAACCCACAGCTTATATGTGTTCCGAATCAGTATGGTGGAGTTGTCATCGATCATTGATATCTGATTATCTGAAAGCAAAAGGTTGGACTGTATTGCATATAATGGCAGCAGGAAAAGTTCAGGAACATCCTTATACATCCCCCGCAATAGTGACAGAAGGTCATGTTTCTTATGCCGATGCAACTTTGTTTTAATTAAATTATTGTTTTATGGCAACACAATTTAAAATAGGCGAAAAAGTAAGCTGGAACTCTGAAGCAGGAAGGGTTTCCGGAACCATTGTAAAAGTTCATAATAAAGATTTTGATTTCAAAGGCTATACCCATCACGCCTCGAAAGATGATCCTCAATACGAAATTAAAAGCAGTAAAACGGGACATATAGCGGCGCATAAGGGGACAGCGCTTACCAAAGAATAAAAAATATGCTGCTTAGATTTGGAAACAACTTTAAATAGCAATTTCCGGATTGCATTAAAAGTACTTAGCACCTCATTTTACTAAGCAATATAACGCTTTAACTGCTTTTTACAGAAGAAAAAACTTAATCAAACTTTAAGGGATTTCTAGACCTGTCCAGACTTGCTTTCTCTTGAAGTGGCTATTTTTCTCAACAACTTACTAAAGCCTCCTATAGATTTTAGCAATGTACCTAACATAATAAAAAAGGTGGAGTCTTTAAACTCTGCCCACCTTACCATGCATCATTAGTAAATGCTTTAATTGCTGTTAGTTACTAATAAAGATTTTCCAATATTCAGAACGAGGATTTAATTCTTTGCAAATTTTGGCCTGATTCAAAGGTTCTAAAGACCAATCTGACATTCCATCTTTTACAAAATAAACCTCAGTTTCATAGCATTTTATAATAGAATCCGTCATAGTATTTAGATCATCATAAAATGATATAATGGTTTCAAAGTCAACATTGGAAGGAGAATAAAAATAAATACGATTTAAATCGTCATAAGGGCCAAGTTGAACAAGCAGATAATCTCCCCCGCCACTTGTAAATATTGGAAAATAAGTACCCGGCCAATAGTTATCAGTTTTATTATAATTGTATGTCATCAACGCTTCTTCTAAAGGAAGAAGAATTCCATTAGGAAAGACAGATAATTCCCCAATAGTTTTATCTTCCATCTTACCTCCATTATAAATTCTATAAGCTGCTTTTAAACCTTCAGGCAAACTTATATTGAACTGATTCTCTAAGTTCTGAATTTCATCATCCCTTAGTCCATCCTTCATATTTGATAACGCAGGGTGATTTATATCTTTTAAATAACGAAATAAATTAACAATGCTCATAAAACTTCTATTTACCTTGTAACTTGTGGCTGCTGTGATCAGGTTTCTTTATTGAACTAGCAAAAAAAGGTGCCAGTATTTCACCTCTGACACCCTCTTACTATGGATCTTTATTGAGTACTTTAAGCTACTTCGCCAGTTATAAACAGGATCTAATTTATAAGTTATTTAGGGAAAGATTGTGGAAGTTATCTACTATCACCAGTCACTATTTTCAATGTCATAACTATTAACATTTTTACTTTAATATAAAGCACTAATTGGATTCCCATATACTTAACCCATCATCTATAAAAGAATTAAGCTGACAATTTTTAACATCAAAATTAAAGTTGACAGTTACATTCTTATTTCTGAATTTTATTTTACGATATATATTTATAGTATTCTTCTTAGAAAGAACACGTAAATCATTATTATCAGTTTTATAGGAATCACTATGGATTATTAGGTTCGTTTTATTGTACCGAATAAAAAATATCGAAGCAGTATCACATGTATTATTTACAAAAAAAACTTCTGCAAAACCTATTCCCCTTAGATTGTACTCATTGATATGTATAACCTGAGCATTAAACTCAAAATTCTTTTTAATATCCTGCTCTAGATTACCTATAATCTTATCACTTTTAGTAGCTTTTGTATCAGGTATATTGAATGAGACTACAGAAGCTTTTTTATGAAGAAAAAGACAAACATCTAATTTCTCCTTTTCTTGCTTAATTGAAAAAAGCAAGAAAAAAATATTTAATAAAACAATCATAATTTTTTTATTAACTCATAATTATAAATATTTTCATTACCTCTTTCCTTACCGTTTAAAACATCCCTATAACTGTTGGAATTGTAAGCTTTAGAGATCATCCCGAACAGATAGTAATATGTAGCTGAAATTACTTCTATTTGGTTATTTGCATCTTTTAGCTCTCCAACTACAGACCTTAGGTACCCAAATGGTCGGTCAATTCATAAGAACGCTTTTCATTGCACAATACTCCCAGTCTTGAGCTGCCGTTCAACTAATGTTAAAGAACCTGCTGATCGGATTTCATAAGTACTCATGACATTTCCCTGAGCGTCTTGAATATAGAAAGTTTTTGTGACATTGCCATCCTTATCAGTGGCTAGAACAAAACAGAAAAAGTATCTGTCCGAAGTGTTAAGTTACTTCTTCGAGATACTTTTTCCTCTTATAATTTTTTAAAAAGAGCTGTCCTTCGAGCTTACTTTAATAACTATCTTTAACCTCTATATATCATCATCACCTTTTCTATATCGAAATGTTATTTATGGTAAGATTTGTACATGCGATGCTACTAATTGCTACCGCCTATGCCTTTGCATTCCATATTAATTTTATCCTCAAATAAAACTTGACAAGTTAGAGCATCTATAAGCATATTAACAGTCCCACAGGATTCTGTTGTTCTTATAATTAGCTAATTATCATAAGAAGAAACTTTAATTTGAAAGGTATTCCTCCATAGATTAACATTCGGAATTATTGTTGAATATTTTTTTTGATATAGTTTATTCATTTTTTTATCAAACTTTGTAACCTCAAAGCCTCCTGATTGAAAGAATGATTTAATTAGATAATAATACTTTTCAGCTTTAATTAACTGATAGTCATAATGCAAATCGTCAGGAGTACATTTGAAATGAAAATACTCTCCATTTTGAAGGTCAATCACAGTATCGATTGGTTCCGGAGCAAAAAAGTATTTAAACCTAATACTGTCTTCTGCAACACTATTGAGATTTTTTGACTGATTCGCATCTACACGTTTATAATTTTCAAGTGATACCATATACTTACCAAAATCAACTACTTTTATTTTCTCATTAGTACAGGAAAACATTTGACTTAATACTAAAAGAAGCACAATTGCCTTTTTCATCAAAATTTAAATGTTGGGAAAATTTGCATATAATAAAAGATGGCGGAATTTGAACTTATGATCTTTAAGTTACTGAATAATTAAGTCTTTCAAAAATACTTCTTCCTACCTTTATATGATCATGTATGGACTCGAACCTGCTGAGATTACAGGTAATTTCTCAACAACTTACTACATCCTCCTACAACCTTTGTAATTCATTTTGTAACCGAATAACAATAAAAAAGGTGCCAGTATTTAAACTCTGACACCCTCTTACTATGGATCTTTATTTAGCATTTTAAATTTTTCCGCCAGTTATGAACAGCTCTAATTTTTAGGCACAAGCCACACGAGAGTATGATTCACTATTATCCTTTGAGGTTTATCTTAATATCATTCTACTTCTTTCCTTTTAAAGTGACAGTCTTTCCCCCGGTTAATAAATTACCTTGCATAATTAATTTTGACCCTTTCACTTTGACTTTTGTATTATCAAAATAAATCTCAGGTGTAGATTCCACAGAAACCTTAATTCTAAAATGATTTGAAGAAAAATCTTTAACTTGATATTTAGGAATTTCAAACGTTTGATAGTTGATTTTGATATTCCTAATCTGCTCCTTTTTTATGGATACTTTCCCTTCCATATCAGTAATAATTATCCGCTCGTCATTTAGAACAATATTAGCTAACCCAAGTGGATTACCATCTAAATTTGTTACTTCAATATAAACACTGTCCTTATCTAATAAAGAATCCTCATGAACATCTATTTTCTTTTCCGGTCTGCTCCCTCCATTTATAACAATGTTATTATCTTCTTTCTCCCAGCTTCCAATTATAGTGCCTTTATTCAGACCATTCACCCAATTATATATAAACTTTTCATTGGAATGAAGTTCTATTTCGTACGCAATTCCATATGCTCCATTGTATCGGTAGGTACCTTCAATACCCAGCTTTCTGGTAATACAAGCACTCAATAACAATGACAAAAATAAGATAATATTTTTTTTCATTCGAATTTACTACTTGGTGAATGGTTGATTTGAGACTCCCTGGTTATACCATATCTGCCAGTCTTTTACAACTTGGTATGGTGGTTTTCCCTTTTTACCCCCTTCTGGATTAAGTCTGTGACTTAATCCTACAAATATATGCAAGTTTATAACTTTCATATATGAAGACAAGAATCGAAATTAATGGGTGGAGGGATTTGAACCCACCACCCCTAAGTTACTGAATAATTAAACCCTTCAAAAACATAACCTCCTACCTTTATATGATCCAGTATGGATTCGAACCTGCTAAGATTACAGGTTATTTCTCAATAACTTACTACATCCTCCCACAGCCTTTGTATCCGATTTTGTAACCGACTCCAACAAAAAAAGGTGCCAGTCTTTCAACTCTGACACCTTCTTACTATGGATATTTCAATTAACGATTTTATCTATGTTCTCGTTCTTTCCATTGACTTCTTTGTATTAAAGCACTACTTGTGGAAATAGTAATTTAAACTATTAAAGAGGGTATAATCTCTTTTAAAGCTACTATATCAGGTCTTCCATCCGGATTAATAGTATTAATAAAATCCATATAAATTCGCCCAAGTATGGGTAAACTCGGATTATTAGTCGCTTTGGCAACTAATAAAGATGACAACAATTGAGAGACTCCTGTTGCAGAATAAATTAACACATTGAAGTCTTTATTATTAAACTCAACAGTGGGTTCATTATTTAACAATTTATCTGCTTTCTCTAAAGAACCTAACCTCTCAGTAAGCTTAGGAATTGGCATCTTAAAGAATGCCATAAATACCCCTTTAGCAGCATCTTCAATATTAATTCCATTCATTAAATCATTGCTATGAGGTGTTTCATACAAACTACCCTCACTAGAATAATCGCCTTTATTAGCAGGATTGGTATATGTCCTTAGATCAACCAAGAATATTTCACTATCAAAAACTTTATGAGTATCAGAATTTTTTAACAGCAATGTAGTTTCATTGAAATATACTTTAAAAAAAACATCGACTCTACCATATTTCAAAAAGTATAAACTCCATACATATCTAACATTACCTTCTTGTTTTTCAAAGACCACTAAATGCTCTGATCCTGTTAACTGCTTTTTAACCAAGAGAAAACCTTCTTTTTCAATCAATGGTATCAAATAACCTAGAAAGTCTTCTTCGATCTTTTTTTTACTCATCATTTCAATTTTTTAATTATTTTACTGAATGCTCCTTTAATTGTACTTGCAGAAGCTGTTCCAGTATACCTATTCACTGTTCGTCTATAAATACTGGCAAATGTATTGCTTGAACTAATAACCTTCTTTTCAATCTTGAACTCTTTCGCCTTAGTACCAACAAATGTAACTGCTTCACCTCCGGTATAAAATCTTTTTTGATTGGGTTTCAATTTGCTACCATTAGTCTTACTTTCTACAACCTCTAAGACATTACCTGTTTTTTCATCAACGACAACAAAATCAAAGATCGTTTTTGCTCCATCCTGAAACTGCCCTTCTACCTGTTCTGCAATTTTGACTTTTTGCCCTTTATACTTTTCATTTAACTCCTTATGAGTTTCCTTCTCTCCAATAGCTCCAATTTCCTGATTACTCTTAGGAAAATATCCCAGAGTCGCATACATGGAAGCCTCCATTCCTGAAGTCTCATATCCCCATTCTGCCAGTTTGGAAACCGCAAAATCAACTGCTTGTTCAGCTAAGAAAATTGCAACTGCTCTACCTGCGGGGCTATTAATAACTGCCATTGCCTTCTTCATGTGCTTAGCAGCTCCGAAGCCAGACAATCCTGCAAGAGCACCTATACCTGATTCTTTTATAACATCAGCGTAGTTAATCATGGAAATTGCAGTTTTTACATCATGCCCATCGTACATATGGGTACCTACCTGCAATATCATTTCCATCATTGCACCAACAACAGCTCCTGCCGCTGCGGCTCCGCATGTCGGGCAATCACCCTGAGGGTCATTTCTAAAGGTAGGCTTATTATCAAATGCCACATATGGGCTTAGCCATGGCATTTCATTAGAGCGGGGATCGGCACTTAACCATTTTGCAATTCTTGGATCATATTGACGGAACTCAGTAGTATAGTTATCAAGCTCATCATCCTTTTCCATGCCATTAAACCCGTACCTATAGTTATTGGAGTTAAATGACTTAGCGATCATCCCGAATGGATAATAATCCATAGCTGAAACGACCTCTATTTGGTTATTCGCATCTTTTAGCTCTCCTATTACAGATCTTACGTTGCCCAAATGGTCAGTCAATTCATAAGAACGCCTTTCATTGCGCAATACTCCCAACCTAGAGCTGCCGTAGATGTATTGTTCATCTAATGTTAAAGAACCTGCTGAGGGAATTTCATAAGTACTCATGACATTTCCCTGTGCATCACGAATATAGAAAGTTTTTGTGACATTTCCATCCTCGTCTGTAACGATTTTAACAGTCCTGTTTCCTGAAGCATCGTACTCAAAGCTCAGATTTGCTTTAGAGCTTCCTGCATCCCTTGTTACAGATTTAATTTTTCCATAAACTGTCCATTCTATGTTTTGGATCTGCTCCTGAACGTCTTTATTCAGGTTGCCTATCTCATCATATACATAGTTATCCGTTCCCTGGTTGTCTATATCAGAAGTATGAACACCAGTCATTGACGGCAGATCTGAAACCGATCTCAGTTTATTGGTATTGGCCAGATAACCGGCTTTTTTGTTTTCATAGTTATAGCTTAACTGATCAAACTGAACGCCACTTTCATTATACCTGTTCAAGCTTGTGATGTTGCCATTGGCATCATAAGCATAGGTATTTTTATAAGCATCACTACCCAAGCTCTTACCGGATTTGATCCTGTTCAGCTGATCATATTCAAATTGTTGTGTCCAGGCCTGATAAACGCGCTGTCCACCGACAGTCGAATAATTCACTTCCTTGTTCAGACTTGTCCAGGTAGCAATATTGCCATTGTACAAGCTGGTATTTTTACCCTGATCATTTAAAGCTACAGGAGTTGACTGCAATCCCTGAGCACCTCCTCCGATAGCAGCATAATCTTTCTTACCATTCTGATCATAGTAGCCAAGAGCGTAGCTGAACTGATCCCCCTTTACCCCTTTAATCCAGCCCTGAAGCGTATAGGCATAAGTCTGAATCTCAGCATTGTTCCTTCCGATCTTTGCCTGAGCAAGAGGACCATGGGCATAATAATCGTACTCGGCTTCTTTTACCCAGTTTACACCGTCAGTGCTTGTAGATACCTGAGTAATTCTGTTATCTCCATCATATTCATATTTATGAATCAGCTGATCACTCTGCCCTTTCTGATAATAAACGTAGTTTACTTTTCCTGAAACAAGATCATACTCATAATCCATACGTTTGGTCGTCTGTGTACCTCCGGATTTTATCTCCTGAACCAGTGTTTTGACATTACCATGAATATCATAGGAATAATGTGTTGCTCTGTCATACACTCTCAGACCATTTTCATCTGTAATATCCTTATCAGAATAAGTTACAGAAGTTACTCTCGGTCTCAGGTTTTGCTGTTCAAAGCCCTGAAGAATGTCTTCAAATACTACCTCATCATAGTAGGTAGATGTGATCTGTTGTTTAACACCACTTGTCAGGAAGGTTAATTCTATAGCATTGTATTCAACCTGAGACTCATGTTTAGGTGTGCTAAAGGTTGCCTTTGTGATCAATTCACCAACCTCTACTATACGGCCTATCTTATCGTATAATGTATAGCTATATGCTCTGGCCTTTTCTGTTGAAGAAGAAATTGCATTTAAAGCTTCCGTAACACCTTCATATTGTTTTTCATTCAGGTAATTTTCAATGTTATACTGTTTGCTGTTCTGGCTTAATACCAGTCTGCCCAGCTCATCATACCAGAATCTTGATCCAAGTTGCTGTGCTCGATCTCTCAGGCTCTTAACTTCTCCGTTTCCATTCACCAACGTTCCGTTCTGCGCATCTGCCAGAGCGACGATCGGAGTTTGAGATCCGGCTCCTGTACCTTCCGGCATCCAGCGATAACCGCCATCTACAGTTTTCAGAACCAATCCTGATGTACCTGTTATGTATCCTGTAAGTCTGTCTGTAAAACTTACACTACGTAATGGTCTTCCCGGCATTCCGGTTCCTTTATCATCTGTAATATCTGCATCATTACAGATCTTTAGGTAAGAAAGACTTCCTGCAAGTAAATTAGAAGGTTCTGTGGCCGGAGTGCTGCAGCTTGCCTGAATCTTCTGGCTGCTTGTAAAGGTTCCAGCAGGCTGTAATCTGTATGCGGTTCCTCCGTTACCTACCACATAGCCGTATCCGTCGGCATCCACATGCACGCCGTATAACTCTTCGGTGGCAGTCAACGCAATGCTGTAATTGCTCATATCGCTGCTGTACAACAGATTCTTGCCTTTTACAATCCACACTTTTGTACCTGCTGTGATCACTATTGAGCGTACTTCTCCTGTACCCGGAGGAGTTGAAACGGTCGTCCAGGTGTTTCCTGCGTTATTGCTGTAGAAGATACTTCCATTTAAAGAGCCGGCTATTGCCTTATCTCCTAAAGAAGCTATTGCACTCAGATTTTGGGTAGATCCGACAGGCTTAGGCTGCCAGGTTTCACCAAGGTCCGAAGACACTAATACTGTTCCCTGATTACCAACAGCTATAAGTTTGTTGCCTTGAGCCATTGCTGTTATTGGCTGTACTTTTATCGGAAGGGCTTTGCTCCATCCACCTCCCTGGTAGTAGTAGATGTTTTTCGTTCCTGCAGCCAGGTTAACAGACACTTCTCTTATCGGTGCATTTAAAGGATCAGGGTTAGTTCCCTGCCATGTACCACTGCTATTTCTTACATAAATGCCTCCTGTTTCCGTTACAGCTACATTGCTATATGCCTCATTGATGGTTCCGCTTACTCCCGTTTCATCAGTAAGGGCAAATGTGGAAGTATTATAGGTTTTCATACCTGCGTCTGTTGCCAGACGAAGTGTCCCTGCATCCAGGTAAGCATCTTTGATCTTCACAGTGTTAGTACTGATCACCTTCTGATAAGTCCACTGGAAGTTGTTATTATCCTGACTTGCTTTCTTAAACAATTCGCTATTGTCTCCACCGGTATACATGGTCAGGTTTCCGGATGAAGTAGAAGTAAGAAGATTAGTCGGTTGAACTGCAAATGCTTTGTTCACCCAGCTTCCTCCCGCAAGTCTCTGATAAGCAGATCCGTCATTGAAGGTCGCCAGTGCATCTACTCCACCTGTAACTGATGTAAACATCAGATCAGAAAGCATGTAAACATTAACTCCAGATGGCAGCGTAAATTGATTAACAGGAGTAACAGTACCGTTACTGTTTAAAGTCAGTTTTACAATTGTATTATCAGTCTTCAGTGCATAGATACCATCGCTGGTTTTGTAAATTTCATACACACCTGTCACAACCGCATTGTTGCTGTTGGTCAGTATAAGGGTATTATTAGGAACCGTTCCGGTATTCAGCCTGGTTCTGTAAAGATTGTTATCTCCTCCAAGCAGTAACCAGTCATGGGTTGCATTGACAACCAATGATTTGGTCGTATAAGCAGTATATCCTGTAATATCTATTTTCTGCCAGCTATTGGTTCCGGTTCTGTAGGCTAAAGAAGAAGCAAGTATGACTTCTTTATCACTCACTGCTGTACCGTTGTTGGTAAAGAGTGTTCCCGCTATATACACTGACTTTGTAATATTATTTAACTGAGTGGTACTTGGAGGTGTGGTGTTATTATTGACTGTAACAGTACCAAAACTGCTCCAATTTGAGCTATTACCATAGTTACCGGAATTTGAAACGGCAGATACAGAAGTCCCGCTCAAATCTGATATTCTGAGGATATCGTTACCGGAAGTAACTGCTGTCCATGATTTACCATCGGTACTAGTATAAACATTCCCTTGCGGATTACCAGCATCTGTCATCAGGGCTGTATAATTGCCTGATTTCACGATAAGCTGCCTGAATTGTTTCTGTACATTTCCGCTAGTCCAAACGCTGAACTTTCCGTTTGACACCTTTAATATTACTCCATTGTTTCCGGTAATGAACGTGTTCGCACCATCATTAGCTATTGCGCCATATGGACCTGCGCCAAATTCCTGGATATTAAAGATACTGCCTCCATCTGTACTCATGTACAATACAGATACAGCAGGATTTCCTTTTGTTCCTGCCACAAGGATCTGGTTATTTTCGTTCCAGACATCAGTGATAGATAAGATATTTGTGTTTTTCAGAGCATAGTTAGGTGATGACCAGTTCACCCCTCCGTCTGTTGTCGTCCAGATGGTACCGTCATAGGCCATTATTCTGCCTGAAGAGGATGTAGTAAAGTATACATCTATAAGATCTAATGAAGTCGGAGAAGAGAACAATGTCCACTCACTTCCGTTATTGGTACCTTTTATAAACAGACCATTCTTACCTACTGCAAAATATGCTGGTGAAGCACCTGTTACAGTATTGATGTCCAGAATATCACCGAACTCCAATCCCATATTGGCGGTCCACTCTTTACCGGTATCAGTGGTCTTATATAATTTTGTTTCAGAAGAAGTATTTGCAAAAAGAAGTCCCTTTTGCGCAGTTACATAATCTATTGCGCCAACACTATAACCGTTAGGCAGAGTAAGTGCAGGATTGGTTTCCCAAAGATCCTGACGGCTGTGATCCGGCATATCCTGACTGATCAGCTGATTCAGACTGTTGTATTTATAAGTTGTAGACAGGTTGTGATCTGTGTAAACATTAGGCACTTTTTTATCTTTAAGATCTGTGATGATTCCAGCTGTAACACTTTCGCTTAAAGGAGTCACCCCTGCCGGAGGAACTGTTCTGACAAGATTTCCGGCCTGATCATAATAATAGAGTGTATAATGTTGCTCACTGTCACTATAATCAACGGAAAGTTCTTCTTTCAAACTGTCCATAACAGATGACACATAGTCATTGACAAATTTCTTTTTAGCTTCCTGAATATATGCATAGTAGGCAGCTTCGACATTGGAAGTATCCACGTTTTTGATTGTAACATTACACTGGTTGACAGTAATAACGCCGGGAACTTCAATATCCACCACATCGCACATGATATTGGAAGGCTTACAGTCTTCAGGTGATCTTTCTGAAATTGTTACTGATTTGGTAAATGGTAAAGTACATGTACTTCCCTGTTTCGGAGTATACACAAGGTTTACAACACCAGCTGTTCCCACTTTTACCTGTGACTCGTATTGATTATTGGCATTAATACCTGTACCTGTCCATTGGAAAGTATAAGCTGGAAGGTTTGCTGCAGTCAGAGACACAGGGTCTTTTCCGGGGCAAAACTCCAGTCTGTTATAATAGATCTTTCCTTCAAACGGTGTATCATTAATAAAAACATCTCCTGGTTTAGAGCAGTTTTTACTGTCAGTAACAGTAAAAGTTTGAACCACCCCAGCTGCAAGTTGTTTGTTTATGATACCTGTTGAGGTAGTTGTAAATGTTGCATCAGCCCAAGTAACTTTATATGGAGCAACTCCTCCGGAAATGTTCAGAGTTAATGCTCCATTCATTCCTGCACAAACTGGGGATTGAGATTGTTGAGTAAAGGTCAGCTCACTTGACGGACCTGTTACTGTATATGTTCCTGTTACAGTACAAAGATTCTTATCTGTTACTTTCACTGTATAAGTTCCCGGATCAGGATTATCAAGACCTGGATTCTGAGAGGTGAAAGTTCTTGTAGCTCCACCCTCTTCCACAACTGACCAGTCATATGTATACTTTTGGGTACCTCCGCTTACATAAAAATCCACATCAAATGACTCTGAATAACATGTTCTTGTAAAAGTTGTGCCATTAAGGTTAGTGATAGTAAGAGGACTGTCTGTGCAGTTCACAGGAGGAACTGAAGTATATTTCACTTCAAAAGGACTCTCTACCACACAGCCTTCCGGTGTTACAATAGCTACAGTATGTTTGCCTGCACAGGCATTCAGGAATTTTACTGTACTCTGATTTTTAAGAACAGCAAGATCCTGATATTTTAAATAGTTCTCCAGTGGAGTTTTATCCCATAGAATGGCGTATCCATCATAATTTGTTATTCCGGAAAGACTTAAAACAGCCTGACCATTGCAAAGGTCCGATCTGGTATCCTGAGAGGTAACGGCAACATTGATTGTTTGCCCGCACTTATTGGAGTTAAACTCTACACTGTCTTTACAGCCTCTTCTGTCCGTCACCACTACTTCATATATTCCAAAAGGAAGTTTATCCTGGCTTTTCAGACTTCTGTCAAAGATATCTCCGCCCTTCCAGTTATAGGTAAAAGGAGCCAGTCCGGCACTGTTAATTACCGTAGCTGTAGTTCCTTTTAATTCTACCAGAGGCTCAGGTTTACTTACTGCACATGGATTGTAAACAAATGTAAATGTTCCAGGACAGTTATTGGCATCTGTGACATTAACCGTATAAGTAGTACCAGGAACAAGGTCAGTTCTTTCAGCAATATCCTGATTGTTATCCGTCCATACAATGTGATAATCCTTTTTGCCTTTAGACACAATTATCTTAACCCCACCTGTAGAAATATCTTCCTTGGATATTTCCAAAGATGCAGGATTATCCAATATGATATCTACGGTTTCTTTTTTACAGGTTGAACTATTTGGAATAACAGACAAGCTATATCTGCCTCCTTTTAATCCGGATTTTGTTGCTGCATTTGCACCTGTTGCCTGAAGAGCAGGATCTGACCAGACAATATAATAATTAGCAGGAATAGAAGTAATTGTAATGCTTCCGTTAGTTCCGTCATGACAAAGAGGGTCTGTTAACTTGTATTTTATCTCTGCATTGCAAAGTGTCGGAGGTAAGCAACTATTTGGAATTTCGAATGTAAATGAAGTTGTATTTCCTTGTCCGTCTGTGGTTACAAGATTCAGATAATCCAGAGACAGTGAGGAAGCAATTGCTGAAATATTGATTTGTTTACCTGAACCCACCGGATTATTATTTGCCGGGTTATACCAGGTATAGGTAACAGGTTCCGCAACAGGAGTAGCGTTGGCGCTGCCATCTTCATTTACCTTGCTTAATTTTGCTTCATAGTTGCATCCCGCTACCAATGTATATCTAACGGCATTGGTCGGGCCATCCTCAAGTGTTTCATCAGCAGGACTGTAATAATAGGTACACTTGGTTACATTATTTACCAAAAGAAGAGAATAGCTACCTTTACCTATATATGATAGAGTTGCTCCCTGAATAGGGCTATAGATATTTGTGCCTGTCCAGTAAGCCGTAACATTTGCAGGAAGATTGGTAAGGGTTATGCTGCCGTCTGTTTTACCTTTATAGCTAGGCTTTACTTTGGTAAACTGAGGCTGATAATTATTAGACTCCGGTGTATTACATACAATATTGCATGGAGTTACAAGATCACTGTAAGTATTACAATATGAATCGGTAATTTTAACCATGAACGGTCCATCACCTATATTATTCGGGATAGTATATGGCCCAAGCTGAAGACTTCCAGAAGTTGCTGTCAGATTTTCAAGTGAGCTGGGAATACAACATCCCAGATCTAATTTATATGGACCGGAAACTGCATTGGTTATATTTATTGAAAGCTGGTTTTTACATTCACTACCGGCATTTGCGCTCGTAGAAATGCTCATAGTGCTTTTAGGTGCAGGATCAACCTTTACGATGATATCCCTGAAAGTTTTGCTTACATTGTCTGTAATAGACAGCTCAGACTCTCCTTCTGCCATATTATACATGGTTATCGGAGAAGCACCTCCACCCCTCGAATCTTTATTATTTTTATTGACTACTGTATAATTACCACTTCCGCCGGTAACAGTAAGCACAACATATGGTTTGGTACCGCATTTTTCTGGGAAAGCCTGGTAAGTGACACCCAAGGTCGGACATCCCGCATCTTTGGAAGGGTCACATGGAGGACAGTTTCCAGAGTTCGGATCACATGGACAATTCAGAGGATCTGTCACATCACATCCGAACTGGCAGTTAGGATCAAGACCTGCCAGACATGGACAGTCAGGATCAACTGTAGGGTTGCATTGTGGGCTACATCCAGGATCGGTTGCGAGATTACAAGGACAATTCGGATCCGTTGCAGGGTTACAGAAAGGTACACATCTGCCACTTCCTTTGATTCCCGTCTGAATAATATCACCATTGCAATTTACAGAAGTGATAACGGAATCTTTGCATGGACGGTTAATAAGACTTGCATATGGCAAAAGATTTCCGTCACTTGTCTTTATTCTATATTTACATGAAGTATCTGGACATTCTATTTTGATCAGAACTTTTTCATTTGTCTGATAACTTACTATAATATTACATTCTGTTTCAACTATGTTGGTAATAGAGAATGGCAATTCCGGACCTTCACAGCTTTTAGAATCCAGTACTCTTACGCTATAGTTACCTTTAGTCGTATAGTTTCGTGAACCTACGTTAGTTATAGTTCCATCTGACCATTTGTATTTATATTGGCCTCCGTTTCCTCCGCTTGGGGTTGAAACAGTTGCCGTACCACCATTAACAGAAACAGTGGCTGTTATTCCTGTTGTTGGCTGAGATATAGTATAAGTAAGTGTTGATTGACTACAACCAGGCCAGTTTATGATAACTGTGTTGGTTCCTGCAGAGAGATTGCTATTGGTATTTCCAGTTACGTTCGGATATCCTGTCCAAACAACAGGGCTAGTGGAAGTTGTTGTTGAAGTTCCACCACAGCTGCAGTTTAAAGCTGCTGGTGAGAGGATCTGACCAGAGCCAGTTTCAACCCCATTAGCGTCGCAAAGATACGTATTTCCCTTTATAATAGAACTTCCGGTAAGGTTGGTATTCTGTTTTACTCTTATAGATGCACAGCTTTCCAATCCATCGATTAAACCATTGTTGATAAAATTCAATGTATATAGCACACTTCCAGCATAACCTTTATAAACAGAATTACTGTTAAATGTAGTGGTAGAAGTAGCGACAATGATATATCCCTTATTCTCGATATCTTTATTATTATTCAGACTACCGTCTACAAACAACTTGCAGTAGTTTCTGAATAGAGATGTTGGTTCATTGTTATTAAAGATTCCTTTAACGTTAAATGTACCTCCATTAATGGTAGTAAATTTGTTATTAAAATTACCTGTTACTGTAATAGTACCTGTGTTAAGATAGGAATTTGAAGAAGTATTAAAGCTAAGGTCTCCGTTAACTGTTATTGTACCATGGTTTTCGAGTGCACCATTAAAGCCAATGCTGCTGGTAGTAAGAATACCATAGTTCTTTACAGTACTGTTAGCAAGCAAATTAAGGTTAGGGGCATTTAACTTTGCTGTTCCATTAACTATAAGAGTAAAAGCTCCAGGAGTTCCGGAATAGTTAAAATTCTGAATAGTAGCATTTCCGCATACGATCAATGTTCCACCAGCGACAGAAAGGTCTCCGGTAAAGGAAGGTGAAGTAATATAGACAGTCTGTCCTGCTGCTATTGAAACAGTTCCGGAACTTTGATTAAAATTGACAGCACCTGATGGAATAGAAGAACATGAATAGGTAGATACAGCCTGTGACATACAGCTTCCAGGATTTCCTGTAGGGAGATCAGAGCTACCTCCGCTACCTCCTCCTTGATTTACAGGTACATCAAGAGGTACACCATCTTTATAAACTACCACTTTTCCATCATTGCCTCCATAACAAGTTACAGGAGTTGTAACTACAGTAAAATTACAGGTAGTACCTTGTCCTACAATTGTAAAAGGTAATGGATCTCCTGTACATCCTTTGCTGTCTCTTACAGTTACGGTATAATTACCAGGAGTGGAAAAAAATTTGCTTCCTGTAGTAGTTGTAGTAATTTCGGTTGACGACGCCAGTTTCCAGTCATAATAGAATTGTCCCTGATTACCTCCTGTTGGAGTGCTCACTGTAGCTGTTCCTCCATTAACAGAAACAGTGGCCATTATTTTGTTAGGTGTCGGAATTGTAAATTGCTGGTTAACAGCATTACATCCGATAAGATTAACAGAAACATTATAAGTGTTAGCTGCAAGTCCTGTTACAGTACTGCCTCCTAACATAGGAGTTCCTGAGCTCCAAGTAATCGTTCCTGAGACACCGGAACCAGCTCCTGTAGCATTACAGCTGCAATTGGTAGTTGCTCCGCCCTGTATAGTTCCTGCGCTGACAGTTTCTATGCCATTTGCATCACAAAGATCAGTTAATCCTTTCACCACCCCAGATCCATTGATAGTTGTGGTTCTTGAAACTTTAACAGCTGCGCAGGTAGTTCCCACTCCGTCAATAACACCATCTACAGTTAAATCTTTCGTTGAAAGCAAACTATTTGAATAACCTTTATACAGCTTCCCCCCAGTGATATTGGTCAAGTTTCCTATTGCAATTTTACCATAGTTTTCGATAGTAGTAGAATTTGAAAAGCTGTTTCCAACATTGATCTTGCAAAGATTTATAAATCCGGAGCCTCCGTTATTGTTAAAGTCCCCGGTTATTTCCATTGTACCTCCGTTTGTTGCAGTATTATAATTATTAAATGTTCCGCCTACCTGAACTCTTCCAGCATTATAAAACTGGCCTGTATTGGCGTTGATGTTTAGAGTCTGAGTTGCTGTAAGAACACCATGATTATAAAGCTTTCCATTAAATCCAATGGTATTGGTTATAGAAAGGTTTCCATAATTCTTAAGCACACTCTGATAATCAAGATTGATATTTGGACTTGTAAGCGTCGCTTGACCGTTAACAATAATTGTTATCGGTTTGGAATTATTATTCATTTCAAAATTTGTGATTGTCGCTCCCCCGCAAACTACAAGAGTGTTAGTTCCCAGAAACCTGATACTTCCGTTAAAGGAGGGAGAAGTCAGATATAATGTTTTGCCATCCGGAATTTCGACCAAACCGCTGGTTGCGCTACTTACAATAGACCCAGCAACAGGAGTACCGCATGAATAAGATGATATTTCCGGTGTTACACATGTTCCACCATTATCCAGTACAACTAGCTTACCATCTTTGTAGATTTCTGCTTTGCCATCCTTTCCTCCAAAACAGGTGACTCCAGTAGGTACTATTGTAATATTGCAATTTTGTGAATAGGCCACAAAACTTGCAAAAATGAGTCCCAAAAGTATTCTTAAGCTTTTCATCTCTAAAAATTATATTCTTAATTAGATCCTTGTACAGCCTTTTTACAAACTGTCATTGTATAGTTAGGTACTTCAATCTCTACCTTTGTGTATATTTTATTGTTATTTGAATCAACAGTCACTGCATCGGCAGTGAAGAGATTCAATGAACATTCATTGCCAGTGCAAGATGACACATCAGTGACCGGTTGTATGTTGGTAAAATAATTCACTGTATTGAAATCAAGTGCAGTAGAAGCGCTACCTGTTTTCCTGATATTAATACTGACCTTATTGCTTGTTGAATAAGTCAACTCCCCCATCAGGATACCATTAGCATTTACAGAACTTTTCCATTTAGGTGCGATGGAAGTTAATGTAATGGCCGGATCTCCGTTTGCATCAAGCGCGTTAATGTTAAGTAGCTTTCTCAAAGGATATTCATAATACTTTATCATTGCTGAGCTTGACAAATTAACATCCGTTGAAGAAACGAGCTGAGCAGTTTTATCATTAATAACCTGCTTGTTCAGCATATTGAGGAAGCCGACTATATTTTTGCTTGCTCCTGTAACCTGGCAGTTTGGGGCAATTATACATGGCGTTAACGAAGTATTTTCTACCTCCCCGTTTATTTCAAATGATGCCTTCTGATAACCACTTTGTAATTCGGGAGCAATTCTGTCAATACTTGCTAATAAAGAATTATCGGAAGTTTTGTAATAACCGGTGTAGTATACAGTCATTTTAAAATGTGTAGCATCTGTTGGGTTTAGACAGCAGATTTTAAGTTTGTTAAAATCTACCACCATTCCAGAAGGTAATGTGCTGAAGTTAAGAGTAATTTTAATTGTCTTGGTCGGTGGCGTAAAAGTATTATCAGCAGAGGAAGATAGTTCTCCTGTCAGAATTCTTGTCGCTTCATCATACGTTCCTGTCCATCTTATTGCAGGAATTGTGGAGCCAATCTTAAACTCCCTTATAAGTGTACCTCCGAGCATTAATAAACTTGTTGATGGAGGGCAGGCTACTACTATAGGAGAAGTATTTTTTAATATCTTCTTTCTTTGAGCCTGTATAATAAAATCCTGGATATCCGAAGCAATGGGGCATAATCCACAATCCTCATAACGTTGTCTTGCAACCGCATCATTAATCTGGTTAATGTAAAGCTCCTCGTCTTCCTGACAATTAACTACCATATCTACATCAGTATTTGTTTCAGGATCATGAACTTTCCTAATACATCTACCTTGCTGCAACTCTGCTCCAAGAGGGTATACTTTCTGATAAAATTTTCTTATTCTGTCTCCATAGAATCTGGATCTCCAAACAAAGCAGGTTTGTTTGCTGTCAAAATATGGTATTGAATAATAAGTATCTTTCACTTCCACCTGGCTCTCTGTGCAATTGCGCCAAACCCACCAACCGCTACAGTTCCTTTGCGTTTCAATGCGACTGGAAGTATATTCCCTGAATTGAAAGAATGGTGAAGCCTCGTCTGTAGATGTAAAATCAGGATCCCCGATACAGCCATTATAATATCCACCTTCTATAGCTTTTGCAGTAGCGAGACTTCTTAACACTTTCTGGCGCTCTGTTAGATATAAAGACTTGAACATGTTCCAGGCAGCTCCTGTAGTCATCAGATTTGATGGACAGCTAGGGCCCGGGCAGGTAACAGTCGAAACAGGGCATCCTACTCCAAGGTTTGCAACTTGCACCATTGAGAGTGATGTATTACCTCCTACAACTTTATAATTATTGAAAAGTAGTTTGAAATGCTTTTTCAGGATTGCATTACCCGCAAATAAGGGATCATTGTCAACTATGCTGACAGTTCCGTCAGAGTTCACGAATTGATGATTTGTATCATCTGAAATATTTTCAGAAGTAACAAGCTTATATTCAAACTCATTAATAGTATTTTGTCCAGTACATTCTACAAAGTATTTGTATTCCGGATGATATACAACCAGATAATTGGCGAAATGAGGTTTCCAGTAATTTTCGAAGATGGCAATATCTTTTAAGTACTTCACAGGAATTTTATACTCTCCTATTTCTTCATTCACTGTTACCAGTGCAGAAGCTCCATCAGGAATAAATTCAGGGAAGTAAGTATTTCCGGATTTGATAACCTTAGCATACACAAGCTTGCCATCAGTTCCGTAATAATTAGTCTCTTCATATTCAGCTGTATTTAAATTGACTTCATCCTTAAAAATAGATTGATTGTAATCTGCCTCCGCATTAGGATATCCATCAATTATAATTCTTATTGGTTTGTGCCAATCAGCTCTTGAAATTTTGGTTCCATCCGTTAAAGTAATAGGAACAACAGAAAGAATATTATCAGGATTGAAAACTGACAACTTGAACTTAGATACATTGATATCTGTAATAGGAGTACCCATCATATTCCCTTCCGGATCATTGTTTAATGGGACATCATATTCAGATTCTGTTATATCTCCTTTATTGACAAAGTCGTCAGATTGAATACTGGGTGCTTTAGGAGACTCAAGATTTTTTTCCCTGATTTCAGCATATTGACCACCTATCGAAAGATCTGCAAGCATACCGTTAAGAGCAGAGACACAAGCTATATTGCTTCTGCAAAGGTCATAACACTTAGACCTCATTCCTTCTTTCTCCGATTCAGTAAGTTTTGGAGTTGTTACGCCATCTCTTCTGGAATCAATGTTGGTAATCAATGTCTCTACATTGTTCTGACACGTTTCGCATGAGTATCCACAACCTGAAAGGTCAGCAATATCGATAGAATCTTTAATGTAATCTCCAACCGGAATTACACATGTATAAGCTGAATTACTTAAATACTGGCTAAGGTAATCATTTAACTTAGCTTCATTGATTTTAATCTTTTTTGTTAATGTATACTCACCTGCATTAAGTACTTTCGTAATAGTGGTATTTCCAGTCTGGATTGCCCCATTTCCAAACTGATAGGTACTCGATAATGGCTGAAGAAATATCCTTTCTCCACAACTTTGTAGTTCTATTTCAGCATCCAGTACTGCAGACAAATTAATATCTTGTACAGCATTTTCAGATTTATTTGTACACTTGATAATGTATGGTTTTGCTGAAAAGTTATAAGAGAATACATAACTTGTATTGTTTTCACTCACTACAAGTTTCTTAAGGTAGCTTTTAGACCTTTTATCTTCTGACAGAATATTTGAAATAGTTGAAAGAAGTTGAGAATTAATATGTCTTCCCTTTGGCCCTTCCAAACCTTTAACATTTTCAGGGCTTCCACCAGCTAGTGCTGTAGCAATAACTTTTCCGTCCATATCCAGATAAGAAACGCTTACCTGACCATTCGGATCAACAACTACATTTTTCTTATAGTGTGCATTATTACCTACCTGTGTCCCAAAAAGTCTGGTTAACTCCTCCTGATCAGGTGTACCATACAAGTATTTTGTCTCATGACCAGACTTGATCTGATGAGCATCACCTACTCCTGATTGTGCAGCAATTCTTCCGGTATTGTCATTGGTGTATTTAGTCTGAGTATAGGGATATTTTTTGGCATCCGGAATCAGACCTTTATTTATAATATTAATCCCTTTATTTCCTGACGTTTCAAACGAGTTGGAAGGAGAATAATAATGAGAAGCCCCTGAACCCTCATCAAGAGTTGGAGAGTCAACATCACAACCTGCCCCTTCTGTGGCAATATCATAGCTGGATTTTGTTACAGGTAAAGGAGCTCCGTTTTCATCTTCTATCTTGTTGAATTGAGGATGATAATATAAATTATTGGCGCCCTTGTCCGGAACCGGCAATATCTGAATAGCAGGCCGTCCGTTATAATCGTAGAATGTTTCTCCTACAATTGCTCTTTCATCAGTATTGACACGGGTAACTGCCTGTCTGTTTCTCGAAGAACCGTCGTGATAACTTAATACAACCTTGCTCTTTCCCTCTTCAGCAAAACTAACAGATGATTGCCAGTTCATACTTTGTTCAAGACCCGAGAATTCGTAATAATGATCAGTAGAAATTCCCGCCACACTTGTTGAATTCTCTTCAAGAGTCCATTTACCTTTTACGGTTACCAATCCTCCATTTGCAATGTTTCTTCCTATAGGTCTGACTCTGTAAAAAATCAAACCTTTCTCATATATTAATGGAATTTTAAATGAATTTGATTTTAATTCCACTCTAGAGCTATTGGTTCTGAAAAGAAGATTATCTCTTAATTGAATTTGAGCAAGAGGTAAGGTATTATTTATATTTTCCGGATCCTGATTAGAGATATATGTCCATTCTAGTTCATAACTTTCTGCATTATTTAATGCGTTCCATGAAACAAGAAGGCTACCTTCTGTATTGACAAACTGATCGTCTTTTAAAATTCCTGTCACTGCCTGAGAATAAGACATATTTTCAAACACTTCTGTCTCAACTCTGAATTGTAGCTTAATATCTTCAAAGCCTGTAGCTGGTATGTTTACATTTGTGATACGGCCAGAGATCTTCAATGCATTCTCAAGTCTTTCCAAAGCAATCGGTGCAAAATGAGCTGCACTCATATCTATTTTCAGAACCGAAATTTTATGACGGTCAACTAGAACATTGTTTTCCTCTACTGTATAAGTAAGATCAACAGTAACTTCTGCAGTTCCATTAGTAGGAACAGTATTGGAAGTTAGAGGATAATACAGCTGAACAACACCAAAAGCCTTATTTACGAAAAATGTCCTGCTTGCCGGATCTGAAATCGTATTTTGAACAAGAGCAAAATTTTGGTATTCTTCTCCCAGATTATTTGTGGGCGAAACATTCATATCCGATTTGGAATAATCTGTTTTATCCACAAATTCCTTGGCGAATACTGTATTGATCGATAATAAAAATGCTAGATAAATAATTATCCTGATCATAAAATAATTTTATTTATTTTTAAAAATTTTACTCTGGTTATTTCTGGACTCTTTAATGGTCATGACGCCTCTTTCAGTTTCTTTTTTGACCCTGATAAGTATACCTTCATCATCATATTCATAAAAAGTGGCATAATTGTTTTCATCAAGTTCTGCTACCAATTTTTGTGTTGAAGGATCATAAACAAAAGATTTCATATTGCTTTTAAAAGGATGAACCCGTATGTCATCAAAGAATGCATTATTTCCTTCACTTTCATTGACCAGTTCTATCTGAATATTTTTTGCATCTGAAGGTACAATAAAAGATTGCTCAACTCTTTGCCATCCGTCTATGATTGGGCCAGAGGGACGGAAAAGAGGAAATTCATCAACTTCTCCATTATTAAATGTGATCTTGATTCCTGTGTTAAGAAATGTATTGGTTACATCTGTTAAAGGCTCTTTTACCCATGCAGATAATAAATATTTCTGATCCGGTAATGGGGAAAAAGAAGTTATACATTCCGAGCATGATACTGGAGTACAGGATGAATAGCTTTTAGAGATTGTTAATTGAAGATCATTTGACTTAACAACATTGGATGGTGTACCATCTGCACCTAGGCCTTCTACGGAAAAGTTGGTGATTGCTATTTGATTTGTATATTGACTACCATTAGGAATTTTATAAAACAATCCAAGTTCAAGTTTATTATAGCCCAATAATTCCGAATTGATACTAACCTGATTACCTGAAATAGTAATTGAATTGTTAACAAGAGTTCTTACGTTATTATCATCTACCTTATAAAGGACTCCCGTTGCATCAGGAACTAAATCAAATGCACCAATAGAAAGCTTATCTATGATGAGCGTAAATTGATTCATTTTTTCCGGACCTGCATTTTCAATGACATAATTTACCATTATGTTCTCACCAAGTCTTACTGAAGAATTACCATTGTTCTGTCCACCACATGCAAGGAATGCCCCTCCTTTCAACACGAAAGATCCGGCATTATTCCATGTCTGCAAATAAGACTCTAGGTTTGGATCATTCTCTGTAACAGAAGATATATAGCCAGCATCCAGCCTTGGTAATTTGGCTTGTGCCTTAACTTTTGCAAGAATATAAAAATATACTGCTGTACCACAGGTATTATTAAGCTTAACATTGTTAATCACCAAATTCTTTTTATTCAGTGGTAAAGGTGCTTTGCTGACAACAAAACCTTGTCCGACTAAAGTACTATTGGTCCAGTTTGCATAGGGCTTGAAATCAGACAAATCCGGATCGCTGTCTGTACCAATGTAGAATTTAAGAGCCTCATTGGTAAAAGACATTTTAGAATTTAATGAATAGATAATATTATTAAAGTTATATGTACCTGGTAAATTCCCATTGGCAGCATAAAGGCCTATTCTCACATAACCTTCTTCCCCTGAGTTAAATACAGCGTCAGCAAGATAGGAATCAGATATGTTTTTTGAGAGCGTGCATCCAGGTGTTATGGTTACGCTTGATGGGTAAGACGTTAATGTTTGATCTGTATATCCTATTTCAAACTTATTATCAAATCCGCAGGAAGATGGGAGATCATCATCTTCATAATACACCACAAAGTCATTAGCTGACTGTGCTGCTAAAGGCATTCCCTCTACAATTATATATTCAAGACTTTGGTTAAGGTTTAAAATTCTATTGTTGGAATTGATAGTACTATACAATGTTGAGCTTTCTGCAGATTGACCGCACACCTTATATTTCACTATAAAACTTGCAGGGATTGGGGTTGTGTATTGGTTAAAGAAATCAATATGTTTAACTTTTGTATTCTTCCTCATATTAACTCTAATTCCCCTAGAAGACGAGCTTGTAAGGTAAGTGCCATTAGTCTCTATTACGATGTAATTATCAGGATATGTTTTTGAGCAATAATCTTTACAAGTACTGTAATTTATACTTCTAAAGTAATGGGACAATGATTGTTTGTATGTGCCGGGAGTATATGTGATTTGTCCATAGGTGTCATATATTTTAGAAGCAAATCGTTTGATAAGGCCACAGCTGGTTTGTTCTTGTAGTTGCTTTAAGGGATCATTTTCTCTGATGTTAACCGCAACCTGATGAGCAGCGTCCAATGTTGCACTATTATGTGGTCTCATATAGATCATGAAGCGATAATAATTACCTCCACCCGAGTTGTCTAACTCGAAAATAAGACTGTCACCTACAACATTTGCAGATATTTGTTCACCATGCTGATAGCCATAAATATCTGAAATAAATGACTGGTCATAATATCTTCTGACTGTGATAAAATCAAAATCTGTTTTATCATAATACATGGCAAACCGTATCTTATTCACGAAATACACATTACTTACTGACATGTCATAGTAAAAAGGTTTATCTACCGTTCCTTGATTATGTGACAGTTCGATTGAAGGCTGACGATCTCCTGTTGTTCCTTTTGGAATAGTCACAATCGTTTTTGCTTGTAGAGCATCTTCAAATGGACTGTTGGCAGGTGATATTAATTTTGCCTTCAGATCAAAAAGAATATCTCTGGATAAAGTATTTGAACAATCTTCGTTCAGATAATTATTTCTGATATTGAATATTGGAATATTTATTGAGTTCCAACCTGTAGTTATTGTCAATAATTCCACGTTAAAAATGATCTCGTGATTATTTCCAGATTGGATATCAGAAACTTTTGTCATTCTTACTTGCTCTGTACCGGCAGTAATATTAGTACTAAATCCACCTGAACCAGGAAAGCAAAATTCATGAGGTATAGTAAGTTTCAAAACATAGTCTTTGTATAGATCAATGTTATATTTCATACTTACACTAAGCTTAGTGCTTACTACATATTGTTCAAAAGGATAATTTCTTGTTGAAGCAACCTTAACCTCATTATGTTCCAATCCTCCCTGCGCAAATACGCTAGAACAAAATAACAACAATAGAAATGGAATAATTTTTTTCATAAAAGCAACATATATCTGTATTGCATTATTATTTATCTATATGTAATATTTGAATCAGTCATTTATTGAGCTGAAGTCGGATTACATGGATCTATGATTTTATTAATCTTTTTAGAAGATTTAGGTGGCACCTGAATTGCTGACCTTCCAGTATGCGATTCTGTATGAGTTATCGTCGGATTTTGTGACCTCCAGCTAAAGTGATCATCATTACAGTCTCCATAGTCATAGTCTTCAAATCCATCAAATGCACTCTCCTGATACCTTGAATTATTGGAAGTAGCTGTTGGTAGATTTCTTCCATACCCGAACTGCGCCATGGAGTATCTGTCCAATGCATCCTTATTCTCTATCTCCATTCCAATCTGGTTATAGTTTTCAATTTGAACGACAGATTGCCATTTAGTTGCAGCAATATTATTCACTTTATCGAACTTGCTGCCTGCGTAGGTCCAGAATGGAATGAAGGTATCGGAAAAATAACCATCTCTTTTGATATCAACATTATTATTAACGTTTGCCTGATATCTCTCGGTAAGATAAGTCCATGCTTTATAAGACCTGAGACTACCTCGTTTGCCAAGAACAAACGGATTTCCTTCTGCAACCTGTTTATCATCCAAACAATTACAAAACGCCTTCCAAATAAACTTGAACTCTGTTGCTCCTGCATTGATAACTCTGCTGAACTGGAGGCGGACATTATTAGCCAATGGATCATCCATACATGAAATTGAACCAATAGGAGTCATAGCTACATTCCGCAAACCGGATCTAATGATTTTTATCCTTGTTATACCGGTGATTTCATTACCGTCTTTGTCGATTATAATCTTTTTGCCTGTTGTAACGTATCTGTTATTGTCATAATACCCGAGTTTATACCCACCAGATGATTCACAAAGAAGCTCATCTCCATCATTCAGAAAGGCTGTTTTAAAGTTATCTAATGTAAAGTTCCCTCCGCTCCTATAAATGATGCCTTCATTATTATAAGCCAGTTTCATTTCATCATAAGCCCAGTATCCTGGGTAATTAAAGGTCCAGATAGGATCATGGAATTCATTATCGACTTTTGTCAACAAAACTTCTCCTGTTTCCTTATCCCATGCAAGATTCTCTGTAGTAATGGTCTGGCCATTATCCATTGCTATAGTCTTCTCCAGAATACCGATTCTATTGATAACTTTTGTAGTTACCACTGACTTGAATTCTGTCGATTCCAGGTTCCATGTAGGCATTGGTATTACTCCAACTATCGGTATTACCGGGAAAATCCCTTTGACATTAAAATCAAGACCTCCACCTGCTGTAACCGACTTGTAGTATTTAGTATCATGAACAATATCAACATCCACACCTAACTGAGTATTGATAGATTCATTTTCTATAGCAAGATTGGTAGGATTAATATATCGAACAGAATTACTTAAACTTCCATCCGTATTCTTTTTATATCTATACTCCACATATGAAATTGGCTGAACATCCGTTTCATTTCCTGCAACTTCAGGCATGACTTTCTTCGATTTCTCCTTACCATGCATATCATTCAACTCTACCTTATATCCCTGGCTACATGTAACGATATCAGTTGCTCCTACTTTAAGGAAGTTAAGGATCAGATTTGGTTTATCTCTCTTATGTTTAAGTTCTGTTCTTTCTGTTATGGTAGGAAAATCTTTGGCAGTGTAGAATTCCTGCTCTACAAAACCAGTGCCATTACCTTCCAACTCTTCTACATCATAATTACCTGACAAAACTTTAACTGGGGTTGTTACTACTTTTGTATAACCAACAGTAGGAGACGGGAAAAACATTTCTCCAAATGGTTCTTCTAAATAAAACTCTCTGGATGGAGCTAATGGCAGCTTTTGTATACTGAATACAGGAAGTCTGAATGGATTTTCATCATTTCCTACCATAGGTTCATAAGATGCCACCCCTGAACTAATTGGTCTCTTGGTTGGCTTGCCATTCTCGTCAAGCACATTTGACAGTTCGTTGGTAACATAGTCATACTTCTGCCCATAATATGCCACCTCTTTATTTCCGTTTGAAGTTGTTTCTTTGTAAGCCCCCATCATATTCCAGTTATCAGACATAATAACTGCTTTCACGCGATGGCCACCACCTAGTTTTTTCTTGTCAACATCGTTAAGTCTCACAAAAGATTTGTTGGATTCAATTGTGTTACTGTTACCTTTCGCTTCCATGACTGAAGCAAATCCGGCAAAGAAAGAAAGGATATTGTCTGCCTGTGCAATCATCGTTTTAATGACCTGCATAACACCATTTGTTTCTGCATCACCAAGCCCTTTCAATTCTCTTCCAAGGTTCATCTTCGCAAACATCCATCCGTTTCTGACTATCGGATTAATGTTCCTGGAGTTTGAGCCTTTGGTCTTATCTGGAATCAATTGAATAATTGCTGTTGTGTATTTATTTCCACCTAAAGGATTTTTTGCTATACTTCCGGAAATATTAATTTCTGTATAGCCGGGTACATACTCAAATTTATCTTGTACCAGAGGATTTGGGTCATTGATTACGTTTAGTTTTGCCTTATAATACATCAAATTGATACCGTCCAGATATTCTTTTCGAAGTATTTCATTGGCATGATTTGCATCCCTGGCAGTGAACCCTTCTCCAAGATCTACATGCAAAAACATCTTTCCTGCAAGCCCTCCGTCTGTTATATCAAATAGTGTATTATTAGGTGCTGATGAGTTTGTTCTGCTAAAGCCTATAATTTTGAACATCCTCATAGCTCGTTTGTCCTGAACGTAAGCATAGTCATCACTTTCGTAATGCACTTGGATTGTTCCCCCTGTAGGTGTATATATTTTGGTAAGCGAATAGGCTGCACATTGTTTGTCCTGGAGTGTCGTGTCCTGATCTGTATAAGGAAAAGCTTCGTTACCAAATGTTCCTGCCAACTCGCTTTGTGCTTTATAGTTACCCCATCTATCATATTCCTTCAGGTTATAGGCAGGATTATAATCAGAATAATCAAAAGCATATGGATTTAAAACTCCCTTTCCTGAAAGGCCGTATGTAAACCAAACTTTCTTCAAGGTCAGCTTGCCTTCTCCCTCTTCCAGAGTTGCAGAGCTATTTGGTGTTTTGGGACAAAGTGTATAATCATATTTAAAATGCACAGTTTTAACCGGTTCTTTAGAACCGTTAAGTTTATCTGCTTTTGAGAAAAGATCTATTTTGTCAAGTTTGTAAAGTGTATTTTCAGTAGATGTGCTCAATCCTCCGCTTGAAGATTTTACGCCTCTTCCGTCTTTTCTAGGGGACAAATGAAATTCAGCTACGTGAGTTCTTGTTTCTATCGAATGCAGATACCAAACCTCTTTTTTACCATATAGGTAGTTAGCTTTATCATCATTATCTTTAGTTTCAAGACCGTCAGTGAAAGAGGCCATATTTTCCTGATAAGGAGTTCTCCATTGGAAATTCTGAGAAGTTCTTACATAATTAAATTTAGTATAATTACCAAGGTCACCGTCTGATGGACCTGGGATATTGTCACTATCTACATAGTCACTAGAAAGAATACATGTCAGCAAATAAGATGTAGCATGTGCTCCTGTAGTAACTTTATTATAGCTTCTGTCAATCCCGCTGGTATTACCAGTACTTGCCTCAGTTGATGAATATTCTACCAGATTTTTTTTAATTGCGTTTGATTTAGGATCTGCCTTAGTAGTAGCATCTACAGCGAATGTAACCTCTTCCTGATAGTTATTGTAAACGGGGATACCATAGCAGTATCTCGAGCCTCCATTATCTGTAACTCTTATCTCTGTGATATGATGCCCTTTCCTGTATTGATCAATCCTGTCCAGATTGTCTCCTACATAAGTTATGACATTATCCTTTCTTGAATAACTGTTTGAAGAGGTATTAGTATTTACATCAAATTCATTGAGATGATGATTACGAATAGGCATCAGCGAATATTTGTTGAATGCTTCACCTGCAGTAATGTAAGTAAACTGGTTGTTACGTTTGCGTCTTACCTGTCTTTTGTTATTTTGTCCTAAAGAAGCATTTCCTATATTGGGTTTCTTCTTGTCAAACATACTACCATCTAGCATTCCATCATTTGAAATAAGATTATATCCCAATGTGCTTGAACCTTTCTGGACATTATTCAAAAAGTCCCCATCTGTTTCTGGCGCTGTTTCACCTATCTTTTTAAAATAAACCATTTCTCTGGCTGTATTATAATCAGCAGTAGGATCGTTAAAATTTTGAAACTGACCATTTGACCAACGCGAACTTACCGTACCAACATGGCTGTATTTAACATCCACATTTACCTTCATGGAAGGGGTCGAACCTGATCCAAAACCAACTCCAAGTTCCCCTACATGATTTTCTTCAATGTTAATCGGATCACCAACGTTACCAACATCGCCACGGAATAATCTGTAAGATCCACCTACACCCTGGCCGGATACACTGAATATATCATAAGTATAATTGGTCAGTGCAAGGTTTTTAGTTGCATCATTAAATCCTCCTCCATCTTTCTCTCTGTTGAAATCGTGCATCGCATCATCGCTTTGGCCATCTAGTCCGGAATACATGTATCCATAAGCTGGATTCTTCTTTGATGTACTCTTTAAAAACTGACCAGAATAGTATCCCCCAATACCAAGTAGACCCTGCTCAACAGCCTCATTACTCAATTCAAAACTAAGGTTAAGTGTAGCATTAGTATTGATAAGATCATGACTTACAGAAGGAGTATAAGTGGGGAACGCAAATCCCATAAAGGAGTCGTGCCCACCTGATCTTTCTGTTGCTTTACCTGCTTTGTCTTTTCCTGTATAGGAATAAGATGTAGATAGGGACATTCCTTTTAAGCCTTCCCTTGTGCTGTAAGGGAAACTCAGGTTAGCACCAAATCCTGTCTCGCTCCTTCCATTGTCTTGTCTGGGCCCAAGACCTACACTAGGCGTTATGCTAGCACCATCTTCTGAACTCATATTAAAATCAACTCCAAGCCCAACTTTGTATTTGGATTTGCTGCTTAATGGTAAATCAATCGAAGGCCTTATGCCCATCCCAAAACCAAATCCGTTATAGTTGTTATAAAACAAATTCATTGACTGAGTAAGTCCTACTTTAAATCCCCATGCTTCAAGCTTCGCAGGATTAAATGAAAAATTAAGACCAAAAGTCTGATTTGGTTTGACATTGTAAACAGTTTCAACCTCGTCACCAGCAAAATCATCTGGCAAGCCCCTCACGTTTCTATTTATCGCACCAACATTTACATTCCAACCAAGTCCTACCCAGCTTGCTTCAGCATCAGGTGTTATCCCTGCTGCGTAATTCAGATTGATCGGATATCCCCCAACATCCATTAATGGAATATTATAACTAAAGTCCCCTGTAAACGGATCAACCATGTTGTCCATACCAGCGGGAGCAAATTGTTGAGTCTCCGGTTGTGAAGGTCCTGACGTTAAAGCCAAAGCTCTATATGGCAAGGCTCCTGTTATAAAATTGAACAGGAAAAATATCGAAATCGGACGTTTATATTTTCTTATTGTAGCCAGCATTGTCGCTATAATTTTATTTCAGGTAATGATTGATATTGCTTTTCTGAAAGATCTATTCTTAAGTCTCTTTTAAATCCCAGGATGTCTCCTTTCAAGCCTGCTGTCAGGCTTTTAAATGAAATGTTTGCTGGAATCAATACTGATAAGTGATGTGGCTGTCCCATTAATGTTGATGGAAAAATTTCAACTATAGAATTTTGAATCGTATCAGTTCCGTCCTTTACAAAAAAGAGATTATCTTTCAGTGAATTGTAAAAATGCTCTTTATTAAAAGAATCATTAACTGAGGGATTTTTATAGAGTATTTCAATATTTATGTAGTGATATCCACTTTTAGTTTTTATATTCTTTTCATATGAATCTAATGAAGTATCGACATTTTCTCTAGTGCTCATCGCCACATCAAGGACTGCTGGTTGATACCATATTACAGCATCATATGCAGTATTCTTCATTATATCATAAGTAATTCCCTTTTGTTTCCTAAGCCAATTCTTATACTCTGGAATAGTAAGAGATGCTGACGTGTGCCAAGTAGTGCTGTCAATTATTCTGACTTCTGAATTAAAGGGATCTTCCTGAACAGCAACTTTAGGAGAATTCCTTTTTTCACAAGAGAATAGTACAACAACTAAGGCCACCCACACAAAAAACTTTAATGGATGAAGCATTTATTAATTATTTAATTAAAGCATAACATTCCTGCGCAGGAGGATTAAAAATTACATCCCATTTGCAGTATAATTGAACAATCTAAAAACTCAAAAAGCTAAATAATTCAGTTTTATCAATCCACTTCTAAAAATCACAAGTCAACACAAAAAGCTTTTGAATAATTACTTCGTTAAAAATTATAAGACAATATTAGAGGAATTCTTCAAGACAAAAAATAACCTATTTGTTGAACTTTAAATTTACATGTGTCATAAATTATAAAAAAAATAAAATGATTTTTTATTTAATAAACTACAGTACAAATAATTAATTTATAATTACTCTAATTTTTAACACAGATAAAGATGTAATAAATGAGTAAAAAGTAAACAAAAAAGTTATTCACATCAAAAAAAGTGGTCTTGGCCCTTTTATTTAATTAATTTAATTCTTGTAAAAAGAACATCTATTAAATATTGATTTATTACGTTTTCATTACTTCAACAAATCATTCTTCTAAAACTTTATCAATTTAAAATCTGTCATATTTATTACATTCAAGGTATACACTTACAAAGTATAAAACATCAGTAATTATACTATCAGTACTTTCATCCGAATAATATAGATCATTCAAGCGTTTTTGTTATCCTGAATTATATAAAAGTCTTTCCAATGTTAAAAAGGTAAGAATCATATTTACATAATTTACCACAATGGTTATTAAGAATAATATCATAACAGTTAAGAAACCTCCCCTCTTTAGTTTTGCAGAATGTCTTTGGTTTCTGGACAGAAATTATGATGACTGTGCTCACACAGTGAAGCAGGACGCAGTATGGAAGGCTTTACAATTGGGAGAAGAGAATTATCTTCTCAAGATTTATGAAAAGGATAAAACGATAAAAATTGAAGTAGTTGTTGGGCCAGCAAGTGCAAAAAGTAAAAAGCTTATTGAATCTTTTGTAGTTGAATGGTTTGACCTTAATAACAACCTTGAGCCATTTTATAAGGCACTCAGAAAAGACAAGCAATTATCTTATATGTATAAAGACTTTTACGGTCTTCGTCTTATGGGCATTACTGACCTCTTTGAATCTCTTTGCTGGTGTATCATTGGCCAGCAGATCAATCTTTCTTTTGCGTACAAATTAAAACGAAGATTGGTAGAACGATTTGGAATAAAGTTAGAATATGAAGGGTCATTATTTTATATTTTTCCTGATTTCAAGGCACTTGCACAAGCCTCTGCTGAAGAATTAAAAGCAATGCAATTCTCTTCTGCTAAAGCTGCGTATTTAATAAACACCGCCCAAGCATTTTCTGATGGGCTATTGAGTAAAAGTATTCTCCAATCATTGCCTGATGAAGAAAGCAGACATAAGCTTCTTACAAGCTTTCGTGGTATAGGCACATGGACAGCCAATTATGTCCTTATGAAAACAATAAGAGATCCGAACAGCATTCCGCATGGAGATGCAGGATTGCTTAAAGCTCTTATAAATCATGATATTATAGAGGATAAAAAGGACACCCAAAAGATTAAACTCTTTTTTGAAAGATATAAAAACATGGAAAGTTATATCGTTATTTATTTATGGAGAAGTTTGGCTATCCATTAAATTCCGCAAGATTCAGATTGAAATATGCCAATTAATATTTCATCTTTGATATTCTTTTATAAAGCAGATTCAACATATGGACAACAATAAATTTGATTTTGACAGAATAGCAAAAGCAATTGATTTCATCTCAAAAAATATAAAAGCCCAGCCTTCCCTGGAAGAGGTTGCAGAAATAGTTCATTTAAGTCCGTATCATTTTCAACGTATGTTTACAGAATGGGCGGGTGTAAGCCCTAAAAAGTTTTTGCAGTTTCTGACAATTGGATACGCTAAAAAAGTACTTGAAACTTCAGCTTCAAAAAATCTTGCAGAAACTGCCGAGCAAGCGGGCTTGTCAACAACCAGCCGCTTACACGATCTCTTTGTAAACATAGAAGGAATGACTCCAGGAGAATATAAAAACGGAGGTGAAAACCTTAAGATCAGATATAGTTTAAGAAATAGCCAATTTGGGAATTATTTAATTGCTTCTACAGGTAAAGGGATTAGTAATCTATATTTCTTTGACGGTGAAGAAAAAAGTGTGATAGAAGACTTGAAAGTTTCATGGATGAAGGCCGATATTAAAGAAGGAACCGATGAAGATCAAGCCAAGGTAGCACGCTTTTTTGCTAATGATTTTACTGATGCAGAAAAAATAAAGCTTCATTTAAAAGGGACAGAGTTTCAAATCAAAGTTTGGGAGGCACTACTAAAAATACCTCAGGGAGTCCTTACCTCTTACGGACAAATTGCAGGAAGTATGAACCAAACCAACGCTTCAAGAGCAGTAGGAACAGCTATCGGAAGTAATCCGGTAGGTTTTATAATTCCATGTCATAGGGTAATTAAGAGTGTTGGCGGCATTGGTGAATTCCGCTGGGGTAGTCATAGGAAAAAAGCTATGATTGGATGGGAGGCTAGTCAATTGAATACTGATAACTATTAAATTTGAATATTTCAAACCTGAATATTACTGTATCATTCTTCTTTCTGATTTAAGATTAAACTTTTTTTTGATATATACAAAAATCAAAAATGCAGAAAATCCAATTATTGCAAAGGTTGCATGTTCTCCTGCTTTTTTTTCATGCGCCTTCACTTCTTCATTATAAACATTAATGTTCCTGAATTTTTCATTCATAACTGCAGAATTGTAAATGCTCAGAAACCTTGATTTATCCTGGTTAAAATTAGCTGAATCTGTGAAAAAGTCTAGGTAAATATTCCATTGCCTCCTAATATATATCCTATCAAAACGATCTTATCTCCCAACTTCGTTTCACAATAGAATTTATACTGGGAGCTGTCAACTTCAAGATTCTCTTCTATGCCTGATCCATTTAATGTTTCCGATTCCTCATTGATTACATCTTTGAAAAGGGCAATTTCAAATTGTGGGATTTGAGTATAATTCAAAATGAGATAAGGAATTTCACTCCCAAACTGTCATTGAGTGCATACCCCCTGATAGAATTGGTCAATTCAATTTTATGACCTGATCTTAAATCATCTAGTTTATCCTTTGCTATTGCATTCCAACCTTCAGGAATATTAATGGAATAATCTTTTTCAATTAAATTAAAAGCCTGACATAGATGGGTATTTAATATAATCAGTATTAACAGGTTTAAACTTAGTAGCCGCATTTTATTGTATTCAAGACTTTAAAGGTAGAAATTAATACTGGTGAATTTAATTGAAGGTTTCTTAATAGGCTATTTCAAATTAATCAATTTAATTTCAAGGAAAATAATAAGAGTTAATCTGCCAGATAAAGTCTATTTGGTATATAAAAATTTCCTTTTTGTCTATTCTTGCCAACCTCCTCACGTGATTGAAGTAATTTAGCCTTAGTAAAATCAATCTAACCACTATAACAATGAAAAAGATATTATCAACGGTTATATTTTCTGCATTTATAGCCTTTACTTCTTTCGCTCAGAATCAGGGACAACATCAGGGACATCAGCATAATGGTGGTGGTCATGAGCAAAAAACTCCGGAAGAAAGAGCAGAAGCACATGCACAAAGACTAACTAAAGAATTGTCATTAACAGCAGACCAGACAGGCCAGGTTAAAACAATCATTTTAACTCAGGAGCAAAAGGCTGAGGAAATAAGAGCAAAATATAAAACTGCAACAGATAAAAAAGCGGAGCATCAGGAAATGGAAGCTCTAAAAACCAGCAGTGAAGGTGAAATTGAGAAAATATTAACAGCTGATCAATTAACCAAATATAAGGAACTGAAAAACAAGCAACATAATCATGGTTCCCCAAATAATGGAAAGGGACAGAAGCATAACAAGTAAGGTTTAATTTGTCCTGTTTTCAGCAAGCCATCTCGTCCCGGTGATGGCTTGTTTTTTTTATGTATTCCACTCGTTATTATTCCTTATCTTATCAATATTCAGTTATAATCTCAATAATTTATCAGAGTTCTTTAAGAAGCAATTTTAACGAAAGAAAGTCTGGTGGTCAGCCCAATTAGAAGCCTCCTGTATCGGCCTTTACTACATTTCTCACTCCTACTTCCGGAGTTGTTGGTTTAAAGTTAAAATACTTATCAAATTTGCTGCTGTCAAAAAAATAATCTCTTTCATTCTGGTAGTTCATCTCTTTTAATTCTTTCATTATCGGTACAAATAAACCCAGAATTCCTATTAACCATGATGGTAATACCATGTATCTAGGAGTAATTTTCAATTCATTAGCAAAAAGTTCTATCCATTGTTTTCCGGTTATTTTAGTAGCATCAGTCGGTAAGTGCCAAACCTGATTGTAACATTCAGGTGTATTGCCTAGCATGGCTGTTGCTTTGGCAGCATCAGGAGTATAAGTAAAATTATGAATTTTATTTACATTCGCCATCCAGTTTGCAGCCTTGCCTTTCCTTAAATTTTTATATACAAGCTCATTCATTACGCTGTTTTTTATAGAAGGACCATAGAAGTCTGCAGACCTTGCTATGAGGGCTGTAAGCCCATTTTTAGTCTCTTTCATGATCTTGTCTGCAATGGCAGCACGAATCTTCCCCTTTTGACTTGATGGCTTTACAGGTATTTCTTCTGTCATATTTCCTATGTAATCAGGATCATACATGTATACATTATCAAAGAAAACCAACTTAGCATTATATCTCTTGCAGGCATCAATTACATGATTGATCAACGGAGGCCACTTTTGTTTCCATACACTTAGTTTATATTCGAATCCGATGGTTAGATAAACAATATCTGATCCATGTATTGCTTTGTCTACAGAAGACGGATCTGATAAGTCTGCAGGGAATAGCTGATCTTCCGGATTTACTTTCTTCGGATTACGACTTACCAGTCTGATGTCCTTTGTGTATGATGAAAGTTCTTTGGCAAGATCTACTCCTATTGCACCACCGGAGCCTAATATTGTTTGCATATGTTTTAAGTTGAATTAAGTTCTGAAAGATCTGAAAATTTTTCGTTTTATATCAGATTTAAGTTATCCTTTTTAGATAATATTTTCAATGTGTATAAATTCAAATAGCTTTTAAGATATTCAATCTTAAAAGCTATAATGAATGATATAATATTTAATTTGATTACAATGTTACAACTATCTTTCCTCTTGTTTTGCCCGTCTCTATTTGTTTGTGAGCAGACTGGATATCATCAAATGAAAATGTTTTTGAGATGTGTGATTTTATAATTCCTTTCTCTAGAAGTCTTGCAAGTTCCTCCATATCTTTTCCATTAGAAGTTACAAGGAAGTTATAAGCATTTACTCCTAACTCTTCTGCTTTTTCCTTCAAACCTTCCTGCAAGCCGGAAGGTATACTAATGACCGTTCCACCTTTTTTTGTTGATAGTAATGATCTGGAAGCATTATCACCACCCATGGTGTCTAATACAAAATCTGCATCCTTAACAATTTCTTCAAATCGTTGAGACTTGTAATCGATATGTTCATCTGCTCCCAGACTAAGTACAAAATCCTTGTTTTCTATAGAAGATGTCCCTATAACATATGCCCCCAGATATTTTGCAATCTGAACAGCATAATGCCCTACCCCGCCGGCTGCAGAGTGTATAAGTACCTTTTGTCCTGATTTTACCTTGGCATTATCCACCAATGCCTGCCATGCTGTTAATAAAGCCAGGGTTGCACCAGCAGCTTCCTCATGAGTAATATTGGAAGGTTTTTTAGCTATATGATCTGCAGGGGATACAACATATTGAGCATAAGCAGATGCCAGTCCCGGAAAATTTACCATTCCAAATACATCATCACCTTTCGCAAAATTTGTTACCTCATCTCCAACTTCCCTTACTATACCTGATATATCCCATCCAAGGACCAGTGGTAAGTTATCCTTAAATCTTCCTGCAAGTCCTTTACCTGATCTGGTTTTTACATCAACCGGATTAATGCTAAATGCTTTAACCTCGATTAATACATCGTTTTTTCCAGGTGATGGCATATTAATATTAGTAGGAATAAGTTTTTCCGGGCCACCAAATTCGTTAATTATAAATGCTTTCATATCTTTTTGTTGTTAAATTTATATTACAAAAGAACAAGGAAATTATATACCTCTTCTTGTACTTTCTCAGGTTTATCCTGTAAATTTAAAGGCAAATGGTTAAGGAAAATATATATCAACCTTTCGAGATTTTTTTTCAGGAACTGGACGAAGCTCCTGTATCCGGACGTTCTCATAACTTCTTTGAACTTGTTTATATAATTGATGGCACCGGCAAGCAATGCATTAATAAAAACAAGTTTGACTACTCAAAGGGCCACTTTTTTTTATTAACTCCCAAAGACCATCATTCCTTTGAAATTGAAAAGACAACTAAATTCTTTTATTTAAGATTTGGAGATATTTATTTAAAATCAAAGGAGCAAAAGGACCCTTCATATTTCGAAGCATGGACATCAAGACTTGAATTTATTTTTCAGAATGCGAGTAACCTTCCCGGTTGTATCCTAAAAAATATTGAGGACCGGATACTGGTAAAGAACATCGTAGACAGCCTTATTAAGGAATATATCAATAGAGACGTCTATCATCAGGAAGTAATAGTTCAGCTTGTAAATACGGTTATTGTGCTCGTTGCCAGAAGCATCTCAAGGACTTTCCCTTTAAAGCTGCAGGAGAAAGGATCATCTGAAGCGATGTTATCTATGGTAAGATATGTTCAAAGTAATATTTATAAACCTGAAATGCTGAAAACTGAGCAAATCGCTACACATTTTAATCTTTCCCAATCATACGTGGGAGAATATTTCAAAAAGCACACTGGAGAAAATCTTCAGCAATATATTACCAATTACAAACTTCAACTTGTAGAAACCAGGCTCCGATATAGTGATCTTAGAATAAATGAAATTGCATTTGAATTAGGATTCACGGATGAAAGTCATCTGAACAGAATTTTTAAAAAATACAAGGGAACTACCCCTTCAGACTTCCGAAAAAAATCACCCAATCTTTTGTAGTTCGCTGATTATATAAGGGATATAACCTCCTCTGAAAACCTTTGAATATTTTCAAAAGTTAATTACAAAAGAGGTTATGAAAAATTTTCTATATAAAAGTTCCAATAATATTCTGATATCTGAAAGGGAAAATCCATGGCCACCTTTGGTTTTGGATGACTGGATCAAAACCTATAAAACCCTTCATCTGTGGATGCAGATTGTAGGGAAAATAAAACTTAGCTTCTCCCCTAAGCTTAATCACTGGTGGCATATTACTTTTACTCCCACAGCAGAAGGCCTAACAACGGGACTTATCCCTTACCACAACTCATACTTTCAAATAGATTTTGATTTTATAGACCATAAACTGTATATCAAAACCAATGAAGGTAAGTTTGACAGCCTGGATCTATACTCAAGGTCTGTTGCAGATTTCTATATAGAAACAAAAGAAAAACTAAGACATTTGGGGATAGATATTAATATCTGGACAACTCCTGTTGAAATGGAAGAAAGAATTCCTTTTGAAAGGGATTTTACTCACAAGACATATGATAAAAAGTATGTTGAAACATTTCACAAAATTCTCTTATGTGCTGATCATGTAATGAGGGTTTTCAGATCCGAGTTTACTGGAAAGAGCAGTCCTGTTCATTTCTTCTGGGGAGCGATGGATCTTGCGGTAACCTTCTTCTCCGGCAAACATGCTCCTACACATCCGGGAGTGCCCAATATAAGCAAAGAAGTAATGGTAGAAGCCTATTCAAAAGAATTGAGCAGTTATGGTTTCTGGCCAGGCCTTGGACTTGGAGAGCCAGCCTTTTATGCTTATGCCTATCCTCAACCGGATAAATTTAGTACTGCAAAAATGTCAGAGGGAGCTTATTACAATGAAACATTAGGGGAATTTATATTACCTTATGAAAAGGTAAGAGAATCAGAATCGCCCAAAGAAATGATACTATCTTTCTTTAAGGCAGTATTCATAGCATCTGCAAAGCTTAATAACTGGGATGAAGGTCTGATCTGTTACAAATAATGAAATAAACGGGGACCTTATTGTTGTTTATGAATAACTATTTTTTGAGGTCTTTAATGAACATACAGATTACTTTGTCATTATTTTCCTTAAGATAGGCTACATCTTCAGAATCAAACTCTGCCATAGCTTTATACTTAATCCTAATGAGTCTTAACCCCTGCAATATATTCATCAACAGGAGTGCATATTCTTCTTTATTCACTTCACGAAATTCCTGCTTATCAATACCAGTCTGAATAATGTCGCCGACCAGTTCTATTTCAAGTTTGTAGAAGTCTTCAACAACTTTTCCAAAAATTGGCTTTGAATTAAAAAATGACTCTGTTTTAAGTTTGGAAAGGTTGAGGAGGTTTTGAAAATAATCAAGACGGTATTTCACATAATGCTTAAGTTGTGAAGCGGCGTCCGTTTCGGCATTCATATGTTTTTTCATTTCTGCCAGAAACTCTTCCTGTTCTTTTTGAATTACAGCCTGAAAAACAGCTTCTTTATCGGGGAAATAATAGTAAAGAGAAGCCTTACCCATTCCCACATCTGCAGCGATTTCATTCATGGTGGTTTTACATAAACCATAGTGCCCGAACCTTTTCTGGGCAGCGTTCAGAATGATATCAAGCTTTGAAGAATCTTCCGATTTCGTTTTTTCAGTCATTCAAAAATATTTTCAAACTCTAAATTTATCATTTTTTTTTGATCTTTTTACAAAAAAAGCTTACACTACCAGTTGGCAGGAAATTCAGAATACTGTGACCATTTTTCTACTGCTTGCATATTCGTCTGCGATTCATTTTCCAGTTGCTCCTGAATATATTTTAAAGGGAGCTTTATATCATAAAGTTCTAAAAGGATTCTAAAACTTTTTGCAAAATCTTCTTTAGCTTCTTTCTTGTTCTTTCCCCATGACAAGGATCCTATTTTAGTATTTAAAAATACCGTATAATCATCAATTGGATTAGTATTAAAATAAGAATACTGAGATGCACCGAAAAACATGCGAGACAACCATGCTGATTTTACCTGAAATGTGATTTCTCTTTTCATAACTGGACTATTTTTATTGGAAGAAAATATTTCCCCCTGCATAGGCAGAGGGAAATTACAAATAAACACAAATTAACCAGGTACAATCTTCTGAAAACAAAAGACCGTAGCGGGCTCTAATTTTCTGATATCAATTCTTTGTTTAATTGAAATTCACCTTGTGCTTCAGAAACAACTTTTTTATTTCTGTAAGCAATTTTTGAAATCACAACAAACAAAACAGGCACTATAAATATTGCCAAACCTGTTGCCGCAAGCATCCCACCAAAGACTGTCCAGCCTATCGTCTGTCTTGAAACTGCTCCTGCACCTGTTGCTACCACCAAAGGCAATACTCCAAGTATAAACGCAAAAGATGTCATAAGGATCGGACGTAAACGAAGTCTTACCGCTTCAAGAGTTGCTGCAACAATCTCCATTCCATGATCTACTCTTTCTTTCGCAAATTCCACTATAAGAATTGCATTTTTAGCTGCTAGTCCGATAAGTGTAATCAAACCAATCTGAGCATATACGTTATTGCTCAGTTTAGGAAGCAATGTAAGCGTAAGTATGGCACCAAAGGCTCCAAGAGGCACAGCTAACATTACAGAGAATGGTACAGACCAGCTCTCATATAGAGCTGCAAGGAATAAGAATACAAACAGTACAGATAACGCAAATATATATACTGTAGTTGACCCTGACTTAATTTCTTCTCTGCTCAATCCGGAAAACTCGTATCCATAACCTGCAGGTAATACTTGTTCCGCTACTTCTTTTAAAGCAACGATGGCTTCACCACTGCTAAAACCAGGCTTAGGTACGCCATTTATTTCAGCAGACCTGAAAAGATTATAATGCGGCACAACCGGTGCACTTTCAATAACTGTATACGAAACAAGTGTACTTAAAGGTATCATCTGACCTTTATTATTTCTTACATAATATTGATCAAGATTATTCATGTCTTTTCTATATAAAGTATCTGCCTGTGCCACCACTCTGAAGGTACGTCCGTATGCAGTGAAATCATTGATATATTTCCCTCCCATATAGGTCTGTATGGTACTGAATACTTCAGTGACAGGCACACCCATCAATTCACATTTTGCTCTGTCTACATTTATTTTATAACCAGGAGCTTTTGCTGTAAAGAAAGTAAAGGCTCTTGCGATTTCAGGTCTCTTGTTAGCTTCCATCACAAATGATTGAACCACTTTTTCAAAACCTTTAATATCATCGTTACTTTCTCTTTGTTCCAATACAAAACTAAAACCGGAAGCATTACCTAAACCTGGAATTGGTGGAGGTGGAATAACAATGATGTTAGCTTCTTTAATTTCCGAGAACCCTTTCTGAAGCTGTCCGATAATGGCTTCTACCTGCATAGACTTATCCTTCCTGTCTTTCCATGGTTTTAGCTGGCAGAATAAAGTTCCGCTATTAGATTTCGAAGCAAAGGTGATTGCATTCAACCCTCCTAGGGCTGCATAGTGCTGAATAGCTGGTATTCCGTCTATGATTCCCATCATTTTTTTCAACACTGTTACTGTTCTTGTTGTGGATGATGCTTCAGGAAGTTCAAATGTGATCAGCAAACGACCTTCATCTTCTGTTGGAATAAAACCTGTTGGTTTCGCTTTAAACATTCCTACTGTTCCTGCAAACAGGCAAACCAATAATACGAGTACTAAAGGTGCCTTTTTAATTGTCTTCTGAACACCAGAAGAATAAGAAGCTGTAACTCTTGCAAACCAGTTATTGAATTTAAAGAAGAATTTGTTCAATCCTTTTGAATTCTCATCCAGATGCATCGGTTTAAGAAGCAATGAGCATAAAGCCGGTGTAAGCGATAAAGCCACGAAGGCTGAAATCAATACGGAAACTGCAATTGTAATTGCAAACTGCTGATACAATCTTCCGACAATACCAGGTACAAATCCTACAGGTACAAACACAGCCGCAAGAATAAGAGCAATGGCTATTACAGGTCCTGAAATGTCCTTCATGGCTTTTATAGTTGCCATTTTAGGAGAAAGACCTTCGTGATCAATATAATGCTGTACAGCTTCCACCACCACAATGGCATCATCCACAACTATACCAATGGCAAGTACGAATCCGAATAAGGTCAATGTATTTATTGTAAATCCTAACGGGATGAAGAAAATGAATGTACCTATAATGGAAACCGGTATAGCCAGTATCGGGATCAATGTCGCTCTCCAGCTTTGCAAAAAGAGGAATACAACGATTACAACCAATATCAAGGCTTCAACAAGTGTATGTACCACTTCATTGATTGAAACATCCACAACCGAAACTGATTCAAATGGTACCACATACTGCACATCAGAAGGAAATGATTTTTTCAATTCGTCCATAGCCTTGGTAACTCCTTCAGCCACTTCCATTGCATTACTACCTGGAGCCTGGTAAATAAGAAGGTAGGATGATCTCATACCATCTACAAAGTTGTTATTGGCATAATTGTATTTACCTAGTTCGATTCTTGCAACGTCTTTCAGATATACAATAGATCCATCTTGAGGCTTTGTGCGTACTACAATATTCTGGAAGTCCGATTCTTTCTCAAGCATACCATTGATCTGAATGGTATATTCAAATGCCTGATCATTAGCCTGGGGAGCGGCACCAGTAGAACCTGCTGCCACTTGCATATTTTGTTGCTGTAGCTTGGTAATTACCTCGCTTGCTGTAATTCCGTATTGAGCAAGTTTATCAGGTTTTAACCAAACACGCATACTGAAGTTATCCGCTCTGCTGAAAATATCTCCTACTCCTTTCACCCTTAAGAGCGCATCTTTTATGTAAATGTTTACATAGTTATCAAGGAATTTAATATCGTGTGTCCCTTTTGGAGAATACAAAGCAACGAGCATCAGAATAGATGGATTACGCTTTCTGACTGTAAGACCAACTCTTTTTACATCATCTGGAAGCTGGGGAGTAGCGACACTCACACGGTTCTGAACATCCAATGTTGCAATATCCACATTTGTACCAACATCAAACGTAACGTTCATAGTCATACTTCCGTCACTCGTTGCATTGGTTTGAATGTATGACATTCCTGGAACACCGTTCACTTGCGACTCTATAGGAGTTGTCATAGTACGTTCCACAGTCTGGGCATCTGCTCCTGAAAAAGCACCTGTTACCTGAACCAATGGTGGCGTAATTTCAGGATACTGACTTACCGGAAGGCTTATCAGCGTAAGTATCCCTACGATTGTGATAACAACCGATATTACAATTGCTGTTACCGGTCTTTTAATGAATATATCTGCTATCATAAATTTTGCCTTTTAAACCTAAGATTATTTAGCTGAAGCTGTCGGTTTCTCTGTATTGATTACTACAGCAGAACCATCACGAAGTTTCTGTACTCCATCAACAACAATATCTTCGCCCTCTGATAGGCCGTCATATATAACAATATTATGACCAATGACCGGACCTGGCTTAATTTTACGTTGTCTTGCTGTATCCTGACTTACAACATATACAAAGAATTCTCCCATTTGCTCAGTCACTGACTTTTGAGGAATAACAGGCAGCTTTGATGCATTCTTGTTTTCAACTCTTATATTACAGCTCATTCCTGCTCTCAGTCCTCTTTGACCATTAGGGAATGTAAGCCTTACTTTTAATGTTCCTGTTTGTCTATCTACAGCTCTGTCAAGAAAGAGAATTTTTCCTGGATGATTATAAACACTGCCATCTGGTAATACAATTGTAAATAAGGAATCAGTCTTGGAAACTTTTCTTTTCTCTAATTCAAGGAATCTATTGATCTCCTTCTCACTGATTACAAAGTCAACAGCAATAGGATCGTTGGATGAAATTGTATTGAGCCTGGTTTGCCCTCCTGTAACAAAGGCTCCCTTTTTTACCAGAGAAATACCAATTGTTCCGTCAAATGGAGCGTATATAGTTGCATGTCTTAAATCGGTCTTGGCTCTTAATAGTTCAGCTTCTGCAACTGCAAGCTGGTTTTCTGCATTTTCAAGATCTGTTGCTGAGTATTCAAGTTTCTGCTGAGTTGCCATTCCTCTTTGTCCAAGTTCGCTATAACGCTTTGCATCGTTTTTCGCTTTTTCAAGATTAGCCTTGGCAATCTTTACATTGGCTTCTGCTTGAGCATTAGAGGCAGCATATTTACTTTGCTCAATTTCGTATAACTTCTGCCCTTTTCTGACTAGCTGTCCTTCTTGGAAAGATATATCTGTTATGAAACCGCTAACCTCACTGCTTATTTCCACTTCATCCAATGCTACCACATTTCCCGGATAGAAACTATGATAAACGGCATCTTCAAAATTTACCTTCTGCAGGTTTACAGGAACGTTTGTTGCCTGCATATTTGGAGCTGGACCTTTGCATGAAAAAGCCAGTATTGCTAATCCTACTAACAAAAAAGCACCTGATAATAGATTTTTATTCATATCCATTGGAGTATATTCTGGTTATTTGTGTTTTCTTAAATCAATTTGTTACCTAATTATTAAATGAGGAGCGATTCAGCTTTTATTTCCTGATATTCCCCATTGCCTTGTCATAGTCTGCTTTTGAAAGCAAGGCTCCATATAATGCGTTATAATAACTTGTCTGAGCATCTATCAAAGAAGCCTCTGCTGTCGTGACTTCTATGTTGAGAGCAATTCCATGTTCATATTCAGCTCTTAATACCTGTAGGTTTTCTTGCGCAAGATCAAGGTTCCTTTTCTGAATCTTTAAAGATTGCATGCTATTCTCCAGATTGATCAAAGCCTGATCTACTTCTAGATTGATTCCTTTCTCTAATGCAACTTTATTATTATCAATCACCTCTTCTTCTATTTTCTTTTGCTGTACTTTGTAGTGCGTAGCAAAGCCCGAGAATATAGGTACTTGTAATCTTAGCCCAACAGATGAATATTGATACCAACGACTACTTTGAGTAAGGTTTTCAATCTTGGAAGCCGAAGGAGTATATCCTGTAGAAGCAACTGCAAAAAGCCTTGGATAATGGCCAGCCCTCGTGGCCTGCAGATCCAACTTGCTTAATTTTTTTTGAGACTCAATAATGGAGTATTCAATTCTGTTTGAATAGTTAACTTTTTGTTTTGAATTGAGGATTTGCTCTACCTCCAGCAATACGTTTTCAGATAATGAATCTGTAAGAACCAATGGATTTTCCTCTGGCAAGTTCATCTGATACCTTAATATGGCCCGACTTAATTCAACTGCCCTGATTGTCTTTTCCTTCTCTTCTCTCATGTTATTAAGACTTACTTCAATTCTGCTCACGTCTATCTTTCTGGCAAGACCTGTTTCATAGCGGGCAATTGTCTCTTTATATAAAGAGTCCATCCTTTCAAGGTTCTTGAGAATTGCCTTCAGTTGTTTCTCATTCACAAGTACACCATAATATGCTTTTGTTACATTTACAGTCATATCAATCTGAGACTTTTTTATAGTCTGATCGGCTATAACTTCTGAAGCATTTGCAGCCTTCAGGCCGGAGAAATGTGCCATATCAAATAGTACCTGAGATGCAGAAACCGAAGGAACAAGTTGATTTGGCAGGGCAAGTTGGAGTGGAACAACAGCTCCTGGAGCTGCTGAAGTCATCAAGCCAATTCCTCCTTCTAGAATATTCTTTTGTACCTGAAAGAAGTGATTGAAATCTGCATTTCCACTCACTTGAGGAAGCAATAAAGACCTCACCTCACCTTTTTTAGCTGAGGTCATGTTTCTCTGTAAAACTGAATTTTTAACATTAAAACTATTGTCCATAGAATAATCAATAGCCTCTTTTAAAGAAAAGGAGGTTGGTCCGTCTGACGATGTCTGAGACCTGACACTATTGACAATACCGATAAAAAAAAGCAAACAATAAATAACTCTCATAAAATACATAAAACTAAATCACTAATTATCAATAATTTATTTGTTTGAATGGTAACTTTCGAACAATTGACTAATTTGGTTGAGTAAATGATAAAGCAAATGTAAATTAACTTTTCGACTATTTTAATAAAATATTCGAAAAGTTTTGAATTATTTTTTTGGGGATATATTTCAAAAAAAATGTATCAAAAAAAAATTATTCTGACTATAATTAATTCAGTTAAAAAGTTGAATTATTTACGGTTTGTTAAAAAATGAAATTGATATTCTAAATCAAAAATAAGGGTAGATCTATAGGTTATAATAGACGAAAATGATAGTTTTGGTCTATCAATTTAATTAGTATATGTCAGAAGATTCTCCGTTTAGAAAGGATAAGAAACAAGATCTTGAAAATCAATTAATCTATAGAAAGTCATTATTGAAAGGGCAAACAAAAAAAATTGCTCAGGATAATATTAAACTTAAAGAGAATCTAAGACAGGTTGTGAGAAATTTTCTAAAAAAGGAAGAGGAATAGCTTTTAAAAAACGAGGAAGTACCGGTTTCCCGATGACTCCCTCTTTGGCAACCTTGGATTATAGAATATTTTTAAGAAACCATTTTTATATAACTTTCTTTTTCACCTTCACAAACCGGACAACAATAATTATCAGGAAGTAGATTAAATGGCACACCTGGATTGATGCCAGCAACCACATCACCTATTGTCTGATTATATATCGTAAAGCAGGTTTTACACTGAAAAAGATCTATCTCAGGTTTAAGCAATCTTGTTTGAACAGGAGCCTCATCCTCTTTTTTCTTGTTTAGCTGCGAATAAAAAATAAGACAAAGACTTTGAAGCTTTTCTGCCAGTTCATTTTCCGTAATACTTTCTGCAAATGATATCAATTCTGCATTGGTGGGATCAAAATCTTCAGTGTGGAATATGGAATAAGTATTTTGAGCCTCATTGGAATTGAATCTGATAATAATGTTTCCATAACTGTCAGAATCCTTTGTACTTATTCCAAAGCAAATTCCATATGTCCTGATATCCTTTCTGTCAAAAATATTTACAAGTTTATTTTTGAGTTCCAGTGCTTTCGGGTTTAGATCAGGCAATTGCCAATGCAACTCAAGCGCAGAATGTCTGATATTGATTCCATGCTTACCTAAAAGTACCTCCCATTTTATTCGCTCTTCATCCTTTATATCTTTTATAAGCAATGATTTCCAAGTTGTCAGATTAATTTTACCAATTCGACCCTCATTACATATTTCACAAACATCAAGTATAAATTCAATCGGATATTCATAATTTCTCCTGTATATACCAAGCCAATAAACACCAGCCATAGGGTTAAGGCCTTCATAGTATGGTATAGACCCTTTGACAATATTACAATTACCATCTACAGCTCTACTGTTGCTGATAACGTCTGTTGTTATCTTATTAAAAACTTCATTAAGATCAGCAGGCTTATTTTTATAATACAGTTCCTCAATTTTTTTTGAAAGAGGAGCTACATCATCTATATAAATCAATGCAGGCCATAGTTCTCGCAGCGCAAATCCTGGGAGCTGAACATATAAAAACCAGTAGTTGCGATGATGAGAAGCTATAAAATTCAGATGTCCGGTAAAATGAGGTATCAGTCTTTGTGCAGGGTCAGTTATATTGATTTTAAGCTTAGGCTGATAGTCAAACTCCTCCAGTACATCAAAAAAAGTATCAGCAGTTACCCATATTGTAGATGGGTATAATCCTACGCTTGCAGATGATGTTACTATATTGCAATGTTGTCCGGAGGATGATTCACAGAAAAAGCTTAATGATTTCAGGTCATCTTTGAGCTTATTAGCTGTTTTATCTGGGCAGGTTAAATATATTTCCTGCCTTGAACCGAAATTAATGCCCGAGCAATTATGTTCTTTGGCACTCAGAGCAATTTTCTCAAGCTCTCCCGGAGATATAATTCCACCGGTTGTTAGTATTCTGATTACCTCTTCCATAGTTCTTTTTGACAGGATTGAGTATTAATTAATGAGTCATTGTCAATTTTATTAAAATATAAAATCAGTAGACATAAAGTTTGATTGACGGTCTTTTATGATACCTCTCAACATTTCTTTATTGGCAGAGATTTCTTTTGCCGCTACCATAGCTCGAATACTAAAGGTCCGCAGAGCATCTACTACAGAAAGAGTACCTTCTCCCGAATCTTTTCTGCCGTTAAACGGATATACGTCGGGACTACGCTGACACTGACTGTTAATGTTTACACGGCAAACCTGATTTACAAACTTGTCAATAAGGCCAGCCATTTCTTCACGATCCGTTCCAAACAGACTGACTTGCTGTCCATAATTTGACTCCACCATATATTGAATTACTTCTTCAATCTTTTCGAAGGAAACTATAGGTACTACCGGACCAAACTGTTCTTCATGATATAGTTTCATATCTTTCGTAACAGGATACACAACTGCAGGAGCATAAAAAGTCTGATGCACAGTTGCTCCTCCTTCATTGATGATGGATGCACCTTTTGAAATAGCATCTTCAATCAATTCATTTAAGAATGCTGGTTTTTCAGGCTCTGGCAAAGGAGTGATCTGTACATCTTTTTCCCATGGCATTCCCCATTTCAATTTTCCAAGTGCTTCAGTAAACTTATAATTAAATTCATCAACAACAGAATTGTGAACAAACAAGATTTTTAATGCAGTACATCTTTGTCCGTTATAGGATAAGGCCCCAAGGATACATTCATTAACCGCCAGATCTATATCAGCATGGTCTAAAACAATAGCAGGATTTTTTGCTTCTAGTGCCAGGACCGAACGAAGTCTGTTTGGCTTAGGATGCTGCATTTTTAAGATATTAGCAGATTTGCTGGTACCAATAAATGCAAGTACGTTTATTTTACCGGTTTTCATCAATGGCCCCACTGTTTCACGCCCCCTTCCAAAAACAATATTGATAACACCTTTAGGGAAAGAATTCTTGAATGCTTCCAGAAGCGGTCTGTGAAGCAATACCCCTATCTTTGCCGGTTTAAATAAGACCGTATTACCCATTAACAATGCTGGAATTAGCGTGGTGAAGGTTTCATTTAAAGGATAATTAAACGGTCCCATACACAATACCACACCAAGCGGGCACCTTCTGATTTTGCCAATGATTCCCTGTTCAAATTCATATTGAGCAGAGTCTCTATCAAGATTTTTGTATGCATCAATAGTGTCGATGATATATTCTACTGTACGGTCAAACTCCTTTTCAGAATCTTTTAAGGTCTTGCCGATTTCCCACATAAGTGTTTTCACAACAAGAGCTCTTTGTTCCTTCATCGCAACCACGAATTTTTCCATCGCTTTGATTCTATCTTCAACAGCCATAGTTGGCCATTCACCTGTTCCGTTATTATATGCAAGGTATGCAGCATCAAGAGCTTCTAATGCTTCCTTTTCGGTAAGTAATGGAGAAGTACCTAAAAGTTTTTTTACAGGACCATTATCAGTATCAAGACAAACTGGAGAAAAAATATCCTGCATTTGCCCATTCCAATGACGGATCTCCCCATTTATCAAATACTCTGTATGGCTTATTGGTGATCCATAAGAGTATTGTGCAGGGATTTCTTCTTCAACTGGAAATAGTGTTTCCAGATTCCACCAAATCAGATCTTTAGTTGTCATAGAATATTTCTGTTTTGTTTCTGATAATGTCTTTAAACAAACATAAATAAAAAAAATAAAATTAAGTAGTATTACTTACTTTTTTTAAAGGTAAATTATATTTGACCTTAAATGTTAACATAAAATATTTAAAAGTATATATTTTTCATAAAACTCCTTTTTAAAATAGGGGTTATTGTTTTAAAAAGTACAGTATATTTAACAATTGTCTTTATATTTTGCACATAAAGTTGTGAAATATATTTAGTTAAAATTTTATTAAGTTAAATTAAACTACTTATAAACAACATGTTAATTTATGTGCAGATTTATTTTAGCAAACCCTTAATATACGTAATAATACGTACCATTAAATTGTGTTATAAATTGATTTAGCCAATAAAAAAGCTACCTGAAATTCAGGTAGCTTTTTTATTTATTAATGAATAACTAAAAATTTTAAGCTTTCACAAGCGAACCTTCGAGGATTGCCTTTACCTCAGGCTTGCAACTGCCACATCCCATGCCCGCACCGGTGGTTTTACATAAATCAGAAAAGTCTTTACAGCCTTTTTTAATTGCAGCTTCAATATTACCTTCTCCGACATTATTGCAAGAACAAACAAGTTTACCTAGAACTGGTTCAGCTCCTCCTCCTTTTCCTCTAAGCAATTCCGTTCTTTTATCAGATAATTCAGTTTGATTTTGAATAAGCTCTTTAAATTCCAGAAACTCTGATTTATCTCCAAGTAAAATAGCTCCTACAAGTTTGTCTTCATGGACGATACATTTTTTGTAATATCTCTGAGCCTGATCCAGAAAGGTTATTTCTTCATATTCATCTTTCCTGTCGTATGGCACTTCGGACAGACCTAATGAGCAAAGTGACAACCCTTCCATTTTTAATATATTCATTGAAAGAGTTCCTTTGTAATAGCTCAACATATCTCCATTGAGATACCTGGCAATTACTTCAGCCTGTTCTTCTGCAGCTGCTGTAATTCCATAGAGGTTACTATTAAATTCTGCCAGTTCTCCCATTGCAAAAATATTCGGATCACTAGTCTGTAGGTATTCATTTACAACAACCCCTCTCTTAGATTCCAAGCCTGCCTGTTTAGGAATTTCAATGTTTGGAGTTGTTCCGATAGCAAATACAACAGCTTTACATTCTAGTGTACGTCCACTTACCAACTTTATTCCTGTAAGTTTTTCTCTTCCTGTAAAGTACTTAACCTGATCATTATAAAGTATTTCTACTCCCCTGTCTGTAACTTCCTCATGTAGCAATATACTTGCAGTTTCATCCAGTTGTCTATCCATTAATCTTGATGAACGTTGTAATACTGTCACTTCAATACCAATATCTCTTAAAGAAGCTGATAATTCAAGGCCTAGCAAACCAGCTCCGACAATTACAACATGGTCGCCTGGAGATGTATATTCTTTAAGTTTGTCAGCATCGTGACGAGTTCTCATAGAAAATATACCTTCAAAGCTCAGGTCAATATCCTTTGGAAGAAAGGGTCTGCTTCCCATTCCGAGTATAAGGACATCATAACTATGAACTTCCCCCTTCTCATCAGTGACAGTTTTATTTTCCTTATCAATAGATGTAATGCCATTACCCTGGTGTAATTTAATTCCAAGCCCTTCACTCTCCTCACATGTAAGCTTTACAAGTTTGTGCCATGGCATGGCTCCACTGATATAGTCCGGAAGCATTACTCTGTTATAAAAAGGAAATATCTCTTTACTGAAAACATGAATTTCGTCTGTGGTATTTATTTCCCTATAATAACTTACAAACTTGCAAGCACCTGCACCTGCTCCTATTACTATAATTTTCTGTTTTGGCTTTTGGTACTTAACTGCTTCTACTGCAGAAAATTTAAAATCAGGTTCTTTTGAGATAGGGTCTATCAATGATCCTGTTAGGTTATTAGCTCTGGCAAAGCTTCTGTTCAGGATACGCCCCCAATGCATTGGAAGAAATACCACACCAGATTTTATATCTTGAGTTATCTTAGCATTAACTCTAACACTTCCCCTGTCGTTGTTAATCAATACTGGATCTCCATTTTTAATACCTCTTATTTCAGCATCAAGCGGGTGAATCTCTACAAAAGGGCTATCTATATGTTTCTTGAGCTTATTGACCTTCCCAGTTTTGGTCATAGTATGCCATTGATCACGAATTCTTCCAGTAGTAAGGATTAGCGGGAACTCAGAAGAGACCGCTTCCGAGTTATTATCATCTGGCACAGCATGAATTTTAGCTCTTTTGTTAGGAGTGTAAAACTGTTTATCAGTGAATAACCTCGGAGTTCCTTCTGAATTCGGCGAAGGAACGGGCCATTGCATAGACCCTTTTTCTTTTAGCCTTTCATGGCTAAGTCCACTGATATCAATATTGGTACCCTTGGTTAATTTGCAATGTTCAGAATAGATATCAGCTGGGCCGCTATAATTGAATGAATCTCCATATCCCATTTTCTTTGCCAGTCTTATAAGGATTTCAGAGTCTGGGATGGCTTCACCTGGAGCTTCGGTGATTTTATTAAGATAGCTTATTCTGCGATCTGAATTAGTCATAGTGCCTGATTTTTCAGTCCAGCCTGCTGCAGGAAGAACAAGGTCTGCAAATTTTGCAGTGTCAGATGTATTAAAGACATCCTGAACTACTACAAATTTTGCATTTTTTAAACCTTCTTCAACGATATTCGAATTCGGAAGACTTACCAGTGGATTTGTACACATAATCCAGATGGCTTTCATCTTCCCACTTTTTAATGCCTCAAACATTTCTGTTGCAGAAAGTCCCGGCTTATCAGGAACAGAAGGCACTCCCCAGAAGTCCGCAATTTCTTTTCTATGTTCCGGATTTTTCATGTCTCTGTGAGCTGATAATAGATTGCTTAATCCTCCAACTTCACGACCTCCCATAGCATTTGGTTGTCCTGTAAGCGAGAAAGGACCTGAACCTGGTTTTCCGATTTGGCCAGTGATTAGGCTTAAGTTTAATAAGCTTAAATTCTTATTTACCCCAACTACGCTTTGATTTAAGCCCATAGCCCACATTGTAATAAAACCTTCAGCTCTCCCAATATACTCTATAGCCCAACGAATGTCATCTAATCTTACTCCGCATATGTTAGCAGCTTCTTTAAGCGTGCGTTTCATTACCTGCTCTTTGTAAGCTTCAAATCCGTCAGTGTGGTTTATGATAAAATCAACATCAATTCTTTCTCTTTCGATAAGTCCTCTTCCTATTGCATTATACAAGACGATGTCAGTTCCCGGATTGATTTGCAGGTGAATATCAGCCACGGAAGCTGTTTGTGTCTTCCTGGGATCTACCACTATAATTTTGGTGTTGGGATTTTGAGCTTTGTGAGCTTCTAGTCTTCTAAAAATGATCGGATGGCACCAGGCAGGATTGGCACCTGTTATCAAAAATGTATCAGCCAGTTCAATGTCATCATAGCTCACTGGTACGGAATCTTCGCCAAGTGCAAGTTTATATCCGGCAACTGCTGAACTCATGCATAATCTGGAGTTTGTGTCTATATTGTTGGTTCCCCAAAATCCTTTTACCAGTTTATTCGCAACATAATACTCTTCTGTCAGCATCTGACCTGAGGCATAGAGTCCTACTGAATCCGGGCCATATTTTTCGATAAAATTTTTGAATACAGCTGCTGCTCTATCCAATGCACTGTCCCACGAAACTCTTTGCATTTGATCTCCCCTGCTATAGCGCATCATAGGATACTGCAACCTGTCACTTTTATCGTTTACTGTATAGTGAAGATTCATTCCTTTGGAGCAAAGCATTCCCTTGCTTCCGGGGTGATCTGGATTCCCTTTTACATTGATCTTACCCTTTTTATCTTTTTCTACTATGATACCACAACCAACTCCGCAATATGAGCAAGTAGATTTTAAACTTTCTTTATGGTTTGATGACATAGTATTACAATTTTAAATTACAAAACTCAGCTTATTTTATATTTAAGGCATTATACCTACTACTTTGATATGAAAAAATAGTTAAATATAGATTTTACACCTAAAATTTCAACCTATTTTTAAGTTTTTTATATCATTTTAGCTTTTAATGCCTCACAAATCAAACATAGTGAAAAACGAATTAAAAAGTAAGTAAAACTACTTATTTTTTTAGATTAAAAATAAGTAGACTAAAAAATAGCTTTTATTGAATTATTCTAATAGATATGTTCGGAAATTGGCTTCTGGATAGATAAAAATTGAATTTTAAGGTCAATTTGAAGCAATGGTTAGATCTTGAACTTGAGATTGTTCATGAAAAACAGAATCGAGAGCTGGTTTACAAGATTTTTAGCTTAAAAAATAAGTTATCTTAATATAAAGGGAGCTAACTTACTCTTAGGTTGCTTTAAAACAATAGAGGTTTACTTAAAAAGTCAGAATTATGGGCTTTAATCCTTCTACGATGAATGTAGTTAAGCGGTACCTATAATCTGATTTAAACATTGCCCCATTTTTACTATGAGTATAAACACAAATGTCTTTTTCGGACATTATTGGGTGCCATAATGGACGTACATTTTGAATTTACTTTAAAATATTAATTAATATTCAATCAAAATTTCATTTCCTGGCAAATTGATTTTATAGATTAACAAATCTATATTTTTTTCAAAAAGACAGTTCCTTTTCCAATTTTATCTTTGGCAATATCAGAAATAGTAAATGCAACAAAATCACCTTTAACGCCAGTTTCTGTTCCGTTAGGTTTTCCAAAAACTTCCATTTGTTGAATGATCACGAGTTTATCACTGTTATCAACTTTTACAATAAGTCTTTCATTCTTATTTATATTCCCGCTTTTAATTTGTCCACTTACAATAAGCCTTCCGTCTGAAAGCTGAAAGACATCTTCTGAAATGAAGACAAATATTTCGGGCTTGGAATTTTTAATAGATGAGAAGGAAAATTGAAGGAGAATAACAAGTATTTTAAGAATCCCTTTCATACAATTGTATAGAGGTATTGGTTGTAATGAAAATTAAATCTTAAATTACAGAAAAGAACTGAATCTATAGGTGATTTTCCGGATTTCATCAAATCAGAGTTTCCAGCTTTAATCTTTCAGTTCCTCACAAAAGAACTCAGCCTGCTTCATTTTAAGAATAATCTCTTCTGCCGAAAGTGAATCACATTCTATTCTCAGCACTTTATCTTGATCATCCATATCAACATTCCACTTTATTATGTCTTTATAATCCATTAATGCTTCTTGAACCATTTCCTGATAGGTTAAAACTTTCTTGTCTGTTTTGAAAACTAATACGTTCTTAAATTGCTCTCTCATAATATTAAATTCCGACTTCATGGATCATTGATTATTGCTGTTTATAAGGTTTTCAGGACGATTGGCATATCCAGAAAACTCTCAAGGCTTTTAAGTTCTTCTTTTATTGCTGAATGCTTTATTTTATTTGATAACTCAAAGGGCTGAATTTCAATGTTTACTTTACCTTTGGATATACTCCTTTTCCACGTCCCTATTACTTTGCCTTTTACAATTATTGTTGGGTAAAATAGACCATTTACAGTAATAACGTTTTTACTATATTCTTTATCCAGAAATAACTCCCTGTTTTTATATCCCAAAATGTATTCGTCAAATGCAGGAAGCAGATATACCTTATTAGGCATAGGTCCAACTTTTATATTATCATAATACCCATATTCAGATTGATTCAAGGATACCTTATTTATCTCGGATTGGATAGATTCAAATGCTTTTTTTGCATCCGCATTCGATAAACCTGACCAGTTTACAAAATCAGCAAATGTCGCTGGACCATGGCTTTGAAAATATCTTTTTGCCAATTCATGTAAAGCATCTTTTCGCTCAAGGATTGGGGATTTAGGTGCCCAGGAATCAAGTAGTGTAAAGGTTATTTCTTTATCATCTTTCATCGGCCCCTGGCAAATGACATTCTGAAGCGATGCACGGTTAATCAGGTATACACCTCTGTTTTCTTCAGGAGATATTCCGTTTTTCATAAGCAATGCATAGAGCTCTTGTCTTGTCAGATATTTACCATCAAGCTCTTTGGAAAATATTTTAAAAGCTTTTGAAAATATCTTTTCTTCTAAGCCCACACTGTTATACTGTTTCTTCATTTTAGTAATTACCGCAGGGCCCGCCAGGTCAAGTATCCACTTAATATCTTTTGAAGAAACAAGGTGCAAAGTACCTCTCAATGCGGAAGTCCTTATAATGGATCCATCATTAATACTCCTAATGATATCGGATTCGAAAGAATTGGGCAAACGTATTCCAATTGCCAATTTAGATGCTGGAAAATCCTGAGACTGAATGACACCTGATTTTCGCACAACTTCCTCGCAAGATGTATTTCTACTATTCACCAGCCCATGGTTGATAAGTCTATAGTTTAAAATTTCAGAAGGTGTCATGATTTTTGATGTAATTATTTTCAAGTAGCAACTTATCAATACAAATAAAAAGAGGATGACTGACAACAGTGTGTCAGTAGGAATAAAAAAAGCATCAGATTCATACGATAACAGAATCTGATGCTATGATATTTTAATTTGAATGTTCCCTTTATGCTTTAAATTTTACAAGCGTTACATGGTCCCCTCCCTTTTCACGGGCTTCATCTGTTGCGCTTTCCACTTCTTTATATTTTCGTAGAAATGACCTTACTGTATCTTTCAATACTCCGCTGCCTCTTCCGTGTACAATGCGAGCTTCGGGTAAACCCAAAAGAAGAGCATCATCAACCCAGTTTGTCAACAAAGTAATTACATCTTCTTTGGCCTTTCCTCTGACATCAAGTTCAAATTGAAAGTGTAATAACTTTTCTTTGGTGTCAATTTTAACATTTCCCGAATATTCATGGGAAGATTTGATGGATTCAGGAGGTGGTTGTGAAAAGGTGACTTTATTTTTCTTAACAGTCATTTTCATAATACCCATAGCAACTTCAAGGTCGTTGCCTTTGACAGAAAGGACTTCCACCACGGTATCCTGACCATTGATTTTTACAAAGTCTCCAGGTTTAATTTCGCTCATAGCTATAAAAATCTATTTTTAAGAATGTCAAAAATAGAATTTCCATTTGCATTATCAAGAGCTGAAGTATGATTTTTTGAATTAATTTAGTCCCCTAAAAATGATAAATTGTCTTACTTTCCAACATAAGATAATTTATTTAATTAATTCAAAATTAGAAATAACAAGAATCGGTAAATCCGATGGGATAATGTGCTTTGGTACATCTGATTGACAAGTTGAAGTTTAAAAAATAATCAGATGATAATTCCGAATTTATATAGAATTAAGCAGCACCTAATCTCAATGGTCTGAATGTTTCGTAACAATTCCTGATTTTTCTGACTGTACTATTAAAGAAATGTTTCTGTACAATATATGTAAGAGCATTAATAGTGAATGAAGAAAACAAGAAATAGTTGGCTCCCATTTTACTTGCTCTGCTTTTTTCTTCGTTAGAAAGATGCTCGTTCAATATAACTATGATCACATTTTCCTTTTCAAGTCTTGATGCATGAGCATAATCTTTTAGAAAATCCCATCCATCCACTATTGGGGTGTCCATGTCAAGTAATACCAATACTTTAGATTCTTTTAACTTTCTGCCTAAATGAAGATGGTCAAGAAATAGGAATGCATGTCCTCCATTAAGGGCCATTTTAACTTGGTCAGCCATGCCAGAGGATTCAATGGAAGACTTTATGCGGCTAGTGAAGTCGCTGTTTTTGCCTACAATAATTACCTGATCAATTTTTTGCATAACGGTATAGGAAGGTTTCAATGTATTTTTACGAAATAAACTAAAGTATAGTTACATAGGGAAATTCGATAAAGAAGTAAAATTAATGGATAAGATTCAAAATTAACAAGTTTTAATTTGTTTTTAATGAAGATTAAATATGACTAAAAAAAGAACTTTAACTAATAATCCTGCTTTTATTCTATTTTCACGCAGTAAGGTAAATTAATTACTGAAAAAATACAATTGAACTTCAGATTGTTACCAAATAAATCGGGATAAACATATTTGTCGAAATCCAAAAAAAATACCTGAAAGTCACCTTTCAGGTATTAATAATTAAGTTATATAAATTAGCACTTATTTTTTAATTGACTTATTTAATTCTTTGATTAGCACATCAAGTTGTTGCTTATCGCTCGGATCTTCTGCTTTAGCAATAGCTTTTTGTGCATGATCCAAAGATTTTTTGAATAACTCATCAATTTCAGTTTCAAGGGCTTTTCCCTCTTTCTGATAAGCTCCTACGCTAAGAGTACCGAGTTTCTGGTGCTTCTCCTTTCCGGTATTATAATAGATAACAGCAGTGTTAAAATTGGCAATCAGATCATTTTGATCAATGGCTAATACTTTTGCATAGGTCTGCAAAGCTTTGTCTGTGTCAGTTTTGCCATATAATACAGCTAGCTGATTAAGAAGATTTATATCATTAGGGTTATTCTTAACCAAATTTTCAATAGAAGCAGCTGCTTCTGAATCTTTACCTGTTTGTAAATAAAGATTTTTTTGAAGTTCTAGAATGGTTTTATTATTAGGAAAATCAACAAGCCCTTTTTTAGCAGTAGCAAGAGCCTTTTCAGGGCTTTTTTCTATTTCGTTTTCAATTGTTATCTGATAATAATAAAGAACAGGGCTTTTGTAATTCAGAGAATTAAGTTTAACCACGCTGTTTTTAATGACATTCATGTCGTGTATTTGCTCTGCAGCATAAATGGCATTAATATAAGCAAGAGTATCGGCAGGTTTGATTTTTTGGGCAATTTCAAAACTTGAGATAGCCTGTTTATAGTTACTAGCTTCATATTCAGAAAATCCCTTATTAATAAATAACCCCCATATTTCCTGCAATTTTGCTGAAGACATTTTGGAATATTCTCCTTTGGAAGGTTCTAACTCAACTGCTTTATTATAGGATTCATAAGACGTTTGAAGCGCCTCAGGTGCAGCAGCCTTTACTTCCGCCTTTTGGTTCATTGCTATGTCCTGATATATCAACCCTTTATAATACCAGGTTTTTGCATTGGCTTTTGTTTTTTCGTGTTGACTGGCTTCGTCAATTTCCTGTTTGGCTTTTATCAAATCGCCATCTTTATGATAAAGGATTGCATTGGTAACAGCAGAGTTCTGGGCCACCCCAATTAGGCAGTAGCCAGAAAATATAATACTAAATAAGATTCTTTTCATAGTTAAATCAATTCTTTAGAATTAAGTAGTTAAAAAACTGTTTAAGTGATACTTATAAAAAAATGCCGAAATGTAATTCCGGCATTTTAATTTTTATTCATTATCATTTTCTTCCTCTTCAGACTGAGTCTCTTCAGGAGCTTCAGGATTTGGAAGCTGTGCTTCAATGTCCGGAATTTCTGATGTTGTTTCAGTTGATTCAGATAGATTTTCCTCTGTTGCCAAATTTTCAATCTTAGCTATAGATGCGATTTCATCGGTTTCGCTAAGTTTTATAAGTCTAACTCCTTGTGTTGCTCTTCCAACAACTCGTAGATCTGAAACCGGCATTCTTATAGTAATTCCAGATTTATTGATGATCATCAATTCATCTTTGTCCGAAACATCCATGATAGCTACTAGTTTACCGGTTTTTTCAGTGATATTAAGGGTCTTAACTCCTTTTCCACCTCTGTTTGTTACTCTGTAGTCATCAATATCAGAACGCTTACCGTATCCTTTTTCTGACACAACAAGCAAATTATTATCTGAACAACTCAGACAAACCATCCCGATTACTCTGTCATCATCATCAGCTAAAGTGACACCTCTAACTCCGGCAGCATTTCTACCCATAGGACGCACATGCTCTTCATTAAACCTTATTGCTCTTCCAGATTTAAGAGCGATAACGATTTCATTATTTCCATTCGTTAGCCTTACATTTAGAAGTTTGTCTCCTTCATTAATTGTAATTGCTTGAATACCATTAGATCTTGGACGAGAGAAGGCCTCAAGCGAAGTTTTCTTGATTGTTCCATTTTCCGTCACCATTATGATAAAGTTATTATTGATGTAGTCAACATTCTCTAATGTCTTTACATTAATAATAGCTCTTACTTTATCTTCTTTTTCTACATTAATCAGGTTCTGAATAGGTCTTCCTTTAGAAGTTTTGCTTCCTTCAGGTATTCCATAAACTTTTTGCCAGAAAACTTTTCCTGAATCCGTGAAAATCAGGAGGTAATTATGCATCGTTGCAATGAAAAGATGTTCTGTAAAATCATCTTCTTTGGATACTGCTCCTCTAGATCCTACACCACCTCTTGACTGTGAACGATACTCTGTTAATGGAGTACGCTTGATATAGCCTTCGTGTGAAATAGTAATAACCATTTCATCATCAGCGATAATATCTTCTATGTCAATATCATCTGCAGAATGTACGATTTGAGTTCTTCTTTCATCACCATAACGCTCTTTCATTTCAAGAGACTCATCTTTGATGATTTGCATTCTGATCTCAACACTGTTAAGTATTTCATTTAACCTTGCAATCAAAGCCATAACTTCTTCGTATTCTTTAACGATTTTGTCACGCTCCATGCCTGTTAAACGCTGAAGTCTTAATTCAAGAACGGCCTTTGCCTGAATCTCTGACATTCCGAAGTTTTCCATCAAGCCTTTTTTGGCTTCTTCAGGATCTCTCGAATTTCTGATCAACTTGATCACTTCATCAAGGTGATCCAGAGCAATCAGATATCCTTGTAATATATGTGCACGTTTTTCAGCTTCCTCCAGCTCAAACTTCGTTCTTCTGACTATCACTTCATGACGATGATCCACAAAGTGCCTGATCATGTCTTTCAGATTTACAGTCATTGGCCTGCCATTTACAAGGGCAACGTTGTTTACTCCGAAAGATGACTGAAGCTGAGTGTATTTGTATAGGTTATTTAAAACGATACTTGGGATAGCATCTTTTTTCAATTCATAGACTATGCGAAGTCCTTCTCTATCTGATTCGTCTCTGATATCAGAAATTCCTTCGATTTTCTTTTCATTGATCAATTGTGCCGTCTTTTCAACCATAGAGGCTTTGTTCACCATATATGGAATATCGTGGACCACAATCATATCTCTACCGGTCGGTGTATTTTCGAAGGTAGCATTAGCCCGAACTACAATTCTTCCTCGGCCTGTTTCAAATGCTGATTTTACGCCTTGATATCCATAAATAGTTCCTCCTGTAGGAAAATCAGGTGCTTTTATGAATTCCATCAAACCTTCTACAGTGATGTCATTATTGTCAATATAAGCACAAACTCCATCAACCACTTCACGAAGATTGTGAGGAGCCATATTCGTAGCCATACCTACGGCAATTCCAGAGGTCCCATTGATCAGTAGATTGGGTACTTTTGACGGAAGAACTGTTGGTTCTTCAAGAGAATCGTCAAAGTTTGGCTGAAAATCAACGGTATTTTTATTGATATCTGAAAGCATTTCTTCGGCAATTCTTTTGAACCTTGCCTCAGTATACCTCATTGCTGCAGGAGAATCACCGTCTATAGATCCGAAGTTTCCTTGTCCGTCGACCATCATATACCTCAAAGACCATGGTTGTGCCATACGAACCATAGAATCATATACTGATGCATCACCATGAGGGTGGTATTTACCAAGGACCTCACCAACAATTCTCGCCGATTTTTTGTAAGGTTTGTTCCAGTTAACACCTAATTCTGACATCCCGAAAAGTACCCTTCTGTGTACAGGTTTTAATCCGTCTCTTACGTCTGGTAATGCCCTCGAAATGATAACCGACATCGAATAATCGATGTAAGCTCCTCTCATCTCATCTTCAATGTTAATAGGAATAATGTTTTCGCCTTCAGCCATAGATATTATAAATGGAAATTAGGATTTTTTAATGTAGCAAGATAAGTATTTTTAGTGAATGGCCACAATTTGGCATCCTAAATTTGGCTTTTATTTATACACATTCAGGCCCTTATATTCCTGTTTTTTTGATAATGAAACCAGTATACAATTAGAACTTTAAGTAAATAGATGCAAACTATTGTTTATTAGTAAATTACAAGGTATTTGTCTTCTAAAATCCTCAATTTGATTTTCCTGAAGGCTAGACTACTCCAAACTTAAATGGAACAAATACCTTTTGGTTTGTGCTTTTTATATATGTAGTAAGGATTGACCTGGTATTTCTGGAGAACAAAATTTACCTCGGTTAAGGTTAATGCAAAATATAATAATATGGAGACTTTGATTGATCAGGATAAGCATTTGTATGATCCTTCTATAGAGGAAGTTAGACTAGTTGATGTACCTGATTTTAATTATTTCACTCTTTATGGAGAAGGGCCGGCTGAATTTGATATGCATTTTTTGCAGGCAGCATTGACACTATTCAAAGTTGATGAATATGCTAAAAGAATTTTATCTGCCAAAACTCCAATGGTTAACATTTGCACTAATGGAGTCACTCCTATTGAGGTTTTGTGGTGGAAAGATGACAGACCATTTGATTTTAATATGGATGCCATTTGGAAATGGGCAATCATGATCAATGAGCCGACCTTAATCAATGAAGATATCTTGAGCTTGTCACAGAAAATGGTTTTGGAAGAGAACCCGGGATGGTCTTTTACCCAGTCTATTACACTAAGTCACCTTTCTGAGGGCTTAAGTTTGCAGACATCATTTAAAGGAGGCAGAACAGAAGGAAAAAAATCTCTGGAAAAGGTCCGAGCCTTTGCAAAAAGTAATAATCTGGAATTCATTGGTAAATACCATGAAATATATTTTGAAAATCCGGAAGACTTAAAGTCAAATCAGTTAGTTACAATTTTAAGATTTCCTGTATCAGAAATTAAAATATCTCAAATAATATAATAGTTGGTTATGACACAATTACTGGAATCACCCAAAACCACTTACCTTCTTGAAGGAAGTCTTGAGGTCTTACATCAGCAGACTAGCGAATGGCTGAGCGAAATGGACTTGTGGAAGGATGAGATACGTTTTTTTAAAAATCTTATCAATAAACAACTTCTGAAAGTTAAATCAGAAGATGACAAGGAGGAGTTGAGAGATTATGAAAAAATTCTGAGTAAAATGCATAACGACTGGCTGGAACATCTTTTCATGCAAACCCAGGCCCATGAAATGTATTTGGCTGGAATTATGCAAAACCGTCCCAAAGACTATGACGAAGCATACAGGGAAAGACATCGCGACCTTACCGAAAAAGTTGATGGCTTTTACAAAGAAATGAAAAGCTTTAAAAACGAATTATTTGAATTCATAGAAAAGCTTTGATATTGACTTAGTTAATTGATTCATCATTAAAATTTCTCATAACAATTTGCCTGATCCTCAGTTTGGTATTCAAAGCCGGACTGAGGATATTATTTTTTAATAAATTCACCGGTTAATTTATTTTTGTTAAACTATTTGGAACAAAATTTCCAGCAGCATATATTTGTAATGCGATCACCTACCGTGTGTAGTTGATTTATAAAGAAGAAGGGAGAGAATAGGCTCTGAGAACTTCTAGCAACCTGCCACCAAAAATGTAAGGTGCTAAATCCTAGTTTCGATTTTCGGAACACATATAAATTGACACTTATGAATACAGCCCAATTTAGAGATTCAAAAGAAAAAGCGACTAAAGGACAAGGTTCTTCAGTAAACTTTCGTTTTGCCATTACGTTTAATGCATATAACAACAGTTATTGTTGTTGTAAGCTTTCGTAGTTGGCTTTGGCTAATTTCCTGTAGTAACAGGTTTAAATCAATTCTTTAACAATTTAACCCTTAATGCCATGACAAAAACTATTTCTATTACTTTTAAGACGTTGGCACTCACAGCTGGAATTTCTAATTCTCAAAATAACGAAGTTTGCAATCCTGTATATTCAGTTAATCTGTATCCTTTTAACGAAACACCTGGATTGACTTACGAAACTTATCTGACCATTTCAGAAATGGTTAATTATAAATGTGACCTGGCGGTGGCTGGTCAATCCCCGCTAAAACAATGCACCTGGAATCTGAATTAATTCCTGGTTTTTAGATAAATTTGAGGGCTGCTTCATATAAATTGAAGCAGCCCTCCGTTTTTATACAGTTTAACCTTAAAATGAAACTTAAAATATCGAAACCATTTAAAAATTCCCCTAACATTAACCTTTCACGAAAATACAGAATTGCCAAATATGTCATGTACCGGGAAACCATGTTGCATAAGAGTGATCTCTTATGGACTTTCCTTGGGTCGTTTTGCGGAATAGGACTTATTGGTCTCATCAATAGTCAGATTTTCGAAGTTCAGGATCATTTATTTTTAATAGGATCTTTTGGAGCTTCTGCAGTATTGTTATACGGTGTATCAAACAGCCCTTTATCTCAGCCAAGAAACTTATTTGGAGGACATATCCTTTCAGCTCTTGTGGGGGTAACTGTAGCTCAATTATTACCTGACACACTTTGGTTTGCATCAACACTGGCAGTTTCACTAAGCATCATGGTTATGCAAATGACCAAAACTCTGCATCCTCCGGGAGGCGCAACAGCCCTTATTGCAAATATAGGCTCTGCTAAAATAAAAGCTTTGGGATACTGGTATGTAGTCTCTCCTGTCGCAACAGGAGTAATTATTCTATTTGCAATTGCGATGGTATTTAATAACCTTTCAGGACGTAAATATCCTGTGAATAAAGGCAGAAAGAGGAAAGCTAAAAACAAAAAGTTAAAAGTTGAAAGTGAAAGGCTAAAGGAAGTCGTTATTGAGGAAAAGTTCGAGACTGTTTAAATAAGCAGAAAGCTAAAAGTGAAGACTTGCAATGCAAGTTTTACGTTAACTTTTAGCTTTCCGCATTTTTACGAAACAAAGCCTCCATCTATTGTGAGCACTGATCCACTTATGTAGGAACTTTCTTCTGAGGCCAAAAATATGTAGGCATTTGAAACGTCTTCTGGCTTGCCCAGTCTTCCTACCGGTATTTTATCTTTAATACTTCTTACGATTTTTTCCGGAACATTTTTCAAGGATTCGGTTTCTATAAAGCCAGGTGCAACTGCATTTACAGTAATACCATTTCTACTTAATTCTCTTGCCCATACTTTGGTTATACCAACTAATCCTGATTTTGCTGCAGCATAGTTTGCTTGCCCAAAATTGCTATAGATACCTACTAGTGACGAAGTATTAATGATACGGCCGAATTGTTTTTGAACCATATATGGAGCAATAGCTTTAGTACAGTTAAAAACACCTGTGAGATTCAGGTCTATAACCTGTTGCCATTGTTCAATGCTCATGTTCAGAGATGCAGCGTCCCTGGTGATACCGGCATTGTTTATCAAAATATCAATTTGTCCTCTTGATGCAAAAACACTTCGAGCGGCCTCCTCTACCTGAGCAAAACGGGTGGTGTCTACTTCCATAAAAGTCACATCCTCCATTCCATTTGCTTTTATTTCTTTAAGGGTTTCATTTCCCTTTTCAATATCAATGTCCCAAATAATAACAGATGAACCTTCACATGAAAATCTCTCTACAGTCTTCTTGCCAATTCCCTGAGCTCCTCCGGTAATAATACTAACTTTGCCTTCTAGCTTCTTCACACACCGAAAAATTTATAATAAAATAGAAAGCTTAAATACAGAAAAAATAAGGGAAATAGAAAGAGGAAAATAATTTAGTTATTAACAGCTTCAAGACAACAATAAGCCTAATCCAAACAGGATTACAAAGGCTAATGTTGAAAGAGCCATGAGTTTTAACTGAGGATCAATTTTTTCTGATTCATTTTCTTTGGTAACTTTTATTCCGGTTATCAATATCAGAGGGAAACTTAACAGGAACAGCCACTTTCCTATTGAATGATTTTCATTTAAAAGAATATAGGTAAATGCTGAGCCAAAACCTCCGATAAGAAGAAACCAATGATAGATCTTCGCTTTTCCTTTACCTAACCTGACTGGAATGGAATATTTTCCGGCTAGTTTATCGGATTCTATATCACGGATGTTATTGATGTTTAATACTGCTGCAGAAAAAAAGCCACAAGCAAAAGCTGGCAATAATATTTTATAATCCAATGTATGGGTATGCAGATAATAACAACCTCCAACACCAACAAGCCCAAAGAATAGAAATACGGAGATGTCCCCAAGGCCTGCATAGCCATAAGGATTTTTTCCTGCAGTGTATTTAATAGCTGCCACAATTGAAAGGATACCTAGAATAAGGAAAAAGCCAAATGTGCCAAATGCAGAAAATGAAATAGCATTTACCAAAAGAATAATACCAGTAACTAATGAGAGAGTTCCAAAAAGATACATGCCTTTTTTCATTGCTTCCGGAGATATTTTCCCTGATTGTACTGCTCTTTGAGGGCCTTTTCTGAAGACACTATCAGCACCATTTTGAGAGTCCCCATAATCATTAGCCAGGTTTGACAATATCTGAAGAAATATTGTAGTTAAAATTGCTAAAAGGCAGATTATAAGTTTAAAACTCCCATCATTCGCAGCAAGAAAACTTCCCATAATAATACTGGAAAGTGCCAAGGGAAGTGTCCTTAACCTGAATGCCGATACCCAAGCTTTTGCTGAACTCATTATTTGTTGATCGCTTCTGTAATTTCAAAACCCATTGGTGTAGATCCGGAAGGGAAAAACTTCACCAATTCACCATTTTCGTTAATTAAATATTTGCAAAAATTCCATTTGGGTGCCTGATCGTTCCAGCCATTTTTATCTGCTACCGATAACCACTCAAATACAGGATGCTGTCCTTTTCCTTTCACAGTAACTTTTTCCATCATTTGAAAAGTTACCCCATAATTTGCTGTGCAGAATTCCCTGATTTGGGTACTATTCCCTGGCTCCTGATTAAAGAAATCGTTAGAAGGAAACCCGAGGATTATCACTTTATCTCCATGTGTTTCGTGCAGTTTCTGAAGTTCAGCGTACTGATGTGTATAGCCACATTTGGATGCTGTATTTACAATCAAAACTTTTTTCCCTCTGAATTTTGAGAAATCAATTGAATCTCCTTCCAAAGTATAAGCTCTAAGGGAATAGAATGAAAAGAATGCATCTTTACTATCCAGAGGTTTAGACTTTATCTGTCCACATCCAGGTAATACATATATGAATGTTAAAGCTAAAACAACAAAAGAAAATTTAATTGATAATTTCATAATTTACATTTTTTCAGGTACTTCTATTCCTAATAACTGCATCCCTCTATTGATTATTTTGGCTACAGCGAAAGAAAATGCTATTCTGAAGCTCAATGCAGCTTTATTTTCTTCCGAGAATATAGCAACCTCTCCATAGAAATGATTATACGCTTTTGCAAGATCAAAGATGTACTGAGCAATTTCTGAAGGAGCATAATTTCTTGCAGCTTCCTGAATTTTCTCCGGAAACTTTGTCATAAGCACAATTCCTTCTCTTTCGGAAGGATGAAGATTTCCCAAAGAGCTAAATGTTTCCTTGTTGTAGTCTACTTCCAGTTGTTTTGCTTTCCTTAAAATAGCAGAAATACGGGCATATGTATATTGAATAAAAGGACCTGTGTGGCCTTGGAACTCGATGGATTCTTCAGGATTGAATAGCATACGCTTTTTAGGATCTACTTTTAACAAGAAGTATTTTAAAGCGCCTAATCCAAGTTTCTTATACAATGCTTGAAGATCTTCCTCACTGAACCCTTCAATTTTGCCCAGCTCCTTAGTTCTTGCCTCTGCAGTTTCAAGCATCTCCTTTACTAAATCATCTGCATCTACTACAGTTCCTTCTCTTGATTTCATCTTGCCACTCGGCAGATCAACCATTCCGTAAGAAAGATGGTAAACGCCATCAGCATAAGATTTACCAAGCTTTTTCAAGATAAGTTTCAAAACATTGAAATGATAATCTTGCTCATTTCCTACCACATATACAGATTTCTCTGCCTTGTATTCCTGGAATTTAAGGTCTGCGGTTCCTAAGTCCTGAGTTATATAGACTGATGTCCCATCCCCTCTTAACAAGAGTTTCTCATCCAGTCCATCTGAAGTTAGGTCTACCCAAACAGAGCCATCAGGCTTTTTAAAGAACACCTTTTTCGCAAGCCCTTCTTCTACTATGTTTTTACCTAAAAGATAGGTATTCGATTCATAATAAAACTTGTCAAAAGTGACACCTATTGTTTTGTATGTTGCATTGAACCCATCGTACACCCAACCATTCATTTTTTCCCATAGAGCTACGATTTCTTTATCTCCTTCTTCCCATTTTAATAAAAGCTCTTGAGCTTGTTTCATTAAAGGAGCCTGCTTCTTTGCCTCTTCTTCTTCTACTCCCTGACCTTTAAGCACATCTATTTCCTTCTTATATTCTTTGTCAAAAAGCACATAATATTTGCCTGCAAGGTGATCACCTTTCAATCCTGAGCTTTGAGGAGTTTCTCCATTTCCCCACAATTGATAAGCCAACATGGATTTACAAATGTGAATTCCCCTGTCATTAATAAGGTTGGCCTTCACAACATCATATCCGCTGGCTTTAAGGATTTCAGAAACAGAATAACCAAGGAAATTATTTCTTAAATGGCCAAGGTGAAGTGGCTTATTGGTATTTGGACTTGAATATTCTACCATTACCCTTTTGCCGTTAGAAGGTAAAACGGCAAAGTCTTCACTTAAAACGCTATTAGAAAATATTGAAAGCCAAGTTTTATCAGAAATAACAAGATTTAAAAACCCTTTTACAACGTTGAAATCTGCCACTTCCTCCAGATTATCTTTCAAAAACTTACCTATCGTCTCACCTATCTGCTCCGGGGCCTTTTTGGTTTTGGAAGTATATGGAAAAGATACAAAAGTTAATGCACCTTCAAATTCTTTCTTAGTCGGTTGCAATTGAATTGTTTCAGTCTGATCTTCCAGACCGAATTGACTTTTCAAAGCTTCTGATATTCCTGATTTTATCTTTTTTTCTAAATTCATTTTAAAGTTATTTTTCAGCCATTGGACGAATTCCGTATTAAGTTTTATTTGTTTGCTTCAATGGCGTTGCAAAGATTATAATTTTATAGCAATATTGCACAAATTTTAAACAGCACTATCCGCAATTAAGAACAAATAATGGACAGATACATTGACCTGATTGAACAGACATTTTATTTTCCTACAGAAGAGTTTAAAGTAGTTGACAATGATTTGTATTTCAATGAAGTACCTTTAATGGACATAGTAAATAAATATGGTACTCCGTTAAAATTAACCTTTCTGCCTAAAATCAGCAGTCAGATTCAGAAGGCCAAAAAATTCTTCAATGAAGCAATTACAAACAATAACTATCAGGGCAATTATGTATACTGTTATTGTACTAAATCTTCGCACTTCCAGTTTGTTCTTGAAGAAGCTTTGAAAAATGATATCCATATCGAAACATCAAGTGCTTATGATATTCCCATTGTAAAAATTCTCTTTGAAAAAGGCAAAATCAGTAAAGACACTTTTGTAATTTGTAATGGATATAAAAGACCAGAATACACGCAATATATCAGTGATCTGATTAATGATGGTTTCAAAAACTGTATTCCGATTCTGGACAATCTTGACGAAATCAATGCTTATGATAAACTGGTGACCAATCCATGTTTTGTAGGTATGAGATTAGCGGCTGATGAGGAACCTAAATTTGAGTTCTATACAAGCAGACTGGGCATTAGATACAATGATGTATTACCTCTGTATGAATCTAAAATAAAAGATAATCCGAAGTTTAAGCTTAAAATGCTTCATTTCTTTATTAATACAGGAATGAAGGATACTACTTATTATTGGAGTGAACTAAGCAGGTTCGTACACAAATACTGTGAGTTAAGGAAGGTATGTCCTGATTTGGATTCTATAGATATCGGAGGCGGCTGGCCAATTAAGACTTCCGTTCACTTTGATTATGATTATGGATACATGGCAGACCAAATTGTGAAGACTATCAAAAGAATCTGTACTGAGAATCAGGTACCTGTTCCCAATATCTTTACAGAATTCGGAAGCTTTACTGTAGGTGAAAGCGGAGCAGTGCTTTATTCAGTGCTTGGAAGCAAACTTCAGAATGACAAAGAAGAGTGGTATATGATTGACAGTTCATTTATCACCACGCTGCCAGACGTATGGGGATTGAATCAAAAGTTTATCTTACTTGCTGTAAATAACTGGAACAAGGAATACGACAAAGTGAAAATTGGTGGTATTACTTGCGATAGTATGGATTATTATAATTCTGAAGCTCACCTAAACATGGTATTCTTACCAAAGCTGCAAGAACAGAAGAAGCAGATAATAGGTTTTTTCCATACAGGAGCCTATCAGGAATCGTTGGGAGGATATGGTGGAATTCAGCACTGCCTTGTGCCTGCACCTAAACATGTCCTAATTCAAAAGGATGAAAATGGTAACTTTACAGATACATTATTTGCGCCTGAGCAGGATAAAAATACAATGCTAAAGATTCTCGGATACGAGAACTAAACAATCCCTGAGGGAATCAGGTTAGATTAGTAATTATGGTTAGGCTAAAAAACTTGTTGGATTATGAGAAAAATACCATACTTATTCTTTGTTGCAGTTCTTTTATTATCTGCATGCAGAAAAGAAGAAACCTGCGCTACGTATTCAAAAGATACGAAAGTTAAAAAAACGAAGCAATTTACTTCAGATGAAGCTTCTATCTAAAGTAAAAGAGCCGTTCCTGCCATGGACGGCTCTTTTTTTTAATCCATTTTTAACATCATTTTAAAGTCTCGTTAACTTATTTATGATGATTAGGATTTAATATATCACGCTCTTTTGCTTGATAAGACATAATCTGAAGTTTGTATTAAGAATGTTTCAAGCACATTATTAAATTCTTCAGGATGCTCCATCATAGGCACATGTCCACATTGATCTATGACATGTAGTGTTACATCTCCAGGTATTAGATCTTTAAAGCGGTATGCAATATCTAAAGGTGTTACTTTATCTTGTTTCCCCCAAATTAGCAGTACTGGTACATTTATTTTGTCAAGCACAGACGCTACATTATTAGTATTTGCTGAACGAGCCATTTTAATTACTTTAATGGTTTTCCTGACGTTATTAACTACCTCGTATACCTCGTCAACTAACTGAGGCGTTGCTACTCTTTCATTGTGAAAGATATTTCTGACTTTTTCTTCCACATACTTATAGCTGCCCCTTTTAGGGTATGTAACACCGAGGCTATTTTCATATAAACCAGAGCTTCCGGCAAGGACAAGTCTTTCAACTTTTTCAGGATGGTTAACAGTATATAGAATAGCCAGGTGACCACCGAGAGAATTTCCTACCAGTGTTACTTTATCCAGATTAAGTGATTGAATAAAGCTATCCAAATAGTCAACTAATCCATCGAGACCTTCTTTAGGTAACGATTTTTCATATACTGGTAATTCTGGAATTATAACTCTGTATTTTTGAGAGAAATATTTTACAGTATCATGCCAGTTGCTCAACCTTCCGAACAGCCCATGCAGCAGTAAAATTGGCTCTCCAGAGCCTACTTCAGTAAATTGAAATAAACTTGTCTTTACAGATTTATTTTCTTTGAATAGTCTCATGATCAGACTTGGTTAGTTAGTTTTTCTTTTATCAATGCAATAGGTACTCCAAAACTCAAAAACTTTTGTAATGCTTGTTCGAGCTCTAGTTGTCTTGACAAATACAGTCTATAGTTTACTTCATTGTTTAGCTGGGTAAATACCTGCTGAAAGTATTCCAGGACTATTTGAAGGTTATTAATCTTTATTTCGATTAAAAACTCTCTGTTCGTAGTATTCACTTCAATGACCAGTCCATCAGGCTTACCAGCGACAAAGAATCCCTTTAATAAACCAAAGCTAAATTTATCATCCCATAAATTGAATTTAAGTCTGTTGCCAAATCCGCCTTTAGAAAATCTTTCCGCATTTAAATTTGATATTGAAGATTTAAGTCCAGGATAGCTCACTTCCATCACTGTTTCCAATTGGTTAAGCCATTTTGCAAGTTGAAAAGCAACTGAAGAATATTCTTTATATTTATTCTCTTCTATATTAAGTTGATTTTCTATAAGCTCACCTGTTATGTCAGTTATAAGAAATTCAGGAGTAATGTTTTTTTCACGTTGCTCTTTAAGCTCTTCCAGCAACGACTTTTGAATAAGCATTTGAAATAGATCTTTTTTTTGCCAGCTATTCAACCCTTGTACTACAAAAGCTCCAATAGCAGTATTGTTAAATGCACTATAATTTTTAACTGAAGTGATAACGTAGTCAGCTCCTATTTCCAGAGGATTGAATATCTTTCCTAAACCTCCCGCTGAATTGTCAATGATAACGGGAATCAACGACAGATGGGCCTGTTCTATAATGTGGGATAAATCTTCAACAGCTAATGTCAGACTATCGATAGTTTGCAAATAGATCACACCAATATTATTTAATGCGATAATATCTTTAAGATTAATCTCTGAATAATCTTTCGCGAAGAACAAGTTGATTCCGTTCCGTTTGAAAGCTTCAATTTCCCATTGACCAAGATGGAAAGTCAGAATATTTTTTCTTTCTCCGACTATGTTTTTTATAAGTGTATATCGTGCAGAGCGAATTGATTTGAATGCTAAAGCCTCAATACCTGATTCAGAAATAGCAACTTTCTTTTCTATTTTTCTCAAAGTATCCCAGGTTGTATTAAAATGTAAATTATCTTCGGCAGCATCATTGAGATGACTGTGTGTTATCTTATCTATTTGAATGGATTTCATAGCTTTTGTGAATTACATGAGTTAAAATTTGGTTGAAAATTCATTGTTGAAAACCTTTATGGTTTATCAATACTTATTCGAGGTTGTTCTACATCGTTTGTTCATGGTAGTAATTATTTATAGTTCCCTTTATTGGGCAGGAATTAGCACCTTGAAATGAAACAGGTTGCTATAGGTTCATCGAGCCTGCTCTCTTCCCTATTCTTTATAAATTAAATGCAGTAACCGCATGTAATTCTAATACAAAGGTATCTTGAAATTTGTAAAATACAATAACTCTATAGGAAAAGT
>NZ_JAGHZZ010000022.1 GCF_017745095.1 Sporocytophaga sp. | reverse complement strand
GTACAGAAAACTATGAAGACATCAATTTGCCTGAAATGTTAAAAGAGGTAAAATCTATGTTTGAAGAGCCTATCAAAAAAACTAATGCAACAATTAAAGAAGACTTCAGTGAGATTTCAACCATCAAATTCGCAAAGAAAAATCTTCAAAGTATATTTCATAATCTTTTAAGCAATGCTATAAAATATCATTCACCTGAAAGAAATCCTGAGATATTTATTACTACGAAACTTGAAGAAAATCATACTATTTTATCAATTCAAGACAATGGATTAGGTATGAAAAAAGAACAAGCTGATAAGATTTTTTCTGAATTTAAAAGGCTTCATAAAGATGTAGAGGGATCTGGGGTTGGACTGTATCTCGTCAAGCGAATTATTACCAGTGCAGGTGGAAAAATTGAAGTTGAAAGTGAACCCGGTAAAGGTTCGATTTTTAAAGTGTATTTTAAGAATAAGTAATGTGAATAATTTTCCTCTTTTCAGGCACTTCGTATATAGGATGTTCATATGATAAGGTAAAATCCCTACAAGGAAATTCTTTGGATATAGCAGTACATTCATCTTATTCTTGAATCACCTATTTTATAAAATTTAGGGATCTATTTACAATGTGAAATTAAATTATATTAGAGTTTCAATCTGTTGATTCCCCATCAACTCTAAATACCTGGCAGAAATAGAAGGATCGATAGCCTTTTTAAACCCCCATCTATGTATTACACCACAATATTGAAAAATATCCAGGCCATAGTCAGCAAAAGCCCCAGAGATATCTCCTTTTTGAACTCTATTCATAAAATTAACATAGTCGCTCAACTTAGAAACAGGTTTTCCTGGAAAAATCTCCGGTTCGTCAACATTGATAAATTTAAGACCAAGCTCCTTGCGCATGTGGTTTCTTATTTCATATAAACGGCTATTACTATTAGGATCCAGAGCTATTAATTTCTCAATATCTGGAAGGGCCTGGGCATAATTACCATTATCATAATACAAAAGTCCCCTGTAATAGTAAGGACCGACTCCATTGGGATTTATCTCTATACTTTTCTGATAATAGTCAAGTGCTTTTTGTACATCACCATAGCCTTGCTCATGACAGCGTGCAAGTCTGAAATAGTAATCTGCGTGATAGAATTCAGGCTCCATTTCTATCGCTTTCTCCAAATCGAAAATAGCATCCTTAAATTTCCTTAGATGCACGTAGCAAATGGCTCTCATAGCGTACTGAGTAACATATTGATGTCTGAAATGAGCATCAATATTTATACCCTCAGTAAATTTTTCAATAGCTGATTCAAATCTTTTTTCCTCTGATAATTGGACTCCATCGGAATACAAGCTTTGAAGCTTTCGAAAAACTTCTGGACTGGAATACATTGGTTGTGTGAACATAGTAGGTAACCCTCTGAATTTAAAAAAAAAAGATATAGCATTGAAGTGAGTAAAGTATCTATTACGATACTTCGATTGGATGAATTGTTATAAAAACAGGATGAATTGTAAGAAATATCTGCCGAAACAAAAATGATACTAGCATGCTTCTTTCTTAGATATAATAAAAAAATTTGAGGAATTAATTTTTAAGTTAACTCAAAAAACTTAAGTTGTTACTTTTGTGATCACTTTTCCAACCACTTTTTAAAATCTGCAACTCTTTCTCTGCTCACTATAATTTCCGATTGATCATAGGGTATGCTTAGCTTCAGAACCAAGCGACTGTTGACATAGGTTTTAATTTCAATAATCGAATTTCTATTCACTATGTAAGTACGATTAATTCTAAAGAATCTTTGTGTATCCAGAATTACCTCTAACTGTTCCAGAGTATAATCTATAATAAATTTCTTATTATCTGATTTATACAGATAAGTATACTTGTCTTTGCTTCCAATAAGGCTTATCTCTTCAATTTTTACTGTATTGATACTTTCACCAACCTTGATTATAAAACGATCTTTTACCGGTTTTCTAAGCAATGAAATCGTTTGGTTATAAACTTGTGCAACAGAAAGATTCTGTTTGAAAATAAAGTACTTGTCAATGGCTGCTTTTAGTTCTGAAAAACTGACAGGCTTTAATAAATAATCAATACTATAAAATTTAAAGGCTTTGATAGCAAATTGATCATAGGCTGTAGTAAATATTACCGGAGCCATAAGGTTGCATTCGTCAAATATTTCAAAACATAAACCGTCTCCCAATTGAATATCCATAAAGATAAGATCAGGCATTGGATGGTCTCCAAACCAAGTAATAGTATTTTTTACCGACTCCAACCTATCTAAAATTTCAATAGAAGTGTCATAGGTTCGAATCATCTTTATAAGTCTGTTCGCAGCCCTTCTCTCATCTTCTATTACCAATACTTTCATATGATTATGAATTGAATTATATTTATTATTGATTAACAAATGGTATTCTCACAATAAATTCAGAAGAAGTATTGAAAACTTCCACAGGTTTGCTTGATATAAACTTGTATCTTGACTTAATATTTTTTAATCCTTTTCCTGTTGATTTTTCCATCCCTCTGCGCAACTGCATATTGTTGCTCACAACAATGTATCCTTGCTCTGTATAAATTTTTACACGTAATGGATTTTCAGAACTTATTACATTGTGCTTGACTGCATTTTCAATAAGCAACTGCAGTGTAAGCGGAGCTATCAATTGATTTTGGATATGCTCTGTATCTATTGTAATATGCAAATTCTCTTCAAATCTAATCTTCAAAAGAAATATAAAAGATTCGATAAAATCCAATTCTGTATTCATGGGCACAAGACTTTCCTGCTCGCACTCAAGAATATACCTATACACTTTAGCCAACTGCTCAACAAATGTCTCAGCCAGCTCTTGCTCTTCATTTACCAGATCTGATAATACATTCAGACTGTTAAAAAGAAAATGAGGATTGATTTGTTTTTTAAGAGATTCATATTCTGAAAGAAGAATTTCTTTCTTAAGTCGTTCTTTGTCCAGCTCAAGTTGTTTTGATTTTCTAAGAAACTGTTCATTGGTTTCCAACTGTAAAATAATTTCCTGTTGCTTTTTCTCATTGTCTTTTCTAAGGGTCGTAATTCTGTGGGCCAAAGCGAAAGAGAGCAGGATCATCTCTAAAGCTGAACCGGTGATCATCGCATAATGAGTAAACAAGTTATAAGGAAGGACGCCTTCATTCTTTAGTATAAAACAAATATATCCCAACATAAAAAGTGACCAGCCAACCAATAAGAACTTGGTCTGCAAATTGCCGTTTTTAATGGATATATATATTGATATATAGAACAAAGCGATACAGCTCAATCCTAATAGATCATAAACAAGTTCCTTTGCACTATAATACCCGAAAAGGTCTAAGACTAAATACAAAGGAAACAGAGAAGCAACCACTATTATTGTTTTATAAATTCCGGCTGAATATTTTTTTATATGCAGAAAGTTAATTACGAAAATACATCCACTGGTACCCACCATGCTGCCGCTTACCATGTAAGCCCAATAGTCAAATTTAGGAAGCTCACCAAAGATGTGTTCCTGAGTAAAGCCAAACAAAGCAAGCTGCGTATAGGCCATAAAAAAATGATAGCAGACATAAACCAGGTACATCCTGTCACGCGTGGTCAGATAAATAAACAGATTATACAAGACCATGCTTATAAATATTCCTGCAAAAAAAGTAAGTACCAGGTCTTCTGAATGAATGCTATTATATATCTTTTCTTTTGAACCCAACTGTGCTGGCAGATAAAAGTATTCTTCAACAATAAGCTTTATTCTGCACTGAACCTCTTCTCCCTTTTTTATAGGAATTCCAAATAACAATTGACGGTGTGGATACTTTCTTTTAGAGAGGTTTACAAACATGCCCGTCCTGTATTCGACAATACGGTCATTTGCATATATCACCTGAAGACTTATGCCTTTGAGTCTGTGAAATCCTAAATCCAAAAACACAGTATCTTCATTACTGTGATTGCCGATACTTGTTTGAAACAAGTACCTCCCGGGGCTTAGGGTTGGTTCTTGAAGGGAATAAGTCTTGAAATCTTTTTTAGAAGGCCATTGTATAGGAAAATCCCGATTACCTAAATCATAATATTCAAGTACGGGAATTCCTTCTGATTTTGTCTCCTTAGAGCTTTGAGCAAAAGTTACTGCATTAAAACAACTCAGGCTAAACCCAAAAAGTAACAGTAGTTTTAAAAAGTAGAAAGTTAAAAGTCGAAAGTTAAAAGTTGACATTATTGTTAGTAAAATGATTAGTTTGCTTATGTTAATAGAAGGCTTAGCCTACAAGAAACTGTATAAAAAAGTAGTTGTGTTGCTTCTTTAAAATCTTTAATGGACAATAATACTTACCATACTTTTAACTTTCGACTTTTAACTTCTTAAAGAGGCTCCCAAAGTTCTATTTTATTTCCATCAGAGTCCATAATGTGAATGAACTTGCCGTATTCAAACGTTGCTATTTCATCAAGTATCGTTACACCGTTTTCTCTTAGCTTATTTACAAGTCCTTCAATGTTCTGCACTCTGTAATTAATCATAAATTCCTTTTTTGATGGGGCAAAATATTCGCTTCCATTCTTGAAGGGCGTCCATTGAAGTTGATTTATTTCGTCTGGTTTGTTTACATTTCTAGATTCAAAAGTAGATCCCCAATCATTGACTTCAAGTCCTAAATTCTTTGCATACCATTCTCTGGTGTCTTTTGGATTATCAGAAAAAAAGAAAATTCCACCAATTCCTGTTACCTTTGGAATTGTGCCATTTGATGAAACTGCATTTTCAGCATTTTTTGATTCTTCCATATTACCTTTCATTAATTTGTTGTATCAATATTAGTAAATACAGCCAAAATTAACATTCCGGAACTTACTTTACAACAACAACTTGTATAGAATATTATTCATACATTTCTGGTAGTCTAACAAGAGAAATTCATATTAAAGTTAAAGGGCAGAAGTTCATTTCTAACAAAGCGGCATTCCTGCCGCTTTGCTACCAATACTCTCTATAATCCCAATTCATGAATAAGAAAATCTCTAGTCCCTTCAGGGCCTGATATTGTCACCTGCAAAGGATATGCATCTTTTTGAATCCTCAGATCAAACGTCAGAAATGTACAACATTTTCTCTCTAACTTTACAAGGTTCATAATACTCTCAAGATTATCATCAGCTCCTTCTAATTTAAAGACAATTCCATTTTCTATTTCATTCTTTTCATAAACCATGCTTTTGAATTTCTCAATAGTCTTTTTTCTTTCTTTTAATTCAACATTAGTCAAAGAACATATCAATGGTTCCTTTTCATTTTTAATCATAGAAGCTTCGGATTTTGAATTCACTGAACATTTTTTTTCAAAATTGTTGCATTTATTAGGACAGCAGCTCTGCTTGCACCCTGATAAATAAAATATCATAAACGGGATAAAGAAAAAGGGTGTATTTTTCATAACTTTATTATATTGATTCAAAGCAAATATACAGGGTGGAGTATAGTCCACTGTCAAGCATTTTCTGTAGAAATTTTATGTTAATTGGAGATCTTGTAAAAAAATCAGGCCTGTCAAAAGATACTATCAGGTATTATGAAAAAATGGGGCTGATTAAGCTTAATAAAAAAGAACGTAGAGAGAATAACTACAAAGAGTATTCTGATGATATTCTCGTCAGGCTCAGTCTTGTTAAAAGATTAAAGCTATTGGGATTTACTCTTAATGAGATATCAGATACTATTGAAATATTGCTGGGAGAGACCAATCCCTGCACAGAAATTCTGGAAGCTGTGAATACCAAGATTGATCTTGTAGAACAGAAGATGAAGGAGCTTGAAGAAATTAAAGCCCGCCTCACTGCAATACAAAAAAATTGTAATGGCAACTGTAGTATTGATGATATATTACCAAGTTGTATTAATTTCTAAAAGTCCCGAATTCCGGGGCTTATAAACGATGCTTAAGCTTTTTTACTTACGGGTTTTGATATGCAATTTATATCACATGATTGTACTTTCTTTCTCTTAAAATGCCATGTGGAAAAAAGATGATTGCCAGTGACAGGAAAATTATAGCGAACTTCTCTATAAACACAGCTATCTTGTTAAAGAACCTAAACCTGCTGCAACAGCCATTGGTGGAAGGGCACAACACAGTATACAAAGAAGTCCGCTAACCCACGCAAAATTCTCAAATAATCTCATTTACTTTTATCAGTTTCCATAAACTTCTCTTTTTGTTAAATATACAGTGTGGAGTATAGTCCACAGTCAAGAGAAATTTTAAACTTTTTTTAAATCAGTTAATTTCTAGGCCAATACATAATAATAGCAACTCCAACCAAAACAACTATACTTCCGATAATGTCAAATCTGTCTGTACTATTTCCATCTATTTTCCAACCCCATAATATTGACATTACAACAAATACGCCTCCATAGGCAGCATATACACGTTCAATATTTGCAGGTTGTAATGTGGGGATAATACCATAAAATACTGGTACAATAGCACCTATTATTGCATATCCAAAAGTTCTTACCTTCTCTCAACCACAGCCAGATAAGATAACCTCCTCCTATCTCAAAAAGTCCAGCTAGAATAAAATACAATATTGACTTTAATAAACTCATATTAATTCAAAATTATTCAAGACCAATATAGGTACAAAATATACTTAATACTCATAATTTTCTCCCACCTTCATTAAACTTTATTCATGAATAAACTAAGGTAAACAAAATAGCCAGCTTAAAGCTGGCTAAACGTTATTGGAGTTATTTTGAAGATTTCTTATGTTAAAACCAAGACAAGTCAGTTAATCTTTACTAACAGTATATTTAAGCCAGAGCACAGCATTCTCTAATTGTCTCACTTCTTTCAAATGTAGATGCTGGGATACATTTTTCTGTTGGTAATCGCCCAACTCAAATGTGGTCGGAGCATTTGGGGTTGCATCAGCAACAGGAACTATTAAAATACTTAACTCATCAATTAATCCTTCATTTAACAACGAACCGTTGATATGCCCTCCTCCTTCCAGCATCAGAGTTTTAATGTTAAAAAGATTACTTAGTTGTTCTAAGGCCAATTTGAGATCCATTTCTTTTTTTCCTGCAAAAATATAAGAAACCTTCTTCTGCTGGAGAAAACTTAAATATCCATCACTTACCTGTTCGGTGAGTACTTCAATTATATGATCTCCACCTGTCTCATTTGAGTCCCATACTAATTTCCCTTTGGCATCTATTGCTATTGCAAAGCTTGTTGCTTCTTTATTTCCTATAAATGGTTTTCTTTCTATTGGAGCATTTGATTTTGGCAATGAAGGCTCCTTTTCTTCTGAAAAATGTCTTTCCATTGTAACCCTGCCAACCATCCATGCCTGACTGGCAAAACTTTGATGGCATCTTTCATAAATATCCGTATAACCTTTTGCCTGGTCTTTACTTCCCCAGTTATCAGAAATGATCTTGCCATTGACGGACGACATCATATGACAGATTACATGAGGTTTTTTCATAATTAATTTTTATTAATAAAATTATTCTGGTTTAGCAACTGTAACTTTTGAATGATATTGTTCATCTGTGACCTTCTCCATCCACTCTACCACCTTACCATTAAGGCTTTCCTGGATAGCAATATGAGTCATGGCGATAGTAGACGTTGCTCCATGCCAATGTTTTTCTCCGGGAGGAAACCATACTATATCTCCAGGATGAATTTCTTCAACAGGTCCCCCCTCCCTTTGAGCCCATCCACAACCAGATGTTACTATCAATGTTTGACCTAGTGGGTGTGTATGCCACGCGGTCCGAGCACCAGGCTCGAAAGTCACATTAGCACCTGCCACCCGCGCTGGATCGCTAGCCTGAAAAAGAGGATCGATACGCACTGTTCCTGTGAACCAGTCAGCCGGACCTTTCCCTGAAGGTTGTGAACCAATTCTTTTAATTTCCATAATAAAAAACTTCTTTGATTAATTTAACTTTTTAATCAGTCTTATCGATTCTTACTTTTTTAAAGATGCCATATCAATAACAAAGCGATATTTGACATCACTTTTCAGTAAACGTTCATATGCTTCATTGATTTTTTGAATGTTGATTAATTCTATATCTGAAACAATGTTATGCTTGCCACAGAAGTCAAGCATCTCCTGCGTTTCAGCAATCCCTCCAATCATTGAACCTGCAAATGTTTTCCTTTGTGGAATAAGACTGAATGCTGCAATCGGCAGCGGATGCTCAGGCGCTCCTACTAATACCATTACCCCATCCACTCTTAACTGTCTTAAATAAGCATTAACATCATGCTGTGCAGAAACTGCATCCAGAATAAAATGTAACTTGCCCGCATAACGTTGCATCTGATCTCTATCTTTTGATAACACTACATCATCAGCACCAAGCCTTTTGGCATCTTCAACTTTAGAAGCTGAAGTGGTAAATACAATCACTTCTGCACCCATTGCTTTCGCAAGTTTTACAGCCATATGTCCTAAGCCACCAATACCAATTATCCCGACTTTCTTGCCAGGTCCTACATTCCAATGTTTCAAAGGTGAATACGTTGTAATACCAGCACATAGTAATGGTGCAGTAGCTGCCAGATCAAGATTTTCAGGTACACGCAAGACATAAGCTTCATCCACAACAACACTTTCCGAATAACCTCCATATGTCTGAGTCCCCAGGTGTTTGTCCGGGGAATTATATGTTGCTGTATTACCCTCCTCACAATATTGTTCCAGATCCTCTCTACAATATTGGCACTCCCGGCAACTGTCAACCATACAACCTACAGCAGCATGATCACCAACTTTAAATTTAGAAACGTGCTTTCCTACACTTACAACTTTCCCTACGATTTCATGACCAGGAACACAAGGGTAGACAGTGCCGTGCCATTCATTGCGGGCAGTATGAAGATCTGAATGACAAACACCACAATACAATATTTCAATCTCTACATCATGCGGTGTAGGGATTCTTCGATTGATCTTTATTTGTTGCAAAGATTTATCCGCCGCCGCTGTACCAAATGCCCTCACTTCTTTCGTTTTGACAGAAATTACTCCTTCCGCTGTTGTCTTTAATGTTTCCATATTATAAAGTTTTCAATTTTAAGAAAATATAAATTCAAAAATCATTTCTCGGTTGAGATTGGATTTATACGAAACAATAAAAGCAGATATTGCAAGTATTGTTATGATTCTGATTGATAGACTTAATGTTTCAATAATAATAAAAATTTCTATTGAAAATCATTAATGTTATAAAACTTAATTCCTATTTTGATCTCATTGAAACACATCATATCAAATATGATGATTCAATATCAAAGACCGAAAGCTTGTATAATCAAGGGCAACCAATAGCCTCTCTCCAACTGCAATAAAAAAATCCTAACACTTTGAACTGTGAGATAACTTCTTCATACAATCTCTCAACTATTTTTATTTGATTAATTTTCTAAACATTTCTAAGGGAAAATAAACTTTTTGAGGAAAGATTTCCCTTTTGAAGAATCTTAATTGCTTGAATTCAGCAACAGTTCCGGTCTAAAGGAGTTACTACAGGAATCTTTATTGTTATGGACATCATGAAAAAGATCAGTTCGAGTATTCTTTTATTTATCCTGATTATGTTTGCTTCTGAAAGCTTTTCTATAGCAGGAGAGAATCCCTTTAAGGGACATCATGAGAATTGGCTCAAAAGATATAAGACAAGGAAAATAAACAATTTAAGATTTTCATTGGATAGTATCAAAACTGCTTATCCTCAGCCATTCCTGACAATTCACCTTGGAGCGTCATATACATTAAATACAGGAAATGTTCAGGTAAATTCCGGACAAACTCCCGGCACAAAGATAAATGTCCATGATGACCTAGGATTTCCTAAACATCCGATTTTACTAAGAGCGAACGTAATTTTTAGCTTTGGCAACTTTCATTGGATATCATTTGACACCTATAATGTTAATAGAAGGGGAACTGAAATACTTGATAAAGATATAAAGTATGGAGACACAACATTCCTTGCAGGAAATCAGGTTAAATCTCAGCTAAAATTAAATTATCTGAATTTATCCTATATAAATTTCTTCTATGATGATGGAAGATCCAGAGCTGCTTTTCTTCTTGGAGTAACAGCAACAATCTATTCATTAAGACTTTCCAATAGAACTTTTCCAGATTTCAATGAAAAGCATACTGTATTTGTCCCTCTTCCTACTATTGGGTTCAATGCATCCACATACTTAAATAAAAGATTGCTTGTATTAGCAGTTATAAAATATGGAGGATGGTGGTCCAAAAACTACAACTGCAATTCGCTCAATATTAACCCCTACTTTGAATATTATCTCTATAAAAATTTCGGAATAGGTATGAGATATAACTATGGCTTTACAAGCTTTAAAAAGCTCCCAGAAAAAAAATTCAACGGAAATCTTAAGGATAATTTCAATGCTATTTCCGTAGTGCTAGTTTACAGGTTCCTCAAAAAAGGTGATAAAAAAACAATGCAATAAGAAGTTTGATATGTTCTATTGGGCATATATCTACAACTACTCGTTGTGTTCACTCATATAGAGTTTAGCAATTGTCTTTCTTTTCAACAAGCCTCTGAATTTCTTTTGTTATAGTTTGCATTTCAGTCTTGGATTTGCTCAAAGCAATTGCTTGTTCATAATGTCTTATAGCTTTGTTGTCATCAATGTCCGAATAAAGATAACCTAGCAACGAATAGTAATGACTGTTACTTTCCAGGTTTAATTTTTCAGCTTCCTTTATCCCTATTTCATTTCCATAAACTTTAGCAAATGCAAACGTTCTGTTCAGCGCTGTTACAGGCGAATACTCAATTAAAATAAGTTGATTGTATAATCGCAAAATATGCTCCCATTTGTTTTCATCGGTAGGTGTAGTATGCCAATATGCAATAGTAGCTTCAAGATGATACTTTGAAATCCCACCTCCTTCATAGGCATTTATTAAATAATGATTACCTTTTTCTATTAATTCTTTATTCCATAAACTTTTATCTTGCTGGTCAAAAAGAATTGCATCCCCATCTTCATTTATTCTTGCTTCAAGACGCGAACTTTGGAAGCACATGAGAGCAAGCAAAGCATTGGTTTGTGAAGAATTGGTTAAAGGGTTTTCAGTAAGAATATAAGCTAGTCTCAAAGCTTCGGAACAAAGATCTTTCCGGATGGTCTGATTATTGGTTTTTGAAAAATACCCCTCATTAAATAGCAAGTATAAGGTTGTCAAAACACTATCCTGTCGACTTTTGATTTCTTCTTTATTTAAATTTTTGATTTGAAAATTATTATCCCGAAGCATAGTCCTTGCTCTATGCAAGCGCTTTTTAATTGTCTCAGATTTTGTTAAAAAAGCATTGGCAATTTCTTCAACGCTAAACCCACAAAGTATTTGTAGCGCCAAGCATATTTGGGCTTCATTTGAAATGTCTGGATTGCAAACAGAAAATATCATAGCCAACTGGCTGTCAGTAATATTCTCATTACTGAATTCAAAATCAATTTCAGCTCTCTCATCATTAGACTTCAGGACTTCCTTTATTTTATTTTCAAAAACTGAATGGTGCTTAAAATAATCCTTTGACTTGTTTTGAGCTGTTGTATAAAGCCATGCAGCAGGATTTTCCGGAACACCTTTAATCCCCCATATTTCAGAGGCTTTCAAAAAAGTTTCACTCGCAATATCTTCTGCAATTTCGATATGCCTTAAATTAAACGAGTTACAAAGTACAGCAACAATTTTACCATACTCTGTTCTGAATAAATGTGGTATTAATTCGGTTTCTTGCATTGCTTAAAGGCCCTTGCCGATGGGCAAGGGCTTTAAAAGTAAACTACAATGGATTAATTTCTCTTACCTCTACATTTCCTCCAACGGCGAATATAGGACACCCATGTGCGAGTTTAGCCGCCTCTTCCAAAGAAGCAGCTTTAACAACCGAATAGCCTAAAATAGACTCTTTGATTTCAGCATAAGGTCCGTCAGAAACAATAGTGTCGTCTTTTAGCACTTTTCCAGTGTTTACCAATCGATTACCCCGATCAGCTAATTTGCCCTGAGCTGCAATTCCTGCAACCCAATTCATCCATCTTTGTGTTGTAGCTTGCATTTCTTCTGGTGAGGCCTGAGGCATAGCTTTGTAGTCTGCTCTGAAGATTAATAGAAATTCTTTCATTTTATTAAAGTTATTTTGTTTTATACCGCAATGACGATTGGAACTTCAGAACGGGGACAAAAGCATTAGATTTTTTTTTTAGAAAAATCAGACGCCATCGATAATATTCTCATTTACTTACACTTAAGCACACTATTGCATATAAATCTTTGATAAGTAATGGAACGCTACTTATCAATCCAAACTAAAATACTTTTTAGCAATAATAATTTACGAATGAAAAAGAAATATCTTTATTCAAGAAATTTTTAACTAAACTTTAAAAAATTGGTGGACTGACTAAAACCGGTCACGCCAATCAAACATAGTGACAATATTTTATGAATGCTAAAAACCTCAATTTCAACACCTACAATGAGCATTACAGTTATTTTCAGCAGTTGCTCAGGAAAAATAACATGGAGGAAGTTGCTCCGGGAAAAATAGAGAAAAATCATTTTCCAGACGTCAGACAATATGAGGCACTTTTAAAAATTACTCCTGGTATCATTCTTCTCGTTGATTACTCTCAGCATAGCTATCTCTACCATTCTGAAAATATATCTTTGCTTGACCTTGATATAGATCTGATGTATCAGTTTGGAACTACCTATACCTTTTCTCTTTTCCAGAAAGATCACTACGAAATTATGCGTAGTCATATTTTCCCTGAAGTCTACAAGCTTTTCGGCGAATATATTATGAAGGGTGAAAGTCATAAACTTCGTATTGCGTATTGCAATAAAATGAGGACGCCATCCGGAGAATATAAATGGTTTATGCATCACTTAAGTGTATTAACCTCCCGTCAAAATGAACCTGTGGTAGGTTTAAAACATATGATTGAAATAGATCATTTCAAAAAAGATAATGCGATTGACTTTGCTGCATACATCGTTAATCCAGATAATACACAAAGTACAATTCTGAAAAAATCTATTAATCCAGAAGAAGAATATACTCTGTCTAAAAGGGAAAAAGAAGTTATCGCATTATTGGCTCAGGGTAAGACAAGCAGGCAGATTGCCCAAGAGCTTAATATAAGTCATCATACCGTTAACAACCATAGAAAAAAGATGCTTCAGAAAACGAATACAGCAAATGTAACAGAACTGATGAGTTTGGCTTCTCAAAGGTTTAACTAAGCCTTATTCGATATACAAGCTTCTTTACATTGATTAACTTTCTCTGGAAATAAAAGTAAGGACTGAAAAATTCAATAATAACCAGTTCACGTACATACTAGCTATTATTGTATTTCATAAAATTAACTAATTCAACTATTGATAAGACATCGGCTTAATTACCAATCAATATAAACATCATACCTTTTCGTAAACTCTTTAAGCTCCTGAACAGAACTTATCTGGACATTGCTTCCCAACCAGTCTTCCACAATAAACGTATTTCCAGCTTGAAGAAAATCATCCATTTCGAGCAAAGCGCCTAGGCCAGTGGTATAGCCGATGGCTATTGGTAGCTATCCAGGATCAATCTCATTTGAACAACTGAAATGGATCGTTTTTGCTGCAATTGGGCTTTTAATTCATTTCTGTACATATTTGATTATTAAGTAGAAGCATTGAGATTATAATTTAAAAATGAAAGGTAGATTAAAAATAACGTCTACATTTTCACCACCAGTAATTCCAGGTTTCCAGTCTGGCATATTGGCAATAACTCTTAACACTTCCTTATCAAAATTTTGAGAACCATTGACTGATTTTAAAATTTTTGCATCTTTTATTTTACCATTTTTATCTACAACAAATGAAACATAAATAATGCCTTCTATTCGGTTCTTTCGTTCCCATAAGGGATAGTGAATATTTTCTTGTAAATAATTCATAAGTCCTTCCATCCCGCCATTAAATTCAGGCATTATTTCAGCATGGGTATATGGCCCTATACAACGGAGATTACTATCAAGCTCTGTCTTGATCATGCCGAAGATGACTTCTTGCTCTTCAATGATATTTTCTTCCAAAGACTTTGGCTTACTGCATTTTAAAACAGCCTTTAAAGAATCTCCTCTATCAGAAGGCACTGAAGAAATTTCACTTTGATTATTATTTAACGCTGGTGAATTAACCTGAGCTGTTGCTTCATTATCAAGAACCGAAAAGATCAGTGTTCCAAGAGTTAGCAGATAAAAAGAAAGATTGTTATTTTGCCTATTTTTAGAGACTGCTTGAATTGTTATGATAAAATCTGAGAGGTTGAAATCAAGCTGCCGGGAATAGAATCTTCCGCAAATATTTTTATTATAATTGACTAATATGTATTCAAGTATCTCATCTCTTGTTCTCCCTGTAAAATCAATAACATTCTTGGTACAATGATTGCAAAATCTTGAATCTACTCCTATCTTCATATTCTCCCACTCTTCGTGACAAGGATTTTCTATTCTAAAAACTGACATTATATTTTAAAATACATATATGAAGATAGCTCAATTTATGACAGTTATCAAAAATAAACACTTTTAATGAAGGAAGCCTATTATACTTACTATTATTCGCATGTTTTTAAAACAAAAATAACTGAGCAGATTTCATTTTTATGCGGATAGATTTCAAGGCAAATCCCACAATTATAAAAATTCAAAATAATCACAAAGAATATGCTGTTACATATCCTTTGTGATTATTTAATGATAACATAAATTACATTCCTAAAGCTCCACCTAAACCTGCTGCGATGCCAGATATAACCAACATAGCAAATAACCACCATCCTGCTTCCGCGGCAAGTTTTCTGGTATTTTCTGCTTGTTCTAAGGCAAACTCACTAGCTTCTCTTGTTTTACGCCTAATTAAATCCTCAGCTTGATCCATTTTCTGAAATGAATCCGATTTTACGTCTTCGAATTTTCGAACTACATTATTTATTTCAGATTTATTCAGCGTTCCGCTAGCAGTTAAAAGTCCAACCAAAGTATTAGAATCCATTTGTTTCAACTTCATCTTTAATACCTTTGGCGCCAATCTTGGATTCTGAATCATAAAAATGAACTCTTTTTTCAAAAGATTATAATCCAATTCTGGTCTATCAATTCTTCTGAACAATTGTTGGAACCTACCTTCTAGTCGATTCATGTATTCCTCTTTCTTTTCCCCAAGAGTTTCTTTAACCTTCTCTTTAGTTTCCTCAAATTTCTCTTTAGTCTCCTCTAATTTGGGACTTACAATTTCTTTGATATTTGATGAACGCAGAATAGAATTCAATGCATCTTCTAATTTATCTGCCACGTTCAAAGCTTCAGATCTGCTGACACCTTTTTGGTCTGCTACCGCAGTAGCAATATCATCTTTATCAAATATCTTTCCTTGACTTTTTATTTTTGAAATATCTACTTCATGACTAAATATTTCATCTATCTCTGCTCTTACAATTTCTGGATCAGTATCTATCGGGTTTCTATCCATCACATAATGTTCCATCTCATCTTTAATTTTGGGCAGATACTCTTCTTTAAATTTAGGAATATACTCTTCCTTAACTTTTGGTAAAACCTCTCCCTTTACATATTCTGAAGCTTTAGAACCAAGTCCCCCTGCCTGTCTGGATACTCCGGACAATCCTACACCTGCTAGCGCGCTTTCAAATATTTTATCTAAACTGGAAACATCGGTTCTACTGAAAGCAGGCTCCTTTTCAGCTACCTTAATAAATAGTTCCCTAATGTCAGGAGAAACGCTACCTTTTTGCTCTATTTTTATCTCATTTAACAATTCAGCTAGCTCAGTTTTAAATTGATGGGTATCAAACTTTGGTCTTATCTTCTCTATGACATTATCGAACTTAGTGTTCATTTCTGGATCTTCCACTAATTGATACACTTCGTCTCTGATCTTGTCAACCACGTTTTTGTCCCTATCAGCCTGAGATTCACGACTAGAGAATATTGACCCTGCTCCTGAAATTCCTGATCTTATAGCACTAATTGCAGCTCCCCAGACACCGCTGATAATGGAACCTAGAGCTCGTGTTTCAAGATAAATCATCACCATACTGAATACTGCCCAAATTACCAGACCTAAAGTGAAACCAACTGCATTGCTTTCTATTAATGATAATTTAACTGCCAACATACAAGCAAGGAATAATGAAATAGTTCCTGTGACTAAAGTCCACCCGCCAGCCAAAGACATAAATTTAGAAGCCACGTTTTTAGTCTCTTTCTTATCTTCTGGCTCTTCCTCTCCTACTTCTTCTTTTGAATTCAGATAGGTATTGCGTAGAAACCTTTCTGTTCTCTGCTTGATATTACCAATAGATGTAATACCTAATGCGACAGATAGATTAGTCAGAATAAACTGAAAGCCCAGTGCCATCAGAACTCCTGCTATGATAGTTACAAGAAAGTTCGGATTAGTTACCATTATCGGATCCATTATCCCCACATTTGGATCAAGATCAGATTGGCCATATGTATTTATCGAAAGGATAATTCCCGCCAAGAGCAAGATTATTCCAATTATAGTCTTCTTCATATTCATAATTTGTGATTCAAATAAACAATCTACTTACTTCAAAACTGCTTCATTTTTATTATCGTTCGGATATTATTGAACAAGAGATAACAATTTATATGTTTTAAAATATATGGTTGTGGCTAGAACCATAATGGAATATGGAAAACGAATTCAAATTCAGAGACCTTGGAGCAATATTAAAAGATACATATAAAGAATGGAATGATGACGATGCATTTACTCATGCCGCTGCAGTGTCTTATTATGCGATATTTTCATTGCCTGCTATTTTAATTATTCTGATCAATGTGGCTGGATTAATCTTTGGGAAGGAAGCTATTCAGGGAGAAATATCGAAGACAATTGGTAATACTATAGGCCCGAATTCGGCGCAACAGATCCAAACTATGATTCAAAATGCAAATGTACAGGCTAATTCAACAGTAATGCTTATAATAGGTATTGGAGTACTGGTATTAAGTGCAACTACTCTCTTTATGCAAATGCAAAAAGCTCTTAACAGAATGTGGGAAGTAAAAACAAGAGAAGATGCAGGGATATTAAAAGTTATATTCGATAGAACCAAAACCTTTGGAATTGTTTTAACAATTGGCTTTTTGTTGCTTATCTCAATGGCTGTTACCGGAGTACTCACTGCATTAAGTAAATGGCTAACAAGCCTGTTACCAGATTTTACAATCTATATATTTCACGTATTGAATTTTGCTATATCCCTCGGAATTATAACTTGTATGTTCGCCATGATCTTTAAGTGTAATAGCTCTTCAGATAAAGCCAGAAGAAATTCATTTATATTATATCCGAATTCTTTTTGACGGTGTACCCCTTCTGAACTTCTGATCCTCTTATTAATCACCCTTTGACAAATATTGACCAAATATTCTTATCGCGGATTCTGCAAAATATCTTTGAACTTCATCTCTTTCCTTTAATTCGAATTCTATTTTTTCATTATAAACTTCAGAAATTCCCTCTATTGAATGTCTTGCAATGGAAATAAATGCAATAGGATTATCTGAATCATTATTCTCATCAGGTCCTACATAGCCTGTAACAGCAATGGCAAAGTCACTCATAAAAAGTTTGATTGCTCCAATAGCCAATTCACTTGCTACTTTACCTGACACACTGTTATATTTGATGGCATGTATGGGTTCAACTCCCAGATGTTTAACTTTTTGTCCAATATTATAGGTTGTTATACCACCCTGATAAAAATCAATAGCCATTGGAACCGAAGCTAGCAGAGCTTGAATATTTCCGCCAGTTACACTTTCTGCAACGGATAATGTCTGGTTATTGGAAACCAAAATATCTTTTATCAATTCCAGATCTGAAAGTATGGACTTCATATTATAAGACTATTGAGAATATCACTAATATATAATTACCGCAAAAGATATATTGTTTATTAACTGAACATGATATTGGATTATTGATCCGAACGCTATGAAATATTCGGCTTAATAATTAATTGTATAACACTAATTAATTTGTATTGCAATCGCTTGCATCAGGCTCATGAAGATAAAATACATTACCATTACAATCAATTAATGCTAGGTTATATCCTTTATCAATCGTATTCTGGAACATTTCCTCTATACTCGAATAATCCCCTATGTTCTTCAAGCAATTTCTTAAAGCTTTCTGATTCCTTTTGTTGCAGATCTGTCATAGGCTTATACAATCTAACATTCCACCATTTCTGACAGGCCAAGGTGCGTCAGGATGAGCAATAGGGATTCGGTCAACCTCCTCTACATCTGTCAGAGATTTAGATTCTGCCGATCCCATTTGCTTTAGGTAAACAGTGAGCCATACATAAAGTCCCATTTGCAGAAATTCACTTTCCCAATTCTCAAACGTAGTTTGAATGAAATGACCAGATAACAGATAAGAGCTCAATCCCAATTCTTTCCCTCCCAGATCAAGCAGTTCTTCATTGTATTCCTGCCACCCTGTAAGAATCTGTCCTGTAATAAAAAGTAAAAACAAAAGAATTAGACACAAGGACAGGCCGTTTCTTTTAATAAATGAGGGATAATGCTTCTTCATATCTTGCAAATAAAAATTTAACAAAAAGTGAAGCTCATTTGTTTTGCACAAAGGAAAGAACACTTAAGCTTGCCACTTTTATGGCCACAAAAACAAGGTGGAAATATATAATCCTTTTTATTTTATTATGTTCTATTAAAGCTAATGCACAGAAAAACTTAATTGACGTTCCCTCTTCTGAAATTGTAGAATTTAAAAAAATATTTTTTCAAACACAGAGTAGTATTATTAACAGGAATATCTCTACGTCGATAATTACCACTCTGGGATTAAAAACAAATTGGAAGACAGGAATAATGATCAATCAATTGACTGTACATACCAGGCCTCTGAACAGAAAACTTAATATTGATAAAGAAGAACCATCTCAAAATCCTGATATTTTTTTGGCATATACAGAAAATATTTAAACTAACAGAATGGTATAAAATAGGTATTGGAAGCCGATCAGGTATAATATAAGTGTTAACGACCATACCAATCCTGCATTTGTTAATTTCTCCTTTTTAAATAACAGGTTTACAATTCCTGATACAAAAAATTATGCGGTGATCGGAGTTTATTACGGTAATCAGGAATATATCGGACATAATAATAATAATAATAATTTATCGGAATGCAACTGGGTTTACAAAAGGTACTTATTAAAGAAAAACTGACCCTAATTACAGATTATATAACAGGCCAAAACGAGATCAGTGTAATTAATTCCGGATTACAAGTTAACCTAAACAATAATTGGAAGATAGCTTTAGCTGTTGAATTTCCAGCTCCGCATAGTGATAATCATCATGGTTTGATTATCCAGGTCTCAAGGCAATAATCTTATAAAAATCCACTTAAACATTAAGGAAAAACAATTTAAAACCTGTATCTGTTTTTTTTAGATAATCATAAAATACTATTATGACAACAAAACTTAAAAACCTGGAAGATCTTTTATTATATGAGCTAAAAGACCTTTATAGCGCGGAAAGGCAATTAATACATGCTCTACCAAAAATGGCAAAAGAGGCTAACAATCCCGCTTTAAGGGAAGCTTTTGAATCGCACCTTGAAGAGACTAATGCACAAAAGGAAAGATTGGACAGAGTATTTACACTTTTAAATTCCAAACATGGGAATACAAAATGTCTTGCCATGGAAGGATTAATTGAAGAAGGTAAAGATCTCATTGATGAAAATGCCACTCCGGAAGTTAAAGATGCTGGCTTAATCGCTGCTGCTCAGAAAATTGAGCACTATGAAATTTCAGGATATGGTACTGTTGTGCATTATGCAGAAAAACTGGGGCATAAAGAGGTACATCAACTGCTTACTGAAACTTTAAATGAAGAAAAAGCAGCAGACACAAAGCTCAATGACCTTGCCAAGAAATCGATTAACAAAAAGGCTATTGCATAAAACTAGCAAACTTAGATTGCTTAAAAATAAATTACCTTAATCTATAAGGTAATTTATTTTTTTTATCAATCGCTCTGTAAACTTTACTTAACAAAAAATTGATATGAATAAAAAGAATAAGAAGCTGGGCATTGCGATGGTGGGATTGGGTAAATACAGTACAGGCCAATTGATTCCTGCAATAGTTCAAAGCGAATCATTTAGTCTCAAAGGAATTGTTACAGGATCTGAAGAAAAAGCCCAGGAATATTCTACAAAATACGATATCCCAGAAAAGAATATCTATAACTATGACAACTTTGACTCAATCAAAGGTAATACAGATATAGATATCGTTTACATAGCACTTCCGAATGCAATGCATGAAGAATACGTTATAAGAGCCGCTATGGCCGGAAAGCATGTCATAACGGAGAAGCCTATGGGCACATCTGTCAAGCAATGTGAAAGAATGATCAAAGCCTGCAAAGATGCCAATGTTGAATTATTTGTTGGATACAGACTTCATTTTGAGCCTCATCATCTAGAAGCGATGAAGCTAGGTCAAACCAAAGCAAAAGGCCCAATAAAGAAAATTGAGGGCAGCTTTGGTTTTAAAATAGAAGACAATGGACAATGGAGGCTTCAAAAGGACCTTGCCGGAGGTGGTGCTCTGGTAGATGTTGGCATATACGTAATACAAGCTGCAAGATATGTAGTTGGAAAAAATCCCATTGCAGTTAGAAATGTCAAACTAGAAAATACAATTTTTGAAAGGCCTAGTGAAGTGGATGGTGATGTAACCTGGGAAATGGAGTTTCCTGATAATGTAATTGCTTATTGCAGTTCTAGCTATACTAAAGAATCCGACAAATTATATGTAGAAGCAGAAAAAGGTTATATTGAAATAAGCCCCGCTTATTATTACTACGGTTTGCAAGGATCTACAGAGCAGGGTAATCTTAAGGTAGAAAGAATTAATCAGCAAAAAGCTCAGATGGAGGGTATTGCTGATACTATCATAAATGGAATTCATAATAGGGCTTCGGGAATAGAAGGACTTATTGATGTTCAGATAATAGAAGCCATTTATAAATCAGCTAAAACAGGAGAAAGAGTAACTCTGGAAAAAATTCAGGAATATACCCATGTTTAATAGCTGTCATTATAGAACAAAAAAGGAGACTCCAAATCTCCTTTTTTGATTTTATTCTAATATAATTAAGGTAACCTTGCTCGTTTATCAAAGAAAGTTATTTTAATCTGAAATACTAACTTCTTTATATTTTTAAGTACATCCGAATCAGCTATGCTTTTAATGAAAAGTTCTGCCAAATCTCTAGTCCAAAAAAGATCAAATTAAGGGCTTCAGGTCTGAATCTGTTTAGCTGATTCCCTATGATCCTTTTCTGATTCTATCGCCATCTTTAAAATTTCCGCAAGATGATAAGAAGATTTATTGGCCAGTTGAACAACTTGTTCTTTACAACTGAATCCATTCATAACTATGAGTGTATCGTTTTCAACTTTTCTTACTTCTGGAAGCAATACACGTTCTCCTGCTGCAACCGATACTTTGTAATGTTTTTCTTCAAAACCAAAACTACCAGCCATGCCACAGCATCCTGCATCAAGCACATTACAGTCAAGTCCAATCTTATTTAATACAGAGATTTCATCTTTCATCGTTATTATCGCTTTATGATGACAATGACCGTGAATAATAGCTTTTCTTTTTAATTGAGGAAAACTATAATCTATAACTTTCTTCTCTAAAAATTCACTTAACATAAAGGTATTCTGACTAACCCTGTTTGCATCATCATTATTTGGAAAGAGATTAACGAGTTCATCTCTGAAGACACTGACACAACTTGGCTCCAGACCAACAATACTTATCCCTCTCCTAACATCATCCTTTACATGTTCCAGAAGTTCCAAAAGCCACTTTTGAGCAGTATCAAGCATTCCAAAATCATATAAAGGTCTGCCGCAGCAAAGAGGTTGCCTAAAGACTTTCACTTGAAATCCAAGATATTCCAGTACTTCTGTTGCTGCAATAGCAATGTGAGGATGAAAATAATTATTGAAAGTATCTGCCCATAAAATTACAATAGGCTTTCCTTGATTTACAATACTTCTTTTAAAGAACCACTTTTTAAAGCTCTCTTCTGCGAAATCAGGAACTTTGCGTTCACTTGCAATCCCTGAAATCTTCTTGATAAATGAACCTGTTAAAGATGAATTTTTTACTGCATTAGACAAGCCCGGAAAGAGCATTGCAAATCTTGAAAATTGAGCAATCCTTCCAAACAAGTAAGCACTAAGTGGCCTTATCTTACCTTTATAATAATGTGCAAGAAACTCTGCTTTATAAGTGGCCATATCAACTCTCACAGGGCAATCGCCTTTACATCCTTTGCATGCAAGACATAAATCAAGTGCTTCCTTTACAGATTCATCTTTCCAGCTTTTTTTTACTACTTCCCCACGCAACATCTCAAAAAGCTTATGAGCTCTGCCTCTGGTAGAATGCTGCTCTTCCATAGTGACCATATAACTCGGACACATTGTTCCTCCATTGTGTTTTCTACATTCACCCACGCCAACACACCTCAACACTGCTCTTGCAAAACTGCCTTTGTCTTCAGGAAATTTAAAATAAGTTTCAGGTTCTGCCGGATTATAAGAAACCCCAAGTCTAAGATTGGATACAATAGGATATGGATCACTTACTTTACCTGGGTTCATCAATCCTTTTGGATCCCATATTGATTTAAATTCTCTGAATGCTGCTATTAGCTCATTGCCAAACATCTTAGGCAAAAGCTCTGCTTTAGATTGTCCATCTCCATGTTCACCTGAAAAAGAGCCATTATATCTGACTACCAAATCTGATGCCTCTTCAAGGTATTTTCTATAATGCAAAATACCATCAGAGGTTTCCAGATCAAAATTGATACGGCAATGCAAAAGCCCTTGTCCAAAGTGGCCATACAAAGCCGAATGATAGTTATATTTTTCTAATAGCTTGCTAAAATCACTAAGATAATCACCCAGTTTTTCAGGATGCACTGCTGTGTCCTCCCAACCTTCCCAAGCGTCTGGAAGCCCCGGAACGAACGCTGTAGCTCCCAGACCAGCTTCTCTTATCCTCCATAATTTATGTTCTTGTTCCGGATCATCATAAAATATCATATTAGGTGGGTTATCACCTCTCTTCAACGCCTCCATCACCTGCTTTACCTGATTATCTGCATTCTCCTTATCTTTTCCTCCAAACTCAACAAAAAGCCAACCTTTACCCTCGGGCAGAAGTTTGAGATCTTGTACGTGCATATGCCTGTTGACCATGTAATCATAAAGTTGGTGATCGAATCCTTCAAGACCAATGGGGTTAAATTTTAGTAATTCGTGTGCATGAGCTCCAGCCTGAACTATATCTGGATATCCCAAAATGAGTACAGATCTGGCACCAGGATTAGGAAGCAAATGAAGCTTAGCATTTAAGAAAATAACACAAGTACCTTCAGTACCTGCCAGTGCTCTTGCTACATTAAATCCATTTTCAGGAAGCAATTCATCAAGATTGTAGCCCGATACTCTTCGCGGAATTTTAGGATAGCGCTTTCTTATTTCGTCTCCATACTTATCAACTAAATTTTTTAGTCGCTTGTAAATTTCACCTTTACGTCCTCCTTCATTGATCAGCTTATTTAATTCTTCTTCAGATGTTTTCCCCACTGTCATACGCAGACCATCATAAGTGAGAATTTCCATTGAATGGAGATTATCTGAAGTTCTGGCTCCGAGTCCATGCATTGCTGACATTACAGAATGTACACCGCATGAATTATTTCCAATCATACCACCTAAGGTACAATGGCTATGGGTAGAAGGATCAGGACCGAATATCAAATCTACTTTTTGAGCTTGCTTGTTTAATTCATCCAATACAATTCCTGGTTGCACAGATGCCAGTTTTAATTCCTTATTGATTGAAAGAACTTGATTATAGTATTTGGACATATCCATTACTACAGCAACATTACAACACTGACCTGCCAGGCTAGTACCTCCGCCTCTTGATAAAAGAGGAGCTCTATACTTTCGACAAACCTCTGTAGTTGTAATAATGTCTTGTACATTTACTGGGATCACAACACCAATAGGAACCTGCCTGTAATTAGATGCGTCGGTTGAATACATGGCTCTGGTTCCATCATCAAATCTGACTTCTCCTTTTAATTTATTTCTGAGCTCATTATACAATTGTTCTACATCTACATCTGATTTGTCAGGAAAATTTAAAGGTAAATTGGATGTTTTATATTCCATTGGTGTGATTTTATCTATACAAAAATTTTTCAGCATCTTTTTTCTTAAGTTCCAATCCTATTCCTGGTCTTGAATAGTCTGGCTTCAGATATCCATTTTCAGGAGTAGTTGCACCATCAAACAGTTCGGTCTCTATTTTAAAATGATCATAAAAGTATTCCATGTGAATGACGCCTGTGGCACATGCTACATGAAGGTGAAGATGAGGAGCGCAATGTGTGGAGACAGGAACACTGAATGCCTCAGCTAGATTCATTGCTTTTATCATTTCCGAAAATCCACCACATCTGGTTGCGTCTATTTGTAATATGTCTACTGCCTTTGCCTTCAGCATTCTGTGAAAGTAAAACAGATCATACCCATATTCTCCTGCAGCAATACTTATCGGAGGAGGAACATTTTCAGAAAGGAATTTAAGTGTATCTATATTGTCAGAAGAGACAGGTTCTTCAAACCAGACCACTCCCATTTCTGCAAACTTCTTTCCTTTGAGCAAAGCTTCTTTTTTTTGATACGCGCCATTGGCATCTATAAATATTTCAAGCTTAGCACCATGATATTTATGGAGTTTTATGATTCTGGATTCATCTTCTTTAAAGTCTCTTCCTATTTTAATTTTTATTTTATTTATCCCGAAAGACTTCCATAGTCTTACTTGGTCTTCCAATTGCCGGTCAGAATAATTGGTAAATCCGCCACTTCCATATACTTCTACATTTTCCTTTAAGCCTCCTAATAATTTTACTAAAGGAAGATTAAGTATTTTAGCTTTTAAGTCCCACAATGCAGTTTCTATCGCGGAAATAGACATGGATGCTATGCCATCTCTCCCCTGGTTCCGTATGACGTGAATCATTTGATGGACTATTGATGGAATATCAAAGATGTTCATTCCTGTTATCTTTTCAGAAAGCAGTTCTTTGATTAAAACACCTGCAGCTAAGCTTGCATAAGAGTAACCAATGCCTGTTTCACCACCACCTCTGATTTCTACATATACAAGAATAGTATGATCCCAATCCAAAGTCCCGTCAGCTTCAGGAGTTTGGGTTGGGATCTTATAGACAGAAACATTCACATTTTCAATACGGACAAGATTTTTTTCCATTATTTATTATGGAAGAAAACTTTGTGCTTTGTCCTTTAATGTTTGAGTTAATACTTCCAGTTGGTTTGGATCGCCTTTAAACATTGCTTTAGCAAAAGCATAGGCTTGCTCAAATGTAATATGAGGAGGCAATGTAGGGACATTAGGATCCGTGTGTGCATTGATCACAACTGGGCGATCAGAACGAAAGGCTTCATCCCAAACATGTCCGACATCTTCTGGCTTTTCCATACTTAATCCACGAAGGCCTAACATTTCTGCATAACGGTCATAAGGTACATCTGGTATATTCTGTGAAGCTTCATATTTAGGATTACCTTCCATCGCCCTTTGCTCCCACGTTACCTGATTAAGATCCTGGTTATTTAAAACGAGAATTACTAATCTCGGATCACTCCAGCGTTTCCAGTATTTTGCAATTGTTATCAATTCATTTATTCCCAGCATTTGCATTGCTCCGTCTCCGATCAGGGCAATTGGAACCCTGTCGGGGAAAGCAAACTTGGCTGCAATGGTATATGGAATTCCCGGACACATGGTAGCAAGATTTCCGGATAAGGAAGCTTTCATTCCATATCTTATCTTAAGGTCTCTTGCAAACCAATTCGCAGATGATCCGGAGTCTGAAGAAAGAATGCAATTATCAGGCAATCTACTTGATAACTCCCAGAATACTCTTTGTGGATTAATTGGATGTGCACTTGCCATTGCCCGTTTCTCCAAAACCTTCCACCAGTCTTTAATATTTTCTTCGATTCTGTTCCTCCAACTCCTGTCTTGTTTAGGAGTGACTAATGGAATCAGTGCACGAAGTGTTTCCTTGCTATCCCCCATTAGACTTATTTCCATCGGGTATCTTATATTAAGCATCCTTCCATCAATATCTATTTGTATTCCCCTGGCTTGCCCTTCTTTTGGCAAAAATTCAGAATATGGGAAAGATGAACCTATCATCAAAAGCGTATCACACTCCTGCATCATATCCCAGCTTGGAGAAGTTCCCAATAACCCAATAGAACCGGTCACATATGGCAGATCATCCGATATAACGGCTTTGCCTAATAATGCCTTTGCGATTCCCGCACCTAGTAATTCTGCAATTTCTATTACCTCTTTTCCAGCTCCATTGGCTCCAGCACCAACAAGAATAGCTACCCTCTGACCAGCGTTTAATATATCTGCAGCTTTTGCTATATCTTCTCGAGCTGGTACAATAAGAGGTTTGGAAAAGGACATTCCAGAGTGTATTGTTCCATGTTTATGTTCTGGAGTTTCAACTGCCTTTTCAAGTTGAAGATCATTAGGAATGATCAGGCAGGTAACAGTTCTTTCTGTCAATGCAATCCGGAAAGCTCTGTCTATTGCATGCCTCATCTGAGAAGGTTCTGTAACCATAATCACATATTCGTGTGCTACATCTTTATACAAAGAGACCAGATCAACCTCCTGCTGATAAGATCCACCCATTGCTCCTCTTGCTTGTTGACCTACAATGGCAACAACAGGCTGATGATCCATTTTGGCGTCATATAATCCGTTTAAAAGATGTATTGCACCAGGACCTGAAGTAGCGAGACAAACACCAACTTCACCTGTATACTTTGCATGTCCGCAAGCCATAAATGCCGCATTTTCCTCATGTCTCACCTGAATGAAATCAATCAGGCCTTCCGCTCGGTCTAAAGCACCCATTATCCCATTAATACCGTCGCCGGGATAACCGAAAATTCTTTTAATATTCCATTCAGAAAGTCTTTTGAGAAGGAAATCACTTACATTTTGGCTCATACTGTTGGGGTTATGGTTTTCGTGAAATCTTTTAACCTGATGGTTGTGATGATTGTTTACAGACATCCGACATGAATTTTTCAGGTAAAATAAAACAGAAACTTTTTCCCGATAAGAGGCTGTTTTAATGTTATATAGTGGAAATTAAAATGATAATGATATGATAGATCCTGATAAAAAAGTAGAAAAAGATAAAGCTAAAAATTCTAACCTTTATCAAAGTTCTCAGCAACCCCATCACTATGAAAATGAAGGAGGAGAATATACTCAAGATGAACCCAATAAAAGAAAAGAAGACAAATTTAAGGGTCAAGATAAAAAATAATTCCTTCCCTCATATATATAGCTAACTTAAGGAGTAATAGCATTGGTCGAAATATTTATGAATGATAGTTTTATCGGAAAAGTATTTTCCTATTTCAAAGACGACTCACCTAAAGTAATAGTAATTACAGGAGCATCTGCGGGACTGGGAAGGAGTATCGCAAGGGAGTACGCCAAACTTGGTTGCTCTATTGCACTCCTTGCAAGAGGAGAAGATGGATTGTCAGGAGCAAAGGAAGAAGTAGAAAAACTGGGAGGCAAAGCTTTGATAAAACAAGTAGATGTTGCTGATGCTGGTAAAATCGAAGAAATTGCTGATGATATTGAAGATGAGTTGGGCCCAATTGACGTTTGGATAAATAATGCTATGGTGAGTGTTTTTTCACCTGTAAATGAAATGTTAGCGGAAGAATATAAGCGTGTAACAGAAGTAACCTACCTAGGACAAGTATACGGGACCTTGGCAGCATTAAAACACATGCGCAAAAGAAATAAAGGCTCAATCATTTTCGTAGGCTCTGCCCTAGCTTACAGAGGAATACCATTACAATCCGCATACTGCGCAGCCAAACATGCTATTGAAGGATTCTATGATGCTCTAAGGGCTGAATTAATTCATGATAAAAGCAAGATAAAGACCTGTATGGTACAACTGCCTGCCATGAATACTACACAATTTGAACTTGTAAAAAGTCGTCTTCCCAATAAAGCCAAACCCATGGGAAAAATATATCAGCCAGAAGTAGCTGCCCGAGCCATTGTATATGCGGCTAAGCATAACAGAAGGGAAATATATGTTGGCTACCCCACTTTATACTCCATATTGGGGAATAAGATTGCTCCCTGGTTGGGTGATCATGTACTTGCAAAAGAAGGTTATAAAGGACAACAAACAGAACTTAAAGAAGACCCTGATAGATTAAATAATTTATATGCTCCTGTCCCTGGAGATCATGGATCACATGGTTCTTTTGATAAGGATGCCTCTTCTAAAAGTACCGAACTTTGGCTAAGTATGAACAAAAATAAAATATTCATTGGATTGGGAGTTATAACTACTATTGGTTGGATATTAAAAAAGAAAATGAGACAAAATCTTGATTTAAAATCTTCTGAACAATTTTGAAGTATAAGAGTTTCTGAAAATGCACTTCAAGATTTTTTTATATGAATGATGACCAAATTTTGGCAGAACCTCTGGTTTTAAACAACAGAACACAGAATGATGTCAAAGAAGATATTTTAGCTCCCCTGACCACTGAGGCTTTAAATAACTGGAGGATAGCACTGGCGATATCTGTTCTTATGATCCTGTCTGGGGGCTATTGCCTTGCAAAAACCTGGTGGGACGGCGTTGGAATGTGGGGAGAAGATAAAACTATTAATTGGGCTTGGGATATTACAAATTTTGTTTGGTGGATAGGAATCGGGCATGCCGGCACTTTAATATCTGCCATTCTTTTACTATTTCGGGCTAAATGGAGAAACTCCATCAACAGAGCTGCTGAAGCAATGACCATATGTGCTGTACTCTGCTCCGCCTTATTTATTGCTGCTCACCTCGGAAGACCATGGTTGTTATATTACATAATACCATATCCGAACAGGCAGGAAATCTGGGTAAACTTTAATTCTCCACTTGTCTGGGATGCATTTGCGGTAACAACATATCTTACTGTTTCTATTGTTTATTGGTATTTTGGACTTATTCCTGATCTTGCATTACTTGCAAACAGAAGTAAAGGTATTCTGAAAAAGATATATAATTTACTCAGCTTTGGGTGGAATAATAATATAGAGCTTTGGAGACGTTATGAACCTATGATGCTTGTATTGGCAGGAATGGCAACGGCTTTGGTTGTTTCTGTACACTCTGTTGTTTCAATGGACTTCTCCACTGGCATTGTTCCTGGGTGGCATTCAACTATTTTCCCTCCTTATTTTGTTGCAGGAGCCATCCATTCAGGGTTTGCAATGGTGCTTACATTGATGATACTTGTAAGGAAATTATTGAAACTCGAAAACTATATTACGATACTTCATATTGAAAATATGAATAAAATCGTCCTCTTTATGGCGGGTCTTGTGGGGCTCGCTTATATGACAGAAGTATTTATAGCGTTCTATTCAAATAACGGCTTTGAGGTGTATCAAATGCTCTATAAGTTCATGGGCAATTATGCGAAGTATTACTTCATGATCAATCTGTTTAATTTTATACTTCCTCAATTATTATGGAAAAAAAGCTTAAGGCGAAATATCGTATTTAGCTTTATCCTTTCAATCATTGTAAATGTCGGTATGTGGATGGAACGTTATGTAATAATTGTCGTATCCCTCTCAAGAGACTTTCTTCCCTCCTCCTGGTCTGTTTTCACTCCTACTATTTACGATATCGGTGTATTCATATTCTCTCTTGGCTTATTCTTTTTTATGTTCCTGTTATTTATCAGATACCTTCCTGTGATAAATATTTCTGAAGTGAGGGCTATGGTTTAGAAGTTAATTTTTTTTTGTGTTACCTGTAAATCCTAAACCTAATTTAGATTATGAGTAATAAAGATAAAGGCAAAAACTCAAAGGGCAACGATGACAAGTTAAGTTTGTATAGTTCTTTGTTCTTTAAAATAATGTTTAATAATGCAAAGGCTACATCTATTTTAATATTAGATACAGAAGGTGTGATTATTGATGTTAATGAGGCTTTTATCAAAACTTTTGGATATTCTAAAGACGACTTAATTGACAAAAATTTTTCAATACTGTTTATAGAAAAAGACAGAAACAATGCTGTTCCTCAGAAAGAATTATCAAGAACAATAAGGACAGGATCTTCCCTTGACAATAATTTCATCTTACACAAGAATGGCTCTCAACTTTGGGTACATGGAGAAAGTATCTATACTAAAGACGATAAAAACAGAACCTTTCTGATAAAACTTTTACAGGATATTACTGAGCAAAAGATACTAGAACATGAACTGCAACAGAGAAACAGTGATTTGAAAAAGATCATAAATGATCGGAATAATTTTGTTTACACTGTTTCACATGATTTGATTTCTCCAATTAACAGCATAGAAGGATTAATCAGATATCTTGAATCTTTTATTAATGAATCTTCTGAATCAAAATTTTTCATAGGCAAAATATATCATCTCATTGAAAGCTTTCGGAATAAAATCCGGGAATTGTCATCCATTGCCAGGGAACAAGAAACTGAAAAGATACAAGAGGAAGATATAAATATTGATGAGCTATTGGAAGAAGTTTTAACAGACTTTAAAGATGATATAGATAAGATTAAGATTGAATTTATAAAAGACTTTGAAAATGCTCCTATCATAAAATTTTCTAAAAAGAATTTAAGAAGCATTTTAACGAATCTTTTATCTAATTCTATTAAATACAGGTCTCTGGAAAAAAAGTCAATAGTTCGGATAGCTACAAAGAAAATGGAGGGGGCATACATATTACTAACTATTCAAGATAATGGCTTAGGGATAAAAAAGGAAGATCAGGAAAACATCTTTCAAATGTATCAGCGAAGTCACCATCATGTGGAAGGATCAGGAATGGGAATGGCTATAGTTAAAAGAATTATTGAAAATGAAGGAGGAAAAATAGAACTGGAAAGTAAGCCAGGAGAAGGTACAACAGTCAAAGTGTATTTCCCGATTTGAAAAAGCTTTATAATTTATACTTTAAGCTCTAAGCTTAGTGCCTTATATTTTAATGTAAATTTTAAATATACTTCCCTTCCCTACTTCACTATCAATTTCAATTTCACCTCCATTATTATCAATAATCTTTTTTACAATATTCATACCCACACCAGAGCCCTCTATATCAGGATTCAGTCTTTGATATAAAGCTAAGACCCTTCCCTTATCCTCTTCTTTTATACCAATCCCATTATCTTTTACCTTTAACAGAATATAACTATTTACTTTTTCTGTGATTACAGATATTTCAGGCTTTCTGTTAGGAGATTTAAATTTTATTGCATTTGAAAGAAGGTTATGAAATATACTTCTAAGATTTTTTCTGGAAAATTTTAAAGTGGGTGTCTGTGAAAAGTCAGACGAAATAATAGCTTCAGTTTTTTTAATCTCTTCTTTTAAATTATAAATTACCTCTTCAAATAATTCTTCCAATTTAACTGGTGCCGTTTTTCCATTTCCTTCTTTTTCAATCTTAGCAATTGTTGAAAGGTCATTAATATTACTCTTAAATTTATCAATGGACTCCCTCATCAATTGAATCACTTCATAAGTACCCTCAGAAAAATCAGGGTTATTCTCCATAACAGTAATTAATCCCTCAATATTATTGATAGGTGCTTTCAAATCATGAGAGGCTGTATAAACAAAAGTATCAAGATCCTTATTGACCTTGTTTAACTCTTCATTTTTATTATTGAGATTTTCTTTCATAATCCTTTCATCAGTCACATCTTGAAAAGCAATGAGAATCTCCTGTACTTTCCTTCCCTCCTCTGTTACTTGCTGAGCATTTAAATGAAAAAATTTTTGTCCATCGGGAAGACTGAACTCTATTTCATAATTTTTAATCAAGGTGCTTTCCGGGAGGATCTTTTCCAGTAATTCTCTGAGTTTTTTAACATTCAATTTAAAATATTTAATTTCAAAAAATGACTTTTTGATGATCTCCTCCTGATGAGGATTGAATACCTTATGAAAAGAATTATTAGCCATTAATATCTCCAGGTTACTATCCAGGACTATTAAAGGATTATCAATAGTTTCAAGAACACTTTCAGAAAACTTTTTAGACTTTTTAAGCGACTCTTCAAGCTGTTTCTGCTTATTGATGTTATAAATATACTTGACGAAATATATTTCTCCCTCATCATCGACAACTATACTTTCACCCTGACACCATATAAGGTCCCCGTTTTTATGAATAATATAATTATTATCAATGCCAAAACCTTTTTCCTTCGCCACCTGTAATTCTTTCCCTGGTTTATTTTCTTTCAGATCCTCTTCTGTAAAAAGAATTGAAAAATGCTTACCGATAAGATTTTCGTGAGTATATCCCAATTGTTCCTCAATGCCATGACTCATCTCCCAAATTATTCCTTCTTTATTAAGAATTAGGATACAAGCTAATCTTGAATTTGCGAGCATTGAATTCAGGAATGTAGATTTATTTATTTGAATATTATTTGCATTATGAGTTTTTGCCATATCTAATCGATCAGAAAATATTCAAAAAACATTTCTTAAAGGAGTTATGCTTATTGATAACTACTGATAGGTTTTTGTGTTAAGGAATATTGTATCTTTATAATAAATCCTCCTCATTTATATGGCTTGATGGTTCAGTAAGGACAATTCCACCTCTCTGTCTTCTTTGATTAAAAAAATAAAAACTGCAAATTTATATTTCCCAATACCTCTAATCCATATTTTAACAATTCACAATGATTAACTAATTTAAAGAATAAGCACTTTTTGAACAAATGAAATTACAATTCATACAACCACGACAAGAGCTTAAACCATATATTACAAAGATCTGGTTGTTTGAAAACAACAGCGGATTTATAAACCATGGGACTCTGATTGCTCCAAATGCCAGAGCAAAAATTATTATTCCATACAAAAGTGAATTAACAACAACTGACAATAAAAAGACAGATATTTGCAAAGAAGGTGATATTTATTTCATCGGCCTCAGGGATGTACCAGTTACATTGGGAACTCCAAAAGATATAACAGGATCAATTGGTGTCGAATTGACAACTCATGGAGCCTACAGATTTATGAATATCCCGATGCATCAACTGACAAACAATCTTTTTTCCTTTTCAGATTTATATGGAAAAGACTCAAAAGACTTATATCAAAAAATAACAGACACAGAAGATCCGAAATTAAAGATTAATATCATCCAGGAATTTCTTATTAAGCAACTCTCTAATGACAGAAGAAACAATCTGGTAGTAAACTACTCCGTCAATTTAATTTCCTCACTGCACGGATTGACAACAATAAATGAACTGGAGAAAAAGACTGGTTATTCAAAACGTTACCTGGATTTACTTTTTAAAAATCATCTGGGCATTTCACCAAAAACTCTGGCGACAATCTATCGCTTTCAACATTTCTACAAACATTTTTCAACGGAGGAAATTAATTCCGATGATTTATACTACGATCAATCTCATCTTATAAAGGAGTTCAGGCGCTATACAGGTTATTCCCCAAAACAATACTCAAAATTCAACAATGATTTTGGGAAGCATTTTTAGGGCTATTTCCCTTTTTTACAATTTTGCAGAATATTGTTTGATTTATTTTACACAATAAAAATTAAACCAAATAATCAGATAATAATTCCATGAGCGAAAAAATCAGTTCAGAGACCAATGCTATCAATTGGTTCGAAATTGCAGTGAAGGACATTGCCAGAGCGAAAAAATTCTATGAAATAATCTTGGAAACAGAATTAACAGAAATGGAGATGATGGGAATGAAAATGGCGATGTTACCATCTGACAGCAGCAATGGAAAAGTTGGAGGTGCATTGGTTCAAAGTGAAATGCATACACCAAGTGCTACAGGTTCAATAGTTTATCTTAATGGAAATCCTGATATCCAATTGGTACTTAACCGAATTGAAAAATCAGGAGGAAAAATTACAATGCCCAAAACCTTAATAGACGAGCAATCAGGATACATGGCATTTTTCACGGATACTGAAGGAAACAATATTGGATTGCATTCAAACAATTAGAAATTAAATCAGAATTTTAATGAAAGCAGTAGTTATCGGAGAATCATCAGGAGCATCAATGGATGTAATCATGGCTGTTTATCCAAGACATAAAGTTGTTGTTGAAAAATACATCGATAGAGGAGATGTGATCGGTATCGGTCCTTTTAGTGATAGAGGAAATATGGCCATATTCAAAACTCGGGCAGCAGCAGAGGAGTTTGTAAAGGAAGACCCGTTTATTCTGGAAGGGCTCGTTAAATCTTTTGTCATTCGGGATTGGAATGACACTTTACTTCTTTCTTAAGGCTCTAATCAAGAGATTTTATACTTGAGGTAATTAATCGAATTTATATTTCATAGATAAAGAGACGCCAGCATGGCGTCTCTACAAATTCGATTTTTAATTTTAAAAGCCTTATTACTTACAACTTAACTTTCCCTACTGTTTGATCATTTTCTTTACAAGGAACACATCTTCTTGATTAAACAAGTTGACATAGTATAATCCTGATTTCAATAAACTGGTGCTAACCAATATAGAATTTTCACCTTTCTCTACTTTCAATTTCTCTTCAGAGATCATGATACCACTGTTATCATATATCTTCAGAAAACCCTTAAAAGCAATATCTGAATTAAAGATAAGTGTAGTATGATCAGTTGCAGGATTTGGGGTGATATTTGCAGATTCTTTAATCGAAGCGTACTGACTTGCAATCCCTGTTACACTTTGAGTAGCAGTAAAACTACCTACCATTCCCATTGCAGCGTGAGGAGTGCACACATAAGAATATTTTCCTTCAGTTTTAACAATATAATCAAACTCATCGCCGCTGTTTGCTATGACTTCATCCCAAGATTCTGCTGCCGCAGGAATACTTGTTGATGTTGTTGTATGAAATCCGCTTACCCATTGAAACCTGACTGTATCCCCTACAATTACATTTAAATCGGTTGGTGCAAATTTATTTCCGCCTTGTCCAACTAATACAACATGGATGGCGGCATTACTTGAAGAAATGATTAATGAAAATAACGTGGCTATAAATATTTTTTTCATGGTAGAATAATGTTTATAAGGTTATAGAGTTAAATACATCCTAGGAAAAAGAACATTCCCACATTAGTCCTATTCCATGCAGGTGATCGCAAATCTTTGACAATTCAGTTTTGCACACTCCTGCTAGATCAACCAAAGAGATAAGTTTTCTTTATTCAATTCACCTACAGTCAAATATAGGTAAAGTAACCCTCAAAATAAAAAAATGTTTAAACATTAAATCATCTCATCCCATCTCCCCGGCCTCAGGATGGAAACATTCGATATAATTATTGAGAAGGCACTCTATTCCTCCGATTCATAAGAGTTTTCAATAATCATTTTTTGAGCATTCAGGATTCCTTCATATTTACTGAAGTATTGATCTTTATTTTGTTCGTAAAGCTTTTGATCTTTGCTGTAATCATAAGACATTCGATCTCTCAGCCTTCTCAATTCAAATAAGAAAACATCGTAGCTTTTAGCTTTATCCTTAAGATCAAATAATCCTTCAATTGCAGCTGTAAATGCGATAAATGCACTTATTAAAAGTATTAAATTTGCCGAAGACATTTCCAATTCCTCTGGCTTCTTCCATCCTACAATAATTGTAATGGAAGCACTTCCGAAAAATGTCAGAACTCTGGAAACCTTATAGAATGCGGCATATCTTCTTTTTTTGTTTCTGATTTTATCAATCCACAGTTGTACACTTTTATAAATCAGGTCCTCATTTAGCTCTTTTATTTTCATTTATCTGAGTAGTTAAGTCCTTCGTTGAAATTGGTTCTTTATAGGTAAGACTCACTTTTACTGAATTTAATTAATGCTCAATTATCTGCAATGAAGAATGTTTAGACCTAATGACTTTAAAACATAGACTTTTAATTTAATATGTTTCCCAAAGAATCCGAATCATTCCTGCAACAATGAGAAAACCACCTGAATGCTCCGGTGTAAGCCTGGAAAATTCAAACTTAAGGACCTAGTTATTCTTCCCTACACAACAATACATTCTAATGTAAAATAAAACACACTTAAGATGTCATTTTAAAATTATTATTTAAAGAAAATACATTTTTCCCTAACAATTAAGCCATCATAAGGTTTTAATATTTTTTAAATAAAAATAAACCTATGAGAAAATTAAATCTACTCTTTTTGGCCTTGTTGTTAGGTCAAATTGGTTTTTCCCAGCCACAACAGCTGAGGGTAATTTCAAACAACAGCGCTGGCTTTGTAAAAGCTGCAAACTTTGTATTTTTCGCCACAAATGATTCTCTTATGAAGACTGATGGGACAGTCTCCGGAACTTCATTTGTAAAGTCGGGCCTTTCGGGAATCAACAATTTCTATGAGTCCAATGGATTACTTTATTTTATAAAGGGAGGAACTGAACTCTGGAAGAGTGACGGTACTAATTCCGGTACTGTTTTATTAAAGACTTATGTATATGGAAGTATAAAATACCTTTCAACTACAGGAAGCTATTTATATTTTTCTGCTAAGGAAACAGCCACAGGAAACGAACTCTATAGAACAGACGGATCAATAGCAGGTACAATATTATTAAAAGACATTGAAGCCGGAAGCGGAGATGGATTTGGTACATCTAAATCTGTTTCTCATAACGGAATCTTTTATTTTCAGGCAACGACTGCAGCTAATGGCAAGGAGTTGTGGAGGACTGATGGCACAACTACCGGTACATTTCTGCTGAAAGATGTGAGCTCAGGCTCTACCAGTGGATATGCAGGAGGTCCATGGGTATCGGGAGGAAAAGTTTATTTCAAAGGAGACAATGGAACAAACGGAGGCGAGCTATATATTACAGATGGAACCACTTCAGGTACTGACATTGTAAAAGATGTGGCTCCCGGTGCTATCAATGGCTTTAACGGAGACACAGTTTTAACCACTGGCGGGTTTCAGTACTTTATTGGAAAAGTTACGGCTGATTCGGCAGAACTTTGGAAAACAAATGGGACCTCCGCCGGAACAAGTCTAGTTACAAGAATTAAAGTCAACTCTTATTGGTGGTTAATTGATCTTCTATATGCTGATTCAGGAAATGTATATTTTCTTATTTCTGATGAGAATGATATGAAAGGTTATATATGGAAGACAGATGGGACAGCTGCCGGTACAGAACAATTTAAAATCCTGAACGATCATTGGAGAGAATATAAGTTAACTTCTCTCTTCCATAATGGAAAATATTATGCAGTGTTTGACAGAGGTGGAAATTTTAACCTGCTCATCTCTGATGGAACAGTTGCAGGAACATTCCTCACCACATTCGGTCCTGACAACTATTTACATGGTTTATTTCCAGTTGGCAACCAGGTTGTTTTAGGGGATATGGGCCAGATGACCTGGTTAGGATTTTATAAAACTGACGGGACTCCCGGCAATGGTTCACATTTTACACCTTCAGAATATGGTCCATATGATGGCAAACCATTGGTTATAGGTAATAAATTGTACTTTGTTGCCATAGACGGTCCGTCCGAATATGATAGTCCAATATACAGCGATGACTATAATCAGCTTTTCGTTTCAGATCTTACCACTACGCGATCTGTCAGAAATGCTTGCGGCATATCCCTTGCAGGAAGTAGTAATTTCACTGAACTGAATTCCAAAATCATTTTCACAACCTATAATCCGTATAAGCCAGGAGGAGATATAACTAAATTATGGATCTATGACGGAAACCTGAATTCCTGTGATAATGAACCTGGCGCTTTTACTCTGATTGACTCCGATAGCGATTCCTATATCACAAGGATCAGAAATCAAATGAATGTCTCATTGGATGGCTCTACTAAGATAAACGTAAAATACAATCCTGTTTATAATTCGAAGAGTGTTTCATTTACTTTAAATGGTAGCCAGTTTTCAGTAGAAAATGTCGCCCCCTATTCTCTGGCAGGTGACAATAATGGAAACTTCAATTCCTGGAATTATGTACGCTCTGATACTTTCACCGTCGTCGCCAAGGAATATTCAGGATCTAATGGAAACGGGGCCTTGCTGAAAACAAGCTCAATTACTTTTTCTATTGATGTAACTAATCCATCGGTCTATGAGCTTGTTATTTATGGGCTAATAAACGGAACCCAAGAAATTCACACGGAAAATGGTAATACAATTAACCTTGTCTATGGAGAGAAAGTTTCTGTAACTGCATATACTCATGGAGTTGTTGGAAGTGTGCGTATAAATTATAACAACGGAGCTCTAAATGTTATGGAAAACGCGGCTCCCTACAGCCTTTTCGGTGATGCAAATGGTATATCAAATAAAGGAACCCTCACAGCCGGAGTAAATACGATCCAGACAACTGCCTATACAGGAGTATATGGAAGTGGTATTGAAGGAAAAACAAGAACATATACTTTTAATGTAGTATATAGCAGTCCAAGAGTGGGAGATAATTATACAGATTCACAAAGTTCAGTAAGATGTTATCCTAATCCATCAACGGAGTATGTAGATATTTCATTAAATGAAGAAGAGCCGGTTCATGGAATTATAGAAATTTATGATTTAAAAGGCTTATCAGAAGTGGTATTTAACGGAGATTTATCAAGGCTCAAAGATGGGCCATTGAGGGTTAATACACAAAAACTCAGTCCAGGTGTTTATTATTTAAAGATTACTTCAGAGACAAAAAATTATACGGAAAAACTGATCATAAGATAAATAATTGAAAGATTCCGGCTTGTGTATCAGGCTGGAATCTTTTTATAACTGATTAGTTTAACATTCTCTATCACCCCTATCATTTGAGATACTCTTTCTAGGCCAAAAAGCTAGCTTGAGACCATTTTTCAGGTAAAGGAAAGCCACAGCACCATATTCCAATTCCTTTCCGATAATTATTCGGTTGACAATTCAAGTCTGTCACGATAAAACTCAATTGATTTTTCCAAGTCTGCTACTACTAATGTCAATACAAAGATTCTTGGTTTCACCTTTTAGTTCATCATGGGGTAACTAAGAAACATTCTTGCTCTTTATCAAAAATAATTTTATTCAATTTAATATCATAAATCTGACACAGTGCATTATACATTACAAATGCAGTAACCATCATTGTTGTATCACGAGGATACCAGAAAAAATAATCAATTATAACTAGTATATCTGACGTTTCCTTCCAATGTTTTTCCAAAAATAAATCTGCACCAAAACGAAACGCTGATATCCATTCTTCATTTTCTTTATTTAATCCGTTAAAAATTATTTGAGGATAATTGTTAATAGATCTTTTCTTTTCAACACGAATTGATAATTCAGCATAATATCCTCGTTTACCAATTTGTTCTTTAAAAGTAAATATGGTTTCCATTGCAAATAATACTATAATATGACTTTTATCTAGATAGTAATTTCTGAAGTAGTATTTAAAAATTAATAAGCAACGATCAATCTAAAAAAATAATGCCTTCAATTATGATAATTGAAGGCACTTTGTTCAATTAAAATTCTAACAAAATTATTGCAACTCTTCTATCTGTGTATTTTCATTAACGTCTTCTAAATAGTTGACGTTAGAAAAATTAAAACCAAACAGATTCAGAAAATCTGATTTATATCCCTGCAAGTCGCCGATTACAGGCAAAGTTTCGCTAGTAGCCTGCTCCCATAGTTCAGCCACTTTATCCTGAACATCAGCTCTCATTTCCCAATCATCTATTCTTATTCTCCCTTTATCATCAGTAGGTATTTCCTGCCCTGTATACAAACGTTCTCTGAACAAACGATCTATCTGCTCAATACATCCTTCATGAATCCCTTTTTCCTTCATTGTTTTATACAGAAGTGAGATGTATAAAGGAATTACAGGAATAGCCGAACTAGCCTGAGTAACCAATGCTTTATTCACAGAAACATATGCCTTTCCGTTTAACTTTTTTAACGAATCAGTTATTTTAAAAGCAGTCTCTTCCAAGTGATCTTTAGCTTTTCCAATTGTTCCTTTGCGATAAACAGGCTCGGTAAGTGCAGGTCCTATGTACGAGTATGCAATCGTTGTTGCATTGTCAGACAGAGCTCCTGCATTTAAAAGAGCATCGATCCACATTTGCCAATCTTCTCCACCCATTACAGCTACGGTATTTTCAATATCTTCTTCAGTAGAAGGATTGATGGAAATGCTGGAAACCACACCAGTATGGAAATCTACTGTTTTATTGGTATAGCTCTGACCGATAGGCTTAAGTACCGAACGGTGAGTAATCCCGGTTTTTGGATTGGTTCTCACCGGAGAAGCCAAGCTGTATATTACCAGGTCTACTTTACCCAGATCTTTTTTTATCAGGTCAATGGTTTTGTTTTTGATATCATCAGAAAAAGCGTCACCATTAATGCTTTTTGCATAAAGGCCTGCTTTTTTTGCTTCTTTTTGAAAGGCAGCGCTGTTATACCATCCCGGTGAAGCTGTTTTGCCTTCCGATGGTGCCTTTTCAAAGAAAACACCAATTGTGGAAGCTCCGGCACCAAAAGCACTTACAATTCTTGAAGCAAGACCAAAGCCTGTCGAAGCACCTATTACGAGCACATTTTTAGGCCCTTTAATCTGTCCCTTAGGTTGGGTGTACTGAATTTGATTTAATACATTTGCCTCACATCCTTTTGGATGAGCGGTCAAACAAATAAATCCTCTCATTCTAGGTTCAATTATCATATTTGTTTATCCTGTTAAACGTCCTAACTCCGAAATATAAGGAAAATACTTAACATAAAGGCAAACTTATACTTTAGAAGGCTCAAGTTTTGTTGTCTCATGGTGGTAGTTTTATATTAATTTACAATCTACTGTAAAAACTTAACAGCCTGTAAATCTTGAATATTGTATCAAATTTTGTTTAATGAGGTTCTAAAAAATAAGACACCTTTGAAGAGGTGTCTTTTTACATTTGACTTTTAATATGAGTTAAAAAGTTCGAGTACGATTTTTCCATGTTTCTTATCTTGCCATGAATAATTTTTATCTGTATGAGGAAGAATCTTTCCAGGAAGATTTAATGAAAGGGCTTTCCATGCTTCACTTGTTTTTTCAATGGAAAACACTTTTGCAATATCTGCTTTTAATAAGCCTTTATCAAATAACTCAGCAAAATACGACAGATCTTTGCTTGAAGGAACATGATGCATAAAGATCCCGGAAAACTTGTGCTTTAAGGCATCTTCTTCAGATACTGGTTGATTTGTAGCAATCAGATATCCTCCTTTTTTTATAATTGAATAAGAACGTTTTTGAACTTCTCCTCCTACAAGATCAAAAACAACATCAACATCATTCACCATTGATTCGAAGGTATTTGTTTTATAATCTATTACCTCATCTGCCCCCAATGAAGTAAGATATGCTTTATCAGTCCCGGAAGCTGTGACAATAACTTTAGCTCCAGCCTGATGAGCAAACTGAACAGCATAGGCCCCTACTGCTCCTGCACCACCATGGATTAGAATAGTCTGACCTGAAATCAGATGAGCATATTTAAACAAGCCTTGCCACGCTGTTCCCGCCACAACTGGAACTGAAGCAGCTTCGATAAACGAAAGTGATTTTGGCTTTTGGGAGATGGCATTTGGATTTGCGGCAACATATTCAGCATAGGCACCTCCTGTTGGGCTATTGCCGTATACTTCATCTCCAACTTTAAAGCCAGTAACTTTGCTTCCCAAAGCCTCAATTTTACCAGAAAAATCACTCCCGGGAATCCATGGGAACTGCAAAGGATAAATTTGTTGGATAGCACCCGAAGCTTTTAATCCGTCAATGTGATTGACAGAAGCTGCATAGACTTTTACCAAAACCTGATCTTCATTAATTTGTGGTACGAGGGTTTCATTAAATTGTAAGGTTTCTGCTGTACCGTAGTTATATAAGTTAATCGCTTTCATAAGAGTTTTTTTTTGATAAAATTGAGGCATTTCATTACTTTAGTCAAGTACTTACTTTTTGGTAAGGTGCTTACTTAGAAGTTAGAATTACTGATTATAAGCCTGAAAAATTATAGATTTTGTGAAAAAAAATTTGGATGAAGATTGCGGTATCCGAAAAGCAATGAAGCTTGTTGGAAGCAAATGGAAAGTGATGCTAATCCGAAAGATGCGTGATGGAGCCAAAAGATATGGTGAACTGAAACGTTTGATCCCTGATGTGAGTGAAAAAATGTTAATTCAGGAATTAAAGGAACTTATGGATGCAGGTCTAGTAGCTAAAATAGCTTATGCTGAAGTACCTCCAAGAGTGGAATATAAGTTAACTGAAAAGGGAGAAAAAGCTTTACCCATCCTCGATAGCATTGTAGCATTTGGAGAAGAAAATTTTTAGTTTTTAAACCGCTCCAACTCACAGCCGGAATAACTCTTCAACATAGCCGCTTCTAAGATCTTATTAATTTTAATTAAATAAACTATTAGTTTGAACAACAGCAAGAATATTTTGTTGCTGTTGCCCAAACTGTGGCTGATTTTTAGTGACCGTGTCCTTCCTCTTCAGAATTATTCATTTTTGAAAGTAAAGCGTATGCCCCTTTAACCACAACCTCAGCATCAGTTTCAAAACCTTCAGGTAAAATAACTTCTGTAAATCCATTCTGAGATACGCCTTTCTTTACTTCTATAGATTTGAAAGAAAATTCTTCTGAAACTTCTTCTTTATGTTTGCCTTCATCACCTTTATGATCCGGAGTATATTTATCATTTCTCTCATGAGGTACGCTTTCTTCGTGCGTGTGGCCATGACCTTCATCTTTGATGAATATAAAATATTTCCCACCTGACGAAACCACAGCTTCGTCTGGTAATGCCGTTGTAAGATTATCTGTGATCTCAATAAATGCTTTCAGATAAGTATTGGGTAAAAGATTCCTGTCTTCTTTATCCAGGTGAGCATGTACCCTTACAGTTCTGTCTTCTCCAATTTTTCTGTTTATAAGATAAACAGTAGCTGTTCTAAATTTGTGCTCCTCATTTACCAGTTGAAATTTTATTTTCTGGCCTTCTTTCACTTTAAATACATCCTTCTCAAAAACGGTGAGCTCTGCATGCAAATGGTCAGTATCAACGATTTCACAGATCAGGTCTTGCGGATTGACATACTTCCCGATGTTTATATTAACAGCAGTAACATATCCGCTAATGGGTGAGACAATTGATACAATGCTTTTAATCGCTCCATTTTCAACCGTAGATGGATTAATCCCCAGGATCGAAAGCTTCTCCAATAAACCTTCATGCATGGCTTTAAGACTTTGATATTCTGAAGTAACCTGCTGGAATGTTTTTTGAGAAGCTACATTATCCTTTGCCAGTTCTTCCTGCCTTTTATATTCCTGCTCGGCGAAGAGAAGTTTACTCTTATTATTGAGGTAGTCCTGTTGAATCTGGATAAAATCAGGATTTTGTATTGTTACCAAAACCTCTCCTTTCTTAACTCTCATGCCTTGTAAAAGATGGGTTGATTTTACAAATCCACCCATCATGGCAGCAACTGTTACTAGGTTCTGAGGAGGCACATCTAATAAGCCATTTACCGGCAAAGTAGAACTGATATTTTTCATTTCAACTTTACCAAAAGCAATACTGGCATTCTTATACTGACTGGCCGTCAGTTTAACACTACTTTCTTCTTCATGATACTCTTCATTTTTATTCTCCGGATCTGAATTACACGCAGAGATAAAAATCATGTATGAAAATGTGATGATATATATTAACTTATTCATGACGTAAATTATTTATTTCCAATCAGATATTCTATTACAATGATGGATTGATTAAACTGATTTAAAGCATTTAGATAGCCTTGCTCAATAGCAACTGCTCTGGCTATGCCCTGAGAAAATTCCAGGTAACCTATATTGCCAGTGCGATAATTCTTCCAGGCGCTATTTTCCAGAACCTGAGCCGTAGGCAATACATTGCTTTCATAATACTCCAGACTTATCTTGTATTTTTCATACTGCTGATAAGCATTCTCGTATTCACCCTGAAGGTTTCTTTCAAAAGCTTTATGGCTTGTCTTAGCAGCGTTTACAGAAGCATCTGTTGCCTTTATTCTGGACATTTGAGGTTTGATCCATAACGGTAAAGAAACGCCAACCATCACCCCTTGGAACCGCTGCCTTTTGCCTGCAACCAGAGACACATCCTTATAATCTGTAGCCCCATAAAGCGTTTGAGAAAAGTATCCCAGATTTATATCCGGAAGCAATCTGGCCTTTTGAAGCGTCTTATTGGCATTTGCCACTTCCACTTGTTGCTGAAAGAAATTTAATGAAGGATTGGACACAATTGCATTTGTATCTTCCATCAAAATCAAAGTTCTTTTATCCAAGGATGATTCTATTGAGGTTACAGGCTCTCCGCTATTCAAGAAGGTCTGAAGCTGTGTTTCATAAATCTTTATATCAGCATTGACCTGAGTGATGTACGTACGATTTTCATAAAACTGACTTTGAGCAGTAGCTTTTTCAAGTGTATTTGTTTCTCCAGTTTTTAACCGCAGATCAGCAGCATTCAGAAAGTTGGAATAAAGCGTATCAAGCTTAAGCTGCAATTGCATTCTGGATTTGGCTAATCTTAGATTATAATAGGCAACTTTAATCTTATAGTCCAGGTCGTTCTGTATTACAGCAAGATTATACTCAGCACTCTTCGTCGTAGCTTTGTAATATTGAGCCTGACGATGCATAACTACAGGGAAAGGGATATCCTGAGACAAAGTTATGTTATTATCATTATAAAAACTATTATACTGACCATACATGAGAGTTGCATTCGTCTTAGTGATCTCTGTTGAAGTTCCTTTCAGCGCTTTATTATATGCTACCTCATATTGAGCAGATTTGATCGAATTGCTCTGTTCATGAGCCATTTGTAAGGCTTGTTCTAAGGAAATACTCAGGGGAGCTGTTTGTGCTTCCGCATTGTTCCCAGATAAAAACAAAAACACTGAAACCAGCAGAGTCATTGCAGCAGGAGATATCCTCTTAAATCCTGTCTCGGAAAAGATATAGAGTATTGGCAGAATAAGCAAGGTAAGCAGGGTCGCTGATATTAAACCTCCTATTACTACAGTGGCAAGAGGTTTTTGTACTTCAGCACCGGCCCCCTGAGACAGCGCCATAGGCAGGAAGCCCAGTGAGGCAACCAAAGCTGTCATTAATACCGGACGTAAACGAATCTCTGTTCCTTTTCTGACTATCTCATACAAGTCTGTCAGGCCGCTGCTTTTTAATCTATTGAATTCTCCTATAAGTACTATTCCATTAAGCACCGCTACTCCGAAAAGTGCTATAAAACCAACTCCTGCAGAAATACTGAATGGCATATCTCTCAGATTCAGTGCTAAGACTCCTCCGATTGCAGAAAGTGGGATGGCAGTAAAAATCAGTATACTTTGTTTTACAGAATCGAAAGTAAAGTAAAGCAATATGAAAATAAGACCTAAAGCAATCGGTACAGCTATACTTAATCTTTCCTTTGCTTCGATCAGATTTTTAAACTGGCCACCGTAGGTAATGAAATAACCCGGAGGAAGTTTCATTTGCTTATCCACCTTTGATTTGATCTCTTCAACTATACTTTCCACATCTCGTCCCCTCACATTAAAAGCCACTATTATTCTCCTTTTGGTATCGTCTCTTTGAATCTGATTCGGACCTACTTTGAATTCTATGTTAGCTACCTGTGATAAAGGTATCTGAGTACCTTTTGGTGTAGTGACATAAATTTGCCTTACATCATCTATATTCTGTCTGTCCACTTTATCTAATCTTACAACCATATCAAACCTTCTTTCTCCCTCGTAGACAAGACCAGTAGCCTCCCCTGCAAAAGCAGTTCGTATAATCCTGTTCATTTCATCAATGTTTAACCCGAACTGAGCAATTTTATCTCGGTCAAATGAAACTACAATCTGTGGTAAACCTGTTACCTTCTCAACATATAGGTCCTTGGCTCCTTCTATCGGGGAAACAATCTTACCAAGCTTATTTGCCTGTTCAGTAAGAATGTCCAGGTCCTCACCATAAATTTTTATGGCCACATCTTGTCTTGCACCTGTCATCAATTCATTGAAGCGCATCTGAATAGGTTGCTGAAAACCAAAATTCACTCCCGGTAATTCATTTTCGAGAACTTCTTGCATTTTGTTGGCTAACTCATCTCTGGTCGAAGCACTTGTCCATTCATCCTTGTCTTTCAGAATGATCATAAGATCGCATGCCTCAATAGGCATTGGATCTGTAGGTATTTCGCTTGATCCTACTTTACCTATAACCTCTTTCACTTCAGGAAATTTTTTATTCAGAATTTCTCCTGCTTTTAATGCAGTGTTAATAGTCTCCTGCATGGAACTTCCCATCAACACCCGCGTCTCTACAGCAAAGTCTCCTTCATCTAGAGTCGGAATAAACTCTCCTCCCATGTTCAAAAACAGCCAAAGACTTCCACCAAACAACAAAAATGCTGTCAAAGCAACAACCATCTTCTTTCTTAAAGCAAATTCCAGTAGAGGATGATATACATTCTGAAAAAACTCCATAATCTTATCAGATATATTTTTCTTATGCTCAGTTTTCTTACTTAAACACAGAGCGGACATCATAGGCACGTATGTAAGAGAGAGTATAAAAGCTCCTAGAATCGCGAATGATACTGTCTGAGCCATAGGTTTAAACATTTTCCCTTCAATGCCAACCAGAGCAAGTATTGGCAGATAAACTATCAGGATAATGATTTCCCCGAAAGCTGCTGAACTTCTTATTTTGGAAGCTGCATCAAAAACTTCTGAATCCATTTCATCCTGAGATAACCTATGAGTAAGACCTCTGTCTGTTATGTGGTGCAAAGTCGCTTCTACAATAATGACGGCACCATCCACGATCAATCCGAAATCTATAGCACCAAGAGACATCAGGTTTCCGGATACCCCAAAGAGATTCATCATCGAAATGGCAAACAACATGGCAAGGGGAATGACAGAAGCAACCACAATACCTGCTCTGAAATTGCCCAGCATTAATACGAGGACAAAAATTACTATCAGGGCTCCTTCAATCAGATTTTTTGAAACTGTATGAATTGCATTATCTACAAGTTTTGTTCTGTCAAGAAAAGCTTCTACCTCGATGCCTTCAGGCAAAGATTTGCTGATTTGCTCAATTCGCTCTTTTACATTTCCAATTACTTCATTGGAGTTCGCCCCCTTTAACATCATCACAATACCACCGACTGCCTCCCCCTGATCATTGCGGGTCATCGCGCCATAGCGGATTGCATGTCCCAATTGAACAATACCAACATCACGCATTAACACAGGTGTTCCATTAGTCGTATTCTTGACAACAATCTTTTTAATATCCTCCAACCCTCCGGCAAGTCCTTCCGTTCTTATAAAGTAGGCATTGGGAAGTTTGTCGATATATGCTCCTCCCGCATTCTGATTATTGGTTTCCAGAGCTGCAAACACTTCCCCTATGGTAATGTTCATACTGCGAAGTTTTTCAGGATCAATCGCTACCTCATATTGTTTAAGATAACCACCAAAACTGCTTATATCTGCAACTCCTTTTGTACCCAGCATCTGCCTTCGTACAATCCAATCCTGAATGGTGCGTAGTTCCATAGCTGAATATTTCTTTTCATATCCTTTTTTGGGGTGAAGAACATATTGATAGATTTCCCCTAAACCTGTTGTAATAGGGCTTAAATCAGGAATTCCGACACCCTTGGGAATCTGCTCAATAGCAGCTTTCAATCGTTCTGAAACCTGTTGTCTTGCCCAATAAATATCTATGTCATCCGCAAAAACGATTGTAACAACTGAAAGGCCAAATCTGGAAATTGACCGGATCTCAATGATCCCTGGAATATTAGCCATACTGATTTCCACAGGAAAGCTAATTAGCCTTTCTACCTCCTGAGCAGCAAGAGAGGGACTTGTAGTAATGACCTGTACCTGATTATTAGTGATGTCAGGTACCGCATCAATCGGAAGACGGGTTGCAGACCAACAACCCCAGATAATAAGCGCAATAGTTAACATCCCGACAATTAACTTATGCTTTATCGAGAAATATATAATCTTATCTAACATAGATAAATTCTGATTTAAATAGTGCGTCCCTTATGGATAAAGCTCCATGCTGCTATAGCCAATCAGGCCCAATAAACCTCACGTAGCATGAAATAAAATCCGGAAAGTTTGTATGCACTCTCCTCCTTTGTTTTTAATTAATTTAAGAATAAATGAATGGCAAATGTATGCAACCAGTTCTCTAGTTACAACCATACAAGTAGATTCAAATATCCGATCAGTAGGTATTAGGAAAGCTTTGGCGGCTGCCAGAATGAATGGTAATAAGAAGAATTAAATTGAGTGTAATAAGGAACATTGCCTCGTGACTCAATTGTCTTTATACTCTGGCTAAAAAATACAGGTATATTAACTCCTACAAACGAACAACCACAGCAGGAACAAATACAAAAAGGGCTACATAAGTCACCCTCATCTTCACTGTGGTTATGAATTCCGGAAATAGATATAGAAGATTTTTCTCCTTCACAGGTAAAAGAATCCAGGCACGGCATTATTGACAAAGCCATGACATAGACACTAATTATAAAAACGAAAAACTTCATATCGCTAATTTAACAAAAACCTGAACAAAACAATCCTTTCAAGGAAATTATGTATAATTTAACGGTTTGCTCTTATACATATTACATAATCTCTCAACTAATAATCACCTAACTACCAATGTATAACATAAAGAAATCAGCTCTTTACCAGCTAAAATTCCTATAAATGATCATGCTTCCTTTTTAACAGTTAAAATGTCTTCAATATTCTTTGTAAAACTTTCTGGTAAGTGATCGCCCATTCTGTGAGTCTCTGATCTTATGCTTTTTAGTAATTTGATTAAAAAAGAAAAACGACCTGCATTTACGCAGATCGTTTTTCTTAAAGTTTAGGCTCTTATCAAATTGGCAATTAGATAGGAGTCTTTTATGAATAATCAAATATTAATATCTGTATTCGTCAGACTTGTACGGTCCTTCTACTTTAACACCGATATAGTTAGCTTGATCTGTTGACAAAGTATCCAATTCAACCCCTATTTTAGCAAGGTGCAAACGAGCAACTTTTTCATCCAAATGTTTAGGAAGTGTGTAAACTTTATTCTCATAGTTAGAACCATTTGTCCAAAGTTCCAACTGTGCTAATGTCTGGTTAGTGAAAGAATTAGACATCACGAAAGATGGGTGACCTGTAGCGCAGCCAAGGTTTACCAAGCGACCTTCAGCAAGGATAAGAATATCTTTGCCTTTGATAGTGTATTTGTCAACCTGAGGTTTGATTTCTATTTTAGACTTACCATGATTTGCATTCAGCCAAGCCATATCAATTTCGTTATCGAAGTGACCGATATTGCAAACAATGGCCTTATCTTTCATAGATTCAAAATGACGTCCGACGATAATATTAAAGTTACCTGTAGCAGTAACAATAATATCAGCACGTTTCACAGCATCATCCATTTTTTTAACTTCATAACCATCCATAGCTGCCTGCAATGCACAGATCGGATCTATTTCTGTAACAATTACACGGGCACCTGCTCCACGCAATGAAGCTGCAGAGCCTTTCCCTACGTCACCATATCCGGCAACCACAGCAACTTTACCAGCCATCATGACATCAGAAGCACGACGGATAGAATCTACCAATGATTCTTTACATCCATATTTGTTGTCAAATTTAGATTTAGTAACTGAATCATTGATATTGATTGCAGGCAATGGCAATTTTCCTTTTTTCACACGCTCATGTAAGCGTAATACTCCGGTAGTTGTTTCTTCTGATATACCTCTTATACCAGGAACTAATTCAGGATACCTATCAAGTACCATATTTGTCAAATCGCCACCATCATCAAGGATCATGTTCAATGGCTTTCTGTCCTCACCGAAGAATAATGTCTGCTCAATACACCAGTCAAATTCTTCTTCATTCATACCTTTCCAGGCATAAACTGAAACACCGGCAGCAGCAATAGCAGCAGCAGCATGATCCTGTGTAGAGAATATATTACATGATGACCAAGTTACTTCAGCTCCTAATTCAATCAAGGTTTCAATTAATACAGCTGTCTGGATAGTCATGTGCAGACAGCCTGCAATACGAGCTCCTTTTAATGGTTTAGACGCGCCAAATTCTTTGCGAATTGACATCAGACCTGGCATCTCAGCTTCAGCTAAGCTAATTTCTTTTCTGCCCCAATCGGCCTGACCAATATCTTTTACCTTGTATTTTTCAAATGTTGCAATCATAATATTAGTTGTTTTTAAAGGTTCCATTTCAAACAGATGAAATTTCTCCATCCGTTTACTAAACTCTTTACTCGCAATAATACAAAGCTATGCTCTTTAGAATTTATTACCTAATAACAGGACAAACTTAGAATAAACACCTTTAAATAAAAAAAATAAAGAAAAATATTCTAAATCAGTATATCTAATTCCTATTTTGTAGAATATTATTCTAGTGATAGTTTTAACAAATAAGATTCATGACCATTAATACTTCAGAGGATACAACCTGGATATCACATGTAATTAGCTCTTCTCTTATAGCCTTGATTAAAAAAAACGACTTGTATCTCCCAGGTCGTTTTTCAACAAAGAATTACAGAATGATAAGAAATAAAAGATCCGAATAAAATTAAATCCTTTTTTCTGACTTTATTCTAAACTTACAATGACAAAAAGTATCACTTGATTTAAGCTTGCTATAGCTTTATTATCTTTTTTTTTAATGACTTTCGATCGATCTTTTAAATTCATGATTCAACACTATGCCATTAAATATATTCCATTGTAAAATAGCTAATCCAATTAATATTCCTTCCCTTCCAATCAGTTCATATGGTAAAAATGCTAATCCACTCAATAATGATGTTATCATAATCTGAATAAAGGAAATATCTCTTTTTAGGATTAACTTAGTAATTATCAAGTAAAGTAATGAGCCAAATATCCCCGCAGCTATGGTGATGTATTTAATTACTCCCTCTCCACTAAATAACCAAACGCTACAGTGATAAATCAAAACTGATAAAATAAGATGAATCAAAATCTTATTTTCTCCTTTTAACTTATAGTAGGTTGTTACCAAAGGGAATGTCAGCCCAGGCAGGAACATCATAACAGAAATAAATAGAACTTTAATTCCTTCGTTAAAGTCAACTGACCACGAAAAAATAAAATAAATTATTCCTGTTATTATAGAATTTATGAGTGGTTTGTTTCGATTGTAAAACTCCTTTAATATCATACTATCTCTGGCAAGAGTCACATATATAGTAGGCTTGAAAGATTAAATTAAAAAATCTTTTTTCACGATCCCAATGTGACTCTATACAAAATAAATGTTCATTTTTCAAACAGGGGTCTATTGCTTCACCTGATCAACCAACTTTTACAAGCACAAGATTATGGTCAGTTAATTTAATAATTTTATAAAAATTGATGTTTAAGCTTCCTTGAAAAGAAGTTGTAAGGATCATCTTCGCTGTGTCAAGTCTCCATGCACCTTCATAATTATGAATATTAGGATCATTGCCACACCCTGCTGAATAAATATCAAAAAAAGTACCATCCCAATTCAACTCGAATTTATGTCCAAGATTGAAGTTCCCACCTAAATTTCTTTCCAAAAACAAACTATCGGAATTTTGACCCATCAAAAGCCAACTTCCTTCTAATCTCTTATGAACATCTCTATTATTAGAGTTTGCTTGCGCAACCCCTTCAATTGAAGCTGCTAATACCATAAAAAGAAATATGAATTTAAATCCTTTATACTTACTAAACCTCATATAAATTCAATTACAAGACCTATTGTCAATATACTAAAAAAATGCCAATTCCAGAAGCTGAAAAAGATTAACCTATACACCGAGTTTCATACTCTGGCATAACATTACAACAAAAGGCTTACACTCAGAGGTTTCTTCTTAGCATAAGCCTTTACCGATTTAATTGATGATTCGTGTAATCAATCTACATTTCAACCGTTTTTCTCTTTCTTTTTCTCCAATGGCTTCCTTTATGACAGTCTGCATCAATTTCTTTGTTACTTTCTTTATCTATTAATTTCCCATTCTCCTGCATTGTGTAATCAACATCAGCTTTCCAGCAAACACCTTTTCTTCCTTTAAAACTAAACTTTTTATTTGCATGGCTTTTATCATTCATGACAACAGCTGGTATTAACTTACCTTTCACTGATTCATCAAGACGGATCTTTTTCCCCACAGGCACTTGAATATTCACCACAACTGTTTGTCCTCGCCACTTGTCGTCTTTATATATTGAAAAGCCATTTGCAAGGTCCAACATACTATCTCTCACTATCACTTTGTATTGTAGTTTTTCAGCTCTATCAATCGCAGCGTCTTTAGTAGAACCAAAGCTGTATGTTCTGACAGAAACATGATACAAGGAATCTAAACTTTTATCTATATTAAAATTTATCCAAGATAATTTTAAAGTATCGGAAGAAAGATCAAAACCTTGTCCATCATAATCATAATCATGGTCATGATCATTCATCATCCAGCTGAAATTGCCTCCATAATATAATTTTGGATCTGATACAGTCAGCGTTAATTTATCAATGTCTGGCCTCACAGTAGCAACAGAGGTCTCTCCCGTCCCTTCATACTCACGAAATTCTCTTGCCATGCTGATTCCAAATAAAACCAAAGAAACCCATCCTCCCATCCACAATATCCCGAATATCCAACCTAAATAGGAATGACGAGAACGAATCCCCATGATACGTCTTATAAGCCATGTTATTAAACCAATGAGAGGTATTAGTACTAAAAAATTCAAAGCACCTAAGGCAAAAAATTTCTGCCAGTCATCAGTCCATAAGAAGTTATTGACAGGCCACCATGCAAAGCCACCGATAGCTACTCCGGCAAGTGATACAACTAAACATAGAACTATCATGCTCACAATAAACAACAGGAATACTTTTACAAGTGTGCCAATCGCACGAAAAAAACCTGATCGGTTCTGCCTCATAGCATGATTCACTTCAGAGGTAAATGATTGTCCTCTTGTATCCGCATATTTCTTAGCTTTATCACGTAAGTCTTGCGCAGAGCCTTTCACCTCTTCTCCCCATTCACGTACCCGCTCCTTCATATTTTTCGCAATCTTGTTGACATCTATCTTTTCACCACGCATCTCCATTTTCTCATAATCTGTTTTTGCCTCAGGTAAAACAATCCATAAGATGCAATAAGCCAATATAAATGTGCTGCCTGCAGAACCGAAAAAGAAACCTGGGAAAAATGGAAAACTTAAACTCCAAAAAATACCTCTTATAAGGGTAATGAATATTCCGATGATAAGCGGGGCCGCAAAGATAAGCCTGAATATTTTTGTCTCCTGTCCGAAATAAGCAGCAAGTCCACCTGCAACACCAGCAATCATTTTATCATCAGGATTTCTGTACAACCTCTTTGTTATTGGATTTTCAAGGTTTTTAGAAGGTAATATTACCCAAAGGAGAATATATATAAATACACCAAAACCAAACCCGCTGATGGTAACAATTACAAATAAAATTCTTACGATAGCTGGATCCATGCCAAAGTATTCAGCTATACCACTGCACACTCCACCAAGAAATTTATCATTTGCATCGCGATACAAACGCCCTTTTTTTCTTCCTGCTGAATCAGAAGCTTTAGCATGAGCATATTCTGCCTTTTGTTTTGACCCAGTTTCAAATTCATTTGCCTCCTCTGCAGCAAAGTCTTCTGGTCTGCCCATATGCAAGGCAATCTCCTCTATATGTGCATCGGAAATAGCAGGAGCTCCTTTGCGAATCTTATCGTTCATAAGCTCTGCTATTCTGTTCTCTATATCGTTTATTATTTCATCCGCTCCTTCTTCTTTGGCGAAATATTGACGAAGACTATCTATGTAAGCTTTAAGTTTTTCATAAGCCGTATCTTCAATCATTATCACCCTTCCACTGAGATTTATGTTGATGATCTTTTTCATATCTGACTCCTTTTGGTTGAAAATGCCCTTCAGTTTTTAGGACATTGTTATTGGTTTGTTGATGTGTTTGGTTTATTCGTCAGGGCATTGACGCCGTTTGACAATTCATTCCAGGTTTGCTCTAATTCTTTATAAAAGAGTTCTCCCTTTTCAGTCAGGGAAAAGTATTTTCGCGGTGGCCCTGAAGTGCTTTCTACCCATCTGTAGGTAAGCATATCCGCATTTTTCAATCTGGTAAGTAAAGGATAAAGTGTACCTTCCAGAATCTGCAAATTCGCTGCCTTCATTTCTTCGACAATATCACTGGGATAGGCTTCCCCTCTTCGAATTATTGAAAGAATGCAGAATTCTAAAATCCCTTTCCGCATCTGACTCTGCGTATTCTCAATATTCATATTATCCGTTTTGGTTTTATGACAACTATATGAGCCCAAAGGTAAAATTTATTAAGTACTATACAATACATAGTACCTTATTTTTACAGGTAATGTTTAATAAAAGGTAATGTAAAAATATTAATAACCTATAAACCAATACATTACTATTTATACTAATTAACAAATGGATCACTATAGTCTATTCTCAAATAGACTACTTTCACAAAAAGGATGTAAAAAAAGTGTAATTAAAATTTTCCAGTGAATTATATTTCACTTCATTACCAAATGAAGATAAGTTGATTGCTATCTTAGTACGAAAACTTGAAAAAAATTTTTAAGCCATCAATCAATGTTATTAGATTATATAATCTGGAATCCTAATCCTGAAATTTTTACTATTCCATTAATCAATTGGCCCTTAAAATGGTATGGAGTTACATGGCTATTAGGATTTCTGCTTAGTCAACAGGTTATGTTCCATTTTTTCAAGAAGGATAACAAACCCATTCAAGATGTTGAATCATTGACCATATATATCTTTATTTCAAGCATCTTGGGCGCGAGATTCGGACATTTCCTGTTTTATGAGCCTTATGCATTCATAGAAAATCCGCTACAAATTATACTTCCTCCATATGCTGGACTTGCCAGTCACGGCGGGGCAATTGGAATTTTAACAGGACTATTTCTTTTCTGCAAAAACAAGAATTATAATTATCTCTGGATGCTTGACAGGCTTGTGATTGTAGTTGCATTAACAGGTGGATTTATTCGCATGGGGAATCTTATCAATTCAGAAATCACAGGTAAACCTACTGATCTACCCTGGGCGTTTATATTCAAACAAGTAGACAACATCCCCAGGCATCCTGGCCAGTTATATGAAGCGCTCTTTTGTTTCATGCTGTTTGTGATATTGTTTTTTATCTGGAAGAATAAACGAAATGCAATGTATAACGGAATGATTTTCGGAATTTTTCTGATCGCCTTATTTGGTCAGAGGTTTCTGGTTGAGTTTGTAAAAGAGAATCAGGAATCGTTTGAAGACAGCTTAAGTCTTAACATGGGGCAAATACTAAGTATACCTCTTGTCCTGACTGGCTTTTATGTTTTATATTATAGCTTTAGAAAAAAAGAAAGACGGTCAACATTTAAAGATGAAGAGAAGTCAGTAACAACATAGAGCATTTAAAATGAACGTTCATTACCTACTCTAATCTGAGTTTGATTAACAGGCATATCAATTCAAAGCTTAAGTAATCAATCTGTATACAATTCTCTTACTAATATATTTTTTCACTCATGTATTACAAAATGTTTAATATTGACATATAATATATCTAATCTCTTAATAATGACTTTTGGTAATAGCTTAACTTGAGCTATCATTTGTTTATCTGATTCACTCCTGTTTTTTACTTCATACATTTCACCTTTATAGATTACATTTTTCATCTTTTGCAAAGATTAAACAATTAAAAATCAAAGCCTTTATATCTGACAAATTCTTACAAAAAGTAATTTTTCCCTTACTTCGATAAACAATCCCTAAACTCCTTATGTTCTTTTTTAACATTCATAAAGCTAAGCGATGAAGAAAAAGAGATTGTATTTGAAGATAAGTTTAATATTGCTGGGACTATTGATAGCATTCAGATTAGCGCTTCCTTACGTAGTTTTAAGATATGTGAATAATACGCTTTCCGAACTTAACGGATATAAGGGACATGTAGATGACATAGACATACACCTTATAAGAGGTGCATATGCCATTCACCATCTGAACATTGAAAAGACTGAGGGCAAAGCCTATGTTCCTTTTTTTCTTGCTGAAAAAACCGATCTTTCTGTACAGTGGAAAGCCTTATTTAAGGGAGCATTCGTTGGAGAAGTAATCATCAATAATTGTGCTCTTAACTTTGTAACCGGAGGCAAAGGAGCAAATCAGGACGGCGGAAACAATGATTGGAGAGAGCCTGTTAAGAAATTATTTCCACTAAAAATTAATCGGCTAGAAGTATTAAACGGTGAAATCCATTACAGAGATTATTCAGTGAAGCCTGATATTAACTTATATCTACAATCTGTACATGCAGTTGCCAATAATCTTACAAACAGTGAAAAGCTCTCAAAGACGATGGTTGCAGATATTACAGCAACTGGTAAAGCAATGAAAACTGGTACTTTCAATTTTAACTTACATTTTGACCCCTACGCCGAAAGCCCATACTTCGATATGGATGCTAAAATGGAAAAACTTCCCGCAACAGAACTGAATGATTTCTTTAAAGCTTATGGTAAGTTTGACGTTCAGGAAGGCACTGTTGGCCTATATATAGAAGCTGCGGGTAAAGATGGAGGTATAAAAGGATATGTAAAGCCGCTTATTGAAAACCTGAATGTGCTGAAGCCCAAAGAAGAAAAGCTAGGACCTATTCGATTTCTATATGAGGCTGCTATTGAAGGGTTGGGTGAGATATTCAAAAACCATCCGAAAGATCGTATAGCTACCAAAGTTCCATTTTCAGGGCAGCTTGACAATCCTAAAATTCAGGTTTGGACAGTTATTACCAATCTTATCAGCAATGCCTTTATTAAAGTGTTATTGCCCAATATAGACAATACCATTAACATGAAAGATAACGATAAATCCAAGAAAAAATAAAAGGCTAAATCATCTTTCTAACGACAAACTTCCCTTAGGAAAACTATAATTTTTCGGTTCATGTTAAAAAGTAAAGAAGAAATGAATTGATAATATATCGGCCAAGGAGTCTTATGAAAAGGAATAGAAAAAAAGCAATACAACTAACTTTAGGGCTAGGAGCAATTGCCGGAATGAGAGCAACATTTGCCCCTTCTCTTGTATCACAATTTTTGAATAGCAAATCATTCAAATCCCTTTCAAATTCTAATTTGAAATTCCTTCAACTACCTATAAGTAATGTAATTACAAAAATATTAAGTATAGGAGAAATTGTAGGCGATAAGTTACCAGCGGCTCCAGACAGAACATCCGCCCCCCAATTGGTCACAAGAATCATTTCCGGAGGATTGGTAGGTGCTACTATTTTCAAGGCTTATAAACAGAAAAGAATAACCGGCTTAGTGCTTGGAGGCTTATCCGCATTGACAATGACCTATGCAAGCTTTTATGCCCGGAAATACTTTGCAAGTGCATTTAAAATTGAAGATGCTATACTTGGAGGTATTGAAGATACGATAGCCTTAGGTACAGGAGCCGGACTGATTAAAACTTAGGGAATCAGTCCCTACTCTTCTCTATAACTCATTCTTTAAAAAGTTTTTTAAATCTTATTTTTTTTAGAAATTCACAAAACGAATTTATAATCAGGCCATTTATTAATCCTGTTTTAATTTTAGTTAAATAAATTTACCGTTTCAACCATATTTTCGTTACTGTTGAAATAAAATAATTCAACTGGTTTTAAAAGCATGAAAAAATCATTACTCATTCCCTTACTATCACTGTTTTTATTGGCCTGTAAATCAGGGAACGGGCCAGAACAAAATTTATCTGAAACAAGTGAAAGTAAGGCAGATGAAGCAATAGCGAGCGCAAAAATGCCATTTCAGCGCATTACTTCCGTACCAATTCCGGAAGTAGTAACTTTTGCAGGTGAAACAATTCCGGTACAGAGAACTGATGTAAGGGAAGCATTGGAGTATGAATTGATGGTCAATACTTTCCGCCAAACACACACTCTACTTATTATCAAGAATGTAGAACGTTGGAGACCGTTTGTAACCGAAATTCTTCAAAAATCCGGAGTACATCCTGACTTTCTATACCTGGCTGTAATTGAAAGCGAGTTCAACAATAACGCTTCCTCCTATGCGGGAGCAATGGGAATGTGGCAAATTATGGAGAAAACCGCCAAGGATTATGATCTCAAAATGAACCAGGATGTTGATATGCGGAGAGATCCAAAACTTGCAACAGAAGCTGCCTGCAAATATCTTAAATGGGCAAACTCTAATCTGAATAACTGGGTACTCACTGCAGCTTCCTACAATGTTGGAATGAAAGGTATAAAAAACAGATTGGAAGATCAGAAAGTAGATAATTTCTTTGACCTGCACCTCAATTCAGAAACTGCCAGATATGTATATCGGATACTTGCTTTAAAACTAATTCTGGAGAATCCGGAGGCTTATGGGTATTTTGTTCCTCATACTGAAAAATATGAGCCTTTTCAATTCACTACCATAACGGTAAATGATGACATAGATAACCTTGTTGATTTTGCAAAAAAGAACAACACAACCTACAAAGAGCTAAGACAATTAAATCCATGGTTTAACAATACTGATAATTTTAAGCTAAGGATAAAGAAAAAGGAAACCTATGAAATTAGAATTCCGCAACAGAAGATTGTTGCTGGAAAACAATAAAAACTAGAATAGTATGGATTTCTATATTCAAGAAATCCATACTTAGCTACCATTTTTCTTATTCATTTTTTTAGTCCGATTGCCGGATTTTAAACCTTCAAAGATTTCCATTTCCTTAAACCTTAAGTTAAACATCAGATGATGACAAAAATCATCTTTGGGGATAATCTATGTCATTATTAATCTGATAATGCTAGAATACATTTGTATCATAAACACAAACAAAAAAATTATGGGAGCTATAACAAAATCATATACCGGCCAGATTTTAACCAATGATGCAAATGTTTCTACCTGGTCAAAAATAGAGAACTGGATTGATTCTCTTGAAAATTACAGATTCCCCATTGCCGGGGCACTTATAATCATTCAAGGTTGTATTATCGCACCTCCATTATTATTATTAATATCGTTTTTTCATTCAGCATTTTCAGACATTAGTATACTATTGTTTACGCTGTCTACCTTTGCAGTGCTTGTAAGTAATATATCTATTTTGCCGATGAGATATATAGTTGGAGTATTTGGATTTAACCTCCTTTTAAGTATTGCAATCGCTGCAATTCATTTTGTTCCGATGCTTTAGTTATATGTTTTGTTGAATAAATAAAAAAGAGACTGCCTTTGGGGAGTCTCTTTTGTTTTGAATGTTTTTATCTATTATTAAAAAAAATATTAGCAACAATTGATCATCAGCAAGACCAAGTATTTTGTTGCTCTTGCTCCAAACTGTTGCTACATTCTGGTCTCCCAGGAAAATATAAATATTGTCCCCAGCCCCATTTTACTTTGGATTCGAATGCTTCCATTCAGTTCCTCTTCAATAATCTTCTTCACAATTGCAAGACCAATGCCAGTGCTGTCTTTTACCCTTTCATCTCTTAAAGTAGCAAAGAGCCCAAATACTCTTTCGTGAAACTCTTCAGGAATACCAGGTCCGTTATCCTCTACTTCAAAGTAACAATGCCCTTCCGAGAGTTTACCCCTTATAGTTATTTTACATTTTTCCTTGTCATTATATTTAACAGCATTGCTAATAAGATTAGAGAATATCTGAGTAAGGAGAATTTTAGATTCTATTATTTCAAACTCCTCCATTTCTATTCGAATGTCAGCAGGCTTTTCTACTGTCAGAAATTCTACCTGGTCTGTTACCAACTGCTTTACATTGATAAATTCTTTCCTCACAGCATGATGACCAATTCTAGAGAAATCAAGTACGCCTTCAATGATTTCTGCCATCTTGCAAACCCGCCCCATTAACAATTTGACATATTCTGAAGCATTATTACCTCCAGCCTTAAGATCATCTTCTATGAAATTAATCATTGCTGCTATACTCTTCAATGGTGCTTTGAGATCATGAGAAACAACATAAGCGAAGTTATCAAGAGCTTTATTACTTTTCTCTAATGTTATCAGAGTTCCCTCCAGTTCTCTCTTGCTTTCGATTTCTTTGGTGATATCAACAACGATGCCTACATATCCAAGCGAAGGCTCGTGTTCATTGATAAGAGCTGCATTTACATCAACCCATTTAATAGTATTGGATGATGAAACCAGCCTTATCTTCTTCTGAAAGTTAGTATGACTGGCAATAGCGGCATCCCACAGCTGAAGCATTTCACTTTTTTCTTCTTCATGAACAATTTTATTCCAGAAGAATCCAAACGTTTCTGACAAATCTAAACCAGTCAGGCTCTGAAATGCACGGTTTGAATAAATGCATTCCCCATTGGCATCTGTAAGAAATATACCCAATGGACTAGCATCATTCATAGCCTTGAATATAGTTTCACTATCCTTTAACCTCTTCTGAGCCGCTCTTTTCTGGGAGATATCACTTCCAATAATTAAAAAACCCGAAATTTCATTATGCTCATCACGTACCGGGGAAACAGATAAATGCAATGGAACCTGAGTGCCGTCTTTTCTCCTCCAAAGCCACTCTTGTTCATTGGCAAAATTATGTTGTGCGGATTTAAGAAAATAATCAAATCCATAATTAACAGGTTGACCAATCTTTGCTTCCAGTTCACGGCTTCTTTCCTGCAATTCTGATTTATTGAAGAATAAAGTTGGTGTAATTTTTTCAGCAACATCTATAGCTCTGTACCCAAGCATACTTTCAGCTGCCCGATTAAAAGTTCTTATGATACCATTTTTCTCAAGTGATATAATGAGATACCTGGCATTTTCAAGCAAAGAATTTCTATAGTTATCGATTTTTCTGTAATGTGCATCTTTTTCTTTGTCATGGGTTATTTCTTTACCTACCCCAAGAACAAGTCCTGATTTAGCAAAGGTCTTCCAGCTAATCCATTTATAAGATCCATCTTTAGTCAGATATTTGTTTTCGACGTAAATATCAATACCTGCCTTATGAATAGCTTTTCCCACATGGAGGGCCATTTCCACATCATCAGGATGAATAAAATCAATTAATTGTCTGCCTTTCACTTCTTCGGGAGTCCAACCCAAAATTTGTTTCCATGCAGTATTCACCTGCATCAGCCGTCCTTTTTTCATCACAATCATCAGATCTGAAGATAGATTAAAGAATTCGGCTTCAATGAGGGTGTCAAGTTCTAATTCCATAGGGTGACCTTTTAGCTATAGTAATGTACGAAGCATTCCTGTTTCAGTTTTCCACATTCTTCAAAAAATGGATTTTTTCTAAAAGAAAAGGACATATTACCACTCTAATAATTTTGAATATAATCTCCAATCAGACAAACAATTAAGTACACATAAACCTAAGACTCTACAAAGGATTATTTTTTTACAATTTAGGATTTTTCAAACACAAAATAACTTTTACAATAAGTAAAAGGGGCTATTCTACTATAAATAAATAGCATGGATCATCCATCATATTATTATATTTATGCGAATTTATAACAATCATGAAAAAGCTTATCATCATTTCATCAGTCATAATCCTAATAATATTTATAGGAGCAAGTGGACGTAAAGCTCAGTGGATCACATTGCTTGATAAAAATCTATCAAAATGGGATATATATTTAAGCTTTCCGCATAAAGATGGCTATAAAGGAGAAGCTCCAGTAAATGATTCCGGAGACTTACTAAAGCCAATAGGTTATAATAAAAATATCAACAATGTATTTTCTGTTATTGAAGAAAATGGAGAACCAGTGCTAAGGATTTCAGGGGAAATTTATGGATGTGTTTATACTAAAGAATCATTTGAAAACTATCATTTCAAACTAAAGGTAAAGTGGGGTACTAAAAAATGGATACCAAGATTAAATGAAGCAAAAGATTCAGGAATTCTATATCATTCCCAAGGAGAATGTGGCGTTGACTATTGGAGATCGTGGATGTTGTCTCAAGAGTTTCAGATCATCGAAGAAAGTATGGGAGATTATTGGTGTATAGCCAATTCCAAAATAAATATTAAAGCCATAAAAGAAACCGATAACCAACCATATACATTTACTCAAAAGGGTATCTTGACTTCATTTGGATCAGGAACCTCTGCAGGCAATTATTGCAAGGCAGGAAGTAATAACGAGCTCCCTGATAATAAATGGAATGAATTGGAGCTAATCACATATGGGGACAAAAGTCTGCACATCGTAAATGGCAAAGTCGTAATGGCACTATCCAATTCATCTTATGTGGATGGCATTCTTAAACCATTAACAAAAGGTAGAATACAGTTACAAAGCGAAGCTGCTGAAGTATATTTCAAAGATATACAGATAAAACCTATAAATAACCTTCCTTCTGAATATGCGGGCTACTTTTAAACCAAAATCAGAAACTGAGATTGCCTGTATAATCAAGCTCAAAGGTTTTAAGGGCTTTATAAAATTCGAAGTAATTGTTGCTAAAATTTATTTCACCATCAATCAACTTTTCATTAGCAATCAAAAGATCATTGACACGTAATCTTCCAAGCGCAAATCGCTCCTTATAGTTTATAAGAAGTTTATTAATCTCTGTTACCTGTACCTGAGAAATTTTCAGTTTCTTATATTTTACTCCTAGCTCTTTTTTGGCCAAAGAATACTTTATAAAAATCTTTCTTCCAGTCTGTGCCTCTTCGATCTTGGCAATATTTTCTCCCACTCTGTTTTGACGCTCCAGAAGCCTGTTTCTTCTATCAAATACAGGGATATAGATATTTAAACTTGTAGAATTATATCTATTGCTTTCAAACTGTTTTAAGAAAACATATTTACCCTCAGAGTTTCTATTGGCAGCTTCATTCCTGAGATTAGAAGAGTAACCTGTATTCAGTCCTGCTTCAAATTTTACCGATGGTTTAAACTGTGCTTTCTGTAACTCTGTAGAATATCGGGCTTTCTCAATTTCTAAACTTTTAATTCTGTAGCTGATAGAGGAATTTTTGAGCGCTGTCGTATCATCGTAAATACTGTATACCGATTCATTCTGATCAAACTGATCAAAGCTAAATTCAGGATTGCTTTCAATATCGCTAAGCAATAAGTTCTCATTAGTTAGCAATCCTAGCTGATGAAGATCCAATTCAAGCTTGTATTTAAGTTGAAGTTGTTTATCCTCTGCATCAATTCTTGTCAATGCAACAACAGAAGTGTCAACTGCAGTAACTTTTTCAAGTAAGTACAGCTCTTTTATTCTTGTTGTCTCTGTAGCATACAGATCTATTTTTTTCTGGTAAATATCAATAAGATTATTTGCCTGGACTATGGCACTATACAGACCAATCACTTCCCTGCTTATTTCTCTTTTCTTCTTTTCAAGATTGAGCAATTGTATATTGATATTGATATGGTCTATGGAAAGTTTTGTATTTCTATAACCTCCATTATATATCCCCCACGTAGACGTAAGCCCCATATTTCCTACAAGGGTAGGATTATAGAAAAAATCATTCTTTAAAGGATCATAATATCTACCATCATAATAACCATTCCAGTTATTAAAACTAACCGTTGGCAAAATACTGGATCTGGTTATTCTTTGCTCTATCTGGGCTTTATTAAGTTCCTGTTCTATAAGTTGAACAGAAAAATCTTGCTTTATTGCCAGAGCTATCAATGCATCAAGATTTAACTTATTCTGAGCATATGATTTAGTTCCGGCAACAAATAAAAAAAATATAACGATTATTTTTAACCTACTGTTCATTTACCTCACTCAACAACTTGCAGAAACTAAATATTAAAGTTACACGGGCAATTCAAGAAGCTCTTTTATCTTTAAAGTATATTCATTATCAAGAAGGGTTGATCTTCCTATAAACATCTGAAAGTGAGAATTCGTACAGGTATTTCTTTTATGAAAATTATAGACATACAGTTCAGGATCATCCATTATGGCAAGTTGATTTCTGTTATAGAAATTAAGCAATAGCGGAGTATCTTCCTCTACATTCAGATTGCCATATTGACCTGCATCTTTTTTACTGAAAAGAAGCGAGTTTTCATGACCAGTAGAACGTTCAAAATTATAGTAAGCCCTTCCAGAATTATGATCAAAAAATATCTCATAGGCGAGAGAACAAGCCATTTTCTCAGAGAACCGAAGAAAATTCATCTGATTGGATATTCTATTTTCAGAATAATAATCATCATCATCCCAGACACATATATACTCACCATGAGCTGCTCTTATAGAAAGGTTTCTCTTCATTCCAAGAGACATCCTTTGCTTTGCCATCACTTTGTAGAAAACAATATTGCTATCAGCATTAGGCCTCACTGCCTTTTTCTCCCAGCCGTATCTTTCTAAACTTCTGTTGTTAGGCTCAAAGCATTTAAGGTCCAGACGTACGGATGTGTCAACTAATTCAGTGCTTCCATAAATTAGAGCATCCGTTTCATGGGCTGTTAATATGACAGATCCATCTTTATTAATATTTACCCACAATTCATTCCACAATAGCTTAAATGAATAATCATTAACAGGAATAAGTGTAAACTCATAAACTAAAGGACTAATGTACATGTATTCCCATTTGCTGTTAATGTAAGTTAAGACATGACCATCATTGTTTCTTAACAATGCTTTTTGTCTCAGAGCAGAATTATAGGCCTCCCCGTTTTCATCTTCAAACTGAACAATGATAAATGGAAAGGCCTCTGGCAATTCATGGAGCTCAAAATATGAATATTCAGAAGAATTTCTAACATGTTCTTCAGTAGCAGGATCATTTTCAAACAAAACCACTAATTCTTTATTTTCATAGGTCTGATTCAAGAAACACTTCTTTGCTCTCCTGAACATATCAACTCTATTGTGAGTGATACATATACATGAAACTTCCGGCACTTTATCCATGAATGAAATGAAATAGAAATAAATCTGAATTTTACTTAATTGATACTATTAACCTCCTGCAGTTTTTAGGAACTGCATCTGCTCGACTTTTACGTCAGTCACGAAGCTCTTAACTTTGAATTCAGAAAGAGAAACTTTCTTTTTCTTCCCTTTTGACTCAGAACCTTCATTTTCCTTAGGCACTTCAGGCTTTTCGGATGCTTTTTCGTCTAAATTTTCCATGTTAAAATAATTAAATCTATTTCTGTATAAGTATTATATTGATGCTGTAATCAGTTAAAGTTAAACCCACCTTTGATCAGACATCTTTCTCCAAAGAAAGAATTTCTTCCATGCAATATAGTAGTATCGTGAAAAAACAAGCCATCACCGACCTTTAATGATATAGGAGTTTGCAATCCAGCAGCTACAATTCTGTTTTCAAGAAAATTATGAAAATCCTCAGATAATGCCTTTGCCTCATCAGTGTTCTCTGGAGAAACTCTATAATAATTCCAGTTTAACTTAAGCACTGAGTCTTCTGTATATATGATCTTTCTTGTCTTTCTCTGATCCTCACCTTTACCAAACTTTACTTCTGTTTTCTGAATTCTATTAAACAGCTCAGGTTCATACTTTGAAAGGATGTATATGATAGATTCAGCATCCACAAACGTTGTCGCTCCTCCTAATTCAGCATTTTCCAAACAAAAGAAAAAATTTACATCTAGATCAAAGCTTGCATATGCAGCATCCGTATGCAATGGTTGTCTGGTATTACTATGGCGGAATGTATTCTCCTTAGCTTTATCGTATCTTATATCTGTCCATTGTTCCTGATTGGAATTTCCTGTCAATGCATCTTCACCTATCCCCACAATATCTCCCAACTGAAGAACAAGTTCAGAATAAAACTCTTTATAGTCTATATTTTCAGGAAGATCTCTTAAATGTACAACCTTAGTTTCTTTAATCAATTTCTTCAATTGTTCCGGAAAGTCTTTTGATTTAGAGTAGCTGATATCTTTTATAAAAGTAGGTGACATGAATATTTAGTTTAAAAATTAATTAACGAATAATTATAAAGCTAAATTAAATCTGAACATGCTAGAACTCTGTAACAAAAGTTACATACACTCATAAAAACTTTTACTCTAACACTACTTTAAGATATTTTTCCATGTTGTCCATCTTTTCTATCATTTCATCCCTTGATTCGAATTTCATAATCATTGTTCCAAGAGTGTGATTAGATCCATTGAACCTGCTAACCTTATCTCCTTTTTTAATAAAAATGCTTTCTTCCAGAATATTCTCTCTTATCTCCTTGCTATACCAGATATCTTTAACAATTCCATCCTCCAGAGCATGTAACATATAAGATGAATGAAAACCTGTTGCTTCAATCTGAGATAACTCAGAACAATCAATCCCCAAGGCTGAGTCCACCGTATATTTGACAAGATCTACATTAGTAGAATACCTTATCACTTCTGGTATAAGATTGCCTCCGTTTCTAGGCCCTAATTCAAGAAAAGAAAAATCACCGTTTTTATCATAATGAAAGTCAAAGTTCAATGCACCTTGTGTTATATTTAATAAATCAAGCAGCCTCTGTGTCTCTCTATGAGCTTGTTCCAGTGTTTTCTCCGTCATGATCGAAGGGAAACTTTCACCAATAGGAACAAATGGATTACAAAGCTTATCGAAATGTTCATTCGCCCAGCATCTGAATGCAAGTTTTCCATTTACAACAAAACCATCTCCTGCAACCTGATACCCGTCTCTGACAAAAAACTCTTCGATAGCTACCTTCTTTTCTCTGCTAAAAGATAGTGCATAGTTGAACGACTCTTCAAGCTGGCTTTCATCAAATATTTTAGTAACACCTTTACTTCCTGATGAATCTACAGGTTTTACAATTACTGGCTTTTTGATTTCTCTGAACCAGCTTAATGAATCTTTTAAGGAATAAAAGCTTCTTGACTTTGGAACATAGAAATTATGCTTAGATAAAAAGTCTCTGAATAGATCTTTCCTGGCAAGTATCTTTACTGATTCATAAGGATTGGAAGGAAGTCCCATCTCATTTGCCACATAAGCTTGAGTTGGTGCAGCCGGATCTGAAGCATAAGCGACAATACCATCTACATTTCTTTCTTTTGCCAGCTGTAAAACAGCATCAAAATCAGTGGTGCTAAGATTACAATATTCGTCTGCAAACTGATGCCCGGGATTCTCAGGAAGATAATCGCATGTTATTACATGATGACCTTGCGCTTTGGCATATATGATAGGCGGAATCTGAAATTTTGAACCACCCAGAAATAATATTCTCTTTGACTTTTTCATGGCTTTTTTTGCAGTTCTTCGTCACCGATATATTCTTTTCTTCCAATAGATCTCATGTGATAGAATATTCTTTCAATAATACTCATGTTCTCAGTAATGATTTCACCAAGACCTTTCATTTCATGCTTATAAGGAATATGTTTCTTATAAGTTGTAATAAGTGTATCAGGAAGATCCACATCAATAACATAAACATTATTCTTATTGACCTTGGATATGTTACTGACTTTTCCAAACAAGATTCCATATTCAGACATTGGGTAGCTATTCAGCTTCACTCTTACTTTTTGCCCTAATTTTACTTTACCGAATTTGTTACCCTTTACCTGCAGCTTACCTAATATATCTTTTGAATCTGTTACTATGAATGCTACCTGATCACCTTTATTTACAAACTGATTGTTATTCCATACATCAAAGAAGGTAACATTTCCATAAATTGGAGAAGTCATAAAGAACTCTTCTTTAAAGGCTTTAAGCTCTGAAACCAGAATATTATAAGAGCCCTTTATTCCTACATTAAGGGACTCTTTTTGCTCCTTATCACTTAAAGTCAGTTCATTATTACTATAAGATAGATGCTGAAGATTTTGCCTGTTTTCAATCAATGCTTGTCTATTATTCTGTATATTCTTCCTAGTCTGAAGGAAATTAGTCTTGGATGCATCATAATCAAGTTTGGAGATATGTCCTCTTTCATACAATGACTGATCCTTTTTAAAATTATCTTCAGCAATCTGTAATTCTTGTTGAAGAACCATATCCTTTTCATCCAGAAGAATAGCTTTTCTTTCTAAAGTTCCTACCTGTTCAAGATTACTTTGGACAAGCCTCTTATTTTTTTCAAGTGTATAAGTTAGGTCATATGCAAACAACTTACTGACAAAAGCATTATAGGCATTCTGGACCTGTCCGAGATTAGTAAGGTTAGGAATAGAATCCATTTTAGACCTAATTTTAGTCGGATTATTTACCAGGTCACCGAAAAAAGGCATGAGCTTATTCAGTCTCACCACCTCATCAAAAGAGGCTGGATTTTTTATATAGGCTATAATCTGATCTTTACTGACCATATCATTATTCGCTACCAAAAGGTTAATCCTCCCGTTTGCTTTGGCTACCAATTCTGCGGGAGGAGTTTTAGTAGTAATATTAATAGGTCCATCAAGTATTTCAGGATACTTTATAATAAAACTTAATGCTAGCAATATACAAAACCATACAAACAGTAATATGCTACCAGTCCTTGCAATCCATGGAGGAGTGCGGGCCATCATTTCATGTACAGCATCACTCCTTCTAATATTATCTTCTATCTCTACCATCAGCTTGCAAGTTCCAATTGATTTTTAACGAGATTAAAGTATGCTCCTTTACTTTTAATCAATGATTCATGATTGCCAACTTCTACAATCTTTCCTTTTTCTAATACCACTATCTGGTCTGCATCCTTCACTGTACTTAGTCGGTGCGCCACAACAACCACTGTTTTACCTTTAAAAAACTCATTAAGATTATTGATAATCACTCTCTCATTATTGGCATCCAGAGAGTTTGTAGCTTCATCAAGTAATAATATCTCAGGATTTTTATATACTGCTCTTGCAAGCAATATTCTTTGCTTCTGCCCCTGACTAAGACCCACTCCGCTGGCCCCTATTCTTGTATTATATTCAATAGGAAGCTCCTCTATAAAATCACGGATATTAGCGGTAATGGTAGCTTCTTTCATCCTTTTCTTATCAATAATTTCTTCACCAACTGCAATATTTCTAGCGATCGTATCAGAAAAAATAAAACTTTGCTGAGTTACGCAGGCAAATTTTTTCCTCCAGGATTTAAAGCTGATATTATTGATATTTGATTTGCCAAATTTAATAGCTCCATGTGTTACCTTATAAGACTTTAGCAGGAGCGATAATAAGGTTGTCTTTCCGCTTCCACTTGTCCCAACAATAGCAGTTACTTTATTGTGTGGAATTCTTAGATTGATATCTTCCAATACCATTTTAGATCTCGGACCTCCATACTGAAAGGAGACGTTTTCAAATATTATATCCTGAACCCGCTCAATATCTGCATCCATTACAGATTCTTCCGTTTCTTCATTCGGCATTTCATGAATTTCCGCTAACCTGCTAATACTTAACTGAGCATTCTGAGTATCATGAACAAAACGAATGATATCAACAGTCATCCAGTTGAGCTGTCCGACAATATATTGGACTGCAAGCATCATACCCAGGGTCATTTCTCCCTGAATCACTAGCATGGCTGCATAAAATGTCAAAAGAATATTTTTTACTTCATACAAAATGGAAGAACCTGTCTGCTCTATCTGTCCAAGTCTAACACCATCAATCCCCAGCTTAAATCTTTTTGCCTGAATCTTTTCCCACTCCCACCGCTTCTGTCTTTCACAATTCTGCAACTTTATTTCCTGCATACCAGTCACCAGTTCAATGGTATTGTTTTCACTAAGAACTGCCTGGTCAAAATTTCTATAATCAAGTACTTTTCTTTTCGCAAGCAATGAAAAAATCCAGGTAAAATATAGAAGACTACCTATCGCAAATATTAGAAAGAGTCCGACACTATAATAGGCCAGAATACACCCGAATATGACCATGCTCATCAACGAGAATGCAAAGTGAACCAATGTAGTTGTTAAGAACAATTGAATCCTTTCATGATCCTCAATTCGCTTAAGAATATCTCCTGGAGTCTTCCTGTCAAAGTAGGCTACAGGAAGTTTCATGAGCTTCACTAAAAAATCAGACAGAATGGTCACATTCACCTTGCTGATCATGTGAAATGAAATCCACCCTCTTACAAACTCACCTGACTTGCTGCTCAGAAATAAAACTATCTGAGCAATCAACACTACATATACAAAGTCGACATCCTGATTGTTGATACCCACATCTACCATTGATTGAGTTAGAAAGGGCAATAACAATGAAATAACCGTAGCTACACTCAGACTTAATATCAGATGGAAATAATATTTTTTATATGGTCTGAGATACTTTAGATAATGCTTTATCCCGGATTTCTTGGTTTCGACATTATCTTCATCTTCATAAAATGCAGGAGTTGGCTCAAGCATTAAAGCAAAGCCCTCAGGAGTTTCATTAGCTTTTGGAATAATCCATGCTTTCTTAAACTCTTCAGGTGTATAGGTTATTGAACCGATAGCGGGATCTGCAACATACAATTTAGTCTTTGTTACCTTATAAAGAATCAGGAAGTGTTTTTCTCTCCAATAGAGTATACAAGGAAGAGGAGCTTCATTCGCAAGAACATCATAAGAAAGTCTTACTGCAAGGGTATGAAAACCCAGATTTTCGGCACCATCACTGATACCGAGAAGAGAAACTCCATCTCTTCCTACATAACACTTATCTCTGATCTTTTCAATGGCAAGAGATTTACCATAATACTTAGCAATCATTCTAAGGCACGTAGCCCCACAATCCATCTGATCGAGCTGAAAATAGAATGGAAATTTCTTCATGCGCAGTACTTATGATATATTTACCAAAGTTTCAAAATTATAAGTCACACGGCCTTTGCCGAATGATTCACCATTCACCACAAGGCTTTTGTCTTTTTTATTCTGAATTAACTTATCGTTGTTAACTATAAATGAATAATTCTTGGCAACATTCTGAAGAAATCGAGCATCGTCAATCTGATAAAAAGCTCCGTCATTATTGTCAGATTCTGTAAGTCTACCATTGTCTGATTTCTTATAATTCTTACTATTATTTAACCTGACGTTTTCTCCATCTTCAGACCAGGTCCCCTTTTCAAGAGAACCTTCCAATAATGTGGCTGGCAAATGAGTTTCGACTAATTCCGAAACTATTTTGCATTTTTCATAAGAGTGATCTTTGAATAAAAAAAGCAATTCTGAAGAATCATAAGAAAGGTACTTATTATAAAACCTATCTATATTTTTAAGAAAAAACTCATTTTCGATCCTCTCTTCATCAGCATGACTAATCGCTTTAAGCAAATTAGTATTTCTTATGACATATTCTTTCCTTCCCAGATTTGACAATCTTTCATATAAGTCAATTGTTTCTGACCCATAACTTTTCATGGTTTCATCCATTCCACCAATTGATAAATAATCCTTCTTCTGACAAGCAAAACGACCGAAAGCATTTCTCAAAAAGTAATACCTCTTTTTGGTATCAGCTACAACATAAATATCATTATTATTGGAAAATACCTCATTGAGATATGCAGCATATCCTATTCCGGTAAAGTTGTCAGCATCGACATTAGATATAATTTCTCCTGTTGCAAGCTTGAATAATAAATTTCTTGAATGCGTCCTGTCAAAGAAAGCCGGTTCTTCTGTACGATAATACTTTAGAACACCACTTTTTAGGTAAATGTCCATATTATCCTTTACCCATTCCTCCAGACCATCAGAAGAATTATAATCCAGCAGCACAAACTCTACTTCAGGATAATCTTTATTATTTTCAATATTTGCAGGAAGGGTTTGCATTATATGATGAAGCCTGTTCATGCAAACCGTACAAATAGAGATTTTTAATAGACCCATTGAATTTATTTTTCTATAAAAATAGGTCCCACATTTTTTATTGATTGTAACAAAAGATACAAACCTCCAAAAAATATATACCTAATTTGAATCATTAATTTTCTGTAAACAGATCAAACACACATTTTTAAAAACATTAAAATGAAAGCATTGCGCAACCCCTGGATATCTATTTCTCTTTATCATAACGAAATAGAAAAAATCATTCACGATGTAGTTCTGCCAATCAAAGATGAATTATATGATAAGGAGCTGACCAGCAAAGTAATTTTCAACCGTAGTTTTGATCGCGGAGAGAATGTGATTATAATGTGTGAGATCAATGATGAAAACAACAGAGATTTAATAAAATCTATTGCAAGACATAAGGCTATAGAGTTTTTTAAAATTCATCCTGCTCCTGCCAAAAAAATTGAGCTGCCTGTTAACGATTGGTTTTTGCCATATCCAAATAATCATATTCATATTAATGATTATTTCTTATTTGATATTATGGAAACTGGCGGTCTGCAAGCTTCAACCCTAGCAGAAGAATTGCTGTCAGAATCATCATCTACAATACTTGATTTCATTGAAGCTACAGGGGATGAATGGAACGTAGACACTGCAATTGGTCTAGGCATTCAACTTCACGTAGTTCTTTTCCTTGCTTTTGACAAAAATCTAGAAAATGCTTCCTGCTTTTATGAATCATTTTTTAACAACATCTTAAAATTAACTCAGGGAGGTCAAGATCAGGAAAAATTCAAAAATGAATTGCTGGAAGGTTTGCAATCAACTTTTAGTGAACAGAAGGAAAATCTAAGAGACTATGTATGCTATATTACTTCTACCATACTTGATAATGATAAATTTGAAGACGAATGGCTTAACGACTGGTATAAACTGTGTTGCAAAATAAACAATAAAGTTAACACACTTCAAAATAATGGTGAATTCATCGCGCCTGAAGATTTCAAACTTAATGAAGATTTAGGCACTAGCGAAGAAGACCAGCAAAAATGGCTCGTAATTCAATATTACCTGAGATCTATCAATTCACAATTGGGTATTTTGAATGCATATGAACTCAATTTGATTTATACAATCAAAGAATGCATTGCCCTAATAGCTGAGGAAGCTAACACCTAATGCTATTAATGAAATAAAGACACAGGTTTATCGAATAATGAAACATAAAATATCATTTTGCACTGTCTGTATGAACAGACTGCATCACCTAAAGCAAACCCTTCCTCAAAATATAAAAAACAATTTGTCTTACGGCAACCTGGAGTTTATAGTAATGGATTACAGCTCTTCTGACGGCCTTTCAAGTTGGATAAAGTCGGAAATGTCCGAATATATAGAGAATGGAATTCTGGTATATTACCGATATGACGAAGCCGACTATTTTGACAGAAGTCATTCCAGAAATCTCATGTTCAAACTGGCAAGCGGAGACATCATTTGTAATACTGATGCAGATAACTTCCTAGGGAAAGGTTTTGCCGAATATGTTTCCCAAAGATTTGAGGAGCAGGAAAACCTTTTTCTGGTACCTGATACAAAAAGAAAGTTTTATTACCTCAGAGATGCATTGGGTAGATTTTGCGCATCAAAACAAGACTTCATGGATGTCTCAGGCTACGATGAAAGAATGAGTGGATATGGATTTGAAGATGATGACCTTTATGAAAGACTTGTAAATAGCGGTAAAAAAGAAAACATTATAATGGACTTGAACTTCCTTCATGCTATTAAGCATGGAAATGAAAATAGAGTTGAGAACGAATTCTTCACAAATTATTTCCATAAAATATACATTAACTATGAAACGCATGAAAGGTCAATTGTTTTAGTATTGTATAAAAACGGAACTGCACACAAAGGTATTCTATCACCCAATACCCAAACCCCAGCCCCTGCAGTCCTTGATAACAACCAATGGGAATCCATACAATGGGAAAAAGCAGGAGACAAAATTATTATTAAGTCAACTGAAAGTAAACCTACATACACATTTACTGAACAAGATGATTGCTTAAATTATAATAATACCATTTATTACAACATCACACATGAGCAATTTCTTGCTAAGCTTTCTTATGACCTTCCACTAATCACCAACTACGGACACTTTCTTTCCAACATAGAAAAAAGAGCTGGGGTAAATAAAAATGGATTTGGAAAAGGCACTGTTTACAAGAACTTTTCTACAGAAAAAATTTTCGTTTCCTAGACAATACAAATGATGATTCAAAGCTATCCTTTGAAATTCAGTGTTGCAATGACTACTTATAATCATGAGAAATACATTGCAAAAGCCCTTGACAGCATTATATCTCAGAATCATGACTATAAATATGAAATTGTAGTAAGTGATGATTGCAGTACAGATAATACAAGAGAAATAATTAAAAGTTATCAAAAGAAATACCCTGAGATCATTCGACCGATATTAAATGAAAAAAATCTCGGAGTCTCAAAAAACTGCCTGCATAATTTCAGATCATGCACAGGAGAATACATAGCCACTCTGGATGGTGACGACTACTGGACCGACCCTGATAAAATAAAAAAGCAAATTAGATTTCTTGACGAAAATCCTCAATATGTGATTTCTTGTCACAGATACAAAAGGTTTTATACGGATACTCAGAAATATGAAGAAGATCTTCACCCTGAACTCTTTATTGATAAACCAGAAGGATTTGAATTTGGCCAGGAAAACTATTTTGAAAAGTGGCTGACACAAACGCTGACAATGGTTTTCAGAAATAGTGCCATGCAGGATACTCAACATTTCGAAAAGAATAGATACTGTTGGGATACTCAGATTTTCTGGACATTGCTAAACAAAGGAAAAGGTTATGTACACAACTTCTTTGGAGGTGTTTACCTTATTCATTCGGGAGGTGTGTGGAGTAAACATATAGATCAACAAAAATATTCACTGAACTACCTTAGCATTGAAGAGCTCTACAGAGACTTTCATGAAAATATTCATCTAAAAAGAATTTATAATCTTTATAGAAAAAATTTACCCTGGATTAAAAGTGAATTCAGAAAGCCTTTAAACCCGGATTCTCTAAATAATAAACAATTTACCATAGTTAGTGATGATAATTGGGGTGAGGAATTATACAAGGCTTTTAACTTCCCAAAGCTCACTCCTTTCATTGGAATACGTATTTACAATAAGGATTTTGTCAAACTAACTGAAAGGTTTAGTTATTACATCAACAAGGAAATCAAATTCATTGATTTATCAGAAAGTAATAACATTCATGATTTCAGGCATACCTATGGAGTTCAATATCCTATTGGAAAACTTGATGATATTGAAATACATTTTACAAAATTCAGATCTGAAAAAGATGCATTAAAATCATGGGAAGAGGGAAAAATCAAAATAGTATGGGATAATATTTATTTCAAGATGGATGCTTCACATGAAGAAGATAACACTAATGAAATAAACAACTTCCAGAATATACCTGTAAAAAATAAGGTTTGCTTTTTAAAATATCACGATAAGAATAAGCTTAAAGAACTTATAAATAAAGAAAATTTCATCCTCATGGATTTCTGGAATCCTGAGAGTGAAATATTCTTTCCTTATTCATTGAGTACCTTTGATGTAATTAACTGGCTGAATAATGGAAAAGCACAATATTATCAGGACCAGGCAAGTTTAACCAAAATATTCTCTCCTGTCCAAAAGCGATACTATTATTTCAATGAATTTGACACTGGAAATGCGGACCTTTTAGATGCTGATTTATATTCCAACGCTTACAAAATTAAATCCGATGCTGACAATGAAATTATCACGATATCTTATAACAAAGATGATGATGAATATTTTCGCTTGTCATTACAAGAATCAGAGCACCCTTTAAGTCTTGATTTATATATTGACCTTTCTCAAAAAGAAAACAGACATATTATGATATTAATGAGTGGAAACAATAGTGCCAGTTTAACTATGGATATTGTGGCCAGAGATGAAAACGAAAATGATTTTTCCATAAAAAGTCTAACCAAAGCAAATATAGAACAAGATTATCAATGGCTCCACTTTGACTTCACATCCCTTCCGGAAGATCAAAACTTTAACTTCCTGATGTCAAGAATAAAATCATTTTGCTTTTATATCAATGAAGGTGAAAAAGCTGAAGGAAAAATAAACCTGTTAGCTTTCTTTGCGGGATCTATTAACAAATTCAAGGAACTAATCGATTGATATTAAACGATTAGTCCCTAATCATTCACATACAATTCTTGAAATACCTTTTTGAGCCAAAACAATATATTTAGTTCAGTATTGAAATTAATTCCTAACTGTCCATTTATAGAAGACACCATGAAATAAGCTATCTGCCAGTTCTGATAAGTTTTGTTATCAATTGCCCAGTGGATTGTTGGATTGTCTTTTACATCATAAGGCATAGTTAGCTTTCCAGAACCGCTTAATTCATTAAGTAAATTCTTGTACTTATAGCAAGCTTTATTCCAGTCATTCATCCAGTCATCTTCAAATACTTCTGCAGATGATAAGGTATCTTCAATATAATCCACATAAGCTGAAAGCAGCTCTCTTTGTTCAAGATAAGAGGTCTCCAACTCTGTTAGCACACTAGCCGATTTATTGTCCATTTGAGTAAGCATACTTTCATAAACCCAGGACAAAAACTCGTATTGACTATTTTTATCAGGAATAAAATAATATAGAAGGATAAGATTAAAAGTCATTGATTTTTCAATACAATCCTGGCTTTGAATAAAATGATCATTTGAAGACACCTCAAACAAAAGGATTTCTGACGAGACAGATAACAGTTCAGATAACGCCTTGCCTCCTTGTACACCAATGGAATAAGTGATAGGACTTGTATATAAATCTTCTGTAGAAAATAACTTAAGATTTTGTAAGTCGATGCCATCAAGTCCAAGCTTATGTTCACACATAGTCATATCTATGGTGGTTATATTATAATTTAATTGTAAGTATTCTTCTCCGAAATAACTATTAAGCATATCAATTAGAAATGGTTTTATTTCTCTTTGAAGATAAAATGGAGAAGTAACAAAATTTAATTGAATAACATTATTGTTAGACCCCTTACGGTGATAGAAATATGTAATTAAAGATTTATCAAGTAAGTGTTTTTTAATAGGTAAAATAAAAGTCAAAGTAAACCTTGAAAACTCATCATACCTGACCGCAACACTCACCCATCTCTCTTTATGGATTGCATCGATATACTTTATGATTCTACTATCTGAAGGACCAGTGGTATCTTCCATCTTATCTTAAAAATAATCATGAAAATTTAATTATTTTTTTGGACATCAAATACATATTAGTATAAAAAAATATATTTTATATCTACCTTTGTTTTTTACTTTTATTCTTCCTCAAACAGACTATGACTCCATCAAAGAAATATCC
>NZ_JAGHZZ010000021.1 GCF_017745095.1 Sporocytophaga sp. | reverse complement strand
AGCTGTCCTAATAATGGGAAGGTTACAGAACTTGTGAAGCATCTAGCTTTCAGAATCTTCTAAAATCGCAAGTTGAAGAATCCTTTAAATCAAGATAATCCTTTTAAATCAGTTGCTTTACGATATTTGTGGATAAAAATGAAATTATTATAATCTCAGACTCAAAGAATCATGTAAATCAAAATAATCATTATAATCAGTGGTTCTGATTTTTGATGTTTCGTGTAAAATATTTTTTTATTATCTGATTTGCCTTTACTTCAGTAAGTTAATTGTTCGCCAGTTATGGAGTAATAGGGGGGCCGTCAAAGAGTATCAAAAAATTGCAAAACTTATAGTATTTTTATAGAAGGGTATATCGTTTTCTAATATGACCCATTTAATTACTATAATATTTAAGTGTTTTTTTTATTAATTATTTCATTACAAGTTTCTTTATGAAAGACAGAGTTTTAGTAAAACTTCTACTATTAAATTTATTATTTTCTTTTTCTGCTCTAGCACAGCACAAGCCTGAATCCTCTGCAAACGCATTTCCTGAGAAAAATATCAACTGGTACAATGCTGATCTTAAAGGGGATAAAATAGCAGGAGTAAGCGTCAATAAAGCATATAACTTATTACTGCAAGGAAAAAAGACTCGTAAAACTGTAATCGTTGCTATTATAGACAGTGGTGTAGATATAGATCATGAAGATTTGAAAGGTAGGATATGGGTCAATGAAAAGGAAATACCGGCTAATGGTATAGACGATGATGGAAATGGATATGTGGATGATATTCATGGCTGGGGATTTCTCGGAAATGATAAAGGCAAAAATATTGAGACAGAAACTTATGAATATGTAAGGATTTTAAGAAAATATGATCCTGTATTTAAGGATATAAAATCAGAGGCAGATGTTCCTGCTGATCAGATTAAAGACTATAAGCTATACATTAAAGTCAAAGCAAAGCATGAAGAAGAAGAAGCGGAACAAACTAAGTTGAGTGAAAGCCTTAAGAAGTTTGAAAAAGTTCTTCATGATGTGGAACAAATTGTTCTTGACCACCTTGGAACCCGCACGTATACTGTAGATGATTTAAAGGAAATTACCTCTTCAAGCAGGAGGGTTTTATATGCACGCGATTGGTTGCTGGATAGGTATAAACAAGGGTTCAGTAAATATGAGTTGGAAAACATGAAGAAAAGAAATGAAGCACAACTGAAAGAGAATTTAAATTTAAGTTATAATCCAAGAGTGCTCATTGGTGATGATATTGAAAATATTAATGACAGTGTTTATGGTAACAATGATGTGAAAGGTCCAAGAGCAGACCATGGTACGCCGGTATCAGGAGTGATTGGTGCAATACGAGGTAATGGAAAGGGCATTGACGGAATTGCTGAAGATGTCAGATTTATGGTTTTAAGAGCTGTGCCCAATGGCGATGAATATGATAAGGATATTGCGCTGGCTATTCGCTATGCAGTAAACAATGGTGCGAATGTGATCAATATGAGTTTTGGTAAAGAATATTCACCTCAAAAGAAGTTTGTGGACGATGCTATCCGTTATGCCGAAGCTCACAATGTTCTTTTGGTGCATGCAGCAGGTAACAGCGGTTATAATATTGATGATATCATTCATTATCCCAGCAGAACTTGCGTTGATGGGGATTCGGTGCGCAACTGGCTGGAGGTCGGAGCTAACAGCATAAAGGCTAATAAGAAGCTATGTGCCAGTTTCTCTAATTATGGAAAAAAGAATGTTGCTCTGTTTGCTCCGGGAGTAGACATTGTTTCCCTGACTGAAGGAAACAAGTATGCCATGGTTAGTGGAACCAGTTTTGCAGGTCCAGTAGTATCAGGAGTTGCAGCCTTAGTATGGTCTTATTATCCGGAACTCACCGCTATTGAATTGAGAAATATTTTATTGAATTCATGTACAAATTTGAATAAAAAGAAAGTACTTATTCCGGGAGGCAAACCAGATGCTTCGAGAGTTCCATTCTCTAGTCTTTCATCTACAGGTGGTATTGTGAATGCCTATCAGGCTCTTCTGATGGCGGAAAAAATGGTAAGTGAGAAAAGGAAGGCATATATTGAAACCTTAGATAATTAAGAATTCGCTTCGTGGCATGTGAATGATCTTCGCTAAAAAAAATATGAATTTGTTTTAATGATTACTTTACAAAAACTCAAATCAAACCTAATATTCTATACATTTCCATGTCGATTCAGCATAAAATATACACAGGTATTATTATAAATTTATTTTTTTTATCTTTTTCATTGCACGCACAAATCCAGGAAGTACTACGACACAAAGCAAGTGGTACCATCGATAGTGACTTTTCATCATCTATCTATTTTTCAGCATTGCAGTCGGATACAAGTGCTTATATTACTATTAATAATCGTTTTTACTGGACCGAAGTAGGTCTGTTTAAAAAGGATAAGAATGCTCAGTGGCAACAAGCGCCATCTCTTAAGGTTCGAAATGTAAGTATGGGTATTTCTTCTTTTTTATCGAAGGATACATTATACAATTTGTCAAGTGGTCCGGAAAATCTAAGTGATAGTATTCTACTATATAAATTTAATAATACTTCATGGGTGCCAGCTTCTAAAAAAATCCCTGGTAAATCTGAATTTATTGATGGAGATATGATTTGTGCAAAGGATGTTTTTTATATTATTTATAAAATTGATAATACAAATTATCTTCAGAAACTTGTAGGAATGGAGTGGCAAACTATCGCAAGTTTTGTTGATGGCTCTTATAGTAAAACCTCGCTTTTCTTTGACAATGATACTTTTTATGCAGCAACAGTAGAATATGGCACTCGTAAATTAACAATGAGAAAAATCAATAATGGAACAGTGACTAATTTGAATTTCTCAGGCGAACCTGTACATGAAGATTGTAAAGTTATTATGACTATGCATAATGGGAAATTAATCCTTGCCTATAATAGAGGACGTGATATATATGATAGGTCTATGCAGTTTTGGTCATTTTTTAATACCCAATGGGAAAAATCTCCTACTGAAGATTTAATTTCATATACTTATGATTTTATGCATAAGAACGGTGAATTATATTTTATATATCCACCTTACTCTGACAATAAAGTAACTATAGTTGGTTCCAGATATATTGAAAAGACTAATGAGTGGACTTATGCATGGAACCATTTAAGTTTTTCCGCTTCCCAACCCTTAATAAATCATGAGTACGAACTTCGTACAATTCGAGTCCTTGACGATCAGATTTATTTTTCTGTAGCCAATGATTACCAAGAAGATCAAATTATAGTGTATGGTTATGTTGAATTGGGTAATACAACTTCAGAATACAGAGATAAATGTAAAGGTGATTCTGCAATTTTAATTCTTAAAGATATTAAGACTGGAGATACGATTACCTGGTTTAATGGGAATGTTGAACTTGCAGAAAGTACTGGCATCGTGGGAGTTAATAATGATACTTTAAAGTTATATAATCTAGATACATCTGGAGTTTATAGAGCTGTAATAAAAAGAAAATATACTCTTTGTAATATTATTGATACCACTGGTTCTTTTAACATAAATGTCCATAAGCCGCAAAGAACTGTCCCGACGGTTCATGACTTTTACTTAACATATAAATCACCCTTTAATTTGTATTTCCCAATATCCGGTGATATCAAAAAAGCCATGTGGTACAAGAATGATTCATTGATTTACACAGACTCTCTATACACGAGCATTTTATATTTAAATTATTATATAAAATCCGGTTCTGAAAAGGATACTGGGACATATAAGATTCAGCTGTTTGACTATTGCGGCAATTATTCATATACCGATACTTTTAAAGTAATGCTTGACGATGTGCCAAATTCCACAATTGCTCCTAATCATGATGGTATGGCTAATTTTACGATTTATCCTAATCCTGCGAGGGGCTCTGTTACGATTAAGGGAGGCCAGACTTCTAAGATCACAGAAATTAATATTTACAATTCATTTGGAAACTTATTGGAAAGTCTGAATAGACATAGTTTCGAAAATATTTCGATGGATCATTATAGTAGTGGTCTTTATATTTTTGAGATATTGCTTGATAATGGTTTGAGCATTAAGAAAAAGGTATCCCTGGAGTAAAACAACTTTCTCCTCCATGACCTGTCCCCACCATGGCTGTCATTTAAACAAGTAAAGATTCATTAAGGAGACCATGATCGGGGTACAGGCAAGATTTCTAGCAATACAGTAAAGCTATGAAAGTCTGAGAAAAGTCCTGACCTCGAAGAGGTCAAATGGTTATAGATAAGAGCAGATCAAGAACATACGACCCTATAGGGGGCGCACCAAGGCAATGCACAGTTATCTATAAATATTTAATCCCTTCTGGGTTGTGAGATTGTCTGAATCAGGATTTACAGGATTTTAGAATTTACAGTATTTTGGTATCCTGCACCATGGACTTTCCAAAACCATAGTTAACTTAACAAAGTAAAGATTCTTTAAGTTGACGGCCATGGTCCCCCGACAAGACACAATTAGAGGCTGGTAAATAAATAGGTTACCTATCTTATAAAACACAATAAGCTTTGTGATAAATGGAAATTTAGTTTACTGAGCTTGTGTTGAAATAGAGTATTGCTGCATAGATTATGCCGTTGAGGGCCTGCCTGTGGCCACGGAAGAGGATTCTGTCATTGATAATGGCTTGTGGAGGCCACGGAGAAATATTCTCGAATGGGTATGAATAAAAGTCTCCATTACCAAACAAAAAATCCCCCGAAAATCGGGGGCTTTTTTGCTTTGTAAAGCTGTAGTCAAACGTCTTACTTCACTAATTCCATATCCCTTATTCCCGCATATAGAGGTTTTATAACCCAATTGCCTGCTCTGTCTATCATTCCCCACTTACCGTTTTCTTTGACAGCTGCATAGCCGTTTTTAAAGTCTCTTGCTCCATCGAATTTAGGTTCAATCACCCACTTGCCTGTGTTGTCATAAAAGCCGAATTTCTCGCCTTTTCTTCCTTTACATAAACCATCACGAAAATCATCAAAGATTTCAGTATCGGAGATCTTTGTTTCTTCACCTTTCTGATTGATATATGCCCAACCATTGTTGGTCCTGGTACGTGCAATACCACTTACGGGATCGAAATTCTTAGCGACATCGTACTTTGCTGGAATCACCAATTCTCCTTTATGATTAATATAGCCCCAATTTCTACCACCCTTTAACCTCACGGCAGCAAGGCCTCCGCGGAATTTGCTTACTTCTGTATATTCAGGTTGGATAGCGATTTTTCCTGTTGGATCAATGAAACCGTAGAATCCGTCTTTAGTCTTGAACTCTGCAAGTCCTTCGGAAAAGGATTTGAAATGCTCAATCCTCTCAATGGGTATATGAGTTTCCTTTCCAGTCTTATCCAACACATAGTAGTTATTTCCTGCTTTTTGGGCAATGGCAAATCCACCGTGAAAGTCTGTGGTAAACTTATAGATGGCGGGTATCACAAGTTTTCCTTTGGTGTCTATATATCCCCATCTGCCGGCATCTTTAACAATCACCTGAGCAAGTCCCTCCGAAAAACCGTGAACATCCGTAAAAAAAGGCGCGTCTCTGAATTCGATTTCAACCTCTGTTTTTAGTACCTGGTTTTTGGTGTCGATAAACCAGAATCCATTTTCTTCGATTCCGGCAAAGCCTTCTTCTGTAAATTCGTCGCACCTGCTATATTGAGGTTGAATAATCATTTCACCTTTATTGTTCATGTACCCCCATTTGCCCGTTTCAAATGTCTTTATCTGGGTGATGAATGTCTGGGCATATGTGGACCCACATGTTAGTAACAAGAACAACAGATTCAGTTTTTTCATATAGCTTAAAGCTGAGTCAATTAAATTTATAAATGCGTAAATAATAAAACGGTATAAATAAAAAGGTATTCTATGCACTTGTTAATCATTAGATGATTTTGAAGCACCGATTCCCCATAAGATCGCTCCGGTTGTTGTTACGCCTATACCGGCAGCCAGGATTACAACTCCAAATCCTCCCATTGGATCTCCTTCACAGTATCCGTTATTGCAGTTATAGTATAATGCATCTGCATTGGCTACCATCATTGTGCCAGCGAGAACCAGGGGTAACCCGGAGAAAGTTAAAATTTTTCCTACTTTTTTAAGAGGATGAGTGTATTTGTCTTGCTGAGGAGTTGCCACGTAAATAAATGTTTCACGCGGTTTTTTAGGAAGTGACAAAGACAGGTTTGTTTTTTTTCTCAAAGGAGCAGTGGATCTGTCAGTATCACCGGCTATTGAATGAGTATAAAATAAAACCCAAAAAGATGAAAGTAAAATAAAAGTTTTCATGTTTTAGTTAAGTTTAATTTTACAAAGATACAAATTTTGCTGCTCAGATAGTGAAGGGGGGAGGGGTAAATGTTTATGGAACATAGAAGGTTGGTTATCAAAATGTACGGGGGTAGGAGACGTATCTGATAATGGTTTTGATTTTCAGATATCTTATGATAATAAAAACTAATTCTTGTTCTGTGCCGAATCGTAGAGACGCCATGCTGGCGTCTCAAAAGCTTTGAGAATGAATTACAATGGATATTTGGAGAAACTAATATTTAGCAATTATTGTGTTCTGATAATTTAAGTTGTAGTGCCAGCGGATAAAGAGACGCCAGCATGGCGTCTCTACATATGAGGACGACACTTCTTTGAATTTTACCACCTTTTAAGTGTAATAGAAAACTTACACAATGGAAATTTATAGATCTTTTTTCTTCTATAAGGTTTTTTCTTTACCAGCCAGTAAATGTAAAAAGCTAAAAAAAGTATCCAACCGATGTACATATTCAAAAGTAATATTTAGTTCTCTTTTAAAAACTTATCATCCTGCAATATCAATAGATTGAGCGTTTGTAATAAGGCGTTAACGCTATCAGTTTTTGAAGTAATACTATATTGATTATTCCAGGTGTTTGATCTTATTAAAATGATGCCAAGGTTAGGATTCCAAAAATGACTGGACTCTCCATCATATCCTCCTTGTGAGACTAGATATTTATATATCTTATATCTATTGCCATTTAAAAGATAAGTCCTGTCTCTCTGGTATGTGATCCGGTAGGATGTATTTTTAGATACTTCAATCTTAGCTCTATAGGAAGTATCTTCTTTCAAAGAATATTTAATTGAATCGGAAATCTTGTTCTCATAATAAAGATAATAAGTTAGTTTATGAACGCCATCTTTAGTGATGTTCTCTGTCTTCATTAAAGGGTCAATGATTGTTTTTACATCATTGGGACCGTGATATCTTGTGTCAATATAAGAAAGGTCTGTCTCTGGAGCTCCTTTATTAGCGACATCTCGGCAAGCAGCAGCAATAAAAATAAGTAATATTAATATTTTGGTTTTATTCATATGCTAATTGAGGAGAGGAGGTTTCCACTCTGTTTATATAAATTTAAGTAAAAAAGTGAATATTTAACTGACAGGTTTGATCTAGAAAGAGACTAGACTTCAAATGTAGTCTCTCTCTCTAGTGGCCTGGGACTATTATTATCAGGGGCAACTTGAGAAGATTCAAATATTAATTAAGTTTCATCTATTGGAATAGAAGTAATTGTGAGTCTGCCAGATAGCTCAAGCTTTATTCTTTTTGAAAGCTCAGATATTTCGCAAGCTCAATATGACATAAAGAAAGATTTACTAAATGGAAAAATATGGTGTTACAGATCATGGATTGGGAAAATTGCATCAATGGGTGGCTATAAATAAATAATTGATTATAAAACCCCTTCCTCCTAAATTATAATTCTAATTACCTTCTAGACACCGGATTTTGATATTATATTTGTGGTCCACTTCCTAAAAAGATCCAATGATTAACGCGACAGAGCAAGAAGAAAGAGAGTACCTCGAAGAGATAAAGGAAAAACTTACGCTGGCTATTAAACATATAGATGATACTGTAAAGCGATACTCAGAAGAGATGAGGCAGAAAAAGCAGTACATCCATGAGCAAAAATCGGGCATGGACGAAGCTGAAATGGTGGCTGCCGACCAATCAATTAATAGAATGGCCTTTACAGGAGGAGCAGCAGTTGAAAGAAAACGCAAACTGATCAAGCTTGGTCAATCTCCTTACTTTGGACGAATAGATTTCGTTGGCAATGATAATGAAAGAGTACCTGTATACATAGGCATTTATTCCTTTGCAGACATGGAAAAGCGTGTTAACCTGATCTATGACTGGCGTGCACCGATATCCTCCATGTTCTACGACTTTGAACTAGGTGAAGCATTCTATGCCACACCTTCTGGAACGGTTCAGGGTGAGATCGTATTAAAACGACAATACAAGATCAGAGATGGTCGTATGGAGTTCATGATTGAAAACGAAGTGAATATTCATGACGATGTTCTTCAGAAAGAACTTGCCAAATCATCTGATGATAAGATGAAGAACATAGTGGCTACCATCCAGCGTGATCAGAATGCTGTTATCAGGAATGACACTTCTCGTATTATGGTTATCCAGGGAGTGGCGGGATCGGGTAAGACCTCTATTGCTTTGCATAGAATTGCTTTCTTGTTATATCGCTTCCGGGATAGCATCGCTGCAAAAGATATATTGATCATTTCTCCCAACAAGGTCTTTGCCGATTACATTTCAAACGTCTTACCTGAGCTTGGTGAAGAGCACATTCCCGAGTTGGTCATGGAAGAGCTGGCTACAGACTTACTTGAAAAGAAATATAAGTTTCAAACATTCTTCGAGCAGGTGTCTAGTTTATTGGATGCCCACGATCCTGCTTTTATTGAGCGGATTAAGTTTAAATCATCGTTTGAATTTCTCAGCAAGCTGAATCAATACCTTCTCCATGTAGAGAATAATTACTTTAAATCTACAGATCTTAGAATCGGTCAAACGGTAGTTCCCGGTCATTTCATTCTTCAGAAATTTAAGGGGTATCATCGAATGCCAATGTTAAAAAGGTTTGAGCTTGTAGTGAAAGACATCCAGACATTTGTCAGAGAGGCAAAAGGACAGAAGCTTACAGGAAGAGATAAGGCACGGATATGGGAAGCTATTCCGCGTATGTTTAAGTATAACAACGTGTTTGACCTCTATAAGGATTTTTATCAATGGATCGGCAGGCCAGACCTATTCAAAACCGACCAAAATATGGGGTTAGAATATGCTGATGTCTTTCCTTTAATATATTTCCGTTTACGCCTGGAAGGGATCAGTACTTTTGATCGCGTGAAACACCTGCTGATAGATGAAATGCAGGATTACACTCCTGTTCAATATGCAGTATTGTCAAGATTGTTTCCTTGCAGAATGACCATTCTGGGAGATATCAGCCAGACGGTTAACCCATACAGTGCTTCATCAGCAGAAACTATAGAACGTGTTTTTCCATCTGCGGATATTGTAAAACTCAATCGAAGTTACAGATCTACATGGGAGATTACTGCGTTCGCTCAGCGTATTGTGCCGAATCCTGATATCATCCCAATGGAAAGGCATGGCCAGGAGCCTGTTGTTTCCGGTTTTAATAGCAATGAAGAGGAGCTGGAGGCTATTAAAAAGATGATTGCTGATTTCAGAAGTTCAGGAAATCAATCTCTTGGAATTATATGCAAGACAAAGCAACAGGCAGAGAAAGCTTATGATGCACTAAAAGCTGAAGGAGTTCATTTGCTTACTGATGAATCTATCGCTTTTAAAGAAGGGGTCAACATTAGTTCTGCTCATTTGGCTAAAGGTCTTGAATTTGATGAAGTGATTGTTCCATTTGTGACAGCAAGTAATTATAAAACGGATGCAGATAAAAGCATGTTGTATATAGCATGTACACGTACAATGCACAAGTTGACAATTACTTATTCGGGGGCGTTAACGGGTTTTTTATTGGAATAAAGAAAGGGCAATAGCTGGGTTGGATTTACTCGATAATAATTTTTGTAATACAAGAAAGGGGGACAAGTGCGAAGTTGCAGTTCTTAGGAAGAGTTTATTATTCCTTTGAATGATTGATAAATAATGTCTTTCTACTATTGCCTTAAATCAATAGCTATTTTGATTCGCTTAGGGAATTCCATGACAGAATATGTAAATTCCTTTTCCAAGTTACAATTTATCAGTTTTAAGTATTTATTATCAAAATCATGTGGCATAAATTTAAATATCAGGCAAATATTTGATAATCATATGAAAGTGATTTTAAAACATGATTTTATTAAAACTTAACCTCATATGGTCCTGATAACGTATTAATTATTACAGCAGAATTTCTTATATTTATATATAGATTGTGTTCAATTTGATTTTACAGTAAGTTTATTTTTTATAAATGCACTTTTTCAGCAAGCTAATTTTCTTTTTACTAATCATTACAGTTTCTTATCAAGAGTTGTCAGCTCAGGTTAATTCCGGCAATGTTTCAATTCAAGGTCATATTAAAGAATCTGCAAGCAATGAACCTATTGTAGGTGCTGTGGTGAGCATACCCGCAATCAATTTGACAACAGCGACGGATACCTCAGGATTTTATTCTCTGAGTTTTGAAACCATAGACACACTGGAAGTCATGTTTCTGATGCAGGGATATAATACACAGAAATTAATGGTCTGGGATTCTCAGGTACTTGATATCAAACTTGTTTCAGAGCATAACCTTTTGAAAGAGATTACCATCCTTGGAGAAGATACAAGTTATTTAAGCAGTGATGTACAAATGAGTAAAATCAACCTGTCGATGAAACAGGTGAAAAGTGTTCCGTCATTGTTAGGAGAAAGAGATGTGATCAAAGTACTTCAGCTCATGCCGGGCGTGCAAAAGGGAAGAGAAGGGAATACTGCCATGTATGTCCGCGGCGGTGGCCCTGATCAGAATCTTATTATGCTGGATGGTATGCCTTTTTATAATGCTTCGCATTTATACGGGTTCTTTTCTCTTTTTAATTCAGATGTGCTTCAGAATGTAGAATTTACCAAAGGAGCTTTTCCAGCAAGGTATGGAGGTAAGCTGTCCTCTGTGTTGGATATGACCATGAAAGAGGGTAATAAAAAAGAATATCATGGAGAGGCTGGTATTGGTATTCTTTCTTCCAAGATCATGCTCGAAGGGCCTATAAAGAAAGATAAGTGTTCCTTTATCATAGGAGCAAGAAGAAGTTATATGGACCTCCTGGTGAGTCCGTTCCTTCCTGATACGATGAATGCTTCTTATTACTTTTATGATATTAATGCCAAAGTGAATTGGGATATCAATTGCCGAAATAAGCTCAGTCTGAGCTTTTATAATGGTAAGGATAATTTTAAAAGCAATTATAAAGACATTGATTTTGCGAATAAAGTTAACTTGAATTGGAATAATTTACTTGGTAATCTAGTCTGGGATAACATTATTTCTGAAAATCTATCTTCAAGGCTTTCTGTAGGTGCCAGTAAATTCTATATAAAGACAAAACAATATTTATTTGAGGATACTACTGCTTATGATTATGATTATAGGTCTTCTATCAGAGATATTACTCTTAAATACGAAGTGGGATATAAGGTATCTGATAAGCATAAGATAAATGGTGGTCTACAGATGATCTTTCATCATTATACTCCAGGAGCTTATATTGAAAAAGAATCAGGGAAAACTTCAGACATGTCAGATGCGTCCATTGAGTCCATTGAGTCGAAGGAGATGTCAGCCTATGTTGAAGAAACAGGCATTCTCACATCCTGGTTCTCTTACAATTTAGGAGGCAGATTTACAAGATACAGTGTAAGGAATAAAGCATATTTCAGGTTTGAACCAAGAGCATCAATGGCTTTTCATTTAACTAAGAAGTTTGCGATCAAAACATCTTATGCTGAAATGAATCAATATGCATTGATGCTATCCCAATCCATATTAGGACCTGCATTGGATTTATGGGTGCCAGCAACAGATAAAATTATTCCTCAAAATTCCAAACAGATAGCTTTGGGCATTGCGCAGGATTTTAAGCATAATATTTCATTAACCATAGAAGGGTATTATAAAAGAAGCTCAAATCTGGTTGAATATAAAGAAGGAGCTGGTTTCCTTGTGAAAGATGCTGATGATAAGGGAGTATATCAAACCTGGGAAGAACAAGTAACGCAAGGAAAAGGTTGTACTTATGGAAGCGAGGTGATGCTTCATAAACGGCAAGGAAAGTTGTCAGGATGGCTAGCTTATACTTTATCCTGGAACTGGATGCAGTTTAAGGAAATTAATCTTGGTAGAAAATATCCCGCAAAATATGATCACAGACACGATGCTTCTGTAGTTATTATTTATAAGCCCAAAGAAAAGTTTTCTTTGTCTTTAACATGGGTTTATTCCTCTGGCAATGCTTTTACTCTACCCATGAGTATTTCACGTAATTCAAACGGAATGCCAGATTATATTTCATGGGATGATTATTATACTGTTTATTCCGCAAAAAACAGTTACAGAATGCCGGCCTATCACCGACTCGATCTTGGTGCTCAATTTTACAAATCAAGTAAAAAACGCATCTCCAGGGTATGGGACATAAGCATTTATAATTTATACAACCGCGAAAATCCCTATTATTATTTTCTTGCAAGGGATGGTAAAACTGTATTCGGTGGAAGAAGATTGCCTCACTATAAATTGAAAAAAGTTATTCTGTTTCCTATTATTCCTTCAGTTTCATATAGATTAATTTTCTGATGACTCGATCTCCTTTATTAATTGCATTTATCCTTATATCAATTTTTTTGATAAGTTCCTGTATAAAAGAAGCAGATGAGGTGGCAATCCCTACTTCTTTAAAAGACATGAAAATTATTGTGAATGGTTTTGTAGGAAGAGATGAAGCAAAGGTTTCATTATGTCAGACTTTTCCATTTTTCAACAAAAATGGATACTCTTTTGATAAGCAATATATAAAAGATGCCATGGTAACTATTTCTTCAGGGAAGGATACAGTTAAGTTGTACTATCATGATCAGGGTTTTGGTGAAATTTCTTATTACAGTCATTACGGCAAACTTCCATTAGATTTTATTCCTGGACAAAAGATCTATCTCAATGTTGATCTTCCGGACGGAAGACATGTAGATGCTGTAACTATAGTTCCTGATACGATCAATGTAATAGCAACACGAATCGATTCTATGTATACAGAAAGGGACTGGATTTATGGATATAAGTATGTCAATCAATCATTAAACTCAGAATATGCATTGAACTTCTATGAGAATTTTAAGCTATATGAGATAGTTATGGATTTTTCAAAAGACACAACTCATAATTCTTTTTATATGTTTAGTGTGCCTAGGCAATTTATGCCATCGGATGGCACTTATACGACATCATACATTTATAATGAAAAAGAATTTGCTTCAGGTGAAATATCAGTGCGTTATGGTCTAAGTCATCATCTCAATATTATTTCTTTCAATAAAAAATTAAAAGAATATATATTAAGTAAATCATCTTCCAATAAACCAATACCAGTTGACCCCATTAAGTCTTTGGACAGTACTTCTATATTAGAAGAACCTTTATTCTCGGAACCTATATATTACGATTACTATTCAAATATAAATGGTGGTTTAGGCTTTTTTGAAGCGTATCAGGAAAAGGTAGTTTTTGCGGAGAAATGATCTTTGTACAATTGATAGAAAAGATCTCTTCTTTTTTTATATAAAGTAAGTCTGATTAAATATCTCAATAAAACAGAACAGCATACTCAAACAATCAGGTTTGAGTATGCTGCTTAAATTATCAGCTTTCTACCGGTTCACCACCGTTAGGATGAATGACCTGACCTGTTATGTAAGAAGCATCTTTGGATGCAAGAAATACATAAGCTGGCCCAACTTCAGAAGGTTGTCCTGGTCTGCCTAATGGAACTTGTTTCCCGAAGCTTGTTACTTTATCAGGTGGAAAAGTAGCAGGGATCAATGGAGTCCATATAGGTCCAGGTGCTACTGCATTTACTCTTATCCCTTTTTTTGCAAGACTGCTTGCTAGGGATCTGGTAAAAGAAACAATAGCCCCCTTTGTGGATGAATAATCAAGCAGTGATTCTTTCCCCCGATAAGCAGTAACTGAGCTGGTATTGATGATGCAATCACCTTCTTTTAACTGCTTTAATGCTGCCTGAGAAAGATAGAACATAGAATAGATATTGGTGCGGAAAGTTCTTTCCAGTTGTTCTGCTGTTATTTCCTCCAGAGATCCTTTTACGTGCTGTTCTGCTGCGTTGTTGATAAGGATATTCAAACCTCCCAATTGCTTGCGGGTTTCTTCTACAGCCTTATTACAAAAATTCTGGTCACCAACGTCCCCTGATATCAGAAGGCATTTACGGCCTTCCTGCTCGACCAGTTTTTTTGTTTGCTCTGCATCTGTATGTTCTTTCAGATATACAATAGCAATGTCCGCACCTTCTTTAGCGAAATGAACTGCTATGGATCTTCCAATGCCGCTATCTCCACCAGTGATCAAAGCAATTTTACCTTTAAGCTTATCACTGCCTTTATAGTCACTCCGGATAAACTCTGGTTTTAGCTGCATCTCTGCTTCAGAGCCCGGCTGTTCATTCAGATGTTCCGCCGGTAATGATGATGGTTTATATTCCATTGTTTCAGTTTTTTAGCTGCTTGTTAAGTATAAGAACACAATGTGAGAAATGTTTGAATGAGTATATCATGCTCTTATGACAAGAATTGAAGACCTGAATGAGGATTGTAAACTGACTTTCCTTCAGAAAGATGTAATCTCCTGTTATATTCAAAGGCTGCTACAGTTCCGTAAATGATGTGTGCAATGACCAGATTTATAAGATAACTTTTTCTGTCAATTTTAGGAGGGTTACGATGTAAGTTCATATATACATACCAAACAGCAATGGCTATTAATCCGTTAGTTAAGCCCAAAGTTACACCTCCTGTTAGGTTGGGCTTTGTGAATCTGTTTTTCCATAGAAGGTGATAACAATAGAGAAAGAATATTCCTATTGAATAATGTACCAAAGTGCCTGTTGCTTTTATTTGGGCAATTGAAAATACTCCTTTTTCGTTATGTGTTTTGTTGGTAAGTAATCTTCCAAGTATCCTTATTACCCTCATTTGTTTCTTTGATATCTCAGAAACAATTTTCATGTATAGGGTCATATAATTTGTAGCATCCACAGCAGTCCGGACCAAATATTTATTTTCCCTGTAAACTGTAAATAGTTTTAAAGCTGTCTTTACTTTTTTATACAAATTTTTGAGCATAGCCACATTATTTAAATAACATTATGATCATTAGAAAAGGATCTCATATGTATATTTCATCCCTCTCTCAAACCACAAAACATTTATTTTATCAGACTTTATAACATAAATAAAAAAGTTATAGTTTTCCCTATTTACTTGTGTTATGGATAATGAAATGAATGGAAATAATAAGTATTTAATGTTGTTATTATGGATGCAAGGAGGTTATTTTTTTATAACCGGTGTCTGGCCTTTAGTTCATATTTATTCATTTATGGTTGTAAGCGGACCTAAAACTGATATTTGGTTGGTGAGGACCGTAGGTATATTAATTACGTCCATTTCTTTGGGGTTACAGGCTTCTGCAATTATGAAGAAAGCCGAAGTTCCAATAATGATTATAGCATTCGGATCGGCTCTCGGTCTTTTATTTGTGGATGTAATCTATGTGTCTAAAAATGTAATTGCAGAAACTTATCTTGCAGATGCTTTTGTTGAAATGTTATTTTTGATAAGCTGGCTGATCATATTCTGGAGATTAAGGAAATAGCAACGCTTTTGATTGTATTTAATACAACCCTTATAAGTTCCTGTTAAATGAAAAGGAGCAATGATATCAATAAATAAATTAGTTGATAACTAAATGCTGATTGAACTAAGATGGTAGGTAATTATTGTATATAGTTCCAACTTAAGTAAACTTTATTCGAATACATACTTGCGGGTACCCTTATCATTAAGTTTTATCATAGTAAATAATTTTTTCCAAAACGGTTGTTTCGAAGAAGTGTGGAACAGAGGGTTTAATGGGATGAAGGATTCCCTTATATAAGTTATCATATCGGGCTTTTGAAATGCAAATTCACTATCTACTATCGCAATGTGGGGTACAAAAATTTTCCCATTAGTTAATACAATATCTACACCCATAGTATCCTCAATATGTGATTTGTAATTACCTATTTCTGAATAATTTTTCTGAATTCGTGAAATGAAATGTAGGATTGCTTTTTGTCTTTCCGAGGTTTTATTTGTAAACATATAATTGAAAATTGAAACAGGATTCGACGGTTTCTTTAAAAACACTTTGGATTTTTCTAAAGAGCTTTAATCAAGTATAAATAGGTTTATATAATTAATGGATTACAGTTTGAATTTTGATTTATTTATGCTGGGAAGAATCAGCAGAGCGGGAGAAAATCTTTCTGATAGTGTTAAAGATGAATGAATTAGGGCCATAAAACTGTACTTGAAAGTTTAATTTAATTTGTTAAAAATTATTTTTAAAAGTTAAGGTTAGGTTATATACGTTTAGTAACAATTTTAGTTTTATGTAATCATTTGGAGTGTTCCATTTCTTGCACGAATCAATTGAATCGGTCTTAATCCAGAATGTTATAATTTTCCGAAATTCAGAGCATTCCCCTTAATTGTGAGAAATGCTCTGATCGGAAAAAAAATTATACATATTTTCCGTGTTCCGGAATAGCAATAGTTTCAAACTCTTTACTCAGTTTATCCAGACCATTGGCTAATTCCTTACCTTCCATTGCAGTTCCATGTCCTGATATTACGAATTCAGGATGAAGAGCTTCAAGTTTTTTTACAGAATCCCATGCTGCTTTCCAGTCAGTGGTTAAATATCTTGGAGGGCCATTCACTTCAGCCTTTTGCATCATCACTTTGTATAAAGAATCTTGTCTCACGGTAACAAAGGCATCACCGGCGATAAGAGCTTTATCATTCTGACGAAAGAAAGATACATGACCGGGAGAATGTCCTGGTGTATGAATCCATTGCCATCCAGGCATTCCAGGTACTGTGTGATCGTCGGGTAGAGGCTTTAGTGCACCTTTTATATTGATAGGTTCTATCGGATACATAAAGGATAATTTAGCCAGTAAGCCACCGTTCACAGTCGGATCAGGGACAGGATAACTTTTTTCTCCGGTAAGATATGGAAATTCAAGAGGATGCGCATAAACGGGAACTTTCCATTCTTTGAGAAGATCTACCACACCTCCCACATGATCGAAATGTCCATGAGTTAAAAGGATTGCAGAAGGTTTACGTTTTTCTCCAAACCTTTCTTTGATAGCAGATAAGATCACTGAAGAAGCATTAGGCATTCCAGTATCAATCAGTACCCATTCCTTTTCTTTAGGTAAACCGTATAGAATAAAGTTCACGATCTGATCAGTATAGTAATAAATATCTTCACTGAGTTCTTGGCCTTTTCCGCTAGATATAGATGTTACCGGTATGGATTTATTATCCTTGCTCTGATGCATTTGTTCTTTCTTCATCGTTTATTGAAAGTATCAATGGTTAACATCAGATTATAGTAAAGGTTATAAAAGAAGACTCTGATTTTTAGAAACTAAGATTAGAGGTTGTGACATACTTCGATTATGGTCAATGCTTGCATTCGGTAGAACTCTTGCTTAAGAGTTAATACCAGTCTCTCTTAACCATATTTTATTTTATCAAAGTTTATCTGACTTTTGTTTTTCTTTCTTCCTTTTCTTTTTTAATCCGTTGACCCACTCCATCGTCGACACCTCTTCCTGATTGCATAGGAGAATAAAGAGTTCCAGTGGTATCCTTGGCAGGAGGTGCAAAGCGTATCTGATACTTGTGTGCATAGTTAGCAGAAATTTTTTTCTGTAAAATGGGGAGATAAATGATGGAAAAATAAAAAGCTTTCGCCTTGGGCCTACAGGAATTTCTTTTCTTGGATGAAAATAAGACCAGATAATAACATCTACAATTAAATAGGGATCATCCATAGCCTTCATACGAGGTTTACCTCCACTATAATTTGCTGCATGTCCCCACCATGGAGTATCTGCACCCCATGGCTCAATGGTAGTAACTTTTATATGCTTATATCCTGCAAGCCGTAGTTCCTGGTTTATAACTTCTCCTAAACTTCTTACACCCGCCTTAGAAGCTGAATAGGAGCCCTGATATGCCAGAGGCACTTCGCTGTCATTGATCCGGTATTGATAAGTATACCATATTTCTGAGCTTTGAAGATCTTAATAGCTTCATAGCTTCCATATATTACTCCTTTCAGATTTACATCTATTATCCGTATATGATCATTTATTGGAATGTCCCAAAAAGGACCTATTGCTCCAATACCGGCATTATTGATCCATGCATCAATATGCCCAAATCTTTTTAGTGTGGTATCAGCTAATCTCAGTATATCTTCATATTTGATAACATCAGTTCCTACAACCAACGCTGAGCCTTCTTGCAGCAAGCACTATATTAGCCTTGTGTTCTCCGAGTTTAAGAGCTACTCCTTGTCCAAAGCCACTGCTCGTCCCTGTTATGACAAATGTTTTTCCTTGAAGTTTTTTTGTTTCAACACGGGATGTTTTATGTGAACAGCTATTACTAGAAATCATAATAACAAGAAGGAGTGAGGCTAGCAAAAAAGTTTTTAACTTTAAGGTATAATCATATAAATTGTCTTATCTCAATCTGGATTTAAGTGTTACAAATAAGGTCGGACATCTTAACAGATAGAGCGACTAATAGTTAAAACTATGTAAGGGTTTTGCTTCAGATTCAATTTGAACTTTTTGGAATAAAAGTAAGATTTGAGATAATTCAATCTTTCTTTAAAAAATAAAAAATAGTAGCCGCTAAACCGGCTACTATTCAATATAGTTCAGGTAATCTTAATAGGTTCGGATTGCCCTGTTAATAAATTATTCATGCCCGTGAGTCTTTACGAGTTTGTTGTAAACCCCAAAGAGCAGAAACGGTGCTGCCCATTGGCCTACAAACAAAGCATCCTTTTCTCTTCTGTTTAGTTTTAATGTTAAAGATGCTGCCATAGAACCTATAGCAGCCCATAAATAAACATCAGATGGTAGTTTAGCCGTTTGTGTTTCAATAAATTTGGCAATTTTCCCTTCCCTGAAATCTTCACTATTAATTTTAGTTTTGATGTCGTTTACGAATGTTCCAATGCTTTCCTTCATAACTATCATATTTTTTCTTTTAAGAAAACAGAGGCGATGTAACCATCGTTCCTTGAACTTATTTTCATTGTTAATTTGCCTAATATTCAAATTGAGTTTAATGAAAGTTACTTTAGTTCATAGCAAGGTATGAAGAAAAGCAAATAAGCTTTAAAGTATTTGACTCTAAATGGAGATATAATGAAGGAAGAAATTGGAGAAAATACTCATAGGAAATCAAGTAGCATTGAATAGCTCTATCTTTTAAGTATATTTACGTTTGTTAAAGAATGTCATGAAATAGATGTCCATTTTTTAGCTTATGAATTCATTATTTGATAATATAAGTTAATAGTCAGTGAAGTTGCATTTAAGATACCCGAAAGAAAAGCTTTGGTAAATCGCGAACAACTTCTTCCTTTTAAAATATTTAACATGATTATAAAGAAATTACTTGCTCCACTAGTAAATAATAAAATACTTAAAGAAGCTGAACATTGTTATATAGCCTCTGCTGCCATTTCAGAGCCTGCTTTCGATCTTCTGATGAGTAATCTGCCAAAACATTGTAATGTTGATATTGTTACAGGGTTTGATTTACCTATTCATCCGAATGTGCTTTGGAAAATCCTCAAAAAATATCCTGGTAGAGTAACGTTGAGAATCTTTACCAGAAATGTCTTTCATTCCAATCTGTATATTTTTGATTTGCCTTTCAGGAAAAGGACTGCGTTTGTCGGCTCCGGGAGTCTTACATTGGGAGGGTTGAAGGATTATGAAGAGCTTTCTTATAAAATAGATGTAGAAAGAAACGTAGAAGACTTAAAGGCTTGGTTCAGATCTTATTTTGATATTGGTATAGATCTTTCTGAAAAAATTATTAAGGAATACGAAATACTATATCCTTCAATAGTTGCAAGGGACAATGCTATGAAAGAAGACATGAAGCAATTGACGGATCTCATTACAGGACGCTTTAATTTGGATGATAAGAGATTATCCAAGCAATATTTCCAAACAGATGATTATTCTACTCTGCATAATAGCAAAGTTTCTTTAAATACTCAATTAGTGCATCATGAAAGGGTGATGCTTCGGAATAAGCTGCTGGAGCTGCATGAACAATTAAAATCTTATTTGCATAAATTGAAATTATATGAGAATGATGATCCGGAGCAAATAGTAAGTAGTCTTGATCCAATGTTTCATTATGAACATAAAGTAAAGGCTATGAGGCTGGCTTATGGCAGAAGCAAAAAAGAATTGGAGGATCATAAGTCAAAGCTCACGGATCTTGTAAACATTCAGTTAGTGCTGAAGTCTCAGGAATTTGGGATCAATTTATCGTTAGGAAATCCTAATAGCGGATCAGAGGATCGTGAATATTTTCAGAAAGAAATGAATAGTGAAGAGTACAGAAAAAAATTCTATGATCTGTTAAAGGGATTAGGTAAAGGTTATTGGGTAGAGGTTGCGGGGGAGAAGAAGCAGGCAGATTCATTTGAAGATGAACAAGCCTTATGGAATTTTACTAATGCTGATCATCTTCAATATACTTTTATCATAGCTAGGAGTTATGCTGCTAATGATCCTGAGATAGCTGCTGATACTATTATTACCAGCATTCAGAAAGAGATTGATAAGTTAATTCATTTATACAGGATATTGAAAAAATCTTAGAGATGCCATGGGGGATCTCCTTTTCTACAAAACAGTCAATATAATCAGCAGGAGTAATTTAAAGTATCCTGATTTTAGGCTACACGTTGTTAAAAGATGCTTGACATACTTTAGGTCTCAAGCAATGAAGGACGCTTGCAATATTGAGCGCAAAAGAATATTGACCTTGTTTTTATTGATCCGTATTTATCCTGAAAAACTTCGTATATATTTTATAACCTCCTGTTTTTTACTTATATTTATATAACAGCAATTAGCTTTTTTATACTATGAAGCATTATAAGTTCTACACCAGAGAGTTTGGTATATCAGATATTGGGATTCATTTGTTAAGAAATAATTTTAATTACAATACGATAAATTTTAAAGATATTACATCGCTGGAGATAGGAAGAGGAAAGCTAATAAGAAATTGGATTTTTGTTTTCATTTTTGGAATAAGCCTGATCGCATTCAGTATTTATTATGCGTTTGTACTTATAGATGTTTTAAATGATCCGTCTACTAGAAAGATATATATTGAAGAATTGATGGTTCCTGTTCTACCTGCTTTATTAGGTGGATTTTGCATATATTCTTCAAGAAGAAATGGAATAGTTATCAAGATCGAGCATAACGGCAAAAAGAGTTCATACTCTCTGGAGGATATTATTAAAAATAATCAATATGAAGATTTTGTTGACTATCTGGTCTTTAATGTAAAAGTTTATTCAAAGATTAAGCTTATTAATAATCACAGTAAACTTGCTTCTATTGAATAATTTTCATCATAATAGAGACGCCATACATGGTTTATGCATACAGGACACTTAATGCACTAATCTTATTTATTTCAGCAGGGGGCTAGTCTTTTAGAACCAACACGTGATTCTTTGAATTCAACATACTTGGAATCATTGACTAATCTATATTCATATGTGGTTGTAAAGTATTCAAAGGTATCTTTATTATCTTCATTATTTTCAACCTCAAGTGTTTCTGTTCCGCCGCCAAAACATCCATAAAAACTGTATTCTACCTTGTAGTTTCCTTCTTTAATCATACTCTGAATATCTGCTTTCCCTCCTTTGATTTTTAAGCTTAGGCTCACAGGAGGTAGCAAATAAGAGGCCTATGATAATTAATAGTTGTTTCATGAAATGTCAGTCTATGAACTGGGATAATGTATTCAACAATATTACAAAAAATCAAATTTGTCAGTTGTCTAATTGCTTTGATTTTTAGATAATATACGGAATTAAATTGAATCTTATTTAAGGGAGTATTGGTATGCACAAATATTTTCTCTGATATGGGAGGCTCTTGGATGTTTACAAACGAATCCTTTGATAAAATGATTCACCCCTTGCAACTTATCAAAATTTAACATTGTTGCTTTTTAAAGGGCTTGATTGCTTTGTGGCATTAATAGCTTAAAGCATTCTTGTGGCAAACAGGTATAGTTCCACCCTGTATGGTAAGGAACAATAAAAGACGATATTTTGATATGAAAAAGGTACATAAGGCATCAAGTGATAAGTTAGCGACTATGGCCTCCCATGTGCTTCAGGATGAAAATTCAAGTAAGAGGGCTAAATCATTAGCAGGAAGTGTTCTTGCACAACATGAGCCTCATGAGGAGGATAAAGATAAAGAAAAAGAGAACGATCAATAATAAACAGAAACGATACAAAGCCTATGAATAATAGGCTTTTATTTTTACTTTCAAAGATTAATAGTTTTAATAGTCTCTGGGTTTATGCGACTCCAGAATTTTGATTATGCAATGGCTTCCCTTACCAGGTTGCGGGCGATCTTATCCACTTTGCGATTATAATTTTCCGTATCTGATTTTTTTTGGTGAGCTTTTACTTTTATTAGTTCAATGTTATTGTTTTCAATCAAGTGTATGAGTTCTTTTACCAGATCTGAATTTTGAATGGGAATACCTTTGTTAGATAAGTAGCTCTTTTTTTTTAATTTGTCTTTTCTGTCACTGATATTCACGACATACTGGCTATCTGAATAAACACGCGCCCTATCAAAATTAACGTTTTGATTTTTTATATACTCAAATGCTTTTAATACAGCCACCAATTCCATTCTATTGTGGCTAGTATTCATAACAGTTCCCTTTAAAATTATTTCTTTATTATTAATCAAAAGTAGTGCTGCCCAACCTCCTGTTTTTAATTCTGTATGGCAGCTTCCATCAGTAAAGATTTCTATGATTGGTATGTTCAATTATAAGTATGTTTTAAATATTTATAAACCTGTCGGTGTTTTTTATATCAATGAGTTTATTGGAAGGTAGATAATCTTTTCATCTATTAAAAGAATAGTTGATCATAAGAGAAAAGTTTTATTACATGCGGACAATATTCTATATTGATAAAAAATAATTTAGCTGGGACGATTACTTTTAAGAGGGGTTTTCACCTTGAATTTATACTTTAACATTAAGGCGGATGCATAAAGGGAGGAGTGTGTCGGGATGGACCTCCTGTATAATTGAATATTTTTAGAGTCTGGTTGAAAATCAGGTACTTATTTTTAAATTACACCAACAATCAGATATCCTAGCTATGCTTCAAAAAAGAAATTTGTCACAAGGACATCATTCCTACATCCTGATAGTATTATTGCCTTTTCTGGCTTTCAGCATGATGATGTGCAAAAAAGATAAAGAGGAACATTTTGCCAAAGCCCTTTACTTCAATAAAAAAAGTGAAAGTGACCATTTCATATTCTACTATGACGATGGATTGGACACTTCAAAAGCACAATTAATAGCGGAAGCATTGGAGGCCAGTTACGATTCTGTCATCAATCATCTGAAACCTGGATCTATACCGAAAATTAGAATCGTTATATGGTCTGAAAAGAATCAATTTGAAAAAGATATGGGGGGATGGGCGCCCGGTGCCGCAGGATATGTTTATGACAAAGAAGAGGTTCGTTTATTATATACTGGTGCACCGGGGATGCTCAGAGGTGCTGTCCATGAATTCACTCATGCTGTTACCTTATTCATTTCGGGGAGCATTGCCAATAATCCACGGTGGTTATGGGAATCAGTTGCTCAATATGAATGTGGTGAAAAAACAGATCTCAAAAAATTCTCTTTCATAGTGAATGGAGAATATCCCTCATTGGATGAGCTTAGTAAGGAACAAGGCTCCATGCAAAGAATTTACCCGTTGGGATATTGTATCAGTGAGTTTATAGTGAATACATGGTCTTATGATGGTTTACGGTCTTTGATTGTAAACAATGGAAATATTAAAGCATCTTTTGGGATAGAGCAGAAGGATTTTGAAATGCAATGGCATAATTTTATTGAAGAAAGATATCTTAAATAAGCAGGAATGATGCAATCTTCTTCTAGGAGAACATGCCAATAATTCAAACATATTCAAATGTTCAATATAATGAATTAAGCTATTCAGGCAGCTTAAATCAAAGTGCATGAAAGATAATTTTTCAACTCATCTGATCAGTATGCAAAATACCGACCGACCTATCCGGATGAGCTTTTAATTTTTTAAATTCAATTGTTGTAAGCAAAGAGTATGCATGGGATTGTGGAACGGGAAACGGACAAGTTGCATATGAATTAGCCAAAACTTTTGAAAATGTTTTTGTTACGGATATCAGCAAATCTCAAATTGATCATGCAAGAAGAGCCCAAATATTGCTTATTCTGTTCAGTCAGCAGAAGATACAGGCTTCCCGTCTCATCATTTTGATCTGATAACAGTTGCTCAAGCAATTCACAGGTTTGATTTTGATAAATTCTATTCAGAAGTGAGACGCACAGCAAGAAGTAACGCTATAATAGCCGTCATCGGATATGGCAGAATACAGATATCACCACATATAGACAGCGTTATTACTGAATTTTACATTAATACAATCGGAAGTTACTGGGATAAAGAAAGGAAATATGTTGATGAGCATTATGCTAACATTCCGTTCCCATTTGAAGAAATCAAAACGCCTTATTTTGTGAATGAGGTTCAATGGACAATAGAATATTTCGTAGGTTACTTAAATACTGGTCTGCTGTAAAACACTACAGTAGTCAGAATCACTGCAATCCGGTTGCAACGATATAAAACAAAGTATTGAGCAATATTGGGACGCAAAAGAGATAAGAGAGATTAGGTTTCCTGTATTATTACGAATAGGCAAGGTAAATATTCTGAAATAAACGGATGAATATCCCTTAGTCAATTTGTGGTAATGGGATTTTTTGTTTGTTTTTGGTGATATGCCAATTTGCCGATTCAATGGGAAAGTTAAATGTTATATTGCTCTTATATTCAGTTGATTGTGATTTTTTTTAACAAAGAGGCTCATTTCTGGTATTTAACTGAATTATAATGATAAGGGAACTATGACTTTAACTGGAACTCAAACGGAGATCTTTCCCAAAGGGGGGAAAATTTCGGCAGAACATTGTATTGGTAATGCCTGGATGAAATTGCTTGTTCCGAATGATGGAATGTTGCATTGCCAGGTGGGAAATGTCGTATTTGAGCCAGGGGCCAGAAACAACTGGCATAGACATCCGGGTGGTCAGATATTGATTGTAACTGAGGGTATCGGATATTTCCAGGAGAGAGGGCAGCCAATACAAATAATCAAAAAAGGTGAAGTAATTAATATTCCTCCTGATGTAGAACACTGGCATGGAGCTTCCCCTGAAAGTGAGTGTACTCATATTGCAATTACTACCAATACACAGAACGGAATCGTAGTATGGATGGAGCGAGTAACTGATGAAGTCTATAACCAGCCAGCCAATGGAAATTAAATGATGTCATAGTGGGAGTGGATATACATATACATATTATACTCTTACTCTTCAATAGAAATATCAGTTTTTTATATGATTTGAAATAATAACTGAAAGCGGTTTCAATAGCTATAACAGAGGATTTACATAATGACTAAAGTATTAATTTTAGGAGCAGGTGGTCGGATTGCAAAACATGCAATAAATCAATTGTTAGAAGAGACGGATGCGAAGCTAACTTTATTTCTGAGAAATGCCAGCAGGATTGGAAAGACAGACTCTTCAATCGTGATCGATGGAGATGTGATGGATCATTTGAAATTAAAAGAGGCAATGTCCGGACAGGATATCGTATATGCAAACCTTGCAGGGGAAGTGGATAAGATGGCAAAGGTCATAATAGAAGTAATGAAGGATGTTGGTGTAAAACGATTAATCTTTATTACTTCTTTAGGTATCTATGATGAGGTTCCAGGAGCTTTCGGTGAATGGAATAAAAGCATGATCAGTCAATACTTAGGTCCATATGGAAAAGCGGCAGAAATTATTGAAAATTCAGGTCTGGATTATACCATAATAAGACCAGCTTGGTTAACAGACTATGATGAAATAGACTATGAAACTACTCAAAAGGGTGAACCTTTTAAGGGAACGGAGGTATCGAGAAAGAGTGTTGCTGAGTTAATCGTAAAACTGATCCAACATCCGGAATCTGCAATCAATAGAAGCCTTGGAGTGAATAAACCAGATACAGACGCTGATAAACCTGCTTTTTATTAAAATCAAATGGTGTATAAAGGGAAGTTTAATTAGTATCACAATTTATAAAGGAACAAGATCAGATAAAATGAAAACATGGAAAATGTACTTGTCCCTTTTTGTATTTACCATAATAATGCTGACTATTGTCCGATGCAGCAAAGGTCCTCTTCAGGAGAAAAATATAGATAATAATAGGGTAGGGTATTACTGGTCTCTTCTTAAAGAAGTATTTTAATCCTTTATCCATAATTTATGAATAGCAGTTGGGCAAGAGCTATAGAAGATTTTTAGAAATATCTTTTGCTGTGTTCAAACTCTTACTGGTGTGAAGCCTAAAATTTATTGAGAACTTTTGAATCTTTTTTGAGAAATCTGAATACCAATATTCCTGATATCGCATTAAAGGAGTTTTCCATGTTTCCGTTAAATTTTTTATCAGGAAGGTTTTGAAAGTTGGTGTATCCAAAGTTATACCTCATTCCTACTCCAAAATTTCTGAAAATATAATATTCAAAGTATGGAACAAACTCTATTACGTTGCAATTATAGTTTTTAGACCACCAGGCAGAATACTTTATCACGCCTCTTAAAAAAAGATTCTTAGTCAGAAAAACAGATCCATTAAGACCAATGGTAGGAAGGGGAACAAAAAGGCTCTTCTTTTGGATTAAATCTGCAACTGTAGTGCTTTTGATATTTAAGTGATAGAATATTCCGGCAACTCCGGCAAGAAATGCTAATCTGCTTCTTCCATTATTATAGAAAAAATTAGAATAGCATAAACTTGCATAGGTTAAGCGTAAAGTAGTTTGGACCTCGCTTCCAGCAAGGAAAGTAGCGTTACCATACTTTATATCTCTGGTGATTACTTCTCTTTCATTTCGATTGGTACTATACATATCAAAAGCTATATGAGAAACGTTTCCATAATTAAAAATGAAATTCAACCTGGGTGAAAATGTGGTTACTGGAAAACCTAAATCCTTGCGTAAACTTATCTGAGTGCCTTGACCATGTTCAGAATTTAGGCGAACATTTCCGAAGTTTGTTGTATGTGAAACGCCGAGGTGTATCGTCAGGAAGGGTCGGGGATAATAAGTTTGGTTCGTATCGGAAGTATTTTTAAATCTATTTGATTTTTTCCCTTTGCTCCATTTTGACCAGTAACTTTCTTTTTGTTCATTATTTTCAATTCCGGCTTTTAAAGGAAATTCCAAGCTTAGTAGAATCAGTGTACAAAGAAGAATACTTAAATTAAGAGTTTTCATAGCTACATTAAAAGGTACAAACTAGGAATAATGAGATAACTCCTTGGATGGAGAACTGTTGTGATTTCTTGAAAGTAATATATCGTAAAATTCAGGAAGAGTATTTTCGCTCTTCGTTATTGCTTCAGACTAGTAAACTTTCCAATTATATTATTGGAAAAATCAATTGTCTTACTTTGATGATAGAAATACTCCTTGATGGTTTGAAACTAATGGAGTAATTAATTCAGAATTTCGGTATTATGAACAATATTGAGATAAACAATAATATCAATTTAGTAAATGAAGTCCAAGTATCTTGTTTTAATAGTTTATAAAGATTTAAATTACTAATTGAAATCGCCTCCCATTTAATCTACTTTTGCTTTTTATAAATCTTAAAGTATGGCAAATATTTTTTATTAAAATAGCATATAGCACTAAAATGATGATTGCTATTGGACAGGTTCTGTGATTTTTAAGGATGAGATACAAGAATTATTGACAACAACAGGGCCTAGTAATAGTAAAGCCGCCATTAAATATCTGTTGAACAATAAAGAGCACCAGCGGCAACTTCAAAGACCTCTTTCAAAATATATGAATCCACTTAAAACCATTATTTTCATGCAGGGATGAAATTTCGGAACTGAAATAAAAGTATAGAATCCATTTAATCCAAATTACAAAGGTAATACCTAGCAGAATTCTGCCTGAGGCTTTTATAAAGGAACATTAATTTAATAAAGCTGTTACTAAATTTTAAATTATTAAATCTTTTATGATTCCTTTATGAGTGTATTAAGTTTGCTTAAGAATATTTTCATTGGTATGTTATTGTTGTTAGTTATACTGACAATAATTATTCTCATAAAAACAATACTATATCCTTTTGCAAAAAACGTAGCTACGCAAAGCGATTATAGAGATACAGACACTTCTTCTGCAGAACTGAAAAGATTTTCAGGTGGCATTAGAATACCCACCATTAGTAATCCGGATTACAGTCAAACAAATTTCAAACCATTTGATGAGTTCAAGGTCTATCTGCGCCAAAGTTATCCTGAAGTCTACAAATCAATGGATACAGCAATCATCAATGGTTATGGCCTTGTTTATCATTGGAAAGGAAAAAACGCCTCCTTAAAACCAGTTTTATATTTAGCGCATTATGATGTAGTTCCTGTAAATAACTATAATCCTTCTTCAGAAATAAAAGCACCTGTTATATTTAATGTTGATGACAAACCATCTCCTCCAATTACAGATATTCAAACCAAATGGGATTTCCCTCCATTTTCCGGTGCTATTACCAATGGCCGAGTATATGGCAGAGGGACACTTGATATGAAGTGTATGTTGTTTGGACTGATGGAAGCTTCATCTCAGCTCATAAACAAAGGATTTCAGCCTGATAGAGATGTTTTTTTTGCTTTTGGACAGGATGAAGAGGTAGGTGGTTTAAATGGAGCTGCCAAAATTGCTGAATATTTTAAATCGAAAAATATTGAGTTTGATGCTGTATATGATGAAGGTGGTATTATCGCTGCACCAGGACTTGCAGGTATAGGAAAATCCATTGCATTGATAGGTACAGCAGAAAAAGGTTTTCTTACTTTAAAAATTAAAGTGAAGGGAACAGGAGGACATTCATCTATGCCTCCACAAAATACTTCACTCGTGCAAGCTGCTAATATTATTCAACAATTAGAGAAGGATCAAATGAAGTCAGAAATTATTCCTCCTATGGAAAATTTTTTACGGAATGTAGGAGGTGAAATGAGTTTTATTTCCCGAGTGGCAATTGCAAATCAATGGCTGTTAAAACCACTGCTGACAAGTACTTTAACAAAATCAGCTAATACTAATGCACTGGTACGTACTACGACTGCAGTTACTATGGCTAAAGGAAGCGATGCTGCAAATGTTTTACCAACTGTTTCAGAAGTGGTAGTTAATTTCCGTTTGCTTCCAGGTACAAAAGTGGTGCAAGTTGTAAATCATGTAGAAGATATATGCCAGGGGTATGATACAGATATAGAGATCCTTTCCGAACGGGAAGCTTCAGATATTTCTCCTGAGAATACGGATGGATTTAATAATATGAAGAAGCAGATATCAAGACTTTATCCGTCTGCTATTACTACATCTTATCTGACTGTTGGAGGTACAGATGCTTACAGGTATCAAATAGTAAGTAAAAATATTTACCGTTTTCTGCCTCTTGAAATTAATGAAAACGAACAAAAAATTATTCATGGCTATAACGAATATATCAGCATTGATAATTATAGAAAGATGATTCATTACTTCAGGGGAATGATGGAGAAGCAATAAAGTAAAGTAATTTGTTACCTGAACTAAAAGATTATCTATTCTTTACTGAACAGTAAATTTTTTATTCTTCAAATCCATTTATTGGAAGTTCAAGCTGTTTATAGCTTTATAAAATTAAATTATAAATATGTTTGCATCCCTTGCAATTTTTCGCTTTTTCATTACTTTTAGTTCTTTTATATTTAGTAGTTAAGCCCTTGTTGCTTATGTTTCAGTCAATATGATACTATCGGTAATTTTCTTAAATGCCTTATAGGTCTTAAGATTCGCGCAATTAAAACACACTTTCATTTCAGTAACCGTTCTTTCTGTTCCTTGGTCAGGAACTTTTGAAGGATCTCCAGCAGGTCCAGTTCATATAGATCATCAGGGTGTTCAATGTCTGTAAGATATGGTGTCAGCCATTCATAGTTTGTAAGTAATAGCGTAGAGGTACTTACATCCGGCCATCCTGCCTGAGGCTCAGATTTTTTTAAATGTAATATCCTTTCCTGCCATTCCTTTACGTCTTCTGTAAACGGAAGTAAAAAGTCTCCTTCTTTTTTGATCGCATCTGAAATAGCTTTAATTCTGAATTTATCACTAGGCGAAGGCAAAGGCTTTGATTTAAGTATGATGCTTCCGATTCTTAAATCTTTAGAAGCTTTTAAGGTGCCATCTTCAGTATCCCATGAAATGACTTCCTGTTCTTTTACCAATGGTGCCAGATCTTTTGGATTTAAAGGAGAGGCTAAAAATATTTTGCCCATACCTTCCCTGGCATCAAGGTTGGCAATGGCAAGCCAGGATTCATGAGCCAATTCATCTTTATGACTTGCGGAAGCATATTTACCATTGGCAAGCTGAAACTGGGCATTATTACCAGGTCTGGCAAAGGCTATGCGTTCCGGATGGCAATGCGCTAATAAGACACCTGTCTCATAAGGATCTTGCTGGCCATTGTCTTCTTTTATATCAAAAAGCTTTCTGTAAGACGCCGCTACCTTTTCAATCCTTCCCAATTGCTTACCCTGACCCTTTTCTTTACGGTACCTTCTTAGTGCTTCAATTCTGACGTTAATGTCAATCCCAGCTTCTCTTTTTAATGGATCTCGCTCTTCCAGAAGAGCAGCAAGGTCAGTAGCAAGCGGAAGTCTGTTTTCTTCTTCAGCCATCAGAAGCATATGCGCAATTCTCGGGTGACATGGAAGTGAGTGAATTTTCTTTCCATGTTCTGTAATACGGCCATTTTCCAAAGCATTCAGCTGATGTAAAGTTTCTACAGCCTGAGCGACAGTTGCTTTAGGTGGAGGAGTTAGCCAGGTGAGCTGATGCGGATCAACTATTCCCCATTGAGCCATATCCAGCACCAATGAAGATAAGTCAGCCTCCATAATTTCAGGAATCCTGTGCTCGGTCATATTTTCCTGAATGCTTTCTGACCACATTCTGTAGCAGGTTCCAGGACTAAGTCTTCCTGCTCGGCCTGCACGTTGAGCTGCAGAATCTTTCGAAATTCTTTGAGTCACAAGCCTTGATAGTCCTGATTGAGGATCGAACTTAGAGGTCTTTCCAAAACCAGAGTCAACAACTATTTTAATGCCTTCGATTGTTAAACTTGTTTCTGCAATAGAAGTGGCGAGCACAATCTTACGCTTTCCGGTCTTGTCAGGCATAATAGCGCTATATTGTTTTCCTGGGGGCAACATGCCATACAAAGGATGAATAACAAAACCCTTGAGTTCTTTTCTTAGAATGCCTTCGCATTGCTTGATATCAGCTTCTCCGGGAAGAAATACAAGTGTATCTCCATCTTTTTCTTTCACAGCTTTGGTGACGACTTTCGCTGTCATTTCCGGAAGCAGAAACTGATCAGCTTCTCCAGTATATTTGATTTCTACTGGATATTGTTTGCCCTGACTCTGTGCAACAGGAGCTTTAAGGACCTGAGTCAGTTGAGGCATATCAAGGGTTGCCGACATTACCATAATGCGGAGATCAGGACGTAACCTTTGTTGAGCTTCTCTACAAAGAGCCATTGCAACATCAGCATGAATGCTGCGCTCGTGGAACTCGTCAAAGATTACAAGACCTACGCCTTCAAGACTGTTATCACTGTGTATGAAGCGGGTTAAAATTCCTTCGGTCAGAACTTCTATTCTTGTTTTATTGCTGACTTTATTTTCAAACCTTATCCTATAACCTATGCTTTGTCCAATGTCTTCTCCAAGCAGTGAAGACATTCGTTCTGCTATCGTTTTGGCAGCCAGTCTTCTCGGTTCAAGCATCAGCACCTTTTTACCTTCAAGCCATGGCTCATTAAAAATTGCCAATGGTAATAAGGTACTTTTTCCCGCTCCAGGAGGTGCATTTACAATAAGTGTATTTGATTTGCTAAGGTGCTCCTGTACAGCAGGAATAATTTCCCTTACAGGAAGGTCTATTGATAATGGATTAAATGACAAGTGATTATGTTTTTTTGAAAAAGCAAAGTTAATCAAGGATTAGAGAAAGTCTGATAAGTGGAAAAAAAATCTCATGATTTATTTCTCAATGTTAATCCGACAGGTTTATATGTTGATGGGAATATTTAACAAATTCTGCATTAGAATAAAAAATACTCTGCTATATGGGTGCTTGCTTTAAGTAAAGCACTTTGACAATTAGAAAGTTAAGGTTACTTTTGTGAATGATAAACACTTTTATTTATTGAATTCTTAAATGAAAAAACAACTACTGCTCTCTTTGCTGATTTCAGCTTCATCAACTTCTGTATCCTCATTTGTAAAAGCAGAAGTAATCAAATCCTCGGCGAAGCATAATCTGAAAGCCAATGAAATCTTGATAACGAAACAGCCGGAGGATGTTGCTGTATGTGTTGGTACTGGTGCATTATTTTATATTCAGGCGGAAGGTGAAAATTTATCCTATCAATGGCAGGTTTATACAGGCTTTGCTTATGTAGATATAAATGGAGCTGAATCGGATTCATATCTTTCCCCTCCGGTAGAAACTGAAATGAATGGTAGCCTTTACAGATGTGTCATTACAGATGGGAGCGAAACTAAAATTTATTCTGAATCAGGGAAGCTTACAGTAAGTGTGAACCCGACTATTATCTCTGATCCAGAGTCTGTTTCTCTATGGGAAAATGGAACAGCAGTTTTTGAGGTTGCTGCAACTGGCGGAGGCTTATCATATGCTTGGTTTACAGATAGGGGTGCTGGTCCTGAATACATAGAAGGAGCTAATTCTTCAAAACTAACATTGAACAAAGTAGGAACTGATCTAAGGGGGCAGAGTTATACGTGTGACGTAATCTCAAGTTGCGGAACAATTACTTCTGCATCTGCAGAGCTTAGTGTACATCAAGCTTCTCTATGTATGGCAAGCTATGATAAGAGTTCTGGAAAGAATGTGATTGTAATAGCATTGGATAAATCGGAAAATTATCCTGTAATTGATAGCTTCAGAGTATACAGAGATGGTCTTCAGATAGGGCGTATGGTAGGAAGTGATTATAGTGTATTTATAGATAACAGTTCACATCCAGAATCGGAGTCTTATTCTTACAGTATTGCAGTAAGAGGTTTTGATGGTAATGTGACGCCATTAGCTCAAGCGCACAAAACGGTCTTGCTTTCTCAAGATGAACAAGAAAGTGCAATCACTATTAACTGGAATGCCTATGAAGGTGCTGGTATTACAGAATATGCAATTTACAGAGGCACAGCCAAAGATGCTCTGGAATTGGTTACAACAGTTTCTGATGGTATTTATTCATTTACTGATTTAAATCCACCTGTTGCTGAAAAATTGTTTTACCAGATTGAAATGCACTGGGTAAGCTGTTTCCCTTCTGCACGTACTTCAGAAGATGTAGACCTAAGTTCTAATTTGCTGGAGGTAGAAAATGTAATCACGTCTTTGCAAAAGTTAGCTGCAGGTAAAATTAATGTTTATCCTAACCCTGCGAGGGAATATATATCTGTGGAAGGCCTTCAAGCTGGTGATGCAGTAAGTATAATGGATTTGTCGGGAAGAGTGGTTAAGTTGTTAGACGGATCTCAGAATACACTTTCATTATCAGGATTAGAAGATGGTATGTATATTCTGGAAGTAAACAATCAGGCAGGGAGAAGGTCAGTGCCTATTATAGTGAAATAAATTTATCGAAAGTATAAAACTAAAAGAGGCCGGAACTTTGCAGCTCCGGCCTCTGGTTATTTTAGGGTTACTTTTTTTTCTTTGGATCTGTAGCTTCTTGCTTCTTTTTCTCATCTGGTTTGCAAACGGAACAAGGCTCGTAGCCATTCTTTTTTGCCTCAGCAAGTTCCTGGCCTTTTTTGCCTTCACTTACAACGGAGCAGTTCTTCTTGTGATATTTTTTACCTTTCTCTGTAACATATACTGTCTGTGCGTTAGCAAACTGGCTTAGTATTGCAAACAGAATAATAAAAGCTGAAGTAAATAGAAAACGATTTCTCATATTGTTGTAATTTTTCGAAACATACGACTGTTTAGAAAAAGTGTTGTTGTATGTGGAAAATTATTTGAGCTTTATGCAAGATAATGGATAGTCTTTTCCTGAAAGAATAAAATGAAACAGAAAAGTACAATGGAAAATATGATACTTTTGGATCCGTTTCTTACTAAATACTATTTGCTTTTTACGTGTGAGAGTTGCTGAAAATCAATAAAGACCTTACAGCAACTCACCATACATATGAGCAGCACCAAAACTCTTGTGAATTAAAGTTGTTCCCCTTTTATAGAAAGATTATGAATGAGACCTATTTTAAATTTTTTACCAAAAAACTTAAGCTTCAATCCTGGATGGCTCATTTACTCTTTGCCTAAGTTTCTTTGTAGCAATCATCATGTTCTTTAATGCAAGCTCTGTTTCGGCCCATTTTCTTGTCTTTAACCCACAATCAGGATTCACCCATAGATTTCTTGCAGGAATTACAGCAAGAGCCTTCTCTAGTAAGTCTTCTATCTCTTGAACTCCTGGTACTCTTGGTGAGTGAATATCATATACGCCGGGACCTATTTCATTTGGATAGTTGAAGTCAGCAAAAGCATCAAGCAGCTCCATCTGAGATCTTGATGTTTCTATCGTAATCACATCAGCATCCATATCAGCAATATGTGAGATAATGTCGTTGAATTCAGAATAACACATATGAGTATGAATTTGCGTTTCATCTTTTACTCCGGATGCACTTATTCTAAATGCTGTTACAGCCCAGTTCAAATACCTATCCCAGTCCGCTTTATGCAGTGGTAGCCCTTCTCTAATTGCCGGCTCATCTATCTGGATGATTTTTATGCCTGCTTTTTCAAGGTCTGTAACTTCATCTCTTATAGCAAGTGCTATCTGCATAGTAGTTTCGGATCTCGGCTGATCATCGCGTACGAATGACCATTGTGAAATAGTAACAGGACCGGTAAGCATGCCTTTCATATAGTGATTGGTTTTTGATTGAGCATACTGAGACCATTTTACAGTCATAGGTTTGCTTCTTTCAATATCGCCATATATGATTGGAGGTTTTACGCATCTTGAGCCATAGCTTTGTACCCAACCATTCTGCGAGAATACATAACCGTTTAATTGTTCCCCGAAATATTCCACCATATCATTGCGCTCAAATTCTCCATGCACCAACACATCTATACCAATTTCTTCCTGCCATACAATCGAGCGGTCAATCTCTGCTTTTACTTTTTGCTCATAATCTGCTTGTGACAAAGTACCATTCTTCAACTTTGCTCTGAGTTGTCTTATCTCATCAGTCTGCGGAAATGAACCGATTGTAGTAGTAGGAAAGAGGGGAAGATTTAATGCTTTTTCCTGTTTCTTTTGTCTTATATCAAATGTGCTGGCCCTTCTGCTGTCTGCATCCGTAATGTTCTTAACTCTTTCTTTTACATGTGGTTTGTGAATCAGAGTTGATTTCTTTCTGCTTTCGATAATATCTTTGTTTGGTTTAATTATGATTGCAAGCTGTTGAGGATCCTTAATTGATGCTAGCTTTTTCAAATTAGCAACTTCTTGAATCTTTTGCTTTGCAAAAGCCATCCATTGTTTGATTTCAGCGGTTAGAACCGTTTCATCTTTTTCATTTTCTAAATCACAAGGAGAATGCAGCAATGAGCATGATGGAGCAATCATCACTCTGTCTTCTCCTAATATTTCAACAGCTTTATGAATAAAAGATAAAGACTTTTCAAAATCATTGGCCCAAATATTTCTACCGTCTACAACTCCCAGGGAAAGGCAGGTTTTAGAAAGTATAAATGAAGTCTGGAGTATGTCATTAAGCTGTGAAGGACACCTTACAAGATCAATATGCAAAGCATCTATTGGAAGTACTACTGCCAGCCCTAGGTTGTCTCCAGTGCAGTCAAAGTAAGTAGCAACCATAATTTTCAGATAAGGGAATTTCTTTCTTAGTTGATCGTAAACGAGATGGTAAGCTTTTTTTTCTGCATCATTCAAATCCATTGTCAGGAATGGCTCATCCAGCTGAATCCACTGAGCGCCCATTTTTTCAAGCTTTTCAATGACTTCTATGTAAACAGGTAGAAGATTTTTAATGAGTTCTATTCTATGAAATCCGTCTTCTTTCTCTTTTCCAAGCAGCAGATAAGATACAGGACCGATAATCACTGGTTTGGTTTCCATTCCCAATACTTTAGCTTCTTGGTATTCATTAGTGATCTTATTTGAAAACAGGCTGAACTTTTGATTTTTATGGAACTCAGGAACGATATAATGATAGTTGGTATCAAACCATTTGGTCATCTCCATTGCTATGATATCTTTCCCATCTTTCTGATAGCCTCTGGCCATTGCAAAATACAAGTCTGTCTCGGTGTTATTTCTGTCTTCAGCAATATCATGGTAGCGTTCAGGAATAGCATTTACGGTGAGAGACATATCTAATACCTGATCATAATAAGAAAAGTCATTAGAAGGGATAAGATCAATCTGTGCATCTTTTTGAAGGGTCCAGTTAGCTTCTCTGATTTTCTTTCCGGTTGTTAAAAGGTTCAGAAGGCTCTCTTTGCCTGACCAATATTGCTCAGAAGCTTTTTTGAGCTCTCTGAAAGCGCCAATTCTCGGGTATCCTAAATTTTGTGTTAGCATAGTTGTTTGTAGATATAAATTCTTTGCAAATCTATGTTTGTAGATCTTAATACTATAATTTTGATTTAAAATTGAAATAAATATCTATTTTGTTTATTTTTGTGGAATAAAAATCTGTTTTTTTTATTCGAAATGATCTTAAAAAGAAAATTTATCTATGACCGAACTTGATGATTTGGATATCAGACTGTTGAAATTGCTACAGAAGGATTCAACACTTACTACAAAGGAATTGGCAAATAAGCTTAATCTCACTCCAACTCCTGTTCATGAGCGCATCAAGCGGCTGGAACGTGATGGATATATTAAGAAATATGTTGCTTTATTAGATAACCATAAATTAAACAAAGGACTGGTTGTCTTTTGTAATGTGACCTTAAAGCAGCATGAAAAAGGTATAGGGAAGAAGTTTGTAAATGATATAGTCTCACTAAAAGAAGTGACGGAGTGCTATAACGTTTCGGGACAATATGATTTTATGTTGAAGGTGATGGTAAAGGATATGCCCGAATATCAAAATTTCATAATGAATAAATTGGCTTCCATAGAAAATATAGGAAGTACTCATAGTGTATTCGTGATGGGAGAAATTAAGAATTCGACAGAATTGCCGATATAAGAATGTATTGTAGTCGTCGTTTATTGGTATTCAATTTAAATTTATAATGAAAAATGTTAGAATACTTTACTTGGTTATTAGTTCAATTCCTATTGCCTGGCTTTTCTCACTCTTAATAATTCTATTAATTGGTAGTTTTTATTTAGGTTATATTCCTAAATATGGAAATCACTTTGACCCTTATAGCATAGGGTTGGCTTGGATTGGTTTTTTTGAGTGTTGTTTATGCCTTTTTACGTTTTTTTCTTTCTTAATATGGCCAGTATTTACAGGTTCGATATTATCTATTCCCAATGAAAAGAATATTGTATTAAATAAGCTTTCTGTTATACTGTATATTACAGGATTGATAAGTGTTATTATTTTTCGATACAGTTTTTCGGAATTTTTTCTATGGGTTGAGGATTAAAGATAAATACATAATTTGAATAGGTTTTAAATCCACAATGTTATCAGGTATGATTAGGTCATTTTAAATAATTAATCCAACCTTTTTACACTTATTGTTATTAAAAAAATCCTGTAAAAAATTGCGTAAGTAAATACTTACATATATCTTTGCTTAAGAAAATTTATAATAATGACTGTAGAAGCCAGGAGAGATGTTTTTCAGGCAATTGCTGATCCAACCAGACGGCAGATTATCAGTTTGCTTTCAAAGCAGCCAATGAATCTTAATACAATTGCAGAGAACTTTGATATAAGTCGACCAGCAATATCTCAACAAATAAAAATTTTGGAAGAATGCGGGTTGGTAAATATTACCCAGCAAGGTCGAGAGCGCTATTGCGAGGCCAGGCTGGACAAACTGAGCGAAGTTTCAAATTGGGTTGACCAATATAAAGTATTCTGGACAAACCAGTTTAAATCATTAGATAATTTTCTGGAAGACATACAAACTAAAAAGAAAAAACATGGAAGAAAGAAATAAAGCGACTACAGACCGTGAAGTATATCTGACCTATACTTTTAATGCACCACGTGAAATGGTCTTTAAAGCATGGACCGATCCAAAGCAATTAGTCAAATGGTTTGCACCGCATAATTGCACTATTAGTTATAAACAACTGGATATAAGAAAAGGAGGAACTTATCTGTCTTGCATTAATAATCCCCAATATGGAGACTGCTGGTGTAAAGGTGTTTATAAGGAAGTGATTTTTCCTGAACTTATCGAATTTACTATGGTAGTGTCAGATGAGCATGGGAATACTGTAGACCCTGTAAGGGCTGGAATGGATCCGGATTGGCCAATAGAGACTCTGGTCTCCATTGCCTTTTCTGAACATGATGGTAAAACTACTATTGTGCTTCGTCAAACGGTTTCACAGCAACTGGCAACTAAGACTGGAGCTTATCCAAGCTGGATACAAATGTTGGAGAGGTTAGAAACAGAGCTTTAGTAACCACATTATAAAAAGAATTAAAATGAAACATCTAGCAGTATATATTATAGGGATAGTTTTATTATTAATCAGCTGCAGTGTCAGGAAAAATGAAACCAACGAAGGTGCTTCTTCCAAGATTGCAAGTGTTGACAGTATTATTCCCAAAACCGGGTATTCTGAAGTAAATGGTTTAAAGATGTATTATGAAATTTATGGAGAAGGAGAGCCGCTCGTATTGATTCATGGTGGAGGATCGACTATACAAACTACTTTTGGACAAGTAATCCCGGAGCTGTCAAAGCATAGGAAATTAATTGGTGTTGAATTGCAAGCCCATGGAAGAACAAGCGATAGAAATACTGATCTGACATTCGAACAAGATGCTGATGATACTGCTATGCTTCTGAAGAATTTAGGAATACCTAAGGCTGATTTCTTAGGTTTTAGTAATGGAGGGATGACCACTTTACAATTAGCCATCCGGCATCCACAATTGGTAAACAGAATCATTGTGGCTTCTGCATTGTATAAAAGGAGCGGGGCACCTCCTGAATTTTGGGAGTTTATGAAAAAGGCCACATTAGATTATATGCCTCAGCAATATAAAGATGCTTATGTAAAAGTTTCATCTAATCCTCAAGGCTTGCAGAATATGCATGATAAGTGCGCAAAAAGAATGGCCGAATTTAAAGACTGGAAAGAGGAGCAACTTAAGTCAATTACTGCAAAGACATTATTGATCATAGGTGATACCGATGTGATGACACCTGAACATGCTGTTGAAATGTATAGGCTAATTCCCAATTGCCAACTTGCAATTGTACCAGGTGGACATGGAAAATATATTGGAGAAATTACAACTATAAAGGATCAGGGTCATCGTGTGCCGTTGGCTATTCCAATGATTGAAGAGTTTTTAGACGAAAAGTAGTTTTTGAACAGGTGTAAATTTGGGTATGGATAAGTTATTTAATAATCACTACCTTTGAAGATGTTAATAGAAATAATATGACTGAATTTGAATTAGAAGGCTACGAATTTATTGAATTGAATAAGTTGCTTAAAATTACCGGTCTTACCGGGACAGGGGGTGAGGCAAATACATTTATCGTTAATGGAGAAGTGATTGTAAATGGTGCAGTTGAAACTCAGAAAAGGAAAAAATTGAGAGATGGGGATGTTGTAGAATTTCAGGGTGAGAAAGTGAAAATAAAAAAGGCTTACTAGCTTCAAGTTAAATATAAAAAGGGCAAATGATAAAGTCTTCTGCCCTCTTTATTTAAATACCTTTTGAGATGTTAGGTTTATGAATGCTCAAAGTCATTTTTTACCCAGGATAAATAACCTTCCCCGTGTTGACTTGCATCTAAGCCAGCTTTTTCATCATCCTCATTGACTCTAAGTGGAGAAATCCAGTTGGTAAACATTAACAGGAGGTAAGATCCTCCGAATGCGAAGACAGAAACACCAATGAGGGCAGCCAAATGATGAAGGAATAGTTTCGTTTCTCCAAAGAATAAACCATTGTCTCCATCGGGTATAATTGGATTTACAGCACTGGTAGCAAATACGCCGGTTAAAACCATTCCAACCATTCCACCTACACCATGGCAGGGAAATACATCAAGAGTGTCATCAAGTGAAGTTTTGCTGGTTCTCCAGTCAACAAGTTTGTTGGAGATAAGACTTGCAATAACACCTATGAAAATAGAGTGTGGAACTGTAACGAATCCTGCAGCAGGAGTAATTGCCACAAGCCCTACTACTGCTCCGATACACATTCCCAGTGCACTTGGTTTTTTACCTTTTACAGAATCAAAGAAAATCCAGGCAAGAGCTGCAGCTGCAGAAGCACCTGTTGTAGTCATGGCAGCAGATACTGCAAGCTGATTAGCACCAAGTGCAGATCCTGCATTGAAACCAAACCAACCAAACCATAATAATCCGGTTCCCAACATAACTAATGGAATGTTGGCTGGATTATGTTCTGCTTCTTTCCTCTGATGCAGATATAGGGCAGAAGCCAGAGCGGCCCAACCTGCAGACATATGGACAACAGTCCCTCCTGCAAAGTCCAGAACGCCAAGGTTGTACAATATACCTTCAGGATGCCATGTCCAGTGGGCAAGAGGGGTATAAATGAAAATGGAAAAAAGACAAATGAACAGAATATATGAAGTAAAACGAATACGCTCTGCAAAAGCTCCTGTAATTAAAGCCGGTGTGATGATAGCAAATTTCAGCTGATAAAGTGCAAATAACAGAAGTGGAATAGTTGGAGCGTTTACCCATGGTTTACCTTCAGCTACCCCACTAAGAAAAAAATGCGTAAAAGGATTGCCGATCCATCCGTCAATACTTTCACCGAAAGAAAGGCTAAAGCCTACAACAATCCATAGGACGGAAATGACAGCCATGCAAATAAAGCTTTGAAGCATCGTGGAAATGACGTTTCTCGGATTAACCATTCCCCCATAGAAAAATGCAAGTCCTGGTGTCATTAATAAAACCAATGCGGCAGCTGTGAGCATCCAGGCCGTATCTCCCGCACTTAACTGATCTTTGTATTTGGTCCAATAGTCAATTGTATTTACACTCGGAATGCCTGTTATTAATAAAGTGATTAAGGCAATGCCAATTAAAACGATAAATGGAATAACTGATAATTTTCTGGTCATTTGGTTAATTTTTTGAGTTACCTGGTTAGGTTTCGTAAAAAAACGGATCAAATTTAGGTAAAATTACGATGTATTTATAGGGGAATAACCGGATATTTCTTACAAGTTGGTCATAATTTGAAGCTGAAGTTTTTTAAGTGATTATTGTGTAAAATAATATCGATCATTTATGTGCTTTGAAAAAAAACGTTTATCTTTGCAAAGCAAATCTCCTAAATTTTTTGAAAGGAGGATATTATGTTGCAAACCTCTTTATACATATCACCCATTCAACTGAGAGCTTAGTTTTAAGTTCAGGGCTTCATTTATTTATTAAAAGAAAATCAATAGACGGAAGTGCTAAGAAGTCATATTCTGTATGGTCTTATTATACACTTTGTTAAAGAATGATTTTACGATAGAGTTTAATACTGATTTTTAAACGGTATTAATTTCCTGTTTTTGTCCTGTTTTCCTTACCTGCTAAGTTGTTTTCAAATACTTTCCTACGGGAAGGGTGGTACTTTTTGTGCCTTCTGAATTTGAAATTTCAGTTTTTGTTAAATGATTAACTGTTTTAAATCCAAAGTTTTATGATGGTGTTTAGTGTTTTTTCTGAATTAGTCTCAGAGGCTTCAGAATATACTCCTTGTACCAACAAGGACACAACAGATTTTTATTTCAAATATTATAAAAAGTCAATACCCAAATGGGAAGACAAACTATTAAAACGAAAGACCTGACTAAAATAGGTTATCATAACGATGTATCCCGCAGCGTGGCAATAGCTGTAGTAATGCGTCATTTTAAACACATTGCCAAAGAAGAAATATTGCAGATGCTGTCTCTTGTAAAAGAGCGTCCTGATGACTACTTAAATGATGACTTGTTAGGGTCATTAGCAAACACATTTGTCACAAAGGTAAAGGCGAAGTCATTTGAATCTTATGATTTGCTTGAAAAGCCTGCATTATATAAAGTTTTCGGAGGGAAAGATATAGATGGCAATGCCAAAAGGCAGATAGATCTTGCCATGCGCTTGCCTATAGCGCTTCAAGGAGCTCTAATGCCTGATGCACACACAGGTTATGGATTGCCTGTTGGTGGGGTGTTGTCTGCTGATAATGCAGTTATTCCATATGCAGTAGGTGTTGATATAGGTTGCAGAATGGCGCTATCGGTATTTGATCTTTCTGAAAAATATCTGCAAATGAATGCCTATGGTTTGAAAAAGGCACTGGGTGAATACACTCATTTTGGTATGGATGGTGGCCTTGCCTTTGCTCAAGATCATGCAATTCTTGAGAGAAGCGAATTTGGTCATACTGATTTACTTAAAAAGCTTCAAGGGAAGGCTGTGAAGCAGCTCGGATCTTCTGGTGGTGGAAATCACTTTGTGGAGTTTGGTCTGATAGAACTGTTTGCCGGTAATATACTCGGTCTTCCTGAAGGACGATATCTTTCGGTCCTTTCTCATTCTGGCTCTCGCGGCTTAGGTGCTGAGGTTGCCAAACATTATATGAAAGTAGCAATGGATACTTGTAAGCTGCCAAAAGAGGCTCAGCATTTGGCCTGGTTGTCGCTCGATAGTTCAGCAGGACAAGAATATTGGCTTAGTATGAACCTTGCCGGGGACTATGCAAGTGCTTGTCATGACCGCATTCATTATAATCTTGCTAAAGCAATCGGAGAAAAGCCAATAGCAAGAGTTGAAAACCATCACAATTTTGCATGGGAGGAATGGCATAATGATAAGAAGGTAATAGTTCACAGAAAAGGAGCAACCCCTGCAAGTAAAGGCGAATTGGGTATTATTCCCGGCAATATGATCTCCCCTGGTTACTTGGTTGTAGGTAAAGGCAGCAATGATTCTCTGAATTCTGCATCACACGGTGCAGGTAGACGGCTATCAAGAGGCGCGGCCCGTGAAACCTTCACTATGTCTGCATTGAAGAAACAGCTTTCTTCAGCAGGAGTAACCCTTCTCGGAGGTACTGTGGAAGAAACACCTCAGGCTTATAAGGATATAGAAAAAGTAATGGCTGCTCAGCAATCACTTGTGGATGTTCATGGAAAGTTTTTTCCAAAAATAGTAAGAATGAATAAGGAATAAGATGAATGAATATTTAGTACAAATTTCCTCCGGACGCGGTCCGGAGGAATGCTGGAAGGTGGTGGCAAAGGTGCTGGAAATCTTCCTTAAAGAAGCGAAAAAAGAAGATCTGTTTGTGAGTATCATGGACAAGGAGAATGGGCCATTGAATGGCACCTTATTGTCGGTTTCAGTATTGGTAAAAGGTAGAAAAATAAAAGAGTTTTTAACAAACTGGGAAGGCTCTATTTTGTGGATCTCACCTAGTCCTTACAGGAAATTTCATAAAAGGAAAAATTGGTTTGTGGGAATAAAGGCATATGATGTAGCTGATTTTTTTGCCTGGAATGACAAAGAAGTAGTGATTGAAAGTCTCAGAGCTTCTGGTCCGGGAGGTCAGCACGTCAATAAAACAGAGTCAGCCATTCGTGCAAAGCATTTGCCTTCAGGAATATCAGTTGTTGCCTCAGAAAGAAGATCACAGCATCAAAATAAAGCTGAAGCTTTGGAGAGATTGAAAACTAAGGTTTTAGCCTGGAATGCTGATGAAGCCGCAAAAAAGACACAAAATCAATGGAATCAGCACAACTGTTTGGAGCGCGGTAACCCTGTTAGGACATTTAATGAAAGGTTATAAAGTCAAATAAAATTTTAAAAATGACTTTGATAGAGGCATTTTATGCATTTGGCTGGGTAAAAATCTACTTAATCAAAAAAAAAGATTTATACTTAAAAAACATTGTAGATGTTTCACAGTTTATGTAAATTGTCAATCTTTTTATAAAAAATCACATTTTAGTACAATTAACAAAAGCTTTATAATTCATGAGCCCAGAACCTAGAATGAATGGTCCCAGACCGATCATGAGACCAGTCAAGAAGAAACCTGCTGATCCGAATGACAAAAAAAATCAGGCAGCTAGTTCTGATGTTAAAAAGGAGACCAAGATTGAATCAAAAAAAACTGACGAAATAAAGTTTGATTCAGCTCCGGTTGTACAATCAGAATCAACACCTTTGGAAAGAATTGAAACTAAACAAGAGCCTAAAGTTGAGACAAGACAAGAGCCTAAAGTTGAAGCGAAACCAGAGGTAAAGGCAGTTGTTAAATCAGAGCCAAAGGAAACAAAACCGGAAGTGAAATCGAAACCGGAGAAAGCTTCAAGAGAAGCTAAGCCAAAATCAAATGGAGGAGGTACTGATTTTGTAAAAGTTGCGAGTTTGATTACTAACGTTTTGTTACTAGGAGCACTTGCATTTTTTGTCTACAGCAAAGCGGATCAGGCAAAAATTGCTGAAGCTGAGCTTCAAAGCACTACAGAAACTTTTAAATCTGATATTAACGGTAAGTTAGCAGAGATAACTAGACTTCAGGACAGTCTTAAGATTGTAATTGCAGAAAAGCAAAAGCTTGGTTTAGAACTTAGTGAAGAGAGAGCTAAGCTTGCTGAACTTGATGATTTAAAATCACAGATTCAGAACAAGCAGGTATCAATCAATCAATTGAACAAAAAGCTCTCACATTTCAAAAAGGATTATATCATGGCAAGTGCAAGCCTTCAGTCATTATCCGCTGAAAACAAGCACTTGCAATATGAAAAAGAAACACTTTACAAACAGCTTCAGGAGAAAGATGATTCTATCAAAGCTCTTGTAACTGAAAAAGTGGAGTTGTCTGAGAAAGTGTCTGTAGCTTCTGCATTAAAAGTTGAGTCAGTTCATATTACAGCTTTGGGTCATGGAGGTAAAGAGCTTAAACAAGCTCCAGCTTATAAAGCAATGGTAGTTCAACAGGTTAAAATGTCTATTTCTCTTGCACAGAATGACCTTGCTCAAGGTAAAAAAGAGATCTACATGCGCTTTATTGAGCCAGGTGGAGCAACTCTATTTGAAGGTGATAAAACTTTCCTTGTTAATGGGAAAAAGACATTCTATACTGATAAGCAAACCTTAGATCTTGAGTCTTCGCACTCAACTGGTTTTCTTTATATGAAAGGGAGCAGATATAAGCCAGGTAAATATACTATCGAATTCTATTGCGATGGTAAAAAAATCGGCGTAGGCGCTTTAACGTTATCTAAATAAGTATCATTGATACTGAAAATATTAAAAGCATGTCTGATCTTTCAGGCATGCTTTTTAAGTTTTATATTGATTCAATAATAAAAGTTAATAAGAAGTGAAAGATTATAAAAAGTACTTTATTATTCCGGCTGAACCAGAAGAGGTGTTTGCTGCATTGACAAACCCTGCCACCATTCAGCTTTGGTCAGGAGAACCTGCAGAGATGTCAACTGTTCCTGGGTCTGAATTTTCTCTTTGGGATGGAAGTATTTCCGGAAAAAATATAGAGTTTACAGAAGGTAAAAAGATTGTGCAGGAGTGGTATTTCGGAGATCAGAAAGCCCAATCCATAGTAACTATAATTTTACATCAGGATAAAAAAGGAACCTCTGCAGAACTGAGACATACGAATATACCAGACGAAGATTATAGCGATATTGTAGAAGGTTGGAATGAGATATACTTTGGCGCTTTGCAAGATTTTTATGAAGGAGAATAAGTTTATCCTTATAGTTCTTTAAAAGGGTAAAGGTGGCCCTGATGTAATTATTGTTAAAGCCTAATGAACTGTGTAGAAGAAATAAAAAAAGCCTCTTATCGGAGGCCGTTTAAATTTTTTCTTTTAAGATGCAGATTAAAATTCGATTTCTAAGATCGACTTGGTTGGAATATTAATACCGCCTTTAAGCGTTATATATTCTTCATTTGCTTCCCAAATGGTGGTTTCAACACAAAGCACATTTCCTTCAAGTGTTTTGAAAAACATCTTTACCTTTCCTTTGTACGCATTTCCAAGAAGCTCCGCTTTTTTTAGGTAAATGTTTCTAAGCCTTCTCTTTGCTGGATCGCTTAGAACGTCATCTTTAGTAAAATGAATTTCGCTAAGTTTTTCCTTTGCTATCGTTTCTAATGCTGAGCTCATAACTTTTAAATTTTAATAATTATACGGCTTTATGTTCGTAATGTTATGACGATTATAGCATATGTGGGTAAATATTGTATTTCAAGGGTTTTATTTTATCCACATAGTCATTTCGTCTTTCATTAAATATGATTGCTTTATTTAATTTAGCAACTTTTATTGCCATTATGAAGAATGGTAATTTGTGATAAAATTTCAGTATGAATTACAAGCAACAATTTAGCCAAATTTTAGAAACTCAATTCAGTAATTGTGAAAAGTCTATACTAGTGGCAATTGAAGCTGGAAAGGCGCTCTCCGACTTTAAAGACGGATTTTTTATAAATAATGATGTCAACACTCATGCTATTGAAGAAGTTCATTTTTATTCTTTCACATCTTCCATTATAAAAAATTCTTTTTTGGTTACAGCTTATTCATTCTTTGAGTATTCATTCAGAAAGTATTGTGAAATCATAGTGACTGAGCATTCGGGTTTTAAAAGGAAGTTGTCCGATATGGATAAAGTTTATCAATATCATTCGCTCGTTACGAATATTCTTCCTTTAAGCGAGTCGGTTATTTCAGAGGATTGGGGAAGACTAGTTATTTATAGAGAAATAAGAAATATAATAGTGCATCATAACTCTATTGTTCCAGGAAATACAACGTCAAAAACCAAATTAGTATTAGCAGTTGATAATTATATTGATCCTGAAAACAGTGGTCCTATAAAAATAAGTGGCAACCTGATAAAGGAAATGCTGGATGTAGGGCTCAGATTTCTACTGAATCTGATCGAGTTATATGATAAGCATTATCCGGAAGGGATCTTCTCTGATAATTATAAATTTTAATTTTCAGAATACTACATTCTACTAGCTAAAGTATTCTGAATTTTAGGGCTTTGAGTAGAGATGCTTACTTTAAGTACAGGATGTGTTCAGAATGTTTTTGTAAATTGGTATTTCAGATACATTAGTTTTCTTTTCTTTAAAATATTTATTCCATTTAATCGTCTCTAAAAGAAAAAGATCGAGAAATCAGAATCAAACAAAATGGCAAGACCTAATTATAGCAGCAACGGATCTATTAAAGAAGAATTACCAAAGGTTAAGTTAAGTAAAGAAAGTATCAAGGAAAATTTATGGGTATTTAAATACATCATACCTTATAGATTAAGGTTTATATTAGGACTGGTGTTTATAGCGCTTTCTGGAATTACAACTATGGCTTTTCCATATCTGCTGAAGGAGCTTATAGATAATGCCCATAAGATAAGTCTTGGGGAAGATGCCATTGCTCCTGGACTCGTTGCTCTGACAATGCTTGGTGTACTATCTATTCAAATGTTTTTTTCATTTTCAAGAGTCTATCTTTTTTCTTTTGTTGGAGAGCATGCTGTGTCTGATCTCAGAAAAGATATTTACAAGCAGATGATCATGATGCCTATGGAGTTTTTTGCTCAAAGAAGGGTAGGAGAACTATCAAATAGATTATCAGCAGATATATCTCAGATACAGGATACCGTTTCTTCAGTGCTTGCAGAGTTGCTAAGGGGAGTAGTCGTTCTGATCATTGGTATCGGATTGATTTTCTATTTGTCATGGAAGCTTACTCTGGTGATGCTTTCCGTAGTACCAGTGATTGTTGTGGTTGCTGTAGTCTTCAGCAGAAGAATAAGAAAAGAATCCAAAGAAGCACAGGATCAGCTTGCCGATTCAGGTGTGATTGTTCAGGAAACTTTGCAAGGAATAGCAAATGTAAAAGCATTCTCTAATGAAGCTTATGAGTTGAAACGTTATAGCAGCAGTATTGAAAAGGTAGTAAAGCTTGCCATCAAAAGCGCACAGCTTAGAGGGATATTTATATCTGTTATGATATTCAGTGTCTTTGCTGCAATTGTAATGGTTGTATGGTATGGTACAAGTATACTTCAGTTTGGAGAGCTTACAGCTTTCGTGGTATATACTGCATTCATCGGAGGATCTATGGCAGGATTTGCAGAACTGTATTCTCAATTGCAGAAAACATTGGGAGCTACACAAAGAGTTAAAGAGTTGTTTGATGAAGTTACCGAAAATGTTAATATCAAGGATGAACCTATTCAGGATATTTTCAGGATTGAAGGAACTGTAGAGTTGAAGCATATTGCTTTCAGCTATCCATCTCGTCCTGAAATGCAGATCTTAAAAGATGTGAGCTTTAAAGCAGGTCTTGGTCAGCAGATTGCCATTGTTGGTCCCAGTGGGGCGGGCAAAAGCACTCTGGTATCTCTGCTGTTAGGGTTTTATAATCCTGCTGAAGGGGTGCTGTTATTCGATGGGAAAGATGCAGGGAGTTTTCCTTTATCTCAATTAAGAAAGCAAATGGCTTTTGTTCCTCAGGATGTACTGCTTTTCGGAGGAACAATTTTTGAAAACATAGCTTATGGAAAGCCAGAAGCTACTAAAGAAGAAGTTGAAGAGGCAGCCCGGAAAGCTTATGCGCATGGCTTTATAAGCAGCTTCCCTGAAGGCTATAATACAGTAGTAGGAGAAAGAGGAGTTAAACTTTCCGGTGGACAAAGACAGAGGGTGGCTATTGCGAGAGCTATCTTAAAAGATCCTGCAATCCTGATTCTTGATGAGGCTACAAGTTCTCTTGATAGCGAGTCCGAACAGCTGGTGCAGAAAGCTTTAGATAGCTTGATGAAAGGGCGTACTTCAATAGTGATAGCACACAGACTTTCAACTATTCGCAATGCAGATAAAATTGTAGTGCTGGAAAAAGGATTTGTAAAGGAAAGCGGAACGCATGAGGAGTTAATCCTTATTGATAATGGATTGTATAAGAACCTAAATAAACTTCAGTTTGAGCTTTCTTAAATTTTATGTAAGGCCGGGATTTGAGTAGACCGGCTCAATACATTTTTTTCAGATTATTCAGGATGTCCTGAAGTCCGTTAATTTTTATTTCGAATACCGTAGCTAACATCATTCCAAGGCTGTTGTCAGGAAATCCTTCTTTTTGAAACCATTCAAGGTATGAGACCGGGAGGTCACAAAGCAAAGTGCCTTTATATTTGCCAAATGGCATTTTGGTCTTTACAATTTTGATTAGAATTTCCGGATTAGGTTGCACTATAGAATTTTTAGGTCGAACAAAGGTAGACAACTTTAAAGAACAAAAGTATATCTAAACAGTTTTTTTGGGAATTTCAATGATCACATGGCAAAACTTAAGATAATAGCGCTTATTCTTATTGTATTAGTTGTAGGGGTAGGAGGATATTTTTTATTTGGCAACTACAGTGATGGCTATAGGGCCGGAACGTTGATAAAATTCAGTAAAAAAGGAGTAATATTTAAAACGTATGAAGGGGAACTCAATCTGGGAATGGTCCTTAATGATCAACAACCAGGTGTAAGTGTTGCAAATATCTGGAAATTTTCTGTAAAAGGTTCTGAAGATGAGTTGCATCGCAAGTTGCAGGAAGCTTTGCTTAAAGGAAAAAGAGTTAAGGTACATTATGATGAGAAGTTTTTTCAGTTTGCCTGGAGAGGAGATACTAAATATATTGTAGATGAAGTAGATATCCTGAACTGACTATTAATTTGTATTTTCAATGGCAGGAGATTCTGTTCCTGAACCATAAGATACTTCTGCATAACTGATTTCCTGACTTCCCTTTTTTTGATTGATTTCTTTTATAGCATCAATGATTTTAACTCTGATCTTATCGGCTTCATCAGAAGTTTCATATCCTTCTATACTTCCATCAGGAAAAATTACCATTGTATAAAATTCACCAATAATGCTTGAAGTGATTTCTCCTATCAATTTATAGCCCGTTTTGGCTTGCATACCTTTTAGAAAAAAATCCTTTGCCTTTATTCTTAATTCATCCATAAGCTTTCTATCCCTTGCGGTAATGAGGATTGCATGATGCTTATATTGCTTCATTTTAGGATTATTTTAATTTTATTTTTAATTATTCTTTTATTTTCAATATTGGATTAGTTCAAAAAAGAAGATTGGACTTATTGTTTAATTTCAATGGAATTAAAATGTAAAAGTAGGTTAAATATTAAATTTCTGTTAAAATATACGGTCAAAATCATGCTAAAATTTCAGAAAAAGTGGTCAAGACTATATAAAAGAGGATGTTTGTAAAATTTAAATTTTTGGGTCTAATTTATGAATATAAAAAAAATTATATAAATTGAAAACGAATAGATTTTGATTATTCTAACTTCATGAAAAAAATTCAGGCATTTATTAGGGCATCGAAATTTGAAGAAGTGCGCAACGCATTGCACAAAACTGGGATAGAGATTTTTACCTATTACGATGTGAAGGATGCTGTTTTTCATCGTGAAAGTAAAGGTGCTTATAGGGGTACTTCTATTGTTGATAATGCTTCTGTGCTAAGGAGGTCTATAGAAATTATAGTTCCATCTGAGGATTGTGAAGAGGTAGTAAAAAGTATAAAATTGGCAGCGAGTACAGGTCAGGTTGGAGACGGAAAAATTGTAATTTTCGATGTCGCGGAATTAGTAAGAATCTAAATTATTACAATATGCAGGATATTATTTACGACACCATTCAGGGATCTGCAACAAATTCTTACCAGACGGAGCTGATTCGAACAGAACTTCTGCAGGCAATTCAATCTATAAAAGATTCTGTTGCTGCTGCAAAAAATGCAGAACTTGCTCAAACAAGCGAAATTCAGAAAAGTGGTTTTGTAATTAATAACCTTTGGATGATGATAGCTACAAGCCTAGTATTTATCATGCATCTTGGTTTTGCTACACTTGAATCAGGTTTATCAAGAGCAAAAAATACCACCAATATCTTATTTAAGAATGTAATTATTCCTTGCATTGGTTTGCTTTCTTTTGCTTTAGTTGGGTATAGCCTAATGTATCCAGGCTTTCAGAAAGGGGTCTCATATGATTTTATAGGTTTTAAAGGATTTGGAATATTCCTTCCGGATGGCGGTGAAGGAATCGATTATAGCTCCAGTTACACGTTCTGGACTGAGTTTTTATTTCAAGGAATGTTTGCAGCTACCTGTGCTACAATTGTCTCCGGCGCTGTTGCTGAAAGGATCAAGCTGATCAGTTTTATTATATTTTCTGCTCTATTTGTGAGTTTTGCCTATCCCATAATCGGTAGTTGGAAATGGGGAAATGGTTGGCTGAATACAATAGGTTTTTACGATTTTGCAGGTTCAACATTGGTCCATTCAGTTGGGGGCTGGGCAGGACTCGCAGCAGTATTGTTGTTAGGTCCAAGGTTTGGCAAATATGAAGGCAATAATATTTATCCAATTCCTGGCCATAGTATGACATCGGCAGTGATTGGTACATTTATGTTATGGTTGGGATGGTTTGGTTTTAATGGAGGTTCTGTTCTTTCAGCAGATCCTGGAGAAGTATCGAGGGTGCTCGTTATGACCTGCCTTTCGGCATGTGCGGGAGGTATTGCATCAAGTATTACAATCTATTCCATAAGCAGATCTTTCGACTTGAGTATGACATTGAACGGTATTCTTGCTGGACTAGTAGGTATTACTGCAGGTGCGAATCAAATGGGAGTTCTGGACAGCATCATCATAGGAACTGTGGCAGGGATGGTAGTGGTGTTTTCAGTTATGGTTTTTGATAGACTTAGGATAGATGATCCTGTGGGAGCATTATCAGTGCATCTGTCCTGTGGGTTGTGGGGTACACTTGCTGTTGGCCTGTTTGGAAATAAAGCCGGAGTTGATCAGCTAATTGCCCAACTTATAGGAATGTGCGCTGCAGGCTTTGCATCATTTGTCTTTTCATTTATTGTATTCCTGACTCTAAAATATACCATTGGTATCAGAATAACTATAGAAGAAGAAGTTGAAGGTCTGGATGCTCTGGAGCATGGAATGGAAGCTTATCCCAATTTTCTCCCTAAATAAATTTATATGTCCACTAATGAAAATTCAACCAAAAGTGATTTGAAAAAGCTGATTTTTATAGCTTTTTTATCAATCTCTATTGCTCTTGCTTATTTTATATATAGCGGAGTAGAGAAGAATTCAATTATCATGTCCCAGAGAAACCGCATCTTACAGGACAGTCTCCTTATTGTTAAAAAATCAAGCGAAATTGAAAAATTAAAAGCTGATTTGCTTGCACTGCAACTGGAGAATGAAGTAATGAAAGATTCGGTAAAGCAAGAGTCAAATAAATTTGCTTTGGTTTTGGGTGAATTGAGATCAAAAGAAACTGAACTTGAATACATTTTTGAAGAAATTCAAAAACAGAAGGCTACTCGTAAGTTAAAGGAAAAAGAGTATGCCCGAAATGAAGCGAATGTAAAGTATCTGATTAAAGAGCTTGTGAAATTTGAAGATTCGATTTCCAAAAAAGCTGAAGAAGCAGAAGCGGGTGTCGAGTTTGAAGCCAATGCAGCTGGTGGTTTTGATTCCGAGAATCCGGACGAAGTTTCTGATGCATCATCTTCCAGATCAACACCTGCAAAAACAACTTTAAAAGTAAGGGAAATAAATATTGTAGCTATTGTCAATGGCAAAGAAATAAAAGCAGACGCAATATCTTTACAGCCGAAAGATAAGCTTAAATTCAGAATAGCTTTGGCAGCTTTTCCGGAATCATCCAGAGGCCATGTAGAGGTTACTGTACGTTTGGTTGAACCAGGAGGTAAAACTTTATACAACCCTTTTGAAGGAGGAGGTATGCTAAAAGTTGGAGAAAAGGAAATTCCTTATACTGTTAATAAAGATTTTGAATATTCAGGAAGTAAAAATATTAACTTTGTTTTTGAAAAAGGAAGCGAGTACAAACCAGGCAAACACTTTATGCAGGTTTATCTAGATGGAAAGCTTTCTGGAGCTACAAGTTTTCAGGTAATTTAAAGGTGGCTATATAAAAATGTTGCCGGTATAAAAGCAAGCTTTTATTACCGGCATTTTTGTATCTATACTTTTAAACTTTAAGCTTTCAGCTTTTATTACTCTTTCAACACCATATCTATACACATCACAGCTCCAAGAATAAGTATTCTTGCAGGAGCATTTTCCGGTAGCATTTCGCTGATGCAAAGCATATAGTTATCAGCTGTAGTAAATAATTCTTTACCAAGTCCACTCCATTTTTTATTCACTTCAGCAAGCTCCTGATTCTCCTTCATAAACTTAAAATCCCAGCTTGTCCATTTTCCTTTAAGGGTACAAACTAGGTTGTCATTGGCATCCAACACGTCAAATTTTCCTCCAATAGAGAAGAATTTTTGCTTGAATTTACCAATCAGGTTATCCTTTTCGTCAAATACTTCAACCTTCGATAAGAATATTGAAATACCTCTTTTAACTGTTAAAACAGTTTCTCCAGAGGTCGTTTTTACTACAACATTAAATGGAGTATTCCTTTTATATTTTGTAAATCTGAAAATTTTGGTAAAAAAGCCAAGTTTCTCTTCAGTACATGTTAGAATCAATTCTTGTGTTTCAGGATTAAAAATGTCGTAGTTATTAGATGCTTTAAACATGCCGACTTTTTCCTTTATGAAAAATAAATTTCTATTTAAAATAGGATGCATATGTATTTGATTTGTTTATTTCAAGGTAAAAATATTACGGAAATTATTGAAAAAAAGATATTTAAAGACAAAAAAAAGAGACCCGATTAAAGGTCTCAAGTGTCTTAGTTAGCAACTACATTTTTTGCTTCAGAAAGTGGAACTAACTTCCTTGCTTTAATGACTTTCCCGGGAGTAGATTCAAAATACCAGCTAACAGATCTGCCAGTACTTTCTGCTCTGCATTGAGGGATCAGGTCCAGTGCGTTGTTGTTAGATAATTTTTTTAGAAAATCTTTGAATTTACCAGTGCTGTTTTTATCCCAGTTACTTATTCCTTTTTTGTAGATAAACTCATACATGTCATTTGTACTAAGTGAACCACAATTTTTGTTTTTGTCAAAATGGTCTTGAATGATTTGGGATAATTTGATAGCCTGAATGGTATCTTCTTTAGAAATCGCCATGAATTTATATTTTATTTCAATTGTTTTGCCCGACCTAACTTAACCTTAATTCTGAAAGCTAAAAAATGTTTAAGTTTTAACAATTTTTTAACATTAAAGACTTCAAACTTAGCAAAAATGTAATTGCAAAAGTAAAAGAGGTAAGAAAAGATGTTAATTAGAAGGATATTTATGTGTATGTGCTTTATTTTTAGTGGTTTGTATTGTTTTAGTTAATTATTTTTTTGACAGGTGTAAAGTATAATTGTCTCATTGATTGTATGATTAAAAGTTTTAATGAAGATTTAATCAATCATAACCTTATAAAGATCTTTGGGTTTCAGAATCTTTAGCCCTGTTAATATACCAACCGCTGATTTTCAAATATGAATGGTTATATACTTTCAACTATAAATACTAATTTTAAACTGTTTTTAAAATAAAATTAAAAGAGGTGAAGTACTCAATCGTTTTTTGCATTCTATTGGCATTTACAAATATTATTTTAGCCCAAACTCCTCCATCTGGAGCAAATAATGCTATTCCGACAGTTCCTAAAGGTAAAGGTAAGATTGAGGGTGTGATTAAAGATTCTGCCAATAGTGCGTCTGTTCCTTTTGCGACTGTTGCACTGATAAGCCAGGAATCCGGTAATCCGGTTAATGGAACCATGGCAGACGAAAATGGTAAATTTGAAATTACTAAAATTGAAGCCGGAGTTTATAATGTTGAAATTTCTTTTATCGGTTATGATACTAAAGTAATAAAAGGAATCTCTGTATCTGATGGCAAAGAAAATATTGAGCTTGGTGAGATTAAATTAAGTCAGACTGTTCAGCAATTAAAAGAAGTTACTGTGATGGGTGAAAAACCTTTATTTGAAGAAAAGGTGGACCGCACCGTGTATAATGCAGAAAATGATGCAGGTAACAAAGGTGGTGACGCAGCTGATGTACTAAGAAAGGTACCAATGCTTTCTGTAGACCTTGATGGTAATGTTTCCTTGAGAGGTAGTGAAAATGTAAAGGTACTCATAAATAATAAGCCATCGACAATCACAGCTACCAGTGTTGCTGATGCTTTAAGACAGATACCAGCAGATATGATCAAGTCTGTTGAAGTGATCACTTCTCCTTCTGCTAAATATGATGCTGAAGGTTCAGCAGGTATTATTAATATCATTACCAAAAAAAATAATTTGCAAGGTGCAATGCTTAGCATTGACGGAAGTACGGGACTCAGAGCTTCCAGCCTGGGTTTAAATGGGAGTTATAGAAAAGGGAAGATGGGTTTCTCTCTTGGAGGAAACGGAAGATGGAGTTATAATACACCAGGTAGCTTTAGAAACACTCAGACAACGGTTAGTGAAACAGGTGAAGTGAATGAAAATGTTCAGTATGCGAACACTAGAAATTTTCATGGATTTGGTAATTATCAATTCGGGTGGGATTATGATATTGATAAAAATAACTTGCTTACAGCCTCTGCCAAGTTTGGTTTCAGAAATGGTAAAAACTATCAGGATAATCTTACTACTGAAACTTATCAGAGTGGAATCTTAGAGAATATAGGAATAAGGAATGTATTCACTAAAAACAATAATAACAACCTGGACCTGAATTTAAACTATACTCACCTCTTTAAGAAGCCAATGAGAGAGTTGAGTTTTATGGCATTGTACAGCAGAGACAAAAGTGTTAATGACTTTACAAATTCCATCATGGACAGTTTAGGTCTTTCAACAACAAGTAGGTTAAAGAACATAAATAATAGTTATAATCAGGAAGTAACCTTCCAGGCGGATTATCAGACTCCGATAGATTCAATGATCATGCTTGAAGCAGGAGTGAAAAATATATATAGAAACGTTACAAGTAACTATAAGTACTTCTCCGCTCCTGGAAGCGACGGAAGCTTTACTGAACTTAGTAATAATACTTTAAGTAATAAGCTGAATTATAATCAGAATGTTGCTTCTGCTTATTCCGCTGCAACGGTAACTCTGAAGAAAGTGTATAGTGCGAAAGTTGGATTGCGTTATGAATACACCACAATTGATGCAAGACTTCAAAACGGAGGTGATGCTATCGATATTCCATCATATGGAATACTTGTTCCAAGTATCAATATATCAAGAAAACTGAAAAGTGGAAATATTGTCAAAGCCTCTTACAACAGAAGAATTCAGAGACCATCATTGAGATATTTGAATCCCAATCTTCAGGCATCTAATCCACTTAATGTATCGTTTGGTAATCCAAATCTTGATCCGGAATATACCAACAACTTTGAGCTGGCTTACAATGCGTATATTAAAAGAAGTTCTTTGACGATTTCAACTTTTGCAAAAAACTCTAACAATGCCATTCAAAGTGTAAGAAATGTAAAGGGAGATACCATCGTTACTACATATCAGAATATAGGGAGCGAAAACACTTATGGCTTCAGTATTTTTGCCAATATTAAGTTATCAGATAAGTTTACCTTGAACGGAGGAACTGATGTGTACTATGCAGTATTAAGAAATAATGTACCTGATCCTATTTATAATGCAAGCAATGAGGGATGGGTTGCTAATTATAGAATGATGGCAGGTTATAAATTACCTAAAAGTTGGGAAGTACAGTTTTTTGGTTTTTATAGAGGGAGGAAGGTACAGTTGCAAGGCTATCAGGGAGGATTTGGTATTTATAGTCTTAATTTCAGAAAACAACTTAAGGATGATAAAGGAAGTATCGGATTTGGTGCAGAAAACTTTTTCAACACTTCATATAGAATCAGAAGTGAACTAGTATCTCCAGTCATCAATCAGAAGAGTACCAATGTTCTTCATAATATGAACTTTAAGGTAACCTTCACTTATAAAATAGGAAAGATGTCAATGGAAGATGCTAAGCCTAAAAAGAGAAGGAAGCTTATCAATAATGATGACCTGAAAGATGGAGGAGGTGGTGATGGTACAAACATGTCAGATATGCCGTCAGGAGGTCAGGGAGGAAGTGAGCAGAGACAAGGCCCGGTAAGAGGAAAAGGTGGGAAAGATAATAGAAGTAAATAATCGAAAATGAGTTTGATTTGGGATAATTAAAAAGGAGTAGCATCAAGCTTACTCCTTTTTATTTACGCATTTTTATTAGCAAATTATTATCAAAGTCCCGATGCCTGCAGCTTAGCTCTTTCTCTATTTACCCACTCAATAATTTCCTGAGTCTGACTTTCATTTAGCTTTGCCTCAGAATGCATGATCAGATAAGTTGAAAGAGGCATATCATGTTTTTCAACTTCTTCCGCTGTCTCCTCTAGTTTATGATCAATTTTCTTTTTTGTGTATTTTGAAAAGTCTGAAAAGTTTAAATGTCTTTTACCATCCTTTACATGGCTTGCAAGGAACCATCCAAAAGGCATTATCTCCGAATACAAAGGGTAATTGGTATGATTAGAATGGCAATCGTAACAAGAGGTTTTCAGAATTTTTAATGTACTCTCCGGAACATCAACATGATGTGTTACATCATTTGGAGTATCCGCTATACCTTCATTTTTTTCTGGTCTTACAAACTGAATTGCAATAAGCAGGAGCAATGCTCCATAAATAATTTTTTTCTTCATTTAAGCGAATAAATACAATACCTATATTTTATTAAAAGTCAATTAGATTGGTGGATTCTCTTTCTCCGTGTCTTAATCTTTCTTTTGTTTTTACTTTCCCCTTCTGTTCTTCGATATATCTCAAGTACTCCTGATAGCTAAATGGAGATAGCACTTGTTTCACACTCATGTCTCTACTCTGTTCTATCGCTTTGGCGAATTTTTCGTTGTCTTTGGTTTTATTGAGATTTTTGTCAGAATAGTATCTGTTAAAAATAAGGATGAGAGAATCTTTCTTCTGAGAAGTTAGCAGCATGCGATCATTAAGCTCTTGCACTGTCTTTTCGGCCATTTTATAGGAATCAAAATTGCTTTGGGAAAATGATTGAACCGAAAGAAGTACCATGAAGACGATAGCTAAATGTAATGCTCTCATATTTAAATAATATTGGTTATTTAAAGTTAGAAAATTTTTTGGTTGTAATTCTGAAGTTGACTGCTAAAATTAAAGTTTATAGGTTGAAAAATGACATTATGTGTTTTACATTAGGCTTCTTGATACCCAGTGGTACAAGGGAAACCAAATTAGGTAGTACTGTTGTTGAATATCAGTAGATTGTGAAAAAAAAGTTTTTCGAAATGTATATAAGTGTATTAGATCAATCTCATATCCCTAAAGGTGGAACAGCAGAGCAGGCATTGGCATCGACAATTGAGCTTGCCAAGCTTGCAGATAATCTAGGATATCAAAGATTCTGGGTTTCAGAGCATCATAATATGTATTCTGTTGCGGGCTCATCGCCAGAGGTATTATTGGGTTATCTGGCAGCTCAGACAAAAAAGATAAGAATAGGGTCGGGTGGTGTAATGTTGCCTCATTACAGTGCTTTAAAAGTAGCGGAAAATTTCAGGATATTGGAGGCTCTTGCTCCTGGACGCATAGACTTGGGTGTTGGACGGGCTCCCGGAGGGGATAGGCTTACAGCTTCATTGCTTAACCCTCATAATCATTTCAGTGAACAGGATTTTATAGAGCAACTTCAAGATCTTCAAGGTTATCTTAATGATTCTCTAAGATCTGAATCTGATAGGGGAAAGGTACTTGCAACTCCCGTAGTTAAAGGTATTCCAGAACAGTGGGTATTAAGTTCCAGTGGACAAAGCGGTCTATTTGCTGCCCATTTGGGAATGGCATTCGCGTTTGCTCATTTTATTAATCCGAATGGAGGTGCTAGGGCTGTAGAAGTTTACAGGAACTATTTTAAACCTTCCGAACAACTCAGAATGCCAAGGGTACTGGTTGCACTTTTTATGTTTTGTTCTGATTCAAAAGAAAGAAATGAACAAGTGAAAGCGGTATTGAATTATAGATTTTTGCAGCTAGAAACAAAAGGTCGTTTTGATCCTGTTACCTTCGAAGAAATAAAAGATGTAAAATACGGTCCGGCTGAGGAGCAAAGGATCGCTTTGAACAGTCAACGCTTTGCAATTGGCACTCCGGAAGAACTCAGGAAGCAACTTACAACACTTGCCGATGAATATGATGTTAATGAAATAATGGCTGTAAATGCCGCATTTGATTTTGAAGACAGATTGAAATCTTATGAGTTGTTTGCGAGTGTTTTTCCTTAAAATTCCTTTAATGATTGATCTTAGATTGATATGAAAGAGCTGAAATGTTAGGGCTTTCAACTCTTTCATAATTCACTTTTTAATTCTGTAATATTTCAGTTTGATAAATCACATTTCCTTTTTTATCAATGAAATATACAATGAGTTTATTGTCAAGTATAGAGAATGCCATAAATCCCGCCACTGCAGCTGCATATTTAGTCATTGCTGGATCAGGAGTATTTGGTCTTACTTCTGAACCCGCTCCGCTGATCAGATAATTTACACTGCTATTGACTGGTTTTTGAAATTGCAAGTCATGATCATGCCCGGCAAGATATAATTGAACATGATGTTTTTCTAAAACAGGTTTTAATGTTTGAATAAGTTCTGGGGTACTGCCATGCTTGCTTCCTGTGGAATAAACAGGATGATGGCCCACAACGATCTTCCATTTTTCTTTACTGTTGACTAATGTACTATCCAGCCATTGAAGTTGCCTTAATGTATCCTGACGGGCCACATCCGCATATTCTCCTTGTTTTTTATAATGCTTTTTGATAAAAGGATTGGTGTCAAGAAAAATAAATATAACATCTTTCATATTCACCGTGTAATATCTGGCCGGCATTCTCCATCTTCTGCTGATTTGGGAATAGTCTATTTGAGCTTGAGGGTTACCGAGGTAATCATGGTTACCAAGAATAGGAAACCATGGAATATTAAGGGAATGAGCTCTGTATACATCTTCAAAAGAATATTTCCATTGTGGATCTTCAGTACTTGCTACTCCACAGCAGTAGAAATTATCTCCTGCAGAAATAATAAATTTGGGATCAAATGTTTCTCCTGTTTTTCCCATTTGATCAGCCACCTCCTGCTGATTATGTTCTCCATTTCTTCCCCAATCGCCTACAAAGAAGAAACGAATAGCATTGGATTCCACAGGGATTTTATCAGCTTTTTTTATTTGAGCAAGACAAGTAGAAGCAAATAGTGATATTAAAATGAGATGGATCAGTAAAGTTTTTTTTAGTAAGGAATTTAAATGGATTGTGAAGTGCATTGGAAATTAATAGTTTATTATAAATTAAATAATCTTTCTATAGGAATTCACCAAAGATATGAAAAGACAGATGAATGCGGATAGAATACCACCTTCAGAAGATGGGAATCTCTTTAGTAATTCAAAATAAAACAGCTCTGTCACCAATGTGCAGAGCTGTTTTTCATAAGTTAAAGATTAATTTCCTGATGATCCTATAAAAGAAGAAGGTGCAGGAGCTGAATATGTCTTTCCATCTATCGTCAATGAAGATAGTCTGGAAGTAAATCCTTCCTTGCCTTTTCCTAATGCTGGAGAACCCGCCTGTAGTTTAAGGTTAAAAGTTCCAGGATCTTTAATGTTATCAGAATTTTTAGCTGCTTCTGAATCGAATCCTGATATGTTGAAATTAACGAATTTAGGATCATTTTCATTTGCGTTTCCTGATACATCATTACCTGTTTCTAGGTCGCCTTTAACCAATGAACCTGTTGATGGATAGAACTGATCTGCGATATCTGCATTGTTTCCGAAATAATAGTTGTATCCTGCGTATGAGTTTACTAGATCCGGGTTATCTGGTGACTTAGGGAAACGCACTCCATAACGACAGTTCACAATCATATTGTTATATACTTTTCCTCTTCCGCCTTTTTCAAGATTTAAAGATCCACCACGACCTGCTTTGGTTTGTCTCCATCCTGAATTTACTATAGTGTTGTTATAAATGTATATATCTGTCTGAGGTGATCTGTCATCTGAGTTAGAACATTTTAAACCATTTGTTGCCGCATTAACCATTGTATTGTACGCAACATCTCCTATACAACCACTTTTTACGTTTAAAGCCTCGCCACCTGTTTTTCCAGTGTTGATATATGTGTTGTAAGCTACTAGTAATTGTCCCTGATTGATTCTCATTCCATCATCTTTAGAATTAGCAATGGTTGAATGCATCATTACAAATCTTCCATTTGGGTTATTGAAATATATGCTATATCTCGGATCTCCTTCTTCAACTTCTCCTGTCGTCACCATTGGGCTGTTTGCAGGAGCCGGAGCACCTGCATATTCTATTCTGGTGTAAATGATTGCCATTTCTTCTACATCTTCAACTCCGCATATTCCACCCCATAGACCTGCAAAAATATTTGCTTCTGTTCTTTTGCTTTCTGCCACTGTTATAAGTATTGGTTTCTGCTCTGTACCATAGCTATATAGTTTACCGTAAACAGCGATCTCTGGACTGTTTGCTTGTGTGCCATCACCTTCAACGATTACAGTTACACCTTCTTTAATCGTCAGTGATTTTCCTTTGGGGATTTTAATGTTGCCACGAACGATATAAGTCATATTTGGTCCCCACACACCTTCAACATCTCCGGCGGTCAATTCTACTGGTGCTGCTGCTGAAACAGTTACATCTATTTCTGAAGTCTTTGTAAGGCCGCCCTCGTCTGAAGCGATAACTGTTATTTTACCTGTTCCTTCCTCAAATGGAGCATTGAATGTAATAGTAACAGTTCCTGTGGCAGTACCCACGCCTGTAAGATTGGAAGTTTGTATTGTTCCAATAGTTGTCGTTGCTGTAATGTCTTTTAACTTTCCAGCTGCTGATACAGATATAGTAATCGTTTTAGTCTCTCCGAACTTTGCCGCAAGCATGGAAACATCTGATGAAATTTGAGGAGGGGTAGGATTTACTTTTTCCTCCTTCTTACATGCAGCAAAAAGGAAAAGTGCCGCAGTAAGCATTAAAAGATAATGTGTTACTTTTTTCATGTTGTTAACTTTTGAGTAAATGGTATATGTTATGTTTTTTTGTTAAAATTCGAATCTTATGCCCAATCGGAATGATTGATAAAACTGATCTTTTCTTACCAGAGTCTTAGTGGATGATGTCTGCATCGGGTAACTAAGAGTGCTTCCTTCGTCTTTATATACAGGCTTCTTGATGTATACTTCATAAGGAGAGTTAAGAAGATTATTTATTTTAAGAAGGACTTCTAACTTTTTCAATAATTTTTTCTCAAATGAAAAATCTAACTGAAAGACGGGCTTAGCATACATATCATTATCAAGAAAAGGAGAGATGACCTCAAGTCTTTCTCCTGTATATATACCGGAAAGTTGAGCTTCGAGACCATGCTTCAGATCTTTGAAGAGTATGGAAATATTTGCAATATGTTTGGCCTGTCCTTGTAATGTTCTCTTCTGCATCACATTCGTCAGTATAAGATTACTTGTAGGATCTGCAGGGTTTTCCCTTGTTCGTAAAGCTTTTGGCGCACTGATCTGTGAATGTGTAAAGGTGTAATTACCTCTGATACCTATTTTATTAAAATACTTTGTGAAGTCTACTTCTATTCCTGTGTTAAAAGCAGTACCATAGTTACCCGGAACAATCATAGGGGCATTGTTGACTCCGCTTCTTATCAGAGCATATTCTATAGGGTCTTTAATTCTTTTGTAAAATCCACCTATAAGTATTTGTTCTGAAGGAGAGGGAAATAATTCCCATCTAAGATCTATATTGTCTGCTTTTACTCTCTTTAGCCCTGGGTTTCCGGCTTCTTTATAATCATCATCTTCTAGCTGATAAGGAACAATCTCAAAGAAGCCTGGCCTTGAAATAGCTTTGTAATAAGTTAATCTTAGATTTTGGATTGGTGAGATTTTATATTTTAAACTTAGACTTGACAATACATCAGTATAATGTTGTGAACTGTCAGCTGTCTGATTTTCTTTAGGACTTTTTAAAGTATAGCCCTGATTAGTGTTTTCAACTCTGACACCAATATTAACTTCTGTATTTAAAACTTCACTTTTTCCAAGGAGGTAACATGCTGTAATGTTTTCTCGGGCTTGATAATTAAGCTCATCAGATGTACTTCCGGCAGGATTTAAAAGGTCCCATTGAACATCTGAATAACTATTCCAGTCTTTTCCCTGCAATTGAAGACTTGGATTAGGGTCGAATGCGTATTTGTTGAAATAATTATCTCTGTTTTTATTACGGAACATCATGCCTGTTTTAAGAAATGTTTTCTTCCATTGCTCCGGCTGATAAATTAAATTAAGATAACCTGAAATATCTTTGTCCTGATTGTGTTCCCACCTTCTTGAATTACCTCTTTCTATATTCTGTGGTTGTTCTACAAAGTTTTTAAGTTCACCGTTTCTTAGGAATGTAGCATTGTCCGGGCGCTCCATATTGGCTTGAGAAAGCGCAATTGACCAGTGAAATTTGAATGATTTTGCGAGCTTATGATTTCCTTGGAAATTAGTAATGAAAATTTTTTGGTAAGTAGTTTTTACTCTTGTCTTGTATGAAAGAATTGCATTTCCTGCTTTGTCATCATAGTTTCTTCCATCAAGCATAGTCTGCCTGATATCTCTTACTTCGAATAAATTCAGATTATAAAATCCTGTGTAGTTCCCTATTTTATGGTTTTCATTAATTCTGAAATCTATTCGTCCATGTACTCCTGTCCTGAATTGTCTGGTGCTGTAGTTCCTTTCCTGCATGCTCTGAAGGGCTGGCCTGTTGGATCCAAAGCGATCGGTTGCAACATCAAACCATGTGCTTTTAGTACCACGATAAGAGTTTTGGCCGCTAAGACCTATCATTATTCCCAGGCGTTTATTAACTAGTCTGCTGCCAGCAGACAAAGAACCATTAAAGTCAGGCATAGGATTTATCTTTTGAGTTTCCAGATTCTTAATTGTAAAATCCAATGGCTGAGCTTGATAATCTGAGCCATATAATTCTCTAGGTGAGAGCTTCTGGATAGCTGAAGCATTATATGTTTGAAAGCCCTGTATCTTATTGATGTAATTATAACCTGTTTGTACATCTCCTTTAACTTCGAAGGTTTCAGGAGCACTCTTCATAACCATGTTTATACCTCCGGCGATGGCATCACCTTCCTGGTCTGCGGTAAGACTCTTATATACTTCAAGCCGTTCAAGTAGATTAGCAGGAAAGATGTCTAAAGGAACATATCTGTTTTTATTTTCAGGGCTGGGTATTTTTAATCCGTTTACAAGGGTATAACTATATCTTTTGTCCATACCTCTTACGATAGCATACTGTGGATCTCCATTACTGCTTCTTTCAGATGATAATCCGGAAACGCGTTGAATTACATTGGCAACAGTGATGTCAGGAGAAAGGGCAATGGTTTTAGCTGAAACAACATTCATTGTTTGTGTAGCTTTTTTCTCAATGCTTCTGGCTTCTGTATCGGTGCCTTTGTCAGTATGAGCAGTAACGACTACTTCTTTGAGCTCTTGGAGATGAGCTTCCATAAGAAATGACTTGATCATCGTTTCGTCGTTCTGTTTAATCTCAATGATATCAATGATATCTTTAAAGCCGATGAATGTGACACGAACTTCATGTATGCCAATGGGAATATCACTAAGATGGAATGAGCCGTCCAAACCAGCAATCGTTCCACTCTGAAGACCAGGTATTGAGATCTGAGCGCCGGTAAGTGGTTCCTTATCTGGTCCGTTGATTTTACCTTTAAATGTAGCAGCTTCAGAATACTTAGCAATCAACAAGCAGAATATTGCAAGTGATAAGATATTCCTGAAGTAAATGATCTGTTTCATCAGTTAATATTTTAATCTTCTGGAGAGTTTTTAATGCTCGATTATTCTCTTTTGAGTGATATAGATCCATTCTTGTAAACTGTATCGGGAGACGATTTCAGATCATTTTCTGCGATATCTTCCCAGCGGTAATAATGAAAAGTTTTGTCAGTAGACATTACCACAAACAGGCCGGATTTAAACTCTTGATTTAATGACACATTAGTGATTTCAGAACCATCACTTTCCATTGCAGCTACCTGAATGGTTTTTAAATGCTTGTGTTCATTGGGATTGGAGGGTGTACCTTCTCTTGAGAAGATCTGAAATTTATTTGCTCCCTGGTCAGAAACCAGAATATAACCTTCTTTCTCACTGGTTTTATAAATAGAGATACCTTCATGGTCAGCAGTAAAACCCTTTGTTGCAAAGAGTGCTAGTTCTTTATTACCTTTCGCAGGATTTGCATAGTATTTCTTCACGCCTACGCCTTCATCAGAATAGTATACATACCCAAGCTCATCATCTACAGCAATTGCTTCAATCTCTTTATTGCCACTGTAGGAACCGAATTTTCTTACAAGTGATGCTTTTACTATTCCATGTTCGTCAGACCAAAGCTCATATTGCCACAGGTAGTCGCCATCTGTTCCCGTCTTTCTGCCAACAATTGCAAATATTTTAGAAGTAACAGGATCTTTATATAAGGCGATACCCATCAAATCTCTGCTTTCGGGAGCCGTTTCTCCTTCGAATACAGGAATGCCACCCCCATCAACCGGTGTCATTGATGGAAGTGCATATATTCTTAAGTTATGTGTAAATCTTTCAGTGACTACTGCAATATCAGTTGTTATTCCTTTAATCGGCAGTCCATATTCAATGTCCACATTATTAGGGCGTTTTAAGCCTTTTATGACTTTATTGGTATGGATTCTTCCTTTAAGATCAAATGTGTAAAGAGCACCATCTTCATTTTTATCTGTTCCGATAATAAGACTTTGGGCTGGATCATCCTTGTTGATCCAGATGGCAGGATCATCAGTATCAAATTGAACGGCCTCTGAGATATAAAGTGGTTTTATAACAGAAGTACTAACAATAGGCTGTTCCGGAATTTTTTCATTTAAGGGGTGTGAAGTATTACAGGATGAAAGGAGGCTTAATATTAAACTCCAGTTCAAAAACTTTTGCATAGAATCCTTTTTGTGTTTTTAAAATTTCATTGCAAGGTTAGTTTAACAGGGCAGGGGCTGCAATATTTTGATGTATACATTTGGGCAACATTGATGTTTGACGGCGTTAACAGAAGGGCAACAAAGTAGAGTTTTTAGTAATTAAGTGATTAAAGTTCAGTATAATGTGAAGTGTTATCAAATTGTTATATCTATGTTCTTTAAAGATTAAGGATAAAATTAATGAGGTTTTCACCTTCTGATAAGTTCATTTTTTTTCTGAGTCTGTATCGAGCAATTCTCAAACTATCCTGAGATATACCAAGTGTAGTTGCAATATCCTTTGAAGGTAAATTGAGTTTAATCAAGGCTGCCAATCTTAAATCAGCAGGGGTGAGGTCAGCGTTTATTTGTTGAAGCTTTATAAAAAAATCCTGATGCACCTGTTCGAAGATTGTTCTGAAATCAGTCCAGTCTTTATCCTGAATGAAACTCTGATCTATCTGTTTAATAAGATTTTTCAAATTCATTTTTTGAACTTTCGGATCTTCTTTAATAGTAATGGTCAGCATCTCTCTGATTTCTTCCAGCATTTTATTTTTACCTATAATATGTAGGGTGTGTGCTGTCAATGACTTAGCCTTTGTGTCGAGTTCAGTTTGTAATTGTTGTTGTTTTATGTTGATTGTCTCAAGTTCATTGCTCATGCGGCTTTTATGGGCATCAAACTGTTCTTTGTCAGACTTTAATTGCTTTTCTTTATTTAATAATCTGTTTTTCTGTCTGCTTATTATTAAGACTCCTACAAGAACTACTATGAACAGACCAGCGATCAGCATAGATTTGATTAGATAATTGAACTTCCTGTCAAGTTCTAGTTTTTGTATTTCGCTGTTTTTGCGCTCCATCTGGAACAGGCTCTGCATAAGTGAAACCTGACGGGCAGTTTCTGATTTATACATGTCTTCATAAATTGTTCTTCCAAGCTCAAGATTCTTATATGCATTTTGGTAGTCTTTTAATCCCGAATATATTTTGCTTAGATCCTTATAAGCACTGCTAATCTGATATTTGTCTTTAATTTTGATTGCAATTTGAAGCGATTGATTTGTATAATGTATTGCAGAATCATAAATACCGGTTTTGCGATAAATGTCAGCTATATTATTAAAGTTGATAGCCATTAAGAGGCTATCTTTGTTATTAGCAGACAAATGGAGTGATTTTATAAAAAATGAGTGGGCAATTGTAAACATCTCCTTGTCTTCATAGATACTACCGATGTTCTCCATTATTGTGGCCAAACCAGCAGAATCATTAATCTCAGTATAAAAATTAAGTGCTTTCTCCTGATAATTTATTGCCTGTACGTATTGCTGTTTCTTCTCATATAACCTTCCAAGATTTCCATAAGCATAGGCAAGTCCCTTTTTATCTCCCAGCTTTTCGTATATATTAAGAGCCTCTTCCTGATATTTATGAGCAAGTTCCGGTTGTTTGATAGTAGCATACAGCAATCCCAGCTGCCCATGGTTTTCAGCTATTCCGGATTCGTTTCCGATATCTTTTAATAAAACTTCTGCCTGCTGGAGGTGTATGAGAGCTTCATGATAAACACCTTGATGATAAAATACAGATCCTATAAGCTGATGAGCCTTAGCTTGTCCTGTTTTATAGTTCTCCTGTTTTGAGAGCTCAAGGATAAGGTCTGCTATAAAGATTGATGAGTCGGGTTTGGAAGGTAGTAATGCTTCCGCTTGTTTTAATAATATTTCTATCTTCTCTTCAGGAGTGTCGTTTGATGGAGAAGCAAGTAAATGAATATATGATAGTTGAAAAAGTAAGTAAAAAATGAATTTAGTAAATCTTTTCATGTATGCTGAGCAAGTTATCCATTGTCAGATACAATATTATTTCCTAATTATTACCTTAATGTTAAGGCGGTGTTAAGCGTAGTGCAGAATAATTGTAGGTTTATTTTATTGAAAAAAAATCCCTGCCAGATTTAAATCTATTGCAGGGATAGTATAATTTGTTTGTAATTTATTGTTTTACCATTTCTTATAAGGTAAAAATTTCCCGTTCATGGTAACGATCACTCGATCTCCTTTTGGATCTTCTACTTTATCTACATTCATAGTGAAATCAATTGCACTCATAATACCGTCTCCCATTTTTTCCTGAATAACTTCTTTAAGAGTTGGTCCATATACAAAACAGATTTCAAAGAATCTATATATAAGTGGGTCTGTAGATATTTCTTGACCTGGTCCTTTGCTTGGGAAGACTTGTAACGTTTTTACGACATCTGGACTCAGCTCCAGGTATGAGCCTAATTGTTCCGCTTCTGTTTTAGATAGCGTGTTCTGACCAAGACATGCAGAGGTAGTAAATATTTCAGATAAGCCAATGCATTTGGAGATTTCTGTCCATGTGGTGTTCTTTTTTGCTTTTGCTGCAATGATGGCTTCAGTCATTTCAATTTTGGTGATCATAATTAATATAGTAAAGGGTTATGTATAATTTTATTCCGAATTTCAAGTCTGCGTCAAAAGCAAAATTGTCTGCCACAGGTATTTTAATTAATGTATTCTGATAGTTGAATTGTCCTGAATTGCTCTGGTGTCACGCTAGTCAGCTTTCTGAATAATCTTATGAAATATGAATTGTCAGTATAATTTAGAATAGCGGCAATAGAGCTGACTGACTTATCCGAATAAACCAGAAGTCTCTTGGCTTCAAGGATGAGTCGCTCCTGTAGTAAGTCTCCCGGTGTTTTATTAAGTGCCTTTTTGCATAGACTGTTCAACTGTTTTAGAGAGATATTCATCATGTCTGCATATTCAGAAATCTGTTTGTGCTCTTTATAATGTGCATCGATCAATGTCTCCAGCTTATGCAACTGATTGATCTGATATTGCATAAGGCCAGGAGTTTGTTGATTTGCTGTATATTTTCTTTCAAGTTCAATCAGTAGCATTTTAAGATTGAGCCTAATGACATCATGGAAAAACCTTCTTTTGGTCAGATACTCATCATCAATTTTTTTAAAGATGTTTGATACTTGCTCAATATCCTCTACTTTAATCTCCATACAAGGCGAATTGATATGAGTGTAAAAGAAAGGCAGTGTTAAAAGCTTGTTATAGTTAAAGTCTAATAGAAAGTATTCTTTTGTAAAGAATAGAATATATCCATTGATGTCTGAAGATAAATTCCAGTGATGGACTTGTCCCGGAGATAGCAAGAATAAACTACCAGTCTTTATTTCATAGTTTTTAAAATCAATACTGTGCGTTCCTGAACCATTGGTTATGAAAAGCAATATAAAGAAATCATGGCCATGGGGCTTATCCAGAAACAGATTGTCCTGTAGGTGCTTGTCAAAAGTTCTGATGTAGAAACTATTGCCGCAATGCTGACAATGATTGTAGTCTTCAAAATTACTGATAGTCAAGACAGGCAGATCTTTCATGTTGCTTATTTGATTTAAAGGTAAAGATTAATCATAGGGAAGTTGCAGGACAAAAATTCCCTTGTATAGGATAAAAATAACCTTTTTGGTTTTAGGTCAAAATTTTGATGGATGTTTGTAGAAATGTATGCGTAAGAAGTTTTTTATGTTAAAATTTCTATTGATTTTTTTATATTTATTGTGTTTTTATAGGGTGGGTGTCTGTTTTGATGTAGGGATGGTTAAATTTTCATTGCCTGGATTATCATATAAATTGCAGCAGAAATCCCAGCAAGAAGCAAAAGCGTAGCAACAATTAAGGTAAAAGAAACTGGAAATTTATCCTCATCAGGAAGGAGGCCTTTGTTCATCATCTCTTCTCTTTCAATACGGATTTGTTTCATAAACCTAACATGATAAGCTATCCCAATGATCAGCATTAAGATGCCAAGTATAACAAGGATAAACCCTAATGTTCTAGGCATCAATGATCTCCAGTGTTTATGGAATTCCTCTCTTAGGTGCAAGAAAATCTGAAAAATTGTGAACCCGAAACTTATCAGAGACAGAGAAGTCCTTATCACAGACATTAATGTCCTGTCAGCACTCAGACGTGTTCTCTGAAAAGCTAATCCTGTCCGCTGAGATGCAAAAAGAAATGAAGCATGTACAGGGTTTTTGGTAAGAAGCTTGTTAAAGGAAAGTTGGGATTTATCGTCGTCTTGCATAGGTTCCCTGTAGTCTCGTTGACTTCATTTTTTTTCATATAAACTGTTCGTTTATATGAATGTTTTTAATCTAATGAATGGGGATAATAAAAAAAATATACCTTCCTAAAGTTTGAATTTTAAACTCGAAACTTAAGGAAGGCAAAATTAATAGAGTGTAACTTGTGATCAGAGATTATCCCTTTATTGAAATATTGCTTTCTCCAAATTCTTTATATAAATCATATATGATGCTGCTTTTAGCTTCCTCTGCCTTGTAAACATCTTTACACCAGAAGTGTATTTTTAATTCGCATACATCTTTTTTAAGAGCAACAAATTCAATTCCTGGAGTTGTATTGGCCAAAACATATGAAGAAGAAGATATACTTGACTTAATGTTATTGGAGATTTTTTCAATATCCTGATTACCGTTAACGGAGACAGAAATGGATAATCTTTGCTGAGTATTGCTTAAGGTCCAGTTAGTGATGTGTTGAGATAATATGTCACCGTTCGGTATAATTACTTCAGCTCCATCGCTTGTTAATAGTGTGCTTGAACGAATACCGATTTCTCTGACTTTACCTGTTTTATTGCCGATTTCTATAGAATCTCCCACTTGAAGTGGTCTGTCAAAGATTAGAATAATGCCCGATACAAAGTTTGTTACAATATTCTGCAAGCCAAGACCGATACCAACACCAAGAGCTCCTAATACAATCGTGATCTTGTCAACAGGAAGGCCTGAAGCTGTGACTGCAAGTAGATATCCAGCACAAAGAACTACAAGTCTTGCGATAAGCATTCTAGAGCGTTGGTTTTTGTTCTGAACATCGTCATTGCCTGTATCACCAAAGAAATATCCAACATATTTCTGTAGCAAATGAGCTATCCAGATAATAATAAAAAATAGTACTATTCCTCCAAGTGTAAAGTTAGCGCTGCCTATAGCACGTTGTTTGGTCATAAGGGTTGCAACGGCATCTTTAGAAGTATTATAAATATTCAGGTTAGTTGTAAATACAATCACCCATAGCAAAACAACTGTGAACATTACAAGCCCCTGAAAGTCTTTTATCACTGATTGAAAATCAAAAGTAGTTTTAAAGCCTTGCTTGATCCTGCTGGTTTCGATCTGAAGCAGAATGGCTTCTATACATATCTTGCTGAATACAGCAAGTCCGATAGCCTGCGTAAAGGAGAATATAGCTGTGTTGCCAAGAATTTGTGCCAGAGAGAATCGACCGAATATATTGCATAGTATTGCCAGGATGTTCATTACATTGTGAAGGATGATCACGAATCTTAGGAATCCACGCAATTGTAAATGATTTTTTAATCCCCTCAGAAACAAAGATCCGAATACAACAGAAAGTACATTAAGTAAAATCAGTCCGAATCTCTGGAAAAGACCAGGGAGAAGAATATGATGTGTAAATGAAAAACAAATGTAAAGGACAACCATTGCAAGCCAATAGATAAAGAGGTTTCTTGGCCATTTTTTTAAGCATATAAAAGTAAGTGTCAATATTAACAGAAACTGCATGGATTCTATATAAACAGATGGAGCATCCAGATCAAAAAAAGGAGCCAACGTAAATATTACAACAAATGAAGATGCAATGAAGTGAGGATATAAATATTCAATCTGAAGATATTGAATCTTATCCAATGCATCTGATTTTTTTAGCCTGTATATATTTCTGTATAGCCAAATCCCAAAAATAAATCCGATAACAAGTAGGAATAGCCTGTTGTTAAGACTATCCTTGAAGTAATAATTGAGTGCTTTGTGCTCACCATTACGTGCTTTCTCATGTGATTTACGTAGCTGATCTAGAGATCTGTTTTGTAACGGTTCCCACAGGTAATTATATTCTTTGCTGAATACTCTGGAGAATGAAGTAAGAAGCAGGTTATTAACCTTTTCGAGTAATGCAGCGGTCGTCACAGCATTTGCTGAATTATGTGTCTGGAGTAAGTTGATGAGGGTGATACTTTCCTTTAATTTGGAAGTTCCGGAGCGCCAAGCTTCCCGCATGTCCTTAAGTTGTGGCGCAAAAAGCTGTCTGTTGACCGAGTCTTTCATCAGGCTCCTGATGACTGTATCTTTCATCATCACCTTTAATTCATTTTTCAGACTGCTAAGAGTAGCTTCAGCACTGTCAAGTACATGCCTCTGTTTTTCTATATCTTTGTGAATGTCATTTAATAGGCTTCTAAACATCTGAAGGTTGCGTAGTCCTAGTGCCTGACTGTTATTCAAGATGTTTTCTTTCAATATAAGCAGTGCGGAATCACTGTCGGCAAGTTTCACCTGAATGTTGCTAATACGGGGCCCCAGATCGCTTTTGTTTTTAATCATAGAGAGAATAGCATAATTTTTCTCTATGCGAATCTGATAGTCACTGCTTGTAAGTTTTGCAGAGTCAGAGAAAATTGCTGCCAGATCACGATTCTTTCGGAATCCTCTTTCCCGCTTTTTATTGAGTGAGTCTTGGTGAGGTTTTAACGTGTCTGAATGGGTTTTGAGCGTGTCTTGGCCAAAGGACAGGTTTATTAATAGGATACAGAAACTGAAAATTAAAGAGTAGGAAATAATTCTTGGCATGTTCATAGTTGTTGTATAGTAAAAATAAACAAGTAAGCATGGATTTCAAAAGGGAGTGGTGGCATGAATAGGATATAAAGTAGTATTATTGGTTGAAGCTTTTTATATTCAGGTTTTTATGAAGATTCATTTAGTTCAGAAATTTTTGAACATACTATTTTTACTTATTTATCGAGAGGGAATTTAGTCGTTGAAGTCTGCTAAATGATTGATATTGCTGTGATAAACAATTTGATTGTGAATTTATTTGTAGTTGAAAATGCTTTATTCTGAATATTAGCACTAAGAAATTTGTAAATAGCTATTTGACTGATATCTATTATGAACGAAAGGTTTGAATAATTAATATTCTTTTTATAGATTCATTTTTATAGATCAAAAAACATTATGCCATACGTCAATATAAAAATTACCGATGAGAATGTAACATCACAGCAGAAGGCTGAGTTAATCGAAGGTGTTACGGAGTTACTTAGGATTGTTCTTAATAAAAATCCTGAGACAACAGTTGTTGTTATCGATGAAGTGTCCACAGATAACTGGGGAATAGGTGGTCAGCAGGTTACAGAGAGACGCAAGAAAGGTAAATAATAGGTCAAATAAGATGAATATGAAATGTTCCGAATGTCAAATGCTCGTAAGAAAGCCAGCTAATAAAGTATTTGAAGCATTTATTGATCCGGAGATTACAAAGAATTTCTGGTTCACGCATGGAAGTGGCAAGCTGGAAGTAGGTAAGATTGTCACCTGGAAATGGGAGATGTATGGAGTGTCCACCAAAGTTATTGCAAAAGAGATTGTGCCTGGTAAGAAGATCATTATTGAATGGGATGAACCGGCAACAACTGTAGATTTTGATTTTAGAACTCTGAGTGATGGTTCTACTTATGTTACTATTAAACACTTTGGATTTAATAAAACAGGAGATGAATTATTAGAAGCTATCAAAGACTCAACCGGGGGCTTTACGACAGTGCTGGATGGACTTAAAGCTTATCTGGAACATAATATCAATCTTAATCTGATTGCGGATAAATTTCCTGCAGAAGTTATGAAGCATGGAAAATAAAATTTTTAATATATGGAAGCTCATAAGTTTGCAACAGTAGATGAATACATAAGTACATTTCCTCAGGAAATAAGACCTATACTTGAGAAAATGAGACATACCATTAGTAAAGCTGCTCCCAAAGCAGAAGAGGTTATCAGTTATAATATGCCTGCTTTTAAATTGAAAGGTATGTTGGTCTATTATGCTGGTTATAAAAAGCACATCGGTTTTTATCCAACAGCTTCCGGTATTACAGAGTTCGCGGATGAATTGACAGATTATAAAACCTCAAAAGGAGCAATACAATTCCCCATTGATAAACCATTGCCAATTGGACTTATAACAAAGATTGTCAAGTTTAGGATTGTGGAAAATAATGAAAAAGCACTTTCGAAGAAGAAAAAGTAATCCTGAAATAATGAATAACGTGCTTTTGTTGTTAACAATCATCATTGTTTGTCTATCCTGCTCCAAAGTTGTGGAGGACAGGAATTCAGGGCAGGATTTTTTTATGGGGAAATGGAAGATTGAAAATATTAAATTTACTGGGTGGTCTTCTGGATTTGATGTTCCATTTTCGGAGAGGGGAGCGATTCTTGAAAGATTTTTGGAAAATAATTTCGTTATTGAGTTTAACCCAGATTCGACATTTTATTTAACTAATAAAAATGGATTTGATCGCTCCGATAAATATAAGATCAAAGGGGATTCTTTATTTTTAATGAATAAAAATGAAATATTCAACTATTTTATTGTTGACAGTCTAAATAATAATCGATTATATCTAAGCATGGATTATGCCTATTTTTATTCGGTGGCAGATGATACCTTTTATACTAGGAGAGGGAAAGGAGTGAATGTTCTGATGAAAAGAGATTAAGTATTTTTTTCCTGAGTATTTTATAATTTCAACTACTTCAAACTATTGTTTTCTATTTGAAAGCACCGCTTACATGCCTTTACCTTTATTAGGTAAATTTTATAATATAACTTCAGAATTCCTACAGAATTTTACCATTCTATTCTAATAATTATCCAAAAAATAATTCTTCTCTCGGGAGCATTTTCATAAACAATTTAGTTGTATATTTGACTTATTAAGTCAGAAAGTCAAAAAGTCAAATGGTCGAAGCTTCTTCAAATACGGATAATATTAAGGTGAATTTAATTCTGGATGCAGCAATGAAACGCTTTGGTTATTATGGACTTGCGAAGACGACCATGACAGAAATTGCTTCAGATGTCGGATTGTCCAAGGCGTCCATATACTATTATTTTGCAGATAAAGATGCTTTATTTCAGGCTGTAGTTAAAAGGGAGCAGGACGGATTTATTAGTGGTATTAAAAAGCAAGTTGTTGACAGTAAAGACACAGCAAAAAATAAGCTTGTTCAATATGTGGATAAAAGGCATGAATATTTTTTGAAAGTGTTTGTGAATCTTGGAAAAATCAAAATGTCTATGGAGAATGTAAAACCCTTGTTAGGGAATCTCCTGGACAATTTTTTCCAATCAGAAGTAGCATTGGTTTCTGATATTTTGAAAGAAGGGATAAACAATAATGAGTTTAGGGATATTGATGTCTCTGAATATGCTGATTTGTTTATCGCAACGATGAATGGGTTGAGAGGCATTACAATTAAGAACAAAGATTCTTATCAGCTTGAGCAAAGCGACTTTGATTTGATTGGAAAGCGCATCAAAAACCTGGGTGAAATTTTTATTATGGGAATACTTAAAAACAAATAAAGACTTTAGAAAGCAATGCTGCCATTAAAAAAACGAATGATCGCTGCTGCATTAATCATAGCAGGATTTAGTTCAGAGGTATCTCTCGCTCAGAGTACAAAATTTCTTACTCTTAGTGAGGCTGTAGAATTGTGTCTGCAGAATAATAAACAGCTAAAACTTAATAAAGTAAAAGTAGAAGCTGCTACTGCTTCAACTGTAGAAGCAAGAGAAAAGCGACTTCCTGATCTTGGAGGATCCGCAAACTATATACGACTGACGAAGCCCACTATTGGTGGTCCTTTGGGAAATACGGCATCTCCGGATATCAATGAGGCAGCTTATGCAATGGTTAGTGGTTCGATCCCTTTGTTTACAGGGTTTAGAACAAAAAGTGGCATAGAGTCAGCCAAATACCTTGAGGAAGCGACAAAACTTGATGCTGAGAATGATAAGGATGCCGTAATTCAAAATACTGTTGCAGCCTATAGTAACCTATATAAAGCTCATTCAACTGTTTCAATAGTAAGAGAAAATCTGAAACAGGCCGAACTGAGATCTGCTGATTTTGCAAATCTCGAAAAGAATGGTGTTATAGCTAGAAACGATCTACTGAGAGTACAGCTTCAACAGTCAAACGTTCAGCTTGCACTGCTGGATGCGGAAAGCAATGAGAGATTGGCAAATCTTAATATGAACATTATGCTGGGGCTTGATGAAAATACACAGCTCCAACTAGATAGTACTTCTTTCATGGAAATTACTGATGCAAGAACATTTTCTGAATTTGAACAGGTAGCTCTTACGAACAGACATGATCTTGCAGCTCTTAAATACAGGGAGCAATCAGCGTCAGCGGGGATTAGAATGGCAAAGGCCGATTATTATCCCTCTTTAAAAATAACAGGTGGATATTTTGCCGCAAATATTCCAAATTTTGTTTCCATTTCAAATGCCTGGAATGCAGGGCTTGGACTTAGTTATAATGTAGCTTCACTATGGAAGACAGGAGCAAAAGTGAAGTCCGCTAAAATCCGCCTGGCTGAGGTCAAAGCCAGTCAAGATTTGATGAGTGATAGAGTGAAGATAGAAGTTGCTCAGGCCTTTGAAGGTTATATTTTGAGTAAAAAGAAGATTGAAGTGTATGCTCAGGCACTTGAACAAGCAACTGAAAACAATAGAATAACAAAAAATAAATATCGTAATAACCTGGTCACTACAACAGATTTGCTGGATGCTTTTGTGCAACAATTACTAGCCAATCTGGACTATGCTAACTCCAAAGCAGATGCGGCAGTTGCATATCGCAAGCTTTTGCAAACATCAGGTGTTGCTAATAACGAACCTAAAAAATAAATCTTAAACATAGCTCCCAATTCCATTATGGAAACTACAGACCTTGTCGAAAATAAATCTTCGAAAAAAATGAAAATTGAGAATGCCACTAATGACCAGGTGGCTGTTAAAAAGAAAAATAAAACTTTTGCTGTCATCCTTGTAGTCCTTATAGCACTTGGAGGCTATTACGGTGTTAGTAAATATGTTCATGGTCAAAATAATGAAGAAACGGAAGATGCGCAGGTAAACGGAAATATAAGCCCGGTTATTCCTCGTATAGCTGGTTACATTTCTTCTGTAAGAATAAAAGATAATCAACTTGTAAAAAAAGGAGATACCCTGGTTATTCTTGATGACCGTGAAATGAAAATTAAGGTTATGCAGGCTCAGGCTGCTCTAGATAATGCGAAAAGCAGTTTGTCTGTAGCTCATGCAAATACTAGTGCTGCGGCTGCTAACACAGTTTCTTCTCAATCTAATATCAGCACCGCTGAAGCTAATATTGAAGCTGCTAAAGTTCGTCTTTGGAGAGCAGAGAAGGACTATGCCCGTTATTCAGATCTGATCAAAGATCATTCTATTACGGAGATACAATATGAGCAGGCTCTTGCAGAAAAGCAAACAGCAGAGCGTCAACTGAAAGTATTGGAGGATCAGAAAAGATCAACTGAAAGCCAGTCTAAGGCTGTAGCTTCTCAATCTAATGCTACTGTGCAGCAGATTAAAGTTGCATCTTCTGTAATCAAACAAAGAGAAGCAGACCTTGACAATGCATTGTTGAATTTGTCTTATACAGTAATTACAGCTCAGGCAGACGGACAAGTATCTGCAATCAATCTGGAACCAGGTCAGCTGGTACAGGCAGGGCAACAGTTGTGTAATATCGTTGTAAGTGATAAAGTTTGGGTAACAGCAAACTTCAAAGAAACACAGCTTGAGAAAATGAAAATCGGACAGAGTGTAACTGTAGAAGTAGATGCTTTTCCTCACCACAAGTTTGAAGCAAAGGTAGCTTCATTCTCTCCGGCTACAGGTTCACGTTTTGCTTTGCTTCCTCCGGATAATGCCAGCGGTAACTTTGTGAAAGTTGTACAGCGTGTGCCTGTAAGAATAGAGCTTTTAAATAATGATCCGATGGTGAAAGAGCTTCGTCCGGGTATGAACGTAATTGCCGAAGTACATTTTAAAGAATAATATTTTAAGGCATTAGCCATTGTTACTAAATTTAAGTTTAACTAAATGTCCCTATTAGAGTCAGACTCACTGGTGGAGTATGGAGCCCGACGGGTTATCATAACTATTACCGTAATATTTTGCGCTCTTCTGGAAGTGGTAGATACAACAATTGTAAACGTTGCACTCAATGAAATGGGTGGTAACCTTGGTTGTACTACGGCTGAAGTTAGCTGGGTTATTACAGCCTATGCCATAGGAAACGTAATCGTAATGCCCATGACCAGCTGGCTATCACAGCAGTTTGGAAGAAGAAATTACTTTGCAGCATCAATTATTCTCTTTACTATTTGTTCATTTCTTTGTGGAAATGCAACATCTATAAATGAACTGATACTATTCCGCTTATTGCAAGGGATAGGTGGGGGAGCTTTACTTGTTACTTCCCAAACGATCATAACAGAAAGCTTTCCTTTGGCAGATAGAGGAATGGCTCAGGCTATTTATGGTCTTGGTGTAATTGTTGGTCCTACATTAGGTCCTCCTCTTGGAGGGTATATTGTGGACAATTATTCATGGCCATATATTTTCTATATCAATATTCCAATCGGAATCATTGCAGCAATTCTTACCATTCAGTTTGTGAAGAGTCCTAAGTATGCAGAAAAAACTGCAGCAAAGGATATTGACTGGTGGGGAATTATATTTCTTGCCATCGGAATCGGATCTCTACAATATGTTTTGGAGAAAGGGCAAGAAGAAGATTGGTTTACCAGTGAAAGTATCGTTATATGCACTGTATTGGCCGTATTTGGATTCTTTTTCTTTATCTGGAGAGAAAGTGTATGTAAAAATCCGATCGTATCATTTAAAGTATTAAGGAACTTTAATCTGAAGATAGGGACCATCTTATCTTTTATATTGGGATTTGGTTTGTTCGGATCAACATTTATTGTTCCTTTATACACTCAGTCAATATTAGGATGGACAGCTACTCAGGCCGGACTTCTGATGGTACCAGCTTCTCTTGCAACCGCATTTATGATGCCGATTATGGGAGCCACGCTGAAAAAGGGATTTCCTGCTCAATACCTGGTGGCAATAGGAATGTTTCTGTTCTTTATATATAGCTTCTGGGCCTATTCAATATTGTCTCCTTATACATCTGGAGATGATTTCTTCTGGGTACTTGTAATAAGAGGAGTTGGACTTGCTTTGTTGTTTATGCCGATTACCAATTTGTCTTTATCCGGATTAAAAGGGCAGGAAATAGGGCAAGGAGCTGCATTTACAGGTTTGATGAGGCAGCTAGGAGGTTCTTTCGGAATTGCTATTATCAATACTTTCATTGTAAGAAAGAGTGTACAGCATCGCTCTGATGTAGTATCTCATTTAAGTGTTGATGGAGGGAAAGCGATGGATAGAGTTCATCAGATACAGCAAGGTTTTGCGGCAAAAGGTTTTTCAACAGAAGAAGCGCTTGCTAAAGGATATAAATTGATGGATCTTGGAATAACCAAACAAGCGATGGTATTATCTTATATGGATGCCTTCCTCTACCTTGGAATTCTTTTCCTTATATGTGTTCCCTTTGTATTGATATTATTAAGAAAAAATAAAGGCGCCAATGTGGACTTGTCCAGCGCCCACTAAGTTTCAGGTTTGTTTGTGCTATGTTTCATGGGGTCTGTTCAGAAGTGAGCAGGCCTTTTTTGTGTGATTTAAATTACACTTTCTTCTATAGGTTGTGTTACCAGTTGATAAGCCCTTTTAAGTATGATTTTTTATTTTTTTAGAAAGAAATCTTAAACGGTCCATTTGTTTATTTGGACAATTGATTCTTAAAAGGATGTAAGAATTGAACTAAGATTGTGGAAAAGAATATTTGAACTGCTTTTTTCCTGGTGATAAAATGAATTAATTTTGATAATAGGGATATTTTTATAGTTCAATGTTAAATTTTATGGTATTGCTGGATCCATATAAAAAAGGATCATTCTTTTTAAGAATTACTTTCGCGGTAATCTTTTGGGTCTTCACTGGATATTGTAATGCCACTGGTACTTTTACCTGGAAAAATCCTTCTACAAATAATAAATGGGAAGATCCTCAAAACTGGTCATATAGTGGAGCAACTAATGTGCCAGTAGATGGGGATAATAAGGTTGTATTTACTTCTACAGATAATATCATTATCCAAATATCTAATAATATTCCTGAGCTGAATTCAAATCAAATAATAGGTCAGTTTATTATGTCATCTGGAAGCCTTACAATAGGTTTTGGGTATACTTTAAATGTGACAAATACAACTAATATTGCAGGGGGCACTACAATTAATGGTTCAGGTCAATTGAATATAAACCAGGCATCTACATTGAGTACAACTATAGGTAGTGCTATCTCCGGAGCAATTATTAACTGCTCTGTTAATGCTATAGTTGGGACTCTTGTCTTGAGAAACAACACATTTGGAATTAATACTACAACGTCCTTTAAAGTTACAACAGGAGCAACAAACTATGTTAATGCTATAGGAGGTAATACGTTTAATGGTCCTATTACTTTTGAATCTACAAGTGCATCTGGCTTAAGGTTATCAGATTTAGGAGAAGATAAGTTTAACAATGATTTAACTTTGATAACAAGTACATCAATCTTTACTTCCTACAATTATGACACCTTTTATAAGGGAAATATAGTTGTAAAATCAACAGGACAAGGTGTTTGCTTTGGAAATACAGCAACAAATAGTACAACTACCTCTACCCTAGAAATTGGTAAAACTATTTCGGCAAGTAATTTTATAGCAGGAACGCTTACATTAAAGAATTTCATACAACTTGATCCTACAACTACACAGAACATTAGTTTGGATAATGGCTCAAATCTTGTGTTGGTATCAACAACTGGAAGTACTACTCCACAAACCGTATTTAATGGGCCTTTCATTGTTTCTGCAGGTGGAATATCTCTTAATGGCGTTAGGTTTAAAAAAGAAGCCAATTTAACGTCTAGGACTTTTGCTACATCGCTTGGAGGGAATATTTATGAAGATAACGCTTACTTTACATATAATGCGAATTCTTACACTTATACATGGTCTCTTAATGGAGATATTTTCCAGAAAGATGTCACGTTTACCAATATCGGAACAGGTTATTTATATGTAGGAAATTCTGGTAATATAATTTTTGAAGGAAATACAACATTTGAAAATAAATCCGGTGGCTATATCCTTATTGCAAATAATTCAAATTCGATAGTTAATTTTAATAATACTTCATCAAAAGCCAAATTTATAGTCGGTGGGGATCGCAGCAATATCCGGTTTGCTGAAAACGGAACAACCAATTTCAACTGCGATGTTGAGGTTAACTCCACAGCCAATGGTTCAATTTATTCTGTTTATAGCGGATCAGGAAAGGTATATTTAAAAGCAGGCAGAAAAATTTATGTCGGTAATGCTTTAGGTTTCAATAATGGAATATTAGCCTTTAGAAATTTTATTCAGGAAGGAGATACAGAGCAAAACCTTACATTGGATTGCTCTACTAATAGTGCTTCTCTTTACTTTCAAGCAGGATGCAATTTTAAGGGAAACTTAAATGCAACAGCGCCAACCATTTTGTTTCAAGGGGGGACGTTTCAAGGAACTTCTGATTTTACCTGCTGTTACTCAGGAGCAGCGGGAACATTTTATAGTCAGAATACTGAGCCTGTTTTATTTAAGGGGGATACTTATATAAGGAATACCGGAACAGCTAATCTTGCCCTGGGAAATGGTGCGCCTTCCTGGACATTTGAAGGAAATACTTATTTTTATATCACTGGGACCGGAAATATTTATTTGGCTAATTTAAGCGGAAATACTACACTATTTACTAATCCAGAAAAGAAGGTAAGTGTGAATGTTTCATCTCTGAATAATTCCGTAGCAGGGCCATTTACTTTTTCGGGTAGCGGAATCACCAGAATCAAATCAAATATTGAAATATCAAATAATGCTAATACTACCATAACCATTGGATCAGGATCAGCAAATGGCTCTGTTATATTAGAAGGAGAAAATATAATTTCTGTTCCAGCTGATGCATTTTCTTTTGGTACTATGAAGTTTAGAAATTGTATACAAACAGGTACCACAACTCAAAATTTAACTTTAACTGGAAAAGCAATAGCTACCTTTGACCTAGGCTCTATATTTAATGGAAATCTAAACGTAATTGCCCCTAATTTAAATTTCAATGGGAGTATTTTTAATGGCGTTTCTTATTTCGAGAAAAATGGAGAGGATAACTCTACTGGATCGGGTGGAAATAAATTCTATGGAACAACTACAACAATTAAAAATTCGGGAACTGGGTATTTATATCTGGGTAATGGGGTTGGGGATAATTTTAAAGATGTAAAACTTATTAATACATCTTCAGGAGGTATTTTGACTTGTATGTCCGGAGGGCCTCATAATTTTGAAGGTGATATTTATGTTGAAAGTTCAGGAACTGGTGGTGTGAAAATTTCAGCTGGGACTTCATTTTTAGCGACAGGGAAAAGAATTATTGCCGGTCCATTTACTGCCGGTCAACTTTATTTTAGAAATTTCACTCAACTAGGAGATCAGCCTCAAAATATCAAGTTATTGGAATCTTCAACCTTTCAGGTACAGAATTGTGTTTTTAATGGTTCACTTACAGCAGAAGCTCCCGGTATGTATTTCCAAGCTTCAACGTTTGTAAAGACAGCAACTTTTACAAAAACTGGATCGTCATTGAATTCCATTGCTGGAGGTAATGTATTTAATGAAGATGTTACAATAGCGAATATGGGTACAGGAGATATGGGAATGGGTGGAGATATTTACTATAAAAACTGTACCTTTATAAAGGGTAGTACTGGAGTCCTTAAGCCGGTACAAACAGGGACAGGCGAATTTTATGGAGACTTAGTTTATAATGTAACGTCGGCTAATCAAAATGCTGATTATTTAGGATTTCTTGATGGACTATGTGTTTTTAAAGGAGATAAACAACAGACTATTTTTTCTAATAAAGACTGGATACGAATAGATCGCTTTAAGATTGATAAATCTGTTAATCACGTCAATTTAAATTGTATTGTACTGGTCAGAAATGGTGTAACTTTTGTTAAAGGAAATATTATTACACTGCTTAATAACTATTTAGCATTTGACTATAATCAAACCATAACAGGAGCTTCCAACCAGAGTTTTGTAGATGGAAAAGTAAGAAGAGTTGGAACAGGCACTTTTACTTTTCCTATTGGAAAAAATGGGAAATACCGACCTTTAACAATCTCAGATCCTATACTAGCGAATAGTCAAATATTTGCAGAATATTTTAACGAATCTCCATCGGGCTCATCTTATACGCTTCCCCTTATGGATGTAAGTGAATGCGAATATTGGAATATTAATGCTGTTACAGCAAATCCGTTCTCAGTCACTCTTGGCTGGGATGCAGATGCTTGCACTCCAATCAATCCAAACGTCATCTCTGTTGCTCGTAATGTTTCAGGAGCATGGAAAAGCGAAGGTAACAACAATGTTACAGCAAACTATGATATTGGTTCTGTAACATCTAATGTAACTAATTTTTCAGGTAATTATAATT
>NZ_JAGHZZ010000020.1 GCF_017745095.1 Sporocytophaga sp. | reverse complement strand
GTACTGACACAAAGGTAGGTCAGGTCTGCTGGGTAAAAAATGGACAAAACTACAAAAATGGTGGACAAGGAAAAGTTTGAAAACCTAAAGCTTCATCATTACAAAAGACACTAAATGGGAAACATAAACTATAAATATTAAGACTAATCAGTTAATAGCTTCCTTAAATGATCTTTAGCCCTTGTTGAGGTTTGTTTTTTAAAGAATCTGGAAAAATAATGCGTATCATCAAACCCAAGTTTAATGGCTATTTGTTTCACATTTAAATCTTCATAATTAAATAATCTCTTGGCTTCTAGTATAATTAAATCATTAATAACCTGTTGTGTAGTTTCACCAGTATTTTTTTTCGTCAGCTCGTTCAACTTTTGTTCTGTTATATTTAAGAGAGCTGCATATTCCTTAGCTGCAAGTCTTTTTTCAAAATTATCCCTTACAAGATTTAAAAAATTCAGGAAAAGTGCATCTGGCTTGTATAGGGGTCGTTGCTGCTGGATAATTTTATTTCTGCTTACTTCAATGTGAAGCAATGTTATGATAGAATGCAGACTAACTTCATATTCAAAATACTTATTCAATAACTCCTTACTAATTAAACTAAAACAGTGTTCTACGTTCAGATAACTTTCTTCTGTTGCAATATTAATAAGCTCGTTTAACCCGAAATGGCAATACAAACCATTATGATAAATTAATTCAATAGCTTTATCACTTTTGCAGAAAAAATCATAAGTAAACTCAAGGATATAACCATGACAATCGGTAATTTCTATAAACTGATAAAACTGTTTAGGAGTAACTGTCAGAAATTGTCTTTCCGCAATCAAATACTTTTCACCATCTATGTCAATTATTACCTGCCCGGATTTACAATAAATCAATACAAATTTATACTGCCTTTCAGGCACTGCCATCAATATACTCCGATCTATAATTTTTAAGTCAACAGCCATAAACTTTAATTAATGATTTCCTGCATATAACAAAAGAAGCTGATAATTCTTAGTCTCCAAAACCTTCTTATCAAAAAGACTCTTTTAAAGAAGAATGTTTCTATTCAATATTTTAAGCAAATTATTAAAATATTATCTGATTATAAATCCATTAGTGAGAATAAAATAATTCTTTAATGACATTTAATTTTATTCAATAAGAAAAAGATAAATTAGAGATCTGATTGGTAAATGTGTAATAAACAAAGAATCTCATTTTCAAATGATACTTAAATGGCTCGACATAATAAAATTTGTTAATCACGGTAATCCTGAACCTGATCGACGTGAAAATAAATCCGAACAGGAGTGGAAGCAAATACTCACGGAAGAGCAATTTTACATTACCAGAAAAAAAGGCACTGAGCGGGCACATAGTTCTGATATGTGCAATCTTTTTGAACCGGGTAAATATGCTTGTGTATGTTGTCATACTCTTCTATTCGACAACGAGGAAAAATTTCAAAGTGGCACAGGATGGCCATCATTCACTCAACCTCTAAAAGCAAATGCGATTGCATATCATAAAGATATTTCATTCGGAATGTACAGAGTAGAGGTTACTTGCAATACTTGTGATGCACATTTGGGACATGTTTTTCAGGATGGCCCTCCTCCGTCCGGCTTGCGTTATTGCATCAATGCTGCATCAATGAAAAAAATAAAGTCAGAAGAGCGCAAAGCTATATTTGGCGGCGGATGTTTCTGGTGCACTGAAGCATTATTTCAACAGCTAAAAGGTGTTGTAAAAGTTGAAAGCGGGTATAGTGGCGGACTTACTATTAATCCTACATACAAAGAAGTATCCAGTGGAAGAACGGGTCATGCCGAAGTAATTGAAATCACTTATATTCCTTCAGAAATCAGTTATGAAGATTTATTAAGAATTCATTTATCTACTCATAATCCTACCACTCTTAACAAACAAGGAGCTGACAGGGGTACTCAATACAGAAGCATTATATTTTATAAAACTGAAGAAGAAAAAGCTGCTGCAAATAAAGTGATTGAAGAAGTCCAAAGTCATGTTGACGATAAAATAGTCACTGAAATAGCTGCATACAATCAATTTTACAGGGCTGAAGAGTATCATCAGAATTACTATAATAAGAACCCTGAAGGTGGATATTGCCTTAATGTAATTGATCCAAAGCTCAAAAAATTCAGAGACCTTTTTAAGGAAAAATTAAAATAGTGATATGTCATAATAATCACAACTTCTTTCAGAAGTCGAGCAACGGGGACTCCTAGGGAATATAGAAAGAAGGGGACAAGTAAAAGCTCAATAGTAAAATTTCTGTTGAGCTTTTTCCCTTAATAACTTTTTACGATGAAGGCATTACACCTTCTCATACCAGTCGATGATATAATCAGCAACCTTTTCCCAGCCAGGTTCTCCGCAGATAAAATGACTTTTGTCTTCAAATATTTTTAAATCAACTTTACTGCTTTTGTCTGTATACCTACTTGCTATGGTTTCAGTAAGAGATTGCGGAAATATATGATCTTTACCTCCCCCTATGAATAAAATCGGTTGATGTGATTTCTTGAAATCAATATTGGAAAAAGAATTCAAGACTAATTGTCTGCTCACTTTATAGCTTTCTGGAACTGCGAATTTTTCATATGCCTTTAACTTTTCCGATGCCGATATAGTGTTAAAGAAAGCATAATCGTACCATTTGCGGCTACCCATATAGTAACTGTCAAGCGAGAAAAATCCGAAAGCAGGTAAAACAGTTTTAAGTGTTTGGAATGGAGGAAACACATTCTTTGGAGGTGCTCCGTCAATGCTTACACCTGCTGTTGCTTTATCCAGTTCGATTAATTTCAATACAGCCATACCTGCCATGGAATGCCCAATAATTAAAGGCTTGTCAGGTAGTGAGTCAATTAAATTAGAAAGGTTGTTCACCACGTCAATAAATCCTGTTGCGGTTAATTTAGGATGAACAGCTTTTCTCAAATCCGCAGGATCACCATCATGTCCAGGGTTTGCAGGGGCGTATACTTTATATCCTTTCTGTTCGTAGTATGTTTTCCATTCAGACCAGGTTGTATCATTCACGAAATTTCCGTGAATAAGAACTATACTTTTAGATTTTGCCATATTTATTGAAGGTATCAGAAATAGATATATAATTATTCTGTGAGCTTTGTAAATTGAGTGTATTGTCCCTTACTTTTGATTGAAATCGCAGGAGCTTTAAAATGTTTCACAATTATTAAGAATTTTTTTAGTGGATTAATCATTTAATACTCGGTTTAAATCATATCTGCCTCATCTTAAGCTATCCTCCTTCAAGTCGCCAAGTTCCAATGTAAAAAACTAATCATATAAGTGATATGAAGATGTAAAAACCAAATAACTTATTGAAGCCCCCAAACGCCATTAATCAGATCTCTGAAACTATAGGATAAAAGCCCACTCAACACTTTCCAGCTGCATTTGAGATGAGACAAGATTTGGAATGCATCCAATGGAATTGTACAGATAACAACTAAAAATTTAATCTCAACATTTCCCCTTTTCAATACCATTGCATTCCCAATAATATTTTAAACCACAACCGCGACAGGAACCTACTGAAACTTAGGCACTTTATATCTAAAGACATTTTTTTTAAAAAAAAGTGATAAAACCTATAGGGGCTTTTACAGAAATGATTGTCTTCCTTAAAATCAATAACTCTTAAAACTCATTAAACTCAATGACCAGAATAAAGACTTCACAAAATGTAGATCCTCCGAGACTATTTCAAAATCGCAATCTTGAAAAACTCACCCATACACACATAGCAGTACCAATAAGTATATTCATCATATTCTCGTCTTTTCTTATTTGTTTTTCATTTGCATGTACGAGCCTCGGGCCATTTCTTATACTACTATTATTCTTTGCGGGAATGATATCATTTACACTGGTAGAATATGTAATGCACAGATTTTTATACCATATCAATACATCAAATAATAAGAAAATCAGGAGACTTCAATACCTTATTCACGGTGTTCACCATGATTGTCCAAAAGATAAAAGTAGGTTAGCAATGCCTCCGGTTCTTTCGATATTTATTGCACTACTCCTCTTATTAACTACTTATATGCTTATCAATGAACTTGCATTGGCCTATCTACCAGGCTTTGTTATGGGATATACATCTTATCTCTATATTCATTATTCCATCCACGCATATCCCCCACCCAAGAACAAACTAAGGATACTCTGGATACATCATAGTATTCATCACTATAAGGACTCAGGAAAAGCATTTGGTGTATCATCTCCTTTGTGGGATTATATATTCAGAACAATGCCTGTCAGAAAAAATAAATAAAAGATAATTAAACATTTCCTTAAAAAATTAATTGATTATAGGAAAGGTTAATTTTTCTTATTCCAAAATCAGATAGTACCTCACAATCTGATTAAAACTCATGCATCAATCTTAACCGAAATATTAATTTACTTATGGCAAACAAACAAGATCTGGATTTTACTTATACCACACTTGACAAAATTTTTCGTCTCAGCATTGGAGAAACAGGAGATTTCAGTGGAGCAAGGTATAATGGGGACTTTTCTCTCACTCTTGAAGAGGCACAAAGAGCTAAACATGATTACATAGCAGATCAATTGCGAATCAAAAAAGGATCCAGAGTATTAGACCTTGGCTGCGGTTGGGGACCATTTATCAATTATGCTACGAACACAAGAGGAGCAAAATGTATTGGGTTAACATTGTCGGATGGACAGGCCCAGGCTTGCAAAAGCAAAGGATTTGAGGTACACATTAAAGACTGTAGAAAAGTAAAACCATCGGATTTCAATACATTTGATGCTATTGTTTCTTTAGGTGCTTTTGAACATTTTTGTTCTGTAGAGGAATATAAAGCAGGCAAACAGGAAGAGGTCTATCAGAGCTTCTTTAAATCCGTTGCAGACCTACTGCCTAAAGGCGGGAGGTTTTACCTTCAAACAATGGTATTTGGCAAAAACATGATACCTTATGAAAAATTTGACATCAATGCTGACAAAAATTCTGATGCTTATATTCTGGCTTTAATGGAAAAACAATTTCCTGGATCCTGGTTACCATATGGCCATCAAATGATTTTAAAAAATGCTGACCAGCATTTTAATCTTATAGATATGAGCAGCGGAAGATTAGACTATATAGAAACCATAAAACAATGGAGAAAAAAATTCAGACAATTCAACCTGGAAAAGTATGTCAACTATTTGAGCCTTGTGCCTAGTTATCTCACAGACAAGGAATTCAGACATAAAGTAGCTGTTTTCAGAATAAGTCCGAATATGGTATGTTTTGAAAGGGAATTAATGGACCACTACAGAATTGTATTTGAAAAGAAATAATGAGCTGAGTAAGTCATAAAAAAATACATCAACCAATCCGCTAAAGGGTTCCCCGGGTAAATGAAAGCTGCAGATCTGTATATCTGCAGCTTCTTTCGTTTATAATATAACCTTTTAACCAAAATTAGATTATGTCGCACTTGCCCCTTTTCTTTGTCAAATAAGACACCCAAATTTTCCTTTATAACTAATTACTTTTGTACCGTTCATTCTAAACTATATATATCACTGACTTAAAAACAACTTACATATATGCAAAAAATCACTCCCTTTCTTTGGTTTGACGGACAAGCAGAAGAAGCTGTCAACTTTTATACTTCTCTGTTTAAAGATTCAAAGATTGTCAATATGAGCCGCATGCCAGATGGAAAGGTTATGTCAGCGACATTTTTGTTAAACGGCCAAGAGTTTATGGCACTTAATGGAGGTCCTATGTTCAAATTTACTGAAGCAATTTCTCTTTTTGTTAAATGTGAAACACAAGCTGAAATCGACAACTTCTGGGAGAAACTTTCCGAAGGAGGTTCGAAAAGCAGATGCGGCTGGCTGAAAGACAAATTCGGACTATCATGGCAGATTATCCCTCCTGTCCTCGGAGAACTAATGGGAGATAAAGACCCTGCCAAATCTCAAAGGGTAATGCAAGCGATGCTAAAAATGGACAAGATCATTATTCAGGATTTGAAAGATGCTTATAATGGAGTAGTAAAAGTTTAAATAAAGGAGATCAGTCAGACTTAATTTTTATCCTGTCTGATCTTCCTCAATTTAACTTATACCAATTATGTAGGTTTCCATTATAATCAAATTCCCTTATAATCAATCGTTGCGTTAACCTTTTCTATACTTTTAGCAGGAATACGTGCGATGATTTAAGCACTTCAACAACTTAAACAATCCTTCAGCATCTGCTCATAATTTCCTTAATTGAAGTTTCAATGGGAGTTATTTCATAACCGAGTTCCTTCATAGCTTTTGCTGAATCCACATATGTAAAATGATTCCCCGTTAGATAATTTTCATGGGTAATCAAGGATTTACCAAAAATGGGAAAAAGTATTTTATCATTAAACAAACTTAAAAGTAACATAACAGAATTGGGAAGATAAATTGTCTTTCGCTTATTCAGTCGCTCAAAGCAATCAAATACTTCACTAATCATAAGATTGTTTCCTCCAAGATTATAAATCATAGGTTCAAGAGAAGTTAGTTGTAAAAGCCTTTCAATAGCATGAGTGTAAGCTTTTGCAGCATCTTCTATCTGAGCAAATCCAGCTCCGCCTTTAAGGCCAGCGGTAAAGCCTTTTTTATAGAACTTAAACAGGTTTTTAACTGTCGACTTTTCATCTGAAATAAGGCTGCAAGGACGAAGTATAATTCTTGGAACCCGGGCATCTAACACTACCTTCTCTCCCTCTATCTTAGAATAAGCATAAACTGATTTGTATGACTTTTCAGGAACTGAATCCTCATTCAAGACCTCCGGATATTTTGTGCTGCCATATACAACTACCGAACTTGTATGAATCAATTTACGGCTAAAACTTTCACAGGCTTTCACAATATTAACAGTACCTTCAACATTGATCTCGCGAAGCTTATCAAGATCTTTCCTGTAACTAACGTATCCGCTTGCATTGACTACAATATCTGACCATTCAACCGGTGCTTCTAAGGTTTCCTCATTTAAAATATCTCCTTCAAAAATTTTAAGACTATACTCATTTTTAATTACTCTTCGATTTGTATTCCTTACCAAAAGAGCAATTTCAAATTTATTTTTAACTAACTCTTTAATGATCGCCATCCCAAGTTTTCCAGTTCCTCCGATCAATAATACCTTTGTCATTTATACTTTTTGTAAAAATTTTCACAACTTACAGATATTATCTGATAAATCTAAAAGAGGCGATATGCAATCTACCGATCAATTCAAAATACTTAAAGAAATTGAGGAACAGGAAAACAAGCTTTTAACAGCCGTTATGAAAAGTGATGTATCTGCTTTAAATGAGCTTATTCATGATGATTTGATATTTAACCTCCCTGATGGACAAACAGCCACCAAGGCTATGGATTTAGATGCTTACACTACTGGAAAAATGAAAGTCTCAGAAATTTCTGCAAGTGAACGAGAAATCCATATAATTGCTCAATCTGCAGTTGTTGCAGTGACTATCGAACTAAAGGGCTCATTTCAGGATCTTACAATAGATGGCCAATACCGATATCTTCGTATATGGCAATTGCATCAGGACAAGTGGCAAATTATTGCAGGAAGCTGTACACTTATCAAATAATATTCATTAAGGATAAATTATTTATTACTATTGCAGTGATCTGCTATCATAGCACTCCCTATTTAATTTACCCGATTCCTTGTACTTATTAAATTTATTATAAGACTGAATTTTTATTTATACAAACTCAGCATATTTTTTTTTATATAAAACCAATCACCTGATAAAGTCAGAACTGCATTACCTAAAAATCAAGTTGTATATCAATACTTTATCAGTATATTGCCTCTGATTTTTTACAACCAATCAACCAATTTCAATCATGAAAAAAAGAAGACTAATTTTTACTTTAGCACTATTGTGCTTTCTTGGGATTGTGAAATCTCATGCAACAAAACTAACTGTTACCAATGGTGATGACGAGGGCCCCGGCTCTTTGCGCAATACTGTTAATAATGCAGCAGCAGGAGATACAATTGTTTTCTCATCAGCAGTATACAATTCGAAAATAATTTTATCCAATGGATCGCTGATTTTAGATAGAAACCTTGTAATAATTGGCCCTGGCCAGGACAAACTATCTATTAGCGGCAGTAATGGATGGTCTGTACTAATCATTGCCAGCGGTGCAAACACATTTATTTCAGGTATTACAATAACTGAAGGAAATACTGCACTAGGTTATGATTCTTATCCGGAATCCGGTGCAATAAACTCCCATGGAAATCTGACAATGGAAGATGTAACTCTTCAAGGCAACTCTTCAGGAGCTATATACAACGTTGGTTCTCTGTCGCTGACCAGAGTTACAATTTCGAACAACAGTATTTCAACAGGTCTATATAAAGGTGAATCAGGGGCTATACATAATGCAGGTACAGCATCGATAAAGGATTGCGAAATTAGTAACAACAGCGGATGGGGAATATTCCTCGATGCAGGAACCGGTGGTATCTCCAACCTAGGTACAATGAGCATCTTTAATAGTTCAATACACAATAACGTCTCTTATGGAGAATACAGTTCAGGTGCTGGAGGAATTAAAAATACCGGAAATTTGAATGTTTATAACTGCACAATCAGCAGTAACGTTACCTCTTCCAGAGGAGGTTCTCCTGCTGGGATTTACAATATAAATGTACTAAACATAGAGCATTCCACGATTGCATTTAACATAACCAATTCAATGGGAGGTTTTGCTCGCAGTGGAATTTTCAGCGGAGGGACACTAACCATTAAAAATACAATCATCGCTCAAAACGGTCCTGAAGACGTATACTATATTGCTGAACAATACCCGGAAGCATATGGTGAACTTGTTAATATAGACGGAGAGATTCGTGGTACAATAAATGACTTAGGGTATAACTTCATCGGTGTAAGTGAAGGTACCAACTTGACAGCCCCTACAAGCAAAATAGGTTATGTAACTAAGCCTATTAAGCCACTTCTAGGCCCACTTCAGAACAATGGAGGTATTACATCCACTCATGCTTTGCTGGAAGGAAGTAGATGTATCAACAGTGGCAAATTCGTTAATAGCGCAACCTATGATCAAAGGGGATACCTAAGAACAAGACCAGACATCGGAGCTTATGAATTTATTTCAAAACCAGCTATTTCCATTGTAAACCCCGTATCAGGCGCCAACTTTGATGCTCCAGCAGATATCAAAGTAGATGCTGAACTTTCAAATCAAAAAGCTTACTTACTAATTACAAGTGTACCAGGTTATAGAAAACTTAAACTGGGATATGATTCTGTAAATATTTACCATGCGACTAAAAATGTTATTGCTGGCGGCAATAACAAGCTCGAGATAACACTCAGAGATTTTGATGGAAATGCAGACTGGACAAAAATTCAAATAAGACCAAATGGCAGTACTGCTAATCCTGTAGCTCTTGCGCAATATATAAACCAGGCAGGAGGCGCGGAGAATAATTTTATAACGATTACAATTCCATTGTCCGCATTTGATTCGAGCATTGACTTCTCTAAACTAAACTTATTCGAACTTCCTTACAGCACTAATGCAGGATCGTTTAAAATCGGTATACAAAAGATTATCTTTACAGGAGGAACTACTCCATTCTTATGGTTCGGTGATTCCAAAATTGAGAATGCATTCGACGGTGGCGCTGTAGGCGGGCAGCTATATGCATCACTGATACCTGCAACGTCACAGAATTATATAAATAAAGTAGAGTTTTATGATGGTACTGTCAAATTAGGTGAAGATGCTGCAGCTCCATATTCTATTAACCTTGAAAATGTAAATCCTGGAAACTATCAAATAACAGCTGTTGCTAAGACTATATACGGGGAATTAATAAGCTCTTTACCAGTAGAAGTCAATGTTAGCTACCCAGCACGTGAGTCGGCTCAAGAAACTTCATTAAGCTCAACTGATGCGCTTGTATTCCCCAACCCTGTTGTTGATAAAATAACAATAAAACCAGAGATTGAAAATGCAAAAATTATCATTTCAGACATCAATGGTGCCGTTCAATTAGAAAAGGATTATAACGGTCTTTCAGGAGGACAGGCAGACTTGTCATTCCTTATACCAGGTATTTATTTTATAAAAATAGAAGGACAGGATAACCAATACAAAAAAGTTGTAAAATTGGTAAAACTATAAGATTATATTCAACCTTAGAATAAAATCCCTTCATTCCATAGATGAAGGGATTTTTATTTTTTATCATTTCCTATTTAAATATTTTTTAAACGCAAACCCATTGCGTCCCCTCCTGCTACTTTTGAAATATCAACAAAACGTAAAGCAAATGGACTTTATACCCAAGTTTCAGATCTTATTGAATGGCCAGTTTAACTACAGGTTAAAATCTACAAGTGGAAAAGTTATTCTCTCCGGACAAGGCTATATTTCTCAGGAAGCTTGTCGGAAAGGGATAGACCAGGTAAAAGCGAGTGCACCATACGATAGCAGGTATGAGAGAAAAAATTCAATTAGCAACAATCAGTATTATTTTATTCTAAGGTCAGCAAACGGAGATCCTCTTGGAAGAAGCGAAATGTATTACTCGCATGAAGCAAGAGAAGAGGCCATTGATGAAGTCAGCAGGACTGCGCCGTTCTCAATGGTTGAACAATATGCTGATTTTATATTCTAGATTTTTTGACTTTATTTTTTAAACTACTTTTTTGGGGTTACATTTTTTAATGAGATTCTTTGCAGGATAAATCTTGCAAGGAATCTCTTTTTCAAAAATCAATAATAGACTAAATATCTATTTTAAAATTGGCTGACCTACATTAGATATACTGACTATAGGCTTCTTTCAGGACCTCACCTACTTGCTTTCTTAACGATTCAGGCCCAATCACCTTAACATCTCTTCCATAGCTTAGTATTTTGGAGACAAGTTCATAATTGGGAACTAGATTAAGCTTTATAATAACCTCATTATCGTCCTGTTTTAAAATTTCTTGGGAACTATGCAAATACTGAGTTTTTAGGTATTCTGCCTGATTAAGCGAAAAAGATAAAATAACATCCTCTACAGGTGCTTTTGAATAAGTTATTCCAATGGTATTCTTAAAATAATCTTCAGTGCTAAAATCTTTCAACATGCTAAATTTTACCAGTCCCTCATGATTGTTGATACTTACAATCCTGTCAAGACCAAGTGTCATAAGCTCTCTTCTGCTTTCCCCAAGGCCAAGCAAATACCAGCGGTTTGCATACTCTTTTAAAAGATATGGATGAATGATATGCTTCTTTTCAGTTTTTGAATTAAACTTTTTATAGACAATCTCTACAACTTTTTTATCCTTAATAGAATCAATCAAAGTCTCCAGGTGATCTGCTCCTTTATAGTAAGGAGCCTTTTCAAAATCAACTATAGTATCAGATATATCAAAATTTTTATTTTTAAGGTTGTTAACCACCTTTACAACCTTATCAACAGCTCCCGCAAATTCATTCAGAATTCCAAAGTTTTTAAACTGTCCCAATACAGCTGTCGCAAACTCAAAGGCCTTTAAATGTGCTTCATTAAGAGGGATTTTATAAATAGAATAATTAGGCTCTGTATAATGGTACCCGTTATGATCTTTACAAAACTCAATAGGAGCTTCAAATTTTAACTGAGCATTATAACGCATATTGTGGATATCGTTATCCAGAGTCCTTGCACTGATTTTAATATCTACCCGTTCATCAATTCTTTGTATCAATTCATTTTTAGTCCAATACTTCTTTTTTCCTGAAAGACATTCGTCAATTACCTGATATCTTGAAATCTGATTTTTACTTCCTGCCATAATTCTTCAATTCTTTTATAAAAGTAAAATTAGTTTTTGGGGACGCAAATGATTTGCGTTATCAAAATATATTTTTGACATAACCAAAACGCTAAAACAGATATGGAAAGCAATCCAAAATTCCAAATTTATTTAAATTTTTACAGGTTAAAATCTGCAAAGGGAGACATTGTTCTTACAGGTGAAGGTTATGCCACAAGGCTTGAATGTATCAAAGAGATAGAATATGTTAAAACCAGCGCTTCAAAGAGCTCCAGATATGAAAGAGTGATTTCAAATAATAACGAATATTACTTTATTCTAAGATCTGCTAATGGTGAACGCATTGGTAAAAGTGAAATGTACCCTACGCCAAGACTTCGGGAGGAAGGCATTGAAACGGTTCTAAAAATTGCACCCTTGGCTACAATAGAAGAATTTCCAGGACTCGAATATTAATTATTGAAAAAAAATTAAAAGCACTTTTTTAGTTCTTTTTAGGGTTATTTTTTTAGGGTTATTTTTAGCTCTTGCAGGTGTAAGGTCCTGCAAGAGTTTTTTTTAAATTATACTTCACTAAAAACATCTTTTTTTATATTTTTTAAAAAATAAACAAAACCATTTTAATAAAATTTTAGTACAAGCCCTCACATATTTTATTTTACCAGTTTACATTTTCATTCATTTAACTTTTAACTTCTTTTTTAATAGGAAATAAAATCTGTTTTAAAGCAGGATAAAACCTGCACTTCTAAACACAACCAACATCCATAAAAGCACTCCAAGCTGCAGATCAGAGTGTATTTATTGATCTTTCCTATTTGAAAGTACTCTATTTTCATTATTAAACTATTTTGATATGATTCCAAATATCAAAGCAATTATTAGTCAATTTTTTATCAATTATTCTAACCATCTAAAATCTATGAAAAGAAAACAGTTACTTTTTTTTATTGCAGTTATAGGATGTATTACAGGACACAATTCCTATGCAGGTCATACTATTGTTACTAATAATTCGGATGCTGGCCCTGGTTCGCTTAGAGAGGCTATTACCTCTTCAGCTTCTGGAGATACAATTACATTTTCTCCATCATTGAACAACAGTACAATTACCCTTACTTCCGGAGAAATGGTCATTTCCAACAATTTGATGATTCAAGGGCCCGGAGAAGACAAACTAACAATAAACGGTAATTTTGACTCGCCCGTTTTTATCATTGAACCCAATATAAATGTATTTCTATCCGGCATTAAAATATCGGAAGGCTTCTATTTCTTCCATAACTACAGAACCCCATATGGAGCTATTTTCAATCAGGGTAATCTTATAATGGAAAAATCAACGCTGAGTAATAATTACGCTGGAGCCATATACAATAAGGGTTTGCTATCTTTAACTCAGGTCAAAATTCTTAGAAATAGTATATATGATGTAACTGACGGAAAAGATGCCGGAGGTATTGTTAATGATGGTACTGCAACTATTACAGATTGCGAAATTAATGAAAACTCTGGAAGCGGGACTTATAGCGGAGGCGCTGGAGGAATTTTCAACAATGGAACCATGAGTATTTTTAACAGTTCTATAAGCAAGAATGGCACATCAGGACAAGCCGGAGGCATTGAAAACAGAGGTATCTTATCTCTATACAATAGTACAATAAGCGGTAATGAAACAAATTCCAAAGGTGGCTCTCCTGCAGGAATCAGCAATGCCGGAACACTAACTATGGAATTTTGTACAGTAGTATACAATTTTGCCGAATCCATGGACGGATATTGGATGAGCGGCATTTATAGTTATGGTAATTTAACCTTCAAAGGATGTATAATAGCTCTTAACGGGCCAGAGCAAGCCTATCTGGATGCCATACAATTTAAAGATGACGAACAACATACATACTTTGAAAATGCTTTGAAAGGGATAGACGGATGGCTTACCGGAACCGTCAATGATCTTGGTTATAACTTTATTGGTATCAATGATGAATTCTTTAATCTTACTAACCCCACTAACAAGTGCGGAAGTATAACTGGCCCCATCAAACCGCTTATCGGGCCTCTTCAAAATAATGGTGGATTTGCTTCCTCTCATGCCCTTCTTCCCGGAAGCCGTTGCATCAATGGTGTTCCTTATTCCGGACCTGCTATATACGATCAGAGAGGAAGATTGCGCTCCTGGCCCGATATTGGTGCTTATGAATTCATAAATACACCTTCTGTAAGAATCACCAATCCTTTATCCAATGCTTCTTTTGACGCAAACTCTGACATACAAATAAACGCACAACTCTCAGATGATGTACCTTATCTTCTTGTAAATAGCGTTGCTGGATATAAGAAACTTAAACTAGGATATGATTCAATTGGTATTTACCATGCTAATAAAAATGTGTTGTCAGGAGGCAATAATAAACTTGAAATCACGCTGAAAGATTTTAATGGAAATGCTGACTGGACTAAAATTCAAGTAAGGCCAAATGGAAGTACTGTAAACCCCGTTGCCCTTGCCCCATATGTAAATCAAGTAGGTGGAGTGGGAGCAGAATTTACGACAATCACTATTCCTTTGTCAGCATTTGATGCAAGCATAGACTTTACACATCTTATTGTGCTTGAGCTTCCATATAGCGTCAACGCTCCTTCGTTTAAAATCGGTATTTCAAAAATATTATTCTCCGGAGGAACATCACCTTTCCTATGGTTCGGTGGCTCCAAAACAGACAACTCTTTTGATGGAGCATCAATCGGCGGGCAGTTATATGCAGGATTGGTTCCTGCTACTCAAACAGATTGTATCAGCAAAGTTGAATTCTTCAACGGCACATCTAAAATAGGTGAAGACGTTTCTGCCCCATATTCCATCAATTGGACAAATGTGCCCGAAGGTTCATATCTGATCACTGCCATCGGTAAAACTATCTATGATGAAACCATCGCCTCTGTTCCTGTAAATATAGTTGTCAATCCTTTATCATTAGAAGCATTACAACGCTCAGGTAGCATAGAGACATCTGAAAGACTTATTTATCCAAATCCTGTAACAGACAAAGTTGTAATTTCATCCGATGCAGAAGATGCCAACATAATAATTGTTGACATTAACGGGAATATTCATTTCCAGCAAAAATATAATACTCTTCAAGGAGGACAAGCAGATCTATCGTTGCTTCCTTCAGGTATCTATTTTATGAGAATCGAAGGACAACAATCTAAAAAAGTGGTAAAGCTTGTCAAGTTATAATCTTTGGATAAATCCGAATAAAAGAAAATCCCTCTCTTATTTAATAAAGAGGGATTTCTTTTTAAAATATGGTTATAAGGAATTATCTGGTGCTTTTTTATAGTAGGTTACTTTTTTAACTTTTGGCTGCAAGAATTTATCTTTAAACTATTATTCACAAATAATAATTTTATTTTAAAAAATAATTAAAACAATTCCATTAAGATTTAAGTATAAATCCTCACATATTTTAGCTTACCAGTTTCATTTTCATTCATTTAAACTTTTAACATCTTTTTAGTAGGATTGTGTTTGTAGGGACAGATTAAAAACCTGTATATAAAAAAAACACCATCAACAAGGGACTCGCAGCTGCGGATCAGAGTTCTCTATTGATCATTCCTATACAAAAAGTGATTTATTATTAATTATTTTGATATGGTTTTCATGTCAAGAGACAATAATTTATTAGTCTATTTTTTATCAATCATTTTAACAAACTAAAATCTATGAAAAGAAAACAGTTACTTTTTTTTATTACATTAATAGGATGCGTAGCAGGATACAATTCCTATGCAGGTCATACCATTGTTACAAATAATTCGGATAATGGCCCTGGATCGCTTAGACAGGCTATTGCCTCTTCAGCTTCGGGAGATACAATTACATTTTCTCCATCTTTGAACAATAATACAATTACCCTTACCTCAGGTGTAATGACCATCTCCCAAAATCTGGTAATTCAAGGTCCTGGAGAAGATAAACTAAAGATTAGCGGAAATTTTGACTCACCTGTTTTTCTCATTGAGCCAAACACAAATGTATACCTCTCTGGCATTAAAATTTCCGATAGTTACTACATTCAGTTTCAGATTTACGAAACATTTGCAGCTGTTCTTAACCATGGAAACCTGACCATGGAAAATGTTACACTAAGTAATAATTACTCAGGAGCATTATACAACAATGGCAAACTATCATTAAACAAGGTTAAAATATTAAATAACCATAACACCTTTTTGGATTATAAATCAGAGGCAGCCGGTATAAAAAATGACAGCGTAGCAACAATAACTGATTGTGAAATCAATGAAAATCGCGGAAGTGGACTCTACCTTAGTGCAGCTACTGGCGGCATTTACAATGGAGGAACAATGAATATTTCCAACAGTTCTATCAGTAAAAACATATCAGGTGGAGACTACAGCTCTAAGAGCGGGGGAATTGAAAACAGGGGTACATTAACTCTGCATAATTGTACAATAAGCGGTAATCAAGCCACTTCCAGAGGTGGATCTCCTGCGGGTATCAGCAATTCAGGATCACTGACTATGGAATATTGTAGTGTTGTATACAATATTACTAATTGTATGGATGGATATAGAATGAGCGGCATTCAAAGCTTTGGTAATTTAACCATTAAAGGATGTATTATAGCTCTTAATGGACCTGAAGAGATCTATTTAGGCCCTTACTCAGATTATGAAGAAGAAAGGGAATACTATGAAAATGCCAGAAGAGGCATGGACGGATGGGTTTCAGGCCCCCTCAATGATCTTGGATATAACTTTATTGGCATTAATGATGACTACTTTAATCTTTCTAACCCTACTAACAAATGCGGGAGTATATCCGCTCCCATTAAACCAGTTATAGGGCCTCTGCAAAATAATGGTGGATTTACTTCTACTCATGCTCTTCTTCCCGGAAGTCGTTGCATCAATGGTGTACTCCACTCTGGGCCTGCAATATACGATCAAAGAGGAAGATTACGTTCCAGACCAGATATTGGTGCTTACGAATACATAAATACACCATCCGTAAAAATTACAAATCCAATATCTAATACTTCATTCACTGCCAACTCTGATATTCAAATTGACGCTCAGCTCTCGGACGATGTCGCCTATCTTCTTGTAAACAGTGTTGCAGGATACAGAAAACTTAAACTTGGATACGATTCAATAGATATTTACCACACTAATAAAAATTTATTGGCAGGTGGCAATAATAAACTTGAAATCACACTTAAAGATTTTAACGGCAATGCAGACTGGACTAAAATTCAGGTAAGACCAAATAGCAGAACAATAAACCCTGTAACCCTTGCGCCCTATATTACTCTGGCAGGTGGAGTAGGATCTGAATTTAAAACAATCACAATTCCCTTATCGGCATTTGATCCCGGTATTGATTTTACGCACCTTATGCTACTGGAGCTTCCATACAGCGTTAATGCTGCTGCATTTAAGATTGGAATTTCAAAAATACAATTTACAGGAGGAACAACACCTTTCCTTTGGTTTGGTGGCTCCAAAACAGATAACTCTTTTGATGGAGCATCAATCGGCGGGCAGTTATATGCAGGATTGGTTCCTGCTACTCAAACAGATTGTATCAGCAAAGTTGAATTCTTCAACGGTACATCTAAAATAGGTGAAGACGTTTCTGCTCCATACTCAATCAATTGGAATAACGTACCAGAAGGCTCATATCAGATCACTGCAGTAGGTAAAACTATCTATGAGGAAACCATTACCTCTATTCCTGTTAATATAGTTGTCAATCCTTTACCATTGGAATCATTACAGCGTTCAGGTAGTATAGAGACGTCTGAAAGACTAATTTATCCTAATCCTGTAACAGACAAAGTTGTAATTTCATCAGATGTAGAAGATGCGAACATTATAATTGTTGATATCAATGGAACTATTCAATTTCAACAAAAATACAATGCTCTCCCGGGAGGACAGGCAGATCTTTCATCTCTTCCGTCAGGAATCTATTTTATGAGAATCGAAGGACAACAATCCAAGAGAGTAGTAAAACTGGTCAAGATATAATTTTTGGTTAATCTTAATAAGTGAAAATCCCCTCTGTTATATCTTAAAAGAGGGGATTTTTTTTATAAAATTGGTTATAAGAATTGAATACCTATATTATTCCTGCACTTCAACTTAAGCGCTCATTAAAGTTTAACAAGCTTCTTAACAATAACTTTATTATCAACACTGATTTTGCAGATATAAGATCCAGCCTGTAAATCCTTGGTCTCAAATAAAATAGTCTGCTCTCCTTCTCCAACATCAGATTTAAATGATTTCACCAGAATTCCTTCAGCAGTATAAAATTCAAACATTGCCTGTCCAGAATTTTCTGCCAAAATTTCAAAACTTACAATGCCACTGAAAGGATTAGGATAAGCTGTAATATTATTATGTACTGAAGTATTCTCTTCAGTGCTTTCAAACGATAGCTGAGAGGCTTGTCTTAAATTATTATCAGAGCATTCATCAACTTTAACAATCCAGAAGTCTGCGCCTCCATTGTTTCCATCCGTTATATCAAAGTCATTGGAATAGGTTGGCCCGCCAAGAATATAACCTCCGTCTATGGCTGGTTCAATTAGAGACAGATAATCATCATTTGTTCCACCATAAACCTTATCCCATAATTTATTACCGACTGAATCTATTTTAACTAACCAACTATCTGCCATACCTTTCAATTCATCTGTTATATCACCGTCATCCGAGCTTACAACTCCTATAAGGAAATAATTTCCCTCACTATCCTGAACTACAGAATTGGCCTGTTCAATCCATGTACCACCATAAGTTTTACTCCAAAGATTATTCCCGTTTTCATCAATCCTAGCAACCCACATATCATCATGATTGCCACTAACAGCTGCATATCCAGCAAGTAAATAACCACCTCCCAAGCTTTGACAGATATCAAACGCCAGAGCTCCTCCCATATTTAAAAGAGGCTTACTCCACAATTGATTTCCCCATGCATCGGTTTTTATAATTTCCGAACTAACCCCTGCCAATATTCCTGATAACAAATAACCACCATCAGGAGTAAGCATGACAGAATAAATGTTATCATTACCACTTCCTCCGAATGTCTTATCCCATTGTTTATTTCCTATAGAGTCGATTTTGATAATTGCCATGTCAGCATTGCCATTGTTTCCATCTGTAATATCCCCATCGCTTGAAACTGAAAACCCTCCTAAAAGATAACCTCCATCAGGCGTATTTATCATAGAAAATAAAACTTCGGTCCCACTGCCTCCATAAGCCTTATCCCAAAGTTTATTTCCCAAAGAATCAATCTTCACAATCCACATATCATCACCACCATTGTTAGGATCAGTAACATCTCCATCAACGGAACCAGACGCCCCTCCAAGCAAATACCCACCGTCTGTTGTTTTTACTATACTAAAGAGCCTGTCATCAAAAGAGCCTCCATATGTCTTTTCCCATTGCTTATTTCCGAAAATATCCGATTTAACAAGCCAAAAGTCATCACCAAAGCTACCTGGAATAACCAAACTATTTACATCACCATCCGAAGAGTAAGTAGATCCACCAAGAAGATAGCCATCATTATTAATAGTTCTTATGATACTCTGAAAGGTTTCCTCCTGAGATCCCCCAAATGTCTTGTCCCATCGCTTAACAGTTCCTTGCAATGGAAATGCATAAACAGGAACCCTTATAGCGCTTGCACATCCGTTTCTAAAGGCCTGAACGTAGTATACTGAAGAAGTTATAATACCAGGAGTAATAAAAGTTGATCCAATATGAAGCACTGATCCACCCGTTGGATATTTATACCATTTGAAAGTAATCCCCTGCCCTCCAATAGCTGTGAATGTCGCTGATTGCCCATAACATACTCTAATAGTATCCTGAAGAACTAAAGGCAAAGGAGTTGGTTTTCTTGCATAATGAACATTGACTTTGGAAACTTTACCAGAGCTGCCATCTGTCAATCTAACCTCAATCCTATCAAAGTGATGAAGAGCTCTAAACCCAACCAAAGCCTCTGAAGGAGACAACCATTTCAACAATATAGCAGGTGCTTTTACTGAAATTCTGTCTCCATTATAACTAACACCATCAAAACTCGCAATCTGCACATTAGAGATGGAATTAATATTTGTTATAGGACTACTAAAGGATAGTTTAATTTCCACACTATCTCCCGGATTACCATCATTAGGAAAGCGAAGATCTTGTGAGACAAATGCATCTGCATTTCCATGCAAGATTTGCAAAGTAGATGCTGAAGCGACGCTATGATCAATAGCTTTTTCAGGATTTGTGATACTACAACTCCAACATCCCGGACTTGTATGAGTAGACTGAGAATTTGCTGCTTCACAACCTAAGCTTTGGCCCATCGTGGGTATTCTGAAAGCCAAACATGCTATTAAAAGAAATAAAAAAAAGATCGATCGATTAAATTTTAGTTCATTTTCCATGTGTTATAGTGATTAAAAATTAACAAAATAATTAAAACTAAACAGAAATAATTAACTATAAACCCTAATAACCAATGAACAAATATTAAAATATAATTTAATAAACAAAAATAATAATTAACAAAAAAATCAAACTAAGATATTAATTCTCAATAAAAACAACACTGATTCTTTGTCTTTTAATTAAAGGAATTCATCCTTTGTAAAGTAAATGCTCAGAATAAGACGTATTCTTGGAAGGTGATAAAACACTATTTTTTTTAGAAAGAATAAAAGCATAGTAGCTTTATAAAAACAATACCTTTCTGAGCTTTAGTCCCCAAAAGGATTATTGATATTAAATCTCACTCCTTTATATTGTTATTAAATAAATTAATTATATCAGTTCATTATAAAGTTCTGTGCTTAGCATGTCTACACTCAACAATCACGTATTTAAGAATGTCTCAGATCAGATCTTATTCTGCTTAATGTAACCTGATTAATTCCTAAATACGAAGCTATATAACCTAACTGCACCCTTTCAGTGATCCGTGGATATTGCTCCAGAAGAGATTCATACTTTTCTCTTGCTGTCTGAAATTGCTGTGATAAAAATCTTTTTTCTGCTTTTAAAAATTCCTCTTCAGCCATTTTTCTACCCCAATTGGCTAATTCGATATTTTCTTTATACAAATCCTGAAGATAGTTATGATCCATCTCATACAATTGAGAATCTTCCAGCACTTCAATGGTTTCATAACCTGGCTTGTTTGCAATATAACTATGAAGAGTCATTACCATCTCTCCTTCAAATCCAAACCAGAATGTTATTTCCTTATCTTCTTTATAATGAAATGCTCTCACTGCTCCTCTTTCCAAAAAATAAATCTTGCTGCTGATCTCTCCTTCTTTAAATAATATAGAGCCTTTTGATAAAGCAATCTTTTTCATATTTGCCAGGAAAAGCTCTACAGCCTTTGGAGACAAAGGATACAATTGACTTATTTTCCCAAGTATATTTTCCACATTATGATTTTTCAGTATCAAATATAACCAAACACAATAAGCAGGTCCATTGTAGGGTCGTCAAAATGTATGAATAAATATTATTCTTTTATAAACTTCACGATCAGAAACATTGAACACATTCATTAACAAGCAATTGTTATTAAACATTAACAATATTTTCAAAACACTTGTTATTCTTTTCATACCCTAAATATTTTTTACAAATAATCTATGTCAAAAGAGACTATAAAAACGACCCACTATGCAATGGGGGCTAATCCCTGTGAAAATGGAATTTCTTTTTGTGTATGGGCACCAAATGCAGATAAGGTTTTTGTTACCGGTTCATTTAATGATTTTTCACCTGATAAAAATCCGATGGAAAGTGACGGAGCTGGTAAGTGGTTTGCAGAAATACCTGAAGCAAAATTCGGCGATCAATATAAATACAGAATTATCAATGGTGACAAGGAGCTTTTCAAAAACGATCCTTATGCAAAAGAATTAACCAATTCTGCTGGTAATTCTATCATTGTAGATCCATACTATGACTGGGAAAATGACAGTTTCAAGCTTGATGATTGGAACAAACTTGTCATATATGAAATGCACGTCGGAACCTTTAATACTATAGCAGACGGAACACCAGGTGATTTTAAAAGCGTTATAGAGAAGTTGCCTTATCTCAAAGAACTTGGAATAAATGTCATTCAAATAATGCCTCCTCTTGAATTTCCAGGAAGTTTCTCTTGGGGATACAACCCCTCCTATCCTTATGCCATAGAGAGTGACTATGGTGGAGCAAAAGGTTTTAAAGATCTTGTAAAGGAAGCGCATAAACATGACATTGGAGTTATTCTGGATGTTGTATACAACCATTTCGGTCCTGGTGATCTTGATCTATGGCAGTTTGACGGATGGAGTGAAAATGAAGGTGGAGGTATTTACTTCTACAATGACTGGAAATCGAAAACTCCATGGGGCAACACGCGCCCGGATTTCGGAAGAGGCGAAGTAAGAACATTCCTTAAAGACAATGCCCTCATGTGGATTAATGAATATCATGTCGACGGATTGAGATTCGACTCTGTTTTGTATATGAGAAACGTGGAAGGTCAAGTAAACAATCCTGCCACTGACATTCCTGAAGCCTGGAGCATACTTCAGTGGATAAACGAAGAAATAAAAAAAGCCAAACCAGGGGCACTTACTATTGCTGAAGATCTTACAGGAAATGAATGGGTAACCAAAAATACCACAGTCGGAGGAGCTGGATTTGACACTCAATGGGATATGAACTTTGTCCATCCGGTTAGAGAAGCAATCATTACAATGGAAGACAATTCAAGAGATATGTCTGCCATATGCAATGCAATCAATAAATACTATAACGGAGATCACATGCATCGTGTAATTTATACTGAATCCCACGATGAAGTAGCCAATGGTAAAGCAAGAGTTCCGGAGGAAATATGGCCAGGGAAAGTGGGCAGCTGGTTTTCTAAAAAGAGGTCTACTTTGGGAGCAGGGCTTGTATTTACATCTCCAGGTATTCCCATGATATTTCAAGGACAGGAATTTCTTGAGGATAGATGGTTTGAAGACACAAAGCCATTAAGCTGGTGCAGGGCCGATAAATTTGATGGTATCGTACATATGTATCGTGAAATGATTGCTCTGAGAAGGAATCTCCACAACACAACTGCAGGCTTATCCGGTTCTTTTGTGCAAATCTTCCATGTTAACCATGATGATAAAATATTAGCGATGCATAGATGGGATAAAGGAGGCCCTAAAGATAGCGTCATTATTATTTTTAATTTTGCCAATAAAGCTCATAATGACTATTCAATTGGTCTTCCTTGCAATGGAATTTGGAAGGCCAGATTTAACAGTGACTGGGAAGGATTTGATGAAAAATTCTCTAATCATTCAAGTTTTGATACCGAAACCCAGGAAGGCGAGAAAGACGGACAACCTTTTAATGGTTTGATAAACATTGGGCCATACAGCTTTCTTGTTTATTCTCAGGACGAGATAACGCCTCCCCAGTATGAAGTTAATCTTTGAGTAAAATCATAAGCATCAGGTAAATTTTGAAAGTAATTTACCTGATATTATTCAATTAGTCTTTTTATAATTTAATATTGCCCAGCTATTTAATATAACTGCAAACACAATGACAGCAACAAATTGAGAAGCCACATCTCTCAGTGTGCTACCTTTGAGAATAACCATACGCATTACTTCAATGAAGTACCTTACCGGGTTAAATTTTGTTATAATCTGCGCCCATTGTGGCATGCTTTCTATAGGAGTAAACAATCCTCCCATTAATATAAAGACCATCATAAAAAAGAACATGATCAACATAGCCTGCTGCTGAGTTTCTGCAAAGGTGGATATAAGTAATCCAAAGCCAAGTGCAGCAAGCAGATATACTCCTACAAACAGATATAAAAGTCCAATATTTCCAGCAGGAATAATACCATACACCAATCTTCCGAGAAGCAGACCGATCGTAAATATCACATTGGCAAGCACCCAGAAAGGAATAAGCTTTCCAAGTATAAAATAATGTTTCTTTATCGGAGTAACATTTATTTGCTCTATTGTACCTACTTCTTTCTCACGGACTATGTTCAGAGCAGTGAGAAAGCTACCCACCAATGTAACCAGCAATGCCAGAATACCTGGAACAAAAAATAACCTATAGTTCATATGCACATTAAACCAGTTTGAGGATACTATTTCAATCGTTGGAGCCTGACTGAATCTGGAGCCCACGGTAAGCTTCATTCGGATATCATTGTTAAAATTACTGATGATAGTTGAAAGATAAGCTCCTCCCAGATTTGCCTTTGTTCCATTAATAGCATTTACAGCAATGAAAATTTTTTCTTTATTTTCTCTTACCAAATTTCTTTCAAACCTTTGAGGAATCTCCAATATAAGGTCAGCGTTATCTGACTTAATGGCTTCATAAGCCTGATCATAAGAAGCATTATAACTCTGTAATCGGAAATATCCGGAACTTGTAATTTGTGATATCAGCTTTTGGGTATAAGTTGATTTATCATTATCAACAACAGCAAGATTAATCTTCTTCACTTCATAATTAGCAGCCAGTGGCATAACTATTAGCTGCACTGAGGGCATCACGAATATGATAGCCAGTATCGCTTTATCACGGAATATCTGTTTGAATTCTTTTCTTAATAAGAAGATTAATGTTCTCATAATCGAAGTATTATCTATTATTCTAACCTGATCTTAAAACTTTTGAGACTAACCCACAGAAACACTGTGGTAATTCCTATAAGAATTAAAGTCTCCTTCCATATATACATAAACCCAACACCTTTGATCATCACGGATTTTACGATAATGTAATACCACTTTGAAGGAACAACATTTGATATTATCTGTAAAGGAAGAGGCATGTTTTCTATTGGGAACATATATCCACTAAATAGAACAGTAGGAAGAAACATCCCAACCAGAGAAATCATCATCGCAACCTGTTGAGACTTGGCTTTGATTGAAATAAGTATACCAAGACTCAGACAGCAAATAATAAAAAGTGTGCTTTCTCCTATTAATAATAAAAGGCTTCCTTTGACTGGAAGCTCCAGCAAAAACGCACTTAATGAAAGGATAGCTCCGAGGTTCACCAAAGACAGCGCTATATATGGAATAGCTTTAGATAAAATTACCAGAAAAGGTTGAAAAGGTGAAACTAGCAAAACCTCCATGGTCCCCATTTCCTTTTCTTTCACAATAGAAATAGCTGTCATCATCACACAAACCAACATTAAAACCAGAGCCATTACGCCAGGTACAAAATTTGGAGCCCCCAGTAATTGGGGATTATACAGCATCCTTACCTCTGGTATAATCTGATACGGAACAGCCATCAATTCTGTACGATCTGATTGGTAATCTCTGACGATTGCTGACACGTAGTTAGTAACCAAAGTTGCTGTATTAGGATCAGAAGCATCAGCAATGATCTGTACCTGAGCTTTGTTCATATGCTCCAGATCTTCATTAAAATGATCTGGAAACACCACTGCAGCTTTGATCTTCCCGTCTCTGAAACTCTCGATTATTTCCTTTTGAGATAAGACATTTCTTTTAAGCTTAAAATACTGACTGGCTCCTAACCTTGTGATAATAGACTGAGAAGCTACATCACGGGCATAGTCCACCACTATTATTGGGGAATCTTTCACTTCATTGGTCAAAGCAAAACCAAATAAAAGTATCTGAACAACCGGCATTCCAAATAGTATCAATAAAGTCTTCTTATCACGCAGTACATGATAAAATTCTTTTCTTACAAATACCAAAAATTGTTTCATCTCTCAATCTGATCTTTTAGCACTTCTTGCAAGCTGATAAAATACTTCATCCATAGATGTCGATTTGAAATTTCGTTTCAGATTAGAAGGTGTGTCCAGGACTTCAATTTTCCCATCAACCATAATGGAGATACGATCACAATACTCAGCCTCGTCCATATAATGGGTAGTAACGAAAATAGTTATGCCTCTTGCAGAAGCCTCATAGATTAAATCCCAGAACTGCCTTCTGGTAATGGGGTCTACCCCACCTGTGGGTTCATCAAGAAAAACGATCTTTGGGTCATGTAAAACAGCCACGGAAAATGATAATTTCTGTTTCCAGCCTAATGGTAAGGAAGCCACCAGCTTCTTCGCTTCACTTTGCAAATCAAGTTTTTCTATAAGACTTCTCCCCTTCTCCTTTATCTCCTTCCTTGTTAGTCCATATATTCCGCCGAAGAATTCTATATTCTCAAGAATGGTAAGGTCTTCATATAATGAAAACTTCTGACTCATGTAGCCAATTTTTTTCTTTATATCTTCCGTCTGTTTATAAACATCATAGCCAGCAACCAAAGCATGACCTGAAGAAGGAACAGATAAACCACACAACATACGCATTGCAGTTGTTTTACCTGCACCGTTTGCTCCTAGGAATCCAAATATTTCTCCTTTATATACGTCAAAAGTAATTTCATTTGCAGCTATAAAATCTCCGAATCGCTTTGTAAGATCTTTACAGACTATTACTTTTTCCGTTGCATCTGATTTATTATTCTGCATGATTGTGCTTGTTCAATAGCTTGATAAAAACATCCTCAATTGTTGGTTCAATGACTTCTATTTCAATTTGACTCAAACCAATCATCTCAAGATATCTTTTTAACTCAGCTTTGTCAATTGTCTGATCGAAGGTAGCATGAGCAAATTCTCCGAAAGCATAACTATTTCTTCTCTTTGGAAACAATTCCAGAGCTTTCAACAGCTGATACATTTTATTGGCTTTTATCGCATATAACTTTTCTGAAAAAGAATTTATAATAGCAGCAGGAGTATCAATAGATAAAATCTTTCCGCTTTGTATCAAGGCAATCCGGTCACAGCGATTGGCTTCATCCATATATGGAGTGGATACCAATATTGTAATGCCTTGTTCTTTCAGGCGTTTTAACATATCCCAAAACTCTTTGCGAGAAACAGGATCAACGCCAGTAGTAGGTTCATCAAGAAACAGCGTAGTAGGCTTATGAATAAGAGCGCAGCACAATGCCAGCTTCTGCTTCATTCCACCAGACAACTTACCTGCTCTCCTTTTCTTAAATTTCTCAATCTGTATATAGATATCTTTTATTAAAGAATAATTTTCTCCAACAGTGGTATTAAATACAGTAGCAAAGAAATTTAGATTTTCTTCAATGGTCAGATCCTGATATAAAGAGAACTTACCGGGCATATATCCAACAGTATTCCTTATTTTTTTGAAGTCTTTGACTATGTCAAATCCATCAACAGAGGCTTCACCTTTATCAGGTAACAATAGAGTGGTGAGCATTCTGAAAATACTCGTTTTCCCAGCTCCATCAGGACCTATCAAACCGAATAACTCACCTTTTTCAACTTCAAATGAAACATCATCAACTGCCTGTATTTTGCCTTTATCGTAGGTCTTCGTAAGATTCTTTACTATTATGGCTTGCATAACTTTCCTACAACTTTACTTCACCATACATTCCGATTTTAAGGAATCCATCATTTTTCACTCTGATCTTTATCGCATAAACCAGGTTAGCGCGCTCATCTTTTGTCTGAATAGTCTTTGGTGTAAATTCTGCTTTGCTGTTTACCCACTCTATCACTCCTGAATATTCCTTATATGAACCTTTATCCGCATCTACAAGGACTTTCACCTTCTGATTAAGTTTTACTAATGGTAATTGGTTTCCGGTAATATAGGCTCTGAGAATAATTGTAGAAAGATCCGCAATTTTATATAAAGGTTTTCCAATAGATGCTAATTCATTCGGTTCAACATACTTACTCAAGACAGTCCCTTTAATCGGATTCAGAATGATACTTTTTTCCAATTGGTCTCTTACCTGTTCTATCTGCATAGCAATAGGATCTGCCTGTAGTGTGATTCCTTTAGTTGTAATATTAAGGGATGAATATAAAGCATCCAGCTGCCCTTTCAAAACAGCAACTTCAGCATTAACATCATCCAATTGCTTTTGGGGAATGGCATCGTCTTTTGCGAGATCTGTATATCTTTCTTTATCTTTCTCAGCAGCCTTTATTTGAGCCTCCAGAGCAGCTTTCTGTCTGCTTATATCTGGTTTTTGACTGATTGTGGACTTTACCTGAGCCTCCAGTTGTTTCATTTTAAGATATAGTTGAATTGTATCTATATATCCGATATACTGCCCATTGTTCAACTCCTGCCCTTCCTCTAACTGAAATTCTTTTATTACTCCATTTCCTTCGGAAGAAACAATTGTTTCAATTGCTTCAAAAGTACCTGTAGCATCAAATGCAGGTTGCTTGGAACAGGATAATATAGTTGTGATTACTAAACATCCTGCAAAAAATCTGATTGCTGTTTTCATATTGCTCGTCTTAAAATCCTGTATTACTATTATTATAAGAAAAATGAAATGCATATCATTTTGCCTTCATAATCGCTTTAACCCATAAGGGGATCAATTTCTTCCTTTCATTAATAAGTGCTCCAAAAGCCTTATTATCCGCTTGTCCGGAGGTAACAAGTATTGGTTTTGCTATGAATGGAAAAACAACCATTCCGAGAATATTAATTACAAAATGAAGTGGGTTTATATCTGGTCTCTTTTCCTTTATTTGCTTTATCATTACAGAATCTGAGAATATTTTTGCTATCTGCATTTTGCTAACAAACCTTTCAGGATTGCTTCTGATTTCATTAAGAATAAACAATGGCAAATTCTCATTTGCTGATAACATATCTATATACTCGGAAGCAATTGCTTTCAATTTTTCGTCAAGACTTGTTGAAGGATCATTAGCCAATGGGAGAATTATACCAAAAAGTTGCTGTAACTTTTCCATCATTATAATCTCAAAAAGCTTTTCTTTACTTCTGAAATAATAATTAAGCAAAGCAAGATTTAATCCGGCTTCCTCTGCAATGTCTCTGGTCCTGGTTGCTGCATAACCTTTCTGAGTAAATACCTTTCTAGCTGCCTCCTTTAACTTTTCCTCTGCCGAAACATCTTCAACAATTTCTTTCTTTTTTGCCATATTGTTTTCTCCATCCAAAGTAAAATCATGGCGCTCAATTAAACAAATATTTTAATCAACTGATTAAAATATTTGTTTAACCGGTATCATAACACAAGATAACCTTCTGAATTTCAAAACGTTTATTCAAAAAATGTTAAAAAAACAAAAGAATTAACTTAAAACATAACAAACTCATTATAAGTAATTTAATTAAAAATCAATTACCTTTGTTCTCATTTTTAATACTTAACCTTTTAAAACTTATTATGAAAAAACTTTTTACAACATTATTTTTCATCTTTTTTTGTATATCCTTCGGGATATCTCAAAGTTTGTTCAAAAGCTTTAATCCATCTGGCGATTCTTATCCTTATTTCTTCTTTGAATTTAAAGATGAACTGTATTTTATAGCAAATGATGGTACAGATGCTGAGATATGGAAAACAGATGGTACAGCCACAGGAACCAAGCTTCTGAAAGATATCAATCCATCAGGCCCCTCTAACCCCGACGATGTCAGATTCATACAGTTCAATTCCGAATTTTACTTCTCTGCATATGATTCCTATGGACAGGAACTCTGGAAATCCGATGGAACAACAGAAGGAACAGTACGGGTTTCAGATATAAATCAATCCGGAAGTTCCTATCCTAACAATTTAACTGCATTTAATTCGGAATTATATTTCTCCGCTTTTGATGGAACCGGTACATACTTATTCAAAACCAATGGAACAGCAATAACTAAAGTGAGTGATGTACAGGTCGGGCACTATGAGATGGCTGTGTACAACTCCATGTTATATTTCGGAGGAATTGACCCACAAAATAATATTGGACTATATAAGACTAATGGGAATATAGGAGAAGAATCATTGGTAAAACAAACCACAACTGGGGAAAGCTCTTCTTCACCATATGACCTGAAAGTTCTCAACAACAAATTATACTTCTCCGCAGAACACATGAATGCTGGTATAGAACTTTGGGTATCGGATGGGACAAATGCAGGAACAAATGCCATTACCTCTGGAAATAAAGCACCCAGTCAACTCACCTTACTCAATGGAACAATTTTCTTTTCTGCTATTAATGGAGAAGAAGGAAGAGAACTCTGGAAAACAGATGGAACTCTTTCGGGCACCGAACTTGTAAAAGATGTCAATCCTACAAGCTCTTCTGGAGTTACCGAACTTACAATATTTAACTCAGAACTTTACTTTATTGCAGACGATGGATCTCATGGCTTTGAACTATGGAAGTCAAATGGAACTGAAGTCGGAACGATCATGGTAAAAGACATTAATCCTTCAGGCGATGGAGATCCGTTTTATCTGACTGTCTATAATGGTCAACTATATTTCGGTGCTAATGATGGAACATTGGGAGCCGAACTCTGGAAGTCTGACGGGTCAGAAGATGGAACTGTTCTGGTAATGGATATTAATCAAGGCGCTAACGAATCAGATCCAGGAGACTTCCACGTATTTAAAAATGCTCTTTATTTCTCTGCAGATAATGGAACTGATGGCTTTGAGCTGTGGAAATTTTCAAATGTTACCGGAATCAAGGATAAAGCTATTTCAGATGCTATCAACATTTATCCAAATCCTGCATATCAATATTGTGATATAGATCTGAAATATGTAAAAAATATAACCAGCATAAGTGTAATGAACAGTTTAAATCAATTGGTTAAACAAGTCAAAGTATCCGCTTCTCAAAACAGAATAGAAACAGAAGATCTTCCTGTTGGATTATATCATATCATTTTAACAGATTCGGATAATAACATATACTCAAAAAAATTGATCAAAAATTAATTTATATATTAACATAGAACTAAAGGAGACAGAGATGTCTCCTTTTTTTATTATAACATAATTATTATTTCAAAAGAACAATAATATTTCCCCTGTGAATACTTTTAGAACCTTAATAATTATTTAACATACTTTTCCTCATTTACTCCTTCTGATACATTTATTTAGGTGGAGTTTTATCAAACATTGAAAAGACCTACAATAGTCTTTCTCAAAATCAATTTTTCCGCTTACCATAAAATGAAAGAAAACAACCTGCTTGCCTCTGTGGCATTGTTCAGTGAATTATATAACAACGAAAAATATAACAACATCAGCGATATCATAGCTGAATTTGTTAAAGGTGCTGTAATCACCGAGGATAAATGGACAGTGAGTTCTACTGAGCTTGTAAACCTCCTGGAAAAAGTCTATGATTTCAGATTACCTGAATCTGTAATAAGAACTACTGTTAATAACCGCTTAAAAGATTTAACAATCAGAAAAGATGGCTATTATCATTTTAATAAAAAAATAGAAAGTAATGTCGGTTATCATAACAATGGATATCGACTCATTTCTGATATTCAAAACCATATTATACAAGAACTTATAGGCTTTATAGAAAAACAGGAAGGCAAAGCTCTTTCGCTGTCCGAGCAGGAAGACATATTTCAATGCTTCAATCAATACTTGCTTGACAATATATTTACTGTAAAATATTCTACCTACATCAGTGCTTTTGTTATAAAAAATCAGGATAATGAAAAATTCAGGAACAACCTCAATCTTATAAGAGAAGGCCTTATTCTCTATCAGGGCATACGGTTTACAGGAGATCTCAATGAGCTAGGAAAATGGAAAGCCAATCTTACTATTTTCCTGAGTACTGAATACTTATTCAGTATTGTGGGATACAATGGTTTATTATTCATGGAAATTCTGGATGACTTACTTAAACTGATTTCAGAAATAAATCATACGAATAAAGTACCAACCATTCAACTTAAATATCTTGAAGAAACACAGGAAGAAATAGATCATTTTTTCCAAACTGCTGAGCTGATAAAGAAAGGACAAATTGCTTTAGACCCTAAGCCTGCAATGATGGAGATACTAAAGAACTGCAATACTGTCAGTGATGTAAGAAATAAGAAAATCAAACTTGAGCAGGATCTTAAACATAAAGGTATTACTCTTGAAATATTTAATGCAGATATTAGCAAATACTCAAAATATTCTGTTGAAGATACATTAACGATATCCGAACTCAAGGAGATTGCTGAACAAAAGACAGGGATTTTTGATGAAGATGCATGTCTTCGCTTTCTGAAAATATTCACTAAAATAAATTACTATCGAAAAGGTGAAAACTTCAAAGGATTTGAAAAGACCAGTCATGTCTTTTTAACAGGGAATAAGCTTACTCTGGCACTGGCACAATATACAAAAGATAAATTTGGTGAAGGAGGTGTTCCGTTCGCAAAAGACATTGATTATGTCATCAACAAATTCTGGTTTAAACTCAAAAAAGGATTTAATGAAAGCCATTCTGTACCTAAATCTTTTGATGTCATTACCAAAGCCCAATTGATATTATCAGCCCAGCTCAACACTTCTATTTCAGAAGCATATCTGAAGCTGCAAGATCAATATAAAGCAGGTTTTCTAAGTAAGGAAGAGGCTCTTGAAAGAAGTTATGAGCTTCGTGAAAAACCCAATAAGCCTGAAGATATCACAGCAGAAAATATCGATAGCTCTTTGGACTTCCTGAATAATGAAGATTATTTTGAATATTTAGTGCGGGAAAATGAAAAGAGGGAAGCCACATTCCGCGCAATGAAAACTGAGAAAGAAAAACTTCTCAAAGAAATACAACGCAGAGACGAGCTTGAGAGGCTCAACAGAGAAAATGAAAATAAGCAAAGGCTCGAATTTGAAAAATCAAATTATATCAATAAACGGTGGGACGATGAACAATATAAACTGAGAAACAATCTTAAATACTTTCTTAAAGTTTCTACTCTTACATTCCTGCCTATTTTTACCGCAATTTTCCTAAAGGTAAACCAGCCTATCAATCTCTGGATTGATAGGCTCGGAAATCATCAATGGTGGATTTGGGGAATTCTGATATTTTCCTTTTTAACAGAGATTCTGGGAAGATCATACCTATTCGAAAAAGATAAAGTAAAGAACGGGTGGGATTGGTTTTGCGCTGTCTTCAGCAAGCGACAGTATAATAAAATAAGGGAAGAAAAAATATTAAAATTCGAACAAGACTTTGCTTCTCAGTTTAAAAAAAGCCCTGAGTTGGAATCTCATATAACAAGATCTTTCAACTAATCGTCCAATGAATTCTTTAACACATAAGAATTTAACCAGTAACCTATTAACAAAAAGCTCTATGTAAAAATTTATCTGAAGGTGTATCATAAACATTAAAACCAGGTAATTCCTATCTTTTTACATCCATCCTACCACAAAAGATCAGAAAGAGCTTTATCATATTTCCGTTTCCTTTTTCTCTTGATAATGTAAACATTAAAGGAAGTGCCAGGTTTTCTTTTGTTATGAGTTTCTTCAAAAAAATCAGATCCTGGATTTCCTCATACTGGCAAATATTACTGGGACTTCTCTGCTTTTTCTTTGCTGTGCTTTTTTTTGCCAAATCCGGAAATGAGATCAAAGAAATTTCTTCTGCATTAGAAAAAGCTAATACATTCTGGATCATTACAGGATTACTAATAAGTATTGTATATGTGCTTTTACAAGGCTTACTATACTTTTTCAGTTTTAGGACAATTCAATCTTATCCCGCTTATTTCAGCATGGTTTTACTTTATCTAAAGAGGTTTTTAATCAGTGTCATATTACCTGCAGGCGGAGTTACTTCTTTAGCATTCTCTACAAAAGAAACAGATGCTCAGAACATTTCGAGTACTGTATTGATATTCGGTTCATCCATATATATGTTCGCAAGTTGCACATCGATCTTTGTTTTTTCAATTCCTGCAATACTGATAACATCTCTGGCAGAAAAAGATAATCCTATAAACCCACTTATAGTAATTCCGGTAGTCATCATACTTGCACTATTGGTAATTACTTTTTTCTCTTATAAAAGACAAGGAAGAGCATATACTTTTGTAAACAAACATTATCCCACCCTATCAAGAAAATTAGATGAGATCAATCTTCAGAAATTCTCTACAAAGTTTTTGATTTATACATTTATAACATCTGTGTTTCTTGACTTCACAGGCATTTCCTTTGCTTTCTCAGCAATGAAGGCCCTATCAGGAAAAGGAAGTCTGACAATGGCCTTTCTTTCATATGTGGTAGTTTTTTTTATCTCTATGGTTTCTCCATTTATGAACGGCCTAGGAGCAATTGAAGCTGCACTTACATATTTATTCAGACAATATGGTCTTTCTCCGGCTCAGGCTTTATTAACGGCACTTATATACAGATTATTCAGTTTCTGGACACCGTTACTTTATTCAATCTTTTCCTATATTTTATACAAGGACAGCCTGTTCCTTAAAGTATTTCCAGCCGTGGTTTGTTTTTTACTGGGAATGCTGAACATTCTGACTTTACTGATCCCCGTCGATTTCATACATTTTAACGCAATCAGAAATTTAATTTCCAATGAATTATTTTACACATCTACCTATGTTCAATTTGTCACTGGTGCTATATTAATTATCAATTCTATCTATCTGTGGAAAGGATACAGAACGGCATGGTATATAGCCCTTTTTGGTTCATTTATATCAACTATCGCACACCTGACCAAAGGTGGTTATTATGAATTCTCTATAGCTTCATTTTTAATAATCGCGATATTATTATATACTGAAAGAAACTACACATTACAAACGAATCTATCCGCTATTAAAAGGGATTTCAAATTTCCATTAGTTTTATTTGTATTCATAATTTTATATGGAACATTAGGCTTCTACCTAATGGATACTATCAATTTCGGAAGCAAATTCACCATCAAAGAAGCTTTCAGTCTTTCCTTAAAAAATATTTTACTTATAGGGGATTCACGTGTAAGAAAATCAGGATCATTCGGCAATTTCTTTATTCTCTCTTTAAGATCAGCAAGCATTGTTTGCTTTCTTTATGTTATTATATTGTCTTTACTTCCATTAATAGGAAGACGACAGCACAAATAAAATATCCTATTAAGAATGACAAAAAGAGCGAGTTAAATATCACTTCATTAGATACCTGATTTACGTTCTTTAATTGATGGGGAGTTCGTCAGCTTATTCCATAAGGTGGCTTGGATAAATAACTTTCTCTTGCAAATTTTAGAGTTAAAAATAGATAGGAAAAATAGTTTCTTTTATAAGCCATACTTTTGTCCATTTTTCGGACAAAAGTATGGCTGAAATATTATTGATTACGACCGTAAGGATTAGGTACAATCGTCTCGGCTCTTGAAACAGCAGATGTGCAAAAGAATCCTACAGCCGCTTTATCTTTAGATGTCGTATTTACGATATTGGTTGGAACATTGGCTGGCGGTGGAGAAAATAAAGCTCCTATTGGCCCACCGTTTCCTTGAGTTGACTGAGTTACTACAGCTTGTAAAAATGTTGCTGCCTCCTCTGTTATAGAAAACAATTCTACACCAAATTGCTGGCCGTCCAGCCATTGATCATCTTCCTCTCCTCCGTTATCGTTAACAGGGAACACTCTTAATGGATAAATGAACATTGATCCATCCGCTTCAGCAGTTGCGAAAATCTTTCCGTCATAGGAAATCCCAATCCTTTCCGGATCCGTTATTCTCACTCCATTCTTATAATTTCTGATCCATACCTGGTCCCCTACCCCTACCTGATCTGTAGCCTGGAATTCAGCAGTGTATTTACCTGGTATGATATCTTCATTAAGATCCTCAAGAGGTTCAAACAAAATAGAATCTATAGGAGGAACTCTTTTCATTAATGAATAAGCTGTATAAGCCTGCCCCTGATAATCTATAAACAATCTGTAAGGATGACCTATAATCAGCATTGAATCTCCCTTTACCGGTGAAACATATTGACCGGGAGCAGACTCTGCAAAAACATATTCCTGTTGTGTTGTCTCGTCCACTACCTTAACTGCTGCACCGCTTATTCTTATAGGACCGGAGTTATCAAAGTAATATTGAGTGCTAGAAAGATATACAGTTTGCTTCTCGGGAAGGTTAGTAATAAAAGCATCCACTACTAAAGCAGGTTTACCAGCTTTAAGCGTATTGCTGATATCTACTTTATCCTCACATGCTACTAGCACTATAAGTAATATGAATAATAAAACTTTATTTTTCATTCTTTTAAAATTTAAAGTTATATGTAATTGCAGGAACAAAAGATCCGAAAATTGAGAATCTTAACGCTTCACTTATTTGTTGATTTTCGGGATTTTGTCTCGGCGTTATTGCAAAGGCATTTCTGCGGGAATACAGGTTATAAACTGTAAATACCAGATCCCAGCTGTATCTCCCGAATATTTTAGATTTGCGGACTTTTTCTTTGCTTTTTAAAGTTGCAGCTACATCCAGACGATGATAAGCAGGCAATCTGTAATTGTTCCTTGGTCCTCCCGGATTATATGGTACGAATATACCCTGGAATTCAAACTTATCCGTAGCAAAAGTAAATGGAGTACCAGAAGCATAAACAAATGTACTGCTCAAACTCACACGTTTGGAAAGTTCATATATCCCAACAACGCTTAGATTGTGCCTTCTGTCATATCTGTTCGGATACCAATCTCCCTGATTGATACCAGGCACCTTTCTTTCAGACTTAGAAAGAGTATAGCTAATCCATCCATTAAATCTTCCTTCTTTCTTCTTCACAAATAATTCCAGACCATATGCTCTGGCAGTTCCTGGAATAACCTCTCCTTCAAGATTCGGATTAAAGAACAGATTTGCTCCATCTATATAATCCAATTGATTTAACATGTCCTTATAAAAGACTTCTGCAGATGTTTCTATATTTTGTTTAGGGCCGATATTTCTGAAATAGCCCAGTGAATATTGATCACACAACTGAGGCTTTATGTTATTGGTGCTTGGCAGGTAAACGTCCAGAGGAATAGATGCAGTAGTATTCGATATCAAGTGGATATACTGAACCATTCTGTTATAGCTGGCTTTAAGAGATGAATTTTCACTTAGTGAATAATTAGCTGCTATTCTTGGCTCAGGCCGAGTATAAGCTTTAATTGTTTTTCTTCTTCCAAATTCTTCAATACCTACCGGATTTCTAACATAGTTGCCTGCTGTTGAATCATAATAATAAGCTGTTCCTGACCCGAGATAGTTAAAGAAGGAGTATCTCAAGCCATATTGAAGTGTAAGCCTGGCCGTCAATTTCTGTTCATTCGAAATGTATAAAGCGTTTTCCATCGCATATTTATCGGGAAGGCCTATGTCTCTTCTCTCCCCTCCGGAATAAAATACTCCAGTACTTGGAACGAATTTGTAATATGTTGCCTGAGCTCCGAAGCTGATAGTATTATTGCTGTTTAAATACCATGTAAATTCTGGTTTTGCACAATAGTTTATAATTTTAGCAGTCCATTTGAAGGAATCTTCGGTCATATCTTCACCAAACTCTAGACGGTAACTATAACTACTATAATCTCCGATCATATTAAGTAACAGTTTGTCACTGAATACGTGGTTCCAACGCAAGGTAGTGGTGGCATTTCCCCATCCAAAGTAAGCACCTGGAAATGCAAACACATCTCTTCCATAATATCCGGAAAGATAAAGTCGATTTCTTTGGTTAATATTATAGTTTGCCTTTAAAGTCAAATCATAAAAATAAAGCTGGGCATCTTTAAATGCTTTGGCAAGGAATGGTCTTGCAAGTACGTCAGCATAGGATCTTCTGCCAGCTACTATAAATGATAATTTATTTTTTTTAATAGGGCCTCCAACTGTGAGGCGGCTGAAGATGGTGCTTATGCCTCCCTGAACTCCTATTTTGTCAGGATTCCCTTCTTTCATTTTCACATCCAGAACAGATGATAAACGACCACCATATTGTGCTGGTATTGCAGCCTTTGAAAGTTTTATATCTTTTACCATGTCAGGATTGAAAACAGAGAAGAATCCAAACATATGTGAGGAATTGTATATCGGAGCGTCATCAAGCAAGATTAGATTTTGATCTACTGCTCCTCCTCTCACATTAAATCCGGATGCACCTTCACCTACAGTGGAGACTCCAGGCAATAGCTGAATGCTTCTTATCACATCTACCTCACCAAGAAGAGGCGGGATAGCATTTATTTGTTTCATGTCCAGCTTCTGAGTTCCCATCTCAAGGTTCTTCACTTGAGCATCCGGTCTTTCCCCAGTAACAATAACCTCTTTCAACATCTGTTCTTTCATGCTGAATGACATTTTAGTATTCCCTTTCACAACAACTGATTGTGAAATGCTACCATATCCGACAAAATTGATTTCCACCGTATATTTTCCCGGAGGGACTTTCATTGAAAAATCTCCATTGATATCAGTAGCAGTACCGGCATTGATTTCTTTGACTGTAACTACAGCACCAATCATTGCCTCACCATTGGCAGAGTCCTTGACAGAGCCACTAAGCGTATAAGTTTCTTGTCCATAGCTTAAATTCAGAGAAGCAAAAAACAAAACTATTACACTAAAAATAAATCTTGTTACCATAAATAATTAAACTTACAACATAGCTAAAAGAAAACACCAAACAGCTTTTTCAAATGAAATAGAAGTATGAATTTACGAATACGCTACAAGACTTTATAAACGATCCTGCAGTTATAATGAACACTTGTTTAAACACCCTCTAAGCGGGCAATACCGAAGCCCATACTGAAAAAGCTATACTTTTATAATGCAATAATAAACACATTTAAAATTAATTGCCTTATAAAGTGGGATTAATTTCTTATTCAAATATTAAGAAATTTTAAAGAACTATTATTTCAGAAGAATTTCGTTCAGTAATAAAATTAAAATATCTTAATATGTATCTTTTGATACATAAAAATTGAATTTGGATCCTACTAAAAAAATGTTGGATATATCCCATAAAGGATATATCAATTGGCTATCCTGTATTGAAGGCCGAGTTCATAAGAACCATTAGTAAGAAGGCGGTTACTCAAGAATAGACTATTAAAAGAGAAATTTAAAATTATCGGATTATTGGATTGATTAAGATAAAGAGATGCTAAAAATGAGGTACCTCTCTGGTACTGGTACATTCCACCAATAGCAATCGTTTCTTTATAACAAAGTAATAACGCCGCATTCCCTAAGTCTCTGTATGGCTGAGGCCTATAGAATAAATGAGCTCTTAAAGTTAGATACTCACTCAGATCCTTTTCCGATTGAAAATAAAACTGATAAAATCGTTTAAATAATAAAGGGCTATTAATTGCAGTAATACTGTTGTTCAAAAGCTGGTAAGAGGCTGCTCCGATTTCTGTCTTCCTATATTTTAGAATTAAACCCGCATTGGCGTCGGGCGCACTACCCTTCCCCATTCCTGAAGGAGCTGTAAAGCTGATTGAAGCTACACCAAAGGCAAGTCCTGCAGACAGAAAGAGGTCTTCTCTGAGAGGTATCTTAACTGCATAGTTTCCATAAAATTTGGGAGATGATATATATGGCCCTTCTTTTTCATTCTGAAACAATACTCTCGCAATCTGTCCCACATTACCTTTCGGATTTAGCAGAACATCTCCATATGCAGTAATAGTAGCTACTTCATTAAAAAGTCCTGATCTTGATTTATACAAACTATTTAATGTCCCCTTTGTTTCATCGGCGCTCCAGGCCGGATTAATAAGTGCTAAATGATCTAGTGCAGTTGAAGAGTAATAATCAGGTAAATAAAAGTTCTGGGTCTGTTGGGAGTAGCAGACAATAGTTATGCTAAAAATAAAAAGAAAAGATGAAAGTAATTTCCTCAACGAGACTAAAGTGAAATTCAGACAAATATAATAGAAAATCCTATCCTGCAATCCTAATTTATAATTCCAAAGTACAATTTGAAATAGTCTTTAACGGTAAAAAAAACGTAAAGATTAATCTTGGAGAGAATAAAAAATTAAAAAAAATTTCTTGAAAATTCCATTACTATTGAGAATCCGGTGTGTCTTCAGTTTAGATTTTGACAAATATGGCGATTGTTGAAAAGGATATTCCTGACTTAATTAAACAAGGGAAGGATAAAGAGGTGATCTCTTTATTTTATAAATTGGTGTATCCCAGGGTAAAAAAGACAATCTTAAACCGAGGAGGTAAGAAGGAAGATGTTGAGGATGTATTTCAGGATGCTGTCATGTACTTATATAAACACATCCTGGAAGGTAAATACAATGATAAATATACAGTTTACGGATTTCTCTTTACACTTTGTATTAACAGATGGATCAATAGCCTGAGAAAGAGTAACAAATCGATTAGTGTAGATTTTCAATCAGAAGAAAACATCTACAACATAGAAGCTGATTTTCAAGAGATATATCCTGCAGCAATGGAAGAGAATCTCCTTTCCCAATTGTTCTCCCAAATCGGTAGTAAGTGCATTGAAATTTTAAACTACACCATTTATCAGAATCTAATGATGGAAGATATACAGATCAGGATGGGATTGGAATCTGAGGGGGCAGCTAAAATGGCTCTAAAAAGATGTAGAGAAAAATTATATAAAGAAATTGAAAATAACCCTCTAATAATTCAAAAATTAAAAGGTCATGTATAGCAGCAATGATGAATATATATATGAGGTAATTGAGCTATACCTTTCAGGATTACTCCCTGAAAATGAAAGAATATTGTTTGAGGAACAACTTATATCCGATAGTGCTCTACAGCATAAAATGGAAGTATGCAAAACTGCAAAGGATCTTATTCTTCAGAATAAGCTTAAAGGTTTGAAATCGATAATGGCTGAAGAGCAAACTAAGGCTGACCAAAGTGGCCCCTTCAATAAAGGTTGGGCCTTCCTGATATTGTTAGCATTGATTGGTTCTGGTTCTTATTTGCTAATAAGAAATAATTCGACGTCGGAAATTGAAAAATCAGAACGTATTAGTAATAATATGGTCTCTACTGAAAGGACCCCAAATATACAGCAACCGGTCAGTGAAATAAAACATACAAATTCAGAACAACTTCCAAAAGTCATTAAAATATCAGATAAAAAAACTGATAATCAACCTACTACAATTAAGGAAGATACAACTGCAATCACTCATGTTATTGATTATGGTCAGTCATTAACGCCTAAGGAAAATCCTCTAAAAGCAGATAACACTACCAATTCAATAACAGAACCTAAAATTGATCTTGCTACGCTACCTGCTAATAAATGCGAAGGGGTTGTTATTTCAGCTCAACTAATCGTTCAGGAGCCTTGTAACGGCAGCAACAATGGAGTTATTGAAATTAAAGGTTTTAAAGGCGGTACATCCCCTTATAAAACAACTCTTAATGGCTCAGGATCAGAGGATGAAAATATTTTCAGGGATTTAAATCAAGGGACATACAGAGTAGACGTTACTGACTATAACGGTTGTAAACATCAATTTAATCCCCTAATTTTAAAAGGAAAAGTTTGCAAACTTGATTATGATTTTAATCCTGGCCGAGGCGAAGAATGGCTTGGCCCAATCGCTACACAGGCTTCAAAGCTGACTATCATTGACAAAACAGGTAATCAGGTATATTCAAAACAGATGACAAATGGGGAACAATGTACTTGGTCAGGATACTCAGAGTCAGGAAAACTTGAATCGGGATATTTTATTTATATCATTGAAAATAGAGACGGGAAGGTTATCAAGGGAAGTATTACAGTAACAGAATGAGTTTCATTAAATACATAGCGGCAATCTATATCTTTACTATATCTGCAGCAATGGCCCAGACACCAATTGCAGACAATGCTTTCAGAAAGTGTATAGCTGATAGTATTCCCACTGCTCTTGACGCTAATCAGAATTTAATATTGACAAAAGCTGCGGCAGTTAAAAAACTGGAATGCCCTAATTACGGTATTGCTACAATCGATGAGTTAAAATATTTCACAGGTCTTACAGAACTTAATATCACTAAGAACCCTATCATAACTCTGCCAGATATAGCTGCTATGACAGGGCTGACTAAATTGAATATTGGAGAAACCAAACTGACTACTATACCGGATTTATCGCCATTCATTAACCTCCAATATCTTTCCATTCATCGTTTAGATGTCACCCAATTCCCTGACCTTACCAATAATAAAAATCTGATTCAGTTATTGGTTCACACTAACAAGTTTGATAATATTCCTGCTTTAAATTTACCAAAGCTTGAATATTTAGGAATTTCTTTGGTTGGAATTACTGCTCTTCCTGACCTAACTAATCTTCCTAAATTAAGGAAACTGGAGTGCTTCAGAAATAAAATAAAACAATTACCGGATCTATCCGGAATGGATAGTCTAAAAGTTCTTGACGCAAGCTCTAACTTTATTGAAGAGTTCCCGACTTTACCATTAGGTATCCAAACTGTCTATCTGGATAGTAACCTTATTTCAGAGCTACCTTCATTAACTTCATATCAATCGCTTACTAAGGTAAGATTGTTTAAAAACTACCTGAACTTTCAGGACTTACTGCCATTAACAGCTTTTCTCAATTATCCTTCATTGTTTGAATTATCTCCTCAGAAAGTCTTCAATGTCGGTACAATGCAGACTATAGTAGAGCTTGAAAAATTTTCGTTAGATTCAAAAATAGATTCGAACACTTCAGGAGTATCAAGAAAGTGGATCTTTAATAATAATGTAACTGGGCAAACATCCAGAATTTTTAGTATAGACAAAGCAAGACCTTCTGACAAGGGCAATTATTATTGCGAGGTAACTCATCCTTCTTTCCCAAATCTTAAACTTAGAACAGATGCTTTTAATGTTGATGTTCTTCCCTGTGTCAATATAAGCGGAGTAATCTATGACATAACGGGAAACACCTGTGTAAAGCAAGGATCAGTGAATATTAGTTTGATCAATCAGCCAGGTATCAATTACAAATTTGATATAGAAGGATTGCAGACACATACTAAGTATTCTTCAGCATCTGGTCAATTCGCAAAGCTCGAAGATCTGGAATATAAACTTACTATATCCGCACCAAACGGCTGTAGTTATACAATTCCCAATACCATTGAAATTCCCAGAGAGGATTGTAAGCAGCTCGTTATTACTCCTAACGGTGATGGTGTAGATGACAACTATTATTTTTCTCAAACTGGGAATGCTAAAGTTGTTGATAAATTTGGCAATACGATCTGCCAATTAACTCTTCCAAAACTATGGGATGGTTATGTAAATGACCATAGAGTACCTGCAGGCTACTATCTTATCAATATCAATAGTGGAGAAGAAGTTTTGAAAATGTCTGTGATATATTAATTCCCTCGATCTTATCATATTTGGAAATTATATAGAAACACATTCTATTATCACTTTTTTATCAGCCCCATCCCAAACACTCTTCAGCAAGTATTTCCCTCTTTCGAAAAGTATTAGCTTTACAAAGATAAAAGCTCAATGTTGGAGAAATAATGAATATACCCAACCATTAAATTAAAGACTAGTATTAATCTATTTTGTAATATAACACTGCTTGACATAAATATTAATGGGTTTCTTAATTACTCTAAAAAAAGAATTGATCTTTTATTTTTTTAAGCATACAGATATGCAGTTAATATCGATGAAATCATAAACTCAACTAAGCGAAAATAAGCTGATATAAAATCTCAACATTTATATTGACAAAATAAAAATCATCATTCTGCATATTTTATAATATAAAAAAGATCTATTAATAGTCTTATCGATAAGTAACATTGCTTTAAATCAACTCCAGTATACTTATTTGATATTTTCTCCCAAGTTCACTCCTTCCTATAATAAACAAGTACAATTCATCTTCATTATAAATTTTAATAAGACATGCAATAAATTTTTAAAGGAATAAGACAACCATTTAAATACTAAAAAGCTCAATCAATAACACACTACATATCAATTATTGAACCTCAGATAACTCATTTTTTTTCAATATTTACATCGAGCATTTTTTAATATTCTTTCAATAAAAAAAATCTTTAACCACAAAATAAAAAAATGAAAAAGCTAACCTATTGTCTAATCATGGCTCTTGGCGTTATTTTTCTTTCATGTAAATCACAAAAGGAAGAGGTAAAACGCAACAATGATGTTTCAGATGAAATCATATCGAAACTCCAAGCTGCGGGTTTTGTAACCAACGAAGGCCTGCGAAAGTTCGAAGACGGATACCTTGTAGAATACGATATCTATTTAACCTAGAGTCATGAAGGAGCTTCTCGCCTGCTTCCATAGTAAAAACATCAATAACAAGCCTGCTCTCTTTCTAAACAGAGCTCAAACCATAGTTTAAGCAATACTGTAACCTTAATACTGCTTTGCCTCACATTACGAGACATGCAGTACATGCGAAACGCTTTTATAAATTGATTCTGATGATTCCATAGCCCTTGAAAAATGGAGAAATATTACCTTCCTACTGTTATACTATATGTAGAGGTATTTCTGATAAGTTTATATTCTTTTCCATTCAAGTTTCCTTCTGTCTTATCTGTATGATATGCTTCAATTACATATACACCAGGCCAAAGGGCATCAAAGCTGAATATTCCGTCATTCGTTTCAACCGCTTTTACCCAACCAGCTGGAGAAGCTATAGACACTGAAGATTTATCAAGATTTTTTCCCTTGTACATAACCTTTAATGAAACATTCTTTTTTTCAACCGGACTTGCAGTTATAAGTTGCACTGGCATATCTGTCGATGAAATCACATTATTAATACCCTCCACTGAAGCTCCGACTTTTATCTGAGAAGCAGCATAATATTGTATCTTGGCTGTTCCGTAAACATCAGCTACTTCATGGGATGCTGAGACCGTATAATAGCCTTCCTGTGAAGGTGTAAACAAAGCTTCGAGGTGATTGCCAGCAGGTTTTGTTACAAGATTTTCCCTTGTACCATCCGGTTTGGTAAGGCTTATTGCAACATCTCTGGTATTGCTAAACCACTTACTTACAGAATCCCTTTCATTTTCACCATAACCACCAAGATAAATTTTTACTGAATGTAACTTTCCAGCTTTGCCGGTATTGTTAGTTTCTATCCATATGTTATGAGCGTTTCCAACACTTAGTAGAAATAAAGAAAATAATAAAGTAAGTATAGACTTCATGTTCATGTACTGTATTTTTATAGTTAAAATAGTTTATGCATTAATTATTAGTTATCCGTATTAGACTCCAATACTGGAAGTGCTATCTTCATATTTGGTTTGGAAGGCTTTCCAGCACCTGCAGGTTTCTTCTTTGCAATTATACCTTCTTCTTTATCGGATTTTTTTCTAAGCTTATTGATCCATATGATTGTCCCTGTCACTGGAAGACTCGTTGCAATAAGACAGGCAATGAAATAAATAATTTTGGTAAAAGAACCGAATACTTCTCCTACATGAAGAGGATATATTAATGCTACAATCTTCTCTCCAATTCGTTTATCAGAGAATGGCTCTTTCTTCAATACATTTCCTGTATATAGATCAAAGAACACTCGATCTGTGCCGGCTGAAGATATAAAGCCTTTATGCACTTTATAAGCCGTTACAGGACTTACAGAATCCTTTGGTAAACTAATGCGAAGATCTCCCTTATAAGGATATATTTCATTTGCCTTTCCAATAAAAAAATCAAGAGATTTCGACTTTGTCTCCCTGTATTCAGACTGAATCGCAGCAGCTTTTCTGTCATCAAATGGCTTTGCACCAAAAACATTTCCTACCCCGTTACGAAACCATTCGAAAGAAAAGCACAAGCCAGTCAAAGCCATCAGAGTAATCAGCAGAAATGTATAAAAGCCAAGTGTATTATGAAGATCATAGTTAATCCTTTTCCAACGAGCATCTGTTTTTATTTTAAATCCAGTTTTCCAGGCACTCCATTTTTTCCAGCTTTTAAGTTTGACTGGAAGCCATAGAACTAACCCCGTTATTTCCATCAGTATAAAAATTAGTGTAGCAATACCTGTGATAGGACGGCCAATATCATGATCAAGGAGAAGCCATCTATGCAATCCCATAATAGTCATAAAAAATTTGGAAGAAGCTGTTCTTGTATCACCTAATACTTCTCCTGTGTATGGATTCACAAAATATGTTTTAATCCTTTCACGATCTCCTCGCCCCTTCCCTCTCCCTTTTTTGGGCTTTGAATCCTCATCAGCTACCCGACCTCTCTGGTTAGATTTTTCCTCTGCCCTGCCTCTTGACTCTCGCTTTTCTCCAATGCGTTCCTTCATCTTTGCTTCTCGCTCTTCCTTGCTTCTGCGTAAAAGGATATCCTTAGGTGTGACTGTAAATAACCAGGCACTTTCTTTTCCTTCAGGTATCTGAATACTTGTAACCTTACTATCTTTTTTCTCCTGCTCCAATGAAGCCACCAACTGTGTCACCTTCATCGGGTGAGTACTTTCAGAAACTGCAACAATGAATTTTTCTTTATCCATCCATTCGGTGATATCTTTTGCGAAGACGTAGATTGTACCCGTCAGACAAATGATGAAAAGAATAATACCACTTCCTATGCCCAGCCACAAGTGAATATCATTCATAAATTTTCTGAATGTGTATTTCTTCATGCTCCTATTTGTTCGACGATATGATTAAATCAAAATCCGGCAACTGACAAGGGCTTCCCCTTTTAGCTGCCAGATCAGGTTTTAAAAACTATTTAATAGAATTAATACTCAAGACTTCCAACAGCTGTGACACTTCCTGACTCCACCTGCATACCTCTTGTTGCTGTACCGTTTACATTGATGTTATAGATATATGGACCATCAGCGCCAGTAGTGATACCCAGAGAAATTGTCTTTTTATCAGGCCAAACGTATGGATGCATCGCAACATGGGTTGGTGCATTTGGAATGCCGGTAACCCAGGTAAAGGTTTCTGCAAAAACATCTGCAATGGCATATTTAACACTTCCGCTGGTTTTTCCTGCTTCAGCAAACATGGTAAGCAAAAACTTTCCATCTCCGAAATATTTTTCGCTATACAAATGGTGACCACCTGATTTCTCCTGAACATTGAAAAAATAGCTCTTATCAAATTCAGTAGCATCTTTTTTAATACGAACAATAGCAGAAGGTTTAGTTGAAGGAACTACTCCAGCCCCCTCTACAACTGCTCTTGAGAATGCATAAACATCTCCGTTTTCAACTTCTTTTAGACAATTTTGTGCAAAATAATATCCGAAATAACTTGTTCTGTTATCTCTGATAACTCTCTCAAGATTCAGATCAGGATAGGAAAATACTGCCACCCAGCTGCTGTCCGTGTAGTTTGTATGAAATGCACTTCCTGTAATACCCTTGATACACATATAAGGTGCATATACTTTGTTACCTACCTGAAATGCTCCGGTAAAATGCGCACGCTCTCCGTTTCCTGCAAGGTCTACAATATTGATTGTCTTGGAAGCTAAAATCTGTGGGTTGTTTGCATCTACCCTGAACATAGTAGCGTTAGCATCTCCCTGACGCGGAACTTTAATTAAAAGAATTTCATCGTTTACTGTTCCGAATACATGAACAGATTCTGTTTGCAACTCATGAGTCTTTTGCAGTTCACCAGCAGTATTGAGCATGTATGCTGTAACTGCCCCTGGATTTCCCTGTCCATACAACAAGCTAAAGACTTTATTTTTATGAAAAACATAATAACGGTAGCCATCCTGTTCTATTCCATTTCCTTTAGTACTGATGCTTCCAGACGTAAGATCACCAGATGTAAGAAGATAGTTGGAAGATTCTCCAAGAGTACCTTCAGGACTTGCAGCGATAACAAATTTTGTCTGACCTGTAAGACCGCCAACTTCACCAGGAGATGGATCTTTTTTCTTCTCACATGATGATGCTACAAATAATCCCAGCCCCAAAGCCATGCAGACCCATTGATTTTTATTTTTCATTGTATTAAATTATATATAGTTTGAATTAAAATTATTTCTCTGTAAGAAAGTACCTGAGCTTGATATAAAACCCTCTGCTCGGTTTCTGCAAGCTGAAATTGTCATAAAGTCTGCTATCAGTGAGGTTGGTACATTCCAGACCGATATTGTATTTTCCATTAGCCATAGAATAAACCATACTCACATCATGAGAAATTTGAGCTGGTATGGTATACTTTTCAGTGGCAGTTCCCTGACTTGGCCATCTTAAATAGTATTCATACACATATAATAAATTATATCCGATATTTAATCTGTTTCCTTTTGCACCAACGTTATTGAAGGTAAAGCCAAGATCGATATGACCAAACAAATAAGGGATGTTCGGTACTCTGTCTCTGTAAACAGTACTTGGCTTAGAGCTTCCTTCCTCGTATTTGGTATTGTTTCTAAGATTCTGATAAGTCAGATTCGCACCAGCATGGAATAACCTTTTAAAGGAATATCTGACATCACCATTAAATCCGATATTATTTACATCTCTCTGATTTGTCATTATCTGATGAGTGCCATTGGTAACCAGGGCCGGACGAATGAAATCATAGGCCTCTCTATACATAATATTTCCTTCCAGCACTAATACATGATTAGATGCGAAAGTCTTATTGAGAGTTGCTCCAAGATTAAGGTTATGGCTGCTTTCCGGCTTTAAAGAATTATTTCCTGAGAGGTTGATCATATCACCAAACAACTCTTCATTTTCGGGAAGTCTGTAACTTTTCTCATAGGAAGCTTTCACTTGAATTATGCTTGAAAGAAAATAAGAAGTAGCTAATCCAAATCCAGTCTTATTGAATAAAGAATGTTGTTTTATATAGATAGTATTTCCCCACCCTCCAGGCCCTTCAGCAGAAAGAGAAGATGTATTTTTCTGAATAAACTGCTTTACAAAAACAGAAGTGCTCCAGCGGGCATTAAAATCATATTTATAACCAAGCCCTATTATATTCTTTAGGGTAATCTTCGGTTGTTTTAATGCTTCTGCATCAGGTCTAAGTTCATCTTCCCCTTTTCTGTTAAAAGAAGTTATTACATTATTCAATGCTATCGAATGCTTATTATTGAACTTATAAGAGATGTTTGCTGTAGCAATAGCATTATTATTCCTGAATTTATATAAGGAACGTTCACGTTCACTTCCTGGACTTGTTGTGTTTGTATATTGCTGAAACCAGTTATATCGACGTGCTACCGTATCCACATTTTGTTCCTGTCCCAGATTATAGTTTCCTGTAACATTAAGAGTTAAACCTTTGATTAAAAGATCACTTTTACTGTATCGAAACGAAGGCATAATGGTATTTCCTTTTCTGTAAAAGTCACCAAACACACTCACCATGCGGGCTCCGGTCTGAATATCGGCTCGGTTCTGTCCAAGCGTGACACCAAGTAATAACAGGTCTGCAAATTTTTTTCTTCTTACTCCCACATTGGCAATCAGTGTTTCATTTCTGTATGTATCATGGAACCTCCTCACACGTTGGTCTTTCAGATATAGACCTGAAGGAATCTGTGCCACATCAGCATATACCCAATAGTTGTTATCTGAATAGTTTTGAAATAGATTTAACTGTGCAGTAAGACCAGACTTAGAAGTATATCCAGCATTGATTGATGTTCTATGCGTATTAAATGATCCATAGGAATAGGATGCATCTAAATAATTTCTTCTGTTTGCATTGGTAACAATGTTTACTGCACCCCCTAAAGCATCTGCTCCCAGCCATACAGGAACGACACCTTTATACACTTCTATTCTTTCAGCCAGGTTAATAGGAATGTTATTAATCTGAAAAGAGGAGCCAAAATTATCCATTGGAATTCCATCCATAAAAAACTTAACCTGTCTACCTGTAAATCCATTCAGCGAAAAATTAAAATTAGAGCCTACCCCTCCGCTTTCTCTCACACGCACGCCAGAAACCTTATCCAGAGCTGAACTCAGATCAAGTGTTGAATTATGAAGCTTTTTAGCATCTATTGTTGCTACGTTATAAGATTGTTGCTGAACCTCCTGGATTTCTGACTTGCCAAATACTTTCACTTCTTCCAGATGATTGTCTGGAGCTTTCAATACAACTGAAGCCAACTCAACACTTTCGGCTGCTTTAACATCAATTACTTTTTCGATATTTTCATAACCAACCAATTGAATAATGATAGTATATTTTCCCGGTTTCAACTGTAATTCAAATCTTCCTTCCTCGTCTGTCAATTCACCTTTACTCTCTCCTTTTACACCTATTGAAGCAAAAATTGCAGGTTCACCATCTTCTAACTGAATACGTCCTTTTACTGTCCCCATTTCATCATTTTGAGCCTGAGCTGAAAAAAATGAAAAAAAGACCAACACATAAACTACTGTATTACAAAGGATTTTATCGAATCGAACCCATTCACTCATTATCTTGTACTTTTTATTTAGACTAATTCCATTTAAATTTGAGCAACAAAGATAATTTTCTCCACCCCAAAATCGGGTACGCCAAAGGGAGTAAAATATACAAATGAGGGATTAATTGCGTCTTAATTCAAACAGTTCGGAGGGCATTAAAGAGTAGTGCATTAATAATATAAAGCTAATACTGAAGGCAATACAAACCTTCAGTATTAGCATACATATAGAGGGAAAATGAAACTTAAGATAATAAACCTGGAGCCTTTTAAAGGTGAATTGGATATACTATATCCAGCCGTAATTGAGAGCCCTAAAGTCCCGCTAACCGAGACCATCCACGATATAGGCTTTAATACTACCTTTGGTAATGCTCATGATATATACATGAAAGACCTTTGGCTTAGCTTTAGTGCAATCACTTTAGATGAAAATTTCAAGTTTCTCTTTCAGTATGATTTCTCTATTATCACACTTCAATTCCTACTTTCAGGAAATTCATTAACTGAAATAATTCAGGATAGCGAACCGTTTACTTACTTTGCAAACCAGCATAACATACTTTATTACTCAAACTATGAAGCACAACACGAACATACTCCTTCGGATAACATTCAGCTTGTAAGAATTCATGTTAACCCTGTATTATTCTTAAAGCTATTGCCAGAGAACGAGTTATTTGACTCATTCAGACAAGCTATTCTAAAAGGCAATCCTGGAAAAATTAGTTCTGCAAATCTCCCATTAACTCCAGGCATGTTAGCAATCCTTCATGATATAAAGAATATTCAAAGCACCGGATATTATAGAAGATGGATGATTGAAGCCAAAGTGATAGAATTGCTCATGCTTCAGTTTGAACAATATGAGCTATATTCATTATCAGAGAATTGTCAATCAAGAAAATCATTAAGAAAAAAGGATGTAGAAATCATGGAACATGCAAGAGAAATCATCATGAATAACATACAGTCTCCTTGCTCTCTGATAGATCTGGCGCACATGGTAGGCACCAATGAGTTTCACTTAAAGAAGACATTTAAAGAAGTTTATGGTACAACGGTATTCGGTTATCTACTTCAGCAACGAATGGAAGAAGCCAGGAAATTACTGCTTTCAGGGGAGATGAATATTAATCAGATTGCACTTCATCTGGGATATAAAAATGCCAATCACTTCAGTTCTGCATTCAAAAAGCACTATGGCTTTTCACCTTCTGAACTGAGGAGGAATGTCTAACTATTATCATCAAATCAATCAATTAGTAAATTTGGATTCACGTTACTGATTATCTTTCAGGAAATGTATTTTCATTTCAACTCTTTGCATAGATCATCAAGCCGGCAGAACATAAGACAATGCCGGCTTGTTCAGTATATGATAGTGATTCTTTGAGAAAAAAGAAGGCAAGGACTGCCGTTACCACAGGTACATATGATAAAAATACAGACATAGGGCCGGATCCAAGTTTGCTTACACTAAAGGTAATCAACAACAATGCAAAAACACTCACTACAACTCCCTGATAAATCATTTGTATTAACACATCCTGAGCAGGAGAACTCAAAATAGCGGAAGGATTCATAAGCCACAGCGGAAAGAACAACACCGCGTTCACCAAAGGCACAAATGCGATCACATCTTTCATACCATATCCCCACCGCCTTGTAGCTGCCATATAAGTTGAAAATACCAACGCAGCAGAAAGTAAACAAAGAATACCAGGCAGGTATGAAGCTGAAAAGCTAGAGGCGAGATTTGCCATCAGCAGGTTTGCAGTCAACAAAACAAAGATTGCCAGATATTTCATTTTGCTTACTCTTTCTTTAAACCATAAGATAGTAAAAAGCAAACCGATAACAGGAAGCATACCATTCACCAGTACTCCGGCATTTGCAGCCTTGGTCGTTTTCAAGCCGATAAATGATAACATAGTATATGGAAACCCGCAACCAAGAGCAACTAGCATAATCTGATGCCATTTAACACTCTTCCAGTCATATCGCAAACTAAAAGGTAAGGTTAATATGGCCGCTGTCCCAAACCTCAATAATGTTATATCATATGGTGTAAGATTTGTATGTACACCCATTCTCGACAAAGTAATCCAACCCGACCAGATAAATACTACAACTATAGCAGCCAGATATGCGCTAAATTTTCCCGACTTGGCTACCAGATTTTCCGACTGTTCCATAAAATATTTCTAGAAATAACGCACAACTTACGACTTCACCTTATCCAATTCCTTTAGCATCTTTTTAGTTTCACTGATCAGAGGTCTGTTTACCTTTCTTTCAAGTGGCTTCATGTGCTCAAACTCTTCCATCAGCACTTGAAGCTTTAACTCAGCAGCCTCCTGTTGGTCCAGTTTTATCAGAAGTTTTGAATATTCTATTCGATGTCTGAAATTCGTATAAGTCTTATCCAAGTCCTTAAAAATATCTATTGCAACTGATTGCTGATTATCAAAAAAGTATGACCAGGCTAATGCAATTCTTTCTTCCGCATTTTTAAAAGTTTTATTGGAAGTAAGTTTTTCACCAATGAAAATTACCTTTTTGTAATTTCCATTCTGATAATAAGCACTTAACAATTTCATCAACAACACAGGGTCTTCTGCCATAAATCCTTCTAGACACATTTCATACAAATTAACTGCCTCCTCATACCTCTGCACTCTCATATAAGCATCAGCAAGGTTTACCTTATTGGTATAACTGTCATTAAATTTGACTTGTCTCTCCAGTTGTTCTATCCTGTGATTGCTGTTTCCAAGAGCCTTTACACCTTCTGACAGATTGCTGATAAAGCGTTTACTGTAAAAATTCTCATACAGGTAAATGAGACATCCAAAGACGGGAAAAAACAATATCAACCAATACCACTTTTGCTGATTATTATTTTTGTAAGCATGATATAAACATAAAGCCTGCAATATCAAAACAGGGGTATAGTATCCCAGCATCATAAAAAAGTATATTTAAATTTAATATCATAAATATACGAAAAAATTTGCAGTGCCTTTCTCATATTTCACCTAGTAGCTCGTTTATCCAAACAACTTAATAATCTCTTTTTACATGAGACGTAAACTTCTGATTCTTTCTTACTTAATCAATTGACACTTTTTTTTCCATTATGAATAAAATTTGAACTGCTTATTCCATTTACCAACTTCTCATTGATAACAACTTTAAAATCAGACACTATAACAACCAAACAATATATTAGAGATGCCATGCAAAGTCATATATTTAAAAATGAAAAGCCGACTACATGGTCGGCTTTTATAGTTATTAGTGATAATTAAATGCTTGTTTACTTTATTAATGTCTTACAGGCTATAATACTATTGTTTCCATAAAAAACCACTCGGTAACAACCTCCAGATAAAGTGCCCGGATCAAGGGTGCCTTTTACAGAATCTACTTTAAACTCCTTAACTGTTCTGCCCAACAAATCAACAAGCTGTACAGAATATACCAGTTCATTAAGATCCCACATTATTATATGATTATCGTTGGCACCTCCAACATAAAAGAATTTATCTTCACTGACATTATTAACTGATGTTATTACAGGATCATTGATCTGATAGGTAGCTTTTGTAGCCGGAACGGGACACTTGCTTCCGCAAGCAGCAGGTAAAGAAAATATATATTCTCTTCCATTATTGACAAGTTTATCTTCGGCATCCCAAACTCTTATTCTATACGGCTGTTCTGCTGGATCCAGAAGATAGGCTTGCCCCATATCGCTATTTGTTTTTAATTTAACCCATTGCTTCCCAACTTTTTGTTCTACATTATGGATTCCATTCTCCAGATGATTTATAAATATACTAGCCCAGTATTGCTGGGAGTTTTGCATAAAATAAATATCAATATCTCCCGTATAACCGGGAGCCTTAATATATTCCCACTCGATCTTTCTATTATTAAAATGGCCAGGATACATATCTGTTATAGGCTGTCCGTCTTTTTCAAATTTATTCAGGGATGGAGTATGCAAATCAAGATGGTATTTGCTGTCCCTGCACCAACCATTTCCATCACCGCATGCATCCGTTACAATCATATTGAGATAAGCATAAGAATATTTATCATGTGTCCACTTAGCATTTGCCCCCCTACAAAATTGCTGCCCCAGAGCTCCGTCATTGGTTCCTCCGATACAGTCTTCCATTATAGAAACTCTGACCCATCGACCACAGTTATGGCCATTATTAAATTCGCCTTTAAAAATAGTATCTGTTCCTGTTAAAGGACGGGGCCATGAGGTACTTACTCCAGGTGAGTGATAAACATTCAATGCAACGAAATATTCCGACTCAACAAGATCTGGAGGAACACCACACCCTCCATAAGGTGTCCCCAGGGCCTCAAAATGTGTGGAGACTCCTGAATATTTCTCCTGAGCATATGTCAATTGTGAGATCAGAAGAAAGAATAAAAATATTTTTTTCATAAAGTTAATTTTATTGAAATGAATTGGTTAATAGATAGAAGTAAATATAGGTAAGAAATTATTTTTTTCGAAAAGTCCATATGGAATGGAGAACTCCCATCCTTAATAGAACACAAGGATTACAGGAGTTCTTTCTTGTATCAGTTTAAAGTGATAATCCAGCAAAAACAATAAAAATTTAACAAATTCCACAAACAATATTCCCCATTTTAAGTTGTAGGGGAATTAATCACACTTTTAATGGATACAAAACCTGTCTACGATATTTTTTTCAACCCCGAACTTAAAGCAGTAGTGATGAATTGGCATGGTTATTCAACCAGCAGGCAATTAAAAGAGGGTTCCGAAAAAATGTTGAAAACATTGATAGAGCATAAGGCCAATAAGGTACTGGCAAATCTCAAAGAGATGATCCTTATTAGTATGGAAGATCAAAACTGGATCGAGCACAGCTTTATTCCTCGCGGTACTGAAAAAGGATTTAAAGCTATCGCTATTATAAAACCCAAAAGTTATTTTAATAGGGTTGCTGTAGAAAATATTGCGTCTAAAATAGAAAACAGAGACCTAATGATAATAAAGCAATTTGACAATGAAGGAGAGGCTATTGCCTGGCTTAATCAAGTGGAAATAGAAAAATCCTAGCGCTCGACCATCTCATAGACGAAGCACATCTTCCTTAAATTAATTTATACATTGATGAATACGGTCTTCTATCACCGGCAAACATTGAACACCTTTTAGTAAGATTAAAAATCACCTGAATCACTCATTTCATCCCCTTCCTGGACTTCTCCATCTTCAAGCTTAAGGTAATAATCACTCCATTCCATATAATCAAAGGGCCCATATTCAAGTAATTTATCAAGGCTTGTATTAAAAATTTTTATCTCTGAACTTTCATCAATAAGTACAAATATTTGTTTTAGCATTTTTCCATCTTTACTCTGAATAGCGAGAAGATAATCTCCATATCGTCCGACAGCGAATACCAGTGCATTCATATTCCATTGACTTTTAAACCACATAGATTTTGACACAATGAAATTTTCTGAAGGGTCATCTGGGTTTTCAGTCACGGTGGGAAAAAGCCATTCTTCTTCTCCAAACATTACCTCAGGACTTTCCAGCTTTCTGATAAAATCAAAAAGTTTTTTTGGAAATCTAAGCTCAAGTTTTAATTCAGCTTCACGAAGCTTATCAGATATATGCTTTAACATTTTAAAAATCTTTATAATCGTAGCTTATTCATTTACCCATAATGGGCTTTTCATTCCGGATTTAATATATGCGATAACGGAATTTCTAACATCGTTTTTAGTATAGCCGTTCTCAATGCCGGAATTACCAAGAGTATCAGGCGTTGTCCGAGCAAATTTATTTATAAACTCAAGATTTTTTTCTTTACCTGTTGAAAGAAAGGTAGGCATCACTGCAGTATAAGTATGATTCGAGACTATCTCCTTTCCATTTAAAAGCCACTTATTATTTATTCTTTCAGCCCCAGCAATCTGCAAAAATCCACCATTCCATTTTTGAGCATCCGAAGTGCCGGCATCTAATATCCTTACCAACTCTTCACCAGTCATCCGTACAAGAGAAAGACTTCCTCCAAAAGGTAAAGCTCTTAATATATCTGCCTGTGTTATCTCACCTTTCAGCTGATCATCAATCCTTATACTGCCGCTATTTAAAATTGCAATATCTGCTACCGGGAAGGAGTATAAAAGAGAATTGGTAACAAGTCTTGTAAAATTAGTTGACGTTGACCTTACAAGTGATTCCCTTGCTTCCAGCGGGACATCTGCACTCATCAGTGTTTCCCCTGCAACAAAGCCCAGAGAGATCACTGCACTATCTCTGAATGCGACCCATTTTTGTACCGTACTATTTACCTCTGAATCCAAAGCGATCGATGAATTGATAGCTTTCAATTCAGAAATAACGCTTACTTTACGAGTTCTGGGTTTATAAGTAAACTTATGAATATAGGCAGATTTTGCATTGGCATCTGCTTTACAGATCTTAACCTTTCCAACTTTTTTTTCCATGTTCATATGTTCATGACCGCCAATGATAAGGTCAAGTCCCTGAACCCTTTCGGCAATATATTTATCCATACCTATTTCAAGATGTGTAAGACCAATAATTACATCACAACTGTCTTTGATTTTTTCATAAGCATCCTGCAAAGTAAAATACCAAATATCATAAACTATTGAATCTGCCTTATTCAAAGGAAGTGTTACCCCTATAATTCCAAGTCGAAGCGATTGACCGTTTTCATAATCAAACTTATGAATTGCATAGGGCCTTATCACTTCTGAAGTTCCACTCTTATATTTCCTGAAAGGTCCTGTGCTTCCATCTGCTTTTTTTTCTTCAACATTGGAAGATATCCATGCAAACTCTGATTCATTGATTCTTTCCTGTAATTGCTTTTTCTCAATATCAAATTCATGATTACCAAAAGTGACATAATCCACTCCTGTTGCATTCATTACATCTACCATCTGCTTACCTGCAAGACGTTGTCCTTTATACTTCAATGTTCCCATAAAAGACGGACTGACAAAATCACCTGCAAGCACCGCTATCGTGTTTTTATTGTCTTTAATTAAATCCTTTCTAACAGTAGCAACACGTGCCATGCCGCCTTCTTCACCTCCTGAAAGTGGTTCAATCTCATAAACATCATTGATCTGGAGAATAGTAAAAGTAAGTGGTTTATCATTTCCTGAAAGCTTTCTCTGACAGGAAATATAATTTAAAGAGACCAGCAAACATACTAATGCTAAAAGGCTATGGGATTTCATGAATATTTAAAATAGAAAGATGATTAGCTTGGAAAATTGAATAAGTTCCAATTGATGATAAAAGTATAAAAAATATTATTCAGGTCTAAATACAAAGATAAGTCCCACCCTCTTTTTTTTGATTCAAACTAAGATAGATTCCAAAATAAGCAACACCATCAACAGCAGACATACTTCCTTTATTATCCCTTCACACCTAGTTTCGTAATTTATTTCCGACCATAGAATAACCTTCACGATCAACCGCTTCAACTTTAGTCATATATTAAAGCTTTAAAATATCCTCTGCAACTGCTTTTGATTGAAAGACTATCGGATGGATTATTTGTATTCACATTTAGCTCAATGAATCCAACTATAGTATCTCTTTCATCAAATGATTTTTTTTTAAGGGTGAGAATAGCATTATTAGCATCAGCAATTGCTAACTTATCATCTTTACCTAAGTTTGCATAACCTGCCTTCTTTAAATTCCCCAGAGAATCCAAATGAATCAACACATTATTTGCTTTATAAAGAATCTTATTGGACATAATTAGAATAGCTACCCCACCTGAATCTGATATCGTAAAAGCTTTTTCCAATGTATCTATTTTTATTGTTTTATGTCCCTTAGATATGATTGTATCAATACAAATTAAACCAGCACCACCATAATACATGTTATCGATAGGCCTGTATGAATATAGCTGTTTAAAAGTAAAATCTATTGTCGAATCAAATTTTACCTGATACTTTTCTTTAGCTGCTTTAGGCCCATGAGTACAACCAATTAAAAAAATAATGAATAAGTAGTAAGTATATCTCATCTCAAAATTACCTCAACCTTATTTTACTTCAATTATATATCTTTCAATTTGACCTTCACTTTCATCACAACTCATAGTTGCTGTCAATAACTTTAATTCTATAGTATCAACGCCAATAGATTTACCCTGCAAAGTAAAAGCTGCTATATAATTACATCCTTCACAATTTTTAGGTCTCTTGTCAATCATTTTTCTTCCTAATAAGTTAATATGCTTCAATTCCTTTTCGTTGGACAGACAGTAGCAGCAACAAGAATTAGTAGAATAATAGAGGTCCAATTTTTTACCGATGGAAATAACATATTTTTCTTTATTGGTATACTTGTTACATCCGCCCAAAGTCAATCCCAATAATATTACTAAAAGTCTCAAATGTATATTTTTCATTACTCACTATAAAAATATCCATTTAAGCAGTAATAATCAAATGAGATGCTGAATGGAATTAAATCCTGAAGCTTCTGACAATTGTAACATAAGTTTGTTGATGAAAATTAAGTAAATGCCTGTTTAAAAATCTATAACTGGTCGAACAGATCACTTCCTTTTATCAAAGTATAATTGCTTATTTTCTTCATTTCAAGCAATGTTTCTCCATGCCTGTCTGTATGAAACATGGATTCAAAAATAGCACCCCAAACGATTTCGTTATGTTTGTATGAGACTCTCGAATGCACGACCTGACTGTATACATCATCAAAAGCCTTAAACAAAACAAGAAATTCAACATTGGATTCTTCGAGATCTTCTTTGGTCCAACCTTGAATAGGACTTTCTGAATCTATAACATGAACCAGTGTCCAGTTTAATGGAAAGAAATTGATTTTATTAATTTCCAATTTAAGGTTATTAAACTTTCGTATCGGCCTATCACATGAAGCATCCACCCACGAAAAAATCAGCTGCACCTCAGCGTCCAGCAATTGATTTTTGCGTGCATTGGCAATTCTGAACTGAAAAGATTTTTTACCTTTATGAGGAGCAATAAGCGCCTGATCGCTGGACAGCAGTTTTACATTGGGCATAGAGAAACGCCCATACATGATTCCAGTTGCCACGGCGAAGCACATTAAGCCAGTAAGGGACTCAAAAAATGCAACCAGGTTAGCTCCTAATCCCAAAGGGCTTACTCTTCCATACCCCACTGTCGTCAATGTTTGAGAAGAAAAAAAGAATACTTCGAAAAACTTTTCAATAGTATTTAAGCCTGGTCTTCTGACTACTCCTTCAATACCTGCGATATAGTAGAGGCCGGTGAAGAACAAATTGAAAATAAGATACAGGATAATGATCGCAATGGAAAATGTAGCCCAATCAGCAGAAGTAAACCAATGATACAGGCTATTATTTCTTCCGTAAAGCATAAGTCCTGATCTGCGCACATTAAACCTACCATCATGGAATATCAGACGTTCATTCTCTGTTTCTGGAGAACTACCAAACCCCAACTCTTCAATTTTATATTGAGTGGTAAACGGATGTTTATTGCATTTTTCTGATTTTTTATCGGGACCTTGCTCCATACTTAAAAAACTTCGATAGCAAGCCAAAGTTTGAGGTATAAGAAAAAACTATTCCCTAAGGGAAAAATTGCGCTATTGCCATGTTTAAGGCTGTTGATATCAATTATTCTATGGTCAAGGATTGCTTTTAAAAATCTTCTTACAGGGTAGCCAAATCAGAGCTATGAATATCAATCCTACAACTAAACTAATATACAAATGCCGTTCTGTATCTTCTCTGCTTTTAAATGGAATATTATGAGAAGACGCTCCGATTGCTGTGTCTAATAAAAATGAGAATGGAATATACAATACAATAATGATTGTTATTATAATTTTAAAAGCTTTCTTCATACAGCATACCAATACTTTGTATTCAACTATGAAATTAAGTAATCTTTGATCCTATCAAAAGCAGATATAAAAGTTCTTACATCGATATACATTTAACAATTCCCCACTGTTTACCATAAGTTTTAGAAAGTAGCAATAACAACCAACCATTTAAATTTCAACCAAATACAAAACACTTAAAAGCCAATAAATTGAAGTATTAACTTTTAAACAATACAAGAGGTTCTTTAAAAAGGGATGATTCTAAAATAAGAATCAAGCCAACATCAAATATATTATAACATAAACTAAGATATGCTTGCAATGAATTATCGGGGCCCAGGAAGGGTCCGTGCAGAAGAAAAACCTATGCCAGAAATCCTTCATCCTGAGGATTGTATTGTGAAAGTATTACGCTCATGCATATGTGGATCTGACCTGCACTTATATAATGGAAATGTACCAGACACTCGTGTAGGTTCTACTTTTGGTCATGAGTTCGTGGGAGAAGTGGTAGAGTTAGGATCAGAAGTTAATAAATTAAAGTTGGGAGATAAAGTACTGGTACCATTTAATATTGCATGCGGAAAATGTTCCTTCTGCAGGCAGGGATTGTATGGCAATTGTCATGAATCTAATCCTGAAGCTACAGCAGTCGGAGGTATCTTCGGATATTCTCACACTGCAGGTGGCTATGACGGAGGACAAGCAGAATATGTGAGGGTACCTTATGCAAATTTTGGTCCCACTATTATACCGGAAGGAATGGATCTTGACGATGCTGTAATGTTAACAGACGTAGTTCCCACAGGTTACCAGGCAGCAGAGATGGGTGGAATTCAGCCAGGAGATACAGTTGTAATATTTGGTGCCGGACCTATTGGAATAATGGCTGCCAAATGTTCATGGTTATTTGGAGCGGGAAGAGTCATTGTCATTGACCAGAATGAATTCAGGCTGGAGTTTGTAAAGAACTATGCTAAATGCGAATCTTATAATTTCAGATCGCTTGGAGATCCTGTTGAATTTATCAAGAAAACTACTGACTGGCTTGGGGCTGATGTCTGTATTGATGCCGTTGGCGCTGAAGCTGCCGGTAGTGCTATGCAGACGATAACAGGAAGAAAAACACTGTTGCAGGCAGGTTCTGCTACAGCATTATTCTGGGCTATCAATTCAGTTAAAAAAGGTGGTATTGTCTCCATAGTAGGGGTATATGGACCTACAGGAAATCTGGTACCTATAGGAAACGTATTGAATAAAGGTATTACCATACGTGCCAATCAGGCTTCGGTAAAAAGATTGTTACCAAAACTAATCGATCATGTTCAAAAGGGAACGATCAAACCGAAAGCATTAATTACGCACAGGATGCCTCTAAGAAACATATCTGATGCATACAGGATCTTTTCGGACAAACTGGATAATTGTATCAAACCTATACTGATTCCACCTACAGCAAAAGAATAAAAGAATACACTATGGAAAAAACATCAAAAGCATTACCAGATATTAAAGACTGGGGAATAGATGCGGATCCGGAAAATGATCCCACCTACCCTATGAAGCCCAACCGTACGGATGAAGAACAAAACGGATATAATTGGGAAAGATCTGTACAGCAGGCTGAAACTGTGGAAATTCTTAAATCAACGGAAAGACCTAACTTAAGCGCAGTATTCGGAACGTCTGTGCCACCTAAAGGTCTTAGTGGCGCAATCAGAAGATATGCATATAAAAACAGCGAAGGACAATTCAGTCATTGGTTGCCTTTGCTTATTGCAGATCGTGTGAATGTTGTGGAAGGAATTTTTGATGATTTGAAGAAAGGAAAGATTCCTAATATTTATGCTGAAATAGGATTTAAAGCTATGTGGAAGTATAACAGGAAAGCTGCGGTCGCCAGAATAGCTGCGCATGTGGGCATTGTTTCTGCTGTTGGGCTAATTCTATTCAGAGGCAGAATATTCAATGATGAAAAATTGATTAAAAAGGCTTTGAAAAATATTTAATGAAATCCCGGAAGGCTTGTCTGTCCGGGATTTTCTAGATGAACAGTTTTTTTCCTCAATAGTCTTCGCTTGCAGCGAGGATTTACGAGAATGGCGATTGAATCGCTATTCTCATAAATCTTATCTCAACTCTAAAAATAAAAGTCCTTCCGTACTCTTTTGGACTTACTAACGATTCAAACGTGCTTATTGAAGGCCCTCTCTTACTTAAGCTCTTAAAAGAATCGGATACTATTTCCAATTCGTTCAAATAGACTTTTATAATCATCAAATGATTTCTCAAGTCCTGTGCAGGTTAATATTACTGTCGTATCATCCACATAAAATACTATTGAATAATATTTCATTCTTTCACCTGAATTTTCATTCTTTGATGTTTCAATTACCCATTTAATTTTTCTATTATCAATTAATGATACTCCTTCCTTTATAATGATTGTTTCAGATTCCGGAGTATTTAATGCCTTTATAAAATTTAAATATTCAACATCTAAATTTGAGTTGGGCTTTCTGATAAAATTTAAATTAATGTTTTCCCTGGGAATGTCCAGAGTATTTTCTTTTGTCCTATATGCAATAAATTTAAGAGCTTCGTTCTCTTGCTTTAAATATTTCCAACTTTTAGGAATTTCAATAGAAAAGTGATTTACTGAATCTGTAATTCTTTGAAAACCCTTGTTAGGATTTAGGTAAACTATCTTACTAGTTTTAAAGATCAGAGTCCATTCGGCTTGTTGATTTTTATTGATTAACTTTTCTTTAAAAGTTACTGTGCCAACATAAAGATTTAGCTTTGTTTGCACTACATAAAAAATAGAGGATTCAGGATTAGGGTCATTAGTAAAGGATTCTGATTCAGTTTTAAATAGTACCCACTGTTTATCTGAATCAGCTGCCTCGTCTATATGTGTTAATTTCGCATTTGGACTTTCAAGTCTGGCAGACCTTAAAAATTCATTTTCTATATTTTTAAATTGTTTAATTATAAGCCCCTTATAAGTCTGAGTGGCAACTGAAATTGTCCATTTATTATAAGATTGATCAAAAGGAATTAATCTATGTATGGTAGAATCGTTTTCAGGAACTAATTTCCAATTATATTCTTTGGGCCAGCTAATTTGTAATGATTCTTCTTGTGCAAAAGTTGTGAGAGAAATAAGTAATAAAATTAGCAGTAGCTTATGTTTTTTAAAAGTCATAATTATATTTTTTTCAAAATCCTCTTTAAATGGATGTATTTAAGAATGCAAAGCTACCAATTAACTTTATTTAAATAACATAAGGTTATCTATTCCCAACATAAAAATAGCCTCTTTGTGCTATTTAGTCCTCTCTTGCAGCCAGGATTTACTAGAATTGGTTTGCCAGAGAACAAATCATCACTGCTTTTAACTCAATTTTACCATTTATCCCTAACTATAGCAAAATCCTCTATTAAAATCCATCCTCACATCCAGAATCCCTAATAATGCCAACCTCTTGACAAAGACAAATTAAGACTGACCGCCAAAGATTTGAACATAAAGAGTTATTGTAAGTAAATAGCTTATTATGGAAAATACTTGTACCATCAGGTTCATGGGTGATGTGATGATTGGAAGAAATGTTAATCTTAAGATTTCCGAATCAGGTTATGAATATCCATGGGGAGATGTTTTACCATTGCTCAGGCAAGAGGGAGTGAATATTATAAACCTTGAAGCAGCTATTACTGCATCAACACAACCTGTAACTAAAGTATTCAACTTCAAAGCAGATCCTGACAAAATCAACACGCTTAAAGCTGCCAATATCCATATCGTCAATCTTGCCAATAACCATGTAGGCGATTATGGAACTGAAGGATTGAAAGAAACGATTCGTATTCTTGATCAACATTCAATAGCTCATTCAGGTGCAGGAATAAATATTACTAAAGCTAAAGAGCCCATAATTATTAAAGAGAACGACATAAAGATAGGACTCATAGGGTGTACGGACAATGAACCGTCATGGAGAGCAAACCTTCATCCAGGTACATTTTTCATTACAGTTGATGATCCGGAAGAATTGGAATCTGAGGTAATAAAATTAAGAAGTAAAGTAGATGTGTTGATTTTATCGATTCATTGGGGACCAAACATGGAGATAGAACCGAAGAAAAGACAGATTGAGTTTGCTCACAGGCTTATTGATCTCGGTGTAGATATTATTCATGGGCATAGCGCACATATCTTCCAGGGTATTGAGATATACAGAGGTAAGGCAATACTATATGATACAGGGGATTTTATTGATGATTACGTTGTAGATGAGCTGTTAAGAAACGATAGGTCATTTTTATTTGAATGCCGTATAAAAAATAAGAAGATAAGTAAATTTAAATTAAGACCTGTTATTATTCAAAACATGCAGGTTTCTTTAGCCTCCGGACATGACAAAGAATATGCCATTGCCCGGATGCAATATCTTTCCTCCCCTTTCGGAACCAAAATAACTGATGAAGGAGAAGTATTATTGGCTACTAATTAAAACCTATACCCTATTTTATAATGTAATGGAAGATACAAACGATAATACTTACCTTGTCTGTGTAAGTGATTAGGTGTTCCATCTAATCTATCATCGGGATTATCCCGGTTAGTTTGAATAACATAATTATGTCTCAAACCTATTCCTGAATTAAACTCCATTATCATTCTGCCAAACATAAATTGCATACCAAATTTTAACCCAGCACCTACCACTTCTTTGTGTACAGTAAAATAGTCAGTATAATAAGGCTCGGAAGGTCCGGGAGAAACAAGCCCATGCACTTCATTTCTTTCTTTCTTATAAAAAGCTTCCAATGAACAAAAAAGGTTATGCCTGCCACTAATGCTTTCGGCTAAAATATATTTTATTTCCCCCATAATTTTAAAGCCATTAAATCTATAATAATCTGGATTGGGTAATATCCCTATATAACCAAATATGCTATGAGGCAAGATAATACCTCCGCTTAATTGAATGATAACATTTTCCCGTACTTTTCTATCATATCCGATCTGAAATGATGGATCAAAAACATTAAGCACACCAGCTGGATAAATACTGACAACATTTAACTTATTTTTATGTAAATTATTCCTTTCAAACATCCGTGGTCTTTTCTGACCAAAGCCATCAGTTATTGTCAGTAATCCAAAGACTACGAAAAGAATCCTTATTACCCCTTTTTTCATATCAAAAAATTTAATTAACATCGAACAATTTGTTTTTTTTTGACTCAACTGTCAAAATAATCTTGTAAAAAAAATATTTATTAGTGTCTGTTGATACTACATACAAATAGCACGACTAAAATAGTCATTTAAAGAGTATCAATCAATAGAGGCAAACATATCCCTCGATGTAGTCCAAAATTGTATCTATCTAGGCCTTTGCGAAATTAAACCCTTTCATTTCCGTTTTAGCAATTATCGTGTTATGATACTAATACGGATCTGCATACTTTACAACCGCACTTGAGCTATTGATATATCTATAATATACTTTTCAGGCTTTCTCTTTCCAACATCTTTTAAAGAAGACCATCTTGCTGAAGCTTTAGATATATCACCAACACTTCATAGGATGTTTTATTCAATGTAATCTGTTCTTATAATTTTAAATTCAGTTCTCCGGTTTTGCTGATGCTCTTCTTCAGTTATTGCCCCTTTAATCAATGGCTTATTGGCATTGTATCCTTTCGCAATGAGTCTGTCTGCTTTAACACCTTTCGAAACTAAATAGTCCGCAATTGCCCTGGCACGTTTACATGTCAGGCAAGTCGAATAGTAGTCTGAAATACGTTCATCACAATGATTGCTTACTTCGATTGCTATGTTTTTATTCTTTAGTAAAAAAGATGCTATACTGTCAAGAAAAGGAAAATTTTCAGATCTAATAGTAGCCTTGTTAAAATCAAATCTAATATCATGTGAGATTAAAACATCACCATTATTAAAAACAGTATCTTGCAGTGTAAATTTCTGTCCGTAAGAAGTAGAAATAAACATCAAAACAATGGAAAATGTACTTATTATTTTCATTAAAATATGAATGCAAATATATATCAGATAAGAGTAGCTATTTATTCTTTGCAATATCGAATGTCACTGATAAATTAAGTATATATTGAATACCAACTTCAGGACTTTCATTGTTAATCACTTTATCATATCCGGAATAAGGTAATCCTTGATAATAGAAGGTTTCATTTTTTCTCGCCAACTTTTTGGTAAAGGACGAAGAATAACTGGTAACTTCCGATCCTTGATAGGCACTATAATTTTCATATTGACCTGCTGGTGATGAAAAGCTGAAATTATCAGTTGCTCTGGGATTACCAATGATCTTTCTGTTACACTTTTGAAGGTAATCATTTTTCTTTCTCTCCAATATAAGGAATGCTTCGTCTAAAAGTTGTTGATGTATTTTTTCAATATCTTTATTTAAATAATCAACTTTTATAATATCATAAATTTCGCTGTTAGCGGCTTCCACCATTACCTTTTCTATAGCATCAAATGATGCAATCTTAATGATGATATTCTTTTTTATTTCAAACCCCATCGCCACCTCTTTAGCATTATCTCTAGTAACCTCAAAGTCATAAATACGATTAAGTGATATAAAATCGACAAAAACATCCTCTTTCTTAATTCCCAGTTTTGCAATTTGAGATTTAAACTCTTCTATTCTAGAATTAATCTTGGAAATACATTCTTTGGGAGATTGTCCTTCTTGATTTAGCCCCAAGACCAATTTATATAAGTCAGCTCTTTGATTCAAGAGGATATCAACATTTATGACCAAAGTAGAGTCAGTAGATGTAATAGAGTTTGTAAGATCAAAGTTGTTTTTATTAATAGACCTTTCATATTTATTCCTGGAATATGCCTGATTTCCGGAGATCTGTGCAAATGTTGATACTGTGCAAATTGCTGATAGTAATAGTAAATAAATTATTTTCATTTCGTAAAAATGTTTTATTGATTAATCCAACCTTTTGAGAATGTTGGTGTATTTTAAAAATACTAATATTAAAATATATTTAAAAAGATTAATTCGGTAGAACCAATAATTAACCAGGAAATGCATTCTTCAATTTGGTTATTTTATTTCTAGCTCTTCTTTATGTAAGTTCTTCAGATATTATTTCAATAGTTATTCCATTTTGATTTGTTGCCCATAACTGCAAGGCATCGTAACCATTTCGTTTTACAGTATCATTCAATTGCACTTTTAGCAGCTTTAATGGGAAAGGCACTATAGCAACAGGGAGTTAAATATTCATCACCTTCTCCAAATTCTAATACATCCTTGTCATTGAATATTTGAGTTAATTCTTTTTCCTTTAAATACTTTTGGTAAAATTCTTCAGTTAAAAAAAATTCCACAGAGTCTTTTCCAATTACGTCCGATGACAATGAATCGGGTAAGGAAGTAGCAATAGATTTTTCAAGTAAGTCCTCAAAGGTATCGATTATCCTATTAGGTATTTTTGGATCATCAATATGGCTTTTTATATAATCTGTCTCTGTTTGAGGATTAGAACCACTGTCTAATGATTTTTTCTTTTTTGCTGATAATATTAAAGAGGAAACTGAATCTTTTCCTTCTACTTTTTTTTCAGATTGGTAACTTTTGCAACTTATAGTTAAAAGCAGTATAAGAGTAGTTAAAACTTGATATTGCATTTTTATGATTAATTTAACTTCATAGAATATTTTTTTTTGAATTACTCCCACCTACTATCATCCATTTAGGTTTAAAGATTTAATGGACGAAAATTCAAAGTTCTTACTTTCAACTTACCAAAATTTTTCTAACAAAATATCCTCCTTTCTAATTTTAATCATCCTCTTTCAGTATAATCTTTTGAAAATTAACAAGAATCAATATTTTTAGAGTTATATTATTGGATCCCTTTAAGCATAATGAAAAAGAACCCTTCTCAGCCCTTATTGAGTGTTTATAGTCAGGAGAATTTATTAGCAGTGCTCGAAAGAATATCTGATGCTTTTGTGGCTCTTGACAAAAGCTGGTGCTATACATATATGAACAAGAAGGCAGGGGAAATTTTCAATAGGGATCCTTTAAGCATGATCGGGAAACATATCTGGACAGAATTTCCGGAAGGAATCGATCAGCCCTTCTATAAAGCCTATTATAAGGCTATGGAAACTCAGCAATATATTCATCTTGAAGAATTTTATTCTCCCTACAACAAATGGTTTGAGAATAATATCTACCCGTCTTCGGAAGGACTTACTATCTATTTTCGAGATATCACGTCCCGCAAGCTTGAAGAACAACAGATGCGGATAGATAAGGCCCGATTATTAAAAGCACAGGAAATAGGCCAGCTCGGCTACTGGGAACTTGAGAAAAACAAAGATGTAATCTGGGGGTCCGAAAAAGCATGTGAAATATTTGGGTTTCCTCCCGAAGCTAGAGAGATTCCGATTAGCAAAATTGAACCCTTGATCAAAGAAATTGATAAGGTTAGGAATGCCGGCAAAAAGCTTATTCAGGAACAAATGAAATACGATATTGAAGTACAGATTTTTCCTGAAAATGAAGACACTCCAAAAACAATTTCTGCTAAGGCTGAAATTGTAAAAGATCTGTTTGGTAACGCTAAGATTATGGGGGTAATAAGGGATATTACAGATCAAAAAAGAATTGAGCAACTTGAAATCCTTGAGAAAGAAGTCCTACAGCATTACGTCCAACCTGATTCTTCTGTAGAGGAATTGATAACATTTCTTCTGAATGGTTTAAAAGAAATTCATCCGGACATGCTATGTTCCGTGCTTAAAGCGAAAAATGGCAGATTATATAACTGGTCGTCTCCGCATCTTCCTGAAGCCTTCAATAAAGAAGTGGAGGGAACCCCGATCGCTGAAGGAAAAGGTTCTTGTGGAAGTGCTGCATTTTTGCGAAAAAAAGTTGAAGTACCGGATATTTTCAATCATCCCTATTGGAACAACATATAGAAATTATAAAAGATTTTGATCTTAGATCATCGTGGTCTTATCCTATCATCAATTCTAAAGATGTCTTGCTAGGAACATTTGCAATATATCACAAGACAGTTCGCAAACTTTCAAAGGAAGAAGAAAATAGCGTAGATCGGATCAGAAGAATCCTTGTTTATGTAATGGAGAGGAAACTCGCAGAAACAGAAGCAAGACTACAAAGAGAAAAGCTGGAGTTAGTATTCAATTCTACAAATGAGGTAATGTTTCTGATCGATATAGAAAAAGAAAAAAGCTTTCGTTTCTCAACCGTCAACAAAAGATTTCTTGAAGTGACAAAACTCTCCAGAGAGCAAGTTGAAGGTAAGCTTGTTGAAGAGGTAATTCCTGAACCTTCTTCTTCTCTGGTTTTATCTAAATACAAAGAAGCTATAGAGAAAAGAATACCTCTTTCCTGGGATGAAACGACTAATTATCCTTCTGGTCAGAAAAAAGGAATAGTGACTGTCTCGCCTGTCTTTAACGAAGAAAATGTATGCATCAATCTTATAGGCAATGTGCATGACATCACTGAGCGAAAGAGAGATGAAGAGAAAATAAAGAGGGCAAATGAAAAGTTAAAAATCAACAATGAATTAATCATTGAAAAGAATAAAAAATTAAAAGAAATAGCTTGGTATCAATCACACAAAGTAAGATCTCCTGTGGCCAGAATAATGGGACTAATTAACTTGATCACAATTAACAAAAAAAACGGTGAGAATACCGATGATCTTCTTGAATTTGTTCTGCAATCAGCTGTTGAACTAGATGAAGTAACCAAAGATCTTGTAGAAAAAATAGCTGATTCGGATGCGTTGTGAATTGTTAGGATTTAAGAATAGGAAATGAATGCCTGTCTCTGACTTCAATAATTTATTTAATGAAGCTTAATGAGTATGTCGAGAAAATATAAAATCTTATTTAATAACTCTTGAATATAAAAATTTAAGATTAGCCTATAATCTCCTGAGCTTCTGATATCAATTACATGAACAACTGTATTCGGATCAATAGTTCAGCTTACAACATGACCTTTTATTTTAGGGAACTTTTATCTCCATTAAAGGATAAAATTTCCAGCTGTTCATCAATGGATTTTTTATGCATTCTTTCTTATACCAGTCAAAAAAGACAACGACTACACTTTTAAATGCACCAATACTTTCAAAGTGTCTAGAGATAATATCATGATCTAAGGTAGAATGAAAGATCCGCAAGGAAATTAATGTAAAGAACAATTGCCACCTGCGCTTTCTCATAGAATTGCCCCAGGTTTAAATTATTTAAACTTTTGCTTGTTTTCAATGTTTTCCATAACTAAAAACATTTTCCGTGAAAGTGTTTATCATATTTATTCTTTTAATGTACACTTCCCTTTTATATGGGAAAAATAAGAACTGGTATAAGGAAAGTTCTGATTCACTTTATCTCAATATTGAGCAGGCAGAGCTTATATTTCTTGAGAAAAACTTTCAGCTTATAGCTCAAAAATATAATATCTCCTTTGCTGAAGCTGCCGTAGAACAAGCGAGATTATGGAACAATCCATCTTTTTTCGGAGAAATTACACTTTATAACCCCAATGACCACAGATTATTTGATTTTACAGACAAAAACGGACAAGTTGAACTGCACCTAGACCAGATTATAAGACTGGCAGGTAAAAGAACAAAACTGGTAAAGATGCAGGAAACAAATAAAAGTATTGCTTTTCATACTTTCCAAGATGTATTAAGATCCTTGAAGCTCCAGTTGTATCAGGATTTTTATACCATATATTTTGACTTGCGCAAACTGAATCTATTGACACTTGAGGAAACTCAGCTTGAGCAGCTGTTAAAAGCTTCTGAAATCCGGCTCAAAGATGGAGATATTGCAGGTTATGATATATTGAGAATCAATTATGAATTGCAAGACATAAGGATTCATAAGGGAGATATTATAAAGGACATTAATGATAACGAATCGGACCTAAGGATTATGCTTAGGCTCACCTCAAACCATTTCGTTGTTCCTGTTAAAAAAGAAAACAGCCAGAGCCCTATCAAATATGAATTACCAGTATTAGAGGACTCCGCATTGTCCAGGCGGCCGGATTTAAAAGTAGCCAAGGATGAATTGAGCTTTTCTGAAATCAATTATTTATACCAAAAAGCAAATGCTATCCCGGATTTGGCAATCGGGAGTACGTATGACAGATTCGGCAATGCCTTTCAAAATTATATCGGAGTAAATGCAGCCATAGATCTTCCGCTTTTTAATAGAAACCAGGGAAATATAAAACTATCTCAATTAAAAAAGGAACTCACAGCAAAAGCCATCGATCATGCCATTTTACAATTGAAAGAGGAAGTGAACAATGCAAATATACGTTTCCAAACTGTTAATGAAATTTATATGAAAATAGATTCAAACTATAAAATCAATTTGGACCAGATACTTCCTAAAGCAATTCAGTTATATGAGAGCAAAACAATAGGTATACTTGACTTTATGGATAAGATTAGAACATATGAAAATGGAAAAATGGACTTGTATGAAGTTGAATACAACCTTACAATTAGCCAGATACAGATAAACTATGTTACCAATTCCATCTTTTACTAAATGACTTTATGGCAAAGAATAAAAAGTCAATCTGGATTGGCATAACGGCCTTGCTTTGCATTGTTTCGTTTTTATTAGGCTACTTACTATTTAAGCCTTCAGCTAAATTGAAGTCCATTCTTAAGCCAAGTGAAAGTTCTTCTGAATATTTCGTTTATAAGACAGATACCGCCAAATTAAAGGAGTTTAACGATGAAATCGTTTTAAACGGAAGAATATCATTTGATGAAAATAATGTAGTTCAGATTTACCCGATGGTTTCAGGGCTTACTCAGGATATAACTGTAAATCTTGGTGATCCAATAAAGAAAGGACAATCATTAGTATCAATAAAAAGTGGAGATATATCCGAACTATTAACAGAATACCATGCAAGCAAAGCCAATTATGAACTGGCCCAGAAAAACTTCAAAGTAGCTGAAGATTTATATAAAGCTGATTTCAATTCAAAACTACAATATCTATCTGCTAAAAAAGAACTTGAAAAAAGTAAAAACGAGCTGCAAAAAAACAAAGAAAACCTAACAATCTTCGGTTCTTCAGAAAGCAGTAAAACACCTCTTTCAATTATCAAATCTCCCATCAATGGTTATCTGGTTGAAAAGAATATTACCAATAACATGAAGGTGAGTAAAGACGGCAAAAACCTCTTTACAATTTCTGATTTAAAAAAAGTATGGATTTGGGGAAATGTATTTGAAGATGATATCTCTGCTGTAAATGTCGGACTAAAAGTAAAGATCTCAACAGAAGCCTTCCCTAATAAAGAATTTATTGGTACTATAGATAAGGTAAGTCATGTGCTGGAAGCAACAGCTAGGGTCTTAAGAATAAGGGTTGTGATAGATAATTCTGAAGAACTTTTAAGACCTGAAATGTATGCTAAGATAAATGTAAATGTACCTTCTCCTCAACGCTTCATTGCCCTGGATCCTCGCTCAGTTATTTTTGATAAAGACAGCTATTTTGTTGTGCAGGTGATTAATAAAAAATTGGTCATTAAAAAAGTAAAGATATATAGAAAATCATCTCACCGGACCTTCATAGAATCTGGTATAGATGAAGGATCTATTGTTGTTTCCGAGGGGAGTTTGCTCATATACAATCATATCATGAACCATATATGATATGAATAAATTTTTATGTCATATTATTTCCTTTTCAGTTACACATAGAGTTTTTATCCTCTTGATGACCGCCTTATTGGTCTTAGGCGGAATATTTAGTTTTTCAAGGCTTCCTATTGAAGCCTTTCCAGATGTTACCAATACGAATATTATAATCATATCCCAATGGCCGGGAAGAAGTGCTCAGGAAATTGAACGCTTTGTGACTATTCCTATTGAGACAGAAATGAACATCGTTCCCAAAAAGAATACACTTAGATCAGTCTCTCTTTTTGGACTTTCTGTGGTCACATTGATATTCGATGATGATGTGACTCCTTTTGAGGCGAAGACTGAAGTATCTTCAAGACTGGCCAATGCAGATATTCCTGATGAAGTTATACCTGAAATACAAGCCCCTTCTGGCCCTACAGGTGAAATTTACAGATACAGTTTACAAAGTAAGACCAAAGACGTAAGAGAATTAAAAACAATTCAAGATTGGATTATTGATAAACAACTGAAGTCTGTAGAAGGTGTTGCTGATGTTGTAAGCTTTGGAGGAAAGGTAAAATCCTTTGAGGTGATTCTTGATCCTCATCTGCTTGCTCAGTATAACTTCACTGCCATTAGTGTTTATAATGCCTTAAAGAACTCAAATATTAATGTCGGAGGAAATGTCATCAGAAGTGGTTCGGAAGCCTTCGTGGTAAGAGGTATAGGACTTGTCAAAAATGTAGAAGATATATCAAACATCATCATTGAAAACATTGACAGGGTCCCTATAAAGGTTGCCAATGTTGCCGTTGTGAGAGAATCTTATTTACCTCAAATAGGTATTGTTGGTTTAGATAGCCTGGATGATATCGTAGAAGGAATTGTTCTCATGAGAAAGGGCGAAAATCCCGGTAAAGTTCTTCCTGAACTCAAAGACAAAGTAAAGGAATTGAACGATGTGATTCTACCAAACGATGTGAATATGAAAGTATTCTACGATCGTTCCACTCTTAATAAATATACACTGCATACAGTCGGTGAGAATGTGATTACGGGCATAACTCTTGTAACCCTTATCCTCTTTATTTTTCTCGCAAACTGGCGCATCACTATCATTGTCGCTATGGTGATTCCCCTTTCTTTATTATTTGCAATAATCTTGATGTACCTAAAAGGAATGCGCGCTAATTTGTTATCCATTGGTGCAATAGATTTTGGAATTATAATAGACGGCGCAGTGGTTATGACGGAAGGTATCTTTGTTGTACTCGCGCATAAAGCTTATCAACTGGGATACGAAAAATTTAAGAAGAGGGGAAAGTTAAGTTGGGTAATTCATACTGCCACCGAAATGGGCAAGTCTATTTTTACTTCCAAGCTTATCATCATTGCAGCTTTGCTCCCCATCTTTTCATTTGAAAAAGTAGAAGGAAAGCTATTTTCTCCTCTTGCTTACACCATCGGATTCGCACTTCTTGGAGCTATGATTATAAGCCTTACTTTAATCCCAATGCTTTCGTATTATCTGATTCCAAAGGACGCAGTAGAAAAGGAAAACTTTATTATTAAAAATCTGCTGAAGGTGTACACTCCCTTGATTACAAAAACAATCAAGCACCCTAAAACAACATTACTCATTTCCGGAGGCATTTTAGCACTTGCCTTATTTACCTTTCGCTTTGTAGGATCAGAGTTTTTACCTCACCTTAATGAGGGATCTATTTACGTCCGGGCAACAATGCCTATGTCTGTTTCTTTGGAAGAAAGTTATTATTATACTAAAACTTTTCGCTCTATATTTAAAGAATTCCCGGAAGTAAGAGGAGTTATGTCGCAGACAGGTAGGCCTAATGATGGCACCGATCCTACAGGCTTCTTCAACATTGAATTTTTCGTAGATCTTTATCCTGAAAATGAATGGAAGCGTGTTATTTCCAAAGATGAAATAATTGATGCGATCTCTAAAAGATTATCAAGATATCCAGGGATCATTTTTAATTTCTCCCAACCTATTCAAGACAATGTAGAAGAGGCTGTTTCCGGGGTAAAAGGAGCTATAGCAATTAAAGTTTTAGGACAGGACTTGAATTTGCTTGAAAAATCTGCTGACAAAATTTTTGGTGTAATCAAAAATATAGAAGGTATAAAGGATCTGGGTGTATTTAGAAATATCGGACAACCAGAGTTAACAATCACTCTTGATCTTTCCAAACTTGCTTTATACAATATTTCAACTCAAGATTGCCAGGCAGCAATAGAGATGGCAGTTGGAGGAAAATCAATAAGTAAGGTTTTCGAAGAAGAAAAGAAATTTGACATGGTCGTTCGTTACGATGAAGCATACAGATATTCTGAAAATAAAATAGGAAATATAATGGTTCCCACTTTAGATAATGCTTCCAGGATTCCTTTAAAGCAAATCGCTGATATTACGAGCCAGACCGGTCCTGCATTCATTTATCGAGAGAGTAATCAGAGGTTTATTGCAATAAAATTTTCAGTAAGAGAAAGAGATCTGGGAAGTACTATCAAGGAGGCTCAGGAAAAGGTAAATAAGGTCCTTAACCTTCCCAAAGGATACAAGGTAGTTTGGAAAGGAGAATTTGAAAATCAGCAAAGGGCAATAAAGAGATTAGAAATTGTTGTACCGATAAGTATATTTATAATTTTCCTCATCCTGTACATGTCATTCGGAGATGTAAAAGATTCTTTTCTGATATTGATGAATGTTCCTTTTTCAATAATTGGTGGCGTATTCGCTTTGTATATCACAGGCACCCACTTCAGTATATCTGCAGGAGTCGGGTTTATAGCGCTTTTTGGTGTTTCTGTTCAAGGCGGAGTAATCCTTGTTAATACTTTTAAGAGGAATTTAAAAGAAGGAATGGAACTTGAAGAGGCCGTTAAAGAAGGCGCAACAAGGCGGTTAAGACCTGTAGTAATGACTGCTCTTATGGCTTCTCTGGGATTACTTCCGGCTGCCATCTCCACAGGCATAGGATCGGAAACACAGAAACCTCTGGCTGTGGTTGTTATAGGAGGACTTATCTCTTCTACAATTCTGGATATGCTCAATGTACCTAGTTTTTTCAACTTGATTTACAGAAGGAAAAAATCGAGCTGATTAGAAGGGATTTAAATAAACCAAACTTGAAGAATTCGTTTTTATTTAATATGACCAGAAAGAACTTATGCTAGTTTTTGATCCTGAAATTAGTTACAATATCAGGCTTAATATTTTTACAAAACTCTTTATATTGAGATTGCAAATAAAAATTCACGCTTAGCTGTAGTAACCTCTCTTTCCAATTGATCACCTACAAACCATTGATGGTATAAGGTAACTTCAGAAGTTAAATCTTTACTAATATAAGTAGCTTAAATTACCATCTAAGAAAGGTGTACAATTCAGATATGGAGAAGATCTCAGTGGTTCTTTTTTTATATTAATGGTACTAAGGGCGCAGTCATTTCGTCATTACCTAATGACTTTTATCTGCAAATTATTTAATGATATCTTTAGAAAGGATGAGTTTTACGAAGACAGGAGGAATACTAATTTATTTGAATTTAAGCCGGAATTAAAAAATGCTTCCGGCTTAGTATTATTGCTTTTAATCTTAAAGGGAAAAACATATGGCAGACAGATTCCCTGATTTAACTCTACCCCAGATAAGCTCTTAATGCTTTACTCTTGGAAGTATGTCTTAATCTTCTTGTAGCTTTCTCTTTAATCTGCCTTACCCTTTCTCTTGTAAGATTAAATTTCTCGCCAATTTCTTCCAGGGTCATAGAGCCTTTATTATTCAACCCAAAATACAAACCTATAACCTCTGATTCTCTCGTTGATAACGTAGCCAAAACCCGCTGCACTTCCTTGGAAAGAGAATCAGTTATTAACTGAGATTCTGGACTTGACTCATTTGCATCAGAAAGAACGTCCAGCAAGCCATTATCTTCACCTTGAGCGAAAGGTGCATCCATCGAAACGTGACGACCAGATACTTTGAGATCTGCAATAACCTCTTCGTTGGTTACTCCCATTAATTCTGCTACTTCCTCAGTAGAGGGCTCACGTTGAAACTTTTGTTCAAGGTCTGAAAAGGCTTTTGATATCTTGGTTAGAGAACTAACCCGATTCAGTGGCAATCGTACTATTCTTGATTGCTCTGCCAATGCCTGCATGATGGATTGACGAATCCACCAAACTGCGTATGAAATAAATTTAAATCCACGTGTCTCATCAAATTTTTGTGCTGCTTTTATTAAACCCAAATTACCTTCATTGATCAGGTCTCCGAGTGTCAGACCATTATTCTGATATTGTTTAGCAACTGAAACTACAAAGCGTAGATTGGCTTTCGTCAGTTTTTCTAATGCCACCTGATCTCCTTCCTTGATTCGTTTCGCAAGCTCCACTTCAACTTCAGCAGTAATCAAATCCACCTTCCCTATTTCTTGTAAATATTTATCCAGGGATTGGCTTTCACGGTTGGTAATTTGTTTACTAATCTTAAGTTGTCTCATGTTATAATATATGGTTTTAAAATAATTATCGGATAGAAATTCTACCAATCCTTTAGCATAGATATCAAAATCGCTAAATAAATTTGATTTAGAATATGGTGGTAAAAGAAGAATTGTATCAATATACACAAATTAAACCATATATCTAAGAAAGGATATCTATTTAATCATTTAATTAATCTCTGAACTTTCAGCAGCATTTGTCAACTTAGTCCATGACTCACGTGTTAATAGGATTATCAGGTCTACAATGAAGGAACTATTATGAGCCTGGAGCTCTGATACTTGTAGAATAAATATAAAGCTGAAGGATAAAAAAAAAGAATACCACTTACTAGAGTGGTATTCTTTTGAATCAAATTTTAAATAAAATATCTATTAAGGCTTATTAATTCAAGACTTCTACGTTTACCGCATTCATACCTTTTTTACCTCTCTCCATATCAAATTTAACTTGATCGTTCTCACGAATTTCGTCAATAAGACCTGAAGAGTGTACGAAGATATCTTCTTTAGATTCTGATGATGTAATAAATCCAAATCCTTTTGCTGTGTTGAAAAATTTTACTGTTCCTTGCATTGTTTATATATTTATTATTAAAAAACACTTAATATTCTTATGAAATTGCCTCCATAAGTTGCACTAATTATTCTGCTAATGTTATCTTAGAAAAGAATGATTATAATTAAGAAAGGTGAGAAAAACTGAAGTATTATTTATACAGAGCAGCTAAAAGACACAATAACTTAAATGCTAAGGCAAGCTAAGTATTTATTTCGAACATACCTAATAAAAGAACAAATATTAAATTCTTCCTGTGTCAAGACTTTCGAGTATAGAGCTCCCCCATGCTGGTAAAATAATATCCCTTCATGGTCTAAGCTATATTGATACGTTTGAGAGCTATTCCTCGGCCGGTGTCTGCACCATAGCCGTCAACTTAGCTTTGTTTAGTAAACCACAATGTGCTGTTTGTCATCCTGAGCCCTGCGAAGGATCTGATAATCACAAAATAATTTGTTATTTAAACCACCATTCTGACAGATAGCTTAATTCTATTCATTCCGAAAGCTCAGATTCTTCGCAGGCTCAGAATGACAAAGGAAAGATTCTATTAAGTTGACGGCCCCCTCCCCAACCAGTGTCTGCACCATAGCCGTCAACTTAGTGATGAGCCAAGTAAAAAAATAGTTTTCCCTGCTATATAAAAGAGAAGTAATAATGGAAAAAGATGAGCAACAGCAACAAAATATTCCAGAAATAGTCTTGCTGTTGCTCAAACTGTTGCTATTTTACTTTAATAAAGAATTATGTAATTCTAAACTTGCTTAAGTTGACGGCTATGGTGCAGACACCGGCCGGGGAGTAGCCTCCGCTTTATATACCTCTGTTATTTAAACCAATTCATTAAATTTGCTATCAATCTTTTTAAAGATGCTTTCACTCGTTTCAAGACTCATAGATTTTAATCAGGATAGAATTCCTCAGCTGCTCGAAATTAAATACAGGAACATGCGTGAGAATTGTTTCCGGTTTTACAGGGGCACATCACATCTCTTTTATGAAGATTTAAATAATCACTCTCCTGATTTGAACGCTTCTCCGCACACATGGATTTGCGGAGATTTACATATTGAGAATTTTGGAAGCTACAAGGCCGACAACAGGTGGGTTTACTTTGATATCAATGATTTTGATGATAGTGCCCTGGCGCCATGTCTTTGGGAAATTTCGAGATTGATTGTCAGCATTTATACAGCTTCAGATTCTCTTCAGATAGACCAATCATCTTGTCAAAAAATTATCAAATTCTTTTTAGACATCTATACACAAACACTTTCAATAGGTCATGCACAATTGGTTCAGGAAGATACTTCTGAAGGTATTGTGAAAGATTTATTGGAAGACTTGAAAAAGCGGAAGAGAAAAGACCTGGTTGCAAAAAGAACCACGGAAAAAAACGGGAAGAGGAAACTATTGATTGACAATGAGCATGCAGCCGCGATCAGTGAAGATAAGAAAGCGCAGATAGCTGACACGATCAAAAAGTGGGCTTCAGAAAAAGAAGATCCGGAATTTTACAAAGTGCTTGATGCTGCATACCGCATTGCAGGAACTGGTAGTCTTGGGCTAGAGAAATACATCGTGCTCATTGAAGGCAAAGGTTCTCCGGATCAGAACTTTCTTCTTGAGTTGAAAATTGCAAAAGAGTCACCGGTTGCTAAATATGTAAAAGTAAAGCAGCCTGAATGGAATAATCAGGCTGAGAGAGTAATCGAAGTGCAGAAGCGGATGCAGGCATTTCCGCTGGCTTTTCTTGATTCTGTGGAAATGAATAATCATTGGTTTGTGATGAAAGAATTACTTCCAAGCCAGGATAAGGTTGATTTAAACTTGTATGCCGGGAAGTTAAATAAACTCGATTCTTTTATCAAAACCATCGCAGAAATTACCGCATGGGCTCAATTGCGTAGCGGAGGGCGTCAAGGGTCTGCCATTGCCGACGATCTGATAGAATTTGGTGTTGACAGAAGTTGGGAGAAAACATTGTTGGGATATGTCATCGAGTATTCGAAACAGGTGAAGTCGGATTATAAAGAATTTTGCCGGGCATATGATTCTAAGTCAGGCGCATTTATTTAAGTTAAGTATAAGATAAGCAATACATCAAGATGAAATTTATTGGGTTTATTCCGGAAAAGCTTGAACTAGCAAAGTTGCTTGTTTCGATTGTTATAGGTGGGTTAATTGGAATTGAACGGGAATACAGAGGCAAAGCAGCAGGGTTCAGAACCATTATATTGATATGCATAGGTTCGACATTGTTTACAATCTTTTCCATACAACTTGGAGCCCCAAACAGTCCCGACAGAATGGCTGCGAATATCATTACGGGGATTGGCTTTCTAGGTGCAGGAGCTATATTCAGAGATATGAATAATCTGACCAAGGGGTTAAATACAGCAGCCATCATCTGGATCACGGCTGCAATGGGCGTTGGTATCGGGACGGGTCATTTTATATTGATTACACTTAGTACCTGCATTCTTATGATCATTCTCATTGGTTTTCCTTTTGTAGAGAGAGTAATCAGCAAAAGACACTATGTGCGTGTTTATAAGATTGCTTTTATAAATAATCAGGCTATAATGGAGACAGAGCGTGTTTTTAAGGAACATGAACTAAAGGCTGTAAAAACGAATTTCATCAAGAAACACGATAAAACCATTTGTATTTGGACTGTAGCAGGGAATGAAAGCAAACACGAATTATTTACTGAAAGGCTGCTTTTTTTAACAGGAGTTTTAGAATATGAGTATTAGGAGTAAAAAAGAGCAACAGTGTGAGCAAGAGCAACAGATTTTGTTCTTATCTAAGTATCTTTCGTTCTCTTGCCGTTGCTCATTACTCTTGCTGAAAATGGAGCAACAGTGTGAGCAAGAGCAACAGATTGAGTTTATATCTAAGTCTCCTTTCCTTTCTTGCTGTTGCTCTCTACTCTTGCTGAATTTGCTCTTGCTGAATTTGCTCTTCTTTTGGTAATTTTATTTCCTTTATTTTATAATCTTGTGTTGAACAGCCCCTATTCCATCATTTAATTCCAATAGGTAAATACCTGCAGGAAGTGAAGAGAAATCCATTTCAAATGCTGCGGCCCCACTTTTTTCAGTAGATAAAACTTCTATTCCTTGCATATTTAAAATCTTTACTGATAAAGTTTCACTTTTACCTGTATTGGGAATAATATGAAGAAGACTTTGAACAGGATTTGGGTAAACTGCAAATTCATTTTCATCTGCATTTTTCACTGATGAAACTACGCCTGTTACTGTTCCCTGTACATCTAACGTTTTAAATTCAGCAGTAGAAGCGCTAATGACCACTTTGTCATTATAGCTTGATGAATTAGCAGTGGCAGCCAATCGAATGTAAATTCTTTTTGATGCAATATTTCCACTTACAGGTGCCAGGCTTAAACTATTTGAATAGCCTGTGGTTGCAGAAAAAGACAGCTCAAATCCTTCAGGGACAGTGATAGTCATGCTTTCTGTCAAGTTAAATCCTTTTACATTAAAGGACTGACTAGGTGAAACAGATCCATATTCAGCTTGGAATGGGATCAAAGAAGGCTTGGATATTTTTCTGATATTATTATACTCAGAAATATAAATATTCCCAGTAGAGCCTACTACCAAGGCATTAGTCGCGCTAAAAGTTGCTGCAGATCCAAGACCATCTGCAGTACCTGAAGTTCCCGTTCCCGCAATAGTCGTTACGATGCCAGCAGGTGTCATCTGTCTGATTTTGTAGTCCAGACCATCTGCTATGTAAAAGTTGCCATCTTTACCCCTTGTAATACCTGATGGGTAATAAAAACCTGCAGAAGATCCAACTCCATCTACCCCAGAACTGCCACCTCCCGCCAACACACTGTATTCAATATTGGGTGTTATTTTTACTATTTGATGATTATTGTTATCAACCACATAAATATTCCCGGCATCATCAAGAGTAATTCCTTTCGGATTTTTGAAATAAAATGGAAGAGATGTAACTACGCCTTCCGGAGTGATTTTTCGGATCTTGTTATTCCCTACATCGCATAGATAAATGATACCCGACGCATCAATAGCCATCATTGAAGGGTTATAAAATAAAGCCTGGCTTCCAGTTCCGTCCGCATTTCCGGAGAATGATCCCCCAACGAATGTTGATACAATACCATCCGGTGTTATTTTTCGAATTACATTGTTGCCATACTCGGAGACATATAGGTTTCCAGCAGCATCAAACACTAATCCTTGAGGGTTGTTAAATGTTGCTGTAACTATTGGTCCATTCGCAGCCCCTTTGGTTCCGGTACCTGCATAGGTAGTTACTTCACCATCTGGAGTAATTTTTCTAATTCTGTGATTAGTATAATCTGCTACAAAAAGATTGTCATTTTTGTCAATTGCAAGACCATAGGGGGTATTAAACCTTGCATCCACTCCTTTACCATCCTGAAAACCAGAAGTTGCTGTACCTGCAAGTGTGGAAACAATAGGATCAAAGTTAATAACAGATTTCATTGGCGATACATATGCCTCAACAGGAATTCTCAGAATTTCCGCTCCTAAAGAGGAAACAATTATTGTATCAAGAATGGCCCCTGCTGGAGCTGTAGACTTTGTTCTTATTGATAAAGTAAAATTTGCAGTCCCGTTTGTAGGAGTAATATTCAAACTGTTTGAAAAAGATACATAGGAAGAAACTTCCAGATTAGCAGTACCCGTTACAACCAGGTTATTGGTAAGCGCAGCAGCAACCACCGGAAAATCAACTTTAGCCGAAGGAGAGCCTTGTATCCCATATAGTCCAGGCATTTGATAGGCACTTAACTTTCTGATTTTACCACTTCCTCCGTCAGCTACATAAACATTTCCTTTTAGGTCAGTAGTTAGTCCTTGAGGAGAATAAAAAACAGAAATAGTACCAACACCATCTGTTGATCCGGTAATCGAAGTACTTCCTCCCAATGTTACTACAAGACCAGTTGGCAATATCTTTCTTATCATATGATTATTCATATCAGAAACATAGATATTGCCTTCAGCATCCACGGTAAGCGCAGATGGATAATTAAACTTTGAGCTTAATGCATTTCCATCCAGATATCCTGCTGAAGTTCCCGCAATAGTAGAAATGGTACCATCAGCAGCTATCTTCTTAATCTTTTGACTTGATTGATCAGCAACATAAATATTTCCATTTAAATCAGCAGCTACTCCGGATGGATAGTTGAAAGAACCAGCTCCTACTGTGGAGACGATCAGGTCAGTGCTAACCTTTCTTATTTTACTGTTGTTTAAATCTGCTACAAAAATATTTCCATAGATATCAATTGCTATGCCGCATGGATTATAAAATTGGGCTGTAGCTGCTGCCCCTTCAAGAGATCCTGAAGTGCCGGCTCCTGCTATAGTAGTTACCTCTCCATCCTGCGTTACCTTTCTTATTCGGTGGTTATTAGAATCGGTGATATACAGATCCCCATTTTTTGCTATTGCAATACCATTAGGATAATTGAATTTAGCTGCAGTTCCATTTCCGTCAGCAAAACCGCTTGTGCCAGCACCCGCCAGAACAGTTATGGTTCCGTCTGTCGAGATTTTTTTAATTACATGATTCGTACCATCTGCAATAAATAAGTTTCCGTCAGCATCTGCTACTACGCCAGTAGCCTTTAATCCTGAAGCATATGTACTCACATATATTCCCTTCATGATAGTCGGAGAAGCAGTATTGGGAGTTGTTTCTCCTGTAAGGTTCAATACGACATCCTGGGCTCCTGATGAAGTAAAGGAAACGGTTCCATTGTTTGTTCCAGGTTTAGCCGTGTTAGAGATTCTTATAAAAATTTCTACTGATGATATTGAACCGTTGGTTGGCGTTAAATTTAATGAACTGGCAAAGCCTGATGTTGACGAAAGAGATACTTCGTAACCATCGGAAGCTAGTATGTTTAAATTTCCAGTTAAAGAAGATGCGCTGATAGCAATGGATTGAGCGGTTGATGGCCAATTTTGAACGGATGAAAAGGCTTTAAAAGAAACCGGAGCTATTTTTCTGATACGGTTATCCAAATCATCTGATGCATAAAGCGCACCATCAGGACCAAATGCTACATCACAGACAGATCTGAAAGATGATTTACCACTAAGCCCGTCTGCATACCCGGAAATACCATTGCCTGCAAAAGTTGACACAATACCGTCTACAGATATTTTCCTTACTCTATAATTGAAATAATCTGCAACATATATATTGCCAGATTCGTCAAGGGCAAGACCTCTTGGTCTATCAAATTGAGCAGTAGCTGCATTTCCATTTGCAAAACCTTTTTCTCCTGTTCCTGCTACAGTTGTAACTACACCTTGAGGTGTTACTTTTCTAATACTGTTGTTTGAGTAATCGGCTACATATAAGTTATCCTGAGTATCAATAACTATTCCCATTGGCATATTAAAACGTGCTGCAGTTCCTGTACCATCAGCAAATCCTGCCTCTCCATTGCCTGCAAATACAGTTACCACTCCCTGTGGTGTTATCTTTCTGATCTGGTGATTGAATTCGTCCGTAACAAACAAATTTCCATTTTTATCAAAAACAGCACTGTATGGTTGGTTAAACTTTGCTGACCCTCCGACACCATCAACATTGCCATAGTCAAGGCTTCCTGCAAAAGTTGTGACATTGCCCGTGGTAGAAATTTTTCTTATCTGGTGGTTTCCATTGTCTGCAACATAAGCAGAGCCGTCAGTGGAAAAAATAAGATCTGTAGGCAGGCTGAATTTGGCAACAGAAAGACTCCCGTTTGCAAAACCCTGAACTCCATTTCCTGCATAAGTACTTACCACGCCGTCCGGAGTTACTTTTCTGATAATGGATCTGTTTATGTTGTCTGCAACATAAAGGTTTCCTTTTTGGTCAAAAGCCAAGCCCATGGGACCAAAAAATTGTGCAACACTTTTGGGACCATCGGCATACCCTGACACCCCCGTTCCCGAAAATGTTGTCACCTGATTGTCTAATGTAATCACCTGACCATTAACCTTTACCTGTAACAGTAAAAGCAAGGCAATAATTACTTTTAACTTCTGAACTGAATTAATCTTAATCATGATTTTTCATTTAGTCACTACAAAAATATTTTTAAAAAATATATACGTTAAAATCTGTATTTTTTTTTACAAATGTAAAAATAAGTTTCAACTGCGCAATTTGGTGTAGATTCCTAGATTTCGGCCTGTGAGACACAGGCCGAGGAGTTGGCACACACCGAAGTAGCCACACCTAAATATACAATAAAAATGTGTGGCGGTGAAAGAAGCAGACACTTTCCATAACCACATCACCCGTGCCTGTTTTTTTTAGCAAATGTCGTAAGTAGATTATTTTATATATATCGAATCCCTAGATTCGTATTTAAGAATTACCTTTTCTATTTTTGAAATTATTTCTTCTTCAAATCTATTTTTAATTCGCTCTATTTCGTGTTCCTTAATTTTATCTTCGGGATCACCTCTAAATACTCCAGATGATTCTGAAGTTATAGGATTATAGGTGAATCTTATATTTACGCATCCAGGTCCAGTCCATTGTATATAATAAATTTCGATGGGATGGTTTGAGAAATAAAATTTAGATAGAGATAAATGGTCATAATCTAAGGATTGGTAAAGATTATCTTGTTTTATAGAATCTGGAACAATGTATTCAGGATAATATACATAAAAGGAATCTATATACTTTTCTAGGTATTTATCTTTAATTTGATTGTCATCTATGCAAGTTATGGTTCCAATGTTTCCTCCAAAACCTTTTGCGAATTCATGGATGTAATAAAAGAATCCTCCAATTATAGCTATTGCGGTTAAAATAATAATGATTATGCTTGCTTTGAGAACTTTCATTTAAATTACTTACAACGTGTAGTGTAAAAAATGTGCCGGGTTTTAAGAGCTTCACTATTCACTCGTAGACCGCAAGCATGGCCTTAATTTACAAATTAAAAACATGCGGTTTTAAAGTTCTTCCCTTACTATCAGCTCATCAGCAAGGCATATTTTTTACACGATGTTAGGCGCTGAATATATTTTTTATTTTTAATCCAATTATAATTTTATGTACCAGTTTTTCAGTAGCTATGGATTCCCAAAAAGTTGAGATAATTAAATATAAAAACATAAAGATTGCTGTCTCTGAAAAATCATCCATTTCGATCATTCGGGAATGAGTTACCGCTCCAACAATTGGAAACAGCATAAAAAGGGTCAGAAAAAAAAAGGCAATAAAGCTATTTATACTTAACCTTGTTCTAAATGTTATTTTTGAACCATTAGAAGTTTTCTCAAATTTTACTTTAGTCACTACCCTTGGAAGCAAAACAAAGAAAATATGTCTATATCTAGAAATTATATATTCATTGTCCTTAATTTTTTTTCTAATAAAAAAATGGTTACTGGGTAAAATCCACCCAATTGTCTGATGTAAATCAAACATGTAGTTAACTTCATCTGATTTTTGTAAAAATGAATTTTCCGCCTCATTAATAATTAATTCTGGAAAATGAATTTCTGTTTTTCTAAAATACATCTCTTACATATATTATTGAAACTGTCACCTAGATCAAATTCTTCGATCAAAATTCGCAGTTCTATTTTGCGCCTAACGTTAAGTGTAAAAAATGTGTCGGGTTTTAAGAGTTTCACTATCCACCCGCAGCCCTTAAGCATTGCCTTAATTTACAAATTAAAAGTGTAACCTTCCCATTATTAGGACAGCTC
>NZ_JAGHZZ010000001.1 GCF_017745095.1 Sporocytophaga sp. | reverse complement strand
TTAAAGTAAAAGTCATAAAGTTCATGTTCACATAATCTGTAGATCCTATTGTGACCCTCATGATTTTCTGGCCCGCAGAAAGATTGATGTCTTTCACATTTACAGTCTGCCAGGTTTGCCAGCCAGCTGTATTAGGAATAGCTATATTGCTGGCAATATCCTTACCATCCATAGCTACTGATACAGTTCTCCCATCACCACTGCATGCAATACGAAGAGCCATATCATAAGTACCTGCTTTAGTCACATTTACACTGTATTCAAGCCACTCACCTGCCGTGGTATAGCCCAAATTATAGCCTCCGCCTACATCAGTGCAATTCTCTATATCCACATCTTCATCTGTTCTATAATTGACTACAGGCGTTACCGCACTGCCAGGACTATCATCTTTATAAGCTACCCCATTACCACCAAGGTCATATTCCTCTAACTGTATCGTACCAGGAATAATATGCGCTGTCCCTTTATAAGGCCCCTGAGGTACATTTACTTTAATGGTGATTGAAGATTCCGCAGTTTTTCCCTGATTGTCCGTAGCAATTGCCTTCAGATTATAAGTTCCTGCAGGCACTTTGCTCCACACAATGGAATATGGCGAAGAATTATCAGATCCTAACAAAGTATTTCCATTATAGAACTGAACATTGTTGATTGTGCCATTTGGAGAGCTTGCAGAAGCAGTCAACGTAATGTCATCTCCGGCCTGATATGATTGCCCTGAAGCAGGGCTTGAGAAAGATACACTCGGACCATTGTATATGATATTATTCACACTTGCACCCACACGATAAAAATCAAAATCTGCATATCCTCCGGCTGATTTAGTCGCATAACTAAATAAACCAAAGCGATACCCCATAAAATGAGGAATGGTATACGCCATTTGCAAGCTTGTACCAATGGCAGTCCATGAAGTACCATTCAAACTATAATAAAAATAAGCTTTATCAGTGCGATTAGTGAAATCCATATCAATCCGAACATAAACAGTATTTTGATTCAGAGGAATGGCGGTCTTTTCACTTGGGGTGCCTGTAACATCGTCGCCAGTTACCATTATAATAGATTTGGTATTTCCTGACATTTTAACACCCACATAGCCATATTGCTTTTGAAGAGCAATCATTCCAGCATAATCACCATCTTTCATTCCAGAAACGTCTATGGATGTATAGGCTATAGACTTTGGACCAAATGTCCTTTGGGTTAAAGTATTGGTAGTCATTAACACATTGGGATCTGTCCGCTCGTTAGTTAAACGAAAATATCCTGGGCGTTGTGAGAGTGACCAATATTGGCTTTGGGGATTATGATTCCATTGCCAGGCCAACTGCAAGGGGCCCGAACTGCTAAATTCATCTGAAACTACAATGTTCCCTAAACCACCTCTACCTTTTGGAATATCTAAAGTTGTCGGCACAGCACTCAATACTGGCCAGCCATTCGACCATGTCATAGGAACCAGATACGGGATACGACCGACAGAACCAAAGTCTCTGAATAAATATGAATACCATTTACCGTCAGGTGTATCAATAAATGATCCCTGAGCCACACCCTGATCCTTTAAAATAACCCTTCCCTCATATGTACCGGTAATACTAGCACTGCGATGAAGAATCTGAGTGCGCATACCACCACTTGGCCAGCAGATATTATTAATATAATAATATCCATTAACCTTAAGGACCTGCGTTCCTTCTGCGTTAAGTCCTATGGGACCAGCAAGTGCTCCAGCATTTGAAATTAAAGTTTTATTTACTCCACCAGCCTTTACTGCTGATGCATCCGCTGTTAATTCAATAATCTTAATATCACCTCCACCATAAATAAGATATACCCGGTCATCATCATCAAAAAAAAGTGAACAGTCATGATAAGATGCATTCAAGGTTGAAACTGTCCAAGGTCCAGTTTCAATATTCGTCGTTTTATAGATATACGTTTTCCCGGTGTTTGCAAAAGTGGCAACATAATAAGTCCCATTCTTATAACGAATACTACTCGCCCAGGATCCATGTCCATATTCCTGCTTTCCATTATTTAGGCTATAGCTATCAGAATTGGCCAATGTCGTATAGCAATAATTAACAAGATCCCAGTTGACTAGGTCTTTGGATTTCATAATCGGAACACCTGGATTCATGTGCATGGTGGTGCTGCTCATGTAATAAGTATCTCCTACCCTGACCATCGAAACATCCGGCACGTCTGCATAGATGATGGGATTTGAAGCATTTTGAGCCTTTGTGATTGGCCTGATAAAAATTACCAGGCCAATTACAAATAGCAGATTTAATCCTGTTCTCTGAAATGAACTCCGTTTGTTTTTCATTTCTTCACTATTTTGTGAACAATTACATCATTATTATTTTCAACTATAAGGAAATAAAGTCCATCGCTTAAGTTTTTTCCAACCTTAAGGCCACCTTCTCCATTTCCCGATTCTACCAGTATACCGCTTACATCAGTAATTTTATAATTGAAATTTCCTGCATTGTTTATCTGTATACCAGTATCTGAAAATGGATTTGGAAAGACTGAAATTGACGAAGATTCATTCTCAGCAATACCTGTAATCACATCTTTGAATTCAACATAGTTAAGATTCATATAATCTGAATCAAAAGCGATACGCATTATATGTTCTCCCCCTGTCAGGCTTATATCTTTCAGAGTCACAGTTTGCCATGTTTGCCATCCTCCTGTGTTAGCGACAGTGATCGGACCGGTTACATTTATGCCATCCATTTCGATATGGAAGGTTTTACCCTCACCATCTGCAGCTATTCTCACATCCAGATCATAGTTACCTGATGCAACTACATTTACTGTATATTCAAGCCATTCGTCTTTAAGGATATAACCCACATTGTAAACACCTTCGACATCCTGTGTAGTTTCTATATCCACTTCATCGTTTCTGAGTGTTGCTTTTCCTTCATTACCATTGGCATTGGCTTCGTGATATGCAAGGCCTTCTCCACCAAGATCATATTCTTCAGCTTCTATTCTGCCTGGAATCAAATGCGCAGAACTTTTGAATGGTTCCTGTTTTAGTTCTTTGGTTAAAGTAAAAGTCATAAAGTTCATGTTCACATAATCTGTAGATCCTATTGTGACTCTCATGATTTTCTGGCCCGCAGAAAGATTGATGTCTTTCACAGTTACTGTTTGCCAGGTTTGCCAGCCAGTTGTATTGGGAATAGCTATATTGCTGGCAATGTCCTTACCATCCATAGCCACTGACACAGTTCTGCCATCACCGCTACATGCAATACGAAGAGCCATATCATAAGTACCCGCTTTAGTTACATTTACAGTATATTCCAGCCATTCACCTGCCGTGGTATAGCCCAAATTATAACCTCCGCCTGCATCTGTGCAATTCTCTATATCCACATCTTCATCAGTTCTATAATTAACTACAGGCGTTACCGCACTGCCAGGACTATCATCTGAATATGCAGCGCCATTGCCTCCAAGATCATATTCCTCCAGTTGTATCGTACCAGGAATAATATGCGCTGTTCCTTTATAAGGCCCCTGAGGTACATTTACTTTAATGGTGATCTGGCTTTGAGCAGTTGCTCCGTTATTATCTGTAGCCACGACTTTAATGGTATATGTCCCAGCTTGCACATTTGTCCAATTAAAAGTATAAGGTGCTGTATTATCAGAGCCTAATAAAGTAGAACCATTATAAAACTGAACATTACTAATACTGCCATCGGCATCAGATGCATCTGCTGTCAGCGTGATCGCAGCTGGTGATGTAAATAACGTATTTTCCGCAGGAGAAGAAAATGTAACTGTAGGAGGATTATTTCCCCCGTTACAAGAAGCAAATGGAGCAGGAGCAGGGCAACAAGACAAACTAGCCTGAGAAGCCATGTATTGTTTCAACCAGGTCATAGCAGGTCTCTCACCAAGTGGCTTGGTTGAATAGTTTGAGCTATATAAAAGACCAGTATCCGTCCCATTGGGCCCAAGAGTGCCATTACCACCTACCCAAGTACTTCCTTGAATGTATCCCCAAAGTGTAATACCAGCGACATGAGGGTGCTCCCAGGCAATTGGAATTAAAGTAGAATATACTGATTGTTGTTTAGATTCATTAGGGTTCGCATCTGAATCAAATTCGGTGATATGAATAGGTACACCTGTTTTGTTCCAGATTTCATCAATACAGTTTTTGAAATTTGTGGCAGTCAAATTGTTTATTCCGTGACATTGAAGCCCTACACCATCAATCAGATTCTTTTTACCATCTGTTAAGTTAGGAGCATTTTTTACTGCCTGAACCATTGCAATGTATGGAGCCCTGCAGTTATTCCAGTTCATCTCAATATTATATTCGTTGATTAGCAAGGTAGAATTTGGAAAATATTTTCTTGCAAGTTGAAAACACCAAATAACCCATCCGTATTGATTATTTTTATCATTAGCATTGGCCGGCTCAGCCTGGTAACCTGCAGTTAGGGCCGCCTTCATATTTCCTGGCATGGGAGTATTAACAGGTTCATTTAACACATCTATTAATTTTAGACCTCCCATAGGTGCATAGTGTGTTGAACATGCCTTAATATAATCTTCCACTCCTTTAGTTATAGTAGCAGCACTTGTACTAGAATTGCTGACCCATCCAGGAGTTTGTCCCCCCCAAACAAAGCAGTGATATTTAAACAAGCCATTGTTGTTTTTGGCCAAATTATAAGCAAGATCTGAATTACTAAAGTTATAGCTTCCTTTTGTTCCTTCTACTGACCCCCATTTGGAGCCATTTTCTGAAGTAACCTGATTCCAATATGTTCCATAATTGGAAGGAGTACTATAGGCTATGATATTACCAAAGTACTTACCCTTACATTTACCTATTTGAGCAAATGCAACTTTTGCGAACGATAGATATAAGAGACATGTCAGACAAAATATTTTTAGTACTGTCTTTTTCATAAAACTTCGTTTTAATATTTTTTAACAACAATTTCCCGCCTACAATTATTGATAGATTTTAGTAAACAGATTTTTCAAAAATTAATCAGGTATTAAAAATGATGATTATTAAAACCCTCATTTCAAGATCAAAACTATATCTTCATAAATAGTCAAACTAACAGGCCCAAAGAACCAATTCTATCATATGGGCCTGTGATTCAGAAATATTGCTAATGGCACTTCCGATATCTATGTTTAAATTTTAGATCATTAAAATATGCCAGCACAGAATTTCCTAGCTTTTATTGTCTTGCTATTTTATGAATGAAAACTCCATCATTATTCTCAATATTCAGAAGGTACATTCCAGATCTCAGGTTCAAACCAATTGCCATATCATCAGATCCATTGCCTGATTCAACTAAGGACCCGCTCAAATCTGTTATTCTATAAGTAAAATTACCCGCTTTGTGAATATGTAATCCCATGTTATTAAAAGGATTGGGAAAAATCTCTATTCCTGAAAGATTATTTGTCTTAACTCCCGTGATCACATCTCTGAACTCAACATAGTTGAGATTCATATAGCTAGCATCAAAGGCTATCCTCATTATATGTTCACCTGCTGTCAGACTGATTCCATTCAGTGTAACAGTCTCCCAGGTCTGCCAGCCTGCTGTGTTGGGTACATTAATTGGACCGGTAACATCTTTTCCATCCATTTCTATATGAAATACCTTACCATCTCCATCTGCCGCTACCCTTACATCAAGATCATATAATCCAGTCCCAGCTACATTTACTGAATATTCCAGCCATTCTCCTTGCAGAATATAGCTTACATTATAAGAGCCATCTGAATCCTTTGTTGCTTCTATATCTACTTCATCGTTCCTTAAACTTGCTCCACCTTCATTACCATTTGTGTTTGCCTCATGATAAGCCAAACCTTCTCCTCCAAGGTCATATTCCTCTGCTTCTATACGACCTGGGATCATATGAGCTGACTGGTTATATGCAGATTGTACTCCTTCTATGGTTATGATTACTGGTGAAGAGGTAGTACTTTGTCCTTTATCATCTGTAGCTATTGCCGTTAAAGTATGGACTCCCGAAATCATTCCTGACCATGCATAGCTGTATGGTGCGCTATTGTCCGTGCTGAGCAAAGTTGTTCCATCATAAAATTTAACACTGACAATACTACCGTCAGGGTCTGAGGCCGTTGCGGTTAAAGTAATTGTTTGCAAAGTAGTTCCGCTTGCTGGGGCTACAAGAGATACAACCGGAGCTTTGTTTGTCTCCACTGCTGTAAATGTTAAATAGTTCAGGTTGACATAATTCTGAGATCCTATTGTAACACGCATTACATAAGTACCCGCTGTCAAGCTGATATTGTTCACTGACACATTTTGCCAGGTTTGCCAGCCTCCAGTGTTTGGCATGGCTATATTATCAGCGATAGTCGTATTGCCCATTGCAACTGTCACAGCACGGCCATCACCATCGCATGCAGCTCTGAAATCAAGTTTATATAATCCGGTTGAAGTCACGTTTACACTATATTCCAGCCATTCACCTGCTGTTGCATAACCTATATTATATCCACCACCTGCATCTGTGCAAGCTTCTATATCTACATCTTCATCTGTTCTGAAGTTGACTACTGGTGTTACAGCACTGCCGGGACTATCATCCGAGTAAGCAACACCATTGCCACCTAAGTCATATTCTTCCAACTGAATTGTGCCAGGTATAACATGTGCTGTTCCTTTATAAGGACTTTGAACACCTTGAACTAAAACTGAAATTGAAGAAGAAACCGTGCTAATACCCGTGTTATCTGTAGCTTTTGCTGTAATTATGTGAGTTCCAGCTTTCGCGCCAGTCCAGGTAAAGCTATAAGGTGCACTGTTATCCGTTCCCAATAAAGTAGAACCATCGTAAAATTCTACATTTGCAATAGTTCCGTCTGCATCTGCAGCTGTTGCTGTGAGCGTAATGGTTTCCTGCGTTGTAAAACTGCTGTTGTTAGCTGGAGCTGTAATACTTACAGTGGGAGGTGTGCCTACTATATTGAGAAATTTAATAGTATTTACAAAAAAAGAATTTGCACCACCTACCCATCTCAAATATACATCATGTTGTCCTGAAGCATTAAATGAGCCAGTCACGTTTTTCCATGTATCAGCTCCTCCGGTACTGGAAATGGGAATTGTAACAACTTTTTTTCCTTCGCCTCCTATATTATCAAGCCATATTTCCAAACTAGCATTCCCGCTTGCTGAAGCTACATTTACCTCAATACCGCTGGCAGTGGTATTACCTCCGCCTAAATCCACTCCTGCCATCATAAGCCAGTCTCCGGTGGTACTATTAGTAACTGTCCTTCCCGGGGTTTTATTCGAATAAGTCACACCATACCAGTTGTTTCTTCCTTCTACTTTAATTGGAGTAAACCCATATCGATAACTGTACATGTCAAAATCTGCTGTGGTATTTGAGGCATACAAACCTACAGATGTTCCCACCCATTCATTATAATTTTCTTGTGACTTGTCAAGGCTGGAGACATCTTTAGTACCAATCTGTGACCAATTGATCCCATCAGCGCTATAATAGCCCGTAAGGATATGAGCTGCACGTTCAACCCGAAGCCATACCACATTACCGATAGTATTATTTACTTCAACAGTAGTAGTTCCGGTAAACTGCATTCCTATCTTCTTTCCTCCATTGTAGCCAGAATAAAGTGTGAAATAAACAGCATCTTTACCATTCGTTAGTCTGAGACCTGCTTGTTGTCCATTAGCCGTGGCATTGAAATCAACCTTAGTGGTTAATGAATAATATTTCCCTTTGTCCTTTTGCAAAATATGGGTTGTACCACTTCCTGCCTTCAATCTCAAATAGCCAGGTTTCTCAGTAAGGCTGAATTTCCCATAATTGGCCTTGTTGAAGACATGCCAATCAAGTTTAAGTGTGGTAGACTCAAAATAGTCTGATTTTCCAAAATCATAAATATAGCCAGCTGTATTAGCCAAATTAGGCCCCAATACAGGATTGGTACTAACAGGCTCTCCTTTGGGAACTCCATTCGCATCCCAATTAACCCTATGTAAGTGACTTTGGCGACCTTGACCTTCCCAACCTCCATTGTCGTAAGCATGAGATAGGCACCACCAGGATCCATCGGACAACATCACCGGATTGGTTACATGGTTAGGACCGGTAAAACCACCGGGGCTTGAAGCGTTTGCCCAAAAATTACCGTGTCTCGTCCAATCTGATTCTACATTGGAAAGCTTGGCAGAACTCAATACATATTGTCCCCCTGTTACGTTTCCCGCGACAAACATATAATAACGTCCATTTCGTTTGCACATCACAGGCCCTTCAGCCCAGCTATACTGATTGTTTGCATTAACCCAATTCATATTCAAAGCCTGACCTGAAGGCTGACCATCCATTCCCAATTTCTGAAGACCATTGTTGGCCTGACCATTTTTCAATAGCATGTAAGGGGTTCCATCTGTATCTACAAAAACGGAGTTGTCATACCCATACACACCAGTATTGGTATTGACCTTTACCGGCGCCGACCAAGGGCCGGCAGGATTCGTTGCTGTGCAGAAATACTGTCCGCCACCCGCATTGTTTGAGAAGTAGACCCAGAATTTGTTGTTAAAAAAAACAATCGATCCTTGCCAAGTACCCGCTTGTGTAGCATCGTTATTGGGTATACTGGAGGAAGTAGGAATAACTCTTGAAATCACCTTCCAATGCAACAAATCTGTAGAATGAAGTATTGGTAAATAAGGTGCAAAATGAAAATTTGAACCAGTGGTGTAAAAATCATTACCCTGTTTCCAGATCGTCTGGTCTGGGTGATCACCGGGCAAGATAGGATTTACATATGATTGTATACCATTTGGTCCCGGAGCATTGGAGATCTGAGCAGATATACCCATAACAATAAGTAGCATAGCTCCAAGACAAAAAAATATAGTTCGTTTAATCTGATACATATTCTTTTTGATTTTTCGTATTGATTACTGAAGAAAATTTTAACTTAAATTTATAAGAACACCTTCCTTACCAATCTATAAACTGTTGGAAAAACATAATTTGACTAGCAACAGACTAAATGGTTTACTACTCTAATCACCCTTTCCATTGTTCTTCTCAATCTGCCCACCTTTATCTTAATGAGTTTATTAGACTTAATAGCACATCTACCAGACTTAAAATTGCACACCTACAAAATGGAGATTCAAATAGTAAACACTAATGAAAAAAAATAAAAAAAATATTCTTGGTAATTAATTAGAATTGACTTTACAATGTAATGAAATCAGGCAATAAGGGGCCAGAACATATAAAAAAACAAATGGAAAAAAATTAATTGTTACAAAACAACTTCATAAAGAGGCCCCCAACATTCACCTGTCTTGGTTAGCAGAATATTTCCAACCAAGTAGAAAATTGATGAATAATAGCGATTGAATTCAGCAAAATAACAGTGTTGTAATCATGGGGATAGCTTATTTGAGGATTATAACTGAAATAAACCATATCAGGCTCAACATACAATTCTATAATCTGAACAGAGCATTCCGTGAATATAAAGTCTGTAACCTAAAAAATTTTATGCACTGAATGTAATATACGAAATCTGAATATCTTCGTAGGGTCTTTTCGTTTTCTCCTCATTACAAGATGTTTTCTTAAAAAGGATTTTAGCTTTTTTAACTTCATAATAATCTTTAGTCTTTTAAAAATTTCAGTATAACAATTCTACTATTTCATAATTTAGTTTAACAATCACAGTCGGTTTAAAATAAATAATTGTCAATGCAATTTGTATGAATGCAGATTTATGGAGCTTTGGATAAGTTATAAACCAAAGGGCAAAGACTTCAGTGAATAATATAGTATATAGACGACTATCTACATTGAAACAGTCAAAAAGTAAACATGATTTTGCACTATAAGTAGATTCCCTTATTATCTATCTGAAAATAATTTAGTAAAACTCATACTGATTCCTAATAGGCCGAAAAATGATTTATTCTAACTCGAATGTTAAATTTGAATTAGAGTAATTATAGGAACCTTTTAATCCTCTCTTCTGACTTTCGCTTAGGGCATCATAAAATTAAAAGCATTTTTATATGAATTACCTTTGAAACTTATAACTATTTTATTTTTCAGCAGGCGACGTTTCTTTTTTTTGTCCGGTCCATATAATAAAAAGCATTTATCTATCGACAAAAAACTATGAAAACAAAACTCTACTTAAAGGGATTGCTCACGCTGGCAATTGTACCTATCTTTTCAATCAGTGTCAATGCTCAAAGGAGCGAGCCTCTAGGATTAAAGGGAGTAGTAAGCAGTGCCCCCCCAGCTCCATTAAGTGATCCACATGTACATTCGCATGTAAAACCTAATCGTCCAGGAAGCAGCGATTCTCTTTCTTTTGAAGTACATGCTCCGTTATCAGAAAATTTCACCATGACAATTTCTGATTCTGCCAATCTTGTAATACACACTTTAAGCGTGCATGGAGGAGATAATGCACTTCCTGTTCTTCCAATAGGTCATTATTCCTATGTACTGACAGATGCCCAGGGAATTATTGTTTCTAATGGTAAAATTGATGTGAAGGCTCCACATGTACACTCACATATAAAACACAATCCTCCTGCTGAGAGAGATTCGCTTTCTCTTGTAATAGATGCGCCTCTATCAGAAATCTTCACCTTGACGATTTCAGATACTGCAGACGTTGTAATAAATACTTTAACAGTACATGGAGGAGAGAATGCACTTCCTGTTCTTCCAATAGGGCATTATTCCTATACACTGACAGATGCCCAGGGAATTATTGTTTCTAATGGTAAAATTGATGTGAAGGCTCCACATGTACACTCACATATAAAACACAATCCTCCTGCTGAGAGAGATTCGCTTTCTCTTGTAATAGACGCGCCTCTATCAGAAATCTTCACCTTGACGATTTCAGATACTGCAGACGTTGTAATAAATACCTTAACAGTACATGGAGGAGAGAATGCACTTCCTGTTCTTCAAATAGGGCATTATTCCTATACACTGACAGATGCCCAGGGAATCATTGTTTCTAAAGGTAAAATTGATGTGAAGGCTCCGAAAATTAAAAGTTCTATACGCCCTGGACATGTTCACTCTGGAGATACTTTATCCATCCAGATAGATGCCGATGTAACACAATCATTTACCTTAAATATTTATACACTCACTGACAGTCTTGTTCAGACATTAACTGTCAATGGAGGTTCCAATGCATTGCCAGTTCTTTCTTCAGGATTTTATAGTTATGAACTTTTGAACAGTGATGGATACAAAGTATCTCAAGGTAAAATAGCTATACATCCTCCAAAAGTACACACTCTTATAGCTCCAAATCCATCAAATGCTGGAGAAGCCAATATTGCCATTGACGCACCCGTTACTGAAATATTTACCTTAAATATATATGATGCGGCAGATCTTGTGTCGACACAAATTATAACTGGTGGAGTTACTTCACTTCCCCCAGCACTGGATTCCGGAATTCACTTCTATACTGTGGTGAATGCCAAGGGAGACATTGTATCTAAAGGAAGGATCATGATTTATTAAGTGCAGGTTATTATGAATAAATTGAGCCCATTGGTCGCAAGGTCAATGGGCTTTTTATTTAAAAACTGACTATAAAAGGCTGAAAATTGGGTTTATAATCACATTTATGCATTCAGAGAATTCTTTATATAAACTTTCAATTCCAAATCAATTCTCCTATTTCTAAAATTCTACACCTCTGTCTATCAAACACTTTGACACTATTTGCAAATTTTTCCATACACAGGCGACGTTTAAAAAAAAGTACCTGTCCATTTTATAGGAGGCTCATTTTAGCTGAATAAAAATGGGTCCTGATTCTAAAACTATTTAGTATGGAAAAAACTGCATTTTCCTTTTTCTGCTCAGGCATTTGCAAAAGGGCATTTGTTTGCTTGTTTATACTAATTCATGCTAATGCATTTGCTCAGAACGACCTACCCGTACCTTCGGCAAATTATCAAAATATTCCAGCCGGAAGCTTTATTATTCCGATGGATAATAATTATCAATCTATTGTCCCAGCGGGACAGGCACCTTTTAACCTGAAGTCATATGGTTTAGTCAATTCATTGCTTCAAAATGGAATACCTGTTAAATGGATCATCAATTCAAATAAACAAAGGGATGATATTGACCTAACTGCTATAGCAGAAAGAGTAGCTCCGGGATTTATAGCAGGTGCCACTATTGATTTCAGAGGAGGTCCTTTTATAGTTCCTGACACTGTTTTGCCGTGTGGACAAACTACTACCGATATAATAAATGCTTTCGGGAATAATGTTGCAGTGTATAAGCTGTTAAGCAATACTTCTGCGGACGTTAGGTACACGGTCACACACAGACCTAAAATAGCGGTATTTAATAATGGAGGCAATCAGCTCATACATACCAAAATACTTGATGCTGCAGGAATCACTTATGATATAATGGATGCTGCGCATATAGAAGAATTGAAAAACTGCTATACCTTTGCTTCAGAACCACATGCGGATGATTCACAGGTAAGCCTGGCAGTTATTAATGGAGTAAAAGCTTTTGTATTAAGCGGAGGAAACTTTTTGGCTCAGTGCCATGCTATAGAAACCTATGAAAGTAGAGGATTCTTCCAGACGACTGCTGGTATTGAAAGTGTAAACATAAAAGTTTCCCATCATTACCCTAATGCTGATATGGCTTTTGCCCAGATGCACGGGCCTGCAATGGAAAATGCCGGTGGTTCCGTTGATAATTACAAGCTAAAAGCCGGATCTACCTGGAAACCTTACACCTACCCCATAATAACCAATTTAAATTCAGACACCATAATAGCAACAGGAGCTCATCTAATTGCTCCTGCTGCTCCCGGTGGAAACGTCTTTTATCTCGGTGGCCATGATTATTCCAAGAGCGGTGGTAAGGGAAATACTGCTCCCAATCTTAGTAATATTGCTGCTGTAAATGATTTACGCTTATATCTAAACGCCTCCTTAATTCCTAGTGGAAACACACATGGAATCTGGGCAAATGCGGGTGAAGCTAGCCATATTTTAAGCTGTACTGATAGTGTTACATTGGGATGCACTGAGGTTGGCCCTCCTGGCTCCACTTTTTTATGGAGCCCGCCAGAAGGGCTAAGCTGTACGACTTGCCCTAATCCGGTGGCCAAGCCTAAGGTTACAACAACTTATACATTGCAGGTAACCAATACCTGTATTGCAAGAGATACTGTAAGAGTAATTGTCGCTCCTAAGCCAGTAGCACAGTTTAACAATACAACTGTTTGTCAAGGCGAGATTACAACTTTTACGAACCAATCTTCCAACTCAAACTATTGGAAATGGAATTTCGGAGATCCGGCACTGGGTTCCGGCAATACATCCACTGCTCAGAATCCTTCACTTATATTCAGTTCTTCAGGAAATTTCACAGTCACTCTTATTTCTGGTACAGATCCAAGCTGCGCTGATACAATTGTGAAGATAGTAACCGTAAAGCCCACTTCTTTTATTAAAGTAAACTCAGATACCATTTGTCTTGGGCAATCCATATTATTAACAGCTTCCGGAGCATCTACCTATTCATGGTCCACAGGAGCAACTACCAGTTCCATTAATGTTAAACCGACAACCTCAGCGAGCTATGTTGTTAGAGGCTTGAAGGATGGTTGTTATTCAAGTGATACTGCCAGAATAACTGTGAGTCCGATGCTTATCCCTACAACTATATCTGAAAATGTTAGTTGTTCTGGAGGCACTGATGGTACTGCCTCCGTTACTGTAAGTGGTGGAATACCTGGATATTTATATAGTTGGAATAGCACACCTGTACAAACTACTCCAAAGGCAACCGGCTTGCCAGCAGGAAATTATACAGTTAAAATAACTGATGCCGCTGGCTGTTCATCAAACTCTACTGTTTCAATTAGCCAACCAGCTCCCCTATCTGCAAATGTTATAAGCACCGATGCGCTTTGCAATAGCAACGATGGATCCGCAACAGTTACGATCTCAGGAGGTACTCCCTCTTATTCATACAACTGGAATACCGCTCCCATTCAGACTACTCCCAAGGCAATAAACCTTTCTTCAGGTAATTACATTGTGACAATTACTGATTCCAAAGGATGCTCAATCACTGCATTAGCTTCAATTGTAGAATTTCACACAATGACACTAAGCACTGTATCCACAAATGTATCTTGTAATAAAGGCTCTGATGGGACTGCTACTGTAATACCTACAGGAGGAGTACCAGCATATAGTTATAGTTGGAATTCAATACCAGCTCAATCTTCAGCGCAAGCGGTAAATCTTCAAGCTGGAGTTTATACAGTAACGGTAACAGATTCTAATGGCTGTATTTCCACCACTTCTGCAAAAGTTGAAGAGCCCACTCCTATTTCGCTTTCTGTAGATTTCACAAACCCTACCTGCATTTCAGGCGGAGTAGCCTCCATTACAGCAACAGGAGGAACTCCTTCATATTCTTACAGATGGAATTCTGAGCCAGAACAAACAACACCCACAGCAATCAATTTGCCTGCAGGAAGTTTTAATGTAACTATTAAAGACTTAAATAATTGTAAGATAGATACAACAATCACTTTAGCCGCACCTCCAGAGCCAGTTGCTGATTTCAGTTTTAATAGTACATGTCTTGGCTCCCCCATCACTTTCACTGATCATACTGCATTGAGCTCAGGAAACATTATTAAAAGAGAATGGAATTTTGGAGATCAAAGTTCTGGCAATAGTAATATGTCCTTAGGAGAAACACAAACTCATACGTACGGAACATTCGGAACATTCAATACAAGCTTAACGGTAACAACAAACCTTGGATGTAAAGATACCATCCTTAAACCTATAGAGGTTTATCCAATACCTGTAGTTAAATTTGGACCATTCGCAAAAGGTTGTGGTGCCATCTGTGTGGACTTCAAAGATTCCTCTTCTGTTCCCAATGGTTTTATTCAAAGCTGGTACTGGAATTTTGGAGATCCGAATAATTCCAATAATACTTCATTCCAGCAAAACCCAAATCATTGCTACAACCAACCGGGAAATTATGCTGCCACTCTTGAGGTAGTTTCTAATCATGGATGCTCATCTCAACTGACCATACCTGATATTGTAAAAGTTTATAAAAAACCTTCTGTTGATTTAGGTCCAGATCAGAAAATATGTACGGAGAATGAGGCCAATGTTTTCAGAGTATTGAATGCAGGTCCAGGAAGAAAATATTTATGGCAACCATCGGGAGATACGGTACAAACCATATATGTATACAAACCTGGAACCTATAATGTGACTGTGACAGACGAGAATAATTGTTCAGCCACAGAACGTGTAAACGTAAGGGAGGTTTGTCCTCCCCGGCTCTTTGTGGGAAATGCATTCAGTCCTGATGGCGATGGAATTAATGATCGATACGTTACCTACAGCGCGCATGTGGACAAATTCCAGTTGCTTATCTTCAATCGCTGGGGAGAAATCATATTTGAATCAAGAAATCCTGAACACCATTGGGATGGAATATACAGAGAAGAACCAATGCCTGTAGGCGTTTATGCCTGGATCATTACCTATGAAGGAGATTCGGAGGAATTCAGAGGTCCTTATAAATTAGAAGGAAGTGTTACAGTTGTCAGGTAAGGGATTATGGTAAAAAGAAAGAAATTAACAATAATCCTTTTAACACTGGTAAGCTTCTTTTTTACTACCTGTCAAAGTGAAAGGTATAGAAAAGATAGAAAAAACAAGTTGAGCAAGCACACAATTAAAGCAAGTGATTATCTAGCTAAGCAAGCTATTGCGCTTACACAGGAAAATATAGAAAACAGAGAAAATACTGAAAAGAAAGACCGAAAGAGACAGGAGAAACTACAAAAAGAGCTTAATGAAGCCAATAAAAGAACGAGTAAAGTTGCACCGGTAAAGAAGCACAAGGGAAATTTTAAATTTTATTAAGAATATGGTGCAAGGTAAACTACCTCGTTTATTATTTACTTTTCTGATTTATTGGATATTCAGTATAAATAAGGGCATCTCACAAGATATCCAATATTCTCAGTTTTATGCAAATGTATTATATCTGAATCCGGCTTTTGCAGGTAATGCTCATGCACTTAGAGGAATGTTTCATCAACGTATTCAATGGCCGGAACTCGATGCAAAATATATTACCTCTCACTTATCTCTAGACAGTTATTTCAGCAAGGCCAACAGCGGCATCGGATTAATGATTTACAAAGATTGGCAGGGAGCTAATATCATATCTTCTACGGAGTCAGCTTTACAATATGCTTATGAGCTGCATCTCACCGATAAACATTCTTTCCGTGCAGGAATACAGACGAGTTATGTATCGCGCTATATCAACTATTCAGGATTGTATTTCCCAGATCAGTATAGTTCTAATGGATACCTTGGTAAACAGACGAATCAGCCGACTAATAATGATGTCATTCAATATTGGGACTTCACCTCTGGTGGTATATTTTATTCAGACGATTATTGGTTTGGAGTTACTTACGCTCACATGAATCAACCTAATCAATCCTTTTATGGAGAAGTAAGTCGCCTTCCTTATAAACTTGATTTTATCGGTGGCTTCCGCATAGATTTTGAAAAGAAAAACGAATTAAAAGAAGGCTACCAGGGAAGAGATATTTACTTAACTCCTACTGCGCATTATAAGCTTCAGGGCAAATCAGATCAGTTTGATCTTGGACTTTATCTATTATACGATCATCTTATTTCAGGATTTTGGTATAGGGGTATTCCTTTGCTGAAACACTATAGATGGAGCCTACAAAATAATGAATCTATTGTATTGCTAGCAGGATGGCGCGTAAATAATCTGAGTATAAGCTATAGCTATGATTATACAGTCTCCAAGCTTTCTCCTGCAAGAACAGGTGGATCACATGAACTTAACATAACATATCTATACGATATGTCGAGAAAGAAAAAGAAAATTATGAAGAGAATACCTTGTCCTAACTTTTATAAATAATGAAAATATGATTGTTGCATGGCTTTGTGTTCAAAGTACATCTTATTCTCAAAAGTAGGTATGCAGATTTTCCTTAACAATCATAATTTATTATTCATATAAAATTGAATATCAAATATTATAGTTCTTATTTTGTTTTTCAACAAAATCTGACTATCTTCTATTTCCATTTATATAGTAAATCTTGTATACCAGAGCAATGTGCATTTATGGATAGATCAATTATAACAGCAGCGGCGGAAGGTGATAAACAGGCATTCAGAACTATATTCAATTTTTTTGTGCCGAGATTGAGATCTGTAGCATTGAGGTATGCAAGAACGGAATTTGAAGCAGAAGATATTCTCCAGGAAGCATTTGTAAAAATTTATCATAACCTGAAAACATATAAGTTTGAAGGATCCTTTGAAGGATGGATTAAAAGAATTGTGATCAATACTGCGTTAAATCATTATGATAAATATAAAAAGGATTATCAACTTGATAATATTGAAACCTACGATGAGGATGATCTTGGAATTGAAGAGGCCAAAGATATTGATGAAGTTGAACCCTCAGAACTTTTATCCATTGTCCAGAAACTTCCGAATGGATACAGACTTGTAATGAACTTATATGTATTAGAAGGCTATTCGCATAGAGAAATAGGACAAGCTCTTGGTATTTCTGAAGGAAGTGCCAGATCTCAATATTCAAAAGCCCGTAAACACATAAAAAAAATACTTGCCGGGCTGCGAAATAAAAGTAAAACCAATCTTATTAATAAAGACTCTACTATATAAATAATGAAAGAGCTTGGGAAAACAGATTCTTTCAAGGATCGAATAAAAAATAAAATGGATGACAGTCCTGTATACAAGGACTCGGAAGATGCACTATGGTCAAAAGTTATCGGTGATATAGAAGAGGATGAAGCAAAAGAAAAATCTTTATTCAAAAAAAATCATCCGATAATCTGGTATGCTTCTGCAGCAGCAGTCGTAATGGGTCTATTGATAGGCATGCTCTATTGGAAGGAAAAGCAAAATACTGAAGTATTAGCAAGCATTAAACAGCAACAACCAAAAACATCACAGATTATTGAGAAAAAGAAAACAGAGATCAATATAATCAATTCTCCAACACAGGAAGTAAAGGCATCTGCTAAATCAGATGCTCCTAATAATATTAAAACAGATCCTGTTCTTCAAATTCTTTCTGAAGATAAGATTACTGAATATGATTTACCTGACGGCTCACATCTCACCCTTAATAGATCAGCTTCCATAGAGCTAAAAGATAATTTTAAAAAAGAAAGAAGCCTATCCATGCAAGGAGAAATATACTTTGAAGTTGAACCGGACAAATCACATCCATTTAATATTTATTTCGATAACCATCGTCTTCTTGTTGTAGGTACTAAGTTCAACGTTCGTAATATAAAAGAGGAAATATTTAAAGAAATTTCCGTGACAGAAGGTATTGTGAAGGTATTTCCGAATAATCAGAAAAAAGGTATAGAAGTAAAAGCAGGAGAGCAATTAAAGTTAAATCAGGAAGGGACAATAGAATCTGGCAAAGCCGATTCTTACAATTTTATTTTCTGGAAAGATGGTATCCTTGATTTCAAAAATTCAAGTATGAAAAATGTAGCTGTACTTATGTCAAGACGATATAATCAAAAAATAAATATTGGACATTCCATTTCAAGATGTACCTTTACGGGAGATTTTACGCAACTAAGTTTGGATGAAGCGATTGAAATCTTAAAAATCACAACTTCGTATAAGGTAGAAAAAAGAAAGAATGAAATTTACATTTCGGGAGAAGGATGTAAGTAAACTGGGATGTTTCCTGGTATTTTTTTTTATTTCTTTTATTACTCTTTCTCAAAGCCTAACAGAGGATTCTCAATTCGTGAATAAATTCTCTGAATCCGTCTTGGAAAGGAACATTACCTTTTCATGGAGTGGAGGAAGTTTGGCTGATGCCTTAAATAAAATTGGAGCAGAGAATGAAATAAAATTTTCATTCTCGAACAGCACTATTGCTGGCATTAAAATACCTGCCAATAATTTCAGTTCAACAAAATTCTCTGATCTGCTTTTTCAAATTTTTAAAAATACAGGCTTCAATTATGTTCTGGTTGGAAGAATAGTAGCAGTGTATAAGGATGAAAAGAATCTTCCATCCAAATATGAAATTCCCGATTCAACAGCGATCACCCCTCAAGAGAAAAAGCAAACATATAATCAAGTTTATACTCCCGCATTTACACAAGAGATACCTTGGCGTGAAAGAAAAATACTCAAGCGCCTATACAGAGAGGAATTAAGATGGGCAGCGCGTTACCGAAGACAGAGGGAAAACAGGGACACTATTAACTCAGAAAAAGAGAAGGGTTACAAACCATTAAATAAAGATGGGGATTTTCTTTATTTCATTTCAACAGATTTAGGTCTGCGTGCTAATATTTTGAAGTATCAAAGCAATTCTCAGCTTCATTGGAAAGAAGATCTTCTTTGGAAAAGCAAATCTGAAACAAATGTCTATCCTACTCTCCTTTTTGGCATAAATATAAAAGCATTTATGATTGGCGCAGGATTAGGATTTCAGAATATCACTATTCATAATACTTTCCGAGATATCAAAAAAGAACCGCCTAAACCTCCACCTGCCCCAGCACAAGAAAACTCTAACTTATATATAACGGAAAGATATTCCTTAATTTCTATACCCATATCAATTACCTATAGCAAATGTCGAAAAAACCTTTGGCTTGGAGTTGGTAGTGGTATACGATTTAATATCGTCAATGGAAATGAAGCTATGAGAAACAAACTCAAGAAATATTATAATGATTCAACCGCAACAAAGACCTATTTTGATGAATATAAAAAGTTAACACCTGAATTATTTGTAGACGTTGCATTGGGATATAAATGGCGGAAAAGGTTTCTATTCACAGGAGGGCTTACGTATACACATTCCTTAAATCCAATATATGAAAACGCTCTTTACCGTTTAAACGCTAATGCTATCGTTTTTAAAGCCGGATTCTATTATAGATTTAATCTTTTCAGAAGGAGTGCAAGATGATGCTCATAAACCACTATTTATGTAACGTCCAATTAACCAAAGATTAATTATTTAACCAACTCTTAACATAGCCATAGCATTCAATTTCTCTGTCTTACTATAATTGTCTTTTCAAAGTTTATTAAAACAATCATCCTATTAATCGCCTATCATTTAGATTAATGTTTGACTAAGACCAGTGTGCCTTCTCTCCTACACGTCACTTTCTTCCTCTTTAATAAAAAAGAAGCCCACAGGAACAGTCAAGATCCTGTGGGCTGAACTTATAAACCTTTATCTACTATTTTGCTTTTAGAACCTTAAGAGTTTCCTCTGAACCATCCATATACTTCACAGAAATAGTATAGAGACCATTAGCAAAGTCCTTTCCGAATTCAAGACTTGTTCCCTCTGGCAGCTGAGAAGTTTTATACACTTGCCTTCCTTGATTATCTGTAATGAACATCATCTCTATTGACTTTTCTGCATTCAATACAAATTCTTCTTTTGAAGGATTTGGTGAAACAACTATAGAATGGGTTGTCGTGATACTTGATACTCTCGGAGAAGTTGACCCATTGCAAACTGAAATATTCTTGACATAGCCAATTTGCTGCAATGTAGGCTGAGAGGCCCAGGTAAACTTAAACACTATACTTACATTTCCTGTGAAGGCTGAAGTAATAGATACCGACTTAGTGGTAAAGCTGGAGGAATTATATCCTGCAGGAACTGTCACCAATGACTGAACCGTTTGCGGTCCATTGCTCGATGAATTCAACCCCTGAGCAAATCCAACTTCAACCCCGGATACTCCAGTATTAAAATTCTGAAAATCAAATTTAAAGGTATAGACCTGCCCATTGGTAACAGCAAAAGTCTTCCCTGTTTCAATCACATATAACTCTGGTTGACCGTATTGACGATGAGTGATTTTCAAAGCTCCTGCATCGGTAACTACTGATGAACCTGCATTCTGGTCGTTCCATAAATTCCTTATAACATAAAGAGAAGATACTGGAGTAGCTTCATCCAATGCACAGGTAGAAGTTCCACTTACCGTAATTGCAATACCAGAAGTGGTAGTTACATTTCCAGAATTGTCGTAAGCTTTTGCTGTTAAAGTATAAGTACCTGCTGCAACATTTGTCCAGCTAAAGGTATATGGATTCCCAGTACTTAAGGATTGTCCAAGCAGAGTGGATCCTGAATAAAATTCCACTTTCGAAATTGTTCCGTCAGCATCATTTGCAGTGGCTGATAAAGCTACAGTTGCTGGCGCTGCAAAAGTAGCATTATTTACAGGCGAAGTTAAGCTGACCGTCGGAGATGCGTTTGCTGTAACTGTCACAGTAATTGCAGTTGTAGAAGTTGAAACTCCTCCATTATCAGTAGCTTTTGCTGTAATGGAATAAGTTCCAGCAGCTACACCAGTCCAGCCAAATGTATAAGGACTTGTCGTGCTGGAAGATTGTCCGATCAAAGTTGTACCTCTGAAAAACTCTACTTTAGCAATGCTTCCATCTGAATCACTTGCATTCGCTGATAAAGCAATGGTTGCAGGTGCAGTAAAACTTGCATTGTTTGCTGGAGAAGTCAATACTACAGTTGGAGCTGTATTTGTGCCTGTTACGGATACTGAAATGGCAGTTGTAGAAGTTGAAAGGCCTCCATTATCAGTAGCTTTTGCTGTAATGGAATAAGTTCCAGCAGCTACACCAGTCCAGCTAAATGTATAAGGACTTGTTGTATTTGAAGATTGTCCGATTAAGGTTGTACCACTGAAGAATTCTACCTTAGCAATGCTTCCATCCGAATCACTTGCATTCGCTGATAAAGCAATGGTTGCAGGTGCAGTAAAACTTGCATTGTTTGCTGGAGAAGTCAATGTTACTGTTGGAGCTACATTTGCCGCTGTCACAGTTATGTTAATAGCAGTTGTAGACGTTGAAAGGCCTCCATTATCAGTAGCTTTTGCTGTAATGGAATAAGTTCCAGCTGCTACACCGGTCCAGCTAAATGTATAAGGACTTGTCGTGCTCGAAGATTGTCCGATCAGGGTTGTGCCTCTAAAGAACTCCACTTTAGCAATGCTTCCATCCGAATCGCTTGCATTAGCTGATAAAGCAATGGTTGCAGGTGCGATAAAGCTAGCATTGTTTGCTGGAGATGTAAGAGAAACTGTAGGAGCAATATTGCCAGTGCCAGTTACAGTAACAGAAACAGGTTTAGAGGTCGTTATTAAACTTCCGTTATCATATGCTTTTGCTGTAAGTGTGAATGTACCGGTAGCTACGTTTAACCAACGGTAGTTATACGGTGCCTGTAAGGCTGTACCTAATAAGGAAGTTCCTGAGTAGAACTCAACTTTTGTGATGTTTCCATCCAAATCAAATGCATCCGCTGCCATTTCCACTGTTGCAGGACCTGAATAAGTAGAACCAGTTCCAGGATAGGTCAATTTTACGACAGGGGCATTGCTAGAACTATTTGTTCTACGAAGGGCGCTGTTAGGAATCGTAGTCCGACCAATCGTTGAACTTTCATATTCCACATTTAACACTTCATCACCACCAGACTCAAAATATTTAACCGTGATAGAATGAAGCCCTGCTTTTAAACCAATGCGTCCGGAAATAGAATTATCAGAACCGTGCAATCCATCATTGTTAACTACAACAGTGTCACCAATCATCAGAATACTACCATCATCAGATGTCAGGTAGAAAGTATACAGATTATCCGAAGGTACATTGATATACCCTTTATACATAAAGGCAAAATTATCATCAGTTCCTGCATCTCTTACGCTCAGGTTAAAGTTATCGGTTGTAGATGTTCTGACAGGAGTTTGAGCCTGGAAATCCGGAATAAAACTAAAACCTCCAGTGTAGTATTTATAATAAACTCCTTGAACAGTAGTTCCAGGGTTATCTGCATTCCGATAGGAACTGACGTTCAAAAGCAATGGTGACGAAGTAAAGGAAAGACCGCTATTGTCTGTTGCTTTCACTGTTATGTCATATGAACCTGTTTGAACGTTGCTCCAAAGCAGGGTATATGGACTTGATGTTGATTCCCCAAGCTTTGTTCCATTAGAGAAGAATTCAACTTTGCTAATAGTGCCATCTAGATCAGTGGCAAATGCTTTCAGCGTAAATGAATTACCGACGAGGTACATTGTTCCACCTGAAACATTGTCTGCTTCTACTGAAGCAACAGCATAAGGAGCTACAGAGCCAGCAGTTCCTTTGACATAAAGGTTAGTTGCGAGAACACTTGTTTTAACTCCGTTAAGAGAGTATGCAAGCGAAAGTGTTTCGCTACCTCCACCTTCAAAATACTCCAGACGATATGCATGCTTTCCTGCTTTCAGCCCTATAGGGATACTTTGTTTTTCTCTTGCACCATGCCCACCATCGTTATTTACCAACAATGTGTCGCCTATATAAAACTTACTGCCATCATCAGAGTTCAGGTAGAAAGTATAGATACCATCTGTAGGAACATTTATATATCCGTCAAAGCTAAAGGCAAATTGATCTTCTTTGACTTTCACAGTGGGAAGATCAAAGCTTTTGGCTTTGCCAGTTTTCACAGAACTCCACTTTGAGAAATCCGGCATTTCAGAAAAATTCCCCTCAAGGTATTTGAAGTTGACTCCGTTAACAATCGTAGAGGCAGCGGGATTTTCAGGAATACGATAATTGACTGCAAAAACTTGAGTTATTGGAGAAACATTGACCAAGCTAGTAGTGGTAGTTACTTTGGCAATAACCTGATAAGTTCCTGCAGTGGCAGGAGTAAATGTAACAGCATACGGAGCTGTTGATGATTCTCCGACTTTTATCCCATTTGCAAAATATTCTACTTTTGACACTCCAGAAGAAGGTGTTACCGAAGCATTCAATGTCACATTACTACCAGTAAGAATTGCTAACCCATTTGTTGGGTTAGTAAGGGTGACTATCGGGGCATTTGTTGCACTATTAAACGGTGATAATCTGATAGATGGAATAGGTCTCTCATAATCTCCGTTAGGTAGGGTCCAGCCAACGGAAACCGTGTTATCTCCATTACCACCCTTGTGCAGAAGCTCAATATAATATTGAGTTCCTGCCGCTAAGTTAATTGTTGCTGATTTCTGCGAAGGATATCTGTCATAATCCTGATCTCCCGAATTAGAAGAAAGAAATGCAATCTTCACTGCTTTCTCTGGAGTGGCATCTGTGCTAAGGTATAATTCAGCCGCCTCATTTCCGCAGATGTAAAACGTATAGGCACCGCTATAAGGAGGACAAACCAAACCAGAAATCTGTTCTCCAAAATTCACAGTATCTCTTTGAGAAGTATAAAAATGATTATTGAGTTTAGAAACCACGGTTGGAGCAGTAGTTAATGGTATATCCAAAATTGAGTTCCCAATAACTCCAGTCCACATCTTTTTAGTCAAATAACCTGTACCTGAACAAGCTATAGGATCAGCTAATCTGACATAGGACGTTATTGGAATTGCTTGTTTACTAATTGTCCCGGAAGAATAACTGAGCGTTAATGCATCTGTAGTTCCTGTAGTTTCAAAATATTCTACGGTAATGGCATGATACCCTTGCTTCAATCCGATCGTGCCTTGTGCTGTGCCGGACGCGTTATGTACACCATCATTGTCCACAACTAGCTTATCACCAATATAGAATCTGCTTCCTTTATCGGAAGAAAGATAAAAAGTATATTGATCATCTGCAGGAATATTAACAAATCCCTGATATATGATACCATTATTATCCGTCTGATTGCGAACTGTAAGGTCAAGCCCTGTAGAGTTCCCAGCTTTTGCTACGGTCAACGAATTAAAATTAGGCATTCTTGTCCAGGTACCGTTATAGCATTTATAGTTAAGCCCAGCTAATGCTCCTGTGGGATTTTCAGGTTCCCTAAGAAGAAAAGGTTTCCCTTTCAGATTAGATTCAAAAGTTCCTCTTCCACGTGTAGCCACTCTCAGCACTGAATTAGCCGTACCATCGTTATAGATCATCAACCTTGAAATATCAGCAATGGTAGGAATACCAATAGAATAGTTTTCCCAATCGGTCATCGTGTTATTTTTATAATAAACAGCTTTGTTAGTAGCAAAATAAACCGATTCATTCGTACTGTAATCATCATGAATAATTTTGATAATATTGGTTCTGTTGGTCAGATTCCCGGTAACATCAGACCAGGTAGCACCTTTATCACCTGATCTGTAAATCCTGTCTCCACAACCCAGATAGACAACATTCGGATCATTCTTAACAAGGCCAATTGCCGCTGCTCCATCAGTAGGACCAGGAGTTTTATAGGTCATAAAGGAAGGAGTAGCACTTAATCCATCCTCTGTTCTCAATAATTTACCACCACTTGTAACTATATAAACAACATTAGCATTTACAGGAGAAATGGCCACCTTGAAGACTTCGCTATTAAATGTAAGCCTTTTCCACGTAGGAGGGTTTGAAGAAAGATTGGTTGTTCTGTAAAGATCTTTGTTAGATACAAATGCAACTTCAGTATTGGCAGGTGTAAATTCCATTTCGATTTCATCAGCATTACCCGTCACAACAAAAGGAAGATTCAATGAAAATCCGCCAATATCAGGAAGGAGTTTTCTATATCCAAAATAGTCATATCTGTATGCCGTACTTGCATAGTCGTAGGTGATTTTGAAATTAACATCTCCTCCTCCATTGGCAATCCAGGTTTTTCCGTTTAATAAAAACTCAGCATTGTCTTGCGAACCCACACTGAATAAATCTTTTTTCAGCGGGCTTTGTGCCGCAGTATTTGACTCGTTACCACAAAGTCCCTCGTTGATAGCAATCCAGGTTTCAGAACCATCTAAAGTATACCAGATACCGCCATCGTTTACATTGTACAGCTTCTTATTATCATAAGGAGAAAAAACAAACTGATGGTAATCTGTATGTAAGTTGCTGTTTTTGGTAGTCCAGGTTACGCCACCATCAGTAGACTTCCATACCTGATGTCCACCACAATACAATATATTTGCATTTAAAGGGTCTGCACCAAAAGCATGGTTGTAGTTACCCTGACCACGGTCATATGCAGAATAACCATTTAAGTTAGGTAATCCAGGTGCTCTTACTCTTGTAACTGTAGATACTGTGTTAGAAGCTGTAAGAGTAATTTTGTAAACTGGTGTTGAAGTACTTGCGCTAGGGTTGTCTTTATTAAAACTTCCCACAAAGTTGACATAGACAATTGAAGGATTAGCCTTGGAAACAGCAATACGACCACCTTCTTCAACACCCGTTAAATTCGGGTTGGAAAGATTTACGTTAGTCCAATTATCTCCCATATTGTTTGAGATGTAGAATTGATCTTTCGTTGCAGCATATATTACAGTAGAATTGGCTGAAGGCTGAAAAATCATCTGGGTAAACTCTCCTGTTGTTATTTTTGGAGTCCATGATTCTCCGCCATCTGTAGATTTCCATAAACCATCATTAGTGGCTGCAACCAAAACCTGATTATTCAGAGGAGACATCAGTATCTCAAGGACAAGCCTGGTTCCGAGCCCAGGCTTCTTTACCCATGTTTTTCCCCCGTCGGAAGATTTATACAATCCACTGAAATCGTTTGATCCATAATATTGAGGGTCACCTGCTCCAAGATATAAAATCCTGTCATCAGTGTGATCAATGCATATGGATGCAGAACCGGTTTGAGGCAATCCGTCAGTACCAGAAATCTGCCAGGATTTTCCTTCATCTTTACTGATAAAAAGCCCACCGGTAACGCTGACCAAGTACAAAGTCTTGGAGTCTTGCGGATGGAATTTAACTTGGGCAACCCGGGTTATCCCATCACCGGCCGTCGTTTCAATCTTAGAAGACGGTCCTAATGAACGCCATGTTACAGTTTGTGCAGTTGCATGTATTGCCAAAAAAGCACAAACGACGGCAATAAGAATGTGTTTAAGTTTCTGTTTCATAGATCTAATGGCCTTATTTCCGTTGATTTTTGTATACTTCCATTTGTTGTTCCGGAGTCATAATACTCCCGTCGGCCTGCACATAAGGATAGACTTCCCGTTGCCAGGCATTGAATTTTTTATAAGCAATTCTGAGAGGATGAGTTTCTGCTTCCATTTCTTCTTCATCTTCCTCATATCCTTCTTTTTCTTTTTCTCTTTCTCTTTCTCTCTCTCTTTCTCTTTTTCCTTCTTTCTCTCTTTCATTTTCTTTTTCACTTTCATCCTTACGGCCTCTTTCTTCAGGCACCTGACGCCCTTGCCAATATTGATTGAAAGCGTTGATAGCTTCAAAATAATTTACATTGGGCTCATTCATCATTTTTACCCATGAAGGTTCTTCTTTATCAGCCTCGTCTTTTGATTCTTTACGAGCTTCCCGCCTTCGTTCCTCTTTGTGGTGGTCAAGAGTATGAAGGCTAGCTTGCCTGTTGGAGGTGCATTCCTGGAATAACCCCAGTAGTATAACCCCTCCGGCTAGCGACATAAGCCTTATTGGTCTTGTAATCATAGTATTATATAGATTGTTAGTTGAACTGCCAGTAACAGTTACTAAGATAATAAGGAGGGTATGTCAAAGTATGTATCTGATGTTACACACAGATAAAAGTAGGTGAAGAAGAAGAACTTAATTTATTTTAAAAGAGAGGAAAATTTGTCTTGAAACTAAATCGTTTAAAAATTAATAAAGCATAACACTGCCTCCCCTGCTATTTGATTATACTATACTTCTACTAAAAATATAAGAATCAAGTCAGAACAATTTCATTTAAACTTTAAAGATAAAGCAATGGTATGAGCACTAAGATTAGTTGTCCTGTAATAATAACTATAACGCATTTCTAAAACATTCAACTTTTTAATTCCAAGAATCCCTTCAGCAGATATCTTTCTAAAATTCAATCCTATCAAGTGACTATCGAACTTTGAAAGGTCATAATCACTTGTATAAAATTCATCTGAAGGGCTATGTACTTTGAAGGGAGCAAAATAGTCTATACCTGTTTGGGTGTAGAATCTATAAACCGGACCTAGTGATAAAAAAGGCGTGATCTTGACCGGTGCTTCAATGCTAAAGGTATTTGCCCAAAGATTCCAGGTATCATAGTAAAATCGGTAGAACGTTCGAAGAACTATTCTGTCTCCCAAAAAATAATTCAACCTTGCGCCAATAGGAACTTTAAATCTAGTATCCGGAAGCTTTTCCACTCTTACTTCATCATTTGAAAAATAAACTCTGTGAAAGGGCGTACTTAATAAACCATTCTGAAGAGCAAGATCAGTAATTAATGCAAAGTTTGTTCTTTTATTAATAATTGCTGAATAAATAAACGAAGCATTATAAGAATTTCTATTTGAGTTATTAATCTGATCTTCCGGATTATATCTTAACTCTATCGGAAGTATGATCAACCATTTATCAAAAAAGGCCTGAAACTTAAAAGTAAACTCTTTATTATTATCTTCTGAAGCCTTAGTAAAATTGACCCCTCCGCTAAAAGATGTATAGTCATATTCTGTAGAAAAATACCCAATAATACCTAAACTCCTCCTTTTAATATTATTCTTTATTAAATAGGTTACAGATGGATATATCCGTTTGTCTGATTTTGATGCAGATGATACTGTAGCAGGATCTATTTTATCTGAAGAAGCGGAAGTATAAGCATCAACACCCAATTGAAGGCTTGCAAGATGAAGTCTGTTTTTATTATCAGGCTTTATTAACCTGACCTCAAGTATACTTGAGACGTCCGATAATAGTTCAGAGCCAATCCCTCCGGTAACAGCAGAATGATTACCATTCTGAGTATAGTAGCTAGATACAAAATTAACTTCCTCAAGCTTTAACCTTCTACTTTCATAAGGAATAGAATCGGGCTTTACATTTTGACCATAAACAAAAATAACTGACAAGAGATTTGCCAACCCTGCAAGTGATAATTTAATTACATCCACAACCACCTCCTGCTCTTCCGCCATTTCCTCCGGATGCTCCTTCTCTATATAGTTGAAAGTTCATTTCTGCACTTTCTACCTTTCTTGGAGCAAGATCCATTTCGGCATCATTGACATACATTTTCTGATATTCCTTAACAGGAACACAGGAAACTGTCATAGTTCCAATTACTATCCATCTTATTGAGCTTAGCATTATTTTAGCTTTATATTTCTGGATGTGTGAATTATATTATCATCATCAACAATGATACATGCCATATGCCTTATCTGATTGATCATATGCAGCCCTGCATGAACTCCCATTACCATGATTGGAGTAGCCATAGCGTCTGCTATTTCGGCATTAGGGCAGATAGTGGTAACGCTTTTAATCCCAGAGACCGGATACCCCGTTTTTGGATCTATAGTGTGAGAGTACCTTTTCCCTCCTATTACTACATATTTTTCATAATTCCCTGAAGTTGCTACCGCCAGATCTGAAATGGATAAATAGGAAAATAGCTGATCAGCCTTTTGTGGATCAGCAATGCCAATGGTAAATGGATCTCCATTAGGCTGTTTACCCCATGTAGACAAGTCACCTGCAGCATTCACAATTCCACTTTTTATCCCCTTTTTTAGTAAGAATGCTTTTGCCATTTCTGCAGCATAACCCTTACCTATTCCTCCAAACCCAATTCTCATACCTTTTTCCTTAAGAAAGATTGTTCGATTTTTTTTATTGAGGATTATGTTTTTATAATTTATAAGATGCACTGAACCCGCGGCCACTTCTTTCTTTGGTAAAGTTGTCATCGATAGATCAAAATTCCATAAACGTTTATCCATTGCCCCATAGCTTATATCAAATGCTCCTTGAGTAAGTTCGGAAATTTTAATTGAACGCTCTATGAGATTGTAAACTTCTTCATCCACCCGCACTGGAGAAATGCCAGCATACCGATTAATTAGATTGGTCTGGCTATTTTCATCAAATGTTGTAAGCAATCCTTCTATACGCCTAATCTCTTCAACAGCTTCATTTAAATACTGCAAGGCCAGTCCTTCCTTTTCAAAAGCAATACTTAATTCAAAGGTATTGCCCATCAGAGTACCTACAAGCTTATGCATTGCTCCCATATAACAAAAGCTTCATAATTATTTAACCTTTTCAATCTGATCAATAAATTCTGAAGGGGAAGCGCCTGTGTATCCACTCCATTCCTTCAACACCTTTCCTTCTGAATCCAGCAATATGACATGAGGAAATTCACCAGACTTGTTATATTTTTCAGCTAACATTTCATTCTGTTTGACTATTGCTTCATCAAGCCTGTTCTTTTTCATTCTCGGGAAATCGGCCAGCACCAGTATTAGATTTCTTTCCGAATAGTTTTTAAATTCGGTAGTTTCAAGAAGATTCTTCTTCATCTTTGCACATATGCTACACCAGTCAGAGCCTGAAAAATAAAGTAGTATTTTTTTTCCTGATGACTTTGCCTCTGTTTGGGCTTCATTAAAATTTGTTAGCCATGGACCTTTTAAAAAAATAAAATTAATACTCAAGCATACCAGAGTGAGCAAGGGGATCAACTTCTTCATAGTAGCCCGATAACTGTAGAAAAAAGAAATTGTTCATCAACAAATCTAGTTCTTCTATTCCCTTTTCCTGTTAAATAATTTATAGCATTCAAGCCATAACACGCTGACAAATGCCACAATTACGCAAATAGTAATTTGATAAATAGAAATAGGATCAAAAAGAAATAAATCCCTTGTAAAAGAAAAGGAGAGAATAAAAATTAACAAAAATATTGTGAGGCCAATAATAAATGGAATCAAAGGGTTTTTATATTGAAATGATTTTAATATACTTTCTTTAAACGACCGGTTTTCCAATGTCAGGAAAATATTCGCTACAACTATATTCGTAAAAACTATAGTCCTGATCTGTCGCTCTGACAAACCTTCCTTCATAGTATAATAATAAATCAATAATACACCGAGGGATATTACCAATCCTTGAAAAACACTTATTACTAACTCGCTCAGACTTAAAAAACCTTTAACTGCTGGACGAGGCATTGAGACAGAAGCTTGATTTTCCAGAGGCTCACGCTCATAAATAATAGAACATGTGGGTCCCATGATAAGCTCAAAAAATATTATATGAATAGGAGAAAAAATGTTCACTATATCCCAACCAAGCAACAAAGGACCTGTCACCGTTGTAATGATGGCAATGTGAATTGACAAAATATATCTTAATGCCTTTTTCAGGTTTTCATAAATTTTGCGACCAGACACTATTGCAATAAACAATTTCTCCAAATCATTATCTAAAAGTATTATAGACGATGCTCTTTTCGCAATTTCCGTCCCCTTTGAACCCATTGCCACACCTATATCAGCTTTTCTCAATGCAGGACCATCATTCACTCCATCTCCAATCATTGCAACAATTTTTCCTCCTTCTTTTAAAGATTGCACAACCCTTAACTTTGCATCAGGAAACATTCTGGCAAAAATTTTCTTTTTCTCAATTACATCAGAAAGCTCTTTTTCGCTAATATTTTCAATTTCAGGTCCAGTTATAAGTTCATTAACTCCTTTAAAATCTATCTCTCTAGCTATTGTCTTTATAGTTTCAGGATAATCTCCTGAAATAATCTTCACTTCGATTCCTGCTTTATAGAATCTATTCAAAACCTCTTTGATGTTCCTCTTCGGAGGATCATACAAAGCAATAAGTCCGAGAATAGTCCAAGCAAAATCTTTTTGCTCAATTGGGAAATGATCATTATTGAATTGAGCTTCAGCCACACCTAACACCCGGTATCCATCTCTTGCGAAATCCTTTGCTATACCCAATATGCGGTTTGCATTATTTTCAGACAAGTTGGAATATCTAATAACAGACTCTACCCCTCCTTTACAGGCTACAATTCTACGTCCTTTTTCATTTTCATAAACATGCGTCATTACAGGCGGTGAGCCGGAAAGAGGATATTCATGAATCATTCTGAAATTATGTCTCTCATCATATTGAACTGAATGAACGTAAGCTTCATGAATTGCAATTTCCATGGGATCAAAAGGTGTAGGTTCACTTGACCACATGGCGAAGGAAAGAACATTTGCTGCTGAAGAAGTTAAATTTTCAAGGGTAGAGATCAAATTTTCTGAACAAGTAAATATCTTTGCTACAGACATCTTATTTTCAGTTATCGTACCTGTCTTATCAATACATATTACAGTAGCAGAACCTAAAGTCTCAACTATCAAAGGATCCTTTGCAAGAACATTCTCCTTTAAAAGTCTCCATGAACCTAATGCCATAAAAGTCGAAAAAGCAACAGGAATTTCTTCGGGCAAAATAGACATAGCAAGAGCTAGAGCAAATAAGAGTGAATTTAATATTTCTCCAGACTTGTAAAAATTAATTCCTAACACCACCAAAAAAGCAACAATTCCTGCAAGTGCCATTCGACGCACAAATACTCTCAATTCCTCCTGAAATCTACTCCTTTTCACTTCTATGACTTCAATCGATTTTCCCAATTGTCCCAACATAGTATTATTGCCAACTCCTTCTACCTCAAGAATTGCGCTACCAGTTTTTACAGTAGACCCAAAGTAAACTTTGTTGTTACTTAAAAGCTCATTCTTCTCAATAGCAAAAGATTCTCCTGTTAAAATAGATTCATCAACTGTAAAATCATGAGCTTCCAAAACCTTACCATCAATCGGAATTTGCTCACCTTCCTCAATAAACAGAATGTCACCGACAACTAATTCTTCAGAAAAAATTTTATCTTTTTTATCTCCTCTTAACACCAGCACCTTGGGTTGACTCATTTCCTTCACTGCCTCTAATGCAGCCTTACTTCTTCTTTCCTGAAAAAACGAAATGGAAGCAACTAGGACCATAGCAACAAGCATTAGCACACCCTCAGAGTATTGCTTAACTAAAAAGTAAATAATACAAGCTGCAATAAGCAATAAAAACATGGGTTCAGTCAGGACCTCTTTTAATAATTTAAAAGTCCCTCCTTTTGCTTGTTTGATTTTGTTTGCCCCAAACTTTGACCTATTCTCGATTACTTGATCTTTTGTCAGACCTTTATAACATGGTAATTCACCTTTCATTGATTTGCTAATTACCAAAGCCAACAAATGTTTTAATGAATATCAATAAGAATAAGGCAATGATCGAAAGAAGGGATGGGTTGAAACAAACATTTCGCTCTTTTACATTTGTTCAACATTATTTCATTATTCTAGTTTTATCTAAATATTCAAAAACTATGAAGTGGACCAAGAAAACAATTCCCTTTTAAATAAGCTCAAGCAGCTATTTATTGGAAATGCCAGAAACATTTCAGATAGTTCCCTGTTTCAACATACTACACTCATATCATTTTTAGCCTGGGTTGGCCTAGGTGCAGACTCCCTGTCTTCTTCTTGCTATGGCCCACCTGAAGCATTCATTATTCTAAAACATCACCATTACCTAGGCCCCATAGTGGCAATAATGAGTTCTTTAACCATTTATATCATTTGTTCTGGTTACAACTTAATCATTGATTTATTCCCTAATGGCGGAGGAGGTTATTTTGTCGCAGGCAGATTGCTATCGCCAAAGCTTGGCATGATCTCCGGTTGTGCATTAATCCTGGATTATATACTCACCATTACTATTTCAATCGCAAGCGGCACAGATGCCTTATTCAGCCTTCTTCCAGCCAACTATTCAGGCATTAAACTACCTTTTAGTTTTGCTACCATTATCTTTTTTATTCTAATAAATTTAAGAGGAGCCAAAGAGTCTATAAATGTTTTACTTCCCATTTTCCTTATATTTATAATTACCCACTTAATAGCCATTACATATGCAATTATTTCCCATATAGCAAACTTTGACAATATCGTAAGCGAAGTTCTAAGCGACATTACAACCACCAAATCCCAATTGGGAACTTATGGATTAATTTTTCTAATCTTAAAAGCATTCTCTATGGGGGCTGGAACATTCACAGGAATTGAGGCTGTAAGCAATGGTATGCCTGTTCTAAGAGAACCTAAAAAAGCTACAGCAAAAAAAACAATGGCCTATATGGCATTTTCTCTAGCCTTCATGGTTTTAGGATTAATGATTTCTTATTTATTGTTCCATGTAGAGCCGGCACCCAACAAAACCTTAAATGCAGTATTGTTTGAATCGGTCACCAAAGAATGGACAGTATTCGGCCCTCCTTTTGTCATTATCATATTAATTTCTGAAGCATGTTTATTATTCGTAGCTGCTCAAACAGGATTCTTAGATGGTCCTCGTGTACTTGGGAATATGGCTACAGACAAATGGTTTCCTACCAGCTTTGCAATGTTGAGTGACAGATTAGTAATTCAAAAGGGAATAATTCTTATGGGTGTGATGTCTGGTTTAATAATGGGGATTAGTCATCAGTCAGTAAGATTCCTTGTTATTTTATATAGTATAAATGTATTTATAACATTTACACTTTCCCAATTGGGAATGTCTAAACATTGGTGGCAAAATAGAAAGGCTGAAACTAAATGGGTCAGGAAGTTTTTCATCAATGGTACTTGTTTTATAGTCTGTGGGTTTATTCTGATAATGGTTGTTGTTCTAAAATTTCATGAAGGAGGATGGATAACTCTATTTATCACTTGCCTTTTTATTCTATTGGCTTTAACCATTAAAAACCACTACGATAAAATATCCAGAAAGCTTTTAAAGTTAGATGCCCTTGTCCCAAAAGCGGAGCATGAAATGAGCAAAATCCTCGAAAACATCAATACCAAAAGATATAGCTTTGGAGATTTTCATGAAACAAATAAAACTGCTGTCTTATTTGTCTCTGGCTTCAATGGCAAAGGCATTTCCTCTATATTATATTTACTAAAACTCTTTGATGCACAATTCAAAAATATAGTATTTGTTGAAATAGGTATTTTAAACACTAGAACATTAATAAATGAAGAAGTGGTCCACCATTTGGATGAAGAGGTAAAATCAGATTTAAAACACTATGTGCATTTGGTAAACAAATTTGGATTTGAAGGGAAAGCAATAAGAACCTTAGGGACAGATGTAACAATAGAAGCTATGAAGATTGCTTCTTCTATATTGGAAAAATATCCTAACAGCATTTTTTTCGGAGGTCAGATATTATTTTCAGAGGGAACAATATTTGCTAAATACTTGCATAACTATGAAGCCTTTTCGCTGCAGAAAAAATTTTATAAAAAAGGTATTCCATTTATCGTGTTACCAATTGAACTTCCTCAAGTTGAATAACCATTTCCAAATTGGAAGTAAATAGAACCGGTGGTCACCGAAGTGGAACACAATAAATTATCCTCCACTTCCAGATTAAAAAAATATTCATGCTATTTAATTAATAAATTTCTTTCAACAAGCAGAAGTATTTGACGAATTTTAAATTGACCTTATATTCCTTCAGCTTTATGCCAAAGGAATATAAACCAATTAAATCTATTCCTTAAGCACCAAACTGTCTCAAATGATGATCACTATGCTTATATGCTTGATAACCTATTTGTTCTTTGGTCATCTTTCCGAAGAATGGATGAATAAAACTATTGTCAGGATATTTGTATGATTCATACTTATTCAGATGTGAAATCCATCTGGCCTTTTCTTGTGCAAAATCTCCGAAAGTTTCACTTATCATTAGTTCTGGAATAGTAGGATTATTGCGTCTCATAGGTCTGTCTTTTAACTCATTTTTCAGCATAAATCTGCCTAGCAAGAGACCAATAAAAGGGCGTTTATATCTTTTGTTCTGCAAAACCATTTCTTCCCAAAGCACACAATGTTTCAACATTTGATAAATATTCATTTTGCCCCAGTTAGCTTTGCTATCCTGACTTAGAGAATTGATCCTTTGAATCAATTCATCTCTTGTCGATTTTTCAAATACAGTTTTCAAAGCTTTCAGTTTAGTTGAGAAAGTGAAAACCAGTTACCTGAATCATCCACAAACAAGGCTTCAAAGCCATAGAATTCCTTGGTGGGTTCCTTCTTAAAAACAACACCTTTGGATTTCAATTCTTCATAAGTAGCAAGCAGATCATTGCAAGTAAAGACTCCAGCACCAAATGTACCTTTTTTAACAAGGTCAGTCATAATTTTAACCGTTTCCTTGTTAAACGTACTTCCTTCTACTACGGGGAACAGCGTAAGTTCCAGTTCCGGCTGCTCTGGAGGGCAAACAGTAAGCCATCTCATACCAGGCCCCATAGGCGCATCTGTATGCACTTTAAATCCCAGTTTATTTACATAAAAATCGTATGCGCTATCCTGATCAAGGACATAAATGCAGACATGTGTCAATTTTGTAATCATAGATGTTATTTATTTAAAAACTGTTTGTTACAAATATGAACGATGGCCTACAAAGATTCTTCTTCAAAATTGCTATTTTTTACCCAGCCATGAGTTTCTGCAAAGCAGTTAGGGATAAAACGAAGAGGGTTAGTTGAGATTTCCGAATTTCGCAGATTTTGTTGCTGTTTGAATACGGCTGGGGTTACACCAACATTCTTTTTAAAAAGTCCGGTAAAGGTACTCACACTATCAAAGCCAACTATTGAGCAAACCTCTGAGATTGTTATTTCTTTTGCTAATAACAATTTGGCATTTTCAATCCTGACTTGTGTCAAATATTGGTGAGGTGTTTTACCATATATACTTTTAAATAGCCTTATAAAATGAAACTTTGAAAAATACGCTTCGTCAGAAATATCATTAAGATCAATATTATTCGCATAATGATTATCGATATAGAGCTTTGCCTGAACGATTCGTTTGTATAAATACATCTTCGGATATTGATCCTTTTTCATCTTCATTTATCTATAAAGCTTCACAATGAATTATTAAGATAAATAATAAATCCGATGATGCCAAGTTCTTACTCCGGACAAAACTATTAATGCATTTTCACCATCTTTTGATATAATGAAAATGCCAGGCATAAATAAAAACCCTCCATGACCATATCAATCAGGAGGGTTATATCGCAATAAGAAAATTCTGATGAACTATTTTCCAGATATTTTTTCAGATGAGGTATGATTTTTTTTATTTGGCCAATGTTGATACAGAAAGATTATGTACAGCCAGAACATCCCCACCATATGCATAATCTTTTCCTTCCATTTTTATATCATAAACAGTATTTGGCTCCAGATTCGGTATTTTATAGGTAATAGGATTATTAATAAGGTTCTGATATGGACCAATCTCCGTAGGGCTTTCTCCTTTTTTACCAATATATATTGTATACCAGGAAACTCCATTTATGGGCTTCCAGCTTAAAGTAATTGCATCTGATGTGGAAGTTGATGTGACCTCTATATCTTTTGCAGTCACCGGATCTGGCGTATCGTCTTTTGTACAAGAAACCAGAGAAAAAGTAAGCACAAGCGTTACAATAAAAAACTTTAATGAATTTAACATAAAAATTATATGGTTTAGTTTTTCCGGGCAAGCCATACCTCGGAGTTTCTTTTAATGAACCTTAGGCTTGAACTGATGATAATCAGCAAGGCTCTTTTAAATCAGTTAGGAAAATATATAATAAAAATAAAACCTTTCATTGGCTATGCATTCTCGACCAAGCGTCATTTTGCTCATACTCAGTATGCAGATCAAAGAATGAAGTCATGTCATTCAGACCGATTATAAATCTCCCTATTATGTAAGTAGGCGCTGGCCACATCTTTCTGTTACAATAAATTTCAAAATAAATTTGCAATACGGACCTGCTTTCTTCTGTTTTCTAAAAGCAATCTGATTAGATAAATATATCAGCCTTTAACAGAAACAAAATAACACTGCATAATAAAAAAAGAGACTATTCTCTATGAACAACCTCTTTATCATATATTAAACCAGGAGGCAAAAATTATTGAATACAAAAAAACGGGAAGTATCGTCAGTAAAGGACGATCTTCCCGTTTTAATAATAAGCAAAGAGTTCTACTAAAATAACTTTATCTTATTCCATCTTTTGATAAATCGGTGGAAGAAATATTTTCCTGTTACTGATTCTTATATCATCGAAATAAGGATTCAGCTGAACTTGTGACTTATATTTTGCCAGATTACTTCTCCAAACATCTGGGACATCTATACCATAAAAATCTCTATAATTGATTTCAGCCTGTAATTTCGCATAAGCCTCCAATAAAGCTGAAGCAACCATTTGTTTTCCGGCTCTAGTTTGAAAAAAGGCATTTCCTACTTCATAGAAAGGCTTAACTTCTCCAAGCCCCAAATCACTTGCATAATCAAAGCCAATTAGAATCATTTTATCACGAGCCACATAATACTTCACTTCTCTTTTCTTTTCATCTGTTTCGTTAACAAAATCTGCTAACCTGTAATAACCCTCGGCCCCATCAAGAATTTTAGCTGCAACTCCGAACATTTTACCTCCGGTAGGATTTCCGGTAAGGTCCGACACCAGACCGGCCTGACTTGACTTTTCCTGAGCATACAACATAGGCCTGAATGATGCATCCGGATCCTCTTCCTGACCTTTCTTCGCCGTCGGAAGCATAACAGTTCTTGTTGCATCAATTACAGCAAGCTTTTTATCCTTCACTGTACCAGGCAATGCCACTTGCTTTGGTTTCGTATCGGTCTGCTTTGCCTGGCTTTTCGAATCGTTTGGCTTTGCTGAAGATGTAGCTGATCCAGCTCCAGGTTTTTTGCTTCCGTTATTCTTATTCTTTCCTCCTTTTGTTTTCCCAGACTTATATTGCCCATCGCTTCCAACTGTTTTTGAAGATGTCGGATTATCTTTTAATCCAAGTGGATCATTGAATGCAAGAGGATTGTTACTCACAAAATTATATGGATTCTGAGTAGCTCGTGCGAGTGGATCTATACTTAACCATCTGCCTACTGCCGGATCGTATAATCTGAATTCTGTATTATAGGTACTTCCTGTGCTCAATGAAGAGTTATTATTAGCATCATCTCTTTCCATGCCTTGGAAACCAAATTTATAAGTATTCGTCACCGCGCGATCCGCCATTGGTAATCCGAAAGCATAGTAATCTGTCAGATGTTTTACGTCTGCTTTATTCTGAGCATTTCTCTTACCACTGACCACGGCACGAACATTCCCTATATGATCTGTTATTTCAAACTTCAGATTTGCTTTATTCACCGCACTTAAAGTTGGACCCGAAGTATTATAGGCATAAAGTTTTCTGACCGGCTGTAACGGTAATCCACCAAGGTTCTTTCCTCCAATATGAGAATACGTACCTTCAACAATTCCCGATAACACGCCTTCAGTATTAGAATAAGTCAGCAGACTATTTTTCATTTCTACACCATTTCTTAAGGCTGCATTTACATAGAGTAGATTATTATACCCCAGACGGATTCTGGCTGAATTTAAAGGTCCGCCAAAACCAGTAGCAACAGTTTCAATAATTCCGGACGATATGTTAATTCTCTTTAATGTGCTTCCCTGTTGCGTCAAGTCATTGGTGACATAGCATCCGCTGATGGAAGTACAATTGGTCTCCAGGTAATAAACATAATTACCTTGGGAGGAACAATCCATTGAAAATGGCTTTTTGAGGAATAAATTTCTACCTCCAGGAATACTTCTGTTCGCGTTGGTAGCATCTCTTAACTCTGTATTAAGAAGTTTGCTTGCCGAATAACTTAGAACGGCCTCTGCTGAACCTGAAGAAATATTGAATATTTCCAAAGTGGAAGCAAGATCCGAACTTCCGACGGAAGCTTCTGCCCGACCTTTAATCAAGGACACAATGAGCTTGTCTCCTCCTGGACTAATCTGCATTTCTCCAAGTGAAAGATAAGCGTTACTTCCTTGGTCAGTACAAGCTGTCGAAGAACTGCAAATCTTATCCAGGAAGGTATATACAAGTTTACCACCAGTAATTCCATTATCAGTAATTCTGAATTCATATAGGTTAATGGAAGTGGATTTATTTACAGCTAAATACAACTTGTTTCTTCCCTCAGATGAGAAATCATTTAGGACCGCCATTGCAACTTCGCTTTTATCAATTGAATATGAAACAGGCGTACCCTGCACTGTAAGCAATTGATTTCTAAAAGTCAGCATTGGATTATTATCAGTTGCATCAATGCCATGCTGATAAATATTACCATCGGATGCAGTAACAAGATAATAACGTTCATTTGAAGCAGAACCTTTAGCTATGACAGCCGGCTGATAACTATTTGCCTTAATTGATGAGGAAGGGTCAAGGTTCATTCCATTACCAGCAAGCACAGGCAGATCAGGAGTCTGAACAAAAAAGTTGTCAAACGGAATAATTTGTTTTGTGATTGATGAACTACTCCAGCTCAACCTTGCATATGCAGCCCCAACACCTTCATAATATTGCACCTCGATATCATGAAAACCCTCTTTCAAAAACATCTTCTGAGATCGTTCCGAATTTTGAAAGCTCCACAGTTCTAAGCCTGTAAGGATTGTTCCGTCAATATATACACGGGATCCATCATCTGACTTGAAATAGAATGTATACTGATCAGTTTTAGGCACATAAAGTTTTCCGATCCAACGAACTGCTATATTATCCTTACTGCTTGCTCCAGGAATAAGAGTATTATAACCCCAGTTCAAGTTTACCTGAGGTTCCACCCTGGTTAAGGTAGGTGCTGTAGTAATATTAGAAGGATTTACGGTTGTAGTTGTGTAACCTGTATAATAATATGCAGTCAGACCTCTTTTAGGAGTAGTAAAAGAGCAAGGCTTAGATAAGACAGGTCTTAATGAAGTTGATGGAACGAGAGTTTTAGCTGCAGTTCCTAACTTCCATAACAGACTAAAATTACCATATCTCAATCTGTTTACTCCATTGAATGCATATACAATCCTTATCGGATAAGTCCCTGCTGCCAGGCTTGTCGTATATTGGGCCTCGTATTCTGATTCAAACAGTGTACCTCCTCCCATCATGTCGGTCTTCGTCACAGAAGTTGGAGTTAACTGAGTATCATTAATAAACAGCTTAACTGTTTCCTGATATTTACTATAATCAACAGTACTTCCAGTATCGGCAACAGTATAAAAAACTACCTGTGATCCTGAAAGAGGTATGTCAATGTATCCGGTATACTCAACGGAATATTGATTATAGGTTACATTAGCCACAGGACTTTCCAAATTCCAACCTCTCAACAATGGATTTGGCTCTAACTTCATTGCACTATAAGGAGCTGTTGCAGTGATATTATTAAAATACTTTGCAAGTAATCCGTTTTCCTGATATTGAACACTATCTTTTTCCGTTCCTTTCATAGAGTAAATAGGACAATTATTTAGAGCATTGTTGCTACTGTAGAAACGAAGCTTTTCAACCCCGGAATTATTTTCACCTATTGCAAGACTGTTTTGCGTAACAAGTCCTTGGTAAATTCCAGAGGAAACTGAACCGAACAAGTTCGATTCACTTCCTTTAGATGCTCCTACCATCCATGAATTCTGAAGACGGCTGTTTTGTTGTGTATATTGACCATAAGTCAAATTTTGCTCATAAAATCCAATACGCGAATTTCCATACATATAAGTTTCTGATAACGTAAGAGTCTTATCAACTCCATTTGACTGGAATGTCTCTCTATATGAAGCGATTTGATTTCCAGAAGCGTCATATGTATAAATATCTTTATAGTCTGACGCAGTTGATCCTGGATAGTCAGCAGTTTTAGTCAACCTTCTTCCAAACGGATCATATGTAAAATATAGATCAGGCTTTGTACTTCCAGTAGTTCTTTTCACCCTGACTACTTTATTGTAATGATTCCAGCATATTGTATCAATCTCCGACTTCAGATCTTTACATAGCCTTCCCATATCGTCATACTTATAATTACCTGTTGATTGATCCAACATTTCTTCAAATGCCACAGGGCTGTCTCCTCCATTTGAAACATTATCATCAATATAAAGTAATCTGTTATTAACTTTCCTGTTACTCTTATCATCTGGTAAAGACTGGTTTTCCAATGTATATCTATATACCAGTTTATCCATTAGGTTTCCATCTGCCCCATAGCGACTAACAGTGCGAATATTCCCGTTAGGGTCGTAAGTAAGCGCTTCTTTATACTTATTGTCAGGAGAAAGTGTCCACGAACTAAATGTAGATTCATTATTTGCTGCACTTACCGTACTACTTCCTTTCAATCTATATAGATAATCATAGTAGTAACGAGAAGCCAGGAGTTCATTTGCAGTAGACCCCATGCTTGAGAAACTACTTTTTGATACAGTACTTACCACATTACCGTTAAAAAGCTCAGAGCCATTTTTATTTGCATCCTGAAGAGGCACTGCAATAGAAGAAGTAAGATCCAACCCTACACCTGTTCTGTTAAAATCATTTTTGTAATAATTAACAACCTCTGCAAATATATCATCAGGACAAGATGATGTTATTCCGTCCTTTCCTGGATCTTTACTCTTAAATGGATGGTTGATCGCTTTCAACCAACCTTGAAGATTATAAACATAATCTGTACCCTGAATATTATCGCCTAATATCGATCTTTTTAAAGGACCGTGTGTATAATAAGAATAGGAGATAGCATTTACATTTCCAGTCTGATTGCCAACTTCTGCCAATGTCATTCTGGAGTCTGCGTCATAAGTATAATACTGATACCACGTATCCTTGCTTGACATAGGTTCATAGATGATATTTTTTATTAAACCTGAAATGGGCAAGTTTTTATAAGTCACATATTTATACCGTAGCTCATTGGACGAGGATGTATTGAAGTTCTTAAGTTCCTGAACCATTGAAACCACATTCCCATAGATATCATAGTTGAAGTGATAACATGCATTTTCATTACATATACTAGCCAACTTTCCTTCTACATAAGGTTGTGCCAATATATAAGACTGAGGGATATCCGGTACTTTACTATAGGTAAAGAATAGTTGTTCTGACAAAACTGCATTTGAGTTTCCATAAGGAAAAGCATCTGTATTGGCAAAATCGCTCATATACACAGTACCTGTAGCCGGAGTACCTGTTCGTTTAAAGACAAGACTGTTTCCCGTTGAACCTCCATAAGTGGCGACTCCAGAGTGCTTTATATTTCCTGTTTCATCATCATAGCATATATAGGTAAATACCTGAAGGCCAATCCCCGACTGTGCAGCCTGAACAGAGCTTTGAATAAAACGAACCCTGCCAACTCTATCATAAACATAAACAGTCAATCCCTCATCCGGACGAGACTGACTGGTTATCTGATCCAGCGTATTAGAATTGAAGTTAGAAATCTGTGTATGTGTAGGAACTAACCTAGAATCCCACTCGGAATTTTTTATTATATCTACACCGTCCGGAGGAACTGTGCTGTACACTTCTCCAGCAGCATTTCTGTTATATAGTGTGTAATGATAATAGTTCTCATTAATCGTTGCTGTAAATAGCTCATCCATTTTACCAAAGCAATTATTATAAAAATCATTCATAATCTGCTTTTTGTAATTAATGATCTGATCATTCTTCCACCTCATAAATGCCTCCTCGTACGTATCTTCACAACGTTTCAGACAGGCTTGATCTACCACATAACTATCCAGCAATTCCTTTAATTCATTGAGAGTCTTTGTTGCTCTTGTAGAGCCCACGCTTACATAAGTAGGATTAGCAACCTTAAACTCTTCAAATTTTGTATTTCTTACTGCCGGATCAGTATAAACTTCGGAAATGGCCGTTCTGATCAGACTGTTACGAAGAGAATCTTCATAAACAGCACAATAAGTTTGAGTACACTTTGATGGATCTCCTGTATTGGCCTTGAGACATTCATTGATAATCTCAGCACAATAGTCCCCAGTCGCTTTGTTAATTGAAGATTGCAATTCATCTTTACAGCCCACATTTGAGCTTTCCAGCAGTGGTAAAAGTATATTCGGGAATACACTGATATCCTGAGCATTATTAACAACCGGACAATAAAGGGCTCCATCGCTGCTCGTAACAGACGGTGTCTTACAGCTCGCACAGGTTGATCCAGCAGAGCTTACAGAAGCATTCCATTCCGTTTTGGTTTTGGCGCTAAGAGTGGTAAAGGTTGAATAGTTATTTGTTGGTGTCATCAGATAGTTATATAGAATATTTCCCATCTGATCTTTGTCTGCATCACTAATATTAGGAACGCCGTTCTGTAAAGCAAATGGAAATGAAGAGCTCCATTTACTCATGATGTATTCATGGCCATCCATGATCCTGTCAATATTATCGGTTACACAACCTTGATAGACAGCAGCGGCATTCTGACATTTTAAACTGCCTGTATTGGTACCTGCTTTTCTCGCAGCACAATTTGTCTTACATAAATCTGCATTAAATAAATCTCTTGCTCCTGCAGCTGAAGCATACGCTTCATAGATGTTTAATCCGCTCAATCGATCTTTAGTTGAAGGATCCAAAGTATACGGATTGCTCTTATATGCAGCAGAGGCCTCCTCACTTATCATTGCATTCGTTACATTAAGATCCTGCATATATCCACCATCTGCAAGCGATTTTAATGAAGTGGCACCAAGATTCGGAATTGTAGTATAGAAATACTGAAAATTCTCAATATCTCTATACCTTGTCATCGCCGATGTATTTAATGCTTTGAATTGTTCATCACATATTGTAATACAATCATCGCTTCCAACTTTAACATAACAATCTTGTTTACATCCACCTGAAGCAATTTTTGCCTTTATCAGATAAAAATCCTGCAAAGGAGTTTGTAAGGAACGATCCTCCATTAACGTTTTTACCTGGCTATAAATCTGTGAAGTGCCTCCCGCATTATTTATAGAATACATTTTAAGAGATACAAGGTTATTGTTTTCAGGGTCATTCAGTAAATACTTGATGTCCTTCCAGAAAAGATTGTTGTAAATGGTTACAAAATTGTACTTGAAAGCGTCTGCAGCTTCTCCAATTTCTGTAATTCCTTCAACATTATAATTCTCATCTCCCCTAGCAGAAGTCTGAATTCCATCCAATTGTGTAATATTCTTCATCAAGACTGAACCCACATTTACATCTATAACTTTAGCCTCATCGAGGTACCAATAGTCGGAAACACAAGTACCAGAAGGAGTATACCCATTTGCAAATGAAGTACTCACCAATGTGTTGGTTCCTGTACCTGTTATACTTGAAAGTACTAAAGCTTTCCCGTTATTCAGATCTCCTTGATTTTCGGGAGCAGTAATTGAAATTACGTTAGTAGCAGTTCCATAACTATTCAAATTGGAGACTTTAAAACCTGCATTTCCTGGCGCATTGATAATTTTGGAAACTAAAGCTGAAGCGGCATCTACTGATGATATTTGCCCTCCGGTTTTATTAGTATACTCAAGGTTTATAAAAGGGAATGGACCTTGGGTAAACTTTAGTTGTTCACCATTATTAACTGCATTGGAAAGAGTAATGGTCGCTGTTGATCCTTTTCTCTTACAATCCTCTGCAGAAGAACACGTAATTTTTGTAAAATAAGTCCTATTGTCTTCGACGGCAACTCTAAGCGTACTTATCACCAAATACTCATTTCCATTTTGTTTGATATCAAGAATATTCGAACCGAGTTGCGCTGTCGTGATTGGTCCAGCGGAGTATCCGACTGTGGTTCCTGCAATTTTAACTATGCTTCCTCCATTTTTCAAACATTTATAGATGCATCCATTATGACCAAACAGAGCGTTATTTTCCGCATCAAAAGACACATTTTTTGCAGATGGGCTAATAGGTAACTTAGTTATTATATTTGTCTGTGTATTTATTTTACACCAAATTCCATTTCTATAGTTGAGTCCATCAGTAAGAAAATAAACAGGTGTTCCACTTTCATTAAAGTTAATGTATGCACCATAGTCAAGCATCCCCCCAGTAAATTCGCCAATTGACTCAAACTCTTTTGAATAAAAAGAAGTGGTTGAATATGTATTTCCAGATTTTGAAACTTTATAAACTTTTAAAAGGTAATTTATATTATTTGGATAAGTTTTATAAGTATTTCCGACAAGGTATATTTCATTGGCATTTTTTATTGATATAGTTGAATAGTAATGAAACTGTTTAGCGATAAGCGTAACGGAATATCCAGATGGATATGCTGCATTCTTTTCCATCATATAAAGACAGGTTGTATCACTGGTCAGATTATTAATATTAAGATCATATTGTCTCTCCACAGTGAAATATATCTTGTTGTCATAAGGAGACACTTTAATATCCCCAATATGATCAGATACAACATTTGGTCCCTGCACACGCAAAGTCGCAGCATCAATCGTAGTATTAAAAGCATCAAGAACATTATTTCCCAAACCTGCCAGGACAGATTTTGTACCGGTCGATAAATTATAATATCCTATTGATTGTAAATAATAAGCATCACCAGGAATTTCGAAATATACTTCGTTCATATTTGAGGTATTTATATCGGCAGCTCTAACAGCCCAACTTTTCACGAGGTTCAGTGGATATGGAGTCGTAAACTGATTATCAAAATATCCTAAAGCTGTAGCTACTCCATTAGGACACGGACTATCCAAATATGCTGGTCCCCTGTTTACATTTGTCCTAGCTTTTCTCATCAAGTACCAGCTTTCCTTTGAGTAATAGGTGTTTTTGAAGGCCGCTCTCGCAGATTCGGTTCCTGACAAAGTGTTAAGATTTTCTATATAGCTTTGAACCTGTTCTTCCAAAAATGTCTTTCCGCTGGAAGCATTGACTTTCGGACGAATAGTTCTATATACAGTATAAGTACCTTTTCTAGCCAAGGTGAGTTGGTAATCAGTAAGCTTAGGAGTAGCAACCGAACTGGTGCAGGAAATTACACCAGTACTACCAACAGAAAAAGTATTATCGTAGCACACTTTTTGGGTCGCATTTTCCACTACCTTCAGTTGTATATCATACTGACACTGTTTACACTCTGTGGCTCCTACCGGTAAACTAGTCAGCTTAAAGTTGTAATTAAGTGTTACTGTAGTGTTATCACAAGTAACAAGGAAAGAGGCACTGCTAGTCTTATCGGCATTTTCTATTGTGAGCTTATCATTCTCCAAAACATTGTAGGTATTCTGAAATGCCTCCACATTAGTTGTCCCTTTCTCATTCAGAGTATCAAGGCCCGAAGCAGAACAAGCAGTCATTGCTGTTGCTATGACATGGCCATCAAGATCCGTATAAGTTACATTACCAACTCCGTTTGCATCAATTGTGATAGATTTACTGATGCTCTGTAAAGTTTTGTCTGTCTCGACAGCTTTCTTACCAAAAATCCTTTTAAGTTCGGTATTTCCAGCTTTTGCATATAAATGAAGTGTTTCATGTTTGCTTCCAGGTTGGAATGTACTTCCAAATCCGCCATCAAGCCAAGGTCGTCCTTCCGGTTCATTTTCTCCCATAGAATAAGCATAGGGATAACCCTTGGCATCATCAACACTGAGATCTGTATTGGTATTGCTATAGTATTTAGCCACATCACAGGTTGCATTCAACGGAACAGGTTTATATAAACCTGTTGCAAGTTTAGTAATGGCATTTCCAGTTACCTGAATTTCTGAAATTGTATCTCTGTCGAAATGTTCAGTGGAGAAATCTTTGCCATCAGAAGCTTCAAAAAAGCTTTTTGCATATTCAAAATTTGTACTGCTCGTTGGCGCAATTAGTGAATTTACTACGGATCCACCTTCTTCACTATAAGCCACTTCTTTACATAAAATCTTATTTTCAGAATTCAACCTGGTTTGTACCTGTCGCTCTTTATTTAACCCATCTCTATAACTCATTACTTCGGTTACTCTCCCTTCATCCAGATAACTTACTTCATATCCCCAATTTATATTTTTGTTATTAGTTCCCCCTCCATCAGACGCAAGAAAAGTAGATGCTGAAGGAAGTCCTTTATCAAGCGGAGCGAGTACAAACCTGGCAAGGTCCGACCACAGTACAGTTTCAGGACTGCCGGAAGTCGCCAAAGCAACTCTCCAGAAAAATGTCTGAGCCTGCTCCTTTTGAGTTAAGGAAAAATTAGATAGAGCTGTCTGCTTATCTGTAGTATTGTTAATAGTAAAACGTTTTACAGCGACCCAATCGGGAGTTTGGCTTCCATCCGTGTTATAAAGCACAGGTACTACTTCTATATAATTCTTAATATAAGTACCAGGAACAGATCCATTGTATTTCCACTTCAAAAGAGCGCTCAAATTTGATACTGTCTGATTAAGAGGTTCTGTACCTTCAACTAACGGCGTTACATCTGCAGCATCTGGTATAGCATCAACAGTAAGTTGTTTTTCAACAACACAACCACTCACAGTATATTTTAAAGTATATATTCCTGCACCGGCGGAGGAAGGAGAAAAAGTTGTTCCACTTACTCCCGGTCCTGAAAAAGTTCCTCCTCCAGGCGTTGCGGACAAGGTAATACTGGCACTATTAGCGCAATAGCTGGTTGTAGTCGGTGCAGTGAATGCAGGAGCAGGATTCAGCATCTGAAAAGGACAGCTTGATGAAAATGCTGACATTCCTGAAGTGCCAGTTGCAGAAGAATAAGCCAACGCTGCATAATTTGTGTTACAAACCAGAGGACCAGAATATGTCCATGTATTGTTTGATGTATTTAGCACCGCATCTCCGGCATAAAAATATCCATTTGATGAATAAAATTTATAAATCTCTACCCTTGTAACATTCGCCGCAAAAGTTCCTGATAAAGACGATGACCCGCATGATATCGTTGGAGTGGCAATAGTTGTATTACCAGTAGGAGGAACTGCTCTGAAAAAAAGACGATTAGAAGGAACTGGGTTAAGGTTTGCTACCCCAGTCGAAAAAACATCTCCAAGCACATTATATATATTGTTCTTAAAATAATTAACATTAGAACACCCATTAAATATAATACCCTGAAACGTACCGCCTATTGTATTACCAGACAAAGTAAGATCATTTGAATTAACAACATCAAGTGAAAACATACCCCTTCCAGAGATTGAGTGAACACCTATAGAGTTGTTTGTAAAAACAAGGCCATTTCCATCTTTGACAAGAATTAACGCAGAGGAAATTGATTCACCTCCATAAAGATAAGATTGTTGATTTCTAAAAGTACAATTATCAATTGTTATATTAGAGCTATTAACATAAAGGCTATAATAGAGATTATCTTCATTCCGCCGGTAATTGTTTGATAAATGTATTCCTTTGATTATAGAACCATTAGTATTTGCTCCTGAAATATTTATTAAGGTATAAATACTTCTTTGTGATGTTATAAAGGAATTGTCTGTCAGCACCGAAGTTGTAGTGCTAAGAGATTCTTCTGCATTACTTAGAATAAACACTGCTGGCGATCCATCAGCTTTTAAACCTGCAGGAGTTCCGTCAATTGCTATTTTATTATTAGTTATTTTTATAGTCTCTGTTGCTCCCATAGTAATAGTACCAGGAGTACAGATCCGTATATAAGTACTGTATGATCTGCTATTAGCTTGCTTTAAAGCCCATCTGAATGAATTCACAGTATTTTCATCCCCATTAAGATCACATACATCTATCGCACTTTTCCATCCGGTGGGTATAGGAAGGTTGCTGTTGCAAGCACTATAAAGATATGTAGGAGAAAAAGCTGAAGTTCCTGATGTCGAAGATGAAGATGAATATGCCACTGCAGCATATTGGGTATTGGGTACAAGATTTTGGGAATACGTCCATGTCATGGTACTTGTGTTCAAAGTAGCGTCTCCAGCATAGTAGTATCCATTGGAAGGATAGAATTTATAGATTTCTACTCTGTTTACATTACTGGCAAAGGTTCCCCAAAGTTGTGATGCACTAGAGGCTATAGTCGGTGTTTCTACAAAGGTTGCTCCCGGCCCAAGAGAATGTCTGTAAAAAAGTCTATTCGAAGGATCGAGACTATGTTGAGTATCAACATCACCAACAACGTTAAAAATAGTGTTTTGAGAATAATTAACATTATTACATCCATTAAATACTATTCCCTGATACGTTCCTCCCATAGTATTACCTGTAACGGTGAGATTGTTTGAGTTAATGGCATCAAATGTAAGCATCCCTCTTCCTGTGATAGAACTCACTCCTACTGATGAATTTGTAAATGTAAGGCCATTGCTGCTATTGATTAACACCAAGGCTGATGGCAAAGAGCCACTTACATAAGAATAGACGGATTGATTCCTGAAAGTACATTTATCAATTGTAATATTCTCATTATTACTGATGAATACGCTATAAATATTTGTTTGAGAATTTGATCTCGAACCATTATTAGACAATAAAATACCTTTAATTAAAGATCCGCTTGTATTAGCTCCTGTTATCTTAATAAGGGTGGTAACATTTCTGCTAGTAGTTGTAAAGCTCGAGGCAGTGAGACTCGTTGTAGTCGCACTAAAGGTCGCATTTGCCGAACTTTTTATAAAAACTGCTGGTGTCCCATCAGGCTGAAGTCCAGCAGGGGTACCATCAATCGCCACCTTGTTGTTGGTAATCTGTATCATTTCTGACGCTCCAAGAGTAATAGTACCTGGAGTACAGATCCTTATATAAGTGCTATAACTTCTGTTATTTGCTTCATTTATTGCCCATCTGAAGGAGTTGACGGTATTTACGTCTCCCGAAAGATCACAAACGTTGATTACACTGGCCCACCCAGAAGGTACCGGAAGATCTCCGCAGTTACAGTTCTGCGCATTCAGGTTAGTACACAAGACCAGCAATAGAATAATGACTAGGCGTAAAGCTTTCATATATGTTAAAAATTTCTAAACTAAAATCGTTTGTATATCTATATTATCTTCTGACTTCACTCACCATAAACCTCATATCAAACACTTCATATCCATAAAGGCTGCTCACCTCCTTCTTTGGTATATTTACTTCATAATTATATGAAACAGGAGGTGAAGTGATTTTTCTTATCCAGTAAACATCATATTTCTGATCATGGTAATCCGCCATCATAATCAGCTTATTATCTTTGACACTGATATAGTAATAACTTACAATCGTTTGATCCTTTGAAGAACTTGTTTTAATCCGGTAACATTCTATTCCTTTTACCATTTCTTTTCCATCATGAACAAATGAAATATCTGATGCGATATCAGGCGCAACACGCATAAACATATCCATTGTGGGCTGTTCATCAGTAGGAATTGTATTTCTGACAGAATCTATTACCATACTCTTTTCCTCTTCATTTATAAAAACCATAAGATTTCCGTCGCTAACTCCTTTAAAGATTCCGGTGCTCAGCTCAAAGCGCTTATCATCATTATAAAAGTATCCTCCTTTGTAAACTTTGTACGCAGGTAAAGAAAAGATCTCCTGTGGCTTTTTAAGTCCATATCCCAACGCTTCAAAATAAATGGCAAACCTTCCAGTACCAATCTTATTCAGTGCCTTGTCTACAATCTTGTGGGCATCCTGTTGCTGCTGTGCAGATGCTTTATATAATCCGAGGATAGAAAAAGAGATGTAAAATCCCAGAATGATTAATTTATTCATATAGCGTTAGTTTTTCTTCTGAAAATTATAGAGGTATTTTTTTACAGTCACGGCTCCAACGTTGTCTAGTTCTTTCTTCACTTCAACTACCCTTCCGAAAGAATCATATTTATACCAGGTGGCGAGATGGTTATCTTCAAGAGAAGACGTTAATCTGTCAAATCTTGGGTCATAGACGTTTGCTGACATAGAAGAATTAAATGGAGCGACTCTGAAATCATCATAGAGCACATTTCCTCCCTGTGAATTGTTTTTTACCAGAATTTCTATCCTGTCAACTGAACTTGTAGGAACATCCAAATCAAGTCTTACAAGCCTCCAATTACCTGCTGTCACATAAGGAGTAGACAAGCTATTACTATTACGAGTATAAGAAAGAACACTTCCTGTATAGAAATTGGCTTGCAGAAATGATTGATCAGGACTTGAATTATGTATCCATACCATTGCCGTATACTTCCTGTTAAACTCAGTGACAGGCACCTGGCTTTTCTGGATATTGAATACTGTTCCGGAACCTCCTGCAGGAAGAAGAAATGCATTTTGACCTGTATGCGTTTCCTCAGCACAAACACTCAAAGGAAGCGAAAATGTCTTTGTTGGCGTGACCGAACAAGATGAAGGATAAAAGACTGTGTTGCATGTTGAAGTCACCCCTGTGCGGTCCACTATATCTGCAGCAGTGAAAGTCACATAATTCCTGTTGAAGAGAAGCTGAAATTTATAAGGAATACCTCCATCTGCTAGTAGTTTATGAACGAAGAATCCTTTAAACACTTCTCCTCTGTTAGTAATGCAATGAACGTTCTTTGACTCATCAAGATAGAAGTTTAAAGTTCTGGATGTTTGTTTCGTACCATTCTTCAGGACCGCTTTTACACTTGTCATGTTAGCCTTAATCGCATAAGTGCTGCTGACATTCAAATTAAGAGCTATTGCTCCCCCTTTATCAACAGGAGTCTTCATAAAATCCTGATAATTCATTGTCACATTGTCATTGACAGAACAGTTATCTGATGAGGCTATTGTGGCGTCACGCAGCGAAACATTTACTGCATCTAATTTTTGAACAGTGCTTCCGGCTATTGAATAAATATTCTCTCCACCTTCATATACAGAAGTCTTCCAGCATCCATTCACCACTTCTGCAATTCCCCGACTAAAATTATAACCAATTAAAGTTGAAGCATACTTATTAAGAACACTTTTAGATTCTGCCACATCTCCTTCAATATCAAAAAGTGTAGAAGTTCCCATAAGCTTCCAGGCAGCATCCTGTGTAGCACCTGGAGCATAGTTAAATCCGGTTCCGATGGTAAATGTTCCCAAAGCTGGATTTTTGTCTGCTTCGTATATGTAGGCACGAATAGGTTTAAAAGTACTCTGTATACCACTTATAAAGCTACCAGCAGCAAATGTGGTTTTATTAAACTTAGATGCAACCTGCGCTCTGGCTCCCGACCTAGTTTTTCCATTAGCGTTATATATTGCCTCCATATCAGTTCCGCTTAGCGTATCATAGCTATACTTGTATAATATATTATTACTATTGGTTGGATCAATGGCAAACATACTATTAGCAACTAAGCCATCTGTAAAAGAAAACTGACTATTAGACCATTCTTTGATGTCTGCACTTAGAAGATTACTATTGCTTATTGTATTTAGATAAACATAGTTACCGGTAACATCCGACAGCCTGTTATGCTTTGAAGGAGCATTATTATATCCGAGGTTTTCAAGATCAGCAGGTCCCATTTCCTGATATTTCCAGTATGCCGGCACCATTCTACTTATCCGGGTATTTTTATATGAATCCTTCGTCTGAACCTCTACAGGCTCTCCCGTCATATAATCGAAGGCAGTAAAATTCATTTCTGTAACCAATCCTTCAGAAGTCGTTGTCTTTACTTGTTTCATTACTGGAGGGAGATAGGTATGCTTAACCGTTACACAATTGAAATCCCTGTTCGTATTTGCTCCCAGGTATAAGAACCATGGAACAAGATTTATATCTCCGGACTTTGTGTAGTAGGATTCTGACCACACCTGATCTATCCGGCCAGGACGAGAGGATGTTATAGAACTATAAGGATCATTTGCTCCAGTGGCCTCTGCTACCACAGGCACCGCTTCTGTCTTATCGAAATAGACAAATTCTCTTGTTGCTTTTACTTTCCCGTCAGCTCCGAAATCTACTTCTTTTTGTGGCTTTCCATAGATATCTGAATAATCTAAATAGGAATGTGAAGAGGCATTATAAGAATCATTTCGCTGCCATTTCACTGTGACTGGAAGAGGAATAGGTATTTTAAGAGTATATTTTTTGCCCAATACTGAAAATGGAATCTTCAACCAGGACAAAATACCGAACATGAAAAACTTTCCGTTTGCTGTTACATAAGGATTCCCTTGAGCTTCCTTGTGATCATAAAGACAGCTTAGTCCATTATCTTTGGGCGTATAAAAATGATATTCAGTCTTTCCTTTTCTTCTGGATATAACGTCCTTTTCTTTCGAAGATGTGGAAGCAATAACCTGATAACCGGTTTCCATCGTCGTTTTGTCATACATAATTGTAGGAGATGGGAAAAATCCAGCAGCTTTGATCTTATTGAAATCGATTACAGCTGCAGCTCCTCCGCCAGGCTCAATTGTAGCTACTCCTTGCGATTCACCTGTACCATCTCCATTACTGTCATAATAGTAGCGAGTTACATGTTTGTTCTTTCCATCCTCTACATCTGTATTTGAGCTATAGCTGAATTCATCATTGAATGTAACTGTTTTAACCCTTGCTCCTGTATACTTTTCTTTGAACACTGGAGTTCTCAGAAAAGATAGGTGCGGATAGATTGTATTGCATAAACCTCCGACGCAATTCCCCAAATCTTCTTCATCCATTTTTTTAAACATTTCCTTGATATTCATTACTGCTGTCCTAACGGCATCCAAAGGACTAGCCTTGTCGAGAGAAGCATATCTCGCAGTAAGTGCATCAATATTTCCGCATCCTCCAGATTCCTTATAAGCTCGGCCTTCATCTGATTCGGCAACCATATAAATTTTGCAGCCTTTTACAAAAGGAGTCATACCATTACTTCCCGATAGAGTTATTGATTGATAAACCCTACCTTCATTGTCTTGAGCAGATACAGTCCCAAATGTGGTTACAGTCCCATCTCCGGAACTTATAAACATTTTAGATTCACTCTTACTAATAGGTGTTCTGTAAAAGGCAATTTCTCCATACAAAGAATTCCCGGTTGCCAGTATAGAAGACAAATTAACTCCTGCTTCGTTCAAATCTGTGATATCTACTTGCATTGTAACTGAGCCGCCACCATTATCAGTTATACTCTTTATCCTTCTCATTACATAGGCCTTCTTATCCTGAACGTAACTATATCCTCCTGCCTCAAAATCTACTTTCATAGAACCACCGCCAGGAAGCATGATCTTACGTAATGTAAAGACCTTAGCATTTGAGTCCGCTTTTATCTTTGAAATCTCCGTATAGTTCTGATAATATGTAATTGAAGTATTCGCCAATCCTTGCTTTCCAGATGACTTATAATAGTTATTCCATGTGTCTTCAAGCTTATTGTTAAACTTTGGATTTGCCGCATCCCCGATAGAAGGATCTTCCCATGCATATTGCATCTGATAGCTTGGCAAAGCTACTGGTTTTGTATCGTCAGCGCCATTATAAGCAAAATGCTGAACCTGTCTCAGTGTTAATTTTCCGGTCCCCACAGGCGACCCTGAATAAAGGTAAGGCACCACAGCATTTTTGCCTTCCTCATACTTTCCAATATTATTAGGTACATCGGAACTGGTTGAATAGTCATATCTGAACTTTGTAGACTTCACTATTCTTGGTCTTCCACTGTGTTGAGATTCTGTATGCTTTTTGTAAAGATTTATATTGGTCACTGCGAATAAAGCATCATTACCAAGATTATTGGCAGTAAGAGCCTCAGGAGCGTTAGTAATCATATTATTGGCATTTCCGTTAAAATAATCAGTACCACCAGCTTCATAACCATCTAAACGCTTGTGGTAAGTATATGCCGCCACATAATTAGTAGACTCAACCTTTTCTAGATAATAAATCTCTTTAGTACCATGACTTACAGAATAAACATCATCATCATTTACATGCAAGGCCCCCGGAATATGAGTAAGACCATTGAATGGATTTCTCCAACGATAGCTATCAGCAGCCTTTATGTATTTAAACTTAACCCAATAACCAAGATCGCCATCGCTTGGCCCAGGAATATCATCGAAATCAATATAATCTGAACCAACAATTGCAGTAAGAAGCCATGCGTAAGGATACTCAAACTGATCCTCAACTTTTACCTTTCCTCTGTCGACACCTGTAAATGAGCGATAATCTCCTCCATCTGAAACCGGTGCAACTATTCCCTTGCCTTGCAGAACCATTGATTTGGAAGTTTTTGCAAAAGCTGGAAGATTGAAAATATAGGTCATTCCATCTGTTTTCCTAACTCTTATATCTGCTATAAGATTATCATAATAACTACCGTTCGATCTTCTACTGTTGAGGTTATCAATTATATTAAATGAACTGATATTGTAATTAACTCCACTTTGAATATCCTCTTTTAAACTGTCGGGTGCAGCCTTCAAAGTAGAAGCATCCATCTTCGAAGAAACAAAATGATTGTAAAAACTTTCTTCCAGTTTTTTCTTGTTCATTCCAGAAAGAGAACTATAGTTATTGACTGCACCAGCCACATCTGCCACTGTATAATAATCAATTTTAGCAGACCTCCTATGATTGGTTTTATTTGCATTAGGATTAAAATTCCCACCATTTGTTGCACGGACTTTTACTTCATACATAGGCATTCCACTTTCAAACCCAAGGAAAAAAGTCTTGTCGGAACCACCATCGGCCAGCGCCATTTCGTGCTGCATCGGCTCAAAATCATTATAAGCATTAGATGCATAATTGAAGCTACCTGCAAGATCACCTCTGAATTTGAGAACAGGCTTTGTACTATACCTTCGAGTGGCATCGTTCATATCCACCACAGTCTCTTCAGTGAATACCTGATTGTCGAAATCGTTTTCTCCGTCAGTTTTTCCATTCTTAAGCATTTTCAGGATATCTGCTTCTTTGTTCACGACAGCCTTTCTTACATCGTGCCATGGATATGTTTCATATCTTTTTGTTGAAAGTCCCATCAACCCCACATCTCTGTATTGAGCTCTGTGATAATTCCTAGAAACTACTGCATATTCATTTTGCATCAGCTGCATGTTACCGGACAATCCCTGGCAATTCACACTGAAATAATCCTTTTGCATATAAGATGGATTCGACCGTTTCTGATCATCATAAGCATTCTCATCTCCTATAGTCATATCAGCCATATGACTTTTGTTGGCCCTGTCATAAGTATTCATGTACATATAACCATATACATTCTTGTTTAATACCTGATTTCCGGCTTCAGTCTTATTATATGTTCCAGTAATTGTAAGCGTAACAGCCGTCGAAACAGGTATTGGTACACTTACGGAAACACCTAATTGGTTGGTAAAAGGAAGAACAGATGTTGTCGGAGCAAACATACTCATTGACGATCCTGCAATTGAGCCATATAATCCGCCTCCGTCATTGTCCAGCACAGGTGTATCAAAAGCACTTGCCTGGGCATGTAATTTGGAAGATCCGAAATTTCCAGCAACAGAAAATCCTAATGCATGAACAGGATCCCCGCTTTTAGCAATGTTAAGGCCTGTAATACCCACACTATATCCAGCAGAAGCACCGTATCTGCTGTCAGAATTAAGACTCACTCCTCCGCCTATTCCTATTTGTTTTCCAATTTTGGCACTTACACCAAGACCGAAACCAAAAGCTGCAAACGCCCCTTTATAATTATCATAACCTCCCATTACTGAGGCGGAGGCACCAACGCCTACAGGCATTCCTGGCACAGTTAATCCAGCAGAAATCTCAACTTCTCCTGAGGCTGACCAGTGATTTTGATTGGAAGCATTAAATACACGATTGGCATTGCCGATATCATCAGGTAAGCCAACCATATTTCTTGCTATAGCACCTGAAAATCCACTAAATCCAAAACCAAAACTGGAAGCCTCTTCATCCATGCCCATACCAGAAGAATAACCTATTGCCATTGGATATTCAGGTATAGATGTAATGGGAATAGTATAATTAAATGCTCCTGTAAGCAAACTAACATTGTCTGTAGCATCAACCGGCTGATGCGCATAAACCTCCGGCTGTGTAGGTCCATTGGTGAGTGCCGCATATAACTCAACAGGATTGATGGCCACAATTAGAATATGGATGGCAAGGAAAACTGCAATGGATTTAAGTATAGTACTTTTCATATATGTTATCAGGATGGAAATTTGATCTTAGGTTGTTTGCCGGTAATATCACGTATGGAAAAATTCCACCGGACCTCCTCCGGTATATCAAAAAGCTTATCATCATAAACTAGCTGAATGCTTTCTCTTTCATTCTCTACAGCTGAGGATGGAAAAGAAAAAATAAAACAAGCATCAGGGGAATTTCCATAACTTCTCTGGTACTCATAAACCATAGGTATTACTTTAGCGCCTGAAGATGTTATCAAATAAAAATGCTCGCCCATAAAGTTTGAAAGATAATTAAGCCTTAAGCCATACTCTTGCTGATTAGCAACATTATGCAACAGCACATTTGCCGAATCATTTCTGCTTATCCGTAATGAAAAATAAAGAGCATTTTCGAATGCCATCTTCACCGACTCAAACTGCTGACGGTTATATTTTTTCATTTGCCTTAATTCTGCACATGCCAGATATTCTGCCGGACGAAATTGACATGTCAGCGTAAAATCACCTGCCTCTTGCTTCTTAACATAGACCTCGTTTTCATTTACATGGTTCACATATTCTTCAATAGAATACGAGGTGCAGGATAACAGCATTACCATACAAAAAAAGAACACAAGGCTGTTATTTCTTAGTAGAGTTATTTTCATACTGAAGATTAAGTTCTTTAAGTAAATCATCTGTAATATCTTCTTCATCTTCTCCATATAGAATATTCCCATCATTAGTGGCACCTAGCACTATAGGATATCTTTGGTCAGCTGAGTAGTCTTTAATAAAAGTATTGATGTTCCCTACCACCTCGCTGGTCAATTCTTGTTTCCTCTGCTGAAGCTGAGCATCTGCATTCTGGCGATACTGTGCAAGCTCGGCTTCATGTTGGGCTAACTGATAATCGTACTCCTTTTCACTTTTGAAATTTTTGGGATTATCTTTTACTGATTCATATCTAGCTTTTAGCGTATCCGCATTTGCAAGAGCTCTCTTCCAATCAGTCTCAAATTGCTTGTTGGCCTCTACCATTCCTTTGTATTGTTCAAGTATGACACCAGTGCGAACATATCTTACTTTGTTTTTATGGAATTGCCAATACCAAAAAGCATTAGTACCAGCAAAAAGAACAAATGTCAATGCCAACACAATGGCATTGCGTTTTAGGAACTCAATTATCATAATTACTATAGTTATAAATAGACAAAAACAGATTACTGATGACTTTCAAATGCGAAATTGAAATCGAACCGACAAGTATTAAATTATGTCAATAGGTAGGCGCAGACAATTAGCTGTTGTTACAGGTATTAAATAAAAAAAATAAAAAAAAATATCTTTAATGAAACTTATCGTCTGTAAATCAAATCGTACGAGAAAAAAACTTGGCAAAAATATATTACGATAAAAACAAAATGTTAAAAAGTCAGAACGTTGGAAATTTGGATTAAGGTTTATTGGAAAGAAGGTCCAAATAACCATTCTCAGAAGAATGATTTATTTTTAGGCCGCTTTTTATAATATATTGATAATTATCTCCCCTCCATCAGGAATAGCATTAAACATAAGATAACCTGATGAAATATTGAAACTTAACTTTTTGCCATTCTGATAAATGCTGCTTATTTTATTTATCTTATCTGGCACCTTCACCTTAACAGTAAGTGCCTGAAAATACAGGTTATCATTGAGCTCATCTGAAAGATTCACCTTCCATATATTCCCTCCAGCAAATGGTTTGGAAACTTCTGTAAGAATAGCCGTCTTTTTCTCTCTGTGATATTGAATTGCCTGAGCAAAGGTACAAATCCAGACGTCATTCTTTCTTGACAACAAAGTATCTAGTTGCATAGCTAAATCATTCTGATGAATTTGGGCATATGAATTATCAATTACTGTATTGTTATAAATACTATGATATAAATAAGTAAGCAAACCTCCTCCTTTAATAATGTTCTCAATTTGGGAATTGAATTGAGCAATAGTAATAGTACTATTCATCCCATAGGTAAGAATTCTGTAATAATCATCTTCGGTAGGAGCAAAGTTATAAGTATAATTTCCTGACGACAGCTGAACTCCTCTGGCTGCAATGTGGCCACTATTGCGAACCGAATCAATCACCACTTGATCATATCTTCCAAAAGGATAGGCAAAAGTTAATATCTTGCCTCCTTTAAGTTTTTCCCCAAAATTGTTTTTACTGTCTTTGATCTCATTCTTCTTCTGATCTCCTGACAATTTTGTAAGATCCAGATGGCTTTTAGTATGGTTGGCAATTTCATTTCCATCATCACAGGCATTTTTGACTATGTTCCAATCAGGGGTACCCAAAACATTGGTAATAAAAAAAGTCGCATTGATTTTTCTTTTCTTCAATTCTGGAATCACAATAGCAGGATGGCCGGGAGACCAATCATCAAAAGTGAGCACAACAGCAGCCCTTTTATCATCAAGCCAGTTAGATATGGAATATTCGAGATTTGAATTATGGCTATTATTAAGAAAATACTCAAAAGCCGAAGCTTTTGAGTATTTATTATCAATCATCAAATTTGTCACGGACTGATCTGCATTGACACTTATCTGTGCTTCTACATTATAAAAAGATAACAACAAACAAATGAACAGCAACCTTTCCAACAAACGTTTCATATGATCCTGAATATGGTTATTACAGTTTAATCAATGGCTTCACCACAACTTGATCTCCTCCGGCAACTTTGATAAGATATGAGCCAGAAGGTAATTCAGGAAGTTGAATTTCCTGTTGACCGTTATCCATATTGAATGTCTTCAAAACAGAGCCTCGGATATCCATTACAGTTACCTGATATTTCCCCGGCTTAACATTACTAATCCAGAAAGATCCGTTTGTAGGATTGGGGAAAATATTCATTGAAGAAACATTATTCCCTACAGGACTATCAACACTGGTTGTCTCACTCAAATCCACAAACTTGGAAAGCAGACGGATATAGCTGATCTGATAACCATTACTGTTTTCTGTCACAGCCCAGGAATTTAATGGCCAGTTGGTATTGAAATCCTTATAAGACTTTTGTTTCGGCTGACCTTTAGGTGGTGTGATGGACTCTGAAGTGCATATTGCGTTATTTTGCGAACTTCCGCAAGTACCAGCCGAGCAACATCCATCCCAGTCGTATCCTGGATTTACTCCACCAGTCAAAAAGCCAGGTGCAGGACCATAAGTAGAAGTTCCTACTCTATCCCACTTGGCACTTTTGTCTGTGAACCAAGTATGATAGAATTCATTAACTCCTTTTTCAGCACCATAATTGTACATATTGGAAAGGTAAACCATGCTCAGAGGGTTTACTCCATGTATATAGTGTACGTATCCAAGTGCTGCTTCTCTTGCAGTTGTATTTTTAGTAGCGTCGACATTATAGGTAATTACATTATGGAACATAGTCCCTTGCATAGATTTGATGTTGTTGCTGCCCCAGGTATAGTCTTTCAGGTGTGCACGATAAGGATCAGTTTTAGAAGTATATGCCGAGAAATTATCAGCTCCGTTCATACCAATTTTATAAGCATTGATAATACCTGTTTTAGTAGCTGATGTAGCGCCCGAAAGAGATGTATAATATAGTAATACGTCTTGCAATTCCCCTTCAAAGGGATACGCGAAGTTATTATAGGTAAATAGGTGAGCATTTTTATAATTGGCATCTACATACGATTTATATACAGCTTCACCTGTTGCATCAAACAAGAAAACTGCTGCCTTCAATCTTCCCATTAAACGACTATAATCATCTTGCTCCTGTTGTCCAGCGCCAATATCTTTGGATCCATAAGCATCATCATTGTTTCTCCATATCACATTAGGATTTGCTCCTGACCAGTCCCACGCCATTTTCGCTCTTTTGATCAATGTATCTGCATAAACAGTCCTATTAAGGGAACGATAAACTTTGGAAGCAATAGCAAAAGCCGCAGCCACACTATGTGCCGAAGAGGTATTGATGCCACCGTAATAAGTAGTTCCTGTGGCACTTGAAGGAGGACTGGCATGGGAAAGTGACGCAATACTGATTACCGAACCGTCAGCTTGTTGCATACGAAGCAGGTGATCAATTCCCCACTTAGCTTCATCCAGTAGATCCGGAACTCCGTTACCTGATTCTGGCAAATTATAATTATCAGCCCAAGCATCTGGCTTTTCAAGATAAGCAAGCATCATCTGCACAACATAGCTGGAAGTCCAGTTTGTGTATTTATTGTAATCACCGGCATCATACCAGCCGCCAAATACATCTTTTGCTTTTGAAGCATTTGTCTTATCATTATATGGTCTTGCAGTTTTGTCCTGCATATGGCTTGCTCCATCTGCCCAACCTGCTCCGGCATACTTTGCTTCTTTCGCAAAACCCGCACGCTGATAGAAGAATGTGCGAACCGCATGCTTCAGAATATCATTATAAATAGCCGCACTAATCTGAAATGGATACGAACGAACGTTATTGTTAACATCCAGAATATAATATTCACCAGGGGTGTTTACAGACGAAAAGTCAAACCACCATGCCTTGTCTCCGGAAGAAGCATCTACAGCACCGCCTGACCATAATTGAAGAGGACCAGAATATACTTGCTCTCCTGCAGAATTAACCACTGCATACAAATTTCCCGGAGTAAAAGATTCTGAACCATCAAAACCTGTTTCCGGATCCCGGACAACAGCTATTTTAACTTCATCGGGAAGATATCCGAACTGATCTGCCACAATATATTTAGATACGGATTGGGCAGCAGAATCCTCCACGCCCGATAACAGAAATAAATAAAGTGATAGAAATAGTGTAGAATAAAATTTAACCATAGTTTATTTAGTTTTTTTTGTTACTACTATGAAGAGGATCAATAAGTAAGCACTTGGCATCCAAAAAAGTCCAAAATTTCCTTAATAAATCACAATTCAATAAATATTCGTACGAAGTGGCGGCAATTGGGATGGTACTTTGAAGTGATTTTATTCAAGAATAAATTCAACTCAGTAAGTATTATAAGGCCAATTTATAGGTACACAATCGAATAGAACATTACCCCGAAAATATTGAATCAAAGTAAGAAAGTAGAATTTAACTTAAAGGAAAGTTAATTACGAAATCAATTTATTAAGGTATTTTAGGTTGTTTTGGGCAGTTAATTATCAACAAAACTTAACTGACAATCAACTAATTACAAAATTAGAAAATAATTCTTGGATATTTAGTTCTCATAAATCAGATCTTCCCAACTTTTGATTTTAATACCGCCTTTTTTGCGGGATTCGATAGCTTCCTCCAATTTCATTTTGAATTTGAGGCAGGTTTTGTAATTAAGATCTATTTCTCAGGCGAGATCACTTACATTGAGATTTTCTTTCCGCATAAAAACTTCATAAGCAATATAAAATGCTTTATCCAATGAAAATTTCAGTTTGTGAAAGATTGTTCGGGCTGTAATTGATTCAATAGTGTCACATTTTGAACAACGACGTGAGTAAAAGTCATTTAGCTTGAACACTTGGTTATTTCCGCATTTTTTGCAGCTTGAGCTTTCTCAACTTTTTAGTCAATACAAACTGTACGTTCATAAAAAAGAGCGCTACTTAAGCGCTCCTTTAAAAATTCTCATGGGCAAAACGAAAGGTAGGTTACATTAAAGTTAGATACAACCTTTGAGATAACATCATTTTAATAAATCAATATTTCACAAACTTGAATATCTTGTTCTCGACTTTGGCAAAATACATGCCTGGAATTAAATCACTTCCAAATTCAAGCTCTGATACGTTTTTATATCTTTCCAATACCTTACCTTCTAAATTGGTAATTTCAACATCTGCATTTTTATTCAATCTTATGTGAAAACTGCTGCTACTAGGATTAGGATAGATTGAAACGTATGTTGCTTCATTAATATCTTGTATGGCCGTGATCACACATTCTCCTTTTCCTACTCCTGAACTAACATAGCCTATCTGATCAATATTGGCCAAGCCATCAGCAGTAGCAGAGACCAATTCCACTGTATTGTTTCCCGAATTTAACACCAGCGAAACATCCACAGTTTTATAAATTGTAAATGCACCTGTTGAAGAAAAACTCTGGGTTTCAACCTGGACAGCACCATTTACCAATACAGATGCCATACGATCATTTGCTCCACCGCTTGCATATCTAAAAGAAAGCATGGCGCCTCCAGAAGTATTTGCATTAACGTTAAACACGATTCTTGAGCCAATTGCATTTGGTACATTTATAAAACCTGAGCCTTTGAAACCTGCATTATTACTGTCAATTGTTCCATCATACAGACAAACATCCGTTTCCGCTTCTCCAGCTTCCGTGCAAGGTACTTTGCCTGTAGCACCATTAACGCAGCGATCGCAATCATCTATTGTAGCTGATCCATTGGCTACGTTATTACAATCCAGACAAGAGCTCTCTGTTTTACCACACCCACAGTTTCCAGGATTTATTTTACTAGAATCAGAAGGACATAAATCTGAGTTATCAGTTACATAGCCATTTGGTTGTGCACAGGAAGTAAGACTTGTATTAGGATCTCCTTTTCCATCTTTGTCAACATCTGCATACCATTTGGTTTGTACTGTAGAAATGGTAGTGACTACGGGAGTTGAAGTTGCCACACATTTATTTGCGTCTGTCACTGTAAGCGTAAAAGTGCCTGCTGCACTTGCAACATATGTAGATGCAGTGCCTATACTGGAAGATCCATTTTTCCATTGATAAGTAAGACCAATACCTGAATTCGCGTTTAATGTTACTGAAGATCCCTGGCATAAAGTCAAGGAGCCGGTATAAGAAATTAAAGCAGAAGGTAAAGCATTCACAGTTACAACAATAGCAGAGCGACTGCTTTCACAACCACTGATTACTTGTGAAACATAATATGTCGTTTGTCCAGAAGCAGAAGTGCTCGGTATTGGAGGTATATAAGATGCTGTACCTCCTGTAGCATTTGTCCCATACCAGACCAAATTACCATCCGTACTCGCTGTGGCAGTCAATGCACTTGTAGTTGCACCCTGACAATACGAAACATTTGTTACGACTGGTGCAGTAATGCCAGAGCATACAGTAGCTATATTCGGCTTAGGAATACTAGTAACGCCGTCTCCCAAAAAAAAGCTTGGATGCGGAGGCTGATTATATCCTGTATTCTGCCATGCGATCGCAGTGCGGTATTGCGCATCATGCAATAATGTTCTGAATTTATAACCAGTTGGAATAACTGTAGTAAATAAATATAACGCAGTATTATCACTTGCTCTCATAAGAACCTCTTCCCGCCAATCGCCAATAATATCTCCACTTAGGCATGGATTTTTCTTTGATCCATTGTTTGAAGATACAGGAGCCAAACTACCCAAAACTACGATCCTCCCAAGATCATAATTGTCAATGCGCGTATCATCAAGCATTTCTCTTAACAAATCTCCATTCCACCAAACCAGGAAATTACAAGTGGCACCAGAGCCGCCAGAAGTAGGCTGATTGCCTACAAAATTTCCTTTTACATCCATCAGCTGCCCTGATACTCCACCGCCAATTACCCATGCTTCGGAGCCAGGCCATTTGGCAGAGATATCTGCACAAACTCCTCTTCCAGGCCCTTCATCACTACCAGCCACACTGGCCTTTTTCCATAAAATCTTTTTATCTTTTGCACTGTACATATACGCTCCGGCATCACCTACAGGTTCCTGAATATTGAAGACTTCAAGGCCTGGCAGCGAAGGGTCCAGATCACCAACATGTAAGGCATCACCATGACCTTTCTGAGTGGAATAATATCCAGTGCCATTGTCATCTATAATTGCAGCTCCAGATATCACTTCCTGCTTACCATCACCATCTACATCTGCAATGCTCAAAGAATGGTCACCCTGACTAAAATATTCATTGGAAGAATTGAATCCTGAATCGAATTTCCAACGGTTTGTTAAATTTTTCCCATCCCAATCCCATGCTGCTACAGCCAACCTTGTATAATAGCCACGACAGAAAATACCACTCGGTTTTACTCCATCAAGGTAGGCCACTCCGGCCCGGAAACGATCTACACGGTTTCCATAGGTATCGCCCCAATCTCCCACAGTGCCTCTTGCCGGCCAATAGTTAGCCGTAGCCATTGCAGCTCCTGTTTCACCATTAAAAACAGTAAAATATTCAAGGCCACTTAATACATATCCACCTGAATTTCGGTAATCAGTCGTTGTGCCAATACGAACTCCCTTTCCATCTGTAGTTCCATCAGCAGTGCGAGCCATCATTTCGGCCTTTCCGTCCCCATCAAAATCAAAGACCATGAAGTCCATATAATGCGCTCCGGAACGAATATTTATTCCGAAATTAATACGCCACATGCGAGTTCCATTCATCTTATAGGCATCGACATAGGTATTACCAGTATATCCAGAATTTGAATTATCCTTTGAATTAGATGGATCCCATTTCAATATTACTTCAAACTCTCCATCTCCATCCAAATCTGCAACGCTGGCATCATTGGCAATATATGTATAGGCCACTCCGTCCGGCGTTGTGCCTCCCGCAGGTGCGGTGACAGGGATTTTAAGAAATTGAGCTCCCCACACAGTGACTGCTGCAGAAGGTGCCTGCTCTATTCCGTCCACCACAGCTTTTATATAATATGTAGCCGAGGCAGCAGCACCATTATCTGTATAATTGCAAACAGTCAAAGGTGTGGTATTAACTTTCGCACCATTCCGATAAAGGTTAAAGGTCACATTGTCCCCTTCGGTGCCAAGCCAGCGCCAACTGATAAAGTTGTTATTGCCACTCCTTGCGGCCACCAAACCTCTAGACAATTTTTCCATTTTGTATTGACCAAAGGAATTTGTGTGAATTCCTATAAGGAATATCAGCATTAGAAATTTTTGTAAAACGTTTCGATTCATAGTAGCAGACCCAAAAGTTAAAATTTCACATTCAGATAGTTCATATCCGTCCCATTATAAAAAACCAAAGACTTATCCTCTTCCTTGATTTTCGAAATATTCACTATATTTTTTTGTTCAGCCGCAAAGTCAAAGAGTAATGTATTTTTGACACTCATTTCCGAAATTTGAGCAACTTTAAACTGACCAGTCACCCATCCTTCTATTATCACAATAGGTTCATCCGCATTTGCAAAGTCAACCCGAACATCATTACATTTCAATGCTGTCGGTTCTGAATTAATTTTAATCCTTAAATTTTCAGATAGGTATTTAATCAATGCATCTTTTTGCTCCTGACTTAAAGTTTCTGTTTCAAGAGGGAATGCCTTTTTCACATGTAGACTCATTCCGGAGGATACATCGTTTGCAAACATTCTAACATTAAAATATAGTTGTTCGCCTTGTTTGGAGATTTTGGTGTTGGACATTTTCAAAGCGTGACAGACAAAGCCACTTGAAAGCCATAGTAACAAACAGAGTGCTACATACTTTGATTTATTCTTAAAAATCCATTTCATCATTAAAAAGCATTTTAATTTCACAAAATCAAACCTGCACAATACAGGTATATATCCCATACAATCGACCTGCAAAAAGGTATACAAAAAAGCATGAGTATATTAAAAAAAATATACTCATGCTTTGAATTTATCGCACTTATCTCCTGAATATTAATCCTTTACAACCTTTAACCATTTTGTAGATCCATTGGAAGAAACTTTAAGGAGATACATACCTTTGGATAAATTTTCGCCAAATTCTACTTGATTATTAGCCTGACCTCTTAAGCAAGATTTTCCTAATTGATCCATCAGCTCATATTCAAAAGGACCGAATAGTTGAAGTTTTATATTTGAAGTAAATGGGTTGGGAAAGACATTTATAAAATTGATTTCTTTCTGGTCATTCAAGGAAGTGATCACACAACTTCCTTCACTCACGCCTGAAGAGAATTGCATACGGTCAATATTGGCCAACCCATCAGAAGTAATAGAGGAAATTATCAAATCATTGTGACCTTGTTTCAGGTTCAGATTCATACTTACAATACCCCAAGAAACCCAGTCTTCTGTAGTAGATAAAAACAAAGTATCAATTTTGATTCCGTTTAAAGTAATAATACCATCTCTCGGAGCAATACCTCCATTTGAATAGCGGAATGTAATGGTTGCTATCTGGTCTTTATCGCTGTCAATAACATAAGACACTGAAGCTCCGGCAGCGTTTGTAGTATTAACATATCCTTCACCTAAAAATCCTTCGTTTTTACTTTCAAGTAAAATACCATCTACAGTACAGGCATTTTCACCTTCCATAAATTTATCACAAGCCTTAAATCCGCTCTTCCCGCCAACACAAACACCACAATTATCAAGATAAGCTGTTCCATTTACATCACCATTACAGTCTTTCACACAGGCTACTTTTCCAGTATTGCCTCCAACGCAGATACCGCAACCGTCAATATATGCTTGCCCACCCACAGAGCCATTGCAATCTGCAGTACAAGAGCCTTCTTTTACAGATGATGTGCTTAACACAAACTGGTCTATGTTTGGAGCTCCATCAGCAGTTGTGGAACTTACTTCAAACTTGTTCACTCCTTGGACAAGAGTTACATTTACATTTTCAATTTTCCAGGTAGACCACGCACCAGTTGGAGCACCGATAGCAGTATTTTGCTTTTCACCATTTACCAATATATTCATGCCTCGGGAAGCGGTTCCTGCATTGGCATATCTGATACCAATCTTCGTAGTCTGAGCTTTGTCAGAAATGATATACCATGTACCTGTTGAACCTATTGCATTATCAAGATTCAAATATCCATCTTCTTCAAATCCAGTATTCTTTGCTTCAAGCACTCCGGCTGCAGAACAAAACTCTTCTGCTTGTATTGCACCGGCACAAGCTGTCAAATTGGTATTTCCCCCAACACATACTCCGCATGCATCCTGGTAAGCAGTACCATTGTTTACGCCATTACAATCCAGCTTGCAGGCTACTTTACCAGTAGTACCTCCCACGCAGATGGCACAATCATCAAGGTAAGCACTCCCATTAGCAATTCCGTTACAATCTTTTTGAACTGTATTATCTTTTTCCACCAGCACGTTTACAGTAAAGGTAAAAGCTGTTCCATCTGATCCTGTAACAGTGAATTTGAATGAAGCCATTCCAAAGAATCCAGCCTGAGGAATAAAACGAGCTGTTTTACCATCAGCTAAAACGCTTACAGTGCCGTTTACCGCATTACTTACTAAGTAGGCAGGTGAGACCTTTTCAAATCCTGCGGTATAAGTAGTCAAATCAAAATCCAAGGTTTTACCTTGTAACACGTGCGCTTTTACATCTGCAAGCCAGTTGATATATTTTTCAATATTGGCATATCCATCAACTCCTTTAGCCATAGCGTCATTGCCACTTTGATTTAAGCCATAAGTCTTTTCCCAGAAATCGGGGATTCCATCTCCATCTGTATCTGTGGGTTTTGTGCCTGTAGCTATTGTCCCATAACCATTGTTGCCCAATCCAGTTTGGGTCTGTGTAGTATAAAAACCACTATTAGGCCCAGCAGTTCCGGCTTCCATACCGGTTGTACCTTTTCCAATGGTGCGTATCTGTGACATCACCAAACGGTCCATCTCATCATATGGAAAAGTCCCGGCAAAGGAACTGGTATATCTAAAAGCTGCTGCTGCCGAATAAGTAGGAATGTTTTTGGTTTCTGAAGACCATGCTGCACTCAACACTGTGCCTGTACCTTGGTACCAATAAGGGGTTGTAGTAGAGCCATTTAGTATCCCATCTTTATTGCTATCCTTTAAATTACCGGAATAAAAAATACTTTGGTTTTTATCTATCTGATACCAAGGAAAATTAGATCCAGAACCAGGACCGTAAACAAAATAATTATTTATAATATCATGTTTAAAGTTAGTGCTTGTATGAGTCGTATAACCCGCATCGCAATTGTACAATACATTATTGATGAAAATGTCGTTGACCTTATCAAGAGGATTCCGGTTGTGCGAGTTTGCAAAAATGTTGTAAGCCCAAGTCCAATTCGCGTTTGGCGACTCGATGTGGGCGCCGAATTGTTGGTAGGTTGGATTAGCAATCAAACAGTTTTGAAATGTAACATTGTTTACCGGAGTTACTGAAGAGTTCGTACTTACGCCACCGATGTTGTTCCAGGGGGCGAACTCAACAGTACAATGGTCTACGATCACATCATGTGCGTCTACCAAATTTATTCCTACATCTTCCTTTGAAGCAACCTCACTACCCGGTCTTACCCGTAAATGACGAATGATGATATTCGACTGTTTACCGAAAGATAATTTTCCTCCTCTTAGCGCTATCCCTTCTCCTGGAGCGGTCTGACCTGCGATGGTGATATTTCCTTTCGCAGAAACAGCAGATTTCAATTGAATATATCCACTTACATCAAACACTATAATTCTATTTGATGCACTTACAGCATCCCGAAAGGATCCCGCACCTGCATCATTCAGATTTGTAACATGATAAACAGTTCCGCCTCTACCACCTGTTACATTTTTTCCGAAACCTACAGCTCCCGGAAATGCGAGTATCTGGGACAAAACTGATTCGGTTGACAACAGCCAACAAAAGAAAATTGAGAAGATTATTCGTGATTCTATCATATGCTTATTGATAAATGATAATATCTAAGCCCATTAAAATGGCCTGGAGATTTATTTATAAGAGAAATACACTGAGCCAAACCTGGAAGTAACATTTTTGAGAGAAAAAATTATTGGGAAACTGATAGAAAAATTTAAGCTATCAAACTTTCTGATATCTCAAAATTTCTTCAGGTATTGCCAGTAATGGTAGAGACGCTATGCTGGCGTCTCAAAAACTTTGATAATGAAAAACAATTATAAAATTGTAGCAATTAGATTTATCGCTTATACCTTCTGTTATAATAAAATGTAGCACCTGTGGGCAAAGAGACTGACTCAAAACTGAGCCAGCCTCTTATAGAAAACAAAGGTTAATTGAGAACTCTTAATATTTCACAAACTTATAAACCTTATTCTGTATCTTAGCAAAGTATACACCCGGACTTAATTCATCTCCGAACTGTACTTCCGATATATCTTTGAAGCTATCTAAAACTTTACCTTCTGCATTAGTAATTTCAATGTCTGTAGATTTATTCAATCTGATGTTAAAGTTACTCGCACTTGGATTTGGATAGATAGATACTGAAGAAACATTAGTCTGATCATTTATTCCGGTGATAACACAATCACCCTTTCCCAGACCTTCACTCACATAACCTATCTGATCTATATTAGCTAATCCGTCTGCCGTTGTCGATGCTAATTTTACTATATTGATGCCTGATTCAAGATTTAAATTTACTTCAAGTGTTTTGTATGTTGTAAATGCACCTGTAGCAGGGAAACTAAGCTGACCGATTAAAGTTGTGCCATTCACGTTGACTGTTGCTTTACGGTCTGAAGTACCGCCGCTTGCATATCTGAAGCTTAAAGTCTTTAATCCTACTGATTGGGAACTTACATAGAAAGTTATTTGCGAGCCTATTGCATTAGGCACGTTTATAAATCCGACACCTTTAAATCCCGCGTTATTGTTATCTACGGTACCATCAAAGGAACATGCATCAATTTCTGCTTCACCCGCTGAAGTACAAGCCGTTTTACCTGTAGTTCCACCAGCGCAACGATCACAGTTATCTACAATCGCCGTTCCATTCATTGTTTTATTGCAATCACATGAATTGACGGTCACAGTTACAGTCGATGCGGAAGAAGCAACTGAACTGCTGCTTGTAGCAATAGCTTTCAAAGCTTTAGAGCCCGTTGAAGTTGGTAACCATAATACCGAGTATGGACTTTCAGTATCTGAAGCAATAAGCGTAGAGCCCTCATAAAAATCCACTTTTGATATTGTTCCACTTGACACTGATGCCATAGCTGTTAGCGTCACTGTATCTGATTGACAATAACTCTTGCCAGATGCAGGTCCTATTAAAGCCACTGTTGGTGTCGGTGTTGAACAAGTGCCATCAACATATACTCCAACTTTTCTAGTCATTGTGCCTCCTGCATTGTCTTTTACTGTCAGATTAAAAGAAGCAAAGCCACAAGTTGCAGGTTTAAAGGTAGCCGTTGACCCTGAAATATTGACTGTACCGTTTATTACAGATGAAACTGAATAGGTAGGACTTGTCTTGGAATAGCCCATAAATACACTTGTCAGGTTTATAGACTGAGATGCAGTATTTGAAATAACATAATGAATTTCGGCCATCCAGTTGAGATAGTCTTCAAGATTGGTAAAACCGTCTTTATCAGGATCACCATTAGATTCGCTGAAATCTCCTTTAGTTGAATTTGGATTAAACCCTTTACCTTTCTCCCAGAAATCAGGCATACCATCACCATCAGAATCCCAATTAGAAGCTCTTGTTGTTGTAGGATAACTTTCATATCCACCTACATCACTTTCCTTGTCAGGGAATCCAGGCTTCCCGGTTACACTACCTTTGTATTTGTAGGTTCCGTTCAAAGTTTCATCTACAATCCTTATATCATGATCATCGAATACAGGCTGATTATGTCCTACATCTGACAAAACGCTTTTATAAGCATCAATGGCACTTTGCGTAGTAACATAAGATGGAAAGAAAGGTGCATTCACATATCCTTCATATTTCTTAGAATCTCCGTTTGAGTATGTTTCTCTTCTTCCTGCAGTCTGATTTGACTCATTGAAATAACCAGGCATCACATTTCCGATAAAATATCCTCTTTGAGTTCCCAAGCCGGTTCCTTCATGGTCTATAGACATAGCTACGAAAATTTTACTTCCTGCACCAGGCTTATAGTAGTTTCCAACAAAGTTAACTTCCATTGCACCACCGTCTGTAGTACGTCCACCCCAGTTGTAGACGACGTTGTTGGTGATATCAAGTCTTCCCGCATAGTAGGCATTTCCATCAAGACCTCCACCCATGCTCCAGTTACGGCCATAATTATGTGCCAATAGATTATGATGAAAACTTCCGACATCACCACCAATTGTACCGGCATATCCATGCTCTGTTCCAGGAGGATAATTCTGGTGATTAGCAGCATTCAGAGCTTCAGAAATCAAGGTGCGTTGTAAAGTAATGTTTTTACCGCCACGAGAGCTGAAAGATTCATCTATGGTCCAGCTAATTGAACAATGATCAAGTATACTATGATTTGCTCCTGTTAAACCCATTCCATCATAAGTTGGACCGGCACCAAGTCTTACCTTCATAAATCTCCCAATGACATCATTTCCTGTAAAACCAAATGGAGCCTTTCTTATACAAATACCTTTTCCAGGTGCTGTTTGTCCTGCTACAGTAACATATGGATCACTCAGCACAAGCCGAGATTCCAGTGCAATCATACCACCTATATCAAAGACAATGGTTCTTGGACCTGTTTCATTTTCCACTGCATATCTTAAACTTCCAGGATTGTTATCATCTTTCAGATTGGTAACATGCACTACTTTGCCTCCTCTACCGCCTATTGCAAAACGGCCATATCCCTCCGCACCAGGGAAAGCAAGTTGTCTTGGACGAAACACCCAAACATTACCTTTGGTTACAACTCCTGAACTATTCACCTCGTCAATTCTCCAGTAATATGTATTCATACTATACAGTCCTGATACGTTATAACTGGTTCCCGTCTGTTGGCCTTTATAGCAAGATGAACTGGTAGTTCCTGATTCAATACAAGTTTTATCAGTACCGAAATAAACGCGATGAGCTGTCGCATTAGAACCTCCAGTCCATTTCAATGTCCCAGAACCCGTTCCTCCATCAACATGATTATCTCCATCTGCAGGAACAGGACTTTTGGCCTGATCTTTTACATTAGGCGTATTCAGTTCGAAACCATTGATATAAACGTTTTTCATTGAAGCAGAAGAAGATGTTTCCGCTTTATATAATAATACTGTATTTTTCCCTGCAGTTGTATTAAAGGTAACATAAGAACTTGCCACGGTATTCATTGACACTGCTCTGTTTGATGGCGCCAGATTATTGATTGTCAATGTGCCGTTTACATAAACATCAATCGGCGCAAAGGTATTTGATGCAGGATCAGCAAATGAGTTATGATAAAGCAACATTGAATGAGTCCCTGTAGAAAGACCACTTATAGTTAGCTCAATCTCAGCTCCTGCATTTCCGCCATCCACAACCATACCATCACAAATAAGTCGGGCATAGTTTGGTGCTTGCACACCTACTTTATACCAGTCAGCACGCAGGGCAGTTCCGTTGCTTCCTGTCTTTTTAAATGTAAATGTCACCCCACTAATGGTTTTGGAAATACTTATCGCATTATCAGGAATCCAAGCTACATAGTTAGGGGCATTAACTTCCGCTTCTGTACGACCACTCATGTTCAGGTCAACTTTAACAACCGGACTTTGAGCCAACAGAAAATGAACGCTGCTAAAGGTCAGCACAATGAAGAATAAAAGTTTTCTCATATAGTATTGGTTAAAAAGGATATTCTAATATCGGGCATTAATATTTTTAATCCTTTGTTTAAGCAGAATACCCAGGCCCAAAATCAGAAGTAACATTTTTTATAAAAAAAATTACAAAACAAAAAAATGCCTTTATCGTCTCCATATTAATTAGGAATCAAAGCATTTAAACTTATCTAATATTAAAAGGGGCCATTTAAAATGGAATAATCAGCTTTACCCTAAATCATTATAATTCCTCTCTTTCGAATGGTAAATATTTATATCCCTCTTCTTCATCAATCTTTTCCCATAAGATAGTCTTCATTTCTTAACAACCATTTAACAAAAAGATAACAAACAAAGACCTACAGATCAGCTGTTTTATTAGTACCTAGCTGAAGATATGAGGACATTTAACAAACAAGAAAAAAGGATCTTTAGTGAGATCGTAGGCCTTAGCAAAAGGGGAGCCAAAATCATCTCTCCCATACTTTTTTTGGAAAACCTTCTGAATCTTCGTTCACAACTTTATATCATAAAAGCAGAAGACACTTCTCATATGTCAGAAGTTGGATCCTATCCTTTCTGCAGAATTGAGGTATCCGGCAACGCAGCGGATGTATACAACGACTACTTCGGATTAACCCAAAGATTATCACACATTACCGATTTTATTGATTACCTTCTAACAGAAAAATATTTAGTAATAAGGAAGCTGAACATACATTCAAGCTTTTACTTTAACAAAATTGACTATTTATCAGAAGCATTAGAAAACGAAGATCCGGATGTGGTAAAAATAGATCTCAAGATTACACCGACAATCGCTATGTTCCTTGAGAAATGTAGTTATTACTATACTCCAACCGATGCTTTAATTCAACTGCATAAAAATAATTTCAGAACAGGACTCGGAATCGATCGGAGGATTAAGAAGCCATCTTTTGCTTCACTGGTTGATTATTTATTGGGCATATCCTCTGACTGGAACAATAATATATATAAGAGAAAAATCCACAGACCAATAAATGTAAGATCTCACAAAAACACTTTCCATACCAAAGGATCTCAAGACAATACAGATCTGGTTTATCTGTCAATGCTAGAGAATTGATCCTGTATGGCGCTTATACTTTTCTTGTAATTCCTAAAGAATAAAATAGCCCCGAGAACTTCTGGGGCTATTTCAATTTACGAAGTATAAAGAAACAAGTGTGAACGGTTAGATCAAAAGCTACTGCTTTACAATTTTATGGATCGAATGGCCTTCATTGCTCTCAACATAAAGAAGATAAACTCCGCGAGAAAGTGACGTCCCTATATTTTGTTGTTCTTGTCCTTTCCCTTCTTCAACCAGCGTTCCGCTTATATCAGTTATCCTATAATTAAAAGATCCCTTCTGTTTAATGTGTAATTCTTCATTTGCAAATGGATTTGGGTATACTTTCAAAGCGTCCACAGTACTTGATTCCACACCAGTAATTACGGCCTGTTTAAACTCAACATAATTGAGATTTAAATAGCTGGCGTCAAAAACTATTCTCATTATATGCTCACCAGCTGTAAGATTGATTCCCTGAACACCCACAGTCTGCCATGTCTGCCAACCACCTGTGTTCGGAACCGCAATTGGGCCACTTACATTTGCTCCATCCATTTCAATATGAAAAGATTTACCTGTTCCATCTGCGGCAACTCGTACATCCAGGTTATAAACCTCGGTATACTGAACATTTACAGAATATTCCAGCCATTCTCCTTGAAGAACATACCCTACATTATAAGCTCCATCCGTATCATTGGTTGCTTCAATGTCTACATCATCATTTCTCAATACAGCTCCACCCTCATTCCCATTTGTATTTGCTTCATGAAAACTTACTCCTTCTCCACCAAGGTCATATTCTTCAGCTTCTATTCTTCCAGGTATTGGATGAGCAACTCCTTTGTATGGGCTTCGAGGTACGTTGACTTTAACCAAAACCGCAGCTGATGTTGTTTTATTTCCATCATTGTCCGTTGCTACTGCAGTAATTGAATAAGTACCTGCTGCTACATTAGACCATGAGTAGGTATATGGAGACGAAACATCTTCTCCTAATTTAGTCGTTCCATTATAGAATTCTACTTTAGAAATCACTCCGTCAGCGTCTGTGGCTGTTGCTCCAATATTTATGCTAGCTGGTGCTACATAAGTTGCATTGTTAAGAGGAGCTGTTAAAGTTACAGTAGGAGGAATAGGAACAGAAACGACAGCGGTTCCATTAAATGTAGTAGTACTCTGTGCATCCAGGGTTACTTGAAACGAAGTACCAGTCATATTGATATCAGCTTCTTTAGCAAGAGACTTTGAACCGGAAGTTACATACTTTTCCCAGGTTTTCACTTTAGTTGCCGGAACAGAGATAGTAATGGTTTTAGAAGAAGTGCTTCTATTTATTGCTACAATTGCCACATCATCTCCCTTTTTATAAGCGGAAAGGTACACATCCGTGGTTGGATTTTTAGTAGCATCTACTCTATAATATCCCGGACGAATAAATTTCGAATATTGAGAAAAACAATAGCCTCGCTTGCTGATATTACCGTCTTCTTTCATTGGCCCATATTGTCTTCTGATATACCACCAAGTGTATACGCTCATTTGACCTTCAACCATTGCTCTATACATTTCATAGGAAACGTCCAGCGCATCTGGCCAGATATCTGCAGAATTCGCATCGCTATTGGTATAGTGTTCTGTCATCCAGCGTTCTTTTGTTTGCGCTTTCTGATCTGCAAGTGGGTATTGAAAAAATGTAACAGGAGTATTAGCATCACTAGCATAAAAGTGGCAACCAATAATATCAATATTGGCTAAAGCTGCCGGATCATTCAGGATCTGATCATACATCTTTTTGCTATATGAAAATGATTCTGCTGTGATAACCTTTGTTCCATTGATTCTAAGGGATGAAGCATTATTTTTAGTAAAATTATATACCTCATCCGCACTGTACCAGGTCCAGTCAAATCCATAGTCAGGTTCATTTGCGAATGAAAGTGCATAAATATTTACACCATTCGTTTTCATATAGTTATTGAACTCATTCAAGTGATTGACATACTCACCATAGGAAGAAGGTTTAAGTCTCTTTTCCTGTCTATTGTTACGAGTAATAGTTTCACACATGCTTGCAGGTGGATTCCAGGGAGTAGCAAAAACTATTGCACCTAAAGCAATTGCCCTTTTAGCTGTTGCTAATTCCTTGGACCAGTCATTTTTGTTGTCCGATATCCAGATCCTTAAAACAGTCATACCCATTTGTCCTGCTCCATTGCCAAATGCAGTTTCTCTTTGTGTGGCTGTTAAATCTCCTGCCCACACAGGGTGATTGATACCACCGAATCCACGTATGTATTGTTTTTGTGAAGACAAGGTAACAGTTGCAGTCTGTGCAAATGCATTGATGCAAAAAAGCATCGTTAAAATCGATATAAATAAATTTTTTCTCATGATTAGAAGATTCTCTATTTCAGTTTGCTGCAGTACTATAAGTATTTTAACTCATTTATATTAAATCAGAAAATTTTGCCTTCCATTGTTATAATCTTTATTACTTAAGATACCTGTCGATATAATAAAGCACTTACATACTTCCAGAGTAAAGTAATTATCAATCTAATGTAACTCTTCAAGATATTAAGCTTAACATATATAAGCTACCCACATCATCTGACATAAAGATTTCTTTGTATACAAAAAGAGATAACTGATTGTAAACATGTTTTATAAAGAATATTAAAAATATTTTATAGAATGATGTAATTGATTAAAAATCTTGCTCTCAAGCGGACGCTTGGATATTAATAAGTCCAAGCGAAGACACTTGAACCAGCCACGGGTAGTGCAGGAAGCTGTTCTTTGCAAATAACTCTACTAACTGGAATATCTAAATAATCCATTATAATGATAACGTGCTGGTTCAAGCGTCCTCGCTTGGACCCGAAATATACCAAGTGTCTTCGCTTGATCAGAATAAAAAGTGATTGAAAACCCTATGCTAGGGTTAACCGAAAGACGAATATTTACCTTGTTATCGTAACAGTCCCATCATCTATGCTTCCATCAGAATATTCGATTGTAAAAAAATACAAGCCAATTCCTAAATCAAGGCCCATATTACTTTCACCACTCCACTCTGCTGGTTGATAACTTTGCACCTTGGATTGATAAAAAACTTTACCGCTTTTATCTATTAATACAAGATTGACAGGATCTTTATCTCTGTCATAAGGAACAGACCAGACACGGTCATATTCAGGATTAAAAATATAAGCTTTTGAGGTTTTACATACCTGTTCCGCAATCACTACATTGTGAGTACTTTCTACAATACAATTTCTGGAATCTTTTATCTTAAGTTTATATATGCCGGATGAAAGATGATCAAAATGTGATAATGATTGCTCTTCATTCAATATAAAGGTATATGGCTGCTTTCCACCTTTAACAGTTTCAGGAAACACTCGAACTTCCCCTGTCTCCTTTCCTTTACAGCTTGCTGTTACAGTAAATTTAACATCACCTTTAAGATCAGCACAAGTTTCTTCCGGAGTCAAAACGGGGCTAATGGTTTTTTTCAGTTCTTCTTTAACAACAGAGTCAGTTAATGTTATTCCTTTCTTCGGAAGCTCCTGAGGTTCTTTGTCTGTAAATAATTCAGAAGGTGGTAAGTCTTGAGATGTCATTGTATGTTCCTCGGAACGATTGCCTATTCTCTCTGCTCTTCTATCTGACTTTACTAAAGGAGCCGCTCCTGTTTCATTCGATTGTTCATTATTTACAGGTAAATCATGTTTAGAAGACACTGGCACTGAAGGACCACTATCATTTGAGTTTAAATAATAATAACCATATATACCTCCTCCAAGGGCAATTAACAATGCCAATGCATAAATATTCCAATTAGGTTTGGACTTATATAGGTCCTTACGCATTTGTTCTTTTAATTTTAAAGCTTCTTGCGCAATAACCAATTCATCTGCGAGCAAAGAAAGATCCAGAGCCTTTTGCAATTGCTCATTTGAAGCCAGTTCTTCTTCAAAAGAAGCTCTTTCCTCATAACTCATTTTGCCTCTGCTATAGAGTTCTACCTTTTCTATCATTTCACTACCTAAGCTCATTCTTCAAAAAATTAATCATTGTACCATCATTCTCAACAAGCTCCATGAGCTTCTGCTTACACCTGTAATGTGTACTCTTAGCCACTGTTTCTCCAGCAAAATTCATCTTTTGAGCAACTTCTTTCATGCTCAGATTATCGTATATCACATACTTGAGTATCTGTTTACATTTATCTCCTACCTTACTCATAAACTGCTCAATCAAATCTTCCTTTTCCTTTGTAATGATCACAGCCAGATGGCTTTCTTCCAAAGGAGGCATCTGCATTTTTGAAATATCTAATTGCTTATTTCTTCTCTTAATTCTATTGATCCATAAATTCCTGGAAACAAAATATAGAAAACCATTGACATCTTTTCCCTGTTCAAATTTACCTAGTCTTACCGTAGTGAAAAGTGACACTACTGCATCCTGGAAAATATCTTTTGCTTCATCTTCATCACCGTTATTGAGACAAATATATTTCATTATCTGAGGCAAAGCGGATTGATATAAATGGTTAAGGACTCGAGTATTCTGACCATTTAGAATGGCCTCAATAATTTCCTGATTTTTGTCCTTTTTTAACATATTCTTCCTACAAACAAAGAGTTTAAAAAGTAAACACTTATTGTCTAGTGCTGAAGAAATCAATTTTATGATTAGTAAAAAACCAATCATTTCCATTCTTCAACTCTAAAAACCAGACTTAAATATTCATTTTCAGGAAGATATTATTCCCTGGTAATATAATAATGAATATTTAACTCATACTGGTTTGCAATAGGATATACGTTTGATTGAGGCATGAGGTATGCCAGAGAGAAATCAAAATAATTTTTGTAAAGCTGTATTTTATAAAGGTCAAGGATCAGGCCTGAGCCGTTATTAGTATAATGAAAAGCACTGACGCCTACGGTATTGGATAAAACAAAACCTGCCTGAAAAATATAAGAGGAAGAAATTCCGAGGATCCAGTTACATCTGGCAGCACCACGAATTTGAGTTTTAGGCCCCAAATCAAAAAACTTTTCTCCATACAAATTGACATATCTGTTAATGAGAAAGCTATAACTAATGGGAGTAACTGTTGGGTTGTTAAAATCATTGAGGGAAGCCCCCAGACGGAAGTTCGGAGAATACAAAGTCGTACTTACGTGGCCAGCCCAGGTAAAGGCAGACCCTGAAGCACCGGAAGAAGATGCATCGAAATTGTAGTTGATCATATGCATGGCAACACCTCCGGCTAAAAATAAATTTTCTTTCAAAGGGATATGAACAGCATAACGTACTATTGCTCTTACCTTGTTGAAATATTCCCCTTCCCGATCATTATAAATTCCCCCACCCACTATATGCTTCTTATTTTCAGCAGCTTCTATTTCATTCTGTTTCTTACCCAAATTAACATTTGCATCAGCATAATATGTCCTTATCACTGAGTATCTGCCAAAATAAGACCTGTAAACAAAATTTAACTGGAAGTCATTATCGAGACAAACATGAGAAGGGGCATGCAATTGAATATTCATCGGAAAGTGTATAAAGGACTCTGAAAAATTGCTTTGTGCAAAAGCATTCAAAGAGCAGAAGCATATGGAAACCAGCAAAAAAAGTCCCTTTGTGTACATTTTAAACACAGACCAAAGTCGTGATTTTAGTTTTATTTTTCCGAAATTTCAAAAATACATTTACTTTTTTATTTTTCGTTTGTAGAGTAAATAATTAAGGAAAATAAAATTTCCTAAAAAAAAAACTTCTTAAGAAGATTTATATTTACATGTTTATGTCTCCGAAGGTTGTTAAACAACCTGAAAAGCAAGAAAAAAATTATGGAAAGGTCCTACATTTTAACAGTTATATTTTCGTGTCTTTGCTTGATTGCTCAGTCACAAACAGGCCCGGCGGGAGTAGGCATGAATGACGGAGGCTCTTCATTAAAACTATGGCTTGATGCGGCAAACGGAACATTTTCAGATACCTTACAAAAAAATATTGCCAAGCCAGGCGATAAGGTTTTATTCTGGAAAGATCTGAGTGGCAGCAATAACGATGTTATGGCTGGCAGTGACACAACCAACCCTATACTAACCACTTCCAATCCTCTTTTGAATAATCAGAGTGGCATTCGTTTTTTTAGAAATGATGGCAAAGGAAACAAAAGAAATTTCCTTGTATCTAAATCATTTTCCAAAACCAATGATATAACTATTTACTGTATCTTTCATGCATTGACCAAAGCAGGAGGAAATAATATAAGCCCAGTCAAGGCCATAAACTATGATACTAGTATGTGGTATTTCGGAGCGGGGCTTGTTGACGGAGGAGCAAACGGATTTACAAACGACATAAGCCTCGCCTTCTGCGACACCAGCATAGCAGCAGGTGCAGGAGACTCTACTTCTTCCACTGATTATTGTGTAAAAACTCCTGCATCTTTGAACAAAACATACTTTGCTGTTCTACAAAAAGAAGCCTGGACGGGGAAACTAAAGATCGGCCATAATACAAATACTGATTCGGTTTATCAGGCTGGCACACAGCCCATAAATGTGCCATCAAGATATTATATAGGCTCAACCTCCAATGCAAAAGCAAACGCCGAACCTTCGTTCTTTGACGGCTATATTGCTTGTGTACTGATATACAATAAAATACTTAGCAGTGCCGAAAAAATTATACTAGAGAATTACCTTTCAGCAAAATATAACATTCCTCTTAAAGCTAATGACATATACCAATTTGATGATCCTAATAGCGGCAACTTCGATTTTGATCTGGTAGGAATAGGAAAAGCTAATGATGGTACTTCCCAACTTTCTGCGAGAGGCGATGGGATGATAGAACTACTCAATATATCAGAATTGAGCAAAGGAGAATTTATGTTCATTGCTCATAATGGAAAATCTTTATCTTCAGTAAATGGCAATTTACCTACAGGAGTTCAATTCAGAACGGAACGTGAATGGATATGCTCTAAAACAGGCCAATCATCAAAGGTAGACCTTATCATAGACCCTAAAAATATCCCTTCAATCAACGCCAAAGATATAAGACTTATAATAGATACAGACAACGACGGTTCTTTTGCTATGGAGAAAATCGGTGAAGGAGTAATTGAAATATCAGAGGTTACACGTGATGGACGCTATGTCTTCAGAGGTGTTGAACTCAAACATGGAAATCACTTTACTTTGGGAAAAGTAAACACTGCTTCAATCAGTAATGATGAAGATTACTTTTCACCCAATGGTGATGGAGTCTCTGACATGTATTATATACCTTATACAGGGAAATCAAACATCTACGACAGAAATGGGAAACACATCAAAACCCTGACAACACCGGCTTTCTGGGATGGCACTAACGACAGAGGTGAATTATTAACTCCAGGGTTATATTTTTTAAATGTTAATGAGGATGTTCAAAAAACTGTGACGCTGATCAGATAAAATTCTAAGAGCTATAATTAAGTTTTCATCCAGATTAACAGACGCTAAGTGAAAACTTTGCTATTCCTGTCACTATTATTTGATTGCTGACGTTTATTGAAGAAATTTATACTAATTTTTAATATAAGATTTCACATAAATGAAGCATAGCTATTTAATTTTTTTTCTTCTAATCACCTCTTTTTGTACTCATAAGAAAACTGAAAACATTAGACTTAACCTTGAGTTAATTGCTGCTGCTCATCATGAGCTAGACTCGTCATTCATTCTCAGCTTGCTTGAAGAGGGAGCAGATTTAAATTTTCAGGACTCTACTGGTAACTCTGCATTGCACTATAGTCTTTCAAATTACGGACATTGCAAAAACGTTAATATGTTTCTCACAAGAAAAAATATTGATGTTAATCTTCGAAATAAAGCCAGTCAGACTCCAATATTATTAACACTGGACAACAACTATATAATAAAATTAATCGCCCTTGGCGCTGATGTAAATGTACAGGATTATTCAGGAAAGACGCCTCTTCATTATGCTTGCAGTAAAAATGACCCGGAGCTTGTAGACTTATTGCTTAGCAAAGGGGCAAACGTAAACATAAAGGATAGCCTTGGTTTCACCCCTTTAATTTCGTGTTTTAAAGAAGTTACATGGCCGAGTTTTAATGGACCAGCAATAGGTGCATGCGGCACATATTATCTTACCTCAAATCGGCCCCACAGAGTTGCCTCATATAAAATTATTAAAGCACTACTGGAAAAGGGTGCAAAGATAAATGAGTCAGACAACGAAGGGAGGTCAGCATTAAACTATGCTATATTACAGAATAACCAACCAGTATTACTACTTCTTCTATCGCTTGGCGCAGAAGTTGGTAAAGAGACTTCTGTTCGGGAGGAATTATTAACGAATTCTATTTATGGAGGAAACTCTGAAATAGTAAAGTGGTTGCTTGAGGAAGGTTGTAATCCAAACCAAATTGATAATGATGGTAAAACGATTTTATGTAGAGCCGCAGAAGTTGGGACATCAAGAATGGTACAGTATCTTATGGAAGCCGGAGCAAATCCTTCTGTTCCGTTCTACTCATGTCTTAAATGCAAAAGTGACAAACAAATTTCTTTCCCAATTCATGCTGCGACAAATTCTGGCAATATAGAAGCTTTGGAAGATTTACTTAAAAAAGCTGATTTAGATGTCAATGTTAAAGACTATAAACAACGGTCACCATTACACCTAGCGGTAGAACAAGATTCTTATTATAATAATTATTTGAATCACAGAAAGCATCTGTTAAAATACTTAGAGTGTATAGAATTACTTTTAACCAATGGAGCCGACCCGAATCAGGTTAATCTCAATGGACAAACACCTTTGATGCTTATTAAAGACAATTATGGTAATTGGCCTTCTCTTCATCAGACTCAATTAAGTACCGATAACCTTATCAGAATTACCAACCTTTTTGCTAATAACTGTACTGATTTTAACATCAGGGATAAAAATGGTGCCAGTGTTTTTATGTATATATCACGTTGTCATAATATTAAAATGACTGAAAGGATGTTATCTGCTGGAGCCGACATTAACATCAAAGATAATAATGGCAATACAGCCTTGGACTATGCTCTGATATATCAAAATGACTTAAATGAAAAAGCTAAGAATATTAAAGAAGGAGTAGTATATATATACTTAAAAAAGATGGAACCACAAGAAGATGAAATTGAAGCATATATAAATTACCTTGTTAAAAAAGGAGCTAAAAAAGGTAACGATATAACAAACAACTAAAACTCATCCTTGACTGCACTAGCAAAAAAACAGATCATTTATGAATGATAAAAGGCTGTCCTACCAAGACAGCCTTTCTATTTCTCTGATTAAATGCTAAGGGTAATTTATTCTTATAAAGGCATTTTAAATTTTATTTCTTAATAATTTCAATATCCTGCACTTTCAATCCCGGCCCTGTGTATTCAAGCTTGTTTACAGTTTCACCATTCAATGGTTCTTGCAAATAAACGTCGAGAGTCCTCAAATCGTGATGTAGCTTTGTCTTGATCGCTTCTTTTCCACCTACCTTAAAGTATTTATTCTTAGCATAAGGAGCATAAGTATTGCCGCGGAAAGTGACTATTAAATGCTTTTCATCGATCTGTTTTACTTCTTGAATCTGTCCCTTTCCTTCAGAGCTTGTTTCCTGTGTTTCATTTAAAATTATAGGAGCTGCTTCCTTAGAGAGACTTAAGATCAACTTTCCATTTTTGAACTTTACATTATCACTGGTGAAATCGACTTTATTCCCATCAAAGGTATGTGATGCGGCAGACCATCTTTCCATATTCCAGGAATTGAAGTCATCCGTCCATTTCAGTTTAAATGTATTATCTTTCTTATATTCATAATACTTAACATAATCATATTGCACTTCCTTCGGCAATATAGAATCATTCCATGGCCCCGTCCACTCATAAAATTCAGAGATCCATAAATTCATCATAATTTTCTGAGGCTTATCCATTCTGGCAATATGCTCTCCACTCTGCCTGTGTACTTCCTGACCATCTACGCTCCATGCTATGTATTCAGGAGTCCATTCAAAAGCATAAGTATGAAATTCCTCATGAGGATTAAAGGCTAGTACTTGTCTGTGCTCATGCATTTTGTGCTTGCCTTCTATTGCATTAAACTGTGCTTCATTGTTGTATCGGCCAAGTATTTCTAAATCTATTTCGTTCCAGTTAGTAACAAAATCAGGGTTGTCATAAAAAGTGAAGAGAGAACTGACTATTCCACTTCCAGCTGCAGATTTCATGTTCACTTCGAATCGACCATATAAATAAGATTCATTGGTCCTCAACTCTGCGCCTTTATAATCTTTTGCTTTTATTAAAATTGGAGTAAATAGTAAAATAAGAAATGCGGATAAACTAATTTTTTTCATCGATTACGAGATTTTGGATATATTCCCTTACACCCATCAAAAGTAAATGGTTAGCCCATAAATGGTAATAGCCTGTAACATTTACAGGCTGTTTGCATAATTTTCCGAATTATCTGAGAAAATCTTAAGCAGAAACAAACTCCTTGGCTTTTCTAAGGAAACCAGATCTGGTTTTTACTTTCTGTATAGATTTAGCAAAACTGTCGTAATTAACTACATATTTAATCCAGTTATAGAAATCATTTTTTTCCTTATTTACATGGTAGATAAAGGTTTCCTCACTCATCTCTTTTAAGCCTTTATAAAGCTCTTCTATACTGGTGAATACCTTTCCATCATTGGAATAAAAGAATTTGTCAGGTGTCAGTTGTTGTAAAGACATTTCTATTAAAGAGTTATGATTCGTTAATACATATAAAATGATTTTAACAAAAACATAGTTCCCTTAACTATAGGACTTAGGGAGAAATAACTAAAAAAAGCTTTTTTTTATCTGACAGATAAAAATCCCAGCATATTATTCCTTAAGAATAAATAGTTCCCTAATCTTCAGAATGAGATCAGATGTGCTTTAAAAGGAGTAATTGCTCAAAAAAGAACTGGGAATTTATACAAACTTGAAAACGCTCGAGAAGACCACTTCAATCCAAAAAAACAAAATAAAAAAAAGGGATCATTCGAAAACTCTGAATGACCCCTCAAAAAACAACAACTTAAAAAACAACTATTTATTATTGAATCTTCACAAGTTTAGAAACTTCTATACTTCCGGAAACATATTCTATCGTCATAAGATATGTTCCACCTTTCAGGTCAAGCCCAATATTGCTTGTCTGATCTGCAGGTATTTCATTCAATACTTCTACTTCTGCACCATAGATATTTGTAATCCTTAACTGCTTTATGGCCGTATTTGAAGTAATTTTAAATGACTCACTTGTTGGATTCGGAACGATTCCGGTAAAGACCTTATATCCACCTGAAGTCATCCCTGTAGTAACACTTACAATCAGAGACACAGTACTTGAAGTAGTTACTCCTCCATTGCTATCAGTCACTTTCACCAAAACCTCATGATTTCCTAGGCTTGCATTCTTGTATTCAAATACATATGGTGAAGACGAAGATGAACCAACCAGTTTACCATCCAGATAATACTCTACCTTGGTAATCGTACCATCCGGATCCTCTGCAGTTACATCGTAGGTGATGGCACCGCCAATGATATTTTCATTGGATACAGGAGCATTAATAGTGATTACTGAAGGTTGATTAGGGTTGACTGTAACAACAGTTGAGGCAGAAGTCGCTTTGCATCCTGCATCATTATATACTTCTACAGAGTAACTTCCGGATGTGGTAGTGGCATAGGAAGCATTTGTTCCCACTTGAGTGCTACCTTTAAACCATTTGTAACTTAAGCCCGTACCGACATTGGCATTCAGCACTACACTATTCCCCTCTACTACTGTTGTTGAGCCTGTAGCTGATATTGCTGCGGGAGGCAATGCATTTACCGTCACTGCGATAAGAGACCTGGAGCTTTCACATCCATTAACAGTTTGAGAAACATAATGATTGGTCGTTCCCGCTGCACCGGTGACAGGGATAGGAGCAGTCCCAACTCCAGTCCCATTCGAAGATCCGGTATACCACTTTAAAGCTGTTCCATTTGCCGCGAGTGCTGTCGCACTTGCATTCTGGCAATATAATACTGGTGATGTTACACCTGGTAATTGAGGTTTTGCATTTACCTTAACCTCAATAGCATCTGATACTACTGACTGTCCGCTTGCTGTAACTGTGACTGAATAGCTTCCTGATTGTGTAGCTGTATAAGAAGCAGAAGTTGCAGTATTAATTACAGAATTATCCCTTTTCCACTGGTAGGTATAGCCTGTTCCAGTATTTGCATTTAACACCACAGAAGATCCTTCACAAACAGTAGTACTTCCGGCAGTTGTAATTTCTGCTGCCAATTGAAAATTACCTTCGCTTACCTCAACCTTATCGATTACAATACAAGTTGAATTTATACCAACGTAAAATTTCAACTTTGCAATGGCATCAGTGGCAGTAGCATTGAATTCATATGTGAACAGCTGAGCTGTTGTAGTAAGGTCAACCGATTTGCTGAAATAAGTAGTATAAGGATCTGCGTCCTGTTGAATGCTTACAGTCATAGTCCTTGCGGCATCAGCTTTAGCCATAAAGTTCACCTTATAGTTTTTCCCTTCAATTATTGGCGTTGCTTGTCTTACCTGAACATGCCATTCTTCAGTACCGGGAGTAGCTGGGCATATTTTCAAAGAGTTAGTTCCTGACATATTTCCATTAGTAATAACAGTCATTGTTCCACTAGCGCTGCTGTTATTCTGAATTTCCCAACCGCTTGTACTTTGGTCGAACTCTCCATTGGTAATAAGCTGAGTTCTTGGATTCCCAACTGTTATTGATATTTCAGTAGAAGTAACTTTATTTCCGGAATTGTCGGTAGCTATTGCAGTAAGCTTATAGTTCCCTTCCACAACATTGCTCCAGTCAAAGGAGTAAGGGCTTGTCGCATCTTCTCCCAATTTGATTGTACCATTATAAAACTCGACTTTCGTAATGTTTCCGTCTTTATCACTCGCTGTTGCTGTAAGGGCAATATTTGCCCCAACTTTAAAAGTAGTATTATTAGCAGGACCTGTTAGTTCCACTTTTGGCAATTCACCGTTGCTGGTGCATGCCCCTGTTGCACAAGATGGATATCCCACACTTGTTTTGCCTGACACATATCCCTTCAGCCACGTAAATGCCGGTTTTTCGGTCCCAGAGCTGCTCATAAGACCAGTTCCGGTTTTCCAGGTTGCACCTGTAATATATCCCCAAATCGTTATGCCCGCTACTGCAGGATGTTCCCAGTATACAGGAAAGTGAGTCTTATAACTTGACTCTTGTTGAGTATTATTACTTTCTGATTCAACCCCACCATTTAAGTCTAACTCCGTGACAAAAACCGGCACACCACCAGTAGCCATCAAATCTACTGCAGATTTTAACTGAGATGCACTTGTCTGATCGACATTGAAGCAATGCGCCTGGGTTCCGAAGCCGTCTATCAAACCTCTATCACGAAGAGCTTTAACCAACCCTAACATATTATTGATTGCAGTGGTATTGTTTTCAAGACCATAATCGTTCAAAATCAGCTTTGTATTTGGAAACAACGCACGAGCCTGAGTAAATACCCATATCTGCCAGTCGTAGCCTGTAGTTCCTTTACCACCGAGTAAACTTTCAAAGATCGGATTGTCTGCCTGGTGACCTGACAATTGCTCATTAATTACATCCACCTGATCCGCTAAAGGGAATCTTTGCGCAACTGCTGTCATGTATTCAAGCGCTTCTGCTCTGGCATCTGCGGAATTTAAATTTTTAAACCAAGAAGGATATTGACTTGCCCACATCAATGCATGGTAACGAAACATCATATTATTATTCTTAGCATGGTTGTAGCAAACATCCGCACCATTCCAGTTAAACTGATCGCGGGTCCCTTCTACAGGTCCCCATTTGCAGTTGTTCTCTGCAGTTACACCGTTCCAGTATGTGTTGTAATTAACTTGTGGTGCACCTGGAATAATATTCGCAAGATATTTGCCCTTGCAGGCACTCATTCCTCTTTGTGTAACATTCGCAGTCCCTACAGTAATTACAACACCTACAGAAGTAAATGTAACACCTTTGCTGTTTGTAGCTTTTGCCTTAATTGTATAAGTACCTGCAGGAACGCAGCCCCAGACATATTTATAAGTATAATTGGTATGAGTAGTAGCTTGTCCTAAGAGAGTTGTACCATTGTAAAATTCAACCTTTGTTATTGTACCATTATTAGCCGATTTACCAATATCTGTAGAATAAACGTGGATCTCAACATCTGTACCTGCCTTAAAATAAGCATTACTATGAGGCATTGTGATGGAACATGATGGTGGATAATTTAATGTTTGCCCCTGAAGAAACGTAAAGATCCCCAGCAGGAAGATAAGAATAAGTAAACCTTTTTCTTTCATATAATATTTATTTCAAGTAGAGTATTGAATACAGCATTAGTAATTCCATCTGCGACAATAAATTATGTCGATAACTATAAATTGGATTAAATTAAAAATCCGGAATCAATTTTATGGAACAGCTTTATCTACACAGCAATCAAAATAAAGTAAACTGGAAAGGGTTTTATTTTATCTGTCTATTATCTTCTCACGCTTAATTGCAAATGAACTCAGCATGTACATTATACTTTTAAAAGAGGATGATCTAAATGTAAGAATAATCGGACTTTGAAAGTCAGCTGTATATTGTTAAAAAAATCATAAGCTTCATCAGCATTGAATACGAATGAAATATTTACCATACTAAAACTACAGACTAAAAAGCAACCTTTCTGTTAAAGAAATCAGAGACAGAATTCGATCCAAAACCGAATCTCCCAAATTATTCCGCTCTATATAGAGCCCGGCTCCAATCAAACCTTATGAAGGGGAAATTGATCGCACATCTTTTGGCATAAGAAGAATTATAAGTTATCCTAACCCATTCAGACCAATAATATCCGGAACTATTGAAAAAGGTACTGAACACTCTTCTATACACATTAAAATGAGAATGGATATATTCGTCTGTTTATTCATGATTGTTTGGCTTAGTGGAGTTTCCGCTATTGCTGCAGCTATGATAAATATACAAATATCCAGAGGCTCGTTTGAACCTGGGAGTTTAATTATTCTACCGTTTTATGTTTTTGGATATGGACTTTCAATGGGTGCTTTTAAAGAGGAAAGTATAAAATCAAAAAAATTCTTTGCTGAATTATTTGAAGGAAAGGAAACAAATTAAAGATTTAAATACCCTGAGCACCTCAATCAAATATATTAACGCACAACCGTAATATTGGTGAGCTTCTTATTATCTATAGTGATAACATAGTAGCCTGTAGTTACAATCTCACCTCCTGAACCCGTCCCATCCCAAGTTGCCGGAGCAAGTAATTCACGAATGATATTTCCATTCATATCAAGTATTCTCGCAACTCCTGGCTTATCGATAAAATATGAACTTTGTTGTCCTCCTTCAAGTGGAGATATCACAGGATCGCAATCAGATGCTTTGTATATGGTAAGCTGGGTATCAAGTAATATCCGGCAACCCTTCTGATCTTTCAAACGAAGCATGTAATTGCCAGCGGGAATATTTGTAAACACGCCAGAAGCACTGTGAATCGTATCACTTGTCCCTGCTATATTCAAAGTGTATGTAATAGGAGGCTGAGAGCCTTCTGTAGATACCTCAACTTTAAAACCTGTACCTTCTTTACAGTCCTGACTCAAAATTTTATATCCATATGAATTTATGTCCATGCAAGAATTGTCAACATTAATTCTCCAAACTCTGTGCTGAAGTGTCAATGATGGCAACGCAGGGTTAGTAATTTCCGCTCTATATTCTCCCGCATCCGAAGGTTTAGCTTTACTAATATTCAATCCAGACAAAGTCTCAGAACCTATCAAAGTATTATTCTTATACCATGCATATTGATTTCCACTTAAACCTGCATCTTCATCCACAGCAAAATTTACTGGCTCAAGATATCTAACTGTCTTTTCAACCCTTTCACCAATGGAATCCTGAGGGGCATATGCAAAATTTGAAAATCCAGGCAATTGAGTTAATGGTAAGAGATCTTCAAATGTCAATTTATTATTATTAACAGCTAGTTTTCTTAAAGAAGGTTTATTAGATAAGTCTGGAAGAGTTGTCAGCAAATTGTAATCCGCATATAATTCTTCAAGAGTTGTAATCTTGTTTAAGTTTGAAAGATCTTCAATCTCATTCCCCCAGCAATAAATAACTTTCAAACCTTTTATCTTTTCTGCACCATTAAGGTATTTAAGTCCATTACGATCACAATGCAATTCTGTAAGCTTGGTATTCTTTGACAAATCAGGAAGACTATCCAACTTGTTTACACCTAACTGAAGGTTTTCAAGAGCTGTAAGGTACTGCAACCCTGACATACCTGAAATCTGATTACCTGACAGAAATAATTTCTGGAGCTTGGTAAATCCAGGCAGTTCAGGAAAAGATATGAGATTATTATAATATAATTGAATCTGCAAAAGGTTTGTATTGCCTATAACAAAATTAGCATTCGTCAGCTGATTAAAGTTCAGGTAGATATATTCCAGATTGGTGATGGGTGAAAGATTTGGGACTGTCTTAATCTTATTATTTGAAGCATCGATCTTAAATACAGATCTAAAATTTTCAATACCTGTAAGATCAGATATATTGGCATTGGTAATGATCAGATCAAAGAAGAAACTATTTGCAGCAGAAATATTCAGTTTGTCTCCTGTCATTACAGAAGGATATCTAGACATTAGAACATTTCGGAAATTGGTATCAGGCAGAATAAAAGTCTGACAATAGGCTTTATTCTCTGAAAATATCAGAGCCAAAGTTATGCCTATTAGCTTTATTAGATTTTTAAAAATTCTGCTCATTATCTGATCACTGTTATCTGACCGTTCTCCCTTTTACCATTGGTATATTCTACCACATAAACATAAAAGCCCGTTTCTACCATGGAACCGGCATTGCTAATACCGGACCATTCATAGACACCTGACAATAAGGATGATTTAAATATCATTTGTCCGGCCTGGTTATATATGCTAAGATAATAACTATTCCTGTCATTCCCACTAAATGCCCATGTCTCTCCCTGAGCAGGCGAGAACGAAACACCTACAGGCTGACAGCTTTTTTCTGCCAGCTTAATGTTCCATTTACCCAGACAGCCATTAACATCCGTAATTTTGAGTGTGTAATTACCTGAATATAAACGATCCAGATCTGAAGGATCAACTTTCTGATTTCCAGAATAAAGATCAATTCTATAAGGTTCTTCTCCTCCCTGGATTAGACTTTCATCAATTTCGATCTTTCCGTCATTTCTTGCCTGACACGCATCTGATGTTGTCCATCTTGCTTTAATAACTGCTTTTGCACAAGGGTCTGCATTTATTTCCGGCTTATCAGTTATAGTTGAAACAGGTTCCTTAACTGCTTTGTTAGTCTCATTGATAGTAGCAGATTGACCAGGGGATACAACAGTATCCGCAGCAACTTTATTTTTACTTATTGCCTGGGCATTATCCTGAATTTCAACAGTTTTATCCCCCTTTATATTTTCTAAAGGCTTCTTGCTATTGTTATTACTAGTTGCCGATTGTTCATTTTCAAATGCATTACTACCGTTCTCTGCCTCAGTTACCTTCGTAGAAGGAATATTATCAGGATGGATCAATTCCTGCTTATCATTTTTTGACAATCCGGAAGTCCCTTTATCATTGTCTTTAAGAAGAAAATATCCTCCGACAACTGATAACAAACCAGCAATCAATATGACACTAATGGTTCTATTAAAACCTTTATTGCCTGTGCCTTTATCAATATTTGCAATATCTGCAGACATCTGGTTGCGAAGCTCGTGATATGCATTTACAGATATCAGTTCATTTACTTCACCCTGAAAAGCAACATCTTCCGCAAGACTGGAATCATGAGAAAGATTTTTGGTAAAATCTTCAAGCTCTTCTCCGGCAAGCTCTCCACGCAGATAGCGATCTATCAAATGATATTTTTCCTGTTCCGTGCTCAATTTCTAAGAAGATTTTCCAGTAACTTATTTCCTTTAATCAAATTTATAAGCGATTGCTTGCATCGATAATGACTGGCCTTTGCAACCTGTTCATTATTATATCCCAGCTTTTCACTTATCTCTTTCATAGACAGTCCTTCATGATTGTAATAATGAAGGAGTTCTCTGCATTTTTCATTTAACTGACCGAACAATTTACTTACAGCTGCAGATCGTTCTTTTGTAATGAGATCAGAGAGAGAATCTTTCCCTGACTCTGCGACTTCAAAGATAGTCATATCTTCGTAGTTTGAAATCCGTTTCTCATCCCGCAACTTATTCAGCCAAAGGTTTTTTGCTACTGTATAAACAAACGCATCAATCGCATGTCTTTCATCAAACTTACCTTTTCTGACCTGATTAAACAAGATAATCACTGCATCCTGAAATATATCACTTGCCTGATCCATATTTCCTCCATGAGTAAGAATATAATGTCTTACTTTCCGTAAGGTAGTTTCATACAAATAGGATAACACCTGACTGTTTTTGCCAGACTTTATACTTGCTAATATTTCTGGGTCCTTGTTCAAGATTCGATTGGTATTACACTGTCAAAAGAGAAAAGTAAACTTTACTTTGCTGCTTTTTTTCCAGACGACTAACTCTGATTTTAAGTTACACGTTATCAACGGAAAAATGGAAAAGTGTATTTCCTGGTCAAACTTAAAATTTTGGAAGAGGCGAAATAAATTGATTTATTTTCCTTTATTTTAGGAGTTTTTCGGGACTAAATATTAAATAAAAATTCTCCCTTCCTCTTTAAATAAGGTAAAAAATGCAAACTTCAAGACTCGTTAGTCTGCTTCTGATTTTGCTTTCTTTATTGCCCGGACAGGCTAAATCCCAGTCCGCGGGAGGATCATTTCTGACATTTGATCAGTTCTTTCAAAACTATGCAATGTTCAATCCTGCCAGTGAAGACACTTCCGGAAAGTTTAATCTAAGAATAGGGAATAGCGCACTTTACGGATTATTTGAAGGGGTAAACAGAAGATATCTTGATCTTGATTTTAAACCGGGAAACAGAAAATCGCTTTCGTACAGTAAAATCGGCGCCCTTATACAGACCAATAATGATGGGCCATTCATAAAGAGAAGTAGATATTACGCAAGATATTCAAGAACGATAGCAATCGGGAGAGAACAATATGTTTCACTTGGTCTTGCACTTGGAGCTGTATCTCTTACACTCAACGGATCGCAGTCTGTTGGAGGTGGTACATCCACCGCTTTTGACGGTTATGCTGGCATGTGGTACCATTGGAGAAAATTAAAACTAGGAGCTTCAGTAGAGCAATTCACTCAATCTGTCTTAACCCCAATACAACAGAACTTTAAGCTATCACCTGTGCTAAATTTCAATGGTATATACAGTTTTGATCTAAGTCCACAAATATCAATGTATAACCACCTTTATTTCCGTAAAGAGTCCGGAAACCCTGGATCATTAGAATATGCCCCTGTATTATTGATGGCAGAAGTGATTGAAGCAGGAGCCAATTTCAAATTCAAACGTGGTATTGCAATCCTGCTCGGTATTAATGCTCATACTTTAGACTATGGCACCATCAGTTTTATGGGATCTTTCCTGATAGGCACTAGACAACTTTCAACTTCAGCTGATAATAAATTTGAAATTACCGCAAGGTATTCCTATTAACAGGCCATTTGTCTTGAAATTCAATTCTAGTGCTCCATTTTTTAGAAATAAGCTCAATTAGCCCTCCTCAAACTTGAAATCGAAAAAAAATTTAAAATAAATGAAAAAAAATTTACCCTTAAAAATTCAGGCCTTTTATAAATAAGCCACCTACCATATCAGGGTTTTTCCTGATACAATTATCCGTTTTTCAAAAAACACCATTCTTTTTGAGCACTCTCCTCAAAAATACAACCAATCCAACAGTTCATTTCTACCGCTCACCAAAATGGCAATTTTCAACACTAAAAAATATGTCTTTAGAATAAAATCAAGAGATAAAACATTCACACATGGTCATTTTTGCAGGTTATTTTAGAAAACTTGTATACAATTTTTAAGGAAAGCTCCTTTAATTTCAAGCCATCCAGAGAATTTCAAAACTTTTAAGCATTTTAAAATCAATAACTTATTGCTCAATTTTACGGTATTAGAACTGATTACTCTTATTAATAAAGATAAAATCTGAATCTTATGAGAACGAATAACACAGATATAAAAAAGACAATTGGCACTTACTGTCAGTATTTAGCCCTTGTTGCGTTCACATTATTCTCTATATATTTTTCATTTTCATATTACCGCTTATACCATATGGATTCTCAGGAATTGAATGAGTTGACCGGTAAAGTGGAAGCAATCCGAATGAAGGAAGCTAAAGGCAAACAAGGAAAGCCTGAAGTATGGATTACAATGGCAGAAACTGGACAATTCAGAGTAGCTTATGGAAACAACAAAACCATGAAAGAAGTAAGCAGCCTGATTAAAAAAGATGATGCAATTACGATCTATCTAAAAAAAGCACAAAATGCATTTATAGATTTAGGTAATGATAACGATGTACTTCAACTTGTAAAAAATGGTGTCATTATCTATTCATTAGACATTCCTCAGAAAAACTTTCAGAAATACTTCCTGTTTTCAGCCATTATGAGCATACTGCTTCCAATAGGTTGCTTGTTTTACTGGGCAAAATCAAGGAGTAACATGATGGCTACTTTTCATAATCCCACTCTGTAAATGCAGGCATAAGATTAGAGAAAAAGACAAAAAACTAAAGTCCTTCATTCTTTTGAATTGAAGGACTTTAGTTTTTTATATTAAAAAGTTCTATTAAATTTATTAGAAACTCATACAATTAATACCGTCATAAACGACAATGATAAATTTAAAAGATTTTCAAAAAGGGGCTTTGCATTAGGTATTCACCTAATGTAAACTCAATGAAAAGAAAGAAACAAATTGAAAATGCTTTTGGATTGACTGATGACTGGGAGCAAATTGATTTTCCACCAAAGGTTTCAAACGTTCAGATCTCCAGAATAATATACGGAAAAAAGGAATGCTCATTCTGTTTTCCTCATGGCTGGGAAACTTCAAATTCTACAATTAGTAACAGACAAAGAAACTGGAAGAAATTCAGACATCATCAATGGAAAGGTAAATAAACTATATAATAAAAGCATTCATTTCAAACACAAAAGCTTCCAATCAATCGGAAGCTTTTGTGTTTGAATACAGGCATTCAAAACTTATATTTCCATTGCCCTCTGCAATTTTTATAACTCAATATAATCATCCCGATTTCACTATCCCCCACTCAATTCAATCCATCCTGAATAAATTACATCTGATTAAATAATTCCAACATATTAGAAACAGCATTTGGAGAATGTAAAGAATCTGCCTGATCCAGCGTCATCTGAGCCACATCTTTAAAGCGCACAAGCATTTGACTTTCATAAGCTGCTATGGCACTATGTATGTTGGGTAATTGTGGATTCAAAAGACAGTTGCATAATTCCACAGCATCAAGCATCGCCATGTTTACGCCCTCTCCTGCATAAGGAGGCATTAAATGAGCTGCATCACCAAGCATTGTAAGGTTAGTGAGTGGAGTCCAGCTTTGATCTAAAGGCATGCAATATTGAGGCCTTGGTATAAAATGCGGTTCCGCCTTTTCAAATAACTCCAGCCATTTGGAATCCCATCCTATAAACTCTTTTATAAACCAATCTTTAACCTGATCAATATTATTAAAATCAATCTTGCTATCCTTATACCAACTCTCATTAGTCTTACATCCCGTATAAAAAGTTATGCTACCATCACCTTTTGAACTAACTATTAAGCTCTTTTCATCTCCAAAAGCAAATACCTTTCCTCCTTTGACAAGTTTATAAATTTCCGGAGCTTCCGTTTCTGCATTATAAACCGCACCTTCCACTATAGTTACACCAGAATAAAATGGTTTTAAAGGTGTAATGAAAGGTCTGATTTTTGAATTTGCTCCATCAGCAGCAACAACTATATCAGCCAAGGCTGTCGTGCCATTCTGAAACTCAAGCTTCCAAGAACCTTCCACTTCAGCCATAGTTTTAAAATGGCTATTCCAAACAACGGTATCTGATTTCAGTGACGCCAATAGAACTTTCCTCAAAGGTCCACGATCTATCTCTGGTCTGAAATATTCATCCCCAAAAGCTTCATCCTGTCCTTGCTCGTCGTGCTGATCATAAAGGATTGCTGCATGCTTATCAGTAATCCTTATTTTGTCAGCGCCAGGTCTATAGTTAGCTTTAAAAGCATCCATGAGACCTGCCTCTCTTATCGCTCTTAAACCAGACTCTTCATGCAAGTCAAGTGTTGCGCCTTGTACACGTGCATCTTTATTAAGATCACGTTCATAAACCTTAACATCCGCACCATTCATCTGCAGAAGTCTTGCTAATGTTAATCCACCAGGACCACCGCCAATGATGGCAATTCTTTTATTCCTAATTTTCTCCATGGGTTGTTCTTTTCTAAGTGAATGACTTAAAACTTATTACTTATAACTTAATACCTTTAATAATTGCTTCACAACACTCTAAAATCACTTTCTCTGTTATGATCTGTTTAGGTCGATCTTTATATTCAAAATACTCATTGATTAGATCCAGAAGTGGCGAGAAAATAAGCGCTCTATGTACTTCGTTGGGAAAATTCTTAATTATACGAGCTTTAGCATTTTGCTTCAGAAACCGATGAACCGGAGCAAAGAACTGCCCCTCCTTTATATTTCTTTCTTTAAATGCCTTATTGAGTAAGGGAGATGACTTCCCGTATTGCATTAACACATAAGCTTGCCTGTTACTCTTAAAATACCTAAATGTATTCAACCACATCTTTCTCACACCAGTCTCAAAATCCATGGCTTCATCAAATCCTTCCAACACAGCTTTTTCATAAGTACCTAAAACTTCATCAATGAAAAGTTTAATTAAAAGATCTTCTTTATTTTCATATTTGATATATATAGTGCGTGGAGAGATATTAGCTTCTTTTGCTAATTTTTGCATACTTAGATTTTCCAGGCCTTCTTCTGCAATTATTTTCAGCGCTATTGCCCGTATGGCCTCCTCTTTTTCAAGATCTTTTGGTCTCATTGTTTAACAAATTTAAATTCAGAGGCAATATAAGTAATTTTAAGTAAGTAAACGTTTGTTTACTTAAAAAAGTTTTAATTGAAAATAAATAATAACAAAAAAAGGTTTGCCGGACAGCAAACCTTTAATATCGAATTATTACCCTGGAAGACTCAAATATCAAATGCAACTCTCTTACTATTATCACTTTTATCATTGAAATAAGAAAAGTTAAATGCCTTGATTATAGCTGATAAATCAAGTGTTTTGCCCCTAACATTTTCAATTGTCAGCATTGCCATTTAGGCTAGAAAGACTAAATAACCCATTACCAAAGTTTCTTAATACTAGGAGAGACATGAAATAATAAGGTTATTTCACCATCCATATCTCATAATTAAGACACATAACTTGACAGAAAGAACATCTCCCCTTAACAAAAAAACAACCATAATACAATCTAAAAATCAATAGTTTAAAAATTTCATTTCTTAACATTACTTCAATTATAACCTGAAACAAACAATCAAACTATATGAAAAAAACGCTTACGCTTTTACTTTTGCTTGTTCAGTTTTATACAACGACACAAGCGAAAAATAAATCTGTTGATGTCGGCCCCGATCAGATAATCTACGAGGGCCAGATAGCACATCTATTAGGGAAAGTCACAAAAGGTAGAACTTTCATTTGGGAAACGGATGGCACAGGCCAATTCACCAAGCCTAGCTCACTGAAAACTGACTACATTCCCAGTGCCGAAGACATTAAGAAAGGGAGAGTAAAAATTACCCTTAAACATCACATATACGGTCATATTCAGGACTATATGTATATTAAGATACGTAAATGCAATAAGGTAAACATCAGGCCTTCATCCGATATTATTTGCGGAAATGATGAGTTCTATAATCTTACAGCCTATGCCAAAGGAAGTAACTATGAAATTCAATGGACTACCACTGGATACGGCATATTTAATGAAGAAAATTCGTTAAATGCCTCTTATAAAATTTCATCTAGGGACACTGAATTAGGTTTTGCATCACTCAAAGTTACTTTATCTGACACAACAGGAAACTGTCCATCTGTTACTGACTCCTTGACACTAAAATTGAATAAACCAGCACGAATAAATTTACCTGATAATGACATGTTCGCATGCGGGAATGAGCCTATCTATATAGACGGAAACATTAGTGGTTCTGCAACTACTGTATTCTGGAAAACCTCCGGAACAGGTCTTTTCTCCACAAACCTTGGTAGTTATACCTATTATGCTCCCTCATCAAATGATATTGCCAACGGACTTGTAACAATCTATGGCACCACGAATGATCCTGCGGGCCCTTGTACCTCCGATTCAGATCAGGTGATCATCAGATTCCAAAAACCATTTGTAAATGCCGGGCCAGATATAGTAGAGTGCGGTTATGAATGGGGAGGAGAATTGTACTTAAATGCAACGCCCAATTCCGGAAATCCTGACATATACTGGACTACTAATGGTACCGGAGGATTTGATGATCCGAATTCTATGACTCCCATATATTATTACACTGATACAGATGTAAACCTTGCTATTATTGAACTATATGCAACTATTAACGGAAGTGGGTGTCAATCATACACAGACACAATACAGGTACAGCTTCAGGCGGCACCAAAATTGGAATTTCCCGAACCGAATGTCTATCAATGGGGTGAAGAGGCAGTAAGTGCAACAGTATATTTATATGGCTATGCATCATCTGGAATATGGACTACCAGTGGTTCCGGAACATTTACTGATCCTTATTCAACCTATTCAGCATATTTTCCAAGCCTGGAAGATAAACTAAACGGATGCGTGGAGCTTTATTTCACTACCAATGATCCCGATGGTCCATGTGGGCCAATCAGTGGATCTATGAGTGCATGCTTCAGCCCTCCCTGCCCCACAGTAAGTGTAGGAAGCGACATAGTTGAATGCGGCTATTCATCAGGCGGAGCAATATTTGTAGAAGCAAATGCTTCTATGTATGAATATATCGAATGGTCTACCGGTGGATCGGGATATTTTATGGATCCATATGCAAGCAACACTTATTACTACTACGATGCCAATGATGTAAATAATGCAGGAGTTAGCTTGGGAGTCACTGCTTACAACTGGAACGGTTGCTCTAGTTCTGCCGCTTTGTCGGTTAGCTTGCAAGCGGCACCTGATCTAGTATTCCCTGAGACAAGTATTTATGGATGTTCAAATTCGCCAGTAAATGCTAATGTCTATTTGTATGGATACGCTTCAAGCGGAACATGGTCATCAACAGGGTCAGGCACATTTGCTGATCCGAACTCAACTTATACGGCTTACTATCCAGGTGTTCAAGATGCGAACAATTGTGTTGATTTAATCTTTGTTACTAATGATCCTGATGGGCCATGTGGAGCTACCAGTGGCTCAATGAGCGCATGTTTTTATGATTGCACAGAAGATAACCAGACAAGAGCTTCATCATCATACTCTAATGAAGGTGAAGCCATCTCTATCTCTCCCAATCCTACAAATGACCTAATAGAAATAAAATCTAATCAAGAAATAAATGTAACAGAGACGTACGTTACAGATATCGTGGGTAACAAAATAAAGCTAGAATGGATAAACGAAAAAACCATAAATGTTTCTGAATTTCCTTCCGGATATTATCTTCTAAACGTTAATACAACCGATGGCAACCACAATGTAAAAAAATTCAGGAAACTGTAACCGATAACCTCCATAACATGAAAAAACAAATTAAGTCAGTAGAAATTTTACTGGCTTAATTTCTTTAAATAGACTTTAAAGCTGGAACCTTTTCCAAGTTTGCTTTCCACCTCTATTTTACCTCCAGCATTATCAACAATTCTCTTTACTATATAAAGGCCGATTCCTGTACCCTCGACATGGTCATGGAATCGTTTGAACATGGAAAACATTTTAGCTCTATTTTCTTCAGAAATACCCAAACCATTATCAGTAAATGTTACCAAAACAAAACCATCACTTTTAGTTGTTGAAATTTCAATTATTGATTTCCGTTTTGGATCAGCATATTTAATGCCATTAGAAATAAAATTATAAAAAACACTTCTCAGATTTTTTCTGGAGAATTTAATTTCTTCCACATCTAATGAAGTTTTTATTTCAGCTTCATTCTTCTCTATCTGATCTTTAATACCAAGTTTAACCTCTTCAATAATTTCAGAGAATTTAATTACTTCCTGATCATCTGCAGAGCTGCCTTTCTGGACTTTGATAATTTCTGTAAGATCTCTGATAGTACTTTTAAATGTTGCGAATGATGCATCAATCATTGATTTTATCGCTGTTAAATCATCACTTAATTCTATCTCACTTAAGAATGCCGTAAAAAGTCCTTCGAGGTTTATTACAGGAGCTTTTAAATCATGAGAGGCTGTGTATATGAAGTTGTCAAGGTCATTATTTATTTTAATAAGCTCAATATTGCTTTCAGCAAGTGCTGCTTCAGCTTTCTTCTGATTATCAATATCCGTATTTGTGCCTATCCATCTGATAATTTTGTCTTCATCATTTTTGACGGGATAAGCACGAGATAAAAACCAACGATATTCACCACTTTTACTTCTCAAAGGATAGGTTAACTCCCAAGGCTGATCCTCCTTCAAAGCCTCCCTAATAAATTGAACAACTCTGTTGATATGATCTGGGTGGTGCACTTTTTTCCATCCCCAACCTTCCATTTCATCAAAAGTAGTACCTGTATAATTATACCACCTCTCATTATACCAGTATGTCCAACCTTTAGGATCGGTGATCCATGCAAGGTTTTGAATATTATTAGCAAATGTGCGAAAGTGTTCTTCGCTCTGAAGAAGTACTCTTTCATGTCGTTTGCGTTCTGTCACATCACTTGCAGCACCAAACCACTCGAGAATCTCTCCCTTATTATTAATAATAGGAATTGCTCGTGAAAAGGTCCATCCAATAGAACCATCAGATCTCACGACATGATGTTCCAATTGAAAAACTCTTTTCTCCTTCACTGCATTTTCTATTTCTTCAAGAACCATTTTCTGATGATCAACAGGTATGTATTTTTCCAACCAGTCATGAATTGGCACCCCTGTATCAATGAGGAAATTTCTGCCATCCAAATAGATCATTGTTTCCCAATTGGCGCTCATACGGTAAATAACTTCCGACGAAGCCATCACAAGTGCTTTCAAATGCTCCTCACTTTCTCTTAATGCATCCTCTACTCTCTTTCTTTCAGTGATATCAACCACGACACCAGTAAATCTCCAAGGCTGTCCCTCATCATCAAATAAACATTCGCCGCGTCCAATAACCCAATTAACTTTTCCATCCTGTTGTATAATCCTGTACTCCAAGAAAAATTTTTCCCCTGTTTTTAATGTATGATTCATCTCTCTTCTCAGCTTTCCAATATCATCAGGATGAATACATTTCAAATATTCTTCCATAGGTCTTCCCTTTTCAGCATTTCCAGAATCTACAGAGAACAAAGAATTAAATTTTTTATCTGCATAAATCAAATTGGGCTGGATATGCCAGTCATATGTTCCGACTAATTCAGAAGCTGTCATTGCAAAACTGAGGCGTTCTTCACTTTGCATTCTTTTTAATATATCTAAATGCCACTCAATGACAATGCCCGCGGTACGTGAAAGCAGGTCTGCCATTTCCTTATCATGAATATCAGGACTATTTATTTCTGAATAATAAAGCACAAAAACCCCAAGAAGACTACCTTTTGATGACCAGATTGGAGTAGACCAGCATGCTCTAAGTTTATTTGACAATGCTATATCCTTGAAATCATTCCATAAAGGATCTTTTCCAATATCGTCAATCATCACGTCCTTTCCCGAAATTGCAGTTGCTCCAAAAGGACTGCCAGCATTTACAGGAATCCTGTCAATAACATCAGTATAACTTTTCGAAATACTAGGAGCAGCGGCATGTATCAGATATTTGCCATCACTTTCAAGAAGAAGTATAGATGCAAATAGTTTATTAGAAGATTGCTCCTCCGCTGTCAAAGCAATAATTTCAAGAACAACTTCACGGGACTCACCATTAACGGCCTTTTCAAGTGCAAGCTTTTGTCCCTGTAGAATTGATTGCATTCTTTTTCTATCAGTGATATCTTCGATTACAGCTACAAAATTCAAAGGATGATCCTGTTGATCTTTCAATATGGCTATGCTGGCCTGAGCCCATACAACTGTCTTATCCTTTCTTATGTACCTTTTCTCAAATACATACGATGACAACTCTCCATCCTTTAAACTATTCATTAAATCATAGCTTTTCTTTCTGTCTTTCGGGTGGGTTATATCAGCGACAGAAAGTGATATCAGTTCCTCTTCACTGTAACCAAATATCTTTGTTGCAGATTTATTTGCCTTCAAAAAAGACCCCTTCAAATCCGTAATTATCACAGCAACTGCAGCCCCTTCGAACGTAGTCCTGAAAAGTTCTTCACTCTTAAAATAAATGTTTTTTATGCGATCTACTTCTTCTAAAGTATTTAAACATTTTAGTTCTGCCTGTTGCGCCCTAATACTTGTAAGAAGTAATTCAAGTTTACCAGCAACCAACTCTAAGTAATTGCGGTAATTAATATCAAAATTCAATCTGGGATTGATTCCTGATATGAAAAAGCCTGATAGGTATTCTTTTCCATATTTGAAAATAGGCATTATCACAACCTTATCAATGAGCTGATTTAAGCTGTCATAAGTGGACCAGTAATTGTTGGCGAAATCATCTATGATTAAGCTTTTATTATTCTCCATTATCTTGGCAAGGGGCAGCTGTTTATCCATGGAAGGACTTTTCAGACTGATGAGTAAAGGGGCGGCAGAATGAGGAAGTTTTCTTGACTTTCCCAGAAGACTAGCAAACTCTTCTTTCTCATCAATCAAATATATAAGGGCAAAAGGAATATCAATTTCATTCTTCTCAATAATGCCAAAGATTTCCTTACTGACTTTCTCTATAGTCATGGCTTGAGCGTTAACTCCGGCAATATTTTTCAAAGTTAGAATACGCCTATCATCCAATACCCTTTTACTTTCTTCAAAACATGTACAAAAAACTCCTCTAATATTGCCATCAGTATCATGTGCAGGACTGCAGGAGAAGGTCCAATAGGTCTCTTCATTATTACCATCCCTTTTGAGAGGCAACATCAGGTTTTCAGTATAAAAAGATTTCCCTTCACTTAAAATCTCTTCCATTAATGATACCTGTTGAGGCCAGATATCCTTCCAAATCAAAGAGCCATCAGCTCCTAATACTTCCGGATGTTTATCTCCCAATGCAGGAATAAAAGGGTCATTGTAAATCAGGTAAAGGTCCTTTGACCACCAAATAGCCATCGGGAGAGCAGAATGTAAAATAAGTTTTGTCAGGGTCTTTAAACTTTGGGGCCATTTTTCCGGGTCACCTAACGGATGGCTGTTCCATCTATACTCACGCATTAATTCCCCCATTAATCCTCCCTCGCTAAGGAAGTCTTGCTGATTGACACTATTTACTCTTCCTTTATTTCTCATTCCGGTTAATATTGTAGCCTTACATTTCTGGCCGAACCTCAAGCCACTCAGTTTCAATTAAAAGTACAGTTCCTTAACCAGCTATTATATTATTTGTTAAAGCGTATTTATTATCCTGTTAAAAAACAAAAATCCTTTGTTCATAAAAAAACTGAAAACATCCTCCCGGTCTAACCTACCTAAGTCTTGGAGAAAATTAAAGCAGCCATATCAGCGGAGCCTATTTTAAAATTCTTTGATTCTATTAAATTTGAAAAAGAAAACATTGCCGCATGCAAAAATCAGCTTTAGACTTGTCTCAAATTAAACGTGCACAGTTTAATGTCCAGAGATATTCAGCTTCTGGTCAGAAAATATTACCTTACAGCCGCAGGGACTACTATAAAATATGGATTATATCAGGTGAAGGTCACCTCCATTATGCAAATAAAACTATCCATATTGACAGACCAGCAATAGTATTTTCCAACCCTCTTGTTCCTTATTCCTTTGAAAGCGCAGGCCCTTGGGGAACAGGATATATGTGCATTTTTACTGATGAGTTTTTCAAAAATGGAAGTCGACAGGATATCTTACAATTACCTCCTTTTAAAGTGGGACAAAATACCGTCTTCTTTCCTACCGAATCACAACTACCTCATATTCATGAACTGTATGAAAAGATGCTGGAAGAAATAAACTCGGAATACCAGCACAAATATGACATACTTAGGAACTATGTGAGTTTATTGATCTATGAAGTACTTAAGATGGAACCGGTTACTTCAAGCATTACACAACATGACGCCACTACTCGCATTGCAGGATTATTTATGGATTTGTTGGGAAGACAATTCCCTATTGATACTCCTGAGAGAATTCTAAAATTAAGAAAACCTGCTGATTATGCATTTCATTTATCGATACATGTAAACCATCTTAATCATGCCATCAATGCTGTAACGGGCAAATCCACAACAACTCATATAACAGAGCGTATCATTAATGAAGCTGAAGCTTTGTTACTAAACACAGACTGGAGTGTTGCTGACATTGCCTATTGCCTTGGATTTGCTTATCCCACCTATTTTAATAATTTCTTTAAGAAAAACGCAGGAAGAACTCCCCTTTCTCTAAGGAAATAATTCTTTGATTTTTATAATTTTTACTTTGATTCTCGTTAGGCACCTTTTGCGAATGCCTCTACATTTGCAATATAAATTTTAAACCTAGCTAAAATCATGAAGTACAATCTATTAGGCAATACAGGGCTTAAGGTATCTGAATTGTGCTTAGGCACTATGACATTTGGTGGTAAAGGATTCTGGACAGCGATAGGCTCTCTCGAACAAGAAGCTGTTGACCAACTTATCGGTCGCTCTGTTGATGCGGGTATCAATTTTATTGACACTGCCAATGTATACTCTGAGGGCTTATCAGAAACAATGACAGGAAAGGCAATTCGTAATCTTGGCCTTAACCGTGATGATCTTATTATTGCTACCAAAGTAAGAGGTAAGATGAGTGATAAACCAAATGATGTCGGACTGAGCAGAAAGCATATCATTCAACAAGCTGAAAATAGTCTGAAGCGACTGAATATAGATTATATAGACCTTTATCAGATTCACGGTTATGACGCCTTAACTCCTTTCGAAGAAATTATCGACACGTTGGATACTCTGGTAAAAAGTGGAAAGGTTCGATACATTGGCTGTAGCAATCTCGCAGCATGGCATATAATGAAAGCTTCTGCATATTCCAACTACCACAGACTTGCTAAATTCATTTCATTACAGGCCTATTACACAATTGCAGGAAGAGATCTTGAACGTGAAGTTATACCCGTATTGAAAGATCAGCAAATGGGTCTTATGGTATGGAGCCCATTAGCGGGAGGATTACTTAGTGGCAAGTACACAAGAAATGGAGAAAACTCAGAAGGAGGAAGAAGAGTAAACTTTGACTTTCCACCTGTAAATAAAGACCGTGCGTTTGATGTCGTAGACACATTAAGCACAATGGCAAAAGAAAAAGAAACATCTGTAGCGCGACTTGCACTAGCATGGCTACTTCATCAGCCCGCGGTAAGCAGCGTAATTATTGGTGCAAATAAACCCGAACAACTGGATGACAACCTGAAAGCAATTGAAGTAAAATTCACAGCAGAAGAACTTCAAAAGCTTGATGAAGTTAGCAAGCTTCCACTTGAATATCCAGGGTGGATGATTGAAAGACAAGGCGTGGACAGGAAAATCTAATAAACTATAATTTCAATCATCAAAATGAATACTAAAGCCAGAAGTCTCTTCTGGCTTATTTTTTTGAAGGTCTTACTAAAAAGATTCTCACTAGAGAGAGCTCCTACAACGCTCAATAACTCAGAATGTAAGATTCTAAAGAAAGTCTAGCCAAAACAAACATTCTCATACTTTCATTTTTATGAAGGGCTCTTGAATTTATATTTAATAAGGTTCATATACAACCTTAGTCCCATCATAATAAGGCTCATAACGAGTTCCATTGCAATCAGCACCTGCAACACAACCAGGAGGAAGTGTTGTCACCGTTCCTGCGTTGTATCTTCTATTCACCCTTCTTGATGTTCTCCTTGATGTCCTCCTTGCAACACGTCTGCTTGTCCCGAACTGTGCATAGACTTCATCTGCTACTAATGAGGCAACAAAGAATAACATAATTGCCAAACAATATTTTCTTATAACTGACATATGATTTATCGGTTAGATTTAGCTTCTTCAGAAATATTATTTTTAATAAAATTTATTTTTGTAGCCCCCTTAGGAGCTTTAAAAGTAAAGAAATCACTATTTAATTGGGGACTAGTATTCCATTCATTTATTTCAATGCTATAATCCGGGGACTGCTCTATTTTTTTGGAGGTAATAACATACTTTCTCGGAAGGGGTGTTGGACTATCTTCAACCCATATCTGCCAGTCTGTTTCATTTCCTTTAAATGCAAGGTGATGACATTCTTTACCACCTGCCAGGCCTTTTCCAACGTAAATTCCTGAAATAACATCCTCCATTAACCCTTCATGAAGATTAGTATAGAACAAATCCGCTCCAGGTGTTTCAATGTTAAGAGCGTCACGACCAAAATCTATGGCTTTATCTATATTGTCAGGTGCATCTGCCTGAGCATAGTATTTCAGCTTTTTACCAAATACAGTAATCTGCTTGCCATCATAAAAATACTCCATATCTGCTACATCACCCTTGCGCTCTACTTTTATCTTATTCGGTCTTTTAACATATGTGGAACTAACATTACTCATTTGAATCTTCTGATCTGTAGAGTCATCAATGAATTCAAAATAGCCATTAGACTTGCACGAAAATTCATGGAGATTATTCATGTAATCACTCATTGATTTTAAAATCCTTTCTGCATCTTTATTGACTGCACCTTTTGAAGGAGATTTCTTTTCACTTTTATGTATTACCGGGCGATTAGGCTCTCGCACATAAGCCATTAATCCTCCGACACTGATTGCTGACAGGACCAAAAACAGCAAAGTCCATTTCACCTTATTGGATACACTTTTTGGGTTAAAAACCATAAAGATTTATTTTTTTAAAGCTTCTCAAATTGATTTGCCTGACAAAAAGAAGATTACAAAATCACGGAGTGCTCTCCCTTGTCATAAAATAAACTGGCCATAATTATGATTTGTTTTGCAGGATAATAGCAGTTATAATTTCCCTTAGAACCATTAATAACAAAAAGAATTACAAAGCAGGAGATGTAAAAAAATATCTACTTTTGTTTGGGCTGTTGTAATAATATCTTTTTATCCCTAAGGGTAGGATTGATTTCTAAATTTTTCAAAATATTTACAGCTTTTCCATGTCCCATTTCCTTTGCCTGCTTAATTAAACTTAAAGCTTGGTCATATGAATCCGTCTCTGTCAGAAGCTTTACACCATAATCAAAAATACTTTCCTTTGTAACCGGATGATAAGTCACTATGCCTGTTCTTATATCAACAGCATAATAATCCTCAGCAACCTTTTTCCTCTTATATGACTGAATAGGATTAACATGATAAACTAAAACCGTATTATTATCCTGCCAAGTAACTCTTTCAAATGCTTTGAAAAAATAATTACCGATTAAAAAAGAATTTATATTTCCATTACCATCAGTCACATCTAAAAAAACTTTCCTCTCAGCCCTTCTTTTCTGGAACTTTGTATTCCAAACATTACATCTTTTAAATATTTAGCCATGTCAGATACGATTTTCCTAAATGTTTCAAAATAAAAATTTAAAGAGCTTATCTTACAATTTTCAATTTAGTGAAAAATAAAGAACTAGTTTAGCCAACCTATTCTATCCATTCTACAAAAAAAAAGCCTTCAATTATGAAGGCTTTCGTTATATATTTAGCAATACATCTATCCCTTTTTCTCCTTAGGCTTCTCAGATTTTGTCTGACCTTTAGGTTGTTTTTCACTTTCACGCTGAGTAAAAGCTTTCGACTTTTTTTGATCTTCCTGTTGAACTGGCTTAGCCTCTTCAGTAAACCTTACCTCATTAGCAGCAGCCATCTTCTCCAATGCCTGATCTATTGTAAAGCTTGCAGCCTTCTGCCTTGGCGGAAACTCCTTAAATGTATTTGCAAATTCCAGAGCTATCGATTGAGCAGCATATATCAGATATGCATGGTGAATGAACCAGTCATAGTAAGTATTTGACGTAATGTCTGCACGTTCAAAAGGGTCTGTACGCAAGTTATACAGCTTTGGCAATCTCAACGGGACAAACGGTTCACCCCAAATCTTCATTGTTCCCTGAGCTCTCTGTTCCATAAAGACCATCTTCCAGTTATCATAACGTAAAGCCACAAGATTACCATCATCATCAAAATAGATAAATCCTTTACGAGGACTTCTTTCTACCTCTCCTGTCAGATAAGGAAGAAGATTATATCCATCTATGTGAACTTTAAATTTTTTATCTCCAGCAGTATGACCTTTCTTCAACTTTTCTACAATATCTGGTTCTCCAGCCATAGCAAGGAAAGTTGGCAGCCAGTCATGATGCTGAACAATTTCATTGGAAACAGTTCCTGCCTTTATTTTCCCAGGCCATCTTACAAGCTGAGGCACACGGAATGCACCTTCCCAGTTTGTATCCTTTTCACTTCTGAAAGGAGTCATGGCACCATCTGGCCAGGTATTCATGTGAGGTCCGTTATCTGTACTGTATACAACTACAGTATCCTCAGTAATACCCAACTCATCCAGATAATCCAGAAGTTGTCCCACATTCTTATCATGATCGATCATTGTATCATGGTATCTGGACTGCCATCTACCTGCTTGACCAACACTCTCTGGCTTGGTATGAGTATACAAATGCATATGGGTTGTATTTACCCACACAAAAAAAGGAGTATCAGCATCTGTCTGCTTCTTAATAAATTTCTTTGCAGCGTCTACGAATTCATCATCACAGGTTTCCATTCTCTTTGTATTAAGCGGACCTGTGTCTTCGATCTTTTGTTTGCCGACTCTACCCCATCTTGGTTGTTCTGTCGGATCATCGACATCAGTAGCCCACGAATGAATTACTCCACGAGGACCAAACTGCTTTCTGAAATTTGGAAAATCTTCTTCCGGAGGATAATCATCCATTTCAGGTTCTTCTTCAGCATTTAAGTGATAAAGGTTTCCAAAGAATTCATCGAAACCGTGAACAGTCGGAAGATATTTATTTAAGTCTCCCAGGTGGTTCTTACCGAACTGACCTGTTGCATATCCAAGAGGTTTAAGCAATTCTGCAATGGTAGGATCTTCTTTCTGAAGACCAATAGAAGAAGCCGGAACCCCTACTTTCGTTAACCCTGTACGATATCCGCTTTGCCCTGTAATAAAGGATGCCCGGCCTGCCGTACAACTCTGCTCCCCATAAGAGTCTGTAAACTTTAAACCTTCGTCTGCCAATCTATCTATATTTGGCGTACGGTATCCCATCAATCCATCTGAATAACAGCTTAGGTTAGTAATACCGATATCATCTCCCCAGATGACTAATATATTGGGCTTTTTATTTGCCATAGTATCTCTTTTATCAATCCTAACAACCACTCACAACTATGAGCTTACTATAAGTTTAAACCCAGACAAATTTAGCATTGTTAAATACCAAAGGGAACACTCCCTATTGTTTCTTAGCCTATTAATTATTCATAGTCTTTGTTTCAAAAATCGCCGTTCTATATTTTTTTGCCCATTTCATGTAATGGCAATTTCTCTTTCAAATGATATAATATTTTAAGGAAAACATTTTTACACCAAAAAATAATTAAATCATGATTCAACAATCAACTTAAAGGAAAAATCAAAAAATAAATATAACTAATTGTATATAAACGAAATAAAACCAAAAAAGAATAAAAAAATAATTTTGCATTATTTTTTACAAAGAATACAACTTATTTAAATAAATTTTGGTATATAGCTGACATTCAGAGTTTTATTTAAATCATTTTTAAAACCTAAAAAAATCCTATGAAAAAGATTACCATTATCACTTTCCTATGGATAGGAATGCATTTAAATTTATTTTCTCAGCCCATTTTCCTCAAGGAAATCCCAGAATCCAGCAAGTCCTTATTTGAAGGCAATGGGAACCTATACTTCTTTGCCGGAGATTCATTGTGGAAATCCGATGGCACGGTGTCCGGAACTGTTTTTGTAAAAAAAATTGGTGAAATCCCAATTGCCTATCCCAAAAACAGCAATGCTCTTTCAATTAATGGCTCCAGTATATTTTTTACCCAAGATTCACCCTCCACAATTGGAGTATGGAGAACCGGAGGTACAAGTGCTACAACATTAAAAATCCGATCTTTCAATTCCATTTCACCTATTATTTCTTATCAAAACAACCTCTACTTTGCTGCCGATGATGGAAACACGGGAGGTGAGCTTTGGAAACTAAGCTCTTCATTTAGTTTTTCACTAGTCAAGGATATTAACCCGAGCAGTGGGAGCTCTATATTTACCGGCTTAGGTTATAACAATGCCATATATACCACACCCTCCGTCATCTCCAATAATATCCTTTATTTTACAGCATCCAATTCAACAACAGGAATTGATGTTTGGAAAACGAATGGTACTAGCGCCGGAACTGCCATAGTAAAAGATTTTCCAAATGCTTCCTATTTATTAAATGAGGTTAATGGGACTGTCTTCATAGGGACAGACTATGTTGAACCTGACGAATGGGAATACAATGTTTCCGAATTATGGAAATCAAATGGAACTGAAGCAGGAACAACTTTGGTAAAAAAATTGAGCGTAGATGGTAACTCATATGGTCTAACCAAAAGCACACCCTTTAAAAATCAACTTGCCTTCTTTTTTGAGCACGAGTATGGAACGATGCTATATTTATCAGATGGAACAGAAGCCGGAACAAAATTCGTAAGAAGATATTCGCCGCCTTGGCGTGGAGGAGTACTATACTCATTTGCGATTAATGATTTTATTATATCAACGGAAGGTGACGACTACTTTGTTTCTTCGATAACTACAAGTGATGGAACACCGGAAGGGTCTACAAGACTGGCCAACTATAATAATTTTTTTAGTGATGGAACTGAAGAATTTGTAAAGGTAAAGGAAAGACTTATATATAATGATGCCAATGAAGCTTATCCTGATACCCAATCAGAAGATTTTAATCAGCTTTATGAAACATCCGGATATCCGGGAAAAGGATCAGTCAGAAGGACTAAAGACATTTATCCGAATGGTAATTCTTATCCAAACTCAAAAAATCTAACAGAAGTAAATGGAATATTATTTTTTACAACACAAGCTTCCGGATCATACACTCCATCAGGTAAATTCAAATTATGGGTATATAATCCCGATAAGCCAATCTCCAATGTACCTTACTTTACAGTCGTAAATGCTGATACAGATAAAGACATTGGCCTTATTAGAGAGGGAGACACTTTATTCAGGCCTGTCGGTGGAAACATTAATATAAGATATAATGCGTCAACAACAATAGGCAGTGTTATACTTAAAGTAAATGATGTTCCGAGAAGAACTGAAAATACAGCACCGTACGCCCTCGCTGGAGATAACAATGGTGACTATTCCCCATGGACAGCAACCCCAGGACAGTATAAGGTAACAGGAGTTACATACTCTGGAAGCGGAGGTACAGGAACCCAAGGCACTACTACATCCGTAAATTTTCTTCTTAAAGAATTTTCCCCTAATACTCCTCCTGTAGTAAATGCCGGCCCTGATCGAACATTAACTGTACCTACAGGAACTATAAAACTAGCGGGAACATACTCTGATGCTCAAGGAGGTTATTTATATGTTTCTTGGTATCTTGTCTCATTTCCTACATGTGTAACTGGATATTGTCCGTTCAGCTATAGTCCCAACAGAGATTCTTTAACATTAAGCAACCTTATTCCTGGAGAATACATATTTAGATTCAGTGCAAGTGATGCGGATGATTTAACTGGTACCGATGACATTAAGATCACTGTGCTTGGTCAAACTGTTGGTAGCATTTCTCTTATTAATGCAGACACCGACACTGAGACCGACACCTATCTCTATAATGGAGCTGTCATTGATCTTGCTAATCTACCTGCACATATTAACTTCAGAGCCAATGTTGCTCCGGCCTCAATCGGAAGTGTAAGGTTTAACTATGACGGAACTAACCGCACAGAAAATGTTGCACCTTATGCATACTTTGGAGACACTAATGGAGATTATAATCCCGGCAGCCTATCTGTTGGAGCTCACTCTCTCAGCGCATGGCCATATACAGGAAGCAATGCTACAGGAACCCAGGGCAGTGGCACCACATATAACTTTACAGTAATTAACTCTATAGCCAGAATGGGTGAAACAGAGCAACTACAATTGATTGCATACCCAAACCCTTCATCAGATAAATTCAACATCTCCATTCCGCAATCTGATGGTAAAGAAGTTTCAATTTCGATATACAACAGCCAAGGTATACTCATAGCAAATCTATATGAAGGTACATATCAAAGTGCAGAAATATCATGGGATGCAAAAGACCTGCCTGAAGGAATATACATATGTAAAGTAAATTCTGATCTAGGAAACAGAATAGAAAAACTAGTTATCAAAAGATAAACACAATTCTTATAGAAATAATAGGCTACTCAATTGGGCCTATTATTTCTATAGTTATTATCCTATAACAACGCTTAGGACCTGAATTCAATTTCTTTAAATCATTTTTAAAAACCTAAAAAAAAAATCCTATGAAAAAGATTATGATTATCGCTTTCCTATGGATAGGAATGCATTTAAATTTATTCTCTCAACCCATTTTCCTCAAAGAAATCCCAGAATCCAGTAAGTCTTTGTTTGAAGGCAATGGGAACCTATACTTCTTTGCAGGTGATTCATTGTGGAAATCTGATGGCACAGTTGCAGGAACTGTTTTTGTAAAAAAAATCGGCGAGACTCCAATTGCCTATCCCAAAAACAGCAATGCACTATCAATTAATGGTGCGAGTATATTTTACACTCAAGATTCACCTTCAACAATAGGTGTATGGAGGACCGGAGGCACAAGTGCCACAACTTTAAAAATCCGGTCTTTTAATTCCATCTCCCCCATCACATCTTACCAAAGCAATCTATACTTCGCTGCAGATGATGGAAGTACAGGTGGAGAGCTTTGGAAACTTAGCTCTACATTTAGTTTCTCACTAGTAAAAGATATTAACCCAGGCAGTGGAAGCTCATTATCTTCAGGCTTATTCAATAATAGTATATACATTACTCCATGCGTGATCTCCAATAATGTTCTGTATTTTACCGCAAGCAATCTTACAACAGGAACAGATGTATGGAAGACCAATGGTACCGGCTCAGGAACTACAATAGTAAAAGATTTACCTTATTATTCATACTTGCTTAATGAGGTAAATGGAACAATCTTCATTGGCACTAACTATATTGATAATAACCAATGGGAATATAATATCTCAGAACTATGGAAATCAAATGGAACCTCGGCTGGAACTACATTGGTAAAGAAGTTCAGTATTAATGGAGATTCACATGGATTATCTCATGGTCGCCCATTTAAGAATAAACTGGCATTCTTTCTTGAATACGAATATGGCACTCTATTATATTTATCCGATGGTACAGATGCGGGTACTATACTTGTCAGACAATATATTCCTTATTGGTATGGAGGAGTAGCTTATACATATACCATAAATGATGCCCTTATTATTACTGAAGGCTATGAAACTATTGTATCCGTAATAAACAGAAGCGATGGAACTCCTGAAGGCTCAACTCAAATTGCCGAATACAATGATTATTTTACACAAGGAACAGTGGAGTTCGTTCAGGTAAAAGAAAAACTTATCTATAATGATGCTGACCAAGAGTATCCGGATACAAGATCTGAAGAATTCGACCAGCTTTATGAAACATCCGGATATCCGGGAAAAGGATCAGTCAGGAAGACTAAAGACATTTATCCAAACGGCAATTCTTATCCCAACTCAAGAAATCTCACAGAAGTAAATGGAACATTATTCTTTACAACTCAAGCTTCAGGATCTTCCTATCCGACTGGGAAATTCAAGTTGTGGGTTTATAATCCAGACAAACCAAACACAAATGTACCCTATTTTACACTTGTAAATGCTGATACAGATAAGGATATAGGCTTTATAAGAGAAGGAGATACGCTGTTCAGGCCAGCAGGTGGTAATATAAATATCAGGTATAACTCAGTTTCAACAATTGGCAGTGTTATTCTAAAAGTAAATGATGTTCCAAGGAGAACTGAAAATACAGCTCCATATGCACTTGCCGGAGATAACAATGGTGACTATTCACCATGGACTACAACACCAGGACAGTATAAGATAACAGGAGTTGCTTATTCTGGAAGCGGTGGTACAGGGATTCAGGGAACTACAACCTCTGTAAATTTTCTGCTTAAAGAATTTATACCCAATGCGCCTCCGGTTGCCAACGCTGGCCCTGATATTACCATTCCCTATTCCCCTGGAATATTAAAAGTAGCAGGCTCTTACACAGACCCCAACGAAGGTTATGTCGCAAGATGGTGGACTGCAGTATCTAGTCCATATCCAGAGTGTATTCCTGGAAACTGTCCTGATTATTATTCCGGAATCGGAGATACTTTAATTCTATATAATCCAATTCCTGGTGAATACATTTTCAGATATATTGCACAAGACCGGGAAGACCTCACCAGCATAGATGAAGTTAAAATTACAATTACCGGGCAAGGAGTCATAAGCTTTTCTCTTATGAATGCAGATACCGATCAAGAGATTAAATACAGTTTGTATGATGGTGCGGTAATAGACCTTGCATACTTATCTTCAAGTATAAACTTCAGGGCCAATGCTGCTCCATCATCAATCGGAAGTGTTAGGTTTAACTATGACGGCACAATTCGTACAGAAAATGTTGCCCCTTATGCATACTTTGGCGACACGAATGGAGACTATAATCCTGGCGCTCTAACTGTTGGGTCTCACATACTCAGTGCATGGCCATATACTGGCAGCAATGCTACAGGATCACAGGGAGTAGGACTCACATATCACTTTACTGTAATAAATTCCGCTGCCAGAATGGGCTCAACAGAAACTATGCAAGTGAATGCGTATCCAAACCCATCCTCTGACAAAATCAATATTTCAATTCCTGAATCCGGCGATGGGACTCTCTCTATTTCAATATATAACAGCCAGGGCTCATTAGTTACAAACCTCTTTGAAGGAACATATCAGAAGATAGAGATGGTATGGAATGTAGCAGACCTTCCTGATGGAATATACTTTTGTAAAGTGAATACTTCCGCTGGAACCAAAGTTGAAAAGCTTGTTGTAAAAAGATAATTTTATTTAAAGATTAAAGTAATAGGTTGCTACTTAGCAATCTATTACTTTAACTTTTACGGTACTTACCGTCTAATGATATTAAAAAAAAGAAGTATATGATCAGGAAACATAAAGTAGTATTCCACCTTTCCAGCAATGAAGATAGTATTCACAAGTCACTCATAAAACAGCTTCACAATTTATTCAAAGCTTTAGAATATATAGAAGTAGAAGTCGTAACACATGGACCTGGCATTGACTTTTTACTCATTCAATCAAAGTTAGACAATCTTCTTAATGAATTAACCAGGAAAGATGTAAGATTCCTAGTGTGTCAAAACACCCTCGATGACAGAAAGCTTGATGCTTCCTCATTACTAAGCTTTGCTGAAGTAATTCCGGCTTCAATTGCGCACATTATTTTAAGACAGGAAGATGGTTGGAGTTATATTAAAGCCGGCTTCTGACCTGTAAACAAACAAATACAGTATCTAACAACTAAACAATAAACTCCTTATCAAGAATCAAAAGATCCCAATTCATCACTTTACTCTTATTAACTTTTTTAAGCACCTGCATCCTTGCATGTATTCTGCTCTTGAAATTCTGACAAGTGATGCTTTGCAGCTCCAGCATTCTCGAAAGCTCGGCGGCAGGAATGTCAGTCCTGGTCTGAGATACCAGATACAACATATAGAAAGCCTTTTGAAGCGAAAATTTAGTTCTGTGAAATATTGTATTTGCAGTTAATGATTCATTATAATTACACTTAGCACATCTTATATCAAATTTTGCTTTGCCTTTTATCGGCCTGGTGTTGCCACACATTTTACAGCAAAACCCACTTTTTTCTTTAAGATCCAACAGATAACGCATACAAGATAAATCATCAGGATATGCCTTTTTGAATGCTTCAAAATCTACATGGGTATTCATTACCACTGTTTGGGCAAAAGCACTTAAATGTTTCTGAAGCTTATTATTAGCAAGGTCTAGAGCAATATTCATTTTTTGATTTTCTTCAGCCCTCCTTTCCAGCTCCACTTTTGCTTTATTTAATTCCACCGTTCTTTCCTTCACCCTTTCTTCAAGTTCTCTGTTTACCTTTTCCCTCAGTAGATCATTTTGTTCCAGCTGAAGGATAAGATTAGCCTGCACTGCATTCCTTTCTGCATATAACTGCCGAACCTTCTCTGCAATACAAATAGATAAAAACATAAGCTGAAAAATGACCCCGGCATTAATAGAATATACAGAAAAAATATTGGAAGGGATCAACGTAATGCCTTCCAGCAAACAGATCACACCTGTAAAATTCAATAAGGAAAAGCCCACAACAAACCATTTTGCTGAATTATTTCCAGCCCTGTATATGTGAATTCCATAATAAAATACTATCTGATAACAAATCAAGTCCACCAGAAACATATATTCCAAAGGCGGAAAAGTCAACTGAATTAAAAAACATAAAATGCGGAAATAAATAAGGATGCGAAACAATCTATAGACGTTGGATGCATTCTTTTTTAATTCAAAAAAATCAATAAAAAATTTAAGCATTGAAACAGTACTTATAAAAAGGCTCACAAAAGGGAGATAAACATTGAAACTCGGATGATTATACCAGATGTACTGAAAACCTATTCCACTTTTTGTAAGAAAAAATATAAGCACAGCCAGGGCATAACTAACATAATATAAATAATATGCACTTCTGAGAATTATAAAATATAATATGTTATAAAAAATCATGAGCAACAGCAGTCCATAAAAAATGCCAAACATGATGTACTCACTCAAGCCGTATTTTATAAACCTTGCATAAGACCTGATAATCGGTTCCATCAGATTCAGGCTTTCAGATCTGAATCTCATAAAGACAGTCACAGCACTATCACTTCTAAAGGGAATTGGAAAACTTACATTTTTATGCCCTATCTGCCTTGAAGAAAAAGATGAATTGAAACCTGCTTTAACTTCTCTATAAATGCCATTTGAATCGGGATAAAAAAATGATATTTCATCAATATCAAAGTCAAACATCTCAATGAGAAATCCTTTTTCACTGGAGGTGGGATTGATTATATTAAATTTCAGCCAATAGGCTGAGCTTGTTCTGATGTTTAATAAGTCCTGCGCTGTACTTGTTTTAAAACTCTTTCCATCTTCAGCAATTTTTTGAACATCTGAAATGGTTAGTTTTGCAGATTTATCCTCCCAATAATCAACGTAAGATCTTGTTACAGACCACTCTTCCGTGTCGTCATTTAATAATATAGGAGCAGATGCATAAATGCTTGTAATATGCAATATGCATAGCAGCATTACTGAAGAAATCCTACCACTGTATGACTCAACAAATGAAACGCACTTTACCGCGCTTGCTCTCGCAAAAATCAAATAAATATTGTGACCCACCTTTTATTAAAAAATCTCTTAAACCATACAGTCAATTTCACTGCTGTATGATTAGATATTTGCATAAACAAATATCATCATAACTATAGAAAATTTTTCTGAAATGCCTTTGTGCGGTTTCAAAAGCTTCAGATCAGCATCCTAACTTTAACTATTACTCAATTAAAAACAGCGAACTTACCGCCTCAAAAAAACCAAATTTTCCCCTTCTAATTGTATAGCTAAATAAACTCAAAACGCCCAACATTCAAAATCGACGATAAAAATAACCCTTTTAATTTACAAAGATAATTGGGCAACAAGTTTTAACAATGGGTCTTTCTTTCTTACCGAAACAGGAATTGAAGCTCCATTTTCCATGACCAGATATCCACCATCACTTTTAATGTATTTGCTTATAAAATTTATATTTATAAGATATGATTTATGTATCCTGTAAAACAGATCTTCGGAAAGTTTGTCGGCAAATACCTTTACATTCTTGGAGACTACCAACCTTTTACCATCTTGGAGGTAAATATTTGAATATGCTCCGTCTGCTTCTATGTAACATATATTTTTGACCTTTAAAAATATACACTCCTGCTTATCCATAACGACAATTTTTTGCTCGGCAGGCTGGCTATTCTGATCAATGGTTGATTTGTCCAGAATCAAATCGGAATACATTAAATCATTGAAATCTACATTTTTCATAAAAAATCCCTCAGTTTTTTAAATAAGTAATACAAAGTAAAAGAGCGATCTTGTTTGAATGAAAAATTTAGTGCTAAAACCCAGTAGTTTAAACAGAATTTAACATTAAAATTACCTTAAAAAATTATAGTTAACAGACGTAAAAATTATCTAAAAAACACTAAAATCTGCCGATACTATATTAAATAATTATTTAAAAGACGTGCAAAAAACAGCTTTTCTGAAAATATAAAAACAATTATTAATACTTGATTAACTTAATATGGAAAAGCTCGGGCCATAAATACAAATAGCTAAAAATCAATCAGATGCAAAATTATATACTTCTTTACCAAAAATACATCAATTTCGCACCAACTTGACTCAAATTTTAATTTATTGAAGAAAGGTACTTTACCGCCTTAATCCCCGGCATAAAAAAATAAGCTCCTCCAATCACTTTTGTAAATGCAGGTACATCCTTTATTCTCTCTCTTACCGGTTCTGCTTGAATTGTAAAAGTACCTGTTTCCGACCTACATCTACCTAATGCATTTCCTGAAATGGGATCCGGATCATTATAAAGTCCTTGAAATTTAGAGCTATTGAGCCAGGTATCTTGAATAAATTCAAATTGACGGCTGATACTGGTATTAAAACATATAAAATGCAGTCCTCTATCTTTCGCAAGTTCAGGATGAGCTGCAATTTCCGCAGGATCAGATGATTCTATATAAGTACCGTAGGGTCTTCCCCTCCTTAATATTTTATGTCTTTTATTAATAAGGTCTGATTCTTCGGGAGTTGGACCTTTGGAATTTCTGGGATTTGATCTTCGAACATGTGAACCGAACGGGCATTTCAAGCCATCTCTGTCAGCATGATAGAATTCAAAAGAATTGTCCCCGCCTAAATCAGGGTTATCGCGATCCGGACATTTTACCAAAGGAGCTCCGCTTGGCCAACGCCCCATCATTTTGGATGCAAGTCTAACCCTTTTCTCCTCGTCACTGCCACCTTCACAAGTTGCATCCTCCATAAACTTCCAGAACCTCAACACATCCTGACTGATTTGTCTGAAAACCATATAACTTCCATTCTTTCCAAAATCATAATTATTGCTGCCATCCTGCAAGAGTGGCAATAATGAATATGGATTTTCATTTCCGCTCACCCAAGGACTGTCAGGCAACTTTAAATATTCATTTTGATAGCCTAATATAAATTCACCTGGTTCAACCATAAATTTCTCATCTGCCTGCTTGTTAAAACCTTTGATCAAAGGTTGAGAAATACCATCATGAAATCCAAAATGCTCTTTCCTTTTCTGAAGAGTAGATAAGTTACTGTCAAGCCTCTTAATTAAGTTAAGCCCATCCAGTTTTGAAACCTGGATTGCGCAATCCTCTTCAAGACTTTTTTCCAGAGAATAATAAAGCATAAGCAGTATGTGAACCTCTTCATTTGCGGGTCCACCCCATTGCCACTTTGTTGTATCACTTCCACCAAGATCACCTAGTGCCCTTTTGCGATGATCACTTGTCATCCCTTCTTTGAACTCTCTTGCGAATGACTTAAGAGAGTTCTCGTCCATACCCAGCTTTTTAATCCCGGAATAGGTGAAGGCTATGTGCATAGCTCTATGTATGGGTTTTGAAGTGCCAGCTGTAATTTCCTCTGAAATGACACGAAGCCATTGCTTGGCCTTAACAGCATCTGAGATATTCAAAAGAAGAAAACAGGATGCGGGAAGATCACTATATCCCCTGACAATTAGTCCTTGTATATCTTTAAATTCTATATTTCCGGTCATATCTTTAAAAACGTTTTAGCCATTCTTTGATTTGTTTGTCAGACATCGTTTCTGTCAGGCCTTTTCTTATGGCACTATTATTATGTATATTCTGAACAGAAAGAAGCTTATAGGCACTATACCATACCTGAGTGGGAATCTGGTGTGCACGGGTCCATGTTTTAAATTTTTGCTCATCTGTTGCGCCTTCAAAAATCAGGAATTTGGTTTGGGGAAAATCCACTGTATTACTCCAGACACCTGTAAGACCAACTGCAGCTTTATCGACAAAGTCTCCCAGATAATTTTCCCAGCTGCCATCAAAATTACTAAAGAACAGTAGTCTCCGACCATTGTCAATAATAACCCAACGGGCAAAGTGAATGGAAGGAATGCTCCCAAGCTCGCCTTTATTAAATTTGTATATAGCCAACAGGTTTATAGTGAACAAAACAAATTTCAAAGTAATCAGCCTGAACCAGCCTGGCTTAATGTCTACTAGGTGAGTAAGCTGATTCTGTACTATTTTATCTTCTTCTTTAACAAGTTTAAGAATCTTCTCTTCTTCCAATACATTCTTTTCAGAAGAATCTTTGCGTTCCTTAATTCTTATGGGCACTACTGCACAAATTGCAGCCAAAATTGCAACCACCGTTAAAGCTACTAAGCAAAGGAATTTTGAAATCTGAAACCATAACTTCCATATAAAAGTAGGATTTTCATTATTCTTTATCCATGAATATTTTTTTTCACTGTTGACGTACTCGACTATTTTATTTCTTAAAGTATGTCCATTGATGCCTTTATCGGATTTAGTTTCCTTATCAATGAAATCCGCCATCTCCTCTCTTAGTTGTGCCTCTCTCAGAATTCGTGCTACAGAGCGGTAAGGCGTACCTTTATAAAAGGCTGCGCATGGCATCTTATGTTTATTTAAAAATGCAATAAGATCATCTCCTCTTTCAAAGCCTACACAATGATGGTATATATCATGAAGCCCGGGCCCCGCACCTTGCACTAACTCTTCTATATGTTTGTTCAGCGGTTTATCATAATTGCTGGAAAACACAAGCGAAGGGTTAATTATCTCACCTTTCAGATCTCTTGCCTCATCAAGAATAACAAATCGAGCGAAATGTATGGTTGAAATTTTCTTAAAGGGAACGATAGGATTCGTTTCGATATCGTTAGGAGGTGTATTGATTTCATAGAGCTTTGACCTTAATTGCTCTACCATGCCAGGTTTAATTTTGGCATAAACCGTAAGTGCCCCGTGGGTAACCATTTTCAGTTTGTTAAATTTATCTAAGGAAGTTATTAAGAATTGTACTATTGGATGTCCTCTGGGCCCCCAAGTATTGAGGTATATTCACAATAGGCCTTTTCTGGGAATTGATGGCAATAAAGAAGTTTTTTTCTAAAAAATCAAAAATTAACTTTATCATTTTCAGAGATTTCGATTATTGCATGCTTTAACTACCACCTACAATATCGATTCACCTATGTTTTGCGGAATGGAGATATACGAAAAAATAAATGGGTAAATTAAATTACTCGCGTTATATAACTCATTAAGCCCAGGCCATAAAGTTATCAGCTTACCGTTATTTAACCTTTAGAATAAACAACAGTAAGCTGATCATTTGCATCCAAGTAGAATGATGACTATAACTTCTTCAACAATATCTTAGACTTACTAAACTGTACTGCTGCATTTAAAAAACTAACCATATGTGGCCAGTCAGCGGATGTACAATGGTTTTGCGTATAATATTTTGAAGTCTTGATAAGCAATTTATTTTGCTCTACTCTTGCTGATGAAATGAACCCTCCATATATATTGGAAACATTAATATTAAGATTATCTATTCCCTCAACACTAAATCCTTCAGGTATAATTATTATCACTTCCGAATTAAATGTTCTGGCAAAACCCATATGTATATCTCTATCCCTTTGGATTTGCTCATCGGAAAGTTCTGTTTGCTTTTCTATAAATTTCCCAACTTCAAGAATAAAATTCTTACCAGCCTTTTTGGTACCATTGTCAATTACGAATTCGTCTGAATACTTAGTATCTGGCATATCTTCCCACATTCCAACAGATGTAATTATTAGATTTTTATATTCAGAAATTTTTGTATCTAGCTCTGATTCTATATCGTCTTCCACTCTCCTTTCCCGTTCATAATTTTCCTGAACAGCCTGCTGTTCGGACTTCTCTCTGAGGTATGAATATTCATTCACCAGATTCCTTATTTCAGAATAGCTGAAGTTCTGATACTGTGGTTTATCATATTCCCTCAGATAATCATGATTTGTAAAAATCAGATACTGATGATATGCTTTATTATTACCCTTTGCAGAGACTTCTCTTTTTACAAGGATTTTAGAAAGGTCTGAAGAGTCAAAAGAAAGATTATAACGAGAATGCGTCAAATTACTTTCTTTGCCAGAAACAGGTATTTCCTCATTGAACCTCGCCGCAGTATTACTCTTTGGATATCCTATAAGCACAGCTTCCATACCTTCAAACAAATATGGGAACTCACCTGGAATAGAAAAGGGAGTAGGTCTGGAAAGATAGTACCCGGAGTCTTTTCCTATCTTAAGCAGCAAGTCGCAACTGCTCATATTCACCAGATCACAGAAGGGACCATAATTTCGAGATGGTACAATCATGATCTCATGCTCAATATTGTATTTTTTCAGATACTTATTCAGTAGGAAGAAAAATCTTTCAGACACATAATGATTATCCAAAGGACTTCCCTGGTCTATGTCAAAATATGCCTTTTGAAAAATCGGACTCCTGAGCAAATAATATATCTCTTTAACCACCTCATCCTGGCTTTTACTCTCACCTGCATTTTGGTTCACATAATCTTCGATATACCGGATATCCTGATTGTTATAATCAAAGTTTTGTAAAGCTTCTCTCGCCACCAGGGCTTCGTCCTGATGAACAAAAGTTTTACCATTGCTAATCTTGTACCTGACTTCTGCAGAAGTCCTGTGTGGAAAATCCCATAAGACCTCAGGAGCCCTGCCACGCATTGTATCTATAAGTGTATAAATATTATTTTTACCTTGTTTGGTCTTTATAAATTCAGGGGCACCTCTGAAAGATTTACTGCTAAAATTTATCTGCCTTGGCACTATAAACCTGATTTGTTTATTTACAACAGGATATTTTTCTTCCAGCAGATCACTTTCTGTAATATTAGGTACATCTGTCTCCTTTGATTGAATTGCAATGAAAAAATCAATAATGTCACCTTGATCCAGATCTGGAACTGCCATTTTGGAATCCTTTTCACTTCCGACGTCTGTTTTCACAGCAGACGATAGATCCATAATCTTCTCTGTTCCGTCAGGCTTCACAATCTTAACTGCCACAAAGGAATAAGCATTGGTCTTACCAATAAGATTGGTTTTAATTTTATTCTGGTTAAATGTTAGTTCTGAATACTCTCTAACCGACGCTTTATCCTGAAGCAGCACCCGATAATGTATAACTATATTTTCAGTAAAGCTTTTCCTTACTCCTGCAAAAGTACCGAGATAATCAACGCGTGTAGCAAGAATCACTGCTGATTCATTCTTCCACTTGGCGGGAGCCTTCATCTGTCTGAACTCAGGACCTGCATTGTTCCAATATATTTGTTTTAGTTTACTTTCAAGATCCTTTTGGCCAAAAGACAATTGCAATAATCCCATGCATACAAACAACAAAATCCCCCTTTTCATAATATTAGCGCTTCAAAATAATTTGACTATCATAGTGCTGAGTTAATTTTCTTATCGCTTCATTCCACTGAATAAAAGAATCTTTTGAGATGATTCCATTTTCAATGCTTATTCGCTTCTTATATAGTATTCTGTTTAGGTCTTTGACATAAACAGCATGAACAGAAAACTCCTTGTGATCTATCTGCAATTTTTCCGGAAGAAATATCACGGAATCACCATCCTTGAGCTCGAGCTCAACTTCGAGAACTTTATGAATCTTTTCACCAAAGTCAATATCAGATTGTCTCTCTTCATCTACAATCCAACTTTTAAAGTCTTTTGATATATCAATATCAATATATAATTCATTGTTAAAGGAACTAATAGCCCCTTTACACTCAAGGTCAGTATTGATTTCAAAGGCTCCTACCCGATGATTCATATCAGGTAATCGAACATTGTTAACTTTCATGTTTTTATTTTCATCAATAAGACAATGCTTTACCAACCTATCCTTTGTATCTCCTGAAGAGAAGTGATAACCACATAAAAAATTCCTCTTTTTTTCCCCTTGCAAAATATACTTGTATGAGCCAACAAGCATATCGCTTTTCATGGAAAGCTTCACCTGCCTTAATTCGAGTTCATTCTCACCAGATACTTCAGGAATTTTTTCCAGAATATAGTTGTCTCCATCTTCTATCAAAATTTGTCGACCTTGTATCCTCTCAGCGTTATAGCCAAGAGGCAAGTACTTTTCAGTTGCATCGAGAAAGTATTTTTTCCCTTCCAATATTACAGTACAAATCATATGATTGTCCACAGCAAGCGAAGGAATTGAGTAATCGTACCTGATTTGTTTTGTCCCTATCCAGGATAACCTCGCATCGTAGCCTGCATATCGAAGCATTTCTTTAGTTAGATTAGCCATGCCCTTACAGTCTCCGTATTTCTTTTGAAATACAGAATGTGCATCATCTGGTTTAAAACCTGCAAGTCCATTTTCAAAGGCTATATATCTGATGTTATCCTGAACCCAGTAAAATATACTACTGATCTTTTCATCATCCGTGACCTTACCCTTAAGTATACTATTGACCAGTGGAGCAAAAACTTCAGGTTGCACAGAGAGCTGACTAGTCAAGCTTCTATACCAACCATATAAGTCATGTAAATTTGAAAGTATATTTACCCTTTCACCTTCACTCTGGAAAGATTTGACAAGTATGAGGAGATGAGGATATATAAATTGCACACTTCTGCCTAGCCGAACATTCTCCATAGCGGAGATATTACTAATAGAATACTCCACTATTCTGAATTTTCCCTGCTCAGTTACATGCTTCTCTACAGCAAATTTTTCAAAGTTGAATTCACGAATATCAACATCAATATCAGATGGAATCTTTAATATAATTTTTTTAGTTACTATGGGGTACTTATCATGGAAATAAACTGAAGTCAGATATTTTGAATCATTATAGATCTTATCTACATGAGTTTTCCATACTTCACCGGCTTCTTGCAGCTTTAGCTTATGAGTACAAAATTTATTATCATCAAAAAAATATTCAGAATTAGTGTAATTGCCGCAAACTTTATCTGAATTAAAAGACTTCTGGTTTAGACTGCTCTCACATGAGAATTCTTTTATATCTGAATTGCTGTCATAAAACTCGACTTCATTGATAAATGTATTGTACCGAAGAGAGAGTAATTTTTGGTTTCTATCTTCTCTCACTACTACTTTATTTTCGGCAAGATCAAATTCAAATTTTGATTCTGAATGAATAATAACAGCTTCGTTTTCTTTATACTTATGCTGGTATAATGTGACCAGTTCATTTATTTGCTGACCGAATAAAACGGAAGGGAAGAGCCAAAGGAAAAAGAACAATTTCTTTTCAACGAATAGATGCAAACTCCTGCCTGTATACATAACCTTGATACCCTAATATACATAGATAACAAGTCTTAGGCGGTTAGGTTATTTTTAATTTCTAATCAGGAAAATAATAGGGAATTCATAATAATTAATCAATTATGATAGTATTTTAAGCAGTAAGATAAAAGTAAAAAGCCAGGCAATGCCTATAAGCAAATGGAACTAAAAATAAATAAGATTACCTGCAACTGGAAATTTACATGCAACCTTGTAGTAAAATTTATTTCAATGAAATTGACAAATCATTTTTAGCAATAAGGTCATTAGCTTCAACAGTCAGTATACTGTGTTGATAATGCAACTGATGCATTGCTTTCTTGATCATATCAATGCCTTCTTTTGAGTTACCTCTTTTATATTTCAAGAGACCAGAAAGACACATTAACGAAGGTTCATTTGGCTGAACTGAAGTGGCTTTGTTTAAATAATAACCTGCATCTTCATATTCTCCAAGTTTGTAAAAGATAAGAGAAAGAACTTTATTCAAATCAACATTTTCAGGCCATCTCTCTTTAGCTCTCTCAGCATATATAAGTGCAAGGTCAAAATCTTCAAGTATTTCACTATACAGTCGAGCTCTTACAAGATCATAGTTGCAGCCAGCCTTTTCTCCCTCTTCTATTGAATTTACAATATCCTGAACCTCTTTTTTTGCATCATTTATTCTGCCAGTATTTTTATAAATCAGAGCAATATCCTGCTTAAATACCATTACAGCGTTCGATTTGTATGCTGCTTCCAACATTGTCACAGCTCCTTCATAATCATTATTTGCAGCTTTTATCCTTGCAATGCCGGCTTTTGCAAATGGATATCCGGAATTATCAGTAAGAATGCTTTTATATATTTCTTCTGCCTTTGCAAGATCCGCTTCCTTTTCATATAAAGTTCCCAACTTATATTGAGCTCTCCAAGTCAAATCCTTATTAGTACTTCCTGAATCCAAACCTTTTTTTAATTCACTTTTAGCTTTAGTTAGATCCCCCTTTATTTCATCTAACATTGCTATACGAGTAAGAACTTTTAGGTCAAATCCGGAAGCCTTCATTTGGTCAACTACCTTTTGTGCATTTGTATAGTCTCCAATTCCAATGAAGGCATCAAAGTTTATTTCACTTAACCGCTGACTTTTATGTCCTTCTTCCGAAAGCTCATTACAAATATCTTTTGCTTGCTCAAATTGATTTAAAGACAATAATAGAGAGGCTTTATTTAATCTAGCTTCAGTTCTTATAGAATCAGCTTCTGCTGAATTTTCAATAATATAATTTAATAGATCCAGCACTGCTGAATAATAATAAAAATGCTTTCCTGAAATATTACCCTCATTCGCATAAATCTCAGCCAATAGGAGTCTTGAAGTATTATCTTCTGAATTTTTCCTTATTTTCGAATGAAGCTCATCAACTCGCCTTTTAATATGCTTCCATTCATTCACATCTGAGTCTGCAACCGGACGATCCAGCAAAGAAGGTATCTTTTCAATTCTTAAGCTTTTATATGCCAAAGCTCCCACCGCACCAAATATTATAACTACTACCGGAATGATAATTTTTTTCATAACAATCAAAAGTCCGAACCGACTAAAATAAGGCTTACGTTTTTTTAATTTACTTCAAATCTCAGAATGCTTATTTCTTCTGAGGCATTCACTAAACCCTTATTTCTTTAATTTATATTACCTCTTTTTAATGCAATATTATTTCGCGGCCCAAAATTAAATAAGTTATTGATACCATAAAGCTTAATTGCAATTTCCTTTTCAACCTATGCTAAGCACTATTGTTATAATTATAAAAAAATTACCTTTTTTTCTTTAAGAAAGTCAAAAAAGCAATTTTTATTACTACTTATTTTAAATGATATTCAATTGAAGTGCGATGCAGAAGAGATAAATAAGTTAAAATAAAAACAGAACCTAGGGAACATTTCTTTAAATTTATACCTTATTAACGTTCGATGAAGAATTTAAATGGAATACAGTCGCTGAGTGTTGTGGGAATAATTTTCAGCATATTTGTTCAGGTGACACTATTTTTTATTAATAAAAACATTCCCAATATCTGGGCGCTATACCCCTCATGGGTTTTGGTATTCTTTATAGGATATTTAGTAAAAAGATTTGGAAAAAATGAAGACCATGTTCATTAACATGGTCTTTCTGTAATTTGTTCTGCTCCGTTAAAAAAGGCTTCCAGATTAGGATCTCCATAGACACCAAAAGCGTCTGAGATTGTTCCCATCTTTCCGTCATTTGTTTCTACTACATACAATATAGCCATATCATCAGGATTAGATATGCCTTCAAAACGGAAAATGTTTGCAATCCTCACCTGCTCCTGAGTATAAGATTTCCTATCCGCCAAGTCAACCAGTTCACCCTCCACAAACTGAAAATCAACAGTATATCCCTTTTGACTCAGCTTTTCCAACTTCTCCACCATTGGTGTTCTGTAATTGGGCATTTCTGGGTCTTTTTCCTTATATGTACTATTCATATCTTTTCCTTTTTCATATTGGCCCCTTATATAATTAACAGGACTCTCTTTGAAAAAGTTGAGCTTGGTCTCTATAAATTCATACCAAAAAAGGAACCTAATTTCAATATGTAAATCTATATGGATCTTTGAATAAAAACTGATAGGATAATTCACTAATAAGCTTATCAGGATTAATGATCTTATAAGGATAAGGCTCTAAAGGGTTTGCAAAATGAGGCTTTTCATAATTGTATGTTTCCGACAGAAAAGTATAAAAATCTTTTTTTAAGGGATGTTCCGGAGCACAAGCATTAAAAATAGTATTCCATTTATGCTGCCTAATTATTTCAAATATAATCCGCACGGCATCATCTCTGTGTATTAAATTTACAGGCTCATTGCCAAATGTCAGATCTTTTTTTCCAGCAAAATATTTAATCAATATCCTATCATATCCTGTGAGGCCTCCAAATCTCACGACTGTAGAAGGTCTTTTGGAATCCATAAATATTTTCTCCGCTTTGTATAACAATGGATAATCACTGTCTTCAATTGTTCTGATTGCCTCTTCTTCAAGCTCTGTATTAAGACTTTTATATATAGAAGTAGATGAGGTATAAATGAGCTTTGTTTCGGAAGATGTGTTACTTACAAGAAAATCAAGAGACTCAAGATATTTCTGCTCAGATTGCTTCTTCTGGGAAGGTGGCAATGTTACAACAAGAACATCTGTATTAAAGAAGTCTTTATCAGTTCTGAGATCTTCAAAAAGATTAATAAGAAAAGGTTTGATTCCCAACTTGGTAAGTTGGTTCATTTTCTCATTAGATGTTGTGGATCCTTTTACTACAAAGCCCTTCTCAATAAGAAACTTAGCGAGAGGTAATCCGAGCCAGCCACAACCAATTATACTTAATTTCATCATTAAAACTAAATTTCCTTAAATATAACAAAGGATTAATTAGCTCAACTGCAAATGATAATATCTTCTTTGCACTCTACAGGAATCGTAGTGGTTTTGTAAGGAGAGGTTTCACGATTTTTCTTCTTTCCGATTCCTACAGCAGATTTTAAGGTTTTCTTCAGTGGCTCAGGTGAGTGAAGCACTGATAAAGAAATTGCAAAAACGAATAAAATAATAAATGGCAGAATCATGTTGATTCTGCCTTTGTCAGGACCTCTCATTCCAATGATATTTATCAATTAATCTATAGAATAAGAACAATTGTAGATTTTTAAGGGTTTCATTTTTAGTAGTCCCTTTGCCGGCAAAACGATAAAAGGATATTATTATACTGAGTATAGCTTTATGTATATAGATCTCATTTCAGCGATTGAGGATGCCCAGCCTGCATTTTTTTTTATTCCGGACATTTCGGGGTTTACCAAATTTATTAAAAGCACTAAAATCGAAAAAAGTAAAGAATACATTCATCAATTGTTAGAAGTAATAATTGACTCAAACATATTGAATTTTAAAACAGCTGAAATACTGGGTGATGCTGTAATGTTTTATAAAACAGGAGATCCTCCAGGATTTGACATGCTTGAATCTCAGGTTAGGAAAACCTTTCTTGACTTTCATCTTGCAATACAGGATATAAGAGAGAAAAGCAACATAGAACCTAAAGAGCTCAGTAATCTGACAATTAAAATTATAGTTCACTATGGATGTATCACAACAACTGAGATTAAAGGTATGTTGAAACTTGTTGGTCCAGATGTGATATTGGCACACCGTATATTGAAGAACAATGTTAAAGAAAAGGAATATCTGTTAATGACTGACCAGTATTTATTCACACAAAATGAGCATCTCACTAAAAACAGTTTTACATGGTCAAAGCTTAGAAGTGGCTCCAAAAGTTATGACTATATTGGCAAAGTACATTATAAATTTTTAAGTCTCAGCCCGCTTAAAGAAGAAATTGATCCTAAGAAAACTTTAAATGGTATTGCTTTATAGGATGATTTCCTACTTTAAGATATACTAGTATGCTTATGAAAACCAATACGGTCACAATCAGACCAACCATAAAAAATGTATAGCTATATCTTAAAAGCTTGTATTTCTTTTGCAAGACTAGCCCCAGATAATACAAGTCATTGATCATATTAGAATACAAGAGTACATCTTCTTTCATTACTTCCATTATTGAAACCTCAAACTCAGGAAGACTGAGATGAGTGAAATTTCCAAAAAAGAGTAGATTATGTTTATCATTTTTTGCATCCCCTCTTTCAATCCTATTAGTTACCTTTGGTTTGGCAGACTGTATTGCAAATATCACACTTCCCAAGCTGGTAGCTATAAGAGTAATTGCAGGAAAAATCAAAGCTGGATTTTCTTTTAAGCTGGTTCCAAAAAATGAAAACTTAGCTCCTACCACAGTAAGCATCAGGGAAATAATAATAGTATTGATACTAATCATCATATTGGCCTTATTATCAGCTATAGAGCTAAGGTTTATGTGGTTCCGGTAAACACTCCTGAACATCGTTTCAATACCACGCTTAGGAACATTTGACTTTTCCCCTTTTAACTTTTTCTTTTCCTCCTTTTCCTTGTTAGCTTCAACCTTTTTCTTTTGCTCTATAATATTCAATAATCTCTGGGCTCCATAAAGCTCTTCTGCTTCTTTTGTATAGTATGAAATGGAAGAAAGAAACTCAAGCTGATTTTTATTCCATTCCTTATCAGAACAACTGCTCATTTCAAAATTTTCCCATTCCAACTTCAATAGCTCCGCCTTAGAGGCAAAGTCCTTATTCCCAGTATGAGAAAAGTCCGCGTCACAGAGCAACATTTCCAGCTTCCCTGTTGGAGCTTCTGATCTTGCTGTTGCTTTTATACAACTGAGGACTCTAGCCGTTTTACCCTTATCATAATCTGCCTTCAAAAGGAAATCTTCTGCAATACGCATACTTTCTGCCTCATGATCTTTATAACCTTTAATGAATCCAGTATCATGGAACCAGGCTGCCAATTCAAGAATCTCCAACTCATCGGCGCTCAGGCCTGCAAGCTTTCCAAGAGCATTGCAAGATTTAACTATTTCACTTGTATGATAAAAGTTATGATACAAATATTGAGGAGATAATTTATCCCTTAACAGATTAAAAACATAAGGGACAACTTCTCCTAATATTTTAGTAGTATGAGTCATTTAAAAAAACACTTAAAGTAAAATAGAGTTAATGAAATAACCGGATATAGCTGATAAGTGTTTACATATCCTTGCCAGATTAAAATCTTTAGTGCTTTCAGATAAAAACTGACCAAAATTTTCCGAATTCCAACATGAAGTTTTTTTTAGCGATAAATGTTTTTATTCTCTCAATACTGAATGTTTCCTGTATAGATTTACCCTACTACAAAAAAGAAGTAAGAAACTGGAAAACAGCTCGTCCTGATAGCACGCAGCCTGTATTTTCAGTCTATCTTATTGGTGATGCTGGGAGCCCGTCCCTTACTGTTCAAGAACCAACTTTGAAACTTCTCAGACAAACCATTCACGATGATACTAATAGCGCCGTTATTTTTTTAGGTGACAATATTTATTTTGATGGTATGCCTGATTCCTCTGCCAATTCAAGGGAAAGACAAGAAGCGAAACTAATAGAACAACTTAAAATCTTTGAGAATTATAAGGGCCAGGTTTATCTGGTGTCTGGTAATCATGATTGGGATTATATGAGAGCGGGAGGACTAAAGGCAATTAAAAGGCAAGAGTCTTTTGTAGAAAATTACTTAAAGAGAGGCAATTCATTTGTTCCGGACAATGCATGCCCAGGTCCTTTCACTGCAAAGATTCATCCTCAGATAGCTTTTGCAGCTATAGATTCACAATGGTGGCTTCATAAATATATTAAACCATATGGAGAATGCGGAGACTGCGAAGCTGAAGATGAAGACGACATGATTGTACAACTCAAAGACTTTCTGGACAATAACAAAAACAAACATAAATTAATAGTGGCCCATCATCCATTATACAGCAATGGAAACCATGGAGGGTACTATACCTTTCTGGATTACATATTTCCTTTAAGAATTATAAGAAAAAATCTTTATGTTCCCCTGCCTGGTATTGGTGCTATTTATCCCTTATACAGAAAATTCGGTGGTGTTGATCAGGACATATCACACTATAGATACCAATATTTCAAAACCAGGATAACATCAGTAATAGGAGAATATGATAATCTTGTTTATTCCGCTGGACATGATCATAACCTTCAGTTTCATATAGAAGGTAAAATCAATCATGTTGTTAGCGGAGCAGGAAGCAGACTAAATCCTGTTTCAGGAGGGGGCAATGCATTGTATACTGAGCGATCTAAAGGATTCGCTAAGATTAACTATTATCAATCAGGGCAAGCCTGGGTTGAATACTGGATACCCGAAGGAGACGGATCAACTGGAATTATAAAATTCAGACATAAACTTTATGAAAAAAAAACTGGTGCACTAGAGTTGTTTTGCTCATTATCTGAAAAAAACTATAAAGACTCTTCTGTCACTATGCCAGCTTCCAAACAATATAAAACATCCAAACTTCACCAGTTTTTATTTGGAAACCACTATAGAAAAGACTGGACTCAACCTATCACCATCCCATATGTAAACCTCAGTACTGACGAAGGAGGATTGATTCCTTATGGCATTGGAGGAGGGAAACAATCAAAATCACTTAAACTAAAAAATCTAGATGGAAAGAAGTTTGTATTAAGGTCCATTGACAAAAACCCTTCAAAAGCCATTCCTGCAACATTTAAAAATACTATTGTGCAAGATCTTGCACAGGATCAAATCTCTGCACAACACCCATATGGTTGCCTTGTGGCGGCTAAGATAGCTGAAGCAGTGGGTATTTACCATACCAATCCCAGGGTAGTATACATTCCAAACGACAGCTGCCTTGGACCCTATCGTGAAGAGTTTAAAGGTAGCTTGTCATTTCTGGAAGAAGATGCTAATGATGATCATTCTAATGTCGCAAGCCTGGGTTATTCAAAAAATATTGTTGGTACAGATAAAGTGTATGAAGAAACTGAAGAAGATAATGATAACATAGTAGATCAAAGATTTTTCTTAAAAACCAGGCTTATAGATATGCTCATGGGAGACTGGGACAGGCATGAACGTCAATACAGATGGACAGGTGTTCCCACTGAAAAAGGAAAGATTTACAGAGCAATTCCAGAAGATAGAGATCAAGTCTTTTACAAATTTGACGGAGTATTCCCTTCTATCATCAGCAGAAAATGGGTAATCAGAAATCTTCAAACTTTTGATTACAAATACGGAGATATTGTAGGCCTAAATCTTAGTGCAAAAAATTTAGACAGAAGATTCTTAAGCTCCCTTGATGAAAACGACTGGATAGAGATTGCTGATAGCATTAGTAATGAACTTTCTGACCAAGAAATTGAAGAAGCAGTTAAAGCACTTCCTGATTCAGTATACCCAATACATGGTCCTGAAATCACAGCCAAGTTGAAAAGCAGAAGAAATCTGCTACGGGAAGCAGCTCTTAAATACTATCGTGAACTGAATCAATATACTGACATATTTGGAAGTGATAAAGATGAGCATTTCTCTGTAGAAAGAATAGATGACTCACATACTAAGGTTACTATTAACAAAATCAATAAAGAAGGAGAAGTATCAAAGAAAATATATGAGCGTACTTTTAATTCAGACCTAACAAAAGAAGTCCGATTATACGGGCTCGGCGGGGAAGACAAGTTCCTCATTAATGGAGATGTTGACAAAGGTATTAAGATCAGAATCATAGGTGGCAAAGATAAAGATACTATCCTTGACTTATCTAAGGTCAATAGCTGTGGCAACCGCACGTTTATCTATGATACCAACTATGATACATTTATCCAAAAAGGGAAAAGCACAAGCGTACAAACTTCATTCAAAGAAAGTGTAAATTTCCCTGGTCTTGATGAGTTCAGGTACAAGTATCTTGGACCTCAGGCTACACTATATTACAATCCAGATGATGGATTCTATATAGGAGCAGGTGTACTATATCAGACATATAAATTCAGAAGCATTCCATATGGTGCAAGCCACAGGCTCATGGTGAATGTTGCCACCACAACCCGTTCAAGAAAAATAGAATACACAGGTGAAATAAAAAACATTATAAAAAAATATGATTTATACATTCATGCATTATCATATGCGCCGGCATTTGTATTCAACTTCTTCGGATATGGAAATGAGACTCCCGGAAAAATAGCAGGTATTGATTTTTATAGAGTGAGGCTATTGCATACCCTGATCAATCCTGCACTATCCAAAAATATTACAAACTATTTTAAAATAAATCTTGGACCACTTTATGAATACTACAGAGTAGAAGACAATACCGGAACATTACTTTCAGAGACGCTAGGTGAGACAAACCCAGAAATATATAACGGACAGCAATTCCTTGGCTTAAGGACTTCATTTGTACTAGGTACAAGAGACAACATTTACAATCCTACAAGAGGTATATTATTGACTACTGAAGCAAACATCAGCAGGAGGCTCACATATAGTAAGGGATACTACAGACATTTTAAAAGTGAATTTGTAGTTTATCTTACACCTAATCTTCCCAAACAACTAACATTGGCAATGCGGATTGGCGGTGCTGCTACAGGAGGGGACTTTGAATTTTATCAGGGCAATAGTATAGGCTTAACGCAAAACGTTAGAGGCTATAGAAAAACGAGGTTCATTGGAGATGATTCTTTCTATCAAAATGTAGAAATAAGGGGAGAGCTTTTCAACTTTAATGCATATATATTTCCTGCAAAATTTGGCCTGATGGCATTATTAGATAATGGTCGAGTATATGTACGTGGAGAAAAGTCTAAAGAATGGCATACATCCTATGGGCCGGGTGTTTGGATGTCAATCTATGACAGATTTGTTATGAATGCTACCTATGCCTTTTCAGAAGAAGATGAGTTATTTAATTTCAGACTAGGATTCTTCTATTAATAAATTTATGCAAAATTACTCATGGCAGTAAGATTCCCAATCCTGCAATACCTTTAATATCTTTTCCTCTGTAAGAGGTTTAGTAAGGAATTCACGAATTTTAAATTTTTCAATTTGCCTGATATCATTTTCGTTAGAGGAGGTAGAAAGCATTACGATATTGATATTTTCTTTGTTAGGAAGATTCAGAGTATTAAACTCCTTCAGAAACTCAATACCATCCATTACAGGCATTTTAATATCAAGAAAAATCAAATGAGAACAGTTTTTAAAATTCCTGCAAAATTTATGGACATGCTCCAACCCTTCATAGCCGTTGGTGGCTGTAGTTATGTTACTTGCTACGTTTAGTTTTCTCAGAAGACGCTGATTTATGAAGTTCGTGATATTATCATCGTCTATCAAAAGTACATTTTCAATTTTATTCATGCATACTGGAAGTTTATGCTTTTAAACCCCAAAGACTGCTTAAAGTAATTTATTAACAAATAAGCGTGAAAAATGTTTATAACTTTAACAAAAATATTCTCAATCAATATAATCAATTTTTAAAACTTCATTAGAGTTAATACAAATTATTTCATTTAAAATTTGTATTAACTCTAAAGCACCATCTATCTCAAAATAACAAGTTCTTTCAGAATAAGATTTGCCTTCGCTTTCATACTTCAGTAAATAGATTCCAGCACGACCATCATTAATTGGAATTCCGGTAACCACATTTCCCGGCTCAGCATTAATTTCCTTTACTGCCTCTCCTTGCATATTCAGTATCCTAACAAAGCCATTACCATTTATTGATTTGACATTCGCAGAAGCAGAACCAGGATTCGGGTAAATGAAAAAATTATCACTGGAGCTATTGATCCCAAAGATAGCTAAAGGTGCAGAAGATGTTTTCCAGATTCCATGTCCATATGTCCCAAAATAAATTTCCTCCCCTCTAAATGCAAATGCCCCAACGAGCCCGCAGGCAGGTTCACAGAAATTGACTCCCAGTTTTCCCCACCATCATCGCTTTTAAGTACCCCACCAACATACGCCATATACAGAGATTTATTATGACACTTTAGGTCTGAAATTAGAGATAAGTCTGCATCATAATTGATATTTGCCAAATTCCAGGAAGCCCCATTATCGTTGGATTTATACATTACATGGTTTACACCTACTCCATAACCCAATAAAAATAATGTCTCAGCACTTTCCCCTTGAATCAAAAACTTGATATATATAGTTGTATCAATGCCTACAGAAGAAGCTTCCCAAGTTTGCCCGAAATCATCAGATCTTAATACACCTGTCTTTCCCGGAATAAGTTACCGTCCTGGTAAATTTCAGTCTTAACGCCAAACATTGCATCTCTATTCCATATTATCTTATTTACCCAGGTGTCCTTTCCCCATTGAGACCAACTATCTCCCGCATTTAATGTAAAATACTTTCCTCCGGTATACTGTCCGGAGAAAGATATAAATAACGTATCCCCGCTTCCTCCAGCAAAATCAAACCCGGAGAACTGGGCCATTGGCAGAATAAGCTTATCCCAGGTCACTCCTTTGTCTGCGCTTCTGTTTAAAGTTTTTCAGTTTTAGCATACAAATATCTTCCATAATTAACATAATCCTCAAGAGTATATTCATCATCATTAGGATTACTGTCTAAGGACACCTGCCATGTCTTACCATCATCTGTCGACCGGAGTATTCCATTATCTACATAATTAAACAAAACATTTCCTGAGGCTGAAATTCTATATCCATCTGCTAATAACAATCCATTGGTCCTATTAGCCCAGGTATTTTCTCCATCTTCCAGAAAAAACAATCCCGCATCTGTAATTGCTATTAGGTTATTATTTAAAAAATTAAGTCCTGATATACGATTATTATCTAAACCTGAAATAATAATTGGCATCCAAGACTCTCCCATATCAGTAGAGGATTGCAGAGAAATTAATTCATCCTCTGAATTAGTTGTTATGAGATATAACTTATTGTTCAAATAAAATAAATTTGAAAGCTTCTCTTCCGAACCCAGTTCAAAGTAGTCGCATTCCAAACACCACCTGCTTTTGAGTGATAAATATTATTACCATTTCTAAAAAAAAGAGCTTCATCCGTACCACAAATTTTCTCAATGGTTAATCCATTAACGCCATCCATAGGAAATGGTAAAAACTCAATGCCATTGCTGCTTCTTTCTACATCATCCCCATTTACCCCATAAATAAATGAACCTATATGAAAAAATCTATCAAATGCTAGTCATCCAACAGCCTTAGTCCAATTGTCTCCATTATCTGTAGATTCGTATATCCTGTCATTACCATTATCATTTTCATACACGAACAAATTTCCATTTAATCTAAAAATTCTTTCAAATTCTTTATTGCCTGTAAAATTCATACCGTTATTAGACTCCCTCCAGTTACCACCATTATCATTTGACTTATAAACACCAACAGGTGTAACTATATATACACCGGATTCATCCGCATGAATATCGCTTACAAACTTTGATATCACTGAATTCAGGCCGGTGCTTGAATAGACCCAGTTTTTCCCATTATCAGAAGATTTGTACACTCCATTCAAATTGGGCAAAAAACACATAATTACCTTTTCTGGCCATTGAAGACCTTTTGTTATCAAAAAAAGAAAAATCGTTAAAATTTAACCTCTCCCAGGTTCTGGCATACTCCTGCAACCTGTAGGAAAGATAATAGGAAAAATGTAAGTAATTTTTTTTTCATTTGATCTTAAAACTTTAATATTAAAAAAAAATTAACAAGACGAGAACCTAGTCCCCACCACATCCTCCGCAGCTGCTGCAGGAACTGCCACATGAGCTTCCACATGAACTTCCAGTATCAGAACTGCATCCGCTACTACACCCGGAAGATGAACTATCTCCCCCAGAACTGTTGTCTACATTACCCGCATTTCTTGCAGAAATAAAGGCCGGAAAAAGGAATGCTGATCCAATCATAAAATACTTCCAATCCCAATCTTCAATATTTATATGTTTAGGAACACTATCAGACTTGTAATATGCCGGAATACTTTCTTTAAGTATTTGCTTAGTAAGACGTTTAAGGAATAATATAGTTATTATAAGAAAAGCTATCAAAAATACAACTAGCCAGAAAACCGGTTTATTTCTTGATACTCCTGTAAAGAGCCTTACAACAGCAGCCATATATACCAATGATATAATGACAAAGTTCATGTAGTATAATCGTCCAAAGTATTTTGATTTGATATAATATTTTTGAAATGCATCCATCGCATCAGCAATGGAAGAAAAAACATTTTTACCTTTAAGTAGCCTTAATAATTCATTATATTTTATTCTGCTATGATTCTTAAGTGTTTCCTTTACAACATACTCATAAATGCTTTCCGGTAAGGATTTCGCTTTATTCTTTAATCTGAAATTTTTACTCACATTGATTTTGCCATCTTCAATCATTTTGCTTACAGTTCCATCTATAAGATAAGAAAGCTCAATATCTTGTGAGTATATTAATTCAGCAGGTGTTAATTTCTTAATGAAAGAATATCCAGGCAGCCCATCCACAAATGCAGCTTGTTTTCTTTTATTATAAAAATCCAGTAAAGCAAATGTAACACCACAGCCCAATAGCAACATCCACATATAATAAGGATTACCAATTTCTATAACAAGCGGCCTAAATAAATAGTAACAAGGCGTTACAAGACAAACAAAGGCAAAAATACCTATCAATAAAAAAGTCCTTAAATTGATTGAAGCCTTAGGCAATGAAAGTGGTCCATATATATCAGAGTAATTCCATATTTCTTCAGGCTGTACTCCAAAATTTTCTTCATATGTAATTTTAGTTCTTTCTTTAGCCGCAGCAAACTTCCTATAATCTTTACTATTATGTGTTGAAGGAATATGTTCGATCTTTTTACCTAACAGATTACAAAACTCATTATAGGATTTAGTGAACACAAGGTGTTGATGCCATACAATATCTACTACTTCTGATGGAGATACCATTTTATCAGATGTTGCAGCCAAATACATAAACTTTTTGTACTCCTGGATAGCTGATTTCGTAAAATTTATCGTCCACTTATTTTCCTTTGAAAGTCGGGTTGAGAATCCGTAAACTTCACTCTGCTCATCAAAATTATACGCTTCAATATTTTTCCAAAGAAGAGAATTTGCGACTTGTACCATCTGATAAAAATATTAATTGATAAATAATACCCTATATTGGTTTTTTAAATTTCTAAACAGATCAAGATAAATCTGACTACACATCTACGTTATTCAGCGATAAATTTTACTGCAAATTCACACAAAAATTTCACTTAAAATGAAGATTTCATTCAAAAAATAAATAAGATCTCACCTTCTAATTAATTTTTTCAAAATCAAATTTATATCAAAAAATTTGTCAGCCAGTACTTGCATGATAATCAATTAGTTTTCATTTCAACTATTCCATCTATCGATAAAAACATACCATTCGACCCACCTTATGTATCTTTTGTTACAAAGATCCAAAATTTCATCTCCTACCTTAACATCACCGCCAATCATAAACAGTCCCAAACCTTAATTTATTATGAAAAAAATTCTACTGGCATTTATGCTAACAGGAATGTCCTATCTATCTGTGGCTCAAGCACCGGACGATCCTGAAAAATTTAAAGTAAAGCTTAAATCAGGCAGTTATGTCCCTGAAGAGAAATTATCTCTATCAAAGAAAACAAGAAAAGCTGCATCTGCTAAAAGTTATGTTTTAATTCAATTTTATGACCTTCCCTCTAAAGCGGATCATGAAAAAATAAAGGAAGCAGGCATTCAACTCTTTAATTACATTCCAAATAATGCATACTGGGCATCGATACCAGAAGGAATAAGCGAGACTACACTCAAAAGCCTTAATGTCAGAAGCGTTGAGCCTATAAAGACTGAGCAAAAAATTGACAACTCCCTGAAAGATGGAAGTATTCCTAAACATGCTGAAAAAGTAGCTGGAAAAGTCGATCTGAAAATTACTTATTTTACTTCTGATCTATCTTCGAACGTTAAAAACAATATAACTTCAATAGGTGGACAAATTCTAAAAGAATCTCCGGATCAAAACCAATTCGTAATAAGAATCGATAAAGATCTTATACCCTCAATTGCAACCATAGAAGGTGTTTCAAGCATTTCTCCTGTCTCACCTGCCCCCACAACTGACAATTTTCCAGGCGTGAATGCGTCAAGAGTCAATGTTTTAAGATCTGGAATTTCCACTTCAAGAAACCTTAAAGGCGATGGCATGAGCATTGCAATAGGAGATGTTTTTACAGGCAACATACACCCGGACCAGCAGAACAGAATCAATAACTATGCATCTTCTTCTACTGAATTACATGGTGATCATACTTCCGGCACTTTAGCAGGAACAGGAAATCTTAATCCCTTATATACTGGCATAGCCCCCAAAGCAAATCTTGTATATACAAATATGACTGATGATGTTGTTTCGGCACCTTATTACTACACGAACAATAATGTAAAAATAACTAGCAATTCATATGGTTCTTATGGAGCTGGCGGAGTATACAACGACGATAGCAGAACAGTGGATCTTCAACTAACAAATACTAACTATCCAGACCTATTGCATGTCTTTTCTTCTGGTAACTTCGGACCCTCATTCCGAACAGCACGAGGCGGTTTTCAGGCTGCGAAGAATTCTCTGGTCGTAGGTAATATCAGCTATGATAACCAAATATCTTCAACCTCAAGTATAGGGCCAGTTGCAGACGGAAGAATTAAGCCAGAAGTTGTTGCCATTGGAGAGAATGTAATTTCAACATTTCCTGAGAATCAATATTCATTATTATCAGGAACAAGTATGTCTACTCCATGTGTTACAGGAGCTACAGCATTGTTATATGAGCGTTACAAACAATTAAACTCAAACACAACTCCCAATTCGGCTTTAATTAAAGCACTCTTATGTAATTCTGCTGATGATTTAGGCAACTCCGGTCCTGATTTTACATTTGGATTTGGACTGATCAATTTGAAAAAGGCAGTCGAAGACCTGGAAGATACTAACTACTTTCAAAGCAGCGTAAATGCCGGGGACAGCGTGACTCACGCAATCACAGTTCCTTCAGGTTCTGCTAAACTAAAAGTACTATTATATTGGAAAGATCCGGCAGCCTCAGTAACTGCGACAGTTTCGCTTGTTAACAATCTTAATCTGAGAGTTAAAAACTCCTCTACTGTATATCTGCCATGGATATTAAACCCTGCCATAGGACAGGAAAATAACCTTGCCATAAGAGGTGTTGATAACCTGAATAACATAGAGCAAGTTACTATTGATAATCCTAATGGAGTTTATAATTTTACTGTAAGTGGCAAATTCCTCACCAGCGGATCTCAAGACTACGTTGTTACGTATGAAATCCTTCAACCTTCTATTACTGTTACCTATCCATACTATGGCGAATCAATGGTGCCTGGAGAATTGGTAACTTTGAGATGGGACGAAGAGTCTGCCCCCGGGCCAATTTCACTTTCCTATTCATCCGACAATGGATCAACATGGACCAGCATTGCTACTGGCATTCCTTCAGGTCAAAAATATTATGATTGGACTGTGCCCAATTTAACAACCGCAGGACTAAAAATAAGAGTAAGTAATGGTTCAATAACAGGAGTGAGTGCTGGAGCTTCTTACGTAATAGGAGTTCCTCAAAATGTTGTAGTTAATGCACCCACCAGCACACAAAGGCAACTATCATGGCAAGCTGTAACAGGCGCATCTTCTTATGATGTGTTCCAGTTAAGTCCTGCAGACAAAGAGATGCAACTGATCGGGAATACAACTAACACGAACTATTTATTTCAAAACATATCTTCCTCCAATTTCTGGTTTAGTGTTCGGGCAAAAAGTACCTCAGGAGCTATCGGCAGAAGGGCCATTGCTCTAAAAAGTGCTCCTTACAGAATTGCTGAAAATCCAGCAGGAGCAGTCTCCGGCATAAACTATCAATATTATGAAGGAACATGGCCATCCATGCCTGATTTTGGTACCCTTACCCCTATAAAGACCGGAACCATTAATAATTTCGATTTTTTCTCCATAAGAAACAGAGCAGACAATTATGGAATACGGTTTACGGGATACGTCAATATCCCGGCTGATGGCCTCTATTCTTTTTATGTAATTGCCAGTACAACTGGTAAATTAACAATTGGAAACGATCTTATAATTCAGCATTCTTATCCGCAGGATGGAGACATATTATACAACTCAATCGCATTAAAAGCCGGTAAACATGCTTTTACATTTGATTATCTTGACTATAATGCATCAAATGAATTTGCTGTGGTTCAGATTGCAGGACCCGGTCTATCCCGAAAAGTAATTGAGGATGGAGATTTATTTAGAGTTACTGGATCAAAACCTCTAACGAATATAACTTCGCCATTAAATAATTCGACTTATAGTACATCAAGCTTAACCATTAATGCTGCAGCAAGCGACAGCGATGGCTCTATTTCCAAAGTGGAGTTTTATGAAGGGTCAAATAAGCTTGGAGAAGATTTAAACGCTCCATTCTCATTTAACTGGACTAGTATCATTGATGGAACTTATACTATCAGAGCAAAAGCTTATGACAACACAGGATTAACTTCTATTTCTATACCTGTAACAATTACTGTGAATACTTCCAATACGCCTCCTACAGTCAGTATAATAACGCCTTTAACAGGAACTCATTACACAGCTCCTGCATCAATCAGTATCAGCGCGAGTACAAGTGACTCCGAGGGTCCAATTTCAAAGGTGGAATTTTATCAAAATGGAGTCAAATTGGGAGAAGATTCCAACTACCCAACATTTGACTGGACATGGACTAATGTTCCTGCAGGCACATATAAACTTACCGCAAAAGCCTTTGATGGCGGTGGTTTAACTAAAGTGTCTGATACAGTGATCGTCATTGTTGATCCAACATCTAATTCTGCTCCTGTTGTAAGCGTAACTTCTCCAATTAACAATGCATCATTTACAGCGCCTGCAAGCATTGCAATAACTGCAAGCGCTAGTGATTCAGATGGCAGTATTTCGAAAGTGGAATTTTACCAGGGCACAACTAAATTAGGTGAAGCTCTCACTTCTCCATATAGCTATTCATGGACTAACGTTGCTGCAGGAACTTATTCTATCACGGCAAAAGCATTTGATAATGCAAATGCAAGTACTACATCTTCAGCAATATCTATAATAGTTAATGCAGCACCTACAGGTGATTTAATCGGGCCGGATTGTTCTACATCCGGACAAACATTTGTACTTGAAGTAAATCCTTCATTACGTACAGGAGCTATGACATATAACTGGTGGGCCAATACTTCTGTGCAAAGCATTACCCCTGTATCTGGTCAGCCATATAAGGCCACAGTTATATTGACTTCTTCTTTTACTGGTGGACAATTATGTGCTGGTGTAAATTATAGCGGAGCACCTTATTATCAGCAATTATGCAAAACCATCAATGTTTGTTCATCTCCAAGGGAAGGAACACTAGAGACTTCTTCATCAACTGTAATTTTGCCTAATCCATCTGACTTTAGTTTTTCAATAAAATCGGATAAAGTAATATCGTCTATGTCTATGTTTAATAACCTTGGACAAGAAGTTTATTCACAAAGCCATTTAAGCGAAATAGACATTCAAGACTTTGGACAGGAATTATCTTTTGGAGTTTATACTCTATTTGTAAATTACACTGATGGAAGTAAAGAAACCATTAAGCTTGTAAAAACTAAATAAAGAAATAAAAAAAGAAGCTCGGTTGTCCGAGCTTCCTTTTACTTATTAAAATAATTTATTTCCTTTTAAGACTGAAAAATTTCACTTTGATAAAATCATTCTTTCCAAAGGTTAAATACCACATTCGGAAGAACCAAACATTAGTAGGTTATCTCTCAGCAATTTCTTTAACAATCTCCAGAGCTTTTGGAAATGTTTTATTGAAATAATCCTGATATTTATTGGTGACATCCACTTCCACATTTAGTTCAGTCACTCCATTATTTTCAGAAAGAAAGTAACTTTCCTTAGCTCCTTCCCAATCCTCGCTTTCTTCTGTTTTTGGCTGCTCCTTACCTTTTAAAATGGTTCCCAGATGCCTGAACGTCATTTGAGTAGTGGGTTTGTTAACTTCTATAACACTAAACATACCATCACCATCAGCAGTCAGGAACTTTATTTTACTCCCTTCCTTCCAATCACTTTCTGCATAAGAACCCGGACTAAAAACGTCTGCCCATTGACGGTATGAAGCATCAGACCAAAGTGCATTCCACACTTTATCTTGCGATGCATTTATCTTTATTGAAAACTTAAGTAATGTCAGCGTTACCATAGTTATATAGTTTTATTTATAACATATTTTTAATTAAGCCTGGTTTCAAAAAAAATTCAATAAGGTTGCAAATTTTATTTTGTTTTCGAGTCAAAACTTACCATCCAATTGATACCGAATTTGTCCTCACACATGCCAAAATAAGAGCCCCAGAAAGTATCAGCTAAAGGCATTACTACTTTTCCTCCCTGCGATAAGGAATTAAAAACTTTATCTGCAACAGATTTTGTATCTGCACTAAAGCTCAAAGTAATATTGCTCCCAAATACAACCTTTCCATACTCAGGATTTGAATCGCACCCCATAAGTACATTGTCATTATTAATCGGCAGAGAAACATGCATGATTCGGTCTCCAAACTTGGTGTCAATTTTAAATTCCTCAGAAGGAGGCATGTCTTTATATTTCTGAACTGCCGTAAACTCTCCTCCAAATATGGATTTATAAAAGTTAAAAGCTTCCTGGCAATTACCATTGAAAGTTAGATAAGGATTGATTTGTGACATTTTCGTTAGGTGTTAAGAGTTATATACTTATACAAAGTAATCGTTCATAAGTTAAAAATAAGAGGTAAAAAACGACAATACTGAAGGGCTTTTCAGGCATTTCCATTTTTCATTTACCTCCCCAAAATATAAATGGAAAGGTCTTGTATAAAACAAAAAAGGGCTATTCTTAATCAGAACAGCCCTTTAATAATTTTAAACATAACAATTACATATGCAACGCTCTGTTCTCAGTTGCCGCAAGGCATGCCTCTTTAAAGGCTTCAGTGTAGGTCGGGTGAGCATGTGACATTCTTGAAACATCTTCTGCAGACGCTCTGAACTCCATCGCTACAACAGCCTCTGCTATCATATCAGCAGCTCTAGGACCAATAATATGTACTCCAAGAATTTCGTCTGTTCCTTTATCTGCAAGAACTTTTACAAACCCGTCCAGATCCATACTTGCTCTAGCTCTTCCTAAAGCTTTGAATGGAAATGATCCTGTTTTATATGCTCTTCCCTGCTCTTTTAATTGCTCTTCAGTAAAACCTACTGCTGCAACTTCAGGCCAGGTATAAACAACTCCTGGAATCAGATTATAATTAATATGTGGTTTTTGACCAGCCATATACTCAGCTACAAATACCCCTTCTTCTTCAGCTTTATGTGCAAGCATAGCACCACGCACTACATCACCGATTGCATAGATACCAGGAACTGAAGTTTCCAAATGATCATTTACTGCAATTCTTCCCCTTTCATCCAGCTTTACTCCGGCTTTCTCAAGACCTAAACCTTCAGTATAAGGTTTTCTTCCAACAGACACAAGGCAATAATCACCTTTAAACTCAACTGAATTACCAAGCTTATCATCTGCCTTAACGCTTACTTCTTTTCCTTTTACAGTTGCACCTGTAACTTTATGATTGAAGTAAAATTCAAAGCCTAGACCTTTCAATACTTTTTGTAACTCCCTTCCAAGAGCTTTATCCATTGTAGGAATAATTGAGTCAAGGTATTCTATAACTGTAATCTTTGTACCCAATCTCGCATATACTGAACCTAATTCCAGACCAATTACTCCACCTCCTATAACAATCATTTGCTTAGGGATCTCTGTAAGGTTAAGCGCTTCTGTAGAAGTAATGATTCTTTGCTTATCAATAGCAATTGAAGGCAATGAAGAAGGTTTTGAACCTGTTGCAATGATTGTTTTCTTTGTTGTGATGGTTTTGTTTCCATCAGCACCTGCTATCTGTATGGTGTTTTTATCCAGGAATGAACCAAGCCCAGTGTATACATCAATTTTATTTTTCTTCATCAAAAAGTTGATGCCGTCTACCGTTTTGCTAACAACATCGCCTTTTCTCTGAATCATTTGCTTAATATTTGCCTTCAGATCTTTTAACTCAATACCATGTGCCTTAAAAGCATGAGCAGCATTATGATAATGCTCTGAAGAATCCAGCAATGCTTTTGATGGTATACAACCCACATTAAGACAAGTACCTCCTAACGAAGTATATTTCTCAACCAGAGCTGTTTTCATTCCTAACTGGGCACATCTGATGGCAGCAACATAACCGCCAGGACCCGAACCAATAACTACAACATCATATGTCATATGATCAGAAATTTAAAAAGTTAAAATTGTGAAATGATTATTCGAAATATCTGACAAACTGCCTCAAGCTTCTTCGCTCAATATTGGCATTTTCATCTTTTGCAAAACTTATAATTTCGCCCTCTCTGGCATCTATAACAACATGCAGGTAATAAATATTCCCTTCATATGCATCCATTCCTCCTCCTGTAGTGCCTTCAAAACTTTTACCTCTTCCCAATACATCAGTATATGGTATAACAGCCGTATACGCCACTACACTATCTGATCCTTTTATCTTTTCTGTAATCTCCGCAAAATCTGTCAACTGATACTTCTGAGTGTATTCCTCAGAAACATATGTAAACGTTTTGAAAAAACGTTTCAGCTGAAGGGTATCAATCATCAATGTCCTATCTTTTAGAATCTGAGCTTTTCCTGCAATCGATCTGAAATATTCCTTATCGGAAAATCCAGGATCCAATTTTTTATAAGCAATCAGTTTAGAAATTTGCTGAACAGCGATAATAAAATCTCCTTCAATAGGTGCTGATACTGCTGTTCGAAACTTATAAAATGGCTTTTCAAAATTTTCTGACAATGCCAGCTCAAAATACCCATGTTCTTTGGCATTCCACAATACAGATCTGGGATCTACCTCAGGACTGAGTTTTTCAAGAAGAGGATTTTTCTGATTTCTAAGAGAAGAAAATTCGAGGGTAAAATATTCAGTATTTTTTGACGCATATAATTTCCTTACCTGTGAAAGATCCATGAATTCTATTGAAATTGAATCCCAATATTTTGGAACAATGGACTTCACTAAATCATTGCTCCTTTTTCCCCAGGCGCGGGTTGTATCTGCAAGCACTACAATCAGTTTCCTTTCTTTGATCTTCTTAGCATCACTCAACTTTATGTCAAAGATTTGAGCATTGCTTTGTGACGATGCAAAAATCAGAGAAAGAAAAACTAAAAGCAGTCTGAAATAATACATATTTCTTATATCCCTAATAATAATCTTGAAGGATCTTCAAGTAGTTGTTTTACTCTCACAAGGAAACCTACTGACTCTCTTCCGTCAATAATTCTGTGATCGTAAGAAAGTGCTACATACATAATCGGACGAATAACTACTTGTCCACCCACAGCAACTGGTCTTTCAACTATATTATGCATTCCAAGAATCGCAGACTGAGGAGCATTGATAATCGGAGTAGAAAGCATAGATCCGAAGATACCACCGTTTGTAATAGTGAAAGTACCTCCTGTCATCTCATCAATAGTAAGTTTATTGTCTCTTGCACGTCCTGCAAGTCTTACTACTTCTTTCTCTATCTGATCAAAAGACATTGATTCTGCATTACGAATCACAGGAACAACAAGTCCTTTCGGAGCTGAAACGGCGATCGATACATCACAGAAGTCATTGTAAACGATTTCCTCACCCTCAATATAAGCATTAACTGCAGGAAACTCTCGAAGAGCAAGGCAGCAAGCTTTAGTAAAGAAAGACATAAAACCTAAACCAACCTGATACTTATCTTTGAACTGATCTTTATATTTCGCTCTCAGATCCATGATTGGCTTCATATCTACTTCGTTGAAAGTAGTAAGCATTGCTGTTTCATTTTTAACAGCAACAAGTCTCCTTGACACAGTCTTTCTCAGACTTGTCATTTTCTCTCTTCTTTGGCTTCTTGCTCCGCTTTGAGCAGCAGGCTTAGCAGCTTCTGTCGGTTTTACAACTGGTGCGCTTTCCTTCTTAACAGCTTCAGCATTCAGTGCATCTTCTTTAGTAATTCTTCCGTCTTTGCCAGTACCAGCAACAGCAGTCGGAGTAATACCTTTTTCTGCAAGTATCTTACCTGCTGCAGGGGAAGTATGTCCCTTAGCATAGTCAGTATTTCCTGCAACTGGTGCAGCAGCAGTTTTAGCTCCTGATTTGGCAACTGCTCCTGATATTTTACAAATAGCCGCTCCAATCGGAAGAACTGCTCCTTCTTGTGCAATGATCTCTAGTGTTCCAGAAGCTTCCGCTGTAAGCTCAAATGTAGCTTTGTCTGATTCTAACTCACAAAGAACTTCTTCAGCAGCAACTGCTTCACCATTCTTTTTAAACCAACGCGCAAGCGTTACTTCTGAGATAGATTCCCCTACTGTTGGCACCTTCATTTCAATTACAGAGCTTCCTGAAGTTTGAGCCGGAGCTTCTTCTTTGGCTGCTTCTTTAGGTTTTGCTTCACTCTTGCCACTTGGCTCGATTTCGCAAAGAAGTCCGCCAATCACTACAGTTTCTCCTTCTTTCGCTTTGATACGGAGGATACCAGCTGTTTCTGCATTTAATTCAAAAGTCGCTTTATCAGACTCAAGTTCACAAAGAAGTTCATCTGCATTAACAAAATCCCCGTCTTTCTTATTCCATCTTGCAACTGTTACTTCTGATATAGATTCCCCGACTACCGGGACTTTTATTTCTAAAGCCATTCTCTTTATTATTTAGTGAAAAAGGTTATTAATTCAATTATTATGCAAATGCTTGTTGTACAAGATCTTTTTGTGACTCGTTATGAGCTTTCAGGTATCCTACCGCTGGAGAAGCAGCCTCATCTCTGGCAACTACATCAATATCGGCTTTCTTATACAGATTTCTCAATATATACTCCCATGCTCCCATGTTTACAGGCTCTTCCTGAACCCAAACCACTTTAGCGCCCTTGTATTTGTTAAGAATAGCATTCAACTGATCTTGGGCAAGAGGATATAATTGTTCAAGCCTCACAATTGCAACATCACTTCTCTTATTGTTTACCTTCTCATCAAGTAGATCATAATATACTTTTCCAGAGCACAATAAAACTTTTTTCACTTTTTTAGGATCTGCCTCTTTGTCGTCAATGATCTCTCTGAATTTTCCACTCATGAATTCGTTCATTGGAGATACCACTGATGGATTTCTTAAAAGAGACTTAGGAGACATAACAATTAATGGCTTTCTGAAAGGCCAGGTCACTTGTCTTCTCAATGCATGGAAGAAGTTTGAAGGCTCGGTGATGTTTGCAACAATAATGTTATAGTCAGCACCTAATTCTATAAATCTTTCCAATCTTGCACTTGAGTGCTCCGGACCTTGTCCCTCATAACCATGAGGCAATAACATCACGACTCCGTTTTGTCTTTGCCACTTAGTCTCAGAGCTTGATATAAACTGGTCAATCATTACCTGTGCTCCGTTAGCAAAGTCACCGAACTGTGCTTCCCAGATTACAAGAGCATTAGGATTGGCCATTGCATAACCATATTCAAAACCAAGAACAGCGTTTTCAGACAACAATGAGTTGTATATTCTGAAGCTCTTCTGATTATCCGCAATATTGTTTAGAGTGAAATATGGCTCGTTTGTTTCTGCGTCTTTTAAAACCGCATGTCTGTGAGAGAATGTACCTCTTTGAACGTCCTGTCCGCTTATTCTTACTATTTTTCTGTCAAGAAGAAGAGATCCGTAAGCAAGTAATTCTGCGCTTGCCCAGTTCAGTACTTTTGTTTCAAAGAATTGTTCTTTTCTCTCTTTCAGAAGTTTTTCAATCTGCTTCAATGGTTTGAACCCATCAGGAATTGTTGATAGAGCGTTACCGACTTTATCAATAGTCTCCTGAGAGATGAATGTATCCGGAGATTGTTCAAAATCAGCAGGTGTAGAGCGTCTTAGTTCCTGCCATTCTTTTTCCATTTTCTGGAATGTATATGGAAGTGCTTTTTGCTTCACCTGATTAAGACGATCCTGAAGCATTTCTCTGAACTCCTTATCCATATTTTTTGCAAGCTGAGCATCAACATCACCTTTTTCAATAAGCTTTTTGTTGTATACTTCTCTTGGATTCGGATGTCTTGCAATAATATTATAGAGAGAAGGCTGTGTAAATTTAGGCTCATCACTTTCATTGTGGCCATGTCTTCTGTAACACACCATATCAATGAAGATATCTCTCTGGAATTTTTGTCTGTATTCAGCAGCTACTTTCATACAGAATACCACAGCTTCCGGATCATCACCATTTACGTGAAGAACAGGAGCATCAATGATTTTTGCAACATCCGTACAGTAGATACTTGAACGTGCATCATCAAAGTCAGTCGTAAAACCAACCTGGTTATTGATTACAAAATGTATTGTACCGCCAACATTGTATCCTGGAAGTTTAGACATCTGAGCGATCTCATAAACAATTCCCTGTCCAGCAACAGCAGCATCACCATGAATCAATACAGGAAGAATTTTCTTGTAATCGTATTTGTATAATCTGTCTGCTTTTGCTCTTACATAACCGAGAACCACAGGATCCACAGCCTCAAGGTGAGAAGGGTTCGGAGCAAGCTTAAGATAAACCTTTTTATTGTTTACTGTAGTTATCTCGCTGGAATACCCCATGTGGTATTTCACATCACCATCACCCATGGTAAGATCCGGAACTGCAGTACCTTCGAACTCATTAAATATGTGTTCGTAGGTTTTATTCATGATATTGGCAAGGACATTTAGTCTTCCTCTGTGCGCCATACCAATCACAACTTCTTCTACTCCATGCTCTGCACTTTTACTGATCAATACATCAAGTGCAGGGATTGTAGTTTCTCCTCCTTCAAGAGAGAACCTCTTCTGACCTATATATTTTGTATGAAGGAAGTTCTCAAATACTACAGCCTCATTCAGCTTGTAAAGAATTCTTTTTTTCTCATCAGCACTTAACTGATAATTAAGAGATTCTTTTTCTACCTTATCTTTTATCCACTCTCTGATTTCAGGCTCTCTTATATATGAATACTCAAATCCTATCGGACCTTCATATATATATTTTAAAGTCTCAACAATTTTACGTAAAGTGGCTCCAGCCATTCCCAGCTGCTCACCCGCTTGGAAAGATGTATCAAGGTCTGCATCCGAAAGACCAAAATCTTTAAGATCAAGCAAAGCGCTTCTGTCTTTTCTTTCTCTTACTGGGTTAGTTTTAGATTTTAAGTGAGCTCTGCTTCTATAAGAATGGATCAATTGGCTCACTTTAATTTCTTTTAGAACTGAATCTGAAGAAACTGATACTGCACCTTTTGCAGCATGGCCATTAGTCTTGCCACCGTTTTCCCCATATTTCTGTGTTGAAAAATCAAAACCCTCAAAAAATTTCTGCCAGCTGTAATCTACCGACTCAGGGTTTTCTTTGTAGCTTTTGTAAAGCTCATCCAGGTAATCTGTGTGAGCATTACTGATATATGAATATTTTTCCATTTAAATTATAAATTATTACTGCAAATATGCAATTTATATTTTAATCCACATAATCGTACATTTGCATGTACAAATATTACTTAAATTCAACCAATTAACCCTTAACGTAATCTTCCAAATATTCGAATTTTTCTGTAAGCTTTCCACCTTTTGTTATAGTCGCCTTTTCAATTGTACGATCTTTATCTTCTCCTAGGAGGTTGGGAAGTACATTTTCAATCAACTGTCTACCAAAGTCTTTGCTTGCATCCCTTGCTAGTTCCCCAGGGAGATTATCAATTGCCATCACAGTTATATTTCCATGGTTTGAAAATGCTAATTCAAGCTCTCCGGTAAATGGATTGTAATCATAAACCGGATCATTTATAGTTGAAGGTCGTTTGGTACAAGGTATGGAACCATCAATATCACAGGTAATATCTGCAATAATCCTTATATTAAAATCATCCCTAAACATATCTTCTTTGGTAAAAAGCGCAGGGGCTTTAGGATTCCAGTAAGCTCCGGCAATGAGCAAGTCGGTAACTTTTTCATATTTATAAAAAGTGGAATAAAACCTTTCAGGATGAGTATAGAACTCCTCCCCGGACCATGGTTCTCCATTTCTTTTTTTATGATAGTCTGCCGATCGGAGCTGACAATAAACTGGATAAGAAAAACTTTTCGTTAAGAAATCAGAGGGAGCAACTTTAGAAATTTTAAGCTCGTCAAAAATTTCAATAGCGCCATTACTCACTCTTCCACCTCCTGTTAAAGCAATTTTAATTGACGGCAGTTTCACTTTTTTCAGCTCTTGCTTTAACTCTGCATAATCATAACACTCAAATGCTCTTTTCAAATTATAGGAACCATACCTCTGACCATAAGTATAAAAAGCATTATAAGTACCGACAATTCCTGCATACCTTCCAAATGCTATTATTCTATTACCATTTTTATCCGTTAAAACCTCATAATCAATAAGCCTAATTCGTTTTTCAATGATCGTCTGTAATAATTTCTTATTATGAGGCTGTTTCTTTATGGTATGAGAAAAAAAGAAATATGTTTTATCATGAAGCAGAAGTGGAATAGGCACTTCCTTTACCCCAAAAAGTATATGGCAGCAAGATAAATCTTCCTGGAGTGGAAAACCAAGAGCCTCATACTCTGAATCTTTCACACATCTTTCCGGGCTAGGCTGAATGAAAAATTTTACAAAAGGATATTTTTCGCTTATCGCCTTGCACTGCTCCGGCAATAAGGGAACTCTTCTATCGGTTGGTATTCTGCCTTCTCTTAAAATTCCTATATTTATCGTTTTCATGGTTCAAATTAATATTTCAAAATCCTCATACGGACAAATTTTCCCTAGCTGTTTCCTAAACAGGTCTAAATATCTTAATTTGCAAGGAAATTAAAATCTGAATTCTCTCAATATTTTATGTACAACAACAAAAAAGTCGCGGTAGTGCTGCCGGCATATAATGCGGAACTTACATTAAAGAAAACTTTTGATGAGATTCCTTTTGATATTGTGGACGAAGTTATTCTTGTAGATGATGCAAGTAAAGACCAGACTGCAAAAGTAGCCCGAGAAATAGGTATAAAACACGTGGTAGTTCATACTCAAAATAAGGGTTATGGGGGAAATCAAAAAACATGCTATGATTCGGCCTTGAAACTTGGCGCTGATATTGTAATAATGCTACATCCAGACTATCAGTATACTCCTAAGCTAATTCATGCTATGACAAGCATTATCGGTAATGATTTGTATCAGGTAGTCTTAGGCAGCAGAATTCTTGGCAAAGGTGCCCTTAAAGGTGGAATGCCAATGTATAAATATATTGCCAATAGATTCCTCACCTTGTCACAGAATATACTGATCGGTCAGAAATTAAGTGAGTACCACACTGGCTACAGAGCGTTTTCGAAAACAGCACTAGAAGCTATTGCTTACCACAAAAACTCTGACGACTTTGTTTTTGACAATCAAATGCTTTCTCAGATTTTTATGGCAGGATTTGAAATTGCAGAAGTAACCTGTCCAACAAAATACTTTGAGGAAGCTTCTTCAATCAATTTTAAAAGAAGCTCTATCTATGGATTAGGAGTACTGAAAGTTTCTCTGACTCACTTCTTCCATAGGTTGGGAATTATCAAATCTCCAATCTATTCAAAGTAAAAAAATTATTTGGGTAAACGGCGATAAAATAAAAAGCCGTTTTTCCCTCCTATTTTTTCTACTCCTGGAGTTTTTTCCAGATCTGCTTCACGACCAACTTTAGTAATAAAATAAGCTGGCTTGTCTATGTCGCCTGTTAACAAAACACTAAGGTCTACCGGATGACCATGGTTATAATCAGGTTTTCTTTGAGAATAGAAATACTGTGCATAGCTTTTATATCCTACTACTTCAACATACACATCTTTCCCCTGCAAGCTTTCAAAAAATTCGATTGCTGCTGCCTGGGAATACTTCTCAACTTTGGGAACTATCAATGCCATTGCCAATTCTATCACAACCATAGTTGAACAACAGATCAATATTGCTCCACTGGTAACTTTGTTCCTTGTAATTAGTACAAGTGCCCCTATTACAGCGATGAGATAAAAGACTCCTGCGAGAGATTCAAGCCCGGACCACTGAACAACAGCATCCAAATTTGCTCTTGCAAAGCGATCAGGAAATAATTTATCCAGAGGTAATTTATCCTTATACTTATAAAATAAAGGAAGTAGAATTAAAGCCAGGCTCACAGTAATACCAATGACACCGAAACTTATATTAAAATACTTTTTTAAGCGTAACTTTTTAGTATCTATTTTATAAAGTGCATAAGCAGCTAAGAAAGTAATAGGGAAATAACAAAAAGAAGAATAGTGTACTATTTTGGTCTTTACTATGGAAAACAAAATAAGTACAACTAAAAGAGAAATGGTTACCCACAACTTCAAATCCTTCTGTCTATGTGTATCAGTATAAACTTTGCCAAATGACTTATACACAAATAAAGAAGCCGGGAAACAGCCTAACAACAATATTATAAAATGATAGTAAAACGGACCTCCATGACCAGCATCCTGGGTTTTGAACAAGCGAATCTGATAATCGATAAACTCTTCGAGAAACCAAAAACCGTTTTTAACAATTTCTAAGCCAAACCATAGAAAAGCTACCAATCCCGCAGTGAAGAAAAAAACGGCAATTTCTGTAAACCTGAAAATTCCAAGTCTCTTTCTCACTACCATAAAAGATATAGAACTGAGTATGGCTATCAGCATTGCTACAGGCCCCTTGGTTAATACCCCTAGTCCAATAAAAATTCCAGCCAATAAGATTTCACTTCTTCTTTTTCCTGCCTTCTGATAGTCTTCTGAGACTACCAGACTCAGAAAGTAAATTCCCAGGAATATGCAGAGGTTAAATAACGGATCAATAATTCCGGACTTAAAATAAAAATGCGGCAAAAATGATCCTGCATAAAACATTACCCAAAACAAGCCAAATTTTAAATCAAACTCTTTTGTGCCTATTTTGAAAATTGTCAAAAGTGTGATAATTCCAATAATGGCATTTGGGAAACGCGCCGCGAATTCATTGAACCCAAACAAATGCATACTTGCTGCCTGCAACCAGAAAAATAAGGGTGGTTTTTCCCAAAATGGCTGGTAGTTGATTTGAACACGGAAATAATCACCACTCATAATCATTTCCCTTGAAGACTCTGCAAAGTTTATTTCATCCCAATCAAATAGATGTACGCTTCCAAGAAATGGCAAAAATAAAACTGCCCCTGCCAGAGCAATTAAAAGATAATAGGGCAGATAACGCAGATACATAGATCTAGGAGTTTAGCTTATAGATTGGTTTATTGGCAAAAGGTTTATTTTTAAGATTGCTGTGATTTTCAAAATAGTAAATAACTAAGGCGGTAATTAGGACTCCAATAGCAGCGCCAAAGTATGTATCAATAAAGAAATGTTGCATCATATAAATCCTTGAAAGCGTTACCATAAATGCCATTATAAAACAAAATAACTGGACAAATTTATTCTTAGCAAAGTAAGCCAGTACCATAAACAAGGTAAACGCTCCGGACGAGTGGCCAGAAGGAAAACTATGAAGAGAGTATATTTCAATATTTTCTATGTAATATAAATCAGGAACATCCTTCAGATATGCTTTCGGCCTTAATACATCACTGAAAATTGTACGCTTTAGGCTTTGAACAATAATAGTACTGACTATTAATGAAATACTAGCAACTATACCAATATAAATTTTCCTAAAGAAAAGGATTATAATAATGCAGACTGGAAGTATCCCTTCCCCGAACATCGTTATTATCTGAAAGAATTCGTCAAGGAATGGAGTATGAAACTGGTTAAGGAAAATCTCAATAGGTCCTTTAAAAAAAAGAAATAAGAGAACAGCTCCTGTTATTAAATACAGTAGAAACAGGAAAAAGAAATATCCCGTATTTTTCAATACGTTTAACAAAGCGCTGCTCTCAAGATAAAAAGTAAACTAATTAATTCTATACAATTTAATGGTTAATCCTCGTCATTTTCCTCTTCTTCTAAACCATCTTCTTCTGTAATAGGATGACCTTTCTTCAAATCTTCCCTTCCTCTGAGTTTTTTATCATCAACATTCTTATCAAGGAAGTCATTAACCTTATCCAGATCAAAACTGGAAACAATTTCTCCAAACGTATTTACTCTGATGTCAAAACCATCAAGTTCTTTATTCACTTTTGGTTTTTCCCTTTTAGCTGCTTTTCTTTTAGCCATAGCTTTAAGCTTTTACATGTTCGCTGAGAACCTGCAAAGCTGAATCTATACGACTAACTGTTTCTTTAGCTCCTAATACTTCTATAATTTGCATCAGGTCAGGACCGGAACCCGCTCCTGTAATAGCTAATCTTAGTGCCTGTAGCATTTTGCCAATCTTGACTCCGTTTTTCTCAAGTACTTGATTGAGTAAATCTTTTGCACGATCAGCGCTTACTTCAGATTCTTTTTTCAGTTCGTCTTTAAACTCAACAATGATGTTCACAGCCTCGTTGGTCCACTTAGAATTAACCACTGCCGTGTCATAATGTTCAGGCTTGCTGAAGAAGAAACGACCCTCTTCCCAGAAGTCTTTAGGGAAGGTTACACGCTCTTTTAACAACTCAATAATTTTGGAAATTTTAGAAGCATCAAACTTTATGCCCTTTGTATTCAATTGTTCTGTAAGATAGACAGACAATTCCTCAGAAGTTTTTGCTTTAAGATATTGCTGATTGAACCATTTAGCCTTATTAATATCAAATTTGGTACCTGATTTCCCGATTCTTTCCGGGCTAAATGCCTGAATCAACTCTGCCATAGTAAACAATTCCTGTTGAGTCCCAGGATTCCAACCTAACAAAGCAAGAAAATTAACTACAGCTTCTGGTAAATACCCTTCCTCTCTGAACCCTATGATTTTTTCGGTTTTACCATCTTCAGGATTTGTAAACTCCCAGTTTAGAGGGAATATTGGGAAACCATGTTTTTCCGCATCTCTTTTGCTAAGTTTTCCATTACCATCGGGCTTTAACAAAAGAGGTAAATGGGCAAACTGAGGCATGGTCGCCTCCCAACCAAGAAATTTATATATCAGCACGTGAATTGGAGCGCTAGGCAACCATTCTTCACCACGAATTACGTGAGTAATACCCATTAGATGGTCATCAACGATATTGGCAAGGTGATAAGTTGGCATCCCATCCGACTTCATAAGAACCTTATCATCAAGAGAAGATGAGTGAACCATTACCCAGCCTCTAATCATGTCATTAAGACGTACCTCCTCTTTTCTGGGAACCTTTAAACGAATTACATATGGATCTCCGGAAGCCAATCTCTTTTTCACTTCATCTTCAGGAAGAGTCAGTGAATTTTTCATCGTGGCTCTGGTAATGGCGTTATACTGAGGAGAAGCCACTTTAGCTGCTTTCAATCTCTCACGCATAGCATCCAATTCTTCAGCTGTATCAAATGCGTAGTATGCATTACCTTCCTCAACAAGCTTTAAGGCATACTGCATGTACATAGCCTTTCTTTCCGACTGACGATAAGGGCCATTAGGTCCTCCCTCTCTGATACCTTCATCAAGCTTGATTCCAATCCAGTCCAAAGCTTGTAGAATATACTCTTCTGCACCTGGTACAAAGCGGTTTTGGTCAGTATCTTCTATTCTGAGCAACATTTTTCCATTATTCTTTTTTGCAAAAAGATAATTGTACAATGCTGTTCTTACACCACCAATATGCAGTGCTCCTGTTGGGCTTGGAGCAAATCTCACCCTGACTTCTCTTTCCATAATCCTATATCGTCTTCGGTACTATTTTAACAAGTAAATTAAATTTAAGATTTCTCTTTCTATTCTGCTACAGCGATGCAGGAAATCTCAACATTAGCATCTTTTGGCAATCGGCTCACTTCTACAGTTTCTCTTGCCGGAGGTTCTGAAGTAAAATATTCTCCGTAAACCAGGTTAACAGCGCCAAAATTATTCAAATCCTTTACGAAAATGGTGCATTTCACAACATTGGAGTAATTCAGGCCCGCAGCTTTTAAAATTTCTCCAAGATTTTTCATTACCCTATGAGTTTCTTCCTGAATAGACTTATTATCCATTGATCCTGTGTCAGGAATCAAAGCAATCTGTCCGGAAATATACAAGGTATTGCCAGCTTTAACTGCCTGGCTGTATGGGCCTATCGGAGCAGGCGCTGATTGACTGTTTATTATAATTTTGGCCATAATATCTTAATTAGGGCCTAAAAATAGCTTAAAAAAAAATTTTATCCGAAATAATGAACCTTTTGATATAAAAAAAGGGAACTTTTATGTCCCCTTTTTTGAATATTTTATTCTACAGTTACGGATTTTGCTAGGTTTCTTGGTTGATCCACATTACAACCTCTCATTACTGCAATATGGTAGGATAAAAGCTGCAATGGCACTACTGATACGATAGGCATCAAAAATTCATGTGTTCCAGGAACTTCGATCACAAAATCTGCCATAGCTTCAATTTGTTTATCCCCTTCTGTAACAATAGCTATTACCTTACCTTTTCTCGCACGAACCTCCTGAATATTACTTACTATTTTTTCATAGGTCTGATCCTTTGTAGCAATAACCATTACAGGCATTTCTTCATCAATCAGTGCAATAGGACCATGTTTCATCTCAGCTGCCGGATAGCCTTCTGCATGAATATAGGATATTTCTTTAAGTTTAAGAGCACCTTCCAAAGCGACAGGGAAATTAGCCCCCCTTCCTAGATAAAGGAAATTACTTGCGTCTTTAAATATTGATGAGATGTATTTGATCTGATCATTAGTTTTAAGTGCCTTCTCCACTTTAGCAGGAAGATTTTCCAAATCAATCAAGAGCTGATGAAACAGACTTTCTTTGATAGTTCCCCTTCTATGACCAACAATAATAGCCATCATTGTAAGCACTGTAACCTGAGCTGTAAATGCTTTTGTACTGGCAACACCGATTTCAGGACCAGCATGCAGATATGCTCCTTCATGAGATGCTCTAGCAATTGAAGAACCTACGACATTACAAACTCCAAATATAATTGCACCTTTAGACTTCGCAAGTTCTATAGCTGCAAGCGTATCAGCAGTTTCTCCACTTTGAGAAATTGCAATAACAACATCTCCTTCTTTTATTATAGGATTGCGGTATCTGAACTCCGATGCGTATTCAACTTCGACAGGTATTCGGGCAAATTCTTCAAAAATATATTCAGCTACCAGTCCTGCATGCCATGAAGTTCCGCATCCAAGAATGATAATTCTGTCTGCGTTAACTAGTTTATTAAGATACTGTCTGATTCCGCCCAGGGCCAGGTGACCTTGTTCAGAAATTACTCTACCTCTCAGACAGTCCTTGATTGATTTAGGCTGCTCGAATATTTCCTTAAGCATAAAATGCTCATAACCGCCTTTTTCAATCTGATCAAGTTCAAGATCAAGTCTATGTATGTAAGGAGTTGTCTGAACATCCTCAATAGTCTTAATGTTCAAGCGACCATCTTTAATGACTGCAATTTCAAGATCATTAAGATAAACCACCTCATTAGTATATTCAATGATAGGAGATGCATCAGATGCGATGAAGAATTCCCCTTGTCCCAGACCAATTACCAAGGGACTTCCTTTTCTCGCCGCTATCAATTGATTCGGATCATCTTTGGAGATAATGACAATTGCATACGCTCCAACTACTTTGGTAAGAGCAAGTCTCACTGCCTCTTCAAGAGAACACTGATTATTATCTCTGATGTCTTCAATAAAATGGATAAAAACCTCTGAATCTGTTTCACTTAAAAAGACATGACCTCTTTGTTCAAGATCCTTTTTAAGTGAAGCATAATTTTCAATAATACCATTATGAATGATGGCAAGATCTTTTTTGGAAGAAAAATGAGGGTGTGCGTTCACGTCATTAGGAACACCGTGAGTAGCCCAGCGGGTATGTCCTATTCCGATATTACTATCAATTTTATGATCCTTCAGGTATTCTTCGAGCTCGCTTACTTTACCTTTTTTCTTATAAACATTTAAATTTCCGTTTAAAAGAGCAATACCTGCACTATCATAGCCTCTATACTCAAGTCTTTTAAGACCCTTTATTAAAATCGGAGAAGCTTCTTTATTTCCAACGTAAGCAACAATTCCACACATCTTAATTCAATGGGATTTAAATTAACAGATCGTTTTTTACTCTAACTTAATTTTATTTTACGATCGTATAATAAATGTTCAATTTTATTCTGTCGGCCTCTACTGAAGTATCGTTTTTCAAAACAGATCTATAAAGGCTATAAAAATTTAGTGCCCCCCCTTCAGTCCCTGTTGAATATACTAAAATATTCTCAGATGCAGATACCAAGAACGGCCTTAATGTTATTAAATCATCTGCCACTGCCTGCAAATATGATCCTATTGAAAACCTGTAAATAAGTTTACTCTTATCATAATCAAAGTAAGCTGTAGCAGGAAATGCTGTCCCAAATAAGTAAGCACCATTTCTCTGAACAGAAGCAGAAGCATTCCCAATTTTTAACATCCTTCCATTTTCTCCAGTCTGGTATAAATCCATTCGGGGTATTACAGGAAAACCTATTGGCATCTCAGGTTTTATTACTATTTCTGCTTTATTAATAATAATTTGTTCTCCATCCTTCATTTCCTTTAGGAATTTATCCAAACCTGGGAAAGAAAGCTTTGTCATTACACCAGTACCGGCTTGTGCATAAGACACATTTCCGGTAATCTCGGCTCCATAACTTTGATTACCCAATCCAGCAAGCGGAGTTCCAGATCTGTCAGCTGCTATTGTATAAAACTTTGGATTCTTATAAATGAAGTTTAATACCACAGAGGAGTAAGTCTGATCATTATGATAATAAATCTTTATTCCACTAAATCCAGATTCCGTAGGATATAAATAAAGTTTCCTCACTAAAACATCTTTATTTTCTGCAACCAGGGCAATTCCTTTGCAGTACTTCAACAAAGCAGAGTCCGAAGTAATTCCATCTTGTATAATTTTTTTAGCAAAATTTTCATCTTCAAGTCTGACATGTATAGAAGCAGGCTGCTTCTGGTTAGCCGGGAAATTAACTGTTGCCAATTTTTTACTTAAGTCATAAGGAATTTCAGGGGAAGTTGCTTTATAAACGATCCCCGTATCTAAACCACCTGTTAATTGGTAAACAGAAATAGATTGGTCAAGCTGATTAGAAAGCGTTGTATCTCCATAGAAGCCATCAGGGATCAACGAAAATACAGCGCTATCAAAGACAGGGTTAGTACCAAAGCTAAAATTTCCTTTGACATTATATTTCAGTTGCCCAAAAGTTTTGGCTGTTATTCTCCCAAAAACAGGATCATAGGATTGCCCTACCAGGCCAAAAACATTATTATTAGGATCTACAGTATTATGCGGATCATTCGAAGTAACTATTGAATCATTTACTAAAACCGTGCTGGTCTGAGCCTTAAATGAATCATTAAAACTTAAGTCTGTCTGAATATCAGGAGGCTGTAAGCTATTTCCTATCCTTGACGGTTCTTTTTTACAGGAAAAAATAACAAGGGCTGCCAGCAGAAACAGCAGCCCTGATTTTTTAGTTAATAAGTTCATTATAAAAATTATAGTAGCTTTCAAAATTATCGTCTTCCTCCAAAACATTAATTTTCTTTTCTTTTTCGAAGCTGTCAAAAAGTTGATTCAGGCTTTCGCTATAAGACTCTTCAGCCTTTAAAACTGCGTCAGCATATTCAATCCCCATTTTTACAAAACCCTCAAAATCAGCAGATTTTAAATGAGAAAGCATTTTATCCTCAATATCAAGCATTTTAACTTTTTCCAGCAAGTCTTTATCAAACTTATAATTGAAAGAATTATTATAAATTGTAAATACAGACTTTGTTGCTTTAAAAACTGGATCTTGTTTGTATCTTGTTTTGAGGTAAAGAGGAATTAAACTTGTCATCCAATCATTGCAGTGGATGATGTCAGGAGACCAGCCAAGTTTTTTTACAGTTTCGAGAACGCCTTTACAAAAGAAAATAGCTCTTTCGTCATTATCAGGATAGAATTTATTTTCTTTATCAACGAAGACATGTTTCCTCTGGAAATAATCTTCATTATCAATAAAATAAACCTGAAGTTTTGCATTTGGAATTGAGGCAACTTTGATGATTAGAGGTTTCTCCTCATCGCCGACTGCGATGTTGATTCCGGACAACCTTACAACCTCATGCAATCTGTTTTTACGTTCATTAATTACTCCAAATCTAGGAATTAAAATCCTAATTTCCATCCCCTTTTCCTGCATTGCTTGTGGCAGCTTCCTAACAAAATCCGCTACCTCAGTTACCTGTAAGAATGGATTTATTTCGGCTGCAACATAAAGAATTCGAAGTCTAGACATATTTTGCGAGAGATTTGGTTAAAATCAAACTAAATAGTTTACGGGCCCACGAAATTACAAAATTTTTTCTCAATTTTCAAGGAATTTATAGTATTAACTGCTTATTTTGCCCAATTTTATTTTGTTTATATCGTGATATGGAAATAATTAAGGAACCATCTGAACTAATTAAATACATTAAAAGAAGAAAACCGGAATTCAAAAGTATCGGTTTTGTTCCTACAATGGGTGCACTTCACCAAGGACATATTTCCCTGATAGAATGCTCCAAAAAGGAAAATGATTTTACCATCTGCAGCATTTTCGTAAATCCAATCCAGTTTAATAACGCACAAGATTTCATTTTATATCCCAAAAATCAGGAAGAAGATTTTAAAATGTTGGAAAATGCAGGATGTGATCTTGTATTTATGCCTTCCGCTGAAGTAATGTACACGGAAGAACCAAGGATAAAAATTGATTTCGGTTCCCTGGAACTGGTTATGGAAGGAAAATTCAGACCCGGCCATTTTAATGGAGTAGCCATAGTGGTGGCAAAGTTATTTCACATTGTTCAACCAGATATCAGTTATTTCGGCCAGAAGGATTTACAGCAATATTTAATTATTAAGCAAATGGTAAAGGATCTTAGTTTCCCTATAGAACTTAGATCATGCCCTGTTATAAGGGAAAAAGACGGATTGGCAATGTCTTCAAGAAATCAACGTCTTACTCCAAAAGGCAGGCCAATCGCTGCAAAGCTAAACGAATCTCTTCTATTAGCTGCCAAATTATTGGAAAACTCAACTGTTGAAAGCACGAAGGCCAAAATCAGAGATTTTTATAAAAATATAAAAGAGATAAAACTCGAATATTTTGAAATTACTGATAGTGAAACTTTAATGCCCATTAAGGATGTTAAGGAGCACAAAGGCATTGCGATATGTGTTGCTGCCTACCTTGACGGAGTTCGCCTTATTGACAACATCTTAATTTAAATTTACAATCAAATTACCAATACCTTCTTTTTAGCGAAATGCAAATTCAAGTATTAAAATCAAAAATTCACAGAGTAAAGGTTACACAGGCAGAACTACATTATGTAGGATCTATTACCATAGATGAGGATCTGATGAATGCAGCTAATATCATAGAAAATGAAAAAGTTCAGATTGTAAATATTAATAATGGAGAACGCTTTGAAACCTATGTAATTACCGGCCCCAGAGGAAGTGGAGTAATCTGCCTTAACGGTCCTGCCGCCAGGAGAGTGCAAGTGGGCGATATCATTATCGTTATTTCATATGCAGGCATGGATTTCGAAGACGCTAAAATCTGGAAGCCTACCGTTATATTCCCGGACCAGAACAATAAACTAATCTGATATTCATGTCTTCTTTGACAAAGAACATTTTAAAATACAGTATTACCCTGATTTTGTCGGTGCTTTTAATGTGGTATGCATTAAGAGACCAGAACATTCTCCTTGTATGGGAAAAGATAAAGGGAGCGAAACTTTCTTGGGTATTAACTGGCCTCGCTTTAAACCTAATCAGCCATTTGTCAAGAGCCAGAAGGTGGAATCTGCTTATGGAACCTTTAGGCTATAAACCCAAACTTTACAGAACGTTTATCGGACTAATGATCGGATACTTTGCCAATCTTGTTATACCACGGATGGGCGAGGTAACTCGCTGCGCTGTATTAAACCGCACAGATAATGTTCCTGTCGATAAAGCTTTTGGTACAGTCGTAGCCGAAAGGATCTTTGATTTTATCTGTCTTTTGATCCTAATCAGTCTTTCTTTAATTCTTGAATTTGACCGATTCAGTTCTTTTCTTTCTGAAAAAATACTGAATAAAGAGACTCCTACAGCTGAAGCAAGCTTAACATCAAGTCCATTGTTTTTTGCGAGCATATTGTTGGTAATCTGCGTCTCAGGATTTATTCTCTTTAGAAATAAAATAAAGAAATTAAGCATTTATCAAAAAGGATTTGATTTTGTAACAAATTTTCTGAAAGGAATTCTTGAAGGCTTTATGAGTGTAAGGAAACTCAGCAGAAGAAAAGAATTTGTTTTTCATACCCTATTTATCTGGGTTTGTTATTATTTTATGACTTACCTGGTATTCTTCTCCATGGACGCTACTTCCTTGCTGAGTCCAATAGCAGGGCTGGTAATACTGGTGGTCGGAGGACTTGGAATGTCGGCTCCAGTACAAGGTGGAATTGGCGCCTTCCATAAGCTGGTAACTGCAGCACTGGAAGGTTTTTATAACGTGGACAAAGAAGACGGTATGGCATTTTCTTTTGTCATTCACGGGTCTCAAACAATGACAATTGTTATTGTCGGCGGCCTTTGCCTGTTTGCATCATTTTTAATTATGAGAAAAGTAAAAACCAATGACCTCAGATAAAATTCAAACTTGGGATACCATCATTCCGGAAGTAAAATCATGGAAGGAACGCGGAGAAAAGGTAGTTTTTACCAATGGTTGCTTTGACATCCTTCACCTCGGCCATGCTGATTATTTGGAAAAATCCAGGTCACTGGGAGACAGACTTATTGTAGGATTAAATACAGACGCCTCTGTAAGAAAATTAAAAGGTCCGGAAAGGCCTGTCAATCCTGAATATGCCAGAGCTCGTATACTTGCCGCATTAGAGTTTGTTGACGCTGTCATTTTGTTCGATGAAGACACCCCTTTTGAACTAATAAGTCATGTAATTCCTGACATTTTGGTAAAAGGAGACGATTATAAAATTGAGAATATTGTTGGTGCGGATATTGTTATGAAACACGGAGGTGAAGTTAAAACCATTAGTTTGGTCGATGGCTTTTCCACCACAGGAATTATTGGAAAGATCAAAACTCATAACAAGTAAAAAAAATCCGTAATCAATGATGTTATATGTAATTGCTATTGTCACTATGCTGGCAAGCTGGCTGGTAAGTGCACGTCTTAAAAGTAAATTCAATCAATACTCCCAAATTCCCTTACAGTCGGGCGTTAGTGGCCAGGAAGCCGCTCAGCAAATGCTTAGAGGAAATGGAATATATGATGTAAAAGTTATCTCTGTAGAGGGGGAACTTACTGACCATTACAACCCTTCGAACAAAACAGTTAATCTCAGCCATGATGTGTATTATGGGAGAAATGCTGCTGCTGTAGCAGTTGCTACCCATGAATGCGGTCATGCAGTTCAGCACGCAACTGCTTATAGCATGCTGAGACTAAGATCAACACTGGTACCTGTTCAAAATGTGAGTGCCAGGATCCTGAACATAATCATGCTTGTACTGGTCTTTGGAGGGGTGATAGCGGGAGGATTAGGGGTATTGCCGTATGTATTACTAATCATTATCGCTTGTAACCTTGTATTAACTCTTTTCGCACTTATAACTCTTCCTGTAGAATTTGATGCAAGTAAAAGAGCCTTGGCCTGGACAGAAAAATCTGGAATAGTTACCACCAGAGAACATGAGATGGCTAAAGACGCATTATGGTGGGCTGCGATGACTTATGTAGTTGCTGCTGCAGGAGCAATGGCACAACTATTATATTTCCTCAGCATATTTATGGGTGGTAGAAGAGATTAGAAAAGAATAATCCAATCCGTAGACTTTCCAAAGCGATTCCTCAAAGAATCGCTTTTATTTTTATCCAAAGTTCAATCCTATTCCATTAAATTCCGTTATTTAACCAGGATTAATCGTTAAAAAATTTATCGTTGTTAATCAACCCATTAGATTTTATAATTAAAGTAATTGATAAAAAGATTAATAGGATTTTTCAACGGCTAATGATTATTTTGAATTTAACGAAACTTACACATTAACAAGATAAAGTATGGATTTTCAGTTGACCGAAGAGCAAAAAGCAGTACAGCAAGCTGCGAGGGATTTTGCCCAGACAGAACTTTTACCTGGCGTAATTGAACGTGATGAACATCAAAAATTTCCTGCAGAGCAGATAAAAAAACTAGCGGAATTAGGCTTCATGGGTATGATGGTAGATCCAAAATATGGGGGAAGCGGTATGGATGCAATTTCTTATGTTCTGGCGATGGAAGAAATTTCTAAAATCGATGCTTCTGTTTCCGTATGTATGTCGGTCAATAACTCTCTTGTTTGCTGGGGATTAGAAAAATTCGGTACTGAAGCACAAAAGCAGAAATACCTCATTCCACTTGCTAAAGGGGAAATTATAGGTGCATTTTGTCTTTCCGAGCCAGAAGCAGGTTCAGACGCGACATCTCAAAGGACCACTGCAGAAGATATGGGCGACCACTATCTTTTAAATGGTACTAAAAATTGGATTACCAATGGGAGCACAGCTTCTGTTTATTTAGTCATTGCTCAGACAGACAGAGAAAAAGGCCATAAGGGCATTAATGCGCTGATTGTAGAAAAAGGAATGCCGGGATTTGAAATTGGGAAAAAAGAAAACAAACTGGGAATCAGAGGATCAGACACACATTCTTTGATGTTTAATAATGTAAAAGTACCAAAAGAGAACAGAATTGGAGAAAACGGATTTGGCTTTAATTTCGCAATGAAAACCCTAAACGGAGGAAGAATCGGAATAGCATCTCAGGCATTAGGAATTGCGTCGGGGGCACTGGAATTTTCATTGAAATATGCTCAGGAAAGAAAATCCTTTGGAAAAGAAATATTTCAACATCAGGCGATTCAGTTTAAGCTTGCCGAAATAGCTACCAAGGTAGATGCGGCAAGAATGCTTTGCTTTAAAGCCGCCTTTCTGAAAGATCAAGGGCAGGATTATACTAAGGCAGCTGCGATGGCCAAACTTTATGCATCAGAAGTTGCCATGTATTCAACAGTAGAAGCGGTTCAGATTCACGGAGGATACGGTTTTGTAAAAGAATTTCATGTGGAAAGACTTATGAGAGATGCAAAAATTACCCAGATATATGAGGGTACCTCAGAAATTCAGAAAATTGTAATATCCAGAGATTTATTGAAAAATTAATATTTTAACTAAATTTTTTAATTTTTCAATATTGATAAAATATTATTCTACATTAATTATTGGTAAAATTATTTGATATTCTTTTTTTTATATATTAGATTTGTACAAATTTGAAAAAATAAGGAATTATATTTTTTTCATATTTTTTTACAAATAAAAACAGGAATCAGGTAATGGAAGATTATAACAAAATCATCGAATCCCTGGGTGTTCGATTTATAAAATCGAAGAATATTAAAATTCTTCAATCTCTAACAGTAGAGAACTTCTATGATGTAGGCAATACTATTTATCTACTTCATAAAGGAGAAATTTCTTTTGGAGAAGAGAAACAAAAAGTCAACGAGGGTGACCTTCTATTTATACCTGGAGGCCGACTGACTTCTGTAACCTACGGAAAGTTCAACCCTATGAAGTTGACAAATGAAGATTTGTTAAATAACAGGGATAAATTTTTCAGTTCGTTAACTGACAAAAATATTATTGGACAAGACGAAGATTCTTTCAGTTATATTACTTTTGAAGCTAAGGTATTCGATTCTGTTAACTTTTTCGCCTCCCTTGATATTCCTGCGTTTATCATCAGCAATCAGCCAAAACTTGCTGAATATATCATTGAGACAATAAAAGAAGATCTTTCTAATAACCCTGGAAAAGAAAGAGTAATAAAGTTAAATACTGAACGTGTTGTAGTTGAGATCATCAGATATATCCTTGAGAAAAGATTGTTTGTTGAGCAGCTTGCAACCAACAGTACTTATTTCAAAGATCCTCGCCTTATCGATATTTTTGCATTCATTAAAAAACATCTTGGAGGAGATCTATCTAATAAGGTTCTGGCTAACGTGGCTAACGTTTCCGAAGACTATGTAGGGCAATATTTCAAAATGCTTACAGGGATAAATCCTCAGGATTATATAGAATATCAAAGAATGGAGATGGCAGTAAACCTGCTAAGAACTTCTAAAAAGAGCATTCGTGAAATCGGAAGGGAAGTAGGATACAAAGACACTGCTTATTTCTGCAGAAGGTTCAAAATGATGTTTGGAATACCTGCAGGAAAAATGAGAAGAAGAGAGTCACTTATGAACATATAATAATAAAAAAGTCGCTTGTTAAAGAAGCGACTTTTTTATTTTAGCCCTATTTATTGTTGTTCTAATGATTTTTTAGTCTGCAAACTATTTATTTCTCTTTTCTTAGCAGCAATTTTAGCCATCAGTCCAAGATTCTTTTCGATTGCATTACCTACAACTATTACATCAGCACCGGCATTCATTATATTAAAGGCAGTTTCCGCATCTCTTATACCTCCTCCTACAATTACAGGAAGATTAACATTTTGGACAACTTGCTCTACCATTTCCTCACTGATTGCCTTTAAAGCTCCACTACCACCTTCAAGATAAATTAGCTTTAAGCCCAGCATCTCCCCCGCAATAGAAGTACAAGAAGCTATTTCCGGCTTATCATAGGGAATCGGAGTAGTATTACTGATATAAGAAACTGTTGTAGGTTTTCCGCAGTCAATAAGCATATACCCCGCTGATATCACCTCCAAGCCCGACTTTTTGAGTAATGGAGCCGCCACTACGTGTTGACCTATTAGGTACTCAGGATTTCTTCCTGAAATAAGACTTAAAAGCAAAATAGCATCGGCGTTAGGATAAATCTGAAGATTGCTACCAGGAAATATTACAACAGGTATGGAACTTTGATTTTTTATAATACTAATGGTCCTCTCCATATCGCCATTAGTCATAAGACTTCCACCAATGAAAAAATAATCTACGCCTTCCTCCTCTGCGGATCTGACAATGCTGATACATTGCTCATCTCCGATTTTATCAGGATCCAAAAGAACTGCAAATGATTTTAATCCCTTTTTTTTCTTTTCTATTAAGTCTTGATACAAAAAACTCATTTTTTAATTTCTATACCTTTAAGATAAGCGTTTAGCTTCTCTTTTACGATGGACATGAGGAATAGAGTTATCTGATCTTTAATCATCCTTACAATATCAGATTCTCTTCTAGGCTCTCTGAGTACCACTTCGGTAACTCCATTTCCTGACGATTGTCTTACTACTTTTGGCTTCTTGGATGAAAAAATACCTCTTGTAACAAGATATGCGACAGCAAATGCTCCTCCGACCAACAGTAGTCCCATTCCGATTTTTTTGGCGTCTGCAGTCATTGAAGAAATCTTCTTATCCATTTCTTCTTTATGAAAATCTGTTTCCTTAAGCAAAATCTCCCTTTGCCTATGGACATCCTCTAAAATATATTGTGGACTCTTCATGGATTATTTTTTGGTGAGAATATGTAACAATAAATCCCGGATTTTCCGGTGTAAAAAACCTTTAGTAATATTTGCTGCAAGTATTATTACCACAAGAAAAAAGAATACTGTCATCACCACATAGCCCATGTAAGTGCTATTCAGCAAGTGATTCAAATAACTTCCCAGGGCGAGACTAAAGAAAAGCAGCATCATTAAAAACATAAATGCAAGCAAAAAAAGAATTGATAGAGAAGCAACTATGTTAGAAGCTTTTTCCATCATTTCCAGCTTAAAAAGCTGTATACGTTTATCAACGTAACCCTTTATATTATCAAATAATCCGTCCAACTTGAGAAATTTTAAAAAGGCATTTTCCATGAATTGACAAAAATATCCGTTAGTAAGTTAATAACTTTTTATGGAACCTTATGTTAAAAAAAGGAATCAACAATTTCCAAAGGAGGCATTCCTGGAAGCGCATTTAATTTATTTTTTCCATTTATTACAAAATTCAAAGTTACCCCATAGGTTGGAGTAATAAGGTTTAGTCTGTCGTTACCACCTGAATTTGCAGACGGATAATAATTAGTATCTCTCAATGCAAAAAGCCCTACATAAATACCTTTAACAGCTTCAATGTAAGCATCCACCCTTAAAATAGTTTTATTGATAAATCTCTTTTTAAAGACAGAAAATTCATCTCCACCCAATTCTCTTATTTTAAAGGCTCTGTAAGAAATCATAAAACCAAGCTTCCTGTCTTTAATATTTATTGATTTGTGAAGTCCTCCAAGCAGACCTATCAATGCCAGGTCATTTATATTAGCATTTATATGTTTCCTATAATCCAAAGATGCTAGTTTTATAAAATCAATCTTTTTGATTTTTCCTTGGTGTTCAATATTAAATCCGGTATACGACAAGCCATTTACCTGACTTCTTGCTAATCTTTGACTTAATCCTCCTGACCATTTTTCAGAAATTTGAAATTGAACACCCATACCTAAATCTATTGAATTCAATTTATTAAAAGGAGAGAATTCCCTAATGTAAAATCCATCCTGATAAGTGCCACTGCTCTCAATATAGATATAAGTACCCGATTGAAAATAGTAATTACCAGACACAGAAGCTCTGAAAGTATTAGGAAAATAGGACTTTGAGACACCTTGTGCTGCGACTTTTGAGAAGATAAAAATGAAAAAAATAATAATTCGATACTTCATACTCAAAGATAAAACAAAAGACCCTCATTTTTATTGTGACAAAAATGAGGGTCCCGAAATTTATTTTTAAATATTAATTAGAGTCAGAATCACTATCTGAATCTGTGTCAGAAATTTTAAAAGATTTTCTCTTATGTCTTAACACTTTAGCTTTTACATAGAAAATAATTTCCTCAGCAATATTCGTCACATAATCCCCAACTCTTTCCATTTTTCTGATTATTGTAAGGAAATAAATTGCCTGCAAGATTTTATCTGGATCCGTCTGATTTTTAAGATAATCTGTCATTATCTGATTTGCGCTCAGATTTATCTCATCCATCCTCTCATCTTTCGTAAATAAAGTTCTTGCCAGCTTAGTATTATCTGTTTCAAAAGACTCACTTAGTATAGACAACATTTCAAGTGCAGTATCTGTCATCTCTTTGAATCTGATCTTCTCTATAAGATCTGCATCATAAGAATTTTCGCACTTGATAACATATTGAGCAATTCCTTTGGCATTATCACCAATTCTTTCCAGATCAGAAACCATTTTAAGAGATGCCACGACAAATCTTAAGTCAATCGCAACAGGATTAAAAAGCGCAAGAATATGTTCTCCTTTAGCATCTATTTTAAGCTCACTACCATTTACCCGCTTCTCGTTTTTGATTACTTCTTTGGCAAGATCTTTATCAAAACTGTAAAAAGATGAAATAGCCTTGTCCAGCTGACCTCTCACAAGATAGGTCATATCTATAAGTTCGCTTTTTAATTCGCCGAGTTCGGTTTCTAATAGATTCATTGTTGCTCTTTTGGGTGTATATAACGTTAAAAATTAATTTTTGATTAACCAAAACGTCCTGTTATGTAATTCTGTGTTCTTTCTTTTTTAGGATTGGTAAACAGGGTTCTGGTATCATCATACTCTACAAGGTCGCCCATATAGAAAAACGCTGTCTTGTCACTAGTTCTGGAAGCCTGTTGCATATTGTGAGTTACTATTAAAATAGTATAATTTGCTTTCAAGCTGTATATCAATTCCTCAATTTTTATTGAAGAGATAGGATCAAGAGCAGAAGCAGGCTCATCCATCAACAAAACAGAAGGCTCTACGGCAAGAGCTCTTGCGATACAAAGTCTCTGCTGCTGACCGCCCGAAAGTGCCAGTGCAGATTTTTTAAGTTTATCTTTTACCTCATCCCAAAGCGCAGCGCCTCTTAATGAAGACTCTACTTTCTCATCAATAAGTGCCTGGTCCTTAACCCCATTAACTCTGAGGCCATAAGCAACATTTTCGAAAATAGACTTAGGGAATGGATTAGGCTTTTGAAACACCATACCTACGGTCTTTCTCAACTCATTCACATTGATTTTAGGGTGATAAATATCAACTCCTTCTATCATAATCTCCCCTTCTACGCGGGCATTCTCAATCAGGTCGTTCATCCTGTTGAAACATCTGAGGAACGTGGACTTCCCGCATCCGGAAGGTCCGATCAACGCAGTTACGGTGTTCTTCTTGATAGAAAGAGTTACCCCTTTCAACACATGGTCTGAACCGTAGTAAACGTGGACGTTCTTGGCTTCAATTTTCATGATTTATATTCCAAAGAAATTCTTTCAAACAATAATTTTACCACTTTACCTTTTTCTGCCATTTATGTCTTATATAAACAGCTATTCCATTCATGATGAATGTTATACTCAATAAAATGATTATGGCAGCAGCAGCATTTTCAGAAAACTCTTTCTGCGGTCTGCTTACCCAGTTGAATATCTGTATTGGCAATACCGTAAAGGAATCCATAACACTTTCCGGTACGAAAGGTACAAAGGTCAGCGCACCAATTACAATCAGTGGAGCGGTTTCCCCAATTGCTCTTGAAAGAGAAAGGATCACACCTGTGAAAATTCCTGAAACCGCTGCAGGTAAAACTTGATACCAAATGGTTTGCCATTTGGAGGCTCCCAGAGCGTAAGAGCCTTCTCTAATTGAATATGGTACAGCTTTTAATGCCTCTCTCGTCGACACAATTATAATTGGCAGGATTAATAAAGACAAAGTCAGCGCTCCGGTAAGAACACTCTCTCCCAGTTTCAATGCACGAGCAAAGAGCTCTAAACCAAGCAAGCCATAAATAATAGATGGAACCCCTGCCAGATTAGCTATATTGATTTCTATAATATTGGAAAGTCTACTTTTTTTATTATATTCTTCGAGGTACAAACCTGCAGATATTCCAATAGGAAATGCTATCACGGCAGTAAGAACCATAATCCAGAGTGTACCTACCCAGGCAGTATATATACCTGCCTTTGCAGCCCTCCTACTTGGAAGCCCCATGATGAAATCCCAATCAAGGCGGCTAAGGCCTCTGTATAAAACATCACCTAACAATAACATCAGCACTACAACACCAATGAGCGTGCAGCAAAGGCCAAAATACTTGAATGCCTGGTCCTGGTATTCATATACTCTCGTATTGCTGAAATACTTAAGCCTTTTCTTAATCTTACCTTTTCCCTTTTTGCCCATTTCCTATCTATGATGTTTCTGAAATTTTTTCTTAAGCCAGAAGCTTATATTATTTAAAATAAGTGTAACCACAAATAAGGTCATACCTACAGCAAAAATTGTCCTGTACTCAACACTGTCATGTGGCACATCACCAAGACTAACCTGAACGATATAAGTTGTCATGGTTTCGATAGGAACTGTAGGATCTAATGTAAGACGAGGTTGCTGACCTGCAGCGATTGCTACAATCATTGTTTCTCCAATTGCTCTGGAAATGGCTAATATAATGGAGACCGAAATACCCGAAAATGCGGAAGGAACAATTACCTTCCAGGAAGTTTGAAATTTAGTAGCTCCAAGAGCAAAAGACCCCTCTCTTAATGATTTTGGCACTGCATAAAGCGCGTCCTCACTCAGGGAAGAAACCAAAGGTAAGATCATTATTCCCATCACAATACCTGGCGACAAAGCATTGAAGCCTGAGAGTGTAGGAATTATCTTCTGAAACATTGGAGTTACAAATACCAGAGCAAAGTATCCATAAACTACAGTGGGTACCGCAGCAAGGATTTCCAACATTGGTTTTACAAGGTTTCTGACTGTTTTGTGTGAATACTCACTGAGATAAACAGCTATTGTAAGGCCCAGAGGAACTGCCACAATAGTCGCAATAAATGTGGTAAGCAAGGTGCCCGTTAAAAGAGGCAAGATCCCAAATCTCTTATTGCTGAAAAGAGGAGTCCACTCTGTGTCTGTTAAAAACTCAATCAGACTTACTTCTTTGAAAAACCCTATGGTTTCAAAAATTAAAACTCCTATGATACCGACAGTCGTGAATATTGTTAGCAGACTGCAGGCCAACAGGAGTTTTTCAATAATTGTTTCTCTAAGTTTCATTATAATAATTAAGAAGTTCTGATTATTTCAGAACTTCTTCAAGTTTTACTCCTACTGTTGATTCCTTATCAAGGAATACAGAACCTGTCTTTTTCTCTTTGAATCTCGTCTTCACCAAGTCATATACCGCTTTGCTCAAAGGAATGTATTTTGCATCCACAACCAGTGTTTCTGCATTGTCAATATAAAAATGCACAAAACTATCTATGGAAGGATTCGTGTCAGATGACTTTTTATTTACATAAATAAACAAAGGTCTTGATAACGGCTGATAAGTACCATTTTTTACAGTTTCATCAGATGCCAGTATAGGACCTTTTCCATTCTCATCTTTCTTATCATCGATAGGTATCAGCTTAAGCTTGTCTTTATTTTCTGTAAAATAAGCCAAACCGAAATATCCCAATGCAAATTTATCTGTCGAAATACCTTGAACGAGAACATTGTCATCTTCACTAGCAGTATAATCGCCTCTACTTGCTTTTGCCTTTCCTACAATTGCTTCAGTAAAATAGTCAAATGTACCTGACTCGTGGCCTGCTCCAAAAAGGTGAATTTCTTCATTAGGCCAGTTAGGTCTGATCTGATTCCATTTTACTATTTTCCCTTGCGCCTCAGGCTCCCAGATTTTCTTCAGCTCTTCAACTGTAAGATAATCTACCCAAGTATTCTGAGGATTAACTACTACTGCCAATCCATCATAAGCTATCGGTAATTCTATATATTCAATTTTAGCTGCTGATGTGGCACTGTCTTCAGATTTTTTAATCGGTCTTGAAGCTTCTGCTATATCAATTTCCGAACGAACAAACTTCTTGAACCCCCCACCGGTTCCTGATACTCCGATCGTTACTTTCACATCAGGATTTTCAACCCTAAATTCCTCAGCTGTAGCTTCAGTAATAGGATAAACAGTGCTTGATCCGTCGATCTCAACAGTACCGGAAAGTTTTGATTCTCCCTTTTCTTCAGGTTTATTTTTAGGACCACATCCAAAAAAAGATGTAGCAAATACCGAAAATATAACGGCCCCGCTAAAAATGATTTTTTTCATAATTGATACCAAATTAGACAATTTTAAATATTCGAATGTTAAGAAATTGTTAAGCTTTTTAAATCTCCAAGTACCAAAAATTTATTTCCTGACACTAAAGTCTTTAGAATTAAGATGTGGATAACTTAAGTAATTTTATTAATAGTTAAACTGCAATTGAAGTCTCAAAAAGTTTCCTTTTTGGTGATTGATCGGCTTCTTAGAGTCTTCAAATCTGCGGTCAGACATTGTATAAGCTACCGTAAATTCCAAAGCTGAATTGATCTGATATTCTAGTCCGTATTCAAGCTCTTTCACGATATAACTTCTGGCATCCTGCTCAATTTTCTTTCCTCCGTTATAATATTGAGCCCTTACATACGGTATAAAAGCCATCTTTTTAACCTTTTGCAAGAACATAACCTGAGCATATCCCCCATCAAGAGGCTTCCTTTGTACTGAAAAAACTCCATTCTCATTTGTGAATCTTGGCCCCATGCCCCAGTTGTATTCCATCTGAAAACCTATTGGCTGAGGATAAACAACCAAAAATCCATCGATTCTCTGCTCCTGAATATTTGTAGGTGACAGTACATCCACATTTTTAATTTCTTTTGTATTAAAATATCCGGTAAATCCGCTTACCCCAGCTTCTATATATTGACCGGAACTAAGCAGGAAAGGATAGGACGCTCTAGCTACAACATGCTGAGCGTTACCGTAATCCAGTCTGTTAGTAGTTTGACCATTAAAAATTCCGAATCCTAATACTCCATAATCTCCTGATCCTTTTAAACCTGAGGAAACAAGGTATTTATACCTTTCTCTGATTTTCGGAGGGGTAAAGTAAAATAATACTGCCATATCCCGCTCATTGTACATTCCGCTGTTGATTGCATCAGAACGATCAAATGCTATCCTGTTTTGGCTTGACTGAATATTATCAAACCCGAAAGGAATTTTACTAAGACCTACTCTAGTTCTTAATGACTTAGCTTCATTAAGATATATATCCCCATAAAGATCTCTAAGTTGAACGAAACCCATTCCCGTTACAGAAGAAGCTGGTCCGCTTATTAAGGCATTGGTTGCAAGGTCAGTCTGAATGTACATGTAAACTCTTGGATGGACATCTCCAAACAAAGTAAGACGAGCTCTTCTAAAAAACAATCCTCCTCCATCTCCAATAGATCTATCACATTGATCACACTTTAGCTGGCCATTCGTTTCCAACAATCTATTATAACGAATTTGGGTATATCCTCTCAATGAAAGTGTTTCATACCATTTCTTCTTGGCTTCTTTTACTTCGACAGGTTTTTCCTGTTTGTATGCAGATGAATCAGATGCGTTTTGGGCAAATAACACAAATGGAGTAAACAACAAAATAAAAAATAGAGCACTTAACTTCTTGTTCATAATTTATGGTGGCTAATTAAATCGAGACAAATTTTGAAATAAAAAATGACCTTAACCACCCCCTAACACAGTGTTAACCCAACCTTAACACTGGCATTACAATTACATAATACGTACTTAACAATTTCTTAACATTGAATTTATTCATACTGAATTTCAACAAATTACATGTATGATAAAAAATCTTTATACCACAGTCCGGATTCTTTAATAGTTCGTTTTTGAGAATGAAAGTCGACATGCACAATACCAAATCTAGGATGAAAACCCTCAGCCCATTCAAAATTGTCTGTCAGTGTCCAGATAAAATAACCTTGGACATTTACGCCTTCTTTCTTTGCCCTTAGCACTTGTCTGATATTATCCTGAATAAAGAGAAGCCTTTGAGAATCCTGAACCTTACCATCAAAAACGACATCATTAAAAGCAGCTCCATTTTCAGTCACCATCAATTTTTTTATATTCGTATATGCCTGAAATTTTTTTAGCATTTGGTAAATTGCTTCTGGATAAACCTCCCATTTCATCAATGTATGAGGCACTTTCCTTTCCTTCGCGCCAACAATACTTGCCTGTAAATAAGGAGTCCACCAAGAGTACTTAACTATTTCCCTTGTATAGTTCTGTATTCCGATGAAATCAAAATCGAAAGGCATATTGCTTTCATCATTAGGTTTTATATACTTTTCTACATTCAGCAGAGGTTTTCTAAGTTCCTGAGGATAACCAAGGCCAAGTATAGGCTCTATATATAGACGATTTAGCAAAGCATCAACACGAATCGCAGCCCTTATATCTTTGTCCTTTTGAGATACAGGTTCTATATGAGAACAAGAGAATGTGGTACCGATCTCTGCATCTTTAACAAATTCTCTTAGTCTTCTTCCTCCTTCACCCATAGCCAATGTAGCATGGTGCATAGCAGGAATAAAATTTTTCATTCCTCTTTTACCAGGTGCGTGAATACCAAGGAAATAACCGGCACCGGTGAAAACCATTGGTTCATTCAATACCATCCATTTTTTTACTCTATCTCCAAAATGCTTTGCACATAATTCTGCATAATCTCCAAACCAATACAAAATATCTCTATTGGTCCATCCACCCATCAATTCCAGTTCATGTGGAAGATCCCAATGGTATAAAGTTACCCATGGTTCAATCCCTTGAGAAAGGCAACAGTCGATTAGTCTGTCATAGAAATCAATTCCTTTCCTGTTTACATAAAAGTGACCAGAGGGAAAGATTCTAGGCCAAGACAAAGAAAATCTGAAATTGGGGATATTTAATTCCTTCAACAGACTTATGTCCTGGTTGTAACGATTGTAAAAATCGCAGGCGGTGTTTCCAGTATGTTCATTAAGGACATTACCTTTTTTATTGGTAAAAATATCCCATATAGAATGGCCTTTGCCATCAGCATCGTGAGCACCTTCTATCTGATATGCAGAAACAGCAACACCCCAACGGAATTCTTCCCCGAAATCTCTTCTTTCCAAACCTTATCCAACAGTTCTATTTTAAACAAATGGCATTTTCCAATACCTTATCAATAATGCTCTCTGTAATATCAGGATACTCCACTTTGATTCCACGTTGTTTGCCAACCCAATGACCAATTGTATCCAGGTGTTTTTTCTTTAGTGCTTTTATAACCGGAATTCCCATAGACATTAAAGCAGCGGCGTTGTAGTGTTGCTCATATTGATTTTTCATAGGAATGACCATTAGTTTTTTACCAAGGTAAAGGGCTTCAGCTGGAGTTTCAAAGCCAGCGCCACAAAGCACACCTTCTGAAGAAGCCATACTTTTAATGAATGCCTCGTTATTAATAGGCTTAATGTTTAGATTTTTTTCTTTCCAGGGTTTTCTGGAATGTTTAGAAAACACTTCCCATTTTACATCTTTCACCTTAGAAAGTACTTTGATCAAACGCTCTTCATTATAAGCAGGAAGATATACAGTATAGTGACCATTGTTGGATGGTTCAATTTCTCTTACTTCCTTTCTTATAACTGGCGTAAAGATATTCTCATCAAAAGCTTCAAAGTGAAACCCATAATGATGAGTGGCCGGGGCATATCTTTTAAGAATAAAACTCCCTAAATGATCCGTATGGCCAGGCTTAGGCACTTTTGGAGAAAGGACTGCGGACTGATGACTTAAAGCGATGCATGGCTTCTTTTTCAGATGACAAGCCCAGGCACTCACAGGTTCAAAGTCATTGATCACTACATCATATTTTTCAATCGGCAATTCCCTTAACTCAGAGAAAAACTTCTTGCTATTGTTTTTTAAATAAGTATTTATAAGATCTACTCCGCCTGATTTCCCGAAAATAAAACTCAACCCTTGAAACTTATATTTAACAGGATAAGGAAGAGATACATCAGCCTGAATACCGCTTACCAGAATGTCTAGCTCACCTCTGCTTTGCAATATAGGAACAATATCTCGGGCACGGCTTAAATGGCCGTTCCCGGTTCCCTGAATAGCATATAATATTCTCATACAGGTAATAAAAAACGCCTTTTAATTTTGCTGCCTTTCAGAGCAAAGTAAAGGATAGTAACACGGTACTGTAATACAACAGACTGTAGTCTTCTGTACAATTTAAATAGTGTTTTCATACGTTTAAATTTTAACCGGTTATTGTTCTTTTTCTGATTTCAATTTCTTCTTTCAAATGGATAATATCCATATCAAATAAGTCGGTAGCTTCTTCTTCCTCTTCTTCCGCAACGTCCTCCGCCAAGCTATAATCTGAGTAATAAACTATGTTCCAGTTGCCTTCAAAATCTTCTACCAATGCACTAAGGCTTTCCACCCAGTCTCCTGAGTTCATATAGATCGTCCCGTTAATATTCTTTATAGCAGGTTGATGTATATGTCCGCATATAATGCCGTCACACTTTTTTATCTTAGCAAGACAGATGATTTCATTTTCAAATTCCGATATATAGGAAACCGCTTTCTTTACCTTACTTTTAACTGCCTGAGATAAGGAGTAGTAAGGCAAGCCTCTTTTCATTCGGTAATTATTATAGCGCTGGTTGAGCCATAACAGGAAGGTGTAACCGATGTCTCCAAGCTTAGCAATCCACTTGAGATTAGTGGTTACCGAATCGAAAACATCCCCGTGAACAACATAAAACTTTTTTTCTCCGGAAGTAATGATGTAATCTTTTTGAACAGAGATGTTGCCAAATTTGAAAGGAATGATGGTATCTAGAAAGTCATCATGATTCCCCCTCAGGTATATGACTTTGGTATCATATTTTTCAATAACCCTGAGTATTCTTTTAAAGAATTTGGTATGATGCTTTTTCCATGCTCCGAACTTTTTAAGTTGCCATCCATCAATAATATCACCATTGAGGATGAGTTCATCACAGGAATTATGTTTTAGAAAAGAGGTGATCTCTTTTGCCTTGGAGCCCGAAGTTCCAAGATGTATATCAGAAATTACGATGGTTCTGTAATGCATAACCACTGTTGTTTATTTGAATAACAATATGGATCGGGGAAAACAGGTTAAGAAAAGGTTAATAAATTATTAAGTTTATAAGGAGGCTATTCGCTGCTTTCGAACTTGTATCCTATTCCCTTGATGGTGTTAATATAATTTTCACCAATCTTCTCCCTTATCTTCCTGATATGAACATCAATAGTTCTTGATACTACAAAGATGTCATCTCCCCAAATTTTCTTGAGCAGATCATCTCTGTTAAAAACTTTATTAGGATGAGAGCACAAAAAGAAAAGTAACTCAAACTCTTTTTTAGTGAGTGCAACCTTCTCATTGTTCTTCAGAACCGTATAACTTTCTTTATTGATTGTTATATCTTTGAATGAAACAATATTCCCGCTTTTCTCTTCTATTAATCCTCTTCTGAAAATTGCTGATATCCTGCTTAAGAGCGCCCTTGGCTTAATAGGCTTTGTAATAAAATCGTTGCCTCCAACCTCAAATGCTGCCACTTCCGAATATTCTTCAGAGCGGGCTGTTAAAAAAATAATATGCGTGTTTTCTGTGCCCTCCATGGCCCTGATTTGCCTACACGTTTCAATACCATCAATCGTAGGCATCATTATATCTAATAAGATCAGGTCTGGAGCAAAAGATTTGATACAATTTATCGCATCCTTACCATCACAGGCCGACTTGGTCAGGTAACCTTCTTTCCTGAGGTTGTAATCCAATATTTCGACAATGGATGGCTCATCATCTACTATAAGTATCCTGTATTTTTTGCTTGCGTTCATGCCTGTTTGTGAATGGCATGTAAAAGTAAATACGGGATGTTCCCTTAATATTACTGAAGTATTAAGGAATTGTTAACTATCTCTTTTCTTCTAATTTTGAACAATTTAGTTCAGTATTATTATCATCTTAATAGCATTACTCTCGCAAAATATTTTTTATTTGCAGTTAATACCTGAACATAATACTCTCCTGAGGCAAGGCTCATTTCTTCGAGATTAAGTCTGATAGACTTCCCGCATAAAAGAGCCATATTCTTTCTGAAAATGATTCTGTTTCTTTCATCATATAAAGCGACGGTAACTATTCCATTCAAATATCCCTTAAATCTGATTTGAACTTTATCCGCTGTCGGATTTGGAATTGCAACCATATCACCAGCAATGTTACCTTCTTCAATGAATACCGGATCTTCCTCTATTTGAAAAATTTCAATAGCATTAACTTGAGGATTTCCTTTTTTTCTAAAGAAATTAACATTTAATGTCTTATCATTTACTTCAACGATGCAAGTTTTTTTTATAGCATCCATTCCAGCTTCTGCATAAATGTCAAAGTTTTCAAGGGCCATGGTATTCTCCACTTTTACATGAAAAATCTGCTGGCCTGGGCCTGTTACATCACCATTAACCTTTTGGGCAAAATATAGATTGACTTTATATCTCCCGTTTTGAGGAACCGGAAATTTCATAATTAAAGATTTATTTTCAAGCAGGTTGAGCCTATTGTCTCCAAAAAGTAAATCCGGGGCTCCTGTAGTATTCGTTCCGGTCCACATATTACTTCCAGTTGTATAATTTGCACTGTTTGCATCCAGATATGGAGCAGGCGCTTCCTGCATATCTGTAGCCCATTCCATTGGAAGATCTTTGACCACAGGACCTCCAGAATTAACCCTGTAAAGCATCTTATTCACTTGGATTGTAACGAATATTGTGTCACTACCACCATAACTATCTGAAGCAACTATATATACCTTATCAAATACCCCTGTTTCCATTAGTGGTGCAAGAGAAACCGATGCATTGCCACCTCCATTGTAAGTAAGCTTGGCAAACGCAGGCAGATTCGTACCCACAATTGATACCGTCTCTTCATCACAAAAAGTCATCGATGTATCTAATGTGCCCCCCTGATCAACCTTTAGCAACATATACTTTTCACTTACAAATGGATTTTCATCCAGGGATATCCTTCTGACTTCAGCCATTGAAGGAATGCCTCCAAAAAAACAGCCGAGTATCAGGGCGAAAAATTTAGTTAAAAGATTTCTATCCATAGTGTTCTATCCATAGTATTCAAGGACTATTAGAAGAACCTGAGGAAAATGATTTTTGTTAAAAACGTCAGTTTAAACCTTAATGGCCAAGGATTTTTAATAGCAGACTTTTTTTAAATCAGGAGTTATGCGCATTCAATAGTAAAAAAAATGCGAATCCCAAAAGCATCTACTCTATAACAAATCTTAAAGAATGTGGCTATAGTTTCAATATCTGTTTATACCGAAAACATCCTTCTATATGATCATTTACTAATCCCGCGGCCTGCATGTATGCATAGCAAATAGTGGATCCCACAAATGTGAAGCCTCTCTTCTTTAATGCTTTACTCATTGCATCACTTTCTTTACTTGTAGCAGGGACTTCTCTGATACTCTTGCGATTATTGACAATAGGTTTATCACCTACAAAGCTCCAGATATATTTATCAAAAGAGCCAAACTCCTTTTGAATTTCAATGAAGGCTTTGGCGTTTTTAACGGTTCCAAAAATTTTGAGACGGTTACGAATAATGGATTGATCTAATAAAAGTTTTTCAAGTTGGGCATCAGTCATTTTAGCAACTTTCTTTACATCAAATCCACCAAAAGCCTTTCGGAATGCTTCCCGTTTATAAAGTACTGTTTTCCAGCTCAACCCTGCCTGAAAAGCATCCAGCACCAGAAACTCAAAATGTTTCTGATCATCATGAACAGGCACTCCCCATTCTTCATCATGATATGCAATCATTAATGGATCATCTTTCGTCCACCCACAACGGTTTTTCATTTTCCAATGTTAAATTAAACAAAATAAATATTTCTGAATCTGGTATAACTCAATTCCTAAAGGACAGGGAAGTAATGTAGTAAACTTAAAAAAATATTTTACCTGAAAAAAGTATAAGTCCATATCCTACAATTATAGATATGCAGAAATCGATAGGGGAAGATTCTTAATTTCAATTACTTCATCCAAAGTATATTTTTAAAATTTTACCTCAGCCCTTTGATCTATTACATTTTATAATTAATTTCAATAGATTTTTTTTGAATATTTAATCAAATCAAAGGGGAGAAATATTTAGGAAATCAATCACCAAAAAACAGTCAATAAAATTATTATATCTTATCTTAAGAATCTGTTAAAATTACAATATCCGAAAAAGGGGAAGTCAAGTGATTCAAATCTGAAAGAATTTAGGTCATTTAAAACAAAAACTTTGTAATCAGATATTAACAGAAACATTTTTTCAAATCCATTACGTGTAATATTGTATGGATAATTTACAACAAAAGACTATTACTAAATAGAAGATATTAAAAATCAGGTTTATGATGCATGCTTTGTACTATTTCTTACTTTTCGCGAGTAGCCTCATTACATTCTTTCTCCTATTTCCATTTCTTACAGTTCTATTTTCACTGTTGTTTAGGGAAAAAAAGTTTCAAAAAAGTTCTGAGCAAAAGGATTTCGGTATTATCATAACTGCCTATAAAAATTTACCTATTACTCGTCCCCTTATAGAATCTATACTTGAACAAGGCTATGATAAATTCCATATTTATCTCATTGCAGATGACTGTTCAGCAGAGCAAGCATTAACTATTCCGGAAGACCCTAAACTGAAAATTTGTTTGCCTCCTAAAAAACTAGGGTCCAAAGTTCGTTCTCTTATCTTTGCAATGAGTCAGGCAGTGAGGAACCACGATGCCATCATAGTTATGGATGCGGATAATCTCATGCACCCAGACTTTCTTGCAATTGCTAATAATTACATGGGTGCTGGTTATACTGCTATTCAGGGAAAGAGAGTTGCGAAAAACCTTGATTCTACCACTGCATGCCTAGATGCAACAGGCGAACTTTATTTTAACTATACCCAAAAACTTGTACCCTACATATTAAACTCTTCTGCAAATATTGCTGGATCAGGAATGGTAATCGAAACTGAACTGTTTAAAAAGTACCTTTCCTCCCCGAGAATTAGTGAAAATAGTAACGGTCTCATTATCGCAGAAGATAAAATTCTACAAAACTTCCTTGTTGGAAATAACATTCAAATAGCTTTTGCTAAAGATGCCCTTGTTTATGATGAAAAAATATCCAAGTCAGACCAATTGGTGAGACAAAGATCAAGATGGCTAAGATCTTATTTTGAAAACACCAAATATTCACTGCAACTGATTGCATCAGGAATAGAAAGATTTTCTTTCAATAAGTTCCTTTTTGGTACCATGACATTATCCCCACCGCTGTTTATTCTGGTTTTCTCTTGTGCATTTCTATTTATCATAGATCTTTTATTATTTCCTCAGCTTTCAGTGATGGTCTTTTCAGGGGGCCTGATTTTCGTTTTAAATTTCCTATGGGTACTCTATCTAGGAAATGCACCTAAAGCTATATGGTCAAATCTTTATGGAATACCTTCTTTTATAATTTATCAGATCTTAGCGCTTTTCACTATGAAAAAAGCTGGCAAGGATTTTCTTGTTACTGAACAAGTAAAAATGGTTTCACTAAAAGAACTTGAGGTTGAAGGAGAGAAAAAGGCAGTCCAACAGGAATAAAAAGTTTACACAATAGAATCTCTCATAAATTGTTAAATTCGTCCAGATAGCACGTGAATAGGATTCCACCGGTACAATAAGCGATTCACCATTGCGAAAGGATTGATTTTATGATTTTTGATTTTCGACTCAAAGTATTTTATTCGGTTTCTCAAAAATTAAGCTTTACTAAAGCCGCCCAGGAACTTTTCATTTCCCAGCCTGCGGTCACTAAACATATCAAAGAGCTGGAAGAACAAACCGGATTGGCACTTTTTAAAAGGCATGGTAATAATATAACACTCACTCCTGCAGGACAGGTCTTATTAAAACATGCACAGCAAATTTTCAAGGTTTATGCCGCACTTGAAAATGATCTTGCCCAATTGCAAAATCCTGAAAGCGGAACAATTAGAATAGGCGCCAGTACAACTTTGGCACAATATGTTTTACCTAAAATATTAGCGCTCTTCAAGTCAGCACATCCTTCCATTCAGCTTCATTTTGTAAGTGGTAACAGCGAGTTTATAGAGCAACAAATCATATCAGAACAAATTGACATTGCCATTGTGGAAGGTATATCTCATCATCCTCAAATAGCTTATGAGGCTTTTGTTAAAGACGAAATTGTTTTGGTAGCACATGCAGAAAGCAAAATAGGGCAACGTGGAGAATTAAAGCCATCTCAATTGACAACATTGCCTCTTATACTTAGAGAGCAAGGCTCCGGAACCTTAGATGTTATTTTAAAAGCTCTGGATAAAGATAAAATCACTTTGAAAGATCTTAAAATAGAACTTCAGCTTGAAAGTACAGAAGCAATTAAACATTACCTGTTATACTCTGAATCGGCAGCTTTCATTTCTATTCATGCTATCGGAAATGAGCTCAAAAACAAAGAGCTCGTTATTCTGGAAGTTAAAGGTCTGGACATTTACAGAACTTTTCAATTTATTCAACTCCATGGGAAAACTTCCAGACTTACAGACCTTTTTAAAAGATTTTGCAATAGCCATTATAACTTTTAGTTATCCAGTATAAGTTTTTTTGATTAGCTAATTATTTAGAAATCCTTCACTTTTGTTTCATAAAACAAGGAGGAAAAATGGCAATTTTAATTACCGAGGAATGCATCAATTGCGGAGCTTGCGAGCCCGAATGCCCCAATACTGCGATTTACGAGAACGGTGCGGAATGGAGCTATTCAAAAGGTACAAGCCTTACTGAAATTGAACTTGAGGATGGGTCTCATATTGATGCAAATTTAATGAATGAACCCGTTTCAAATGACTTCTTTTATATAGTTCCTAATAAGTGCACGGAATGTGCGGGATTTCATGAAGAGCCACAATGTGCGGCTGTTTGCCCTGTAGACTGCTGCGTACCTGATCCTGATTTTCAGGAAACACAGGAAATTTTACTTGCTAAAAAATCCTGGCTTCACAACGAAAATTAAGCTGCTCCAATATAGTCCGTGGTTGCGTATGCAATTGCGGACTACTTTTTAAACAGAGATTGAGCACTATAAATGCCTGCGTTAATTAACCGATTAGAAGTGCAAATCAAGTAATTTTGATTTTGATGATTAACCAGGATTTTCAATGGCTAATGCTTAATTTGGATTTAATTCCAGCTAAGTTCTGACCTGGAAGACCAATATGCAGAGGGTTCTTCTTTGAGACTCTCCAAAACTGCAATATCCCGCTCATCCAATACAATTTGCAATGATTCTACATTTGATTTTAATTGTTCTTCTGTAGAAGCTCCACTGAGGACCACATTAGCCCATTTCTGATTCAATACAAACGCCAGTGACAAGGCATCGATTCCACAATCATATTTCACGGCAAGTTTATCCAATATTTCCCTTTTACCTGCGAAAGATAAATCCCCATTCCTATCCGTTAACCTGCCATTAGCCAAAGCTTCCTTCACAATAATACCACAGCCATTTGATGAAGCTTTCGTCAATATATTTGTGGCTGACTGCTCAAGCAAGTTCCACGTTACCTGGACTGATTGAAAAAGCCTATCTCCTCCATTTCTTATGTTCAGGGCCTTATCAAGGGTTTCTCCTTGACCTATACCACTGAGTGAAAGTCCAACTATAATCCCAGATTCCTTTAACTGCCACAACTTTTCAAGCACTTTCTTATTATCAAGTACTCCACTGTCCAATGTCGCTGAATGAATATGGTAAATAGACAAATAATCTCCTAACAGCTTTGCAGACTCAGGATATTGGCGTTCCAGTACATTGGAAGTATGTTCTTTTACTTCATGCTTAACAGCATCAACTTTCCAATCTGCAGTATAAGTATACCCCCATTTAGAGCCAACAATAAAATCCTTCTTTTCTGTATTTGCTTTTATCCAATACGATAAAAACTCCTCTCCTTTTCCATAGCTTCTTGCTACATCAAAATACCTGATTCCAAGTCCATAAGCACAGTCCAGTACTTTTAAGGTGTGTGACTTCATTGAACCAGGATTATAATCAAAGCTCAGATCTTTACCATGACCAAGATTAATATAACCGGGCCTTCCCAATGCAGCAAGTCCAAGACCCATTCGCGATACTTTTAAGCCTGTTAAGCCAAAATCCTTTATTTCCATTTCTACAAAAATAATCGAAGAAGCATTTTCATCCCTTTATATTTTGCATTTTAATATCCTTAAAAAATAATACAGCCTAAAAACCTAATATTCATATTTTTCTTTACAGGAGTTTTGTGCCTGATATTTTGATTAAAATAGTTTCATGAGCACCAATACCTCTTTCATATTTGTAAAAAAAAATTTCGTCTACTCCTTGAAACCCAAAAAAGGAGCAATGATCAAAGGGTCTTACGTCTCCAGAGGAATCCTGACCGAGCTTCACGTTGCAATTTTTAAAGTCTTCATCGTTGACTTTTCGTAACCAGTTTCTGTAATCTTGAAAAAAGGTTTAATACTTCTAATAATCCCATTTTGTTTAATTTCTGTATGCGTTCTTCTATGGAACGAATATTATAGGTACAGCCTTCCGACTTCAGTTCCTGATAACTATAAAACTATCAGCATAGGCCATAGGACTTCCTTATTCAATGAATATCAAAAACCAATACTTCTTCATTTTTTCAACCCTAATTGCCCCTGCTCTAAATTCAATTCAGAATATATCCAGTCTCTGCAAAGGAAGTACAAGGATCGCATAACCTTTCTTGCAGTTGTTGAGCAAGCATATATCAAAGATTACAAGAACACATTCCATTTCAAACTTATTGCGGATGATGGCTCAATTGCTGATTCCCTTGGTGTCTATGCAACACCACAAGCTGTTATACTAAAGGATGGTATTATAATATACAGAGGTAACTATAATAAAGCACGCTTTTGCACGGATAAAGAAACGTATTTCCCGGAAATCGTCCTTGACTCCTTACTAAACAATAAACCACTACCTAATATACCTCCTATAGCATCCAAAGCGTATGGATGCAACCTCAACTCTGACCTTAATTTTCTTAAAACTCAATGATTACTTCCAATAGCACTACCAATAAAGATTCTTCAGAATTCATGAATATCAAGCCTCAGTTTCTCAGCTATTTTCTTAGTTCTTTCTTTGCATTCGGGCTTGTTATTTCATTTGTATATGATACCTATCTGATCGCCATTGCTGCTGGAGCTCTGAACCTGATTATGTATTTCACCACTTTAAAGCTGGCACCGGACAAATTATGGTATCAACATGTGGGTAGTTTATCATTGGGAATTTTTATGGCTCAGTTTATCTACCAGATGCATGGTATGCTAGAGATGCATTTCTTCGCATTTATAGGGTCTATTATTCTCATATACTATAGAAATTGGAAGAATCAAATTCCTTTGGCAACTATAGTTATAGTACATCATGCACTTTTCGGCTACCTGCAGTATGCAGGTATGAAAGAAGTTTATTTTACTACTGCTGATTACATGCCTTTAAACACTTTTATTATTCATGCATTACTCGCGGCAGTTATCTTTTTGCTTTGCGGATATTGGAGTTATGAATTTGAGGCATCTGCAAAAGTTAGTCTTGCTTCAAACTTAAATCTTACAAAGGAATTGGCTAGGATCAATAAAGGAATTGAATTTGCCGAGGACATTTCGGAAGGCAATCTGGAAAAGGAATTCAAGGCTGAAGAAGATGACAAACTAGGATTAGCATTGATAAAAATGCATAAATACATTTTTGATGCCACTGAAAAAAACGAAAATGAAAATTTTATCAATATAGGTATTGCCAAAATTTCTGAACTAATAAGAACTAATGACAAGAAAATCGATGACTTGTCTGATAAAGCCATTTCATTTCTAACAAAATATATCAACGCCAATCAGGGCTCACTATTCATTTTAAATGATCATGAGGGGGATAAGCATTTGGAGTTGACGGGGTGTTATGCATATGGGCATAAAAAGTATATCAAAAACACGATACTTCCCGGTGAAGGGCTTGTTGGCCAATGTTACCTGGAGAAAGACTTGATTATTCTATCCGATGTACCTAAAGATTATATCCGCATTACGTCAGGGTTAGGAGAAGCTTTGCCGCAATTTGTTGTTATCTGCCCTCTGATTGTAAACGATACAGTTTATGGTGTTATGGAATTTGCCTGTTTCAAAAAGATAGAAAGTTATAAAATTGAATTACTGAAAAAGGCAGGTGAAAGTCTTGCTGCTTCTATTACTTCTTTGAGAACTAGCCTTCATACACAAAAACTACTTCACGAAACTCAGAGTCAGGCAGAATCCATGCGTGCACAAGAAGAGGAACTGAGACAAAACCTGGAAGAGCTAAATACTGCGCAGGAAGAGCTTTCCCGCATTGTATCCATAACTGAAAATCAGAAAATGGAAATGGAAATCCGTGAAAAGGTTTTTAGTCTGACAACCATCCTTTCCGAATCAGATCAATATGGAACCATTACTATGGTAAACGAAAAGCTCTGTACGGTGTCTAAGTATACTGCAGAAGAGCTTATCGGCAAACCTCACAATATATTCAGACATCCGGATATGCCACCTGCACTATTTAAAATTTTTTGGAGCACTATTAAAAGAGGTGAAACATTTAATGCCATCATCAAAAACAAAGCAAAAGACGGAAGCCACTATTGGGTGGATGCCTATCTGGTCCCTGTTTTTGATGAAAATGGAAATATTAAAAAATACGTAGGCGCAAGATACCATATTACCAGTGATGCTTTTGCAGAAAAGATGTACAACCTCCAAGCCCAGAGACTTGGTTTACCATCTCTTGCTGACTCCCAATATGCACAATAATCTTTATATCCTGTAACTAAAACCTAAGCAACTATCCCTCCTAAAGTTAAGGATAGCTTTTCATTCTGAAAATATGCAAATTAGAGCAGGCAATATAGTTTGCATTGAATGAAAGGTAATCCAAACAATAGTGATTCATTAAAAAAAATCAAAAGTTTTCTGAGCCTTGTTGCTTCCTCTACTGCAGAAGAAACTGATTATTTTTTAAAGCTTTTAAAACCCGTCAGAGTAAACAAAGGTGAGTACTTCATATCTGAAGGTCAAATTCCGAGAAAGTTTGCATTCATCAATGAAGGGCTTTTCAGATATCTCTATATTGATAAAACGGGAAAGGAATTCACTAAAAACTTTTTAACAGAAGGAAAATTTATTGTTTCCTATTCTGCAATGATTGCTCAAAAGCCCTCCTTATTGTATATAGAAGCATTAGAAGATAGTGACATTTTTGAAATTGACTATGCACAATGGCTTGAGGTAAAAAAGAGACATGAGTGTTGGAGCGTCTTATTGATTGCAATGCTAGAACATGCATTCGTCACTAAAGAAAAAAGAGAAAGAGATCTGCTTTTACTTGATGCAAGAGAAAGATACATGGACTTTCTCAATGAATTTCCCACACTTGAAAACCGCGTCAAGCAACATATGATCGCATCGTACCTTGGAATATCACCAATATCTTTAAGTAGAATAAGAAAAAATGAAAATCATTAACTTAGGTTAATTTTTAATAAAATTTTTTTCTTGTTTTTGCATTCTAATCAAGTAATTGAAAAAATGCAAAAAGGAGATATCGTACTAATAACCGGTGGCAGTTCCGGCGTGGGACTTCAACTGGCAAAGGAACTTACTCAGAAAGGTTGCAAAGTTCTGATTTGTGGCCGTACTATTGAAAAGCTTCAGCAGGCACAAAAGGAAATTCCCGAAATAGATATTTTTCAATGTGACCTTTCCAAAATAAAAGATTGTAATGATCTGTGTAATCAAATCATTTCAAAATATCCAGGTCTTAATATATTGATTAATAATGCCGCAATAGTCAATAAAATAGACTTCAGGACAGATGAATTTGCTTTACCAAAAGCGGTTGAGGAATTTAACATTAACATCATGGCTCCAATCAGACTGATCAAAATATTACTTCCGGTAATTGAGAAAAATAAGCGCTCTCAAATCGTTAATATTTCGACAGGACTAGTTTATGCTCCAAGAGAAATATATCCGTTTTATAATGCGACAAAAGCTGCATTACACTCCTTTACGCAGGTTTTAAGAATGCAATTAAGTAAGTCATCTCCTACCACAATCACAGAAGTTCTATTGCCAGTGGTAGATACTCCATGGCACAATGGCAATCCACCCAAAATGGCAATACCAGTTGACAAAGCTGTTTCTGAAATGATTTCCAAACTCGAAAAGGGACAAACGGAGATAAGAGTAGGTAAAGTGGAATTGCTGCACTGGCTTTCAAGAATTGCCCCACAGTTTGCAATCAAAATGCTGAACAATGCTACCAGTCGTAAACAACAATAAGCCAAGGAAAAAGAGGCTAAAAAAACAAAGGGGAAGATTTAACAACTTCCCCTTTAAAATAATTTTAAGAACCAAGCTCATTGACTGCTAGCCAAGCCATCAATCCGGAGCCTGTTTCAAGAGCGGTCTCATCAATATCAAAAGTTGGAGTATGTACTCCGGAAATTATCCCTTTAGCTTCATTTCTAACACCCAACCTGTAGAAACATGCATCTATCTGCTGAGTATAGTAGGCAAAATCTTCAGATGCCATCCATAAATCAAGGTCAACTACATTCTCTTCACCAAGAAAATCTGTAGCAAAAGATTTAAGTCTGCCTGTCAATTCTGGCTCATTTCTTAAATAAGGATAACCATTAAGTACGGTAAACTCACATTCGCCGCCCATCCCTTCAGCGATGCATTCTGCCATTTTTTTCATTTTGGCATGAGCATCCTTTCTCCATTTTTCGTCCAGGGTTCTGAATGTACCCTCGATCTTCACTTCATTTGGAACAACATTGGTTGCACCATTCGCAATGAATTTACCAAAGGAAAGAACACAAGGCAGCTTAGGATCACAATTTCTACTTACGATTTGCTGCAACGCAATGATTATGTGAGAAGCTATGAGGATTGGATCAATATTTTTATCAGGCATAGCTGCATGACCACCTTTACCTTTTACTGTAACATAGATTTCGTCTGCACTTGCCATATACATGCCGGAGCGGAAACCAACTTTTCCTGCTGGGATTGCTGGCATTACGTGCTGACCAATAATGTTTACGGGAGCAGGATTTTTCAACACCCCAGCTTTAATCATTAAAGAAGCTCCACCAGGAATTTTTTCTTCACCTGGTTGAAAAACCAGTTTAATAGTTCCTTCAAATGAATCCCTTACCTCCTGCAATATCCTTGCAGAGCCTAGCAAAGAGGAAGTATGTACATCATGCCCACAAGCATGCATCACACCTACATTCTTTGATTTATAAGGAACATCATTAGCCTCTATAATAGGAAGCGCATCCATATCAGCTCTCAGTGCGATAATCTTCTTTTCTGGATTTCTTCCTTTTATAAGTCCGACAACTCCCGTATCTGCAATGCCTTCCTGAGTTTCAATTCCAAAACTTCTGAGCTTATCTGCTACATACTTACATGTATTGAATTCCTCAAAAGACAATTCAGGGTTGGCATGCAAATATCTTCTGTCGTTTACAGTATCTCCTGCATACTTTGCAGCCAGCTCTTTTATTCTTGGAACAAGACTCATAAAAATTTACTCTTTGACAATAATGTTAATCTGATCAGGTACAATCTTAGCTTCAGGGAATTCATCCTTCAGCTTTACGTAGAGATTGTTCGCCTCTATTCTGTTAAAGCAATCACCCACCTTCACTCTGAAAGTAGGTTGCTTGTACTGAGCATAAATATCAGCATCCGGAAGAATCTTATAAATACGCTCTCTAACCTTTCTGGACTCCTCACTGCTATTACCTGAATATACAAGCACTCTGTAGCCCTGTGCACTTTTATTGATACTTTTGTTCCTTGCAGCTACAGAATCAACACGTGCGTCTGCTGTTTGTCCTGCAGTGGCCGGCGCACTGGTATTACCTCCACTTGCAGGAGGTGTACTTTTTGTTTCCTTAGGAGAAGTCTTTGGGGCTGAGTCAGTATCGTACTTAGGCCTGTAGGCAGTCAGATCCTCCTTGAACATACCTTTGGTAGTATCCTGTTTCATTTGAGTCTGGCCTTTTGCACAGCTCATCAGAACGAATACAACACTCAGTAAGCCAAGACGGCTGATTAGTTTTTTAGTCTTCATCAATGATTACGCATTTATTGTTGTTGATATCATCTTCAACAGTTTTATATTTCACGTCTTTCTTTATGCTTCCGTCGTTATATTGAACAGATACCCTATCGTTACGTCCTGCTATTTTTTCAGATTTAACAGGTAATACTTTAGGCTGCTCAGGTTCTGACATAGCAGTAGGCTGACCATTTCCAGAAAGAACGCTTCTTGCTTCATCTTTATTTTCTCTCAGATTCTGAACAGGTCTCGGGTGTCTCGCTTCCTGAACTTCCTCTGCTTCTCTAACTGGTAAATCAGCTTTGTAAAGGAATGATACTGTATCTTCATTAACCTTACCTAGGAATGCCTTAAACATCTGGAATGCCTCAAATTTATATACGAGCAATGGATCTTTCTGCTCAAATACTGCATTCTGAACAGACTGCTTCAGATCATCCATATCCCTTAAATGCTCCTTCCATGCCATATCGATAAAGGCTAATGAAGCATATTTCTCAACCGAAGTAACCAACTCTCTTGAGTTTGGAGTAACCAGTTTTTTCAGATCGCCGGAAACATTTATACTTCTTCTGCCATCAGTGAAAGGAATTCCTACAGAAGTAACTTCTCTTCCTTTTGTAGCTTCTATTTCCTTAAATATAGGCAAGGTTTTTCCTACAAGATTCTGAGCTTTATCAGCGTAGAATTTCAATGCCTCGTTATATAATCTATCTGTTAAAGCATCAGTTTTAAGCTTATTAAAGTCATCCTGAGAAATGCTTGAAGTAAAGCCGAAAATAGTATGGATACTTAGTTTAAAGTCTTCATAATTTTCAACTGCTTTGCCATTTGTAACGATGTTATCAGAAAGGTCATAAATCATCGTCAGGATATCAAGCTCCAGACGCTCGCCAAATAAAGCATTTCTTCTTCTTGTGTAAATCACTTCTCTTTGAGAGTTCATTACGTTATCATACTCAAGAAGTCTTTTTCTGACGCCAAAGTTGTTTTCTTCAACTTTCTTCTGAGCTCTTTCAATTGATTTGGTAATCATAGAATGCTGAATTACCTCACCTTCTTCAAGACCAAGACGGTCCATGAACTTAGCTATTCTGTCCGAACCGAACAAACGCATCAGGTTATCTTCAAGACTTACGAAGAACTGTGAAGATCCCGGATCTCCCTGACGACCTGAACGACCGCGGAGCTGTCTGTCTACACGACGAGACTCATGTCTCTCTGTACCGATAATAGCCAAACCTCCAGCGTTTTTAGATTCAGCAGTAAGTTTAATATCCGTACCACGACCAGCCATGTTGGTTGCGATCGTTACAGTAGACGCTTTACCAGCTTCTGCAACAATCTCTGCTTCTTTCTGGTGGTACTTCGCATTCAATACCTGGTGTTTGATATTACGAAGTTTAAGCATTCTGCTCAACAATTCGGAAATCTCAACGGAAGTAGTACCAACAAGAACAGGACGTCCTTGCTTAGTTAGTTCACTGATTTCATCTGCAACAGCATTGAATTTTTCTCTTACTGTTTTATATACTTTATCTTCTCTATCGTCTCTGACAATTCCTCTGTTAGTAGGAATAACAACAACATCAAGTTTATAGATCTCCCAGAACTCACCTGCTTCAGTCTCCGCAGTACCAGTCATACCGGCAAGCTTATGGTACATTCTGAAATAGTTCTGAAGTGTGATTGTTGCATAGGTTTGAGTAGCCTCTTCTACCTTCACATTTTCTTTTGCTTCAAGGGCCTGGTGAAGTCCGTCAGAATATCTTCTTCCTTCCATCACACGACCTGTCTGCTCATCAACAATCTTTACTTTATTCTCAACGATGATATAATCTACATCTTTTTCAAATAAAGCATATGCTTTCAGTAATTGCTGAATTGTATGAACACGCTGAGATTTATCTGAATATTCTTTTAATAAAGCTTCTTTTTGAGTAATTCTTATCTCCTCCGGAAGAGCTTTATTACCTTCGATTGCATCTAGCCCTGTAGCTATATCCGGAAGGATAAACAGGTTTGGATCCTCGCCTTCTCCAGTGATGAAGTCGATACCTTTCTCTGTAAGCTCAATGTTGTTATGTTTCTCATCGATAGTGAAATACAATGGTTCATCTGCTTCAGGCATCATTTTTCCATTTTCCTGCAGATAATAGCTTTCTGTTTTCTGAAGGATCGATTTGATACCCATTTCACTGAGGTACTTAATCAAAGGCTTAGCTTTCGGAAGACCTCTGTACGCTCTGAAAAGAGCTAATCCACCAGCTTTTTCATCACCTTCGGCAATTTTCTTTTTCGCCTCAACAAGGTAGTTGTTAACGATTTTCTTTTGCGCTTCTACAATTTTATAAACGCGAGGCTTTAATTCATAGAACTCGTGCTCATCTCCTCTTGGAACCGGACCAGAAATGATCAATGGAGTTCTTGCATCATCAATTAGGACAGAGTCCACCTCATCGACCATTGCATAAAAATGTTCTCTCTGTACCAGATCATCAGTATCTCTGGCCATATTATCTCTCAGATAATCGAAGCCAAATTCATTGTTTGTACCAAAGGTAATATCAGCACGGTATGCAGCGGCGCGTTCCTCTGAATTTGCCTCATGCTTATCAATACAGTCTACTGTAAGACCGTGGAATTCATAAAGAGGCCCCATCCACTCTGAGTCCCTTTTTGCAAGGTAATCGTTAACTGTAACGATGTGAACACCTTTACCTGCAAGTGCATTCAGGTATGCAGGGAAAGTAGCAACAAGAGTTTTACCTTCACCAGTTGCCATTTCAGCAATTTTACCTTGGTGAAGTACCACACCACCAATGATCTGAACATCGTAGTGGAGCATTTCCCAGGTAATTTCATTACCGGCGGCAATCCATTTATTTTTCCAGTGTGCTTTATTCCCAACTATTTCAACCCCTTTTCTTTTCGAAGCAATCGCTTTATCAAATTCACCGGCTTCTACTACGATTTCTCCGTTTTCCTTCCATCTTCTTGCTGTTTCCTTAACAACAGCAAAAGCAGTAGGAAGAATTTTCATCAGCACTGCTTCAAGGTCTTTGTTTCTCTGCTTCTCTAGTTTGTCTATTTCACCAAAGGTCTTTTCCTTTTCATTAATATCAAGATCAGGATTATCGGCAATCTTTTTATGAAGTGCAGCAATCTGCTCATCCAGAGATTTAAGGTCACTTGCAATGATTCCTTTAAGCTCAGCGGTTTTAGCTCTTAACTGATCGTCGGAAATAGATTTCAATTTCGCATATTCGTCATTTACCAACTGCACGTATGGTCCCAGCTCCTTCAAGTCCCTCTCTGATTTGGTACCGAAAATTTTTGTTATTCCTTTGGCTATTAATTCAAACATTGAGATAAATATTTAGAATGCTAAATTTAAGATTTTAATACAATAACTGATAGTTACTCTGTATTAGATTTTTATTATCCCTTCAAAAACCTGTTTTGCGGGACCAATTAGATAAATATCTTTATACCCTTTTTCAGCTTTTTGAAAAGAAATACTCAGGTCTCCACCAAGCGTAGTAACAGGGATCGGACTTTTCATACCCTGCAAAGATGCCACCAATGCTGAAGCAGTAACTCCCGTTCCACAGGAATAAGTTTCATCTTCCACTCCACGCTCATAAGTTCTAACCCACAGCCTGTCACCATCTTTCTCAATAAAGTTTACATTCGTTCCTTCTTTTCTGAAACGTTCATTATTCCTCACTTTATATCCTTCGTCGTAAACAGCAAACTCTTTGATTTTTTGTACATATTGTACATAATGAGGGCTTCCCGTATTTAAGAAATAAAACCCATCCCCTGTTTCAACTGCCTCCACATCAATCATTTTAAGATGAACCAAGCCATCTTTGATATAAGCATCATGCTCGCCGTCAATTGCAAGGAATGAAGTTTCATTACCGATTACCCCCATATCACTTGCAAACTGAACAATGCATCTACCTCCATTTCCACACATAGAACTTTGATTTCCGTCTGAATTAAAATAAACCATCTGAAAATCATAATTAGGGTGCTCTTCAAGGAGAATAAAACCATCTGCACCGATCCCGAATCTCCTGTCGCACAAAAACTTAACAAGATCAGTATTGGCAGTATCAAAGAATTTTTTACGATTATCGATCATGATAAAATCGTTACCTGTTCCCTGATATTTAAAGAATTTTAAATTCATAAAAAATTAATAAACAAATCTACTTGCACAAATATAGGTATTAACATGGTAGAATACTTTAAAGTTTAACAGGGATTAAGCATTTAAAAAGCGTTAATGTTAACAAATCATCAGAAGTTTGTAACCAATGATGGATTTAAACTATTCATACGATTTTTCAATGGTTATACCAAATTTCAGTTTAAAGCAAAAAAGCCGGCTCTTAGAGACCGGCTTTTAATTTTTTGCAAGAGAAGACTAAGCTTTAGCTTTAGCTTTTGGAGCTTTAGCTGCTTTTGGTGCTGCAGGAGCAGCTTTTGCTTTATCTTCAAATTTTTTATCTTCTTTGATTCTCGCTGCTTTACCTTCTTTATCTCTCAGGTAGAACAATCTTGCTCTTCTTACAGAACCTTTTCTTACCAATTCTACTTTTTCAACTGAAGGAGAAAGTACTGGGAAAATTCTTTCTACAGCAACTCCACTAGACATTTTTCTTACAGTAAATGTTTCACCGTTAGTGTTAACATTTTTCCTTTGAATTACTGTTCCTTGGAATAGCTGAATTCTTTCCTTATTTCCTTCTGTTATTTTAACGTGGACAGTGATAGTATCACCAGCGTTGAAAGCAGGAAGAGCAGTTCTTCTCTCTTTTGATTCAGCTTCCACAAATTTTATTAAATCGCTCATAATAAATAGAGTCTAACGGTTTTTCAAAAACGGATTGCAAATATAATAGCAAAATATTGCAATTACAAATATTAAAAATATTTATTCACATTCGTCTCAAAAAAAGTTCAGCACTAACCTTCTTCTGAGAAATGTTTATTATAAAGATCTGGCCTTCTGACTTTTGTCCTTTCGAGTGCTTGTGCAGTCCTCCATTTTTCGATTTCTGCTTCATGACCACTAAGTAACACATCAGGGACTTTCCATCCCTTATATTCTGCTGGACGGGTAAAAACAGGCGGAGCAAGCAAATCGTCCTGAAAAGAATCTGTCAGAGCAGAAGTTTCGTCAGAAAGAACCCCAGGAATTAACCTGATTATGGCATCTGAAACTACTGCTGCAGCCAATTCACCTCCAGAAAGAACGTAGTCACCTATCGTCCATTCGTGGGTTATCAGGTTTTGTCTGATTCTTTCATCGACACCTTTATAATGACCACACAGGAGAATGATATTATTAAGCAGACTAAAAGAGTTAGCTTTTTTCTGATCAAACTTTTCTCCGTCAGGAGTCATATAAACTACAGCATCGTACTTTCTTTCTGCCTTAAGCTTTTGAATACACAAATCAATCGGTTCGGGCATTAAAACCATACCCGCACCACCTCCGAATGCATAATCATCTACCTGCCTGTGCTTGAATGGAGAATAATCTCTCAGATCATGTACATGAACCTCTACAAGTTGCTTATCCTGAGCCCTTTTTAAAATAGACTGAGCAAAAAAACTATCAAGAAGTTTAGGCAGGCAAGTAATTATATCAATCCTCATCATCAGGCTCTCCTTCCTCGGAAAGATAAACATCCATTAATCCGGCAGGCAGGTCAACATAGACGATCTTTTTTTCCTGGTCCGCATTAAGAATGATATCGTCATGTAAAGGAATCAATACCTCTTGATTCTGATAATTCATTTCGAGGAGATCATGGCCGGGAAGCTCAAATACGTTGGTGATCAAGCCAAGTTTTCCCAGATTTTTATCTTCCACCTGATATCCGATAATATCGTGATAGTAAAACTGACCATCTTCCAGCTCGGGAAGATTTTCAAGGGGCAAATACAAAGAAGTATTGATTAAACTTTCTGCAGTTTTAAGATCAACATCTTCAAACTGGACAATTGCCATATTGTCTTTGACAATTCGGATGGAATCAATAAAAAAAGGAATCAGTTTTTGGTTTTTCTCCAAAAAAACTGATTCCAATTCTTCGTATTCATAAGGATCATCGACGTCGAATTTTATTGCGACTTCGCCTTTAACCCCGTGCAGTCTGGTAATTTTCCCTAAAATATAACAGGACTCCAGATCCATTGCTTAATGATTATTCAGCAGACTCAGCAGCAGGAGCTTCACCTTCTGCAGGAGCTGCAGGAGCTTCCGCAACTACAGCTTTCGCTTTGATTGCAGCTTTTCTAGCCTCATTTACTTTAGATTCTGCATCAAGCTTAGCCTTTTTCTCAGCAGCTTTTTTCTTCTCAAGTTCAGTTGCAGCACCGCTAACTTTTGCATCTTTGCCTTTCAACCATTCATTGAATTTTTTATCTGCCTGATCCTGAGTAATTGCACCTTTGTTAACACCAACTTGCAAGTGCTTTTTAAGCATAATTCCTTTGTCTGAAAGCAAAGTTCTTGCAGTATCAGTTGGTTGAGCACCGGTTAAAACCCAATAAAGAGCTCTCTCTTCATCAAATTTAACAATTGCAGGATGTGTATTTGGGTTGTAAGTACCCAATTTTTCAATGAAGCGACCATCACGTGGTGCTTTTGAATCAGCTACTACTATGTCATATAGAGCAAGCTTTTTGCGTCCGCGACGCGCTAATCTGATTTTTACTGGCATAAAATAAGTTATTAGTTGAACTGATGGAACACGTCCATCTTAAAACCGAACCACAAAAGTATACTTTTTTTGTTAATGAGCCAAATTTTTTTGAAAGAGGAAGGCGAAAAGCTTAAAGCAGAAAGTAAAAAAGTTTAAAGTGGAAAGTGAAAAGTTAAAAAAATCTTTTATCCTAAAGACATCCCTTTCAAAACCTTATAACTATTACTTGGCAAGATTCTTACTTTAAACTTTCAACTTTTACTTTCATACCATTTATTTACTTTAAGCTTTTCGCCTTCCTCTTTCAGCTTCTTCATTTATTTTCTAATTTCAAGAATATTATAAGGAAAAAGGAATAAAGAAAAAATGGAACTCTGTTTTGCAACCAACAACAAGGGAAAACTTGCTGAAATAAAGCATTTATTATCAAATCAATATACAATTCTAAGCCTTCAAGATATTGGATGCAATGAAGAACTTGAAGAAACGCAGCCAACTATTGAAGGAAATTCTCTACAAAAGGCTGCTTATGTATATGAAAAGTATAAAATCAACTGTTTTGCAGATGATACAGGATTAGAAGTAAATGCTTTAAATGGAGCTCCAGGCGTAATTTCTGCCAGATATGCAGGTCCGGGCTGCTCCCCAGAGGACAATATGAACCTCCTTCTAAAAAACCTGGAAGGAAAAACTGACAGGTCTGCTACATTCAAAACGGTGATTACACTTATTATCAATGGTAAGTCATACGCTTTTACTGGCTTTGTTGATGGCATTATATTAAATGAGAAAAGAGGAGCAAAGGGTTTTGGTTATGATCCCATTTTTCAACCAATTGGATTTTCAAAAACTTTTGCTGAGATGTCCATGGAAGAAAAGAATCCCATAAGTCACAGGGGCAGAGCGGTAGCCAAACTTATCGACTTTTTGAAGGAGCAAGTTTGAATCCTGAAGAAGCTTCTAAATATCAAAATATGAATACACCTTATATAATAGGTATAACTGGAGGTAGTGCTTCCGGCAAAACTTTATTCATCAGAACGCTCATGAAGCATTTTGGAGAACAGGAAGTTTGCCTTATTTCCCAGGATGAATATTATAAGAAAATTGAATTTCAGCCATTGGATGCAAAAGGTATTGTTAATTTTGACACACCTTTTTCCATTGACAATGAGCTACTAGCAAAAGATTTAAAAGACCTGAAAGAAAATAAGGTAGTGTATAAAGAGGAGTATACTTTTAATAATCCAGCTCTTACTCCAAAGACTCTGACTTTTAAACCAGCTCCAGTTATCATTATTGAAGGTGTTTTTGTTTTTTATCACCCAGAAATAGCTAATCAGCTGGATCTCAAAATTTTCGTTGACGCAAAAGAATCTGTAAAACTCAAAAGGAGGATATCAAGAGACCAGACAGAAAGAGGACATTCTATAGAGGAAGTATTATATAGGTATGAATATCATGTATCTCCTACTTATGAAAAATATATTGAACCGTTCAGGCACGATGCGGACCTGGTGATTCCAAATAATAACAGCTTTGAGAAGGGATTGGAGGTTGTTTTGAGTTTTATAAAGCTGAAAGCGGAAGGCGGAAAGCTTAAAGCTAAAAGTTGAAAGAAGAAAGCAAGCTTTAAAAAATAAAGCCCGGATTGATATCCAGGCTTTAAATTACTTTATGCTTTGAGCTTTCTGCCTTTAAGCTTATTTCACTTTTCCTGCGATTTCTTTTTGCTTCTTCTCTTCAATCAGATCGGCAAAAGTTACATTATAAAGCTCGATTGCTTCATTGATAATTTTGAAAGCTTCCTGTTTGTGAAGGAATCTCTTTACAATTACCTTTTTCTGCTCAAGGTTTTTATAATCTTCGAAGAAACGCTTCATCTCTACAAGAGTATGTGGAGGAAGCTCTTCAATATCATTGATATAATTTACAGACATATCATTTTTGGCAACAGCAATGATTTTGTCGTCTTTTTCATCGTTATCAATCATCTGCATTACACCGATAACTTTCGCCTCTATCAAAGTAAGCGGATCAACGGCTACTGAGCTGATAACCAAGATATCTAAAGGATCATGATCATCGCAATAAGTTTGTGGTATGAAACCGTAATTTGCAGGATAGTGAACTGCTGAAAATAACACTCTGTCCAACTTTATCAGACCGCTTTCTTTATCAAGCTCGTATTTTGCTTTTGAGTGTTTCGGAATTTCAATAATACTTTGTACTACTTCAGGACTTTTATCCCCGTAGCTTACATCGTGCCAAGGATTAAACATAAAACCAATAATTTAAAAGTTAATGACTAGGGCCATATTAAGACTCAAATATACCAATAAAGTTATACTTACCAGGACAAATAAACTTAAAATATGAAATACTGTTTTTGGCAGATTAACAATTTCTACATACTTTTGCAGGCCTGAACTGTATGAAGTTTAAAATCAACATATTAAAGTTTTTACTCGGAATCGCTTTAGCCTTCCCTCTTTTGGCTTACAATATTACGGTTAAGTCAACAGACGGGATACACAATGAATCCAAGGTAAAAGATGTTGCTGCCTCAGATGATGATACCGGAAAAACCATTATCACTTCTTTTGAGGCCGTTATACCTTTTGTACAGATAAATTTACACCAGGATATACTCTTTGAATTTTTATCACCTATAATAATTCTTCAGAATCACTTTGAAGAAAAGGTTGACTTGCCTGATTATGTAAATAAATATTTCAGGATTCTTTTACAGCTAATCATTACACCCCAAGCCCCTTAGTGGCTTTAGACTAATCCATTATATATATATAATAGGATTTACCCTCATAAGAATCTTCGATTCTATAATTTCTTAATTAAAACCATATAACAACTATACAAAAAATGAAGAACAAGAATGTCATTGTCACTTTGACAATCATAATTTCTCTTCTGTGCCTGTACTTTTTATCATTTACTTTCATAGCACAGAAAAAACAGAACGAGGCAGTAGAATTTGCCACTGAAAAAGATGGTACCATTAATCTTGACAAGAAACAGGAATTCCTGGATTCAATTTATGACAAGCCGGTGTACAATCTATTTGGCATGAAATATACTTACAAAGAAGTTAAAGAAAACGAGCTTGCTCTTGGTCTTGACCTTCAGGGTGGTATGCACGTAACGCTTGAAGTTTCACCTGTTGAAATACTTAAAGGGCTTGCAGGCACCAACGCTAAAGATCCTAAATTCCAGGAAGCACTAAAAATTGCTGGAGAAAGATACAAAGGCGGTAAAGACGACTATACAGCTCTTTTCTTCGAGGCATACAAAGAAGTAGCACCTGACCAAAACCTTAGCCACATATTTGCAAACACTGCAAATAGCGGAAGAATCACTTCAAAAAGCTCTGATTCTGAAGTAAAAAAGGTAATTAACACAGAAGTTGATGATGCAATTGACCGTTCTTTTGAAATCTTGAGAAACAGGATTGACAAATTCGGTGTAATTCAGCCAAACATCCAGAGAATACAGGGAACTGGCAGAATCCAGGTTGAGTTACCGGGTGTTGAAAACCCTCAAAGAGTAAGAAACCTTTTACAAGGTGCTGCTCAACTTGAGTTTTTAGAAGTTTATCATATGCCTGAGGTGATTCCTTACCTTAACCAGGTCAATGAATACCTTCTTGCAAAAGAAAAAGATGCTAAAGCAAAACATGCTGCTGAAAAAGCTCCAACTTCTGAAGCTGCTAAAAATCTTCTTACAGAAGGTGACACTACTGCCACTGCTAAAGCAGATACTGCTGGAGTAGCAGACACAACTGCTCAGGCAAAAACAGATACTACTCAGAAAGCTTCTGCTATCTATAGCCTATTAAGATCCGGATATTCTTTAAGATATGAAGTAAAAGATACTGCTAAGATCAATAGAATCTTCAGCGATCCAAAAGTACAAGCTATGATTCCTTCTAACATGCGTTTTATCTGGGAGCAAAAACCATATAAAGATGAGCAAGGGGGAACTACTCTTGAACTTGTTCCTGTGAAGAAAGGTAGAACTTCTCTAACTGGAGATGTAATCACTGACGCAAGAGCTGACGTTTCAAGCAATGCGAAGAGCTATGAGATCTCAATGAGTATGAACGCTGAAGGCGCTAGAAAATGGAAAAATATTACCAGAGAAGCTTCCAGCGATCCTAAAAACAAAAGAAGGGTAGCAATTGTACTTGACGACAATGTTATTTCTGCTCCTGTAGTACAAGTTGAGATTCCTAACGGACAATCCTCTATCACTGGTGACTTCACAATGGAAGAAGCAAGAGACCTTGCAAGCAAACTAAAAGCTGGTAAACTTCCCGCTCCTGTTAGAATAGCAGAAGAAACTATCGTTGGACCAAGCCTTGGAAAAGAAGCTATCGATTCTGGTTTAAAATCAATGTTGGCAGGTATGATCATAGTAATCCTGTTCATGGTTCTTTACTATTCAAATGCTGGTCTTGTAGCAGATATCGCTCTTCTTTTCAACTTGTTATTTATCGTGGGTGTAATGGCCAATCTCGGCGCCGTTCTTACACTTCCAGGTATTGCCGGTATCTTGCTTTCCATAGCGATTGCCGTGGATGCTAACGTACTTATTAACGAAAGAGTAAAAGAAGATCTTAATGAAGGCAAAAGCCTTGACACTGCTCTTAACAGTGGATACAGCAATGCTTTCTCAGCGATTATCGACTCGAACGTAACTACTTTGATCAAAGGTTTCGTACTTCTATATTTCGGAACAAGCTTAATCCTTGGTTTCGCAGTAACTCTTATCATAGGTATTTTCTGTTCATTCTTTACTTCTGTATTGATCACAAGAGTGATCTTCAATATGAGAAAGAAAGGAACTTGGAGCTTCTCTAATAAATTCTCGAACAACCTGTTCAAAACAACTACCTTTGACTTTATAGGAAAGAGAAAAGTTTATTATGCAATTTCAGGACTTATCATTGTAGCTGGTATCATTTCTCTTTCCATGAAAGGGTTCAACTTGGGTGTTGACTTTAAAGGAGGAAGAACATTTATTGTTCAATTCGAAAAGCCTGTAAGCACTGAGGATGTTAAGAAAAACCTTAATGACGTATTCGGGTCTACTCCAGAAGTAAAAACTTATGGATCTAACAACAAACTAAAAATCACAACCCGTTTCCTTGTTGATGATGAGTCTGATGATGCTCCAATCAAAGCTGAACAAACACTTAATGACGGACTTTCTAAAATTTCCGACAATAAGGCTCAAGTGCTAAGCGCTTCGAAAATAGGACCAACCATTGCGGATGACATTAAAACTTCTGCTATTCTTTCATTAGGTGTAGCGATAGTGTTGATGTTCTTATATATCCTTATCCGTTTCAAAAAATGGCAATTTGCATTTGGAACAATGGTAAGTTTATTCCACGTGGTACTTGTTGTACTTGCGCTATTTTCCCTTCTAGACGGAGTTGTCCCTTTCTCTCTTGAGATTGATCAAACTTTCGTAGCAGCGATTCTTACAGTTATCGGTTATTCAATCAATGACTCTGTTGTTGTATTTGACCGTATCCGTGAATTCCTTGCGATACACAGAGGAGACAAAACTCAGTCTCAGGTTATAAACAACGCTTTGAATGATACTTTGAGTCGTACGATTATCACTGGTATGAGTACAATCTTTGTAATCATCATCCTGTTTATATTCGGTGGTGAATCTATCAAAGGATTCTCTTTTGCAATGTTGATAGGTGTACTTATCGGTACTTATTCTTCACTTTGCATTGGTTCTCCGATCCTTGTAGACTTTGCTAGCTGGGAAGATAAGAAAGAGCCTGCTAAAGAAACGACACACGTTTCTTAATTGAACTCTTAATAATTAACCAAAAAAGGCAGTCTCTTCGAGGACTGCCTTTTTTGTTTTAAAGGTTCTTTAAAAAACATTATGCCCAGAGTTGCTTTCAGAAAAAGATATCTTCTTATTATAAAACTTAATTAAGAACCTCAAAATTAATAAAGCTATAAACTATTCTCTGTTGCCTCTCACCTGAGATATACCTGATATTTATTTAAAGAGTGAATCATATAAAAATTTTAATTCTCTTTGGAGAACTGCAATCTTCAATAATCCAGCTAATACAGATTTGATAAATGAAAGGCCTTATCCTGAAAAACGAGGGTTAGAAAGAACTCTGAAATTGGAACAAGCCTCATTACCTGAGCTCAATAACAACTAAAAAAATAAACACACACAATAAAAAAATCAATTCAATACAAGGATGTTTATCTTATCCTTACCATTGATTACTATAATATAGAGACCTATTGGTACAATTTCTCCTCTGAAATCAGTGCCATCCCAAATACCAGGACCAGTAAATTCCTGAATGACCTTAAGACTTTTATCATAGATCTTAATTTTTCCAGTTGCCTGAATTGAATAATAATCTCCCATACCATCACCATTGGGTGTTATTACATTGTCACAATCTTCAGCATTTGGTATCAGGATATAATTTTTCAATTCAGTAAGGCAACTACTTTTATCCTGTATAATTAGATCATACAACCCTGGTTTTAATTCATCTATTTGTGCCGTGGTGTGCCAGAGCGACTTCACTCCTTTTGAAACAAGCTGATATTTAAACGGCCCGCTCTGAGGAGATGAATTTATATTATCAATAGAAATTGTGGCCCCTTCTGCACAGGAATTTGAAACAATATTATAACTATAAGAAGTCGATATAGCGCCACACTCTGACACCTTAAGAGAAACCGTTCTAAAGATAAGTCTTAATCCTTCAAGGCCTGGAGTGCTATTGACAACTTCCGCGATATAATTTCCTTCTTGATTTTTTTGGGCAGACTTTAAAAGTGTGGAATTGAATGAAGTAGTATCAAAAAAGATTCCTTCCTTTTTCCAGTAATAACTATTGCTGCTAATCTGCGCATCTCTTTGAACAGATATTTCTACATCACTTCCTGCAGAAACATTTACATTCTTAAAATTATTTATCGTATCCTGAGGATTAAATATAAATACTGAAGCAAACGAAGGATGAGCTACTTGCGGAATTATATCAGAGAAGCTAATCTGATTATGATCAAAAGCAGCAACTGTAAGTGCTGTTCTGGAAGAAATATCAGGAATAGAAGTTAGTTTATTACTTGCCGCATTGATTAATGTCAACTTATTTCCAGAAGGCAGCAATGGAAGCTTTGTCAAGCTGTTATTATAGAGATACAAACGTTCAAGATTATTCAAATTCTCTAATGACGGCAGTTCTGTAATAGAGTTCATTCCAAGATTAATCTCAACAAGATTTATATTCTTTGATAGATCTGGAATTGATTTCAGATTATTAAAAGAACAATCAAATATCTTAAGGTTTGGAGAATTCATCACAGGTGAAATCGTTCCTATATTATTTCTATAACAGTAAAAACTTTCCAGATTTATAAGACCTGACAAGTCTGGCATGACACTGATGTTATTAATACTACAATCGAAATACTTTAAAGATGTCAATCCTGAAAGATTCGGCAACACAGATAAATTGTTAGACTTAACATCGAACACCTGAAGATTTTTAAGCTGACTAATATCGGGGCACTCTGTAAGTGCACATTCTTCAGCCCAAAGATGAGTTAGGCCTTGCAGTCCATTCAGAGATGGGAATTTTTCAACCGGATTTTTGGAACAGTTGATCTGGAGGATACTTCTAAAATATTCTAACCCGGAAAGATCTTTTATGCCCAAGTCCATGCAGCTGATTGTTCCAGTATAGGAATTTGCTGTTGCTATAATCAATTGCTTTTGGGCATTTAAAAGAAAAGGATAATTTCTATCCAAATAATCTCTGAAAGCAGGATCAGGAATAGTAAAATATTGTTGAGCTGCTGCCGGATTTCCCGACCACAGCACAATCAAAAAAAACAATATTTGTATAAGCCGCTTCAAACGATTAATAAATTAAAATTTCCCCTCTTACTGAATTTCCATTATTATCTTCCAATAAGTAAATATACAAACCAGGAGCGGAAATTCCTCCGGATGAGTTTTGTCCATCCCAGTTAAAGTCCTCGCCAGAAGAAACATTTCCACTGAATACCACAATACCTGCACGGTTACGGATTGTCATAGTGCCAGCGCTTTCTACTTTAATGGTAACAGTCTCCCCATATGCAGGATTAAAGCTATATGTTTGCTGCGTTTTTTTGCATTCTTTCGCTCCTACTTCGACCAATTCTTTTATTTGCATCCGACAACCATTTGCGTCTTTAACACTAACAGCATAAGTGCCAGACGAAATATTTGAAAAGATATTTGATGACTGCCACAGAGTATCTCCGGAAACAGTTGTTATCCCATAAGCTAATGGATTTACATGATCCAGAATCTTAACTATGATTAACCTTCCATCTTCCCTGTCAATACACGCAGGTTCTGATTTCATCTTTGCGTGTATGGTTTTTACAGCACAACGAACCTCAGCTTCTTGAGGCAGTGATTGTATATTATGCTGCTCGTTTATATCATCGACTTCGGGTTTATTATCAGACCCAGCCAAAGCATCAACTTTACCAATCCCCTCCAAAGGTGCAGGCTCTGAAAGCTTTGCAATATCATTTAACTTCTTACTGTTTCGCTCTGCTTTTTTATCTTTTTCTAAAGAGGAAATCGTGGGATTAATATTAAACGAATTAATATTTGAATTCTGATTTGACTCCTTAGTAGTCAAGTCAACAGCAATATTCTTCTCTTTAACATTTTCCTTTCTGAACATGAAAAACAACATTAATGCTGAAGCGACTAAAGCCATTCCTCCAAACAGGAATATTCTTCCATTCTTCAATGCGTTTTGGTTTCCCTTTACCTTTCCAGAAGAAAAATCCTCATCCATCATTGACTTCAAAGAATACAATCTGTCCCCAAGAATCAATTCATTGGCAAATTTTTGATTTTCTACCCATGTCTTAAATTCAGCATCCTGAGCCAATCTTTGATTAAAGCTCTTCTTCTCAGATTCAGTAAGATCACCCGAGAGGTAGCGATCTATAAGTTCTAATGTTTCCTCTCCGATATTCATGATTTTAAAAGATCTTTAATTTCTTCATTTGCTGATATGTACTCAAGAAGCTTTTGCTTGCATCTATAGTTTTGGGTTTTGGCCACATTTTCATTTAAAAAGCCCATTTTCTCTGCAATCTCTTTCATATTCAGCTTTTCATAAGAAGAATAAGAAAGTAATTCTCTACATTTCTCCCCAAGTTTCTCGAACAATGCTTTATATGCATCCCACTTTTCACTCATAATGAGGGCAATAAGAGGATTATTACTTCTTTCTTCAAAATGTTCCAAAAGATCTGCATCTACTTCTCTATTCAATTTCCTGACTTTATTGATCCAAACATTTCGGCTAATCCCCATTATAAAAGCACTTAAATCCACTATTCTGTCATATTTGTTTTCTATAATATATTTATAGAATATGATTATAGATTCCTGAAAAACATCTTTACTGTCATCTATGCATCCACTATTACCGGAAACATACTTTTCCACCTTGGGATAAATTTCCTTGTACATCCACTGCAATACTTCCCTATCATTACCCTTCCTGATGTTTTCAGCAATATGTTCGAGACTGTATTTCAAGATATTTTATTTTGAAAAGCTTTAATATAACTAGTACAGACAAATAGATACAAAGTAACATGCACTTGTCCGATTTTATGAGAATATTCTTATAGATAACAGGGATTCAGGCGCCTTTTAATACGCAAAAATTCTCCTTTATATCTGATACGTAATTCTTTATTTTTTATTCCTTTCAAATAATAAATAAATTATCCTTCACTATTAAAACGTATTTCTTGATTATGAACCAGGTACTATCTGATTTTATCTACGTATAAAAGTCAGGAAAAAGAAGTACTTTAGCCAATTAGACAAATCCAAGAAATAATATTCCCTAAAACACAATTCGGAAAAACCAGAACGATAAATTGATATTAAATGTGAGGTTCTTTTTTGTCTACATATCGTTAATTTTTATCTATTGCTCATCTTATGCTCAGGAAGCATATATATATCCTTTAAACTTTTTGCGTTTAAAAAATAATTACATTTTTGAAAATCCTGCGGCCTCAACCCTTACAGAAAAGGGAGAAATAAATCTGATGCACAGCGCATTTTCAGGGATTCTAAACAATGTAGGTATTAATTATCTGGATGCCTCCTATAGCCTAGGGAAGTCAAGCGAAACACCTGTTCATACTTTTGGAATAACCCTTCATTCCGAATATGAAACAGAAATACTAAAAAGAAACCGTTTATATCTACGTTATTGCCGCAGCATTCAACTTACTTCATCTGTTAAACTCGCAGCAGCTATTCAGGCCGGCGTCTTTAATTATCTGGTAAAAAGTACTCAAAACAGTTCAGGCAGTTCATCGGCAATTCCAGATGCATCTGTTGGTCTTTGGCTTGCAAGCAAGAAGTTCAATATAGGAATATCAGGAGTTCAGTTACTCGCATCAGAAATAAAACCCGTTTACAGAACCTATGCTTTGGGCAGATACATAAATCTGTTTATGGATTATAGAAAAGAGATTTCGCCAAATGCAGATTTGATTCTTGGTATGAAACTTTATAAGGGGAAAGGATACTATGAAGGATTATGGCTATCGGGGACATTAGAGTTTATGAATAATTTCAGTGCTGGTGTTAATTACATATGGAAGCGAGGGCCGGTAGCTTCACTGGGAATAGTAAAATTCAATTTCCTGAAAATCCATAATGATTTATACTTTTCATATTTTCACCCTACAGGCTCTGACCATCTCGCCAATACCGGCAGGTATGAAATCAGCATCCATATATTCCCTTTTAACGTAGGAGAAAATGATCAACCTAATGAGGATACAGAGTAAAATCTGACCTTTAATAAATGGAGATTGCAAGTTTAAAAAAAAGAAGTAGTTTGCATTTTCAAAAAGAGATATTTTAAAACTTAAATAAGAAACTATGTTAGACCAACTTATCCAACTTGGTAAAGACCATCTTTCAGACTCATTGATGAACAAAGAAAACCTTAACAGCAATCAAGTAGATGATACATTTGATCTTGCCAAAGGCTCGTTCTTTGACACTTTAAAAGACCAGGCTTTATCTGGCAACCTTTCTCAAATAACAGACCTATTTAATGGTAACACTTCTGCAGGAGGATCTATTTCAACTATGGCATCCAACAAACTTGCAGAACAGCTTTCTTCCAGACTCAATATGTCACAAGAGCAGGCGAATTCGATTGCTAACACTGTTGTTCCTGTACTAATCAATAAATTCAGCAGCAAAGAAACCGGAACAGCAGACAGCAGTGAAGATCTTATGAAGCTATTCGGAATAGATACTGGAAACATCCTTGGCAGCCTTGGCTCTAAGCTTGGCGGGTTTTTCAGCTAAAAAATTAAGGAGAGGAAAGATTTTCCTCTCCTTAAATATTATCAATCAGTGAGTCTTGATTACTTTAACAAATTGAACTTGCCCGCCTTTTACTACTTTTACCAAATACATACCACCATAAAGATCAGGACTAAGAACTGCTAACTCATTATTTTTAATTCCAAGCTTTTCAAAAACGAGTCTTCCAGCAAGATCAAACATATAAAAATCAGAACTCTCTCCCATTCTTCCAGTGATTACAACACCAAATTCAGAAGAAAAGGGATTAGGATAAACAGCTACTTTCATATCTTCTGAAATCAAAGAATCTGGAACAGGCAAAGTATCAACCCTGTCATTAAAATGACATCTGTTATCACTTCTTTGAGGATCTGCAGTACTTTCAACAGCAAGAGATTCTCCCAGATAACCAGCGTTATTATTAGCACTTTGATCAATGAGCGTTTGACCATTTATTTCTTTAAAACGCCAATATCCAGCTAGGTTTACTGTAATACTCGAGAACACCACTCCCAGATTATTCTTTATTTCATCTGCTGTTCTCGCAGTTTTCCAAAGCTTTACCTCAGTAATATATCCATTAGCAGGAATACTTTGTGCTGCATCACATCCAATAAGAGCATTGCTTTCGGAAGTAAATGCGTTCGTTCCTGAAACAAATTTTGAAGTACCTACAAGAAGTCCATCTAAGTAAAATCTGATAATATAGCTAGTGCCCGACTGAGTAGCAGTGACAGCCACAGCATAACATCCTCCAGAATATAAATTTGCAGTAACATTATTTTTCTGAACCACATCACTGAGAACTGTCATACCTCCAATAACGAGTCCCAAGTGATTTGCATCAGCTACATAAAAGCGAACTCCGTTTGTTGTATCCTTTTCATAGATTACAGTTCTTGTTCCTTTTAAGGGATTCTTAAGATTGATATAAGCCTCTAGAGAAAAGTTCGTTTGGAAATTATAATTCACATTATGTGGAATTGTCGCAACATCCAATTTCCCTGCAACAACTGAATTAAAATCCAAACCACGAAAACTCTCTGCTTTATCGGAACCAATAGTTCTGGAAGGATCATTGGTGCCAATATCTGAATTCATACCCAACCAGCCATCATTACCATATGGACTATCATCCAGAATAGCTTGAACTCCGCTGCACTCATTAAAATTCCATAAACCTAATAGTCCATTGGAAGGATATGGAAAATCCATTTTCAGATTGTTGATCAGCTCTATCTCGGTTTTTGCAACATTCCAGAAGCGTAGATAATCTATACTTCCCGTAAAAGATGACATGCCTGCATTACCAGGTTCATCATAACCTATAAACAAATAATTTGAAGCAACACTTAGATCGACATTATAAATCTGCACACCCACAGAATATCCGTCAAGAAAGAATGTAAATTTGTTTCCTGCACTTCTGCTAACACTCAGATGATGCCAAGCCCCATCATTACGCATGTCTGAAAGACTTAGTGTATTACTTTGAATATTCACATTAACACCGAATTCATTAAAAAAATTAAACACTATCTTTCCCGTTGCATAGTTAAATCCAAACATATAACCTTTGGACGTATTCCCAATCGCTCTTGTTGACACGATCTCCAGCATGTTATTGTCAGTTGCAGAAAAATCCATTTTTACCCTTGCCTCAATGGTGAAATCTCCAATACCTGGAGCAAAAAGAGATGAATTAGAAACGGATGCCCTCTGCGGAGACCTAAACTGCAAGGCTTCCATACGAGCTAATCCGATTGAACTTTCCGGACCAGCTCTAAAGAACCCGGAATTATTAGACGCCTCAATCCTTACCCTATAATTATTTCCCTGAGGAATATTATCTGGCAAAGCAGATTTAATTTGACCAGATAAAGAATCATTTGAACCAACAATAATTCTCTGAGGACCAAAATACCCATCAGGGCCTGAAAGGGAAGCCTTATACGTGACATCTGAAGGCCATCCTGTATTCGTTCCACTGTAGGAAAGCATGAAGGTATCTCCAATACATTTACCTATAAGAGATTGCGGATCGACTGTGAGTAAAAAGTCTGAAACATATTCATAAGCACCCACATCAAAGGCCCCTCCCTGAGGAGCTCTCAAATTACCATCAATATCGGAGGTAAGGCCATAGGATGCGACAATGTTAGTTCCCAGATCAATCACAAGATTACTGTTTTCAGTAAGATTATAGTCATTGTTGTCAGGATCCTGAAAATTAAAGGCAGGAATTGTATTGCTAATATTTGCCACCTCTGAAGAACTAATCAGCGGACTTGCCCTTTTTACAAGACTATAACCTGCTGGGATATTTGCACCAAGGTTGTTATAAACGAATGCACTTATTTTATTTACTGCAGAACCAACCTCCTGAAGCCTTATCCCATCATGAGAAGGATTTACAATCGTATTATTAAAAACATAAAATGGTTTTGCCTTTGACTCTGCATTGTTGGAGCCTACATAAATACCATTGTCTTTTGCATTCACAACAACATTGTTATAAATATAAACATTACCTAAGCCCACACATACGAGTCCATTCTGAGTAAACTCATCTCCGGGGTAACCATAAATAAAATTATTATAACATCTGCCAGAGAATCCGGTGCTGAGTTGAAGTCCATTGTTTTGATACAAAGCAAAAGTCTGGTATTTTCTGCCGAAACCATTGATATAGTTGTTATATACATAAGCTCTTCCCGAAGGGCAGTCACCGATCTGAATCCCTTCCGCCCCGGCATCCCTGACAATATTATTATACACAAAAACACTATCCAGGTTATGCTGAGTATTACCGGGAGCCCAATTCGTATTGCCTATATACATCCCTTCAGCATCTGTATTATATATATAATTGTCATGTATATAAATATTCTTCATAACAAATCCTGCAGGATTATTATTCCCACCCACAACCTTTGCTAAGGCATTGTCCGTTTTTGCCATCAAACCGCAAAACCCTGAATTTCTTATATCCACATGATCTATTTCCACCTTTGTAGTTGTATCTCCTAATACCAGTGTAATGTTAGCACCACTCAATACAATCCCGTATTGGTCAGAAGAGCCGGTACCTGATAATCTGACATTTTCACTGTTAAAAAATTTAAATGCATAACCATTAGACAAGGCAATATTAAAGACAACCTGGGCAGAACAATTTTTAAAAATATAAGGAGCATTAATTCCGCCATCTGTAGAACCCTTGAAGTTCTTGACCATCAAAGGAGCCGTCCTGGTACCGGACTGAAAACAAATAACACGTTTATTTTTAGGAAGTGTCGTTACTGAAAGTGTATTACGGTCAATAATGGTTGATCCAGAAGGGATAGTATAATCACATCCACAGGATTGAGCAGAAAGACTTCGATTAAAGGTCACAAACACAATTAAAAAAAACCAGAAAAAACTCCCTGAAGAGGCATAACACATCAATTCAATAACTTTTCTTTCACTCTGACTTTTTTCATTATGAAAAAAAGTCTGCTTAGTTCTCATAGCCTAATATATTTTACAGTCAGACTAAAAAGGCCAAAGAATTAAAAATGTTTAAACCCGAAAAAACAAAACTCTCTAGCTATCAAGGCCTAAACTTTTTATAGATTTATCGCTTTTAGAATTTCCAATTCTCTATTTATATTTGTCCCAATGAACAAATTCATAGCCCTCTTTCTGGTATTGATCGTGTTGTTGCAGAGCAATATGAAACTGATCCTTGTGGGGTATTATGAATTGAACAAAAGCTATATCGCTGCAAATTTGTGTGAAAACAAATTTAAGCCATCCCTAAAATGTGAGGGTAAATGCTTCCTTCAAAAAAAAATCAAGGCCCAGGAAAAACAGGAAAAGAAGTATGCTTCTTTCCTGAAAACAATTGATGAAATTGTATTTATCAAGTCTCCGTTTTCTTCATTTACTTATTCGCTTTCATTTTTCTACATAATAAAGACAGAAGTTATCTATATCGTTAAAGGCTACAGCTCCCCGCTGAGGCTCATATTCCAGCCCCCTCAATAAATTTCTAATCACTTCCAATTGTACTTATGTCAATATAAGTATTCAAAATTCTCTTTCACATAAAATATATACTAGAATGCAAATGCAATTCAGGCTTTGCCTGTTGTTCATATTTGTCATTCATATAGCATACGGACAAAGCGACTCTCAAGAGGTTTGCAGCGCTCATTGCTGTTTTGATGACACTACTCCTGCCGGCATAATGATCAGCCACGCCCATGAAAAAGGCGAATGGATGTTTTCATACAGATTCATGGCTATGGACATGAAACATGTCTTAGAAGGCTCTCGCAAGGTAACCTCCGACCATGTGTTTAACAATTACCTTATGTATCCTGATCATATGCGGATGGATATGCATATGCTCATGGCCATGTACGGCCTTAGTGATAAGATAACCCTCATGGCTATGTTGAACTACAATTACAATCGCATGACCATGACCATGCATCCGGGTATGCAGCATAATCATGGAGGGACAAGTGAAGAAAGCTCCGCAATGAAGATGAAAACTTCAGGGCTTGGAGATATTAAACTAAGCCTGATCTATAATTTACTTAATAAAAATAACTCTCAACTGCTTCTTAGTCCAGGCATAAGTATTCCTGCAGGAAGGATTAACATTACTGGTAATGCAGAAAACATGTATGATGGTATCAGGCTTCCTTATGTAATGCAAATGGGCTCTGGAACCTGGGATTTTACACCGGTAATTAATTACTTCTATAATAAAACGAGATTTTCATTTAGTTCACAGGTTTCTTCTATTATAAGATTAAACACCAACCATCTTGGATATAAACTTGGCAATGAACTTACCTTAAATAACTGGATAGCATATAAATGGTCTAAACCATTCAGCAGTTCCGTAAGATTAGAGACAGCTTCTTTGCAAGCTATAAAAGGAAAAGACAAAGATCTGCCGAAAGATTACGAGCCAGGAAGCAATCCCGCTAATTATGGAGGAGAGAAAGCCTTTCTGTACCTGGGCACTAATTATTATTTAAATACAAGCTTCTTAACCGGCAGTAAAATCAGTCTTGAGTTTGGAGTTCCTGTTTATCAAAATTTAAACGGACCACAAATGGCTCAACGTTTTACATTATTTGCATCATATTCAATAACTCTTTAATATATCTTAGAATGAAAATATTTAATTATCAGTCTTTAGTTTTCACAAGTATAATATGCATTTTTATAATTGCAGGATGCAAAGATAAAAACGACCCTTCACCTTCCGGACTTACTGATACTACTACAACAGAACAACCCTATACAGGGCCTACGGGCTTTCTTCGTTTACACCTCCATAATTATATTGATCAGGAAGAGGTGCTTGGCCCTAATGAAATATACACAAATAATGCTGGAAGAAAGATTTCCTTCAGCAGAACGAATCTTTTTATATCAAAGATAGAACTTATAAAGAAAGATGGTTCAGTGTATAAAGTACCGGGTAAAATCATCCTAAAAAATGTTGATGAGGACACATACGATATCGGTGATGTACCTCCGGGTTTTTATAAGTCCATCCGTTTTTATGTAGGGCTTGATGAAGAAACTAATAAGAAATCACCTTCCTCTGCTACCGATGTATTGAGCAATCAATCTATGTGGTATGGTTCAGCAGCTCAACCTGATGGCTACTCATTTATTAATTTTGAAGGAAAAATTGATACAACTGCCAATGCTGACGCGCCCGAAGAAAACATGCAGCCATTCAGCTATAAGTTAGGCACTTCAAAAAACTTCAAGCAGGTAGTTATGCCGGAATATGAATATGCAGTGATTGTCAACAAGACTCAATTTCTTCATCTTTATCTAGACTGGAATCAGTTCTTTAGGAATGTTCCTTTAAACAACAAAGCTAACCTGAATGTGTCCTCCATTGAAGTACCTGCAAAGGATATTGAAACAATAATTGGTAACAATATAGCTTCTATGTTCAAATATGAAGAATAAGAACATTTTTGTTTTAATGCTGACTGCTATATGGTTATATGGCTGTCAGTATGATACACAGAAAGAAGATCCGTGCAAACTTGCTCTTCAAGATAGCGTATCCTTTAAAGGCGACCTTTTACCAATTTTTCAAAATAATTGTGCTACAGGTTTCGAATGCCACGCTGGCCAAAGCCCTGCAGGAGGGCTTAACCTGGAAGCTTCCCAGGCCTATAGTAACCTGACGAGGCCGAAGAGTGGTTATGTAGACACAATAAACCCATCCAGAAGTTTATTATATGCAGCTCTTATTTCTGTCACTCAACCTATGCCACCATACGGAAAGCTTGACGACTGCTCTATAGAACAAATATTGAAGTGGATGGATGATAATGCAAAGAATAACTAAAGCATGAAGAAATATCTTGCAATAGCGCTTTCATTTTTACTACTATTGAACTGTTTCATGAAACTGATCATTCTTGCTGATTTTCATATAAACAGACAATATATTGCAAGTCATTATTGTATGAACAGAAACATCAAAGGTTCTGACTGTAAAGGACATTGTTATCTTAACAAAAGTCTTAATCAGGAAAAAAAAGATTCCAAATCTCCTGTAGCTAAAACCAAAATCACCGAAGAATCCTTTGAATGTATTTCCTTCAACTTATTTAATTGTATAAAAAAGGTTTCTCAAAAGCCACGTTTAATTTACCAGGAAGACTTTCTACAAAGCTTTCCGGATAAGATTTTCAGACCACCTAAAATTTCATTGGTTTAGTGATATAGGATTGGGTATTTAAGACCTCACCTTAACAACATAGTCCTCCATTTAAGAAAACTTTCATTTGTCATGTTGAGCTCGCTAAACATCTGAGCTTTCCCAAAGAATGAAAATTGAGCTATCTGGCAGATTGGTGATTGAAATTACAATTTATTTTGTAACTATCAGATCCTTCGCACGGCTCAGGATGACAAAATAGCCGATTGCTGTGCTCTTTACAGAATATTAAGTAGACAACCATGTCCTTCAGGAGAAAAATTAGGGATGAAGTCCATGTACTTTAACAGGTGAACTAAATAACTAATCCTTAGCAATTAATAATCCTCAATTTTTAATTAATAAAACAATGAAAAACATAAATACATATAAATTCCTAAGAAAAATTTTTCTTATTTCAACTTATCTGATTTCAACTGTAACATTTGCACATTGGAACTCTAAAGGGCCTTTCGGCGGTTCGGCTTCATGCATGCACACTGCAGATACGAACACATACGTTGGCACCAATGGCGGTGGAATCTTCAGAACCACCAACAAACAAGGTATTAAATGGACGGCAACTAATGCAGGATTAAAAAGCGGTGACATAACTTCACTTACTTCTATTGGAAGCTACGTACTTGCTGGCACTCCTGACGAAGGAATATTTCTCTCAAAAGATTTAGGTAAAAACTGGATTCAGGTAAATTCAGGTTTAGGGTCTACAAATATAACGGCACTTACATCAAGTGGAAAGTATGTATATGCAGGAACTAAAGAAGACGGAGTTTTCATGAGCGCAGACAGTGGTCATACCTGGAAAGCTGCAAACCAAGGAATTCTCAACAAGAAAATAACTTGTCTTACCACATTCAATCAAACCATCATTGCCGGAACAGATGGAGGAGGAATATTCACGGTTATGATTGATACTGAACTGTGGTCGGGAACAGAAGGTGGAATTCAAGAGAGAAAAATAAATTCTGTTATAATCAATCCTTCATCTATGCTATTAGGAACGGATAAAGGAATATACAAAAGTAGTGCAAGCGGAACACCCTGGACTTTATTAAATGATGCTTTATCCAATACATCCGTAAACCTTCTTTACCAGAATGGAGATGTTATTTATGCATGCACAGATATCGGACTTTTCACATCTCCTCAAACAATAAACTGGACCAAGTCTTCTCTGGGATTAACTTCTGACACAATCACTTCTATAACTGCCTTACAATCCAAACTATTTATTGGAACCAAAGTCGGTATATTCTCATCTCAGGTTTCTCAATTAACCTGGCAAAAAGCGAATGAGAGCTTTTTCGGATTAAACATAAAAGGTCTTGCCATTAATGGAACCGCAATAGTTGGAGCAACCAATATGGGAGTATACTACATCTCTGAAACAGGAGCTTCATATACTGCAAGAAACAATGGACTTCTTGACAGCTTAAGTGTATCAGACCTAAACTTTTCAGGTACAAATCTGATCGCTACAACACTTGCAGGAAATGTATATATAAGTGCTGATACGGGGAAAGTATGGGTATCTTTAAGTTCTGGATTAAACGGGGATCCACTAGTAAAAATAGCTGTAAGAGAAAATAAATTATTGGTAGCTACTTCAACTGGAAAAGTATTTTATTCAAACCCAACCAATATCAATTGGATAGAAATGAATTCCGGATTGCCAACAGGATTAAAGATTACAGCTTTGATTGCAAACGGATCCGATGCATACCTTGCCGCAGACAATGAAGGTGTATTCAAGCTGTCACCAGGTACGGATTGGCAAAATTTCAGCTCAGGATTGACAGATTTAAAGCTAACGTCACTAGCATTAGTAGATGGGACAATTTTCGCTGGAACTGATGGAAGTGGTGTATTTTCAACTGTAACAACTGCAGACTCATGGAAGCAAATAAATAATGGTCTTCCTACTCTAAACATCACATCTCTTTGCGCAGCCAATCTTATATATGATGGTGTTACTTACCCATATGTTTACGCAGGATATAAAGGAGGAGTATACTTTTCCTTTAACAAAGGAGAAGAATGGAGAAGTCCGGACATACTTGCAAATCTTCCGCTGTATGCTGACATAACACAAATTGCACTTTCAAGCAACAGAATATTTGTAGGTACTCCAAATAACTCTTTATACTCAAATTCAAAAAGCGAGACAGAACCTATTGTATCATCAATCTTTTCAAAAGATAATAATGAAAATGTATTCATGATTTATCCTAATCCCGGCAAGGAAAGCTTTAAAATAAACTTTGCTTCTCAACAGGAGAAAATTAAAACCATATTTGTTTATGATTTCTCTGGTAAGGCAATTGATAATTTTATAGCTTCAGAAGATGGGCTAAAAATAAATGCGCCACAAGGAATTTATTTTGTGCGCATTGAAACTGCTGATGGGAAGAGCTCAACTGAGAAGTTGATAATTCAATAAATCTTATTAAAGAATACGATATAGGCTGCTCTCAATAGGAGCAGCCTTTTTTATTTATACAGAATCATCGCTCAAAAAGATAGGCTCCATAGAATAAATTAAAAATAAAATCGATATCCTTCCTTTTTGAGAAATTCCCGACATGTCTATTTTTTTGTACAATTCAACAAACCTATTTCGGAAACAATCGAAAAAAATTTAAATACGAATCCCATTTTTAGGTACTAAAACTATAAGTACTAAGCAACTAGCCAAAAACATTCGATCAATTATTCTGTTTAGTGGGCTTATCAGAAATTTTTACTAAAACATTTAAAATTTCTCTAACTATGAAAACATCTTTTAATTACCCCAAAAGATCAAACCTTAAGGCCTTCTGTTTTTTGATGATGCTTATAACTATAGCAGGGAATGGTCATGCCCAGGTACCCTGCCTTTCAGCAACCACTCAGACTAATTCAGTAAATGGAGTTTGTTTCGGTTGCTCAATTACAAACCCTGAAAGGGCTGTTGACAATAGCACTTCAACTTTTTCTGTTTTAACAAACATGTCACCACAATTCGGGAATACAGAGCAGAAGCTCAAACTTCCTGTAACAGGCGATGCTGCAGACAGTATCAGAATATTTTTATCATTTTCAGGCCTGATTTCACACGTAGCTTTGATCTCAAATGTCTATGTAGCTACCTATATTGGTGCTACGTATAACAATAATCAGGTATCAATTGCTTCTCCAAATGTTAACTTAAAATTATTGGAGCCAAATCCTGACCTACCTAACTTACAGTTTGCCACAGTTACTATAAAAGCAGGGCAGGCATTTGACCGGATACAAGTAATGATTAAACCAGGGAGCAACCTTCAGGTGCAGCATGTAAATATACATTATGCATTCATTGTTGTACCATCACCAACTGTTGCTTCCAAATCCATTACCCTTTGCGGTTACGGTAATAGTGCCACCCTAAAGGCGACCGGTCCTGCAGGTGTAACCTTTAAATGGTATCCGCAACCAACGGGAGGAGCGAGCGTTCACACCGGGAGTTCATACTTCTTAAGTTATGTGACTCAATCACAATCTTATTATGTAGAGTCTTCAAAATATGGATGTGCAAACTCCAATAGAACACGGGTATCTTTGAATATTGCAGAGATTCCTGATATGCCGGTAACTAAAGGAGATTATATATGCAGTGGAGAAAGTGGAACAATATACGCTACTTCTCCAGGCTCAGCCATCAGATGGTATTCTCAACGTACTGGAGGGCTAGCCATAGGTAACAACAGTCCTTATACTACAGCCCCTCTAACATACAACAAAGTTTACTACGCTGAAGCAATAACCAGAGCAGGGTGCAAAAGCCAGGAAAGATCTCCTGCCCCAGTAACAATACTGGAAGAAGGACAACCAACCATCAAATGGTCTCATGGTCTTGCTAATAAACAAGCTATAAAACCATTGATCACTAATGATGGCTACATCGTGGGAATAAATTATAACGGAAACATTGAACTGGTAAAATATGATGCGAATGGGAACCAACTTTGGTTAAGAATATACGGAGGATCTCAAGACGACAGAATTGCTTATCTGACTCAGGCTATTGATGGAGGATACATTATAGCAGGTACTACTAAGTCAAGTGATGGTGATATTACAGACGGGAATAACGGAGAATATGATATTTTCCTCCTAAAAGTTGACAACAATGGTAACCAGCAGTGGAATAAAACTTTTGGTGGCAGCAAAAATGAAGAACTGGTTGATTTTATCCAGACAGCGGACAATAACTATCTAATTGGAAGTAACACGCTTTCTAACAATGGAGATATTACAGATGGAAATAACGGAGCATCTGACTACTGGCTACTGTCAATAGACGTTTTGGGCAATAAGATCTGGAATAAAACATTTGGTGGTTCAAATGATGATAAACTAGTCAAAGTATCCTCAGATGCAAACGGAGGGTATATTGCTGCAGGAAATTCGATATCAACTAACGGGGACATAACAGATCATAAAGGGTCAAAAGATTTCTGGATTGTAAAAACGAACAACTCAGGAGCTAAACTATGGACCAAATCTCTGGGAGGAAGTGATGAAGAGGAATTAACCAATATGATTATTATGGCGGATGGGTCATACCTCGTTGGAGGAATGACCCTATCAAACAACGGAGATGTAACCAACTATCATGGTGATCAGGATTGTTTTGTGGCAAAGTTAGATCAGTCAGGAAATAAAATCTGGGCTAAAGCTTACGGAGGAAGTAACGTGGAATTCACATACTCAAAAACTATATTAATACCAGCGGCTAATGGAGGTTTCACAATGGCCACCGTTTCGAGTTCTGATAACGGAGACATAAACTCCCCAAACAATTTTGAAGGACTTTGGATATTTAAAGCAAGCAGCCAGGGCATCATAACGTCTTCGCGAATATATGCCTCGACAGTGATTACGGGGGACATAATAAATATTCCCGGAGGAGGGCTCTTAGTTGCGGTGGCAACCAGAGAATACGAAGGTGATGTTACTACCCCGCCGCATGGGCCCATTTATCTTTTCTATGACAATTGGATTTTCAAAACAGACCAATATGGAAACATAATTTGGGATGGAACTTACGGCTCCTCCTATGAAGATTTCGCATCTACAATACAAACAACTCCTGATGGAGGAATATTGATAACAGGCTCTGGCGGTACCTTTGATGGTGATATAGATGGCCCTGCAGGTTTTGCGGGAGCCTGGATATACAAACTTAAAGATGACGCAAACTGTGGCAACCTGAGAACCGCAATTCACTCAAGCGCTTATGAAGCATCTTCAACACATGAGGTATCAACTATTGCATATCCTAACCCATTCTCAGATAAGCTAATTTTAAAAATGGACCTTGAAAAAGATGCTTCAGTAGTCGTACAGATATACAATGAACAAGGACTTGAAATCAAAAAAATTTGTGGAGAATATCAAAAGGGCAACAATGAAATCAACATTAATACGTCTGAATTGAAAACAGGAATATACCTATTTAAAGTTGCTCAAAATGAAAAAGTCTCTAGTCTTAAAGTTGTAAAATATTAATCTCTTACAATAAAATCTTATTAGATAATACAATAAGGCTGACCCTAAAAGGTCAGCCTTTTTTTATAGCTATCTATCAGCAGGACTGACATTATCTGTGGTGTTGGATCTTTCGATCCGACACATCGCCAATAGAATAGGGATTCTATATATTTCGGTTCCTTCAAAAGTGCCAGGAAAGACCTGGCACCTCATTAATTATTATCTTAAAATCATTATCTTAATCTCTGATTTCTAATGAAGGCTTAAAATTATTGAAATGGAGCAGAACCAAAGTAATCCTACCAGTAATGAACTTATAAAATACATATCTAAATACATTAAGCTTACAGAGGAGGAGACCAATGCTATTCTGAAAGATCTTGATATAAGGTTTTACAAGAAAGGGGACATACTGATAAAAGAAGGCGAGGTTCCGGAGCTTTGCTATTTCATTTTTAAAGGTTGCGTACGTCAATATTTCAATAAAGACGGAGAGGAAAGAACCACTGAGTTTTATACCGAAGGCCAGCCTATCGCTGTATTTCAGGGAACGAATGGTAACAAAAAATCACCGTTTTATCTTTCTTGTCTTGAGGACTGTGTGATGTCCGTAGGCCCTATCGTATCGGAAGATACAGATATAGATCCGCGATTTATAAACCTTTGCAAGACAGCTGCGGAAGACGAACTTTGCAGAACACAGGAAACTTTAGCCATCTACCGTTTGTCCAATCCGGAAGAAAGATACCTCGACTTGATGAAAACAAAACCTGAGTTGATTGAACGTGTTCCCCAATATTATCTTGCCAGTTATCTTGGTATAAAACCGGAATCTTTAAGCAGGATAAGAAAAAGATTAACAAAGAAGGCTTAATCATCTAAAGTTTTTTCTGAATCCATTTTTTCTTAACCAAAGTCAATTTGCTTAGAGTAGCCATGATTTATCTTTGCATTGATTTCTAAAAATGCTAATAAAAAACGGACCAGCATGAGTACAGTGATATTCGAGCCAAACCTTCTTACTATTATTTTATTTAGCCTAAATAGTTCAATGCCCATCTTTTTAATCTGAATAAATATGAAAGCAGCTTATTATACTCAATATGGAAGCCCGGACAATTTTTCCATAAAAGAAGTAGAAATCCCATTTCCTGGTGAAAATGACTTGCTGGTAGAAGTAAATACAACAACAGTAAACAGAACTGACTGCGCTATTCTCAAAGGTTCATGGTTGATGCGCATATTCACGGGTCTTCTAAAACCACAAAAGGCAATACCAGGAACAGACTTTGCCGGAAAGGTTATAAGAACCGGAAAGAATGTAACACAATTCAAACCAGGAGACAGGGTTTTTGGCTTCGATGATATGGGGCTTCTTTCGCATGCTCAGTTTCTGGCTATCAACTGCAATAAAGCAATCTCACATATCCCTGTGGGATTGTCCTATGAAGAAGCAGTGGCTTCACTTGAAACAGTCCATTATGCAGTTAACTTTATAAATAAAATCAAGACACATCCCGGACAAAAGGTTTTGATTAATGGAGCTACAGGTGGAATAGGATCTGTGCTGGTACAACTTTCGAAATATTATGACTTAAATATAACTGCCACTTGTCGTACTGAACACCTTGACCTTGTAAAGCAATTAGGAGCATACAGAGTAATTGACTATACCAAAGAGGATTTTCTTAACACTGATGAAAAGTTTGACTTTGTATTTGATGCTGTTGGCAAGAGTACTTTTGGTAAATGCAAAGCAATATTAAAGGATGGCGGGATATATATATCATCGGAACTTGGCCCTAATGCAGAGAACCCGTTTTTGGCGCTTATCACGAAATTTACAGGCAGTAAAAAAGTTAAGTTTCCAATTCCCTTTGATACAAAAGCCAGCATTCAATTTATCCTTGATCTGATTGCAAAAGGAAAATTCAAACCTGTGATAGACCGAAGATATTCGCTTGAAGAAGTGAAGGAAGCATTCAGGTATGTGGCTTCTGGGCAAAAGGTTGGAAATGTGATATTGATGGTTAATAAGAATGGTAGAGGGTAGATAAATGTAAGCTTCTTTAACTTAGTAACATTTAAAATGCTACTTCGCTATTTGAGCACTTGAAACAGACTTGCCCCAGTCCGGAGGACGTTTACAGGTATTGTATTTAAACCAATAATACCACATTATAATTACAATCAACACAAAATTAGCATATCTCACAATCTGAAAAAATATAAAATGATACTTAACATATAGGAGATTTAATATAACTGCAAATACAGAAACAAATGGAATAATAAATAAGAGCAAAAAGACCGTTCCCAATTCATTGCAAAAATAGGATTTTATAATACCTATTATGTTTGCTATTATAAAAACGAAAAATAAAATCAGAAACTTATCAAATAAACGCATATTTATTATCCATATTCTTAAAAATAATTTCCATTAACAATTGTCACATTATTATTAATTTTTGGTCGTTGCACGTTCTCAAAACACCTGCCCAGCTACGCTATAATCTATAACAAACTTTCATTATTTCGTTACACATTTTATCTCAAAAATAGTCAGCTACGATATCTGGCTGCTCCTAAAAGCTTCGAATCGTATTTGATTTTTCGTTTATACCTCTTGCTAATGCCCACTTTGATTATAATTGTTTAAACGTTCCCCTCCAAAATTTCAATTCATGGAGTTTACTTGATAAGAACAACAAAATCTCCCTGTATCTTTCCTTTTAACGTAACCTTCCTATCCAGACGACAGAATGATTCCTTTATAATGATCTCTTCAACATTCTTAGAAAAACATGTCTTTGTCTTTACCAGACAATCTAGTTTTTCATCGTGACCAAATAAACCTGTTGGAATATCATCAGAGCGGTCGTAATAGATAAATTCACCTTCTTTCATATCGGGGAGATAATACTCCGTTTTATGAAGAATGGCATCGTTATAACCTTTGGGAATCAGTATTGGATAGTACTTCTGACCAATTTTCATTTTTAAATTATCTGCTAGAAATATATAGTAATCAGAATATTGATTACATTTTTTACTTTTGCAATAATAGCTAACTTCCACATGAAGTGCATAACATGGTATTCGTTGGGAAGTTGCATAAATCGGTGTTTCAGTTGTTATAATCCCTGTGACCTCCGGCAGGCCTTTTATTCGATGTACCTCGCACTCATTAAATAGTACAAGAAATAGTACGAATCCGAGCACCGGTATCATAATAAAAGCATTTCCTGTCTTCTTCATATTTGGTTATGATATGTAATATTGAACTATCTGCAATTAAAAACTAAGATGCCTTTCCCGTGGTGTCAGGTCTTTCGACCTGACACACTATTTCAGATCATAGAATTTATTTTTAGGCGAGGATGATTAAAAATGTGTCGGGTCGAAAGACCCGACACCACAGAAAATCTTCTTACCCCTCAAGTTACTGAATCCTTATCCCGAATGAAAACCATTTTTTCTAATATCATTTATACAAACAATATGTATGTGTATATCTGACACTTGCGCAATAAATAAAATCTTATTATACTCGCACCATTCAACCAGCAAGATCACTATCGGAATTTTTAATTATCAATTCTTGCTGCATTAGTCTTTGCTTTCAACAGAAAGAATAAATAAATTTTTCAACCTAAAACACATTTTATAATGGAAAAAAATGTAAGTGCAGTAATCACTGCAGAAGAGCTACAGTCAGTGATTTCATTCATTCAACAAGCTGAAACAATATTGCCGTTTCTCATTTCACTAAGCAATGAGGAAAGACATCAGTTACCAAAGTTGGGCTCCAAGAGCGTCGACTTTGTGAACGACTCATCTGAAACTGTTAAGGCGTTTCCAAACATCATGCCTCCTACTTTTGATAAGATTGAGTTCGTAAAAGACTCTGATCTTGTAAAAGCACTTATCACGATCAAGATGGTATTAGATTCTTTTCATCAAAAAGTAGATGATACCTTAATGGAAGTGGGTAGTGAAGCTTTCAGCAAAGCTCTGGAGGTATATGCACAGGTTCAGTTCCAGAAAGACAGTGTACCAGGATTGAGATCTGCCTACGACAAATTGAAAGTCCGATTTGCAAGAAGCAAATACAAACAGAAAGAGGATGATCAAATTGTCAATAATTAAAAACTGAAGGGAGGTAACACTCCCTTTTTTATTTTTAAAACTTAAAAAGACTTCATCCTAAATCCTTCTCCTGAAGGAGAAGGACTTTAATTCACCTAAATTTGGCTCTATTTCACCCAATATTGGGTCTTTCTGCTCAACTATTGAGTCTTTTGACTAAAACATTGATTCTTTTTGCCCGAACATTGACTCTATTTCATTGGATTTTGAGTCTTCCTTGTGAAAATTTCAGTCTTTGAGCCTGAAATTTGATTCTTTTACCTTGGAAATTGACTCTTTCTGCCCGAAAATTCGAGCTAAATGACTGAAAATTGACTCTTTTAGAATCAATTCTCTGAGCGAAAGAATGAAAATTCGGGGAAAAAGAATCAATACTTTGACAGAGAAAGGGAATTTTTGAGGAAAAAGATCAAATTGATCAGAAGAAAGTATAAAGAGCTCTCTCTAAATAACTATGCCGGCTTTCTATTTTGTAGAAACCAGCAACTCCCGGACATTCACATCCAGCGCTTTTGCTATAGCAAATAAAGTCTCCACTGTAGGTTGCATATCATTAGTACACCACTTTGAAACTGTGCTTCTATTCATGTCAATTGCTTCTGCCAACCAAATATTTGTCTTGCCTTTTTCAGCCAATACAGCTTTTATTCTATTAAAAATTGGTTTTTCACTCATTTTAATTGTCTTAAATGCAATTTTATTGGCAAAGTAAGCATATTTAGCAAATTGACTCTTCCTATAAAATATCTGTATAATCAATTTAAATATATATTATATCATACTTAATTGCCTTTAAAGCAATTTCAAATTATATTAGCATTATAAATCAATCAGCTATGGAAAAACACAAAAACCTCATCATCAAGATCCTTGTCCAGGATATGAAACATGAACAACTTATCAATGGCCTTAAGGAACTGGGGTTGGGTAGTGACCTGCATGGTTTAGAACTAGTAAGTGTTGTAGCAGAATTAATGGGCTCTCCCGAATTGAAATCAAACTCAGACTGGTTTGATGGCTATATGAATTTTTTAAGCGTGGCAGACCAATATGAAATAACAGGCAATGGCAGAAATCTAATACCGCTTGCAGAGACTTGTTATATGTATCTGAAGAAATGCATGCAGAAGTCGATGATGGAGTGAGCTATCTTGTGAGGTAATGCAATCTCTTTATTTGAAATGTGTGATTTAATAGAAATGCATTCTGCGCATAGGTTCTATGGTTAACATCAAATGCTTCTCATTAGGAAAGGGAGACGCCAGCATGGCGTCTCTACGGGCCAAAAATATTTTACTCTATTCTTTAAAAGGTAGTCATTATAAAGACAAAACCATCCTTTAATACAAACCTTAATAATTTAAATGACAGTAGATCAAATCACTCTGCTTGGATACAATTTATCTCTGACCTGCAAAAATCTTTTTTCAATGCTCAAAGTCATGAGCATACCTATACTGATACTCAGTATCGAGGTGGTAAAGAAAATCACATATTGATTATCCAATTTATAATTTAAAAGAAGCTCTGAAATATGTGTATTTATAAAAGTATGAATGACATATATAGAAAAAGAGCTGAAGCCAATTTTACATATACCATCAACAACTGAAGCAGATAACACACTGTTTAATTTATGATTTATACCTTCCGTCAAAAGAAAATATACTAATATTATTGAGAAAGAAATATATAACAATGTAAACCCAATTGTTTTTGCAAAAAGCGAAGGGACTGCATTGACAAAGGGCGTCCAGCAAAGTCCTGCAAGAGCTATACTCAGCAATCTATATTTATACGCACTAAATATTTTGGACAGATATTCAAACTTAAAATAATAGAGATAAGATACGAACACTCCTGCTAATAAAGAATCTATGCGAAAGTGAGTCCGTGTAAATATCTGTACAGATTGATCCGGATGTTGGATGTTTGCATAGAGTCGAAGAGAGAAACATAATACTACTATTAATAGAAGTAGCAGACCAAATATTCCAACACCTGAATTGTTGTCTTGTTTTTTAAACTCCTGTGAATTAAGTTTTATGTAGGCCCAGAGAAAAAGAGAGAATCCTATATAAAAATGTTCTTCTACTGCCAGTGACCAGCTGGGTCCATACGCGTATCCCCATTTCCAGAAATAGTTTTGCACAAAGGTTAAATCAAACAACATTCCTGAAATGTTTAACTCTCCATTGAATATGATAGGAATAAGATAAACGATATAAAATAAGTAATAGATTGGATAAATTTTAAAGCCTCGTCGTATAAGAAAGCGAGCTGGATTGACTGTTCCATGTTTTAAATACTCTTTAAACAATAGTCCCGAAACAAGGAAGCCACTCAGGACAAAGAATAAATCTACCCCTATCCACCCCATTTGACTTGTAAAAGAAAACAAAGGCTTATGCCGTGCAAGAACCAGTATAATTGCTATTCCACGTAAGAAATCTAGCTCTCTTAATCTATTCATTAATAAACTTATTATTCCAGCAAATATAAATGATTTAGTTTTCTCGCTTAGGGATAAATGAGAATAAGAAATACTATTGCTTCCTTCCGTAACGAAAAAGATATTAAGTTATTGAAAGATAGCTTTTGGGAAATGCTTAGAAATTCCGACAGACGCCGTTTTTAAAATGCGGCCAACTAGACATACTATACAACAAACCCTCATTATATCATTACTCATATTATTTCAAATTAAAAATAGCCCACTAAAAAAACTGGCTACCCCCATATCTTTTCGCAAAGACTCGCATTACAAATCTAAATACGCATAATGTGCCTCTTTACTTTCTATACATAACCGTCTATCAAAAGTTGCACGCTTTACATTTGATAATGCTAACGTTAACCCTGCAAACCCTTTTATGATAACTGAACTACGAAAGTTTTATACAACTATGCAAAAATAATAGAACAAAAATATAATAAATCAGAAAACCCACCTCTGACTTTTTATTTTAAGCCGCCGAAAATATAAAAATTTCACTCCTAAGTATTTACAGTAAACCTAGTTTCAAATTTATCCGTATTGCAGCAAACATAGCCTACAAAAAAATTTACTTAAAATTATTAATGAAAAAATTTCTTTTACTATTCTCAACCAGCATCTGCATTACACTCTCCTCCTTTGCACAAACTGATACAGACTCTGCCATTTCTTCCGACACTTTAACAGGTAATTCTTTACTTGATATGTCTATCGAGGAATTACTAGGCATTGATGTTGTAGATAAAAGATTTAAGCTTTATGGTTACATAGACACTTATGCAGAAAAAACATTTGGTGTTCCAACTATTGTCGACGACAATAAAACCGGATATACAGATGTTCCCTTTGAATGGAATCCTGTCAGGAATTTTCACCTATACGGATCCGGAAATTTAAGCAACAACATTGATGTATTAATAAATATTGCTCGTACAACCAGCGATGGCTTAGAGATCAGAAATGCGTGGGGTAACTTTAGAATTAAAAAATACCTACAGGTAAAGGTTGGTAAAATGTACAGACGATTTGGCTTGTACAATGAAAGACTAGATCAGATCCCTACCTTTATAGGAATTGAACCTCCTGAATTATTTGATGTTGACCATTTGTTCCTTACAAGGACAACAAACTTTATGGTTCATGGTGCCTTTAATTTTGGCAACAAAGAACTTCAATACGCTATAAGCTCAGAGAACGGAGAAGGCGGGGCAGCTAAAAATGTAATCCCTGTAGGCTGGGATCTAAGATTAAAAACCCCAACCACCATTATAGGTACATCTGGCTTTACATCCAGCATTAATGCAGCAAACAGAACAACTTCTACAGTTGACTTTGGAAAAGGCTCACCAAGAGGTGGTGTACTTCCATGGATGCAAGGAGATCACTATGGTGTGTATGGGGCATTTATAGAAAAAGGAATTGGCAATTTGATTATCCAGGCTGAATACTGGGCTTCTCCACACAAAGCTATCCGCAATGCAGATAATGTCCTTACTATGGTGAAAGAGGCCGGCATCAACAAAAATCAAAGAGAACGTTTCCTTGGAGCAGCTGCTTCAAAATCAGACGCCGACTTGACAAAAGAGGATGTGGTCACCAAGGTTTCATATGTATCAAGCACATGGTATGTAAGAGTGGGTTATAATATCAATACAAAAATCGGCCAGTTTGTTCCGTACATATTCGCTGATTGGATGACTAACCCGGAAGTCATTAACAATAAAACTTATGGAGGCGATGAAGAGTCTGGTTTCGCAGATAACGGAATTTTCTTTAAACCTTCTCTAGGGCTTGTATATAGACCTATCCCAAGCGTTGCTATAAAAGTAGATGGCAGTATACATTCACAGAAATTTAATGGAAGAAATGAAATTTACCCAGAACTCAGAATGGACTTTTCATTTGCATTCAAACAATGGATTCAGTAAAATTTATTCAGGAATAATACTTCAGACTTCTTCAACCATCCCTTTCTACATCTAGGGATGGTTTATTTTATATATGAATTAATGTAGTTGAATATATTTTGGAAATATCGAATGTGGCCGTTGTAAGATACACTAAGCGCTAAGCGCTAATCGCTTTCGATATCAATAAACAACTTCATAGGAATACAAATCTCCTACATCGCTATAATCATCTTTAACAATAAGTTTTAAAAAATTATTCTTCAAACATTTTTTTGATCGAAGAACATTCAAAATTTTCTACTCCATTTATTGAAGCAAAATCAGTAAAATCTCCATAAGAAGCCTTGCTCTTCACTGATAATTCGTTTAATAACTTACGAGTATCGGAAGATAAATTTAATTTATCTGCTTCACTTATAAATTGGAATATCAAGCTAGAATTAGAACCATCCCCTATCATACTTATTTGATTAGCCAATTCGCAAAGTTTGTTCAAATCAGAACTTATAACTTCTTTCTTAGAACAGCCAAGAGTAAAAAATAATAGGCAGATCATTATAACGGAAAAAATATTTTTTTTCATATAACCATTTTCTTTAAATATAAAAAATATCCAGATTATCGGGACTCTTTACAACGATATAAATAATCATAAAAGAAATCCATTAACTTACCAATATTAATTTTTCAATCAAATAGGGTGCAGGTCATATAAATTAAAGTACAAGGACCCTCTAAATTGACAGTAATTCCAAATACTTTTGAACTCATTTTTCCAATAGGAAGATACTATTTCTCCCCATGCTTTTATTTTTTGAATGGTTATTTTATGTAAATTTATCATTTACTTTACTTCCACAAGTTGAGATAAATTTCCACGTTCAAAAGATTGAAAGTAATTTTTTATTTACTACAAATACAACTATGGACACAATGATTCAAACCAATGCAGAAAGAATAAAAACTTTTTCAGCCATTGAGGCCAAGAGACAGAGTAAAGAACAAAAGACTTTTGTTCTTTCATTGATAAGATTCTATTTTAAACATCTTACCTTAATTAAAGAAGATTTTGCTATCAGCTTTGCAACGAAACTTTTTAAGACCACAAGGAGAAGTAAATTAAAGAAAGCGGAGATTGATTTTCTTGATAGCGCCCAAAAGTTTGATATCCCTTATAAGAATGAAAACCTAAAAGGATACTCCTGGGGCACAAATGGACCTGCCATTTTGCTGATACATGGTTGGGACTCAAAGGCTGCTCATTTTAAGGACTTCGTACCATACTTGCTTGCAGCAGGATATAAAGTTGTTTCTTTTGATGGGCCAGCTCATGGAAACTCCCCGGGAAAGCAAACCGATATGATAGATTTCGGAGATGCAGTAGAAGCATTAATGAGGAAGACAAAAGATTTCAAAGGCATCATTGCACATTCGTTCGGCGCAACTTCTGTTGTCCACAAGCTTTCGCATATTAACGACTTCCCTATTGAAAAACTTATAGCAATAAGTTGTTCATTTGATCCTCCTGGTGTTCTCACGCGATTTGGTTCTTTTCTTTGCATGAGACAACCTCTTATATCAAAATTGATTCAGGACTTCGAGAAAAAATACCCTGAAGCATCGAAAACTTTTAAAATCAAATCATATATAAGAACAGTCAGGGCAAAGGACATTTTACTCATACATGACAAGAATGACCGAGTAATTCCTTTTAATGATACCTATGAATTAGTTGAAGAGTGGGGAAATGCAAATTTTCTACTTACAGAAAATCTGGGGCACAAACAGATCATTAAGGATCCCACAGTTATAAATCATGTGATAAACTTTATCCAAAAGTAGTTACCTTTCAATAGTCCATCTAAAGTCGGCTAAGCATTTCCGAATTATCTCTGGTATTTTAATAAGGTAAAGTATCTTCAAAAAATAAATGAACCACATTAAATTCATTTAGCAAATTAGTTATTCTGCATAAAGACAATAAATGTTCCCACACTTAAACTTTCACCTTCACTATTTCCAATTTTTATTTGTTGCCCTAAACTCAGCGTAAATTAATAGTAAACACCATATATGCTTTCTCTTAAATCATTTTTTAAAAAGAAGGACAGACACAATGTCGTTTGAACATGATAATAACACTTCAAAAACTTGGTAAAAAAAATTTAACAACCAGAACAGGTAATAAATGCAGGCCAAAATACACCTCAACACTATAACTTCAATCACATTCCCTCTAATAATCAACCCAAAAACTGTTGTTCACAGCAAAACATCAAAACCTTTTCGTATGTAATATTATCTTTTATCAAGACATTTCATAGGGATTACATTTATCTGGCCTGATTGTAGAAATGGACAATAACGCCTTTCTAAAATCAGATTCTATTTATGATTTTAGAATTTATAATTATTGTAAACGGGCATGTAACCTCCATTCCATTGACAGAACTATGAAAGATACAATTGATGAAAAAAAGATAAAAGAGGTTATAGAAGTCCTTAAAGCTACTGAAAAACATCTTGCCTGTCAGAACAAACAATCTTCTCAACTAATTATACAAGGTGCTATCCAGGTTCTTAATGAGGTTACCACCTCAATTAAGGAAAGAAAAAAAATTAACAAGATTGAACATATGTTGGGCAAGATACTTCATTGGCTTATGAGACTTGAATAATCAGCTTCAATTCTATTAAATCAGAAAAGGCTGCCCTGCTACAGGACAGCCTTTCTTTTACTTATATAATTGCGTATGAAAAAAATCAGAAAGGATATTGGTTTGCTTCAATCAAATATGCTGCCAATCTTCTTCTTGCATCTTTGGTATTATAAGGATTTACTTTCGTAAATCTCTTCAATCCCATTAGCATCATTCTTTGCATATCTCCTTCGGCCATTGCATTGATAGCATTTTTACCAGCTATGTTTACTTTATCTGCAGCATCATTCAGATAAATCTTAGCGATCTCCAGGGCATGTTTTGCTGCTTCTTCACCTTTAATGTTTTTCAACTTCTCTGCCCTTAACAATGTTGACTCTGCCACATAAGTAAGGATAGCTATATCAGCAAGACTCATCACGATTTCCTGCTCATGAGCTAGTTTATCCATATATTTCTGAGCAGCAGCTCCGGCAATCATCAATAAAGCCTTTTTGAAATTCTTAATAGCCTTTTTCTCAGCAGCAAGGAAACCATCATCATCGTTTCCGAACTCAGGAATACCTGTAAGTTCTTTTTGAACTGCCATTGCAGGTCCCATCAGATCGATTTCACCTTTCATTGCTTTCTTCATGAACATATCAAGTGTAAGCAATCTGTTGATCTCGTTAGTTCCTTCAAAGATCCTGTTAATTCTTGAATCTCTGTAAGCCCTATCCATCGGATAATCTGCAGAGAATCCATATCCACCAAAAATCTGAACACCCTCATCAGCCACATAATCCAAAGCTTCAGAGCCAGCGACTTTCAATATTGCACACTCTATGGCAAATTCCTGAGCTGCACCAAGCAATGCTTCTTCTTCAGATTTGCCTTCACTCATCAACTTCTCTTCAGCAGCATTGATATCTGCTCCCGCTCTGTACATTGCAGACTCTACTGCAAATATTTGCACTGCCTGCTCCGCCAGTTTATGTTGAATAGCTCCGAAGTTTGCAATCGGTTGTTTAAACTGAACTCTTTCTTTTGCATATTGAATAGAAAGTGTGCTTGTTCTCTTAGAAGCTCCAATAGCAGCACCAGCAAGTTTAATACGGCCTATGTTCAGGATGTTGAAGGCAATCAGGTGACCTTTACCTATCTGACCAAGAACGTTTTCTGCTGGCACTTTGCAGTCGTTGAAGAATACCTGACGGGTACTTGATCCTTTGATACCCATTTTGTGTTCTTCGTTGCCAAGTGTCACTCCAGGACCTTTCTCTACAATAAACCCAGTGAATTTATCTCCATCGATCTGAGCAAATACAATGAACACATCTGCAAAGCCAGCATTGGTAATCCACATTTTTTGACCATTGATGATATAGTGTTTTCCATCTGGAGTCAGCTGTGCTTTTGTTTTGGCAGCAAGAGCATCTGAACCTGATCCTGGCTCAGTCAAACAGTAGCTAGCCTTAAGCTCTCCGGTAGCAAGTTTTGGAAGATATTTTTGCTTTTGAGCATCTGTACCGAAATATAAAATCGGCAAAGTACCGATTCCGGTATGTGCAGCAACTGCTACTGCAAATGAATGTCCTCCACCAACAACTTCTGTCATCAAAAGAGAGGTATTGAAGTCTTTTCCGAAACCGTTATATTTCTCAGGAATAGAAGTTCCCAGCAAACCCAGCTCACCTGCTTTGACTAGAAGAGACTCCATTAGTCCAGGCTCCTGAACATCAATCTTGTCAAGAATAGGAAGCACTTCAGTTCTCAAAAAATCTTTTGCCATGTCGGCAATCATCTTTTGCTCTTCATTAAATTCTTCAGGGATGAATATGCTATCGGCTTCAGTTTCTTTAACAATGAACTCGCCTCCTTTGATTTTCTTAGTTAGTGTCGTCATTTTCTTAATAGTTAATATGTGTATTAAGTTCTTAGGTTAAAAATATTTAATAGGACTTCATCCTAAGCCCTTCTCCCGAAAGAGAAGGACTTTAATTTCTTACAGCATTTCAAATATGCCGGCAGCGCCTTGGCCTGTACCGACACACATGGTAACCATGCCGTATTTTTTATTTCTTCTTTTCAGTTCATTGAAAATCTGAACGGACAACTTAGCTCCTGTACATCCCAGAGGGTGCCCCAAAGCGATCGCTCCACCGTTAACGTTTACTTTATCAGGATTAAGGCCTGTTTCTCTGATCACAGCAAGAGACTGACTTGCAAATGCTTCGTTCAATTCTACAAGATCAATATCATCGAGCTTCATACCAGCCATTTTCACAGCTTTTGGAATTGCATCGATCGGACCGATACCCATAATTCTAGGTTCTACACCTGCAGTGGCATAAGATACCATTCTTGCAATCGGCGTAACATTAAGCTCCTTTACCATCCTTTCTGACATTAGCAACAAAAACGCTGCTCCGTCTGAAGTCTGAGATGAGTTACCTGCAGTAACTGATCCATTAGCCGCAAACACAGGTTTTAATTTGTTAAGAGAAGCAATGTTTGTATCTGCTCTTGGACCTTCGTCATTAGCAACTACATACTCTCTTGTCTTTTTCTTTTCATTCTCATCAAGGTATGTTTCCTTCACTGTAATCGGAACAATATCATCTTTAAACAAACCATTCTTTATGGCATTCAACGCCTTCATATGAGATTGGAAAGCAAAGGCGTCCTGATCTTCTCTTGACACTTTATATTGATCTGCAACTGCTTCAGCTGTTAATCCCATTCCCCAATAGTAGTCTGCATGTTCTTTGGTCAGTTCATAGTTCGGAACGATCTTCCAACCACCAAAAGGTATCGGACTCATACATTCTGCACCACCAGCAATGATACAATCTGCCATTCCTGCACTGATTTTAGCATGAGCGATTGCAATGGTTTCTAGACCTGAAGCACAGTATCTGTTTACTGTCATGCCCGGAACTTTCACCGTGTTTAAACCCATCAGAGAAATCATTCTACCAATATTTAATCCTTGCTCTGCCTCTGGTGTTGCATTACCCACGATCACATCATCTATTCTTTCCTTGTCAAGACTGGGAACAGAATTAACAAGATGCTTTATCACTTCTGTCGCAAGATCATCGGGGCGAAAAAATCTGAACACTCCCCTTGGAGCTTTCCCCACTGCTGATCTGTAACCTGCTACTATATATGTATTCATAGTCGTTGGATTTAAAGTTTTATTAGTTTCAATAATTACCCCTTAGTTTCTAAGCGGTTTACCGGTTGTAAGAATGCTTTGAATTCTTTCAAGCGTTTTCTTTTGTCCTGTCAGAGAAAGGAAAGCCTCTCTTTCAAGGTCAAGCAGGTATTGCTCGGATACCAGAGTTGGAGCAGAAAGGTCTCCACCACACATTACATAAGCAAGTTTTTCTGATATCAATTTGTCGTGCTCGCTGATGTATTTTCCAGATACCATAGAGTTAGCTCCTGCAAGGAACATACCAAGACCATTTTTACCAAGCACTTTAATATCTCTTCTTTGTTTTGGCTGAGAATAGCCTTCTTTTGCAAGTTCAAGCACTTTGTTTTTAGCATCAGTAATGACTCTGTTAGCATTTACAGAGATGCCGTCCTGAACTCTGAGATATCCCATTCTCTTTGCTTCGTGTGCTGATGTGGCCACTTTTGCAGTCGCAATATTCATATAAGCATTCTTCAAAGAGTTTAGCTGAATATCACCTTCCTCGTAAGCATCAGACACTCTCAATGTCATTTCTTTTGTACCACCACCGGCAGGAATCAGGCCTACACCGAATTCTACTAGGCCGATATAAGTTTCTGCATGCGCCTGAATAGCATCTGCATGAAGGCTCATTTCACATCCACCTCCAAGTGTCAGTCCATGAGGACAAACAACTACAGGGATTGAAGAATATCTCGCTCGCATCATGGTGTTCTGGAAAGTACGGATCATGAAATCGATTTCATCATACTCCTGTTCAATCGCATACATTAACAGAAGTGCAAGGTTCGCTCCAGCTGAGAAGTTCGGTGCTTCATTTGCGATCACAAGACCTGCATAATCTTTTTCAGCAAGATTGATGGCCTTGTTAATCCCTTCTATTACCTCACCTCCAAGTGTATTCATTTTTGTATGGAATTCCAGATTCAGAACGCCATCACCGATATCATACAGTGAAGCGCCAGAATTTTTCCATACTACTTTATTGCCCTTAATATTTTCAAGAATGATAAAGTCTTCTGTTCCCGGAATATCTTTGTAAGATTTTGTAGGGATATCATAATACTTTCTCTTTCCGTCTTCAACCTTATAGAATGACTTGTTACCGCCTGCTATTAAATCATAAACCCACTGAGCCGGTTTTTTACCAAGCTCTTCCATTACTTTAAGACCTTTTTCAAGACCAACCGCATCCCATGTTTCGAAAGGACCAAGCTCCCATCCGAAGCCGGCTTTCATGGCATCGTCTATTCTATATAGCTCATCAGAAATTTCAGGGATTCTGTTTGTTACATATCTGAAAATTCCTGCAAAAGATTTTCTATAAAATTCTCCAGCCTTATCCTGACCAGCAAGCAGAACTTTCATTCTTGTTTTAAGGTCATCAATAGTCTTTGTTTGCTCAAGGGTTGGGAATTTTACCTTTTGCTGAGGAGCATAATCCATTGTCTTTAAGTCAAGAGAAAGGATTTCAGTTTTTCCTTCAGCATTTTTTGATTTTTTATAAAACCCTTGTCCTGATTTGTCTCCATACCATTTCTTTTCATCCATCACTTTCAGATAATCCTTTAATTTAAAGGCATCTTTAGACTCATCATTTGGAAGACCTTCATAAAGATTATTTGCTACCTTAATTAAAGTATCCAAACCAACAACATCAGCAGTTCTGAATGTTGCAGATTTTGGTCTTCCGATTACCGGACCAGTAAGTTTATCTACTTCATCTATATTCAGACCTAGGTCACCCATTACATTCAGCACTTCCATAATAGAATAGATACCTACTCTGTTTGCGATGAAAGCAGGAGTGTCTTTACACAATACAGTGGTCTTCCCAAGGAAAAGATCTCCGTAATGCATCAGGAATTTTACAACTTCCGGATCAGTCTTTTGGGTCGGAATTATTTCAAGGAGTTTTAAATATCTTGGAGGGTTGAAGAAGTGAGCACCGCAGAAGTTTTTCTGGAAATCTTCGCTTCTTCCTTCAGCCATCAGGTGGATAGGAATACCGGAAGTATTAGAAGTAACAAGCGTTCCGGGCTTTCTGAATTTCTCTACACTTTCGAAAACAATCTTTTTAACATTCAGATTTTCTACAACAACTTCTATGATCCAGTCATAACTTCCAATCTCCTTCATGTTGTCATCGAAGTTCCCTGTGCTGATTCTCTTTTGAAAATCCGCATCATATAAAGGCGCAGGGTTTGATTTGATGGCTGTTTGCAAGGCATCATTAACGATCCTGTTTTTTACCACCTTACTTTCTAAAGTTAAACCTTTAGCTTTTTCTGCATCATTAAGTTCTTTAGGTGCGATATCCAGTAACAACACTTCCACTCCGATATTTGCGAAATGGCAGGCGATTCGTGAACCCATCACACCAGAGCCCAATACAGCAACTTTCTTGATTTTTCTGGTCATACTAAAAAGTGTTAGTGTTTTCGGTTTTATTATTATAAATTTCTTTATGTTCGATAATACTATTTATTTTTTCCGCGACTTCAAAAAATACTTTTAATTTTTCTTCCGGAATCTCCTCACGCACAACCTGATTAAATCTTCTGACAACCTTCTTAGCCATCTCCTTTTTTTCTTTGCCTTTTTCGGTCAGAAATATCTTCACAAGTCTTTTATCTTTCTTGTCTTGTACTCTGCGGATCAATTCGCTTTCCTCCAGACTTTTCAGCATTCGGGTAAGACTTCTCGGCTCCATTCCAATCAAAGGACCAATCTTGGTAGCCGGAGTTCCTTCTACAGTATCTATATATAAAAGGACATAACCTATTGACGCTGTGTACCCGAATTTTGCAGCCTGCTCATTATACATCCTGGAAATTGCATGCCAGGTAGTCTTAATATGGAAACAAACCGTTTGATAGGGCTTCATAACTCTGGTTTTTTTGGTAGAAACGAATAATCCACAAAAATGTTATGCATGCATACCATTTTCAAATTAAACAAAATCATCCCACAAATCATTCGTTTCTCCCTTAAATGCGTTTAATTTTGCAAAAATATAGTTTCATGGAAAACACGATTTTGCTGATTGACTGTCCTGACGAGAAAGGACTGATTTTTAAGATAACAGGGTTATTATATAAAAACCACCTTAATATTATAGAAAACTCTGAATTTGTAGATAAAAACAGAGGTTGGTTTTTTATGCGGACTGAGTTCACAGGTTTTTTTCCTGAAAAACCTCTTTTAGAAGAACTAAGGGAAATTCTTCCCACGGGATCAACAATTAAGCTCACTCAAAAAGAACAGAAAAAGGTTGTACTAATGGTGACTAAAGAGCACCATTGTCTGAGCGACTTGCTTGTGAGAAATTATTTTAAAGACCTGAACATGTCTGTTGAAGCGGTGATCAGTAATTACATGATACTTGATAAGATCGCATCAAAGTTTGATATTCCTTTTTATTATGTAAGTCATGAAAACAGATCTAGACAGGATCATGAAAAATATATTCATCAGGTGCTTTCAGAGTTGGACTTTCAATATATAGTGCTTGCGAAGTATATGCGTATCCTTTCCCCGGAATTTATAGCAAAGTATCCAAACAAAATCATCAACATCCACCATTCGTTCCTTCCTGCATTCATTGGTGCGAGTCCTTATGCACAGGCATTTGAACGGGGAGTAAAAATCATAGGAGCAACAGCACATTTTGTAAATGAAGATCTCGACCAGGGCCCTATCATTGCACAGAATGTACTACCAGTAGCCCATTCCCACAGTGCTGCAGACATGGCTCTTGCAGGAAAAGACGTAGAAAAAATTGTGCTTGCTAAAGCTCTAAAGCTTGTGTTTGAAGAAAGAGTATTTGTGAGCGGAAATAAGACTGTAATTTTTGATTAATAACTATAAAATACTAATGAAACATTTTTTCACAACACTTATAATATTATTTGTCCTTTCTTATAATTGCTTTTCTCAAAAAACAGATAAAGAGAAATCTGAAGAGATTAAGTTTTTAAAGGATCAATCTGTATTGAACCTCCAATTTGATTATCAGGGAATGTTAATTGGTGACACACCAGAGCAATTATATGTAGAAGAAAAACGAGAGACCAAAAACTCCAGATCTGAGGGATCTGGCAATAAATGGGAAAGCGAATGGCAATTCAATAAAACTGATGATTTTCCCAGAAGATTTTCGGAGCTCTTTAATAAATATCTTGCTAAAAAGAAACTCCATATAAGCAAGGACACCAGTGCAACATATACAGTAACTGTAAAGACGCTAAGAATTGATCCAGGCTTTTACACTGGAACAATAGCTAGTGCTCCTGCTATGGCGGATATGGAATTTATTTTTACAAAATCTGATGAGCCAGATAAGGTGCTTTGCAGGCTTAGAATAAAAGGTGTGGAAGGATCCGCCGGCTTTGCATCATTTGACGCAGGATTGAGAATGCAGGAATGCTATGCAAAAGCTGGGAAAATTTTGGCAAATTATATTCTGGATTACGCTTATAAAAAGTAGTGAATCTAAAATATCACTTACTAAATAACTCCCATATTAAAATTATACTATAAACTTCTCGGAAAATATATCACCGAATGTCAGTTTAGATAAACAATGTTTTTTTTATACTTGCCATAACATTTGTGGCAAGTATAAATTATAAAGCAATTTTTTTGATCTCATTTTTAACATATACATTCAGAGAAACCTATGCATATCATAAAATCCTCTCCTGCTGAAAATCCTCTCATTACAGAAAACTTTTATCCTGTTCACTACCAGGACTCTTATAAAACAGAATTCAAATGTGAAAGGTCCATCAATGTCGATGATCTTGTCTACGCCTTCTTTGACGCTTCTCCCAGATGGATTGAAAAACTATTTATTCTTAGGAATACAGTAGTTAAAATGTTTGGCCTGAAAGTTTCTGAGCTAAACGACAGTAAGCGTCAGCGAGAGCTCTTCAGAGTTGAGAAAGGAAACGGACTTGGTCTCTTCAAGGTCATTGATAAAAGTGATAATGAGGTAATGATCGGAGAAGATGACAAACATCTTGACTTTAGAATTCTATTTCACTTAACCCAAAGCGGGAATGGTAACTATGTATTTACACTTACAACTCCGGTAAGATTTAACAATTCTTTCGGAAGATTCTATTTCACTGTCATAAAACCATTCCACCAGTTCATTGTGCCAGCTATGATGAACAGCATTGTTACAAGGGTAATCAACGACAAAATATAAGTTCAGATTATCCTGAATGGACATCCTTAATTATTGAAAATCACTACCTATTCTTAATAGACAAAAAATATTTTTTTTAATTCTGTATCTTTTTTTCCATTCTGTATTATGAGGTCGAAGATGAAAATTCTTCAGTCATGACTTAAAACGGCGCGCCATTATTATTTGTGGAAACTTAACACTATACTAATATGGCAGGATCTAAAGAAACACCAAGACAAAAGATGATAGGTATGATGTACCTCGTCTTAACCGCATTGCTTGCGCTTCAGGTAAGCTCAGCATTGATATACAAATTCCAGTATCTCAATGATAGCCTTGAGAAAACTGTAGCTGAGACAAAAGATATTAGCAGCGAAAAACTTAAAAATATAGCCTCTGCTGTAAAGCAAAAAGGAAATAAAGCCGATGAGGTAAAACTGAAAGAAGAAGCAGAAGCCATCTCTCAAAAAACCCGAGACCTTGTTACTTTTATAGATAATCTGAAAAAGGATATGATCACGAAAACAGGTGGGCTGGAAGAAGACGGAACTTTGAAAGGAGCTAAAGAAGAAACAGAAGTGGAAGTAATCATGATTGGTGCTGCAAAAAATGGTAAAGCTTATGAGCTAAAGAAAAAACTGAACGACTATGTAAGCTTTGTGAATGAACGTTCGGATAAAAAATTCGGAGCTATTGCTCTTGACGCTTCTGAAGATCCTTTGCTAAAAAACAACCCGGACCAAAGAAATAAAGATTTTGCAGAATTGAATTTCGGACAAACCCCATTAGTTGCAGCTCTTGCGGCATTAAGTGAAATGGAATCCAGAGTGGTAGGTATTGAAGCTGTTGTATTAGATGCAAAAAGTAAAAAGCTTGATGCAGACGAATATAAAGTTGATGAATTATTACCAATGGTCAGAACAGGAACCAAGATTATACCTGCTGGTATGAAGTATGAGGCCGATGTATTTTTGACCGCTATTACCAATTCAGACAAGCCTAAAATAAGTGTCGGGAATGCTGATCTTGTAGTAGATAACAATGGAGTAGGAAAATTTTCATTTACTGCAAGTGGAGGGAACTACATTGGAGGAGAGATTAAAAAATCATGGACAGGGAAAATAAAAATTAAAAAGCCCAATGGACAAGACACCATTTACACCATCACCGAAGACTATATTGTCACCGAACCAGTCATTCAGGTCCAGTCTGCAACGCCACCAGCGCTTTATAAAAACTGCGGCAACAATTTGAATATACAGGTTCCTGCTCTTGCCAACAATTATAATCCGGACTTCAAGATAGAAGGCGCAAGTGTAACCAAAGGTTCCAGAAAAGGTGAAGTGATGATCGTCCCGACAGGAAGCATTCCTACAGTTTCTCTAAAAGTAAGTAGCAATGGGAATTATATTGGTGAACAAAAGTTTACAATAAAGCTTATTCCACCCCCTACGGTTGAAGTAAGAGTGAATGGCAGGGTCATAGATCCTCGTGTGGGAGTGGAAGCAAAAACTGTCAGAAATATCAGCGTAAGAATGATACCCAATCCCGATTTTCAAAGAATGCTTCCGCGAGAAGCTAACTATAACATTACTGAATGGGCCGTCTCCTTGGGACGTGGAAGAAGAGGAAGTCCTGCAAAAACTTTCAAAACCGCTACCATTAACGTAAATGATCTGGGCTCACAACTCAACCCAAACGACAATATAATCATTGATATAAAACAAGTTAAAAGAAGAAATTACAAAGGAGATCTTGAAGATGTTAAGATGCCGGAAAAACCTGAGGTGGTATCTCTTTTCTAAAGAGAGCTAAAAAGAAAGAGGACCGTTAGGGCGGTCCTCTCTGCTTTTTTAGGGTTACTTTATTTGACAGTTATATCTTTGATTCGAATTTCGTGATAATAAATCAATTTACCTAATTCTTTTAAAAAAGGATATCCATTTTCTTTATATTCATACCCTTCTTCACTTAATATATCTTTGCTATTTGTATATAAAACAGCAGAAACAAAAAACTCAACATCCTTCTCTTTGTCTTGAATATAGGCGCAATCAGCGATGAAGCCATAATCAAAACCTGCTTTGTTATAAATTCTTAATCCATGCGGTAGGCTATCTTTTGATGCTCCAGCAAATAAAAATTTTTCTTGAGTATCATAAATCTTTTCATCATTCATCCATTCCAATATCCCTGCTTCTTTTGGAAAGTATCCTAACGCTGTCTTAAGAAACTCAAAATCTTCTGCACTAATATTGAATCTATTCTCCACTGCTGTCTCCTCAGGATAAATAACAGAAATAAGCATTCTGTGCGCTTCACTCAATGGAAAGTTGTTACTGTTTTGAAAATCTTTCGCTACTCTTACAAACTTCTTTCCTTCTATATAGCCAGTTCCGATCTTAGTTTCTTTAATCGGATTAGTAAACTTTTTCCTGCAAGTCACTTTCATACCTTTATATAAAGTCTTACCAAGGCTATCAGTAATTTCATATGGACCAGTAGTTCTGTTTTCTTCCGTGCTAGCAGAATTAAACCTTTGAATTATACGGGTCTTCTCATAGCCTAGTTGTTCCAGCCTGCTATTGATATACTCCTGACCGAGAAATTCATAAAGACGATTGAAGGCATTCTTATCATTCAGAACCAACATCCTTATGATGTTCTCACGGATTGTCACAGGTTTTTCTTTCTTTGAAATATAAGGTACTAGTACCTTCAGGTACGAGTCTTTGGATAGTCCGTTTGTATGGAGGCTATTTATTTTTTCCAGAGCAAGAGCGGCAATCGGCAGCTTAACTAGAGTTGCAGGATAAAAATACTCATCGTCATTAATTCTGAAATCTGAAGCAACAAATACCAACTTACCTATTGAATCTTTCCGCACTTGAGTGTAAACGACCTGTACTCTGAATTTATAGGGATGTTGAACCACCCTTCTGATAGCAGCAGTTGTATCTTTATGCAGAAGAAGTGTAATATTTTCATCCTGAGCAAAGGCTGTAACAGAAGAGAAAAGCAGCGATGATAAAATTCCTTTGAAGATCACATTACTTTTCATCAGTTATAAACATTTTATTTATTCCTAAATCAGAAATTACTTACAAATGTTTAAACCTTAGCATGTTTTCTTAGTACAGCACAAACAGCCAGTCAGATTAATCAGTCTTAATGTTAAAAGAAGATTAAAAATCATTTAATCTCAAGGTATGCCTGCATAGGTTCATCTATTTTCAAAGTATCTTGTATCTTCTTCTGCTCAAGGCTGTCCTTGTTAGGTTTTTCCTTTTGAGTATCACTCGAACAACTGCTGAAAAAGATAATGAAGGCTGATAGATAATAAGAGATTGTATTTGCTTTCCACATAACTTATTTTAAAAATGGTATATAAATTAAAGAGTATTAATAACCTCTTTCTGATAATTTTTTCTTCTGACAATAAAGTAAAGTAAAATACCAATTGCAACTGTAATGAGTCCCGCCAAAGATGCTTCACTTTTTTCTTTTCCAAGATAAAATAACATCCAGCACTGCTGAACTATAAAAATAATTGGCACTAAAGGATATCCCCATGTCTTGTACTCCCTTTTTTCTCCAGTTTTATTTTTCATTCTTAATCTGAAGATAAAAACACCGGCAACAGTGAGTGTTGTAAATAAATTAATAGTAAAACCAATATATGTAATTACAGACTCAAAAGTGGATGTATATATAAGTACAAGTGCTAAAAATGACTGTAGCAGGATAGCAACCCATGGAGATTTAAATCCATTGTTTATTGAAATTTTCTGGAGCGCCGGATAATCTTCACCCATTGTCTGAGACACCCTAGGGCCTGTGATTATCAAGGCATTTACAGAGGCTACCAAACCAAATGAAATCAGCAGAGCAATCATTTTTCCTCCGGCGAGGCCAAAGACCTTCATTCCTGCAATGAAACCTATCTCCACCTTTCCTGCCAATTCCTCAACAGGTACATTATAGAGAAAAACAAAATTCAGCGACACATATAATACAAGCACAATCAAAGTTCCGAAGAACAGAGCTTTGGGAAGATTTCTAGTCGGCTCTGCAACTTCACCTGCAATATAAGCTGCGGAATTCCATCCGGAATAGGCAAACGATGCATAGATTAGTGAAACAGCAAAAGCAGGATCCATAACGGCACTGAAATCCTGCTTGATGAAAGATACTTGAAAATGATGTGATTCAACAAAAAAATATCCGACAAAGATAAATATGACGATAAGAGCTACATTAAAAATAGTAGCAAAGTTATGGAATCGACTTCCTGTCTTTAGCCCAAAAAGATTAAGAATAGTAAGCATAACTATAAGTACTGTGGCTAAAACCTCTTTATCCATTTGATAAACTTTGGAAACATAAAAACCAAAGGCCATAGCGGAAACTGCAATTGGAGCAGCAAATCCAACAGTCAGTGAAATCCATCCACTCATAAACCCAATGACTGGATGGTAAACTTTTGATAGATAGTGGTACTCCCCTCCTGACCTTGGCATATGTGTGGCAAGTTCAGCATATGTGAGTGCTCCGAAAATAGTTACCACACCGCTAATCAGCCAAAGTAAAAGCAACGCAGAAACGGATTTCACACCTGCTGCCTGGAAGCCCAGACCGGTAAATACTCCCGTCCCAATCATGCTCGCAACAACGACACAGGTGGCGCTAATAAGACCTATTTTATTTTTCCCTTTATTGACTCTTTCTTCCATAGTTCCCTAAACTAAGAGATTAAAGATTAAAAATACATGTAATACTTTAATATTAATCAAGGCATAAAATAGTGATGATTAACGAGATCAGCAACGTGAGAATTTTTAATTAGGAGACTCTTCTAATATGCAAATAAAATTATTTCACAGAGATACACAGAGAAGACACAGAGAAAAAATTATTAGGTCAGAACAAAAACTATGTGTATATGTCCTCCACCTATTGCTAACTCACCTTCATTATCAGGAAAACGATTTAATGGGTTTCCATAAAAAAAGGACCATACCACTGTAGAGTCCCTTTAATTATAGATCGGAAAGAAGTTATTTTATCTGAAGATCTGTTTCCCCTATTTTATGTCCATCGGAATATAGCTCAATAGTATAGTTGCCAACCTTATAGGTACTTCCTTTCAGATAATAAAAAGTCACCGTCTGATTAGTATTATCGAAATGAATCGTTTGATTTTCTGTGAAAGCCAGATCTTTACCTTCTGCCTTAAAAAACCCACCACCGGTAGAAAGATCAAAAAGCACGGCTCCACTTGGTTCTATAAGGCGCATGGTCAAATTCTTTTTTTCTTTCCTTGCAACGATGTTATCAGCTAGAACAAAAGTAACTTTTAGTTTATCAATGTTTTTTGCCTTGTATTGATCCTTATAAAACTCTTTGCCTTTAGCATTTATGATAGCTACTTTTATATTTTCAGCTTTTAGTACTGAAGCTGCTGCCACTTTTTCTTCCAGTTCCTCCCTGGTTACATGAAGATAATTAAGGGAATCTTTCATCTGGAGGGTTCTCTTTGTTAAAGTCTTCACATTGATCTTTAGAGAATCACGTTCACGTTTAAGCGCAGTTATCTGGTTATCTTCTTTGGCGAGCTCGGTCTTAAGCCTGACAATCATTTCTTTCATGTGACCGATTGCTTTACCATTGCCTTTCCGGACTTCCGCAATAAAGAGATTCAAGGACTCAATTTTCTTATTAAGAGAATCCTTAACCAGACCAAGCTCCTCACGCTCCATTCTGATTCTCTCATATGCCAGCGCAAGCTCGTCAAGCTCCTGGGTCTTTAAAGAAAGGCTTGTACTATCAGCTTCCATTTGCTGACTTCGGATTTCGAGCTCATCATTTAGCTGCATGTTTGAATAAATCAACCAGCAGATTACCCCAATTAAAGCTACAATAACAAGGACAAGTATAGTTTTCGAATTATCCTTTTTCGGGCGCTGACCACCAGTATTGCCAGTATTTTCCATAACAGTTTTTACCTAAATAAAACAAACTTTTATCGCCCCTTTTAATGATTTGATGGAGAAAACTAATGAATATTTATTAATAATAAAATTTAAACTCTCATCAAACCATTAACTTTCTTCTGATTTATAAATAATTATATTACTCATAAATTATAGATAGAGAGTCAGGATTTCATTCAGAGTATTAATTACATTAAATAAAATTCTTAAAATGTAAATATGTTTGAACAAAACGAAGTGGAAATAATCTTGAAAAAAATCCAAATAAAGTTTTAATCGTTAGAAGAAACAATTTAATTAGGACATGATTTTAAAGGTAAGGTTTCAGGCGCATGCAGAAGTCTCCTTTGAAGAAAATATTTTTATGAATCGATTTGATATTTGCGTGATTGGAGGCGGTCCTGCCGGATACGCTGCTGCCATGAGGGCCTTGGACCTCAACAAAAGAGTACTTCTAGTAGAAAAAGGTAAAATCGGAGGAGCTGGAGTTTACAACGGTGCACTATCCTCCAAAACATTCTGGGAACTCTCCAGAGATGTGTCTCTTGCAAGAAAGAGACTTCAAAAATATGCCTGTACAGAAATAAAAGTAGATTTTAAGGAAATCCTTAATGATGTTAAAGAAGCCATCTTTCTGAGAAAGGTACAGCTTGAAACACATATCCTTTTACTTCAAAGAAAGAAAAAAGACCTCTTTAGTTATATCAAGGCTGAAGCGAGACTTGTTTCTGCAAATGATGTACTCCTCAAAAAAAGTAATGGCGATGAGGAAATTATATCTGCAGATAATATTGTACTCGCCACTGGAAGCAGGCCAAGAAAACTTGCTCATATACCTATAGATGAAAAAATAATAGTGACCAGCGATGGTATCGAATGCTTTACCGACTTTCCAGAAAGTATGGTAATCCTCGGCGCTGGAGTAATAGGCTGCGAATGGGCTACTATATTTTCAAACTTCGGAAGAACCAAAGTAAACTTGATAGACAAAGCTGACCGTATCCTCCCTTTTGAAGATGAAGACATCTCGCTGACTACTCAAACCAATCTTGAAGACAATGGAGTCACTATCCATAAAAATTCTCAGTTGGTCAGAATGGAGATTAAAGATGGCAGAGTTGAATATGAATTAAAGTATAAAGACGGTCACTCCGAAATCCATAATGTAGAGAAAGCACTGGTATCTGTGGGTAGAGTACCTAACACAGAAACCCTTGGAGCTAAAGAAGTCGGAGTTGTGATCAACGACAACTGCACCGTTGTCAATGAAGATACAAGAACCACCGTTGCTAATATATATGCAGTGGGAGATTTGACTTCAGACTTTGCACTTGCCAATGTAGGTGAGTTGGAGGGCAGACACGCAGTAGAAAAAATGTTCGGGTTGAGTCCTAAGCCTTTGACTTATAAAAATATTTCAACTATCATGTTCCTGAACCCAGAAACTGCTGGCGTAGGAATGAATGAACAGGATGCGAGAAGCAAAGGAATACCTTATAGAGTTGTTAGTATAGACTATAGCTTAATTCCAAGGGCCATAGCTATGAGAAACACAAACGGCTTCTTTAAAATACTTGTAACCAATGATGACGAGATGAAAATTCTCGGAATGCGAGCTGTGGGTGTCCATGCATCCAGTGCCATTCAGGCGGTGGCCCTATTAATATCCATGGACAAAGGGATTGAAGAACTTGCAGAATTAATACATCCACATCCCTCTATCATTGAAGGGATACAAGAATGCGTGAGAATGCTTAAGGGTAAATCAGTATTGAAACCTGAGATTTTCAAAGATATGCTTAAATGCAGGGGGTGTAATGAGAAAGGTGAATATTTCGAACTGGCACAACAGAGATAATCTTAATAAAAAAATAATATTACTTTAAAGAAAGAGAGGATCAAATTAAGACAATTGTCCTCTCTTTTCATTTAGTCAATTAAGCTGAAACTCCTGACTTCAGTTTTGCATTCAAGATGAAAGTAACACCTGTAAGTGCTTTGGAAACAGGACAACCTTTCTTAGTATCTTCAGCAAATTTTAGAAATTCACTTTCAGAGATTCCGGGAACATCAGCAACGCAGTTAATCTCGATAGTGGTGATACTGAAACCATCTCCAACTTTTTCAAGTTTTACCTTATCTTCCACACTAACTTTTACCGGAGTAAACCCTGCAGAAGCCAGACCATGGCTAAGGGCCATTGCAAAGCAGGAAGCATGAGCAGCTCCAAGGAGCTCTTCAGGATTGGTACCTTTCTCATTTTCAAAACGACGAGCAAAGTTGTATGTAGCATCTTTAACCAGGCCACTTTCTGTATTGATGGAACCAGTTCCTGATTTCAAATCGCCTTTCCAGGCAGCATTGGCAGTACGAATCATAATTGGATTTTTTGGGTTAAAAATTTGTTTTAAGACTGATTGTGGAAATTATACAACTAAAATTCTAACCTGAATAATTTTATTTGGTTTGTCAGATCAGAATTCTTTTATAAATTCATCGCAATTAACAAAAATAAATAAACCTACAAAATATATGTCATTACGTTTAGGAGACATCGCACCGGATTTTACAGCGGAAACAACTCAAGGAACCGTTAACTTTCATGAGTGGATGGGAAATAGCTGGACTATTTTATTTTCTCACCCAAAAGATTATACCCCTGTTTGTACCACAGAGCTTGGAGCCGTTGCGAAAATCAAAGGTGAATTCGATAAGAGAAATACAAAGGTAATCGCGGTAAGCGTAGACCCGCTTTCTGATCACAATGGCTGGATCAACGATATCAATGAAACTCAGAACACCAATGTTAATTTTCCATTAATTGCTGACCCAGATAGAAAGGTTGCAGTTCTTTATGATATGATCCACCCAAATGCAAGCGAAAATGTAACAGTTCGTTCTGTATTTATCATTGGACCAGACAAAAAAGTGAAACTGATCCTTACTTACCCAGCTAGCACAGGAAGAAATTTTGACGAGATCATCCGTGTTCTTGATTCACTTCAATTAACAGCTAACTATAGCGTAGCAACTCCTGCAAACTGGAGAGACGGACAAGACTGCATCATTGTTCCAGCTGTAAAAGATGAAGACATTCCTGCTAAATTCCCTAAAGGAGTAACAAGAATAAAGCCTTACTTGCGATACACTCCTCAGCCTAACAAATAAGGTTTAACCAATCATAAATAAAAAAAGCTTCTCTAATTTTGAGAAGCTTTTTTTATGAGGTTTTAAGAAAGGCCCTTCATTAACCATCCTCAAGGACATGGTTTTAAGAATCAAGATAACACGTAGAGACGCCATGCATGGCGTCTCATAAACTGTGATAATGAACGACAATGGGCGAATTTGCAGACAACAATAATGTCTGTTTATTGTGTCCTGCTAAATTAAAGAGACCGAGCCAGGTGAAAGAGAGACGCCATGCATGGCGTCTCTACAATTGAAAGGCCTCACCCTAAATCTCCCTTTTGAGGAAAGTTAGGATGAGGCCTTTTGAATATACTTTAAGCTTTGTGCTTTAAGCTTTCAGCTTATTTCTTTTTATATTCTCTGTTCAAACCTTCAATAAGTTCCTTAGTAATGTCAAGGCTATCTGTACCATATACTACACCTGGCAAACCTTTCTGATAAGTAAGGATATAATCAAAGTTGTTTTCTTTTGATAGCTTATTGAAATAACCGTAAAGCTTATCCATTAATTGTTTATTCAACTCCTGCTGTTGATTGGCAAATTGTTCAGATCTGTTTTCTTTCAGCGCCATTAACTCCTGCTGTGCAGTTGTCAATTCTCTTTCTTTAGCTTCTCTATGCTGCTCTGTCATTGCACCAGCATTCTTCTGATAAAACTCGAAATCTTCCTGAAGCTTTTGTTCTTTTCTCATCAACTCATTTTCAATGCCTCTGGCTTTTGCTTCCATTTCTCTCTGAATCTTTTTGAAGAACTCATATTTCGCAGTAAGAGAATCATAGTTAAAGAAAACGATCTTTCTTGCGCTCGGCACTTTTGGCATTTCAATATTAGCTACACTCACTGTATCTTCTGTTTTTCCCTCAGAAGTTGCAGATAATGCAGCTGGCTGTTTAAAATGAAGGTAAAAAAGTATAGCAACCGCCACAACCAATAAACCATTAAGGATAAGAGAAATTTTAACCAGGTTATTATTCATTATTTTGTTCTTTAATTATTTCTGAATCTTTAAAAACTAATTCTTCTTATACAATATTCGCTATTATTTTACTAATAAAAAAAAGCTTCCCTCTAAATTGAAGGAAGCTTAGTTTATACTTCAGAATCTTAAATTCACTCACCCTTCCTGAACCTGCCAGTTGTATTCTTTTCCGTCAAAGATGATTACCGCCGGACTCTTTTCTGTAAAGTTTACTTCTATACCAGTCCTGATTCTATCATTCCTGCGAATAGTAACATCATTTACAATTTTCCATGATTCCATTTTCACAAAATCACTCCCTCCATCTCCAAAAGCATTACCAGCGCCCAAAATATAAACATTCGGATCATTCTGATGGAGGATAATAATACCTTTTTTCCCGGTTTGTTTTTCGACTACCAGGACTGCAATATCAACTGTCATATCCCCATTGAGATCTACTTCCAGGTAAGAAGGTTTCAGGTAATCAGCAAGTTCAAATTTATCTTTTAAGCCTTTTTTTTCAAAATCTTTTCTTGCCCACTCAGGTAATTGTGCTGCAAAACTTAACAAACTGAAAAACAAGCAGCCTATAGTTAATAGAATTTTCATAGTACTTGAGATTGATAATACTTCTTTTACTATTTCTAGCCAGAAGAGTTTTGAATGGTTTATTTTTTTACGCAAACATCAAAAAAAATCCTGCTAAAGGAGCAGGATTCCGATATTTAAAGTAGCTATTTCTTTATCTAAACATATTTATCTTCCGAAATAAAATCTATGTCATCAATCGGAACTTCTCTTGTCAGAGAGTTTGAAAGAATCGTAAGCACTTTTTTAGTCCCAGTGTAAATAGATTCAAGTTTGCCACGGATTTGCTTTCCGTACATTCTGAAAGTTGGAGAGTTTGTTCTGATACACAACAAAACATCCTTTTCAAATAGCTCCTCTGTTAATTTTTTAAAGTCTAACATAAGGCTGGTGGTTTTTTATAATTTAACCCGGATAAAAAATACTTTGTTTTATAGCACTGCAACTTAGGTGCATGTAAAATTGGAAAAAATCAATTCATAAACAATGATTTACACTTATTTAATTTAAACATGTTGTATATTTACGATAAAAAAACTTATACACATTATTTCCTCACAGCTTTCTCCTTTCTAATAGGTGGAGCCATAAATTCCGGGCCAACTGGATCCTTTACATTTTCTTTAATGATTCTATCTATCCTCTTTAAATCTTCACTGACAATCTTCCACCCGCTGAGATTTTTGCAAATATTCAACTGATCCGGATTCCTTGCTCCGAGAAGCGCTATTGAAACCCCACTTTGAAGGATCCATTTTATAGCCAGTTCCGCTACACTCTTTCCGTAGCAGTCTTTTGCAAATTGGTTCAATTTAGTTACTGCATCCAAATACTGACTGAACCTGGGTTCTCTGAATTTTGGATCTGACTTTCTAAGATCATCACCCTTAAATGTAGACTTAATATTTAACTTTCCTGAAAGAAGGCCTCTGCAAATAGCTCCATAGGTCATAAGGAAAATATTGTTTTCAAGACAATAAGGCAGCTCTTCTTTTTCTATTTCTCTTTCAAAAATATTATATGGTGGCTGTGAAAAATGAATTGGTGAATGACTGCCAAACTCCAGCATTTGGTCAGTGTTAAAATTACTTACTCCAACAGATAGAATTTTTCCGCTCTTAAAAAGATCATACATAGCCTCCCCTGTTTCTTCCAGAGATACCAAAGCGTCTGGCCAGTGAACATAATAAATGTCTATGTAGTCTGTACGAAGTCGCTTCAATGAATCTCCAACTTCCTTGTTTATTCTTTCTCTGGATGCATTTCTAAAAACCTTTCCTTCTTTCCATTCAAGGCCGCATTTGGTAGAAATGACAATTTCACTTCTGTTGTTAATTTTCTTAAGCGCCTTACCAACCACCTCTTCCGAAAGGCCAAACCCATATACAGGAGCTGTATCGATGAGGTTTACCCCTAAATCCACTGCATTAACTATAGTATCTATAGATTCTTGTTCATTTGAGCCACCCCACATCCATCCTCCAATAGCCCAAGTGCCTAATCCAATACGTGAGACAGTTTTATTTATAACAGGCAGATAAGTGCTTTCCATATTTGTTGAGTGTCTATTCACCTAAAAATCAAAAGTTCACAAAATTGTTTTAGCAACCATTTTATAACCAGAAAAAAAAGACAAAATAAAAAAGTCTGAGTTTATCCTTTATTTAATAAAGACTTCAAAGATTTTATTTGGTGAAAATGAATTTGTATTTACCTTTAACGGGGATTAATCATAAAAATTTGTCGATCTAAATCAAAACATCGGAGTTGATAGCAAAACAATTGATTATAATGAAGAACAATATTTCTTAACGGCAAATGATTAATTGGATTAAATGAACAATTAAATTGAAAAAACTATGGACTTTCCTACTTTCAGGGACTTTGTAATAAGATTTACCGGGCAAAGCAGAATGATTGCGAGGAAATATTTTCGCACCCGACTGGATGTGTTGAGCAAGGAGGACATGTCTCCTGTTACAATCGCAGACAGGGAAATTGAAGAACTTTTCAGAAATGAAGTTTTAAGAAAATTTCCTGGGCATGGGGTGTTCGGAGAAGAATTTGGCGAAATAAAAGGTACTTCTCCATATTACTGGGTAATCGATCCGATAGATGGTACCAAAAGCTTTATTCATGGAGCTCCATTGTTTTGCACCTTAATCGCATTAATGAAAGATGATGAGCCTGTTTTCGGAGCCATTCACAATCCCATTCTGGATGATCTTGTGCTAGGAGACGGAACCTCAGCCTATCATAATGGAACAAAAGTAAGCCTGAGACCTTGCACTTCTCTAAGTGAGGCTACATTGCTTACCACCGATCCTCTTGGACCTGAAAAATACAGAGAGCCTAAAGGATTTGACAATTTAGCCAAAGCATGTAAGCTATACAGAACATGGGGAGATGCATATGGCTATTTTCTTGTCGCTACAGGATTTGCAGATATTATGATAGACCCAAAAATGTCTAAGTGGGATATCATGGCATTGATTCCTGTAATCAAAGGGGCTGGCGGAACAATTACTGATTACTATGGTGGAGATCCGGTCAAAGGAGATAGCATTGTGGTCTCCAATCCTGCAATTCATAACGACATTTTAAATTATTTAAAATCCTAAACAAGGACAAAAAATCGATATAAATCACCATGTTTGGAAACATCATTTCATCTGAGATATCCAACCGTGGTGATTTATTTTACTTAGATTTATCTACTGCTTGATGACATTTATCGGAAGACCTTTCTGCCATTCGTTATCAATGTATAGCTCAATAGCATACCTCCCTGCTTTTTTAAATTCCAGATTTCCAAGATTTATAGCAAAGTTTATTGTTGAATAATTCGCTACGCTTTTAGATACATCAATATTCCCTTCAATAGCAGGATATAATTCAAACCCTTCATCATCGATCAGTTTTATTTTAAAGTCATGAACACCGGATTCTTTTTCACTAAACCTTAACCTCCCGGCCAAAGAACAAGCAGCGTGCGTAAATGGATATGTAGCAGAACTTATACTATCAAAGGTTCCAACTATTACTAACTTACCATTAAAATCCTGTGCGTGATCGCAAAGGGTAAAAATTTCTATTTCCATAATATTCTTTTAAATAAACCCTTTAAGCCAATGACCCAAATCTGCAATGACATCTTTATGATACCAAAGTTGGGCAAATGCTATAAACATAAAAAACATTGCCAGAGAATAACCAAGCAATAGCCCTGAAGTTCCTCCACCACTTACTTTCTTCGAACTCTTGATATAGTTTTTGGATGCCGACTGGATATATTTATCCAGAAAATGAAATACGGGATAAAATACCGCTATTGCAAGAATCATTGAAAGAAGTACAGAAACATATTTGCCATGACCATCTTTCCAATGGTCAATATAATTATGCGCAACTGCCTGAATGAGTTCCGCAAAAAGAATAGCAAGTGAGAATACTGCAAAATTGTTTAGTTTCCTTTTAAACTGTGACATGCCTGTAAATTTTATGACAAGGCATCAAAATAGAAAAAAATTATTAAAGTCCAAAATTATCTAATTTAGATCCTAATCATAGTTTTACAAAGTGTCATGAATTATGCTTCAACACCTCTACCTGGTTACGCAGAGGCTCTAAAACACTATTTATTATTTCACTCAACTCAGCAAAATGAGATACGATAATCTGCATATTACCGGCATTGCGACTATTTTCCTCTATAGCAGTTGCTAACTCTTTAGCTCTTTCCATCTGAACAGGAATAATTATGTTCTTTAGCTTATGGGCATTAGTTTTAATAGCTGCATAATCTTTGGCCTGGATAGCTTCTTTTAGACTTCTGAGTCTATCGGGCGCTTCTTCAAGTATGAGGTTTACCATTTTAATGATAAATTCTGTATCTCCTTCTGAGGTTTCTTCCAGAAAGCTTAAACTGAATAAATTTGAACCTGTATCCATAAATGATTTTGAATTTATATCAATATTATCAGAATCAGTAAGCCTGTAAATCGTTTGCAATAAATCTTCTTTATCAAATGGCTTAGTAATATATGCATCCATACCTTTTCTCCGATACCTTTCCTCTTCAGATTTAGAAACAAAAGCTGTAAGCGCTACAATAGGAACTTTCCTCTTAACCCTATCTTTTAGCCTTCTTATTTCTTCAGTAGCCTGACAGCCGTCCATTAATGGCATTTGAACATCCATCAAAATGATATCATAACTATTACGCTTTACTTTCTCAACAGCTTCAACCCCATTATTGGCAATATCCACGGAATGTTTGGTTTTCTGGAAAACCTTTAAGATTAAATTTTGATTTAAAACTGTATCTTCAGCCAGTAATATTTTCAGGGGTTTTGCTTCCTTAGGCATATTCTTCATTCCACCTTCCGGAGTTGCGATACTGACGCCATTGGAATCAGCAGATTTTTTGAATTTCAATTTGAAAGAAAACACAGAGCCTTTTCCAGGTTCACTTTTTACCATAAGAGATCCTCCTTGAAGCTCTATCAGGTGACGAGAAATAGTTAGGCCGAGCCCTGTTCCGCCATATCTCCTTGTTGTATCGGCTTCTGCCTGAGTAAAGCGTTCAAATATCCTGGCAAGCTTTTCTTTTGGAATCCCAATTCCACTATCTTCCACTTCAAACAAACAATTGAAATAATCTTCTTTTACATCCAATAAATGCGTTATAATCTTTATCTCTCCCCTTTCTGTAAACTTTACTGCATTGCCAATCAGGTTAAGTAAAATCTGACTTAAGCGAGCTCCGTCTCCTAGTAATCCGGAGGGAATTGTAGGGTCATGATAAAACGTTATCTTAAGATTTTTCTCCTTTACTTTCTGTTCAAACAATTCAATTACAGATTGGATAATTGAAGCAACATTGATTTCACTTTCAATAAACTCAACTTTTCCTGCTTCTATTTTTGAAAGATCAAGAATATCATTAATAATTACCAATAGGTTACGGCCGGCAAAATCTATAGAGGTTACTATTTCCTTTTGCTCATCACTAAGGTCCGTTTCTTTGAGCAATTGCTGAAAACCAATTATTGCATTTAAAGGAGTTCTGATTTCGTGGCTCATACTAGCAAGAAAAACATCCTTAGCCGCATTAGATTGCTCTGCAGCATTTTTTGCCTGAGCTAATTCATCGTTCAGTTCATGCAGTTCTTTTTCCGCTTTTAGCCTTTCAAAGTTTTCTAGAGCTAAGGCTACAATTCCGGCTATTGAAGAAGAAAAGACCTGAACCTCATAAGACCAATTTCTTTTATCACCTATATGTTCAAAACATAACATTCCTGATATCTTACCTCCCAGTCTTATGGCAACATCAAGGGTAGAGGCAATACCCAACGGCTTAAAATATATCTCTGCAAGTTCAGCAGTTCTGGGATCAGAAAGGGCGTCATGAGCATCTATAGTGTGAAAATTCTCTAAAGCTTTGAAATAAATAGAATTTGGAGATTTTTTAATTGGCTTTCCACTTACAGTATCATTCTCACTTTTACGATAAATAATCTTTGGAAAAATCTCTTTTTTATCTTTAGTAAAAAACCATATACCGCACCTTTCAACATCTATAACTTCAGCGCATTTAACAAGGATGGCTTTAAGCTTTTCATCTAAAGGAAGGTCTATTTCCATGCTCGTAAGATTCAAGAGCGTCTCTTGAAACTTTATCATCTGTGTCACCCGCATTTTATCTGCCTCCTCTATAGCCTTCCGTTCCGTAATGTCTGTAGCTATCCCGCATAGTCCGTAAATTTTTCCATCATTATCTTTTAGCGGATACTTTACAGATATAAAAGTTTGAAGGTTTCCTTCCCTTAAAAGTACTTCTTCAAAAGAGACATCGTGCCCCACCCTATAAACTTCCTGGTCATGCTCATACAGGGGCAATGCCTCTTCTCTGGAAAGAAATTCAAAATCTGTATTTCCTATTACCTTTTCCCTTTCGACCTTATATACCTGTTCAAAGTTCTTATTGACGAATATATATCTACCTTTTAAATCTTTGGCGAAAATACAAGCGGAAGAATAATCCATCATATCCTGCAACTGCTGCCGTGCTGTATCTAGATCAAGCTGTATTTGCTTACGCTGTGTAATATCTCTAACAACTGCAACTGCACCAATGACTACATTACTTCTGTCTTTTAAAGGTCTTCCTGTTATACTGATATATGTTATTAAATTATCATCAGTCTTTAACAGCAATTCCTGGTTATTAAACTCTTCACCCTGCACTGCTTTATAAAATGGAGAATTCTCATAATCAAGAGGTATGGTTTCACCAGGCAAGAACATATTATAATTTTTACCAAGAGCTACTCTAGGATGAGCCACTAGTAGTCCTCCATGCTTTTTTTCAAATGCTGGATTCCATAGCATAAAGTTAAGGTCATTGTCTACTACCAATACCCCATCTCCCATGCTATTAAGGATTGAATTTAAAAGGTAATTATTCTCCAAAAGCTCCTTATCCCTCTTCTCAATCTGGATGAGCATTTCGTTAAAAACAAGGGACAAAGTACCTATTTCATCTTTACCTTCAACCTGGGCATGGTTACCATAGCTCCCTTCCTTACTTACTTTATCCATCACTGAAACTAATCTTAGAAGTGGAGACGAAATATACTTTTGTAAAAATAAAGCTATAAGATATGCCAGCAACATTCCGATTCCCATTAAAAATGCTGCAATCTGAATTTTCCTATTTATTACTGAATTTAGCTGATTTAATTCAGCTCTGATAAATACCATCCCTACCCTCTCTCCATTATTATTAATAATTTCATGATAGATATACAGATACCCTCTTTCAAATTCTACAGATGACTTATCTACAGGAGTAAAGTTATAATTCTTCACACCTCTTTTGGAATATGAGGCGAACACCTGATTGTCTTTATCAAGGATCTGTGCATTTGACACATCATCAACTACTATTAAATCTGAAAGAATAGAATTGGCTGCTTCATTGTCAATAAACTCAAGGGCAGAAATGCTGCTTGAAGCTATTAACTGTGCCATTGAGGTGAGGCTATTTACTTTATTTTCTTTATACTCTCTGACATCAACAAAAACAAAAGCTGCGCAGCAAAGAGCAAGTACAATAAGACAAGTAAAAAACTGAAGAAAAATCAGCTTGTTTCTTATGGATAAATCTCTAATTTTTGGCAAATGAAAAGCCATATCTTTTTACCTTTGCTTACCTATCACAACAGCATGCTGTAATAATTGTGAACTTACTGCTAGTCCCGCTTTTTCAACCGCCTCAAGATTTACTTCAAACTTGATTTTACTTTCCGAAAGAAAAAAATTTATACATGATCCCTTTTCTCCATAACCTTCCTTTTCCGTAACAATAAGAGTTTCCTTTCCTTCGAATTTATGTAATATTGCTTGCAAGGGAACTGAACTCTCCCTCGAGACAAACAATATCTGACACTCATCTATTTCATTCAGGTTGTCATACTCTTCTACATTAATCTTTCTATTACCTACTTCCGCATTTTCAGCTATATTAATAAGATTCCTGGTTAAAGGAGTATCTCCCAGAATTGCTATTTTAAATTCCTCTTCCTTTGGCATTCCCTCCCAGTCTACATACTCAGTAAAACGATATATAAATGCCGCCTTTAAAGAGTACTCACCTTCTTGAACTATATCATAAACTTCACTACAACTTTTCATCAATCTTTCATGGTGAACATCTATAATAAACCCCGAGCAACAGAACACCACCAGCACCAACTGAATCATTAAAAATCTCGAAGTCCCTTTTTCATCTGCTGGCATTTCACAACTATGAGATGATTGGTCGTTTATCATTTAATATTGATTCCCGGTTAAAAACTTTCCGTCATGTATATATACCATAATATACAAACTCACCTATCTGAACTTCAGGGTTAAACAGGCTTTCAATGTTAATGTTTTGCATTACTTTATCATTCCTTACTTTGCACTTAACTATCACTTTCCAAGACATAACAAATTCATATCAACTGAGTTAAGCTCCATTATAATTTGACCTTCAATGGCAACAAAGAATCTGTTTTGTCTTATAAAATTTGTCTTAATACTGCTTTTTACTCCGACATCAGATTTAATTGCTCAGAAACCTTCATCAAAAGACACTTTGCAGTCTTCGACAGAAAAGGAATCCGCAGACCAAAACCTAAATTCAAAAAAACGCGACCCGGTATTTAATGCTGATACCAACAATAAAAATAAAAATCTATGGAATCTCTCACTTGACGAATTGATGGATACAAAGGTAGCATCAGGCTCCTTTCTTGAACTTGATATGAGAAATTCTGCATTTAGTCTTTCCATAATATCCAGGGAGGAAATAGAACTTTCAGGAGCCAGACATCTTAGTGAATTACTCGAAATATATGTTCCGGGCTTTCAGTATATGTATAGTAAATGGTACGGAATAATATGGGGGATGAGAGGTGTGGCAGCAGACAGAAATTCAAAATTCATATTCCTTATAAATGGAAGAAAAATGAATACAGAAGCGAGAGATGGCGCCAATATGGAAACAGATTTAGGCCTGCTTGGCGATGTTGAACGTGTGGAAGTGATCAGAGGACCTTCAGGTCTTATTTATGGTTCAGGGGCAATATCCGGGATCATAAATATGGTAACCAAAAAATACAAGAGGGATGAATTTATTGCGTCCACAACTCAGGGGACATGGAGCGGCGATACTTATTTTCATCAATACGAGGCTTGGTTAGGAAAATCTTTATTAGGCAAAAAGGATGCATCAATAGTGCTCTCCGGAGGATACAGAGTGAGTGATGGAGTCGGACAAGAAAGAGCACGACTATACGGAAGGCCCAGTTTCCCCTATCCTCAATTCCTGGACAACCCTCCTCCTGATGGAGTACCAGTTTCCGGAAGCCCTTGGTCTACGCCAGGTAACGCAAGGTTCAGTGTTGATTTTAACTATAAAAGATTTCGACTATACAGCCGCTATACACATCAGGTTACGAATGCTTCCGGCTTCTTTATCGTTGATCCATGGGCTGATTTTACAGGAATGGACTCACTTGCTCCTGATAGAATTGTTGATGGAAAATTTGAAAATATAAATGGTTGGTATGGGAATATTGAGCCTGGAAATGTAAACAGGAGACAATACGTAGTAAACAACATAACTAACCAGCTTACATACACTATCCCAACGAAACATGACAATATAGTTACACTCTATGGGGGCCTTGACCTAAATACGGACAGAATACAACTGGAAGAACTCAAAGGATATACAACACTTTCGCCTTCAGAAAGACACGTATCAATTCTTGAGACTTTTGGCGAGAGAAGGTACAGCCTCGGAGGGCTTTATCTCATGAAAAATGTTCCCCGGTTACAATGGGCTAGCGGATATGAGTTTCGATTATTTGATATAGGAAGGGACATGTCTGGCAGAAACAGTCGTTACGAAATAAAAAGTCATCCTGTTGTGTCAAATGTTGTTTACGTTAACAATGCAGTTTTTTCAGAAGCTAAATATAACCTTACTGAAAAGGTCGATGTACTTGCAGGTCTGAGGTACGACATCCATACGAGAACCGCTTTTATTGGAGGCGTATTGACACCCAAAGCTGCCATTATTTTAAAACCTGATGAACAAAATGTAATAAAAGTTATTTATCAGACTTCCGCTAATAACGGAAGTGCGGATAATTACGAGTTTGACAGGAACAGCTTCAACGATAACGGTGAGCCTTATACAACATATCATTATGAGACGCCTTTTATGCGTCCGGGGCCTGGTACATCGGTCATACCTCCCGTAACTTTAAAAGAACTGCATAAGCTAAAACCAGAACGTTCCAGTTCCTTTGAAATAACTTCCATGAATACAATAGGAGATGACAAAATCAATATTAAACCTTCAATATCTTATAATACTGTCAAGGACCTTCTTCTCTGGAATCAAAAATTATTCAGGATTGTAAATGCAGGATATTATCATTTTGTTAATCTTGAGCTGGACTTTGCATTTAAAACAAATACGATTTCAATAGGAGCCAACCATGTTTATTCCAGGGTTGTCAGAACCGATGTAATGGATCAGTATAAATATTTTGATTTAGCAGTATTCAACGGTTTTGACTCTGTCACAACAGATGGAAAATCATATCAATACTTTCCCAAACCAATAGAAAGCAAAGCACATCCGGGAACTGATTCAGTAATGTCAAACGCTATTAATGCTGTTAGAGACCAAATAACAGTAGATGGGAAAAATTTTCTTAATCTGAACACTAATATTACTAAGCTTTACCTGAATTATAAACCAGCTTCTTGGATAAGCATTCATACCGATTTCAGATTATTCTGGGGGCTTACAGGAAGGAAAGACATCCATCAATATGATACGACTAAAGTCAACAATCCAAATCTGAATGACTATGCAAAGAATTATGCATTCAACAATAAATTTCCCTTTCTGGGAATTGAAAACCATCTGATGGTTAAATGGGATGTAGGGCTAAATATTCGTCCTGGGAAAAATATACTCATAGCATTCTATGGTTATGATCTCCTTGCCTGGGTCAACAAACTACAAACCCTGCGCTGGCAACAAAGTGCAGACATCAAAGAGCAAACAGACCTTTATAGTGTGGATTACTCCTTCTTTTCATTCAGATTAGATTATAAGTTTGGTTTATAAAACCGACTGATCAAATCAGTCTTTTCCCATATTTAAAATGAAAACAACGATATATACATCTATTACAATCATAACCTTATTAAACTTCGCCAGATACAGCAATTTAAACTATACTAAACATATAGATGAAGCAAAAACGGATACCGCTACTTTTGCTGGAGGCTGCTTTTGGGCAACGGAAGCGGCATTCGAACAGATCAATGGTGTACAAGATGTAGTTTCAGGATATTGTGGAGGTAATAAGTCCGATGCCACTTATGAAAAAATCGAAACCGGAAAAACAGGACATGCTGAATCTGTACAAGTTTATTATGATCCTGCAATAATCTCTTACGACAAATTGCTCAATATCTTTTTTACTGCCCATGACCCCACAGAGCTTAACCATCAGGGACCTGACATTGGGCCTCAGTACCGTTCTGAAATTTTTTATTCAAATCTTTCACAGAAAAAACAGGCAGAAGAGAAAATCAAATACCTTAATAAGACAAAATATCATCAAAAAATTGTCACACAAATTGCCCCATTGATTAAGTTCTATAAAGCTGAACCTTACCATCAGAATTATGTGCAGCATCATCCTGACGAAGCCTATATAAAGAATGTTTCTTTACCCAAAATCAATAAAGTAAAAAAAGACTTTAGCGACGACCTGAAATAATCTTTGAGATTAGCGCGGCAACCAATAGATTTGTTAATAATTACCGTGCAAATCTATGATAGATAATTTACATCTCTTACATGCAAATCTTTCTGACAGCAATCAATTTGAAGATTTCTGGATGCTTTTGAATGAATATGCCAAAGATATAATGGGAGGAGGAGCATCATTGCCAATAGAAAGGAAAGAACAACTTAGGATGCAACTTCCAAATATTAAAGATTCCTATGTTCTTATTGCTTATATGGACGGTCAACCTGTTGGCCTTGCCAACTGCTTTGTAAGTTTTTCAACTTTTAATGCTGCACCGCTTCTCAATATTCATGACTTTGTAGTTAGAGAGAATTTCAGAAGTAAGGGAATAGCGCGTGCAATGCTTGATCAAATTGAAAAATATTCAAGAGAAAAGAACTATTGCAAACTTACACTTGAAGTCCTTGAAGGTAACAAAAGAGCTCGACATCTATACAACTCTTTCGGATTTGCCTCATATGAACTTGATCCTGTAATGGGCAAGGCTCTTTTTCTTGATAAAAAATTAACCGAATAGTTTATTAGAGTTAAGAGAATAAATTAATATCAAGCTTTTATTTGAGACAATAAACAATTATCTTGTATTGTATTAATTTTCAGATTTTACCTTAAAAGTATTTGAATATTAATCCGGATATCTAATTTATATAACCTTCCTCAATCAGAAAAAATAAAATGGGCGACTCATTGAATTAAACTGGTTGGAACTTGAGAGAATTGCGGACCGCCTCGCCATCCTACCAGGACTTCCACCAGTTTTTAATCAACTTTTCCACATTAAAGCCAGCCCTTAAATATTACAACTTCATCGAAAAATCCAACAAACAGGTTATAATTCAACCAAATTGGAGTAAATTCACGTATATACTTCAAAGTATACAAGGACAGGGGACGGTCCGATATTTTTCCAAAATTTAATAACAGTGTTTTTCTCTCATTCTGAGAGTTCATTGGATCATTAAACCCGATTTCAAAAACTGAAAATATATAAATATTAATACTTAATAAACCTATGAATAAAAGGGCACTAGGGCTTGTTATTGTATTTCTACTATTTCTTTCCGAGCTAAGAGGGCAAATCTTTGATCAGGTTGGAGAAAACGATGCATTGCAATGTTCACAAGAATTTAACTTCAATAAAGATGGCGAAGGCAATTTTTACAAAATTGTAAAGCTGGATAAAGAGTCTGATATTATTGATAGCATCTATCTTTTAAAAATCCGACCTACCGGAGACACAGCATGGAAGGTCAGAACCACCGCACATAACACTTGGCAACTAGCTGTAGGGAAGGACGGAAGTTCATATTTAGCCGCCACTGAGGATTTCTATCTCACTCCATTCTTTTCAAAATACAACAAAGACGGAATTCTTGTCTGGAAGAAATATGGGAAAGCCATGAAAGACTATCCCGGTTTTATTTCCTTACTCCAGTTAAAGACTGATAGTATTGGTAATCTATATGTAAGAGGAAGCATTTCCGGAGGGTTTATATTCGGAGAAACACTTTCTATAAAAACCAAAACAGGCGGGATAGAACAGGAGAATGTATTCATCTTAAAAATTGATTCTGATGGAAATTTTAAGTGGGGTAAGATTCCACAAAGTGACTATAAAGGATACTCTACAACCCTTTCTGCATACCACATTGACAAATATCAGAATGTCTACCTTTATGCTGCATACAGCACCACAACTGATTTGGAGGGACAGAAAATATTTCCAATAACCAATGGTAAAGGAAGGTCATACTTTCTTGCAAAATATAATTCATCAGGTTTATTGAAATGGGTATCAATAGCAGGAGCCGATTTTAGTACGAGTGAAATAGGCCAAATTTGCACCGATGACTCCAACAATGTTTTCATTAATGGAAAATTTGTAATGGAAGAGAACATTTCAGGAGTATTTGGAGGAAATGTACTTGGACCGTTTAATACCGGTGGCGATGAAATACTAAGCTCTCATCCTTTCAGCGCTAGAATAAACCAATCGAGAGGCCCTGGAATTCTATACAGAATTAATTGCGGAGGACCAGAACTACAGGCTTCGCCAATCAACTGGCAGGAGGACACACAGGACAAACCTTGCCCATACTTTTATTATACCACCGCCAATCACACAACAGGTACGTTTTATCAATGGAATAGGGAAAATAATACGGATGCACCGAAAGATGTGTTCGGCCCTCAAAGATATTTAATTAGCTGGGGCACCAGACTTGAATATGACTTCCCCATAACTCCGGGATTGTATAGAGTAAACTTATATTTTGCAGAAAAGCCAGAAGACTCTGGACATGCGGTAGGTGCTCGGGTTTTTGATGTTCAGATAGGAGATCAGACCGTACTTGAAGACTTCGATATATTTGCCACAAGCGGACTTAATGCGAATAAGCAAAGCGTGTTGCTGTATGTTGAATCTTCTATGCTTGAACTAAAATTCAAACGTAAAGTTGGAAATCCTCAAATCAATGGAATTGAAATTGCTACTCTTAACTTTGATGGCTCTGTCCTGTCTTCGGTTGATAACCCCTCAAGTCAGTCATCTGAAGGAAAAGCAGGATACGTCTATATCATGAATGAATCCCTTTATATTAACACCAAAAACAATGATGAAGGATTCGTTCCGGTAGAAATATACGATTATACAGGTAAGACCTTTTATAAACAAGAAGTTTTTGCGAAGACTGGCATTATTGAAATTCCATACCAGTCGATGTCTGCAAAACCTACCAGTGGCTTATTCCTGGTTAAAGTTGACGGAAGAACATATAAATTTATAGGGCAATAAATTATTGATTAGTTTCAACAATTACTTCAGGGATTACAGGATTCAGGTAATTAGAAACCTCTATTAAGTTTCCATCAGGATCTCTGAAATAAATGGACTTGATTCTTCCCAAAGCGCCAGTGCGTTCTACAACACCTGTTATAACAGGAACATTCTTCTCCTGCAGTTCTTCAACGACTTGCTCAATTGGTGTTGGGGTAATAAAACAAAAATCTGCAGAGCCAGACAATGGCTTAAGAGCTTTGGGTTCAAACTCTTTTCCGGAAAGGTGAAGATTAATTTTTTGATTTCCGAATTTCAACGCAATTCTTCCTCCGGAAAAAGTAACTTTCTCCATTCCTAACACCTCCCTGTAAAAATCAGATGAAACATCTAGATCTTTAACTGTTAAAACAAAATGATCAAGATGACTTATTTTCATATCCCGACATCAACTATTAATATAACTTCTTAACTCCCGATTTGATTTTTAAATCTCAATCTATGCTGATAAGTGAGGAGAACGCCTGAAAAATATTCTGAATACGCTACCTTCTCCCTCTTTTGTATCAACCTCTATTCTTCCTCCTGAATTATCAATAATTCTCTTTACAAGGTATAAGCCGACACCAGTACCTTCTACATGGTCATGCAGCCTTTTAAACATTTGGAAAATTTTAGATTTTAAATGTTCCTTCATCCCAAGACCATTATCTTTAAACTCCAATATACTATAATCTTTATCAGCCATACATTTTATAGTAATGTGAGGTTTTCTTTCAGGACTCCTGTATTTAAGAGCATTTGTCAAAAGGTTATATACGACACTTCTGAAATTTGATCTGGAAAAACTGATCGCCGGACAATCATGAACTTCTAAATCAATTTGAGCATTGGCTTCCTGTATCTTGTTTTCTATGCTTAATTCTGTCTCTTCAATGATCTCTTTCACATTAATGTATGAAACATCTTCAACAAAGTTTTTCTGAATTTTGCCGATCTCAGATAGGTCTTTGATAGTTACTTGAAACCTTCCTACAGAATCTTTAATGAGTGAAACCACCAACTTTGTTTCATCACTCAAACTGCAATTGCTTTCCTCCAGCGTTTCAACCAATGATGAAACAAGGCCTTCAATATTTGTAACAGGAGCTTTTAAATCATGAGATGCTGTATAAATAAAGTTATCAAGATCATTATTAATTTTTGATAACTCTTTATTTTTTTTCTCAAGATCCCTTTCATACCTTATACTCTCAGTAATATCTACACCCATGGCTACAACTCCTCTCACCAAGCCATCATCATCTATATCAGGAATGTAAGTCACTCTAATGTTTGAATTAAAGATTCCCACATCTTCTTTATTGAGTACATAATCGAAAGTAACATTTCGTTTTTCTCTTACAGCCTTTTCAAATTGGCCATGGAACAAAGATGCATTCTCCAAACCAACCAGCTCAGAGATCGTTCTACCTATAACAACCTCCCGAGAATGGAAAAGCTTCTTGTAATAATTGTTTGCAAAAATATATTTCTTATCAGGAGTGATATAAGAGATAAATGCTGGAATGGCATTGGTAATGAGATTTAATCGATACTGGCTCTCACTGAGTTTACCGGCAAGTGTTATTAGCTCATTCTCCTGCTCCTTTTTATCTGTTATGTCTTGACTCGTACCAATAAATCTAAAAGGTTCACCACTCTTTCTGAAATAAGCCTTGCCCCTAATTCTAACCCATCTAAGCTTCTTATCCTCATAACCTATTGTTCTGAATTCTACATCTAAATCATTTTCTTTATCTTCTCTCAAGGCTGCCTCAATAGCATCCTTTACATGTTGTCTGTCATTAATATGAATGGCGTTAAAAAACACTTCATAATTAATTTTTGCGTTTTTGTTTAAACCGAAGAAACGCTTGCTTCTTTCATCCCAGACATACTCCCCTGATAAATCAGCAATGTCCCAGGTACCAAGATCAGCTGCTTCTATTGACATTCTCAACCTATCTTCACTTTCCAAAAGTTTTTTCTCTATAGTTACACGATCTGTAATATCTATAGCAACATTTACTGCTCCGGTAACCTTTCCCATATAATCTTTTAGAGGACTAAAATGGGCCTCAAAAGATTTATCTCCTATTTTAATTATTCTGGCAAACGCTTCACCTTCTAATGCCCGCATAGCACTAGCAGATAGTTCAGGTAAATATTTCAACTCTTTAAGAGAAATTTTCCCGTCTTCATTATCATTGTCTCTCACATCAGGCATCAGAGTTTTACCTTCGGCCAGTACCACATTGCCAGTTTTATCCAAAGACCAAATGATAATAGGAGCGTTATTTACAACATACCTTAATCGTTCCTCTGTATTCTTTTCATCAGTTATATCTCTTTGTGTTCCCCATGCTCTTACCAGCATCCCATTTTCAACAATCCCCTGAATATTGTTCAGGATATATACTATGTGTCCCTCATTATCAATTTCCAAAGACTCAGCATCTTTTAAATTGTACCCCGACTCTATAAATGAATTAAAATATCCGTAAGGCGAAAAATTAGCAAAGGACATTATGTCCTGTAGTTTTTTATCTAACACCGCAGAGACATCTTTATAGCCGTGCATTTTTGCCATACGCGCATTGCATTCGGCAAAATATCCGAAAGAATACAAGAGTTCAATTTGTTTAGCAACTGGCAGATCAACTGGTATCCCATCAATACCATTTAGTTCAAGCCTCCAGATCCCCTCAGAGCTTTGGTTTATAAAAGCCTTATATCTTTCTTCACTTTCGACAATCTGCGCTGTTCTCGCCTTTACAATATCTTCAAGATTATCATTACTTTCTTTAAGCAATTCCTCAGTACGTCTCAGTTCCTCATTGCTTTCCTTTAACTGTTCATAGGCATGCGTCAATTCCTGATTTTTCTTAAGAATTTCCTCATTTTGGATATCAGAAAAGTATTCTATCGACTTTACAGATTGAAATGAATAGAAACTTTCAATTTCATTAACAATCTCAAGTGCTTTCTTTAAATTTTTAGTGTATAAAGGAAGGAACTCTAATAAAATACTTTTTCTACCCTTTTCAAGTAATGCCATGTCTAAAGGGCTTACTCCAGTTCTTGGCAAAACTAATTTATCGTCCTTCCATTCCTCAAGTGAAGTAATGATACCTTCTACAGCAGTTCCATAAATGAAGTTCTGAAGGTATTCTACAATATATCTTTTAGTAATATTAAATTTTTCTTCTTGAGAATGATCTTCGAAAAACTTCAAAAGGGGTAATTCATTATCATGGGAAGCTTTCATTTCTGCTTCCGTGAAGGAGTCCAAAAAGTTCTCATATATAAACCGGGCATAATCCGCGAGGCAAGACAATTTTATTTTTTTAAATGCCATTCCACAATTTCCCTCTCTAGTTATACAAACCCCTATTTTTTTATTACTTATCCTTATTACTCTAAAACATATAGAAATCCCCAATATGTTCTTTTCTTATTCAAAAAGTAAGGGATATCCCAAAGTTATTTATTAAAAGTATAATAGTATTTTAAACAAAAAAGACTGCTCTGTAAAGCAGTCTTTTTTGTTTAAATAGTTGCAATAATGAAAACCTGAAAGAAATCTATTCTCCAAGAATAGACCAGGATTTGAGCCTTTTTCTCCTTTTTAGTCCAAATCCTTCAACTGCATATTTCTCCAAGTGGGCAATTGCCTCATCAATAGAATCAGTGAAAAGAAAGAGTTTTAAATCTTCAGGATGAATTGTTCCTGCTTTGGCCATATATTCAAAGTGAGCTATCAGATGTTTATGATATTCTGTTCCGATAAGCACGACAGGGAACTTTTTCACTTTATGGGTTTGTATCAGCGTCAATGCTTCAAAGAACTCATCCATTGTACCTAGACCGCCTGGCATCACAACAAAGGCGTATGAGTACTTAGTGAGAAGCACTTTGCGCACAAAAAAGTAATCAAAGTCTACCCATTTATCCAGATAAGGATTAGGATGCTGCTCCATAGGAAGAATAATATTGCAACCAATAGATTCTCCCCCGGCTTCCTTAGCACCACGATTAGCGGCCTCCATAATACCTGGACCTCCCCCCGTCATCACTGTAAATCCCATTTTGGCCAAACAACCTCCAATAGTTCTTGCCTGCTCGTAAAATGGGTGATCTTCTTTAAACCTTGCTGATCCAAATACGGTAACACAAGGGCCAACAAAATGCAGTGTACGAAATCCTTTAATGAACTCCATCAGTATTTTAAGAGTAAAAAAGAACTCCCATTTTCTTGAATGCGGACCTTCCAAAAATATTTTTTCTTCGTTTTGATCATTAAGTTTTTCCTGTTTTACTGGAATTACATTCACTTTATTATTTTGCTCGCTAATATCACTTTTCATCTCTTACAAGTTATAATATCAAAATTGCCAATACCCGGAATGAACCAAACGGGTTACAAACCTGACAAAAATTATTCCTTAGTTATTATAAAAACGATTAAAAATCATTTTTTATGCTGAAATACAATTATTGATTTCCAGATTGAAACAAAAATAAATTACAAATCATCCCATTTGTAAACTTTCCATTGAGAGAAAAAATAAAGGCTGTCCTTTGATAGACAGCCTCTTTATTAATTACCCCAGCCAGAATTATCTTCTTTATTTTCCTGGTTTTGTTCTTGATTTTGTTCCTGGTTTTCTTCCTGATTCTGTTGATCCGGGTTTTGTTCCTGATTTTCAGGAGGAAGCTCATACGTATCATTATTATTGTTTGGCTTCTCTTCCGGCTTCTTATTTTTCCAGGTTTCAGTTCCTTTAGGCCCCTCGTATTGTTCAGGAGGTGGAAGTCCCTTCCTTGATTTATGCCTTCTTGGCATAGTCGGGCTATATTGAAGCTTTATCATTGCCATACCATATCCATCATTTTTACCTATCATGAAATCATCAATATAATCTGTGAAGGTGATTCTATAGACAAAATCTGTAATGATGGTTACACGTGGGCTAATTGTAAAGGATAATCCCAATCCTACCGGAAATACAACAGTATATTGAGGATAAACTCTTCTGATTCTAAATATTGTATCCGTATACGGATTATTCTGCGCTGCATGAGACGTAAATCCAAGTCCTCCCATACCAGCAGAAATAAAGGCTTTGAAAACTTTAGGCTTTCTTGTTCTGTCTCTTGCTACACGGATGACATCATCTATGAAATAAAGTCTTCCATAAACATCAAATTCATAACCAGTGAAACTGAATGACAAATTTCTGTTTGGGTAAATATTGTCCTGACCTTTCATTTTAAAGTAAGTGAAATCTGCTCCAAACATTACTCTTGGCCAAAGTTTATAATTTGCTCCAACACTAAAGGCTGGAGCTATTTTACCACAATCAAATATCTTGCACAGATCTCCGTTATATCCGGCAATTCCCGCACCTATACTAATATTCAAAGGACCACGGAAATAATAGGAGTCAAAAAATCCCGAGTATTCAATAGTTCTTCTGCGTTGTGCTTCAGAAGAGAAAGAAATCAGTAGAAATGCTAACAGTGCAATAAAGGATCTTTTCAAGCCCATTTTTTAAATTTTATAAAATCAAATTTATAAAAATAATTATTCGGTATCAATTTAATAATAAAATTATGGATTTTGGGAAGACTTGAAGGAATAAGTAAAAATAAAAAAGGCTGTCCAAAATTCAGGACAGCCTTTTTTATTAAAAAATCTAATATCTAATAAAGAAGGTTAATGTACCCCTCGACATATTTCTCTTCCTCTTTCCAAGTGATTACTTTCACTTTGTAGACATAGAGATCACTATTCTGTTTTTGACCTTTAAATGTCCCATCCCAACCTTCATTAATGTCATCTGTTGAGAAGATCTCTTGCCCCCATCTGTTAAACACTTTGTACTCAACCAATTTCTTTATACCCCAACCTTTAACATATACTTTGTCATTCTTAGTATCTCCATTAGGAGTAAAGGCTGACGGAAGCTTTACAAAGGTTTCAGGTTTAACTGTGATTTCAAACCTGTATGGATCATTCCAACAGCTGTAAATGTCTGATACAACAAGATTATAAATAATATCCTCTAACGGTTGTGCTTTGGGATAAAAGCAATCGGTACAACTTAAACCTGCTTCTGGAGTCCATTTAAACTTATAAACAGGGTCGCCATAAAGTGGTAGTGTAGCAAAGTCGCCAATGACAATAGTTGTATCCCAATCCCGCGTGTCTATTCTTTTCACAACAAGTCCAGTGACCTCAGTAAAGTCTGTACAACCCGTAGCAGTATCGGTTTCCACAACTTTGTATAAAGTCGTCTGCTCCGGTACCGCAGTTGTACTGTCAGCATTAACATTAGCCACACCGTCGGAAGGAGACCAGTGATATCTGCTGGTTGTTACTGGACTTTTAACATTCAGATGGATCACTTTGGTAGTTGACCCAAAACACATAGTATCACTAGATGCATTAACTTTAGGATTTGGATAGACCACGGCGATTTTTTCCAAAGTATCAACACAGCCATGAGTATTGTTCTTTATAGTTAGCAATACGGGATACTGCCCTGGCGTCGCATATTTGTGAGCTGGCTCGTTAGTTATAGAATCTTCTGGCGTACCATCTCCGAAGTTCCATTTGAACTTATCTCCATTAAGAGAGGTATTTTTGAGATGGAAAGGTCCATCGTTGAAGCAGATGTTTGTATCCAAAGGTTCAGATTCGCGTTCGAAGGCTGCAATTACCGGGTAGATATAGATATCCTGCTCAAATGCCCTTTTACATCCGCCCTTCCAGCCAGTAAGCATAAGCTTGGCCTTCGTAATATTGTTATTAGGGTGAACAGTAAATTTATGGGACACGGGATTAATACTATCTCTTGTTTCTCCTTCAAAATTCCACTGCCAGTATCTTACATCATTTGTATCCTTAAGTACAAAAGTAATTTCATCATCAAGGCAAATAGATGGTTTGTCCATAGTAAAGTTACCCATGGGGCTCTCCACCTGGAATACGCCTGTAGTATCCGAAAAGCAACCGTTTGCTGTCTCTACTTTTAAACTAATAAAATGCTTCCCTTTATCAAAAGCCCAGGAAGGGGTTGGCGGATTTCTGGTGTTATCCCAAGTAGCCAAATCTGAATTCTTCCAATATCTCGACACAATCGGAGAATATGCATCACCCTCACTTGAGGAATCTTTCAATTCAGGTCTTACAATAGCACAAATAACAGCAACAGTATCTAAGGTGAGCGAAGAAAACCTTGCTTTAGGCTTAGACTGAACACTAATAGTGGCCGTCCTTTCACCTGCGCAAGCAGAACTCTTTTCAACGAATTTAAGAGTTACAGGATAACTTCCAGATTTATCGTAAACAACCTTATTTGTCTTGCCTGTAAGATCCGGTCCAACACCCACATTCCAAAGAAAATCAAGAGAAGAACCAGCTGCGGTAAAATCATCTGCTGAAATCTCTACGGTTTCCCCTACACATACTTTATCATCCAGATGCACGACTGTAGACGGCTCATAATATGCAAACTGACCATTAAAAGTTTCCTTGCAACCTATTTTATCCGTGACTGTCAAAAAATAATACAGGTCATTTGGATTCTTTCCTGTTTTATAAGTATGTCTCACTGAATCTCTGAAAGTTGAATAATCAATGAGAGTATCACCCACAAATGTCCAGCGCCAATTAACGATAGTTGTATCTGCTACAGATAAATCTGCAATTGAGACATCACTGGGCAAACAAATACTAGACTTGTTCGCCTTGGCATTAACAGTCATATCATAGATTTTAATTCTTGTAGTGGTAGTATCCTTACATCCGTTAATATCCTGCACAATAAGTCGCACAGTATGCTCTCCGGGTTCAGAAAATACAAATGCAGTGGCAGGACTACTTGACGTACGCGGACGCATGTATTGAGTCGTGGGAAATTGCCAGGTATACCCCTTGTGACAATCCGGATAAACATCTGAAGACAACGAGGCATCCAATGTATGAGTTGAAGACATGCAGAATAAAGAATCTCCCGGCTTTTCAAGAGAGATAACAGCTTTTGGAATTCTTGGAGTGACAGTTACCACTTCAGTCTGGGCCTTACATGACTTGTCAGAAGGAGTAACCTTTAATTGAACTTGAAAATTTCCAGGTGTATCAAAATTATGTACTTCAACATCAGATATTCCTGACTTTCCGTCCCCAAAATCCCAAGCTAATGTACCTGAGCCAAGTGTCTTTGAAGTAAATGTATACTTTAAAGGATCCTTGCAAAGCGCGACATAATCAATCTTAGGAATAGCCCCTTTAACCATTACCTTTACCGGATTAGTTGCTGTAAATATACAACCATTATAGTCAGCAGTAAGATAAACATCCTGCGACCCTACAACATTTTTATAACTCCATGAAGCTTCTTTTGAACTAGAACAATGAAAAGATCTGTTATCCTCCGTTTGAAAATGATAGGCATCTATAAAAGGATGATTCGATGTTACTTTAAACGTAACAGGATCTCCAGGACAGACAGATTGTGGCAATGCAGTAAAAGTAAGTTGTGAAGATAAATCTTCTCCAACCTCTATTTTAACTGCAAAAGAAGTATCAACACAGCCCTTTTTTGTTGTTACTACCAGCCTTGCTAAATACTCTCCCGGTGTTTTGTATGTAAAAGAAACATTATTTGAATCATTTCTGATTAAAAAGTTATTGTCTTTGTCACCAAAAAGCCACTTCCAGCTTACAATAGGGTTTCCTCCATAGGTTGAACTTGAATCAGAAAATGTAACAGTCATTGGTCCACAGCCTTTAGTTTTGTCCGGCATAAAACGGGCATTGGGAACAAATAAAGTATCTGCCTTATTAACTTCATTTCTGCAGCCGGTAGTCTTTGAATAAACCTGAAGTGAAACAGGGATTAATTCCAGGCTATTTACTCCATAGTACACTGAATCTGTATCGCTTTTAAATACTTTTGTGACGGACTGAGAAGTGTAGGTTTTCGGATCATTTGCAAAATTCCAGGAATAGAGTAAATTCTTGTCTTTGGTAACGGCCTTATAATTAATCTCCATAGGACTTGAACATCCAAACTGCGGAGTAGACTGAATTTCTGCAGAAATCTTCTGAGCATAAACATTTACCACCGAAGTATCATAGCACCTGTCATCTGCAGAAGTTACCGTTAACTTCACCTTAAACCATCCCGAATCTTGAAAATGAATACCAATACTATCACCAAAGTCAAAAAATAAATAACCTCCAGGAGTAATTTCCCATTTCTTCTTACCTACAGACGAACTTTTAAAAAGTGTCTGACTTATAATACAAACAGTATCTCTGACTGCTTCAATTTTAGCCACTGGCTTACCCACTGCTATTGCTTTACCAACCTGAGAAGAACAGGCTGGAGCATCCTTAAAGGCAACGTTCAATTTTGATATATATTGACCTTTAATGTAATTCTGCGGAAGCGGATCCTTTTCTACAGATTTAGCACCATTTCCAAAATCCCAACTATATACAAGGGGAGGTTCACCGACAGAAACATTTGTAAATGCCACCTTCAGATTATTCTCACAGGTAAAAGTAGAACCGGGATCTGTAGTGAATCCTGCTTGTGGTCTGTTGTAAATTTTTATCGCATCAAAGATATCACTATTCTCGCAGTTAGGAAGATTGGTTGTGAATCCAAGGGAGATTTTATACTCTCCTGCATCTGAATAGGCATGAACAACGCTGTCTCCAGTAGCCTTATAACCATCACCAAATAACCAAGTATATTCTAAAATCTTAATAGCAGGATCCTTTACTGTTGTATTCTTAATCTTTAAATCTCCATAAACACATCCTATTGGGGTTTCCGAAGTGTAAGAGGGCTTTGGTCTTTCATAAATCTTAACATCAATGCTACCCAATACAGGTCCGTTCTTCGTCTCTCTAAATGTAACAGTATATCTCCCTGGGTTAGTATATTGGTTTGTAGGTTTCTCTAATTCAGAAATAGAACCATCACCCATATCCCAATAATAAGTAGTACTGGTTGCCGGCGCTTCGAAACTAACAGTATATGGCGCACACGCTTCAGTTGGACTTGTTGCTTTCTGTGCTAATACATTCAATGAAAGAGCTGAAGCGAGTAATAAGAAAAATAAAACTCTCATTTTATAAAAAAGATAAACATAAAATACTTTGTACCGAATTGTAAAGTTAGTAAAAAAATAATTAACTTTGAGGTAAATTTTTTTATTATATTGTAATTAAATTCTTTTAACAAAGTGAAAAAACTATTTCTTCTGCTGGCATTTTTATTGGCCGGATTCAATGAATCATTCATTAGTCATTCATTTTCCAGGTCAATAACCGGCGATACTATTAAATCACTTCCACAGGTCAACAAGGAATTTCTAGTAGTTGCTCATATTGTACTTGGCAAGGACTCCTCTGCCGACATTACCCAAATTCAAATCATACAGGCACTTGCGGAAGTAAACAGGGCATTTGCACCTATTGGCGTTACCTTCAGGCTATGCCAAGTTGATAGTATCTATAATTTTCAATATAATAAGCTTTATGGTGAAGGTATCTCTGTACGAGATCTTGAAATAGATTATATGAAGGAAGTATATGTTCAATATAATCTTAAAAAGAGAATCAACCTATATTACATGTCAGAATTTCTGAAGACATATGAACCTTATTGTGGATTCGCTACATTAGGAGGTATTATATCTAATGCAGATGAAAGAGGTATTGTTATTAAAAAAGGATGTAATACTGCAATAACACTTATTCATGAATTTGGCCATTTCTTTAGTCTGCTTCATACTTTTGATAAAGACAATGGCATAGAAAGAGTCAGCAGGAAAAACTGTCTTGAAACAGGGGACCTCGTTTGCGATACACCCGCTGACCCTTATGTTGAAAACGTTCCCGGATATTGCATTGAACAAACCTGCGAATTTATTTACGAAGGCAAAGATCAAGACGGCCAATATTATGACCCAGACCTTTCAAACCCTATGAGTTACTATGGTAGCTGCAGGTGCCCTAAATTTACCAATGGACAGTTGAAAAAAATGGCTGACTTTTATACAAATTATATTGAATTTCATCCAGGTGAATCAGTCGCCTGGTAAGTACACATTTTAAGAACTTTTCAATAATGAGATTTTTATCTTTATTAGTTATCCTAGTCGCAACCGCTAAAATAAGCTTAGCACAGGATATTCACCTGACACAATATTACACCAACAATCAGTTATTGAATCCGGCTTATACCGGAAACTATACCGGAGATTACAGAGCCATAATCAATTACAGAAGCCAGTGGGCACAGGTAAATTCTGCCATCAAAACTTCTGTATTTTCAATTGAAAAAAACCTCACAAAATTTAACAAAGGATTTGCGGCAGGCATAATAGTTAACAAAGACTATGTTTCTTCTTACCACCTTAATACCAACAGATTTTATCTGTCCGGAAGTTACACAACCGAAATCAAAAAGAATATTGTAAGAGTGGGACTTCAAGCTGGTGGACTTTACAGAAGCATCAACTATAGCGACCAGACCTTTCCAGATCAGTGGGACTATAACTCCGGAAATTTTGACAAATCAATAGAATCAGGCGAACCAAACACCAACAATTCAAAAGCATTTGCTGATGTAAATGCTGGTGTTGCTTACATCAGAAAGTTCGGTAACAAAAAAATCAGTGCAGGTTATGGTGCTTTCCATATCAACCGACCTAAGTATGGCTTTATCAATAACGATGAAAAACTTGCCATGCGTCACGTTGGAAATGCAGCGTTAACTTTTTACATGAAAAATGGATACTCATTAGTACCAAATATTCTTTATATGAGATCTGCAAAAGCTACGGATTTTATTGTCGCAACAAATGCTTACAAAAAAATTAACAATGATTTAATATTAATGTTGGGTGCCGGATACAGAGGCTCAACAAACAGTGATGCCTTCCTTGCGATTCTAGGTCTTCAGTACAAGAGGTTTGAGTTTGGTTTCAGCACAGACTTTAATGTTTCTGAGCTGAGTAAAGAAGCTAAAAACAAAAATGCATTCGAATTTTCTCTGACCTATACAACACCGTCAAGATTTGGAAGTAAAGCGACCATTCCTTGCGATAGATATTAATTATTAAAAACTAAGTTACCCTTCAATGGTTGCCTTTAATACTTTCAGACCCGGCATAAGCAAAATATTTTTATCATTTATGCTTTGTGCATTTTTTCACCTTTCCATTTTCGCTCAGGTGGATAAGGACCTCAGTCAGAAAAAGAAAAAAGACCGTGCAAAATATGCAATGGAAACAGGTGATGTTTATACAGCACTGTTTTACTACGAAGATATCACTAAACAGGACCCTAAAGATATTGAATCCAGATTTAAGCTGGCTGAAGCTTACAGACTTGCAAGAAACTACAAGATGGCAGCCGAATCTTATGCCATGGTTTGCGACCAAGCCGGAACTTCCTACCCGACAGCTCTCTATTACAAAGGCCTGATGCTTAAAATGCAGGGAAAATATGAAGATGCAAAAAAATGCTTGGTTGAATTCAGAAAGGTTTTAAAAGATCTTAATGATAAAAATCTAAGTAAGCTCATAAACAAAGAAATTGCAGGTTGTGATAGTGGGATGGTATATCGTGACTTCCCTGAAAATACAGATCTCCAAAATGCTGGTAAATCTGTCAATCAACCTCATACAGAATTCTCTCCTTTCCTTCTCGATAGCATGAACATGCTATTCGGATCATTAAGAGAAGACTCTCTTAGATATTATGATGTTGAATCTGAACATCCTGATAAGCAACCAATGCGTCAGATTCATAAAGCAGAAAAAGTTAACGGACAATGGAAAGACAAGGGATTATTTGATATTCTTAATGACCCTAATGTAGATATGGGGAATTTTGTGTACTCTCCATACACTGACAAATATTATTTTTCAAAGTGCTTTAAAGACGAGAAAGGTAAAGTAACATGCAAACTATATCTTAAAGAAAGAGAAAAAGCTAAAGGCCCATGGAAAGATGCAGTAGAGCTTCCTTCTCCTGTAAACATGGATGGATATACTTCGACACAGCCAACTGTCATGTATGATACTTTAACTAAAAGAGAATTACTATACTTCGTATCAGACAGAGCAGAAGGAAAAGGAGGATTGGACATTTGGTATACTTCGTATAACGCAAAGAAACAGGAGTGGACAGATCCTAAAAACGGTGGTATAATGAATACTACAGAGACTGAATGTACTCCGTTTTATCATATCCCAACTCAAACATTTTACTTCAGTTCGGACGGACATGGATCTGCAGGTGGACTTGACGTTTACAAAACTTTTAGAGATAAAGAAGGTCGCTATGTGAAGCCTCAAAACTTATCTTTCCCGATTAATTCACCTCAGGACGACCTTCATTTTATGCTTGAGAAATCCGGTAAGAATGGAGTTGTAGTCTCTAACAGACCAGGAGGAACACCTTTCTTCCATGAAACTTGTTGCGACGACATTTTCACATTTCATATTAATGAAGCAAAACCATTTAACTGTACTCTTGAATTAGCAATTGCAGATCCTGACACTGCTCGCAATAAATCAAGGCTTTTAAGAGTCACTTCAATTGATATGAAGACAAAACAAGAGAAGAAAGACACTATCAGACTTAAGGATAATAAATTTGTTCTTCCGCTAACGAAGAATCATCAATATACATTCAAAATAGATCAGAATGGATACCAAAAAGATAGTCTTGTGGTTGAAACGAGAGATATGGCATCCTCTGATATTATCAAAAGAGAACTTTCACTCAGACCTGTCGAGGTTGAAATCATCGCAGAAAAGCCTATTGAGGACAAGCCTTTTGTTTTAAAGGATGTTACATATGGTTCTGATGAATTCACTCTTAATGAAGATGCAAAAGCAGCTCTTGACTCAATGTTGATTCCGTTTTTAAAACTTCATCCTAAAGATAGAATTAAGATTGGCTCTCATACAGATGATCAAGGCGCTCATAAGTATAACATTAATCTTTCTCAGAAAAGAGCGGACAATGTGGTTAAATACTTAATTTCAAAAGGTATTGAAGCATCTAGAATTTCCGCCAAAGGTTATGGAGAAACAAAACCAATTGCTCCTAATCAAAACAATGATGGAACAGACAATGCTATTGGTCGTGCGATCAATAGAAGAACAGAATTCCTTCTGGAAAAAGCTAAGTAAGAATTTCCTATTAGACATAATAAAATAGCCTGGTTGTAAACCAGGCTATTTTATTGGTCAAGTAAATGAGAACATTAAACTCAATAGTCCTCTCATTTAATAGCAAAGAGGAACCTTTGAACTGCTTCTTTAAAAGATTAAAATTAAAAAGGGGGATAGGACTAAATCCTATCCCCCTTTCATTTTTATCGCAAAGAAATATAATTTACTCTATTACCAGCTTGCTATCAAAATCAATATTTGTACGCTTGTCAAAATGAAATTCAAGGTATTTTGCATCATCTGTTTTACCATCTACAGCAAGCTTTACCCTTCCCATCTCCTCCCCTTTAACATCAAATGCCTTTGCCATAAGATCACCTTTATATTCCTTATCGAAGATCACATAGACTACCAGTAAATTATCGGTGCCTGCACTATCATTGGAAACCGTTTTCTTACCAAACTTTAGACCTTTTGACTTTAGGGATTCTGAAAGTTCTACATTAGGTTCAAAGGTCTTTACTACACCGGAAGAAACTCCTGTAGTAAACTCTCCAATTGCCTGACCTGTAACATCTCCAGTTTTGTTAATACCTTTCTTAATTCCTTCTTTTACATCAGTTGTAGAACATGAGGATAATGATACTGCAATTAAAAAATATCCCGCACAATAAAAATTTTTCATTCTTAACATGGTGATTATATTATGATTCTATAGATAGTGTTCTTTTTAACAACGTTTTTAATCTTCATCATTGTATTTTTCGGTAACTTTTAAAATCTCATCAAGGTTGCTGGTTTTAAACTTCCTTAACATATTCAACCTGTGAGTCTCTATGGTTCGAACACTCAACCCAAAGGCCTCTGCAATCTCCTTATTTGTCTTTCCTATGCGGATCATATTAAGAATCTCAAGCTCCCTTTTTGAAAGACTGGGAAGACTAAACGACTGATGAACGTCCGGTATTCCCTTTTCCTGTTTTAGTTCTCTGTACTTTTTTACAAGAATATCAGACACTTCTCCTGTAAAAAAAAATTGGCCATTTGCCACAGCTCTTATGCCGTTCAAGAATATCTTGTTGCTTGTATCCTTTAAGATATAACCGTGTGCACCCATTTCAAGGGCAGAGATAACATAATCTTCCCTATCATAAAGACTAAAGAAAATGATATTCACATTACTCCCTGACTTAATTATATTCTGACTTGTTTCAAGTCCATTTAGTCCAGGCATTCTGATATCCATAATCACCACATCAGGTTTCGCTTCCTGTATTGCAGCTATCGCCTCTTCTCCATCTGAGGCAGTACCTGTAACCTCCATATCAGATTCATTGGTAATTAGCTGTTTTACACCATCACGAAAAATTTCATGATCATCGACCAGAAAAACTTTTATCTTTTTCCCCATTGTTTTTAAAATATTCAGGATAAGTCTGATTTAAAGTGGTATTTCCAACTGCACGATTGTTCCCTTTCCCGGCTCCGAAGTTACGTTAAAATTTCCACCCAGCAATTCTGCCCTTTCTTTCATATTACGTAGACCATTAGACTTGGTGACAAACTCTCTGCTTAAAATCCTCCTCTCATCAAAATAAAAACCTTTCCCATCATCCTGAACCATCAAATGAACACAATGAACGTCACTACTTACATGGACAAATATTTTAGATCCTGAAGAGTGTTTAATGGCGTTATTCAATGCTTCCTGCAAAATTCTGAATACACCAATTTCCACTTCACGTGGCAATTTGCTTTTCTCCAACCGATCTTCAATCTCAAACTCCATATTGGAAGAACTTTCACAAAGCTTTTGAAGCTCCCTGACAGCAGCACTTAATCCGAAATCGTCAAGGACGCTTGGCAACAAATCAGAACAGATTTTCTTTGTTTCATTAATAATAGATTGCAGCAAATGATTGATTTGGGGAAGATCTTCGGATAAGCCTTCATTCTTATGTTCAATCATTTCAAGTTTCATCCGCATACTTGTCATCATCTGACCTATTCCATCATGGATTTCAGCTGCAATGCGTTTCCTTTCCTTCTCCTGACCATTTAGGATGGAATATGAAATGATCTTCTGCTCAACATCCTGTCTTCTTATTTTTTCCTCAGTAAGAAGGATAAGCTCTCGCTCTGTATTCTTGCGCTTAGTTATATCAGTACAAATAACAAGATATTGGTAAAGGCTCCCTTTGTAGTCTACAATAGGCATAAGCGTTACATCCAGCCAAAAGCCTGTGCCATCCGAAGCATGATCAAAAATTTCTCCCTGCCACACCTCCTTCCTTCTTATTGGGTTTCTCACATGCTCATAGATAATACTTTCTTTCCCTCCCATGTTATTATAAAACAAAGGCTTCCCAAGCAGCTCTCCCATTGTATATTTAGTTACATGACAATACTTATCATTGGCATATATAATACGCCCATCTTGATCTGTCTTCACCAGATAGGTTGCCTTTTCCAAAGCAAAATTCACTTCTCGTAAGTCCTTATGAGATTGCTCAAGTGTATCATTGGTTTCCTTGAGCTGACTTGCCAGATTTTTAGCGTTTGTTTCTGAATCTACAAGATCTCTAATGTTCTGGCGCACACGTAAAGCCAGAGGATAAAAAATAAATACGGCCTCAAGAACAAGACTTAGTAAAACTATAAATAAAAGTATATATTCAATCTCTTTCAATTTATTAACGCCATTTCTCGAAAACCTGTCATAGTCAAAAACAATAAGCTCCATCCCTATCAGATAAATTTTCTCATTCTCAAAAATGGTTGTTATGTATGGTTTTAAGTTAAGAGAATCCAAAGGTTTAGCGCTATACAGTTCTTTAATCATTCCATTTGAAGCAGTTAAAATCTCTTCATATGGTGCCTCAATGATTTTAAACATCTGCCCTAATTCCTCTCTGTCATTTGCAGGCAGGTTTAAAAAATCACTTCCCGACTGCAATGCTTCATGAGATCTTTGCCACTGTCGCAAAGTATTTACAAAAGCTTTACGATTGGTTTCTATATCTCGACCAGACTCAATGAGCAAGGCGTTTTTACTCAGCGTCTGACTATAAGTTCTTTGTCTTGCCGCGATATTAATAATGTGAGAGTCATGCATTTGGCTACTTAAGTATTGCTGAATTAAAACCTGGCTTAAAACAGAAATGACCGCAATTAAGGAAAGTGCAATAGCATACATGACAGCTGAATATTTAAACAGCCTCTGTTCCTGACCTAAAGTATTGATTTTGTTCCTGAAAAGACCCATTGAAAGCTCTTAAATGTGGAGAAGAAATTTAATTTAAAATAATTAAAAGAAACCAGAACATGGCAACAATTCATATAATTTTTAGTATTATTACTTAAGTAATTCTCAAAGTTTTTACGAACACGGATATGATTAAGGACATGACCAGATCGGCGATAGAAATATCCAACATAGATAATAAATCCATTTTGACAGGTTCAAAGATCTTTCGTCCTTTAAAGATTTTTTCACTTCAAAAAGGCCGATCCTGCCAGATAGTATTTTCAAACTATGGAGGCGGATTTGTTGAAGGAGATCAAATATATCTGGATATTCTTTGTAAAGCTGGCACCACCACTGCCTTTTCAACTCAGGCCAATACAAGAATATACAGATCAGAGCATGACAAATCAAGTTTGCAGGAAACTATTGGAAAGGTAGATAAAGATGGGCTGGCAGTATTTATGGGGGATCCAATAGTACCACATCAGAATAGCATCTTTGAACAAAAGATCAGATGGGATCTGGCGGAAGGCTCCACATTGTTATTTCTAGACTGGTTTGAAGCAGGCAGGATCCTTAACGGAGAACGGTTTGCCTTTAAGTCATTTTTTACTGATCTCAAAATCAATATAGCAGATACTATAGTAATCTGGGACCGCTTTAAAATGGATCCAGAGCAAAACAACATGAACTCGCCTGGAGCTTTTCTCAATCATTCAAGTTATCTCAATATATTTCTTGCCGGAAATGAAAACCTTGAAAAAGTAAAGCTTATTGAAAATCATTTACACTTTATATCCAGAAAATATTTTTTTGATGATAAAGGTCAAGAGGTCAGTAAATGTGAGATACTAGGTAGTGCATGTAAAGTAAATGAGAATGTTTTTATGATCAGATGTTCGGCCAAAAATAATCATGCCTTACAGCCTATTGTCAAAGAGCTTGCACAATTACTCTCTGATAAGGAACTGCTGGGATTCAATCCAATGGAAGGAAGAGTATAGTATATGAAATCTCATACATTTGATAGCAAAAACTGAAATTCAAATAATGATTAGGATGAACAGCTTTCAATCTTACCTTCCTGGTAAAATATCCATAAACAGACAGACCTCATCTAATTAAATAGAGGAGGCCTGTCTGCTATTACATTATTATCAAATGCTTAATTATTTAGTACTAATTTTTTAATAACTGATTTAGTGCCAGAAGTGTATTTGCAGAAATAAACACCGTTTGGCAGCCCCTCCGCGTTCCAGCTAAATTCAATATTTTCACCTTCAACTGTTGTACCTTCGAAGACCTTCGAAACCAATGTTCCGTCAACTCTATAGATTTCAGCAGTAGCATTTCCATTTGCATTGCTTACTAAACTAAAATTAAATTGCTCATCAGAAGGGTTTGGAAATGCGTTAAATTCAACATTAACATTTTCAGATAATGCAGCTCTGAGAGTAGCCGATGAAGGATTATATATAAACAACTTCATAGGCTTTGCAGGACAGCCCAAACATGGATAATCATTATAAGTCGTAAAGAACAATTTCCCATTTACCTCAGTCAGATTATTAGAACCAATGTATGATGGACCGAAGATACTTTGCAATGTTGCCGTATTGCTTGCAAGCAGTCCACTTTGGAATATCTGAAAATAATTAGCGGAATCCTGAGGTAAGCCACCATAAGTTTGTTCAGTGTGATCGACAAAGAAAAGCAAGTCTCCTACAGCAACATACCTCCTGACTTCGTAAGTATTGAATGGATGCAGAAAGTACCTTCCAGATCCGCTGGCATCTGTAACTATTAATGAACCAGGCCAACCCTGACTTTCTCCTGTATAAACCAAACGATTATTCACCTTAAGAAAATCAGACATGCTACCATCTATATTAAGTGTTTCAACGAAGACAGTTCCAGCTTCTGTTCCATTACTAACATATAAATTTTCAAATTTAACTCCGAAATCCAAGAAAAATTTAAAATATAAGGTGCTATTAAAATAAGTAAGTTGTTCGATACCGATATGGAGATCAAGTTCGGCAAACCTTTTTACCAGAGAAGTACCGGCTGTTGTTCCATTGGTTTTCCATAACTCCGCATAAGAGCTATCGGCCACGACATAGTTTCTCGCAAAATATAGAGTGGACCCCACAGCTGTTAAGTCAATATAAGAACCACTAAACGGAAGATCAACAGCCAAGTTAGTAGTTGAAGTTCCATTTGTTTTCCAGATATTGGATCCTGTAGCAGGCTGGAATCCTTTAAAGTAAAGAGCATTATCAAAAATCAATATTTCCTCTCCGAGTCCAGATCCAGGTCCAGGATATACATCTTTAACCAGACTGAAAGAGTTAGCAGATGTAACTCTCCATAGCTCATATCCATGAACACCGTCGTTTAGCCCTAAATACAAAGAACCGTTAAAAGTAATTAATGGATTAATGACATTGGCAGATTTAATCTTGAATGTGTTATTAGCAAAACCGTTACTCTTCCACAAAGCAGTTTTTCCACTAGCCTCCAGAGTCGTAAAATAAAAGAAGCTTCCTACAGTAAGACTGGTAAACTCTAGAATCGGTTCTCCGATACTTTTAACAAAAGTTGTTCCCGAAGCTGTACCATCAGAGCGATAAAGATCTGTTCCGGAGGTGAAATAAAGCTTTCCGTTAGCGCTGATAAAATTAGTACTGTTAGTAGGAACATTCTCAATAAAAATCGGTTGAGAATATCCTCCAAATGGGAACAGGACTAATATAAGAAGCAGTCCTATTAAACTTATTTTTTTCATGTGTTAAAAGGTTTTAAGTTGAAACATCACGGCAAAACCAATTAAGAATCAAAATGTTTTAAAAAAAGCTATTTTGTCAGCACCAATTAATAGGATATAAATAAAGGGACATCGAACTAAAAAAGTTAATGATAAAATAAAAAAAGCCTGCACTCTATGCAGGCCTTAAAAACTAAAGCCGATCAATACCAATGTCAATTTGTTAAATTTTGTTATTTACTCTACCCGAAGAGAGAACTTAGTTGATTTTTCAAGCGCTGCAGCTCTTGCTTTCAGAATGTGTTCGATAATAGTTTCCATGCCAAAACAATCTTTAGCTCTTGCAAACACAAAAGGACCTTCTCCCCTCATCTTCTTTGCATCACGATCCATTACTGACAGATCCGCATTTACCAAAGGTGCAAGATCTATCTTATTAATCACAAGCAAATCAGATTGAGTAATACCAGGTCCTCCCTTTCTTGGAATTTTATCACCACCAGAGACGTCAATTACATAAATTGAAAAATCTACTAACTCTTTGCTGAAATGCGCAGCAAGGTTATCTCCTCCGCTTTCTACAAATAGCAATTCAATATCCGGAAATCTCTTCATGAGCTCTTCAAGAGCATACATATTCTGTGAAACATCTTCACGAATTGCAGCATGAGGACAACCTCCTGTTTCCACACCGATAATTCTGTCAGCCGTAAGGGCTTCATTTCTTGTAAGAAATTCAGCATCTTCTTTCGTAAAAATATCATTGGTAACCACAGCTATATTCATCTTATCTCTTAATGCTTTGCAAAGCTGTAAAGTCCATGCGGTTTTACCTGTACCCACAGGACCACCTATGCCCACTGTAAAAGCGCGCTTCTTGTAATTCCTGCGCTCATTAGTTAGCTCGCGATGATGAAAATGGCCCGGTGAGTCATAATGCCCCATATGTCTGTGCATGTTTAAAATTTTCATAGCTAAAGGATTTTATTAATTCTGAAATAATTTTGAATAAACTTTGTTATGTGAAAGCTGAGCTATCTCCAGCAGATATGCAGACTTATAAGCTTGTTCATGTGAAATAGGAATATAGGAACTAATCTGCTCTGCGAAAGCATCAAGAATATATCTTAATTCTATATGAGCTCTTGAAGGACCGGCTAAGCCAAGTCGTATCAAAGCACTGATCTGATCCCTCAATGCCATATAAAAATAAAGGTATAATGCTCTGTGAAAAGAAACATCTAAAATTTTTATAGTCATACCGAAAACTATCGGAAAGTCATAAGAAAGATTCTTATTATAAAATATTGAATCCAGCTCCTCTAATTTAACTGTATCGGAAAATTGTTTACTGATTCTAATCCAGTTTCGACCTATCACACAACTCGATTTCTTTATCATTGGATTCATCAGCATAGCATCATACCCCCCCAGGATTCTCTTTAAAGAATGTAGAGAATCTTTATCAGGATTCAGACCAAAAGCATCTGAGATAAATGGAAAATCAAATGAAATCAATTGTTGAGAAAATGTGATAAGATACTTTCTCAGATCCTCTTCACTCTTAATAAATCCTTGCTTCGCAGCAGACTCAAGACCATAGGAATAGGCAAAACCGCCAACAGGAAAGGCAGAGTCAGCAAGCTGAAATAAAAGCAAGAGGTCTTGATCTGAGCTCATAAATAACATTCCGATTATATTGATTTCATAATTTCATTAAAAACTTAAAACAGGTTATACAACTGAGCCAAAGGAAGCTTGGTCGCCGGAAGACAAGTTATCCATTCTCCATCAACTGTGACTTTGTATGTTTCAGCATCAACTTTAATATCCGGTAAATAATTATTGAGCTTCATATCTTTTTTCTTCACTGCTCTGCAACCAGTCACTGGTGTTATTGATTTATTTAGCCCATAAGATTTGACGGTTGACAATGACGCGTGAGAAACAAATGCAAGAGATGTTCTGCCGATAGCAGCTCCCCTTGCACCGAACATTGGTCTTGAGAAATACGGTTGAGGAGTCGGAATAGAAGCATTCGGGTCTCCCATCTGCGCCTGCACGATCACTCCACCTTTGACAATTATCTCCGGCCTACTTCCGAAGAACTTAGGATGCCACAAAACAAGATCAGCTAATTTTCCAACCTCCACAGAACCTATTACATGCCCACAGCCATGAGCAATGGCAGGATTAATAGTGTATTTGGCTATATATCGTTTTACCCTGAAATTATCAGAAGCAGAATCTAAATCCTCTTTTAAAGGCCCTCTCTGCTCACGCATCTTGTGCGCTGTCTGCCATGTTCTGCATATCACTTCCCCCACTCTACCCATAGCCTGAGAATCAGAAGAAAGCATGGATAAGGCTCCCATATCATGAAGTATATCTTCCGCTGCAATTGTTTCTCCCCTGATTCTGCTTTCAGCAAAGGCAATGTCTTCCGGAATATTTTTATCAAGATGGTGACAAACCATCAGCATATCAAGATGCTCATCAATTGTATTTACTGTAAATGGTTTGGTAGGATTCGTTGAGGAAGGAAGAACATTCGGATCTCCACAAAGAACTATTATATCAGGAGCATGTCCCCCTCCTGCTCCTTCTGTATGATAGGTGTGAATGGTACGACCCTTGAAAGCCGCACGACTGGACTCTACAAAACCGCTTTCATTAAGGGTATCTGTGTGTATACAAACCTGCACATCATAATTTTCAGCAACAGCAAGACAGTTATCTATTGTGGCTGGCGTTGTACCCCAGTCTTCGTGAAGCTTAAGACCTATCGCTCCAGCTTTTATCTGTTCTTCAATTTCACCTGGATGAGAAGTGTTTCCCTTTCCCAGAAATCCAATATTCATGGGAAAATTGTCTGTGGCCTTTAACATCATCTCCAGATAAAATGCTCCGGGAGTACAAGTCGTTGCTTTAGTACCTGTAGCGGGACCAGTTCCTCCTCCTATGAAAGTAGTTACACCTGAGGCAAGTGCTTCTTCCATCTGTTGCGGACATATATAATGTATATGGTTATCAATGCCCCCTGCGGTTATGATCATTCCTTCTCCGGCTATCACTTCAGTAGTAGCACCGACAATCATATCAGGATCTACACCCTCCATGATATGAGGATTACCTCCCTTACCTATCGCCTTTATATATCCATTTTTAATTCCGATATCGGCTTTATAAATCCCCGTATAATCAATAATCAAGGCATTGGTAATAATCAGATCAAGTACCTCTGAAGATTTATAACCGGAAGCCTGTCCCATACCATCGCGCAGAACCTTACCACCACCAAACTTGCACTCTTCACCATATACAGTAAAGTCTTTCTCTACTCTAATGACAAGGCCGGTATCTCCAAGTGTTAACTTATCTCCTGTGGTAATGCCAAACATATCAGCATAACTCTTTCTTGAAAATTTATAAGCCATAAAAATCTATGATATAAAACCTTTTTCTTTCATTCTTTCCTTTATCAGACCAATACTGCCATTGTCAACATTCCCCTGAATGAGATTATTTCCGCCATAGACGAGCTTTTGTCCAGCAATCTCTACCAGAGGCACAGTCTTCTTTTCACCAGGTTCAAACCGAACTGCAGTGCCAGCAGGAATATCCAATCTATAGCCCAGGGCTTTTATTCTGTCAAACTCCAAAGCACTGTTAGTTTCTGAAAAAATATAATGAGATCCCACCTGTATAGGTCTGTCTCCTTTATTTATTACATCAACATTAATAGTGCTTCTTCCTTTGTTTAGTTCGATATAACCATCAGCGACATCCAATGCTCCCGGCTTTGGGTTTATGATATTGTCTATAATAAGCTTCCTTCCTATTGCTACCAGTCCTGACCCATACAGGGCCAGACCATTGTTTAATCCTTTATTGCATATTGGATAATGGACAGTCACCAATTTCGTTCCATCAGGAAAGGTGCCCTCTATCTGTACTTCATCGACCATCTCTGCAACACCTTCCATCACATCATCTATACCCAGAAGTTGCTTACCTTTGTCCATAAGCTCTGCGACACTATGTCCTTCTCTTATAAACTCAAGTAACTGAGCAGAGATAAGAGCTATTGCCTCAGGATAATTAAGAAGTATGCCTCTCGCATAGCGCTTTTGTGCAAGAAAACCGGCGTTATGCAACATCAGTTTTTCAATATCTTTAGGAGATAACTTCATCGCTTATACAGATAGATGTTTTCTGATTTCCTGGTGTTCTAACTCTTCCTTGCCACCTTCCATCACCATTTTACCTCTGTCCATAAAATAATAATAGTCTGTAAGCTGCTTGGCAAAATCTATTTTCTGCTCAACCAACAGAACAGAAATATCTTTCTCCTTAGCCAGATTTTTCAATACCTGTGCAATTTCCATTGCGATAGATGGTTGAATTCCTTCAGTCGGTTCATCAAGAAGTATAAGAGATGGATTACTGACCATGGCTCTTGCCAGCGCCAACTGCTGCTGCTGCCCGCCGCTCAGATTTCCTCCTAATCTCTTTCTAAAATCTTTAAGAATAGGAAACAAAGCATAAATTTCCTCCTCAGGCAATTTGCCTTTCTTGCTACCTAATGCTTCCATTCCTAGTTTGAGATTTTCATAAACTGTCAATTTTGGAATAATCTCTCTGCCTTGCGGGACATAGCTTATACCCATTCTGGCTTTCTTATGCGGCGGCAGCTCTCCTATTTCTTCGTTCTGAAATTTTATGCTTCCATTAGAAACTTTTACCAACCCCATAATACTTTTCAGCAAAGTAGTTTTCCCTACTCCATTCCTACCCATGATCGTTGTGATCTTCCCTTTAACAGCTTTAAAATTAACTCCCCACAGAATTGTGCTTTGTCCGTATGCTGCCTGCAGGTTGTTAGATTCAAGTATGATCTCCATAATGCTTCCGTTTTGAATTATACTAAGGGTTATTCCAATTGAGTATTTGTTCTTCCGAGATAGCAATCTATCACTCGCTGATCATTCCTCACTTCAGCAAATGACCCTTCCATCAATAATTTACCTCTAACAAGTACACTTACCAGACGATTTGCAATCTGCTCTACAAAGCTCATGTCATGTTCAATTACAATTACGCAATGATGCTTAGCAAGGTCTGTAAGCAATTCCCCTGTTCTGTAAGTTTCTTCGTCAGACATACCGGCAGCCGGTTCGTCAATGAGCAATAACTTTGGATCCTGTAGCATTACAATTGCAATCTCAAGCCATTGCTTTTGCCCATGAGATAAATTACCAGCAAGCTTACTCAAATGAATGTCTAGCCTTACCATTCTCGCCACCTGATAAATTCTGTCTTTGATCTCAGATGACATTTTAAAGAACATAGATTTGAAAATTCCTTTAGGCATTCTGGCTGCGAGAAGCATATTATCGTATACAGTAAGGCTTCCGAATATTGAGGGTTTCTGAAATTTTCTTGCAATACCCAGGTTAGCGATATCTACTTCTTTCTTTCCAAGGATATGATTTCCATCAAAGATAACTTCACCATCATCCGCCTGTGTCTTTCCGCATAGGATGTCCAGGAAGGTTGATTTGCCCGCACCATTGGGACCAATTATAACTCTAAGCTCATTCATATCCACACTAAAATCATGAAGATCAAGAGCCTTTACACCACCAAAGGCTACATTTAGATTTTTTACATTCAGCATTTTATCAGATGTTAGCTTTTAAACTTTCACTTCCTTTGGCTGACGACCATCCAGTCAGCTTTGCCTCTAGCATTTCTATCAATCCCCAGAATCCTTTTTCAAAGAAAAGGACAGTAAGGATAAATAATATTCCAAGGATGTATAACCATGACTCTGGAAACAAGCTGGTACAAACACTGTAAAGATAATTTACCAGCAAAGCTCCGATGATTGCACCCTTCAATCTTCCTCTGCCACCGAGCGCAACCCACATAACCATTTCAACGGAAGCCTTCACATCCATCCTTCCCGGAGTAATGATCCCCGTCTGCGGAGCATACAGCACTCCGCCAATTGCTGCCAGAATTGCAGCAATGACGAATACTGCCACCTTATAATTCACAACATTATAAGCAGTAAAACTTAACCTGGATTCACTGTCTAAAATTCCTACCAGAACTTTCCCAAACTTAGAATTCACAAGCCATCTGCAGAATAAAAATGTACCACAAAGTGTAAGAAAAGCAATAAGGTAAAGACCTAATTTCGTTCCTGGGCTTGACAACTCGAAACCTAGTAAACTTTTAAAGTCTGTTAGACCATTTGTTCCGCCCAGCATTGTTTCATTTCTCAGAAATATCAACCATACAGCTAATGCGAGGGCTTGTGTGATAATAGCGAAATAAACACCTTTGATTCTGCTTCTGAACACAAAGAACCCAAACAAGAAGGCGAAAGTGGCCGGCAAGGCCAATGCCAGCAACAATGAAAGGCCAAATGAATGGAAAGGCTCCCAGAAAAATGGTAACGTATCCACCTGATTCCAAACCATAAAGTCAGGTATAGCCGCGCTATAAACACCTTTGCCACTAGCGCTAAGCAACATGTGCATAGCTATTGAATAGCCGCCAAGACAGAAAAAAAATGCCTGGCACATTGATAAGACTCCCGTATATCCCCAGATCAGATCAATGCCTAGAGCTGCTATGGCAAAGCAGAAATAACGCCCCCAAAGGGAAATTGTGTTGTTAGAAACAAATCCCAGTATATTTCCCAATGGGAGCACTATGAGAAATATTGTTATTAATATGATATAGAATAATGAGTCTGATGTTAAGTATTTCTTCATGCCAGTAAGTTTATTTATGACTAATCTTCACCTATTCTTCCTTTATCAGGAAACAAGCCTTTGGGTTTATACTGAAGGAATAAAATGATCAGTGTCAATATGAGTACCTTCCCATATACAGCCTGAAAGAATGATTCCAGTATCTTAAATAGAAATCCAATTCCGAAGCCAGAAACTATTGAACCGGCAATATTACCAACACCTCCGGTAACTACTACAAGGAAAGAATCTACTATATAAGTCTGCCCCATATCAGGAACTACGTTACCTATTAAAGTCATTGCTGCACCTGCAAGCCCTGCGAGACCTGAGCCGAGAAAGAAAGTCATAGCATCCAGTTTATTGGTTTCGATACCAAGACAAGAGCTCATTCTTCTGTTCTGCGTAACCGCTCTAATCTGCAATCCTAATCTTGACCTGTACAAAACAAGATAAGTTACAGTAATCATAAAGGTACTGAGAAAAATGATGAACAATCTGTTATAAGGAAGTACAAGGTGCTGCACAACCTCCCAACCACCGGAAAGAACAGCAGGCGTTCTCACTGCAGTAAGATCTCCAAACAATGACCTTGCAATCTGAACAAGCACTAAACCGACACCCCAGGTAGCCAGCATACTTTCCAAAGGTCGTGAGTAAAGATGTCTTATAATTAATCTTTCTATTACAAATCCCCAGAAGCCCGCTACTATAAAAGAAAGAGGAAGAGATATCCAGAAAAAAAGATCCGACGCCGGACTCATGATACTTTGTATACAGTAAGTGGTATAGGCACCTATCATAAGGAATTCACCATGCGCCATATTGATCACACCAGCTAGACCATAGACTATTGAAAGTCCCAATGCTATCATGATCAAAATACTTCCGAGGCTCAGCCCACTGAATAAATTCTGAAACATTCTCAATCTTTCATGCTTTGATTGTAACTCTTCAGCCTTTAATACTGCCATGGCTCTTAAGTCACCATTTGTCTGACTTGAAGCGTACTGCTCAAGAATCGATTGAGTATTGGGTCCCCAGTTTAGCGCCAGACTGTCTATCCACATTTTATGAGTAGCCTCAGGAGCTGAGTTTAATTGAATTGAAAAAATTGTTTCCTTTCCAAGCCTTTGTATTTCTTTATTCTTCTCCTGAGCAAGCGCAGAATAAAGCTTTGGAAGAATTGCCTTATCTTTTAAACCCTGAAACTGAGAATAAGCAAGCTTTCTTTTTTCAACTTCAGGACTTAGTAAATTCAGATAGGGAATTATCGGAGCAAGCAATAATCTGGTACTTCTACTAAACTCGATTTCTTTCAATTCTGATAAAGGGAGTAACAAAGTATTTCCATCCGCTGAAAACAGCTCTTTAAACTCAGGATAAACTTGTAATATTTTAAATTTTTCAGGACCCTCATCTGAAGTCTTCTTTTCACCTAACGTTACCAAAATATTATTATGCATAAACAGCTTCTTATCATTGATCGCAGAAAGCAATGGATACACTTCCGTTTTTTCAGATATGATAAGATTATTGATTGCAATAGTCTTCAGTGAATCAGATCCTGAAATGACTGTATTCACTTGCATCTGTGTATTGTTTACTGCACGGTCTGCCAGCAAGCTCAATGGCCATGCAAATACTAACAGAAAATAGAATATATATTTCATCCGGTTAATTATTAAAACAAACACAACCAAAGACCAATCGTATTCGAAATTCAATTTTAAAAAACCGGCTGTACTTGGCCTTTGAGTTCCTCATACAGCCGGCAAATCTACCTTTACAAAGTCATCAGGGTTACTGATGACTATTTACTGAACTAACAATTAATTTTTAAAGGTATATGTACCACCGTGACTTACGTGATCGCAATCCTTATCAGGTGACGTTAGTTTAGACCATGGTTCAGGCTCAACAAGACCTTCTGTTTTCCAGATAATATCAAACTGGCCATCGCTTCTTATTTCACCAATCATTACGGGCTTAGCAAGGTGATGATTCTTCTCGCTCATTTTTACAAGACCACCTGGAGATTTAAATTCTAAGCCATACAATGCAGGACGCATTTTTTCTATTTCAATGGAGCCTGCTTTTTCTACAGCATTTTTCCAAAGATAGATATCAGTATAAGCCCAGCAGATCGGGTCATCAGTTACACGCCCTTTACCTCCTGGCAAGCCTTTCTTCTCACAGAACTTCTTGAAGTTCTCAACAAAAAGTTTGTTCTCAGGTGATTCAACAGACTGGTAATAATTCCATGCGGCCAGGTGCCCTACAAGAAACTCTGTATCCATAGAACGCAACTCATCTTCAGCAACCGAGAATGCCATGATAGGACACATCGCTGCAGTCAAACCTTGATTTGCAAATTCTTTATAGAATGGTACGTTAGAGTCACCGTTTACAGTACTAAGTACACAAGCCTTGCCACCGGCAGCAAACTTCTTCACCTTTGAAACAATAGTTTGATAATCCTGATGATGAAATGGAGTATACTCTTCGATAATGTTTTCTTTAGGAACACCTTTTGAAAGAAGGAAAGCTTTAAGGATTTTATTAGCTGTTCTTGGGAAGACGTAATCTGTTCCTAATAAATAGAACTTCTTATACCCGCCGCCTTTCTCACTCATAAGGTATTCTGCAGCAGGTATCAATTGCTGATTTGGGGTAGCTCCTGAATAGATGACGTTTGCAGAACATTCTTCGCCTTCGTACTGTACAGGGTAAAACAAAAGACTGTTATGCTCTTCAAACACAGGTAACACAGACTTTCTGGAAACTGAAGTCCAGCAGCCGAATACAGCAGCAACTTTTTTATCAAGTATAAGTTCTTTTGATTTCTCCGCAAACAGATCCCAATCAGATGCAGGATCTACAATAACTGGTTCTACTTTTTTACCAAGAACACCGCCGGAAGCATTGATCTCTTCCACTGCCATTTCTATAACATCTTTAAGAGAAACCTCAGAGATAGCCATGGTACCACTCAAAGAGTGCAGTACCCCAATTTTGATTGTTTCTTCTGTACTTGCTTCAGCTGTTTTCTCTTGCTCCGATGCAGAGTCTTTAGAGCCTGAACATGAAGAAAACAAGAGCCCTGCTGCCAGCATGAGCGACAGTAACTTAAACAAAGTCTTTGATTTAAATGGTGTTTTCATACGAGTCGTTGTTAGAGTTAGTATTTTAGTAAAGTTGTTCTGTGATTATTTTGATGCCATATATAAATGAGCATCCAGCAATGAGACATGAAAACCATGTCAGATACTGAGGCTGCAAAAACCTAAGTCTTGTCATTGCAGCAGTGATAATGCCCATCCCTATTATAGTGCCTAATCCGAATAGCAAAAGGAAAAGTATTTGCTCCTGTTGATTTTCAACACTGCCTGCGAGCATGGCAGCAATGGAGCCACTGCCAGCCAGGCCATGAACAACGCCAACATTGAAGAATAAAACCTTATTACCTGATGAGCTCTTTTCTTCATCACGTCTTGTTAGAATGAATAAGCGATAAATACCAATCACTACCATCATCACTCCTACCAATAGCTCAAAAGAAAATCCCTCGGGAAAGACAATAAAATTTTTAACAAATGATAAAGAAAGAGCTCCGATCATAACAGAGCATGTATGACCCAATCCCCATGTTGCACCTAATATTGCTTCTTCCCGGAAGCTTCGTCTGATGCGTACAAGATTTCCAACAGCCACTACATGATCTGTTTCCATTGAATGGCTTAAGCCTATAAGTAAAGGTGTTATCATATGAAAACTAATTGGATTACTTTCTCTTTATTCATTCCTCTGAGGAAATTGTTAACTATCGGGATTTCTAAATTTCTAGAAGATGAAGAACTGAAGTTGGCACCATAACTGTCCGTAAGTCTTGTTGGTGATCTCTCCTGAATCCTGTGGTACACCTTTCGTGAATGTAGTATAGGACAGTCTCACGTTTGTACCGTATCCATTGAAAAAGTAATTGACACCTCCACCGAATACAGTTCCGCCTTGCAATTTGTTAAATGTAGAAGTATTTCCTTCTGCCTGTTCTTTAGTTGCACTTACAGCTTTATTCTCAAATCTGATCCAAGGTTGTACTTTGATATCTTTAAAGTAATAGCCTAGTTCAAGGAATGATACAGTTTGCTGAGGGATCATTTTAGCGAAGCTGTATTTGGTATCTGTTTTGGTACCTCCGGACATATAAGTAAATGCTGAGTTAAGAGTCACAGATCCAGCTTTGGAAACCGGCACATCAACAAACAAGTCAGCTCCTACATTGTAATATGTTGCCTGCGCATCGAAGCCTGCACCAAGGGCTACAGTCTTACCTGATCCAAGTTTGGTTCCTGCATAGTAGTAGTCCTGTTCAGGATCGAGGAAGTTATAAACAACTCTACCAACTGTTCTGAATGGAGCTTTGTCGTCAAATCTTCTTCCAGAAAAAATACCGAAACGATACTCAAGTTTTTTCTTTAAGAAAAAACCTCTTGCATTCAATCCAAGATCACGGCCAAAGTTTCCTTGAAGCGGATCATTTGCAAAGAGATTATATGGATATTGATAATAAGTAAAGTCATTTGCCATCAGAGAAGCAGCCCCCTGAAGTCCGTTTCTATTGTGAGATACAAGCTGCATACCAGCCACAAGCATTATATACTGATTGAAAGCATGCTCATATTGTGCATCAAGGATTATGGGAGACACTTTAACATTTTTGGTACTAGAGTCAAGTCTCACACCAATTGGAGAGGGAATATCTGTTTCAAGAAAAAATGATCCTTTCTTTGATAACTGTCCGCCGACAAGAACCCTGGCTCTGTATAAAGTGATTCCTTTGTTCCAGTCACTTCCGGCTTCACCATAGTTGGTATTCGATCCAAAGCCTGTCTGCTGTGATGATGCAAACATGTGTACAATAGAACCTACGCTGATGGATGGCTTAAATGGTACAGAGTCTGCTTTTGCTTCTTTATCTGTCCCAAAATAATGAGAAGGCATTTCTCTCATTATAAAAGTATTTGCTGGTGCCTTTTGAAAGTTTTGCCTAGACTGACTTCCGGTCTTTTTTCTGAAAGGACCGGAGGCTGTAGAATTTACATCCGTTCCTGATGAATTTTTTTCTTTTTCTTCAGAACCATCTCCTTTTGAAAAAGCGCCGGTGTTTAATCCCAGCGACAGGGCAGCTACGCAAAAAGCTGTCGGTAAAAGTTTAATTGTTTTCATCATTTGTGTCCTTATTTAATTGTTTAACTCTAATACTTACGTATATGAAACAATTATATTAAAGTACTTACGTATTTCAAAATGACTTTAAAAGATTCTATAATAATTCATATTTATACCTATTTTAATAATATTAGTATCAAAATTGATAGACAAATAGATATAAACTGAAATTATAGAAACTTCACATGACCAGATGGATGAAATATAGAATAAAAATTAATCAAACTACTTACGTTTATAAAAAAAGATAAAATTTAATATCAAAAAATAAATATCTAATACAATTATGACAAAATAGCTCAATATTTATATAGTAAAATCAAATAAAGATATTAAAATGCGATTCTTTGCTATAATTATGAGGTTGGTTTAAAAAAATTAATTCGAATTCCTAAAAATATTAACATAGGTATAAACTCAAAAAGAAGAAACGGAACTATCCAAGCTTAATTCAAAAAATGTCATATTAAAATTATGACCCTATTCTTCTTATGAGGATAAGCGGAATAGGATTCTAATTGTAGGCTTAATGAATTGGTTTAGAAATTAAGTATAAAGTGGATAGCATAAAAAACTTTCAACTAGCTCCCCACAAAACATTTACCCATAAAGCCAAAAATTAAAAACCAGGCAATTCCCAAAAACTATTCAACAAGAGACCAAATATTTTCCGAGGTTTCAAAAGCTACAATGCCTTTACTTTTTTGCAGATATATCCTTTTAACCTCTACATTGGAAGAATCATTTTTCCAGAAAGTAGTAACTTCTTTATATTCCTTACCATTCAAAGTTATGGTTTCATAAAACCTGGAATTCCCGCTTCTATCAAACTGATCAAATCCATCACAGATCTCAAAATCGGTCCCATAACAACAATGAGAATAGCTTTGGTAAATAATGGGGCAGTGGGGGAGATAACTCCTAGGATCACTTAAATTAAATAAATCCACTGTCCAATTTGGATCGCACCCACCACCAGTCCCTATTCCTGTGCTTTCTTTCCAGGCATTCCTTTTATCATTTGAATTGACCTGATATTTCAAGGTATCAGGTAGATTGCCTGTTGTATAATAAATATATTGTTTGACTTTTAAATCAGGAATAAAAATATTCCCAGTACTATTAGGATCATACCCTTGACAATCTTCAGTATTCTTGCAAGCATTAAAAACGAGCATAAAGGAGATACACAATAAACATACAGCATTCTTCATAATCCAATTTATCACTTTCATAACTTTATACTTCTTCTAAACTCATCATTGCAAATTTAATTTTTAGTAAACTAAAACTAATTAAACCTCGAACCTTAAATTTCATCAAATTCCATTTTGGTCAATTCACCATCTTTAAATGCATAAAATTCATAACTGGCAGCCTCCCTGAACTTGAATACTTTTTCCAATTTTATATAATCGTATTTTTCAATTAATAAATCATACTCTCTTTTTAAATGGATTGGCAGCTCTTCATACTTAATAGGACGCTCGACTTCAAAACTTCCGTTAAAAGAATATTCCAACACAAACTGAGTATCTCTCCAGCTAACCTCTGTTTCATATTTCCTGCCCTTCTTATTGGAAGTCAAATTTAATTTATCAGTCTGGATGATATCAGTTGATGTTCCTATTAACAGTATAACACCTGACAAGACCATTACACCATACCCTATCTTTCTGAACAGAAATTCACTTATAAAAGGCAGGATATATTTAACTGAAACGGAAGAAACAATGGAGGCTGCTGCAATTGTAAGGCCGAGATATAAGGCTAACTCCGAATACAGGCCTAACAGAATATAAATCACCAATTTCATCATATGAAGAAAAATCTCATTCGCTGCTCTGGTTGCTACTATTTCTTCTTTTGTCAAGCCATACTTTAAATAAAATCTATTGAACAACAAACCTATAGACCCCGTAATTCCTGACACAAAACCAGCAAGAAAACCTACAATAGCCAGAACATACGGAGGATAGGGCTTTTGCTCCTCCTTCATTTTTCCTTTGGAAACAAACAATTGAGGAAGGTTTGCTACTAATAACACAGCCACAATAAGTTGCAGATAAAGAGGATTCGCGAATTTTATAAGATAAGCGCCCAGCCAGACCGACGGAATTGAAAATGGCACAAACCAAATAAAAATCTTCCAGTTAATTTTTTTCCAAAATACAGCTAATCGAGATGCAGAACTTGTGAACGTACCGATTGTAAGTGAAAATGGAACCACAGAAGTAGGTAAAAGCAAGTTTAAAATCGGAATCAGAACGAGACTAGCTCCTCCACCACAAATAGCACTTAACCAGAAGGCAATAATGGTTGCAACAAACAAAAGAGAAATTTTAAGAATCATCGCTTTCAATAATATTGAAATAAAAATAATAATTTAAGTAATGGCTAGCTTCAGAATTTCCAGAATGAAAAAATAAAAAAGGAGGCTGCGAATCACAGTCTCCTTATGACAAAGATTACTTCTTGATTATTTAATTACAGCACAGCGCGCTGTTCCTGTTCTTGTTTTGCCAACTATCTTAACTAGATACTGACCCGAAGTAACATTGCTTAAATCCACATTCAGTATGTTTTTGCCAGAAGTCAGATAAACAAAAGATGGCTGTACAACACTACCATACATATTCACCAGCTCTATCTCAGCCATACCAGGAGTATCATTTTCGATTTCAATTGTGAGTTGATCTGTGGATGGCACAGGATAAGCCAACAGCTTTTGAAAAGGCGTCCCTGAAGCTTTAACACTTGCAAGAATATTACCAAGAGCAACTACATCTCCGTCAGGTAACGCTGCAAATAAACCAAATGCTGGGCCATCATTGTTTTGCGATGGATCCAGAAAGCCACTAGCGAATATCAGAATACCCTGTCCTGCATAACCTGTAAGATCTGCAGTAAAGGCTCCTAATGTATCCTCTTTATTGAAGGAGTTTGTTATATAAAGGTTGTGGATGGCAGGAGTCAACGCATCATAATTTGCAAAAAGATTATATCCAATATTTTTCACTAAAGTATCCTCAGTATCTGCTACTACATTCAATACAGGCGCATCCGTGGCGCCGTGCCAGAAGTTCACTTCAACCGTTGATGGATCATTGGCGACATCTTTGGCGGCATCAAAAGTTTTTAGATTAAATGCAATGTCTTCCCCTTCAGGATTTGGCGCAAAACCGGTTCCTACTACTCCAGTAGCCATAATAATATTTTTGGTTCCACCTGCCAGCGTAACAGTTGTTGTATAAAACGCATCAGCGGAACTTGTGCTTGATGCAGGCGCTACATCAATTTTAGTGGCTATATCGGCCGGTACAGTCTCAAATTCGCTTGCCTGCCTAAACTGAACATTGTCAGCCCAGAGTATATCATTAACATAAACATCAACTGTAAGAAGCTCAGGATCCGCAGCATTGTGAATTACTTGAACCAATGCCGTAGACAATTGAGCAAACACACTCCCTCCAGAAATCAGAAGGGCCGCAAATGCAAAAATCACTTTTTTAAACGGAGTAAAATTCATTCTCATAGCTTAAATTATTAAAGATTAAAATTTGATTAAGCAAAAGTAACTGGTGAAATTGGCTTATGTTTTGAGGCCTAAAAATGATGATGCGACTATAAATGAAAAATCCCCAGGGAAATCTGGGGATTGTAAGAATAAATATTTTAACAGAAAACTATTTGGCTGCCACTAAGTCAAACTCAATGTCCACCTCATCATAAATAGCCTTATCCCCAAGGTTTTCAAAAAATTTGCCTGAACCGTAACGAATATCCCATTTAGTTCTGTCAATTACGGCAGTTCCTTTTGCCTTTAACTCATTTTCATGATGCGTAATTTTAACAGGCACACTGATTTCATCTGTCTTCCCTTTTAAAGTAAGCTTTCCCGTAAGAATCTCTTCTTTCTCAGCTTTACCGGCATCTAATCTAACTATTTCAAAAGTAGCTGTCGGGTGCTTTTCCACATCAAAGAAATCTGGAGATTTCAAATGTCCGATCAGTTTCTGATTGCTTTCTTTATCAGTCAAATCCTCATTCACTATTGATTTCATATCAATTGTGATGGTTCCACCTGTCACAACATTATTCACGACCTTTAATTCACCACTTTGAATTTTGATAGAACCATTATGCTTTCCTGTAACTTTTTTACCTGTCCATTTTATAGTACTCTGTGCAGTATCAACTTTATAAACAGCTTCACCTTCTGTAGCAGCATGTTCTCCGGACGCAGTCCCGGCAGTAGTATCGGTCGTTCCAGCTTCTTGTTTCTTATTTTCGCAGGCAAAGAGCAATACAAGAGAAAAGATAAAAAGTAGTTTTAAATGTGCTTGTTTCATCATTTGTGTCATTTTTTTGTTGAACAACACAACTACCAAGTGCTGAAAATGTTTGAATGAAAACCGAAATCGTACCTATATTTTTTTAATCATCATTCGTCCGATAGTACTACCAATCCAGCAAAGGTTAAAAGAAACCAACACCATAAACAACAAATATTGTGTTGTTAAGGCTCCCGCGAAAACTAGTAGACAAATCAAAAATATCAAAGTAGTAAAAGAAATTCCTATAGACGAAAGCCTAGAAATGTCTCTTGAAAAACCATAAAGCCAGGTTGCCATTAACCCAGTGGTTAAGGGCACCAAACCAAAGACCGCGATTCCGAAAAGGTGACCAAAATAAATCAATAGGACATATAATCCACAATTAACAAGCAATGTAGATGCAATGGATAGCCACCACCTTTTTGTTTCAGATAACAGCGAAATTCTTTCCAGGATATTCATTTATTCATATGGTGGTATCTTCATTTAATACCACTAGCTATTACCGAAGATACTATATAAATTTTATATCACGAGTAAATAGGAGTAAAAATGCAGATGTTCCTCGATTGCATTTTCAAAGAATAGATAATAAAATTTGAGTAATCTGCTTTTGTTAAATTGGACGTATCTCCATGATCAAAATTTTATAAAAAAGTTAACAAACTGATTCTGATCATGAAAATTAGTCTTTTATCTGCCCTCAAACGCCTTCTTAAGCAAACTTATATCATACTTCTTCATCTGCAGATAAGCTTTCATAACTCTTTCTCTTTTATTTATATCAGGATCTAAAAGCATTTCCTCCAAAATCAGAGGTATAACCTGCCAAGAGAAGCCGAACTTATCCTTTAGCCAGCCACAAGGCCCTTCTTCTCCACCTTGAGTCAGCTTTTCCCAATAATAATCTATTTCAGCCTGGTTGTCGCACATCACCTGTAATGAAACAGCTTCTGAAAATTTAAACTGAGGTCCACCATTTAAGGCATTATATTGTTGCCCTTCAATTTCAAAGGTTACAACCATAACAGTACCGGACTTTTTCTTATGAAACTCATAGCCTTCTTCACCATAATACGAGGTTTTGGTAATTCTAGAATTTTTAAATATTGAAGTATAAAACTTAGCAGCCTCTTCAGCCTGGTCATCAAACCAGAGACACGGAATGATTCTATTAACTACACTCATTTCTATTAATTATTTAGTTTGGAAAATATTTATTCAAACACATTTAAAAAATCATATCTACTATAAAGAAGAAATCAGACAACTTGTTTTCATTCGTCAACTTCTTCTGACAACTATTATTAGGAAACAAAATTAAAGATTCCAACACCAGTCTAATACCCTGAAAATGCGACTATTTTGGGGGTAGATTGCGACAATCAAATCGTTTACTTTTATACAATGAAAAAGATTTCTATTCTGGTACCAATAGGCGCAGTTTTAGGCAGCATCGAGGGTCCACGTCAGGTGTTCTCTGAAGTAAATAAACACCTTATACGTCTTGGGAAAGAGCCCATGTTTGAAATAAAACTTACTGGCCTTACAAAAGAAGTCTCTATTACAAATGATTTGTACAAAATTCATCCTGACAAACTGATTAGCGAGATAAGCAAAACAGATCTTATCATTATTCCCGCAATTGATGGAGATATAAAATCAATAATTGAATTGAACAGGGATTATTATGACTGGGTAACAGAGCATTATCATAAAGGTGCAGAAGTCGCAAGCCTTTGTGTCGGCGCATTTTTGCTGGCTTCGACAGGACTTTTAAAAGGTAAAAGTTGTGCCACTCATTGGCTTTCAGCAAATGAATTCAAAAAGATGTTTCCTGATGTACGTCTTGTAGAAGATAAAATTATTACTGATGAAAATGGTATATATTCAAGTGGCGGTGCCTTTTCATATTTAAACCTCATACTTTATCTAGTTGAAAAATATGCAGGAAGAGACATTGCGCTGTTCATGGCAAGAGCATTTCAGATAGATATTGAACGTCGCAGCCAGTCGCCATTTATAATATTTAATGGTCAAAAAGATCATGAAGATTTAATTGTTAAAAAAGCTCAGGAACTGATAGAAAGCAATCCAGGAGAGAAGTATTCAGTGGATCAGATTGCGTTAAAATTTGCTATAGGCAGAAGAAACCTTGAACGTAGATTTAAAAAAGCAACATCCAATACTATCATAGAATATGTACAACGAGTAAGAATAGAAGCCGCCAAACAAAACCTCGAAACAACTGCAAATAATGTTAATGAGGTTATGTATGGCGTAGGTTATTCAGATCCTAAAGCATTCAGAATGACATTTAAAAAGTATACAGGTATGTCACCTATACAGTATAGAGCCAAATACAATAAAGAATATTCTATGAATCTTAATGAATTAAATTAATGACGAACAATTATTTTCCTGACAATTGAAGACTCGACTGTTTCTAATTTCAAATAATAAAGGCCTTCTTCAAGGCTATTAACTGAAATTACTTCTTGATCACTGTTAATTCTTCCGTTAAAGACCGCTGAGCCATAACAATCGATAAGCTCATAATCCGCACCTTTAGCATATTCAATATTAATATACTCTGAAGCTGGATTAGGCAATATCCCTACTTTAGACTCAATCATTGCTGGTTTAGTATCAAGAATAATAGCTAGCCACTCTTCACAATTTCCAAAAGTTTTATCTCCCTTCGTATAACAGACTGTTGTCATTTTATATTCATTCGGCCCGCCACCCCAATTTACATCGTAATATGAAATAAGTCCAATGCCCGGAGAATACACATGGTAAAAAGCGCTCTCAAAATTTATAATGGATTGAACTTTCAGTGAGTCATGCTCAATATAAGTTATAAAATTATCATTTCGCTTCGCATCAAGCCCCACATTATAAGTAAGGCGGTCTAATATTTCAGAATTATAATCATATGTCTCCCTCCTGTATTGTTCTAAAGATAAAGTATCAACAGAAACTTCTTTGTAGTAATTACTTATGACCCTTCGGATTTTAAAATCATACGACGAAGTCCCTTCGATTAACTCCTTGCTGATAACTTCATAATAAATCTTATTCCTTGGAAAGAATAATGGCCTAGGGTATAATGCAGATTCTTCCAACTGCCCCCATTTATCTCCAACTTCGAAATTGTATATATTTTCAAGGGTGACAAAATAAGAACCCAATTTCAATTCTTTTATAGCATCCAATTTGTATGAAGTGAAATTAACGCATGCATCTTCATATATATGATCTGGCAATATATATTCAAACGAGGTGTTTGTACTAACAAGACCTAAGGACTTTGATATCTTTATTTCCTTTCCGTTACTTAGCCCAATAGTAACTATAGAGTCCATAACCCCAAGTATACTTTCATAAGTTTTGGAAAGGACAGTTGCTTGAAGATTTCTCTTTTTGGAAAAAAACCAGGAAGTATTTATTGGCGAAGTCGTCATCAACAACAAGGTATCACTAGATGTGATGAATGAATAAACGCCCTTAGGAGATTTAATTATTCTTTTCCCAACTATATTGGTAGTTTTATTTTCCCATTGCAATGGTCCATTAATACTACTATTAATTCCAAAATACTTCTTATCCAACTCGAATATAGAATCTGAGCCAAGAGCATAAACTGAATCAACTCTAAGAGTGATAAGTGTATCACGATTTGCTGTTGCGTATTGATAGGTTAAACCTTTTCGCAAAGGGGTATAATCCTGTGCAACAAGTTTAATTGATGAAAGGCAAATGAATAAGCAGAGTGTTGTAAAAAATTTCATATAACAATTAGTAAAAAATATTTTAACAAAAAAATAAAAAAGGATAGATGGCAACAAATCTTATCAGTCTATCCTCTAAAATATTAAATTTAACCTACTATTTAATTATGGAAATCTTTTGAAAGGTATTGCCTATTACGACAAAATAAATCCCATTTTCAAAATCGGTTGTTTTAAAAAGATTTTTTCCTGCATCCAATTGCCCCTTCTTTTGAACAACACCTTGAAGATTAACTATTAAAAACTCTGTACCATCAAGTCCATTAAAATCGATTGTAATGAAGTCAGAAGCTGGAATCGGATAAATGGTACTGACAACAGATGAATTTTTTATAGATGTCTCAATAGCGCCTGTTAATGTAGAGACATATCCATCCATGAATTGGAGTCGGGTATTGATCCAGGATTTCATAAAAGTAGAATCGTTTATTGAAAACTTATACTCCTTCCATACAATCCCTTCTCTTTCGTAAATATTATTGCCTTTCAATAAGTTATAACTCCTATCAAGTCCCTCTGCTAATGAAACATTGCTGAATTTAGACAGACGAAGTTCAGTCCATCTTGAAATTAATTTTTCAATAAATTGATTTGGATTGAGCTTGAACAACCTTTCGTACAATCCATTTGTTAGTTCAAATGTTGCTGTATATTGTCTGGAGCCATCCCACAATGTACCATAAGTACCATCAAGGTCCCAGGGAGTATAAAAATAAGGTTCACCGGATTTATATTTACAGATAAAAATATTCTTTCCTGTGTTATCAGAGGCCCCTAATAAATTTATAAAAATGAAATAGTCTATGGCATTATCAATAGCAAACCTCTTGAAAATAGAGCTTTTGAATTCCTCATCCCTACTGTTTACAACAAAATCAACGAATGCATGAATATTCTCCCAGTTTATAAATTCATCAGGATATTTCATTTCAAAACCATCCCAGGTTTGAGAATTATTATCAAAAGGATTGGCCTTAATGAAAGTAACAGCATCACCCCAGTTATCTCCTTTAATTAACTCTCCTTCCACCTTGGCACCAATGGTTTTCTTTAAATCCAATTGCTTTCTGTCAATCTGTTCAGACAACATGTATAAACCATGATATTTACCATTTAGAAATAATTCTGCATATGAAACATCAGCTCCTGATTTAGCCTTGGGGGCTTTACCTGCATAATAAAGCGTATGAATATCCAACCAAAGTTTATGTGCAGTATAACTATTAATTCTCAGAGGCTCATTATATAATGCATCAAGAACCCAGTCATCATCACTTCGCAGATTTCCGAATTTTGCGTCTATCGTTTCTTTACCAGTCTCATCTGCCCAAAATTCAAGATCATATGTCTTTTTTGGGAAAGTCTGGGACCAGTTACCTCTTATTTCAATTCCAATATCTGATTTAAGCAAAATCCCGGTAGAATCTGAGTAAGTCAGATAGCCCCCAACCTTTGGGTCGTCGACTACTTCACCCTTCGTATTAATAGTGAAGACAGGCAGCTGAGTGAAGAACAATTTAAATTGGCTACGCCCCTCATCTGTAATCTCCAAATCATATGATTCAGAATAAGAGAAAAAATCTGGAGAACCTTTAATTTTATAATTCTTATCAAATACTATATTAATTTCTTCTGCCTCATCTATGTTACCTAGAGATGAAATCTTTTCAGTACATAGGATAATTTTATTATAATTATCAATAAAGTATTTACCCTCTGGAACTATTATATTTTTTATTTGAGAATAACTATTCAGATTACAAATCAGAATCAAAACTATTGAATTTAATAATTTAAAAATGGTGCGGTAATTCATACTAATAACTTTAAATCGAAATAAAGAAATGAATTTACAAAAAAATTATTGCTTTGAAAAATCAAACATAATGGAAAGCCTGCGCCATCACTGACTTGTAGAAAATTTCCACAATAACTTCCTGATTAAGTACAGTTCACAAAAAAATGCAGACAATTGAACTTCTTTCAATTGCAAAATTAGCTCAACCATACAAATCAGTAGAATTACTTAATTCAATATTTCAATTTCACAGGAGCTTTTAATTGAATTTTAATAAGTCATATCGGTTAACTTTCATTCAGAAGCAATGGTACACCCTACTTTTTGTACTCTAAATAAAAAATAAAAGCCCACTTTTTACAAGCGGGCTTTTTAATTAAACATTCACAAACAAAATCCTAATTACCTTTATAGTTTAAAACAACTTTTAAATCTCCGATCATTAAATCAAAAGCTCCTGGCTCTGTGCGCCATTTCATATCTGTACCGACAAAAGCAAGGTCCTCTCTGGAAATTTCAAAGTCAACAGTCTTCAATTCCCCTGTCTGTAACTCAACCTTTTTAAAGCCTCGCAAACGTTTTACAGAAGGCGTAACTGATGCAAATTGATCTCTGGAATATAACTCCACCACTTCCTGACCACTACGCTGACCAGTGTTCTTAACATCTACAGAAACCTTGATTTTAGAATCTCCAGTAAGTTGATTACTACTTAACTTTAAATTACTTAAAGTAAAGCTTGTGTAACTCAATCCGTAACCAAAAGGATATTGAGGTTCAAATTCATAAAAATACTTGTACTCAGGTTCTACGATCTCTACTGCTTCATCCAGCCATTTATGGTCATAGGTCATAAGCTCTCCTGAATAACGGGGATATGTAAAAGGCAGTTTCCCACTTGGATTATAATCTCCATACAATACATCTGCTATTGCATTGCCTCCTTCTGAGCCTGGCCAATAAGCCAGCAATACTCCTTTTGCCAAAGGTTCTACTTCCCTGATAAGCCTGGGCCTTCCTTCAGTAAGGATATATATCAATGGAATGTTGGGATACATTTTTACAAGATTTCTGATTCCTTCGAGATCCTCAGAAGGAAGTTCCAGTGTCTTTGTATTTCCTGGTGTTTCTGCGTACGCATCTTCACCTAGAGTGACAATGATGTAATCAGGCTTAACATCTGAAGTTATTTCCTTAAAATCCTTCTTGTAAGTTACATTCGCATCTCCAGTTTTCTTTTTCATAGCTTCCAGCAATGTAAACTCTGTCTTTGGGAAATACTCAGCTTTACGACCCTGCCAAGTATATGACCATGCACCATTTAAAGCTGTAAGAGAATTTGCATTTGGACCTACGATAAGAACTTTTTTATCTTTTTTCAACGGCAGTACTTGATCAGAATTCTTTAACAGAGTTATTGACTCTCTTGCAGCAGTCAAAGCTGTTTGCTTGTATTCTGGCAAAGCAAAATTTTTGGCAGCTTCTTTTTCTACATAAGGCCTTTCAAAAATTCCCAGATCAAATTTAAGGTCAAGGATTCTCTTTACAGATTCATTAATACGCTCTTCCTTTATCCGACCTTCTTTTACCAATGCTATCAAATCATTATAAAAGCTGAAGTCAAACGGAACAATACACATATCAATACCTGCATTTACTGACAGATAAACAGCCTCTTTGTGATTTTCTGCTACCCTGTGGCGTTCGTTGAGTTTTTTTATATCCTCCCAATCACTGATTACAATACCTTTGTAGTTCAATTCATTTCTAAGAACATCAGTAAGTAAAAATTTGCTTGCATGAACAGGAGTTCCATTCACTTCACCGGAGTTTACCATAAGCGTATGAGCACCTGCGTCAACAGCAGCTTTGAAAGGGGGAAGAAAATATTCTCTTAGATTAATCTCCGGAATATATGCTGCTGCCCTGTCTTTACCATTGGCCGGAACTGAATATCCCACGAAGTGCTTCATGCAAGAGGCAACACTTGTAAAGTCATTCAGGCTCTTGCCTTCATAGCCTTTTACTGAAGCCACACCCATAGTCTTGGTAAGAAGAACATCTTCTCCAAATGTTTCCGGGAAACGAGGCCATAAGGGTTGTCTTCCCACATCAAGTACAGGTGAGAAATTATACCTGATACCTGAAGCTCTGACTTCCTTTGCAGTGATCTCCGCACATAACTTCACAAGCTCAGGATTCCTAGTCGCTGCAAGTCCCAGATTGTGTGGAAATAAAGTTGAATTGAGGGTAAAGTTTGTCCCATGAACAGCATCAATACAATATAGAAAAGGGATCTTAAGTCTGGTTTCAGTTAAAGAGACCTTTTGAATTTCATTGATCAATTTGTGCCACTCTTCGATGCCGTATGCATGCTTCACTACATTTTGTATAGAACCGATATTATGCTTTACAATAACCTCTCTAAGTTTAACTGGATCAACCTTAAGGGGATCGTCAGAAGGCTCGGTAATGGCTGAAAGCGTAAGATTTGTCATCTGACCTACCTTTTCTTCCAATGTCATTTTTGACATGAGCTCTGAAACAATTTTATTCTTATCTCCTTTCTGTCCAAAGGAAGTAAAAGGGATAACTAAAGAAAAGAATAGGCAACATAGTTGCCTATTAAAGTTTTTGCTTGAAAACATAAAAGTCTTTTTATAAAAGGTTGTTTTAACTTACCAATATATAAACTATTGAGACCAGGAAGTTGGTACTCTGTCCCATCGGTGTGGCTTAAGCTTTTCCAGAAGCTCTTTTGACAAGCCTTTCCCATCACTTGCTGCTAGGTTACTTTTGGCATGGTGAAGCTTTCTCATACCAGGTATTGTAGTAGCAACATCTTTATTGCTTAGAATAAATCTTAGCGCCATCTCCGGCATGGTCATATCGGATGGTACCAGAGGCTTTAATTTATCTGCATGCTCTACACTTGAGATAAGATTTTCAGGAACAAAATAAGTTGCTCTCCAATCTCCATCTGGAAACTTGGTTTCCTTCGTAAGCAATCCTGTAAGTGTACCTTCATCAAATGGTACGCGGGCAATAACACCTACATTGTATTCCTTACATACAGGGAATAATTCATCTTCAGGGTTCTGATCAAAAATATTATAGATTACCTGTATACCATCTATAAAGCCAGTCTTGATTGTGTTAATGCAATTTCCAGGTTCCCATCTGTTGACACTTATACCCATTGCTTCAATTTTACCCTGAGCTTTCAATTGCTCAACAGCTTTCTGCCATTCTTCATTCTGAGCCCAGGAGTCTTCCCAAACATGGAACTGCTGAAGATCTATTCTTTCGACCCCAAGGTTTTTCAAACTCATTTCAGTGTATTTAATGATATGCTCCGCAGGGAAACATTCTTCTAATTTGTAATGACTTTTAGAAGGCCATTTAAAATTTTTTGGTGGAATTTTTGTGGCCACATAAAGTTTCTTCGAAGAATTCCTCTTCAACAAATCTCCGAGAATTCTTTCACTTGCTCCCTCTCCGTACCCCCAGGCAGTGTCAAAAAAATTGCATCCTGCTTCAACGGCATAGTCAAGCGAACTGAAAGTTTCCTTGTCATCATTGCCAGTCCAGCCGGCAAGGCCCCACATACCATATCCAATTTCACTGATCTTCCAGCCAGTACGTCCAAATGTTCTGTATTGCATCGTTATGCTTTTAATGGTTTATTATAATATTATAAAAGATCTTTATTTATTCTGGAGCTTATAGCTAACAAAAGCAAACTTTTTACTATCCGGAGACCATGAAGGGACATTGATAGTACCTTGACCACCAAACAGCTCCGCCAGCACTTCAGGCTTTCCTCCCGAGAGAGGCATTAATCTCAAACGAACATTCTTATTGGCAGGGTGGCCATCTACATCTTTATCATAAGATACAAAGACCATCCATTTGCCGTCAGGTGAAGGGTGAGGGAACCAATCGTTATATTCATCGAATGTCATTTGACTTTGTTCACTGCCATCTGGTTTCATTCTCCATATCTTCATTTTGCCTGTTCTCACGGAATTGAAATAGATGTATTTACCATCGTATGAGTAATCTGGACCATCATCCAGACCAGCAGCATTTGTAAGGCGTGTTTCTTTTCCACCGCTTACAGGAATAGAATAAATATCAAACTCTCCATTTCTCTCAGCACAATATGCTAAAGTCTTCCCATCCGGAGACCATCCATGCCAATAGGATGGACCGATAGGAGTTACCGCTACAGGGAGCCCTCCAGTCAAAGGACAAGTATAAATGATAGACTTGCCTGTTTTACTTTCGTGATGACTAATTACCAAATGAGAATTATCTGGAGAGATACCGTGATCATTGTTACATTTAGTAGCAAAGCCTGTATTAATCAATTCAGGTTTACCACCGAAACTAAATTTGTAAATTTTACCATTGCTGTTATATACTAAAAACTTCCCATCTCTTGACCAATTGGGAGCTTCAAAGTGTTCATCAGTCTTATAAACTACACTTCTTTGCTTTGTTTCCAGATCATAAACTTCAAGAGTACTTTCAACTTTTTCTTCCTGAAACTTCAGAATAAATGCAGAGGTCATAAGCAGAATACCACAACCTATCAGAAAAATTTTCTTCTTCATTAAACTCATAATTTTGATCCTACAAAAGGAGCATTACTTGTTTCATTTATAACTTAAAACTTATCACTTACAACTTATTTCGCGAAGTCATCGAAGCTCCGCTCGCTTACTTTAATAATATTTCTACCGATGAATTCAGCTCCTTCTCTTGCACCGTCTATTTGGTTTTTAAGACAACATTCCCACTCAAGAACTGCCCATCCTGGGAAATCATATTGAGCGAGCTTGCTGAATATTGCTTTGAAATTTACTTGCCCATCTCCCAGTGATCTGAATCGGCCAGGCCTGTCTATCCATTCTTGATAACCGCCGTAAACACCAGATCGGCCTGTAGGATTAAACTCTGCATCTTTCACATGGAACATTTTGATATGCTCATGATAAATATCTATATAGTCAAGATAATTGATTTGCTGTAACAGCAAGTGACTCGGGTCGTACAAGATATTTGCCCTTTTATGGTTTCCTGTAGCTTTCAGAAATTTCTCGAAAGTAATACCATCATGCAAATCCTCGCCTGGATGTATTTCATAACAAAGATCCACACCAGCTTCTTCAAAAACATCCAATATAGGAGTCCATCTTCTTGCAAGTTCCTTGAATGTATCTTCGACCTGACCTGCCTTTCTTTGAGGCCATGGATAAACATTATGCCACATAAGAGCTCCTGAAAATGTAGCATGAGCGTTCAATCCTAAATTCTGACTAGCCTTTGAAGCATACTTTAATTGTTGAATCGCCCACTCAGTTCTGGCTTGGTAGTTACCTCTTAGTTCTACCGGAGCAAAACCATCAAACTGATCACTAAGAGCTGGATTAACAGCAACTAGCTGGCCCTGAAGATGGGTTGATAACTCTGTTATTTCTAAACCAGCAGCTTTAACTATGCCCATTAATTCATCAGCATATGTTTTGCTTTCAGCTGCCAGTTTGAGGTCCATACATCTTCCATCCCATGTTGGAATTTGGACACCCTTAAAGCCCAAGGAGGCGGCCCATCTGCAACAATTCTCTAGTGAATTAAAGGGAGCATTGTCATCCATAAACTGAGCAAGAAAGATCCCCGGTCCCTTAATAGTTTTCATCTGTATTCTATAGTTTTACCCACTGAGCATTTTTACTTCCAGATTCAATAACTGCTTCGATAAAGCGCATTCCTCTGACACCATCTTCTATATCCGGAAAATCAAACTCATCACGTCTTTCATCTTGTTGAATCGTTCTCGCAAACCCTTTATAGATATTTGCAAGTGATTCAATGTATCCTTCTGGGTGTCCACCAGGTAAGCGGGTTCCGCTTAATGCAGCTTTTGAAAGATAGCCATTATCCACTCCTGTTCTGTATATCTGAACAGGCTCACCACTCATCTTAACCAAGAGACTATTAGGTTCAGATTGAAGCCACTCCAAACTACCCTTCTCTCCATAAATTCTGATCTTCAATTCATTTTCTTCACCAATTGCTATCTGACTTGAAAATAAAACTCCTTTTGCACCATTATCAAACCTCAGTAAAACGCTCGCATCATCATCAAGTTTTCTGCCTTTCACAAAAGTGGACACATCAGCGCTTAACTCAGAGATCTTTAATCCGGTAATATATTCTGCAAGATTTTCAGCATGAGTCCCAATATCTCCCACACAGCAACTCACTCCTGCTTTATCAGGGTCAGTCCTCCAGTCAGCTTGCTTCTGACCTGACTCTTCAATCCTTGCCGCAAGCCACCCTTGTACATATTCAGCTATTACCTTTCTGATTGGTCCGAGCTTTCCGCTATTGACGATTGCTTTGGCTTCCTTTACCATTGGATAACCAGTATAATTATGCATCAGACCAAAAGAACGTCCGGACTGCTTCACTTTATCACGAAGAGTCAATGCTTCTGAATAAGAGAATGCAAGAGGTTTCTCACACAAAACATGAAAGCCATTTTCAAGAGCGAGCATAGCAGGCTTTGCATGGAGATAATTAGGCGTCACAATAGAAACGAAATCCATTCGAATATTTTCCGGCAAGGCTCTCTCTTTGATAATCATGTCTTCAAAAGAAGCATATGCTCTGTCAGGGGATAAATAAAGAGCTACACCGGAAGCCTTTGATTTGCTTTCACTACTGCTAAATGCACCGCACACCAATTCAATCTCTCCATCAAGAGCTGCAGCCATACGATGGACTGCTCCGATAAACGCATCTTGTCCACCACCAACCATGCCCATTCTAATTTTTCTTTTCATCACTAAATGACTTTACACTTATAATCCAAAAGAACCTCATCCCTAACTTCTCCTAATGGAAAAAGGAACAGTCTGCGATAATTATATCTATGGTCTCCTTTTACTTTATGCTTTAAGCTTTCAGCTTTTACCTTAATTAAGTTCTGCTCTTACTTTCTCCAACAACTTCTTTGTAGCTCTTATACCGGAATATTCATCCAGCTTTTCTCCTTCGTATTCAATACCTATGTAACCCTTATAGCCAGATGCTTTTACAAGTTCAAGCATCCTTTTATAATCTATATCCGGTTCATTACCTTTAGAATCAAAATTGAAGGCCTTCGCACTGACGCCTTTTGCATATGGCAACATTTCTTTGACTCCTTTATATCTGTCATACCAATCTACACATGGAGATTCCCAGAGATCTCCCTTTTCTCTTCTCATACAAAAATTCCCAAAGTCAGGAAGCGTTCCACAAAAAGGATTATTGATCTGTTTTATTACTTCAGCTAACAAAGCTCCATTGGAAGAATGCTGTCCATGATTTTCAACTATGACATTCATCTTATGATTTGCTCCATATTCAGCAAGTCTGCCTAACCCATCAACAGATGCAGCCTTCCATTCTTCATCAGATCCGGCTCCATGCAAGTTTACACGAATAGAATGACATCCCAGAAATTTTGCTGCATCAATCCATTTATAATGATTTTCAACTGCCGTCTTCCTTTCCGAGGCTATAGTTGAAGACAATGAACCTTCATTGTCTATCATTATGAGTAAGCTTTTTACACCATTGTCTTCCGCCCTTTGTTTCAAACTCTTGAGGTATTCCTGATCTTTTGCTTTATCAGCAAAGAATTGATTTACATATTCGACCCCATCCAGTCCAAACTCCTTTTTTGCAACTGAAGCAAAATCAAGAGTTGTAAGTTGCCCTGAAAACATGGCTTTGTGAAGGGACCACTGAGCTAAGGAGATTTTAAAATCAAATTTATCCGCGGCAAATAAAGCTGAGGGAATGGAGGATAGTAATGTAACACCACCGGCTATAATACCCGCTTCCTTAATGAAAGTACGTCTGTCTTTTGTCATCATTGAATTCTTTAAGCTATACCTTTCTTTCTTAATCCTTTTGGAAGGAATAGGATGATGTCCTTTTTTTCATGAATTGAAAAAGCCACCCAAAAGCGAAGATTAGGAAAAGCGGTAAAAGCGAAATGTATTTTAATGTTGTTGCTCCTGCTGCAAGCCTTGCCTTAGCCAGCATTATAAATTCAGGAGTATCCTTTGAAAACTCCTTTAACTCAGCAAGATTAGCACCATCCGGCAGATTAGCAAGCGTTTGAATATCATAAAATCCACCCATATAAGGCAGAACAAATGCTACAGAAAGCATTCCAGCCCCCCCCATTATAGAAAGACCAAGCTCACCTGTGCGCGGCAAATATTCAGAAACAAATCCTAACATAGTTGGCCAGAAATAACATATACCAGCTGCAAATAGAATGGCAGAAACAAAAAGCATATATCCGGAAGACTGGCTTAACATATATAATCCTGCTGAAGATAGAACAGCAGAAGTCAGCAAAATACCAGCCGGAGAAAGAAGTTTTTCTACTGGGCCTACAAATGCGCGTCCCAATGCCATTAGTCCATTTATTAAAACCAATAAAAGAATTGAAGGTATTCCTGCATTGCCCAATAACTCAGCCACCCATTGATTTGTGCCTAATTCAGTGGAAGCAGTAAGAAACATACAAAAAACCATAAAAATAAACAGAGGAGTTGCACATTCTGCCGCCATTTCTTTCATAGATACACCAGATGATTTCCTCTCAGTTAGAGGAAATTCCTGACTCATGAAGAGTATTCCATAGCTTATTGTCGGGATTAAAATAACTGCAAGTTGGATTTGCCAACCAAGGCCCAATTGCTCAAGGAAGTAAGCACTAAGACCACCAAGAACAATTCCTCCAGGAAACCAGAGATGGAACTGATTCAGTTTTTTTGTTTTTTCTTCTTTATACAGTGTTGCTATAAGAGGATTGCATGCTGCTTCGACAAATCCATTGGCAATACCTATTAGCAGAGTTGATAAAAATAATGAGACAAAACCAGTAGAAAATATGGTAAGTAAAACACCTGAAATGTGGCCAATAAAAGCAAAATAAATCAACCTGCGCATTCCAAGAATATTACAGAGCGGACCTCCGATAAGAATGGATAGTGTGAAACCCCAAAAAGCTGTTCCTACAACTATACCCATGTTTTCCGATGAAATGGCAAACTCTGTCCCAAGTTCTCCTATGAGATTTGCTCGTATGGCAAAAGTCATTGCAGTTGCAACTAAGGCTATTCTGCTAGCCGTAAATAATCTTTTGTGATTTGGCTGATTCATTTTTCCTCTTCAATCATTTGATATTGGAGACTGAAAGACACATTTAAATGTCCTAACTACTCAAATTTGCTGATATCTAAGTAAAATTGCAAGACAAAACACTATATATCAGAAAGTTAAATAAGTGCCTTTGGCGCATAAGACTCATAAAGGTAAAAATTAAAATACCTGCAATACAAAAAGATAGAGGAGAATATACAACTAAGGGAAAAACTAGTGAGGCATGAGAGTCCATCTAAAATTCTTTATAGGAAAACAGTTACACTTATAAATAAAAAATCCCAACAGACGGCTGGGACATTCAATACTGAAGATAAAGCTCAAACAGTAACTTCACCTATATCTTTTCAAAGTATCATTTTATATATGACCATTTTGAAAATAATAGGACAACTGTTCGGTATTGTATTTAAATATCAAACAGGAAAACCTTTAAGATGTACCCTAAGTGGAAGGAAGCAATGGTGACAGTAAGAGGGAGGAATTAAGATTAAAAACAGCCTAACAAATGACCGTTTCTTTCATTTAACCAATTTACGACAGAAGTAAATACTGCCCCGATGAATTTAAATCAATATTGTAGAATTTGTATACTCTTCAAATTCAAACATCATACATTCATCTCCCACATTACCTTATAGAAAGTACTTTCAGCGTTAGATATAGGGAAAACACTGATGATATTAATTTGAGATTTATCAATTTTTCTACCATTAAAGATTTCATGTTTAGAAATAAAATTTTTCAGAGATAGCTCAAAGTCCAATTGATTGATGCTATTGCCCAGGTTAGTAATAAATGATGTCTTTATCATGACTGTCTGTGTTTTTCTTATTAAACTATGCCGAGCAACAGAAGGTTTTTACACCATTTAAAGGTCCTTTTTCAAAACAGCTATTTGAATACATCTATCACCAAGCCAAATCTTACTTTAATTGTCATATGAAAGGTTAATATTAAGGTACTTTAACAACTTTTATACTATTAAATACAGATAATGAGCTATAAAGCTAAGTTGTGATTTACATAAAAAAATATTTTTATCGATACCTGTTAATTTCAAATCCAATAGTAAAACAAAACACCTACTAAAACTCTTCATACCCTCCAAGGTAAGTTGCAATAAAATATTTCAGATACTTTTTATCATTCTGCAAAACAAACATCTGCTGAACAAGAGCATCATTCCTTTCACTCAGATCACTAGTCACTTTTCTCAAAAACCTTTCTTTATTGGAATTCTTCATACACATTCCTTTATATACAATTTCATTTTTTGACTTCAACAAATAGAGCCTGTTTTCAAGATCTTTCTTTTGTTCTAGGAGTACCTCATTGTATATTTTTAACTTATCATCGGCAATTTCTTTTATTCTGGCCTTATCAGAAATCAGAAGGCTCGTTTCAAATTCAAGCAAAGCAAGGAGATCATTCTTCTTATATGCTTCGGTGATTTCTTTACTTATCTCTTCCTTTTCTATCTTTGCAGCTTCATCCAATTCTTTATCCGGGTGAAATACCTTTATTAGGCCTCTGTAAATCTCCTTGATTGATCGTTTGCGTACCTCTTCTTTAGCAGCTTGTTTGGCAGCTTTCTTCTTTTGGCCTGAATTATGAGGGCCTCTGTCACCTTCAAATCCTTTTTCCTCATCCTTCCCTAAATAATCATCAAAAAATTTATTAAATGCTTCATCAAAAGCAGCTTCTTCTTTGCGGAGGTCCTCAATTGAGCCAGCGCCTAATTGTGTTTCAAACTCCTCAAGCCACTTCTGTACTTCGTCATCAGCACCACCATATATAGTCAAGCTTTGACATTCAGCGATCAGAACTTCAAGCAGATCCTTTTTCAAAGCCTTTGACAACTTTTCATTCCAATAATAATCTGATAAAATACGGAGACGTTCTTTAGTGAGGCCAAAGAAGTCATTCTGCAATGGAATTACCTTCTTCTGATATTCTCTTTGAGCAACATCTAGCGCCGCAGAAAGCTCTTCAAGTTCCTTCTTTAGGCTTTTAATTTCTTTAACCTTCTTGTTAAAGGCATTTTGCTCTTTAGAGAGAGACTCGCCGCCTTCAAGACCCCCATCTATTTTTAATATATCTCCCATAATTTATTTGCTTAAATAAAAATCTTTTGAGACAATTTCCTTGCCATTGATAACCAACGAAAGCTTATGTTCTCCGGCGTAATGCTTCCTTGTGGTAAGGTCACGAAACGATTGCTTACGTTTAAAAGGATACTTTACATTTGAAGCGTAAACATTTTCAGTAATCTTAAATATCTTCTTATTCTGCTTTCCATTTGCTTTCATATAGTAAATACAATACTCTATGCGGAGCTTAAGCGGTTCTTTTTCTTTATGAATTAAATCAAAAGAGAAACATAGGTCATCGTTAAAAGCAATATCACAATTATCTACAGCAAAATTCTTTATTGCAATACTCTTAACAGCTGTCAGACCGAAGAATGATAAGGCATCCGGATTAGCCTTTTTTAACAAAGTTCGGCAACCATGTTTGATTACCCAGTCAGTCTCATCACACTTACCCTGCCATTGCAAAGCAATTTCCAATACTTTGTCAGGATGGTCTTTCGCTATATCGTTCAGGTTATTTGCAACGCTTCTCCTGACATATTCCGAAGCATCTTTTTTCAAATTTTCAAGAACAGGGAATATAGGAGAAGGATTTTTCTTCAATGCAGGAATAGCCATTGCCCAAGGCAATCTAGGCCTGCAGCCTTCACTTGCAAGCCTCCGCACATGATGGCTTTCATGTTTTGACCATATAAGCATAGTCTTCATCATCTCCTTAGGATACTTTATTATGAAAGGCCTGATTGCAAATTCGCAGCTGATAATCTGTGTAATGAACTCCATACCTTTAACAGAAACCTCAAGATAGTCAATGCCATATTGCTCAATGATTTCAGGAAAAAACATCAGTTCTACACTTGTTTGTCTTATATTCTTCTTCTTTAACTCAGCGATAAGTTTACATGCAGTTGAAATACATTTATCATAATTAGCAGGAAGAAAATCTCTCAACACAGAAGCTATATGCTTCATTCGTTGCTTGAGTTCTCGTTGCTCCCATTCCTTATCATAGATCCTTTTGAGAAAAACTTTTCTGTCAAAATCTTTAATTACTGTGCTTGTAATATCACAGAACTGGTCAAAGAATTCTTTATTATAAATATTTTTAAGTAAGTCAGCCATTAGTAATGTAATAAGTGATTCAAGAAATTCTATTATAAAAAAAGGGATAAGTATTTCTGCTTATCCCTTTTTCACTTTAGAAATATATTCTAATTAATTCTCAACAGGCTTATGACCTTTGAATCCGAAGAATGAGATATATACATAGCAAACTATCGGAATAATCATTGCCATCTTTAGGTCTCCTGTTATATCTGCTACCTTTCCGAATAATAAAGGAAGTATCGCACCACCAACAATTGCAGTACAAAGTAATCCAGACGCCTGTTCTGTGAACTTCCCTACACCTTTGATTGCAAGAGTAAATATTGTAGGGAACATTAAAGAATTACAAAATCCAACAAGCAATAGAGTCCACATAGAAATTGAACCATGTGTAGCAATTGATATAAGAATAAGAGAAATCGCACCTACCGCATAAATTCCTAAAACTTTACCGGGATTAAATTTTGAAAGAATCACCGTTCCAATAAATCTACCAACCATTGCCCCTCCCCAATAATAAGGTAAAAAATAACCTGCCTCATCAGCAGATATACCCATAACATCTTTCATTTCTAAGTAATTAATAATATGGCTTCCAATAGCAACCTCTGCTCCCACATAAGCGAAAATACCAATGATTCCTAGTATCAAGTGGCGATAACCCCAAATGCTGCTTTTTTCTGATAATCCTTCTGTGCTAACTTCTCCTTCTCCATGACCTATCGCAGGCAATTTCATGATAAACAAAGCTCCACCAATAATTAAAAGAACAGCTGCAATGCTTAAATATGTACCTTGAAGGTAAATTAACTTTGTTTGCTCCAGAATTGAATTCAACATGGCATTTAGATTCTCAGGTAAATCTGAATACGATTTCAATCCATTTAATTCTTTCGGCATTTTTGGAAGATTCGAAAGAATGATTCTTGTCCCTATAATGGGAGCTATAGTTGTACCTAATGAATTTAAAGCCTGAGTAAGTGTAAGTCTTGCAGATGAAGTAGATGGAGGTCCTAATACAGCTACATATGGGTTACCAGCAACTTGCAAAAGCGTAACTCCTGTTGCCAGAATAAATAATGCCCCTAAGAACAATCCATAAATTCTTAACTCAGCAGCAGGAAAAAACAAAATACATCCAATTGCGGCAATCACGAATCCTGTAATCATCATCGCCTTGTACCCATACTTTTCTACTAGTTTTCCCCCTGGAATAGACATAACGAAATATGCGCCAAAAAAACAAAAGTTTATCAAGTTAACCTGAGTATAATTAAGCTTAAATATCACCTTCAGATATGGAATCAATATATCATTAAAACAGGTAATGAAACCCATCATGAAGAACAGAACCATGAGGGAGCTAAGGGCAGTACCATATTTCTGGTTACTGTCAAGATTGGCGGAAGATATCTTCCCCGACGGTGCGCTAATTGCCATTTGGTATGTTGTGTTAGTTTTTGCTAAATAAAGACCTTAAATATAAGACTTTTTACTGTCTTATTATAATTTTCATATTCAAAAAAGCTTTCCACACAATAGAGGCAGAGACTTGACATACAATGCTTTAATCATATTTAGGTATTAAAGTCCCATACTCTTCCCAGGCCTGGTTAATAAGTCCTATAATTTCTAAACTTATAAAAAAAACAGGCTACTCCTTTCAGAGACAGCCTGTTCAGAAAAAGCAAAATCGATTAATTCCTTCAAACAAAGTCGAATCACTACAAAGCAAAAAATGATTTTATTAAAGTTAAAATTCTTACTATACCGTATACTTATGATGCAAAGCTAAAGCTTCAATATTAACGACCGGTTTAAGGAGTGTTAAGTTAAAATAAAGAACTCGTGAATCGATTGAAATGAGTTGGAGCTCAACGAACTTATCTAACAAATTTTTTTTTAATTATTATATCAATTTATTTTCTACCACATATTCCCCAATTTCCATTCCCCAAACTTCATAAGATAGCTTAGAAGGATGAACACCATCACAGAATAAGTCATTCTTAGTAAGTCCCGGACTAATCCTGTGAGACCAGTTTTTATAATTGATTTCCTTATTCATAAAATAAACCTGATCATTATTTCTACACACCTCTTTCAGAGTTTTGGAGTAAAGGAACACCAGTCCACCGAATATGGTTTTAAACAAAATTGAAAAAGCCGGGCAATACCTGAGGGGTGGCATTGCTGTTATTACTATAGGACAGTTGATATTTCTATTTCTTAAAGAGATAATTATATCTGTAATTCCCTTCTTCCACTGTAATGGACTTTTAATTTCAAAGGCATCGTTTGCACCAAGTCCAATGATAATAAGATCAATAGGTTTAGATGGCAAAAGAGGAATCAGTTTCTTATTTACCGCCTCAGCTGAATACCCTGAATTGGCAATCACCTCCCAGGAAATTTTTTTACCAGTAAACTCATGGATTGCTTTTGCAATATTCCCCGTGAGACCTTGTTTATGATCATCCACTCCAACTCCTGCTACTGTTGATTCTCCTATTGTAACAAGACTAAAGGTATCACCATTGCCAAAAGTACCCGTCCGGTTTTTCTCAGCTTCTGGCAAAACAGGTATTCTTCTCTTTAAGATCTTTCCCTGAATAATTATTATAGGAAGCAATGGAATTCCCAATAAACATCCAATAAGATATATTCCTTGATACATTTGATTTTTTTTTATTTCTATCAAAACTTATTATGATATTAAAACTGAATAAATCACTGTAAGGAGCATTTCAGTCATAAAACTTGAAAACATAACAACATAAGAAAACTTGCAGTCTGATGCTACGATAATTCAAAGTGGATAAACCGCAGTATCAGCAACCACAGCACCTCCTTTAACCTTTTCTGTGACTGATTTCCAAATTCCACAGACACCAGTAATTGCTTGCAATTCCTACCTTGTCTCTTCAATTACTTCCGGAACTAATGGTTTATAGATTTCATTCAAAACCTCATTTGAAAGACGCAAGAAATCTGTTGATTTTTCTTCTACTTCAAAAACAGACTTCTTCGCCCGGCTCTACTCCCGTTCCTTTTATTGAAACAAGTTTTTTAGTAAATCAAACCCAAAAGGAGCTCCAAGGGAAAGGGCTATGACTGTCCAATAAATAAATGAATACAAGACCGATAACTACATCTAACACAATAGATTTAAACATTTGGTTGAAATTTAAAAAAGTTAAAAATCATATTAAGACTGTTAAAAATAGTATAAGAACTTTATTATTCTAATACTCTAAAAATCAAGCTAAAAATAAAGAAAAACATTAAATAATTACAAAAATGATTAATAAAAATAATTACTTATTCTTCCCAAAATATTTGACAATTCTGAATAGCTAGTTTAATTCAGTCTTGCAATAACTTTTCTTATATAGAACATATTTGCCCAGAAAATTCCCAAAGCAAGCAAAAAGCCGGACACCGCCGTTGTTGTAGAAGCACTCAACAGCAAGGATGTTATAGGCGAAATGAGTAGCATATCCCCGATAAGCACTACAGGAATAAGAAAGAATATCCAATTGGACTTGTTCATAAAATGATCTATTTAAAACTTATTCAGTGAAAGCACTTGGATACCGTACAATTCCAGCTGCATCAATCAAGGCATCTTCATTTAACTCCAGGGCCATAAACACTTCATCAGGAACATCACCTGGAAATTGAACATTCCATATTGAAGCTTTTATAAAACCGAACCTCTGATAATATTCCGGATGGCCCAAAACTATAACGGACTCAAAACCCAATTCTTTTGCTCTTTCCAGACCATATTTCATAAGCCTGGATCCGATTCCCTGACGCTGAGCGCTTGGGAGCACCGAAAGGGGCGCCAATGCAAGTGATTCTTTAGTTTTACTCCCTTCAATATTCACTTTGGTAAAGAGGATATGACCCACTATTTGATTATCCGATTCTGCGACAAGAGACAATTTAGGAATAAAACCCTCTGTAGCTCTAAGTTTTTGAACAAGTAAGTGTTCTTTATGATTAGAAAATTCAGCATTATGGAAAGCTTCCTGAATAAGCTTTTCTGTAATACCATAGTCTTCTTGATTTTCTTGTCTGATATTTATAATCACAGTGGCAGTGAATTTCAGCAAACAAGCTACAAAAAAAACACGAAAACCTTCGTGTCGTCTTTTTAAAATGAAAATGTCCTCAGGATTATTTTACAGCCTCAATATACATCAGGTCATTTTGAGTGTCGCAAATCACTATTGCTTCCATACAACTGTTGGATATGATCTGATAATAACCATCAGAGTGAAAAACATTATAATCTTTTCCAGAACCAAATTCAATGGCTTTAGTGCGTATGTCTTCATTGAGACTCCTTTCAGGATTGAAAATTACAGGCCTTCCATCAAGAAATTTACTTTTCTCAATTTTAGTAAGTTGCTTTAAAGACGATCTGCTAATGGGTAAACTGTTCTGAAGTTTGTATCCATTGCTAGGCATTTTTACAATAGCTATCAGGTGACTGACTTTTTCTGTAGTCTTATATTCTTGATAGAATTGATAAACGACATCATACTTCTCATTAAAATTGAACGCCTGTAATATTTTGTTATCAGGCCTTTTTAACTTTGTAATGTTCTCATTTTTAAATGAACAACCACAGAGAAGTAATAGAGATAAATAACAACCTGCAAAAATCGACTTCATATTAAAACTCCATAACAAAACCCATACTAAAAATGGCCGATGATTTTTTGATACACAGGAAACCAGTGCACACTATAATACATAAGCCAGTTAATGCTGATTAAAATTTAATTCTGACACACAGAGCAAATTTAAACGGCATATATAAGACGAGGTTTCACTTATAGTTGCAAAATACAGATTAAAGCACCCCAACAATCTGACTATAAATATATTTAAGTGATCACCATTTACTTCAATTTTAGAAGTTCTTGATAGAGGCTATTGGCCAATTCATTTTGTCGGGAGTAAAACTCTGAAATTTCCAGTTTGCAAAAGGATTCCACATTTTGAACATAAATATCTGTAACAGCATCACGTTCATTGTCACTAAAGTTCATGAGCTCAAATATTGCTATAGGAAGGTCAGTATAAAAGTATCCCGAGGTAAGGCCGGCCTCTTGTAATCCAGCAATCAGTTTATTTGCTCTTAAATCTGCTTTTATTAAAAACAAAATCAGACCTCTTGAATCAGAAACCAATTTTTCCATAGCTATTGTAAAAATTATTGATACAAATATAAAAATATATTTGAGACAACAAAGCTTATCGGATAATTTTCAACGAATTAAATTCCTTTTTCAACTGTGAGCCATAATATCATGAGTAAAAGATTGAAATGAGCGCACATTTACTCATAAATCTTCCTTTCATAAAAACTTAAATTTTTCAATCAGAATATTACCTGAACACAAGTCGATTACCTTTAAGGATAAGCAAGACACAACCAACTCCATTAATTTCACTAGCTCCACATTCATTTTTTTGTATATTAGCAAGAACAAAAATTAATAATCTATGAAATATATCTACACATTTATTATTCTATTAGCATCTACCAGTTTATTTGCTCAGCAACAATTTTCAAACAGTGATTTTGAGAATTGGACGAATCATCCTGCCTCTGCTCCATTTACTCCTTATGATCAGGTTGATGACTGGGCTTCAGGAAACGACCTTTTGCAGCTTGCCACAGGTGTCCAACCTCCAACTGAAAAAACAACTGACGCCCAGCACGGCACTTACGCGGTGAAATTAACTTCGAGAAAGGCTTTTGGTCAGCTGGCATCCGGCAATTTATTCCTAGGGACCTTCAAGTTAAACCTGGTTGAATTTGTCAAAAGCGCTAAATTTGGCATTCCCTATACTGACAAGCCTTCCGCGTTCAACGTATATTATAAGTATACCCCTGTAAGCGGAGATTCTTGTTCAATAGCAATCTACCTTTTCAAATGGAACACTGTAAGTAAAAGCAGAGATACTGTTGGAGTAGGTTATTTCCAAACAAACCAAACAGTGAGCAGCTATACTTTATTGACAGTTCCGGTAGAATATAAGTCAGAAGCAACACCTGACTCTGCTACAATGACATTTGCTTCAAGTGCTGGAGGAAAAGATCTTAAAGGACAGGAAGGAAGCACGTTATTCATTGACAACCTTTCACTTGATTTTACAACTCTTTCAACAACTAGTCCTTTAGCAAATATAGGAACAGCTCTATTTCCAAATCCAGCAAAAGATGAGGTAAAGATAAACAATGCTCCTTTTGCATCAGGTACTTTGTACTTCTATAATAATCAGGGAGTACTAGTTTCTACTAAGACTTGGAATGATACATCATCACCATCATTCAATGTGTCAGATCTTGCACCAGGTTATTATACATGCAAAATCGTAAGCGAGGAGCAAAAATCATTTTCAACAAAGCTTATAATCAATCAGTAATTTATAATAATGAAATTCATTGTTTCCTCTTTCATATTTCTAGTCATCTGGAATTCTGGATTTTCTCAGGAAAAACCATTTAACATCTATGCCAAAGCTGGAATTCAGGCAGGAGGACCAATATATCATAGTGAAACAATAGTGAGCAAATCAGGAGCTCCCGGTTTTAACCCCTTGGGTGGACTGGGAGTTTCATATAACCTTTCAAAGGAACTTTCTGTTTCTCTTGAGGCCTTTTATAGCAGGAGAAAGGTAACTTATCAGTCAACTGTTAAAGATCAGTGGTACAGAGATAACGTCACTGTATTTATAAATAACCAGCCGTATGTATATGAAGTTGAAACAATTTTTACCGGAAAAAGCAAAGGTGAATTTGATATTCAATATATAGAGATCCCCTTAAATCTGCATTATAAAATAGCTTCCAAATGGAGCCTACAAACTGGCGCATATTATGCAAGAGCTTTATCCAGAAAAAATAAAGGCACTGCAACCGGAATCGTCGGCAGAACAGATATTCCGGAGCCTAACACCGTTGATCACAAAGAATACGATTACAGCAGTCATGTCAATAAGTACTTTTATGGAGTAACAATAGGAGCTCAATACTCCATTTCACCGAGAGTCAGTGCCGACTTAAGGAGTACATTTTCTTTTAAAAGTCTCTATAATGAGACGTGGGATGGCCTTACCTACAGACTCAGAGATTTGTATCTGCAATTATCTGTAAACTATTATTTCCATAAAAGAGATATATAATCGTCTTCTTCTTTTGATAGGTACTTATTTAAACAAAAAACTCCGGCAAGCCGGAGTTTTTTGTTTATCACATATAATAGCACTAATAACTATTTCTTTAAATCTTCAGCTTTTACACCAATATGTAACTCATTTAACTGAGCATCACTAATAGGAGAAGGAGAATCAATCATCACATCTCTTCCTGCATTGTTTTTGGGGAATGCAATGAAGTCTCTGATAGAATCCACACCACCAAACAATGAACACAATCTGTCAAAGCCAAAAGCGATACCACCATGAGGAGGAGCACCGTACTCAAATGCATCCATTAAGAAACCAAACTGAGCTTTTGCTTCTTCTGCGGAGAATCCTAGTATTTCAAACATCTTCGCCTGAAGATCTTTGTTATAAATTCTTATGGACCCGCCGCCAACTTCAACTCCGTTAATTACCATATCATAAGCATTCGCACGTACTTTACCCAGATCAGATTCAAGTAATGCGATATCTTCCGGTTTTGGAGATGTGAATGGATGGTGCATTGCAAACCATCTTTTCTCTTCTTCGCCAAACTCAAGCAATGGGAAGTCAACCACCCAATGGCATGAATACGTATTTTTATCTCTCAATCCAAGTCTTTTGCCCATTTCAAGTCTAAGCTCGCTCAATGCAGATCTGGTTTGCTTAGCATCTCCAGATAATATCAATAGAAGGTCACCTTTCTGAGCGTTTAATTTCTCAGCCCAAACTTTAAGATCTGCCTCACCATAAAATTTATCTACTGAAGATTTTATAGTTCCGTCCTGGTTAAGTTTCACATAAACCAGCCCTTTAGAACCGATCTGAGGTCTTTTTACAAATTCTGTAATTTCATCCAGCTCTTTTCTGGTATATTCTGAACAACCTTTTGCTGCAATTCCCACAACTAGTTCCGCCTGATCAAAAACATTGAAGCCTTTGCCTTTAGCAACATCCGTTAGTTCTGCAAACTTCATTTCGAAACGGGTATCTGGTTTGTCATTTCCATAATACTTCATGGCATCAGCATAAGTCATTCTTGGAAATGGAGGTAGATCAATACCTTTAACTGTCTTAAATAGATGTCTGATCATTCCTTCAAATGTATTCAGAATATCTTCCTGAGTAATGAAAGACATTTCACAATCGATCTGAGTAAATTCAGGCTGACGGTCAGCTCTTAAATCTTCATCTCTGAAACATTTCACAATCTGATAATATCTGTCAAAGCCAGAAACCATCAGTAACTGTTTGAAAGTTTGAGGAGACTGAGGCAGAGCATAAAACTCACCTGCATGCACTCTTGAAGGTACTACAAAATCTCTTGCTCCTTCCGGAGTAGACTTGATAAGTACTGGAGTTTCAACTTCAAGAAAATTCAGGCTATCCAGATATTTTCTTGCTTCAATAGCAATTCTGTGTCTCAGCTCAAGGTTTTTTCTGACGATATTTCTCCTAAGATCGAGATAACGGTATTTCATTCTAAGATCTTCACCACCGTCGGTTTCATCCTCAATAAGAAAAGGAGGTAATTTGGCGGGGTTTAAGATCTTAAGGTCAGAAACTTTAATTTCAATATCACCAGTAGGAATTTTGTCATTTTTAGCAACGCGCTCAACAATTGTACCTTTAGCTTCCAGAACGAACTCACGGCCCAAACCTCTTGCAGCTTCCACAACACTTTTATCCGATTTACCTTCTTCGAGTATCAGCTGAGTAATTCCATAACGATCCCTAAGATCAATCCAGATCATTCCACCCTTGTCTCTGATTTTTGCCACCCAACCGGTAAGGGTAACCTCTTTTCCCACATCCGATATTCTTAACTCTCCGCAAGTATGAGTTCTAAGCATAAGAAATAATATTTTTTTTATTAAGGTGCGAATTTAAAAATTAGTTTGTTCCTTTTTACAAGGAATCGGTCATTATTTTCAGGAAAGCACTTAAAAACCAATTAATCATAGTGAGTGAAAAATCCTTCCATCCAATTACGCAATGACTGTCTAAGAATTAGAATATTTTGATTTTCATTGGAATGCCTTTCAATACATAATCCCTGTTAAAATAAACCTTCTTACCATTTTTTTCACAGAAAACCATTTAATGCTAAAATCAATATCACTGAGAAAAATAAACTAATAAGGCAAAAATTACCGTTAATTTTTAACTTGCACCAAGTTTTGTATACCCATATGAAAATCTTCTCATTTCTATTAATTGCTCTATTTGCCGGATTTACCGGAAAGGAACCGAAATTGGTTCAGACCAAATTGGTTGATGGTATTTCCATTGGCCTTCCTAAGGATTTTTATGTAATGGCAGACGATGATATTGCTTCAAAATATCCTTCAACCAAAAAACCACTCGCGATGTACACAAACATAGACAGAATGGTAGATTTTGGCCTCAACGTAACCAAGTCAAGAATTCCGGGAACTGACCTTTCCGTTATTAAGGATTTTTACAAAGCAACAATCCTTCAGTCCTATGATAAGGTTAGCTTTATTCAGGACACAATACTTCCTGTAAATGGAAAACGATTGATTGCATTTGAATTTGTATCAACTTCCGAAGGGACAAAGAAATATTCTTTCATTCAATATGCACTGGTAAATGGATTTATCTATATATTCAACTATACTGCTCCAGAAAACCTTAAAGCACAATGGCAGCCGGTAGCAAGAGCATCTATGAATACCATTCACATAGAGCCTAAAAAGCTATATGATGTAGAGCCTGCAAACCCTAAAGAACCAGTTTTAAGAGGAAAGGATGCCAAAGAAGTACTTAAGGATCAAAACGCAAGAAAGAAAAAAACAAAATAGTGGAGCTATCAGTTTATAGTGACGCCCATTTTATGAAAGAAGCCTATAAGGAGGCTTTACTTGCTTTTGAAGATAACGAAGTGCCAGTGGGCGCAGTGGTAGTCTGCAAAAATAAAATCATTGCTCGTGCGCATAACCAGACAGAAAGACTCAGTGATGTAACCGCACATGCAGAAATGATTGCGATTACATCGGCACAAAATTTTCTTGGGAGCAAATATTTGAACGAATGCGAGCTTTATGTAACTCTAGAGCCATGTGTAATGTGTGCAGGTGCACTCTATTGGAGTCAGATGAAAAAAGTTATTATTGGCGCATCAGATCCCAAACAAGGCTTTTTAAAAACCGGTGTAAACTTACTACATCCTAAAACTGAGGTTGTAAAAGGTATTATGGAAAAGGAATGTAGCGAACTGCTTGTCAAATTTTTCAATAAGCTCAGAAATTAAATTAAATTTGAATTAACTAAACCAATTAAAATAACCTTAATAAATTAATTAATATGGCATTTGAACTTCCGGCTTTACCATATGCACCAGATGCATTGGAGCCACATATTGACAAAGCTACTATGGAAATCCACCATGGAAAGCATCATCAGGCTTATGTTACAAACCTTAATAAAGCTATTGAGGGTACAGAGCTGGCAAGTAAATCTTTGGAAGAAATTCTGAAAAATATCAGCAAAGCAACTCCAGCTGTTAGAAACAACGGTGGAGGACACTACAATCACTCTTTGTTCTGGAAACTTCTTTCTCCAAAAAGTGCCGGAAAGCCTTCGGGAGAACTAGCAGCTGCAATTGACAAAAAATTCGGTTCTTTTGATAAATTCAAAGAAGATTTCAACAATGCAGGAGCTACAAGATTCGGATCAGGCTGGGCTTGGCTTATAGTTACAGATGGTGGTGAATTAAAAGTAACTTCTACTCCAAATCAAGATAATCCATTAATGGATGTAGCTGAAGTAAAAGGATTTCCTTTATTAGGACTTGACGTTTGGGAACATGCATATTACTTAAAATACCAAAACAGGAGGCCTGATTATATCGGCGCTTTCTGGAATCTGGTAAACTGGGATGAAGTTGCTAAAAGATTCAGTGAAGTTTCTAAGCAGGTAGCTGTAAAATAATTATCAAATATTCTAATAAAAAAACAGAGGCATTTAGCCTCTGTTTTTTTTGATAAATAACCCTGATCTTTTAATTCCTCTCATTCCAAACTCTTCATCTCAATCAACTCAGAATTATTTACCTCATCTAAATTGTCAAACTGCCCGTCATAATAAACTTTAGCCTCTCCATCTTTCTTCTTTTTCACTTCCATGGCTTCAGTTTCCGTTTCATAGAAATAATCAAATTTGCTGTTATCATTCTTCCTTTCGTAGTTATACCCTTCTAAATCATCAGCAAATTTGACTTTTTTCTCATCTTTCCCAGACTCTTCAGATTTGAACCTTAAATTGTCATCCTTATATCTAAGCTTTTTGCTATCCTTGTAAGTTTCAGACTCGTATTCCAGCTTTCCACCTTCCCACTTGACTGGCTCATCTTCTGACTCTTTAAAGCTATAAGCTTCTTCATCACCAAGATAATCCGGGTCCACTATCAATGATGACTCATTTTGAAGATACTCTTTGTTTTTCAACGAATCTTCGAAAACACATTCATTAAGCGAAGAAACTACTGTAGTATCGCCACCATAGACATAAGCATACGTCTCAGCATAGGGATCGACATCACTTTCAGTTCTTACCTGATCAATCGCTCTTGTATAAGAATGATCGTCCTCAAGGTAATCCGTTTCACCTTTTTGGCGAAATTTACCACTGGAATTTTCAACACCTTCTATATCGGCCCTTTTTACCATTCCTTCCGGACATTCCTGAGCGTAAGAAATTGACAGAAATCCTAAGGAAACTGCACATACCAACAATCTTTTCATCGTTTCTATCTTTTGTCTCTATCTACTTAAAGAAACTAAGCGAAGTCAATTATGGTTCAATATTGCTTATTATATTACATTTAAATACTATTTAAATTACTCAATTTTAAGGGTTTTTAAAACATTTAGGAGCAATTTATAGACTATGTCCGAATTAATATTACATAAAAAAATCATCCTTGGGCTAAATGAAAATTAGTGACCTGGAACAAAATTGATAGCCAAAGGTTCTAGATGCATCTGCTTTAATTCATTTATTTTACAGTTTCAAATTTGCCGGGAAGTTTTAGGGATCTTCCCGGCTTTTATTTTTTCTTCCCAATGTTAAGTTTTTGTTAAGAAATTCTGAAGAGTGTCAGTTTTCGGATCATTTTCAATCGAACCAGTGGATAACTTTCATTGAAAAAACTCCATCAACGCAAAATGTGGACAAATAAGTGGAAAAGCCATCTCAAAAAGCATGTAACAAGTGGTAGGCACTTTTAATCATTTTGTAGATCAAAATCCTCTATTTTTAAGAAAATTTATGCTGCTTTATGGAATTAAAAGCTACCCTTAAAGAATTGATGGATACTGCCGGAAGCAAGGCTTCTGTTGATGTGATCCTGAAGAACGGCAATATATTACTCAGAAACTTTCACATTGTGGAAGTTGACGAAATCAGAAGTTTATTAAAAGGGATAACGATGCAGGAGCAGTATTCTTCGTTAAAGGAAAGAAGAAATCCTGTTTATTGTTTTTTCCGAATTGATGAAATTAAAGAAATTGAAATTGCAGAATTGGTAAGAGTTTAATACTTATTGAATCTTTCCATAACCGTATTACCATCTCCGTCTATTATTAAAAACTGGTATGTACCTTTGGGCAAGCCAGTAATATTCATTGAAATAGAATTATAACCGCCTTTCAATTCTTTCCAGAAAGAGGACCTGACTTCTCCAATAATACTTACAATTCTAAAGTTTACCATGCGGACTTCAGAGACTTGTAATTCTATTTCAATTTGGTGATTCCTAAAATTTCTTTTACTCACTACCAACTCTGATCCTTTTACTTCCATAGTAAGATATTTTATGAAAGTAAATATGCTCAGAATTCATTAACTCATGGTTAGATTAATATTAAGATTGAATAATTTCTATTCAGAATAAAAAACACGCTTAACTCTCTGACCAACACTGGTTAAAATTTCATAAGGAATTGTTCCTATTGCTTGAGATAGATCCCTTAGAGAGGGCTTTTTACCAAATACTACCACTTCATCTCCTTCCCTGGCATTGGTGTCAGTAATATCTATCATACACATGTCCATACACACATTTCCAATTACTGGGCATAATTTGTCTTGTATAAGCACCTTCCCTTTTCCATTACTAAAGCGTCTATCATACCCATCAGCATAACCAATTGCTATTGTACCTATCCGAAGATCCCTTTCGGCAATGCCCTTTCGCCCATAACCAACAGTTTCACCTTTTTTAATTTCTTTAATCTGGGAAATGATGGTTTTTAATGTCCCAACTGGCTGTACCTGATCCTGCAACAAGCCTCCTGCCTCTATGCCATAAAGTCCTATACCCAGTCTTACCATATCCAATTGCGCATCAGGAAAGCGTATAATACCTGCACTGTTCAGAGCATGTCTCAAAAAACCATAACCCAATTCGTTTTTCAAATGCTCAGTGAAAATTTTGAATTTTTCAATTTGAGAATGGGTAAACTCATCATGGACTCCTTCATCTGCTCCTGCCAGATGAGTAAAAACACTTGCCACCCTGATATTTGCCGAATTTTTCACTAATCCGACAAGTTCCTTAAGGTCCTTTTCCTCAAACCCCAGCCTACGCATTCCTGTATCCAATTTCAAATGTATTTTGGATGCAATGTCATTAGCTTTGATAAACTCCAGATATTCTTTTAGAATCTTAAAACTGTATATTTCAGGCTCCAGATTATATTGAAATAATTTGTCAAAAGTGCTCAATGAAGGATTCATTACCATTACAGGTAAACTAACTCCGTGCTCCCTCAATGCGACCCCCTCATCGGCATAGGCAACTGCCAGGTAATCAACCCTGTGGAATTGCAATAGATTGGCAACTTCATAACTGCCACTTCCATATGCAAAGGCTTTAACCATCACCATAATCTTGGTGCCATGCCCCAGTCTTGATCTATAGAAATTCAAATTGGAACTCAAACTATCCAGATTGACTTCAAACACAGTACCGTGCACCTTTTGCTGAAGCTTTTTAACAATCTCTTCAAACTTAAAAATCCTTGCACCTTTCACAAGAACAATCTCTTCGTTGAAATCACCTGTCTTCATATCAGAAATGAAGCTCGCTGTATCAGGATAAAAGGTGGATTTCACTTTTATGAGATCTGCGTTCCTGGTGACAGTAGGACCAACACCGATCAGCTTCTTAACCCCCTTACTTAATAACAAATCTCCAATTGCTGCATAAAGATGTCTTTCATCTCGACCTGTCTCAAGCAAATCGGAAAGAATTACAGTCTTTTCTTCTTTTTGCTTTTGCTGATCAAGAAAATTTAAAGCAATGGTTAATCCTGCAAGGTCATTATTGTAAGTGTCGTCGATCACATAACAGCCATTGATTCCCTCCTTTAGCTCTAAGCGCATCTCGACTTTCTGAAGAGCATTCAGCCTTGATTGAATCTCATCCGGTTTCACATCCAGATAAAGTAACACAAGAATACAATGCATTAAATTTTCCAATGAGGCTTCATCGGAAAACGGAAGAGCAAGATTTAAAAATAGCTTATTGTAAACAGCCTGGATTCTGATAATATTACCTTCTGAGACCAGATCTTTTATTACAAGGTCACCGGTTCGCTTATATGACCAGGTAATATTTTTAACATCAGGCAATTCTGTTTTTATGATGTTAGTAATTTCTTTATGATCTGCGCAAGAGAATATTACTTTAGAATGCTTAAAAAGGATAAGCTTCTCCTTAATCTTTTCCTCTCTTGATGCAAATCCCTCGTCGTGTGCTGGACCGATATTTGTAAAAATCCCCAGATCTGGTTTAATTATTGGCTCAAGACGCTCCATTTCTCCTGGCCTAGAGATCCCAGCCTCAAATATCCCAAACTGGTGCTGATCATTTATTTCCCAAACAGACAAAGGTACACCTATCTGTGAATTATAACTTTTAGGACTTTTTATAACATTGAAATCCTTACTAAGAAGTTGGGTAAGCCATTCTTTAACAATTGTTTTTCCATTACTTCCAGTAATTCCTAAAACCGGCAATGTAAACTCATTTCTGTGAAATTCAACAATTTTTTGCAAAGCAGAAACTGCATTATCCACAAGTATAATGTTGCAATTTTGAAACAGATTTAAGTCTTGCGGAACTTTCTCAAGGAGAAAATTTCTGATTCCCTTATGGTATAATTCACCGATAAACCTATGTCCATCATGATGAACTCCCTGAATGGCAAAAAATAAAGAAGATGATGGAATACTTACCTTTCTGCTGTCCAGCAGAAGGTATTCAATAATAGTATTTTCAGAGTGGCAAACCAGCGAGCCGGCCACAATATCTAAAATTTGATTGATTTGGAGCATATCTTAATGAGACAAAGTCCCAACTTCGGAAATTCGTTCCGTCAATCGCAAAATTCTTTTATATAGGAAAATTAAAACAATGCCAGCGATTAATGTAAACAAACCTAAAATCAGATAAGCATACACCACATTAGACCCTTTTGAGAAAAATGGGAATATAAAGGCGATTATAAAAATCATTCTGAACACCGTGTTGATTACATTGAACATGCTGTTCACCCTACCTGTCAATTCATTTGGAATTAAATTGAATAAATAGGAGACCCTGAATATTCTTGAACCAGCATTGGTAAATCCAGTAATCATAGAAATTCCCAAAAAGACAATCACATTTTGAGTAAAGGAACACACGAAAAAGGCTAAGGCTGTCAGGAAGGTCAAGATTACAATAGACCTTGGTATAGGCATTCTGCTTAATAAAGTATTAATAATAATACCGGAAACGAGAGAACCGGAGGCATATAAAAGTTCCGAAAGTCCGAGAATATCGCCACCTTCCTGCAAATGATGACTTATATAAAGCGGTCTTAAACTGAATATTTCAACAAGGGTAACAATAAATATAGAATAAGAACAAATACCGAATAAAGAAACCAGCTTATTATTAACTAAATAATCATACCCAGATTTCAATTTCTCTTTCAAATCCCCCTCTTCCAAATGAGTAATATCTCTGGAAGGTTTATGGGTGATAAAAAGAATCATAATAAATGAAATGATATAAGTAAGTCCATCCATTAAGAAAATTTCGTGGAGCTCCCACCTTTCGATATGGATAGGTATTTCAAGATTCAGAAAAGGAATTGTCTGAACTGTATCAACCCCCTCAAGAAGTAAGGCACCCAAAGCAGCTGCACCAATGGAAGTTGACTGTCCAACAATTTCAATGTAAGAGGTAACTTTAGTGTAATCCTTGGGATCGGTTATTTCCTGAGCAAATGCATATAAATTAGGATAATGTATATGATACCCGAAAAACGTAATGGTAAACACAAGCATTATGAGCGCTCCAGGCAAAACACCTTCTTTAAAGCCTAAAGAGGCAACGGAAAGGATAATTAATCCCTCAATAAAGTTGGTTCCAAGAAAAACGTCTTTTCTGTTAAATCCATCAACTAAAGCTCCGGCATATAATCCCCAAAATAATGATCCAAGTGTAACAGCACCAAAAAATGCGATAAACAAAGATGACTGATTTTGCTGTGTAAAATACCAGGGAATAGAGAGCATGGAAATACCCTGTGCGAACCCTGAGATTCCATTGGAAATAAAGAGTAGGGTTAAAGCTTTCTTATTTTTCAATTTTTTAACTTAATTCGTAAAATTAGAAAAATGGGTATCACAAAAAAAGAAAAAGAGTTCGGTCTTAACGAAATATTTCAGAAAGTTTCTTCTTTTTGTGCTTACCGGGAAAGATCCAGACAGGAAGTTCTTGACAAATTATACGGGTTGGGGGTTTCTCCGGATATAGCGGACGTAATAATTTTAAGATTAATCGAAGAAAACTTCCTCAGCGAAGAAAGATTTGTCAGAAGTTATACTGGTGGAAAATTTCGACTAAAAAACTGGGGAAGGAATAAAATTAAATTTACCCTTTCAGGTAAAGGCATTTCTGATACAGAAATTCAAAAGGCCTTAGATGAACAAATTGATGAAGAAACTTATAGAAAAACCTTAAAAAAACTGCTGGAAAGAAAATTTATGTCAACAAATGAACCAGATTCTTTCAAAAAACAACAAAAAGTAGCCCGATATGGCGTTTCTAAAGGTTACGAAGGAGAATTGGTTTGGGAAATCGTTCAGGAAATCTTTTCTGAATAATTAGAATCAATTTATTCCCGAGCCATCTAAACTCAAATTTTCGAAGGCTCAGGAACAAATAATTAAAATCCCAGCATTTTTATTGCTGTTATTGCAGCTTCATCACCCTTATTTCCATGTTTCCCTCCTGCCCTGTCCAAAGCCTGTTGCTGATTGTTTGTCGTCAGGACTCCAAATATTGCAGGCTTATTGTATTTCAAACCTACTTCTGTTATACCATAAGCGACAGCATCGCAGATAAAATCAAAATGCCTGGTATCACCCTGAATTACGCAGCCTAGAACAATCACTGCATCAATTTCATCATGTTGAGCCATCCACTGGGCACCAAGGCTAAGTTCAAATGATCCTGGAACAATTTTTTTAATTATATTCTCCCTTTTTGCACCATGCTTCAACAAAGTATCAAGAACACCGGCATAGAGTGATTCTGTAATTTCAGAATTCCATTCAGCCACTACTACCCCAAATTTTTTACCTGAAATATCTGTAATATTCTTCCCTGTATGACTGCTAAGATTTTTAAGTGATGTTGCCATTTTTGATGAGTTTTTAAATTAAAAAGGGATAAGACAAATGTCCTATCCCTTTAATATTTTTGTTATTGAATTAATTATTTTGCGCGTTCCAGATCTTGCTCAAGATACTTCTTTGCATCCATTACCTCAGAAGATTTAGGAAAATCATTAATAATTTTCTCGTACTGCTTAGCTGCATCTTGGAAGTTTTTTGAAACCTCATAAGCTAGAGCTAATTTCATAAGATAAGAAGGAGTATATTGCTCATTCGGCTTGTAATCAGCAGCTTTTTTATAATAAGATATCGCATTTTCGAAATCTTTAAGCTCCATATAAGCATCACCGATAAGGCTATAAGCCCTTGCTTGAACCAACAAGTCATTAGCATTGAATTCTTTCAGATGAGAAATCGCGTCTTCATACTTACCTTTTTTCATATAGGCAACTCCAACATAGAAATTAGCAAGATCGCCTGCATTGGTTCCGCTGAATTCATCAGCTACATCGATAAGACCCGCATTTCTTCCGTCTCCTTTAAGAGCTCTATCAAGAGAATCTTCTTCAAAAGCTATAACAGATGCAAACATTGCATTCTGAGCTTCTTTGTTTTGATTGCTTTTCTGATAATTGTAAAAGAAATATGCGGCACCGGCAATCACAGCTGCACCAACTATTCCAAATAACACATTTTTGTATTTATTTAGAAAATCTTCTGCCTGACCAAATTTATTTGATACCAATTCCGGATTTTCTGCTACCGGCTCACCTTTGCTTTCCTTTAACTTTGCCATTATTTATATATTAGGCTGCAAATTTACTGTAAAATATTTGTAATGAGGAAGTTTTTTGACCCTTTTCTTAAATTATTCAATAATGAATGGATAGTTAGGCTCAACGTAAACATCCTTAAACGCCTCGTCCTCAGCAGGGAACGGAGACTCTTCTGCAAATTTCACGCTTTCTTCAACAATTTCTTTGATCTTCTTGTCAATCGCTTCAAGCTCTTGTTCTGTAGCGTACTTGTTTTCGAGAATTGTAGCTCTTACAAGCTCAATCGGATCTTTAGCTTTATATTCTTCCAGCTCCTCTTTGGTTCTGTATTTAGCCGGATCTGACATAGAGTGACCTTTATAACGGTAAGTTCTGAACTCAAGCAAAGTTGGACCTTCTCCGTTTCTTGCTCTTTCTGCAGCTCTCTCCACAGCAAGGTGTACTTCTTCCACACTCATAGCATCTACCGGCTCAGATGGAATATCGTAAGACTCACCAAGTTTATATAGTTCAGTTACATTACTGGTTCTTTTTACAGAAGTACCCATTGCATAACCATTGTTTTCGATAACAAAGATTACAGGGATTTTCCAAGTCATTGCCATGTTTAAAGTTTCATGGAATGCACCTTGTCTAACAGCACCATCACCCATATAGCACATACAAAGGTTTTTTGTTCCTTTATACATTTCTGCAAATGCAAGACCTGCTCCAAGTGGAATCTGACCTCCTACAATACCATGACCACCTGCAAAGTTTCTTTCTTTATCAAAAATGTGCATAGAACCGCCTTTTCCTTTAGAACAGCCAGTTGCTTTTCCATACAACTCTGCCATTACTGCATTCGGAGAAGTACCAAGTGCTAATGGAATACCGTGATCACGGTATGCTGTAATCCAATGGTCATCTTTAGTAAGGGCAGAAACCGCACCAAGCGCACAAGCTTCCTGACCTATATATAAGTGGCAAAATCCTTTTATCTTTTGCTGTCCATATAACTGACCTGATTTTTCTTCAAATTTTCTTAGAAGAACCATCTTCTCATACCAGAACAGGTACGTTTCCTTTGAAAATTTTGAAGAGGCGTTTACTTTTGCTTTTGACTGTTCTTTAACACTTGCCATAAATCGTTATAGTTCTAAACGTTCGGATATGCGAAATTAATAAAAACATTCAATTTTCAATAAATAAAATTTACACTTGATTATCAAAATTCTACAATTGCAATTCACAAATAACAGTCTAAATACCAGTTTTTTTAACCCACATTGTTCGGACAAAAAAGGAATAACGAAAGTTTCATGAGGATTAAAAATTTAAACTTGCTGAATTTCAAGAATTACGAAGAGGAATCTTTGGAATTCTCTGAAGGCGTAAACATTCTCACTGGAAGTAATGGGTCAGGAAAAACCAATTTACTTGATGCTATTCATTTTCTTAGCATGAGTAAAAGTGCCTTTCATACCTCAGATAATCAGTCGCTAAAAAGAGGTGAAAGTTTTTTTTCAATATCCGGAACTTTTAATAAAAATAACACTGACTTCCTTATTTCAACTCTATTTCAAGCAGGAAAGAAAATATTTCAGGCTGATAAAAAAAGTTATGAAAAAATTACTGACCACATAGGCCGTTTCCCCTTGATACTTGTAACTCCCTACGACACAGATCTTATAAGAGAAGGTAGTGAGGAAAGAAGAAAATTCTTTGATAGCCTGTTTTCTCAAATTGATAAAAATTACCTTATTTCTTTAATCAGGTACAATCACTTTCTTAAGCAAAGAAACAGCCTGCTAAAGCAATTTGCCGAAAAAAGATACACAGATTTTGACCTTCTGGAATCTTATGATGGACCGATTCTGGAAGAAGGATTTAAAATTTTCGCATGGAGAAAAAATTTCACCGAAGAGTTTCTTCCTATGTTCAATAATGCATACGACCTCCTTGCACACCGAAAAGAAACAGTTTCGCTCACACATCAATCAGATGTAGCTGATCCTGCGTTCAAAACGATGTACAAAAATGCTGTTCAAAAAGATCTGATTCTTGAAAGAACGACAAAGGGTATACATAAAGATGATTATCAGTTCCTAATTGAAGGACAGTCAGTGAAAGCAAGCGGGTCTCAGGGACAACAGAAATCTTACGTATTAGCTTTAAAACTAGCTTCTTTTCACCTGCTGGCAAAATACTCCCAAACCAAGCCTATTCTTTTGCTAGACGATATCTTTGATAAACTGGATGAAGAAAGGATTATCAGTTTGCTAAAAATGATAGATAGAGAGGACTTTGGTCAAATTTTAATTACTGAAGCAAAACTGGAAAGAAGTTTGGAATACTTTAAAAACATAAAGAAACAAATCCGTATATTTAACATCTCCAAAGGGAAAATTCTTTCTGTTCAGAATGTATAAGAAGCCTGAAAAAATAAAAACTCCTACGTCAAGAAATTCGGATGTTGCATCTTTAAAAGACTGCATCGATGATCTTATTAATGTATATAAGCTTCGTGGCAGATTAAGTGAAGCAGAGATTACGGGGAATTGGGAAAAAATCATGGGCAAAACCATTTCCAGCCGAACTGAAGAAATTTACTTTAAAGACAAAAAACTATTCATTAAAATCAATAGCGCCCCACTGAAAAACGAACTTTCCTTTTCTAAAAATAAAATTATAGAAAAGATCAATGAGGCTGTAAAATCAGATGCCGTATCTGAAATAATATTTTTATAAAACTATTTAAATAGCAGCTACCACTTCCAGCAATTTTTCCTCTGTAAGTGGTTTAGTCAAAAAACCGCTAATACCCAGTTCTTTCAATCTTGCTTCTTCTTTTGGATTTGCTGTTGCAGTAAGAACAACCACTTTCATTCGATCATTTGTACTGATATTCATAGCCTTGAGAGATTCCAGGAATTCAATTCCGGTCATTTCAGGCATGTTATTGTCCAGCAATATTAGTTCCGGGAAGTAGATATCGTCGAAAGTACAACAGTGCTTAGCGAGGTAAAGAAGTGCCTCTTCCCCATTGGTAGATTTCTTGACTTTAGTCGAAAATTCAAGCTTTTTAATCACCCTTTCGGACAAGTAGTTAGAGATTTCATCATCGTCCACCAATAAAACACAATTCACCTTTTCCATGTAAATTCCCGATTTCTAATAAAATTAAATTTACTTCAGAACATACCCCATTTAAGATTGGTTTGCTATTGCATCAAATTCTACATCGGACGTAGAAAATGTTTGTATAAGCTTATAAAGGATCTGAAAATCAGTAAAATGATTAAAATAGTTTTATTAAAAATTAATTCAACTTATTGTTCTTACCAGCATTTGGGTCAAAACGGACGAATAGATATAAATACAGCACTCTGGCATATCTGAAAACCAATGGCCATAATAGAATAAGAATTAATGTATTGACCACCAGAAATGAGTATGCAGGAAGCTTTAGTATAAATTCGGTAAGTATAAAATTAAACCCACAAACAGCCACACATAAACCATAACTCACGTACATAGCACCATAATAAAATCCTGGTTCCGGCTCTGCTGGCTGACCACAAACCGAACAAGTTTTATTCATTTCTGCCATTTTTTTTAATTTATAAGGGTTAGGATCTACGAAGAGGTCTCCCTTATGGCACTTGGGACATTTACATTTAATAATTGACAATAAAACTGACATAGACTCAAATTTTGTGCAATAATATAAAATGAAATGGCCCTTAAAAAGTCGAAGAAATAAATTGCACTAAAATGAAGGATTTGTTATTAGAGTATAAATTAAAAAACTAATCCTGCCGGAACCTTCCGACAAGATTAGTTATCTATCTCGCAATTAAATCTTTCTTAAGAATTTTGAGCAATTTCTCTTCTGTAAATGGCTTTATCATAATATCTTCAAATCCGAGTCGTGAAATTGAAGACTCCTGACCGGGACTAATGACGCTGGTTAGTAAAACTACTTTAATATTCTTTTCCAAAACCATTTTCTTAAAATTCTTAAGAAAATCGATCCCATTCATTTCGGGCATATTCACATCCAGGATTATTAATTCCGGACAGCGGTTAATCTGCTCCGTCAAAAAAGTCAGAGCTTCTTCTCCATTCCGTACAGTTTTAATTTCCCGGGCGATATTGGATCGTCTTAGAGTTCTTTCTGTTATAAAGTTGTTGACAAAATCATCATCAACAAGCAGAATTGTGTTAAAGTAGGGCATCTTAGTTCTAGGTCAATTTCTAAAAAATTAACCTAGTTTGTACTAAAAAGTTTTAACACATTCATTAATTTTTCTTCGGTTAAAGGCTTGATGATAAAATCATTAAAGCCAATATTTTTTAATACTTCAAGGTCTTTAGGGCTGAATGAAGATGTATAAATTATTATTCTTGTTTTCTTCTTATCGAGATTTAGTCTTTGAAACGTTTCAATAAATTCGAAACCGTCCATTACCGGCATATTTATATCAAGAAAAATGACTTCAGGGAAATCATCACCTGCGGATTTCAAATATTTAAGGGCCTCATCTCCATTTCTGCAAAATGTAAGATTTTCACAAAGGTCAAGCTTTGTAAGAAGATGATCTGCAATAAAATTGCTTACATAATCATCATCTACCAATAAAACATTTTTGAATTTTACCATTGAATCAGTTAATGAATCCATTTTACTTTCCTGAAAGATCCTTTACTACTGCAATATATTTTTGCTTGGCCTCATCCATACTCATACCCTTTAGATCGCTCCAGGTATTGTATTTGGCAATGCCTGCCAAATCAAAAAAATTGGTGGGCTTTTCAACATTTACATCTCCTTCAGTAGCCTGCTTGAACAACCCATAAAGCTTTAAGAGGTTTTCATTAGACTGTGCAGGCAGCAATCGTGATTGCTTAACTGCTTCTTCAAATTCTGCTTTTATATCCATGACTTAAAAAATTTTTCAATTATTACTCTTTCAAAAATCATTCTCAAATTTCTCCCCAATAATTCTGCATTAACTGATTTATCCCTTAATAGTTATTGATTAAGAAAAAAAATATCAAAATCTTTACAAATAGGTTTTCCGAATTGTGATCTCAAATTTTTCAAACAGTACTAACTTGTATAAATTTCTTATTTAAAATCCCTCCAATTAAAATTATTCCCTCTATTTTTGAATAAAAAATTAAGTGAAAGGGACTGAAAATATTTTCCAACAGGATTCTACCATTCTTGTAACATGCCCCAAAAGAATAGGTAAATATCTGGCAGAGGAAATCACTGCGGCAGGACATACGATTGAAAGTGAGATGCAAACAGGTATTTCAACAAGAGGTACTCTTATTGATTGTATACGCTTAAACCTTGTTCTAAGAACTGCACATAAAGTGCTGTTCCATTTAAAAACTTTTCGTTGTACTCATCCTGATCAGTTATATTCTTCTACAAAAGACTTTGCCTGGGAAAAGTATTTTTCTACAGAAAGCTACTTTACCATAGTTGCAAATGTTGAGAATGAGACAATCACTGATTCTCGTTTCGGTTCTTATAAGGTTAAAGATGCCATTGCAGACAGATTTACTTCCTTGTTTAAAAAACGTCCGGATTCTGGACCAGAAAAAAATAAAGTAGTAATATACCTGCACTGGAAAAATGATGAGGCCTCTCTTTACATTGATACAAGCGGAGAAACTATTGCCAAACATGGATATAGAAAAAAGCCTTTTAAAGCTCCGGTCCAGGAAAGCCTTGCCTCTGCTCTGATTTATGCCAGCAGATGGGATAGAAAGTCTACATTTATCAATCCAATGTGTGGAAGTGGTACGCTGGCGATACAAGCCTGCCTGACTGCATTAAACAGATATCCTGGTCTTTTCAGAAGCAATTATTGTTTTATGCATCTGAATGATTTTGAAATGTCTTATTATGACAAAGCGAAGGAAGAGATAAAAACTGCAATACTTAGAAAAATGCCTGCTCGCGTAATAGCGACGGATCTGGACCCTCTTGCTATAGATGCCGCAAAAAATAATGCTGCTACCGCTGGAGTTGACCACCTCATTGAATTCCGTGTGTGTGATTTCAGAGATACAAAAGTACCCGAAGGTGAAGGTGTGGTGATGATAAATCCGGAATATGGAGAAAGATTGGGAGTAGATAAAGATCTGGAAGAAATCTATGCAGCAATCGGTGACTTTTTTAAGAAAAAATGCACTGGCTACCTTGGATATGTGTTTACAGGAAACCTTGAACTTGCAAAAAGTATAGGTCTTAAAACGAAACGCCGGATAGAGTTTTACAATGGCACTATTGATGCCAGACTACTTGAATATGAACTCTATAGCGGCAGCAAAAGAATTGCCCCGCAACAATCCGACGCTCCGGTAAGTTAATTTTTTAATTCAGTACTTGAAGGGTTGATAGCTTCGGGATAGCCGCTTTTTTCTATTTAATTATTAAAGGTTATTCCTGCTAAACCATTCTTGATAGCTGAAAAGGAGAACTGCGTATGGAGCATAGCAACTTGCTGTTTGTGATCAATCCTCATGCTGGAGGTAAAAATAAGTTTGAAATAACTACAGAAATAAAACAATGCTGTACTGGCAGGTCATTATTTCCTCATGTGTATGAAACAACAGGAAATAATGACAAGGATGAAATTCTGAAACTTATGGATCAACTAAAGCCAGAAGCTATCATTGCAGTGGGAGGAGATGGAACAGTGAATCTGGTTGGAAACTTGCTGCTAAATTCTGAGACTGCGCTAGGTATTATTCCTGCTGGCTCTGCTAATGGATTAGCCAAAGACTTGAATATCCCCATTAATTTTGAGGAAGCACTGGATATTGTTCAAAATTTTCACACCAAAAAAATTGACACTTTAAAGATCAATGGGAAAAACTGTTTTCACCTGAGTGATCTTGGATTTAATGCCAGAGTGGTGCATAGGTTTGCAGAAAGCAGTTTCAGGGGAAAAATCAGTTATTTTTGGTATGCATTGAAGGAGTTTTTTTCATACAAATTCTTTGCCTATAAAATCAGTTCTCCAGAGCTGAGAAAAAAGGGAAAAGCATTTATGATGGTGCTTTCAAATGCCAATAAATTCGGAACAAATATTACAATAAACCCAATTGGTGTTATTAATGATGGCTACTTCGAAATCAGTATTATCAAGCCCTTCCCTAAAATCTTCGCCCCTGTGATTTTGTTTCGGTTGATCAGTAACACAATATCCAAATCAAAATATTTTAAGATACTAAGATTAAAGAAGGCAACGATCAGCAATTCATGGAAAGAATTTTTTCACATAGATGGCGAACCTGTAGCAGAAAGAACCAAAAAACTGGAAGTAGAAATTTTACCTAAAAGTCTCAAAGTAATACTTCCCAAGTCTAGTGGTTAATTTGCATCAAAACATTTTTTTTCTGAATGCCAAAAGACCGCTTTCCATTTTTTTATGAGGCTCAAAAACCTCCAGCCATGTCTCATTCTCATAAAATGAAAGTTTAAAAAAACCTTTGTGAGCATGGGTAAAGATAGCACTAGAGGTCTTCTGAACATACTTCAACTTGCTTCCAGCGCCGCTTACGATAAAGTGTTGATTATTTTTATAAATATACTGCAGATTGTGATCATGTCCTGCTGCATAAATAAGGTTATCGTATTTCTTAAAGATATCAATCAACCTTCTCCGTAAACGTTTATATAGAGGATGTGACATATCCTCTTTAGAACCAATATATCTTCGGTAAATAGGATATAATGATCCTGCAATGGGCAATGGTACGTACAATTTTTTATTTGCATCTGTAAGGGGAAAAAGATGCTGTTTCATAGTGAAACGGCCTCCGTGAACTGCAAAGCTATAAAGTGGATGATGCCCTAATATCACAATCCTTTTCGAACTGTTCTTAATAAGAAGCTCTTCCAGTAGAAGAAAAAACTCATGTTCATTATCAACCACACAACCTTCACTTTTCCCAAGAGGTTTATGCCCTCCATGAACCCACCATTGAGTATTAAGTACAATAAAAGTTAGCTTCTCATTGATTGATATTTCATAAGGACCGGGACATCCATTTCGAGGCAGATAAACTTCTTTACTTTTAAGAAAATCTTCAATGTATTCCTGTTGTCTCATCATGGTTTGAAATCCCCCTTTTTTACCTTTCTTCCAGTCATGATTCCCTGAAATGAATACTTTTAGTCCATTGTGATGCTCAACAACATGCAATTGAGCCAGTAATCTTTTTTCTGCAAGCGTAAAGCCTTTGTCACTACTCTCAGGTAAGCCGGTGGGGTATATATTATCTCCCAGAAAAAACACACCAGAGGCATCACCTGCTTCTTCCAACTTTCTTTTCAATAAAGTTAAAGTTGGATCAGGATGTAAAACCGATGGAGCGCCAGCATCACCAATCAGAAACAATGAATAAAAAGGAGGCTTTATACTTTCAGGAAAATTTTTCTTCCAACCATGATGCTTCAATTGGATATATGGCCGCTTTCTATATTCTATTGTAAGTATATAAACAAAAACGGAGGAAAAAATCAAAAGGCTTATAATAACAATTATCCAGGTCATGTCGAATTATTAAAACCATAATTAAGTATCAGGGAATGGTATACAAAAAGCTTTGCACCGATTCCCTGACTTACCCCACCACATTATTTCTTGTTTTCAGAAACCGGTATGATTTCCTTTTTCTCCAAAGGATCAACTGCCGGGCCATATACCACTGAGCCATCTATAGAAAATCTACTTCCATGACAAGGGCAATCCCAGGTTTGCTCGGCATTATTGTAATGGACATTGCATTTCAAATGAGTGCATACAGGTGAAACTGCATGAATTTCTCCATGTGCATCCTTAGCTACGGCAACCTTCTCCCCATTCAGATTCAGAACTTTGCCCTCTCCCGGCTCAAGCTGATCGGGAGTTTCTTCAGAAACATTACCAAACTTATCAGCAACAAATGAACGAGCGTTATCAATATTCTCTTTAAAGAAATCAGCCATAGAAGCAGCAATGGTGATTCTTGTAGAATCATAAGCATCATAATTCTTATTTGTTTTGCCCTGAATCAAATCATTTATTATAAGAGCTGCCAATGGACCATAGACCAAGCCATCTCCTGCAAATCCGGTTGCTACATATAGATTTTTTGAAAATGGACTTTCTCCAATAAAAGGTAGTCCGTCAGCAGATTCATAAAATTCTGCAGACCATCTGAAATCTACTGATTTGACATTAAACTTTTTACGAGCATAAGATTCAAGCTCTTCAAACCTTTTTAATGTTTCCTCCTCATGACCAACTTTATGATCTGCTCCTCCGACTATAAGATATTTTTTACCATTGAATTCAGTGCTTCTGATATAATGATATGGTTCATCCATATCCCAGTATAAATTTTCAGGAGTATCACCTTCTATTGTAGCAGCTATAACATAACTTATATAAGGAAATGCAAGTGTCTGCAATACATTAAAGAATAACGGGATATGAGTTGCCATCACAACTTTTAAAGCCCTTATACTTGATCCATTAGCTGTCACAGTAAATATTCCTCTATCTTCTCTGATATCTGTAACCCTTGTATTTTCAAAGATTTTGCATTTACTGTTTACAAGATCTTCCGCCAGACCATTAATAAATGCCTGTGCATTAAAAACTGCCTGATTATCGAATTTCAGCGCTTTACTAATCGGAAAAGGTAAATCTAAGTTTTCAGTAAGCTCTACAGGCAGATCTATGTAACCAGCATATCTGTACTCGGCCTCCAGATCAGCAATTTGTTCGGATTTGTCTGCATATTGATACCCAACCACCCTTTTGAAGTCACAATCGATATTCTTCCTAGTTATAAGTTGCTCAATAAAATCTATCCCTTCGACCCGACTTCTTGCAACCATTGCTGCTATTTCTTCTCCAAAATCTGAGTATACCTTGCTGTATTGAGTATCGATTTGAGTAGTCAGGTGGCAACTGGACAACCCGGTGGTCCCGTTCCCAATATGACTTGCCTCAGCAAGTACTGAATGTATTCCGGCATCGTTAAGGAGCGTAGCTAGTGTAAGCCCTGTTATTCCACCTCCAATGATCAGCACTTCTGTCTCTATATCCTTCGCAAGGGGAGGGAAAACCGGACATTGACCACTTTCTTCTTTCCAGATTGAGTCTGTATTCATATAATCCCGTCTTTACTATTCCAATATACTTTTAAACCAATCTTTAACACCAATTAGTTTATATTATGAAATACCATGCTGTCGATATGAAACTTAATCAGATAAAAGAGACGTGTCTTTATGTAAATGACCTGGAAAAATCAAAAGCATTTTATAATGGTTTACTGGGGCTTCCAATAATTGGATACCACAAAGACAGGCACCTTTTCTTGCGTGCAGGGAACTCTGTACTTCTGTGTTTTCTTCCTGAAATTACAAAGCAGGAAAAAGAGTTGCCTCCGCATTATGCTTATGGCAAAATCCATGTCGCTTTTGAAGTGCCTGAAGGAGAGTATGAACTATGGAAAGAAATGATGTATGAAAAAGGCATACATATTATATATGAAAAAGAGTGGAATCAACAACTAAAGTCTTTCTATTTTGAAGACCCCGATGGAAATGTGCTTGAAATTATACCTCCGGGATTATGGCATTAGAAAATCAATATTCTATCTGTTTTAAACAAAAAAAACACTTGCTGGTTGAAAATATTATACAAGCATAATTATAATCAATGAAAGCAATCTGGAATGGAAAAATCATCGCCAAATCTGATGATGTAGAAGAACTGGATGGAACATATTATTTTCCTATTGACTCTATTAAGAAATGTTATTTTATTGAAAGTGGTAAAAGAAGTGTTTGCCCTTATAAAGGCAAAGCCCATTACTTTCATATTTATGTGGATGGAAAGATCAATGAAGATGCTGCCTGGCATTATCCGGAGCCTAATGAATTCTCTTACATGCTGAAAAATAAGATTGCATTCTGGAAAGGAGTGGAAATTAAAGAGTCTGATCGGAAGATCAGTTTAGAGCTCCTTAATGTACTTAATAGCTTCTTCTAATGTCATAACACTGAATATCAGCCTTATTTAATGGTACTTTTGCAAGTTTTTTTCATTTAATTCACTTTTTACTTAGGATAAAATTTTATTAATGGCCTCTAATGGATAATTTAGCGATAGTTTATCCTTATTCATTAGACATGAGAGTAATTGCAGAGATACCGCACCATGATTTCAGAATTACCATTTTCGGATGGAATAATAAATATCTCATCAAATTTGAAAAGGGGTCTTATGAACAAACCTATAAAGTAAGTGAGATGGATGTTGCCGGAGATGAAGAGATTAAAAAGCTTTTGAAAGACAAGGAATTTGTGGATAGTGTTATTTCCAGATTTCTTGAAATGAATAAATCCCTTAATGCCGCACTAAACAGGCTCGATGGGCAGCATTGATTTTCAACTTAACTTATAGTAATCTTTAGCTCAAAAATGCTGTTACAAATACTGATAGCTGCTTTGGGAAAACATAATTGATTCTTTTGATAAAAACGGAAGAATCAATTTTCATTTATATAGGCCCGGCAATATGCTGGCTTTTTAAAATTTTTATTACAATATATAAGATTGACCTTTTCCTGGAATTTCAACTTTGTATCCTTCACTGCTAAGCTTTCTATCAAATGCTTCCATATTTCCCTGATCGCCGTGGACGAGAAATACATTTTTCAACTTATCTTTTTGCTGAGACTTTACAAAGCCTAATAAATCATCTGCATCGGCATGCCCGCTAAAGATATCTGTTCTTGCGATTTTAGCATGTACAGGAATTTCTTTCTTATTCATTCTGATACTTTTGGCTCCATTAATCAGCTTATGACCTATAGTTCCTTCAGCACAGTAACCTATAAAGAGAATGGTGCTATAGGCATTTCTAAGATTGCTACGTACATGGCTTTTAATTCTGCCACCTGTGATCATCCCTGAAGAAGCAATGATAATACATGGCTCCATAAAATTTGCCAATGACTTACTTTCCTTTTCTGTTTCAATCTGTATTAGATTGTCAAAATCGAAAAGTGATTTATTCACCTTATAAAAGTCTTTTGCTTCATCATTAAGCTGATCCAGATAATCATCATAAACTTTGGTACTTCTTTTAGCCATTGGGCTATCAGCAAAAACTTTTAGCGTAGGGAGTTTTCCTTCTTTGCTTAATTTATTTAACAAGTATAGAAAAGTCTGAGTCCTTCCTATACTGAAAGCCGGGACTATCAGTCTTCCACGCTTTTCAACACAACATTCATAAATTATTTTTTCAAGAAGAGATTCAGGCATATCTTTCCCTTCGTGAACCCTGCCCCCGTAAGTGCTTTCGCAAACCAGATAATCAACCTGAGGTAAAGGTAAAGGATCATTCAAAAGAGGTGAACTTTTTCTACCCAAATCACCAGAAAAGGCAATGCGTTTAATGGTCCCTGCTTCCTTAATTTCAAAAACTGCAGAAGCAGCTCCAAGTAGATGCCCTGCAGGAACCAGAGTTACTGATAAACTCTCGCTGATTGCAAATTTTGAATTGAAGCTTATAGAGATAAAACGATCCAGGCTTTTCTCTACTTCGCCTTTTGAATAACCGGATTCATTTTGCCTATCTATCTTATGTCTAAAAGCAGCTTTACCAAAGCTTTTCTTCTTTTGAGCTTTGTTATCAAAAATATTTGCAGAGTCTTTCAAGACAAGTTCCGCAAGTGCAATCGTAGGTGCAGAACATAAAATCTGTCCTTTATACCCACTTTTGAATAATAGCGGGATATTTCCACAATGGTCATAATGGGCATGAGTCAATAATACCAGATCCAGGTCAGACGGATCAAAATCAAAGATTTCTGCATCATGGTTTTCTAAATCCTTTCCACAATCAATCAAAATTTTATAATTGTCTTCCAACTCCAGAAGATACATGCTCCCTGTAACCTGTTTTGCCCCGCCGTAAAATGTAATAGATGCCATCCCGCTTATGAAATATCTTTAAATAGGTCTTAGTAAACCTTGCCCCTCTTTGGGCGGTTGAAATTGAATAAATAATTTTAAAAGAAAAAATTAAAATGAGTGAACACCGACTGTTCATTGCGCTGCCTTTGCCTGATCCGATAAAAGATCTATTAAGTGAATTTCAGGCAAATATACAAACGGATATCAAATGGATTCCTAGAGATAATCTCCATATCACGCTTGCATTTATCGGAGCAACACCTACTGAACGCATTTCCGGAATCAATAGTGTTTTGCAAAAAATCAGTGAATCAACAACAAACTTCAGTCTGGAAACTCAAACTATAAAAGTCGTCAAGAGTGCTTCTGGAATGATTTGGGTGACTTTTCAAGCAAACAATTCCTTTAACGATCTTGCGCTAGCTATCAGGGAAAAGCTGAATTTAAGCGAAAAAAGAAAACCGCTTCCCCATATTAACCTTGCAAGATTGAAACATGGTTACCTGGAAAATCCGCTGGGAGAAACGAAATTTGAGGTGGTTACAATCCCTTTTGCAAAAATGGAACTTTGGGAAAGTGAACTAACTCATTCAGGTCCTCAATACAAGGTTATTTCCTCATTTTTCCTTAACTGAAAAGGAAAAATATTCCCTCAGGAACACTCTTTTTCTCTACGCTGTTTTAATGATAATAGAATGGAACCTAAAGGGAAGAAACATATGAAAAAGGTATTTGTGTTAGTTCTGTTTGCTGTTTTTGGTACTTACGTTGTAAATGCACAGGATGACTCAGAACAGGAGATGAAAAAAGAGAAAACTGAAGTTAAGTCTGATGGTACTGTCAATGATGACGATGGAGTGGTAACAGCTAAAAATGAAAATGAGCATAAGGCTTATGAAGATCGGACTCGTGCCGGCCAGACTGTTGATAATGTAGGTCATGGGACTGTTCAGGGTATTCGCGGTGCAGGCAAAGGTGTAGGCAATGCTGCTAGCTGGACTTGGGAGAATACAAAACATAATAAAGTAACCAAGAAGATATTCGACCAACCTGAGAATGCTGAGGAAAGGCAATTAAAGGTCAATAAAAAGGCCATGAAAAAAGAACAGAAAAGGACTGAAAAAGAAGGCCTAAATGAATCTAAAACATATCAGGACGACCAGAACACTGGTGAAGAAGCTAAGAGAGATGTACAAAAAGGTGCCGAAGAAACTAAGGAAGGGGTGCAAAAAGGTGCTGAAGAAACCGGAGATGCTGCAAGTACTGCCTGGGATAAAACCAAGCATAATAAAGCTACAAAAGAAGTTTTTGACCAGCCTGGTGATGTAGATCAAAAGGATAAAGACAAAAAAGATAAAGATAAAAGAGGTGCTTCTTCAAAAACCACTCAAACAGAAGTAAAAACCAAAGATGGTAAAACAACCACCAAACAAAAGAAAACAAAAGTGGATGACGAAGGAAATGCAACAGTAAAAAAGAAAAAAGAGACAAGTAGTAGTAATTAATTAGAGACCATTACAATTGGCTAATATAAAAACCCTGTAAATGTAACACAGGGTTTTTTTTACATAAGAACTAAGGGAAAATTTGTACTAAAAAAGGAGTCATATTTTAAAACCCAATGATAATCACACTCTTAAAATTTTTTCTTATTATGTGGATATATTCCTTATATTAATTGTCTTTTTCATATAAAAAATGGTATATTTACCTCAAATCTCTATAGATCCAAATAGTCTTAAAAGATCTGAAAAGCAACAAATTCAGTTTTTCCTTTTTTTAACATTTTCCTGTTAAAATTATTATTAAAGTACCTTAGCTTAAAGCTTTAACTAAGGCTAATTACTTCAGCTTAAAAAACCAAAAATACATTTTTACTACCACCTTAGTGAAAATCAAGTACTGCACAGGTTCCTGTCTTCGGATGGGAGCCTGACGCAGTACCCATTTTAGAAAAATTTCCAAGGCAGATTTTACGATGTCCTAAAGATTTAATTTTCTCATCAATAAGCAGCTGCATCACTATATCACGCCCGGTATCCATCCCATAAGAGCAACATTCTCCCTGGTATGTTATCTCGCATCGTTTTCTTTCATGGCCCATCTTCCCAGATTTAGCTTGTTCCTTTGCAAGACATAAAGCCTCTTTATACATGTCCTCATCAGCATACACAGGCGGCAAAGGATCCATTTTCCTTAAATCTTTCAGAAGTGATTTAACATATGGAGAATTTTTCAGATAGTCACCGTACTTTGCCGGAGGGGTATAATGTTCCACTTCATAGTCTGCAAATTTTGCGGGATATAGTCGGGCCAGATTCAGGGAAAGAAATATATCCTTTTCCACCTGGGTTAAATAACTTACGTCTTTCGCCGTGTTCGCCATTGCCAATTCCTCATCTGTCCACCCAGAGTTTCTAAAGGAAAAAAGACTAAACACAATAAATAAAAACCAAACAGATAACTTTTTCATTTTCTTAGATAAACAGAGCCACTATAACCAGCTTTCTCAAGGTTAGATAATATTTCGCGATTACCGTTTTTTGTCATCTCAGACCTAAAAATTGCAACCTTTTCAAGGTCTCCCATTTTGATGTAATACTCAATAATCTCAGCATTCTTTGGCTTCATTACTTCAGATGCAATAAGGAAATTATACTTAAAATCTAACCTATGCTTTCTTTCTCTTGACTCCAACGTATCATACTGATCAAAAAGTTGAAATTCTGATCCATTTTTTTTGACAGAATAATAATAAAGAGCATCACCCACTACTTTGCTTCCGGGAGGAATATTGTCCCGAACAAAAGAATCGGCTAATTGGGGATCTCTTACCTTTCGGCTTGCTAATACCTGATCTGCTTTAACAACAGAATATGTCAGATTAAAAATTAAAAGAAACAAAACAGGTAATGAATAAAGCACTTTCAAACCTTTTATACTTGGAATTAATGACCAGCTATAAAAAATAAGGATATAATAAAAAGGAATGATAAAAGAGGAATAAGGCCCCCAATCCAGCACTATCAGATAAAACGAAATAATAACAATGAGACTAATTATAACAAGCGGATTAAAATATGCCTTGCCTTGTTTTGTGAGACCATAAATCAGAGCCGCAAGACCCACAAAAATAAGACAGTACTCATGTTGTGGAATATATAAGTTGGGCCCGATGTATTGACCATTGGCAGAATTTGTAACTCCATTTATTGTTAAGTAATAATTGACAAAACCTCCAAAACCTCCAAATCCAACATATATCCATACAGGATATATCAATAGAAATGGCAAAGCCCAAAGAAAAGCCTTTTTAAATTGTTTGTTTTTATAAATATCTATCAAGAGAAATATAAATAAGGGCCAAAGGACAACAATGGCTCTTGGAGTTGTAAGCAGTGACAATACACCAGCAATGCCACTGACAAGAACATTATTATTCCCTCCTTTCAGAAAATAAAATATTGCAACAAGACAAAAGCATAGTGCTGTAAGGTCCATTCTACCCTGATGAAATGCGAGACTGAAAAAAGGATCAGTAAGAATAGAGATAATCAAAATCTTATATTTCCATGATTCGGCAGGAACCTGGCTTTTAACAATTGAATAAGTAAGTCTTACACAAAGCAACCCAGACAATAAAGCAATAATCCTGAATTGCCCAATACCAAAACCAAAAAGCTTCATCGATAATCCTGTAAGAAAAAAGTAAACAGGTCCGTAAGTTAGAGCTGGACGCCCGTTCCTGGCATATGAGGCTATTTCAGGAACAAAACTGCCATTGCTTATGAAGTTATCCGCAATACTTGCAAAATAAACTTCATCAAACCATGGCAACGGTTGTATTTCCAGAGTAAAAAGATGATAGGCTATTATCAATAGTAAAAAGCCAAAAAACAGGTAATTGCTTAGGCGATTCATTTCTTATAAAGAAATATCTTCACTGCTATCCTTGTACCAACCTGCATACTTTACATAGTTGTTTGCAATCCGATTGATTATACCTTCCACATGTTCGCTTCCGGCATCTTTTACCTTTTTTGCCGGAACTCCTGCATAGATACTACCAGATTCTATTCTTGTATTTTCCAGAACTACTGCGCCTGCTGCGATAATAGAGTTCTTTTCAACATATGCATGATCCATAATAATTGCCCCCATACCCACAAGTACATTATCTTCGAGTGTACAGCCATGAACTATTGCATGATGACCAATAGAAACATTGTTTCCAATTGTTGTTGCGGCCTTTTGGTAAGTACAATGAACGCAGGCACCATCCTGGATATTCACTTTGTTACCTATCCTGATTGCATTTACGTCTCCACGAATAACTGCGTTAAACCAAACAGTGCAATCATCACCCATCTTTACATCTCCAACGATAGTAGCATTTTCAGCTATATAGATATTTTCCCCGAACTCAGGTTTCTGACCATTTAAAGCTTTTATAATTGGCATCTTGATTTTTGATTTACGATAAATATATAAAATATAGAGCATAAAAAAACCTTCGGCTAACACCGAAGGTTTTTCATATTACAAGCTTATTTAGCTTTAGTATATTAAAGGCTATTAACGTTAAGCATTGAAACATCTTTAGCTTCAAGCTTAGATTCTCCCATAAGGAAAGTATCTACATTTCTTGCAGCTTCTCTACCTTCAGAGATCGCCCAAACTACTAGCGACTGACCTCTTCTCATATCTCCTGCGGAGAATACTTTCGGCACAGATGTCTGATATTTCTCATTACACTTAACATTCCCTCTTTCATCATATTCCACACCAAGCTCATTCAGCATACCTGAATGTTGCGGGTGAAGGAATCCGATTGCTAGAAGTGCCAATTCGCAAGGAATGATTTTTTCAGTACCAGGTACTTCCTGATATTTTGGCATTTTGCCATCTTCAGGGGTACTCCAGCCCATTTCAGCGATTTTGATACCTGTAAGCTTGCCATCGCTATCACCAACGAATTCTTTGGTAAATATCGCCCAGTTTCTGTTACATCCTTCCTCGTGAGAAGTAGATGTTCTCAGAATCATAGGCCAGTTTGGCCAAGGCATAGTGGCATCTCTTTCTGCAGGAGGCTTAGGTAATAATTCAACCTGAGTGATTGATTTTGCTTTATGTCTGTTAGAAGTACCAACGCAGTCAGAACCTGTATCCCCACCACCAATTACTACAACATTTTTACCTGTAGCCCATATCTCTTCTTCCGGTTTGAAAGTTTTTCCGCTCACACGGCCATTTTGTTGAGTAAGGAACTCCATTGCAAAGTGTACGCCTTTAAGGTTTCTTCCAGGGATAGGTACATCTCTTGGTATTGTTGAACCTCCGGTAAGAACGATGGCATCAAATTCCTTCAACACATCTTTTACCTTCACATTGTCGCCAACGTTAGAGTTTGTTTTGAAGACAACTCCTTCGTCTTCCATCAACTTCACTCTTCTTTCAACTACCCACTTCTCTAATTTGAAGTCAGGAATACCGTAACGAAGAAGACCTCCAATCTGATCAGCTCTTTCAAAAACAGTAACTGAATGTCCAGCTTTGTTCAACTGAGCAGCAGTTGCAAGACCAGCAGGACCGGAACCGATTACTGCTACCTTTTTACCTGTTCTTTCTTTAGGGGCTTTAGCTTTGATATAACCTTTAGCGAAAGCAACCTCAACTATATTTTTTTCGATCTCTTCGATCGTCACGGGAGGTTTGTTGATACCTAATACACAGGCAGCCTCACAAGGAGCTGGGCAAATTCTTCCTGTAAATTCAGGGAAGTTATTTGTAGAAAGAAGGATTTCAGCCGCTTCCTCCCAGTTCTTTTCATAAACTGCATCATTGAATTCAGGTATGATGTTGCCAAGAGGACAACCGCTGTGGCAGAAAGGTACGCCACAGTTCATACATCTGGAGGCCTGAGTTTCTACCTTCTCAGTTCCGAATTCCAAATACAATTCTTTGTAATCACCGATCCTGTCTTTAGGATCTCTTTTCTTTGGCAGTTCTCTGCCGAATTCCATGAATCCCGTTGGCTTACCCATGTTGTACCAAGACCTCCTTGTCTGTAGTTCCCTTATTTAATTGTTTTCTTTTTAGTAGGACAGCTTTGTAATCTGTAGGCATTACTTTTACAAAGTCAGCAAGTGCACTGTCCCAGTTATTTAATATATTCTCAGCTACATCACTTCCTGTGAAAGTGTGATGATTTTTGATCAGTTCTTTTAGAGATGCTGCATCTTCGTCAGATATCTTGTCAAACTCAACCATTTCCATGTTGCATCTCGCAGGGAATTTCTTTTGCGGATCGTAAACATAAGCGATACCACCGCTCATACCTGCTGCAAAATTTCTTCCTGTTTCTCCGAGAATGACAGCGATACCACCAGTCATGTATTCACAACCATGATCTCCAACTCCTTCTACAACTGCTTTAGCTCCTGAGTTACGCACGCAGAAACGCTCACCTGCTTGTCCTCTGATATAAGCATCTCCAGAAGTTGCTCCATAGAAGCAAACGTTTCCAACGATGATGTTATCGCTTGGATTGAATTTCGAAGATTTATCCGGGTAAAGAATTAAGCGACCTCCTGATAGTCCTTTACCGAAGTAGTCATTTGATTCCCCTTCAAGTTCGAACTTGATACCAGGTGCTCCAAATGCTCCGAAGCTTTGACCAGCAGAACCTTTGAATTTATAGTGAACAGTTCCGGCAGATAATCCTTGTCCTTTGTATCTCGTAGAGATTTCGTAAGAAAGCATTGTTCCTGCAGAACGATCAATATTGGTAATATTGAATTCTCCTGTAACTGGTTTTTGAGCATCCAATGCAGGTTTTGCCTGTTTGATCATCTCAAGATCAAGTATCGCATCGATACCGTGATCCTGCTCCATCTGCTTGTAGATACCTACTTCAGGACCAGCAGGTGCCTTAAATAGAATTGCAGAAAGGTCAATGTTCTTATGCTTCCAGTGAGTAATATTGTCGCGCACTTCAAGCTTATCTACCTGACCGATCATTTCATTGATCGTTCTGAAGCCAAGTTCTGCCATGATTTCTCTTAGCTCAGTTGCCATGAAAGTGAAAAGATTCACTACATGCTCAGGTTTTCCTGTAAACAATGCTCTAAGTTCTTTATCCTGGGTTGCCACACCAACCGGGCAAGTATTCAGATGGCATTTACGCATGATGATACAACCTGTAGAAACAAGGGCTGCAGTTGCAACACCCCACTCTTCAGCACCAAGAAGCGCTGCGATTGCAAGGTCTCTTCCGGTTTTCATCTGTCCGTCTGCCTGAACAGTGATACGGCTTCTTAAATTATTTCTTACAAGAGTCTGGTGCGCTTCAGCAAGACCAAGCTCCCATGGCAGACCCGCGTGTTTAATTGAGCTAATTGGAGAAGCTCCTGTTCCACCGTCGTGACCAGCGATAAGAACTACGTCTGAGTGCGCTTTTGCTACACCGGCAGCGATTGTTCCAACTCCCGCTTCAGAAACAAGTTTCACGTTGATTCTTGCTTTCGGATTCGAGTTTTTAAGGTCGAAGATCAGCTGAGCAAGGTCTTCAATAGAATAGATATCATGGTGAGGAGGAGGAGAAATAAGACCTACTCCAGGAGTAGAGTGTCTTACACGACCTATCCAGTCATCCACTTTATGACCAGGAAGCTGACCACCTTCACCAGGTTTAGCACCCTGCGCCATTTTAATTTGTAATTCATCCGCATTAGCAAGATAGTAGCTGGTAACACCAAATCTTCCTGATGCAACTTGTTTTATAGCAGATCTTTCCCAGTCTCCGTTTGCCTTTTTCTCAAATCTGATTTCATCTTCTCCACCTTCCCCGCAATTGCTCTTTCCGCCGATTCTGTTCATTGCGATAGCAAGAGTTGAGTGAGCTTCGTGAGAAATGGAACCGAAAGACATGGCACCAGTAGCAAAGCGTTTGAAAATACTTTCCATTGGTTCCACTTCACTTAAAGGAATTGGATCGTTGCTCGACTTGAATTTTAATAAACTTCTTAATGTAGCAGCTTTATCACTTTGGTCATTGATCAGTTTTGCATATTTCTTGTAAACCTGATAATCACCTGTTTTTGTAGCCTGCTGTAATAAGTGAATTGTCTGAGGATTGAATAAGTGGAATTCACCTCTACGCTTCCATTGATAAATACCACCAACTTCAAGTTTCGGATTGTAAACCGGAGTTTCTGGGAATGCAGTTTCATGCTTTAATAAAGCCTCTTTTGCAATTCCGTCTAAAGTAAGACCACCGATTCTTGAAACTGTATTCGTGAAATATTTGTCAATTACCTCCTTGTGAATGCCAAGCGCTTCGAAAATCTGAGCACCTTGATAAGACTGAAGTGTTGAAATACCCATTTTAGAGAATACTTTCAACAAGCCTTCATTAATAGCTTTGATGTAATTATAGAATAACTTCTCTTCAGGAAGATCAACTTTAAGAATGTTCTTATTCTTAAGGTCAATAATACTTTCGAATGCCAGATAAGGGTTAACAGCAGAAGCCCCAAAGCTGATAAGAGTAGCAAAGTGGTGAACTTCCCAAGCGTCTCCAGCTTCTACCACGATACCTACTTTTCCTCTAAGGCCTTTTCTCATCAAATGATGGTGAACTGCAGCTGTAGCAAGAAGAGAAGGAATTGCAGCATGACTTGTATCAACACTTCTGTCAGAAAGAAGGATAATTGAGAAACCATCTTCTACAGCATCCGCAGCATACTGACAGATTCTGTTAAGCGCTTTTTCAAGGGTCCCAGGTTTATCTTCCGCTTTGAAGAAAGTATTGATTGTTTTTGTCTGGAAATAAGCTTGATCCAGGTATCTTAATTTCTCAAGATCTTTGTTTGTAAGAATTGGCTGACTTAGCTCAACTTGTCTGCAGTGAAGAGGAGACTCTTCAAGAAGGTTAAGCGAACCACCAACATAAGACACCAATGACATAACCATCTTTTCACGGATAGGGTCAATTGGAGGGTTGGTCACCTGAGCAAACAATTGTTTGAAGTAGTGAGATAAGTGCTGGCTCTGATCAGAAAGGATAGCAAGAGGAGCATCGGTACCCATAGATCCGATAGGTTCTTTTCCCGTTGCAGCCATTTCTGCGATGATTGTTTTAAGATCTTCCTTGCTGTAACCGAAAGCCTGTTGTCTTTTTAACAAAGTACTTTCGTCAGGCTGATGGAATGTTCCTAGAGGCTCCGGAAGGTCTTTAATCTTAATTTTATTTTTAAGCCACTCTTTGTATGGCTTGCTTGTACAGATTTCTTTCTTCAGGTCTTCGTCGCTGATGATTTTACCTTGCTCGAGATCAACCACGAACATTTTACCAGGCTGAAGTCTCCCCTTTTTAACGATTTTTGCTGGATCTACATCAACAACACCAGCCTCAGATGCCATAATTACAATGTCATCTTCAGTTACACACCATCTGGATGGTCTTAATCCGTTTCTATCTAGTGTAGCTCCAACGATTTTCCCGTCGGTAAAAGAAATAGAAGCAGGACCATCCCAAGGCTCCATAAGAGCTGCATGATATTCATAGAATGCCTTTTTCTCTTCTGTCATGTCTTTGTTGCCATCCCAAGCTTCAGGAACAAGCATCATCATTACATGAGGAAGAGATCTTCCGCTAAGAACAAGAAGTTCGATAGCATTATCCAGGTTAGCAGAGTCAGAAGCTGTGGAGTCACAGATAGGCAGGATCATGTCCAGCTCTTCTCTGGTAAAATATTTGGATTCAAAACCAGCTTCCTGAGCTCTCATCCAGTTCACGTTTCCTTTTACAGTATTGATCTCACCATTGTGGGCGATGTATCTGAAAGGTTGTGCAAGTCTGAATGATGGGAATGTGTTGGTAGAGAATCTTGAGTGCACTACCGCGATTGCAGAAATAACTCTTTTATTCTGAAGGTCAGGGAAGAAAGATCTTACCTGGGCTGTCATCAACTGACCTTTGTAAACAATTGTTTTGTAAGACAATGACACAATATGGAAAGCGTCATTGATATTAGGAAGCTGGAAAGTTTCCCTTACGATTCTGGTAGTATAATTTCTCAGGATAAACAGCTTTCTCTCAAAATCGTCGCTGGTTTTGATGCTGTCAGGCTTTTGAACAAATACCTGTTCCATAGTCGGCTCCACCGCGATTGCGCTAGGACCGATGTCTGAATTGTTTGTAGGAAGTTTTCTGTATCCAAGCAAAGTCAATCCTAATTTTTCAATATTTCTATTGAGGATAGCCCTGCAATCTTCACGAAGCTTCTCATCCTTTGGGAAGAAAACAGTTCCCACACCGTATTGTCCGAATGGCGGAAGCTTAATTCCGATCTTGACACACTCGTCTACGAAAAACTCGTGCGGAACCTGGATAAGAATACCCGCTCCATCACCCGTGTTGTTTTCGCAACCACACGCCCCTCTATGCTCCATTCTTGCAAGCATTTTGAGAGCATTATCAACGATCTCATGGGATTTCCTTCCCTTCACGTTGGCGACAAATCCGATACCGCATGAGTCACGCTCAAAGCTGGAATCGTACAATCCAGAAGTTTCTTGTTCTGCCATTAACCTGAAATTATTTTCCAATAATCTGTATTATGATATTTCTAATTTTAGCGGGGATCTTCTTAACGAAAACGTGTTAATCTTTACCTGAATAATCTAAAATTGGTTCCAAATCCCATTTCAGGGTGCTGAAAATGGGTCTTATTATCAAAGTTACCTCAAATTATCCAAGAAAAGACTTACAAATCCCCCCGATTTCTTACATCTATCTTTTGATATCTTTTATCGACCCGATCAACCATTTTTAAGGCAGTTTTTTTCAAAGACGACTGATTAAATATAAAAAAAAAATGTTAAAAAAACCAGCAATTTTGGATTATTAAAGCCAGGAAATTTAATATTTCCAAAAAAATCAATCTTATATTGGACTATTCTAATATTTTTTTTAATTATTGTGACAACAAAACAGAGGCGATTAGTCTATTGATTTTGTAGAATATATGTTTAAAAAAAGCACTTTTGTAGTGACAAATAAGATTGGACATCTATCAACAAGAAGGTAAAAAATCAATAGAAATCTTTAAATTATTATAAATATTCCCTTACTACTTACAATTAAAAATCTTGAAGCTTAAAAAAATTAGCTTAATGAAAATCACATAGTTAACAATTTATGAAAGTGATTATAAGATTTTATGGTTTCCTCACATTGCATCAAATAAAATTCAAGCACTCCTGTGACAGGGGCAGATTTAACTTCAGAAACCTTATCAAAAGAGAATTGATTATCATCATCTACAGAAATGACAATAAGTTCTGAAGATGGCTTTATAGGCACCTTTTGAGCAGCTTTCCCGGAAATTTTCCTAACAGTATTAAATTTCATATCCAATAGATAAACATCATTTTCAGATATTCTTAGAGATGGATTTGAAAATTTAAGAGTTGAAAGATATATCTGCTCCTCTTCTTTTAGCCTTTTTCTGGCGATATTCCATGCTCCTGTCTGGTTAATAGATAATTGATAATTGATAGATGTCTCCTCTGTTTTCAGAGCCTTGTTGACTTTGCCCTTTTCAACAACTATATACTCCTCACGGTTTTGCAACAGTTCTTCTCTAAAAGGAGTAATCAACGTTTTAAAGCTTCTTCCTTCATTGTTAGATAAAACAAGCTGGTACACTTTACTCTTTTTATCAATAAGTTTAAGCTGGGTTTTGGTCCACAATATCTTAAATGCCCAAGAATTCTTTCTTGGATCAATTTTATCGTTGTCACCGATATATGCCCATTTAAGATCTTTAAATTCCTTTAACTCAGGATAGTCATTTTGGTCAATTTCAAGATCAAAAAGAAACAAATCCTCCTTACGTAATCTAACTTTAGATAGGTATTTTTGATTTCCAACCTCAAATGCTGGTAGTTTTTCCGCTGAATAATCATCTGAATATTGCCAAACAAGATTCAGAGTATCAAAATGGTAAACTCCATAATCAGAAGTCAAAGGTGCAGGGGCTGTATATTTCAAATCAATTTTACTTCCTGAAGACAGAAATACTGGTTGATTTCTTACGAATGCTTTAATTTCAATCACCTCAGCAGTTTCAAGAAGTCTTTCTCCCGTAGAATCATAATTCATTGGAAGACCACTTAAGAAGATATCCGCGGCATTATCCAATTGTCTGTATTTTATCAGAACTCTCTCATTTATCAATTCTCCGCTTTTATCAACAAAAGCTTTTGCAGGAATCACAATTTTTGTCCCCCTTTGAGAAATAAATTCTCCACCTTCTTCTCCAACTATCTCGAACGTTTCATAAGGCACGTTCACTTTTTCAAATGGTGCTATTACCACCGGTGTTTCTTTCTTTATCAAGTAATAAAAAACCCCGGCCCAACCTAAAAAGGCAAGCAATAATAATAGATACCAATTTCTGACTACTTTTTTCATCTTTTAATCTGGTAGCAATACAAATAACCATCATAGCTGCTTATAAGCAGCTCTTTTTTATTATCTCCGTCGACATCGACAAACAATGGAGAACACTCTGAACCCCGAGAAAAGGAAAATACTTTCTGAATACTTCCATCTATACCTAAAAAAGCAAGTTTACCAGATTCCATAGGAACTATGACCTGACTGGCACCCTTTTCAAGAGCATCTTCTACAATTGGGGTGGCAGTAATTTTTCCCTCTATAGCAGAATATTTTATGTCTCCTGTATCAAAATTCAATACGCTTATTCCATTTTCATGGCAAACGATCAGCTTATTCTCCGGAAGCATCACTGGAAGCGCATCGGAGATCCAATGTGAAAATGCAAACTCTAATTGCTTTTTGCCAGCCTTATCCAACAAAAGGATAGATTTACCTGATGTAATCCCAAAGTAATTCTTTCCTCTATATTTGATGCTGACCGGAGATTGAGTAGTGCCAAAGAAAAAAGTATTGTATTTCCAAAGTTCCTCACCATTAGATCCGTCTATAGCATAAACAATACCATCTTTAGACGTTACTAACACATCCAAAATATCATCGTTATCGATATCAAAAGTAAGTGGCTTGCACATAAAGCCTGAGCCATTTTTAAAATGAGCAGCAATACGAAACACAAACCTGTTTTGAGTTTGCTCCCAGCCATTAAAGCCTTCCTGTTTGAAACTCCAGAGTTTCTTGCCATTTACCCCATTATAGGCTGCAATCTCTCCTGTTTCTGTAGCAAATACAGGATCCTTAACATTATCGTTATTAATATTGATTAAAGCAGGAGCCGATTCGATATCACCCGATGCAGGCATACTCCATAATAGTTTTCCGGCTGTTGAGTAGCAGAAAATTTCATCATTATCATTTCCAAAAAAAACTCTGCCATTATGAATACCAAGTCCATTAACATCTTCGTCACCGAAACCCTCCTTTTCTATATGCTTTAAAACGCCTCCAGTTTTCGCATTCAAAAAATAAACTCCGTTATTCTTATCTGTTACAGAATAATCTGCGAAATGCATTCCGTTAGAACCAACTATAATATTGCTATTACAATAAGAAATATTTGTTCGGTAAGACGTCCCCCCTATAAATCTCTTCCATTTTAAAGAAAAAAAATCATTTAGATCCTCAAGCCTATTAAAAGAAGTTTCATTACTGCTTATCTGAGTAAATACGAAAAATAATAAAACCGTAACAATGAGATTCTTTCTCATACGAGGATTTAAAAAGCCTAATATACTAATTATAAGATAATTATAAAAACTCCCTGTATTTAACCTATTCCTTTTACGCTAAAAAAAATTTCCGGTTATGAAAACCATCAGTATTTACACTGGCATAACTATTTCCTCTTGGAAAAAATCAATTCCACAATTCCGGAGTTTAAATATAATAAATTGCGACCTCTTCTCATCGTTTCAACATACAGGACTTTTCAAGAACTTATCCATTAGAAATCCACAATTCAATACTCTGAATACTCATTCAAAGAAAAAAGTCACTGTTGAATTTATAATCACAAGAAAATCAGGCAAAAAGAGCCGCGAATAGCTGCTTCAGACACTTTTCTACTAGACCTATAACTGGGAAAGATGGAAAATGTTTATTCGTCAACTTCAGAGTCCTGAATTTCGGTTCTGTAATGATGCTTTACAAAATTGCACCAATAACATTCTTCTTTATTACAACCTTGGGTAAACTCAAGATTCATAATTTTATCGTAAGTCGTTTTAATCTGCCCCTTAACTATTTCAATGTCCTCAGGCAGAACAAAAACCTTCTCCTTGATAAACTCCTTTTTACTATCTTTCTGAAGGAAATCTATTTCACCCGAAAGCATTTCATAATTTTTGGACTTATCACTGTCAAGAAGAATCCTGTAAAAAACAATCTGTCTCCAATAATCTCCTCCATTAGGATCCTTTTCTGAAGGCCTGTTCAATTTCTTTTTTCCATTTTCAGGGTTTCCAGTCTTATAGTCTACGACATTCACCTTCTTACCGTCAAACTCAATCTTATCCAGCGCTCCAGTAATTGGTACGCCTTCAACTTCTGTATTATTAATCCTATGCTCTACAGTTACAATTTTATTCCACTGACCAACATATTTGGCGTAGTAATCATATAAGAGTTCCTTTCCAAATTCTAATCTCCGTTCGTACTCCTTGTCTGTAAAATGAGACCGGTGATTATACATTCCAACGGAGAAGAAAGAATAAAATTCGTCTGCAGTTGGAAATTCGTTATTCTCTGATTTACTCATTCTCGAAAACAACATATAAAGGGCGCTGTGCATGGCATTTCCAAAACCCATACTCTCACTTCTTGCGGATGGCACTCTCAAGACATTCTCAAAATAAAAAGAAAGAGGGCATGACAAGAACTTATTTAAATGAGTAACACTCATCTTGTAGTTCTTCAAAGAGTCTTTCATGAATTCAACATCAGTAAAACTGAGTGCAGCAGGCCTTTCGCTTGCTAGAAGTGCGAACTGATAGTCTGATATCTCCTTTTCATTAAGCTCAGGATGTTTCACCTTAATAACTTCGGACTCCAATACCTCAGCAACAAACCTGGACATCTCCAGTTCCTTGCCAGCATTATCTCGAGCTGCATAAGAAATATGAAGATATTCCTTTGCTCTTGTCATTGCTACATAAAAAAGTCTTCTCTCTTCTTCTGTTTTATCTTCTGTATCCGCCTCTGTAAGTGTGTCGGGAATTTTGTATGTCTGAGACCTTGCTCTTTGTTTCTCCCAATTAGAAGAGGTACATGAAATAAGAAATACATGCCTGAACTCCAACCCCTTCGAAGAATGAGCAGTTACAAAGTTTATTCCCTTTTCAGCTTGTATTACTTTGTTGACTGTAAGTGAAATTCCGTTTTCCTTCATTTCTTTCAAAAGACTTAAAAAGGCCGGTAAGTCAAGAGAAGGATCCTTGGCAGTTTCGTCTTTTATGAAATCAAAAAATGTATTAACAACCTGCATCAACCAAATCTTATCGGGACTGTTCATGATATAACTCATGATACCTCCTTTGATAATAATCTTTTCAAAGAGCGTCTGTAATGTAATATTTGGAATTTCTTTAATCCAGTAAGATAAATTTTCTTCAAGAGCACTGATATGTCTCGCAGACTCAAGGTTCAGAAGAAAAAGCTTTTCTCTGCTGCTGATCACCTCTCTCCATGACTCTTTGCTTTCGTAGCATTTGCGGGCAATGCGGGCAATATCTCTTGTATTGATAGAGAAAAAGTTGTAGTGCATGATCTCATACAAAAGGAATTCTGCGGAATGAGGTCTGGCATATTCTTCTGACAAATATGTCAGAAGAGAAACGAGGGATTCTACAAATGGAAGATTCAGAATATTAGTCTGTTGTCTAACATTCAAAGGTATATTCCTTGTCTCTAGCATACGGACAAGGTTATCTACAATTTTGTGACTGCGGTAAATTACTGCAACCTCACTTAGATCTTCCCCACTTTCATAAAGCTTTATCAACTGATTCAGAATAATTGCCTCTTCATGAATCACATTGTAATATTCAAGAACATTAACTTCTACTTCTGATTCTGCAAAAGATCCTTTGGCATAAAGATCCTTACTCAGTCCATTAATCTTACGTACAAGCCTTTCTTCATTGAAGTTGATAAGACCAGCGGAGGAGTTGAGAATATTCTGAGAAGATCTATAGTTCTCAGTAAGAACGATCGTTTTGACATCTTCTTTGAAACGATCATAAAAATCTATGATATTCTTGACACTTGCTCCCTGAAATCTATATATTGATTGATCATCATCTCCTACGGCAAATATGTTGGGTTTGTCCCAATATCCGGTCAAGATATTAAGGATTTCATTCTGAGCCCCGTTGGTGTCCTGATATTCGTCCACAAGAAAATACAGATATTGCTCCTGATAACGGCGAAGTATTTCTTCATTGTTTCTGAAAGCCTCCAAAACCCAAAGAATCATATCGTTATAATCATATCGACGCTTTTTACGCATCATGCTCTCAAACCTTGGAAATTCCTGACAAGCAGCCCTTAATAATTCTAGTTTTGCTTCTTCTTCACTGATCTTATCTTTCTTTATATCACCTGCTTTGATCCCTTGCTTTGCATTAGCACGCTTGTATATAAAATCTTCTCTGAATGGAAGGCTCTCCAGATATTCTTTGATTTTCTCCTCGATAAGTTCAGGCGTCCAGTTTTCCTTCTTCATCAGGTTAAACAAAACCTGAAGCCTTCTCACTTCATAATAAACATCGCCTGTGTACCTTTTTAATGGATTTTTGGGTCCAAGATCATCAATCAATTCTTTGAATAAAAGAATAGACTCAAGCTCTGTTATAGGTTGTAATTCTCTAAAACCAAAATAATCCAGGTTTTCCTGAATAACCTGATTACAGAAAGAATGAAATGTGTGAATATGTACTTTATAGGCCTCTGGACCAATGAATTTCAGGAGCCTTTTTCGCATGGCAATTGTACCTGCGTCAGTATAAGTAAGACAGAGGATATTATGTGGACGAGCCTGAGTATCAGCGGAACTGAGGATGTATCCGATTCTTGCCGAAAGGATCTGGGTCTTGCCTGTACCAGGTCCGGCAATAACCAAAACAGGGCCTTCGAGGTGCTCTACAGCACTTTTCTGAGCCTCATTTAATTTAGAAAGTTCATCCTGAAAAGATTGATCGAAATGACTGGCCATATACAAATCTAAGTCATAACCATATTTAAACCGGGATTAATTACTAAAAAATTTGTAACTATAACTCAAAATATTGGGATAATAGATAATTAATTGTCGTTAATGATCTACTAGAGTTCTCAACGGCCTATGAATATTCTGGTCGAAAACATACAAAAAAGGAAAGGTTACAGCCTTTCCTTTTCAGAGTTGATAAAAGAGTCTTTTGGAGGTTCTTTTAATATATCCCCCCTTCGTCAGTCGAAATATTTGTTTCTACATGAACATCTTCAGGGTTAATTTCTTCATCAGGGTTTCCAAATTTATAATCCCCTTCAGTGGTGGTTTCCATGTCCGGGCAATAACATTGTGCCTTTTCAAAATCATAAGGTTCCCCGAAAGATTTGCCGTCTGATCTTTCCAGTTGGTTACATACTTCAGCATTTACTGTATTTTCGCCTCGCTCCTGATCCCCTATCTGTGAAATCTTATCATTAGATTTATCTTCATAATTCTCAGGGCTATTATACACTTCTGCCTCTTCCTTCTTATTAGCCTCACATTGAGGAGTACCTTCCAATTCAAGGGGTTCTATTTGATATGATTCCTCGGAAATTTTTTCTTCCTGCTCCGGAGATTCAATCACGTTTTCTTCCATTGAATAAATATCTCCCTCAGGAGTAACGCCTTGTTGAAATGTTTCATCAAAGGCAGGATCGTAGTCAGAATAACAACTTATTGAATTTTCATCCACCTGATAACAGATGAAAGAATCCTCATCGTCTTTATTATCCTGAGGCGTCTGAGCATGGGAATTAAACCCCCAACTCAATGCAATAATCAATCCCAACAGATATTTCATCAGCATCACATTTAGTTATCTCAATCCTAACCTGCCAGAAATTTTATAAGTTCCTCGCTTAGGATTCAAGCTCCGCTCGTTCCTTATCATACATCAACTGATCTTCTTCAGCCAGTTGTTTGATTTTACTTGTTTCACCCACATAAGGAAAATATTTAGCGCTATAACCAAACACACCAAGAAAAGCTGCAATCCCTGCTCCCTTCCAGACACTCTTACTGGAACCGTATTTGGATATCAACGATTTATTACTTGATTTGCCTTGATTTCCCATAAAACAATCATTTTGATTATACTTTAAAACAAAATAGCAAGGTTGTGAATTCCCTATATGTAAGGGATGATACCGAAAGCTTAACTGAATTATTTTCCTGGAAATTATGTTGCTTCAGTTGCCTATAAATCGTTACTTTTAATCCCTTATAATACCATCATATTAAACCATTTAGAGCAAAGAAATGAAAGACATTAAAGTAGAAATAAGTCTATTTACACAGGCTTATGAAATGATTTTTAAGAAACTGCTGGCTTGGTTTCAAACCTTTGCATTGATGATTCCAAACTTTATCTCTGCAATACTTATATTCATGACCTTTAGTATTCTGGCTAGGTTTGCTAAAAGGATGTCCCATAAAATTCTCTTGAAGACAAGCATTTCGGAAGACATCATTTTAATTCTTACAAGAATATTATCAATAGTCATTATTCTTGTAGGAGTCTTCTTCTGCCTGGGGATTCTTCATCTTGAGAAAACAGTTACCTCACTTCTTGCCGGTGCAGGTATCATTGGCCTTGCCCTCAGCTTTGCCTTTCAGGATCTTGCAACCAACCTTATCTCAGGTTTTATGCTTGCTGTTAAAAAACCATTTAAAGTAGGAGACCATGTAGAAACAAACAGCTACTCCGGCATTATCTCAGAAATAGATATACGTGCCATACACATAAAAACTTTTGAAGGACAGGAAGTGATTATTCCTTCTAAAGAAGTCTTTCAGAAGCCTATTAAAAATTTTACGACGTTCGGTGAGAGAAGGATTGAATTTGTTGTCGGTGTTTCCTATACCGATGACCTGGAAAAGGTTGCCAACCTAGCAAAAGTCGCTCTTGAAAGTGTTCCGGGAAGAGATACAAGCAAAAACGTTGAAGTATATTTTGACAATTTTGGTGAGACTTCTGTTAATCTTATTCTTCGTCTTTGGGTAAACCTGACACTTACAAAGAATGTATCATTGGTAAAGCATAATGCTATTATTAATATTCAAAAGCTCTTCAGAGCAAATTCAATAGTCATTCCTTTCCCTGCAAGGTTACAAGAAGACACATCAACAGAACCTCAACATCCTTCAATATTAAAACTTGAAGATTCCAACTTATAATACTTTTTAAAATGAAACATAAATTTGATTTTGAAGGCCACAGAGGCTGCAGAGGGCTGATGCCAGAGAATTCTATTCCTGGTTTCTTAAAAGCAATAGATCTTGGTGTGACTACACTGGAAATGGATGTTGTGATCAGCAAAGATAAGAAGGTTGTTGTATCACATGATCCTTTTTTCTCTCACGAGTTTTGCCTTAAGCCTGATGGATCTGAAATCAAAGAAGAGGAAGAAAGAAATTATAAGTTATTCGAAATGACTTATGAAGAAATAAAAACTTATGACTGCGGAAGTAAAGTACATCCAAGATTTCCCAAACAGAAAAAAATGCTCGTTTACAAGCCACTTCTGGAGGATGTTATAGATTCCGCAGAAGCACATGCTTCATCATTGAATCACCCGAAATTATTTTATAACATAGAGATCAAATCAACTATAGAAGGCGACAATATTTTTCATCCGCCATATGAAGAGTTTACAGATCTTCTGATAGAAGTTCTTCAGAAGAAAGGTATTCTTGACAGAACAATTGTGCAGTGCTTTGATTTACGCCCTCTTCAATATCTTCATAAAACCCGCCCTGATATAACTTTATCCTTTCTTGTTGAAAACACATCAAGCTTTCGGGAGAATCTTTCAATGCTAGGATTTATTCCTGCTATTTACAGCCCTGAGTATATACTTGTTGATAAGGAATTGATGAAGTTTGCAAAAGATAATAATATGAAAATTATTCCCTGGACAGTGAATGAAGTTGCAGAGATGAAGAAGCTGATAGAGATGGGAGTGGATGGGTTGATTTCGGATTATGTGGATAGGTATAAAGACATAAATAGTTAATGTGCCAGAAATCATCATTGATTTTAACCATTTAAATTATAGGGTTGTCAAACTTCAAGACAACCCTACAAAAAATGATCTCAATAATCTTGTCTAAGAACAAAGAACACAATATTCGTTTTGAAATATATAGTTATTGAATCACTACTTTTTTCCCATACTGTTCATTTCCATTCTTGATATTCAAATAGTATAGTCCTTTTGGAAAACCTCCCATACTAACTTCAAGCATATTGCCATTGAACATACCTGGTGTAATTGTCATTACAGCCTCTCCTTGACTATTGCTTATTGTACCAATTACATTTTCAGATAGCTCAAAATTACATTGTACAGAAAAATTCCCTGAAGTAGGATTTGGAGAAAGTACCAAGCTACTAGTCAACGCCACATCAAATGATTCCTCAGCCATTCGATATGTTGAAGAGCAATTGGGTATTTGCGCTGCAGCACAGCTCTGAATTGATGCATCAAAAATACTACCGTTCTGAGCTTCGAAACCTGGTTCCATATCAATTGAAACACCCGCTTTAAAAGTAACACTGGTAGAAGTATTGACAATCACAGAACCAGAGGTCTTTATTATCTCATAATTTTGAGTCATACTAGGAAGACCTCCTCCACTACCCGAATTAACTCCACTATAAGTCTTTAAGCCAAGACATGATGGAATAGAAAATGGTGCAGAATATTTTAAACCATCTATCTGATCTACCAGCGTATAAACATTTCCATCTGCATCATAAGAGATTGGGTTGCTTACATTAATAGTTTTTACAATCGAAGGGCTAGCCGCACTAGGATCAAAACCTTTTAATTGAGTTCCATTAGAGGCATAAATGTAACCATCATAAGCAAGTTCAAGCTGAGAAGTACCCAGACCAAAGGATCCTTGCACTTCAGTACTGGCGTGACTATTCAAATCAATTTTGTAAATTTTATTTGTAATATATTCAGCTGCAAATATACTTTTGCCATCCTTTGAAAATTCGACCCCTGCAATTCTTCCCCAATTCGAAAATGGAAAATACGTCTCATAAGTATTGTTGTCAAGGTTATACACATATATATATGGTACATCACTCGCCTGAGTGCCAAAAGCTAAATACCTTTGATCGTGAGAAAGCTCCAGCTCATATCCTTTGAAAAAACCTGAAGTATTTGATAGCTGCACACCCATATCAATTCCACTGCTTGTAACTTTATATCTTGTTATGGTGTGTTCCGAACCATCCAAAATGTATAAATAAGAAGCGAAACTTGATCCATCTTCAAAAGGGATGGACGAAGCATAAGTCGCATCAGATGGGTCATCTATTGGAATATATCCTCCAGAAGTTGAAGTCCAAGTACCATTGGAATTAACTGAAACCTTCGAATAAACTAAATAATAGGAAGTAACAGCTATCCCATTTTTTATACCATTTACCGTAGTATACCCCAAGACATAATAACTGTTACACTCTCCTGGAACCGGAATAATCAACTCTTCCTTACCCAATTGATCAATGTAAAGATCTCCTGTTTGCCCGGTACGACCTTGAGCATCACTACCAGCAACATAGAAACTAAGATTACCGGAAGTATTATGTATTCCATTGGCAATACTAGCTTTAGTGAGAGCACCAGTACCAATCGATGAAACCGTTGGAGTTGCTGTGGTAAAATCTATCCTATACGGTGGAAAATACCAATAAGGATTCTGAACCTGCGCAAATGAGACAATGCTCTTCAGCATCAGTACAGTAACCAGCAGATAATAGGGTTTATTAAATATATATCTATTTTTCATAGCGCTTTTCCTTAATAATCATGATTTTTTTAAAATGCATCTGTCAAAAATCTCTTTTTGAAAGCACTATTTCTTCAACAGTTCAAGCTCCTTTTTCATTTCTGTATTCTCTTTCTTAAGCTCAATCATATAAAGAGTCAGTTCTTCAATTTTCTTTAAAAGAATTGCATCCATCTCAGCAACGTCAATTCCTTCTGATTCAACTTTCTTTGCTGAAGGAACTTCTGGAAGATGTTTATTTTCCTTAATAAATTGTTCAACTTCTGAAAGTGGCCTTAACTTATAAGAAGATTCAAATACATAATCAGCCCATCCTGAGGTTGACAGGTCACATTTAAATCTCTCTGCTCTCACTCCTCCGCCTTTTACATAAAGGCCAAAATCATTTAATGTAGCATAATTTGATACGCTGGCAGGATCTCCAATGAAGACTTTACCATTAGGGTTTATTGACATCCTTATAGCTGCAGCAACCTGAGCAGTAGATGCCCAAGATTCTGAAGCTCCACCGCTATATGCTCCGGATTTAAAAGTTACAAAATTAAGGCCTCCATCAATTGTCCCAAAAATTAGCGAACCTCCATTTTTAGTCCCATCAGTCAAAAGGTGAAACCCATTATCACTCTGACGAGCTGTATTAAAACCGATATATCCAATTCCACCAGAATATGCGGCAACTGTTCTGTCTATTGTTGTACCATCACTTAATGTATTAAGTCCCATTGTTCCCATGGTAACTCTGTTATAGGTTTTATCAAGTTGAAATGAAGCTCTTAATTCCCAAGAAGAATTAAATGCTCCTATTCCAAAACCACCTTCTCTGGTTAATGTAGCTAGGCCCTTCCAACCTGGAGATGATGTAGTCCCAGTTTCCTTTGTAAAGTTAATTGCTCTCCAATATGTTGTGGAACCTGCTAACAAATTAAGCGCGCCTGGTTGATCTGAATTACTATTCCCAACAAATTCGATTGTTGGACCGTCAGCACTTGAGGTATTTCCACATACCCTGTAAGCATCTGTAGTTCTTCCCGCTTTGATATCTTGCCCTGGTGTATAAGTTGGATTCTGAGCAAATAAGCTCCCTGAGCATAAGCATAATGCTGCTGCTAAAAATTTGATCTTTTTCATTGTTTTTTTTGGTTTGGTTTAAAAATTATAATTGATAGAAAATAAAATATGTTGAATTAACTGTCAGAAAATATTTTATATCTGAAAATTTAAACAAATAGACTAAAAAGATATATTTATCGACTATAGCGCGCAATTTTCACATTAAAAATTTTATTTTCAATACTTGTAAAATCATTTCATACAAATTTTTGTTTCTTTAAGTCCCATTTTATATCTAGGACTTACTTTTTCCTGGATAGTAACAAAATCAAAAATTCTTACCTGTCTTGATATATGCAATGTTAAATTTATTCATCGAAATTTATTTGCGTTGATAAAAAATTTCAGAGCTCAAAAAATCATAATTATTTACAAGATACTCAAAGAGGTATTTTATAAGTTTAAAGAAAAATTTATGCTCATCCTTCAATGCTATATGACATAGTTGAAAAGATTAATCATTTTAAAAAATAGTTTTTCCTCAGCAAATACTGATTAACGAGCAGTATCTATGTATTTTCTTTTTAAAGACAGCTCAGAAAAAAAACGTTGCACCTGTCTTAGATCAAGACTGATGCAACGTTTTTTTTATTTTTATAATAACTTAGTACTTAATCAACTTCTCTGTAAACTCTTCATTACCTTGCTTTACCTTTAGATAATAAAATCCTTTGGATAAAGATGTCAGATCAAGCTGCAGTAACCTTCCACTTTGAGCCAGAACAGTTCTTCCAAGGCCATCTGTAACCGTAACTTCAGACAAGGCTTCTGAAGTAAAGTTATAAATACCTTCTGAAGGATTAGGATATACATTATATACTTTATCGTGCTTGTTATCAACGCCAGTTATAACAAAGGAGATATTTGAAGATTCAAATTTTGTTCCATCTATATCTTCCAACTCTACGTTATAATCACCGCTTTGCACAGGAGTAAAGATTCTTTGATTCGCACCTTCAATAACATGTCCACTTCTTTTCCATTTATAGGATCTTGCTTCAGAAGCCTTTAGTGATGAGCCTTCCTGTTCAATATAAGTGCCAAGCATAAAGTCCTTCAGATAAATTGTCCCATTAAAGATTTCTGTATCGTAAATACTACCAGCTCCAGGGTTGGCCTGAAATATAATATTCTTCACTTTAGTCCAATCAAATGCAACGGGACAAAGACAGTTAGCCCAATCAATGGCAATACCTCCTGTAAGATCAATATCGACAGCCTTTTCAGTATTTGCAGGAATTAAAGTCTCTGCAGTAACAGTTTTCCATAACTCCCACTCTCCATCAGGTTTTAAGACATTAACTGTAACTCCATTTATATCTGTAAGCTGAACCCAAAAATCCAGATCTATATCTGTTGTATTTTCTACAATTAAATGGATATTCGCATTATTGGTAAGGTCTAATGTTGAATCAGTACTTTCGCTTGCCCATTGAAGACCAAATGAACTCCAATTTGGATCTCCATTTGTAACATCAACTTTTAATTTACCATCACCATTTCTTGTCAATTGATATACGGAAGAAGCCCACCAGGTCATAGGATATCCGGATGCCACGTTTGTATAGGGTTCTACTGTGCCAAAATCATCACGAACAAATGTTTTATTAACTCCATTTAACATAGAAATTGCGGCAAACTCAGAATTAGAAAAGTTAGGACATACATCCTGAGAAATATTAACTTTATATTCTCCGGATATTGTAATAGTATATTCCTTACTGTTTGCTCCTTCAATGGGCTCACTGTATCTATACCATTGATAGTAGGATGCATCCGATGATGTTAACAAATAACCATTCTTTCCGATAACTGGTGCATCGCCCACTGAATCTACGACTACAGATATTTTAGAAGATTCTGCTGTTCCGCAGGAGTTTGTCAATTCCACATAAACATCTCCTGAAGAATTAGCAAATTTAATATTGGCAGAATTTCCTTCCGTCTTTATTATTGACGCTCCATCAGGAATATGCCACAAATAACCAGTTACAGAATTATCCGCCACTACTGAATAGGTCCTTTCAGTATTGCCACAAACAGTAATAGGCCCATTTAGGGATGTATTGGAAAATATTTTAATCAATTCAACTTTCTTTGATCTTACTGGACCATCACAACCTTCCATTGAAGGCTTCACAGATACTACTCCTCCTTTAGAGCCAAAGTTTACTACAATCGCATTAGAGCCTTGACCTGAAACTATTGTAGCATCATCAGGCACAGTCCAGGTGTAATTGGTTGCATCTATAACCAATGGCACAGAATATTGAACTCCATTAGTGTTTTGACAAATGGTATCCACTCCGACAATAGATTGGGGCATTTCCATACATGTAGGTACACCAAGTTTAAACTGACGGAAATAAACATTTTGATTAAATACAGAAAACGATCCTCCATTAAAGGTGAGAATAACTCCGACGACTTTCTCCCAATTAAAGTCTGTTCTTACACTTGGGCAATCCCAAGCATCAGTACAGTTCCAATTCTTAACTGCATAGCCTTCGCTCAAATCTTTCTGTATCTGCTTTACTGAATTTGGTTCTACTGTAGCAGAAAAAACTCTCTTCGGATTTGACCAGGTGCCATTTCCAGTGTCCTTTTCAACGCTTAACAGAGTATTATTAATATCCACCAGACTGAAGTTGATTGACAGCTCAGCAGCACCAGCATTCTCTACATTAAAATCTAAAACTGCATTAGAGCTTAGATCTATCGGCCTTTGAAAACTGATTCCAAAAGAATTAAAATATGGATCTGCGGAAGATACGTGTATGGCTAATTTCCCATCTCCATTCCTTTCCAGTGAATAGATTGGCACATTGCTGTACCATGCAGTACTGTCATAAGAAGTAGCGGTGCTAAAGTCATCATAAAAATTATAAGGATGAAGTCCGGGGGACTGCCCTTTTGCTATTATTGCCATGAGCAATAAGTTGAAAACAAAAAGTAATGTTTTTTTCATCTGGCTTTAAGTTTGGGTTAAGAATAAAAGTTGCGGAATAATCTATATTAATATTCCTTAAACTATAGACTCCTGATGATAGATTCGTTCCCAAATAATTAACAAAAATAAATTCTGAAAAATAAGAGAATTGACTTCAGGGAATAGAGGAACTTCGCCTTGTAATTACCTGAAAAATAGATGGCTTTACTAAAAATTATATAAATCAGAGCACAAAAACAGAAATTTTGGATTTGTGCTCTGCAAATATTTTAATTGCCAACTAAAGTATACGCCACCAGTTTATTTCCGAAAAAGGTCGGAACTAATACCAACTTTTGCTGAGGAATATACCAGATGTCAGCGGAATTAATTTTTTGCTCTTTAGTATCAAGCAATTTGCTGACTGTATTCCCTTTAATATAATTAACCTCACCATTCCAGTTTGAAATCAGATAAACTCCTTTGCCAATTTCAACTATACCATCACCTGAAGGAATGTTTTCCGCTATAACCTCGCTGTTTTTCTTATCATAGGAAACATTATAAAACTTACCCCCTTTCATATCTATCACTCTTAAGCCATCTTTAAGGGCAAGCAAACCATTGGGCTTCTCAAATGAATTATTTTCAAGCCATAAGCTTGCAATACCATCTTTCAGTAAATAAATCTTTTTATTTGAAGAATCAGAAATATAAACATTGCCAGAAGCATCTGTGGTAATATCATTCAAAAAAACAGCTCCTTCGATCTTATATGAGTTTTCAATCTTACCAGATAGAATATCAATGACAACAACTTTATCTATATCTGTTACATACAATTTATTTCCAACGATACCCATACCTTTAGGAGCATCTAACCCTTTGACCCATTCAAGTTCTGTGATCTTCCCGTCTGTAGCAAGTTTCGTTATAAAGCCATTGTTATCATGAGCTGATCCATCGCCATTGATATTGGCAACGTACAACACATTTCTCTTTTCATCATAGATCACCGATTCGGGAGTTTTCAGCGTGGCTTCCGTCTCCCATTTCTTTTGAAGACCTGGCTCGCCGGATTTAAAATTCAATGTAAATGACGCTGCAACAAACAGCACAAAAGGAAGGAATAATTGTCTAAGATTGAGCATATTGGTTTATATTATACATTTACGCCAATCTAAAATATATTTTATCACAAAGTATTAACTCCTCCCAATCATGTCCATATATATTTTTTTCATACAGATAATAAAATATTAAAAAAGTTAAATTCACAGATCTTCTATAAGATCACTTTCGTCGCATAATCCCATAAAACAATTCCCATGGTCACAGATACATTAAAACTATGCTTGGTTCCAAACTGAGGAATTTCTAGGCAAATATCTGTCAAAGCAATTACATCTTCTTCTACTCCAAATACTTCGTTGCCAAACACAAAGGCATACTTTTTATTCTTATCAGGAGTAAAATCCTGAAGCATCTGACTGCCCTGAGCTTGTTCTATAGAGGCAATAACATAGCCTTCTTCTTTCAATCTTATCACTGCATCAGAGGTTTTCGGAAAATATTCCCAAGCAACGGAATCTTCTGCTCCCAAAGCGCTTTTATGAATTTCTCTATGAGGAGGTTTGGCCGTAACGCCGCACAAATACACCTTTTCAACTTTAAAGGCGTCACCTGTTCTGAATGCAGCACCCACGTTGTGCATACTTCTGATATTATCAAGCACCAGAACAACAGGGTGTTTATGAGCACTTTTATATTCTTCCACGGTCAGGCGGTTCAACTCATCAAGTTTCAGCTTTTTCATATAAGGTTATTTATGAGGGTACAAAAATAAATCGGGATTAAGCATTAAAAAAATTTAATCCCCTATCAACTTATAAGAAGTTACATTCAAGTGATTGATTATATTGATTAACAGGATTTTTAGTGGCCAATTATTACTTTAGGATAAAAAGTTATTCACAATCAATGGAGAAAAAAGGAGGTAAACAGCAAAAACCGTAAATTTAAGATTGGAACAGAAAGACTTTTAACGTTTAATCCGTTCTCCAGCATCGTTTTAAAATAATTTATTATGAGTGAGACCAAATCGTTTTCAGAGACACCTCTGATGAAGCAATATAACGCCATAAAGGCAAAACACCCGGGAGCTTTATTACTTTTCAGGGTGGGTGACTTTTATGAAACATTTGGAGAAGATGCAATTAAGGCTAGTAAAATCCTCGAGATTACGCTGACAAAAAGAGGTAATGGTACTGCTTCCGAAGTTGCGCTCGCTGGATTTCCTCATCATTCCCTGGATACGTATCTTCCAAGATTAGTAAGAGCCGGACAACGTGTAGCTATATGCGACCAGCTTGAAGACCCTAAGACAGTCAAAGGTATTGTGAAGAGAGGTGTAACAGAACTGGTAACACCAGGTGTATCTTTCAACGACCATGTACTTGAAGTTAAAAGGAACAACTATCTGGCTTCTGTACAGATTGGCAAGGACTATACTGGCATATCATTCCTTGATATTTCCACAGGAGAGTTCCTCACAGCCCAGGGAGATAATTCTTATATAGAAAAACTTCTTATCAATTTTAATCCTTCGGAAATAATTTATTCAAAGGCGAAGAAACAATTATTCGAACAACATTTCGGAGATAAGTATAACACTTATTGTCTCGACGAATGGGTTTATTCCTATGATTATGGCTATGACCTTCTGACAAAACACTTTGGCACCTCATCATTAAAAGGATTTGGTGTTGAGAATCTTCCGGAAGGTATAGTTGCAGCCGGGGCTGTATTTTATTATCTCGCAGAGACAGAGCATAAAGAAGTAAAGCACATCGTGAACCTTTCGAGAATAGAAGAGGAAAAATACATGTGGCTTGATCGCTTTACAGCAAGGAATCTTGAACTTGTATACCCTCAAAATACAGAAGCAATACCTTTAATTCAAATCCTTGATAAGACACTTACTCCAATGGGAGGAAGGATGCTTAAGAAGTGGATGCTTCTTCCTTTGAAAGAAAAAAAACCGATTGAGGAAAGATTAAATGTAGTTGATGCTATAGTTCAAGATGAAGACCTTTTAAAAGGCCTTACTCAGGAAATGAGGCATATCGGTGATCTTGAAAGACTCATTTCAAAAGTGGCAGTCCGTCGGGTTAACCCTAGAGAAATGCTGCAACTAAAAAGAGCGCTGGAACATATCAAACCGGTAAAAGCTATTCTTGAACAAAGCAGTATTGAAGCTCTGAAGAAGCTTGCAGAACAATTAAACAACTGTGAGTTACTTACAGAAAAAATAAACAAAGAAATTAAGAATGATCCTCCTGTTGTTACAAACCAGGGAAACATCATTCAGGATGGCATTAATCAGGAGCTCGATGAATTAAGAAAAATTGCCTTCAGCGGAAAAGATTATCTTATCCAGATTCAGCAAAGGGAAGTTGAACGCACAGGCATTAGTTCACTCAAAATAGCCTACAACAAAGTATTTGGATATTATCTCGAAGTTACAAACGCTCATAAAGACAAGGTTCCAACCGACTGGATCAGAAAGCAGACACTTGTGAATGCAGAAAGATACATCACTGAAGAACTTAAAAACTACGAAGAAAAGATCCTTAATGCAGAAGATAAGATCTTTCAGATTGAACAGCGTTTATTTAATGAAATGGTAATTTTCGCAGAGGATTATGTATTGCCAGTTCAGCAAAACGCTAGGGCCATTGCTGTGATCGATTGCCTTGCTTCATTCGCTCAAACTGCTGTTTCAAACAACTATGTAAAACCAACGATAAACGAAAGCAAGGGACTTGTAATCAAAGAAGGCCGCCACCCGGTAATTGAACAACAGTTGCCTCCTGGAGAATCATATGTACCTAATGACATATTCCTTGACGACTCAAGTTGCCAGATCATCATCATTACAGGACCAAACATGGCAGGTAAGTCTGCATTGCTAAGACAGACGGCCTTAATTGTCCTTCTTGCGCAGATAGGAAGTTTTGTTCCTGCATCATCAGCAGATATAGGATTGGTTGATAAAATATTTACCCGTGTAGGAGCATCCGACAACTTATCTAAAGGAGAATCTACATTCATGGTGGAGATGACAGAAACAGCAAGCATCCTTAACAACCTTAGCGAGAGAAGTCTTGTACTGATGGATGAAATCGGAAGAGGAACAAGCACCTATGACGGGATATCAATTGCCTGGTCTATTGTAGAATATCTTCACAGTCATCCTAAATATAAAGCCAAAACTTTATTTGCAACGCACTACCACGAGCTTAACCAGCTTGCCAATGACTTCCCGAGAATTAAAAACTTTAATGTATCTGTGAAAGAAGTTGGCAATAAAGTAGTATTTATGCGCAAACTGAAAGAAGGCGGAAGCGAACACAGCTTTGGAATACATGTGGCACAGATGGCAGGTATGCCGAACCCAGTAGTGTTAAGGGCAAATGAAATTATGCATCACCTGGAGAAAGAAAAGGTAAGCAACAATAGTGATGACAAAATCAAAGAAATACCCAAAAACAACTTTCAGCTTCAATTATTTGAGCCTTCTGATCCAGGTTATGAGAAAGCTAGAGAGCTACTTAAAAAGTTAGACATTAATACTATTTCTCCAGTAGAGGCATTGTTAAAGCTTAACGAAATCAAGCTGATGCTGACAGAGAAAGAGTCAAGTTTAAAGTAAGATAATTAGACGTCAATTTAGCGAAAAAATTAATCAGCCATTTCGAAGATTCCGGTAGAGACAGGCGTGCATGTCGTCTCTACGTGTTACTTTAAGCTTTGTGCTTTCAGCTTAAAGCTTTAAAAGCTTCTTCCAGGTTCCTTTAACCATATTATACTTCAGTGTACTTGGCAATGCCATCCAGAAATACTTTGTAATGTCTACTGCGAAAGATGGCTGCATATAACAATTGATTGCACAACCTTCACACTGTTCATAGCGCCCTTCCAACTTCACAAGATTCTGAACTCTCTCTGACGTATAAAGGCCATAGAGATTATCTGCAATATCAAGAGACTCGATGCCCAGGTGGTAACATGGAAGCAAAAGTTTATTCTCAGGTGAAATCACAATGGTAGTACTGGCAGCTTTGCAGACCGGATCATCAATATGATTTCCTCCATGTCTTCTCAAAGCAATAAATGCTTGATTGAGGTAAATTAATTTTTTCGATGCGATCTTTTCAAGCTGTACTAAGGCCTTATCCGAAAGGCCACCATTGGTATTGACACCATTATATTCAAATACAGGATTAAGGATAAGCAAAAGATCATTTGGTAGAGACAACTTTTTATAAACCTCTTCTATCTGTTCAATGTTCTTCTCAAATACTGTAAACAAAATATCAGGCCTCTCTCCGATGTCCTTTGCTATTTTTATTGATTCGACAAAAAAGTCATAACAAGCCACACCTCTTGATTTATCATGCTCTTCTTTATATACAGAGTCTAGCGAGAAATGTAGCATATCGACTTTGCCTTTCAACTTCTCAGCATATTTGGGGTAAAGAAGGGTATTTGTAGTAACGGTAGTAATAAATCCCATGTCTTTGGCAAGGGACAATAGTTGATCAAGCTGTTGGTGCAATAATGGCTCACCACCTGTGAAATCAATTACTTTTACTCCAAGTTTCTTAAGATCTCTGAAGTTGGCTTTTGCTTGATCTAACGTAACATATGGCGAAGGTTTTTCCCAAATATCACAGAAGGAGCAACTTGCATTGCATCTATAAGTGACATAGTAATTACATAAGACAGGATGTGAAATGAGCCTCACTTAAACAAAACTTTTGTATAAATTCTGAAATAAAGGCCAAAAACACAAAAAAAGGTTATCTTTTATTCTTTCCTTTCTTCTTCAATATTGGCCCTACCGCGATTGTTACAGACCTGTTGAATGGCTCAGGGTTATCAGTGTCAGGATGTTGAATATTTAAAAAATAGGTCGAATAATCTGGCGTAAAATAACCGCCGGTGGTTTCAGCACCTACAGGAGCTATCAAAAATCTTTTCAGATCATCCACCACAGGATTTTTAATGCTTAAATCAAGCCACCATATTTCATTCACAACTTTGTCCTTTTTAAGAAATTCTTCCGGCACTCTACCCCTTGTGTTATTAATGATATCTTCATTTATAACAAGATACGTTTTACCTTTTAACTTAGCATAGGTAATTCCGTCTGGATTAGAGAAATGTTTATCGACATTTCTAAGTCCACTGCCACCTGCAATCAAAGGCTTAATTGAATTAGTGGAAGGGTTGAATTCAAGAACCGCCCCATATGGATAATCGTACGCTCCTTTTTCGTTTTTTGTAGTTTGTATATGATTCGCCCAGGTGGAGTTTATCATAACCGATTTATCCAGATTAATTTCATCCTGACCCGTTTCTGATATATAAATTTTACCGTCGACCAGCGTAAGCCATTCCATGCGTACAAAACTTGTTGCTCCTCTCTGTAAGGCAATATTTCTTGATTCAATCAAAGATTTCATATCTGAAGGGAGATGTATCCAGGTCCCTCCGTTTCCATTAGCGTTTTGCTGGTATGCAAACAACTTTCCTTTAGATAAATCACCCGCCTTGTCGGCAATAAACTTATAAAATACAGAAGGAGTAAAGTCATCCGTTAAATAAACTGTAACGCTGTCAGGCATAAGCAGTATACCTTCATGTGAGCACCTTCCCATTGCATACAGTTTTCTTAACGCAATTTTTGAAACAGGATCAATCTCTACCACCCAGCCCATATTCTGATATCTTTTCATTCCATTAAAATCACTTGTATCTCTGGAACCACGGCCATCCATGAACAGCTCTGTATTTGAAGCGGGAGGAAATTCCTCAGCGCTTAAGATAGTTCCCCAAGGAGTCAAAGCCCCACTGCAATTTTTAAAAGTACCTCCCACCTTTGAAAAATCAACCGCATTAAAAACACCTTTATTAATCCATCTTCCATCAATTTTATTTACTTCAAAAACAGTTGCGCCTCCTCCATCTCCCAATGTTACGCTTGTATCATTCGATTCGTGAGAAACAAACAAAAAACCGTCAATGCCAATTTTCCCTTTTGGAATAAAGCAACTATAATCATGTTCTCCTTTTGAAGTAGTCTTAGCTCCTTTAACATTTACCACTATCTCCCCTTCCCTAAACAACTGGTCATACCGAATACCTTTAGGTAAAGTAATACCTGAGCCATCATATTCTTTTGCGAGCTGAAAACGTTGAGGTAAAGCAGGAAAAGAAATTATGATAAAAAGTAAAAGGCTAATGCTTATCGATTTGTAAATGTTTAACATGTTAACGCTACGATTGGACTCATGAAAAGACAAATTATATGGCAAATGTTAACCTTGCATTAACACCATGTTAATTGTAACACTAAAAAATACCAAGTTGTATAACATGGCTTTTAGAAAAATGTTTACAGAATCCGAAAAGCAGAAATAAACAGGCTTCCTGAAAATCATTCAAAAAGCTGTCAATCTTTTTTAAAAAATGGTTAACTAAAAATTCACAGAAAGCATCAACAGCTCTGAGTCACCGGCGTCATTATCTGTTACAGCAATGGCTATTGTCTCTTTGGAAGACTCCTCTTCAAATATTGAAATGGATTCGATCTTGCCTTTATACAGCTGTCCATTGTCATTGATCGGACCAATTTGAAACTCATCCGGGAGGAGATTATTCATGCCTCCTCTTAAATAGTCGAACTCTCCAAGTTCAAAAATACCTACATGACTTCCAGCCACAATACCATCAAGGTAAGCATTGTCTGTATCTTCAGCGCTTGCAGTGAAGTAGAGCCTTTTTCCAAAAACAGATGCTCCCGAAAATCCTGCTGGCACTCCTCCAATCTGAGGCAAATGATAAGTTTTAACAAAGGGGAATGGCACTAGTTGTGATCCTTCACACAAATAAGGAATAAACTCCTCCAGCTTGATCACCATTATCGAATTTCTTCCTTTTCTGTTGGCCCTGTTAAATAAATACAAGTGATGATCATCCGACGCTGCAGCCTCCAGGTTTAGAGACTCGCCGCCTGTGATTTCATAATTACTTTGGAGTAGTTTATAAAATTCAGTGAGATCAAATTGTTGGACAAAGTGGTTCTTATTGTATTTAGTGGGAAGCTTTACGAGAAAAACTTTATTTCTTTTATCAGTAGAGCCCGAACCGAAAATAAGCAAGTGTTTATAGTTGTTGATGGTCACAACAGTCATGCACTCAAGATCCGGCTTTTCACTTTTGGGGATTTTGTATTCTGAATCAGACTTAAACAATTCAATCTTTTCAAGAAGCTCAAGATTGTATTTCAGCTTGAATAGATATTTGCTATCATCTCCAATGATATAAATCATACCATCCACAACCTCCACACCGGAAGCAGAAGGAATATTTTCAAGAACAGCTTTTTTAATGACCTTTGTTTGCATGATCAAACTACTCTTTTGGGTGGCTTGCCCTGAAGTTGGTGATAGCTTCATGAAGAAAATCAAGGAAATTAGTAACACTTGGGTCATAAGCCGTAGGCTCAGCCAACAATTCCTCAGTAAACGGATCAATAAGCACATAGTAAGGCTGAGCATTGTTTTTAAATCTCTTTATCTGCAACTCGGCATTTTTTTGACCTAAAGTCGTTTTCTTTTTGCCATCCAATATAGAAACAAAGACATCAGAAGAATCAAGCTTAGTTCTATCATCCACATACAAAGAAGCAATGATAAAATCATTACTCAATAACTTTAAAACTTCTGCATCCGACCAAACATTTGCCTCCATTTCTCTGCAGCTGACACAACCATGACCTGTAAAGTCAATCATCAACGGCATATTCTTTTTCTTAGCACATTCCCTCGCCTGCTCATATGTATAATAGCCATTCAAGCCATGTGGGAGTTTCTTATTTGAACTTGCATATCGAGGCTCATCACAAATGTACGCTTCGTGAGAGTTGGTATATTCACGAACTATTCCAGGTAAATCAAAGTCATGAGTAGACATTGGAGGAAGATAACCTGATAATGCTTTTAATGGTGCCCCAAATAATCCAGGCATTAAATACAAACCAAAGGAAAAAGCTATTATTGCCAGTAAAAGTCTTGGGACACTTATTTTATGCAAAGCACTATCATGGGGAAGTTGATACTTACCTAAAAGGTATAACCCTAGTAATACAGATAAAACAATCCAAATAGCAATATAAACTTCTCTGTCTAAAATACCCCAATGGTACACCTGATCTGCAATGCTCAGGAATTTAAGGGCAAGTGCTAACTCAATAAAACCTAGAATTACCTTTATAACATTCAACCATCCCCCTGACTTTGGGAGTTTGCTTAACCATGATGGGAATAATGCAAACAATGAAAACGGTATGGCAAACGCAGCAGAATATGCCAGCATTCCTAAAGCAGGCCGAAGTACTTGTCCTTCTGCCCAAGCCATAACTAGAATGTTTCCAACAATTGGTGCCGTACATGAGAAGGATACTAAAACAAGGGTTACAGCCATAAAGAAAACTCCATAATAGCCTCCTTTATCTGCCTGCTCATCCGCTTTGTTTACAATTGATGCAGGTAACGTAATCTCAAACATTCCCAGAAATGAAAGAGCAAAAACAACAAATACTGCTGAAAAAATAACATTAGGTAACCAATGGGTACTCAACAAATTTGCAAGAGCGGGACCAAATGCCAGCCCTATGATAAAATATAATAGGATAATTGACAATCCATATATGACTGCCTTTTTAACCCCTTCCGATCTCTTTTGATTCCCGGCTGTGAAGAAGGTCACAGTCATTGGGATCATTGGGAAAACACATGGAGTGAATAATGCAATAAAACCAGCACCAAATGAAATTATTATGTAAGCAAGCAAAGATACCTGCCCTGGGCCGCTATTTCGTTTTTTTAATTTTCTCTCAAGCTTTTCAAGAGCAGTTGGAGCTGGTGATTTTTCTAGTGTTCTCGTATATAGACTAGAATCCTTTTTGGCCGACCCATCAAGTTGTGACTTCAGCTCCTGAATAATCAGATTATTCAAACTATCTCTTTTGATGAGCTTTTCAATATGCTCACTTGTTTTCTTTAATTCTTCTTTTGATGGAGTGCCTTGTGAAAAAGAAACTACAGGAAGAATAAACAGAAGAGAAAAAAATAATGACTTTATAAACTTCAATTTCCCCATTTTCTCGCAAATGTTTTCAATACTTCAATGGATTCGTCTTTACCATCAGGGGTACGCGTAATCAATTTTGATTTTTGTAATTCCAGCTCTGCTACTGATGAATTTTTATCCAGTGCACCAGTTGGCTTATTAGGAGTAGGCGTTTTAGGATTTGCTGGGGCTGGCGTTTCTTTTACAGTGCCCGCTGTAACTTTTATTTCATCAAAAGTAAACTCCGCGCTCACAGGCACGCATTTACCACTTACATCTGTGCAGGCCTGTGCATTCAAAGAAACTTTTATCACAGGATTATCTTTCAGGATTTTTATTTTCTGTTTAAAAACGCCTGTGCCTTTAAAATATCTGTATTCTCCACCCCAAAGCGAATCATATTTCTTTTTTGAATCTACAGAAATAAGTTTCCCAACTACTTCAAATGAAGGATCTTTTTCAATTTCAATTTCCGTTACATTCGGACCGAGATTCGGATCAAAGTCACTTGAATACAAGTACCATCCGGACTTGATCTGAGCTGTAAATATCAGTTCTACTATTTCACCCGCCTTTACTTCTTTCTTGGAAATAATAGTACTCCATGTAACCGGCTTTTCTATCTGGGCCATCAGACTCCCAGAAATACCCAGCATTAAAAAGAAAATTAAAATCCTGATCTTCATAAAATATTTGGTGCTGTAATTAATCCTATTCTTATTTTCCTTTATTAATCTTACTAAAGTGCTTATAAAATAAAGTGATCGTTTCTATTCCTTTGAAGTAATGATCTACTTTATAACTTTCATTTGGCGAATGAATGGCATCCTCATCCAATCCAAATCCCATCAGTACAGTCTTCAGTCCTAATACCTTTTCAAACAGACTTACAATTGGTATACTTCCTCCATCTCTTGTCGGTAAAGGTTTTTTACCCCATACCTCTTCTATCGCCAGACTTGCTGCTTCATAACCAGGGAAATTCGTTGGTATCAAAGCAGGCTCTCCTCCATGATGAGGCTTTACTTCCACCTTCACTGATTTAGGAGCAATCGCTTTGAAATGCTCACTAAACTGTTTTGTAACTTTCTCAAAATTCTGCCCCGGCACCAATCGCATGGAAATTTTTGCAAAAGCCTTTGAAGGAAGAACGGTTTTAGCTCCTTCCCCAGTATAACCTCCCCAAATTCCGTTTACATCTAAGGTCGGTCTTATACCTGTTCTTTCAATTGTAGTATAGCCCTTTTCGCCTTCAACATCTTCAATGTCAAGCTCTTTTTTATACTCATTCAGATCGAATGGAATTTTATTCAATTCCTCCCAATCTTTTGCTGATAGCTCTTTTACATCATCATAAAATCCCGGAATGGTAATATGATTGTTTCCATCTTTCAATGAAGCAATCATTTTACACAAAGTATTGATAGGGTTTGCCACAGCACCTCCGTAAATGCCCGAATGCAGATCTCTTTTAGCTCCTGTCACTTCCACTTCAAGATAGCATAAACCTCTTAAACCAATGGTAATAGAAGGACAATCTTCGGAAATAATTGAGGTGTCGGAAACTAAAACCACATCAGCTTTTAACTTCTCTTTATTCTCTTTTACAAAAGTATCCAGATTATCTGACCCTATTTCTTCTTCCCCCTCTATAAGGAATTTTATATTGCAATTTAATTCGCTGCTTTTCAAGATGGTTTCAAGTGCTTTGATGTGCATATACATCTGCCCCTTGTCATCACACGAACCACGCGCATAAATCCTGCCATCTTTTATTACAGGCTCAAAAGGTGGGCTGTTCCATAGATTCAAAGGATCAGGAGGCTGTACATCATAATGACCATAAACCAAAACTGTAGGAGCTTTAGGATCAATGAGTTTTTCACCATAAACAATAGGATGCCCCTTCGTCTGACAAATTTCTGCTTTAGCTGCCCCTGCTGCTATTAACTTGTCTTTAATAAATTCTGCTGTCTTGAGAACATCCTGCTTATATTTGCTGTCTGCACTTACAGACGGGATTCGTAACAAGTCAAACAGTTCTGAAAGAAATCTGTCTTTGTTTTTTTCGATGTATGTATTCATAAAATGACACAGGCTCAAAGCCTTTGCTCAAAAAGAGTTTTACTCAAGGATTGTTTTCCACTACAATTATAAAAATTAAACCTGGATTACGCATTAAAAAGTTAAGTGTATGATTAACTCATTTGTGTTTGTAACCCATTGATTGATTAAAATGATTTCCAGGATTTTTTTCACTGAAGATTATACTTTGGTTTAAATTTTTATTCCTTTTTTATGCAAAATAGATTTTTTGAAACACCAAAAATGCTCCATTATATCTCTTATATCCTTGGATATTATGAAAAAGTAAACCCTTTTTCTTCAAAACCTTTAAGGCCCTGAAGTCCACCAGTGTGTACAACCACCAATTCAGTATTCGCAGGAAAAAAATCTTTTCTCAAAAGATCAAGGATTCCCCAAACCATTTTAGCAGTATAGATCGGCTCCAGTGGAACATTAAATTGACTTCTAAACTCCTTAATAAAAGACGCCAGTTCTTCAGTACACTTAGCATAACCGCCAAAATGATATTGATCTATAATTTCCCAGTTTGTAAAAATTTCATCACCAAGGAGATTTTCAATATCTTTTTTCAAAAAACTTCCTCCTTTTAGTGCAGAAAAGCCCAATATTTTTGACTTTCCTTTCATTCCTTTGATTATTCCTGCCAATGTACCTCCAGTGCCAACAGGACTGCATAAAAAATCCGGAGTAAATCCGAGGTTTTCAATCATTTCTGAACATCCTTTTACTGCAAATTCATTACTACCTCCTTCCGGAATTATAAAAAGATTCCCGAATTTTTCCGCTAGCTCACTTAAAAATGAAGCTTCTGTTTTATTTCTATATTGCTCCCTGGAGACCTGATGAATCTTCATTCCGCATTCTGTAGCAAATTTTAACGTTGGACTTAATTCCCGACACTCATCTCCCCGAATAACTCCAATAGTTTCAAAACCAAACTCTTTACCTGCTGCAGCAAACGCATAGATATGATTGGAATGAGCGCCTCCGAAAGTCAGCAAGCATGATTTGCCTAATTCTTTCGCCCTTTCAAGATTGTATTTCAGTTTCCAGAATTTATTGCCCGAAATGAACGGATGATTTAAATCTTCCCTCCAAATAAAAAATCTGACATTTTTTTCCTGACAAAGTGGGTGATTTATTTCCTGAAGAAATGGTTTTGGATTCACTGTTAACCTAACTTTTAAACTGGTTTATTGCTAAATTGCGGCAATTTTAAGAATAAAAAAAGCGGCGAGGTTTTATGACTGAGGAAATTGAGAATGACCATGACGAACTTTCAGAAGATGCGGATCTGTATGAGCATTTTAGGATTGAAATAGATAAAAAACAAGCTCCGATCAGAATTGACAAATTTCTGATGGATCGTCTGCCAAATGTTACCAGAAACAAAATCCAGAACGGCATAGAGTCGGAAGCGATTAAAGTCAATGACAAGATTACAAAATGCAGTTACAAAATAAAGCCACTCGACGTTGTTACAGTTTCACTTCCTCATCCGCCAAGAGAAGACGTTGTAATTCCTGAAAATATTCCGCTGAACATTGTCTTTGAAGATGATCAATTGCTGATCGTCAATAAGCCTCCGGGAATGGTGGTGCACCCAGCATACAATAATTGGACTGGCACACTTGTAAATGCTTTGGCATATCATTTCCAGAATCTTCCGACCTCAAGGAATGGAGAGATCAGACCGGGCCTTGTACATAGGATTGATAAAGACACAAGTGGTCTCCTTGTTATCGCTAAGACTGAGTTTGCCATGTCGTATCTGGCCAAACAGTTTTTCGATCATACCATAGAGCGAACTTATATCGCCATGGTTTGGGGTGAGCCAAAAGAAAATGCCGGAACAATCAGGAGTAATATGGGAAGAAGTCTGAAAGACCGCAAAGTTATGGCTGTATATCCGGAAGGCAGTGAAACAGGCAAGCATGCCATTACTCACTATAAGGTTTTGAAAAATATCAGATATGTATCCTTAATTCAATGCAACCTTGAAACTGGAAGGACACACCAGATAAGGGTACATATGAAGCATTTAGGACACCCTATATTCAATGATGTAACTTATGGAGGAGATAAGATATTAAGGGGAACAAGCTTTTCAAAGTATAAACAGTTTGTAGAAAACTGCTTTAGCATCATTCCGCGCCAGGCGCTTCATGCAAAAACGCTTGGCTTCATTCATCCGACCACTAAAGAGTTTATGCAGTTTGATTCAGAACTTCCTCAAGATTTTAAAGATGCTATTGAGAAGTGGGAGAGTTATGTGGAGTACGAATAAAGCGGAAAGCGAAAGGCTTAAAGCGGAAAGTAATAAAAAACAAGACTTCCACTTTGTGCTTTTCGCTTTCAGCTTTTAGCTTTAGTCAATTACAAGCTTAGAAACCTGTCTTTTATTATCTGCAATAATTTCTACATAATACATGCCTTTCTGCAGACCTGAGACATCTCCAAAAATTTGCTGATCTCCGGCTGCTTGCCTTCCTTCATAAAGCGTCTTAATGAATTTGCCGTCTATTGAATTAACATTCACTTTCAACTGTGTTGCTTCTTTCAAACCATAAGTAAGGTTGATCTGACTGTTTGAAGGATTTGGGAAAAGATTTATTTCTTTAGACAATTCAAGAGATGCAATTCCTGCTGGTGCTTCCACAGCATTCTGGATAAATAAAACTTGAGACTGAGTTCCAAATCCAGGGACAGTTGTTTCAGAAAAGATTATTGTCAGTACGGGAAACTTTGCAGTTTGAGTGTACCATGTAAAGGAAGTAATGTTGGTTGTTGCAGTAACCGGCGAAGGCAATGGAAATATAGTTACTACATCTGTTATAGTTGCCACATTTTTTATCCTTAAAGCCTTTTCATAAGTGACTGCGTTATTCAAAACCAGAGAAGCCTCTTCATCTGCAGTAGATGTAACAGTAGCTGTCCTAGTTGAGTTACCAGAAAATCCCGAAAGCGAAAGGGATGCAGTCCCGCTAAAATTGTCTGTAAAAGTACTGTTTAAGGAGAAAGGATAAGATAGATATTTATAACCATCGGTATTTACAGCACTGCCGATATCCGTATTTTTGTACCCCCAATTAATCAATTCATTAGTAGTAGCTTGATAATACTGATATTCGGTCTTTGTGCTTTTAACTGATTGAAGAGCCAAATTAGCACTCGGATATGTTGAGACATCTCCAGAAGGAACAGCAACTACTTCGTTCTGGTAGGTACTTTTTAATGTCTTTCCGGAAAAATCTCTTGATGTAGCCGGATCAGTCAAATCTCCTACAACAAGGTTGCCCGGTTCATACTCACGGCTTGTGAATTTGTCTCCGATTTCATAATTATTTGCTGAAGTCAAAGTGATGGTTTGTGCATTTGTCATTTGCATAGTAAATAGAACTAAACAAGCTGATAAAATTTTTTTCATATGGTATAAGGTTATAATTTAACTTTGTAATGTAAAGAAAGAGTCCTCTATGGGAAAACGAAACATGCTTATTTCAACTATCTTATTTTCACTAATGCATGTTTCTATAAAATTTTTAAGCGGATTCAGTGTATTTCAAATTGCATTTTTCAGAGCTCTGATTAGTCTGAGCATCTGTCTGTACCTACTTAATAAATCCGGCTTAAGCCTGAAAGGTAACAGGCAAAGCATGCTTTGGTTTAGAGGATTTCTAGGAACTGCCTCAATTTTTAGCTTCTATTACACACTCCAAAACATTCCTTTAGCAACCGCATTTACAATAAGTCAGCTTGCTCCCTTGTTTATCGGAGTATTCGCTGCTATGTTACTAAAAGAGAAAATAAGCCGACTTCAATGGCTTTTTTTAATTCTGGCATTTTCAGGCGTACTATTAATTAAAGGCTTTGACCTGAGAGTAACCACATTTGATATTGCAATTGCTGTATTTTCTGCACTTATGACAGCAGGTGCACATTTTACTATCAAAGTCATAAACCAGGATGATCCCCCTGTAAAAGTAATGACTTATCTACCTCTGGTTTCGCTGCCTCTGGTTACTCCTTTTGCCTTTCTTTTCTGGAAAACTCCTACTTTATTAGAAATCTTTCTTCTTTCAGGCATCGGGCTTTTGGCTCATTTCGCCCAATTGTTTCTTACGAAAGCCTATCAACAAGAAAAGGCATCCAACCTTATTCCATTTTATTTTCTTGGAGTGATGATGTCTATCCTTTGGGGTTATCTTGCCTTTGAAGAGACTTTTAACATTCAGTCTATTACAGGCATGGCCTTTTTAATAATTGCCGGCAGTCCGGATATTTATAAAAGCATAATGGCGCAGAAAAAACCTAAAGTTTCTTAGCAGCCTCCCAATACTTATCCATTTCAGCAAGAGTCATTTTCCCCAATTCCTTGCCATCTTTTTTACTTTCTGATTCGAGATAATTGAATCGCTTGATGAATTTCTTATTGGTTTTTTCCAATGCATCTTCGGCATTTATATCTAAAAACCTTGCATAATTAATTAGTGAAAACATAAGGTCACCAAACTCACTTTCAGCCTTTTCCTTCTCAATTGCTTTATTCTCAGCAACGTTAAACTCAGCTTTAAACTCTGCCATCTCCTCTTCAACCTTTTCCCAAACCTGTTCCTTTTTCTCCCAATCAAAACCTGCACCACGGGCTTTTTCCTGTATCCTCATTGCCTTTACTAAAGCTGGGAGAGATTTTGGCACACCAGACAGCACTGTCTTTTGCCCATTAGATTCTTTAAGTTTGATCTGCTCCCAGTTTTTCTTCACTTCCTCTTCATTTTCAGCGTTAACATCTCCATAGATATGTGGATGTCTTCTTATCAACTTTTCACACAATGAATTGATGACATCTGCAATGTCAAAGTTGTTTTGTTCTGAGCCTATTCTGGCATAAAAAACAATATGTAAAAGAATGTCTCCGAGCTCTTTTTTTATCTCATCATTGTCTTTTTCAACAATTGCGTCTGAAAGCTCGAATGTTTCTTCAATAGTTAGATATCTGAGAGAATCTATCGTTTGCTTCTTATCCCAAGGACATTTTTCTCTCAGTTCGTCCATTATAGTTAACAATTTGTCAAAAGCTGAAAGCATTTCTTTCCGTCTTTCGCTTTTATTTAAGTCATTATAAATCATTTTTCGCTATTCCTAGTTCTATACAATAATAAGGTTTTGCTGTTAATAATTTCATCCTGAAAAACCAGAAATTTTGACATAAAATTTATTTTTGGCACGTTATTTAAATAAACAAAAAATACCGGAAAACCTTTTACTTTTACGGCAGGAATAGCTTTTAAACAGAAAATAAAATCATTAAAAAGTGACACTAATCAAATCAATTTCAGGCATTAGGGGTACGATAGGAGGCAAAAGCGGAGAAGGTCTTACTCCAATTGATATTGTGAAATTCACCACGGGATACGCTCAATGGATCAAGTCCAGAGGTGAAGGGAGAACTGTTGTAATAGGAAGAGATGCAAGACCTTCCGGGCAGTTGGTTTCCGGAATTGTTACTTCTACTCTGATATCTATGGGACTGGATGTGTTAGACTTAGGATTGTCTACCACTCCCACAGTAGAAATGGCCGTTACAATGGAAAATGCTGCAGGTGGCATAATAATCACTGCTAGTCACAATCCAATTCAATGGAACGCGCTGAAAATGCTAAATGAAAAAGGCGAGTTTGTATCTGAAGCAGATGGGAAACAAATCCTTGAATTTGCAGAGAATGAATCTACGGAGTTTTCCGAGATCAAAAAGATCGGGAAATATACGACCGACGACAGTTACATCAAGAAGCATATTCAGGCGATCCTTAAACTTCCGCTTGTCAATAAGAAATTGATTGAACAAAGAAATTTTTCAATCGCCATAGATTGTGTCAATTCAACGGGAGGTATTGCCCTTCCGATGCTACTTGAAGCACTGGGTGTGAAAAAAGTAACTCAATATTATTGCGAGCCTAACGGACAATTTCCTCACAATCCAGAGCCTCTTCCGGAAAATCTCACACATATTTCAAGAGAGATTTCTAAAGGAAAATTTGATCTTGGAATTGTTGTAGATCCTGATGTTGACAGACTTTGCTTTGTCTGCGAAGATGGAAGCATGTTTGGGGAAGAATATACATTAGTTGCAGTAGCTGATTATGTGCTTAAGAATAAGCCGGGCAATACTGTTTCAAATCTTTCTTCAACAAGGGCATTAAAAGATGTTACTGAAAAAGCAAAAGGTAGCTACTTTGCTTCTGCTGTAGGAGAAGTGAATGTAGTGACAGCAATGAAAGAGCATAATGCAGTTATAGGTGGTGAAGGAAACGGAGGAATTATTTATCCGGAGTTACATTATGGCAGAGACGCTTTAGTGGGTATTGCGTTGTTCCTGACACACCTTGCTAAATTCGGCAAATCGATTTCAATGTTGAGAATGCAATATCCGCCTTATCATATATCAAAAAACAAAATCGAGCTTACTCCTGACATTGATGTAGATTGCGTAATTGAAGAGATTAGAAAGAAGTACAACAAGCAGCCTATAAATAATATTGACGGGGTGAAGATTGAATTTGACAAAGAGTGGGTTCATTTAAGAAAATCAAACACAGAACCAATTATCCGAATTTATTCAGAGTCCGACACACAGGCAACAGCAGATCATCTTGCCAATAAAATTATTACGGACATAAAGGAGCTACTTTCAAGACATGCATGTCTACTTAGATAACGCCGCTACAACAATTCTTGACCCGATAGTACTGGATGCCATGATGCCCTTTTTTAAAGAGCATTTTGGCAATCCTTCTTCGATTCACACACATGGCAGAGAGGCAAAATCCGCTATAGAAAAAGCCAGAAAAACAGTTGCCTCTCTTCTCAATACTTCCCCTTCAGAAATATTCTTTACCTCAGGAGGAACAGAAGCTGACAACACTGCCATTACAAGCAGCATTAAAGCTTTTAACATCAGGCATGCAATCACTTCCCCGATAGAGCATCATGCAGTGCTTCATACTCTTGAACATCTGGAAAAAGAGGGAAAGATACAGTTGCATTATGTGAAGCTTAATGAAAAGGGAGAAGTAAACTATGATGATCTTGAACATCTGCTTCAAAATTACAGCCACTGCTTTGTCTCTTTAATGCATGGGAACAATGAGATCGGCAATCTCACTGACATCGCTAGAATCGGCGAACTTTGCCGTAAACATGGAGCTATTTACCATAGTGACACCGTACAAACAGCCGGACATTTTCCGCATGACCTTCAAAAACTAAAAGTAGATTTCATTGTCGGATCCGCGCACAAATTCCACGGACCAAAAGGTGTTGGTTTCCTATACGTAAATGGTGATCGTAAGATCAATCCATTAATTTATGGTGGTGCACAGGAACGCAATATGCGCGGAGGCACTGAAAATATCTATGGGATAGTTGGTCTTGCAAAAGCGTTAGAGCTAGCATATCAAAACATGGCCAGTCACAAAGAGCACATAAGCAAGTTGAAAGCCCATATGATCAGCTCTTTGAAAACCGAAATACTAGGGGTAGATTTTAATGGTGCCTGCGCTGACCTCGAAAACAGTTTATATACCGTTTTAAGTGTAAGTCTACCACCTTCGGATATGAATGAAATGCTGCTTTTTAATCTTGATATTAATAAGATATCTGCTTCTGCAGGAAGTGCATGTGCAAGCGGCACCGATGCAGGATCACATGTTTTGAATGCCATTAAAGCTGACCCCGAAAGAGGCCATATTAGGTTCTCTTTCAGCAAATACAATACAATTGAAGAAATAGATTATACAGTTAAGAAGCTTTCTAATTTCTATAAATAAGTTGTTAAAAATGAATGTGTATGATCTGTAAAATGTATATTTTTCCTGTAATTTATCCACATTTTTAATCCCTGTTTTCGCCTGTCACGTATATATAACCAGCACCAACGATTAAAAGTCATGGACAGGCGCACAACAATAAATCTCAAGCTTTTCATAAGAAGATTTAAGAGAAACTATGAGTACTACACCAATCTTTACAGTGGTAAAAATTGCCAAATGTATCTGGATCAGTTCGAAAGAGATAACCTGAAATTAGCACAGGTTCTTTTCGGCAGAGAGGGAGTCCGGATGATGAAAGAGAACATCAATTCGCTTCATTTATCAACTTAATTCTAAACTAAACTAAATGAAAAAACACGGATTGGTTGCCGTGTTTTTTTATTTAAAGCGGTTCGTGCACAAATCTACAGGAAGGCCACTTTGGGAAAACTTTAGATAATAATTCACACCCGCTGCATGCTCATCTAATTTCCTTCCTTTTTCAACCTTTACAACGACACCTCCAAATTCTCCAATCCCTCCGTCAGTCTGATAAACGCCTGGGACCAATCTGACATACTCATAACCAAATAGTTCAGGGACCCCTCTCATTAGATCTACAACAAATTCGTTTGAAAAATGTGGAATGTGCTCAGCAAATTCAATCAGCATTTCATTATCATCTTTGCTCAAGACAAACTTTGCTCTGTATTCTTCCTGCACTGTATCAGCAACGAGGGTATCCATTTTAGCCGTAACTACATCGCATATTCCAAATCCCTCCTGACAGCCTTTTGCTCCTTTTCTGAACCTGCTTTTTACCTCTTCCACCATCATTACAGGATCAACCGTAAGATTTTTGCTTATAGGAGCCGGATCCTCCGGAACCTCTGTTGTTCGTTTATCCTGCTCCTTCTTTTCACATGAAAAGGAAATCCCGAGAACCACCATTGCTACAAGCCCTATTCTTTTCATAGCTTTAAAAATCTATAACTCCTAAAAAATTAACTTCATTTAATATTTAATTGTTAAGAAGAGTGACTTGATTACGAACTTATCCCCTATTTTTACCTTTCTAATTTTAAGATTCAAAACGCTGATCGAATAATGAAAAAATTCTGGCTGCTGCTATTCTCCGCTTTACTACCTTTCATATCTTTTTCACTCCCCAAACTTTCCCCCCATGCCAAAGTGAGCCTCATCACAGTTGCTCCCGGACAAGAATTATATTCAAGCTTTGGCCATAGCGCTATCTGGATAAAAGATGATTCCAACTATATAGACAAAGTTTATAACTATGGAACTTTCGACTTCGAAACACCTGGATTTTATTCAAAATTTGTAAGAGGAAAGCTGTTGTATATGCTTTCTGTTTCCAGGTCTGATTATATGTTTTATGGTGCAGAACAGGAACAAAGATCAGTTATTGAACAACAGCTCAACATGACTTTGTCACAAAAGCAGAAACTATATAATTTCTTGGAGACAAACTACTTACCTGAAAACAGATACTATAAATATGACTTCTTTTATGACAACTGTTCATCAAGATTGAGAGATGCTTTCAAAACAGCATTGGGAGACTCTCTTCAATTTAAAAATATAGTCTTCAAGGATCAAAGTTTCAGGCAACTGATAGATCCATATCTTGTAAACAAGCAGTTTCAGGATTTAGGAATGGACCTTGGACTGGGTGCACCAGCAGATAGGATTGCTACTCCCTCACAATACATGTTTCTTCCTGATCACCTCATGAATGCTATAGGCAATGCAACGGTGCTTTCAGACTCAGGGAAGATGGCTTTTGTGGCCAAAAACAATATCCTTTTCAAAGCAAATCCACCAAAGGACCATGGCGCGCCAGTGACTCCTGCGATGGTATTTGCTGCGCTTCTACTGATTGGAGGTTTTTCTACTTTTGTTACCTGGAAGAAAAGACCTGAAGCATTTACCATGGACGGAATTCTGTTTCTTATACTTGGCTTATTCGGTCTCCTACTATTGTTTCTTTGGTTTGGCACAGACCACAAGGTAACTGTGCACAACTGGAACATCATCTGGGCATTTCCAACACACCTCATTGCGGCGGTTCTGCTGTTCAAAAAGAAAAGAAGTGTTACTACTGGCTATTATTTTCTTTTGAACGGAATAGTAGTTCTGATCTTTACAGCATGTATATCGGTCTTGCCACAAGAGATTAACATGGCAATTATTCCATTTCTCCTGCTTATTATTTTAAGGTCATTTACTCTTTATTATAAAATTACCAAAAGAAGAAATTTCTACCCTCTATGAATCTGGAACATCTTTGCCTTGAAGTAATCGCATTGACAAAAGAGGTGCGTTACTTTATCAAGAACGAACTTGAAAATTTTGATCTTTCAAAAATTGAACATAAAGGAAAGAATGACCTGGTGTCATATGTCGACAAGCAATCTGAAACGTTGTTAGTAAAAGGCCTTAAAGATATACTTCCGGAGGCAGGTTTTATCACCGAAGAGGCTACTATCAACAGGGAAGAAAAAACTTATACTTGGATCATAGATCCTTTGGATGGCACGACAAATTTTCTCCATAAGGTACCTTCTTTCTCCATTAGTGTTGGTTTGATGACTGAGGGAAGAATAATATTGGGAGTGGTCCATGAAGTGAACCTTAATGAGTGTTTTTATGCTTGGGAAGAAGGAGGAGCCTATTTAAACGGAAATCGCATTTTTGTTAATACCAACACCAAACTTGCTGAGTCTCTTATCGGAACAGGATTTCCTTATAGTTTGCTTGACAAAACCGATGTTTATTTCGAAATTATAAAAGAATTTGTCAAAAAGACCCATGGAGTGAGAAGATTAGGATCCGCTGCTGTGGATCTTGCTTATGTTGCCTGTGGACGATTTGACGGTTATTTTGAATTCAATCTCAAAATCTGGGATATAGCGGCAGGGATACTGCTCGTTAAAGAAGCTGGCGGAACTGTGACAGATTTTATGGGAGGAAATGATTTTCTGTCAGGAAAAGAAGTTTTAGCCTGTGGAAAGGCTTATGATGAAATCAGTACGGTGGTCAAAAAACGATGGAATTAATTACAGAATGAAAATCAATATATTATGCAAACCTTTTTGATAGCAGTTTTATTTCTTTTGTCCCTGGCTTATTTAATCAGGCTGGGTTATAGAAGCTTTAGCCAAAAAGGTCAATGCAACAAAGGCTGTTCCTGCAGCACAGTTGACATCAAAAAAATTGAGCAAGAACTTTCTCAAAAACAACTTTAGGAAAGTTATTTTTTTATTTCGAGCCTATTTAACTTCATTTTTTATCAGATAGCCTATATTATTTTTTTTATAGCTACGGCTGGGTTGATAATTCATCTCTCTTTGAAAAAAGTCAGAATCAGTATGTTTTTTACGACTTAAAACAATTTAAAGAAAAATAGACTTTTTCTAATAGGAATGTTATCTGAAGAAGTAAAAATTTTATGGAAAATTCAGCAAATTACAAAGAGAACAATGTTTTAGCGCTTATAAATCTTGAAGAAGTTTGCCTTAAAGTTATCGAGTTAACAAAAGAAGTTCTTAGTTTTCTAAAGCACGAACAGGAGGGTTTTGACCGATCAAAAATTGAGCATAAAGGGAAAAATGATCTTGTATCCTATGTCGATAAACAATCCGAAATTATGCTTGTTCAGGGGTTGAAAAAAATTCTTCCGGAAGCAGGATTTATCACAGAAGAGGCAACTATATCAAGAGAGGAAAGAAAATATACCTGGATCATAGATCCACTGGATGGGACCACAAATTTTCTCCATAATATGCCTTTTTATTCCATTAGCGTAGGACTGATGACTGAAGGTCGTATGATTTTGGGAGTGGTTCATGAAGTGAACCTCAACGAATGCTTTTATGCTTGGGAAGGTGGAGGTGCTTATTTAAATGGAAAGAGAATATTTGTGAATCCTAATACTTCCCTTGAATCTTCCCTATTAGCGACGGGATTTCGATATAAGAAACTGGATAAAACGGATGCCTATTTCGAAATGATAAACGAGTTTTTTAAAACTACCAATGGAGTTAGAAAGCTAGGATCAACAGCAGTCGATCTTGCCTATGTTGCATGCGGAAGACTAGACGGATGTTTTGAATTTAACCTTAATAGTTGGGATATAGCCGCCGGTGTTCTGCTTGTTAAAGAAGCAGGAGGTATCGTAACAGATTTTAAGGGAGGGAATGATTTCCTTTCAGGAAAAGAAGTTTTAGCCTGCGGAAAGGCTTATGAAGAGATCAGCAAGGTAGTTAAACAACTTTGGAATTAGGAGCGCAAGAAGACTATCAATCTTTTATTCAAATCAGCTCAAAGCTGTATTAGAGGAAATTTTAAGTATTTTTTAATTTTTCCTTACCCAACAAATTGAATTTTTTTTAGTCCAGCCATACAATCTATTAAGATTTTCTTCGTTCTTCTACATTACCCTATTGGAAAAACACAATAGAAGACTACACATTTAATTGATTTAGTGAAATTTACCAATTTGCCTCCTAAAACAATTTAAAGTAAATTAAGCTTTTAATAATAGGAAGGCTAACGAAGAAAATATAAATATTATGGAAAACTCAGCAAATAATACAAATCGTAAGGAGGATTTCAAAAAGCCACTTACAATTTTTGAAGCGATAAAAAATAATCCTTCAGAAGAAACCACTGAAAATTCGGAAGCTTCTTCCAAAGAAAATGAAAAGAAAAGTAAGGAAAGAAAATTTAAGGATTTTCTGTTCCCTACCTGGATGCTATTTTAAATTATACAATTCTCTTTAGGTCAAAATGCTCCATTGGTGAAATCACAAGTGGAACCTTTTCTACTGACACAGAACTGGTGTCCAGACCAAATGCGCTTGTTTCTGACAAGCTGATTTCCTTAAGGATAAAATAGCTGTTCATAATCAGCCTTTCATCTGCTGACAAATCATTATCGTGGCTCAGGTGTTTCTCAAGCACAACAAACCTGAAATCTCCTATAACATTTCTCTTGGAAAGTGAGGTATACCGGCTGGTAAAATCCACTTCTTTGTTAGCAACCAGATCTTCTACAACTTTTCTGAAAAAGAGGTTAATCCTGTGTTCAACTCTGAAACCAAGTCTGAAATCTACACGGATCACATCATTCGGCTCCAGGAATTTCACTTTATATTCCATGGTATAAGGCTCATCCAAAACATCAATATGGAGGAACCAGTAAATATCTGCTCTTTTGGGCTGTTTCTGAAAAATTGAATAGATCACCTTTGATTCTATTTCTCTCAGGCTGTTTGCACTGGTGAGATATACTAAATGGGTTGCATATTTAGGAATAGAAAGATCGTTGCTAAGTTCCTTAAGCAAGGGAATATAATCATCCAACTTAATGAATTCAGTCAATCTGTTTTTGATTTTACGTGCAGCATACCATGTATACATTACATAAATCAGAATACCACTAATAACCAGTGTAACGTAACCTCCATGCATAAATTTGGTAAGGTTACCGACAAGGAATGTGAGCTCGATTGCCATGTATACCACAAAAACCAGAGCCACCCAGAAGAAGGTCACCTTTCTTACAAAATACAGGTAAAAACAAAGCAGCATGGTGGTTACAATCATGGTGATGTTGATGGCAAGCCCGTAAGCAGCTTCCATTTGGGAAGACTCTTTAAAGTACATTACAATTCCAATACAACCTGCAAGCATCAGCCAGTTGATACTTGGTACATAAATCTGGCCTTTCATAATGGTAGGAAAACTTAATTTCACCTTTGGCCACAAATTCAGTCTGATGGCTTCAGAGATAAGTGTAAATGATCCGCTTATTAAGGCCTGAGATGCAATGATAGCCGCCATTGTAGCTACGCCGATTCCAATTGGTAGAAACCATTGAGGCATTATTGCATAAAAAGGATTTCTTTCATTCAAAAAACCTCCTGAGCTATGTAATATCCAAGCTCCCTGGCCCATATAGTTCAGTATTAAACACGACTTTACAAAAATCCATGAAATTCTGATATTAGGTCTTCCACAGTGGCCAAGGTCAGAGTAAAGTGCTTCTGCCCCAGTAGTACAAAGAAACACTGCACCAAGAAGCCATAATCCTCCGGGATAATTCATTAAAAGATTATATGCATAATAAGGATTGACAGAGCTCAATACGTGAGGGAACTGTATTACTTCTTTTATACCCATTATTGCCAGCATACAAAACCAGATAAACATGATCGGGCCGAATGCATTACCCATAAACTTAGTACCAAGCCCCTGAATGATGAAGAGCAGAACTAGAATACAGATTACAATAGGCATTGTATTTATTTCCGGATTAAAGATTCTTAAACCTTCGATAGCAGAGGAAACCGAAATAGGAGGAGTAATAATACCGTCAGCAAGCAACATACTGCCGCCAATCATTGCCGGAAATACCAGATAAGGACTTCTTCGGCGGATAAGTGCAAACAAAGAAAAAATTCCACCTTCACCGTTGTTATCAGCTCTAAGTGTAAGTATCACATACTTGATGGTTGTTTGAAGAGTCAGGGTCCAGAATACGCAAGACAAACCTCCTAGCACCAAATCTTCATTTACTTTGCTATCCCCTATTACTGCTTTCATCACGTACAGAGGCGAAGTCCCTATATCACCATAAATAATTCCAAGCGTAATTAATAAACCGGTAAAACTGACTACGTCAACTGCGTACTTTGAGCTTTTCATAAGAAATAAATAATTGGGGCAAAATTAACATTTTGCTGCGTTTGCGGAAAATAAAATCTGAGGAATACTTTTCTTCACAAAAATTTAAAATTTATTTGCCACCTTGAAAATTAAACAGCAGATTATCAATTGATTTTAGGTTAGATGACCTTACATTTTCCGGCCATTGAAAGTAGTTGGACATGTGATTTACTACAGCTTCTTTGTACTTTCTTACCTCATCTATGTCAAAGTAAAGTGCCCCAGTCCTTCTGACGAAAAAATCTTCTGCTCCTGCGATCATTTCTTCTTCAAGACAATACTGAAGTTGAATACTCCAATATAAAGAAATACCTTCTAAAGCCTCTTCTTGAGCATATTTCAAGACTTTTTCTGTGTTTGATCCAAATCGGTAAAAGACCTTTTCTGTTTCTTTCGCCGAAAGCCCTACTCTCTCCCCATCTTTAACATAGTTGGCAAGCACCTTTTCCAAACTTTCAGAAAATTTGCCTCCAGCGAGCTGTATTGCAGCAGTTTGACAATAACCAATGTCTTGACCAATTTTCACCTTAATCCTTTTCCGAATGATGTCTATCACTTTTTCAGCCATCTTTCGATAACCGGTCAATTTTCCTCCGGCTATAGTAATGAGCCCGCTTTCATACTCAAACACTTCATCTTTCCTGCTGATAGCTGATGGAGACTTTCCTTCCTCCCTCACCAATGGCCGAAGTCCTGCCCATCCAGATTCTATATCGCTAAGCTTCAAATCTGAATTCGGAAAAATCTGATTTGTAGCATTAATCAGATACTCTCGATCCTCAAGAGATATTTCAGGATCAACAATGTCTCCGGTATAAAAAGTATCAGTAGTACCAATATAGGTTTTGCCTTCTCTCGGTATTGCGAAAACCATTCTTCCATCCGGCACATCAAAATATACAGACTGACCTAATGGAAGTTTTTTATGATCAATCACAATGTGAACTCCTTTTGTATGAATGATTTTTGATTTCTTTGAAGATTGGTCCAAAGCGTCTGTTTCATCCACCCAAGGGCCTGTGGCATTAATTACATAATCAGCATTAATAAAACATATATCTCCAGTGATCAGATCTTTAGCTTTCACTCCAACGATCTTTCTTTCACCATTAAACAACATTTCTTCTGCCTTAAGGTAGTTAAGAGCAAGACCGTCCCTGAGCACAGCTTCCTTAATTATTTCAAAAGTAAGTCGAGCATCATCCGTCCTGTATTCATAATATAAAGCCCCCCCAATAGTTTTGGTTTTATCAAGCAAAGGTTCTCTTTTCAGAACCTCCTCGGCTGACAGCATTATCCGACGTTCCCCTTTTTTTACACCTGCTAGAAAATCATAAAGCCAAAGTCCGAATCGAGCTCCAAGCTTACCTATACTTCCCTTCTCAGTCAGAGGTAACAACATTTTCTCTGCAATCGTCAGGTGAGGTGCATTTTTATGAACAATTGCCCTTTCTTTGCCGACTTCAGCAACTAGGGCAAACTCAAATTGCTTGAGATATCTCAGACCGCCATGGATAAGCTTTGTAGAACGGCTGGAAGTTCCTTGTGCAAAATCCTGCATTTCAATTAATGCCGCCTTCAATCCACGTGTCTGAGCATCTAAAAGAATTCCAGCACCTGTAACTCCGCCACCAATGATCAGAAGATCAAACTTTTCATTCACCAAACGATCTCTGAACAGATTCCTGTTTTTATTACTGAAACTTATCATAAAGCATTAACTAATTTGCTGGTTATAATATAAATACTTAAAAACTAATTTTTCAACGGGATTTGAACCATTAGGTTATTATAAAGACAACTCATCCGAGGGAACGAATATATTCTTATGATGTTCTCAAATAAAGGGGAGGTAATATGTCTATTCATTTTGATAAATTTGCTTCTGATGGGAACGCTTTTATAAAAGAACTGTGTATGCGGTTCAATTACCCTGACAGAAGAACGCAGGCCAGTATAATAATCAGAGCTGTTTTACATACTTTAAGAGACAGCATCGCAATTCCGGAATCGCTTAATGTACTTTCTCAATTGCCAATGTTTTTAAAAGCTGTTTATGTGGAGAACTGGAAATACAGAGAGAAACCAAGAAGACATAAAAGCATTGAAGATTTTACCAGGGCGGTTGAGGAAGAACAAAGAGCATATGGAGAAAGCAGGTTTGATTGGGACATTTCTACAGAAGAAATAGTGAGAACTGTTCTTGATTGTTTAGGCAAATATGTTTCTGAAGGAGAATATGAAGATATTGCAGCTGAGCTACCAGAGCCGCTTAAAGACTTAATACAAGTTAAAATAAGAACTTAGTTTATTAAAGAAAATAAATGGAAAGACTGACTGAAAAAAAATCTGCTCCCTCTCTCTCTCTGAATCTATAAGCTTTCAGTCAGTCTTCAATAAAAGAACTGTAAAAATTTATTTATTGTTTATTTCAGATTATTTTTCTCTACAACGTACAGTAATTTGGACTCTGCCAAATCAGAAGGTGAAACAACTTGCTCCTCCAGAGGCGGATTTTTACCATATCTTTGTTCCATTATAGCCTTCACTTCCGGAGAGCTTAAATCAAAATCCTTCATCTTCTTCAGTGGACAAAGTTCCAATCCAAACGCCCTTTGGTATATTTTCCATACCAATTCCGAACAGTATAACTGATCATCAGACCAGCCAAAATAGATATCATAATGCTTTCCCACCATTTCTTTACCAAGTTTCTTTGCTATGTAAACTTTCTCTGTAATAAGATATTTATCACGTTCTTTTAACCTCATTACAGTATAAAAGGCGTTATTACCTCTTTCTATCCATTCCTTTAACGGAGTTATACATACAGGTTCAACAGCTTCCAAGACAAAAGCTTTTCCTTTGTCCAAAGTAATGATTCCGACATGACTGAATTTAGAATGTGTTGCAAGTTTCACGGCCTTGCATTGATCAGAATCCATACTTTGAAAAATAATGTCACCTTCTATAAATTGACCCTTTTGTATCTTCTTATTAATTCTGTTGTAAAGCTCCCCTCTTGCATTTGAAACATAACTAAAAATGGAAAGAGCTATAAGTACCGCCAAAAACAATAATGCTTTATTTCTCATACATTAACATGCATTTCAAGCTTACCATTAAACAAAAAAACCGGAAATAATCCGGTTTTTACTGTATTGCAAACTACTTTATTTAGTTACTTTTTCTTTCACTGGGTGAACCGGATAATAAATCGTATCCGACAAGCTTGTTCCCGGTGCAACCATTGGAAGGACATTCTCTTCTTTCTTAACTTTAGCATGTATTAAGAACGGCTTATCCAGATTGTGTGCTTTATTTACTGCAGCTTTAAGCTGATCAACAGTTTCAACACTTACTGATTCCAATCCAAAAGCTTTTGCCAATAATACAAAGTCCGGATTCATGAGCTCCACGCCTGAATAGTTCTTTGCATAGAACTGCTCCTGCCACTGTCGCACCATTCCAAGATATGAATTATCCAGCAACAATATTTTTATAGGCCATTTCTCCTGTACACATGTCATTAGTTCCTGAATATTCATCTGGAAAGAACCGTCACCTGTGATGCACCAAACATCTTTATCTGGCGCAGCAGCCTGAGCTCCCATGGCAGCTGGTAAGCCAAAGCCCATAGATCCTAAACCGCCTGAAGTAAGGAAGTGATTAGGCTGCATTCTTACAATGTATTGAGCAGCCCACATCTGATGCTGACCAACATCTGTTGTTACAATTGCATCAGGAGCCATCATCTCTTCAAGCACCTTTATCGCAGTTACTTCATTAAAATCAGTATAATCTGGTAGAAGAATCGGGAATTCTTCACGTGAATCATTAAGATTCATCAACCATTCAGCACGCGCCTTGCTGTTTCCAGAATCTCTTGTATCCGGCAGTTGTGGTAAAACCAATTTCAAATCTCCATGAAGGAATACATCGGTTTTAACATTTTTGCCATGCTCGCTTCTATCAATATCGCAGTGAATGATTTTTGCTTTAGGAGCAAATGTTGCAAGCGTTCCTGTAATCCTGTCATCAAAACGGATCCCTAGAGCTATGATAAGGTCTGATTCCTGAACTGCCAGGTTAGCATATTTCATTCCATGCATTCCCAACCATTGAAAGAACAATGGATCATTGTATTCCATAGCACCAGTCCCAAGGATTGTAGAAATCACTGGAATATTTTCTCTATGAACAAACTCTCTTAGTTCATCCCATGCTTTAGCCAACAACACACCATGTCCAGCAATTACAAGAGGTTTCTTTGCATTTTTGATCAATGTAGCTGCCTTATGAATGTCTTCATTTGTTGTCAAACATTTTTTCGGAGGCTGAGGTTTTTGAAAATGCTGTTCCCAATCTTCGTCAAGATCAATAAAGTTACCCTGAACACTTCTTGGAATATCGATAAGCACAGGACCCGGACGGCCTTCAATACATATTTTGTATGCTTCCTGAAAAATAGAAGCCGCATCTTCCAGCTTCGTAATCAGGTATGTCTTTTTTGTAATTGGAATACAGATACCTGTAATATCAGTTTCCTGGAATGCATCTGTTCCTACAAGATGAAGCGCTACCTGACCGGTAATCGCAATCATTGGAACTGAATCAGCGTATGCATCAGCAATACCAGTAACAAGGTTTGTTGCTCCTGGGCCTGAAGTCGCCAGGCAAAAACCCGGTTTGCCTGCTACTCTAGCATAGCCATTCGCTGCAAAAGAAGCTCCCTGCTCGTGACGAACAAGAACACTGTTTAGCTTGCTGAATGCTAATGCATCATATATAGGAAGAATTGCTCCACCTGGATATGCAAACAAATCTTCTGCTCCTAAAAGCTCGATTAGTTTTACAATGTATTCGGCACCTCTTAATTTAATTCTGGTCTTCATAAATTGCGGGTTGACTGTCTCTATTTAATTTCATCTGTTACGCAGCCCTCTGAAGCGGAAGAAACCGTTTTCAGATATTTGTATAACAGACCTTTGTTTGCTTTATATGCTGGTTTAACCCAGGCGCTTTTTCTTTTCTGAAGCTCCTCTTCGGAAACTAAAACATCTATTGTATTGTTGACTGAATCGATGATAATTTTATCACCATCTCTCACAAGACCGATAGGACCACCTTCCTGAGCTTCAGGAGTAATATGACCCACTACAAAACCATGGGTACCTCCTGAGAATCTTCCATCAGTAATTAAGGCAACTGAATTACCAAGGCCTTGTCCTATGATAAGTGATGTTCCCTTAAGCATTTCAGGCATTCCCGGAGCACCTTTAGGACCAACGTAACGAATTACAACAACATTTCCTGCTTTTACTTCGCCCTTCTCAATTCCAAGGTTCATATCTTCTTCCGAATCATAAACCTTAGCAGTTCCTTCGAAACGCTCCCCTTCTTTACCAGTAATTTTAGCTACTGATCCGTCCGGCGCAATGTTTCCGTAAAGTACCTGAAGGTGACCTGTTGCTTTAATCGGATTGCTCAATGGATAGATGATAGTCTGATCTTTAGAAAGGTCAGGGAATGTTTCAAGATTTTCCTTTACAGTCTTTCCTGTAATCGTCAAGCAATCACCATGAAGAAGACCTTCTTTCAACATCATTTTCATGACAGAAGGAAGGCCACCTATATTGTCCATATCCTCCATCATATATTTACCGCTTGGCTTGAAATCTGCAAGCATTGGAGTTTTATCAGACAAAGCCTGGAAATCTTTCAGATTAAACTTCACATCAGCAGCCTTTGCAATAGCAAGGAAGTGAAGGATCAGGTTTGTAGAACCACCGAGTATCATTGCAACTCTCACCGCATTGGTGATAGACTCATATGTAATGATATCTTTTGGCTTAATATCTTTAATAAGAAGGTTTTTGATCGCCTCTCCAACATTAAAACATTCTTGCTTCTTCTTATCGCTTAATGCGGGTGCTGAAGAGCTGTATGGTAATGACATTCCCAATGCTTCAATTGCTGAAGCCATTGTATTGGCTGTATACATACCACCACATGCACCGGCACCTGGGCAAGCATTCTGAATAACTCCTTTGAAATCCTCTTCAGTAATTGTTCCTGCGAATTTTTTACCTAAAGCTTCAAAAGCAGAAACGATATTTAATTTTTCACCTTTCCAGTTTCCCGCTTTGATCGTACCACCGTATACCATCAATGAAGGTCTGTTCAGACGAGCCATGGCAATAAGAGCACCTGGCATGTTTTTATCACAACCCATGATAGTAACCAATGAGTCATAGTAATGAGCTCCTGCAATAGCTTCTATACTGTCAGCAATCACATCTCTTGAAATAAGAGAATATCTCATCCCTGGCGTACCCATGGACATACCGTCACTCACTCCTATTGTATTGAATTGAAGCGGCTTTAAACCAGCTTTGGTAACGCCTTCTTTAACCCATCCCGCTAAAGTATTCAAGTGCATATTGCAAGTATTACCTTCGTAACCTGTACTCGCAATCCCCACCTGAGCTTTACTCATATCTTCTTCTGTAAATCCTGCACCATACATCATCGCCTGAGAAGCAGGCTGAGTCTGGTCCTGAGTTAATCTGGAGCTAGTTTTATTTATTTTTTCCATTGAATAATTTCCTGTAATGTAAATATTGTTTTTCCCACTGCTTAGACTGCAAGCAATTCTTTCTTTTTTGTTTTGATTAGCTCAGCAACTTTGTCACCGATCTGGGTAGTTGTATACTTGGAGTCTTTCTGGATATCAGAAGTAACGATACCCTGATTCAAGCACTCTTCAACTGCCTTTCTGATTAGAGAAGCTTCCTCGCTTAAGCCAAAAGAAGTTTCCAATAACATTGCAGCAGAAAGAATTGCACCGTTAGGATTAGCAATGTTTTTACCAGCAGCTTCGGGATAAGATCCATGGATTGGCTCATAAAGGGCAGTTTTGCTACCAACTGAAGCAGAAGGCAGCATACCAAGAGAACCTGTGATAACAGAAGCCTCATCTGTAAGGATATCACCGAACATGTTCTCTGTTAACACTACATCAAAGAATTTAGGATTCTGAATGATCTTCATTGCTGCATTGTCAACAAACATGAAATCAAGCGTTACATCGGGATAGTTTTTAGCAAACTCTTTCACAACTTCTCTCCAAAGTCTTGAAGTTGCAAGTACATTGGCTTTGTCAACTAGCGTCACTCTCTTATTTCTCTTCTGAGCAGCTTCAAAAGCAAGTTTGCTTATTCTTGTAATTTCTTCTTTTGAATAAGAGCAATTATCAAATGCAATATTTCTGTCTTCGCTTCTTCCCTTTTGTCCGAAATAGATACCGCCTGTAAGCTCTCTGAAAACAACAAAATCAACTCCATCAACAAGGTCAGCTCTAAGAGGAGAAGAGTTTGCCAAAATTTTATATGTGTTAATTGGTCTAATATTAGCGAACAAACCAAGGCTTTTTCTCATAGCAAGAAGTCCTTGCTCCGGCCTTACAGGAGCGTTCGGATCATTGTCATACTTAGGATGACCGATAGCACCAAAAAGAATTGCATCAGAAGCCTGGCAAGTTTTGAATGTCTCTTCAGGAAATGGATTTCCAGTAACATCAATTGCAATAGCACCAATTAAAGCTTCAGTATAAGTAAATTCGTGGCCATACACTTCTTCAATGGCTTTAAGTGCTTTTAGAGCCTGATCCGTTACTTCCGGACCAATACCATCTCCTTTAAGGACTGCAATGTTCTTTTTCATTTAATTAATAAATAATTATTTTCTTATTAAAAATACCTTTATTCGTTTTTACAATAGCTGTTACCAGACCTTTAAAAGTGCTTTCTACTTTGGTGCCTTTGGTCACTTCTTGCTGATTAAGTGCATTTACCAGGGTAATTTCTTCGATTGTGCAATCATCTGTAGTAAATGTGAGCACACCTCCGACGCTTGGGTTCGGGAAGACATTAATTGAATTTGTAATTTTATCATTTGGCTGCATCACAGAAGTTACAGTCCCAGCGAAACAATAAGCTGAATCATACAATAAAGAATCACTGCTGGTTGAAACTACTACTACTTTAATTTTTTTACTGAAATCATCTTCAAAATCCAAAATTGACTTTTCAATTTCATTTTCTGAAAGACCATTCCAATAATTATTTTCAATTTCTAAAGGAAGGAAGAACGTTCCCTCAGGGAGGGTAATATAACAATTAAAAGCATCTCCAATTGCTACATTGGCCTTTGTATAATTAAGAAAATTATTTCCTTTTATGCTTTTCGGTATATATGTGCATCCTAAACTGATGTTTGGACCATTATTGTCTTTAAACGTATTACAATTTATTGCAATGTTTTTGGTATCACCATATACCGATGCATTATAATTGTCATGAAAGAAATTACCAATAATATTAAAAGAAGAGGGGTAATATTCGTCATTCAATACAATCCCATATCCACTATTATGAATTTCATTATTTACAACATAAACATCTCCGACTGAAATACTAATAGGCGCATGAAATATTGCAAATATTTCATTTTCAACTATAGTAACGTTCCCTTCCACTCCAATACCTATAAATCCACCGTAAATACGGTTATTAGAAATAGTTGAATATAGGGATAACGCGTTAATTTTTATTCCAACAGCACCACCTGCTATGGTATTATTTGAAATTTTAGGGCTACAATCTACAATGTCAATAGCAGCAATATCGTCGGAATGAAGCCAAAATTCTCCAATCTTAAATGAAGCAAATGAAATAACTGAACCTTCACCGCTTTTGGGATCATAACTTTCTGAAGTTCCAGAAAATTTTATACCATTCCAATAGGGTGCATTCTGTGATATTTTAAAATAAATTGAATCCTCAATCGTACCAATGGCTCTTAATGTACCGTTTACCTGAATAAAAAGATTTGGGTCAACTAGTACTTCAACTCCAGGATCAATAACAACCTTTACTCCTGAAGGAATCAAAATATTTTTAGTAATATGGTATGGACTATTCGCCTTTGTCAGCGTCATATTTCCCAATATTCCACCGATATCAGTAGCTCCAGCTTTAATAGCCGCACAAACAATCAGTGCAAAAAGTAAATACTTCTTCATTGCTTATTTTACTAAACTCAGGTATTTACTTCCTTTTTCGTAAGCCTCGATTTTGTCTTTAATGCTTAGAAGATAATCTATATCATCATAGCCATTGATTAGACAAGTCTTTTTGTAGTCGTTGATTTCAAAAGACTCAGAAACGTTGTGTCCAACGATTTCAATCTTTTGTTTCTCAAGATCTACATTAAGTTTAAGGTTTTTATCAGCTTGTACTTTTTCAAAAACGGTATTTAAAAACTGCTGAGAAACCTGAACTGGTAAAAGACCATTGTTCAATGCATTGTTTTTAAAGATATCTGCAAAAAAGCTTGATACCACAACTTTGAACCCAGCATCTGTAATCGCCCACGCAGCGTGCTCACGGCTTGATCCGCAACCAAAGTTTTTGCCAGCTACTAAAATTCTTGATCCAGCATAGTCGGAATTATTCAGAACAAAATCCTTCTTAGGATTATTCTGTTCATCGAATCTCCAGTCTCTGAAAAGGTTTTCTCCAAAGCCTTCTCTTGTAGTAGCTTTAAGAAATCTTGCCGGAATGATCTGGTCTGTATCGATATCCTCAATAGCAAGAGGAGTTATATTTGAAGTAATAGTTACAAATTTTTCCATGGAATTAATTCAGATTAAAGTCACGAACATCAACAATTTTACCGCTCACCGCTACTGCTGCTGCAGTTAATGGGCTAGCCAGCAATGTACGTGCGCCTGGTCCCTGACGGCCTTCAAAGTTTCTGTTTGAAGTAGACACACAGTATTCTCCTTTCGGCACTTTATCTTCATTCATTCCAAGACATGCAGAACATCCTGGTTCTCTTAACTCAAAACCTGCTTCTGCCAATACTTTATCTATACCTTCTGCTATAGCTTGTTTCTCAACCTGCTTAGAGCCTGGTATTACGTATGCATTAATATTTGCAGCTTTTTTCTTTCCTTTCACAAATTCCGCTACCATTCGCAAATCTTCGATTCTTGAATTGGTACAGCTTCCTATGAAAACATAATTTACCTGTTTTCCGATAAGACTTGCACCTGGTTGAAAATCCATGTATTCAAGAGATTTCTTAAATGAAAGTCTGCTTGCTGCATCGATTTCTGTTTCAGCAGGAATATGTCCACTTACTTTGATTCCCATTCCCGGATTTGTTCCGTATGTAATCATTGGCTCAATATCTTCAGCCTTGTATGTTAATACCTGATCGAATTTTGCATCTTCGTCAGAGAACAAAGTCTTCCAGTAAGCAACAGCTTCATCAAACTTAGCACCTTTCGGAGCAAATTCACGGCCTTTGATATATTCAAAAGTAGTTTCATCAGGAGCAATCATTCCACCTCTTGCACCCATTTCGATGCTCATGTTACAGATGGTCATTCTTGCCTCCATAGAAAGAGATCTGATTGCAGATCCAGCAAATTCTACAAAATATCCGGTTCCGCCAGCTGCACTGATTTTAGAGATGATATAAAGAATGATGTCTTTTGAAACAACGCCTTTTCCTAATTTACCATTGATCTCAATTTTCATGGTTTTAGGTTTGCTTTGCATCAGGCATTGTGTTGCCATCACCTGTTCTACTTCACTTGTTCCGATACCAAATGCAATTGAGCCAAAAGCACCATGCGTAGAAGTATGACTATCTCCACATACCATAGTCATTCCGGGAAGTGTTACACCCAATTCAGGACCAATCACGTGAACAATACCTTGGTAAGGATGACCTAAACCATAAAGCGTAACGCCAAATTTATTGCAGTTTTCAGACAGCTTTTCTACTTGCTGTCTTGATAAAGCTTCTTTTATAGGTAAGTGCTGATCTTTTGTAGGAACGTTATGGTCAGCAGTAGCAAGGGTATTTTGTAATCTGAAAAGAGAGATACCTCTTTTCTCAAGACCTGCAAAAGCCTGAGGACTTGTCACTTCGTGAACAAGATGTTTATCGATGTACAATACACTAGGGCCACCTTTTATTTCGGTTACCACGTGTGCATCCCAGACTTTGTCAAATAAAGTTTTAGCAGCCAAGGTAATAGGGTTTTAAAATTTTTATACTCTAAACTTTTTATTGATTTCTTTAACTAAGGATTATTAGCAGTAAGGCGCCATTAATTCATTCAAATCGGCATCCTCAATCTGCTTTCTCTGATCAGCCATATCAAGGAATTTCTTGTAAACCTGATCCAATTGTTCTTTTGAAAGCTGGTAGCCAATAGTAGTAAGACGGTGGCTTAATGCTGCTCTTCCACTTCTTGCAGTAAGAACGATAGATGATGCATCAGCTCCAACATCAGAAGGGTCTATGATTTCGTAGTTCTCCCTATGCTTAAGGAAACCATCCTGGTGAATACCTGATGAGTGCGCAAAAGCGTTTTTACCAACGATAGCTTTGTTCGCCTGAACCGGCATTCTCATTAAAGAAGATACAAGATCACTGGTTGGAACTAATTTTTTAGTATTGATACCTGTCTCAATTCCAAGAGAAGGATGGCTTTTAATAATCATCGCCACTTCTTCAAGAGAAGTATTTCCTGCCCTTTCTCCGATACCGTTGATGGTACATTCTACCTGTCTGGCGCCATTTGCAATAGCTGCAATAGCATTTGCCGTGGCTAGACCAAGGTCATTGTGGCAATGCGCAGATATGATAGCTTTATCTACGTTTTTAACATTGTCCATAAGATACTTGATACGCTCACCGAATTGCCATGGCAAAGTATATCCGGTAGTATCAGGAATATTAACAACTGTAGCACCCGCGGCGATAACTGCTTCAACCATCTGTGCAAGGAAAACAACATCAGCACGTCCAGCATCTTCGCAGAAAAACTCAACGTCATCAACAAATTTGCGTGCATACTTAACTGCGGCAACCCCTTGTTCGATAACTTTTTCTCTCGTTGTTCTCAGTTTATACTGAATGTGCATATCAGAGCTTCCGATACCTGTATGAATACGTTTTCTTTTGGCAAATCTCAGGGCTTCAGCTGCACTATCGATATCCATTTCTTTTGCTCTGGTGAGCGCACAGACGATCGGTTCTTTTACTGCCTTACTGATTTCAACAACGGAGTTAAAATCCCCAGGGCTTGAAATCGGAAACCCTGCTTCGATAACATCAACACCAAGTTCTTCCAATGCTTTGGCAACCCTGATCTTTTCTTCAGTATTCAACTGGCAGCCTGGCACCTGCTCTCCATCACGAAGTGTTGTGTCAAAAATATAAACTCTTTTAGCCATAACTTTTTGTTTTCTCTACAGACGTATATTTTTAATGAAAAAGCCATCCTCAATTGTTGAGAATGGCCTTTTTTATTCGTTTAAATGCCTCACCCAACTGAAAATTTGACTTTCAGCAGCAGGAGGGTTTTAAATAATATATTAAATGACTTAAACATTTTCAATCTTGTAACACTTAACAGTTCGCCACAATTCCACTTTTTTATGCGATAATACTTACAAATTTACTAAATATCATCAGCAATATGTCATTTTTTAACTTAAAAAATGCATATATATACGGTTTCAAGACAATTGCTCACAAAAACATATCCAGTAAACTATCTATATTTTAGTAAATTACATAAAATATTCATTAAAAAAAATACAGTTTCAAAAAACACTCAAAACATTAAAATCACATTGAAATAGCTATGGCAGTTATTTTCCAAGGAGCTCTCAAAACTTTGAATTTGGGTAAAATTATTCTAAATTAATGGGGCTCTCGTTCATAAAAACTTTTACTTTTCCACCCATGTTTAAAGGTTAACTAGAATAACTCCAAATGAAGGGATTAAGATTTTCAAAATTTACACCTCCACCTAAGGGAGATTCAGGGTTTGAAAACCTATCAAAGGTTTTTTTCCAATTGCTGAATTATACCTCAGGAGACGTTTCCGAAGCACTTAACTGGATGAATGACCTTGACCGTCAACATGGATTAACGGATGACAGTTATGGAATGGGAGATTTTATCCGTGAACTGAACGACAAGGGCTTTATCAAAGAAGAAAGTTCCGAAAAGGGAACTTTTAAACTTACCGGCAAATCTGAGCAAGTTATAAGAAGAAATGCCCTGGAAGAAATATTCGGAAAACTTAAGAAGAATCAGAAAGGGAATCATAATACTTCAAAAACCGGATTGGGAGATGAGCCGAGCGCAGACATCAGACCATACCAATTTGGAGATGCTCTCGATTCAATCAATATTACGGACTCACTTCATACTGCTCAGATTAATCATGGAATTGAGGAATTCAAGCTTACCCATGAGGATCTTCAGGTTCAGGAAAAAGAACATAAGTCTCAGACCAGCACGGTCCTGATGATAGACATTTCCCACTCCATGATATTATATGGAGAGGATAGAATTACTCCTGCTAAAAAAGTAGCCATGGCTTTGGCTGAACTTGTGAAAGTAAAATATCCAAAGGACACGCTTGATATTATTGTATTTGGTAACGATGCATGGCCGGTTGAAATCAAAGATCTTCCTTACCTTGAGGTCGGCCCATACCACACCAATACTTATGCTGGATTAGAACTTGCGATGGACATTCTCAGAAGGAGAAAAACCAATAACAAACAGATCTTTATGATCACGGATGGTAAGCCCACCTGTTTGAAGGTAGGAACAAAATATTATAAAAACAGTTTCGGTTTGGACAGAAAGGTAGTGAATAAGACACTTGAAATGGCGGGCCAGTGCAGGAGACTAAATATTCCTATAACTACCTTTATGATTGCGAAAGATCCATATCTTCAACAGTTTGTCCAGGAGTTTACCAAGACAAACAACGGACGTGCCTTTTACAGCTCACTTACCGGACTTGGAGAATATATCTTTGAAGATTTTATTAGAAACAGAAAAAAAACAGTGAGATAATCACCTCTTAAACCATGAATCCTAACAGTCAGATAAAAACACTCGGACAGCTGAAAGCTTCCGGGTATACTTCAAGAAGTGTAAAGGAAGAAATGCGGGAAAACCTGGTCCGGGCACTCAGGGAAAAGAAAAACCTGTTCGGGGAAATTAAAGGATATGAGGAAACTGTAATTCCTCAATTACAAACTGCAATTCTTTCGAGACACAACATCATACTTCTTGGATTAAGAGGACAGGCAAAAACTAAAATTGCCCGTTTGATGACGAATCTCCTTGATGAATACATGCCAATTGTAGCGTTCAGCGAGGCCAATGATGACCCATTGAACCCTTTAACTCGATATGCTAAAGATGTTATCGATGAAAAAGGTGATAACACTCCGATTTCGTGGGTACATCGTTCAGAGAGATATACTGAAAAACTTGCTACTCCTGATGTTTCTGTATCTGATCTGATTGGGGATCTTGACCCAATTAAAGCCGCTTCATTAAAACTCACTTACGCAGATGAGAGAGTAATTCACTTTGGCCTTATACCGAGATCTCATAGGAGCATCTTTGTCATCAATGAACTTCCTGACTTACAAGCAAGGATTCAGGTTGCTTTATTTAATATTCTTCAGGAAGGTGATATTCAGATAAGAGGCTTTAAACTTCGTTTGCCTCTGGATATTCAATTTGTGTTCACTGCAAACCCTGAAGACTATACCAATAGAGGTTCGATTGTTACACCATTAAAAGACAGGATAGATAGCCAGATATTGACGCACTATCCTAAATCTCCTGAGATTTCTAAACAGATAACTATGCAGGAGGCGAAATTGACACAGTTTCAGAAAGAGTGCATAAAAATGCCGGAGCTACTAAAAGACCTACTTGAAAATGTATCTTTTGAAGCTAGGGCAAGCGAATACATTGATCAGAAAAGTGGTGTTTCTGCAAGGCTTACTATTTCTGCACTTGAAAACTTGTATAGCACAGCAGAAAGGCGTATGCTGATAAATGGGGAAAACAATACTTCAGGTAGAATCAGTGACCTTTTCGGAACAATCCCTTCCATCACCGGAAAAGTTGAATTGGTTTATGAAGGTGAACTCGAAGGGATTTCTAATGTGGCATTTTTTCTTGTTGGAAAAACAGTAAGAAAGGCATTTGAAAAAATCTATCCTTCTCCGGAAAAGATTAAAAAATCTAAAAAAGACAATCCTTATAAAAAGATTACAGACTGGTTTAGCGACGGTAACTATATAGACCTGGTCCAAAACATGTCAAATCTGGAATATCAGAAATCTTTAGAAAGCATTCCCGGATTAAAGGAGACTGTTTTACATTATCAACCCGGGCTTAGTAAGGAAGATCTCACTTTACAGATGGAGCTGGTTCTACACGGACTTGCTGAAACAAGTCAGATAAGTAAGCAAAAACTGGATGAAGGGATACAATTCAAAGATCTAATGAGTACCATGTTTAACCTCGGTCCTGATCCTGATGCAGATGAAACTGATTATGGATTTGGAAGAAATTAACTAGCACAAATCTTAAAAAGTATTGGCCTCTGAAAATGATTTTTATCATCACCAGAGGCCAATTTTTTTGCATCAAATCCAAAGTTCAATTACACCAAATTAACTTTCATTGACTTTAAACTTTCAGCTTTTAGGTTTCAACTTATTGCACATCTATTGAATATTCACATTTGAATGTTTTGCCCTTTACAAGAGATCTCATAGCTTCCTTGTCTTTGAACTGACCTTCAAATCCGATTTGATCTGCAACTCCAAACCAAGGCTCCAGACAAATAAACGGACCTGGTTTAGTCCAGACTCCCAGATAAGGAAATCCAGCAAAGTCCATGGTTATTTTATGAGATGACTTTTTGCTCTTAAGGCTTACCACACTTGATTTTAAATCCTTGAAAATGATTGCGTCTTTTCCTGTAAACAGATCTACTGAAAGAGGCAGAATGTTTTCATTATTCAAGACAGGTTCGGACTTTCCGTTAAGCAAACCATCTGTTAATAAATACCTGTTGACTGTTTCTTTCTTTTCAAACTCAAGATAGTAATCCGTAAATTCTTCTCCCTGCTCTATTGGGCAACGCAATGCAGGGTGAGCTCCTATTGAGAAATAGATAGTTTTATCATCTGTATTTTTTACTTCATAAGAAACGATCAGCTTGCTTTTCTGAAGCTTGTACTCAATGGTCAATTCAAAGTTATATGGATAAAGCTTCAACGTTTCTTCTGAACTAGAAAGCTTATAAGTAAGAGATTGATCTTGCTGATCTACCAGGTCAAAATGCATATCTCTTGCAAAACCATGCTGAGGTAATTCATATACCTCATCATCTGACTGATATTTATTTCCTGCGAGTCTTCCTACGATAGGAAACAATACCGGCGCCCTTCTTCCCCAGAATGCTGGATCTCCCTGCCAGAGGAATTCCTTGTTTGCCATTGTTTTTTTGAGACTTATCAGTTCAGCGCCCGAGCTTTTCACGCTCACCTTAAGGCACTCATTAATGAGGATTGCTACCATTTCTTTTATTTTCGGATCCTGGAGGATCAGTTAGGGTTATTAATTCTTACCTAAATATACAAAATACAAGTTCCTGCAAAATACCTTTAAAGGTCATTTGCAGGAACTACAAACTTAAAATTATTTTAATAAATATCAGTGTTCTTTATGCAGCTTCTCTTCCTCTTCTTCCAGATCCGGGTTATTTCTAAGCTTTACTGGCTTGGATTTTCTCTTTGCCCGCATATTAAGCATTTCAACACCTAATGAGAATCCTATTGCGAAATAGATATAGCCTTTTGGCACATGATAGTGGAATGCTTCAGCCACAAGTAAAATTCCTATTAGCAATAGGAATGTAAGTGCAAGCATTTTAATTGTTGGGTGCGTATTTATGAAGTGGCTAATGCTTTTTGCAAAAAGCAGCATCACTACAATAGAAACTATTATGGCCGCAATCATAATTGGCAAATCCCTATGAGGATTATTCACTAATCCTATTGCCGTCAGAATGGAATCAAAAGAAAATACGATGTCAAGAAGCACTATCTGGATAACAGCAGATACAAGCGATAATTTCTTTGTTTTAGCTGCATCTTCTTCCTCACCTTCAAGTTTTTCATGTATTTCAGCAGTACTCTTATATATAAGGAAAAGTCCTCCGCTAAACAAAATGATATCTCTCAAGCTGATATCTATTCCGTAAAAGTCTTCAATTACCGGTTTTGTAAAGCCAACGATGATTGAAATAATCATCAGCAGAAAGATTCTTATAATGAGTGCAAGACTAAGACCAATTAGTCTTCCTTTTTTTTGATCTTCGGCAGGGAGTCTGTCGGATAGAATGGAAATAAAGATAATGTTATCAATTCCCAAAACGACTTCCATAATTGAAAGCGTTAGGAAACTGACGATGCCTTCGGCAGTCAGGAATGGTTCAAGCATTTCTTATAAGAATTTAATATAATCCTTAACGCAAATAACCGTTAAAAAGTGATTATTGCAAATAAATCATAGTTTAAGCTCTTTAATCAAGCTATTCAAATCAGAGCATGCTTTAAAAAATGCGCTCTTGTGTTTTATTACTATAACTCTCAGTTTTTCAGGAATTTCCTCACTTGATGCAGCTTCATAAACCTCTATTGCAGACCTTTCCCGATCAATACAGTTCTCGAATAAACCCTTCTTATCAACCAGTGTATTTCCTGATGCCACATCCATCCATCCTTTGTATCTCACATTTAGGATAGTGATTTCTTCATCCTCCATTTCATCTCTACTTTCTGAAAATGGGAGTAACTCCAGAAAAAACCTGCCGCTTTCTGTCGCAAATTTATTTAATATATCTGCAAGGTAAGGATCTTTAATGCTATCAGCAGCTTTCTTATAATCTGCTTCTCTAGCATTACAGGTCTCAATCAACTGATTGACTACTAATGCGGTAACATAATCCGTTTGCATGACTTCTTTCCTCCCCTTTCTTAAGAAAACAAGTAAATTAAGGGTAAAGTTTAATCGGAATTAGGGCATTAGAAGTTTATCTATCAATTTAATTCAACCACTTGGTCTTTACTAAAGCGATTGATTTAAGATTAACAGGATAATTTATTCCTAATGATTAATTTGAGATTATAGCAGATTCTTATAGCCTGATTGCTCAAGCTTTTGCACAGATTCTTCTACTTTTTCTTTAAGAAAGGTTTTATACTTTTTCAGATTAGAAGCGATCTGAGGGTCGTGAGAACCAATAATCTGGGCAGCCAGAATACCTGCATTTACCGCACCATCAAGGGCTACTGTGGCAACCGGAACTCCCGCAGGCATTTGCAGAATAGACAAAACAGAATCCCAACCATCTATAGAATTAGAAGACTTCACAGGAACCCCGATAACAGGAAGTGTAGTAATGGATGCAACCATTCCGGGAAGATGTGCTGCACCACCAGCGCCGGCAATAATTACTTTAAGTCCTCTTTCTACTGCATTTTCAGCATAAGAAACCATTCTATGAGGAGTTCTATGTGCTGAAACAATTGTTACTTCATAAGGAACTTTTAATTCATCCAGAATTTCTGCAGCCTTCGACATCACTTTTAAGTCTGACTGACTTCCCATTATAATTCCGACCATTTTTTTTTGTTTTTTACCTCATCCTAAATCCTTCTCTCGAAGAAGAAGGATTTGAGTGTGGTGGTAGTTTTATGATTAATCTGTTATATCTTAGTTTGTACTTTAAAACTCAAATACTTTTTAAGCTTTCCGCTTTGAGGCTTTAAGCTTATCAAGCTATCACTCTGAATTTTTCTTTAATAATGTCTGCCTTTTGCTTTAAGCCAGAAACCTCGTCATCTAAAATTGTGATGTGGCCCATTTTGCGGAAAGGTTTAGTTATTTTCTTTCCATAAAGATGAATATGAACCCCTTCTATACCAAGGACATCATTTAACCCTTCATATTTCGCAAGCCCCGAATATCCATCAGCTCCTAGTAGATTTACCATGGCAGCTGGCTTTAACTGTTTGGTAGATCCAAGTGGCAATCCAAGAATTGCTCTTAGAAGTTGTTCATACTGGGAAGTGAAATTCGCTTCGATGGTTTGATGGCCTGAGTTATGTGGTCTAGGAGCAGCTTCGTTTACCAGGATTTTTCCGTCTTTCGTTAGAAACATTTCAACAGCAAGCAAACCAACCATTCCCAAAGATTCTATTACTCTTTCTGCAATCTCAACAGCTTCTTTCTCCTGTGCTTCAGTAATCTGAGCCGGAGCCATAAGGTATTCGACCAGATTATGAACAGGATGAAAAATCATTTCGGTTACCGGGAAATGTGCTTTTTCACCTTTGCTGTTTCTGGCAACGATTACAGAAATTTCCTTTTCAAATTCAATTTGCTTTTCTATAAGAGAAGGCCCGTCCATGGCTTTAGACAGATCCGAAACAGAATTTAATTGCTGCACACCTCTCCCGTCATAACCTGATTTGCCTAACTTTTGAAAGGCGGGAAATAAGTGAGGGAATTTTGAAAGCTCGTCAATATCATTAATAAGCTCAAAATCAGATGTAGGAATCGAATTGTTCCTGTAAAACTGCTTCTGAAGTCTCTTATCCTGAATAATTTTAATGCATGAAGGTTGAGGAAAAATCGTCTTTCCTTCATTTGCTAGTGCCTGAAGGGCATCCGCATTCACATTTTCGATTTCAATTGTTATAAGATTCTTATCTTTTCCGAAATTATAAACAGTATCATAATCTGTAGGATCTCCGAGAACAAACTCGTGGGCAATTTTTGCACAAGGAGCCTCTTTATCAGGATCCAGGGTACAAACATAAAGGTTAAGATCTACGGCTGACTGAATGAGCATTCTTCCCAGCTGACCTCCGCCAAGAATTCCTAATTTAAAATCCTGATAAAATTCCACTATTGAAATCTGTTTTTTCTCAAAATTACTAAAAATAAAAACCCCGGCCATACAGACTCGGGGCTTTTAACTAACCAGATGAAAAAAATAAACCTGAAAAATTTAACCTAACACATGATCATTTAAATTTTTAACATCTATCTGTTTTGATCTAATTAGAATTTAAAGATTGCGGCTAAACCAAATGTTGTTTGGCTATTTACAGCTTCACCATTTTTATCTTCATAAATTTTTGTTGGAGAAGTATCCATTCTGAACTCTGGCTTCAGGATAAAAGCACCATCGGCAAGGGTAATCGGGGCAGTGATAGTCAAAGAGTTGTTTGTGCTTTTCAGATATCTCATTCCGTATTTGTCTTTAAAGTGCTCATATCTAACACCGACACTTAGGAAATCTGTAATATCATAGTGAGCATATCCAGCTATACCACCCCAGGTAAGTGTAGATTTGTCTTCTCCATAAGGAGCTGAAAGTGCTTTGAAAGCTTCTTTTGTATTGTTGTCAGCTGCTTTATAGAAACCGTATGCTCCGTTCAAACCAACATAGAATTTTTCTGTAAGCTGATATCCTGCAGTAAGGTCGAATAAGTGTCTGTTGTAGTTAACAGACCAAGGAGTAGCACCACCTGTTGTGTCAAGAGAAGTATCATCGTTGTACCCACCAATCCAGTTTACATAAACATTCATTCCTTCAATTGGGCTTACAAATAACTGGGCAACACCTGATTTTTGTTTGTTGTTATCAAAAAGGTTATCCCAGTTGTTTACCAAACCAACCATTAAACCCAATTTATCGCTGAAAGCATAATTTGCTTTTGCACCCACATGGTAGAAAGGACCATTATTGAAAAGGTTTGATAAAGAGTAATTATAGTTAACCGGAGCGTCAATTACTTCATAACCAATGTGAGTACCGAACTGACCAACTGTAAATGAAAGTTTATCTGTTGCTTTGTAGGTTCCATATGCCTGTTTAATGGAAACGGATGAACCATAGATATTTGAAAAAGCAGGATTTGTATAAAGGTTTGCGCTACCTGTAGTGTAGCCTTGTGCATTTACGTTACCAAAGTTTCCTAACTCCGCATTCGGGCCAAAAGTAAGATCCGCAACGATATCAACCTTTTTTGATGAATACATGAATTTAGTCTGAACCAAGCCGAGAGCGATCTGATTTGTAGTTCTGTCAAATGCCCTTCCTGCTGCGGTAGATCCAAGTAAACTTCCTGATTTAGGTCTGTTAAAAGCCCAGTTGTAATAGGAGTCTATGTAACCTGTGATTGTTAATTTTCCTGGCTCAGCCGCGGTAGAATCTTGTGCTTTTGCTGTCAATACACTTAGTAAAAAAGTCAGCGATAGCAGTAAGTTAAATTTACGCATAGTACTTGTTTGTTTAGTTAGTAAATAATTTATAAAGGTTAATTAGTAAAGGTTAAGTTATTTGGTCTTTCACATTGAAATAATCATAATATAGCCTATGTAAACTTAGATAATTTTTATTTCCCTGTCAATAGCCTTAATAGAAAAATCCAAAATAAATATCAAATAATCAGCAAATACGAGGCAATATCAACACATTAAATTGAAATTATCCAATTTTAAATGATATAAAAGATAAAATTGAAATTTGAAAAATATTAGAATAATACAATTTAATACGTTCAGAGAAAAATATAATGAAATCAAGAAAAGCCGCAAAACTCAAAGAAAACAGGCTTTTTTACCAAAACAGGAGTAGATTTGAATACTAACGATAACTAAAATGTTATATTCTTTAAAAACTTGGCTAAAATTTTAACCTATTTTTTATAAAAAGTAATATTTTCTCAAAATATATGTCTTGTTTTAAACCTGAAATGAGACAATAAAAACAAATCGATTTATAACCCCTCCAAAAAATACCTAATTCAACCATTTCTTATGATTTCATATAAACCCTGAACAAAAAGATAGCATCAAAATTAAGAAATGAAGTAAATTCAATAATTCACGCCTAAAATTTCAAGCCATAATTAGAAAATTCACAAATTTACAAAAGTGACCCCAAAACTGAGGAAATAAAGAATAGAAGTAAACTCTTAAAAAGTCCTGATACAGCGAATCAACAATATAAAAACAAGTAAAAATGGATTCAAAGTCCCACAGCAGTTTTAAAAAAACGTAATTATATGGGTTCCACTACTAAAAAAGTAAATAATCAAACAGACAATACAGGTGGAAGTCGAAATTCCATAATAAAAAAGGGGCTAAACCTATCAAAGTTCAGCCCCCGTTAAATGTCTGATAGAAAAGTATCTGAAACTACCCTAAAAGAGAGACTCCAGTCATTTCTTTCGGCTTTTCAACTCCAATTAGCTCCAACACTGTAGGTGCAACATCCCCAAGCTTTCCGTCCTTCAACTTTCCTTTATATGAATTATCTACCACAACAAACGGAACCAGGTTAGTTGTATGAGCTGTATTCGGACTTCCATCTTCATTGATCATAACATCTGCATTTCCATGATCCGCAAGAATCAAAAGAGTATACCCATCGGAAAGTGCTTGCTTTACAATTGCCTCAACACATTCGTTTACTGTTTCAACTGCTTTCACTGCCGCGCTGAAAACTCCTGTATGTCCAACCATATCTGGATTCGCAAAATTCAGACACACAAAGTCAACTTCCTTCTTTTTGATTTCAGCAATTATTTTGTCTTTAATTTCAAAGGCACTCATTTCAGGCTGTAGATCGTAAGTTGCAACTTTAGGAGACTGACATAAGATTCTGCTCTCGCCTGCAAACTCTTTTTCTCTTCCACCAGAGAAGAAGAAAGTAACGTGAGGATACTTCTCAGTTTCTGCAATCCTAATCTGCTTTTTGCCAGCCGCAGCCAATACTTCGCCAAGAGTCTGATTAAGATTGTCTTTATCAAAAATAACTTTTACACCTTTAAAGCTATCATCGTAATTTGTAAGTGTTACATAATACAAATTAAGCTTTTTCATGTTTTGCTCAGGAAAATCTTTCTGAGTCAGCGCAATGGTAATCTCTCTTCCTCTATCTGTTCTGAAGTTAAAACAAAGCACCACATCACCTTCTTCAACAAGTGCAAGAGGCTGATCTTTATCATTTACCACTACAAGTGGCTTGATAAATTCATCCGTCACACCTTCTGCATATGAGTCCAGAATTGACTTTTGAACATCTTTTGTTTTAGTACCAGCACCATTAACCAGGAGATCATAGGCAAGCTTAACGCGTTCCCATCTGTTATCTCTGTCCATAGAATAATATCTTCCGATAACAGAGGCGATCTTACCAGCAGAACCATCAAGATGATTCTGAAGGTCACGGATATAACCTATTCCACCTTTTGGATCTGTATCTCTTCCATCAGTAAATGCGTGTATAAACACATTGTCAAGACCTTTTTTCTTTGCAATACTGCACAAACCTTTCAGGTGATTAATATGAGAATGCACCCCGCCGTCAGAAACCAAGCCCATAAAATGGACTTTCTTGTTGTTCTTTTTAGCATAATCAAGTGCATCAACCAAGGCTTGTTCGTGTTCTAACGTACACTCATCAACTGCTTTGTTGATCTTCACAAGGTCCTGATAAACAATTCTTCCGGCCCCAAGATTCATGTGTCCAACTTCACTATTACCCATTTGGCCTTCCGGAAGTCCAACCGCAAGTCCCGAAGCTTCTAGTTTGCTATTGGGATAATTTGCATATAAAGAATCAACAAATTGAGTGTTTGCTTTGGCAATTGCGGAAACCTCTGGATTTGATCCCAGGCCCCATCCATCCATAATGATTAGGATTACCTTCTTATTCATTTCAATAAATATTTTTAAAAACGATCACTAGTTACTTAAAATTTAAAAAACTTAAAAGTTAACCAGGATTAACAATTAAAAAAAATGTATTGTTAATGAATAATTTATAAGATATAATTGACGATGGATTTAAATGATTAACAGGATTTTTCAATGGCTTATGCATATATTGGTAAAATTCCTTTAACTTATTGGCATAATTTTAGCTTAAAAGAAAAATATTAAAATTCGAGTTAATTTATGAGAAATCGCTCTTTTTTAATTCTTACTATACTTCTGATGATATTTAGTAAGGATATCGTAGGCCAGTCCGATGTACTTGAAGGCACAAAAAATGCCTTGAAAGCCGGAAGCTCAAAAGATCTTTCGAAATATTTTAACGATATGGTGGAAATTGGCCTGAACAAAGAGGATAAAAAAACCTACAGCAAAACTCAGGCAGAATTCATCCTAAGAGATTTTTTCAAACAGTACCCTCCTACAGATTTTCAATATGTGCACCAAGGTTCTTCCAAAGAAGGCATGAAATACACAATTGGAAAATATATGTATAATGGAGGCACATTCAGGGTAATAACAGTTGTAAAACAATTTCGCGGAAGTTACCTGATCGATTCAATAGTATTTGAAGAGTAAATAATAAATAACGCAAATTTCTCGAAGGCTCTGAAGATATTCAGAGCTTTTTTTATTTTTGTCCCGTGAATTTTCTTTCAGAACAAGCAATTTTTGAGTTTATAGACTCAGCCCTTGCGGAAGACGTCGGGAACGGCGATCATTCCACCTTGGCTTCTGTGCCCGCAGATGCCATCAATAAAGCACAGCTTTTAGTAAAAGACGAAGGAGTGTTGGCCGGTGTAGCACTTGCGGAAATGATATTTTCAAGAGTGGATCCGGACCTCAAAATGGAAATTCTTATTCCGGATGGAATCAGAGTGAAGCCAAAAGATGTAGCATTTAAAGTGCATGGCAAAGCCAGGTCTATTTTAACAGGCGAAAGGCTGGTGCTTAACTGTATGCAAAGAATGAGTGGTATTGCAACGCTTACAACAACATACAACGAGCTTATCAGAGATACAGGCTGCAAACTTTTGGACACAAGAAAAACAACTCCAAACTTCCGTTTACCTGAAAAATGGGCAGTTGCAATCGGAGGAGGAGTAAATCATAGATTCGGCTTATATGATATGATTATCCTTAAAGACAATCATATTGATTTTGCAGGAGGAATAAAACAAGCAATTGAATCTACAAAAAATTATCTTCAGAAACATTCTTTATCACTAAAAATAGAAGTGGAGACAAGGTCACTTAAAGAAGTGGAAGAAGTGCTTAATGTAGGAGGAATTGACAGAATAATGCTTGACAATATGAGCCCTCAACTTATGAAAGAGGCAGTAACTCTAATAGCCAGAAGATATGAAACTGAAGCTTCCGGAGGCATCAATGAATCTACTATAAGATCTTATGCACTAACAGGCGTTGACTATATCTCCTGTGGAGCATTGACTCATTCATTCAGGAGTCTGGATCTTAGCCTTAAGGCATTTTAAAAAATTTAAATACAGAAGAATCAGGGAATTATGATTATTAAAACAAAAAAGTACCAGTTACCTAAAAACACTTACGTAAAGATTGCTCTTACAAACCTTGTCAAAAAGCAGTGGTGGTATATATTCGGACCAATATTGTTCGGATGTATTGCCATATTCCTTCCAGAATATAAATGGTGGTTTATAGTAACTGCAATCATTGCTGTCGTTGGTTACATCTTATTCTGGGCAATTCAGTTTACAGGAGTTACGCAACTACCACAAAATCAAATTATGTTTGATAAACTTACCTATGAAATTGACAGCAGACAGGTACTCATCAAGTTAAACCCTAAACAGGGAAGTCAGATACAATGGAATATGGTTGTAGCTGCTGAAAAAACCAAAGATGCCTATCTGTTAATAATCAATAAAGCCCAGATCATTCATCTTCCCTTTAAAATCTTCAATTCGGACAATGATATTCGTTTTATGGATAGCATTTTGAAAAGGAAAGAGTACATAAAATAAGCTGAAAGCAAAAAGCGTAAAGCAGAAAGAAACAAAAGCAGATTTAAACTTTAATAATATAGAGGGAATGTTATCTAATGATAACATTCCCTCTTGCTTTATGTAATAGTAAAAAGGAAAAGCTACCTTATACAGATAACCTTTCCTTGTATTCAAATCTTAATTTTACTTTCCGCTTTAAGCTTTCTGCTTTGAGCTTTTGACTTAATTCTTAACCATCTTCAAATGATACGTCTTCCCATTTATTACAACCTTTAGAAGATACATGCCTGAGCTTAATGAAGCTCCTATTTCAACTTTCTCTTCAATACCGAGATTCTCAGCAGTATCAATTACTTTACCAGACAAGTCAACTACATATACAGAATAAGTGCTGCTATAAGGTGAAATTACAGCTAGCAGAGATGATTTCTGGAACGGGTTTGGAACAAGGCTTAACCTTGTCTGATCTTCATTTGAGACTGAAACAATTTTACTTAGTTCATGTGAACCATCAAAATCCACTTGTTTTAATCGATAATAGAATATTCCATTTACCGGATAACTATCTTCAAAATTGTAATATAAAACTGACGAACTTATGCCTGCTGCGGGCACTTTAGCGATTCCGACAAAGTCTGTTCCATTGGTTGATCTCTGGATTTCAAAGTAACTGCTGTTTTCCTCTGATGCTGTAATCCAGGTTAATGAAGTCAAATTGCTTTCACGAGTTCCTTTAAACTCCAATAATCTTACGGGAGAAGTCTCACAACCAGTTCCCGTAGTTGCAATGACTGGCAGCCTGCTGCAATTGTTTCCAGTTGAAATTTTCCAGTCATAAAAATACATGTAATCATTTGCATCAGCATCACCTCCGCGAGTTCCTGTAAGAGATACAACACCAGAAGGATTAGAAGTATAAGGATATGACGCTCCGGTGGAATTCCAGAGAGGCTCACCATTTAGGTTGAGAGCAGATATTCTAAATCCCAGATTTGGCCCCCAGGCAGCCTTAACGTCGAACCCTGTAAAACTAAAGGAGATCAGACTATTCGCCATCGCAGTTGTTACATTTACCGGGTCTGAAGTAAATATTCTCGGAGGAGATAATGCTGTTCCTGAACTGTTCACAACTTCCACAGTAATTGTTGCTGTGGAATTATTAGCATAAATATTTCCAAAAGGAACTTTGAAAGAATTAAGTGTAAAATCCTTAGTAGCTGTAAATAGTAATACATTATCCGCAGGAGCTGCTCCCCAGTTTGTGCCAGTTCCTAAAGAAGTAGTAGGACCTACACTTCCTGTAGTGCTGCTCATATCCTGTACATAGTAAGTTCCGGCAGCTGGTGCATTGAAAGTAGTTACGCCTGTCGCCAATGGAGTGGTGGAAGTAGCAGTTGCATACCAGTTGTATGGTCCCCCAGTAGCACTTGCAATTGAAAGCTTAATAGGAGCACTAGACGCACAGCCATCAACTGCTATGGGAAGGCTCGAAGTGATAGTGATACTCGCCTCGGTAGAAGCACAACCGGATATACTTGCAGTAATTTTATACACTCCCGCCTTTCTTACATTGAGTAATGTTTGCGCTTCTTCACCCGTAATACTATTACCATCCAGACTCCATTGCCAGGTAGTTGAGGCGGGAAATGCTGCTCCATTAGAAACTGTGAGATCAACAGAGGCAGGATTACATAAATTAATAGGACCGGTAGGCGATATTAAAGGTAAAGGCAATGTACTGCTTATTATAATAGTATCTGATTTGGTACACGCCACTGCATTTGCAGCATCCAAAGAATCTCGTATGACCACGTAAGTGCCCGCTCCATTAGCAGCTGTAACTGAATATTTGTTATCTGCAGTGTTACTGCTGTTATTAACTAGTATAGATGCAACAGGACTAATTTTTTTCCAGGTAAATCTAATTGAAGTACCTGTGGGAGTATTTGAGTTCAGTTGAAAAGGAAATGAAGATCCGCATGCACTTATGTCTGCACCCAGCGAAGGTGTCTGACATGGTGGGGTATTTCCACAGAATTTATTAGTATCAACTGGAGCCACTTTTGAATTTATAAAGCCAAGAGCACCTACCAGTCCAGCGTTGTAATCAATACATACTTCAGAATTAGCATAGTCGCTCCTATCATCTGTGTATGTTCCATCACGTTTTCCTCCTACTAAAGCTCCCAACTGCTGGTTTTTAGCAGGAATAGTAAGAGAGTTATCGCCGTTCCCAGGATTGTCATCTCTAAGATAAACATTTCTGTGGTGAGGTTTCTGTGGTGCAACATAACCAGTTCCTGCGGGGGAAAAACCAACTATATAGGAACGTTTTGAAGAATTGTTCCCCATTATATAATCAATGTCTTTAAAAATAGCGTTAATAGTAGCAGCAGAAACATCATTATTCAGCTTTGAATAAAGACCAATAAGGAATGATGCTAAAGCATTATATCGCAAAGCTCCCCATGAAGCATTTCCACCATTAAAAATACCAGCACCATTTCTATTTCCTGAAATATAACCTGTGCTTATTCTATTATTAAAGGTAGTCTTTGCGGTTGTACTTCCTAATAAAGCCAAATTGTATAACGCAATTTCTTCATTATTTCCATAATCAAAAGCCCAACCTGTATTTATTGTAATCTGAGATTCGTAAGAAAGAGCCTCTGTTTTATAACTTACAGTGCCAGTAGCAAAATATAATTCTGTACACAAAGTAGCATAGTCATCCTTCCATGATCCATTTGCCGAATAAAAACCTCCGTCTCCTGAGCCTGCAGTTCCAGGATGATTTTTAGCATAAGTATATGCATAAACTGCATGAGTAAGGCAAGTCGCTGCGTAAGCGGGATCAAACTTCTTATACATTCTTGACATTAGAGCGAGAGTTGCTCCACAAAATGAAGCCATCGATGCATCATTTGGATTTTTATAAGCAACCCTAGGCTGTCCGCCATTCCCAACCGATTCTGTTTGCATTTTCACCGCAGTTTCCCATATCATGTGGTCTGGTCCTCCCTGACCAACCTGATAGTAAAATGTGGTGGCATTAGGAGTACATTTTATGAGAAAATCGGTTTCATGCTTCATTTCATCCAGTACATCAGGAATACAATTAGGATCATGGGCATTGTCTTCAAAATTCCATTTGCCAGCAGCTTTGTATCCCTGGTAATCAAAAGAGTACCTGTCGTCATAACCAGTTTTAAATTCCGCATATCCTTTGAGAAGCATATAGGCTGAATAAAACTGTGTCTGCCCAAACTTCACATGGTCTCCGCAATCATGCCAACCACCCGAAAGATCAGTACCACCATCTGCATCTGCGGTAAATGCTTTGCCTCTCAAGGCTGCTGGCACACCTGTGGGCAAGTGATTATAAATTGTCCAGTTATTATCACCTGATCTTTGGGCACCATAAAACCTAGTGGACATCCATAATGCTTTTTGATAATCGGCGTTCGTGAGTGTTTGAGAAAACGCTGTTTGACAAAAAATGAAGAGGATAAATAAAATTTGGTAAATCTTTTTCATTGGTAGACAACTCTATGATCTATTAATTTACAAATAAAAAATTGTACCATAAACAGACTGAATGAGGCGTATAAAATCATGCATGTAATAAATCCTCACTATTTTTTAACTATTTAGCTTTAATAATTTATTACTTAGCACCCAAAATTCGAAACATTATTATACTCCATTGAATTTCAATGCAGTAGTGACGCCTAATTTCACCTTAGATAAATCACATAATTAGACATAAAAAAGGCAAATTTGGCTATCCAAAAACAAAAGTGCTTTTCCCCGTTACCCAGAAAAAAGCACTTAAACTTGCGGCGAACCAAAAAATTAAACTGTCTCTGTATAGGGGGTTATTTCAAAAAGCTATAATTAACATCTCTGTCAGCAATGTTTGACAAATTAGGTCCTTGATAGGCATAATTTGGAACAAGCATTAGTATGTTCCTCTAGGTTGAATATACTTCATTTTTATGTGGTCTAATGGCATATCCATTCTCCGAATATTTTTCACATAAGAATTATAAACTTGCGAATGGACTTAATAAGAATGCAGGCAGTTTGTCTTCGTAATTCTGAAATTTCCTTTCAGGAACCTCGTTGGGCAGTATCAAAGCTGAAAAAACTCCCAATCATCAGGTATAGTTAATTTAAAGTCATCAATGATTTCATTTATCAGAGATGAAACCCTTCATCATCTTCTCAAGATTAAAATTTTCTCGTCCTCTTTCTTCTTAGCATCAAGAAGTATCACTGGTGTAATCTTCATCATGCCTACTGCTCAAGCATTCAAGGCTATAGGATCAATGTTTCCGGTATTAGACCTTTTGACCTGTATATGCAATGTTATTGGAAGAGCTAAGAGCAAATCCCCTCTTCCAATAATTTAATATATACAGAAAAATTTTTTTAACTTATCGTTGTAAGCTTATAGTAAAGATTAAACTATTATTCCTTTGATGGAATTACAATCATTAACTTTAATAATGAGACATAATTAGAATGCCGTGAGCTACATAAGTAGCTCACGGCATTCATTATTGTTTTACGAGTTTATATTTGTAATTCACATTTTCAGAAATTACCTCAACAATATAGAATCCCGGTGGATAATCTCCTCCTAAAGTAATTTCAGATCCTGAATCAACCTCCTTTTGACCAACTAAAAGATTTGATTTCAAATCATAAACTTTCACAAAAACATTACCACTTAATGAAGATAAATTCAGTGTGAAGGCACTATTAAATGGGTTTGGATAAATATTCACAAGTTGGTGTAATGAGGACAAAATACCGGTTACAGACTGAACAGTAACAACTTTAGAAGGGGAGGTTGTACTTCCATAAGAATTAGTAGCCAGGACAGAAATAGTCGCATTACCTCCATTAAATTTAACTACCAAAGCTGAAGTACCTTGACCAGAAACAATTTGTACATCTCCCGTCACAGTCCACACAAAATTTGTTCCTGAAACTGCTGTCACACTATATGTATTGGTTTCCCCTACGTTCGCTGTTGCAGGCCCTACAACTTGAGGAACATCCGGAGGAGCATTTACACAGATTTTATTAGTATCCACAGGAGCTAGCCTTGAATTAATGAAGCCGAGGGCTCCAACTAAACCTGCATTATAATCTATGCAAACCTCAGAATTAGCATAATCACTTCTATCATCAGTATAAGAGCCATCTCGTTTTCCGCCCACTAAAGCCCCCAATTGTTGGTTTTTGGATGGAATAGTAAGAGTATTATCTGCATTTGGTGGATTGTCGTCTCTGAGATAAACGTTTCTATGATGCGGTTTCTGAGGAGCAATATAACCAGTTGCAGAAGGAGTAAAACCAACTATATATGAACGTTTGGAAGAATTACTTCCCATTATATAGTCAATATCTTTGCAAATAGCATTGATAGTGGCTGAGGACACATCATTATTCAGTTTTGAATAAAGGCTAATCAGGAATGACGCAATGGCATTGTATCGCAAAGCTCCCCAAGAAGCATTTCCACCAGTAAAAAGCCCTGAACCATTTCTATTTCCATTGATATATCCAGAGTTTATTCTATTGTTAAAGGTAGTTTTTGCTGTTGTGCTTCCCAATAAAGCTAAATTATATATAGCAATTTCTTCATTATTGCCATAATCCAAAGCCCATGCAGTATTGATTGTTATCTGAGATTCATAAGAAAGCGCTTCTGTTTTATAACTTACAGTTCCGGTTGCAAAATATAATTCGGTACATAAAGTTGCATAGTCATCCTTCCATGATGTGTTAGCTCCATAAAATCCTCTATCACCTGCACCTGCTGTACCCGGATGATTTTTTGCATAAGTATAGGCATAAACCGCATGTGTAAGGCATGTAGCTGCATAAGCAGGATCAAATTTTTTGTACATTCTTGACATGAGTGCCAAAGTTGCACCACAAAAAGATGCCATCGATGCATCATTGGGATTTTTATAAACTACTCTTGGCTCTCCTCCGTTCGCAACTGTCTCAGTTTGCATCTTCACTGCTGTTTCCCAAATCTTATGATCAGGGCCACCCTGACCGACCTGATAATAAAAAGTTGTGGCATTAGGAGTGCATTTTATAAGAAAATCTGTTTCATGCTTCATTTCATCCAAAACATCAGGAATACAGTTCGGATCATGCGCATTGTCTTCAAAATTCCATTTGTTAGCAGTTTTGTATCCCTGATACTCAAATGAATATTTGTCGTCATAACCTGTTTTAAATTCTGCATATCCTTTGAGCAATATATAAGCTGAATAAAACTGAGTTTGACCGAATTTTACATGGTCTCCGCAATCGTGCCAGCCACCCGAGAGATCTGTGCTTCCATCAGCATCTGCGATAAAAGCCTTTCCTCTTAAGTTTGAGGCTACACCCGCCGGTAAATGATTATAGAGAACCCAGTTATTATCACCAGACCTTTGAGCTCCGTAAAATCTCGTTGTCATCCACAATGCTTTTTGATAATCCAGCTTCGTAAGTGTCTGTGAAAAGCCTTGTATATTTATGAAGACTATAGGAAGAATTACTTGAATGATTTTTTTCATGACTGCGGTAGTATCAACAAACTATTAAATTACAGGTACTAATTTTTTAAAAACTAGGCATCTTAAAACAAGCATTTCAATGCATTAGTCCTACTTGAATAAACTCAATGAACTAGACGAATTGCAGTCTGAAAAAGCAGCTTGTGATCTGACCTTCCCCAAATTAATGTTTTTGACTTGTTATATCATTTCTCGAAATAATACCATAAAATACAATTAATAAGAGAGTGTAAATTATTAATACTTTCTGAGGAATTGCTGGCTACAAACCCTTACTTAGCTCATTATGCTATATGCAGCTAATGGGAATGGTAAATATTGAGATACAATATTCGATGACAAAAGCTATTACCTGAAGTCTTTTAAAGCCATTTCACATTGTTCATTCCAGTTATAAAAGTCAATTAGACATTGACCGAAAAATGTCCATTAGTCCGAACAGATCGATGATTTAAGTAATTTCAAATGTGAAAAAATAAAAAAAGTGGCCAAAGATAAACTTTAGCCACTTTTTCAATATTGTACAAATAATTATTACTGCTTAACTAGCTTACATCTGAAGTTGCCTTTATTTGTAATCAGTTCAACTATATAAAATCCTGCAGGATAATCTGCACCAATAGTTATCTGAGTACTGGAGAATACTTCTTTCTGATCAATCAAAAGGTTAGAATTCAAATCATATACTTTGACTAATGCCTCTCCATTAAGAGTAGACAAATCCATTAAGAATTCATGATTGGAAGGATTTGGGTAGATTTTAATTGACTCTGCCTGGCCGTCATTGATTCCTGCAGGACGAACATCAACTAGCTTGGCCGGAGAAGGTGTTGTTCCGCCTGAATTTGAAGCCACAACAGAAACGCTTGCATCGTTATTGCCAAATTTAATAACAACACTATTGGTACCTTGACCGGAAATGATCTGTGCATCGCCCGTTACTGACCAGGTATATGTTACGCCCTGAACTTGAGTAACTGTATAAGTAGCATTCGCACCTTGACCAATATTATCGGGACCAGATACTTGCGGCTGAGTCGGAGGTGTTGATGTACATGAAGCATTGATCGTTGCAACTACAGGCAACCTCGCACATCCATTTCCTACACTTACATTCCAGTTATAATAATAGAGATACCAACCGCTTCCGACAATCCAATCAGGATCTGTACCCTTTATTGACACGACACCTGAAAGAGTATAAGGATAAGTTGCACCTCCTCCATTCATATTCAATTTAGCTCCTCCCGTAACTTGACCGTCCATGTAGTAATCAGTTCCTTGCGGTATAGAAAATCCAAGGTCCAAAACCTGTGAACCACCAGGACCTGAAAGCGTAAATGATTTAGATGCAAGTACTGTAGTTTTGTCACTTTTGAGGACCCTTACCGTCAGTGTTCCTGCTGCATTTGGGTATACAGTAACAGAGTTAAGTGTAAAAGCACTAAGTGCATCAAATTTTAACTTATAGGCATAATCATTTCCATCCCATATAGTTCCTATTGAATTATTTGCTGGACCTACATTGCCTTTTGTTCCTCCACCAGAAGCATCTTGCACGTAGTAAGTTGTAGTTGAGGAAATCGAAGGAGTAGTAAAGGTATTGCCGGTTGAAAGGGCACTTCCCCCTGAAGATCCGCTATACCAGCTATAAGGTGCCGTACCACCACTAACGCTTAAGGTAACTGTTCCCGCAGAAGATCTACATCCATTGACAGGAGTAGGCAAGCTGGAGGTTAATTTAATTTCGTCAGAAGTTGAAGTACACCCTGAGATACTTGCTGTAAGTTTATATGTTGCCGCTTCATTAACATTGGCTAATGTGCTACTAGTTGCACCATTAATATTTACTCCTCCTTTTTGCCATTGCCAGGTAGTTCCGGAAGGGAAAGAAGAAAGGTTAGAAGGTGAAAGACTGTAACTTGCCGGATTACAAAGAACTTTATCTGCACCTAATGCAGGAGTTTGTAATGTTGCAGAAATAACAATTTCATCCGTTTCTGTGCAGACAATCTTACCGGTATTGTCTACAGAGTCACGAACAACAACATAAGTACCTGCGCCATTCGCTGCTGTTACGCTATAGTTTGCATCTGCTGCATTACTTGAACTGGTTATAAATGTGGCGGCAGAAGGACTGGTTCTCTTCCACGTAAATCTGATATTTCCTCCACCATTTGTTTTAGACTGAAGTGTTACAGGAAAAGAACTTCCGCACATACTGATATCCGCTCCAAGATTTGGTTTTTTGCAGCTTGAAGGAGGAGTAACATTGCCACAAGGATACCACATGTTACCTGTTGCAAGCAATACATAGATTGTTCTTAAAGAGTTCTGAAAGTATGGAGCATCGTCCAATCTGGAACCTACGTTACCTGAAGTAACTGAGTTTTGGGTCCACCAGTTGAAGAAAGAATTTGCATCATCTTGACTAGATGCCATTGCCGCTAAAGCAAATGCACCTGTAAATGCGGAATTTCTATAATCCACATTTTGAGAACCATCTCTTTTGTAGCCAGCTTTTATACCACTGATTCCAGGACCACTTTTAACCCACGTGGTAAGTTTAGTCAGCCATGTTTTTGCATTTGGAGTTCCCCACCATAAATAATCAATTGCAATTCTCCATGGTGCTCTTGCAGCATCAAACTGATAATCGGATCTTGTTCCGCCACCATCTGCAGCCCTTTGCTCACAATCTCCTGACCCGCCAATACCTCCGTTAGAATCACTCCATGCAGGAATTAAACCTGTACTAGTATGAGCAGAAGCTAATAAAATTGTATAACTATCATCTGCAGCCTTTAACCAAAATGATGATTGCTCTGGTACAAACTGAGCAAATGCTCTATAATAGCCAGGAGAAAAATAGGAAGGGTTAGTACAGTTACAACCTCCAAACCAATCTCCTGCTTTTTGAACTGTCAAACCACTACAAGTTGTGAATTCCCAGTTTTTAATATTATTAATTAATGTTTTACCATCTGCTGCATAAGAGCCTGAAGGCCACTGACAGCTTGCGATTACTAATGCCATGGCCGCATCAAGATCTCCATCTGTAGCTCCATTAAAACCATCGGCACCAGAGCATCCACCTATCCGCCAATTCATCAGCCCATGGTTGTTCATATTATTTTTATAAAAGCCCCAAAGGCCATCAAAAAGAGTTTTGTCCCCTCTGTATACAGCCAGAAGCATTCCATAGCCAATGCCCTCAGAATAAGTTTTTCCACCACCATCTTTTACCCTTGCTGTACTTCCGCAAGTTTCTACCCATCTTGTTTTCCAGTCATTATACCAGGAATCTGCAATAGCTGAAGCTTCAGTTTTTGTTTTGACATTTTGCTGAAATCCATAAGGATAACTCCTGTTCTGAGGATAAGCATAGGTTGGCGTTTGAGCCTGCAATACCTGTATCTGAAAAACAGAAACAAGACAAAGTAGCAATAGGGTAAATTTTCTCTCCATAATAATTAATTGAATGGTTTTCCAAACCGGTTTATAAATTTATAGATACAAAATAGGATTTAACAATTATTGTTTAGCCAAGTTATAAATTTCATGTAATATAAATACAAAAAAATATAGTTTTTTTCCAATAAGATAGTTATAACAGCTATTTTTAAAATTGTATTAACCTCAGGAGTGAATTTTTAAACTACTCAAAACACAATTTTTTAAATGAAAGGTGTAATTATAAAGACTTAGTAAAAGTGGGATACGCAGCTTGGGACAATAAACTTTTACTCAAAAAATCTAAAAACGGAGCTACTGCTGCTGAAAATTTTCAAAAAAATAGGGTGATGTAGCGTTTTGAGGAAATTAAATTAAAAACGGATTAAAAATAAAATTCATTTAACGGAAATTTTCTGATCTACAAAGAAGAAAATCCCGCAATAGCTTGCAGGATTTTTAGAATGTCTATCCTAGCTAAAGATATTATAGGTAATAAAACTCAATCCATAAGCTAAACCAGTCATATAAACTAGTTGTAAAATGGGCCATGTCCAGCCTTTAGTTTCCCTACGAACAATAGCCAGTGTGCTCATGCACTGCATGGCAAACAGATAAAATATAAGCAACGAAAAAGCCAGTGCAGTTGTATACATTGGTCCCCCGGTTTTTGGATTAATCTCCTCTTTCATGCGCTGTCTGATTGTAGTATCATCATCTCCACTGTCACCCACACTGTATATTGTTGACATGGTTCCGATAAACACTTCTCTTGCTGCAAATGAAGTGATAAGGGCCACTCCGATTTTCCAGTCAAAACCTAATGGTCTGATAACCGGCTCTATAAAATGTCCAAACTGGCCAGCATAAGACATTTCCAGTTTTTTACCGGCAACAGCGTTTTCAAAATCCTGGCTTGGTTCCAGTAAATCAGGCTGTTCTTGTCTTACCTCAGTGATCGCTTTGGTTTCAATATCTCCAGGACCATAACTTGCAAGCACCCAAAGCACTATAGAAATAGCCACAATCACTTTCCCTGCTTCAAGAACAAAAGTTTTTACTTTCTCATAAATAGTTAAACCCACATTTTTCCATCTTGGTATCCTGTATGCAGGGAGTTCCATTATGAAAAAACTTCTCTGTTTATTCTTGAGAATTTTATTCATAACAAATCCGGAAATAATTGCTGACAGAAAACCGATCAGATATAAAGACATTAACACAATTCCCTGAAGATTAATAAACCCAAGCAAATCGACTTCCGGAACTACCAAAGCAATAAGAATTGTAAAAACAGGAATCCTGGCAGAACAACTCATTAATGGTGTTACAAAAATTGTAATGAGCCTTTCCTTCCAGTTTTCAATGCTTCTTGTGGACATAATAGCAGGAACAGCGCAAGCTACACCTGAAATAAGAGGTACAACACTTCGCCCACTCATTCCAAATGGTCTCATGAGTTTATCCATAAGAAACATTACTCTGGACATATATCCCGACTCTTCTAAGACAGCAATAAATGCGAATAAAATAGCAATCTGGGGGATAAAAATAAGTACTCCACCCAGACCGGCAATCAGACCATCTGTCAAGAGATCTGTAAACGGACCGCCCGGAAGGTTCTGCTTCAAAGCTCCATTGACCCATGCAATTCCGCTATCTATCAAATCCATTGGATAGGATGCCCAGGCAAAAATTGATTGAAACAAAACAAGCAGGATAAAGAAAAATATCAGATATCCGAAAACTTTATGAGTCAGTATCCTGTCTATTTTTGTCGAGGTTAATTCTTTATCATCTACAGATTTTTCTTCAACGGTTTCTTTCAGAATACGGGTAATTACATCATATCTGGCGATTGTTTCTTTTGATTGAAATGCTTTAGAATCAAAACTCCATTTTTTAACAAGTCTTGCCAGTTCTTCTTTTTCCTTTTGAGGAAGACCACGCATATTGTCATACTGATGTGCTAGCAAAATTGCCTGATAGTCATTTTCAAGGGAAAAGCTCTCCTTTACTTCTGATATAATTCCTGAAGCCAAAGGACCAGGCTTATAATAACTTTCTGGAGGTGTGTGTACAGGGCAGGCAATGGCGGCTTTAAGCTCACGGATACCAGCGCCTGTTCTGGCGTTAATTGCAACTATAGGTACATTAAGCTCCTTTTCAAGTTTAAGAGGATCAATCTTAATCCCATGCTGCTCTGCAAGGTCTAGCATATTCAGAACAAGAATGACAGGGAATCCAAGATCTCTGATCTGAGTGAATAAAAGCATGTTCCTCTTAAAAGTAGATGCATCTATTACAACAAGAAGCAGATCGGGTGAAGCAGGGTCCTTTTTGCTGTGCAGAAGGTCCAGCACTATCTGTTCATCAAGAGACTTCGGATAAAGACTATATGTGCCGGGAAGGTCAATTATTTCAGCATAAAGGTTCTCACTGATTTTACTTGTACCAGTTTTTTTGTCTACAGTGACTCCAGGAAAATTTCCGATTTTTTGATTTAAACCGGTAAGGTGGTTAAATAGAGAAGATTTACCGGCATTAGGATTACCCAGAAGGGCAACTTTTAACCTCGTTGTTTTTTCAATAGACATATCCCAACAGAGACCAGGAATTTAAAGCAGGATAACCGGAATATCTGGCACTCAAATTCAGAGGTTAATTTTTACTTGAATGTTAACTAAACTATCGCAGCATTACAGTAGCTGCTTCTTCTAATCGTAAAGAAAGATTATATCCGGAAACTTTAATACAAATAGGATCACCTAAAGGAGCTTTATTGCTCAACTCCACCATACAACCAGGTAAACAACCCATTTCAAGCAGTTTCAGAGACATTTCTTCGTCATTGAAACAACAGACGATTCCCTTTTCTCCGATTTTAAGATCTGCAATGCTTTTTTTGGGTTCACCCATGCTTATTTAGACTGATTTCAAACAAATTTACTACCTAAACGTGAAGCAAACAACACTGGTATTGCTTTTACAAAAATAAAAATTCAAATATAAGATTTACTAAAAGTAAGAAAAGTCAGGGGACTATTATCAAAAAATAATTGGCAATCTTATAAATATACTTTTTAAGAGAGGTATTTCTCAAGATCTTTTAATTTAATCATGCCTTCATAATACGCTTTGGCGAATATCACACCATAAACCCCAAGATCCTGAAGCTTATCAATATCTTCAACAGATCTCACCCCCCCGCTGGCCATTAGCTTAATATCAGGAAATTTATTGAGAATCTTTTTATAAAGATCAAACGGAGGACCAGCAAGTGAATCATCACAGTTAATGTCCGTGCATTTTACATACAAAATGCCCTGATTATGAAAATAGTCCAACAAGTCAAGCACATCTACCTCAGTACTTTTGGACCATCCCCTGGTAGCTATTTTATCATTATTGACATCGGCTCCCAGAATTATTTTATTTCTTCCATAGGAGATAATCCAGGAGGAAAATAAATCCTTGTTGTTTACCGCAATAGTAGAGGCATGGATAGCATTTGCCCCATGTTCAAAGGCGAGTCTGATATCGTCATCATCATTGATCCCACCACCAAAATCAATAGCAAGATCAGTATAACCAGCTATCGTTTCAATTACCTCCTGATTCATGATCCTCCCTTTTCTTGCCCCTTCAATATCAATCAGGTGTATTTTTTTAATGCCATGATCCTGAAACTTCAAAGCCATATCCAGAGGCCGCTCATCATAGATTTTAATGTTATCAAGGTTTCCGTTCTGAACTCTTGCAACTCTGAGCTTTACAACTGAAATAGCCGGAATTATCTCGATCATGGCAGTATATAACTTTTAAAACGTATTATCTGATACCTTTTATGAAAACGTCAATATCCTTCTCCAGGTTTTTGCTTCCTGTAATCGCCTTTACAAATGCGCTTCCTATAATTGCACCTTTAGCATAATTCGTTGCGAAGGCAAATGATTCTTTATCCCTAACATTGAATCCAATCATTAAAGGATTCTTCAGTCCGGATCCCTTTAGTCTGGAAAAATATTCCTCCTGTTGCTTGATGTCTTTTGTGTTTCCTGTGGTACTGTCTGTAGAAACTGCATAGATAAATCCAGTTGCATGATCATCAATGAGTTTCAAACGTTCTGGTGAAGTATGCGGAGTTACAAGGAATATATTCGAAAGGTTGTTCTTCTGAAAGATCTCTTCATAATCCTCCATATATTCCCTAACTGGTAGATCCGGGATAATTACTCCATCAATACCTACAGCTGCTGCGTCTTCACAGAATTTTTCAATACCATATCGCAAAACAGGATTGATATAACCCATTAACAACACAGGTATATGAATCTCTTTACGCATGTCTTTGATCTGCTCGAAAAGACCTTTAATAGTCATTCCATTTTCGAGCGCAATTTCACTGCTTCTCTGAATTACAGGTCCATCAGCCAATGGATCAGAAAACGGCATACCGATTTCCACCATGTCTACACACGCATTTTGTAAAGCCCTTAAAACAGGAAGAGTGTCATTCAAAGCAGGATAACCCGCTGTGAAATAAATATTAAGCAATGGCTTTTGATTCTCGCTGAAAGCCGCAGTCAATCGGTTTTTTACCTGAATTTTAGTATCCATTACCTTAGTCTTTTAAAAATTCTTCTTTTCTGGTTATATATGTCATCAGATCTTTATCGCCTCTACCTGAAAGGTTCACTACCACAGTATCAGATGGTTTAAGATTTAGTTTTGCCATAGATGCAATTGCATGTGAAGATTCAAGTGCAGGAATGATTCCTTCCAGCTTGCTCAATAAGACTGCAGCTCTAAATGCTTCTTTGTCAGTGATTGCTAAAAACTCAGCTCTTCCTGTTTCGAACAGATGGCTATGAATTGGTCCTATACCAGGATAGTCAAGACCCGCAGAAATTGAATGTGCTTCAACAATCTGACCATCTGCTGTCTGCATTAATAAGGTCTTGCTTCCATGCAACACACCTGGTTTTCCAAGGAAAGTTGTTGCAGCAGAATAACCTGAATCTACACCCATTCCTGCAGCTTCCACTGCCACAAGTTTTACATCCTTTTCATTCAGATAATGGAAAAATGCTCCTGCAGCATTACTTCCACCACCAACACATGCAATTACATAATCAGGATTTTCTGAGCCAGTCTTTTCTTTCAACTGAGCACGAACTTCTTTACTTATTATTGCCTGGAATCTAGCAACCATATCCGGGTAAGGATGTGGCCCTACTACAGAACCAATAATATAATGCGTATCAGAAGGGTTATTAATCCAGTCCCTGATAGCCTCATTGGTAGCATCTTTTAATGTTTTGCTCCCTGAAGTAGCCGGTACAACTTGAGCACCAAGCATCTTCATACGCTCTACATTGGGCTTTTGACGTTCCATATCAATTTCGCCCATGTAAACGATACAGTCAAAACCCATTAAAGCACAAACCGTAGCTGTTGCAACTCCGTGCTGACCGGCGCCGGTCTCTGCTATAATCCTTCTCTTACCAAGTCTCTTAGCAAGAAGAATCTGACCAAGCGTATTATTTATTTTATGTGCACCGGTGTGACAAAGATCTTCTCTCTTAAGATATATTTTTGCTTTGAAGTGTTCGGAAAGTCTTTTAGCAAAATATAAAGGAGTAGGTCTTCCCACGTAGTCCTTTAAGAGGTTGTTATACTCTGTGATAAAGGATTCCTCATTCATAATTTTGAGGTACTTATCCTTTAGTTCTTCTACATTGGGGAAAAGCATTTCCGGAATGTATGCACCCCCGAAACTCCCGTAAAACCCGTTTTCGTCTACTGTAAAATTCATAATGCTTTTAGCTTTTGAGCAAATGATGTTATACTGTCTATATTTTTAAATGCAGGTGTGATTTCAAACCTGCTGTTTACATCAATGGCGTGAATATTTAAACTTTTGCTTAGATCCGAAATTTCTCCCAGATGTTCTTCGCCAATACCTCCACTTAAAAAAAGCGGAATTTCATTATCATAATCTTTTAAAACAGACCAGTCAAATCTTTGGCCGCTGCCACCATAAGCTTCTGTCTTTGTATCCAGAAGAAAATAGTCTGACACTTTTTTAAACTTATCCAGTTCATTCACCGGCAATTGGTTGCTGACCGAAAAGACTTTAATAACCTTTAGCCCCAGACTCTTCAGCTCCTCAGCCTGAGCAGGTGATTCATCTCCATGAAGCTGAATTAAATTGAGATCCAGAGCTTTTGCGTGTTTGATAATTTCATTATTTTCTTCATTTACAAAAACTCCAACCTTTTGAATATTAAAAGGTTTAATGAAAGAAATAGCTTCATCATCACCCACAAACCTTTTGGACTTTTTATAAAAGATAAATCCTATATAATCCGGTCCAACCTGAATTAATTGCTTAAGGTTTTCTTCCTCCCTCATTCCGCACACCTTGAGCTTAATCATTTCTTAAATAGGTTTTTTGGTTTGAAATTGCTTTAGCTGCAATTCTCTTAATTCATTTGTGAAAGCCCCGAATGCTTCTCCCGGATTGGAGTTTTTCATAAAATTCTCCCCGATAAGAAACCCTTCAAAGCCGTATTCTTTCAACTGAAGAATGGTTTTAACATCATGAATACCGCTTTCAGAAACCTTAATAAATCTATCAGGAATCTCTTCCGAAAGCTTGTAGGAAGTTTCCAGGCTCACTTCAAATGTCTTTAGATTTCTATTGTTGACACCAATAGCATCTATTTCATCCCAGTGATTAGCCTCCAGCTCCTCAAGATCATGTACTTCCATCAAAATTTCCATCCCCAGGCTTTTAGTAAAAGCAGCCAGCGCTTTAAGTCTCTGTGGCTCCAGTACTGCAGCAATCAGGAGAATTACATTTGCTCCCATTGATTTTGCCTCCAGTATCTGATATTCGTCTATGATAAATTCTTTCCTTAAAATCGGACATTTGATTACATCTCTTGCATGAAGTAAATCTTCATCTGAACCACCGAAAAAATCTATATCTGTCAAGACAGAAACTGCGCTTGCTCCGCAATTATCGTACGCAGAAACAACTTCTTCAACAGTAACTTTATCATTGATAATGCCTTTTGATGGCGATTTTCTTTTAAACTCTGCAATGATTCCTGTTCTTGACGGATCTGTAAGAAACTTTCTGAAAGAAATGTTCGGTAATTCAAAGTATGCCGACTTTTCAAGCACACTTGGAGGAGTAAGCCTTTTCCTCTGCTCTACTTCCTTTATTTTGCGCTCGATGATTTTATCAAGTATGTTCATATTATTAATTCAGAGATAGCAATGTTTTAAATGCGCTCAAAGCTTTGCCAGATGCAAGAGACTCTTTAGCAAGCCCGATAGAATCTTCCAGGCTAAGGTCTGGTCTAGCACACCAGATTGCCATTGCTGCATTTACAATGACCGCAGAGGTTTGTTCCTCTGTTGCCTCATTGCACAATACATTAGTAAATATTTTGGCAGATGATTCAAGAGACTTCCCTGATGACAAGGCTTCTGCCTTAAGCTTTTTGAAACCTAAATCCTCTGGCTGAAGAATGGTCTCCTTTTTATTGCTGATCAGTTTGAATGCACCTGTAAGAGAAATTTCATCATAACCATCTAGAGAATGCAATATGGCAAAGTTTTTACCTGTCTTTTGGTAAAGATAACCATAAAGCCTTGCCAATTCAAGACTGAACACCCCAACAAGTTGGTTTTGAGGAAATGCAGGATTAGACATTGGTCCAAGCATATTGAAAAATGTTTTTACTCCCAGATCTTTTCTGATAGGACCTACATTTTTCATGGACGGATGGAAGAGAGGAGCATGCAGGATACAAATCCCAGCTTTTTCAATCTGCTTTCTTAAAGTACTTATATCGTTGGTAAACTTATAACCGAAGTGTTCCATGATATTAGAAGACCCAACGCCTGAGGAAACTCCGTAATTTCCATGCTTAGCAACCCTGACACCAGCTCCAGCTACCACAAAAGATGCTAGGGTAGACACGTTAAAGGTATCTTTACCGTCACCCCCCGTACCGCAAAGATCTATAGGATTATATTCGGATAAATCTGTTGCAAGACAAAGCTCAAGCATAGCATCTCTGAAGCCTTCCAGCTCCTCAACAGTAATGCTGCGCATCATGTAGACAGTCATGAAGCACGCCATCTGACTATGATTGACACGCCCCATGGTAATATCAGTCAGAGCCTGCTTTGCAGTATCTTTGCTCAGACTCTTTTGTTCCAGTAGCTGAAGAATTATTTCTTTCATTATTCAAATCGGATTAACCGTTTAACCAGTTTTTCATAATCAATTTGCCATTTTCAGTAAGCACCGATTCAGGGTGAAACTGCACTCCTCTTACCTTGTGCTTCTTATGTCTAAGAGCCATTATATTGCCTTTCTCATCTGCGGCAGTCACCTCAATCTGATCAAGATTGCTCTTAGGATCTACAGCCCATGAATGGTATCTTCCACACATAAACTCCTGAGGAAGGCCATTGAAAATATAGTCTGGTACGGAGACCTTTGTTTTAATTGACAGGCCATGATATACCTGATCCAGGTTGATAAGGCTCGCTCCATATACTTCACCTATTCCCTGATGACCAAGGCATACACCGAAAATATCTTTCTCAGCCCCATATTTCTTTACTATTTCATGTAAAATACCGGCTTCTGAAGGAACTCCAGGCCCCGGAGAAAGGAGAATTTTATCAAAATTCTTAACCTCGTCAATGGAAATTTTATCATTACGATGAATTTCCATGTTTGACCCAAAGCCCAACTCTTTTATAATATGAACTATGTTATATACAAAAGAATCGTAATTGTCTAAAACTAAAAGGCGCATTGTATTTATATTTCTTTAGCTAGTTTAATTGCCGTGCGCAGAGCAAGCAATTTATTATTTACTTCATTTAATTCGCTTTGCAATTCAGATTTTGCAACTACTCCTGCTCCTGCCTGATAATACAGATGATTGTTTTTACTCAGGAAAGAACGGATCATGATAGCATGGTTGAAATCTCCATTAAAGGAAAGCAAGCCGATACACCCTCCGTAATATCCTCTGTTTCCATTCTCAAATTTGTTGATCAGCGTCATCGCCATATGCTTAGGTGCACCTGAAAGAGTCCCTGCCGGAAATGTATCAGCCACAAGACTTAACGAAGATTTTTCACCTTCCAATACACCAGTTACTTTAGAAACAAGGTGAATAACGTGAGAATAATATTGTATTTCTTTAAATGTTTCTACTGAAACCTCTTTTCCACTGCGGCTCAAATCATTACGTGCCAGATCGACAAGCATCACATGTTCTGAGTTTTCTTTAGGATCGTCAAAAAGTTTTCTGGCAAGCTCAGCATCATTGTCATCGTTTCCAGTTCTTTTAAAAGTACCGGCAATAGGGTGAATACTTGCTTTTCCGTTTTTAATTACTATTTGTGCTTCAGGACTTGAGCCAAAAATTTTAAAACTTCCATAATCGAAATAAAAGAGGTACGGTGAAGGGTTTACAGATCTTAAGGCCCTGTAAACATTGAATTCATCGCCAGTATAACTTTGGGAAAACCTTCTGGAAAGTACGATCTGAAAAACATCACCTCTGTAGCAATGATCAATACCTTTTTTCACAACATCCAGGAACTCTTTATCCGTGAAATTTGATATTTCGTCATCGCAGGGGAAAAATTTATATGAAGCAAAATTCTTATTTATCAAAAGAGACTCCACCTGATCAAGTCCTTTACATTCATCGTTGTAACAGTGCTCAAAAATAAACAGCTCATTTTTGAAATGATTGATGACAATTACATACTGATACACATGGTAAAGAATCTCTGGGATTTTTCTATCATCAGATTCAAAGGTCTTGATTTCCAAGTCTTCGAAATATCTGACAGAATCGTAGGCTATATAACCAAATAACCCATTGTTGCTGAAATTAAACGGACTTTTTTCTGTTTCAAAAGAAGTTTTAAAACTTTCTAATGCACTCAAAACCTGAGCTCTATCGGTAATTTTTACTGATTTCGAAGTTTTGTTAGGGAATTCAGTAATGATATTTCCCTCAGAAACTTCAAATTTTGCCAGAGGACTACAGCAGATGTATGAAAAGCTATTCTCATTGCTATGATAATCTGAGCTTTCCAGCAGAATGCTGTTTGCAAATTTATCTCTGATTTTCAGATAAATGCTGACCGGTGTAATAGTGTCCGCTAATAATTTTTTGTAAGATGTTTTAAGTATGTACTGTGCCATAGTTATCTTATCCCTTAGTTTATCTTATCCCCATTTAAAACTAAAAAAGCTTGCTGTTGTTGAACAGCAAGCTTCCCTTAATATTTTTATGTATACATAGCTCTTGTGTTCACATTTCTTAAGAAATGCTCCACCACCAGCTCATATGTACGTTTAACTTCATGTTTTTATCGACGAATGCCCAAAGTAATTGATAATTTTTCGAAAGTCCAAAAGTTAGACAAAAAATATTGCATTAACTAATCCCAAAGGAATTGTTATCTTTGTATTTCATAAACTTTACTATGTTGCTCAAAGAGGTCAATTATCAGATTCAGGGTGTGGAATTAACCGAAATCGCAAAAGAATTCGGTTCGCCTGTTTATGTTTACGATGCGGAAAAAATCCTTTCGCAGTTTCAAAGGTTAAAAAATGCTTTTTCAGGTGTAAATTTAAAGATTAAGTATGCAGCAAAAGCATTGACCAACCAGGCCATCCTTAAGCTTTTAAATAAAGCCGGATCAGGGATTGATGTAGTTAGCTTACAAGAATTGGAGCTAGGTCTTTTGGCTGGCTTTACTGCAAAAGACATCATGTTTACTCCAAACTGTGTGGCTTATGAAGAAATTCAGGCTGGAGTGAAAAAAGGTGTAACTATCAATCTAGATAACCTTCCTTTCCTGGAAAAATTCGGTAAAGAATTTGGCTCATCAGTACCTTGCTGCATAAGAATCAATCCACATATAGACGCCGGCGGAAATGTTAAAATCATGACTGGCCACAAAGAATCTAAATTTGGTATTTCAATAGAGCAGTTCCCTGAAATTCTTGAAGTAGTTTCTAAATACAATATCGATATCATCGGCCTTCACATTCACAGTGGTTCTGACTTTAAGAGTGCAGATGCATTCGTGAAAGCAGCTGATATTCTTTTTGATCTTGCTAAAAACTTTAAGAACCTTCGTTTCCTTGACTTCGGAAGCGGTTTCAAAGTGGCTTATAAAGAAGGAGATTATACAACAGACATAGCAGAACTTGGAGAAAAGATGTCTTCTTCATTTCAGCAATTCTGCAAAAACTATGGCAGAGAACTGGAGCTTTGGTTTGAACCAGGTAAATTTCTTGTAAGTGAATCAGGATATTTATTGGTGCAAACAAATGTTGTAAAAGAAACACCTGACCTGACTTTTGTTGGAGTAAACTCTGGCTTGAATCACCTTATCCGCCCGATGATGTATGGTGCTTATCATAGCATAGTAAATATCTCTAACCCTTCTGGTGCCGAGAAGCCTTATAATGTAGTAGGATATATCTGCGAAACAGATACATTCGGATCAGGACTAATATTAAACGATGTTCGTGAAGGTGATATCCTTGCCATTAAAAATGCAGGAGCTTATGGTTTCAGCATGAGTTCAAACTATAACTCAAGATTCAGACCTGCTGAAGTACTTGTTTACAAAGGCAAAGCGCATCTTATCAGAAAAAGAGAAACAATGGAAGATCTGCTGAGAAATCAGGTGAATATAGAGCTTTAAGAATTAAGAGGCTGTCCGACAAAGACAGCCTTTTTTTTATGAGAAACTTTTCGTTACAAATTTTCCTCCAAGACATGGAGTACCAAACGAAAACTTAGTTGTTAAACAATTACTCTTACTTTCCTATCAAATTCATCCAAATATGATGCAACACAAAAAACAGCTTTAAACCATTATACGACTTAAATCATCTATTTAATAAGAAAAAACTTTCCTCCTTTAAATAAAAATGTTTGAGCACCTAATCTAATTTCCTCATTATCCTTCAAGGTTTTAAGTCCATAAATATCTTCTTCTATAGTATGCAGGCTTCCTCCGGTATTGTATGCAATCTGAATATAGTCTGCCATGATATTCTGCCTGACGCCACAAAGAATAATTTTAACAGGTTTGTTAATATTTGACAATAGCGATATATCTTTTACCTGAGCATAATTATCGGCAATCATAATCAGAGAACCACCGTTGGGAAATTTATTTAACGCATAAAGGCAAGCCTCTAAATTATTTTCAGGACCATCTCCTCCTCCACCTTTCTTCATGGTTTTAAAAGCTTCATTCTCTACGCTGTCAATATTTGAAGATTGAATACCATAAATGCCTCCAGTCTTTCCTATAATTTTCTTGCTATCGTCCATATTATCCCCATCGTTAAAAAATACAAACCTATTTACATTGCTTATATTCTTTCTTCTCCATAAAAAAGTTTGGGTAAGATATGGATACATGCTTCCAGTTACGTCTTCCACTACCACAGCATTACCTAAGAAAAGAGAATCTTTATAATTGGCAAGGAACTTTAAAACTACCGTATCTCTAAGAGAATTTTCGATATGAAATAATTTTTCATGGGATCTCCATACTGTATCACAAATTTGAATTGTGTCTCTTAAACTTTCTACTTCAATCTTTCTATTCCAGACAGACCTTGATTTATATCTTGTTCCATTTTCCAGCTTTTTTTTCGACTTCGGAAGATACTTGCCTGTAGTATCCTGTTTTATAATAATAGTATCTCTACAGCTTATATGCCTCTCCTTAAAAACGTCATCTTTGCATGCTTTGGTTAAAAAGTCTTTCACAAACTTTATCTCATCATTTGATGTCATTTCTCTGACTGTTCCATCTCTATCTTTAATTACATCCTTAGGTTGAACATGAAATATAAACCCATGAAATAAACTATCAGCTTCTTTGCGATTTTTAGCTGCATTCTGTTTTATAAGACGCCAGTGAATAAGATTATTATCGAAAAGTAAAGGGTATAATTGAAATAGATTCTTCAATCTTTCTCTGTTCAATATTTCCTGACTGAAAGAATTATTCGATTTGTATCCTGAATAAATCAGATCTATTCCTGCAATTTTAAACTGTTTTATGGAATCAATTTCAGATTTGTTTTTGATTAGCGTTTTAGAAAAATCCATCTCTATCACGAAAGTATTCTTTGGCAAATCTTTCAAATCAATCCGCTCCACCGTCTCTTCCCTTCGGGAAATTATATAATCGAAACTGACTACTTGTCCTGAGGATGTAAGGAAAGAGATAGCAATTAAAAAGGTAAAAAATAAATTTTTCATATAGACTATTTAAAAAACTATTAATAAAGATAGTGGATGTTTTATTCTTCCTCAAAATTTATTGTCCATTCTCAATTCACCATTATGTGGAGTCGTCCCTAAATTATGTAGTTAAAATTTTTGAAATATATCTTTTTAATTCATTAAAGTGAGATTGACAAGTCTGGTCAGAGTTAATAAAGAATTAAATTATTTTGCAATCGTATCCTCCATCTGAGAATCCCCAATATCCACACCTTTTGCTCCTTCATCCTTTCTTTTTTTCTCTTCCTCTTTCTTTCGCTCATATTCTTCAGGATAGAACTTTTTAATGCATTCATTCAGACTCATCATTTCATATAATGACAGGATATCACTTTTAAAATACCTTATTTCATCCTTTGTAAAGTTGCTCTTCGGAGAATTTATCAGAAGCATTGTTTCATTCATATAAGCGTCCCCTTCTTTTCTGTCTCCAACCTGGTAAGCAGCTGTAATTGCTGACCCACGCACATGAAGACTGATTTCTGATCCTACGCCAGTAAAAAGTTTCATATAGGTTTTAATCAGCTGGGATGCATTTTCTTTCTTACCAGCACGGGAATAAAGAGAAACAAGCCCAGCAATTTTATAGGCATAATAATTATAGTATTCAGGCTCTATCTGTTGTAGGCTTTTAATGCTAAAAACAATTGAAGCAGGATCATTCAGAAATACTTCTTTATCTCCTGTCAGGGAATCAAATGGTAAACCTAAATTCACAATGAATCCTTTCCGAGAACTGACGTCACCGAATATATAATTGCTTTCAAACATTAATGGATACTGGGGATTCTTTTCAGTAAAGGCCTGAAGAAAGTCCATCTGTAGGATTTCAGATTTTATAATATATGAATAAGTCTTTTGCGGGAAGCGATAAAATTTATCCTTACTGATATGCAAATCCAAATTAGAAAGATTGTATGGCAACTCGAGCTTGCCTGATGAAACTTGTTTCTCCTGAATCAATTCGAGAAAACTCTTGACCGAAATGTTTTTATATATACTGTTACTTGATGCTATTTGAAAACTGTTCATCTTATTATAAACTGAATCAGCAATGCTAAACTTCAGATCGTTCTCGCCATTAATAAAGTCCCGATACCAGTCTGCCAGCAAATCATTTACACCTATGACGATTACATCTTTTCTATAATTTTCAGTAAGCTGAATTCCATACAAAAGCAGCCAGTTTTGCGAAAACAGTAAAGCATTCTGCTCGCATTCATTCAAAACTCTCTTTCCGTGTGCCGAAAGAGTTGGGGTAAAATGGACTAAGGACAAAAATCGATTGTACTCTTTTATATTATTAAAATGCTTGGCACGCATAGCAATCAGCAGATAATTATATGCGAAAGAGTTCTCATTTAGGCCAATTTTTGAAACAAATGGTTGTTTAGAAAATTCTTTCAATGATTCGAAATAATACTGAGTAGCTGTAGTATCATTCTTTTCCAACGATTGAATGATCTGATCCACATATGCCTCGAATAAACTTCGTTGCAATGAATCCGGAACAGAAGCTTTGCCATGCAAAACTTTGATTACATCTTCTGACCAACCATCGTAGCCTGAATAAAGAGTTTTCGGCTTGAAGAGATGAGCATTTTTCTTATAATATTCATTAGCTCCCCTTCCATAGGTAGAATATTTCAAGCCAGGTGCTGTCACAAATTTCTGATCTTTATAACTCCAGAGCATAATTAAATCCTTTGATACCTCCGGACTTGAAATAAACCAGCCTGATGGTTTCCTATGCAAATAGCCCATTGTCTCATAATTTGTAATGAGGTATTTAAAGACCTCTTCGAAAGAGATGAAATACTTCAGGTCTTCAAGCTTTCCCGCAACTGATTCATTCGAATAGTTTTTCTCACCAATAAGTTTTCCAAATAAATCATATTCCTTCACGAGTCCTTGGGGCTGATCATTTATATAATTTAAAATCTTCCTCTCTTGTCCATTGTAATAAAATGTTTTGTCCGGACCATTCCGTTTACCATCTGTTTTCGTTTCTTCAGATTTTAAATTTCCGTTTGAGTAATATTCCCGGCCAATAAGGATGTTCCCTTCTCTTCGATATTCGTTTTTTAACTTCCCTAGAGGTGAATATTGCAATCTGAAAAGTACTTGATTTGAAGCACCCATTGTAGAGTCGAAAATATTTCCGTTTCTATAAAAATATGTTTTAGTGGATATTCCTGCCTGCTCGGTTTCCGTGGTCGAATAAACTTTTACTTTATTAGAATAATAAGTTTTAATAACACCCTTTTCCGATTTAACAACTACTGTGTCAGTAATTTTGGAGTCCCGAAAATCTTGACTTTTACTTACATCAGGCAATACTTGAGGAGAGCCAATCTGTGGTAAATAATTTTTCACATCGTCAGAAAAATAATCAAACTTTATTGAGCTACCCATAAGCTTGTAGCCCTTATTTGTTAAAACGATTCTTACAACGCACAGATAGTTACCGGTATCATTTACATTGAATGTCACCAGCACAAACTTTTGTTCGTTATCCTTGTTAGCAGGAAGCTCATAGGCTTTTTTAAATCTGACAAACTTCCAGTCTATACCTCTTTCATAGATTTCACTGTGGGCAGATAACACCTTTGAATAACCTCTGGAATACTCTCTTTCCAGCGAAGCATTTTTTTCTTCTTCTTTTTTATTTTCAAATTCCTTTATCTGTGGAACTGCATTTACCGAAACTACTTCATTCTTTAATTCCTCATACTTACATTCCTGCATGAGATTAAAAACATGTTGGGCAAATTTTTTGGGGTTATTAATCTGGGCTTTAACAACTGCACAATTGAGTACAAATAGTAGGGCAAAAGTATATTTCATAAGAACACTAAAAATTATAAATATAAAGTTACGGAATTTTCGTAAGACAGCATTTTAATAAATTTAATAAGCTTTACTCTTCCTATCTAGCGTGATCTGGAGAAGCTCTACAGCAGAGTGTTATGATCCTTTCTTTTATTGTCTAACAAAGCCATGTTACTTAGATATTGAATAAACATTGTTAAAGGCATCAAGAATACTGGTATCCCTATGAATGCGCCATTCGCTGCGCCATCCTGAAGGTTTGCAACTTGCATCAATATAAAACCTATCCCAATCATCCCGAATATTGTTAAAAGGTATGTTAAAAAATGCCAACGGAATTTTAAGAATCGGAATAAAAAGGAGATTATAAATGGAAGCATAAAAGGTGATATCAGAAGTATGGAGAGAGGCATCATAAGTTAGTTTTTAACAGTAATGTATACTTATTCTATTAAAACTTTAAATCACAGATATAACCTCGAGTTGTGTTTAGTTTTTTCTTATATATTTTTCGCCACTTTTATCAATCTTATAATCCACGTATTCTATAATTACCACTTTTGGATTTTCAAATTGCTCTATAAGCTTTTTCAAATCAAATTCAATTCGATGAAACGGGCTTACTATAAAATGTGGAGATCTAACATTAATAGGCCGATCATTTAAAGTAATTCCTGGAAATTCTGATTCAAGAATCCAAAATGTATTTATTATCGGGTAATCTTTTTTATAATCATAGGTGTCCCTATAAAAAACAATTTTACCAACCAATTTCACACTTTTTTTGGAATTGAAGATATATAGCCAATCATAGCTATCTTCTAAAATTATGTCTTCAAATTCCATAGAGTTAACTCTCGTCCAGTAATAATCATCATTATTGGCAATAAAAGACCCTTCAATAACCATTGCTGATTTATCAAGCCATTCAATAAACCTATGATAAGGAGATGGCTCACCCATTTCCCGCAATCTTATTACCCTCTGAATTAAATCTACTGTCAATGATTTTGAAAATTAAACTTAATGTGTCTGTTATTGCATTGGTAGCTATAGAAAATACTACATCATCCACTGAAGCCCAAATGCCATATAAAAATAATTAAAAGAGTAGGATTTAAATCGAGGTGTTCGCCTATTCCTCACACCCTGCAATGACCACAACACAATAATAGGCCCAGTGTTTTATTGTTTAGTAATTATCAAATTCAAAATTGTCATAGTAAAAATCTATATCAGTTTTTTTATAATCAATAGACATTTTTAGCTGTTTTATTCCTACTAATTCCTGATTATCTTTATGTACATTTGGATTTTGGAAAAAGTAAACCTTATCTGTTTCGTCTAAGCCGTCTATATAAAAAACAATAGCAGTTATCCTCTTTGCTATGTTCGATAAGTGAATTTCACAATTACCCCATTTATCATTTAATTCATATATTTTTCTGTTGTCATTAATTAATTCCATGAATACTCGACGAGCTAATGATCTAAGTCCAATATGTGCATCAAATAGGTTTGTAAATTCATAATTAAATTTAGGAGATAATACAAAAGATAATATATTAGATCTCTCTTTTAATATTTGGTCAGCGTGATTGAAAACGTAATATTTAAATTGTTCAGCAAACCTATATGGGTTATGGCTATGGACTGAGTAAGTCATATCCTTTTTCTCTTTGTGTATAGTATAAGATAGATTGGGATAATTGATTGAATTGTGGTGGCTTAATCCTTTCTCGATAGCATCTTCTAACTCTTTAATTTCTTTTTTTGCAAGTGAAGCCTTATTAAAGAAAGAGTCATATTGATAATTGGCTACAATATTCCAAACACAAGTAGATTTTTTAACTTCCCTAATAATATTATCTGTAAGTTCTTTATTAACTCCACTAAATCTTTTTACTTCAAAGTATAAATTATATGGAGAGTCAAGGTATATGTCAGGTAATGCATGGCTATTAATACCCATTAGGGTTTGTTCTCTGGGAATATTTTTTTCGAGATTTATTGGGAAATCGAAATCTTTAAGAAAAGAAATCATTAAGATTTCTGAATAGGTTCCTGACCAATTTCTTAAATCTAGTAATTTTTTGCTTATAATTGGTTGTAAGTCTTTATTCTGAAGAAGCTTATTAATTTTATTAATGAGCTTTATTTTATAGATACTATTATCTGCAATTACAGTCTTGCTATCTTTCGCTATTTTTTCTATGAAATTATTAATTAGCATACTGTATTGTTATTATTACATTGTGCCTAACTAAAGGTTAGGGTTCTAGTTGGCGCAAGTTTTAAAAAGCGTCACTATCAAACTCAAAGCCAACCCACCTTATAAAATTAAACAAAATAGTGCGGGATTTAAAGCTATATATTCAACTTTCACCGATCACCCCGCACTGACTAAAACCCAATGTTGTGGGACCTTTATATTCTCACTTTCTCATATGTCCAACTAAGTTCATCCAAAGTCATTTGTTCAATGTCAGCTGGTGGCTCTAGAATTATTTTTTCAATCTTCTCAGCAAAAGAGTGTTTGGTTGTTTCCTTGCCTATCCAGCCAATTAATACGTTACTTAAATTCTGATCACCAAAACTGCTCACTAATTCGTTCTGTCTATCACTCCTAAAACCTCTAATTACGAGATCATTAAAATGCAACACACTCTCTTTAGTTTGAATACTTGTCCATTCAGTTAAAAGTGATTTAATATCTATTTGGGTCTCCCAAAGCATTATTAATATTGAGTCAATACTTTCAAGTTCTGGTATTGGATATATTGTCAAACATTTAGAGAAAAATACTTGCCCAAAGTTCTTTATTAATTCATTCTCTTCGTAAGTCCATTCGCTTTTGTCATAATACTGAAATTGTGATAAGACAAGTTCAGCAGAATGGTGTAAAAATTTCAGTTCGGATGTAAGTTCAAGCAATCTCGGAAGAAAGTGCTTGAATTCTTCTATACTTGGCTTCTCTGTCTTTGCAGCTGTATTATAGTCATAAAGTAGTTTAAATGGGATGTCATGTACAGATAAGGTCACGAGTTCACTTTCTTGGTTCTTTGTCAAACAACATGCTGTGCAAGCGTCAAGTGGTATTGTCGCCTTGTACCTCTTGAATATTCGGTAAGAATTTGAAACTATATCCTTTAACTCTTTCGTCATTTTAAAATGGCCCAAAACATTTGAATATACCCCACATGGCATACATTTTTCTTTTACCACTAATTTAACGAATTCCTAATTTTGTTAAAAATATTAGTCAATAATACTTGCACCACTTAACCCGCAACTTATTTTTTACACGCCATTTGAATCTTAAAATTAATTCAATAATTTGCCTTAAGCAGTCAAACTTTCGCATTCAAATCTTCACCGACAAATGCCTAACCAGATCAATGACAAGAGTGTATTTTCATTGCTTGAAGTAACCAAAAGCATACAAAAGACGCTTTCTGAACGATATAAAAATGCTTTCTGGGTAATGGCAGAAATGAACAAGCTGAATCATTACAAACACTCAGGTCATTGTTATCCGGAGCTCGTTGAAAAGCAGGATGGAAAAGTTATTGCTCAGTTAAAATCCATTCTTTGGAAAACGGATTACTTAAACGCAAACGACAAGTTTCTTAAGATTCTTAAAGAGCCGTTAAAAGATGGCATCAAGATTTTATTCCTTGCAAAAATATGTTTTGATCCGGGTTATGGTTTAGCGCTTAACATACTTGAGATTGACCCAAACTATACTCTTGGAGATCTTGAAAGAGAAAAGAAAGAAACTATACAAAAGCTTCATAACGAAGGTATATACAATCAAAACAAAACATTAAAGCTTCCTCTGTTACCACAAAGGCTTGCTATCATATCTGTAGAAACAAGCAAGGGTTATGCAGATTTCATGAAAGTAATTGAGGAAAACTCATGGAATTATAAATTCTTTACCTTTCTCTTTCCCTCATTACTGCAAGGCGAGAAAGCTGTAGAAGACATCATCAGACAACTGAGGAATATCAAAAAGGTAATAGAACATTTCGATGCTGTTGCAATCATTCGAGGCGGCGGAGGTGATGTGGGATTGTCATGTTATAATAATTATTTACTGTCAAAAGAAATTGCCTTATTCCCGATTCCTGTTTTGACTGGAATTGGCCACGCAACCAATGAAACGGTAGCAGAAATGATTTCCTTTTCAAATCAGATAACCCCAACGAAGCTTGCTGAATTTCTCTTACAGAAATTTCACAACTTTTCCATTCCCGTTCAAAAGGCCGAGGATAAAATCAAAGACAAAAGCCTTCGAATGATCATGGATGAAAAGGCGAGATTTCATAGCACTTCCAGGTTATTCAGGTCTGTTTCAACTAACAGTATAAATAAATTCAAAAATGATATTGTTAATGAAAGCAAATCATTATCACATCATTCATTTTACATACTGAAAAAAGAAAACCTTTGCCTGAAAACAGTCACAGCAGATATAAGAAAAGATACAAAAGTCCACCTTCGTCAATCTCTTCTACTTTTGGCTCAGAATAAAAAAGAGATTGTCAAACGCTTGCCGGGATTTATAGAATCAAAATCACAAGAATTAAAAAACTTAGAAAAAAACATCAAAAACATGAGCCCTGAAAGCGTGCTGAAAAGAGGCTATAGCATTACCTTGTATAATGGTAAGGCTTTAAAAAGCGTTGACAAACTGAAGAAGGGAGATTTAATTCAGACAAGAGTTATAGACGGTGTTATTGACAGTAATGTTAAATCAATAGATCAATCAGACAAAGATGCGTGAAAAAATAAGCTATACAGAAGCCTTTGAAGAACTTCAACTAATTGTTTCAGAAATAGAACAGGGGGAAATTTCTGTAGATGACCTTTCAGATAAAGTAAAAAGAGCCGCACAGCTTATAAAAATCTGCAAGACTAAACTAAGTACAACAGAAGAGGATGTGAGTAAAATTCTGAAGGAATTAGAGAATGAAGAGTAGGTGGGAACAGTTAAGTACAAGATCTGTCTGATCCAATTTTTTTCCTTGTATTATTTATTGTGTACCTGTAGAGACGCCATGCTGGCGTCTCAGAAACTCTGTTAAAGAACCAAAATTAAATTTTAATACCACCTTTATTATATCATTGAATGTTGTATGTCCAATTTCACCCCTTATGGAAAGGGAGACGCCAGCATGGCGTCTCTACATGATTAAACCCAGTGTAACTATAGCTGAAAAACAAAAAAGGCCATCTCTTAGTGAGACAGCCATTTTCCTATGCTTTACTTACAGTTATTTTAACTTACTATTTTTACTTCTTTCTGATACTCCATGACAATTGCAACCTTTAGGTCTAAATTTTTAAGAGGTCATTGTATCATTATTTCCCCTTATCCAACTTCTTTCTCAGAACATCAAAATTCGCGTGAACAAAATTATTTACTCCTTTTGCTCCTTGCCTCCAAAGTATAGTTCCGTTCTTATCTAAAGAATAAATCATGATGTACCCTACCTTAGCATTATCAACGTAATCAAAGTAAAGAACGTCTGACTTTTTCTCCTCTAGGGCTTTTGAAAATTCCTCTCCGCTTAAGACTTTTACCGGATATGGATATTTTGCTTTTATATCTTCCTCATCTCTTGAGCCTATATGTAATTTATTTACATAGATAGTCTTTTCTCTGATACTCTGTTTCGGAGCAATCAGATCATCCATCCCATTCAATAGGTAGCCTTGTAAATTATAGATATCTTTAATTATTCCTCCTTTTAAAGAAAACTCTTGCATGCTGGTTGGAACGAAAATGAAATTTGATTTTTTTACTTTTCCTTTAGCATTCACCTCTGGCCCAAGATAAGCATTCCTTTTAACCGTTTTACCAAAAGCCAATCCTCCTCCAACAGTAGTTCCTACCTTTACATATTCAAAACTTAGAAAAATATACTTATCATTTTTCTGATAGTCCCCAATTTTCGTTTCAAGCTCATGAGAAGAGATTACTTTATAAGGGGTTAATGTCCAATCCGTCTTTAATACTTCATTCAATGGTTCTTTTATATCATTTGTATATTCCTCTGACTCGTCAAGAATTACAACAAGCGTTTTATCTTTATAAGAAATAGGCTTGCTTAGAGGGTTTAATCCTAAATACTGTCCCAAAACAGCACTTGAAAACAGGATAAAAAACAAGAAAAAAAGACTGCTAATTTTAATTCTATTCATTTTTGTAAAATTTAATCTTACGACAAAAATACATAAGACTAATCAGATTAAAAATCTCAGTTTCAGACAAACATTACTTCTAAAGCATAACTAAGAAGGGCCTTAAAGGCCCTTCTTTATGATAAAATCCTAAATATATAACAACAAACGTCTATACCAGTTGCCCTTCTTTCTTCTTCGCAATTGCCGGCCCTCCAAGATAACGGCAATCCTTAATATCCTGCATACTAGTAAAGTTCACCTTAACCTTATCGTATTTGTAAGAGTCTCTCAACTTTATAGTCATGTTGTTATCTCCCATGCTAAGATCCACATCTCTCATAGTCATCTGGCAAGGATGCTCATAACCACACGCATGCGTGATTTCAAGCAACTCTTTTCTTAGTGTTTTAATATAATTATAACATCTTTCAGACTTCAAAGTCACGTCTACCCCCGCTGCAAGCCATTTATTCTGAGTAGCAACACCTGCAGGGCATCTGTTTGTATGACAAACCTGAGCCTGAATGCAACCAATAGACATCATCGCTTCTCTTGCAACATTTATGATATCCGCGCCCATTGCAAATGCAGTAAGTGCCTTGGCAGGAAATCCTAGTTTACCTGAAGCTATAAATACGATTCTGTCTGATAAACCTCTTTCTGCAAATACTTTATAGATTTTACTGAAGGCATAAGCAAATGGCAATGAAACGTGGTCAGCAAATGCCGGAGGCGCCGCTCCTGTTCCACCTTCTCCTCCATCTATTGTAATAAAATCCGGACCAGTACCTCTTTCTGCCATCAAGTCAGCAAGTTCTTCCCACATCTCAAGTTTCCCAACTGCTGATTTTATTCCAACAGGTAAACCAGTTCTATCTGCTACCTTTTCTATAAAATCCATCATCTCAGCCACATTTCCGAATGCTGAGTGACAAGCTGGAGAAATAACATCTTTACCCATTGCAACCTGACGAATTTCAGCTACTTCAGGAGTAATCTTAGCAGCAGGGAGCACTCCACCTTTACCTGGTTTAGCACCTTGTGAAAGTTTAAATTCTATTGCTTTTACAAACGTGTTCTTTTTAACCAAGGCCTCCATTTTCTCCATTGAGAAATTTCCTAACTCATCTCTCACTCCAAAATATCCGGTACCTACCTGAAAGACGACATCTGCACCAAAAGAATGATAAGGAGCTAAACCTCCTTCACCTGTATTATGATAACAACCAGCTTTCAAAGCTCCCTTGTTCATAGATTCAACAGCTTTTGAAGAAAGCGATCCATAACTCATTGCAGAAATATTTACAATAGAATAAGGTCTGAACGGTTTTCTTCTTTTATTAGCAAGCCCAATAACCTTTGCGCATGGAACAAAAGCGGGATCTTCGATATTCGGATGCCCTGGCCTCAGCCTGAAAGGAAACATAGCAGGATTAATGAAAATATGACCTGCAGCATTCTGATCCTGGTCAGTACCAAAACCTTGATAATTATTTTCCCTCTTTGAACTTGCATAAATCCACGACCGCTGGCTACGGTTGAAAGGAAGCTCCTCTCTGTTGTTTGCAACGATATACTGTCTCATTTCAGGTCCGATCTTCTCAAGCAAGTAGCGCAAGTGACCAACAACAGGAAAATTGTGCTTGATCGTATGTGCACGGTTGAAGAAGATGTCTTTAATGGCTATCGAAACTATCACAACCAGCGGAACGATCCACCAGAAATGATTCATGAAGAAATGAAGGATAGAGTCCATAATTCTGTTTTGCTATTTTATAAAAACTAATGTTATGTACGAGGTAATTTCGCTTTGGATTTCTTTAAAAACGAAGAACAATGCCTATTCAGGTGAGTTTTAGGTAAAAATAATGTAAAACTATGAAAAGACTAATTTTTTGCAGCTTGATATTTATACATCTGTCTTGCAACAAATCACCTGAAGAACAGAAGGCAAAGATGCTGGAAGATAAACTTCAAAATGCAGCGGATTTGGAAAAGGCAAAAGCTGACTCTTTAGATCTGGCAGCGAAAAACCTTAAAAAAGAAGCAGATTCCGTAAGAGATGTAGCAAAAGAATTGAAGGACTCTTCGAAAAATATTAGAAAATAAATCCCCATCAGTTTCAATATTAAGAAACCAGGATTTATTTTCTATTATCTTATTCAACTTATGATCACAAACCTTAATCATTTGTGAGGATCATCTTTACATTTGGCAAAAACTTCTTAGCCTCTTCAAATTGAGCTGGTTTCCAATACGCATGATCAGAAATGTTTACTGCTTGAAGATTGGGAAGTTGAGCCAGAACGGGTGGAAGTTTGGCCATGTAATTTGTGCCTGTCAAATCGATATATCTTAATTTTTTCAAATTGGCCATTTCGGCAGGAAGTGTTGTAATCCTGTTAAAAGAAACATCCAGACATTCCAAGTTGGTTAATTTTCCAATTTCTGGAGGTATGGCAGTAAGCTTTAACATACTGATATCCAACTTTACAACTTTCTCCGGTTCAGCCAGCGCCTCCTGGAGAGAAGTGTATTTTTTTGCGTCCGGACAATAATCCGGGAAAAGAGGTTTAGAAGTTACGCTCAGAAGAGAAAGGCCTAAAATGATAAAAAATGCGGCCGGAACGATTATTTTTTTCATAGTTAATAGAACTTTGAACTTAAAATTAACGATTTTTATAATAAAAAAGCAGAATTGTCATATTCTGCCCGTTTGTTATCCCGCAAATCGTTAAATTTGTAGTTTCCTAAGAATATAAGAAGTTAATGCTGGCGAAATTAGAAGAACTGAAGAATTCACTTGAAGGCGAGTTTTTTACAGACCTTACCATGCGTACTCTTTACGCAACCGATGCATCTGTTTACCGCGAACTGCCATTGGCTGTGGCAAGACCAAAATCGGAGTCGGATATTAAAAAACTTATAACATTCGCCAATCAACATAAAACATCGATCATTCCACGTACTGCTGGTACCTCACTTGCTGGCCAGGTTGTAGGAAAAGGAATCGTAGTGGATGTTTCATTTCACTGGACAAAAGTTCTGGAAATCAACAAGGCAGAGAAGTGGGTAAGAGTACAGCCAGGTGTAAATCTTGACGAGCTCAACAAAATTCTTGAACCTCAAGGGCTTTTCTTTGCTCCGGAAACGTCTACCTCTACCAGATGTATGATCGGGGGAATGGTGGGAAACAACTCCTGCGGTTCTCACTCTGTCATTTACGGAACTACAAGAGATCACACTCTTGAACTGAAAACTATCCTGAGCGACGGCTCTAACGCAACTTTTAAAGCGGTTACCCTTGACGAATTTGAAGCAAAAGTCAAAGGTTCAAGTCTTGAGAGTAACATTTATAAGCATATTAAGAATATCCTTTCTGACTCCGCCAATGCTCAGGAAATCAGAAAAGAATTTCCCAAGCCTTCTATCAGAAGAAGAAATACCGGATATGCAATAGACGAATTGCTCGAATCACAGCCATTCACTTCTGGTAAGCCTGCATTTAACATGTGTAAACTACTTGCCGGTTCTGAAGGTACGCTTGCATTTACTACTGAAATAAAGCTTAACCTCGTGGATGTGCCGCCAAAGCATAAAGCTGTTGTAGCTGTTCACATGAACACCATCGACGAAAGTACAAGAGCGAACCTAATTGCCCTCAAGTATAATCCTGGTGCTGTCGAACTTATTGATGACATTATTCTCCAATGTACCAAACATAATATTGAGCAAACCAAAAACCGCTTCTTTGTGCAAGGAGATCCGGGAGCATTATTGGTAGTTGAGTTTGCCAGAGAGAGCAAAGAAGAAATTGAAAAGCTTGCCAGTGAAATGGAAGCTGAAATGAGAGCCAATGGATATGGATACTATTTTCCGGTACTTCATGGAGCTGATGTAAATAAAGTCTGGAGTCTTAGAAAAGCTGGCCTTGGCTTGCTGGCAAATGTTCCTGGCGATCCTAAAGCAGTAGCCTGTATTGAAGATACAGCAGTCGCAGTAGAAGATCAGCCGGGATTTATTAAGGAGTTCCAACAAATACTTGATAAGCACAATAAATCATGCGTCTTCTACGCACATATTGGTGATGGGGAAATTCACCTTCGCCCTATTCTTGATCTGAAAAAGGAAGAAGACAGACAAATGTTCTTCACTATCACTGATGAAGTAGCAGATCTTGTAAAAAAATTCCAGGGATCACTTAGCGGGGAGCATGGAGATGGAAGAGTTAGAGGGGAATTTGTTAAAAAGATGATAGGAGAAAAGAACTACAACATGATTGTAGAGCTTAAACATGTATGGGATCCTAATAATATCTTTAACCCAGGAAAAATAGTTCATACTCCCAAAATGAATGAATTCCTGAGATATGAATCCAATCAGGTTACCAATCAGTTTAATACTGTATTCGACTTCTCAGAAAGTCAGGGGATATTAAGACTTGCAGAGCAATGTAATGGTTCCGGAGATTGCCGCAAATCGCATATCATAGGCGGGACTATGTGTCCTAGCTTTATGGCAACGAGAAGCGAAAAAGAAACTACCAGAGCAAGAGCCAATATACTGAGAGAGTTTCTTACCAGATCTCCTAAAAAGAATAAATTTGCCCACGACGAAATTTACGAGGTAATGGATCTCTGTCTGTCCTGCAAAGGTTGCAAATCAGAGTGCCCATCCAACGTGGACGTGGCGAAGATGAAAGCAGAATTCCTTCAGCAGTATTATGATGAAAAGGGAGTTCCTTTCAGAGCCATGATGATAGCGAACTTTGCGAAAGCCAACAGCATTGTGAGCAATTTCTCAGGCTTGTCAAATTTTGTGATGAAAAACAGCCTTACAGGAGGCATCATGAAAAAGGTATTGGGCATGTCAAACAAACGTCCATTACCACTTCTTTCACCTGTTACTCTGAGAAAATGGGCTGGTAAAAATAAGGAAGCATTACAGGCAAAAGGCAGCAAAAAAGGAAAGGTCTTCTTATTCTGCGACGAGTACACTAATTATAATGAGTCCGAAATAGGAATTAAAGCAATAGGATTACTAACCAGGCTTGGCTATGAGGTTGAAATACCTCAGCACCTTGAAAGTGCAAGAACATACATGTCTAAAGGACTTATCCGTGAAGCTCAGAAAATAGCAAGAAAGAATATAGACATGCTAAAAGACAAAGTAACCAAAGAGCATCCAATGCTTGGTATAGAGCCTTCTGCTATTTTGTCTTTCAGAGATGAATATCCTGCGCTGGCAACACCTGAACAAAAACAGGCTGCGGAAAACCTTGCAAAGAACAGCTTGCTTATAGATGAATTCCTTGCAAAAGAAGCAGAAGCTGGACGAATCGATGCCAATGCTTTCAAAAAAGAGGCAAAGCAGATAAAACTTCATGGTCACTGCCACCAGAAGGCACTTTCATCTGTATCATATACCCAGAAGATTCTTACCCTGCCTTCAAACTATAAAGTGGAGGTAATTCCATCAGGATGCTGCGGAATGGCAGGATCCTTCGGATACGAAGAGGAGCACTATGATGTATCTATGAAAGTTGGCGAACTTGTGCTCTTCCCTGCGGTCAGAAATGCTTCTGAGGAAACCATTATTGCCGCACCGGGAACAAGCTGCAGACATCAGATCAAGGATGGAACCGGCAGGTCGGCTAAGCACCCTGTAGAAATTTTATTTGAAGCTCTTGCATAAACCTAAACATTTGAATAACAGATCAGTTAGGGAAATTCTTAACTTCTTAGTTCTCAGAAAACATTAAAAGAAAACAAATAGAACCATACCGCATTATGAAAAAAATAGCTTTTGCGATACTTTATTTTCTCATCTGCAAAGTATCCTTTGCACAGATGAGCCTCACCCCTAAGGAGAAACAAGCAATGGACTGGCTTCAGACTAAAACCAAGGCTTTTAAAGCTTCAAAGAATGATAGCCTATTTGTTGTGAATAACAGTGAAAAGCCTTACTACATCGTTCGTTTCAGTCCTGGTGACCAAAAAGAAGACATAGATAAAGAAATATTTGCTGCAAAAGTTGGTGACATAGTAGGGCCATTCAGAGGAGATTCTTTTTGTTATTCATTTAAAGTAAAAAAATTCAGCGAGCCTCTCAATAGAGTAAAAGCTGATCTTATCCAGTTTATACCAAAGTCTTTTAAAGATGAAGCTGAAATCAAAAAGTATATAGATAAGTATACAGCACTTATCAAAAAAGACGATAAAGAGGTTTATAAGATTGCATTGAAAGATGAAGAGAAACTTGCTCTAAAAAGAAAAGATCTTGGATGGTTCTGGGAGAATCAAAAAGACAAAGAATATTATGAGCAAGTTTATGCAGCAGAAAAAGGTGAACCAGTTGTAATAAGAAATGCAAAAGGCATTTTTATTCTGAATATTACAGCGGAGAAACAGGAAGCACCTTATAAGGTTGAGCTTGTTCCTCTGGTTAAAAAAATTGAATAATAACAAAATTCAAAAGGCCCATTAAAGAAAGGGCCTTTTGAATTTCAAAGCATAATCAATATCATAATATTTTTATTATCATCACAACTTCAATCTCTGTTTCATAAGAAAACAAGAACTTTTTCAATACCATATTATAATGAAACCTTCTATTAAAGATCGCTTATTGGTGAAAGCAAGCTTCTCCTTATTAATTTTATGGATCTGCCTTTGTTTTCTCTTTTACAAAACAATAATTTTCCTTTTCCCATCGCATATTCATGCATGGACACAATCAGACAGGCTAGCAATTGCATATGGATTTTTAGAAAATAACTTTAATTTTTTTAAACCTCAACTTTATAATCTGGAAACTCTGGGCGGAATAACCAGGGTAGACTTTCCAATCAATGAATATGTAGTAGCTTTAATAATGAAAATTACTGGAAGTAAGTCACCTGTGATTTTTAGAATATACACGCTAACCTATTCCTTCATTGGTTTATATTTTTTATTCCTACTTGTTTATAAGTATGGAAAATCAATTAGAAAAGCATTCCTGGTAGTCATTTTTGTCTTTACATTGCCGGTGTTCACTTATTATCAGGCAGGATTTTTACCCACAATGACATCACTTGCCAATATATTTATATTCTATTATTTCTATATCAAATCTTATGAGGAGAATGAAAAACAATCATATACCCTATCAATCATTTTCCTGACGCTTGCTGCTTTAACACGTACACCATTTGTAATCTTTTTATTTGCAGCTTTTCTTCACTATATCTTGGAAGAATTCCTTTATAAGAAAAGAGATGTTCAAAAGCTGGTTCTATTCATCTTAGCTTTTGGAAGTGTCATTTCTTATTATTTATACAATGAATATTTAGGCAAAAAATATGGAAGTGCATTTTTAAATTCCATAATGCCTTCAAGCAGCTTAAAAGAGGCTTTAAGCTTTTCTGATTTTCTTTTCCAGAAATGGAAATATGAACTTGCCACTAAATATCATTACCTGGCTTTTGCAAGTGTATTATCTTACTTTATTTATCAGCATTTAGTAAGGAAATCTAATACTCAAAAGATAAAAATTGACGTACTCTATTATATTTTAATATCCTTAATCGGGACAATAATTTATTTTTTCCTCATGCAACTTCAGTTTGAAGATCATGAATATTACTTTTTAGACAGCCTCTTGATTCCTCTGATACTGTTGTTTGTCTATTTCCTCTGCGGAATTACTATTGATTTTAAATCTAAGAACCTTGCATGGATACTCCTTACCTTTTTCTCAGCCGCATCAATAAATGATTCGAAGGAGATTCAGAAATACAAATACACAGATCACTTATGGAACAGGCAGGAAATTACAAGAAAAAACTTTATTAATAGCGATCGTCTGGCAGATAGCCTTCATATTAATAAAGATGCAAAAATATTGGTTCTTGGCTCATATTCGTCAAATTTACCTCTAATGCTTATGGATCGAAAAGGATATACATGCATTAGCTTCACAGAAAAGACCATTAAGCAAGCCCTTCAATTTCCCTTTGACTTTCTAGTGGTACAAAATCAATTTATTTTCCCGGATTTATTTGCTGCATACCCAAATATTACCCAATCTTTTACAGCCATAGGAAGCAATGATAAAATTACCTTTTTTAAAAGAAACAAGAACATCAAGCCAGAAACCTCCTGTATTGACTTCTTAGGGATTAATTCTAAAAAAGAGTTAACGAAAACAACCTTCTATGATTCTACTTCCTGGAAGTGGAGCAACTTGATTAGAAGAGATCAAGACATTATCATCAATGAGGGCCAGGAGTGGGGACCAACTTTAAATGTAAATACAAAAGACCCAAGAATAATAAGCAAGCGAAATGTCTTTGTTCATGTGAAAGCTAATGGTGATTATATGCACAAAGCAAAGCTGATCTTAACATCAGAAAAAGGAGATTCTATTATAGACTTTCAAGAATCAACCTTTCCAATTTATGCAAACGCCCAAAAGAATCAGCATGACTATTATTTCTTAATGAAGATTAAACCTGGCACTTCGAATGGAGAAGCTGAATCAAATAAATTGTTCATACATAATGTAGACAAAAAGTTAATAACGGTTAATCAATTTGACATCATATTTTATTAAAGCAGAAGAGAAAAAAAAGGAGAATTATTATAATTAAAAATTAATGATTTATTCCCTCAACATCCATGATTTGATGAATAACCCAGAAAGAGGTGTAATAGGATAGGGTTAATACAGCCTGGACATAATTCAGAGCTTTACTTATTATGTGGTAGGAAAATACAATCTGAAACTCGTCCCCTTTCCCTCTTCGCTCTCCACCTCTATCTTGCCAGAAGCGTTTTCCATAATTCTTTTAACTATATACATGCCAACTCCAGTACCCTCAACATGCGTGTGAAGCCTCTTGAACATTCCAAAAACTTTATCTTTCTTACTCATATCAAATCCCATCCCATTATCAGAAATCGTTATTAAAACATAATTATCAGATGTAGACTCTGATCTTACTGAAATAATGGGAGTCCTTTCTGGAGAGCGGAATTTAATAGCATTGCTAAGCAGGTTGTATATAACACTACGAAAATTTTTCCGTGAAAACCTTATTGAAGATATCGACAAGTCAGAAGAAATCTCGGCTTGAGATGACTTAATTTGCTCTGAATACTCAACTTTAAAATCTCTAATAATCTCTTCGATTTCAATCCGCTCTTCATAATTTTCTGTCCCTTTCTGAATTTTACTGATCTCAGAAAGCTCTTCGATGGTCTTTTTAAGCTTTTCTACACTAAGTACAACAAAGTTCAGCATTTCATTGATATCACCTTTGCATTGCTGATTTGCTTCTTCTAGCAAGCTTTTCAGCAAGCCCTCCATATTTACAATCGGACTTTTAAGGTCATGAGAGGCCGTATAAATAAAATTGTCAAGTTCAGAGTTAATCTTAATAAGCTCGACATTTCTTTCTTCCAAAGATCTTTCATAATTATATCTGTCAGTAAGGTCTGTACCCATTACTATAAAACCTTTGACTTCTCCCCTGATATCAGAATCTGGTATATAACTCAGTTTATAATAAACTTTCTCATTGTTTTTATTATTAAAATTATTTTCAAAATTAACTTCCTCACCAGCCAAAGCACGTTGTAACATTGGCAAAACGTTGTTATAATTTTCTTCACCCAGCACATCTCTGATATGTTTACCATTGACACTTCCATTTATTTTAAAAATTTTATAGTAATGACTATTGGCAAAAACATATTTAAGATCCGTATCTAAATATGAAATAAGCGCGGGAACTGAGTTGGTAATAATCCTTAACTGCTTCTCTCTATGCTGCAGCCTCTCCTGATTTCGTCGAAGCTCTCTGGTCCGCTCTTCTACAATTTCCTCAAGACTCGTATTAAGCCTTTTGATTTCCTCTTCAATTTTTTTTCTATCGGTAATTTCAGTTGCTGCAGCTATTATTTTAATCACTTTTCCTTCTGAGTCTCTTTCGAAGACAGAGTCTTTAGAGAGACCCCAATGCCAATTCCCTTGTTTATCTCTTGCCCTATATTCAATAGATTTGGAAGTTTCAAAACCAGCTGAAGCAAACTCTTCAAGATGCTTTAGAATTTTTGGCTGGTCATCCGGATGGATCAGTAATCTAAACGCATTCTGACCCATAGCCAGAATCTCTTCAGAGGTGTAACCAAGAACTTCTTCAACATATCTATTAATATAGATTGGTGTTTGTGTTTGCAGTTCGTGAATGATCACTACATTAGGATTGGCCTCCATAATCTTTGTTATAAATGCCCTGCTTTCTTCCAGCTGATTTTCAGTCTTCTTAAGATTGGTAATATCCGTAGCAATTCCGATAACCTGGACCACTTGTCCATCTTCATTTCTCTTGAATACGCTATGCCTCAGATGATACCAACGCCAGCTCCCATCAGCGTGTCTTATTCTCCCTTCTACTGACTTTACCTCTCCATTATTTAATGTCTTCAGCTCTTCCCAGTGTTTAAAGTGTTTTTCAAAATCACCCGGATGTAATAATGCAGTCATGAAATTATCAGCGAGACCTTTAAAATATTCCGAAGGATAACCTAAATCACCTCCGGGAGACCTCGTTGAAAATATATTACTTCTCTTTTCAAGATCATACACATAGATGGAATTAGGAGAAGTATCAAGTATACTTTGTACAAAATGCTGACTTTCCTGAAGGTTTAACTCAGCTTCCTTTCTTTCAGTAATATCCAGGCTTGATGCTATAATCTGAACTACATTTCCTGATAGGTCTTTTTTAAAGGCAGATACAACAACATGAATCCACCTCCACGAGCCATCTGAATGAAGGAGTCTGAATTCAGCTTTCAGAGTTTCATCACCCATATATTTTAGACCGGTCCTTATTCTGGTTAATATTGGCTCATCATCCGGATGTATAATTTTCCAGAACACATTCATGGGATCTTTAAAGTCTTCAACATAGCCTAAATCTTCAAGTATGGATCTATTTGAAAAAATTAAAGTATCCGAGACGACATCCTCTACAAATATATAGTTGGGTATTGTTTCTGTGATCTTATTTACAAAATGAATATTATTCCTTAAATACTCTTCCGCTTCTTTCTTCTCAGTTATATCTCTTGCAACCCCTATAACTTCTTTAACACGCCCCCATTCATCCCTGCTAAACACAGAAATCTGGTTGTTCAGCCATTTTACAGTACCATTTGAGGAAACTACTCTGAATTCAAACGTATTTATGGCATTTTGACTCATCTCCCTTAATTCCGTATGCTTCTTATTAAAAAATTCAAGATCGTCAGAATAAACTATCTTCTGTAAAAAGTCGATACCCATCTCTTGCACCTCTTTGGCACTATAACCTAGGGTATTTATAACATTATTGTTAACGAAAATATTCCTTTCTTCAAGCACATCATAGACAAAGACATCGAAAGGGCTTGAATTCATTACTTTGTCAATAAAGTTAAGACTTCGCTTTAGCTGCTTTTCTGTTTCCTTTTTCTCCGTAACATCCGTTATCGTACCTGTGACCTGTTTTACACTACCGACTTCATTTCTGTTAAAGACTGACTCCTTCAAAATAAACCATCTCCAGCTCCCATCTGCATGCCTGAGTTTTGTATTGGTGACTTTTACTTCACCATCCTTTAATTCAAGAATCTCCTTAAAATGGTCAGATTTAAGATGGACAAAGTCAGGGTCCATAATCTTATAAAAAAATTCATCTCCAAAAGCTTCAATTTCTGATGGCTCATAGCCCAGCGATTGCTTGGAAAATTCATTCACAAACACAAATCGCCTTTCTTCTATATCATAAATGTATATTGTATTGGCAACAGTCCCTAGTATTTTCCTGATAAATGCAGCTTTGTGTTCTTTACCCAATTGGTCTTCTCCCAATCCTCTTTTTCTGGGCTTCCTGTTTTTTCTGCTTATATATTTCATACGCTTAAATAAAAAGGAAATGAATACAAGCAGTAAGTATGTCGAAAACGGAAATTACTTTTAAAAATAGTCAATAAGAATTCAGCATCTGTAATCAACAGACAGCTTGATTTATCTCCTAATCTTTCAATGACGACGTTCAACTCCGGAAAAAATTAATTACTAATACACTAAATTCAACCTGTTAACCGACATTATGTTTTCCATTGAAAAACAGTTATAAGTGGTGATTTGTAAGATCCAAAAAGTCTCTTTAAAAAGAATCATATTTTATTTTCCTCACAATGAACATCTTGAGCAAAATGGGTAAATTGCATTAAAAAATATCTGAAGATGCCAGTAATCCTCATCACCTGTAGCATTCTGCTTTTGCTTGTTTTAATGCTTTTCCTGAAATTTAATGCCTTTATATCCCTCACACTTGTGTCGCTATTTCTGGGCATCTCTTTCGGAATGCCTGCGGATAACTTGATAGCCTCCATACAGAAAGGTTTTGGAGACACTCTTGGAACTCTTACTTTCATAGTAGTCTTCGGTGCAATGCTGGGAAAAATTGTAGGAGAAAGTGGTGCTGCCTTGCAGATTAGCAATAGTCTTAATCGGTTGTTTGGCCCAAAAAATGTTGTGTGGGCTGTTGTACTTACAGGATTTATTATAGGAATTCCTCTGTTTTATACAGCAGGTTTCGTTTTACTTATTCCTTTGGTATTCACAATAGCTGCTGTCGGTAATTTCTCCCCAGTATATATAGGAATCCCTATGGCAGCTGCACTTTCCGTAACACATGGCTTCCTTCCTCCGCATCCGGGTCCGGTAGCCCTTGCTTCCATCTTTAAAGCAGACCTTGGCCTTACTCTGATCTATGGAAGTATTATCGCAGTGCCAGCCATTATCCTTGCCGGCCCAATTTATGGCCGTTTTGTAAAAGACATAAAATCCTTGGGAGGGCCTGCAAAATCAACTGTGCAACCCTTGGAACTACCTTCTTTCGGAACAAGCTTATTCACCGCCTTATTCCCTGTACTCTTAATTTCTATCGGAGCCTGTCTGATTCCTTTTTTAACGAAAGATACCATTGTTTATAAACTGGTAAACTTTTGGGGGAATCCTTTTATAGCAATGCTTTTAGCAGTTATTGTAGCTACTTACAACCTTGGCATTTCAAGAGGTCAATCGGTAAAGGAAGTTATGGACCTTTACAATGTTGCTATATCCGAGGTAGCTTTAATCATACTTATAATTGGGGCAGGAGGTTCATTTAAACAAGTTTTAATCGACAGCAAGTCGGCGGATTACCTTGCTGAAATATTTCGTGGCAGCAGTCTATCTCCTCTCGTTTTAGCCTGGACTATGGCTGCCATCATCCGATTAGCTCTTGGTTCCGCAACAGTAGCCGCGCTTACTTCCGCAGGAATAATTTTACCCTTAATTCAAAGTACACATGTAAGTCCGGAACTTACTGTCCTTTCCATTGGCGCTGGAAGTCTTATGTTTTCGCACGTAAATGACGCCGGCTTCTGGATTTTCAAAGAATATTTTAACCTTTCCATTGCTCAGACAATCAGGAGCTGGTCTGTAATGGAAACTATTGTCTCTATTACAGGGCTTGTTGGGGTACTATTACTGAATTTGATTCTGGCCAGTTAATTCAACAGTTGAGCAACAGCGACAGAATAACCCTACCTCTTTGTTATAGCTCAAATTGTTCCTTATGTTAAGTTAACGACCACGATCTTCAGAAAAAGATTTAAATAAAAAAGGAGGCGATGTTTACCGACCTCCTTTTTATTTATTTTAAAACCTTAGATTTATTTTACAACCGAATAAAGTTCTTCACGCTGAGCTTTTACTTTTTCACTCTTCACAAATTCCTCGTAAGTCATCAGTTTGTCGATCAAACCATATGGAGTAATTTCAATAACTCTGTTGGCAACAGTCTGCATAAATTCATAGTCATGAGTTGCAAACAAAATAATCCCTTTAAAATCTTTCAAACTATTGTTCAATGAGGTGATCGACTCAAGGTCAAGGTGGTTAGTAGGCTCATCAAGTACCAAAACATTTGCAGACTCCAGCATCATTTTAGAAAGCATGCATCTTACCTTTTCTCCTCCAGATAAAACTTTAGACTGTTTTAATGATTCTTCACCTGTAAAGAGCATTTTTCCCAAGAATCCACGAATAAAGCTTTCGTCTTTTTCTTTGGAAAATTGTCTTAACCAGTCTACAAGATTTAAATCAGAAGAATTGAAGTAACTGCTGTTGTCTTTAGGGAAGTAAGACTGCGTTGTAGTAACACCCCACTTAAACTCTCCCTTATCTGCTTGTTGAACACCCATCAGAACATCAAAGAACATTGATATAGCAAGAGTATCTTTGCTTACAAATGCAACCTTGTCGTTTCTATTCAGACTGAAAGTTATATTGCTAAACATTGGCTTCCCGTCTTCTCCGATTTTGCACAGGTTATCTACAGACAATACCTGATCTCCGACTTCCCTTTCTGGCTTCCAGATTACAGCAGGGTATTTTCTGCTTGAAGGTTTAATATCATCAAGGGTAAGTTTATCAAGAAGTTTTTGCCTTGAAGTTGCCTGTTTAGACTTAGAAGCATTAGCGCTAAACCTCGCAATGAACTCCTGTAATTCAGCTCTTTTCTCCTCTACTTTTTTATTCTGATCAGCTCTTTGTTTCGTCGCTAACTGACTTGAATGGTACCAGAAAGAGTAGTTACCTGCATATAACTGGATTTTAGCATAGTCAATATCAGCCACGTGGGTACAAACCTGATCCAGGAAGTGTCTGTCGTGACTTACAACTATTACAGTATTTTTAAAATCTGCAAGGAAATTTTCCAGCCACATTACTGATTCTATATCAAGGTGGTTGGTAGGCTCATCAAGAAGAAGGATATCAGGATTTCCGAAAAGTGCCTGTGCAAGCAATACCCTTACTTTATCCTTACCTTCCAGGTCTTTCATCAAACTGTAGTGAAGATGTTCTTTTACACCAAGACCGCTAAGCATCTCTGCAGCTTCCGATTCTGCATTCCAGCCATTAAGATCTGCAAATTCAGCTTCAAGGTCAGAAGCCCTAACCCCGTCAGCGTCGGAAAAATCCGGTTTGGCATAAATAGCATCTTTTTCCTGAATAATATCGAACAACTTTTTATGGCCCATTAATACTGTTTGTAAAACAGGAACTTCGTCAAACTCAAAGTGATTCTGTTTTAAAATTGCAAGACGTTCTCCAGGAGTAATGGCAACAGATCCTGAAGTAGGGTCTATTTCTCCGGACAATATTTTTAAAAAAGTGGATTTTCCTGCTCCGTTCGCTCCTATCAAACCATAGCAGTTTCCTGGAGTAAACTTAATGTTAACGTCTTCAAATAAGGTTCTTTTTCCGTATCTGAGGGTAACGTTTGATGTACTGATCATATTTTTTTCTGATTCCTGATATTGTAGAAAGGCAAATTTACAAATAATTGCCGAGACTATCTTCTTAATATTTCTTAACTCTATTTCATTAGAAAATATCCCAAAGACTTATAAAAATTTTTATATTTCAGCATAATTATTTTGAAATCCTTTAAATAATTTCTCCTTGAAAAAGTCTTCTTTTTTAAAAAAAACCTCCAAAATATTTCTGATTATTATCATCTGCCTCTTCATTCTGGCTATTGCTCTGATAGACACAGTTGATAAAACTCCCTTGAAAGAAACCGCTTATTACCACCAAATGATGGAACAAGTGGATACACTTCATTATGAAGAAGACTCCCTCTTTATCACTGGAGGATGGGCCAAAGCCAATATTACTCCTTTGCAGCCGCTCCAGATTGCTAGCTATGGGCTAAGAAGAGATTTTGATGGCGTACATGATTCTTTATTTGTAAGAAGCTTTGTCTTTAAATCGAAAGAAAAGAAATGCGCGCTTATAACGATGGATCTTTTGATAGTCCCTCCCTCAGTTGCAGCAAAGGCCTTGCCTCTGCTTCAAAAGGAAGGCTTTGGAAGAGATGAGGTATATTTTTCTGCCACACATTCTCACAATGCAGCTGGAGGTTGGGCAGAAGGAGCTGGAGGTCGGTTTCTTGCAGGTACCTTTGAAGAAGACTATGTTCAATTCATTGCAGATAAAATCGTTACTTCAGTTAAAAATGCCCAAAAAACAGCCGCTCCAATTGAGTTAGGTTTCGGAAAAATTGATGCCTCAAAACAAGTAGCAAACAGGCTGATAGATGGAGGAAAAATCGATCCTTACTTGAGGATCCTAAAACTTAAAAAGAACAATGGTGAAAATGCAATGATTTTATCCTACTCAGCGCACCCTACATGTCTGGCAAAGAAAATTAACTATATCAGCTGTGACTATCCTGGCTTTCTGGTAGACTCTCTAGAGAGGAGAAAAGAAACGGACTTCGCAGCCTTCTTTGCTGGGGCTGTCGGGAGCATGAAGCCAGGCGAAACAGGAACAGCAGATTTTGAAAAAGCTTCGACCATTGCAGATAGCCTTGAGGAAAAAGTAATAGCAATCAGTGACAGCATCCATCTAGAAAAACCAAATGAACTTCTTTCTGATTTTATCCCATTATATGCAAGAAGTGCTCATTTAAGACTAACTGAAGATTTCCGCATTCGTCCATGGGTATTTAATTGGTTGCTAGGTAAGCAATCACCAGGAATTTCAGTATTCAAAATTGGAAATAATGTTATGATAGGTACTCCATGTGACTTTTCCGGAGAGTTAATGACGCCTTTGGACAGTCTGGCTAAAACTAAAAATCTGAATCTTCAAATAACTAGCTTCAACGGAGCTTATCTCGGTTACATTACTCCTGACCGATATTACAATCTTGTGAAAAACGAAACACGTGAGATGAACTGGTTTGGGCCATTCAACGGAGCTTATTTCAGCGAATTGATTGCAAAAATATTAAGGAAACTTGAATAGGTTTTCATCTGAATCTAAAGTCCAAATGCATAAAGGTTAAAGCAATAGCTTTAACCTTTATGATTTAATAAAATATAGTCTTATTGCTTAATCAGGCGAAGAGTTTCGCTTGCTTTATCATTTGTCACCTTCAGCATATATACTCCTGATGGCTGAGAAGAAAGATCTACTCTCAAATCATTTCCTGAGAATTCAGCTTTAGGGTTGTCAATTTGCTTTCCATAGCTGTCAAATAATTGTAAATCTCTTACAGCAGAATTATCCGATTTCAATGTGACTACATCCTTACAAGGATTTGGGAATGCCGCAATAGTATTTTGAGTTCTCTTCCCGAAAACACTTTGAACAGTAGGGGTTACTTCAATAATTTCGATACCGTTTACCTTGGGTTGGCCAATGTTCTTAGCAAATACTATATTAAGTGTATCATCATCACTCACCTCTACAACATAGGTTTTGGCAGTACCTGTAAATTTCCCGACTTCGCTAAAGATATCAAAGTTTGAAAGTTTCTTCTCTCCTTCAATCCAGATATCAAAAACTCTTACACCTGGTTCATTAAAGTAAAGCTCGGCAAAATAGAGTCTAACCTCAACAAGCGTAGTAGCTTTCACTGGAAATTTCCATACTAACTCAGAAGCACCTTTGAACTCTGAAAGACTTCTTTCACTCTTCATTACTTTTACAGGCACTGATAGCGGCATTGATGCATCAAAAAGAATAGTATCAAACACTGTATAAGTTCTATTCCCATCAATCGCCGTATCCACATAAATAGAGGGTGCGTCGGGATGATCATTGCCCCAAGCTACTGCAGATGTATCTATACTCGATACTGTAGTACCCCCGGCATTAACTCTATAGAGAGTGGTACTATATACAGTTCCCGTCGGTTGAGCGGATGCATTTATTGCAAAAAACAAAAAGAGAGCTAGCCCTCCTAAGAATTGAAGTGTAAATATTTTTTTCATAATTATTAATTTGGCTAAATCATTTCTCTTCACACAACCTGTATATGTACACCAGTGTTTAGGCTTTGTTTTAAATGAAATCTGTTTGCCCACATTATTTATGGAGATTGCTCTGATTTATAAAAATTTCCCCCTCATTCTATTCAATAAAAAAAAATGATACCCTTAAAAAATTAATCTCTTTTTAATCCTATCTCATGCAAAAGCCCAAAGTGATAATATTCAAATACCATATATGATAAATTGATTTTAATTGCACAAAATTAGAGTTTATAAAATGTACCTTTAAAATCATCAAAAAAATACCAAACAGCCCCAACACTTTCTTAACAATATTGAACTTGTCTGGTTATCAATTTTAGGAACTTAACTAAAAAAAGAAAATTATGACAACTAAAGAAAAAGGTGCTCCAAAACCTCAGCCTACTAAACCTGAGGCACCAAAAAAACCAGAACCAAAAAAGAAATAAGGAAAATTTCTTTTACAAAAGCATGAGCCAATAGATTCGTGCTTTTATTTTTAAACAAGAAGAGGAAGGCATAAGCCTTCCTCTTCTTTTATTATACATCTTTTTACCTCGTTCTAATAGAAGTTGGTCCTCTTAGGATACCGAGACCCTTTAAGGCCAAAGTAAGCAATGAAAATATAACACAGGACAGGAAGAATAAATCCGGCTTTACCCTCTATTAATGCATGAGAAACGAATGGTACCACCGCTCCTCCGACAACTGCCATAATAAGCATTGCAGAGCCTTCCTCCGAAAATTTTCCAAGACCGTCAATCCCCATAGTAAAGATGCAAGGGAAAAGAACAGAGTTAAATAAACCTACAGCCACTATTGCGTAAATGGAAATTTGAGAATCTATTAACATAAAGCCCATTACAAGCAATGATGCGATAATAGAAAATATACCAATGCTCTTTCTTGGGCTAATCTTAACAAGTAAGGCTGAACCAACAAACCTTCCAACCATAGCACCTCCCCAGTATAAAACCGCCAAATCACTTGCTGCAGAAGCTAGATAAGTACCTATTGTAACCTCAGCACCTACATATGCAAAAATAGCAAGGGCACCAAGACCGGCATGAGAAAATTGCCACACCTGAGTTCTAGGAGGGTTTGTTTCCAAAACAAGAGGCTCAATTTCTTTAGTATTAATTCTAGGTAGTCTGGAGAAAAACAGAAAAACACCAAGCAACAATAACACTATGCCAAGCAGTACAAATGGAAGCTGCACAAAATGAACTACAGAATTTCTGATTTCTTCAGGTGACATATCAAAATAGCTCCTTTCATTAAGACCAGAAAGCTCCATAAGAAATCCTGAGGCAAACAATGTCGCTACAAATGCTCCCAGAGAATTAAAGGCCTGTACCAAAGTTAATTTACTTGCACCCTTTCCCCTTGAACCAAGCAGAGCTACATATGGGTTTGCCGCTACCTGAAGGATGGTGATACCTGTGGCTTGAATGAATAGAGCTGTCATAAAGAATGAGTAAGATCTCATTCCTGTTGCGGGATAAGCAAGGAAGCAACCTGCAGCTGCAAGGCCTAAACCCGTCATCATTCCTTTTCTGTAACCGATTTTATCTATTAATTTCCCGGAAGGCACTGCCATTATAAAATATGTGGCAAAAAACAGAAAATTCATAGATATTGCTTCAATGTAGCTAAGCTGAAATACCGTTCGTAAATCATTAGCAAGCATTATATTTGTTACCGTTATGAGTCCCCACATAAAAAACAATGTGGAAAGCACCGCGAACACAATCGTATAATTGGGTGATTCTTTTTCTGGGTTTAAAAAAGACATATTTAGAATGATTTACAAGTTTGAATTTTTCCTGGGTTCTATATAAATAAAAATTACGAATAAAACTTAAACTTGTTACCTAAATATACTTTTATCAATAAAAATTATTATTAAAAAATGATTATATACAATCTCACGCTTGTTTCGCTTCCGGAAATTCAATCGGAAGTATTGAATGAAATAAAAAAAAATTACATTCCTGGCTTACAGGAAAACAGGCATGGATCAAGTTACAAGGTTATGAGAATCCTATCCGGGGAGGGGAATGAAAGTACCTTTGCGTTACAGATTTCATTTGATAATCAAGATAATTATATTTCATTCGCTGGCAACTACGAATATATACTTCTTGAAGAAATACAAAAAAAATTCCCCAATCAGGTTATGCCTTTTGCAACCCTTCTTGAGGAATTATAATATCGTTTAATTTAAGTTATTATCTTCCTTTATAAGATTCATGGAATTTAACCTTTTAAAAAGAAAAGGTTAAATTCTGTCAAAACCTGTATACGGAACCAGAACCTCCGGAATTTTAATACCATCCTTATCCTGATTATTTTCAAGTAAAGCAGCAACAATTCTTGGAAGAGCTAGTGCACTGCCATTTAAAGTATGCAGAAGTCTAGTTTTTCCTTCAGATTTAAAGCGTAATTTAAGTCTGTTGGCCTGGAATGTCTCAAAGTTACTTACAGAACTCACTTCAAGCCATCTTTTCTGAGCCGCAGAATAAACTTCAAAATCATATGTCAGAGCAGAGTTAAAACTCATATCTCCACCACAAAGACGCAAAATACGGAACTGTAGACCAAGTTTGTATAACAATTCTCTCACATGATCAACCATTTTGTCCAGAGCTTCATAAGAAGAATCAGGATGAACGATCTGAACAATCTCCACCTTATCAAACTGATGCAACCTGTTTAAGCCTCTGACATCAGCCCCCCATGATCCCGCTTCTCTTCTGAAACAAGGAGTGTAACCAACATTCTTCACAGGAAGATCTTCCTCTTTAACAATAACATCTCTGTAAATATTAGTGATCGGAACCTCAGCAGTTGGAATGAGGTAAAAATTATCGGCAGATGCAAAATACATTTGCCCCTCTTTGTCAGGAAGCTGACCCGTAGCAAATCCTGAATCCGCATTTACTAAAATAGGAGGTTGCACTTCTCCATAACCGGCTTTCAGGGCTTCATCCAGAAAGAAGTTAATCAAAGCTCTCTGAAGTCTGGCACCTTTACCTTTATATACAGGAAAACCTGCACCAGTAAGTTTTACACCAAGATCAAAATCAATGATGTCAAATTTTTTAATAAGCTCCCAGTGGGGAAGTGCACCGTCATAAAGTGCCGGAGTGCTGCCATGTTCAAAAACATTTAGGTTTTCTTCGGGAGTACGTCCTTCTGGAACTGATGAATGAGGAAGATTGGGGAGCTTAACCAATGTATCATTTAATTCGCCTTCAAGACTTGCAAGTTTGTCCTCCTGTTCTTTACTCTTAGTCCTAAGATCAGCAGCTACAGCTTTAGCCTCCTCTGCAGCATCTTTTTGACCAGTTTTCATCAACTGCCCAATTTCTTTGGCCTTTGTGTTGCTTTGAGCAAGTATATCGTCAAGAAGTCTTTGCGTATCTCTTCTTTGTTGGTCAATCTCGATTACCTTATCAACGAACGTTTCAGCATCTTTAAAGTATTTTTTCTTCAGTCCGGCAATTACTTCCGTTTTATTCTCACGTATAAAAGCAATCTGTAACATATATTTTATTTGAAAAGAGCACAAATAAACCTAAAAAGACCACACGAGTCCAAACTTTTTATTTATTTTCCGCGTTAAAAATTTTAAATAAATAAAAATTACTTGACAATTATCTCCTGATAATTTAATATTGCAGAACCAAAACAGCATTTGAGCTTTTTCTTAAACAAGTTCATTTCTTTTTAGTTTAACTTAACATCTTAATAAATAACCAGTTTTCATCCTTAAATGGGTTTCCCTTTTAAAACATAATCAGGGTTGGTTAGTTGATCGTGTTTAATCTATCAGAGCATTTCTATGTACAATATTGAAGAATTAGAGGACAGATTATTATCTGAATTGAAGGACATTGCCGAAAAGTTAGGTATTCAGAATTTTAAAAAGCTTCAGAAAAAAGAACTCATATATAAAATCCTCGACCAACAGGCGGTAATGCCAGAGCCGCAACTCACCGAAAACAAACAAATGATGACAATTGACAATACGGAAGACGGCTCAAGAGATGAAAAGGAGCCTAGAAAAAGGATCAGAAAGAGAGAAAATGTAAAGGAAACTGAGCCAGCTAATGAAGAGTTCCCTTCCTTTTCCAGTTCAAATGAATTTGTTTTCGAACCTTTCCAAAGAGAATCCGAGCCACTATTTGAAACAGCAGCCCCAGCAGTTTCCACTTTTGAAGAAATCAGAGAAGAAAAGCCTGTAGAAAGAATAAAATCAACAAGACCAACACCTCAAAACAGCGGTGGCGTTAGTATGCGTGAGTTTGATGGCATTATTCTTAACTCAGGTGTACTAGAAATAATGCAGGACGGTTATGGTTTCTTAAGATCAGCAGACTATAACTATCTTGCGAGCCCTGACGATATATATGTATCTCCTTCACAGATAAAACTATTCGGATTAAAAACAGGTGACACTGTTAAAGGTCAGATCAGACCTCCGAAAGAAGGTGAAAAATATTTTGCTCTACTAAGAGTTGAAAGTGTAAACGGAAAGACCACGGAAGAAATCAGAGATCGTATTCCATTCGAATTCCTTACGCCTCTTTTCCCACAGGAAAGACTTAACCTTAGCACAACACACAATCAATTATCTACCAGAATCCTTGATCTTTTCGCACCAATCGGAAAAGGCCAAAGAGGTATGATTGTAGCTCAGCCTAAAACAGGTAAAACAGTTCTCCTAAAAGAAATTGCAAACGCTATTGCCACAAACCACCCGGAAGTGTATCTGATGATCCTATTGATCGACGAGCGTCCTGAGGAGGTTACAGATATGGCAAGAAACGTGAAAGCTGAAGTAATCTCTTCTACTTTCGACGAACAGGCTGAAAGACACGTAAAGATTGCTTCTATTGTACTTGAGAAAGCTAAGAGAATGGTTGAATGCGGACACGATGTTGTTATACTGCTTGACTCAATCACAAGGCTTGCAAGAGCATATAATACAGTTGTTCCGTCTTCAGGTAAAATACTTTCGGGTGGTGTGGATGCAAACGCTCTTCATAAACCTAAAAGATTCTTCGGTGCTGCAAGAAACGTAGAAAATGGTGGATCTCTTACTATCATTGCAACTGCTCTTATAGAGACTGGAAGTAAAATGGACGAGGTTATCTTTGAAGAATTCAAAGGTACCGGTAACATGGAACTTCAATTGGACAGAAAGCTTTCAAACAAAAGAATCTACCCTGCTATTGACGTTCCTGCTTCAGGAACAAGACGTGAAGATCTTCTTATGGATAAAGATGAGCTTTCAAGAGTTTGGATTCTTAGAAAATACATGTCAGATATGACGTCCGTAGAAGCAATGGACTTCCTGATAGACAAAATGAAAAACACCAAGGACAACAACGAGTTCCTTGTTTCAATGAACGGATAGGTATTAAACTACCAATAAACAAAAAAGCGGCCCAGTGCCGCTTTTTTTCTACCTATCTAACAAACTTTTGATACAGGATCTGCAAACATTCTTCTTTTTATTCCTTTTTAAATTCCAATAGATTACAAGTTTGTTCATATCACTTTTTACATAACACTATGAGAAGTGTAAGACCTCACAATACAAGAAAAGCAGGACTCTCTCCCGGAACCCTTGCAGAAAGAGAAAGCATTGGTACCGCAGCTTTTATAACCATTATGAGTTATAACGAAGCTTCACTTGAGGAACGAAATATTACAAATCTTGATGAACTGAAGCAATATAAAACTTCAGACAAGGTTTCCTGGATCAATATTGATGGAACAGAAGACAGCGAAAGCCTTAGTAAGATCGGGGAAATATTTAACTTACATTCTCTGTTGCTTGAAGACATATCTATAGCTGGCCAAAGGCCAAAAGTAGACGACTTTGATGATCAACTCTTTGCAACGTTAAATATGCTTAGCTATGATGATAAAAAAAACTGTATTTCAGTAGAACAAATCAGCATTGTTTTAGGACCTAATTATGTACTGTCCTTTCAGGAAGCTGGAGGAGATGTGTTCGATCCTAACAGATTTCGAATCAGGACAAGCAAAGGAAAACTCAGAAAATCTCCATCTGATTATCTTTTCTATACACTCATAGATACCATTGTGGACAATTACTTTCTTATTCTTGAAAAAATCGGTGAGAAGCTGGAAGATATAGAAGACGCACTTATTGCAGAGCCTACCGAAGATATTCTTAACGAATTGTATTCAATAAAAAGAGAGCTGATACTTTTGAGAAGATCTATTTGGCCACTACGCGAAGTATTAATGAAATTTGAAAGAGAAGAGTTTGAACAGATTTCTCCGACCACTCAAACTTATTTTAAAGATGTCTACGATCATACCGTTCAAATCATAGACACACTGGAATCTTTCCGGGATTTATCCGGTGGCATGCTTGATTTGTACATGTCCAGTATCAGCAACAAAATGAATGCAATCATGAAAGTGCTGACTGTTATCTCAACGATCTTCATTCCCCTGTCATTCCTTGCGGGAGTTTATGGAATGAACTTTGAAAACATTCCCGAGCTGAAGAACAAATACGGCTATTATATTTTCCTCGCCTCTTGTTTTGTTATAATCGTTTCAATGCTTGCATACTTTAAAAAGAAAAAATGGCTCTGAAAAAGCATTACTTTACTTTTATCAAATGCATTTCAAATATTAAAGTTGCATTGGGAGGAATTACATAAGCTCCGGGGTGCTCATCATCTTTTACACCTTTTTTACCATATCCAAGATTACCAGGAACAATCAAAACCCCCTCCTCACCTTCTGACATCAGCAGAACTCCTTCATCCCAGCCAGGAATTACCTCTTTATTACCCAAGACAAACTGAAAAGGACTTCCAGCATCATAACTACTGTCAAACTGTTTTCCATCAGCAAACTTCCCTCTGTAATGTACCTTTACTTTTGCTCCTGAATATGCTTTCTTCCCAGTACCTTTTTTCTTCACAACGTACTTCAAGCCCGATTTTGTTGTAATGGTATCACCTTCAGCAAAAGCGTAGTTCACCGTAAGTAAAAAAGCTAAGCAAAAATATATTATATGTTTCATAACTAAATTTTAGAAAGAAAAACGGAGATTAAAAAAATAGGTTTAAAGAAAGAGAGGGCTGCCCAATAAGAACAACCCTCTCTCTACTATTTATTTCTTGATGTTACTTCTTAACATCGAGTACCTCGATATCAAATACTAAAGGTGAATTTTTAGGAATCAGATATTTATCTTTGTTTGCAGGATCAGGTACTCCAGTCTTTCCATAACCAAGAGGAGACGGAATAAAGATTGTGGCTTTATCTCCTTTACCAAGCACCTGAAGCGCATCTTCCCATCCTGGAATGACCCTTCCTAGACCTACAACAACAGTGAAAGGATCTTTACCTACTGAAGAGTCAAATGTCGTTCCATCAAGGAGTTTTCCAGTGTATTCTACAGTAACAGTATCGCCTTTGGTGATAAGTGGAGAATCTGCATCTTTCGTAATCAAATATGAAACACCATGCTTTGTTCTCTGGGCAGTAATTCCTTCTGCTTTCAATTTTTTGTCAATAATAGCTTGGTCTGTTGCTAATTGACCTTTTACAGAGGCAGAATCAAGCATTTTGGTGATATATTCATCAACCATTGCCATTTGCTGCTTATTCATCTCCTGCTGTTGTTTTCTATACTTTTCTCTCTCAGCAGCTACTTCTTTTTTGGTATACACTTTTACTACTTTAACATTGAACGTAGTAAAGCTACCTGGTTTAATTTCTTTAGGCATTTGAGTATTGAATCTCTTTTGGTAAAGAGAATCACTGCTCACTAGAAAAATAGCACTGTCACCTTCACTAAGCAAAACCAATCCTTCTTCAAGACTTCCTTTGAAAGGTGATTCTGAAACAAGTATATCTATTGGGTTTCCATAATTTTGTTTTGCTGTGCTGAATGTGTCCTTTTCATTCTTATAGCTCATTTGTACAAGGGCTACGCTTCCAACTTCAATATTCTTGCCCCCAGTTGAGTCCTTTACAATCTTGTATTTAAGGCCGTTCTCGGTTTTTTTATATCCGTCACATGAAGACAGGATACCGGAAGCGGCTAAAATACATAGGCCAACTGCCGCAACACTTTTCTTTAACATAATGATTTTTCTAGTTTATAGTTCTGATACAATTGTTCTTTATAGGCTGGAAGCACTTCAATAAATTTCTTTACAGTATCTTCAAGATTCAAATTTGATTTTCCTCCTGCTGCATTCAGATGACCTCCTCCTTCAAAATGTCTCCTTGCGAATTCATTGACAGAAAAATCACCTTTGGACCTGAAAGATAGTTTTACAGAATCTGGTCTGTCTATAATAACTGCCGCAATCACCACTCCATCAATGGATAGAGCATAATTGACCAACCCTTCCGTATCTCCGGTTTGCGAATCAAACCTTTTCAAATCCTCTTCCGATATCGCTATATATGCAGTATAAAGGTCTCTTATAACGACAAGCTTTTCCTGAAGAGCAAAACCTAAAAATCGAAGCTTGGATTCTGAGTTATTATCATATATAAGCCTGTGGATCCTTGATACATCTACCGCAAGGTTCAGAAGTTCTGCAATAATCATATGCACTTCCTTATTCGTGCTGGGATGTCTGAATGAGCCGGTGTCTGTCATAATTCCTGCATAGATGCATTCACCTATGCAAGTGTCAAGATATTCTCTGTCGCCTAAGCCAATAATAAGCTTATAAATAAGCACTGCGGTGGCGGCAGCTTTGATATCCCAGAAAACAAAGTCAGCAAAATACTCCGGTTCAAGGTGATGATCAATCAGAACTTTTGTGGCCGTGGCATTTTTTACAAGATCTCCGAGGTCATTTATTCTACCTAGGGCGGAAAAATCCAGACAAAAAATAACTTCTGCTTCCTTTACTAATTTTGCAGACAACTCAACATTTTCTTCATAGACAATCACCTCATCATTACCATTCATCCAGTTAAGAAAAGTAGGATAATCGGTTGGGGTAATTACCTTCGGATCATGACCTTTTTTCTTGAGATAAGCCCACATCGCAAGCGAAGAACCCAAAGCATCAGCATCAGGTTTTGCATGAGTTGTGATAACAATTTTTTTTGGAGTCCTTAGGATTTCCCTTAAAGATACAAGATCCTGCATTGATTTCTTGGACGAATAGACCCGTAGAATTTAATTATGCTTAAACAAAATTCTCTAGCTTTTGATTATAAAAAATTAGAGAATCGGCGCAAAATGAGAATTTTTTAAAAAAAAACCAATATTTCAGGAATCTGTATAATTTTGCGCTCTGAAATTTGTAACCCTAACAACAAAAATATGGCTGGTAACAGAACTTTTTCAATGATTAAACCTGATGCAGTAGCGGCAGGTAATTCAGGTGCAATTTTAAAGATGATCGAAGAAGCGGGATTCAGAATTGTGGCTTTAAAAAAATTCAAACTTTCTGAAGAGCGTGCAGGTCAATTTTATGAAGTACACAAAGAAAGACCTTTTTACAACGATCTTAAGAAGTATATGTCTAGCGGATTTATCGTACCAATGATTCTTGAAAAAGACAATGCAGTGGCTGATTTCCGTAAGCTGATTGGTGCTACAAACCCTGCAAATGCTGAGCCTGGCACTATCCGTAAATTGTATGCTAAATCAATCGAAGCAAATGCAATCCACGGATCTGACTCTGATGAGAATGCAGCTATCGAAGGAAGCTTCTTCTTCTCTGGACTGGAGCAATTTTAATAATGCGAAAAGCAAAAAGCTGAAAGCAGAAAGTTAAATTGCTCTCTGTCTTCAGCTTTTCGCCTTACGCTTTCAGCTTTGTGCTTACAGCTCTGTTACTTCTTCCGTCTGTCCCTGCCTCTTCTCTACCCAGAAATTATTAAATCCTTCTCCTACATAAATCATTAGATAACCTTGTGTCAATAGTTCCAAAATTGCAAGGAAGTTGTAAACCATAGCTATCTTGGTTCTGAATTCTGAAATGACATCTTCAAAAGACAGCCTAGCAACACCGCTGAGCTTGGTCAATATATATTCTTTCTGATTTTCAATGGTATAAGGATACTGCACCACCGTATGAATAGGCTTGTTCTTTTCCTCTTCAAATTTTCGTAATACTCTTTCATAAACTTTCAGAAGCTTGTAAAGATCAATATCCTGGAGTTCTGACTCTACATCACTTACTTCCGAAAGTTGTTTTAATTCCTTTACAATGTTACCACGCTTTTCGAGGTTCATTCGTTCCTCCTCAAGATTAGCAAGATCATTAATAATGCTCTTATACTTTTTATATTCAAGCAGGTGGGCCACAAGTTCTTCCCTCGGATCGACCTCATTACCTTGCTCATCTATTTCTGGTCTTGGCAATAACATTTTGGCCTTCACTCTCATTAAGGTTGCAGCAACAAGGATGAATTCACTGGCAACCTCAATATTCATCTCTTCCAGTCGATGGATATACTCAAGGAAGTCATTGGTTATTTTTGAAATAGGAATATCATAAATATCCAGCTCATCTCTCTCAATGAAAAAGAGCAAAAGGTCGAACGGACCAGTAAAGAGGGGTAATTTAATTTCGAAGCTCACTTAGTAAATTTAACAGTAGTCTTTCAAACGGCAAAATCAATCCTGATTTATAATCCGGGCCATAATTTGGATGCAAAAATCATAACTGACTGACTTATAACAAAAGACACTACAAAATTGATTTTCTGGGTCTATATATGCATTATAAAAAATCCTTTTATAAAAAACTCAGTATAATATCTGGGTTATTCTGGCGTTATTTGCCTGAGGCACATTTTTTCTTTTTTTAATTTAAGAAAACATATATTCTTTTATCTTTGTTTTAGTTTGGACTTGCCATGTTAATAAAACCGGGAAAATTATTGGGTCAGATCGACTCTCCTGAAGATCTGAGAAAACTGGATGAAACGCAGCTTTACCAGGTTTGTACCGAGCTTAGACAATTTATCGTTGATAATGTCTCAGTTTACGGAGGACATTTCGCTGCCGGGCTTGGCGTGGTCGAACTTACCGTTGCGCTTCATTATGTATTTAATACCCCTAAAGATCAGCTTGTCTGGGATGTGGGACATCAGGCCTATGGACACAAAATTCTGACAGGCAGAAGGGACGTTTTTCATACAAACAGACTCTACAAAGGCATTTCCGGTTTTCCGAAAAGAAGCGAAAGCCCTTATGATTCATTTGGTGTCGGACACTCATCCACATCAATTTCTGCTGCTCTTGGTATGGCTGTGGGATCTAAATATAAACAAGAGTCTGACAAACAGCATATAGCAGTAATCGGCGACGGAGCTTTAACAGCCGGACTTGCATTCGAAGCAATGAATCATGCCGGGGTTTCCAACAGCAATCTGCTAATCGTACTCAATGACAATTGCATGGCAATTGATCCTAATGTTGGGGCGCTTAAGGATTATCTTACAGACATTACCACATCACAGACTTATAATAAACTTAGGGACGAGGCATGGCACATTTTGGGTAAAATAAGCAAATTCGGGCCGAACGCTCAGACTATTGCTTCCAAAATTGAAACTGCTTTAAAATCTTCTCTGCTAAAAAACAGTAATCTTTTTGAATCTCTTAAAATAAGATATTTTGGTCCAGTAGACGGTCATGACATTGACCATCTGGTGAATATCTTTAATGATCTCAAAAATATTCCGGGACCCAAAATCCTTCACTGTGTTACAACAAAAGGAAAAGGATTCCCTCTGGCTGAAAAAGATCAGGTGAAGTGGCATGCTCCGGGAAAATTTGATAAGCTAACAGGAGAAATCAGTATCAAACATTATGATACTCCTCAGGCTCCTAAATTTCAAGATGTTTTCGGCCATACTATTGTTGAGCTGGCCGAAAAGAATTCTAAAATAATGGGGATTACCCCAGCTATGCCATCAGGATCTTCATTAAATATCATGATGGACAAAATGCCTGACAGGGCATTTGATGTTGGTATAGCAGAACAGCATGCAGTAACTTTTTCTGCGGGATTAGCCACGCAAGGACTTATTCCTTTTTGCAATATTTATTCTTCTTTCATGCAACGTGCATATGATTCTGTCATTCACGATGTTTGTCTGCAGAATTTACCTGTAGTTTTCTGTCTTGACAGAGCCGGACTTGCAGGCGCCGATGGTCCTACACATCACGGAGCATACGATATTGCTTTCATGAGATGTATTCCGAACATGGTTGTTTCTTCTCCTATGAATGAGAGTGAATTGAGAAATCTCATGTACACGGCTCAATTGGATGGAAACGGGCCATTTACAATCAGATACCCAAGAGGTCAAGGAGTAATGCCAGAATGGCGCCTTCCATTCGAAAAGATTGAGATTGGAAAAGGACGTACAGTAAGAGAAGGAGAAGACATTGCAATACTAACGTTCGGCCCAATAGGGAATAATGCAGTAGACGCTTGCAATATACTTGATCACGAAGAGTTAACGCCAGCTCACTATGACATGAGATTTGCCAAGCCACTTGACGAAGAGCTTTTACACAAGATCTTCAAGAAATTTAAAAAAGTCATTACAGTTGAAGATGGCTGCTTGCAAGGTGGATTTGGAAGTGCTGTTCTTGAATTTATGGCAGACAACAACTACTCAGCAAAAATAGTGAGGCTGGGTATTCCGGATAAAATCATAGAACATGGTGAGCAGCCACAGCTTTACAAAGAATGTGGTTATGGCACAGAAGGAATTGTAGAAGCAGTCAGGTCTTTAACCAGCATTGTTCATCAAGAATAGAATATCACAAAAATTAATGGCTATTTCATCTTTAAAATACAAATCAGCAGGCCGCGGGCCTGCTGTTGTTTTTATACACGGATTCTGTGAAGAAAAATCCCTCTGGAAAGACTTTTTAAACCACTTCCAAAGCGATTACCATGTAATAACCCCAGACCTGCCAGGATTTGGCGAAAGTCCATTGGATACCACACCTGTAAGCATGGAATACTTTGCCGATGAAGTAAGAAATCTGTTAAAAGATCTTTCTGTTAAAGAATGTGTCATAATTGGGCATTCCCTTGGCGGATATGTGGCCCTGGCATTTGCAGAGAAATATCCTGAAATGCTTAAAGGAATGGGCTTGTTTCACTCTACAGCTTTTGAGGATAGCATTGAGAAGAAGGAAAATAGAAACAGGACCATTCAATTTATTGAGAAAAATGGAGTTGATCCTTTTGCAGACAGCTTTGTAGAACCTCTGTTTTTCATGAGGAACAGAAAGAATCTGCAAGAAGAAATTCAGATGATGATTGAAACAACCAGAAATACTTCAATGCAATCAATCATTGAAACAACCAAGGCAATGCGCGACAGGAAAGAAAGAATAGATGTGTTGAAAAATGTGGAAGTACCAGTTCTCTTCATTGTTGGTAAAGACGACGGTCCTGTACCTTTGGAAAAAAGCCTTGAACAATGTTACATGCCCAAATACAGTATAGTTCATTTTTTCTCCGAGTGCGGCCATATGGGAATGTTCGAGAAGAGAGAGGAGACATTAAAGGCCGTTGAGAAATATCTGGAGTTGTGTTTTTAAATACCATTTTGCTCTATTAGCCCATTCTTATACGATTATGGGCTCATTTATTTTTACAAACCTTCTACATAAAATAACCCAGTGTCATTCGCTCCTTAGTTGGAAACGATGGTTGGAATTTAATTTTTTTAGTCAAGAAACATCTGATTAATAGAAAATTATAATGACCTTCGCTTAGTAAGTACATTATATATGAAAATCAAAATTTATTTCCTGCTTGCTCTTTTTTGTGTAAGCTGTCACAAAGACAAAGAGGAAATTACCTTTCCTGGATTTCAACGTTTTTTTGAGCTCCCCCTAAGCTGCCAGGGAGAAATTGTTTCCCTTCTGCTACCTGATGATTCCTATTTAATAGCTGCAGACAACAAAGAGGGAGATGTGTACCTATTAAAGATTGCTAAAGACGGGAAAAGATTGGGCGAAATATCCTTTGGAACTGAACAGACTGAGGAAGTTAAATCTATTTTTAAAAATGCCAATGGAAACTACATAGTTGCCGGAACGACCATAAATTCAACAAATAATAATATTTTCATTTGGGAATTTAATGACAAGCTTCAGTTAGTTAAAAATCATGGATATGGTGAAGTTTCTTATTTATCAAAGCTGATTTATATAACCGAAACTGCTAAAGCTGGAACATATCTTTTAATTGGAGAAACCTCTCTCGAAAAAGGGAAAAAAGTTATTTCTGTTGAGACCGATTTAAAGAATAGTGCAACTCCTAAAGAACTTATCATACAGGATTTCCGGGAAGGTATTCAATCAGTATTTCAAACACCAAACTCCGAATTACTGTGGACAGGATACTTCACAGATGGCAACTTTACTAATATTTCACTCATAAAATCAGATTTACAATGCAACTTTGAGTGGAACCTGAACTATACTTCATTTGATAACAGAAATCAAGTGGGGTATGGCACTATAGCAAACAAGTCCGGAGATCTATTTATTTGTGGCTCTAACCAAACAGATGAGACCGGAATAGATTTTTTTATTGCAAAAGCTAGTCTTAATGGCAAAAAGATCAAAGAGTACACTTATGAAAGACCTGCAAATCAATTTCCGAAGTCCATTATGCAAATGAATGGAGAAATTTTTATTGCTGGATCTACAGAAGAAAACGGGACCCGTGATATCCTGGTAGTCAAGTTCAATTCCGACCTTATCCCCACCGGACAAAAAATAATCGGCACTCCAAGCCAAGATGAAGGAAGGTTAATATTGCCAGCTCAAGATGGCTCCGTTCTGCTTCTTGCTAAAGTCAGCATTGGAAATGAATGTAAACTCGCTGCTTATAAGTTCAAGCCGGGAGAAGTACATTTTTAATTATATCTTATCCTTTCTAATAAAAAAATGAACAGACTGTAACATTTAGAACCCCTTATTTGTCTCAGGTGCTGTTCATTTCAATTTTATCTGCAAATAATTGAAAATAGAAAAATATAACGAAGCTGTAAAACTCTATTATAACAGACTCTTCTGGTATGTTGCAAAGAGTGCTGATGACAATGATCTAGCCAAGGACATTGTTCAGGATTGCTTTGCAAAATTGTGGATAGAGAGGAAAAATATAGATGAAAACAAAATAAAACCCTGGTTATTCTCTGTCGCACACAATTCGATGATCAATCATATAAAGCGAGAAAAGAAGTCTGTCTCAATAGAACAAAGTGGATTACACGAACCACAGGTTCCAATTAATTCAGAATTTGAAACCAAAGAAGTCATCGAAAAATGTCTGGAAGGACTTCCTTCAATTCAAAGATCTATTATAATTCTGAAAGATCTTGAAGGATACGATTATAAAGAAATAGGTAAAATAACCGGACTAAGTATGGAGCAAGTAAAAGTTTACTTATTTCGAGGAAGACAGAAGTTAAAGAATTCCATTAAAGAAATAAAACTGTTGTTATGAATAGCACACAGATAACTCGCGATAATGTAGAAGAATGGCTTTTTGAATACTGTGAAGGAACTTTGACTGATGAGGAAAAATTGAATGTCGAAGCCTTTATAAGCCAAAATCCCGAATATCGGGAAGAGTTGAGTTTCTGGGAAGATTCTTATCTGCCACAATTATCTGCATCTCCTCTGCCGCCGGAAGCGCAGCAATTATTGAAAACTAACTATTTTCACCTGAAATTTTCAACATTATTTAAATGTATGGCTGTTCTTTCGGCACTATCATTCATTCTAATTCTATATTTTAAATCACACAACGAAGGAAGCAAAAGTCAACAAAAGAGTATACTTAAAACTGACAAACATATAAGGCACTCTGAAAACCCTGCCGTTCCTGAAAAGAGACAACTTGAAACGCTCAGAATTGTGAAAGCGGATAATCCAAAGTCAGAAATTTTAAACACGAAAATAGTTGAAAAGATCCAGGAGAATAACTTAAAAGTTTCAGACATTGCCATTTCTCCAGATTCAGCCTCTGTTGAGCCAGGTGGTTTATTACCCAAACTGAACAATGAGATAACAGATGAATACACGAGGGAAGCACCTGTTGCGAACCCGCTCCCTGCGGATCAGACAGAAAAGAAAGAACTTGGGAAAAATAACATTACGAAAGCCAAACTTTCTCCTTCACAAAGAAGGAAGGTTGCACGGGAAATAAGAAAAGCACAAGACTTGAAAGAACAAGAGCAGCTCATGAATGGGAACAAACCCTATATAGTACCATCAGATGAGACTATGCAATAAACCAATGAAGTTCTACTTAATTTTTGCATTTCTGTGTGGCTTCTTTCAAAATTTGCAGGCACAAAGTCAGATCACTGCATTGCCTTTGAAATACAACCCTGCCAATGCTGGCTTTACAGGAGGAGGACGGTTATCAATATATGCCGCAACACAACCTAAATCAGGCAGGAATGAATTTCAGATAGCCACAAAATCTTTGCATTCTACAGCTTTTTCTTATGATCATTTTATTCAAAAAATATCCACGGGTATTGGTTTTCAGACAGCTTATATGGGGGAATCAATAGAACCTGCAGAATATGATTATGGATCCTTTCTCAATGCCGATTATATTCCGGGATATTATAACTCCTCTGTAAATGGCTATAATTTCCTTGCTGCCATTTCTCCGAAAATTTCCTTTCAGGGAAAATATACACTTGCTCCAGGTTTCAGTATTGAATATACTAACCTGACTATAAATACTAAGTTTAGTCAACTTTACCTGTACCCAGAAGCAAATTATAATCTTGAAAAATACAAATACACTATTGGCATTTTACTCAACACAAAAAATTACTTCATAGGCTACTCATCCCAGGTTTATTATAAATCAAAAGGAAAGCATAATGAAGTTTATTACCAATTTCCCTACTTCTTATTTCAGGCAGGCTGCGTTTTAAAAAGAAGCAATAAATCCAAGTTCGTCTTTACGCCTACTTTACTTGTGAGAGTGAGGAACTTCGATATTAAAGGCTATAAAAAGTTCTCCCTACTAATCAATCTAAACTTTAAATACAAAAAAATTATATGGGGAGTAATGCCAGGCATCATGGTCGGCTATCAAGGTGAGTCTATTACATTTCAGCTTAACTATTCACCTGTAAATTTCCAATATTTGTATGACCCTATGGAGCGCTTTAGCAAACAGTTTGAGTTGAATATTAAATACAGAATATTCAAAAATCATGGGTTGACTTCACATTAATCTTAAATCAGAATTATCTAATGATCATAAAGCATAAGGCTCTGCTATACGCTGATATCATTAAAAACTTTTTAATTAATTTTTTGCATTCACTGTAACATCTCACTGTATTCATTTGTCTCAGGAACTGCCAATCAAGATTATAAAAAATCAAACGGCATAATAATTTAAACATGTTCTAAACTTCAGCGGGCGCCATCTGAAATCGGGACGAATAACAAGTTCAAAAATTAATCTGACAAAAAAATGAAAAAGACATTAAGACCACTATATGCTGTTGCCATTCTTAGCATTAGCTTATTATGTACAGATACATTCGCCCAAAAGAACTGGCTTGACGAATCTTTCGGAAGAAAGGGGATTCTCCGATACGATGATTTAACCTTGACTAAAGACTTTGATGAAGCTGGAGCAGTCTATCAGGGAGACAAACTTTTATTAATAGGAGTTGACACTTCCAAAATAATCAATAGATTCTCAATGGTCCGACTTAATAATGATGGAAGCCCTGACTATTCCTTCATACCAAGGAATGTTATTGAAATTGATTCAATAGATTGCTTCTCCCAAATCCTTGTTGCGCAAGACAAAAAAATTGTCCTTTTGGGAAGAAAATATAAAGGAGACTCAACTTATGAATATTTTATATTAAAATTAAATCAGAATGGTTCAGCAGACGAGGGATTTGGAATAAAAGGACTGGTTACTATTCCACATGACAACAATTACATTGAGCAGCTTAATTGTGGCATCGTACAACCGGATGGAAAAATTGTCATTGGCATGACCTCAATGGATCTGAGAACGACTTATGATGCAGAAGTTAAATCAAATAAAATAACTTTCTTCAGACTGAATAATGACGGAAGTAATGATGTGAGCTTTGGCAATGGAGGAACGGTTAGTTATGCGATCTCCTACATAAATCCAGAACTAAGTATGAACCTTCAGCCGGATGGCAAAATACTGGTTGGAGGAGCCTATACAAAAAACTGGAGCACTAATTCTGCCGCTATCACACAAATGCGGATCAATGCGGATGGAAGCATGGATAATAGTTTCGCCGATAATGGAGTACTTGAACTTACCTATCATGATTTGGAAATTGATACTACATCATCAAAGGTCAGATTTGTTCAAAACACAGTTTTTCTTGATGATAATCAGATGGTGTACACAGTGACTGAATGTCCTAATATAGGTCCTTATTCAGATTGTGCCTCTAAGATCATGAGACTTAAATCGGACGGCACTCCAGACTTAGATTTTCAAATAAGTTATGATGAGGTAAGCTCATTGCCATATGCAGATTATGGCTATACAAAAACTTCTGATAATAATCTTCTTTTGAAAGATGAATTTGGTTTTCGTAAGATAAAGCTGGACCCGTCTAAAATTTCGATAGTGGCTAATATACAAATTGAACAAAAGGCTTTATTCAAACCCTATCCCAACCCGTCAAACGGAAGCTTTGCTATAGAAAATGCCATCTCGGTTCAGCAAGTGATATTGACGAACAGTTTAGGTCAAAGAGAGACCTTTGATGATGCATCAAATATACAAACGCAAATGAAAGGGCTTCTTTTCGCAACAATAGAAACTCAAAATGGCAGTTACACCTTTAAGGTTGAAGTATTCTGATAATTATAAGAATGCTCTGCGTTTTAACAAAAATGGAACACAAGATTTATTGTGTCAAAAATTAAAAATGGTCCCCAATATGGGGACCATTTCAATTTTTTTGAGATTATTGCTTAACCCACTTTCCGTGCAATATTCCACCCGAATGATGCATCAATACAATGTAACTCCCTTTGGGCAACATATGAATATCCACTTGAGTCCAAGCACCTGATGTAATCATCACATTACCTAACATATCACAGATGTCAATCCTGGATATATTCATATTCTCAGGGTTACCGATATTCAGATATTCGCTTCCTGGATTTGGATAAAGCAACAAAGAAGATTTAGACTCTTTGCTAGGTAAAAAAAGACCCGTGGTCGTACCGAAGAATTCTCTGAAAACTCTTTCAAGGGCGGTATTAATAGTGGTCGTGTCCACGGGCTTGTCCCATCCATCATATAATCCGAATGAAGATTCCTTGTAAGAATGGTAGGTAAAATGATACCCCAAACTATCAAATATGTGCATTGCATCTGCTACCCATTTGTCTCCGCCTTTATCATTTACAAAACAGTTTCTGGCAGCGCCAAATTCTCCAAAATATACAGGAAAACCTTTGTCTTCAATGTATTTTGAATAAGCTGTAATTTTTTCTACCAGATATTGGTAGTTTCTGGCTCCCAATGGAGCATTGGAAGGAGAATTATAAAATTCAGTCGTAATAGATGCTGTTGCTCCAGATGGAATGTTATCACCCTTCATCCAGCCACTTATTATATATTTATGACCTTTTATTGCCCTAAATCCAAAATTGGGGCAAATGACAGATGCGGCCGCTTTATTTCCGGAAATTGCTACCGAATAATTATCGTTATGACCAACTGATTTTTCTTCTGAATATGCCCCTGAACCATCTGCTGAATACCACCAGTATGTTCCTGAAGTAGGATTTACAGAAAAGATGGTTCTGATTTCATTGCCATTCCCGTCCAACTCTTTCAGCACGAAATCATCAAAGTAAACTTTACCCGTTCCGATTTTATTGGATACAAATACAACTCTTCCCATTAAAATTTTATCGTCTGAAACAGTAAAGGGTTTTCCTGTATAATATTTCCAGTCACTATTACCTGTGCTTATCGAAGGATTGGTATAGTTACCGGTAAAATAAGTGGCATCCGAAGGAGGTGTAATAATGTCTTCATCAGGATATTTACCTCCGTCACCGGTATTTGCCCAATCAAGACTCTGATGTGTATATTCAAAAGGGTCATACAAATGAACCGTATACATCAGATTATCTTCTGTAATCTGAGGATAGTTATTGTTTACATCAGAGTAACCATAATCGCAATCTAAGGCAAGTGCTCTTTCTGTAACAATTAGGTGATTATTATCTACACTTCTGATACTGTCTATAATCTTTTGGGCGAGATTGCTCCAGTTTTGCATACTTCCCAGCGGTGTTGGCTCATTCAAAATATCGTATGCACCAATTTGTGGTTCATCTTTGTAGCGATCAGCAATTGCTTTCCAAAGAGCTGAAAGCCGTTTTTGGTTTTCTAGATTTGTCCATAATGCTCCACCTTCACACCTAGATTGATATCCTCCCTGCGGGACGTGCATGTTCAATATTAAAAATATCCCGTTCTTTTTTGCCCATTGCACATTTTTATCAATCCAGTCCCATCCGCTTTGCTTATAGATATAAGGATTCGCATCATCTTCAAACGTTTTATAATTTAAATAAAATCGGATGGCATTCATTCCAAGATTATGAACCCTTTGTAAATCTATTTCTGAATGGTGAAGTGAAGGAGACAGGTTATCAACATAAACAACATTTCCAAAAGCCATTCCGCGCAGGTAAATTTCCTCTCCTTTAAATTTGAGCTTTTTGCCTTCCCTTTTTACAAAATCCTGACAATAAGAATTGAAAACTATAAAGAGTAAGCTTAATACAAACAGTATTTTTCTTTTCATATACATGTGAATAGGTTAGAATAAGTCATACAATAATGTGCTATACAATATGGTATGTTTCCAACTTTAACTATTCACAAAACCCGAAAAACACTTCACAAAAAGTGTAATTAATTATTATTCAGAAGATTCCTGAAATTCAGTTGGTGTTTTGCCTGTCATACTTTTGAATACCCTGTTAAAACTTCCCGGACTGCTAAAGCCTACTGAATAAGCAATTTCACCAATGTTAAGATCTGATTCTTTCAAAAGCCTTTTTGCCTCATTTATTCTGATCTGATTTACATAGGTTTTAAAGTTGCACTGAAATTTCTCCGAAATGGTATCTGAAATAAATCTCTGATTTACACCTGTTGCTTTAGAAATTTGAGAAAGATCTAATTCTGCATTATTAAAATTTTCATTGATGTAGTCGAGGAAATTGTAGCCAGTTTCAGGCTTTTCGTCAACTGCGACTGGCTTATATCGAATGTTAACAGGATCTGTCTTTTGTTCCGATTTTTTTCCTTTTGAATAAAATCGAAGAAACAAACCAATAAAAATAAAAAATTCACTAACTGACATAGCTATCAGAACATTGGTATTGTCCCGATAAAAACGCAGTCCATATAATTCCAAAGAACCTTCTATTTCGACTTTAGGATTTAGACCTGTTGCAAAAGAAAGTTGATTTAATCTATTCCATTCCGGCTCGGAAAAATCACTTTTAGGCTGACCAATAGCAGTATACCACCAGTCTGGAGTAGAAAATTCTTTAAATTTCAGCAAAAGTGTCTGTCTTTTATCTCTGATTTCAACATTTGCTGAGGAATGCCTGTCTCTGAGCCTGTGAGTAGTATCTTTAACATTTTGATCCTTTGTAACTAAATAGATAACGAGATCCGATACATTTTTTGAAGAAACTTCAACTTCCAATCGGTTATATCCTGAAACATCCAAGATCTGATATGCAGGTTTTGCAACATTAATCCCAGCATAAGGCAAAACAAATCCTTTCTTAAGCATGAAGTGAAAACCTATAACTGAGTCGTTCTGGTTTGAACTCAATACTGTGGACAATCCATTATCATTTATATCAGTATAAAAATTTACATTCAGCTTTTTGTCAGAAGGGAAAAGTACCAATTCTTCTTTATGAAAGAACACAAAAAATATTGCTGTAAGCAAGGCAAAGCTGATTACGATTAGACGAATGCTAGCAGTATCCCGAATAAAATTTCGGAACAGATTTTTATTGAATGCTTGGGGAATGAGTCCCTTCATATAAATTAAAAGAGCAAATGCTGTTTATTACCAAACGAAAATAATCTCTTCGGTTTTTTCTTTTAAAAAAATTAAAATAACAAATCAATCATATATTGTACAAACCCCAAAACTGAAATTAAAACAATATACCCGACAGGAAGGGCATTATTATTATTCCGCTTTTTGTTATTTCATTAAATCGTGGTTTCATTAATAGGCCGATGACCATAGTTAGAAAACCAGTCACAAGGATTATTACAAAAACGTAAACCATTAAAATCATTAACATATTCTTATTGTTTAGTGATCCAAAAATGAGATGATCATTAGTTTTTAACTTTAAATTCCTCAAATAATAAACCGTTTGAATTGAGTAATTTGATTTGAGTTATTAAGAAGACTTCTTATATCTTGGGTTTTAAATATGAAAAAATAACTAAAAAAAAGGCTACCTTTAATAAGGTAGCCTTTCTTATCTTTGAATAATTCCCTGGGGATTATTTTTGAATTTTTACATCAATTGTGATTGTACCAGAGGCGGTAGCAGAACCCGAAAGTGCTTTAACATAAGCTAAACCAGATTTTCCACCAACTGTAGTAAAGGCAAATACTTTTCCAACAGCAAGATTTGTAACTTGTGTATCAGTCGCACCTGATGCATTATCAGCAAGAACATTCGCTCCAGTTACAGCATTAAAATCTGCTTGTGTTAAGCTAGTAGATTTAAATTTTGTAGCATTTCTTACTGACCAAGTTGTAAGACCTGTAAAAACTGCTGCTGCATCTGAATTACTAGGAGCAGCCATTGAAGCTCCGTTAGTTTGTCCATGATAAAATACAAAGTCAATTAGAGAAGCATTTGTTTTAGCATTTGCCTGAGTGTATACTAGATTAGCCTCTGCATCATAGAAGCTTCCAATAGTTGCGTGATTTTCGTTACCAAGTATTGTTGCAGTGAATGTGCTGATCTCACCAGTTTGAACAGTGCCTGCAGTAACTTTGATAGTTTTACTTGTTGAATTACCATTTTTATCAGTAACAGTGAAAACATATGCATATACTCCAGGATTAGTAGGAACTGTAGTAGTTAGCTGATCTTGGTAAGTATTCTGATTAGAACCTTTCAATGTAAATGGATTTGAATTTGCACCATCTGGAGCATAATCTGGCAATATCAGTCCTTCTCTTGTTACAGTAAAAGTTTCCATGTCTTTATCTCCTTTGTTAGCAACCCATTTTACATTCAAAGTAGAACCTGGTGCTAAAGTAACGTCCCCAGTTGTTAGTCCTGGTCCTGCAATGAACTCAAGGCTTGGTGCTGGTTTCGGATCATCATCATCAGAACAGCTAGATAAAAGTGCAACAGCCGCGAACGCCAGCATTGAAAAGAATTTTGAGATTTTTTTCATACTTTTTTTAATTGTTAAATTGTTTTAAGGTTAAATTAATTTAAGGGTAAATATATAACTTTTTCTGTTACTCATGTTTTAGGAAAATGTTTCAAAAACGGAATAAAAATTACCTATTTTTAAACCGATAGCTTCATATTTTGTTTAAGTAACCACAAAGAAATAATAACTTATTAAAACTATGTTAAAAAGATTTTTTGTATTCAGTTTAATATTTTTCACTCACTTAGTTTACTCTCAGTCTAAAAAACCTATCGGGATAGAAGATATCTGGCTCAAAGGCACCTTCCGTCCGGAAATCCCTCAGGGGTTTTCCTGGATGAAAAATGATTCCTACTATACCGAACTGGTCAGCGATGAAACAACTCAGCGCATCATCCAATTTGATGCCAAAAATGGAAATCAAGTTAAAACCATATTTACTTCTACAGAAATAACTATTCAACCTCAGATAAATATAGAAGAATATTTTTTTAGTCCTGACGAAAGCATGCTCCTGATTGCCTCGGCAACAGAGCCAATTTACCGAAGATCTTCCAAAAGTATTTTTTATCTCATTAACCTTTCTTCCAAAAAAGCTATACCCCTCTCCTCATCAGAAAAAATTGCCTATCCTACTTTTTCTCCGGATGGAAAGAAAGTAGCATATGTAAAAAACAATGATCTGTACTTTACATCTATCGCAGACGGAAAAGAAACCAGGATCACATTTTCCGGAATGATCAATAAAATCATTAATGGAAGTACAGACTGGGTATATGAGGAAGAATTTGAAATTACCAAAGCTTTTTCCTGGTCAGAGGACAGTAAAAAGATCGCCTTTCTGACTTTTGATGAATCGGAAGTAAAAGAATACAATATGCAACTTTGGGATGGTCTTTATCCTACAGATTATAGATTCAAATATCCAAAAGCAGGCGAAAGAAATTCAGAAATTACAGTTTCCTGTTATTCTACAGAAGACAATAAAACCAAGGAAATATTCTCAGGAAAAGGACAAGACCTTTACATTCCAAGGCTTCAATGGACCAAAAACCCTTCATTGGTGAGCTTCATAAGAATGAACAGACTGCAAAACCACATGGAAATTTTACATGCTGATGTTTCTACAGGTAAACTATACACAGCTTATGAAGAAAAATCTGATACTTATATTGAGATTAATGACAACCTCACCTATTTGGCCGACAACAAACACTTTGTTTTAACAAGCGAAAAATCAGGATTCAGACACATTTACCTGTATAATCTTGAAGGAAAGGAAGTTCGACAAATTACCCGCGGCAACTGGGAAGTGGAGAAAATTTCAGGAATTGATGAAGCAACACAAAAGATCTTTTATACCTCTGCCGAAACGTCACCGTTGGAAAGACAATTTTATACCATAGGTTTCGATGGCAAGAGCAAAAAACAACTAAGTGAAGGCAAAGGAACTCATGAAATAGAAATGAGCTCCAATAAGAATTTTTATCTAGATATCTTTAGTACAATCAGCACTCCACATGTTGCTTCGATATTTAATAAATCAGGAAAAGAAGTTCGTCCGGTTACAGAAAATAAGGAATTGCTTCAGAGGATGGCGGCATTTTCAATTATTGAACCTGAGTTTTTCCAGTTTAAATCTGCAAACGGAGATTCTTTTGATGGCTGGATGATTAAGCCAAAAGAAATTGCTGCTGGGAAGAAGTTACCTGTAATGTTTTATGTATACGGTGGTCCGGGATTTCAGACTGTTAAAAATGAGTGGATGGGCCCCAACTATTACTGGTTTCAGGCTTTGGCTGCAAAAGGGTATATCATAGTCAGTGTGGATCCGAGAGGTTGCGGCGGAAGAGGAGCCTTGATAAAAAAAATTACCCAAAACAGCCTCGGGAAATTTGAGACAGAAGACCTTATTTCTTCTGCAAAATATATTTCCAGTCTCAACTATGTAGATGGCAGTCGCATCGGAATCTTCGGCTGGAGCTATGGGGGTTATCTTTCTTCACTTGCTATGACCCTCGGCGCTGATTACTTTAAAACCGGTATAGCAGTCGCCCCTGTTACTAATTGGAGATTTTATGATACCATTTATACAGAACGTTACCTGGGACTTCCACAAGAAAATCCGGAAGGCTATGACAAATATTCCCCACTGACCCATACTGCAAAACTAAAAGGCAACTACCTTCTGGTTCATGGAACTGCTGATGACAATGTGCACCTTCAGAATTCGATGATGATGACAGATGCGTTAGTGAACAGCAATAAGCAATTTGAGTTATTTTATTATACCAACAAGAACCATGGCATTTATGGAGGCTATACTAGGTTCCATTTATATAAGAAAATGAGTGACTTTATCGAAAAAAATCTTTAATCAGGATTAAGCATTAAAAAAATGTCCTTGTTAATCAATTTGTCAGAAGACAAATTAAATGATTGATTATAATGATAAATAGGATTTTTTTCAATGACAAACGAGTAATTTGAGTTTAAATTAAAATGAAAAGCTGTATTGCCAGAAAGCTGACTTAAAGGTATTTGTAAAAGAAATGTTGTTCGGAAAACAACGTTGTTGTCTTTTGACGAAATGTGATGGCAAGAAAAAAGATTATAAAAAGATTTATTTTACAGAAGGCTTTATTTGTTTAAATTTAAAGAAAAGTACCTCATGCCGAGTTCTGCTATTGTGAAGATTTTGAATAAAATTTTTAAAATTAGTAGAACGTCGGGAGCAGCTTCGGCTTCTGTTGGGATGGTTAAAGTTTAATTATCATTAACGGAAATGATTACAAAAGACACCCCTTTAAAAGACATAATTTCTCAAAACAGACTTCTGCAAAGTGTAGTGGAGAGATTCAATTTTAAGCTGCCTTCATGGAATGTGAGTGTACAACAAGCTTGTCTTTTAAATGGAGAGAATCCGGACTTTGTAATTGGGATTCTGAAAGCTTTTGATGAGAATACAGATTTTCCTACTCAGGAACTGATGTCATTTAGTCTCACATCTATACTCAATTATCTGAAAAAGACCCATGAGTATTATCTGAGTAAAAAACTTCCTGAAATTGAGCTTTCTATAGAAAACCTCATCAGAGAATATGCCCCTGGCTATCCTTCTCTGGTGCATTCGGGTTCGCTTTTTCTTACTTATAAAGAAGACCTTATCAAGCATATCTGGGAAGAAGAGCTTGAACTTTTCCCTTATATAGAATATCTGCAATCCATTAAACTTCACGGGTTTAAATTTGACGTGCATAGCAAGCTGAGCAAATACTCTATTTCAACCTTCATTCATAGTCATGATGACCATGAAAAAGGTCTTGAAAGTATAAAAGAAATCATACTTGCAGCAGCAGACCAACGAGAGCCGGTAATGGCGTATAGAATATTTTTGATTCAACTTGAGATTTTTTCAAAAGATCTTCAGAAACACTCAATGGTTGAAGATGAGATCCTTATTCCGCTTGCTTTGAAACTGGAGAAAGAGCTGAATAATATTTTAAGAAATTGATTTAATTAGAATTTTAGTAAAACTTTCCATTCCTAGCATTTTTAGATGTTACCAATTTCACCTAAACTCTTATTAAGGAGTTAAAATACTCCTAATAAATGGTTCGTTTGATAATAATGAAATCAAAACACCTGATTTTTTTTGTGATTCTTCATTTTGCTGTTGTAGCCCTTGCAAGTGAAGGTCAACCAACTTATTCTTTTAAATTCAAGGTTAACGGCCTTTCCAATACCTCTTGCTTCCTTGCATACCACTATGGTGACAAGAAATACCTTAAAGACACAGCTAAGGTCGATGCAGAGGGCAACTTTACTTTTGAAGGCAATAATCCTCTAGATGGTGGAGCCTATCTTGTAGTGCTTCCCGACAAAAGCTATTTTGAAATAATTGTAAATGAACAGAATTTTAAGATGGAAACTGATACTGCAGACTACGTGAAAAACATGAAGATCACTGGATCAGAAGAGAATACCATTTTTTATAATTACCTTAATTTTCTCATTTCCAAAAACAATGAATTCGTCAAACAACAAGAAAATTTTGCGTATGAAAGTAGTAAAGAAGGAGAATTGAAGGATATAAATGATTATAGATTGAATGTAATTAAAAACCATCCCAACACTTTTGTAGCGAAAATATTTCAGGCAATGATACCAATACAGGTTCTGCCATCAGAAAAAGCAATAAGCGACTCTATTTTCAGAAAGCAATTCCAAAGAGATCACTATTTCGACCAAATTGATTTTTCAGATGGAAGGATCGTAAGGACTCCCCTATATCATAAGAAACTAAAAGAATATTTTGAAACCATTGTCAGCAAAAATGCTGATTCAATCATTGCCTCCAGTGACAAGCTTTTAAAAAAGACGGAGCCCAACAAAGAAATTTTCAAATATACAGTCTGGTACATTACAACAAAGTACGAAACTTCTCCAACGCCTGGGGCTGAACTAGTATTTATACATATGGTAAAAAAATACTACGAAACAGGAAAAGCCTTTTGGGTTGACCCGCAAATTCTTGAGAAGATTATAAACAGGGCGAATTCACTTGTTTTAAAATCAAAAAAAACTTTTGATTTGGCAATAAAGGATTCAACAGGTACGTGCAGAAAGCTACAAGACCAAAAATCCAGATTTACATTTGTTTATTTCTGGTACCCTGATTCCCCCCAAAGCCAGCAAATGACTCTGGCGCTTAATAAAGTTTATCAAAAACATAAAGAAAACGACTTATCCGTATTTGCAATAAATATGGGCAACAATTCTTCTGACTGGCTAAATTTTATTCAAAAATATGACCTTACCTGGACCAATGTTTATGATTACAACCAAATATCTGCCCTGAGAATTAAATATGATATTTCTGCTACATCTGTTCTTTATATTCTGGATATAAATCAGAATATTATAGCCAAAAGAGTTACCCCTCAACAAGCAGATGAAATATTATCAAAACTGATCAAACAAAAAGAGAAAAATGCGAAAGCAGGCCCCAATAGGCCAAATAAATTTTAATAAAGAAAAAAATATTTCATAGAATTAAAATGTATTTATAATTACTCTCATCTGGCATAAAAAATGTCATTTCAAATCCAAAACAATTCATAAAGATAGCGTTTAGGGAATAAACCCTTTTTTCATAAAGCACTATTATTAATTTTGCGTTCATAAATACTGATTTATATTAACTATGCGAGTTAGAAACACACTACTTTTATTGTTCTCCCTGTTCGTAGTCAATGCGTTTGCAGGCGGAACTCCTCCGGCTTATTCTATTAAGGTAAAAGTGAAGGGCATTAAAGATACCACATGCCTCCTTGCTTACCATTTTGGTGACAAACAATATTTGAAAGACACGGCAAAAGTCGATTCAAAAGGAAATTTTACTTTTGAAGGTAAAACTCCCCTTGAGGGCGGTATTTACCTGGTGGTACTTCCTGATAAAAGATATTTTGAAGTGCTTATCAACGAGCAGAAATTCGGTATGGAAACGGATACCGCTGATTATGTAAAAAACATGAAAGTTATCGGCTCAGCGGAAAATACCCTCTTTTACGATTATCTGAAATTTCTTAACCCGAAAGGAGAAGAGATGAACAAGCTTCAGAAAAGCCTTGCGGATGCAAAATCTAAAAAAGATTCTACAGACGTCAAAGATAAAATGAAAGCTGTTAGCAAAGAGATAAATGATTACAGACTTAGCGTCATTAATAATAACCCTAAAACTTTTGTAGCAAAACTATTCAAAGCAATGATGCCGGTTGAGGTTCCTCCTGCAGATGAAGCAGCGGCAAAAGCAAAGGGCGATTCTCTCTTCACCTATAGATTTTATAAAGACCATTATTTTGATAACATTGATTTCTCTGATGATAGAATCACAAGAACCCCGGTTTATCATGAAAAACTAAAAGAATACTTCGAGAATCTTGTTTATCCAAATGTAGATTCTATCAATGCCGCAGCAGATAATCTTATTAAAAAGTCAGAAGCAAACAAAGAGGTATTCAAATACACTGTTTGGTATATCACGACCAAACATGAAACTTCTCAGCTAATGGGAGCCGATGCTGTATTTGTGCATATGGTAAAAAAATACTACAAAACAGGTAAAGCATACTGGGTAGACAAAGAAACACTGGCGAAAATTGTACAAAGAGCAGACATTTTAGAGCCTCTTCTATTAGGCAAAAAAGCACCTGATCTGATGCTTAAAGATTCTACAGGTACTTACCACAGACTCCGTGATCAGAAATCAAAATATACTTTTGTATACTTCTGGGATCCAAATTGTGGTCACTGTCAGAAGACCACTCCAAAACTTTATGAAGTTTATCTGAAATATAAGGACAAAGGTTTGTCAGTATTTGCAGTGGATATTGATAGAAAATACAAAGACTGGGTAAATTTCATCCAGAAAAATGATCTCACCTGGACCAACGTTTATGATCCGGATCATACTATAAGCTTTAGAGATAAATATGATATCTATGCAACGCCTGTTCTTTATATTCTTAACGACAAGCAGGAGATTATTGCGAAAAGAGTTTCTTATGAGCAGGCAGAGGAGATCATTGCCAACTCTATAAAGCATGATCAGGAGAAAAAGAAATAATTAAAAATAAATTTAACTCCAAAAAAGGGCTGCATTTGTGGCCCTTTTTTATTTTGAATTGCCCAAAATTTCAGGGAAACAACTTGTGCAAGGCATTTACCATAAACTGCACAGCAAGTGCTGCTTGAAGAATTGCAAAGATCCATCCTATTATTGAAAAAGCAGGGACACTTACCACTTTCATAATTTTCCTTGCGAAAAGCATTGAAAGAACATTTAAAAATACAATCAATAGTAAAGCTCCTACTACTGTCAGATCCGCCTCTATCCCGTTTTCTAATGCCAGACTTGCACCAGCAATAATAGCTGCAACGCCTATTGGAGAAATAATCAAAGGAATGGCGAGCGGAGAAAGAGCCATCATAGATAACTCCTTAGGCGAAAGACTGTGAGGTTTGTTTTCATCACTTTCTGCAGCATGTTTAGCACCAGCTCCGGGAGGTTTAAAGGCCAGAATCATCTTTAATGAAGAAATAAATAATAAGATACTTCCGGCAACAGTCACAGAAGGGATAGAAATTCTCCATGCTTTCAACATATGTGTGACGACAAGAGCCAGCAGAAGAATAATTATCAGCGAGAACCATGTACCTTTCATTGCCAGCTTCTTAAGGGATTTTTCATCAAGCTCTATTGTCATTCCATAGAATAAAGGAATGATTTTAAGAGGCCCAATCGTGATAAAAAAAATCGTAAATATATAGGAAAACTGCTCCATTGAAATTTCTATTTCACGGTAAAACAGGCCGTGAAAGAAAATGTTACCCTTCTGTCCCAATTCATTGACAGGTACAAAGCGAAATTCTACATAGCTGTTATTACTCTATAAAACATGAAAAACAAAATGGCAGAGCACACGAACAACCATCCTTATTAAAGGAACCCAAAGCTACACTTTTGATGAAAGTCAAAACCATGAAACTCCTTCCTCTTAAATAATCGCACAGTTATAAGGGAATTTCAATCTACTCTACCCTTACTTCTTTTACAATTTTTTTAAGTTGAGCATCAACATGGGTTTCTAACTCCTCAAAAGTCATCTGGCCCATTTCGTGTAATAGAATAGCATTCTCTAGGCTAAATGCACACGCTTCAATATAAAGTATTTTTGTATGCAACCTTCTTATAAAAAGCTCATTCGTTTGATTGCGTTTTAAATCCATAGCAAAAAGATTTAGAAAAAAGTTAAACAACAATTAAAAACACTAGACAACTTCCAGTAACCTATAATGTTAACGAAAAATTAAGTTTATTTATTTACCTGGAAATTGAAAATAATTTTCCACACTTTTGATTGTAAAAAATTCGATTAAAAATTTGTGCCTGAGTTTGATTCAAGCATGCGCAGTCGTTCTTCCAAGACTCTGATCCGATCCTGGAGTATTACCATTTCAGCTGAAAGTGAATCTGCCAAAATCATTAAATTTTCCCCATGATCCAAGTTGTCCATCTGGACATAAATCTTCCCGTCAACTTTTATAATCTCGACATTTTTTCTTGTAACAGCCTCCCCGTTATCACAAGTTTTAATATTAATTTCCATAGCTGTAACCATTTTTATAAAAATCTACTAGCCGTCCTTTTCCTTTTCTATTAACTTCTGATAAAAATCAAGTAATTCTTTAAGATCTTCATTGGTAGAAACCGCCATTTCCAAGGACTTCTTATAAACATTAAGAGTGAGCTCCTGGTAACTGATGAGGGACTTCAAATTTTCAATTTCCATTTTCAGATACTCGGGTTTATCTTTAATGTCCGAAGCCACATGGTCATTTTTGTACATTTCCCCTTCCTCAAACAATAACCAATAAAGATTAAGATCCGGCACCTCCCGCACGACACTGATAAATTTGTCAACTCCGTATTTCTTTCCCTTTATAATGTTATAAATTTGGGTTCCGGCTGTATCACTGGCTTTCCCTAACTCATTAATTTTCATCCTTTTCGTATCTAGAAATTGCTTTAGGCGTTTCCCAACGAGAGATAAATCAATCATTTTTTACTGGCGGTTAAATTATGATTAAAATATTTATTTACAACATGTTAAATCTATAAAAATAAAAGATATGAGTAAAGTTATATGTAAAAACTATTTTCTCCCTTAGAAAACAATAAAAACCTATGAAAAATATAAATCCATACTGACTGTCAAGTATTTGTGCGAAAAAATCTAAAAAATCTGAGCTACATCTTCTTTTTCAAAGCTTCAATCAAATCTTTTTGAAGGTTCATGATTTCTTTATCCTTTTCTTCAATTAGCTTTTTACAAATATTAGGAACAGCCGAAGAGCTGGAACCATACAAAAGAACTTCTACTACATCCATCCCATAAAAAGCAGCAAGTTTTTCAAGCTTGGAAAGTGTTATGTCTCCTAACCCCCTTTCCAATTTTGAATAGGTGGAAAGTGAAATCTCTATTTCAAAAGCTAGAGCGTCCTGGCTTATTCCCTTAGAGATTCTGAGTGATTTTAAAATGTTACCAAGATCTTTCATGATACAGGGTAAATCTAAAGGTAAAAATAACCACATGTAAAGTATATTTTAACACTATTTGTGTATTATAATACTTGAATTGTGTAATATTATACCTATATTTAAACTTTTTAAACTCAAACGCTATGGAAACAAACAAAGAAACAAACTACATCTATGTACGAAGACTACATACAAAAATCTTATATCTTGAGGCCTGCACTTTTAGTCTTGAAAATGCTATTTTATTATATGAAATGAATCAAATAGATTTTGATGAACTCAAACAGATAACGACTAGCCAATTTGAAAAAATAAAAAGGGAAATTGCTGATTTATAATAGATAGCTTTAAAAACCATAATTATTTATCGTTCAAAAAGTACTAAGTTAAAACGCTTACCCATTCGCAATTTTCCTTGAAATTTCTTATTTTTATATAGGATCTTTTTTAACTAACAATTAAAAATGGGAGAGTTTTCAACCAACACAGCATTATTATTTAGTGTTGTTATTATGTTTCTCACGGTATATTTCTCTTATCGTGGGTTTAAAGACAAAGTCTTTTTTGAAAAATACCTTTTTAGGGTAGACAATATTTTAGCTTCCAAGGACTATAAAAGATTACTTACTTCAGGTTTCCTTCATGCAAACTGGTTTCACCTGATTTTTAACCTTTACGCTTTCTTTTCTTTTTCAGAAGCACTAGAAAGTCAAATGGGGTCAGGACAATTCCTGATGATTTACTTTTTGAGTCTTTTGGGAGGAAGTTTGTTCGCACTATATATTCATAGAAATCATGGAAACTATAGTGCCATTGGTGCTTCTGGAGCAATTTGCGGGTTAATATTTGCCTCTGTTGCCCTATTTCCTGGAATCTCAATAGGTTTAATCTTAATTCCCGCACAAATCCCAGGTTGGTTATTTGCTTTGATATTTGTTGCAATTTCCATTTATGGAATAAAATCTAATGCAGGAAATATCGGGCATGATGCACATCTCGGAGGTGCTCTTACAGGTACGCTAGTGGCAATAGCAATGAACCCTGAAATAATTTTCTACAATTATATACCTATTCTTTGCCTTCTTACACCGACTATTATATTCCTATATTTTATCCTGGCAATGCCTGAAATTCTCTTGATTAATAATTCTTTTAGTTCAAGGAATGACTATATGAGTAAGGACGAAGAATATAATCTCAGGAAATTCAACAAGCAGAAAGATATAGACAGGATACTTGACAAAATCAATGAAAAAGGCTTAGATAGTCTCACCAGCAAAGAAAAGGAATTACTTGATGAATTTTAAACCTTTCATTTCATATCAATCTGTGTTTTTAACTTATTTCTTTATTCAATCTTGCCCAAACGTCCAAATTGGTTCTTTTATCAAAAACAGGTATTTTTAAAGAATTAAACCATAATCCATGAAAAAAAATATTTCATATTTATCCGTTTCCGCAATGGCATTTTTACTATGCTTTGCTTCTTGTAAGAAGGATAAAGATTCTGCTGTTGCTCCAGTTAACCCTTGCAAAGTAGCAGAGGTCAAAGGAGCTAATGATCAGGTATTGTCAACAAGTGAATATTCGTCAGATGGAAAAATCACTAAGGTAACTGACAATGCATCTGGTGAATATACTACATATGATTATGACAGCGCTTATGTCAGAACTTATACTAAAGGATTTGACGGAAAATTAAAAAGCACATCTAAAATCGAAGTAAATAAATACGGATTTGCAGCGAAGAGCTTTAATAAAACAATAGGTAGTGATTCTATTACTTATGACTCCGTCTATTACCAATATAATGGGGATGGCTACCTGACCAGAAAAATCATTTATACTTATATCTTTAATACATCTGGAGAGGTTCTTTCCAAAAATGCTTATATAACTACTTACGAGGTGAGTGGAGGAAATGTATTACAAAGCACTTATTATAAAATGGGAGAAGAAATGATGTTTCTTATAACGAAATACGAATATGATACAAGTGTAGAAAACAAATCTGGCATCTCTCTTACAGGATCTAATACAGATCCTATCCCAACAGGCAAAAGCACTAAAAATCCTATTACCAAAGTTACCTATCCATTTGGTTTAACCACAGATGAAATAAGCTATAGTTATGATGATAAAGGAAACGTAACAGAAGTCAAGACCAAACATAATACAGTTTCCGGATCTACTGAAACCGCTTCTAAAGTTTCTTATATCTGTCAATAAATACACAACGTTAATAACAAAAAAAAGAGGCTGTCCTTATGAGACGGCCTCTTTTTTTGCCCAAATTTTAGAAGGGTTTATCTTTTTATAAACCTCTTAGTTATTAAACCTTCTGCTGTGCTTAGTTTTAACAAGTACTGCCCACTGCTTAGATTTTCAATGTTAATCTCGATCGTCTCCTGATTTGAATACGTTGTGTAAACAATTTGTCCAAGAACATCAAGGACTTCGACCATTCTTGTTTCTGAAGCGGCATTTTCCAAATGAACAGTTATCTGATTATCCGCAGGTACTGGAAATACTTGCACAAGGGCTAAAGATAGCTTAGAACTTATTCCAGTAATTAGCACATCTGCAAGAACAGACATCTCTCCCTCACAGCCCTCAATTACTGTTTTAACACCATAAAAACCTGTCTTTGTAGCCAATAAGCTTTTGCTCACTTCTCCTTCAATTGGTTGATTATTAAAATACCATTGATTTCCTTCCTCATCACTAGAGTTTAACAATATTGTTCCGTCTTCAAATGCAGCTTGGGTTATTTCCGGTTGACCTGGCGCTACACAAAACGAACGTATTACAGGTATTGCAGGAGCAAATTCATCATTACCTTCCTGTTTGGCTTTAATTTTTGCCATTCCCGGCCCAATAATCTGCACTTTGTCTCCCTCTACTATAACATTAGATGATAAAGCTTCGAATGTTACTGGCAATTGCGCATTTGAATTTGCCACTATTGTAAAATCAGTACTGGTAATTGATTTATCAGGTATAGGATCAAATGTGATATATTGAATTTCCCTGTCTACATATACCTTAAATTCCTCCAAAGAATAGGCACCGTCAGTGTCCGTAGCTTTAATAAAAACATCTGCACTTCCTGAACCAAGACAGATTAAAGTTATAATGCTGCCATCAACTGATACATCGACAACACTTCTATCTGACGACTCGACATCAACCAAAAGCTCATTCAGAGGATCAACATCGTCAGTTAAAACTGTATCAAGATTAATTCGGTAAACAGTTCCGAATTTTCCCGAAAGTGCTTCAATAGCATTAAAGTCAGGTCTCAGGTTTGTTCTTTGAATTACAAAAAGCCCGAACGGATTTACCAAGCCATCATTTACTGATATTGTCGACTTTGTTCCATTTGCATTATATTGGAATAAACTTTTATTCCCCTGACTCACAACATAAAGTAGCTCCTGCTTTTGCTGAAAATCTATTCCGGCAGGCCAGTTAAGGTCACCTGCATCGGCAATCTGTTCTTTGGTTCCATCGGTAAGGTTTAGCTTATAAACGGCGTCAGTTCCTGAAGCAAGGCTACCCCCGTCGGCAACATAGATATTATTTTGATCCTTTAATGCGATATCAAGTGGAAGTAAAACATCATTACCACTGCTTATTGTCACAACAGAACTGTTAGGTGAAATTTTCAGTATTGAACTTGGCGCTCCAAAAAATACACCTCCGTTTCCTACAATCAAGTCTCCATTTCTTAATTGCAATATTCCACTAGCAAATTGGAGATCGCCACCTTGATAGACAGACTCAACGAATCCGGTTGCTGTATCTATTCTGACCACTCCATTCATGCCATCAGCCATAACCAGGTTACCATCTCTGTCCATAATCATGGCTGGGGCCAAAGGATCCGATGGAAGCATGCTAAAGCGAGTTACTTCAACCAACAGTGTCTGTAATCCTGTTTCAGGATTTATTTTTATTAGACCTGATTCTGCATCTAATACAAATAAACTTGTTCCATTTTTATAATAAATGTTCCTCGCATCTTTAATGTATTCTCCAGAAGCTATAATGCTGTCTTGAGATGTAACAGCATCTATAATTCTAATTTTATCAACATCTGCTATGAGCACATCTCCTTCGTCCAAAGATGGTTTTATGTGAACATAATAAGCAGTTGCTGGCGACTCATTTCCTGCATCATCAATTGCTTTGAAGAAAAATACATCTGTCCCAAACAGGTTGCCATCGGGCTTATAGATAAAATCTCCCTCGTCTGTGATTTCAACTTTGCCTTTATTGCCTTCAGCAACAATGCTAAAAGTTATATTGCCATTTTCTGCATCAGAAGCTGTAAGCTTACCTGATACATCAACATTTTCTTTGGTAGTAATATGTTCAGATTTAGCATACGGTGCGGCATTGATAAGATTCACAATAACACTTGCAAGATTACTAAATCCGAAACCATCATTAACTCTGAATGTGAAAAAGTCTGTTCCAGAACTTCCCGAATTCGAGGTGTATATAAAGCTGCCATCTTCCTTTACACTAACTGAGGCATGCAAAGGCTGATCAACAATCTCAAAAGTCAGGTTGTTTTCCTCAGGATCACTAGCTTTAAGCTGTCCGGAATAACTTCCTTTATAAGAAGCATAGATGGTATCAGACTTGGCCACAGGCAGATCATTTACAGGATCAATCTCAATTTTAAAAGTAAATAGTGAAGAACCAATTTCCGGGGAAATCGCATCCTTTCCATCTTTAACACTAAAGGCAAACTCGTCTTGAAAAAAAGCATCTCCTCCATTATGAACAAAACTTAAATTGCCGTCTTCAAGATCTTTAAGTGTAAACGAATCCGACTTCTTAAGAGTATCACCTTTCAGCACTAAATATCCTGTTTCATTTTTAACAGGATTGTCGCCTGTCAGAGTTGGGTCAAAATAAAAAGTTATGGATTCCGAAGAGCTTTCATCATAGATATTCAAAAGCTCAGAATTTATGATTTCTTTACCACCTTCATTTACCACGAGCCCAACATTATTTTCAACTGCTGGAGAAAGATTGTACCAATAGAAACCCTGCTTACCTATAAAGTAAGCCGAAGTCGGGTCTGCAGGAATTGCTTTTGTCTCATAAAATTCTTGATATGGCATGTAATCAGTATCCGGAGAGAATGAAGCTTCTACAAGAAGATTTGCTTCGAGCTTTTCACTGTCTGAAGAAAATTTTATCAAACCACCAATTTGAGCAGGCAAACCCAAAATAGCCGGACTTACTAAAGGAAAGGCTGCTCCACCACCTTTCGAAGTTCTCAATGTCGCTCTTGTATAAACTATAGGAGAGGTTCCATCAATGGCGTCAATTAGTATCGATTTTCCTTTCCAGACCAGAATGCCATTGTCCAAACTGCTTTCTTCTGGTGAAAATTTCATCACTTCATCATCAGATACCGCGAAGCCATCATAAGTAAGGCTCAGTGATAGTCGACCATCTGAATCTACAACCGGCCCCCAATAAGTGCCTGTCTTTCCAGAAATTTTTACATTTTCTATATTAACTGAAACACCTCCTGAATAACCTGCATCTCCAAAAGATTGTAGGTCCACTGTGCCAGGCCATTGATTCAACGAGGTATAAAGTAAACTACCAGGCCCTGCCAGATTCATAATAAAGGTTTCATTGTCCGGATCATTGGAAGAAATGAATATTCTGGCTGTATTCACATCACCCGAAGATGGGAAATAAGAAATTGAAAATACGGAAGAATCTCCCGGTTTTATTACTGAGGCAGATGGGTCTTCTGTTAGAAAGAAATCTATGACTTTGTTCAATCTTACCAAAGGCTCTCCGGTTAACTGAAGGTCTGAATCTCCTGCATTCTTAATTATAAAGCTCAGTGAAGGGGTTGTTTCGGCAGCAGGAGGAAAAGCTACTGTGCTGTTATAGGGTTGTTTAACTGCTCCTTGCCAAACTTCAATTTTCTGAGCCTGTGCATTGCCGGAAGAGAAGAAAAACGTTGTAGCAAAAAATATTCCGGAAGAAATTTTTGAGAGCAATGAATTTAAAGGGTAGTTATAGTGCATACCTCTATGATTTAACTTTACAAGACTAAATGTTCAATTGATTTTTTACAGAAATGCGTAATTGCAGTGTCCTGAACCGTCAGTGAAAACTTGTACTATTTTTACATTTTACGGAACAAAACAAAGTATGGTTTTGATAAACAGGTCGTAACAGCATTTTAACTTATTGATTAAATTAGACATGAAAACAATATCGTGCAAAGCCAATTTTACAAAAAGGCATAAAATACCTTACGAATCGTCTAATTTAAGCGATTTTTCAAAATAACTTTGAATATCGTTCCAAACTTCCGAGAACTTTCAGCTATAATCTCTCCCTGCAGCTTCTCAACAATAAGTTTAAGTATATACAATCCAAGCCCTGTTCCTGACGCGTCTGGATGGAATCTTTTAAAAGGTTTAAACAGGTCATCCCCATAAGTATCCAGATCCATTCCAGAGCCATTATCACGAACCTCCACAACAATATTATTTCCTTGTCTGTAAGTCCTGACAGATATTTCCAATTGATGATCTGGTTTTCTGAACTGAATTGCATTTGTTACCAACTCATTCAGCAAATAATAGATCTTTTCCTGCACTGAGTATATTTCCGGAGCATCCTTAAAGTCATCGGAAATCTTCACATTAAAATCTCTGATCCGAGGTCTTAGATGATTCATGACCTTTTCAAACTCTTCCCTAAAATACACGAGGTCTCTGGCTTGGTAGCTTTCCTGCTGAATATCTGCAATATTATTGAGATCATAAATAATATTATCCAGAGCAAGAACAGATTGTTCAAGCTTTTTAAGATACTCTTTGATATCAGAAGGAGATCTTGTTATTTCAATCAGATTTAGAAGACCGAGCACGCTTGCAACAGGACCACGAATCTTATGCGAAAGTGTATATGAGTACTCTAATAATTCCTGATTGTACCTAAAAAGTTCTTCTGTAACCTTTGAAAGATCTTTATCTCTTTCACTTATTAGCTTTTCAAGAATAAAGTTTTTGCTTTCAAGATCCACCTTCTGAGCTTGTACAGTTTCTGTTTTTCTCTTTAACGAATGGACCAGAAGCAGATTCTTTTTTTCAAATGATTCTATATTTTTCTTAAAAAAACCGAAGCTGCCAATCAGGAAGGAATAATAAAGAAAGAATACAACATTGGCGAAATAATACTTGTCATCCTGAAAACCCATCTGATAATAATCCACTCCAAATAAATAGTGAAAGGGGTCAAACAACACAAGTGTCAATAACCCAAAAAGCATACTGCTGAGTAATGCAACCTTTTCTTCTAACTGATAAACAGCAAGAGGAATAATACACAAAAGCAGCAAAGCAGTGCGGGGAAGGAAAAAATAAGCATCGTGAATAGCTATGCCTGATTTTTTATCGACTATAGTCATGATAAGCATACCAGAACAATTGGCAACAGTAAGTAAAAATTTGGAAGTCCTGATGTATCCATACTTTGACAAGAAAAGAGTGGAAACATTTAGCATAACTATTGAGACAAAAATTGCCACAACAGTTGGGCTAGACCTATACATAAAATAATCAAGTATTATGAAAATGCTCAAAAGTACAGCAATACACAAAGCTATATTATTTGCAATGATAATATTTCTGTTTTCCCAGGTCTTATAGCCAGGCGATGTTCCGTAAATACTTAACCTTTTAAAAAATTTAAACATAGTTATTATCGAGTAGCCTTTTATCCATATAAAACTTATTTACATTCTATGGTCAATCTTTCAATTACTATGGCTCAATAGCCACATATTCTGCCTTCCATCCAGAAGCGTGGTTTACATTATCAGTTACAAACCAGACAAGCATTTTATTTCCTGTAGAAGACACTTCTGGCGGCATCAACGGACCGCTGAAGACTCCAATAATTCTTGCCTGAGTTCCATCACCATCAAATATATAAACTTTATCTATATGCGCTTCAGTATTAAATTCAGGAAAGGCAATTCTGATACGCGAGCCTTCCTTTGCAGAGATAAGCCATTTGCAATCCTGACCACCGCAATAATTCTGGTCACCACTTCCGTCGGAAAATGTTCCGAAAGGCAAATTTAAAATTCTCTCAGAAGAGCAATATAACTTTGAAGAATCAACTGTCTCAACACTATAATAAAACAATAAGTCTTTATTTTCTTTAGCCGCAGGGAATTCCAGCCTTAGTGAATTTGCTGGAACAAAAACGGAATCTGGAAAATCATTTACACTAAACTTCTCAGTATATTTATTTGATGAATCAGAAATTATAATTTCACAACTTTTGCTATACATTTGAGAAGAAACTTTTTTAATCACTATACCCTTATACTTTCCCTCCGGCTTTACCATATAGAATACTGAGCTTTTCTTATTAAATTTGCCATTTATATATCCTTTGGCATTAGAAAATAATTTCTTCTCTTCTTTAGAACTTATACTCTGTATTGTGCGAATTATATCGGGCATACCTGCTCCTAGTTTTCCAGTGTATACTTTGTTAACACCTTCGAGAGGATTGGCGTATATTTGTAGATACATTAACAGCTGTTCAGAATTCAGGAGTGGATAATAAGCCAGAAGTAAAGCAGCCTTCCCAGACACTCGCGCTACAGCCACAGACGTGCCAGAAATGACAGTATCTTTGTCGTCTCCATACACACTAGCCGCTAATTCATTTTCCCCAACATCAGCCAGATCAACAGTTCTTCCATAATTAGAAACAGGAAGTTTAGTATTGTCTCTGCTCAGGGCAGCTACTGAAACCACCGAGTGATAAGAGGCCGGAAACTGTGAGAGCTCTGAATAAAAATTACCTGCAGAAGCAATGATCAAAATACCTCTCTTTTGCGCTTCGTCCATTAAATCCCGTTCATACTGAGAAAATGTACCGCCTCCCCATGAACAATTAATAATATCCGCACCAGCTTTAATTGCATACTCGATACCTTTATAACAATCTTTCAGATATGTGCTAGTAGCCTCATCAGACAAACACTTTACCGGGATGATTTCAATTCTGCATTGAGGTTTGGAATGATTTACAGAATCAGAGAACGTATTAAATGAAGTAATTATGGAAGCGATGTGAGTACCATGATAAAAATCTTTCAACCTACTCGCTGGTGGGTTTACATTGTTATCATGGTCTGAAACATCCCAACCATGAATGTCATCCACAAAGCCATTTCCATCATCATCAATTCTATTTCCTTTTATTTCTTTCTTATTGGTATAAATGAAAGGCTTAATGGCATCATGAGTCAGCCTGAACCCATCGTCCACTATTGCGACCTTTACAACTTTTCTATTTCCTGATCTGGGTGATTGGCTATTATGTGACAGACACTGATTTACTTTGTTTCTAAAAGCTCCCTGGAAAGTATAGCCATTCAGTTCAGCACATTCAATAAGCTTGTGAGAATAGAGATCGCCTCCAATTCTATGAGCAATATCTGCATGTTCAATTTCTGCAATAAACCATTTATTTATTTCACAATTTGCTTCAGGAAAACTATGACAGATTTTGAAGTCCACATTGTAATGCTTACAAATTTTCTCGAACTCACCAGACCTCTCTGTCAATGAAAAATCCTGACATACCTTTACCCTGAGATGCTGTAATTCCCTTGCGTGACAATGAAATCCTGTAAGGATAAGAATAAGCAAAAAAAATTGTCTTTTGTAATTAGGCATAGATACATTTAAATACAAATGCGGCAACTGGTTATCAATTGCCGCATTTATAGTAAATTCTAAATTAAACTTTAATCAAAAGAGCCTTGTGGCTATTATCTTACAATAGTTTCTGAACCTCCTGTCTGTCCTTCTGTATAGGTGCTTAGTCCAGGACCAGTTCCTGCAGAAATAGGTACTCTGCCTCTTAAATCAGGTAACGCGAAAGTAGTCTTGCCATCGCCACCATAGTTTGTCCCTAATAATGAAAAGAGGGCCTGATTCTGAGCAATAGACAGCAATCTTCCGTCGCATAAAGCAAAACCTTTAGGAGGAAAATTTCCAGCAAATAAAATTATTTCGGCTAAAAAAGGCTCGGAAGCATTACGACTTGGAAATATACCTGCAAGTGCAATACAATAATTGATTACTGTATATGGCTGCATGTTATTGAGTGTTTTAGTTTCTGGCTCTTTAGAAACCCAGTTAACACCATCCCAGGTCATCAGATCTCCAGGTTTAGTACCAGAATTTAGACCAATTACTTTGTTAGAGAAATTCAAAGGTGCTTTTGCTGAAATATTCGTGGAACCAGCATTTGCAGCATAAAGAGCATAAGGCACGCTAAGTAGCTGAGTCACTCCAAGAACTGTAAATTCTTTTGAATTAACATTCATTTCTATTTTAAGAAATCTATCACCATCACCCCATCCAATTTTGGTAAATACACCGGATAAAATAGCTCCCTTGCCTAAAGCCAGATTAAATAAGCCAGTCGGTGAAGTTGTAACAGAGTGCTGCTCAGAATACTCAACACTTTCTCCAACTGCGTCTTTGGTAATTGAAGCTCTGATAACTATAGCCTTGCTAAGTAATGGCTGGCCATCTGCACTGCGTGCAACTCCTTGATAGTTGATTGCTGAAGGCTGAGCAAAAGCAGCAAAGCAGATGCAAAACATCAATGAGAAAAGTAAAAAACATTTAGATTTCATATTGCTATTTAACAAGTTTAAAATAATTGATTGATTCCTTATGATCTTTGTAGAATACCAAATAAAGACCGTCGCTAAGCTGACGAAGGTTAATAAAAGTTGTATTAGCTGTACCGCAAACCTTATTTCCTTTAATATCAAACACTTCAATTGAGCTTATTTCTTCTGAAGAGATAATATACAGCTCTGAATTAGGTCTGTCAAAAATGTACTTTGGTCCAACGGCATCCAATTTAACTGGATTTGAGCTAACCACTGCGAACTCCGGCTGAAGGACACCTTCAGTTACAATGAAATTTCCATTACCAATTGTAGACACAGCAACCTCCCCTACAGAATACTCCAATGAAAAACCTCCTCCAGAAATGATATTTCCTGTGGAGTTTATAACAGAAGGAGAAATTGATTGACCATAACCAATGTAAGATATCAACGATAATGCTAATGCAGGTATAAATTTCATATTATAAATAAGTCTTTTCTTATTATAAATCAAACGTTCAATTAGCTGATAGAAAAGCATTTAAGCTGCAGGGCCCGGAAAATGCAACTTACAACAAAAACAATTAAGTAACTGACAATGATACAAATATAAAGCCCGAAAATTTAAAAACCAAAATATGGGTTACGTTGTAGCTCCAAAATCAACCAGCGGCAGCCGCTGTGAGATAATATAGAAATTCGATTCCCAATATAAAAACACAAATAATCAGAGGTAATTTTATAATAAAAATAGATACAATTTTAGCCTATTCAATAAGTTCGATCTTCAACATATTACCTAAATTGTGAATTATCTAAATTAAAGCATAAGCGAATGAAAACTTTTGTAGCTATATCCGGAAGCTTGAAATCAACCTCAACAAACACTTCCATTCTCAAGTTTATAATAAAGCTGGCAAGCCATACTGCCAACATTGAATTATATTTAGGACTAGATGATCTGCCTCATTTCAGTCCGGAAAGAGATTCTGAAAATCCTTCTGAGGCTGTAGAGAATCTTCGCAAAAAGATAAAAAATGCAGACGGAGTAATCTTCTGCACACCAGAATATGCATTCAATCTTCCAGGAGTTCTTAAAAATGCGTTGGATTGGTGTGTCTCATCTGGTGAATTCAATGAAAAACCAGTATTGGTTTTAAGTGCTTCACCATTAAATACGGGAGGTGAAAAGGCTTTGGCATCTCTCCAAATGACTCTAACTGCATTGGGAACCAAACAGGTCGCGGCATATAGCATAGCCAATGTAAATTCAAAAATGAACTCCCATAAGGAACTCACTGATTCGGAGACGATAGCTGTTCTGGAAGGTTTATTATCAAAGCTGGATAAATTTATTGAAAATTATACACCAGAATATTAAAAATCATTTGAGGAAGATTTTGAAGGTTGTACCCTCATCGATCTTGCTTTCAAGTTCTATTCTTCCTCCCGCATTTGTAACAATTCTTTTTACGATATATAACCCAACACCGGAACCTTCTACATGGTCATGAAGGCGCTTAAACATAGAAAACACCTTTTCCTTATTTGCATCGGAAATCCCAAGTCCATTATCTTTTACCGTTATTATTATTTCATCATCATATTTTTCCGTCTTAAGATCGATAACAGGATTTCTTTCAGGGTGTCTGTATTTTAAGCCATTGCTTATAAGATTATAAAAAATACTTCTCATACTCTTTTTCGAAAAGCTTATTGAAGGAACAGAAAAATCAAGGTTAAAACTTGCATGCGTTGCACTAACAAGATCATCTATAGAAGTTACTACATCTTCGAAAACTTTTACGAACTCCACATGCTCTTCATCCTCCTCCGCGCTCTTTTGAGCCCTTGTTATTTCAGTAAGATCATGAATGGTTCTTTTGAATCTGAGAATAGACTTATCCATCATCTCAAAGAGTTGAGTAATCTCTTGTCCTTTACAATACTCCGGATCAAGCGTATCATTAATTGTGTATAATAAGCCTTCTATATTTGAGATAGGAGCTTTAAGATCATGGGAAGCTGTGTATATGAAATTATCAAGGTCCAGATTAATCTTTAATAATTCCTCGTTTTTTATCCGAAGATTTTCCTCTATAAGCTTACGTTCATTGATATCTGTAAATGTTCCAAACCATTTCTTTATTTCACCATCATCTTTCAGAGGTAAAGCCCTGGCAAGATACCATTCATAGTTTCCATTATGTTTTCGAAGCCTGCATTCTATTTCAAACATCTCTCCAGACTTAACACAATCATTGAGTTTCGAAATACTAGGTTCTTTATCTTTATCAAACACTGCATTAATCCAGCTCCATTTTTGGTTCTTATCAAATCGCAAACCAGTGTAATTATACCAGTTTTGATTATAGTACTCCACATGTCCCTCATTATCTGCAGCCCAGAATAACTGGGGCACTGTTTCAGCAAGAAAGCGGTATTGTTCTTCGCTCGCTCTCATTTCCTTTTCAGCGATTTTTGCATTTGTTATGTCAATCTGAGTAGACCAAACCCTGACGAGCTTTCCTTTCTCAATAATTCCAAGTACATTACTTGAGTAATATTTTATATTGCCATTTGGATCCTTCCAACGCGTCAAAAGGTTTTCAAGCTTATAACCGGAATCAACAAATTTTCTGAAAATCTTAGTTACTCTCTCATCGCTTAAGTCGAATAGATCCTTAATATTATATCCCATTAGCTCTGAAGAAGAAGCATAACCATACATATTAGCCATCTTATCATTGCATTCTGCCACATAGCCATAATCAAAGATTTTCTGTACTTGTTCTTCCCCTGGGATTGAAATATCAATATCGTTGATAACATGAAGTTCATATCTCCATATTCCCTCCTGACTCTGGGCAACAAATGCTTTGTATTTTTCTTCACTTTCTTCCAGCTCTGCAGTTCTTTCTTTTACCCTCTCCTCTAATTCGCTATTGATATTTCTGAGTTTACTCTGAGCTCTTTCAAGCTTCTCATAAGCTGTTGTCAGCTCTTCATTTTTTACCTTCAACTCCTGCTCGGTTTCCTTTATCTTAGTCACATCCAGAACCGTCCCAACAATTCTACCACTCTCACCATTACCACCCTTATAAATTTTTGCCCTGGAAATAAGGTTTCTAAACCCATCATTTACTTTAATTCTGAAATCAACATCAATCATCTCATTATTGAGAATTGCCACTTCTAGCAGCTTAAATATTTTTTCAGCATCATCAGGGTGTATTATAGCTCGAATATCCTCCAGACTAACTGTACCATCATTTTCCTTTATTCCGAATATTTTAAAAAATTCCTGTGTCCCATGAACGATACTTGTTTTCATATCCCAGTCAAAGCTCCCAACATGCCCAATCTTTTGGGCTTCCACAAGTTGTGCTTCACTATACTTCAATGCATCTTCCGCTTCAATTCTGTCTGTGATATCCTGAGTCACTCCTAAAATTTGATACGGAACCCCTTCCTCATCCCTGGCAAAAACAGTATCCTGACTAATGAACCAACTCCACTTTCCTCTGGCATCTTTCATCCTATAGACTAGCTTTCTTATTTCACCCTCTTTAGCATCTACAAAACCATTGAAGTGATTGATTATTCTGGGTAGATCGTCCGGATGTAAAAAAGTAGCAAGTAAATTCGAGCCAAGATTCTTTAATTCTTCCGGAGAGTAACCCAATACATCTGCCACAGTCCTGTTCGCATAGGCATTCCTTTGTTCACGTATATCATAGATATAAAGGATATTTGGAGTAGTTTCAGCAATTTTTTGAATGAAGTTACTATTTTGCTTCAGCGTCTCTTCCGCACTCTTAAGGTCATCAATGTCTGAAGCAGTAAATAAAATTTGCGTAACATCTCCCTTTTCATTCTTTTTAAACACTATTGATCTTGAATAATACCAACGCCAGGTTCCTGTCTTATCCAATATTCTGAATTCCAATATACTTTCTTCATTGTCCTTAAGAGAAGTATAGCTTTTATTTCTATTAATAACTGCATTAAGATCATCAGGATGAACTATTTGTTTTATAAGCCCATAACCTTTCTTCTTTAAATCTTCCTCTTCTATAGCAACGTTTTCAAAAATATTCTCATTGTAATAAATAATGTCGTTCTGCGGCACTCCAATAACAAGAATTATTATTGGCGCCACCTTTGTTATCTGCGATACAAGTTCCTGACTTTGCCAAAGAAGCCTTTCCGTTTCTTTAAGTTGTGTAACATCTTGAGTAATTCCTTTCAGCAATGTTACTTTGCCTTCCTGATCTAGTTCCGGTACGCCATATGTGCGGATAATTTTACGTTGTCCATCTGGACGTGTAATTTCATACTCATGAGTATATGGAATTCCTAAGTCGATCGCATTATAAATATTTTTTAAAACTCTCTCTGAAGTTTCCTTTGTCATCAAAGCGCTGATATCATCTAACTTCATTGGGCTCTTATATGGCAACCCAAATATTCTGTATAGTTCCTCAGACCAAATATTGTTTCCGTTTTTAGGTTCCATTTCCCAATTGCCAAGGTCTGCCATTCTCTGCGACTCTTTAAGTCGCTTTTCATTTTCCAGCAGCTTTTGTTCTGTCTCCTTTTGAGATTTAATAATTCTTTCTGCTTCTTCCTTTTGGATATCAGTATATGCTTCGATTGCTTTTTTTTCTCTTACCGTATAATAGTCAACAATCTCATTAATAATTTTTAAAGCAAGATCAAGATCATCTGTGTAATTGGGAAGAAATTTTAATAAGGCTTTTTTTCTCGCGCCATAGTCAATAGCAATATCGGTAGCAGTTACATGCAATCTGGAAAGCTCAAGAAGTTGATCTGACTTCCAATCGGCAATCCCTTTTTCAATGTCTTCATTTCCCTTACCTTCCATCAAATGATTAAGGAACTCTACAAGACGTCTTTCTAAGATTTTCAAAAATTCCTCATCTGTCAGATGAGTCACATATTTTAACAATGGCTGTTCCAACTCCCTCTTACTGACCAATTCCTGTTTGGCAAGGTCGGTGAGATGATTCTGAAATAAAAAATGAGCGTAATCTTTAAGATAAAGAATTTCTACACCTGCCTTGTTCATTAAATCAATAATAATCAGTCCGGTTGAAAAGATTTATTCCCTCAAAAACCGGTTAATTTTGATTATGTTTAAAATAGATTAAAAGGTCATAACAAAGGAAAAATTCGTATAAAGGACAAGTATTCAGGTGTTCGATTTGTTATATATACTTTGACAAATCCTTCAAACCTCCTTTGGAGGATTGACTTGAAATTTTCATTTTTACTTCAAGATTTTATTCTTTTGATTAAAACGACCCCAGCCAGAATAATTCAGGTAATACTATCTGCGATAGTATTATTTACCGTATGGTTAATGTTTAAAATTACCATACCATATTTCTCTTTTCGTTATGATATAGGGTTTCTGCTGACCAAACAAGCTATTTTACACAAAGCTATCTGGAGATGGTCATTTTATATTCACATCGCTTCAAGCATTTTTGTTTTGCTTTTTGGTATATTTCAATTTATAAAACCTCTACTTGAGTCATTTCCCAAACTTCATAAGCTATTAGGAAAAGCTTATGTATTCATCATATTATTTCTGAGCGCTCCCAGTGGTCTTGTAATGGCTTTCTATGCAAATGGAGGCATCTATGCTAAAATCTCTTTTGTGTTAATCTCTTTATTGTGGTGGTTGTTTACTTTTGTGGCCTTTCTGAAAATAAGGGATAGAAAAATAAAAGGGCATATTGACTTCATGGTTAGAAGTTATGCCCTTACATTATCTGCAATTACTTTGCGTACTTATGTATTAATTCTGCCCATTTTCATCCACCTACATGCTAAAGAGATGTATACACTTGTTGCATGGCTAAGCTGGGTGCCTAACCTTATTATTGCAGAAGTAATTATTCATTTTAAAGTATTTAAATAGCCGAATCTGCTGCAACAGGAACTTGTTCTGCGACAGGAGTGCGATTATCCGGACCACTGGTGAAATTTTCAATTTTACCATCTGACCTCACTTTAAACTGACTCTCAGAAATCATTTCAGTTTTTATTACCTCATTATCAAAATCACTTTTATCATACGCTTTTCTCCACGAGCGTTTAAACTCCTTAATGTTGAATTTATCCTTTTCATACTTAAGAGTTTTTAACATCTCACCTGATTGAACGGCTACAATTTTTGAATCTATAATCTGTCTGTCTTTTCCATAAGTGGCAAGCCTGAAAGAGATATGTCTCATATCTTTGGGACAAGCCAATTCTGACGTATCGATTGAATATAACACCGCCCTTACAGAATCATTAATTTTAAATGTCTTAAGCAAATTGAAGTCAAACCAACTGTCTGGCTGTTCGATTTTTTCTTTAAGAAACAAAGAATAAAAAGAGGAGAAATGAACCCTTTCTTCATAGTTCTCATCTGAGCTATAGGAAAATTTTCGGACACCTTTCTCATCTATATCAAAAACATCCGCTGAATCCTTGATACTTGAGATGAAATCATTAAATACTTCATCGCTGTTTTTAAATGCTTCTATCTCATCATCATTCATAAAGGCCAGCATCATATCTTTGAAATCATGAGAATTATGGTCAAGGGTAACTCTTGTATCTTTAAGAAAACGATCTTTAATGTTATCTATATTAATACCATTTTCCCTACCTTCATAGATAATATATTCATTTAGGAATTTATTGTCTAAGTAACTTGAGATAAAATATGAATAAAACACTTCTTCATCAGGAGCTTCAAAAATGAAATCATTTATTGAACCTGCTGGCGTTGAAATGTATTTCTTCTGACATAGCATTCCAAGCGCTTCAGAGGCTTCGTGATACTGCTCCCTTTCCAAAAGGTACATTCCCAATCTTCTATATGCATCAGCTGTTGGGTATAAAGAAATAGCTCGCATGTAGTAGTGAATTGCTTTCTTTTCATTCACATCTCTCATGCTTTCTGCCTTTGCATAAAAAGAATTTGAAATCTCGCTATAATTATCCTTATACTTATTGATATAACTGAAAACAGAATCTTCATTAAAAATTTCGCTGGCCCTTAAAGACGGTACTTCTATTACTTCTGTTTCTACCTCTTTACTACATGACATTAAAAAAATACTGAGTAAAGCAATTGTATATATAAAATTTTTCATGTTCGTTATTTTGTCCCTTTAGCAAGAATGGTTGAATCGTTATAATTAGCAGGTATCTCATCTACCACTATCTTACCATCCTCAGTTATCTTATATTTTGCTTCGGCAACTAACTCAAAAGATTTAATTTTATTTTTATCAAATGATACTTCATCCACAGGGTATTGCCATTTCCTTTTGAAATCCTTCATTACAATCTTATTTCCTTCAACAGCCGCCTCTCTAACATTCTCTGCGCTGCATTGACATGAAATGAGCTTTCGGGAAATAATTTCACCTTCCTTATCATAGGTAGCTAAAACCGTATGGACAGGCTGCATATCCTCTCCATAGAAGCTTTCGGATGTATATATGAAGGCCGAATAGTTTTCATTTCCACCCATATTAGCAACGTAGTAAAAATCATGAGAAACATCACGACCAAAAGAGACATTTTCCATTTCCGGAACAAACTGTACAAAGTCATAACTCACTGACTCTTTATAGTCTTTCATTTCAACATCATTAGCTGATATAAAAAATTTATCCGTTTGCGCAGGGAAAGCTTTTTTAAACAAATCAAAAGAAGACGCAGCTATAGTTGTGCTTGATAACCGCTGAATCATTTCTTTATATTCACTTGTTGATGTGATAGAATTGATGAGAGGATCTTTCTTTATTGCATTTGTATCCATTAAGCCCTTTTCAATGACTTCTCTCAAATGAAAAACCATTGAAGATTCGTATGAACTTTCTGATGTTGAAAAATTGGAACGAAGAGCATTATAAACACAGGCAATCTTATAACTAATCTTTGCCTTAGGCTCAAAGTTCAGATTTTCAGCCAGGCGAAAGGCTTTGATTGACTCTTCTAGCATCTCTTTATCTGCCCTGAAATCCAACAATACATTTCCAAGTTCATAATAGGTTTTGGCGTCGGGCAATATCAGGATAGATGTTTTGAAATGCCTTACAGCAGATGCAAACTCCTTTTTATTCCTATAATAATCAACGCCTTTTAAGAACAAGTCCCTGCTTTTGTCCTTTAAAGAATCCAAACCAACTTCTTCTGCATCAAACAGCACATCCCGAACAACATTATATTCGTAGATTTCTGATTTCTTTAATGTAAGAGGTTTGATTTTAAGTTTATATTCTTTTTGTGGGGAGCATGAAACGGCTAAAGCCAAAAAACATGCTGCAGCAATATTTAACTTTTTCATTATTTCTGTTAAAAAATATATACATAAATATACAAATCATTTTGCTAAAAAATGAATCTTTCCTAAGCCGCCACTGTCATTCAGCACTTTATAAAACAATTGTCTTTCAACATTTCATAACACTTAGAGAAAAACTTGTTAATAACTCTGGCATTTTCAATGAAATCACTTTTCAAATTTTTAGTATCTTTAAGATCCTGAAATTTTAATCTAGCAAAATTGAAAGTCTGCATAGCCGAAAAACCAAGTGTTGCGAGAGAAATTGCCGATCTTCTGGGAGCCAAAAACAGAAAAGACGGTTATTTTGAAGGTAATGGCTATCAGGTAACCTGGACTATAGGTCACCTTTGCACGCTGAAAGAGCCGCAAGACTACGATGCTCAGTTAAAATGGTGGAACATTCAACACCTTCCTATTCTTCCTCCTAAGTTCGGCATTAAGGGTATTAACAACCCCGGAATCGAAAAACAGCTCAAAACGATAACAAAGTTGGTAAATGAAGCCACTGAAGTCATTAATTGCGGTGACGCCGGCCAAGAAGGGGAGCTTATTCAGCGATGGGTACTTACAAAAGCTAACTGTACTAAACCGGTTAAGAGACTCTGGATCTCATCGCTTACTGAAGAGGCTATGAAAGAAGGATTCAGGAATCTGAAAGACAGCAAAGAATATGATCTGCTTTATGCGGCGGGTAGCTCAAGAGCTATCGGCGATTGGCTGTTAGGGATCAATGCTACCAGGCTTTACACGCTAAAATACGCACAGGGCAAACAACTGCTCTCTATCGGAAGGGTTCAGACGCCAACATTAGCACTGATCGTCAACAGATACCTGGAAATAGAAAATTTTAAACCTCAGACATACTGGGAGTTAAAAACTATTTATAGAGATGTTGTCTTCTCTGCAAAAAACGGGAAGTTCAATGTAAAAGAAGATGCAGAACAGATCCTGCAGGACATACAGAATGAGCTTTTCACCATTATCTCTTTTACTAAGAAAAAAGGTAAGGAAAGCGCGCCCAAACTGTTTGATCTTACTTCATTACAAGTAGAATGTAATAAGAAATTCGGCTATTCTGCAGATCTTACGCTAAATACCGTTCAGAACCTTTACGAGAAAAAGCTTGTCACTTATCCTAGGGTAGATACCATGTACCTACCTGATGATATCTATCCGAAAATAAAAGGGATACTTTCATCCATGAGCGGTTACGCGGCGCTCACCCAACCTTTGTTGGGAAGCGCTATTAAAAAGTCAAAGAATGTGTTCGATGACAAAAAGGTAACGGACCACCATGCTATTATTCCTACCAACATAAAAGCCGGAAGCCTTGGCGGATATGAAGGCAATGTGTATGATTTGATTGCAAGACGTTTCATTGCTGCTTTTTATCCAGACTGCCAGGTTTCAAAAACAGAAGTTATAGGCAAGGTTAAGGACACTGAGTTCAAAGCGACAGGAAAACAGATTCTGGAGGAAGGCTGGAGAGCGGTATACAAGGAGGAGAAAAAAGAAGAAGAGGTGGAGCAGGATGACGACCAGATACTTCCTGAGTTTAAAGAAGGCGAATCTGGCCCTCATAAACCCACGCTTGCCGAAAAGCAAACCAAGCCTCCAAAGCATTATACTGAAGCGACATTGCTAAGGGCAATGGAAACAGCAGGCAAACAGGTTGCTGATGAAGAACTAAGAGAAGCAATGAAGGAAAATGGTATTGGAAGGCCTTCTACAAGAGCCAATATCATTGAGACTTTATTTAAGAGAAACTATATTAAGAAAGAAAAGAAGAATCTGATTCCAACCATTACCGGAGTTCAGCTCATACAAACCATTGATTATGAATTGCTGAAATCTGCAGAACTGACAGGAAAATGGGAAAAGAAACTTCGTGATATCGAAAAGGGATCTTTTGATGCACGTGTATTTCTGAGTGAAATGAAGCACATGGTAATGCAGATCGTTCATCATGTTAAAAACTCTAATGCAAGAAAGATTGCCATAGAAGTAAAGTCTGCAGAACCAGAACAAAAGAAAAAATCTGAAGACAAAGAGCCAAAAGCCAAAAGTAAAAAAGCCGAGGCAGGCCAGGATGCTGACGTAAAACTTAGTTGTCCGAAATGCAAGAAGGGGCAGATGATGAAAGGTAAAAAAGCTTTCGGTTGCTCTGAATACAAGAACGGTTGTAGCTTCCTTGTACCATTCGAACTATTTGGTAAAACCCTTTCAGATAAGCAACTCCAGGCACTTATCAAATCCGGCAAGACTCCCAATATCAAAGGCCTTAAAAAAGAAAGCGGAGAAGAAACAGAAGGAATCATAAAACTTGATGATCAGTTAAATCCTGTCATCGAGGAAAAACAGGCCGAAGCGCTCATTTGCCCTAAATGCAAAAAGGGTGCTATTCTTGAAGGCAAAGCTGCATATGGCTGCGCTGAATGGAAATCAGGATGTAACTTCAGAATTCCACTCTTATTTATGCAGAAAGAGATCAGTAAAAATCATCTTAAGGCTTTGATCTCCGGAAAAGAAACACCTGTCATTAAAGGCTTGACGGATGAATCAGGAGCAAAGACAAACGCAAAACTTAAACTTAACAGCTCTTTCTCAATTGAAATAAACCATTCGTAAATTTCCATAGATTTTTTAAAAACGTAATTCATACATTTCAGTAAATAAATTTGCTTCTATTAAAGACTTAGATTTTTAATTATGATACCCAGAAAACGGGAAATAAACTTTTAAACAAAGTCTTGAAGAGAAATGAATCTGATAAAGTCTTCAGAGTCAAGCAACACAACGAGTTTATTCTATTTGATTTTTAACTGATTTATATGAAAAAAGTAGCTATTAAATTTTTACTGCTTATTGGAGCTTTCCCTACATTTGCACAAATTGAAAATGGTGGATTTGAAAACTGGGAGACCCTTTCTAATGGAGCTGAAAAACCGATAGGATGGTCAAGTAACAACATTCTTTCTACAACAATTGATCTCCCTCTAAGTCAACTCTCTTTCATAAAAGACCCAACTCCATATTCGGGTTCATACGCAGTCACGCTAAAAAATACTTTAGAAGAAAAACAAAATGAGGATATCGTCACATACTATGCAACCTATGGGAATCTTTTTCTAGGAAATTTTGAAGTCAAGGAATACAAATTGCCCGGTCAAGCAATAAATGAGGTACCTACAACTATTACAGGTTACTATAAATTTTCACAAGGCGCTCCTCTAAAATCCGATATTTATGATACTGCAACAGTAGAAGTTGTGTTAGCAAAATGGAATCCTACCACGGAAATCTTTGATAGACTTGTTACACGCAAACTTCAGATATTCGAAGCCAATACAGAGTATGCTAAATTTACTATCGATCTTGATTATTCTGGCGATGCAATGCCAGACAAGCTCTCTATTTTTCTTTCAACTGCACCCCACAGTCATAGTGGCTTCAATGGAACTTCATTAACCATAGATGAGCTTTCTTACAATACTGTAACAAGTTTAAGCCTTCCAATTTCAAATCTTTATTCAAGCAAAGCATATCCTAACCCGGCAACAACTGAGATTAACTTTAAAGATCTTCCTGAAGAGTCGCGTTCAATAATCGTAAAAGATCTTTCAGGAAGAGTTGTTAAGACCCTGCTTTTAATATCTGATAATATCAATATTGGAACGTCAGATCTTAATTCTGGAATGTATCTATATACCGTTATGGGTAGTGAACAAAACGTTCTTTATACAGGCAAGTTTGATATAAAAAAATAAGCAATTTAATTCTTTCTATTCTCCGACCGTACAGAGAACGTTTAGATTCAGGCAAGACGGAGAATAGAAATATTACTCAAAAACTAATGCGATCCCTATAAATCATAGACAATACCACCTCTTACAACAGGCATTTTATTAGGGGCGCTTTTATCCTGTAATACATCATAAAGAACAGATGCCTGAAACCTTGCCTTATCACTAATTCTATATTCATAACCTGCACCTACGGGTAGACCTACTGTCCACACTCTGTTGACATTTTTAGTGCCATCAGCATTCGTAGATGATGTTTGAGTATTAAGTGTCTGAAACTCTCCATGCAAAAATGCATTTTCAAGAAAATAATACTGGGCAAATATTCTCCCCCCACCTGAAAGGATTGTTTCTGTAGAATTTAAAGGTTTTTTATATGAAAAAATCGGAGAAAGTCCGAGATTAAGTTTGAGGTCTTCTATTTTATAACCTATGATTGGCGCGACATCAAGATATACACCATTATCATAGCTTACACTTACATTTCCCCCTGTATTGAGCTGAGCTGATGCATTTTTACTCAGAAACAAAGCTGCTGCCATTGCAGCCATGAGGACAAATTTGTTCAGTTTCATTCAAGTGTTTTTATCAAGTTTACAACATTTGAATATTTTTTCCAAAAGTCTCAATTATAGCGTCTATTGATTATCATATAAAAAGAAAAGGGCCGCATGGCCCTTTAAAATTTTTTAACATTTTACTTTCCAAGATCAACTCTAATAAGAACGTCTTGTTTCTTTTTCTTATAGACCTCGACAACAAAACTATTGTCATCTATAGGCAAAATACGGCTGGTCTGAAATTGATATACTGGCAACCCTAAAACATCTCTTGTGCTAGTTATGGATACTTTGTCAACATTTCCACTTGCATCAGAAACTTTATATGCTGTCAGGAAGCCTTCTGCTCCATCATTGTAAACTGCAGGAAATCTATCCGGAGTCAATTCGAGATTTCTTTCATTATCAAGGAAAAGAAAATAATGGGACCCATCAGAAGACATATGCTTATATGACATGCTCCCTCTTCCTGCCGTACCTGTCTGTCTTTTAGGAAGCTTCTTCATCCATTCCAATTGCCCGGAGCCATTTATTTTAGTTACAAGAAGATCATTGTAGTGATATGTATAATAAGTACGCATGGTACCATTGGAATAATAGTAAGTATGCGTCTGAATATAATGCTGCTCACCAATTAGAAGGATTCCCCCATTATCATCCACAAAAAGTTCTCTTAATTCAAGTTCTTCAAATTCAGCTTTGTCTTTCTCCTCTTTTTTCTCGTTTCTTCTCTGAGCTCTTTCACTGACATACATATTCAACACTTCCAATGGAATTTCATAGCTTCTTGAATCTATTAAGTCTCCTTCTTTCGTAAGCTTAAAAGTAAAGATACCATCGACAGCATTCCGGTTATCTACATTGTTATAAAAGCCTGCACAGATCATATAAGAATCTGATACTTCAAAGAGATTTACTTTATTGATAAATTTATTCCCGAGAGTAACTGGAGTGATTACAATTTTATTAGCCCTGCCGGACATTCTTAACAGTTCAATATGATAGTTTGCATTATTCTCATTTCTCTTTTTATCATCTGTAGTTTCATCGTTATAAACTGTCGTGAGAATATAAGCATTACCCTGACCATCCACTGAATAATCAAGATTATTCATTTTCTTTTCAGTATAAGGCATCGTAACTTCTTCATTCCAGACAGATTCCAGATTTTTGCCGAATACATGCATCCCAATTATATCATAACTTTTGTTGTCATTTTTGATCTGAGGTTTCAGCCTGTAATGAATAAGCATTTTGTCATCGTTTCTTGAGAATTGGAAATCAAACTTATTTACAACACTGAAGTTGTACCAGCCTTTCGAAATTAAATCGCCCGAAACTTTTCCATGAACCTGAACCAATATATTCTCGCCAGGTTTCAGAGTTCCTTTATCAAAATCTATTTCTCTGTAACAGAGTTGTTCCATCTCTGCCTGCCTGTCCCATAAAGAATAAAAGATAAAATATCTGTCGTTATACTCGATTACATTTTCAATATTGAAGCCATCCGGAAAATCCCTGGCAACGCTGATCTTCTCAAAAGCAAGCTTTTCGGAATTAAGCTTTTGAATAATAATTTCTCTTTTTTTAATCTTAACAGTGAGAATTTCCGGTCCTCTGTTAAAATAATATTTGTAATCTGCATCAATTACGCCATAAGGCTGACCTACTGTAATCTTTACCTGCGCATTAGCTATAAAGGACAGGAAAAGAAAAAAAAGAATGATTCTGGATTTCATAGATTGAAAATCAATAATTATCTGTGAATGGATGAATAGAACTTGTGCCGGATTTGACTAATAATAAACGCATCAGAATTAAAATCATATGTAAAGGTAAAGCAGAAAAATTACCTTTAATTATTGATTTAAAAAATTCATAAACTATTGGCTCAAAAAAGTATATAAATACTTATTACTCAAATTTTTTCAAGCTGAAGCTAAAAACACTTCCCTTGCCAAGAACGCTTTTAATCTCTAGGCGTCCTCCGTTTTTCTCAATAAAGTCTTTACATATAAGTAAGCCAAGGCCGGTTCCTTCTTCTTTTGCAGTTCCTCTGGTTGAGGTCCGTGTTTCAATTCTTAAAATCTGGTCTATCATTTCTCTAGACATTCCAACCCCAGTATCTTTTACGCTTAACAAAACTTCTTTTGAAAAGCTCTCTGAAGTCAGGCTGATTACTCCGCCTTCTCTTGTAAATTTAATTGCATTCGAAATAAGATTTCGGAAAATCGTCTCCAACATATTCTTATCTGCATAAGCAATAGTGCCTTTTTCAATTTTATTATGAAGAATGATATTTTTCCTTTGAGCAGTGTGTTCCATTATTTCACATATGGTAGTCGCCACTATTGAAACGTCACAGTATTCTTTGTTTATAATAACTTTATTCATCTGAGAAAGTGACCACTCCAATAAGTTGGCCAATAGTTCACTTGCTCTGGATGAAGCAAGACTCAACATCTCTATTACCTCATCAGCTTCCTTCCATGACTTTTTAGCTTTGGCCTCGGATAAAATCTGGGTAAGCCCTTTAATTGAATTCAGAGGTGATCGGAGGTCATGACTGATAATAGAAAAAAATTTATTCTTATTATCATTGAGTATTGTAAGATTCCTTTCAATTTTTCTTCTCCTTTGGATATCTTTATTAATAGCAAAAATGCCGATTAAGCCCATCAAAATGGAAACTATACCCGCAATAATAATGATCCTGTCGGTATCCTTTAAATTTTTATAAGCGGCATGCTTCCTGGTATTTAGAATGACCTTTTCTTCTTCCGTCATTTTCTTCTTTAAAAACCTTATTGCCACAAATTTCTCGCTGACATTTTTCAATAGCGCTTTGTGCCTGTCCAGATGTTCCGCCGATTGCTTAAAGTTGATAATATTTTCCAGCAGGCGCTCCTTCTCTTCAACCAGGTCGTTCAACTCTTCAAACCTTCTTCTTTGTACACCGATATCAGGAATCAGCAGATCAAGCTCCTCAAGCTCTCTTTCTACGAAGTCACTGTTTTGGCGAAATTTTAACATGATAGTTGAATCTCCTTGAAAAACAAAGCTCTTGACATCATTTTCGGTTTCCCTGCATTTAATTTCAATTGCATCCAGGTGACCGATTACTTCATAAGTATGTTCAACCAAAGAAAAGTTACTTGTCAGATTTGTTGAAGATCTGTAATACATAACTAGGATTACAATAATCAATACAATAGAGAGAGCAAAACCCGAAAAAAGTCTAGGAGAATAGTCTGATTTAAAAGGAGAACCCATCGTCTAATTAATTTCCACAATCCAACTAATAATTCACAATTAAAACTAAAGCTTAAACATAAAAATTTAGCATTTAATCTTTACACGCACAACACCTTCTTTTATACGTACAAGAAAACACTTTTCTAAACATATTGTTAATCTGGAAGTTAAGACAAAAAATTGTTGACAGACATGAAGAACCGCACAATCATTTGTCTACTTAGCTTTGCCTTTTTAGCAACTATTGCTTGTAAAAAAAACAAAGAAGATGAAGCAAGCCCTTCTACAACCTATGTATACAACAGAGATGTTGTAGGCGTCTATGAAGGTCAAACCCATGAACAGACTTCAGATGCGGGAAACAACTCTGACTACGTCAATGTAGATTCTACATATAATGACAAAATCGAAGTTTCACTTATCAACCAGGATAGTCTCAAATTCGTCTGTCGAAATCATCAATACAAATTCAAGCTGGATACAATTGACATTTATATGAAGTGGCTCGGGAAAAACACAGTCCTTTCATTTAAATTTATAGAAAATAGAGAATTACATTATTCCTTTGAAACCAAGGGGTGGTTTAAAGATTCATTACATAGTCAGACAATTTCTTTTAAAGGATACAGAAAATAATGAAATTTTGGAAAAATATATGAAGCCCTTTGCACCTCCTGCAAAGGGCTTTTTCGTTCTGAACTTCTCTTGCTTACCTTTGCTTGACTTTAAAAGTTTATCAATAAGCACAGAAGTATAAAATGCTGAGAAAACCATCACAAGGGAAAAACAACCCTACCCTCACAGAGCGGTATGGAGCATTGAAAAACCTCCTCCCCTTTTTTAAGATAATCTGGAAGGCAAGTCCTTCAATGGCTGTTTCAAATGGGGTTCTGAGAATCGTTAAAGGTATCATTCCTCTTATGATGCTTTTAATTGCACGTAAAATCATTGATGAAATCGTTATGATTTCAGGACACCAGACAGAAGTTACCTCCAGGCTTTGGATTCTTGTAGGAAGTGAGTTTGCATTGGCTATCCTCTCGGATTTACTTTCAAGAGCAATTGCGCTGTTGGACAGCCTACTAGGCGACCTGGTTGCAAATAGTACTTCCCTGAAACTAATGGACCATGCCGCTCAGCTTGATATGAATCACTTTGAAGATTCTGAATTTTATGACAAGCTGGAGCGTGCAAGGAGACAAACCCTGGGCCGTACTGTGCTGATGTCTCAAGTGCTAAGCCAGATGCAGGATGCCATATCCTTAGCTGGTCTTTCTGCCGGTCTTATCCTTTTTAATCCTTGGCTTATATTATTATTGTTGATTGCTGTCATCCCAGCATTTCTAGGGGAAGCACATTTTAACGAAAAGACTTACTCTCTAGTGCACGGACAAACTCCTGAAAGGCGCGAATTGGATTATATCCGCTACATTGGAGCAAGCGATGAAACAGCAAAAGAAGTCAAAATCTTTAATTTGTCAGACTTTCTAAAATCGAGATTTGCTGAGCTCTCTTCAAAATTCTATAAGGCCAATAAAGCTTTGGCGTCCAAAAGGGCAATGTGGGGAGGTGCACTGGCCGCAATAGGTAGCGCAGGATATTATGGGGCATATGTATTTATCATCATCAAAACAGTTAATGGTAATCTATCGCTGGGTGACCTCACCTTCCTTGCAGGCTCCTTCAATCAATTAAGGTCATTGCTTCAATCAATGCTTACAAGATTTTCCACAATTGCAGAAGGTTCCTTATATCTGAAAGACCTTTTTGACTTTTTTGAATTAAAACCGGAAATCATTAGCCCAATAACTCCAAGACCTTTTCCAAACCCAATACAGCAAGGTTTTCTTTTTGAAAACATCGGCTTTAAATATAAACATGCCGAAAAATGGGCTATCAGAAATTTAAATTTTACTTTAAATGCTGGTGAAAAACTGGCGCTAGTAGGAGAAAACGGCGCTGGTAAAACAACGCTGGTAAAACTCCTTGCCAGATTGTATGACCCCACGGAAGGGAGAATTCTACTTGACGGTTATGATATAAAAGAATATGATGTTTTGGAATTGCGTTCAGGTATCGGGGTTATATTTCAGGATTTTGTCAGGTTCCAAATGACTGCAGGAAATAACATTGCTGTAGGAAGAATAGAGCAGAAAGAAAATACCTCCAGGATAGAACATGCAGCATCTAAAAGCCTTGCAGACTCTGTTATTCTCAAATTACCAAAAGGATACGAGCAAGTTATAGGTCGTCGCTTTGCAGAAGGGGTAGACCTTTCCGGAGGTGAATGGCAGAAAATTGCTCTTGGCAGGGCCTATATGCGGGATGCACAGGTTCTTATCCTTGATGAGCCCACAGCCGCTTTGGATGCAAGAGCCGAGCATGAAGTTTTTGTCAGATTTTCTGAACTGACCAAAGGCAAAACAGCAGTATTAATAAGCCACCGATTCTCCACAGTACGCATGGCAGACAGAATTCTTGTAATAGAAAATGGTCAACTTCTGGAAATAGGATCTCATGAAGAACTGCTCAAAAAAGAAGGTCGTTACGCCGAACTCTTTAATCTACAGGCCCGGGGATATTTGTAATAAAGTTTAAAGCTTAAGGTTGAAAGTATATATTTACGAACGCTTATTGTGGTGTCGGGTCTTTCGACCATAGCCGTCAACTTAGTGATGAGACAAGTAAAAAATAGTTTTCCCTGCTATATAAAAGAGAAGTAATAATGGAAAAGAGAGCAACAGCAACAAAATATTCCAGAAATAGTCTTGCTGTTGCTCAAACTGTTGCTAATTTTCTTTAATTAAGAATTATGTAATTCTAAACTTGCTTAAGTTGACGGCCATGGTCTTTCGATCCGACAATTTTAACAAATTGTGTGTCAGGTCGAAAGACCTGACACCACGGTAAATATCAGAAACAATACCCTGAATTTAAAACATGAAAGATAAAATTATGTCGATGGATTATTATGACTGTATTATAGTTGGAGGCAGCTATTCGGGCCTATCCGCAGCTATGGCCCTGGGAAGGTCTTTACGGAAAGTACTTGTAATAGATGATGGCAAACCATGTAATGCTACAACACCGCATTCTCAAAATTTCATTACGCACGATGGTAAAAAACCAGCTGAAATTGCAGCAATTGCAAAGCAACAGGTTGAGCAATATAAATCCATAAGTTTTTATAAAGGCTTGGCAACAAAGGGTAGAAAACTGGATGAAGGATTTGAAATAGAGACAAAATCCGGAGAAAAATTAAGAAGTAAAAAACTGATTTTTGCTACAGGCATCAGAGACATAATGCCTGCAATACCAGGTTTTTCAGTTTGCTGGGGTATTTCTGTAATCCATTGTCCATATTGCCATGGTTATGAATACCGTGAAAAAAAGACAGCCGTCATGGCCAATGGTGACCTCGCTTTTCATTTCACTCCTTTGATTTACAATCTTACAAAAGATCTGGTATTGATAACCGGCGGAAAGTCTACTTTAACAAATGAACAAACTGTAAAATTAAAAGAACATAATATTACAATTGTTGAAAAAGAAATTGCTGAAGTAAAGCACAAGGAAGGTTATCTTGAAGAAGTAATCTTCAATGATGGATCTAAAATTCCTCTGCAAGCATTGTATGCCAAGCCACTTTTTGAACAGCATTCCGATATACCTGTTGCTCTTGGATGCGAAATTACGGAGCAAGGCTATATTAAAATTGATAATATGCAGAAGACGACAGTTCCGGGAATCTTTGCCTGCGGGGACAACAGCAGTTTTATGCGCTCCGTTGCCAATGCTGTTTCTTCAGGAAACATGGCTGGCGCCGCTACCAATAAGGAACTTAGTGAAATGGAATTTTAAGCGAAAAGCTAAAAGTTGAGTAATCGGTAGCTAAATATACTTACTGTTTGCACAGACTGGAAATAATCAGAGAAGAATAGAGCAAGACTATTTCTGGAATATTTTGTTGCTGTTGCTCAAACTGTTGCTAATTTAAGTTCAATAAAAAAGGCCCTCCTCGAGGGCCTTTTTATAAACACTTTAGTGTATTACGAAAATATAAGGTGCAAGATGAGTTTTAAAGATTAAAAGCTAAGAAAGTCTGCGCATTCTGCTTTTAATTCTTCTTTTGTTTTCGGCAATTCTCCTGTAATTCCTGTAGCGAGTTTTCTTACTAGTACTCCTACAATTGCTTTTCTGAAACCTAGTTTTTCCGCAATCTCAATACATGCAGAAATTTCATTTTCATTATCGCCTCCTTCTACTATTGCCATTTCAACTAAATCATATACTCTGTCAAATCTCTCAGAATCCGTTTTAGGTACTTTAAATTTGATAGTTTTATCTGATTTAATTATTGTCTTTAATTTGTCGTTACTTAATCCGTTTCTTTTTCCGATTTCAAAAATAAGTCTCTTTTCTGCTATTGAAAAATTACCGTCTGATTTAGCAATTGCCACAAGGTTGTTTATGTGACTTTTAACTCCCTTAGTCTTTTTGCTCTCAAAAATATCTAGTGTGAGTTCCATATTTTTTACAATTTTTATCTGAGACAAATGTAACAGCTTAGTAGTGAAAAATGCAAAAACCAAACCAAAAAAATTAGACAAAAACTAGAAAAATGGGCTATATTCTTTCAATCTTAACACTTATATTAAGAAAAGTACAATTTTAGATGTTTAACCAATAATTAGAAAAATACAAATTTGAAAAAGTAATTTGCTAATTAAGCAAATAGTAAAATCTATTACTGAATAAATACAATTGCCTTCTCTTTGTATATCTTTTTCCCAATGAAAGATGACCTTCAGGGTCAATCAATGATTTAATAAAATTATAACGGACAAAAAAATGGCCGGTCATAAATTATGGACCGGCCGATTTTCCCAAACTAAAAAAACAAAAAAAATTACTTTAAAAATGTCGCCAGGCGGGAAGTATAAGTGTCATTGATTTTTATGATATATAAGCCACTTTCAAGATTACTGATATCTATACCTTCATTTCCTTCACGTCTGCCAGTTGCAACAATAGTTCCTGTGGAATTAATGATTTCAAATGTGAATGAATCCGATATGTTTATATTCACATAGTCTTCAGCAGGGTTTGGATAAACTACAACTTTGCTACTTTCACTTGTTTGCAAACCTGCAATTACTGGTGGTGCACATGAATTCACATCCCACAGTGGATCTGTAAATTCAACATTTACACTTGACCCAAGAACTGCTGTATTGTTGTTAATGGAATAATCTTTACAGACTTGTCCTGCTCCTTCATTAAGTTTCCAATAAGCAGCAAGACCGGTCTCATTTCCAACAAGCTCTGTATCATGATATTTTTTTAGATCTGCAGATGTTCTGGAAACGTTCCATAACCTTACCTCTCTTATAAATCCTTCGAAGCCATGCGAATAGCTACCTGCAGCATCATTTCCAATAACAACATTTGTGTAATTGACGATATCACCTTTATTATACATTTTAAGGTTCTGAACTACCATGTCGTCAACATAAAAGAACAAGCTATCTCCTTGTCTTTTTAAAGCAATAAAGTGGCACTTGTTGTCTCGGATTTCAGGATTCGAATTTGTTTCATAGTTCGCCCCTTCAATTTGCGCGATAAGCCTTCCATCCGAAGTCAGGCTTAGGAAAAATCCATCTGTGATGCTTGTTCTTGTAGAAACAATCATTGAATATCCTGTTGCTTTTTCATTGGTGTTGATTGTCGCTTCTATTGTGAAATTGCCTGTACGAAAATCCAGTTTATCATTTTGAGGTGCGATTGCTCTTGTTTTGTCTGCCTTTACAAACTTAAGTCCATTGCCAATTTGCGGCTCTTCTACTTCAGTAATTTCACAACCGTTTGCAGAAAAAGAAGGGTCAAAATTTGTATCAACAGATGAACTTCCCAGGTACGACATATGATCTGACTTTGATAAATCTTTTACCGACTGACCAGAAGTTTCATTTAATCTCCAGTAACCTACCAAGCTTTCAGAATCTACCTCTGTCTGGCTCAATTGGCGGTCCTTTCTATCCAAAAAGTCTTTTACATTTAATGCTACATTCCATACTCTCACTTCTTTAATTACACCTTCAAATCCATGTTCAAATGAATCAGCTTCATCGTTCCCAATGTGTGCTGAGGCATTGTGGGTAACATTATGTGCATTATATAATTTTTCTTTCTCCAGCAAAATCCCATCAACATAAACCAATATACTATCTGACGTCTTTCTCAATCCAATATGGTGACATTGATAATCTTTTAAATTTCTTACCCCTCCAAAATAATTCGCGCCATCTAATTGCACAGTTGGAGAGCCGTTGCCATCAAGGCTTAGAAAAAATCCATCTGTACGTGAGTTTCCTCTCTTTGACAAGATCATATAATAGCCACTTCCAGGAACTGCCTTGAATACTGCTTCAATAGAAAAAGCACCTGTACCAAAATCCATCTTCCCAGCTTCTTCAATTTTTATTCTTGATTTAGCTGTCTTTGAAAAGCTGATACTTTGAGCATTTACTATCTGGGCCGTAGTCACCATAAAAATGCCAATCAAAAAATGAGTGTAAAGTTTTTTCATCCTTAATGTGTTAGTTTTAGAGAATATGGCGGCTATTTTCTCCGCATTTTATACATAGGGCGCAGGAAGGAAAAAAATGTTACAAACTACTTTTAAAAAAATAAGCTGAAAGAGAAACTATAGAATTTCTCTTTCAGCTTATTGAATTTTTTGTATTAACTATCTAAAGACGGTCAAATTATTGACTAGCCTTTGAATTCAGCTTAATCCCTGACCAATAGGAAAGTGCTGTTACTCCAAAGGCGATAAGTGGAGCAATGAATGGCGTCTGTGTGGCAACATGCACCCATACTGCACCAATAAGTACAAAACTGGTACCCGCATAAGCCCAGTCCTTTGCACGATTCCACACTGGCACAATGAATGCAATCGCTGCAAGCAATTTTGCAGTTCCTAGTATCATAATGAAAGATTCAGGAAACCCTATCTTTTTGAAATTTTCCACTAGTTCCGCATTTTTGGTTAAATACATAAAACTGCTGAAAGCAAACATTAATGCCAATAACACAGATGTCACCCAATAAATGATCTTCTCTTTTTTCATTGTAATTATTTTTTATGATTGAACTCAAATCTACTTCATATTGCTATATATTTGTAATCAGTTACCGATTGTATACCGGTTACAAAAAGTATATCGCATGGAAATAATCCACACAAAAGAATCCTGCGCAGGCAGCAGAAGAGCTATTCAGGACACACTTGAGGTAATCAATGGAAAATGGAAGTTGCTGATTTTGGTGACTTTACTTGAAAAACCACTCAGATTTAAAGAATTGGTCAGAGAGATTGGTGTGACCCCAAGAATGCTTTCTAAGGAGCTCCAGGATATGGAAATGAATAAGCTGATCAGCAGAACGGTTTATCAAACCAAACCCATCGCGGTGGAATATGCAATTACTGAGCATGGTAAAACTTTAAACAAGGTTTTGGAAGAAATGAAGAATTGGGGAGAGTTTCATAGGAAAAAGATTATGTCGGCTGGGTAAATTATAATAGCATACTGCAATCCAATCAATTATTAAAAGGTAGTACAACTGTAAAGATGCTACGCACATTTTGAGATTTAATCTTTCCTGGAGAAAATCTGATTTTTTTTAAATCTATATAATTATGCACTTCTAAAAAATTGCGCTCACAGCCATTGTCCAAGTATCCACCTCCCAACATAACATTCCCTTCTTCATCTACCAAAAAAGTCAATATTAACCTGGGAGTAGTTTGGTTATAGCAAATTTGGTTGGCTTTGCCTTTAAAATATTCCGCTATTCTATCAAGCTCTTCTTGCTCTAATGTAGCCGTCCTATTTAAATAGTATCTGGCACCATCAAAAATAAAGTAATCTCCTGCTTTATCTTTTGATATTAAATAAGGTTGAGAATAATGGTCATGATTTCTTCCATTGAAGAAGCTTAATATTATTTTTCCCTTCTCAATTGAATAACTGTCCACATATAAACTATCATCAATCTGAAAGAACAGACAACTCAAAAATAAAGTCAATTGAACGAACATAACATTAATTTTTCCCCTTTATCCAAACCTCCCTTTCTTCAAAGGAACTGGCTTTTATTAATTTTCTTAGTTCATTTTTGGTTGGCTTCATTTGACAGCTGACCACTTCACCGCTGTCATTCTTTATTATAACTTTTTCCTCAACAGGAAGAAGATGAAATAGACTGTCATGTGGCATAATCATACTGATGGATAATCTGTTTTTATTCAAATCTAGCCTTTTAACCTTCCAGCCGGTCTCTCCATATCGATAATTCAAAAAATATGATCCCTTTAAGGAACGACAGACCTGGGTGGGGGAGACATTGAAGATCGTGTCCCGTGCAAGGTAATTAGCAGAAACACTGTCATCTGAAATCTTTAGAACTTTGAAGTTTAAATTTTCCAGATAGTTTTTAATATCCTCATCATTGTTTCGGTCCCCCGTAATGCTATCCAGAGCACTCCTATGAAAAAGAATATTGTAAGGAGTAATCTTAATGATTTTGTTTTCAAGAATTAATAGCTGAGCTCCATGCTCACTATTGTAAGTACCCCAGTATTTTCTATTAAATCCGCTTAGGTTTTTGGTTTCTCCAGGCTGAGGTTCTAAAAATTCAACTACAACTTCCTCTTTCTTTTCACCACAACCTAATACAACTAAAACCAATAGTAAAAAAATCTTCTTCATATTATAAAGCATAAAAGTTATGGCTAATAACGATTAGTCCATTATTTATTTTAAACCAATTCACTATTTATTTTTCACCGGAATTGCATCATAGCAAGTATTTCCAGCTACCTTTTTAATATTTACATCCACAGGATCATATGTTTTTACTTTCACCAGATTGACATCTATTGAAGAAGTGGAAGATTTAATATTTACATCAATTGTTCCGTCTGCATTTGTTTTGATTAAACGATAGTTCGGATCGTAAACAGCATTATCAGAATTTGCGGCGTGGGCATTAGGGATAATATCTATTTGCTTAACAACAATAATCACAAGGCAAACAGCAATGATGGTCAGGATAGTTTTTGTGTAAAGGTCGGTTTTCATAGATATGTAGGTTAAAAATTATTTTAAGGAATATGGCAAAATTTTCAAAAAAATACTACTTATGCCGTCACTCACTCTTAAATCCTTTATGCTTGTGCCTGTGAAACAATATCAGTTACATTGAGAAACAGAGAGAAACGCGTAGGATACACAGAGATTTAAGTACAGAAATAAAATTCAACTCCACTTATAAATCTTCCTCGCTATCCAATAAAAAGCTATTCCCTCCAAAAGCAATATAAGCGACGGTAATAAGATTTCTTTTATACCTGCACCTTCTACAAATATGCTCCTGAACGCATCTGCCAGCATGGTTAGTGGTAAAACTTTTATTATCGGGATTAACCATTCGGGAAAGTTCTGATAACTGAAAAATATCCCCGATAAGATCATCATTGGCAAAGTTACAGCGTTGATAAGTCCATTTGCAACCTCAGTATTGGCTGTTTTGCTAGAAACAAGAATGGCCAGTCCTGAGAAGGAAATTACGCCACATAAAAAAACCATGATTAGAGCCAATATACTTCCGGTGATCTGAACTTTAAAGAAAATCGCTGCGAAAAGAAATAGAATAACCGCTTCTGCAATGGTAATAAAAATCCTCGCACTGAATTGCGCCAGAAAGAAATAAGATTTTTTCATTGGTGTGGCGATCATTCTTCGCAATAGCTTTTTAATTCTGTAATTGATCAGAGTCCAGCTAATGCCCCAGACACAAGAGTTAAGAATGCCCAGTGCAATAAGTCCGGGTATCAGAAAATCGATGTAACGCGTACCTTGAGAAGTAAGTGGCTGCACTACTATCTTCTTAGTTACTTTGTTGTCACGGCGAAATTCTCTTTCCAATACCAGGTATGTGTTTTGAGCTTCCGTATTTGTCGGGTCTAGAAAAAATGTTATTCGATCTGAAGACGGTAAAAAATACAATTGAATTTCTCCTCTTTTTATGCCAAGCTCTGCCTGTCTTTTCGTTCCATAAATAAATGTGAAACGAGAAGGCATCCCTATATCTGCACCAAGTACCTTCTCAAAGGATGCACTATCTGTGCTTCCAAGGATCATTACTTTTCGTTTTATTTCTTTGTTGCTAAATGCAATACCCAGCACACCCGCCATGATAATTGGGAAACCTATTGCCCAGAAAAGGATAGCAGGCTCTCTATAAAAAGAGCGGAATTGCAAAAATACAAGTTGTAGAAATGAATTATTCATTAAGCGCCTTTCCGGTTAATGATATAAAAAGATCTTCGAGTGTTACCTTTCTGCTTTCAAGTTCAAGTAACTTCAGCTTTTCCTGGGCGATCAGAGCAAGTAAGTGAGGTAAGGTATCGGTAATATCAGTTACAACCAGCTTACCTTTTGTTCCTTTATCCTCCCAGAATACATTTCTGACAGAGGGCAATGATTTCAGGCTTTCCTTAAACGGTTTATTTACTGTAAAATGAATGATTTCTCCATCACCATAACTTTTAATAAGTTGGGGCAATGTTCCTTCAGCCAGAAAACTTCCCTTGTTCATAATAATAATTCTATCACAGAGATATTCAGCCTCCTCCATGTAATGGGTCGTGAGAATCATTGCTGTTTTAGAAGTTTGCTTAAGCTTTTCGAGCAAATTCCAAATTTCACGTCTCGCATTAGGATCAAGGCCTGTAGTAGGCTCATCCAAAAGAAGTACCCGTGGATTGTTTAATAAAGCGATTCCCAAAGCCAGCTTCTGCCTTTGTCCTCCGGAAAGATGGTTGACATACGTCTTCCTTTTTGCTTCTAATCCGACAACTTCAAGGATTTCCTGAGAGCGAGACTGAGGCAGTCCATAAAAGCTTGAGAAGAGATTTAAGGTTTCTTCAACAGAATTTCGGTCTATAAAGTGGGTTTCCTGTAATGAAATGCCCATAACCCGATGTAGCTTTTCTGCATTTCCTTTCCAGGACTTACCCTGAATAAGAATATCCCCGCTATCCTGCTTCTGAATACCCTCGATCATTTCTATCAAGGTCGTTTTGCCCGCACCATTGGGACCAAGTAAAGCAAGGTATTCACCTGCGTTGACCTTGAAGGAAACGTCATTGACGGCGACCAGACTTTTGAAAGTCTTTTTCACCTTATTTACCTCTATTAATACTTCTTTATCCAATAGAAAAACTTAGTAGAAATTAATGCCAGCCTCCTAATACAAGGCCCATTACCGTGAAGCCGGCAAGATGGTACCCTATGTCTATTAAAAATAATTGTCTGGGTTTTCCTTCATAAAGGTATGTAGTTCCCATAGCCGTTCCCACCAAGCCGGCACCGGCTATGAGTCCGAGAAAAAATCCTTTTCCCGGCGTGTTGGTTGCACTCAACTCAACAATATAATCAAGAAAGATCGCAGCAAACAAAAGCAATATAAAAGTGCCTGCTGTCATGCGAGTAAACTTTTTCTCACTTTCTTTGGGAAGCCGCACATTTCTGAACCAGGCAGCCTCAAAAAGTCCTGGAGAATACCAGAATGCACCAAGGATAAAATACATACCTGCGGCGGTGATAATCGCCCAATAGTTCATCTGATTAAAAGCTGTTTCCATTTTATCTGCTTTAGCAATCTTCGCAAGTAATTACCAACTCGGCAATTGAGGACTGCATTAAGGCATTGCGATTAAAAGATTTTCCGAAAATTCTTTTCACATCTTTTTCCCTAGGCCTAGCTGCCACACCTTCCCTTGCAAAATAGATTAACTTATTTTCTCGCAAAATGATTAGAGAATCTGCAATCTCGGAAAATGACAGACCTACATGGTAGCCACTTTTCGATTTAATATCAGGACTATTTGTTCTCAAAAGATTAATAATTCCCACGCTGCCAGAAGTTTCAGCAATAATCCAATAACTATCAGTAAGTGAAATTTTAAGTGCAGGAGACTGGTCCCAAAGCAAATAACTTTCCGAAAGAGTGTACATAGACTGAACGCTGTCCAGCTTACTTCCCAGTATTATCTTCCCGATGCCAGCGCTGGTAATCATTGAATCAGATAGAGGGAGATCAGGAGTACCTGAAGGTTTTTTCCAGGGAGTTTTAACAATTATGGAATCTCCAGCAGGTTTTTCCAGCTTTGCTTCCTTTACAGAATTCTGACAGGAGAAAGTAATAAAAGAAAGAAGAGCGCAAACAACAACGCTTTTGTTCATATTCTAAAATTTAAATTAAAGGGAAAAATAAATTCCCGATTTAAAAATAATGAAGCCTAAAGGATATTAAAGAAATAATCAGAATAAATTAATAGAAAATAGGCTGGCAGATGATCTGCTATGTCAACAACATTTCTGAGCTTTATTTTTCCGAATACTAGTTTATTAAAAATTCGGGAACAAATTCCTCTCAAGAAGTCTACATATATAGCTAAGCCATTTTTCAAGTATCTGCTAGCAATTTTAGTGATAAATTTTATTAGTCCATTTTTAACTTTTTAAAATGAAAAAAAACAAATTTTCAACAATTCTTTTCGCTGCATTTATAGCATTTGCCTCCTGCAATCAAAAAGAACAAGTGCCTGGTCCACAAGGGCCTGCAGGAAAAGATGCATTAAGCCTCCTTCTTAGAAAAGACGGTTTCATAAGAGGGAATATTTATATTACAAATCAGCTAGGGGAAGACTCCCTTATATCTGATTTTAATTATGAATACACATCTGCACTGGCTAATAATCAATCCTTTTATACCAAAGGAGAAAATGCAAGCTTTTTTATAGCCAGATCTGACAGCACGGTAAGCAAACGTTATTTTAAATTTCAAGGTAGAACAGACCTATCTCAGGGCAGCCCGTCCTCACAGGACTTGCAAGCTTCTTTTTATTTTGAAAAAGATTTGGGAAATGGAAAATATCTGAGGTTTGGACAAAACAGCGATGTTTTTGTGATTCCCAAAATGGAATTTTCAAATTATACTTTTAACATATCTACCGGACGTCTTAAAAGCGATTTTACCATCATTTATGAAGGACGCTTGCCAAATATTAGAAGAAGCAAAGTTATTGGCAATATTGACATAAATCTCCAGGAACCCGTGCCGCTCAGAAAAGGAATTGTTTCCTATTAAGTCATTAGTAAAACTTCATAAGCTCAAGCGCTGAAAGAGAGCATTCTTTTTTAAATTTTTTAACCAAACACAAATGAAAAGAAATCAAATATTAATCATACTGTTAACTATTGTCTCATCCTTATACTCCTGCAAAGACAAAGATCCGATACCAGGACCACAGGGGCCTGCAGGGAAAGACATCAATATGTATCCATATACAAAAGATGGATCTGTAAAAGGTAAACTCTATTCTACCGGAAAAGATGGTAAAGACACTTTGCTTGGAGAATTTAACTACCAATACATTTTTGAAAGTAATGCGTCCCTATATGAAAGAGGTAGAAATCCTAACGTTACCATAATCAGACGAGACAGTGTAAAAGGTGGTAACATCTTTATACTAAGCAGTTACATAGATATTATGACTGATACCATAAAGCCTGGCATAATGCCTGGAATGACTAATATCTATTTTGGTTATGTCAAGGATTTAGGCAATGGAAAATATTTAAGGTTCGGAGAAACGTCTCGTCCTCACAATAATGTCAGAACTGATGTAAGCCCCTGGACTGAATCTTCATTTTCAATAAGCAATTACAGCTTTGATAAAAACTCGAGAAATCTGAAGTTTGATTTTGAAATACTTTATGTTGGCAATGAAACACTCTCTGGAAAAAACTCAAAAGTAATCGGATCGGTGGATGTAACGCTCAAAGAAATAGTTACTTTAAGATCAGGTAATGTCAACAATTAATTCACTTTTTTTAAATACTGATGAAAATGAAAAGATCTAAATTATATATTTTGGCATTAGCTTCATTGTTAACTTTTTTCGGTTGTAAAAAAGAAAAAGTTCCTGGACCTACAGGCCCTGCCGGGCCAGATGGAAAATCACTTGAAGAGCATATCAGAAAAAACGGATTTGTGAAAATGGATGTATATACAAAGTCCTCACATGGTGATGATTCTTTGATCCTTTCCACTGAATACCTCCATGAAGATGACTTCACAAACTCACAATATTCGGAAGGTGAATTGTCCAGATTTTACATCTGGAGATTAAATACAAAAAATTTAACATCCATATCCATATCATCAAATCAGGCTCCTTCAGAACCATTAGAGAATCTCATCTTTAACTTAGATTACACTCTTCACGATACACTTGGAAATGGCAAATTACTTTCTCTGACAGCATCAGCTACGACGATCAATGAAAGTATGGAAATATCTGATTATTCATTTGATAAGGCTACGGGAAAAATTAAGTTTAACTATAAGGCAAAATACCAGAGTTCGGTTCAAGGTGGTATGGATCTTACATTAAAAGGCTCTGTTGAGGCTGCACTTAATGAAGAGATATATCTCCGAAAAGGATCCATTATTGAGTAAGAGCCATTATTCAATTTGAATTTTTTAAAGCTTCTGTTCCACAGAAGCTTTTTTTATGTCCATCATTTATCGAATAAAATAAAAGCTAACTATAATAACTGTAACCTTATAGATCAAAATCAGGTAAAATTCAAGGTTTTAAAAAAATGTATACAATGAAAAAAATCAATTACCTATCAGTAGTTTTTGCAACACTTTTACTAATTAGTTCTGCCTGTAGTAAAAAAGATCCCGTTCCTGGCCCTGCCGGTCAAGATGCCTTGAGAAAAGAAGGAAATATTTCTGGTAAAATTTACAAGCTTAACTCTGCAGGAACAGCAGATACACTTTTGGGAACGTTTACCTATGAAAATTTTGAATCCCTCGATGATGCATCTTATACTCTGTATTCTGAGTCTAGAGGTATAAACCTTTTTAGACGTAGTGCAAAAGAATCTGAAGACTACTTCGAACTCTTTTCAAATTACATTGAAACTCTTGAAGAGAAACCTGATGAAACAAGACTTACTATCAATTTTTCCTACAACAAAGCCTTGGGCAATGGAAAATATCTGAAATTCATGACTTTTGATAACACAAACTTTAGAAGCGACATATACTTTGGATACTCTTCTTCTACCCTTTCTATAAGTAATTACTCATTTAACAAATCAACAGGTAGACTGAAGTTTGACTATACAATGAATATAGTTTCGTATGAAAACTCAACCTATAGTCCAGCCAAAGTTATTGGTTCTGTAAATGTTACACTCTTGGAAAAGGATTTTGCAGATAATGGTCCAATTATGGTTGATTAAATTTTTTTATTCTATTCTATAAAAAAGAAGGCCAATGGCCTTCTTTTTTTGTTTATAAAGGACTTAAAGCCAACATTCATGACCTGAACTTTTTTTGATATTACCAATTAATACCCCATCTTTAATATTCGCATTTTCAAAGACATCATTCTGATGAACCAACTAAACGACAAAGAAAAAGAACTGATAAAGCTCACCAATCATTTCAGAAAAAAGGCTGAACTCATGATTGAAGAAGGCACCCTGTCTGATGAGTTTAAAAGTGTTGTAGAAGCTTGTGAGCGCTTATCAGGTATCATCTTCGAACACGCAGAAACCAGGAAAAGTGTACTTGAAAAAAGAGATGTTCTTAAGAACATCGTTAAGGATAACGCCTCATGTCCACATTGCTCCAGCAATGAGCACCTTAAGTATGTTTCGCTTGATGTGAATGAAAAAGGTTGGAAATTTAATAAGTATAAGTGCAGAAGATGTAATATTTCTTTCGTCTGGAACCGCCCTAACAATCCATGGGACATGCTTTTATTCATAGATCAGCTGAAGGCAGATTTTATGCTTAAAGTAATGAACAATGAAGTAGAAGAAGATGAAAAAATGCATTCACTCGAAATGATCAAACAACTGGATGAAAGCCTGGCCACACTGAAGCCTGTCATTGAACAATCCGATCTTGAGACAAGCGAAATGGAACGCAAAGACCAACAGGTCTCCACAATGATTGCGGAATTTACCAAATACCTTCAGATACAAAAGATCTTAATCTCCTAATCAAAGATTAAAGTGCCCAGCTGCTTCCGGCTGATAAATTATTTCTTCTATTAATATTTTCGTAGCTCCACCAGGGACAATCCATTCAACCTCATCTCCAACCCTATAGCCTAATAAGGCCGTAGCTACAGGTGAAAAGATCGATATTTTGTTTTCCTTCAAATCAGCTTCGTCAGGATAAACGATTTTAAATTGAAGCACTTTACCGGAATTACTGAACGAAATTCTAACGATTGAATTCATCGTAACAACATCAACCGGCACTTTTTCAGGATCTACAATTTGTGCAGCATTTAACTCTCCGTTAAGTTTTTCCAGCTCTTCAGGACTAATTGCTCTGGATTGCTTTAAATCAATTATGCTCTTCTTAATACGCGCATAATCAAGTCTGTTCATTACCAAGTTTCCCATAATCCGTGATATAGTTTATAAGATTTACTTCACCTATAAATTATACAAATGTCAAGGGATTGTAGTTCGCAATGCAAAGCTTAAGGTCTCTCTTTACTCATATATGACATATATTTGGAATATTATATTTTCCCGGAAAGTTCCTTTTAATTATCAACTTTGAGCTTTGCTGACTTATAAGCCTGATCCTTTGATTCGGACATCTATTTCCAGACTTTTTTAATTTCAGTAAGTTTCTTCAGGTTGTTTCCGTATTTATTACCAACCAAATACTTTCAACGCCTGACTCTTTTAATAAGAATAAAGCTGTTTAAAGAGGCCTTGATGGAATTTACTTGTTATTAGAATGACGAAAAAGTACTACTGATTTAGGGTGTTATCTATTTTAGAAAAATTGTGTTAAAATAAGTTATGAACCAAAATACTAGTATACAACTTATTAGGCACAACGCGACTAATACAGTAAGTTCTTAGGCTAAAAATTATTTTCATTTTTTCATAAATTTATAATAAATTAAAGAAAATACAGCCTTAAACTAAGGCAACCTTCCTGTCACAACACAGGTATATACAAATTACACTTCCTTAACTATTCCAGTGTTTTATGAAAAAAAGACTACTCTCACTGGCCCTACTTGCCAATATCTACTTTGCTCAGGGACAAAACTTTATCAAAAGAAACGGAACTGAACTTGTTCTTTCAGAAAGCGGCGAAAAAATCATGCTAAGAGGGCTTGCATTCGGAAACCGTGTTTGGATTAATGACCCTGTTCCATCTGAACATCATACAGAAGCAGACATTGAGCGTGTTTCCAAAATCGGAATGAATTGCATTCGCTTTTATATGAATTATCAAACATTTGAAAGTGATGCAGCTCCATACACATATAAAGACGCTGGCTGGAATTGGATAGACCAGAACATCGCCTGGGCCAAAAAACATAATGTATACTTGATTCTCAACATCCATGTACCTCAGGGAGGCTTCCAATCTCAGTGTAAAGGAGACGCTCTATGGACAAATCAGACGAATCAAGATAGACTTGTAGCACTCTGGAAAGCAATTGCAGAGAAGTACAAAAACGAGCCTCAGATTGCCGGATATGATTTGCTTAATGAACCTACGCCAAGTGGCACTATTCAAAACTGGGATAACCTTGCAACACGTATCACTGATGCAATCAGAGAGGTAGACAACAACCACCTTATCATACTTGCAAATGCAATAGCCTTAGGTTGCAATTATTCCTTCAATGATGGGAAAAATAACTTTCCTCGAACCGAAGATGAAAATGTGATGTACACACTTCATTCTTATGATCCATACGAATATACACATCAGAATCAGGCCTGGGCAGGCACAGGTGAAGGTGGAAAATATCCTGATCCAAATGTTCTTACACCCCCAAATGATCTTGAATTTGCAACTGGTCAGTATAACAATAAAAAATTACCAACAGGAAATTCTGACTGGACCTATTTCAAAGGACTACCATTTAAAATAACAAATGAAGATTATATACTTGGAAGACCCGTACTTTATGGACAAATGCTTGGTACAGGCAGTGCTTTCTATGATGATGTTACCATTAACGAGGTGGATGCAAACGGCAATGTGATAAGGGAAGTGCTTAAAAGTGATTTTGATGCGAATACCAAATTCTATTTCTGGAAACCTGATGCAAAATCAGGAGAGGCAAGTACTGCGACAGTGGGACATACTGATAATTTTTCAATAAAGGTAACTGGTACTGATGATTATTCAACCACTATTCTGAATACCCTTCAGTTTAAGCCAGAGATGAATAAATATTATGCCATTAGCGGGTGGATGAAAGGAGAAGCTATACCCACCGGGTCAAATGCTGCAATATCCATGGAGTTTTATACTTCCAAGTCTGGGGCTCCTGTATTGACTCGCGATTACGAATATGTAAAAACCAATATTCTTCATCTTTCAAACATATTAAGAGAATGGGGATATCCTGTTTATTATGGAGAATTTGGAGCAGTGAGAGAATGCTTCGGAGAAAAAGGTGGTCAGATATGGGTAAAGGATGTCTTGCATGTGCTGGATAGCCTCGGATTCCACTTTACTTATCATGACTACAGAGAAGATGCTTTTGGCTTGTATAAAGGCGATAATGGTATTGTGGATGAAAGTACTGTCAACCAACCACTGTATGATGCTTTTATTACTTATTTTGAGGAAAAAGCTACATCCATAACACCACTGACAGAATCTTCAATTGCCCAGGTTTATCCAAACCCAAGCAAAGATGATTTTAATCTGAGTTTTAAAACTCCCGTATCAGGAAGCTTACAGGTATATGATGAAACAGGCAGAAATATTTTATCAAAAAATATTAATAGTGCGACCTTGATCTCATTCGGAGAGTTGTTACCTAAAGGTTTTTACTTTGGTCGTTTGGTAATCAATGATAAGCCTTTGGCTTTCAAAATTTCGAAACAATAATAATTTTAATTAGATATAATGAAAACAGCCAGTCAGAGGTATCTGACTGGCTGTTTTCATTAAAACCTGCTTAAATCTTTATCTTGCAACACTAAATTTCCTAACTTCTTTGAAGCTGTTTGTTTTTATGACAAACATATAGAAACCACTTGGAATATTTGAAATATCCAGCTCAATGGGATAATCTGTATCATTTACAACAAACTCCTCGCTTAGCCACTGGGAACCATTCATATCGAGGATTTCCAGTTTAACCTCTCCGGCCTCTGAGCCAGGAGCCCAGATATTTAATTTGTAATCAGCAGGGTTAGGATATACCACGATATTTTTCGCATTCAAAGGCAGATCAAATGACGCAATTTTACTATCTGTTTCAGATGGCGTCAATCTCGCTGAAGGTATAATCTGCTTGGCTTGGCTTCTGCTAGACCATGAAAGGGATATAACTGCAGAGCCAACATTTTCAAAGTACTCCAAATCAATGTCATACTTCTGACCAGCAACTAAACTGATGGTGCCACTATTCTCCGTTGCCGGATGCTCTGTAAAATTATTGATGATCTGTTCCCCGTTCACCATTAATCGGACGCCATCATTAGAGGTAGTATAAAATCTGTACGTCTCTGAATACACGGCCTCCACCTTCCCTGTCCATCTTATCGAAAATTTATCTGGGCTAATATTTGGAGCAGGACTATTTGTTCCAAAATTAAAATTGACAACTGAATCTACCCTTGAATATCCTATCTGATCAAAATTCATATCCCTAAAATAGGTACCTAACAGACCATGTTGCACTTGCGGATCCTGAGGCGTCCCAAACGGAGAAAGCCGACTGCCAGGAATAGGCCGTTCCAATGTACCATCTGGTAATTGCCAACCTACTGCAAGGTTATCTGTATTAGCACCTTGCTTGTGAAGTGCTTCTATATAATAAGTTTTTCCTCCAACAAGTGGAATAGAAGCCGATCTTTGCGATGGATATTTTGTCCATTCTCTTACACCAGTGTAACCGGCAATACTTGCAATTCTTACTTTATTGGCTGGTGAACTATCTGTGCTGAGCCAAAGTTCACTATTGTCATTGCTTGAAATCCAGAAAATATAATTTCCGGATAAAGGAGCGCAGATGGTACCACGAATCCTTTGTCCATAATTAACCCCAAAATTTGTTGGGGCCTCGAAAATTGTTAACGAGCTTATCTGATTAGGAGTAGTGTTTACCGGAATATTTGAAACAACACTTCCGGGGATAGAGGTCCAAACCTCTCGGGTGATCGTACCCGAAGCATTACACAAACCCTGTACTTCAACTGCAGATTTGTTTATTGCATAAGCTCTTTCACTTATGATCCCTGATGCCGTTTTGGCCCTCACACTCATCCATACTTCATTTTCATTGCCCAGCGGTCTATTCTGAAATACATAAGATGTTGCGGTTGTCGTTGCCTCAAATTCAATAACCTTATCCTGCGGCTCCAGCAAATAAACATCATAAGAACTTGCTCCCGGCACAGCATTCCATTCAAATTTAATTGCACCAGTAGATGGATTAGACGCTACGAGGTTTGAAGGAACGGTCATTACAGAAAAATTTCTTACGCTCTGGCTGGAATATGAACCACTGCTTACACGGACAAGCATTGCTGCTGGACCGGAAGGAACAAACCAATCTGCATAATGCTGAGATGACGGAACATCAGATACGATATTAATCCATGAACCTCCATTGTTCGTTGAGTATTCAACTGTGTAATTTCCAGTACCAAAAGCATCCCATCGAATTTGAGTATATTCATTTGGAATAAGAGATTCATTTCCATAAGGAAATGTCAGCGCAATAAAAGGTTTTACAAATTCATAAGCAACAACATACCTCTGCGGGCCGAAGGGAATTGCTGTTCCTTTAATGTTAACCGTATAACTTCCCGCATCCGGATAATCTACCGTTATCTGCTCAATGTTATTAATATTATCTATTCCCCTTACAGCTACATTACTAGGATTCTCGGAAGAGAGAACCCACGGCAGATAAGTGTTTGGAGACTTTGTAATCTGAATGTCAAGATTATTAACAAGATTCACCGAACTAAACTCGGCACCTTCTTTATCTTTCCAATACAATAATACTCTAAGCTGACCGGTGCCACTTGGAACATTAATTGTATGTGTCAGATTCTGCCCTTGGCTTATAGTATTTTCAAAATATAGATTGGCTTCCAGTGCTTCAACGGCTCTTTTGGAATTTATTCTTCCAAAGCCATAAGAATAATCCGGTCCCGCATTTCCAAGATCATCCGCAGTATTACAAACCAGAGCTTTGATTATATCAGCATTGGCTCTTGTACCTTTTAGCTGGTTGTATCTTTCATATAACAATGTAACACTACCAGTCACACCGGGACAAGCCATGCTTGTTCCCGAAAAATAAGTGTAGCTGTTCCCTGGTAATGTTGAGTATACGCTTTCTCCAAGTCCGACTACTTCAGGCTTAAGTCTGCCATCATTGACAGGGCCTTTCCCGGAAAACCCGGAAATTACATCATGTTCATTTACCGATCCCACAGACAAAACATTCTTTGCAGTAGCCCAGCCAGAACTTACAGTATAGTATCCCGCTGCACCACCATTATGGGTAGCCACTACATGCAGTAATCCTGGACTTACCACATTGTCTTGAGTCTTATCTGTATAATTACTTGAGTTATCATAAACTCCCCAATAAGAAAGGTAACCATAGGAGTTATTTGTCACAGTCATTCCATAAGTATTGTAATAAGAAGGACCATTATTGATTAGGCCTGGGAAACTTTGTGCAACCAAGTATGCATTAAAGGCAGCCCCCCTGGCTCTGGGATCAATATTTCCTGATCCTCCTGTAGTACCTGCTACGTGTGTAGCATGATTATTAATAGCAGGAGGAGAAAGGTTGGTAATTCTCATAGGTTTAAGATCCTGGTGTATCCCAATAGCGCCTTCATCATCAATGCCCACAGTCAGTCCATTTCCTGATAACCCTCTTTGCCCTGCAAAATCAGATTGCAGCACATTGTTTCTATGCTGATTTACTGAAATAAAATTACTATGCTCAGGTTTTGGAGGTGCAGGCATGATGTATGAAATCTGAGGGACAGATGCAAGCGCCTGAATTCTGCCTGGTGAAATCCTCACTATCAAACTATTCTGTAATGGTGAACTTTTTACAATTACAGCTCCTAGGTTAGCTAATGAATGCTTTAAACGTACTGTATCTGCATCCTGAAAATAGGTTACTTCGATGTCTGTAAACGTCCTCTTTTCCTTTTTAACTGCTTCATTCAGTTTTTCATCAATTTTATGAGCTGGTAAAATTTTTTCAATGCTTCTTATTTTAAATTTTTCTATTTCATCATCTGTAAGGGCTCTTTGAAATGAAGCCCAGTATGCAAAATTGGGAACGTACTTCAGAAGAGTTGTACCAGCACTTTTTAATTGCGCCCGTGTTGTTTCATTTGGCAATTCAAAGAACTGTACAAGTATATATTCCTGATGTTCACTTCTTAGATTTTTTGTTTTTTGAGAAAGGTTAGTACCCTCTTCAGGACAATACTGACCGGACTTATAAACTATACAATATTTATCTTCAGTCTGGGAAAATGCATCAACAAAAACGAATTGAATAAATATCATGACCAAAGTCATGATTGATAACCGGTAAGAAATTATCATAGCTAGTGTTGTTGGATAAAAAATTAACAGCCCAGCTCAAATGATTGTTTTTGCAAGCAAAAGACAGTGATAATAAGATGCAAATATTCCTTTATAGGTTCCCTTTAACGTATAGATAATTATTGGATTTTCGCAGGTTAAAATTTTTGATGAAAAAAGCTATAGCCTTCTTTTACTGAACAGGCTTCGGCTTATTAAAAAATATCTTAAACTCTGTTCCTTTATCGACTGCGCTTTCTACTGATATGTATCCGTTGTATCTCTCAACTGCTTTTTTTACTATGAACAAGCCTATGCCACTGCCTTCTACATGGCTATAGACTCTTTTAAAAATTGAAAACAGCTTTTGCTGTTGATCTTCAGGTATCCCCAGTCCGTTATCCGAAACCTTTATCACAAAATGTTCATCCGTTTCATACATCTTCACCTGCACTTCCGGGATACGTTTCGGTGAACGATATTTTATTGCGTTCGACATCAGGTTATAGATTATACTTCGAAAGTCAGATTTGGTAAGTTTTAACTCGTCACACCTCTGAATGTCAGTAATAATTATTGCTGCAGCCTCCTCAATAAGTTCTTTAATACTGAATTTAATTTCTTCAATGACTTCCTTACAATCAAAGTTATCAGGCTCTTCCAACCTTTCTTTTTGCACCTGAATTACTTTTAAAAGATCCTGAACAGTCTCTTTTAACTGTGTTACAGAATGACCAAGCATGCTCAATACATTCTCCACCTGATCTGAATCTTCTGCAATTTCTTCCTTTAATGTTTTTATCAATCCTTCCAGATTTGCAATTGGTAGTTTAAGATCATGCGAAGCCGTATAAACAAAGTTGTCAAGTTCTTTATTCTTTTCTATTAGCATCTCATTGTAAATTCTCAGATGCTCTTCTGCATAGGCCCTGCGATCAACTTCGTACTTAAGCTCTTTATTGGTTTTTGAGATTTCTGCAGTTCTGTCTTGTACCTTCTTTTCAAGTTCCGCATTGGCGGAAGCTAGTTTATCTTCCGACTCCTTTCTCGCTGTGATATTTCTTCCTACTGCATACCACTTGCCTTTGTTAAGTGTGAAAGACCAGCTTATCCAGCAATTTCCATTATGTTGCTGCTCATAATTTTGTATGACTTGTTTCGAGTCTTTAGGGTTTTTAAATAGCTCCATCAACTCCCCATCAATTATAGAATTCTGATGGTTGTCAGAATTAAGTTCTTCAAGAGTTCTACCTGTAAATCTTTCAACAGCAGGGTTAATATGGATAAAGGTTTCCTTCTGCGGTTCATAGATATACATCAGATCAGTGGTTAGATTAACCAGTAAGCCCAGATGCTCCAGCTCATCGTTTTTATATTCAAGCTCTTTTTGTTGAATATAAATCTGAAGGAATGAAACAACCTTAGCTCTTGTAATCTGCGGATCAAGCGGTTTAAAGAGATAGTCAATAGCTCCAAACTCATATCCTTTTACAACATAGGAAGTTTCATAGTTAATAGCAGTGACAAAAATGACCGGAATATTTCTGGTCTTACTGCTTTCCTTAAGAATTTTAGCAACCTCATAGCCATCCATGCCAGGCATCTGCACATCCAGCATAATGAGGGCAAGCTCCTCTTTGAGGGCGATCTTTAGTGCTTCCGTTCCTGATTCTGCCTTAAAAAATTTAAGGTTCAGACGTTCATCTTCCAGTACTTTTTCAAGGCTGAAGAGATTTTCCGGCCGGTCATCCACTAAAAGAATATTCAGTTCTTGATTTGAATTTATTGCCATATAAATTCTTTCCCTGATGAAATTAATTCAGTGATAGAATGAACACTCCCAAGGAAATCAGGCTTTATCAATCTAAGCGCGGCCGAAGGCATAATTCCTGAAGCGGCGGTAGAAGGGTCCTGTACAATAGTAAAACCACCTTTTCCTGCAATAGTTTTCATTCCGTTTCCTCCGTCTTTATTTGCACCAGTAAGGAGAATCCCTGCCAGGAACTTCCCGTATACCTCCGCTGCACTCTCAAACAGGACGTCTATTGAGGGTCTGAAATAATTTACTGGTTCGGAAACATCTAATGAGAAGATTTTATTTTTCTCAATAAGAAGATGATAATTAGACGGAGCCAAGTAAACATGATTCAACTTTATTTCCTCCTTATCATAAGGCTCAGAAAATGGCACTTTAGAATATTTTTTTAAAATACCTTCAAGCGAATTAACCACATTCTTTGGCCTGTGCAGTGCTATAACCATAGTAGGTTTAAAATCTGAAGGGAGAGCAGATAGTATTTTTATCACAGCATCTATTCCGCCCCACGAACCACCTATTACTATTGCTTCTATCTTGCCAAGCATATCTATCAATTTATCCTTCTGTATATCTTTTGCGCTTTGTCTATTTCTTCGAAATGATCTCTGAATATAGAAAACGAAAGCGTTTCTTTATTACCTAAAGCAAGGAACCCAAAAACCGGTAGACTTTTTAAAAACAACTCAATAACTCTCTCCTGAAGATCTCTGTTGAAATATATAAGTACATTGCGGCATACGATGAGATTAAATTCATTGAAAGACTCATCTACAGCGAGGTTGTGAGCAGAAAACATTACATTTTTCTTTAGTCTGCCACGAAATATTGCATTGCCATACATAGCTGTATAATATTCTGAAAAAGACCGCTTACCGCCTGCATGAATATAATTTCCCGTGTACTCCTTCATCATGTCTATAGGATAAATACCATCCATTGCCTTGTCGAGAACACGCTGACTAATGTCAGTTGCATAGATTCTTGATTTTCCATAAAGCCCCTCTTCGTCAAGGAAAATGGCAAGAGAATATAATTCCTCACCGGAAGAACAGCCTGCATCCCATATCTTTATAAAAGGGTAGGTATTTAACAGGGGAAAAACATTTTTTTTAAGACTTGCGAAAAACAAAGGGTCACGGAACATTTCCGTTACATTGACTGTAATCTCATCCAAAAAATATTTGAAAAACGCTTCATCTCTCAGCAATTGATTTTTGAGGAGATCTACTGACTCCATTTCAATGGTATCTATAAACTTCTGAACTCTGCGTTTTATTGAAGCTTTTGCATAACCTGTAAAATCATATCCATACCTTTGTCTAAGTGACACGAACAGATCCTCTAATTGATCATCTTCTAATAATACTATTTTATTATCTTTTCCTTCTTTCATACAACCACACTCGCATAAGAGATAACAATCTTTCAACATCCATTGGTTTGCTCACATAGTCAGAAGCTCCTGCTTTTATGCACTTTTCCTTGTCGCCCTTCATGGCTTTGGCAGTGAGCGCTATAATTGGAATGTCCTTATATTCATCTATTTCCCTGATTCGCCTCATTGCTTCATATCCATCCATTTCAGGCATCATGATATCCATAAGAACCAAATCAATGTCTTTATGTTCAGTTATTTGCTGTAGTGCCTCTCTACCATCACCCGCTGAAATGACTTTCACTCCTTCGGATTCCAGAACATTTATCAAAGCATAGACATTCCTGATGTCATCGTCAGCGATCAATACTTTTTTGTTCCTCAATGCATTATCTGAACTAATAAACTTTCCTTTTAGAGCATTATCTTTTGATCTGCTTCCTTTAACATGATACAAAAACAGATTTATCTCATCGGCAAGTCGTTCTCCTGATTGAGGAGCTTTTATGATGATTGACTCCGTAAACTTTTTTATCCTCCTTTCATCTTCTTCAGAAAAACTTTCTTCAGTATAAATAATAACAGGGGTGTTAAAATTTTTTTCATCTCTTCTGATGATTTGCAATACCTGGAAATCATTATCAGAAAGATGGAACTCCATAATAATGCAATCAAACTTTTTTAATGGTATCAGTTTCTCGGACTCTTCAACTACTTGGGAATGCGCGATTTTCACAGAATCCTGATTAACAACTCTCTTGATTTTCTCTTCCAACTCATTTGCTGCTTCAATAATCAAAATTTGTTTGAGTGCTTTATTGTTATGTCTTTCTATCTCAAAAAATGTCTTTTCAAGGACTTCTTTACCAACAGGCTTTTGTTCAAACCAAACATTGGAAAAGTCTTTAACTAGGCCTGCATCTTTCTCTCCTGAAAGAATATGAACCGGAACATCTTTCAAAATGTCATGCTTCCGAATCTTTTCAAGTACTTCCCATCCGGTTATATCGGGCAAACCAATGTCCAGTATTATAACTCCAGGAGCATTTTCAAATGCCATTTTTATAGCATCATGGCCCGTATGTGCAACAATGGTCCTGTATCCTTTGGATTGCGCAATATCAGATATGACTTTAGAAAAATTGACGTCATCTTCAATAATCAGCAAAACAGATTCATTTCGTTGTATATCTATATTTTCTTGCTGCTCCTTTTCTGAATTTTCTTTTTCTTCTGCATGTGAAACCAAAGGACTTGACTGCTCATAATCATCTGATAACTCAGGCAGATATAGGGTAAAAATACTTCCCTTATCCTTTTCACTTTTAAGATGAATTTCCCCTCCTAATAAAGTTGCCAATTCCTTACTAATAGAAAGTCCCAAGCCAGTGCCTCCGAATTTCCTTGTGGTTGATGAATCTTCCTGCTGGAAGGCATCAAAAATAAGTTTCTGCTTTTTTTCAGAAATACCAATACCACTATCAGTTACTGAAAATGCTATAACTCTTTTTGAGGTTTTTAAGGTATCATTTTGAAATGTTACTTGATCATCAGTATAATAAACTGATACAGAAATTTGGCCCCCGGATGGCGTAAATTTGAATGCATTGGAAAGAAGGTTTTTTAAAATTTGCTGCACTCTGAATTTATCAGTATAAATTTTCTCAGGCAGACCGGGTTTTATGGACGTTTTAAATTCAATATTTCTTTCCTTTGCAATATGGATGAACTGGTCTTTCATTAACAAATCATCCAAAGGTGTACTGACTATTTCTGTATTAATTCTTCCGGCCTCTATTTTTGAAAGATCAAGTACATCATTAATAAGCTTTAATAGATCTGCACCAGAATGATTTATAATTTTAACATAGTCTTTATGCTTATCTTCAATGCCATCTTTGCTGTCTAATAATAGTTTTGATAGAATCAATATGCTGTTCAAAGGTGTTCTTAGCTCATGAGACATATTTGCAAGAAACTCTGATTTATAACGGGATGTAACCTCGAGTTGAAGCAAATTATTTTCAATTGATTTTCTAGCCTCCTCCAACTGGCTATTCTTTACCCTCAGCTCTTGATACTGCTCTTCTAGCTGACTAGCCTTTTCTTCTAGCTCCACGTTTTTCTCCTGCAGCTCTTCCTGACTGGACTTTAGTTCTTCTTCGGATGCCTGTAGCTTATTTTTCTGTAAAAGCAATTCTTCATAAACCTCCTTCAGTGTTTCTTGCTGAGCAGATAATATTTCTGCCTGGCTCTGAGATTCGGAGAGTAATTCGTTTGTTCGCTCAACCGCTCTCAGACCTAGAAGTACCATTGAAATCTTTTCGCATTCGGCCATAAAGAAATCTATGTTTTCCCTTGATATCTCTTCAATAGAAGCAAGTTCAAAAACCCCTATTTTAAACTCTTCAAACACCAGCGGCACCCAGATAATATTGGATGGTAGTCCTTTTATAAGCCCTGAATAAATCTTGAAATAAGATTCCGGTATATCTTTTAACTTTACCACCCTTTCATACTTCAGTGCGAGACCCGGCCTTGAATCTTCAAAAGAAAATTCTTTATCGCTTACTTTATCAATATCGATACCCCATGCAGCCTTAACGTTAAGCACCTCAGATTCAGACAAAAGGTATATCAGACCAACTTGTACATTTAATTTTTCAGAAATAAAATCTATAATCTTTTTGAGCAGCAAATCAATACTTCTTTGGCCGCGCATCAGGTCATTAAGCTCCCTGTCAAAGTCGAGTTCCCAGGTTCTCCTTTTTTCTCTTATAGAAAAATTGCGGAGGTTATTGTTCATTTTTTTTAATGAGTTACCAAGAAGATCATGTTCACTCTTTACCTCAATGTTAACATCATAATTGCCCTTACCGATTTCAGAAGCAACATTTGCCTGACGCTTCATTGTTTCACTCATTAATGTAAAAGATTTGGCAAGGGCTCCGATCTCATCATTAGATTTTATCTTAAGTACAACATTGGTATCACCATTTGAGATTTGCTCTGATGCATCTTTTAATTTTATAACAGACATGGAAATGTTTCTTATAAAATAAATCGCAAGAAATACAGAAATTAAAACCAATAGCGTGATAGAAGCTGTGAAGACTATCATTTTCCTTCGTCCTACATGAAGAAGGTCATCCATCTCCTTTTTAAGGAGGTTTATATCATACATGGCAACACTATTCAGCTGCCCCATACAAATTGTTGTTTTTGTCAACCATGCTTCAGGAGTCTGGACGACATTTTCGATATCTGCTCGTTCATATATCAAAGCGATTGTACTCAGAACTTCCTTAAACGCTTTGTCCTTAATAACCTGAGAATAGTAATTATAGACATCTGTGGATGATTCCGTTAAAAAGTCCTGAATATCTCTTTCATAGGAGGCTTTTCGAATACAGAAAGCTCCGTAGTCTTTAATTGAAAAATTTCCTGTGGTGATTCCTCGCATCACTAGCGTCCGCAATTGGCCTAATGATTCTTTTGCATTAAGAAGATAAAGAAATGTATAAACTTCATTTTGAAGAGCCGGCTCTTTGATAACAAAGGCTGTATGCTCAATATCATCAAGCAAATGGTAAATAATATCACTATACAGGATATTGTCGGATAAAGAGTCTATTTTCAGATGATCTATTTCGTTTCTATACTCTCCAATCCGTTGAGTCAGGTAAAAACCATGTGAAATCTCTTCGTCAGACTCATTCAGGAAACGTTTAAAAATAACGACTTCCTTGTCCGTCCCCTTTCTGGCAATTATAAGCTCCCTTTCAAATTGCTTTCCCTCATTGCCCAGGAATGCTTGACTAAGTATCCTTTCATTCTGAATAGCATTTATAAGGTTGGATGTAAGTTCCGTCTTTTTGATTTTATCAAAAATAGATACTAGCCTTTTTTGATCATTAACTTGGTTTATTAAATTGATTGTACTGAAGTAAAGCAGAGGGAAGAGCAAGACTCCTATAAGCAAAAGGAGCTTATTTCTAATACTCAAGCTTTTTAGTATTTTCATAAAAAAATCCCTGATTATTGCTAACCCGGGAAATTCATTCTTGTTCAATAAATAAAACAGCTCCATGGAAATTTAGCAAGACTTAAAAAAGACCTTCTTTTAAAGCCTGCCACGAAAGCCGTCAACTAATCAAAAATTAAAAGAAGTACATATTATCATTTCAACGATTTCAGTAGAGACGCCATGCATGGCGTCTCTACATGCTACATTGTTTTTCAATAATTAATGTTCGCTTCTTGTTTTATTTTCTCGGCAGCTTTAGCTTTTGCCATTTCCATAGGCTTCACACCAACTCCCTCCCGATAAACAAGCTTACTTCCCAATACGGCCTGATAAATAACTGAAACTCCTCCTATAGTAAGAAATACGACCCAAGAAGAGTATTCAACTGTTTTCATCACCCTCTTTCTTAATACCAGCCATGAAGTAAGAAGAAGGAACAGTATAGTAATAATGTAAGAATTTTTCTTATGTACAGTCATTAGCTCATCTACAGGTAAAGAACCAATGATTCTTTCCTCATCACTATAACCACTTAAAATCGCAAGAAACAGGAAGAATAAAGAAACTACACATTGCCATAAAACAATCTCTTTAAACAAACCTCTTCTGTAAAATATACCAACCAACCCCATAAAGCTCGCTGTAATGAGCAATGCCAGAGGGAAATGAACTACAAATGGATGAACATGTTCCATACTTTATAAAAATCATACTTTAAATAATCTCGTCAGGTATTAATTGCTTGTAATATTGAAACTTGCTTATAATATTGCTCACATAGTTAAATGTCTCAGAGCCTCTGCAGTATCCGAATTTGACAACCGGATCTGAGTAGTACTTCACCTGGGCCTTTTGTAGCAAGAAGTAAGCTACGTTATCATCCCATACCAATGGATCCTTTTCATATTTTATTGCCAGACGCTGGGCGTCAGCAACATGCTCCTGACCGGCATTATAGGAAGCCAGCACAAACTTGAGCCGTTCATCCTGATCAGGTACCTTTTCTTTCCAGTACTTATCCAACCATTTAAGATATTTGATGCCTGCTTTCATATTTTCATATGGATCTTCTGGGTTTTCCAAACCGAAGAGTGCTCCTGTAGATGGCATCAACTGCATCAGTCCGCAAGCTCCTGCCCAAGACTTTGCAAGTGGATTAAACTTAGACTCATGATATACCAGAGCTGCCAAAAGCCTCCAGTCCCATCCGATCTCCTTTGCCGATTTTTTTATAAGACAATCGTATTGTGACAAATTTTTCCCTTTGCCTCTAGCGCATTGGACATGGCCTTGTTGGCCCGATCGGAAATACTTGTTGTAGGTCTTCGTAAATGTTTTTCCTTCTACATACTTAGTCATCCAACTATTAATTTCCATTAACAAATCGGGAGTGTTTTCTCCCACTGCCCAGGAAATTTTCTGAGGATAACTTATAGCCAATTGAATATCAAGGTTTGGATAATACGCTCGGGTAAGGCGAGCAATATTTTCTTCCGCAACTGTATAATCAATTTTTCCTCTGGCAACCTGCAATATCAAATCTTCCTCTCCGACGAGTTTAGTTCTTTCTTGAATATGAATGTCTTCACCAATTTCTTCTTCAAGATGTTCCAATCTCGTCCTAAAAGGAGACCCTTTGGGGATGTGAACTGTTTTACCAGCCAGATCTGAAGGGGCCTTCAGAAGAGAAGATGAACTTCTCTGCACAATTACCTGCCTCATGTGGTTATAGGGTACGGTATAACTAACGTCATCATCCCTCTCCCTGCTTGGCACCAAATGATATGCAATAAGGTCAGCTTCTCCTCTTTTAAGCATATCATACATAGACTCCACACTTTCAGCAACTACAATTTCAAGTTTAATGTTGAGATGTTTTGCTAAAGCTTGTAACATTTCATATTCGAATCCGCCAGGAGCTCCATTGTTATTTATATGGTAGCTAGTTCTGCCCAGTCCTGTTATGGCTTTCAGAACACCCCTTTGACGAATTTTATGAAGGTCAGTAGATGAATGGGAAGTATTGTTATTGACAAACTTTATTAGGTGTTGAAATTGTTTATCCGAATGATCTTCTTTCACTACTCCTATGTTTCCCTCACACCTTTCTTCTGACTCCTGCTCTGCAAAACTGCAGGAAAGGCACATAACCGAAATAATAAAATATAAAAAGACAAAGTCTTTTTGTTGTTGTAGGATTCTTCTCATAAGTAAAGGCTTTTAGATTCAAACTCTGAGAGAAGCTGTACTTGAAGAACTGTAAAGAATTAAAAATTGTTAAGGTCATCTAACATGCTCACTGAAATACAGGAGCTTATAATTGCTTTTTTAATAGAAAAATTTCCTGTGTAACCTTTTGAAGAAAAATTATAATTAATCCACTGCCCTTAATACATCTTTGTAGAATTAAGAATTAATTCTCCTTAATCATAAGGAAAGCTAAGGAGGAATGTAATAATAAGATAGGGAGCAACAGTTTGAGAAAGAGCAACAAAGTTTCCGATAAGACCTTGCTGTTGCGCACACTGTTGCTATTTTCTTTATTTAAGAATTATTTATAAAATGATTAAGTTGGAGTTTATGTCTTCAGGAGAAAGGTTAGGGATGAAGTCCATTTACTTTGGATAAGCGAGAGCTAAATATACTTACTTCTACTTCTTTTTAAACGGCCAGACTCTTTTGTAGAAAGGTTCTTTGTCTTCATCCTTATCAGTTGGAGGTTCTCCAAGGATAAATCCATAAGGCTTAAGCGGGTCAATGGCATCAAAGATAACTTTTAGAATAGCAGTGAAGGGGACAAAGAGAATCATTCCCAAAGGACCCCAGATTGCACCGCCAATCAATAGAGCAAGTATGGAAGCAAAAGGATTCAAACTTACTTTACCTCCGACTATGTTTGGTGTTATAAAATTTGATTCAAGCAATTGAACAACCCACAAGGCTGCACCGGCACCAACGCATTGAATCAATGAACCTCCTTTGAGGGCGGTGTATACGATAGGAAGAGTAGAGCCTAAAAACACTCCGATATAGGGTATTATATTCAGCATACCTGCAAACAATCCGAAGAATATTGCATATTCCACTCCTACTATATAGAGGCCTATTACGTTCAGAATTGAAATTATTGAAATGACAATAAGCAATCCGGAAAGATATGATTGAGCTACCATTTCTATTTTTTCAATTGTCTTTAACACATCTCCATGACTTTCTTCCTTAAATAAGAGAAGTAAAAAATCCTTGAAAAAAGCCCTGTAGTAAAGCATGAAAAATATAAATACCGGAACAAGACCTACTGCTGTAAATATCCCGGTAGTAACAGAAAGAGTTGTCGAAAATATCGCTGTACTTTGATGAAGTAAATTAATTAGCTCTTCTTTCAGATAAGTTATGGTCTGCCCTCTTTTTACGCCTAAGTACTTTTCAAAGAAAGGATTCCCTTGCTCTACAAGTTTGGTGAGCCTTTGAGTAATATCAGGAAGTGATTCCATCAAATCTACCAATTGGGAATACACGAAAATGCCAACTAGGCCCAGGACAATAATAATCAGGACGAGGCCTATAAGAATTGCATAAGTAGAAGGTATTTTTCGCTCAAGTCTGCGGACCAGAGGGAGCAATAAAAGAGAAATAAGTCCGGCAAGAGCCAGTAATATTAAAATGTTCTGTGCCTCTATTAGGACATAAACCAATAGGATTAGTCCAAGAAGAATTGTTGTAAACTTAAAATATATTGGAAAACGAACTTCCATTGGAAACTGAAAAGTTATAAGTAAAACTCCATAAAGCAATCTGGGCATAGAAAAGTTTAGTTGTACTTAACAGGCAGTTACAACGATGGCTTTTCCCGTTTAAAAAGCTTTATTACATTTGCATAAAAATTTCTGTAGATTTAAACAGAATTTTTATTGATCTGCAAATTAACATCTTATTGACTAAAAAATCATCATGAAAACCTCGCTTTTAAAAAGATTCGCTGCTCTGATCGTTCTTATAATACTTGTAACGGCTTGTGCTAAAGAAAAAAAGGAAATGATTGCCAAAGAATGGAAGGCAACAGAATTGGTCCTTGGAGGAACGACAGTTTCACCAGATGCGATTGGAGGCGTTTATTATTCGTTTACCAATGATGGCAAATTTGAATATACTGAAGCGGGCCAAACTCAGGATGGAACCTGGGAAGTAAATGACAATACAATTACTTTACACTACAGCGAAGGTGGCAAAACTGTTGAAAAACAAATCAAAGATATCAGCGAAGAGAAGCTTTCTTTTGAAGGTGAAGAGCATGGCATGATGAGAGCTGTGACACTTGTACCGAAAAAGTAATAAGTTCGAAGTATTAAGTTTTAAGCACAAATCTTAAAGTTGAAAGTTAAGAAGAGGCTGACCATAATATGGACAGCCTTTTTTAATGGCTTATTATAAATATTAAAGGCTTCTGACTTTTCTGCATTTAATTAAATAGAACGGATAGTTCTCATCAATTTCTGTGATTTCGAACAGCCCTGCCCCGCTAAACTCTGAGGCGATAGACTCTCTGTCATAAAAATACATTTTAACCCCGCCAAACATTTCATACCGATCTTTGCTGATTAATTGTCCCTGACCATAGGTAGATGCTTCTTTGGTAATGGTTGTAAAAATCATGTAGCCATTTTCCGCCAGTTGATTGTAGCATTCACTGATTAACTTCTCTCTTTCATATCTATCCAATAAATGGATTAGGGCATAGCAAAAAATTCCATCATACTGACAGTTATCAAAGGGCATATTAGTTACAGAGCCATGATAGATTTTCATCTCATTGCCGTAATGTTTCTCTGCCATTGCTATAGCCGTTTTTGATATTTCAATCCCAGTTACATTTATTCCGTTTTCTCTGAAAACCTGTGCATTTCTTCCATATCCAATCCCAGGAATTAGGATGTTTTTTACTGCATTCTTAACAAAAAAATCCTTTGTTAATATTGCAGCATTTGCTGGCTCAAAGCCCCACATCTCCTGCTTTTCAATAAAGTTAATTTCCCAGAACTCTGGTTTTTCATTTTCCATTTCTGATTTGTGGCACATTAGTGCTATGTTAAAGTAATTCCTATGGTTTATAGATGCACGTGTCCTTGTCGTTAAATTAAGGAAATAAACCTAATTAATCTTTTCTAACAAAAGGTTGATCATATCCTGAATCTAACGACAATGAAGATGTGCAAGCATACATCTTTTTTAAAACTGAATTTTGAAATTATTGTCTAAGGCAAGCATGACAATCGTAAGTATGCACACTATCAATGAATTATAATAGTGCTGATATTCCTGATGCGCCATATGTGCTGTGAATGCGCCAACCGAAAAAGGGACCAGCAATAAAATTCCTAGATTTCTAAACTGAGGTTTAATCAATCCTACCACAATTAAGATAACTCCTATCAGTTCACCAATTCCAATGAGAATAGTCCAGATTTTATTAAACCCAAGAGATAGCATACTGTCCATCATTGATTTTTTTTGAAATACCTTGAAAAGAGATGCATATCCAAACACATAGAGATAATAAGCATAACTTGTCCAGTAAAATACTACTTTGATCGTTTCCATTTTTAGTTCTTTTTAAATCTTACTTTGCAAATATTTTGATTTATTTAGAGTGAAGAAAGTACATACTAAATTGTATGGTACTAACAAAAAAGTGAGTATGAAATCAAGAAAGGAACATTCTACCAATAGCATCAATGAGAAATACTGGAAAGAGCATTGTGGTATTACCCAGATTTTATCTTTAATCGGTGGAAGATGGAAAATCAATATCCTTGTTTATCTCCTGAATGAAAAAAAACTCCGCTACAATGAATTGAAAAAAAGGCTGGTTGGTGTTTCTGAAAGGATGCTTATTGCAAAGTTAAAAGAACTTGAAAGCGATGGATTGATCAATCGTATTGTTTATCAGGAAGTCCCTCCAAAAGTAGAATATGAACTGACAGAACGAGGTAAGTCTCTTGAAGATATCCTAAATAGAATGGAAAAATGGGGAGAGGCTAATCTTCCGGTAAAGTGATTTATTGAACGGAGAACAATTGAAGGTTCTGACGCTTCTTATGCATGAGGAAAATTTTTTACCATCTCTAAACCAGATTGTAACAGAAGAAATAGAATTAAAAAATGGTAAAATTAACAGGAAATTGTTTCCGAATAATTCTAAATTATTGATCTGCAATACAACACTTTGATTTTTCAAGACTGTTTTTTACGAAGAGCCAGATAACCATATGTTATAATAGTGAATAAACAATTGGTTGTCGCTTTATAGTCTTATGGCATTCAATTGAGGATTATTAAAAGAAAAGTTGAAGGATCTAATTATAGGGGAAATTAGTAGATAAAGATTTTGCATTTTTCTTAACTAAAAGGGAAAAATCTTTATGAGAAAATTTTTACCGCTGATTGTAATTTTATTAAATTTTTAATTTGTTAAATCTCAGAATAAGTTAGTTGCTTATTATCCATTCACTTCTAATATTCAAGATGCTTCAGGAAATGATAATAATGGAACGTCTTTCGGAGCCACTTTAACCACCGACAGATGTGGTAAAGAAAACAGCGCCTATCATTTTGATGGATCTTCTTATATTTCTCTACCTACTAAAGATTTGATCAATTCGAATTATAGCTATGCAATGTGGGTGTATTTTGATAATGTCAATTCGATAATGACATTTTTTAGAAACAATTACTATTAAAGAACAATTTATTGCCTGTTAAATCATAAACTTGTGTAAGAATGCTTGTTTTTAAATTTTTCATGTTAATATCTTTTTATTCTTATTTATCACATGCTATTTCAAAGCATAGAAAAGCCGTTAACTATATTATCTCTAAAGCTCTGTAGATAAGCACTATACTTGCTAAAAACTATTTTCTCAATAGTATATATTTTTTAATATTTTTACCGCCTGGATTGATCATAAATCATCTCTTATAATGACAAAATTAAATTGCCCGGTTTGCCAATCTGAAACTTTCATTTTGTATAAAAACCAAAAGGATATCAATTTTAAAGCCGTAGAGGGAAGTTACAACTGGTATCAATGCAAAGGATGTAATTCTTTGTCCATCTTACCGCAGGTTGATAATAATGAATTAGCACGCTATTATGGTGATTCTTATACGCCATTCACTAATAAATTCAGCACAGTTGATTTAAATGATAAGAACAACGCTATAAGCATAAGAATTAAACTATTACAATCATATTTTCCGGATGGTAAATTCAGGTTTATAGATGTTGGCTGTGGAAATGGACAAATGCTATTAATACTAAGACAATACTTTCCTCAAAGCGAGCTATACGGAATTGATTTTAATATCAAATTTGCAGAACAGAATCTTAAAAATTTAAATATACATTTAATAGAAGGCGATTATGGAGCGGTTCCTGAAGGATTAAGATTTGATGTATTCTCTTCCTCTCAGTTCATTGAACATATTCAAGATCCACAGGCTTATGTTGACTTGATAAAAAATGCTTCTAAGGAGATCTGCTATTCTATTAATGACTTCCCCAATATATACTCCAGTTCATTTAAATTATTCGGAAGAAAATGGGTGCATCTGGATACACCGAGGCATAGAATTCTATATTCTAAAAAAGGTATTGATATTTTATTTAATGGTTTTGAAACGGTTCAAAGATTACCTTTGGGTTTCTCTGGAGCGTTCCTCTCCTCTCTTATTTTAGTTTTTAACGCAAACATTCAAAAAATACTTCAAAAGAAACTTCTAAGAAAGTTATACTTTGTCCTTTCTAAAACCCTGGATAAGGTGTTACCTAAAAATGACAAAGTATTATATATTCATAAGTTAAAAAAATAACTATTTTAAAATTCTTTTGATAATTCCCTTATACACTGCTGCAAATATGCCTTTCGTTGTATTTAAATAAAAGTTAAAGCTTCCGTATCTTTTTATAAGGTTTTCTTTTAATGCTTTTCTTTCACTGGTCTTGTAATACAACCAATCATAAACAAAAGCCATATATGCTTTTGAATCAATTTCACGCTTCACTTCATGATATACATCTGTCCCTTTTTGAAACGATCTGTATTTATCCAGGATATAATAATGATCGGCATAATATTTCCACTTGGCTCTTGACTTCACTTTAACATCTCGGATTACTCCTTGAGAAGGAGCAATAAAAGTATCAAAGCCATCCAACGCTATTCGCATATATAAATCAATTTCGGGTGCATATATGAAATCTTTATCATTGTAATAATAAGGATTTCCTTGCTTATTTAACCTTAAGAATATAGCTTCAGATGGAGGGGGAACTTCTTTGAGTGTATAGAGGTATTCAAAATAATCCTGGCTTTTAAATAGTCCTTGTTTTTTGCGCGCTCCATTTTGATTACCTGTTGCAAAAATCCCAATTTTAGGAGCCTCCACTAATGTTTTATAAACTTTTTCTAGGTGGTCTGGCAAGAATTGATCGTCTCCTTCCAACATTGCAATGTATTTCCCACTAGCAAGTTTAACTGGTTCATTCCAGTCTTCAACGGTTTGGGGCTCATAATCCCTTTGTACAAACTGATATGTAAATGGATGCTTTTTAAAAAAATCAGAGTTAAAAAAATGCTGGATCTTTTCAACTGTATTATCTGTACTGGAGCAATCTACTATTATCACTTCAAAATCCTTAAACTCCTGAAGGGATAAAGATTTAAGCGTAGTTTCAATCGTTTCACTCCTGTCAAAGCTGGAAATACATACACTAAAAAAAGGCATATCAATCAATATAAGATTCTAACTCTTTGAATGACTCAAAAACAATAATGTTTTCCAACTCCGCTTTACCTACTTTTCTGCTTTTTTCATACAAAAAAGTAGTAATTCCATTACGCGCAAAAAAGTCGGCATATTCTATCTCGTCCTCAATATGATACGATACACCTTCAACTTCTTTCAAAAACGCGTCTGTTCTTTCCTTGTAAATTAATGATGAAAAGGGAACGTCATTTTTCTTTAACCAATTATATGTCAAATCATATAATCCCGGATATTTCGGACTTTTCAAAGGTCTTGATGTAGCTATAATTATCTCATAACCTTTGTTGGTTAAATGATCGCAGAAAGATCTGGCTTCATCTGAAACTTCAAGATTTGCTTTGTACTCTGAGGTCCTATACAAACTTTTAAGTCGTTCATATTCCTGTTCGCCCAAAGAATTCCTTGCGTCCTCTTTTGCCTGGAAATTTGCTCCAATGGCCAGATTAATGAATCTTACCCAACAATGGGGATAATCATTAAAAATTCCATCGATATCTATAGATATTTTCTTAACCATTTTATTAACTAATTACTATCTCCCGGCAATCTTTTCATACAACTTAACATTCTCTACCTGCTCTTCAATTGTACAAAATCTATCCAATTGGCCAGACAAGAAGTTTTCTACTTGCTTATAAATTCCGGGTTTAAATTTTTTATCAATTTCATCATCAATAGATACTGGATTTACCTGAACAGAATCTATTTCCTGAATCTGTAAACTTTCCATGGGTTTAAAATAAAGACGATGCTTTTTAGTCAATACCTCTACAACCCATCTGCCAGGCGCCGTCCAATTAGCCTGATAAGAAAATAAGGCTCCCATTTCACTTATCCCTGCACCTGAAAATATTGCCTTGTCGTGCCACTCCAAACTTCCGCCTGAATATGTTGACATCTCTTTAGGCTTGCCACCAAGAAAAAAAGCCAGGTCTATTACGTGTGTAGAATTCGCTAATAGCCAGTTTTCTTTTACTCCCGGAGCCTTCTCTATATTCTTGATTTTATTACTCCACTCTGTAAATTCAAAATTAAAAGATGCAACGCCTCCGTCTTCCTTTATAATTTCAATTGCCTTTTCAACAGAAGAATAAAACCTTCTATTGTAGGCAACTAAAACCTTCGCTGTCTTCTCCTTTGCTTTAACAGCAACCTTCTGTATTTCTTCAAAATTTAATCCGGCAGGCTTTTCAACTAATATGTTCTTTATACCCATTTCCAACAACGCAATGGTGATATCTGCCAGTTTCTCAACCCCAACAGAAACAATGGCGAATTCAAAGCCTTGTTTATTGTTGTTTACAAATTTTTCAAGACCACCAACATGTACTTTCTTCTTTGTCGACTCTTCAAACTTCATTGAAGATTCAGCTCCCCGACCAATGACTTCAAAAGAACAATCCAAATGCATCAATACCTTTGCATATTCCACCGCCATAGGTCCGGCACCAACCAATAATATATCTTTATTTATGTAATTAGACATTCTGTCGTTTTTTTACCTTGTGTTCTTTCTATAAATGATAAAATATTTTTCAAAAAAGAATGGTGCAAATACGCTGACTCCTCGTATGCAGTAAGTCCGCAAGTCCCTGTCGCAACCAACTCTTCAACCACAAGATTTGTCAATTGACTTTGAAACTTTATAGTAAATTTCTTTTGCTCCCATGCCCAACCATTAGAAACAGAAGAGTAAAAATAAGTTCCGGAACCTTCTTCAATAAGTATTCTGAAATTCTCATTAAACATTGAAATAACCAAAGGGCTATTTCCTGATGGATAAGAAGTAATTAGAAACTTGCTTCCATTGTTTGTTCCTGTAATTGTACCGGAAAATTCAACATAGCCAGCCCTTTTACTTGGTATTACTTCTTCGTCAAGCCAATCATTATTTAATCTTAATTCCTTTGTCTCAGTAAAAAAGCAAAATAGGTCTAGCAAATGTATCCCATTACAACCCAAGCCCCAATTAGATCCTACGGCATTAAAAATAAAATTCTTCTGATCCTTCAATAGATCTTTAATTTCAATATAATCCGGATATAATCTTCTCGGACAGTTTACAAATGCTTTAATCTGCTTCTCATTTATAAGATTTTGAATCACCTCATAATCTCTGATATCCGAAAACAAGAATTTTTCCAAAAGCAGATATTTAATGCTTCTACCCTGGACCAGCTCTTCTATTGCCGTTCTTCTCACTTTTGAACTGGTGGCAACAATCGCAACATTAACATCATTCACAACCTCATTGAAATTACTTATAAATTCAATTGAGATGTTATTCTTATCCTTGGCTATTTCGTAGAAACGATCTCTAGCTATCCGCAAGGAGTCTTCTGAAGGATCAAGTACTTGTATCCTTATATTGTCTTCTTTAAGCAATGCCAATCCCTGCAAATGCCTGCTTCCTATCTGACCAGCACCAACTAACACTATATTCATAATGAACCGAATTTTTCACTAACAAAAACTCTCAAAAATTCCAATCAGGGTAGAGCTTCTGACCTCTACAATCAGGGGTCTCCACCAACAAATATATAATAATGTTACATAACTTATGATTTTTTTGAGGCAAGTTCTCCAAAGGCTAGTTGTTTACCCATTTAACTCCATTTTTTCGCAATTAAAATGTAGATATTCAGTAGGTTATTGTTTCTTGACAAGGAAAAATCCGGTACTTAAAGCAATCGATATCATTATGCAAGTATTGCTTTATGTTATATTATTCCCCTTCTATAAGTCCAATGATAATTATAAACCAAAGAATCGCTCCAATTACTATTAAAGCAATTTGTCTTCCATTAAACGAATCTTGCTCCTTAACTTGAAAGTCATTAGAATTTAGTTTTGCAAAATTAAATGCGGTAAAAGCTGGTATTAAGAATAGAAAGCTTAAAATCGAAATAACCCAGAATGGATCTGGTAAACTTGAAAGTAAATTGATTACAATAAAGCCAGTTGCAAGGCCTGCTGAAGAATAATTTTCACTGTAGCCCTTTTCTTTGGCGAAGGAAAGTATTTTTCCCAATAAAGAATTAATAAAAAAAATACTAAAAATAGCCCTTGCTACAGGATTTATATCGGATTTATCCTTTTGCTGATAAAACCGCCAGGCTTTATACATCCACCAAATCTCATAAGCTCCCAAGCTTATAACAGACAAAAATATGAACCTCCAAAGACTAATTATTTTTTGTTCTTCAATATCGTTGTCAATTATGGTCCCCTCCTGATTTAAAATAGTCGTTTGATTTTCCATTATTAGTGTAAATTTTATTTTGTTTATACCGTTTAGCAGTTTTACGAAGGTTGGAAACTAAGGATTATGGTCTATTAACTTTGATTCATATTATTGCTCTGTTGTATCTGAAAGTCAAATAGCTCCATTATTTGCATCTTTATGACACATGGAGACAAACTAAAGCTTCCTAATTTTTAGAATATTACTTTAAGCCAAACATCAGATATTAGGATTTTATTTTTCCGGAAAGTATATACATCCTTTAGCTTTTTCCACTTGGCGTTATCCAAAATTACTAATCCCATTGAATCATATAACCTTTCTTCATTATTTAAAGCAACAGGTATGTACAAATCATCAACATTATCACTAAACTTAATCCAAATATCTAATCTAATAGACTCTTTATCCTTGGGTTTAAGTTTCTTAGAAACTGGAGTTACGAAGAAAGCATTCTTTGAATTAGGATCTTCTTTAATGCTTGCATGGTTTCCTGCTTCTCGTAATGTATATTTAATTTTACCTAACCTTGAATCTTCCTCTAAAGCCAAAATCTTTACAAAAATTCCATTAGAACTATCCGCTTTCATCGACGAAATCGAGTACCTTGAATCAGGCCATCTCTGTACATTAAGAATTATTTTATTCTTAATCTTGATAGAATCTTGGGAATATGAAGGATTAAAAAAGGAAATAAAAATAATAAAAGAGGATAATACTTTCATTCAAAATTTATACTTGGAATTTTTAAATATATGTTTGACTAGCTGAAGATATAAAGCATTTACCTCAATGAGCGATTATAATTGGCTAATTTAAGGTGCAGATTTATAGGTCATTGATTCAATGCATGTCTCCCCGCTAAATTAAATCAGCCCCTTTAAATAAATATAAACAAAAAGCTCAGTGTTTAAAGCAGCACACTTAGAAATTTCCACATCATCCTGCAATTGTTAGACTCTGGTGTTTTATCCAATAAACTATCTGAATATTAAATTCCAAGAATCAACACTATCTATATACCATTGATTTTTTATTTTTATTAATCCGACCTTGTTTTCTCCATAAAAAAACTTGTTACTATCCTTATCATTTATATCATAGTAGTCAACTGTGACAAGGGCCTTCTCCGTATTTATATATTGAATTTCTTTAATTCTTATCCCTCCAATTGGCTCCTGTCCACCTATCCACCTGTAATAATTCCCGAAGTCACATTGAGCACGTTCGAATTCATCTAAGTCATTAAATTTTATTTCGAAATCAGAATACTTTACAAACTTTAAATTTTCTTTACACGCTTGATAACTTTTTATCTCTTTAATTATTAATGAATCCGAGATATAATATTTCTTAAGATTCTTAATATAATTAGAATAATCAATGGTGGTCATTCCTGATTCGTTCGCAATAAACCTTGGCATGTATTCATTGTGCTTCTCATTGTTGATTGCATTTAAATACCATGTATAAAAATCAGAAACGATACGAGATATCTTTAATGAGTCTGTGTTTTGTTCATCAGAGGCTCTCAATGGATCTGAGAGTATAAAAATGAAAAATAAAATAAAGAGTAATTTGACGGATGATTTCATGGTTTCTTTCATTAACAGTTATTCATGTAATAGCAACGAGCTAAATTTATTAGGAATCCTCCTTATTGGACCAAATGCAAATCAATAATATTATACCCAGTAATATTCTCCTTACTTTCATTTTCACAGTCTCGTGGCTAGTTTTTATAAACAATAAAGTATCTATATGCTTCTATTTTAATATTCCATTTATGTCTCATCGACAACTCTAGATTAAGAATTACTCTCCAATCCAGCTTTTAATATATTTTGCAATCTCCTTCCAATTATCTTCTTCCATCATCCAATGAGCATTATTTTCAAACACCTTCAATTCTGTTGGTGATTTATATTTTTTAAATAATTTCTCAGAAATCCTGACGGGTGAAGCATTATCAATACCTCCGGAAACAAATAATACAGGATTGCAGATTTTTGAATATTCTATTTTGTTTGGTTGTTTTCCAAATAGGTTTTTTATCCAGATCATCTCTTTCATTACCAATCCTGACTCAGAGGTCATTTTATAATAAACTTCTTTCTGCTTTTCTTCCGATAAATTATGCAACATTCCAATGACAGCCTGCTCAAATGTGGGTTTTGCTACATTATCTTTTAAATGTTTCACCTTATTAACCCATTTAACTGACTTAATACTTTTCGAGGGTGGCATCATTCCATAATTGGTAGGTGGTGCAATAAGAATCATTTTTCCAATCAATCCTTCCACTGCCAACCTTTGAGCAATTATACAACCCATCGAATGAGCAACAATAGTCGGTGGATTTTCAAAGGTTAGTAATACTTTTCGGATTTGATTTACATAATCTTCCATGCTCACACCTATCAATGAGTCGTTCGGTTCTACACTATGGTAATGAAATGTGGGACTGATTGTATTGTATCCCTGTTCCGTAAAGTAATGCTTGTAGTTATTCCAAACCTCTCCTGTTGACCAGGCTCCGTGTATAAAAACTACATTTTTGTCAGATGCCTTTTCTTGTGCAAAAGCTAGTACACTTGTTAAACAGATACTTAAAAGTAAAATTACTGTCTTCATAATTTTGTGTTTTAAATGCTTGTAAAAAATTTATGAAGCAAAAGTAATCCCGACAGAATCCGACTTTCATTGACCTATGGTAAGAAAGATTATTGGCTGATTTTTTTCCTGATTCTGCTTAGTGATTCAGGCGTAACGTTTAGATATGAGGCGATTAAGTATTGAGGTACTCTCTGAGGCAATGTTGGTCTGTTTTTAATTAGCTTCTTGTATCTTGTTTCAGCATCATCCAGCATTAACGAAACTGCTTTCTGGTGCCAATTTTTAAATAATGACTCGGCAATGATTCTTCCAACCCTTTCAAACGAGTGCTTTTGATTATACAGGTCATTCAAGTCGCTTGCTTTAACAACCAGCAATTCCGTATCTTCAAGACACTTTACATCTTTTTCAGCTGGCTTATTGTCTAACAAGCTTGGGTAGTCGGATATAAACTCATTCTCCATACAAAACTCATCTATAAACTCGACCCCCTCTTTGTTATATACGCAGACTAAGCATCCTTTTAATATAAATCCGATTTCAGAGGACAAATTCCCTTCTTTTATAAAATACTCGCCTTTCTTAAAGTGTTTGGACGTAAATTTCCCGGCGAACATCTCTAAGTCACTGTTTTCGAGTGGAAGAAAATTACTGAAATATAGTTTTATAGTTTCCTTCATTTTGTTGTATTCTGGTTGTCCCTGCAACAGACTTATATTTTAATTATGCAAGACATCTTTAAGCCGTTCGACCCTATCGTGCTTTGAAAGAGAAAGTCGTACAATTGTATTCTCTTTAGCAGTTAAATCGTGAGGAACATCGCCGTCCAATGCTATAATATCGCCACTCCTCATTATATGAGCTGTACCTTTAACACCTAACATAATTTCCCCCTCTAAAATGTGGATTAAAATTGGGAAAGGAGTTTTGTGCTCTTTCATAATTTGCCCTTTGCTTAAAAGGATTCGTATCTCTTTTGAAAAAGAAGTTTCTATCACAACTTTTGTCTTGACTCGACTTGCGTCAAATTCTAATTCGTTATTGAATGATTCTGTGGTCATAGGTTTGTTTTTTGCTGCGGCTCTCCAGTTTTTGACCCAGAAGAAAGCATTAATATTAAACGATTGGCTGAAATAAAAACCCAGCTTCCCTCGTCAAACAAGGAATTCTCAAACAATTTTGTCTGTCTTTTGTGCACCTCCTTTAAAAAGGCTCCATTCAATGAGACAAGAAAGGAAGTTGAGTCTTATTCAATCCATTCAAATAAATATTCGTCCTTATGTTCAATCTGAAATTTGGTCAAAAAACCTTTGTATTCATCTTTAAATGATTGCCTTTTATGATGTTCTTTTTGATTGTTAATATATGCAATTACACTATCCAATGCAGAATGGCTATATGAAAATGCGCCATAACCTTCCTGCCATTGAAATTTAAATTTTGAAAATTTCTTCTCCTTAATAAAATCATTGGATGATTTCTTAATTTCTCTAACCAAATCTGAAAGACAACAGCTTGGTCTTGTAAGCTTCCCCAAAATAGGGCCATTTAAAAATAGAGTTTCAACAAACTCATTGAGGCTTTGTCCGAAATGAGTGCGTTAGAACTTAAAAATTATTAAATTTAAATAAGCCCTATGAAAAAGACCAAATTTACAGAAACCCAGATTATTGCTATCCTCAAAAAACAGGAAGCCGGAATGAAAGTATCCGAAATATCCAGAGAACATGGTATTAGTGATGCTACTTTTTATAATTGGAAGGCGAAGTATGGAGGAATGGAAGCCAGTGATATTAAAAAGATGAAGGATCTTGAGGAGGAAAATGCAAAGCTAAAGAAAATGTATGCAGAACTAAGTCTTGTCCATCATGCCTACAAAGATGCTGTTGAAAAAAAGCTTTAAAGCCTGACGAAAAGAAAATACTTATAACCCATATGATTACTGAGCATTCAGTAAGTATTCGTCGGGCCTGTAAGGAGTTTGGATTATCCAGAAGCACATTTGAATATAAAGCAGTTGTAAAGAACGATGAACCCATAATAGAGGTCTTGACTTCACTTACTGAGCAGATTCGTACTATAGGCTTTTGGAATAGCTTTTATCGGATAAGAAGAATGAAGCATACTTGGAATCATAAACGTGTGTATAGAGTTTACACCAAAATGGGGCTAAATATCAGAAGACGTCCCAAGAAAAGATTACCTGCAAGAGCAAAGCAGGAATTATTCCAACCGAGTAAAATTAACCAGGTATGGTCAATAGATTTTATGTCAGATAGTTTATGGAATGGTCAACGCTTCAGACTGTTAAACATAATGGATGATTACAATAGAGAAATGTTATCGGTCGAAGTTGACACATCTCTACCAACATTAAGATTACTTAGAGTTCTTGAACAATTAAAAGAAAGCAGAGGTCTTCCAGAAATGATAAGAGTGGACAATGGACCTGAGTTTATTTCTTCAAAGTTGGATGCATAGTGTAAAGAGAATAAAATAGTATTGGCATTTATACAACCAGGAAAGCCAACTCAGAATGCCTTTATCGAAAGATGTAACGGAACAATAAGAAGAGATCTTTTAAACGCTTATGTTTTTAAGACTATCACTGAAGTGAGAACAATGGCTGAAGAATGGAGGATTGATTACAATACTCAAAAGCCTCATAAATCATTAGGGTATAAAACACCTGCAGATCTTTTATGCGAAGTTTTGGATTAAAAACTCTATTTTTGAATGGCCCAAATTTAAGGGGAGCCTACAGTCTGATTCCGATTAAAAAATGAATATGGTCCGGCATACCATTAATGGCTATCAACTTTTGATCTTTATTTCTAACTATACCTGTGCTATATTTATACAATTCCACCTCCCAAAAAGGGCTGTATTAAGCTTTCTCTGCCTTTAACTGCACAGACCACCTGAATGTATATCTGAGAATATGTTCCTGCCATATTTGTTTTTAATCCTGAAGGGATTTAATATTTATAGTTTAGTGTCAGGGAGTGGTGCGACCCCAAAGGGGTCGGATGGATAGTTTTTGTCCACTATAAACATTTGACCTCTTCGAGGTCTATTTCCCTTACTATTCCTGATTAAACATAGTTCTTTAGATCGTTTTCAACTTCCAATTCTATTACTCGCTAAATAATGTTCGCAAAACTAAAAAGTGATATGGAAAAAATATCATACTTAAAATTCGATTCACCTCAACAAAGCAATGGCAACGGCCACCTTATTTCTTACTAAACCCTATCTCTCACTTCCATCAGAGCAAATCCTAATAGATTCAAGCCATTCCAATCTTCCGGATTCTCTATCCGTGCATTATCCTTTGCTAATCCTACACCCCAGATGTTGTCAATAGGACTAGCTTCGACTAGTATTCTATCTTGTGTATTCAAGAGAAATTCTCTCAAATCCGGATATTGGGTAAACTTGTGGTAATTCCCTTCGACTACAATTTCAAATCGTGATGCTTCCCACTTCTCCTTATTAAATCCTGATATCCTGCGTCCCAGGTCCTTTGCCTCTCCTGGCGATTTAGAATTTATGATCTTTTCGTATATTTCTTTATCTCCAAATAATTCTGCCTTCTTTGCCATCATCCAGTGTTCGGCAGTCTTATATGTAATTCCATCAACTTTAAAATCCGCAATCCACCATTGACTGAAACATGAGTTGGTGATTGTCCCGTCCTTACTCGGCTGATGTCCCCAGAAATAAATATACTTCAGCCTCTCGCCGTTATTGATTCTGTTTAATAGGTGTTGTATTGAATAATTCATTTTGTTTTTAGTACCGATGTGTCAAGTAAGCAGATCACTCTAATATTTTATGTCGAAGTATCAGTTTCGTCCCAAAGTTCTCCAGTAACTTCACCCCCTTCTTCATAATACGTTCTCAGCCAATTTAAAACTTTGTGCCTTTCATAACTTACCGATCTATTTATTCTAGTTGTGTCCTTTTTTCCGTTAAACAGTAAATCCCTGAAATAGGTAGTTGCTAATTCATTTAATAAATTCTCTTCATAAATTTCTTCAAAATTTCGAAATTCTGATTGAGACAAGAACAGAATTAACGAATCGCCAAGTTCTGGCAAATTTTGTTGGAACTCCTCAACTACATTATTTTCATCATCCAATCTAGGCAAAACGTCTACCTTTTTTAAACACCAAGCCAAGGTTATAGCACCTTCGATACACCAAGACAAATCCATAAGCATCCTCTCTTCTGGAGATGGATTCATTAAAAACTCCATTTCTTTTGGTGATACTTTTTCCCAAATCTTTTCAGTCTTGAACCAATCAATAAAAGAGGGCCTCTCATCCAAGTTATGTACTAAATATGCAATTGCATAAAGAATTATCATTCTGCAACCGGCATCATACGCTGTTTGGAACTTTTCCTTTGAATGATCCAGATACTCCAAATGACTTACTCTGTAATTCTTTATCCCATAATCAATGAGTCTTGATTCAAGAGACTTCTTTTTTCTCCTTAATACAAGGTCTCCTGTGGTTTCAATTTTTTCAACCTCCTCTTTAGTTTTGTACCAATCTTTATGAGGCGTAGACTTCCCACAACCGGGACACCATGTATTCTCCCATTGCTTTTTACAACTAGGACACTTCCCTTTCGTTTTAAAAGTATTCCACCTATGTCCACAGCTACAGGCCCAATGTATTTCACCATCTGGTTGCCACTCACAATTCGAACATTGGATTATTAGATTTTCTTTTTTCCTATTCCAGAATAACATTGATTTAATCTAACCTATTTATATTTTTAAACTTTCCCAAAAGGTATCCTATCAAGAATAAAGAGACCAGAAGAAAGAATTGAATTATTGTTATTGTATTTAAAATGAATGTGTACGAACCGCTATCATTTTCCGATGCTATTGCTTCAGGAAGCGCACTCAGAGGAGGATATATTGTACGATCACTACCGAATAATTCAAGTTGAGAGATAATTCTTGAAATTACTATAAGGAAAATAATTAGAGCAAAATTGGAACATCCCAGTAATATATATCGGGTTAAAGTAGCCTCATTTATTATAGATATCCCTGCATAAGTCAAGTACACAATAAAGGTATAAAATATTGAATACAACAGGAGAGGGGGTATAAAAATATGGCTATCATTAAATTGAATATCTAATCGAGTTTCACCTAGAGATTTAATACCGAATGTCAATAAGAAGATTGTGAGGGTTATTATAAGTATTATAATGACAAGATATAATTCTTTAAGTTTCATTTTTACTATTTAAAATTTAGGGGTTAACTGTTTCTCCTCTCGGCTTGTATCAATCCCTGTCAAAGGAGGAAAAGAATTTCACTTTATTCAATAAACACACTTTTAGGTATATTAATTAGTTCAGCTCTCATGGAAAGGTCTCATAGGGTGCCTCCTGGGAATTGGAGGGAACCAGGGCTATTTAATAAAGTCATTCAAACTCTTCGCAAATATCATTTCGTGAGAGGTATTTTCAAGTAGAGTATTAAAAATATTAATTTCCTCCAAAGATAATTCGAAAACGTTACAAGTATTTCTCTGAGAAACTGTTACTGGAATACCTAAATTTGGAGTTAATATACCTAACCAATATGGTGTTATAGGGCAAATAATTTTATAATTGGGGTTAGCAAGCACATCCATATTTCGGATTAATGATTTTATATTGGTATACAATTTTCCTTCTACTATCCAATGAGTCGCAGGGTTATCTGTTGTTATAAACCTTTTTCCTAAGTTTGCTTTATAGAGCTCAATCGTACAATTGTTAATCAAATCTGTATACCCTTGTATTGCAAGGTATGCGTAAGAAAGAGTGAAATCAATATTCTTTAATTCATCAGAAGCAATTTTATTGATTAAAGCCTGTGAGTCATTTTTAAATTTTAGAGATCGCATAGACTGAACAATTATAAAGGCCATTATATCACCTAGTTCCTCATTTCTTGGAATAAGTCCTTTGTCCAAAGTTTTAGCTAATACGACTTGCCATCTATCTTCCCAGATTTTATACAAGAATTTTTCTGATATCTTATTTTCGTCTAATCCATATGAAGATGGAATGGTATAGAGATTCTTTTTTTTGCATACTTCATTTGTGGGTTGAGACCGAATTAATTTGTTTTTTAAATTTAGGCTATATATTAATTTTTTTCCTTTTCGTTGGAAAGACCATCGCTTTAAATAAACTTTAGGAACATAATGATTATGCTTTTGATGCATCGATACTTATGGTGTTTTGTAAAATATTATTAAATAATACACTGATTTTCCATTTTTAATTGGCTCTAATCTCTATTAAACTCACCTCCCCATCTCCCTCTCCACCAACTCCTCTATCTTCTTCCAAACCTCCTTTTTCTCAGACAATTCCTCCACATCTTCAAGCTTCATAATCTCTTCCATCAACCTGTCCTGCTTTTTCCCTTTATCCAAAGCTTCATGATATGGAAGATCGCTGAAGGTCACCATGCTGTAAAGCGGAAGATAACCTGGAATTTTGTGATGTATCTTAGCTTCAATCTTTTTCCTCAACAGAAATTTCTTGTCGCCAACAAGATCTCTCATTTCGATAAAGTTCTGAAGTGCCAATTGTCCGACTGCATCTCCCGCCGGCTTCCTCAGCACCTGATATTCCTGAAGACTTGCTTTCAAACTTCCATTTTTAGTAATCAGATCATACAACACCCGGCAGTCTTCAAAGCCCGCATTCATGCCTTGTCCATAAAAAGGCACAATAGCATGCGCAGCATCACCAATCAATGCGATCCGATTTTCATATACCCATGGATAGCATTTTACAGTCACTAACGCTGAAGTAGGATGCTCGGCAAACTGCTTGCTCAGCTCTGGTATAAGACCGGCGGCATCTGCAAAGTACTGATTAAAAAATGTCTCAATCTGAGAATCGGTCTTTAATGACGTAAAAGAAATCTCTCCTTCAAATGGTAAAAAAAGCGTTGCCGTAAAAGTCCCATCAAGATTAGGCAGCGCTATCAGCATGAACTTCTCTCTCGGCCAGATATGCAATGCATTCTTCTCCATTCTGTGCGCTCCTGCGTTGGAAGGAATCGTTAATTCTTTGTATCCATATTCAAGATACTCCTGAGAATAATTAAATCTACTCGTCGGCAGGAGCGCACTTCGTACTTGTGAAAAAGCTCCGTCCGCTCCAAACAGCACTGAAAACTCTTTGTTCTTAACCGTTCCATCCTGCTTGTTTTCAAATTCAATACTGAACTCTTCAATATTTACCTTAACACATCTTTCATTAAAGAACAGGTTTACATTGTGCGCTTCTCTTGCTTTATTCAGAAGCGTCTTGTTCAGATCACTTCTGGAGACTGCATAAATAACCTGACCTTCATCACCATATGGCTGAAAAGAATTGGAGCCGTCTTCATGATGAATGTATCTGCCTTTCATTGGAATGGCAATATTCAGCATTTCCTTTTCTACCCCCGCTGCCTGTAAAGCTCTGATTCCGCGATGACTTAATGCAAGATTGATGGATCTTCCAGTTTCAGGAGCAGTCATTTGTGGGTCCGGCCGCTTTTCATAAACATCCACTTCATAACCTGCTTTGCCTAACAACAAAGCAAGTAAACTTCCCACTAGTCCTCCGCCGGCTAAAACAACTTTTTTATCCTCCATCATTTTTTAATTTGTATACTCGCAGAATTCTGCAAACTTTTCAACAAAGGTATATACCTCTGTATATGAATTGTAAAGCGGTGCCGGTGAAACCCTGAGAACATTAGGCGATCTCCAGTCAAGTATAATACCTTCTTTGGCAAATTGCTGTACCAGCTTTTTACCATCGCCTCTCTCAAAGAATATTGAAAGCTGAGCTCCGCGTCGAACAGGCTCTGTCGGAGTTATGATTCTTATTTTGTAAGGCTTTGGCTTTTGAGCTGGAGTACATTTGATTTTTATCAAAAACTCCAGATATGCTGTCAGCTGCTCGCTCTTTTTAAAAATCTTTTTCAATCCTGCTTTCTGAAAAATATCCAAAGAAGCTTTTAATACTGCCATCGGCAAAACAGGCGCATTGCTCAACTGCCAGCCTTCCGCACCAATGGACGGTTCATATTCCGGCTTCATCAGAAATCTTTCCTTTTCATCATTGCCCCACCATCCGGCAAATCTTGGCAAATGAAAATTTTCACTGTGCACAAACAACCCAGCCGTAGCTCCTGGGCCTGCATTCAGATATTTATAAGAACACCAGGTTGCAAAATCTACTTGCCACTCATGGAGATTTAAAGGAATATTTCCAATAGCATGCGCAAGATCAAAACCAACGTAGGCACCTGCAGTATGAGCTGCTTCTGCAATTGCTTCCATATCAAATGCCTGACCGGTATAGTAGTTCACACCACTCATCATTACCAATGCCAGCTCATCTCCCAACTCCTCAATTTTCTTAATGATATCTTCATCGCGAATGGCAAACTCTCCTTCTCGGGGACCCACTTCTACCAGACATTCTGCCGGATCAAAACCTCTGATCTCAATTTGAGAAGTAAGCGCATATATGTCAGATGAAAAGCCTCCTGCTTCCGTAAGAATTTTTACTCTTTTCTCACGAGGCCAGTAAAAACTCACAAGCAAAAGGTGAAGATTAGCTGTAAGACTGTTCATTGCCACCACCTCCTCCGGCAATGCTCCGCAAAGTGCCGCCAAAGGTTTTCTGAAAAGCTTGTGATAATCTGCCCAAGGATTGGTTCCTTTAAAGTGCCCTTCCACAGCCAGCTCTGCCCAGTCATTCAGTTCTGTTTCAACATATTTTTTAGCCGTCACAGGCTGAAGTCCCAGAGAGTTACCACAAAAGTAAATCTGGCTGTTTTTACCTTTTCCCGGAGTTAAAAACTGTTTTTTGAAATCTTTTAGAGGATCTTTTACATCCAGACTTTTTGCAAATTTTTTATCCGTGGAAAATTTCATATTTCTCATTGCCATTAAGCAGAAGGTGAAAATTTTTATACTTTATTTTTCTGTGTTAGGTATTAGTTCTTTGTGCCACTTCAAAGAATCGCCGTAATTCTAAACTATTTTGTCATTCTGAGCTTGCGAAGGATCTGATAGTCCAAAAATAATTTCAAATTCAAATTACAACCTGCCAGATAGGTAAATTTTCATCCTTTTGAAAACTCAGATGTTTCACAAGCTCAACATGACAAGGTGCGCTTCAGGAGAAGAGTTAGGAATGAGATCCTTCTTTTTTGACACGTTACGCTAACTAAATACCTAAACTAATTTTTGAAATCAAGCCTTAGGTTTAGCCGGTGGCTCCATCACAGTTCCACAAACCTTGCAGGTTCTAAGCTCTTTTGAAGAATAAAACCTTTCCATGATTGGAGGAAGCTGTTTTACTATGTCTGAAATATATTCATACTCTTCATAAAGCTTATTGCCGCAGTTTTCACAAACCCAGATAAAACCATCTTTTTCTCCAGGTTTTCTGTAGCGCTCCATAACCAGGCCAATAGTATTGGCTGGCCTTTGCGGACAATGAGGTACTTTTCCTGGTAAAAGAAAAATCTCCCCCTCCTTTATTGGAATGTCTACTGGTTTGCCATCTTCAAGAATTTTCAGATTGATATCGCCTTCCAGCTGATAGAAAAACTCCTCTCCTTCGTTAAAGTGATAATCTTTTCTGGAATTAGGTCCGCCGACTACCATTACTATAAAATCATCATTGCCTTTGAACACTTGCTGGTTTCCCACAGGAGGTTTCAGCAAATGCCTGTTTTCATCTATCCACTTTTTAAAACTGAATGGTCTTTGAACTGCCATAATTTTTCTCCTTTAAATATTGAACAAGCTCCTTTTATTTAACTCAAACTAATCATTAGCCATTAAAAATCGTGTTAACCATTTAATCAATCACTTTACTATTATGCTCCAAAATCTGATATACTTTAAAACATATATTTTTAATGCTTAATCCCGGTTTAAGTCCACAATTTAGCAATCAATATGGTATTTTTTAATGATCAAAAACTATTTGCCTGAAGATCCTTGTCACATAGACCGTTATCGGTTGCTTTGAATTTTCGAGGATATCCCTGACAATTTTTACCTGTTAAAAAACTTAACAAACTACATGTTTATATAACAATTTATTAACCAGTTCTTTAAACACTATTTAAGGTTCAGGGTTAATATAGCCTTGAATTAAATGACCTTTTATGGCTAAATATTTAGTGTCTGTTGTTGTTCCCCTTTTCAACGAGGAAGAAAATGTATTTGAGCTTGTACACGAGCTTGTGTCTGTAATGAATGCTACTGATTACAGCTATCAGATTTTACTGGTAAATGACGGAAGCAGAGACAATACCTGGAGTAAAATACAGGCTCTTGCAAAAGGGTTTAAGCAAATAGAAGCAATAAATCTCGCTGGAAACTATGGCCAGACCATGGCATTGAGAGCCGGATTTGAACAGGCTTCCGGGGAAATCATTGTAGCAATGGATGGGGATTTGCAACATGACCCGCAATATATTCCTGTTTTTATAGAGGAAATGCAAAAAGGAAACTACGACATGGTCGGTGGTGCAAAAATCCGAAGACCAGAGTCTGCCTTTAAAAATTTCCTTGCAGAAACAGGACATAAAATCATCAAAAGCATCTCTGGCGTTAATCTCAGATATTTTGGCGCTACCTTTAAAGCTTATAGAAGTTATCTGTTGCAAGGCAGTAACATGTTGGGAGACAGCCACAGATTTCTCGGCGCCATTGTAGCCCGCAAAGGAACCCGATATACTGAGCTGCCTATTGAAATCAGAGAAAGAAAAAGAGGAAAAAGCAATTATAAAATCAGCAAGGTATTTTTGGTAATACTTGATCTCTTGTTTTTAAAATTCTTTATCTCATACATCAACAAGCCATTCAGAATTTTCGGCCTCATCGGACTGATCAATTTTCTGATAGGAATTGCGCTTACCACTGGCTTTACAGTCGGATCATTGTTTTTTCACATGAACATAAAAGAGCATTACCTGGCAGAATTTCTTTTCAGCGTATTTCTCATGCTCATAGGTACCATGTTCCTATCAATTGGAATAATAGCCGAAATCGGTGTTTACAATTATTTCCAGAAATCATTTGCTCCTCCTTACAGAGTAAGGGAAGTTATTACTGACGAAAAAATTATTATCCCTTTAAAATTAGAGAATCAAAGCTCTGGTCAATTGATGAATGGATAAACGTTTGATCATAAACGCAGATGACTTTGGGTGGGATACTTTCGCCACAGAGGGAATATTGGATCTCGCAAAGAGAAATGCCATTTCCAGCACTACTGTTTTGGCTACCCATGTTACTGCCCGGGACATAAAGGAACTGATTGCTTTAGGCAATATCTCTGTAGGATTTCACCTAAACCTCATTGATGGTGATCCGGTATCCAGGCATTCTCATGTGAAGTCTCTCTTAGATAAAGATGGAAAATTTCTTTCCGCTCAGAACATCTATAGGAAATTTCTACTCAACAAACTGAGTAAAACTGAAATTAAAACTGAAATTTTAAATCAGATTCATCGCCTGAAAAAAATGGGGGTTGAGATCTCTCATGCAGACAGCCATCGACATATTCATCAATACCCTGTATTAGGAGATTTCATTCTGAAGGTTTTAAATGAAGCCGGAATAAAAAAAATAAGAAAACTTAATACAAACAGATTTTCCGATAAAAGGCGAATGATCCTAAAAGCCATGAGCCTATATCCTCACAGGCAAATAAAAAAATTTATCAGTCCGCAGGTTCTTCTTTCCGATTTTTCTGCTGATAAAAAAGCAGATATGGAGGTATTTTCAAAGTCTTTAACCAGCGCTTTTGAAAAGTATCAGACTGCAGAAATGATGACACATCCCGGTACTATGGACCGGCCTGGTTCTTATCTGAAAAGAAAAGAAGAATATGAATTTTTAAAATCCTGTGAATGGAAATCTTTTATGAAAAAAAATTCGGTCAAATTAATCTCTTTTAAGGAGTTACATTAAATACATCTTAATGTTGGAAAAAATAGAAAGCAACAAATATCTTGTTGCTCTTATTTGTATTCTGGCAGTTCCCGCACTGCTGATCAATCTGGATGTCATGCCAACACTCGGCGATGAAGCAACAAGAGCATTGGTCGCACTTGAATTTATGCTTCGCAAAAATTACATTTTTTCTACAATCAATGGCGAAGCATATTATAACAAACCTCCTTTATATAACTGGCTGCTCGTCTTACTTTTTAATACCTCCGGGCGAGCAGACGAATGGATACTGAGATTACCTGCAGTTGTTTCTCTTCTGGCTTTTTCTGTTACAATCTATTTTACCATGAAAAAGCATGTCGAATCTAAAATTGCATTGCTTTCTGCTTTTGCATTTTTAACATTCGGGAGAATGTTATTTTATGACTCCATGCTTGGTCATATAGATATACTATTCTCATTGATCCTTTATCTTGCTATTTATTCGATATTCTATTTCATTGTAAAAGAGCGCTATTATCTACTCTTTCCTTCTTCATACTTTCTCACCGCTCTTGCCTTTTTGATGAAAGGACTCCCGGCCTTGGTGTTTCTGGGATTATCACTAGGTGTTACATTTTTAATCTTTAAAAAATTGAAAGCTTTATTTCACCCCGCTCATTTTTTAGGGATAGCTATTTTCATGTTAATAATCGGGAGCTATTTTCTGATTTACAATAAATACAACTCTTCTGACGATTTCCTTAAAACCCTTTGGAGTGAGTCAAGCAAAAGAACAGCATTCGAAAATAACTGGAAATCCTCTTTATCCTTCTTGTTCATCTTTCCTTTCGAATATCTATTTCATCTGATGCCCTGGTCGTTACTGATTGTTACCTGCTTCAGGAAAGATTTTTTCACGATTGCTAAAAACAATCCGTTTATCTTTTTTTGCCTGATTATTGTTGCTGTAAACATTCCAATCTATTGGATTTCTCCGGAGACAAGACCTAGGTATTTATTTCTGCTTTTCCCCTTCATCTTTTCTATATTGATATACTTTTATTTCAAAGAAGGTGCAGAAAAGCAAAAGTTAATAACTTCCATTTTATTGTCAGTAGCATTTGTTGTATTTGTCGTAATGGCTTGCTTCCCATTTTTTGCGGAGATTCATGCGCAGATTTCTTTAAAAAACTTAAAGGCATCTTTACTACTCATTACGCTGATTACTATTACATATTTTTTCTTCAAAAGCGGAAGAAAAAATCTGTTCTATCTGCCTCTTGCTCTGATCATCGCCAGAATCGGATTTGACCTATTTGTGTTGCCGGAAAGGGCAACTGTTTCTCCGGAAGTGCAGTGGAAACAGGATGTAGTCGCTTCTGCAAAGATTTGTAAAGATCTTCCGTTATATATTTATAAAAACAGTTTCATCAAGCACAATCTGACATATTATCTTACCACTCAAAATAAAAGAATTTTGCAAAGAGATTATGTGGGAGAAAAAAAGGATGTGTATTATATCATGGAAAATTTTTACTTTCAGGAGCATTCATTCAAAAAGCTGTTTGAGTTTCAGTATGATGGCAGATATTATTTCATAGTAAAAAGTGAGTAAAGAAAACACCATTAAAGTATTAAAGCTTCTCTTAAAAATCTCGGTTTCTTCGGTTGCCTTATTCTTTGTATTCAGATCGGTAAATATCAGAGATGTTTTTAACCTCCTAAAGAACTCTGACTACTGGCTGCTTTTTCCAACTCTTCTTTTATACCTAGTATCAAAATACATTACTGCTATCCGGTTCAAGCATTTTCTGAAAGTTATAAATATCAATATTCCGGATGCAGTAAATTTCAGGCTTTACCTTTTGGGAATGTATTATAATCTGCTACTGCCTGGTGGTGTTGGAGGCGATGGGTATAAGGTGTATTATCTGCACAAACTATTTAAAAGTCCCCTGAAAAATCTGCTATCCCTCAGTATTATTGATCGGGTAAGTGGCATGGTAGCTATTCTATTTTTAGGTGAAATTTGTGCGGTTTTTCTTTTTTACAACCATCCTGTTTTCTTTTATCTTTCCCTCTTTTCATTACCAGCCACACTTGCCGTTTATTGGGGTGCACTTTATCTTTTCTACAAAAAATATCTGACAGTATTTAATAAAACAAACCTTCAAAGTCTTGCAGGACAGATACTCCAGGTAATATGTATTCTGCTCCTTCTTATGTTGGTTGGTGTCAAGCAGCAATACCTTCCTTATGTGTTTATATTTCTGGTATCTTCTATAGTGGCAGCTTTTCCTTTTACTATTGGGGGCATTGGAGCTAGAGAACTGACATTTCTTTATGGTGCAGAACACTTTAACCTTGACATGAGCGCTTCTGTGACAGTTAGTATGCTCTTTTACCTGATCTCTGCATTTTCTTCTCTGTGCGGGATTTACTTTGGAATCTTTCCTGAAAAAGTGTCTGCACAGGAGTCTTCTGAAGTTAGTCCTTAAAGATGCTTGCCTTTAATGACGTCGGACTTTTGCCTGTCTTTTTCTTCACTGCCCTGCTGAAACTCTGGGCACTTTCAAAACCAAGAATAAACGCTACCTCCTGAATCTGCACTCCAGGTTTAGCTAACAGTGTTGTAGCGCTATCGACGAGATGTTCGTCCAAAATGCTTTGATAAGTGTATCCTTCTTCCTTCAGATTTCTTTGTAATGTCCTTGTGCTTGTGTTAAGCATTGCTGCCACCTCCTCAATTTTCAGATTGTAATAGCTCTCCTTATTAAAAAGTATTCGTTTTACTTTTGAATAATATCCGGCAGAACGCTGAACGCCGCTAAGCTTTTCCGAACAAAGCTTTAGCATAAACTCATAAGTGAGCTGATTTCCGGAAACTGTTTTTGTTTCTGATGTTTCTTTTGAAAAATGTAGGCTGTTTTCATTTTCCCCAAAAGAAACATTTCCAAAAATATCCTGATAAAAACTCCTGTCGCTTGGCTTTACACCATAAGTGAAATTCGCTTTCAAAGGGGTGATTTTCTGGCCAACGAGGAACCCTGAAATCGCCAGTGTCAGACTCATTGCATGCTCTACTGCCATTGCAGCTGTAACAGAGCTTTTCTCCACCCAAGTTGCTGATGGCTTATATACTATTTTAACAGAGCCATCTGATAATTCGAGCAAATGATACTCAAACATATCTCCCATTAATGGAAAAAAATTTACAATGCTTTTCCATGCGGTAAGCAAATCCGAACTGCTTGACACCAGTGGAGAAATCCACCCGAGAACAGAGAAGGTGATTCTTTTTCCGAAATTCAGACTAATCTGTCTGTAATTTGACCTTTGCAATATAGATTCCCAGACCTTTATACCAGCACTCCAATCCTGCATGCCCTCCGCCTCGTTTAAAGTACCGGCATTAAGTCCGGTGTCTTTATAAATCTCCATTTCGTCAATTCCAAAATGGGAAGCATTATTAATTAGCGTTTTTAAAATTTCATTGTGTACACGCATGGCGTATTTATGCTAATAGATTGGCGTAAAGAGCAACAAGCTTTTTTTGAAGATACGCTTATTTTGTCAGCAGGACAACAAACTACATTTATGAACAGATTTATAAATTACTCGGGAACGTTCATCATCTGCCTGACAGCTTTAGGTATTCTGATGGTAAGTGTGATGGCATTTTCTGATCCTCAGTCAGTAATGGACTTAGTACAGGTTAAGCTTCCCAATACTGATGCTTATAGCTCAATCCGAGGAGTTTATGGAGGGGCAGGGATGACCATTTTCATCACTTTAATTTATCTACTTTTTAAAAACAAGCTTCAGGGTCTGGCATTTGTCGCACTACTTTGCGGTTTTTATTCTGTTTCAAGAATTCTTACAATGGTTAAAGACGGAGCTCTTGGAAGCTTCGGAACAAATTGGATGTTTATCGAAGGGGTAATGTGTGCAGCAGCATTGGCTCTGTTACTTGCAAATAGAAAGCTTTCCAGAGTCTAATGTGAATTTTTTAAGATTGTTCATTTTTAAAATAACCCCTGAAAGTTCGAAGACTCAAAATGATTTTTTGAGTCTAAGAACTCGGGGGTTTGAGTTACAAGCTTGAATTTTTAACCTCAAAGCTCGGAGATTAGAGTTAAAAGCTCTAATTCTTAACCTTAGTGCTCGGAGATTGAGGTTAAAAGCTCGAAATTTTGACCGCCAAACTCGGGGATTCGAGCTAAAAAGCTCGGAGTTTTGACCTCAGAGCTCGAGAGTTGGGGTTAAACGCTCGGATTTTTGGGCACAAAGCACGGAAATTGGAACTAAAAGCTCTGATTTTTGAACTTTGAACGAGGAGCTCGAAGATTTTGGAGTGAAAAACCAATTTTAACCTTTAACCCACAAGCATATTTTGTAGGATTTTAATTTTTTGTCGAAGAAAATCCTGTCTATCCCTTAATCCCAAAAATCCCTGTCAAAAAATATGTATCTTAGATATCAGAAATCTTAATCATGAGTTTTTTTAGCCGCAAAAATCCAGTATTTGTATTCCTTGCAACAGTCATTTTGTTATACATCATCTGGGAAACTTTTTATGCTTCCTATCTTAGCACATCGCCCTTTTCTTATAAAATTTCATCATTTCTGGGTTGGTCGAGCAGCTATTTTTTTTCATTGACAGGATTGAATCTTAACTGGGTTGAAGAAACTTATTGCATTTCTCTCGATGGTCGTCCTACCCTCTATATCGGAACGCCTTGTAATGGCCTTGCTTTTTTTGGTTTATTTACCTGCTTTGTTCTTGCTTTTCCTGCATCGTGGAAATCCAAGATCTGGTTCTTACCACTGGGAATTTTTGCGATTCATGTATTAAACATGTTAAGAGTAATCCTTCTGATTCTTAATTTTTACTTTTATAATACGAGTTTTGACTTTAACCACAAATACACCTTTAACTTTGTAGTCTATGGTTTTATGCTTATAGTCTGGCTTTATTGGGCAAAAAAACAACTAACTCATGTCGCAAAAACTGCTCAGTAAAAGAATTTTAGTCTGTCTTGCGCTGTATTTATATCAAAGCCTCCTCGATTTAAACAGAACATCAATTCTGGATTTATATAAAACCAATTCACCAATTATAGGTCCCCAGGTAGCTAAATTCCCTATTTTCTTTCTTCTGACTTTTATTATGCATAGGGCATTTATTCACGGACTCATAGTGAAAGTTTTTACCGGAGAGAAAAAAATTCTTTACTATTATATGGTAACAGACCTCATCATATTCAGTGCAGCTGCCCTGATTGTGCTCAGCAGAAGAATACTTCCTCAGTTTAATGACATTACAGAGCCGCTCACATTTGCCTTCATGAAGTTGCTGGATACTCCGATTTTACTTCTCTTTTTCCTTCCCTCATTCTATTTGTATAAAAAAATGGAGCAATCCACTTCTGATTATACCAGAAATTAAGTGATTGATTGACATTATTCATACATCCGTCGAATGACTTTTAAAAATACCTATCGGTAGGTATTGCGCTAAGTATTTTAAATATAGAGTATTGTGTTGGGACTAATTTTCTCATACAAAAATCACACATACTCTATGCAATTTTTAAAATTACGAAAACCATTGACAGCATTACTGTTGTCAGCTGCAATCGGTAGTGCCAATGCACAAAATTTTGATCCACCGGAAGATTTTAAGAATGATGTCCCGGAAAAGGAAACAAAGACAGGGCATATCTTATATTTGAAAACCTATTATTCAGGCTGCGTTACGAAAGACATTGATAATAAAGATGTCATAAATCCGAATTGTGCCAAATTCAAGGATGTAAAGTCATTAACTATTGACTATAAAAATCCGATGAATGATATCAGCTGGGTTAAATACTTCACCAAGCTGGAGAACCTTTCTGTCAGATGGAACTACGTTAAAATCCTTCCTGATACTTTTCCTGCTACTTTAAAAAAGATAGATTTATATAGCAACTCTATTTCAGTAAATGCACCTGGTGCATTAAAACATTTGCCTGCCGGTTTAGAATCACTGTCACTAGGAAATCAATCAGAAGTTGAAACGGTAACAGTAATTCCGACATTACCGTCTAATCTGAAATATCTGGAGTTAACCGCTAGCAATATTGCTGCTCTACCAGATAGCTTACCTTCTAATCTGACAACATTGTGGTTGAGATCGAACAAAATTCAGTCTACAAATGCTGCTTTGGCAAATAGTCAAGTAAAGACTCTGGATTTAAGTTACAATAAACTAACAGACATAACTTTACCTTCAAGCATAACTAATTTATATCTTAATAATAATGCTCTGGAGAACATTCAAGTTAATACCTCAATTGATAGTCTTAAAGAGTTTAATGTATCAAATAATAAGCTGACAAATCTACCTGCACTTCCCTCCTCTCTTAATTACCTAAATGCAGAGAATAATTTAATTTCTAATTTGGGAACGTTACCATCAGGTCTGGAAAACTTATCCATATCAAAAAACAAACTGACTAGTTTGCCAACTTTACCTGTTGGTCTTAAAAATTTATCCGTATCTAAAAATCTACTTACAAGTGTTCCATCAATCCCTTCAACTCTGGAGTATTTGTATCTAGATTCCAATAAGATAACAGCTGTTCCAGTACTACCGGCAAATCTTGTGTATCTTGATGTTAGCTCTAATAATCTTAGCGGAACGCTTTCTTCACTTCCTGCGACTCTTTATTACCTAAATTTATCAAATACAAACATCACTTCTTTTGCCGCACCTGCAGGCTTGCAAATTTTAAACTTTTCGAAAACTAAAGTTACTTCGTTTACTGGCACAATTCCAGCAGCATTAACAGAGCTGTATTGTGAAAATAATAATCTGCCAAGTATCCCAACATTACCAGAGTCTTTGTATAGAATTAAAGCTAAAGGAAATCAATTTACATGTTTACCAAACTTTCCTGAAAATTTAGCTGATAGTGACATCCAATTGGTTTGCAATAAAAACTGCTGGAAAGTATCATCAGGTAACTGGACTAGCAGTTCAAGCTGGTCTCAGGGAACCGTTCCGACACAAAATGACGATGTTTTAATTATAAACGGATATCCAAACATCAATGCTTCGGATCTATCTGTTAAAAATCTGGATATAAGAAACTCAATAGTTTCTGGCCCATATTCATTATCGGTAAAAGGTGACATAACAAATAGTGGATCATCTTTTAACTATCCGGTTATTATGGACGGAAGCACAGCAAATCAGACTATAAAAGGAAAATTTACAAGCGTCTATAACCCTACATTAAATGAGTATCAAAATAATGGTGATTTTTTCAAACATCTAATCATAAAAAATCCGAATGGAGTAGTTTACAAAGGATCTGATTATAGTCTTGATACATTATCCATCCTTAGTGGTTTTATTGATGCTAACAATGACACTTTATGGATACAGGCACTGGACAAATGCACAACTCCGGTAACTGATTTTGTTAGAAATGGACTGATTGGAAATGCTCAATATGTAGTAAGTGGCTGGTCATTTGTTGGTAACCCAATGGTTAATCAGACACTAAAAACTCTTGATGCATCTATTACATTGGGCTTCGGAGGAAAAAACCAAAGCATTTATGCATATGACGGCACCAAGACAAGTTTAAATCACTGGGTGGCCCCAAGCGGCCTAACTAGTCCATATGCACCAGGTACAGGATTCAGAGTTTATAGTTTCCAATCGGACAGGATAGTTTTTGCAGGTATCCCTTTCAAAGGAACAAAGGATTTGAATATTACTTTTGATGCTGCCGGATATGATAATGGTGGCTGGAACCTAATTGCCAATCCGTATCTTTCTCCAATTGATTGGACAAATGCAGATGGCTGGACAAAAACTAACATCACAAGTGGAATTTATATCTGGAATCCGGCTAAATCTGGTTACGCATCTTATGTAAACGGAGCTTCGACAAATGATGGAGGCCCGACTATTGCGATTGGACAAGCTTTCTTTATCAAGGCAACCGGAGCAAATCCTAAACTGATTATTAATGAGTCCGCGAAATCAAAGCAGTTTACAAGTTTCTTAAGAACCGCTTTTGTTGAGTCTTCTTTGAAAGTTATACTAAACGATAAAATTGAAGACCTGTCTGATGAGCTGCTATTCCGAGAAGTGGATGGCTCAAGCAAAAATTTTGATGATGAATTTGATGCATACAAACTTCCTGGAACAGTCATCAACATTTCTACGAAATCCTCAGATGGTGAAGACCTTTCTATCAATTCAATTCCTCTCCTTTCAGGATCTTACCCGTTACAGATTTCTGCTGCAAGAACAGGGAAATTCTCTTTTTCATTTAAAAATGTAGAAACTCTGCAAGGCACAAGCGCTTATCTGACAGATAAATTACTTGGTAAGGAAGTAGAAATCTCGAATGAAACTGAATATGAATTCACCACTAATTCAACAGACATTTCTGACAGATTCAGAGTTTCCTTCACTTCTATAATAACAGGCAATAATACTTCAATTACTGAATCTGCACCGATAGTGTACCCTAATCCAGCAAAAGATCAGGTAACACTTACACTCGGAAGAGCAAAAAATGCTGATGTTGTACTTATTAATCCTATGGGTGCAGAAATAGCTCAATGGTCTAACGTCCAGGAAGGTCCTCTTCAAATGCCCCTTTCCGAAGGAAGCGGAATTTACATATTGAAAGTGAAGAGTAATGAAGAATTATTTGTATACAAAATTGTAAAGTTATAATTGATATGAAAATTTATTATACCGTCATATTGACCATATTATTTAGTTTAAATGCATTTGCACAAGCTCCATCTTTTGATACTGGTGCTCCTGAGCCGGTTCCCGCGGGCGATGCAGCAGCTATTCCTTTGGAAGGCGGCTCATATATTTTCCTTGCAGGAGGATTAATTAGTGGCGGCATTTTGCTCCTTCAGTTGAGAAAGAGAAAAAAGACTATATAGGAGATATTTTTTTATTTTTTTACCTGTGGACCTGGGGCTGCTCTCTTAATGAGGCAGCCCTGATTTTTTTTTATTAGGACGATTATTACTTTTATCTTTTAATAATTGTATTTCATTCGAATAAGTGTTTATGAAAAAAATTATTGCGCTCTACATACTTGTACTTCTTTCAGTTTTTTTTTCTTCTGATTCATTCGCTCAATACTCGGGAGATGAAATCATAGGAATCTGGGAAACGCCTGGAAATGACAATGGCCGAATTGAAATATTTAAATCCGGTAATAAATATTATGGTAAAATAATATGGTTGAAAAGAAAAGGTGAGAACGGACAAGTGCTCACTGACAAGAATAACCCCGACAAATCTTTGCAAAATCGACCTATTGTTGGTCTTGAAATCTTGAAAGGATTTGTATTTAATAAGGAAGACATGTGGGAAGATGGCGAAATATACGACCCCAAAAGTGGCAATACTTATAGTTGTCAAATTTCCCTTCAAGATAAGAACATTATGAAAGTCAGAGGATACATTGGCTTTTCACTTATTGGAAGAACCGAATATTGGAATCGGGTTAAGTAATTTATGTAGTTAAAATTATATCATTTTTTAATATTTAAACCCTATTTTTGTCTTTTAATACATAAATCTTTAATTTTTATGAAGCTCGAAAAGCTTTCCATTATCATTCCTGCCTATAATGAAGAAAAAACATTACATAAAATTCTTGATAAGGTAAGAGAAGTCCAATTAATAAATGGTATCAAAAAAGAAGTAATCATTATCAATGATGCTTCTTCTGACAACACAGAAGGCGCAATTCTTAATTACCAGAAAAGTCATCCGGAATTTCCTATGATCTATCATAAACATGATGTCAATCAGGGTAAAGGTGCTGCGATACATACTGGAATAAAAGAAGCGACCGGCGACTTTCTGATTGTCCAGGATGCTGACCTGGAATATGATCCGGAAGAATTTAATGATCTCCTAAAACCTGTAATCAGAGGAATGGCAGATGTAGTATTCGGCTCAAGGTTTATGGGAAGTAAACCGCATAGGATATTATTCTTTTGGCACACAATAGGAAATAAATTCCTAACCTTTCTGTCAAACATGTTTACAAATCTGAATTTGACAGATATGGAAACATGTTACAAGATGTTCAATACTAAGTTTGTTCAAAGCCTTGACCTAAAAGAAAAACGATTTGGGTTTGAGCCGGAAGTAACTTCCAAAATTGCCAGAATACCAAATATAAGGATCTATGAAGTTGGTATCTCTTACTATGGAAGAACTTATGCTGAAGGAAAAAAAATAAACTGGAAAGACGGGTTCAGAGCAATATATTGTATTATCAGATATAACGTTTTTAAATAATGGAAAATAAACTATCAAAGAATTCCTTAATCATTAGCTGTGTTATATTATTTTTTGCAAGTTTCTTCTATTATCCAAAATGGGAAAAACCGCAATCCGAAGCAACAATCAGTTGGGATGTTAATGGTTATTACTACTATTTACCAGCTATTTTTATTTACAAGGATATCAGGGAGCTAAAGTTTACTGATTCAATTTTAAATAAATACCATCAGACTTCCGGAATTGATCATATTGCAATGCCATCAGACAATGGTAAGTATGTTCTGAAATATTCCATAGGTCAATCACTACTATACTTTCCATTTTTTTTAATTGGCCATTTTTATGCCCTTTCCTCAAATTATCCGGCAGATGGATTTTCTTTTCCTTATCAGATTGCAATAGGATTGGGGAGTTTGATTGTTGCATTTATTGGTTTATACTATTTAAGAAAAGTATTACTGAATTTCTTTAGTGATAAAATTACCGCAATCACACTTTTCTTGATTTCCATTGGTACAAATTATCTCAATTACTCGTCTATCGACGGCGCAATGACTCATAACAATTTGTTTACCGTCTATTGCATACTTATATATTCCACAATTTCTTTTTATAAAAATCCTGATAACAAAAAGGCCCTTATAATCGGAGCTTGTATTGGACTTGCTGCTTTAATCAGGCCAACTGAAATCATCTCTATATTGATTCCAATTTTATGGGGATTAGATTTTGGCGGAGATTCAATTCAAACTAGAATTAATTTTTTCAGAGAAAACTCCTCAAAACTAAGGATATCTGCAATAATCTGTATTGCATTAGGTTCTATACAATTAATATACTGGAAATATTCATCCGGCCATTGGCTCTTTTACAGTTATGGAGAGCAATCATTTAGCTGGACTAAACCCCATCTATACAATGGAATCTTCAGCTATAGAACAGGATGGCTAGTATATTCACCAATAATGGTTTTTTCAATAATAGGATTTCTTTTTCTATTAAAAGATCAAAGAAAGCTCTTTATTCCTACAGCAGCATTTGCCTCTCTATTTATTTACATATGCTTCGCATGGGACATTTGGTGGTATGGAGGAAGTCTTGGCCAAAGAGCTATGATTCAATCTTATCCAATACTTGCTTTTCCTCTGGCAATATTCATTGAAAGAATTCAAAACCTCAAACTATTAAATTATGCCTTTCTTGCGATCGCTACTCTTTTTGTATATTTCAATATATGGCTCACTCATCAGGCTCATTTAGGCGGCTTGTTATATGTAGGTCAAATGACAAAAAGTTATTTCTGGAAAGTAGTAGGAAGGTATGAAGTTTCTGAAGATGTTTTCAAATTACTTGACACAGACGAAGAGTTTACTGCAGAAAGGACAAATGTTAAAGTTCTATATAAAAATGATTTTGAATCAGACACTTTAGTTAAAGCAGGAGAATTAGAACCAATTGCAGGTTCTAAATCACTGATGTTGGATGCTTCCAATCAGTATAGCCCTATTTACAAATGCCCAATAAATCCTGAGGCAAAAGGAGAGGCAAAATGGGTAAGAGTAAAATGTAATTTCCGTTGCAAAAATAAAGAATGGGATACATGGAAAATGGCTCAATTTATTGTTCGCTACTGCGATAGAGATAATGTTGTGAAGGAAAAATCGATCAGAGTATTTAGAATGTTAACAGACGGACAAACAAAAGATATTTATATTGACACTAAAATGCCAGAACAATGGTTTGACAATGTTCAGGTGCTTTTCTGGAATAGTGGAAGCTCTCTTCCACTTGCTGTTGACAATATTGAAATTGAAAGTTATAAATAATATTAGCCACCTAACGGAGAGAGGCTGCCAAGAAATTGGCAGCCTCTTTTTTTTGAAATTCAATACATTCCACAATATATGGTTAATTCCATTTCTTTGTTCTCAATTCCATTAATGCATTGCTAGCTATCCATTTTGCCGATTTACTATCCATACCTTTTATCCTTTCTGCTACTACAATTGCTTCGTTGCATAGTTCCTCGTTTCTTTTTCCAATCTGTCTCAGTGCCCAATTCACCGCTTTCTTCACAAAGTTCCTTTCATCGTTAGAATGCTTTTCTATCAAAGGGAATAATGCTGTAAATATTTCATTATCTACCTTTTTATTATGAACAGCCAATGTGGCGATCAGTACAAAACCTGCTCTCTTTACAAATTCATCCTGTGCTTCAGTCCAGACCTTTGCCTTTTCAAAAGCAAAAGGTGATTTTCTGAAAAGATTTAAACACACCTGATCACACAAATCCCAGGAGTTAAAATCTTTTACCCATAAATCCATTTGTTTTTCCTGGAGCTGTGAAGGATCATCAATCATGGAAGCCAATATCCGCGCCTCATGTATTTCTGTTTTCCAGAGTTCTATGGCAAGCAAGTGATCTTTCTTGTGGTCTTTAGCAATATTTCTCAATACCGGTATGGATATACCTAGAGCTTTTTCTGTATTGACTCCAAATTTAAACAGAGAGGAAAGTATTTCGGGTCGAGCCTGGGACTTTAGCTGAATGAGCACCTTTTCCAATTTTGATTCAGCTTTTTCCATAAAATTTGTTAAAAAAATAAGGGAGATGTGTTATAAACATCTCCCCTTCAAAAATTTATTTTTTTACAACTGATCTCACAATTTTTACCAGTTGGGAATTTCCTTCCTCTTTAGTTACACTGGCTGGTAAAGATCTTAGGTACCATTTCACCTGCCAGGTCAGTTTTGCGCCTGGTGCAAGTGTTTTGTAGGCTCCCTGCTGTTCCATTTCAATAAATGGATTCTGAGTATCTGCAAAAATCTCAATCTCCCCTTCTCCTGGTGCACGCTCACTTGCTTTTGTATCTTCGAATTTTTTAATTAATAAAAGACCTTCGTCTGTATTAGCTATCCAACCTTCGCTTCCATCAGCATATAGCTTCGCCATATTGCCATCTGTCACTCTATCAGGTGAATAAGCAAACCATCTTATCCCATCAATGTCTTTCATTTTAAGAACGCTCATTACAGGGCTGCTTTGCTCAAATTCTTTTTCTCCTCTTGGATAGAAAGTTATTGATGATTTTTTTGTTCTGGTGTTTTCCCAAGGTGCCACCTTCAGCTCTTTTCCACTTTCGTTAGTGATTGTATAAGTCACCACAAAACTAGAATCGGCGGGATTTGCAGTAATATTTTTCTTTAAAACTACACCTAACTTAGAATCCTTTTCACTGGTAAATTCAACAGAATTTTTTGTCGCTGTTACTTTGTAAGGTTTGTCATGGTGCTCTGGAACGGGAGGCCATCCCCATGGATCCTGAGGACTAGTCCAGAATGTAGATCCGCCAGGTCCGATAATCTCTTTTCCTCCAAGAGTAAAGGAAGTTATTCTTGCACCCTGTCCTGCATCAATCGCCATAACTGTATTGCCCAATGATACTTTGTAAGTCTGTTGACCAGCAGCTGGGCTTTCAATTTTTACAATCTGAGCAGCTTGCTTTTTTTGTGCAAAAGTGGTGGCAGCAGCCATGAACGCTGCACTAAAAAAAATGGCTTTAATAAAATTTCTTCTCATGAAATATATTTTAGTCTTGTTAAGGTTCTGTATACATCCTTTCAATCACATCTTTAAAGTTTGCAAGAATTACTTTTCTTTTAAGCTTTAAAGTAGGTGTCAGTTCTCCTGACTCTATCGTCCATAGATCTTTTACCAGCTGAAATTTCTTTATTTTTTCGAACTGAGCAAAATTTTCATTATAAGCCTCTACTTCTTTTTCAAACTTTTCTATTACCGCCGGATCTTTCAAAAGAGAAGATTCATCTGAAAATTGAATCCCTTTTATGGAGCACCAGGCCCTAAGACCTGTAAATGACGGCACAATCAAAGCTGAAGCAAATTTTCTTCCATCTCCTACCACCATTATCTGCTCAATAAGCCTTGACTCCTTGAATTTATTCTCAATAGCTTGAGGTGCAATGTATTTACCTCCAGAAGTTTTGAACATTTCTTTTTTCCGATCTGTGATCTTAAGAAATCTTCCATCAATAAATTCACCTATATCACCGGTATGGAACCAGCCTTCGCCGTCTATTACATCTGCTGTTAGGTCAGGTTTATTGTAGTAGCCTCTCATTACATGTGGACCTTTTGTTAAAATTTCTCCATCTGGAGCAATTTTAACTTCTACATTGGGCAAAACCAAACCTACTGTCCCCACCATACTATCCCCTTCTTCCGGTCTGTTAACTGCTATAACCGGAGAGGTTTCGGTGAGGCCGTATCCTTCCATTACTTTTACCTGAGCAGCCCAGAATACTTTTGCCAGTCTTGGCTGCAAAGCCGCACCTCCCGAAATGATCACAATAATATTTCCCCCGAGAGCTGCTCTCCATTGGTTAAATATAATTTTGTTCGCCAACCAAAGTTGAAAGTTATAAAAAATACCTTGATTTACATTATTTTCAAATTGGTGGCCCAAATCAAGTGCCCAATAAAATAATTTCTTTTTTAATCCGCTGAGAGAGGCTCCTTTTTCGACAATCTTGTCATATACCTTTTCCAAAAGTCGTGGTACAGTGACAAAAATGTGCGGCTGCACTTCCTTCAGATTCTCTGCAACTGTATTAATATTTTCTGCATAATAAATAGAAATCCCAAGGCGAGTGTACAGATAATTAAGCATCCTTTCATAAACATGACTGAGTGGTAAGAAACTTAAAGCCTTATGATGATGATTAACCGGCAGCAAGGGTGCACAAGCTTCCACATTACTCAGAATATTTGAATGGGTTAGCATTACTCCTTTAGGATTTCCAGTTGTCCCAGAAGTATAAATCAAAGTGACAAGATCTTCAGATTTAATTGATGCCTTTATCTTTTGAAGTTCCGTGGTATTAATTTCTTCTCCCAGATTTTTAATCTCGCTCCAGTGTTTTACCCCCGCAATGTTATCAAAAGAGTAAATTTCTTTGATCGATGCTATGCCTTTCGAAGCTTCTTTTGATTTATCATAGAGCTCCTGGTCAGCTGCAAAAATCAATTTTACATCTGCATCCTGAAAGATAAAATTATAGTTTTCTACAGTATTCGTCGGATAAACAGGTACACCCACTGCCCCTATCTGCTGTAATGCTATATCAACAAAATTCCATTCTGGCCGATTGGGAGAAACGATAGCAACTTTGTCGTCCTTTTTGATTCCGAGTTTGATAAGGCCGGTGCTTAGTTTATCTGCTATGATTGCATATTCAAGTGAACTGAATTTTTTCCAGCTACCATTTATTTTACACGCAAGAGCATCATCTTTTGGAAAACTTTTTACCTGATACTCAAGCAAATCAAATAGTCTTTTAAATTCCATAGCTTTAAAGAATTTTGTGGAAATAATTGTCGGGAAAGGCAAGTATACGGATATTATAATCCGCGAAGCGGGAAAATTTTTTTAATGCCCGACCAAATCAAATTTTATCGCCACGTAGCTTTCTAAATCGTTTTCTGGCCTCAACATTAAAGATACTTCCAGGATATTTAATCATAAAATCCTGATAAATCTGCATCGCTTTCTGATTATCCTTTTTATTTTCTTCATAAATGATGCCAGTTAAAAACAAAGCATCATCACCAAGGATATCAGTAGAGAAAGAAGTATTTATTTTTTCTAGTGCAATAAGACTTTTATCGAAGTCACCTAATTTTCTGTAGATCTTTGCTTCCAGTAAAAGCACTTCATCAGCCAAAGAATGCTTCGGATATTTTTTTAGAATTTCTTCTGCCATTTCAATAGCCTCAAGATTTTTATTTCTGAACAGAAGAAAATCTATCTTGGCATATTCCTTCATTGCTTCATTAGTTGTATCTGTATCCAGAATAGTATTGTCTTGAATCAGAAGGCTAAGATTCATAGCATCATTTGAAATTTCTCTTGAGGTAGCCATTTTAAGGATATCAAGATGTTCCTGAGCCAGCTCAAATTCTCCTTTGTAATAATTTAATTTGGCATTCTTTAACTTCGCTTCATGACCAATCGGATCCTCCTTCATCGCTTTTTCTGCTTGGGAATACAATAGTGTCGCCTCCCAAGGTTCCTCTTTTAAGAGATAAATATCCCCAAGGTCAATCTTGATTTTTGCTGTTAAACGATCATCATTTCTGGAGTAATTCAGAGCATCGTTTAATATTATAATTGCTGTATCTTTTTTGTCCAGATAAAATGCTTCTAGTAAAGCCATGTTTTTCATAGCCTCCGTCGTATAAGGAGATTTTCCCAGCTCTTTAATAAGATTCGAATAATCTGTTATTAACAACCTGATCTGACTTTCATTAATAGGAAATGTATTTTTAATCAGTTCTTCTCTGGAATTAATTAACATTCTTTTCGCCTGACCATAATAAACACCATTCCGGTATTCATCCACAACAAATTGGAAAAATTTTGAAGCTGCTTCATAGTCTTTATTTTCCATCGCAATTCTCCCTACCTCAATCATTTTCATTCCCTGCATCTTATATCTTTTATCAAGAGCCTTCGATTGCATAAAGGCTTTAGTGAAATTTTTCTGCTGAATATTCATCCAGAGAAGCATTTCATTAAAAGCAGCATCATTAGGGTCTTTTTGTATTTTATCATACAAAGTGGTTTCCAGTAGGTCAAAATCTTCTTTTTCTGTAAGAATATTCTGAAACTGGTTTTTCACATTTTCCAATTCATTTGGATCATTTTTCAGATAATTCAGCATTTCTTCAATCATTAATGCATTATTATTCTGAATTTTAAACAGTTCAGCAAGTTTAAAACTATATAAATTTCTGTCATTCAGTGCCTTCCTGGAGTTTATATACAATTCTGCAGCTTTATCCACATTTCCGGATTTCACTAAATAATCAGCAATTTTTTCAGTTAGAGAAGGATTTTCACCAACAGCTTCAGAAAGGTTTGAAAATTCCTTCTGAGCTTTGTCCTGTGAAGAGAATTTTTGTAAATGAAGATAGAGGTCAGCTTTATAATAAGATTCGTTAGGACTGCTCTTAATCATTTTTTTGATGAGCTTCTCTCCCTCAGTAATATTTTTTTCGTGGATTAATGAATTATAGTAATTAGAATATATCAGGGGAAGATTTTCAGACTTTTTACTAATTTTTTCGTATTCAGAAAGAGCTTTACTGAATTCCTGATTGTTAAAATATTCATTGGCAATTTTTATTTCAGGTGAGACTTGTGCATATAAAAAGTTAGAGGTTGCCAAAAACAAAAATGCAACAAGAGTGGTTAAGGAAATATAAAGCTTCTTCACATTCATATTTTTCAAACTGACTTATTAATCCCTTATTTTATTAATTAAATATTTAAATAATTATTATTTATAATATATCCCTGTGAATAAGTTGAAAACTTTAATTATTCACGTCTTGATTTTTTGTGAAGTTTATAATTCTTGATTTATATCTTTTTTATCCACAGGTTATATAACGATTTAATGATTGATTATTAGATATATTTGGTTTTTATTAACGAAACAAAATTTTTTAATGTGTATTTATCCTTAAACATTGTGGATTGAGGATTGTTATAAATAATCCACCATTTTTGACCATGTTATTTTTGTGGAATTTTGATTCGTTGATAAAAGTCTCATCTCAGATTGTTTTCAGATTTTGAAAATTAATTTCTTAATGATTTAGTCACATTGAATGTTGAAAATGTTGATTTGTTAAGTCTTTAATATCAATATTTTATATTTTTATTAATAAATATTAAAATTCTATGTTGATATCTCTGACTTCCCAGTTAGCTCTTAGCGCTATTTTCTCTTTATAGTGGATTACTGGTTCTGCTTGAATCATTTTTTCAAGGTCTGCATTATCCCATTTACCATTGTTATTAACATCTACGAGAATTCTTATATAATACGTTCCTGGATTAAGAAAATTCAGTTCGTATTTTTTAGGGTTCTTTAATGTCAGAATTGGGTTGTACTTATCATCTAATAACTCAAAAAAATAGTTTTTAGCTTCTGTAGTAATAGTCCCTGAAAGGATTGCATAGTCTTCTTCCTTTTTTACAGTAAACTTCTCCTTTAAGCCCCTATTATAGTTATTTAAGAAATCCTTTATTGTACTGTCAGGCATAATCAGGAATAAGGAATCTTTATTCTCTGGATAATAGATATCCACCTCTGCCTGTAATTTCTGTTTGTTAAGAGTAAAGTTTTTCTTTTCGAATGGTTTGACTATTGAGTCTTCCTTTATCTGGAATTGGCTGAAATCTATTTCTGTAACTGGACTTGAGAAGTTTAATTTGATCTTGTTTCCTTTTGGATTTAGTTTTCCATTATCTGGATTGATGGTAATAAGTAAAGGTGTCTTTGTTTCTGTTTTCTTCTTTGTCTTGGATTCATAGATAATTCTAATGTTTCCTCTTCCTATATTACCTGATGAATCTTCTAATACAAGTTTGAGTGGAATGCTATCTTCCATTATTTTCCATGTATTGAATATTTTTATTGTATTGCCTTGATTTTCAATTAGATAACTTACATTAAATGACGTATCTTTTTGATAATCAATGTGTTGTGATTTAACCCCTTCCTTTAGTTTGATAGTAAATTCATTTTCATTAATAATGGATGTAGATATTATCTCAGGAGCTGTAGTATCTATTTTAGTTAGATATATATCTGAATTAGTAATGTTACTATCAATTGGAATTTTTGTTTTGAATCCTATTTTTTCCTTAGAGTCATATTTTAGGTTATTACTTAAGTCTTCCAAGGCATATAGATCATAAGTTCCTTTTTTAATGTTGGTGATTTTGTATTTGTCGTTCTCTGATTTAGCAAAGTACAATGGTTTGGAATTCGATATGTTTAAAGTATCGTCACTTTTGTATAGAGCTACAGATATATTTGATAATGGTTTATTGGTAAGTAAATCCGTAACTTTTCCGGAAATGGTAAGTGTATCCAGTATTGCTCCTGTACTGAAAGCAACTGAAAGATTTTTTGGCGGATTGTTTTCGGTAATATCTTGGATTGCGTTTCTAAAGTTTAGTGTATAAGTAGTATTTTCTTCAAATGGTTTGTTGAATGTTATTGTTAGTTTTTTACCTCTAATCTTGTAAGTATATTCTGAATTGATAGTAGGAGATATTATTAATTGCTCCATGAAATTGTTTTCTTTTATTTCTTCATCAAATTCAAAGATCATTGTGTTTGATTTGAATTCTAAGGAATTTGGCTTTGGATATGATTTGACTAGTTTAGGAGGTTTTAGATCTTTGGGACCTCCTTGAGGAGCCTGAATATTTGCACAGGCTTTCAAAAATATGATTATAAAAATTGCTGTTATTGTTGTAAAAATGTTTCTTATCATTTTTTTATTCTTGCGATGTAGATGATACTAGAATAGTTTCCTGATTCTTTTTTAGCTTTTAAATTCGATTTATATCCTGTGATGAAAGCATTTAGAATGTTATTTGTTCCTTTATATTTTTCACTTAACATGCTTACATAGTAACTGTCGAATTTCATTGGTTTTGTTTCGATCAGCTGAAAACCTGTTTGATCAAGTAAATTGTTAAGTGCTGTCTTTGAAAAATGGTATAGATGTCTAGGAACATCGTATGCTGCCCAAGTTTCTTGATAGTATTTTGAATCATTAGATTCTAAATTTGGTACTGCAATGATTAATGTCCCTTCATCTTTCAATAATTCTTTTATTCTAGCTAGTACCTTAACTGGATCATGAATATGTTCGAGGACATGCCAAAGAGTGATTACATTAAACTCTTTTATAGCTTTTATTTCATTTATGTTTCCATAAATTTCTTTTCCAGTTAAATCTTGAGCTTTTTGCCTTGCCCCCCTATCAGGTTCTGTACCTGTAATCCTCCATCCGTTTTCCTGACACTTCTTAAGAAAGTATCCTGTTCCACATCCTATATCCAATAGGTTTCCCGGTTTTGAATACTTGTTTATTAACTCAAGTTTAGCATTAAGAGTTATTTTTCTTATTCTATGATAGATTGCGTTGATGATACCTTTCTTAGAATCTGTATGTGATACATATTTTTCAGATTGGTAATATCTTCCTATGCTCTCTTCATCTGGTTGAGGTGAAGTAATGTTTAGTTTGCATTTAGGGCATTCTAATAGATTGAATTTCTCCTGTGTAATGGAGTAATCTTTAATATTTAATTTAAGGCCTAATCCTGTGGAATGGCAAACAGGACATGAGGTTATTTCTTTCATTTTATTTTCCTAGATAAATCATTAGAACAGATATATCAGATGGTGTTATTCCACTTATTCTTGATGCTTGTCCTAGTGTTTTTGGTTTGATTCGTTTTAACTTTTCTCTTGCTTCAGCTGATAGAGCGACTAAACTATCATAATTCATAGATTCATTTATTTGAAAGTTTTCCATGTTTGTCATTTTCTTAGCCAATGCCTCTTCTTTCTGGATATAGCTTTCATATTTTACTTCTATTGAAGTTTGCTCAACTATATCGTCGCTATAATTAGAGATTAGTTTATTTGTGTCTTCGTTAATATTTGCCAGATCTTTTATATCTAGATCTGGTCGTTTTATTAAATTAAGGTATGTTGCCTTTTCCCTAATCTGAGCACTTCCAAGTTCTTCTAATCTTGAATTGATTTGATCTGGTTGAAATTTGAATGCTTTTAATTGCTCGGTCAGATCTGATACTCCTTTTTTCTTTTCCTCCATTTTCTCAAATCTTTCTCTGCTGGCGAGTCCTAATGCATAGCCTTTCCCAGTTAATCTTAGATCTGCATTATCTTGGCGAAGAAGTATTCTGTATTCAGCTCTTGAAGTGAACATTCTATAGGGTTCTTCTGTACCTTTATTTACTAAGTCATCTATTAGTACCCCTATATAGGCTTCTGATCTTCCAAGAATGAACTCTTCCTTTTCATGGACTTTATTGTGAGCATTTATTCCTGCAATGAGCCCTTGGCACGCTGCTTCTTCGTACCCTGTAGTTCCATTAATTTGTCCTGCAAAGTATAGATTGTCCAGGATTTTTGTTTCAAGGGTAAGCTTTAATTGGGTTGGAGGGAAGTAATCGTATTCTATGGCGTATCCAGGTCTGAACATTTTAACATTTTCGAACCCTGGAATTAGTTTTAGCGCATTGTATTGTACATCTTCTGGTAAGGATGTAGAGAAGCCATTAACATATATTTCTACAGTATTCCAACCTTCTGGTTCTACAAATATCTGGTGCCTTTCTTTATCTGCAAATCTGTTTATTTTATCCTCTACGGAAGGGCAATATCTTGGACCTAATCCTTTAATTCTCCCGGTATACATTGGAGATTTGTCAAATCCTGTCTTGAGTACTTCATGTACATCTTTATTTGTGTAAGTGATATAACAACTTCTCTGTTCTTTTGGCGCAGATGTTTCTTCTGAATAGGAAAATTTACCAGGATTCTCATCACCTTTTTGTTCTTCCATTCTTTGGTAGTTTAATGATCTACCATCTATTCTTGGCGGAGTGCCAGTCTTCATTCTCCCGGCTTCAAATCCTAATTCAACTAATTGTTCTGTTATTCCTGTTGCTGCTTTTTCTGCCGTTCTTCCTCCCCCAAATCTTTTTTCTCCGATATGTATTATACCATTTAGGAATGTTCCGTTGGTTAGAACAACTGATTTAGCTTTTATTTCAATACCCATTCCTGTTCTTACCCCAACTACTTTTCCGTCCTTTACAAGAAGTCCGCTAATCATTTCTTGCCAGAAGTCTACATTAGGTGTTCTTTCGAGAGTCAGTCTCCATTCTTCTGCAAACTTCATTCTATCATTTTGACTTCTTGGACTCCACATTGCAGGACCTTTGGATCTATTCAACATCCTAAATTGAATCATTGATTTGTCTGATATGATACCGGATTGTCCACCTAAAGCATCTATTTCTCTAACTATTTGTCCTTTTGCTACACCTCCCATTGCCGGGTTACAAGACATTTGAGCAATAGTTTGCATGTTCATTGTTGCAAGTAGTACTGTTGAGCCCATATTGGCAGCAGCAGCAGCAGCCTCACAACCTGCATGGCCTGCACCTACAACAATTACATCGTATTCTTTAAACATTTTATGAAAGTGATTTTGTGTTCCACGTGGAACAAAGAAGATGTCTTCTTTAATTTCTCTTTTTAATAGAGAATGTCCCGTATGGATTTGTTAATTGAATTATAGTATTATGTTCCACGTGAAACATCTTTTATTTAAATCATTATTAGATTTTTTATTAGTATAGATGTTCCACGTGGAACTTGTAAATGCTTATATTATTTTGTTCCACGTGGAACATTGTATTTTGTGTTAAGGAGGGTGATGTATTTGTTTTCTTTCTCCCTCATTAGGTTTTTCTCTTCTTCCTTTTTGTCTTTGTATCCGCAGAGATGTAATACTCCGTGAATCAAAACCCTGTAAAACTCTAATTGGAATGTCGTTTCGAATCTTGCTGCATTTTCTCTTACTCTTTCGATACTAATGAATATATCCGATTCAATTAAAGTTCCATCAGAATTATCAAATGTAATAATGTCTGTTAGAGTTTTATGGTTAAGGTAATCCTTGTTGAGTTCTAAAAGGTAATTATCAGAACAGAAAACATAGTTGATGTATCCAATTGATTTCTTCTCCTTTTTTGCCACCTCCTTTATCCATTGGATAATTTGTTCTTTGTGTAAAAAGCGAAAGGATATATCTTCTTTATGGAAAAAAATTTCAGATGTACTTGACATTAATTAAAGTAAAATGAAAGTTCAACAGTTCTTCCTTCATTTTTGAATTCGACCTGATCAGATAAATGCTTCATAAGGAATATTCCTCTTCCTCCTATTTTGTCCAGGTTTTCTGGTGCTGTTGGGTCAGGTAATGAATCATAGTTAAAGCCTGGACCTTCGTCTTCAATAATAAATTTCAAGTGATTATCCTGGCATTCTGCAGCTAGGATAACATTCTTTGTTCTGTCTCCTTTATTTCCGTGAACAATAGCATTATTTACTGACTCTGTAACAGCAACCATGATGTTTCCATAGATGTCATCGTCAATCTGAAATTTGTCTTTTACATTGTCGATAAAGCTCTCAACAATTCTAATGTTTTCCGGTAAGGAAGGGATCTGTATCCTAAGCGAATTCATCATTCTTTAACTTTATAATACGGTTTTTATCTTAATTGTCTATTTTCTGAAAATATTCATTTACCTCTTGCTTATAATAAGGTGTTAAAGCAGGAGAAATGGATTTTAAAAGGTCGATTTGTCTTTCTTTTGCTTTAAGATATTTCTCAAATGAAGGAGGTATATCTTGTTTTGGTTCTTTAGCTGATTCAGCTTCTCTTTTCTCATCAAGATCTCTTTCCCTAACAGCCTTTTCTGCTTCCAATAATCTGGTTAATATCTCTTGCTGTCTCATGATCATTTCCTGAGTCAGTTTCTTATTTACCAGATCATTTTCTGTTTCTTCCATTTTTTGAGAAAGCTGATTCAAATTGCTTCCAGGAGCTTGACCTCCATTTTTATTCATCATTTTCTCCAACTCCTTCATTGCATTCCTGATAGTTTCTTGTTCGGCAGCAAGTTTTGCCAGTTCTTCAGAAAGCTCCTTTCCTGTTTTTCCTCCCTGCTTTAATTGCTGGATTTTCTGATTTAGCTGTTTCTGTAGCTCTCCTAGACCTGGTTTAGGGTTTTTTCCAGGTTTCTTGCACATAGAAGACCCACTTTTCATTGACTGTGCCATTTGCTCTTGCATCTGCTTAAGAACGTCATTAAGCATTAAGGCAAGATTGTTTATGGATGTCATTGCAAATTGTTGTTTGCCTGCAGCTATGTCAGGTCTTCTTTCTTTTATTGCTTTAGCACTTTCATCCATGAAATCTTTCATTTGGCCAACTTCACGTGTAACAAAAGATTCTATTTGGTAGACCCTTTTTGCTAAAGCCAATAGACTATCTTCAATAATTTTACTGTCGTCCTTTAGCTTTAACTGTTTTTGTGATAGTGCAATGAATCTTGGATCAGTTTGATTTACTTTTTTGAATTCCTTCATTACATCTTCTTGATCAAAAGAAAGCCTTACAAGGTTTTCTAGTATCATTCTAAGATCTTCCATGTTTTCTTCAGCTTGTTGCTGTTCATTGGATTTTTGCATGGAAGACATTTTATCAGCCATTTCTTTCATCTTATCGGCTGCATTTTTCTGGGAATTTCCAGCTTTTTTATTCTGATTGTTCTTTAGCTGCTCAGAACTATTTTGTTGTTCTTTAGAAATTTCATTCTCCTTTGAATCTGTATTTTCAAGATCATTCTTATTTTGTAATGACTCATTAATCTTTTCAAGGTCATTTAATTTCTCCTGAATATTTTTAAAGTCTTCATTTAACTTCTCTTGTTGTTCTTGAAGAGATTTCTGATCTTCCTGCTTTTGATTTGTTTTTTCAGCCAGTTCTTCCTGCTCTTTTGCCGTTTCTTTAAGGTCATTAATGATTTCTTCTGACTTTTGATCAAATTTAAGTTGCTTAAACATCTCTAAAGCTCTGTCTAGCTCCTTATCCATGTTGCTTTCCTTCTTCTGAATGGCATCCAATACTTTTTGAAGATCTTGCTTAGGAGCATTTTTTTCCATTAGTTTTTGAAGCTCATCATAAAGTCTCTTTGTCTCTTCATCCAGTAATTCATTCATGAGCTTTTGCAATTGCTCCATTTTTTTAGCCATTTCCTCACTGGATGGACTAAATTTATCCTGTTGCTGATTCAGTTTCTCATTCGCTTTTTTAAGCTCCTCTATTTCTTTTCGAAGTTCTTCATGTTTATCAAGAAGTTCCTCAATGCTTTTTTTATCTTGCCAATTCAGATTATTTTTTCCTTTTAGCTTTTCTTCAATTTTATTCAGGTCCTTTTGGATTTGCTGAGATTTACTCAAAGCTTTTTCCATTTTGTTTTCGGCCTGATTTGAATTTTTAGAAATAGCTTTTGATACTTCTTCTTTGGAAGGAAGCTTTAGTCCATAGGTTTTTGATTTTGAGCTTTTTCTTCCATTTACACCATCATTATCCCAAACCTGTAGATAGTATTCTAGACTTTCTCCGGGTTTTAATTTAAGAGAATCTATATTCCAGTTGAATATGAAGTTCTGTGAAAGAAATTTTTGATCTATTGGTACATTAATAGATTTGAAAGGAGATTCTTTCTCTTTATTCTCCGATAATGATCTTTTATAAAAGAGTCTTAAGCCAGTTAAACCATAATCATCATTGATGCTCCCCCCAAGGCTTATAAAATTATATAGGGTTGAATCGTGATATTCTTCACTTGAAATTTGAGGGAACTGATCAGGAATTACGTTAATGGTGTAACTAATCTTCTCTTTGCTTTTGACTTGCTTGTTCTGCAATTCAAGATCATAGCTTTCTGTCTTATTAAAAGTTTTGGACAGCTTATAAGAATCATCTTCTATATTTTCAGTGATTTGTTTTCCTGAAGAAAACAAAATCTTAATTTGATCAGCTGATTTTGTATTGAACTCCCAAGTCACAGAAGTCCCTTCAGGAATGCTTAAATTCCCTATGTTTTTTACTTTCTCGGACTGTTTTTTAAGATATGGAGGGTAGTTTAAATATACATCAAATGATGCAAGCTCTGGTCTATTAATTAAATCAATAGAATATCCGTCTGATATAAAACCTGCAGCTTCAAAATTGAAGTCTTCTTTTCTTTGGATATTCTTAAATATATATGAGAATTTTCCACCACCAAGGTTCTTTAATTTAGACCTTTTGTTTGCAGAAATGAGATAAACTGATTCAGGAACAGAATTGCCCTTAATAGAAAGATTGATCTCAAAATCTTCGTTTTTAAAGGCCTTTAATGATTTGTTTTCAAGGATAAAAGAAAATGGTGCTTTGTCTTTGAAATCGGTATTATAGTTAATAATACGTGCTGTACTTTCTACAAAAATGTGTGGAAGAAAGAACACTATTAAAGCAATAATTGCTATCGGTCCAACCAGATAACGTAAATATCTTTTGTTTTCCCTTATGTTAATCGCGTTGGAAAAAGGGACTATTGACAGTGAATTTGTCTTTTGTTCTATACTAGCCCTAATTAGTTCGCTCTCCTTCTCACTCATTTTTTTGAGTTGAAGAGTATTTAAAAGTTTGTCCTTAATTTCTGGAAAGTATAGCCCTATCTGTCGTGACGCTTCTTCGTCAGACAGTTGTTTGTTGATCGCAAAATATTTTAATAATGGGTCCAGAATCCAGGTGAAAAAGGCCAGCGATCCGGAAATCAAGTATGTAAAGAAAAATAAAACCCTTACTATCTGACTAAATTTTCCATAGTACTCCAGTATTGAGAAAAATAGATAAGTAGAAGATAGAAGTGTTAAAAATAAAATTCCACCCTTAAGCATTTGGTTAAGGTAGTACTTTCTTTTGTAGGCCTTAAGGTTTACTAAGAGTTTATCGAAGTTTTCTGCTGGTTTCATCACTTCTTAACGAGGTCGTCCAGTTGATTATTTTTGTAGGCCTTTTAAATTAAGATGAGCAGGACCGAACTTCGATCCTGCTCAAAATGGTTATTAATAAGTTTTAATTCAACCAATTACATGTCCGCTTTCTTTGGATACTCAAAGTAGACGTTTGTGAAGTCCCTGTATTGCATTGCATTGTTCGGGAAATTCTTTACAAAAGCCTGCATTAATCTGTATCCTTCATCGTACCATAATACCATGATTGGAGCATCCTGCATTACTATGTTTTCTGCTTCAAGGAAATGTTTGAATGCTTCTTCTTGAGTAGTAGCTTTTAAACCTTCCTCATAAAGTTTGTCAAACTTATCGCTCTTGTATCTCATCATATTTGGATAGGATGGCTTTTCAAGGCTTGCTGGAACAGTTTTTCCATAGAAGAACCACAAGAAGTTTTCAGGGTTTGGATAATCTGCAATCCAACCACCTCTGAAAAAGTCGCTCTTTCCATTGATCATGTTCTCAACTAACTGAGCGAATGGTACAATGTTCAGTTCAATTGAAATGTTTAGATGCTCTTTAAGTTGTTTCTGAATTTCTTCAGCTACTGCAGCATTTCTTTCTCCATCAGAGTTAAGCTCTAGAGTAATTTTAGGAAATCCTTTTCCGTCAGGATATCCTGCTTTCTTCAGATAGTATTTTGCAGAATCAAGGTTAAGGTCATAGCCATTGATTTTGCTAACGTCATAAACCGGATTCTTAAAGATATCTATAGGTGTAATTCCGTGCGTCGCAGGAGCATAACCTTCTCCGTTAAGTACGAATTCAAGTATTTTCTTTCTGTCTATGGCAAAAGAGAATGCCTTTCTTAAATCTTTGTTATTAAAGATTTTACCTTGATTAAGGAATGAAAGGAAGTGAGTTGCCATTTCAGGAGTTCTTTGAAGGTCATATTGTCCGAATTGGCCTTTATTTCCTTTTACCTCTTCAAGGATTTCTATGATGTGGTCAGTTGGAAGTCTGTACATCATATCAAGATTTCCTTTTTTGAATTCTAAAAGCTCAGTTTTCTTGTCTTTAATAAACTTGATTTTTATAGCATCCAAGAATGGTAACTTGTTTCCATGTTCATCAGAACCCCAGTAATTTTCATTTTTCTTAAGGATGATAGAGATATCATCTTCAATGCTGAAAATTTTAAATGGTCCTGTTCCTACTGCTTTTGTTCTCATTTCAAGACCATATTTTTCCAAAGCTTCTTTAGGGAAAATATAAGTGAACGGTCTTGCAAGGTTATATAGGAAAATTGAATTTGGAGCAGTAAGGGTAAATTGAATAGTATTTGGATCAACTACTTTAATACCTTCTACTTCAAATGAAGTTTTTTTTCCGCCTTCTGAAGCTTTATAGTATTCGTCAGCGCCTTTCAAAATTCCTTGAAATACGCTAAATCCTTGATTGTTAATGTTTTGAGTGCAAAGTTGAGTAAAACAGAACTTAACGTCTTCCGCAGTTAATTCTCTGCCTTTTCCGCCTGGGAAACATTCGTTATCGTGAAAGAATACTCCCTTCCTAATTTTAAATGTGTAAACAGTTTTGCTTGGATCTACTGAATAATCTTCCGCTATACCTTTAATAAGGCTTAGATCGGCTTGATTAAATTTCATTAGTCCTTCATAGACCTGATTTGCAACGCGATAAGATATTGCGTCGGTTATATTATGAGGGAATAGGTTCTTAATGTAGTCGGACTCATTAACTTTAAACACTCCGCCATAATATCTTCCTCCCTTCGCAGCAGTTAGGCTGGAAGATTCTCCGCTGCCAGTTTCTTTTGTTGTATCACATGATGATAACAGCACCCCGGCGCACGCTAAGGTTAATAACAATTTCTTCATTTATTTTTTAAAAAATTGGTTGAACATTCAAAACCCAATTAAATTTTTAAAGAGGCCAATTTAATAACAAAATGCATTAAACGAAAATATTGATCTAAACAATTTCAATTAGTACAGGGCAGTGGTCTGAATGTTTAGCTTCGTTTAATATAATTGCCCTTTTAAGGCGCTCCTTTAAATTTTCTGTTACGGCGTGATAGTCTATGCGCCAGCCAAGATTTTTACTTCTCGCATTCATTCTGTATGTCCACCATGTATAATGATGAGGTTCAGAATTAAAGTGCCGGAACGCATCTACAAAACCGCTTTCAAAGAATTTAGTCATCCATGCCCTCTCTTCCGGTAAAAAACCCGAAGAGTTAACGTTGGACTTTGGGTTGTGTATATCTATTGCTTTATGGCAAATATTATAATCGCCACAAACAATTAAACGGGGGAAATCTGTCCTAAGTGTGGAAACATAATTATAAAAATCATCTAACCAGCACATTTTAAAGGCTTGTCTCTCTTCACCGCTAGATCCTGAAGGCATATATACGTTGAGAATGGAAAAAGTTTCAAAATCTATTCTTAAAACTCTACCCTCATAATCGTATTTTTCCATACCACAACCTACACAGACATTTACAGGTTTAATTTTTGAAAAAATCGCAACTCCACTATAACCCTTTTTGACTGCAGGATGCCAGCTCAAATATTTAAATCCTAATTCTTCAATTTCTGTAGTTTCTACTTGTTCGGGAGTTGATTTTATTTCCTGAAGGCAAATTACATCTGCCCCTGTTGCACTAAGCCACTTTACAAATCCTTTACTAATAGCTGATCTTAAGCCATTTACATTATATGTTAGTATTTTCAATTGAAATGTATTAAAGTGTTTTGAAATACTCTTTTATATGCATTTTGAGTAGCTTTTCCTGTTCTCTAAGGTCAAATTGAGGTAGATTTTTAACTAACTTCCAATGCGGCCATCCATCCTGATCCTGTCCTTCAAGTTCGTAATATCCTGACAAACTTAGGAGTTTGCATATCCCGATATGCATCAGATCCTGTTTTTCTTCTTTGGAATAGTTTCTTTTACCTTGCCCAAGCTCTTGCACTCCTATTAGAAACAGTATAGCGTCCATGTTTGGTCTTTTCCCAATTACTGCTTTCAAACTGTCAAGAAGTGCTATCCATTCCGGGTCAAAATCTTTATCGGCTGACATCTTTATTTATTATAATATTGGTTCAAGTTATGAAATGATAATTAGTTTTACTTTATTTTGATTCACTTTTAACCAGCTATGAAGAACTTATTTTATTCATTTTTTGAATTGATATACCCTCCACTATGTGCTGGGTGTGATGATGGATTGTTAATCAACGAAGAAATTCTGTGTACTTCCTGCCTAGTAAACTTGCCCAAAGCGGATATTGGCCTTTTGACGGACAATGAATTAGAGAAGCGATTTTATGGTAAAGTAAAGGTCGATCATGCTTTTGTTTTCCTTAAGTTCCAGAAAAAAAGCATTGTCCAAAATATTTTATTTGAGATAAAATATGAGGGAAATAAAGCTGCCGGGAGGTTTTTGGGAAAAAAATTTGGTTGGGAAATTCTTAAAAAGTCTCCCGACTTTAAACCAGACCTGATTGCTCCTGTACCTCTACATTCAAAAAGATTGAAATCTAGAAGATATAATCAGAGTTTTGTAATTGGAGAAGGACTTGGAGAAAGTCTTGGTGTGTGTTGTAAAGAAGTGGTAGGCAGGGTTGTTTCAAATTCTACCCAGACAAAAATTAGCAGGATACTGAGATGGAAAAATGTTGATGGAATTTTTAAAGTAAAAGATGACTCTGAAGTTTCAGGGAAGCATATTCTGCTGATTGATGATGTTGTTACAACAGGGTCCACCATGGAAGCTTGTCTGGTTGCTTTACTTGAAGCGGGCGCCTCAAAAGTAAGTATTGCATCTGTGGCAATTGCAACATAAAAAAAGCCTTTGGGTCATACCCAAAGGCTTTTATAGATTTAATTAAATTTCTATTAATAGTTTGTTCCAGCTTGGATCATTGCGCAACGGAATCCGATAGTTGCAGTACAAGAATCTTCTGCAAGATATCTTCTGGTTCCTGGAGACATCCAGTAAGCAACGTCTTTCCAGCTACCACCTTTGTAAACTCTTACGTGGTCATCAATTAGAGATTGGAATCCAGCTTTGTCGTATCCTTTTTCTTCGTCAAGGAATCCGTTTCTTCTAAGTGGGTTCAGATCATCAAAATCTTGGAAAGATAGAGGACGATAAACATCATATACCCACTCGTTTACGTTACCAGCCATGTTGTAAAGACCGAAGTCATTTGGAGGATATTCGTAGATATAAGTAGTGATCATTGCACCATCATTCAATTTACCAGCGATACCGGCATAGTCACCTCTACCTCTTTTAAAGTTGGCAAGGAACATACCCATTTGTTTTCCATACGGATTTCTAAGTGCGTGACCATCCCATGGATAAAGTCTTTTGTGTGTCTGGTTTTCATCCAACCACTGATTTCCGATAAGAGCTTGAGCAGCATATTCCCACTCAGCCTCAGATGGAAGTCTATAGTTTGGAAGTACAACACCAGACTCAAGAGGAATTCTTCCTCCGCCTTCAGGTACTTCAACTCCTGCATCTTTAGCAAGTTCATTGTTTACAACTCTAGTTCTCCAAGTACAGTAATCAACTGCTTGAATCCAGTTAACTCCTACTAATGGGAAATAACGGAAACCTGGGTATCTTAAATAATGCTCAACATATGGGTCATTGTAAGCAAGCTCACTTGCCCAAACGTTTGTATCAGGAAGAGCCGATTCATAGAATTCCTGAGAAGAGTCTCTCTGGATATAAAATAAATACTCTAACCAGTGAATGTTTGCAATTTCAGTTTCATCCATGTAGAAAGACGCTACTGTAACAGTTCTTTCTACGTTGTCTCCCGACTTAAGAATATCTTCTTCGAAAGAACCTAAAACAGTTCTACCGCCTTCGATATACACAAGGTTTGGCCCTTCAGGCTGGCCTTGGAAATCTTTAACTTCAAAACCGTTTTCTTCATTGTAAGCCAGACCGGTAACCGTGCTTTCTTTGCCCGGGTTGGTGCTGGTAGGATTTCCCTTTGAACAGGCAGTAATAATTACTGCTCCTGTTGCTATGAGAGAAAGCCCTTTTAAAGTGGTGAAAATTTTATTCATAACCTGTTTCTTAAATTGTATACACTTCCAGAATAATTCGCTAATTTATGTACTTCCAATATAAAATACAATTAATTAGTTGAATTATATAATAAATTTTTTTGTTGAAGGAATTTCTCCTCAAACGAACTTTTTCCAAACTATATTACTAAATTATAATTTTATAGACAAATAATTAAATTTTTTGGAAATTTATTCAAGGCTATGTATATACTTGTCAGGTATACACAAGGTTTAGGTTTTAAAAAATTTTTCTTAAAAGTATAATTAATTTAAAAGGCAAGTATTATACCTCCATTTACTCCTATTGAGTAAAGTCTTTCTTTTTCGGGTACATTTTTTCGTAACGGCGTAAAAAAGTAAGTAAACTGTGGCATGAGCATTAAGCCAATATTCTTAGAAATATATGCCTGAACACCAGTACCTATATTCCCTCCCATTATGAAATTATTCAGATTTGCATCATCTCGCGTTAATTCTGTTGTTTCTGTTAAAACGCCTGATGAGTAATAATCAGTTTTTTCCTTAGCTTCAATCAAATAATTAAAAGACGGCCCAACTCTCAAGAAAAGAGCTAATTTCTCTTTTTTTATGTAACTATAATCCACAAAAACCGGAAATTCCAATAATTCCGCTTTGAAAGATCCTTTGGTTTGGTCATTCCCATTTATAGGTGCACTTAATGTTGTTAACGGTTTTTTATAACCCTTTTTGCTATATCTTCCACCAAGTCCAAATGCAAAGCGATCATTTAGATGTTTTTCAAAATTTAGCCCGATTGAGTATCCGAATGTCCCATTTTCATTTTTTCTCAATTCTTTAACATTGGATTGATCGCTTGTAACACTTAAAAACCGTGAAGTATATTCGGGTGAAAAGTATATATTTATTTTCCAAGGATCATGTATATCTTGTGCTGTTGCTATGTTATTCGTAAAAGTTAAAAAGCAAACTGCAACGAGAAATATACCTGTGAATCTGTTTTTAAGAAGTGCTTTCATTAAGACCGGGATTATGAAAATTTAACCATGTAGAAGTTATTTTGTTTTTGCCCGATTGCCCTCTTGTTGATAAGGTGTCTGCATTTGACAGATAAATTAAATAATTTCTGTTTCAGGTTCGTTCTTTCATAAATTTTCTATTATGAAAGGCATCACATTAATTTTATTTTTTCTCGGAATATCAAATTTAGCTTTGGGGCAAAATCTAAATGTCAGAGAACAAGATGTTCTTTTCAGAAAGCATCTTGTGAGAGCGCTTTCTTTACGAGATCCAAGGAATGTTGAATTGTTTGGGGAAAATGCAGTTCTGTCTGAGATTTTGCTAAATGCTTTAGAAAAAGGCAATCTGCTACCATACAGAGACAGACTGTGTAAGGAGGAAGTTTCAAGAGAGGAAATATTATCTAAAGTTATAATGTCGGAAGAAGACAGCATTGGCTTTATTTTTTCGCATACATTAAAGGAAATAGAATTGGGTGAAGATATCATCTTTGATAAACACAGATCGGAATTTGTTTTTGAACAAAAATATATTGCTTTGATAATTCCACAAACAGAAAATTACAGAGGTATTACTGAACCACTTGCCTATTTTAAATATGATGATTGTAGTAGAGTATTTAATATGGATGAAAGAGCATATAGCCTCAATTTTTCAGGAGTTAAAGTTCCTTTTAATGATTTGTTTCTGACCCATACTTATAAATCTTACATAGTAAAAATCGGGAATGGAAATTATTTTGATCAGGTTTATCCAGATCCTTTAAAAGCCTTTATTGCAGCAAGACACCAGGAAAACGTGCTTAATGATTATCTCTATAGATTTTTCAATCCATGATTAAATGTTGAGATAAAAAGCAATAACAGAATAAATAGGTACAGGAAATAAAAATGTGATCACAAATATTTTTCGGAAAAAAGCCATCGAACGATGAAAAGGTTTCGTAATTTTAGACCATGGCAAATACTGCTAAAGAAAAAATTCAGCAAGATCACATCCCCGAAGAAGCTCTTGTTGGCCTGTTGAAAGGCAAAGACCAGAAAGCATTGGAATATCTTTATGACCACTACTCGCCTGCCGTATTTGGAATTGTGTTACGTATAGCAAATTCTGAAAAAGCTGCGGAAAAGATATTTAAAGAAGTATTTTCTGAAATATTAAAAAGGATAACAGAATTCAATCATAAAACTGAAAAGTTTTTTGATTGGCTTTTGAGAATTGCAAGAAGTACTGCTTTAGAATTGGTTAGCAAAAGAGGGTTTAAGCAAAATAATTTATCAGATATTGTGCAGTTGAAAGTACAAGAAGGAATTCTTGGAAACACGGAGCCTGCTGTTTCAAGGGATTTTCTTAATAATCTTAACCCGGAACAAAAGCATTATCTTGATTTGATTTATTTCCAGGGTTTGACGATTGATCAAATTGCTGAAAAGTTTAATCAACCGGCAAATGCAGTAAGAAATAAAGCTAAGGCAGCTTTGCACATGTTAAAAGCTTTACACTCCTGAAATGACTTCACAAGAATTAATTAATTCCGGAAAACTAGAACTTTATGTACTGGGAGAGCTATCAGAAGCTGAGGCTCATGAAATTGAAATAGCGAGCGCAGGAAATCCGGATGTAAATGAAGAAATAAGAACACTTCAAAATGCATTGAGAAAGTATGTGATGTGTTTTGAAAAGACGCCTCCCCTTGGTTACAAAAGACAGGTGCTTGAGGATTTGGCAAGGCAGAATGAAGTGCGTGAGTCAGAGGAGACCTCAAAAAAGGTAGTCAATGAAAAAGCAGAGAAGTTTGAAATGTTAGAGGAGAAAAGCAAAACCTCCAATATTTTACTTCCAATATTTATAGTTACCTCCCTCATTTCACTCATAGCCGCTGTATTTTTTGCTTACAGAATGCAAAATGCAAATAACGACCTGGTGAATTTGAATTCTGATAATTCACTGGTTAAAGAGTCTTCATTAAAAGAGAAAGAAACTCTTTTGAACGAGATGGTTACTGTTAAAAGTGAATTACAATCTGCGCTTTTAAGTCTTGAAGTTTTAAAGGATTCTAATTTCACAAAAATTGAATTGATCAGTCCGGATGGGACTTTTAAAGTTCCTCTGTATTGGAATAGATCAAATGGGGATATTTTCGTTGATGGTGCAAATATGCATGCAGTAAGAGAAGATAAAACATTTCAGCTTTGGACAGTAAATGAAGGCATTCCTGATAATTCAGGTACTGTAATTCCTCAGGTAAAATATTTGCAGAAAATGAAAGGGGCTATGAATGCTGAAGCATTTTCTTTGACCATTGAATCGAAAGGAGATGTTACAGATCCCTCATTTGAAAATATTTATGCTACTATTACTTTAGAGTAATAAATAGTATAAGAATAAAAAAACAAAGCCGGTAATGAAGATTAACCGGCTTTTGTTTTTTTGACCTAGATATTTTTAATACGGATAATAAATCAAGCTCCTATACTCTGGGTGTTCCACAAGAAAATCCTGGACACAAGAACAAGAGGCCTTGATCCGTGCATTTTTTGTTTTAGCAAAATTGAGTGCATATTCAACAATGGTTGACCGAAGCTCGCTGGCTTGTTTTAAGGTCTGAGGAATAAAAGCACTAATAAAATCCCAGACAAGATCATTCCATTTAATGTATTTCAAAGTACATTCAACCCCTTCAATTGTAGTGAAGAATTTTCTTTCTTCTTCGTTATGTCTGATCATTACTTTTGTTGTTCTCTCCATTGCTCTTTACTCTCCAATAAATCAACCTGGAAAGTTAAAAGATTGTTAAGAAGCTATATTTCAGAAGTTTTTAAATCCAGAAGTTTTGGTTCAAATGTCTCTGATAATGAGTGGATAAGGTTGGAGTTAAGGTTGTACCAGGCCTCTATTTTATCAAGCAATGGCCCATCCGTAGTTACAATAATTCCCTTTGAAAGAATTAGTTGTTTATCTGCATCAGGAACTAGTTCTACTATCGTTTCAGGGGAAATTTCCTTGAGAAGGGTTTTAACCCTTCCGCTATTTGAAACCGGTGCATCAAAATACCATGTTACAGATCTGGGTTTTAAAGACCATAAAAAAGAACAAATCTGAGACAAAGCCTCGGGTGTTTCCATTACTTTTTTATAGGAACCATGAATGGATGCCAGGTCTCTTATACATCCATCCATTCCAAGAAACAGGCAGGCTCCGGAATAAAATGACTCTATGGTTATTAGTGTATTAAATCCGTCAACAAATATATCTGAGTTTTCGAGCAAAGCGTCCTCTCTTTGAATTGACAACCTATGTTGCAAAGATTCAAGTGTGCAGCAGCTTCGCCGAACTGCCATTTGCTGACGGAGATTAAGGCGATACCTGTCTCCTACCAACTTAAGAGAAGAGGTTTCATTATAGTTTTTTGAAAGCAACCATGAAAGGTCTTCCACTGCACTCCGTAAATCTGGCAATTTACTTTCATTAAAATTGCGCTCATCATCCGGATGGGCTCCTCTGTGCTTTCTTTTGTCAGGCATCTAGAGCTTATCTTTCAGAAATGAAGCAGTGTAATTATTTTTCAACTTAATCAGATCTTCTGGAACACCTTCAAAAGTAACATTTCCTCCTCCGTCTCCCCCTTCAGGTCCCATGTCAATAATCCAGTCCGCACACTTGATCATATCCATATTATGCTCTATGACGATAACAGAATTTCCTTGCTCGACAAGGGCGTTAAGTGCAGTCAATAGTTTTTTAATGTCATGAAAATGCAGTCCAGTAGTAGGCTCGTCAAAGATAAAGAGTATATGCTCTTTTGCTTCCGAAGATCCTTTTCCTAGAAAACTAGCTAGTTTAACCCTTTGTGCTTCTCCTCCACTTAGAGAGTTGGATGACTGACCAAGTTTAATATAGCCAAGACCAACATCAGCGAGAGGCTTAAGTTTTTCAAGAATTTTAGGCTTGTCTCCAAAGAATGTTAGACTTTCATCTATTGTCATGTCTAGCACATCAGTGATGTTTTTATCCTTATAGGTAACATCCAGAATTTCCTGTTTGAATCTCTTTCCATTGCAACCTTCACATTTAAGATGAATGTCAGCCATGAACTGCATCTCAACTGTGACTACTCCTTCTCCCTGACAAATCTCGCATCTTCCTCCTTCAATGTTAAAGGAGAAATTCCCGGGCTTGTAGGCACGCGCTTTTGCTAAAGGTTGTTCGCTATAAAGATTTCTGATGGCATCATAAGCTTTTACATAAGTCACAGGATTTGAACGGGAGCTTTTGCCGATTGGGTTTTGGTCAACAAATTCTACCTGGGAAATTTTTCCAAGTAATCCTCCAACCCCATCATAACGGCCTGTGAATTCTCCCATGTTTCCATGAAGCTTTTTAAGTGCCGGATAAAGGATTTTTTTAACAAGAGTGGACTTTCCGGATCCGCTCACACCAGTAATCATACAAAGTGTGTTGAGAGGGAATTTAACCGTAAGGTTATTCAGGTTATTTTCTCTTGCTCCTTTTATCTCCACAAAATCATGCCATGAGCGTCTTCTTTTAGGGACGGAAATACCTTCTGCTCCGTGCAAGTATCTTGAAGTGTGAGAGACATTTTCATCCTTCATTTCTTCAATACTGCCCTGGAAGATCAGCTCTCCGCCATGAGCACCAGCATCCGGACCGATATCAATGATCTGGTCTGCAGCCCTCATCACTTCCTCTTCGTGCTCTACTACAATGACTGTATTTCCAATATTTCTTAAATCTTCAAGTACAGAAACCAGTTTTCGAGTGTCTCTTGGGTGTAATCCGATACTAGGTTCATCCAGAATATACATAGATCCGACAAGCGCACTTCCAAGGGATGTGGCAAGTCTTATTCTCTGATACTCTCCTCCTGACAGTGTCGAAGAGACTCGGTTTAATGTAAGATAGCCAAGCCCAACTCTATCCAGGTAATTTAACCTGCTGGAGATTTCTTTTAAGATTCTGCCACCTACTTGCTTTTCGTGACTACTGAGTTTAATTTGATTAAAAAATTCAATGCCTTTACTAATTGGCATAAGCACCAGGTCTACAATAGACTTTCCATCTATTTTAACATAGGATGCATCTTTTCTTAATCGGGTACCTCTGCAATCAGGACAAGTGGTTCTCCCTCTATATCTGGACAGCATTACTCTGTATTGAATTTTATGAGTTTTGCTTTCGAGATAATTGAAAAAGTCATTTAGACCGTCAAAATATTTATTGCCTTCCCAGAGTAATGCTTTTTCTTTTTCGTCCAGATCCGAATAAGATCTATGAATCGGGAAGTCGAATTTTATTCCATTTTTTAAAAGTGGCTCAGCCCACTTGTGCATTTTTTCACTTCTCCAAGGAGCGATTACTCCTTCATACACTGATAAGGATTTATCAGGAAATACGAGATCTTCATCAATACCAAGGACATGACCGAATCCTTCGCAACGTTTGCAGGCACCGAAAGGATTGTTAAAGCTGAAAAGGTTGACGGATGGTTCTTCAAATGTAATTCCATCAAGTTCAAATTTGTCAGAAAATGTTTCCGTCTTTTTCCCCGGCACTTCTATTATACAGTATCCTTCCCCTTCTATAAATCCGGTTTGTATAGAGTCTGCAAGTCTGAAGTTAAGATCCTCGTCATTTTTATTTACCATAGCCCGATCTATTAATAAGTAAAAATCTTTTACCTTTTTAATAGAGCTGGCGTTTTCCATTAATTCTTCAATCGCAAGGACTTCTTCATTTATGAGAATTCTGGAAAATCCTTTTTGCAAAAGCAGATTGAGAACATCTTCTTTTTTCTTTTTGTCAGGAAATTTTTGTGGAGCGAGGATTTGTATCTTTTCTCCTTCGGGTAAGTTGTTTATATAATTTAAAACATCTTCGACAGAGTGTTTTTTGACCTCATTTCCTGAAACAGGAGAAAAAGTCTTTCCGACCCTGGCAAAAAGAAGTTTTAAATAATCATAAATCTCCGTTGTTGTTCCTACAGTGGAGCGAGGGTTTTTGCTGTTAATTTTCTGCTCAATGGCAATAGCAGGAGAAATTCCCTTAATGTAATCAACTTCAGGTTTTTCCATCCTGACCAGAAATTGACGGGCATAAGCATTTAAGCTTTCCACGTACATTCTCTGTCCTTCTGCAAATAATGTATCAAATGCCAGGGAAGATTTCCCGGACCCTGATAATCCTGTAATAACTACCAGTTTATTTCTGGGAATAGCAACAGAAAGATTTTTAAGATTATTTACTCGGGCATTTTTAATAATGATGTATTTTTTGGGATCAAGCTGATCTAAAACATCTGATTTTTCCGCCGTAACTACTTTTCCCATAAATTATATAGACAACTGTTTATTTCGTAACAATTTTTCTTAAAATAAGTATATATTTCCGTTGTGTTTTTGGAATATCCAAAAATAATAATTAACTTTAAAATACATTAGTTCAATTATTTATTCAATTGAACAATTGTTTCACCCTAAACCCCTACAATATCGAGATAGACTACTACGTTAACTAAACGTGGAATTGAAAATGAAAAACGCTGCTATAATTAGTGATGCTAAATTGGTATCGCTTTACATCAGTGGTGACGAAAACTCTTTTGCTCAGCTACTTAAAAGGCATAAAGCAAAAGTTTACACTACCATCTATCTCATTGTTAAAGATCAGTACATAGCCGAAGACCTGCTTCAGGAGACTTTTATCAAGGCTATTAAAAAACTTAAATCCGGAGATTATAACGAGGAAGGAAAATTTCTGCCCTGGATTGTGAGAATTGCTCATAACCTAGCGATAGACTATTTCCGTAGAGAAAAACGTTATCCTACTATAATAATGGAGGATGGGTCGAATATTTTCAATTCACTCGATTTTTCAGAAGATTCAACGGAATCGTTGCAAATAAAGGACGAGACCCATGCAATTCTGAGGAAATTGATTCAAACCCTCCCGGAGCCTCAAAGAGAGGTCCTGCTAATGAGACATTATGGCGAAATGAGTTTCCAGGAAATTGCTGATGCAACAGGTGTTAGCATCAATACAGCCTTGGGAAGAATGCGCTACGCTCTCATTAACTTGAGGAAAAAGCTCGAAAAACAAAATGTAGCCTATGATAAAAATTTTTACCCAGAATGATGTAATCCGTTTAGTTTACAACGAAGTAAATGATGAAGAAAGGGACGAAATTTTGCATGCCCTCATTAAGGATAACGACCTGGCTCTCTTTTATGCTGAGCTGCTTGAACTGGAAAGTTCTCTGCTAAGCCTTAAAGCTGAGCCTTCTCAAAAGTCTATCGATGATATTATCAACTTTTCAAAAACTTACGTTCATCGCTAAAAAACTAAAAGGGTCTTGATTCAGGACCCTTTTTTCTTTTAAAAAGCTTTTTCATAATTTGAAAATCCTCTATTTTTCTAAAATTGAACCGAGATTAAGAATAAGAAAATAGCATTGTTAATTAGCCCATTGGATGTTTCAATCCAGTTATTGATTATAATGATTAAAAGGATTTTTCAATGGTAATGCTTAATTTGGGTTGAACATTCCAGATGCTCTGATGCTGAAGAAAGAACGCTTTGAAAAATTCCTGGATCATTTTAGCAAAAATTTTCCCGAACCTGAGACAGAACTCAATTATAACAATCCTTACGAATTGCTTGTTGCCGTTATTCTAAGTGCGCAGTGTACTGATAAAAGAGTTAATATGGTAACTCCTAAATTATTTGAAAGATATCCTTCTGCAGAAATTATGGCCAATGCATCCGCAGAAGAAATATTTGAGCTCATTAGAAGCATTTCTTATCCCAACAATAAATCAAAACACTTGGCTGGAATGGCCAGAATGCTTATCCATGATTTCAATGGAGAGGTGCCGGAGAAAGTAGAAGACCTTCAAAAATTGCCAGGAGTAGGAAGAAAAACAGCCAATGTTATAGCTTCTGTAATCTATAATCAGCCTACAATGGCGGTAGATACACATGTGTTCAGGGTATCCAAGCGTATCGGACTGGTTTCAGAAAAGGCAAAGACACCTCTGGAAGTAGAGAAAGAATTAGTCAAGCATATTCCTAAAGAACTTATTCATAAAAGTCATCATTGGCTGATCTTGCATGGCAGGTATATTTGCCTGGCGAGAAATCCGCAATGCAATCTTTGTCCTCTTACATCTATTTGTAAGTATTACCAAAAATTACCCGCTGCCAAACAAGAAGAAATGAAGTTTTGACCTATGTGTGGAATCAATGTAATCGTAGATAAGACACGTCTGCTTGATGATAGCCACATCAAAAAGATGAATGCAGCTACGGTTCATCGTGGACCGGATCATTCAGGGGTTTGCATTTTTCGAAATTCTTCATTCAATATCTTTTTAGGAAATAACAGACTAAAAGTTACAGATCCGCTTAGTCGTGCGGATCAGCCAATGGTAAGTGCGGATCAGAATTATGCGATTTCATATAATGGAGAGGTATATAATTTCAAGTCATTAAAAAGTGCCATACTAAATGACTTTAGCTTCAAAACAGATGGTGATACTGAAACAGTTTTTTTCAAAATCATCAAAAATGGAATACAGGCTGCAAACGAATTTCATGGAATGTTTGCATTTGCTTTTTATGATCATGCTAAAGAAACAATAAGTATTTGCAGAGATGAAAGAGGAATTAAGCCTATGTATTATTTTGAAGATGAAAAATATTTTATTGCATCTTCTGAAATAAAGGGCATTCTGGCAACAGGGCTTATTAGAAAGGAGCTGAATGACAAAGAAATTTATCATTATCTCCATTTTAAATATGCTCAGCGGCCCAATACCATATTCAAAAATATTTTTGAGCTGGAGCCGGGGACATTTCTTCGGTTAAATAATCATTTTCAAAAAGACTCCCTACCCTATAAACAGAATAGCTCTTTAGGTTCTTCTTTTAAGAAACAGCAATCTTCTAGAGAAGAAATTATAGAAAAGTCTGAAGAATTAATTCAACAGGCAATCAGGGAACAAACATATTCATCAGGACCTTCAGGAATTTTTCTCAGTGGAGGTGTAGATTCAACGTTGCTTTTGGCTTTTTCAAAAGAACTATATGGGAATGGTGTAAAGACGTATAGTATAGTCAACAGTAAAGAAGAGGCTTGGGCGGGCACGGAAGACTTTTCATATTCCAGACTTGCTGCAAAAAAATACCAAGCGGAACATACGGAGGTTCAGATTTCATCTGACGATCTTGGCCGACTGGATGAAATAATCCAAAAGCTTGATCAACCTATCGCAGATAGCGCATTATTGCTTACATACCTTATTTCGGAAAAGGCTTCTGAAGACGTAAAAGTTATTTTGTCTGGAGCCGGGGCAGATGAGGTCTTTGCTGGATATAACAGACATAAGGCTTTTAGCATTTATCTGAAATATTTCAGAAGTTCAGCTGCAATTCATACTGGCCATCTTTTAGGTGAAATTCATTCCTATAAATCAAAATCTCTAAGGCTGATATCAAGGTTTTTAAATGATATTGATCAAGACCCTCAGACAACTTTTTTTAATTTTTCTAATTTAAAATTCAGGGACTTTCTTCGTTTGCAAGAATTTAGAGAAGTTTGGAACAAAGAGCAGTTGCTTGATTCAGCTCTGAACTATGATAAAAATTATTATCTGGTAAATGACATATTAAGTCTTACAGACCAGATGACAATGGCACATTGTCTTGAAGCTCGTGTTCCGTATCTTGATAAAAATATTGTTGCATGGTCAGAATCATTGGGGGCAAATGCATTGCTTAGAAATGGTACCAAATGGATTCTGAAAGAGTTGCTTCAGAGAAAAGACGGAGTAGATTTTGTCAAGAGGAAAAAGGAAGGTTTTGGTCTGCCACTTAAGAGCTGGTTTGAAAAAGGAGAAGGGAAGAATTTACTAGATCAGCTTAAAGAAAAAAATCAACTTTTGTATCGGTATTTCCCATATTACAAGGTAGATCAAATGATCGAACATCAAGAGCGGAAAACAGCAGATTTCACAGGAGAGTTATGGGCCCTCATTGTTCTGAGCCGTTGGCTTAAATTCAATTTTGAATGAGAATATTTTATGTCCATCAGTATTTTAAGACTCCACAGGAAGGCGGAGCTATAAGGTCTTGGCATCTCGCGAATGCCCTGGCGGCCGATGGACATGAGGTTACTGTTATTACTTCACACAATATTGAATCGGGGGTAAGGCATTTCGGAAATTTTAGGGTTTGTTATATAAAAGTAGCTTATGACAACTCTTTTGGTTTCACTAAAAGAGTAAGAGCCTTCCTTTCCTTTTTCTACAAAGCGTTCAACGTTATCATTTCCGATAAACGACCGGACATTTTATTTGCAACATCTACTCCTCTTACGGTGGGAATCCTCGTGTTATTGATAAAAAAGCTTAAAGGCTTTCCCTATTTCTTTGAAGTGAGAGACCTTTGGCCTTTGGTACCAGATGAAATGGGCGTTTTAAAGAATGATTTTATTCTTAAAGCAGCTTATTTTTTTGAGAAAAGGATATATAAGAATGCGGATAAAGTAATTGCCCTTTCTCCTCCCATTGCGTCTTATATATCTGAAAATATTGATGAGAAGAAGAAAGTAATTTGTATTCCTAATTTTTCAGACTGTGAATATTTTGTAACAGAAAGAAAAGCATATTCTGAAAAGTATCCATTAGTAAATGGCCAATTTGTAATTGGATATTTTGGCGCTGCAGGAAAAGCTAATGATCTTTTACGGCTGGCAGAAGCAGCAGCTTATTTTAAAAAAACCGGCAAAAGAAATGTAGTTTTTCTGGTTATATCTTCAGGTGCTGAGCTTGCAAGTATTAAGAAATTTGCAAAGGGGTATGATCTTGATAATATCATTTTTTCTGAATTTCAGAACAAGGAAAACATTCGGGAAGCGCTGACTTTATGTGATGCTTCTTATGTTTCTTATGCAGATTTTCCTTCCCTTTGGACTGGAAGTCCAAACAAATTCTTTGATGGTATTGCTGCAGGAAAGCTTATGATCCTGAATTTTGAAGGTTGGCTAAAAGAGGTGGTTGAAGAATATAGTTGTGGGTTTTATTATGACCGGCTTAGGCCAGAACAGTTATGGGAAAAACTTGAACCATATCTCAATAATTCAGAACTATTAGAAAAGGCACAAATTAATTCCCGTCAACTTGCTCTTGAAAAATTTTCAAAGAAGGAATTAGCTTCAAAATTTCTTACCTTGTTCAGATAGACAGCCAATGCAGCAATCAGTTATTTTTCGGTTGTCTTCTTAGGCTTGTATTTGGATTCATCAAAAATCTTCCTTGCATTTTTATCTGACATCAGATCTTCCAGGGTAACATCTGGATGATCTTTCATATATTTTCTTACTATTTGCCATCCCAGCCAGCGGCCAATGCGGCCAGGGCACTTCTCTCCTATTTCACTAATTTTAGGTGATTCGCCAATATACTTTTCAATGATCCTGGGCTTGGTTTCGTAAAACAATTTCTTATCAATGAAATGGCCCCATATCACATCCACATTTTTTTCAATGTCTTCCACTGTCTTTTCAGGATACATTATTAAAAGGCTGTCTGGAGTTTCCGGTAATACCCTTTCCATAAAGTAAAGCGTTTTGCCATGATAGATCATATGGGCAAGCATAGTCTCATCTTTAGGATCCACTTCATTGAATTTGTTTGAAAGCGCCATTGCAATCATTGGAGTGATGAAAGGCTTGTCATATCGGCTTAGAAAATAATCATAAGTTACAGGTCGGAATTGAGCTTTAGGTCCGAGGAAATAATCAGTGCTTATTACAACCAGGCTATCAGAAACAGAAATGTCTTTGTTGAATTTGAACCCCGTCACGATGGTGTTTACTTCCGGAGCATTATAGTTTGGGTAATAAAATTTGATATTTTCAAAAAGGTCGGTAAGCTGATCTTTCAGATAAGGTGGTTGATTAATATATTTTTCTGACTCTTCGCAAAATGCTTTAAGCTGGGGGTTGCTATAAAGATTATACATGAACTCGACCATTTTAGGGTCAGCAGCATTGGGCACTTCGAGGTATTCAGCACTGAATCGTGGGCGTTTTTCCAAAAAAACCTTAACATCTTCAGGGGTCTTCACGTTAAACAGACCTTGTGACAGATTTTCGTAGTGTATTTTGAGTTTTGGCTTTTCGTCTTGAGGAATGGTTATTCTTTCCTTTCCTTGATTGTCTTCTTTACAAGAGAACAGGGCAAGCACTAAAAAGGTAAAAATGAAAAACCTAGGAAACATGTTATTAGAAATTAAGTATATATTTACACTGAACAAAATTACTTTTATCAAATCGTAAAACTATGAAAAAAGCATTTTTATTATGTTGTATTCTGCTTTTAAGCATTACATCATATTCGCAAGTGAAGTTGGGTCTTAAGTTTGCTCCGGGCTTCAGTTTTAACAGATTTACCGGTGAAGATCAAAATGGATATTCATCATATAAGAAGAACGGCATAGGTCTACGATTCATTGCAGGTCCTGAAGTATACTTTTTAATGGGAGATAATGCAGCTCTTGTTACAGGTATTTGGTTTTCCTCAAGAAGAGTAGGTCTTAAATATCATACTCCCTTTGGTGATGTGAAAGAAACTTATAATCTTCAATATGTTTCCTTGCCCTTGTATCTGAAATTATATACAAACGAAGTTGCCACAGACATGAAAGTATATTTTAATGTTGGAGGAACTTTTGATGTAAAAGTGAAAGATAATAACATTAAAACAAACCTGGCAACACCAAGCATCACTAAGTGGAAGCCAATTGATGCTATGATAACACTGGGAACAGGTATACAACTTCAGATGGGAGAAAGTACTTACCTTCTAGCAGGTATCAGCTATAACAGAGGTCTTGTTAATACAATAGGCAATAAAACCAAATTCACGGATATCAATGGCAATAATGTAGATCCTAAAATTAAAGTTAATACGGATTTACTATTGCTTGATATAGGCTTGAGATTCTAAGAAGGCGAAATGAAAAATCCTGAATGAACAGGGGGAAGAAATCAAACAATCTCGATTTCTTCTCCCTGTTCGTTTTTAAACTTAAATTCAGTTATTCCAAGAGAAGTGTCTTTCTCCATTCTTATCCACCTCTGATATTTGAAGAACCATTTTACCCTGCGGGACATAAGTCCTTGGGTAAAATAAGCATGTAAATATGGGTGCAGCGCAATACGAATATGTTTTTCGTTTTGCTTATTAATGATGTATTCTAGATTGTTTTCCAGTTGGTCGGAAACGAGAATGCTGGCAGTAATTTTCCCTGTACCGTTACATGTTGGGCAAGTTTCCAGCGTGCTGATGTTCATTTCAGGTCTTACTCTTTGACGAGTAATCTGCATAAGACCAAATTTTGATAAAGGAAGAATGACAAATTTAGCTCTGTCGTCTTTCATCTCTTCCCTCATTTTTTCATAGACAATTCGCCTGTTATCAGCTTTCTTCATGTCTATGAAATCCACCACGATGATACCGCCCATATCTCTTAGTCTTAGCTGACGTCCGATTTCTTTGGCGGCTTCAAGGTTTACAGCAAGTGCAGTGTTTTCCTGGTCACTTTCTGCATTGGATTTATTTCCACTATTGACGTCAATGACGTGTAGTGCTTCGGTATGTTCTATGATGAGGTATCCTCCTCCGGGCAAACTAACTGATTTTCCGAAAAGACTTTTCAGCTGCTTTTCAATTCCAGCTGCCTCAAATAACTTAACTTTTCCCTGATGTAGTTTTACTATTTTCTCTTTATCCGGAGCAATAGTCTTGATAAAATTTCTGATTTCATCGTAGCTTTCTTTGCTATCGATGGAAATAGTATCAAAGCTTTCATTCAGCATATCCCTCAGGATGGAAGAAGCTCTGCTCAATTCGCCAATAACCAGATCTCTGGGTTTGGCAGTTTTAAGAGCTTTAAATCCGTCTTCCCACTTTTTAACAAGCGTTCTAAGATCTCTGTCAAGTTCGGCAACATCTTTTCCTTCCGCAACGGTTCTTATAATAACACCAAAGTTTTCGGGTTTTATAGAAGTTACAAGTCTGGTAAGCCGGAGTCTTTCGTCTTTTTCGGTGATTTTTTTAGAGACGCTGATTACATCAGAAAAGGGAACAAGAACTATATATCTTCCTGCAAGTGAAATTTCGCAGGATAATCTTGGTCCTTTGCTGGAAATCGGCTCTTTAACCACCTGCACAAGTATCTGCTGATTTTTAGTCAGCACCTGACTGATTTTTCCATCTTTTGGAATATCCTTTTCCAGGTTGAATTTATTGAGCTTGGAAGTCGCTTTAGAGTTTGTCTGAACAAATTTTGAATATTTGGTCAGGGATTTAAATTGGGGGCCAAGATCAAGGTAATGAAGAAAGGCATCTTTCTCATATCCCAGATCTATAAAGGCAGCATTTAAACCAGGTACAAGTTTTTTAACAGTTCCCAGATAAATATCTCCCACGTTAAACTGATGCCCACTCGATTCGAAGTGGCATTCAATTAAACGTTTGTCTTTCAGAAGGGCAATACGATTCCCTTTCTGAGTAACATTAATTAGGAGTTCGTTACTCAAACCAGTTATTTTGTTTTAAAAAATAAACAAATAGAAATTACCAGTCCAAAAGAAACTATTGAACTGGCGGAAAAGTGGAAAACTGGAAACTGAAAAGGATTATTTTTTCTTGTGTCTGTTTTTTCTTAGACGTTTTTTCCTTTTGTGAGTAGCAATTTTATGTCTCTTTCTTTTTTTTCCGCAAGGCATAATCTGTAAATTTTATTTTGTAAACTTTATTTTAATTCCTTTAAATAACTATCGATGGTTGAAGCAAATACAGGATCTGTATTGAGCATCTTTGCTTTTTCAAAGTATTGCTTCGCTTCAGATCTTTCCCCCATTTCATACTGAGCAATTCCCATATATAAAAGACCTGCAGTATGGTTTGGGTTTAATTTCAAAAGATCATTAAACCTCGAAATTGCCTTTTCATGCTGCTTGGACTGAAGAGAAAGAATTCCAAGATCAAAGATTGCTGCCTGGTTATTAGGCTCATCTTTTAGGACTTCTCTCAGCATCATAATGCCTTTCATCGGTTCAGGCCCTCCCACAAATGTCATTGCCATTTTGGCTTTAACATCATAAGATTTCGGATTGTTCTCCAGAATCTTCTCGTAAAAAGATCTGGACTTGGCACTGAATTCCGCTTTTTCAGCATCTCCGGCAACAAGTGCAGCCTGGTTGTAGGCATCTCCTGCTTTTTCCCATGTTTCCGGCTTTGGGTTCAAAGCGGCAACTTCCCCTGAGAATTTGGCTGCACTATCAAAAACCATGGCTTTTAAATAGAGCCTGGAAATTGAGTCGGCAAATTTAAGCTTTTTTTCTTTATTTGAAAAGGAATAATAATTCTTTCTAAGAACCTCAATTTTTTCAAGGTCCTCCTTTTTAACAGATTTGGTATGCTCATCCGGAGCAACAGGCGCAGAAACAGAGGCGTTTTGGGCTGTTTGGGTCGATGATTTTAATTGCTTGTCATTCTTAATAATGACTTTCGGCAATTGAAAAATCAAAACCACAAATATGACCGAGGTTATTATCAGAGCTATTTGTGGTTTTGTCATTAGTTTATTTTTGTTCAAAACTACTAATTTCTTTCTTCTTTAACAGGACCTTCTTTAACAGAAGTTTTAATTTTTTCTACAAAAGTTTTAGAAGGCTTGAAACTTGGAATAAAATGCTCATCAATTATGATAGCTGTATTTTTTGAAATGTTCCTTGCAACTTTCTTAGCTCTTTTCTTATTTACGAAGCTTCCAAAACCTCTTACATAAATGTTCTCACCTTCAGACATTGTTGATTTGATAACATTGAAGAAAGCTTCTACCGTTGCAGAAACATCTGTTTTATCTACGCCGGTTTTTTCAGCAATTTCTGCGATTACTTCTGCTTTTGTCATAATTATAAATTATATTTAATTAATAGGGAAATTTTTAATACTGAATACTGAGCTGATTTACTTCGTAAGCAAATTTGGGAAATAAAAATTTGCACGGTGTTCCTAATTCTCTCTAAATCTTACTTTTGTAATATAATAACGTGGAAAACAAAGAATTCGTTTGTCAATTAATTACCTGGTACTCAAAAAACAAGCGTAATTTACCTTGGAGAGAAACCCAAAATCCTTATATAATATGGCTTTCAGAGATACTTCTTCAGCAGACAAGGGTGGATCAAGGATTGCCCTATTTTTACAAATTCGTAGATAATTACCCCGATGTTAGCAAGTTGGCAAATGCAGAAGAAAGGGATGTTTTGAGATTGTGGGAGGGCCTGGGATATTATTCAAGGGCCAGAAACTTACATGCAACTGCAAAACTGATTGTGGAAAAATATAGTGGAACTTTTCCCCAAACTTATAAAGAACTTTTAAAACTTAAGGGGGTTGGTCCATATACCGCAGCTGCGATTGCCTCTTTTTCTTTTAATGAATCCGTTGCTGTTGTAGATGGAAATGTCTACAGAGTTCTTTCCCGTTTTTTTGGAATAAATGATGATATAGGCTCTCCTTCAGGAATTAAGAAATTTCGTGAACTGGCAAATTTGCTGATTCCGAAAAACGATCCTGCAACTTTCAATCAGGCAATTATGGAATTTGGTGCTCTCCACTGTGTTCCGGCAAAACCAAAATGCGAGGATTGTCCCGTTTCTGCTCAGTGCTATGCTTTCAGCGCAAACGAACAGTCTGTTCTTCCGGTAAAAAATAAAAAAATAGTAAAGAAGAACAGACACTTTAATTATTTGGCATTTAGGTGGAAAGATAAGGTTTTAATGAAAGAGAGGAAAAGTAAGGATATCTGGCAAGGTTTGTATGAATTTTATAATAATGAAGCTTCTGAAATTCTGGATCCCAGGAAATTATTAAAAAAGCTTCCTTCTAAGGAGTTAACCATCGTGAAATCATCAGAGGTAATGAAGCATATTTTAACCCATCAGGTGCTTTTCTGTCAGGGTCATATTATAAGTGTAAATTCCAAAGCTGCATTTAATGATATAAAAGGCGCGTTGGAATTGAAGGAATTCTCTATTAATCAGATAAATGATCTTCCAAAACCTGTTTTGATCCAAAGATTTTTGAAGCAATGTGATTTTTAATTATCTTTAGCTCTATTTAATTTTAATAATTAATAAACCTTAAAAAACAATCAGCTATGAGCGGTGTAAACAAAGTAATTCTGGTAGGACGCCTTGGGAAGGATCCTGAAATCAGAGTAATGGAATCTGGTAGAAAGGTAGCAAGCTTTACCTTAGCTACTTCGGAAGTCTACAAAGACAAAAACGGAGAAAGAGTAGAACAAACCGAATGGCATAATGTGTCATTTTGGGGCCCTATCGCAGATGTAATAGAAAAATATCTGAAAAAAGGCAATCAGCTTTATGTCGAAGGTAAATTGAGAACTCGTTCTTATGAAGATAAAGAAGGAGTAAAAAAATACACCACTGAAATTATCGGGCAAAATATGTCCATGCTTGGCGGCGGTGGAGCAAGACAGGCAGATGGAGGAGAAGCGAGAGCTTCTTATAGCTCTGAACCTGTAGCACAATCTGCATCGGTTGACGATGATATGGACGATCTGCCTTTTTAAACAATACTTAAGTTTAATTTAACAAATAAGAATATGGATTCGGATGAACCTGGCCCCGCCAATTTTAATAAGTTACCAGATTTTGTGCGTCTTGACTTTTTCATCGAATCATTAATTCCAAAAAGATTTCATTATTGTAAGTTCCTGGTTATTTTTATCCAGACAGGGTTTTCTGTTATGAATAAAAATAATTTCAGGAACTTATTGTTTTGCCAATACGGTTCACAATTAATGACAACTAATTATGGCTTATAATCCGTTTTCGTGGGTAATAAAGTCAATGTCGTTGCTTGAAAAGAGATTGGTAAAAAATAACCAATCGCCCTTAGATAAGATTAACGAAGAGTTTGAGGCGGCAACCGGGGAAGAGACTACCGTTGAAGAAAAGGAAATGATCAAAGGTTTGGTCAAATTCGGAAAAACTTCGGTAAAGCAAATCATGAAGAGCCGCATTGATATTACCGCATTTAGTTCTGAGCAAACATTCCGTGAGGTATTGGAAAGCATTAGTAAACACGGCTTTTCCAGAATACCAGTGTACAAGGATGGCATCGACAATGTTGAAGGTATCCTTAATATAAAGGACTTGTTCCCTTATATCAATGAACAGGACAACCCTGATTTTGACTGGAATAAACTTCTGCGTCCAGCTTATTTTATTCCTGAAACTAAAAAAATAGAAGATCTTCTTAAGGATTTCCAACAGATGCGTCAGCATATGGCCATTGTTGTGAATGAATATGGAGGTGTAGCTGGGCTTGTGACACTTGAAGATATTATTGAGGAAATAGTGGGAGAGATAGCAGATGAGTTTGATGAAGAAGATCAAACTTATATTAAAATCAATGATAACTCCTGGCTTTTCGAAGGAAAGATTTCTCTTAATGATTTCTGCAAAGTATTTGACCTGGATCCAGTGGTTTTCGAAGAGGTTAAAGGTGAGGCAGAATCTCTTGGAGGTTTGTTGCTTCAACTGAACTCTGACCTTCCTGAGTTGGGAGATAAAATTATGTTTGAACGATTCCTTTTCACAGTGGAATCGGTGAATAACAAAACTATAAAAAAAGTAAAAGTATCAATTGTTGAGGCAAATGAGGTTAATGAAACAGGCAGCTAAAATTTTATCAGTTATTGTATCCGTAGCTGCATTAAATTCCTGCACAGATCAAGAAGAATACACGCCAAAGCCCAAAGGTTATAATCGTATCGATCTTCCTAAAGCTGAATATGTAAAGTTAACAGAAGACCATCCTTACACGTTTGAAATTTCTAAATTTGCTGAGGTGCTGAAAGACACTTCTCCTCTTGCTGAGCCTCACTGGATAGACGTATATTATCCAGAATACAAATGCAATGTGCAGATTACCTATAAGCCTTTGCATAATAATAAACAAACCCTAAATGAGCTCTTTTCCGATGCTCACAGGTTAAAAGGCGGTCATCAGAAAAAAGCTACATCTATAGATGAGCTCGTTACCAAAACGGATAATGGAAAGTATGTTACCTATTTTGAACTGGAAGGTGAAGTCCCAAGTCAGTTCCAATTTTATGTTACAGATTCTACCAAACATTTCCTGAGAGGAGCATTGTATTTCCGGACAGCAACCAAAAACGATTCTCTTTCTCCCGTCATTGAATATATGAAAAACGACATAGTTCATATGATGAATACCCTTGAGTGGAAAAACTAAAAAATTTAGTTTTCTTTTTATACCTTTATTCCTTTAAAGAATTCTATAGGAATAATGGCTGGATTTTTTGAAACCAGAATCGAATTTTTAAAAGGAATTGGTCCTCAGAAGGCAGCTTCTTTAAATAAGGAGTTATCTATATTTACTTATGCGGATCTGATTCAGCATTATCCTTTCCGGTATGAAGACCGGTCAAAAATCTATAAAATTTCCGAAGTCCATGAAGAGCTCCCTTATATACAGATAAAGGGAAGAATTACAGGCATGTCCTCTGCCGGAGTCATGTCAAAGAAGAGGATCATGGCAGAATTCTCCGATGGTACTGGCATTATTGAGCTGGTCTGGTTTCAGGGAGCAAAATGGGTTGTGAGCTCTTTAAAGACAGGTGTTGATTATCTGGTTTATGGAAAGCCTAATGTTTTTAATGGAAAGATTAATATCGCCCATCCCGAGATGGAGCTGTTTATGGAGAAATCTTTGGATAAGGGACTTCAACCTGTATACAGCACAACTGAAAATCTAAAGCGTAAACATCTTGATAGTAGAGCAATTTCTGCGCTTCAGGAAAAGCTCCTGGAGATTGCAATGCCTGCAATTCAGGAGACTTTACCAACGGAGCTGATTATGCGTTATAAGCTTCTCTCAAAAAGGGAAGCAATGAAAAATATCCATTTTCCTGGTTCACCACGACTGCTGGATGAAGCGAAACGAAGACTTAAGTTTGAAGAGTTGTTTTTCATACAACTCCGCCTTTTCATGCAAAAGCAGATGCGTAAGGAAAATTTCAAAGGGCAGGTTTTCAGGAATATTCCCCTCTTGAATGAATTTTATAAAAATCACCTTCCTTTTGACCTTACTGAAGCTCAGAAAAGAGTTGTAAGGGAAATTTATAAAGATCTTTGTTCCGGGAAGCAAATGAACCGCCTTCTTCAAGGAGATGTGGGAAGTGGTAAAACTATTGTTGCTTTTGTATGCATGCTCATGGCTATTGATAATGGAGCACAAGCGGCATTAATGGCTCCTACCGAAATTCTTGCAGATCAACATTTTAAAGGGTTGAAAGAATTCGCAGACAAGCTAGGTCTTTCAATGGCTTTACTTACCGGCTCAACAAAGCAGAAGGACAGAAAGGTAATTTTTAAGGACCTTGAAGAAGGAAAGTTAAATTTCATAGTAGGCACACATGCATTAATTGAAGACAATGTTAAGTTTAAAAATCTGGGCATTGTAATTATTGATGAACAGCACCGCTTCGGTGTGGCACAGAGAGCTAAGCTGTGGAAGAAAAATGTGATTCCTCCTCACATACTCGTGATGACAGCTACGCCTATCCCTCGAACACTTGCCATGACACTCTATGGAGATCTTGATATATCTGTCATTGATGAACTTCCCAAAGGACGAAAGCCAATCAAGACGATGCATCAGTTTGATAAGGATCGCATAAAACTTTTTGGCTTTATGAGAAACCAGATTGAAGAAGGGCGCCAGGTGTATGTGGTTTATCCGTTGATAGAAGAAAGTGAAACGCTTGATCTTAAAGATTTGATGGATGGATATGAAAGTATTAGCAGGGCTTTTCCGGATCATGCACTTGGCATTCTTCATGGGCGAATGACGCCCGATGCAAAGGACTATGAGATGAAACGGTTTGTAAAAGGAGAAACAAAAATTCTTGTGTCAACCACTGTTATCGAAGTAGGAGTGAATGTTCCCAATGCAAGTGTAATGGTTATTGAAAATGCTGAGCGATTTGGTCTCTCTCAATTGCATCAGCTCAGAGGTCGCGTTGGAAGAGGGTCGGATCAATCCTATTGCATTCTTATGTCCAATTATAAACTTAGCCGTGACAGTAAAGTACGCTTAGAGACAATGGTTAAAACCAATAATGGTTTTGAAATTGCTGATGTGGATTTAAAACTGAGAGGCCCTGGTGATCTTGCTGGAACGCAGCAGAGCGGGGTTCCAAATCTTATGATTGCTGATCTGTCTCAAGATGCAGCGATAGTAAAGGAAGCGAGAAAAGCAGCGGAAGAGATTATCGACAAAGATCCTAATCTTGATAGTGATGAAAACAGGAATATTAAGCGGCAGATTAATTCTTTCTCTAAGAATGATTTAAACTGGAGCAGGATTAGTTGAGTTGCGAAAAGCTGAAAGCACAAAGCTTAAAGTCATTAGGTGTAGAGATGCCATGCTTGGCGTCTAACTGTCCATAAAGGGCAGGCGAGCCTAATATTGTTTTTTATTTTTTTTTTAAATATATCTCATGAAAGTAAGTGCAGGCATTTTAATGTATGTTCTTCAACCGGAGTTCCGATTGTTGCTTGCGCATCCGGGCGGTCCATATTTTAAAAATAAAGATGAAGGCAGCTGGACTATTCCCAAGAGACAAGTAGAAGCGGAGGAGGAAATTATAGCAGCAGCTAAAAGAGAGTTTAATGAGGAAACCGGAATCCCGGTAAAAGAACCCTTGATTGATCTTTCATATGTTCGGCAGAAATCAGGAAAAAAAGTATATTGCTGGGCTTTTGAAGGGGAGGAAAAATCGATTGAAAATTTCAATTCGAATTCTTTCGAAATGGAATGGCCTCCCAGATCCGGGAAAACTGCCGTTTTTGTGGAAGTTGACAGAATAGAATTATTTACGCCGGAAGAAGCAAGAAAGAAAATCATGGAAGCTCAGATCGCTTTTATAGATCGTCTGGAAGCCCATCTGAATAAAGAAGTATAAAAAGCTTAAACATACATTAAGAAACATAAGTTATTTTTTTATCCGCTATATAACATGAAAAAAATATTCAATCTTTATCCTCTATTATTTGTTCTGTTGTTTGTTTGCTGCAAACCTTTTCAGGAAGTAAAAGTAACACAGATCGAATCAGTTGCATTGGCTGAAAGAACGAATACAATGGTTAAGGTAGATGTGGGGGTGAAAATCAATAACCCCAATGGGTATAGAATTAAAATTAAAAGGAGTGATCTTGAAGGCTTTCTAAATGGAAAATCTGTTGGCAAGGTGAATATGACTAATAGAATAGTGCTTGCCGCAAGGTCAGAAAAGAGCTATACAATGTCATTTACTGCCGATATGACTCAACTAATGAAATCATTGCCTGTGTTGATGATTACAAAAACAGCAGTACTTAACGTAAAGGGATATATTACAGCTAAGGTTTTTATTTTCCGCAAGAGAGTACCGGTTGATATGAAGGAACATTTCTCTCCGGATGATATTCAGTTTTAAAGAAGACTTTTTTGACGCTTTTTAGTTAATAGATTTTATTTTATTTAAATCGGCAAGGCCTTTATTTTTATGTGCCATTTTAATAATCGGAGTGATACCAACTTGGTATCATTTGTTCTCGTATATTTTATTTTTATTAATATTCAAAAACATAGTTAAAAATCACCCACATTTAAACCATGCGATACATTAATTTCAGGAATCTATTTTTACTTGCCTTAATTACATTGGCAAGTGTTGCTCAATCATTTGCTCAGAATAAAACGGAAATACAGGTTTTGAGCGCTGTTGTTAAAGATAAAACGATTGAAGGGGCAACAATAATTTTCCAAAAGAATGGAGAAGCTTCCGTTACCGCAGTGACAGATCCTTCAGGAAAAATTAGTATACCTTCTCCTTTTGGAGGGGTTGACGATGCTTCCATTACTCTTATTATTAAAAAAGAAGGTTATTCAACATTGGTTACCAAAGGTCCTGTTAAAGGTCTTACCTATGCTCTAAGCCCTACTATGACAGAATTGGATGGACTAAGAATCGTGCTTAACTGGGGAAACAGTCCTCAAGATCTTGATTCACATTTATCTTATCCTGGAAATCATATTTTCTTTCAGAAAAAGAAAGGATCAAGAGCAAACCTTGATGTTGATGATACTAATGGGTATGGGCCGGAAACTGTCACTATTGAAAAGAAAGCTCAAGGACAAAAATATGTTTATGCAGTGCATAATTTCTCTGATGGAAATGAAACAGGAAGCCATAGTCTTTCTTCTATCAGTAATGCAAAAGTATTTGTATACATCGGAAATACACTGGTTCGTTCTTATGCCGTGCCGAAGGGCAACAAATCAGGTAATTTGTGGACTGTTTTCATGATTGATGAAAATGGAGCATTTGTAGATATAAATAAATTTCAGGATGCCGCTTCTGATAATGTTGAAAGAGTTCTGGAAGTACAAAGAGGTCCGAATGCTGCGGGCGGAGAGCCAGTGATTTCACAGCAAGATGTTGATGCTTCTGCGAGAATTAACAGAAAGGGAGAAGAAGCATACCATGCAGGGAATTTGGAGGCATCTGTTGAATTTTATCAGAACGCCATTGAGCTTGACCCTAATAATGGGCAGGCTTATAGCAATCTTGGTCTTTCTTTTCAAAAGTTAAATAGAGTTGCTGAGGCTATCTGGGCAAACAGAAAAGCCATTGCTCTAGCACATGGTCCGCAAACCAATACTATTCAGGCGAGTTCGTATTATAACATTGCTAAAATTTATGAAAGCCAGGGACACTGGGAGGACGCCCTTCAGCACTATACCTGGGCAAAGGAAAGAAAGCAAAACACTGCATATGATAACGGCATTCAGCGAATGAAAGAGAAAACGGGTAAATAGTTTTTCATAAATCTCCTCTATCAAGAGGAGATTTTCTTTTTATATTTTGTGTTAAATGTGACTACTTTCATGAATGCTTTTTTGAAAAGTATCTTTATCATATTTGTAATTCAAGTTTCTTTCAATTCCTGCTTGTTAGCTGGTGGTCCGAAGAAAATAGCCAAAATAAACAGAAGCTTGTGGCCCTATCAGATTAACTCTGTTTACGAATTCGATTTTGCATCAAGGATGGAAATGCTTGTTTTGATCAATGTTCTGGACGATCAAGATAATTGTAATCATATTGATTCTCTCAAGAAATACCTCGGATTAGAGAAAGTTGGTATAGAGTCTGTTAATAAATGGAAAGAGCAGACAAAAGAAATTTTACAAACGAATTTTAAAAATCTCACAGCTGAGGGGAAACATGATTTTGTTGTAATTGCTACACCTGTTTCCTGGATGGGATTAGTGAACTCATCCAAACAACAGGAGAAAGCCATGCCAGATAACCTTAGGGCATGGTACAATGAAGCAAAGGAATTCTATAATAGTTATGTATATGAACAAATGCGACTTGCAGCACTTTTCCCTCGCACAACAAGTGAAATTTTAAATCTGGATACAGATGAAATCAATGGGAATAAGTTTGCAGACAAGCAGTTCTTGCTCACATTTGATGACGGTCCCACTTATGTTAATGGTAATACTGATAAACTCATTTCTACTCTGAGACAAAATAATATCAATGGAATATTTTTTGTATTAGGCGATATGTTTTATTCAAGAAGAAAGGTTACTTCTGATGAAAGACTAAAAGCCTTATATGGAAAAAATATTGTCGGTTCACATGGTAAAGTGCATAAGTCTCATCAGAAATATCCGGAGTGGAAGTCTTCGATCTCATTTACTGCTAACATTATCGACAGCGTTGTACCGGAAAGAAAGAAGAGCATGTACTTTAGACCTCCTTATGGACAAAGAACACAGGAGGTAATTAATTTTCTTGAGCAGAATAATTCTAAAGTTATGTTATGGAATATTGATTCACAGGACTGGAATACAAAGATCTCTTCCAATGAAGTTGCAGACAGGATAATAACTCTCATGCTTGTTTGGAGAAAAGGCATTTTGTTGTTTCATGACATACATCCAAAAGCAAACGAAGCATTACCTTTGATTTGGAAGCAATTAAATAAAGCCGGTGTTATATGGGTTGACCCCAATAGTCTTTAAAAAAATCATCAGGCTCTCTGTGTAATCAAGATTGATTAACCGATAGTTAAATTCGCTACAGAGAACCTTCTGCCCGAAAGGTTTAATTAAATTTACCCTTCTATCCTTCATTTTATTTAATTTTTGTTTCTGATAATCAGCTCATTTCATTCTATGGTATTGTTCGATGGTAATAACATCTAAATTTTGAGCCAAAGGTTTTCTTATTCCCCTGTAAATTGATACATTAGAGTATCAGTTGTTTATATATTAGAAATCTGAACAGAGGGTTTATTTTTTGAAACATTGACTATTTTAGAGTATAGTTACCAGTTTCTTGATTGCTCTCTTTTTTGTATAAATTTTTAATCGAAAAATTGCTCAGTTATGGGGGAATTTTTACACGGAAGTCGTCAGAACTCCGACAGAAATCAAAATCTTCATCAGTCTAATCAGGCCCAAAACATTGGCCTTGAACAAAAGCCTGTTCAGAAAGAGGAGAAAGAAGTAGAGAAGGAAACATTTGCAGAATCCTCCGCAGCAGAAACACTACAGCGAAAGTGGGATGGGGATGAAGGTGGAGAAGACAAGAATAAATCTCGTGGTCCTCTTCCACAAATGCAGGAGGAAGAGGAGGCTCCGGTTCAACGATATGGTCCGGTACCGCTAATGAGTTCGGAAACGGAGGTACCTGTTCAGCGTTATGGCCCAGTGCCAGTACAGTTACTGGAATCAGAAGAAGAGCCAGTTCAGCGTAAAGGTCCGGTTCCAACGATGAATCAAACAGAAGAAGTTTCTCAAAATAACTATGCTTCCTCATCACCTGGTAAGATCCCATTCTTAATACAAAGAAAAATGGAATCCTCATTCGGAGCAGATTTTTCTGATGTAAACATTCACAAGGATTCTTCACAATCAAAAGAACTTAATGCATATGCTCATACGCAGGGCAATGATATACACTTTGCTCCCGGCATGTATAATCCCGAATCTCAAAAAGGTCAGGAGTTGCTTGGCCATGAGCTGACTCATGTTGTTCAGCAAAGAGAAGGAAGAGTGCAGCCAACTGTTCAGAAGAAAGGCGTAAATATCAATGATGATAAAGGACTGGAGAAAGAAGCTGATGAGATGGGAGAGAAGGCGGCGAAGGGAGAAGAAGTAAAAACAAAGGATACAGGCGGCGAATCATTAAATGCGCCTGTTGATTTAATTCAAAGATTTGAAGCGCCAGGCCACGAGGCGGCAGAGAGGAGAGCACTGACTGAGGCGAGAGCTGATGGGCAGCAATTTACAAATGAAGAAGCCTCTATGACCTATTTCGGAAACTGGATGAGGGACATGAATCAGGTCATGGTGCCGGCTTTTGCTGATGCCATTGGTAATGATGGAGCCTTTGCCCTCATCAAGATACTGGCACTTAAAAAGTTTGGAAGAGAGATTAATCCTGAATTATTCGGATATTATATTCCATCAGAACATATAGATAACCCTGCCGGTCAATTACCGGGAGCTGATTACTTCACATCTGCTCCAACCGTAAGTCCTGATCTTAACAATCCGAATGAAAAGGACAGATTTAATACACAGGATTATCCTGCTCGGCCTTCACAGTATGTGACACCGCAGGAGAATACAGATCCGCAAACTGGAACGGTTTTAGGTGCGAATATTTTTTCAGTGGATGATAGTGGTGTAATGGCCTACATCAGGAGAACCAATGTGCACGTGGAAAAAAGACTTGAACTTGCCGCACTTAAAGGGAGGTCTTCTGAAGGTCTTGTCCATTTCGGAGCGGCAATGCATGCTGTAGAAGACTTGTTTGCCCACTCCAACTATGTTGAGATTGCACTTAATAAGATCCTTCAGGAAAATCCTCCGGTAAAAGATGATGGTTCTCCCGGCTTGCTTCCGGAGCTAAAAGGTGCGGATCGCCAAGTGCAGACGCTTTCTGCTAAAACACCAGAAGGAAGGCCTTCATTGGTAACGGGGACTTTTACAAGTTTGGATACACTTGAATCTGTAGGAAGCGAAGGTGTTAAAATGCTGAGGATGGGATTAGCTCCCGCAGGATCTGCTGAAGAAAGAAAGGCTCAGGAAGCACTAGTGAGTGCATCATTGAAAAAAATGGATACATTAAAATCAAATCCTGCATTAAGAGCCAAAATGGTAAAGGCAATTGAGGAGGCGAAAATTCCAGTAATTTCAGGGCTTGGAAAAGGTAACATCGACACTGTAGTTAAATCCGGCAATGTGAGTGACCTTTACGAACTTATCAGGGAAATTAATAAATATGTTCCTGTACTTGATATACTTGCTCCGGTACACAATGCAATTGTAGCAACCATAAATACCACGGTGCTTAAACCTACATCTGACAGGATAGAGAGCCAGATGCTTGGAGTAAAAGTTCAGGATACACCTCTTTATAAAGGGAAGAAGGAAGTGGATGAAATAGTGAATAGTGGAGGAAATAAGTTTTCATCAATGCAGGAAATGACGGCGTCAATAACAGGAGAAGCGCCGGACGCCAAGAAAAATCTGGCAGATGCACAGAAGCGACAAGCTCTTCTTAATAGCACTCCTTCAAAAGTATTAGCCAATGCATCACATTCACAATTAGCTAAAGATCACACCAACAGCATATTTTTTGGTCTTGCATTTAAACTCGCTGTTGAAGCAGATAAAAAGCTTAGAGATAAAATGCTTGCCGTGTGGTCCGGATCTCCTCAGGCAAAGGATCCTCATGTTGAAGAAGCAAAGGCGTTCAGAGAGGAAGAGGCAAAAAGAGCCCAAGACGATAGTTTCTTTAGCCCTGTAAAAAATATGTTTGCGACAGAAGCTAATGATGATGTGAAGACGTCTGAAACAAGATCTAAACAGGATGGTGAATCTTTAAAATATGGGAAAGAGGTTTATAACGCCGGTAAAAAACCTGGACAAGAGTACGACCTTCAGGAAATACGAAATGATTCAGCAAACAGAATTTTAGCTATATCTGCTACAATTAGAGGAATTGCAAATGCTCCTGGTAGTGCTTCCCAATCCATTGGCGATCTTAAAAAAACAATGGGAAATAACAAGATAGATAATGCTGAAGCAAATAAGGTTTTAGATAAGTCGATGGCAGTTACGGGGAATGCAAGCGTTAATTTGAACCAACAGCAATTGACTATTAAATTGTTGCAGTGCGCAGATACTTTTGATAAGAATGCTACAATGGTTAGAAGTGCGGATACTTTGGCTAAAAGGGAAGTTGCTTTTAATGAATTTAATAAAACAAAGTTAATGTTATTAGAATTGTTAAAGGCATTAATTAGCAATAAGGATACTAAGGGATTTATTGGAGCAACGGCAGCTGGTTCTTTAATAATTATGCTCGATCGGGAAGCGGCTATATTGGCCCCAGCATACACAACGGAGCAACTTAATATGCTGAATGATCCGAATCCATCTAAAGCATTACCAAAATCTACCATAGTACTTCCACCACTTTCCAGAGTTGACGCTCTGCCAGTAAATGATACTAAAAAACAAGCGATCAAAGATTTGTTACAGACCTCAAGAGAAATAATAGATCATCCTTATGATTCTTCCTGGTGGAAGCAACATGTTATAAATTTTATAAACCAACATCATGATCAGATTTTGGAGGAGATAAAGGCAAGAAACGCTGGATATGTAAATTTTGGAGGGGAGCATCAACATTAATTATGATTAAAAACATTTTATTCGGTCTCTTTATTTGTTTAACCTGGATTACAGAAGGGCTCGGTCAGAATATAATATTTGATAGTCTGGCTGTGTATAAGCATAATGGTAAGAGGCAGCTTATAAAAAACAAAGGAACTTTAATTTCAAATGATGAATATGATTTCATTGTATTTTATTGTACCGATAGTTTAATTTCTGTAAAAAGGGGTGAGGTTGCAGGTTACATAAATAGGCATGGAAAAATTGTTATACCGTTAAAATATAAGTTTGCCAATCGATTTTATAATGGATTAGCACTAGTAAATGATGCGAATATGTCAGGAGGTTATATTAATCCAAATGGCGAAGTTGAGATACCAATAGAAAATCCTTACTCTTTTGAAGATTTTAAAGGCTTCTACATTGATGATCGAATAGTAAAAAGTAAAGAGTTATACTATGGTTATATTAATGGCCATAACGATTTAGTTATTCCATTTGAATACGATGATGCAAAAATATTCCAGGATCAAAGAGCCATCGTAGGAAAGAAGGATCAATGGTCAACCATTCTCTATGGAACAATTGATAAGTATAATCAAGTTCAAATCCGACCGGAGTATAACTATCTTGAATACCAATATGATGATATTTATTATGCAGGTAAGTTTTTCAACTTTGGCAAACCTGATTATCACTATGCGATGGGCTGCCTGAATAGCAAGAATGAAATAATTGTACCCTTTAAATATGATTCTATTCAGCTAAGACAAAAGTATTTGTATGTAAAAGGTAATGAATGTTATAAGCTGAAACTTGAAAACTTCATAGCCTGCAACATAAGAGAAGAAGGCTGGCGCATTGTGGATTCCAGAAATGGTAAGGAAACAGCCTGCTGTTATACTGACGTGGGGGAAGTTAAAGGTGGTTACCTTGAAGTGAAGAAAGATAAATGGGGACTAGTGGATAGTCTTGGGAATGTGAAGATTCCTTTGATATATGATTTTGTTGAAATCTATGATGATGAAGTCGTTGCAGTTAAAAAGAATAACAAATGGGCTTACTTTAAGACAGATGGTATACAAACAACCGATTTTGTTTATGATTACATAACTGAATTTAGGTTGGGTTATGCACTTGTTAAGCAAAGTGACAAGTACCATCTGATAGATAAAACTGGAAAAGTAAAACTGGCAAATTTTCCGGTGAATAAAGAAGAAGGAACATATATTCATCATCCTGTTCAGGGCAGTAACACCCTGCTGTTTTGGAAGAAAGGTAAATATGGCTTAATGAATATGAATGGAAAGATTATTTTTCCAGCGAGGTCGGAAGAGGCAATACTTTTTGTGTATTAATTTCTTTTAAGTGATATAACAGGAATGGTTTTATTTCCTAAACAAACCTGATCTATCGGAAAAATTGTATCTGCATCATAAATAGATTTCATGAAGATTAGGCAAGGAATGTAGATTATGTTTATTGGAAGTTTCATGAAAAAGTTCTTGGTTTTATTTTCTTTCATTGTTCTGGTTTTGCAGGCCATAGGTCAGGAACTAAACTATGATACTTTAACTTCTTACAAGATCAATAAAAAATCAGGTATTATTGACAATCATGGAAAGATAGTGCTAAAACCAACATATGATCTTTTATCAGTGACGTGCAGAGATCGTCTCATTACCGTAAGCAATAATGAAAGGCATGGGGTGGTAGACAGAAAGGGAAATGTTGTAGTGCCAGTGATTTACAAATTTGTTTTTTCATTTCATAACGGCCTATCTCTTGTCCAGGATACTCTAGGGAATGAAGGTTATATTGATGAACAGGGAAAAGTCAAAATTCCTTTAATCTATGACCCGTTTACATTCAGTTCTTTTAGCAGTATCTATTCTTCGGGATTAATACAAAAATATAGTGACATGAAGTTTGGCTATATAGATGGGCTGGATAATTCAGTTATCCCTTGCGAATATGAGGAAGCGGAGTTGTTTTTGGATGACAAGGCCATCGTAGGCCAAAAAGACAATTGGTCAATTACACTCTATGGAACCATAGATAAGAGTAACAAAGTTCTCATACCTCTGGAGTACAACTATCTGGAATATCAATATGATGATCTTTACTATGCAGGTAAGTTTTTCAACTTTGGCAAACCGGATTATCACTATGCGATGGGTTGCCTGAATAGCAAGAATGAAATAATTGTACCATTTAAATATGATTCTATTCAGCTAAGACAAAAATATTTGTATGTAAAAGGTAATGAATGTCATCAGCTGAGGCTTGAAAATTTCATAGCCTGCAACATAAGAGAAGAAGGCTGGCGCATTGTGCATTCCAGAAATGGCAAGGAAACAGCATGCTGTTATACTGACGTGGGGGAAGTTAAAGGTGGTTACCTTGAAGTGAAGAAAGATAAATGGGGACTAGTGGATAGTCTTGGGAACGTGAAGATTCCTTTGATTTATGATTTTGTTGAAATCTATGGTGATGAAGTCGTTGCAGTTAAAAAGAATAATAAGTGGGCTTACTTTAAGACAGATGGTACACAAACAACCGATTTTGTGTATGATTACACAACTGAATTCAGGTTAGGTTATGCGCTTGTAAAGCAAAATGGCAAATACCATCTGATAGATAAAACAGGAAAAGTAAAACTGTCAAATTTCTCTGTAAATAAGAAAGAAGGAGCATATATTCATCATCCGGTTCAAGGTAGGAATACTTTGCTGTTTTGTAAGAAGGGTAAATATGGCTTAATGAATATGAATGGAAAGATAATCTTTCCAGCAAAGTCAGAAGATGCTATACTTTTTGTGCGGTGATTTGATGTGTGGGAGAAATTTAGCCAGCTGAGTTTTAAACCAGGAGGAACTGATGCTTGGCAAGGCATCATGATCTAAACATGCTTCAAATGAATCGGTTAGCGTATCGGGAGAGGAATAGATTTTTATATAAAGTGAAATTATAAATGAACATAAGAGTTTTTAGTCTATTATTACTTATTACACTTTTTAGCTGCAAGCAAACTACAGAAGGAAATATCAGTGAGGTTGGCGCACCTGATACTATTGCAGTAGAGTCTTCAAGGGAACAGTTGCAATCTAATTCAGATACAGCATTTGTCGGAATTCAAAGGGCGGAAGGAAGTTCATCGGTTCAGTATGAATCTTATTGCAATGACAGATGGAAATTGTGCATGCAGCTACCTAAAGATCTTTTCATACATAAAGGAAATACATGCAACATTGTCGTGTGTGACGAATTCATTTCTAAAAATGCTCTTGTTTCATTTAGCATTCACGAAGACATCGGAGAGTTTGAAAATTATGAAGATAAAGAATATTCCATGGAAGAAATCCTGAATCTTAATAAGAGTGTCGAGCTTGGAGAACAGGCAAAGGTTGATTCAAGCAGTATTACTGAAGGGTCACTTTATTTTTCCGGAAAAAAGGATAATGACTATAAAATCAGAAAGATGATTATGAAAAATAGATCTTGCATGAATTTCACTATGAAATTTCCTGCCGACAGCATTGATACTTACAAATCCATAACATATAATATTTTTAGTTCTATTAAATAGATTATATTTTTACAGAGATTATCAGAACAGGTTTTTTTGCAAATGATAATTTTATATGGTCTTCAAATGTATCCTAAGCAATTGAATATCGTATTAAAAAAATCAATCTGGTTTACCGTCAGAAGTTTGAAAGGGGTTATCAAATGTTTAGTTTTATAACCGAAAAGATTTTTCAGTTAATTTTTATCAGGAGTAGTTAACCATGGGAGAGTTTTTACAAGGACGTCGTCAAAACACTAAGAACCAAAATAATCACCAGTCGCAGCAGACAAAACAAGCAGCTCCTGCAAATAATCCGGTCCAGAAGGCAGAAGCAGAGCCGGAGCAGGAAGTTTCCACGGAGTCGCCTGTATCTGAGGTGTTTCAGAGAAAATGGGATTATTCTGATGGCGATGAAGATAATAAAAACCTGCGTAGAGGTCCGGTACCATCTATGTCGGAACCGGGAGAAATGCCGGTTCAGCGCAAGGGACCTGTGCCATTGCAGTTTAGCGCAGATGAATTAGAAGAGGAGCCTGTTCAGAAAAAGGGGCCTGTGCCTTTACAGTTCCAAACATCTGAGGAGGAAGAAGTGCCGGTTCAACGCAAAGGTCCGGTACAAGCGATGGAGACAGAAGAAGAGGAGGAAGAGACCGTTCAGAGAAAAGGACCTGTTCCAGCCATGACAATGGAGCCTGAAGGGCAATATGAATCTGGCAGTGAAACAGCATCGGATAAATTGCCATCAACTGTTCAGGCAAAAATGGAAACTTCATTCGGAGAAGACTTCTCTGATGTAAACATACACAAATCATCATCACAGTCTAAGGATCTTAATGCACTTGCTTATACACAGGGCAATAATATCCATTTTGCTCCGGGACAATATAATCCTGAGTCACAAAAGGGACAAGAACTTCTTGGTCACGAACTGACTCACGTGGTCCAGCAGCGCGAAGGAAGAGTGCAACCTACAGTTCAAAAGAAAGGTGTCGGTATCAATGATGATAAAGGATTGGAAAAGGAAGCGGATGAGATGGGAGAAAAAGCAGCAAAGGGAATAGTTCAGTCTTCTGAATCAACTTCTCAATCAACCCAACCTTCTGGTTCTATTGTACAAAAGCAAGCGGCGAACGATCCTCTGAAAGTTGACAAAGGACAAATAACGTTTGATGCTGAAGGAAACAATGATTCTCAAAGCAGATACTATTCAAGAAGGGCACATTGGCCGGGCGGACCTTCTGGTGTGACCATAGGTAGAGGATATGATCTGGCGCATAGAGGATCTAAACAAACTATAAAAGATGAGTTTACTTCTGTAGGTATTGATTTTTCTAAATTCTCAGGTGCAGTTGGATTACAGGGAGAAGAAGCTCAGGACTGGCTCAAAGATAATAAGGACAGCTTGCCGGAAATTTCACTTGAACAACAGGAGAAATTATTTAACCTAAGTTATGCAAGTATTGAGAAAGATGTAAAAAGAATTTCAACAAAAGCAGATGTAGTTGAGAAATATGGAGAGGTCAACTTTGACACGCTTGATCCCACCATTCGTGATATCATTGTAGATCTTAGGTTCCGTGGTGATTATTATGGAGAAACCAGGAAGTATGTTCAGGAGCCAATGGCGAAAAATGACCTTCAGGCACTATACAAAGTGATGAAGGACAAAACGAAATGGAAGAGTGTTCCTGAAGACAGGTTTAATCGCCGTGTTAAAGCAATTGAAGCAGCGCTGGGTATCAATGGGAATGCAAATAAAACAACTCCGGCAGGTCCTGCGGCTACCCCAGTTTCATCTGGTAATCAGGTAGGTGATGGAGAGTATATAGTTAAAAGCGGAGAGTCACTTGAAGTCATTGCTGCTAAGTTTAAGACAGATGAGGCTACAATAAAAAATCTGAACAAAGATAAATTAAAACAATGGCCAACTAAATCGGGCAAGGTTGTCGAAGGCTTTGCTGCGGGAGACAAGATCAAAGTTCCTAAAGTACAGAAACCTTCAGAGAATGTTACCAAGTCACCATTAGCGGAGGAAAAGGGCTTTATGGAAAGTTCTTTTGATTTGTTGAATGATGCAGTTGAAACAACTAAAGGTATTATAGAAGATGGCTGGGATTCTTTTTCAAAAGGCCTAGGTAGTATATTTGGTACAAGCTCAAGTGCTCCACAATCTACAACACCAGCAAAAACAGCGGATGCAAAGGCTACTCCAGCCAAAACAGAAACTAAAACTACTGCACCAGCTCCAACTACTCAGGAGACCGATAAGAAAAGCATATACTCAAGTCAGAGAGATAATAAATTCAGTGGTACTGATATTTATGGGGCAGGAACCAAAGGCGGCAATGTGTCTGCGGACAACATGTGTAATGTGACATCCCTTGCTATGACATTAAAGAGTCAGGCATCAGAACATGATCTGAAGACGAACACCATCAATCTCTTAGTCAAAGGAGGAGGCTATGATGAGACTAAACGTGCAGAGCTTATGGGATACGATCTTGAAGATCTCATTATAAGAAGGTTTGTGCAGTTGGGTTCTGACTACTTCAAGAAAAATGTAATGGGTAAAGATTTTAAGTTTGACGGTAACCCACCTCATCAGTTTGGTGCATGTCTGTCTCATGTTGGAAAACAGATTTTCACAGGAGTTCAGAAAACTCTGGATTATTATGATGTTTTTGATAAAACAAAATACAAGAACATTGCTCCTGAACTTGACAAGGGAAACACAGGCTTTGGAGGAACATATCTCACAGGAGGTCACGTGGTAAACCTTGTAAAAGTTGTAGAAGATGGACTTATCATCAACGACCCTTATGGTTTGATTCTGGGAGCTAAGAGTACTTACATAAAGAACGGAAGTAAGATAGCCGATAGTAAGCAAAAGATTAATGCTAATATTGCGGTCATCGAAAAACGATTCAAGTATAATTCGGCATTGTTGGCTCAGACCAAAGGCTTCCTGACCTCAACTGAAAAACTAGTACCTCATAACATGGGAGAAAATGTTTTCCTAGATTGGGATGATGTAAAAACATTCTCCGTATTCAGATGGCTGGTAATTTTAAAAGTTAAATAAACAAATGAAAAAACTTTCTCCATTATTTATGGCTATTCTTATAGCCTGTTCAACTCATTCAGAAAAAACAGAGATGAAAGACACTACAGCCTATTCAGTTATAGATACAGCAACCAGTGTTGCTAGTCCGGAAAACAATAATGTAAAAGAACAGATGAATATCCTGGCTTTCCATAAGCAACTTCAGACAATACCTCTACACCTCAATCATAATGAGGCATTCTCTTTACCTGAGATTAGAGAGGAAGGCGGAAATTTTGCTGTGTATGATCCTGCTTATGATGAGCCAGTTGATCAGGCCGTTGTTTCTTCTTCTGGTGATAGCATTGCCTATACTGCAGGTGATTATTCAGTAAGAGCAGTAGAGTTAAAGTCATGTGGAGGGCATCAGTATACTGCTCTCTTGGTATCAGAGTTGATGGGAAGCTTTCAATCATACACCTTGAAAGTGTTTAAGTTGGATAATGAAAAGTGGAATGATGTTACAGCTGAGGTTTTGGATCCAAAAGTCTTGAGTACTATTACGAAAGCTAATGTTTCAAAAGATGACTTTCAATTTGAGATTGATAAAAACACAATCAACGTTAAGCTAAATCCATCTAAACTTGGTCCGGCCTTCCAGGAGTCCAATGCAGATGATCCAATACTTAAAACCACTGAAGAAGAAAGAAATAAAAAACTAAGGCTGGAATGGTCTTCAGAGGAATGTAAATTTGTCGCGAGATAAAGGCTAAGCTTGGTCATATATCTTCTGGGAAGAGTTCGATACCCACTATAGTCATTAAAGTGTTTTAAACATGCAAATATTCATACTTTCAAAAATTTAATAACCTTATAAAAATGTCACGTATTTCAATCCTTTTATTGCTTTCATTAATGATTTATTCATGCACCAGTGAAAAGAAGAACGATCAGCAAGAAGTGAAGACAGACACCTCAGCTGTTATAGAAGAAGCTCCGGTGCATTCGCAAGACACGGCCTCTACTTCTGATGTTCCTCAGTCAACAGGAGAGGTTGGTACTTACGCTTCATTTATTTCTAACTTTAAAGAACTTACAACACCGGTAGAATTGGTGCCGAGGGATCTTGAAGAGGATCAGCTTACAGCCATTGACACAAGCTATCAAAGTAAATACATCAAACCATTTACCAGCAAAATTTCGGAGAAGGACTATCCATATAATTTCAACTATCCGGATTTTAGTAGTAGCAATTACAAAGCTATAGGAAAGGTGACATTGAATGAAAATGTAACATTGGCTATATTTTCATTATTTTATGAAAGCTATACTTTTGTTTGTGTGATTGCTTATGATAAAGAAGGAAAGATCCTTGATGGAAAAATGGCTGCCGAAGAAGAAGGAGGATCTCAAGTAAGAATGGTATTGACGGGTGTTCTTGAAAAATCAGATAATACAGTTGTACTAAGTACAGATTATATAGAGAAGCATTATGATGCAAAAGGGAAAGTTACCAAAAAGAATCCTGTAACGACAAAGTATAAATTTGATTTGAGTTCAGGAAAGTTTGTGGCTGAAAAATAATTCAAAGATCTCAAGCTCTGCTTAAAAGAGAGGTTATTTCAATGATGAGGTAACCTCTCTTTTTTTTTATATATAGTAGCTTCATTCAAGTTAAAAGTATATCATACCTGGATCGTACCTCAACATGCATACATGTTTTGGTGCCGAAAATATTTTACAATGAAAAGGAGAATAATTCAAGATTCATTTAAGTATTAAAATTTTTTTACTAACTCCTTGACTTTTAAATAAATCTTTTTACTTTTGAAACACATTTTCAGGTACAGATTTTTTTGTACAAAGTTTTCGAGTACAAGTTTGTAATTATACTACCAGCTGTTGGATAATCTACAAGCCCCAGAGTTTGCATAAAACTCTTTCTTTATTAAATCCGGTTGTTGAATAAATTTTTGAATGTTGGTTCCGGAATAATTCACAGCTTTTTCATTTAACTTTTATTCAAATAGCTATGGGAGAATTATTACAAAAGAACCGTCAAGGTTCGAATAATCATCAGAATTTCCACCAGTCTCAGCAGACACAGTTAAAGCCATTAGAGAATAAGACAGAGATTAAACCTGAAGAGGAAGTTTCTAATGAAACTCCTGAAGCAGTATTTCAAAGAAAGTGGGACAGCTTTGGAGGTGATGATGAAAGCAGGGGGCAGCGAAGAGGTCCTGTTCTATTGGGGAGCACTGAGGTTGAAAACTTCATTCAGGAACGCGGCTTTGTACCTATGCAGATAACTTATAGATCCGGTGATGTGGCGTTTAATTTTTTTTCATCTTTTGAACAATTGTTCAACCATATAACACCTATGATGAAAATACACTTTGTAAAATATATTTTTGACCCAAACAACTTTTAATTAAATGAAAAAACAACTGTTTTCTTGTGCCTTAGCTTTGGCTATGGTGAGTATTCTTTTTGTGTCTTGTAAAAAGGATAAGGATAATAAACCACAATCTGCTGAATCTACTTTTAAAGATCCAAGAGATAGTAAGATCTATAAAACTATTCGGATTGGTAATCAGATGTGGTTTGCAGAGAATTTAGCTTATGAAGGAACATTGAAAGCAGGCTCTTCTTTTCGTCCTTATTCAAGTTTAGATTCGGCAAAGAAATATGGAATGATGTATACAGGAGATGCGGCGAAAATTGTATGTCCAAATGGTTGGCATTTGCCTTCGGATGAAGAATGGAAAGTACTTGAAAGATATTTGGGGATGTCAGAAGAAGATTTAAGTACAGTTAGTTCGGCTTACCCAAGGGGAAAAGATAAAAATGTAGCTTTGAAGCTACATAAAGGTGGAACGTCTATGTTTGAATCAATGAATGTTTATGGATTTGGATTTTACTGGGCATCTACAATTTTATATTCAAATCAATATTTAAGATCGGTTAATACCGATGCAAATGCTGTGTTTAGAACTTTAGAACCTAGTTCTCGCGAAGCTTGTGTTCGTTGTCTTCAGAATAAATAAGAATGTATCCACGCATTTTGGATGTCTTGTGATAGACTTGAAGTCTCTATTTGAGATTGCCTAAGGACTATAGACTTTCGGATTATAATTTTTATCTTTTGATAAATTGTTCAACTGTATAAATAGCTATGAGTAAAAACCACTTTGTAAAATATATTTTTAACCACAAACTTTTAATAAAATGAAAAACCAAATGTTTTCGTTTGTCCTACCTTTGGCTATGGTGAGTATTCTTTTTGTGTCTTGTAAAAAAGATAAAGATAATAAACCGCAGCAATCATCGGAATCAACATTTAAAGATCCCAGAGATCAAAAGATATATAAGCTGGTAACTATATTTGGACAGACATGGTTTGCAGAGAATTTAAATTATGAAATGGATGGATCGTCTTCTTGTGCTGATGATTCTTGTGATAAATATGGCAGATTATATACTGGGCCGGACGCTAAAATGGCTTGCCCGGAAGGTTACCATTTACCAACTGATGAGGAATGGAGAACGTTGGAGCATAATTTGGGAATGAGTGATGATGACACTGCTAAAGTCGGTGTGTACGAAACAAGAGGTGTTAGTGAATCTATTGGGATGCGTTTAGCAAAAGGAGGAAGTTCTGGTTTTAACGCTATAATATTGGGGAATGGAACTTATTTCTGGTCTTCAGATACTCAAAAAGATTATTGGCAATATCAGTACATGAGAATATTACATCCCAATGATTCTTCAGTTTATAGGACATTTAATGGAAAGCCTGAGAAAGCAAAATTATGTGTCCGTTGTTTAAAAAACTAATGCTCATTATTGGCAGGACTAAAGAGTGTACTGCTAATTGTTAATTTTTATTTACATCGATTTTATAAAATTTTTCAACCAATAAATAAAACAGAAAATGAAAAAACTCTTCATTACTATACTTTACATACTCTCTATCACGCAAGCTTATTGCCAACTGGGCAAGCTTGATTCGACCTTTCATTCTTATGGCTATTCTGTTTTTCGAATTAAAGCAGCCAAAGAAGTATCAGGTGGAAAAATACTCTTAGGGACTGAAAGGGGACTAAGAAGACTCAATGCAGATGGAACGGTGGACAATACATTTATCAATGCATTTCAATTATCTAGTGGACTTAATGCTATAGCCTTTCAGTCTGATGGAAAAATTTTGATAAGTGGCTATTTTAATAATTGGGATGGTTCTAATTTTGGCAACTTCGCAAGACTTAATGAAGATGGGTCTCTTGACAAATCATTTAAAGGAGATTTAAATGCAACTTCAATTTTATCCATTAATATAAGACAAGATGGGAAAATTTTAATTTGTGGATATTTTTCAGAGTATAATAGTAGTTCAAATACTGGAATTGCCCTATTAAATAGCGATGGAACACTTGATGCTTCATTTAAATCTCCATTAACAGGTAGAAGCTATTCTATAAATGATTGTGCTGTTCAATCAGATAACAAAATTATTATTAGCGGAAATTTGAATTTTGCAGATGGTTCAACAAAAGAATTAGTAAGACTAAATGCTGATGGTTCTATAGATGGTAATTTTATAACAGGATCAGGATCTAATGATGACATCAGCAAATTACTTATTTTGTCATCTGGTAAAATAATAATTGCAGGTGAGTTTACTGAGTACAATGGGCAAGCTATAAACAATTATGCTCGTCTTAACACCGATGGTTCTTTAGATAATGGGTTTAATCCAGGAAGTGGATCCTGGAATAGCCACTTTTCAAACATCTTTGTTTCAAGTTTAAAGGAACTATCCAATGGGATAATTATTGTTTCTTGTTATTCTCCAACTTATAATGGCAAAAACACAACTGGACTCTTTCAGATTAAACCTGATGGAGAGTTCGATAAAAATATTTCCTCTATTTCTTCCATTTCAGTTGATGGGATTGAAGTATTAAAAAATGGAAAAATTTTGGTTTATGGTTCATTTAAGACTGTCAATGATAAACCAAGGAATAAAATATTTCTTTTGAATAAGGATTATAGCCTTGATTTAGATTTTAATCCCGGTGACGGGGCTGACGGTCAGGTTAGCGACTTTATATTACTTCCTAATGGAAAAATAGTAATGGTGGGAACCTTTACTGCAGTAAACCAAGAGAGAAGTTGTGGTATTGCCAGATTATTAAGTAACGGTTCGCTTGATCCTACTTTTGAAACAGGAATCGGTTTTACTGGGAATGGCGATAATCATCCTATGGCAATTGCTAAACAGGATGATGGAAAGTTTATTGTTGTGGGTAACTTTAATCATTTTAACGACAATGCTGTTGGTAATATAGTTCGACTATTGCCAGATGGGTCGATAGATAAAAACTTTAAAACATGGGTAGGATCTAATAATATAATTGGTGGTGTTAAGGTGAGGCCAGATGGTAAAATTATTATTACCGGATTGTTCTACTCTTCCGATGGTAAATTTGTACATAACATTATGCGATTAAATTCTGATGGGAGCCTTGATGAAGAATTCTATACTGGAAAAGGTACGGATGGACCTATTTATGATTTTGAAATAATGCCTGATAACAAATTACTGGTTGTCGGTAGTTTTACTAATTATGATGATAGCCCAGCGAATCACATTCTTCTTCTGAATAATGAAGGTAGCATTGATTCAGCTTTCATTATAGGTTCAGGTGCCGATAATCGTATTAATTCTATAGCACTGGATAAAGATAAAATATATTTGGGCGGAAACTTTGGATCTTTTAATGGCTATTCAACTGGTGGAATAGTTAGATTGGATAAAGAAGGCAATGTTGATAATGAGTTTTTATTTCAAAATATTTGGGGAAGTATGGACGTAGGAGATATTATAATCCAATCCAATGGCCAGATAATTTTAACTAAACCATTTATAAGATTAAATTATGATGGGTCTATTGATAAAGACTTTAATATAAGCATTGGAGATGATATTTTTAAGCTTGGAATTCAACCAGACGGAAAATTCATAATAGGTGGAAGCTTGCAATATTATAATGGCACAATGATAGGTAACATCTGCAGAATTGATGGCGGTGACATAACAATCCCTAGTGGAATTTTCTCAACAAAGGAGTTCCAAACATTTTCTTCTGTCTATCCAAATCCCACAACTGATAATTTAAACTTTACCGTTAACGGAACAAGTGGTAAGTACAATTTATCAATCTATTCAGTAACAGGTAATGAAATGCTCAACACTGAAGTTCCACCAGGAAAATTTGTAATTAATACAGATGCATTTCCAACTGGGATATATGTTTATAAGGTCAGTAATAGGAATGGCGAATACAATATTGGAAGGATAATAATTGACAAATAAAAGTAATTAAAGATATGGATTATTCAGAGGCTTTCAATTGAAGATCTCTGAATAATCTATATCCTAGTTTCCAATATTGCTTTCATTCTATTATCCCATAAATCTCGATTCAGTCATTACTATTTTTACTAAGGCGTCGATCTGAAAACAAATGTTTATTGTACCATAAAATTGGTTTAACCTCTTGACTTTTAATTTAAACTATCTATTTTTGGATTACAGTTTTAGGTACATTTTTTTTGTACAAAATGATTCTTTAATCCGGACTTCAATTATTCTTTCAGCTTATGGATAGTTTTTAAAGGAATTTTGAAGTCGTATTAAGAAATCCATTCAGTTTTATCACCTGATTTTTGAAAAGTATAATATGCGTTCAGTTTCAGGAATGAGAAGTTTTCAGTTAATTTTTATTCAGCTATGAGAGAATTTTTACATAGAAATCGTCACGACACAAAGAATCAGAATAATTATCAGTCTCAGCAACAGGCTACAGTACAAAGCCTAGTTCAGAGGGAAGAAGCAGCTCCTGAAGAAGACATTTCTAAAGAATCGCCATCCTCAGAAGTATTGCAGAGAAAATGGGACGGAAATGAAGGTGGAGATGATAAAAATAAGCGCAGTGGTCCTGTTCCTTCAATGGCAGAATTAGAAGAAGAACCTGTTCAGCGGAAGGGCCCTGTTCCATTGCAGTTTCACCCATCAGAGGAGGAAGAGCCAATTCAGCGTCGTGGTCCTGTACCTTCGATGGAAGAAGGCGATCATGAAGTAGCACCAATTCAAAGGAAGGGTCCGATTCCATTGCAATTTTATGCCACCCAAACAGAAGAAGAGCCGGTTCAGCGCAGAGGTCCTGTTCTACCTATGTCGGTGGAGCATGAAGCAAGTGATGAACCAGGTCATGAAATAGCTTCAGATAAGCTTCCTAGTAAAGTACAGACTAAAATGGAAAACTCTTTTGGGGAAGATTTCTCCGATGTTAGCATCCACAAAAATTCATCACAATCAAAGGACCTTAACGCGCATGCCTATACACATGGCACCAATATTCATTTTGCTCCGGGTCAATACAATCCTGAATCTCAGAAAGGTCAAGAGCTTATTGGCCACGAATTGACTCACGTTGTGCAGCAAAGAGCAGGAAGGGTACAACCTACTGTGCAGAAGAAGGGAGTGGGAATTAATGATGATGAAGGTTTGGAGAAGGAAGCAGAGGAAATGGGAGAGAAGGCCGCCAGAGGAGAATCTGCGAATGTTCAAAATTATGCTCCAGATTTGATACAAAAGAGTGATGCAAATAAGGTTGAAATTCAGGCTGGCTCAATTGCCCTTGAGGGTGAGGGTGGGATGAGTCAGATTAGAAATATTCATATTCCTAAAGGATCAACTTCCTCAGGTGTAACGATTGGAAAGGGATATGATATGGGCTCCAGAACCAAGGAGAAAATTATAGATGATCTTGTTGCTGCAGGAGTATCAGCGGATCAGGCAGAACAGATTTCTAAAGCAGCTGGTTTGAAAGGCAATGCTGCAAGCCAGTTCGTGAGTGAAAAGAAACAGTCGATTGGAAAAATAAGTGAAGAGGCTGTGTTGAATTTATTTAATGCGGAATGGTTCAAAATGAAAGCGACAACAAAGAGCTTTGCTACTTCAAACAGAAGTAGCGGAGGGAATGCAAGAAGTCGGGAGGTTAAGGAAGGGAAATCTGCAGGCACTTATGTTTTAACTTCAGAAGAATGGGAAGGTCTTCATCCTGCTTTAACTGATTTACTTACAGATATGAAATATCATGGGGGATATTATGCTTATGATAGAATAGCAAGGATAAATGAAGCGATTAAAGAACATTCAGGGAATCAAATCGACCAGCTTAAAGCAGTAAGGGAGATATTTACATCTGGGTATATAGAAGATTATACAGAGTCACTGGGTATGACAAGAGGAAGGAATAATTCTAGTGAAACTTTTTATGGCCAGACTGTTGATTATGAAGGAAAGTTTAGAAGGGATGAAATTAGATTGGCATATTTGAATTATGTGATATCATCATTAGAGTCAGGAAAAGCTGTTGAAATTAAAGGTTCCACTACAAGTCCGATTAGGACATCCGGTAGTAATTCTTCAAGTAGTCCAACTGTAGCGGTTTCCTTTCAAGCTATTTCAACTCCTTCTGAAAGAAGGATTTCAAGCAATGGAAGTATTTCAGATTCTGTAGGATTAGGAGGAAGAAATATAAAAGCCGATACAATTTTTGTTCAGCAATTGCTTTTTAAATCGGGATTCAATATTTCTATTAACGGGTTAGCTGATGGTGCTACAATTAATGCAATTAAAGATTTTCAAAAGATAAAGATTCCTCGAATGGTACCGGATGGAATGATAACACCCGGAAAAAAAACTATTACATTATTAGAGGAATTTGCCAAAAGCCAAAGAGTAAATCCAGTAAAAGAAAATAAGGAAACATCGGATTCAAGAGTAAATGTGCTTGAGATTGCGTATGAGAATTATAAAAAGGGAAATATTACAATGGTTACATTAGCATCGAAAATTAAACAGTGTAACTATCCTAATACAGTAATCAATATTTTTAGCTCATTGCCTTACTTAGACAAAGATAATCTAGCATTCTCTGTTGTAAATCAATGTAAAGACGATGAGCTCAGAAGGTTTGACAAGAAAATTCTGTATTGTTTGGCAGATGCTTTGGATACTTTTTTTGGGACAAAGAATTGGTCTGCTAATATAGCACAAAGAAATAGAGTGTTAAAAGTTTTAAATTCTCAAACTAAGGAACATAAGAATATTACCGATGAGCAAGTGGCAAATCCTCGGGCTTTGTCCAATAATATTGGAGAAGAGCGAGTATTAAAAGAGGGAGTGAATATTCGTAATATAGGAATGGAGATGGCGGATGAGTCGAAATATAAAAGAGGAGCGGCTTATATAGATACTGAAGTAAATGGCCATCACTATCATTCAGGAGAAATTATTCCAAATAAAAATCACACTTGGTGTAATCAATTTGCTATGGATCTTGCATTAAAAGTTTCCAACAAAGATCCCTTCGAAAGATTACCTAAGGGGAAATTAGGCTCTACTGCTGCAGATATATTAGATTTTATGCAAAAGGGAAATGGTTTTATAAAGATTCCTAATCTAAATAATGCATGGAAAGATTACATTAATAAAGGAGAATTAGTTTACTTTGTTGATTCAGGACATATTGCTACGGGCATACCAACTTCAGGAGCAGAGCTGAAGAAACAACAGGATAGTGCAAATATGGAGTTTAAATTTGGAAAAGTAGTCCAGGCAGGAAAGACAATTGGCGAGCTCTATTTAAATCAAGCATGGGGAATTGATAAATTTAAAAACTTAAGTATTTATTCATATCATGGCTAAAGGAAGTTTAAAAATAAATTGTATGAAATATATTAATTCTCTTTTCTTGTTTTTTTTTCTGCTTGGAGTAGGATGCATGAGTCCTTATAAGGAGCAGTATTCGAATATTGATAGTACGTATTTATCTGAAGATACTCTTCTTTCTGTATCTGATACTTTAAATGACCAGAATAAATCAGAAAAAGTTTTTGAGCCTTTAATAGTTAAGGATTTAGCGCCTCTTTCTGATTTTGCTCCTTTATATAAATATCCATATTCTTTTGAGATGGATAAGGAAAATAGGAATGTTTCAGAACAAAATGATTTGAGATTAGACGAGGCTTGTAAATACTTTTTTCTTGAAAAACTCCAAAGTGTATTGGAAAAGCATTATACGAATTTAAAAGAGATCCGAAATATTTTTAAAGATTCATTAAGTTCAAAAGTTATACCTCTTGGTCAGTTTAAATATCCTGGAAATAAGTTTAATTCACAATTGATGTGCATTAATGTAGAACGGAATGAGAGAGCATATGATTTTGTATTATTGGTAAATCGAGATTACGAAACACTTCAATATCATAATTCTGCAATTGTTGCAATGAAGTATGGAGGAGCAGAAGGCGACAATAGATTTGTTGAATTGTCAAGTAAATTTGATGTAGATTCCACCGGCAAGTTTATCCATATAGACCAAATTTTGGAGGAAGCCGATGCGGAGATTAATAATGAAGAAGTACCTATGAAGAAAAAGGATATAAAAATTCAAATTAAAATAGACTCTTGTCCTGATTGTGAGCGTATCCCGGAAGATTTTATTAAATATGTGAAGGAATAATGTATATTAATTTCTGTGACAATGGTTTTAAACTCATGATTGTCTTAACTGGGATTTTATTGATTGATTGGAAGAGAGAATAAGCGCAATATTTTTCGAAGATTTTTTAATATATGTTTAAAAGCTTACTAATATTTATAATATTACTATTCTCTTCATCATTTTCAATTGATGGCATTGTTAATGTTGACCAAATAGATACTTTCACAATTGAACAATATTATTTTATGCTTCCGGCAGAGGATTACTTTAATTGTGAATTCAGTCCTAAGCCAGATGCTACATTTAGAAAGATGTATATTATAAAAAGCAATGTCAAAAATGGCTACTTGGTAGCTTCTGATAAAAATGATTTTAGTATAGAAATGGCCTTATTCAAAGACAAAATTATAGGTAGGGACATAATTGCCGTCTTTAGCCGTGGTTGCAATATTGGCGGTCAATGTCCCCCACGGTATGATTTCTGGACATATAAAAATAAACAATGGTTCAATGTTACAAAAGAGCTGGTTAATTTGGAGAGTGTGTCTAAAAAGGTCGAGCAAGAAAGCGGATCAATTCCCGGGTATCTACTTCCTGAATTAGGAACAGATATAAAAGTGGTTGAATGTGATTCTAAAAAGGATTTAGGATATAGGCTTAAATGGGTAAATAGTAAATTTGAATTAATAAAGAATTCAGCTGTTCCTAGCAAAAGTGATGCAAGTTCTATTAAAGCATATAAACTTGTTAGAGGAAGTGCAAATTTTCCGAACTGTAAAATTAGATATAGTGTGGAAGAAGAAAATGGCAATTCAGTTAAATTATCTGAAGAAGTAAATAGTATTTTAAATTGTCCCGCATTACTAGTGATTACCCCTGATAAGAAGTCGTTATTATATGGAAGTGGTAATTCTATAAAGCTTTATAATATTCAGAATTCTAACACACAGGTTCTTTTTTCTGAGGAGAACAATGGTGTTAGTAATCCTTTATGGAGTGCAGATGGTAAGCATTTTGCATTCGTTATTGTTAATGAAAAGAGTATAAATACAAGACAAAATTTGTAATTGGTGAATATAAGGATGGAAAGATTGTTAATTTGATTTGGAAAGATGCACCTGTTGATTATTTATGTGGTGGATTGTGCAAAGCAAGTCCTGGCATTGATTTTTGGTATGAAGACAATGAAAACTCTATTGGATATAAACCTAACGTACTTTTAGACGATATTCCTGAAGGTGCAGGAAGTCTTAAGATTAGATGAGAGTTTTGTTGCATCAATTATGAAAGATCTAAGTTCAGAAGTAGTTTCCAATTTGTAAAATCCTTTCTTTTAACACCGTAATTATGGATGTATGGGAGCTTCTTCTTTACCCATTTTGTTGATGTACCCATCAATACGAAAGAGAATTGAGTAGGTAATACTTTGGGCTATTTATAACAGTTTCAATCGTTCTACCTCTATTAAAGAGATACCCAAAATAGCCAATCCTGTCCAGCCATTAATCCATTTGCTCTCAATGGAATAATTTAGGAGAAAATTTCTTGGATTTTTCATCTAGAGTATCCCGATTCAAACATTTTTCCTTTAATCTCTTGATTTTTAGAAACTATTCCCTATTTTGGCATTCCCGAAAAATTTTAGAGTTGAAGATTACTATTTTTACTAAAATTGGTACATTTGGGGAGTTCATTCAGTTGAATATCTTTTGAGTTTAAACATCTATTTTAATCGACCAATATATTTTTGAATTAAAAACTTCTTATAGAAAATGAAAAAACTAATGCTTTCTTGGACCCTGGTTTTAGCTGTTGCAGGTCTTACATTCATGTCTTGTGGAAAAGATAAAGATGATAATAACCCGGTAGATCCGAATGCGGGAACAGTTAAAGATGAGAGAGATCAGATAGTTTATAAAACTATAAAGATAGGAGATCAGACTTGGTTTGCAGAGGATTTAAGATACGATGGTCCGTTGTCACAAGGTAATTCTTATAACCCATCTTCAGGTGGCAAGTATTATGATTTGAGTGGAGCAAAAGTTGCATGTCCAAATGGTTGGAGATTGCCATCTGATTTGGACTTTAGAACTCTTGAAAATTATTTAGGTATGTCAAATGCTGACACAGCGAAAATTGGATATGGGGTGGATAGAGGTGTTGATAAAGGTATAGGTTTGAAGCTGCAGAATGGTGGTAGCACAGGATTTAATTTTATTATCCCTTCAGGACCCGCTAATAGTCGCGATGTTTGGACGTCTACAAAAATTTCAAATGGAAATCCCAATGGCGATATATTGACGAGGACTTTTACAAGGAATAGTAATTCGATAGATCGAGGCAGAAATTTTGAAGGAGGCCAAATGTGTGTTCGTTGTTTAAAGAATTAAAATAACAATATAATTAACATCCTGCTAATCTGCAGGATGTTTTTCTTTTTAATTTACTTTTTAAATAATGTTTGTAATGAAAAGAGATATAGTTTTCCTTCATAGAAAAAAAATAAGTCTTTTAGTTTTCCTTTTATTTTTTTTGATTTTTTCTTCTAGTTATGCTGCGGAAACAAATGCAGGGGATACCACAGCGGTATTCACAATTGCTGCGCAGTGGAACAATACCTGGGGAACCACCAATATCTGTCTCCAGTCGGGTGCAACGTCTGCCACAGTAAGGATTAAAGTTCAAGACTTAAACTTCAAAGTCAAAGGCAACAGTAACCCTGGAAATATTCCATATAAATTTTATGTGTACTTAACCGGAAGTCCATCTCCTGTTTTTGTAACAACTGATTTTGAGTTTGATATTTTTAATGTTAAAAATGGTAGTGAAATAAAAGTTGTAGTAGCAAAGCAAAACGATGTTGCTAAAGAATATGGAGAACAAGCTTTAACATTTAGTGTTACATCCATCCCCAACTATACCCTCTCTGCCCCTTCGACTAATGTTTGCCTTAACAATGAGGGAGACGGCCCTTATGATTTAGTTTTGAGTCCATATAAAGCAGGGTTAACTTATGAGTTTCGCAGAACAGGCGATAACAACAACACACTGTTAACCTTTGTTGAAAAGGCTGGTGGAGTCTTTACAAGAACGCTAGACAATGCTATTGCAGGATCCAGTTCATATTATGTTTATGTTACAGAAAATGGTTGCAGGAGTGATAAAATAACCAGTCCAACAATAACATTTTCAAGGTCACCAAAACTTAATGAAAAGGCCTCATACCTCAGATATCTTTCTCAGGGAGGAACAATAATTTTAAAAGATCTTTTTAATAATACAAATGGCACCTTTGATAATGATTATACTTTTGAAGATTTGTCGGGAAAAGGTTTGGTCGTAAAGCAAGGAAGCTCCTGGATCTTTAAAGGTGATGAAGCAGGTGAGGGGGTTTATAAAAATATTATAGCATATACACCTAACAATGCTACTTGTTCAAATGGAAAAACTACGATAGGCACGGAATTAAAGATCCTAAATGATAAGGAGAGCCTAGTTATATTCCTTAAAGCCACCAAAGAGTTACCTATATGTGCTAATCAGGAAAGGTATCCTCTGCAGGTTCTCATAAAAGATGGATGCCAACCTGCAAGTCAACAGATGCCTCAGATATCTGTTGGAGGTATTCCTGCATTAAATATTGCATATGTAGATATCGAAGAAAGCATTAATTGTCACATATACAGTTTTGAGATAGAACCAATCAAGTACAATAAAAGCGAGGTAGATATTAAGGTTGGAGGCCTTTCTACCGTTGGGTGTGATTTGTCAGGAACAATAAAAATTGCAGCCCCCAACGATCCCATTATTTCAGGCCTTCCGGAAACAGTAAAGGTAAGTGGTGAAGACGTTGCATATATTTGCGGGTCGTCATCGGACACAATATCAATGAGAGCAAATCCTTCGGGAGGTTATTATACCATAG
>NZ_JAGHZZ010000019.1 GCF_017745095.1 Sporocytophaga sp. | reverse complement strand
AGATCAAGCTGTCCATCATTGAAATCATTATCTGCAAGATTGAACTTGAGTGTATCAAATCTAAAATCCAACATATAAAGATCATTTAGATAAGGAACTTTCATTGAAGAAATTTCAGCATACAGGTTTCCATTGATCAACCTTTTCCGTTTATTAATTTGGCCCTCAGAAATCAGTATCTGATGTGTGTTCGGAACTTCTATAGATGCTTTATAATTTTTGTCATGAAGAAAAAATTTCTTTATTCTGAAAATATATTGCTTGTTATCTTTTGTAAAAGCACAGTTAAATCCGGAGATCTTTAATCTCGGAGGAAATGCTTTAAAGGAAGCAGTCAAGATCCTGTTAAGTATATAACCATACCCTTTCGAAGTATCAGAATTTTCATGGCTTGTGCCTCTCTTCAATAAGAAAGAGTAATTATCTTCCTTACCTTTTTTTACCGGATGAAAATAACCATCTCTGATAGAAAAAGATTTAAATCTAAAATCTCCAGTTAATGTATGAAACAAGTCCAGTTCAAAAGAAAGTGCTTCTGCTTTAGTTAGAGTATCCTTGTTATCCTGAACGATATAAAATTCTTGTCCACTTATGCCGGAAAGGCCTTGAACAGATATATTATTGAATGAAATGGTTGCCTGATAATTAGTTCTGAATTTTTCTTTTACCTTACCCAGAGCCCAATTGGCGATGGAATCCCTTAAAAAAAATATGGTAAGGATAAATATTGACGATAATACAGCAAGAATAACTACTATCCTTTGCAACTTACTGAAACTCATATTAGATTACTCTTCTATCTGAGTGCAAAGGTACAATTAAAATCAGGGTTTTGAAATATTTTAATAACTATTGCTTTGAGGTATCTTAATAAGATTATCACTTATTATTCATAGTCAGTGTAATAAGCTTCAACACAGTCTACTTTGGAAGTTTTGAGTTTGTAAACTTTGCCAATTGATTTATCTACTACCCATGATTTTATTGTTTTCACATTTCCCTCTTTATCAATTTTAATCATACTTGTAGCCGGCTGTTCAAAATCGCATTGAGTTCTGCATAACGTTTCAAACAAAACTTGTTTATCCTGAACCATGATTCTTTTAACACCTTTAACTTCACAAACCATATCACCAGCGGTTTTAGCAAAGATCATCACAAAAGAAGAGTCTCTTTTATTGAGATAAGTTAAAAGACCATATTCCCCTATTCCGTGTGATATTTGTGCAGAATATTGAATGTACCCTTCTAATTCTCTGGAAGGATCAAACTTTTTATTCTGCCAGTTAGATAATGTATCAAACAACTCAACTGATGCAATACATTCCTGGGGTTCATGGTCAATAAAACCATTATCTGCAGAGCTATTAAGATGAGAAGAAATAAAAAATGAGTTTTTTACGAGCGACTCGCATGAAAAGAATATTGCACAAAAAAAGAAAGACAAAATAAGGTAACGAATCTTTTTCATAGCAGCATTGAATTAGGTTAAGTAGTTTTAATTCCAGGTTATTCCTGTTATGAGTACTAAACTTGGACTATATATAACTCAGTAATAATTAAGAGCTTCATTTTACTTTTAGCGGATTTTGTCTTTCCGGCTACCTACATTCAATTCCGACTATTTTATCATCCCTTTTCGTCCATTCCAAGCCTGTTTACGAAAGATAAAAATAAAAGATAATCTTATTCAGAACTATTTTTCCACATGATTTTATCAAAACTAAATGAATAAATCCTGTTTAAACTTAAATAATGTCAAAAAAATTTCCATTCAAAGTTCAAACAGATATTCATAAAATTTAAAAACAAAAACCTTCACTGATAATTATAAAAATTAACCGAAGAATTTACATATGAGATCGATTAAATTATTTTTTTTACTCTTATTACTTACTAGATCTCTACTAGCAATATCCTCCGTGCAGGACAGCGCTTTAGTCCCCAGAAAAAAAAGAGCATTTCTCGTACTTCCGCTTGTTATAAATACACCAGAAACAAAATTTGGAGGAGGTGCACTTGGTACAGTAATTTTTAAGATAGGTAAAGACACTGCTGTAAGATCTTCCAATGTGCAATCATTTATTATCTATACTCAGAGAAAACAAATTATCATAGAGAGTGGTGGAGGATTATTTTTTAAGAAAGAAAACTATATAATTAAATGGTTTGGTACCTACAGCTACTTCCCAGATAGATTCTATGGTCTAGGCAATAACACTCCTAAAAGTAACATGGAGACATATACCTACAGACAAATATATCTTACGTCTCAATACATGAGGAAAATATATAAAAAGCTATATGGTGGATTTGACTATGAACTACAGGATGTACTCAGTCTTGATTATGAGCCTGGAGGCCTATTCGATCAGGAAAATATATTAGGTAAAAACGGTGGTACAGGTTCCGGTCTGGGACCATTGATCGCTTGGGATAATCGAAACAATGCATTTTATCCTACCAAAGGGGCCTATTTGCAGGTTTCCTATGTGTTTTTCAGAAATATCTTTGGTAGTAATTTTAAATTTCAAACCAACTTTTTTGATTTTAGAAAATTCATAAAATTAGGCGGACAGAATGTTCTTGCCTTACAGTTATTTTCTCAAATCACAGCAGGTGATGTTCCTGTCAGAAACCTTGCATATATTGGAGGTCCTTTTATTATGAGAGGCTATTATCTCGGCAGATACAGAGATAACAATGCAATTGCAGTGCAAAGCGAATATCGAATGCGCATATGGAGAAGATTTGGTGCTGTTGCGTTTGCTGGATTGGGAGAAGTAAGCCAGCGATTGAAAGACTATTCCATCGATGGCTTGAAATACTCATTGGGAGCAGGTATACGCTTTGCCATTGTACCTAAAGAAAGCATCAATCTCAGAGTCGATTTCGCTATAGGCAAAAACTCCTCAGGCTTTTACCTTTATCTAACAGAAGCTTTCTAAAACCCTTTAGGCTAATATGCCACTGGAGCTCCCGCACGGATTTCTTCAGTAGCAAAAGATTCAAATGCTTCAAAGTTTTTTATAAATGCATCTGACAGTTTCTCTGCAGTCGATTTATAACGTTCCTTATCCTTCCAGGTGTTGTAAGGTAAAAGAATATCATTAGGCACTCCAGGACATGTATCAGGTACCATCAACCCGAAAAATGGTTCTTTTTTAAAATTAACATTCTCCAGCTTTCCTTCTAACGCCGCTGTAATCATTGCCCTTGTAAATCTCAGTTTAATCCTTGAACCAGTACCATATGCTCCTCCGGTCCAACCGGTATTGATAAGCCAGATATTAACTTTATTCTTTTTCATCTTTTCACCAAGCAAATTAGCATATACTGTAGGATGCAGAGGCATAAACGGTGCGCCAAAACAGGCTGAGAACACAGGCTTAGGCTCATGTATTCCTTCTTCAGTGCCAGCCACCTTTGCCGTATACCCTGATATAAAATGATACATAGCCTGTGCCGGAGTGAGCTTTGATATTGGGGGTAATACTCCAAAGGCATCAGCAGTAAGAAAGAAAATATTAGTAGGTAAACCACCTTTAGATGGGTGTACAGTATTAGGAATATACTCTATAGGATAAGATACTCTTGTATTCTGAGTGATGCTTGTATCATTATAATCGACATCTCTTGAATAAGGGAAGCATCTGACGTTTTCAAGCACTGCCCCAAACCTTATTGCACCATAAATTTCAGGTTCAGCTTCTGGATTAAGATTAGCAACTTTAGCATAACAACCACCTTCAAAATTGAACACACCTTTGTCATCCCATCCATGTTCATCATCTCCAATCAGAAATTTATCAGGATCTGCAGATAAAGTTGTTTTTCCAGTTCCTGAAAGACCAAAGAATACAGCTACCTTACCATCCTTTCCTATATTGGCAGAGGCGTGCATAGATAACACCTGATGTTGATGAGGGAGTATATAATTCAATATTGAAAATATTGATTTCTTGATTTCTCCGGTATAAGCTGTCCCTCCAATAAGAATCACCTTTCTTGTAAGATCCGTAATAGAAAAGTTTTTGCTTCTCACGCCGTCAGTCTCTGGATTGGCTTCAAAATCAGGAAAGCATAGAATAGTATACTCAGGATGTATATACTGAAGCTCCGATAATTCAGGCCTCATAAACATATTATAACTGAAAAGATTATGATATGCTTTTGTGGTAATTACTCTGAGTGATTTTCTGTAATTAAAATCGGCACATACAAAGGCATCCCGAACATATAACTCTTTTCCTTCCGAATAATCAAGCATCTTATGGAAGATAACATCAAAGTATCTTCCATCAATCGGATGATTAATATCTCCCCAGTGAATTGAATCTTTTGTTAATTCATCCTTAACAAAAAACTTATCATCAGGACTTCTGCCTGTGAACCTTCCGGTATCACAAGCTAAAGCAGCATCATTAGTTAGTATACCTTCCTCATTGCGGATTGCATGTTCCACAAGTTCAGCAGGAGAAAGGTTCCAATGTATATTTTTAGCTTTAGTAATTCCAATCTTCTCTATTCCAGCGACCAATGATTTCAATCCTGTTTGTTCCATATTATTTACAGAGCTAATGAATTCTTGATTGTATTATGCTGTCACGAGACATTCTTTATTTTTATGCATTACCAGAACAGGGAAATGTGTTTTATTAACCAGTTCATGGGTGCTGCTTTCTTCAATAAAATTGTTGTACAGTTTCTCATGCCCAGGGGAAACAATAATAAGATCAGCTTCATGCCTTTCTGTAAATTCATTAATTCCTTTAATGATGTCTTTTTTTTCAAGGACAAAAAAGGCTACATCGCTCGTATCACTTTTCATCAAGAAATTATTATAACCATAACTAATAAGTTCATCAGCATTTGATGATGCTTGCTTATCCTGTATAGTTAGAAAATCAATATGAGCATGAAGAGATTCTCCCAACTCCACAACAAAATCTACTACCTCCTTTTCGTCCTCACCGGTAAGTTCACTTGTATAAACTATTTTCTGTATAGGAGTGTAGGTTGTCCCTGGAGGTACTTCCAATACCGGGCAACAGGTTTTTTCAATTACCTCGGAGGTGATACGGCTATATGGAGCATATCTTTCAGATACTCCCTTTGTAGCCATTACAACTAGATTTCCTTCTCCAGCTTTTATTGTCTTAATGATTTCATTAGCAGGATTCCCTGCCGATACTATTGATGAAATGCTTACATTTCCATATTTATCCCGTATTCTATGCCCATCAGCAATTGATTCCAGCTCCTTTAAAGCCTTTTCCTTTTCGCGGGAAATACTATCATCAAAAGCATCTTTATATTTTGATTCAATACAATGGAATAATACAAGCTCTGCTTTTAAAACCTTAGCAAGCTCATATCCGTAACGCACCGAATTACTCGAATTGATTGAAAAATCTGTAGGACAAATAATCTTTGATATCATTTCCATACCCCTCCTCCTTCTTCTGTCTGAATACCTTCTTTTTTATTTAACAGAATCCTAAATAAATGGTTCTGCTCCACTTATTTTCAGCTCCTTAACAAAACATTATCAGCACTTTACTTAAAAATACTATTCAACATATAAGTATAAATTTATTTTTGTACCATCCTGAACATAAAATGATTAGCTATAGGCATAAAAATCTTAGCAAAAGATAACTAAATCAAGACTTTAGCACAACCAATTAAAACGCTTTCCGTTGAGAGTTCAATATGAAAATCACTATATTGTCGATGTATATTTAAAAATGAAAAAACAACCGCCGCCATTTCAAAATACCACATTACTGGCATTCAGCATAATATTTTTCGGATGGGGATTACTAACATCATTGAATGGTACTCTAATTGCCCAACTGGATTATATATTTGAATTGGATGACTTTAAAAAGAGCCTTATAAATCTGACGTTCTTTGGAACATATTTCTTTGTGTCGTTGGGATTTTTTCTTTTCTCCGAATACAAAAAAGACCTATTAATTCTTTTCGGATATAAATATCTAACAGTAACAGGATTAGGTATAGCAGCCACTGGAGCCTACCTCTTCTATCCTGCTTCTACCTTGCTCTCATTTCCTCTTTTTATGGGAGGACTATTTGTTCTGGCCTCAGGTATAACGCTATTACAAATATCCGCAAATACTTACATTGTAAATCTTGGCTCTTCACAGAATTCATTTTCAAGGCTAACTGTGGTTCAGGCTTTAAACTCACTGGGGGCTACACTGGGACCAATGCTTGGAACTTTTCTGATAATGAAAACAGCCAGCCTTACACATGAAGAGATTTCCTTACTGCAGCCAGACCAACTACTTTCTTTTAGAAAAATTCAAGCTATAGCTGTGCAATCACCATACTGGACAGTTGCCATATGGCTTATAATTCTGGCATCTTTGATATTCTTTCTTCCAATGCCGGATCTTGTAAAGAATGATCAATCTAAACAACAATGTAATCAGAACACTTCTAAACTTAATCTGTATCTCGCAGCACTAGGCATCTTCATGTATGTAGGGGCTGAAGTGACAATAGGATCAAATCTTGGAGCCATCATAGATCAATATTATCCGGACCTGGCAAGTGATAAAGCGACTGTAATTTACGCATATTGGGCTCTGGCAATGGTAGGAAGATTTGCAGGTGGATTTATATTACAATTTGTTAATGGAGGTAAGCTACTTTTTATCTTTGCATTAAGCACTTTATGTTTACTTACCATTGGAATTGCAGGATCTGAGGAGTTGGGCATATACTCTCTTGCTGCAATTGGCTTTTTCAATTCAATTATGTTTCCAGGAATATTTGCATCAGGATTGCACAAGTTGGGTGAATATACAGGAAGAGGAGCCTCATTACTTATTATGGGTATTGCAGGAGGAGCAATTATTCCTTTAATTTATAATTCCTTAAGTTTGGTTTCAGGTCTTAAGGTAGCTCTTATTATAGCCTTCATCTGTTACGTTTATATAGCCTATTACGGTAGATACTTTCAAAAACATTCTGAGATAGTTGAATAGAACCTTATATCAATGGAAATAAAAAACTTCGGGATAAGAGAGAAAATCATTGGAGGTTTCCTCATTCTAATAATCATCTTTGGTTTGAATGGTGTATTTAACCTTTCCGCCATTAACAATTCTCAAAGAGCCCTTTGGGAAATTTTAAAGGAGAAAGATCCTTCTTTGCAAAATCTTAATCAGTTCAGATTTGAGGTACTTCAGAGTATACATAACACCTCCGGTCTTGTTTATGGCTATTCCCCTGTACAGGCTGATAAATCTTCTGATATAGATTATATAAGTGATTTACATAAATTAAAAAAAGATTTACTTGCCAACAGAGTATTTTGGGAAGAAGATGAATCGAAGGAGCTATTAAAGGATGTTATGAATAATGCAGACAAACTTATTGCCCTTGAAACTACAATTATAAATAACTACAAAACAAATTTATCCGATTCTTTAGTAAGTGAGCGTTTTGAAGCAACAGTGATTCCGATTGCCAGCAAAATCATAGAACAAACTGACATAATAATAAAGATTAAAGAAACCGAAAAAGAAAAAGATGAATTTATGATGACCGAATTTTTCGGGTCTCTTAAAAATGGTTTATTCATTTCCGGTATTTTAATCATTGTAGTATGTGTGGTGATATCCGTTTATACTTCTAATACCGTTCTCAATCAGATTAAAAAGATTGGAGAGGTTACAGAAGATCTTAGCAAAGGCTTACATCCGGAACCTATTCAGAACATCAAAAACGATGAGGTTGGTAAAATGGCTAAAGGAATCAATACCTTGATTGAGGGATTAAAAGAAACTTCAGAGTTTGCAGAAAACATTGGTAAAGGAAATTTTGAAGCAGAGTTCAGCCCTTTAAGCAGCCAGGATGTTCTTGGTAATTCATTAATTGAAATGAGGAACAATCTTAAAAAAGTTTCAGAGGAAGACAAGATCAGAAATTGGGCGAACGAGGGTAATGCAAGGTTTAATGACCTTTTGAGAAATAATTATAACGATAGAACTGAATTTGCATACACCATCCTTTCTTCCCTGGTAAAATATCTTGATGTAAACCAGGGAATGTTCCTTGTGTGTCAAGTAGAAAATGAAGAAGAGTATATTGAGGAGATAGCATCTTATGCATGGAATAGAAGAAAGTTTGGTAAAACCCGTTATTTAAAAGGAGAAGGATTGGCAGGTCAAGCATGGGTGGAGCAAGAACACATATTCATGTCTGAAGTACCGGAAGATTATGTGCAGATCAAATCCGGGATAGGATTGGCAATGCCAAGATCAGTAATTGTTTTTCCATTAAAATATAATGAAGAAATATATGGAATCATAGAACTTGCCTCCTTTAAGGTATTTGCAGGATACGAAATTGATTTCTTATTAAAAATATCTGAAAACATTGCTGCTTCTCTTTCAAATTCAATGACAGCAGAGAAAATGAAAAAACTTCTTGATGAAACACAGGTAAAATCGCAGCAATTAAGAGAGCAGGAAGAACAAATGAGACAAAACCTGGAAGAACTTGGGGCTACTCAGGAAGATATGATGAGAAGAGAGATGGAAATGAGCCAGCAGCTAAAAGTACTAAATCAGGAAAATGATATCCTTAGAGAAAAAATGAATGGTCTTGAATAACTTTTATAGCTAAGCAGAACTTTGACAGTTCTGCTTAGCTTATTTTTAATTATTGTACTTTAATAAATTTCAAAGTCCTTTTCTCTTTCCCTGAATCTACTGTTACAAAATAGGTTCCTGCAACAAGGTTTCCTCCGATAAGCTCCTCATCTCCTACAATAATTTTTTTTGAAATTACTTTCCTTCCAAAAAGGTCTACCACAGAAACCATCACTTGCTGTCCCTTTAAATGTCCTATTACGAGGTGTGCTTCTTCTCTGGATGGATTCGGGAAAAGCTTATAACCATCAATAGTCATTGGAGAATTATTTGACAATACATTAAAACATAAATCTCTACCGTCTGTAATCGCCCCAACACCAGATGAAGTAGCAAGTCTCAACTTATAACTCCCTTCAGGCAAAGAGGAAGCAATCTCTCCAGTAATCATTCCATTAGGTCTGGATTCAGATGTACCGATTATAAGAGCGTTATCAAAACTACCGGTATTATCAGATAATTCAAGTCTAAATACTGTATTACCAGGGAAATTACCCCAGGTATTGTATTGAACATTGTAAGTTGAAGGTAAACAATTTGTTGTTGTAAAGGCCGTGTCATTAGCCCAAGTCAAATGACTGACTCCTACTTTAGCTATATTCTGAGAAGGTTCAAACCCTGTAAGGTTGCGTCTGTAATATGTAGTAACATAAACAATACCCGGATCATAAGATAACCCATTTGCTCCCGGAATATCATAGTAGTTAATATTATCCATACTTACCTGCCATTGATAGACATTACCAGCCTGATCCACTCCATTCAGTTGATCAGGGCTTCCGGATAATGCAACAGGGTCACCAGAATTTAAAAACCACTGTGAATTTCCGATTACAGAATGAGTTACAGTTCCTGGTTGTATGTTAACCGTAAATACATTACTTGGACTTCCATTACTCAATCGTCTGAAGTAGGTAGTCGCAGAGAGATCAACATCTGGTACAAAAGCTATTTGATTGCCATTTTGCAAAGGAGTCCAGTTAATTTTATCAACGCTTTTCTCCCATTGGATTGAACCACTTACAGGATTTCCTACAATAGCTCCAATTGCGGATGAAGGTGCATTGGAATAAAACACTTTATCAGCAGTAAGTATTTCATTACCAGAGGTTGAAGAACCTTGAGCCAAACTTATTTCATTGCTTTTATGATTCGTCTGAGGATCGAATATAACAGCATATATATTGCCCACCCCGTAGCTTAGATCGGACGCATTAAGCGGAAAACTTTTTCCTGTTATTTCTACCTCCTTCACTCCTCCAGTTACATCAAATGCATCTGAAATTTTTACAGGCGTGCATTTTTCGCAAGGGCTGAACATTAGTATTGCCTTACTTTCTATCAGAGAGGTTGCAAATTTATTGAATACCTTCAATGTAAAGTCAAAGGTTTTAGTTGATGCAACATCTACAACATTACTGTTAACACTAAGCTGAGAAACAATACAAGAGGTTAAGCCAAATCCTTTGGCATCCGGCCTTGACGATGAAATCCCTTTATCATAATAAAATGATCCTGGCACTATACAAAAATTATCTTTACCATAAACAGGATCTATAAACTGGATTTCTTCCAGATTAAGATTTACCTGATTCTCTCCCAATTGCAAGGTGGGAACGGTACCATGGGTTTCCATTCCATTACCACCGGAAAAGTAGTTATTAAAGATATTATAGATTACAGGATCTTCATCATCCTCAGGAGTGGCAGGATTGTCCTGCTTAATAAAGAAATATTCAAGGTCAGCCTTTGGTTTTCCTGGGTCATTGGCACCTCTGTAAATATTCCTTACATAATTGCCATCAAAGTTCGTAACACGTTTCTCAGTCCCCAGATAATCAGATTCGCAATAAAATGCTGCAGACACACTGTTGAAATCATTCACATCACTTGTATCATTCCAGGTATATGTTTCAGCTCCGCCATCAAGATAGTTGTTATAAAATTCTATACCGGCACCAAGTTTATTTATAAGATTACCTTCTGGAAGATCGGGAAGAAAAGCTGTTTTAAAACCTTCCCTGTTAAGTCCATGAACCATTTCATTTTTACCATCCATGATGATGTTATTATAAAAATTTCCTCTTGTACCTCTTTCTATCTGAAATCCATTATTTTCCACACCATAGCTGGTTCCGTCAAGGAGACTTGATTGATAACAAATATTATTGTGCACTTCAACCTCAAGTGCGTTACGGACTTGTATAGGTTCAAATCCAGTCCTTACGATCAGATTGTTATATAACTTTACATTGATAGTGCTATGCCAGATAGGCAACTCAGTTGATTGTCCTATGTAAATACCTTCCATACCAATATCATGCAGATAGTTATCATGAATAAATATATCTTCCATGACAAAAGAATTATCTCTTCCATCAAGTCCATTACCACCTCCATCTATTTTGCAGGAAATAGCAGAAGCTCCGGCATTCGTCACTTCGATATTTTCTATTTCGATATGACTTGTAAGCTTATCCTTAGGTATAGAAGAGTTTGTCCATTCAAAAACAACTCCGTGACAACCTCCTCCCTTTGTAATTTGTCCGTTTATAGGAGCTGCATCCCAACAGGAGTGAGAAATTTTTATTCCATACTTTATACCTGGTGATCCTCGCCCAGATACTTTCACATACTGACATTCCTGAAGACGAAAAGCTGAATTGTAGTAAACCGGGTTTACTATCAGATAATTAATATCTACAATTCCTCCTTCCTGATTAGTAATCGTAATCCATTTATCGGGGGTACCAAAAATTCCCCTAAACAATAGGTAGCTTCTCATACCATGCTGCAATACCATGGTATCACCAGGACTTATTTTATAATTCTTCGTTGCCGAAACCTTTCCATCATCACTTATTGTAAAATGTAAACTAGTTCCAAAGACGTCTGTAAGGGATGAAGGTATCCACACTTTAGTCGCAAATGAGTTTTGGGCATAAATAAAAAAAGCCAAAAATAGCAATAGATTAATTCCGGATTTTATCCTCATCATCATAGTATTTTTTTATATCCAAACTATAACAGGATCTAAAAGTTTAAACTTTAATATGTATTTAACTTTGATTGTCCGCATTTTTTATCTATACTTGCTTCATGAATAATTTAAAACATAACTATTGGTGCTGGCACATTACTCCTAAAGAGATTGTGGACAGTATAGTTATGTCTGAAGAATATTAGATTATAATATTATATGATATAAAAGGCTCACTGTGCACGGTGAGCCTTTTTTGTTTTATACCTAACTCAATAACCTATGACATTTGAAGTAACAGAGAAAGGCTTTTATGGCACTTTCGGAGGCTCCTATGTGCCCGAAACACTGATATCAAACATAGAAGAACTTCAGAAGAATTATCTGAAGATTATTGACAGTGCATCATTTAAAAAAGAATTCTTCTGGCTGCTTAAACATTATACAGGCAGACCTACACCTTTATATTATGCGCAAAGATTATCGGAAATATATGAGACCAAAATTCTCCTAAAACGCGAAGATCTCTGCCATACTGGTTCTCATAAAATCAATAATACTATTGGCCAGGCATTATTGGCCAAAACACTTGGCAAAAAACACATCATAGCAGAGACAGGTGCTGGTTCACATGGAGTAGCGACAGCAACAGTTTGTGCTCTGCTTGGCATATCTTGCTCTGTCTTTATGGGAGAAAAAGATATTGAAAGGCAACAACCCAATGTAAAGAGAATGCAAATGCTTGGAGCTACTGTAATTCCAGCAAGATCAGGTAGCAAAACGCTTAAAGATGCAACCAATGAAGCCTTAAGATACTGGATTAATAATCCTGAAGATGTTTACTATCTTATTGGCTCTGTATTCGGACCACATCCTTATCCTGCAATGGTAACAAAGTTTCAGTCTGTGATCAGCAGTGAAATTCTGAATCAGCTTTATCAAGTAGCTGGGAAGACAATACCAGACTATGTGATTGCTTGCGTTGGCGGTGGCAGTAATGCAGCTGGAAGTTTTTACCACTTTCTTGATTTACCGGAAGTAAAACTCATCGGAGCTGAAGCAGCAGGACATGGCGTAGAATCCGGTATGTCTGCAGCTACTACTTATCTTGGAAAGCCTGGAGTTATTCACGGATGTAAAACCCTGTTCATCCAATCCGATGACGGACAAATAGCCGAAGCTCATTCAATTTCTGCAGGACTTGATTATCCGGGTATAGGACCTTTACATTCAAGGTTACATGAAATTAAAAGAGCAGAATATATTCCTGTCACAGACGATGAAGCTATGAAAGCAGGAGTATTACTGGCTTCCAAAGAAGGAATAATCCCGGCATTGGAATCTGCTCATGCACTGGCAATACTTGACAAAAAGAAGTTTGAAAGAGATGAAGTAATTGTCATCTGTCTTTCAGGAAGAGGAGACAAAGATCTTAGTACTTATGAAAACTACAATTGAAACTATGGAAACAGCAATCAAAATAAATAATAAACTAACAAAAACGCTTAAGATAAAAAATAAAATTCTATCTGTTTATTTTACTGCAGGCTATCCTGAGCTATATGATACCTCGAGACTAGTACTTACGTTACAGGAAGCAGGTGTAGATATGATAGAGATCGGTATTCCATATTCAGACTCACTTCTGGACGGTCCAATCATACAAGAAAGTAATAATAGAGCATTGAACAATGGAATGACACTTAAGCTTTTGTTTAAAGAGTTATTAAAAATAAAAGATCAGGTCAGAATACCATTAGTTTTGATGGGATCTTATAATTCTGCCATTAGATTTGGAATGGAGGCATTCTGCAAAGCATGTAAAGAGTGTGAAATAGATGGCGTTCTATTCCCGGAAATGCCTCCTGAAGAACTTCTGGAAGACTATGCTGAAATATATGAAGAGAATAATCTCTCTTCGATATTTATGATTAGTCCACAGACTTCAAAAGAACGATTGAAGTTTATTGATAAAGTGACTACAGGTTTTATTTATGTATTATCATCGAATAGCACCACAGGAAGTAATGATAAAACAGCGTTCAGAAATTCATACTTTGAAAAAATCAGAGATGAGAAATTACAAACACCAACAATGATAGGCTTTAACATACGGACAAAAGAAAACTTCGATATGGCTTGTAAATATACCCGAGGCGCTATTATTGGATCAGAGTTTATAAGACTTATCTCAAATGGTATTGAAAAGGACCAGATAAAGAATTTTATAGATACATATAAAAAATCTGAATAATTGTCTGTAATCAAAAGAGTCCCGTTATTAGGGACTCTTTTAATATAATGAACGTGTGAAAATATCCCTCTTATTATTCAACAACAATTTTATCTGATGAAAGAGGTATAAATTTATATCCTTTCAACTTTCCTTTTTCCTGCTTTGCAACAAACTGATTGATGATTTTCTGAATATCCTTACTTTCTTTTTGTTTTGTAATAACATTTCTAAAATCATCAATATGATTAAGCGTATTGTCTTCTGCAAAGCCAAAGCCCTGGTATTTCCCATCTTCAACAAGAACTACTGAATTTTCATACCGTGATCTCCCCTTACCAATTATAGCAAAGGTCGGTTTTTCCTGTTTCATTCCATCCAATGCATCCTCTACCTTTTTGTTATAGTCTTCAGGAGATTCCTCCATTACACAAGCACCCTTGCAGGCTTTCAGACTGTAATCCACACAAGCTTTTTTAGTTGTTTGAAGCCCTGACAATCTTGGACAAAGATCAAAATCCCTGACTGCTGCATATAGAAAATCTCTGGCATCAGTCATGTAGTTAAAAGAAAACAAAGGAACTGTTTTTTGTATCTTGCCTATACTCAGCCTTTGGTAACCATTTTGATCATAGTAGGAAAAAATACCAAACTGAGCTTCCGGGAATTTCTGTATTTTATTGTAAGGAGGCCAGAGCCTTTTTATTTCATGTGATTCCATAAGGAAAGCCACTAACTCATTACCCGCAAGTTCAAAAGAGATACTATGAATATTATTAAAAAATCTAAGTTTTTCCTCTGCAGAATTCCTGGAACTGAAGTGCCCCGCAATACGCTTTTTAATATCTATTGCTTTGCCCACATACATAGCCTTACCATTTTCATCATGAAAATAATATACACCAGGAAGAGAGGGTAAAGAATTGAACTGCTCTTTATCAAGATTTGGAGGAAGTGTTGTTTCCTTTGAATTCGCTTTTAAAGAAGTAATAATAAACCCTTCCGAATCATTTTCTACTAACTTTGTAAAAACCTCATAAGTTGCTTCAGCATCCCCGCCCGCTCTATGTCTGTTTTCAATTTCCACATTTAAGAACCTGCATAAGTTACCTAGGCTATAAGAAGGGAATCCTGGAAATATTTTCCTGCTTAATCTTACAGTGCAAAGTTTTTTGGGTTTGAACTCAATGCCTGCTTCGGCAAGTTCTGACTTCACAAAATTGAAATCGAAACTAACGTTATGTGCTACAAAAATACAGTCCTTCAGATAATCATGAATTTCCCCGGCCACCTCATTAAAATAAGGAGCAGCATCGGTCATGGAATTATCGATTCCCGTAAGTCCTGTAATGAAAGGAGGAATCGGCACACCGGGATTGATAAGAGATTCAAATCTGTCTATTATTTTATAGCCATCTGTGATTATTATAGCAATTTCAGTAATCCTGTTACCTTCGGAGTACCCTCCCGTTGTTTCAATATCGACGATTGCAAAAAGCATTAAATCTTTGTTAAATTAAATTCATTTTATCTCCATCAATTGATAATGAGGAAAATAAAATCTTTGAACACACCAGCAGGACAACCCGTTTTTTTCAATTATTAAAGCTTCCTGATTAACGGATCAAAGTTAAAAAAAATATTTTCACTAAAACTAAATTATTTAGCAAAACGTATGTATATTTGCTAAAATAATTAACGGACATGCTAAGAATATCTGCAAATGATCAGAGGATTTCACTAAAAATCGAAGAGGCTATTTTTAATGAAAAAACTGTAAATCAGTCGATAAGAGTATCCGAAAATGAAAAAGAAAAAAATCTGGAGAATCTTATCATTAAAAATCCGTCCTCGACGTTTTATGTCCGTATAAAGGGGAACAACCTTCAGTTGCCCGGGGTCACAGATGGTGACCTGCTAGTAGTAGACCGAAAAGAAGAACCCGGCCAAAACTCTATGGTAATTGCGATTATTAATGGAGAAATGGTTTTAAAAAGGGTTGGAAAACATCAAAATAAGCTGTACCTTTTTTCTGACAATGCTGAAAAGCCAGTCGAAATTACAGATACAATGGATTTCACAATTTGGGGTGTCGTGAATTTTATAATTCACAAGGTGTAAAAAAAGTTGGTTACTTTTTTTGACAGACAACAAGGGGCATGCAAATGCCCCTTTTGTTTTTATAACCAGTTATCAAAAATAATTTAATGTACTATCGCTTCTAAAACCTCAAATACCACATCACTACATACCAAATTAATGTTCCTGCAAAAAGCGCTGTAGATGCCGCATTATAAATTCTAAACTTATATGCTTTTGTCTTTTCCATTAACAAAGCCACTCCTATAGGGATCCAAAGTATCAAAAGAATGATGTAATTAAAAATCAATGGAAACAACAACAAGGTCGTAAAGTACAATGCGCTTAGCAAAATGTTTCCCGTAAAAATCCCCAATACAGCTCCTCCTCCTATCATAAATGGAAACAGCCAAGCAAATGCTTTACATCCTTTTTTAAAATATCTTCTGAATTTATATTCAAAATTTGCTTGTTCCCTCTTTGCCTTTTTAGGTTTTATTTCCCCTCTGGTTCTTTTCAACCAAATCAAGCCACCTGAAATAGTAAGGATAGAAATAAGAATTCCACCAACTGAATAAAGAATATTCAGAAGCATGCCTGAAAAATCTCCAAAATGAAATGAAACACTACTATTCAATGCCCTCATTAAATGTGACTCATTCTTTCCTCCTACTGAAATTAGTTTACCTGTTTCAGGATGAAGAAAGACTCTATGATAAGCTCCAAGAGCACCGTTTTTTCCATCATTATGCTGAAAGTGGAACATAGTTCTTTCCGAAAGAAAGGAGATATATTTAATGGGTTCATATTTATCCGGATTAGCCTCCTTCGCTTCATTTACAAGCACATTCAAATCGAACGACTTAGGTATTTTTGTCTGATAAAATGAAGTACCACGTGGCCCTCCTATCACTCCTGAAAGCGTAATTAATAATGCTGTGGTTGCCATCAGTGCATTAAAAACCAGAGAAAGCATACCAATGGAATTATGCCAGTTCTTAAGGTTCTTAAATTTTAGTGAAAGGATCTGTAGAAGTTTTTTACGATAAATATAGGCTCCTGAAATTACAGCAATACAAAGCCCTAGGCTGAATATAAATGTAACTATTAGTCCTGGATATCTTGGTAACAAAAGGTAATAATGCAGGTCTTCGGTAAAATTAATGAGGTCATACTTCATCACCTCCCATTTCATGGTTTCAGAATCCAGATATACTTTTCTTTTGTTATTAGCATTGTTTCTATTGATTAGATAAGCTCTGTAAACCTGATTTTTTTCCTTTGGATAATAAAGAGTTGTCACACACCATTCCTGATATTGCTTGTTTAGATCACCATACATTTCTGAAGCTAAAGGGACAGAGTGATATTTTGCATTATACAACTCAGGATGTAATATTTCTTCCAGAGTATGCTTAAAGCAGAGAACGGAACCTGAAAGAGAGATGATAAGTAATCCAATTCCTGCAATGATTCCAGCCCATGAATGGACTTTAAATACATCTATATTTCTGATAGGCATTTATTAGTAGTTGATCGTATAAGTAAAATTAATAGTACGTCCTCTTCCAGCTACATAGCTGCTTCCGGAACCTGCCCATTGAGAAATCGGAGGAAAATATAATCGGTTAAAAAAGTTATTAATCCCCATGCTGAAAGTTCCTTTCCATAAAGCATAATTTACCATTAAATCTACTAGGTAATAGTCTGTGACCTTACCTGTTCCAAATCCTGCAGGTTGTCCTTCAAAGCGGTTTCTGTTACCAGAGTATAGCCCCTGAACACCTACATCCATCTTTTTTGATACTTTACACAATACACTCCCTGTAAGCTTTAAAGGGGAGATACGAGACCCAAGCAGATAATCAGTAAATCTGCCATTACCATCAGGATCACTCTTTCCTTCGGCATAAGAAGCAGATGCATTGAAATGCCATTTTTTTAAGCTATAATTCACAACCGATTCAATTCCATAAATTTTTTCAGGAGCTCTTTGAACATCAAATGAAGTTCCGAAGATTGTAACGCCATATTGTGAGGTATTATAGAAAACTGCAGTTTGAATTGTAAAATCTCCAAGTCCCATATCCCAACCGAACTCATAGTTGTTAACCACTTGCGGCTTAGGTTTCAAATCAGTTAGAGCTTTAGCTGCTGTGCCTCTTAGTTCACGTCCTACTTCTGTTGTGGCAAATCCTTGTCCATACGAGACATATGGGCTGAATAATTTATGTAGATTATATCTGACACCTGCATTAAAAAGCCATTTGTTATAAGTAAGCGTACCACCCTGGACCATTTGACTTGATCTCAGCTGTTTGTAATCATTTACTTTTAGGATAACTGTTTCATTCCTTAGTCCTGCCCGCAGCACAAGTTTTTTTACAGGAACTATTTTCGCTTGCAAAAACGGAGCAAGGTTATATTGCCTGATGCCTGGTACCCAAATCCTTCCATCAGTAAGCTTCTGAAATGTATTGTCTTCTACAAGATCTGCACCATAAGTAAGAGTACTTCCGACCAACTTAGGCAGTTCAGTTTTAAAGTCGATCCGAATGCCCATTTTATCAGATGAAATATAACTCTGAGCTGATCTTCTGAGGCTGTCTAAAGGAGGAAAATAGGTTGATGAATGTTCATAAGGGAATCGGGCAAAATTGTTCTGAAGATAGGCTAAAGCTTTAAAAGAAGTATTCCTGAATAGCTCTTCATTATAATAACGTAAGGTAAAACTAAGGTTTTTAGTTGCAGTACCTAACTGATCATCATAAACATTTCCAAACTGAGTACCGGCCTTCTGAACTCTGTATTCCCCTCCCATACTTATAAATCCAGGTTTTTGAATGCTATTAAAATACAACCCTTTCAGTTCTATGCCTGACTTATCATTGATCTCATAACCAACCTTTCCAAGTAGACTTAAGTTATTCGTATTCGCTGCTCCTCCCTGCCCCAAAGGATCAACAGGAATAAGATCGCCCTCCGCATCATAGTATTTCCCAATGTACTCATATGCTCCATTGGCTAGAAAGCTGAATCTGTCAGCCTTACCTGTAATCTGCTGAAAAATTCTTCCACCCAATGGATCTTTCTTCTGAACGGCGTCATTATTAAAGACAAAAGAAGAATTGCCGGAAACGGAAGTTGTAAAGCAAACAGTATCATTTTTAAATTTAGGACTCTTTGTAGTGAAATTAATAACACCTCCCGTAGCACCATGCCCATAGACAGCTGTAGCACCTCTGACAATTTCAACCTCTCCAATTGAAGATATATCAAGAGACTTCAACTCTCTGGAAGCGCTACGAATAGGAGTTGACTGAGGCACACCATCCAGCATTACCAACATATCCCTTCCCCTGATTCCCTGTCCATAGTTACTGGCAGATTCCGTGCTCTGAGCAACTCCTGGAGTTGTTTTACTTAAAATATCATTAAGATTATTATTGATCGTAGCCTGTTGCTGAAGCTCTTTTTCTGATAATACAGACACTGACACCACTTCTTCTTCCCTTTTACCAATGCGACTTGCATAAACAACCACTTCTTTGATCTCTTCAGATTTCAGATGAATAACTACAACTGAACCAACATGGACAGTTTCTTTGTGGACTTCAAAACCAACTGCCATTACATTTAGAGTATATGAGCTATCAGTAAGATCATTAAAACTAAACAAGCCACTATCATCAGCCATAGCTTGTCTTGAACCACTATTGCCATTTAATTCCAGCACAGCAAAAGGAACAGGACCATCATCAGAAATTATAGTTCCGGAAATTGTTTTTTGAGCAAATGAAAAATTTCCAAAAAATAAAAAAGCTGTCAGAATAAACAGACGAATAACAAATTTTAACATAAGAGAATCATTACATATCGATCACATAATTACAAATAATAAGAATAGGCCTAATAGGAAAAACAGGAGGTTAAATAGGCCATTCAGGATTTTTTAAAATACCGATCAGCATATTTTAAATACCAAATGGACTATAAGATATGGTTGTCTGCATACTTATTTTGTTAAAAAAAATTTTATGAGAGTTTTAAAAAATATTGTCTTATTATTTGCGCTTCAAGTATTCTTATTTAGCTCATGTAAAGAAGAGAAAAAGGATACTCCTACGCCAAACAATTTGCCTAAAAACACCAGTATACTTTTTGTAAATGGACTTTCGGATGCTTCTGGTAATACCCAATTTAAGTTAGGAAGCGAAGTTCTTGCAGATATAGCCACAAAAGCATATTCCAAGTATATCAAGGTTTCTGAAGGTAATCAGAAATTGACAGTTTCTGCAGGAGGAACAAATACTTCTTTTGATTTAAAGATTGAAAAAGATAAATATTACACTGTACTATTAAGCGGAACTGTCGCTGCTCCTAAGATTGAGGTTTTGAATGACGACTTTGGTAATGTAAGTGATCCTTTAACAAAATTCTCCTACAGATTTGTAAATTTATTCAAAGCAGGAAATGATTCTCTTTCCATGCAAGCTTATTATCCATCATATAAACTTTGGGCTACACAAGCAGGTGCTCACGAATATGTAGCTTATGGAAAATCAAGTGCATCTACAGAATATACTGCTGGCGCTGCAGCACAATGGAGAGCTATCAAATCTGGTTCCGAAGATACTAAAGAGTATAACGTTTCAGGTATTATATACAGGCTTGGGGGAAAAACGATTTACTATGAAGCACCTAATACATTTTCAGGTAGCTTAAATAAGCATTATAGCATTGTAGTATTCGGGCAAGATAGCGATGCTTCTTCTGCTATCATTGAACATGAGCAGCAGATACAATAATAAAATTTAACCAATCCATACTTTGAAAGCCGCTTTAGAAATGAAGTGGCTTTTTTATTTATAAAAATTAGCTCTTCATAAAATCTTCTGAATCTTGTCTGTCAACTGAGGAACCAAGCTCAATCATGCTTAGGGCTTCACCCTATGCTGCCAAAATATACTATTCAAGGAATCTTGAAAGCCACAGTTGAGCAAGAGCTACATAATAAAATTCATCTACTGTAAATTAATTGTAGCTCTTCGTGGATATGGAGACGCCAACATGGCGTCTCTACGAGGATACTTTCAGCTTTATACTTTATGCTTTTTCAATACTTACAACTTATACAAGTTGTCCATTTTGCTTTCTGAACTGACCAGGTGTCACACCGAATTTCTTTCTGAATGAATGAATGAACTTACTTGGACATTGATAGCCTATATCATAGGCAATCTGACTGATAGGACAATCACTTTTCTTAAGCAATGTGCATGAAGCACACAGCCTGCGATCAACGAGGTAGTTGTGAACAGTGGATTGAAAACATTCTTTAAATCCTTTTTTCAGTTTAAACTCATTCAAACAAACAATCTTTGAAAGTTCTTTTAAAGTTGGAGGATTGCTGATATTGTCTTCTAGATATTCCCTTGCTTTGAATAACTTTTGAAGATCTTTTTCAGAAAGAAAATTACTTTGATTATTCTCCCAGATAAACGAATCCGATAACTTCATCAACTCTGCCAGCAACTCAAAAACCTTTGCTCTTATCACAAGCAACTGAGCAAAATCAGACTCTTTATTTTGAAGGATCTCTGTTAGAATTTTATTGACATTAGGAGGAATTCTTCCCAATATGGATATATTTTGAAAAGAATCAATCAGCTGTATCATCTTCAGATTTATCTTGCTGGATGGAAGATTCTTTAATACTTCTTTTAATAAACCTAACCTTATTCCCAGATCAACTGAAACTATCTTTTTCTTTTTAGGATAAACCCTATTGATGCCTTTACTACGAAAGAAGAAACCTCTGCAGGTTCCGCCTTGTATCTCCTGTGATTTGCCTGAGACCGAATTAGTCATCCTGAAATCACCTTCTATAAAAAAGCTTATTTTAAAATATTCCTCCTGACTTAAAGATGGAAAACAAAGTGGCTGAGAGATCTCCAGATCATGAATCGCCATTACCACACCATTGTCAATCTGATAACCATAAATATCACCGCATACATCTTTCCTCTTTATCTGAAGCTTGCTATAATGTTGATTAAAAGAATATACAGCTGCTCCGATTGTCTGAAGGCTTTTTAGAAAATCATGAATGCTAAAAACTTTCATAAAAATGTACAATTTATAGTTATTTATAAATAGTCTAAATATAATTAAAGGTCTAATTTAGCATATTATATGTTTTAAAGTCAAAAAAAATTAAATAAAAATGATTTTATTGTAGATAAACCACGAATAGTACACAATACCATAATTGTATTTTTTAAAGATTATACTTTTTAGCCTATTAAATGTCCACAATAGCACATTCGATCAGCCAAAGCAGAAATACCTTTGAAAAAAATCCTCAGAGTATGATTACAAAGGTAAAAAAGACCCTCCAGACGATGTTTGTCCGTTCGAGAGGGAACGATCTAAATATATTCAACCATAAAGAATCCAACATCCAGCATTATGAAAAAACCATCATAAAGGTTACTGATTACATATCCAATCATCTTAGAAGTTCTCACAAGCCATTTTCAGGAATAACTCCTGCACAATTAAGGCCTAAGGTAAATGGTATTGATCTGAATATTCCCCTTACAAGCCTGGATGCAGTCCTCGCTGAAGTAGATGATATCTATACGAAGCACGCTGTTCTATTTCACTTGCCTCAATACATTGCTCATCTTAATTGCCCTATACTTATTCCTGCTCTTGCGGCTGAAGTTATAGTTAGCTCGCTAAACTCCTCTCTCGATACCTGGGATCAAAGTGCAGGTGGCACTTTAATGGAAATGAAATTAATTGAATGGACGTGCAAAGAACTAGGATTAGGACCATTAGCCGATGGTGTGTTTACCAGTGGCGGCACTCAATCCAATCTCATGGGAATGATGCTCGCAAGAGATTATTTCCTGAAACACAAGATTCAATGGGATGTAAAAAAAGAAGGACTTCCAGTTGAAGCGAGCAAGTTCAGAATTTTCTGTTCCGAAAAAAGTCATTTTAGTCTGCGCAAAGCCGCTATTTTACTTGGTCTCGGTGAACAGTCTATCATAACAGTTAAAACAAACAGGTTATATCAGATCGATATTAATGCACTTCAGGAATCTATCGATATTGAAAAAGCAGCTGGTAATATTCCAATTGCAATCGTTGCTACCGCAGGTACAACAGATTTCGGAAGCATAGACCCTCTTAAAGAGATTGGTGCTTTAACAACTAAACATCAACTATGGTTTCATGTAGATGCCGCTTATGGCTGTGGATTGCTGCTTTCCGATAAATACAAACACCTGATCAATGGCATTGAGCATGCAGACTCGGTAACTGTTGATTATCATAAAGCCTTTTTTCAACCGGTTAGCTCCAGCGCTTTGTTGGTAAGAAACGGAGCATCTTTCGAACACATTACACATCATGCAGATTATTTAAACCCCAAAGAACATGAAAAGGATGGATACCCTAATCAGGTTAATAAATCTATTCAGACGACAAGACGATTTGATGCATTGAAATTATGGTTTACGCTTCGTCTTACAGGAAAAGAGACATTAGGAAGTTATATAGACACCATAATTGAACTTGCTGTTAAAGCAGCTAAATCAATAGAAAAAGATAAGGAGCTTGAACTACTCAATCATCCGGAGATCAGTACAATTCTTTTCAGATACAATCCCTATGGAGTAAATGATATATCGCTGAACGCAATCAATGCCTATATCAGAAAGAAAATGTTTGAATCCGGGAAAGCTTTAATAGCAAGCACTAAGGTAAATAAAGAGGTGTACCTGAAATTTACAATTTTAAATCCCGAAACAACCATTGATGATATTAAAAATATACTGACACAAATTAAACTCTATGGACGCGACTATGCAAAGAACAACTAAGATTGAGCATATATCAGAAGAAATAAATTTCACAGCCCTTTTAAATTGTTTTCTAAGAGAATACAAAAACTGGCATAGATTCTTCTATATTCCAAAATATGACCAGACTTTAAGAGATTACTTCTTAAAAGTAAATCATGATAAATGGATAAAAATTCTTTTTCCTGAATCCCAAAAAGAAGTGTATTGCCCGCTCATATATTATTCAGCAACGGGTAGACATTTATTTAAATTCCCTATCATAGAAAGGAATGCAGAAACAGATGTAATATCTGAAACCAACATTGATTCCTTTCTTTTCCTTATAGCAAAGGAGCTAGGCAATAGCTCTCATCAAAATCTTTTGCTTGAAAGAATTAACGATAGCATTACCAATACAGCTATATTCCTGGAAGAAGCGCTGCATGACAATATATTAGGAGAACTTAACAAGCTTTCAATACCATTTATTGAAGCAGAGCAATCTATGCTATTGGGTCATCAACTTCATCCAGTATCAAAAAGCAGAATGGGTTTCAGCAAAAAAGAACTTGCTCTTTATACTCCTGAAATGCGCAATAGCTTTCAACTACATTATTTCCTTGCTGATCCGGAAATCGTTGTGGAGAAAAGTACTTATGCAACAGAATTAACCCAAAAGATAAGAACTTCATTATTGGAAAGCCCAAGAACTTCAACTGAGGCAAAAGATTTAGTTAATTTCCATTATGACAAAAAACTTCTGCCTATACACCCATGGGAAGCTGCATATTTACTTAAACAAGCTGATGTAATCAAACTTATAGAAGTCGGAAAACTCCTTCATATAGGACCTTTCGGACCTGAATACACTGCCACCTCTTCAGTAAGAACAGTTTACAGTGCATACAGTGAGTTCATGTTTAAATTTTCCCTGCACGTAAAAATAACCAATTCTGAACGGGTAAACCTAGAAAGAGAGTTGCACAGAGGCTATGATATAAGCAGGCTTATGCACACGGCCTGGGGAGAACAATTAAAAGATAAATTTCCTGAAATAACATTTGTTACAGATCCGGGATTCATCGCAATAAAAAATCTTGAAGGAGCTTTCATTGAAGGGTTTAATACTGTAATAAGAAAAAATATCTTCCAAAAAGGAGATGGTTCAGAAAAGAATGTCACTCCTATTGCTGCCTTAACTCAGGATGGTCTGCTTGGCCAGGATTCCAGATTATCTGTAATCATTAAAAGTGAATCGCTAAAAACCGGAAAAACCTTTGAGAATCTTACTGAAGAATGGTTTAAAAAGTACTTACAGATAAGTCTGACACCACTGATAAGAATATACAACCGTTTTGGACTTGCCTGCGAAGCGCATCAGCAAAATATTATGGTAGAGCTGGATAATATAGGATTTCCTAAACAGTTGTATTTCCGAGACAATCAGGGATACTTTTTCAGAGCGGGCAAAGCAGAAGAACTACATTATCTCCTTCCGGACCTTGGTGAAGCCAGCCAATCTATCATTCCTGAAGATTATATTCATCCAAAGTATACATATTACCTTCTGATCAATAACATATTCGGAATCATTGGCGCATTCGGATCGAATGGTCTTGCTGATGAAGAACGTCTCATTAAAATATTAATTAAGGAACTGGAAGCCCTTCAGATTGAAGACACAACAGGTCTTGTTGAATACCTCCTTTATGCCAGAGACTGGACTGCGAAAGGAAACCTCCTTACAACCATAGGTAACAAAGACGAAGCACGGGCACCTATTGAGAATCCTGCTGAATACGTGGATTACCCCAACCCTCTTGTTTTCCGGTATTTTTCAAAAAACATAATTAAACCTGACATCAACAGTCTTGCATTCAAGAAAGATTTCCCTGATCTCGGAATTGAAATAACGCTTAGGCCATTTGACTTATCCAAAGATCTGGAGATGGTACATGACTGGTTCAACCAAGAGCATACAAAAACATTTTGGAAAATGGATGGACCTATACGAGACCTGGAAGCCTTCTATATCATGCTTAAAGACGCCGATCATTCGAATGGATTTATTGGAATGATTAACGGTGAACCAACATTTACACTGGAACCATACTGGCCAATGAGAGATACAGTTGGAAAGTATTATGAATCACTTCCCGGTGACTATGGTGCTCACCTGTTGATAGCACCAACAGATAAAAACAAAAAATTTACCATGCCGGTAGGACAACTCACAATGGAATTTATCTTCAGCCAGCCAGAGGTGGGAAAATGCATCGGTGAAGCAGACATTAACGCCAAGCCGATGCATATCCTGGTGACCAGATTAGGCTTCAAACTTCAAAAGGTAATTGCGATGCCACACAAAACATCCAATCTTACTTTTTGTACAAGGGAATGGTATAAAGAAAGATTCCCCAACTGCAACATTAATATTCATTCATCAATACCATTAAATCAGGAAAATGAATAACTACTTTGATTTTATAGGTATAGGCATAGGTCCATTCAATCTGGGCCTTGCTGCTTTAACCCATGGTAAGGCTGGTTTAAGTGGAATATTCTTTGACAACAATGCGGAATTTGAATGGCACCCGGGAATGATGCTTGACAATACTACACTTCAGGTACCTTTTCTTGCTGATCTTGTCACAATGGCTGATCCATGCAACCCTTTTAGTTTTCTGAACTACCAGAAAATGAATAACAGGATTTATAAATTTTATATAAAAGAAGATTTTTTTATCCTGAGAAAAGAATACAATATGTATTGCAAATGGGTCTGCAGACAGCTTCCTGAATGTATTTTTGGACATACTGTCGAAGCTATTACATTTGATCAAAAAGAAAATTTATACACAGTAATAGTTAAGAAAAACAATACGGAAAAAGAAAGCATCTACCGTACCCCAAGGTTAGTAATCGGAACGGGGACCTCTCCTTCCATTCCCGCTTTTGTTAAAAATCAAAAGCTGGATAATACTTTTCATACTTCAGAATACCTATTCAGAAAAAAAGATATTCTAAAGCAAAAATCTATCACTATCATAGGATCAGGGCAAAGTGCTGCGGAGATATTTCATGATCTGCTTAATAGTATTTCTTTTGAAGAACAGGAGTTAAACTGGTACACAAGGCCTGACAGACTCTTTCCTCTGGAATATTCCAAACTCACACTCGAGCTTACCTCTCCTGAATATGTAGACCATTTCTATTCACTGCCTCCGGATAAAAGAACAGACGTATTGAATAAGCAGGGTATGCTATACAAAGGCATCAACTATGACCTGATCAATGAAATATATGACACTCTATATCATCTAACCCTGGAAGGGCCTGTTCCAGTGAGCATTAAACCAAGTCATGAATTAAAAGCCATCACTACATCTGTTCTGAATAAGAAATTACTTTCCTTCAAGCATGTTCAGACTGATCAGGATACAGAACTGGAAACTGATGCTATCATTCTCGCTACCGGCTATAAGTATAGAGTCCCGGACTGTATCAGACCGGTCCATGACAGGATTAAATGGGATAAATCTGGTAGGTTTGATGTAAACAGAAATTATTCAATAGACTATAAAGGAAATGAAATATTTGTCCAGAATGCTGAGCTGCATACACATGGATTCGTTACACCAGACTTGGGCATGGGCGCATACAGGAATGCTACCATTATCAATGCTATTGCAGGTAAAGAAATATATGCTATAGAAAAACAAATTGCATTTCAGTCGTTCACAACCTCTGCAATGGAAGTATTGAATGAGTCTGTTATATAAAAGAAGTAATATGACAGATAACAAACACAGTAGCCCCATTTTACTTATTGCGTTTCTTGCTGCGTTAGCAGAGTCTCTTCCTGCTCCTTTCTATCCGAGGATATTCAAAGAGATATTTGGAATAAATGATCCAGCATATACAGGAACTTATTTATGTATACTCCGACTGATATTTATGTTATCATATCCTTTGTGGGCCTTGGTTTCAAAAAAGACAGATATCTTCAGGCTGCTCTGCCTAACTCAATTCATAGCAGGTATAGCTAGTGTTTATTGCGGCTTAACAAACGACATCACTTTATTTTATGTATGTTCTATTCTGATGGTTCTATTCAAAAGCAGTTATCTGTTAATGTATCCCCATCTGATAAGCAAGAGTGAAAACAAGACATCGGTTGTTACCAAGCTCGGAATATTGGTACACTTATCAATGATAGTTTCTGCAATATCCGGTGCTTTTATCATAGATAAGATTTCGGTTCAATACCTGTTTATAATCATAGGACTGTTTGATTTTATACAAATGGGAATTAGCCTCAGGTTAAAAGACGTACAAAAAAGTGCTCAGATTCAATCTAATTCTGAATCTATATCATTTGATAAAACAAGGCTTCTATGGATTTGTATGATCACATTTTTGTTTTATCTGTCATCAACTTTGATAAGGCCATTTTATACTGAATTTATCATAGACAGGTATGCTCCGCAGGCTAACTATACATGGGCAGCAGTATTATTCATAATACCAAGCTTATCTGCATTATTTCTGCTACCGCTTGCAGGCAAAAGTTCAATAATTAAAAACACGGCATTCATTTGTGGTGTAATTCTCATCATATTTAGTGTTTTACTTTTACAAGCTTATGTAAAGTCTCTGATTTCAGAAATAATATTTAGAAGTCTCTTTGGAATATCTATCTTTCTGATTTTCGTCCATCTTGACATATCTTTTTTCGAAACAATTCCAGGTAAGGATTCTGCTAAAGCTTATAGCCTAATGCATATTACACAAAATATTGCCTACATGTCAGCACCATTATTAGCAGGATTTTTAGTTGGACGAGATGGATATATAGCTCCATTTATGATGGCGTCAATATGTGCAATACTATCCCTACCTATAGTTTTAATGCTACATTTTAAATATTCAAAAAAATACTCAACCATATTAAACCCGAAAATATCATGATAGAAGAACAAATAAATACTCCAATTGCAAAATTACCAGGAACAGATGTATTGAATATTAACCTATGGAACAAAGTAAACCGGGCATACCTTTGCAAAGCCATAACAGAGCTTATACACGAAAAACTGGCAACTCCTGTGATCCGCTCTTCGGATAAAAGGATCACACATTTCAGGTTATATACAGATAAGTCTAATACATATTATGAATTTACCGGAGAACATCGCAAAATGGACTACTGGCATATCCATAAGGATTCACTGTGTAAATTTCACGATGAACAAGAAGTCCCAAATATCAGCGCTACATTATTTTTCATAGAAATGCAGGAGACTTTTGGAATAAAACCTTTTACCTTAACCCACTTCATTGAGGAAACCAACAATACCCTTTATGCAGATGCCTTTCTCGAATCGAAAGGAAAAATACAATCCGACAAGCTTGCAGATGCTGGATACCAACTAATAGAGCATCAGATGGACGGACATCCTTGGGCTACAGTAAATAAAGGACGTATAGGATTTAACCTTGATGACTACCGTTCCTTTGTGCCAGAAGCAGATCAGATTATTAAATTAAACTGGATAGCTGTTCACAAATTAAAAGCTGAATACAGTAACATCGAGGAATTGCCATTTGAAACTCTAGCCTATTCTGAATTAGGAGATGAACAATATTCAAAATTTAAAGAAGTACTTTTATCACAAAATCTCAATCCTGAAAACTATTGGATGATGCCTGTACATGAGTGGCAATGGAAAAATAAAATAGTATTTCAGTTTGCCGGAGATATTGCTTCTAAATGTATTGTACCGCTTGGGCCAGGAGAAGATGACTATACACCCCAACAATCTATCAGGACTTTCTTTAACATATCCAATCCTGACAGATTCTATGTAAAAACTGCCATATCAATTTTAAATACTTCTATATACAGAGGATTATCTCACAAAAAATTAAAAGTAGCGCCTTTAGTGACAAAATGGGTAAAGGATCAACTGAGCTCAGACAGTGAGCTTCAATCAACAGGCTTTACCCTATTGGGAGAAGTAGCAACTGTAGGATACAAGCATTCAGAATACGAATTGATTGAAGGAGCTCCTTATCAATATAAAGAACTTCTAGGAGCTGTCTGGAGGGAAAGTGCTACGCCCTACCTTAATGAAGAAGAGAATATGATGACCATGGCTTCATTAATGTATGTTGACTCAAAAGGTAAATCATTTATTGGAACCCTGATAGAAAAGTCGGGATTGAGTGCAGAAGAATGGGTAGGAAAATATCTGAACAACTATTTCACACCAATACTTCACATTTTCTATCAACATAAATTTTTCTTTAGTCCTCATGGAGAAAACACAATACTGGTAATGAAAAACTATGTACCGGAGAGAATTATTATCAAAGACTTTGTTGAAGAGATCGTTCTTACAAAAGAAGGCAAACAAAATGTTCCTGATAATATCAGGTCAATACTACGTGACATCGAAGATCAATATGCAACTTTGTTTATCTTGTCTGGTGTTTTTGATGGAGTATTCAGATATATATCCAATATCCTTCATACTTATGCCGGATATTCTGAAGACAAGTTCTGGGAACAGGTAAAAGATGTGGTTATTCAATATCAGCAAAGACATCCTGAATTGAGTTCATCATATAAAAAATTTGATTTGTTTGTTCCGGAGTTTATACGAGTTTGTATTAACAGAGTAAGACTTCTTACCTATGGATATTCTGAAAATACCGATATACCAGTACCTGAGGTCTGTGGGACAATTGACAATCCTATTAAGAATTAAACTTCAATAAGTTTACATTTCCTATATATAAAAGCAAAGAAAGCCGGAAATCCGGCCTTCTTTTTTCATTCTGCTTTATTCATTTAACTATTAATACTTCATTATTTTCGCAACGTTGCCATTGACATTCAACAGATAGGTACCTCTGTTTAAGCTGCTCACATCCGCATTAATACCATTTCCGCTCAATAATACATTTCCCATAAGCGTAGTGATTGTCCAGTCATATGGTATTTCCTCTGAGAAGAAGACGAGATCATTTACCGGATTAGGATAAACTATTAATGAAGATGCATTGCGTCTGCCGAAAATACTGGTTTCTACCTTAGGACCAACTTCTATATAGTTCAGATTAAAGCCAGGGGATTCAATAAAGAACCTTAATAAAGTATCAGTGGTGTTAAAAGTAACAATACCTAAAGATACTGTTTCCCATTTTTGCCAATCTCCAGTAATTGGAAGTGTAACTGTAGAAGATGCTTTTTTACCATTCAGTTTTATATGAACATTTGCACCAACAGCTGGTGTCGGATTTCCAGCTACTCTAAGATATACAGGATATTCCCCATTTTCTTTTACTGATATAGAATATTCCAGCCATTCCCCTGTTGCTGTCCAGCCTACGTTAAACGCACCGTTAACGTCTTTGGTCGCCTCAATATCTACTTCGTCATTTCTATATGAACCTCCCTGATTGGAAGGATCCGAGTCAAAATAGGTTGTATTCGCTATATTTTGAAAATCATAATCCTCTGCCTGAATAATTCCAGGGATATCGAAAGGTTTACCTTTAAAATATCCTCTTGCACATAAAATTTTAAATGTATCAGAAACAGATCCGCAATCTTCAGAAGTAACAAGAACAGAATAAAATGCGCCACATGTATCAAAGACAGCTAATGAACTTGAATCTGCCCCTTCGATCAGTTGATTGTTATGATACCATTGGTAAGTAAACTTTTCTTCTGCATTATCAACCTTTATAACAAGAGGATCTTGTTTTAGAACAGCACCTTTTCCTAGGCTAATAGGAAACATAGTTTTTACAACATCCACTTCGTCTGCCATAGTACATGTGCCTAAAGTCGCTTCTACCCTATACTTACCCGTTTCGGTTGCCTCAATTGTTGCTCCCATCTGGTCAGTTAATTCTTCTCCATCTTTAAACCACTTGAAAGAAACATCTTCAGCAGTTGATTGAAGACCGATTGTAACAGAGTTCTTACCGCACAAAGTCTGAGGAAGGCCTAAATACGGAGCAAAACATGGTACATCAGTAGGCTGGTGATCATCTTTAAATTCATACAGTTTATCTTTAGCAAAGCCCCCCATTTCACCAGGACCAACCTTTAATTTCCAGTCTCTTGTAAACATGGCTGGTTCCCAGTCGTTGTCAGCTACCCAAGCAGACCAACTTAGGCCAAGGCTTTCAGCCCATTTAACTATTGGATCTCCATAGCTTGTAATAGTACCTTTCAACAAAGTACTTGTAGCAGAAACAGTCTGGCTAAAGCCCCACTCTGATAAAAATACAGGATGAACTTTTACAACCTTTTCTACCTGTGCTTTCACAGAACCAGCGCCTGTTGCAGTCCAATGACCAGGGTAGATATGCGCGACATATACAATGTTTCCTCCGGTTAAAGGATTAGTAGCGGCATCTCCCATTTTCTGATCCCACGTTGGACTTCCAGCAAGAATAAGGTTGTGCGGGGCATACTTTCTTATGAGATCTACCCAAGCCTGCATATATGGTTTGAATTGTCCCCAGGTAAGGTTATTATTAATAGGTTCATTATATACCTCATATAATACGTTGGAGTAATTATTGAACCTAGGCGCCATGTAGCTCCAGAAAGCATTGGTAGTCGCTATATTCCCGTTTACATCGGCAATATAATGCCAGTCGATAATTACATAGAGCCCTTTAGATGTAGCATAATCTACAGCAGGTTTTAAAGTTTGCTGATAATATTGTTCAAGGTTGGAGATGGGTGGTTCTACCGTAAATCTTAGCACCCTTGTATACCATCCTGGAGACTCAGATAAAGTATCATCAAGGTTTGTTACTACGTCAATCAATCCATTCAAACCAACAGTTCTATCAGTGGCTTGTTCTTTGATATCCTGAAAGTCAACGCCCCTAAGAATAACAGTGTTTCCTGCAGGATCTTTAATTAGGTTTCCCTCAACGTGAAGCCAAGGAGTAGCAGACTGAGAAGATGCTGTCAGCGGTGCCAGCAATACAGTCAATAAAAAAAACAATATGGGTTTATTCATCATGTTAGAATTTATTTCCAGGATGAAATTACCCAAAATTAATTTCCCGTAACTTCCAATTTTAATCTTTAATCCTACTACATATACAAATAATACAATAACATGTAGCTAAATTGACCTTTCATTGTATTTAGCTAAGAATTCTTTGTTCTTTTATTTAATTTTTTCAAAAAAAGAGTCCCGAATACTCAGGCCCCTTCTATTCTAATCTCATTTTAACAACTCAATCCCCATCATTATCGGAGATAGTAACCAAGACATCGAGATCAGTTGTCATGTCCACTTTAAATAAACCAACGAGTTCCAGTACTTTCAAATATAAGTCCTTAACGTTTGATTGAGAAGTTTCAAGACTTGTTTGCAAAGATGGTTCGACCCTATTTATGGCAATATAGATACTATCAAACTGTTGTTTTATCCTATTGCTTAATAGTACATCCTCATGTCTGGCACCAATATAATTCAGAAGATCATCAAACCCAGCCAAATCTCCCTTAGAACTTTTACCAAGAAATGCATTTTCAAGAGAAATAACATTCTCTTTAATATGACTCAGGGACATTCCGCTCTCGCGGGCCTCGAGTTGGTTAATTTGTGGAACTCCCATATTGTTCAATGGCTTTCCAAGCTTTTTATTTTTAACAACCTCTGTAAGGTAGATCAGCTGATTGACCAACATTCCTATTGAGCTATTGATATCCTTCCCATCCGAAGCTATAAATATATTGATATAGCCAGATTCCCAAAGACCAAGTATTTCAATAGACTTGGATTCCAAAGTCCTACACAATGCAAGAAGGTAATTTTTCCTGTTTTGTATTGAAATTTCTGTTCCTGCAAACTTATTGAGAATATAAGCATTGCCATTAGCATAGTTAAAAAGAAGGTATTCAATAGCTGGAAAGCCTTTTACAGAGGCTCCCTTATTTTTAACATAGTTTGTATCAATTACCGAAGTTGTATTAACTGCATCTTCAATTAAAGAAGTATTAACAGGCGAAAAATCAATACTGCTATAAAGAGCAACAGACAGATCATCACCCGGACCTATTTTATACAGCTCACATCTCTTCCATGCACCTGCTGTCTGTTTCCAGGCGTTTTGTAATGCTATTAGATTTTCCTCTGTCGGGTTGCTTACAAATCCTTCACATGCAGTCGTCATGTTGTGTGAAGAATTATTCAATTCCTTATAAGAAGGTATAATAATATTTCTACCTATATTTTCCAGCATTCCTTTTCTGTCAAAAGAATTGAAGGCATCTGATGGTTTCTGTTCTGTATCCTTTTTACATCCGATAAAAAACAAAAATAATAAGGGCAAAATAAATATGGTGTGTTTCATTCGATAATGATTATAGAGATTCCAGAAATTTCACAAGTGAGGCCCGATCTGATTTTGACATTGCTTTGAATGCTTTCTGAGATTGCTCTGCCTCGCCTCCATGCCAGAGTATGGCCTCCTGAAAGTTTCTAGCACGGCCGTCGTGAAGAAAATATGTATGTTTATTTACATTTTTAACAAGACCTATCCCCCATAGTGGTGGTGTCCTCCATTCGTTACCGTTAGCAAGAAAATCAGGACGACCATCCGCCAGGCCCACTCCCATATCATGTAACAACAGGTCTGTATATGGACGAATTTCCTGATTAGACAATTCTTTAACAGGACGATAAATTCCTGTTTTCATTTTAGGAATGTGACATTTACTACATTTGGCTTCGGTAAATAATTGCTTACCTCTCAATACCTCCGTTGCTGTCCAATTACGTCTTCCTGGTACAGATAAAGTGGTCGTATAATAAACTACTTTATCAAAGAGGTCATCTTGAATTTCTGGAGTCCCGCCATTAGGCAAATTGGCATAATTCTGAAACTGGATAGGGCTAAGGTTTTCTTCAGGGAACAGAGATGATGTAATTCCCATATCACCAGAGAAAGCTCCTGCAACCTGTTGTCTGATATTAGGCTGATTCGCTTTCCAGCCAAATCGACCAAGGACATTTTGATTCTGAGCTTCATCCCAAACATAGTTTGGTCTACCTGAAATACCATCCTTATCTGAATCATTCTCATCGGCGTAAGAAAGAATGACTGCTTCATCAACAGCTTCAAGCAAGCCTAGGCCCGGCAATTGCTGAGCTACTCTTGGAGAAGTTAGTACATTTGCACCAAGGTCTCCATAATTCAACTTTATAAATTCATATACAGGTTTTCTCAATTGATAAACCTCTCCATCATCAAAACTGCCATCAAGAGGGAGGTAAGTAATTTTAAATGTCCCTTCAGGAAGTACACCAGAAATGGCATTAGGGCTTAGCTGAGTTCCATAATCAGGATGCCCTAGTGGCCCACCGTGAATATCGGTACCAGCGATACTAAGTCTCATAAGCATAGAAACGGGATCGTTCCCATCGAGAGGAGGTTGGCCTCTTCCATCCTTGAAATGGCATCCTGAACATGATAATGTGTTGAGCAAAGGCCCCACTCCGTCGCGACCCGCTGTTGAAGAAGGGGCGATTACCCAGTTATCACGAAAGAAAGAATTGCCAACTACAAATCTGGCATTGTCTTCTATACTTACTCCCGGAATAGAATGGCCAAAAGCATTTTCAGTCTGATCAAAAACTGTTGCCAAGCCACCGGCCAGCTCTTCACCAGCCTCTGCAGCATTTTCTGTGGAAGGTTCTTTATCCTTTTTACAAGAAGTGATAATAAAAAGGAAGGTAAATAAAAAAGCCGTACCAAGGAATAATAATCCCCTGGTACAGCTTTTTATTATATTTAATAAACTCATTCTACTTATTAAATGTAATTTCAAGTTTAGCAGCTATTTCTGTTAATAGATCGGCTTGTTTATAAAGCGATTCTATTGCAGCCTGAATACGCTTTTTACCTTCCGGATCAGTAATTTCCTGATCAAAAGGATGATGAATTGCATTGACACTTGTTTTGGTAGTTGCAAGTTGAGTTTTCATCTTACTGCTCAAATTAGCATCTTTAGCTGCTATAAGTTCGTCGATGCCTGCTTTATCAATGATAGTTCCATCCAGTTTGGTATATCTTCCATAATAAACGTTCTCAAGACCAAGAGCATCATAGATGATATCATTATGTGTATTATCGCTGAAGCATGAGTGCTCATCTTCCTGCTGACCTGACTCAAGGGAAACCTGCATTCTTTCACCAGCTAGCTCACCACCACTTAAGCTTGCAAAACCGAACAGAATGTTTCTTAGAGATTCATCTACATTAGCTTCAAAAGATTTACGATAATTGTTAGAACCTGGTGCCCATGATTTAACTAAATAATCAAGATCCTCCACAAGTATATCTGTAATTGTGCGAAGATACTGAACTCTTCTTTCCTGATTCTTAGCAGTTCCACCATCTATAAAATCGGTATATGGTCTGTTACCGGGGCCATCATTGCTGAAGTCCTGGCCCCATAATAAAAATTCAACTGCATGATATCCCACACTGATAGAAGTTTCTGCCGCCCCTCCTCCTTCATTTAAAGCAGTTAGATTTTCCTTGGTAAGACTCACACCTAAGTCATTAATGATTCCAGCATTTTCATTACCTTCAACATAGTCAATATACGACTCGTCCATTGGCCATGCGTTTAACAAACCTTCCACCCCAGTTTCAGGATCATCAATAGGGCCGTCATAAAAACGATAAGCTTCAGTCTGAAGATATGGCACACGGGCATCCAGCCAGGCTTGTTTTGCTTCATTTAATTTCTGTGCAGAAGGCTCTGCTAAAAAAGCGTTAATTTTGTTTTGCAAATCTTTACCTTTATTATATGAATCTAAATAGGAAGCATAAACAATCTCAGCATAATTGTTTACTACCTCCTGCTCTTTAGAACCTGAAGAAGAAGGATTGGGATCTTTATCTTTTTTACAGGATGTTGTCGAAGACAAAAGGATTGCACTAAAGACAATGGGGAAAATTCGTTTCGTATAGAAAGAAAGCATAGGGTGGATAAAATTAATTTATACACGCAAAGCTAATTTTTATTTAAAATTAATCCAAATTAAAATAAAACGTCTTAAAAAGTATAACTCTCTTATTATCAAAAACAAAAAAGCTATTGACAAAAACTAGTTTATCAATAGCTACGAAACAAGCAGAAAATTAAGTTAAAGCGTTAGTTAAGTTTTAAGTCCTTAACTTTTATTGCCCCCCGAAGCAATTCGATCGCGCCTTCAATTTCAAGGCATTTTAAAATTCTGGAAATTACCACCCTGGTTGTGCCAAGTTCATTGGCCAATTCCTGGTGTGTAATTGAAACGATTTGTTGTTTGGTTTTAGAAGAAAGACGGATAAGATAATCCTTAATTCTTTTGTCAATACTTGAAAACGCCAGAGAATCGAATGAATCCAGCAATTGTTCCTGTCTTTGTGCAAAAGTCTTAATTACAAAATCATTCCAGGAAGAATATTTTCTTTGCCATTCATACACTTTAATTCTCGGAACCAGAATTAATTCCGATCTCTCAGAAGCTTCCATTGCCGCATTCATTGGTGTTTGACCATAACACGACAATAAAGACATCATACAGGTTTCTCCTTTATTTACATAATAAAGCAAAATTTCTCTGTCTTCAGTTTGACGAAAAATCCTTAAACTCCCTTCTAAAAGAATAGGTACAGAAACCAGGAAGGCATTCTGTCTGTGAATTCGATTTCCCTTTTCAAATTTTTCAATTTTAGCAGCAGCCAGTTCAACTCTTAAGTCCCGTTCAAAGAAATTAAACTGATCCTCTAATTCAATTACAGGTGTACTTAAAATTCTTTCCATAAGTCTTATTACTTAATGTTTAGGCAAAAATCTTCAGATAAAATTTAATGACTCTTTTACTTATCAAATTTGAATATTCCCAGAATAGTGAACTTAATAATCCAGTTATTCACTTTCGGGCTTGATTATAAACCATACTATCGAGAAGATGAGAAGAAGTCAAATTTTAGGAGAGGAAAAATTGGTTTTATAACCTTTTGAAAGCATGTAAATTACTTATATTTTTCGCTTAAAAGACAATAAAAACATGCCCAAAAATTCAAATTTCAACGATTATTAATTTTAAAAACATTTAAAAGACAAACTTTTTATTCGTCTAACATAGGCGTATATTTATCCATATTTTTTTTCAGACTATCAATTCTCATTTAAAAAAATCTTATTAATTTAGCCTTTACATCTTATTGATAACCATAAAATAATATGAAAACATATTATTATATTTTTTGCATTTTTTTAATACACTTTTTAAATACCTCTGTAAATGCAGAGCATGTATTTTTATTGACTAATAAAATTGAAGAAAAAGGAGTCAGAAAAGAGTACCTAGGAGTATTTGAAGATAAAACCAACAAACTTGATATTAAAACAATTACAAGCCCTATTTATGCTGACAGCTTCAGATATCAAACTTCTGATGTTGTAAACATTAACAAAGCTTCCTCCTACTGGCTTAGATTTTCTGTTAAAAACCTGACAAAAAATGAGAGAAACTGGCTGATTGAGCTATATGATCATAACATAAATTATATTTCATTTTATGCCCCAGATGAAAATGGGCATTACCAATTGACTCAGGCAGGTAATCTGATTTCATTTAACAAACGTATGTTTTTGCATAAAAATCCTGAATTTGAATTACGGATTCCCCAGAACCAAACATTGACTTTTTACATTCGGGTAAAATCGGAAAACGAAAACAATTTAAGTCCCCAAATCAGATCTTATAAGAAATTCATATCCTATGCCCTGGCAGAGTACTATGTGTTAGGAATTTTTTATGGCATTTTAATTATGATGGCCTTGTACAATCTTTTGATGTACATATCAATCAAAATGAGCATTTATCTATATTATGTTTTTTATGTACTGTCATTCAGTCTCTATTCTATGTGTCAAAGTGGCTTCGCATTCCAATATCTCTGGCCTGAAAACCCGGAGTGGAATCTATATGCCTTTAGTCTTGCTTTATATGGAATCATTACTTTCGCCTTGTTATTCATAAAAGGATTTTTAAATCTAAAAGAAACTCAACCTTTTTTTAACAAAGTCATAAACTTTGTAATAGTCATCAGAGGATTGATATTATTATATGGTTTATTCTTGAACAGAAATATCTTATATGCTATTTACATTGATACTATCCCGTTTTTACTAGCATATAAAATATCTCTCAGAAGTTACTTAAGAGGAAACAAAACTGCCTTTTTCTTATGGATTGCATATACAAGCTTGTTTGCAGCATTTACAATAACTGCATTAGAAAACTATGGCTTTATCAAATCAACCATCTTCACTGTGTACAGTCTAAATATTGGTATCATTCTCGATATAATCTTACTTTCTATGTCGCTGACAGACAGAATGGGGGCTGAAATCAAAATGAGGCAAGCCGCACAAAATAAGTCTATTGAAGAAATGAAAGAGAAGGAATTATTAAAGGACAAGATTAACAAGGAACTAGAGGAAAAAGTAGCACAAAGAACAGAACAGCTTAAACAGGCATATGAAAGGCTAATCAACCAAACTGAAGAAATCACTACGATGAACCTGCAGCTTGATCTTGCAAACAGAGCACTGAAGAAGGATATGTCTGATATAGCCATGACCAGAATCATGAAAAACCAGGTAAATTTTGAAGAATTTGTTAAAGTTTATCCTGATGAGCTTACCTGTTTCAGATATCTGGAAGAACTTAAAGGCCAAACCAAATTTCAATGCAAAAAATGCAATTCAACAAGCTGCGGTAAAGGCAAGGAACAATTTGACAGACGATGCAGCAAATGCGGATACAATGAATCTGTAACAGCAAATACAATCTTCCATAAACTTAAATTTCCGATAGTAAAGGCATTTTACATCATGTATCTTGTTTCAAACAAACAGGACATCACATCAGATGAATTATCCGAAATGTTGTCATTAAGAAAATCTACTTGCTCAAATTTCAAGAAAAAAATTAAGGACAGAATTAAAGTACTTGATAAAAAAGAATTCAATGGATGGAACTCTCTTGTAGTAGATAGAACAATAGAAAGCATAAGTCATACTAGTGATTAAGAGTACTTAATCGCTTGCACAATTACGCACTTCACCATGTATTTCTCTTTGTAATTTATTAAAATCAGAGAACAACAGAGAAAATAATATCAATCCGTCCTCAAAATATCTTTCGCAATACGAATATAATGAGCACTACTACCAAGGCTATAATAATGAAAGCAGTCCACATACCCGCCTTGAAAATACCTTCTACCACCTGACATCCTGAAAGAAATAGCACAAAAAATATCAGTGTATAAATTCTACCAATTACTGCACTTTTCATTCTCCCCTCCTTTTTTTAAATTCTTATTATAAAAACATAACAACGCGCTTAAAAGTGCAAGCGGGAAAATTTGATAGTCTGGCCAGGAGTTTGCTTGTAATCCGGCTGAAAAATAAACAATCACAATAAACTGTTTTACAATAATTTAATATAAATTTAAAATTCAATTACCTAAATTTTATCCTTTTTTTAACGGAAAGATATCCCATTCGTAATTGAAATAAACATCCGGAATTAAGATACTTATGGAACTTTTAATTTTTATTGGACTACTGATAATCATCATATTGCTAATCAGACAGAACAGCTTAGTCGACAATAAATTCAATGAATTATCAAAAAAAATTGATAGTCTAAAACACGACATTAAAAAACTTTCAGTCCCTGAACCTAAGCCCTCTAAGTCAGTGGAGAAGAAAGATGAATCTTTATTATCACAAATATTTAATCTTGACACCCCAAAACCCGAACCCGTTAAGATTAACGAGCCTAAAATTGAAGGACAATCAAAGGAGCAAGAACCAATAAAAAAACAGGTTCCTATTTTACCTCCTGCAAAAGCAATTCCTGCAGCCAAACCAAAAGAGAAAAAACCGAGCTTCTTCGAAAGGAATCCGGACATTGAAAAATTCATTGGAGAAAACCTCATCAATAAAATTGGTATTGCCATCTTGGTTTTAGGTATTGGATTTTTTGTAAAATATGCAATAGACCAAAACTGGATACATGAAATCGGAAGGGTATTTATAGGAATACTATGCGGAGGAATATTACTAGGACTTGCTCATAAAATGCGCAAGACATTCGCTGCGTTTAGCTCTGTGTTGATAGGTGGAGGAATGTCTATCTTTTATTTTACGATTTCAATTGCATTTCATGAATATCATTTATTCAGTCAAACAGCAGCGTTTCTGATAATGGTAGTGATCACAGGATTTTCAGTACTCTTTTCCATAACCTATAACAGAAAAGAACTTGCCATACTTGCTATTATCGGAGGCTTTGCGTCTCCATTCATGGTAAGCACAGGAGAAGGTAATTACATTATACTTTTCACCTACATCATTACATTAAACACGGGCATGTTGGTATTGGCTTACTTTAAAGGTTGGAAGATTCTGAATATAATCTCTTACCTCTTCACTATTGTGCTTTATGGAGGTTGGCTTATAACCAAAGTAAAGGGCATCCCTGATGCTCCATATACTGGAGCAATGGTATTTGCCACAATCTTTTACTTGATATTCTTCCTCATGAATATCATTAACAATATAAAAGAAAACAAAAGATTCGCAGCCATAGATATCAGTATATTATTGAGCAACACATTCCTCTATTACACTGCTGGTATGATCATACTTGCCAATATTAAAGGAGGAATGTTCCAGGGATTATTCACAGCGGTGATAGCAATTTTCAATTTTATCTTTGCCTTCACATTGTATAAAACCAAAAAAGCAGACACCAACCTTATTTACCTACTTATAGGTCTTGTTCTTACATTCCTCAGCCTTGCCGCGCCTGTTCAGCTGGAAGGAAACTACATCACGCTATTCTGGGCAGCAGAAGCTGTGCTTTTGTTGTGGTTATCTCAGAAATCGGGTATTACACTTATTAAGACCGGATCTTTAGTAGTTACAGCTCTCATGCTAATAAGCCTTATAATGGACTGGATAAATATTTACGACAGAAACTTTTCTGAAACAATCATTTTAAACAAAGGATTTATCACAAGCCTAATATCTCTTACTTCTATAATCCTTACAAGACTATTACTGAAGAAAGAAACTACTACAAATATAATTTTCCTGCCTGTCAAATATTATGACGAAGCGCTGGGCACCATATTCCTTATTCTATTATATTTTTCAGGCTTCCTGGAACTTCATTATCAATTACTAAACCACATATCAATTGGCAGCTTAAGAGCTACCATTACAGGAAGCTACAACCTCATGTTTGTGCTTTCCCTCTTGCTTTTAGACCACAAGGACACATCAAGATTATCGATGATCAGAACAATGGTTCTGGGATTATTGTCAAGCCTTTTCTATACCACTTATTATCATCAGGAAATTATTAAACTGAGAGAAGAGTATCTTATAAATCAAAACACTTCTTTCCTCAGCTTTTCCTACCAATACATTGATACGCTACTGTTCATTGGGATCTTAGTTTTTATGTACCGTAAAGTCAAAGCGGTATTTGGCTTTAAAGTGAAAACTGGCAAAGTCTTTTTGTGGTTTATTTCATTTGTTGCACTTTTCATACTAAGTAGTGAACTGGACCATATAGTACTTTTCATTTTCTTTAAAGAAATGCAAGGAACTGGCTACATTATAAGTCAGAATCATAAAATTGGCTATCCTATACTATGGGGTATAAGCTCCCTCGTATTTATGGTTCTTGGAATGAAGAAAAAAAGAAAGGAGCTTCGTATCATTTCTTTGACAACATTCTTTATCACTCTGCTTAAGTTATTTATATTCGACCTAAGAGGAATTTCAGAAGGCGGCAAAATAGCCTCATTTATCTGTCTCGGTATTCTATTACTAGTAATTTCATTTATGTATCAAAAGCTTAAAAAGCTGATCATAGATGATGAAACAACTATTACTTCTTAATGATTATGAAAAATTTATTGTTATATACATTATTCTTCCTTATTCTCGGACACTCATATGGACAAGCATTTAAGAAGAAAGCCTCATTAAGTAAAGTAAATGAAAGCAGGTTCTATAAAATTCTGTTGACTCCCGAAATCGTGACTCATCTGAACGATGATCTGTCAGATATAAGAATTTATGATAATACCCAAAAGGAAATCCCATATATATTAAGCAGAGAAGTCCCTTTACAGGTACATCAGATATTTAAAGAATACAACATTAAAGAATATAAATCTCAATCAAAATGTTGTTCCAAACTGATACTTCAGAATACTGCTAAAAATAAAATAGATAACATAAGCCTGATCATTAAAAATTCAGATGTAAGAAAGAAAGCAAAACTTAGCGGTAGTAGTGACAATAAACTTTGGTATATTATTAAAGACGATTATCATCTAGAGTCCTACCCTTCTGCTAATAATACTTCAGAAGTTAAAATTCTGAACTTCCCTTTGTTGGATTATGAGTACTATATGCTCGAAATAGGCGATTCAGGGAGCGCTCCTCTCAACATTTTAAAGGCAGGATATTATGACTCTTATACCCAAAAAGGGAAGTTTATCGAACTTCCCAGGGCCCATGTACATAGGAAAGACAGCTCCGATAAGAAAAGTTACATCTCTATCTCTTTTCCTTCAGCTCAACTGATAGATAAAATAAAAATAACTGCTCTAGAGCCCCATTATTACTTCAGGAATACTGCAATATGCACCACCTATTACCAAAAAGGCAAGAAACATTATAACACTATCACTGAGACTACACTTCGTTCGAACAGCGACAATATCATTGAATTCGATCATTTGAAAGTTAAGGATTTCCAACTGATCATTGAAAACCAAGATAATCAGCCATTAAAAATAAAAAACATAGAAAGCTATCAACTTGTATATTACATGACAGCTATGCTTGAGAAAGGGAAAGCGTATACGCTTCAATTCGGAGATAAAAAATTATCTTATCCTCAGTATGATTTAGGGTACTTTAAAGACAGCATTCCGAAAAATCTAAGCATTATAAATGTCGGAGCCATCCATGATATTCCCCAACAAATTGAAACGCCTGAGAAAACATTTTTCTCCTCAATGCTTTGGGTATGGGTTACAATATTTCTTATAATGACGGGCCTTGGATACATGTCTTATAAAATGATAAAAGAAATGAAAACAAGGCAAACGACTGACTTATAATATCATCTATTCTGAGAATAGAATATATATGGAAGTAGATTTTATATATTCATCAAAAATATTATCTTCAATCCAATCGTTACTCCCTAAAAATACGCACATAATGACAAGACCAACCAACATCCTTATTTTGCTATTTTTCATTTTAACTAAAACTTCCTTTGCACAGACAGCAGGGATAGTAGAAGAGGATCATTTTGATAATAACGATACAGGATGGCGGCTTCCTAATGGCCCAACAGATCAATCAGACATCAGAGGTGGCAAACTGGTATGGCAACACAACGACATTGCTGGTGGTAGCATTAATAATTACTTTAATCTACTCAATACCTCTGCAAACTTTTCAGCAGAAGCCAAATTTGGAATACGTAAACCAGGAAGCGAATATGGCCTCATGATTGGAACAGATCAGGAGAACGCTTTATATTTCAATGTCAAAAACCTGCAATACCGGGTACTTGAAGTTAAAAAAGGAAAGCCAACACTTATCAAGGACTTTACTACATCATTAAAAATAAAGGTTGATAATAATATTTTAAAAATAGAAAAGAGTGGCTCAACTGTCCGCTTTCTTGCAAATGATCATGTGTTGTCGGAGATCAATTATGCTCTTACTGGTAAAGCAGTGGGCTTTGCAGCATGGGGAGCTTCCTCATTTGATGTGGATGATTTTTTCATCAAAGGGACTAAACTTAAAATCAATACTGCTCCTAACCTGAGTTACAGTTCGCCGGCTGAAAATCTTGGAGCTGGTGTAAACACTGTATATGGAGAGTTAACGCCAGTTGTGACTCCTGATGGAAACGGATTATATTTCACGAGAAATTATTCTCCTGAAAACAAAGGCGGTGCGGGTGATTATCAGGATGTATATTATTCAAGTTTTCAAAATGGTAAGTGGGGTAAAGCTATAAATGTCGGAGTTCCTATTAATAACGACGGTCCAAATGCAGTATCTTCTGTAAGTCCTGACGGCAATACTGTTTTGTTGATGAATACTTACGACTCCAAAGGTGCGGCTCAGGGAATGGGATTATCCATGTCTAATAAGACCAAGAATGGATGGAGCATGCCTACTAGAATTAACGTCAGAAATTATTATAATAAAAGTACTTTCAATGAATATTTTTTAAGTAGTGACAAGAAAGTATTGTTAATGGCTCTGCAAAGAGATGAAACTTATGGATCAAGAGATATTTATGTTTCATTTCTGGAAGATGATAATACATGGTCAGTACCTAAAAACATTGGTTCTATTGTTAATACACCGGGAACGGAATTATCGCCCTTTCTGGCAGCGGATGGAGTTACATTATACTTTAGCAGCACAGGACATCCGGGATATGGAAAGAATGATATATTCGTGACGAGAAGACTAGATAATTCCTGGACAAACTGGTCTGTCCCTCAAAATATAGGTTTGCCTGTAAACTCGAAAGGAATGGACGCTTACTACAGCATCCCTGCATCCGGAGAATATGCGTATTTTATATCTGAGGAAAAAGCAACAGGTAAAAGTGACATCTTCAGAATAAAGCTACCAGGCCCTATAAAACCTAACCCTCTGGTACTTATCTATGGAAAAGTACTTAACAGCAAGACCAAGGAACCTATTGAAACAGGCATTACTTACAGAGACCTGGATGACGATAAGGAAGCTGGTATAGCAAGCTCAGATCCACATAATGGAGATTATAAAATAGCATTGCCATATAACCAGGTTTATTCTTTTTTTGCCGAGCACCCCGGTTTTTATTCAGTGCGTGATACTATCAGCGTTCCTAACATTAGTGAATATATGGAAATAGAGCGTAATATCTATCTTACTCCGCTGGAAGTAGGTGAAGACATTCCATTGAAAAACGTTTTCTTCGTAAGAAGTGAACCAAAATTACTGCCTATATCTTACCCAGAATTAAACAAACTTGCAAATCTGCTTCTTGAAAATCCTACAATAGAGATTGAACTATCAGGACACACAGACAATATGGGGGATCCGGATAAAAATGTAACGCTTTCAGAGCAAAGAGTTGAAACTGTTAAAAATTATCTTATTTCCAAAGGAATTTCAGGAGACAGGATATCAGGAAAAGGCTATGGAGGAGCTAAGCCTATAGCTGACAATAATAAAGAAGAAACAAGAAAACTAAACAGAAGGGTTGAGTTTAAAATTGTTAAGTTTTAATAAGCACAAAGCGAAAAGCTTAAAGCCGAAAGCGGAACATAAAACTTTAAGCTTTCTGCTTTTAGCTTTTAGCCTATCTGTAAACTTTTAGCTTCGGATTCATTGTTACCTTTTATGAAGAAGGAACCAAAAGGAAAGAGATATGATAAATGAACTATTTGAAAAGTTAAAGGATATCAGATCTGACGTCTGTGTTACGATCATTTTAAATACGCATCGAACACACCCTGATAATAAAAAAGATCCCATTCAGCTTAAAAACCTTATAAATGAAGCAGAAGAAAGACTCTCTGCATATAATGATAAAAAGCTAACCAAAAATATCATAGATAAATTAAATCAACTTTCGGTAACCTTAAATCATAGCTACCATAATAAAGAAAGTCTGGTAATTTTCGCAAATGCTGATATTCTGGAATATACTCGTTTACCAATCCATGTTGAAGACAGAGTAATTATAGATAATACTTTTGCTACAAGAGACCTTATAAGGGCTCTTCATGAACAAGTTTCTTATTATATACTGGTATTGAGTCACCAGGAAGCACGGCTAATAGAAGCTTTCAATGATCAGGAAATTACTGAAAACGTTTCACCGTTTCCGATAATAAATGACTCACCGTTTCCCGAGAGTAAGCATGCTGCGTCTATGTCCAAAGGACAAGAAAATCTTACAGAGGAGTTTTTCAACAAAGTTGATAAGGAGGTTCAGAAGGTTCTTATAAATAATCCCAAACCTCTTATTCTGGCAACTGAAGAACGAAACTATGTACATTATATGAATGTTGCAGACAATAAATCTGCGATCATAGGATCAGTTTCGATTGACAGGAATGAAGTAAAGCCAAATCAGATTATAGCAAAAGCTTGGCCTACTGTAAATGAGTTTCATAAAAATACTTCAAGGGAGAGAATAAATGAACTTAAATCCGCTGTAGGAACCGGTAAATTCTTCAGCGACATCAATGAAATATGGAATGCCATCGAACAAGGAAGAGGAAAAACATTATACGTGCAAAAAGGCCTTTTTCAGCCAGGCATAGTTGAAAATGATGGCATCAAATTAAAAGATCATAGTGCCCTCCATGAGCCCGACGTTATTGATGACCTGATAGATGAAATGATTGAGAAAAATCTCAGCAAGGGAGGTGAAACCGTTTTTGTAGAAGAAGATGATTTAGGAAAATTTCAGGGATTAGCGCTTGTTACCAGGTATTAGACTTTATTAAAATGAAAGGAGAATATAATTTCTGAATTGAACTTATATTCTCCCTTAACTTAAATATAGTTTTTATTAGCTTTTATTCAAGCAGCCAGTTGATACAATCCTCTTCCGTTTCAAATGAACGAATAATAAGATTGCCAACCTGCGCTTCTTTATTTACTTTATCTACAGTTACTTTTGCAAAGGGATCTGGAGCCTCCAATGCAGCAATTTTCTTCATACCCTGATTTTCGATTTCTGGAAACCATTCAGTTATCAAATAATCCTGAACATCTTTTGAAAGCACTCTGAGATCTCTATGATCGCTCAGATGAACAGTAATTTTATTATTCCTGACATAATCAGTCATAAATCGACATCCTGTTTTAACCTGCCCAGGTTTTAGAAAGCCTTTCCATTTGGCATAAATAATACCGTCATTTCGCTCCTTTATTTCACAGTAAGGAGCGTCAAAAAGTCTGTTTGAAACCATAGAAGTAATGAAGATAAAATAAACGCCTTCAAGTCTCAAAAAGTTTTTACGAACTATTCATTTTTGACCAAACAAAAAGATCAGCCGACCAAGAACAACTAACTTAAGGCTAACCCTAGGTCATAAGCCTTCTTGAGCCATCTTTCCCTTTTTGCATTATCGGAAGTTTTTATTATTCCTATGGTAGTAACTTCGACAGGCCTTATTCCACAAAACTCTAAAGTACATCTTTTAAGTTGATTGATACTAGGTCTTCCGTAAACAAGTCTGTAATACCATCCAGGCTGATCCATTGTAGTAATGATTCTTGCAGTTTTACCAATAAGTAATTTATTCCACCATATAGAATTTTCCTTAGGACTGAAGGCCATTCCGGGAAGAAACAATCTGTCTATAAATCCTTTCATAAGAGATGGCATACCTCCCCACCAGACAGGGTGTATCCAAACAAGATGATCTGCCTCTTTAATAGTTTTCCAGGCATCCTGAAGATCAGGCTCCAGTTCCATTCTTTTACTATATCCGAATTGCAGGTTTGGATTAAAAGTAAGATCGCCAATAAAAATCTCAGATACATTAGCCCCTGCTTCTTGTACGCCGGTCTTATAAGCATAAGCAAGAGAAGCATTAAAACTTTCCTTGAAAGGATGACCATTAATAATTACAACATTTTTCATATATACCGAAATGAGTTTCCGGTAAAAGTAGGATAAGGAATAGAAGTCTGAAAAGACAAATGTCTATTAAATCATTTCAGTTCTTAAGCGACTTAAATGTCTTGGAGTTATTCCTAGATAAGACGCGAGGTATTTGAGAGGAATCTGCTCTATGTATTTAGGATGATTCAGTAAAAGACTGTTGTAGCGTTCCTTTGCACTCTCACGCTGATAAGAAAAGACCCTTCTTTCCAATTCCAGGTATTCCTTTTCAGCCATAAACTTTCCAAATTTGAGGCAGTTTATACTTTTTTCAGAAATTTGCTCCAAATCCTTTTTTTTTAGTATAAGAAGCTTTACAGGAGTTATAGCCTGAACATTTTCCAAAGTAGGCTGGCCTGTAATAAAAGAAGAATAGGCGGTCATAAATGAATTTTGGAAAGAAATACAGTACGTCATTTCTTCTCCATCTTCAGTAGTATAGAAAGATCTTATAATACCAGATTCAATATATGCCACGACATTGCAAATGCTACCTTCCCTGATAAAAAACTCACCTCGCTCAAGATTGCACACCTCTGTGACAGAATATATTTCAGCTATCTCCTCTTCAGAAAGGAGGTTAAATGATTTTAAGAGTTCTTTCATAATAAAAATTTTAACAATCTACCCATTCAGATTTAATTATTCAAATCAGCGAAAGAATAGATCAATAATAGAAAGAATTTAAAGACTTAAAATCAAAATATATATCAAAGAGAGAACAAAAATCATCCAGAATAAAGACATCTTGCAAGCATAACCCTTACACCCTCCATGGAGGATTAACTCTATTTACTCCCGCATAAAAAAATATCAATTGGTTATTATCAGGATCTTTCAATCTTGCTTCCCTCCATAACCAGGATTTATCATTGGGCATCTCAGTAAATTCAATTCCCTTTTCACATAAGGTATTCACCACATCATCAAGATTTTCACATTCAAAATATACCCATATACCATCACCGGAAGGCAGATCATCTACTCTATGCAGAGAGAAGGTTGAACTTCCATCAGGGCATTCAAACCTGACATATTCAGGCAATGCATTTACGATTAATCTTAAACCTATCTTTTCATAAAATGCGACTGACTTCGCAAGGTCTAATGATGGAACTGTTATCTGATTTAAATTCATGATTGTTAGAATATAACTAACCTCAATTTAAGTTTTTTGTATACGTGATGCTAAAACTGATAAAAAGTTTTCTTCTTGTTTGGAATTAAAAGACGGCAAGATAATTCGCCATGGTAAAAATTACTTAAATCTAAATTCTGTGAATAAAATATTTTTAATTTATTTGATTGATAACCAATCCCAAAATGAGATGAGCTTCCAGTAGAAATCCCTGCAAGGATTTTTTTATATTTATATGTAAATGTAAGACCGTCTATTACTATAGTAATTAAATCAAACTTTCGATTCGTCCAAACAACTTTTTGTAGAGTATATGAAGATTTAGAATCTTTATTTTTCTGAAATTTATAACCCACCTGAATTATACCATATTGCTTGCCTGATCTATAATCTTCCTCATAAAAAGAATTCATGTTGCGAGCACCATTAAAGGCCTGGAAAAAATGTGAATATCCAATGTAAAATTTTTCAGTATTAAATAACAGACCCATGCTTAGATAAAAAATCTCAGACTTAAAATTTTCGAACTTAATTTTCGAAGAATCATAATTGACGTTTCCCCCTGGAGCTTGAAAATCATAACTTAAATGTTTATAATTCAATCCTAAAGAAGGGGCGATAGTGTATTTACCTCGAATACTGATTTTAGGGCTGATAATAAGGGCACCTTTTAATGCATTAAATGAAGTATAAGAAATATGATAAGGAGAACTGGTATCCCCAGAAGAATATTTTCTGGAGGACATATAAAAGCCTACTCCACTTCCAATATTAGATATAAAATTATCATATGAAGCACTGGCAAGTGTTGAATTCAATGGACTTGTTTCCCTACTTCTTTTTACAGAATGCTCATAGCTTGTTAATGCTGCAATCCTATGTCCACCTGAATTTCCGGCAAATGAAGGATTAAACTCCATGGGCATTAACCCTATCCAACCCGATTGAGCATAAGTCTCTTCACACTTTCCAATGATCACTATCAATAATAAAAAATAAATGTTTTTCATCTACTTATTCGTTTTTTAATTGCCTAAAGACTTTACTCAACCCAGGATGGATTTAACCCATTATAACTATAAGCTCAACATCAAAACGTAAATGGTCCTGTCAAACTATTATTACTATCTGATATATTAAAACTGATTAATTATTTTAGTTTTGTTCGATATAATGATGCGACATGATAATTCTCCGTTATACCAATATTTCAAATTCGAGATATTCTGTCCATAAAAAATCTTTATATTTTTTGTCTGAAACCCAATACCTGCAAGAAAATCAAAATGTAGTCGTTGCTTTAAATAAGATACTTTTGAAAGCACTGGTGGAGGCCTTGATCCACTTGCCGTTGATACTCCTAAAAGGACTTTCTTATATTTAACAGTATAATTCACCTTATTCATCAAATCAGACAACTCTGTGTATTTACCTACCCTTATTGCGGCCTGCAATGTTGATGCTATCTTTGACTCTTTGTTTTTTTGAAATTTATAGCCTGTTTGAATTATACCAAATGTTTTAAAACCACGATAATCATCTTCATAATAAGGGCCCATATTCGTATTTTTTGGGTTCCTAACTTCTAAGGGCAAAAAATTATGGACATACCCTAAATAAAATTTTTCAGAATTAAACAGCAAGCCTACTTTAAGATTAAAAAAATCAGACATTAAAGCTAAGGTATTGTAATCATAATTATTTGTATATAAGTCAAGGTGTCTATAATACAATCCAACAGATGGCGCTATCGTATATTTACCTTTGATACTTATCTTGGGTGAAACAATTAAACCAGTTTTTAAAGCTGATAATTTCCCTTCGTATGAAGTTGATTTAATATTTCCATCATACCAGGAAGCTATAACTCCAACACCAGTGGCTAATCTGGAAATAAAATTATCATATGAAACACTTGTATTAAGTATTCTACCTTTAGCATAAGAAAATTCTGTGCTTACAGTATTTCCAGCCCCCAAAGAAACGATTCTATGCCCACCGGCATTACCCGCAAATGAAGGATTAAACTCCATAGGCATTATGCCAACCCATCTGGATTGAGCGAAAGTCTTTTCACACATTCCAATAATCATTATCAGAAATAAAAAATATATGTTTTTCATTTTCATATTGTGTTTAAAAATTTTTGTAAAAGACTTTGCTCAATTCCAAATAGATTAATGATTTTAAATTTTGTTTTATGATTGTTTTAATTTCAAGATTTCAACTTTATCACTTTCATTAGGCAAAGAATATCTGCATTCCATTATTTCAGGAGAGTTTAATATTAACTATGATATTTATTGATTTTTTTAAAAAGTATTAGGATCTAGTGGCACTACATAAGGCATATTCCCTTTCATAAGCTTTTGAGCTTCCCTTTCTCTTCTTTGTTTTTCTTTAGCTTTCGCAATTTGCTTCAACTTTCTCTTTTCAGCTTTCCTCTCCAACCTTGATTTTGGAGCTGTTATTGCATCTTTGTCGGTTATCTTCTCTGGTGCGATAGTAGTTGTAGCTTTTTCCCCAGAAAGACTGTCATAGGCATTTACTTTAGGCACTTCCTGAACTTCTTTAAGGTCCCTAACAACATTGGGTAAAGAAGTATGGTTGGTATCTGAAATTATTATATGTTCATTGTTAATACCAAATTGCACAAAAGGTTCAACCCTTTTCACTGTAGGATTACTGTAATTCAGCCTCTGAACAGGAAGTCTTTTTTCTTTAGATAATTCCCCCTGTTGATGTAATTCATTAATCACTGAATGCTTTGTAATATTGACCTGTTCAGATTTCACTTCGGACTTTTTAACAAGTAATAATCCGGAGACAATTATTACAAGAGTTGAAGCTATTACATAATTGATACTGAAATAATTTTCTCTTCTTAATAAAGAACTTTCAATAGGCAATTTATCGGGAAGAGGCTCTCTTAAATAAGTTTTTGCAAAAGCTTCAAATTCCTCCATATATGAAGAATCCATCTGCACAAAGTCTAACACCTGGGCTTTTTCTTCAGCATTCAATGTACCTTCGTAATATTCGAAGATCCATTCTTCATAATTACTTTGGTCAATTGTTCTCATAATACTTATTTAAATCTTTTAACGACTCCTTCATCTTCTGCCTCGCTCTGAATAAATATACCTTTACCTGAGACTCTGACAGCTCAAGCATCTCCCCTATTTCATTGTAATTATACCCCTCAAGATCTCGTAAAATTATAATTGTCTTTTGCATCTGAGGAAGCAAATCCAGTGATTTATCTATGAGGCCTTTTAAATCAAATCCGTCATTGGGAACTACGAAAGGATCTATATTTGACAACCCTTCCATAGGGACAACCTTTGATGATTTTTTTAAATGGTTGAGCATAGTATTATGCGCAGTGGTGAACAGCCAATACTTTATCTTGTCAGGATTGACGTTAGTTCTCCACGTCCACAGCTTCAAATAACATTCCTGGACGATATCCTTAGCTTCGTCTTCGTCCTTTATGCATTTGAATACATACCTGAAAATATTTCTGGAATACTCCTTTACAGCAGTATTATATTCCCTAGTGCTAATCATTTAAATTCTCACGTATCAGATAAATCAGTCATAAGACAACCGACTCAACTCAAAAGTTACAGCTTATTTTAAAAATATTTTATGCAGATTATCGAACAAAATGACATACTATAAATCAAATACTTAACCCAACTAATTAAAAATTTCCCTTACATTGGTGCCTGAAAAATGCTAATTCATTAATTAAATCATTTATATATCTTTATGGAGGTAAAAATAAAAAAAATGAGCAAGGCTTCTAATTCTGAATATAGCATAGATGGCAGATTTTGGATAAACTCTGAAAAAGGCCCGTTTTTAGGCCGGGGACGTGTAGAACTCCTTAAAAAGGTAAAAGAACATGGTTCCATCTCAAAAGCCGCCGCATCCATGGAAATGGCCTATAAACAAGCCTGGCATCTGATCCAGTCAATGAATGAGAAGGCATCTTCTCCACTTGTAGAAAAGGTTATTGGTGGAAAAGGCGGCGGAGGTGCAATACTCACCAAAGAAGGTGAAAAGATGATAAAGTTATTTGAAGACCTTGAAAGTGATATTCAAGAGTTTCTTGACAAAAAATCTGCAAAATTAAAAATCTGAGTAAAATTATCTTTCCAAGATTATGCATCTTGGAAAGATAACTTAATCAAATCTTCGTCTAAAAACCCTATAGATTGATGGTAGCAGCTATGTAATAAAAAGCTCCAACAGACGGTCCACCGAGAAAAGTATAATAGTATTTATTAAATATATTAGTTCCTCCTAATTTGATATTTAAACATTCCCTCATAAGGTTATATTGAGCCTGAGCATCCACTGTTGAATAACTCGGTACAGTTCCAGTAGCAAGAGCTGACTGCCATAAAAAACCACTTTGGTTTCTGTAGTTAATATTAAATCCTAAAGATTTGTACATTCTAGGATTACCTAAAGAAATGTTATACATCCATTTTGGGGTATTAAATCCATCTTCCAGCCCGTCTTGCTGATCTCTTCTGTATAGTTTTGCAAAAGTCACATTTCCTCCTATCACAAAATTTTGTGGAAGTAAATAAGAAACTCCGGCTGTTCCACCATAATTGTAACTTACTGTTTTAGAATTGGTCCAAAGCCTGTATTTGTCTTGCTTCTTTTTATCATTGAGATAATAGGCAACACTGTCAGCATTGCTTGTCTTAGGCATATTGGCTTCCACCTGAGCCATGAGGTTGTTATATATATTGTAATAAAAATCCACATCAAACGTCAGAGTTTTGTTTAACACGCATGTTCTGTAACCAGCTTCGATACTAGAGACTTGTTCTGGTTGTAAATAAGTGTAAGTATTCTTTTTTAACAGGCCTTTATTCTTTTCAATAGCTGCCGCCTGAGTCAAACCATTTTTATTCACATCATTGGTAACAGCGGCTTGAAAAGCATCGATAGAACTTCTCAGGTAACTATTTTCAAAAATCCCATTAGACATCACTGGCAATCCGCCTACCCTTTTTACGCCACCACTATTGATATTTGAAAATGCTTCAAAAATACTTGGAAACCTGTATCCATTTTGATAAGAAACCCTGAAGTTATGATTTTGAACAGGCGTATATACAACTGCAAGTCTCGGATTAAACTTTGCTTTATAGTACTGGTTCTTATCAACTCTTAATACTGCGTTAATCTTTACTTTTTCATTAAATAGTAATTTGGTTGCCTGAACAAATCCACCTGTTTTCCAATAAGTCAGGTTCTGTCCGTTTTCAACAGGATTAATAAAATAGTTTCCGTCAGGAACAATGATATATTCCCTGAAGTCCAGGCCATAGTTGATGTTTATTTTATGCTTTCTTCTCAAGGAAGACCATAATTCGTCTGTAAGATTATGTTGAATTTCTGTATGCGCCAGGTATGCCTTTACTTTTAAAGCCGCTCCATAATCCCAATTATTGATATCTCTTAGCTTTGCTATCTGGTCTTTCATTTCTTTAGACCCTGGTTCAGGTCTGCCTTTATCTGCAAAATTCCTTGCATCACCCATGGCCTCCTGTACTGTCTTTCCAGCTGTGACGCTATTATTGTATTGAGTAGTAAAATCTTTATACCAGGCATCATCACTTTTAAAACTTCTCTCTACATTTTCTGCCATTGATCTTATGTTATATGATTCCCCTGTATTTTCAGTTGTAAGGTATGTTTTAAATCTTATACTCTTTGTCCCTGCAGTCAGCACATGTTGTTGAGTCAGATAATCGTCAAATCTGAATCTGTTTGTCCTTTGATAAACATTGTTCATATATGCAAATCGATATAGATAAGATACTTCGATTTTCTCATTAGGTCTGTAATAAAAGCTTGCATCGCCTTTTATGTTCTGAAGATTATAACTGGTAACGTCTTGTTCTGAATACCCTGTTCTGCTTACTACATATTGCTTGCCTCCCAAACTAATGGTTCTTCGATTAGAAGACTCATCACCATAATTATTAACTAGATCCTTACCAACGTTCTCTGCACCCAGAAGCCCCGTTGAGGTATTGGCTTTGGGATTTAGGTCGGTCATGGTGGTTGCATACCAGTCCGTTCCTTTCATAAAAGATCCATTAAATTTAACAGCGAACTGATTGTTCAGCTTCTTAGCCCATCTGAAACTTGATTCGTTGAAATATTTTAGATCAGTTTCCTTATCTCCTATATGATTAACTCCTGACCTTTGCTGAAAGCTGAATCCCTGAAAATTAAATGGATCTTTAGTTATAAAATTTGCGGCTCCGTTAATTGCGTTCATTCCATATACAGCAGATGCGGACCCAGGCACAATTTCTACCCTGTATATATCCAGCTCGTTTGGACCAAGGGAATTGGCAATCGGAGCGCCAATGTGTGGCGCCTGATTATCCACACCATCGACCATCTGCACGAATCTGACATTTGTTGTATTCGTAAACCCTCTTGCATTGATCACTTTAAATCCCAGACTGGGTGTAATCATTTGTATACCTTTTAAATTTCCAATGGCTTCAAAAAAGGTAGGCTGTCCGGAATTTCTTATTTCCATTAAATTTAGTTTTTCAATGCTAACTGGAGCTTGCAATAGCTTCTCTTCTGTCTTAGATGCCGTCACTATTATCTCCTGTAACTTCTGATGTCTTATGGTATCAGAAGAAGAAAGGGAATCGCTTTGACCTAATGCGTCTGCAACGACGAATAAAAAAATTCCTAAAATAAAATATTTCATATCGCTATTTATTTAAAAACATAGCGAAGGAAATAAAAAAATATTTACACACAAACTAAATTAAAAAGAATATTTTCTTCCCATCCCCCTTGATTCCGTAATGTACTAGCATGTCATAACTGGTTTAAAACTTAAATTAAGGATTAAAAAATTATCAATAATTAATGGAAAATGTCATAAAAAGCAGGGCACTCCCGATGGAAGTGCCCTGTTTCTCATCCTTCAAATGTGCTAGTCGTACACCTCCTCATCTGAAGGGATCAACGCACAAGGAAATATCACCCGCATAACTTTCACTCTGAAATTCCTTCTATCTCTTTCTTTCTTCCTTCTTTTCTCCTCCTGAAGTTCACTTTTCCAATAATCCACTTCTTTCACAATACCTTCCAGTTGATTTAAATTCTTTAATGAATTAAGCTTTTGATTTAAAATCTTTTCATCTATCTCCTTTAAAATGATATCCTCATATACTTTTGATTCTACATTTTCAACTTCAGAGAAATAAAGCTTATCACCTTTAAAACCCAGGCAAACCATTTTGTATTTCATTAGCTCATTAAGCTGCTCTTTAAAGAGGTCATTGTCCTGTTGCAGTCGCATAAAGCTATTAAGCTTATCTGCCAGCAGGTAGACATAGATCCTATCATACTGCTTATACTCATTTAACTTAACCGAAAATGGAAGATATTTAATTTCTGCTTTCTTTCCACCTGCAGAGTATTTGAATGTAGTCCTATTCACAGCGGCCTCCCAGACCAATCTATCTATATTTTTCCAACCATTAGATCGTATTGAAAAACCATAAACCTGTGTAGAGGCAAAAACTGGTTTGATAATTCCTAATTGCCTGCAGGCCTCAGTAAGATTAAGATCATATTCCTCTTGAAGATTCATAATTTCTCTTACCTTATCTTCACTCACATGAGTGGCTTTTTTCTTTTGAGCAATTCGTTCAAGTCTATTCTGTTCTTGTCTGATTGCCTCTTCAGTTTTAAATGCAGCTTCCGAGACTGCTTTAGCTTGAATTGAATAAAACTCACGAAGCTTCTCCATCTGACTGTTGCGTACATTTACCTTTCCTTCTTTTCTGGAAGCAAAATCAAGAAAAACTTTTTTCAACTCTCCGTTTAGCTGCTGAGCCGCCATTAGGTCAATTGCTGAAATTGGCTTATTCAGATTCTTTACATACAAGTCTAAAATTTTACTATCGCATGTTTTATGAATGAAAGGTATTCGCTCTTGAAACTCACGTGTAGCAATTAAAGTCTTCTGAAAACGATCATTCCAAATGGCCTTAATCTTGCCTGGGTTTATAGCTTGAACGTCATTAGTTACAAACCCAAGCTTGCTCCTTTGCTGATTGTTCTTATAAACCGGAGTTTCTTGATTGTCTCTGGCAACTGAAGTGTCCTCGGGAACGTACTCCTCCTTGGGTTCCAAATTATTTACCTTTACAAACAAACCTGCAAAAGAATAATAAAGACTGTCTGTAAATTTCTTATCCCTAACATTATATCCCCACTTTGCAAGAGAATCAAGGTATGCTGGAGGATAGAAATTGAGAGAATGAATATCAACTGGAGTTAAATAATTACTCAAAGGCTTGGGCTTAACCCAATTAATTTTACCATCATTCGTATGTACTCCATCGAACAATTGCATATCACCCCTTTTGTTATTTGTAGGTACTTCCGCATAAATATTCTTTAACGAATCAATTTTTAATTCTTGGCCATTATGCCTGGCGCTGATAAAAAACATACCTGCACTTTCCAGTAAAGCACCATCCGTCGTACTTGTCAGTCCGCTTTTCATGATAGACGCTGCATCCATAGCTTCTTTAAACGTCAATTGAATTTCACCTTTTATTGGCTTGCCATTCTCATTAATAAAGCATGATGCGGGAATTGAAAGTACTGTACCTGCGTTTGTCTGTATTACAGTATCCTTTTCAGAATTTAATGTGAATAATTGTAATTGAAGAGATTGACCTGCTTCAGATAAATCCTTTTTAATATTCTCATCAACCTTTTCAACTTCTTGTGGTGATAGTTCTATTATTGGCAGAGAATGATTTTCTTCAGTCTTTATATCTTTAGAATCAAACACCTTCTCTTTATGCGGATGGGATGAATGAGTATGATGTTTACTTGACCTAAAAATAGCCACGGCCAGGACAACTGCTATTATTCCAAGACTAATCAGCCCTGCTTTAATCAGTACTTTTGTCAGTTTAAAACGATGGTATGCTTTTGAAACTTTCTGCTTTAATACAAGACCTTCAACGCCATTCATTACTTCCCTTTGAAGTTCCACGCTTTCTTGAAGGCCAGGATCTTCTGATATCATCTTTTCAAACTGTAATTTCTCAGTTTCACTAAGCTTGTCCGACAGATATCGATCTATCTTCTCTGTTATTTCATATATCTTGCTCATCAGATTTATATTTTCAAGCTTAAATTATATACCTACCTTCTTTAGTTCTTTTAGCCTCTTCTTTGCAGCTTCCAGACATTTGTATTTCTGATTTTTAGCTGTATTTTCGGAACTGTAGCCCATCTTGGATGCAATATCCTTTAGTTTCATTGCTTCCATATAGAAAAGCATTAATAATTCTTTACAGCGCCCCCCCAGATCATTTATAATTTTCTCTGAAGTACTAAGATCACTCTCCTGTTCTTTCATTTCTGCCCACATACTTTCTTCATTATCTTCATTTGCATCAATCATATCAGAGAAATCCTGCCTTCCATTTTTTATCAAAGCGTCCTTCCATAGAAACCGACAAACACTGTATAAATAGGTACTTAGCTTAGCAGTAAGCCTGAATTCAGTGTATCTTACTTTTTTATATAAAATGATAAGAGCCTCCTGGAAGACATCCTCTGCATCTTCCAATTTGCCACCTTTAGAAATGATCATTTTCCTGATCATTGGAAAATACTTATATAAGGCTCGAAAAGCTTTATCCTCTTTGTTAGTTTTAATCAACTCAATAATAAGCTCGTCACTCATGATTATTGTTTTTTTACTATTAATGGAAGATCGGATAAAAGGTCACCTCTGAAAAATTATTTTTTTTCCAATATGATATACCTAAATTACCGAAAATAAAATTTTACCACATACCTTATTGATTATCAATACCCATAACCAAATATGAGTAATAATATTTTATTGAGGAAATTTCAGATTTCAGATAGAGACAGATTATCAGAGCTAGCCAACAATAAAAATATATGGGACAATGTCCGGGATTATTTTCCTTATCCATATACTGTACAAAACGCAATGGAGTTCATTAATTTCTGTATATCTCAGAAACCCTATCTTACATTTGCAATAGAGTATAGAGGAGAATTAGCCGGATGCATAGGATTAGTCCCACAGGATGATGTTCACAGGATATCAGCTGAACTTGGTTATTGGATAGGTGAACCATATTGGGGAAAAGGCATTGCAACGGAAGCTGTACATCTCATTACAGATTATGGATTTAATCAATTAAACCTGATTCGTATATATAGTGGTATATTTGATTTTAATAAAGCTTCTCAAAAAGTACTTGAAAAAGCAGGATTCAAATTTGAATGTATATTCGAAAAATCTGCCATTAAGAATGATGTTATATGTGATGAATATAGGTATAGTAAAGTTAAAAGCTGAAAGCTTAAAGTAGAAAGTTGATAACTCCCCACTATTGCCTTCAGAGAAAAAGATTAAGAGGCAATTTAGTTGCTTGATTTGAATTCTAAATATATAATCCTTAAAGTTGAATTTAATAATTTTCTAATACCTCTGTTTCTTCCTTCTTAAATTCTTTGAGAGACTTAATCGTCAGCATTAGAATTGCTATTTTGGGAAGTATCATAATAAGTTGAATAATTTCGGATATCACATTAAACGAAATAAGCTCTGGATACTGAGTTGTAATCATAGCAAACATCACAGGATAAGTGAGCATTACAACTAATGAAACAAGAAAAGTAATTCCGATAAATTTAAATTCCGAAGAATAAACTCCTTTTTTCTTAATAAGAAAAGATATCAGAATAACCATCAATATTAAACCTGGTATATAAATCAAAATGCTGTTAGCAGGAAGAGCGATAATGGGATAAAAATAAGCAAGCCTTTGTATAACCAGTGATAATATTAAACCATAAACTGGGAATCTGAGCATTTTTTTTTCATTTATTCTACTTTCTATCCAAATAAGAAAATATAATGAAAAAGAATAGGCCGCAAGATCTATAATAGACAGTATTATTTCGAAATAATTGGAATCCGCTACTTCCGGATCAAAAATTTTTATAGTATGCCATAATAAATAAATGACAATATCAACTATCATAGCACTAATAAAAATGTGTTGTGGTTTTACATTATTTCTTTCCAATACCTCCTTCATACCTTATCTGTTGTGTTATTGAATCTATATAAAAGTTATTAGCTCTACCTTCTGTTTTGAAAACGACCTTGACTTCATGCGCTCTTTGATTGCCATCATATGACTCAATCAGGTCCAGCCTCAGAGCTTCTGACCCTAACGGCCTATCACGGTTTATAGTTCTGATATTTTTTAAGGTTTGGTCAAAAAGATAATAATTCTCAGAACGGCTGTCGTAGCGTATGGGAACAATATAACCTAAAACATTATAATATCCCTGGTAATTGAATTTCTTTAAAACCTTTCCAAAATTATTCATCAAAATAGCATTGGGAAGTTTGGTTGTATCATTAAACTGTTCGATTACTAATATAATACTATCATTAATGAGTTTAGTACACACAAGCCCAACATCTTCTTTGTCAAGATTAACAATCTTCCCATTAGTATTAATTATACTTCTGCAAGTAAGAATGAAATCTTTAGATGGTGATACTTCAATAGTTCCATCACAATCTCCACCACCAAACCAATTGTTTACAAAGTTCTTTATTATATTCCCTTTTCGGTCTAACATAAAAAAACATTCAAGACCTATATCACTGTCAGGAACCCAAAATTCTAGAGTAAATAAAAATGAATCAAACTTTGACAAATATCCTTTGAATTTGGGCATATTAGCACCACTTTCTACCACTATAGATTTATCATAGCTATCTCCACCAAACTCCTTTTTCAGAAATTTCTTTGAGAATATTGTATGCCTATTTGAATCTTTTAGCGAAACTGTATAGTAAGCATTATATCCTCTGAAAATATCTTTATAGTTTTTACCATTACTAGAATAAACATCAATCTGTGTAAGCGTTTCAGAAGTATCAATAACTGAAGAATATGTTAATACATATGGCTCGTTATTAATTAACAAAGTCGTATCCTTAGTTTCTTTAGAAAGACTGAAACACTGAAGGCAACGACCGTCATGTTCTGATATGATTGAATCATTTATTATTGTAGTTAAAGGTTCTTTCCCCTTTTTTGATTCCTGACAGGCTATCACTAAAAAAGTGATAAATAGGAGCATTAAAAATTTCCTCATAATTCGTCTTAAGTCAATGTAACTGACTTATAAACCTTTAATACGGCATAGTTTGATGAAGGATTACAGATCTATAAAGTTACGTATTTCCCCAAAAATTTCTCCACAAATTTAATCCAGATCAACAGCCATAAGACTTATCCATTTTTTTTGTAAATTCGTATTATTATTTCAGCATCAATAGTTTTAATGAAAAGTTTCAAATTTTTCCTGCCAATAATATTTTGTTTGGTTACTTCCAGCTGCTGGTTTAGTGATGCAATTGAAAGGTTACAAAACAAAACGAAACAATTGGAAGAAATAACGACCTCAGCTTGTAATTGTGACAAAGTCATGTTAACCGGATACTCCGAAGATGCCTTTAGATCATATGCTTCATTAGAAATTATCGGAGCTGATTTTTCTAAGCACACTCCAAAAGAAATTGCATCTCAAATTAATGATTCTCTCAAATCAAAAATGAAAGATTTTTGTGACATCGACAGAGTACAATTAATTTTTACAAATAAAAACAAACAAAAATCATTTATAATTAGATACTGCAAAATTGACGATTAACCATATGAAATCTCTCGAAGAAATTACTGTCGAAAAAACAATCTCTCATATGGAGAGTGGCAAAGACGGAATAGCAAGAAAAATTACAAGAACTTACAAGAATAAAGTTGAGGTAAGAACCATCAATGCTGGATTAAGGTTTGTTCATTTAATTACTGATTATTTTGTACTTATAATTATTGGTTACCTGATAGCCGCAATACCAGCAATCAATGAAGCTATCTTAGCGCTCACAAACCTTATCATCATACTTTCCTACCCTCTATTAAATTGCCTTTTTGAATATTATTTTCAACAAACACCTGGCAAAATGATTACAGGGTACATTGTAATAAACAAATTTGCTCAAAAACCAGATTTTAGAACCTGCTTGCTGAGAGCTTTAATCAGATATGTCCCATTTGAAGCATTTTCCTGTCTCGGCTCTCCAAGCAGAGGTTGGCATGACAAATGGAGTGATACATACGTTGTAGCAAAAGATTATGCAGAAAAACTAAAAAGACTTGTAGAAAAAGAGAATGCAGTAACAGAAGCAGAAACAACAAACGATACTTCAACTATTTAATTCACAATAAATTCAATTAAAAATTCTGATTTAAATAAACTAATGAATTCCGACGATTACTCAGTATTCCGCAATTTCACTAATATAGAGCAGGCCAGAGACTTTGCTGATGTTCTTAAAGAAATTGGTATTGAAGCCGAACTAATACACAACAATCAACCTCTTGAAGGAACACTCTATAGTGGAGATGTACTCATTTCTAATTCTGTACAACTAAAAATACATCAGAAGGATTTTGCTAAAGCCAATGCATTTCTGGACAAAGAGGCTGATAATCTGACTACAGAGATTGAAGATTCACACTATTTGCACAGCTTTTCAGATGAAGAACTTTATGAGATATTAATGAAGCCTGATGAGTGGAGTAATATTGACTATAAAATTGCTCACAAACTATTGATACAAAGAGGAAAGCAATTTGATCCTGAACTTTTAAATGCATTAAGAAAACAAAGGATTGAGGACCTTGCCAAACCGGAGGCAAGTCAGAAGGCTTGGATTCTATTTGCTTATATAATGACCATACTAGGCGGACTTTCAGGAATTTTTATAGGCTGGCATATAATAACTTATAAAAAATCTCTCCCAAACGGCCAAAAAATATATGCTTATTCAGAGAACGACCGAAAACATGGGAAGACTATATTTATTATAGGACTTATCATTTTCCCAATCACCTTTATTTTTTCCCTTTATCAAAAATTTAAAGAAATCTAAAACAGATGATTTCAGAGCTAAATCTCTTGCATCATCTGAATCTATCCTGTATTCCTACAAATTGATTTAATCAATTATTTCTAATAATAATACAACGACCTATTACATTTTAAACTATTTAAATATTTTCCCATTCGAATAGTACAAATGAAGAAAATCTTTTCGTTATATTGGCCAAGGTATGTGGAAAAAAGCACTGACATATATACTTTTATTATGCTTCCTTAATACTGCATTTTTGCCTGGCGAAAATGAAGATGATACTCCATTTAATGAAGTTGAAGAAGTTGAAGAAGAATATAACAGTGTTGTTGAGCTGGTTAAAGAGGTATATATGGAAATTCCCGATGATACCCCTGAAGACGAGGATGACGACAATCCGGACTGGCTCAAGAAGACCAATGATTTTTATTATTGCCAGATTATAGATATTTCTATAGAACAATTCATTTTAATTGAGGACCCTAAATCACCCTTAATTATAAGGCCTTATTCTTCATTTTTAGAACACTCATCACCTCCGCCTAAACAGGCATAATCCATTCTATAATTCAACAAGTTCATTGCTGTTCGCAGCTATGGTACTTGCATGTTTATTATTTACTAAATGATATTTCATTTAGTCAGAATTCTATTGAAGAAAATTCTGCTTGAAATATCCCATTCTTTTTAAAAACTTATATATGAAAAAATATACAGGCAAGGCATGTATGCTTTTGTGCATACTCATAATGTCTTGCTCTTCACATAAAGAAAACCAAACCAGAATAGAGACTTTTCCAGTAACAAGTCCCGTTATCTTGGACACTTCATATACCAAGGAATATGTTGCCGACCTGCATGCGATAAAAAATGTCGAAATAAGAGCAAGAGTATATGGTGAAATTAAAAAGATCCACATAGATGAAGGACAGGGTGTAAGACAGGGGCAGCTGCTGTTTAGCATAGAAGATTATTCATACAGAGAAGAACTTTCCAAAGCTAATTCTCAGCTAAAAAATGCGGTAGCAGAAGCTAAATCTGCTGAGCTTGATTTAATAAACACCAAAGCTCTCCTTGAAAAAAATATTGTCTCTCCAACAGAAGTAGCTAGAGCCGAAGCTAAGCTGGAGGCTCTTAATGCAAAAATCGATGAAGCCAGGTCTCAGACAGCAAATGCAAGTCTGAAATTATCATTTACACAAATCAAAGCTCCGTTTGATGGCATTATTGACAGGATACCTTTGAAAATGGGAAGCCTTGTTAACGAAGGCACATTACTTACTACCATATCTGACAACAAAGAAGTTTTCGCATATTTTAATGTCTCAGAAAATGAATATCTGAATTTTGTAACACATACAAAGCAACAGGCCGAGACTAAAGAGGTAAGCTTACTTCTTGCCAATTCAACAGAGCATCCATACAAAGGTAAGATTGAAACCATTGAGGGAGAGTTTGACAAAGCAACGGGAAACATTTCTTTCAGAGCACGATTTCCAAACCCTGATAAGATACTTAAGCATGGAGCTAGTGGCAAAGTCCTTCTGAAGACTAACCTTAGCAAGGTGATGATCATTCCTCAGAAATCTACTTTTGATGTACAGGACAGAACCTTTGTTTTCCTTGTCGATCAGAACAATGAGGTTAAGATGCAAAACATCATACCCAAACTAAGACTTCCTCATTTATATGTGATTGAATCCGGCCTTACTCCCAAAGACAAAATAGTCTATGAAGGATTACAACGGGTCCGTGAAGGAGATAAAATCATACCGGAACCGGCTTCTATTGCTCCAAATGAAGGTACTACAGTGATAAATTAATACAGGCTTTTTAATTATATAAAAAATTATGATTTCAAGATTTATACACAGGCCTGTGTTATCAATAGTGATATCCCTTATCATCACCTTAATGGGATTACTATCACTGACTCAGTTGCCTATGACGCAATTTCCAAGCATTGCGCCACCCGAGGTAAACGTGACTATTGAATATACAGGTGCCAATGCAGAAACAGTTACCAAAGCAGCTATTGTACCTCTGGAAAGAGCTATTAATGGTGTTCCAGGGATGAAATACATGTCTTCAGACGCAGGAAACGACGGTGTAGGTGTTGTTCAGATCATTTTTGAAGTTGGTACAGATCCGGACATTGCTGCTGTAAATGTGCAAAACAGAGTTTCTGCGGTAATGGGAGAACTGCCTTCAGAGGTTATAAAAAACGGTGTCAAAATAGCGAAGGAAGAAAACAGCATGCTCATGTACCTCAATATTTTCAGCACCGACTCTAGCTTTCAGGAGAAATTCATTTACAACTTTACAGATATCAATATTCTGGCTGAATTAAAACGTATTCAAGGAGTAGGCTATGCAGATATTCTTGGTGCCAAAGAATATTCCATGAGAATATGGCTCAAGCCTGACAAGATGCTGGCTTATAATATTGATACAGATGATATCATTCAGGTTTTGCAGAAACAAAACATCGAAGCAGCTCCCGGTAAAATAGGCGAAAGCTCTGATAAGTCAGCTCAGGCTCTGCAATACATAGTAAAGTATACCGGAAGATACAATACTGAAGAACAGTATGCCAATATTCCCATAAGAGCTAACTCGGACGGACAAATACTTCGCATAAAAGATGTTGCAGATGTTGAGTTCGGAACAACTTACTTTGATGTGGAATCAAAGCTTAATGGCAAACCCTCTGCATCTTTAATGCTTAAACAATTGCCAGGATCCAACGCCAGTGAGGTGATCAAAAATGTGAAAATCCGAATGGAGGAACTCAAGCAATCTACATTCCTGAAAGGAATGGATTATGAGATCAGTTATGATGTATCAAGATTTCTTGATGCATCTGTTCATGAAGTGATCAAAACTTTAATTGAAGCATTCATACTTGTATCTCTTGTTGTCTTCATATTTCTTCAGGATTTCCGGTCTACTATAATTCCAGCCATAACAGTTCCTGTATCATTGATAGGCACATTCTTTTTCATGAAGTTATTCGGTTTCTCACTTAACCTTATTACACTATTTGCATTGGTACTGGCTATTGGAGTTGTTATTGATGATGCGATCGTTGTTGTGGAAGCTGTACATGCCAAACTGGAGACCGGAAAATACACTATTCAGAAAGCTACTGAAAGAGCGATGAAAGAAATCAGCGGGGCAGTACTTGCCATTACACTCGTCATGTCAGCTGTATTCATTCCTACCTCTTTCATGACGGGTCCTGTCGGTATCTTTTATAAGCAGTTTTCCTTAACGATGGCTATTGCCATTATTCTTTCAGGCATCGGAGCACTTACCCTTACCCCTGCTCTTTGTGTACTATTCCTGAAACCCGTGCATCACGATGAACCCAAAAATAATTTCTTAGGAAGATTTTTCAGAATATTTAATTTTTGGTATGACAATATTTCTGCAAGGTATCAAAAACTATTAAGCATCATAGCTAACAGAAAAGTTGTAACTTTCGCAGTATTGCTCGCATTCTCAGCTGGCACAGGACTTTTAAGCACCACACTCCCTTCCGGTTTTATTCCTGAAGAAGACCAGGGGATGTTCTATGCAAGTATTACAACACCTTCCGGTTCTACATTGGAAAGAACCAAGGCTATTGTGAATGAAATACAAAGATCTTGCAAAGACATCAACTCAATTGAATCCGTATCATCACTGGCAGGAACAAATGTACTCTCAGACGGCACGGGTGCTACATTCGGAACTTGCCTGATTAATTTAAAACCATGGGATAAAAGAGAAGAATCTGTTGATGAAATCATTGAACTTGTTTCAGAAAAGACAGCGCATATCAAAGATGCGAAGATTGAATTCTTTCCCCCTCCTGCTGTGCCCGGATACGGAAATGCTAGCGGATATGAGCTCAGACTTTTGGATAAGACGGGCACAGGTGATATTAAAAAGATGGAAGGAGTTGTAAATCAATTCATGGAAGATCTGAGAGCCCGGCCGGAAATTGCTACAGCCTTCACCATTTTCGATGCCAGCTATCCTCAATATCTATTGCATGTCGATCATGACAAAGCTGCACAGAAAGGTGTTACAGTTGGTGATGCAATGGCCACATTACAGACCCTGCTTGGTAGCGAATATGCTACCAACTTTATCAAATTCGGACAAATGTACAAAGTTATGGTTCAGGCCTTACCAGAATACAGAGCAGATCCGGATGACATTTTAAAGCTTACTGTGAAAAATGACCAGGATGAAATGGTGCCTTTGTCCGCATTTGTAACTCTAGAGAAAGTTTTCGGGGTGGAGCAGCTCACCCGATACAACATGTTCCCTTCCGCAGAGCTAAATGGTGAAGCAGCAGAAGGCTATAGCAGCGGCAGCGCGATTAAGGCAATACAGCAAGTAGCAGAAACAAAACTACCAAAGGGATATGGCATTGACTGGGCTGGGATCTCACGTGATGAAGTGATGTCGGGGAATCAGACCATTTATATATTTATGATCTGTCTACTTTTTGTATATCTGCTCCTTTCTGCTCAATACGAAAGTTTCATATTACCATTATCAGTTATCTTATCACTTCCAGTTGGAGTATTTGGAGCATTTTTCATGCTGGCAATATTGGGACTTGAAAACAACATTTATGCCCAAATCTCCATGGTGATGCTTATCGGCTTATTGGGTAAGAATGCCATTCTGATAGTTGAATTTGCAATACAAAAACAGAAAGAAGGGAAAACGCCTTTGCAAGCCGCTATAGAAGGTTCTCAGATAAGATTAAGGCCCATACTAATGACTTCATTTGCATTCGTTGCCGGGCTTATTCCGCTTATGTTTGCCAGCGGAGCCGGAGAAGTAGGTAACAGGACCATAGGTTCTGCGGCAGCTGGAGGAATGCTTTTCGGAACAGTATTCGGCTTAATCATTATCCCGGGTTTATATGTCTTCTTTGCAACAATAGTAGAAAAGAGAGAAAAGAAAGCTATGAAAGAACAATTTTCATTAACTGAGTCAATTTAAACAATGAAATATTTATTCATATTAATAAACATATCCTTTTGCATTCTTATCTCGGGATGCAAAATCACCGATCCCAACGCCGGATTTTCCAAGGGGATTCCATCTTCCTATTATGGAGAAAAAGATTCATTGAACGTTGCAAAAATCAATTGGAGAGAATACTTCAATACCCCCATTCTCATTGATTTGATTGACACGGCATTAAATCAAAACTTTGATATTCTTAAAGCTTTTCAACGAATTGAAGCTTCCAGAGCTGGCGTTAGATCTTCCACCGGAGCTTTGCTCCCGACTGTAAGTGGATTCGGTACAATGGCACAGAGAAGATATGGACTTTATACAATGGATGGAGCCGGTAACATTTCGACGTATATCAGACAAGATGAAATTGTACCAATAAACCTTCGTGATTATTACCTCGGTCTTCAAACAAGCTGGGAGGCTGACATCTGGGGAAAACTACGTAACAGAAGGAAAGCAGCAGTTGCAAGATTCTTAGGTTCCATTGAAGCTAAAAATCTTGTAGTAACCAATATTATTGCTGAAGTTTCAAATAGCTATTATGAGCTTCAGGCTCTTGATAACAGACTGGATATTTTGCGAGAAAATATAAAGCTTCAGGAAGATGCGCTAATGATCGTACAAACTCAGAAACAAGCTGGCATTACCAATGAACTTGCTGTAAAACAATTTGAAGGTCAGGTTTTAAATTCAAAAACCATGGAAAAAGAAACCCTTCAGGAAATCCTTGAGACTGAAAACAGAATAAACTATCTGCTTGGTAGATATCCACAGCCTGTAAGACGCAATAAAGATCAATATAAAGACTCGCTTGATTTTCTTGTCAATGTTGGGGTTCCAACTGACCTACTTGGAAACCGCCCGGATATAAGACAATCAGAATTTGAATTAAAGGCGGCCAAAGCAAATGTCAAAGCTGCGCAGGCAGCCTTTTATCCATCGTTGAACATTACAGGTGCTTATGGTTATCAGGCATTCAGAACAAGTTTACTGTTTACCAGTCCGGAATCCATAGCTTATACAATATTCGGAGGACTTACAGCCCCATTACTAAACAGAAGTCAGATAAAAGCAGAATTCCAGAATGCTAATGCTGCACAAACAGAAGCTTTGTATAATTACCAGCAAAGCATCATGAATGGATATATTGAAGTGTACAATGAATTGGCAAGACTAAAAAGACTTCAGGAGATTCACGACCTGAGAACCAATGAATCTCTTGCTTTGAGTCAGTCAGTAGATATTTCAACTGAGCTTTTCAGATCAGGAAGAGCTACCTATCTTGAAGTGATCATTTCACAGCAGAAGTCGCTTGATGCACAATTACAACTTGTGGAAGCAAGAAAAAGGCAGAACATGGCAAAGACCAATCTTTATAAAGCTCTTGGAGGTGGCTGGCGATAAGAATTTATAAGAACTTATTTAATACTACTAAAAGAGACGCCAAGCATGGCGTCTCTTTTTCGATAACAGGTCAATGAAAAAAATCTCATCATTCATTCTACTATCTAAAAAATCATTAATCACCATTCTGAAATTAAGAACATCGCAAATTGTGCTAGCTTGAAAGCATATCTATTATAGAAAAGGAGACGCCAGCATGGCGTCTCTACAAAATATCAAAATTTTAATTATATTGATTTAAATTTCAATTAATTCAGATGAAAATATTGGTAATAACCGGCCCCCCTTACTCGGGTAAAGGAACACAATGCGAAATATTGAAAAATGAACTAGGCTTTCGCCATATCTCAACGGGAGATAGAATCAGATTGGAAAAAGAACAGAATACCGAATTCGGGATAATTGCGAATGAATATGAAAAGAAGGGTGATTTGGTACCAGATTCAATTATGAAAACTTTACTTGGAAAGATTGTTGATGAGAATATAGAGGAGACGGGTATTATACTAGATGGATATCCTAGAACAGAAATTCAGGTCGACACGTTGATCGATCTTTTTAAGGAAAAAGGAATGCTAATTGACAAAGTGATCAACATAGAAGTACCAAAGGATGAATTATTAATTCGTGCAAAAAAGCGTGCTGAAACATCTGATAGAATAGACGATCAGGATCCCAAAACTCATTTTAAACGCATCAATATATTTGAATCGACAACACGACCTGCTATAGAATACATGAAATCTAAATTGAATGTCATTTCTATTGATGGATCAGCAAGCATAGAAGAAATAACGGATAAGCTAAAAAAGGTAATTTATACCTAACCCTTTCTTCAATATCTGGACTAATGAAAAAGAATCTGATTATATCCATAACATTCATTTTGTTCTCTTGTATCAATAAAAAGGATGATGCTAGTGCTGTACATCAAATCTATGACACATTAACTCCGCTACAATCATCTTTCATTTTTCATGATAATGATTCCATCTACAAGCAATCATTTAAGGCTGTAAGTAACGTAAAAAATGACTGGTTGTACTGGAAAATTAACTTTTTTGAAAACAATAAATTAGAACAGCAAATAATCGATTCAATAAAAGGATTAAGTTACCTGGTAAAAGCAGTAGATTTAAATAATGATTCAATTGGGGAACTTGTATTTGTGACGGGCTATTTTAAAAAAGGAACAGATTCAACTGAATATCTAAAATGCCGTATTTTTTGTTATACCAAAGAAAGCAACAAATGGATTTGCCAGGAAATACCTCCACCTTCGGATAATCTACAAAATGAAAATTCGAGTGAAGTTGTTGAAGTTGGGAAGAAGTCTATAATCAGGAAAATCAGAAACAAAAGTGGAATTCAAAAAAGAATAATCTATGGCTTGAATAATAAAGGTAAACTATTTATCAGATAACTAATTGAATTAAAAGTGTCTCAAAACGACAATATTAATACTTAATTCAAGACTTTATCTTCCTCCTTTAACGGATTTGTAATAGCATCAAAGTGGTCATCATACCTATTATCCAATGTATTCATCCATCTATCCCAAAATAAAAAATACAGGCCAAAATTATTTTTAGAATACTTGTGATGCATGTTATGTCCAACAGAAGTGTTAAGCCATCTTCCAATTAGTGTTCTATTAAACCCCTTCGGGTACAACTCAAATCCTAGATGTCCATAAACATTAAAAAAGATCTGAAATAAGAAAAAAAATAAAAATACGTGAATATGGACAGGAATTATAAAAGCTATTATAGGCACAATCGCAGCTTCAACAATAGACTCTAAAGGATTAAAGGCATAAGCAGACCATGGACTTGGATTATATGCTCTGTGATGAATACTATGAAAGATCTTAAAAAATGAAGGTAAATGCATAAATCTATGTGTCCAGTAAAAATATGTATCATGTAAAAAAATAACCAGTGGTATTGAAATAATGTAATATAAAATACCATAATCTGAAATATTATAATAGACTAAAGTATATTCACTGAAAACAAAAAACACCAATGCACCACTGAGGCCTAGTATGATCATTGAAAGAAAGGAATAAAATATATCTCTTTTATAATCATCAAATTTGGGATACTTTTTTTGAATCTTTCTTGAGTAAAAAAATCCTTTAAATAAAATATAGAAAATTAAAAACGCAGTACCACCAAATAAGAGATAATCTTTAATAGTTTCAAGTACTGAGATGTACCAACCATAGAAAAACCTGTCCATAACCTTAATCCTGATATTTTAATATTTAATATGATCTTATAAGGAATCAATAAATTTTTTCTGAAAAGCATATTCAAACAAACTTCCCAAATTTTTCCGTACATCCGGCGATTCAAGATCATTCATAACAGATTCCAACAGATTTGTTGCAAACTCTGTTTTTCCGCTATGAATATATCTATTAAACTGCTCTCCTACTATTTTATAATACAGTTGCTCTAACTGATTTTTCTCTTCTGGCTCTTTCATTACAATCATATAATCTTCAAAGTCAAGACAATTAAAAATGATCGATCCGATTTCGGCAATAGTAACGCCACAATTACTAACGATATTTAATTCCGTAATATCGTCTCTTTCCATTGCCCGCACTATTGCCTTTGCAGCATAATCAACTGGAACTATATTTAATACAGAGGAATTGTTAGCGGAAATTCTTATCATTTCCATATTTCCATTACTTCTATTTTTCATAGAATAAAAAAATCCACCGACCAAATAAAAGGTTAGAAACTTAGGCATTACGAAATAAGGAGCATCCATTAATCTGCCACATATAATACTGGGTCTAAGGATCTGATAGCTTATCTTCTTTTCAATACAGATTTTACTCACTTCATGTTCTGTTTCCAGTTTAATCCTTTCATAATGATTTCTGAATTTTCTTTTATTGAAATCTAAACCTAAAAATTCATCATCTATGATCCCCTCCCTTTCTCCAGATGCAAAAGCTGTACTTACAAAAATGAATCTATCTATTATTTCTTCAAGTTCTGTAAGAAGGTTAATTGTAGGAAGGTAATTATTCTCATATATCTTTTCTCTGGTTGATTTTTTTGTTCCCAAATCTACAATACTTGCGAGATGTATAAATACAGCTTTTTTGGTTAAACTTTTAAGAGTCTCAGAGAATAATCCAGGCGTTTTGAGATCAGCGTCGATGATATGAATCATGCTTAGTAGCTCTCTCTTATCATATGCTTTTATATAATCAGGAATGAGATCGTCATCAAAGAGTTTTTCAATTCTCTCTGAAACATTCAAAGATTTGATGGACCTTGACAACAAAATAATTTTTCCACTAAGTATTTTTTCTTTACGCATTCTTAGCAATTCATAAAGGACATGACTACCTAAAATACCGGTAGCACCAGTCAAAACGTAATCGCGATCCTGGTATAACATAACTTATTTATCAGAAATTAAAACTAAAGAGGTAATTGATGAAGAGCCTAGCAGTAACTAATTCGGCAGTATAATTTACTTTACTAATACAGACCTGTCTGTTTTGATCCATACTTCTGGCTTTTTAAGAAGATAACTATCAATTAAAGCCATCATAAACGGATAGGTATGAGCGATCATGTAAAATGAAAAAAGAATAAGGTAATTAAAATTAGACCATTTACTAACTCTCCAAAAACCTATACCAAATGTGAAAATGCAATTCAAAGACAGAATAAATATTGGCCATTGCATTTTAAATGTTATTAATTCAATCAATCCCAGAAAAAAATAAACCTGTAATAAACAGAAACAAAATACAACAAAACCATCAAGTGTAAACTGAATAAACTGAACTTTTGTTCTGAAGTCCAGCATATAGCTGTCTTTATGAAAAAGATGTCTGAACATTGCGCTCCATAATCCTCTCATCCATCGATATCTTTGGTTGTAAAAGTTTTTGTAATCCGGAGTTGCTAATTCAAATGTTGTAATATCACAATTGTACGCAATACGTTTTCCGCTTTTATAAATGCGGTAAGATAATTCTACATCCTCTGTAAGCATTTCAGTATTAAATCCACCTAGATCAATGAGATCTACTCTTCTGAACATTCCCCCGGAACCTACAAATATGCCTATTGATTTTCCTGGATATATGCTTTTACATCTGAAGATATACTCCAACTCCAACATTTTAGTCAAAAGATTGACGCTTCCGTTTCTTACCAGACTGGCAGACTGAACGCAGGATACATCTTCATACTCAAAACTTTTAACCATATTTCTAAGTATATTTTCATCTACCAAATGATCCGCATCTAATATTAATATAAACTCACTATCTAACCTTGAAATCACAGAATTTATAGACCAGGCTTTACCTTTGGAACTTTCATTACTTTCCAAAATTATATTTGGGAAAACTTTTCTTAACTCTTCCACCTCAAAACAGGTATTATCTGAAGATCCATCATCAATGACAACTATATTAAAATTATCCCTAGGATAATCGATCTCACATAAAGATCGTAATGTATCTCCTATCACATTTCCTTCATCTTTTGCGGCTATTACGATGGACACAGAGGGCTCAAATGTAAATGGATCATTTAAGATCTTTTTTTTCTTTAATCCTCTAATAGAAAAAAAAGTATAGAATAAGACATTAATAACAATAACTGCAGAAAGAATAATTGAAATGATTGAAACGCCTATCTCTGAAAAGATAAAAACTCCTGCCAATAAAAAAAGAACTAATGAAAAGTATTGTTTTGATAATAGTCCTTTTTGCAAATAATAGAAAACAGGAAATAAGAACATAAGCAGACACAAAAATCCCATGAATCCATAAAAGTAATTCATGATCAATAAAATATAATACATAATATCCATAGCTAAGGAATCAATTGCTGCTGCAGGCAAACAGATTCTACATATTTTTTATATGCGGGAGACACTTGTATAAACCCATTTAATACAAGATCATTAACACTAAATAATTCTTTACTTCCGGGAGTATCTATAATTAAAGACTTATCATCTCCAATTTTCTTATAATACTGATCATACTGACGTTGAGCAAACTTGATGTATCTATTTGTTTTCCGGCTTTCAAGTACTTTTTCTTTAAAAGATGGAGTAAATTTATAGTGGTACAAAACACTAGACACATCAGCTACTTTGGATTTATTACAATAATGAGGATTCGTAACAGGTTCAAGCTCACCATCTAGGTATATAAGCGGATGTTTGGTCAACAGGTAATGACCGGCAACATTGCTGGAGAAAAGGGTCTTCCGTATACCACCAAAATAACATTTAATATCGTTAGATGATAACTTATTATAATTGCAATAAGCAATCACATCAGGAGCATAATAATCTTTCTTTTCTATATTTGAAATATCATAAAACCTGTATGATTCTTTCAAATTTATTTTTTCCCTATTACTAAAGATAACTTCTTTAGTAAACATATCCAGCATGTAGCCTGCCATAGAAGTGTATCGATTTCCGGATAAATACCCAAGCAGATCTTTCAAGGAAATTTTATCAGAATCAGGATAGTCGAATAGTTCATCAATATCAACGTTCAGGCACCATCTATTTTTACTATGCTTCTCTATAACTAATCTTCTGATATCATTTTCATAAAATTTATGAAGCAATGAAGTTTGGTAAATTGTAACATCCTTTTCTCCTCTCAAAAGATCTAATGTATCATCATCAGAGCCATTATCAATAAAGATAAAGTGAGCAATGCCCATTTGACGGTAGTGCATTAAGAAAGTTTCTATATACTCAGAACCATTTCTTAAAAGACAAACCAACCCACATTCATCTTCACCCCATTGTATATTACTATCTCCAAAATAATGATGAATGTAGCTCATCAATGATTGATTGCTTTCAAATTCTGGAATTGTAATCCTATATCTTAATTTTTCCCAAAAGTTATATACCCTATTTTCATTGTCCAGATTAACGCTGCTATGCTTAGCAGTATCTATAAAGAAGTTCGAAAAAGCTTTTGATGTAAAAATCCACAAAAGCAATAGTCCCTGCCTTTTATGTCCTTTGTGAAATATAGTATAAGGATAACAAACCTTAGCAGGATTATAGTCAATTATAGAAACCAGGATCGTTTTAGCATTACAGCAGTATTGAACTAACATCCCTTCATCATCCAAGGGGTCTGACAAATAAACAATTTTGCTTGATTCTATTTCTTTATAAACCTTCGTAAGGTCCTGGCAATTAATTATTCTTAGTTTATATTTTGTTAAAGCAAATAAACCAGCTAACACTCCTACTTCTCTTATAAAATCCCATAGTGAATAGGGCTTCTGAGAAACTATAAGTAGCTTATCAGATTTGACAGACTCAATATACTTATCTTCAAGATTTATATCTTCAGGCACAAAAAATTCTGTAACTTTAAATCCTGATTGCAACTCAATCCTTTTGCTTAAGTTATATGAATTCCCAAAAATATAATCAGCCTCTGTAAGAGCTCTCATCCATAAATTTGTAATAGCAAAAGACTCCTTGATGATTAAAACCAACAATAAATCGGGATAAATATTTTTAATCCTTAATAACTCTTGTATATAAATACTACAATCCGCATAGATATCTGCTATAATTAGATCATAGGTTAAATTATGAGAATTGATATTAACTAATTCTTTCCATTTAATATAATCAGCCTTTAGCCCCTTTATCCATGCAGCATTAAGCTTTATATCTGATGTTAAATAGGCAGTCCTCATATTTAAACCAGTTTCACAACTTGTTTATCAGTGCTATCAGCAACCAATTGATACATATCAACATACTGACTGGCTATATTCTTCCAGTCACATTCTCTGACTACTCGTTTTTTAGCTCTTTCTGCAAGCTTCCATCCTAACTCAGCACTATCCATTAACAATTCAATTTTCGCTGCAAGGTCATTACTATTGCCAGGCTGAAAAAAAAGGCATTCCTTATCCGTAAGCATTTCTCTCACACAAGGAATATCTGAAGAAATAATCGGAACGCCTGCTGCTGCTGGTTCTAAAATCGAGTAAGGAAAATACTCCAGTTCACTAGGCATTATAAAAACATCGCTCAGACTGAATAAAGTATTTCTTTGGGTTGAATTAAGCCAATCTAAAATAATAACGCCATCTTTAATCCGTTTAGCAGCTTTATCAATCTTCCACATGTAACTATACCACTTCATTTCCCAGCTAATCCACTTCCTTCCCCCAAGTATAAACTGTACTCTTCTTCCTTTTTTTAGTAAAATCTCAGCAGCATCTAAAAAGTATTCCAGGCCTTTTCCATGTGCCCAACGAGACATGCAAGAGACCACAAATACGTGATCTTTCAATTTCCCCTTAATCTTTCTTCTAAATTGCATATCGTCTTCATAAAAATCATCTAAATTTACCCCATTAGGAATAATCGCAACGTTTTTTTGTACAGAAAGCTCATCATATGAAGATTTCAGATAATCAAAGGATGTTTTATTTAAAACATGAATAGAACTGGCAGATTCAATCAATTTTTGCTCACACTTAAAAAATGAATTGGGATTAAGTCTGATTCCTTTTTCATATTTAATAAGACTGTGAATACTATATACAATCTTCAAATCCGACAACTCCTTATTCACTCTATTAATAATATTCCCAATTATCCAGTGAACACTAAAAAACTGGATCAGATCATATTTTTCATTCTTTACATGTCTTATAAGACTAGTACCATATCTGAATGGATATTTCGCTATCAACTTTCCATAGCTATTTTTATCACACCTATATACTTTCGCTGATATAGACATGATTTTGGGATCAAAATAAATATGGTAAACATCAACTACTAAATGATGGCGAAGCTCTTGCGTTAAGCCATTAATGACTCTTCCGAGCCCCCCAAGAACATGTTCTCCAAATTCAAACGTTACAAAAAGTATTTTCATTTTTTTAATAAAAAAGAGACAATCATATCAACACTTTATAATCACTACGTTTCATATACTCTTTATATCTTTCAGAAACCACTAAAAATCCATTTTCTATCAATTCATTTACATGTCCAAGAATTGTTGCATTGACAGTTTTAATACTGATATTTTTGTTCCTCAATAAATAATTATAATAAGCCCTATACTCATCCTGTGAAAACCGAACATAATTATTTTTATTATTGATTTCATTTACTTTACTGGCAAATGAAGGAACAAATTTATAATGATATAGAACAGAGGTGACATCAGATAAATTAATACGATCAGAGAAGTGAGCATTTGTGATAGGCTTGATATGATCGTCAAGAAATATCAGAGGATGTTTTAAAAGTATTGTATCATGCTTAATTCCCTTAAAAACGGACTTTCTCACTCCTCCCCAATAACTGAATATAGCCTCATTTTTATTCGAATTCCATTGGTTATAGGCAACATTCCATGAATCAAAATAAGGAGATTTCCTCACATTGGAGATATCAAAATATTTGAATGTAGCTTTTAAATCCAGACCTTCCGAATCATAAGTCATATGATCTTCAGTGCTGAACATATCTAACATGTATGCAGCTACAGCATTAAAACCATTCGTTCTATTGTATTGAATAAAGTCATTAAAAGAATATTTATCTGATAAAGGAAAATCAAATAACTCATCAATATCCACTACCATACACCACCTGCCTTTACAATGCTTTTCTACTATATACCTCCTAATTTCTATTTCAAAATATTTATGAGGTAAAACAGTTTGATAAATTGTTACATCTATCTCATGGGTAAGAATTGAAAGTGTATTATCTTCAGAGCCATTATCAATAAAGATAAAATGAATGATTCCGAGTTCTCTATAGTGTTTAAGAAACGATGATAGATGCTCTTCACCATCTTTAAGCAAGCATACAATTATACATTGTTCCTCTTCATACTTTATTTCAACAGGGCCAGATAAATGTTTGATCTCATTATTAATACTGAAATTATTATTGTAAATAATTTCTTTTGATATCACAGGCTGAGAACAAGACTGTATCCCAACCAACTTTAAAAAACTATCCTTACTATTTCCCCAGTTAAAGTTCAGGACATTTTTCAGAGCTGTTTCTTTAAAATAGTTCCTGAAGGTTCGTGATGAAATGATCCACTTCAATATCTCTCTCATTCTAGACATATCACCATGAGGGAAAACATTTAGAGGAAATATTACTCTTGCAGCTTCATATCTGGCAGTTGAAATCATAATAGAACCAGCCACAGCACATAAACAAGCAACTCTGCCGCCATCATTAATATTATCAAGAGTAAGAACATATCTGCTTTTCTTTATAGACTCCCCAATAATCCTTTCCTCATCATAAGGATTAGTAATTTTGACATTAAAAAAAAGAGACAATAACCAATAAGTATATCCAAGTTCTCTTTTACATTTTTTTATTTTATCTGATAAAATCAAAAAAGTATTCTTCTTTACTTTATCTGATATCTCATTATTAAAAAAATCAAAATCAAATGGATGTGCTAAATCTTTAGCCAGAATTCCCGTCTTTTCATAAATGTCATTTTTGATAGAAAGATCACAGGCTATTACCTGATCAGCAAGAGAAAGTAAGCATCTGTACTGATCAAGATATTCTTGCGCCTCAGGCAGATATGTATTCAATGACAACACTAACAAGGCATTTCCTTTTAGAAAAGGATTCTCTCCTATTTTCTTTATAAATTCAAACTCTTCATCGCAACACAGTACATGTATTATATCAAATGTTTCGGATGAATGAACCTTATAGCAAAATTCATCAGGAGTCAAAACACAGGTATCAAATGCTTTTGCCCATTGATAAAATCCCGATTTTTCATTCCCTTGACTTCCAGAAGATACTATGCAATATTTCACAACAAATAATATTAAACTGCTGAGTAATCCTTAACAAATCTCTTAAAAGCATTGCTTATGACTAAAAACCCTGAATCTATTAACTCGTCTATATGCCTCAATCGCTGAGTATAAGGGGTATGGATCTTAAATATTTCATTCCCTTCCATAACTTGATGATATGAATCATATTCATCCTGGGTAAACTTTGCATAGTTACCCTGACTATGCGATTTCGCAACTTTAAATTTAAAAGATGGTATAAACTTATAATGAAGTAAAACACCTGTTATGTCTGCGACCTTTGCATTGTCTGAGAAATGAGCATTAGAAACGGGAAATAATGACCCGTCGGGATATATCAGCGGATGTTTGGTAAGTATTGTATCCTGTTTTAATGTTGGGAATATATAGCTTCTAACACCTCCCCAATAGCATGAAATTCTTTTATTTCCGAGTATATTGCTCCTGTTATAAGAAATATTAGTCTGGGCAAAATATGGCTTTCTTTTGATATGGGAAATATCATAAGAAGTATAAATTTCTTTGATATTTTCAGGATCAAAATTTTCTAACGCTAAATCTTCACTAGAATACATATCCAGCATATTCGCAACCATTGCATTGTATCCTGATGATTTGAGATACTGAAGTAACCCCCTCATGCCTATCTGATCCGATAGAGGAAAGTCAAACAACTCATCTATATCAAGCAAAATGCACCAGTTAAACTTACAATGTTTCTCGACCATAATTCTTCTGATATCATTTTCATATAGCTTATGAGGTAAACTGGTCTGATACACTGTTACATCATCCTGTTGAAGTAAGAGGTTCATAGTGTTATCATCTGAGTAATTATCAACGAAAATAAAATGTTTACAGCCCAGATTCCTGTAATGTGATAAAAAAACAGGCAGATGATCCTCTCCGTCTTTCAACATACACACAACCCTAAATTCATCATCACTAATCGGGAAAGGAGCAACTCCACCTATTAATTTTATTTCATTTTCAATTGAAAGCTCATTCTCAAAACTTCTAACAACATCTATCTTATTAAGAGAGCGACTTATTCTAGAATAATTAATCAGATTAAGTAATTGATTCAATTTGTTTCCTCCCGATTCTCTTATAATATTAATTCTTGCACTTTCCTTAATAAAATCATCATAATCCTTTGATTGAAAAAGCCACTTCAGCATGTATTTGGGACCTGAAGAATTCTCTGGATTGAATACTGTATATGGATACATACTTTTGGCCCCATCAACAGATGGATGAGCTATAAGTATAGTGCCGTACAAAGCTGATAATATAGTTATCTTTCCTTTATCAAATATTGGTTTGGGGACATAGACATATTTACTTGATTGGAAGCAATCCTGCAATGAACTGTCAGAAGCATTGGCATCTATCACTCTTAATGTGTATTCCGACAATATTTTATTAGCAAAGAAACCGAAAGTCAGAAATAACCTTAGGACTGAAAAACTTTCATCTATAACAGTAAAGTACTTTTTTTCCTGATAACTCTGTACAATTGAAGCTTCTAAAAAGCTAATATCAGTGGGCGAAGTCAATACCCTGTGGATTTTCCCAGCCAACTTCTTTCCAAAAAGTTTTAAATACGAATCATTGCAAAATAGTATCAGATCAAATAAATCAAACGATACAGAGTTCTGATCAAACTTTTCACTTAGTTTATTTTCAAAAGACAAAATGATTATGACATCTGGAGAAAGTCTTTTTAGCTTTTCAGTCAAATCTATATTTAGGCTAATTGATTCTTCATCAAATAAAAAGTGAATTACATCAAAGTTATCTTTTTCATGCAGCTCAATAATATCTTCTCTACTTGCGAATACTCCACTTGTAATGTGTTTCCACTGATTAAAACCAATAAATTGACCATCTGGGTTTTCCTGAACAATTGCATACCTCATAGGTCTTGTACAGGGTTTAATGCGCTTTGGTACATTTCCATATACTTTATTGCGATCTCGGACCAGATAAAATTCGCTTTAACTTTCAAGCTCCCATTTCGGGCTGTTAACAATGAACGCTCACTATCATCTAGCATGATTTCAATTTTAACGGATAGATCATGACTATCTTTTGGATTAAAAAATAAACAATCCTCTCCATCTACAAGAAACTCTTCAAGGCAATCAATTTTTGATTGCACAAGAGGAACTTCACAAAACAAAGGTTCCAATGATCCATAAGAAAAGTATTCCAATTCACTTGGCATTACAAATAAATCAGTAGTTTCAAAAAGTGAATTTCTCTGAGCCTCATTAATCCAACCTAATACGATTACAGAATTTTTAATTCGCTCAACTTTCTCGTCGATCATTCTAACATATTTATCTCCCTCTGTTTCCCAACTTTTAGATTTCCTTCCTGCTAATACCAAAACGACATCTTCTCTTTTCTCAAGAAGTAATTCCATAGAATCTATAAGAAATTCGAGGCCCTTTCCATGTGCCCATCTGGATGATGAAAATATAATCTTCTTATCAGGACCAATTTTATTTTTTAATGATTGTATAAATGCATCATCTTTATTAACAAATGACTTTCCTTCCAGCCCATTTGGTATAATTGAAATATTATCATTCTTTGAAAACTCAGGATAACATATTTTAAAATATGAATGAGATGATTTATTCAGGAGATGGATCCTGTCAGAAAGTTCAAACATTCTTTTCTCACAATCTAACAAACCATCAGGATTTCTCCTTATAGACGTCTCCTTTTTAACAAGATTATGAACGCTATAAATCAGTTTACTACTGTAAGATTTCTCTTTCAATTCTTGCATCACATCAGCCATCAGATCCAGCACATAGAAAAAATGAATGATATTATAGTTTTCTTTTTCGATATGCTTTATTATGTTATTCTTCGTCGCTAGCCTCATCCTTTTGAAAGACGCTGCATAGCTGGCCTCGTTGCACCTATATACATCATATAGATTAATTCCGATAAAGGATGGATAAATATGAAGAACATCAAGTTCAGTGAGTTTGCATAGTTCGGGAGCAACACCGTTTATCACACGACTTAGTCCACCAGAGACGAAATCCTGAAACTCATATACAACAAAAAGTACTTTCACTTATACTATCCGTTTTAACTTTAATAAAAAAGCATCAGGCTTTCTCATAATAAGACTTCACAACTTGCTCTAGCTTCACAGACTCAATTGTGATGTCACTTATAGGCAATTCATCAATTACCTGATAAAGCTTTTTATGAATTGAATTGGTATTCTCATTGAGTTCCATCTGAATACTATAATCACCAGTCTTTATATATGAAAAACCGTCCAGTGAGCACTCGTCAACTCTCTTTAACAATTCTATTGAAATTAATTTATAAGAAGCATGAACTTCCAGCAATTCATTCACAGAGCCTTTAAAGAGAAACCTGCCCTTATCAATCAGACTGATTTTATTACATAAGCTTAAAACATCCGAAATATCATGAGAAGTAAGCACTATAGTTGTGCCTAATTCTTTATTAATGTTTTTTATTGCAGACCTCACCTGATCTTTTGATATCAAATCCAGGCCTATTGTAGGTTCATCCAGAAAAAGTACTTTAGGGGCATGTAGTAAAGAACAAATGACTTCACATTTCATTCGTTCCCCCAGAGACAGGTTTCTTACAGGTTTTCTGATTATAGACTCAGCATCAAATGCTTTTATTAAGTATTTCAAATTTTCATTAAAAAAACAGGTCTTAACGGAATAAAGATTTTTATATAGGATAAATGTATCAATTGCAGGAAGTTCCCACGTCAGCTGGGTTTTATGACCAAGTACAACCCCGATATTCCTCACATATTTGATCCTGTCTTTCCAGGGATTACAATGATTAATCAATGCCTCTCCTTCAGTCGGATAAATCACTCCTGAAAGTATCTTCACCAAAGTAGATTTCCCAGAACCATTCCTTCCTATCAGCGCATGAATATCTCCTTGTGTCACTTCCCAATCTATCTGATCAAGTGCTTTTATATATCGATATTCACGGCTTATGAAGGATTTTAAAGAACTGATTAAACTTGAGTTATCAGCACTACTAACCTTATATGTTTTAGATAAATTTCTTACTACAATCATATTATCCTCCTGAGCTCGTATATTTTTTAACCTGATACTCCCAGAATAAAACTGCACACATGAAAAATAACAAGCTTGTTATAACTGAATAAAAACTAATTTCATCTACACCACCAAGCAATACCTTTGATGGAATATGTATCCACAAGGCTGACGGAAAAATCACCAGGAAAAATATCTTTCCAAAGCCATGGTATAGGTCAACCGGAAAAGAACCGAAGAAGAAAATTTTATCCAGCACTTCCTGAAGTCTATCCATTTTAATCAACAGAACAGTTAATGCACAGTAAATAATAAGCAGAGAAACATAAAATACTATTCCGCAGAACAAAAACAAAATAAACAGAAGCAATGTATACCAGGACATCTGTATTCCTAAACGAAAAGAAACAATCATGATACCTGCGAAACCTGCCACCACCGTTAGGAAAGCGAACACATCCACTCCTCTTGTAAATATTGAAACCAGCGGATGATGAGGCCAAAGAAAAACTCTATCAAATCCACCATGCAGAACCTCCTTGCTGATATTATTTCTTACACCTCCAAATAAAAATTCAATAATACCGGTCCAGAATAGAAGAACTGCCTGAAATAAAATAACCTCTTCAACAGTCCAGCCAGGAAAGCCATTTATTCCCTTAAAGATAAAAAACTGAAATATTGGCAATGCCGTATTATAGCATAATGAAATAATCAGAGTGATTATGAAATTCAATCTGAATTCAATGGCTCTCTGAAATTTATTCTTTATATCCAGCCCGAAAAGTTTAATTACTCTCATTGCTTATCCTCCAACAGACATATAGGATTTCATCGTTCTATTCAGAACAGTTCTTGCGATAAAGAAGAAGACTAATATCCATATAATCTGCAGCATAAAGCAATTAGAAAACACTCTCCACATCCCTATATTAACCTTTCCTAACAAAAATTGAACGGGCGTATAATACAGATAATGGAACGGAAGCAACAATATTATTTTCTTTAGTATTTCCGGAAAGAATTCTATAGGAAATGCAGCCCCTGCAAAGATGTTAACAATGATAAATTTAATACTATTAAGGAATGTTAAATTATTCAACTTAAAAGATAAAATGCCCATAGTAAAGCCCATCAGAAAAAACTGTATCAATGCAAGAACCGATAATATCAGATACTGACATAAACCTGTAACAGACATAAAATCCGGAAAACATATGAAATAATAGATCAGATATACAGGAACAAATTCAATAATAGCTGAAAGTATCTTTTGGGAAGCTAATTGAGAAAACTCCCACGCCATGATTGAAAAGGGCTTCAGCAACTGGACTTCAAACCCACCATACAATACTTTCTCATTGATACTTTTGTCAATATTATTCCAGACCAGATAATAAAAGAAATGTATCGATCCGAAATACCATATCATTTGAGGCAATGTATATCCTAAGAGCGTTTGTTTGTGATTGTATTCATATATTCCCTTAAACATGAGCGTATGGAAAACCATTATCAACGGATGCAAGAACAGAGATAGCAATAATGCACCTCTGTATTGCAATACCTGTCGCAGATGATGTGTGAATACATGATAAAAAACACTCATTCTAATTTTTCAATTTAAGCTTCTTAATTGTCATTTTATAAGCCCAAAAGGATTTCAAAGTATAGAATTCTTTAAAATGCATCCACTCTCTGTCATCCTTTCCCACCTTTTGAATCAGACAGAGATTATTCTCTTCTATCTTAATGTATTTATAATCTTTCCGGTTGTTTTTGATAAAACTCTCAACCATACAAGTGCTTCTCATCCAGGTGTCATGAAACAAAATAAATCCTCCCGGATTCAGCAGAAGATCTGAATAATAGAAATCAATAAAGATTCCGTCAAACTTATGATCACCATCAATAAATACAAAATCAAAACGTCTGTCTTCTTTTAACAATTGAGGAAGCACCATATGAGAAAAGTCTCTGTGCAATTCCAAATGTTGACTTAAGCCAATCCTTCCGATATTATCAACTCCTATATTTTTAAAATCATCCTGAAAAGGATCTATTGCTACATGATGTCCCTGAGTTGCAGACATTATGTAAGCGCCAGACTTCCCATAAGCAAAACCGATTTCAAGAGTACTTTTTAAATTATTATTCTTAATAAGGTTATGCATGAATTCTCCATGATGATCTTCAACTGAAGTTATTTCATTCTCTTTAGGTATTTCAATGACATCTTTGATTTTAATCATAATCTAAAGCAAGTAGGGTATATATCATTTTAATTGTAGCAACTATCATATTAAATATTTAAGCCCCCCTACAGGCATTGTTTACAGGCCCTATAGGAGATCATAACTTAAAGAAACATTCATCAAGGTATTTAATAAAGGAAATGAGACATTCACTTTCCTTTTCTTTTTATCTATAAACCTGATCTCTCCTTTCAAATTTGAAAGTGGACCAGATGTTATTACTATTCCCTCTCCCTCTTTATAAGCCTTAGATATACCCACCTTGCCTGTGTGGTCTGACAAAGCTAATAAAAGGCGCATTTCATGGACATTCACCTCTGCAGGTTCTCCTTCAAACCGAATGATTTTTGCATAAATCTCTTTGAAATTGTCCTTTAGCAAATGCAATACTTTCTCCGGATGTTTATGAACAAACAAATAGCCCGGAAACAAAGGCTTTTCAATCACTAAATACCTTTTATCCTTATAATGCAGCAACTCACGGGAAAATGATATGATAGGATAATCATTACCTAACTTCCTTTTAACAAAACGGACAAAATAATCTGTTTTATGATGATCCACATGCAACACATACCAGTTATTGTATATTGCCGCCTCATGGTAGAATAGATTTGTATCTTCCATAAAAGAGATGCTTATAAATGTGAATGATTTTTGAATTGTAAAATTCAAAGCTCTGCTAAAGAACAGTTAATGTTCTGACTATAATAATCAGCAGATGTTTGCGGTAGGTAATGCTGTAATTAAGTAGTACCACTCTCGGTGGATTGACAAATCAAAGATCATCAGTTTTTTCATCGGAAAAAATACGAACTACTGAACGGTCAAAATCGGAAGATTAACGGCTGGGAATTCTGTTTAAACGGTCTAAACATTCTATGAATACTATTAATAATCATATGAATACAAAAACTAAATCTGGAAATTATGCAAAACAAAAAGCACTTGTTTTTTTAACTCCAGACATTTTTTAAAACTCACTTTTTAATAGATAACTTT
>NZ_JAGHZZ010000018.1 GCF_017745095.1 Sporocytophaga sp. | reverse complement strand
TGAATATTCGTCGAGTATATTTATTTCTTTTATTCCACCCGTTCCATTTGTAGAACTCCTTAAAAGGCTACTGGATATTAACATCTGAGCATCTGCATTTCCAGCGTTTAATCTATATACTTTTTTGGCACATCCTATTGCTTCGTCAGTATACCCATGGTTATAGAAATATTTGCCAAGTTCTGCATAGTAAAACTGAGTGACTTCACTTTTGAATATAGTATCAGTAATGCTTTGCGAGAAAACTTCAAATGACTTTCTTAAAAAAGTAGTGTCTTGTCGTTCCACAAGGTATTTGTACATGTTCGAACCAAATATTCCTTTACTATCCCTGTTGGCTCCTTCCGTTTTGGCATGGTTGGTATACTCAGCTAGATAATAAAAATGAATGGTTTGAGTAAAGTTTACATTGTTCAATATTTCCCCTAAAAGACTAATCTTAAGAAATTTGTTTTTTTTAGAAGGATAAAGTATATCCGCTTTATAGGTATTCAAATATGCCTTTTCATATTCTTTATTATCAATCGTTTCAACGGCTTCATTGTAGTATTGAATGCCAGCCAGGTTTTGAATAGAGATAGATTCATCTTCTTTATAAAAAAACTCATTGTACGCTTTGTCTATGCCGACTTGATTTACATAATCCCTGCTGAGAAATTTTAATGTTACCAATTGATTTACATAATTTTTTTTCTCTTCGGTTGTAGGAAGAACATAACCAATTCCAGGAAGTGTGGACTCAACTAAAATGTTAAGATTATCAGGATAAGCCACAAGATAAACATGAGTAGGTTTTTCTTTTATCTGAAACGGAATATGGTAATGAGAAAAAACCAGAGCATATAAAGCAGATGCCGAAACACAATTATATGTTCCGTTATCAAATATTTCACTCAGAGTGGTTGATATCTGGTAGTTTTTCAGGAAGTCTGTATGAACTGTTTTGAATATTAACTTTACTTTTTTTGCCTCATGTAAACCTGAGATACCTAAAGCATCCAGTTTCTTATATAAAGATGTAATTTTTTGATTAGTAACATCTACAGATCTAAGGTCTTGAGAAGGTGCTAAGAAAATACCCAAAGTGTCTACTTTGCCGGCTGAATATGAAGTGAATATATTTTTTTCATATTTAGAATTATAAAGTAATGAATCTATATTTTGACAATAACCTTGTAGTATTACTAAAAATAAAAAAATGGTAATAATGACTCGCATAGAAAAGATTTTAAGCATTCAAATTAGGTAATTTTAAGAAATAAGAAAAGCATGATTGTGAGTAGAATATTACATGATCGCTGCTGGATATAATACAATGTGAAATTTTAATTGACATGCAATTATTCATGGGCTTTCCCTGAAAAGTTGTTTTTCTATTAATTCATTTGGTTATAAAAGCTTCCAAATCAAATTAAATACGCACTTTAGGGGTAAACCTTGATGAGGTCTTAGTTGCCTTAAAAGACAGGTATAGTAGCAATAGTGATACAATTTCCATTCTAGAATCTAGGACTATTAGAAGAAATATTCTTATCTATCTTCTCCTTCGTGGCCTTTTCTTTGACAGATCAGGAAGACTCTTATAACTCACCAAAATCTATTTGATTATCTGATGGTGATTTATACGATTGACGGAATAAATAACTCCTTTTATCAATCATTGGACTGAAATCAAAATTTAATGCAGCGCTTGCTTCTCTTTTATTATAATAAATATGATTTAATTCATGTAAAAATTTATCCAATTCATTTGCAACAATATGTAGCTTTCCTGATATTTCACGCAATTCATCTTCGGAAAAATAAGTGTTCTCTACAAGATTAGTAAGCCCTAAAATGGAGGCGATTGGTCTGCGAATGACGTGTGAGATGTCAAATAATATTTGTTCGGTGGTATTGATATAGTTAGCCATAGTCGTAATGTCATGACTAGCGCCGTACCATATCACTTTACCGTCTTTGGTCTTTTCCGGAATGGCCTTTAGCCATCTCCAGCGTATTACATTGTTAACGTATATCCTATATTGAATACTTAAAAAAGTATTCGAATGATATGCGGCCTTCATAGCATCATTAAAACGGATTTTATCTCCTTCGTATAAAACCTCTCTTAATTGTTCAGAATGTTCAACAAGATATTCCAAATCATATGAATGGTTATATTCATCTGTTCCCCGGTTTACAAAAAGTATGTTTGAGTTTCCGTTTTCGTCTATTTCAAACATGTAAGTATTACCAGGAGATTGGTTTGTAATTTTTTTGATGAGTTCTTCATTTTCTTTGATAGCGTTACTAACTCTCCACTGTTTTATAAACAGACCAATGATTCGGGAAAGGATTGTAATAAGTCTTGATTCTTCAAATAAAAAAAACGAATCTCCATAAAGAGGAACTTCATGAAGATATCCGACTTTAAGTATTCCTATTTTTTCTTCTGTACTATCAATGGATTCTTGCATCATCCATTCAGTAGTGACAAAGTTTTTGGTTGCAAAAATTTTCCCGTCTGATAATTCAATTCGAGCAACAGTTGATTCAGGAAACCTCCAGCCATCACATATAGCAGGTAAACAATTCGCCAATGCTTCATCAATATCTGAATACCGAAAAAGTACATGTATTACATTTAAGATAGCCAATTGTTCCTTAACACGCTCTTTTAAATCATGGACAAATTGTTCATTACTTTTTGCGGAATGAAGACAAAGTATATACTTTTCTTTGTTTTCAAATGTGATCACCGTGGAAGTTAGGTGAGTATAAATTCTGGAACCATTTTCTGATTTGATCAAATGAATACTTTTTGTCTCCAGTCCTTTATAGAAATTTTCAAATGAATCATTTGATTGATCAATTAATTTGATAAAATCTGTTCCTTGTAAGGTGTTGTTGGTTATTCCCAGAAATGTCTGAGCTCTTTCATTCATTAACCAAATGGTTCCATTATCATTTAAAACTATGAGTGGAGTAGGTGCACTATCAAAAATTTCTTTATAATTCATCTGTTTGTAATGATATAATACTTGCTGGTAAATTGTTTTTATACTTGGCGGGTATGTATTATTTTGTTTATAAAATATTTACTAATGTAGTCATTTTGAGGTGTATTGACAAATGAGGCTTTAAGGATTAAAAATTATACTTAGGTCTATTCAGGAAAAATTATAGGCTATATCTCATAGTCATAATTCAATGATCACAAATAAACAATGTATTCTCTTAGCTTTAGTAAGTCCCGATTTTCAACAGTCCCTTAATATAATTGAGAAGTCTGTTTATATTGAAAAAAATGAAGCGGGCCCTTTTGAGACCGCCTCTTCTTATTTTACAATTTAGATTTTTATTGTTTGATGATCTGCCTTATCTCGCTTCCATCTTTCGTTTTAATTTCCATTGTATAAATATCTGAAGAGAGGGTTTTCCCAGCTTCACATTCGCCTGTACAAACTGCTGTTTCCTGCAATTGTCCCAAAGAGTTATAAACTAAATATGTGAACGATTCTGTTGCTTCCAATCTGATGTTTGAAGAGAATGGATTTGGGAAATATTTAATTGATGTGTTTGATGTTTCCTCTATAGAAGTAATATCACATGCTAAAATACCGGTGTTTCCTCCGGAACATATTCCACATTAACTGGCCGCCTGTATTTTTTTCCCAACCTACCCAGGCTTCCAGTCTTCCGTTGCTCTTAAGTACAAAGGTGGCATAGTCTGCGCAGAAAATTGCAATGACACTGTCCAAGCCTACCGGAACATTTTGTTGTCCATTATTATTGCTTCCCCAAGAAATAACAGTACCATCACTTGTTAATGCTACCGAATGATATGCCCCTGCTGAAATGGCTATGACCTTTGATAGTCCTGTCGGAACGTTGCATTGGTTCTCTGTATTTCTTCCCCAGGCTACAACTGTACTATCTGACTTTATTGCAAGACAATGGTTGTTTACTGCTGCAATTTTCTTAAACCCGGGTTAAATCTGACGGAATCTGTTTGTCGTTTGGGCAACAATATTGCTAGTTGGATGCTCTATAAATTCTTATAATTCCCCTCTTTTCCTGTCACCATACAGTGCAAAATGGCCTTCGAAATGGTCTTATGTTTATAGATGAAAACCGGCAAGTAACATATGATACGCATCAATACTAGCCTACCTTCTATAAATATTCCATCCTTTAAGGATTATAAAATAATTATCGAAATATACTTCCTTCTTTTAATTCTCCTCCGTGGTTAGAAAGGACTTTAATTCGAATCCTGCCATTCAGTCTTATTACACTGAGACTAGAAAATTTGCTTTCTGAACTCAAAGATGATTTTTATTACCTATTGAATTAGATTTAAATTTTAATTTAAAATTAGGGTCAATTATTTACATGTAAAATCATTGTATAGGAAGTTTTGTAGATATTTTATTGATTTTGTGAGTGTTGAATGGAATTTTTTTATCGGGAATATTTTGCAATGAAACTTTATTTTGTATAATTATAGCAAAATAATTTAACGTAACTACTTATAATTATGAGAAAAATTGAAAAAAAAATTCAGCTATTATTCATTTTAAGTTGTTCATTGTTCGGAATTACTTTTGCACAACCAACCTTAATGAAGTCCATTCCTGTGGGCAGTACAAATTTTGTAAGCACAGAGGGAAGGTTGTTTTTTACAACGGCAGACTCTCTCTGGACATCCAATGGAACTCCAGCCAGCACTTATTTTATTAAAAAGACTGGAGAATCATTTGTAAGGCTTACCAATTTCAGGCTTGGCACTTTTATATACTTTACAACTCTTCAGTCAGATGGAAAAACAGCCTTATGGAGAACTAATGGAACTGGCGCAAATACTACGAAAATTGCTGCCTACTCTAAAATTGACCCATATATTGTTTATGACAACTATTTATATCTGGGAATAAACGATGGTATTCATGGGTATGAATTATGGAAAATCAATCTTTCAAATACATTGACAATGGTGAAGGATATTGTACCAGGATCGGGAAATGGACTAACCGGAAATATAATCATCTCATCTAATACTCTTTATTTTGCTGCCTTAGCAGGGCCTGGAGGTATAAATATTTGGAAAAGCAATGGAACAGAACCAGGAACACTCCTTGCTGTGGACCTGACATTTACAGACCTTTATAATAATTATCTTCAGCTTGAAGATGTCAACGGAAAAATATTTTTTTCCAGAGAATATTTTAATACCAATACAAATTATAATGTAGCGGAATTGTGGGTTAGCAATGGAACTAACGCAGGAACCTATAGACTATTGAAAGATTCCAGCGACTATTATCAATATGATATTCGTTACATGACCTCTTTTAATAATAAATTATATTTTTCGTTTGAGAGAGATCTTAATTGGGCATCAGTAATGTATAGTGATGGAACAGTTAGTGGTACGAAAGGTGTACACTATTTTCAGGACGAGGACTATACAGCTTTATACCAAGTCAAAGAAAACCTTACTTTCACATCTAGAAATAATAATGGAGCTCAAACCCCTTTAAAAAAGGTAGATGGTTTAAATAATACCGTTGTTGATTTCCACGCTTTTGATCTACTTGCACATCAAACATCTCTAGCTTCAACAGGAAAACTACTCTTTTATAATGACGCTAGTGAATCACCATTTTCTATAGATGAGCTTTCTCAAAGTGATCTCACTCCTGAGAATAGCAGAATGTTAAGAGATATTTTTGGTATTTCATATAAAAATGCAGGTAATGCAACTCCTTCAGGTGAAAATATTTATTTCACTACTGAAACTCATTCGAATAGTCCGTTCCGAGTTTTGGATGTAAAATTGTGGTTTTACAATCCTACCAGACCATCAAACAATGTTCCTTACTTTACCTTGGTAGACGCAGGTAATGACACAGATATTGCCTGGCTTAAGGATGGTGATTATGTAATTAAATCTGAAACTCCCGATGTGAACATCCGCTACAACCCCGTTTCGACTCCAGGAAGCGTTGTATTTAAACTGAATGGTGGTATCTATAGAACAGAGAATCAATCTCCTTATGCATTAGCTGGTGATACAGATGGCGATTATAATGTGTTGTCTCTAAGTTCCGGAGTATATGAATTAACTGCCACACCTTATTCTTCTTCAGGCGGAGGAGGGATTGCAGGTACTCCGCTGTCTATTCATTTTACTGTTAGAGATTCTTCTGTTTATACGCCTCCTGCAAGAATGAGTGCAATATCTGATAATCCAGAACCTGTGAGCCTGGAAGCCTATCCTAATCCTTCTACTGATTACTTTACCTTTTCGCTTCTAAGTAAAGAAAATGGAATAGCTAAAGCCGAAATCTATAAGATGGATGGCTCATTGGTACAAACTATACTGGAAGGCAATGTTTCCAAAGGCCAATCTTTAAACTTCATATGGAATGGAGGTACACAGCAACAAGGGATGTATCTGTGCAAGTTTTCTTGTGGGACACAGCAGATGATCAAGAAAATTATCTTAGTGAAGTAGGAATTTGTGGATATAATAAAATCAATTTTAACCTAACTACTTTTATTATGAAAAAGACTTTAAAAATCACTCAGTTAGTAATTCTTTTTAGTTGTTCTTTTTTCGGAATCGCACTTGCTCAGCCTACTTTATTAAAATCTATCCCATCAGGTAGTATCAATTTTGTTAGTTCAGAAGGGAGACTCTTTTTTACCAGTGGAGATTCCCTTTGGACTTCCGATGGGTCTACATCCGGAACTTATTTCATTAAAAAGACCGGAGAACCATTTGTAAGACTTACCAATTTCAGGCTAGGCACTTTTATCTATTTTACAACACAACAGGCTGATGGGAAAACAGCTTTGTGGAGAACTAATGGAACTGGTGCAAATACTACAAAAGTTGCAGCTTATGCACAAATTAACCCATTTGTTGTATATAACAATAATTTGTATCTGGGCATCGATGATGGTATTCACGGATATGAACTTTGGAAACTCAATCTTTCCAATAGCCTTTCTATGGTGAAAGATATTGTACCAGGATCAGGAAATGGTATAGCTTATTATGATATTATTGTATCTTCTAATATTTTATATTTTACAGCTTTTGCAGGACCTGGGGGGATTAATATATGGAAAACCAATGGAACAGAATCAGGGACTGTCCTTGCTGTGGATTTACCTTTCACTGATGTTTATTATAACGGACTTGGACTCAAAGATGTCAATGGTTCCATTTATTTTGCAAGGCATTATAAACTAGAACAAAGCATTAGTGATACCGGTGTAGAGTTATGGATAAGTAATGGTACTACTGCAGGAACGAACTTACTTTATACGTATGAAGATGAATATACTTCTTATTCAATAGGACAATTCACTTCCTTGAATGGAAAATTAATTTTCTTGAATACCTGGAACAATGAGTATGTAACCTTATGGACAAGTGATGGTACTATAAATGGCACCGTTGAAATTACTGCACTTTTTTTTGATGATGCGATTTCACCGTTTTTTCAGGTGAAAGATAAACTAGCCATTACTTCCATAAATAACAATAACTTTCAGAATCCATTTATTAAAACAGATGGAACAGAAGAAGGCACAATTTACTTTCATAATTTCGGACCTTATTCAAGCTTAGCAAAGCCTGCAACAACAGGGAAGTTCCTTTTCTTTAATGATCTGATACCGCTTCCGGGTGGCGATTTAGAAGATGAACTTTTTCAAAGTGATCTGACACCAGAGAATACAAAATCCTTAAGATCTCTTTTTGGTACCTCATTTGAATATTCAGGAAACATAACTCCTGCAGGCGAAAATATTTATTTCACGACAAACCCATATATATATCCTGGTGTCCGGGATCTGAAGTTATGGAGTTACAATCCAAATAAGCCTTTAGGTAACGTTCCTTATTTTACTTTGGTTAATGCAAACTCAGATACTGATATTGCATGGTTAAAAGACGGTGACTATATTTTCACTTCTGAAACTCCACAAATAAATATACGTTACAATTCCATAAGCATGCCTGGAAGCGTTGTGTTTAAATTGAATGGAGGTATATACAGAACAGAGAATCAGCCACCTTATTCATTGGCAGGTGATACAGATGGCGATTATAATATATGGCCTCTAAGTACCGGTGTATATGAGTTAACAGCTATACCTTACTCTTCCGCAGGAGGAGGAGGGACAGCTGGTACTCCACTAACTATTCATATTACAGTTAAAGATTCTTCTGTTTTCTCTTATTCTGCAAGAAAGGGTGAAATTCTTGATAATTCAGAATCTACAAATATAGAAGCTTACCCTAATCCATCGCCTGATTATTTCAACTTCTCTATTTTAAGTAAAGATAATGGAATAGCTAAAGCAGAAATCTATAAGATGGATGGCTCATTGATACAAACTATACTGGATGACAATGTAACAGAAGGTCAATCCGTATACTTCTCATGGAATGGTAATGCTCATCAGCAGGGTATGTATTTATTCAAGTATTCTTGCGGTTCACAGTCAATTACCCGAAAGATAGTTTTGACTAGATAAGCTTTTGAAGAATCTTCTTGGTGAGATGAAGCCCTTTCTATGGCCTGTCCCCCGACAGGCCACTAATGGACAGCAACTTTAAAACCTATCTAAAAAAATGAGTTAGGTTGAATATCATCTTTTCTTTTTTTCATAGAAACAAGCGAGGAGATTAATGACCTAATCAAAGATAATCTGGTCTATCCACTAATTGCCTGATCTGGGATTTATTGGCTAATAGGATAGGCAGGATTATCATTGATTAAGAAGTAAGTTTTGTGAAAAGAGACAACAGATACTGCCAATTAGGCTTCAATTATAAAGTTTTGTAATTCAATAAATCTTTCCATCTATACAAAAATTATCCAGTGTATCTCATAATCCTACAAATCCCAGTTCCGACTATTAGTAGCTAATCCTGTATATCTCCTCATGCCATAAATCCCAGTTCTGTTAGTGTGAATTAATATATCAGATTTGATTTCTATTCTCAGATAAAATTGTTAATTTGATTATAGTTAAGCAAAAGTAGTATATAAAATTCTAATAGTGAATCACAGCATTGATGAATATTCAGCGCTATAGCCCCACCGAAAGTCTGAAGCCTTTTATAAAAGGTTATATAATCATTGAAAGTAAAGAAGAAACTGAGAACTTAATTCTTCCAGATACTTCCATGGTTATGTCAATAAGATATAAAGGAAGCGTTTCTATCAATGACAATAAATTGCCCGGAGCTATCCTTTCCGGATTAAGGCATACCCATAGAAATGTAAGGTATAGTTCGGATTCGGGAAATGTTCTTATTGCATTTGAACCTGGTGGCGTTGCTGCCTTTTTTGAAGAGCCTTTGCATGAATTAGTAGAGATAAGTGTACCTCTCGACAGTTTAAAGAATTATATAAACTCCAATGAGGTTTGTGAACAGTTGCATTATGCATCGGATAATGCAGAAAGAATATCCATTGTTGAACGAATGTTGATTTTAAAAATAAGAAATCAAAAGTTTGACGCGTTGGTTTTTCACGCAGTAGAGAAGATTAGAAAAGATCCTTGTAACATGAGAATAAAGGAGCTTCTTGAAACTTTAAATATCAGTCGTGATGCGTTTGAAAAAAGATTTCGACGCACTATCGGAACTACACCAAAACAATTTTCCAATATTGTCCGAATGAAATCAGTGATTGAAAAAGGTAAAGAGTTTAACAGTCTCACTGATCTCGCTTATGAATCAGGATATTTCGATCAAGCGCATTTTAATAAAGAATTTAAATTGTTTACCGGGCAAACACCTTCTGTTTTTTTTAAATCTACACCATTATGGTAAATCAATGATTTTTTACAATTTCTGCTAGTGTCATCAGAGTACCTTTGTTTAAGTAATTAAAATATAAGGCGAATGAAAAAGGTATTCCATGTTTTATCTCTTGCATTAATGATGTCCACCTTTTGTAATGGACAGGCAAAAGAAACAACTAAAAATCAGACACAAAAACAGAACAGTAACATGACAAAGCAGATATTTATTGATAAATTCTTTATTCCGGAAAGCTCAGTTGAACAGTTTATTAAAAAGACGAGCTATAACCGAAGCTTCATAAAAAATCTTCCAGGTTTCATCAAAGACGAAATGTACACGCAAAGGGATGAGAATGGCAATTTGATTCTTATAACAATTGCAACCTGGGAAAATCAAAATTATTTAATCAGCGCCAAAAGTGCCGTTCAGGAGGAGTATAAAAGGAAAAATTTCAATCCTGCAGAATTTATGCAACAACTTGGGGTGAAAATGGAAAGAGGTGTGTTTACGGAATATCAGGATTGATCATTTCCAGGGTGACCTGTACCATTAATCTAAAGGATATTCTGAACTGGGATTCATGGGATTAAAGTATAGACAGGATTATCTTTAATTTAGAAAAAAGTTTTATGAAAGTTAGCTGCATATATACTGTCAATTAGGCTTCAATTATAAATTCCTGTAATCTTTAAATCTTTCCACTTGCTGTATTGATAATCCTGTCTATCTCCTTATCTCATAAATCTCTGTTCAGAATTGTGTTGGAACAACAGTTTTTGTCCTTATGTTATGACCTTATAAAGAAACTTACAAGCTAAGATGGAAGGGAATAGGAATGAAGTAGCTCAGGCAGAAAAAGCAAGGCTTGCTGAGACGAGTAAGGATATAATCAAAGATTTATACATATATGCTTACCCACTTGTCACTATGGAAATGACAAGGAGAATAATGACCAATACAGAAACATCAAACGGAAAATTTGCTCCTATGGGGCAATTTGCAAAACTTAGAGAATATCCGACTTCAGAAGATAAAGAAGTAACAGCTCCCAATGCCGATACACTTTATACTTTAGCCTGGTTAGATCTTTCTAATGAACCTTATATTTTGCAAGTTCCCGATTTTAATGGCCGTTATTTTATGTTGCCAATGTTAAGCGCATGGACAAATGTATTTGCAGTTCCTGGTACCAGAACTACCGGTACTGATGCACATACTTATGCCTTAACTGGTCCGGGATGGAGTGGAACATTACCGGATAATGTAAAAGAAATAAAGGCTCCTACCAATATTGTATGGATATTAGGAAGGATATATTGCAGTGGCACCGAGGAAGACATCAATGAGGTACACGAACTTCAGGATCAGTTAATATTGACACCTTTAAGTTTTTATGGGAAACAATATAAAGCTCCATCAGGCAAAGTTGATCCTTCGGTAAACATGGAAAAAGCTGTAAGAGATCAGGTGGATGCGCTCTCTGTTCAGGATTACTTTAACATCTTTACTAAGATGCTGGAAAATAATCCGCCTTCAAAGGATGATACTTCGGCCACAAAGATATTAACCAAACTGGGAATAGTTCCCGGAGGTGAATTTGATATAAATAATCTCACAGATATAACAACTCAGGAGCTGAAAGAGATTCCTTCTATAGCTCAGAAGGAGATAATAGGTTATCTCAAAGATGCAACTCAGTTAATTGATGGTTGGTCTGTAACAAAACAGACTGGAGAATATGGAACTCAATATCTGCTACGTGCTTTAGTGACGGCAATCGGATTAGGAGCAAACAGACCGGAGGATGCTATTTATCCCGTAGGAAAGGGAGATGCGAATGGAGACATATTCAATGGTAGCAATAAATATGTCATCCATTTTGAGAAAGATCAGTTCCCTCCTGTAAAAGGATTTTGGTCGCTTACAATGTATGATTCCAGCTACTTTTTTGTTGACAATGAAATAAACCGTTATACACTAAGCTCAAGATTTGATTTCATTTACAATAAAGATGGATCTCTGGATTTATACATACAGCAGGAGTATCCTGGAAAGGAAAAAGAAAACAATTGGCTTCCTGCTCCCAAAGGAGATTTTATACTTATGTTCAGATTTTACTGGCCGGATAAATCAATCATTAATAACAAGTGGACGATACCTCCGGTAAAGAAGGTATAAACTGATCGTTTTAGATTGGGATTAATAGGGATTATGAGATATGAAAAATAGTCCTGTGTCTGTCAATTGTCTGAACTGGGATTTATGGGTAACAGGATAAACAGGATTACCTTTGATTAAGAAAGAAGTTTGATGAAAAGTGGTTACATCAGTTATGTTAGAAACTTAACTGATGTAACTGGATAAATCTTTCTTTCTACTGAAGAAATATTCCTGTCTGTCCCCTCATCCTATAAATCCCAATTTAGTTTTCATTGTCTCTTTTTCGGGCCATAAAAAGACTTTGATTCCTTTGGCTTTTGGGGAGTGGATTCCTTTCCAGGTACCAGCTCGCCGTTTTTATTTTCTTGAGGTTTTATAAGTCTTATTTTAGGCGTTGATTTGGAAGGTCGCTCAGTTGGTTCTGGCGGACTCATAGATATACTTACCCTTGGCAGTCTGAATAAAAGCCCCAGCTGTGCAGAAATTAAAGAAGGTACAGCTTCTCTTTTGGTGTGATAATAATAGGGCGTTGAATATGAAAAATGATCAAGATCGGTGAAAGCAGTTTTTTTCGTGCCCTGGTAGAAAGTTATTTTTGCATCAACCATAAACCATTCGGTAACTTGAATCAGATATCCGGCCGATATTCCGAAAATAGACATGTTCTCCTGATAATTACCTCTGGACTTACTATAGAAAGAAGGAATCAAGTTTCTAGATATGCTTTCATGTGATGAGAAGTTGCCCAGTCCGAAGCTAAGTTCCAGGTATGGTTTGAATATTTGTTTTTTTTCAAAAGTAAATTTCCCAAGGAGCGTGAAGTAGGAAAAAGTATTATAGAAACGCTGAACACTTCGCAGACTATCGTGAGCCGTAAGGTTAAAATCTCGAGAACCCAGTCCTGATACTCCTGCATTAGCTCCAATTCTCAAAGAGTAGGGGAGCTGTTTAAATACAGGAAGTTTTTTTGAAAGATAAGAAAAGGAAATGCCCGGGCCTGCTTTATAATTTTCTCTTTGAAATCCGAAGATAGGAACAAAGTAGTTTCCATTTACTCCCAGGAATGCCCTGTTTATAGTGTTTTCCTGAGCAAAAGATAGAGCAGGAATGAAAAATAAAAAAAGGATAAAGATAAAGTCTTTTTTCATAGTTAGCAGTTGAAATGATTCGATTAAAATATCACATAGTCTCTAGAATAAAAAAACACGCTTAGGGGTGAATCAATAAAAATGCCAATGTTGTATATCTACTCTCAGGTAGATCTGAAAACCTCAATTTAATTGCTGCTAAATTGTTTGAATCGGGATTGATTGGGTTAGTTGATTTGTGGAACTATTCTTGTGTAAGATTTAAGCTGTGAGAGGAAGGTGGAAAGCCTTCTTTGGTAGCGGCTGAAGGCGATGCAAGGTTTTAAAATGATAATTAAGTGGATTTGGTTTTTATAAATACGATCATGAATAAAATGTTATCAGGCCTTTTAGCATCTTTATTTTTTTAGTTGTTCCAAGCCCATTACTATAGAACAGATTTCATTTAAGAATGGTGAAGGTTATCTTGAAGACCTTTGAAAGTTTCTTCAGTAGTTCGGATCCTATTCCGTGGCCTGTAGTGGAGCAGGAGTGATTGTTAATTACATTCACTCCAGAAATCAATTATTTTCTTCGGTTCTGTTAACGGTTCAAAGTCTTCTGATAAACTAAAGTTAAATTCATGGGCAAAATAAGTTGCCAGATCATAACCATAATAGATGATATCCATTTGATAAACAGAAAACACAGGGTTTCCATTTTCTTTTGGATGCGCAGGAATGTAACGATGCGAATAAATTGGTATTAATTTAGGATAAGTCAAATAATGCTGATTGGCAATTGCAACCTGCTCCTCAAAATTTTTGGGCTTTGTACCCCAACTGTCAAACCAAAAATCATTTTCTTTCAAATCGAACAGCATTCCATTTAATGGCCAATCAAGTCGGTCAGAAATTTTGTCTGCTTCTTCCTTCGACGTTAGTCCAAGTCTCCAGTTTAAAAATTTGTCGGAAATGGGTAAGGCGGTTTGTAAAAACAGTCTTAAGTCAGGTGGAAATTCTAAACTGAATTTTATTTCTATTTGTAAGACTTCATCATCTTCCAGTCCGGTTATGAAATGCACTCCTTTACCTGTTAAAAGTTGAATGAGTTGTCTGGCTTGTTTGGTTGTCATGGGTTATGCTGAAAATTAGATTTTAATTATGAACGTTTTTCATCTTCAACTGTTGGATAATAAGGAGACAAAAAGATGTCTTCAAGTTCGTTAACTTTTCCTTTTGCCATCCTGAATACCATAAATTTGTTGTGATTTCCCCGGTCGTCCTCATCGTCGTGTACATATAAGAGTCCATAAGAACCAATGGCAATGCTGGCAACCCATATAAAAAAATCAATTAGTTGGTTGTTTCTATGGTTATGATTTCCCTGGATTGTTAAGTGAATGGCGCCATTCATATATCTCTGGTCCAAAAACTCATTGCAAGTTTTGATTTCTATCATCTTTTTCCTGATTTCCTGGACAAGCTCTCTTAGTTTGTTTTCGTCTTCGCCTTCTTCATTATAAGATTCTCTTATTATGGCCCAACCGGAATATTGTATCATATATTTAACTAATTCTTTATCCAAATTTAGGATTAGTTTCCCAGATATCTTTCATCAAGCAGCGGCATCTTTTGGCAGACAATTAAAGAAAGATTTTTAGCACTTCGGATCTACTCTTTAGCAGTTCGTAACTACTATTTTGTAGTTCGGATCTACTCTTTAGTACTTCGGAACTTCATCGTCGAACCTTGGAAGTCCGATATAGCACCTCTGAAGTCCGTCGTTGAACCTCAGAGGTCCGACTGAGGACCTTGGAACTACGTCGTTGAACCTCGGAAGTGCTCTTTAGTACCTCGGAACTACGTCGTCGAAGCTCAGGGGTCCGACGAAGTACCTCGGAGCTACGAAATCGTACTGCCGCAGTACGATTTGGACAAGTGTGGGAAATATTTTTGGTGAAAATTTTGACTCGCAAAGGACCTATAAAAGCTTATGGTTAAATATTAACTGGTGCGAATTGTAATGAGTTAATTTGTGATAGAAGGGAAATTCAGGGTGAAATTTATCTGATAACTAGATACCTTAAAATAAAAGCCAAAAGGAGAATGTTTATTTTTTAATCGTTTTAATGCCTTTTCTTTACAAGAAGGCTATTGTGTCAAATAAGTTTATTAATTTGTACTAATAATTTGGTCACAGGACAAATATTAGTTTTTATACAAATTATTATTTTGCCCAATCCGAATAAAATTAACTTTTTAATTAAAATATGAAAAAATCAATTATCTGTTCCCTGTTATTCATTCTTTCATTTGTTTCAATATCTGAAGCTCAATCACAAAATAAAGGGTTCTATCTAGGTTTAAATGGTTCGCTCGACAGGTCCGATCTAGACGTAACCGGAGGAAGAAAAGATTTAAGAAAGTCATTGGAAAAGGAGGGTAAGCCAAAATTGGGGTACACTTTAGGGGTAGATTTAATATATCGTTTTAATGATAAAATAGCTATCGAAACAGGAGTTTTTTATTCAAATAAAGGGAGCAAATCTGAAATTAATATACAAAGCTTTGACTCTGTTTTTGCAGGAGGATATATAAAATCAACTTCAGTACTTCATTATATTGATCTCCCAATAAAGGCTAACTTTTATGTTCTTAGAAAAAGGAAAATACAGATATTTTTAGCGGGAGGACTTGCTGCTAATTTTTTATTAAAGCATCATACTAAACTTCAAACCAATATTCCAAATCTAATTTATATAGATAATACTCAAAAAATTGGGGTAAGCGTATTGGGTTCCTTAGGCTTGGATCTGCCTGTTACATCCAGAATGTTTGTTCGTGTAGAGCCAATATTCAGAAGGAGTCTAACACGAATAAGCAAATATGATGGTCCGATAAAATCATATCTATATAATCCCGGATTAAGTTTTGGTGTTTATTATAAACTATAAATTTTCCTTTACAAATAAAAAAAATCTCTGACCTGCACCATACTTATTCGCAGGTCAGAGACCACTTTCAAATAATTCAAATCCTCATTCGCATCGCCAGATGCACTACATTCAAATTACCCTGCTTTCCTCATTTCATTATCTGCATGTGTTAAAAAATCATACAGCAGATAAAAGTTCTCTGATGTTACTTTGAGATCAGAGTCGTAGACGTCGTTTTCAGCATAATAGATGTACATAAAAAAGACATAGATCACTGTTTGCATCAATTCCTGCGGAGGAACTAGCTGAAGTAGTTCGTCGAGCTGGTCGATGATTTGCTGGTTGAGAACAGTGTCTTCTTTCAGGACAATTGTCTGTTGGTTTTCCTGATTTTTCCCCATAGTTGTTTTGGTTGTTTTAGTGCTTCGTTCCAAAAGCGGTTTAGTTTAAACAAAAAAATATTGCGTGGAACATTAGCTACAACTCCTAGGTACCGGCGAAGGAAACCCGAATAAAATAGCTAAGTCCACGCAATAGCGGAACACTAGCTATTCTTTTATTCTTAAATTTTTCGCCGGTTTTAGGAGAAAGAATAGGCTAACGCAATATTTTTATATGTAAAAGTTTTTAGTCTGGTGTCTGGTCTATATTGTTTTGTTTTATATGAATCGCAAAGATAGAAAAAAAGTTTAAAGTTAAAAGCTTAAAGGTCAAAGTTGAAGCTTGAAATACCAAGCTATGAGGTAGCCGGAGTTTCTATAGCTTTGGAAAATATTGTAAATTAGTATGTATAAGTAAAAGTCATTTGGAGGACAGTCTTCAAACAAACAAGCTTATCACAACTAATGAAAACTTTTGCAATTCTGGTAGTATCAATTTTTATTACACTCAATTTGAATGGACAATCCTTTAATGAAGCTAAGAAAGCTTTAACGAAAATAAATAGTTTAGATCAAATAGATCAATTACGTGCTCAGCATCCGAAATGGACTATTTCTACTGACCTTACATTGGAATCTGATAGCAGTGAGTTTCCGGATATCGTTAAAGCTAATGTAGGGGATATCCTTAAAAAACAATATATACCACAAGGACCAACTTACCTGATTAAGATCCTGGAAGAACGGGAAGAAGAGCTTTGTAAAGTGAAATACGTTTTCCTCGATGGCAGAGGAACGCTTTCCAAAGAAAAGATAGATTCACTAAGAACAGTAATAATAGATCGATACAACAACGGTGACTATTTTGGAACACTGGTTAAAGACTATAATATGGACAGCAATCAGACGGGGGAGCTGGATTGGTTTTATAAAGGGATATTTGTTGACGAATTTGATTCGGCAGTTCGGAAAAGAAAACAAGGAGATTTGTTTACCGTGGATGTGGATGATGAAAAATGGTATTATGTAGTTTTAAAAACTCATGATAATAAAATGGAAAAAGCAAAAATTGGTGTTATGATCCAATACTAAAAAGAGTTTTATTATAGTCTGTATTTGAGTGATAACAGTAATTAATATGAAACACACATTAATCCTTATCGGAATCTTATTTATAATAATCACCACTACAAATGCCCAGGCTCAGAGTGATAATGATTTTTTAAGTCTTATTAAAAGTTATGAAGTTGATAGTTTACCTTTTTGCACAAAGTATTCGGAAGAAGCTAAATCAAATATTGAAAGCTATAGTTTTGATGTTAATCAAAGTCGGGATGGATACCCTGGTGATGAAACAGTAAGTAACTTACTTGTCAGGAAGTTTTTTTTAGGAGGAAAGAAAGACGTATATGTTACGAATATTTGGGACGGTGATACTATTGAGGTAGAGTCAATAGATAATTTTCTGGAGTCTAATATAATCTATATAAGCAATGTGGTTGTTAAAGCTCAGAAATATGTAGGAGTCGTTTGGGGCAGAGAAGAAGAAGAAGGATCAGAAATGTATTTCTGTACATTCACTAAAAAGAGCGAATTAATTTCAAAGATCTCACTTGGATTTTATATGCATGCAGGCTCCTATACTACTGACGAAGACGGAGGAAGAGCTCCTTTTTTTGCAGAGAAAACCCCAATAGTCCTCGTTTGCAACGAGGATTTCCGAGAATAGCGATTGTATCGCTATTTATTTTATTACTTTTGCAATTCAACCAAATAATTTTTTACAGCTATGGCAGGAGACAGATACTTCATTTCTGATCAACATGTTCCTTATTTTATTACCTGTACAGTAATAAAATGGATAGATTTATTTACCAGAAAAGACTACCGTGATATCATTGTTGATTCTTTAAATTATTGTTCCAGGGAAAAGCATGTTACAATTTATGCTTGGGTGATAATGAGTAATCATATACATTTGGCATTAAAAGCTTCGCCACCAGGGGATATGTCTTCGTTTCTCAGAGATTTTAAGAAATATACATCAAAGAAGTTTATTACAACTATGGATTCTATTAATGAGAGCAGATCTGAATGGTTGAAAGATAAGTTTTCTTTTGAAGCAAAGAGAACTAGACGAGCTGAAAATTATAAAATATGGATGGATAGCAATCATGCTATTGAACTAGCCAGTATTGATATAATGGAAAAGATAAATTACATACATAATAATCCAGTTCGAGCTGGATTGGTGGAGAATCCGGAATATTATTTACACAGCAGCGCCAGGGATTATGCAGGAAGAAAGGGGCTGGTAAAGGTGAGTGTTATTTGAGATGGCGATACAATCGCCATTCTCGGAAATCCTCGTTGCAAACCATAGCCGTCAGGTTAAGGATGCAAGTTATTGAATTAGAGGAAGAAATCCGAACTTAAAAAAACTCTTACTAGTTATTTTTCCGAAAGGTTTTCCCCAAGCCGTATAGAAACAATAGCACGTGAAACAGGCTTCTGTAAGCGGAAGAGAAAGCTTTCCCCGGTTCAATTTATCCAAACGTTATTATTTAAGAATTTTGACGGAAGTAAACAGAGCTTGAATGATCATGTGGTACAGCTGACTTCGGAAGATAATACTATTATTAGAAAACAAAGTCTGGATGAAAGATTTACCAAATCGTCTGTAGAATTTGTTAAGCAGGTCTTAATTGATCAACTTCATTCAAATAGCAAACTTCAAAAACTACCTTTTCTGGATTCTTTTAATCATGTTTATATTCAAGATTCAACTAAATTTAAATTACCTCATTCTTTTAAAGATATATATCCAGGCTATCATCAGTCAGGAGCTAGCATTCAACTAGTATTGGATATTAAACACAATAAGTTTAGTCACCTCAGCATTCATCCACAAACCTATAATGATGTAAGAGAAGCAAACAATATTAAATGGATATCTCCTGGCTCCCTTGTTATAAGAGATTTAGGTTATTTTTCACTGGATGGTTTTAAAGCAGTAGAAGATAGTAAGTCATTTTTCTTATCCAGATTACAACCTCGTTCTGCTTTATTTGAATGCAAAGACGAAAGTTATATAAGGTTTGATATGGATAAATTATTGAGAAGAATGAAGAAGTATAAACTTCAATATATCGAAGAGTATTTGTATCTAAGCCATGAGTATAAGCTTCCAGTAAGAGTCTGTTTTTCTCTTGTTCCTAAATCGGTAAGAGAGCAAAGATTGAGAGATAGAGAGAAGACTAATAAAGGCAGAGGCTGGAAACCTTCCAAGGAATATGATGTTTGGACTTGGTTCAATGCTTACATAACAAACGCTGACAGTATAAGAATTCCTGCTTCTATCATTCCAGAAATATATAGATATCGTTGGCAAATTGAATTAGTATTTAAAACATGGAAAAGCAATTATCATCTTGAAAAAATGAAGTCTATGAAAACAGAACGTATGGAATGCTACCTATACTCCTTAATTCTAAAGACTCTTTTGCATAGAAATGTCATGAATGCATGTAGTCCAGTTATCAAAGACAAGATGAATCAAAATTCAGATATTAGCTTTATGAAGTTTGTCAAATTGATAATAATATTAGACAAAGGAGTGCATAATATGGTGCGGCAAATGCCTCACGCTGTAGATGACTTTATTAATATTTTAGATAAGCAAAATAAATCAATGTTAATGAAAGATGTAAAGCGAAAACCTGCTAATTTTGTGTCATTAGCAAGTGGAGCCCAGCTTGTTAATAACTAATCAATGGGCAATATAAAAATATGAGACTTCTCCCTGAAAAAGGGGGCAAATCCTTAACCTGACGGCTATGGATACAATCGCGCGATAGCCCACGAGGAGGACAATGCGGGACAGCTGATTATTGCTTTCATTAAAATATATAATAAAATGAACATGATTTGGCATAATTACATATCCCAATATTGAACACTTGTATTTATTGCACACAAAGGTCATACTATCCTCAATCAGAGCATAGCTGTTTGAAAACTTGATCAAATGATACCAATTAACACATGTTGTTGTGACAAAGAAGCAATTGTGTTCTTTATATAAATAGCGGTTTCGCAATCCCATAGCTTTGGTCGTAAAAAATGATTTGATTTGCTAAATTTACTAAATGAATTGGAAAATTATGTTCTTGTATATCAAAAATGGTAACATAAGAGATAGAGTGTCAGGTCGAAAGACCTGACACCACGGGAATAGCGGTTTCGCAATCCCATAGCTTTGGTCGTTTTAAAAAATGATTTACCAAATTTAGTAAATGAACCGGGAATTTATCTTCTTGAATATTAAAAATGATAACATAGGAGATAGAGTGTCAGGTCGAAAGACCTGACACCACGGGAAAAAATGATTTACCAAATTTAGTAAATGAACCGGGAATTTATCTTCTTGAATATTAAAAATGATAACATGGGAGATAGAGTGTCAGGTCGAAAGACCTGACACCACGGGAAAGATCTCCTTCCTGGACAGAGAGTAAACTATTTTTACAAATTTCTACCTACTTTCGAATAAGCTATGTAACGGAATCTCCTGATTATACCATTTATCATCCTACCCAAAAAGTTATTGAATAATACCTGAATGATTAATACAATAGCTAATATGTAAATATCATAAATAAAATAAGTTACATCCCAGGCGCACCCACAACTTACCTGCGCATAATCGTCACGAATGCATTCAAAAGTCATCATTGTTAGATCTCGAATGAACGGATAGATCAATATAATTGGATATATAAAATAAAAAGTCCATTTATACCTGTTTAAAAATTTCAACGGCAAGAACCCGAAAACCAATAAGTTAAATAAGGTATAAAATATTAAAACAAGCATATAATCATTTTAAGCTAAGCAATAATTAATTGAATTTTATATCTTCTCTCACTAATCTCACAGGACAGGGAACAGAGACTTACCAGGTGTTTTTAATATTTTACTTCTTCAATCTATTCTTCAATAAACTATCAGGCGGAGGAGAGTTATGGAGCTTTTTCGAAAAAACATATCCCTTAACATAATTTCGAGATTTCAAATCATTATTTTCATAATATACAATTTCAGCCAACAAAGAATCATTGTATCCCAATAAGTAACAAGGCATATTAAATGGAACCGTTTGCAAAGCGAAATTAAAACCAGGATTTTTAACTCCATTCTCTTGCTTTTGGTAGTAAGATATTAAAGAATCTTTATCATCTATATCTGTTATTATCAATACAGGATTAATAACATTATATTCCTGATCGTATACATACACAGTTTTATGCTGTTGAATATTTTCATGAAATTTACGAGCATAATAATCTGCCCCAATGTTCCATAATACAGCAAATACTAAAAATAAAAAGGCATATAATGCCAACTTATTTTTCATGATTTATTACTTTTTTCGTCATAAATAAAAAAGCCCAAAGCCTTTCTATCTTTAAAAAAACTTTGAGCTTTCTACTTTTAACTTTCAACTTAAACCTACTTACAATACTTCACGCAAGTCCCCCTCAAATCTATAAAGGTCGACTTACCATCCTTTACTACCTCTGCCCAACCGTTTACGAAGTCATATGCATAGTCATACTCAGCAGGGATAACAAGCTTTCCCTTGTTGTCTATATAACCATATTTACCACCTTCATTAACGATAGCTCTTTCTTCAGAGAATGGTCTTACGATTTTGTATTTGAATGGAGTTACGGTCTCGCCTGTTTTGTTTAATGCACCCCAGGTTCCGTTCTTTACCACCATCACTACATTACCATCAAAGTCTTCCGCCCAATCATAGATTGGTTTGATTACTTCTGCTCCGCTTTTGTTAATGAAGCCATATTTGTTACCAACTTTTACTTTGGCTAATCCATCAGTGAAGTCTGATGCCCAGTCAAAGTTCAAAGGTATTACTACTGAGCCAGTCTTATCTGCAAAGCCCCATTTCTTGTTTTTCTGAACTCTTACAAGTCCGTCTGAGAATACGGAAGCCCATTCATACTCTACTGGTAATATAACTTTGCCAGTCTTATCAATCATTCCGTAAGCATCGCCTTTCTTTACAATAGCAGCACCTTCCATGAAGTTACCTGCTTCCTGATATGCAAATGGTATTACCACTTTTCCTTTCTGATTGATGTAGCCGAACTTCCCATCTTTGCTTACTGCTGCAAGATCATTTGAGAATTCAAACGCATTGCCATATTCCGGAGCGATTACAACTTTTCCGGTTTTGTCAATGAATCCGTATCTGCCCTCCTTTTTCACAACAGCCATTCCTTGACTGAAGGAAGATGCTTCAGGAAACTCCAGTTTGATTTTCACCAAACCTAGTTTATCTATATATCCCCAGGTACCGTTTTTCTTTACAGCTGCAAAGCCTTCTGAAAATGAAAGTACAGAATCATATTCCAATACAATCTTAATTTTCCCGTCCTGATCTATGAAGTAGTTTTTGCTTTGTCTTCTTACCAAAGCTCTGTCTTCTGAAAATGGCACTACCCTGTCGTAAATAGGATTGATCACAACCTGACCGGTTGCCTTATTTTTGAATCCGTATTTATCTCCTTGTTTAAATGGAATCGGTTGAGCGTTGCCAGCAAGTGAAAAAAGCAGTCCAACAGCTAAAAAAAGAGTACTTCTCTTCATTTCTTAAAATTTATCAAAGCTTAGTTAATAATTCTTTCTGAGTTTTGGTAAGGCCTTTTACCACCAGGTCGTAAGATTGGTCTATCAGTCCGCATATGAATTTATCATCCAGTGATCCATCCATGTCTACTGTGTTCCAGTGTTTTTTATTCATATGATAACCGGGCTGAATGGCAGGATAAGATTCTCTCAATTGCTCTGCCTCTTCAGGATCGCATTTCAGATTAACGCTTGCAAAAAGATCTACGTCTGTCAAAGCAAACATTTTGCCCATTACCTTAAATACCAACGTCTCTTCCCCAAAAGGAAACTCTTCTGTGACGCCTTTCTTGGCAAGGCAATACGATCTGAAATCTTCTATATTCAACTTATTGTCTGAATAAAGCTCTCCAGATAATTACAATCACACAAATGAGGAACATCAGCATGGCCAGTCTGTTGACGGCATGCATTGCTTTTATGTTGAAGTTCTTCGGACGGTTCGGATCTTTCTTTCTGAAGAAATATCCAAACACTGCCCCCAAAGCAAAATAGTCTTTTAATTTCATGATTCTACTCTAATATTGTTGCGTTTGGCTCAAGCCATTTTCCATCTTCTCTGATCAATTCAATGAGCTCGTCTACTGCATTTTCTGAAGGAACAGATTTCTTGATTACATTTTGTCCTCTGTATAAGGCTATCTTGCCTTTCCCTACTCCTACATAACCGTAATCTGCATCCGCCATTTCTCCCGGACCATTTACAATACAGCCCATGATTCCAATCTTGATTCCCTTAAGGTGGTCAGTTCTTTTACGGATCATTGCTGTTGTCTCCTGAAGGTCAAAAAGCGTTCTTCCACAAGATGGACAAGAAATGTATTCAGTCTTCGACATTCTGGTTCTGGCCGCCTGAAGAATTCCGAAAGAAGTTGTATTAAGGGTTTTAATAAGCTTCAGATGCAGGTCCTTGCTCTTAACATTAACAAGTTCTGTGCTCAATAAAATTCCGTCTCCCAGGCCGTCTATCAATAATCCACCGCAATCTGTTGCTGCATACAATTGCAACTGCTCATCTTCCATAGATGGATATTTTCTCATAATGATTACAGGCACAGGCACCTCATTGATCATCAGTTCGAATATCGCTCTTCTTTGTTCCGGAAGGGCATGTAAATTAAATGTATCAATGATCAGGACAGCAGTAAGATCATCTTTCAATTTATCCATCACCTCTTCGTCAAGGTCTTCTATGGTAAGCTGGATAAAATTAAGCGTCTTATGTTTTGGTTTTGCTGAAAAGTAATCCTTCAGCGTGATCAATGGGAAGATATTCGTTCTGTCGTCCATTCTTAACCACACAGAGTGGTTCAGAATTTCCTTCAGACCGTTAGGTAGCATGAATGGCACTTTATTATTTCCTGTATAAATGAAATCAGCGCCCTGGTCATTCATATTCCATTTATCTAATAGAGGCATATAAAAATGACCTATGGATTTCAGGTCATCCATTTTCTTATCAGAGACTTTACTGAAGTCAATAATCACTCTTGGGACGTTGCCGCCACCAATGTTCATCACTTCTCTTGTGTCTCTTCTCTGATAGATGTATGGATTAACAGGACTTTCATCATGCGGAAGTGGTTTAATTGAATTGTGTCCTGCTCTGATGTTGTATCTGTCAACAAGGATTTTAGCTACCGGAGCTTCAAATTCAGGATCTTCAGTAAGTGAAACTCTGACAGTATCTCCTAGTCCATCTTCCAGCAAAGTACCGATTCCTACTGCAGATTTTATTCTTCCGTCTTCTCCTTCACCTGCTTCTGTTACTCCAAGATGAAGTGGATAAGGTTTCAGACCTTCCTCATTCAGCTTCTGCACAAGAAGACGATAAGCCTGCACCATTACCTGAGTATTGCTGGCCTTCATGGATAGGACGATATTATAATAGTTCAGTTCCTCGCAAATTCTCACAAACTCTAGAGCAGATTCCACCATTCCCAGAGGAGTATCTCCGTAACGGCTAAGTATTCTATCTGATAGAGAACCATGGTTGGTACCGATTCTCATAGCGGTACCATATTCTTTGCAGATATTTATAAGCGGAATGAATTTTTCTCTGATTCTCTCCAATTCTGCCTGATAAGAAGATTCACTGTATTCGATAGTTTCAAACTTCTTTTTATCAGCATAATTTCCCGGATTGATCCTTACCTTTTCTACAAGGCGGGCGGCCAATTCTGCAGCATTTGGAGTAAAGTGGATGTCGGCAACGATGGGCGCAAAAAATCCTCTGCGGTTAAGTTCCTTTTTAATGTTTTCCAGATTCTGGGCTTCCTTAACACTTGGAGCGGTAATCCGGATGTATTCGCATCCTGAATTGATCATTCGGATGGCCTGCTCTACTGATCCCATGGTATCCATCGTATCGACTGTAGTCATGGATTGGATTCGGATAGGGTTGTTTCCCCCCATTGGGACATCGCCAATATTTACCTCGATGGTTTTTCGACGCGCATATTGGGTCAGATTGTCATTGTATTTGTAAGAACCGGCTTTAATTAAAGGAGCAATTGATCCCATTGAGAGAATGTATGTTTATTTTTTATGATTTTATCTTTATCCTAAATCCATCTCCTGAAAGAGAAGAACTTTATAATAGCTTTTCGAGCTTAGGACCTCCAATTTTGGAGTTTTTAGCTCATTTTTGAAGCTTTCAACTCTAGCTCCAGAGCTTTTTAGCTCAACCTTCCGAGGTTTTGACTTAAATCTCCGAGCTCTTAACTCAAACTTTCGAGCTCTTTAGCTCAAACCTTCGAGGATTTAATATAAACTTCCAGCTTTGAGCTCATATTTTCGAGCTCAGACCTCCAATTTTCGAGCTCAGACCTCCAATTTTCGAGCTCAGACCTCCAATTTTTCCTTCGCAAGCTCAGGAAAATAATCTCAGTCTAATTGCTCAAGAAGCTCTCTTCTTTATCCCTTTTACTTTAAGCTTTTCGCATTCAGCTTTCAGCTTAAGACAAATATAAAAAATAGTTACCTAACCTTAGGGATAATCCTTCATAGAAATAGTTTGAATCGGGATTTTGGGGATTAAAGGATTAACGGGATTTTTTACTAAACCAGTACTACAAGTGGATTATAGTTTTGAAATAACTAACTTAAATATAGTCAGCAGATTTAAAATAATCCCATTAATCTCCGAATCTCATAAATCCGATTAATTGGACAATTTAAATACCACCACGATTTACAATTGTAAAGATTTACAAATGTCACCAATTTATAAATGTAAATTCTCATTTAGGGTAAGTCCTAAGCATTGAATTTATACACTGGTAATTAAATCATTAAAAACAATCCATCCTTCATCTACTTTAATGAATTTACAATTTTAAACAGGTAAAAAATAAAGGGGAATAATTATCTGACTTCAGATTATTATTCCCCTAAATAAAACTAAAGAAAGATTTACAATCGTAAATTACTATGCAATATCCCCTTCCTGAGGGCGTAAAAGAATTTCTTCCACAACTGTGTTTTTGGATAAACTATAAGTACCAAAAATTGCATCTGCAACATCTTCTGGCTTCATAAAACGTTCGTCAGGCAATCCTGCCCCTTCCCAACTTGAAGTTAACGTTGCTCCAGGTAACACAGCTGTAACTTTAATTCCATACGGTTTCATTTCCTCCCTCAACACTTTTGTCATTCCATACATCGCAAATTTTGAAATGCAATAAGAACCTCCATTTGTATAAGCAGTAATACTTGCAGTAGAACAAATATTAAAAATATACCCGCTTTTTTCATTAATCATTCCATGAACCAGACCACGAGTTAGGTTATAAGCACTATATAGGTTTGTTTCAATCTGATATTCAAGGGCTCCTTCTTCTTCCTTATGAATTTGTCCAGGAAGAAATACACCGGTATTATTGACCAGTACATCAATTCTTTTAGTTACTTCGTTTATCTTTTTGACAAAAGAAGTAACATCCTCCTTTTTGGATAAATCAGCTTGAAAGCCCGTCAATTTTCTATCTGGAAATTTTCTTACAAACTCTTCCTCAAGAGCTTGAAGCTGATCTGCTTTACGCGAACATGTAATGACATCAAACCCCTCTTCCGCAAACTTGAAAACGATTGCTTTTCCTATTCCTCGGGTCCCACCAGAGACCACAATAACCTTTTTCATATAATCCTACTTATATTATAATTATGCTTTTTATACTATTTTTTTGAAATATAATTAATTTCGTGGCTAAATTAAGCTTCTAATGAAAAGCTTCGGCAAATACCTAATTTTATTGAGCACTCTTTTTATTAACCGGGAGCGCTTTAATGTTTATGTTAAAAGAATTGTAGATGAGTCTATTCTCATCGGTATTGACTCTGTATTTATAGTCGTAATTGTCTCTACTTTCATAGGTGCAGTTACCGCGGTTCAGACAGCTTACAATCTCGTTAGTCCACTTATTCCACTTTATATTATTGGAACTATTGTCAGAGATATGACAGTTCTTGAACTGGCACCAACTATCACATGCGTGGTTCTGGCCGGAAAAGTGGGATCCAATATTGCAGGCGGACTGGGAACAATGAGAATCACAGAGCAAGTGGATGCTTTGGAAGTAATGGGCATTAATTCAGCTTCTTACCTGATTCTTCCTAAAATCATTGCGGCAATATTAACATTTCCTTTACTGGTGATCATAGCAGGATTCCTTTCAATGTATGGCGGTTATCTGGCGGGGGTATTAACAGGCGTGATTACAGAAAAAGAATACATCTACGGTATTCGATACCAATTTCAAGGATACAATATCACTTTTGCAATAATCAAATCACTGGTTTTTGCATTTCTAATCTCCTCAATTTCATCTTATCAGGGATTCTTTACCAAAGGTGGCGCTCTGGAAGTAGGACAATCCAGCACGGAAGCTGTAACAAACAGCTGTATTGCCGTGCTTTGTGCTGATTATCTTCTTGCTCAACTTTTACTTTAAGTCATGATTGAAATAAAAAATATATCCAAGTCCTTTAATAACAAACAGGTTCTTCTTGACGTCAACGGTCAATTTGTAAAGGGTAAGACCAATCTTATTATCGGGGCCAGTGGTACGGGTAAAAGCGTTTTGCTTAAATGTATAGTGGGGCTGGTAAAACCTGATGAAGGAAGTATCTCTTTTGACGGGCGTGATTTTACCCAAGCAGATTCTGAATTAAAACAATCTATACGAAGAGAAATAGGTATGCTATTTCAAGGTAGCGCTCTGTTTGACTCTAAAACAGTAGAGGAAAATGTCATGTTTCCCCTCGACATGCTCACTACCATGAGGCGGGAAGAAAAACTGGACAGAGCAAATGAATGTCTTAAAAGAGTTGGGCTTGAAAATGCAAACAAACTGTTCCCATCAGAAATCAGTGGAGGAATGCAAAAAAGAGTGGGAATCGCCAGAGCTATTGTTATGAACTCTAGATACCTATTCTGCGATGAACCAAATTCCGGTCTTGACCCTCAAACAAGCATTAAGATTGACAATCTGATTAAAGATATCACCGAGGAATATAACACTACTACCGTTGTTGTTACCCATGACATGAATTCTGTACTTGAAATAGGTGAACACATCATGTTCATTTACAAAGGTCGGAAAATATGGGAAGGAAGCAATAAAGATATTCTGGATACTGAAGTAACAGAACTTCAGGATTTTATTTTTGCCAATAAACTGATCAGAGATATGAAAGCGAAGAAAGACAGATAGTCTTTCTTCAATATTAGAATAAGGCAGAAATCTGCATTCTGCCTATATGTACCATTTTGTTTTCCCCTGCCTTTCTTCCCTCATAGTTAAAGGATAGTTGCAATCCATTGGCAAGACGCTCCTGCCAGTTAAATGTCCAGGTAAAGTTATTTCCGGGCTGCAGTGCTTCCAGCATCTCATATCCCAAGGGAGAATTCAATGTTGTGGATTTAAAATCGCTCTTTATATTCAAATATTTAACCACTGCGTTGATAGTTCTTTTAGAGACCTTGTTAAATCTGACATCCAGGCCTGCTTCATAAATCAATACCTTTTCTCCTTCCGATCCTGAGAAGACATTTGCTTTATTTGTAAATCCCAAAAGTGCAGTCATTCTGAGGTTATTTTTAGGCTGATATGCAGCTTCAGGATTGATTTTGTAAGACTGAATTTCATAATTTCTATTGACCAGAAAATCTGAATTGTTTTTCTTTAAACCATAGCCAGCCTGCATTTTAAAGCTTGAAAAGCTATTGATATTTACTCTGGAGCCTAGTTTCAACTCATAGTTCTGTTTACGTTCAAAACCTTGTACTAAAAACTGTTTATTATCATTAACCAGGTAACTAAGATCCAAACCGTATTTTGGATTCGATCTGTTATAAAACAAAGTAGAGCGAATAGCTTCCTGGATACTCAATATGTTCTGATCCTCTATGTTATTGCTTACAGGAATGAATCTTCTCATCAAATCACCGTCAGTTATTTTTTTATTGACAGTCCAGGATGAAAAGCTTGAGAACCTTGAGAAAAACTGTTTTACTTTTTTGGGATTAGATGCCCATCTCCTTGGAGCACTGGCATCAATGCGATAGTTGAATGTATTGGTATAAGCTTTTATATATTCATCTGTAGGCACAAAAGTCTTGATAAATTCTCCGTTTGGATCATCAAACTTTTTATCAAAAAACTCATTCAGGTCCTGGATTTTATCACCATTCAAATCTACCCAGACATGCGTTCCTTGACCTGTAACAACTGGTATAAAGGTAATCTCTCTTTTTAATTCACGTCCTGTACCTGTGGTAATAGTCAGCTCGGAACGGATATGTCTTTGCAATATATCAGAGTTCCAGTCCAGCCTTCCCATTACAGTTTCTTCATTGGGAAGTCTTACACCACTTACCATGTAATTGTTAAGATACCTATATGTAGAAACAAGGTTTACCTGATTATTATCATTGATTCTTGCTGAAAGGCCAGCATTGGTGGTCTGAGACTTACTATCCCTATATAGCTGCCCGTCTGAGTTTCTTTCATTATTACGAACGCTGTAATCAATATAGTAGGTAACCCTTGTTGTATCACTGCTTTTGACATACATCTTCAATTCATCATAATACATATTGGAAGCAATGATCCTCCCTGTTGTATCTTTAATGATGTTCTTGTCTTCCGTATAGGAAATACCAGGAACAAAATATTTGGTTTTATAGAAAGTATTCAGATTAAATCTTCTCCAATTAGCTTCTTTAGAAGCCGTATTGTTATTCATATAAAAGACATTAGACATCAGCTGCAATTTGCCAAAAGATTTGTTTGCCGAAGCTGTATGCTGACTTCCCTTGACATCACTGCCTCTGTCTCTATGACTGAATTTATAAGTAAATGCATTGGCAGGATCTTTTGCAAAAGACCAAAAAGTATTGAATATATGATCTGAAGATTTCATATCTGAATTGGCATTCCAGTCTCTGTCAAAATCTGTTGTTCTGACTCTATCTATGAAAGCAAAGTCCTGTTCATCATATTCGTAATCTATTGTTCCGGAAAGCTTGTAAGAAGGTAATCCTGAAAAAGCTCTGCCTTTATTGATATAACCAATCTTGTATGCTTTTCCTTTATCATCTTCATTATTTAAATCGGAATACAAATTCAGATCACTCTTGGAAAACCCAACCTCGCCGAAGACATAGTCTGTTTTGGTTATAGCATAACCGCCGCCAATAGTAGCCATATTCTTCAATTTGGGAGTTACAACCAACAAAACAGGTTCATAACTACCATTGCCTGCTCCTACATACTTATAGACTCTTCCATTTACTGTGTTGATGTCCTGCACATAACTTCCTGAGCCAGCATTCAACTGAGTAAAGCTTAACTGATACAATGCACTGTCTGGATTCGTACTATATGCATATATAGGATTAGTCGGAGTGCCTATATTTTTATAGAGTACTTTGGTAGTGCTGAACTCAGAGACAGTATCAACTCCGGGAATAAAGGATTTATTGATTGAATCTCCAATCAGACTTAGAAAGTATTTATCCTGATTGGAAAGTTCATAATTGATAGGCTTTTGAGGATTATCTTTTTCCTGATAAAAATTAAAGTAAACATCTGCCTTCTTGTAAGTCTGATGGTGGCTGGCATTAATAATACTCCTCGAATAATTTTTATCCGAATATTCAAAGTCAACCCTGATGCGCGAAAACTTTGTAATAAGGATATTATTGGTAAAAGTGATTTCAGCCTGATTATAATCTATGATATAATCGAAATCAAATCCTCTTGTAAGTAATTTACCATCCAGATAAATCCGTTCAGAGTTGGCCATAATTACAATGAACCTTTCTCCATTTGGACCTCTTAACCTATAAGGTCCCTGAACACCTTCCAGAAGTTCGTTGGGCAAGCCATATCCAAACTGCATACTAGCAAATTTTCCTTTGGAAAGGGCAGCACCAACAGAAGTGACGGAAGAACTTGTGGAATCCTTTTTATAAAACAGATCCCCCTGTACACCCTGCACGTTTCTGTAGTAACGCAAGAAATTTGAATTCTTATTTTTCATCACCACATCACCGGCAATGAGAGAGGTATTCTTACTTTGAAGTTGAACATATACCTTGTCGAACTCCTGAATCTGCTGAGTATTACCATCAGGCTGAAATGGTATATTCTGATCCGAAATCACAGCTGTGATAGACACATCTTCAGAAAGTTTTCCTTCAAGCTGAAGGTTCAAAACAGAATTTACAAATACACTCTGATTGTTTCCGAAAGATATACCCCTGCTGATATTACCCGATTTATTCAGACCTGGCGATGAGAACAGCTCTTCCTTGGCTTGAGGAACGCCGTATTTATAAGTAAAATCTTCGCGGTAATATGATCCTGAGTCGTAGGATTTTCGATCCCTTTTAAATGCAGGTTTATTAATACTGAAAGGAAAAATCTGATAACATATGTATACAGAGTCCGGAGCATTGTCCGATCTCAGTTTTACTGACTCCCCTTCCATACTTATAACAGTTCCAGTAGCCGGATAAACGACTCTTAACGATCCAGGAAAAATTGCCGATGAATCCAGAACAAAAGAGTCAGGCGTGAACTTAACCCACTTGCACCTTTTGTTATCTATTTGACTAAAAGCAGAAGTTGACAGTAAAAAAAAATAAAGTACCAGAATCCTGTATTGATAATTCATTCCACCTGGCTATTCAAATGATGTTTGAGACAAATGAATAACCAAATGTAAAGTTAACCAAACCAATCAAACTGATTAACATGCGACCTATGTTCTTGAAAATTTCAGATCAATGAATTAATGGTAATTCAATAAAAAATGAAGTCCCAATTCCGTCCTCAGTTGTAAACCAGATCTTGCCTCCTGCATGCTCTACCCCTTTTTTGGCTACCGCAAGACCGATACCCGATCCACTGAATTTAGTACTGAAGTTAGGTATAAATACTTTACTTCTCACAGATTCAGGAATTCCGGATCCGTTGTCACAGATTTCAATCAAAAGATTTTTACCGTCTTTCTGACTGAAAATGACTTGGATATGTGGCTTACGCTCATAAGGCACAGACTGGATTCCATTCAGAATCAAGTTAGTAAAGATACTATTCATAGCCTGTTCATCACCTATGACATAGTACTCCCCTGCTTCCTTAAAAATTTCAACGACAGCATCTTTGCTATTGTTGTATAAGTTCACTACACTTTCTGCAATGCCTGACACTTCAATCCTCTCCGATTTAGGATTAGGCATTTTTGCAAATGAAGAAAATGAAGTAGCTATTTCATTCAAATTGTTTATCTGATCCAAAAGAGTGTCCAGACTTCTCTGGGTAACAGCCTTCCCATTATCCGCTTCATCCTTCAGCATCCGTTGAAGATGTTGAATGGTAAGCTTCATTGGAGTTAGAGGATTTTTAATTTCATGTGCAACCTGCTTTGCCATTTCCCTCCAGGCCGACTCTTTTTCACTTTGAGAAAGTGCCCGTTTACTGTCTTCCAGCTTTACAAGCATTTCGTTGTATTCCCCCACAAGCAAACCAATTTCATCCTTGGACTTCCACTCAAGAGGTTCATTTTCCTCACCAAAAGAAGTACGACGAATCCTATGAGTAATAATTTTCAAAGGAGTAGTCAATATGTGGCTTACAAAATAGGATAATGCAATAAAGACAATAAATATCGTAACAAATATATTGATGATGGTTGTTAATACCTCGATTACTTGCTTTTCGAGCTCTGCCTTTGATTCAAAGAAAGGTATACTAAGAATTCCTAATAAATTTCCAGTTTCAAAGGAACGAATAGCTACATATACATTTTTATAGTTAAGTTTTCCGACAGATTCAGTAAGCATTACCACGTTTTTTCTGGTTTCGATGATACCTGAATACGCTTTAGGGTTCATCATTTCAGAAACAATTCCGGCATTGTAAATAGCGGGCTGACTGGATATCAATAATTTTCCCCCGTTATTAAAAATATTGATATCAGACTCAGTAAACTGCCCTACCTGCAACACAGTACTCTCCAATTTTTCCTTTTTGGAAATATCCTTTTTATAGCCCTCCAGGTAAACTGAGATATTACCGCTTATACTCTCCGCTTTTTTGATAAAAGCTTTATTAAGATTTTCCCGGTAGGTATTACTGATAATACTTAGTGTAATGACACTCACAATGAACAAAGGCAGGAAAAAGGCAATATTCAGGTATATCTGAATCTTTGCCGATAAACTCATGGTGTCTTTCTTAAACCTGAACAGAACTGCATACCCAATTATAAATAGAAGTATACTTACTATAAGTGTAAGAAACAGAAATGAAAAATTGGAGAATATATCAGCGTATGCATATTCCGGAGAAGAGACCACTATGATCTTTCCGTTACCCGGTCTGAATGCAAGATGGTGAAAGCCTTTTAACTTTACACCTTCGTTATAAATCCTTTTATTGGAAAGGTTAATAACAGAAAGATTTTTATCGTAATTGAAATTACCCGAGCTATACAACAAGGCACTGTCAGAAAATACAGCATAGTGGTAATTCTTGTTATCAAAGTTTTCAAAGACTTTTTTATCAAGGAAAAGTTCAGGATACACGCTGTTTGGAATGATCCTTCTGTGCTTTAATTCAATAATAATATACCCAATGATGACATCATTTTTCTCTATTTCATTAAAGCATATATACCTTCTGAATCCATCCTTTAAATTTTCCTTTTGAAAATAAATATTCTTATACTCCGTTCTGTGCTGACCTTTTTTCAACTCGGACAATACTTCAAAGTAGTTGGCATAATATGATTTCTTTTCAAACACATCACCAGATGCATCGAATACGGAGACCGACACATCATATTTATCAAAATAATTGGAAAGGTAGATCTTCTTGATCTTTTGCTCTATAATTTCTTTCGAAGAAAAAGGAGTTACAAGCCTGCTTTTAATAAAGATATCTTCTTTAATCTTCTTAGATGCATCCGACAAAAGGTATTCACCTAATACGTCATTGTCTATTACTAACTGAGAGGCAAATTTCTGTTTTCTTATTACCTCTTTTTCCTCCTGAGTCACATAGATGGAAACAGCAGCAGTAAAGGCTGACAGCAATCCAGAAAATATCAGATAAATATAAGTTCCATAACGGAACCTGATAAATTGTCTTGGTAATTTAAGAAATGAAATAACGACTATATAGACAAGACAAGCAAGACTTACAGATAAAGAAACCCCACCAAGAATAAAATAAGAAAAGATTGAAAATAGAGACCAGGCAATGATACTAGCCCAAATAATTTTTAAAAGCTGGTTATCGCAGAAGAACTGTAATATCCTTACAATCAAATGCAGCAACAAAAACAGGTTTATTGAAGCAAAAACGAAAGCAACAATCGATGATATTCGGAAAAAGCCAAAACTAATATCTGTTGTAATATCAATTGACCATGTTGAGTTAAGTGATATTGCTCTTAAAATGAAGAAAAACTGATGCTGAATCAGTAATGCTATAAAGATTAATATTATTGAAAATCCTTTTCTGAAAATACCGGAAAGGTTATTCGCCTTTTGTAATAATCTTGAACGGTGGTAGTTCATAAACACAAAAAGCCCTGTCAGAAAAAGGAAAATAAAGTTTAGCAATAAGTCCCCTAAAGATGGAGATAAAATAGATGAAGCAAAGTATTTAGGATTGAACAGGCCAAAATCCGACAAAAATGCAGGATAGTTTAAGAATAGCATTGCAATTCTTATCACCAGAAGGTTGAATACAAGAATTACAGTAGCAAGATCAAAATTCTTCTCAGAAATTTTTAATGCCACTCTGTAGATAGCAGTAACAAGCGAAGCCAAAGCCAGAAAGCTAAGGACTATATAAGTAAATAAAAGCGAGCTACTCTTGATCTTATTGATTTCAAAAAACTCAATAGAAAACAAGAACTCCTTTTGAGGAGAATGTATATTCAGATCAGGGTCGCTGGCCGGATTTGCAAGAACACGGACATTATTATCATTAATGATAGGCTTAAATGCAACCATATCATTAAATGTCGCAGGTTGGTTGATGTATGTCCTTACAGGAGTTAAGAAATAAATCTCGAAAACATCCTTTTCTGTCACTATTTTTTTCTGGGATACAAGGTATTTACCTGTCTTTTGAAACAGAACTTTTTCAGAATATTCCCCTTTCACATGATCATATTCAGGAACAAACCTAAAGTCTGACCAATAAATAAGCTGCTTATTTTTGAAAATATAATAAGGATAATCAGATGGTATATTTAAGCTCGAAAACGAATACCTCGACTTATTCTCAAGGGTTTTAAATAGAAGTTCTGATGATTTTTGGTTCTTCTGTAGGAAGAGATCAATTTGTCCGGAAATAGTTTTTACAATCTTCTTTTTATTGATTGTTTCACTGCTATTATTAAAAAAATTCCAGGTTACTAATGATAATAGAAAAAACAGGAGGGATAAAAATAGAAATATGTTCTTTCTTAAAAGATTTTTCAAGGTATCAATCGTAAGAGGTATACATTAAATTAACGAAGATTTATTTGGCAAATTTTGATTTGATTTTGTCAAGTAACTGTTGTTTTTCGCTATTTTTTTTGCTGCTTTTATACCAGAAAAAAGCGATAAAACTTCCGATAATGTATGGTATACTCATCAGATATAAAATCCCCTTATTCAAGCCCTGTCCTATCCCTTGTCCGGATTCTACATTATCTTTAATTGTAGCTTTACACATAGCACATTGAGCCATTAGATCAGTTGATCCGGCCATCATTACTATAAAAACAATCATCAAAGCAAAGATCACCTTTTTCATATTGGCAGAATTATTAAGCTCCATAATAAGGACTAATCATTAAATAAACTAAAACCCCTGAAACAGCTACATACAACCAGATCGGAAAAGTCCATTTTACAACTTTTACGTGTTTAGCGAACTGATTTGAGATTCCGAAGTAAATAGCAAATAAAACAAAGGGCACAACTACTGCTGCCAATATAATATGAGGAACAAGAATTAATATGTAAATAGTTCTCCAAATACCTACTGACGACTTTTCAGCTAAATCTAAAACACCATCATGGTTCATATCTCCAAAAATAGTATGAGGCCCCTGATAATGATAAATAACATATGAAATAAGAAAAAGACTTGAAAGACAAAAAGCGACCATCATCACCGTTCTGTGTAGTCTTGCATCTTTTTTAAATTTGATAAAGTAAAACCCTGCTAAAAGAGCAATAGTTGTACAAGTGTTTAAAACCGCATTAAGGTGTGGTAAAAAAGAAACATCCAAATCTCCTAGCTTACCTGTTTGAGGAAGGTAAAAAAGTACAGAAACCAATACAGGTACAGCAACTGACAGTATGCCTATGATAATCAAGTAAAGATTATCTTTTTTTTCAATAACTGGGTTAATTTGCGTATTCATATTGAAGAACTTGTATTTCAGTAATTAAGCGGTCTACTTCTTCAGAATTTGTTCCATCATAATAACCTCTGATCCTTCCATCTTTATCTACCAGAACGAGTTTCTCACTATGGATAAATTCAAGAGGCCTATCCCTATCCTCCATTGCCGTAATAAAAAAACCTTTCTGAGCTAGTGTGTAGATAGAGTCTTTACTTCCAGTTAGGAAATTCCATTTTTCCGGAATTGCTCCATATTTCTGTGCATAAGACTTCAAAACAGACACTGTATCATATTCAGGATCTACTGTAAGGGATAGAATCTGAAATTGAGGATCTTGTTTAAACTTTTCCTGAACCCTGACCAATTGATTGGTCATTTGAGGGCAAATTCCAGGACAACGAGAGAAGAAAAAATCCACGACAAGAATTTTCCCTTTGAATTTCTCTCCTTTTATTTCCAATCCATCCTGATTTCTAAATGAAAAATCAGGAATTTCGTGCGCTTCTGTTATAGTATATTGTCCTTTATCATTTAAAACCGAGTCTGTTGCAAAAAAGACTGGAAGTTTATAATGATTTTTTCCAAAGAACTTAAAATACTGAAAAAGAAAAACCGGTATTACCAGAAGTAAAACTAGTATACCGGTTTTAATAATTTTATTCATTATCTGATTATTTAGCTAAACCAGCGTACCATTGCCAAAGATTTCTGAAATACAATATTGCATTTCCTTCAACTAATAGAGCTACTACTAACCAAACGATAAAAAGCGTTGGTATTACAATTGACCAGATTAAAGTTTTCGCTTCATATTTAAGGTGCATAAATTCTCCCACGATGTAGAAAGATTTTACAAATGTTAGAAGAACGAATATTGAAGTAAGCAAAGATCCTCTTTCCATTGTAAAAGCTAACAAGAATTCTATAGCAGTTACAACCGCAAGGATAAGAGCTGTCATCCAGATTTTCTTGATTTTCTCTTTATCTTTTGGAAGAACCTGAGGAGCATGCGCTGTAGTATGATGACCGTGTCCCATAATTTTATATCAACTTAAATATTTAAATTAAACCAGATAGAAGAAAGTAAATACAAATACCCAAACAAGATCTACAAAGTGCCAGTAAAGACCTACTTTCTCAACCATTTCATAGTGACCAACTCTTTCATAAGTTCCAATAGCAACATTATAGAATACTATCATATTAATGATAACACCGCTCAATACGTGAGTACCATGGAAACCTGTGATGAAAAAGAACAGGTCTGCAAATAAAGTAGGACCGTATTCATTATGGTGAAGATTCGCTCCAAAGAACGTGGTTCCATCTGCTATCATTCTACCTTTGTCACCTACGATGAAGATTGTCCACTCCCAAGCCTGGCAACCTAAAAAGGCAGCACCACCAATAATTGTCCAAAGCATCCATTTTAATACTTCTTCTTTATCCATTCTATGACCAGCTTCAACAGCAAGAACCATTGTAACGCTGCTCATGATAAGGATAAATGTCATAATTCCTACAAATACAAGAGGATATGGATTATGAGTAAAAGGAATGTGAGTAAATACTTTTTCGGGTACCGGCCAATAATTTCCTGATGGTACGAAATCAGCTATTTTCCCTGTGTAAGCGTTATGTGCAAATCTGCTTAAACCGTAAGTAATTAGTAATCCGGAAAAGCTTAAAGCATCAGAAAGCAGGAAAAACCACATCATCAGCTTTCCGTAACTTGCTCTAAGGGGTTCAGCACCTCCACCCCACAAATTTCTTTTTTCTTTTTCGTCAATGACTGCTGTTGTTGCCATGTTGTTATTTTTATGAAAAATTAATGGTTAAGTAATAAAAATCCAAACAAATATATCCAAAGTCCACCAAGGAAATGCCAATACGTTGTACAGCATTCTATTACAAGCATGCTCTTTGAATGAACTTTATATTTGAAACTTTGAGCAAACACCACCCAAAGGAAAATTACTGCAGAAATCAGGTGCAAACCATGCAAACCTGTCAATACATACAGAAATGAACCTGAAGGATTACTGCCCTTTCCTCCGAAGAAAACTTTAATTTCTACAAGATCTCCCCAGGCATAAAACTGACCTACTAAAAAGGCCAAACCTAAAAGACTGGTAATTAATAAGTATAATTTAGTTTTCTCAAGGCTATCTTTTTTAGCTGCAAAATATGCAAGCTGCATTGTTATTGAACTAACAACTATAATAACAGAGTTAAGCCAGAAAATTGAAGGGAGTTGAAACTCCAGCCAACCTCCATCTGCTCTTCTCACGATGTACGCGCTTGTTAATGCAGCGAAAATCATCAATACCGTCACAAGAAAAAGCCAAAAAGCGAACTTTTTCGGATTCATTGACAGCGGCTTCTGAGGCTCGCTTGATTGTAAATTTAATTCGTGTTGACTCATATTTTTAACTATACCTTATCCAAAACAAAAGCAATTTGTACTATTGGCAAATAAAGGAAAGAGCCAAACATAATCAGCAATGCTGCTTTTTTGGTACACTCCTTCATTAAATAAAAGGTTTGAGCCAGAAATAAGATTCCCGCAATTAAAGTTACAATTGCTGAAGTTATTCCGGTCATACCTAAAAAATAAGGCATAAACCCTAATGGGATTAAGAATAAAGTATAAATCATTATTTGAAATGCAGTCTCGGATGTTCTGCCTCCTGCATTTGGTAATAATCTGATACCTGCTTTCTGATAATCTTCATCTAAAACCCAAGCTATCGCCCAGTAATGTGGAAGCTGCCAGAAAAATTGAATTCCAAATAAAATGCCTGGCTCCCAACCAAATTTATTCGTTGCCGCTATCCAACCAATCATTGGAGGCAATGCTCCAGGGATGGCGCCAACAAAAACAGCAAGAGGAGTTTTAGTTTTTAAAGGAGTATAAGCAAAAGCATATAATACTAATGAAGAAAAACCTAAAACAGCGGTTTTGAAATTGAAGAATTCGTTAAAGAGGAAAATTGATAAGGCTCCCAAAACTGATGCAAGAAATATTGCTTCAGGAACACTTACATTACCAGTAGGCACTGGACGACTTTTGGTTCGATCCATTAATTTGTCAGAATCTTTCTCATAAACCTGATTGAGGATATTACTCGCTCCTGTGAGACACATTCCGGCAAGAGCAAATATCCCAAATAATGTCCAATCAATCGATTTTCCTCCACCCAATATGTACCCCATACCAGCAGAAAAAACTACTGTAAGGGAAAGACGGAATTTTAATAATCTAAAATATTCTTTAGACTTAAATCCCACCAGATGAAGAATATTTAATCTACTTACTGACTGCATTTTAATAATTCAATTTTGCTTTCATCTTAAAACCTTCTAGGTTGACATTTATTATTGTAAAAACGAAAAACAGTATACCGAAAACTATCGTCGCCAGCAATAAATGTAATGGTTGAAGGTATGGTGGTAAGCTGAAAACAGCTAATGCTATACCTGCAAGTGTCTCTACTAATAAACAGTAGAAAACAACAGAGACAGACTTAATAATTATTTTATTCTCAATAATCTTTTTAAATCCAAAGAACAAATAGGCTGACAAGACCAACAATGCATATCCGATAATTCTATGGAACAAAAACACCTTCCCTAAACTATCTATCCAAAGTTCTCTATTTGAGTTGTTGTTTTCGACAATGATTAAATCTATTTCTTCTCTTACCTGAGTTCCTACGGAAATCTGAAGGAATGTTAAAATCAATAGAAATACAACCAGAAAATTGAACTTTGAATGAGCAGGACCTTTAAAGTAAGTAAAGCGTTGTGGAAATGTTTTTAATAAAATCCAGATCAGCAAACCTACAATTACAAGAGAACCACCCATATGTATTGTAATCATTATCGGGGCTAAATTTGATGAAACTACCATTTTTCCCAACCAAGCTTCAAAACCTATCAAGAAAAGGGTCAACAAACTTAATGCAAACAAGCTCCAATCCCTTTTTATCAATGGAACAGAAAAGCTAACAACCAACAGCATTAAAAAACCAACTACTGCACCCATTAGCCTATTTACATATTCAATCCAGGTTTTTACCGGATTAAATTCTGCTTCAAAACCGTGAACTTTATAACGCTCCTTATAATCCAAAGGAAGTTCACTGATATGGGTTGGAGGAACATAATTCCCGAAACATTTGGGCCAGTCGGGACATCCCATTCCTGAACCTGTACTTCTTACAATTCCTCCAGCCAATATCAATAAATAGACTGCAATTAAAGTAACAAAAGTTACCTTACCGAATCTTTTATAGTCTGAATTATTTTCCATGAATACTCTCAGCCTCAGCTACCATTTGCTCATTCTCGTGAGGGAAATTAGATCCCTTTGTTTCTGAGAAAGGAACATTCTGAGGTATGAAATCATCTTCAGCTCCAGGCTTGCTATAATCATATGCCCATCTGTAGACTGTTGGAATAGCACCTGGCCAGTTACCGTGACCTGGCTCAACTGGTGTAGTCCACTCAAGTGTGTTAGATCTCCAAGGATTTTCAGTAGCTCTTCTACCTTTAAATATGCTGAAGAAGAAATTGAATAAGAATATAAACTGAGCAGCAAAAGTTACAATTGCAGCTATAGTAATAATCTGAGTCAAATCAGTAAAGCTCTGAGTAAAATCAAATCCAGTGAATGAGTAGTATCTTCTTGGGAAACCTGCAATACCGATATAGTGCATTGGGAAAAACACCATGTAAACACCAATGAATGTAATCCAGAAGTGGACATATCCTAATTTCTCATCCATCATTCTTCCGAACATTTTAGGGAACCAGTGATAAACGCCTGCTAGCATACCAAAGAAAGAAGCGCTACCCATTACAATGTGGAAGTGGGCTACTACGAAATAAGTATCATGCAACTGAATATCTGCTGCAGAGTTACCAAGAACAATACCAGTCAAACCTCCAGAAATGAAGAATGATACTAGACCAATTGAGAACAACATTGCAGGAGTGAAAATGATATTACCTCTCCAAAGTGTTGTAATGTAGTTAAACGCTTTTACTGCGGAAGGAACTGCAATAATCAAAGTAAGGAACATGAATATAGATCCCAGGAATGGATTCATACCTGAAATAAACATATGGTGTGCCCAAACGATGAATGATAAGAAAGCGATAGCTAACATAGAACCAATCATAGCTTTATATCCGAAAATCGGTTTTCTAGAATTTGTAGCTACGATTTCAGAAGTGATACCAAGTGCAGGAAGCAATACGATATAAACTTCAGGGTGTCCTAAAAACCAAAATAAATGCTGGAACAATACAGGGCTACCACCTTCAAATGATAAAGCCTGACCAGCAATATAAATATCAGAAAGGAAGAAGCTGGTACCGAAAGTTCTATCAAAAATTAATAATAAAGCTGCAGAAAATAATACAGGGAATGACAATAGACCAATGATCGCAGTAATGAAAAATGCCCAGATTGTAAGTGGCATTCTTAAAAATGACATACCATTAGTTCTTAAGTTGATGACAGTTGTAATATAGTTCAAACCACCTAGTAAAGTTGAAACTATAAACAATGCCATACTGATCAACCACAATGTCATACCAAGTCCAGAACCAGAAATTGCCTGAGGTAATGCACTCAAAGGTGGATATACAGTCCATCCCCCACCAGCAGGACCCGTTTCTATAAATAAACTACACAACATTATAACACCAGATACAAAGAAGAACCAGTAGGATAACATGTTCAGGAATCCTGAAGCCATATCTCTTGCTCCAATTTGTAAAGGAATAAGGAAGTTACTGAAAGTACCACTCAAACCAGCAGTCAATACAAAGAAAACCATGATAGTTCCGTGCATTGTAACAAGTGCCAGGTAGAATTCAGGGTCTAATTTTCCATTCTGGATCCATCCGCCTAATAAAGGCTTCAACCAGTCAAAATTAGCATCCGGATAAGCTAACTGAAGTCTGAAAAGTAATGATAAACCGCCTCCGATAATTGCCCAGATAATACCTGAAATCAGATATTGTTTGGCAATAACCTTGTGATCTTCGCTAAATACATACTTTTTAATCCAAGGTAAATCATGGTGATCATGTTCGTGATCATCATGATGGTCGTGCAAATGACTTTCGGCTACAGACATATTATTAGAAAATATTTTTCGATTTTAGTAAGAATTTTATGAATGCTAATATTATTTAGCTACAGTATCAGCTGGAGCAACCGCTACAGATGCTGTATCAGCTTTTGGCGCAGGTGCTGGCGCTGGAGGCGCTGGATATAATCCTTTGGATTTTTCATCCACCTTTGTTAAAATATACTCAAGGTTAGACTCAGACCAAGGCTTTTGTGCCGCGAACCAAGTTTCATAATCTTCTGGCTCTTCAACAACAATGATATATCTCATTGCAAAGTGACCTCTACCGCATACCTCTGTACAAGCGATTTCATAATTAAATTTCGGGTTTCCAAGCTCATCTCTCATTTCCTGAGTAGTTTTAGTTGGAGTAAACCAAAATTTGGTTGGAAGCCCCGGAACTGCATCCATTTTTAATCTGAAGTGCGGAGCGAAAACACTGTGAATAACATCTCTTGCTCTAATTTTAAACAATACTGGCTGACCTTTAGGGATATGAATTTCACTTGGTAAAAAATCATCCTTAGTATGAGGATCACTCAAATTCATCCCCATCTCATTAGTAGCATCAATTAATTTAAAATTGTACCCACCAAATTTTTTATCCTTACCAGGATACCTTACTTGCCACGCAAATTGTTTCCCCATGATTTCAACTACTTCTGCATTTTCAGGCGCAGGTCTTGTAATTGAAGACCACTCTTTCCATCCGAAATAAACAAGGATAGCCATTACAATTGCAGGAATCACAGTCCATATAATTTCTAATTTGTGGTTATCTGGATAGAAATATGCTTTTCTGTCTTCTTTGAATTGATATTTAAATACAAAAGAAAACAAGAAAATATTTGTACCAATAAACGCGATTATCAGAATAGACATTGTAATCCAAAACATTTGATCTGTTCTTACACCATGTTCCGAAACTGCCTTTGGAAGGAAAAACTTTGATGCTGGTACAGAATACCAGATAAACAATGCTGTAGAAACAACGAAGAAAGCAAGAAGTAAAAATGCATTAACTTTATTGCTTGTTCCGACTCTCCTGGAATTAGCTCCCCTGACAATATCAATGAAGGTCTGAATCCTGAAGACCAGGAAAAGAATAGCAAGGATAAGAACCGCAGCTATGCTTATATATAATCCTAACATTTTATCTTAATTTATTAATTAAAGTTAAATTCCTAATTAAACTACGTGATGGTGGATACTTTCTTCAAGCATTGGATGGTTTTTAGCAACTAAGGATGCTTTTGACAATCCAGTCATTATCAAGAAAACAAATATACTTCCGAATACTAATGCCAATCCTAATTCGATAAATAAGAAATTTGCATCCAAACCACCCTCATGTTTCAAAATCGGAGGAGTTAACATGATATAGAAATCCAACCAGTGACCGATAATAATTGCTACTGCAACTACCTTTAGAATGATCCTTTGTCTCTTTGCATCTCTCGTCATTAAAACAAGGAAAGGGAAAAGGAAATTAACTATCAAATTGATAAAGAATATAGGACTATAAGTATCATTCTTTAATCTTTCAACATAATAATATGATTCTTCTGGAATGTTTGCATAATAAATTAGCAAGAACTGAGCGAACCAGATATATGTCCAGAAAATGCTGAACGCAAACATGAATTTACCTAAATCATGGAAGTGGTTTTCATTTACAAAAGAAAGATAACCTGCTTCTTTAAGCGCCACAGTGATATAAGTAATAAATGCAAGGCCTGTAACAAACCAACTTGCTAGTACATACCAACCAAACATTGTACTGAAGAAGTGAGGATCAGCTGACATAACCCAATCCCATGCAGATGTGGAAGACGTTACACCCCAAATTATAAGGAAAATAGCAGACCAGAAAATGCTGCTGTCATGATATTTCAAATCAGCATTTAAATCTTCATTTAAAGAATTTGTTCTTAATTTAAACCATACTAAGAACCAAAGAATGAAGTATGCGAATAATCTGAAGATATAAAATCCTTTTCCTAAATACCAGGTTTTGCTAGCTATGATAGGATCATACTCTGGATTTGGAGTCTTACCATCTGCTAAAAACGGATTATACAACCCATCATGATACCAGTGAAACAAGTCTTGCTTGAATAAAAAGAAAAGAGTAATTGTAGATATTGCAGCAAACGGAATATAATATCCGAATGCTTCTGGAACCCTTTTAATTGCAGCAGACCAACCCGCCTGGGCGATATAATTAAACGCTATAAAGAATACACCTATTACAGCAATACCAGTAAAGAAAACACTGTTATGCCAAAGGTTTTTAATTACTCTTAATGCAATACCAGTTGCACCGTGATGTCCACCTTCAGCATGTTCTCCTCCTTCATGATGCTCTGCTCCTGCATGTTCATTTGCTGAAGCTTCATGTCCACCATGATGTTGAGCTGAAGCTGCTACTGTTTCTTTAGAATGATCGGCTCCATGAGCTTCTTCATGCCCGTGATTTCCTGAGCCTATTACAAATATTCCTATGAGGGCCAATACAAGACCGACCACAAAGGTTGTTATAATTTTCTTTTTAGCCCCGCTTGTAAATTCAAATTTTTCTTCGACTACCATGAGTTAAAAATTTAATGTGTTTATTGTTGCGCTTCAGCTTTTTGTAAATTTTCTTTTACGTAGGAAACAATCTTCCAACGTTCTTCCTGGTTTAACTGACTACCGTGAGCTCCCATTCTGCCTTTACCCCAAGTAATCACATGGAAGATGTGGCCTGGTGTTGCATCCTTTACAGAACCTGTAGTTAAATTAGCTACCCCTTTGAAAGCGTCATTCACTGGGCCATCACCTTGTCCTGTTTCTCCATGACAGTGAGCGCAAAACTTAGTATAAAGAATTTTTCCGTCTTCAATTGTCTTATCATTAATTTTTAATGGATTAACAAGAGTCCTTGCAGCATAATCAAGACAATCTTTTGGAAGACGGTAAGGTAAAAAACCATCGCTATTAAACCTAACTGTATGAGCAGCTGGATCTCTCATATTCATTTTATGAGGATTATAAGGGTTAGAGTTAAAAAACTCTCCAGTATCACTATCGTTAGAATTTAACCATAAACCTGCCTCAGTATCTGTGATCTGAGTTAATGGTTCATAAGCCAATGAATGATACATATTTGGTGCAAACTCAACATTAGGTTTCTCATGCGTTCCAATGTTCTCAAACTTCTTTTGATCAACACAAGAAGAGAGGATAACAGTAAGAATTAAAAATATATATGTGTATTTATAAGCGTTTCTCATGTCAGAAAATAATATTAATGATTTTCAACAATTTTAGAATTTACTTCTGATGCTCCTGTCTGTTTGAATAAATTGGTAAGAGCGACTTTATCCATCTTATTTTTATCCAGATCAATAACAATAAGAAATTTATCATCTGTACTTCTTCCGTCGAACATGAATGGATCATGTCCCCAAGGTTTAAGATTGCTGATAATCAAGAAGGTTGCTACCATTCCTAATGATGCTAAAAGAATTGTTAGCTCAAAGGTTACCGGTATAAAGTGAGGTAGCGGAACAAATGGCTTACCTCCAATATCCATAGGCCAATCAAAGCCCATAGTTCCAATAGTTAATAATAAAGCGCAGATTGTTCCGGTTAATCCAAATAGAAACGCTGCAATCGGAAGGTTAGATGGTTTATAACCTAAAGCATCATCTAAACCGTGTACAGGAAATGGTGTATAAGCCTCCTGAATTTTAACACCTGATGACTTTAATGTGCTAACCGCATCCATTAAAACATCCTCGTCGTTAAATACTCCTATTATATAGTTTGTGCTTTTTGACATATTCCTTATTTAGTATCTTTTTTTGCAGATGATGATTTAATAATTGCCTTTACCTCAGCCATGTTTACAACAGGAAAAAACTTAGCAAATAATAAGAAGAGTGTAAAGAACAGACCAAAAGTGAACAAGTAATCACCGATATCATAAAGAGTAGGTGAGAAATATGCCCAGCTAGAAGGTATGAAGTCTCTTGAAAGTGAAGTCGCGATGATAACAAAACGCTCAAACCACATTCCGATATTTACAACTATCGAAAGAAGGAATGTCCAAGCAATACTTCTTCTAACAGTTCTGAACCAGAAAAGCTGTGGGGAAATTACGTTACAAGTCATCATAGACCAATATGCCCACCAATAGTCATCTCCAAACGCTCTGTTAATGAAAGTGTAACTTTCATAAGGAACGTGAGAGTACCATGCAATAAAGAATTCAGATAAATATGCAATACCAACGATTGATCCAGTTAATACAATAACTTTATTCATTGACTCCATATGCTCTACAGTAATGTAATCTTCAAGTCTGAACACTACTCTTGTAATTAACATAAGAGTCAACACCATTGCAAATCCTGAAAAGATTGCACCAGCAACGAAGTAAGGAGGGAAAATTGTTGCGTGCCAACCAGGTATTACTGAAGTTGCAAAGTCCATACTAACGATTGTGTGAACCGATAATACTAGGGGTGTAGAACAACCTGCAAGCACTAAGCTGACAGCCTCATATCTCTGCCATGCCTTTGCAGAACCGTCCCATCCTAAACTTAGAGCTCCATAAGCAACTCTTCTAACTCCTGTTGCCCTTTCTCTGATTGTAGCAAAATCCGGAACCAGACCGATGTACCAGAATACAAGCGAAACAGTAAAATATGTACTGATCGCAAATACGTCCCACACTAGCGGTGAGTTAAAGTTTACCCAGAGTGATCCAAAAGCATTAGGCAGAGGAAGTGCCCAATATGCAAGCCATGGTCTACCCATGTGAGCTACGATAAAACTTGCAGCACAAATAACCGCAAATATGGTCATAGCTTCCGCTGCTCTGTTAATAGAGGTTCTCCATTTTTGTCTGAAAAGCAAAAGGATAGCTGAAATCAAAGTTCCTGCGTGACCAATACCAACCCACCATACGAAGTTAGTGATATCCCATGCCCAACCTATTGTTTTATTCAATCCCCACATTCCAATTCCCTTATACCATGTAGTCCACAAACAATATGAACCATAACAAAGTGTGATAACAGAAAGTGTGAATGCCATGATCCACAATTTTGTAGGTTTATTTTCTACGTGCCTGCTTATATCCTGAGTAACATCAGAGACAGTTTTGCCCCCTGTTACCAGAGGCGGTCTTACGGGCGAAGTAACTTGCATATTTTTTATATTAAAAATCTGTAATAGGTTCTAATTAAGAGTTTCTGATTTTAGTTAGATACAAAATGTTTGGTTGAACATTAAGCTCTTCAAGGACTGCATATGATCTTTCTGCATTCTCTACAACATTGTCTTTATGTAGTCTGCTTTCTGTATCATTTCTGTCACCAAATATAATCGCATCTGTAGGACATGCTGAAGCACAAGCTGTAACGATTTCACCATCAATTGGTCTTCTCTTTTCCATCTTAGCTTTAAGCTTTCCTTCCTGAATTCTCTGTACACAGAAAGAGCATTTTTCCATAACTCCTCTTGATCTTACAGTTACATCAGGGTTCAACACCATTCTACCAAGGAAGTTGTTCATGCTGACGTTTTTGTCAAACTCCTCGTTTTCAAAGTATTTAAACCAGTTAAATCTTCTTACTTTATATGGGCAGTTATTTGCACAGTATCTTGTTCCGATACATCTGTTGTAGGTCATTTGGTTTAGCCCTTCGCTACTGTGGGTAGTAGCTGCAACAGGGCACACTGACTCGCAAGGTGCGTGGTTACATTGCTGACATAACATTGGTTGGAATGTTACTGTCGGATTCTCTGCAGCTATTTCAAGATCTTTAACTCCTGATTCACTTTCAAAATACTCACCAGTTTTATCAGTTTCTGCATCACTGCTGTAGTAACGATCGATACGAATCCAGTGCATCTCTCTTCTGTTCAGCACCTCTTTTCTACCTACTACAGGAACGTTATTTTCAGACTGACATGCTACAACGCAAGCTCCACAACCAATACAAGAGTTGAGGTCAATACTCATACCCCATAAATGGTTAGGTTTCTCATGTTCATACCAGGTAGTGATTTCGGTAGGTTTCTTTTCTCCATACAGGTTTGTATGAATCATCGGCTTGTATCTTCCCGCACCTGCATCTTTTTGATATTCAGCTAGACTAGCATCCTGAATAATTGGACGAGCCATAACTGTATGGTGAGTTTGTGTCTGAGCTATTTTTCTCTCATCACCAGTTTTAGCAAAGGTTACAACACCAGCATTCAAATCAAGTCTGCCACCTTTAACTTTGATCAAAGGATAAGCATTCTTCCCTACTTCATTTCCACATTTTCCAGCTTTAGTTCTTCCATATCCTAGAGCTAAAGAAGCAGTATTGTTTGCCTGACCTGGCTGAATTAACACAGGAACTTCAATTCCTGTATTCTTTCCATCAACTGTAAGAGCAACTACATCACCTTGAGCAATATCCATCTCATTAGCCATCTTTTTAGGAATAGCCAGATAGTTATCCCAAGTTGCTTTAGAAACAGGATCCGGTAATTCATGTAACCAAGGATTATTTCCTGCTGAAAGCGAACCCGATCCTAATCCTACTTTATAATAAAGACTAAGCTCAATGCCTGAATTAGTTTTATAAGTTCTGTTGATATTATCTTCTACTTCACTTAGATTAACATTAGGAGTAGATGATCCTCCTGTGTGAAATGCTCCGACAGATGCAGTATCAGAAATTGCTGCATATGCTTCTGTTTCGCTATGACCAGGTGTAACATGTAGTTCACTAGTTTTTCCAGAATACAAACCATCATGTAAAGTTTTATCCCACAATTCCTGGAAGTTACCACCAGTTAATCTTGATTTCCAGTTATTTTCTAGGTAAGTATAGTAATCAGTCTTGTTGCCTGACCATATCAAAAGTGACTCCTGTGCAGCTCTGTTACCTTTGAATATTGGAGTAATTGTAGGCTGAGTTAAGCTAAAAAATCCTTTTTTAGGCTCAGCATCATTCCATGACTCAAGGAAATGAAGATCTGGACAAACATAGTCAACTTCAGAAGAAGTCTCATCCATACGATCATTAAAGGAAATTTTCAATGAAATTTTCTTTAATGCTTCTTTTAGCTCCTCTCCTTTTGGATGATCATAAACAGGGTTAGCACCGTAGAAAATAACTGCACCTACCTGGCCTGATTTAGCATCTTCAATAAATTTAAGGATTGCCTCATCGCTTCCTTGTTTCTGAAATGAAGGAGTACTTACATCAATAGTTTTACCGTAATTGCCTAATTCACTATTGATTTTATTTACCAAAAGCTGAACATACGGATCATTTGAACCGCTCACAACTAATGACTTTCCTTTAGCCTTTAAAAGATCTGTTGCTGCCTTTTTAATTACTTCATGGTTTGGGGCTTTAGTACTTAATCCACCAAATCCAAGTGCATTGTATAGCGCTGCAACATAAAGTCCTTCTTCAGAAGGTTTGATAGGTAATCTCGTATCAGCATTACAACCAGTAAGCGATAAATTGCTTTCAATTTGGTAATGCTTACTCATTGTTTTCTTGTGAGCACTTAATTTTCTTGTTTTAGAATATTGCTTAGCATATTCTATCGGAGAAATCCATGTTCCAAGGAAATCAGCACCAAAGCTTACTATTACATCTGCGGCACCAAAATTATAAGAAGGGATTATTCTCTGACCAAGAGATATTTCATTTGCTTTAAGGATACCTTCTGCTGAAAGAACATCATACATAACATGTTCAGTTGCAGGATATTTTGCCTTAAATTCTTCGATTGCTTTTTTAGTTGTAGGGCTTAAAATTGTCTGAGAAACAATTCTAATTGATTTACCTGAAGCCTGAGCTGCAGCTAATTTATCAATAATCTTTCTGTCAAGAGGAGCATACTCTGCTATCGACTTCACTTTTATCTGCTTGCCATTCTCAACAAAGAATTCTAATCTTTCAGTATCGTATAAACTTAGAACAGAAGCCTGTACTCTTGCACTTGTTCCACCCATTGTAATTGGAGAAAGTTTGTTTCCTTCAATTTTAATAGGTCTTCCTTCTCTAGTTTTTACTAAGATGCTGCAATATTCGCCACCTTCTTGGTATGTAGAAGCATACCAGTTTGCAATACCTGGATCAACGTCAACAGGTTTATTTACATATGGAATAACTTTTTTTACAGGAGCCTCGCAAGCAGCAAGGGAAACTGCAGCAACACTAAAGCCTAATAGTTTCAAAAAATCTCTTCTGTCAGGAGCATCAGAAGCTTCACTGCTTCCTTTTTCCTTTACAGATAAAAATTCAGGGAACTCATTATGCGCATGCTTTAAAAATTCTGGATCGTTGGATAATTCCTCAATACCTTTCCAGTATTTTTTATTGTTATCTTTCATAAGAATCTATATAAAATGAATTAGGCTTCTAAATTGATTAATAGTGACATTTTGCACACTCAAGACCTCCGTTTTCAGCAACTTTTAACGGACCTTTCTTAGAATGAAGCTCAAGCAGCTTGTCATAATAAGCATTGTCTTTTCCGTTCACCGCAGTCTCTCTGTGGCAATTGATACACCATCCCATTGTTAAAGGTGAGTGTTGTCTTACAACTTCCATTGTATCGATCTGGCCGTGGCATGTCTTACACTCTATACCACCTACCTTCACGTGTTGTGCATGGTTGAAGTAAGCTAGATCAGGAAGGTTGTGTACTCTTACCCATTTAACAGGCTTATTTGAATTGTAAGCGTCAATAACTTTTGCAATTCCATCCTGACCGAATCTTGGACCGCTCTTAATTTGAGAGTGGCAGTTCATACAGATATTCAAAGATGGGATGTTAGCTTGTTTACCTTTAGTTACTCCAGTGTGGCAATAGTTACAATCGATTTTGTACTGACCAGCGTGAAGTTTATGAGAGAATGGTATTGGCTGAATTGGAGCATAACCTTGATCTACACCTACATAGAACATGTTGTTCCAGCAAGCTCTAAGGGCTAATGAAACAAAGATGATACCTACTATAGAAAGGAATCCTTTGCTTTTTATTACTTTAAGTACATCAAATTTTTGATTTACTATTTCTCTGTCAGATTCTGCAAGTTTTTCTTCTTTGTCTTTCAGGTATCTTTTCAATACTGAAAGGAATACTACTAACATTACAAGAACTAGAACAAGAACGATGATGATTAGGATCAAGATGATGCCTGAATAACCTCCTTCATCCTTCGCTTCAGATTGAGGTTGTCCATCAACAGGAGGCTTAGGTCCCACATCCACCTTTTTACCACCTTCATCTACAATATATGCAACTATACTTTTAATCTGATCCTCTGAAAGCTCAGGGAAAGATTTCATTTCCGTTTTACCGAATTTGTTGTAAAGCTCAACAGCATAAGGATCACCACTTGCAATTACTTTCTGTGAATTGTGAACGAAATTGACTATCCAGCCAATTGGTCTTCTTTTGTTTACATCTTTCAGCGCAGGCCCAACAACTACGTCATGGACAGCGTGACAAGCCTTACAATTTGCTTCAAACAACTTTGCACCTTCAGCTACCTTTGCTGGATCGGCTCCGGCTGCGCCCGCAGCCGGTTTGTCCTCACCATTCGATGGCAAACTGACAAAAAGTGAAAGAAAAAGTAATAACAAAGTAATCGCCGAGCGATTGATGGTATTGGTTAAGGACATGTTAAAATTAGTTTTATCCGTTAATTTGGGCATACTCTTTATAAAGTCGCACAAATCTAAGATGCGAATTGAATTTATCAAAAATGTTTTTAGAGCAATTTTAATGAAAATATAACCTTAGGGGGGCTTCCAATAAAATACTCCTGAAAATCAAATAATTACATTTTAAAAACTCAAAAAATAGCTATAATTTAGAATGATTTTAAATAATTTTTTTCCACAAAAAATACTAAACTTTGTGGACAATTCAATTTAAAAGTTTATAAATCAAATAATTAACCTAAAACATCCACTTTTGACAACTAAACCTCATGATTTCAACTCATTAGGTTTTTTAACTTCTGACAATAACATCTTCAAAATCTTACCCATTCCTTACATGATTCAAAAAAAATGTGAATAAGTTTTTTTAGCTCAAAATGCAAAATTTGATCTTCATCATCTTTTTCTTTTTTTGAAAAGTTAACTTTGAACAGAATTAAAATACTTGGGGTTTTTATAGGAGAATTTTTATTTTAAATGGAAATAAAATCAGACTTTAGTTTAAAGAAATACAACACTTTTGGAATAGATGTCAATGCAAAAGGGTATACTCAATTTAAAAATGAGAGTGAGTTATTAGAAATATTGAATAATGAAGAATATAAAAAGTTACCCAAATTAGTACTTGGTGGCGGAAGCAATATTCTTTTTACAAAAGATTTTGATGGACTTGTACTACATAATCAAATAAAGGGCATTGAAATTATTGGGCAAAATGATACTTCTGTATACATCAAAGCTGGAGCAGGAGAACTATGGCATGATCTTGTATTATATACAGTAGCTCGAGGTTTTGGAGGATTAGAAAACTTATCCCTGATTCCCGGTTGTGTCGGAGCTGCGCCTGTTCAAAATATTGGAGCCTATGGAGTTGAAATCAAAGATTGCATGGAAAGTCTGGAAGCTATCCATATTGCTACTGGTGATAAAGCTGTATTTACTAACCAAGATTGTTTATTTGGCTACAGAGACAGCATTTTCAAACAACATTTTAAAGGAAAATTTGTCATTACCAGTGTATTTTTCAAACTGGAAAAAAATCCTCATCTAAATATTTCTTACGGAGCTATTACAGATACATTAAAAGAGATGAATGTATTTAAGCCTACCGTTAAAGATGTAAGTGATGCGGTTATTCATATTAGAAAATCAAAACTTCCTGATCCTGCAGTAACTGGCAATGCCGGAAGTTTTTTCAAAAATCCTGAGATTCCGGAGGAGCAATTTGAGAAACTAAAACTTCAATATCCAACTATACCTTTTTTTCCCTGCGAACCAGGAAAAGTGAAGGTTCCTGCAGGTTGGTTAAACGAACAGTGTGGTTGGAAAGGAAAAGTTATAGGCAATGCAGGTGTCCATAAAAGTCAGGCCCTGGTTTTAATTAATTGTGGTGAAGCCAGCGGAGAAGAGATCAAAAATCTTTCTTTAGAAATTAAAAAGTCTGTAACCGAAAAATTCGGTATTGAACTGGAAACCGAGGTTAATATTTTATAATATTAACCTCGGCTGACATCGTTAGGGGTAAAATGAGGTAACTCACCCTTGTATTTCTCAACTTCAACACCAAATTTCCTCAAAAAGTCTACACCTTCGTCACTTGCAATACCTTTATATTCAGCATATGAATGAAGGAAAATTACTTTTGAAATTCCAAGACTGAAAATAACTCTAGCACAGGCAATACAAGGGGATAATGTAACATAAATCGTTGATCCCTTAATTATTGCGCCATTATCAATTGCATAAATAATTGCATTTTGCTCCGCATGTAAGGCAAGTGAACAACTTCCTTTTGAATCCCGGGGGCACCCCTCTCCTGGCCATTCTTCATCGCAATTATGAGTACCTGCAGGAGGGCCATTATAACCAATGGAAATAATCCTTGTATCTTTGGTCAGGACAGCTCCTACTTGTCTTTTCACACAATGAGATCTTTTGGAAAGATTTACAGCCAGTTCCATGTAAATATCATCAAAAGCAGGTTTTTCCATAGGAGTATTTTTAATGCAAAATTAACTAAATAGCATTGAACTTTTACTCCCAGACCTTCATTATTTGATAAAACTTTCCATCCTCCTCTTATTTGGTTAAATTTGCCTTTTATTCTATTATTTTAAAATTATGCTCTCAATAAACAATCTGTCTTTCTATTTTGGTAGTCGTCCACTTTACGAAGATGTTTCCTTACATATAAAGCCTAAAGACAGAATTGGACTAATAGGTGCCAATGGTACAGGCAAATCAACATTGCTTCGCCTTATTACAGGAGAGTATAAGCCCGACAAAGGAGATATTTCCAGGAGTGGAGAATGTACTATTGGTTTTCTTAATCAGGATCTTCTCTCCTATGATTCTCAGGAAAGCATATTACACGTAGCTATGCAGGCTTTTGAAGAAGCTATGGCCCTTCAAAAGAAAATTGATGAAGTTCTAAAAGAAATGGAGACCGATTATAAGGACTCTCTAGTTGACAAACTAACGAAACTTCAGGAAAGATTTGAAGCATTGGATGGTTATTCAATTCAATCCAAAGCAGAAGAAATATTAGAGGGGCTGGGCTTTTCTACCAAAGATTTAGAGAAACCTTTAAAAACATTTTCCGGAGGCTGGAGAATGCGGGTTATGCTTGCTAAACTCCTTTTGGCAAAACCATCACTCCTTCTTCTTGATGAGCCTACCAACCACCTTGATCTTCCTTCCATCCAATGGATAGAGAAATATCTTGAAAGCTATGAAGGGGCTATCATTGTGGTATCTCACGATAGATACTTCCTGGATAATACTGTAAAAACAGTTGTAGAAGTAACTCAGCAAAATCTTCATATTTATGCTGGCAACTATCAATTCTACCTAGAAGAAAAGGCACTAAGGGCCGAGATTCAGAAGGGTGCATTTGAAAATCAGCAATCCAAAATCCGCCAGACTGAGCGCTTTATAGATCGATTCAAAGCAAAAGCTTCCAAAGCACGACAAGTGCAATCTCGTGTTAAATCCCTGGAGCGAATGGATTTGATTGAGGATGTCGTGGAAGAAAATGCAAGAGTAAATTTCAGATTTAAATTCAGCAAAAATCCGGGAAGAACAATTCTCTCTTTAAAAAATATTTCAAAGTCTTATGGAGACCTTAATATTTTGAAGAATACACATGCAATCATTGAAAGAGGAGATAAAATAGCCTTGATCGGTGCAAATGGTAAAGGAAAATCTACTCTTTTAAGAATTATAGCAGGTACTGAAAATATTGAAGGAGAAAGAACAGAAGGACACAATGTTCTTCAAGGATTTTTTGCACAGCACCAGCTTGAATCCCTAAACGTTAACAACTCTATGCTGGATGAGCTTAAAGAAGCTGGCAGTGACAAATCAGAGTTAGAGCTTCGTACAGTACTGGGTTGTTTTCTCTTCTCCAATGATGATGTTTTCAAAAAAATTAAAGTATTATCTGGAGGCGAAAAATCAAGAGTAGCACTTGCCAAAACACTGATTTCAGAAGCCAATTTTCTTTTACTTGATGAGCCAACCAACCACTTGGATATTGTCTCTGTGAATATTCTGATACAGGCTCTGCAGCAGTATGAAGGAACCTATATTGTAATTTCACACGACAGACATTTTGTGTCTCAGGTAGCTAATAAAATTTGGTTTATAGAAGACAATGAAATAAAAGAGTATCCTGGAACCTACGAAGAATACTGCTACTGGCAGGAACAAAGGATTAAAAATCCGGCAACTGCTCCTGCAAGGCCTTCTGTTACTAAGAAGTCGGAAGAAAATCCAGTTAAAAATAACATTGAACCAGGAAAGGACATTCAAAAAGAACTAAAGAGTCTGCAAAATCAGCTTGATAAAATTGAAGCTAGAATTACTGAGCTTGAAAATAAAAAAGTAAAGGTAGAAGAAGAATTGGCTAAGCCGGACGTTTATAGTAATGTCCAAAAACTTGCAGATACCAACTCTAAATATGAACAGCTTCGTCAGCAACTCGAAGAAGAGCAACAGAAATGGGATGAATATGCAGAAAAAATCCAAGAGCTTGAAGACAAAAAATAAAATGACAAAATCTAAATTTTTAAGGAGACTTTCTTGTCTCCTATTTATTTCGAGCATTATTCAATTAACTTTTAGCAGTAATTTAAAATCGCAGGACAAGACTCTACTTACCAGAGACTTTGTATACGAAGAAACCTTTAAAACGGTATTGCTATATCCTGCTAATTCAGGAACCAATGATGAATTGAACACTCCCATTGTACCGTTAATTCAGAATGTGCCAATGATTTTGGAATTTGACGAGTTAGGAGAAAACACATCAAGCTTATACCTGAAAATCATTCACTGCAATGCCGATTGGACAATCTCAAGCCTTAGTACAGTTCAATATCTTGATGGCTACAATGAAAATTTTATAGAGGACAGAAAGTCGTCTATAGGAACACGAATTCCTTATACTCATTATAAAATAACTTTACCTAAGGTAAAAGTCACAGGCAATTACCTTGCGGTAATATATAGAAGCGGAGATGAATCAGATTTTATTTTAACCAAGAGGTTTATTGTTTTTGATAGCAAAGTAACAATATTAGCAGAGCAAAAACCTTCTACTGGAATAAACCAACGCTTCACCCATCAACAATTGGATTTTAGTATACTGTATCCGAATATGGAAATTATAAATCCCCGAGGTTCTGTAAAGGTAGTTATTCGCCAAAACAACAGATGGGACAAAGTTATAGACAATTTACAACCTTTATATGTACAGGAGGATATCCATAAACTGGATTATAATTTCTTTAACCTTGAAAATAACTTTCCTGGTGGAAATGAATTCAGGACTTTTAGTACAAGGAGTGTCAAGTTTAATGATATTAATGTAGATAAGATATTCATCCAACCCGATTTTGCAGAAGCTTTTTTAAAGAGAGATTTGAGCACTAATAATCAAGCCTACGCACTTTATCCTGATATAGATGGACGTTTCGTTGTGGAGCTTTACGAAACCAAGACAAAAGAAGTGGAACCTGATTATATATTCACAAATTTCTCACTGGACACGAAGGAACCCATGCCAGGTAAAGTTTTTGTGGTAGGATCATTCAATAATTATGAGTTAGGGCCTGGTTCGGAATTATTATTTAACAGTGAAACAAACACATATCAATTGAAAACCTTATTAAAACAAGGCTATTACAATTACAGATACGCTTTTGTCCCACAAGGAAGCAAAATCAGCGATGAAGTTTTTTTTGAAGGATCTCATTTCGCTACTCAGAACTTATACGATTTTATAGTCTATTACAGACCACCAGGAGCGAGATCAGATATTGTGGTAGGCTACAAATCTATTAATATAAACGGAAGAAATTAATCTTCTCCCGTTTATATTACTAATCATTACTAACATTGAAGGGAGTAGTTCTTTGGTTCGGATCTGCATTAGCAATATCCAGCATACCAAAGCCCTTAAAGGCATAAAATCCTAAGCCGCAATCAAAAACAAACTGCTGTACTTTAGGATCTGCATATAGTGTAAAAGGGAACGTATATCCTCTTACCTCGTATTTTTCAGCTTTATGAAAAACAGGGAAAATACGTGCAAATTTCTTTTCTTCCTCTCTTATCTTTGTCAGATAGTCTTTATCTGGAACAATCTGGAATTTATAGAAAGACGCAATTTCCTCAGGAGTAAATCTTTTAGATTTTTCCATTCTACTCATCGTACTTTCATAAAGCATATCTGAAAACATATCTGTAGAAGGACTAATGAACTTCTTAGGATCACTACCTTTTTCCTCCGGATTGATAATTACCAATGGAGAAATACAGATAAACTTCACCTCATTCGCAAGCTGAGGTTCAGCTTCTCTTTCTACGGTGAGAGGAACGAGTAATAACTTACCGATTTCAACCTGAGGCATTTTAAATAATGCCTTGACGAAAACATCTATATATTTTTCATTTGGACTTGAAAAGACAAGAGTCACTTTGTTAGAATAGAAATGCAAGCCTTCTTTACCAACTTTAGTTTGTCCTTTTAAACCCGAGAAATTATATAAGTCGAAATCAGGAAACTCAATCCTGTGTCTGTCCATAACAGAATTTACTAACCCGGATAGTAAAAACTGATGGTGAAAGGGTACCGAAGCCCCTTTGTTTGTTAAGCCGAAAACTATTCTTACTCTCAAATCTTAATAATTTTAAAAAATCGTTTAATAAAAAACTTTTTATTTTACCTGGATACAACACTAAGTTAAGGAAAATTGTTTTAAACATTAAATCGGAAGTGCATAATATCACCGTCTTCGACTACATATTCTTTTCCTTCAATTGAAATTTTACCGGCTTCTTTACACGCCAACTCTGTTTTAAACTTCTCGTAATCAGACATTTTAATTACTTCAGCTTTAATAAATCCTTTTTCAAAATCAGAATGGATCACACCAGCTGCCTGAGGAGCTTTCCAACCACTCTTTATCGTCCAAGCTCTCACTTCTTTTACACCAGCTGTAAAATAAGTAATTAAATCGAGTAATTTATAAGATGCTTTAATTAGTTTATTCAAACCCGACTCATCAAGGCCATATTCTTGAAGGAACATCTGCTTTTCTTCAGCTTCCTGTAATTCAGCAATTTGAGATTCAATAGCCGCACAAACAATAATTACCTGAGCATTTTCATCGGCTACGCCATTTTTTAATGTATCGACAAATTTATTGCCCTTGATAACAGATGCCTCATCTACGTTTGCAACATAAATAACAGGTTTAATTGTCAACAAATGTAAATCAGCCACCGCTTCCAACTCATCTTCACTGTTTAACTGCAGACTTCTTGCATTTTTCCCACTCTCCAGAGTCTGTTTAAACTGGTTTAGTATAGCTAGTTCCTTTTTAGCTTTGGCATCACCAGCTTTAGCCATTTTCTCTACTTTAAGGATTTTCTTATCTACAGACTCAAGATCTTTAAGTTGAAGTTCTGTATCTATAATTTCCTTATCAGAAATAGGATCCACTTTACCACCCACGTGAACAATGTTTTCATCTTCAAAACATCTAACAACATGAATAATAGCATCAACTTCTCTGATATTCGCAAGAAATTTATTACCTAACCCCTCTCCTTTGCTTGCACCTTTTACCAAACCGGCAATATCAACAAACTCTATTACTGTTGGTAATACCTTTTCCGGATTTACAAGCTGTTCCAACGTAATTAAACGTTCGTCAGGGACAGTAATCACCCCAACATTTGGCTCAATTGTGCAAAAAGGATAATTAGCCGCTTCTGCTTTAGCATTTGAAAGTGCGTTGAACAAAGTTGATTTCCCTACATTGGGTAATCCTACAATACCACACTGAAGTCCCATCTTAAATTTATTTTTATTGCAAATATATAAACAAAATGCATTTTTGGAGGTTCCAAAAACAAAAAAAGCTCCTTAATTTATAATTAAGGAGCTAAAATATCGTTTTAGCCTTTATTTTAATCCCAAGTTAATTCATCACTTGAAGGCGTAGTACCTTCCTCATCCCTGTCTCTCTCTCCATTATCCTCAAATTTTGAGAAATCCACATCAGGCATTAATTCGGTTTTCACATGGTCAATGGTACCTTTTAAAGCTTCAAGAAACTTGTCAAAATCCTCTTTATAAAGGAAGATTTTATGTTTCTCATAAAAATACCCATCATCTTTAAACCTCCTCTTACTCTCAGTGATCGTAAGATAATAATCGTTTGAACGTGTTGACTTAATGTCAAAGAAATACGTTCTTTTCCCTGCTCTTACTCTCTGAGAGTAAATTTCTACTTTTTCTTGATCCTTATTCTCTTCCACAGTCCTTGGATAATTTTGTTTACTTACAAGTAAAAATATAAAACTTTCCTTTTCTTTCAAAAAAAAAAGTGAAATTCTACAAAAAAAATTACATTATTATTTTTTTGTATATTTTTAACAGAACAGATCGTTATAACCGCTGTATGAAAAAACGAATCTTCTTTTTTCTGTTTTTCACTTGGAAAGTAGTAGTGTTTGCCCAAACTACTTCTTCGGAAGAAGGATTGGCCAGCTATTATGCTGACAAATTTCATGGGCGAAGAACAGCTTCGGGAGATAAATACAACAAACATAAATTTACTGCTGCTCATAGAACTCTCCCTTTTGACACTCAAGTCAAAGTAACAAACTTGTCTAACGATAGTTCTGTAATTGTCACCATCAATGACAGAGGCCCTTATGGCAAGGGGAAAATAATTGATCTTTCTTATTGTGCTGCTAAAGAACTGAATTTTGTCAAAAAAGGTATAACTAAAGTAAAAATTGAGATATTGAATGAGAGTTCAATTATTCAAGATACAACTTCTTTAGCTGAAACACCTGATCCAGATAAAACTGCAAAAACAATTCCTTCATCACCAGGAACATACGATTTCAACTTCAATGAAACTAAATTGAAGGGATATTATATTCAAACAGGTGCATTTAAAGATTCCGAAGTTTTATCAGAAGAAATTAACAGACTTCAGAAAAAAATTGATTCAAATAATATTTATATTGAAGTTATTAAAGTCAAAAACACTATTATTAATAGAATACTTATAGGGCCTTATGAAAAAAAGAATGGAGAAGCTGAAATAGCTTTGCTTCAAAAAAAAGGAATCACCGGATTTTTAAAAAGTTATTAATTAATGAATTTAGATTTAAATGCGATAAGACAATTCGGGAATATAGAGTTCCTTGCCAAACAGATGGTTGAGGGCTTTATTACTGGTTTACACAAATCTCCTTATCACGGTTTTTCAGTTGAGTTCGCCGAACATAGATTATATAATACTGGAGAAAGTACCCGACATATCGATTGGAAAGTCTATGGTAAAACCGACCGTTTATATACTAAAAGATATGAAGAAGAGACCAATTTAAGATGTCTTCTATTGATTGACACCTCTTCCTCAATGTTTTATCCAGAAAAAAACTTAGGTAAAATTACTTTTAGTACGATGGCTGCAGCCTGCCTAGCTTATTTACTCCAGAATCAAAGAGACGCGGTAGGCCTTTGTACCTTTTCTGAAGACATAGAAATTCTTACTCCAATAAAATCAACCCCAAGCCACCTTCATACCATTTTCCTTCAATTGGAAAACCTGCTGAAAGAAAATCATAGTGAAAAAAAATCAGGAGTGGCTAATGTAATACATCAGATAGCGGATAAAATTAACAAAAGATCTTTGGTAATAATATTCAGTGATATGTTAGAAAACAGAGGAGATAAAGATAGTATCTTCCCTGCTCTACAACATTTAAAGCACAATAATCACGAGGTTTTACTTTTCCATGTAATTGATTCAAAAACAGAAGAAGAATTTAACTTTGAAGAGAGGCCGTATGAGTTTATTGATATTGAAAAAGGACAAAAGGTAAAAATCAATCCGTCACAAGTTAAGGATGCTTACCTTTCTGCTACTAAACAATATTTCGAAGATATAAAACTAAAAGCAGGACAGTATAAAATTGATTTTATAAAAGCTGATATTAATAATGGCTTTGATCAGATCTTACTAAATTATCTTATTAAAAGGAATAAAATGAAGTAATTCGCCCTTTACATTTAATCAACTAAAAAATTAAAAGAGGCCATTCAAATAAGATGGCCTCTTTTAGTTACTTCCGCTTTAGAATTTATTTACCACTTTTTTCTTTCAAACCAATTAAATTTAAAGCTGAACCAGCTTTGAACCACTCTATTTGAGACTCATTATAAGTATGGTTAACTTTAAACTCTTCTTTTGAACCATCGGAATGATTTAAAACAATTGTCAAAGGGACACCCGGCGTAAATGATTTTAATCCCAGAATATCGATATTATCATCTTCCCTGACTTTATCATAATCTGAAGGATTCGCAAAAGTTAAACCTAGCATTCCTTGCTTTTTAAGGTTTGTCTCATGAATTCTTGCAAAAGATTTTACAAGTATTGCACGAACACCAAGAAAACGTGGCTCCATTGCAGCATGCTCTCTAGAAGAACCTTCACCATAATTATTATCTCCTATTACTATTGAACCAATCCCTTTAGCTTTATAAGCTCTAGCTGTTGCAGGAACCTCGCCAAATTGACCAGTTAACTGGTTTTTGACTTTATTGGTTGCCTCATTATAAAAGTTAACCGCTCCAATAAGCATATTATTGGAAATATTATCTAAGTGACCTCTGTATTTTAACCAAGGACCTGCCATAGAAATATGGTCAGTAGTACACTTTCCTTTAGCTTTTATAAGAAGTTTCAATCCTTTAAGGTCGGTTCCTTCCCATGCAGGGAATGGATCAAGAAGTTGAAGACGGTCAGATTTTGGATCAACAATTACTTGAACTTTATCTCCGTCAGTCGCTGGAGCAATATAACCGGCATCTTCAACTGCAAAACCTTTAATTGGAAGTTCAATACCTTGTGGTTCGTCAAGCATTACCTCTTCACCATTTTCATTTTTCAACTTATCTTTTAATGGATTGAAGGTAAGATCACCTGCAATTGCAAGAGCTGTAACGACCTCTGGCGATGCTACAAATGCGTGGGTATTAGGGTTTCCATCATTTCTTTTTGCAAAGTTTCTATTAAAAGAAGTAATAATAGAGTTTTTCTTGTTAGGATCGTTGGTATGTCTTGCCCATTGTCCAATGCAAGGACCGCAAGCATTTGCCAGAACAACCCCCCCAATATCTTCAAATACTTTAAGTAGTCCGTCTCTTTCAGTAGTATATCTAACCAATTCAGATCCAGGGGTTACAGTATACTCAGATTTAACTTTCAATTTTTTAGTAACCGCCTGTTTCGCAATTGAAGCTGCCCTTGTAATATCTTCATAAGAAGAATTTGTACAGCTACCTATCAAACCTACTTCTAATTTTGCAGGCCATCCTTTTTCTTTAACAGCTTCTGAGAATTTAGAAAGTGGCCATGCTAAATCAGGAGTGAAAGGACCGTTCACATGTGGTTCTAACTCTGAAAGATTGATTTCAATTAACTGATCAAAAAATTTCGAAGGATTTTGATAAACTTCATCATCAGCTCTTAAATATTTCGCAACTTTATCAGCTTCCGAAGCTATATCCTTTCTACCTGTAGCCTCAAGATATGCTTTCATTTTTTGATCATATGCAAAAAGAGAAGTTGTAGCTCCTATTTCAGCACCCATATTACAAATAGTACCTTTACCTGTACAGCTTAAGCTTTCAGCACCTTCACCAAAATATTCAAGAATTGCACCTGTTCCACCACTTACTGTGAGAATACCGGCAACTTTAAGGATTACGTCTTTTGCCGAAGTCCAACCGTTAAGTTTTCCTGTTAATTTAACTCCAATTAATTTAGGAAATTTGAGTTCCCATGGCATGCCTGCCATAACATCCACAGCATCTGCTCCACCAACTCCGATAGCTATCATACCAAGACCGCCAGCATTTGGAGTGTGAGAATCTGTACCAATCATCATTCCACCAGGGAATGCATAATTTTCGATTACAACTTGGTGAATGATACCAGCACCCGGTTTCCAAAATCCGATACCGTATTTATTAGAAACGGAAGCGAGGAAATCATAAACTTCTTTATTTACTTTATTAGCAGTTTCAAGGTCTTTCTGCGCACCTATTTCAGCCTGGATCAAGTGATCACAGTGAACAGTTGAAGGAACCGCGACTTTCTTTTTACCCGCAGACATAAATTGAAGCAATGCCATCTGAGCTGTAGCATCCTGCATCGCTACGCGGTCTGGAGCAAAATCTACGTAAGATTTTCCCCTTTCATAAGACTGACTTGCTTTACCATCAAAAAGGTGAGAATAAAGAATTTTCTCTGTCAGTGTAAGTGGTCTGCCGACAACTTTTTTTGCTGTCTCAATACGCTCTTCAAAACGAGCGTAAACAGCTTTAATCATTTCAAAATCGAAAGCCATAAATACTTAAGTATATCTAATAGGGTTAACAATTGAACACACTAAAAGTTAAAATACTAAAATAGGCCGGTTAAAAACAACAATCTTACTGCTAAATTTTGAAGGAAAGTGACATAAAAAAACCATCCTGTTTTACAGGATGGTTTTTCAATTCTTAAAATCATTTAATTACTAATGACTACTTTACTAGCTGCTTATTTGATGGTGCAAACTTAGTCAGATTGATACCTTGTACAGCAGCTTTATATTCATCGATTGTAGGCGTTCTACCAAGAACAGTAGATAATACTACAACCGGTGTAGATGAAAGCAAGGATTCTCCTTTTTTACCTTCACTATCTTCTACTACCCTTCCTTGGAAAAGACGAGTTGAAGTTGCCATCACCGTATCTCCTTTTTCTGCTTTTTCCTGGTTACCCATACAAAGGTTACAACCTGGGCGCTCCAGATACAACATATTTTCGTATTTAGTACGTGCTGCAGATTTAGGGGCATTATCATCGAATTCGAAGCCTGAATATTTCTGTAATACTTCCCAGTCTCCTTCAGCCTTCAATTCATCTACAATGTTATAAGTAGGTGGAGCTACAACAAGTGGTGCCTTGAACTCAACTTTGCCCTTTTGCGCTTCGATATTCTTAAGCATCTGAGCAAGGATTTTCATATCGCCCTTGTGAACCATACATGAACCTATAAATCCAAGATCAACTTTTTTATCTCCTCCATAAAAAGATAAAGGTCTGATTGTGTCGTGAGTATAACGTTTTGAAACATCAGCGTTATTAACGTCTGGGTCAGCAATCATTGGTTCTGCAATCAAATCAAGATCAACTACAACTTCAGCATAATATTTAGCATTTGCATCCGGAGTTAAGGCTGGTTTCTCACCCGATTTAACCTCAGCGATTCTCTTATTAGCTTTATCAATCAATCCCTGAAGAACTTGGTTCTTGTTATCCATGCCCTTGTCGATCATGATCTTGATTCTACTCTTAGCAATCTCTAGTGATTCAATCAAAGTCTTATCTTCCGAAATACAAATAGAAGCTTTAGCTTTCATTTCTGCAGTCCAGTCAGTAAACGTAAATGCCTGGTCAGCAGTAAGGGTTCCGATGTGTACTTCAATTACTCTCCCTTGGAATACGTTCTCTCCGGCAAACTTTTGAAGCATCTGAGCTTGTGTAGCATGAACAACATCACGGAAATCCATATACCCCTTCATATTTCCTTTGAATGTCACCTTTACTGATTCAGGAATTGGCATTGAAGCTTCACCAGTAGCAAGTGCAAGAGCAACAGTACCTGAGTCAGCACCAAAAGCAACGCCTTTAGACATTCTTGTATGTGAGTCACCTCCGATGATGATAGCCCACTCGTCCACTGTGATATCGTTAAGAACCTTGTGAATTACATCAGTCATTGAATGATAAACGCCTTTCGGGTCACGAGCAGTGATTAGCCCAAAATCGTTCATGAATTTCATAAGTTTTGGAATATTTGCCTGAGCTTTTTTATCCCATACTGAAGCAGTGTGACAGCCAGACTGGTATGCACCATCAACAACCGGTGAAATCACTGTAGCAGCCATAGACTCCAATTCCTGAGCAGTCATAAGACCAGTTGTATCTTGTGAACCTACGATATTAACTGTTACACGAACATCTGAACCAGCATGCAATATTTTCCCAGGAGTCGTACCAACAGCATTTCTATTGAATATTTTCTCAACTGCTGTAAGACCTTGACCTTCATTAGAAATCTCTTTTGATGGAGCAAATACAGGAGGAATACTAATACCCAGCATTTTCGCGGCAAATGTCTGAATCTTTTTACCGAATACAATAGCGTATGAACCACCTGCCTTTATAAATTCAACCTTCTGAGGAGTGAATGCCTTAGAAATGTCAATCAATTCTTGGTCACCTTTATAAAGTTTCTTCTTTTTCGTGTTAATCGTAAGGACAGTGCCAGTAGCTACAGAGTATGCTTGCTCAAGAACCGGCTCTCCGTTTTCATTGAGGACAGGCTTGCCGTTTGCGTCCAGCTTTTTCACCCAGTTTTTAAGGTCAATTCCAATACCACCAGTAACATCAACAGTTGTGAGGAAAATCGGAGAAATACCGTTTGTACCTCCAACAATCGGAGCAATGTTAACAAATGGAACGTATGGGCTTGCTTGCTTACCTGTCCATAGGGCCACGTTGTTTACACCTGACATCCTTGATGAACCTACTCCCATAGTACCCTTCTCAGCAATCAACATCACACTCTTGTCAGGGTGGTTTGCTTGCAATGCCTTAATTTCTTCTTGTGCCTCAGGAGAAATCATACATTTACCATGAAGTTCACGGTCTGAACGTGAGTGAGCCTGATTACCCGGAGAAAGTAAGTCAGTCGAAATATCACCTTCACCAGCAATGTAAGTAACTACCTTAATTTCTTCTGGTACGTCTGGTAGCTTAGTGAAGAATTCAGCCTTTGCGTAACTGTCAATAATCTCTTTAGCGATTTTGTTACCGCTTTTGAATGCCTCTTTTAGACGGTCTGTGTCCGCCTCATATAGAAAAACCTGTGTCTTCAGAACGGTTGCAGCTTCTTTCGCAATCGACTCATCATTACCCAAGGCCAGATCTAATAGAACTTCAATTGAAGGTCCACCTTTCATATGGGATAATAGTTCAAAAGCAAAAGCAGGCGTAATTTCTTTTACTACGGATTTACCAAGAATAATCTCCTTTAAGAACTTAGCTTTCACACCAGCAGCACTCGTAGTCCCTGGTAAAACATTGTAAATAAAGAATTTAAGAGAATCTTCCCGATACGCGTTATCTGAATCTTTGATCTGTGCAATAATTTCGCTTAACAATTCTGCACCATCAATCGGCTTCGGATGAAGTCCTTGACCTTTTCTTTCTTCGATCTCCTTGATGTAATCCTTATAAGTGTTCATAATAGAAGTATTTTCAACGTTAAAGGCAGATTTATAAAACAGACGCTGGTACGGCCACCTTTATTCTTTACCAGTCTGCATGAATTGTAATAATATTTGGGGGCAGTTTCATATTCTATCCCCCTGTTGAGACAAATTTACAAAAAGAATAATACCAAAAAACCCTTATATAAACATAGAGTAATTAATTATTGAAAAATCCATTAAATTTTAAATACCCTCTCTAACGAATTATTATCCAGTTTTATATTCCACCCGTAAAATTAAAAGTTACAAACAATCCCCCCAAAAGTGCTAAAAAAGCAAACCCTATATTAATCAGTAGCGTAAAAGAGAGAAATAAACACACTAAATCTTAGACATACTCTAAACATGTTACGCTTTTATTTTTACATGATTTTTACACTATCCAGTGCATTTGCCTGCTTTAATGAGGCTTGTGCTCAGGAAGTTTCTAAAGACCAAGCGGACTTATCCGTCTCTGTAAAAACAAAAGATGCATCTTCTAAAGATGCTAAGGATGGTTATATTCTGTTGAATATTACGGGAGGTGAAGCACCGTATACTATTGATATACACAGTCAGACATCAGCATACCAAAGAAAGGAAAGTACTGGAAAACTTGAGTTAAAAAAACTTCTCCCAGGATCTTTCATTTTCATAATAGTTGACAACTCAAAGAAAATGATACAGCAATCAGTTACAATTTCATCTGAAAATTGAGACGACCGATGGAGACATTTAAAAAAATAGCCTGCAGCTGTATTTTACTTTTTTTGCTTATATGGGCAAACACTCATACGTATGCTCAATGTGTTCTAAACTTATCTGGAATCACATATACAGTTACACAAAAAAATATCGATTGTTTTGGTTCCAGTACAGGACAAGTAGATGTCCAGATCAATGGAACGACTTTCTCTAATAATTATACATATATTTTATATGGAGGACTCGCTCCTTTGGGAACATCGATAGTGACAACTTCTAAAACGTGTTCTTTCACTAATCTTATTGCTGCAAATTACATACTCCTTATAAGTATTCCAGGAGAAGTTTTATGTTCTCAACCCATACTATTAACAACTCCTCTTGATATTACTTTAAGTGGAAACGTAACTCCACCCAAATGTTCAGGAGGAAGTGATGGTATTATTAATTTAAATGTAACAGGAGGTACCCCTCCTTATTCTTATTCATGGAGCAACCTTACTACAAACCAAAATCTTACCGGAATTGGAAGCGGAATATATTCTGTTAAAGTTACAGATGCTAATAACTGTGAAAAAACAGCTTCGTATACAGTAGGTTCACCAAATAATTTTGTACTATCAGGTTCTTCTACAAATACAACATGCAACGGAGGAAATAATGGAAGTATAAATCTTTCTGTCTCTGGGGCTACTCCACCATATAGCTTTCATTGGGACGATGATGTCTCTATAACGAGTTCAAATCGAACAAATTTAAAAGCCGGTATATATACGGTTCATATTAAAGACGCAAATAATTGTAACAAAGACACAACATTTAATATAATTGAACCGACACCATTGTCGGTTATAGCTGTTTTAAACAATATCAATTGTAATGGAGATGCTGACGGTTCTATTAGCTTATCAGTATCAGGAGGAACAGCTCCATATACTTTCAATTGGCCAGATAATGGATCAACAAGCCAGAACAGAACTAATCTTGCACCAGGAACCTACAATGTTAAGATCAAAGACAATAATAGTTGTGAGTTAGATACATTCTTTACTATAACACAACCAACTCCATTAGCTTTAACTGCTGTTGCTACAAATTCAACCTGCGGAATGCCTAATGGAAGCATAGATATTACTTCTGTAACTGGCGGTACAGCTCCTTATTTATATTCATGGGTTAGCGGTCCAGCCACTCAGGATCGTACTGGCCTGATCGCTGGTACCTATACTATAGAAATTACTGATGCCAATGGGTGTCAAATAGATTCCACCTTTACTATTAATTCTCCTGTAGCTATATCATTGATTGCAACCGTAATCAATGCAAGTTGCGGTTTAGCTAATGGTGCAATAAATATTAATGCAGTTTCCGGCGGTACAGCTCCTTATACATTTACATGGGGCGACGGAGTCACTACTCAAAACCGTACTGGATTAGGTACAGGAAATTACAGCCTTAAAATAAGAGATGTAAACGGATGTGAGAAAGATACCTCTTTTAATATTACCAACCCTGCAGCATACTCAGTTGTAGCTATTATAACAAATACTTCTTGTACCGTTAATAATGGCGCAATCACCCTTAATGTTTCAGGCGGTACAACTCCTTATACTTTCCTTTGGAATGATTTGATAACTTCTCAAAACCGCACTGGCTTGGCAGCAGGAACTTATTCAGTAAAAATTAAGGATGCAAGTGGTTGCGAAAAAGATACATTATTCACTATAATTAAGCCAATTCCTTTTTCTGTTACTGCTGTAGTTATCAATCCTATATGTTCGACAAATAGTGGATCCATTAACTTAAGTGTCAACGGAGGAACTACTCCTTATAGTTTCTTATGGCCAGATAATGGTTCAACTTCTCAGAATAGAACATCACTTGGAGGGGGAAGCTATCTGGTAAAAATAACTGATGGAAGTGGTTGTTCGAAAGATTCTACATTCAATATTACTCAGCCAGCTCCTATGGCAATGACTGCTACTGTTACTAATCCTAACTGTAACGGCGCGGCTACCGGATCTATTAATGTAACTTCTGTTTCCGGGGGAACGGCTCCTTTCTCTTATGCTTTGAATGGAACTGCTTCTACTCAGAATAACACAAACCTGGCTGCTGGAACTTACACGGTTACTGTGACTGATTCTAAAGGATGTAAAAAAGACTCTACTTTCACCCTTACTCAGCCAGCTCCTTTTGTAATAGACAGCAGTTCTACAAATGAAACCTGTGATGTCTTAGATAATGGAAAAATTAATATTAATTCAGTGTCAGGAGGAGTTGCTCCTTATGCTTTCAACTGGTCTAATGGTGCCGTTAGTCAAAATGTAACTAACCTTGCATCAGGTAATTATTCAGTAATTATTTCTGACGCAAATGGTTGTTCAGATACCATTGGTTTCACCATTAACGCTCCGATACCAATGACCATTGATACCAATGTAACCAAACCAACTTGTGTTGGAGGTAATGATGGGGCAATTCAAATCACTTCAGTTTCTGGAGGAACCGGTCCATACAGCTTCTTCTGGGACTCAGGAGAGACAACTAAGGATATAAATGGATTATACGCCAATACATATGGATTAACCATTATGGACAATTCTGCTTGTACTCAATCATTTACAATAATTGTAGATGACCCCGCTCCTATTTCAGCAGAATCAACAATAACAGATGAATCTTGCACCGGCAATGACGGAAGCATAAGCCTTATTATCAATGGAGGAACAGCACCTTATAGCTTTGAGTGGCTAGACAATGGCACAACTACTCAAGACCGAACAGGCCTTATGGCTGGACCTTATTCAGTAATTGTAACAGATAGCAAAGGATGTTCTGGAACCTTTAATTTTACAGTTAATCATTCAGTAACTATTTCCATAACACCAACAATAACTAATGTAAAATGCTATGGAGGGAGTGATGGAAAAATTGAATTGACAATATCAGGTGGAGTAGCACCTTATTCAAATTTTGAATGGTCAAATGGGGCAACGACACAAGAGCTAATTGATGTAAAGGCTGGAACTTACAAGGTAAAATTCAGTGATGACAAAGGATGTAATTATCAGTCACAGGACTTCATTGTAAATCAGCCAACACCTTTAGCCATTACTGCTAATATCAGCGAACCTGTTTGTAAAGGAAGTACAAATGGTACCATAACTATTACTTCCGTAACTGGAGGTACAGCTCCATATACTTATCTATGGCCAGAGAACGTAACAACTCAGGGAATCTCTAATCTTGGTAAAGGAACCTATAAACTAACGGTAACTGATGCAAACGGGTGTACTTTAGACTCCAATTTTGTAATCGAAGAACCAGATGGATTTACATATGACACTGTCAAAACAAACATTACTTGTAATGGTTCAAGCGATGGTAGTATTAATGTAAATGTTACTTCCGGAGGATCATCACCTTATAGTTATCTGTGGGATTCCGGAGAGACAGCAAACAATATTCAGAATTTAGGTAAAGGTGCTCATAGTGTAAAAATTACTGACGCCGGTGGATGTAGTGAAACTTTAAGCTTTACTATCAATGAACCAGCTCCACTTCATGCTAAGTCAATTGTGACTAATGTTCAGTGCTACAAAGGCAGTAATGGATCCATTGAAATGACTCCAACCGGAGGTACTCCGGCATACAGTTATTTATGGAGTACATTAGATACTGATGCTAAGTTGAGTAATCTAACACCTGGAACTTATGATGTAAAAATCACTGACCAGAATTCATGTCGCAAAGATACTACCTTTATTATTACTCAACCTGACACCCTGATTGTTGATCATGCAAGTGCTGTAAAAGACGTTTCATGTAATGGAAAATCAGACGGACAGATAGAATTACATCTGAATATTTCAGGTGGAACAGGACCATATTCAAATTACGAATGGACGCCAAGCACATTGACTGGACCAAACAACTATGATCTACCAGCAGGTATTTATTTTGTAACCTTTAAAGATGCTAAAAACTGTACCTATAAGGATATGTTCGAAATAAACGAGCCTCTTCCGATGCAGCTTACTCCTGTTGTGAATCCAAATCCTATCTGTAAATCTAAAACAGTTACGATTACAATTCCGGAAGTTTATATTGGTTATTCGTTTGATGGAGGAAAAACCTTCCAAAAATCCAATATGTTTTCAAGACCAATCTATTCTGATACATTAATCAAGATTGTTGTGAAGGATAATATATGCGAAAGTAAAGTTGACTCAGTAAAAATATCCATAGAAAAACTTATTATTGACAACTTATCCAAAGATGTATCTTGCTTTGGTAAATCTGATGGTATTATTTCTCTTGCTAATTTTAAAGGAGGATCCGGACAATATTTGTTTGCTCTTGATGGAGGTATCTATCAGCAAAGTTCTACTTTTACCGGATTGAAAAAAGGTATTTATGCAGTTTCAATCTATGATGTTACAGGTTGTCCATACGACGACTACCCTGTAGAAATTAAAGAGCCTCAGAAACTTGTTCTGGGCATTGATACCATCATGACGATCAAGCCTTGTGCAAATTCAAATAATGGAGAAATACATTTGGAAGTTGCAGGAGGAAATGGAGGCTTTAAATATTCTATAAACAATGGTACTTACGGCACTGCTCCTGTTTTCACAAACCTTTCTCAAAATGATTATTTTGTAAAAGTAATCGACAAGAATGGTTGTGCGGATTCTTTATCAGCCAAAGTTACAGCTCCAGATACTATTAATATTTCGAAAATAGTGGAAGAAATTACCGGGGTTAAGTGTTTTGGTGATGAGAATGGTTCTATCAAACTATCAAACATAACCGGAGGTCTTCAACCATATATTTTCACATTAAATGGTACAAAGAACAATACTGGTGAATTTGATAACCTGTCAGGAGGAAAATCTACACTTGTGATCTCTAATAAAGATGATCAATGTCCGGTATCTTATCCGTTTGAAATTCCAGAGCCGGAGCAGATTAGGATTATCATGAGTGATGTAAAACAAATTACCTGTTCAAATGAAGGTAGCGTGACTATAAACGGGGTTGGCGGTAGTACACCATATTTGTATGCTATAGACACTAATACATATGAAACCAAAAATGTATTCAGCAATCTTTTTGTAAATACATACCGCTTTAAAATTAAAGACGCCAATAATTGTGTTGCCTATGCTGATACAACCTTAATTCGTATCGGACCAATGCCATATATAAGAACCAAAGATGTACCTTGTTTCAATGAAAAGAAAGGAGAGATCTACATTGATTCGCTACAACGACCTGGACAACCATATATTACTTATTATCTATACAATATTGATACGACTACGAAAAATGTTATCCCTGATTTAGGTGCAGGTATTTATTCAATGGGTATTAAGAATGGGGATTGCGATGTACCATTCCCTATCGGTGGCTATTACCTATTCAATGGAACTGATTATGATACTATCTACAATTCTAATATTATCATCAATGAGCCAGAGCCTATCACTGCTGAAACATTTGTGATCAAGAGTTCAAGAGAAATCAACTCAGGCACTATATATGTTTATGACATACAGGGAGGTACACCATTCTATTTAATTAGTAATGATGACCTTGTATATTCAACCTATGTATTAGCAGATTCAACATTGAACAGCTATAGTAACCTTGCTCCTGGAGAATATAAAATTTATATCAAGGACGGAAACGGCTGTAAACTAGAAAAAGAAGTAGTAGTTGGATCCGGATTCTTTATTCCAAATATGTTTACACCGAATGGAGATGGTAAAAACGATAGATTCGAAATCATGTCAATACCATACGGATCTAAATTCTATGTTCATAACAGATGGGGTAGCAGGGTCTTTGCAAGTGACAACTATGATAACAGTTGGGATGGAGAAGATCAACCGGATGGAGTTTATTTCTACGACCTGCTTTTACCAAATGGCAAAGCATATAAAGGTTGGATTGAAATTATCAGATAATAAAAAAGCCCCCCGACCTTGGTCGGGGGGCTTTTTTATTTATAACTCCATCAAAAATTTCATGGTATCAATATTATCAGCGTAATCCCATGGTGCAGGACATTGAGCACTTCCGAAGGCAACCGAATCCGAGTACCAGCCATTAGCTGACAATACAACCTGAATTTTTTCCTGATTAGATGATAATTTAGACTGTAAGGCCGCAAGATCTTCGTACTCCTCAAAATATACAACCGATATAGGCGATACAATTTGCTCATCCCTTTTTAACATCAGGAAGCCATTGTCCAAATGATCTACCTTGTTTAACAGGAAAATTGATTTCTGATAATCATAATTATTGGCATATTTATGAAAATTTAGTATCCCCTCGAACTTGTTCATATTTCTGTAGAAAGTATCAAAATTATATCCCTTAGGAACAAACAGTTTTGATACATTTCTGCACCCCAATCCGAAATAAGTGAAGATATCTTCTGATAAAAGTTTTAACTCACCCTCTCCTTCTTCCCCATTTAAGATTGCCACCGAAGATCTGTTTCTCCTAACGATATGAGGTACTTTGGAAAAATATGCTTTAAAATATTTGGCAGAATTATCACTTCCTGAAGCAATATATGCATCCATATTTTTAAGCATATCCTGAAAAGAAATTTTATCTGCAAATGCAGGTTCAATTTCTATTAATAATGCGGCAATTTTCCGAAGGAGAACATTATCCGTAGCTGCTAATTTCCCATAAAAATGATGTCCGGTTAAAAGGACACATAAAAAATCATGAAAACCGGCAGCAGGAATATTTCCTGCCATCACGACCCCTACATTTTTGGATTTGTAGGCAGATGAATATCCCTCAATCCATTGCCTGAGTTTTTTTTCATCCAATAAAGCTATGATTCCATTTAATGCATGCTTAACATTAGCATTCGTAAACCAACTATTGTTATTTTCTGCCTGCCTGGCCCATGTATCTAACTCATTATCAGATAAATTATTTAAATATTTTCCCAATGCCACAAAAGCATCTGCCCTTTTGGAAAGTCCCGTCTCCATTAAAATTGAATTGTAGAAATGTAGTATTTCTGCAAAATTAGGATTTATATTGATTGAGAATCAAATTGTGCTTAATTTTGTTGCTTAAAACACTTTTTAAACCATTTAAATTATTTAATAAAGAAGGAGTACGTCATGGCTATAATGATTACCGATGAGTGTATAAACTGTGGAGCTTGTGAGCCGGAATGCCCTAATACAGCAATTTATGAGGGCGGTGTACAGTGGAATTACTCAGGAGGCACTAAATTAAGTGAGATTGAACTTGAAGATGGGTCTTCGATGGACGCAAAAAGCCCTCAAGAACCTGTTTCTGATGAGTTTTACTATATTGTTGCAAACAAATGTACCGAGTGTATGGGATTTCATGAAGAACCTCAATGCGCAGCGGTTTGTCCTGTAGATTGTTGCGTTCCTGATCCAGATAATGTGGAGGAGGAAGAGACTCTACTAGCTAAAAAAGCATGGCTTCATGCAGAATAATTGAAATTTAATTTCTAATATTAAAAAAAGGTGATAATTCAATATCACCTTTTTTATTTTACCAAGATTTCTTTAATATTGGCCTCCTTAAAATTTGCGATATGAAAACTGTAGACACCTTTAATTTTTCAGGTAAAAAAGCCTTGGTTAGGGTTGATTTCAATGTGCCCTTAAACGATAAATACGAAATTACTGACGACACCCGTCTTAAAGCTGTAATTCCGACAGTAAACAAAATTCTTAAAGACGGAGGAAGTGTTATCCTTATGTCTCACCTAGGAAGGCCAAAAGGTGGATATGAAGAAAAATACTCTTTGAAACATCTTCTGGCTTACCTTAATAAAACCTTTAACATTACAGTTAAATTTGCAACAGACTGTATTGGTGATGATGCTGAAAAACTTGCTGCAAATTTAAAGGCCGGTGAAATCCTTTTACTTGAAAACCTAAGATTCTATAAAGAAGAAGAAAAAGGAGACGAAGCATTTGCTCAAAAACTTTCCAAACTTGGAAATGTGTATGTAAATGATGCTTTCGGAACTGCTCATAGAGCCCATGCTTCTACTGCGATTATCGCTAAATTCTTCAATGACAGAGTTTGCGGATATGTAATGCAGGCAGAACTTGACAATGCAAACAAAATCCTAGAGAAAGCGGATAAGCCTTTTACTGCAATCATGGGTGGTGCAAAAATTTCTGATAAAATCCTTATTATCGAAAGACTTCTTGACAAAGTGGACAATCTTATCATCGGTGGTGGAATGTCATATACTTTCGCAAAAGCTCTTGGTGGAAATATCGGAACCTCTCTACTTGAAGCTGACAAAGTTGAATTAGCAAAATCTCTGATTGAGAAAGCAAAAAACAAAGGAGTAAATCTAATCCTTCCAATTGATACTGTAGTTGCTGATAAATTTGACAACAATGCTGCTACCCAAATAGCCCCTAACAGAAACATTCCTGATGGCTGGATGGGACTTGATATCGGACCTGAATCTCAAAGAAGCTTCTCTGAGGTAATCGACAAATCTAAAACTTTACTTTGGAATGGCCCTATGGGAGTTTTCGAAATGCCAAGTTTCGAAAAAGGAACTGTAGCTGTTGCTAAAGCAGTTGTGAATGCTACTAAAAAAGGTGGATTCTCTCTTATCGGAGGTGGTGATTCAGCTGCTGCAATCAACAACCTTGGTTTCGGAGATGATGTATCTTATGTTTCTACTGGTGGTGGTGCACTTCTTGAATACATGGAAGGAAAAGTTCTTCCAGGTGTTGCAGCTCTTCAATAAGCCCTTATTAAACATAATCAATAAAAAAAGAGACTGAAAAATCAGTCTCTTTTTTTTATATTGTCCTTTAATGTTTTTCTTGTTAAAACCATGATCTGAAAAGAACAGTTACCATGCAATGAATCACTTTTAATTTCAGCATTTAGCTTTCCACTCATTAATATTACTAATAATCCCCTCTACCAATCTACCTCTTGCTTCAATACTTGCCCAAGCAATATGAGGAGTTACAACAAGACCCTCTTTGTTTTTAATTTTCAGAATAGGACTGGAAGCAACCATTGGTTCTTTCTCAAAAACATCTATACCAGCACCTGCGATCCTATTATCATTCAAGGCTTCAATAAGTGCATTTTCATTAACTATTCCTCCCCTACCAACATTTATCAGGATTGCATTTTCTTTCATCAGTTTAAATTCTTTCTCACCAATCAGCCCACGAGTCTTCTCATTCAAAGGAGAATGAATAGATATTACATCACTCTGTTTTAATAATTCCTCCAAATCAACTCTTTTAAAATCGGGATCATCATGCACTCCCGAGGTAGAATAGTAAATTACTTTTGACCCAAAAGCCGTTGCTATAGCTGCAACCCTTTTTCCAATAGCGCCTAGTCCGATAATTCCAAAAACTTTTCCCTTAATCTCCCAGTATGGACGGGCCAGAGAAGTGAAAATTGCGCTTTTACAATATCCCCCACTGAGGACATAATTATTATAATGTTCAAGTTTATCTACCAGGTGAAGTAGCAATGAGAATGTATGCTGCGCAACACTGTCAGTTGAATACCCTTTGACATTTTTTACCGGAATCCCCTTTTCAGATGCAAAAGCAATATCTATATTATCTGTACCTGTTGCTGCTACACAAATCAGTTTTAAATCAGGCAGCTGGGACAAAATTTCTTTAGACAAAACCACTTTATTCGTAATAGCTACATCAGCACCAGATAAGCGATTGATGACTTCATCCTGTTTGGTAAATCCGTATTTTACAAAATCCCCAAGCTTTTTCAAATCGTCAATTGCTGACACCTCTCCAAGAGTATCCGCATCCAGAAGTACTATTTTCATATTTTCGAAATAACTTTTAAATTATATATCTTTTGCCAGAGAGAGCCTGCCATCTTCAAGATAAATCACCCAACCCGAATCAATGAGGCGTCTCATAACTTTAAGCACCTCCTCTTTCTCGGTAGAACTAAATGAAAACACGAGATCTTCAGGGAATAAAGAATCTACCTTTAACTTTTCTATAATTTTCCCTGAAAGTTCGACTTCAAGATGATCTTTGGCGTCTTCTTTTTTTTCTTTCAGACATACATCGCACAAACCACACTTTTCACCATTTTCTTCCCCAAAATATTCCAGCAGCATTAAACTCCTACATTTATTTGAATTCGTAGCATACCCCACCATTGCATCTACCTTTGCCTTATAAAGTTCCTTTCGTTTAGCAAGATCTTTATAATCTAAAGGTAATACTGAGGCATCCATTCTTGGCATTACAAATTCTATCTGAGGTTTATCTTTTTGCTTTTCATAAACTAACAAACCCTTTTGATCCAAAAAGCTAAGTTTTCTTGTTACATCGGTTTGAGATTTTTGAATGTAATTAGCAATTTCTGTTTCCCTGATATTTACATAATTAGAAAATACCTCTCCTCCATAAATTCTTAAAATAGACTTGATAAAAACATCATCTTCAGGATTACGCAGCTGATATTCGTAAAGTCTTGTTTTATCAGTAGAAATAAAAACTTTGGAAGGGTTATAATAAGCTTCATTCATCTGAATCATACCTTCCTGCTCCAGCCTTTTCAAGGCATAATAGGTTTGAATTTTAGGCAATTTATAAGTCTTAATAAACGCCTCGATATCAAAATCAAAACTTATAAATTGAGATGAGCCTACTGCAAGTTTATAGAAGTTAGCCAAAGCCTGATAAACCCTTTTAATAATTTCTGCGCTTGGAAAATTACTTTCAACCTTTGCTTCAAGCTCTTCAACATCTTTATCATTGAACAAAAGAACCGCATAACATCTTTTGCCATCCCTTCCTGCCCTTCCAGCCTCCTGGTAATAATTTTCCGGATTTTCAGGAAAGTCATAGTGAACGACTGTCCTTACATCTGGTTTATCGATTCCCATACCAAAGGCATTGGTAGCGACCATAACTCTTACTTTATTATTGATCCACAAGTCCTGATTCTTTGATCTTGTAGAATAGTCCAGGCCGGCATGGTAAAAAGATGCGGAGATTTTATTCCTATTTAGAAACACAGCCAAGGCTTCTGTTTTCTTTCTGTTTCGAACATAGATTATAGCAGTTCCCGGTACATTTTTCAGAATCTGCAAAATCTTTCTTTCCTTATTTTCTTCCTTAAAGCAAGAGAAAGAAAGATTATCTCTTTTAAAAGACCTTGAGATTACGTTCGGCTTTTTAAACTCCAGCTTATCCTGAATATCCTGAGTTACTCCAGGAGTTGAGGTAGCTGTTAATGCCATTATTGGAACTGAATCACCGATGACGTGTCTAAATGTAGCAATTTCGAGATAGGAAGGTCGAAAGTCATATCCCCATTGAGAGATGCAATGCGCCTCGTCCACAGCAAGGAGGTTTACTTTCATTTTCTTCACCCTTTGGATGAGCATTTCTGATGACAACCTTTCAGGAGCAAGGTATAAAAATTTTACCTGATCATATACACACCTATCCAGTATAACATCTATTTCATTAAAAGACAATCCGGAGTGAATTGAAAATGCAGCTATCCCTTTTTCCCTGAGTCTTTCCACTTGATCTTTCATTAAAGCAATCAGAGGGGAAACAACTATGCAAAGGCCATCCATAGCAAGTCCTGGCACCTGAAAACAGAGTGATTTCCCACCTCCTGTAGGAAGCAAGGCTAGAGTATCCTTTCCGTTCAAAACACAGGAAATAATTTCTTCCTGAAGAGGTCTGAATTGAGAGTAACCGAAATACTGGAGTAATATTTTATGTATATCCTGCAAGAATACAATAGCAATAAATGAATGAAAGTATCTTGAAGGATAAAAGTAATTTATAAGAGGAATATAAAAAAATAAAAACCCAAAGCAGTTCCTTTTCTCATGCTGCAATCGTTTTTCGAAACGATTAGATTTCTAGGAATCAGAACAGGACTGAATAAAAACTGCTCCGGGTTTTTAAAATGTGATTATTTGCGTGTTAGTATTGGTATTCTTTTAAAGATTCCATTAAGTTTTTTCTAGCGACGTGGATCCTGTTTTTTACTGTTCCCATTGGGATGTTTAGGTGGTCGGCTATTTCGTTGTATTTAAAGCCTTCATAATGCATCATAAATGGGATTCTGAAGGTTTTATCCAGCTTGTTTATTGCTTTGTAGATTTCTTTAGATGCAATATTGCTAGCACCCTGGTTGAATGAAATTGTACTTGAAACATTAAAATTATAACCCTCGTCGATTGGATCAACCAATGTGTTTCTTTTATCAATTTTATGGTAGTTGCTGATAAAAGTATTTTTCATGATAATATATAACCAAGCCTTAATATTAGTACCAGACTTAAATTTTGTTCTGTTTCTTAAAGCTTTAAGAATAGTATCCTGAATCAGATCATTTGCATCATTGTGATTGTGCGTAAATTTTAACGCAGGTATTTTCAATGATTTTGATGCCGTATATACTAATTCATTGAATTCAACAGCTGTCATAAGTTCTTTTGGTTAAGGTTATTAATGTCTTTTGTAAGGTTATTTTCTTTTTGACCTGATTGTCACCGATTTCGTTCGGATTAAATATTATATCTTCTTTTGAAGAGTGCTTCTTTAATTTGAAGAGGACTTAGAGAGGCTACTTTTTTTTCTGTTTCTTCAGCTTTAATTATGTCTTTTTCCTGTTTGATATTTTTTCTCGTCGCTAGCATTTTCCTGTTGTGATTAATATGTAACAAATGTACACTTTTTTACACTTTTTAAAAATTATACAAGCACTTTTATCAGTTTTCAAACACCATATTTCTCCCCATGTTATCAACATCACTATGTTAATTTACTGTATATCAATAAAAGAGTTTATAAAAATGAATACTTTTTGATATTTTATTACAGAATATTAAATAAAATAAACCAATGTAATCAATAAGTCATTTTAATCAATATTAGAAATGTAATATTTAAACTTCAATTAAACAAAAAATGCCAGACTAGTCAGCCTGGCATTCTGCAACACTTAGATTAACTAAGTTCAAATTTTATAATCTTTAAGTGCACTCATCAAAGTTTTCCTTGCAACGTGAATTCTATTTTTCACTGTACCCATAGGAATTTTCAACTTCTGAGCAATTTCTTCATACTTAAATCCCGAAAAATGCATCATAAAAGGCTCACGGAAAACTTTATCCAGTGAATTAATCGCCTTATTTATCTCTTCCATTGCAACATTAGCAGTACCATCATTATACGTAATAGTACTAGGCACATTAAGAGTATAATCATCATCAATCGGATCCACAAGGCTATTTCTTTTGTCTATCTTATGATAATTACTTATAAAAGTATTCTTCATAATTATATAAAGCCACGCCTTTATGTTAGTACCTTTCTTAAACTTGGTCTTATTTTTTAACGCCTTTAAAATGGTATCCTGAATAAGATCATTTGCGTCAGCCTGATTGTGAGTAAACTTTAAAGCAGGGTATTTTAAAGATTTGGAGGCTGTATAAACTAGGTTATTAAATTCAATAGTATTCATCGCAGTAGTTATTAAATCAAATAATTCACTTTAAATATTTTCAAAACTCCAATTATATTACACTCATTCCTACACACTAAACAGATGTAATAAATTTTTGTTATTTAAAGTAAAATAAAAATAATAAACAACTAAAAATCAAAGAACTAACCCAAAAACAGCAAAACAAAAAACAAAAAATAAAAAGTAATTAAACCAGTATAATCTTCAAAAAATATATCAAAACAATTGATAAACCAATAAAAAATCACACCAACCTATACAATCCTCCCGTCTCTCATTTCCAATTTTCTATCCGCACTTTGCGCAAGAGACTGATTGTGTGTCACTATTACAAAAGTAAGATTGAATTCATTTCTGAGTTCAAAAAATAACTTATGAAGCTCTTCTGCATTATTGGAATCCAGATTTCCACTAGGCTCATCTGCAAATACTATTGAAGGGGAATTAATAAGTGCCCTGGCCACGCTTGTTCTTTGCTGCTCCCCTCCCGATAACTCTGAAGGTTTATGATTTAGACGTTGAGACAATCCAAGTCGATCTAGTAATTCTTTTGCCTTCTGTTCCACTTGTTTTTTATCTCTTTTTCCTATATACCCAGGAAGACATACATTTTCAAAACAAGAAAATTCGGGAAGCAGATTATGAAATTGAAAAACAAAACCGATATGATTATTTCGGAATAACGCAAGTTCCTTTTCCCCGATCTGATTAAGATTCGTTCCGTTAATAAATAACTCCCCCTTATCTTGCTTATCAAGTGTCCCTAAGATATGCAATAGTGTAGTTTTACCAGCTCCAGAGGCCCCGACAACAGAGACAATCTCCCCCTGTTTAATCTGTAGATCGATACCCTTTAAAACTTCAAGGTTTGGATAACCTTTATAAATATTTCTTGCTTCCAGCATCATAAATCAACTCATTCTGACTTTGTAAAAACAAATTTAAATCTAAAAGGATTAAAAATCCTTCTTTTCTTGAAATTAAAAGCCAAAAATGATAGATTCGTGCCGTTCTTCCGATAGATGGGAATACCCTGAAAGAAAAGAACATCTGTGGTGTTAAACTTTTAACTATTTATTTACTCATGAATATACATGAATATCAAGGTAAAGAGATCCTGAAAAAATACGGTGTTCGTATACAGGAAGGAATTGTTGCAGAAACAGCTGAAGCAGCAGTAGAAGCCGCTAAAAAACTAAACCAGCAAACAGGTACCGAATGGTATGTTGTAAAGGCTCAAATTCATGCAGGTGGAAGAGGAAAAGGCGGGGGAGTTAAATTAGCTAAAAACCTTGATGAAGTTAAAGATCTTGCAGGTAAGATCATCGGTATGAACCTTGTAACTAAACAAACAGGTCCTGAAGGAAAGCATGTTCACAAGGTTCTGATTTCTCAGGACGTTTATTATCCAGGAGAAAGCAAGCCAAAAGAATACTATATGTCCATTCTATTGGACAGAAATACAAGCAAAAACCTTATCATTGCCAGCACTGAAGGTGGTATGGAAATCGAAGAGGTTGCGGAGCATACTCCTGAGAAAATCATTAAAGAGTGGGTTGATCCACGTGTAGGTCTTCAAGGATTTCAGGCAAGAAAGATTGCTTTTAAACTAGGTGTTGAAGGTGAAGCTTTCAAAGAAATGGTAAACTTCATTCAGGCTTTATATAAAGCTTATGAGGAAACTGATTCTGCAATGTTTGAAATCAATCCTGTATTAAAGACTTCAGATAACAAAATCCTTGCTGTTGACGCAAAAGTAAATCTTGACGATAACGCGCTATACAGACATAAAGACCTTGCTGCTCTAAGAGATCTTAACGAAGAAGATCCTTTGGAAGTAGAAGCTTCAAACTCTGGCCTTAACTATGTAAAACTTGACGGAAACGTTGGTTGTATGGTAAACGGTGCAGGTCTTGCAATGGCTACTATGGATATTATCAAACTTTCTGGCGGTGAGCCTGCTAACTTCCTTGATGTTGGTGGTGGAGCAAACGCTCAGACGGTAGAAGCTGGTTTCAGAATCATCCTGAAAGATCCAAATGTAAAAGCAATCCTTATTAATATCTTTGGTGGTATCGTAAGATGCGACAGAGTTGCTAACGGAGTTGTAGAAGCTTACAAAAAAATCGGTGACATCAAAGTTCCAATCATCGTAAGACTTCAGGGAACAAATGCAGAAGAAGGTGCTAAAATCATTGAGCAATCAGGACTTAAAGTATTCTCTGCTATCTTGTTGAAAGATGCAGCTGCTAAAGTAAAAGAAGTACTTTCTAAATAATTACAAAAGCATAAATGAGGAGTGGGTTCAATTGAATCCCTCCTCATTACTTTTATAAGCACCCGTAGTTCAATTGGATAGAATGTCAGATTCCGGTTCTGATGGTTGGGAGTTCGAACCTCTCCGGGTGCACTAATTAAAGAGTCAACAAACTAACAATCAGTAAATTAACTCCGTTTTTAAAATATCTTTCGAGTCAAAGACTGAGATAGTCTTAAATTAAATTCGAATCCCCTTCTTAAGAAACCTTATTACCCCTTCCAATCAAAGCTATCAAAAGGCAATGTGATGAAGTCAATGTGACTAAATGATACATTTAATGTTAGTCGTTCCTGATCTATAGCCCTTTTAGTTTCTTTGTAAGCTTTGAAATTCTTTTCTGGGAGAAATCGAAGCGAACTCATTTTAAAGTTCATCTGCTTCACAAAACGTCCAGAAAGAAAGTATTTTTTTCGAATACGATCAAGCTTGACATATCCTTGATATTCTTCTTTTCCAACTCCATCTTTCAGGAGAATAAAAACTTGATCATAGTTTAAGACGCTATAAGGATCTTTCGACTCTTCCATTTCCTATAAAGGTAAAAATGCCTGATGCAGTTCATTTGCGTTACTATGAAAGTTAAATATCGGAATAGCATAAGCAGTCTCGTCATATACATATTGACAAAATTCAGCTTCTACGATTCTCTCAGGAGAAAAGAATGATTAAAAAGACTGCTCCAATTGTCTCCAATAGGCGATTCAGTCATTTTATACGTGTTGCAATTGTGTGCTCAACCATTTCTCGAAGCTGATTGCTCCTAATTCGGCCTTTCCCGCTGGCACAAGTGCAGTATGATTGACCTCTCCGCCAAAATACTCTGGCCTCCCATTAGATATTACTTTACGTGAATCTTTGATGTATTGCAGATAACGCTCTGCGACTTTATACATGTCAAAACGATCAGGACCTGCAATTTCTATCTTACCATTAACAGGTTCAGCAAGGGCATATTTAACTACAAATGCAGCTACATCATCTGCGGCTATAGGCTGGAATTTCACATCAGAGAGATGGACTTCATTTCCTTGTGTGGCCTGATTGGCGATACCTCCTACAAACTCAAAAAATTGTGTACTCCGGATAATAGTATAAGGCATTCCAGATTGCCTGATCAAATCTTCCTGTACCATTTTTGCGCGCATATAACCAATATTCTGCATAGTGTCGACACCCACTATAGAGAGTGCCACATGTTTTTTTACACCAGCATTGATTTCCGCACGCAATAAATTCCGGCCTGAAGTCTGGAAAAATTCCAATACGGCATTGTCTTCAAAAGATGGAGAATTGGCAAGATCAATAACAATGTCAGTATCTTTCATTGCTTCAGCCAAACCTTCTCCTGTGATCGTATTAATTCCGGTAGAAGGAGAAGCTGCAATAACCTGGTGTCCCTTCTGTTGTAGTTGGGCTACTACCTTTGTTCCGATAAGGCCAGAACCGCCAATCACTAAGATTTTCATAATACTTTCTTTTTTAATAACTTGTAAATGTGTGACCTTAAATAGACCAAATAATGGCTATTGGTACAATCATTTTGAAAAGTAATATGTTTTAAAAATTTACTAGTATTTATCTTGATTTCTGTAAGCACCTCCTGCCTCAGCAGGCTGTCAAACAGAACCCAGGTTTCCAGATGAAATGAAGTAAGGAAAAGAATCTGTATACATTTAATGCCCTTCTAAAAAAAATGAAGGACCTTTCGTTTATCGAAATTCAGCTAACCTTATTTTATTCAAGATTAAAATCTAAATTTTCCTTGCAGCATGAATTATAAATCATTTCTAACTGATTGTTCGTAGCTTTTCATTCTTATTATATACAAAAGAATTTGAATTAAAAACAACTCCCTAAAAAGATCGGTTCTATTGTTATCAGTCTTTTATATTATTTTATTTGCGGGATTTAAATTAGCTACAGTTTAATTATATCAAAAAAAAAGATGTCCCTACTCAGAAGGCAAATAATGATTTAAAATCTAGCAATCCTAGCATAGCTGATTTATTTGATTAAAAAGGAATATCTCCATACGAGACTATAAACTGAGAACTTTTTCATTTTATTAAAATAGTCTTCATTTTAAAATATACATTTCTCTCCCTTCCTCAAACCTACCTAAACATCTTCACTCTCAACTTACAGATAAAATCCACTTTTAACTATTTCAATCCCTATGATACATTACTGACCACTCAAAAGGCGCCCAAACTGCTGTATTCACTCCAGCTTCCTTGAGTCCTTTATTCGTCCAGGTATTACATGTTTTTAATAAGCTGTATACACCTTTCCCTTCATAAAATTCATTATCCAGTCCAGAATACTGACAGCAATTAATCACTTCAAACCTGCCATCTGAATTCAACCTGAATGAATCCGTGATATAATTTACAAGCATACGATATTGATCGGAAGAAATATAAATTGATCTGGTATCCTCATCAGGAATGGGCTTCCAAGGATAATAAGTAACATGCATTGCCGAAGTACTTAGCCAGAATGCCGCCTTTAATACTGTGGAAACTTTTAAATCAGCCCAGGTAGGTGTATGAAGATAAAAACCTTTATCGCCCCATCCAAAGGCAACATATTTGATTTGATTCTCATTGTATTTGTGTAAACCGGTCAACTCCTGTCTCCAGTCCTTTACAGTGTCCTTTACAGGCACTACAATATCGGTATGGACTCCATTGGATCTTATAAAAATCTGAACACCATCTTTTGCCTCTGTAAAGGAATTATTTACAGGGATAATTGTAAATACAAAAGCTGTAACTAAATACAATAACAAAAAAACGAATACGTATTTGAATGATTTATACAGAATTGAAACAACTCTTTTCATAATTAAGAAATCTTTCTCAATGATTTATTTTCGATATAGAATAAAACAAAAAGGTGTATCGCTGCACATGCTGCCATCAAATGCTTGATCGTGTGACCACTTATCACTTCAGTCATTGATAAGAATTCCTGGTCTGTTGCTTCAAATATTTTTGCGGCAATATACCAGAATATAACCCCAAACATTTGTCGGTCATTTCGATTCCAGAGCAATATAATAATTATAGCGACAACAGGGTAAAACTGAACCAGGGCATACAATCTCAAATCTCCATTACCATTAAGCTCTCCGATATACCAATATACGATACTGGCAACTCCTGTCAGCAACAATGCAATCAATATATTATCATGATTACGAAAAGAAAAGTTCCTAAAAAGAATAAAAGAAAAAAAAGACATAAATGTGATTGCCATTGGAAGCCTGTCCCAGACAAGACTAGATGTCGATGGATCATAGTGATAGTAAGCCGACCCAAGCCCCGTAAAAAATATACCTATAAAAAAACATAGTCTTGCAGATTTATATAAAAAATCATTTTTCAGAATAAAAATTATTCCTGCGGCTCCTACAATAAAAAAGGGAAAGTTTGACACTACATTGTAAAAATTATTGATACCATAAAAAGTATAATGATCTGCAAAACTATGATAAGAAGCGGATTGAGGAATAGGCCCATGAAGGATTAAAAATATTGAAGATGAGATAACTAAAAATATCAGTAGCACTTTTAGGTGCTTAGTTTTTCTATTTTCTAAGGATAGTAGATCCATATCATTAAAATTTATATTCAAAGGTAGATTCACTGTTGGCATTCAGAAAGGCATTCCTCTCAAATGACGGATCTTAACTTTATATTAAAATTAAACCTATCTATCTAATAATCTTATTATTACCAATAAATAGACGGACTAATAATCAATTTAAAATTCTAATTGGGCGGACAATAATAAGTTTCTTATCTTTAAAAGATTTTTAATAAAAAATATGGAAATAATATTTGAGGATCAGCACATACAGCTTTGGTTTGAAGACGAAATTCTACATGCACACTACAAAAGTGATGCAATCATCACACTAAGCGTTGCAAAAGAAATTTTAAAAAACAGATTGGAACTACAAAAGGGAAAAACTTTTCCTGCAATAGTTTCTTTGTCACATGAGTTAAAAGTTTTTAAACCTCAAGCCTGGAGATTTTTTTCTGAAGTTGGTTATGAAGGACTATCGAAAATTGCAATAGTGACTAATTCCGACATGAAGCGTTCTTTAGCAAATATGTATTTCGTATTAAATCCTCCGGCAAAGCCAACCCGCTTATTCACCAATAACCACAATGCAAAACAGTGGATTTTAAATGGTTAATTTTGCATACAAAATTCAATTGTAAATCAAAAAATTATAGTTATTAACATCTTCAACTTCCCTTAGGAGAGACCGTATAAACCCGCAGGTCCAACTTAAAATTCTTAACGCTATGGCTAAAGGAAAATTGATTAAAACAATTGATTTGAATTCAAAAACCAACATGATCGAGTGGAATTTTGAAGAAAACCTGACAGGCAAACTTATCATTGAAAGTGAAACTTATCAGGAAGAGCTTTTACCGTCTACGATTAAAATCATCCTGACACCGGATGGAGAAATCAGAGGCGGGTATATTACCACTCCGAAGAAACAAGCTATTGGGAATGAAAAGATGGGATTTTTCAGGCAGAATATTTCAGCCAAAAATCTTACCTTTTTAAGCGTTAAAGTGGACGATAAAAGGATTAACTACAACATTAAGATAAATTTATATCAAGCAGGTAATTTTGATTAAAGCCTGAATTGAAAACTTAATAAAAAACAAACAAAAGGCCCGTTCTTCTTATTGACGGGTCTTTTAGCTTATATAAGGAATTTTAATTAACCATTAATAAGATCTGCAAGAGCAACATCTATTTGATTATACTCAAACCGAAACCCTTCATTCAATAATTTAGCAGGAACTACTTTTCGACTTTTCAATGCCAGCTCTGGCTCTGTACCAATTAGGAATGCACCTACTTTGATTAAACACTCTGGAGAAGGTAAACCAACGGGAATTCCGGCTACTTTTCTAATCCCAAACATCATAACTTCATTTGTAACAGGATTGGGAGCAGTGCAATTGTAGACTCCTTTAATCTTTTCATTTTCATAGCCCCATTGAACAATTCTTGCGAAATCCTTTTCATGAATCCAGCTCACGTATTGTTGACCATCGCCTTGTTTTCCACCAAGACCTAGTCTGGCAAGATTGTGCAAGGTAGGAAATGCACCACCGTTTCTTCCCAGAACAAAGCTTATTCTTAATGCTACTTTCCTTACTCCTGGAATCTCATGTTTTTCAAAAGCTTCTTCCCATTGTTCACAGACATTTACAGAGAACCCCTCTCCCAATTCCCCTGAGAATTCATCCATGTATTTATCTCTGGAATCTCTGTAAATAGTGGATGAGACACATTGTATCCATACCTTTGGAGGATTTTTCAGCTTCAACAAAACCTCACCCAATACATTTGTAGCATTAACTCTGGAACTTATGATTTCATTTTTATTCTCTTCAGTATAGCGACAATTAACATTTTTGCCGGTGAGGTTAACTAGTAAGTCCGAGCCTTCAAGCCATTCACTCCAAACTGAAACATGCTGACCATCCCAGTGTACCCATCTGATATTATCCTTCCAATCATTCTTTCCTCTGGTTAAAATGATGATCTCAGTCACTTTATCTTTATAATATTCTGCAAGCACCATTCCGAGATAGCCTGAGCCACCCGCTAATATTATTCTATTCATATCAGTAAGTTTATAGTATTATTAATAAAACGATCAGACGATAACCTAACCACCCTAAAGTCAATGCAGGAGGCAGCTTCAAAATATTCACTCTCCTTTTGTGTTCCAATAATAACAAGCCAACCACAAGGAGGAAATAACCAAGAAATCCAACATTGGAAAGCATGTCCCCTGAGTAAGGAAAGCATAAGGCAGGCATTAACAGAATAGAACCTATCAATGAAACAGCTATGACATTACCAAGATAATCCCATATCTTAGTCTTATTAAAATAGAGTATCAAGGCTCCTTGAAATATCAGCTGACCACCACAAATCAAAAATTCCCTCAATAGATTTGAAGCAGGAACCAAAGGAACCAAACGATCTGAAAAAGCATTTAAAGTCAATGCAGAAACAATCCATGCAAATAGAATAAATGCAACCCGATACTTTTTATTTAAATCAGGAATGCAGGCATTGAAGGCAGATTCAGCTGACGGCACAATTACCTTTCTATTATAAGAGATGAAGAAATACAACTTCTTCAATAGAAAATGGAAAGGTTTGAGCTTGAAAGCATGCCACATGAATGGAAAATTATGTCCGATAATCTTGTACAAACTTTCCAATCCGTAAGAAACTGAGCCTCCTTCTGTATCAACTAAGGCTATTTCATTCCTTGCACGATCCTTATCTATTCTGTAAGTAATATCCTCCCCTATTTTATTATAGGCTTCCCGACCTTTTGAATCCAACATTCCGGATTTTACAAAAGCCGAAGTATATAGATTACACATGGGGCATTCCTCATCATAAATGATCACATGACTTTTTAAAGTTTTCATACTTTCAGAATTTATTGAAAATTAAACTCAAATAAAAAAGCTTATTTAATAAGCTTTAACAACATTCCGAAGAACCAGCTCTGATCAGAACTGAGCATAATATCAACCGATTTATCCATTTTATCTACAAACCCACCCAGTTGGTTCATCATATCGGTAAAGGCTTTAACGTCTTCGTTGGATCTGTCCCCTTCTACCTCTTGAAGCTGGTGTAAGACATTTTTAACAGGTTCAATTTCCCTTCTTTTTCTTTCCCTGGAAATTCTTTTGGCTATTTCCCAGATATCCTTTTCTGCCAGGAAATATTCCTTTCTGTCGCCAGGAACCAGTTCTTTATGGACCAGATTCCAGCTTATAAGGTCTCTGATGTTCATATTAGCATTTCCGCGGGAAATGCTAAGTTCTTCCATTATTTCTTCCGTACTGAGCGGTTTAGGAGCAATTAGCAAAAGAGCATGTACCTGAGCCATTGTCCTGTTAATCCCCCACTCGGACCCAAGTTTCCCCCAGGTTTGAATAAATTGCTTTTTACCTTCTGCGAAATTCATGATTCAAATATAAAACTAATTTTCAAACTTTCAATAATTACTGAAAATTCAATAAAAAAGTTTCGTAAAATTAATGTCACCCTAATTTCCCAAAATATAAATCTGGACTTATGGTTTCAGCAGCAGGTTTTAAGTAATTTTAAAAAGGGATTAGGCATTTAAAAAATGTAAATCGTAGATGGGATTTTTATAAAGTGATGGATTTATTCAGGATTTTCAAAGACTAATGATTAATTTAGTTTAAAGTACTAATGAATAAAAGTAAAAAATTAACGTACCTGATACTAATTTCTTGGTTATCAGGAATTCTTTACGGAATACTTTTCGACCTTATCAATTATACCATTGCAGAAGAATACTTTACTAAAAATCTATTCAAAGAAAATAATATTCCTAATGTATTCCACAACAAGTGGGGAACGGTCATAACAGGAATAATGGATAATTGGTGGATTGGAATTTTATCTTTTACCGGATTTTTCATCCTATTTCAAAAAGAGCCCAAATTAACTATCAAATCAGTAATCATTACAACGATAGTTTTTATTATCATTTCTTTGATTATACCATTGATTCCTCCCTCATTTGATCTTTTTATTATATGGCTTTCACATGTTCCTTATGAAAGCTTTACAATTCAGTATAATAAATCAGTACCTGCAAGTGAGCAGATTCATAATATAATTGGATTTTTTTTCGTCTCTGCAGTAAGGAAATTGAAATACACAGGTTTAACCGCAGGCTCGGTCATTAGCTTCATTGTGTTTATTTTTCTTACCAAACGGAGGTCACTTATCTGTTAAGAAGGATTTTTAACATCCTTCAAACTTCCATTTATCATTGAACAAAAACAGAATATCCATGGACAAAAAGAAAGAATCAGAAAACCGACAAGATGAATCTATAAATTCTGACAAAATTACTCTTGACTCTTTTAGAAAAGAATATATCTGGGGATTTACCCAGGGAAATCCAATGCGCATGTCGGACAACAAGAACGGCTTCTATAATTTAATACAGCCATTAACTGGTATTAATGGAACAATTACCATCGGGGCATCTTTTCATCCATACCAAATTATTAATCAAGCAGGAGATGATATATGGGATACCTTATTTAATGTAATTGAGGTTAATAGGTTTTGTGATTATAAAAAGCTGATAGAAGAAAAGTATTTCTTTCACATGAATACACCGGGCCCACAGGCCTTCCCAATTGGTAAGTGGCAGGACCAAAGACTTTACACTGAAATAAACCCTGAGTTTTCCAAGTATGTGCCTTTTATAATCCCTTACCTAACGTACAATACAGGTGAAGATCCTCTCTGGTTAGAAAAACTACATACTGCAATTACAACTGTCGGAAATGCCCAAGAATTCATTGAATCAGTCAATAATGCTTCGAGGTTTTTAATGCCCGAACCAACTTTTATTATAGGTTTTGGAATATTTGAAAAAAATTATCCGAGTGAATTAATCGACCATTATGTTGATTTTTTAGAGAGACATTTAAAGAAATAGTCATAATGAAATACTTATATACATTACTTACTGCATTTATATTCCTTGATTTTACTTCTCGTTCAAATGAGTTTAGTCCTTTTCAATATGAACGATTATATTATAGGAAAGACAAACCGGCAAAACTCGCAATAAATAAAGAACTTTCTCATGCAAAAGGTTTCCCTTGCGATTCTGTTGTTGGCATGGATTATATTGGCTTTGAAGGCGAGCATGTCTATATGCCTATAGGCAAAAATGGATACTATATCAGCTCAATTAAAAAGACCCAAAAGCTATCTGCCAGTCAAATTGTAAGGTTGAATAAAATTTTAGGCAATAAAAAGACTTATGAGAATCCAAGTTTAGTAGCATGTTACGAACCAAGATTAGCATTTATATTCTACAAAAAAGGAGAAGTAATTGCTCAAACTCAGATTTGTCTTTCATGTGCGCAACTTCGTTCAACGGCTAAATTAGCAGGCGATAGTTATGGAGACTTAATGAATCAAAATGCCATTAATGAATTTTATAAATTGACTAATGAATTAGGGCTGACCAATTAATATCAAAAAATGAAAGTAGAATTACAACTATATAACCAGAATTGGAGGAATCTTTTTAAGATAGAAAAAGAACTAATTTCATCTGCAATACAAAATCCAGATATCCATATTGAACATATCGGAAGTACTTCTATTGAAGGCCTCAGTGCTAAGCCAATCATTGATATCCTCATTGGTGTACCAGATTTTTCAAAAGTCAATGACCTTATATCTCCGATAGAAACTTGCAACTATTCTTATATTTCTATTTATGAGGACGCCATGCCATACAGAAGATATTTCACCAAATCATCTGAGGACAAAAGAACTCACCAGATTCACATGGTAGAATTAAACTCTCCTTTTTGGATAAGGCATCTTGCGTTTCGAAATTACTTGAGAGACCATCAGGAAGAAAAAGAAGCTTACAATCTTTTAAAATCTGAATTGTCGGAAAAAGATTGGGATGACATCAACGATTATGCTCAGGCTAAAACAGAGTTTATAAGAGCTGTGGAGTATAAAGCTGGGATTAGAGAATGGTAAATTGTCTGAACTGGGATTTATGGGATTTGGGGATAGACAGGATTACCTTTTATTAGAGTATGGCAAACTAGCCATTTCATTTATTGAAACTTATGAATAACTTCAACAAAATAGCAATACAATTTGGAATTGGACTTTTGATCTTAGGTTCTATTGCTATTTTAATTCTCCTTATTCCATTACTATTACTTTTCTCTCCTTTTATTATTTTTTCAAATGCGAGGAATGAAGAAGAATATAAAGAATTTCTTACTCAGAATGAAGGTAAAAAATTCTTTTGTTATACATCAAAAAAGAAATCCAGAACAATAATCGAAACAATAATTTTACCTCAACTCGATCCTGATATCCACATAATTTTACTGGATGGAAAGATACCTGTATCTGAATTTCCACAAAGACATATTTCCCCCATACTTTATAGCATAACTCATCTTGGCTTCCCCAATATTATGAAAATCCAAAATGGAAGAGTTTTGGACATTTCCTTAAAAAAGGAATTCTACAAAGAATTAATCCTAGATCCTTCCCACCTAAATTCATTGAATTACTTAAATTAAAAATCGAAGAACTTGATCATAATGATACAGCTCTCACCAACAAAAAAGGCGATCATAAATGATCGCCTTTTTTTATAAAACCCAAATCTTAAAAAAATCTAGTTCTGCATTACTGGCAAGTTGATAGTTACCTTCTCCTCTGTTCCAGTTTGCTCCTCGTCCTTCTTCTTTGGTTTAAACTTATTGATGATTGTCTCAACAATCATATAAACCGCTGGCACAACTACAAGTGTCAGTAACAATGAGCTGGTAAGACCTCCGATGATTACCCAGGCCATTCCGTTCTTTACTTCCGCACCAGATGCGGTAGATAATGCGATAGGCAACATACCAACAATCATCGCAATAGTAGTCATAAGGATAGGACGAAGACGTTCTTTACCTGCCTCAATCAAGGCTTCTTTTGCACTATGTCCTTCTTCTTTTAACTGATTTGTAAAGTCAACAATAAGGATAGCGTTCTTTGTAACAAGTCCAATAAGCATGATCATACCAACAATAGAGAAGATACTTAAACTTTCCATAGTCAGGGCCAGAGCAAGGAAAGCACCGACAGTCGCCACAGGAATTGCAAATAATACCACGAATGGATAAACAACACTTTCATAAAGCGCCACCATAATAAGATATACAAGAACCAAAGCCAGAATCAAAGCCAATCCAAGACTTCCAAAGGCATCTTTCTGTCTTTGCATATCTCCCAGATACTCTATCATGACACCATCAGGAAGTTTTAAATTATCAACCTTAGCCTTTATCTCTGCACCCACAGTACCTACAGGTCTGCCGACCACAGAAGAATTGATCTTTATAGAAGACAATCTGTCAATTCTTTCAAGTACACTTTCACCCATTGTCTCTTTAACTTCAGAGAACTGATCCAGGTGGAAATTCTGGCCTTTGTTATTCACAAATGTTAGATTTTTAACATCTGCAATATTGGATCTGTCAAACTTATCAAGAGAGATGAATATATCATATTCATTACCGCCCACTTTAAATTTGGATGTTTCGTCTCCTCTGAAAGCATTCTGAAGTGTCGATCCCACATCATTAGCACTCAATCCAAGCTGAGCCATCTTTTCTCTATCAAGTGTCACTTCAATCTCCGGTTTAGGATCTTTTGCGCTATATTGAACATATTGCGTACCAGGTACACTTTTAACAGCATCTTTAACCATAGCAGCTGCCTCACGAATCACTTTCATATCAGTACCTTTTACAGCAACCTGAATCGGTGATTCACCGCTACTACCAGTAATATTCACTGGATTCACAGTTACCTTTACACCTGGAATTTTAGCTATTTCACCCTTTAACTGAACTCCAAAATCTTCTGCAGAAATACTACGTGCCTCCTTATCAACCATCACCACTGTCATCTCCGCAATATTGCTGTTAGAACCACCTCCTGATGACGGGCTGGAGCTACTATAACCGATGGTTGTCACAACTTTAACAACTTCAGGTTTAGCCATGATCATCTTCTCGACTTTCTGTGCCATCATGTTTGTCTGGTAAAGCGAGCTTTGTGAAGCCAGTTCCAGTTTAACGCTCATTTCACCACGGTCACCGGAACTGATAAAGGTAGCTCCTATAAATCCAAGAGGAAGCAATGCGAAAGAACTTATAAGCAAAATAATTGTCGCCAATAATACCCAACGCTTGCTGCTCAATGACCACCTTAAAAGCTTTCCATATTCGTGTTTAATTGAATCAAGGAAATTCTCAAATCCAATATTGATTTTCCCCCACAAAGAATTGGGATTTAACACTTCCAACTTACCGAATCTCGAAACTAACAAAGGAGTAATAGTAAATGAAACCATTAAGCTCATAAGTGTAGAGAATACCACAACAAGAGAGAACTCCCTAAGGATATTACCGATCAAACCTGAAGTCATCGCTAGAGGCACAAATACCACTACGTCCACAAGCGTAATCGCAAGTGCTGTAAATCCTATCTCATTTCTACCATCAAGGGATGCCGTTCTTTTATCTTTACCCATTTCCATGTGTCGGTAAATATTCTCCAGAACCACAATACTATCATCTACAAGGATACCAACCACGAGAGACAATGCCATTAGCGTCATCAGGTTCAATGAGAAGCCCAACAGATACATTGCAATAAATGTTGGTATCATTGATGAAGGAAGAGCCACCAGAACGAACATTGAGCTTCTTACACTGTGAAGGAATAAAAGCATCACAACTGCCACAATAAAAACGGCAAGATACAAATCATGAATAACGGCATCTGCAGAAGCCAAAGTAAATTTGGACTGGTCTACAGAAATGTCGAATTTCAGTTCGTTTGAAGCATATTGCTTTTCTAGCACTTGAATTTTCTGCTTTACCAGATTACAAACCTCTACAGCATTGGCATCAGTCTGTTTAAGAATCATGATACCAAGAGAAGGAATTCCATTAACATGGTTGATTGCAGTCGCATCAGATTGAGTATCCACAACCTCTGCAATATCTTTCAGGTATATTTTACTTCCATCTGAATTTTGCTTTACAATAAGGTTTCTAAGTAAATCTACATCGCCAATCTTAGCATCAAACTTAATGGAGAACTGGTCTCTCTCTGTTTCTACCTTACCAGAAGGGAAAGATTTATTTGCGGCAATAATAGCCTGAGAAATTTGAGTGATTGAAACTTTATAGGCTTGAATTTTATTCTGATCAATATTTACTTTAATTTCTCTCGGATTACCACCCACCACTGTCACCTGACCAACACCTGCAACGTTGGCAAGTTGCGGCTTGATCTTCTTATCCATCAGATCATACAATAATGTAGGACTTAGGTTTCCATTTACCCCCAAACGCATTACCGGCATTTCATCCGTAGAAAATTTATTCACTACAGGCCTGGTTATTTCATCAGGAAGCTGAGAAAGAATTCCGTCTACCTTTCTCTGAACATCCTGCTGGGTTTTCGTAACATCGACACCTGCTTTTAGTTGAATAATTACAACTGATGCACCCTCCATTGATGAAGAAGTCAGTTTATCCAACCCTTCTACTGCAGAGACAGATTCTTCAATTTTCTTTGTTACAGAGTTTTCAACTTCATCAGGAGAAGCACCTCTATAGGTTGTCATAATGGTGACAACATTGGCCTCAAACTTTGGCAAGAGATTATAATTAAGCTCTTTATAAGAAATAACACCAAAGAGTATGAGAACGGTAAATATTACCGTAATCAATAATGGCCTTTTGACTGCAACTTCGGTTATTGACATAATATTAATCGTTTATGTAACCTTACTTTACAATTTGAATTTTTGATTGATCATTAAGGTTGATCTGACCATTGGTAACTACCATCTCACCCTCTTTCAATCCGTCAAGTACTTCTACTGTTGCACCGAACTCTCTGCCTACCTTTATATTTCTTTTCTTCACAATATCACCTTCCACTACATATACACTTGGATTTTTGATACTCTCGATAAGTGCATCTCTGGTGATTTGTAAAGCAGTACCTGAAGATTTGGTACCAAATTCAACTTTCACATATGTTCCTGCCTTCAAGCTATTTGAAGAAGAATTGTTAATAATAACTTCTACAGGATAGTTATGTGCTTCGTCACCTGCAGGACTGATATAAGAGATTTTACCACTGAATACCTGATCAGGAAACACATCAGCAGTTACTTTTACAGTTTGATTTTCTTTTAATGTGTAAACTTCTCTTTCACTAACCATTACTTTTACTTTAAGCCTAGTAATATCTACAATGCTAGCAATAGCTGCACCTGGATTAACAAACTCACCTTCTTCATAATTTTTCTTTGTTATTTTACCTGAAACAGGAGCTGCAATGTGAGCATCAGCAATTTGTTTTTTGATTTGCTCTACTTTATTAGCAGATGTCAGATATTTGAATTGAAGGTCAGTTACCTGAGTTTCTGTAGCTGCATTTCCCTGTAAAAGATCATTGTATTTTTCATAATCCTTTTTCATTTTATTCAGGTCAAGCTCTGAAGCTTCGAGGGAAAGTTGCAGCAATCTTGTATCCAAGGTAGCTATGGCTTGTCCTTTTTTCACATAAGACCCAAGTTCAATGTTAAGGTTCGATATTTTTCCTGAAGATAGGGCCATTACATCTGCTTCCTGAAAAGCTGCTGCTGTACCCACCTTAATCATTTCACCTGACACAGGACCAACTGCCACAAGGGATGTACTTACAGGTATGGCAACATTTGTATTAACTGCAGGCTTATTTTTCTCATCTAGTTTCTTTTTATTAGATGCAAGTTTAAATCCGATAAAAAGAACAATAACCAATACTGAAGAGATTACTATAATTTTCTTTTTCATATATATGATAATTAAAAATACTAAAGTTTTGAAGCAAAGTTTTTAAGGTTACCGCTTGACTTTTCAATGTCTAACTGAGCGGTATAGTAGTTTAATAATGAATTTATATAATTGACCTGAGCATCTTTATATGAGTACTCTGCATTAAGCAAGTCCGATAATCCAGCCACCCCTCTCTGATATTCCAATGTAGTAGTTTGAAAAACTTCTTCTGCAAGCTTCAGATTACTTTCATTATTTTCAAGGCTGCTTGCAGACTTATTTAACTGCACCTTCGCGTTGGAGTATTCAACCTGATAAGATCTTTCATTCAATAAGAGGTCTGCCTGAGCATTTTTCATATCAATGCGGGCTTGCTTGTATTGCGAATTTCTTTTTAGTCCATCAAAAAGAGGAACAGTTAATTTTAAACCAATAGAAGAATAATCGAACTTTCTGTTAAAGGACTCTTGGAAATCATTACCCATAGCCTGAACACCATAGCGTGCATAGGCAGTAAGCTTCGGAAGCCCTCCTCCTCTTATTCTTCTTGAGTCAATATCATGAAAGATGATTTGAGTTTGCTGAAGTTTAAAATCTGTTCTGTTTTGCACATCAAACTCGCTTTCTTGAGCAAGTCTTACATTCGATTTTAATATAGCTGTATCTGCAAGTAAAATTTCTTTATCGAGCGGCAATCCCATCACGTTTTTAAGACGACTATTGGCAAGTTCAAGATTTTGTTCTGCCAAGCTTAGCTGTGATAAAGTATTGTTCAGCGTTACTAGTATTTTATTATAGTCATTTTTCTTAATGACACCCTTATCCAATTGAAGCTTTGCAATTGCTAGCAACTGCTCTTGTTTCTTTTTGTTTTCAAGCTGAAGATTAAGATATTGCTTAAAAACAAACACCTGATAATAACTGTAAGATACATCATAAATAATACCTTCTTCAGACTGTTGATATCTAAGATCTGCCATAGCTTTATTAGGTCTGGCTGCTTTTATTCCCAACAGCGCAGCCTGATCATAGATTGTCTGATCTAGTTGTACAACTGCACCAGTACTATATTGAGTACCCATTCTCACTACAGCACCATCAGGCATAATAACTGGTATTTTAGGAAACACCATTGCCTGACGTTTTAGATTATCATCCAGTGTCACTGTTCCGTTTACCTGAGGCAAGTAGGTAGAAAACTTCTCTTTTTCCATTTGTCTTGCTCTATCCTTTTCATTAAAAGCCTTGGACATTTTCAGATTATTCTGAAGCCCATACTCAATGGCACTTTTTAAGGTAAAAGATTCCTGAGCGAAACTCCCCGATGTGATCAAGAGCAAGAATCCGATTAAAAATCTATTCTTTTTCATAGCTATTATAAATTCAGTCAATTGATATTCTTTAATTAATTTTAATGTTGGAGATAAAAATCAAAGCTTGATTGCAGTGATAATGAATTCAACTACTTCTTTTTTTCTTTTCTGCATTACCTTTATATATTCGGCTTCCGACTCAATGCCCATAAGATTCATAAAATAAGGCTTAGCAATAAATGGATAGGTGTCCATACACATAATATTCATCATCAACTGCTCACCTTTAATATTCCTTATGGTACCTTTCTTCACCTCTGCACTTGTTTGCTTCACAAAGACCTCAAAGACTCTCTTAAACCCGCTATTCCCAATTACTTGATTTAGCAACTCAGGTCTTTTGATGATCTCGTTCATTATAAAATGTGGCAAGTGAGGAGCATTGATCATATTGTCAATTTGCTTTTCGACAATTTTTTCAATTTTTTCAAAAAAGGTAATATCCTGAGAAGTAATAATATCTTCTAGGTAACGCATAAAGTTTTGTTTCTCTTCATCCAGAATGATTTCAAAAAGCTTTTCCTTGGATCTGAAATAATAATGCAACAATGCTTTATTTATTCCTGCCTTATCAGCTATGTCCTGCATTCTGGCCCCATCAAGACCTTTCTGAAAAAAGACTTCGCGGGCTGTCTTTTTTATAATTTCCTGTGTATTAGACTCGTTAGAATTTGACATTTTGGTTTAACTAAAAGATTTAACCATTTGGTTAAACCAAAAGTAAAACAAAAGATTTATCGGAACAAACTTTCTTCAGAATTTTATTTTCACAAGAAAAGTCCATTCTAAAACCCTTTAAAAATCAAACTATTACTTAGTATGAGCAGCATTGACACTGGGATTAAATGAAAAATTAAGTTATATCCTTTACCCTTACTTTCTTTGTATATTTCAAAAATGAAAGATCTACAAACAGACAGATTGATAATCAAGGAATACCAAACTGAATATTTAAATTTTGCGCAAAAAGTATTTTCTGATCCGCAAACAATGGCATTCTGGCCTGCTCCTTTTATATTAAAAGAAACTAAAAAATGGATTGATAGAAGTATTCAATCCTATAAGGAAAATGGATTTGGTCGCTATGCAATATTTTTAAAAAAGACTAATGAGCTCATTGGAGATTGCGGTATTTTAAAACTTGAGACAGACAATACTTTAATTCATGATCTGGGATACATTATTCATACACCTTACTGGAATTCAGGCTTTGGCTTTGAAGCAGCGAAAGCTATTATGGAATATGGCTTTAATGAACTAAACATAGAAAGACTTTATGCAAACATGCCTTATAATCATGCAGCGTCTATAAAGGTCGCAGAAAAATTAGGGATGAAAAGAATCAAAGAATTCAACAATAGTAAAAACCGATCTATTTTAACTTATCTTTATTGCTCAATTAATCCTAATCTTTAGAATAAAATGGGACAAGAAATAGAAAGGAAGTTTTTAATAAAGAAAGACATTTGGGAAAGCGCAACGAAAGGTAAAGCATCTTATCTTAAACAAGGATACATATCTACTGAACCTGGAAAGACCATTAGAGTAAGGATCACAGAAGCGAAAAGCTATTTAACTATAAAAGGAAAAACAGAAGGAATTTCCAGAGCTGAATTCGAATATGAAATACCATCCGAAGATGCAAATGAACTCTTAAACTTGTTCGCATCCAATTGCATTGAAAAGGTAAGACATGAGATTCTTCATGACGGAAAGCTTTGGGAAGTGGATGTTTTCAACGGAGAAAACGAAGGACTTATAATTGCTGAAATAGAACTGGATGCTGCTGACGAAAAATTCACACTTCCCGCATGGATTGATAAAGAAGTAAGTGGCGATGAAAGATATTTTAATTCCAATCTTTCTAAGAATCCTTTTAAAAACTGGAAAGCAGAAAGTTATAAGTTATAAGAGAATAAGTTAACTTAGAATTTAATACTTATAACTTAAAACTCATTTGCTACCTTCAAACCACTAGCAAACGCCGCTTCGACCGTGCCTGCTTCAGGCCCTTCATATAAACCTTCTCCTGCAAAATAGATGATATTTTCTATAGGGTTAATCAGTTGCTTACGTGCTTGCGGAGCCTCAACAGTAGCATAAGTGTAGGCACCTTTTGAGTAAGCATCTTCTGTCCAGTTGATTATTCTCCAGGCTTTTATTTTATTTCGTATCTCATCTTCAGTATATCCGAAAATATAAGCTAAAGCTTTCACAGCTTCTGCCAATCCTTCTTCCTGACTTTTAAATTTATATTCTTCTGCTCTCGGGCCTGCAAGCCATCCTGTGAAAAGGGCGCTATCCATAGGGTGTTGAGTCCACCAGGTGGGAATTGATGCATCAGAGAAAAAAAATCCCAGTTTTTTCAAGCCAACACCATCATTAAAAGGATCTATAGTTTCCCAAAACTTATCTTTGAATTCTATTAAAAACTTTACAACAGATCCATATCCTAACTTCTGGATTGCATCAAATCTGTCTTTTATTTCAGGCTTAAAAACAATTGTATCTTCCGCTTGCAGTACTCCTATCGGAATGGTAATGATTACCTTTTCTGATTCGTAGACTTTACCAGAGTTTGTTTTAACCAGAACTTGATTGACATCCCATTGTATTTCTTTTACTTCCTCAGAAAAAGAAAATCTGACACCATTCTTATCACATTCCATTTTCAGGTAATTCATTAATTTTGAATACCCTCCTTTTATTCTGTATTGTGCATCAAAATCTTCGTTCAACCACTCTTCTCTGAGGGCAAAAGTGCTAGCCCTTGAAACTGAAGCGGCGTCATACCCTTCCACAAATGCAATTACCGATCTTCGAAGCGCGTTAAATCGAGAATCCGAAAATTCCTTTTCCAGAAATTCACCAATGGAAATGTCGTGGTCAAGCGCCTGCAACTTTTCCATAAGCAGATCCCACTCTTCTATAAAGTATTGGGATGTCGATAATTGACCGTTATGTCTGTGCCAGGATTGACCTTCTACTTTTATTAAAGAAAGTCCAGCTTCTTCGACAAGGCCTTTGGTAATGGGAAGGTCTCCGTGGATAAATTCCGCCCCTGTTTCAATCGGATATGAAAAACCTTCGGGTTGAATAGTATGGGTACGTCCTCCTAGTGAGTCTTTTGCTTCCAGAACTGTTACTGAAAATCCCTTTTCAGATAACTCTTTAGCACAAAGGATTCCAGCAGCTCCTGCTCCAATGACAATTACCCTTATTTTGCCTATCGCCATTTTACAATAAACTTATTAATTCTTTAAAATTTTAGATTCAATTCTATTTGTTGAAAACTTTAATATAAAAAACCAAAGTTTTTTAAAGGTGATATAACCGCCTCAATGAATTCAATAAAGTCACATAAATATCATCTTTTTACAAACATAGATTCATCCTTTTGGTTACTATGTGCCCAATCATTTACGAATAATTCTTGTATACCAACACCTTAAGTATCTTTAGTGCTTGACAAGGCACTATAATATTAGGTAATTTGAATAAATATAGAGCAATAATAATCTCAATTGATCACATAAAACCACTCAAATGAATAGAAAAACGTTAAGAGGAAAGCAATTTTCAACCGCTGCAGTTGGTTTACTCACATTCCTGTCTCTAGGAAACACAACTGCTTTTTCCCAGAAAAGTACTGATGATATCCGTTTAAATCAGGTTGGATTTTATCCCGGAGCATCCAAAGTTGCAATTGTTGTCAATTCTGAAGCATCAAAATTTTTCGTCATAGATGAAACGAAAAAAGATACTGCATTTCAGGGTAGCCTAAAAAAAGGAGGCAAATGGGAATTTTCTGATGAAACTGCCAGCAAAGCAGATTTTTCAGGATTGAAAAAAGAGGGAAAATATCACTTATACATCCCTGGAATTGGAAACTCCCATTCATTTGAAGTAAATAAAAAAGTACATCAGGATCTTGGTAAAGCTTCTGTAAAAGCATTTTACTTTCAAAGAGCATCCACTCCTATTCAAAAAAAATATGCTGGTAAATTTGCCAGAAAAGAAGGGCATCCTGATACAGTGGTATACATCCACCCATCTGCAAAAACTGACAAAAGACCTACAGGAACTGTAATATCCTCTCCAGGAGGATGGTATGATGCAGGCGATTATAATAAATATATTGTCAATTCAGGAATATCAACTTACACTTTATTAGCTGCCTACGAACACAATCCTGAATATTTCGATACATTAAAGCTTAACATCCCAGAGAGTAGCAACAAACTTCCGGATATTCTTGATGAAGCTCTTTATAACATCAAATGGATGCTTACCATGCAAGATGCAGACGGAGGTGTTTATCATAAACTGACTAATCCAAACTTCGATGGGTTTGTGATGCCAAGTGATGCAGAGCAAAAAAGATATGTAGTAGAAAAAACAACTGCTGCTACTCTTGACTTTGCTGCTGTGATGGCTCAATCCGCCAGGGTTTTCAACAAGTATAAAAAAGAGCTTCCTAAATTCTCTGAGAAATGTCTGTATGCAAGTAAAAAGGCGATGGAATGGGCAACTAAAAACCCTTCTGTATTATATGACCAGGCTAAAATCACTGATCCCGCAGTTGTTACCGGTGCTTATGACGACAAAAATGTTGCTGATGAATTTCAATGGGCGAATATAGAACTGTTCGTTTCTACTGGTGATCCTGTTTATTATCAAAATGCTAAAGTAACTGAGAACTTAGCTTCATTTAACCTTCCTGACTGGCAGACTGTTAATACTCTTGGACTTATCTCTCTTAGCCGTTTCTCAAAAACCCCTGACCATGAAGCTGTAAAAAATGCGCTTCTGAAACTTGCTGACAATTTTAAAAATCATGCAATGAATGAATCTGCATTTGGAGTTCCAATGGGACAAAACAAAGGCCACTTTACTTGGGGTAGTAATTCATTTGCAGCCAACCAAGGAGTAATATTATTGCAAGCATATAGCCTTACTAAAAATCAGGCATACTTAAATGCTGCTATTTCTTCTCTTGATTATCTGCTTGGAAGAAATGGTACTGGTTATTCTTATGTAACCGGATTCGGAAAGAAATCTACCATGCATCCTCACCATCGTCCATCAGAAGCTGACGGTGTTGTAGAACCAATTCCAGGATGGCTTGCTGGAGGTCCAAATCCTCAGATGCAGGACAAAGGTGATTGTCCTGGAGCTGAATACTCTTCTTCTCTTCCTGCAAAAGCATATATGGATAATGTTTGCAGTTATGCATCTAATGAAATAGCTATTAACTGGAATGCACCTCTTGCTTATCTGACGCTTTCTATTGAAGCGTTTATGAATGAGAAAAATAGCATTATACTTAATGCTGAATAACATTTGTTCTTAAACAGAAAAACTTCTTTCGCTCAAAACCAATAATGTAAGTTCTTTAAGACCTATAAGGGATAAGCCTTATAGGTCTTTTTATAATAATAACTATAATAAAATACGAATGAATAAATTATTTTACCGTCTATTTCTTTTTTCATTTATACTTATTTACACGTCTTCCAAAGCCCAACAAGAGTCCTTAAAAATAAATGATCTTGAATACCTTGAAATGACTGGCCTTAATGTAATGCTTGCTCATGACTTCTATCCGGAAAGTCATCAGGGAGGAGTAGGCATTATTCAAAATGGTCTAAGAATAGGAACTAATGGAGATTTAAGGCTTGAGCCTACTCCAGGCCAATGGCAGCCAGTACCAAAAGTTGGTAAGCGCATGGTCGACAGAAATAAAAACGAGATCAGTGTACGCATGGAATATCCTGATCAGGAGAAAAACAGAAAAGGGTTTAATCCAATTATCTATCCTGATCTTAACTTTTCATATACTTTAAAAATCAAGCCCGAAGGGAAAGCTGTACGAGTTATTGTTGACCTGGACAAGCCATTACCAAAAGAATGGATCGGTAAAGTAGGCTTCAACTTTGAATTGTTTCCCGGAATACTCTTTGGCAAATCATATTATATGGATCAAAGCTTTGGTATATTCCCCAGACAACTCAATGGACCCGGCTTTATAGATCAGGATAAGCAATACCAGACCACTCCTATGGCTGAAGGTAACAAACTAGTGGTTGCTCCGGAATCTGATCGCCAAAGATTAGTTATTGAAAATCTTAAAGGGAATAAACTACAGCTTATTGATGGAAGATCACAGCACAACAATGGCTGGTTTGTAGTAAGATCACTTGTTCCGGAAGGAGCTGCAAACAATGCTATCGAATGGCTCATCACCCCACATGCAATAGCAGGATGGAAATATGAACCTGTTGTACAGCTTTCACAAGTGGGTTACCATCCTTTTCAACAAAAAGTAGCTATAGTAGAACTTGATGCTTCAGAAACTCAAAGGTATCCTGTTACACTTTATAGAATTGGCGAAAACGGAGTCATGGAAAAAACTCTGGAAACCACATCTAATGACTGGGGTAAATTTATCCGTTACAAGTACCTGAAGTTTGATTTCTCCTCAATAAAACAGCCTGGCATGTACGTTGTAAAATACAATACCTACACGACTGAACCATTTCAGATTAGCAAGGATGTATTTAAGAGAAATGTTTGGCAACCTACCCTGGAAACTTTTCTTCCTGCACAAATGTGTCATATGAAGGTAAACGACAGATACAAAGTATGGCACGGCTTCTGTCACCTTGATGATGCACGAATGGCGTCGACAGATACCAATCATTTTGATGGCTATTTACAGGGAAGCTCTACCTTATGCAAGCATGCTTCAGGAGACAGAGCTAGCGGACTTAACAGAGGTGGCTGGCACGATGCCGGAGACTTTGATCTAAGGGTAGAATCTCAGGCAGAGACAGTTCACGGACTTGCTCTTGCTTATGAACTATTCAAAACCAACTATGATAATACAAGCATAGATCAGGTAAATAAAATAGTTGAAATACATCAGCCAGATGGGAAACCGGATATGCTTCAGCAGATTGAGCATGGGCTCTTATCGATCGTAGGTGGTTATGAATCATTAGGACGATTATACAGGGGTATTATATGCCCAACACTAAGACAGTATGTATTACTCGGTGACCCTGCAAACATGACAGATAATAAAAATTATGTCATGAAAGCTTCTTCAACTACTCCTAAAGTAGGCTATCCTGGCTCTGCAGATGACAGATGGGTCTTTACAGAAAACAATCCTGAACGAGAACTATTTGTAGCTGCAGCTTTGGCTTCCTCTTCGAGAGTGATGAAGGGATTCAATGATACTCTTGCTAGTAAAAGCCTTTTCATAGCTGAGGAACTTTGGAATAGGACTAAAGAAAGTGATCCGTTACAAAGAGTTAAACTTGCAAATGAGTTATTGATCACAACCAAAGATAAAAAGTATGCAGACTTTCTCGTTGCTCATACAGATCTTATCAGTAAGAGCATTGAGCAGACGGGTCATGTAGTTGGAAGAAGTTTTTCTCTTATAAATAATAAAAAATATAAAGACGCTATACTCAAAGCAGTGAAAGCATTCCGTGCTAAGGTAGACGAGCAGGAAAAAAGAAATCCGTATGGTATACCTTATGAACCATATATCTGGGGGGCAGGTTGGGGCATACAGAATTTTGGTGTTCAGCAGTATTTTCTGCACACTTCATTTCCTGAGATCTTTCCTGACACTTATATGCTCCATGCTATGAACTTTATTCTTGGATGTCATCCGGGATCTAACACTTCTTCCTTTGCTTCTGGTATCGGTTCAAAATCATTGACTGTAGCATACGGATTCAACAGAGATGATTGGTCATACATTCCCGGAGGAATTGCTTCAGGAACTGCATTGATCAGACCGGATTATCCTGAGCTTCTTGAATGGCCTTACCTTTGGCAGCAAACAGAATATGTTTTAGGTGGCGGAACTACAGATTATCTGTTTCTGATATTGGCAGCAGATGCGCTTTTAGAAAAGAAATAAGTAAGAACTAATCTCATGCTCAATTCTTCTCTATTATTAATAAGAAGGATTTAAACTTCCAATTTTTATGCCTGGGATAAAAGTAGAATTTACTTTCCGCTTTAAGCATTAAGCTTATAAAAATTGAACAGGTAGTTCATGCGTGTCAATGAACTACCTGTATTTATTAGTATGAAAACTAAAACAGCACCTTTCAACTAATTATTTCACAAGCGTCTCATGAAGACAGAGGATATTACCTTCTGAATCTTTAAACCAGGCGGCTTTGTCATTTTCCATAACAGCCACATGATTTTTATTGGTTTTCAGATTCAAATCAGGCATGTCATAATCTTCAAAGATCACACCTTTGGTTTTGAGACCTTTGATCTCATTTTCGATATCCTTCACCTCAAACGTCATCACTGTGTGATCGGCTTTAGTCGGCGTTGGCCTTTCATAAACTGTGATTTTAACTCCATTGGCGTCCAACACCATCATGTCCTCATAAAATTCCTCAATCGTCAAACCAAGTTTATCTTCATAAAACTCCTTAGCCCTGTTTATATCAGTAGCTGGTAACGTTGTCAATACTGGAACATTATTTAACATATCTTCCCTCCTCCAATAGTTCAATCAATCTATTATTTTAACATTTCCCTAACACTAGTGTTTAGCAGATTTCCATAAACACTCAATCCCAATAAGATACAAGACTCAAATTTTATATTCACAACAAAATTAATATTTTCAATAAAAATTCTTCATAACCCATGTTGCAGGAAAGTTCCCTTCCAAAAGGTCAGCCTATCGAATCCACCCTAACAAAGCTGGATAAAATCATCGCTTCTTGTGAGAAAAGCAAAAACCGGAATGGATATTTTGCTGCATTTTACAAAACCATATCAATCAGGGTGAGAGGTGCGATCGAAAAAGGAGAATTTGAAGACAATCAGCGTATGACGGAGTTTGTAGAGATCTTTGCCAATTACTATCTGGATGCTTATGAAAGTTATCACAATAACACTCTTGGTGCTGACAGTCCCTGGTTTTATGCTTTTGAAAATGGTAAAAAGAAACATACCATCATTCAGCATTTGCTTTTAGGAGTAAATGCACATGTTAACTACGACCTCCCTAACACCTGTGTAGCAGTGGCGCCAGGAAAGGAAGTAATCAATCTGAGTAAGGATTATTTCCAAATAAATCAAATCCTTTCTGATGCCATTGTCCAGCTTGAGAAGGATATTTTCTTTTTATCTCCGGTCCTCGGATTGCTTGCGAGAATAATCCCCAAACTCGAAAGAAAACTATTAAACTTCAGCGTATCTGTAGCTAGGAGCAAAAGCTGGGAATGTGCCTGCATTCTAGCCATGTCAGACGAAAAGGGAAAAGCAGAAGTAAGGGAAAGCAATAAGGCTATGACAAGGGAAATATGTAACCGAATTATGAATCCGGGACTACTCCCAAGTATAGTGATGTTTTTTATAATGATTACCGAAGTTCGAGGAATGAAAAAGAATATCGAGGTTCTTGATGTGTAAGACAAGGTCTCTTGCCTTTCTTAGTAAATCTTCCCTGTAGAGAGCCATGCATGGCGTCTCAAAACTTTGATAATGAAACGATGATGAAATATTATAGATAATACTGTTTATCACCATTGTACCTGACAAGATAAATTCCATCCTTGTCGATAGAGAGACGCCAGCATGGCGTCTCTACAAGGAAATGCCCTGAGAATGGAACAGACAAGGATAACGACAAGATTTAAATTATACTTAAAAATTCTTCTAAGAAAAGCTTCTGATCAAATCCAAAGTTAAATGATCAAGATCCGGCAAGATTGTATCTGCAATGATAAATCTCTTATCTCCTGAAAGGCTTTCATCCGGTATTGCCACGACTTTCATTCTTGCTGCTTTGCCAGCAATCACTCCGTTTACAGAATCCTCTATAACAAGACACTGATGCGGATCTATCTTAAGTTTATCTGCTGCTGTGATAAATACAGCCGGATGAGGTTTTCCATATGGTTCGGTTTCAGCAGAACATATTGAATCAAAATATTCTCTTATCTCCAGTTTGTCTACTACGACATTAATGATCCTCATAGCAGATGAAGAAGCAAGCGCAATTTTATAGTTTTGCTCCTTCAATAATCTTAAGGAACGCTTTACCCCTTTCAGCTCATTTCCATTAGCCTTTATTTCATCAATAACAGTTTGAATAATATCTTCAGTCACTTCATCTTTGCTTTTTCCCTTCCAAGGTCTTCTTTCATACCAATAGTCAGTAACCTCATTAATTCTATATCCCATTGTAAGATTGCACATTTCTGTACTCATAATAAGGCCAACTTTGGCAAATGCTTTTTTTTCTGCAATTTTCCACAGAGGCTCAGAATCAATAAGAATCCCATCCATGTCAAAGATTACAGCTTTAATCATAGTCATATTCACAAGTTTATCCTGCCAATTTACAACTTATTTAATAGCTAAAGATTCTTATCTTTGGCAAACAGCAAGTACTTATATCGGTTTTAGTAGAATACTATTTGCTTTAACTAATGCTATCACAATGAAATTCAGAATTTTATTTTTATTATTTATCATTCTTATTTCCTGCAAAACAAAGGAAAAAACTTCACAAACGAGGACCACACCTGTCAAAACCTCAAAAACAAGATCCAAACCTTTATCTGAAGACAGCCTTAATATTATGATCGGGCAAATGATCCTTGTGGGATTGAACGATAGGACAGCTTTGCCAGAGAACGACACTTTAAGAAAAGACTTAAGGGAAGGTAAAATCGGCTCTATCATCCTATTTGAAAAAAACATAAGCAAAACAAAGTCAGCAGAAACTCTTAAAAAACTAATCTCAGATCTTCAGGCTGAAGCTCCTATTCCTCTTTTCGTTACGATTGATGAAGAAGGAGGTAAAGTACATAGATTAAAAGAAAAGTATGGTTTTGTAAAAATGCCTTCGGCTCAATACCTGGGAAAGCTTAACAATCCTGATTCAACCCTATATTATACCAGAAACCTTGCTAAAGAGCTTAAAGAGCTTGGTATAAACCTCAATTTCGCTCCCGATGTGGACCTTGGTCTTAATAAAGAAAATCCTGTAATCTATAAAGTCGAACGGAGTTATTCTGACGATCCGAAAATTGTCACCCAACAGGCCTTATTAAGCATAGAAGGCCATCATGACTATGGAGTAAAAACCATTTTAAAGCATTTTCCAGGACATGGCAGTTCTTCTGTTGACACTCATCTTGGAATAGTAGATGTCACCAATCAATGGAAAATAATGGAACTATGGCCATACAGAGATATTATCAGATCCGGCAACTGCGATGCTGTGATGACTGCACACATAACAAATTGTCATCTGGACACTGCATGCTTGCCAGCAACACTATCCAAAGCCATCGTGAATGATATACTTAGGGATTTACTTCAGTTTGACGGAGTTGTCTTTTCAGATGACATGCATATGAATGCCATCAGTAAAAACTATGGACTTGAAAACGCTATTAAGCTTTCTATAAATGCAGGTGTTGATATCTTACTTTTTGGCAATAATGTCCATCTCGAAGACAGGATATCTGCAACCCAGATACATGCCATCATTAAAAAGCTTGTCAGATCAGGTGAAATCAAAGAAAGCAGAATTGAAGAGTCTTTCAGAAGAATAATGGCGCTTAAATATAAAACGTTCAATCAATGACAAAGAAGATAATTCTTGTAACGGGCGCTACGTCTGGTTTTGGAAAAGCAATAGCTGAGAAGTTTGCATCAGAAGGCTGGAACTGTATCATAACAGGTAGACGTAAAGAACGATTAAATGCCCTGAAGTCAGAACTGGAAGAAAGATATAATGCTGCTGTTCTGGCTTATGACTTTGATGTAACGGATAAAGATCAGGTAACCTATATTGCTACAGGCATCCCTGAAGAGTGGAAATCAATTGATCTTCTTGTAAACAACGCTGGAGGTGCAATGGGTAGAGAAAACTTTGCCGATGCAGATTTGCAGGATTTTGACTTCATGATAGATACTAATGTTAAGGGATTACTGTATGTGTCTAAGGCTATTATTCCATACATGATCAGAAACAATAAAGGACATATCATAAATATAGGCTCTATAGCGGGGAAGGAAGTTTATGAAAACGGAAATGTATACTGCGCTGCTAAGCATGCGACAGACGCCATCAGCAAGGGTATGCGTATAGATTTGCTAAAGCACAATATTAAAGTAACAGCTATACACCCAGGAGCTGCTGAGACAGAATTTTCTCTTGTTCGATTCAAAGGAGATGAAGATAAAGCTAAAAAAGTTTATGAAGGATATGTGCCTTTACAAGCAGAAGATATAGCAAATATTGTATACTACTGTGCCACTCTTCCAGCTCATGTCTGTATTAATGATTTGGTTGTTACGCCGACAGCACAAGCAAATTCGTACCACCTTTTTAAAGCAGAAGGCTAAAAGCTTAAAGTGGAAGGCACAATGAGGAAAACGGAAAGTTAAGTATCGCTTAGATTATAAAAATTAAATAAAAAATTGAATACAAATTAATCTAATAAGTGCTCCTTTCTCCGAAAAAATTTAAATATAAGGTTTATAGTCTCAGAACTTTGAGCTTTAAGCTTTCCGCTTAGCTCACTCACAGCTTTTATCGTTCTTATCTCCCAAGAAGATACTTACCCCCAGCTCCATGTAGATCATATTTTTCACCTCTTCATGGGAATACGCTGCATAATTAAACCGGGCAAAGGCGCCTACTCCTACTTCTGACTTTTTTATAGGTGCCAGGAAACCTATTTCTGGACTTATTCCCGGCCTGAATGATTTCTTTTTGAAGGCAACCGCACCAAACCACTTTTGATAATCCATGACATATACCCCCAGGCTTCCCCCTACATAAGGGATAAGTTTTTTACCCTTTACTGGATAATAAAAAGCGTTAACAACTACAGGTAAACTACTCATATACCTTGTCTGAATTGCTGAAACTGTTCCCTTATCTGTCTGAAAACTTTGGCGGTCAAGAACAGCTTTTACATTATTCCATCCGATGCGAAAACCGAAAGAGTAATCCTCTTTGAAAAAATGTCTCAGATCAATATGAAAGCCGTCATAGTATTTTCTATCGATGAACTTATCCAGCGATCCAACAGTTTTTCCTGCAGAGTAATTATATAAGAACAAATTTCGGTATTGAGCTTTTGCTTCACTTTTCATAATTAGAATCAGCAATAGCAGACAAAGAAGCTTTATTTTATAAGTCTCCATTTTACTTTCCATCCTTTAAGTATGGCGATTGCTCAAACAAAACATTAATACCTGTTAACACTCTTTGTGGATTTGCTACAAGAGAATCATTCGCGGCACCCAATAGGAGTCCATTCCATATTATATTTAATTTTCCTGCTGACGGCGCATTCTTCAGATCAATCATATCAATAGCTAGGCTACCTACATCAAAAGAATAAAACCCAAAATTATCAGGAGCTGAAAACTGATAGCCGGGAAATCCAAACTCACTGGAAGAAGCATATCCAAAAACGCCTGGCCCAAACAATGTTGGAGAGTAGGAAAGAGGAACTGATTCTTTAAACCTTAATACAGAAGCAACCACTGCTACATCAGGATGCTGATCCAAATTTACTCTGGCAAATCCCAAATTTTGAAGATTGGAATCAATAGCATGAATGATTAATTCCTCAGTCAGATAGTGTTTAGGTATGATAATAGTATCCTTCCCTATCATTTTAAGTGAATCAATGAGAAAGTAAGTTTTAAAGTCAGCAAAATTAACTGAGGCATCTCTATTAGATATATACATATCTTTCTGAATAGGGTCCAGATCACTCACAGGATCAGGGTCCTTACAAGCATGGACCATTAAAATAATAATGCCGGATAAAAAAAGAATTCTCCAATATCCTGAAGATTTTAAAATCTGCATGAGATAATACCTTGGTAAGAATGAATACAACCGGTATAGGGTTATAGATGTTTAATCAGTTACTTTCTGATTTTAATGGTGAATACTTCCCTATTGATCGGTCCAGATCCATCAGACTTTTATCCCCAACTCTTATAATTCCCCTTAGTGGTCTGTCAAGGTCTATGATTACGATCAATACCAGTACCATCAAAACCACAAGACTATATGAAAAAATAAACTTCCTGTTTTTTTCCTGCCCACATGCAAAGCCAAGGGTAAATGTACTGATAGTGGCAAGCAAAATCATAAGATAAATGATGATCTCAGGTACGTGATTGAGCTGAACAGCATATCTTTCAGCAGATAGATCAATCATCTCATTTAAAGTATTAATGAAAAGAGAAGAATTCCAATTATTATTTAATACTGCATTTCTGGAAGCCAGTCTCCAGATTTTGACCTGAACAGCCTCAGAGCTATCAACGATAGCATTCATCTTTGTTCGATCGGTTGTACGATCATACTTAAGACGATAATCCACATACTTTTCAAGAAGGGAGTATATTTCTGGTTTTATGGAGTCAGGTAAAAGAGAGACTCTGAGGTAGGTAGTTCCTATGGCATTAGATTCTTTAAGGATCGCAAGTTTTCTGGCATCGAACCTTGAGGCTGCCATTGAAAATGTAAAAGCAAACATTATCCCCAGCAAGCCCAAAATACCACCCAGTATGGCTCCAATATCCTCATCTCGAATTCCTTTTCTAACTAGTCTTTTTATTCCAAGAATATAACCCAGTTCAAAAAGAATTGCCAGTATAACTAATAGTATTGATGCGATGATCCACTCTGCTACATAGTACAAATACTCATTTTGCATAAAAAGCCTTATTTGCTAATAAGCAACCAGACTTTTTATCTTTTGTTTGATAGGTCTTACTTACTAATAATTGTTAGTAAGCTACCATTCTGAGTTACATTAAATTGAGGAATATTGGGGCTTGGTGATCCGGATAAATACCTTCCATTAATATCAAACTCACTACCATCACAGGAACAGATAAAGCGATTGGAAATGGATGAATAACTTAACCCGCAGCCATCATAGGTACATGAGTTGGAGAATGCCAGGTAAGAGTTGGAATATCTCACAATGATCGCACCATTGCTGACTACTGATCCGCCGGGCATCCTTAATGCAGAATTAGAACTCTCATTTAGATCCAGAGTAAAATTTACATAAGGATTTGGATTATCTTTCTTGCATGAAGTCAATATACTTCCAATGAATAAAAGTGAAAATGTAAGAAATGCAGTCTTTAAAAAATTTAGTCTTCTTCGCATTTTGAATTGAATTTGCCTGTAAAGATAACATTAAAACTAAGGTTTTATTTCATCTGATCCTGATTGAAATCAGGCCAATATTTAAATCCCTGACAATTAATCCCAAAACTTCATCATTAGATAAAAAAAAGAGAGGTCAGTATTACCAAGCCTCCCTTTCTATTTCTTCATTGCTAAGCTCTAAATTCTATTCCTTCACTAGTTTTTCTGTATACAATTTACCTGAAGAGCTTACAGACTTTAACAAATAGACTCCTGATGGTAAAGCCTCCATTAAAATAGTTGCTTTTCCACCCGAAGTACTTGAAGATAATATCAATTGATTCTGTAAATTGTAAACAGAGAACAGGACCTCATCCCCTCCTACCTCAATATTTACAACACCTGTTGTTGGGTTAGGATATGCAAATCTTGACATAGAATTTTCAGACCTTTGAAGCCCTGTTATCACTAAGAAATCAGAATAAACAACCTTAACTTTTTCCGTATTTCCCTTACCATCAAGGTTATAACTAACTATTTCCGATTCCACTAAATCACCACTTTCGTTATAGGTATTATTGTAAATATTATACTGTGAAATTTCCCAAGATCCATTCCAGAAAGCAATCTCAGAACCTGCGTAATTTCCATAATCATCAACCAAATCCGTAGTTTTTTGATAGTCGTGATACTCATTATTCATTAATACTTGAAGCACTGTAATAGTATTACCCAGTTCATCTACTGATGAGAGTGTTTTAGCCATTGGAATAAAAACATCATATTCATATCTCCAGATCATGCCAGTGGTAATACCTCCATCCGTTGAGTATATCGTCATTAAAGTATCAATACCGTATTTATATACAAATCCTGAAGCAATATCACCATTTTCAAAATCTTTCCACACTATATTCGCACCTTTACTGATTACCTTCCATTTTTCACCATCCCAACTGGATTGAATGTAATTATCCGGCGACTGAAGTTCTATCGATGAATAAGTGCTTTCAACTTTCAATTCATTTTCCCAGTCATTTTTACTTAAAAGGTAGACTTGACTTATATAACCCAATGGCCTTCCATATGAATCATAAGTACTATATTGCCTATATTCAGGAATAAAATCCTCTTCACCCCAATAGTAGCTGGTGATTTCAATTTCCTTGCCATCAGTATTATATTTATGGACTTCTTTATAAATTGAGTCGCCTGCATTAGAGAAACTCACATTCATTAGCAGATTCCCCTTTTCATCATATATATTTTTTGAAATATCTGGTGATATACCCCAGTCATTTGTAACATAGTCCCAATAATAATAAGCTTCTGTTTCCGGAAGCCAAAGTTTGGACTCAGCTATCCTCGCTAATGACCTTTTGGACTTTTTGCGGGTATTAGGGCTAAACACCCCAAGAGTATTTATAGAGCCTGCATGTGACAATTGCCCTAAAAAAATGACTAAAGCGATTGAAAGCAACAAAAGTTTCTGTACTGATTTATTCATATTATGAACTTTGATTAAAAATTTTATAAAAAATTAATACACAAAGTAAAGAAAATTAGGGACGTAAATGCAGATTAGAAAAGTTTTTCCTGCCAGAAGATTAACCCTATTTTTCGTTTACAATTGGCTATTCATCACCTTAACCAACAACAAACTGATTAACAAGAGAATAACCCATAGGATTTTACAATGAAAATTAAATAAACTGTGCCCCCGCTTCTTTAAGAAAAATTCTTGCTACCAAACTTAAAATCCGCGTGACTAAAACACTAAAAATTCTTTAATTTGCAATAAATTTGCATAAGTAAAGGGAATACTAACCTGGAAGTGGTATGGATTTTATCTTCCAGTCTTAAATTTCAGGACACAATTTCTTAACTGAATAATAACCTGAACTTCTCTTTTGGCAAGACACATTAAGTGAATATATAACATAAATCTCAAAATGCTTACAGTAGAAAAAATAGGTGGAACATGTATGACTGCCCTTCATGATGTAATGAAAAACATCGTATTATATGGCAGAGAAAATGAAAACCTTTATAACAGAATTTTTGTGGTTTCCGCTTTTTCGGGAGTAACCAACTGGCTGCTGGAAAATAAGAAAACAGGAGAACCAGGAGTTTACCATCATATTACCCAGCAAAAGGACTTCCACAAACCTTTGAAGGAAACTACTGAAAAGCTTCAGGAGATCAACAAAAAATACGTTGACCTTGGGCTAGATTTGAAACTTGCAGACGAATACATTGCCAATAAAATATCTCAGGCGGAGAAATTCCTTGAGAACTTGGCTAACGTTCTTGCTTCAGGTTATGTAAGCAGTGAAAACATACTTCAGGCATCCAGAGAGATTCTTGCTTCTCTTGGTGAATCTCATTCGGCATTTGTTTTTGCCAACATTCTTCAGAAACATGGTATCAATGCAACCCTTATAGATCTTGGAGGATTTGATGATCACTATCCTTTCACAATAGATCAGCGCATTGAGCATTCTTTCAAAGACATAGATTTCTCTAAAACCATCTGCGTTGTTACAGGATATACAAAAGGCACGGAGGGTATTATGAGAGAATTCGACAGAGGATATTCAGAGGTTACCTTCTGTAAGATTGCTGTTGCTGTAAAACCTCAGGAAGCTATCATACATAAAGAATATCACTTATCTTCTGCAGATCCTAATATTGTTGGAGTTGAAAACTGTATCCCTGTTTGCAACACCAACTATGATGTAGCTGATCAGCTTGCAGATGTTGGAATGGAAGCTATTCACCCGAAAGCATCCAAACCTCTTGAAATGATGGGCATTGACCTAAGAATCAAAAATGCATTCGAACCAGAGCATCCAGGTACTTTAATCACAAGAGAATATATTTCTCCAAAGAAAAAAGTGGATGTGATCACAGGAACGCCTAAGGCTGTTATCATAGAGATTTTCGATCCTCTTATGGTAGGTGCAGTTGGCTCTGATCTTAAGATCATGCAGAAGTTCGAATCTTACAAAGTTAGCTACATCTTCAAAGCAACAAGTGCCAATAGTATTTCTATGGTAATCTGGGAGAAAGACTTTAAACAAAAGTTAGTTGATGAACTAGAGAAAGAATATCAGAAAGTAGCGGTTGAAAAAGTAGCAATTGTTTGTATGATCGGTTCCAACATGGATCAGCCAGGTGTACTTGGCAAAGCTGCTGGTGCATTGGCTGAAGCTAATGTCAATATTAAGAGTGCAGGTTTCTCTTTGAGAAAAGTAAACCTTCAATTCATTGTGAACCGTGAAGACTTTAATAAGTCAATCATTGCATTGAATAAAACAATGTTCTTTGAGCCTGCTGTTGCTGAGAGTATTAAATAAGTTGTAAGCCTAAAACTTAAAGCTAAAAGTTTAAAAGCACGATCCTTTCAGATCGTGCTTTTTTGATACCAAATCTTTTTCAAAAAGAAAAAGTATTTTATCTTTTTTAACTACTGTTCCTCATTAATAAATTACTACTTTTCTTATTTAAATACCTGTCAAAATCAGCTATGAGCATACCTATCTTATTCCTTACGCTTATATGTTTTATTGCTTTTGTATTGATCATTACAAAAATCAACAAAAGATTAAAATCTAAAGAAGTTATATTGACAAAACTGAGATATGTGAACGGAGTATTATCTTTTCTTAGCTTCGCGGGGAATTTTTATTTCTGGTATCTGTCATTCATTATTTTAACATCAAAAAGTAATTCAGGCTATGGCATTTATATTCTCCTCACTTCAGGGATTGCCACCCTTTTTATCATACCAGCAATTCTTGGACTTCAATACGGGACTAATAAAAACCTAGTTATTCTTATACTGAATTTAGCGGGAGTTTTATGGATATACTATTGGTTAATTCAACTTCTTGTTTTTCATTAATCACCAAAAATAAAGTATCAATAAGATATTATTTAAAAACTCATTTTTCCCCTTTGCTCTTTCGCCTTGACATAAACTTCTGTATATGATGCATTACATCCGGAGGGGTAGGAACTATAAGATCATATTTTAAAGCAAGGAGTTTTAATATATAAGTTGCAATAACTCCAATTACCTCGCTTATAATTATCTCAAATCCGAAAAGCTTTATAAATATCATATAGACAATTCCACCAAAAAGAGATGCCAGTGAATGCGGATGCCCTGGCAATAATATTATCGGAGTTTCCCTTGACAATACATCTCTCAATAATCCGCCCCCAGTAGCCGTAATAACGCCTAGAAATAATGCGGGCAGTACCGACAGATCGTTAAGGAAAGCACGTTGCATACCTGCTATTGTAAAAAAACCAAGAGAAAAAGCGTCAATATGCCAGATGACCTTTTGCAATCGGTCAACTAATGTACCAAAAAACATTCCTATAAACGTTGCTGACAAAATTGTAATCAGATAACTTTCATATTTAATTACCAAAGGAGGTCCTTCGCTAATCAGAATATCTCTTAATATCCCCCCACCAACGCCGGATGCTATCCCGATAATCATTACTCCAACTATATCAAAGTTTCTCCTAAGGGCATGCAATACGCCCGATAGGCACCCTGAGGCTATTGCCAGAAACTCTACTACAATAAAGCTATCTCTCAACATCCTCTTATGGAGTTTTATAATCTTCTATTATTGGGGAATAGTGATGAGTAAATATCAAACATAACTACTGAATCTTCTTTCAGCGAAAACAGATGATTTCTTTATTAACCCTTGAATTAATCCTTAGTTATATAATTATTCAAAATCTTCTATTGGAACTAGGTATCTTCCCTTAAAGAACAGGTATTTAAGGCATAGGTAATTGCTTTATAAAAATTATAAGGTTCCTTTGTTCCATTTCAGTGAGACGTTTATAAATTAAACAAGGGATACATAGAAAGTTCCCTCCGATTATTTCAATTCCTCTTATATGTATGAGTCTTTAATTTGCTTATAAAAAAGTGTAGTTAATTCCATTCAATTAACTGCCCTTCGAATGGAAATTCATATTTCTCCTTAAAATAGCTAATCCATAAATCAACTGTCCTGAAGCCCACTTTCCGGGCAATTCCATTGACTCTCTCATACGAGAGCCTTCGTCCATTCAGCTTAAATAAAAAAGTTCCTTCATGCTCTTCTATCCGAAGATCCCATACATTTTTACAAACAGCATCCCGAAGTTTTATGGCATGCCTTGATCTAAGACCCGTATATAATTGTAATTTCTCCCCTTTATTAAAAGGGTGTTTTCTCATTTTTCTTATTGTAAAGTTTTTTGAACCATCACTCACTGACTTTACAAATTCAGATCTGGCGAAATTAATGAGTGTCATAAGCCGAACTTTAAAGTTATATAAATTATAACTAAACAAAATCATCTATCGTTCGGCAAAACAGGAAAGGGGAATTGCAATTCCCCTTTCTATTATTTCTTTAGAATAAATAGGTTATTCCTGCTTTAACAAACAAAGGGGTTCCCGGGGTGAAGTGAATCTCCGTTACAGGAATACTCTCTCCTCGCAGCCTTGATTCTGTGGCAAATTGAGCTTCTTTCCATTTTTGGTTAAAGAGATTCTCTGCTGATAATGAAATCTGAAATCTCTCTGCATTGTAGTTCACTACTGCATCAATAATAAAATATCCCTGGGCTACAATAGAGTTATCTTCGGCAGCGGGCCTTTGACCCAGATAGCGGTATCGTAAGCTTGCATTAAATCCATTAAGATTACGAATGCTAAGCCCCGCAATACTAGAGAACTTAGGAGCTAAAGGTAGATATCCTGTCTCATCAGAATTATCTGTAAGCCTTGATTTACAGTAATTAAAATCAAAATCAAAAAACAACCATTTGTTCAATTGCCCTCTTGCACTGAGATCCAATCCATATCGCCGGCTTCTGCCTTCGGAACCTATTGTACCATCATCACCTGTATAAGTATACTCTGTATCCATGGTGAGTACCCATAAAGCAGCATTCATAAAAATTCTATTGCCGATTTTCAAATTAGTACCAAGATCAAGTCCATATGCAGAAGGTATCTTATTGCGCACGGAATCCATAACAGATACCCTGGTATCATTGGAGTGATATCCCTTGCCTGCACTAAGGTATACTTGTGCTCCATATGAAAGATTGTAATACAGATTTACTTTTGGACTGAATACATTCAAACTTCTTGATTTACCGAGAGTATCAGAAAGCCTGTCATTATATCGAAAAGTAAAAGCATCATATCGGAGACCAAGATTCAGAGTAACTCTTGGAGAAAGATAAAAAGATTGATTTGCAAACACATTAGCATTTGTCTCATCAATATCTCCCTTTTTAATATCATTGAGTATTCTTCTTCTAACAGTATGAGCCAGCCCTATGTCCCTTATATTATCATCTCTTAACCCGAAACCCGCTATTGTAGAAGTCTTTACTCCAAGTATCTCATAGCTCTTTGAGTATGAACCATTATATCCGAAAATATTTCTTTCTTCATATTGATAGATTTCATCTCCATTAATAGTATCGTCTTTAAAGAAGGTAAAATTCGAGTATAGATTAAACTTATAGTTTATTCCATATAACTGATTTCTGATAACTGCACCATCGTTAAGTGTTTTTACTAAAGAAAGATTAGCATTGCTTCTTGATGTATTTCCTCCTTCTGTAGGGTCAATGGCGCCATACCAGGATATCAGTCCACTTCTTACAGCCCTTTCAGGAATTTGCCCTGAAGCATCCCACTGGCTTGCAAATGTTGAAAGCGAAAGACTAAGACTTGTAGAGCTATTCAAATCTGCTGTATACTTTCCCATTATATTCAGACGCTGAAAGTTTTGCGGATACACAAAATATCCCTTGGTCGTCACAAACTCTGATGCTATATAAGCATTTTGCCTGCGTGAGTTTATCGAATCCACTTTATCAAGCAGCTTTAACATTGTCACCCCTCTGTAGGTATTAAAGCTACCGGCTTCAAATTTCAACATGTTCTTCCTCAAATAATTTAAAGTCTGAAAACGAACAGCCCCTGCAGTATTAAAATTACCTGTCCTTGCGTCGTATGACCCTTTGGAAAAGTCCATTCCCTCAATCGTTTCGGGAATTACAAAATGAAGATCTGCATACCCCTGACCATGAGCATGTGAAGCCATGTTAACAGGTATACCATCAACAGAAATTGCCACATCCGTACCATGATCGACATCAAAGCCTCTAATAAATATCTGTTCTGCTTTTCCACCACCGGCATGCTGAGCGATGAACAAGCCAGGTACAAGCCTCAGCAAATCCTGGGTGGTCTGGGTTGGTCTTAAACGAAAGTCTATCGCATTGAAATAATTTACTTCTTTTCTCGGGGAAACTGTAATCTGATCTATCTGAAGGAATCCTTCTTCCATTTTAATTGTTTCAGATCTTACTTCATTCTCATCTACTAATACTTCCTGAGATTTTGACCTGTATCCCAGCATCGAACAGTCTAAATGGTAAATCCCGGTTTCCAGTCTGCGAAACTCAAAAGCTCCGCTTTCATCACTCAAAATCATTGAATTATTTTCCCTTAGAATAATCACTGCATTATTCAGTGGCTCTCCGGTTTTTGAGTTAACTATCCTGCCCTTGATAACTCCATGAGCAAAAGCAGGACAGCCCAGCAAAACGAATATTGCTGTAAAAAGTATATACTGCTTCATTTGAAAATCAATAAATGATAAGAATATAAAATCCTCCCTACCTTCATATATAATAGACGTAGGGATAGGGCTATAATGACCTATAAAGATCATTATTCAATTCCGGGCAATCCAATATCAGGTGGGCCGAATGTACCACAACACTAAAGGATTGATTGGGAATTAAAAATTAAGAAAGAGTATATTCAGGAGGAGGTGATGGAGGATTTTGAAAATATATTAAGAAGAAATTATTATTTCCGTGAAAATAATTCTCTGCAACATTTTCATTTACATTGAAACCATATTGATAATAGATACCAGGATATAATTGAATCTTAAACGAGTTTTTTCCTTCTTTCTTTCTACCGTCTGCGGATGATTCATCTTCCTGATTTTCCAATCCAAAGTGTTCCAATACATCATGATCTTGCGAATGTTTATGAACATTTTTTACCTCATCCTTATTCGTACCAGCAGATTCTGCTTGATGATGGTGATGCACCTCATATGCATGCTCAACCTGGGGATGGCTTTTTAAATAGTGATTAGATCGATGGTTATGGTCATGTTCATTACCTGAACGATGCGTATGAGTATGAAGGTGACTATGAATATGAACGTGACTGTGAAACGGATTAGGAATATAATGCAAAAGACTGTGGATACTCCTGAGGCTATCCTTGAGAGAAATTACAGCTATACAACTGATGATCAGAAATATGGATATAATACTTTTCAAATCACAATATACTTACGTAATAAATATACATTACATAAGTAATAGTAAAAAATAAAATTCAATTATTTAACATTGCAATAAATGAATCCATTCAAAGGGCCAGTCCGAATGTCGCTTTGGAGAAGGATTTGGTAAATATAAAGGTTTTTAAAAAAAATTCTTCATACCTAAAAAGTTGACTTAATTTTCAGACAACATTTCAAATATGAAGAATTATGTGCTTAAATATTAAATAGATTATTTCTTTGCAGAAAATAAATTCAGCGACAACTTATCTGCTATAAATTCAATAGCCTTTTGTGCTTTCACACTATTACCTGCGGGGTCCAAAGGAGGAGCAAAAACTGCAATTCCCATTTTACCAGGTACTACTGCCATAATACCACCCCCTACACCGCTCTTAGCAGGCAATCCAACAGTATACATCCATTCCCCAGTATTTTCATATAAACCAGCAGTGCTCATTACAGCTAAAATTTCAGGTACATCTTTAGCTTCAACTAGCTTTTCTCTTGTCATTGGATTTACACCAGAGTTAGCTAGTGTTGCGGCCATTACTGCAAGATCCATTGCATTAACACCAAAAGAACATTGTTTGGTATAAAGTTCAAGCGCTATCATTGGATCATCAAAGATACGGTTATAAGACTGAAGCAGTATTGCAATAGATTTATTACGTTGGTTCGTTTCCATCTCAGACTTAAATAGTTCATCAATAACTTTTATCTCTCTTCCTGCAAACTTGTTAAAATAGTTATGCATTTTTTTCCATTTCTCTGCTTTGTTATTTTTTGGAAGCACGATACTGGTTGTTGCTATGGCACCTGCATTCACCATAGGGTTCTGAGGTTCTTTTCCTAAAGTTTCAAGAGCAGTGATTGAGTTAAATGGCAGACCTGTAGCATTTGCTCCAATACTATCTTTTATTACTTGAGGACCTCTGTCCTGCATAGCAAGAGCCAATGTCATTACCTTGGATATTGATTCTATTCCGAACTCGTATTTCGTATCTCCAACCAAATGCACATGTCCGTCTGCTGTAATGATAGCAATACCAAATAAATTGGGATCAACCTTAGCCAGATAAGGAATATAATCTGCATTTTTTCCTTCCTTAATGCCTTTAAATTTTTCATGAGCTTCTTTTATAACCTGGTCTATATTTTCAGCTGAAATTTCATCTTTAGAAAATGTAAAGGAGACCAAAAGAGCACCAAGAATTAAAACACCAATAAAACCTTTCAGGAATAAACCTCTTGACAATTGTACTTTTCTTTTCATGGTTATTTAAGCATTATCTCGATAAGTGACAGTATTCCAACACTATGAATTTACCTTTCTATATATATATTGAGAAAATTTGTACTTCACAGAAACTTGAATTTTATTCAAATGAGAACTCCATCCATCATTAAAGTTATTTCGTTTTGCCCATTGATATTCTATACCCGCCATAAGATTGTCGGTTGGATAGTAAAGCAAATTAACGATCGCATATTGACCTTTGTGAAAAGCATCATCAGCCTGACCATCTGTATTATCAATGGTTAACATTGAATAGCCTATAGTTGTACTGAATTTCTTACTCCAAGTATGTTCAAGAAAAGCAACCATACTAATCATTGGTACAGGAACCGCTTTAACTGGTTTTGGAGAAGGAGATACATCCTCCTTGAGCGCCACATCACTGGGAGCGTCGTTAATATAACTTTGTATTCCTCTGCCATATACAAATTGTCCTCTGAAAATATCTTTCTTTCCCAGATTCAAATTAGTGCTTACATTAAAGCCCCATCCCACTGTGCCACCAGACAAATCAAGTGAATCAGGATTCTGATCTTTCCACATAATCCTTCTCACAATACCTGCTAGTCTAACATAACCAAACTTTCCTATTTGACGGTATTCTGCAGAAAAGTCAGGAAAGGGAAATCTTGGTTCAATACTATCCAATTCAATATTACTTGAATACCTTCCCATATCTTGACTGGCACCTGGCCTTTCTAATGCAAACGTCAACTGACTATTATCTTTTTTAATGGGCATGTAACGTATTTGCACGTTACGAAAGAAAATCATACCATTAGGTCCCCAATAGTCCAATATATTAGGGAATACATCAATATCCATAAAAGGACTATGCGTTTGTCCTGCACCAAAATGTCCCAATTCGCCATAGGCATGACGTAAACGAATGGTTGTTTCACCAGCATCTACACCAACTCCAAACATATCTATCTCAAATATTGTCTTCATTTGTCCAAAACGAGTATTGAAATAACTTTTTACTCCAAGTCGTGATTGACGAACGGAAAAAAAGGTGTTACCATCCGATCCAAATTGATTTTTGAAAGCTGGTAATTTTGTTGGTCGCACCACATCAAACCAATTAGGATCTATGTTATTAAAATTGTAACCCGCATCACCCATTGCGAACCCGTAAATCGTCATACTGTCTACTTTCTCCTTATGAGGTGCTGCCTCATTACCTCTAGTAGTCACTTTATCTTCCTGTGCTTTTATAGAATGAATCAATGTCAAAAAAAGCATAGTTATAATGAAGGAGATTCTCTTATTTCTTTTCATTTTCAATATCCTCAAATAAAAATTAAACAATGAATACATTTTATCTATAGTAGATAGAATATAAATTTCGAGTGGTAAAGCAAAAACAACTAAAATTTTATTTTGTTTTCAAGTTTACATTTGCCCGCTCCCATTCTCTTACTTTCTTTCTTGCCTGGTCAAATATTCTAACATAATTGCCTTTACAAACTTTATCTTTGGTTTCTTTAGATAAAGATTTCCATAAGGGGTCATACTGATAATATACCTGTAAGTATTCTTTCTGATTATCGGGTGCAACTACATCCGTTCCGAAGAGAAATCTATCCGGGAACTTATTTATAAGAGTTGTCATAGCACGAACAGTAGCATCATTTTTCACAATATACTTAGCCACTTCATCCCAGGAAATATCAAAATATACATGACTTAACTTTGGGTCATTTAAAATATCTTGTACCAATTGTATTTGATTTTTATTTCTCGAAGTTAATTCCTCTGTCGGTGAGCTTTGAACAGGGCGGATGATTCTTCCTAAACCAATATGAGCCCAAATGATTGAAGTTTTAGGATGGCGATAAAGAAGATTCTTCATCTGTTTAAAGTAAGCAGGTTCTTCATTTTCCTTTGCAAATGGTACATCTATATCATTATGTATAATAACAGCTAATCCTGCTTCCCCTGCAAAACTAAATATACTATCCAAAGCAGGATCTAATAAGCTGGCTACACCTCCTGCCACTTTGGGTGAAACAAATTCTTTATGAACAGTAAACTCACCAATTCCAGAGAATACACCTGGAAAAGTCTGTAATACTCGTCTTATATGATCTGCAGCATACATATCAGTAGGATTAAATCCTGTAATCATAGGATCAAACCGATTCTGTTGCTCCTTCGTTAAAGATTTATATGCCATGGCAATGTATGCATCAGTGAAGGAATAATAATACAATGGTGCATCTGTCTCCAAGTAATACTGTGGTGCATGATTTCCAGAAATCCTTGAAGACCACTGTTGCTGAAGAGGAATACCGAATAAGGCCACTCTTTCTACTTTATCGCCCATTATATCTAAGAACTTATTTATATCAGTTCCTTTCTGAATGTAATTAGTAAGGTGAAAATGTGAATCATTTAATTCATAATTTGCAAATTGAGTAAGAGGGGGAGTCTTAGCTGCAACATCCTTATACTCTGACAGAGTAAAGAATACACCTGTTAATAATAATGCGGCTATAAAGTGAATTTTCCATTTATAGATATATCCATTGAATGTATTCATTCTAACAAAATGTTATTTAAAAGAGAATCGAAGTAGTCATTTATGCTTAAGAAACCCAACTTGCTTTTACCTATTAAAATACAGGATTTACTTGTCCCCATGATTGCAGATAAACTTGGGTAATGGTATCATTGTCCTTAGTTACGAGATTAGTAATTGTCATTGCCTTTTTTATGAAAACAAAGACAATGACAATTGTTATAATAACATGAGTGAAGTTAAAACTTATCGCCCATTAATTAATTACGTGCCGTGAAGACATTTAATTTTAGTTTATCAGCCAGGAATTCAATTGTCTTTTGTGCTTTTACACTATTACCAGCCTTATCTAAAGGAGGTGCAAATACAGCAATCCCCATCTGTCCAGGAACTACAGATATTATCCCCCCTCCTACACCACTTTTTGAAGGCAAACCTACTTTAAACATCCATTCTCCTGTAGTTTCATATAGCCCTGCTGTACTCATCACTGCTAATATTTGCGGGATATGTTTTGGGTCAACTACTTTTTCTTTAGTTAATGGATTAACTCCATTATTAGCCAGTGTGGCAGCCATTACAGCAAGATCTTTTGCATTGACACCAAATGAACATTGTTTAGTATATACATCGATAGCTATCGCTGGCTTATCGAACAGTCTATTGTATGACTTAAGTAGTAAAGCAATTGCTTCGTTATGCTGGTCTGTCGCAGCTTCCGATTTATATAACTCATCAATGACTTTAAGATCTCTACCGGCAAAGCGATTAAAGTTTTTTTGTACTTTGGCCCATTTTGCTTCTTGGTTATTTTTAGGCTCCAACAAACTAACGGTAGCTATTGCACCTGCATTGACCAAAGGATTTTGTGGTTGTTGTCCTTGTATTTCGATTGCTTGTACAGAATTGAATGGTAGACCTGTTGCATTAACCCCTATGCTATCCATTACTACTTTGCCACCTCTTTCTTGTAAAGCCTGGGCAAGCGTAAATACCTTTGAAATTGATTCGATACCGAATTCGTATTTAGTTTCCCCCATTGGATAAACTTTTCCATCAGCAGTTACTATTACTATTCCATAAAAGGTAGAATCTACTTTTGCCAGGTATGGTATGTAGTCTGCATTCTTTCCTCCTTTTAAGGTTTTAAATTTATCATAAGCCTCTTTTAACGCTGCTTTAATATCTTCTTCAGTTGCTTTATCCTTATTTTGAGTAAAAGAGAAAAAAACTATGCTGATTAATGATAGGACTACTAGTCCTCCTAGTACTGACTGTTTTAGGATTGGTTTTGTAATTTTCATAATATAGATAGATATAGTTATTACCTTGAAATTATTAGAATCAAAATACTTCTAAAGAAGTAATGAATGTTAATCTCCTTGGTATTCCAAGTCCTATACTTAGTTCCAGTCTTTCAACACACTTCAAAGAGTATCAACCCTACTCCCTATACTGAGCATTATAGCAGATTATAGGACATTTTAAACAAACAATACGAGAGGGAATAATATCGCCATCTACCTCTAGTATTAATATGTTTGAAGTCAAACATGGATGCTAAAAAAATGTTACAACGAGTATAACTAGGTCTGTATTTTTTTATTCTACCACTAGATTTTGAAATTTAAAAATCAGAACATGAGGATAGGTTTCTGGTTGTATCGGGAAGATTAGCCCAGATTTATGAAATATTTCTTTACCGATGATCCCTTTACATTTAAAGATGAATGGATATCCATACTAGTAATATTAATAATCCTCATTATATCTTATCTAATCGGATTTCGCCAGGGAAGAAAGTTCTTTAGCAAAAAAACTACAAACAGCAACGATTTCTTTATTATCTCTTCCATACAGAGCGGATCTTTATCCTTACTGGGAATACTCCTTGCATTTTCATTCAGTGTAGCAGCAACAAGATATGAAGAGCGCAGGACTTTAATTGACAGAGAAGGCACCAGTATCGGGACAGCCTACTTCAGAGTAGGGCTTTTGAAAGATAGTACCGCCAAAAAAAATCTCAGAAAACTTTTAAAAAAATATCTGGCAACAAGAATACAATATTACAATCAATATAAGATAAGAACCACTACTGAGCGACAGGATGAAATTCAAACCCAACTGATAAATCTTCAGGTAACAATTTGGGCAAAATCAGCCAAGATAGGGAAGTTTGAACCGAATGTTAATACAAGCCTGATTATTCAATCATTAAACAGTATTGTAGATACGAGCGAAAGTATTTCATCTGCGCTTGAAAACCGTGCGCCGATAACAATAGTATTCATATTAATTTTAATTTCAATATTTTCTTTCTTTTCTACTGGATATTACCATGGATATTCAGACTCTGGAAAATTAAAATTTGCTATAAGTCTTGCTATAATTATTTCTTCGATTATGCTTCTCATTATCGACTTGGACAGGCCATTAACAGGAATTGTAAATCTTGACGTTTCAAGTCTTGAAAATCTTCAAAAAACTTTGGAAAAATATGGTGAAATGAATCCTACAGAAAACTATTGATAACAATAAATAAGCAATGAATTTAATCAAATAATATATAGATAAACTCTGATCTAAGAGACGATAGCAAATCTCTCCGCCACGATTATTCTGTTTTATTAATCATGACAACACTAAATCTAAAATTAAATTCTAGCAAAAGATCAGGAAAAGTAATAACACTACTAGGGCTGTAATAAAGATGATCACTATGAGCTATAATAACAATCGCACTGTATTTTTGATCGCATTTAATTGCTTCAATAAAGTTTGTGGATTTAATCTAAAATATGATATCAACGTATATAACAAAGTATAAAGTTGCTTTTAAAGAGTTTGATGATCATTAATTTTCTAACTAATCATTTTTATTAACTCAAATAAATTAACTGCATTCAAATATGAATTCACCACTCAATTCTCCTTAATCATCTCAACATTATTCAAAAATTTAAACATTAGGTTTCCCGCTCAGATTTATACCTCTTTTCTTTTTCACATAGAAAATCAAAAAGGGAAGTCCGGTAAAGAATGCTGTTCCTCCAATTACCATACCTACATAAGAAGCAGGACTTCCGATAGGAAGCTGAGACGGAGGCACGAAAGCAAGCACAAAGGCAAACAATACGGCAAGAAAACCGACTCCTGCTACAATCAGCATGCCTGTATTTCCACCAGGAACTTTATATGATCTGGGAAGATTAGGGTGAGTATATTTTAACCTAATAGCTGCTGCATACATCAACATATACATGATCAGATAAAGGCCCACAGTAAGGACTGTCAAAAGGAAGAATGCTATATTTACATCTTCAAGAAAAATATATAATGAAGCCAATATAGTGACAAACAATCCTTGAAAATAAAGTATTCCCGTTTGAATCCCCTTTGCATTAGTCTTACTCATCAAATCAGGCAATATTCCATCTTTAGAAGTAACGAGAAGCCCCTTACTTGGACCTGACAACCATGAAAGAACACTTGCAACAGCACCAAAGGTTACTAAAAAACCGGAGATATAAGTTAGCCCTCCAAGATGAAATTTATTAAAGATTCTATAAAACGCCTGCATCAATCCAGACTGAACATTAATCTCTTTACCAGGAACTACAGCACCTACCGATAATGCACCTAATGTAAAAATACTGAATATAATTAAAGCTGCGAGCAGCATAGCCTGAGGAAATTGTTTAGCAGGATTTTTCAATTCATTTGCATGTACTGCCTGAGATTCAACTCCTGAAAACAGCAATACAATACCTGCAAGAAATGCAACATCTGTAATGCTATTGAAATAAGGAAAGATACGAGGTGCTACTTTTCCATCAACAATTCTGGCCACAGCGACATTATTTGGATCAGGATGCAGAAATGCGATTTTCTCCCCCATTATCATCCAGGCTGAACCAAAGCCTATAATTAATAATCCAGGGATAACTGTACCTAAAAGGAAGCCATAGCTTGTTACTTTTTGAATAACTGCAGATCCCCTGAAGACAATGAAAGTTGCCACCCAATATATAAAAATTGAAAACACACCCACAAACATTCCATTGCTTGCCAGAGAAGGGCTTCCAAGAGCATAGGCAAATGCACCTGATGCAAAGCCTAGTACAGTAGGATACAACACGATTGTTTGTGCCCATTCTAGCCAGATAGCAATAAAACCTGTTCTCTTATTAAAAGCTTCGCCTACCCAGGTATAAACACCCCCTGCCCTGTCTCCAAAAGCTCCTCCCAACTCTGCCGAAACAAGGGATACCGGAATCAAAAATAGAAGTGTTGAAAACCCTATATAGAAAAACATTGTTAATTCTTCCTTAGCTATTACAGGTAATCCTCTTAAGCTCAATACGCATGCACAAGTCATCATTGAGATTCCGAAAGTAGTAATAGTACCTTGCTTAACAGGAATTTCAACCTTCTTTATATTAGGACGTTCATCCTTAAATTTAAACATATGATCTTGCTATAAAGTGAAAGAATGTGAGCCTCCACATTTTCTATAAAGGCTTAATTTACTGCAACCGCTTTATCAACAAGTCAAATAAAAAAAAGTTTAAACAGGAAAACTCACAAAAAAATAAAAACATTCGTTCTGCAAAATTACAGAACGAATGCTACGATTTTTCAGCTTAAGAGTGATTAAATCCTCCTGCTTCATCCCTCGTCATAGGTTTTACAATAGGGTGTTCCTTGAAAAATTCTACTGATCGATTCATATCGTCCAGTAGAAGATTTGCAAGATCATGAGTAAAACCGTGTCTCACCAGAATTCTCTGAATCACTATATCCTGAGCATTGGAAGGAAGAGAATAGGACGCTATCTGCCATCCCCTTGCTCTAAGCCTGTCAGAAAGATCATACAAAGTATAATTGGTATCCAACCCTTCCTTTAGCTTATAACAACATCCTGGCAAACCTCCTCTTCCATCATAGATCATTTCCACAAGACCAGACTTTGCTATTTCTTCAGCAAGGTAGATTCCTGTGTCTATACATGATTGATGGATTCTCCTATAACCATCTCTCCCCAGCCTTAGAAAATTATAATACTGAGCAATGATCTGTCCACCTGGCCTGCTGAAGTTTAATGCAAATGTAGGCATATTACCACCGAGATAATTAACATTAAATATCAACTCTTCCGGAAGGTCCTGTTTTTCTCTCCAAACTACCCATCCGACTCCCAAAGGAGATAAACCATGCTTATGTCCGGAAGCATTGATTGATTTTACTCTCGGCAATCTGAAATCCCATAACAACTCCTCATAGAGGAATGGAGCTACAAATCCCCCGCTTGCTGCGTCGACGTGTATCGGAATATCCAATCCTGTATCATTCTGTAACTGGTCCAAAGCTTCACTAACACCTTTAACATCTTCAAACTGCAGTGTAAAGGTCACACCTAATGTAGGCACAACACCTATTGTGTTTTCATCGCATCTTTTAAGTACTTCTTCCGGAGACATTAATAATCTTCCATGCTCCATCGGTATCTCCCTAAGTTCCACATCGAAATAACGTGCAAACTTATGCCAACAAACCTGAACAGGTCCACAGATAAGATTAGGCTTATCGGCGGGCTTGCCCTGAGCTTGTCTTTTTGCTCTCCATTTCCATTTCATAGCGAGCCCGCCTAACATGGCAGCCTCACTGGATCCGGTAGTTGAACATCCTATCGTGTTCGCTGCATCCGGGGAGTTCCATAAATCTGCAATCATAGCCACACAACGGGATTCAATTTCTGCAGTCTGAGGATACTCATCCTTATCAATCATGTTCTTATCTACCGATTCATCCATTAACTTATGTATTTCAGGGTCAAGATATGTCTGACAGAAAGTAGCCAGATTTTGCCTTGAATTACCGTCAAGCATCAATTCATCGTGCACCGCAGCATATGCAATCCTTGGATCATGTTCTTCATCAGGTATCCGATACTTTGGCATAGATACGCCAAGATCAGGAGATGCATAAATATCATCCAACAAGTTACTGCGATGATCATCCTTTTGATATAAAGCCATAATATTCAAATTCTTCCCTTTAAAAATAAGACTGTTCAACATTAAATTGTTCTCTGTAAGGGAGTCCCCTCTTAAACAAAAACAGGCTGCATCTCTGCAACCTGCTTTCGTTATTCAATCAATGAGGGTTATTTCTGAGGGAAATCTTTAAATCCCTTCTGAACAACTCTATTTACTTCTTTATCCTGTTTTTTGGATTTATTCTTAACCTCGCCTGCGCCATATACCCTGTAAACCAGATCATCTGTTTGGGCATCTTTTACATCGATCATTAAAGTTCCTTCATTATAGGTATTTGTCCAGAAATCATTATACGAATCTGCCCACCATCCATCGGCTACATATATACCTGGACCTGCAAAACCAGGACCAGCATCTTCAAGTTCGGTTTTCTTCTGAGCTCCTGCTGTATAAGAAATTACAAGATCAGGATTATTATCATCTCTTCTTAATCCTTTTGCTGTTAACTCAGAAGTAACTGCGTTATCAACCCTGTTATCCATAATGGTATTATTCGTTTCAGTCTTTCCCTGATTTATAACCGTTCCGGGTTTAAATCCAAAGGTTTTAAACTGACTGAAATCAGCATTCGGATCCTTATCTGACGAAACTTGAGCGAATACGCTTGCTACACAAACAAACAGCATTCCAAACATCAAAGATACTTTATTAAATATATTGACCTTCTTCATATTTATCATTTTTAGAGCTCCTGCTCATTTTGAAAACTGTCAATAATTTGAAATCGTTATGCAAACAATTTTAACAAAACAAATCTAGTTTGCACTTATTCAACTTAACAGCTCAATATCAAATGATATCATTGGAATAAGACTAGAATCTCAAAGCAACCTGACCGGTAACAGCACTGATTTTATATTTAAAATAACCGTTTATATCCTCTTCAGGAACATTGTTGACATTGGCCACGAGGTAATGATAGTAGAATGAAAGACCTAAATTTTCGATTGGATAGATCTCAATTCCAGGTCTGACTTCCCATACTTTAAAATTCCAATCATTTACGTTAAGTTGAAAATAATCTCCTATACCTCTCAGCACAACATGCTTACCAAGATTAACCAAAACATGCACACCAGGAAGAGGAACAGGAGCCCAGTATTGTTTAGTAACCCCATAACTATAGCCATTCAAATGTGCTTCAGCTCTAGCATATACATTAAACGCTTTAGCTCCAAGCAAAACACCTGCTTCCCATAGTGGAGTTTTAATAATAGAAAATCTATAATCTAATCCATAAGAAGTTAGTCTGAATTTAGCATCAAGTCCAGAATTTACATAGAACGTAGTATCACCGAAGGATACAGTCCTATCAAGAACCAAAGAATTTTTTCTTGAAAGGTTAAAAAATGAGGCCGCTATTTGATGACGTTTTCCTATTCTGAAGATCACGTCAGCTCTTGGGAAAAATTTATTATTACTTAAATCAAAATCCCTTTCAAGATCAATATCTGTACCTTCAAGTTCTGGAGAATTAAGCTTGATAGAAGCATTATTATAAGCCCAGAAACCTCCAAGCTGAACTGTAAGAAAATAATCATGAAATCCATCATCCTTCCCTTTAAAACCGGATTTATATGTTAACCCAACCGGGGCATTCTCTTTATTATTCTTTATTTTATTCTTCTTTTTATTTTCCGGTAATTCATCTCCTCCAAAAGAATAAGACACACTTGACAAAAATAAAATTATTATTAGCAATAATATATTGTTATTAGTTTTCATAGTATTTCGATAAAACACAGGATTTACAGGCTTTTCAAAAGTATAACGACCCTCGTTTTCCGTTTGTTTAAAGTTATAATGAAGCAATGGTGACATAAAATGCCTTTCCCTACCAAAAACATTCCTAAAAAAATGATGGTTACACACTAGTAATCTTACCGATCCATGAATTATATATTTACTAAATCAACAACATTCCTATATCTTTTCATTTGTCCTTTAATCTTACTATCTCAGCCTTCTATTACAGGAGAATTGAAACAATGGCATAAAGTAAGTTTGACTTTTACAGGACCTTCAACTGCTGAAAAAGATGTTATCAATCCCTTTAGCGATTATAGATTAAACGTATATTTCACTTCAGGAAATCATACCTATATCGTTCCAGGATATTATACAGCAGAAGGTAATTCACACAATACTTCTGACAGTACTGGCAATAAATGGAGAGTAAATTTCAATCCCCCTACTACCGGTATATGGAATTACAAAACTTCATTCAGACACGGCACAAATATCGCAGCTTCTTCTGATTCCCTTGAAGGAACTTCCATCGCCACTATAGACGGAACAACAGGATCTTTTTCTGTATCAGCATCTGACAAAAGCGGAAAAGATCTCAGAAGTAAAGGATGGCTTGAACATCATAATGAGCATTATTATAAATTTAAAGGAACTAGTACATATTTTCTTAAAAACGGAACAGGAAGTCCTGAAAACTTTCTAGCCTACTGGGAATTTGACAATACCCAGGATCATACTGGTGGCACAGTTAACAACCTTCCTGATGGTCTTCATCATTACACGCCTCATATTTCTGATTGGAATGCGGGCGATACTACATGGAAAAATGGTTTAGGAAAAGGAATCATAGGAGCTATCAACTATTTGTCATCAAAAGACATCAATGAATTTTACTTTCTCTTAATGAATGTAAACGGCGATGGACGTGAAGTTTATCCATGGACAACATACACAGAAACAAAACGCTATGATGTGAGCAAGCTCGATCAGTGGGAGATTGTATTTTCTCATATGGAAAAAAAAGGAATCGCTTTGCAACTTGTTTTCCAAGAAGCTGAAAATGATCGAATGCTCAACAACGGAAATCTTGGAATTGAGCGCATAATATACTATAGAGAGATGATTGCAAGGTTTTCACATCACAATGCGGTATTATGGAATCTTGGAGAAGAAACTAACAGGAGTACAGCCCAATTAAAAGCAGATGCCGCTTTCTTCAAAAAAAACGATCCATATAAACACCCTGTTAAAGTACATACAAAAGCTAATTCAACTTCACCGGATCAATTATATATACCTTTGCTAGGAGATATAAATTTTGACGGAACATCCCTTCAACAACCAAATACTGTTGGTCATAGCCTTCCAATAAAATGGAGAAACCTATCCGCACAGGCGGGATATAAATGGGTTATAGAACATGATGAAGTGAACGGAGGATTAAATCCGGATAGCCCTGCAGTAAATAACCAGGCAACATTAAGAAAAAATGTTTTATGGGGAAACCTTACAGGTGGCGGTGGTGGAAATGACTGGTATTTCGGTTATGACAACTCTCGAGCCATTGATGATTTAGATTGCGAAGATTTCAGAAGCAGGGACAAATTCTGGGATTATGGAAGATATGCACTTAATTTGTTTAACAACTTTCTTCCATTTCAATTCATGGAGCCAATGGACCAATATATTTCCAACAGCACTTCTAACTGGTTATTGGGAAGCAATACAGAAAAAAAATATGTCGCCTATCTCAGCAAAGGAGGCTCTGCGACAGTGAGTATCCCTTCAGGAAACTGGAAATATAGAATTTACAATCCTGTCACAGGAGAATTCACAAATCAATCTACATCATTAGTCAATCAAACCCTTACCTCTCCCAACAATAATGATTGGGCATTCTTCATCTTTTCAGATGAAGATACAAACATTCCTCCGACAGTTAGTTTGACGAGTCCAGCCTCCAATCAAACTTACGGAAGCACAGAGGTAATTAATATAATTGCCAATGCAATCGATGCTAACGGAACAATATCCAAAGTGGACTTTTTTCTGGATGGCACACCAATATTTACAGACCAGACTTCTCCTTATACTTATTCCACTACAGGATTAACGCCTGGCACACACAGCATCAAGGTAAAAGCAACTGATAATGCATTTGCATCAGCTTCAGATTCGGTGATTATTACTATAAAAGATCTCCCTAACAAGTTGCCTCAGATATCAATAATTTCCCCTGAAGACAGCTCGTCATTCACCCATGGTAGTACTATCAATATAAATGCATCCGCAGAAGATCAGGATGGTTTTATTAAAAAAATCAGTTTTATTCTTAATAACAATTTATTTTTTACAGATAGTATATATCCTTTCAATACTAACCTTTCCGGTCTTAATAATGGAAATTATATATTAAAAGCTATCGCATATGATGATTCAAGTGCATACAGTATCGATTCTGTTTACTTTAATGTAATTCAACATCCAAACCAAATACCTGTTATAACGATTACCTCGCCGGCAGACAACTCAGAAATTATTTATGGAACCAGCTTTTCAATCAACGCTTTAGCAGTAGACAATGATGGATACATTAAACGTGTAGAGTTTTTTCAGAACAACTTGCTTATTGGCACAGATAGCACAGAATCATATGTCATCAACGTTAACAACCTTCCACAAGGCACCTATCACTTCATTGCAAAAGCTTATGATGATTCATTGGCATTTGCAACAGACTCAGTACTTGTAAAGGTGATCAAAAAAGCAAATCAGTTGCCAGTTGCACATATTACTTCTCCTGCAAACTTATCCAACTTTAGTATAGGATCAAGCATTACAGTAACTGCAACAGCCAGTGATTCTGATGGAATAATTAAATTTGTGGAATTTTATATTGACAACTTATTATTAGGAAAAGACTCTATACCCTCCTATTCTTTTCCCATTCAGAATCTTCAAACTGGAACGCATAATATAAAAATAAAAGCTTATGATGATTCAACTGCTTATCAACAGGATTCCGTTCAGATTACAGTAACATCTGGTCCAGATTACCTGCAAAGCTTCACACTTATCAATGCGAATACAGAACTTCCTGTTTCCGGATTTGACCCCATACCTAACAACAGTATCATCAATAGAAATGTCACAGGCAGCAACCTGAATATAAGAGCCAATACATCACCTACCGGAATCGGATGTATTAAATTTGAACTGGATGGTGTAAGCGGAAGAATTGAAAACACTCCACCATACGCCATGACTGGAGACAATAATGGAAATTATAACTCATGGACACCTCCGCTAGGGGCACATAAGTTGAAAGGTTATGCCTATTCTCAATCCAATGCTCAGGGAACATTACTTGACACTTTGACTATTTTCTTCACAGTTACATCAACAGCAAGTGCCATTGAATCCAGTCAACAATATTTAATTTACCCTAACCCATTTGATAATGAGTTGAAAATAAAATTTATTAATGAAGAAGAAATTGTAACTGAAGCTGTATTAATTTCAACATTGGGATTCAAATATTATGCAGAAGTTCAAAAGACTAATACAGATACATTCAGGATTGTACCACCAGTGTTAAAGACTGGAATTTATATGTTGGAAATAACTACTGAAAGCGGAACCATAATAAGAGCAACAATACAGAAATAGCTTAACAAAAATACCCGGGAGAGATTACTTCCGGGTATTTACTTTTATTATCTATTGATTTTCTTCTGACAAAAAGATCTAAAAAATTTATTGCAGTCAGAAAAATTTTTCGAAGTAAATCTCAGATATAAGAACCACAAATTGGACTTAGAGTTCTATAGCTCTTAATGAATCCTAATTAATTCCTGCTGCCACTTTGTATCTCCAATTCATAACTGCATTTATTTCGCCATAACTATAATTTTCGCCAAGTCTGTCTTTATATACAGAAGTCCGCATATCTCCCATTTCCTCTATTACAGCTACAATAACTTTCAGCTTATCTTCCTTTACAATTTCCTCTACTGCTACCTCACCAGTAAGAATAAAAGAAACAAGGTGACCTTCAATAGTGCCTGGATTAAGACCTCTTTCTTCTGCTATTTTCTCTATTGAACTGCCTTGCTTGAATAACTCAAGACTCAACCTTTGTGTATCTCCTTTTTTGGCTTTCACTTTGGGCAATTGCTTCACCGTCTCTTCCTTCTCCGTTTCCATTCTATTTTTCCCTGATAGTTGTATTCCTCGTAACAAATTACCAGGATCTGATCCAGTAGCCAAACCTACGGTTAACTGCATAGCTTGTTCCAGCTGATATTTCTTTCTTTTAATCAAATCGGATACTTCGTTAAGATCCTGCAAGTACTGCTTTACCTTCTTCAGATTTTTCACATTATCATAATGTTGTTCAACAGGTGTGAAAAGCTCCTTCTTTATAGTATCTAAAAAATATTTTCCTGCAGCATCTACCCTTTCCCGTAAGTTTCCATATTTATTATCAGATGCTGTCTTCAAGAGCTGTTCCATTTGCCTTACAAATTTCTCGGCAATAATTTCCATAGCTTTTGCCTTTTCCAAAAGACCTTTTGCTAGTTCAGTGGCTTCATCCAGAAAAGTCAATCTTCTATCAAACATGCTTGTGTGGAACTGCTCCATAACATCGGAAAGTGAAGCAAAATTAAACACTTCAAGAAGTTTGGCATGAACATATTGCTTCTCACCTTCTTTAAGATCCTCATGAAGACTTATATCATCCCTCTCCAGCAGGGCAAACTCCAGCGCATGCTGGTCAGTATTTATAGAATCTAATCTTATTTTTGAATAAAGAACCAATCCATCCAGAGAAGTTAGGCGGCTCAGCGCTACATAAACTTGTCCAGGTGCAAATGATTCTCCGGCATCAACTATTGCTTTTGAAAAGGTTAATCCCTGGCTTTTATGAATGGTAATGGCCCAGGCGAGTCTTAGTGGATATTGTGTAAAAGATCCTAATACCTCTTCTTCAATAGCATCTGTTTCTTTGTTGAAATTATAGCGAACATTATTCCATGTCTCTTTCTCTACTTTGAATTCATCTTCATTAGCAGTAAAGCGCACATACACGGCATCTTTTTCCAGCTTACTTACAACACCTAATTTTCCATTGTAAAACTTCTTATTCTCTCCTTTATCATTCCTGATAAACATGATCTGAGCACCTTCTTTAAGCAAGAGCTCCACTTCGGCAGTTACAGTTTTTTCATTAAAGTCTCCTTTGATTTCTGCTTTAAAGATATGCGCTGCACCTTCCAGTTTGTTCAGTTCTTTCTGGTTGATCTCTTCTGCTTTCCTGTTATGAGTTGTAAGCGTAATGTATTCATCCTGTACCTGTGGCTTGAATTCAGGACGATAATAACTGTTTAGTAAATCCAGATCTTGCTGAAGAACCTTATCATTTCTAAGTCTGTTTAGCAGTCCGATAAAAACGTCATTGGTCTGACGATATATTTTCTTTAGCTCCAGATATTGCGGAGGTGCTGTTTTCAAAACCTGTGCATCAAAAAAGAAAGGACTTGAATAAAAATGTTTAAGTGTTTTCCAATCTTCCTCATTGACCACCGGAGGTAACTGCAAGAGATCTCCGATAAAGACTATTTGTACTCCTCCGAATGGTAAATTGAACTGTCTTCGAACATGTTTTAATATTAAATCTATCGCATCCAGCAAATCACTCCTAAGCATGGAAACCTCATCAATGATAAGCAGCTCTAGCTCCAAAAACAGCCTTCTTTTCATTCCCCCAAACCGAAGTTGTTTTAAAAGCATATGGCGGTTAAAGAAATTACCTTCAGGCATTTCATTGTTACTTTCTAGTGGTAAAAAGTTACCAAAAGGAAGTTGAAAAAATGAATGTAAGGTAACACCTCCTGCATTAATGGCTGCAATGCCAGTCGGCGCGACTACTGCCAGTTTCTTATGAGAATATTGCTTTATGTATTTAAGAAAAGTAGTTTTCCCTGTGCCGGCTTTTCCAGTAAGAAAAATATTCTGTGAAGTATTATTGACAAATTGTACTGCCAATTCAAACTGAGGATTAGTTGAATATGGTGTTTGCATAGCTGGAAGTTTTAAATTGAAAATGCTAATGTCTTAAATGTTATGTAAAAAGCAAAAAATTGATGAGAAGAAAATGAGGTTTTAATAACCAAGCAATAAATAGGATTATGTATCTAGTTTTTGCGTCAAAAAAATAGCCAGTTCGATATACAAACTGGCTATTATAAAATTTAAATGAACACTCTCACTCCTAATGCAAACGCCTATAAGACTTCAAGTAAATCAATTTCTAATCACAATCTTCCCGCTTCCTGCTTGTTGATTCTTATTTATAACTTGATAATAGTAGATTCCATCATGTAGATTTCCTCTTTCTATTAAAACTTCTTTCGTCTTAACATCAGGAATTTCCAATACTTTATTTCCTTGTGAGTCAAAAAGCAAAATGCTATAGTTCATTAAATTATCTTCACCGTTCATTTTTAAGACAGTAAAGTCTGTAAATGGATTGGGGGAGACTGAATATGATTCCTGGTTCAGTTTTTCATTTTTTAAATCAGTACACACATCAACTGTAACTTTAAAATTTATAGGTAAAGAGCTGCAATAATCATCTTCAACTCTTAGCTGATAAATAACATTTGCATCTGTTGCACCTGTGTTTAAAAGTTTATGCGGAGGAATCTCACCTTCGCTTTCTGTTAAATATCCAGATACTCCATTTGTGGATAATAAACTCCATTTAAAGGTAACATTATTAGGTTGTAAATTCATAGAACTGGTTGGCCACATCTGACCTGAACAAATAAGATCTTCCATTGGATAATCAAAGCTAACCCAAGGAGTCGGTCTCACAGTTACAATATATTCTGCCATCTTTCCAGGACAGGTTGAATAAGGAAGAATCTGAAAGTTAACCTCTCTAAGTTGATCGTCAGAAGTGGAAAAAGTCTGACTTGGAATATTACCGTTTCCATAAGAAACAGGAACAATAACAAATGGATTATCTAAAGTCTTCCATTTAAAACTTACTGATGGTTCAATAGAGGTTAACTGTACACCATTCCATAATACTTTAGAACAAACCGTATCACGTAAAATTGTATTAGCAACAACAGGAGCATTATTGTTTTCAATTACAATTTGGTTTTCAAATTCTTTGACAAAGGAAGGATGAGAACTAACAATTCTGATCTTATAGGAATTACTGCTTATTATTTGCTGTGGAATCTCTGCCTTTATTACACCTGAAGAATCACCGGAATTAAGTGTGCCTAGTAAAAGAGGAGAATTGAAACTACCGGAAACATCTGATAATTCAACATTATAAACATTGTCTGTATTATATAAAACCTTTCCAGTAGCAAACTTTACTTCAATAGGACTACCTTTACAGAATGTTGCACTATTCAGACTGTTTATATATAACTCACTTGGATTATATTGCCAGAAATCACCCATATCATCATTGTGAGCCCCCCCTGTACCAAGGAATCCTTTATTGCCAATGCCAAATCCAATAGCATTCCATCTGGTATCAGGAAAGTCCGCTTTCCTTGTCCAGGTATTGTTTGCGGGGTCAAATTCATAAAAATCAGACTGAGAATAAGGGTCATCTCCTGTACCTATATACCCCTTATTTCCGACATTAAAACCTACAGCACCACTTCTTCCAGTTCCCTTGAAATTGGCTTTTTGAATCCAATTGTCTATAGCTGGATCATATTCCCAAAAGTCTTTATGATGATTCATTGTACCTATTCCGGTCCCGATGTATCCCTTATTATTAATAGAAAAGCCAACAGCTTCTGTTCTTATGCCACCTCCAAAATCTTTTTTCTTGGTCCATTCATCTTTTGCAGGATCATATTCCCAAAAATCTTTTTCAAAATTTCCATTAATAGTGCCTGTTCCAATATAACCTTTATTATTAATAGAAAAACCAACAGCTTCATACCTTCCTGCTCCAGGAAAGTCTTTTTTTCTTGTCCAGACATTTGTTGCAGGATTATATTCCCAAAAATCTTTCATGAAAATATCTGAGGTTCCTGTGGATACTGAGCCAAGGCCAGTACCAATGTACCCTTTATCTCCTATTGAAAAACCTACAGCAGAGGTTCTTCCATCTCCTGCAAAATCAGCTTTCTGCGTCCAGTATCCTGTTTGAGGGTCATACTCCCAGAACTCTTTATAGTTTCTAAATCCAAAACCTGTTCCAATATAGCCTTTATTTAGAATTGAGAATCCTACACTTTTGGTTATCAGTTCATTGCCAAGATTGGTTTTTCTTGTCACAGCATTTTTATTTGGATCGTATTCTATAAATTCGTTTAAAATAATTGAAGAATATCCTGTACCCTGGTACAGTTTCCCTTCGATACTGAATCCTGCTCCATATTCAAAAATATATCCTAAATCAACTTTTTGTTCCCAGGTATTACTTGCAGGATCAAACTCCCAGATATACTGATCTCCACCGCTGACATATCCTTTATTACCTGCAGATATTCCTGTGGCAAAATGCTTTGGGTCTCCACCAACATCTGCCTTTTGAGTCCACATATCAAGAGTTGGGTCATATTCCCAAAAGTCACTTACTTTTTCAGGATCATCATATTCAATATTATCACCAATATTTCCACTGCCCAAGTATCCTTTATTTTGAATAGCAAATCCGCAAGCTCCAAATCTAGCCTTTCCTGGAAAATCTTTCTTTTTAGACCAGGTATCTGTACTGGGATTATACTCCCAGAAGTCATTGAGCGGATTACCGTTGGTTCCTGTACCAATATAGCCTTTATCTCCAATAGCAAAGCCCACAGCGGCCTGTCTGGCTTCCCCCGCAAAATCCGCTTTTTGCGTCCATTGGTTGGTTACCGGATCGTATTCATAAAAATCTTTAACTTTAAAACCTTTCTGATTATCATAAAGTACACCTAGGCCTGCATTTCCCGTTCCTACATATCCTTTATTTGATATACTAAACCCCACAGCATTATATCTGCCTCCGCCAATAAAATCAGCTTTCTGTGTCCATACATTGGTAATGGGATCATACTCCCAAAAATCAATCTGGTTTCCATTATCATTTTTCCCGGCTCCTATATATCCTTTGTTGTTAATGGAAAAACCTACAGCTCCAAATCTTGATAAAGGCGCATCAGGTTTATTGAATCCAACATGATTCTTTTTTGTCCAGGAGTCCGGAGTTTGACAAAAGGAGGGGTTAATAAAAGCTGTAAAAACAAACTGTAAAAAAATTACCCGCTTTATTAATGCTGAAAATTTCGAATTACAAAAAGTTAAAAGTTTCATATTAAAGTTTCAAATTTATAATACATTCATTCTTTTTAATTCTTCCTTACTTATACTGGGTGGAACTTCTCCATTTCTCATCTTGTGCATTACTGCTTCTGCCACCTTCTGGGCGCTGGCTTTGTTTTTAAATCCATTATTTCCTGCCATTCCTGGTATCACACTTTGATGGATTACCAATTTATCGCCCATAAATATATCATAGCCCCAGGTATTGTTATTTCCGGGAATAAGATTATAGTGCAATTCTGATTTTTTTATAGTTTCAGCAGTTGGGAATTCCGGTTGACTTGAAGTGGATGATTGAGCATTGCAGGGCCCAGCCAGTAAAATAAGGAAAACAATAGCTAAACCAGTATTAAGAATAAATACCTTAAACCAACGATCTGAACAATTCAAATATAATTTCATATAATAAGAATATATAAATCTAAAATTAACAAGAATACTTCTAATTATAACCATAAGGAGAACGTAAGTGGAATTTCATTTTATATTTCTGAAATCCAACAAATAGACCAAAAGAAGTACCCTTGATATTGAAAAATGATAAAAATTCCAAAACTAAAATAAGGAAATAGTTCTCTACTAATTAACTCCTCAAACTATAACCTACTTTCTTTTTACTTGTAAAATGAAAACGTTAATTAGTATTATTAAAATAAAAAAGCCCCTAAAATAGGGGCTTATCTTATATCTTTTGTGGGAACAATCTATAATCTTCTAGCAATCAATAATAATCAAACACTAACGATCTTTTCCTTTTATACTTCGTACTGCTTTTGGTATTCATCTTTGCAAGAGCAACTCTTCTTTTTTCAGCAAGTTTCTCCCTCTTCTCTTTCTTGTTTTTATTTTCATTCAACACTCTGGCTGTTTCTTTTACGTGGTAATTATTGCTCATATCCGACAAGCCCTTTTGTTTGCTTTCACTCAAGGAGTTACCTTTATACTGGTCTCTCATACAAGAAACAAAGCATAATACTATCAGGCATAAATAGAATGAATTTTTTTTCATAAATCTATCTGTCTACAGTTACACTTCCCTGCTCCTTAAAAGGTCCTTTGTATCTCTCTGTTAACCCTTCATAGTACAAAATCCATGGATAAACTCCGTTAGGCATCGGTTCTCCTAAATACGTACCATCCCATGCTTCCGTTGGATTTTCTGTATAAAAAATTATCTCTCCCCACCTGTTAAAGACAGTAAATTTGTATGCAGTAAAATATTTACCAAAGGTATTAAATTTATCATTGCTTCCATCGTCGTTAGGTGTAAATATATCTGGTACAAATACTCTTGGAGGACAGATATCTACCACCTTTATACTATCGAGATTTGAACAATTAAATTCATTAAAAACCTTCACATAATACATTCCAGGCTGGTTTACAACTTCCTGTTTATCTGTATTTCCTGACTTCGTCCACAGGTAATGGTCTGCAGGACCACCATCAAGTATCACAACTTGTTGAGTCTCTTTACAAAACTCCACAAGGTCATCTACCCGAGGTATTGGTTTGGGATGAAATGACAAATTAAGTTCATCATATCTCGAACATTCCCCTAACTGATATTTCACTTTGTAAAACCCTGGATCTGTAACTGTTATAGAAGAGGTATTGTACGGTAAACTATTACTACCTTTCTGCCAGCTAAAGCTTGCTTGTCCAAACACCGGAATATTGGAAGGTTGAGCATTCAGAACTATCTGATCTCCAATACATGCATTCTCATTCCCTAATTTTATATCAGGAATAGGGTAAATTGTAACATTGACCGAGTCTGTATTTGAGCAACCTAAATTACCCGTTGTTGTAAGTATAAGTCTTACAAATCCAGCACTTTTATCTTGAGCAGAAATTATATAAGATGCATCCAATGAAGAGGTATCAGGAAGAAAAACTCCTGAACCGGATGTTGTCCATCCCCCGCCAGTAGCATTGGTAACATTTCCTGACAAACTAATGCGCTCATTATCCACACATACTATCTGATCTGATATGGTTTGCGCAACAGGAATAGGTGCTATATACAAATTTGCTGTATCTGTCACCTGTCTGCAGGTGTTAGCCAAAATTGTCTTGTAATAGATTTTCACTAAACCATTGTCCTTATCCTGATTAGAAGGATAATAGACTGTTATAGTACTATTAGGATTAGAAAAAACACCTGTACCTGTAGAATACCAACTAGCACCAGATGCTATGGTATAACCTCCTGAGAATGCAATTGCATCCACATCGCGACAAACTGCCTGATCAGCACCAGCGACAACGTCCGGCAACGGGAGTATTGATAACATAAGAGTATCTTTTACAGGCTGACATAAACCGTTTCCTGTAGAAGTAACAATGAACATCAAAGGACCAGCTGAATAATCGGCAGCAGATAAAGTATATGTATTGTTTAAAGAGGATGCTGAAGAATTAGTGCCTGTTCCTGTTGAAGTCCACTGTCCGCCAGAAGCGTTATTTACAGTAGCATTAAGCGTAACACTTGTCTGCTTAGGACATATCAGCTGATCTTCCCCTGCATATATAACAGGTCTTGGAGTAATAGTTATCAGCATACTATCTACTCTTGGAAAACAATCACCATTTCCAGTTGTAGTAAAATAGAGCCGAACCGCTCCGGTATCTATGTCAGCAATGGAAGGATTGTAAGTAACATTCAACAGACTTGGATCCGGTGAAAAGCTTCCACTTCCGGAACTGGACCATATACCTCCTGCTGCATTTGCCACAGTTCCGCTTACATTAACCGGTGGATTATCAGCACATACTACTTTATCCGTTCCTGCATCTATCACTGGTGCAGGCTTTACAGTAACAGCAATATCAGCTGTTGCAGGAGGGCAAACTCCGTTACCTGTTGTAGATAATTGAATCTGAATATTTCCTGATGAAAAATCTGCAGGCGAAGGATAATAAGTAGGATTCAAATCAACATCAGAAGGAAGAAAATTTCCACTTCCTGTCGATGTCCATTTGATTCCTTGTGCTTTAGAATATTGTCCGCTTAATGGTGCTCCTGAATTATCTACACAGATGGAGGTAGCACTTGAATTAATTGTAGGTAGTTGTTGAAAGTCAACAAATAGGGAATCCCGAACAGGTTTACACGTTCCATTACCAGTAGAGGTTAATATAAAATAAACTCCATTTGATGTATCGGCAGGTGAAACTGTATAGTTTGTATTAAGAGCATTATTAGGATTAAATATTCCTGCTCCTGTACTTTCCCACATTCCTCCTGTGGCGACACTTACTGCACCGGACAAGTTTATAGAGTTTTGATTTACACAAATCAATTGATCTGTTCCAGCATTAATTACAGGAGCAGGAGTAAATGTAATAAGCAGGCTGTCTTTAACAGGATTACAACCCATATTATCAAAGGTAGTAAGGAATATCTTTACACTTCCAGCAGATGTGTCTGCGACAGAAGGTTTGTAATAAACAATCATTGAAGTATCAGAAGCTGCAAATACACCTGAACCTGCTGTGCTCCATTTTGCTCCGCCTGCAAGAAAATATTCACCACTTAATAAAACAGAATCTGCATCAGCACATATAATCTGATCAGCTCCTGCATTGACTATAGGACCTGGGTTAACATCTAATACAAGTGAATCAACAACAGGATTGCAAGTACCATTTCCCGTAGAAGTCAGATATATTGTGACCGCAGTATTGGCTTTATCTGTAGCTGAAAGAAGATAATCCGTAATCAGGTTATTGATATTTGAAAAAGTTCCTGATCCAGAAGTGCTCCACATTCCTCCTCCCGCATTGTATACTGTTCCGCTAAGTGAGCTTGTCATAATATCAATACAAATAGGGCCGGCAACACCTGCATTAACTAATGGAGCGGGAGTCAAGTTAATGACCATCTGATCTGACACTGCTTTACATGTCCCATTTCCAGTACTCGTAATGGTAAGGACAACAGAACCATTTGCTGTGTCTGTAGCGGATGGAATATATGCAGTATTAAGCTGTGCCGGATCAGGAGAGAATGAACCCGTACCTGATGAAGACCATATTCCCCCGGTAGCGACTGTAGTAAGTCCAAAAATATTTACCGCTTGTACATCTGCACAATGTGTTACATCAGGTCCTGCATATATTGTAGGTGAAGGTGTAATCTTTAGCACCATTTCGTCTGATACAGGATTGCAGGTTCCATTACCAGTTGATGTCAGTATCAGCGTTACTTGACCCGCAGCACTGTCTGCTGAAGACAGAATATAATCTGTAATAAGGCTTGAAGGTGAGGTAAATGTGCCTGAACCATTGGTAGTCCATGCACCTCCTGTGGCAACTGTTACAGCACCATTCAAACTTATCATTGAAGAGTCAGCACAAATAGATTGATCAGGTCCTGCATTAATTGTCGGGGCAGGTGTAAAACTTAATGTGATACTGTGTGATCGGCCGCTACATACACCTGTTGCATTCGCCATAAGCGTAAGAGTGGCTGTACCTGAAGTACGATCTGAAACCGATGGATAATATTCAACCTCATTTGTAAGTGGAGAAGGTGTAAAATATCCTGTACCTGTAGAAGTCCAAAGCATTCCTGATGTATTGGCAACCAATCCTGAAAGAGGTATTGCTGTTACATCCAGACACACCTCTATATCAGAGCCAGCCGAAACAAATGGCACAGGTGTCAGATTCACAATCACCTGATCTGAAACCGGCTTACACAAACCATTCCCTGTTGAAGTCAAAGTGAAAGTAACCTGATGAGCTGCTGTGTCTGCATTGGTAAAAAGATAATTTGTATTGAGACTGACATTATCAGGACTATACGACCCGGAACCATTGCTTGTCCATATTCCGCCTCCTGCAAATGAAACAGATCCATTCAGTTGAACGGAACTTGTGTCTCCACAAACAGTTTTATCAAATCCTGCATTCACTATAGGAGCCGGATTAATTCTCAAAATAAGGTAATCAGTTACAGGATCGCAGATAGTAGTACCGGTCGTACTTAAAGTAAGCATTACATTGCCAGCTACAGCATCTGCCGCAGAAGGAACATAAGTTGCATTTACTGTAATATCATCTGGAGAAAATACTCCTGTTCCTGTGGTTGACCATCTTGCACCTGAACTGTTGGATACCGTAGCCGCCAGAGGAACCCCTGCCGTGTCAGCACAGACAGTTATATCTGGCCCAACATTTACAACAGGGCCTTTAATAAAACTGATGGCCACATTATCTGTAACCTGAGGACAAACAGAATTAGCTATGGTTGTAATGGTTAATGCCACTGATCCTATTGTCAGTTCCGCAGCTGATGGAGTATAAGTTGCATTGAGAGTACTGTCATTAGGATAAAATGTTCCAGCTCCACCCGACCATCTTGCTTTGGCCCCTGAAGCCTGAAGCTGCACCGGGATATCGTTTTCACAAACAGTCTGAGCAGGGCCTGCATCAATAACAGGTATTTGAGTAAAGTTGATAGTCACTGCATCTGAAGTCGGGTTACATCCCGGCAATGGTGTAACAGAAAGCTGCAATGTAATGCTATGACTTGTAGTATCAGCAGTAGTTGGAAAATATTCAGTACTTAAAGCATTTGCATTAGTGAATGCTCCAGTTCCTCCTGTTGTCCAAGTGAAGGAAGTTACATTTGATGCCGTACCATTGATTTGTATGGAATTAACATCTCCACATAAGTTCTGATCCGGTCCTGCATTTACTATAGGTGCAGGTGTAATCTTAATCACAATATTATCAGAAACAGGAATACAAGTACCGTTTCCGGTAGATGTTAAAGTCAGGAATACTGATCCGGTTAATATCTCTGAAGCAGTTGGCGTATAAGTAACAGCTAAACCATTTCTTCCTGGTGAAAAGACTCCTGCCCCTCCTGTCCAGGTTCCTCCTGTTGCAACTGTTACAGAACCAGTTAAAGCAGTTGCCGGATTATCAGAACAAACCACTACATCCGGCCCTGCATTTATAATAGGTGCAGGTGTAAAGTTGATTTGCATCTGGTCTGTTACAGGAAAACATGTTCCGTTACCTGAAGAGGTGATGGTTATAGAAACCGACCCTGCCGCTTTATCGGCTGGAGAAGGTATGTATTTAGCATTGAGTGCCAAAGGTGAAGGACTGAAACTGCCGGAACCGGAACTACTCCATATCCCTCCTGTCGCAATGGATACAGATCCGTTCAATTGGACATCAGGCACATCAGAACAAACTGTAATATCAGGTCCGGCATTTATTGTAGGCGCGGGGGTTACCGTTACCTGAGTCTGAGATGATACAGGACTACAAACACCACTTCCTGTACTGGTAAGTGTAAAGGTTATCACATGAGGAGTTCTATCACCTGGTGATAAATTATAGTTGGTATTGAGGTTAGTATTAGAAGGTGAATAGCTGCCCGTTCCGGTACTCGTCCAGATAGCACCTGATGCGTTTAATACAGACCCTGATAAACTTACACTCCCTGCATCAGCACAAATTACTTTTGGAGGTCCCGCATTTACAACAGGAGCCGGTGAAATGGTAAGCTGCATGTTATCCGTTACAGGAATACAGTTGCCATTACCAGTACTTGTTAAAGTTAAAGTAATATTGCCTGAGGTTTTATCAGATGCAGAAGGAACATAAGAAGCATTAAGAGCATTAGCATTAGGTGTAAAAGATCCTGTTCCCGAAGTTCTCCAAGTACCACCAGATGCCACAGTTACACTTCCGTTTAATGCAACATTATTTGCAGTAGCACATATTGCTAGGTCTGGGCCAGCATTAACAATTGGCGCCGGAGTAATTTGTATTCTTAAATTATCACTTACCTGCAGACAAGACCCGTTTCCTGTACTTGTTAAGGTCAGGATAACTGAACCTGCAGCAATTTCTGCAGCAGAAGGATTGTATTGAGTAGCTAATGAACCTGCATTGGGAGAAAAAGTTCCTGTTCCCCCAGACCATTGTCCTCCGGTTGCAATTGTTACAATACCTGATAATGATACAGATGAATTATTGCCACAAACAGTTACATCTGATCCTGCATTCACTATAGGTGCTGGTGTAATGGTCACAACCATATTATCTGATACAGGACTACACAATCCGTTTCCTGTTGAAGTTAAAGTAAGTGTAACCTTTCCTGCGGTAATTTCAGCATTAGATGGTGTATAACTCGCATTCAAAGCGCTTGTAGAGGGATTAAATGTTCCTGCCCCACCGGACCAAACACCACCTGTAGCGACTGTGACAGATCCGTTTAACACAAGGCTGGGATTATTTGCACAGACAGTTCTGTCTGCTCCTGCATTTACTAAAGGTGCAGGTGATATATTAATCCTCACATCATCTGAAACAGGATTGCAATTACCATTTCCCGTTGATGTTACAGTAAGCAATACAAAGCCTGCTGCCACTTCAGCTGCAGAGGGAGTATATGAAGGTTGTAAAACATTTCGATTTGGCGAAAATGACCCGGTACCTCCAGTCCAGCTCACCCCTGAAGCCACAGAAACAGTAGCGGAAAGATTTGCGGTTGAATTATTGGCACATACTGTCAGGTCAGGTCCTGCATTAATGACAGGCGAAGGAGTAATGGTAATGAGCACATTATCAGAAACAGGAAGGCAAGTTCCGTTTCCTGATGATGTAAGGATAAGAGTTACTGAACCAGAACTGATTTCAGTAGCAGTAGGATAATATGTGGCATTAAGAGTATTGGCATTCGGGTTGAATGTTCCTGCGCCACCTGTCCATGTTCCACCTCCTGCATTTGTTACAATTCCATTTAAAGAAACAGATGCATTGTTAGCACAGATGGTTCTGTCGGTTCCTGCATTCACCACAGGAGAAGGCACTATATTTATTATAACATCATCCGTAGCAGGAGGACAACTTCCATTACCTGTAGTTGTTAATGTAAGTTTTACAGTGCCTGCTGTTATTTCTGAAGGAGAAGGAGTATAAGTAACATTAAGAGAATTATTAGAAGGACTAAATGTACCTGTCCCTCCAGACCATATACCTCCTGTAGCAACAGCTACTGAGCCTGCCAGTCCTACGGAGGGATTGTTGGCACAGCTTGTAAGATCAGGACCTGCATTTGCGGTGATAGGCAATTTATATGCGGTAACCGTTACCGTATCAGTTGCAGCAGGACAACTGGTAGCATCAGTTATGCGCACCCAATATTTTCCTTCTCCTACATTGATAGATTGTGTGGTTTCTCCTGTGCTCCACTGGTATTTATATGGAGGGGCTCCTCCTGTTCCATATGCGGTGATTGTAGCATCTGAATTTCCAAAACAAACTGTTGCGTCTTTAGGCATGATCTGCGCAGTCTTGTCATTAACAAAATATACCCTTGTGGACCTTGTTACCCGATTAGCATTACAACCTCCAATTGGCACACCACTTACCTGATAGTCTATGTATGGCGGCGCACCAGGTTGATAAGTTGCAGTTACGGTAGAACATGCTGCAGTACAATTTAGATAACTGTTATATATTGGATTGTAAGGGACAGAACTCCATTGAATAGTAGCAGGATCAAACCCTTCGGCAGTGAGTGTTGCGTTACAAGCGTCACTAACTGTAACAGGAGGAGTTACATTAGGTTTGGGAATAGAAACAATGGTATAAATATTTTTATTAGCTCCTGGTTTACAAAACGTAAGTCTGTGAGGACCTGCCCCATCAAGGCAAATATTTTCACCCACCATATGATAAGGTCCGCAATTGATCTGATACCCTAAAGAGCCTGGAGGAACGGCACCGGATGCTATATCAAAACGAATACCTTGTGCACCTGTATCCAGAGTAAGCACAAATTCAATACAACGAATCGGTGGACTGGCATTAGGATCCAGACCACAACATAGGCCTGACCTTACAACACTGGGACTAAACCATGCGCTATCAGCATTGCCAGACAAATCTACTACAAATGAAGGAGTAGAAGGATCACAAGAACTTAAAGGTGCTTGTGAGTATATAGGATTACTTGAAAACAGTATTAATATGCCTACTAACAGGCATATAAGATGAAGCTTATTTTTTTGAAAATACATTTACCCTTAAACGTCAGTTATACTTTTTATTACAAAGACAATTTCTCAATACAGATATGCAGCTTATATAATAAATGTCGTTACCTGTCTAAATCATTTTCCAAAATCATACGTAAAAAACTTATTACAAGATTGGATATCGGTCATTATTGAAAGAATTTACCATTACATTTCAATTATAAATAGGATAAAAAAATTGAATATTAGAAGTTTACAAAATCCATTCACTTTAATACTATGTTTAGTTTTATCAACATTTACTTTTAAAGTGAAATGTCAGGATATTCAATTTTCTCAATTTTATGCAGCCTCATTATATTTAAATCCTGCCTTTGCCGGCAGTGCACATGCTGACAGGATCACATTTCATCAACGATTGCAATGGCCTTCTTTAGAAGCTAAGTACACCACCTCTTATTTATCTTATGACAGATATTTTGAGAAATATAAAAGTGGATTTGGTGCATATATTTTAAAAGACTGGCAGGGAAAAAATTATATCAATTCAACTGAAGCAGCTCTGCAATATTCATATGAAATCGGACTTTCTGAAAACCTTGCTTTAAGACCTGCTATACAATTAGGTCTAATTAGCAGATCAATTGATTATACCAATCTTAAATACCCCGATCAATTTGATGACCAGGGATTAACAGGCAATCCCACCAACGATCCACATTATAATTCCAATAAAAAAACTTTTGCGGATATAGGATCAGGTATGGTTTTATATTCCAGAAAGATATGGGTTTCCTATGCAGGACATCATTTAAACCGACCCAATCAATCTTACTGGAATGAAAGAAGTCCTCTACCATTAAAACATTCAATTACCGCGGGCTACAGAATTGAAGCGATTAAAGGTGATACCAAAAACCACATGGGGTACGCAACACAATCACTTTACCTTATACCTACTGTTCAGTATAAGTTTCAGGGAAAGTCAGATCAACTGGATATGGGAGTGTATCTATTTTATAACGAATATGTTCTTGGAGTGTGGTACAGAGGTATTCCAGTAAAGAAGTATAATTCCGGACTTCAGAATAACGAATCTATGATCGTTCTGGCAGGATGGAGAATAAAGCAATTCAGGCTTACATACAGTTATGATTTTATAGTTTCCAAATTAAAAGCAGCCCGTCCTGCCGGAGCACATGAACTGAATATCACCTATATCTTCAATAAGAAGAAAGGTATAAAGAAACTTAAAGTATTGCCGTGTCCTGAGTTCTAATAATGCTCCACCTTTATTCTGTTCTTTTTTAGCGGTTTAAAAAGAACAAACTCCTTTCTTTGGATAAATCTTTATTGTTCAATAATTTTGTACTTTATTTTTAATTATTCAACAATAAATCTTAACACAATGAAGAAGATTTTTATTTTAATCTTAACACTTTTGCCCGTTATTACATTCTCTCAATCAATTGGAATTAAAGGAGGGATTAACTTTAGCAAAGTAGAAATTGTTAGTCCTTATATGAAAGATGTTAATTCTATATTTACGCCTTCTTTTGGCCTTGTTTTTTATCCTGGCATTTCAAAAATATTCGATATAGGAATTGAGCCCAGCTATTCAACATATGGATATAAGGGATTGGCAACTTTTACAGATATTAATGGAGCTGTCCTTTCAGATGGAATAGTCAGAGTAAAAGGCAAATATATTGAAGCACCGATAACCTTTAATATATATCCCCTTCATAAATCATTTGTATTAGGGGCGCACATAGGAGTTTCTCCTATGTTCAAAATAGGCTCATCTTCTTATTATCCCTTTGACCCAAAGTTCAATTCATTCTTAATTGCCGGCCTTGGAGGCATTACTTTAGGATGCAACATAAACGACAATATATATTGGCACCTGACGAGTCGTTACCAATTTACTTTCAACAATTTTATTGATAGACCTGTCGATAATAGAATAAAGGCTTTTAATACATTTCTGACAGTAGGACATAAGTTTTAACAGTTATCAAGATATCAGGCTGCCCTTCACCTAAGGCCTGTGGCACGCCTCAGAAACTTAATGAATCATTACTCTTTGTCATGTTGAACTTGCGAAACATCTGAGTTTTACAATGATAACTTAGCTATCTGGCAGATGATGATTAATATTGCAAGTTATTTGTAACTATCAGATCCTTCGCAGGGGTCAGGATGACAAAGGAAAATATACTCTCAAAGCCAAGCCTTGTCATGTTGAGCCTGCGAAACATCTGAACTTTCCAAAAGAATAAAAACTTACCAATCCTCATTATCTAAATATTATATCATTCTTTTTTCTTTAAACTTTTGACTTTCAACTTTCAACTTTTTTCCTATCTTTGCTCCGTTCAACCTTAACACTGTAATGATTATCGAATAGAGTCAGACATAAAGACTTTTACATATAATAAAATTGCGTTAGCATATTCTTGGGTATAGAAAACCGCGAATTTTCAGAAATACAAGAATAGCTGGTGTTCCGCTTTTGCGTGGGCTTAGCTATTGTATTTCGGGTTCTTCGCGGTACCTCTATCCCAGTAGCTACTGTTCCACGCTTTTTTATTGTCTTATTTTTTTAAACGCTTGCGGAACGAAGCACAAAACCCAACAAACATTTATGGAAACAAATCCATTAAAGAGAGTAGCTGTTATCTTACAGGAAGACACTGTACTCAATCAGGAAATCATTGATGAGCTGGATAGTCTTCTCAAGCTGATTACACCGCAGGACATGAACAAGGTGCTAATCTATGTCTTTTTCATGTACATCTACTATGCAGAAAACGATGTCTACTGCTCTGATCTGAAAAACACATCAGAGATCTTTTATCTGCTTATTGATTTCTTTACAAAGGCAGGTGAACTAAAGAAGTAAAAATTTTTAAAACCAGCTAAGTTATGATCCGATTATCCATGCGATGACTATCGAAGTGAGTATTGGTGTACCTCACTGAAGTCAACCACTCTGAACAATATCAGAGCTCCTTCTCTCCTCTTTGACTTTTTATAATGCAGGAGAACAAATAAAATAGTAAACTTTTAAAACCAGCTAGACTATGATTAGATTAAAAAATCGACAACTACCTGAATGATGTTTATGGAATACTATTGGCATCGGGAGAGGTGTCAATAGTGTTTTATTTTAACTCAAACCTATTTTTTCAATTCTACAAACAATCCAATCTTTACTATTGTAAAGAAATTATATATATATTTAGTCAAATTTCCCCTCTGCTATCCATCCATTCAGCTTTGAGAAAAGGAAAATTTTCTTGATTTAGTTTAGAATAATAAAATTCTTTTATTGGCTTTAGAAATATTTTTGATCTAAACATACTGCACGGTTCAATATCCAAATTATCATATTCGTTAGAATTCATATATTTTAACTCGTCCTCCGTCAATTCACATATTTGTTCTATAATCCCCATATTAATAAAACCAACATTAGTAAAGAATAAATTTTTAATGTCGTTAAGGTGCTTTATGTCCAATTCTGTTAAAAAAATCAGCATTTTAAGAACTTCTACTGCGTTATAAGCATTGTGAGCAAATTTCTCAATCTGAGATTTGTTTGGACCATATATTCTTATGAGCTTAACTATTGAATCTTTCTTTGCTTTTATGAATTGTTCTTCTGACATATCTGATGATTGCATAACATGAATTCTATTTTCATTCAGAAATGAAATTGCATCATTACCGATGTAGGGCTTTCCAGCATGTGTGATAGATAATTCATTTAAACATCTTTCAAATCTGTCTAGTTGATTATATACAAGACTTGTAGTTCTATTTATTAAAAACTCTTTTCTAGTTTCTTGCATTTCTGAACGCTGTAAACTCAATTCGTGTTGTTGATTCTTTAACTCGGATTTTTGCATCATAATAGTGACAATAACACCAGCTAATGCCAATCCTGAGAACAGGGCATTTAATGCTCCAAAAGTATCTCCAAAAGTGCCACTTTTAGACCAATCAGAAAAAAAACAGTTTATAAAAAATGGAAATCCAATTGAAATAATAAGCAATCCGATTGCAATCCTTATAAAAAATTGGGAATAATTAACTTCCTTCATTGCAGATTTTTCGATAGTCATAATTGTAGTCTATGTAATTAAGCTTATACAGATAAATGATGTTAGTATTGCCAAAGGCGGAAAGATTTTAGGGCACTCAATAAAATTATTAATATTAAATCACTACAATCTACCTATTAATATTTAGTACAATCACCCTTTTGACAATACTTTGATGCAGTAGCTTTTTTTATTTAAGTTTGAGTGCGTTATTTACCACATCTATTGGATTTGTACCTTTTTTTATTCGAATTGGAAAACCACTAACCTCTAAAATACTCGTTGAAAGATGAACATCAAGAAAAACAT
>NZ_JAGHZZ010000017.1 GCF_017745095.1 Sporocytophaga sp. | reverse complement strand
TGGCTTTAAACATGGCTTGTATCCAACTCTGGCTGAAGTCTTCTGACTTCTGTCCACAAATGAGAGCAAGTCTATTGACTTGTGGTTATAAAACCAGACAATTTAAAATTCAAGATAACCTTAAAACCACTAACTCTTAAACACTCTCTCCAGCTGCTGGCGCATTTTTTATGGCATGCCAATCAGACATCAATTCCTGGTTTGTTGTTTAGTCCAACGTATTCCGATAATCCAAAGTGTTATTGTTATGAATATATAGAAAATTTCAAAAAGTAAAGTTCCAATTGCGTGCCCTATATGATAACTGTCTAAATGGCCTGTAAATATTTTTAAAAAGCCCATAACTGCTCCAAATAGAGAAGGTGTTACTAGGATTGAAAGGGTCAAAATGAATGCAATTGCTATAAAAATGATTCCGAATATTTTCTTCGTTGCCAATGTCTCTGTCTTCTCTGATTTTTTGGGTAAAGTGTTCGCATTCCAAAGATACCAAAAATATATTATACTCAGAAAGTGGAATTGCAATGTAACATCTACGCCGTTTACTGTCTTAATAAAGATTATATACTACCCAGCTGCCACGAGCATTATAAATGCGAATGTGCTTTATTCAATAGGTATCTTTAATTTCTAAACATAACGCCTCTATCAATGATTGCACTCTATATAATCAAGTGCCAACATAGCATAGTCTTCTGAAGACACATTAAGAGTGGTATGATATAAATTTATACAAACAAAAAACAGCCAACAAATAGAAAAAAGCAACTCCTAACAATTGAGGTACATGCCGTATATTAGGATCGATAAATTCATCAAAGTTTTTATTGTAATATAAGATGACCATATCCCCTTCTTGAACGGTATAAAATAGTTTGTCACTTGTGTTTACACTATAGGGTTTATGATTATACTCAAAATTCAAATAGTGGCTATTTTTGGGAAAAGACTTTTTCACCAGCACTTCCACTTCGACCTCAATATGATTTTTATAGATTTTTAAGAAGTGATTGTAAGAATGTAACAAAAGCGATCCATAAAATAACATGATAACAAACCCTAAGATGAATCTATTTTTTTTCCAATTCATAGAAGTGCAATATAATTATCTTTCTGACATCACAAAAACTGCTGCTCAGCTAGCGCGCGGTGTGCCTCCTCCCCGTCCAGTGTCTGCCCCGGACGTGGGGCAGGTAATATTTTCATAAGTATGAACCGAAGAATAAGGAATAAAGGGAGATCTAAATAATTTGTAATCAAATTTCCTATATAAATGAAAAACTAATGCTCATATTCATATAGGAAATCTGACTGAATAAAATTTATTGTTCGCTAATGTTGTATGTTTACTTTTCTAATAAGAGTAACGTCTCCACTTACTATTTTAAGTATATAAACACCTTGCTCTAATCCTTTAGTATTGATCTTAGTAGCTTGCATCTCACGAACAGCTTCCACACCTTGCATGTTGAATAAGATTAACATATCAGGGGTTGTTTTTGTGTCAACATAAAGAACATCCGAGACAGGATTCGGATAGATTTTGACTAATTCATTATTAAATGAGCTATTTATATTCGAAACAGAAGGTCCATTAACAAAAGTCGTAAATCTCCATGGGTTCGCAGTAGCAATGTCAATATCTTTATCACCATCAAGATCAAAAAGTGTCATTGAATAAGAGCCTGCTCCGATATAAATTTTTTGGATTTCAGAAAATGCTCCTTTCCCATCATTTTTAGTGATAAATATACTAGCGTCTGTAGCAAATACAAGATCAATATCTTTGTCTCCATCGATATCTGCTAAACCAGTCTTTTCTATAGTAGCTAATATATTCTGTGTAGAGAATTCGTAATTACCCTGATTAATTAGAATTGAAATTTTATTAGAATTTGTATTTAGTGCTGCAAAATCTATTCTCCCATCCAAATTAAAATCTGCCTGATAGATTTTACGAATATAAAGATCTGTATTGCTATTCTTTAAGAATCTAAAATCAGCATCACCATCATTCAGCAAGATAGAGACTCCTGAAGTTGTTCCTGCAACGAGATCCATGTCTCCATCAGCATCAATGTCTGCTGAACTAATAGAAAGAGCATTATTAACAGGTAATTGCTGGTAATAAGTTAAATTTCCAGCTCCATCATTCTTTACAATGGAATTATTAGTTGCAATGTCAAGATCCCCATCGCCATCAAAATCTGCAATGCATAAATCATCTGGAACATAATACGTCCTAATTCTCATTGCTGAAGAAAATGAACCGGAACCATTATTCTTTAACACAGATAAATGATCTCCACTATGATTAGCCGTTACTATATCCAAATCAGAATCACCATCCAGATCGGCAAGTTTAATAACTTCCGGAGATTCTCCAGTAGCAAAATAGGCATACGACTCAAATAGTCCATTATTATTAAATCCTACAGCTATTTGGTTGGTAGTATATTCAGCAAAAACCATATCTACATCCCCATCATTATCCAGATCGCCATGAGTCATATCAGATACTGCAACATTTGAAGATGTAGATATAATTTCCTTTATTTCAAAAATCCCGGAAGAAGGGGTTGTTCCTACTCTAAAGTCGAATACATATGGCCTTACCAAAGGTTTGTCGCCGATACCTTTTATTTCTTTTTTTATTGTAACAGAAACAGATTCGCCTGGAAAAAAATTATTAACCGGATCATAAATTATAGAATCCATTCCCAGTACTGAAAATACTCCACTTCCTGAAACCATGCCTGAAGAATTTCCAAATACTTTTATATTAGTAGAGTTGATAGTGGCAGACTCAAGCGGGGCAGTATATATAGCTACAATATTGGCAGCTGCATCTACGCCATATTCATTAGGATAAGGTAACAATGTATCTAAAACCAGACAACTTGCGCTCACTGTGAGATTCAATCCATTATCGGCACCAACAACATTCATGCTATCGCATTTTACTCTTAGCCTGAAATCTGATCCTGGTGATACACTTGAAGGTATGGTACATAATATGAAAGGACTTTTACCAGTTCCAATAGTGATGCTATTGGCAAAATCTCCTGAGGCATCACTCATTTCTACCATTAAATTACTTCCTGCGGGAATACCTCTGGAAGTAAATGGTACTTTTATTTTATCTCCCCTACAGAAAGCAGAAGGAACCGAACCTGTGGTAATAGAAAGGTCATTTATAAAACAAGTAATGAATGAAGAACCCACATTGACAATGTCTATATCCCAAGAACCAAAATGCTACTCCACTCCTCCCCGCTTGTTCCCTCCTTCACTGCGACATATTATTTCCTGGAAGATATTCTATACTGATATTTAAAGTATTAACTTTAAAAAACCGTTTAATATCCTCCTATTAATATAAGAAATTGGTCTGCTCCTTTTTAGCAGGGGTACAAGCGGGTAGCACATTTACCTATGAGCTCCCTGCTTCATTTTAGTCTTTTAACTTAAGATACGCTTTTACACTAGCATAATCTGACCAGTTAACCAGAGCCTCTAATCTCGCTTGGATATTGCCGGGCACAATCATGTACCGGTATTGTTGATACTTCTTACCTTGGGCAGAAAAGGTACCAACGTCCGAATTGGAATACAACTGAATCGTCTGTGTGTAAGCCGAGACTTCTATGTAAAGACCAGATTTCCCAGTATAAGGCAACGGATAAATTACAGGATCACTTGCATCGTTAGTGTTGATATATACTTTTACATCTGCGGTATTTAACAGCGTCGAGGTGAGTTTAGGTACGTCAATAGCTGCATAGAAGCCCAGCGTATCTATATCACCACCTGCAGTCTTCATGGTATCGGGTTGAAATGTTACATCAAGCCAATCGGAATAAATCACATCGCTAGAGGAGCCTGCATCACCTTTGGGTCCAGCAGGGCCAGCAGGACCAGCGGGACCAACTGGGCCAGCAGGACCTACAGGACCCGGGGCGCCGTCTTTTTTACCGCAGGATATCAGGAATACAACAAAAAATAGACCTGACAGCAGGTGTATCGGGGAAATAAGATTACGTCTTTTCATATCTGAATTTGTATTAATGACATGAAGGTTTAATTCACATCTGATTTTGGTTTATGTGTGCTAAAATACAAATAATACTAAACTAAAACATCCTATCTGGTCTATATCCATCTTATACTTTTCACTATCGATCAAGTTAAACAAGTATTTGATTTATATAGTGGAATAGCTTAAAGGAAAATTCTAAGATAAAAAAACTTTAATTCTGCCTATACTCTACCTTGTATCGTGTAAAAAGATGATGAAAATCCAGCTCCATGGCCTGTCCCCCGATAGGCCACAATTTTCGGCGAAGGAAAAATATCTCAACCGGAAACGTAAAATAATATTTTATTTTATGTAAATTTAAAGATCGAATTTTTAATATGAAACTACACAAATTATTCTCACTGCTCTTTTTATTTAACTTTTATTCATTATCATCTTATTCCCAGCAGAATGCGATAATGGTAGATATCCTTGGTTTTCCTTCACGTTTTCCTAATGTCACAGTAGGAAGAATATCTTATGAAAGGTCTTTTAATAAACATTTTTCAGCTGTTGCAACCCTTGAGTATGGAGAGTATTACCTTGGAGAAGGCTATAGCTCTGATTTTATGATTAGTACCAAATCTCTATATGAGAAATATAGTCTTACTGGTTTGGGAAATATGTTACAAGGGAGATATTATCCATTTACTAAAGGAAGAAATGCACCTGCCGGATTTTTTTGTGGACTTCATACAAGATACAGACCTTTAAAAGAAAAATTCTATCAGGAACAACAAAAAGGTCCTGTAATAAATGAAAAAGGAAACTTTAGAATGTTTGATTATGGTTTCCATTTAGGTTATAAAATGCTTCCAAAAGCATTTAAGTTGGAGATACTTGCAGGATATGGCGCTAATACATATTCCGCGACACTTACCGACATTCCTGCCTACCATAGAAAAGGTTTTACCAGTGTTCTGGCTAATCTAAGGATAGAGTTTTCACTAGGATTTGTATTTCCTCAAATTAAAAAGAATAACTAAACCAGTTTTCCCGCGAATAAAAACTCAGAAGGACGGCACGCTTTTGTAAAGCGTGCAATTTGTGTTAGAGAGAAATTAATATCCCTCTGGTTGAAGTCTGTTGACTTCAATCCACAAATAAGAGCAAGTCTATTGACTTGCGGTTTGTAATGCAGCCATTCTGAAGAAATGTACCCCTCCTGACATAAGGCTGTCACTTTGCAGATATAAGTTTGCATCATTAATTAATCTTTAAAAGAATAAAAATGACAAACGAAATTAATTCAATTTTTAACTCAACCAATTTTCCCGAACCCACTCTTATTTCAGTCAATGGTGTGGAGCTGGAAATCTTTGAAGCAGGTAAACAAAATGCTGGAAGACCTATAATACTATGTCACGGCTTTCCGGAACATGCTTTTTCTTGGCGTCATCAGGTGCCAGTACTTGTTGCAGCTGGCTATCACGTTATCATTCCAAACCAGAGAGGTTATGGCAACTCATCCAGTCCGACCGAAGTAACTGAATACGACATTGAACACTTGACAGGTGACCTAGTCGCACTGCTCGATTTCTTTGGATATGAAGATGCCACTTTTGTTGGTCACGATTGGGGTGCAAATGTCGTTTGGAGTCTGGCACTATTGCATCCTGAACGGGTGAATAAAATAATAAACTTGGCTTTGCCTTATCAAGAGCGTGGAGAAAAGCCATGGATTGAGTTTATGGAAGCAATATTTGGAGGAGATTTTTATTTTGTTCACTTCAATCGACAATCAGGAGTAGCAGATGCTATAATGAATGAAAATACATCCCAGTTCCTTCGTAACATATTCCGCAAAAACGTACCTCCCACTCCACCAGATCCAGGAATGTTAATGATAAATCTTGCCAGAGCAGAAAAACCACTGGGGGAACCCTTAATGGAAGACAACGAGCTGTCTGTGTTTGTTTCTGCCTTTGAAACATCAGGGTTTACAGGAAGTATAAATTGGTACAGAAACCTTGATAGAAACTGGCACCTAATGGCGGACGTAACCCCAATCATTCATCAGCCGACTCTTATGATATATGGTGAACGGGACACGATTCCAAAGTCTGAAAACCTAAAGAATATTGTTCCTAATTTGGATATTGTTAGTCTGGATTGTGGTCATTGGATTCAACAGGAAAAGCCAGAAGAAACTACCCAATCAATTTTAAAATGGTTAGAACGACAGAATGCTTAATAAGGAAGTAGAAACATATTGTCCTCTCCTCCCGGCCGATGTCTGCACTATAGCCGTCAACTTAAGCAAGTTTAGAATTACATAATTCTTAATTAAAGTAAATTAGCAACAGTTTGAGCAACAGCAAGACTATTGCTGGAATATTTTGTTACTGTTGCTCTCTTTTTCTATTATTACTTCTCTTTTATATAGCAGGGAAAACTATTTTTTTTACTTGTCTCATCACTAAGTTGACGGCTATGGTGTATGCACCAGAAGGAACCTTTTCAAAAGTGCTACAATAAATAATAACGAGTCGCTTTTATCTCTTGCTCTTGCTCAAACTGTTGCTCTTTTTCTCATCTCCCCGGCCGGTATATGCACCACTGCAACACTTATCCAAATTCATCCATTCAACTTTTATTAATGCATATTGAAATGTAAAAAGTTAAGAAGATTTTCGTTAGTCTTTTTGTATATTAACAAAGTTTTAGTTTTGTTTTAGGCAAATGAAAGATAAAAATCAGACACTGATAGAGGAGATAAAAAAGGCTGAGCATGCCTTAATGATTCACCTGGAAAATCTGATCACCAGCGATATATTAATTTCCTGCATCAGCCTGGTTGAAAAACGAATAGCACTCGAGCTGTTCCTGGATGTGGAGAATAAATTAATTTTAAAAGAAAATCCCTTCCTATATAACAAATGCTGCGAACTGATTAATAAGGGTGGAAGTGTATTTTTAATAAAAAACAATACAACTACAAAAAACTGGAAGTGTCTGATCGATTTCAGAGAATTTATTTATTATGCTACTGAAGAGGGTCAGCCCATTCATGAAACAGATCAAGATACTCTTGTTTTTCAAAATGCTCTAATTGATTTTCAAAGAAAAAGACAAGATGGCACACCTTACTTAATAGGAAGAGATATAAAAATAAGAATTAACGTATCTGAACCCTTAATATTGAAAGGTGACACTGTAGAGGTGAACTGGGAAGTGGATGGTGCCTTCAAGGTTATTGTCCAGGGACTTGGAGAGGTAGAAGCTTATGGTAGAAAAAAAATCAAACTAGAACAAGATACTATCATTAAAATTGGCGCTTCAAATAATCATCAATTTCAATTTAAAGCAATACAGGTAAGAGTTTCGGAAGCTGATCCCGAAATTACTTATGATATAGGGTACATCAGTGAAGGGACGATGCAATACAACAGTCTGGTAAATTCGGATCTTCATCCACATGTATATGGCGTATCTAAAGGGAATCAGGTAAAGCTGACATGGAATTTACCCAAAGCTACGGAAGTGAAAATTATCCCTTTTGACAAATCAGAAACGGTAGGAGAATACACTTTTATTCCATCCTCCTCGCTTCAAATAGAAATAAAAGCGTTGATCTTTAACAAGACCTTTAACAGGAAAATTCAAATCCTGGTATTTCCTATCCCATTGCTTAAAGAAAATTTAATATCAGTTATCCCTCTTGAAACATATAAGTATTCAATTTCTATTCCACTTCTGCTGAATGAAAAAACAGAACATTTTCCTGCATTCAAAAAGCAAGAGTACCTTAATCTTAGAAAAAAAATATTTAAGGAACGTTCCTACTACAGTGAGGGAATTAACTTTAAAACTTTAAAGGAAGGTCTATTTAATTTTTTAAAAGAGAAATATTCTCCTAGAATGGGGATAATTAAAGCTATTCAATCAATACAATCATATTATGAGCAACCTAAATCAAACAGAAGAAACACCAAAGATTCTCTTTAGTCCATTGCAAGATTTTTTTATATTTTGTTCGGCTGCAGACAAAAATATTCTTCAGCGTTGTCCTGCCTCAGAGCATAATAAATATGCAAGCATCGGTGCAACTGTTTTTTTTACCGGAGTGCTGGCTTCTTTATCAGGTGGATATGCCTTGTATACGGTATTTAATAATATTGCTCTCGCTATTGTATTGGGTTTGTTCTGGGGTAGTCTTGTTTTTAACCTCGATAGATTTATTGTTTCTACCATTAAAAAAAGCGAGGGTAAATACGGGCAACTAAAACAAGTTACTCCCAGATTATTGCTGGCTATATTCCTGGCCATTGTCATTTCAAAACCGTTGGAGCTTAAAATTTTTGAGCAGGAGATAAATGAACAAATGCATTATACAGGAATGAAGAAAACAGAAGAGATAGATCTTTTGTATGAGCAAAAAATAAAAGCAAAGTCAGAAGCCATAGAATTATTGAATGCTAAGACGGAGAAACGTTATCAACAAAGAGAAAAATATTATGCAGATTATAAGTGCGAATGCGAAGGTTCTTGCGGTACCGGCGCTAAAGGCGTAGGTTCCGAATGCAAGCGCAAACAAGATAAATACATAAAATCTGACAAAGAATACCAGGAACTGAAAGCTCAGAATGATAGTCGTATCAGTTTAATTAATCAGGAAGTTCAAGCACTGAAAAATGACAAGGTCAAATTCAAGGAAGAACTGAAAACTACTTTTGCAAACGGATTAATGGCGCGTTTGAATGCGCTGAATGAGCTGCCTTTAGGTCCGTCGCTGGCCATTGTTTTATTGTTAATTGCCATAGAAATTGCCCCTATTTTTGCCAAATTATTGTCTCCATTCGGCCCCTATGATCATCTCCTGAAAACCATTGAATATGATTATGAAATTGATGAAATTTCTTCTATTAGCTTAAGAAATCAAAAACTCAACAACCACCTTACTCTGATTGCCAGTATGGAGCAGGAAAAGGTAGGCCAGGAAATTTTAAATAATAAAGAGACGCTTCATCTGATTGAGCTGGCGCACCAGGAATTGATAAAGGAACAATTAGATATATGGGTAGAGCAGGAAAAAATAAAGCTGAGACAAAACGCTTTAAAGGATTATAAGGTTAATTTATAAAAGAAGAAATAACTGGCTATTATTACCGCAGGACAGCAAACAAAAAAATAATAACTAAAGTCGCTCCGTGGTCTGTCCCCAGTCAGGCCATGGTGTGGATTAGACTAAATCAAGTTTTCCGTCTTTCCACAACTGCAATGTTGTTTTAGCCGATAGCCCTATAATGCTTGTTGATTTTACTAAATCAACAAGTGCTTTTTCAGCAATATCAGGATAAATTGACAATGCAAATGTCGCAGCCCAAAGTCTAACACTCTCATCTTGCTCATGTATCAGATCAATAAAAATATTCCTTTGATCTTGTTCCTTTGCCAATTTATAAACCTCTTGGATTTTCTTATGAATTTTATTGGCTTTTTTATAATCACCAATAGCAATAGCTTGGCCATGGTTAATGGCAAGAAGTAGAAACTTTTCTTTTAAACTTGTTCCTTTTATCATGGGGTCCAATTCAGCTTTCCCGCGAATACCAACTCAGGAAGCTGTTCATAAGCCGTGGCGCTGAGCAAAAATAGAAAAATGTCCTCCTTATCAGCGCCATGGATTATACATTTGTTGTGTGACCGTTTTATTCTTTGAGTATAACTTTTTGTCCTCGCTTGTCAAGGTAATGAACACCTCCACTGAAATGAAACCCTCCATAGTACTCAATGAGTTCTCCTTGAAATCCTAAATAGCAATGCATAGGTTGCTGACTAACAATTTCTCCTTTCTCATTTATTATTGTGTCTAGGTAATAATCTGCAATATCAAATGCTTGGTAGTTAAGCCTAACAGCACATAGTCCATTTTCAAATTTGTCAACCAGATAATATTTAGGTTGGATAACAACTTTCCCGCTTAGATCCTTAAACCCCCAAAGACTGTCCTGCTTAAAGCTCAACAATTTTTCAGCTGTCTTGACAGTCGTTGTATCATTCTGCTTTAGATATACTCCGTGTCTGTTATAAGTCTCAGAACCTATTCTATTTCCTTGTGTGTCGATAGGATAGAAATTTGAAAATTGGATGTCACTAACATAGGCAATTCCATTTTTGAAGTTGTCTTGACCGTCTTTCCAAACCTTATTGAAGACTTTTTCACCTCTTTTGTTAATAAAGAAGTGCTGTCCAAAACCATCGCTAATTCTCGCGAAGCCTTCGCTAAATTCTGTCTCTGGAAAGTCGTCTATTTCGAATACTTTTCTTCCAAGTGTATCAATGCAAATCCATTTGTAGTCTTTCTTGACAATTTTCTTTGAAACGAAACTTAGTCCGTCATTGAAGTCATTAACACTGAGGTATTCAGGTTTAACCTTAACGTTTCCCTCTTCGTCTATGAAACCGTATCTGCCGTTCTTTCCAATGAATTTATAAAGTCCGTTACCTTGTCCCCAAGTTAGGTTTGAAATTGTCAGCAGTAATAAGACTATGATTCTTGAATTCATTTGTCAAAATAAAATGGCACATAACGGCTACGTATTGGCGATGGTGGGGCATTTGAAAAACGTCAGCCCAACATTTGCATAAATGCCCAATAGAATTACAAATATTGAGTTTATAACTGTCAGCCCCACTATTGCCAATACGATGTTGTGCGTTTGTCTTTTTTGTTACGCCATTACCGCAACTATGTTTAGGGCTTGTTTTGCCAAGTCAATGTTTCCCATTATTTTAACTTTGTCTATAACTTGTTCAGGTTTCCAACTTTTTGAAAATAATTTCCAAACTGTTTCAGGGTCAATGACTATCTTAGAAGTAGGGTAAAGGTTTTTACTTTTGTCTAAATCCCAACCCTTGTCTGTTTTCACAATACTCCAAATTCCGCCAAGTTCTGTGCTTACCTCAATGGAAACTATTGTTCCGTTTTCTGCTGAAATATCCCTAAATGTGTGAGGGAAAGCAAACATAAATGTATCTACAAATGGGTAAAAAAACTCCTTTGTCATAATTCCTTGCCTGCCAACTGCGTCCCTAATTTGTTGTTGATGTAAAAATTTTTCTGTGTATTCTCTCGCTATGTGAAACCAATTAGGCGAAGTTTCTTGTCCTGCCCAAGCCACTGAAAAAATAGCATTTTCAAACGGATTAAGTGTTTTTAAATGTTCGGTATATTCTTGTCCTGTAATTTCTAATAGTTTGATAATTACCTGTGGACTTAGTCTTTTGGTGGCACTTGTCCAAGACATATTTAATTGATTTAGAAAACCAACAAGGTCTTGATAAGATTGTATATTTTCAGGTTTTTCTCCAAAATAACTATCTCTTGACGTAGATAATCCTCTTAAATTTCCGTCAAGTAAATGAGAAGCCACGTCTTTTACCTTCCAAAGTTTAGCAACCGTTTGGCTATCCCATTCTTCTGCTGTTAGAGATTTTAAAAGTTCTATCAGTTTTCTGTCTAAAACGGAAAACAATTGCAAGGTTTCTATTTTAATTTCATTTGCCATTTTAGGTTCGTCTTTTAAGATAACGCACAACATTTGAATATACGCCATGTGGCGTATATTTTTCTTTTACCACTAATCTAACAAATTTTTGATTTTGTTAAAAGTGCTTATCTATACATGATATAAGCAAGTGCCAGTTAGATCCATTGGAAGGGTTCAGGGTGGACTTATAAAGGAAAGATTTAATATGCTCCGTGGTCTGTCCCCCGACAGGCCACAATTTTCCTTCTACTAAAACCTTTCTATATAATGAGTTAATTTTTCTTCATCATATTTTTTATCCTATTTGTCAGTGATAAGATTAATTGCTAAAGAAAGAGTGCCCTGTCAGGGGACACGGTGTAAAATCTGGAAAATGCTTTATAAAATTTGGAAATCCGGACTATCACAACGTACTTTATGCCAAATACTTATGCTATGAAAACACTTTTACTATCCACTATTTCTTTCTCATTATTTTTATTTTCAAATTCTTATTCTCAGAAAATCATCCCCGATAATGGATTTGGGATTAATGGTAAAGTTACTATTGATATAGACCGGAATGATGAAACATTTTCCTCTTGTGAGCAGAAAGATGGTAAAATCCTGATTGCCGCCACTGCTAATCATTCAAATACTACCGGTGTTACCACAGTACTTCGGCTCTTATCAGATGGGTCCTTAGACCCTTCATTTGGAGGCAACGGCAAAGTCTCGATTCCTTTTGGCTCAGAATATAGCCGTGCATTCTCAATAGCTGAAAGAGATGATCACAAAATTCTGGTGGCTGCCAGTTTTGACAGCGATAAAGAATCGACAATTGAAACCTATCTTGCAGTTGCAAGATTAAATAGCGATGGTTCGTTGGACAATTCTTTTGATGATGATGGCATGTTACTTATTTCTGCAGGCACTCCCCGAAGTCAATTGAAAGATTTTATATTGCTTCCGGACAATAAAATGCTTCTTTCCGGTATTTCGTATGATCCTAATATATATGATTTTGACATCGCAGTTGTTAAGCTGAATGAAGACGGTTCCTTTGACAATTCATTCAACAATACTGGGAAACTTATCATCACTAATTCGGACCATAGTGATCATTTAAATAAATTGTTTATCAGGGATAACGGACAGATCATGCTTTTAGGCCAGATCACAAAAGACAAAGATTATTGCGCTGTAATAAGGATAAATAGCAACGGGACTTTGGATAACAGCTTTGGCGAAAACGGGATTGTATTGATTCCACAAGGTGTTACTAATGATTTCAGAGATCTTGCAGTAGACGAAGACGGCACTATCTATATTGCCGGAAGCTATAGCGACAACTTCTTCGATCAAATGGCTGTAATAAGCCTGAATGACAATGGTTCCTTGAATGCTAATTTCTCAGACGATGGACTGCTGAATTTTAAATTAAGTGACTTTCATGATTCATTCTCCACAATTCTTATCAAAGACGGCAAACTATTATTAGGAGGCATTACAGAATACAATTCAAAATACAATATTGCCCTGGTAAGATTAGATAAATCAGGAAATTTCGATAACACGTTTGAGGATAACGGTATTTATTTATTTGAATCTTCAACTGTCAGCGAAAATATTAATCAAATGTTTTTTCAAAGCGACCAGAAATTACTCCTTCTTGGTGGGCATGATATATCCATACTAAGTACAGATGGAGATATTTTGCTCTATAGAGTAAATTATCCGATAACAGCCTCTTTGCCTAACCTGCAGGCATTCGATCAGGACTTTCTAATTTTTCCTAATCCTTCTTCAGGAATCATTAATATCAAAGCTCCAAGGCAGAAAGGATATATAGAAGTAAAAGACCTGACAGGAAAAATACACACCCAATTTGATCTAAGTCAAAAACCTCAGACTTTTGAAATCTCTGACCTGAGCCAAGGAATTTACATAGTGACACTTCTATCCGAAAAGGGAGAATATCTAAAAAATACCAAGGTGGTTGTTTATTAATTTTTGAAAAAATAAAAAAAGCTTTCACATGAACAATGTATTCATGTGAAGGCTGCTATGTGGTCTGTTCCCGACAGGCCACATTTTTTTTCTGCTACAACCTTTCTATATATTGAGTTAATTTTGCTTCATCATATCTTTATCCTATATGTCAGTGATAAGATTAATTGCTAAAGAAAGAGTGCCCTGTCAGGGGACAGGACACGGTATGTGTGTGAAAAAAGTCCTTTCTATAAACAGAATCAGCTTTACTCTTATTTATTTTATCCAAGATACTTAATTCAATTATCCAACAATAAAATTCCTTAACTTAACGACATTAAGCGAGCGCAGCTACCGAGGAAAAATGTATGCCAACTGATGCTATCTGATTCAATACTTTAAGAAATGTAGAATCAAAAGTAATTATTCGAAAAGGGATCAATCGTGTCAAAAAAATCAGTTTACGAAATTAGATTAAACTTTTTATTTCAAATTCTATCTAACTTTTAAGTCTTTCTACTTTATAAATAAATAGTTCATTTACAGTTTCATAAAGATTTTTTCATAATTAAATCAGATAAAACTGCATTCATAAGTTTATCAATTCGATTGTAAAAATTATTTATAAACATAACTTTGTATTTTTAATAAATAATTATTCATGAATAAATTTTTTCTTTTCTCCTTAATATACTTTAACTGTTACTCTGTTTTTTCAGCAAACCTTTATAGTCTTAATGATGGATCATGGGACGATCCAAACAATTGGTCAACAACCCCAGGTGGGCCTTCTTGCAACTGTTTACCATCGGAAACAGACAATGTGACGGTAAGCAATAACCTGAATTACACAAATATAACAATAAGCTCCGGCGGCAGTATTGTTATTGACAACGGGCAAACATTAAATGGCAGTTCTATCACTATCAAGGGAGGCGTATTAGACTTAATGAACGTGCAAATATTAACCACTGATCTTAATGTCCAATCAGGAGGTTTAATTGTAGGAGCACTTTCCCAGATAACTATTTTAAATAGCTTCGTCAATAACAGCAATGGAGTTGTAGTCAATGGTCTATTGTCCTCCTATGGCACTTTTCAGAATTCAGGATTTATAGACGGATCCGGATTTTTAGGTCATCTTCCATCCACATCATTAGGCAATATTAATCCCTTTCTTACACTCTTCCTGGTATTTGTAACACCTGTGCGATTAACAGACATTTCTTATAAGATGGAATCTTCACGCATAGTGCTCAAGTGGAAAACCATAACTGAGAAAAACAATGCAGGATTTGAAATATATAAAAGTGAAGATGGTATAAACTTTCTGGCAACAGGATTTCTTGAAGGAATGAATAATACTACCGGAATTACTGAATACTCTTATTCTTTTCCATTAAACTCCTCCTGCTATATCAAAGTTGTTCAACTTGACATTGATGGACAAAAAGAAGAATTGAAAACGTTTTTTGCTTACTGGTAATGCTCCATTAATATTCCCTAATCCTGTTTTGGCAGGTGAGCCTGTAACTATAAATATTGATTTAAAATCAATAAAACAAGTAACTATTCAACCAGCATATATGATTTAAATGGGCGTATTCTTAATCAAATAGATGGTTGTGTAATATGAATTCAATATCTACCAAAGAATTAAAACCCGAAACATATGTAATTGAAATAGTAACAGAAAAAGGAAGGCGACAGGAATGTTTGATTGTAAGATAAAATTAAGCTCCCAATAGCCCTTGCTAGGACGAGGACTATTGGGTTTTAAAAATCTCACATGACATATCAGCCCTTCAGGCTTTAAATATATTTGATTGAACCCCAGATTTCCCGCGAATATCAACTCAGAAGCTGGCGTCGCTTTTATAAAGCGTGTAATTTATGTTAGAGAGATTTATTAATACATTTAAGAAACATATTGATAATACGGCTTCGCATTTGTAATGCGAGAGGATGAGAGAGGATATTAAATAGCCACTCACGATTTTGTCTCACCTCTTATTTGCTTATTAACCCAGAATTTAGTTGAATCTCTAAGTATCGACACGAGATCTCCTTTTCCTGCATTGAATGCATGATTTGCTCCTTCAATTTCTATGAGGGTTGTTGCTAAATGAAGGAAGCGCACACAAATAAACAAGGAAAATAAAATAAAGCCATGTAAAATGGCTTTGTTATTTCTTAGGTTGACGGCTATATTGTCTCACCAACCGGGGAGAAAGGGGTAACAAGATTATCAGTATTTTACAAAACGTTTGTTCAACTTCATATTGCTGGAAAGCACCACAAGAAAGTAAAGACCGGGTTTAAAATTGCTGATATCCAGATTATAATTTTTCTCTCCTGATAACATGCTTCCCTGGTACACTACTTCTCCATTAACATTGATGATATCAAAATTGGTTACCCCATATAAATTGACTTCAAATCTTAAGTCTAAATAATCAGAGGCAGGATTTGGATAAAGAATAATTCCGTTATTTTCATTTAACTCATTCTGCAACGCAGTTAATGCCTCGAAAGCACAAGAAAAATTCTCAGCAAATGAATAAACTCCTTCACATATATTCCTGTCCTTATTGATCGACCAGGTCATAAGCCCTGCCAGATCTGGATATGAAGAAGTAAGGGTATAGGTAAAATCCGAAGGTTTTGATATTTCCCCTTGAATATACTTTATAGCTCTGCAAACATCTTCAGGACTATTATAACCACTACCTGTTCCTAGGTTACAACTACTGGATTTAGCTGGAAGGCCAATTGCCACTTTAGATGCTGGAAAACCTTTATAAATACCTTTGTTCTTTAACAAAGGAAACCCTTTAATAATACTTTCTGTCATGGATGTGATATAATCAGGATCACTATCATCGAAATAGACCATTCCATCAATTGCAAAAGTACCCCCTCCAGCTCCACCTGCATTGTAATACTGGCAATGAAGCAAATCTATATCATCTTGTAATTGCTCGATAATAGGTAACATGGCACCTCCGTTAAGATTATTAATCTGATAAGAACTCAATGCTCCCATCAGGTAAACTGTCTCAGGCGCCATTGTTAGTAACATCTTTTTACCAGTAGCATTTTTGTAATCAATCATCAGTATCTTTATTGCCTCTATCAGATTTGTCTGAGCAGGTGCAGGATCATTCATAGTCCACGAACTTCCGAAAGCCATTGAGCTTGATTCAAAATCTATATCTATACCATCGAATTTGTAATTAAAACTTTGAAGAATAAAGTTCACAGAACTTATAAATTCCTGTTTCGCTTCCTCATTATCCAGCCTGATGGGATCATTGCCTCCCCCCAGGCTTAATATTACAACTTTTCCTTTCGAATGGAGTACATCAATATCTGCCATAAATGAATTCTTTTCATAATCCAATGGCAGACTGAAAGTGATTTTGGATAATGAAGAACCTTCAGTAGTACCAAAGGCTAGCTGTATTACATTATAAGCATCATGAACATCAGTTAGTTTAAGGCCTGTTGACCAGTTCTGCCAATAACCTACCAATGCAGGTTTAGGAATCTGAGAGAATGCCCTGAAGTTAAAACTAATTGAGAGCACGAAAAGAACTTTAAAAAACAACAATTTCCTGTAATTCATATCAATCTTTAAGATTATCCATTACGGATATTCAATCTAGTTAGATTTTCAACCATTTTAAAGAAAAATTGAATTAAGAGAGGGAATTAAATCATTCCTTCTGCTAAAACCTTTCTATTATATTGAGTTAATTTTTCTTCATCATATCTTTTATCCTATTTGTTAGTGATAAAAGCTACGCTGGTTCAAGCATAAGCGAGGTAATATAAAGCTATCCTTTAAACCATAAATTAAAAACGTACTCTCATTTGTAAGCCGAAGTCATATAGACTTAAGCTTTGCTACGTGCTTTTAATTTTTATTAACTTTACTTTTTTATCATTTAGATCGAGGTAGATAAACCTATTATTATCTATAAAAGTCATAAATGACCAGCTTCCAGATGCATTGTATATTTCAATCAATTTTCGGTTAATGTCCAGTAAGTAAACTTTATCTTCTTGATCTTTTGCAACTAAGAATTTCTTATCAGGGGATAAATCAAAATCTACAAAAGATGCATATTTTGAAATACATTCATTGCATCTGCGAGTACCATTTACTGGATTGTGACGGTGTTTGAATTCAATTTTCTCAATAAAATCGCCATTTTCACCATAAATATCTATATAACTTCCATCAGAATATTCTTGTAAAATTAGGAACAGCTTGTTGTCTAAACTTGTCTTTCCAAAACTCCGGCTCGGTGCATATATTTCTTTAATTATTATTCCATCTTGATTAATTATATAGTTTTTGCCTGTACCTGTTAGCGCTATATTTTTATTGGATAATAGATGTACAGATGTTAATTCTGCAATGACTGGGCTAAAAATACTTCTTTGATTTCCATTGGAAATATTCAATAGTAAAAGTATTCCTGAATCATCATCTCCTTTTTTTATAATTGCTGAAATCAATATGTTTTGCTCTGTGGAGTTGCAAATGCCTGTTATTCTGCCATTGATGGGAAAGGAATTAAGTTCTTTGCCATTATACTCATATACATAAAGTTTACTGCTATACTCATCTGTATTTGAATAGGTTATTATGTTGTGAGAATGCTTATCAAAAATCGCATAAGATCCTTGTAGATTAATTATTTCGGAACCTGTATTTAATTCAACATGAGTTTTCTGTCCAACCAAAATAAAACTAGAATCCTTACTAATTGATAAACTGTTAACACCTTGTTCTGAGTTATCCATTTCTATGATATTTAATTGACAATATCCTGAGTGATGAATTAATAGAACTCCAAGTGTGAATAGATATATTATTTTTTTCATTTTGGTATTAGCCTGCATTGTGTTTATTTATTCCAGCTATCCCTCCACTGCCAACTCATGAAGCTGGCGCACTTTTCTAAAACGTGCAATTTGTGTAGAGGGTAATACAGTTAAGAGATATATTGATAATGTGTCCTCGCTTTTGTAATGAGAGAGGATTTTAAATAGCCACTCACGATTTTGTATCACCTCTTATTTGCTTATGAACCCACAATTTAGTTGAATCTATAAGTATCGGCATGAGATCTTGTTTTCCTGCCTTGAATGCATGATTTGCTTTTTCAATTGTTATAAGGGTTGCTAAATGAAGGGAAGCGCAAACTTTCTCTATCAGGTCATTCGATGCCAAAGTATCTTTGGTACCCTGCAAAAAAAGCATTGGTACTGCTATACTCTTTAGATGTTCTGCTCTTTCTAAAGAAGGTTTTCCAGGTTGATGAAGCGGAAATCCAAAAAATATAATTCCCTTTACATCAGTTGTCGGCTGCATTGCCAAATATTGTGAACTCATTCTTCCTCCAAAAGATTTGCCCGCTACAAACACCGGAAGAGAAGGGAATAATTCATAGGCTTTTTTAATCGCCACTTCAATCGTTTTGTGAGCTACAGCAGGAGAATCAGGTCTTCTCTTTTGATTTTCCATAAATGGAAAATTGAATCGAAGTATCGCAAAGTTTTTTTCGGCAAGTGACTTTGAAATCGACACCATGAATTCATGATTCATTCCCGCACCCGCTCCATGCGCCAGTGTCATTATACATATTGGATCATCAGGAATAATCAACTCGGCAGAAACTTTTCCAATTTCTGGCGAAACAGCAAATGATAGCGATCTAGTTTTCATATTTAAAGGAATAAAAGTGCAAGTTAGAGATAATTTAACTTCCTAAGAGCACAGAATCCAAATCAGTCTGATACTCAATTCCAAAAATTCTTCCAATACCACCACAACAAACACCTACTGAAAATCAACAATTTACCACATTTATTTAAAATCATTTTGTATTCTAAAAACCTTTATCGTAATATTGCATTATTATAATTAACAATCCATATTGATATGGGAATTACCAAAACAGACAACTTCAACGATAAACAAAACAGAATGGCAAGCCTTGCAAAGGCCATTGGCCACCCTGCCCGCATTGCTATCCTGGAGTTTTTATTAAAAAAGAATACCTGCATTTGCGGCGATCTGGTAGAAGAACTCCCCCTCTCCCAGGCAACTGTCTCACAGCATTTGAAAGCATTGAAAGAGATAGGTCTAATCAAAGGAGAGATTGAAGGCACCAGCGTTTGCTACTGCATTGATGAAAAGGTCTGGGATGAAGCTAAAGAGGCTTTTAGTAAACTGTTCGGCTCCTATAAGGGAGCCAAGTGCTGTTAAAATTTTTTACCCATATATATCGTAATATTACATTATAACAATATAATTAAAACAAACTGTATTACAATGGAAAATACAAATGAAAAACTAAAAGGGATAGTAAAAGAGGAATACAGTAAAATTGCATTACAGTCGAAAGGACAAAATGAAACCAGCTGTTGTGGTGCCGGAAGTTGTGGAACCGGTACTTATACAATTATGAGTGAAGACTATTCAAGGCTCGAAGGATACAACCCCGATGCAGACCTTGGCCTTGGTTGTGGCCTCCCAACCGAATTTGCCCAAATCAAGAATGGAGATACAGTTGTGGATTTAGGTTCCGGTGCAGGAAATGATTGTTTTGTCGCTAGAGCTATCGCAGGTGAAGAAGGAGAAATCATAGGCATAGACATGACAGAAGCGATGATCCAAAAAGCCAGAACCAATGCCGAGAAGTTGGGATTCAAAAATGTACAATTCAGATTGGGAGATATTGAAGATATTCCTCTATCTTCCAAAAGAGCCGATGTTGTTGTAAGCAACTGCGTAATGAACCTAGTTCCTGACAAGAAAAAAGCTTTTAATGAAGTCTTCCGCATACTAAAACCAAAAGGTCATTTTAGTATTTCAGATATTGTATTAAAAGGCGACCTCCCTGAAGCGATTAAGAAAGAAGCGGAGATGTATGCAGGTTGCGTTTCTGGCGCAATTAAGAAAGGCGATTATCTGGAAATATTATCTGATTCAGGGTTTTCCAATATCACCATTCAGAAAGAAAAGCAGATTAATATTCCTGATGAAATTCTTTTAAATTATTTGAATCAGGAACAACTAAACGAATTCAAATCAAAAGGATCTGGAGTTTTCAGCATAACTGTTTATGCGGAAAGACCTGAAACAGAATGTGGGTGTGGTCCAGAAGCCAAGTGTTGTTAACTATTAAATAATTTTTAATTCATGTTATTTCAATCTATTGAAAGTTATATTCAGAATGCTATCAGATCTTTTGATAGCATCTCTGTTGAAAGAAAAAAGACATTAGAGACAATCAGTCAGTTTGTTCAAGAGAAATTAGATGCGGGTAAATCTACTGAACTCATCTACATCTGTACGCATAATTCCAGAAGAAGCCATTTAGGGCAAATATGGGGAAAGACAGCTGCAAGATATTATGGTATAACAAATATAAATACCTATTCTGCCGGGACCGAAACTACTGCATTCAATCCCAATGCTATTAAATCAATAGAAAAAGCTGGATATAAAGTATCCAAATCAACAGGTGAAGAAAAAAATCCACAGTATTCGGTTACATATGACGATAAGGAAGTTCCAATCATTTGTTTTTCCAAGACCTATGAAGATGCTTCAATCCCCAAAGTAAACCTTTGTGCAATCATGACCTGTACTGAAGCTGATGGTAATTGCCCTATCATTCCCGGCACAGAATTACGCATCTCTTGCTCCTATGTTGATCCTAAAGCTTTTGATGGCACACCACAACAGGAAGAAAAATATGATGAAAGATGTAAACAGATTGCAATTGAAAATCTGTATATTTTTTCACTTGTAAGAAACTAAAAAATGAGAAAGTACATAGCTGAATTAATTGGGACATTGCACTCGTATTTTGTGGTACGGGTGCAATCATCATTAATGATATCACCGGAGGAACCATAACACACGCTGGAATTGCTGTTACTTTTGGATTAATCGTAATGTCTATGATATATGCACTGGGAGATATTTCCGGAGCACATCTGAATCCGGCAGTAAGTTTTGCTTTCTGGACAAAACAAATGTTACCTTTACCCGAATTTGTGAAATATTTGGCAGGTCAGGTTACCGGGGCTTTCCTGGCGAGCACAGTTCTCAGATTACTATTTAAGGAATCAAAATTATTAGGTAGTACACTACCAGCAGGTTCAGATTTTCAATCCTTTGTACTTGAAATTATACTTGCATTTTTATTACTTTTTGTAATTGCTCAGGTTGCTACTGGAACAAAGGAAAAAGGCATCATGGCTGGTATTGCAATAGCTTCAGTGGTAATGCTTGAAGCAATGTTTGCAGGCCCAATAACAGGAGCTTCTATGAATCCTGCCAGATCACTAGCCCCCGCAATTCTTTCAGGCAACACACAATCCTTATGGATTTACTTAACCGCTCCTTTCATCGGTGCATACCTTGGCATTAAATGCTCAGCATACATTCAAAATGACAACCAAAATGATTCAGATAAGAAGAGTCACATCCTTGAAAGAACTGGAAATAATCAAAAAACTTTTCAAAGAATATGAACAGTATTTAAATTCTGATATCTGTTTTCAAAGTTTCGAAGAAGAATTACAAGGTCTCCCAGGATATTATTCAAGCCCTGATGGAGGATTATGGCTTGCCTTCAAAAGTAATATACCCATAGGGTGTGTTGCATTAAAAAGACAAGACACAAAAATAGCTGAAATGAAAAGGCTTTTTATAAAACCAGAACATCATAGAAATGGAATTGGTAAAAAGCTGGTTGGAGCTACCATCCAGGAGTCTAAAGAACTAGGATATGAACATTTAAGAAAACTATTCAAAAGGTGACAATTACTTCTTAACCTTCAAAAGATTATTTAAATCATTGTTGCCAAAAAAGTAGGAGACAGAAAGTTCGAATGTGAATCCATTCGGATAGAGCGTATAGACAGTATTTTTAGTAAACCATGGGAAATTATAGCTATACGAAGAGCTGAATGCAGCGATAGTCCGTTTCCCTATGAGATATCCTACATTTGCTTTAACAGCTGAAAGAGGTGTTATTTTTTTGATTTCCTCGCTGTATGATTCTCCATTGTATTTATATTCAACATAGCTGGAGAATTTATTCTTATTAACCTTTTTAGGACTTATGATATTGATTCCTGTTTTTATTCCTCCAGAGAAAACAAATCGTTTCCAGATAGTAAATGCGGACACCTGAATAGGAATACTGAATATATGATAGACATCACTGAAACCAATTGTTAAATTTTCATATTCCCAGCGCCCTCCCCTCGATCTTAAAGCCAAACCACTTCCGTAACCATTAACTTTCAGAGAACGGACTTCAAAACCTGTCCCGACCAGGAAATTTCCCAGATGCAAGCCCAGCTCTATACTTCCCATAGGCGTACTCTTGACCAGGCTGGAGAAATTTAGCTCTTTCTTTACATTATATTTCTCGTTATTCTTATACTTTGGAGTGTATTCAGTAAATCCTATTCCTAAAGAAAAGTAATAAGGAGGAAGGGCCTTGCTGATACTATGATCGTATTTTTTTCTTTCTTTATTAATTGAGTCTAGATTAACCGCATATATATCTTTTTCACGGTTAAATTTTGCAGCCCATCTTAATTCCTCTTTGTAATGCCTGTGTATTTTGCGTCTCTCAGAATACGGAAGATATTCAAGATTCTGATTGGGCTTATAGATATGAGCACTCACTTTGTCAGAACTTTTAATAATAGTGTCGGAGTTCTTTTCAGGTGCTTTCTGCTTATCTTCCGGAACAATAACAATGATTTTACCTACAAGAATATAATTTAATCCTGTATTCGAAAGCAGATAGTCCAGTACCTTGGAAAATGATTCTGATTGGAAGAGTTTTGCTTTTACCGAAAACTCCTGTACCCTGTCATAGGAGTAGGAAATAGAAATGTTTTGTTCTGACAAAAGCTTAATGAGTGCATTATCCAGGCTTCCCGATTTGCAATCAAAGTAAATCGTTCTATTTAGAAGATTTGTAGAGGTGTTTTGCAGGAAATCGTTTTCTGTTTCAGAGGTTTGAGCAGAGAGGTTGAACGATGTAAAGGTTAGCAGAAATAAGAATACCCATTTACTCACAACTGTTTCCTGTTAAATGAATTTTACCTTCAGTCTTTTCAGCTTTCAATGCGTTAGTCAGGGTTATCACCTGAATAGCCTCATCAATTGAAAGTCCTGAAAGATCTCCGGTAAATTTACATTTCTTTATGTTATTATCAACAGTAATCTGTGCTTCTTTTGTCCTTGATAATATTAAAGCTATATCTTCCAGCCTGGTTTTGCGAAAATCCAGTTTTCCTGTTTTCCATGAAAGGAAATTTTCCGCATCCACCTGTTTTAATATTGAGCTTCCTTCAACAGGTATTGTTAGTTGTTGTCCTTTGGTTACTAAGATACCATCCGGAGTATTGTTATCAAATACCTTTACAATGCCCTCCAGAACAGTTATTTCTTTGTAATTCTCATCTTTTCTGTTTCGGACATTAAACTTTGTCCCCACTACTACAAGCTTATATTGGCCGAAGTATACTGTAAACGGATGTTCTTTATCAGAACTAACTTCAAAGAATGCCTCACCATCAATCTGGACATTTCTATTATTAAGAAATACTTTTTCCTTATTAAACTCTGTAGCATTGTTTAATGTAACTACAGATCCATCTTCAAGATTTTGAATAACAGATTTTTCTTCAGAAGAATATTTCACCGCATGCGCAAATATAGGCTTTACAGATGCTGTACCTACATTATTGATATTTGACTTATTGGTATTTAATGAAGATAAAGAAGGAGAAGTCTTCTCTTCTATTTTATTATCATTTAAAGATGATTGAGAAGATTCAGGACTTTCAATGGGTTTGGCCGCCATCTCAGGAGTTGAGGTATTATTTTGTTTTAAAACAAAAATACTGACAGCCAGACCGCTTATTATAATAAGAGCAGCAGCGGCTGCATAATACCACTTAAACTTTTTATTTACTGATAAAGATTTAGAATCACTTATTTCCTGGTAGACCTTATTCCAAACATCATTGTCATTATCAGTCAAAAGGTATTCATCCTGGAATTTTTCCCTTATCGCCTCTTTAAAAAGATCCGTTTCTTTTGAATTTTTCATTTAGAATTTAATCTATTTATTAGAGTGCTTTTTACTTCAAATCGTTGCCCGGTGATCATTTTTTTTAAAGAATTTTTTGCTTTTGAATACTGAGACCTTGACGTCCCCTCCGAAATACCAAGCATTTCAGCTATTTCCCGATGAGAGTAATCTTCAAATACATACAGATTAAAAACCATTCTGTAGCCTTCTGGCAGCTTATTAACTAATAATACAAGCTCTGAAGGTTCCGAATCTGAGATCAGATTAATTTCTTCACTTTCAGTCTCACTTTCATTAATCTGGTCTATATTCAGGTGAGAATAATAGGTTGAATTCCTTTTAAAATGATCTAAGGCTGTATTTACAACAATTCTTCTGATCCAGCCCTCAAAAGATCCTTCAAATTTAAAGTTTCTGATATTATGAAAAATTTTAACAAAAGCTTCCTGAAGGACATCATCCGCCTCAAAAGCGGTATGGACATACCTCAAACATACCGGCCTCATTCTGGGCAGGTAATAGTCAAAGATTTTCTTAAATGATTTAAGGTCTCCTTTTGCTGCTTTTGCTATATCAGACTTTTCCATAAATATGAAAATACTCTTAAAAAATAGCCTTTTAATTAGGAAAGGTAATAAAAATGAACGGGAATAACAAAATAAAAATTTAATCAGGCAATATTCTACCTGATCTGCTAATAATCTTGTTTAAACAAGATTATTAGTAGTAAAACCACGATACCCCATTTACTGCTTCTTTACAGGCATCCCGTCTGACTTCAGATTTTCAAATCCTCCGATGTTATAATACTTTGAAAATCCAAGAACTTTAAGTGAATCGAGAGATTTGCCACTTCTGTTTCCAGATCTGCAATACACATATACCGGCTTTTTCTTATCCAGCTTATTAAGGTTATTTTTAAAGTTTCCTCCTTTATAATCTATATTCTGAGAATATTCCAAGTTACCTTCATTATACTCTTCAGGCGTACGAACATCGATAAGATAGACCTCACCTTTTTTGAGTTGTTGTACTAATTTCTTATAATCCTTATTTGTATTTCCTGAAGTTGAAGGCTGCTGCTGTGCAAACAAGGTTGTAGTAAATAAGCAGAATGTAAATAATAAATATCGTTTCATAGTGTTAGTTGTTTTAAAAAGAAGCCCCTTCGGTAGCTTAAACCGAAGGGGAAATCAGAACTGAAATGTAACAGATTTTTTTATTGTGCTGTCTTTGTCTGAAAATCCAGGGTTACTTTATTGAGTCTTCTGTGAATGGAAATGATAACACTGAAATATTTTAACATAAACAAAACTATTGTCTTGGCTTTTCGATTTGCTTTTGCAACAGCTGCTTTTGTCTGATTGCAGCATGTTCAAAGTCTATAAGCGGATAAATATTATACTTGCGAGCTTCCGAATCGAACAGAGCTTTTAACTCATTCAGTTTTTCAGGGTATTTTGCTGCAAGGTCAACACGCTCGTTAAAATCTTCATTCAGATTGAACAACTCCCAGATATCATTATCCGGGTTTCCGTCAAGGGTAGTTTTAGGTTCATCAGAATAAGGGAATAACTCAAGTGTCGTTGGTCTGTGAGCTGCTGCTGCTTTCCAGCCATCTTTATAAATTGCTCTGTTGGCAAAAATACAATAGTGCTGCTGCGTGTGTTTTGAAGGTGCATTTGCATTGGCTACACTATAGAAGAGACTTGCTCCCTGAAGAGGAGTTTGTTTGTAACCGCGGATATTTTCAGGCTGTTGAACTCCGGTAATCTCTTCAATTGTAGGAAAGATATCTATCAGGTGACTATATTGATTCCTTACTCCTCTCTCTTTTATTCCTTTAGGATAATGGACAATCAAAGGATTATGTGTGGCACCTTCAGAATTGGCATCACCTTTCCAGTGTTTGAAAGGTGTATTGGTTGCCTGAGCCCAGCCTAATGGGTAGTTTGCAACACTTGCTACCTCTTTACCTCCTACCTTATCAAATTCGCTTAATACAAATTTACGGTATTCATCTCTTGTAAAGCTAGCATTACTGAATCGATTGGTCTTCGTGATTACTCCATATTCAGAACCTTCTTTACTTCCACCATTGTCACCGATAATGATAAATATAGCAGTATTTTCGAGTTCACCTGTTGTTTTCAAATGACTCACCAGACGTCCAATTTCATAGTCCGTATATTCAAGGAAGCCAGCATATACTTCCATAAAGTGCGCAAAAGATTTTTTCTCTTCAACAGGAACATCTTTCCAGGCTTTAATTAAAGGATGACGGTCAGGAAGCTTGGCATTGGCAGGAATAACTCCTAACTTCTTTTGATTTGCAAAAACCTGTTCTCTGTATACATCCCATCCCTGATCAAACTTGCCTTTGTATTTATCACTCCATGCTTTATCTACCTGATGAGGAGCATGAGCAGCTCCGGTAGCATAATAAATAAAGAAAGGTTTATCAGGAGCTATACTGTTTTGTTTATCAATATAGCTTATTGCTTTATCTGTCAGCAGTGTATTGAGATGTCTTCCATCAGGCTTGATATGTTGGTTATCTTCTACTAAATCTGGTTTGTATTGGTCAGTAGCACCTCCAAGGAATCCAAAATTATGATCAAAGCCTTTGCCGGAAGGCCAGCGGACAAAGGGCCCCAGATCTGTAGTTTCTTCATCTGGAGTTAAGTGCCATTTACCCAGCTGATAAGTGCTGTATCCATTGTCCCTGAGCACTTCTGCGATTGTTCCGTTTTCCGGAAGAATATGTCCATCATAGCTTGGGAAATCTGCACCAAGGTGATAATTAGGGAATAATCCCATTTTGACAGCATGATGGTTTCTTCCTGTAAGCAATGCAGCACGTGTGGGCGAACAAATACCTGCTGTATGAAAATTGGTATATCTTAATCCATTATTTGCCAGACTATCAAAATTAGGTGTATTAATTAAGCCTCCAAAAGCACTGGTAGCACCAAACCCTACATCATCAAGTAATATAAGCAATACGTTTGGGGCGCCTGGTTTTGCTTTCTTAAGATATTCCACCTTTTGAGGTTCTGAAGCTTTCCAGGATTTGTTAATTTTCCCGTTCCATTGAGGTTCTTCATTTTGGGCAAATGACTGTAGCGTAGCGCTTATCAGCAAAGCTGAAAGTAACTTTCTCTTCATTATATAATATTTAGGAATTTGAAAATGCATTTATCAGCATAAAAAAGTCCTAGCCTGAAGATTCTAGATAATCAGGATACAAACTTATTCTTGCTGAAGGTATTCAGGAGTATGAATGGAGATATTCCTGCATTCCTTTCAACCGGGAATGTTTAATTGTCGGAGTGTGGTTCTATCGATGGTTCTGTCTTTCCGACAGATCAAATATCGTCTTTGATTGTAAACTAATAAAAAAGGGATTACTTAAAACTTTTATCATACCAACAAAAAAGTTTTAAGTAATAAGACTTAATACTTATTACTTGGCACTTAAATCCTCCCCGTATCAAAAAAACAAATAGCCAAGTATAATCTCTTTTAACATTTCAAGCTCTTCAAGCTCTTCCTCATCTGGAGTGATGATTTCAGACAGGTAATTGAATCTCGGAATGATTTCGGTGTTGATGATTTGATTTAAAGAAAGTATCCCATCTGGATTTTCAGGGAATGAAAGGGTGGTATTGTTTTGCATAGCTCTATTCTATTTTATTCAGTCCTTTATTGAGGATATAGACGGCTTGCCAAATAAAATATTTTAAAAAGAGGAAATTTTTTTCAGGGAAAAGAGAATTAATAAAAAGCGATTTAGTTGGAGCACAGAATATTAACTTGTATTACATTGTTTATAAGTAACTTACAGTATAAAATCTTAAAACAATGAAACAAAGAATATCACATAAGAAAACGATGATCTGACAAGAGATTGCCATATATTTAACACTGAAAACAAAGGAGAATTACCGAGGTTTATTTATTATGATCCAAAAGGTTTACAGAAAGACCATTGCCATTATTACACTTTTTTCAATTGAGTTTTTAATAACAGGGATACTTTTCTTTGCTTCTATTTTTCTATTTGGACTGATAGTGAAAGAATTGTTTTATGACAAACAGGAACAATTCGACCATTTTGTATATCAATGGGTTCACCAATTTACCTCACCGGCAATGACCAATTTTATGAAGGCAATGAGTTTCCTTGCCTCCAGAGAGTTCATACCTGTAATGTTTGTTCTTTTGCTTCTTTATTTTCTGTTCATAAAGAAACATCACTGGTATAGCTTAAAAGTTCCGGTTGTAGTAATAGGTAGCTTGTTGTTAAATCTTTTCCTTAAATTTCTATTCAATCGACCAAGACCAATCGTGGAGAGGCTTTCAGAGGCTTCAGGCCTAAGCTTTCCAAGCGGTCATTCTATGACTGCTTTTTCCTTTTATGGTTTGCTTATTTATTTTACATGGAAAGAAGTGCCACAAAAAGGATTGAAGTGGATTATTACAATTATCTTGCTTCTTATCATCCACCTTATCGGCGTAAGCAGAGTGTATCTTGGAGTACATTATGCCAGTGATGTACTGGCTGGTTTTGCTATCGGATATGTATGGCTGATATTATCGATTCTTGTTCTGCAACGACTTGAAAAATATTACCAAAAGAAAGTAGATCCTCTTAAGCAATTTGAATAGACAATACCAGTTTTATTTTTTTTAATTTATTAATGAATTGCCACTTGGGGTAAATTTTCAAGGTAGCTTTCATCAACAGAGGCCCCTAAACCAATGGCGTCAGGCAAAGTAATAAGTCCATTCTGGCCATATAACATTCCTCCTCTAACAGGATCTTCCTCAAACATCAAAGGTGTATCAAAGTCAAAATATTTTATGTTGTCATTGGAAAGACTAAGATGTGCAGAAGCAGTAAAGCCTAATCTGGACTCCAAAAACCCTCCTATCTGCATTTGAATATCTGCTCTCTCTGCAAGTTTTATAATTTTTAAAGCATTAAAAATACCTGAAGATTTTCCCAACTTAATATTAAATCGATGACATGCATTCAAATCAATAAGTCTTGCAGCGTCATTATGATCGCAACATGATTCATCGGCCATAATTGGTATGAGGCTATTTTTCTTAAGGAAAGGTAGGTTCATAAAATCCCATCTGGGAATTGGTTCTTCACAATGTTGTATATTGTACGGCTCAAGATCTTTAAGTATTTCAACAGCCATCTTGCAATCCCAGCCCTGGTTTGCATCAATCCTTAACGGAATATCATATCCGATTTTATTTCGGATTTGTTTTATCCTTTCTATATCTTCTTCTCTGGTTCCTCCAAGTTTAACCTTAATGACTTTAAAACCATTGTTCTTTATTTTAACTGCATCATTCGCCATCTTTTCAGCCACATCGATACTTATAGTATAGTCAGTTACAATCTGCTTGGAATTATTTCCACCAAGAAATTTGTATAAAGGCACCTTAGCATACTGTGAGGCTATATCATACAATGCAATATCAAAAGCACTTTTAATACTGGTATTGGCATATATGACTTTATTCATCAAATTGATACACTCTTCGATTTCAAGTGGATTTTTCCCAATTAGCGCTTTTCCTAAGTATTGCCCTACAATAAACCCGGTATCCATACTTTCACCATTTATAGTCTTAAACGGACTACATTCTCCAAATCCTACCAGACCAATATCAGTTGTAATTCTGACAATTACATTTTCAGCATGATCCAAAATGCCCAAAGAAATTTTAAAAGGCTCTAAAAGCTTTATCTTTGATTTAAATATTTCTATTTGATGAATGAGCATTTGTAAAATTCTATTTAACTTTAAACTTAATGATATTTTTGAATACCAATGTATCCTTCCAAATAAGTATTAAAAGATGTGGAAGAGGTTTTGGTGGGACAAATTGAAAATAATATTTTTAATTAATCAAGAGGGGTTCCCCTTTTTGTCAGATTGGCGAATAAAATATATTATGAGTCTTACTTTTCAGCAAAAGCTTGAAAGCGTAATTGCTACATCAGAGCTGATTCCAGGTGTAATCATTATACAAAATCTATCAGATCTTAAAATCGAATATATGTCTCCCCGAGGATTAAATATACTTGGAGTGGATCTTGAAGAGATTAAAAGTATTGAAAATGCTGAATACAATGATCGATATTTTAATGTTGAAGACTGGAAAGATTATTCATCAAAAATTTTAGAACTTATTGAATCTAAAAATGAAAACGATTTGATTTCATTTTTTCAACAAGTGAGAAAAAGTAAAAACCATGAATGGACGTGGTATCTGAGTACATTAAAAATATTTCATTCAGACGAAAATGATATACCTACCCATGTTATAGTGATTGCATGTCCTATTGATTCTCAGAATTCAGTAAATGCTAAAGTAGACAGATTGTTGGATGAGAATACATTTCTGAGAAATAATCATAAATTATTTTCCAGTTTAACCAATCGCGAAATTGAAATATTAAAGCTTATGGCTATTGGTCAACAATCTGCAGATATTGCTGAGATGCTTCACATTTCAGAGAAAACTATTAGTACTCACCGTAAGAATATCAGAAATAAACTGCAGATTCAAAATCAATATGAGTTAACCAAATTTGCTCAGGCCTTTAACTTGATTTAATTAAAACCTATCAATTTGCTATAAGAAGCTAGTAGTAGGAATTCCTGCAATCCTTTTTTATTATTTCAAATAAAGATTGCATTTTTTGCTCAATCTCATCTAATTCGCTAGGTCTGTTTTGTTTGCTTTCAGGGCAGCATTGAGCAAGTATTTTTTGTCTTTCTGACTTGAGTGAATAGTAATCTTTAAGTAATAAAAATACATCCTGTTCCATAGTAATTGTGATTTTAATAGCTTGGAAGGATTCTTACGCCTTTAGCCAAATATTTGTTTTATACAAATATTTACTTATTCAAAAAATATAACTTTTTGACAAATAAATTCAATTTAATAAAACTACAATTGACTTACCCCCTTATTTATAAGGGAAAATTAACAAAAATATAATTATTTAAACTTTGACTGGTTATTTTTTTATATAACAAAACCCCTAAAATTCTTAAATCGTAAAACGCTTTTAAACGAGGAAAAATACAATTACAAAAATAGAATAATCATTCTATTGGTAATTGTTTACTGTCGGGGATCCATTTGTACGTGAGTATTTAATAAAAAGATATTCACTTATCTGAGGCAATTTAATAACTAAAATATTTGAATTATGACTAATGAAGTTGCCAAGTCTATGTCTCCAGAAGAACGGGTGTCTTTCCTTGAGAATAAGCTTAATAGTATCCTCTTCACTATCGAAAATATTATAAAGGGGGATACCGAAAAAGCCAAAAGTTTAATGCTTAGTCATACAGATGAATATGAGCAGACGATACTTAAATCCCTGATTGAAAACTCAGCCAACCCAATGCCAGCACAAGAAGAAAAAACTTACGATTTCCTAAGAATAATTATTGAAGGCATGCCCTTTCCTGTTTTTCTGAAAGACGAACAGGGGAAATACCTGCTTATAAATAAACTCGAGGCAGAACTGTTTGGGCTTGATGAGGCACAAATTATTGGGAAAGAAGATGCACACTTTATCCAGAATGAAGAGCAAATAGAAATAATCAGAAAGTCTGATGAAGAGGTTTTGAATCAGAATAAAAGTATTGAACTCCCTAATCAAAACTTTTCATTATCCAATGGACGAACCTATGTTTTCAAAACACATAAGATTCCATTTCTGAACCCTATTACTGGAAAGACCAATATCCTTGGATTCTCGGCGGATGTAACTGACACTGTCAACCTTGATAAATTAAAAAAGATTGTGATGGGCTGCAGTAATCCTTATTTATAGCTTATTTATAATTTTATTTTTTAACCCGACACATTTTACCTTCATATTTTTTATCTTGGGTTCTGATAAACCTACGAACTCAATTGATAAAATTTAATACAGTTATCCTCCAGTTCGAAGAAAAAGGAGAAAAAACAGGCTGGAGCTACATAGAGATCCCAAGAGATGTAGCTCAACAATTACAACCATCTAATAAAAAATCCTTTAATGTAAAAGGCAAATTGGATGCTTATGAATATAAAGGTGTAAGCCTTCTGCCAATGGGCAATGGCAATTATATCATGCCTTTAAATGCATCTGTAAGAAAAGCAATCAAAAAAAATAAAGGTGCGATGCTTGTGGTAGAAATTACTTTAGATACAGAAGAAAAAAAATTGTCTGAAGACTTTATGACTTGCCTGGAAGATGAACCTAAAGCTTTAAAATTCTTTCAGTCCTTACCAAAATCTCATCAAAGATACTTTTCCAACTGGATTGAATCTGCTAAAACAGAAGCCACCAAAACCAAAAGAATTGCTATGTCTGTTAATGGCCTGGCTATGGGACTAGGCTATGGGGAGATGATCAGAATGTACAAGAACCAATAAATACTTATTACTGATTATAAATAATAAAGCCTTTAATTTGAATTAAAGGCCTTATTATTTATGAAAATGATACCTCTTGCATATTAATAACTATCAGCAACAGTAAGTACTTTCAACTTCTTTTCCAACTCATCTACAGAGGGATTTCCATTAATTTTAAAAGTCAATATTCTGGTTTGATTTGCATCCAGATCAAAGAAGTTATCACTCAGATTACAATCCAAACCTTCAAAATATAAATAAACGTCTTTAGCGAATTTATCAGATCTTACTTGCATAGTATAAGTATCGATAGATTGAGATATTTTAACCAATACGTTTGGCTTAGGCAATGACAGGGATTTATAAGGAACCAAAAAGAAATTATTCTCCGTTATTGCTTTTCCATTTTCAGACAGTTCAGCTTTAATATAAACATCTTCTTTGTTCTTGCCCTTTAACAACTCAGCTAATTTATCTTTAAAAAACACTTTGCTAGCATTACCAGGAATCATTATCTTCTGTGGTATTGCTAAAATCAGCTTTCCAGAAAAATCATATACACTGATCCTCAATTCAGCATTAGTATTTTTTAATCTATCCGAAACAACATAAGCTTTTATAGTATCATTGCGCTGAGTAAAGCTAACAATCATATCCTTATAAGCATTTCTTGCTCTGTAATGGCTGGCTTTCCAATTACCGAAGTAATCGACAGAAGACCAGGATACAGTTGGCCAGCAATCGTTGATTTGCCAATACATAGAACCCATAGTATAAGGCATATTTCGTCTATGCGCTTCGCCGGCAGTCTTTATTGCTTGTCCGTGTAGCAGCTGACTTATATAAATATATGATTCAAAATCTTTTGGTGTCCTAAACTCCTTTTTCATATATCTATCTATCATATGATTACCATTCATTCCTTTGCCAATCCACTCCATAGGGCTTCTCTGTCTTTTCAGCAATACCTCCGAATCCCATTGCATATCTTCTGTTAAAGCTATTTTCTTTAGTGTATTGATACATGGATAAGATTGAAATCCATACTCACTGATAAAGCGTCCTGGTTGTTCTTCATAGCTGGAGAATGGCTGTTCACCAAACCATACTGACCAGGAATGCTGGTCGCCAGATAACGGCGTCTGCAATTTATCCTGCTCTGATTGAGGAGAACAAGCCCAGTATAATTTTTCCGGATCAAATTTTTGTACCGTTTCGGGAAGTACTTTATAAAATATATTTGTATAGTATTTCCAAAGCGTGTCTTTCTGCTGATTGCTGTAGCCAAAACGTTCCTGATAGTTCCACTCATGCCAGCCATTCAGTATTTCGTTATTGCCAGCCCATAACATAATGTTAGGATAGTTTCTAAGACGTTTAACCTGTTCTTCTGCTTCTTGTCTGATATTCTCCGCAAATGCATCGTCGCCCGGATACATGCTACAGGCAAACATAAAATCCTGGTAAATAATCAGTCCTTTTTCTGCACATAAGTCGTAGAATTGATCTGTTTCATAGACAGCACCACCCCATACTCTAAGCACGTTCATATTGGCATCCAGTGCTTCATTAATAACTCTATTGTATTTATCCTGTCTAACTCTTGTGATCAGATTATCTCCGGGAATATAGTCAGCTCCTTTCATAAATACCGGCACTCCATTCAACTCTACATAAAATGATTTGCCAAGAGCATCCTTCTTCTGAATTACTTTTAATGTGCGTATCCCAAGTTTTGTTTCTTTTATATCTGCTTCAGCACCTTGAATGTTCAGGATGGTCTTAACATTATATAGTTTTTGCTTGCCCAAACCTGCACTCCACCAAAGCTCGGGATTTTTAACAGAAAGGTCCATATGAAAGGTATTCATACCTTTCTTCAGCTGTACACTCATAGCACCAAGGCGCTTTCCATCTGCTGAAACATCTATATGCCCTGCTCCTACTTTCGTAGCTATAACTTCTATAGTAGCAGTATAATTGGCAATTTTGGATGAAACATTCTTCTGTTGAAGGAATACATCTTTGATTCTTCCTTTTGACCAAGCATGAAGATAAACAGGTTGCCATATTCCAGATGTTACAAGTCTTGGCCCCCAGTCCCATCCATAATGGTATGCAGCTTTCCTTGTCATTACCGAGTTCTGCTTTCCCTTTGGAGCTTGTTCATTTTGAACAGGAATTAGGAATCCAAGCTTATTCAATTTTTCCTGTCCGATTTTAACCGGAGATTTGAATACTATTCTCAATTGGTTGTTACCTTCTTTGAGATTGGGGCATTCTACACTCCAGGACCTGAACATATTGTCAGCAGACAAAATCAATGAGTCATTCAGATAAACATCAGCATATGTATCGAGCCCTTTAAAATAAAGTTCTTTGTTCTCCTGATTTATTATTTCCTTAGAAACATAGAAAGTGGTTCTATATTCCCAATCTTCATTTTCTATCCACTGTACATCGAATTCATTTAACCTGAAAAAGGGATCCTTAATAGTACCGTTTTCAATCAAGTCCTGATGGACACAACCAGGCACAGAAGCCTTTGACCAGTTCTCCTTACCAACTTGTCTGAATTCCCAGTTTTTATCTAACTGAATAGTTTCATGGCTTTTCTCAGAAGGTGCTTTGGCATTGGCTGAATTATTAAATGAAAAATCTAAAACCAATAAGAGGAATAATAAATAGCTGAGTTTTTTCATAGATGATTAAAGATTCAAACTTAAATTTCCGGCAAAGAATATCAAAACCCTATTGATATGCAATTAATTACTAATAAAAAATAGGATATTTCAGAAAAAAATTAAGGTCCATTTCAGCCAGAATAGACTTCAAGGGACCTTAATGAATATTTTACTGGAATATTTGGATTCAATAACTTAGCAGTTATTCTTTTACTTATCCGACTTAAAATAAACTGGCAGAAGAACTTTCAATTTATTTAACGTAGCCTCCATGGACATTTCGCTGATCCCCCCCGAAGCATTGGCATGTCCGCCTCCGTCAAAATGTTCTTCAGCTAGCATATTAACCGGATTTTCTTGCCCTTTGGATCTAAAAGACATTTTGATTTTCCCTTCCTTCTCATAAAGACAAACCGCAATCCTGATTCCTTTAATAGACAATGCTAAATTAGCCAGACCGTCAGTGTCTCCTTTCTGGGCATTGAATCGAGCAAGTTCAGCTTCTGTCAATGAAATAATTGCTGCATTGCAGCTATCAAGAATTTCAAGTTTCTCGCTCATAGCATATCCCTGCAAACGCAAGCGGCCGACAGTATTATTATCATTCAACTGCTCATGAATGAGATGGTGCTGAACACCGGCCTCTAACAATTTTCCTAATATTTCATGCGTTCTTGGTTGCACTGAAGGAAAGCGGAAAGCTCCTGTATCAGTAAGTATACCAAGATATAAAGGTGTTCCGATTTTTTCATTTAATAAATCTGCATGTCCTGATTGCTCAATAAGCTCATAGATAAGCTGAGAGGTAGAGCAGACTTCTGTTTCGGAAACAATTATATTCACGAAATTTTCCGGATTAAGATGGTGATCGATCATGATCTTCTTGCCAGGAGCCGATTTAATAAGCTGCTGCATTTCCGGCCCAACGCGGTCGGTTGCATTATAATCCAAACAGAAAATAAGACCAGCATTCTGGAAATGATTTTTCAGTGCATCTCCATCCCTATCCATATACAAAATTGAATCAATGCCTTCCAGCCATTGCAAAAACTCAGGTGCAGGATCAGGATGGCCAATTACAGCCTTTTTTCCTAAGCGTTCTATAAAATGAAATAAACCCAATGAACTACCTACCGAGTCTCCATCCGGTGATTTATGAGCAGTGATAAGTATGTGAGAGGCTTTTAGTATTTCGTTTTCAATCTCTTTGTATGGATTCATGTCAAATTTGCTTTGGGGTGCGAAATTAGGCTTTCTTTATAAAAAAAGAAATCAATTCCATCTTAAGCGATTACTTGTTGAAAGTATGCATTTCTGGCTGAAACCATAATATTCAGCTATTAAACAAAAAAACGGGCAAAACATTAACTCTAAATATTTATTTTTTAACACATTAGCTTACTTTACGAATCTAATTTTAATAATTTCTAAACCAGCTATCAATTTTTTAAAATGAACCGAATGACCCTTACAATGCTATTGGCTTTTACAGTAATCAATTGCTGCATAGCCCAGAAATTTCCTACTCTGAAAAATCAAATTAAGCTTTCACCTATGAGAACTTTAGATCTGGTGAATCCAGGATATGAATTAAGCTATGAAAGGCTCTTACAACGACTATTTGCATTACAAGCATCTGCGGCTTATTTAAAAGACATTTTTAAAACAACAGATTTTGAAAATATTCAAGGATACAGATTAGGACTGGAAGGGAAATTTTTAATTGCAATTATGAAAGTAACAAGGCCATACCTGGCTGCTGAAATGATCTATCAAAATTCAAATCTCAAATTCGAAGGGTACTATTGAGATTTCGGCACTACCGGTTCAAATAAACTAGAACTTTATAACGTTGATAAAACATGACCATATTTAATATGAAAATCGGATTTGAGTTTGTAATCCGGCACTTTGTTATTGATGTCTATAGTGGAATTGGTGGGAAATTTAAAAGCATAAATTACATTGGACCTGCAGCTAAACCTGGATGCATAACTTGGTCTTATAATTCGACACCTATAGAAGGTAATCATCTAACTTTTACGGTACCTATGAATGTCAAGTTAGGATACCCTTTTTAGATTATAACCTATTAGAGGATATTTTCTGTAAAATAAAAAAGGATAAGTATTTTACTACTTATCCTTCTCTCTATGATAAACCTAATAAAGACAGACAATTTGCACTGCCTGTCCTCATTCACTAATCCGCTATTACAACTTTAACTACTTTTTTGTTTCCCTTATAATTTATTACCAATCCATATACACCCGCATTTAGGTTGCTGACATTGATATTAGATTCTGTTTCTCCAGCTTGTAATTCTCTTCCGAAATTATCAACTACAGAATATTTGAAACTTCCTTGTAAACCTTGAACATTTAAAGAACTCTTAGCTGGATTAGGGTAAATTACAAATCCAATTGATCCAAGGTTATCTATTCCTGTTACAACCTCGAATTTAATTTCATTCGAAGTTACTGTAGCAGGATCAGCGCAGTTGGCCGAAGAAGTCATTGTAACAGAATAAGTATCTCCAGCATTGATTGGTTTTGGTACTTCAAATGAACCAGCGGAAGCATTGGAAATAACCTGATTATTCTTCATCCAGACATAAGTAGCATTCGCTCCTTTATTGAAAGCTGTGGTTGTCAATACAAAATTTGTTTCCGGATTATCAACTACAGTGCCTGATTCAGACTTCAATTCTATAGATGGAGTTACTTTTGCATTTACAGTCACTGTAATAGCTGCTCGCGGACTTTCGCAATCTTCTGTCGCTGATTTTTGAGAAACATAGTAAATTAATTTACCTGGAGTAGCTGTTGATGGTGTTGGTGCTGTCGTACTAGCTGTACCTCCTGTTGCATTGGTTCCATACCATTGAAGAATATTACCTGTTGAAGCAGTTGAAGTTAAAGCCGGAGCTGATGCTCCCTGACAATAATTAAGATCAACTACAGATGGAGCTGTCGGAGGCACGCAAGGACAAACTGGTTTCCAAACTTTAAAGTTTCCGGAAACATTAAGCATACCAAGCATATATAACATACCATCATAATATCTGTATTGACCAGTAGGGATCCCAACATTCCATAATTCCTGTACAAAAGGTGTTGCAAGAGAGGTATTATTTACAGCCAGGGAAGCTACAGCATTACAGGCAACCAGACCGGTAGAATGGTCACCATTGGCATTGGCACCATTCCAGTCGTAATGATTTTTATATCCAGATCCCTGGTTTTTGAAGAACGTTAAATATCTTTCGGAAATTACCGGTTGCTGTGCATCAGCCTTGAACCAATGATAGTCCATTCCTATATTCATAATGCTCCTCCAGGCATCATACATAAACCTGTCAGCATCCTTGTTATAATCCACTTCTTTGGGTGTTCCGTCAAAATTAGAATAATCAGTAGTTAATCCGGAAGACGAATGAGATGCATCTCTTAATAACTTACGTGAAGCAGCAGGTGCCTGAGACCAGAAAGATTGATTTGTTTTAGACCATTTAGCCCATAACTCCCAGAAACCAGGAAGATTATATGATGGATCAGTAAAGTTATAAGAGTCACCATATGGAACAAAAGTTATCAGTTTTGAATTGGTATTGAAAAGGTTGTATACTGAACCTGCTCCCGTCTTACTCATTACCTTGTTCAAGATATCCTGAGCTTCTGCTTCATAGTTATATATTCCAGTTCCATTGCCCCATCTGTTTGCAGCAAAGAATAATGAAGTAATGAAATAAGCTTCACCATCCGAAGCAGGACTGTTTCCTTTTATAGATCCATCTTTATTTAACTGCCATGCAAAGTAACCATTATAGTTATTGTTACTTCCATACTGCATATAGGTTTTTGCCCATTTCCATATTTTATTAAATTCAGCTTGTTTGTTTAACTGCACACATATCATCATACCATATGACATCCCTTCAGACCTTACATCATTATTATTTACATCCAGAATATAAGCCATATCAGTTCCAACTTCATAATATAATTTTTGATCTGCAGTGCCATAAAAGATTTGCTGGAAAGCAGTATTCACTTTAGAGTTGATTTCTGTATCTGTTTTATTCAGAAGTTCTTTAAACATATTTCTGTAAGTTCCAGTGTAATAAGCTCCTTCTCCTGCTTCTTTGCATCCTCCGCCAGTTGAACCTTCTGTAACATTCACTGTAATTGATGCTCTTGGTCCTTCGCAGTTATTCAAAGTTTGTGACACATAATAAATTTTGGTTCCGACTGCATCAGTACTTGGGACAGGTGCGATACTTGATGCAGTTCCTCCTGTAGGATCCGTATACCATTTTAAAGAATTACCAGTAGCTGTTAATGCAGTTGCAGTAGCCCCTTTTACATAACTTATCGGAGACGTGACTGTTGGTGCAGCGGTAGAACAAGTTGGAGTTGAAGTCTTATTTGCAATAGCATAAGTACCTTTATCAGGTACTACATCAAATTCTATATATTTAACGTTATTTACAGTTACAATAGAAGATGTTTGTAGCGTATTTCCTAAGTATACTTTTGCTTCGGTCCAGCCGCTTGGTAATTGACGACGAACTGTAACTGCTGCGTCATAAATACTATTATCAAGATTATCTGTTGCTGTCAATCTTAAAGAGTCATTATTTACAGTAGTCTCTGAAATATTCAGAGCATTACGTTCTTTAATATATTTTACAACATTAGAAAATGTTCCTACCCAATAATCAGCAGCATTAGAATTAACATAAGATAAATGATTTCCAAGTACACTTGAGGCCAAAGGAGAATATCCTCCGTCATTGTCTATACCGTGAATAAGGAATACGCACCATCCATTGTTATTCTTAGCGCTGGAAACTTTGTTATTTAAATCATTGGCTGTATTAACACCTGTATTTCCACAAATGATTGAACTAAGATTATAAAAGTCAGTTGGAGAACTTGAATTAATTTGTCCACTGCAAGTTCTGCCCGCTATATAATACTTTTGGATAGTATTTACGTCACCTGTATTACAGTTAGGATATGCAATGGTTAAACATTTTGCATTTGTAATATTGGAATTAATTGTGTTTTGAGAGTTTTTATATTCTGTATCCTGTTGAGTTGTATTCAGTGTAGTCAAAGTAGTATGTGAAACAGTATGACTTGCAACTTCATGTCCATTATTTGATGCGGTCTTCAACTGACTCCAGTTAGGTCCCCAGTTCGTTACCACAAACGAGGTAGTTTTAAAATTATACTGATTAAAAAGAGGAATAGCTACCGGTAACTGATTGGAGGTATTATCATCCATAGTATATGTAACCGCTGCTGATTTAAACTTATACCATTTACCAACCTGATAAGTGGATGGAACTTGTGCCATACCTGTAATACTTATGCAAAGCATTAAAAATATACTGGTCAGTTTTGAAACAGCTAAAACCTTTTTTGTGAGTAATCTCATCTTCTTCAGATTATTTGATTAATTGTAAGTGTGTTTTATAAATTCAAGGTTTAAAATCAGCTTTAAATCAACGGCCTGCTGCTTTTTCTTTCTTCACAATCAGAATTACAAGCCCAAAAGCCCAAAAGCAATATACAATTTGCAGGATACGTTGAATTAAAGGAGCTACACGCTGGTATAAAAAAGGTAAACCCAAAATCTTTTAAAAAATGTAAGTATCAGACACTCTGGCCAAAATGATAAATCAAAAAAATAAAGTCATTAATCAACTCTAAAGAAACTAAAAATCATTTCGATAAGAATAAAATTGATGACCATTTAGTTAATGAATTTCTCTTTTAAAGTTTAAAAATCGGAAATGGATTAAGAGGATGTTTTATAAAATTTCTAAGTAATAGTGCTAATAAGAACTTATGAAAGCCTGAATTAGGAAATTTTTTTCTAACTAAGTAAACATCTGATTTTTTTAAACTAAATCTTAAAAGACCCAAAGAAATGTCAATCCAATCTGCTTTCCTGAAAATCTCTATAGTAAGAGGTGCCTTAGTTTTGAAGTTTAATATTTTATGGTGCATTTCGATCATTGAAGAGATTTCCTGAATCCAATCATCTCTGTGAATTGAATGCAAGTATGCCTCTGCATTTCTTATTGAAGGATTCAGATAATCAAAAGTATGATCCGTCCAAATACCTATGTCATGATAAGCAGAAGCAATTGCATATTTATCTATGTTATTTTTATTTCCATCAATCAACTGGCAAAACATAAACACTCTATAGACATGGTTTCTATACTTTTCATAATCCATTCCCAGAATGTCCTTATATTTTAATAATATGTCTTCAATTGTAGAATTAACAGCTATCATTTACATTCAGGCTTTGTCATTACATAAAGTTTAATGCTTCTATTACTAATTTAAATTCTTACTATCCTTATTTTCAAATTTGAATTATACTACTTCGATAAAAGTAAAAAGGCAAGCTACCTATTGATAACCTGCCCTAGTATTTCTTTGTTATATTTGAATTAGTTCTTAAAAATCCGGTAAACCTTAAACGCTACACTGGAATCAATACCTATTCGATTAAGTAGGTCATCTCTTTTTTTTATTTTACTAAGGATACCTTTTTTATGATGGTTATTCCATTCTCATCTTTTAATTCCAGATAGTAAACACCTTCAGAAAGTGAAGATAAATCCACAAAAGAAATCGGTTCTCTTGAGGTTCTGTTATAAACTGTTTTTCCTCCAATATCTTTGATCGAAATACTTACGATCTTTGATCCAGATGCTGAGAATATCTGCATTGGGCCAGAAGTGGGGTTAGGCCCAACCACAAGCATTTCTTTTGTCAAAGACGGATCTGCAAGTGAGTTGATCATATATATTTCTTTTCCAGTAAACCAGTTTACATGACTGAGAGAATCTGTATTCTCACCAATATATCTAAATTTTAATACTTCTTTTCCAACATCCTTAGCCCACCAATTATATTCTATGACTTTATTTATATCTTGATTTAAAAGAGTCCAAGTATCTCCGGTTTTTACTTCAGTATAGGTTGTATAAGTGATATATGAAATTAGTCTTAGTGCATCAAAGTCATTTGTAGGGGTCTTCAGTATTCCCCAGGCATCAGCAGTATCTTTTTTTGCAGTAGAGATCCTCATTCTGGTAGAAGCATCAATCGGTACAATTCGTTCTCCTTCTCCGGAATAATAATTGCCAATGTTGATTGGCAAGTCCATAATAAGCAATGATGGAGAAAATTCATAAGCAGCAACATCCTTCCCTCCAAGAAATGTCTGATGATATCTGAGCCCGTCTTCTGAAATCTGGAAATAAAAAACGCCTTCCACTGTTATCGAAGCAAGGCTTGCAGAAGGAAAGAGTTTGCTAAGTTCTGAATCAAAGGTGATAGGATTAACAAAGATAGTACTGTCTTTAATGCCACCGCTTAATGAAGAAAAGTCCCAGACAATGTTATCTCCAGCTGCTCCGGGAGTTAATCCTTGCAGGTTCTCTGTTATAACCTGCCGGTAATACACATTGTATGCATCATCGGGATGTGGCAAATCTGCTATATTAAGCTGTATTTGAGCTTGAATAACTGGCTGAAAAAACAAAACCAACAGAATGGTTAATAGAAGTTTTTGCATGATTGATAGAATTTTTTAGTTGATTGAAAGAAATTTTCAGTCAACATAAAGAAGTTTCCACTCAATCACAAGAACCATCTGGCAGTCAATACTTTTCTAATCTCTTCCTGTAATATGATTTGTCTTATTTTTTTGAACCTTCTATAAATTCAAGAAATCTACATCCTAGAAACAGTAGGTATATCAGTAAAGAAAAACTACTAAAGGGGGGTAATTTTATCCCTCAGGGTTCACTATAAATTTAGATTGTCAGTAGCTAAATTTTAATCATATTCTAATCAAATTTTAATAATGGAGTATCTCTTTAATTCTTTCAGGCTAAATCCGAAATACCTTTTTAAAAGATATAATAAATAAGAAGGACTGATAAATCCCGTTTCTGGCTAAAATAACTTTGGAGAAGTCTTGTCGCATCAAGAAATGAAAACATATACATCAACATAGTTGAATGGTACTATAAAGTTCGACCCTTTTAAATTGTTTGAAGATAATAGAATATGATAAGTTTGATTGATCTTCCATTCCTTCATTTAAAACAAAATAAAAAGTCCCTCAATTTTGTGATTTAAATAGAGGGACATTTTTAAAACTATATTTCTACGATGCTTACTTCACTACCTTGCTTTTTTGCAGATCTAATAAAGTTTTCAAACGATTTTTGCTTTCTTTATAATGGCTTAGATGTTCGTTTTTCAGTTGACTGAAAAACTCCATTTGCTCAGGTGCATGATTTTCCCTTTTCCCCGTTTTAACATTCACAAAAAAATATTTCGTCCAAAGGAGACTCTTAAACTGACTTTCATCTTCACTCATCATAAGACCTTCAACTAACAATGATGAATTGTCTACTTCAATAACAGAAGTTTGAATTTTCACCTTCTCATTATATAAAGAAGGTTTGAGGTAGTAAATCTCATGATTCGTTACTACCCAGCAATAACCTGAAGCTATAAAATCACTTAACTTTAAATTATAATACTGATCCAGATGGTCTTCCCTTGCATTAATAATATAATCTATATAACGACTGTTGTTCAGGTGCCCCATTGGGTCGCAATCCTGGAAACGGACTGTGTAAACTGAGCTAGGTTCTTTTATCATATCAAAATAGACCATTCGGTCTTTTTTAGGTTAAAATAATTAAGCTTTTAAAGTTATTGTAATATAAGATTTGAGCTCATCAAGCAATCTATTGAGTTTCAAAGGATCACCTGTCGCTTTGGAAAGCATTATAGCCCCTTCTATCCTACTATAAAGAATATCTGCAGCAAGCCCAGCATGAACAGACTTTTTAATCTGATCATATTTTTGGCCTTTTTCGATAATCTGAACAAGGCTGGATAGCATCTGTTTAGAAGCTTGGTTTAGAAGAAGTTTTAATCCTGGCAAGCTATCATCTGCAAAGCTGCTATAATTGAGAATCGGGCATCCACCTTCTATAGGTGATTGTAATGTATAGTTGTAATAATAATCAGTGATGGCAAATAATTTATCAATAGCATTATCGCAGGCCTTAATTCTGGAGACCAGCTCATTTAATACTTTTGAAAAAGAATATTCAAAAGCAGCTTCAATGATATCTTCTTTGCTTTTGAAATGACCATAAACTCCTCCCTTAGCCAAGCCTGTTACATCAAGTATATCACTCATAGAAGTTCCATGAAAGCCTTTCTTATTAAAAGCATGGGCTGCTTTTTCAATGATTAATGCCTTGGTCTTTTCAGCTTTTGATTCCACAATACAAAAATAAGACTGATCGGTCTAAAAAACAAACAACAAAAGAAAAAAAACAAACTTCTGAAAACAAACACAATACAAAATACAAAAACCAAACTCTAAATAACCGTTTAGTCCAACTTGACTTTTTTGTATAAACTTGACAAATATCATTTTTTCAGGTAATCAAACTCATTTTTTCGACACCCTCAGAATCTGACCTTTACACCATAGAGCTGACAAATATGAAAACAATCCTCCTTCCCACTAATTTTTCAAAAGCCTCACAGAAAGCTTTGGAATTTGCTATCATGATAGCCCAAAAGGCTGATGCAAAAATCATCGTTGCACATGCTTATACGCTCACGTCTATTAATGCCGAACCTATTCCTGTTGTTTTTGAAAATGTACTGGAAGAAACTCAGGAATATTTGAAATCACAACTTGACTCGATCTGTGGATATATCTCTTCTTTTAAAACAGACTCTGGCAAGACAATAAACACTCAATATATTATTCAATATAATATCCCTGAACAAGAGATAAAGGAATTAGCAACCCGTCACCAGGTTGATCTTATTGTCATGGGAACCAATAACCCTGAAGGACTTCAGGGGCTAGTGGGAAGCACAATCCAGAATATGATAGAAAATACCAATGTGCCAATACTCGTAATCCATGAAGATACTCCTGTTAAGCTTTTTAATAAAATTGATTTTGCCATAGAAAAAGTATCTGAAAAAATTTCCTATGTAAAAAATATCATAAATCTGGCTAGCATATTCAAATCTGAAATAACCTTATTACATGTAGAACAATATGCCAGATCCTTTCAGGAATACGAAAAAAATACTGAATCGAGTACTGCGTCAATCATTTTGAATTCAGTTAAAAAAATAACCAGCTATGATCAGATTAAATACAAAACTACACTGTCTGATATTGTTGAAGAGGGATTGCACAAAGGTTTAATGGAAGACAATTCAGATTTACTGGTACTTATTTATAATGAAAGAAACTGGTTAGATGCACTATTTCATAAAAGTGTAATCAAAAGTGTTTTGAAAAAATTCAGCCTGCCTGTTCTGATTTTACATTCAAATAAATCTCAAGTAAACATTAGTTAAATAACCTATTTATGAAAAAGATAATTGTACCTATAGATTTTTCTGAAGTATCTGAAAATGCCCTTATTGCAGCAACCGAGATCGCCCGTAAGACTCAGGCTGAAGTTGAGATATTTCATGTAATTGAAGCCCCCGGAGGAACTACCATCAGTGAAACCGGCGAAATATTCATGCCTGATAAAATGGAACAGGTATACGTTTTAAAATGTATAGAGCTCGCCAAAAATAAAATCCATTCTATCCTGGAAAATGTCAGATACGCAGGAGTTAGATTCAATCCAAAGATAAAAGTCGGAGATCCGGGTAAACATTTTTCCAGGTACATTACTTTGGAAAAAGCGGATATGATCATAATGGGAACGTCAGGGTGTGAAGGAATACTTAAGGGAATATTTAATGAATCCAATGCTGAAAAGATTGTAACCAGAGCAGATTGTATGGTTCTTTCTGTGAAAAATAATAATAAAGATTTTCGTATCAGAAATTTAGTCCTTGCAACTAACTTTCAGGACGATTCTCCTGAGTTCATTGGCAAACTAAAGGCATTGCAGGAAATATTTGATTTCAAAATCCATTTATTATATATTAATCCTTTGATCAACTATGAATCAAATCAGAGTATAATTCAAAGCAGATTAAGAGATTATATCAACCGGTTTCAGATGAAAAATTGCGAAAGTATTATTCAGGAAGATTTAACCGAATACAATGGAATTGTAAAATATGCTGAAGATATCAATGCAGATATTATCGCTTTATCTACTCATCAGCATAAAGGCCTGCACTGGCTTGGAGGAATCTCTGAAGATCTGGTAAACTTTGCAGAATTTCCGGTACTAACATTTAAGGTAAATTAATTATTAAAATATACATTTTAGATATCTAGCATTAAATAAATAATAACAATTCCAACAGCATGAAACTAGCAATCTATAGCACTAAACCATACGAAATAAAATATCTTGAAAACGCCAACCACGGAAAACATGAGTTGTTATTTATTGAAGAGGCCCTTTCTGAAGAAACATTATATAAAGCAAGAGGCTGTGATGCTATTTCAATTTTCACTAATGATGATGGCTCAGCAGATGTATTGGAAAATATAAAAAAGCTAAACATCAGATCTATTGCTGTCCGAGCTGCAGGATATGACAATGTGGACATTAAAAAAGCGGAAGAGCTCTCATTCAAAGTTGCCAATGTTCCTGATTACTCTCCATATTCAATTGCAGAACATACAGCAACGCTTATCCTTGCTTTAAATAGAAAAATAGTACAGGCAGACCGTAAAGTAAAAGCTTATAATTTTCTACTTGATGAGCTTATTGGATTTGATCTTAATGGTAGAACAATCGGGATTATTGGCGTAGGAAAGATCGGTGGAATACTAGCGAAAATAATGAACGGATTTGGTTGTAAAGTGTTGGGATTTGACATTAAAGAAAACAAAGATTACACAGAAAAATACAACCTTCAATATGTATCACTTGATGAAATGTATCAAAAGGCTGATATTATCTCTCTGCATGCCCCTCTTAATGAATACACAAAGTATATGATAAACAAAGACAGTCTCGCTAAGATGAAAGATAAAGTCATGATTGTAAATACAGGCAGAGGAGGTCTGATAAATACAGTAGATGCTATAGACGCTCTTAAATCTGGAAAAATAGGATATCTGGGATTAGATGTATACGAAAAAGAAAAAGGTCTTTTCTTCTATAACCACTCAGCTGATATTATGAAAGATGATGTATTTGCGAGATTACTAACATTCAAAAATGTAATAATAACAGGGCACCAAGCATTTCTGACTGATAATGCATTAAAAAATATTGCAGATACAACTATAAATAACATAGATAGCTGGCAATCCGGTAACAAATCAAAAAATGATATTTTTTAGAATATATTTCTTATTAACTTTAGAGTAAAAAAGAGAAGTTGACATTGAACGAACAGGATAAAAATCCTTTGGATAACGAATCACGCCTCAGAGCCATTATAGAGACAGCTATTGATGGCATTATTACAATTGATCAAAAAGGAATCATTGAAACAATAAACCCGGCAGCGGCTAAAATTTTTGAATACGCACCTCTTGAGGTTATTGGAAAGAATATCAATATACTTATGCCTGAGCCCGACAAAAGTAGGCACGATGAATATATTTCTAATTATCAGCGCACAGGTGAAAAAAAGATAATCGGAATTGGTCGTGAAGTACTCGGAAGAAAAAAAAGTGGCAATGTATTCCCTTTCCGTCTGAGCGTAAGTGAAGTTTTCCTGCAAAATAAAATCATTTATACGGGAGTCATTCACGATATTACCAAGCTTAAAGAAGCTGAGAACGCATATAAAAAGCTGAATATCGAACTGGAAGAACGCGTTCAGCAGAGAACCTCTGAGCTTTTTGACGCAATCAAACAACTTAAAGAAACAAACAATAAGCAAAAGCAAGCTGAGGCTGAAGTAAGAAAAGCGCTCGAAAAGGAAAAGGAACTCAATGAACTCAAATCCAGATTTGTGACCATTGCTTCTCATGAATTCAGAACTCCTCTTAGCACAATTCTTTCCTCCGTTTCTCTTATTTCCAAATACAATGAAATGGGAGAAAAGGAAAAAATAGATAAGCATATCCAGAGAATAAAATCTTCTGTCTCGAACCTAACCGGCATACTTAATGACTTTCTATCCCTAAGCAAACTGGAAGAAGGAATTATTTCAAACAACCCCTCTCTGTTTAACCTACATTCTCTTGCTGTTGAAATTAATGAAGAGCTCACTCCTGCCCTGAAGACCAATCAGGTTATTACTTGCAAGCACAATGGCTTGGAGGATGTTTATCTTGATAAAAATATATTAAAAAATATCCTGTTAAACCTATTATCCAATGCTTCTAAATATTCAGGCGAAGGCACCATTGTTCTCGATATGTCTGTAAGTCATAAAGAAATAAATATAACTGTTAAAGATGAAGGCATTGGAATTCCTGAAAGCGATATTCAATTCTTATTTACAAGATTTTTCAGAGCTCATAATGCCGGGAATATACAAGGTACAGGGCTGGGGCTTAATATTGTAAAACGCTATGTAGAGTTGCTGGATGGAAATATTTCTGTTGAAAGCAAGCTTGGTATAGGTACAACTTTTAAAGTTAACATACCCGTTCTGAATAAATAATCGATTTTTTAAATTAGATGTATGAAAAAAATTTTGCTCATAGAAGATAATCAGGAAGTAAGGGAAAATACAGCAGAGATTCTTGAGTTATCCAATTACAAAGTAGTTACAGCAGAAAATGGTAAGATTGGTGTGGAGCTTGCTAAAATAGAAAACCCGGACCTTATCATCTGCGATGTTATGATGCCAGAACTGGATGGTTTCGGTGTATTACATGTGTTGAGTAAAAATTCAGCGACAGCGGGTATCCCATTTATTTTCCTTACTGCGAAAGCCGAAAAAGAAGACATGCGCAAAGGAATGAAGCTCGGAGCAGATGACTATCTTACAAAGCCATTTGATGATATCGAACTTCTGGATGCGGTTGAAACAAGGCTTAAGAAAAATGATCTGATAAAAGAAGAGTTTAAAAAAACGACTGAAGGTCTCGACGAATTTATAAGCAAAGTAAGAGGTATAAAAGAATTGGAAAATTTATCCAATAATGAGCAGCGAATCATTGCCGTCCCAAAGAAACATTCGGTTTTCTCACAAGGCAGCTATCCAAACTTTTTATATTTCGTAAGTAGTGGCAAAATCAAGACATCCAGAACTGATAAACTGGGCAATGAATTTATCACTGGTCTGTTCAAAGAAGGTGATTTCTTTGGCTATACTGATTTGCTGGAAAATTCAATATATACAGAAAGCGCTGTAGCGCTGGAGGATTCAAAAATATGCTCCATACTAAAAGAAGATTTTTTTGCTTTACTTTATAACAACAGAGATGTTGCCAACAAATTCATAAAACTTCTTTCTGACAATGTAATTGAGAAAGAAGAAAGACTACTTAAACTTGCTTATGGTTCAGTAAGGAAAAGGGTTGCCGAAGCCTTGCTTATGCTTCAAAAAAAATATCAGAATACCGAAAGTAATGAATTTACAATGGCTATCTCCAGGGATGATTTATCCGGTATTGTAGGCGCTTCAAAAGAAACTGTAATACGTACACTTACTGATTTCAAAGAAGAAGGCTTTATTCTGATTGCTGGTAGTAAAATTACTATTGTGAATGCAGATAAATTATCCAAACTCAAGCATTAAAAATAACTGTTCGATAATTAAATGATTTAATAAAACATAGTGATGACACCTTCTGACCATAACTATGTTTTATTTTTAAGCCTTTAACACTTGAAATAAACATTAAAAGTAGACCCAACCCCTACTTTACTTTTAACTTCTATTTTTCCTCCATTATTATCCATGATTCTTTTCACGATGGACATACCCACTCCTGAGCCTTCAACATGACTATGTAATCGCTTATACATGTTAAAAATCTCTGATATCTCATTTTCCTTTATCCCCATCCCATTATCAGTCACTTGTAAAAGAATATAATCTTTAATCATTTTGGTAGAGATATGTATTATTGGTGGCCTTTCAGGATCTTTATATTTTATAGCATTAGACAGCAAGTTAAATAATACACTTCTTAGGTTCTTAAGAGAAAAATTGATCTCCGGAGCAGCTTTAAAATCCTCTGTAATCAGAGCTCCAGAACTTTGCACCTGATCTTTGATCGATAATTTAATTTCTTTCAATACTTCTTTAAAAGCTACTTTTTCAGTTCCTGTGTCAATCTCTCCCTGCACCTTCCCAATATTTCCTAGTTCACTCAAAACATCTTTAAATTTAACAATCGACTCATCCATCATCTCGGTAATCTCATTAGCTTTTAATTGAGTCTCCGGTACCTGTCCTTTTAACAGATGAAAAAGTGCTTCTATATTTTTAATAGGAGCTTTTAAATCATGCGAGGCTGTATATACAAAGTTGTCAAGGTCTTTATTTATTTTATCCAGTTGTTTATTCTTCATTTCCAACTCACGATTCTTCTCAAATAATTCTTTTGTCCTTTCATTTATTCTTATCTCAAGCTGATTATTCAGAGTTCTCAGTTGAGCTTCCTTATTGATCAGGTCTGCAATTACTTCACTGATCTTTTGAGCTGCAGGTCTAAAAATAAAAAATCCTTCAAGTAGAAGTACTAAAAAGGTAATAACAAACAATACAACTTCTATCTTTTTTAATATTAATACCTTTAGCCTAGCTTCTTTCTCAAATTCTTTGACTATCATATCCATTAGATCCAGATAAGATGTTTCACTTTTGAGTATAATTTCTATTTCATCAAAGATTAATTTAGAATCCCAAGGTTTACTTTGAACAACAGAAGAGATGGTTCCTGCTTTATTATATATCTCCTTAAAATATAAATCCACTTTTTCAAACAAAAGCTCTGCCTGATGATTCACATTTACCGGAAGATTTATTGAAGTATCACCATACCTAAGTCCATGATGAAATTTGCTCCAGGTATCCAGTGCGACCTGAAGCTTTTGTGCGGATTTAGCGCGGTATAATGAATCTGGGCTTCGTTCTATAGCAAGGCACAATTTACAGATCTTCTGGCTTAACATCCTTTGCCTGCCAGACATGTTAACCACATATGAATCTTTAGTCTGATTAGACAAAGCTTTTTGAATAAGTACTTGTCCCAAAAGAGTTAAAAAAGCCACTGCAGATAAGGCAAGAATGTATAGCTTCGTAAGTTTCCTTGAAGAATCATGTGGAATTGAAATATGATCTGCAGCCTTTTCCATGTATTAGAAAAAAAAATTAAAGTCCGGAAAGATTGTAAAAGATAATCTATAAAAGATTCAACTAATATAAATTATTCATCTATTTCCCAATCCTCCTTAAATTTTTCAAACAGATTAGGGTTAATCTGTTTAAATTCATTCATGTTTTCTTCATCCCATTCCTTGCCGTCTGGACTGGCCTTGGGCGTCCGGATGATTTCAGGCATTTCCTCGTCTGTAAGCTCTTCATATGCTTCAGCAAATAAGTAATTATACTCCTCTCCGGCTTCGCTATCTCTGAGTGCCTCCTGCGTCATCTGGGCAAGAGAATCAGAATTTTCAAGAGCAGCATAATAAACTTCCTTCCCTCTACCAATTAACCACGCTCTGAAATCTATAAATCCATCATCGGAGCATCCACCTTGAATTGTATAAGCAGCAGCCCATAAGTCCCATTTGTAAGCCTGATCCATTAAATCCCAAAAAATCTCCTGAGCTTTTATTATTTCGCTTTTATTCAAATGCTGCAAAGCCTCTCGAAGATTGTCTAATTGCAAATAGATATCTTCGTTTGTATTTTTTTTCGATTGCTCAATTAAATCCCAGAATTTACTGATATCCATAGTATTAAAATATAATTAAAAATAACCCTTATTCCAATTCTGCATAACAATGATTTTTTATTATGCCTAAAAATATATGTAGACCTAATTAAACAGAAAATGTTTAATGATTAAACAAAATTAATATTTATTCAAAGTTAGAATTGAGGCGTTTAAATTACCTATAAAAAAATAATCCCGGAGGATATACGGGGAGTATATTGATCTCCGGGATCTTTCAACCAGCTATGGAAGTCCAAAAGTAGATAATATTTTAATATCATGCCAAATTTTTAGACTAAAAACACAATAAACAAGATCAATAGATCATTTAAATGTACTAACATCTTTTATACTGATATATTCGTAGTGACTTTCAATGCATTTTTTTCATTTTTAATTGGATTTTTTGCCAATTAAAAGTAATTTACTGATTAACAAGCCACAAGAAAACAAAGTAAGTACAATTACGATAACTATCTTATAATCTATGCATTATATCTCCCCGTATTAGTCTAAACATTAAGATTTGATTTTGCTTAATAAATTAGATTTGAATCAAAGAATCGAATTACCAGCTATTATCGTTAAAAATATTTAAACTCCCTTAAATGAGAATTATAAAATTAACATTTCTACTTTTAATAAATTGTACTGCAGCATTTTCCCAGAAAAACGCTCTTTTAGGGGATTGGTATTTTATTAACAGGAATGGCATCATTCAGACGAGCATTACAAAGGATTCAATTATTTCAAGACAATTGTTCTTTGACCTTTACCCAAAAGATTTACCGGCAGATAAGTATAAATATGAAAAAATCGCTTACAAAAAAAATCGAGTATATGTTATATCTAAAAGCAAAAAAGGCAATGAATTAGTGCATGCTTCTACCCTATTAAATTTTGTTCCTGGTAAAAGCTTTCACATGGCTTGGAATGGAAATGATACCGCTGTAAAAGGAAATAAAACCCTTATCAGAACCCTCGAAAAAGATACTATACTTAAGTACGGTTATGCTTTCTATTCTAAAAGTGAGATAGAACGAATTCAGAAATTGAAAGAGGTTGAATCAATGAGTAAAGAGGAATTTGCTGAATATTGCAGAATATTTGTAAATCTTCACAATCAGACCATTTCAGAATTTGATAAATATGACCATGGCTATGCCGGAATTACCTATATATTTCAAATAACAGCCCAGTCTTTACTTCAGGCTGGCTACAATCCTATTGAATCTGAAGGCAAACTGGAGAAAATTTATATAAAATATGCATCTGATCCCGAATTGAAAGAAATTCTTAACAGTCTCCGAATACAATAAATTTACCATCACATTTTTTAAGCGAGGATTATTTTAAGGCTAAAATATTCACTGGTGTCAAACAATTTTTCTAAATCAATTTTTAAACAATTTTCAAAAATTTATATTTATCCTTCGATTGAATCTTAAGGAAAAATTCAGATCCTTGAACCGATCTGACTTTTACTGTTGGATTTGAATAATTAATAACTTTAACTAACCAACTAACTAGTACAATGAAAAAACAATTATTATCCATTGCCTTATTACTGGCATCACTTACCTCTTTTGCACAATTAGAACAAGGTAAATTACTTTTAGGTGGCAGAATTGGGGTATCATCAACTAGACCTAATACTGTAAATGGAGGAACTACTGTAGACGGAGTAAAAACTACTTCTTATTTTATAACTCCTGCAGTAGGGTATTTCTTAGCGGAAAACTTTGCATTAGGATTAAATATCGGTTTCGGGGGGTATACTGAAAAAACTCCTGCAAACGGAGGTACTCCGTCTTTGAAAGACAGAAATCCTTATTTCTTAGTTGGACCATTTGGACGATACTATAAAAAGTTAGGAGATAACTTCGCTATTTTTGGCCAGGCTGCAATTGATTTCAGATTTGGTAAAAATAAAAATGAAGAGTATAATCCATTCTTTAATAGAATTGAGACTACAGAGAACAAGACAAGTTATTTTAGTCCAAATTTAAGACCTGGTATTGTATTCTTCCCATATTCAAAAGTGGGCATTGAACTGCTTGTCGGAAGAATCGGATATACACACTCAGTTGTGAAATTTGCTGATGACAGTAAAAGCAAAAACAATAGTGTAGACTTTAACTTTGACCTGGCAAACGTTCAACTAGGTGTGTTTCTATACCTATAATCTAAACTACACAGATAAAATAAAAGGTCATTTGACAATTCAAATGGCCTTTTATTATGGTTAGACACCGATATTTTTCACTTTAATTTTATAATAAGAGCATAAAATGCAAAAGGCTATCAAAACGACAGCCTTTTATAAAATTTACAAATTCCACTTTTTTAAAACTCTTCAACCTCTATATCTTTATTTAGAACACCCACTTTAATCTCCCCTTTCAAATTACTCACAGGGTTTTTCTCATCTTTTTCAAACTTGATTTGTAAAATATAAGGTATTACAGCATACATCAATGGGTCCTTGCCATGCGACCTTCTCAATTCTTTTATATTTCCTGCCTGATCCAATGTGAAATAAAATGCACCTATACCATCTATGTCCCTAATCGCGTCAAGAGAAGGTAAATTAGTAACTTTCCAGCCGGGGATACTTACTTCGATTCCCTGTTTTTCAATCTCTGTCTTCCGATTTGAATATTGATATTCTCTTTTAATTATCTGATCATTACTTGCATAAGTATATTTAACAGAATAATCAAGTTGACCATTTTTCTTGTAGCTTTCCTTTTTAATCAACTGACTCTTGTTATTGTAATAATATTTGTCTGTCAAAAAAATCTCAGAATTAGCAAAGTGATAAGTAGTTCTAGCTTTTCTTCCAATACTGTCATAGGCATGTCTTTCAATATTTAATCCGAAATCGAGTATTTTTTTGTCTTTGTCGTAACTTCTGACTTCAATTAACTGCTTTCCGGCATAAGTATATTTTACCACAGCCTTTTCCAGATTTCCTACTCCTCTCAATCTCCCTCTCTTATCAAAATTGAATTCATCAGTGAGTTGATTGTTTTTATATTTAAATCTCTTAACAGCTGGTTTATTCGCAAGATCAAGATAAGAACCATCAATATAATGATTGCTGATTTCTGCAATCAGTCCTTCGTCATTATACTTATATAATGTATATGAGGGATATTCCAAAGCGTCAGAAGTAGTGTCTGGCTTTATCATCTGACCATCTTTATTGAAGTACGATTTCTTTTCCAGCTTCCCCTTCCGATCATATTCATATTTAATTGTAGCTATCCCACTCAGATCATTTTCCAGCTTTCCATAAAAATTGACTCTGTTTTTCTGAATTAGTCTGTCTTTTTTATCTATTACTTCGGTCTTAATTGTTTGAGAAATACCTGAAATACTGATTAATACTAGCAGAATGAAGGGAACTAACTTTTTATAATCCATTGCTAACTTTAATTATTAAATAGAAAAATACTTAACAGATTGACTTATATTTAAGATGCTAAAATTAATAAAATAAATCCAATTTTAAATGGGTTTATTTCAGTTTTAAGTATTAACGTTGATAGGTGTTTTTCCTGATAGTAATTCTATACAAAAACAATAACAAGTTAAATAACAACACTTTACCCTACTGCTTATTTTAATAAAATAAACAATAGGGTAAAAACGAAAAAAAGAGCAGATTACTCTGCCCTTTTTAAATTACTTCTTTAATGCAAATTCCTGTTTATCTGCAAGTTTAACTCCATCAATACTTTTTTCTGATATTACTCTGGTCTTGCGCATTTTAATTTTAGAGTTCAACGCCTCAATAATACCGGCAAATGCCATTGCAAAGTAAATGTATGTTTTGTCAACATGAACCCCAGAACCTTCCATTACAAGCATTGCACCAATCATAATAAGAAATGATAATGCCAGAACTTTCAATGATGGTCTTGATTCAACAAAATCTGATATTTTACCAGATAAAAAGAACATTAGAGTCATTGATAATACAACTGCTGAAATCATTATTTCAACACTATCTACCAGACCGATTGCTGTTAATATTGAGTCAGCTGAGAAAACCAGATCTATCAACACAATTTGTAAAATCACTTTTACAAAAGTACCTTCCGTCTGTTCTTCTTTTATTTCATCATGAAATAAACCGTGTATTTCGGATGTACTCTTATGAATCAGGAATAGACCACCTGCAAGAAGTATCAAATCTCTTACCGATACTGGGTGATTTAATCCCCCTGTTGTGGTTAAACTGAACAGCGGATCTTTCATATGCGCAAGATCTGCAATGAATAATAAGGCAACAATCCTTACACCCAAGGCAAGCACAAGGCCTATTTTTCTAGCAAGAGCCGCCTTCTTTTTATTCTGAAGACCATTGGCAAGCAAGCCGATAAAAATAATATTGTCAATCCCCAGCACAATCTCCATCGTTGTTAGTACAAATATTGAAACTAGTATAGTTATCATCATTAATTTTTAAAGATTAAGTTTTAAATTTTTTTTTAAAATAAAAGATTCCATTTGTTATAAATACTGATGACGGATTAGTTTTACAGTATCCTCAATGCTTCTCGTAGAGGCTGGTTCACCAATTGCGACAAATTTCCAGTTGTCTCCATTACGAACTATTTTTGCCATAATCATCGCTACCTTTCCTTGAAAACCAGGTTCAGAAGCAAGATCAAAATATGCAAAAGCTTTTTTAGATTCTGATACACTTCCATCAACAAGTCTTATTTTCGCATAAGGAATAGTATGAAATTCCTGTCCTTTATAGGAGTTCAGATATACCACTATTGATTCTACTTTTGGAGATACTTTTTTAAGATTGATGGATATAATTTCATTATCCTTTTCATCTTCATATGTATCACCTGTCAAGTCATCACCTGTGTGATAGATGGAGCTATCGTTTGATCTTCTTTTATTAAAATAGACGGTGTCTATTACTCTTTTATCTTTATCAAACATTGTTACACTCCCATCCAAATCTACATTGACCTGCATCAGTCCCCATAGTTTAGATATCTTTCCCCAGTTAAGGCCCAGAAACATTGTTTCCAGATTTTTACCATCTTTCTCAAGATTTATAGATGATCCTTTTTTCAGATTAATCATTTTCTAGTTCTTCTAAATTTTCAATTCATTAATTAAGCATATATATCAATCAAGCCCTGAAGCCCTTTATTGTTGCCCGTACCAGTAGCAGTAAAGTGCCATTCATTATTTTTCTTTGTTAATGTACCAAATTTTACTACTGTGTTTCCTCCAAACTCAGCATCCAGGTCATATCTTAATAATTCTGTTTGTGTTTCCACATCAAAGATTCTTATATAAGCATCTGCAAGCATACCAAAGTGATGTTTTCTTATTTCTGCGTCATGAATGGATACTGCAATAACCATTTCTTCACAGGACGGATTAATGAGATCCATATTGGCTAATACCAGTTCATCATCTTCATCACCTACACCTGTCCTGTTGTCACCTGTATGCTTGATACAGCCGTCAGGAGAAGTAAGATTGTTATAGAATACAAAGTATTCATCGGATAATAGCTTACCGTTTTTTCCATTCATGAACACCGAAGCATCCAGGTCAAGCCTTTGGGAAACATATTCCCATCCAAGACCAATCATAATCTTTTTTAAACCAGGTTGATTTTTCGTAAGATTAAACGAGTTACCTTTTTTCAAATTAATTGACATATAGATTTATTATTGGTTAAAGAATTTACTTATATCATCATTGTTGCCTGAAGCTTTAGGCTTCAGAGAATAAAATTCACTGATCTCATTTGCTTTGTTTTGTTTGTTATTGTTTTTTAAAAGCTCATTTTCGATCTGCTTCATTTTGCTCTGATTCTTTTCATTTTTTTCTTCTGTTACCTGAGCCTGTAATGCCTGAAAATCCTCTTCTATTTTGTATGAAGTGAAAGATTCTTCAAGCTTCATTACTTCATGATTTTCAGCATCAGTAAGCTCAAGTAAAGCTTCCGACTCGGCTTCTAACTTGTTTATCTTTTCTTCAAGTCTGGATACTTCTGACAAGGCAGTGTTATTTAATCCACCAAGAGATTCGGCCAGGTTTTTCTGAGCTTTGGCTGTTTCATACTTTGCTGCATAAATTGATTTCTTGGCTTTCAGTTCTTCGTGCTTCATCTTAAAGCGTTTTAGCTGTTGCTTTTGATCTTCAATTTTTGCTTTTAGCATTTCATTCAAAGCGTGATACTCTTCAGCTTTCTTTTCAGCAATTGCCTTATGCTCCAATGCAGTCCTAGCAAGCTCTGCATGATTCTGAGCAATTGCAGCCTTAGCTTTTGCTTTCCATGACTCTGTTTCCAGCAAGGCTTGATTTAACTCTCGTTCCTTACTCTTCTGATCTGCAAGAGCCAAGGCAATTGCCTTAGTCATGCTCTGCAGATTCTTTTCCGATTCATGCACAGCAAGCGCATACATCTCTACAGGGTTTTCCACCGAGTCTAAAGCAGACATAGCTTTAGACTTAAACAGGTTGTTGAACCTGTTGAAAATAAATTTCCACATGTTGTTTTATTTATTATTTGATTGATTTACCGGATGTGAGTATTAGTAGGCTTCCGGTAAGCCTAATATTATAAAGGACTATGGAAGCTCAACTACAGCTTTTTGAGCAGCGGCAAAAACAGAATAAATAAAAAATGATAAAGTAGTTCTCATTGTATTTCTATAGCATTGCTATAGCTATTTGTTTATTTTAATGAGCATACAAAATGCAAGTCTCATGCCAAACTACCTCATGAATGTAAAAGGAAGATTTCCACAATTGTAAAAAAATATAGTTCTGATTTAAAATGAGCAGAATGTAAGTCAAAAAAAATTAACACAGAAAGTTTAAATCCAAGAGTCCAAGGATTCCAACTATAAGGGAGGCAACCCCAATTGCAGTGGTAAATGGTAAAAGTGATCTTGATAGTTTCGCCAGTGATTCCCCAATTCCTGGAATATTTACAAGAGTATCAGTTAAAAGTATAAGACCAGCAAGAATTCCTGCCAGATCATATATTGCGCATCCCGGACGAAACAAAAAGATCAATCCCAAAATAAAAGATGTAAACCCGATAATCACCTTAAAACCTGTAAGCCAATTACTAATCTTTAAAATGCTATCAGAAATGCTTTTGATTTTCATCAGAGTAGAAGTCGCCAGTAAAATTCCCGCAGCAATATTAGATAAATCGAAAATAGTGTCCATTGGTAAAAGTAAATCTTATCACTAATATCCTTTGAAAATCCATAAGTTGCAAATAGAAGTTTTTTGATTACTTTTACCAAAACAACTGTATAACAACAAATTACTATCTGCACATTAAAGCAATAATCACAAAAATCAATTATAAACGTCTAAAATCTAACTAGAACAAGTAGAAATCCGTACATAAGTTAATTGTTTGAAATAAGACTCTATGAAAAAAAACATTCGTTCCACTTTCTTTTTGACAATAATTGCTCTTTCTGTCCTTACAGGATGTAAAAAAGACGATACGGATCCCAAGACGGGCACCGTCACTACCAATATGAAACAAAGCGATAATACAGGTTCAACTGAGGTTGACGAAGCTATTTCGAATGTAAATGATGTTATTAGTAACCAAATTGGTGGTGGCGGAGCAAACGCCAGAATTGCAGCTTATGATTTGCCTTGCGGTGTAGTTAAGTTTGATTCTACAGAATCTTCAGGTAAAAAAACCTATACATTAAAATTCGGTGACCAAAATAAGTGCGGATATAAAAAGAAAAGCGGAGATGTTTCATTTAAACTTGAAAGTGGCTCTCACTTTAATGATATAGATGCACGATTTACTATAACATTTATAAACTATACTGTGGAATCCAACGCCACGGGACAAAGCGTTACTGTAAACGGAACAATTGCTGTAACAAACCTTACTGGCGGATATATCTGGCAGGTTGTGATACCTTCTAGTAATACTCTTCATAAGGATGCTGTAACGCATAGTGTAAGAGGTAAATTTATGGTAACCCATGCCAATGGAGCTGTGCGTGAACGAAATTATTTCCAAAAAAGGACCTGGTCTTCCACTTCAGGTTGGGCTGGTTTAAGACTGACAATTGCAGGTGATACAACAGCATCACTTGGAGCAAATACTCATTCCAATGTGTACGAAACTGGAAAAACCCTTGATGGAAACTTTGATTACGTCTCAAATCTAAGCGAAAACTTCCTTTGGACTAATTGTGGTACCACTTGGGCTGGCCCTTATGTGCTTGTTAAGGGTAAGGCAAGAGCAAATGTAAACATCCCCAATGTTACCCCTGCATATTTTGATGTTCAAGCTGGATATATCTATAACATATCCAACATGACAGCAACTCCAACGACTGATGCTAATCTTTGCGATGCCAATGCTTACAAAATAACAATTGAATTGGGAACGTATCTTAAGTCAGAACAATACCAATTATATTAATAATATCAATTTATTATAATAAAACGGCCTTTCCCCAAAACGGAAAGGCCGTTTTATTTTTCCATCATCCAGATATTGCCAAACTTTTAAGGTATAGTCATCGTACCTTATGTAAACGGTTTTGATGGACCATTTATGAAAAAATCAAATTGTGTCATAGTCTTATCCTTAATTGCTTGTCTTCCTATTCTTCTTTCCTGCACCAAAGAAGAAACAGGACCAGCAAAATCAGTTCCCTCTCAATTAAAACAAGACGACAGGTCTGCTTCTGTTGAAACTAATCAGATAATGTTGGATGTAACAGACTTTATAGGTTATAAGATAGGAAAAAATGAGAGCTCCTATACTTTACCCTGCGGTATTCTAAGAGTTGATTCAGCAACAGTTAATAGTAATAATAAAAAGATTTATAATTTATATTACGATGATAAAATTACCTGTAATGGAAAAATAAGAAAAGGATACGTTTCAATTCAGCTGAAAAAAGGAAATAGTTATGGAGAAAAAGATGCTGAATGCAGCATAACATTTAAAGATTTCAATGTAAAAATCATTGATTCAGAACAAACAGTTTCAATAATTGGAACAGTAATACATACAAATCTTTCAGGTGGCTATTATTGGCAGGCGGCTCAACCTTTAGGAACAGCCTTATATAGAGATTCTGTGCAAACCACTCTTACCGGAAAACTTTCGGTTAAACATACCAATGGAGAAGTAAGAGAGAAAAGTTATTCTCAAAAACGAACCTGGAAATCTATAGGTGGCTGGATTGGAATGTCAATGAGGCTATCTGGAATTTCAGAGCCGGTTTTCAAAGGTTCATCTGTTAAAAATGTTATTGAGTCAAGTAAAACCCTTATCGGGTATAATGACTACGTAATATTCATGAAAGAAGATTATCTATGGAAGAATTACGGTGAAAGCAAAGCCGGTCCTTTCGTACTTGTGAGCGGTCATTCCTGTATTGAGACAGATATAAAACTTGCATTAAATTCTGGCCCTGAGACAATAGATATAGAAGCAGGTTATAGATACACGGGAAGTGAAATCCCTACACCTAAAAGAGTTAAAAACTCAAGTTCTAATGCCTTTAAAATTTACTACCCACTCAGTGAAAATATTGATGAGATAATATATCAGTATTATTAATACTAAAAACAAAAGCTCTCTTTTATTGAGCTTTTGTTTTTTTATCCCATTTTTAAATCTATTTTATATTCAAAATAGTTTCTATTTTCTGTTTATCATATATACAGCTAATATCCCAAGAACCCCTCCAATGATGGTATGAATTTCCGGAACTTCTTTTAAAAAAATCCATGAGCCTAAAGCAGCAGAAAATGGCACCAGGAAAATAAATGTACTGGCTTTTCCAGCACCAAGTCTTGAAGTGGCAACAAAGAAAAATGTAGTGGCAAGAGCCGTTGTGATAGTGGAGCTAAAAAATAGATTTAACCCGAAAACAATATCAATCCTTTTAAATACCTCAATACTTTCATGATAGTCAGAAATAAATGCGATGAGAATTGTACATAAGCCATACATCCACAGACTAAAAGCTATCGGAGAACCATAACGTCCTGATCTTGCAGTAAACAGACTTAAGAATGCCCATGTGAAAGTTGCCATAACGAAATAACTGTTGCCGGAATGCCATATTTTATGCCAGTTATTCCAGATTTGAAGCAAGAAAGCTCCGGCGGCCAAGCCAATTACAAGACCAATTATTTCATATTTTCCAGGTTTCTTTTTAGCATAAACCAACATTATAACATAAGAAATTATCGGGTTTAATGTAGTAACCAACACTCCTCCAGCTCCTGCTTTTCCCAACGAAAGACCTTTAAAAAACAAATAGGTATAAAGAGCTATCAATGCAGAAGCACAAGTAAGGTCCACAAAGCCCTTTTTGAGAATGCTAAGCTTCTCTCCCGTAAAAAATACAATAATAAATAATGAAATAAATGTTACAAAGAACCGGTAAAGCGTAATATTCAGAGGATTCCCATAACCTGCCATAATCTTTCCCGATGTCCAGCTTAATCCCCAACAAAACATACTTACAACTAACCCAACCAGGAACAGATTATCTTTTTTGTGATTTTCAGATGACATGCTAAAACTTCAATTTTAAAATATAGATAAAATCAAAGTTAAAGGAATTTCTAATTGAGTTCTTTAATAAGTAAAAAATAAAAGCCCCACAATTCGGGGCTTTATTATAATTACTTACAACACTTATCTTTTTTCTTTTTTTTGCCTTCATGTTTGCAACAGGCTTCGGATTTTTCTTTGCAGCATTTTACATCTCCTTTTGTACAAACCTCATCCTTGCAGCAAGATCCGTCTTTGCAAGCCTCTGCACTTGTACAGCATGCTTTGCTTTCTTCTTTTTTGCAACAATCCTGATTTTTCTTGCAGCATTCCTGTTTCTTTTTACAGCATTCAGGCTTGTCATCATTTATAGTGCTTGCAAATGATTGATTAGCAAAAGCCAGGAAGAGACCAATAAGAGCAATTAAAATATGATTTTTCATCTTGATTTAAATTTTAAAATATTAGAATAATTTTTATTAATAGTTGCCTGTAAAGCAATGTTATCCGCAATACTGTATTGAACACGTATCAGAAAACATTATATAAATTAAGTAAATAAGCATACTTAATTATGCGGACTTCAAATAAAAACTCTTTCTACTAAATTCTAAATACCTGATGAAGGATCGATAAATCAGTGGTAATAAGAGGTGGACTGTAGCAATAAAAACGGACATGAGAGTCCTCTGCCTGCAAATGCTCAAATGCTACATAAAAGTAAGCTGCAGCAAACAAAATTATATCCGGGATATTATCAAAATTCCCTTGTCTTAAAAGATCTGAATCAAGCTTTTTAAGTTCTGATTTTACCTCACAACAATTGTTGCTCTCTTTGGTATTCTTGCAACAATTCTTTTTTTCAGCACTTTTACACCTTACATTATTCCCAGTTCTGTATTTACAGATAGCGTTAGTAGTAGTCACTCCTATCACAGAGATAAGAAGCGCAAATACAAGGACGATATTTATAAATCTTTGGAAATACATAAAATGGCATTAACTAAACCGTGGAATGGTTTCCAAGGTTCCATTATCAAATCTATATACGACCTTTTTTAAATAAAAGTATAACCAATTTAATAAAAAAGATATCTGCTCTAATCATACATAGTATAGTCAATTAATTTTTCACAATAAAATTAAAAATAACTATCTGGTTTTTAAAAGCTATACTTAAAACACAATTCAGAAGTTAATGTAATATAACAGATCATTAGGAAACAATTTTCAAATTTATCGTATATAGATCCAAATTACATACAATTCCTTCTTCCAACACGATTCAAACCAGGAATACGCTAAGAGGATATCTTTTAATTATCAATATTTATTAAATACCAGATGAATATTTCAGTTTTCAGTAAAACCAGCAATTCAAAAACAAAAGAACTCGAAGAGAGAGTAACAGCACTAGAAGCACAAATTATAGCCGCTTCAGAATTTGTGAAAGAGATAGAGAAAGGAAATCTGACCGCAGAATATAAGTATAATGGTGAATCAGAAACAGATAATGCACTGAGTACTTCACTTATAAGTCTCAGAAATCAGTTGAAGAACTATGCAGTAGAAGAAAAGGAAAGAAACTGGGTTACTGAAGGTCTTGCTAGATTCATTGATATCCTTCGTTCCAAAAACAATGACATGACTGAGCTTACAGATGATATAATCAGGAATCTGATTAAATATCTGGGAGCCAATCAAGGGGCACTATATATAATTAATGACACTAATGCTCAGGATATATTTTTAGAGATAAAAGCTTGTTATGCTTTTGAAAGAAAAAAATACATTGATCAGAGAATAGAGATAGGTGAAGGTCTTGCAGGACAGGCTGTAATGGAAAAAGAAACCATTTACATGACAGAGATCCCCAGTCATTATTTAAGAATTACTTCTGGTCTTGGAGAAGGAAGTGCTAGAAACCTTCTGATCGTTCCGTTAAAGCTGGATGATCAAGTTCTTGGTGTACTTGAAATTGCTTCCTTTTCCATATTTAAAAAATATCAGATTGAGTTTGTTGAAAGGCTTGGAGAAAGCATTGCTTCTACAGTAAAAGCTGTAAAAATCAATCAACGTACCAACAAGCTCCTTCAGGATACACAAGCCCAAACACAGCAGTTAAGGGAACAAGAAGAGGAAGTCAGACAAAACATGGAAGAACTTTCTGCAACTCAGGAAGAAATGAAACGTGTCCTTACTCAAGCTCAGGAAAAGGAAAGTTATCTGAATGAATTGATCAACGTTCCTAAAGACAGCATATTTACCATTGATAAGGATTATAAAATATTAAGTTACAACAGGGCGTTTGCAGCCGGCATAGAAGTTATGACAGGAAAGATGGACTTTAAAGGTTTTGATTTTCTTTCATTATTTCCGGATCCGAGTGTAAAGCAAAAGCAAATAACTTTGTATGGAAGAGCCTTTGCAGGAGAAAATTTTGAAGAGACTGATGAATATGATACTAATGGAGTGAAATCCTATTATACGACAAACCTTGCTCCTATTTATAGCAAAGAAGGTGAAATTATAGCCGTAGCTTGCTTTGGCAAAGATGTGACAATGCTTATGAGTGCACAAAAGCAAACAGAACAACTCCTAAATGAATCACGTCAGAAATCAGAGGAACTTATGGCGCAAGAAGAAGAGCTTCGTCAGAATATGGAAGAACTTTCAACTACTCAGGAAGAAATGGAAAGAATTCTGAATGAAGTAAAAGAGAAAGAAAGTTATCTTACCGAACTGATCAATGTTCCCAAAGATACAATCTTCACTGTAGACAAAGATTATAAAATTTTAAGTTATAACAAGGCTTTTTCAATGGCACTTGAATCATTTACAGGAAACATTGATCTAAAAGGCTTTCCTTTCCTTGATTTATTCCCTACCGAAGCTGACAAGCAAAAACAAATAGCTCTCTATGAAAGAGCTTTCAAAGGCGAAAATTTTGAAGTTACCAATGAATATGATGACAATAATGGGGGAATGATCTATGTAACAACGAACCTTGCGCCATTACACGACAAGAACAATAAGATCTTTGCAGTGGCAAGCTTTGGAAAAGACATTACAACCCTAATCGCAGTACAAAAGCAATCTGAAAAATTACTTGAAGAAAGTCGCCTTAAGTCTGAAGAACTTTTATCTCAGGAAGAGGAACTTCGCCAAAATATGGAGGAACTTTCCGCAACCCAAGAAGAAATGCAACGTATCCTAGAGGACGTGCAGCAAAAAGAGCGGTATTTAAAAGAATTGATAAATGTGCCTAAGGACAGCATTTTTACAGTAGATAAAAATTATTGCATAATTGACTGGAACAAATCATTTTCAATAGGTCTTGAAGCTGCAGGTATCACAGAGCTCAAGGGATTTAATCTTATGAACCTCTTTCAGGATGAGAAGGCAAAACAAGAACAGATTGAGGTTTACCAGAGGGCATTTAAAGGTGAAAACTTTGAAATAATAACGGAATATCCCCAAGATAATAAAATTTCTTACTACGCTTCCAATTACGCACCTTTACGTGATGAGACTGGGCAAATTACTGCTGTAGCATGTTTTTCCAAAGATGTTACTGAATTAATGGCGGCTAGAAAGAATAACAAAAAATAAGATTTAGTTTAGTTTAGAGTTGTTTTATCAGACAAAAAGGAACTGCCCTACAGTTCCTTTTGTCATTTATGAAGGTTAGTTTCTTTTGATTATATCATTGTTATCTGCAGATAAATAGATATCGCCGGTATTATTATCGAAAACCATTTATTGAACTGTTATGGACATCTTTACACCTTCATCTCGCAAGATCTTCATACATCCTTCCAAATTATAAGGCATTGCTTTCTTTAACAGAGTTTCAGCCCGTTCATATCTTCCACATGATGTCGTCTGAAGAAGGTTATTTCCAGAGGTTGTATTTTGAATCTGCTTATAATCATTGGTAACAACTATATAATCAGTCTTTGATATTCTTGTGGCAAACCTGTTTGGTGTCCTTTCAATAACAATTTTTTCATCCGATGAAACTCCTGAAAGCAGGATCAAGCAGTCACTAGCAAATTTAGTATTTTCAAGTTTTGCCCTTGCATCCTGAAAGGTATTCGAATAAGTTAAAATATCTCTTAATAAGAATGAGACAGGAACTGCAATTTCAGGAGTATCTTCGCTTAAAACTGCGTTCAGAGTAAGGGAAAACTTACCAGGACTAATACCTGACAATGTTCCGATAAATCCAGGCCAACCAATGGTTTTAAAAAGCGTTTTTCCTTCCCTTTGAAAGTGAAAAATCTGGTATGTTTCCCTAGCAGGTTATTTTCTGTATGCCAATCCAGATTCCTTCCATGCAATACTGTATGACCGTTACATATAGCAAATGCAGTGCACCCAAAGTAAAACTTCAGAATGTCATAGTACAAATTGGCTATCAGAACCTCATTAGAAGAAAAATTTGAAATAGAAGCGATAAATTCAATTTCCCACAAATATTCTTCTGAAATAATAGTTTTCTTGAATACCTCGATATTATCGAAAATAAAATCAGCCCCTTCGAAATCATTTAAATAACACTGAAGCAGATCATAAATAGCTTCTTTATAGCCGATCAAAAAAGCCCAACGTTGATCGGGTGGAAGATCCAGATTAACAATATGTTCTTGAATTAGATTTTTCATTAAATGAATCAGTATAGAAAAAATGAAAACTAAAAAAAAAAGGCTGTATGAAATCATACAGCCTTTTCAAAATAACAGGTACAAATATCTATTTTTCGATCTTCACGTTAACCGCGTTTGGACCTTTTTTTCCTTGACGAACCTCAAATGTTACTTTATCATTCTCACGAACTTGATCAGCTAAGCCACTAACGTGAACGAAGATTTCTTCTCCAGTTCCTTCTGTTTTAATAAACCCAAATCCTTTTGAGTTATTAAAAAATTTTACTACACCTTTTTGCATTATTAAATTGTTAAATAAATTATTAAAACTGATTGTGTTTTTAAAGTGGAATTTTACTTTTAGGACTGTAATTTAATAATACAAGAGTGCTAAAAATACTAATTCGCTTTAATATTTTGGTAAATATAAAAAGATAATTGAAATATTGCTAATTTTCAATTATTAAATTCCTCAAAATTTATTTACTTACCAGTTACTATCTCCACTGTTCTTTTTTAAGGGGGCTTTAGGGCGGGCTTTATTAACGACTATCTTTCTTCCCTGCAGGTTGAAATTGTTTAATCCATTGATTGCCTTCATTGAATCCCGGTCATTTAACATTTCTATAAATGCCGTTCCCATCGAAACTCCTGAATATTTGTCTTTCATTAGTCTCACTTTTTGTACCTGTCCGAATCTTTGAAAAAGATCTCTGAGTTGCTCTTCATTCACCTCAACATTGAGGTTTCCCACGTAAATATTCATTTATGAGTAAAATAGATTTAAATAAAAACTTATCCAATCACCGTTAATCTGTTCAACACCAAAGTTTGTTTGCGGAATTCAGGTGAGTATTTACCAGACGGTTATAAAATTTCAACTCCTAAAAATTATAAAGGTTTAAAACACCAGCTGGTATAATTATTTACCCTTAACGGATTTTTACAAGGAAAGATTACTCCCAACCAGTAATTTTTTTCAAATAGGGCACAATTTGTTGCGCCATACTTTCATGAGTATGTAAGCTGGGATGCCAATCTTCACCAAAAGGGGCTGATTGTGGTACCATAGCAAAGGTATAAATATTTTTGTCGCCAGCCTCTTTAATAGAATTAACTACAGATTCTACATACCTCTTCGATTTAGTAAAAAGGAATGCATTGACCGGAAAGCTATCATTGAGACCATTTGAGGGAACACAAACAATTTTTGCTGCAGGATATAATTCACGTACTTTTTTCACAAACGATATATATTGATCCACAAATCTGGAAGAATCCAGCTTAGAACTCCCGGAAAATTCCTGAAAGAAATCATTGGTTCCTAAGTGAATAACTACCAAATCAGGAATATAATTGCTAAAATTCCACTTGGGAAGTTTCTCATCAGGAAAAATTCTGTCATAAATCTGAGGCAAAGTTCCAATGGTATCTCCCTGAAAGTTTCTATACATACCCTTTCCGGAATATGCTGTACACATGTATTGAGCATTAAGCTTTTGTGATACCAAATTCCCCCAGGCCAAATAGTTATCTTCATTCGCACTACTGAACCCTGTATTAGGGTTTCCCTCCGGAGGTGCAGGAATTACCAACGCATTTCCGTAACCACAAGTATAAGAGTCACCTATGAATTCTATTTTTCTTACAGACTTATTCATTGGCTTTAACAACTTATCATTTTTACCAAATACAAATCCCTTAAACTCTGATTTACCTACAAAGCTTTCTGTCCTTTTAAATATGGAAATATCATGAATTGTATCCTTTAAATTTCCTCCAACGTGATAGACATGTGTACCTGGTTTACATTTCACAATTTCAGCAATCCGACCATCTACCAAAACCGTAAAATAATTAGCTGATTTATCTTCATTTCCGCCCAAATCATTGAGCTCAAAACCAATGGAATTGCCTACAAATCTTGCTGAGACAGTAACTCCAGGAAAAGTAAAACCAGGTTTTTTATTATCTGAGAAATCAATTCTGCCCGAATATTGAATATAGGGATGATCTGCCCCAACTTTTACTAAAGAACTATCAGCAGAAACCAGCATATAAAAAGAAGCTTCGTTAACCTTTACTCCCCCAAGCCTTGTGCCGAATAAAAACCTCTTTCCCCAATAAACATCATTGATGGATGAAATAATAACACCCTGGGAATGTGATGCATGAATAAATTTTTCTTCACCAAGATAGATTCCGGCATGAGTGATAAAATTCCTTGAATTGTAAGAATTGTAGAAAAAAACCAGATCTCCCCTTTCAAGACTATCTTTGGATGGAACTATATTACCGTATCTTGCCTGTTCATGTGAGGAATGAGGAAGCAAAATCCCGAACTTCTGATGAGTTACACGAACTAAACCTGAGCAGTCTATACCCTTCCTGCTTGTTCCTCCCATCCTATGCGGAGTTCCTAAGAAACTGCTAGCTTCTTTAATCAATTCTTCAACAGAATAATTTTCTCTGGAAATCTGTTTCTCAGCACCTCCCCTAAAAAAGGTTTTAAGTCCGTTTCGAATCTCTGGATTATTAAAACTATTTATTAACTGCTCTACTTTTCCGCCATCAGTAAATGAAAATGAACAGCAAAAGCAAAGTATTATTATTAAAGCAAGAGGTCGTTTATCAAACAGGAAAGAGAAAATCATTCAGTAATTTTTCTTCAATAGATTGTTATAGTTTTTCAAAGATAAAGACAACTTTCCTATATTTATGAACACTTTAGGGTTTAAAGGGCTTTTTTTTATAAAAAACCAAATAACCGCCACAATTTAAACTAATTACATTAAATCAATATTTTACAAAATGAAAAAAGGTCTTAAAATCGATTCGGTAGATATCGTTCAGCTTATACCCTCAATGGGTGGTTGTATAGCTTCAGATAAAATTACTGTGGACGGATTGCCAGTTGGATTTATGTATCGTGAAGAGCCTGAAGAAGGCTGGGACAGCGGCTGGAGATTCTTGTCTGGTACTGAAACTGAAGAATATATCGATGATTCGGAGAATTCAGGAATATATGATGTGAACACCATTGCAAACTATGACCGTGCTATCATCCCCCATTTGAACCTTCCGAATGGAACGGAACTGGAAAGAATAGAAGGGACTGATAATTTTCAGCCACTACCTCCGGAAGAATAATACAGAAAGATTGTAAGCAACAGCAAGAATTAGCCAAACTTGTTGCTGTTGCTCACACTCTTGCTGCCTTTTTAATATTACTTTTTTATCCACTTTTAGAAAATTTCCCTGTTTAACATTTCCTTCCACAGGTTTATTTCAAGTATATTTGAAGCTTTTTCAAAAAAATTAAAGAGAAATTATCAATCAATGAACGTCTTCATTCTGTTTGATATTCTTGATTGAAAAGTAACAACTATTTAAACATGGCAAATCATATTTACGGAATTGACTTTGGTACCAGTAACTCAGTTTTAGCAATAGCTAACAAGGCAACTAAAGAAATCAAGCATGTAATAAGTGAACAATCCGTAATACATTTTACAGAATCATCTCAAATTTCAATAGGGAAAAAAGCTGTTGAACATTATATCCAAAATAACCTGAAAGGACGTCTGCTTAAATCTGTAAAAACCCTACTACCTCAAGCTTCCTTTACTTTCACATATATTTATGGCCAAAAATATACTGCTGAAGATCTTGTTTGTCTCCTTTTAAAGTCACTAAAAAAGGAAGCTGACGAATATCTGGGGGAAGATGTGAATGAAGTAATCATGGGAAGGCCTGTTGTGTTTTCTGAGGATCTGGAAAAAGACCAGCTGGCAGAAAATCGATTGCTTGCAGCAGCAAAAAAAGCAGGATTTGAACATATATGGTTTCAATATGAACCAATAGGTGCTGGATTTTTATATGAACAAAGTATTGAGAAACCCGAAGTTGTCCTTATTGGTGACTTCGGTGGAGGTACTTCAGACTTTACACTCATGCGCCTTGATCGCAATAACCTTAATCTTACTGACAGAAAATCGCAGATCATTAATACCGGCGGTATACACATTGGAGGGGATGATTTTGACGCATTGATTATGTGGCATAAGATGGTCTCATATTTCGGATATGGACTTAAATACGAATCTTTCGGAAAAATGCTTGACTTACCGGTACATATCTACCGGAGCCTTTGTGAGTGGGAACAAATGGCATTCCTGAAAGAAGGTAAGCTAAGGAAATCTTTAGATAGCTATTACCTTTATACACAAAGAAACCCTGCTATACAAAGGCTGATGACTTTTATCGATCAGAACCTTGGGTTCTCTTTGTTTCGCAAAATTGAAAAAGGTAAAATTGAATTGTCTGAAAAATCATTTGCAGATATTCAATTCAGTGAAGCTGGAATAGAAATTCAGGAACACCTTGAGCTAAATGAATTCAATGAATTTGCAATGAAAGAGGTAATCAAAATTGAAGCATTCCTGACTGAATTTATTGAGAAGTCTGGCATACCTCAAAACGAAATCAATAACATATTCTTAACAGGTGGAACTTCATCTCTTCAGGCTGTAAGAAATATCTTTTCCAATAAGTTTTCAGATGATAAGATACATCGAGGAGATAACTTCAACAGTGTGGCGCAAGGATTGGCGTTAAGTTATTTTTATAGAAATTAAAATGGATCTCCTCAACAATCAAAATCTGGAAAACTCACCTGTAGTTGCCAACAACAGAATGAACAGAGAGCGCAATGCAGTAGGCATAAACAGTTATGAGAAGGACATTGACCTGTCTCCTGTTGAAGTCATTAGCCAAAGCTTTAAAACCAAAAACACTTTCACCTGGCTTGACATCTGCTGTGGAAGAGGCAAAGCACTCATTCAGACAGCACAGTATGTATCAAAGCATTTCCCTTCAAAACAGATAGCTTTTACAGGAATAGATCTGATCGATATGTTTGATTCCATTCCGGAGCAATGTAATTCAGTCTCCCTACATGCTCAGTCATTTTTCAATTTTGAATCAGTGCAGAAATATGATCTTATCACCTGTGTCCATGGCTTGCACTATATGGGCGACAAACTAGAAGCCATTCGCAAAGCTTGTTCAATGTTAAATAGTGAAGGCTTATTTATAGCCAACTTCGATACAAAATGCATCAAGAGCATTGAAATTAAGAATATTCAACAAAAGCTTTCGGCCTGGTTTAAATTCAATAACATAGAATACTCTTCAAAGAAACACTTAGTAAAGTTTAAAGGCATCGGAACATTTACTATGCCATTTCAATTTGTCGGGGCAGATGATAAAGCAGGCCCTAACTATACAGGGCAGGAGGCTGTGGATTCGTTTTACAAGTAAAAGTAGTTGAAGATATAAAAATTTTTAACCTACAAAATTAAACTGTCATCGTAAACCTCACTTTATCCCTACTCTGACCTCCTATTCTCTTATAAAACTTGATTGCTCTTTCATTAAAAACAGGTGTCTGCCATTGTATATTACAACAACCTTTAACTTTGGCAATTTCCTTTATACGCATAATCATTGTCTCTCCTATTCCGCATCCACGATAACATTCATCCAGATAAAGGCAATCCAGATTCAAAAAAGAAGCGCCGCTCCAAGTCGAATAATCAAAGGTATAACTGGCATAACCGACAACCTTTTCATCAACCTCTACCACCAGACAATGCAAAAGCGGATAATTCCCAAACAAAGCTTCATTCAATAGCATTTCTTTATCATGAGCATCATAATCTGCATTCTCATACGCAGCATGTTTTGCGCATAAATCTATAAGCACAGGTAAATCTCGTTCTTCACAAGTTCTTATTCTATATTCCATACAACATGCAACTCCGTTTTCAGAAAATCTATGAAATGAGTAAAATAATCGGGTTGTTTTTTATCACTTAACACAGCGATGTAATGCTTTCTTTTCAATCCTGTCTTACCAATTTTTATCGCTTTTAAAGTGGAGGTTTTAAGATAAGGCTGAGCTGCCCATTTTGCCATAGACATGACACCCATATCCGCCTTTACCATTTCTACAGAAGCTTCAGTCAATGGAAGCGGCGTGATTTTCTTAGGCTTTACTTTAGCTGGTGCCAGAAAAAACTGATGTACTGAAACGGTTTCCAATGGAAGTGAATGAATGATCAGATGTTCATTGATGAAATCTTCTGCCTGTACATATTTCTTATCAGACCAGGGATGATTCTCTGAAACCAGCATCACCAGCTCGTCCTGAAAAAGCTCGATGTACTTAATATTTTCATCTTTAACAGGATCGCTGGTAATAGCAATGTCCAGTTCATTGGCAAGAAGCTTTTGTAATGGATAATGGGTGGCTTCCATTACAATCTTCAGGTCCACATTAGGATACAATAACTGAAACTGTTTCATTACCGAAGGCAGCCAGTGGTATCCGGAATAACATTCTGTACTGATTCTTATTTCTCCGATTTCTCCGAAAACCATTTGTTTTATGGAGTATTGAGTATTCGAAAGCTTATCAAGAATCTCGTTGGCTGCCTCATAAAGTTTTTCACCGGCTTTGGTCAGAACAAGCTTTTTATTTACCCTTAAAAATATCTTTGTTCCAAGTTGATACTCTGCCTCTTTAAGTTGATGACTCAAGGCAGATTGAGTAAGATGCAATTTAAAAATGGCTTTGGAAATACTGCCTTCCTCTACAATAGCTTTAACAAGTTTCAAATGTCGGATTTCCATCAATTAAAATATTATGCCTACAAATTACGGAAAAAAATCAATTGATGAATCCATGAAAATAATTGATCAGACAGATGAATTCTTTTCGTTTTTAACAGACCATTCAACTGGATAGATTTGCTTTATACTTTTTAAACAGCAAAACTATGAACGAACAGATTAAACACTATGCAAACAAATTGCAATTTGAGATGGATCCATCAGATTTGTTTGATGCTTTAAATAAGGGTGAAAAGATCATTGTAATTGATGCAAGAAAACCAATGGCCTTTAAAGCTGAACATATACCTGGGGCTATTAATATTCCTCATCGTGAAATGAATGAAGAACGAACGCAGACGCTTGATAAAAATATCTTATATATCACCTATTGTGATGGTATCGGATGTAATGCTTCTACCAAAGGAGCGCTCAATATGGCCAAGCTTGGCTTCTATGTGAAAGAATTAATAGGTGGCCTTGAATGGTGGAAAAAAGATGGCTATGCAATAAAAGGAACCCAAAGTGAACCAAATGAATCAAAGGCAGAATGTTCCTGTTAGTGGCGGTTCCCTTATTCGTCAAAAAAAAGACTAAGCATCAAATACTTATAAGCATTTGTAATCTTTTAAGATATTCTGATTGTTATATTATAAAACAGTTCAGGATATGGGATATATCAAAACCAAAACTTCTGAAAAAGGACAACCCATAGAGTTATTTTATCAGGATTTGGGTGAAGGGAAACCGGTTGTACTTATTCATGGGTGGCCTTTAAGCCAGGAGATGTGGGAATACCAGGTAAATGCCCTGGTTGAAAATGGATTAAGAGTGATCACTTATGATAGACGAGGATTTGGTAAATCTTCCAAACCTTTGAATGGGTATGATTATGATACATTTACGGATGACTTAAAAGCAGTTTTAGAAACCCTAAATCTTGAAGATGTAACCCTTGTGGGCTTTTCCATGGGCGGTGGTGAAGTAGTGAGATATTTCAGCAGATACGGCGGATCAAGAATTACTCAGGCAGTATTATTAGGTGCTGTCACTCCGTTTTTACTTAAAACAAAGGACAATCCAGATGGAGCCCATAAAGAGATTTTCACTAATGCAATCAATGTAATCAAAGAGGACAGGATCGGATTTATAGATATGTTCGGTCAGCAGTTTTTTGGAATTACAAAAGATCACAGGCCATTGAGCGATCCTTTACTTGAGTATTATCGGACATTGGCGTCATTTGCAGGTCCGATACCTACCCAAAAAGCTGTGATTGCATATTCAGAAACAGATTTCAGAAAAGATTTAAATGCTGTACATGTGCCGACTTTGATCATCCATGGCGATGCGGACACAATTGTTCCAATCGAAATCAGCAGTGATAGAACAGCTCAAATGATTCCGGATAATTATTACAAAATTTATCCTGGTGCTCCACATGGGTTCTTTTATACGCATAAAGAAAAATTAAATGAAGACCTGCTTGAATTTATATTACATCACGACCATTTTGAGCCTGTGACTGTAAAATCAGGCCGAAGATAAGATCAATTTGTATAGAACCAGAATACAATAAAAAAGCCCCCCGACAAAAGTCGGGGGGCTTTTTATAGTGCTTTCAGTGTAGTTTTCAGACTAAACAGCAGCTGCAGCTTTCTCTTTTACAGGAGACTCTGCGCCAAGGCTGATCTGTTTCATGCTTGTCATAGCTTCTCTAAGCTCAGCACCTACAATTTCGATAGGGTGGAAACGGATGATTTCGTTTACAGCAAGAAGTGTTTTATTGTCAACACCACCTGATTTTCCTTCATTGTAGTTTTTACCGATTACATCAGTATCTATTTTCTTCATGAAATCAGCAAGTAATGGCTTACATGCATGATCAAACAGATAGCAACCATACTCGGCTGTATCAGAGATCACTCTGTTCATTTCGAAAAGTTTTTTACGAGCGATAGTGTTTGCGATAAGTGGAGTTTCGTGTAGAGACTCATAGTATGCAGACTCATCTTTGATACCTGATTCTGTCATTGTTTCGAAAGCAAGTTCAACACCTGCTCTTACGAAAGCAACCATTAACAGACCGTTATCATAGAATTCCTGCTCAGATATTTTCATTGAACCTGGAGCTGTTTTCTCAAATGCAGTCTCTCCTGTTGCAGCTCTCCAAGTCAATAGATTCTTGTCGTTGTCAGCCCAGTCTTTCATCATAGTAGAAGAAAATTCTCCGCTCATGATATCATCCTGATGCTTCTGGAATAAAGGTCTCATAATGTCTTTCAACTCCTCAGAAAGTTCGAAAGCTTTAATTTTAGCAGGATTAGAAAGTCTGTCCATCATTAAAGTGATACCGCCATGTTTCAATGACTCAGTGATCACTTCCCAACCATACTGAATAAATTTAGCAGCGTATCCTTTATCAATACCTTTTTCAACCATTTTGTTGAAGCTAAGGATTGAACCTGTCTGAAGAAGACCGCAAAGGATAGTTTGCTCACCCATAAGGTCAGATTTTACTTCAGCTACAAATGAAGACTGAAGAACACCAGCTCTATCTCCACCTGTTGCTACTGCATAAGCTTTAGCATAATCCCATCCTTTTCCTTCCGGATCGTTCTCAGGGTGTACCGCGATAAGAGTAGGAACACCGAAACCTCTTTTATACTCTTCTCTCACTTCAGATCCAGGAGATTTAGGAGCCACCATGATTACCGTGATATCTTTTCTGATCTGCATTCCTTCTTCAACGATGTTGAAACCGTGAGAGTAAGAAAGTGTAGATCCTTTTTTCATTAATGGCATAACAGCTGTAACTACAGAAGTATGTTGCTTGTCAGGAGTAAGGTTGATAACAAGGTCAGCAGAAGGGATTAACTCTTGGTAAGTACCAACTTTAAATCCATTGTCAGAAGCATTTTTCCATGACTGTCTTTTCTGATCAATAGCATCTTTTCTCAGAGCATAAGCAATATCAAGACCTGAATCTCTCATGTTCAAACCTTGGTTCAAACCTTGAGCACCGCAACCTACGATTACGATTTTTTTACCTTTCAAAGCTTTTACGCCATCAGTGAATTCAGAACTGTCCATGAATTCGCAAACGCCCAATTGATTTAGTTTTTCTCTGAGCGGAAGTGTATTGAAATAATTAGCCATTTTGTTTTATTAAATATTTAAGGTTCAATATTTTTCGAGTCAAAGTCAGCATTACAGACTTTTGATCGTTACAAAGATCGTAAATCTTATGGAAAACAGATGTTAATTTTCCTCAAAGTTTAGGTACTTTTTATGGATTTCCAAAAGAAATATGCTCAACCAGGGGTGCTTCAATAAATATATAAGCGGGAAAGATCTTTCTCCGATTAAAGTTAACTAAATATTCCTGAAAAAGCACCCATCTGGATAAACTCTCCTTATTTCTACTAATTATCAATTATTTAAAACACAAAAAGTGAAATCTGCGTGAGATTTTATTATAAAAAGATACTCTCTTTTGAGAAAAATAATGAAGCTTCAAGGATAAAACTGTGGTTAGTAATTTTTTATGGAATTTCTTTAAAAGCTCTTCAATGCATGCACCCCATATAAATCTGAGCCGGAAATACTTTAGCAGATGGATAATCAACTTTTATAATATTGGCGAGACTGTCAGCGCTTTTCTTATTCAGATACATCATGGCAAGCACAAACATCTTTGTTGTATCCTGACGGTGTTTCTCTAGTTCAGGTTCATTATTCGAAATAGAGGTATCTGTATATGCATAGCTCATTTCTACACTAACAAGATTTTCTCCATTTCTTCTGAAAAAATATTCACCAGCCCACATTTCATCTTCATCGTCATCAGGCAACACAATTCCCTTTTGAGGATTGTAATACCTACCCAAAGTGTCGAACTTAAAACTAAGCTTGTCAGCAGTTTGTAATGCAATAGTCTTTAAACTATCATAATTATAACCTTCTGCCACAGAGACGATATAATTCAATTCTAAATCAGATTCTTCACTTGTTTCTACAGCCTCTTCACTTACATCCGGTTGTTTTTCTACAACAGAAGTATCAGAGGCTAGAACTTCTGTAGGTTTATTTTCTTCAGAAGCACAACTGAGAAGAGCTACTAAAGCTACGATGTAGATTAAATTTGTTGATTTCATATATAAATTTAATACTCTATTTTTCAGGTTGACAAAATTTCATCACCTCTCTCTTAAACCCTTCATAATCCCCTGCCTCCAGAACTTTAATCTGCTCTGTCGCTTCTATTCCACATGCTCTGGTTGTGAGCACCGGAATACCTTTTGATATTGCCTTTAATATCAATCTTGGCTGATGCTCTACATACGCAGGATAAACCACTAATCCGACTTCTTTGAAGTTACCGTTAAACCTTTCTGTAACTATATCTTTCCAGAAGTCATCCTGTTCTGCCGCTCTTCCCGCTATAACAACCGGGAGATTCAACTCCATGGCAAGCTTCTTTACCTCATAAGCTCCTTTCCGTCCCAGAGATGAAGGGAACAAAACTTTTGTTCCTATACTGCCTGTAGGCTGAATAGCCGGTAATACCCAATCAAGCTTCACGGCTTTGTTTCTGAAGATCTCTGTAATATCATGATGAGGAGTAATTATTTTGTGAGACATGGTAAGAGCTATATTCTCCAAATCTATCATTTGTTGTGAAGCTCTGTAGTCCTTCAATGTGTTACTCTCCGGATATCTGTTAAATGCATGATCAAGTCTTTCGTGGAGTTTTTCCATTGGCAACCTGGTCATTAATACATCATAGGTTCGACCACCCAGAGCTCCTGTTGCAAATAAAAAAGGTAACAGGTTCTGAGATACTATAACATGAGTCGATTCCACAGGGATCATTTGTGCTGCTCTTTCTGCAATCTTTCTGTCCGCACTCAATGTGATTTCAAAAATATTCTTTCCGTTTTTTGAAGCTGCTCTCTGCTTTAAAGCTCTCAAAATTCCTTGTATCACAGTTGAACGTACATGTTTATGATTTTTAAATGACCAAGAATAACGTTCAGTATTCAGCAGTTTAATTCCAGATAAAGGAATTATATAAAAATCATTGTGTGTTGATATAGAATTTATGTAAGCATCATATTCCGGCCATTTTTCATCAAGAATAAATGTAGTGATATTGCCTGAGCGTTTTATGGTTGGCTTACCAGGATGCTTAAAGCAGCTAGTATTTCCGCAGGAGTAACAATCATTCAATTTATTGTAATCCCTGATGTTATCAGAAGTCTGCGCAGATGAGTTTTTCTGTGTACTTTTAAATCTTACTATTAACTTCTCGGAAGTTAACTCTACTTCAATTCTGAAATCATAATCCGACCTGAACCTGAGATCTACATAATTCCATTTTACCGTAGCATCTCTGTCCTGCTCTGCCAGAGAGCCTTTTATAACTCTTGTATGTTTGTGCCTCTCAACTATATCAAAATTCGCTTTAAGAGCAGCATCATACAAGGCATTCGACATCTGACAAAGACCGCCGGCAATAGTCGGGACAATACATCCTTCTCTTACCTCTCTCCCGATTACATATCCTTTACCAAAGTTAGGATTGCCGATATGCTTCCAGAAGCTGAATACTTCATTTGCTTTTACTTCAATGCCATTGAGCTTTCTGGCTGCAATCCTTATATTTTCTATCTTTCCTGCAGTCAGAATCCAGTTATCATCATTATCATAAGGATTCCAGAGATCACTCTCCGACAATGCAATCACAGGAAGCGTTACAAGCTTCTGAGCATCTTTATAAACCTTGATATTTGAAAATAAATTTTCAGTCAAACGTTTCGCTGTCAGCAAAGCAGATTTCACCCTGAACTTTGTATCCTGAATAAAGCTGTGCTTCTCTGTGAGTATTTGTCTGGTTGTATTCAATGCAACTTATTTAAACTTAAAAACAAAACCTGTTGTCGCAAGACATAAAAGTAAAAACGGACCTAAAAGTACAATGACTCCGGACAAACTATCGCCCGCTATCCCAATTGCAAAAGATAGCCATGCTCCGGACATAATGATCTGAGCCAGCTCTAACAATGGCATTCGCTTTTGTTTTTTGTTTATTATATAAAAAGAGAAAAGCTGAAACAGTGCAGAAAATATAAATATGGGGCCAAAGAATATCAACAGAACTCCTGCATTACAAGAGCCTCCCATCTGAGTACTGAGCGCTATTACTGAAAAAAAGCTATAGAGGACAACTATCGCAAAAACAGTGTAGTAAAGTTTGGAATGTTTGGTATTCATTAATTAAAACTTTCTTTATCAAAATTCTGGAGGTCTATATTATGAAACTTACTTCGTTTAATATAATCATAATACCTGCCACCTCCTAGTTCCTACTCCATACTGCATTTACAAATATGAAGTTTTTACTTTTTCCCGCTTAATTTAGTTTCTTCCATTCCATTTCCTATCATTTTATTTTACAGCCTCTTATTTCCCATCTCCAATCCTCAAATCAGACCAAAATCCTCTTCGTCAATCCCCCAAACTATTTCACCGAATTAAGCTAACAATTTTAGCAATTGACCGTTTTTTTAGTAATATTTGGCAATAAAATTAGTAATAATGTATTTAAACTGTCATAGCTTCTATTCGATGAGGTACGGGACGCTTTCCGTAAAAGAGCTGGTGGAAGAAGCCTGTGAAAAACGTGCTGATGTTCTTGCACTTACGGACATCAATAACACTTCTGCCACTTTTGAATTTGTCAGAACCTGTCAGGAAAAAGGAATTAAACCCATTGTCGGAATTGAATTCCGAAACGGAGATGAACTGCTCTTCATCGGAATAGCAAAAAACAACGAAGGTTTTAGAGAACTTAACAAGCTGCTTTCCATTCATAACATGCGCAAAAAGGCATTACCCGCCCATGCCCCTGAAATGAATGACGCCTATATTATATACCCTCTGGGCAAAAAAGAACCTGAAGCTCTGAGAGATAACGAATGGCTTGGAATCCGCATTCCGGAACTCAGCCGCATTCCCTTCTCTGACCTGAACAAGCAACAGCATAAAATGGTGATGCTCCATCCTGTTACTTTCAAAAGTAAGCAGGGATACAATCTGCACAGATTACTCAGGGCCGTCAGCAAAAACACGCTATTGAGCAAGCTTACGATGGAAGAACAGGCCATGCAAGATGAGATCATGCTACCTGCTGATCAATTGTTTGGGGCTTATGGCCGCTTCCAGAAAATCATCAAGAACACCATGGATCTGGCAGACTCCTGCTCCATACACTTTGATGATAAAAACAAAAGCCGTAAAACCTTTACAGGTAATCTTTATGATGACAAACTGTTGCTCGAGAAACTAGCTCTGGATGGTCTCAAACACCGCTATCGAAGGAATAATAAAGCTGTTCAGGAACGTGTAAAGAAAGAACTGGAGGTCATTGACCGGCTGGGCTTTAATGCTTACTTCCTGATCACCTGGGACATCCTGCGTTATGCCAAGAACAGAAACTTCAGCTTCGTGGGCCGTGGCAGCGGGGCCAACAGCATCATCGCTTATTGCCTGGGCATCACCGAAGTAGATCCTATCGAACTTGATCTTTATTTTGAGCGGTTCCTCAACCCTCACCGTACCTCTCCGCCGGACTTTGATATCGACTTCTCCTGGAGAGACCGCGATGATGTCACCGACTATGTATTCAAAAGGTATGGTAATGAGCATACTGCATTACTTGCAACTTACAGTACCTTCCGGGGCAAATCCATTATAAGAGAACTCGGCAAAGTTTTCGGATTGCCCAAACCAGAGATAGATAATATTCTCACGCTGCACGATCCTTCCAAACTGAAGGATAAGGATCAAATCGTGAAGACGATGTTTCATTATGGAAAACTCATGGAAGATTTCCCTAATTATCTTTCTATCCATGCAGGCGGAATTCTTATTTCGGAAAAGGAAATCAATTATTATACAGCCACTGATCTTCCGCCTAAGAACTTCCCTATCACACACTTCGATATGTGGGCGGCAGAAGATATGGGACTACATAAATATGACATCCTCAGTCAGCGTGGATTGGGCCATATTAAAGATGCTATTTCTCTTGTAAAGCAAAATACAGGACAGACTGTAGAAGTGAATTTTGAAAAGATCAAAGAAGATCCTAAGGTAAGAGACAATATAAAGACAGGTAATACAATAGGCTGCTTTTATATAGAATCTCCTGCGATGAGAATGCTGCTCAAAAAGCTTCGCTGTCAGGATTATAAAACGCTGGTTGCTGCTTCTTCCATCATTCGTCCTGGCGTGGCGCAGTCTGGCATGATGAATGAATATATCAAACGCTTTCATCAGCCGGAGACTATTCAATACCTACATCCTCTCATGGAGGAGATGCTGAAGGAAACCTTTGGCGTGATGGTTTATCAGGAAGATGTGATCAAAGTGGCGCACTACATTGCTGGACTTGATCTTGGAGAAGCCGATCTGCTCAGAAGGGCTATGTCCGGCAAATACAAAGGCAAGGAAGAAATGGACAAGGTAAAGCGTAACTTTATCGACTCCTGCAGAAAGCAAGGTCACCCTGATGATTTCTCCAACGAGCTATGGAGACAGATACAGAGCTTTTCCGGTTATAGCTTCTGCAAAGCTCACTCTGCAAGTTTTGCTGTGGAAAGCTATGAAAGCCTTTATCTTAAAACATATTACCCGAAGGAATTCATGACTGCGGTTATCAACAACTTCGGTGGCTTTTATTCTACTGAGTTTTACTTCCATGAAGCCCGCATGTCCGGAGCGGAAACTGAAGCTCCTTGTGTGAATAATAGCGATTATTATACAACCATTATAGGCAATAAAATCTATACTGGCTTTATTCACCTGAGAGATTTTGAACAAAAGATCGGGCAGGCTATTCCTCTGGAGCGCGAGACAAACGGGCCATACAGAGATCTCTATGATTTTATCAAACGCATTCCTCTGTCTCTGGAGCAACTCAATATTTTGATCCGTATCGGCTCGTTTCGTTTTACAGGCAAAACTAAAAAGGTTCTGCTCATGGATGCTGCGCTACATTTCAGTAAGAGCAAAAGCAAAGTTCCCGGCCCCGAACTGTTTCAACTTGAACGGAAAGAACTTGTGCTTCCGCCTCTAAGCAGTTTTAGCTATGAAGATGCTTTTGATCAGTTTGAGATACTGGGCTTTCCGTTGTGTATGCCTTTTGATCTTTTGCCTCAAAATTATACGGGAGATATTTCCGCAGATGAAATGCTGCAGCATACCGGCAAGCAAGTATCGATGCTTGGCTATTTTATTGCAACCAAAGACTTGTATACGGTCAGAAATGAGCTGATGTCTTTTATGCATTTTATAGACAAAAAAGGCAAAAGCCTTGACACCATACATTTTCCTCCTTCCCTGCAAAGATATCCTCTCAAAGGGCAAGGCTTCTACATGCTGAAAGGAAAGGTAACCGTGGAATTCGGCTATCCGAGCCTGGAAGTAAATTACATGCAAAAACTACCTATGGTAAAAAAGGAGGTAATACGTGAACATCAATGATCCTAACAGAACCATCGTACACATGGACCTGGATTCTTTCTTTGTCTCCGTGGAGTGCAAGGAAAATAAAGAACTTAAAGGAAAGCCTGTCATCATAGGCGGTTCGGGCGACCGGGGCGTGGTGGCTTCTTGTTCTTATGAAGCAAGAAAATTCGGAGTACACTCTGCCATGAGCAGCAAGATGGCCAGAAGGCTGTGTCCTCAGGCTATATGGATACGTGGAGACATGGAAAAGTATAGCAGATACTCCAATGAGATTACAGAAATCATAGCAGAGAGTGCTCCTGTTCTTGAGAAAGCCTCGGTCGATGAGTTCTATCTTGATGTATCTGGCATGGACCGCTTTTTCGGCTGTTACAAGTGGACAACAGAACTGAAGCAACGTATCATGAAGCAATCCGGGCTACCTATTTCTTTTGGCTTGTCTGTTAATAAAACTATTTCCAAAATAGCTACCGGAGAAGGCAAGCCCAACGGGGCTAAAGAAGTACCATTCGGCACTGAGAAGGGTTTCATCGCTCCTATGCCTGTTTCCAAGATCCCCATGGTAGGTGAAAAAACAACACAATACCTCAACAGTCTTGGCATAGTAGATGTGAAAACATTAAGCAACATGCCAATGGAGGTCATGCACTCTCTTCTGGGAAAGAACGGAATCGTCCTCTGGCAAAGGGCTAATGCTATAGACCATACACCTGTAGAGCCTTACTCCGAACGTAAATCTGTGTCTACTGAGACAACCTTTGAAGCAGATACGATTGATGTGAAGATGATTCGTTCGGTTATTCTTAAAATGGTAGAAGAACTTTGCTTCAGCCTGAGAAAGGAAGGCTGGCTTACTGGCTGCATCACCTTAAAGCTTCGCTATTCTAACTTTGACACTTGTACCAAACAGAAAAGCATCCCCTACACTGCTTCCGACGAAGTACTGATGCAACATATAAAAGAATTGTTTGACAGTCTCTATAACCGAAGAATGCTGATCAGGCTGGTAGGTGTACGCTTGAGCCATCTGGTACATGGCAATTACCAGATCAGTCTTTTCGAAGATTCAGCAAAGAAGATCAACCTGTATCAGGCAATGGATAAGATCAGGTATAAATTTGGTGAAGATAAGGTGGGACGGGCGGTGTGATTATAGAGACGCCATGTATGGCGTCTCTACAAATTGTGATTACAAAAAACATCATAACAAATCAATAAAGAAATGATGTGTATAAAAAATCGCAAGGCCCACACGTGGTGGAAAGACAGACGTCAGACATGGCGTCTATACAACATTTACTCAACTATAAACCTTTGAAAATTCACGCCATTCTCCGGAGTCTCAATTTTAATTATATAAAATCCTGGCTGGATGACTGATTTTAAATTAAACGGACTATCGATGCTTTGTACTGAGTGATATAACTCCTGTCCTTTAACATCTAAAACAGTAATTGTAGCAGCACTCAGATTTTGCCCATCTTTTACAGACAATCTGAAATTACCGTTATTCGGATTGGGATTAATCTGTAACGAACTTCCTAAAAACTCTTTTTCAGCAGAACCATCTATAGACGTTACAGCAGTGCAAGTGGTATTTACTGAGAATCCGGAATAATTTCCACTATAATCACTATGAAAAAATAAGGTAAGAGACCCATCTGCTGCTGTGGAAGTAATATTGGCAGGCATAGTACTACCAGATAATTTTTTAATTAATGATGCTGCCACATTCGAGTTTCCATTATAAACACTTAAATAATCGTAGCTCTCGGTATAAAACTCGGTAAATGAAAGCATAACCTTTTGGCCAGCCTGCTCAGGATAAATAGTTAGTTGATCATCTGAGTTTGCCTGATAGCTTCCTAAAAATCCATTATCTGTAATAAGCTTATTACATGTTGTAATGGAGTTAATCTGCTTGTATTTTAATTTATAAATACCAGTTGTGTCCAGACAGCTTGCAGTCATCTCAAAACCTGTATTCTGATTATAACCATCACTGATGAATTTCACAATAATACTTCCATCTTTAGATGAAGACACATATGATTTCGGGAGAGAATAAGCATCGCTCTGATATAACTGACCAATGATCGCCTTGTCATCCGGATTTATAAATTGTATATAATCATTATATGCAAAAAGGCCATAATTTGATTTTTTCAAAGTAATCATAGCTATTGAATTCGGTTCTGCAGGGAAAATCCTTATTGTACTGTTAATATTGGGAGAATAATTAGCGGCTTCACTTCCATCATCAAAGATTTGAACATTGCAGGTCCTTAACGAATCATTTCTGTTTGTCATCAGAATTTTTTCTGCATAAAAGACAAGGGGTTGAAGCTGGCTCCAAACAACTTGTTTTACTATTGTATTATTCAAACTCCCCTGATCTGCGGGAACAGTAGTCTCTATAGTAACAGACACATAAAAAGGGCTATTAAGATCCAGAGATGTTGGCAATGTTAAAGAGTTATCAAATACCATTGGCGTTGATACGTTCTTAAACTCTTTGTTATCATAAATTTTCTCAACCAATGGTGTAGCCAGGTTTGCTTCTGTTGAGGCTAATCTGATCACATATCTGAACGAAGAAAAAGGTGAATCACTTGGGTTAATGATCGCAGTCTTTATATTTAAAACACCGCTCTTGTCTGAGGTTCCAAGATTCACAGACAGCATAGCCAGGTCGGGATTTCTGTTTCCTATAATTACTTCATAGGCTTTAACATTATTCTTTTTATCTTCTTCTGTGATCTGATTGTCCGGATCTACAGACATAATAAAATAACATTTACCGGCAGGGAAATTCATTTCAGGTGTCACCAGAACACCATATACAGCTTTCCCGAATGAACCTGTTGTCGGAGTAGTATTTACTGACGAGCTAGCCAAAAAAGCATCTCCATTATCCAGTATTGCATCTTTAGATAAATAGAAATTACATTTAATAGTCAAAGCAGGTTGTGTTTCACCCACATGGGTAAATAAACCAGCGCCCCAGTCCATATCAAATGCTTCGCCGGGATAAATAACGTCTGGTATATCGGAAGTAGCATTTCCTATATCAAAAGCAAAAGTAGAGTAAAATGAAAGAGAAAGGCAAAAGCAAAGAGCCAGTAGTAGTTTTTTCATGTGACTTAAATGTTTATTCTTGTTGATTTAAGGAAACTCATCTCAAAAATATTCACGACCATCCCTGAAGGCAATAGCCAATATTAGTCATTTTTATCAATTCAACATGGTGCAGATATTGGGATCTACAAATTCTATAAATCTTTAAACCTTTAAAAATGAAGACAATCAGTATTCTTATTAAACAACAACAAATCCTATTATCAGATATAATGTGTTATTAACCATTTGCTTAACTAATTTTCAAGGAAAGAGGAACTTGAAATAAAGACAACTGCTGGTTCAAGCGTCCTCGCTTGGACCTATTATTTTTAAGCGGACGCTTGAACCAGCGGAGGTTTGAACATTGCTAAAATTTGAATAATTTGGATAAATTATCCATATACTTTTAGAGGTCAATTTTAGAACAACAACCAATCAGATGAAAAAATTATTCTTAATAACAGTAGCTATAATTTCATTTTTAACTTCATGTGACAGCACTATTGGTAAATATAAAAAAGAAGCTTTACCTGACGACTTTACTTATAAAGTAATTGAAGACAATAGTGATGAAGCACTTGAAAAAAATCAACTGACAATAGAAATTAACAAGAAAATAACTATTGAACAAATTGCCTCACTTGCAGATAAATTATTCTCATCAAAACCCAAACAACGTAGATTTTATATTTTCTATTTATTACCAGGAATGAAAAGCGGTTCTGGAGCTTGGGCAATAAGCCACTTTGACCCAGACTTAGATATTCAGATAATTGGTTCATCAGTTCTGGAAGACCAAAACGCTAACAAAATTTCAGACGCAGTTATTGATGAAGAGATAATTGGGAAATGGCGTGAAGAGCAATACACATCATCCAATTATATTATTTACAAAAATAACAACAAGATTTTCATTAAGACAATATTTAAAAGCGGAGGGACTTCTGACGAAGAGCTTAAAGAACAGAAAGTAAAAAAAGGTATCCGTTACGATTACAAAGCAAGTGGCTATAATGGTGAATATTTCATATTAAATGCGGCTGGTGAGCTTGAATTTTATAATAGCGAAAACAAAAATTTTACGACGGCGACAAAAAATAAATAGTTTAATGTTGAAGACCTTAAGTAAAGGTCTAGCTATTAAGCCCAATATTTAAATTTCCTCTGAAAAAGAGAAAAGATTTCCTCAAAGAAGATTAACTAATAAAGATGACAGAAGAGCTAGACTTAAAGGATTGGTATGATTACTGGAACTTATATGATGATGCTTGCTGGGGAAGGTATCTTACAAGGCCGGATATTAAAGAAGCTTACCATGTATCTCAATATGAATTGAGAAGTTATCTTCATGACAATATTTTAATAAAAGGAATAGAACAAATAGAAACTAATCTTGAGCAAATAGATGGAAATAGTAAATTTTTATATTGGTTTAGATTTCGCGAAGAATTTCTAATCATAACTAAAAAATATAAGATTGATACTTCTAATATTGATAAAGATCTTAAACTGAAATACAAGGAATATATTAATTGGCAGCAAGAGATTAAGCCCAAGTTTAATCTCGATTATGATTACTTTAAATGGTTTTATATTGGAATTTGTTCACTTAAAGATGAGGCTGAAATTTACCTTAATGAAATTCTGTTTAACCTTCCAGTATTCAATAAGATGGAGCTTAATAAGAGAAATTTAGAATTATTAGAAGAAGATAGAAAAGAACAGATTGTAAATATTTATAACTACGGCAATATTGACACTATAATCAATAATTTAAATGAAAACTCTAATTCAAAGACAGGCAGAAAGGAGAAGTTATCTAACCTCAAAATTGTCGAGACAATAATTGATAATTTCAAATGTAACCTTCCCATTATTAGGACAGCTC
>NZ_JAGHZZ010000016.1 GCF_017745095.1 Sporocytophaga sp. | reverse complement strand
GGATCAAACTCTCCATTGTAAAGTATTTTTCTCACTTCAAACCTACTAAACTCGTGAATGAAGTGGGCTGCTTAACGCAGCTTAATGTCTGTTTGACCGCGTGACTACTCTTTTTAATTTTCTCAAAAACAAATTGACTTTGTCCTCAAGCGGTTCGCTATTCATTTCAATATTCTCAAAGAACTTCTGACCTACTCGCTCTCTTTTGAGCCTCGATCTTCGTCGCTAATTCTATTTAATCAGCTTTACTTTCCTACCTCTCTTTAACCCTCTCTCATTTAGCGGGTGCAAAGGTAAGAAACTTATCAACTCGTGTCAAGAAATTTTAAAAATTTATTTTACAATTTCTAAAACCATTTATCTTACTTCGAGTTATAATTTCTTCAGTAGATACTCTCAAAGCCTTATGCCTTGAAACTTAATAACACTATCTAAATTTAAGGGAGACAAAAATAACACATTTTTTTTTCACTCCCAAATAAATTTAAAATATCTCAATAATCCTCTTCTTTTAGCCCTACCAGCTTTTGAGGGATACAAACTTAATGATAATTCTTCTCATGTCAATAATGAGAACGATCTATTTATCCACATTTAATACCATCCTTTGAAACGTTAATTTTTAACGATTTAACTAATATAGAGAGGTAATGATTGAAGGATGAGAAGACTGGAGACAAAAAATCAGCAAAGAGGTCTTAGCTCTCTTTGCTGAATATAATAGTTTTTTTTAAGCAGTAATGATATTTCTCAAAATAGTTTGCTTTCTATCAGGACCTAATGAAATTAAAGTTACAGGTACATTAAGTTCTGACTCTATATATTGTATATACTCATTAAGCTCAAGAGGAAGATTTTCAGTATTTGAATAATCATTAATTGATTTATTCCAGCCTTTGAAAGTCTTGTATATTGGAGTTATATCTGTTTCAACGATATCAAATGGAAGAGTATCGACAATGCTACCATCTTTCAATTTATAATGAGTACATACTTTAATTTCTTCAAATGCATTAAGTACATCAACCTTCATCATTAATAATTGAGTGACCCCGTTGAGCATTATTGCATATTTCAGTGCCGGAAGATCTATCCAGCCACAACGTCTAGGACGGCCAGTTGTAGAGCCAAATTCATTCCCCTGCTTTCTTAACGTTTCTCCCTGCTCATTATCTAGTTCCGTTGGAAATGGCCCTCCTCCTACTCTAGTACAATATGCTTTGAAGATACCTAATACTTCACCTACATGCGATGGAGCAATTCCTAAACCAGTACATGCGCCAGCTGCCATTGTATTTGATGAAGTTACAAAAGGATAGGATCCAAAATCGATATCAAGAAGAGATCCCTGAGCACCTTCAGCAAGAATAGTTTTCTTTTCAGCTATTAGCTTGTTAATGAAATACTCACTATCAACAAAATTAAATGTTCTTAAATGATCGATAGCTTCAAAAAATTCTTTTTCAAGAGTTTCTAGATTGCTATAGTCAAATTTATAAAAGTCTAAGATTGTCTTATGGGCATCTCTCAACTTTTGATATTTAGCTTTGAAATCGGAAGCTAAAATATCACCAACTCGAAGTCCTTGTCTAGCTATTTTGTCCTGATAAGTTGGCCCTATACCTTTTAAAGTTGAACCAATTTTCTTTTCACCCTTGGAATTTTCAGACGCCGCATCTAATAGTCTATGAGTTGGAATAATTAGTTGAGCCTTTTTAGAAATGAAAAGATTCTTATTAAAGTTAACATTGTACTTTCTCAGACCATCAATTTCTTTTTTGAATATGATAGCATCCAAAACAACACCGTTACCAATGATATTTATTATAGAGTCGTGAAAAATTCCTGATGGAATCTGATGCAGCACATGTTTAATTCCATCGAACTCTAGAGTGTGCCCAGCATTTGGTCCACCTTGAAAACGAGCAACTACCTGATAACGTGGAGCAATAAAATCTACTATTTTACCTTTTCCTTCATCTCCCCACTGAAGTCCCAACAAAATATCTACAGCCATTATTATTTAATATTTATTTTTGAATAAGTTTTTGAGTTGCTTCTTCTTGTGAATTAACTATTAAAAAAATAGCATTCAACTTAGTGATGATGAGTAATTTTTTAATCTGCTCCGAAGGGCTTACCAATACAACTTCTCCCCCTTTGTTTCTAAATTTTGTCAGAATGGTTATTAAAACTCCAATACCACTGCTATTCATGTATCTTACTTGAGAAAGATCAATACTGCATAAAATAATCGACTCATTTATTTTATCATTAACAAGATCGACTAATTCCATTCCATTCGTTTCTCCGATGAGATCTCCCTGAAGCTGAATTGACAAGATATTTTGCTTTACTTCTGAAGTGTATTTCATTTTTCCTTAATTTCCTTTTTATTTTCGCATTGAGCGTTTTTACATTCACCATATAATATCAGTGAATGATGCAGAACTTTAAAGTTCAGTAATTCGCCCACCATGGTCTGTATATTATAAATTCTTGGATCGCAAAATTCTACGACTTTATGACATTCAGTACAAATTAAATGATCATGCTGACGATATCCGAATGATTTTTCATACTGAGCTAGGTTTTTACCAAACTGATGCTTACTAACTAGATCACATTCAACAAGAATATCCAATGTATTATATACAGTAGCTCTGCTTACACGATAATTCTTGTTTTTCATGCTTATGTATAGAGATTCAACATCAAAGTGACCTTTTCTAGAATAGATCTCCTCTAATATAGCAAATCTTTCAGGGGTTTTCCTAAGTCCCTTATTCTCAAGGTATGCGGTAAATATTTTCCTTACCTCGTTAAAAATATTTTCGTTCGCCTGCTGCATAAAGCCTCCAAAGATACAAAGATAAATTTTTCTATCACAAGTCAAAACTCTAATAGTTTCAACCTTATCAAAAATATATATCTGATTTACAAATAAATACCTATTAATTAGGATTCAAAACGATTGACAGTGATTACATCCTGCACCTTTTTTAATTTCATAATGAGTTTATTAAGGTGTTTTGTGTCATGAACAAACAACATGATTCGTCCCTCAAACATTCCATCTTCTGTTTCGATGGTAATGCTCCTCATATTCACTTTTAATTCATTGGAAATGATTCGTGTAATATCATTAACAATTCCTACTCTGTCCATTCCATTAATTTTTAATCCTGTGAGAAATGCAAGTTCTTTTTGAGCTGTCCATTTAGCCTTCACAACTCTATAGCCATAGTGTGACATCAATTCAATTGCATTGGGACAAGTTGTTCTATGTATTTTAATTCCCTCATTAACAGTAACAAAGCCAAACACATCATCCCCTGGAATTGGATTACAACATTTTGCAAGTTTGTAATCAATTTTTTCCATATCATCACCAATTAGTAGTAGATCTGCATTGGCATCTCCGGTTTTCTTTGGTTCCTGGGGTTTAGGTTCAACAACTTCTTTCTTTTCAGGCTTCTTAACCTCTTTAGGTTCCTGAAACTTTTTAATTTCTTTTGGATCTATAATTCCTTTAGCAATATCGTAATAGAGATCTAAAGGAAATTTCATATTAAAATAGATTAACAGCTGATTTAAAGTTTCTGCGTTTAAATCCAGCTTCATTTGATGAAGCTTTCTTAATACAATTTCCTTACCGTCTGAAGCTATCTTCTTTTTTTCTTCCTTCAGACTATCTTTTATTTTTGCTCTGGCCTTAGAGCTAACGACAAATTTAAGCCAGTCTTCGCTTGGCTTTTGTTTGCTGGAAGTTAGAATTTCTACCTGATCTCCATTATTCAGAATATAGCTGAGAGGTACAAGCTTCTGATTTACCTTGGCACCAAGACAGTGCATGCCAATCTGTGTGTGTATTTCAAATGCAAAATCAAGAGTTGTTGCTCCATGAGGTAGAATTTTAAGGTCACCTTTTGGAGTAAAAACAAAAACTTCTTCATGAAAAAGATTGGTTCTGAAATCATCCATGAACTCTAGAGCCGATGAATCATTTGTTTCGATCAGTTCTCTGACCTTTTTGATCCATTCTTCCAAACCTGACTCACTTTTACTTTGTGTAGCTTCCTTATACTTCCAATGAGCGGCATATCCCTTTTCAGCAATATCATCCATCCTTTTAGTACGAATCTGAACTTCTACCCATTGACCAGATTTACTCATCACAGTAGTATGAAGGGACTCATAGCCATTTGCTTTAGGAGTACTAATCCAATCTCTAAGACGGTCTGGATTAGGCTTGTAAAAATCAGTTACTATTGAATAAGCTTTCCAACATGCCGCTTTTTCATTTTCGTAAGGAGTATCAATTATAATTCGAATTGCAAAAAGGTCATAAACCTCTTCAAAGGGCGTATTCTGTTTTCTAATTTTATTCCAAATAGAATAAATTGATTTCGGACGGCCCTTGACAATGAAGTCAAAATTTGATTTATCCAGGGCTGTCTGCAGCGGTTCGATAAAATCTGTGATAAACTTATCTCGGGCTGATTTAGTTTCATTTATCTTTCTAGCAATACCACGGTAAACTTCCGGATCAGTATATTTCAAATACAGATCTTCTAATTCTGTTTTAATGGCATAAAGACCAAGTCGGTGAGCCAATGGTGCATACAGATATATAGTTTCACTCGAGATTTTCAATTGTTTTTCACGAGGCATACTGCCAAGTGTCCGCATGTTGTGAAGTCTATCCGCCAGTTTAATTAAAATAACCCTAACATCATCAGATAAAGTAAGAATCATTTTCCTGAAATTTTCAGCCTGCTGAGAACTTCCGTGCTCAAAGACACCTGAAATCTTGGTAAGTCCATCAATAATTCGTGCGACCTTAGGGCCAAAATCTCTTTCAATATCACTTATCTCTAAATGAGTATCTTCTACTACATCATGAAGTAAAGCTGCAATGATTGAAGTCGTCCCTAATCCAATTTCCTCAACGGCGATTTGAGCAACAGCTAGGGGATGATATATGTATGGCTCCCCCGAACGCCTTCTCATATCCTTGTGAGCCTGGAGTGAGGTAAAAAAAGCCTTTTTAATTATTTTCGCATCGTCATCTTTCAGGAAGGGTTTGGCATGCCTTAATAACTTTCTATACCTGCGAATAATTTCTTTATTTTCCTTTTCAATATCTACCGTCTGCATTTCTCAAAAATACGCAAAAGCTATTTTATTTAAACTTGAATTAACTGTAATTTCGTTTTACGGAACTCTATCCGATACGTTATAAGTTACATTAAACTGTCTATCATATACTTAACAACAAAAAGAAAAAAAACTTAAAAAAAATGAAATATTTTCTTGCATGATAGATAATTTCTTTGCTACCTTTGCAGCGCAATTTTGAACAACAGCACAGAAATAAAGTTCAAAAAAGCAAATCAAGTTTGGAAAAACCAATGCGGATGTGGCGAAATTGGTAGACGCACTAGACTTAGGATCTAGCGCTGCGAGGCATGGGGGTTCGAGTCCCTCCATCCGCACTGAAACCCTCAGAATTAACCTTCTGAGGGTTTTTAAATTAAACACGGTACCTTATTGTTAATAGAATAAAATCGGACAAAAGTGGAAATTACATTAGAAAAACAAAGTGCCACCAATGCAACCTTAAAAGTAAACCTTGCCGAGTCTGATTACAGACCTAAAGTTGCTGAAAAGGTAAAAGAGTACAGTAAGAAAGTCCAACTTAAGGGTTTCAGACCTGGAAAAGTTCCGACTTCTTTAGTTGAAAAAATGTATGGAAAAAGCATTCTAGTTGATGAAATCAACCAGATCCTAAGCGATTCTATCACCAAATATATCAGAGAAAACAAACTTCCGATTATAGGTGAACCACTGCCTGATTCTGAGAAATCAGAAAACATTAACTGGGAGACACAAAAAGATTTTGAATTCAAATACAACTTAGGATTAGTACCAGAATTCAATCTGGATCTATCTTCCAATGTAAAGCTTACCAAAAACAACATTAAAATTGAAGATAAGGTTGTTCAGGAAACGCTTCAAAATCTTAAAAGTCAATTTGGACAATCAACTAATCCGGAAGTTTCTGCAGAAGGAGATTTTATATACGGAGATTTAAAAGAAGAAAACGGAGACTTCGAATTCCAAAGCCTATTCCCTACGAACAAAATAAAGAAATCAGAGTTATCGAAATTTGTAGGTTTAAAACCTGGGGATAAAGTCTCTTTTGAAATTGAGAAAACATTTGATGACGCGGCAGATGTAGCATACGTTACAGGACTTTCCAAAGAAGACGCTGAGAAAAAACAGGGAATTTTTAGCCTCACAGTTTCTAAAATCAACAGATCTGAAGCAGCTGAATTAAATCAGGAGTTCTTTGACAAAGTATTTGGTAAAGATGCAGTGAAGTCTGAAGAAGAATTCATGACTAAATTGAAGAGTACTATAGAAGAAAATTATGGAAGAGAGTCTGATCTTTTGATCAACCATCAGATCAGAAAACATTTTGTAGATAATACTCAAATTGAATTACCATCAGACTTTCTGAAGAAATGGCTGCTAGTTTCTAACAATGGCAAAATAACTCAAGAGCAAATAGATAAAGAATTCGATTTATATCTTAAAGAGTTAAAGTGGACTCTGATAAAGAATAAAATCAGCGAAGACAATGATATTAAAGCTGAGAACGATGAGATTGTCGGCAAGACAAAAGAGATGGTAAAGCAACAATTTGGCGGAATGGCATTTGGGGCTGAGCTTGAAGAAACCTTTGACAAAATTGCAGACAACTATTTAAAACAAGACAACGGCAAAAACTACATTAAAATGTATGAGCAGCTTGTTAATGAAAAGGTTATTGAAACTGTGAAAACAAAGATATCTATAGCTGACAAGAGTGTAGATGTTGAAGAATTCAGAAAAATTGCCGAAGCACAAGACTGACGTTTTGACAATAATTTCTAATTGGTAAAGTTTTTGAAAGTCCTTTGTAAAAAGGACTTTTTTTTTACATTTGTGCAACACTAACAAAAATGAAAATGATAAATAAGGAAGAATTCAGAAAATTCGCCATTAAGGATCAGAATATTGGCAGCAACGTAGTGGATCAATACATTAAACAAGTTGAGAGTACTGCATTTCCATACATAAATAATATGACTCCCAATATTGTTGAGGAAAGACAGATGAGAGCGACTGTCATTGACGTTTTTTCACGTTTGATGGCAGACAGAATTATCTTCCTCGGCACTGCTATAGATGATTATGTTTCCAATATTGTTGTAGCTCAATTATTGTTTCTTGAATCGGCAGATTCAAACAAAGATGTGATTATGTACATCAATAGTCCTGGAGGTTCAGTATATGCGGGACTTGGTATTTATGACACAATGCAATATATCAATCCTGATGTAGCAACAATCTGCACAGGATTGGCAGCTTCAATGGGAGCGGTATTACTTTGTGGAGGAGCTGCTAACAAAAGATCAGCTTTGAAACATTCAAGAATCATGATTCACCAGCCACTGGGAGGCGTTCAAGGACAGGCATCTGACATAGAAATTACAGCAAGGGAAATTCTTAAATTGAAGAAGGAACTTTATGATATCCTTGTCCATCATAGTGGCAAGGACTATGCAACTATCGAAAAACATGCTGACAGAGATTATTGGTTAACATCAGCAGAGGCTAAAGAATACGGAATTGTTGACGAGGTTCTGTTCAGAACTCGATAATTAAACTTAATTAAAAAAACCTTTGTTAAAAATTGGGATGTTTTGAATCCTTGAATAAGGTAAAAAATATCCCAATGTTTTAATTAGGGAAGGAATACGAAAAACAAAAATAATGGCTCAAATCACCTGTTCATTTTGCGGAAGATCTAAAAAAGATGTATCTCTAATGATTTCCGGTATACATGCTCACATATGTGACAGATGTATCACTCAGTCTCAGCAGATACTTTCCGAAGAAGTTAAAACCAAGAATAAAAACAGTGTCCCTAAGTTCAATCTGATCAAACCATCAGAAATGAAGAAGTTTCTTGATCAGTTTGTCGTGGGACAAGACGAGGCCAAAAAGGTAATGTCTGTGGCTGTTTATAATCACTATAAAAGATTAATGCAGCAACAGGAAGAAAATGATGTAGTGATTGAAAAGTCAAACATCATTATGGTTGGAGAAACAGGAACGGGGAAAACTTATATTGCCAGAACTTTGGCAAAAATTCTTCAGGTACCATTCTGTATCGCTGATGCTACAGTTCTTACAGAAGCAGGTTATGTAGGAGAAGATGTTGAAAGTATATTAACAAGGCTCTTACAATCTGCAAATTATGATGTAGAATCTGCAGAAAGAGGTATTGTTTACATTGATGAGATTGATAAAATCGCCCGTAAAGGCGACAACCCTTCAATCACTAGAGATGTAAGTGGAGAAGGTGTGCAACAGGCTCTTCTAAAACTTCTAGAAGGTACACAGGTAAATGTACCTCCTCAAGGAGGAAGAAAACACCCGGATCAAAAAATGATCGCGGTAAATACAGAAAACATCCTATTCATTTGTGGTGGTGCTTTTGATGGCATCTCTAAAATGATAGGCAGCAGATTAAACACTCAGCCTCTAGGCTTTTCAAACAAAGAACAGACCTTTGTCGACAAAGAAAACCTTCTTCAATATGTGACAGCTCAGGATCTAAAAACATTCGGTTTAATTCCGGAATTAATTGGTCGACTACCTGTACTCACTTATCTGGAGCCGCTTTCTAAGGAGACGTTGAGAATGATCTTAACTCAGCCGAAAAATGCAATCGTAAAACAATACAAGAAATTGTTTAAGATGGAAGATATCGAGATTGAGTTTGAAGAAGAAGCACTAGATTTTATAGTTGAAAAGGCCGTTAATTTTAAATTAGGTGCAAGGGGCTTAAGATCTATATGCGAAGCTGTTATGACTGATGCAATGTTTGAACTACCATCTCAAGATGAAATTAAAAAACTTGTAATTACGCGAGACTACGCTGTAGAAAAAATTGAGAAATCTAAATTCAGTAAACTGAAAGCAGCATAAGGAAGTTGTAATTGATAGTTTTAAGTTATAAGAAAATAAAAAAGGGCTTTAAAGCCCTTTTTTATTAAACCTATATTATTTTTCATTTAGATATTTTACCATTAATTCTGCAGCTCTTTTGGAAGCTCCAGGGCCTTCAAGAATTTCCTTTATCTTCTGATAACCGTTCAATTGTTCTTGTCTTTCCTTGCCGTGTATAATCTTCTTTAATTCTGTAATTAAATTAGATGGAGAAAAATCTGATTGAATTAATTCTTTTACCACTTCATATCCAGCAATAAGATTAACCAAGGATATAAACTTAACAGTAATCAGAAATTTAGCAATATTGTATGTAACCGCACTTGTTTTATAAACAACCACCTGAGGCACCTCAAACAATGCGGTCTCTAGTGTTGCGGTACCAGAAGTTACAACAGCTGCTTTAGCATGTGATAATAAGTCATAGGTCTCATCAAATATAACAGCTACCCTACCCTCCCTTTTAAAATTATCATAATAATCAGAAGGTAGATTTGAAACACCTGCTACAACGAACGTAAACTCAGGAAAAGATGGTAAAACAGAAACCATATAATGCAGGGTTGCTTCTACTTCCTGCTTTCTGCTACCCGGAAGAACAGCAATCACCTGTTTTCCTTCAAGGTTATGTTTACTTAAAAATGCTGGATCTGATTTAAAATTTGCAACAGCATCAAATACAGGATTTCCAACATAGTCCACATTAAAATCAAACTTCTTATAGAAGTCTTTTTCAAATGGCAGGATCACAAACATCTTGTCTACTACCTTTTTGATCTTATTGGCTCTGCCTTGATTCCAGGCCCATACTTTTGGGGAAATGTAGTAATAAACTTTTATCCCCTGAGCTTTAGCAAAAGCTGCAATTTTTAAATTGAAACCTCCAAAATCAACCAGTAAAAGGACATCAGGTTTGTAGGAAATGATATCTACTTTAGTCTTTTCAAGGATCTTATTTATCGTATTTAAATTTTTAAACACTTCCCAAAAACCCATGAAGGCAATATCCTTAAAATGAGAGTACAAAGTTACCCCAGTCTCAGCCAGATAGTCTCCCCCAATTCCCCTAATCTGAGCATTGCTATCCAGTCGAATAATTTCTTTGCAAAGATTAGAAGCATGGAGATCTCCAGATCTTTCACCACAAATTACATAGTATTTCATAAGGACAATCCCCTACTCTCCATAATATTCAACAAAGTTTCTCGGCGTCTCATAAAGAGTGATACAATGCAATCTAGCTTGAGAAATAGATTTAATTTCCTTATCAAGAATTCTCCAAATCTCCATTGCCAGAATTTCTGTGCTAGCCATTTTGCCGAGCATGAAATCTACATCCAGATTAAGATTTTTATGATCAAGCTTTTCAACAACTTCACTTCGAATGATCTTGCTTAGTCTTTTAAGATCAATCACAAAACCTGTTTCCGGATCAGGAGTTCCTTTCACTGTAACAGTTAAATCAAAATTATGGCCATGCCAGTTTGAATTAGCACAAGGACCAAATACTTCCTTGTTTTTCTCCTCTGACCAATTAGGATTATACAGCTTATGTGCTGCATTAAAATGTTCTTTTCTTGAAACGTAAATCATCAAATCTTTTTCTAACAGATTATTCAGGAAAATGAATAATTCCTTTTGTGAAGCAAATATACGAAGAAAGGAATTCCCAAAAACGAAGTAATTATTCCAATAGGTAAACCTGCTGGCGGATAGACTAATCTGGCAGCATAATCGCATCCAAGAATAAATAATCCACCAATCCAGGAGGAATACAGAATATTAAATCTTCCTGTAATTCCAAACAACGCTCTGACAAAATGGGGAATAAACAAACCAACAAATCCTATAGGGCCTGAGGTCGCCACTGCAAACCCAGTATTTAAACTAATAAAAATCAAAATAAACCATCTTAATTGAGCGACATTTAACCCCAATGTGTATGAGCGGCTTTCCCCCAGAAGTAAAATATTAATATGTTTTTGAAAAAATAAGAATATAATATTCGAAATCACCAGTGTAATACCTAATAACGGAATAAAATCCCAACTTGCCCTTTCAAAACTACCCATACTCCAGAAAATGACTGCTTTTAGTTTACTTTCTGTATCAGAGAAAAATATGAGTAAGCTAATGACAGCAACAAGAAAAGAAGACAATGCAACACCTCCGAGCAATAACTTAGCAGGATTAATATGCCCTTTTTCATATGCTAAGGTAATAACTAATAGAGAAACTCCTGCAGCACCTGCAAAAGCAAATACCGGTGTCATTTGAAATCCAAATATTGTAAATGGCACCAATCCGATATAAACTATATTAGCGCCAAGAGAAGCACCAGAAGCTGTTCCCATCAGATATGGATCTGCAAGAGGATTATTTACCATTACCTGAATTAAATATCCACTAAATGCGAGAGCTGCACCAACAAGAAATGCTAGTATAATTCTCGGCAACCTGAGTTTTAGCAGTACATAATGAACATCATTATTCCCGTCAAAATAAAAGAGGCTCTCTTTCATATCGGTAAGTGAAATACTATAGGTTCCAATTCTGAGCGATAAGACTCCTAATGTGATTGTTAATATTGTCAATATAGGAACAACCAATCTATTGGGCATTTTTCGAAATATTTTTAAGTTCCATAACTGCTTCTAATATGCGAGGTCCGGGTCTGGATTGTAAATCTTCTGTAATTTTAAAAATAGCCTTGTTCCTGTAGCACTTCATTCTTCTTAATTCAGGATAAAGGTTAAAAAAGTCCTTTTCATAATCTGAAAACGCACAAAACATAACATCCGGATTTTTTGATAAAAGATATTCACGGCTTACTTCAGGCGAGGTTTTCTTAAAGGATGAATCAATAATATTATCCAGTCCAGCGATTCTAAGTTTGTCTGTCATAATTGAATAATATCCATGAACATATATCGGCGAGTTCCAAATGATATTAATTGCAGCAGGCTTCTGTCTGGAATTAAGACTCAATAAGCTATCCTTAACCTGCGTCAGTGAATCGACCAATAAATCAGCTTTTACTTGCGCACCACAAATTTTACCAACATCTCTTATTCCATCAAGCACTTCATCTACTGTTTTGAAATTCTGAACATAGACTGGAATTCCAAGAGCTTCTATCCTTTTTATATCATCCGCTGGAGTTATTCCTTCAAGTGTTAAAACCAAATCAGGACGGAGCTTCATCATCCCCTCTATATCAAGAGGATAATTATTCACAACAGGAAGCTTTTCAACAGATGGGGGAAAATTACAATTTTGTGTTCTCCCTACTAATTTTTCAGGAGAAATACTTGCAAGGATTTCAGTAGAAGAAGGACAAAGACCTAATACACGATTGACTTTGGCAGGTAAATGCAATTCATTCGCCAGTTTATTATTACTATTTTCATTAGAATTTACATCTCTATCACTATGCGTTTTACATGCATAGAAAATGAGTAAAGAAAAAATCAGTAATCGCAAATAAACCTTTTTCACCCTCTATATCGTTCTTTTTTTTGTAAATTTAGCCTTTCTTAAAAATTCACCCTACAAAAAGAAACTATTTGTTTTATGATGGTTGTGACCGGAGCAGCAGGATTTATAGGTAGCTGCCTTATCAGTAAATTAAATGCTGAAAACTTCAATTATATTGTTGCTGTAGATGATTTCAGCAACGAAGAAAAAAATAAAAACCTGGTTGGAAAAAAAATACAGGAAAAAGTACACAGAGATGAGTTTTTCAACTGGCTTGATAAAAACTATGAACATGTAGAATTCATCTTCCATATCGGCGCCAGAACCGATACCACTGAGTTTAACAAAGAGATATTCGACAAACTCAATGTTGAATATTCACAAAAAATATGGAATGCCTGTATCAAGTATCAAATTCCGCTGGTATATGCATCTTCTGCTGCTACATATGGACTAGGAGAACTTGGATATGAAGATAATGAAGCCGTAATTCCAAAACTTAAGCCATTAAATCCTTATGGTGATTCTAAGAATGATTTTGATATCTGGGCACTGAATCAACCTAAAAAACCTTTCTTCTGGGCTGGACTTAAATTTTTCAATGTATATGGTCCTAATGAATATCACAAAGGCAGAATGGCCAGCGTAATATTTCATGCCTTCAATCAGATAAGTGCTAGTGACAAGATGAAACTATTCAGATCTCACAATCCTGAATTTAAGGATGGTGAGCAAATGAGAGATTTTGTCTATGTAAAAGATGTTGTGGAGGTTATCATGTTTCTGATGAGAGACAGAAAACATTCAGGTATCTATAACCTTGGAAGCGGAAAGGCAAGAACATTTCTTGATCTGACAAAGAATACATTCAAGGCAATGGGCAAACAAGAAGATATCAGTTTTGTAGACACTCCTGCTGACATTCGCGACAAGTACCAGTATTTTACAGAAGCCAAAATGGAAAAGTTAAAAGCTGCAGGTTATTCCAAGCCATTCCATACTCTTGAAGAAGGTGTGAATGACTATGTTAAGAATTACCTTATCAACAAAACATATTATTAAAATTTACACTAGCAGGAAGCTTAATTCTGATGGATTCTAAAAGTCTTTTATATATTATTCTAGGCATACTATCATTTGATTTTATACTTGAACAGGTTCTTGATTATTTAAATCTTAAACATCAAAAAACTGATTTGCCCGAAGAGTTAAAAGACTTATACACTCAAGATGAATTTAAGAAAGCACAAGATTATTTTACAGCCAATGCAAAGTTCAGTTTTGTATCCAGCACATTGAGTTTCCTGCTTATCTTCATTGTAATTCTCACCGGCACCTTTGGTTGGCTTGACAAACAATTAAGTTTAAAATTTCAGAATCCAACTGCCTTAGCATTAGTATTCTTTGGAATCTTGTTTCTTTTTTCTGACATTATCAATATTCCTTTTTCATTGTACAAGACCTTTGTAATTGAAGAAAAATTCGGATTTAATAAAACCACAATCAAAACATATATTCTGGATAAGCTAAAAGGTTATCTTCTTGGCGGGCTGCTGGGCGGTCTGCTAATATGGCTTTTTATTTTTATGGTAACCAGTATAGGTCCAGGCTTCTGGCTTTATTTCTGGATCATCTTATCTGTGGTAATGCTTGTAATCAATATGTTTTATACAAGTATATTTGTTCCGCTCTTCAACAAACTTACTCCACTTGAGAGTGGCGAGCTTAGAAACTCAATTGAAGAGTACAGTAAAACCAACCACTTTTCTTTAACCAATATTTTTGTCATAGACGGATCCAAAAGATCTTCAAAAGCAAATGCGTTCTTCTCTGGCATAGGACCAAAGAAAAAAGTGGTGCTTTATGACACATTGATTAACAATCATACCAAAGAGGAGCTGGTTGCAGTGTTAGCACATGAGATTGGTCATTTTAAGAAAAAGCATATCGTAATAGGATTAATCCTTGGTATCGTACAAACAGGATTCATGCTTTTCCTTCTATCCTATTTCATATTTAATAAAAACTTATCACAGGCTTTGGGTGCGGACCATTTGGCAATCCATATCAATTTAATTGCTTTCGGAATTCTATACACTCCTATATCTCACATTACTGGATTAGTGATGAATATTATTTCTAGGAAAAATGAATATGAAGCAGACCGTTTTGCAGCAGTTACATATAGCAGTATTGCTCTTCAGGAAGCACTGAAAAAGTTATCAACTAAAAACCTCAGTAACCTGACTCCACATCCTGCATATGTATTTATGCATTATTCTCATCCGCCATTATTATATAGATTAAGGGCTTTAAAGGAAGTTCAATAAAGGGATGATTAATACAAGATCGAACAGCTGATTTAAGTTTATAATCCATAAAGAACTTGCAATAGTTGATTGCTTTATAAAAAGAGTCATTCGATTAAAAGCAAGTTTTCATTTTAAGATCTTTTTCAGAACAAACCATTTTGAAATCAATTATTACTTTTCAATCTAAGCGCCAAAACTAAACTCTATGAAACTTGCCAGAACTATACTACTTTCTTTACTGGGTTTTCTACTTTTAATCTTTATCGTAGCACTATTCTTTCCCAAAACTTATACAGTTCAAAGAAGTCTCGTAATCAAACAACCTGCTGAAAAGTTATACAAGGAGATTTCTGATTACAACGATTTTAAAGATTGGAATCCATGGTCTCAGAGCGATTCTACAACCAAAAAAACTGTGGAAGGACAGCCTTCTCATTCCGGTCATAAATATAGTTGGGAAGGACAGAAAACAGGTAAAGGCTTTATGATTATTACTGAAACCAAAAGTCCAACAATGGTTCATTCAAGACTTATAACCACTACACCTATGGAATCAGAATCCGAGGTAGATTTTATTATTGAACCAGTTGAAGGTGGTACTAAAGTAACATGGAAAAATCAAGGAAATCTGGACTATCCTTTTGGGAGATATTTTGGATTTATGGTAAAGGATATGCTTGAAAAAGATTTTGATAAAGGCCTGGAGAATCTGAAGAATTATGCAGAGAAGCATTAATGCATCTCTGCCTTTTTAGCTCCAATTAAAGTTCAATCTGAGGAGAAAGTTGTTTTAATGCATTCAAAACATATTCCGTAGTATGAAGAGAGCATTTTGGTATACCCTCAGATCCAACCAAGCGGCAATCTTTTCCACGACTGCTAACCACCTCATGATAACAACCGGCATATTCACACGGTTGCTGTAAAAATATTTTATTCTTATTACCTAGGTGTCTAAACTCCGGATTGACTGATCCAAAAAATATTGCTGATGGTATTTGAAAACACCCTGCGATATGACTTGGTCCTGAATCCAAACCAACAAATAACGATGCATTATAAACAAGGGACATTACCTCTCTCATATCACGGGTTTTGTACCATTCTCCATAAAGATCGTCTCCGCTTTTGGATATCTGAATTACTTTCAATCCTAATCCTTGAATATATTTAACAACTTCCTTCCAATCCACACCATAAATATTTCTATGGTTTAAAGGATTTTTGTCGATATGTAGGACTGCATATTTTTCAGGAATTAATCTTTTCTTTTCTTCTTCAGACAAATATATTTTTGGCAGAGATAACGATTCATTTTTAATTCTGGCTGCATTAAAATAAGCTTTTAAAACATGGATTTTAGGCGTCTTTTCATATGCCATATCCAGTTTAATTATCTTCTTTGAAAACCCTAGAATAGGCAATATCTTCAACAAGTTCTTTTTCCATTTCGGAACTGGCTTGTTCAAAATAAGATATGGACTGGGATAGTTCTTAAAGACCTCAGGATAGTTGGTAATGACATTTACATATTGATTCTTTGAAACCAGATAACGGACTACAGGCTCTGCCCATAAAACATCACCGAATGCATTAGCCCTGTAAATATGAATCATGCTCTTTATTAAAAGTACTTACTTTATAAAATAACTTTATCATTGATAACGATAAAAGCCATCAAAAATAAATATAAAGTAAATAATAGATTTAGAAAAAATTATTTATGGCTTTAAAAGCATTTTTGTCAAAAGCCACATTAAAGATGTAAAGAAGTTTCAAATAAATTCTTTTTGTCTAGAATATGATAATAAATCATTTATCCCCTCTGAAATTTTAAGAATATCAGGCAGCACCGAATTCTCTAATCCAATATTTACTGGTAATCCTGGAACATTCAAAGCTCCAATTGTGTAGATAGGTGCTTTGAGATATTCAAAGCAGGATTTCTGAATACGACCAGCCAGTGCCTGAATAAATGAATTTTCTACCGGGGCTTCGCTTAATAACAAACACCTTCCGGACCTTTTAACAAGTTTAAAAATCAAACTTTCATCTAATGGATATAATGTTCTGAGATCAATGATTTCTACTTTATCCTTGAATAACTGTGCTGCTTCCTTAGCCCAATAAACTCCAAGTCCATAAGTGATGATTGTGACAGAATCTGGATTCTCAGTTTGTAATACCAAATTTGCCTTTCCTAACGGAAGTATGTAGTCCGCATCGGGCTCAATAGTATATGCATCCTGAGTTCCTGGAATTTTACTTCTGTAGAGCCCTTTGTGCTCCAGCATAATTACAGGGTTCGGATCTATAAATGCAGCCTTCATCAATCCTTTGATATCTGCAGCATTGGACGGATAAACTACCTTTATACCTTTTATTGTCAACAGTAAGGATTCAATACATCCGGAATGATAAGGTCCTCCACCAATACTTGTTCCCACTGGTATTCTTATCAAGGTTCTTACAGGAAATTTTCCATTGCTGAGATAGCATGACTTTGATACTTCAGTCACCAGTTGATTCATTCCCGGATATAGATAGTCTGCAAACTGAATTTCCACAATTGGCTTAACCCCAATGGCAGAAAGGCCTACAGTCGACCCTATGATAAAAGCTTCCTGAATTGGTGTATTAAATACACGGTCATTTCCGAATTTATTTTCAAGTGTTGCTGCTTCTCCAAACATTCCACCAAGTCTTTTTCCAACGTCCTGACCGTAATAAATGCATTCTGGATTCGCTTCCATAATCTCCTCGACAGCATGCAGTGCGCTTTCAACCATAGAAACCTTTGATTTATTTGCCGGAGTACGATTACCTTTTTCAACAAAGGCATTTGTTGGTGCAAAAACATTATCCAGGACAGAAATAGGATCAGGGTCTTCTGCCTGTTTCGCCTTCTCAAAGCTATCCAGTACCTCATTTAATGCCTCAATTTCCAAGCGTTTCAGCTCTTCATCCGGCACACCCATATCGATCAGCCTGCGTCTGAGTTTAAATGCAGGATCGTTCATAGCATGTCTTGCAAGGTTATCTTCACCTCTATATACTTCCATGCGAACATTGGAATTATGATGTCCAAGCAAAGGAACTACTGCATGTACTAGAATAGGACATCTTTTGGAACGAACATAGTTCAATGCCTTAGCCATTCCTTCAAAAGATTCTTCGAAGTTACTTCCGTCTATACGCATTCTGTTGAGTCCTTTAAAGCCTCCGGCAAAATCATAGGCATCCATTGCCCTGCTTTCCTCGCTTGTTACAGAGATTCCCCAACTATTGTCCTGTACCAGAAATACTATTGGCAACTGTTTTAAAGCAGTAAACTGTAATGCTTCACTCACTTCTCCTTCTGTCATGCTATCATCACCTAAAGAACATACCACAACTGGTAACTCATTGGCAGGTCCTTTTTTAAGCAAAGAAGATTGAATCTTTTCAAAGTATTGCATACCCAATGCTACACCTGAAGCTGGAATTGTCTGCATACCTGTTGCACTGCTTTGATGTGGAATTTTTGGTTTGTCTTCCCGCTTGCTACTTGGATGAGAGTAATAAGTCCTACCAGCAGAAAATGGATCATCCTTTTTAGCCAGAAGTTGAAGTATCAATTCATATGGAGTAAAGCCCATAGATAGCATTAAGCTATCATCCCTATAATATGGAGCAACAAAATCACAAGGTAATAATTGAAGTCCTGTAGCTATCTGAATAGCTTCATGCCCTCTGGAAGAAGCATAAATATATCTGACAATTTCCTTTTCACGGTCATATAACTGAGACATGTGAATTGAAAACTGCATGAATTTATAAGCAGATAATAGCAATTGCTTCTTTTCCATAGGTTGAATAATATTAAAAGTTATAGAGTTGACCACTCTTATATATTAGACTTCCAATCAGATGAATTTGTTGAAAAATAACGTGATCTAATTTTTCAGAAGAAAAAATCTTAATAAAAACAAAAACTCCGGAAGACCGGAGTTTTAATTATGATTGATTTACAAAATTCTAAATTCTATCCTTCGGTTAATTTGCCTATTCTCCTCTGAAGTATTTGGTTCGATTGGTTTTGTTTCCCCATAACCTTTAAACTTCATTCTTGTAGCTGAGACTCCTGATTTTACAAGGTAATCAAAAACAGATTTCGCCCGATTGGTACTTAATGTAAGATTGTCTTTATCAGCTCCAACATCATCGGTATGACCACCAAATTCAATATTCACTTTAGGATTTTGCTTTAAGAAAACGCTGATTTTATCCAGTTCAGTTTTGGATTTTTCTTCTAATGCAAAAGATCCCGAAGGGAAAAATATGTTATTCAAAACCACTGCTGCACCCGTTTTCACCGGATCCAGGTAAACATCTAAAGCAAGGGCATCAAATACTTTGGGATTGTTAAAGTCAAAATGTACACTTTTAAACATATAGCCGGGTTTGCTTACATGCAAAGCGTATTCTGATCCTTCTGTTAATACAATAAGATAACCGCCGTTTATGCTATCAGATTTAACCCATTGGCTAACCTTGCCTGTTTTCAGGTCAACCAGCTCAATCTTTGCTCCCAGTGGCTTTTTAGTTACAGCATCAAATACTTTTCCTTTGGAATAAGTGCTTTTATGTTTTTCCTGAATCTGCTCCGGAACTTCGAACTCATAAAGAAATGCTTTGGATACTCTCATATCCTTTTTTTCATAGACAGTATAAAATCCTTTCTTGCTATCGCAGGTAATGAATATGGTAGCGTCATTACTTGGACCGTTAAGAGGATACCCAAGGTTTGTAGGTTCAGACCATGTGGAATCTGTCAGCTCTGAAGAAAAGATATCCAGCCCTCCCATTCCAAGATGATAAGAAGATGAAAAGTAAAGGCTTTTGCCATTCGCATGAATGAATGGAGCCACTTCTCGTCCAGGAGTATTCACAGGTTTTCCTAGGTTTTTGGCTGGAGACCATTCCCCATTTTCATCCATCTTGGTGAACCAGATATCTTCTTTTCCAAAACCTCCCCTTCTAAGAGATGAAAAATAAATTGTTTTGCCATCTGCAGAAATCGTAGGTTCGGATTCCCATGTAGGAGAATTTATATTTGCACCAAGGTTTACAGGTTCGCTCCATGCATCTCCTAATTTATAGGAAACATACAAATCGCAGGAGCCAAAGCCATCTTGTCTGTTACATGATGTAAACACAAGCACTTTGCCATCTCCTGATAAGGATGCAGCGCCTTCGTTAAACTTTGTGTTAATATTTGTTGAAATAGAATATGGATCGGACCATTCTCCGTTTATTTTATCAGAAACAACGATGTCTTCATCATCTTTTTGAGTAAGACCGTCTTTTTTATAATAAATGATTGTTTGCTGATCTGCAGTAAGCACAGGATATCCATGGATATAAAACCTGTTGATCTTAGAGCTCATCATAACAGGCTTAAACGGCAATGGATTTTGCTTTGCTTTTATTCCGTACTCCACCTTTGCCAAGAGCTGAGTCGCTTCATCAGTTAACTTTTTATCATTAGGTTTCAGATCCAGCATCATCTGAAAATACTTTTTCGCAGACTCATAATCTCCATCGTTAAAGTAAAACTCTGCTGCAGTATAGTATCCGAAATAAAACCTTTTATCGTTCGGCAGGATAGCTACAGCTTTGTAGAAATGCTGTTTTCCTTCTTCGGAATTTCCCAATAATTTAAAGATGCCGCCCAGTTTGTAATGCGCTTCAACAAAATTAGGATCTTTATCAATAGAAGCCTCAAGTGCTCTTATCGCTTCGTTAAACTTCCTCATGCGGACAAGTTCTTCAGCTTCCTGAAACAGACCAATGGCTTTTTTATTTGATGAGCTGTAGTTTTGACCGAAAGTAGCGGATAAAGAGAAAAATAAAAGAAACAGAAAAGAAAAGAAGATCTTTGATTTCATAGATTCATTAAGGAATGTTCATGAACTTGTGAATCTGTAACGAAATATTCCATTGAGGATTACTTTTTACATATTCAATAATAAGCGGAAGCACTTCATTTTGTTTGGACCATTCTGGTTGCAAATAAAGCTTGCATTCAGGCTTTACCTGCCTGGCAAACTGCTCGGCCCATTCAAAATCTGATTTATTAAAAACGATTATTTTGAGTTCGTCTGCATTTTCTATAACAGACTGATGAGGTGCTTTAAACTTTTTAGGGGAAAGACATATCCAGTCCCAATTGCCGGAAAGAGGATAAGCTCCACTGGTTTCAATATGGGTTCTGAATTTGAATTTCTTTAAAGATTCTGTTAATGTGTCTAAGGGATAAATCAAAGGTTCTCCACCTGTAATTACAGCTACTCTTCCTGGATGAACAGATGCTGATTGTGCAATTTCTTCAACAGAAAAAACAGGATGTCCTTTGATTTCCCAGGATTCTTTTACGTCACACCAGTGACATCCTACATCACATCCTGCAAGCCTGATAAAATATGCAGCATGTCCCTGAAAAAAACCTTCTCCCTGGATAGTATAAAAAGATTCCATCACTGGAAGGATGGAACCTGAATGTTCTAATATTATATTAAGATCTTGACTGATAGACATCACCCTTGGCAGAGGCAAGTGTATTTAATAAAAGGGAAGCGATGGTCATTGGACCTACTCCACCTGGAACGGGAGTTATATAGCTACATTTTGGTGCAACTGAGTCAAAGTCCACATCTCCTTTGATAGCATAACCTGCTTTTTTAGAAGCATCAGGAACTCTGGTAGTACCAACATCAACAATCACAGCGCCCTCTTTCACCATATCTGCTTTAATCAATCCAGGTATACCTACTGCAACAATAATAATATCAGCTTGACGAGTATATGAGGCAAGGTCTACTGTATTTTTATGGCATAATGTAACTGTAGCATTTCCCGGCTCGCTGTCTCTTGCCATAAGGATACTCATCGGAGAACCGACAATATTACTTCTACCGACCACAACACAATGCTTTCCTTTAGTATTAATTCCATAACGCTTCAAAAGCATCATGATACCATTAGGTGTGGCGGAAATATGAGCAGGTAGGCCTTTGTTCATCCTTCCAATGTTTACCGGGTGAAACCCATCAACATCTTTTTCAGGACGGATTCTTTCAGTTACTTTTTCTACTGAAATATGCTTTGGTAACGGAAGCTGTACGATCAGCCCATCTACTTCAGGGTCATTATTAATTTCTTCTATTTTAGCAAGAAGGGTTTCTTCCGAAACACTGGATTCATAAGTAATAAGAGTAGATCTGAAACCTACTTCCTCACAACTTTTCACTTTCCCTCCAACATAAGTATGACTTGCACCATCATCTCCAACAAGTATCGCCGCCAAATGCGGAATTTTACCTCCGTTATTTTTTATATTTTCTACAGCTACTGCTATTTCTTGTTTAATTTCAAGTGATACTTTTTTTCCGTCGATCAGTTGGGTAGTCATTTTTAATTCACTCATGGGTATTCGAAACAATATTATTAGTCAATTTTAAGGACAGCCATAAATGCTTCCTGAGGTATTTCCACGTTTCCAACCTGTCTCATTCTCTTCTTACCTTTTTTCTGTTTTTCAAGAAGCTTTCTCTTACGAGAAATATCTCCACCATAACATTTAGCCAAAACGTCTTTTCTTAATGCTTTTACAGTTTCTCTGGAAATAATCTTCGCGCCGATTGCTGCCTGAATTGCAATCTCAAATTGCTGTCTTGGAAGTAATTCTTTTAGTTTTTCACAAAGCTTTTTACCCCACTCATAAGCCTTATCTCTGTGAACAATAGCAGAAAGAGCATCTACTTTATCACCGTTCAGAAGGATATCCAGCTTCACCATGTTAGATTCTCTATAACCGATTAATTCATAGTCAAGCGAGGCATATCCTTTAGAAATCGTTTTCAATTTATCGAAGAAATCAAAAACCATTTCAGAAAGAGGCATTTCAAAGATCATTTCTACCCTGTCGGTAGTCAGGTAAACCTGATTTCTTAATACTCCTCTTTTCTCCATACACAAAGTCATAATCGCTCCTATGTATTCTGACTTGGTGATAATCTGAGCTTTAATAAACGGTTCTTCAATATGGCTAAGCTTAGAAGGATCAAGCATTTCCGAAGGAGCATTAACCACATGCATTTCTCCTTTATTATCGAATGCATGAAATGACACCGAAGGAACTGTAGTGATTACTGTCTGATCGAATTCTCTTTCCAGACGCTCCTGAATGATTTCCATGTGAAGCATTCCAAGGAAACCGCAACGGAAGCCAAATCCAAGAGCAGCTGAAGTTTCAGGTTCCCAAACCAGGGATGCATCGTTCAGTTGAAGTTTTTCGATTGCCTCTCTTAAATCCTCATAATCACTGGTTTCAACAGGATAAACTCCGGCAAAAACCATTGGTTTTACATCTTCAAATCCAACAATGGCTTCTTTTGTAGGATTTTCAAAACTTGTAATAGTATCCCCTACCTTTACCTCTTTCGCACTTTTGATCCCTGAAATAAGATATCCCACATCCCCTGCTTCTACGACCGAACGAGGATCTTTATCAAGTTTTAAAACACCGATTTCATCAGCGTGATAAACAGTATCAGTAGCAACGAATTTTACTTTATCGCCTTTTTTGATTGTTCCGTTTAACACCCTGAATATAACTTCTATACCTCTAAATGAATTGTAAACAGAATCAAAAATCAATGCTTGTAGTGGTGCATTCTTATCACCTTTGGGAGCTGGAATTCTTTCAACAATTGCTTCAAGTACTTTATCTACTCCGGTTCCATCTTTACCACTGGCTGGAATAATTGATTCTCTGGAACATCCGACAAGATCAACCATTTGATCCTTTACCTCTTCAGGCATAGCACCTGGAAGGTCAATTTTATTTAATACCGGAATTATTTCAAGATCGTGCTCAAGAGCAAGGTATAAATTTGAAATAGTCTGAGCCTGAATGCCCTGAGAAGCATCAACCAAAAGTAAAACTCCTTCACAGGCAGCTATAGATCTGGAAACTTCATAAGAAAAGTCAACGTGACCGGGTGTATCTATCAGATTAAGTACATAGGTTTTTCCCTTGTACACATAGTTCATTTGAATAGCATGGCTCTTGATTGTAATTCCTCTTTCTCTCTCAAGATCCATATTATCAAGGACCTGGGCCTGCATTTCTCTTTTTGAGAGGGTATTGGTAAACTCAAGAAGACGATCCGCAAGAGTACTTTTTCCGTGATCAATGTGAGCTATGATGCAAAAATTTCTAATATTTTCCATTTCAGTAAATCAACTACAAAGTTATGAATTCTGGATACTAAAAAAATAATACCCCGTTTAATATTTATCTAATTGTTTTAATAATTTTTAATATTTAAAATTGTCCTTTTCGTATATGTAGGAGGAATTGTGTATTCATGAACAGAATGAGCAAGAATAAGACCCTGGAGGACCTATATTATTCCTTCCCTGCACAACTTTTGATTAATCATTTCAAGAAAAACCAGATACTTCTGCTTTTGTGGTTCATTCTGTTTGGTTTTGTTACTTCAAACATTGGAAATATTCTGGGCATCCCTTACCTATTTCTTGATCCGGAATACATGAATAAGGTGAATTACAAGGGCTTTCTGATTATTGGGGTAGCCGTTGGAATCTTTATCCTGTCCTTTCATATTACCACCTATATTCTGGATAGTTACCGCTTTAACTTCCTTGGAACTGTTGCGCGCCCTTTTACTAAATTCTGTCTGAACAACAGTATAATACCTCTGGCATTTCTAATAGTTTATTCAATTAATATTGTTCGATTTCAGTTCAAAAGTGGATTTCAAACCAATTCACAAATTTTCCTGGAGGTCGCTAGTTTTCTTCTTGGTGTATTTGTAACGCTGTTTTTATTACTTTTTTATTTCCGGTCTACCAATAAGGATATATTCAAAGAACTGGCTTCCAACCTTGACAGACAGCTAAAAAAGACTAACATCAACAGGGTCAACGTATTAAGAAAGTTAAAAAGCGCAAAAAAGAATAAATATATTGTAAATCATTACCTCGATTTTCCATGTAGGTTTGTAAAGGTTGAACCCTATAGAAATTATGACAAGGAAATTTTGTTAAAGGTGTTTGATCAGAATCACCTTAATGCAGTAATTGTTGAAATTTTTGTCATTATAGTGATTATCATTCTCGGACTGTTTAGGGATAATTCTTATTTCCAGATACCTGCAGCGGCAAGCGGAATTCTTTTCTTTTCAATCTTTATCATGTTTACCGGAGCTTTTTCCTATTGGTTAAGAGGGTGGGCAATTACTGCATTGGTTGCAGCATTGGTGATCTTCAACTTTCTGGTAAAATTTGATATCATCAATTCCAAATACCAGGCCTATGGAATTAATTACAATAATAGTCCGGCCGAATATAGCCTTGAAAGACTTAATGCTCTGAGTAGTGATTCAAACTTTAAAAGCGATACAGATTCGACTACTCAAATTCTGAATAACTGGAGAAATAAATTTTCCGGACCAGAAAAACCGAAAATGGTTTTTATCTGTGTCAGTGGAGGTGGTCAAAGAGCCGCAGCATGGACTACAAGAACATTGCAATATGTAGATAGCACACTTAATGGCGGACTGATTGATCATTCTATTCTTATGACAGGAGCATCCGGTGGTATGGTTGGAGCAAGCTATTTCAGAGAACTTTATCTAAGAAAAAAACAGGGAGAAAACATCGATTTGTATTCTGATCATGCATTTACGAATATTACTAAAGATGTACTCAATCCTGTCATATTCAGCCTTGTTGTAAATGATATATTCTTCAGATTTCAAAAATTCAATTACGGAAACTACGAATATCTTAAAGACAGAGGATATGCATTCGAAGAACAACTGAATACTAACCTCAACCATGTACTTGATAAAAAAGTATGTGACTATAAAACTCCGGAACACAATGCACTTATACCTTTAATTATAATGTCTCCAACTGTCATTAACGATGGTAGGAAATTATTCATTTCAAGTCAGCATTGCAGTTATATGACTACCTCACCTCCTGAGGAAGCGGATCTGAACCAGAAGATAAAAGGAATAGAGTTTCAAAGATTTTATGAGGAGCAGGACTCTAAGAATCTTAGATTCTTAAGTGCAATGCGTATGAGTGCGACGTTCCCATATGTCACACCCAATGTGGAACTTCCAAGTATCCCATCAATGGAAATTATGGATGCCGGGATTGCCGACAATTTTGGAATCAGAGATGCTGTGAGATTTCTATATGTATTCAGAGAATGGATAAGTAAGAATACGAGTGGAGTTGTTTTTGTCTGCATTAGAGATTCCCAGAAAGATAGTCCAATTGAGAAAAAAGCAGAAGCTTCAATTTTTCAAAAAATGTTTACCCCGATTGGAAGTTTATATAATAATTGGGATTATCTTCAAGACTTCAATAACGATAACCTGATTGAAGGTGCCTATGGCTGGTTTGATGGAAAAATCAACGTGGTAAATTTTGAGTATATTCCCAAGCCCAGATATTGGGGGATATTGAAAGAAAAGAAAATTAACCCGGAAGAAGTTGAAAAGAAAGAGATTGGCGAAAGAGCAGTTTTGAGCTGGCATTTAACAACTCGAGAAAAACAAAGTTTAAAAAGGACTATATTAGAGAATAACAATCAGGAATCTTTAAATCATTTAAAAAAGTTACTATCTGATCAGAAATGAAAAATACGTCCCCTGTACTTTTAAAAAACTTAATAAGCACAGGGATTTTTATAATCCTGCTTTTTTTATCCCAATTACTAATTGCTCAAACAGACACATTAAAAGGAACTGTAAAAGAGACATTTTCGGGTAACCGCCTGCCTTTCGTTCACATCAGAGTAAATGATTCACTTGACTATATATCTGATATCGATGGAAATTTTTCTATTGAAAATAAATCATCTTTGAAGAAGATAACATTTGATCTGTACATGCACAGACCAGTGACCATCTATCCTCCTTTTGACAGTACCCATTCAGTAAAGCTTAATAAGTATCTATTCTTTGAAGTATCAAAGGTTTCTGATGCTATTGCACCTGATATTATTAAAAGAGTAATGGATCACAAAGATCTGAATAACCCCGAGAAAATGCATTATTATAGCTATAAAACCTATAATAAATTCAGCCTTGCCACCACTGAAGTTGAAAAATCAAACAAGTTTCTCAGTCATATTTTCAAGAGATTTTCTCTTTCATTTAAAAAGTTGAAAGAAGAACAGCATTTCATCCTGATTGAAACATCAAGCGAGAAAAAATTTATAGACCAATTGCATCAGAGAGAAGAACTGGATGGAGCCAAATCTTCAGGTATTGATCTTCCTTTACTAATGGTTCAGGCCAACCAAGTTCAGAATGCTTCATTATATAAGGACTATCTTAACGTTGCCGGCAAAAGCTATCCTAGCCCTTTAGACGCGGATGTATTTCACAGATATGCATTCAACTTAATTGACACTATTTATCCGAATAAAGACACTGTCTATGTTATCAAGTTTAATCCGCGAAGTGACAGATATTTTGATGGATTGAAAGGCACAGTTTTTATCAATAAAAACAAATATGCAATAGAGCACTTGAATGTTTCTCCATATGAAGAAGGTAAAATTGAAATCAAACTACTTCAATCCTATAATTTTCATTCAGATAAAAATATTTGGTTTCCTTCCAGGACGAGAACCGTAATCATATTTTCAAGAGGAACAGAAAAGTACATAGCTACTGGGAACTCATATATTTTTGATGTAAATCTCAATGCTTATCTTAATAAAAAAGCATTTAATGAAGTTATACTCAACTACGCTGAACGAGCAAACAAGAAAGATGAGCAATATTGGAAGACTATAAGAAAAGAACCTCTTACTCATGCCGATTCTATTACCTATTATTACTTTGAATCCTTTAAATACAAAAAGGATGTTGAAAATTTTCTGACATTCGGAGAAAAGGTATTTTATGGAGAACTACCTTTTAGAAAGATAGATATTGATGTACACAGACTTTTGACCTTTAACAAAGTAGAAGGCACAAGGATCGGTTTTGGAGCTCATACCAATGAAAAATATTCAGACAAAATCAAATACGGTGGCTACATTGGATATGGTATAAGGGATCAAAAATTTAAATATGGAGCAGACTTTACCTATAAACCCTTTTATGAAGTCCCTCTATCTTTTAATGCAAGATTCTCTTATGACTTAAGAGAGGCAGGAGCCAATTTCTATCCATACAACAGATATCAATACAGTAGTGAGGCTCTGAGAAAATTCTGGTTAAGAATATTAGATCTCGTTTTTGAACAGGAAAACTCAATTTTTTATCATCCATTTAAAAACATGGATATGATGGTTTCCTTTGACAACAGCCAGCACAGACCTACCTATGAATATGTTTACAGAGGCGTTGACAGCTTAAAATTTAATTTTACGGAATTCAAATTTGGTTTTCGATATGCATTTGGAGAGCAGTATTTCAATGTATTAAAAAGAAAGTATCCACAACCGACTAACTTCCCTGTCATCTCTTTCATTTGGCAGAAAGGATTAAAGAAAGGTGTGAGCGGAGATTTTAATTATAATCGATTTGCTTTAAAGATAGAGGAAACATTGAGAATACTTTTCCTGGGAAAAACGGGCATACAGTTAGAGACTGGTTTAATAACCGGAGATGCTCCTTATATGAAACTTTATAACCAAAAAGGTAGCTACAGAAACACATCAGTTGTATTTCACAACAGCTTTGAGACAATGAAATTCAATGAGTTCTTGAGTAATAAATATGCCAGCTTATTCTTTTCTCATGATTTCGGGAAATTATTTATAACCAGATCTATTACTCCTTCATTATGGATCATCAATAATATCGGTGTCGGAAGTTTATCTCATCCGGAATATCAACAAAAGATTCCGTTTAAAACAATGGAGAAGGGATACTTTGAAGGAGGATCTTTTCTGAACAACGTTATTGTTGTAAATCTTGCAGGCTTGAAACTTGGTATAGGTGCTGGTGTCTTCTTACGATACGGTCCATACTCCTTACCGCATTTTGGAGATAACTTTGTATTCAAGTTTGCTACTAACTTCTTTTTATAGCAACCTATTTCTTCTTAAAGACATCTTTGACATCTTCTAGGTATGCCCTGAGAAGCTCCGCAACACTCCATGCCTGAGCTACACAACCTTTAGGTGCAAAAGGCTCATTCCCATCAAAAATTTCAGAGATACTTCCTATTGCCGCCTCGCTTAAATGGTATTGGAAATTTTGTATCCATTGCTCAACATCCCTTCTTCCCTTATCTCCCTCTAGTCTTACTTTAGCGGTTATATATGGCCCTATCAGCCACCCCCAGACAGTTCCCTGGTGGTAAGCTCCGTCTCTTGCAAGCCTATCACCAGAATAGTTACCTCTGTATTGGGGATCATCAGGCGACAAGCTCCTTAATCCTACGGGAGTTAAAAGCTTTTCTTCTGTAATCTTTAGTATTGAAACAGATAATTCATCATCCAGAAGCGGATATGGCAAACTGATGGCAAAAAGCATATTAGGTCTTACACAACTGTTATGTTCATATTGATTAATATAATCATACAGATATCCCTGGCCTTTTATTACAAAAGCATCAAGAAAGGCTTTTTTTATATGTCCTGCCCTTTCGTAAAACTGACGACTGGATTTCAGTTCACCTTTAAGATCAGCCAGTTCTCCCAAAATCATTAGAGCATTATACCAAAGTGCATTGATTTCAACAGCTTTACCCTCACGTGGTGTTACAACCCAATTACCGATTTTCGCATCCATCCAGGTAAGTTGTACACCATTTTGTCCGGCATACAAAAGCCCGTCTTCCTGAACTTTTATGTTATATCTAGTTCCTCTATCATGCCATTGAATTATGTCTTTCAATGAAGAATAAAGATCTTTCAGAACAAAGGTTTTATCTCCTGAATAATCAAGGTATTTCTTAATTGCAATAAAGAACCATAAAGTTGCATCTACTGTGTTATACTCAGGTTCCTCCCCAACATCCGGAAATCTGTTGGGAATCATTCCCATATCTATACTTTTAGCAAAGGCTTTAAGAATCTTTTTAGCTTCGTCAAACCTCCCGGTCACAAGACAAATACCTGGCAATGATATCATTGTATCTCTCCCCCAATCTGAAAACCAATGATATCCGGCAATAATTGTCTTAAGGTTCTTTCCTCTCTTCACGACAAACTGATCAGCAGCTATAGCAAGTCTCTGAGAAAGGTCATCTTTAAATGGGATATTTCTAGTTATTTTTTCCCTGCGTTTTCTTTCTGAGGAAATCAGTTTAAAAGGATCTTTTCTGGAAGGATCCTTGTCAGAAATAACCACACCAATTTTATTTCCCTGCTTTAGTTTAACACTGAAATTACCATAGCTAAATAAGTCTTCGGAAAACTGCAGCCCTCGATTCTGTTCTTCCCTATATTCAAAATTAAGAAACCATGCTGGGGCAAATTTAAAATTAGAGTTTTTAAGGAATATGTAAGAAGCTGGCAAACCTTCATAAGGGTCCATTTTCAAAACGCCATTTCCAAAAACAGCCTCCCACTTTAAGTTTTTATTTTCTCTAATCAATCCGTGATAATCTCGGTAAGATATAAAAGGCTTTAATTCAAGCTCAAACTCATCCACAGCATTTTTCACCTCATAAGTCACAACGATTGTATTTTCTTCATAGATAGCAGCAATCGTTTTTACTATTTCAATCTTATCACCGATTTTATAATGGAAAACAGGAAAATATTCCTGCTCATACTTATCAAAATATTCTAACCCTGTAGCACAGATATTGGATGGAAATTGATTGGCGCTTAATTCAAACTTTACTCCTTTAAACTTAATAAATTCTTCAAGTTTTGAAATTAACACCATTCTGCCTACCGGAGGATTTGTAGCGACAACAAACATTCCATGGTAGCTTCTAGTATTTGCTCCGGATAAAGATCCACTAGCCCAACCTCCTAAGCCATTTGTTTCCAACCACTCCCGGGAAGAAGCCTTTGAAAAATCCTTAATAATATCGTCGCTGATGGTAATTTTCATTGTACAGAAAATATAACTCTTTTTATACTGACTTAAATTTGACAATTTTATTCATTTATTCATAAGAATACTATTAAATAAAAGCCAGCCAAAGTAAAATAGGGAAAGCTAAATAATGTTTAATTTTACTTCGTTCCTATAATATTACAACCTCATTTCAAACTTTAATACTGAAAAAATAAGCCGGGAAATATGTATCTTTTGAGAAATTTTATTGAGAAATACATATCAATGTCCTATATAAGGGTTAGCATCATATTAATATTCTTGTTCACAACACTTTATAGTTTTTCACAAAACCATCCTGCTAAAAAGCTTAACTACGATACTCTTTATATTACTTCATATTCAGATAAACTGACTACCAAAGCAACAATTATTTCAAAAGGAAATAATTTTAACATTTACGATAAGACAAGCAAAAAGAGTTTGAAGTATAATCCTAATGAAAGTATTGGAATGGGTTTCGGTGCATATTTCAAAAAAATCGGACTTGCATTTGCCTTTAACCTTCCATTCATCAACAATGATAATGATAAATATGGAAAAACATTTCAAAAGGACCTACAGGCTACCAGATACGGAAGAAAGACCATCATAGACCTTAACCTTCAAACATATAAGGGATTTTACATAGAAAATGCAAAAGACCTTAACCCAGCTTGGAATTCTCAGAGAGACCCATATCCCAAAAGAGGAGATATCGCAACAGCAGCATTAGGGGGAAGTTTTTACTATATACTTAATTCGGATCGTTTTTCATATCGCGCCGCATTCATCCAGGATGAAGCACAGAAAAAAAGGGCTGGTTCTCTTTTGCTTGGAGGATATTTAAACTTCTTTAACCTTCAATCAGATTCAAGCATTATACCTATGCAACTTGAATCTGTCTTTAACGAAAGAGCATATCTGATCAAAGGAAAAACCCTAACATTTGGAGCCGGTATTGGTTATGCATATACTTTAGTAATCCGAAAGCGTTTCTTCATAACCCTTTCAACTATTCCAGGCATTGCATTTGTAAATTTTGAAGGCCAAAAAGAAAATCTGGATTATTTTTACAGTAAAACTAAGATTGCTTTTAGGTCACAAATTCGCCTTGCAACTGGATACAATGGCGGGAAGTTTTATGCTGGATTTAACTTGACAACAGACAACATTTCAATGGACAATTCAGAGCATTCTTCAATAAACTATCACCTTGGCAACATTAGATTTTATGCAGGTCGGCGATTTGACTTAAGTAAAATCATAAGTAAATTTTAAATTCATTTTATGAAAAAATATTTTTTCCCCTTAGGCTTATTATATTTTTGGGCCATTCTAACCTCTTGTGCAACACGCAAACCTGAAAGGTACCTAAATCAGGCAATGAAATCAGAGCCATATGATGTTATTATTGTGCCTGGAATCCCCTATCCATATGAAAATGGCAATTGGCATCCTGTAATGAAAATAAGAGTCTATTGGTCTGAATATCTTTATAAGAAAGGTATTGCCAAAAACATTATTTATTCTGGAAGTGCTGTATATACGCCTTATGTAGAGAGTAAAATCATGGCACTGTATGGTGAAGCCCTAGGTATTCCCAAGGAGAATATTTTTGCAGAAACTAAAGCTGAGCATAGTACTGAAAACCTCTATTACTCTTATAAATTGGCCCAGAAAATGGGATTTAAAAGAATAGCGCTGGCAACAGATCCTTATCAGGATAAATTACTAAGAAGGTTTGGTAAGAAATTTAAACTTGATATAGCCCATATTCCTATTGTATTTGATACATTAAAACAAATTGAGAAAATAGATCCAAAGATCATAGACTCAACAGCTCAGGTTCAAAATTTTATGAGTATAACAGAAAGAGAAAGTTTCTGGAAACGTTGGAAAGGCACCTTAGGAAAGAACATCAATTTTAACGAAGAATAAATATCCGAACTAACATTTTCAATGCTACTGAGGTTAGGTCTTAATCACTGTAAGTCTTTTTGAAAATGCTAAAAGTAGTACTAACCGGAATACTTATATTAATAAATATTTTTAATCTTAGTTTCGCCCAGACTTGCCCTTACAGAGTCAGAGCGATTGACGTTATTTCAATTCCCGTAGCAGGCGGACTTAGCTATCTCGGATTAAAAGAGCTAAGAGCCAAACCCAGACTAGACAGTGCTTATGTGGTCACTCTAAGTCCAGATGATGTCAATGCATTTGACAGGGGAGCAGCACGCAACAACCAAAGTATTGCCGGAGTATATTCAGATGCGGCATTATATACAGCTATTGCGATTCCATTTTTAACACTTGCAGACAAAAATATAAGGCATGATGGATTAAAAATAGTAACGCTTTACCTTGAAACTATGGGTGCAATGGGCGTCATATACACCTGGGGAGTCAGTCAGACCAGGAGAAAGCGCCCTTATGTGTACAATTCAGAAGTTGAAATGGAGAAAAGGACAGGCAAAGGAGCATTAAATTCATTCTTTGCCGGACATCCTGCTGCTGCTGCTGCTTCCACATTTTTTGCAGCAAAAGTCCTTCACGATTATTACCCTGATATGAAACATGAATGGATTATATGGACAGCTGCATCCATTCCTCCAGCACTTGTCGGCTATTTCAGATACAAAAATGGACAGCATTTCCCAACGGATATCATTGCAGGCCTTCCTATCGGAGTGGCACTTGGGATTTTAATTCCAGAAATCCATAAAAGAAGGAAAGATTCAAATATTTCTATCATTCCGACTTATTATAACAAGACAGGAATTGTATCCTTTACTTATAAATTCTGATATATTGGGCAGAATTACCTTGCAACTTTTCTTCCAGATTCTTCTTACAATCTGTCTGGACAAAATCCTTCAAATCTTTCAAGACCATATTAAAATCATTCCTAAATTCAACATAGTTTTCAAGAAAATCTGTGATGGCATATTCGAAATTTCCTTTTAATGTATCTCGTTTGGCCATCAGTTTTATGTATTTATGAACCCCGTTCATAGTTTCAAGAAGACCAAATAGGTTATTAGAAATTATAAAAGGTAAAAGTCTGTTCATTTTATAAGGAAATACCGAATGAAATTCCAGCAAGTCCTGATAAAGATTTTGTATAAAATCAACAAATGGATATTCATTTCTTTCTTTCCAGGTAGATGCTAAAAGGTGGTCATATAAAAGATCTACCACATCCTCCGTATATTTTGAAAACTTAGGACTTAAACGTTTTTGGCTGGCAAGGTAACTTAAATGGGACCTTTTAAAGCTTGTAATGAGATGATTTGATAGAATTCCTTTCTTGATCTCAGTTCCATAATTATCTACTTTGTTTGGTTTTACATTTGAGCCAATAAAGCTTCCGACCATGATATCTTTTGATTCTGAAAGAAATAAATAGGTGTTTAAAAGAAATCCCATAAAGGTTAATTTAAATTGGATCAGAAAGATCCGGTTTAAATAAGGTTATTGGTGTAAAACAAAAATTGACTTAAAAAATTCGAAACATTCAAAAAATCAGTATTCTCACTGAATGTTCAGTTCTTCCACAAACCTTATTATCTCTGGGAAAAAAGCGTTAAACTCTTCCTTATACAAATCATAATCCCTAATAAGAGCATTACAGGCTGTCTCCATCCGAGAATTAAAGGTGGCGCGCCTGGCCATCCCTTCAAAGGTTTTCTCTAGTGATTTTATATCAGAATAATTGTAAAGCCAATTTTGGTTTCTCATATGGGTTAGGAGAAACTTAATATGATCAGTCAGATATTGAGGATAGCTTTCAATCAAATCGTATGAAGATTGGGCGAAGTCTTTAAGGGAAGTTTCTGGAGAATACTTTTCCCACTCTGCTGCCAAAAAATGATCATAAAAAATATCAACTATAACAGGAGAATATTTTCCATACTCACGATAAAGTCTCTGTTTGCTCTTTTTTACCCATAAATTCTTATCAGTAAAATAATCAATAGCTCTGTGAAGCTTAATGCCTTGCAAAACCGAAGTAGGCAGCTTTTTTAATTCCTTTCCCCTAACTCCATCTGCGATAAAATTCCCTATGATAATTTCATCAGAATGTCTCCTTGACAAATATAAATGCCCTAGAAAATTCATCTAATCAGCCTTTTTCTTAAAGCTTTTGAAAATATTTACCCCAAGTCCAAATTCGAAATATACTCCATTTTCTCGTTTATCAGGAAAGTTTTCAGTTTTATAGTGTGTATTAATGTATCCCAATTGAAATTGAGAATAAAATCTAGAACCGAAATAAGCCTTTAAACCCGTAAGCAGGATAAGAGAGTTACCTTTAGAAATCACTGTAGGACCGCCACCATAGAAAAGTCCCTCTTCTTTCCTTGATCCATAACCTGCAGAAACAATCCATCTCCAGTTGTAAAATACTTTTGACAATGGTAATATTTCCTGGTAAACTCCAAGTGCCCAATAATCAATCCCAGGCGCCAATCTTACAGTAGTATTGAAAGCCTGAATATCTGCAGCTGGAATAGGGGAAAAATTAACTCCTCCTATTCCATCATAAATTCCTATATTAAATTTCTTTTTTTCGGGAGGGACAATCTGTCCATAGATATTAAAACATGACAGAAGACACAAAGTTGTCAAAGCTGTGCGTACACTCATTCAAACTCAAATTTTACTGAATATAGGAAAAAATGAGGATTTAATATAAACATTAATTCAATTTGATTCTACATGGAATGAACGATTCTAAAGCAGTTCTCTCACTTTGGCTTCTTCCCTGCCGATCACAGCTTTATTCCCTTTTATTAAAATCGGACGCTCTATAAGAACAGGATTTTCCTTTAAAATTTTAATCCACTGCTTATCAGTGAAGGATTTTCCTTTAAAATTTTCAATATAAAGTGGTTCCTTCTTTCTAACCAACTCTTCTGGTTTGATTTTAAGCTTGGTTATGATATCCTGCAATTCCTCTATTGTAGGCGGATTTTTAAGATATTCTATTATTTGAGGATTTTCACCAGATTCAGTCAGAATCGCCAAAGCTTGTCTGCTCTTTGTGCATCTGGGATTGTGCAACATTTGAATCATTGCTTAATCGTCTCTATTATTAAGTTATGATTGGTATAAATACAAATATCACCTGCAATATTCAGACTTTCTCTTACAATTTCCTCTGCAGATAAATGAGCAGCATGTTTTTTTAAAGCCAAGGCTGCAGATTGAGCATACATAGCTCCAGAACCAATTGCGGCAATCTGATTGTCAGGCTCAATTACATCTCCAGTTCCAGAGATTATCAGAATTTCATCTTTATCAGCAGCAATAAGCATTGCTTCTAATTTTCTAAGATATCGATCAGTCCTCCAATCTTTTGCAAGCTCTATTGCTCCTCTTTTAAGATTTCCCCCATAGGAATTTAGTTTTTCCTCCAATCTTTCAAGTAATGTAAATGCGTCCGCAGTGCTGCCAGCAAAGCCGCAAATAATCTTTCCATCAAATAATCTTCTGATTTTTTTAACATTACTTTTGGCAACTGTATTACCAAGTGTTGCCTGTCCATCAGCTCCGATTGCCACTTCCCCTTTGTGAATTACAGAAATTACAGTTGTTGATTTAATTTTTTCCATTTTACTTAAAAATCTTTAAAAAATTTAAACACACTACACTCTTATAAACAAATAAGCCTCCCGGTTGTTGAGAGGCTTATTTGTTTATTTTTTATTAAACCAGAATTCTGACCGGATCTTCTAAGAATTCTTTCAGAGTCTGAAGGAATGCGGAACCAACTGCTCCATCCAATGCTCTGTGATCGCATGATAATGTAAGTTTCATCACGTTACCAATTTTTATTTCACCATTCTTAACTACTGGTAGTTGTTTAATACCACCAACTGCAAGAATCGCAGCATCAGGAGGATTAATGATTGCTGTAAACTCTTCAATACCGAACATCCCCAAGTTGGAAATAGTGAAAGTATTTCCAGACATCTCAGCAGGTGAAAGTTTTTTGTTTTTAGCTTTTCCACCTAACTCTTTTACTTCAGTTCCGATCTGAGATAATGATTTATTATCCGCAAATCTGAGAACAGGCACTAAAAGACCTTCTTCAACTGCAACTGCAACGCCAATATGAATGTGATGATTATATCTTATTTTATCTCCTAACCATGATGAATTCACTTTTGGATGCTTTCTTAAAGCTGCAGCTGTAGCTTTAATCACCATGTCATTAAAGGAAATTTTAACAGGAGCAACTTCATTGATGCTGGCTCTGGCTTCAATAGCCTTATCCATGTTTACTTCCATGGTAAGGTAGAAGTGAGGAGCACCAAATTTACTTTCGCCAAGCCTCTTGGCAATAGTTTTTCTCATTTGAGAAACAGGAACCTCATCAAAACTTTCCTGACCTACATATGCAGGTGCAGAAACAGATTTAGCTTCTGTACCTTGAGGTGCAGCCGCAGTAGTTTTAAAGCTTTCAATGTCTTTTTTAACAATTCTGCCAAACTCTCCGGAACCGTGAACCTGCTTAAGATCAATACCTTTGTCCTTAGCAATTTTTCTAGCCAGCGGAGAAGCTTTCAGTCTGTGATCGCCACTGGAAACTGAAGATGTCTGTGCTGTTGCCTGAGGAGCTGCGCTTTCTTTCTTCTCTTCTTTTGCTGCAGGAGCAGCTGAAGATGCGCCTGAGGCTGAAGCAGAAAGTAATGTCTGATAATCAGCGCCCTGCTCTCCTATGATGGCAAGTACACCATCAACAGCAACCGCTTCTCCATCCTTAACACCTACATATAAAAGTATACCGTCATTATATGATTCTAACTCCATTGTAGCTTTATCTGTAGCTACCTCTGCAAGTAGGTCTCCGGATTTAACTTTATCACCTACTTTTTTATGCCAAGCAACGATGGTACCCTCCGTCATGGTATCACTCATTTTAGGCATCCTGATTATTTCAGCATTAATATTTGATGTATCAACTTTAGCTGCTGCTTTCTGAGGAGCAGGTTCAGTTTTTGTTTCTGAAGGAGCTGATGCAGGAGCTGCACCACCTTTACCCACGCTGCTCAATAGCCCGTCGATATTCTCTCCATCTTTTCCAATGATAGCAATAACTCCATCCACAGGAGCTGATTCTTTTTCTTTTACACCTATAAATAAAAGTGTACCATCCTCGTAAGATTCCAGCTCCATTGTAGCCTTGTCAGTTTCAACCTCAGCAAGTACGTCTCCGGACTTTACTTTGTCTCCTACTTTTTTATGCCACGTAGCAATAACACCATCTGTCATGGTATCACTCATTTTGGGCATTCTGATCACTTCAGCCATTGTACTAAATGCAATTGTTTAATTAATGCTTAGAAATTAATTTCAAACTGTAATAATAGGGTAAAACTACCTTTCAAAACAAGTTTTTAACGGACCAAATTTAAAAATAAAACGCAAAAAGTACTATCCCCACCCTGAAAATATACAGGAGTGGGGATATTTTTCTTAAAATCAATATTTCTTAGGGATTTAACCTCATTTTTTTAGGCAGCTGTTTCTATTTCAGGCCTGCTAAATCGTTTCAGAACCTTAAAATGTGACACCAATGCTTCTCCAAAAGTTGGATATTCATGATAAGGAATACCGAATTCAATTGCTGTTTCTCTAACTATCTCAGAAATGATCGGATAGTGGATATGGCAAATTTTAGGGAATAAATGGTGCTCAACCTGCATATTCAACCCGCCGCACAAAAATGCAGCTATAGGACTTTTTCTCGCAAAATTCGCAGTTGTACGCATTTGGTGAACTGCCCATGCTTCTTCAATATTCCCCTCTTCATTTGGATCCGGAAACTCTGTTAATTCAACCACGTGGGCAAGCTGAAACACTAAACCTAGTACAAGTCCTTCTGCAAAGTGCATAGTTAAGAACCCTATAATGAACTGCCACCATGTAATATCCACAAATACAAGTGGAAGAACTATAAAGGCTACATAATATAAAAACTTAAACAAAAATAGCTTTACATATTCTTTTTTGGGATGATTGTTCACGTGAGTTCCAATATTCTTTTTAAAGAATTTGATATAATCTTTTCTCATCACCCATGAAAGACTTGCAAGACTATAAAGAAAAAAGGCATAATAATGCTGATATCTTTGTATCTTATTTGCTTTTTCGTCCGGATTTAATCTAATAAGTCCGGGAGCGATTTCGATATCCTCATCATGGCCATGAATATTGGTATAGGTATGATGCACAACATTGTGTGCGATACTCCATAAATAAGCATTGGCCCCAATTAAGTTAAATAAATAACCTAGAACTTTGTTAAGAGTAGTGTTAGTGGAATAAGATCCATGGATGGCATCATGGCATATATTAAATCCTATAAATGCAGCAAACATCCCAAGCAGCGCGCTAAGCACCCACATAGTGATAAGCCCGAATTGATTTGAAATTATTAAACCATAGAAAAGCAATAATCCCCCCAAAAAAAACACAGTTTTAACATACATGGCAGTGTTACCTGTTTTCGAGATATTATTTTCTGTAAAATAATTATCTACTCTTTCTCTGACGGTTGAAAAAAAACCAGTTTTCTTAACGTCGATGAATTTTACTTTTGCTAACATTTATGGTATTTAGGTATTATAATTTCAATCTTTTCTTCGCTGATACGGAAAAATTCTATTTATGAATGAAAAACATTACATGAACGAATAGTCATATTTCGGAAATATGTGTATATCAGTTTTTTTTAACAAAATAAATTTTTCAAGTGTTCCATGCAATTTGATTTTTCAATAACCAAACCTGTATCCTGAGAATAATTCAAGATATATAAGCCAAGATTATGATGTTCAAATGTTTCCATTTTACTCAAATCGTTGTGCAATATGGATGCAAGTAAAATCCTCAAAGCCCGCCCATGCATGCATATTAAAATATTTTCTTCTTTATCGTTAGAAATAATGTGATTCCATGCATCCAAAAGTCTTTTTTCAACTTCACGAGGGCTTTCTCCACCGTCCATTTTCAAGTCAAAATTTCCGGAATTCCAACCTCTTACCAACTGCCAGTATTGCGTATTTTCATCTACACTTATTATCTGACCATCTTTATTGCCCCAGTTGATTTCGTTGAGTCCTTTCAAAGTTTCATAAGGAATACCCAGATCTATAAATAGTTGAACGGATTGTTTGGTTCGTTTTAGCGCAGAAATATAAATTTTATCAAACGGAACATTTTTATACGAATTATAAAATGCCTTTGCCTGATTCTGACCAGTATCATTCAAATCTGTATCTACTCCACTCCCCTGAACAATTCCTTTCAGATTATAATCTGTCTGGCCATGTCTTAAAAGGTAAATTTTTTTCGTTTTCAATTTTCTTCTACTTTTGTACTTAATATAGTATTGCAAAATAATGATTAATCCCAACATTACTGTTCAGGACCTAAATAAACTATCCAAAAATACAATGGTAGAGTATTTAGGGATTGAATACATTGAAGTCGGCGCAGACTATATCATCGGCAAAATGCCCGTAGATAACCGTACCCATCAGCCAATGGGATTTCTGCACGGAGGTGCATCAGTTGTACTCGCTGAAACACTAGGATCCATCGGATCGGCATCATGTGTAAATCTTGAACAATTTTCTCCATTTGGCCTGGAGATCAATGCGAATCATGTTAAAAGTGTTCGAAGCGGCTATGTATTTGGCAAAGCATCTCTTATACACTTTGGGAAAAATACGCATATCTGGGATATCAGAATTGAAAATGAAAATAAAGAATTAGTTTGTATCAGCAGACTAACTGTTGCCATAGTACCTAAAAAGTAAATACACTTATCGGATGAAGGGATTGAGCACCCGCACAGACTTTATACAAAGTTTTGATCGGGCTGAAGAAACACTGGAGCGTTTATTCACCGCTTCTTTTAACCTTGGACTTGCTGTCGCTGTGTGGAGAGAACCAGGGAGGAATGATATTTCCATCATCATAGACTTTTCAGAAACTCTTAATAAAGTTGAGTTTAATGAAAACATTGAAGCTGGATTTATTTTAAGTCCATTTATCAACCCGGACTTAAAAGAGACCATTCTGATCAGACCAGACATTTATTTCAATTCTTCTGAAAGCGAAATTCAGGTAAATAATATTCCCAATAGTGATCTGGCTGAAGCCTTTGAATATCATTACAATGAGTTTACCCCAATTCACCAGGAGAAACTTAGCTCTAAAAACCCACAAACTGGTCAGCCTCAGGAATTCAAAGCTCAGGTAGAAAAAGCTGTTCAAGAAATTCAAAAAGAAAAATTTAAGAAAATTGTCCTTTCCAGATCAAAAGAGAAAGAACTTCCTTCTGGATTTAACCCTTTTCAATTTTATCTTCAGCTTTGTCAAAAACATCCTCAGGCTTTCAGTTCATTGGTAAGTCATCCAACATTGGGAACATGGATAGGAGCTACTCCTGAACTTCTTGTCAGTGTTTCAAAAGATAACATCTTCAAAACGATAGCTTTGGCTGCTACTAAACCTGTAACAGGCATTCAAAAACTTAATGAAGTCGTCTGGACACAAAAGGAAATTGAAGAGCAGGCAATAGTAAGTCGATATATTATCAATTGCTTTAAATCTATACGACTGCGGGAATATGAAGATGAGGGACCAAGAACTGTTCAGGCAGGAAATCTCTTTCACTTGAGAACAGATTATACTGTTAATATCAATGAAGTTCCGTTCCCTGATCTTTTATTCAGCATGCTGAAACTTCTTCATCCTACTTCTGCGGTATGTGGCACTCCAAAAGAGCCTGCAATGAATTTCATAACAGAAATGGAAAATTATGATAGAGAACTATTTACAGGGTTTCTTGGACCAATCAAAATAAATAACGAAACTAGTATTTATGTAAATATCAGGTGCTGCAAAATTCAGTCAGGAAAAGTTACCTTCTTTGCAGGAGCTGGTATTACAAAAGATTCAGTGGCTGCCAATGAATTGGAGGAGACCAATCATAAAATGTACACCTTAGAATCGCTTTTTGATCATCTTCAATAATACTTGTGGAATCAATTTATAACATTGCAGAAATCTGCTCTAAAAAAGGTCTAAATAACTTTGTATTATCACCCGGCTCTCGCTGCGCCCCTCTTACTGTATCTATAGTCAACCACCCCAAATTAACTAGCAGGACAGTTACAGATGAAAGATCGGCAGCATTTATTGCATTAGGTTTATCACTTGAAACCCAAAAACCCGTTGGGCTTTTATGTACAAGCGGCACTGCTGCACTTAATTATGCCCCCGCTGTAGCTGAAGCTTTTTACCAACAAATACCATTGATAATACTGACTGCAGACAGACCTCCGGAATGGGTGGATCAGCAGGATGGACAGACGATCCGGCAGCAAAATATTTATGGAAACCATGTAAAAAAATTCTTCCAGCTTCCAACAGATCATCAAAACCCAGATTCGGCTTGGCATATTCAAAGAAGTATTTCTGAAGCAATAAACTTAGCTGAGTCATATCCTAAGGGTCCGGTACATATCAATATTCCTTTACGTGAGCCATTTTATCCTAAGAATAGCAATGATGTAAAATATTCTGCCGCTAGAATAATTGAAAAAGTAAAGGCTCAATCTGCTGTAGATACCTCAGATCTAAAACAACTTATACAGTTGTTTAATCAAAGTGAGAAAGTAGTATTGCTTAGCGGGCAAAACAATGACAATACTGAACTGAATACAGCAGTATCTATATTTACAGATCATCATAGAATTCCATTATGGGCAGAGCCTATTGCCAATCTTCATTGCAAGAATAAAATACAAAACATTGATATCATTCTTTCAGGAGAACCTGAATTAGAAAAACTATCACCAGATTTACTTATCACATTTGGTCAATCTGTACTATCTAAAAGTCTGAAATCTTTTCTAAGAAAATACAAACCAAAACATCATTGGCATATAGATCCTTCCGGAGAAGCTGCTGACACATATCAATGCCTTTCGCACATTATTCCTGTTGAGCCGAAATCGTTTTTCAGTATATTTAAAGGTGATATAAAAAATGATGAATGGCTGAACAACTGGATTACTATGGATAATAAAGGACTTACCATTCTTAGCAACTTCTTTAATTCTCAATCAGAATTTTCAGAATTTGAAGCAGCATTTCAGGTCACAAAAAATCTATCTCCAGAAATTATTCTTCACCTATCTAATAGCATGCCAGTGAGATATGCGAATTACTTTGGAAGCTTTATCGATTCAGGAACTGTTGTAAGAGCAAACAGAGGTACAAGCGGAATAGATGGAGTGCTGAGTACAGCTGTTGGTAATGCTTTATGCACTGAAAAGCTGGTATTTCTTTTGACCGGAGATCTTGCTTTCTTTTATGATAGAAATGCTTTCTGGAATAATTACCTGCCAGATAATTTAAGAATTGTTCTATTAAACAATCATGGTGGCGGTATCTTTAATATGATTGATGGCCCCAAAAATCTGAAAGAAGCTTCAGAATATTTTATTACCAATCAAAAACTAAAAGCTGACCATATCGCAGGTGAATTTAACCTTGATTATTTACATTGCAATGATAGAGAATCATTTAAGGCAGCTTTACCAAAACTACTGCCAACATCTGGCAAATCAAAGATATTAGAAATTGAAACCAGTATAGATAACAATACAAAGGTTTTCAATTCCTTCAAGCAGCAGATTAAAGAGCAATTTGGAAAATAAGTAATCGCCAAATTTTATTATCCGACAATAGAGATTCAGATCACGTGGATATCTACCTTAACAATCGAAAAATTGAATTAGAAAAGCTGGATCTTTTCACTACTTCAGATGAATACGAGTCTACAACAATTTCATTTTTAAGAGACTGGTTGAATCATAAAGAAATATTTTTGCTTCAGACTTCAGGATCAACTTCAACACCCAAAGTCATTGAAATAAACAGAGTGCAGATGGAAGCAAGTGCAAGAGCTACGATAAAAGCACTAAGACTGAAATCTGGCGATAGAGCTCTAATTTGCATCAACACTAATATGATTGGTGGTAAAATGATGCTTGTTAGAACAATGGTAGAAAAATTTAATTCCTATATCATTCCTCCTGTTTCAGATCCCTTTAAATCAATTCCCGAGAACTTTGAATTTGACTTTACAGCTATAGTTCCGCTTCAATTGGAAACAGTTTTGAACAATCCTGAAAGTTCAGCAAGATTAAATAAGTTAAAGGCCGTCATTGTAGGTGGAGCAGCTGTTTCAGAGACATTAAAGGCAAGACTTCAAAACTTAAGTGTACCTATATACAGTACTTATGGGATGACTGAAACAGTAAGTCATATAGCTTTAAAATTATTAAACGGGCCGCAGCAATCAGATCATTTTAAGGTATTTGAAGGAGTTGAAACAAGAGTAGATTTGAGGGGCTGTCTGGAAATTAAAGGCCTTGTGACCAACAATCAATGGGTTACAACCAATGACCTTGTTCAATTTCATTCAGAAAGAGAATTCACATGGCTTGGTAGGATTGATAATATCGTAAATTCCGGAGGAATAAAACTTCAGATAGAATCAATAGAAGATAAAATTAACAGGATCCTGAAAGAGAGGAATTTTGGAATAAATTTCTTTTTAGCAAAACAACCTGATGAAAAGCTGGGAGAAGCATTGGCCTTTTATTATGAAGGCTTTGAAAATTCAAAATCAGATATACTTCTATTATTAAAAAGAGAACTGTCTAAATATGAAGTTCCAAGGTATTTTATATTTTGTCAAAATTTTGAATACACAGCATCAGGAAAAATTGACAAACTAAAAACAATTAAAATCAATAAATAAACCTGTCCCGAATACACAGAACAGGTTATTTAATTTTATTGAACGCTAAAATTATCTTATCTTTTTAAGAAAATCTTTAACAAGACCATCAAAGTCAAATTTTTGTAAATCAGAATATGCATCAATTGTATGCAAATATTCTAGATCTTCAAAATCGGTAATTCTCAGAGCAAAAATTGGGAAGCCCCACTCCTCTTCATCCGGGTTAGAATATGGGGTTTTTACATAACCCATATCTACAAACTCGTAATCCAACACATCTAATACACCTTGACTTACCTTGTTCTTCTTCAAAATTGGGGTAATTGTATCAATAATCAAAGGTCTCCAACGCTGATTCAAATCTTCCAGCTTTAATTCTATTACCTTCTCCCTGAAGTCATAATATTCTTCAAAAAGAGCATCTAATAAATCTTCAGCAAATTCAGCAGTATCTGTATCTTTGTGCCCATGAATAGCCATTTTAAGCACTTCGAAATCCCAAAGCTTCACTATAACACCATCAGCTTCGAACTTAATACCCAAATCCTTGGCTGTCAACTTAATACCTGTTTCACCTAATATTGTATCACAGATAATACTTTTTAAACCTTTCATTATTTACGTTTGTACTAATTTGCGTTGAAAAATATTTATAAAATTTAAAAAAACAAATCAAATATGAATAACTTTCACAGTTTTGAAATAAATTTTACTCCATCTGACCTTTACCCTCCCTATTCCAACACCATTATTTTGAAATTTATTAACGCAAATAATCTGCTCAAAGTTGAATTTAATATTAAATATATTGGACGGGAAGAACTCACAGAAGATGATATTTTAGATGAAGGATTCACTTTGAACGATGATTATAACTGGAATGGCAGTTTAAGTTCTGTGTGGATCGATCCTATTCAAACTCTAATTAACAAATCCACATTCCTTAAAGAGGAATCAGAGATAAAAGTGCTGATTGAAGCTCCCAAAATCATATCAGGATCTCCAGAGAATATTGATGAATGGGCTTATTTCATTCAAGAAGTGACACAAGCCATTTATGAAACCTCAGGTAAAGAAGCCAATTTAGAGATTAATTTTATAAAGAACTTCCCCCAGGATCTTATCGCAGTCAATCTTAAACCTGAATTTAAAACCCGAAAATTTATAGCAGAAATAGAAAAAAACAATCAAAAAAAGGTTATAGAGTTGAAGTGGGAAGACCTGAAAAATACCCTTCAAACAGTTTATCTACCCGAGTATATTTATGAGAACAGCCTTTCTACTCCCGGTAAAGCTCAGGGGTATTACATTAATACTGGAGAAGGCATATGGTTTAAAGCGAATGAAGGGGTTATTAACCTTTCAGATAAAGATAAGAGTGTCTCAAAACTTATTGATATGTTTGAAAAAATATCGAAGAAGTAAGGCAACTTACTTCTTCAAATTCTTAAGCTCTTCTTTCATATTTACCACCATATGAGCAAGCTTTTCTATTGACATATCGGGTTTGGGAAACTCTGTACTGATGAATGCTTTCGCCTCCCAGACTTCAAGTATGTCATCCGGATGTACTTCGTAAGGAGAATAAACAGGATTATCTGATGATAATAGAAATACTTCTCTGGTTTTTAAATGATTAGTGACTCTTTTGTAAACTATGCCTTCTTTTGAAGTCACAACAATATAAGTCTGATCATCTTTGACATAATTCCAATTATCAACATACTGACCTATAATAATGGTCCCGGAGACAAGCGGTAACATAGAATCTCCTGAGATTTCAAATGCACGAAAGGTTCCATTTTTAAAGTTAGGAAGATAAAAATTGGGAAGGTCTCCAATATATTCAGGATCAGCATAACCGTTAAGATACCCAGCTGCCGCTTTTTGGGGAACCATAGGAACTGATTCATTATCATTTTTATCTACAGTTATTGAAAGTACTCTCAATTTCTTAGCTTCAATATCTTTCTGCATCACTTGCTTATAGCTTTCAGGATCTTTTAAATCCCCACTAATGAGTGCATCTACTGACACTTCAAGTATTTTAGAAAACATAATAAGGTTGTACAAACCAGGTTCTGCCCTTCCTTCTTCATAAGCACCTAATAAAGATCTTTTTATTCCTACCTTTTCAGCCAATTGTTCCTGTGTAAATCCTTTTTGCTTTCTTAAATGCTTTATATTGTCACTGATCAGAGTCATGTTTTTTAAATTATATCCACTAATTAAATCAAAATATTAATATCCTGTAATACATTGCTAATCATTCTGCTCAAACTGCTTTTATTTTCGACCAGTTTTTCACCATGAATGAAAAATCCCGTATTATCTTCAAACAGGTAATTAACCTGTATGAATCTTGAATTGGGTATAGGTTTACGTAAAAAATATTTTAATTTGAAACCCCTTTTAGCAGCAACTAACATAAATACGATGTTTTTTAGCAAATAAACATCATAAAACTAACATACGCTAATATTTTTAGTAAAATTTTCTAAAAATTAAATTTATTAGTAAAATATAATTTAAATAAAAGCAACTAACCAATGATAAAGAGAGTGAAGAACTCAATGAAACAAAATTTATTACTTAATCTGATAGCAATACTTTTCATTTTCATATCGCCTTCTTGCAAGGAAGCTTCTCATCATGAATCAAATGCCAACCAGATCCCCCCTCAATTGAAATACTCTGGTATTAAATATACTTCAATAGATTCTCTTGAAAAAGGTCTTAATTTTAATATTTATAGCATTGACACAGTTACAAACGAGAAGGCTAATGTGATTGAAGTTGACTTTAAAGTTCATTTATCAGATCTCTTTTGGAAAGGACTAAAAAATCAAGGAATTGAAGCTCTTTATATTTCCTTATCTTGTTCAGGCAAGAAGACATATACATCTCCAATAAACTATTATTCCGAAAAATTTTTAAGTTTGCATGATGAGTTTTTGCTTGTCAAAGATGGGGATAGAATTCTTAATTATTCTATTCCAATCAGATCTCTGGAACTGACAAAAGGAACACATTCCCTTAACCTTATATTTGAAGCTATTCCTGTCCGCTTCAAACAAGATAGTTTGAAAAGTGATCTCAAAGAAGTTGACTATTTTTCGCATAAACCAGTAGCTTCAAAGACAATTAAATTTCAAATTGATGCTCCTGAACTTATAAGTACTTCCATTGAAGTGTTAAAATTCAAACTTAACACGAATGTTTGCGATCCTTCCAAATATGACTATACTTTTGGAGGCACAGGGTTTCCCGATCTTTTCTGGGATGTTCAATGTGGTGATGATTATATTTACCACAGTCCAGAAATAAAAAATGTAATTCAGTATACGAAGCCCTTCCAATCAACCTATTTTATGTGCGCTCCCGACGATAAAATAACTATTCGAGCTGTTGATTTTGATAAAGGACCTTTCAATACTCAGCATGATGTTATAGAAACCTGGTCAGGAAAGATCACTGATTTAAGTATAGATCAACCAGATACATTTTCTTTTGGCAACCTTGAATATTTAATAGTTCAAAGAAAGCTGCCTAATAAAGCTGTTGACAAGCGTCACAAAAATAAGTAGTGCGCCCATTTATTTTAATCACATTGATTTTACCGCACTTTCCTGGGCACTCATCATTTTCCCTTCTATGGTTGATTAAAAACTTAGTTGGAAAATCTTCCCTGTGAGCTTCATATTTTATAGCTGTTTTCAAAACTTTATTCATTGTAGAAAACAATTTCCTTATTTTATCGTCAGGTATTCGACTTCCCTTTGCCTCCGGATGAATACCTGCCTGAAAAAGAATTTCGTCTGCATAGACATTTCCAATACCAGAAATCAACGATTGATTCATCAGAATAGATTTAATCTTCCCTCTTCTCTTACGAATTATTTCATGAAACTCTTCAGCAGTAATAGTTAGGGCATCTTTTCCTAAATCATTTTGGGAGACCAGATCATCAAGGTTATTTACAAGACTTATGTGTCCGAATATTCTCTGATCTTCGAAGGCTAACCCTTCTCCATCCTGGAAAACAAAAAGCAATCTTGTATATGGGGGAATTTTAGAAAGGTCATCAATGAGCTCCAGATCACCTGTCATACCGAAATGAATATCGAGGCCCACTTTAGAGCCAATTTCTGCAAATAGATGTTTTCCGTATCTATCTGAATTTTTAAAAATTTTACCCTTAAGGACTTTATTTAATTCTTTTTCGGAGGTTCCTCTTAGTATTCGTTTTTCAATAACATCAACTCTTTCGATCTTTTTATTATGAGTTGCTTTATCAAAATAATCTCTAAAGACAGAAACATCTGGTAATTCCGGCATAACTTTATTCCTTTATTCTATTAAAAAAACAAAGGAATAAAGTGTTTGGTGCTTTTTGTTAGTCAAACGAAGCCGGCAAATCTACTACAGTGGAATCAACTTCATTGGCAGCAGATTCACAATCAAAAGAACCATTGAGAGATTCTGGAATTTCAAATTTCGTTTTTACTCCAAGATTTTTATCTGCAAAAACTTTTTGCATATACAGGCCCCAGATTGGTAATGCCATTCTTGCTCCCTGTCCAAATCGCATATCAGGGAAGTGAATATTTTTATCATCAGCACCAACCCACACACCCGAAACCAAATCAGGTGATACTCCCATAAACCATCCATCAGCAGAGTTTTGAGTGGTACCTGTTTTCCCTCCAACTTCACTTGTTATATTAAATTTTCTTACCAGGTCCCGAGCTGTACCTCCATCTTCTTCTGCAGAACCTTTTAACATATAAACCATAGATGCCGCAGTTTCAGATGATATAACCTGTTGAGGTATATTTCTGAATTCTTCCAAAATATTTCCATATTTATCTTCAATTCTCGTAATCATCAATGGCTCATACCTATAACCGTTGTTTACGAAGGCACAATAAGCCTGAGTCATATCAAAAACTGATACATCACTAGTTCCGAGAGCAAGTGTAGGAACCGCTTCCAATTGAGAAGATATACCAAGACGTTTAGCAAAAGCAACAATAGAATCCGGACCGCTCAGTTTCATTAGATATGCAGCAATAGTATTTACAGACCTTGCCATCCCAAGACGCAAAGTCATATAGTCATTTGAATAATTGTTATTACTGTTTTTGGGTATCCAGACTTTTCCGTCCGGCATTGTGAATGGAACCTGTGTATCCAACACTTTAGAACAAGGAGTTAAACCCTTTTCCTCTATCGCATACGCATAAAGTAGTGGCTTAAATGTAGAACCTGGTTGTCTTGCTCCTTTTTTAACATGGTCATACTTAAAATACCTGAAGTTTACATCCCCTACCCATGCTTTTACTTGACCATTATGAGGATCCATACTTACCATTCCGGTATGAAGGAAATGAAGGTAATACCTAACAGAATCCATTGGACTCATAGTTGTGTCCCTAGTTCCCCTAAGCGTATAGATTTTCATTTTAACCTTCTTACTCATTTCTTTGAATATCAGTTCTGGATTATTACCCAGTTCTGCTTTCAAAACCCTATACCTTTCAGACCTTTTTGCAAATCTCTCTACAAACTTTCTATCATCAAGTTTATTTGAAGCCCACGGAGTTTTACCTTTCCATTCTGCAAAAAACTCTTTCTGAAGAGCCTTCATATGATTTGAAACAGCATCTTCTGCATAGGTCTGCATTTTAGAATTAATGGTTGTATAAATTTTCAAACCATCAGCATATAGATTATAGCCATGGTCATCGCACCAGTTAACAAGGTAATCTTCTATGTAGTCTCTGAAATAAGGTGCTAGGCCAGTATTCTGGTTTTCATAAGTAATATCTAAAGCAAGAGGGGTCAGCTTAAGCTTTTCAAACTGATCCTTACTTAGATAATTGTATTTTACCATCTGACTTAGAACCGTATTCCTTCTGTTCAGCGCTTTTTCCTCTTTTCTGATCGGATCATAAACGCTTGGTCCTTTAAGCAAACCAATTAGCATGGCTGCTTCTTGAGTCTTAAGTTTAGATGGCTTTTTATTAAAATATTTTTTTGCAGCAGATGTGATTCCGTATGTTCCATTTCCAAATTCGACTGTATTCAGATACATATTCAGAATTTCTTTTTTTGTATAGGCTCTTTCAAGTCTCGTCGCGGTGATAATTTCCTTGAATTTCACCACAGGCATAAACTTACTTAGAGGACCCTGATATTCTTTGGATTGCCTCATCTGGAAAAGATTTTTGGCCAACTGCTGACTCAAAGTGCTGGATCCTCTCTTCTGGAATGTTACAGCATAGAGAAAAATAGCAAAGGTACCTTTAAAATCAACGCCTGAGTGTCTGTAAAAACGAACGTCTTCCGTAGCAATCAGAGCATTAACCAAATCAACAGGAAGATCCGTGTAATCTGCATTTGACCTGTTATACTTAAAATATTTTCCCATCAGCACATTGTCTTCAGTATAAACTTCTGAAGAAAGGTCACTTTTAGGATTTTCAAGAATTTCCAGAGAGGGAATTTTACCAAATAAACCGAACAGGTTTATGGATATAGAGAAAATGAATAATGCAATGAAAAGAGCAAAGCTCCAGAATCCTACCCAAAGGAATTTAATCTTTTTGTCTTTAAAGCTAATCATACAAAAAAGGGTTCTAAAAAGAACCCAATTTAAAATGTCTTTTAGTCAATACCAATACTATTGTGCAAGTAATTTTTTAATATCCTCAGACCAACCGTCTTCGAAAGGAGCTTTGGCATTCGGATCTGCTATATTTCCGTTTTTATCAATCAGGATAAAGCGAGGAATCGATACAACTCCATATTTAGCAATGATCGAACTTTCGTTTCCTTCATAAGAATGAACGTGAATTCCTTCAATTCCTTTTCTTTTAACGACTTTTTTCCATTTATCTTTTTCCCGATCAATAGAAACATATAAAAAAACTACATCGGGATTTTCGAGAAACTCCTGTTTAGGTTCATGTGACAATGCAATTGCCTCCATACACGGACCGCACCAAGTAGCCCAAACATCCATATAAACTACTTTACCTTTAAAGTCGCTCAATGAAACTTTATTACCAGCAAGATCATTAAGGGTAAAGTCAGGTGCTGTCTCCTTAATTCCTTTGTTAACTTCCAATGCCCTTTCCTTTGGTCTGAAGCTTGACAGAAGGAGGACAGGAAAGAATAATAGCCAAAATATCTTTTTCATAGCACTTTGAATTTAAATTAGGTTTGATTCCAATAAGTTCAATTTCATCTCTAATATTTAAAGATACTGTCCTGCATGACAAAATAAAATTTAGATGAAGATATCTTTAAGAATGAAGCTTCATATCCCCATATTAATCTATCATAAATTTAACTATTAAAACTAAGTGATACGTAGATCATTTTTTTAATGATATTCTTGTGTTTAACTACCATTTTATTTAGGTTTGATTATCAATTCACACACCACCTTAAATGAAACAGGTTCTTATTTCTTTTCTAGTCTCACTTGCGCTTTATTCCTGCACAGGCAAGAAAGAAATGAGTATTTATTCCTCCTCTCCTGATGGTTCTCTTTCTATTTTTATTTCAGGTATAAAACCCAATCTTGTTGATCCTTTCACCGTACGCTTTGGATTGAAAGGAATGGAATTATCTGAAGCTCCCTCAACTGAAATTTATTCTTCGGATCTAAATGAAAAGACTGTCAACTTTGAATGGGAAACCAACCAGCGTTGTCTTATCCGTTTTAAGCAACAAGATGGCAAATACAAGTCTTTTGTAATGGACGTAGATTCAGAGACACTTTCAGTAAATGAACTTCATCTAAATAATTTATCTGAAGATTTAGAATAATTTTTTTCACTGATTATTTCATCACCTCTTAACATAACTTACTGATTTTCCTAATTAAATATTAGTTAAATCCAACTTGCATTTTCCGTAACCCTTTTTGATTAAACAAACTGCATAGTTTTTGTTTTAAACTAATACAGCACCATTTCAAGGAGGGAATTATGTCACAAATTAAATTGAATATCATCATTTTAATTTTCTTTTTGGGAAATGTATTTGCCTGCAGTCCATATAATGGACAAACAGATAAAGTAAACAGGCCACTGCCTGAGAAAAAAACAGACACATTAAGTTCAAGATCCTTACCAGACCCTACTCCAAAAGACTCTCTGAATGCGGACAGTGTAAAAACTGTAGATAAAGAGACAACCAAAAAAGTAGATATCCGATATATCAGAAAATCTATCAATCTTCACAAGAGACCATTAGTAGCTTCTTCTGCAAGAACTCAACAAATACTTATTGCAAGAATTGGCTCATCTGAAGATGAATTAAATATTATAGATTGATGAGTTAAATATTATTGATTAAAGAAGTTATCAAATTCTCTAAACAATAATTTTTAATTTAGAGTTATAGCGTGTATTATTAAGCTAACATAACTTTTTTATATCACAGTGAAGGAAAAAGAAAAATTGCCTCTTATCCAGGACGATCCCTGGCTAGAACCCTATAATGATGACGTTGAAGCTCGTCTTGAACGATATCATAATGCTCTGAGTGAAATTCAAAAGGCATACGGTAGCCTTAGCAATTTTGCTGACGCTCATAAATACTATGGGGTTAACTTTGATAATGAAAAAAACGGATGGTGGTACAGAGAATGGGCCCCTAAAGCTCATCAGCTGTTCTTAACCGGAGACTTTAATCATTGGAATAGAGGTTCCCATTCTCTTACTAGGAATCCTAGAGGAGATTGGGAAATTTTTCTTCCATATGATCAATATAAAGACTCTTTTGTTCATGGAAGCAAGATTAAAGTCCATGTAGTTGCCAATAATGGTGCTATGGACAGAATTCCTGCATATATGCAAAAAGTCGTTCAAGATCCTCAGACCTATGACTTTAGCGGACAGCTTTGGTTTGCGCCTTTTCCATTCCAATGGGGATCATATAATCTCAACCTTCAGGATGTTCTCAAAGAACCTATTATCTACGAAACTCACGTAGGAATGGCTCAGGAGAAAGAAGGTCTTGGTACTTATATTGAATTTGCCGATGAGATTCTTCCGAGAATAAAAGACTATGGTTATAATGCAATTCAGTTAATGGCAGTAATGGAACATCCATATTATGGATCTTTCGGTTACCATGTATCTAACTTTTTTGCAGCTTCTTCCCGCTTTGGAAATCCAGAGGATTTAAAATATCTAATAGGTAAAGCTCACGAGTTGGGAATTGCCGTTATTATGGACATTGTTCATTCTCATGCAGTAAAAAATCTTTCTGAAGGATTGAATGAGTTTGACGGAAGTGATCACCAGTATTTCCATCCAGGAGGAAGAGGTTATCACGAAGGATGGGACTCCAAAATCTTTGATTATGGAAAATGGGAAGTGAAGCAATTTCTGTTAAGCAATGTTAAATTCTGGCTTGAAGAATATAAGTTCGATGGGTTTAGATTTGATGGTGTTACATCAATGCTATACTTCCATCATGGCTCTACCTCGTTCGATCACTATGACAAATATTTCAAAAATGATGTAGAATGGGATGCCATCACCTATCTGCAGTTAGCAAATGAGCTAATAAAAGAAGTAAATCCGAATGCAATTTCTATAGCTGAGGATGTGAGTGGAATGCCCGGCCTTTGTAGAACAGTAGAAGAAGGTGGTCTTGGTTTTGATTACAGACTTGCAATGGGGATTCCGGATTACTGGATAAAAATATTAAAAGAGAGAGCTGATGAGGACTGGGACATTAATGAAATGTGGTCAGTTTTGAGTAACCGAAGATGGAAGGAAAAAACAATAGCCTACGCTGAATCTCACGACCAAGCCCTGGTTGGAGACAAAACCCTTGCATTCTGGCTCATGGACAAGGAGATGTATTTCCATATGCTTGTTGATGATCCTAATGTAGTTATCGACAGAGGGATTGCTCTTCATAAAATGATCCGTCTATTTACCATATCACTTGGAGGAGAAGGGTATTTAAACTTTATGGGAAATGAATTCGGCCATCCTGAATGGATAGATTTTCCAAGACAAGGAAATAACTGGAGTTACAAGTATGCCCGCAGGCAATGGACACTGGTTGATAGTAAAAATCTGAAATACCAGTACCTTGCGAACTTTGATAAAGCAATGATTCATTGCATCAAAGAAAACCATATTGTTTCCGCCCTAAACGGAAGACAAATCAACATGGACTCTGCGAATAAGGTCATCATATTCGAAAGAAACAACCTTATATTTATATTTAACTTCAGCATTGGTAATTCAATTTTCGGCTATCGGTTCAGAGCTCCTGAAATGGGCAGGTATAAAATTATCTTAAATTCTGATGAAAAAGAGTTTGGTGGGTTTGGAAGAGTTGATACAGACTTTGTACACGAAACTGATGAATTTCAGTCATTGAGTATTTATCTTACCAACAGAACAGCTTTGGTGATGAAAAAAATAGATTAATATTAATTGTTTAAAAGCAAAAAAGGGTCTGGAAAATCTTCCACACCCTTTTTTTATTGAAAGAAGAGTTTTAGATTATTTTAGGAAAACTCTACTTTTCCCATCCTTGCCATGTTTTGTCGGATCCAATTCCTTCTCTTCAAAATATAGATAGAAGGCTTGGTCGGGGACCATTTCAGTGGATTAGGCAATATTGCTGCTAACAAAGCAGCTTGATCTCTTGAAAGCTTTTTCGCATTGATATTAAAATAATAATGTGAAGCTGCTTCTGCACCATAAACTCCATTCCCCAATTCCACAATATTAAGGTAGACTTCAAGTATCCGTTCCTTACTCCAGAATATTTCAATAAGGATAGTAAAATAAACTTCAAATCCTTTTCTCACCCATGATCTGGAAGGCCAGAGGAAAACATTCTTTGCAACCTGTTGACTAATTGTACTTGCACCAACCACTTTTTTCTTGCCTTTTTTATTGTATTCCATAGCCTTTTTGATTGCATTAAAGTCAAACCCATGATGGTCCATAAAACGCTGATCTTCCGATGCAATTACAGCTCTTTTTAAATTAGGAGAGATTTCATCAAAAGATACCCAGTCTTTTTTTAGCTTGAGTGATTTACCATTCCAGATCTGTTCAAAACACCTAATGATCATTAAAGGTGATACTATTGGGGGAACAAATCTTAAAATTATCACCGAAAATAAGGTACTGACCAGAAAAAAAATCGTAGTCAGTTTAATTATTCTAACACACTTTTTCCAAAACATCTTCATCCGGATTTTTCAATCCATATTTTTAGTAATCTAAACGAAATTACTAATAAATATTTTCTGAATTGAAAAATCAGGATGAAGTTGATTGATATTTGAAGATTAACCGGGATTTAAATTACGGCAGGCTCTTTGGAGGTTGTTACCAACAACTCCTTAAACTCTCTTCTCTTTTCTATGAAATTGTGAATATAGGAACAAGAAGTCCTTATCTTAATAAAATTTTTTTTGGCAAAATTCAGAGAAAATTCCACAATTCTACCTGCAATTCCCTGCCCTCTCAAATTTTTTGGAACAAACATTTGTTTCACCTCATAAATCTGATCGGAAAGTTTTTCATACTTCAGATTGCATTCCTTTCCATTTATAACGATAAAGAATTTCTGGCTCTTCCCATCATGCTTTATATCGAAAATCATCGTTACCCTCCTGTGGTTTTATTTAAAGAACTTTTAAAATATAACAAGAGAGATTTTAATTTTGTTAAACGACCACCCTACAAAAGAAAATTTTTGCCCCAATTTGAAAAAACTAACTCACTAAGTGGCAACCTATTAATCATCTGTTTTTCGCGTTCCTGTAAATTTAGAGGCAGTGTATTTAAATCTCCCTTATACCCTAAAGCAATTACTGTCACAGGTTCAAATTCTTCAGGAATCTGTAAATTTTCAATCGCTTTTTCACGGGAAAACCCTCCCATCTGATGTAAAAACAGCCCTTCATTAGTAGCCTGAATAGAAAGGTATGCCACCGACTGTCCAAGATCATAATTTCTGGAAGTATTTTCAGCACCATTTCGGGTATAATGTTTTTTGGCTAATGTTAAAATCAAAACCGGAGCATGTTGAGCCCATATTTGGTTGCCTTCATTTAATGTATCTGCTATACTTTTCCATACCTGCTCATCTTTTTTTAATCCCACGACATACCTCCAAGGTTGTTCATTCATTGCAGAAGGAGCTCTTCTGGAAGCTTCAAAGATCCTATGAAGTTTCTCATTTTCAACATCTTTTGTCAAGTAAGCTCTTGGACTCCATCGAGTTTCTATCAGCTCGTGTACTTTAATATTTCCCATTTCAATAAAATTTTAAACTATATCTTTATTTTTCGTAATTAATCAATTGCCATTGAAAAATCCTATCAATCATTATAATCAATCACTAATCCCGGTTTATTTTTGTATAATTATAACTTAGAAAAAGTTAAAAACAATTCATTTAATAATAGATGACCAGAGAAGAAGCCAAACTACGAATAGAAGAGCTTACAGAAAAGATCAATTACTATAATGATTTATATTATCAGCAAAGCACCTCTGCGATATCCGATTTTGAATTTGATAAGTTACTTGAAGAGTTAAATAAACTTGAGGATTTACATCCCGAATTTAAAAAAGAAGATTCGCCTAGCCAAAGGGTTGGTGGTACTATTACAAAAGAATTCAAAACTGTTTATCATGTATATCCGATGCTTTCCTTGGGCAATACCTATTCTGAGGAAGAACTTATTGAATTTGATAATAGAGTTAAGAAGACAATTGGTACAAATTTCGAATACATAGCTGAGCTTAAATTTGATGGTGTTGCTATGAGTATAACTTACGAAAATGGCATCCTTAAACAAGCCACAACTAGAGGAGACGGTGTCCGTGGAGATGACGTTACTGCAAATGTAAAAACAATACGTAGTATACCCTTAAAAATAAAAGGCAATAACATACCTCCCCTTTTTGAAGTCCGTGGCGAAGTATTTCTTCCTCTGGATTCCTTCAATAAAATTAACAAAGAGCGTGAAGATATAGGAGAACCATTACTTGCTAATCCCAGAAATGCAGCATCCGGAACAATCAAAATGCAAGATTCAACCGTAGTTGCACAAAGAAAACTCGATTGTTTCGTATATGGGCTATTGGGAGAAAATCTGGATATAAAATCTCATCATGATGCCTTGGTAAGGATTAAGGAATGGGGTTTTAATGTATCGGATTCTTATACTCGTTGTAAGGACATTCACGAAGTAATTAATTATATAAACAAGTGGGAAACAGAAAGATTTAAACTTCCTCTTGGCACAGATGGTATTGTTATAAAAGTAAATGATTACAAACAACAGGAGATACTTGGTTATACTGCAAAGAGTCCCCGTTGGGCAATAGCATATAAATACAAAGCAGAAACTGCGAGTACTTTGCTAGAATCTATAGAATATCAGGTGGGAAGAACCGGAGCTGTCACCCCTGTTGCTAACCTGTTACCAGTTCAGTTGGCTGGGACAAGGGTTAAGAGAGCTTCAGTTCACAATGCGAATGAAATAAAAAGACTTGACCTTCGCATTGGCGACACTGTATTTGTAGAAAAAGGTGGAGAAATTATACCGAAAATCACAGGAGTAAATCTGGGATTAAGGCCCGGAAATAGTATCCCTATTGAATATATTACCAATTGTCCTGAATGTGGTACACCACTTATCAGAAAAGAAGGGGAAGCTGTACATTACTGTCCGAATGAAAAAGGATGTCCTCCTCAAATTAAAGGCAAACTGGAACATTTTATTCAAAGAAAAGCTCTGAATATTGAAGGGATTGGATCCGAGACTGTGGATCAGCTTTATGCCAAAGGATTAGTTAAAGATCCCGCAGACTTATATGATTTAACTTTTGAAAAACTTTGTAGTCTTGAGAGATTTGGTGAAAAGTCGGCTAATAATATCATAAAAGGCTTAGAGACCTCAAAAACTGTCCCATTCAAAAATGTATTATTTGGAATAGGGATAAGGTATGTAGGAAACACGGTTGCGGAAAAGCTTGCGGATCATTTTAACAATATAGATGCATTGGCAAAGGCTTCATTTGAGGAATTGAGAGCAGTTCCGGAGATAGGAGAAAAAATTGCTCAAGGAGTAGTAGAATATTTTGCACAAGAAGAACATCGTCTTTTTATCGAAAGGTTGAAAAAAGCGGGGCTTCAGATGGAGGCTCAGGAGAAAGTAATTGAATTTGAAAGCAATATTTTTGAAGGAAAGACATTTGTTATTTCAGGAGTCTTTCAAAATTTCAGCCGGGACGGCATTAAGGAAAAAGTAGAGAAAAATGGAGGAAAAGTAGTCTCCAGTATATCAGCCAAGTTAAATTTCCTCATTGCCGGGGAAAATATGGGACCTTCCAAGCTTGAAAAAGCACAAAAACTTGGTATTCAAATGATATCCGAGGATGAATTTATAAACATGTTAAAATAGTTAAAGATGATTAAAAAGCTTTTTTTAAGAGTTAGAACTTATTACAACAGAAAAAATAACAAAGCCAAAAGGCAAAGTCTTAGTTATGAAGAATCTTCTACCGTTGGGATTCTTATAAGCAATGAAAACCCTAAAGGCAATGAATTGATATCTCAATTTGTGAAAAGTTTGATTAAAGAAGGGAAAAAAGTAGTAATCATCTGCAACTCAATGACCAATAATTGTGCCTTTGATTTCCCTTTTACCAGAATTTCATTTAGTGAGATAAACTGGAATGGTACTTATCGTGACGAAAAAATAAATAATTTTATAAAAACCGAATTCGACTATTTATATTCTATTAATATTTCACCATTTTTGCCTTTCGAAAATATTTTATCTGCAAGCAAAGCAAAATGCCGGTTCGGAATCTTTTCAGAAAAAAATAAAAATATTCTGGAAGTAATGGCCGAATTAAAAAAAGGAGAAGGCATTGAAGCATTGATCAGATTAATGGAAGTTTGTACAAAAAAATTCAGGAGTTAAAAAATGAGTATTTTTTCGGGGACCGGAGTAGCACTTGTAACGCCGTTTAGTGATGACGATAGTATTGATTTTAGCGGATTAAAAAAACTACTCGATCACGTAAGTCAAAATGGAGGAGACTATTTAGTGGTTAATGGTACCACGGGTGAATCTCCTACGACCAACCAGGATGAAAAAAAACAAATCTTAGATTTTGTACTCAAAGAAAACAAAGGCAAGCTACCAGTTGTCTTCGGAATTGGTGGTAATAATACAAAAGAAGTTCTTGAAAGAATAAAGAATACGAATTTCGAAGGTATCAGCGCAATTCTATCAGTTTGTCCTTATTACAATAAACCTTCTCAGGAAGGAATATATCAGCATTATAAGAAAATTGCAGAAGCGTCTCCTGTGCCGGTAATTCTTTACAATGTTCCCGGAAGAACGGGAATCAACATGACTGCGGCAACAACCATAAGACTTTCCAATGTTAAAAATGTAATTGGTATCAAAGAGGCTAACAGCGATTTGAAACAAGCTGAAGAGATAGCTAAGAAAAGTCTTAAAGGATTCCTTCTTATCAGCGGTGATGATATGACAACTGCAAGTTTCGGGGCCATTGGTGGTGTTGGAGTTATTTCAGTACTTGCCAACGCATTTCCGGCACACTTCAAAAAGTCAATTCAGTTCACATCTGAAGGAAAACATTCTGAAGCTGAAGCAGTGATTGCTAAGCTTGAAAAAATAAATCCTTTGATGTATGAAGAAGGAAATCCTGTAGGTATAAAAGAAGTACTTGAGCGTAAGGGTATCTGCAAAAGTAATGTAAGGCTGCCTTTGGTAAAAGCTTCTCAAAATCTCAGAGAACGTATCTTACAAGCGATAAACGAAGTTAATTAACAAAAAAAGAGGCTGAATTTCAGCCTCTTTTTTTGTTATTGTTCTTCATTATTCTTTTTATCCTGAACCTCAACTCTAATCTCCTGAGCTAAATTTTTAAGATCCTGCATACCTTTCCTTACACGGGTTCCTGCTGCTGCATTTTCTTTTTCATAAAATTTTGCAAAATCACCTTCCAGCGACATTACAAGATTTTTCAGTTGTTCGAATCTGTTCATTATTATAAAAATTTAGGTTATTAAAACGTTCTAAATTAAGAAATTAAAAAATACTACTCAAAAGAAAAGTAAGATTTTCTTTCTTTACCGTAGAAAATCTTACTTTCATTATGCTTCATTAAATTGAAATGTTCGACAATTTTTGCGTGTACAGCTTGTTTTGAAGTTTATAAGCAACCTCCTGGAAGGCCTTAATTGTCTGCTTAACATCCTCTAAAGTATGCATTGCAGTAGGTATAATTCTGAGTTCAAGAACTCCTTTAGGCACAACAGGATAAATAACAATAGAACAGAAAATACTATAGTTTTCTCTTAAATCTATAATCAACTGAGCAGCCTCGCTCTCATCACCTTTCAAATAAACAGGAGTTACAGGAGATTCCGTTTTACCAATATCAAATCCTGCATCTTTCAAACCTTGCTGTAAATTGCGAACTACATTCCAAAGGTTTTCTCTTAACTGAGGTTGAGTTCTTAATAATTCTAATCTTTTCATCCCACCTACTACCAAAGCCATTGGCAATGTTTTAGCAAAAATCTGAGACCTAGTATTATATCTTAAGAAGCCTATTACTTGTTCTGTACTAGAAACAAAGGCCCCTATACTTGCCATTGATTTAGCAAATGTAGAGAAGTAAATATCAATTCCATCCTGAACTCCAAGGTGCTCACCTGCTCCTGCACCTGTAGGTCCCATTGTTCCGAAACCGTGTGCGTCGTCAACCAATAATCTGAACTGATATTGTTTTTTCAGATCTACTATTTCTTTCAATTTACCAAGGTCGCCTGCCATACCAAACACTCCTTCAGTAATCACAAGAATTCCACCTTTAGTTTCCTGAACTATTTTAGTAGCTCTTTCAAGTTGCTTTTTAAGATTTTCTATATCGTTGTGAGGGAATACAAATCGTTTTCCTTGGTGCAGTCTTACACCATCAACAATGCAAGCATGAGATTCACTATCATAGATTACTACATCATGGCGGGAAAGAACTGCATCTATAATAGATACCATTCCTTGGTAACCGAAGTTAAGAAGCATGGTATCTTCTTTTTTCACAAAATCAGAAATCTGAGCTTCAAACTCTTCAATAAGATTTGAATTTCCTGACATCATCCTTGCTCCCATTGGGAAAGCCAATCCATACTTTGCAGCTCCTTCAGCATCAGCTTTACGAACTTCAGGGTGATTTGCAAGTCCAATGTAATTATTTAAGCTCCAGTTCAAAACTTCTTTTCCTCTGAACTTCATTCTGGGGCCAATTTCGCCTTCTAGTTTTGGGAATGCAAAATATCCATGTGCGACCGAAGAGTGTTTTCCTAACGGTCCTTTGTCATTTGTTAATTTATTAAATAAATCCAAGGTAGTAAATTTTTATTATAGTCAAATCAAAACCTTATTCTGATCAAATCCAGATCCAAAAATCGTACAAATGTAATCATTAAAATCAGATACTGAAATATGGTTTTCGATAAAATACCTCCTATATTCTTAAAAAAAGAATAAAATTAATGGATTTAATTATTTATTATTGACACATACAAAGGATCTGAAAAATGCAAAAAATTAAAAAGGTATTGATAGCCAATAGGGGTGAAATTGCTTTGAGAATCATGAGATCGCTGAAAGAAATGGATATAAAAACTGTTGCTGTTTTTAGTGAGGCTGACCGACTTTCTCCTCATGTTCAGTATGCCGATGAAGCTGTTTGCATTGGTCCCGCTCCCTCCTCTGCTTCCTATTTAAATATTTCGAAAATAATTGAAACGGCTCTAAAACTTAAAGCCGATGCAATACACCCAGGGTATGGTTTTCTAAGTGAAAATGAGACCTTTGCCCGTCAAGTAGAAGAATCTGGTTTAATATTTATCGGACCATCTGCCAATTCCATAAAAATAATGGGAAGCAAACTTGCAGCGAAAGATGCCGCTTCTGCCTATAATATCCCAATGGTGCCAGGAATAAACAAACCCGTAACAGATATTAATGAAGCCCTCAGGGTAACTTCGGAAATAGGATATCCCGTTCTTATCAAGGCCAGTGCCGGTGGTGGAGGAAAAGGAATGCGTATTGTTGAAAGTCCTGACGAATTTGCTGAACAACTGGAAAGAGCTTCAAGCGAGGCCAAATCTGCCTTCGGAGACGGATCTGTATTTATTGAAAAATACATTGCATCTCCGAAACACATCGAAGTTCAAGTACTTGGGGATCAACATGGTAATGTAATCCATCTTTTTGAAAGGGAATGCTCTATTCAGAGACGTTATCAGAAAGTAGTTGAGGAAGCCCCCTCTCCTGTTTTAAACTACGAGAAAAGAATGGCGATAGGAGAAGCGGCAGTTAAAGTAGCTAAATCCTGTAATTACTATGGAGCAGGAACTGTTGAGTTTATAGTTGATGAACAGCTTAACTTTTATTTCCTTGAAATGAATACCAGGCTACAGGTTGAACATCCTGTAACTGAAATGATAACAGGGATAGATCTGGTAAAGGAACAAATTAATATAGCGGAAGGCAACGCACTTTCATTCGGACAAGAAGATGTCTCTATAAGAGGTCACGCTATCGAATTAAGGGTTTATGCAGAAGACCCGACGAATAACTTTCTTCCTGATATCGGAAAACTCATAACATATAGAAGACCTCAAGGTCCCGGAATAAGAGTTGATGATGGTTTTGAAGAATCAATGGAAATACCTGTATTCTATGATCCTATGATTGCTAAATTGATTACCTATGGAAGTAATAGGACAGAAGCCATACAAAGAATGAAGAGGGCAATTTCTGAATACAAAATTTCAGGCATCATGACGACTCTGCCTTTTGGTGCCTATGTTATGGATCATGAGGAATTTATTTCAGGCAGATTTGATACACATTTTGTAAAAAAACATTTTTCTCCTGAACATCTAAAAATCAATTTGGATAAAGATACTGAAGAAATTGCCATGGCATTTGCAGGAAAGTTTTTTACCGAAAAAAACAATACTCAACCCTTATCAGAATTTCAAAACACCTCCGGAAATTCAGTCTGGAAAAGAAGATACAGTTAATTTTTTATGCCCGAAGTGTTTCCTTTGGAAGTGTACATGTATAATGATTTACAGTCACTTCCTAATCTTTCTTTTCCATTAATGCCCAAGGAAGAGTTCAGTAATGATTTGGAGTCTCTTTATAATATACCATTCCATAGTATTTTACTAACCTATCCAAAATCATCTGAGGGAAAAGATTCTTCTTTTCAAGATTGGAAAAAAAACAAAGTACTGAAAAAAGAAGCACCTGCCATATACAAATACACTCAGGAATACAATCATCCTGTAAGCAGAAAACCATATAAGCGCATTGGTATATTGGTGGGACTAAAAGTAGATGACTGGGGCCCAGAAAATGTACTTCCTCATGAAGGAATCAATTCAGAGGTAGTTGAGCAAGGTATCCAATTTCTTGAAAAATATCAGGTTAATTCATCTCCTATTCACCTACTATACTCTGATCCAGAAAAATCATTTCAAAACTACCTGGAAAACCCTTCTGCTTTAGTTTCAAAGTTCACTGACACGTTTGGAACCACTCATAAACTTGAAAAATTTGAAGAGAATGCCAAGATGAACCTTAACCACCTGTTCAAAAACAATCCATTATTCTTGGCAGATGGTCACCATAGGTACCAGACAATGATACTATATAATGAAAAGTATGGACAAAAGGCACTTATTCCAGCTTATATTAGTTTAATGGAGAATGAACCTCCGACCATATTACCCTTTCATAGATTAGTAAAATTAAGTGAATTTAAGGAAGAAAAATTACTCAAGATTTTGAGGAGTTTTTTTCAATTGCAACCTATTTCTTCAGAGAACGTAGAGGCATTCACCTCTCGGGAAGATGAGGGAGAGTGGGGATTAATTCTAAAATCTCAATCATTTATTCTTAAGCCGATTAATGAAAAAGTTAAACATTTTATTAATAAAAAAGCTTATAATGAGGCTGGACAAAAAATGGCACTAATTGACTATTTAGTATTAAAATACTTAGAAAATTTCAAAAAAGAACAACCTAAAAACTGGTTTAATCTAAAATTTTCTTATAACTTTACTAAATTATCCAAAAAAGTGCAGTCTGGAGAAGCAGATTTTGGATTAATATTAAAGGGCGTAAGTATGAAAACTCTCAGGAAAACAGTATTAAATAATTCAATATTGCCTGAGAAATCGACATTCTTTTACCCTAAAATGCTAGCTGGTTTGGTCTTTTATGACCTTACCGATCGAAATTGAAAACACTTACAAATCTTTACGATACATTCAGGTCATATGAAAAACTATATTATTCTCAAATCATTGCTATTACTGATGGCATTTGTTTCCTTCGTAGGAAATGCCTCTGCAGAAATCGCGGCTGACACCTCTTTCTTCGAAAAGGGAAATGTAAAATACAAAAAAGGTGATTTTCTTGGCGCTATTGAAGAGTTTGATAAAGTATTAGCAAAAGACCCTAAAAATGTAGAAGCATATTTTAACAGAGGAATATGCAGGACAGAGATTGGAGATAATGAGTCTGCAATAGAAGACTTTAACAATGTACTCGAACTTAACCACAACCATTATAAGGCGTTCATAAAAAGAGGTATTGCCAAAGAACAACTTGGTGATCAAAAGGGAGCAATCGATGACTTCTCAAAAGCTTTGGTCCACTCTCCAAAAGATCCTGATGCCTTGTCACACAGAGCTAATATTAAATATCTTCTTAGTGACTATGCCGGATCTATAAAGGATTATACAACTCTTATAGACCTTGCTCAGCCAAATAATTTTGAAGCTTTTTACAAAAGAGGTCTGGCTCGCAATGAATATGGAAGATTTAAAGAAGCAATCGCTGATTTTACAAGAGTGATAGAATTGTATCCTAAATACAACTATGCGTATTTCTACAGAGGTTTTGCAAAAAATCACATTGATGACTTTAAAGGTGCCATCGAAGATTATACAAAGGTAATTGAGCTAGACCCTAATGATAAATTCTCTTATTACAACAGAGGTTATTCTAAGCTTCAAATGATGGACATTGAAGGTGCAGATAAAGATTATCAAAAAGCAACAGAGATCGACCCTAAATTTGAAGAAGCATATTATCAATGGGCTGAAGTATTCGCTACAAGCGGAAATACAAAAGCCGCAATGGAAAAATTCAACAAAGCAGTAGAATTATTCCCTAACCATAAAGATGCATATTTCAACAGAGGTGCTTATCTTACAGAAATTGACAAAAGCAAAGAAGCTATTGTTGATTTAAACAAAGCTATCGAATTAAATCCAAAAGACAGAGAAGCTTATTATTTCAGAGGCGTTGCTTATGCTCAATTGAATAAAAACTCCGAAGCCTGCCTTGACCTGAAGCAAGCGGAACAACTTGGAGATGTAAGAGCAACAGAAATGATCAAAAGCGTCTGTGGCAGAAATACTCCTAACCTTATTAAGTAATAAATATCAGTAAGATTTGAATAAGAATTTAAATATAATCCTTGCTTCCAATTCGCCCAGAAGGCAACAAATACTAAAGGAAGCAGGGATTATTTTTTTGGTAAGAAGTAAAAATATTCCCGAAGATTACCCATCAGATCTACCTAAAAGAAGTATATCTGAATACCTTGCCGAAAAAAAAGCAGAATCTTTTTGCGATGAATCACAAAACAGCTTAATAATAGCTGCTGATACAACAGTGCTCGTAGATGGAAATATTCTTGAAAAACCTGTTAATCAATTTGATGCAACCAGAATGCTCAGGGAATTATCAGGAAAATACCATGAGGTAATTACAGGAGTCTGTTTATTGCACAAAAACAAAAAAATATCATTTTCCGATACCACTAAAGTCTATTTCAAAGAGCTTTCCGAAGCTGAAATTCGACACTATGTGGAAACATATAAGCCCTTTGATAAAGCCGGGAGCTATGGTATTCAGGAATGGATAGGGTTAATTGGAATTACGGGAATTGAAGGCTCTTACTTCAATGTAATGGGGCTTCCGATTCACAAAGTTTATGAATCACTTAAGGAATTTAAGTGAGTTTACTTTCCAGTATTTTTATTTCTGTAACTGGGGAAGTTTTTTCATAAAGAATATTATAAACAGCCTTTATAATGGGCATCTCAATAGTCAGTTCTTTATTGATCTCATTGATGCCTTTCACTGCATAATATCCTTCCGCAACCATATTCATTTCTATTTGAGCTGATTTAACAGAGTATCCCCTTCCAATCATATTTCCAAAAGTACGATTTCTGCTAAACTGAGAATAGGTGGTTACCAGCAAATCGCCTAAGAATGCAGATGAACAGAGTATTCTATGTCCGGAAGGATGTAATGCATTAACAAACCTGGAAATTTCCTGCATTGCATTTGAAACCAAAACTGCCTGAAAATTATCTCCATAATTTAACCCATGAGTTATACCGCATGCTATAGCAATTATATTTTTCATAATTGCAGCATATTCAATTCCATACAAATCAAGGGAAACAGATGATTTTACAAATCTACACGACAATAACTCTGCAATTGTTTTTCCTGTTTCTTGATCTGAAGCCGCAATAGTTAGGTAAGATTTCTTTTCCATGGCAACTTCTTCAGAATGACATGGACCAGCTATAATGCAAAGCTTTTCTGGTTTAACTCCAAATTCAGAAGAAAGGAAATCAGTGATAAGCTTATTCTCATGGGGAATCATCCCTTTGATTCCTGATACAATGATTTTATTCTGATAACTCTCTTTATCTAGCGAAAGAAGAATTTCTTTTATAAAAGCAGACGGAACCGCAAGGATTAAGACAGAAGATAATTCAACAGCCCTTTTAAGGTCTGATATAGGCCTTACTTTTGTAAGATTAATATGAATATCACTTGCATATCGTGGATTAGACTCATATGCGAGAATGTGTTCTACATCCTCCTCCTTTCTTAGCCACCAATGAATCAGTATATTTTGCTCTGATAGAATCTTCACAAGTGCCGTAGCCCAGCTTCCCCCTCCTATTACAGCAACTGATAACTGCTTTTCCATGTAGTTTTTTAAATTTAAATTCCTGCTAAATTAGCAAAATAATTTTTATTGACTGATTAAATCTTACCATGAGCCAACTCATTCTAAACGGAGAATATTACCCAGTGGAAAGCAATCAGCTTTTATCCACCGCCAACAGAGCTTTTTTATATGGCGATGGAGTATTTGAAACAATTAAGCTTCAAAATAAAAATTTGTTATTCTGGGAGGACCATTACACTCGTATGATTAATGGTGCCAAAGCTTTATCCCTGGATTGTTCCCTAATATCCAAAGATGAACTAAGTGCTTCAATTATTAATCTAGCTGAAAAGAATTCTTTATCAACTGCCAGGATTCGGATACAACTATGGCGCTCTCCAGGAGGGTTGTTCACACCTTTAAATAATTCCGTTCAATATTTAATCAATGCCTCAGAATTCACAGCGGCTCCTTTATTAAAAAAATCTTGCTTTTTCTTTGATGAGGTGCCTTTAGCATACTCATCCATTTCCAGATATAAAACATGCAATGCACTTCCATACATTCTTGCTAGTATCAAAAGAAAGGAACTTGAGGCTGATGAAATGATTTTGTTTAATACAGATGGTTTTGTATCCGAATGCTCATCCTCCAACATCTTCTGGATAAAAGGAGAAACGTTATGTACTCCTTCTCTTGAAACAGGCTGTATCGAAGGAATTGTAAGAAAGCAGATTTTGTCTTATGCAAAGCGAATTCACATAAAGGTTGTTGAAGGCCAGTACTTTAAAGAAGATCTATTACATGCTGACTTTGTATTTAGCACAAACACTACAGGAATAAGCCAACTGGGATGTATTGAAGGAAAGCAATTTAAAGAAAAACATCCTTTGTATGATCAATTGATTGAATCTTATACCAAGGATGTTTCTCTGCAAGGCTAAAAATACCTAAGCCTATCTGAATTCAAAGTTTATTTAAAACTTATTAATTACAACTTAATCCTTAGACCGCTACATCAGCCTTTATTGCAGGATGTGGATTATAATTTTCCAAAGTAAAATCTTCGTATTTAAAATCAAAAATAGATTTTACAGCAGGATTAATTTTCATTTGAGGAAGAGGTCGCAATTCTCTTGAAAGTTGAAGTCTGGTCTGCTCAAGATGATTTGAATACAAATGAGCATCTCCAAGAGTATGCACAAAATCTCCAGGTTGCAAACCGCACACCTGTGCAACCATCATAGTCAGCAATGCATAAGAAGCAATATTAAAAGGTACTCCTAGAAAAACGTCGGCACTCCGTTGATACAATTGACAGGAAAGCTTACCTTCTGCTACATAAAACTGAAAAAATGCATGGCAAGGTGGTAACTTCATCTTATCCACATCTGCAACGTTCCAAGCACTAACAATAAGCCTCCTTGAATCTGGCGTTTTTTTGATTTGTTCAATAACCTTTGATATCTGATCAATGTGTCCACCATCTGGCGTTGGCCAGCTTCTCCACTGATATCCATAAACCGGACCTAGATTTCCCTTTTCGTCTGCCCATTCATCCCAGATACTTACGCCATTTTCCTTAAGATACTTAATATTGGTATCACCTTTCAGAAACCAAAGTAACTCATGGATAATTGACTTTAAATGAAGCTTTTTTGTAGTCACTACAGGAAATCCTTCTGATAAATCAAACCTCATCTGATAACCAAATACACTGATGGTACCTGTACCTGTTCTGTCTTCCTTCCTCACACCTTTTTCAAGAATATGAGTCATCAATTCATGATACTGCTTCATAACTTCAATTTATAGCTACCCCCGAAAATACAAAAAAAAAGGTCCCAATGGGACCTTTTAAACTTAAATATTCCTTTTTAAAAACTACTCAGCGGCTTTCTGCTCAGCCGGAGCTGCGCTATTTTCTGCACCTTTTGAAGCACAGCATGATTTTTTAGAAGAAGAACAACCTGATTTAGAAGCGCATTCTTTCTTCTTTTTCTTTTTATCTTTGTCTTTATCCTTTACGACAACAGAAATATTTGAATCTGTTACAACTGCTGCGAAAGAAGTACCGAAAGCAACAAGAACTGAGAATATTACGCTGAAAATTACTTTTTTCATAAGATTAAAATTTCAATTATTAAGGTTTAAAACAAGAGATATTAGATAAATATAAAAAAATATTGATTCAATTCCAAATTTTAAGATTTTTAAATACCACTAGGCTGGTACGGCTAATAATCGTTTGAGTTTTTTCCCATTTACATGTATTACTGCATCTCTTCTTTGAATCCGGCATTCTATATTGTTCTCCTGTAGAATTTTAAACTTCAGTAAGCTGTTATTGAAAAATACTGCTTAAAAAAACTATTTTTGCAGTCCAAAAAAAATAATGATATAACTACCATGGCAGAATATAACTTTCAAGAGATTGAAAAAAAGTGGCAGGAAAAGTGGGAGGCTTCAAAAATCTTCGAAGCAGACACCAACCAGAGTAAACCAAAATACTATGCCCTCGACATGTTTCCTTATCCTTCAGGAGCAGGACTTCACGTTGGACATCCACTGGGTTACATTGCCACAGATATTGTCGCCAGATATAAAAGAATCAAAGGTTTTAACGTATTGCATCCAATGGGATTTGACTCTTTCGGACTTCCGGCGGAACAATATGCGATGCAAACAGGCCAGCATCCGGCTATAACTACTGAACAGAATATAACAAGATATAAAGAACAGCTAAAAAAGATTGGATTCTCCTATGATTGGTCCAGAGAAGTAAGAACCAGCAATGCTGATTATTACAAATGGACTCAATGGATATTCACTCAGCTTTTCAAACATTGGTACAACAAAGACAAGGAAAAAGCAGAGTCTATCGAAGATTTAGTTAAAATCTTTGAAACTTCAGGAAACAAATCTGTTAACGCGGTTCGTGATGAAGACACTCCTGTTTTCACAGCAGAAGACTGGAAGAAACTTTCCGAAAGAGCAAAACAAGAGATGCTTTTGAAGTATCGTCTTACTTATCTATCCGAAACTATGGTAAACTGGTGTCCGGAGCTTGGAACTGTACTTGCCAATGAAGAAGTAAAGGATGGAGTTTCTGAACGTGGAGGATATCCTGTAATCAGAAAAAAGATGCTTCAATGGAGCATGCGTATCACAGCATATGCAGAAAGATTGCTTACTGGGCTTGATACCATTGACTGGCCAGAGCCTATGAAAGAAATGCAGCGTAACTGGATTGGAAAATCTCTGGGCGCTGAGCTTACATTTAAAGTAGAAGGCAAGGACCTTGAATTAAAAGTTTTCACGACAAGAATTGATACCACATTTGGTGTAACCTTTGTTTCTATTGCTCCCGAGCATGAGCTAATCCCTGAACTTACTACTCCTGATCAAAAAGAAGAAGTAGAAAAGTATGTGGAAACAGCAAAGAACAGATCGGAAAGAGATCGTATGAGCGATGTAAAAACTGTTTCAGGACAATTTACAGGAAGCTATGTGATCAATCCGTTTAATGAAGAGCGCATTCCAATATATATAGCTGACTATGTACTTTCCGGATACGGTACGGGAGTTGTAATGGCTGTTCCATCTTCAGATACAAGGGACTTTGGATTTGCAAAACATTTCAACTTGCCCATTATACCAGTGCAGGAAGGAGAAGGTTCGGATATTACCAAAGATGATTTTGATCCGAAAAAAGGTACAATGATCAACAGCGCATTTCTGAATGGACTTACAGTACCTGAGGCTATTAAGAAAGCTATTGAATTCATCGAACAAAAAGGTATTGGTAAAGCCAAGATCAACTTTAAAATGAGGGATTCCATTTTTGGAAGACAAAGATATTGGGGAGAACCAATTCCTGTATCTTACGACAGTAATGGAATGCCGGTAATCTTCAAAGATTCTGAACTACCATTAATACTTCCTCCTATCGACGAGTACAGACCTACCGAGGCAGGAGATCCTCCACTGGGAAGAAACAAAGATTTTGTTGCAAAGAATATTGAGTTAAGTACAATGCCTGGTTGGGCAGGATCAAGCTGGTATTACCTGCGCTACATGGATCCTAAAAATTCTAACAGACTTGTAGGCAAGGATGCAGAGCAATACTGGAATCAGGTTGACTTATATATCGGTGGTGCAGAACATGCAACAGGCCATTTGTTATACTCAAGGTTCTGGAATAAGTTCTTAAAGGATATCGGATATGTCAGCAGCGAAGAACCTTTTGCAAAGCTTATCAATCAGGGGATGATTCAGGGAAGATCGAACTTTGTATACAGAGTTAAGGGAACTCAAAAATATGTATCCTATAGTCTAAGAAAGCAATACGATACAACTCCATTGCACGTAGATGTAAACATCGTCAATAATGACGTACTTGATACAGATGCTTTTAAAGCATGGAGACCTGACTTTGCCGAAGCTGAATTTATCCTTGAAGATGGCAAATACATATGCGGAAGCGAAGTAGAAAAAATGTCCAAATCTTTGTTCAACGTTGTAAACCCTGATGATATTGTTGCCAAATATGGAGCAGATACATTGCGTTTGTATGAGATGTTCCTAGGACCTTTGGAGCAGTTCAAGCCATGGAACACCAATGGTATCGAAGGAGTCTATAAATTCCTTAGAAAGCTTTGGAATCTTTGTCACGACGAGAGCGGAAAGCTTAATATTTCCGACGCAGAACCAACCAAGGAGGAATATAAAGCGCTTCATAAGACAATTAAGAAAGTAGAGGAAGATATAGAGCGCTTCTCATTTAATACTTCTGTAAGTACATTTATGATTTGTGTCAATGAGCTAGGGTCACTAAAGTGTAATAAAAAGAAAATCCTCAGCGATCTTCTTATTGTCCTTTCTCCTTATGCACCTCATATTGCCGAAGAGTTATGGTCTGAGTTTGGCAATAAGGATAGCATATTAAAAGCTTCTTATCCTGTATTTAAACAGGAGTATCTGACAGAAGAAAGTTTTGAATATCCTATCTCCATCAATGGTAAAATGAGGGTAAAACTTGATCTTCCTCTTAATCTTACAAGCCAGCAGATAGAGGAAACTGTTCTTTCTAATGATCAGGTGCAAAAATGGCTTGAAGGCAAAGCTCCTAAAAAAGTAATTGTTGTGCCTAACAAGATTGTGAATCTTGTAATTTAAAATATATTACGAATAAAATTAAAAAGGCTGTCTTTACCGGACAGCCTTTTTAATTTATTTATCTTCAGCTCTTAGTAGCTCTTATTTTTGCCTAACAAGAAACCAACACCAGCCGAGACAGCCCACTGACGGTTCTTAGCATTCAGCCTGTAGATATCGTTGTTGACTTCATTAAATCCAAACCCATATCTTCCGTCAACAGTGAAGAAGACAGGACCGGCATTGATATCAATACCTGCACCTACCACCCCACCGAAATCATTCTTTCTGATTGCTGTAGTGCCATAATCGAGTGATTCACCTGTCTCATTGTTAGAGACAGTATAGCTGGCTTTATTTCTAAATCCCCAAGATGGACCTGCAAAAATATTAGGATAAACCGCTCCGAGAGGTAATCTTAGCTTTAACAGCACCGGCACCTGGATGTAACTGCTATTAAGTCTGGTATTAGTACCACCAAACTCTCCTCTGGTACCATATTGGTTATAAAGCACCTCTGGTTGAATAGCGACTATACGTGCAAGACCGATGTTAGCAAAACCACCGGCTAGGAATCCATTTCTGGAATTCTGACTACTTTTATCCTTTGACAAATGCGAGAATGTTGCTCCTCCTTTAGGACCTAAAGAAAAAGTCACCTGCGCATCTGCATTTTGCAGACCTAGAAATACTAGACCTGAAAACACAACTGACTTTACTACTCCTTTTAGATTTGAAAGTAATCCCCTTCTCTGTACTACCTTTTCCATTTTATTCATTTCGATTAGTTAGTAAATCATTTATTAGACTAACGGGGAGAGAAAAAATATTGTTTAAAAGCCAAAAGCCAAAAGCCAAAAGCTGAAAGAAAAGAATTAAGTAATAAGGGGTTTAGTAATAGATAACGAAGATACCATTAACTATACATTTACAAATATTATGAAACATTAAATTGAATGAGTTCTGTCCAAAACTACTTAATGGAACAATGCCTTTCTGTTGCTTAAAAATTATTATTAGGTAAACTTTGATTAAACTTTAAATATATATTTAAACTAAATTATTTGTAGCTCATATCTAATTACTATTATTTAAATCTCATCTTACAAAATATAATGGCAGGGTAACACATTTAAACCAAAGAGTGGTCTCCTGAAGATTATTTATTGTATAACTACTTACATTACCGATTTACCATAATATTATAAAAATGAATACTACTTCCGATATCACCCCTATCATAAATTCTATTAGCGAAAACTATTCTCCCCTCTCTGACTCTTGCAAAACTGATATTCAGAACAAGTCCAAAATTTTAATATTGGAGCAACCAGTTGTTCTTGTGAAAGAAGGACAATATGCAGACAAAGCTTATTTCCTGATCAAAGGAAGTGCAAGAGCTTTTTACCTAAAAGACGGGAAAGATATTTCGGACTGGTTTGCATTTGAAGGTGATTTCATATGTTCAATCAACAGCTTCTTTTTAAATATCCCCAGCCCTCATTCTATTGAAACATTGGAACCTGCTGTATTACTAGAGCTTTCTAGGGATCATATACAGGCTTTATCTGATCAATATCATGATTTTGAACGACTCATCAATAAAGTAGTAGTTAAAACTTTACTTCAACTGCAGCAGCGCATTGTATCAATCCAGTTTGAGACAGCTCATCAGAAATTTGAGAACCTACTAAAAATTACTCCGGACATCACCCAAAGGGTGCCTCTTACCCATATAGCATCTTATTTAGGTATTACATTGGAGACGTTGAGCAGAATTAGGAACCCCAAAAACCGAATTTGATTTATATCAAATGAATATCGGAAAAGTAATTTCACCTTTGATAAAATTACAATCAGATGAAAAAGGGTCATTATTTTTCAGGAATATTCATAGCTGTTTTCATTGCAGTGCATTTACTGAACCAGCTCGTAAGTCTCGGCGGTGTGCCGGAGCACATCAAATTTATGGAAACAGTAAGGCTTTTTTACCGAAATATTTTCATTGAAACTATTCTACTGGGAGCTATCCTTTTCCAGATTATTTCTGGTCTAAAACTATTCAGGACAAAAATAAAAACAGTCGATACTCCATTTGAAAAAATTCAGGTCTGGTCGGGGCTTTATCTTGTCGTATTCTTTTTTTTCCATATCAGCGCTGTAATGACAGGAAGGTATCTGTTTCATCTTGATACCAATTTTTATTTCGGGGCTGCAGGTATAAATACCTTTCCATTCAATTTATTCTTTGTACCCTACTACGGACTTGCCATACTATCCTTCTTCGGGCATATTGCGGCTGCTCACAGTAAAAAGATGAAAAGTGATTTTCTGAACCTTGGTCCGCAAGGGCAAGCTAGAGCAATAATAGGCTTGGGGATTCTGGTAACTATTCTGATCTTTTGTGGAATGACCGATTACTTTAAAGGTATTAATATTCCTGAGGCTTATGGAGTTCTTATTGGGAAATAAGCAAAAGTAGAATTTACTTCACCAATTGTCCGAAAGCATATGTTTTATTAAAAAAAATATAATTGTCATTTTACTTTTTCTTCTTTTTTGAAGCCTTAGCCTTGCTGTTGAATTCCAGGCACAGCTTGATCCAGAATTCAAAATCTTTCTCCTTTTTTATACCTTTAGGACTAACATAGCAGTATCCCTTAAGCTCTTTCCCTCTCATTACCATTGGTAAATAGCCCACCTTCGTTTCAATTTCCTTCTGTCTTTCAGGATCAAATCTGCACATCAGATTTTCTCCACTCACATTTACACACATCTTATCATTGATCATAAATGCCAATCCTCTAAACATTTTCTTTTCTTCAATTTTTAACCCTGGAACTTCGGAAAGATAAATCCTGACTCTATCTGCAAGTATTTGATCAAATGACATATTTTATGGTATTTATTTAGCTTATACAATAATGGAAGGATCTTTTATTTGTACTCGTTTTATTAGCACAAGTCATTCCCAACTTTATCCAGGTACTCAAAGAGTATCCTTTTTCTTTCCATCCATTCCAACTAAAGTATTTGGTTTTACTCTTCCTTCTTCCCAATCCCATCTATCTTTAACAATGTCAGTATGTACAGTCTCTGCTTTTTCAGCACGTACCCAAGTTCTCAAAAATGATCTTTTCCCGTCACTTTCCTTATCCAATGACAGATCATTATCTTTCTGATCCAGGAGCATGCTCATTCTTCGTTGCAAAGGCCGATCATCGGATGTCATATTACTTTTTCCGCCTGCCTTAGGTATGGAAACCACTCCAAAACCATCATGATCTCCTTTATGCACCAAAAGATCTATATCAGCGTCCGTCAATATTTTTTTCCCGGGATCTGCTTCTCTCATCATATTTCTATCATACCTCTTTCCTCCATTTGAAATTTGCTCAAAAAACTTAAACCAGCGCTTTCCTCTATTCGAAATCTTTGGTTTACTTTCAGATTTCTCCTCCTCTTTATTTGGCTTACTTTCAGATTTTCCCTCTTCTTTATCCAGAGCCTCAAATCGTTCTATATATTTAAAATAATTCTTTTTATCCTTTTCCTTCAGGTAATCATGTATTTCGAATCCTTGAGCCCTTCTATGTCTTGTTGTAGGAGATGAGTGGTTGATCGCTTCATCCACAAATGAAACAAAACCATATCGGGGAATCTCAACCACATCTATTATTTGCGGCTCTCTCAACTGATCCATTACTGTCTTTCTATCCTGAAGAAACTCTTCCGGCAAGCTTTTGGCAATATCCGACATATGCTTTGCATTTTCCATTGGATTTACAACATACTCTGGTCCTATAACCTTCTTTTCATTAAGATAATTTAAATTTACAAACAGGGTGGTTCCAAGCGTATCTTTATGAAAAACATTATCTAAGGTAGACCTTTCTCTATAATAATGTACTTCTACCACAACTTTCCAAGCAGAATTGCCACCGTTCGCAAAATCACTTTCCTCCAAATAATCAAGCTGCCCCGCAGCTTCCATAGTACTCAAAGTATTAGCGATTATATTTCTCTTCAGATCTTTTCCTAATAATTCGTAAATCCCGAAACCTACTGCTCCTTTTCCAAGGTTCACAAAATTACAGCTTTTGATGAGTTCCTTTAAATTCTTAAACCCCTGCAACGGGGGCAGTACAATGCCTCCAAGACATACAGCAGCATTATATTTCATCCTGTTCACATCATCCATCTTATCTATCTTCATTACCTTCTTATAGATTTTTTCGAGATCGCTTTCAATATTTTTTGCCAGTTTAATGTCCTGTTGTCCTACTTTTGGTGCAGCCATGTTTTTACTACTGAGCACCTGAGCTGATTTTTCATTCCTCTGGACAATATTTGAATGAACATCTTTATTTTTCCGTTGAACTAGCAACTCACTTTCATTCGAAATTTGTAAAGCTTTCATACCCATTTCATCTGCTTCCTGTTCCAACCCCTTATCGTCATTAATACTCACTTTTTCCTTCATCTGAATTGTAGGCTGCACTCTTCCCTGCTTCTGCTGCACCACATGCCAAGCCTCATGCGGCAAATGTTTTTCCTGACCGGTAGCCATGTGAATGTCTGTCCCCTGAGCATAGGCATGAGCTTGCATCTGCGCGGGTTTGTCTGAATTGTAATGAACCTTCACATCATTCATAGATATGCCTGAAAGATTTTCTATTCCGGACTTTAGGTTATCCGGCATACCTGTGTTATTTTCTTTTGTTAAATTCTTGTTTTCCTTTAACTGTATGTTTTCTTCCTCCACTTCTTTCTTCATCTGAATGTTTCCCTGAGGAAAACTCATAGATTGCATTACATTATTGCCATATCCATTATTCTGTAAATGCTCCAGTCCAGTGTTGGCTAGTGATCCATACTCCATTGAACTCAGAGTTGGACGGGAAGTATTGTTATGACTTCTTTGAAGAGCGGGGACCTTTTGAGTTTTTTCTGAAGACATACTAAACTGAGTTTACTCCTTTATGGCAATAGAATACAGTTATTATAAAACCGAATATACATTTTAAATCCGGCATTCAAGAAGTCATTATGAACAAGGAGATCCAAATGATGGAATGAAACAATCAATTATATGAGGTACCTAGCTCAAAACGGTCAAGACATATCTCAATAAATAACTGAAGCTTTTATCCTTTTTATTAAAACCTACCCTTCTCAAATGCTCCTGGTATAGAATATTTCTGTTTTATTGATTCACTTACTTCTACAACACTTTCATGTATCACATAAAAATTTTCTTTATTCTTATCCAGGTTATTTTTTTGTTCTTTTACAAAATCAGTGATATCAGTAACTGACTTGATAAAAGTATTATTAAATCTTTCAAGGGCAGTACCTTTTATACCAATTTGAACTGCTCGTCGTTTGAGCTTATCTCCATTTGGACCATGATCGGGATCCCATTGAATTCTTACTTCACTGGTATTCAATTGTTCTCTCCATGTCTGCTCATTACCATACCGATTATCATAACTAGTTACAACCCCAAGTTCTAACAATTCTGAAAATCCATCTATAGAAATTTCAATTGCAATGATCCTGTTTTGATTTTCCTTTTCTGCCCAACCGCTTCTATACATCATCCATAAGAAATTAGGCTTAATCCAGGTCATTCTTGAAAAGCTGTAATCTGCACCACCAAACTTCTGATTGGTTATCGCATAATTGGCTATTTTATCATTAAAAGCCTGATATACGATAATGGAAGAATCCTTTACTTGTCCTAATATGTAGTTACCTTCCTGAGGCAAGTCTTTTTCGTAATAGATATATGGTATTGTATTCAACTTCATTTTTAATATTATTAAATTTTCTCGTTCTCCAAGTATTCGTGATTTATTTCAAAATGTAGTATTCAATTAATCAACCTTAAATTATCAAAAAAGCCTTAATGAGAAAACTTCCCCAATGAAAATCCCGTTCACTGTAAAAGTTCTCAAGGTATATCAAGATGACAGCATCCGAAAGAAAAAAACGTACAGAGGATTTCCTTTGCAGCCACGGGCTTCCTGTTTTTGATAATTTGCCGCCTTTAGAAGAAGAAAAAGATATTACCCTGAGAACACCTCAGGAGATTGCAGAACGCATCCTTATCCTCTCCTATTTAAATTGCACGGCATTTGATCCTAACCTGAGGAATAGCATAATTGACTTTCTAAAAGAAGAAGGCTTATGGGCAAAGATATCACCACAAGAAAAAATACTTTTTGAAAAGCCTGAACTTGATGACGAAGATATAACAATCATAGCATGGCGTGCGGAGGCAATATGGCTGTTACTTTGGACGATAAACAAAGCAGATCAACTCATTTTTTCAAATGAGGAAGTTAATTTCAATGCTATATTTGAGCAACTTCCTTCATTTATGAATAGTACAGAAGACTTTGTTACTTCTGCAACCATGAGGCCTACCGCCGAAATACTAGATAAGGCCGACCTTCTCTTTAGAATTAACTGGGCTTTCTATCAGGCACAAACCAATAAGTTAAATATCATTGAACTCAATGAAGGTATTGTTTTTGAGAGATACTTTGCAATAAACTGGGTTATAAATCTCCGTAGTAATTGGGATGAATGATTTTAAAATTCAATTCTACATAATAATATTTCTAACAGATTAACACCATAAGCCTACCCAAAATGGCATTTTGCTTACAGTAAAATAAGATATGTCTTCAAGGAAATTCCCTGAAGACATATCTTATAATGAACCATTCATTTGAATAACTTCAACTATGGACAATTTGGAGGTGGATAACATGGCGAACATGTAATGGATGCATTGGTAAAGTTTAAATTACCCTTATCAACATAATCACCAGTAACTACCATACTTCTTTTCCAAAAATCTATTTCTATATAACATTTCGTTCCTTTTTTAACCGTCCAGGTAAAAGGATACATTGGACTGCAGTCTTTGTTTTCATAGGCATTTCCACTGCCATCTACACCATTATGACAAATACCTGTATGATCATCCATAAATGTCATATAATATTTTTCGGGAGATGATGAACCAAAGCTCATTGTCCATTCACCTTCCATTGGAACAAACTCCGGACAAAGTGTTGGATGAATAGTAAATTCAACATCATTTAGCACCACATACTCATCAGAGGCTGCGATTTCAGCTTTCACTTTATATGGATCATGGTCCACGACTAACAAATTATTTTCTGTATTTCCTGTTTTATCAGTGATAGATGTGGCTGGGAAAGAAAAACCTTTTCCAATAGGGTCTGACCATTTAACCTCATATCCAACACCAAAAGTACCGTCATCAGACTTAATCATCACACTTAAAGGTTTCTTAAGAAAACCACCTATTTCGCCTGCCTGATTATCTGTTGATTCATCTTTAATCAAAGTCAGACGGGGTCTGTTCTTTAGGTATATAACAAAGGATATATTTTTATTTAACAATCCTCCTTTATAGAAGGTAACATCAACCTGTTTTATTCCGGAAGCCTCATCTTGTATTTTAGTGGGAAAGGTTTCAAGGCTGACATAGCCCAATTCATCTGAAGTAGTGATATATTCTTTTTTCAAAGATCCTGCTTCCTGCTTTATTACCACTGTCTGGTTACGAGCAGGCTTATTGTCAAAAGTCAGCAAAGCTGTTAACGGGAATTCAAGTGACTTGCCAAAAACAACAGTCTGACCATCTCCGGAAGGCTGAACAAATTCAAACCTATCCAATATTTTCCATGCCTTGTAAACATCGGGCGTTAAAAAATCGCGAAGGTCAGTATTTAATTTTTTTGCAAAAGCGCTCAACTTATCCAAGAAGCCATCATCAATTCCAGCTGCGCTTTTACCCTTTCCAAGAAGGTTTTCAATTTCAGGTCCAAGATCAGTACTGATATTTCCATTTTTAATTTCTTTATCCAAATCACTGAGCATTCCTAGTATCCCATATTGATGAGTACAATTCATAGCAGCAACTTGATACTCTTTGATATCTTTCACTAATTCATCATCTTCATTTGATGAGGAAAGTTTTTTAGAAGAAGGTTCTTTCTTTTTTAAATATTGAAATAGAATTTTTCTTTCCGAACTGTTATGTAAAATTTCATAACCAGTAGCCTGAACTAATGTATCATTCAATGGCTTCAATTCCAGATAAGTCTTCTCTTGACTCTCATCATCCTTTGATTCACTTATTGAAATAGCATTTTCAACTTTATCAAATTCAACTTTTGTCTTGGACTTATTGATAGGATCATAAAGGAAATATCCATCTATGGATTTAATGCCTCCATTTTCATCTGTTGATCCGAAGTAATAAAGGGTATCCTTTCCCGAGAAGACTTTCGCAATGGTCACATCCACAACAGAAGGCTTATAGTTACTTTGATATACAATCTCCCCGTATCCTTCTTCTTTGGTAGGATCGACATCATTTTCTTTCTTATTGGTACATTGCACCAGTAGAAAGATTAAAACAGGTAAAAAATAACCCGCTTTTAAAAAAAAGTGTTTCATGTCTTTTAACTTTATATTCAAATGATTACTTGCCCTCACAAGCATTATTTCTGTGCAAAAAGTGATACAAAATATAGTCTATCCTCTTTAATTCTAAATAGACTTAAAACTCTGATACGTAGAAAAAACAAATCCAGATACAGTAAAAAATATTGACTTAAAAATCAAGGCATTAAAATTATATTCAATTTATTGCAATAGGCTATATCGGAGGTTTTGATGAAATCAAATTTATCGGGTTAATAAAAATTATGAAGATAAATAGAGTAATAAAAAAACAATTCCCAATTTCTGCTTCCTGGTCTGCAGAGTCAACTCTGTAGAAGATTCTGTAAATCAGGAGCCGATCATTTTACCCATCCTACTATACTGAAAGCAGAGACAGAAATTGTTGTCCATTTATGGGAAATATTATTCCATACTTTTATTGACCTAGGGGCTCCATTTTCTACACATATAAATCCATCTGAGGCTATTGCTTTATAATAGTCAATCAACAACTTACCAATTTCTTTTCCTTGATATTTAATAATTGAACTTTTACCTAAATTGGATCGCTGCTTCTCTAGTCTTTGTATTTCAAAACCGGATCCTAAATACATATATTCTGTTTTATAATATTTATGATGCACTAAGTCTATAACAAAAATTTGATCTTCTGAATCAAGAACCAGATTACCATTATTATTTTGATAAATCGTAGAAGGATGTATTGTCTCTTTAATAGAATCAATTCTAACAATGGTTTCAATTGTATTTAATTTGATATTTATTTTTTTAATTTCAGCTGTTGTGAATTTTCCTTGTTGAGACAAGGGTTTGAGGTAATCAGGATAAATAAAGTTTTCATTATCTATCCAAAAAACAGGGGTTATGGGTGCAAATGAAGAAGATTCATCAAGCAAAGGATTCCCACAATACCTAACAACTTCTTTTTTTACATTAAGGGAATCGTAAATTAAAATTTTATTTCCGGAAGCATTTGTTACAACCTCAAGGCCATGCTTATGGTTAGGTGAAAGAATACCTTTTACTTTGCGATAGTTTGGATCTTTTATAACCCCATACGTCTTCTTTTTTAAATCACAAAGCAAGTATCCTGTTCCAGTCATGTCATTTCTTCTAAAGAAGATTAAACTATCTCCTCGCCCTTCAATAAAATCATCTTTGGATGAAGTTAAAACTGAATCAGAACTTAAATCTATAACATCACCACATCCTGTGATCACGTAATTATTTTTAAGAATAAAATTAGTGTCGCCCATACAATCATATCTGACATATCTTTTACCGTTTTTAAATGAAGGTGTTACTAGTATTGTATCCTTTGATGATAATTCTCCATTTAGAAAATTATATTTAACTAAACTCTCGTATAGTTCTCCTTGAATTTCTCCAAATTCAGCAATAAGTAAAGAATTAGTGGCTTGTTTATCATTGCTGTTTTCAAATAATGGTTTATCACTGCCAGAACAAGACAGGAGAATTATAACAAGAATGAAGAATAAAAACTGTTTCATAAAAATTGCTAAAATCCAATTTACAGCTTCGCAATTTCCATTGTATGTTTTGCAAATCCAATTTGCTGACTGCAAAATTTCATACGCCCACCGCCTTTTGAAGTTTGCCGTACCATAAATTCAGTTTTTTGCTCCGCAAATTGAATTATCCGAATAGCGAATCTTATTTGCCATTTAATAAATTGAATTAACTATACGGCAAACTGAATTAGCCAATCGGCAAGTTTAATTAACTATTCGGCACATTAAATTATATGTTCGTCAAATTGAATTTGCCGAACATATAATTCAATCGGAAGTTCGGCAAATTTAAATAATCATTCAGCAAATCCTGATTGCCATTCGCCCAATTCGTTTTACCGGTCGGCAAATACAATTAGGAATTCCTCTCTCCAAATTAACTGGATAAAGCTTGCCTTGCATGTTACAAAATATTAATATTGAAGCCATTAAATATTTTTCTTCTCAAACTTTTGACAGCTATGAAAAACAATAATAAATATCTTCCAAGAACAGATAATGAAAAGGCCATTTGGCTTAAAAATTTCACACTGAAACTAGCAGTCCACGGGGAAAAAGTTGGTATTCTTCCTGATGAAATTTTAGGTACTTCCAATGATGCGGCTTCTTTTATTTATTCAATTCAGATGGTAGAAAACCTTAAAAGTTCACTGGCTCAAAATGTAGCTTTCAAAAAGTTACTTGGAACCGGAGATGGAACGGATCCTTTGACATATCCTCAAGTTACTTCGGTAATCACCCGCCCTTCTATTGCTGTAAAGCCTGGTATATTTAAACGGCTTGCCAAACTGGTTCAAAGAATCAAGTTTCACCCCAACTACAATGAATCTATCGGCAAAGACCTCGGGATCATCGCTCCCAAAGCAACTAATAAAATAGGATTTAAACCTAAGCTAAACGGCGGACTTGATGCTGGACGTCCACTTATCAAATGGAAAAAGGGCCAAGCTGATTCTTTAGACATTTATGTAGACAGAAATGATGGCAATGGATTCATTTTCCTTGTAAATGACTATACTCCTGATTATATAGATACCAATCCTATTCCTGATGAAAAAGAAATGGCTATATGGGCTTATAAAGGTATATACAGAATCAAAGACGAGCAGGTTGGTGAGTTTTCTGAAATTATAAAGATTGCAGTGACACGGCAGGTAGCGGTGTGAGCTATAAACAAAAAGCCCCCGACATGTCGGGGGCTTTCGTTTCTTTAGGAATCTGAATATTTATAAAAACATCCTATCTCTTGATAATCTTGATTGCATCTACCCTATCATCAGAAATAATTTTCAGAATATATGCACCTGGCTTAATTGCTGATATATCATAGGTACTTTTCAAATCACCATTTTCACTGAGTAAAATATTTCCTTGCAAATCACACAAGGTTAAATTTCCCTTTTGGATTTTATTATCTTGAATATTTAAAACATTCTCTACAGGAATCGGAAAGACTATCAGGCCTCCTGCATTATCTTTATCATTAATTGCCTGGACCACCAGGTCACTTTCAAAGCTTACAATAAAGTTAGAATTGTGGTTACCTCCGTTAGAATCATATATTCTGATAAAATAGGGTTGATGTATTACCAGATTATCAGCTTGCCATATTTCCTCATCTCCTTCGCCATTATCATCAACGCAGGCAATAGTATTACCAGCACAATCGGAAACGATATTCAAAACAAGATCAGCACCATCTATAGGGGTTAATTTAACTGTGCCAGTGTTTGAAGCTGCTATGAATTTATACCAGACATCATTGGCCTCGCCTGTCCCATTACAAGGTCCTTTGGATTGAGTTGCATTTTCAAGAGAGCCTGTCATACTATTTACTGGCTCAGATACAGGAATATTTATTGCATATGCACAATCATCGTTTGAAATGGCAGTTGGTCCTGAAGTACGCGCAATTTTAAAATCTGCTGTTACTGATGCAACATCTTCAGTTGTAAAAACCCGGATAAAATAGTCCTGTCCTGCAGTCAGATTGTTTAATGATAGTGTTTCAACCTTATTTCTTCCCCCGGCATTCACGCATCCAATTTGTTGTCCGTTACAAGCATCAAAGGCTTGTAGAACACCATCAAAATAAGGAGTTGGGAAAAGGCTAAATGCCTCCTGATTAGAACCTGCAGTAAATTTATACCAGAGATCATCATCTGGAGAGCCGGAACAAGGAGCCTGGTAACCTGTCGTAGCTGTAGCACCATCTACCGATCCGGATAGTGTATCATTTCCAACAATTTCTATTGCTCCACTGCAATCATCATTTGAAGGAGCCGGAGGATCATAAACGCAAAGCTGGAAAGTTTCGCTTTTAGATAAAGGTTGATAGTAGTTAAATACTCTGAAATAATAAGTGTGTGCAGGATTTAAATTATGAAATGCCAGTTTAAGAGCCTGATTGTGTTTAACTGTGGTAGTACAACCGATAGCATTTCCTCCGCATCCATCGTATACTTCCATTACAGCTCTGTAGTTGTGTGAGGCGTGGGCGCTAAGAATTACATTTTGGCTCGTTGGCTGGAATGAATACCAAATGTCATCGTTATTTGCCGCTCCATTAGCACAGGTTGGAGTAATGCCAGAGCCAGTAGCTCCCTCCTGATTTTCTGTACTATTCATACAATGATCGCTTACTGTTACAGGCTTAGCTGTAGCACAATTATCATTGGCTGGAGGAATGGCAGTATAAACCTTTATTTGAAAGTCTGTTGTTGCAGGCATTCCAACACCTAAATCATATACTCTTACATAGTAAGTGTTCCCGGGCGTATAATAATTAAGTGGAAGTTTTTCCACTTTTCCTATTTTTCCCTCGCTGGCACAGTCCATTGGTGTCAGATTTGAACATCCTCCTGAAAATACCTGTACTACTGCGTTAAATTGTTCAGATCCCTGTGCTGCAATGACAAGGTATGGAGAGGTTGCCTGAAACTTATACCATACATCATCATTAGCACTTCCACCAGCCTGTCCGGCAGTAGCAACGCAACCTGACATAGATTGAGTGGCCCCCTGTACATTACCGCTTACAAAAGGTGCGTCAACTGTAAGATTAATTGCACCGGAGCAATCATCATTTGCAGGAGATTGGGCTTTACTATCAGGTAGAATAAGAAAAAATAAAACAGTAGAAATTATAATGGATAGATACTTGAAATCGTAAAATTTCTGCATGGCCTTTTCATTTAAGTATAAAGTACCTTAAATAACCGAAGTCCTAACACAATGTTTTTTTTGTATTAACTATAGATTTGACCTCTCAGCGGGCTCATATCTTTGCAGTCAGGCAAAAAAGTGATGTTTTGAACCGAAAATACATATAAAATTTGTCCATCAACCAGTTCTATTAGAAATGAAAAAGCCCGGAGGTATTAATTATCTCCGGGCTTTTTAAATTTTATTTATTTCTAATATTATTTACTGCAAGCCTGCTTAGGCTCTTCCTGTTTCTTTAAGATGGGCAAGATGAGAACCCAGCGCTGATGAGAATGATGGGAATTCATTATACGGCACATCCAGCTCAAAACAGACGCGCTTTACAATTTTATTCAATTCCGGATAATGTACATGGCTAATATTTGGGAAAAGATGATGCTCTACCTGAAAATTTAAACCACCTGTATACCATGTAACAAACCTATTGCGAGTTGCAAAGTTAGAGGTTGTTTTTAATTGGTGAACAGCCCATTCGTCTTCAACTTTTCCTTCTGTTGGAGGCTCTGAGAATTCAGTATTTTCTACTACATGCGCTAACTGGAAGACAACTGAAAGCACTAATCCCAAGACAAAATGAAATACAAAAAAACCAGTCAGAGTAATTAGCCAACCATTAAAAATAGCAGGAACAATCAAATAAGCTACTATATATCCCACTTTTGTAACCCAGAAAACAATGTGATCTGTTGTTTTAAAGTTGCTGATTTTCAAATTACCAATTTTGCCGCTAAAATATTTTTGATAATCTAGCAGGAATATCCAAAGCAGAGAAGAGAGTCCATAAATAAAAAAACTATACCAATGCTGAAATCTGTGAAAGAATGATTTTTTCTGTAATGTATTCAATCTGAAGACTGGCATCTGAGCTATATCCTGATCATACCCTTCAATGTTCGTATAAGTATGATGGATCATATTGTGTTTATTTTTCCATAACACAGCGTCCCCTCCCAGAAGGTTTATACTATATGCAGCAAGAGAATTCAGCCATTTCTTTTTTGAGAAGCTTCCATGTGCACCATCGTGCATCAGATTAAAACCAAGAGCGGCTGCTGCAAATCCCATTATTGCATAAAGGCAAAGAGCTACTCCAAATGAATTGGACCTTAAAAGTATAGTTAAATAGCAAATGAAAAAGATTGCTACAAATGAGAAGGCTTTAATGTATAATCCCGAATTGCCTGTCGTTTCCTTGCCTGTTTCATCAAAGTATCCCTTTGTTTGTTTTCTGAGCTCCAATAAAACCGGTCGCGAAATATTACTAAAACACAACTTTTCCTTGCTGACAGCTTTTGGAGTTTCTAATTTTACCATGAATATTTTTTTTAAAAAAGACCTTGAAAAAATTTACCCTCTCAGTCTTTGGATTACAAAATTACCACAATATAACCTTTGTATTTGGGAATTAGTGCATTTTAAACTCTGAGAAAGTCTGTTTCCCTTATTTTTTTTCTTAATCTTACAACCACAATAAAACGCGTACCGATTTTTTTTACAGATCAAACATTTTAGTAAGTATATGGGTATAAGGACTGTAAGTTAAAATTCTTGGCACCTTTACTATCTTCCATGGACCTGTTATAACCAGGATTACCAGGTTTTGTTTTTAAAATATTAGGATAATAATATTTGGAGAGTCCCCAAAGTTATCGGGAGAGATTGTATGGGAGGAAATCTGATTACTCTGAATTCAAAATATGTATTTTGTAGTTTAACACTCAATATTTCCTGGCGTCATTATATTTTTATCCAAGTTTTTATAAAGTTTCTTAATAGTTACCTATATCCATTAGGAATATATATTAAACTCTTCCATAACTTCATCATCTCTTCCTAAATTCAATCAATGAATGGTAAAGTCCACTTTAAAGCCCTTTGAAAATATTCCAAACTATTTTTTAAATCTTTCATCAGATATATAAATCCCACCAATTAGTCCATTAAGGTTTGTATGCAGTGGATATTTACATATCACTCCAATAAAATTTCTGGACTTTCTTCATACCTATTTTCTCTTTTCAATCTTAATACAAATTGAATTTTATCTTTATCCTCATATTTAAGTCCTTTATACTGCTATACTGCTTTTATTTTGACCTTAAACATTAATATCATTATTGCTAATTGAATTATGTTTTTTTATTAACTCTTCTGAGATTTGCTCGCTTCTTCTAGATCTGTTAATATCAGCATCTAATGATGTAGCAGACTTAGATACTGAATAAGTCCATTGACAACGAACTTATACACTGTGAAAGCAATTGACACTAATCATTGCTCAAATAATATAAGTCAATGGATAGTGGAAGAGTGCTGTCTTCCTCAATATTTCAAGCCTTTTAGTTTATTGAAATATTTTCAATTGCAAAAGATAGTTTATTAATTTTCAACTCAAATACTACAAAAAAGAAAGGGATATTTAAATTTGTAAAACATTCGACATATTCATGAATGTTATAGTAAAGGTTAAACCCAAAAAATAACAACAAAACATGGCAAATTGTAATTTTAGCATTGAATTTAATGAACCTATAGAAGGTTTGATAGAAAAAGCAAGGACGAGTATTACAGCAAAAGGGGGAAAATTTACAGGTGATACCTTGAGTGGGAATTACGCTATTCAAACAATATTAGGAGCAATAGAAGGCAACTATAAAGTAATTACAGGAGCTGTAGTTTTTGAAATAACAGAAAAGCCATTTTTTGTGCCATGCAGCAAAATAGAAGAAGAGTTAAGAAAATACTTAAACCCTTCGACACCAAGCATAGCATAAATTAAAATTGTTGTGCTTTTTTTTTAAAAAGAACATCTATCATTTATTATCTAAATAATTTATCTCCCTTAAATAGACGTAAAATGGAATTTTAAATGATAAACAACGAGAAAACATTCTCTTACAAAAAGAGCAGGTATTATAAATTTTAATAAGCCACGGGGCCTGATTATTAGGTCCCCCGTCTATAATATAAATGTTCCACAACCATAGAACAAGATAGCCAATAGCAAAAACTTACTCCCTCGCTTGTTCCTGATCTTTCAATGCATTTGGAAAAATTTTCCTAAACTTTCCAGGAAGTTCTGTTTGAAACCTCAATTCCTTTTTTGTTGTTGGATGGGTAAAAGCTAGCACCCATGCATGAAGCCCCAACCGCTTGATTGGGTTTTGGGTTGAACCATATTTTTTATCTCCTATAATAGGATGACCAATATCCTGCATATGAACTCTAATTTGATTCTTTTTACCTGTTTCCAGATTTACTTTAACCAAACTATAATTGTCTGTGCTAGTAACTGTCTCATAGTGGGTAATGGCCTTTTCTCCACCAGGAACAGAAACTCTGCTTGAATGAACTTTATATGCTTTGCTTTCTCTCAAATAGGAACTTATGGTATCCTTTTCTTTTTCAGGAATCCCATGAACAATGGCAAGATAAGTTCGTTCTGTTACATTAGTGTTCCAGGCCTCCTGCAGCAGTTCTTGAACATGCTGGCTTTTGGCATACATCATTACTCCTGAAGTATCACGATCAAGACGATGTACTACAAAAATACGGTTACTGTAATGCTGCGCCTTCAAGTATTTGCTTAACAAGCTATAAGCAGTATCATCCGTCCCATTTTCTGTAGCTATGGATAATAGCCCTTCTGCTTTATTGATCACTATAAGATCTTTGTCTTCATACATAATTTTTATACCTGGAAGATTGACTTCTGTTCTGTTATCTCCCTTGCCAATAGTTACTTCCTGTCCGACAGTTAAAGATGTATTAAACTGGCTTACCTGCTTTCCATCAACATAAACCTGTTTATGCGCTAACAAAGATTTGATATGCGTCCTGCTTTTATGAGGTAACATTTCAATCAGGAACTTCATCAGTTCGGTATTGGTCGTTACCTTAAATGCTAATGACTTAAATGGTTTTGTCTGAATACTTGTACTCTTTTTATTTTTCATAGCCATCATATTATACTGGCCTGTGAACTCAGGTTATTTATAACAAAAACTTATACCTTATAAAAATAAAGAAAGGTTGCTTTTATGGCAACCCTTCTTTATAAAGATTGATTGAAATAAATTATTTCACGAATCTGGCAGATTTAATGATATTACTTTTCGAATCTTTCATAACCAAAATATAAACTCCATTCCTCATGTCTGACACATTAATTCTGGAATTAAATTCATTCTTCATCACAGTCCTGCCATAAAAGTGCTTTTATAACACTGTTTAAAAAAATTCTCATAAATGATTAGATTAAAATATTAAAGTACAAATATAAGCTTATTGCGACACTATTGTAAACGCTTATAGCTTAAGCCCTTGGGCATCACCACAGAGACAATAGGCTATTAGATTGTATATTAAATATAAAACTAATTTATGAATAACTGCTGATTTTTTGTTACAATTCAAAAAAACATGTATCTTAGTTAATATACATATATATTTTTAATATGAATTTTTTTATCAAAGTTGTAATCTTATTCTTAGTGCTTAATACGAATTTAGCTAAAGCACGTCCAGTTTGGTCTCCAGCAGATTTTAATAAAGAAAAGAAAAATCTGGATAGTAACCACAGATCTATTCAATATGGTGGTGGAATTAACTTGATTCCCTTATCCATTTTTGGCGTAAATGCTTATTTTGAATATTTTCTAAAAAACTCAAATAGTCTCTGTTTTGCAGTCAGAGATAAACCTACATTGGATTTTCCAATCTTCGGTACATCTTACGAATATATAGCAGCCAATGAAGTAGCTTTTAACTTTGATTATAAAATAAGTTTAGGAAAAAATAACTACCGCTATTATATAGCTCCTGGAGTGTTTTACAAAAGAAGATGGTTTAAAGAAAAATGGATCGGTTATGCAAATGGTACTCAATACGAATCAGACCAATATTTAGAAAATATGAATTTAAATATCTACGGTTTAAGAGTAATCTTGGGAAAACGAGCAATTATGGGTTCTGCTTATTTTGATTTTTATACTGGTCCAGGTGTCACATATAATATTGGAGATTATGATTATTTAGACCATTATGGTGGTAGCAGCCAGTTTACATTTGATCCTAACTATTATTTTGAAAAATTTTCATTCTCTTATCACGTAGGCATACATATTGGATTTCTAAGTTATAGGAAATAAGATCAATATTTAACTCTGCTCGATGGCTTGTGTTTCAAAGGGCAAAAGCCATCCATCACAGAAATGCAGGGCCTGCTTTCATTTCTCACTATCATTGAAGATGCATTTATTTAAGCTATCTCCTCTCCCAATATCCATTTTTTTATAAGCTTTTCATTACTGCTGATGTTACACATCACAAACGTTCGGGAGGTTGCCAGGGCTTTTGATTCAGAGGCTTTTTCGCGCACAACAGTTCCAGGATCAAAATAACTGGAATGAATAAAATAAACTTCCTGACCTTCATAGTGCAGAAATCCAACATGGTTGTCGAGCCCTATGACATACAATCCATCCTTTATTTTCCCTCTAGTATTCTGAAGAAATTGCTGCGAATTCATTCCTCTATAAGTCAGAACAGAATCGCCACTACTTATTCTCTTTACAATCTCCAAAGAATATTGTTGAGCAAGCTTAAACCGGTTTAAATTAAATCCGCAATGTTTAAGCGGAGTAGACACAAAATATCCGCAAGCGATGATGCCCTCTCTGGGTTTATCAGTATAGCCATTAAAGTCCCATTTGGTGCCATACCAATAGTAAAAAATAGTATCCGTTAAACTTTTATGTAAATATTTTCCAGCCTCAGAAAGGACCTTCTTCTTTCCTGCTAAAGTAGCAGCTTCATATAGTGCTTTAAATTTCTTTCTTTGAGACTGAACATTTGTTTTTACAGTCTCATACCTCTTCATGTTAAGAGGAGAATTTTCATGACCAGAAAAGGAACATAAAAAAAACAGTATAGAGAAAATTACGAGTTTATTCATACGGTGGATTATAAGTATAATATCATAATACCAATATTGAAAAAAGATACAGACAGGAAAATAGGAACTTAGTGAAGAGGGAGTTTGATTTAGGGAAATAGGAAGTTGGCTTAGAGAAAAAGTTTATAAGCAGAGATAACACGTGGGCCAGCTTGGGGGATCAGGAAAGACCTCATACCACGAAAAATGTTACACAATTAAATTTATAAAATTCTTTTAAAAAACTCGGGAACGTTTTAAAAATTCTGCATCTATTGAGCAACAAGGCGCCTTGGTAATGTTTAACTTTACCAACTTATATATGAAAAAGACTCAATTATACCTGTTATTTTTACTTTTATTTTTTATAAATATAAAATCAATAGCTCAAACTCCCCTGTCAGGCTTTATACCAGGGGGCGATACCATCTTTCTTGAAAAGGGAGAAACTAAAACTTTGAGACCTGTTGTGTTCGGTGGTGTAAAACCGGCAAAGGGTTATACCTATAGCTGGTATAGCATTCCTTCTGATATTAACCTGAACAGAACTAATAGCTCTATTCTGGTGAAAAGTACCACCTCTACTTCAAAAGAATTTAATATCTTCTGTAAGATTACTGATGCAAATGGAACTAGCATAACACTCCAACAGCATATCCTCGAAACAGATATTGTCCCAATGCTTGTAAACACTAAGGAAGCAACTCTTCACGCATTTGCTACCATATCAAAGACTTTGGAAATTTTGGGGGACAATAGCCAAAGCCTTTCTGGATATACGGTTGAAATTTCAGGCTCTGCATCTTCTTTTGTTAAAGAGGTAAGCCATGCGGATAGAGTAACCTATTCACTTGAAGCACCTATGCCAGGAAAATACCAGCTAACATTTACATTAAAAGACCAGAATAGAAAATTTATTTCTTCCCTTACCCGTAATATTGAAGTTGCTCCTTCTTCTGCCCAAGGTATGGTTATATTGAATTCTGTTTATTCCTATAACGATTCTCAGTTTTATGAATTTGTATTGCCTGGGCAGGAACAGATAGACAGCGTTCAATGGAAAACAGATGAACCTAATTCTCCATTCTTTGGCACTGAATGGAAAACGGATACCGAAATATACACATGGTATAATGGCAATTACTATCAATCTGGTTCAACTTTCGGATTTACAGTTCCAGGATCCTATACTCGTCAATGTAGGATATTCCTACACGACGGAAGGATCATCCCTTTATCAGGAACATTCATTGTTAAAAATGAAGAAGGTATATCAATCGGATCCGTTCAAGGTTGTGTGGGTGATACTGTTATAGTCCCTGCAACATTTAAAAATCTTACAAACGAATATAATATTACTAATTATGCAACTGTCATTAGTTATGACAGCACAATGTTATTCCCTATCCAAGTTATCCCAGGCAAAAAAGTGGAAGCTTTTTCTGTACAAATACTGGATATGAATACGATGTACGCATCAGACAATGTCCTTAATCAAAACATTTATGAACCTGGGGATACATTATATTTCTTACATTTTAGAATACTTAAAAAAGGAAGATCTGCTATTGTGGCCAGTCATAATCGCAACAGACAGTTGACATATCCTGGAGAAATATACACCGAAGACGCCACCTTCACTGTAAACAATGTGCCCGGAATACCCATGTTGTATCAGCTTCGCCCAAATAATTCATCTGTCAACAGCAAGTATACATGGACCTATGGTACTGAAAACACCCTTACAAGTAATGAGATGAGCCCGGTCATCAGTCATAAAGGTCCGGGTTCTAATCAGGAAATATGTCTTCAAATTCGTGGAACAGAAGAATGTTTCTCTAAAGGTTGTTCAACAATAACTGTTTCCCCTGAAAGCCTCTATTCTATTTCTGGAATTCTTGAAAACGATTTAAGAAAAGGTATTGCTGGAGAAGTAATCGCTTATCTTATCAAAGATGGTAATTATTATCCTGCTGGAAGAGACACCGTAGATGCTAATGGTTCATTTAAAATAGAGAATCTTGCAAAAGGTAATTATGTTCTTTTGGGTATTCCTGCAACATCAATCTATAAAGCCGCTTATTATTTTGGTGAAGGTTTAAGAGCAAATGCGAATACTATTGCTGTAACAGGAAATGTAACAGGAATAAATTTTATGCTTGATAGCAGGTCAGTCACTCCTCCTGCTTCAGTTATAAGCGGATCTTTCCAAAGAGACAGCACAACCATTCAACATCAAACGTTATTTGAATCTTTCCATGGTACTCTCCCTTCCATTATTTTTCTCACCAATAATAGAGGTGAAATAGTAGACTGGACAAAAATGGGTCAGAATAATAATTATACTTTTTCTGACCCGGGAAATGAACAGCTATTAATAGCAAGCTTCGGTCGTGTCCCGGATGAATTAACACATAATTTTATCCTTACCTCGATTGCGCCCGCTGAAGAGATTCAATACAAGGTATACCCTAATCCATTTCATCAAGAGATAATCATTGATTGCCAATTTGATTTTGAGGCAGAACTATATAATTTCATTGGACAAAAAGTTGATGAATTCACACTCTCCAAAGGAAAAAATGAAATAAACCTTGAACATCTTGACTCCGGCATATACCTTCTCAACACCAATGGAAACAAGACTCTCAAGATTATTAAATATTAAAAATAAAACAACTTGACAGAGTTAGAAAAAATTATAAAAGGTTGTAAGCAAAAAGATATAAAATATCAAAAGATGCTTTTCAATCTTTACGCAGGCAAAATGAAATATGTTTGCCTGCGCTATCTTTCCAGCAACGAAGATGCGGAAGATGCTGTTCAGGAAGGTTTCATTAAAGTATTTTCAAGCATCGATACTTATGAAGCGCGCGGAGTATTTGACGGATGGATAAGAAAAATCTTTGTAAATATAGCACTCATGGCCCTACGAGAGAAAAAGAAAAAAAATGAAAATTCTCCGATGAGCACCATTCATGAAGACCTGTATGCAGATGAAGACCATCAGATGGAGGAAGAAATAGATCACACTGAAATTAATCCGGATAAAATTGATTTCAACGTTATCTTAAAAGCAGACTTTAGTCAAGAAGAACTATTGTCATGTGTTTCTTCTCTGGACGAAATCTTTAGAGTAATCTTTAACCTATATTTCATAGACAAATTTAAGCATGCTGAAATTGCCTCAATGTTGCAGATCGATGAAAACACATCGAGAACAAGATTATTAAGAGCCCGAAAAAAAATTCAGGCCGAATTATATAAAAGAAGTATTAAAAAAGTAAGTCAATAAATTTTCTAAAATGAAAGATTCAGAAGAAAAACAACTAACCCAGTTATTTGAAGTGCTCGGTCAGGCAGAAGCACCTGTTCAGACATCCTGGGAAGTGCTTTCTGGAAAGCTAATAAAAAGCTTCTGGAAATTTGGCTGGTCTCATTGGAATGTTTTTTATTTTAGCCTTTCAGCTATTATTACAGCTGTAATTATCTTATTTATTATCAACAATACATCTATGTCTTCACCTCAGGTAGTAAAAGAAGAAAAGGTAAATTCAACTTCAAGCCAATTCACTAATACAACAGATGTGAAGTATAGAAAGGACCAAAACAAAATATCAGTTAATTCCAGCAAACCTGCATTAATTCAAGGCAGCAATGATGATATTGAAAAACCATCACAAAAGGTTGACAATAGTAATTCGCTATATACAAATGTTGAGAAAAAAGATTCTGTAAGTAAGGTAACAGATACAACTATTACCTATATCAAACCTACAGAACAAAAGGTGGTGAAAGACCAAAAGATTGCAAAAGAACCATCAGCTAAAAAAATTATTATCTTTGCAGACGATACTGTTGTAACTGTAACAGATACTATTCGAACAACCAAAAAGTCTAAAAAAAATAAGAGATAGAAATGTTGCGATTCTTTTTTTTATTTTATTGTCTTATTCTTTCTTCATTTCTATATGGTCAAGGCGACAAACAAATACCTGTAGAGTACAAGGTGGATACTATATATAAACCATCTGAACTTGATCCTTCAGTGATGGATACCATCATTACGTATAGGAAAGTAAATGTGGTTCGAAAGGAATATTTTATAGCACCCTCTCCAATAAAACACTCTATAAATTATAGACTTGGAGCTAGTGCTGGATATGGTCTTGCATTGAGGAACGATGTACCCTCCGAAAAAATACATGAAGGAAAATCACAAATTTCCCCTGCCACTTTATTTAAGTTTCTAGTAGAAAGGGAGAACAACAAATGGCTTTGGGGGATTAATACAGGTATGCTTTATCTGAAACAAAAATATCGTTATACAGCATCAGACCAACAAGTACAAACTTATCAGATTACCAAAAAAGATACGGTTGATGTATATTTTATAGAAAATGAAACCACAGGAATTCCCGAAACAAAATACGTTATTAAAGAACGTACCATTGAGGAATCTGACACTTCTTATTTTTATACTCCAGGCAATTTCGTCAATAAAATTCTCTATCTGCAAGCTGGATTAAAATTGGGTTATGCTTTTAAATTTAAGAAGTGGTCAATAGCACCGATATTAGGCTATTCTATTGCTATTCCAGTAAAAGCAGATGGGGTAACAATTTCAAAAGAAGGTAAATTAAACATACTAAGTAAGAATCAGCTAAAGTCAATTACCGGTATTTTGATATTCGAAACCAGAGCATCTTACGAATTAAGTAAATGCTTAAATATATTTATATGTGGGAGCTTTACTCAGAACATTGCTTCTACTTACACCATTGGTAATAATATTAAAAGCAATCGAATAGGACTTGAAACAGGTGTTTTACTTGAGTTGGCAAGCAAATAAAAGCTTTAGAGGCGTGGACTAATTCTTCGGGAGATACAATATCGTCTTGCTGAGGTATAGGGTCGAAGGGCCCTATACCAGCGTAAATCAGCTCAGTTTATATCTGTTTTTGAAAATGAAATCCTAAAATTTTATAACCTTGATCAAAGTAAAATTTATGAGATCTATGATTACCCACATAGGTGTTCAATTCAATAGTTTCACAATCATTTTTTCTGGCCCAATCAGTAATATAATCTAAAAATATTTTCCCTATTCCTTTAGATCTATATGCTTCATCGATAACAACATTATCAATCTCTATTTGTGCCCCGGAATAATACCTTACGGTATACCAACAGCTGGTAACTCCGATCAGAACATCTTTATCAAAAATTCCAAAACACTTATAACTTTGTATTTTAAACATCTTAAACAATCTAGACTCCAATACATCATGAGGAATGTTAGGATTTAACATTACGACTAACCTCATTATATCAGTTTTATGCTCGATTGTTAGTTCTTTGATATTATAATTCGCTGTTTCCATTTTTTGTAAAAAAAATTTGAGTATTTCCTGTGGTGCCCGGTCTTCCTGTGGTGTCGGGTGTTCAACCCTATGCATTTTAGATGACGAGGAGTCGGACGACCTCATACATTTATTATTAATTCATTTAACTCTTTACTATCCAATCCTGAAAACATTCATTACTTCCGGTTGAATCTATTTGTGATCCTGACAACTAGGCCTAAGATTGTCATCAACAAGCCGGTTATCATAATTCTCTTCGCAATAATACTATGTCGATTATATTCAGCAACTAAATAATCGGGAGCGTCTTGATATGGAATTCCAGCAAAAAATATTTCATAGAAAAAACCAACTGCAATGACAACTATTCCTATCCAAATCAGGTATTTGTTTATTCTTACCATTAGCATATATAATTCATTTATTGGAATAATTTACTATGACTTGCATTCTAATACTCAAGTCATAGACTTGCACCAGCGCAGAATCTTTAAGCTCCTCCGTGGCCTCATCAAGACCACCTTATTGCTCTTCTTTCTTGCCTTGCCTTTCCTTATCAATAACATCACTATCAAATTCAACCCTATTAAAATAGCAAAATATGAAACCGTCCCACCATCATTTATTATATAAAATAAAGCTGCCAAGTGCAGAACTAGAAACAGCCATGTTTTTATAAAGGATAAATAGACCCAATTTGCTAATAAACAGTCCTGTTGATAAATACACAGACAAAACTATCCCAAGCAAACTCATTTGAGGTACTTTTTCCACTCTGGAAATTATGAATGATAAAATTGCGCCCAAAAATATAGTCAAGAAAAATTGACTAATTAAAATCATTCTGTTATTCATCACTGTTTCTATTGTTTTAATAATCCTAATCTGGTCGAATTTCAATTGAAATACCAATCGGAACTTCAAGATTTGAATCAGAACAATCTTGCTTAACCAAATAATTACGAGGATCAATATAAATTGGTAAATCCTTCCTTAATAACTTCAAATACATATAGTCCGTAACCTTCTTAGCCCTGATTATTCCAATATTAGGATATTGCTCGACTTCCTTCTTACAAGTCCATGATTGAACAAGATAAATGGAGTGCTCTTTGGGTTTCTTATTTAACCAACTAACAATACTATCCAGTGTGACTTTGCTTTCTTGAGTTATAATATCTGATCCATATTCAAATTTAACTATATCCCCTTTATACTTCTGGGATACAATTGGAGAAAAAGGAAATAAAAGGAGAAACCAAATTAACTTAATATTTGACATATCATTTCAACTGGGGCTTAATGTAAACTACTCAATATCATCAAAAGTATTCCGGCTAGTATAATTGGTACTGTACTGATAAACATTCCAAGTCCGATAGCTTTATTCCTGTGGTGTCGGGTCTTTCGACCCGACACATTTTATATTACCTCTTGACTAAAAATAAATTCTATAATCAGAAATTGTTAGCCCAGGTTGTTTATTGCAGTTATAAAACATAGCGCTTGAGTAAGAATATTCTTCGGGTGCTTTTACGAGACTCCATTTTTCCTGTAATGGATTGAGATGGATATAATCTAATTTGGTTTCCAAAAGATTTTTATTAGCAAGATATACGTCATCAAACCTATCTTTCCATATTTGAAATACTCCGGCTGGCGCGCGTTTTCAAAACGCGTGCCCCACTGCACTGTCTTCTACAACAACCCTCATTACTCATATTATTTAAAAAAATAGCCAGCTCCTCCAATAACTGGCTACTTCTATATCTTTTCTCAAACACTCGCATTACAAATGCGAATGCGCTTTATACAACATGCATCTAAACAGTTCCTCTATCACAGATTTCACGCGATACAATCACGCGATAGCCCACGAGGAGGACAAATGCGAGACAGCTGAGTCGGATGACCTCATACATTTATTATTAATTCATTTAACTACTTACTCCCCAATCCTCTCCTCACATTTTGTCTTCACCATATCTCGCAACACTTCTACTCTTTCACTCAAATATTCCAGGTCTTCTTTGCTTATTGAAAAGGTCTTTTTATATCTGGCATCTATGTAGGCTTTCTTCAACAGCTTGAATCTCTCATCTTGCTCTCGTGAATGACGGGGAAATACTTTCTTAAAGTCAGCATTTATAGCTTCGACCTGACTTCCAAGTTCCTCTATGTCGTGAATCTTTTCTTTGTATCCTGTGAAGACTAATAACAAAGCTGTATAATATCTTTCTGTTGCCTGATGAAGCTGAAATGCAGCTATTTTATATTTCTCTTTTTCAAAATTGAATCTAAATGTCTCCAAAAAATCATTGGCACTTTCAAACCACAAATCATATTCTTCCTTAGCTCTTGCCTTTACTTTTTCCGGATCAATAAACTCGGGAACGGCTATGGGATAATCAACATTTCTTCCATTGTCATATAGAATGACACCCTCTTTCACAACATCTGTAAAAAAATAGCTTCCATGGGCAAGTTCACTTTTGAGATATCCCCAACTATGCTGGATAAGATTTACTGGTGCAGTAGTATGTAACTGAGCAACGTATTTTTCAAGCTCTCTCCACTTATTGGATAAGACAGTATCGAGCTTGGTTTCTGTAACTACGAGAATATCATAATCGCTCTTATATCCATAAAGAATACCGGCTTCCGTATATTCATCCTCCACCCAGTTACCACGGGCATATGAACCAAACAGCAAAATATAATCAGGCTGCATTTGCTCTGCAATATGATCAGTGATGAGCTTTAACTCTTCTCTTTTGTGTTCCGGCAGGTGTTCTAGGCTGGTTTTCAAAATACTGAATTTATTAAATGAACATGAAATTATTAAAAAAAACTTTGGGAGCAATAAGGAATGGGTTAAAAATGGATGGATGGATTTCCTGTGGTGTCGGGTCTTTCGACCCGACACATTCTAAATTACCGAACGATTAGAAATAATTCCCTGGCTGGCGCGCGTTTTCAAAACGCGTGCCCCACTCCACTGTCTTCTATAACAACCCTCATTACTCATATTATTTAAAAAAATAGCCAGATCCTCCAATAACTGGCTACTTCTATATCTTTTCTCAAACACTCGCATTACAAATGCGAATGCGCTTTATACAACATGCATCTAAACAATCTAAACAGTTCCTCTATCACAGATTTCACGCGATACAATCCATAGCCGTCAGGTTAAGGATGCAAGTTATTGAATTAGAGGAAGAAATCCGAAC
>NZ_JAGHZZ010000015.1 GCF_017745095.1 Sporocytophaga sp. | reverse complement strand
AAACTGTTGCTAATTTACTTTAATTAAGAATTATGTAATTCTAAACTTGCTTAAGCGGACACTATGACCTGAAGGAGATGGGAACAGTCTACAACATGAAATCGTAGAATTTAAATATAAATTTACCTACAAATCCAAATATTAACATGCTCACCAAAGTCACTCTCCTTCATGAGAGGGATTTAGGGTGAGGTTAATCCAACTTGAAAAAAATGCCTGTAAACAGAAACGCATTAATAAGATATAAAACCATCGACAACTGCCTGCAAAACAGATATAGGAAATGGACACTGGAAGACCTGATTGAGGCTTGTTCTGAAGCGCTATATGAATATGAAGGAATAGATAAGGGAATAAGCAAAAGATCCATCCAAATGGATATTCAGATGATGAGAAGTGATAAGTTAGGCTATAATGCTCCTATCATTGTTTTGGAAAAAAAATATTATACATACGAAGATCCTGAATATTCCATCACTAATATACCTTTAACCGGACAAGATCTGAATAAGCTAACGGAGGTAGTTGAATTATTAAAGCAATTCAGCGGCTTTAGTCACTTTCAGGAATTAAGCGGAATGGTGCAACGCCTGGAAGATAAGATACATTCTTCCAAAACCAATAAAAGCTCTGTTATTGATTTTGAAAAGAATGAAAACCTTAAAGGCCTTCAGTATCTGGATGCTTTGTATCAGGCTATTATCAATGAAACTCCTTTGAATATTATATACAAATCTTTCAAATCAAGAACAGCCAATACTTTATCCTTTCATCCTTATCTGTTAAAAGAATTTAGAAACAGATGGTTTCTTCTTGGCATCACTAAAAGAGGGCAACCTATGCTGAATCTCGCTCTGGACCGTATTGAGGGATTGTCTCATTCCAATATTACTTATATTAGATACAAGCAGGATGATATCAAAGACTATTTCAAAGACGTGATAGGTGTTTCAGTCAACCCTAATGGTGAACCTGAAAATGTAATGCTTTTTGTTGACCAGACAAATGCGCCCTACGTAATTACCAAACCGCTTCATCACTCTCAGCAATTAATAGAAACCACTGACAATGGTATTGTAATCTCCTTGAAAGTTCAACTCAATTTCGAATTGGAAAAAGAAATTCTTGGATTTGGAGATGCTATCAGGGTGATTAAACCTGAAAATCTGAAAAGAAGAATCAGAGAAAGACTAGCCCATGCCGTTGATCTTTATGATGCAGATCTCACTTCTTCAGGTATAAAAATGGCTTTGCAAAAAGTAGAAGGTAGAGGATCTGCGATCCTTCAGAATGTTTATACTAAAAAAGAAGTAAACAGGATCAAGGCCATTATCCAAGAATATTTTAACAAAACAGTTCCAAAAGAAAATAAACAGGTATATGCTATCAGGCAGCTACTAATTGAACTCCCTGAACTTAAACCTTTCCTGTTTAACAAGAACTTAAAGAAAATACTTGCCAGTAAAGGAGATAATCTTTTTTTATCCAAAGCTATTTACTTCGATAAACCTCCAGAATCCAACTGGTATGTTACATGGCATCAGGATATCACTATTAATGTAGACAAAAAAATAGAAACAGAAGGTTATACTGGATGGACACAGAAAGGTAATGTTATCAGTGTATGTCCCCCTGAAGAAATACTAAAAAATACATTGACCATCAGAATCCATTTGGATGATACAGATGAAAGGAACGGTGGTTTAAAAATGATACCCGGCTCTCATCAGAAGAAGCTTAATGACGAGCAGATTGCAACGATTACACAGAACAGTTTGCCACTCCCCTGCGATGTAAAAGCCGGAGGAATACATTTTATGAAGCCCCTCTTATTGCATGCCTCTTCAAAAGGGACTAATCAGAAACACAGACGAGTTCTGCATATTGAATTTAATTCTTCTGAATTACCTGGAGATATGGAATGGGCTGAGAAAGTTGTAAGTGATAAGTTATAAGAAAGTTGAAAGTTGAAAGTGCAAAATATATAGAGACGCCATGCTGGCGTTTCATAGTCCACCACAAGTCCTGGCTTGATGCTGATTTAGATTCACCTCCATATGGGTTTTAAGGAAAGCTAAATTAAAGGCAAAATTGACAAAATCATTTTGACTACTTAAGCTTCAATCTTTAACAGAGCTCTCAGCACAGACTTAACCCTGCCCTAATCTAAACCCAGTGGGTGAATATCAACATTCTCTGCGCTTACCTTTTTTCAATGAAGATAATTAATAGCAAACTGTTTTAAATATGAGATCATTTTTCCTGCTTTTCCTTTTATTTTTTTCTTTTAAAATACATGGACAAAAAATTATTGACAATTCTGAAATCAAAGAGGTGAGTGTATTTTCCCAGGGAGCTGAGATCAGCAGAGTCTTTAACATTCAGCTAAATCAGGGGAAAACAGAAATGATCATAACTGGTCTTTCTTCTAATATTGATCCTGGAAGCATTAATATCTCATCAACACCATTGGTAAAAATCATTTCCGTTTCAAGCAGAATAGATTTCACAAATGAATGGAGTCAAACTGAAGAGCTTAATAAATTAAATGATAGTATTGAAAAGGTTAATACAAAAATTGAATATAAAGAACTTCAATACGATGCTTTGGAAGAAGAAAAGAAATCTCTTCTTGCTAATTCAAAACGCGTGGGAAATGCCCAGGGCCTTTCTGTAGCCGAACTGGACAATGCTCTGAATTATACAAGAAAAAAGTTGGACGAGATCAATAATCTTTTACTGCAAAGAGAAGATGAGAAACAGCTACTAAATAAGAAACTTCAAAAACTTACAAGCCGTCAGAAACAGATACTTAGAGCGGATTCTGCAACTTCAGCGCATATTTATATGTTGGTTGAAAGTTCAATTCTGCAGAAGGTCACCTTTAAACTCCACTACTATGTAAAATCCTGCGGATGGTCACCTATCTATTCTGTGTTCTATAAAAGTATACAGGAACCATTAAAACTTGAATACAAAGCCAATATCCTTAATAATTCAGGAGAAAACTGGAAGAGTAGTAAAATCTCACTTCATGCAGGTAATCCCTCTCGATCCCTTACGGCGCCTGTCCTAGAGACATGGGTGCTATCTTATCATCAGAAAAAAAGAACAGGTAAAAATTATGGTTATTATGAATCCGGAAATGAAGGTTCTCTATCTAAAAAACAAATCAAAAAAGGAGCTACGGAAGAACAGGAAATAGAGCTGGAAGAAGGTGAAATGATTTTTAACATTGAAGGAGAACACTCTATTCCTTCTTCAACAAAGGAATATCTTGCAGATATAAAACAAACAGTATTGGAGGCTTCTTACCTATACCAATCCGTTCCCAAAATGGATGCAAAAGCTTATCTTATTGCGCGCATAAAAGACTGGGAAGGATTAAAGCTTATTGAGGGTGAGGTAAATGTTTACCAGAATGGAACCTTTGCAGGAAAGACTTATATTGATCCATTGGCTGCTGGGGATTCTCTTGAAGTTTCATTAGGACCAGACCCAGCTATACAGGTATCCAGGGTAAAGAAAAAAGATTTCAGCACTCGCAAACTAATAGGACTTCAGTTAGTGGAGAACTTCAGCTATGAAATAGACGTCAGAAACCTTAATTCAAAACCTGTTCAGATTGAAATCTTTGATCAGATTCCAATTGCCCAACAAGAAGAAATACAAATTTCATTGGAAGAAAGCGATGGAGCCTCTTATATGAAAGAAAATGGCAAGCTTACCTGGAAGCTTGATATTCCTGCTTCAATGACGTCCAAAATAAAATTGGGCTATTCTGTAAAATTCCCCAGAGATAAGGTGGTTATAATAAAAAGAACCGGTAAGGTGATGTGTCCGAAGTTTCGTTAACTAAACCGATAAGATAGAGAAGCTTATTGATACAGGCTTCTTTATCTTATCTGTTTTTCTTTAGTTTACTTTGTATCCAATCCTTCAATCTGGTTCCAAATCCGCCACTAGCTTCTTCATCATCCTCCCCAACCAGATAACCATATGGCTTGAGGGCAGGAACATTGTCACAAATAATTTTTACGATACCCAGTAATGGCAGAAACAACACCATTCCGTCAACTCCCCATATTGCCCCTCCAATAAAAATCACTATAATGGAGGCAAGAGCATTAATTCTAATATATCCAGCTACAATTTTTGGTGTTACAAAATTATTATCAATAAACTGTACAATCAGAACTACCCCTATTACACCTAGAGGATATATAAATGAATCCTCATAAATAAAGGCAACTATGAAAGGTAATGCAGCACCAATAAGCGCTCCTAAATATGGAATCAGATTCAGAACACCACCAAGAAATCCAAAAAATATAGCCTGTTTAACTCCCAAAATAAGAAAGCCTATTGAAGATATCACACCATATATAATCATCTCTATCAGCAAGCCTGAGAGGTAATGGATTGATAGTTTCTTGATTTTATTGATGATGAGATTTACCTGAGCATGCATTTCAGGCTTAAACAGCATCAGGATAAAGTTTTTTATTCTATCTCTTAATAATAAAAAGAAAAATATATAGATCAGAACAAGAAGGAAATTACCAAAACCAGAACTAAGGCTCATCAATAATTCTTTAAAGGTATCTCCTGCACCTGAAAGAAACTTCTGAACCCCTTCCTTCAACATGGAATTCTGCTTACTTACAGGTATCCGGGTTTCCTGCTCTATAAATTTATTAATCTCTACATACTTCTCCAGTGCCCTTTTTTTGATATAGGGAAAATCATCACTTAATTCTATCAGTTGGGAGGTGAATAGATATATGATGCTACTTACTACCAGTATAATAAGTAAGAGACATATAACTATAGAAATTCCTCTGCTCAGTTTTTTTTCTTCTAGTTTATTACACACTGGCAAAACCAGCATTGCCAGGATTCCAGCAAAGAGTATGGGAGAAATGATGCCTTGGATATAATAAAGTCCTGAAAAGAAAAAATAGGTTGTAATAACCAAAATCGAAAATCTAAAATATGCATTATCCGTAAATCCTCGCTCATTTGATTGTGCCATTTGATTTTAACTCATCTAAGCCATCCCGTGTTTAATGGCATTAAATTATTAATTCATAATTATTCTAATCACTTATCATTAAATCCATAATAGTTTAACTATCAGACAATTAACATTAATTAAAATATCATTCTGAGAATCATACCACCAAATCGGTTAAAATAATCTACTATTACTCTATAGATTTAATATAGAATTACTACTTTTGTAATGTGACATTAAACCATTATAAAACTATGCAGGCAACAGTAGAATATTTAAACGTATATAAGGATGAAGGTTTTGCTATTGAAGCTTTCAAAAAATTCCGTCTGAAAAAAGGAGTAGTTTGCAAAAAATGTGGTTCTACACATCATTATTGGCTTAAATCCAAACAACAATTCCAATGCAAGGATTGCAAATTCAGGACAACCATAAGAAGCGGTACAGTCCTGGAGGGCAGTAAACTTCCAATTTCATATTTCTTTATAACCCTACACTTATTATTAAAAAAAGGGAATACACTTACTGTAGATGAGCTTCAGGTGAATACCAATCACAAATACTATGAGCCATTGTGGGATTTTCTGAGAAAAGTGAAAGAGTATATAAGGAAAAATGAACAAGATCCTATACTGATTACTTACCTTGAAGTACTAAATGAATCTTCAATCCCTAAGGCTTCATGAAAAAATTATACAACACTTTTTCATAAATCAGCTTAATCTATGGAAAAAGTGCCGGGCAATATTCTAATAACTCCGGGGATTTTTCCAAAGATTTTGATCACACATGAAAATAGCATTAATAGGGGCAACCGGCCATATCGGAAGTAGAATATTAAAAGAAGCTTTAAACAGAGGACATAAAGTTACAGCAATAGTCAGAGATCCTTCAAAGCTAGCTTACACAGGAGCAGGACTAAAAATTGCTCAAGGAGATATTTTTGATCCGAATCAAATCTCTGAAATGATTAAAAATTCAGAAGTTGTGATAAGTGCTTTTGGTCCTGGTTTGAAAGAAACAGATAACCTCATAAAAGCAACTCAGGCACTTATTACTGCTATAAAAAATTCAGGAAACATAAGGCTTATTGCTGTCGGAGGAGCAGGATCTCTCGAGGTAGGTGAAGGAAGATTACTCGTCGACTCTCCCGAATTCCCTCAGGAATGGAAGCCCATCGCTAGAGCTCATAAAGAAGCTTTGACTCTTTATGAAAAAGAATTTGGTTTGGATTGGACCAATATTAGTCCTTCTGCCTTGATAGAACCGGGAGACAGGACAGGTATTTTCAGAATCAGTGGCAACAAATTACTGATTGACTCAGAAGGAACCAGTAAGATTTCAATGGAAGACTTTGCCGTAGCTATTTTAAATGAGGTAGAAAACCCCCGTTTCAAAAAAGGCCGATTTACTGTGGGATATTGATTCAACAAATTATTCTTTTATCAAAAGTATCTTTTCTTCTACTTCATTACTTCTAACAATTAGAATATATGGTCCAGAAGATATATGCTCATCAAAAAGCACTATCTTCTGGTCTTTAGTATTATTTACATTACTTTGAAGTACCGTTCGCCCCGTCATGTCCACAATAGAAATTGTCACGTCTTCCTCATCCTTATTTAATTGGATAGTCACTGACCTTGTAAATGGATTGGGATAGACACTATGAACAAGTTTTGTATCTCCATCAATTGATACAGAACGGATGCCAAGAAAATTTACTGTTCCATCGTCATCTGTCTGGCTCAGTTTATAGTAATACTTACCCTCTTCCCCTTTTAAATCATCGCTATAAAAATATGCAGAGGTCACAGAGGAATTATTAGTTGCTGTAACTCTCCCAATCTCAAAAAAATGAATGCCATCTTCAGATTTTTCTATGGTAAAAAGCTTGTTGTCTATCTCTGCTATTGTATTCCAGGATAACAAAGCAAAGCCGTCTTTACAAGTAGCTGTGTAGTTTAGTAATTGAACAGAAGTTGTCTTGTAACATACTCCATCTCCTTCAGGATTGCTGATTGGAATGGCAAGATTTAGTAAGGTTGCGCCATTTGATCCTTGCACTGCTCCATGAGAACAGGCGCATGCTCTGGAAGTTCCAGGTGATCCGCCTAGCACTGCAATAGGAAGCACCGGTAATGCTGCCCCTTTTAACCACACAACACCTCCACCACCGCCACCACCTGGACCGAAGTTTTTTCCAGGACTATTCTGGTCATTGGTATTTCCTCCCTTTCCACCTACTACGTTTATATTAGGAGGTGTAGAAATAAAACTTGAAGACACGGATGCATCAAGCAATACAGTTCCCCCTGCTCCACCACCTCCATTCCCATCTCCATGATCCGGTAAGTTTTCAGCAACTGAATTTCCATTGGCTAATATGGAATGTCCATTGCCTTCTATTCGAACGGCTTTAACAATAACAATCCCTCCTCCATTACCACCTGCATTACACAGGCTATTATCCTGATGCCCACCACCACCACCGCCGCCAAGAAATATTTTATTCTGAGTTTCTATAGTAGTGCTAAATCCAACACCACCTAATCCGAAGTTATTTTTAGCCGCAAATCCCAATACTGGTTTGCAGCCAGAAGAGATGCTACCACCATCACCACCTTTTCCATAATTCCCCCCGCCGGCTCCTCCTGAATTTAAATCAAGACCTGCTCCTCCTCCATTCAATTGTTTACCTCTTCCGGATTCCATTCCAGGTGAAAACTCCGCTACTCCTTCTCCCTTTTTCCCAGATTCTCCCGGAAGAGTTCGGCTATTATAAGGACCATCCAGAATATAATCACAATCACCTCCGTTTGCACTGCATTCACCACCTTTAAATCCCTTACCGGAAACATCAATGTCTGCATTCATCGTCACGTCACCCGTAGATTCAAAAATCAGAATACCGCCGGTATCACCATCCCAAGGAGCGCTAGTCAACACGCCGCTAATTGTTACATCTGAATAAATCGGGATATTAACTACCTGGATTTTCCCTGCAGGATCATAAGTCCTGATTAATTCATATTTTAAATATAAAACCGACCCATTGATTGCTGCGACTTCATTGATTTCATAATTACCTGCACTCCCAAGGCCCGTACCAGTAAGATTACCATAAGCAGTAGAATTGTTCTGGTCAATCTGAGCTCCTTTCATCTGAATTATCAGCACTTTGTCTCCTACTGAAAACCCAGAAGCCGGAGCAATTGTAACCGAATTGCAAGTTTCGTCTATAACTGTAACTTTGGCATATGTATTTATTACTCCTGAAATCTGGGAGAAAGCAGGATAACTGAAAATCAAGGACAAATACAATATGAATCTCACAAAATACGGCATGTAAGTTATCTTGACAGAAATTTAACGTTTTATACACTTAAAGCCCTAAATTGTAAGCGTATTGTATTTGAATTTTAGCAAATTTGTACGATTCAATGATTACCTTTTGCTCTCATCCGGAATATATGCTACTCACCTTTGTGGTAAATGGCTCATTTGCTTCGACAAATATCCTATAGCTAAAGCATTTAACAGATTATGAAGACTTTCAATATAATTATCATTTTCCTATTGGTATTGTTTGTATCCTGCAGAAAGGAATTTGAAAAACCACGATGGGATGCAGGAATCCTTGCCCCGCTGATTAAAACCAAACTTGGAATTGGCGATATCATTAAAGACAGTGTCATTCAGAAAAATCCAGACAACAGCCTGAAAATAGTAAACAGAGAGTTGCTGTATTCCATGACATTAGATAGCCTCCTGAATCTTGGTAAGAAGAATTTTCCCGAATACAACACTTCAAAAAAACTAAGCGAACTTAAACTAGATTCTAAAACTTTTTCACAGAAGATTACTCTGCAACAGCTTGCTGATCAGCCTGGTAACGAAGAGTTAAAAAAATATGTAGAACAACGAAATGGGCCTGTTCCTGCAATATCTGGTATCAATTTGCCTCCAATTGGCCTTCCTACAGGGCTGTTCTTTAAAGAAGCCGACATTAAGGAAGGTAAAATGGAAGTTACAGTAAACAATGGATTTCCGTTTACTATTGATTCTGTCAACTTCAGACTGTCAAATGCTTCTGGGAGTAATATCTATTACAATGAAGTATTTAAAAATCTGACTGGAACTCCCCAGAACAGCGCTACAGACCTTGCCGGAAAAAAAGTGGAAGGAGATATTATGAATGCCTATGTGCTCAATATGGCTACAATCGCGGCTGGAAATATTCCTTATATGGATCCCAACTCCATTATCACAGTCACTATTAAAATCTCTGATGTAAAAGTAAATTCAGCAAATGCTATTTTCCCCGCTCAAAATGTAATCGATGATTCCAGCTATGTGTATCTCGTTAGTATGGGAGATGCTAAATTAACCGAAGCGAAATTACGTTCTGGCAATGTTCGAGTAGAAGTTACCAGTACAGCTCAAGACAATATTTACTTTACTTACGACATCCCAGGTGCCATAGATAGAGCAGGCACCAGATTCAGAATTGAGGATGTTGTACCTCCAAACCAGTCCGGTAAGCCATTCGTTAAGGAATATGACCTTGCTGGATATGTCTTGAATCTCAGAGGCATGAATTCAAAAGGTCAGATCCGAGAAGGTGATACAACTTATAACGCTTTCTTCAATAAGATTACCGGAAGAATTGAGTATACCGGCAAGCTCATTTACCTTTCCTTGAATGATTCCATGTCTGTAAAGATTAGCATGGAAAATATGGTCCCGGAATATGTAAGGGGATACTTAGGCCAATATAGCGTTACTAAGACGGGAACAGCTGCTATAGATCTCTTTAAGAAGGTCACAGGTGGAGAATTAAAGTTTGAGGAAATTACAAATATCGGAATTAAGATAGAAAACGGGATTGGTGTCAGCGGTTTCGTAGATGTAAGCAGTATCAAGGGAAATCGACCTGGTGTTACATCTGTCGAAATCAAGGATATTTCCGCTAACATTAGTCCAGCCATAGAAACTCCATTGCAGTCTGTAACTTCAACTCTTTCTTTGGGTGAAAAAGGTAAAGACTTACTAAACATGATGCCTTATTCTATAGACTACAAGGTGCAGGCATTTGCAAACAAAGATGTAGACTTTGCCCCAAACAACCTTAATCAATTTGCTTACTATGGTTCCCCGTTAAATATATTTCTGGACATGGAAGTTCCATTAAACCTTCTGGCAAATAAGCTTCAGCTTTCTGATACTATAGAATTTCTGACGAAGGAAATAGAAACTTCAGTCAAAAGTGGCTATTTGAATCTCATTGCTAATAATGGCTTTCCAATATCAGCCAATTTAAAGCTTTATTTCCTGGACGCTAATAAAAACCTGACAGACTCTCTTGTTTCTCCTGAAACTATTACACCAGCTCCTGCCAGTGCGGGAAAAGCAATTGGCAAATCTCAGAGTATCATCAGATATAACCTTAGCAGCGAAAACTCTATTCAAAACATACTGCACTCCAAATACATGGTTTTCAAAGCAGTCTTTGACACACAACCAGCAGGAGAATTTTATAAAATTTATAGTGACTACGAATTGGATGTCACTGTCTCCGGAAATGTTAATGTAACTATTGAATAATTGAATCAGTGATGAAATACGTTTACCTTTTAACCTTTTTATTAATAGCTACATCCTCTTTCGGTCAGCTTGAAACCGACAGAAATTTCAGATTCTTATACGATCTGAAAAATCCTGCTTACGTCAATGAAGCCGGAGATTCAGACTACCTTGACATAACGGTTGGCTCAGGTTACAACAGCAATGCAGTTACCAGTTCATTTATCAAAAAGCTGGTTTTCGGAGGATTTATTGACAATGGTTTAAAAGACCAGGTAAGCAAGAGATTGAAGGATGCCAACCGCTTCGGATTTGATTTTTCAGCTGGTATAAGTGGCAGGGCAAGTCTAGGCTCTGTAAGTTTCGTAGCAGGGCTTTATTATAAAGAACATCTGGATGCCAAGTTTTCCAAAGACTTGTTTGAGCTTGTATTCAGAGGTAATAGCCAATTTGCAGGACAAACTATCAACATTGCTCCTCTTAAATACAGATATTTTGATTCACAAAGCCTGTATGTCGGACTTGAAAAAGATCTGAACGAAAAATTAAGAGTCGGAGGTGGATTGTCTTTTATTCGAGGTGGAAGATTTAATCAGGCCATATTAAACCGTGGTGATTTGTATACAGAACCATCCGGAGCATATATCGATATCAATGCAGACCCAAATATTTCTTATTCCGACAGAAGCAAAGGCACCTTCAGTTCTGACGGATTGGGAGCTTCCTTAAATCTTTATGGCAGATATCAGGTGAGTGAAAAATCAACACTTTTACTGGAAGCCAGAGACATAGGATTTATCAGATGGAAAAATTTAAATAATTACCGTGGAGATTCCACCTTCCGGTATGATGGTTTTTTCGTTGATGATATTTTCAGCCTGAACAATGGATTTCTGGATCGTTATAATCCGGATTCATTGGCTAAGGATTTGAAAATTCAAAACACAAAAAAGAATATTTCATACCTCATTCCTGCAACTTTTCACATTCAATATGTGCAGCATTTTAATTCAAAAATCAGTCTTTCAGGAGGATTAAAATATGTGTGGAATGCTAGTAATCTTCCGAGGGTGTATTTAAAAGGAATTTATTACATAACCGAAACCCTCATTGTAATACCTGCGTTTGGCTATGGTGGGTACGGAAAAGGAGATGTAGAGTTGGGCTTAGCCAAATCTTTTAAAGACAAATATTTTATTTCTTTAAATGGATTATTCTTAGAATATGTGGCAATGCCCTCTAAATCTTCCGGGCTCGGTTTAAATTTTTCTTTCACAAAAACCTTTTAGTTTCTACCTTTATGGCAGACGAATACGGAAATCTGAAATTGGAAGAACTGCTTAAAGACGACAATTACGGCTTGGAAGGTGAATTTTGCCTTACCATCGTAACGAATAACGATAACTTTACCCTTAGCAAAGTCGATGGTAAAAAAATCATCCTGACAGAGGCGGGTAAAATAGTAGAGAATTATCTAAATCAGGCAGAAGATCACTTTTCTAATATTACGGTAAAGGACCTAGTGATAATGCCCAATTGCCTTCATGCTATAGTGGAGATTGACTCTAATACCAGAAAGAGAAATTTTATAGTACACGATATTTCCAGATTTGAAATCTCTTTTGGTCTTATGGTTGGAAGAAAAAATCCATTCATGCTAAAAGGCTCTGTATTTCATCTGATTTCATGGTTTAAAGCTGCATCTTTAATTGAATTGCGCAAAAACGTCTATGAAGATTTCACCTGGAAATCCGGTTATTTTGATTTTAAGATCAATGACCGCTCAGTTCAGAAAAAAGTAAAAGAATATTTAAAGAACTCTGCAACCACATGGGCATCTGTAAAAGATGATCCGCATGCAGGAATAGTATCATATCTTTCCAAAAAATAATGGGAAAATTTCATGATTCACTGAATCTGCTTTCCTCATTCAAGCTAAAAAGGATCAAAAATGCATTTTTGGTCCTTTTTAGCTTTTATTATTCCAGACTTTTAAAAAAGCCTCATGTACTCGGCTTGCCTGTCAGTATTTCTTTTGAACCGACTACAAGTTGTAACTTAAGATGCCCAGAATGCCCCAGCGGTTTACGTTCATTTACCCGCCCCACAGGGATGCTGGAAGCCAAACTATTCGAAAATGTAATTAGCCAAATGAAAGATCATTTGACTTATCTCACTTTCTATTTCCAGGGCGAGCCGTACCTTCATCCTGATTTTTTATCTATGGTAAAATTTGCCAAGTCTCATAAGATTTATACAGCTACCTCCACCAATGCTCATTATCTGAATGAGGAAAACGCAAAAAAAACTATAGAATCAGGATTATCCAGATTGATAATCTCCATAGACGGTACAACTCAGGAGACTTACCAGTCTTATCGTGTAGGAGGCCAACTAAATAAAGTAATTGAAGGGACTAAAAATATTATCAAATGGAAGAATGAACTGAAATCTCAAACTCCTCATGTCATTTTCCAATTTCTGGTAGTAAAGCCAAACGAACATCAGATCGATGAGGTTTATGCCTTGGCAAAAGAATTAGGCGTTGATGAGGTGCGATTAAAGACAGCTCAGATATATGACTATGAAGATGGTTCTTCCCTGATGCCAGATAATTCAAAATACTCAAGGTACTATAAGGACTCTTCGGGAAAATATAAAATCAAAAACAATCTGGATGATGGCTGCTGGAAAATGTGGCATTCCTGCGTAATCACCTGGGATGGCAAAGTAGTCCCTTGTTGTTTCGATAAGGATGCACAACACCAACTAGGAGCCCTACAGGTAAGTACTTTTAGAGAAGTTTGGTTTGGAACAAGTTATAATAACTTCAGACAGCAATTATTCAAGAGCAGGAATCAAATAGAAATGTGCAAAAATTGCACAGAAGGAACGAAGGTCTGGGGTTGATGTAATCAGTTACCGACCAGTACGTCTTTCACGATTTCTTCCCTATGATTGACTTGTTTTGCATACAAAACTTTGTCGGTAAATCCCACTAACATCTTCGTAGAATCTTTCAAGTCATAGACATATATATGAATACCCCTTCCTATATCTTTTGAAGGCTTTCCAAAGGCTTCCACCATTGTATAATAATCCATATCAGATTTGATTTTCGTTTCAAAATCCGATAAGGAAAGTTCTTTTTTTTGAGGCTTTGAACAAGCCATGCAAGCAAGCAGCAGAGACCCCTGGATGATAGATTTCATATTTTTGAAAAGTTAAATCTAGTTTATTTCGTAAAGATTCCCAAAAGTTTCAGATAGTCAACTTGTTTATTCTATAATCTCATCAAACTTTTGACAGTTAATTAAGACCTTTTTAATCTAAATGTTAAGAAAATTTCGTCTTATTCTATTAACAAGTCATATTTGGTCAATAAACCTGATAGTCCACCTGTGGAAAATTTTGCTTTTTTGAGACTGTTCATTTCGGGATCTATCGTAAAATTAAAGGCGGTAGTTAGATCTGCACCATTGAGGATAGTTTTGTTAAAGACAGCACTGTCCAGATTGCAATTATCGAATAGTGCGGAAGTTAGATCTGCTCCGGCTAATTGAGCACTTTTCATCGAACAGTTTATAAATTTTGTTTTAGCCATCTTTTTAGCTGCGAATGATGTGTAGTCAGCCATACAGTTATCAAAGCTAACCGAGAATAGAAAGTCTTTGCATTTACTAAAGTCAACGCCCATCACTTTGCATTCTTTAAAATGTACATTTTTGAGACTGGTCCCTTGTAGTTTGACCATTGTAAGATTGGTACTAATAAAGGTGCAATCAGTAAATGTATTTCCTGAAAGATTACTATTTAAAAAATCGCATCCTATAAAAGTGCATCCTTCAAATTCCCTGTTTCTTAGTTCTTTCTCAGTAAATATAATCTTCTCGAATGTTTTATTCTGATGCAGTGTACCTTCCATGTTTTAAAACTATATTACAAAAATAACTTATCACCACGGAGCTTCCTGCTTATTTCTGAAGAATTTTCCAGATGGACCATTCTCAGGCAACTGAGCAAGCCATAAAATGCTGTCTACAGCCTCAGCAGTAGTTTTGCTGGCATTCGGACCACCCATATCAGTCTTTACCCAGCCTGGATCTACACTATTGACTAATATATTGGAATTCGAAAGTTCATCGGCAAGCATTCTGGTAATAGCATTTAAGGAAGCCTTTGATATTCTGTATGCAGGATACCCGCCCCCCATAGAGCTTAGCGCTCCCAGCCCACTGGAGATATTGATAATCCTTCCGTAATTATTTTTTTTCATCAAAGGAATCACAGACTGAGCAACCATAAACGCTCCGATAGTATTTGTTTCAAATGTCTTACTTACGACGGAGAGATCGACTGCAACTGCTGATTCATTTTCATCAGGAAGAATCGCAGCATTATTAAATAACACATCTACTCTTCCGTATTCTTTTTCCAGAAATTCATATAACTTTCGTCCATCAGTTTTATTAGTAACATCGAGTTTAAAGAAAACAAACTTTCTTCCTGATTTAAGAAGACCGTTCATTGCTTTCAATCCTTTTGCTTCATCCCTTGAAGTAAAGACTACTGTAAATCCAAGGTCAGCCAGCCTTGCTGAAATTTCCAACCCTATGCCTCTATTGGCGCCTGTTACTACTGCTATTTGTTCCATACTCTACTATTTCAACAATAATAAAACTTTAAAGGTTATGATTAAAGCATACAGACACTTATTATATTATATGAAATTAAAGAACCTGGTAGTCGTCATCACCGGAGCATCAAGTGGAATAGGAAGAGCTACCGCATTAAAACTGGCAAAAAAAGGATCTTATCTAGTACTGGCAGCAAGAAGAAAAAAGGCACTGGAAGATCTGGCTTACGAGTGTGTAAAACTTGGTGGTAAAGCAATTGCGGTTTCTACAGATGTATCCGAAGAAGTAGAAATAAAAATATTAATAGACAGAGCCATAACTGAATATGGGAAAATAGATGTCTGGATTAACAATGCCGCCGTTACAGTATTAGGAAGGTTAGAAGATATTCCTTCCGAAGATCTGAAGAAAGTTCTGGACACGAATTTATTAGGGTATGCCTATGGGGCAAAACATGTAGTGCCTCATTTCAAACGTAACAGGCAGGGCATACTGATTAATGTTGGCTCTGTTGCCAGCATAGCTGGAGAACCTTTTGCCATACCATATAGCATGACTCAGTTTGGAATCAGAGGTTTAAGTCTGAGCCTTGCAGAAGAACTTTCAGATATCGAAGGCATACACATTTGCAATGTAATACCTGATACTACAGATACACCCATTTATAATCAAGCTGCAAACTATATGGGAAAAAGAATAGTGGCCCCTGGTAATCCACTCAGTCCGCATATTGTAGCAGGCCAAATTGTTAAACTAATTTCAAAACCAAAGGCTGAAACTTTTATTGATAGAAAAAGAAAATTCTCTAAGCTATTTAAATTTCTTGGCAGAAAGCGCTTTAATAAAGATTACAGAGAAGCTGTACTAACAGGACATTTTAGTCTGGAAGATACAAAAGATACAAAGGGTAACCTTTATGAATCTAATGAAAAGTGTGCTACGATAAGTGGTGGCTGGGAACTTGATATCCCCTCCAGAAAAATTCCGGGATCGGTACTTTGGGGCTCAGTTGTATTTAGTTCAGTGGCATTGCTGTTCACAATATTTATGGGAAAAAAGAAAACAGTACCAAAGCTTTTGGAAAAGGTCTAATATCTTTTCAACCCTAAGACATCATGGTCAAAAGACTAGGCAAAAGATTATGATACAACATCAATCTTTTCCAAAGAGAATAATTTTATATCCAAGAAACAGAGTTTAGAGAATTATCTGAGGATGGAGGGAATTTAAGATATGATTTTAAAAAAAGAGGCGCATGAATTTTTCCGGTCTGTGCTGGAATTTGTAACGGAAAACAATCTGCCCATACTTGTAGGAGGAGCTGTGGCTCTTAGAAACTATACAGGAATTGTCAGGGAAAAAGATCTGGACTTATTTTGCAAACCTGGTGATTATATTAAAATTCTGAAATTGTTATCGTCCCATGGTTGGACGATTGAAATCACCGATGCAAGATGGATTGCAAAAGCATTAAAAGATAATTATTTTGTAGATTTTATTTTTAACACCACAAACAATCTTTGTCCTGTAGACGATAGCTGGTTTGAGCATTCTGTTCCGGGAGAACTTTACGGTGTAAAGGTTAAATATGTAGCACCAGAAGAGTTGATGTGGAGTAAAATTTATATTCAGGATAGAGCGCATTATGATGGCTCTGATGTTAATCATCTAATTCTGAAAAAGAGTGATAACATTGACTGGAAAAGAGTTTTACAAAGGCTTGATCAGCATTGGCATTTGCTTTTGGGGCAACTTCTGAATTTTCAGTTTATATACCCCTCTGAACGGGACAAGATACCAAGATGGTTGTTTGAGATGTTGCTGGAGAGAGCCAAAGGTCAGTATGAGCTTCCGGCTCCTGTGGAGAAAGTATGTAGAGGACCACTAGTCGATCACAGCTCTTATTCCATTGACATCGTAGACTGGCATTATAAAATTATTACGGTTAAAAGCATTTAAAAATGGAACCAGGTAAGGTAATAAGGATAGCAGCACTAGGTGATATACATGTAAAGGAATCCGATAAAGGCCGATGGCATCACTTTTTCAAAAACATAGAGGAGCAAGCTGATGTAATTGTACTTTGTGGAGACTTGACCGATACTGGTCATGTACAAGAAGCTGTTTTGCTTGGAGAAGAAGTGAAAGGGGTCCATATTCCCATAGTTGGAGTATTGGGAAATCATGACTATGAACTTGACCATCAGGAAGAGATAAGACATGAACTTATAAAACACAATATCCATATTCTTGATGGAGAATCAATAATCATAAAGGGAATTGGATTTGCAGGAGTAAAAGGTTTTGGAGGAGGTTTCGATAAACATATGCTGCCCATGTGGGGAGAAAAAATGAATAAAAAGTATGTGCAGGAATCAGTAGAAGAATCACTTAAACTTGATAAAGCACTGGCCCGTCTGGATGATGATATCAAGAAGGTTGTTATCCTTCATTATTCACCAATTAAATCTACTGTAATAGGAGAACCGGAACAGATTTTCCCATTCCTTGGATCTTCCAGACTTGCAGATACAATAAACAGAAGATCCGTGGAGGTTGCATTTCATGGACATGCTCATATCGGGAGCCTTCAGGGAGAAACTTCAAAAGGAGTAAAAGTATTTAACGTATCAAAACCCCTGCTTGAAAAGTCAGGTTACAAGCAAGGGTTCTTATTGTATGAGATTGCGCTTTAACTTACTGCGCAATCTCCCAAGTAATCGTTACTTTCTCAGATAAAGAAATATCTTTTGCATCAAATCCGCCGAAATCACCTTCTGCAGACATTTTGGCCATTCGGGCATTAGCCATCGCGAAAGGCACTACTTCTGATAATCCATAATTGATTTCATTAATTTGCTTAAGCTTTACTCCACCCGCAGCAGCAAGCACCGTAGCTTCGTCCGTTGCATCTTTTACTGCCCTCTTTAACAACTCCGCTTTCAGTTCTTTATTTTTTGCATCCGAAAGAGTGAATCCAAAATTGTAAGTAACATCAACTCCTTTTGAAATGGATTTTACAACAGTCACAATCTTTGATTGATCATTCGGAAATTCTAAAGTGTATGAATGATTCGCAATGAAACCACTATCTATAGATCTTCCATTCTGGTATTCATAATTTTTATTAACTGTATATGAAGTAGTTTTCAAATCTTCTTTTTTAAAGCCAGCAGCAATTATTTGTTTTTCAAGGGCTGCAGCTTTTTTATTCAGCTCTTCTATAGCTTTGTTGAAATCCATATTTTTTGCAGAAATATCGAGATTCAAAACTACCAGATCCGGAGCCGATTTGATCTCGCCTCTTCCTACTGCTGTTAATGTTCGGATTTTGGTCTCTTGACCAAATGAAGTTTGTAATGACATAGCTAAGGTCAGGATAAAAAGATAAACGATTTTCATTGTTCTAGAATTAGTTTTATTAATGGTAAATCAATTTCACAAACTGGAATATAATAAAAAAGTAATTTGAACAATCAAAATATGAATGGTTTGTTTTCACTTATTTCAAAATCGTCTTTCTGAACTCCTGATAAACAGAAGCAAAAAGAAAGTTCCAAGAGTTGTCAAATTTACTTTAATACTGAGTATGTATAAACAATAAACAAGCCAAGAAAATTTTTCCGGAATAAATCTTCCTTACATTGAACTAAAAAGTCTCTCAATCTTACTGTTATAATTTTATAAGATAAACCCCAGTTTGCGGGTCTTTGACCCTTTTTAAAATTCGATCTGACTCAGATAATACAAGTTCCAGAGTAGGTCGGATGTACCCTTTAGAAAGATGGCCTCCAACTGCAGAACCATTCCTCCTTCCACAAACTACATGAGCATGGACCTTTGGCTTGTCTCCAGAGCAAGCTATATCACCATTTAATGATAAAATCTCAACTTGTTCATTGAAGGGATTGTCAAGGTATTCCTTTCTCTCCCAGTCAAAATAAGAAACAACAACAGTTTTAAACGCTCCTATTCCTTCAAAATAAGCAGCAGTGATCTTATTATCTTCTGCAAATTTTTCAAGAGTCGACATGAACTCTTCTCCTTCTTCAAAAATGAGTAAATACCGCTTTTCGGCACCTTCATTCAGTATCTTACTTTTCATATGAGAATCATTTATATAATAACAATAAATAAAAATAAGTCCGACTGGACTTATTCTATTTTCTTGTACTACAAGCTTTTGTTTTTTTCCACATATGATGTGTCATACCGCGATGTTCGTGAGTTAATACACTTCCCCAATTGTTCATATCCATAAACTCTCTGCAAATAGGACATCTAACCAATTTAGTTTCCTCAGTCTTTTTTGCTTTTGTCCTTGGCTCAGTTGTAACAATCATAATCTTTCCCTCCTCATTTATATAAAAACATAGGAAAAAATATGATTTGTTCCCTTTTGTATGCCTTAAAAAAACGAGGGATAACATTGCTGCCATCCCTCGACCTTTAAACCTATAAACTACATACTCAAATAATGACTGTTTCCATTTGAAGCTTTGAAACCCTTTTAGCTTCTTTCACCATTTGATTAACATATCCCCATTCATTGTCATACCATGCCATAATCTTTACCAGATCGCCATCAATTACCTGTGTCAGAGAAAGGTCAATTACAGCAGCTCTTGGATCCATGATAATATCCGAAGACACAATTGGTTCGATATTTACACCGACAACTCCCATATATCTGTCTGTGCCTGCTTCATCTCCGAATATTTTATTAATTTCTTCTACAGATGTATTTCTATTCATAACCAATGTAATGTCAGCAATAGAACCAGCAGGAATAGGACCTCTGATTGCGAGTCCATCAAATTTTCCTGAAAATTCAGGAAGCACTTTTCCTGCTACTCTGGCGGCTCCTGTTGTAGTTGGGATCAAATTACTAGCAGCTGCTCTGCCTCTTCTTTGGTCTTTGGACGGTCCGTCTACTAAAGACTGTGAAGAAGTATAAGCATGTATAGTATTCAGTACTGCTTTCTTAACTCCTATCCTTCTGCTAAGAATTTCGATAACAGGAGTTATACAATTTGTTGTGCAGCTTGCAGTGGATATAATATTATCATTTTCCTCAGGTTGATTTACCCCATGAACTATGGTTTGCACGTCATCTGTCTTTGCAGGAGCAGAAAGGATTACTTGTTTAGCACCGGCATTTAAATGCAATTGAAGTTCTTCACGTTTTCTGAATATTCCACTGCATTCAAATACTACATCCACTCCCATGTCTCTCCATGGAAGATATTGTGGCTCTTTAATGTTAGTGACACGAATGGTTTTACCGTTCACATAAAGATTATGATCATCATAATTGACTTTAGATGGCATTTTACCATAAACTGTGTCAAAATTCAGAAGATAAGCCAGTTGAGAAGGAGGAATGATATCATTAACTGCTACCAGTTCCATGTCCTTATCTTCAATAAGGATTTTAAAAGTGGCTCTTCCGATACGGCCTAATCCGTTGATTGCAACTCTTGTCATAAAGTGTCTTTCTTTTAAGTATGTTAATTGGGTTATATTAATTTTGGAACCAAAAGAATATGCAATGCAAGAGCTTTATACAACCAGAAAATTTCACCAAATATCATGTCTTTGCGATTACAATTTCAGTGTGAGATAATTCCTGAGATAAAAAAATGTTTAAAAAAGAAAAATAAATTTATAGAGCATCAACCATTTTTCAGATATCAATATTGCATTGATCTCATTATTAACAGGGAAAGTTCCTTAAGACATGTAGGATTATTTTTTGAATAAAACCTCAAATATTAAATATAGAAGAACAAGGGTTACTATAAATGCAATGATCCTTGCAAAAAAATAAAATAAAGGCGAACGTTCTCTATTGTTCATAGACAGATCTATTATTTTCTTTCTTTAAGCAAATCTCTTATCTGTGTTAATAATATCTCTTCATTGGATGGTTCAGCTAAAGCTTTTTCTTCTTTCTTCTTGTATAGCATATTTACAAATTTCACCATAAGAAATACAGCTGCTGCAGTGATTAGAAACGTTAATGCATTCTGAAGGAAATTTCCATAGTTAAAAGTCACCGGATTACTGGTTTCCCCTCCTATAATCAGTTTAAGATCTTTAAAATTTACGCCCTTAACCAATAATCCTATGGGAGGCATAATGATGTCATCTACCAAAGATTTAACCACATCTCCAAATGCAGCGCCGATGATTACACCTACAGCTAGATCGATTACATTTCCGCGAAGAATAAACTCTTTGAATTCTTTAAGCATACAGAATTTTTATATAAACCTGTATAATATGAATTGAATTCAAAGAAAATTGTTTGTACTCGTAAAAACTTTAAGTATTTATCTTTTTAATGATCGGATTAAAATCGTTCAATGATAACAACACAATATCTCCAATACGTAACAATGCTTCCATAGAATCTTCTACTCGCACTTTAATCAGCATATTGCCCACTATCACATTCGCAAACCTTTTTTCATTTTCATAAAAAAGATCTACAACCTGCCCTGTCATTCTAAACTGATCTGTTTTACCTTCATTTGAAAAAAATAAATCAGTATTACCTTGTCTCATAATTTTACCATTTCCTATTTCAATTACATAGTCACTTAATCGAAGGACTTCAGTGAGGTCATGGCTGACAAGTATAGTAGTCAGGTTATATGATTTATGAATTTTAAGAATTTCCTGTTGCAGTCTTATTCTTGTATCCTGGTCAATAGCAGAAAATGGTTCATCCAGAATCAATAGTTTGGGCTTTCGTACCAAAGCCCTGGCGAGAGCCAACCTTTGCTTCTGCCCACCAGAAAGTGAGTCTGGTCTGCAGCTCGCAAGAGCAGTTAAACCCGTCAATGAAAGTAATTCTTTGATCTGCTTCTCATCTTTTTCACTTTGAACACATTTAAGATTTTCGAGAACAGTCATATTGGGAAATAATGCAAAATCCTGAAAGACAAAACCAATAGACCTCTCCTGCGGAATCTTGTTTTTATTTGTATTGCTATCAAACCAAACATCTCCACCAGAATGTATGCTTCCTTTATCAGGTTTTACAAGCCCCGCAAGCATTCTTAGGATAGTAGTTTTACCAGCCCCCGACTTACCAACAATAGAAGTAAAAGACCCCTGTTTCACTGAAATATCAACATCCAGAATCATCTTACCTTCAGAAGAATGTAATTCTTTAATGACTTGTATCTTATACATCAAATAATTTTTCCTTTGTATTTCTTATTAGCCAAGAATAATAAAAAGAGAATGATAAAAGAAGCCAGGATTAATACTTTAGCATAGAAATCAGCAACATCATAATGCATACTATCTACCTCTTCATATATAGCAATGGATGCAACCCTCGTTACTCCGGGAATACTTCCGCCAATCATCAGTACAACTCCAAACTCACCAACTGTATGAGCAAAGCTCAATACTATGCCCGAAAGCAAAGAAGGCCTTATGTTTGGAAGTAATACTCTTACAAAGGTATTTAAGGGTGAGATCCCCAGTGTATAAGCTGCTTCTTTCAAAGAATCTGGAAGGCTCTGAAACCCTGACTGCACAGGATGAACCATAAAAGGCAGACTATAAATAACAGATGCAATTACCAATCCTTCAAATGAAAATATGAGATTAAGATCAAAATGCTCTTTCAGAAATCTTCCAAAAATAGAATTTGGACTAAAGGCAAGCAACAAGTAAAAACCTAATACTGATGGGGGCAAAACAAGTGGCAAACTAATCAGACTTTCCCAAAAAGGTTTCAGACTGCTTTTGCTTTTAGAAAGCCAATAGGCTATAGGAACACCTATCACAAATAATAACAGTGTTGTAGTGAGAGATAACTTTAATGATAGCAGTAATGGCTGCAAGTTATAATCCATGTATCGTAATTTCTTTTCAAAATAAGCAATTTAACTTCTAAGTAAAAACACCTACCCTATACAATAATAAGAAATTCGTCAACAGGCACATAAGTGAACTATCAATGAAGGTTATAAATCAGACAAATGCAATACTTCCAAAACTAAAGAGGAAAGATTGATTTCAGAATTTATTGTTTATTTAGGCATTTTCCTTTTTACAATCTAAAAAAATGGCTTTATTCAACTATAGAAAACTGCTTAAATGAATTTTAGTACCAAAGAATTATTTGCTGTAATTAATTATACCCTGAAATGGATTCTGATAGCTTCAATCATTGGAATATTTTCAGGGAGCGCATCAGCTCTCTTCTTATTAAGCCTTGACGCGGCAACAAGCTGGAGAGAAGATCACTTATGGATCATTGCACTTCTTCCATTAGGAGGATTATTGATAGGTCTTATGTATCATTATCTTGGGAAAGAGGTAGAAAGAGGCAGCAATCTTCTTATCGATGAAATTCATAATCCTACTAAAGTCATTCATTTTAAAATGGCTCCGCTCATACTACTCGGAACTGTAGCAACACATCTCTTTGGCGGATCTGCTGGTCGTGAAGGTACTGCTGTTCAAATGGGAGGCTCCATTGGGGATCAGCTTAATCATATTTTTAAGTTTACTAAGGAAGACAGAATTCTTATTCTTATCTGCGGTATAAGTGCTGGTTTTGCTTCTGTATTCGGTACGCCACTTGCTGGAGCAGTCTTTGGCCTTGAAGTATATTTTATCGGCAAGCTTAGTTATAGTGCTATTTTTCCTTCCTTTATGGCTGCCGTTGCCGGTGATTATGTATGCGATTTATGGAATATTCAACATACGCATTATGCAATCATCTCATTTCCTGAAATTGACAGTCTGATAATTTTATATTGCATATTAGCAGGTATAGCATTTGGTCTTACCGGCAAATTCTTTGCTCATTTCACGCATTTCATAAGTAACTTTTATAAGGGCAAAATTAAATACCCTCCATTGAGGCCTGCTATCGGAGGATGTGTTGTTGCATTAGGCGTATGGATATTGGGAGCAACAGATTATATAGGACTAGGGATTCCTGTAATTGAAGCATCATTCAAAGAACAACTTCCTGTTTATGCTTTTGCATTGAAAATTTTATTTACATCACTTACGTTAGGAGCAGCATTTAAAGGGGGAGAAGTAACTCCGCTATTCTTTATAGGAGCAACCCTTGGTAATGCACTTGCTCTGATCATACCACTTCCTATGCCTTTACTTGCAGGGATGGGATTTGCGGCAGTATTTGCAGGAGCGGCCAACACGCCTTTGGCCACTACATTCATGGCTATAGAACTGTTCGGAGCTGAAATCGGGATATTTGCCGGTATTGCCTGTGTTACTTCCTACTTGTTCTCCGGACATTTTGGGATTTATAGTTCTCAGGTTACAGGAGCTTCCAAGCCTTCATCAGCAGATAAAATTCTTGACAATAATGATCTGTAAATATTCATAAGGAAGCCATAACCATATCTCCAAAATTCTGTTTTATACAATCAAAAATACTCCATCCGATAATGGCAAAATCAGAACTACAGAAAATGCTTGATGGCGAGCTCTATAATGCAGCTGATCAGGAACTAACAGAGATGAGATACAGAGCTCGTAGAATACTAATGAGATACAATGCTATCCCATGGGAAAACATAGAAGAAAGAACAAAAGTAATAAAAGAGCTTTTCGGAGGAACAGGCAATCAGATTGATGTTCAAATGCCTTTCTACTGTGATTATGGAAGTAACATTTATGTAGGTGAAAATCTTTACATGAATTTCAACTGCATTATTCTGGATTGTGCCAAAATAACCATCGGTGACAATGTCATGATGGGGCCAAACGTACAAATCTATGCGGCCTATCATCCTCTATTAGCTTCAGAACGCATAAAGGGACCAGAGCTTGCTGCACCTATAACTATAGGTAACAATGTATGGATAGGAGGCGGAGCAATTATTTGTCAAGGCGTAACAATAGGTGATAATACAACCATTGGTGCAGGTAGTGTTGTAACGAAAAGTATCCCAGCTAATGTATTTGCCGGAGGTGTGCCTTGTAAGGTGATTAAAGAATGCTGATTTAAGCTGAAAGCGGAAAGCACAAAGCTGAAAGTTGTTATCTTTTAACTTTGTACTTTTCACTTTAAGTTTTATGCCTTCAGCTTTACGCTTTTTCCTTACAACTTAACACTTTCATTCCCAGACATGAAATATGTCAATGATTTTGCTTCAATATAGATTTTCTTAACTTCCGGGTAGCTGGTTCTGATAGAGACTTCTATCCTGTCAATTGCTTCAGCAACACTTTCAGCATTGAGTTCTTTCTTAAAACTTACTCCTAAAGCAAGAATGATATCCTGAGGTCCCATGTGCATGGTAACAGGGGTTTTCACCATTTCTACAGAAGGCTCCTGCAAAGCGATTTTTCTGATACTTTCAATCATTAACGGATCAGCACTTTCACCTATCAGAAGTCCTTTACTTTCATAAGCAAGCATGAAAGAAGTGAAAGCAAGTATAAGGCCAATCAATACAGATGAAGCTCCGTCTATGTATGGGTTATTAAGTTTATGTCCAAGATACACACCGATAAAGGCAATCACAAGACCAAGAAGGTCAGCAGTATCTTCAAATAAGATTGCAAACACTCCCGGATCTTTGCTATCTGTTATAGCATTAAGCAAACTTTTCTCACCTTTTGTTTTAGAAAATTCTTTAAATGCAAGTACCCAGGAAATGCCGGTAAATACAAGTGAGAAACCGAGAACTATATAGTTCCAGAAAGCATCTTGAAGTGGTTCCGGATGCAACATATGTTCTATTCCTTCATATATCGCCATACCGCCACCTATTGCAAACAGAGAGATAGAGACTACCAGTGTCCAAAAATATATTTCCTTGCCATAACCAAAAGGATGTTTGGCAGTTGGCTGTTTGGTACTTCGTTTGCTTCCTATAAGAATAAGTAAGGTATTAGCAGCATCTACAAGTGAGTGAATACCTTCGGATACCATAGCCGAACTCCTTGTAAAATATGCTGCTATGAATTTGGTGGCAGCAACAGCAATATTAGATGCCAATGCTCCCAGAATAGCAACGTTGGATGATGAATTACCCATTTTTTAAAACCTCTATTATAAAAATAAATTTTACGTAAATATACTATAGATTTTTTTCGTAATTTTAAATACGAATCATTTTTAAATATTGTTAATTTTTCAAAAAAATTAATCAATTATTAAACTGATCCCTTTAGCTGATTTTAGAATCCAATTAATATAAATGAGTTACATTCCTGGCTTGCACATTCTGGCTGAGATCATTACAGAGGAACATTATCTTCTTGAAGAATACTCTTCCCTGAAAAAACATCTTAATGAGCTTGTAAAAAAATACGAATTGACCGAGGTTGGTCAGGTGTTTCATAATTTCGAGCCTTCAGGTTTTACAGGTGTGCTTTGTTTAACCGAATCACACATCTCCATTCATACCTGGCCTGAAAACCACTTACTCACATTGGACATATACCTCTCCAATTACCAAAAACAAAATGACTATAAAGCCAGGGAAATTTTTGAGAATCTGAAATTATTTTTCAAAGCAAAATCTTACAAAGTACAGGAAATCAAAAGATAAGCATGGAAGATAAATTCGACTGTACCTGTGGCCATCCTATAAGCTTTAGAAAAAAAATTACAGTTTCAATAGCTTGTACATCATGCAGAAATCTTTATTGTTTGACGAATAATACTTTTCTCAAAATAAGCACTTTAAGACCTGTAGTAGAAGACGTTTCTCCATTGAAAATACACACAGAGGGAAAATCAGAGTCAAAAGAATTCAGCATAACCGGGAGACAACAAATTATTTATAGCAGCTCGTACAGAAATCTTTGGAGCGCCACATATACAAACGGTGAACACTTTCAAATCGGAGAATCTTATGGTACATATTCCATACTAAATGAATTATCGATCGAAGCTTCTCCTGCTAAATTCAGAAATCTGAAAGTAGGCAAAGAGTTGCAGATAGCACCCAAACATTTCTTTTACGTAAATGGAATATATGAGATGAAGTCTATAACTGCTGAAGGAGATCTTCCGACACCTGTTATACTTCAGCCTCAATGTATAACCATCGAGCTTTCAAATAACAAATTTGAATCTTTGATAATCAATATATACGGGGATAATGACATTAAAATTTCCTCAGGACGTTTTTTAAACTTTGAAGATTTTTCATTCAAAAATACAAGGAACCTCAATGGATGGATCTGAAATAAATAGCGTCAACAATCTACCTTCTGCTGAGATTTTAGAGTGTCCTAAGTGTGGATCTGACTTAAGGCTTACAGGTTTCCTTCTAACGAAAAACATAGCATGCGGGAAATGCCATAGCTTATTTGCTTATGCCAACGGTAATCTGAAAGTGATTAAGATTTTCAAGAAGGAAAAGAAAAAACACAATCACATTCCGATTGGTACAAAAGGAACTATAGATGGAAGAAAATTTGAGGTAGTAGGTTTCGCAAACTATCGAGAGGCTAATACACCCTATGCATGGGATGAATATACTTTGTTCAATCCTATTCACGGATTCACCTTTCTAAGCGTATATGAAGGCCATTGGAATTATTTTGAACAAACTATCCTTCGTCCAAGGCCTCAAGGAGGCGATGTGAATCTTAATGGTGACTCTTATAGAATTTTTAACCGGTATAAACAAAAAACAGATTATGCTTTAGGTGAATTCCCTTGGGATATAAGTGAAAATCCTAGCACTATAACTGAATATATTAACCCGCCCCATATCCTTGCTCATGACAAAGATACTAATGAGGAAACGTGGTTTTTGGGTAGATATATAACTCCCAAAGAAATCAAAGAAGCGTTCAACCTTCAAAGCCATTTCCCTGAGCAAACAGGAATAGGTTCAACTCAGCTTCATTCATCAGCCGCCTCTTTATCTAAGGTAAAACAAATAACACTCTATGTTGTACTATCTATGCTAGTATTGCAGATAATCTTATCCATTTCCGCCAGAGATAAAATTGTTTTTAAGGACCAGTTTAACATTCCAGGAAATCAAGCCGGAGGTATAGTATCACCTCCATTTGAACTTGAAAATACCTTGTTCGGAAAATCAAACCTGCAGGTTGAACTAATTGCTCCGGTGCATAATAGCTGGATGGAAGCAGATATTACTCTTATTAATGACAAAACGGGGGAAGAATTTCATTTCGAACAAGGAGTTGAATATTATTCAGGATATGAAGGCGGAGAAGCGTGGTCAGAAGGTCAGAACTATACGGACAATACTTTAAGCAGCATTCCGGCCGGTAAATATCATCTAAACATTTTCCCTGCAACTCCTCCGGATGGTGGTCCTGGATACTTTCAGCTGAAACTGACCCAGGATGTATCTATGCTTTCAAATTTCTTTATAACTCTGCTGATTGCTTTGATATTTCCTATTGCGCTCTGGATCTCTATAAGTTCCTTTGAAGCCCAAAGATGGATGAACAGTGACTTTTCACCTTATAGTTATGAATAATACATATGTTTAACTTAAGAAATTATCTGATCATTCTTGGCATCATACTTTCAGTATATGTGTATGCAGCGTTAACCGGCTGGAAATTCTTCGGATCTAATTCCGAGAAATGGTCACCAACACAAGAAAAAGGACATCATAAATAAACTTTCAAAAAAATTATGGAATCATTATTTAACATTAAGTACATCATCGCTTCAGTGCTATATTCACTGATCGGAATTGTGATACTGGTAATCTCTTTCTGGGTAATTGAGAAAATAACTCCGGAAAACTTATGGAAAGAGATCATCGTAAATCATAACAAAGCCTTAGCAATCATCGCTGCAGCTTTCATAATCGCTGTTGCAATCATCATTGCTTCTGCTATTCATGGTTAACAAGAAAGAGTAGCATGCAGTTTTTCCTATTATTGTCAGTATTTGTAGTAGCTACCTGCGGACTGATATATGAATTAATTGCAGGAACATTAGCAAGTTACCTGCTTGGAGATTCTGTAACACAGTTCTCCACCATCATAGGAGTATATCTGTTTTCTATGGGTATCGGCTCCTTCTTTTCAAAATATTTTAAAAAGAACCTGCTGGCTTGGTTTATTCAACTTGAAATAATGGTGGGGCTGATAGGAGGAACAAGCTCAACTATCTTATTTCTCCTGTTTGAAGAAGTAGAATCTTTCAGATTTCTTCTTTATATGCTGGTTTCTCTCACCGGTATACTTGTTGGCCTGGAAATACCTTTACTCATGCGTATTCTCAAGAACAAGCTTGAGTTTGAAGATCTTGTATCGAAAATTTTCACCTACGATTACATAGGTGCATTGCTCGCAAGCCTTATTTTCCCTTTGGTTCTTGTACCTTATATGGGACTGATAAAAACCTCTTTTTTCTTCGGCATTCTTAATGTGGTAGTAGCTACAGTATTGTGCATTAAGTTTGAAAAAGAAGTAAAGTGGGCTTCGGTATTAAAAACACAATCTATAGCAGTAATTATTCTGTTGCTTGCAGGATTTGTGTATTCGGAAAAAATAATGGCCTTTACAGAAAGCTTGTCTTATCCGGATAAGGTCATTTATGCCAAGTCATCTCCTTATCAAAGGATAGTGTTAACAAAAAATTCAAAAGAGCTAAGACTCTTTTTAAATGGTAATCTTCAATTTAGCTCTTTTGATGAGTATAGATACCATGAAGCACTGGTACATCCGGGAATGCAAGGCTTGCAGGAACACAATGATGTGCTTGTTTTAGGAGGAGGAGATGGTTTGGCTGTAAGAGAGCTTTTAAAATATAATACAATAAAAACCATAACTCTGGTAGATCTCGATGGAGCTATTACCAGTTTATTCAAAAACAACCATATGCTGCTTGACCTTAACAAAGGCTCACTGCTTGACAAAAAGGTAAAGGTAATCAATGCCGATGCCTTTAAATGGCTGAAAGAAAACAGTCCTCGTCAGTTTGACTTTATTATCATTGACTTTCCTGATCCTTCCAATTATTCAATAGGCAAATTATATACAGATACATTTTACAGATTAATATATCGTGCATTAAAAGAAAATGGGGCAGCTGTAATTCAGTCTACATCTCCTTTCGTAGCCCCTCTCTCCTATTGGTGCATAGATACTACAATACAGTCTGTAGGCTTTAAAACCTTGCCATATCATGCTTTTGTTCCTTCCTTTGGTGATTGGGGATACATACTCGCTGTCAAAGGTACTCAATATTCCATTCCAGACAACTTTATCTCTAATCTTAGATTTCTGAATCATGAAACATTTCAGCAGATGTTGATCTTCCCAAAGGATATGGAGAAGAAAAAAACAGAGATAAACAAGCTGAACAACCAAGCGATCGTTCATTACTTCGAAAAAGAATGGAGCGAATACCTCCACTGATACTCCATGATTCTCTTTAACAGAAGATCCTTTCTTATCAACTCCATGAAAGCCATTGGCGCTACCATGGTCGCATCTTCTTTCTCCTGTTCGGAAAAGTCAAATGATATTCCAGCATCAATCGTTGGAGCATCAGTGGCCATAGGACATAAACTTAGATTTGATAAGATCCCCGAGCCAACACTTATTGAAGAAATCGATACAATTATTGTAGGAGGAGGTGTTGCAGGACTTTCAGCGGCGAGATATTTACACAAAAAAGGAAATCACCATTTCAAGGTTCTCGAGCTAGAGAATAGCGCAGGTGGTAATTCAGCATATGGAAGCAATAATATTTCTGCATATCCATGGGGTGCGCATTATCTTCCGATTCCTAATCCTGAAAACTCAGAGGATCTGTTTGATTTTCTCAAAGAAGCCAACATCGTGACTTCCTTTAACAGTAAAGGTTTGCCTGTATATAATGATTACTATCTTTGTTTTGATCCGGAGGAACGTTTATTTATTAACGGGTACTGGCAGGATGGTATTATTCCGAATTTCGGATTATCGGAAAAAGAACGCAAGGAAATAAAAGACTTTATGCTTCTGATGGAAGATTTCAGAAGAAGAAAAGGTATGGATGGAAAATATGCTTTTACTATCCCTGTTGATTTTTCAAGCCAAGACAGTGAATTCACAGCTCTTGATAAAATTTCAATGGCCGAGTATCTTAAACAAAAAGGATTTACCTCCTCTCATCTTTATTGGTACGCAGATTACTGTTGTCGTGATGACTATGGAACAAATGTAAACAATACTTCTGCCTGGGCGGGCATACATTACTTCGCTGCCAGAAAAGGAGAAGCAGCTAATGCATCACAAGGTACAGTGCTTACATGGCCAGAAGGAAACGGGTTTCTTGTAAAAAAACTTTCAGAAAAACTTAAGGATAAAGTCATAAGCAATCAATTAGTTTATTCTGTAAAAATAGAAAATGGTAAGGTGCTGGTAGATTACCTTGACAGCCAAACCCATAAGACTCATAGATATATAGGCAGCAATTGTATAATGGCAACGCCACAATTCATAGCCAATCGCTTATTGGACCGTAGTCATGAAACGATTTCGCAGTCAACATTCTCTTATGCACCTTGGATGGTGGCAAATATTACAATCAAGGAATTTAAAGACAGAAAAGGAGCTCCGCTAAGCTGGGACAATGTATTCTATGATAGCAAGTCTCTGGGATATGTGAATGCCAATCACCAGAATGAAAATACATTTCATGATAAAAGAGTGATCACTTATTATCTACCTCTTACAGATGGTGATCCAGTCGCAGAAAGAAAAAAACTCTATGACACAGATGCCTTGTACTGGAGAAATCACATTATTAATGATTTATCCCAAATACATCCTGAAATAGCTAAAAGCATTGAAAACATTGATATATGGCGCTGGGGACATGGCATGGTGAGACCAATTCCAGGATTTATATGGAGTGATGAGAGGAAAAATGCAAGGCAGAGCATAGAAGAAAAAATATTCTTTGCCCATTCAGATCTCAGCGGAATATCGATATTCGAAGAAGCCTTTTATCAAGGCACAAGAGCTGCAAAAGAGCTTTTAAACAAGTCATAATATGCAATTATTGAAAGAACAAAAATGGATTGGAACACCGGTAAATGATCTGTTGTTCATTTTGTCTCCACCCTTCTTTTGCCTTTTGTTAATCGGCGTTTTTCCTGAAATATTTTCTGAAGACAATGAAGTTTCCACATTTCAATGGGTTGTTCTTGTGCTACTTATAGATGTTGCACATGTATACAGCACAATATTCCGCACTTACTTTGATAAAGATGTTTTTACTAAACATAAATTAATGCTTGTAAATACACCAGTTATATGTTTTATAGCTGGTGTAATACTGTATGAATTTGATGCACTGACATTTTGGAGAGTGTTGGCTTACATCGCTGTTTTTCATTTCATAAGACAACAGTATGGCTTTTTAAGAATTTATTCGAGAAACGAAAAATCAATTTTATCTCAAAAAGCAGATACAGTATTAATATACGCTGCAACTGTTTATCCCATTATATACTGGCATTTATCCGGAGACAGAACCTTTGAATGGTTTATCAAAGGTGATTTTATCATTTATAAACAACCTGAAATATTGCTGGATGTGTTAACATGGTGTTACATCGCCATAATTCTCATTTATTTAATCAAGGAAATATACATTTCAGTAATTAACAGACACATAAATATCCCGAAGAATCTTCTCATCGCAGGGACTTTGCTTTCATGGTATGCAGGTATCGTATACTATAACGGGGATCTTACCTTTACCCTTCTTAACGTTGTTTCACACGGGATTCCCTATATGGCTCTTATTTGGTTTTACGGAAGAAAGAAAAAGAAGCTGGGAGTATTTTCAGGCAACACCATCAATAGTTGGACATTCGGCTCATTTGGATTAGTATTATTTATTGTAATCATTTTTATTTTGGCTTATACGGAAGAAGGCTTGTGGGATTCCCTTGTATGGAAAAGCAGGAAAGAAGTTTTCTTTTTATTTAAATTTCTCCCGATGTTAACTGACAAAAATATCCTGGCATTCATTGTTCCTTTGCTTGCTCTTCCACAGCTGACTCACTATGTAATAGACGGATTCATTTGGAAAATAAAAAATGACACGTACAGCTGGAAGGAAACTACATTGAGCTGAAAGCGAAAAGCTTAAAGCAGAAAGTTAAAGGTTGAAAGTTGACACAGATTAAATTATCAATATTCACCTAACAATCAATAGATTGTTTTTATCTACGAGAAGACAGGTAAGTCGCAGATTAATATTCTTCCAATTTTAACATTATGCCTTTTGCTTTAAGCTTTCGGCTTTTCGCTTTTCGCTCCATTCGTAAATTTCCATAAATCCCCTAAACAATTCCCCTTCTAAGTCATTTAATAAGTGAGCTACAGAATCCTTTAAAATGACTTTAAGGTTTATCATATTTATTTTTTCCATTCTGCCATTTTCAGTCCTGGCTCAATGGAGCTTGGTTCCTACACTTACTGTTGGTTTTCCTGTTGGAGAATTTAGCAGAAACAATAATAATATCGGTGTAGGGCTGGATGTAAGTCTTTTAAGGGAGCTCCGAGAAAGGCCTATTAGTATTGGTGTCCAGGCTGCATATTTAACTTTCGGAAGACAACAGTCAAATGAAAACATTGAAACAGCTTTTGGTAACGCTGTAAATGCGAATCTTACCATTAATCATAATATTGCATACTTTCATGGAATGATAAGATTTAAACCATTATGGGCGAGTAGGGTAATTCCATTTGCAGATATTGTTACAGGAGCTAAAACCTTTCTTACATTTGCCAGTGTCAGTGATGATCAGAGTTCAGATTCTCTTAATACAAATTCATCCTTCAACAGCTCATGGGCTTTTGATCTGGGAGCAGCCGGTGGGATTGAATTAAAAATGAATGACAATATATTTTTTAATTTAAAAGGTACTTTTCTTTCCGGTACATCCTTTGATTTCATCAATCAAAGATCTGCTAGAGTTAATGCCTCCAATGACCTTTTTTTTGACAGGAAAAAGATAAATGGCAATCTGCTGATGATTCATGCTGGCCTGAGAATTTTTTTCTGATCTTTTAAAGAGAGAAAAACATTCTCATAGAAATTGAGTTTGAAGGAAAAATCGAATAAATTACCTCTTCCTTATTTCCTCCACCATGATCACTTCAATTGAAAAACATCAGGAAGAAATCTTCCATGATCTGGATTTTAAAATCCTATATTCTTCCTTTGCAACTGAAGATGTGTTGAATATTCTGGAAAGGACATTCTATGGAAGTCATGGACTTAGCTATCGCCATAGAAATATCAGAGAGCGGGCAGGAAAAACAGTCAATCCGCACTTCTTTACACTGTACAAGGGTGATAACCCTATCGGCACCTTCTGCTTATCTGAAAGAATATTAATCAACAAAGGCTATCCGGAGAAAGGATTTTACGGAAGATACCTTTCCATATTGCCGGAATTTGGAAGAAAAGGAATGGGGACCTTATTAAAAGAAAAGGCTTACGAATATATTCGAAAATCAGAGCCAAGACCATTTATAGTATATTCTTATATTGAAGAAGCAAATAAATATTCTCTTAAACTTTCCAGAAAACAAGGAAACAAACCTGCCGGAATCTATGAGGTTCTTAGCTTTAGCAGGTTTAATCCTAAATTCTTTCCAGGATTTTCAAGACTTGAAAAAGAAAGAATAGATGAATTAAAAAAATTATTTAAAGAATATTACAGCGCCTATCAATTGGTAGTACTAGACTATATAGGACGGGATAACAACTATTTTGTAATCAGAAATAAAGGTGAAATAATCGCCGGAGTACAAGCTGTTCCAGCTCATTGGCAGTTTAAGACCCTACCCGGTTTGTCCGGCCTTGCTGCACAAAATATACTACCTTTCATTCCCAAGTTATCAAAGGTTTTTAACCCCAAAAATTATCATTTCATTGCATTCGATTCAGTATATGTAAAACAAGGCTTTGAAAATATTGTCCCCATGCTATTTGAGTCTGTATTGGCTGCATTCAACTGCCATTCAGGCATATATTATGGGGATCCTAAATCACCTATTACTAAGTCCTTTAAAGTTAGTGACAGGGGTTTTCTGAGTAAAATAGAATCCAAAATACAACCAATGATCATGTTATCCTCTCATAACACTCATTCACAATGGCAAACAATGGATAAGGGACTTTTCTATGTTTCTGCTTTCGACCAGGTTTGATATCCATAAAATCTTATATAAGTGAATAAAGATTTTATTAAATTTGGATACAAATTATACTTTAACAAGAAAATTTATGAAAGTAAAACACATTACTATTATCTTTTTCTGTCTTGTTACTTTGAGTTCATGCGAGTGGACAACAAGCAGAAGAGGACGAAGATATGATCCTTCACCGGTGGTACAGAGTGAGTCCAACTATTTCCTGAATGACACCAGTATATATGTTTTCGATTATGCTCCAGGGGACGTTGGAGGCAGCGAAGTTAACTACTATCCTGATGGCAAAATTAAAAGTGAAGGAAACTATAACAATGGCCAGCCTTCTGGTTATTGGAAATTTTATTACGACACAGGCTCAATGAAAAAAGAAGGTAATATCAATAACGGCCAGTTTTCAGGATATTGGAAGTTCTACCATCCAAACGGCAGACTTAGAGCTGAAGGTAACTTTAACAATGGCTTTCAATCCGGATACTGGAAATTTTATTACCCTAATGGAATAATGGAGTCTGAAGGTAATTTTAACAACAATCGTAAAACAGATCATTGGAAATATTATTATGACAATGGCCGTTTATACGCGATCATCCGATATTAAACTTGAAATAAAAAGCCCCGACATGTCGGGGCTTTTTATTTATTTTTTCTTTTGATAATATCTTTCCAAGAATTTCTTTTCCAACTCCTGCTGATCCTGTTCATATATAGTCTGATTTCCATTTTTCACCTTTACTTTATTCTTTGCTGGATCTATAATAGAATCGGTCTTTACAGGTTTATCTTGTAATAATTCTTTTGAGGTATTATGTACTGAGTCTTTCGGGTTTAGTTGTTTTGTAATATCAATAGAAGAATGTTTCATCTTCGATGATCTTTCCTTTAAAGAAACAGCATGATCTTGAATTGGTTTTATTAGTGTATCTTTTTCTTGTACCAAAGTTCTTTTATCAAAAACTGAATCTTTAATTACCTGAAGTATTAAGGCCTTTGGCTTAACCTCCAACTCCTCGTTTCTATGATTATCATATTTATTTATAACATAATAAGATAGTATTGATACAATTGAAACTAAGAGAATAGTTCCACCAATAAACTTAATCCTGTTATTAGATTTACCATTTTTATGCGACATATTATATCTGGCCATGAGTTCAGAGAAGTTCTGACTCTTCTCTATCTCTTCGTCAGAAGGTTGTTTATAATCATCTATAATATCAAAGTCTTTCATTTATCTATAGTTCAAAAGCACTGCAGCTTTTATCTTATCAAGTAACCGATATGTTTTAACTTTTGCATTGTTCTCCGTAATGTTGAGAATATACCCGACTTCTTTGAATGATTTTTCTTCAAAGAATCTAAGCTCTATTAATTGTATTTCTAAAGCGTCAAGTTGCTTCAATGCTTCTGAAAGATGAAATCTCTTTTCATTTAGTTCAAGATCTGATTCACCTTCTATTAATGCATCAGTCAACCTTTCCAAGCCAGTGATTTCAATGCTTACAACTCTCCTTTTATTTTTTTTTCTATAGTACTCATTTACTTCATTCAGAGCAATCTTATACAACCAGGATGAAAAAGGAAATCCCTGATGAATATAATTCTTAAGGTTTGTAAGCGCTTTTAAAAAAACATGTGAAGCAATATCTGCAGAACATTCCTTATCATTTGTCCTCTTATGAATAAAAATATAAACGGGTTTATAATACCGGTTGTAAAGAATGCCAAACTGTTCAGGATCTTTTTTAGCTTTCTCAATAATTGCTTTTTCTTCTTCCTGATTTACCTCTTTATAATTTTCCAAACAGCAATATTTAAATCTAAAAGGAGTTTCTAATGGAATATTAATTTAATATTTTTTTCATTAACGCTGTATCTTTTTTATTTCTTATTCATTACAGGATTCAAACAAACGAAATATGCATATGAAAACCTGTAAATCAAACTACCTAAACAGCAAAAGTTACTTGCTATCAACGTGTTTTATCATTTTTTCTTTTTTTTCCTTTGGACAAAATCTGAAACAAAGATCCTGTGATGCCATGCATAAAAAGACCATAACAAGGGCTTTGGATTTAAGAGAAAAACAGAATGAAGGATTATTTGCCAAAAATTATGAATTGCCTGGACTACTTATTGATGCTGCAAAAAAGAATAAAATAACTGCATATGATAATGACTCTCTGGCTTTAAAATTAACGTCAACCGAATTACAAGAAAGGCTAAAAATACCTTCTGCAGTTCCTTCTATTAATGTCAATAATCCTGCAGATACAGTTGATGCATTTATTGCTTATGGCCCAGACTGGAGATTTCAGATACCGGCAGTTGAAGAGTATCTTGCCAATGATTTGTATCAACTTGAAATTAAGGAGGAAATTATCTTTGATAAAGAGAAATCAAAATTGATATACAATATATTATCTATAAGCTTATTCATACCAGCTGATCACCCGGCCAATATCAAAGGGCTGCAATCTATAGTTGCTTCCTTTAGCTTCGATGAACTAAAAAATAACTTATTTAAAAATAATCCAAAAGCTATTTCGTACAACACTCAAAACGAAGCACAGCATAAAAACCTAGCAGATGCCTTTGAACTCCGGCTTTTCAGCTCATACATCGTAAAGGTTTCCAATGCCAAGGATTATTATCTTGCTGACATATACTCTGACCAAACAAAAGGAATTATGGCATCTCAGTGGGCTGCAAACGAACTTTTGGAATACGAACATCATCTATGGGAATACTGAGAAGTAATAAGTTTTAAGAAAAAAGCGAAAAGCCTAAAGCTGAAAGTTGAAAGTTAACAATTGCCAATCCAGCAATAGTTCATGGCTTTGGATGACATCTATTAAGTTGTAAATTTTAAGATATAAAAAACACCCGGACTTGTTTAAAGTTCGGGCGTTCTTTATTAATAACTTTCTAACTCGATTCTTTAATTAACTAGAAATTTGCCCGTAGAGAACTCTTCGCCATTGTCTGAATTAAAATTATACATATAAGTGCCGCTTTGTAATTCAATACTATATTGAGTTTCCAACGCACCATTGCTAAGATAAATTCTCTTCACATCCTTCCCTTCTATGTCATATATAATAAGGGTGCCTGAGACGTTGCTTTCCTTTTTTATAGTGAAACGATCTGTGACGGGTACAGGATATAAACTTAAGTTCGCCTTGCTTTTAGCACTTTTAGAATTAATCCCAAGAGGAACCGGTACTCCAATATATAACTGAATTGTTAAATCATTACTTATAGTAGCTGAGCTTCCTTTGGTCTCTCCTCTGAAAATAAGATTGTATGGCATTGATCTTTTATGCTTCTCTTCGACATTCATTGTCACCGTTGCCTTATAAAGAGGGCTCTTCAATGCTGTTGAAGTTTCCCTGGCGCTTGCATTAGCTTGTTCAATAGTTATATTAAACACGCCATCTTCATTCTGTAATTCCCCGAAATACTTAAGATTAGCTATACTATTTGCAGTATCTTGAAAGAATACCTCCATTGAAAAAACATTGCCGGGATCCAAAGATATACTGTTGCCAGGAGTTAGACTGTGAGATGATGTTATGTCAAATTTTTGTCCGGATAGTTGATCCTTATTAACATATATCTGAAAGTCTCTGATTACATAACCTATTCTTACTCCACTCCTATATAGTTCAACCATAACAGCAAAATTATACCTTCCTTCAATTGACGGGTTATCCCAAGTAATCTGTCCAGAATAGGGATCAATTTTAAAACCATTAGGAATAAAATAATTTGACACATCGACATTTCTTGCCTGTTTACAGCTAACTAGCTTATAAGCAAGACTATCTCCATTTTGAACATATGCTGAAATGTTATTAGTAAAGGTTTTATTTTTTTCTGCTTGAAAAATAGGAGCAGATAAAAACAACGGACCTGAATATGTGGTTTGACTACCAGAAACTATACTTACAAGTGTTTCAACATAATATGGAGTATTTATAGAATTGGACATATTCTTTATATCTCCGGTTCTATTTGATTCAGTATAGCCAATCTTATAAGTACCTGTGCCCGGAAATCTATGTTGTTCTCCCATGTAAACATTTTCATAGGTATCATCATTTATTAGTCGCTTTGAAGACCTGGGATATTCGGAGGAAGTTCCATCTCCAAAATCTATTGATGCGGTTGGATCATCTACACCTGCATCTACAGCACTTCTATTGGTATATGTAATAAGAGCGACAGAGGCTTTGTCACCAATAATTTGATAAAGTATCTGTCCGCCTTTTATATGAGTTGCAAAGGATTCAACTGCAACCATATTTAATAGGAACACCACTAACAATAAGATTCTTTTCATTTTTTTATTTTTTATTAAATCAGTGCGTAATGGAATTCCAGACTTCTATAGCCCAATCTTTTTCATCCATACTAGCGAAACAGATGGTTGTAAATATGAATGAACCTTCTTCTACTTTTACGGCTTGAAGCAGCCAGTATTCAGCTTCTTCCTCCGCATTCATATAGTAGTAGACATATCCATGGCCTTTTATTTTCTCATCATTAAAAAATATCTTTTCAGCACTTGGATAATCCTCTTCACTGAGCAATGAAGCCAGCATCTCCTCAGGGGTAGTTTCTGCATCGAATGAATAAACTGTATTTCGCACAGTTTTATCGCCAAACCAGAACACTTCCGTTTCTTCATCAAGGCCTGAGTAGAAGAATCCTGGTAAAGTTATTTTCCATTCACCTGCAATATCATACGTTACTGCATTCTTTCTGAATCCAAGAGGGCTTTCTGGAATTTCAACATCTTCCTCACCTGCGAGATATGCTTTAATATATTCCCAATCTTTCTCAGGCACAATCACATCCGGATTCAGTCTTCTTGCTTCTTCAAAACATTTATCAATGATTTCATAAAGCATCATTTCATCATCATCAAGAGGAGCATGCCAGCCACAGTCAGCATTGAGAAGGGCTACACCTGTTCTGACGAGGAAGCGTGCATCTGGCTCTCTATCCCACCAGATAAAAAATTGTTTTCCATATTTTTCTAATTCAGTTAAGTCTTTATTCTGTAGTTCTTCAAACCAGTTTCTGGACCAGAAGCCAAGAGAAGAAGCTACAAAGAAATCTTTATGTGCAACTCTTGGTGTATTAGCAGGCAGAGAAACCAGATATCCTTTCTGATCATCTTTCAGGAATATTGTAGAGAGCATTTGCAGCCATTCAGCCATACATTCCTGCAAATCATTAAAATTTTTATGTTCCTGATATCCTGTTTCATCCCCATAGCTTTCATCATCCGTTGTTTCATTCCAAATCCAGTCTATAGATAAGTCTTTACCGGCCTTTTCAAAAAAGTCTATGAGATATGCGTGATAGCCAGGTCCTACACTATTGGTTTTTGCTGAGCAGAAAAGTGTTCCGTCTTCAACAAATAAGCTTACCGGCTCTTCACAAGGATGAAAGCTTAGGTAAAGTGTATCCTCTTCCAGATCAATTTCAAGAAAAGTAGCAAAAATTCCTTTACTTTCAGCTTCAGTGTAATCTGCAATTATTTGAAGAATTGATTCTGAATCAGTTGTTCCATCCACCTTCCCTTTGATCGAAAATCCTAACCCCATAAAACAAAATTAATTTTAATAATTATAAAATAGTATACGTCTTTTTTACTTTAAACCTTTAAAAATGGTAAAAAAAAACTGTTCATTAAAAGACTATTCAAATATTTTATTCACATATTCAAAGATTTAAAAGTATAATGCTGGAAGGTTACAGTATTTTACCAGCTAACAGTTTTAGACAGGAGATCATTTATAAAAATATAAGGAGCCAACTTTTAGTCAACTCCTTATAAAACTGGTAAGATTGAACAATTTATTTTATTGCATAAATGCCTTATCAAAGGTAATAGTAGGATAATCTAAAACAACTTCAGCCTTTTCACCTATAGTTTTGGTAAGCAAGGCAAAATCCACAAATACAAGTTTGCTCGGGTCTTTAGTATTCGGACCACTTCCTCCAAAATCCCTGTCTAATGTTCTGGTAAAAGAACTATATTTTATGCTAACCAGTTGCCACCCCTTGAAATTTAAAGGAACTTCATATTCATAGGCATCATCCTCAGTATCAACATAACCTTGAGGTACCCCATAAGGAAACTTTGAATCAGAATCGTGCTTCAACGATACCTTCAATTTAGATGTATTGCTTCCAGTCCCGTAAACAAAAACATTCACATAAAAATCTTTAGTTGCAGAAGTTAGAAAATTCTTAGGGATTGTCCTTCTTACTGAACCAATAAAATAATCATTATTATCATCTACTCCTGACAATTTAAAGGCATAATTTCCCTCTATTACCGGGGAAGAAACTTTTCCTCCTACAGTTTTATTCGGGTAAGGACTGTAATACCAATCAAGTTGATTATATTCAAATCCTTCAAAACCACTTCCCATCTCTTTTGCGCCGGGGTAAACTCTTGCATTAGTGATCTTAAAATTCAGCTTATAAGAATCTTTAAACCCAAGAATAGAAAGGGTTGCTTCAACATCCTCGCCTGATCGAAAGAACATCAATTCATCATGAGTACCTAACCACAATGAATTATTTTCATCTATTCTATCACTTAAGCCCGTAATCGTTTTAATAGCTTGTGAAGTCTGTCCTTTTAACGTGATAGTCCAGGTTGCACGTTCACTAAACTGAGCATTGAAAAATTGCTTATCACCAGTTGCAAAATTTACATTGCTCAAGTTAGATGAAAAATTAGAAGTAAGATTAAAACCAACTGGTGCCACTTGGTATTCGGGACCAATCAAATCTTTTTTTTCATTTTGACAAGCACTGAAAAATACCAATAATGGAATTACATAATAAAAAATCTTTTTCATAAGAGTAGTTTTTTGTTTACCCTTAAGATAAAAAAATATAATTAATTATCAAAATAGTACCAAGAAATCAAAAAAGCATATCTTTATCCATTCTCTTTTTATCCTTTCTCGCTTCTTCCACTCCACGCTCACTTTTGGGAATTTCAATAACGCTGCCTGATTTTTCATCGGCTTTCCTTCTCTTCTTTTCGAATTTCACATTTTCTTTAGCGTGTTGCTTATCAAGATTCTGCTCCGACTTGGATCTTTTCTTCAAAGCCTTCTGCTCGCTTTTTACGCGGTCTCCCGTATCATTTCCTGAGCTATTACTATTGCATCCCCAGGAAAATACAGCCACAATAACTACAAAAGAAGCGAATATCCTTTTCATACCTTCACCCATTTTAAATTCAACATCAGACAGATCAAAAGGTTAATCTCCTCCCTTATATTCCCTTAGAAAGGTACACTCAAAATCAGCTATGACCGCAATGAGAGCTGTAGGGGTTAAATATCCAAAATACCCTTAAATCAAATAAAAAAAGCTCCTCGTTTTGAAACCTGAAGAGCTCTTTTCATTAAAAGCAGAATATTTAAAAGTTACTGAGCATCGTAAATGACTACTTTCTCAAAATACTGTCTGAATTCTTCTAGAAATGCCTTATGTACCGGATGTACCTGATAAACATCATGACCTGCAAGGTCATCAAATACTATCACTAGTGAAAAGGTATATGTTGTATCTACAACTGGTCTGCTAATAGGAGCTGGAGTTCCTACATACATAGACTTAACTGTTTCCACTTTAACAAGAGAATCAAGACCGGCACGGAAAGCCTTCTTTTGATCTTCAGTAGTATCGGCTTTCAGCCAGAATAAAACGTGATGGGTAAGCATTGAATGATTTTTTAAAATATATCCGCAAATATAAATTGGTCAAATTAAAAAGCCAGAATTTTTATATCGCTTTAAAGTCAATCATTTTTCAATGTGTAAAAAAGACTGATAATCAAATCAGTACTAAAACCACTTAATCAATTAATTTTCAATACAAAACATCAAAATCACCCTCACCAAACTCAAAAAACAATACAACAAACTAATTTTCAACAAATTAAATAAAAACATGTAAAATAAAATTGTCCTATAAAGAATCTCGAAAACCACATAATAAATTGGTTAACAATACCTTTTGTTTATTTTAATTAATTTTTACTATTTGATTACAATTTTTGAGAACTACCTCTCTTTCCCAACAATTCAGTAGTTGGTATACTGAGACATTTTATTGAATTCAAAATTTTTCTAATGAATGAGACTTGAATAATGTTCATGCCATGAAAACAACCTATATAAAACCTAGTGCATGGTATTATAATTTCGCTAAAGAGGAATCTAATGATGCTCAAATTATGGATTCAATAAAGCCCAATGGGGTTGATATCTTTGATTGGAACGATTGTCATGCTTCGATGCCAGGAGTAATTTCGTTTAACTCTTCCAGTTCTGTTGAAGAAATTTATTCTTTTATTGAAGGCAGAATAAAGGAAGGAAATGATCAGATTATTGCAATAGCTTTGGACGCATCAGGATTAAGAACTGTTAAATCCTGGCATCTTTTAAGAGCAGGAGTTTCAGATATCCTACACTGGGAAAAACCTGCTGTTGCTGCAGAAATGGTAGCCTCAAGAATCAAACGATGGCATTCAGTAGATAGCCTTATCAATTCGTCTATTGTCAAAAATAGTTTAATAGGTAAAAGTCGGATATGGAAATCTGTACTAAGAGAAATTGTAGAGCTTTCTGTCTATACTTCTGTTCCTGTATTAATTCTTGGAGAGAGCGGAACAGGTAAAGAACTCATTTCAAAACTAATTCATACACTGGATACAAGAAAAACCAAAGGGAATCTGGTTCTTGTTGATTGTACTACTATTGTGTCTGATCTGTCAGGTAGTGAGTTTTTCGGACATGAAAAGGGTTCCTATACAAATGCCATTTCAGCGCGAGATGGTGCATTTGCTTTAGCAGACAAGGGGACACTATTCCTTGATGAAATAGGCGAACTTCCTCTAAATCTTCAACCCGAATTACTAAGGGTAATTCAGGAAGGCACCTATAAAAAAATTGGAAGCAATATGTGGAAGGAAACCGAATTCCGACTTGTTTCTGCAACTAACAGAAACATGTTGAAAGAAATTGAAAAGGGACATTTTCGCCAGGACTTGTATTATAGAATTTCCGGTTGGATATGTCATCTCCCGCCATTGCGAGAACGGCGCGAAGACATCCCATTATTGGTCAATCATTTTTTAAAAAAATGCCTTAAAGTGGAAGAACTACCCCCTATTGATAATCTTGTATATGATTTTCTGCTGACGAGAGACTATCCTGGAAACATCAGAGAACTTCATCAACTGGTAAACCGAATTGCTATGAGATACGTAGGCAATGGCCCTATTTCTGTTGGAACAATTCCTGAAAGCGACAGACCTTTTCCGGATTTTCACAAAAAGGATTCGGAAAAAGATGATATGGAAACATTTATACGAAGAGCTTTATTGCAAGGCATGAATTTAAAGGATATCAAAGAGTCTGCTGCCGAAACAGCTATAGATCTTGTAATAAGAGAAGAAAACGGGAACCTTCAGAAGGCGGCATCCAAGCTCGGTGTTACTGACCGTGCCTTACAGCTCCGCAAGGCTTCCTCTTCTAATAAATAAATTATAATTGAATGTCCGGAAGTAGCCAAGGGTCCGCAAAATTTCGGTTTTCTTCTAAATTCCTTTTAACATACTCTGTAGGAATTCTCTTTGGCCTGTATCTCACATTTGCTATCAGCTTTAAAAAATTTCCCGCTAATACATCATGGAGTTCTCTCCTTGATAACTTAAGGGCATATATCTTTGCCAGTTCAACTGCAGGATGAAGCCAGGGCCCATCAGTTCCAAAAAGTATTTTGTCAGCACCTGCCCTGTTTAAAGCCATCTCCAGTACATCAAACCTCCTGACCCCCGACGTATCAGTATATATATTAGGATGCCTTGCAAGATGGTCTACAAAAGCTATTTGTGCTTTCCAATCATCCGCAAAACTGCTTAAATGAGGAATTATAAAATTTACATCAGGATATTCTGTTGCCAGCAATTCGATGACATGCACTTCTCCCATCACATCATAGAGCACAGGAACTGAAAAGTTTCTGGCCACTTCACATATTTCTCTTGATATCCGGGCATCGTGTTTGTGAACCTTGATTCCTTTAAATCCGAAATCCTGTACACTAATTTTTACCATCTCGAAAACCCTTCCTTGATCTCGTATTGGATTAATGAAGGCAAAGCCATAGAACTTCTCCGGATTACGTTTGACAACTTCTGCAACCTTTGCATTAGCAAGAGAATAGTCAGAATGGAAAGCTGAAAAAAGATTGGTTCTTTTTATACCAGCTTCCTCTGACCATTGAAGAAACTTTTTCAAAGGAGCATTTGTATCCCAAGGACCTTGAAGACCATCTCCTTTACCCGCATGACAATGACAATCTATAATCAGCATACTTGTTTTTTAAATACTCAATTCAATAATATGAAGTCATATAAATAATCTTTTCAAGATCTCACTGTTCAGAAAAATTCCTTTCTAAGTTTTGAAGGTTGTACGAGTCTGGAATTTGTTGAATTAGTTACTACCCGTTGTCTTCCTGCTCCATGAGCACCTGGGCGAACATTACCAGCAATTGGTCTTTGTGAAAGGCTCTGATTTGGCTTTTGATTAGGTCCTTCATTCTGACTAAACATCAACCATTGCTGCGGTTGCCTTCCCTTTTGAGGAATCCATCTTGCCCTGATAATCTTTTTCCCGTTTTGATTCTGAATAAAATCAATCGATCCGTCCTGGCTTTTAACTGATACCAGACCTGCTGCTTTTAACTTTTCACTTCCTTCAATAAACGACCCCTTATTTAGTTCATCTGACGATATTCTATCTATATGTCTTGGTTTTACTAGTCTTGTAACCTGTCTGCCTGATGTTAAAGTAGATCTTGCATTTTGATTTCTATCAAAAGTACCTGTATTAGCAGGTCTTCTGCTTCCTCCGGATCCCGAAGCATTTTTTTGAATTACTGATGCTTTAGGTTTTGTAGAAGGAGTAGCAAAAGCCAAATTTCTTGGTTTAGGAATCTGTTTTGAGAAAGTCTGGTTTCTTAAATCAGAATTTGGTCTATTTCTCAAATCTGTTCTACCACTAGTAGTATTTTGAGAAGGCGTGACATATTTTCTCGGAGATGTTCTTTGTTCAACTTTAGGAATGTGTCTAGCAGATGCATTTTTAACAGTTGACAGCGGAGTTCTCACTCCTGATGGTATTCCGGACCCATTGAGAACTACTCTTCTTATTCCGGGTCTTTTTGCTCCGGTTTGTGACGATATAGCCTTGGTTTTTGGACCTTGTACTCTAACATTAACATTTGCTCTAGGCCCTACTATACTTGCTATACTATTTTTAACACCCTTTGCACAATGTTTACAAGAAGTTCCATTGATTCTCATGTCAACTTTGCTAATCCTATTGGTAAATCCAGGATCTTGTTTCTTCTTTTGCTCAAGCCATGTTATGAAAGGTCGCTCTGGTTTAGCAGAAACATTTCTATTTCCTTGAATTGGTTTATTATTCCAGGTGATAAAATCAACAGATTTGCTTCGTCTTTGAGGTACAAACATTACTCCACCTAAACCTTTCCTTTTCCCATCAGCATTTGGTAAATAAACAAAAGGTTTTGACGGACCTCCGACATGATTTCTGTTAAAGATACGTTGACTATATAACCCAGCAGAATCCTGAAAAACAGCCGGATTGGATTGTCCACCTCTAAATACCGGTCTTTGGTCTCGCATTGTTATCCGTACAGAAGTTCTCGGAATAGCTCCTCCCACCCTCTGATCAAAAGATCCATAAGGAGTATAATCATCAGCTATAGAATCAAGATCCGATAATCCATCATCATCGTTATAAACATTATCATCATACTCGTCAAAATCAGCATTGTTGTTCGGATAATATTGACGATATTGATAGCCAGTTGAACCTCTCCAATTCTGAGGTTCATCATCATAGTCATAGAAGTCACCTGAGTAAGATTCATCCCAATAGTCCGGTTCATCATAAAAATCACCTTCGTCATAACCGTTATTAAAATAATTGTCATCTTCGGAATAATACATAGTAGTATGTTTTTATAGATTTAAATAACCACGTCAATTTATTATGGAATGAAAAGGCCTTAAAGCCTCTTCATTCCAGCTTTACTTAATACTCCACTAGGTAATGAAGCTCTTACTTTGCGCTGAATCAACAAAGAAGGTTGAATAAAACGATCCTCCTTCTGATCGAGACTATCGGCTGAAAGGTCGACACCAGTCACAGCATTGTATGCGTGAATATACATCTGGATTTCATCTCTGAATGTTCTTACCCAGTTCATCACTTGAGCTCTGTCTGTAACCATACTCCAATTGCCAAAGCGGATAGACAGCAATATCTGCTCTCCATAAGTAGCCAGGTCAGCAAAATTAGTTACACTTGTTTCACCCCATCCCTGGATAGACCTCATTGAATCTACTCTATCCATCCATTCCTCCTTATAAGGGACCATAGCTTTCCCACCAAGAAATTCTCTCAATTCAGGCCTTGAAATTAACCATTGTTGCATCAACATTTCCTGTCTTGCGGTCCAAGTAAGACTACCATATTGATTATGCGCTCCTTCCGCAAGAATCATGTGTAGCTCTCTCAATTGATTCAGCATTAGAAAACTATCTGCAATTCTTGTAGTATCATCGTCTTCCTTAAAGAATACAGTACAGCTGTAAAGTAATCGGTGAAAAGAACTTATAAATTGTGATCTGCTCTCCACCGAACGAATAACAGGAACGGCTCGGCCCTGCAATAGCAAGCCAAACTGATGATCATATTCATAAGCACGTCTGGCAATGGTTAAACGGTGCTGTTCATCCTGAGCATAACCCCAAAGCAGATTGCTTAGTCCCCTTAAGGGTTCTACGGCAAAACGCATCAGAGGATCTCTATTTCCATTTTGACTAATATTCTGAAACCTGAGACTTATCGCATTTATGGTTTGTACAAGCATGCCTTGCTCTTGCCAATAACTCCATATTAAATCCATTAAACAAGGTTGAGAAATTTCAGAACGAAGTATTCCATAACAATTTGAAGATAGAGAAGAACTGTCCTTTAATGGAACATCATGAAGTTTTTCACGAATGAGCTTAAAGTATGGAATAGTTCGGCTATCATCTTCAAGTCTTTCAAGATATTCATCTTTTAATAACTCCAGACGCTTATCTGTAATTTTCCAACCCATTCTTCTGGACTCCGCACTATTATCAATATTACGGTTTACAAAAAAGGAATCTTCAATAAAGGGCCTTGTATTTCCATTGGGATCATTATAAGTCCTGCATTCTTGCATCATATAGCACTCAGTGGCATGTTTGAGCATACTATACATCTCTACTTTAGGGAAAGGAAGACTTGCTCCGCTCCTTTTACCTCCTGTTGTTGGACCGCACATCACATCATCTATAAAACGTTTATAGTTCTTAAATGAAATGGTTCCGTTTTTTATGATTACCCAAAGTACCTGATCAGGAGTTAAAGGACTTTGGCTTCTCTTAAGGCTGACATTGCTTTCGGAAGGTTTGTCTTCATCTTTAGGGTCATCCGAAAAGTCTATAAAATCTGCGTGGACTTTAATTTCTCGGATTCCAATTAAGTATTGACTAAGGTTGTAGCAAATGATAGTATTATCATTATTCTTTTTTTCTTTCTCTATGAAATCTCGAGCTTGAATTTTCGAAAATCTCTTATTCGATTTTTGATCATTGTGATTATCAATCCAACTCTTAATATAGTTAGTATTCGTTTTCCAAACATCATTACCATTATTATCAAAGCCTAAGAGACAAACTGAATATTCACCTGGAAGTATATTTTTATTTTCTAAATAGCCAGCATTAAAGCGTTCATCATCTTCCTCATAAATTTCAGACGTCGGAAGCTCAAGTTTATAAGCTTTACCATTTCCAATTCTTTTGAGGACATAGGCCTCTATGAATTGTTTATTAAATATTAATGCAACAACTAACTTGGTTTGGGTAATATTAGAAGTTACCTGTACATTTATAATATTTCCTTCATCAATTCTTTCAGGGCTGATTTCAATCTCATAACCTGACTTCTGGCTTCCCTCGAGCCATAAATTTATATCATCTGTTGTCTTTGCCATAAACTTATCTTTTTAAATTGATCATTAAACTGAAATATATTTTTTAAAACTTCCCATGATCCTTTTACTTTCTTTAATAGATCTACTTTCTGATCTTATCAGTGCCCACTTTGAAAGTAACCTCATGAGTATCCTACTTTCCGTAAGAGCATCTATGGTTGTGTCTGCTCTCGCTTGTCCTATTACTGCAAAAACAAGACTTGGCGGAGCTTTTGCAATCAGATGCGGAGAGTGCCGCCAGGAATTATATAAAAACCTTAACTCATCCGGTTGTCTGTGTTTATAAGGAAACACTTCTTTGAGTCTAAGTCCTTTGAGTGCTTTGGTTTTGTGATTGCAAACCATCTGTGCAAACTCAGGCAAGACCTTTTCAAGCCCAGCGATAATATCCAATACAGGCTTTTTTAACCCTTTCTTTGGATACAACTCTTCCCATTGCTTCTCTACTCTTTTCCATTGTGCATGAGGATAAAGCACTTTGCCAAAGGCAATGCTTATCTTCACCCTTATCCATGCAAAAGGATGTGGATCATTTTTACCAATTCTGAAGACAAAATATCTGGGTAAACTCACCACATTGATAAGGCCTTGAGTGGCTCCTATCCCTAAATGAGCTATGGCCCAAAAGTCCGCAATGATTTCTGAAATCCAGAAGGAATATAAAACCCAGGCTTGAGCATTGGCCTTGTCAACTTGTTGTTTGTGCTTTAAAGCAGTTCTCAGAGAAGTAACAAGATCCAGCAATGCGGCACCTTGATGTCCTACTTCATGTATCAAAGAAGATGCAATGCCACTGCCTACCATTCTTTCCCTTGGGATCTGAATAATTGCTACAGGATTTTCATCACCTCCAGGAAGTTTGGTACGAGCTCTTCTGATTGCAGCACCATGACCTCTTTCGAGAAAACAAATGATCGGAGGCGGATCAAAAAATTTACCTGGTAAATCCAATGCACTTTCTGCAAGCACATCGAGTCCCGCCACCCATACACCTGTCTCATGTTCAGAACGCTGAGAAAGCACATCAGCGAAGATATCCAACTGATCAAGCAGCTCGTTCAATCTGAGCTTGATAATAGAAAACTGACCTTGAGCATCTGAAGCAGACATATGTCTGCTTTTATTACTTTTCATTAGATCAATAAAAGCCCAGACTCTGTCATTCAATTCTCTATTGCCATCCATCAGAAGATCAGTGATTCCTTTCAGTGCTTCATCAGAAACGGAAGCTGCCGAAACCATAGGCATAGTAAGGCCAAATGGCTTCATTTGATTAAGCCTCGTTAACAAAGACAAGGCTTCATTGATCAGATACCTTGTGCTTTCTCCAGAGCGTCTCATGACAATCTTATTATGATTGCATTACCTCTTCTCTCCCATCTTCCTGATCTTGGGATTCTTCCTCTTCTTTGTGGATACTGATTCCCCCAGCCATTAAGCAATCCTGGAGCATATCTTTTTGCCGCATAATTATATGCGTTTCTTGCAATCTGATTAGGATCACCTCCTCTTCCATATCTTGCGGCATTTTGTGCAGCATCTCCGGCAAACCTTACAAAGGCTCTTGCTATTTCAAATTCTCTGTCTTCAGCACTGAGTCCTTCAAGTTCAAGTTCAAATGCATTTGCAGCAAAGCTTCCAAGCTTGCCTCCAATAGCAGCTCCTGCAGGTCCCAGTAATGCTCCCCCTGCTGCTCCTGCCAAAACAGGCAATGCTTTTTTTGCAACGTTCTTAAGAATACCACCAAGTGCCTTTCCTGCTGAAGATCTTGCAAAACTTGATGCTGCACCGATTGCACCTCGCACTAACTTTCCAAAAAATTGTTCGAGCTCGGCTTCATTACTAACCTCTAAAAGTTCAGTAGCAAGCTCCATTTCCATAGTTTCGTGAAAAGGACCTTCTCCCTCATGACCTAATTCATGACCATACTCATGACCTAACTCGTGGCCATATTCGTGACCAAATTCGTGTCCATATTCATGCCCCAGCTCATGACCATATTCATTACCAAATGGCCCTTCATTATATTCGTTTTCAAAACCGAATTCCATTTCATTAGTTGTTCTGTCGATGTTATGCATTGTAACCTCCGTTGTTTAAATTTTTTAGATTATTTACATTTAAGTCTTTTAATATTTATCCTCCGAAAAAGATGATGGAGTATTACCGGTAATGCATATACAGATCCAAACCCTGTGCCAATGCCATTTTCAGGGCTTTTTTGGCTGTTTTGGCGAAACGAAATTCGGATTGTGGTATTTAGAGTTATTTAGAACGAAGTTGATTTCGGGAAAAATAGATTAATTAAAAAAGGACAAAAAGAATATATTCTGAAATTGAGAAACTGAATAGTATACCAGAAAGTTCTATTCTACACTTATATATATTTATAAAAGTATTTTTAAATTTATTTTTCAATCCAAACTTGCACGATACAAAAAAAATAGCCTTACCTTTGTATTAATAATTGTTGATATGACACAAACTCAAAACATATTCTACTTCTGTTGTTCCCCTGATTTCATCAGGCCTGAGGAAGATTTGTATTGATTCAAAAATAAATTCATTACAAAAACCCGGGCCACATAGTCCGGTTTTTTTATTTTAATAAACTTTATAAAAATGATATTTAGACATTCATATACCTTCTGTTGCTTTATAATACACTCAAGCGTCTGAGGATAGATTTACTAAATTCTTTTGTAAAAATCCCTTAGACATATCTTTAAGGGATTTTTATTTTATACTGGGAATCAAGCTAACTTAGTAGAAGCACTGGTCTGAAAAACCAAAGGATCCGGAGCGTAACTGGAGATTCCCACCAAGCAGGTATAACCAAACAAATTATGCACAAAGGGCTATTGAGGTAAACTGTGTAGACTTAATACATTGGGCGTACCAGTATAATACTCCACTTACTCTTAATTTAAAGCAATTAAATTTATTGAAAGAGCCAAGGCTGATAGTTGAGATTTTAGATCTTTCAGATTATAAAACAAACATGAAAACTCTAGAAAGCATGATTGAAACTATTCAAAACAAAAATAAAAAATAGGATTGCTAAATAGCAATCCTATTAATTTCAGATTTCATAGCTTCGTTCACCGGTGAATCTGCCTCCATAAAAGCCCGCAACTATCTTAATGCCATTCACAATATTGCTATTAAACTCTTCCAGTTGTTCAGAAGGAATCCAAAGCTCTTCATAGATCTTACCTCCTACATTCTCAACTTTGAAGTTAAGAAAATATACTTCAGAAATTTCAAACTCCGTAACAAAGCCTGCAAAGCCGGAACCTTCATCTTCAGTGTTCCACTCCTTTGCGATTTGCGCTGCATATTCAAAATTGAGCACAGGATAAAAAATTGGTTGCCATGAAAAACGAGGAGGATAAGCCTTCATTCCTGATTCTTTTATAAGCTCCAGTTCCTTCACTCCTACGGGCCTAAACAATTTCTTTAATTTCATAAAATATTAGTCTAAGTTATTTAAAAGGGAACTTCAATCCCAGTTCTTTTAATTTTAACATTGCTTCCGCATTGCCTCTTGCATCATCTACAGGGTTATGCGTGTGCTTTGTCATTCGGAATTTCTTCCACTCTGATCCTTTCATGATATCTCCCACCATCCCTGAATACAGATCTCCAATCCGTCTTCCGCTGAATCCAAAAGGATTTCTACCAAGATATAAATGGAAGTAATAATTAATCCATTGCCAATCAAAGGCAAGGTTATCTGAAAGAAACACAGGTTTACCTTTTACATTTTCTTTCAGCCATAATTCAAAACAAGACATCACAACGATAGGCTCATCAAAGGAGGAATGTTCCTCCCTTGAAAATCCGCTTACAGCCAGTGCTTCAGGTATCCATTCTCCAGAAACAGGTTTCACCTTTCCATAAAATGTCTTTAATAATGACGGCTCTACCACAATCGCTCCGAAACTCACCATACTGTACTTCCCAGGAATTGGTCCGTCAGCCTCTACATCTACTATTATTAAACTCATAATTAAATTTCTTAAACATTTACAATCTCGGATCTATGGCTTCACTTTCAAGTGCCAATACTCCGAACACACATTCATGTATTTTTCTTAAAGGCTCTTTTCTTACAAACCTTTCTAAAGCCTCTGCTCCCAATGCAAACTCACGCAATGCGAGTGCTCGCTTTCCTCCTACGCTACGTTCCTTCAGCCTAGCTAAATTTTCAGCAGTAGAATAAGTAGGTCCATATATGATCCTTAAATATTCCTTCCCTCTGCATTTAATGGCTGGCTGTATTACACCCTTCTGTCCTATGCTAATAAAGTTCAATGGCTTTACTACCATTCCTTCTCCTCCAGATTCAGTCATATCATTCCACCAGTTGGTGACTTCTTTTACTGATTCTTCATTTTTTAAATCAACTACTTTATATGGCGTAACGGTAAACAATTTCACATCTGCCTCGCAAATGGATCTGATATTTTCCATTTGCCAGATATGGTCTTTGTCAATATGTACAGTCCCTTCAGTTGCAAGAATGTGAAAAGGTGCAAGTTTGTAATCATCTATGGAATTTACAGGCCAGCAATACCTTCTGTATGAATCTACAAAATGACCAGACATTTCTTTTTTAGAAACAAATTCTGACAATAAGCTATCCGTTGCAATGCCTCTGTTCTCAGCCCTCTGAAGCACATCTGTAACAAATGACAATGCAGCAGAGGAAGCAGCTCCTACTGAAGCATATTGATCTCTAAGTAATGCCTGAGCCTTAGCAGACCAAGGCATTAACTCGCAGTCAAGACAAACCAACTCAGTATTGAACCTATCCCAGAATCCGGATAAACCCAAAGCTTACCTTATACCCCAACGGTTCAAATAGACTTCTTAAGAAAGCTTCTCCACCTTTGGATGGCAATACTTGTATCGTCACTTCAATTGGAAGTACCTTTTCAACCAGATAAGGTTTATCTTTACATATACCGCTCATAGCAGACCTGAAAGCTTTGCTTATCGCCACAGACATAAAAGAAGATGCTACATATGGTCTGTCATTTACATAATGTTCCAAAGCAAACCCTTCACCGGAAGGCCCTTTATGGTTGCGCACCAGAGCTATGGGATCCACATCCAAAAGTAATGCAATGGTTGATCTTTCCTCTGAAGATTCAGGATAAAAGACATGCATCTTGCCAAATGAGGTGTCAAAGCTTTGCAACTTGTCGGGATGCTTGTGCATTAAATATCCCAGATCAGTCGCAGGTTTATGTGTTGTAGTAATTGTTAATAACATTGTAAGTTGAAAGCTTAAAGCTTAAAGTTTAAAGTTTATTGGATGTTAACGCTTTATACATCCTAGTAATAGTGAACAAAGCATTTTGCTTATAAAATAACAAAGCCCGGATTTTAATGTCCGGGCTTTGCTTATATATAAAGAATATTAGTTTCTTTCAATAACAACAATCCCGGAAAGAGCATAGAGGATACCCTGACCTTTGCAGATTTATGAAAATATTAAAGATTGATTGCTGTTTCATTTTTTTAAAAATTCTGATACAAAGATAATAAATAGATTTTCAATTTTCAAAATTCACCTTTATAAGGAATATAAACTTTCACGCATAGCAACCAAAAGATTCTCTGCTCTACTCTTATCAGGAAAATCCGGAAGATCACTTCTTTCATAAATCGAATGAATATGTTCAATCTTTTCTTCAGCTTGCTTTACAAGATCTTCATACATAAAATAACCTCTACGAATACCTAATAATTGATCTCTATTGGGTCTTCTCACAATTACTTTCTTATATAATGCAATTTCTTCAGCCATATCAAGTAACCTGAAAACATGCATCATATTCTTTGCATCATAATTCTTTCCGTGCGAAACAGTATTTTCATAACGCTCATTATTTCTTTTCCCCACCCACTCCCAAAATTCTTTATATTCTCTACAATAGACAGAATAGCTATTTCTATTGAAAGATAAAATCCCTTCTGGTTCTACTCCTTTTGGAACTGAACTTAATGCAACTTCATTTGCAGACTCCTTATGAATAATACCTTTGAATTTTAATGTGCTGTCAAAATCATAATAGAGACCATATATATCATTCATATGGGCAATCTTAACAAGGCCGCATCTACTCTGATCATATCCTTTCTCTATAAGCCAATCCTTCAGCGAAATTGCTTCCTGATCTTTTGCTATATAACAAAAATCAAGAACAGACTTTCGTTCTTTCTCCATTGGATTACTGATCTTTTTGTTCAATCCCTTTGCATTTTTTATCTGAGTCATTGCATACTCGGCAAATGTAGTCCTGCATAATCTGGATAAAAACATTTCTGGCTTTATAAGATTCATAACAGGATCTTTATATAAGATACAATCTTCCGGAGATGAAAGAAGATCCAGAAGGTTAGGATTATTTTTAACCAGCAATTCAATAAATCGTTTTAACTCATAGAAGACAATATCATTGGTTTCATTATTTACCTGATCAGTATAAGTTAATCCATAAAAATCTTTTTTAGAAAGAGCAAAAACACCTTTAATATCCGTATCAGAAGTTGGAAGATCCAAACCATAAGCCTTACTACCACTGATACACTCTAACAATATCCTGCTTTTTCTTCTTAAATATTCAATATCTATCATACCTCCTACTTATAAGTTTCAAATAACAAATCTCTGAAAATTTGATCCAAGACCTCAGTAGAGCCAGTTGATTTCTCAAGACTCATGGAATATAATTCACTTTCTCTTATTTCGTTCTGAATAAAATGATTCAATAAACGAGAAGAGGAAATTGTATCGCCTTCCGAATTATCCTTCTTGCGAATTAATAACTGATCTATCAGCCCATTGATTCCTCCTTCATCTACAATCAAGGATCTAAGAATACCAAACTCCATTGGTGGAACTGTTTGTTTCTCTCTCATCCATCGGCAGGCCAAAGAAGATCTCAAAGCATACAAGCATTTTTTAATTTTTACTATATCACCCTGCAAATCATTTTTAAAGGGATTGATTGTCATCCCCAGATAATGATGCATTCCTACTCTCAAAGAAAAATAATCCTCAGAAAGTTTAAACAACTTCTCTTTAAAATTCGATTCTTCCTTATAAACAATCGGTGACTGAAGCCATTCAAAGATGACAGCATTAGAAGACCTAAAAAGCTTTAATGCTTTCCGAATGTCCCAACCACCTATATCTAAAAGATCATTAATCGGCAACTCTAATGTATCCTTATGATCATCTATACTCAAATACCATTCCTTCGGTCTTATATATATGAATCTCACATCATAATCACTATCTCTGGAAGGAAATCCCCAAGCCCTGCTACCAGATTCGCAAGCATAAAGTATCTTGATATTTTCTCTTTTTTCTATTTCTAATATCTCTTTCTTAATTACTTCCTGCATGACTCACTTTTGTTTTCAAATCCAATATAAAATAACAGGACTAAAGTTGAAAAAAGTATTTAGATTCATTTTCAGTGAAGTAACTCTTTTCTACGGCACCTGTTTAAAAGTTGTAAGTAATAAGTATTAAGTTTAAAGTTAACCATTAAATTAAAGAAATGAGCAACAATTCAAAAAGAGTACAGTCGCTCTACCACTGAGCTACAGAGAGATTTATTTTATATCTCTTTGATGGGAATCGAACCCACGTCCTACCGGGTGAAAAGCCGAAGTAACTCTTTTCTACGGCATCATTCTATTAGCCTTAACATAACACTAAAGGCAAAAAACACTTTCAAAAAAGATTGGGCAACAATCCGAAAAGAGTACAAACTGCTCTAACCACTGAGCTACGGATAAAGAAAATCTATCCGGTGAGAATTGAACTCACGACCTGTCGAACCTTAATCGAAGTAACTCTTTTCTACGGCACCAATCTTTTTAAGCTGAAAGCAAAAAGCACAAAGCTTAAAGTATTTTATTTAAAATCAGTTTCAAAAATCTCATTTTGTCATCAGTATTTACTTTTACTAAGAATAAAGAATGGGTTATAATTCGAAAAGAGTACAAAGTTGCTCTACCACTGAGCTACAGAGTGAGTTTAATTCTTTGTCACTCTGGTGGGATTCGAACCCACGTCCTACCGGTTAAAAGCCGAAGTAACTCTTCTCTACGACACCATTCTTATAAGCTTAAAGCAGAAAGCACAAAGCTTAAAGTATTTTGAATTTAATCATTTAAAATAAACAGGCGACAATTCAGACAGAGTTTTTCATTGAAGGTTCGAAGTATCTCTGTCTTACGGCACTGTTCATTACTAAGAGTAATATTCAATGGGAGCCAAATTCAGCATTGCTGCTGACGCAGGGATCGAACCTGCTAAACTATAAAGTTCAGCCACGAAGGATCTCCCATTTACGACATCTTAATTGTTCATTAAAAACCGAAAGCAAAAAGCGAATCAGGGCGGGGACCGCTATTGAGGATTTGCACCTCTTCCTGACATTGCAGTCAGGACCCTACCCCAAAGTGAGCGAAGTATCCCAATCCTACGGCATTTCAATTTTTATCTCCCAAACCTGAAAGCATTCTCCAAAAGAGAACGGCTTGAATTTTCATATTCTTACTACTTAATACTTATTAAATACAACTTAAGGTAATCCTGGTGAGATTCGAACTCACATTCTCGTTTCCGAGCAGCAAGGCTGTAAATACGCTTCCCTAAGATATTCCATTTGAAATATTTCGGTGCACTGTAAACTCTACTCATTGCAACGCATAGTCGCAACCAGATCTATCCCTACACTCCGCGGTTAGTGATTTTTCCGCAGCTTTTCCTTTTAAGCTACAGGATCATAATTATTTTCATCTTAAGTTCAGCGAAGGATCTAAGTTCTTTGCTATTCAGATCCTTCGCATGACTTCCAGCATAGGGCTTCAATATATTGACATAAAGCCCCCCTTACTGAGCTTAATATACAGCAACTTTTACTTTGATCTTTAAGCCTTTTGCTTTAAGCACAAAGCTATAACTCCACCTCTTTGATCTTACTGATAGCTGACTCTCCGTTCTCAATTGCTTCCAGTACATCAAACACTTTATCAGACCAACCTGCGATAAGGAAAACGTCGTTCTCTTCTATACGTAATGGACTGTTTCCATATCCGGCCAAATCAAAGAGATAAAGCTTCGCCTGAGGAGCTATTTTCTTATAGTCTTTCCAGGAGTCTGCTATTGAACAACTTCCACCTGTGCTATTCCATAGTTGGCAATCTGTGAAAATCATTATTTTATCCATCACGATTTTTCTCAGATACAAGTCATCTATAACAAGGTGTCCATTGGTTGAATAGCCCACTTCCCCTTCTCTTCGATAAAACTCTCCTACATTGGCAAGCACTCCATTATTGGGCATGTTGATGATTTTCCATTTATCCCCAAACATTCCAGAGATTACTCTTTTGGATTTTGACTGCATAAGCATCGCCAACATCAACCCTATATCATAAAATAATACTTTACTCTTAGCAGATACGGGCTTTTGCATTGAACCAGAAACATCACAGGCTACTACTACCTTTGTTGTTTCATCAAAACCTTTTATATTCTGAGCACTTGCCACAACAGCATCTTCCAGGGCGCTAAGGACCATTGTAACATAATCAGACTTCAACTCTTTTACCTCTCTGTAAGCTGCAAGAAATCGAAACGGAAACTGTTTGGATTTTGCAACAGCATGCGCATTACTCAGTCTGGAGCACACCTTTTGCATACATGTATAGTCAACATCTGCCTGAATGATGTTACGAAGGTTTCGAAGCAATGCCATATATCCTAGCTTTTCACTTTCAATCAGTTCTTCCCACTTAGCTTTAAAGGCAGATGCTTTTTCCTTTTCGTCAGAAAACTTTGTTTGTCCCAAGGCAGATAATTCTGTTTCCCAGGTATATGGTACTTCAAGCGACTGCGAAGCTATCTTATTGAAAATATTTTGTTGCTCACCATCTTTAGCTTTTGGGTGGATTAGAAACAAAGCATCTCGAAGCTTTACTTCTCCATCTCGATCATACTTTGCAAACTGGTATTCATCAAAACTATTAAACGCCTGGGACAAGCCCTTCTGAACTTGCTTGGATAGTTTATTTAGTTTTTTGGTTCCTGTTCTACCATTTGCCAATTGATAATATGCCAATAGTTCTGTTATTTCATCCGCACGTTGCACTACACCTTTTACAGTCTTGCTTACAAGGTCTGTACCTGAGTAATATTTAGCAAGTTCAATCGCAAGTACCAACGGAACACTTCTCATATGCATAGACGTTCGAGCATACACAGCAAGCTTAGCGACAAACGCTGCATCATTTTCTATCATAAGACTTTGAATTCTCTTCAAACGTTCATGTCCGCTTTCATAAAATGAATCGCTGAGGCCTGCAGTTACAACTGCAGAATAAAGCTCCATCTCTGGAGTTAATTCATAAGCTTTAGCTCCTTCGTAGTTTCTCACTACATTTTTTCCTTTTAAAAAATTGAATCGCATCGTTGTATCGTTTAATTACTTTATCGGTATTTCTTGTTATCCCCGATTGATAATTCAAAGTTGAGATTAAACTACGCAATCAATTTGCGCACAAATATTTTTTTTAAAAAAAATATTAAATAATAATATTTCAGAATTACGCAGAAAAACTGCGCTGATATTTTTTACGCACTATGTGTACAGAAATCTATTATTAATCAGAGTATTTATATATACTTACAAACTTTTATGCCGAACATCTCATGAATCAACTATACTATATAAAAAAAGAAAAGCTCGAATGGAGGGAAACAAACACCCCCGTTATTAATGGCAGCTTACAAGCCATTGTAAGGCCCTTTGCATCGGCTAAGTGTGATCTGGATGACGTTTATCTTTTTAACAATTTGAGCACTAAACTTAATATCGGCTCAGTATTAAGAATAGTAGATAAGGATTTTCACAAATTGTTTGGACAAAATTTTTTCAAAGGTCCGTTTCCATTCGGTCATGAGTGTGTTGCAGAAGTTATAGAGACAGGCGAACTGGTAAAAACAGTAAAGCCTGGAGATGTAGTCACTGTTCCTTTTCAAATCTCCTGTGGCAGCTGCATTAATTGCAACAATGGAGTTACAGGATCTTGCAGTAACACCCCTCCTGTGTCTACATATGGCTTCGGTACTCATCTTCAATATGGCGGAGCTATGTCTGATCTGATAAAAGTACCTTTTGCTGACGCAATGCTTTTAAAAATACCCAACCATATTAATCCTATTCATCTGGCAAGTCTTAGCGACAATATTCCCGATGCTTATAGAAACGTTGGACCTGAGCTTGAAAAAAATCCAGATAAAAGTATTCTTGTAATCGGAGGAAAAGTTAAAAGCATTGGTCTTTATACTGTATTGATTGCAAATGCTATGGGAGCATCAAGGATCGATTATATGGACTATAGTAGTGAAAGGTTAGAGTTGGCTAAACGATGTGGAGCAGACAATGTTCTTGAATCCTCTTCCAACATCAATGAACAATATGATATAGTAGTAGAAGCAAATTCTGATAAACAAGGATTATTTAAAGCGATAAAATATGTCAGGCCAAATGGATTGATATCCAGCTCCGGCATCTATTTAAAGAAAATGAAAATGCCTTTAATAGAAATGTATAGTAAAGGTGTCACATTCAAAACAGGTCTTGCAAATGCCAGAACAGACGCTGAAAAGGTTTTGGAACTTATAAAAGCTAAAAAATTAAATCCTGAATTGGTAACGACAAAGGTTGACTCGTGGGACAATGCTATTGAAGCTTTTCTTACAAAAACAACTAAAGTTATTGTAAGCAGACCTAGACTCTCATCCTCAAATTAATTTGAGACTATACCGACACAATAGTTCTTTTTGATTTTTTAGTTGACTTAGAATCAGGCTTCTTACCTTTTTTTCCGATCCATATCATTACTCCCGTAAGCGGTAGGGAGGCAGCAATCAAGGCTGTGATGGAAGCTAATATCTGACCTGGTAAACCTATTATTTTTCCTACGTGGATATCGTATATCATAAATCCGAATTTATCAGCACTATTCTTACTTTCGTAAGGACTACTTTTTAACTCCTTCCCGGTATTCTTATCAAAAAAATACTGACTTCTTTTAACAAAATTATCTTTGTTATGCATAGCCGTAACCACGATCGGAGCTTTTTTAGCTTCAGGAAATGTCATATAAAAAAATTCTCCTTTTATATTCCTTTCTCTGATATTCTTCTCTATAATATCTACAAGGTCAGGAGAAGCTGCTTCAGTGGTATCCGAAAAAACTTTCTTTTCTTCTATCAAAGGCTTTCCTCCATTAGCAATATATTTTATAGGTGGTCTGAACCACTCAAAGGCAAACCAGAGGCCTGTCAGAGATATTACTAAGGCAAGTGCAAATGAATAAAATCCAGGGATATTATGAAGGTCATAATTCTTGCGTTTCCATTTGGTGGTAAGCTTCCATTTAAAATAAAGACGTTGCTTTAAAGCTGCTTTGTTCTTGGGCCACCAAAGAACTAAACCTGAGATCAACATCACAACAAAAATTACGGTACTCCATCCAACAATCTGATGACCTATTTTATTTAAAAGGAGATCGTAATGAATTTGCAATACAACATTAAAAAACTCCCACTTTGTATCTTCCACAAATAAAACCTTTGCAGTATATGGATCTACAAATGCCATTTTATTATAAAGCACTTTACTTCCATAGGTCAAAGCTTCTGCTTCTGTCTTTGAAGCTCTGAAACGATATGCATAAGAGGTTTCCGGAATGTAGTGAAGAAAGGTAATGGGATATTCATTTCCTAATGCTTTTTGTGCGCTTTCTTTAAGCACACTTATCGGTAATGATTTTAGGCCTTTGGTTTTCACAAAGTATCTATCTGCATAAACCAATTCCTTTAATTCGGATTGAAATGCATAAATACAGCCGGTAAAACCCAATATAAATACCACTAGCCCGGACAATAGTCCGAGCCAGAGGTGTATTTGACCAATTATTTTTTTGATACTGATTTTAGAACTTGTATGCGACACTTGCCAGGAAGTTAATTGGTTTCTGAGGAGTTCCGGTAGGATTCCAATAGTGTTCGTTTAACAGATTGTTACCTTTAAGAGTAATTCTGTATTTCGGGCGCTCATAAAATACTGATGCATTCAAAAGCGTATAAGATGGCAATACAAATGAATTAGAACTTTCGAACCATGATTCACCAACATAGTTACCACCAACACCCAAACCAACTCCATCAAGAACACCATTAAATATTGTATAGCTTACCCAAAGATTACCTACATGTTTAGGGCTCGCTGTAACATACTTGTTTTCTATTGCAGCAGAAGCTTTGGTATATTTATTTTCGTTATTGGCATATCCTGCAATAATGTTTAACCCTTTAACCGGATTAGCTATTAATTCAAGTTCGTAACCTTTGCTTCTTTGAGTTCCATCCTGTACCGTAAAATTCTTGCCATTGATAACATCAATACGAGTCGAGTTTTTAACAGATATATCATACAAACTAATACCACCTGCCAATTTATTTTTTATAACATCAAATTTCACACCTGCCTCCAACTGATTAGCATATTGAGGATTAAGAACCAATACTGTGTTATCAGGTTGAGCAACCGGACCAAGGTTTACGAAACCATTCATGTAATTTGTAAATAAAGTGATTTTGTCTTGAACAAGCTGATACACCAGACCTAATTTAGGAGACAAGGAAACCTGCTCGTAAGTTCCGGAATAAATGCCGGTAGCCAGATCATAGTTACCTTTTGTTGAATATTTATCTATACGCAGACTTAACATGACCATTAAGTTAGGTGTAAAGTTCAGCGCATCTGAAACATACGCACCAAAGCTTTCAGACTTGAAGGTCGTAGCGCTGAATCCACGTTTAGAAGAAATTTCGTTGATCTTATCTGCGCTATAATCTTTAACAGGCTTATTGATATTTATAGTATCATAGTTGGTCATTGCAGTCCTGTTAAGCGAGTTGTAATTCTTATTATAATCAAATCCAATTACCATCCTGTTTCTAAACGGACCTATCTTAAAATCACCAATGAAATTTTGCTGAGCCTGAATATTTCCGAAGGTCTCCGGAGTCTGATTTCTGAATTGTCTGATCACAGTTGAATCTGTTATATAAGACAAGGTTGTCCATATAAAATCCTTATAATACCCTTCAGAATATAAGAATTTCGTCTGAGATTTCCATTTATCAGAAAACTTATATTCCATCTCTCCCTGAACGTTGTTGACTCCATTCTCGATATCAGCACTATTATTTATCAATGAGCGATTATATGGAAGTTTAAGATCTTTGAAGTTTCTTACTTTTACATTCGTCATATTACCAATGGCTGTGCTCAGATTGGTATAGTTTCCTCTTGTAAAATCTGCGTCAACCGTAAATTGAAGCTTATCATTTACTTTATATGTAAAGCTTGGTGCAATGGTATAAATCTTTGCAAATCCCTGATCCTGGAAAGATCCTTCTGATTGCCATGCAGTATTTAATCTGAACAATACATTCTTTTTCTCATTAAGAGGTGTATTGATATCTGCCGTAACTCTTGAAGAGTTAAAACTGCCCACGGTCATAGTTAATTCTCCACCTTGTGTTTCATAAGGTTTCTTCGTTACGTAATTATATACACCACCGAAAGAAGTATTTCTATTACTGCCGAACAATGTTCCAGACGGTCCTCTTAAAACCTCTAAACGCTCAAGGACTATCGGATTCAGAAGAAAAATTGCACTTGTTACCATGCCATTTCTCAAGCCATTGGTATTGGAAAAACCTCTGATGTTTAATCCCTGAGATCCACCTGCTGAGAAGTTTGGAACAGCTCCCGGAATATTTCTATACATGTCAGATCTTTCCATTACCACTTGTTCCTTCATGAGTTCTTTTCCCACAACATTATATACCTGCGGATTTTCCATGTTTTTCAGCGGCATTCTGGCAACCTGATCGCTTTCTGCTTTCGCAAATTTTTGTCTTCCAATGATGACTTCTACTTCATCCAGTTCATGGATATCTTCATCCAGGACAAGATTTGTGACAAAGCTTGTTTCACCACCAACTACCTCCACCGATTTTTCAAGCGGTTTGAAGCCAACCTTAAGGATAGCCAGCACATTATTACCTGCAGGAACATTATTTAATATAAAAGCACCTTTTGAATCAGTGATAGCAGAAAGGTTACTACCTTTTACTGTAACAGCTGCATGCTCCAGCTTCTTTCCTGCGGAATCCTGAACTATACCGGAAATACTTCCGAAATTCCCTTGTCCATTGCTCAGATTTGGCAAGGACATTCCTATTATAAATACAAGACTAAAAAATACCCTCTTTTGTAACATTTTAATTAATAAACTCATACTTACTCTATTTAGACTAAATTCAAATAAAGGCACAAGATTAAGTATTATTTAGAATCTTTCCAAACAAGGCAGTAAAATTTACCGATTATTAGTATAGGAAATGATGCTGGTTACACTATATAATATATAGTGAGTAATGGGTGATTTTGAATCAGATTCAAGGAGAGAAAAATTTCAAACTTTTAATGAATACATTTATCCAGAAAAATTAAAGCAATCAACTACCTGTATTTCAAGATATATACTAACGAAAATTCAAGTACATTAATTTTTTTTCAAAATTTTCAATCAAATGAATAACTGAAATGAAAAAAATAGCTACATTTGTCTACTAATTCTATATAGTATATATAATATATTTAAAATATTTACTCGAAAGACTTATAAAAAACTAAAGACCACGACCTTCGAAACTTTCACATTTAAACTCGAACTTCCAATGACTAAAACACTACAACTTATTATTGCCTTCCTCTTTATCGGAAGTTTTGCAATCGCGCAAAATGACCTGAAAGGAACTGTAAAAGATAACCAGGGCTTACCTCTACCTGGAGCTATAATCCTTATAAAAGGTACGAACGCAACTGCAGCCACTGATGCAGATGGAAATTTCTCAATAGAAGCTCCTAATGTTCTACCTTATTTTCTACAAATTTCTGCAACTGGATTTAAAACTCAGGAACTTCAAATTACTGCTTCAACCCCTACTCCTCTTAATTTATCACTTGCCGTAGATGAGCTGTTGGATGAGGTTGTGGTGACATCCAGAAGAAGAAAAGAGGTCGCACAGGAAATACCAATTCCAATCTCTGTAGTAGGCGGATCTCAGGTTGAAAACTCTGGTTCTTTTAATGTTAACCGCGTAAAGGAGCTTGTGCCAACTGTTCAATTGTATTCTTCAAACCCTAGAAATACAACTCTTAATATCCGTGGACTTGGTTCTACATTTGGTCTTACCAATGACGGTATTGATCCGGGTGTCGGGTTTTATGTGGATGGTGTATACTATGCTCGCCCTGCAGCAACCACTCTTGATTTCATTGATATTGAACAAATTGAAGTTTCACGTGGTCCTCAGGGAACACTATTCGGAAAAAACACAACTGCCGGTGCATTTAATATTACTACACGTGCTCCAAGATTCCAGCCAGGTGCTAACTTCGAAGTTAGCTATGGTAATTATGGATACATCCAGGCAAAAGCATCTGTTACAGGTCCAATAACTAAAAAACTTGCAGCACGTGCTTCTTTCTCCGGAACTCAGCGTGATGGTTTAATATACAATGTTAAAAGCCAGAAGTATATCAACGATTTAAATAACTTAGGCGGTAGAATTCAATTGCTTTATAACTTGACTGACAACATCAGATTAACCCTTGCCGGAGACGCTTCAAGACAAAATCCAGAAGGATATGCGCAAGTTATAGCTGGTGTTGCTCCGACCCAGCGTCCGGCATACCGTCAGTTCAACCAGATCATAGCAGATTTGAACTATACACTTCCTAGCCAGAACCCATTTGACAGAAAAGTTGATCAGGATACACCTTGGCGCTCAGGCAATGAACTTGGTGGTGTATCTCTTAATGCTGATATTAAAATCGGAAAAGGAACTTTGACTTCAACGACAGCTTGGCGTTACTGGAACTGGGATCCATCAAATGATAGGGATTTCACAGGTTTACCAGTATTAAGATTATCACAGGCTACTTCAAAACATCAGCAATGGTCTCAGGAGGTACGTTATGCAGGTGAGTTCTCTTCTCGTCTCAGTGGTGTAGTGGGAGTCTTTGCTTTAGGCCAGAGACTTGTAACTGACCCATATCACATTGAAGAATCAGGAGCTGCACAGTGGAGATTCTCTCAAAACTCCACAAGCAACCTTTGGCAAACACCTGGTCTACTTGATGGATATGGAATTAAAACCAAATCATGGTTAAATACTTTCAGTGGTGCCGTATTCGGTCAGCTTGACTGGGCAATAGCCAAAAACCTACACTTATTACCTGGTCTACGTTACAATTATGACTTCAAAGAAGTAGACTTTAATCGTCAGACATATGGTGGATTGCAGACGACAGACCCTGCTTTAATTGCACTTAAACGTGTGGTTTATACTGATCAATACTATCATGCAAAAGCTGAAAATACTAACTTCTCTGGTCAGGTAACGCTTGCTTATAAGCCAATAAAACAGATCAATACCTTTGCAACATATTCAAACAGTTATAAGCCGGTGGGTGTAAACCTTGGAGGATTACCAACAGCGAATGGTGACGTTCTTACAGACCTTGCAAAAGTAAAACCAGAGTATGTAACGCATGTTGAGTTTGGTATTAAAACAAATCCAACTTCTAACACTACCTTGAATTTAGTTGTCTTCAACACTTCTATTAAAGATTACCAAACTCAAGTTCAAACTGCAGAGGTTGGTGTAAACCGTGGATATCTTGCAAATGCTGAAAAAGTAAGAGTGCAGGGTATCGAGTTAGATGGTAGCATAAGAGTTTCTCAAAACCTTGCTTTCAATGCTGCAGCAGCTTATACGGATGGAAAATATGTTTCATTTAAAAATGCTCCTGTACCTCTTGAAGAAACAGGTGCTCCGAATGCATTCAAAGATGTATCAGGAGGAAGACTTCCAGGTATATCTAAATGGGCAGGTTCTGTTGGTGGTGAAGTAAACACTAACGAAAGTAAGCTATTAGGAAATACAGGAAGATTCTTCCTAGGTGTTGATTCTTACTTTCGTTCTGAGTATTCATCAAGCGCATCTCCTTCAAAGTACCTGAATATAGACGGTTACACTTTACTGAATGCTAGACTTGGATTCAAGGCAACAAGCGGATTAACGTTCTTCGTATGGGGACGTAACATCCTGGATAAAGATTATTTTGAACAACTTTTACCAGCTGCTGGTAATGCCGGTCAATATGCAGGTGTACTTGGAGATCCTAGAACTTATGGAGTTACTTTAAGATACTCTTTATAATACAGAATTGAGTGAGAGCAAGAGCAAGAATCCCATCTTGCTCTTGCTTATTTTTTAATAAGCATTTGATTTCTTTTCCAAAACTTTCCAAAATTCCAATCACCATTTTAAGTGAATTTTCTATCACTAACAAAAAGGTTATAAATACACATTATATTAATTCAGAATCAATAGAGCTAATAAGTTTTTGCGTATTTTTTTCCAGTCTTTCTTTAAAAAAATATATCCCAATCTATTTCATCATTTTAGGGGTAAATTTCTCTTTCATCTAAGGAAATTTTCTGATTTTTTATTTAATGGTTTTCACCGTCTTCAAATTTCCTTCAGGATGTTCCCCTATTTTTCAACTCGAAACAATGGCAAACCACATAATTATCTCTTTTTTAAAAGTTTACAACTGTTGACATTTTCTCCTCAGCTGCGATTGATTTTTTTCTTATAAAAAATCAATAATATTTTCTCTATCTGCCTCTTCATTTTAGGGGTAAATCTCCTTTTTATCTAAGGAAATTTTCTTAATGGTTTTTACTGTCTTCAAATTTCCTTCAGGATGTTCCCCTATTTTTTCACTTTGAAATAAATTTAAATTAATGATGAAGAAATTTCTCATACTTATTGGCGTAAGTACCTTGTTCTTCGCAAGCTGCGAATCACACAAAGAGGAAAAGGAAGAAGAAACCAAGTTTTTGGTTACCAGTCCATTAAAAAAGGACACCTTGATCACACGAGATTATGTATGTCAGATCCGGTCGATTCAGCATATTGAATTAAGAGCTCTGGAAAAAGGTTATCTCCAGAACATTTTAGTTGATGAAGGTCAGTTTGTTAAAAAAGGACAACGGATGTTTCAGATCATGCCTACCCAATACCAGGCCGAACAGCAAAAAGCACAAGCTGAGGTCGAATTTGCAGAAATCGAATACCAAAACACCAAAAGACTTGCAGACAGCAATATTGTCTCTCCAAATGAACTTGCTTTAGCAAAGGCAAGATTAGCAAAGGCAAAAGCTGAATTATCATTAGCAAATGTTCATCTCGGATTTACAGATATCCGCGCTCCTTTTGATGGCATTATGGACCACTTTTATGTAAGACAGGGGAGTCTACTTGACGAAGGAGATATGCTTACTACCATTTCTGATAACAATCAAATGTGGGTTTATTTCAATGTTCCAGAAGCAGAGTATCTGGATTATAAATCCAATACGACAACAGAAAATTTATTGAAAGTAAACTTATTAATGGCCAATAACAAGCTGTTCGAATATCCTGGAACAGTTAAAACCATCGAGGCTGATTTCAACAATGAAACAGGAACTATCGCTTTCAGAGCTACATTTCCTAACCCAAAAGCGCTGCTAAGACATGGTGAAACAGGTAATATTCAAATGACTATTCCAATGAAAAGCGCGATTTTGATTCCTCAGAAAGCAACATTTGAAGTGTTGGAAAAAAAATATGTTTATGTTGTCGGAAAGGATAATACAGTAAAATCAAGAGAAATTGAAATAGCAGCAGAAATGCCGGATATATATGTCATTAAAGCAGGCCTAAACGAAAATGAAAGAATAATGCTTGAGGGGATAAGAAAGGTAAAAGATAATGACAAGATTACCTACAAATACGAGGATCCAAAATCAGTATTACCAAAGTTAAAAGTATATGTTGAATAGGTTTTAAATATTGAAAAACATATATGGAGAATAAGTTAAATATTTAATAGGAAGAAGATGTTCAGTAAATTTATTCATAGACCCGCTCTCGCAATTGTAATATCACTTGTGATAATATTCTTGGGCGTACTGTCTATAAAAACCTTGCCTACATCACAATTCCCTGAGGTTGCTCCTCCGGTGGTGATGGTTAGTGCGTCTTATCCTGGCGCGAGTGCCAAATCGCTTGCTGAGTCGGTTATTATCCCATTAGAGCAGTCCATAAATGGTGCCTGGGGAATGAGGTACATGACTTCTGATGCTACCAGTGCGGGAGAAGCAAATATCCAGGTTGTATTTGAACCAGGAACTGATATCAACCAAGCTTTGGTGCAGGTTTCTAACCGTGTTCAACAGGTAACTAACAGATTGCCTATACTGGTGCAAAGAGAAGGGGTTGTAATTACTCCTGTAATTCCCAGTATGCTAATGTATGTCAACCTTTACAGTAAAGACAAGAATGCCAACATGAAGTTCCTGTTTAACTATGCAGGGGTTAACATGGTACCGGAAATTCAACGTATAAAGGGTATTGGTCAAGTTAGGATACTTGGTAGTAGGCAATATGCTATGCGTGTCTGGTTAAATCCAGACAGAATGCGTGCCTATAAAATTTCTCCAGACGAAGTAATGGAAGCTCTGAATGATCAGAGTGTTATAGGTAAGGCGGGTAGAATTGGTAGAGGAGATGCCAAACGTGCGGAAGCACTTGAATATGTTTTGGCATATTCAGATAGATTCAATGACCCGAAACAATATGAAAACGTTATCATTAAAGCCAATCCTAATGGTGAGCTTCTTAGATTGAAAGATGTGGCAACTGTTACATTGGGAAGTGAATATTATGATATTTATTCTAACCTGAATGGTTATCCTTCAGCAGCACTAGTACTTAAGCAAACTTATGGTAGCAACGCAAGCCAGGTAATTGATGAGGTGAAGACCAAACTTGAAGAATTGAAAAAATCTTTTCCTCCGGGAATGGAATATGAAATCAGTTACGATGTTTCCAACTTCCTTGACGCATCCATAGAAAACGTTATTCATACATTAAGGGATGCATTCATCCTAGTGGCTCTGGTAGTATTTATATTCCTTGGCGACTGGAGATCTACTCTTATTCCTACATTGGCCGTTCCAGTATCATTGATTGGAGCCTTTTTCTGCATGCAGCTTTTCGGGCTTACCATTAACATGGTTACATTGTTTGCGCTCGTATTGGCTATTGGTATTGTGGTCGATGATGCCATTGTGGTAGTGGAAGCCGTGCACGCCAAGATGCACGAAGAACATCTGTCGCCTTATATGGCAGTAAAAAAGGTTATTGGTGAGATTAGCGGTGCCGTTATAGCTATTACCCTTTTGATGGTATCTGTGTTCGTTCCTGTATCCTTTATGACTGGACCTGTGGGTACTTTCTATAGACAGTTCTCTATTACCATGGCATCTTCTATAGTTCTTTCAGGTGTTGTGGCACTTACAGTTACCCCGGTTCTTTGCGCAATGATATTGAAAAATGAGCATGGAAAACCGAGAAAGAGGACATTAATGAACAGATTCCTCGACAGCTTTAATAGAGGTTTTGAAAAACTTACAGACAAATACGTTGGCCTGTTAAAGTTGATTGCACACCGAAGATTAGTCACTGGAGTATTACTTGCAATATTTACCATAGGTATATATTTAATTGCTAACAACTTACCTTCAGGTTTTATACCAAGTGAAGATCAAGGAATGCTATATGCTATTATTCAAACGCCTCCAGGCTCCACACTGGAAAGAACAAATGACCTTTCTAACAAACTTGTGGAGGTGATTAATACGGTGGAAGGCGTAAAATCTGTTTCTTCTATAGCAGGTTATGAGGTACTTACTGAAGGTCGAGGATCTAATGCCGGAACTTGTTTGATTAACCTTAAACCTTGGTCAGAACGACACCATTCTGTAACTGAAATTATTGAGGAATTGGAAATAAAAGCCAAGGAAATCCCTGGGGCCACAATTGAGTTTTTCGATCCTCCGGCTGTTCCTGGATTCGGAGCTGCAGGTGGTTTTGCTCTACAATTATTGGATAAAACTAACAGTGGAGATTATAAGCAACTTGAATCAGTAACAAATGAATTCATCGGTGAACTGAAAAAACGCAAAGAGTTAACAGGTCTATTTACGTTCTTCAGTGCAAACTATCCACAATATGAGATTGATTTCGATAATCAATTGGCGATGCAAAAAGGAGTTTCTATCGGAAACGCGATGAATACGCTATCGACTTTTGTAGGTAGTACATATGAACTAGGTTTTATTAAGTACCAACGTTTTTTCAAAGTATTCGTGCAAGCAGCTCCTGAATATAGGAAGCTCCCTTCTGATATAATGAATCTGTACGTAAAAAATGACCAAGGTGAAATGGTTCCATTCTCTGCGTTCATGAAGATTACAAAGAAGCAGGGAGCCAATGAGATCAACAGATACAATATGTACAACACTGCAGGTATCAGAGGTGGTGCTGCAAGAGGATATAGTAGTGGTGAAGCTATCGAAGCAGTAAAAGAAGTAGCTGCTAAAACCTTACCTCATGGCTTTGACATAGACTGGGCAGCACTTTCATATGATGAAACAAGACGTGGGAATGAAGCTGTATATATCTTCCTTATTGTACTAGTCTTTGTTTACTTCGTTCTTGTAGGACAGTACGAAAGCTTCATCATACCATTGTCTGTTATTTTCTCTCTGCCTGCAGGGGTTTTCGGATCATTCTTAATGATTAAAGGAATGGGTCTTGCAAATGATATTTATGCTCAGGTAGGACTAGTAATGCTTGTCGGTCTTCTCGGAAAAAATGCCGTGTTGATTGTTGAGTTTGCGGTTCAAAAACAACAACAGGGCGCTACGGTCCTTGATGCAGCCATAGAAGGTGCCAAAGTTCGTTTCAGGCCGATTCTAATGACATCGTTTGCCTTTATCGCGGGATTGATTCCATTGGTTATTGCTCACGGTGCCGGTGCTATTGGTAACCGTACCATAGGTTCATCTGCTCTCGGAGGAATGGTTTTTGGAACAATTTTCGGCGTAATTATCGTCCCTGGTTTGTATTACATATTCGGCACAATTGCCGGTGGCCGTAAGCTTATCAGAGATGAACATGAAACCCCTTTAACTGAAGAAATAGAACACGTTGAAATTGAACACAATGCGGAAATATAAAATTTTTAAACACTTCAGGACAGTCGGTATTTCTCTCTTGTGTACTGCATGTATACCATCCATTACACACAAAACCGAAAATAAGACTGTACCTGCAAAGTATAATAGTCCAGAGGATTCGACAAATACGGCAAAGGTAAACTGGAAAGATTTCTTTCATGATCCTTATCTGAATGTCCTTATAGATACTGCTCTTAAAAATAACCAAGAGCTGAATATCATTACACAGGAAATCAACATTGCCAGAAATGAAATAAGAGCCAGAAAAGGTGACTACCTACCTAACGTTGATATCGGTGTTGGTGCTGGACTAGACAAAATGGGAAGATATACAAGACTGGGAGCGGTTGATGAAAACTTAGAAATCGCCCCTGGAAAACCTTTTCCCGATCCTTTTACAGACCTTATTGTAGCTGCAAGGGCCTCATGGGAAGTAGATATCTGGAAAAAACTTCGTAATGCGAAGAAGTCAGCAATGCTCAGATATCTTGCATCTTCTGAAGGAAGAAATTTCATGGTAACCAAATTGATAGCGGAAATTGCCAACTCTTATTATGACTTGTTGGCATTAGACAATCAATTGGAAATTCTTAAGAAGAACATTGAGATCCAGCAAAATGCCCTACACATCGTAAGAATGGAGAAAGAGGCTGCTAAAGTTACAGAGTTACCTGTAAGGAAGTTTGAAGCAGAAGTTCTGAAGAATCAAAGCCGCCAGTATGCTATTCTGCAAAGGATAACTGAAACCGAGAACTATATTAATTTTCTTGTAGGTAGATTCCCGCAACCTGTAGCAAGGAATGCTCAGAACTTCACAGAATTAGTCCCTGATTCAATACATACTGGTATCCCCTCTCAGTTGTTACAGAACAGACCTGACATTAAGCAGGCTGAACACAATCTGGAAGCAGCAAAACTGGATGTAAAAGTGGCAAAAGCTAACTTCTATCCTTCCTTTAGAATTACAGGAAGCGTTGGTTACAATGCTTACAACCCGAATTTCTTAATAAAATCTCCGGAGTCTATTTTATATACTCTGGCAGGTGAACTGGTTCAACCTCTGGTTAACAGAAATGGCATAAAGGCTTATTATAGTTCTGCTAATGCAAAGCAAATTCAGTCTGTTTACGATTATGAACGTACTGTTTTAAGAGCTTACATGGAAGTTTCCAATCAGGTAGCTAATATCAGCAACATGAAAAATAGCTACAACCTGAAAGTAAAAGAAGTTGAAGCCCTTACCAGATCTATTGATATATCAACAGGTCTTTTCAACTCTGCACGTGCAGATTACATGGAAGTATTAATGACTCAACGTGATGCACTAGATTCCAGGTTTGATTTGATTGAAACCAAAAAAGCTCAAATGAGTGCAATGGTCAATCTCTATCAGGCTTTAGGGGGTGGTTGGTAATTAAAACTTAATTTCATCAAAATGATTAAAAGCCATTTTACTGAATAGTAAAATGGCTTTTTCTTTATCTGTTCAAGCTATTGTTATAAAATTTTCAACACTATTATATTTCCAAAACTTGTAGACCTACTACTCCATGCTTTTGTCCCACCATAGAGAAAAGTAGATGCATCAAGCGCGAACTCAGGGGTACAAATTAGTTTCCTAAAACACATTTCGATCAGCTGATTATTATCATCAAATACGGCTAGTCCTAGTAGTTCCAGTAATCAATCGGTGATGATGCCGTTGTCTTAATCTGTCCTAGTATCAGTCTCTTTAGTAATACAAATGAATGAGTATAACGATCTTTAATTTCATGAATTGAAGACCCAAGCCAATTCGAATCATTGACTGCTTTCTGGAATTCGTTTTCATTTTTAAAATCCACTTTACCGGTTTCTTGCAATATTTGCATGCTTCGTTTTCGAAAGGTGTGCATCGTTGTCCCTATGAGATAATCTGATACAGAATTTATGTGACTCATAATTTGATCAATCAATCTCAAGACAATCTCTTTTCTTTCATCTGTGTCCAAAAAATCATCTAGTTCCATAGACATTCCCCCGTAAATCATTGGAAAAGATTGCAATGCCAACTCTACCTTAAACGCGGCTACCCAATCAACTGAATCAGCTTGATTGGACTCAATTTCATTAATCAAACACAATTGCATAGCTTCTACAAACCCATCATTTGCCCAGAAACCAAAATCTCCATGTCGTATAAAACTAGATGCCATAAAACCATACTTATTTGAAAGCTAAAATACAACCTTAACCTGAACCAGCGCTTGATTTTCACGTTCTTATAGCAGGTTTTTAATTCCCTTCTCTCAATTCTATGTCCGGAAATTTGTATTTGTTTTCTCTTTTGTCAAAGTGGACTTCATAGTTAGGCAAAGTGAAATCAAAATGTTCAGAAGCCCAAGTTGCTATTCCATAATAAAGTCCTTCTGATTGGAAGTCTGCCTCAGCAAACTCAACTTTAACAAGCTCAATGACTACAAATTTATCCGGTTCAATTCTTTTTTCAATTTCATTTGAAACCCATCGCAGTCCGCTAGTCAACATCAAGATCTCCTCTTCGACTAGTTTAATTCCTATAGAATTAGTACTTAATCCAATTTTGTCAGTCACAAAATATTGACTTGATTTCGACTCATCATCAATAAGTCTTGCAGTCAGCCGAATAGATATTCCCCATGTCGACTTCATTACTCTTAAAGTAATCGTTGATCCGTCTGTCATTTTTAAAATTGGCTATAACTTATTCATTATATATCAGGTGTATATATTTTTCATTTTTCCCTCTTAAAACATTTATTTAAGACTAATAAATTTAAGAATAAGGTGAAGAAAATGACTCTCTTCACCAGTTTATTGTGACTAAAAGACAAGTATTGAAAACCTGCGACATTTTTTACAGTGTAAAGAATTTGCTAATTTGACTTCCATTAAGTCAAAGTAATATTTCTATAAAGCTCATCCTCAGTGAACAATAATCATATCTGGAATTTCTCCACCGTTGGAGGTATAAAACGTGTAAACATTGAATCTGGTCAGGACCTGATACATTTAGGTTCGCTTGATCAAAAGTTATGGACAGCACTAAGCTGTCCTGTTAATGATCTTGAAATCGATCCAAAAACATTAGAACTTATTGATAAGGATAAGGACGGAAAGATCCGTGTGCCCGAAATTGTAGCAGCAGTCGATTGGGTTACGTCTATCATCAAAAACCCTGATGATTTATTAAAGCAAGAAGCAAACTTTCCCATATCAGCTATTAATGATCAAACCGAGGCAGGACGTAAACTTTTATCTTCTGCTAAAGTCATTCTAAAGAATATCAATAAAGAAGATTCTGAAATACTTACTGTTGAAGAGACATCTGACATTCCAAAAATATTTGCTTTATCAAAGTTCAATGGAGACGGCATAATTACAGAGGATACCACGAATGATCCAAAGCTTATTCAACTTCTCAAAGAAGTGATTTCCTGCGTGGGTTCTTCGACTGACAGAGGTGGTAAGCAAGGTATTTCTATTGAGCAGATGACAACGTTTCTGGAACAATGTAACTTATATGCAAGCTGGCATGATAAAGCCGATGCTTATACAGCCTCCATTTTTCCTTTCGGTGAACAGACAGAAGAAGCCTATCAATACTATACAACAATTAAATCAAAAATTGAAGATTACTTCCTGCGTTGCAAACTGGCAGCATTTGACCCTCGCTCTACAGATGTGTTGAACTTGCTTGTTGCCCGTGTTGAAGCCATTAGTACAAAAGATCTTTCAACCTGCATAGAAGAAATTGCAAGCTATCCTCTGGCGAAAATAGAGGCTAAAAAAGATTTGCCACTTTATACAGGAATTAATCCAGCATGGGAAACTACTATGAACTCATTTAACAAGTTCATTGCAAATAAACTATTCCCAAATCAGAAATCATTAAGCGAAGTCGATTGGAAAATTATATCAGATATCTTTACCGCATTTGTTCAATGGAAAGCAGAAGCGGTAGGAACATCAGTTTCCGCATTAGGTATTAACCGCGTGAGAGAAATTCTGTCCAGTAACCATCCTGAAGAATTAAAATCTCTGATAGCAGAAGATATAGCACTGGAACATGAAGCCAATAATATTATCTTAGTTGACCAGCTTGTCCGCTATTATCGTGATTTATATACCTTGCTGAAGAATTTTGTCACATTCTACGATTTTTATTCTCCTGATTCAAAAGCAATTTTTCAGGCAGGCACATTATATGTCGATCAACGTAGCTGCGACCTTTGTATAAAAGTTATTGATCTACCTAAACACTATACAATGAGCACCTATAGCGGTATGTTTTTAATATACTGTGAATGTGTATCCAAAACAACAAGTGAAAAAATGACGATAGCAGCGGCCTTGACGAATGGAGATATAGATAATTTAGTAGTTGGGAGAAATGCCTTATTCTATGACAGAGATGGCCGAGACTGGGATGCAACCATCATTAAAATCGTTGACAATCCTATCAGTATTGCCCAGGCTTTCTGGTCTCCATATAAAAAGGTTTATAGATTCATAGAAACACAGATCAACAAAATTGCCGCTGAGCAAGAGGCAAACGTAGAGACCAAATCTACCAAAGGCCTTGAAGATGCTTCAACTGAAATCACAACTGCAACTGCTCCCAAACCACCGGCACAGCCTTTTGATGTTGGAAAGTTTGTCGGAATTTTTGCTGCAATTGGTTTAGCCCTTGGTGCAATTGGATCTGCAGCAGTTTCTATTGTTGCAGGATTTATGGGATTAGTATGGTGGAAAATGCCATTAGCTTTCATTGGGCTTGTCTTAATTATTTCCGGCCCTCCTATGGTGATGGCATTTCTTAAGTTACGTAAGCGTAACCTTGCTCCTCTTTTAGATGCGAATGGCTGGGCTATAAACGCTAGAGCCAATGTTAATATTCCCTTTGGAAATACGCTTACCAATCTAGCTCATTTACCTAAAGGAGCAAAGGTTAACTTAAATGATCCATTTACTAAAAAGAAGCGTCCGTTCTTATCAATAGTACTATTATTATCCATCCTGATAGGCATCTTATTCTTTATTTTATGGAAGTATGGTTTTATACACCTTCCAAAATAGTTATAAGTTCTAGGTTATAAGTTTTAAGTGAAAAAGCCCGAAGATTATATCCTCGGGCTTTTTTATATCCTTAGCTGCATTCTTCCATTACTTTGGTTTAAAAACACAATTCCCTTATTTCCTTTCCCTGAATTCAAAATCCAGCCCTTTTATTGGACAACCTGCTTCCATAACTTTTTATTTCTTAGGGAAAAAAAGAGCAACACCACGTTCTTTTTAAATAATTCAAAACTTAAGCTGCCTCATTTAGTTAATTTTTCTCCTCTAGAGGGTAAACTATATAATTTTAAAGTAATCTGTATGATGAAGCTATATCTCATAGTTTTTCTGTGCGCTATGATATTTTTAGGATGTGAGTCTAAAAAAGAAGAAAAGGAAAGTACCACTAAATTTTTGGTAACCAGCCCTCTCAAAAAAGACACGACCATTACAAGGCAATATGTCTCTCAGATCCATGCAATCCAGCACATTGAAATTAAAGCATTGGAAAGCGGCTATCTCCAGAAAATATATGTAGACGAGGGGCAGAAAGTAAAGGAAGGACAACCCATGTTTCAAATCATGCCGGTCTCCTATAAAGCCGAATATCAGAAGGCTCAGGCTGAAGTCAACTTTGCAGAAATCGAATACAAAAACACGAAACTTCTAGCCGATAGTAACATCGTATCAAAAAACGAACTATCTATGTCTAAAGCCAAACTGGACAAGGCCAAAGCTGAATTAGCACTCGCTAAGACGCATTTGAATTTCACTGAAATCAAAGCTCCCTTCAACGGTATAATGGATCGTTTTCATGTAAGAAAAGGAAGTCTCATAGAAGAAGGAGATCTCCTTACAATACTATCAGACAATAGTACTATGTGGGTATATTTTAATGTACCAGAAGCAGAATATCTTGATTATAAACCTATGTCAAAGGATACTTCTATAAAAGTAAATCTGGAGTTGGCCAATCATAAAATCTTTGATTATCCCGGAAAAATTGAAACGATAGAAGCAGATTTTAACAATGAAACAGGGAATATAGCTTTCAGAGCCTCCTTCCCTAACCCTGACGGACTTCTCAGACATGGAGAGACTGGCAATATACTCATGACCGTCCCAATCAAAAATGCTTTGATCATTCCGCAAAAAGCAACCTATGAGGTCTTAGACAAGAAGTATGTATATGTAGTAGATCAAAACAATATTATTAAATCCCGAGAGATCAAAATATTAACAGAGATGCCTGACTTATATGTTATAAGTGGCTTAAGTGAAAAAGATAAAATCCTGCTTGAAGGGCTGCGTATTGTTAAGGAGGGTGATAAAATAAACTACGAATACCTTCCACCGGAGAAAGTAATCCCCAATCTGAATTTACATGCTGAGTAATAAATAAAATGTAGGAGGATAAGATGTTTAATATATTTATTCACAGGCCTGTATTTGCTATCGTTATATCGCTGGTCATTGTCTTTGTGGGCTTGCTCTCCATGTATTCTTTGCCCAAATCACAATTCCCGGAAATAGCTCCTCCGATGATTATGATTAACGCTTCTTATCCGGGAGCAAGCTCCACTGTATTAGTAAGTTCAGTACTCATTCCTGTGGAACAGGCTATTAATGGAGTTCCAGGAATGAAGTACATGTTTTCAACGGCTGCAAGTTCCGGAGAAGCGAATATTCAGATAGTATTTGATCTGGGAGAAGATCCGAATCAGGCCCTCGTAAATATACAGAACAGAATTGAGCAAATGAAAATGAGGCTGCCTTCATTGGTACAGCTGGAAGGTATTGTAGTACAACGAATGATGCCAAGCATGCTTATGTATATTAATCTATATAGCAAGAATGCTGGTGCCGACATGAAATTGATTTTCAATTATGCTTACATTAATATATTATCTGAACTTCAAAGGATCAAAGGTGTAGGACAAGCAAGAATTCTGGGAAGCAGGCAATATGCCATGCGTATCTGGTTAAATCCTGACCGCATGAGAGCTTATAATATAGGGACCGATGAAGTAATGAAAGCACTGGATGAACAAAGCATTATAGGTTCTCCGGGAAGGCTGGGAAGAGCTGACAGCAAGCGCTCCGAATCAATCGAATATGTACTAACCTATACAGGAAGATATAGCGATCCTGAGCAATACCAGGATGTAATCATAAAGGCTAGTCCCGATGGAGAGGTATTGCGCCTAAAAGATATTGCAACAGTGGAATTAGGGAGCGAATACTATGATATCTATTCCAACAAAGATCAATACCCCTCTGCGGCTATACTCCTTAACCAGACGTATGGAAGCAATGCCACAGCAGTTATTGAAAAAGTAAAAACTAAACTTGAACAGCTAAAAAAAACTTTCCCTCCGGGAATGGAATATGAAATCAGTTATGATGTTTCAAACTTTCTAAACTCATCTATAGAAGAAGTTATTCATACATTAAGAGATGCATTTATTCTCGTGGCGCTGGTTGTATTTCTTTTCCTTGGAGACTGGCGTTCCACGCTGATACCAACATTGGCAGTACCGGTATCTTTGATAGGAGCTTTTTTTGTAATACAAGCTTTTGGCCTTACCATTAACCTTATCACCCTGTTTGCCCTGGTACTTGCTATAGGTATAGTGGTGGATGATGCTATTGTTGTTGTAGAAGCCGTCCATGAAAAAATGGAAAAGGAACATCTTCCTCCTTATCACGCAGTTAAAAAAGTACTTGGAGAAATCAGTGGAGCTGTAATTGCCATCACCCTATTAATGACTGCTGTATTTGTTCCGGTAGCATTTATGACTGGTCCGGTCGGAATCTTCTACAGGCAGTTCTCCATTACAATGGCTGCGTCCATTGTTCTTTCCGGTATCGTTGCATTAACTCTTACACCGGTTCTGTGCGCTATGATACTCAAACATAAGCATGGCAAACCTAAGAAACAATCTTTGATTGATAAATTCTTTAATGGCTTTAACAAAGGGTTTGACAAACTTACAGCAAAATATTCAAGCCTGTTAAAACTTATAGTAAACCGAAGGCTCGTCACATTTGGAATACTAATAGCCTTCAGCTTAGGTATTGTGGTGATCACAAGAAATATTCCATCAGGCTTTGTTCCTTCTGAGGATCAGGGAATGATCTATGCTGTTATTCAAACACCTCCGGGCTCTACCTTGGAAAGAACTTACGATGTAAGCAGACAGCTTCAGGATATTGCTAAAAAAATTGAAGGGATAGAATCAGTTTCATCCCTTGCAGGGTTTGAAATCCTGACACAGGGACGTGGCTCTAATTCCGGAACCTGTCTTATTAATCTAAAACCATGGAATGAACGGGATCTTACGGTAAAGGAAATTATTGCAGAGCTGGAAGAAAAAGCAAAGACCATTCCCGGTGCACAGATAGAATTCTTTGACCCACCTGCGGTGCCAGGTTATGGTGCAGCCGGTGGTCTCGCAGTACAACTTCTGGACAAGAACAATGATGTCGACTACAATAAGCTTGGTGAAGTGACTGAAAAATTCATGGCTGCTTTGGAAAAAAGAAAAGAACTTACCTCATTGTTTACTTTTTACAGAACAGATTATCCTCAATATGAAATAGAGATAGATAATCAACAAGCGATGCAGAAAGGCGTCTCAATTGGCAAAGCAATGGATAACCTTTCTATATTAATCGGTAGCTCTTACGACATAGGTTTTATAAAATTTGGCAGATTTTTCAAAGTTTTTGTCCAAGCTTCTCCTGAATTCAGACGGCTGCCTTCAGACCTTATGAAATTGTATGTTAAAAATGACCGTGATGAAATGGTTCCATATTCCTCCTTTATGAAGATCAAAAAAACACAAGGGATATATGAAATCAACAGGTATAATATGTATACCACTGCATCCATCAGATGCGCTCCTGCAGCTGGATACAGTAGTGGTGAAGCAATAAAGGTTATACAGGAAGTGGCAGAGACAACATTACCTGAAAATTATGATATAGACTGGGCAGGACTCCAGAAAGATGAAGTTGAACGAGGAAACGAAGCTATATACATTTTTTTAATTGTTCTTGCCTTTGTATACCTAGTTCTTGCTGCTCAGTACGAAAGCTTTATTTTGCCACTTGCTGTTCTATTGTCATTACCAGTTGGAATATTCGGTTCATTTCTCCTGCTTAAGTTTATGGGATTGGCTAATGACATTTATGCACAAGTCGGATTGATTATGCTGGTTGGCTTATTAGGAAAAAATGCAGTGTTAATCGTAGAGTTTGCAGTGCAGAAGCAACGTGAAGGAGCATCTGTATATAGTGCAGCAATAGAAGGGGCAAGAGTTCGTTTTCGCCCGATATTAATGACTTCATTTGCTTTCATTGCAGGATTGATTCCTCTTGTATTAGCACATGGTCCGGGGGCCATTGGGAACCGAACCATAGGATCTTCCGCTCTGGGAGGAATGCTTTTCGGAACAGTGTTCGGGGTAATTATTGTACCCGGACTATATTACGTATTTGGAAACCTGGCTGCTGGCAGGAAACTTATACAGGATGAGTACGACAATCCTTTAACAGAAGAAATTGAACCCTGAGAAAGTAATCAGATGAGGACAATGAGACTTAATAAATATACTTTCATTTTATTCTTTACTATTTTCTTTACAGGTTGTATACCATCATTGGTACACAAATCCGAAAATAGAACAGTACCTGCAGCGTATAAAGATTCTCAGGACACCACCAATACTGCTAAAGTAAAATGGAAGGAGTATTTTAATGATCCTTATCTAAATCTCCTTATTGATACTGCATTAAAAAATAATCAGGACCTTAATATTGTGCTTCAGGAGATTAACATTTCTCAGAATGAAATAAGGTCAAGAAAAGGTGACTATCTTCCTTCGGTGGATATTAAAGCTAGTGCTGGCATAGATAAGATGGGTAGATATACCCGATTAGGAAGTGTTGATGAAAATTTAGATATAGCTCCCGGAAAAAGGTTTCCGGAGCCTTTCTCTGATCTTCTCCTTTCGGCAAGAGCTTCATGGGAAATTGATATCTGGAAGAAACTTCGGAATGCCAGAAAAGCAGCCATGCACAGGTACCTGTCTTCTATGGAAGGAAGAAATTTTATGGTTACCCAAATCATTGCTGAAATAGCAAATGCTTACTATGAATTGATGGCACTGGATAATCAACTGGAAACTCTTAAAAAGAATATTGAAATCCAACAGAATGCATTGAGAATAGTAAAGTTAGAAAAAGAAGCAGCTAAGGTCACTGAACTTGCCGTACGTAAGTTTGAAGCTGAAGTACTCAAAAACCAAAGTCGTCAGTTTGACATCATGCAGAGAATAACGGAAACTGAAAATCGAATTAATTTCCTTATTGGGCGATTCCCTCAGCCGATATTAAGGCATTCCGAAACCTTTATAGATCTTAAGCCTGATACAATTTATGCTGGTATTCCTTCTCAACTTTTAGATAACCGACCTGACATAAAGCAAGCTGAACAGGATTTACAGGCTGCCAGACTTGACATTAAGGCCGCCAGAGCAAACTTTTATCCTTCATTAAAAATCACCGGGGCGGCAGGTTACAATGCATATAATGCCCAATATTTCTTCAGTACTCCTGAATCGATACTATACTATCTTGCAGGAGACCTTGTCACTCCCTTGATCAACAGGAATGCAATCAAAGCATATTACTATTCGGCCAACGCAAGACAGATACGGGCAGTGTATAATTATGAACGTACTGTCCTGGAAGCCTATATTGAGGTTGCCAATCAGCTTGCTAATATCAACAACATGCAACAAAGCTTTAGTCTTAAGACACAGCAAGTGGAGGCACTTACCCGCTCAATCGATATCTCTACAACTCTTTTCAATTCTGCCCGGGCTGATTACATGGAAGTATTGATGACACAACGTGATGCACTAGATTCCAAATTCGAACTTATAGAAACCAAAAAATCACAGATGAATGCTAAGGTCAATATTTACCAGGCTTTGGGAGGTGGATGGAATTAAATCTCTAATATAGATCAGATAAATAAAAAAGAACCATTCTACTAATTGTAAAATGGTTCTTTCTCATAAGTCTTGAATGAGAGTTATTATCGTTTTATGCTTTCTCTTATTTCACTACAAGGACCTTCTCTACACCTAAAGCTTTTCCATTCAAATCGAATATTCTAAAAACATAAAGTCCGCTCAACCAATCTGATGTATTGATAATGGTTTCATTTGTTTGATACACTTGCTTTCCTGTAAAATCATATATTTCAGTGTAGGTTCCTTCAACACCTTTAATGTTGATTTGAGTGCTTGCAGGATTAGGATAAATCAGTTTGTTGTTTTCTTTCGGCCCCTCAACAGAGGCTACAACCGGATAATGACTTACAAAGGTATTAAAAACCTCATTGGTAATAACCGGATCATTTTTATCAAAGATAATTCCAGCTTTATTCCTGATTACCGTCATCTCAGCTATGTTTTTCTTAGGCTTTATGGTAAAACGTACAAATCCTTGAGCTTTTTCTTTATTAGTAGTACTATCAGGAAGCATGATATTTTCAAAATGAAAAATTACTTTGCCATCTTTATTAACTTCTGTAATTACATCGTGAGATGAGCCTTTAACCTCAAGCGTAGAAGCATCAAGGTTAACATCCAAAGTATCATGAATCGCAACAACATATGCGGTATCGTTTCCAGTATTTTCAAAACGTATTAAATAATCAAGCGGAGTGTTGAACAAGGTAAGATGATTATCCCCCAGTCCAATTGGGGTCACAGCTTTATCATTGGGATCAGTAGAGCATTTAACTGTAGTATTCAAGCTGTCCATATCGGAATGCACTAACAATCCAGATGAATAAAAATCGGAAATTAACTTAAATACCAATGGTTTGCCTACACTGTTTCCATTAGGAAAGGTAATGTCATACAAAAGCGTTTTAGAGTTAAAAGATCCAAGATCATTTACTTCGAAAACAAGTGTATCCGTAGTCTTTTCTACAGCATCCATTGAGGTAATTTTCACAAGAGGATCACCAATAAGAGTAAGTCTTACTTTTTCAATGTCCAGAATTCCCGGATTCTCAATTCTCAGGGTTGCACTTGCTGTGGTATTACAGCGAGGCCATGGTAAATAAAAATTTGTTCTAACCTCCGGTTTAAAATCACGGATAGTAAAACCAATCATATTGACTTCAGATCCTGAAAGGGTATATGGAAATTCTTTGGACACATAATCGAAAATAGAATCAGCCGGTATTTCAAGAATATATTGCTGTCCTGGCTCGGCAGCAAAACTGAAGTAACCGTTCTGATCAGCAAATACTTTTATACCTGCAGGCTTTATTTCCATAGCATATTTGTTAATCCCAACCTCTTCGGCATCTTTAATACCATTTCGATTGGTATCATAGAATAAAATACCTTTCATAAAATATTGGTTTCTGTTCATACGCCAGATGTAAGGGTATTCCCCTCCTACATATAAATAGCTGGAATCTGCAAGCACTACAGAGCCATTGAATTCTTCTGGCATACGCACCTTTGTTGTATCCAGTTCGTTTTTTACTATAGTCATATAGCTTTCGCCTGCCTTAACATAGGTGGTATAATAGTAAAATTTATCTCCGTTGAGCTCTTTATACATGAAGGAGTTATGAACACCTGTTTTGCCTTCAAACTTCACAACTCCATTTTGAAAGCTGAAATGCAACTCTTCCATACGATTTCCATCACCTCCAGAAACAGTCAACATGGAAATGCCATTTTCAAGTGTTTTACTCCAATAATCATATTCATTGTAGTAATCTAAGGCATCACCATCAACATAATCAGTAAATTTATAAATGGAAACTTGCCCCTTATATGTCACCACCAGACCTCTTGTATAACTATATGCAAAGAAATCCCTATTAAATTCATCTATAGAGGAAAGGGTACCAAGGTCCGGAGTAGGCCCGAAATCAGATGTTTCCAAAGTACCAGAATTAAGCATAAATCGATAGGACTTTTGGGTTCCTATCATGTAGACCGCGTTGGATGTAGTAAGTATATAGCCCGCCGAAATCGGGTCATCTGGCAATAACTTTTTCCATACATCTTCAGCATCCCTGTATATATATGGAACACGATCCATAAAAATGATCAAATAATCTCTCCCTTGAATAACTTGCCCCATAGAGCCTGTAGTAAGATGTTCAGCCATAGTATATTCTTTAAAAGAATTTACTTTATCAAAACGAATTAATCTGTCCGTCTTACGTATCCAAATATAATTGTCAGTCTGAAATACTCCTGTAAAGTTAGACGCTGATGTCAATACATCTCTCATAACTGACTCTGAATAAAACTTCAAAGTTGTTCCGTCACAATAGCCCATATAATTGGTATATCCCTTTTCTGCTGATCCAGAATATCCAAACAGAGCAACAGTACCATTGGGAAAAACACCTAAAGTGAAATTAGCATCGGGAAAATTCTCAAACTTAGTAGTGTCTGTTCCGTGTATCTTCCATAGACTTTTTTTCTGATTATTGAGAATCCATTTATTACCAAGACTATCTACATCTGGATCAGGAAGTATGAAGTCTTTAAATGGATGCTTAATTTCAGCGCCATGAAAACGTTCCCATGTATTCATCTGAGCATTAGTCAGTAATGGAATCAGAGAAATCAAAAAGAAAAATATTTTTCTCATCAGGTGTTTAAAAATTAAAAAGTAAAACTTGTATCTGCCATCATTAACTGGTTTGGCATTACTGTAAAAATATACATTTCAATTGAAAAACGGTAAACCGAAAAACTGTAAATTCACAGAAGAGTGGTATTTCGCTGATTGCTAAGGATTATACTTAAACAATAAGATTTTTTTATTTCTAAAAATTACAAAGGTCATTACTGCCTGTTAATTGAGCCCATCTCGCAGACAATAGTTTTGCATAATCTACGTAGAACAAGCCATAGTTTCCTAAAGAAAACCCATCATTTGCTTCAATCAATAAAAATCTATTATCACTGGTTAATCCAAAGTCAAGAGCATAACCTGCTGGAGCACCTTCAAAATCAGAAATTGCAGCTTCTATAACCTCAGAATTAAAATGATTCCTCCAATCTCCTTTATACAACTTTACTCCTAAAACTCTACCATACCTTACAAAAACTCTCCATTCAGTAGTAAAATTTATAGGTTCAGAAACCCATACAGGAGTGTTCATATTTATATCTCCACAGCCTACCAGATCTTTAGTGGATCTGACAGGCCTGCCGGTAAATTTCTTAACGTATCCTTTAGGTTTGACGAATACATTCCATTTATCCGGATTATTGGCGATTTCATCCATAGTTGATTCCCAGATTCTTCTGCCTAAATATTTTGATAAGCTCTTTGGATAATCAAGTGGTTCAGGAATTGTTTTATTTAGCTTTTGCAGAGCTCTATGTATAAATTGTATACTACCCAGAAATATATTATCAGCATGTATTTCAATATTTTCCATATCCTTTACATTTACTATTACAAACCCCATATTGTAATAGGCCTCCAAGGCGCTATAAAAACTAATGTTTGAAAATTCGCCTAGCTTTATTTCTTCTGTATAAAGTTCCATTCAATGAATCATTCTACTATAAAGATAGGTAAATATTAATAAAATGAGATGATTTGCAATATTAACACCAATCCAAAAAAACATTTCTTCTATAACATAAACAAATAGCACAGGCTCTGGAACCTGTGCTATTATTATTCAATGAATACCAAACGATCTCTCCATTACTTAACCTTCACCATTTTCAACATCTCTTGCTTAGCATTGTTATACCTGATGGATATTAAATAAATACCAGCTTCAAAATCAGTACCTACAGAAATTTTTTCTCCTTGTTTTAGATCCGATTTTTGGTAGACAGTCACTCCCATATTGTTCACAATGGAGACTGACTGTGCATTAGAATTTAAGTCTATATTGAATATATCAGCAGATGGATTCGGGTAGATAAAAGATTCATTCATTGTACCTGTTTCCATATCTTCTTCACCTATTCTTGCAGAGCACAAAGTGATGGCTTTGCAATAACTTGCGTACCAAGGTGACGCGCTATAATTCACTCCTACGCAAACATTGCCTGCACTAAAAGAACTTCCCGATATCATAGTCATTTTGTATGGAGAACCAGATACAGATGCAACATTCTGTGCTGAACCGGTAAACCACCAATTGTAGCTTGTTGCATTTGCTTTTTTGGCTGCGCTCAGTTCAAAAGTCAAGGTTGTGTTATTGCTTCCACAAGAAGGTCCTGATATATCCGCAGTAGAAACAACAACAGAAACTGGAATAACTACAGGAGCAGAAACAGATCCAACATTATCTTTTGAATATGCTATAAGATCGTACGATCCTGCGGCAAGATTAGACAATGTATAAGTATATGGTGCAATGTCATCAGAACCAAGGTAAGCGCTTCCATTATAAAAATCTACTTTGGCGATTGTTCCATCCACATCAGTAGCATTGGCCACTATATTAATTGTTGCCGGAGCATCGAAGCTTGCACCGCTAGCAGGAGCAGCAAAAGCTACAGTCGGGATAACGTTGGCCGAAACACCATAGAATTCAATTTCTGCTACATTAGTAAAGCCTCCACCTGCGCATACATATCGTACATATTTAAACACTGCTCCCCCAGGTATATCAATGCAGTTCCAGTTATATGCAGGTTCAGTAGCAATAGTATAAAGATCTATAACACCAGAACTGAAATCAGCTGTATTGCTTCCCTGGAATTTTCCACCAGTCATTCTGCTTGTGAAGTCTTTTCTTGGGAAGAATCTTATTCCTGTTATTTTATATCTCGAAGGTAAGGCAAGCCCTACCCAACCTTCATCGGTAGGAGAATCAAAGTAATTTGTCACATCACCATCAAAAACTTTGTCGCGGGTATAAATTGTTCCTCCATAAGAACCCGCCGTACCGATAACACTTCCTGTTGTAATTTTCTGATCTGTAAATGGACACAGAATATCAACATTTACCTTTTTTGATGTTGCTACTAAAAGATCTGTATCAGTGGTTTTTGCAACAATAGTTTGCAGCCCCAGAGGTGCGTTTGTCCATACCAAACTATAAGGAGCTGTATTATCAGTTCCTATAAGTGTAGTCCCATTATAGAAATCAACTTTTAAAACCGAATTATTGGCATTACCAGGAGATGCAGTTGCATTTATAGTAATGGTTCCGGAAGCAAATGTAGCCTTGTTTACAGGCGAAGTAATAGTCACTGATGGGCTTGGTAATGTGGAGAAAGATATATTATCGAAAGTCGCAGTTTTGGGATAGGATTTATTCGGACTTACAGCAAATACTCCGATATATAACTGGGAGGACATTGGATAAATCTTGCTTCCTAGAGTCTTCCAGGTCACACCATCTTTTGAGCATGAACTTTCTATATAGTCCCCATTTCTTACAATCCTTAACCAGTTATAAAGATTATATATTTCTAAATCTTTTAACCCTGAAGGATTATCTTCTGTTACTGCTCCCGCAGCACTGCGATGCATTGCAATGGCACCTCCCTGAGTATATTTCGCTACAGCCCAATATTCTGAGTTTGCATCCAATGATTCCCTCAACATAAGGCCTGCACGACTGTCTTTAATTGTATTGAAATTAGCAAGATGCACAATAAACGTTCCATTGCCATTGATAGATTGATAAGCATAGGTAAACGTATCTATAGAATTAGTCACTGTATTTCCATATGTCTCAAGATAGATGCTATTATTCGTGGTGGCTACAAAGTCCAAACTATTCCCACCGATGCTTGCTTTCTGCCATGGAGCCAATAGAGCTGGCACAGGTGATTTTCTTTTAAAAGAAACAGAAATCTTCTTTGTTCCGGTCACTGCAGGCATTGCATATGGGTTAGGGACAGTCACAGCTACACCATTTTCTTTTACAGCATCCACTTCATAGCCAGGATTGGGAGTAAATGTAAATGTTTTGCTTTGACCATTAGCCACACTTAATGTTCCTTTGGGGGATATGGTTCCATATATATCAGAACTTGCAACAATTGTATTAGGTCTTGCATTTACAGTAAATGACATGGTAGCACCAGGGTTGCTTATATTGGTGATGTTTATTCCGATTTCACCTCCGTCTTTCCATCTTAATGGATGCACTCCCGGGAACGATTTATTGAAATTACCATATAAGTCATATATATCGCCATTTTGATCCGGAGAGTCATAATCGCTCATTTCATCTAAATTATCTGCCTGTACCAAACGGACGATAAAATCATAGTTTCCAGGAACGGGTGCGTCAGATCCCCTATCTTCATCCACATACCAAATAGCTAATCCTTCCGGCATAACTTGCCCAGCAACGGGCGACTGATAATATCCACCTACTTTCAGTGCATGAAAAACCAAATACTCCTTTGAATTATTAGGATTTTTGTAAATGTGAACCGTCGAATAATCGTTGGCTGTAAGCGTATAGTTTTGAGTAACAGTTCCTGGTATTTCAATTACATTATCAACCCACCCTCTCTGATATCTGAGAGCAGCATTGATAGGCATTGGACCGTGTTCTGTCTGAGCACTTGACATGAGGTCGTAATTACCAAAATTACAGAATGCAGGATGGTAATAATCCGGCCAACTCATTACACTGTGTCCCATTTCATGGCAAATCGTACCAACCGCAATTGGGTAGCCAGCAGGAGCTCCACTTATATTACCCTGCCCCACTCTGATCCTTCCATTAGTGTTATTTTTTAAGTACATCTCTCTGTTTACTCCATTTGTAACTCCAGGAAAATCAGGACCTCTTTCAAGAAAGTTCATATGTAGCAGTTTTCCATCCATAGGATCCTCAGTTAACCCCTGAAATCCTTCCGGATAATGCTCATTGATCCAGTCAATCGCATCCTCTACATATTGACGACCGTTGGAATGGTAGTATTCATATTTTTCAGGAAAAGAGACTCTTACCACAGTGCTTGTAATCGTAACCTTTCCATTTGTCTGAGCATAAAAATAATCTCTCACAGAGCCCAGATTACCATTAAGAGTATAATTTTGCTTGTTCATTAGATCGGAAATCTCCTGTTCCGTTTCTGCAAATTTATAATCCTGATACTCGAGCATAATGGTCAACCCCTTAATTACACTCGGAATGATGGGTTGCTGAGCCATCGAAAGATGCCACAGCATTGTACAACATAACAGTAAAATTGTTTTTTTCATTTGTTTTTGGTTTTGATTAAAAATGATATTACTCTGGGTTGATAAATGATGCAGAATTAAATGGTACACAATTAAAAATCACAACATTCCTGGACTTCAAAGTAAAATGAAGCTCTTAAATTTTATGCTTAGATTTTTTTACAATTCGGAAAGGTACATTGGTGGATTTCCTTCTTGTGTAACTAATGTTACATAAACAGAAATATCCTCATTGATAAACTCCCTTAAACTATAAAAACAAAAGTCAGCTAATCGCCTTTGCAAAAAAATGGACAAAACCTGAATATTGGTGGACTATCATTTCACTAACAGAAATTCAGGTATCCCCCTATTGGTTTAACTAACTTGGAAATTGTTTTTTCTTGATAATAAAAAAGACTTTCTCTAAAGAGAGAAAGTCTTTTCTTTTAAAAATCTACATATAATGGATAATTACCAAAGAGGGCCTCAGCATGGAACTCTGTTTCACCAGTCTATATCAACGAATGCTTTGCACAATATTACCTCATCCATTTACCTAATTGTATAAAGTAGCAATACTTTCTAGTAGTATCTTCATGTTTGATTATTTCCTTTTTCAAACTCCACTAGTTAGCAAAATCAATATAAGGTCAACAGTCCTCACCAAGAACTTAAATGTTTCTTCAAAAAATTTCACTAACACTTCTTGCTATTAATAATGACTATATCCGTCTAATTAAAAAGAAGATGAGCTGCTCCAACCAGATTCAACACTTCTATTCTCGGCTCCATTTCTAATCCGCTATCGTCTCTTTGCTTCTGAAAAGATTTGAATGATGGAACATTCAATAGTTCTTTCTGAATCTCTTCATTTTTATAGTGGGATAAATGCATAAATGTCTTTCTATCCTCGCTTTCATAGACATTATATCGAAAGTCTTCACCATTTAACTGGCTGAAATCCTCCAAAAACAAAGCAATGTTTTCTCTATTCTTGTCTGCAAACTCTGGTTTTACAGTATAACTAACTTTAACAACAATCATAAACTAAGATTTATTTTCTAATTCCTTTGAAATCTTTTCCATCACCTTGTTCCAATAAAAATCCATTTCACTTCGCTGATTAACATCCAGCATGTGATCCTGGTGAAAACTTATTACTGTTTTACCATTATTGTTCATAATCCTGACCTGAAGCTGCGAAACATTATCCCATCCTTTTTTCTTCCAGGTAAGTCTTATATGAGAATGTTCTTTTATAAGCCTTATCTCCCCCTCTGTACCTTCTTTGGTTTTATAATGTTCCTTCTCTACTAACTCCTTCGCTACTGATCCAAGCCAAATTTTAAGTCCATTTGCAGAAAACATAAAGTCCCACACTTCTTCAATTGGTATATTAAATGTTTTCCTAAGTCCAAACTGAAACCCTGAGTCTTTTGTCTCACCAAGGATTTTAGATTTTGCCATATTCCATTGAATTAAATAAACAATGAAGTTCAATTTTCTAATCTGTTAAATAAAGATATCCTAAAGAAATGAATCTTAGGATATCTTCAATAAATTCTTAAAAATTATCTTTCATAAAATGCCGGTGGCGTAATTCCCAATGACCTCAGATAAACATAACCCTGGCCTCTGTGATGAATCTCATTGTCAATAAAGTACAAAACTGTAGAATATAAAGCATCTTCATATAGTCCAAATGCGGCCTCAACTGTCTGGAATCTTTCGATAGGAATCAATGGCCATAGTCTGTCAATTCTTTCCGTGACTGCGTCCCAAAGATTAAGGAGCTCTTCTTTAGTTTTGGGCTTTTCCTTCACTTCATCTTTCCAGTTCCCATCAATCAACCCTTGTACTCCCGGATAAACCATTTCAATCATTTCCATTGCAAGAGCAGAAAAGGTGCGCATCCCTCCAATTGAATAATTAAACAATTTGTCTTCGGGAAAGGCTTCAATAACACGACGGGTTAATCTGCGATGTCCCTGCCACTGACCTAAAAGCTGGTTTGAACTGATTACAACTTTCTGATTTTTAACTACTGCGTTTTCCATGTATTTCAAAGGTTTAGTTATTAATATTTTAAATGATGATACAAAGAAAAGGGGGGCTTGTGACAGCATTATGTCAGTAGCTTTAAAAAAATCCTCAAAGCTGATATTTACTTCTTAACAAGAATATATACTGCGATGAACCTTGTAAAGAATGGAGAATACTTCAAAAACTGTTTTATGAATAAAAAATAAGAACAGAACAAATCAAACAGTTTTCTGGTCAAATAAACATTCAGAAAATTTAGGCGGATTCTTTGAAGGAACCACTGGTATTAGCAACTTAAGAGGAAAGAAATATATAAGACCTGAACAATAATATAAAGAGGAACCAATAGTCCCTCTTTATCAAGCAATTATTTGATTGTCCGAATCCCCCGCAATAAAAGTCCAATCTCCCCCACCCATACAAACATTTAAGCATATATATTTGTCTTATAGCATTGACAAGCGCTATATAAAGGCTATAAATAAAAGGGTTTTAATTTTTAAATAATAGACCAATATGAAAATAGGAATTATTGGAGCAGGACAGATTGGTGGCACATTGATACGACAATATACAAGAGCAGGTCATAATGTGAAAATGACTAATTCAAGTGGAATTGAAAAGCTTCAAAGTTTAGTCTCAGAAACAGGAGCTGTTGCAACTACATTGAATGAGGTTGTAAATGATGTTGATGTAATTGTAGTAAGTATCCCTATGATTGCTATACTTGACTTACCACGAAATCTTTTTAAGAATATTTCTACCAATACCGTCATTATTGACACCTGTAACTATTATCCCATCAGAGATGGTAAAATTAAAGATCTAGAAGCAGGAATGCCTGAAAGTATTTGGGTATCAAATCAACTTCAACAACCTGTTATAAAGGTTTACAATAGTATTTTTTCTGGTTCCCTTGTAAGTTCTGATCTTCCCAAAGGCACAGCATCACGTATAGCACTACCTATATCCGGTGATGATAAGCAAGCAAAAGAATTGGTCTCTACTCTTGTGAATGATAGCGGATTTGATTCTTTGGATTGTGGCTCCCTTCAAGATTCGTGGAGACAACAACCAGGAAGTCCTGTTTACTGCACGGACTTAACTTTATCACAACTGAAAAAGTCGATTGGAAAAGCCAGGAAAGAATTACTAGCGGAAAGACGTGAACTTGGTTTGAAATATATTTTAACTCACGATCCTGAGCAATGGAGAGATAATGTTGAATATAACAGAAAAATTTATGAAAGTGATTTGGACAGTTAGAAAACCATAATCTAAAGATTGGTTTTATTATCCTAGCTTTTTGTGAGATTTTCCAGCATGGATTTAATTGGAATCTAAAGAACTGCCTTGGATTTTCTAAATATCAAGTTTATAGAGCCAATATTTCTTCCCAAACCGTTCACCTAATTCTCTCAAAATTTTAAAACCAAGGCTCTCGTAAATATGTCTTGCCTTATCCATCATTTCAGAAGTATGAAGAGCAATTGTTCTTTCACAGTTCGATTTTGCAAGGTCAATGCACTTTAATATAAGTTGCCTGCCGATTCCTTGCCCTCCGAAGTCAGGGTCAACGGAAAGAAAACGGATGTGGCTCCAGTCTTTATCAAATATATCTGTCGGATTACCACTAGGCACGAGAAAGGTCATTCCTATTATTTTTTCATCTTCTGTTGTGCAAACAATACAATCAGAATGATTAAACAAACTTTTATATGTTTGATCATTATTTAGATTATTGTGTAAAATCTCCCAATTTTCCGATGACAGCATTGACCGAAAAATTCCCCAAGACTTATTCGCCAATTGCTTTATGCCATCCAGATCATTAATATTTCCGCTTCTATATTTTAGCTTCATTTACTTACAATTCAAAAATTATCGGTTCATTTTTCAAAAGGTAATTTACATCAACTACTGCGGCGTTAATAAACATTGTGCCAGAAATATTCTCTTGTCCATATGCCTCATGAATATGGCCACAAATATGTACTTTAGGAATTACCGCATTTATTGTGTTTAACAAATCTTTACAGCCAACATTTTGCCCTCTTGTAGTTTGATCCAGTATACCTAGTACTGGTCCATGAGTAATGATTATATCAGTGTCTATAGGTATTAACTCCCAATGTCTGTTGATGGCTTCTCCCCGATGCCTGTTAAAAGCCCAGTTATAAAACCAAGGTGTAACTGGGGAACCCCAAACTTTTATTCCTTCTATAGTTATGCCACTATCACAAAGATATGTCACATTGGAAGGGATTAGCTTTTTAATATCTTCTTCAGAATTTTTCTCGAAGAAAAAATCATGATTTCCTGCAATAAATATTCTATGTTCAAAATTCAATTCCTTGAACCATTCTAAAAAATCTAGGACTTCATCTTCCTCTCCACAACGACTAATATCACCGGCATGTATTAATACGTCTCCTTTGGGTAGTGTTAATTTCCGATGCTCTCCATGAGTGTCAGAAATAATTACAAACTTCATAACTGTAATCTAATAATCTTTACTTTCTTAAAATCTTTTCCATTGCCTTTCCTTTTGCCAACTCATCAATCAGCTTATCCAAATAACGGATCTTTTGCATCAATTCGTCTTCAATCTCTTCCACTCTATAACCACAAATTACCCCTGTAATTTTTGAAACATTGGGGTTCATTTGTGGTGCCTGGGCAAAAAAGGTTTCAAAATCAATCTTAGTATCAATTATATCTTGCAATGCCTGTTGATTATAACCTGTAAGCCAAAAAATAATCTCATCTACTTCTGCTTTTGTGCGGCCCTTTTTCTCTGCTTTATTTATATAATGTGGATACACACTTGCAAAGGGCATTTTAAATACTTTTGTATTATTCATTGCTCAGAATTTTAATTTGCTTTACTTCTTTTTTTTCGTTTTCAACTTCTGTTCGTTTTCCTGCTTTCTAAATTCGATCATCTTAGTAATCATATCTACAGGAAGACCATCATTATTGGGTAATTGAATCACGGCTTTAGAAACTTTATAATTTTTCAGATCGCTTTCAAATTCTTTTAAAAATTCAGCGCTAAAAGGGTTTGATAGTGAAATATGATTTGGAAAAGCTGCATAATATATCAAGTATCCATTATACTTAAAACATGGAATTTGATAACTAATTGCCTCTTCCACTTCAGGAACAACCTTATGAATTATTTGACGAATAGTCTGCATCCTTTCCTGAATCTCTAAGGGAAATCCAGCCTGATATTCATCAATCGTCTTAAAATCTGTTTTTGCCATATTCTTTTATCCTAACACTGAACTCAAAATAATATTTCTATTTAACAATACATTTGTTATTCTCAAAATCAAGATATAATTCATCTTTTTTATAAAATTAAGAAATAAATAAGTGGCCTTATTTTTTACTTTATTCTATTCCCACCTTAACAAAACCATGTACTACTATACTGGTTTCAAAATAATAAATTCTTTTTTCTCCTGCTAAAGTTAGTTTGAACATATCACAAAGCCCACCATCCTGAACAACTTCCTTATTTAATATTTCTTCTCCTAATATGTTAAGAATAATACACCCTTCTTTCCTATGAATAACCTTCCAACCACTTGAACAAAATAAACCCGCGCCATTCCTTAGAATAAAGTTCGCAAGTTCATACTGAATAAACCTGTATTTGGGTGATTTTTCAAATCACATCTGTGAACATAAACAAAGTTATATGTTCTTAAAAACAACAAAACTTGCCTCGTATATTTTAAAATATTAATATTGAACTCATTAAAATATTTTTATTCCCAACTTTTAATACTATGAAAAATCATAATGGATATTTACCAAAACCAGATAATGTGAGGACTTTGTGGCTTAAAAACTTCTCTCTAAATCTATCAGTTCACAGAGACAAACAACATAGGCCGTTGGCGTCTTAATTGCTTTTAGTCTATAACCACAACTATATCACTTTTATAAACCAGATAATGATTATAGTTGCTTTACTTTTAATATCAGTTATAGTATAATCCGGATTACAGTCAAATTCCTTTCCGGAAGTACATTCTTTAACAATTTATTTTTATAAAACTATGGAAAAACCTATTACCTATTTACCACCTTAACAGAATAATTCATTTAGAAGAATAGTCAATATTTGACCTTTTTGATGAAAATTATTCTAACACTTTTCCGGCTTGTTAAGCCTGTATTAATAATTGTAAAAAATTTTGTTTCAACTTAACACACGAAAAACTATGATGAAAAAGATTACAATCCTCAGCATGCTTTTTTTGACAATGCTGAACCTAAATTCATTTTCCCAGCCTGTCTTTATTAAAAACGTACCGGAGAATAGCTATGGTGCATTTAACGCATTGGGTAATTATTATTTTTTCCACAATGACAGCTTATGGAAGTCAGATGGAACAACTACCGGTACCAATGTGGTTAGAGATCTCGGAAGTAAACCTGCTCCTTACGAAACAGTAAAAACATATATTCTTAATTCCTCTTTTTATTTTAAGACAGTAATTGATGGTACTCATCGTTTATGGGTGAGCGATGGCACTTATGCAGGAACAATTATCGTAGGCAGGTATGCAGGCCTAGAAATACTTGGTGTATTCAATAATGAATTATACTATAGTGCCTCACAGTCGGGTGTATGGAAATTATTCAAAGTTTCTACCGGATCTCCAGAAGTGATTAAAAATATTCATGCTACTGAAGCAAAAATTGCAGGAAGCACAATATTTCTAAGGGTAGCAGCGTCAGCAACCAATACATTATGGAAAACAAACGGCACGACAGCAGGAACAGCGCTTCTGAAAAATATCAGTCCGGTTAATATGCAAACTCTTAATGACAATCTGCTTTTTTCTTCAGGTTCTACATTATGGAAAAGCAACGGTACTTCTGAAGGAACCGTGATTGTGAGAGAATTTCTGGACGGATGGATTAGCTCAATGTCAGTATTTAAAGATAAACTATACTTTGCGCGCCCTGATTACTCCGAAATGTATATCAGTGATGGAACTGCCAATGGGACAACAATTTTGAAGGAAAACATTGGAGTAGATGTATCAGTTTTCAACTTTGGTGTTGTAAATGATCAATTGTATTTTAATGTTGATCAGCAAGGCCCTCCTACTGATTTATGGAGGAGTGATGGTACAACAGCAGGAACATACAAGGTACACGACATGCCTGGCTATGTTGATCCGAGTGATATGACAGTATCCGGCAATCGCCTTTTTTATGCGAACCATTCAAGAGAAGATTATTATTCCGTTGAAGATTTTGAAACTTATCAACTATGGCAATCTGATCTCACTGGTTTTAATACTAAACTTGTACAAGATATTTTTCCGGGCACCTCCTTCCCATTCACAAAAAATATAGAGAATGTCAACGATGTATTGTTCTTTATGTCAAAGAATGGAAGTCAGACTTCTCTTTGGAAATATAACCCCAATGCACCAGCTACTTCAATTCCCTACTTTTCTGTAGTAAATGCGAACACAGAGAAAGACAGAAACTTGCTAAAAAAAGGTGATATAATATCAATTACCGGAGGGCAACCAATAAACATCCGTTTTAATTCAGTAGTTAATCCAGCCAGTGTAAAGTTCTTCCTTAATGGAAGTACATATATGGTGGACAGTGAAGCACCATTTGCACTTGCCGGAGACAATGCTGGTGACTATAATGTATGGCCTGCTTCACAAGGTAACTATACTTTAATCGCCAAACAATATTCAGGCATTAATGGTGGAGGTACGTTGCTTGCCTCAGACACAATTAATTTTTCCGTATATATTATAAATACTCCACAAGTGCCGATTGTCAATGCAGGCACAAACCAGAGCATTGCCTTTCCTACCAATTCCGTGACATTGAGCGGTACTGCTTCTGATCCGGATGGGAGTATCACTTCTGTTCTATGGACTTCAATATCAGGGCCAATACCATTTGTTGATGTAACAAATCCACATTCTCTGAATGCGCAGGTCAACAATATTAATATACCTGGAACTTACTGGTTCAGGCTGGCTGCAACTGACAATACCGGGCATACAAGTTATGATGAAGTTGCTGTTGAATTCACTGGCATATCTGTGTCAGGCTTCGCTCTGGCTAATTTCGATAATGGAACAGGCAGAACTGTGATTGGAACGAGTGACGAATATACCTTGGACCTGGCGACATTCGCATATCCATACTGGAATGCTTTTGCTACTACAGAAGGAAATGTAGGAAGTGTAAAATTCACCTATGGTAGCACTGTTAGAATCGAAAATGATGCTCCATTTACTTTATTTGGAGACAATAATGGCGAACTTAATATAGGAACCTTCACTCCTGGAACCTACACTATTAATGCCATACCATATTCAGGGATCAATGCTACAGGTACTGCAGGTTTACCTCATACATTACAATTGACAGTAATAAACAGTGCTGCGAGAATGGCTGACAGTTTTGAACAACCAGTCATTGCAGACTGTTATCCGAATCCGACTTCCGACTTTGTTAATATCAAAATGAGTGCTGTTCACGGAGGTGAAGCTCTGCTTGAGATATACGATATGACAGGAATACTTCAGGAAAAAATTTATGAGGGTAATGTTGAAAGTGGACAGCCTCTTGAGTTTTCATGGGATGCAAGTCAATCAACACCTGGGGTATATGTTTTAGTTGCCAGGATCGGAGATCAGAAGCAAGTGAGAAAGCTGATAGTGAAATAGTATTGACTTAAAGTACTTTTCTCATTAGAGAAAAACTTCATTTATGTAAATCTCAGGAGTAAAAACTAAACCGCACCAGTTTAATTTTTCACTCCTGATTTTTTTCATCCTGTCTAATATGTGATCATAGAATATACTCCCCATTAACAGAAGTTACAGGCTCGGGCACATTCTTTTCTCCCAACATCTGAAGAAGATTTATTTCAATGACTCTTGAAATCTGATTTAGTGGCATACCGGAAGGAACCTCCTGGAAAGGCTCCATGAGTGCCATACCATTTTGGTGCGACACATGAAATATAAAACCCATAATCCAACCAAGCAGCACTGACCAGATACCAACGGTATCAGCAAGAATGAAGGTTATAAAAATCACCAATACCCAAATGAAAAGCTTTGTAAAATAAATATAAGAGGTAGGAAACACGGTATTATTAATACGCTCAGATTTCCCCATATGGTCCGTAAACAATGTAAGAAACCCATTGAATTGCATAAAGCGAAACTCGCTTATGCAATTTTGCTTTGACAAATACTCCAGATCCACTGCATTAAGAGAAATGATCGCATTAGGTATATTACTTTCTTTGCTTATTAGGTCAAGTTCCTGAAGAGTAAAGAACTGTTTATAATATCCGTCATTCTTTTTCCTTAATGCTTCTTTTAGCGCATAGACAAAACCAATTTGACGAAGTATCATTTTTCTCCTGATAAGCTCCAGTTCTTCTGCATTTATATTTCCAGGAATTGTGTACTGCAATATATTGCGCGACCAGCTTCTGGAGTCATTTACCAAAGCTCCCCAGATAATACGGGCTTCCCACCACCTGTCATAAGCCTGGTTGTTATAAAAACCAACAAAAAAGGCAAGCGCTGTACCAAGTAAAGTAGGTAGCATAGGTGGGAATTGTATAGACTTAGGTATTATATGTTCATGTACATAGTACGTGGCGAAGCAGGTTGCAATGATCAAAAGATCGACCTTCCAGGTATATCTTAAAATTCGGAATAAACTTAAACTGGGAGTTAATACCATTTAGTAAAACAATTTGCAATTAAACTGTCATTATATCGGAGTAAAAGAATAACCAGGATAGGCATATGAAGTTTTATTCTTTATGCTGAAAAGTGAATTATTTGTAGGAAATATTAGGGAAAGGATGAATTATTTCGATAAAATTCAGATCTAGTGCAAATTAGTGAATCATGAAGATTTGCTCACGGAATAAATTCAGTCCGGTAATCCACAGATAGAAGAGGTATATTATAAAGATCACAATGACCGTGAAATTAGCGGAATCATACTCAATGGATCTAAATATAAACTTGCTGTAATTGCAAAGACAATACAATACCCGAAAAGCAGTGTCACATAGATCGGAATTCCCAATATAAGACAGAAAAGCCTTACAGTCTTGTTATCGATATTAAATGAACAATAAAAATATATCAAACCCGCAAACACATGAAAAAAAAATCTACAACTAAATCAATCTTAACGGATGTGAAATTAAACCTCCATACTAAGAATGAAAATACCAAGGCCAGCAAAGAGACTATACTCTTCTCAATATCATTAATTTTCATGCTACTTCTGATTATTCCAACAAACACAGGTAGATATAACCGCTATTAATAAATTCATTCAACTATTAACCTTCACAGAGCCATCTGTATTTCTTATTTACAAATGGTTTGATATCTTTTAATGGTAATACAATTTCATTAATTGCATTACCTCTTCCGTAACTCAAACTATAATTAAGGATAAGGGATGTGTTCTCAATTCTAAATCCTACGTATTCAATCGATCCATAATCAGGAAAGTCTTCAGAATTGCCAAAAACGTTAAAGTCCTCATCTAAAGACATTGACTCATTCGGACTTTCTACATTTTCAATGATATATTTCAATAGCTTTTTTATATTTTCATTATCGAACAAGTCATTAATCAATAATATCTTATTTTGAGCAATATCAATATTAAATGAATAAAGATTTGTACCAAAACCATTACCTCCTCCTCCTGCAGCGTAATTAACATATATACTAAGACTCAAAACCCTTCGTGTATTCTTACCAAGCTTGCTGTAGAATTCAACAGTTGAAGGATTTGAAAAAGGAGAATCAGAAGTATCACAATCGTATACTACTTCATATACATTATTCTCATAGTCTAATGTATCTTCCAGAGACAGATTCACAATTTTATTAATACTATCATTAGCTAAATTCCTTATGTCCTTCCCAGGCAAATTAACTAAAAAAGGTACCTTCATGTCCCAGGTTCCTGAAAAACATTCTTTATAATCCTTCTTACTTATCTGGAATATTTTTTCACTAATTAGTGTATATCCAGCTTCTGGTGCGGGTTTGGTTGCTTTAGCACCTACATCTTGCTTATTGGTCATTTCCGATACATTAGATGAGTTGTTACATCCGGAAACTAAGATCATGACAACTGCAATGCTCGAAAGAAAAAATTGTTTCATATGCTAAATAGAAGATACTTATCATCCCCAGCGAGGAATACTTCTCGTGAAGTATAACTTATAAAAACTAATACAATAAAGATAACAAAATTACTGGTCATCTTCATTCAGATAATTTACTTATGAGGATAAGATTCTGCTGAACATCTGCTAATGAAGTATTTAAAATAAAAATCTTTACTATACCAATATACACAGTGGTTCTCAATGTACTTACCTCTATATATCTTTCGATTACCTTTTATTTAGAACATTCACAAAAATAGTCCACAGGATTACCTGTACATTGTCTGGTTTCTTTTTTGTCAAAAATATACGTTGTATCTTTTGAAACAATCTTATATTCATCTGCTGGATACGCCTTTATAAGCTGATTAATTGAATCTATAATTAACTCGTTGTCATCATAAGGATCGTAGCTTTGACAATATTCCTTTTCAAGAATTAAACTACCATCTGAAATCAGACTTATTGTTACTTTTGAACATTCTGATCCTTTGATACAATTACACTTACATCCGCAGGAATGTAGAAAAAAAATAAACAGAAAAAAGCCAATTGATATGGCGCCTGATTTTAAAGTTCTCATAGTTACAGGTAAAAATCAAATAGTCTACTGCCAGATCAGGAGATTTTTCTTTAATTTAAATTTTACATGAATGATAGCATTTTTTTCCTTAACGAAAATCGATATTTTTATTTTATGTTCAGTAAAAAATTATTTTTCCTAATATTTATCCTTTTAATATCTTTCTTCTTTCCGGTATTTTCTCAAAAACTGGTTTTAAAAAATATTACTTCCAGCAACGGATTGCCCAGCAATGTCTGCTATGATATCATACAAGACACTAAAGGATATATCTGGATTGCATCGGAAAGTGGGGTCGGCCGCTTTGATGGAAACGACTTTAAATACTATACCACTCAAAACGGACTTGCTGACAATGAAATATTTAAAATCGTTGAAGATCATAAAGGTAGAATTTGGTTTCTGAGTTATAATGGTCAGCTATCTTATTACTATAATGGCGTCATTCATCATTCAGGAAACACCCCTTTTCTTAAAAAACTCAGCTTTACATATTTAGCTATAACTGCATATTCGGACCACAATGGAAATGTATGGTTTTCCTCAAAGGAGGAAGGAATAAAAGTATTACTACCTAACAATTCGATCAAAATATATTCTGACAACAAAGGAACCTTTGATGCGATAAATATCTTTGTGCAAAAGAATGATACCCTTATTGCAGCCTCTCAAAATCGCGCTCTTATATTTACAAAATCTGCACTCCTTAAAAAAGATGCTTCTGCTTATTTTTATTCAAGGTCATACAGGATGCCTGAATTATTCAAATTTAATGCGCATAAAAATTCAATAGAGAGAAATGATTTCTCCATCAAAGCACCTGCAGAAAAAGTCTTGTGTTATTTAAAAGACTCAAAAGAAAACTCCTGGTTTGGTACTGGCAATGGCCTATTTCACATAAGCCACAAGAGATCCCAACAATACTTAACAGGAACAACCATTACATCTTTAATTGAAGACTCTGAAGGAAATGTATGGATAAGCACATTGGGAAAAGGAATTTATATGGCTCCTTCACTACCTTTTTTTGAACTAAGAGATGAGCGAGGTCAATTACTGCATTCCATCATTTCTTTATATTCTGACGGAGATATTATTTATGCCGGCACTGATCATGGCACCTTTTACATCATTAACAGGAAAAATAACGACATAAAAGAAATTCAAATAGAAGAAGGACAAACATATAACCGTGTCAAAAGAATTTTAACAGATGACCGGGGCACAATTTGGATTGGATGCGATGTTGGCTTGTATAAGTATACAAATACGATTAGCAAAGTTATTTCAGATGTGGCTGTAAAAGATCTTAGCTTTACTCAAGCCACTTTGTTAGTTGCATCCAATGTAGGTCTTTTCAGTATTCAAAATGAAATTAAAAAACTATATCATTACAGAACTACTGAAGCTGCATTCATAGGAAATACCCTTTATGTAGGAACCTTAGGAGGTCTAAAAACTTACTCGGATTCTTCTAATACAGTTAAGTTTTCTGGAAATACCCTTCAAGGCAAAAGAATAACTTCAATTGAAAATCTTGCGGGCTACCCTGCCGTTGCAACTTATGGTCATGGTTTATATATCCTTCATCAGGATACTACCATTCAAATTACCGAATCCAAAGGCCTCAATGGAGACATTATCTCGGAGCTACATACTGATAAGAATAACAATATCTGGTTATTGACCAATCGTGGCTTGAATTACTTTGATATCCCAAATCAAAAAATAATTTCCTATTCTGGTTCTGAAGGATTGTTACCAATACAGTTAAGCTCCTTTTGCCTGAAACAAGACACCGTATTTGTAGCCTCAGAAAGAGGCTTATCATATTTCATACCGTCTCAAGCATCAATCTCAGAAAGCAGTCCACAGGTATTTATCACATCTATGGAAGTGAACAATGCCCCCTATATATATGGCAAAAAAATCAATCTTGATTGGAATCAGAATAATGTAACATTTGGCTTTTCAGGTATATCTATTTCCAGTCTCGGCGATATGACTTATCAATACATGCTTGAAGGCCTTGACAAGTCATGGTTAAATGCCGGCAACAATGAGGTTATATATAGCGGTTTAAAACCTGGGAAATATACATTTAAAGTCCGTACCATTTCTAAACATGGCAAAATCAGCAAACAAACAGCTGACCAGACTTTTACTATAAAAGCTCATTATTCTGAATCCATTTGGTTTCTATCACTGATTATTTTTCTCATCATTGCAGCTATTTTCATACTTATTTATTTGTGGTTTATAAATTACAAACGAATACAAAAAAGAAAACTAAGAGCACTTCAATTAGAACAAACTGCCCTTAGAAACCAGATGAATCCGCATTTCTTATTCAATACATTGAATTCTATTCAGCAGTTTGTGATAAAAGAAGATAAGCGCAAAGCCAATAAATATCTGGTTTTATTTGCTAATTTAATAAGAAAATACCTTGACCATTCAAGAGAATTATATATTACACTAGGAGAAGAAATTGAAAGTCTTGAGATGTACCTTCAACTGGAAAATCTCAGGATGAATAATCAGGTAGAAATAGATTTTCATAAACCGGATCAGAGCCTGAATGGTAATTATATACCGGCAATGTTTGTTCAACCAATTGTGGAGAATGCTTTTAAACATGTACTTTTTCCTTTGATTAATGAAGGACATAAAGCAAAACTTTCCATAATAGTTAACCCAAAAGATGATAACTATATTATTTTTTCCGTAAAAGATAATGGAACAGGTTTTTCTTCAACGGATATAAATAAAGATGGATCCACAGCTATGAGAAATATAATGGAACGTATTGAAATACTTAACAAAGTGCATTCAGTAAATGCTGAACTAAAATTTAATTCAAATCAAATTTCCGGTACTGAATTTGTAATCACTTTACCAATATTAAACAAATCTGTGCATGTCAATTAAGACTTTGATTATAGATGATGAACCCTCTGCTATTGAGGTCTTGAAAGATATCATTAATGCGTTTTTACCTGAAATTCATCTTGCAGGAACAGCTTCCAATATACCTCAGGCAATTGCCTTGATTAAAAAACACAGTCCTGATCTGATATTTCTGGATATAAAACTCGGAAACAATACAGGCTTTGAAATACTGGACCAAACTACCGAATTTGATTATGAGGTAATATTTACCACCGCATATGGCGAATACCGTGACAAAGCTTTTGATCACCTGGCTCTTAATTATCTTACCAAACCTATTGATGTAGATAAGCTTGAAAAGACTATAGAAAAATACAAAAAGCGGAATCAAAGCCTCTATTCGAATGATAAATTGCAGGAACTTTTAACATCCAGACGCTCAAATACAAATAGTAAAATTCCATTATCAGTAAAGGATGGTCATATTTTAGTTTCCAGCGATGAAATTATTCGTTGCGATGCTGATTCAAATTATTCCAAAGTTTATCTTACTGATTCAAGGATAATTACCGTTGCTAAAACGCTGAAATATTTTGAAGAAAACTTGCCTCCCTCCAAATTTTTCAGAGTGCATAAA
>NZ_JAGHZZ010000014.1 GCF_017745095.1 Sporocytophaga sp. | reverse complement strand
AGGTAGTCGCCAACCTTATTATTATAAAGCTCTGAAGACAGTTCAGAGCTTTTTTATTTTACAATAGCTGAAATTTTAATTCTCTCCTCAATAATCTTCAATAGGTTTTGTGTAGGATTCAAGCATAGAACTCTTTTGCTCGAATTAAATGGGACCTATAACTTGACTGTTTATCATTTCATAAACTTGTGATAGTAATAGTCGAGAGCTATAAAAGTTATATATTGATTTCATGAAATTATATATAATTAAATATTACCCACTACAACCTCATAAAAATTTTCAAGTCGAAAGTATTTTAATGCTATTGATTGAATTTCTTCAGTGGTAATATGTGTAAGAGTATTAAAATATGTTTCGTAAAAATTTTCAGGTAGATTGTTAAATAGTAATGTTTTGAATTTATCTACCTGTGAATATGATGTATTTATTGAATTAATAAAGCTTCCTTTTAGATAGTTTTTTACAAGTGTCAACTCCTCTATATTAACTTTCTCTGATTTAAGTAAATTAATTTCTTTATAAATTTCTTCTAGAGTTGCCTTTGTATTTTCTTTATTAACATCAGTTCCTATTACTAGATATCCATTGTTTTTCATAACTGCAAAGTTCGCATGGATTCCATAGGTGTATCCTTTATCTTCTCGAATATTTTTCATAAGACGTGAACCGAAGTAACCTCCTAAAATTTCTACGAGAATTGACGTTTTAAAATAATCGTCATGTTTGATGGTAAATAAAGGGCATCCCAACCTTATTGAAGATTGGATAGAATTTTCTTTGACAATTATTTCATTAGTTGGTGTTCCTAAGCTGGCAGCATAATCAGATATTTGATTTGTGTTGATTAATTGATGTATGCCAAAGTGATTATTTATTAAATTATAGTAGTTTGTATTCCCTCCTCCTGTAATAAGAATTGTTGCATTAGATAATGAATAATATTTTTCATGGAATTGAATGAGATCTTCTCTGGATATTGAACTAATCCCTTCTTCGGTCATGCAGCTTCCATATGGGTGCTGTCCAAATAATAGTTTTCGGAATTTTGCTGAAGCTAAGAATGCTGTTTTTTCCTGATTAACACGAAGTGATTGAAGGCTTATAAGCTTTAATGTCTCTAATTCTTGTTCAGGAAAAGTCGGCTCTGTAATTATTTGAGAAATTATAGGTAATAATTTATCCAAATGACGGGCCAGACAATAGACAGTAAATGCTGCCCTGTCGAACCCACTATTTAATTCCATAAAAGCTCCATAGAAAGCTATTTTTTCCTGGATTTCCTTAGCAGAAAAGTCTTTAGTCCCTTCCGAAAGCATTTTGGCGGTAAAGTGGGCTACACTTTCTTTCGGTTCGTAAAGGCTTCCTGCTTTAAAAATTATTTCTAATCTAAGAACGTCCTGAGCTCCTGATATTAATTGATAAAAAGGTATCTTATTATTAAGCTCATTGCGCTTTGGTAATAAAATATTATTAAACGTTAATGGTCTTAATTCAGGCTCCTGAGTTCTTATCAACATCTTTTATTATTCTGTTATAGTTTCAATATCTTTTGTACTCTTACTCTCGAAATTGAAATGCAGTGTAAATCTTAACGTCTCAGCAAGTGGATTGTTCGATCTTACCGGTACAAGGTATGCGAAGTCTAAGCCAAAAACCTGGTATCTTATTCCAAATCCTAATGTAAAATACTTCCTATTGCCTTTATGGGGATTTTCGTAAAAATATCCGCCTCTAACTGCAAATAAATCATTATACCAATATTCTAATCCTCCGGATAGAATGATTTCCTGCATCTCCTCTTTAAATCCTCCTGGAGCATCTGAAAAAGAACCAAGGACTCCACTTAATAGGCCTCTTTCTGGGTCTTTCCCTTTAACTATATTATTCGAACTGTCTCTCTGCGGTGGTGTTGGAACCAATAGTTTATTGGCGTCAATCGCAAAGACTAATTTGTTGTATGGGTCCAGTTCTGTTGTTATTGCTGTACCAACTCTAAGACTGGTGGGGATAAAATCTTTCTGACTGCTATTCGTATAAGATATTTTTGCTCCAAGATTAGACAACATAGCACCTAGAGCTATATTCGTATTTGTACCGGCAATGATATAATCATTGTTGAAGTATACTCCTACGTCACCTGCTGCAGTATTACCAGGTTTGGCAGATGTTGTTGCTCCTCCACTGCTAATTGAAATATTTCCAGATAAGTTTGAATATATGTATTTCAGACCAACAGCTACACCAAGGGTTTTACTCAATTTTCTTGAATAACAACCTGTAAATGAAAATTCCTTAGGACGAAAGTCTTGCATTACATTACCATTATTATCTGTGAAAGTAATGCTACCTAGATTGAAGTAATTCATTGATATACCGATAGCCTCTTCTTTTCGTAATTTTTTATATCCGGATAGGTAAGAGAGGGACATATCATTTACTAGTTTTCTGAGCCATGGTGTATAACTGATGGCAACGCCCATGTTTTTTTCGGCAAATGCTAATTTGGCAGGGTTCCAGAAAATTGAATTGGCATCTGGAGATATTGCAGCGCCAACGTCTCCCATAGCGCCAGACCTTGCATCTGGGGAAATTGTCATGAATGGAGTTGCCGTTGTTATTGGATTACCTTGTTGCCCACCTAATGTGGTAGTTTGGGCATTAGATAATTGAGTGCTTAGTACTACAATGCTTAAGCTAAAAAATATTTTTTTTATCATTGTTGTGGATTTGAATTTCAAAATTAAAATTTTAAATCAATTATTAGTTAAGAACTACTAGCTTTTGGTATTTAAATTTATGGTTACCATCTCTGAGAGATTTAACATTTAATTTATATACATAAACTCCTTTTCCAATTTTATCTCCAAAATCATCTCTTCCATCCCAATGAATTCCTGAGACATGACTTGGACTTGTAAATAATCTGTTGGAGATAGTTTTGATAAGTTTGCCTGAAACTGTATAGATCTGGATCATAACATCTATATCTTCACCGGCTCTATTGTGATCAAAATGGAACTCAGTATTGGTTGAGAATGGATTTGGGTAGTTAAGGATATGTTCAAGGCTTATTGATTCATTGTTAACTACAACAAATTCAAGATATACTTCTGAAGAATTATTATAAGTATCCCATGCTCTTATCTTAATAGAATGATTACCAGGTGCAAGATCCTTAAGTGGATAATTCACCGTTCCATTTTTATAGTCATCTAACCCTGAGCTGTAAAATTCATTTAGAGTAATAACTTCGTTGGAATTGTCTATAGTCATTGAAATTTCATGACCAATACCAGCAGAAGCCAGATTTATTCCATTTTCATCAAATAATTTAATAATTAATTTGGGGTTAGAACCTGTAGATCCGCCGAAAACAAAAGTTTCATCATTTAAATATGGTTTAATGACTGGTGGTGTATTGTCTTCGACTGCACTTTTATTAGTTCCTCCAATTACTAAATCAAAGGAAGCACCTGCTGCATCACGTAGGTTTGGTGAATTGCTAGCGTAAAAACTGGCTTTGCCGTTACTGTATTGATATGAAATATCTTTTGGAATAACAAATTCTAATGAAAACTTACCATTTTTAACTGATGCTGGACCATCGTATATAAGACTATTCTGCAATCCTACACTTACAATTGGGTTTTCTATTGTAGTAATTATATTCTTTTTATCGTAAAGCGTCAAATTTAATACTCCATTGTAATCCTCAATTATACTACCTCCAGATCTCACTTCACCTTCAAGTTTAACCTTTTCAAGTGCTTTAATTGTATCACTTACCACACCTGAAACATTAATGTCATTCACCTTGGTAAGTACAATATCTTCTATTGGATAATTTAATGTTAATGCAGGATCTGCCAATAATGAATAATTCCTGTTATTAATACCCGAATTACTCTTATTTTTAGTAGGCATCATAATTTCTCCTAATCTTTGATATCTGTTACCTTTCTTTTGGAATACAGCATTATAAAAGGCAACATTTATAGCTTCATTCGTATTTGAATAAACTGGCCTGGTAGAGGCAAGCGAACCAATGGCTCCCCCATTTGCATTTAATATTGCGGTTTCAATTCCGGATACAACCGCTGGATAGTCATATCGGCCAAATTGACAAGTAGCAGCTACTAGAAATGGGAGTTGATCTATATTTTTCCATTTTGAAATGATAGTAGTATTAAGAATATTTTCCTGAGCCAGCTGAAGCTCTCCTCCATGTCCGGTGTAGTTTAATAAGAAAATTCCTTTGTCTATATCATTTTGAATTACTTCTGCTGCTGCAGGGCAAGTAGGTCCTGATGGTGTATAGACAAGTGGGTAAGCAGCCATATATACCTTATTAATATTGTAATTAGGCTGATTTTGTTCAAGCTTACTTGCCAATAATTCGGCTGAATTCAAATGAAGGTTGCTGTTAGGTTGATTGTCGGCAACTAAAGTGATTCTATTTCTCCATTTTCCCAGAGACTGATTGCTCTTGTAAATTTTAATTTTGTCAACAATAGCATAAGCTTCAGCAGTACTTTTAACTGGTAGTCGTCCTATTCCTACATCAAGGGTAGCGTCTCCACTAATATTTTCAACCCATTCTCCTTCAAAGGAATCCATAAATCCATAATAATCATCTGAAGAATAAGAGAAAATTGGATGTAAGGACTGGCGTGACTCATAAGTTGGGACAAAATTTGTATTATTCGCTAATCTGTCTTTGTAATCCATGGAGCAATCTCCAAATAATGTTACGTAATGTAAGCTGTCATTAGGAGAGCTTCTGTCGTATACCATTTTAATAAAGTCTCTTATAGCGGTAATATCCTGGGCTCCGGAAGAAAACTCATTGTAAATCTTTTTTACTGTAACCACATAACTGTCCTGATTATCATAGGATTTATGGAATTGAGCCAATTGATTTGCCGCATCTTCAAACTCATCAGTGGTTATGATAATGTTTTCAGGAATATTTGGAGCAATAATTCCATGGAGATTTTGGTTTGCGATTTTTCCAATATAAGCTGGGGGGCTAATATTATTTAAGTTAAAAATTACAAATTCCTTTAAAGTGTTAGTATTAGTTGAAAAGGAAACTGTATCTGCGGCAAAGGAATAATTTTGTTTTTTTACATAAAGAGGATCTGTAATGTCCCAAACAATCTCTGTGCCTTGTGTGCCTGAAATTTTAAATTCGGAAATGCTATAGTTAAGACTCGGTATAGATCTAAACGAAGTCTGATTACCATATAGTCGTAATTGCTTTTGGACAAATATTTCAAAATAATCATGATAACCTCTTGCTTCACTTTTGCCTGCTTTATTAAAAACGTATTTTATAGAAATGTTAGAGCTATTATTAAAGGTTGAACTATTCGTTTTAAATAATTCAGTTTTCACTTCTCCCACATAAGGATACTCAACATTTGGATTTTCAAAATAGGCTGAATTGGTAAAATTATGAGTGCCAATCGCCACGTTATTAAGGGTAATATTGAATGAGCTTGATGCTGAAGATCTTCCAACGCACGAGGACCTCAACGATACCTCACTATTAGGAATTATGCCTGTCGCGTCGAAAGGGTAAGTATATTGAAGATTATAGTTAAAAATATCACCAATCCAGAGCCTGCCACTTGGTTTTATAGGCTCTACCATTACTTGCGCTTCGTCCTTTTCAAAAAAATATCTATCGTCAAATTGAGTAATACTTTGCTCTGCACCGGTTTCAGAAAGCTGCTCAGGTATACGGAGTCCATTATCCGGACCTATAGTAAGAAAGTAATACGCAAAATCTGAATAAATATTGAAAGTGTGGTTGAAGCTTTGACTTATAAAGTCATAGGACCAGGGATGTGGACCTGTCCCGTAAAAAAGGATAAAATCTCCCTGGTCAAATTTTCCATCAGCTTCACCTGAAACATAAATAGCATTTTCAACCAGGTCATCATATCTCGGATCATCATTTTTTTGAGAAAGCATTCCTCCTCCATTACCATAAATTTTGATTTGTTTAGGATTTATGGTGGAGGGATTTAAACCAAGGTTCGTAAGGAAATTGTAGTCAATTTTAAAAACTCCAGAGTTGGAGATACTTAACTTATGCCAGTCTCCTGAAGATAATACTGAACTAGATGTTGAGGCAGTTCGGGCAGTTGATTTTCCTGATCTTTTTATAATTTTACTGGAAACAGGAAGAGGTTCAGATGTTTGAGACGCTTTATACGTATATGAAAATTTATGAATTTTTTGAAATGAACCGGCTGATGCCTTAATTGGAACAATATAAATTTCACTTAAGGGTTTCCCTTTATAGTATCTTATAAAAATTTTTGTCTCGAATGCATCAGCGGGAGCGTTTCTTATAAGATCTGCATCTATTGTCCCCATGAGTTCAGTTGAATCGGGGTGAATGGTAATTTCCTCGACTCTTTCATTGTATATACGCAGTACAAAAGAGGGTAAATAATCCTGAGGTTCTATATGAAATGATTCTTCAAAATTTGGAACTAATCTTGTTTTTGCTTGGTTATCAAGAACAGAAACCGGAGATGTCCACTTTACCTTAATAGAGTTTTTAAAGTCGGAATATTGGGCTTTGGCACTGAATGTGTATATCAGTAATAGAAATAATAGCTTCGTTTCTAATTTCATAGATAGATAAAAAAACAACCGTTTATATCTTGCCTATGCTACAGGCAAGATATAAACGGTATTTTGAAATATTTATTATGCTTGTTTAATTTTAAAACTACATCCTTCCATAATCAGGTTGGCTTTTAGCTTTTTACAGTGGTATACCAACTTTCTTTTACCTGAATCTCATCTAATTCAAGAGTACTTACTCATTATAATATGAGTCCAGATTTTACTGCTTTGGGTTGATTGTTAAGTGTTTTTTGGGTAGTATAAAGCAACTTTGGCAATAAACTGATTTCTATTTTGTTTTTTTTAATATTGAATTATTAATGACAGACAAAATTACATATAAAATCACTATTAATGGTATGGCTGCCACTTTTATTAAAAGTAAAAGGATTAAGCTAATTAGTAAGAAAATATAAATAATCTGATTGTCTTTCCAGTTAAACGTCTTAAACTTCAAGGCAAATAGGGGAATCTCTGAAATCAGAAGCAATGACATTATTACACTGACTGAAATAACAAAATAAGGATTGTTGATTATAAAATTCAAATTGAAATCTGAATTAAATTCTGTTATTAAAGGTAGAGACCCAATGAGAAGAGCATTTGCAGGGGTAGGGACTCCAATAAATGAACCGGTTTGACGGGGATCATTATTGAACTTGGCTAAGCGGAGAGCGGAAAATACAGGAACGATTAATGGAATGTAATTTATAGCTAAAGGAATATTACCATTTATTTTTAACAAATTAAATAATATTACTCCTGGCAATAATCCAAATGTAATTACATCTGCAAGAGAATCTAGATCTTTTCCAATGGGGGAAGAGGCTTTTACCAGGCGGGCAATAAATCCATCAAAAAAGTCAAAAATTGCTCCTGCAATGATCAAAAGTGCTGCATTTACAAGATTACCTTTAAATGCTTCGGTAATTCCAATACAGCCTGACAGGAGGTTTAAACAAGTGATGAAATTTGGGAGATGCTTTTTTATGGTCATTTTATTATTGCACAATAAGGATTGTAACGTTTTTCTTCTCCAATTGTGGTGTAAGGACCATGACCGGGAAATATTCTTGTATTATCCGGAAGAGCGAAAAGCTTTGTATGAATACTGTTAATCAATGTTTCAAAATTTCCTCCTGGAAGGTCCGTTCTTCCGACACTTCTGTTAAAAAGAACATCTCCTGCTATGCAAAAGGCTTGCTCCTTGCTGTAAAATGCGATATGTCCAGGGGAATGACCTGGTACAAATAGAACCTCCAATTCTGAATTTCCGAATTTTACTTTGTCTCCTTCATTCAGGTAATACTCAGGCTCTGTGCCATGATACGCGGCAAATCCATAATTGAATGCATAACTTTTTACTGCTCTTAAAAGGCTTAACTCTATAGGATGTATACCCAGCTCTACTTTGTAATGATCTTTTACAAAACCATTACCTAAAACGTGATCTACATGACAATGAGTATTAATTAAAGCTTTTACTTTTAAATTTTTTGATTTAGTAAAAGCAGTAAGTTCTCCCTGCTCATCTTTTTCATAACAGCCTGGATCTATAATTAAGGCTTCCCTTGTTTCATCGAACAGAATATAAGTATTTTCCTGAAAGGGATTAAATACGAATGAGTGGATCTGAATCATTTTAGAGTTGTACTTGCAAAATCGATTTGTAAATTACCAATATTCATCGGAATAGCATTCAAAATGTTAAATGTTTTTTAGAAAAGGTATATCCCAACTTATTTTATTAAGTTGACCATATTTATTAAGATTTGTTAATTAAATCGACTTATTTAATGGACCCTAAATTTTAATTGAGAATAAGGAGTTTCTGAAATTTTGATTTGTGATTTCCGTCAGAAAGAGATTTAACCGAAACTTTGTATACATATACTCCTTTACCTATTTTATCTCCGAAGTCATCTCTCCCATTCCAAAATAGATTTGAAATATGGGCAGGGGAGATATAGAATCTTTCTGATATGGTTTTAATTAATTTACCTGACACTGTATAAATCTGAATCATCACATCAATGTCATCGCCTGATCTGTTGTGATCAAAGTGGAATTCAGTGTGAGTGGTGAAGGGGTTAGGGTAATTCAAAATATGTGATAGGTCAATATCTTCGTTGTTTACAACAACAAATTCAAGATATGTATCGGAAGAGTTATTATAAGTGTCCCATGCTTTTATTTTAATTGAATGATTCCCGGGTGTTAGATTTCTCAAATTAAATGTAACAGTTCCATTTTTGTAACTATCCAATTTAGTTGTATAAAATTCATTTAAACTGATAGGCTCATTCGAATTATCTAAAATCAAAGAAATCTCGTGACCAATACCTGACGAAGCGAGGTTTATTCCACTTTCATCAAATAAATTAACAATGAGTTTTGGATTAGAATTTGTAATTCCCCCGAAGACAAACGACTCATCATTCATATAAGCTTTGATGACCGGAGGTGTAATGTCATCAACCGCATTTTTATTAGCTCCTCCGATAATAATATTTGTTAAGGAGCCAGCCCCGTCTCCTAGTTTAGGAGAATTACTTCCGTATAGGCTGATTTTGCCTTTGTTGCATTGATAGGAAATATCTTTTGGAATTATAAACTCAATTGCAAACTTACCATTCTTTAGAGAGGCAGATCCGTCATAGATAAGGGTGTTTTGTACGTTGAAGTTCGTAACTGGACTTTCGAGCGTTGCGACGGTGGTCTCTTTGTCAAAGAGTCGTAGGTTTAATTCTCCATTATAATCAGAAATAATTTTTCCTTCTGATTGAATCTCCCCTTCTAACTTAACTTTTTGCAGTGCTTTTAATGTATCTGTTATTTCTCCGAAGTTTTGTCCGTTTATTTTCGTGATTAAAATTTCCTCCTTAGGATAATTTAAAGTAAGACAAGGATCTCCGATCAAAGCATAACTTCTGTTATTGATACCGCTTGTACTATTATTTTTTGTTAGAAGAATAATGTCTCCAAGTGTTAAGAATCGAGAACGGTTCTTTAGAAATACTGTTTCATAAAAGGCTTTATTGATTTGGTGATTTGTAGTAGAAATAACCGGTCTGCTAGGTGCTAGAGATCCTATGGAACCACCTTCTCTATTAAGAAATGCAGTTTCAATACCTGAGAGAATGCCAGGAAAATCGTATCGTCCGAACTGACATGTTGCTGCTATAATAAATGGCAGTTGATATTGATTCTTTAGTTCAGAAATAATAGAGGTATTTAGAATATTTTCCTGACTGAGTTGTGTTTCGCTACCATGTCCTACATAATTTAAAATGAATGTGCCTTTGTCAAATTCATTTTTTATAAGATCGTTTACCATCGGGCAAATTGCTCCAGATGGTGTATATGTTAAAGGATAAGCTGGAAGATAAATTTTATTGATATTATAGTTTGGCCCCTTTTGATTTAGAATAAGGGACAGTGATTCAGCTGAAGATAAAGATACGTTATTTTGGTAGCTGGGCTCTGTACTTTTTTTATTCCCTGCTATTAATGTAATGTTGTTCCGCCATTTACCTAGTGATTTGTCTGATTTGTATTGTTTAATTTTTTGTAAAATCTCATATGCTTCTGCTTCTGTTTTGACTGGAAGTCTTCCTATACCTAATTCCATTTTATCATTGACGTTGGGATTTTCATTCCAATCTCCTTCATTAGGATCCATGAATCCATAGAAATCATCTGAAGAATATGAATCCACCGGATTTAGAGATTCATAAGATTCGTAAATAGGGACAAAGTTTGTATTGTTAGGTATTCTGTTTTTATAATCCAGCGAGCAATCGCCAAAAAGGGTAACATACCTAAGGCTGTCACCAGGCTTGCTTCTATCGTAGACCATTTTGATAAAGTCTCTTATAGCACAAATATCCTGGGCTCCTGATGAAAATTCATTATATATATTCTTTACTGTAACAACATAGGATTCAATGTTGTCAAAGTCTTTATGATATTGAGCAAGTTCATGTGCAGGCCTTAAAAATTCTTCCGTTGTAATTATTAGATTGTCTGGTATGCCTGCTTCCGTGAAGCCGTGTAAGTTCTGATTCTCAATCTTACCTTCGAAATTTGGAGCATTAAGGTTAATAGGCCTGAATATAATGTATTCTTTTAATATTGATGAATTTGCAGAGAAAGAGGATTGTTCGGAATTAAAGTTATAGTCTTGGTTTTTAACAAAAAGAGGATCTGTAATATCCCAGATAAATTCAGAATTATTAGTGTTATCAATACGATATTCTGATATGATATTATTTAAGCTTGGTAAAGATCTGAAAGCTGTTTGATCACCATAGATACGGAGTTTTTTTTGAATAAAAATTTCGAAAAAATCAAGATAACCTTTTGCTTCTGTTTTGCCGTTTTTGTTGAATGAATATTTAATTGAAAAATTGGTTCCCTGAATATTAGAGCTATTAATTTTCCATGTATCAACTTTATATTCTCCCAAATAGGGATAGTCAGCGTAAGGATCTTCAAAATATCTCGTAAATTCATGTGTTCCTACATGAGTGTTATTTAAGGAAACATTGAATGAACTACGTGTAGAAGATCTGCCTATGGATGCAGATCTGAGTAATATGTCACTATTAGGTATAATACCAGTTGCATCATAATTATAAGTATTTTGTAAATTATAGTTGAATATATCACCTATCCAGAGTCTGCCACTCGGTACCCAAGGTGTAGTCATTACCTGAGCTTCATCTTTTTCAAAGAAATACCTTTCATCAAATTGTTCGATTGAAACAGAAGCTCCATCTAAAGAGGCCTGATTGCTGATTCGAAGCCCATCTCCAGAGTCTGTTGTTAGAAAGTAATAAGAAAAATCTGAATATAGATTGTATGAGTGATTGAACGATTTTTCAATTTCATTATATCTCCACACATGTGGACCAACTCCATAGAATAAAATATAATCTTGAGGATCAAATTTTCCATCGTTTTCTCCGTAAACGTATATTGCATTTTCAACAAGATCATCATACCTGGGCGTTGAGTTGTTTTGAGGAAGCATGCCTCCTCCATTTCCATATATTTTAAGTTCTCTGGGATTAATACTTGATGGATTGAGGCCTATGTTTAGAAGAAAATTATAATCAAGTTTAAATACTCCTGAATTAGAAATGCTAAGTTTAAACCAACTTCCATTGGCAAGCACTGAGTTAGATGCAGCAGCAGCGAGCTTAGTATAGTTGCCTCTCCTGGTAATTTTTGTCGGACTAGTCGAAATTAAATTTTTTTTACTGCTTTTATAATTGTAAAAAAAGGTTCTAAGTCTCATGTATGAACCAGACGTAGTCAGTATTGGAACAATGAAAATATCACTGACTGGCTTGCCTTTGAAATAACTTATGGAGATTATAGTTTCAAATTTATCCTTAGCTATCCCTTTGATAAACTCCATCGTTTCAGTATCTAATGTTTCAATAGAATCAGCTATAACTTCGAATTCTTCTACTATTTCATCATAGATTTGGATATGATAGGAAGGGAGAAAACCTTGATTCTCGAGATGGTAAGCAGAGGAGAAGTCAGGAACTGTTATCCCTTTATCCTTAGTTTGTAAATTAACCGGCTTGCCCCATGTTATTCTTATCCTAGGATTGCTATGTTGGGCAATGCTCTGGAAAGAATATGTTAATAAAAAGATTAAAAGTAATCGAATGAATTTCATTATCTTAAAAATTGTGTTAACAATAAAATTATCTGAAAAAAAGTCAGACGATTTTGTAAACGGTCGTATTTAATACTTATTATTTTTTTAAATTTTTAAGATGAAAAATAATAAGGAGGCGGACAGATGAGAATTGCCAGATGGTAATCAGCCAAAAATACTAAAAATAGACTTCACCCGTTGAAAACTGGGTTTCAGAATTATTTACAGATTTATTTTTGGATAAAAACTGATGTTTTTTTTACAGATAAAATTGAGATTGCAAATGCCAATATTCCTGATAAATGTATTTAAATTACCGAATGATTTATGATTATATTATAGTTGGACAGGGCATTGCAGGCTCAGTATTAGGATATACATTAATAAAAAAGGGTCTTAAAATACTCATAGTTGATGGAGGTAGTAATAACTCTTCAAAAGTTGCAGCGGGAATTTTTAATCCGATTACTGGAAAGAGGATGGTAAAGACGTGGAAGGCTGAGTTGTTATTCCCTTTTTTAAATGAATTTTACCCTGGAATGGAGAAGGACCTGGATGCAAACTTTTTTCATCCATTGCCTATTTTCCGACCATTTGGTTCTATTGAAGAACAAAATCACTGGGTAAGCCATTCTGACGAAGCCTATAATAAATTTTCCAGGGTGGTTACCTCATCAGATGATTTTCCTATTAATAAAAACAAACATTTTGGCGGTCTAAGTCTTTTTAAAGGAGGTTATGTAGATACAGTAACATTGCTTTCTGCAGCATTTAAATATTTTGAGCAAAGGGAAAGTATTATCAGTGAAAGGTTCAATTGCTCTGACCTTGTATTTGAAAATGAAGGTGTAACCTGGGGCAATTACAAGGCAAGGAAAGTTATTTTCGCTGAAGGATTTCTGAATCAATTTAACCCATATTTTAATTGGATTCCATATATACCTGTGAAAGGGGAGGTTTTAACATTAAAATCTCAATTCCCTTTGAAGCAGATTATTAGCAAAGGCGTATTTGTTGTTCCATTACATAATGGAAATTTAAAGGCCGGGTCTACATATGATTGGAAAGATTTGACAGACGAGGTTACCCAAAAGGCCAGAGAAGAAATCGAGCATAAACTAAAAGAACTTGTAAGTTTTGATTTTGAATATGTAAGACAGGAAGCTGGAATCCGGCCATCTACAAGTGACCGGAGACCAATATTAGGATTACATCCCAAATATCCAGAGCTGGCAATATTTAATGGCTTAGGAACAAAAGGGATAAGTTTGGCACCATATTTTGCAGAGCAGTTATTTTCTTTTTTAGAAGAAAATAAACCGCTAGATAATGAAGTTAATATATCTAGGTTTGAATCATTCTTTTATCGCCATATTGGCTAATATATATTATGCGTTTTATTTATATCTGGTTCCTCTCATTGTTTTTAATATCAACTGCTTATTCTCAGGCTTACGTAGATCAGTTTGGTAAAAACAGAATCCAATATAAAAGCTTTAAGTGGAGAGTTTTTACAACTCACAACTTTGAAATATTCTACAACGAGGGTGATATGGAGCTTGCTCAAAGCGCTGGCAGGTATGCAGAAGAGGAGCTAGAAAGGGTAATTGAGCTAATTGGCTTTACACCATATGATCGAATCAGGATGATTGTTTACACTTCCCCTCAAAAGAGTGAGCAAAGTAATATTGGCCTGGGAGAAGATCTTGTAGTAGTTGGTGGGAATACAAGTTTTGTCAAATCACGAATTGAGGTATCTTATAAAGGAAGCCAGGTAGATTTTAAAAAGGAGATTACATATGGCATTACCAAAATACTTCTGAATGTAATGATGTATGGTGGTAGTCTTAAAGATGTAGTTCAGAGTTCTTATTTGCTTTCATTACCTGAGTGGTACATCAGAGGACTTGCCGCCTACGTTGCGTATGGTAACTCTCCCTATATGAATTCTCATGTAAGAGGAGCATTGGAGAAAAAAAAATATAAAGTTCCTGCTGCTTTGACAGGAAGAGAAGCTGAACTTGCTGGACATGGTATCTGGAATTACATAGTTGAAAAATACGGCCTTTATACTGTACCTAACCTGTTAAACTTAACTCGAATTGTAAGAAACGAAGAAGCGGCCATAGAAAGTACTCTGGGCATTCCTTATTCAATTTTTTTAGCAGAATTCAGAAACTTTTACTTAGGTATAAATAATAATCTGAAAAAGGAGTATAAAGAGCCACAGGAGGACAAATATTTAAGATTAAATTCTTCTAAAAAGAATGCCTTAAGTGTAGTGAAGGTAAATCCTAAGGGTAATAGAATGGCATTTGTGAAATTTCAGGATGGAAAATATCATTTGTTTGCGGTAGAAATTACAGAGAAAGGAAAAAAAGATTCAAAATCTATAAGAAAGGGAGGTACAAGAAGTGCGCAACGCGACTTTGATACCCACAATCCAACCTTTGCCTGGAAATCTGAAGATGAACTAGCATTTATCTATACAAAAAGCGACAAGACTTATTTGGAGATACACAATTTAAAAACCGGAGATAAGGTAAAAAAGAAGATAACATATTTCAAACATGTTTTTGATTTTGCTTTTTCTGAAGATGGAACTGCGATAATATTCAGTGCTGATAAGGATGGGCAGACAGATTTGTTTCTAATGGACAATGCTCGAGGGGGGATGAAGCAAATTACTAATGACATCTTTGATGATCTTTCTCCATCTTTCTACGGAACAACTAAAGAGGTCATATTTGCATCAAACAGGAGTTCTGATACACTTGTTCTTCCAAAAAAGGAAATCTATAAACCTTTGGAACAATATTCCTTATTTAAGTTTAATGGAAGTAATAAACTAGTGAGGCTTACAAATGATATCAATGTTATCCAGCCTGTATTTGTAAAATCTTCAAATTCTGTTTTATTTATTTCTGATGACGATAAAATTGATAATTTATACAGTCTGAACCTAACTGATAAAAAGCTTTCCAGGAAGTCAGCTTTTTTATATAATATTAAATCTTTCCATATATCAAGTGCTAATAATAATCTGGTAACTATAAATAGAATCGGAGGGAAAGAAAGAGCTTACTTTTTTCCTCACTACAACCTTGATTCTGTTTTTACAAGATTAGAACCATCTTCTTCTCAAATTGAAGAGAAAGCAGACGATAAGATAACCAGATCAGAGAAACAGGAATTTGAATTTAATTCAAAGGAAAAGGTTAAAGAAATAAATCTGGATGAGTTCCGATTCGAATCTGAATTGAAGGATACCACTGATAAAGGCAGAATAGCCGGGGCTCCTTTAAAGGAAGAACCTGCTGATACAATTAATAAAAATCAATTACAGAAAAAAACTTCTTTTCTTGGACCATATCCATATAGAAATTTTTTTGGTATAGATAATGTCATTTCCACAATACTTATAGATCCGTTGAGAGGATTGGGAATATTACTTGAAGGGCAAATGTCTGATGTTCTGGGTAATCATAGAATAAACGTTGGAGCTTTTGGGGTGGCGGATTTAAAAACTAATAATATATTCGGTGAATATATTTATCTAAAGAAAAGAGTTGATCTTAAAGTTAGGTATGATAGAAAAAATCTTTTTGCTTCAAATGAGTCAACGTCTTCGCAGATATATACTCTAAATAAATTGGCGTTTACTGCCTCCTATCCTTTTTCAGTATATTCCAGGCTTAGTCTTACTCCTTTTGTAGCTTTTACCCGAAGATCTGTTACCGAAATGACTTCTAAAGATATTACACAGGGGTATCAGGGACTTAATCTCAGCTTTGTATATGATAATACAATAAAGCTTGGCTTGAATATGATTGAAGGAACGAGATTTATTTTTAGCGCAGAGCAGTACATGGCAGATGGCTCCTCTTCCAACAATTTTGGTAAAATCAATCTAGATCTTAGAAGGTATCAGAGAATTTATAAAGAAATTGTTCTGGCGGCCCGTGTCGCAGGCGGGGCCTTTACTGGTAATGCCAAGAAAAACTTTTTACTTGGAGGAATGGATAACTGGTTGTTTAACTCAACAGATAATTCATCTCCTAATAGCCCTTTAGCGATATCTCAGTTTAAAAACAACTCTGATTTGCTTTTCATTGAGTACTCAATGCCAATGAGAGGGTTTATATATAATTCACAGTTTGGCTCGCGCTATGTGCTCATGAATGCTGAATTACGTATTCCATTTAGAGCAATTTACAGACAACCAATATCCTCTTCATTTTTAAGAAATTTTCAGTTAGTAGCCTTTACCGACGCTGGATCTGCCTGGACGGGCGATACGCCATTTAGTAAAGATAACAGTATTAACACTACTGTTGCCGGAGGAAATGGCAATCCATTTACAGCTCAGGTAAGAAACTATGTGAATCCATTCCTAGTAGGGTATGGTTTCGGAGCAAGAACCTTATTGTTGGGATATTATGTAAAAGTAGATGTAGCATGGGGCGTTAAAAATAATGTGGTTCAATCTCCATTATTCTATTTCACTTTTGGATATGATTTTTAAAATCTGTTTTGAATGAGTTTGTAGAGAAATATAATTCATTTAATAGTACTATTTTTTGCTTATAAAATACTCTAAATGAGTGTTTTAAATTGTATTTATTGCCTGGTTTGTTGTTCAGCTTGAACCTTTTAAAATTGCTCCCTGGATTCCTTTGTTGATAAGCAATTCAAGTTTTCCACAACCTGTAACCCTGTTTCGACGTATGTTTCGAGTTTTGAAATATCTGTATACCCTATGAATGCTGATCATTAAATGAAAAAAGTTATCAACATTTCGATATATTTTTGTGTAAAACTATTGTACAATACTGGAATTCATATAATTTTGACATAAGATTTTAAACACAAGTTAAATTTTTAAAAAAATGAACAAAGCAGAATTAATCGACGCAATCGCAGCTGAGTCAAAACTAACTAAGGCTGATTCAAAAAGAGCACTTGATGCATTTCTAAGTGCAGCTTCTAAAACTTTGAAAAAAGGAGATAAAGTTATCATCATTGGATTTGGTACTTTCTCTGTAGCTAAAAGAGCAGCAAGAACTGGTAGAAACCCACAAACTGGTAAAACTATCCAGATCAAAGCTAAGAAAGTTGTAAAATTCAAAGCAGGTGCTGATCTAGCTAAAAAAGTAAAATAAATAATTAAAAAGCCTGATCTGAAAAGAACAGGCTTTATTTATTACTGACTTTAAATAAGAAGGGCTCCCAGTAGGAGCCCTTCTTATTTTACTTGATCTTGAATTCTTTCTTTACAGCTTCTACATGGTCAAGTTTTTCCCATGTGAAGAATTCAACTTTTTTACTTACAGTTTTCTTGATCTCAGTTTTCTTTTTGCCATCATCTTTTAGCTCCACATAAGAAAGATCAACCTCTTTTATAAATGGATCTCTTCCCATGTGACCGTATGCTGCAGTCTCAGAGAAAATAGGGTTTTTAAGGCCTAATCTTTCAACAATTGCTTTTGGTCTCATGTCAAAAACATTCAATACTTTAGAAGCGATCTGTGCATCAGTCATATTTACTTTCGCAGTACCGTAAGTATTTACAGTTAAAGAAACTGGTTTTGAAACTCCGATTGCGTAAGCCACCTGAACAAGGATTTCTTCTGCAACTCCTGCAGCAACAAGGTTTTTAGCAATGTGCCTTGCCGCATATGCAGCACTTCTGTCAACTTTAGAAGGATCTTTTCCAGAGAATGCTCCACCACCGTGTGCACCTTTTCCGCCATAAGTATCAACAATAATTTTTCTTCCTGTCAATCCTGAATCTCCGTGAGGTCCGCCAATTACGAATTTACCGGTTGGATTGATATGGAAGATGGTTTTACTATCAATAAGTTTTTTCGGAATCACTGATGGGATAACCTCATTGACCATATCATTTTTGATCAATTTCAGCATATCAGCATCTTTTCCAAAATCATCGTGCTGAGTGGAAATTACAATAGTATGCACTCTCTTTGGTTTACCGTTGTCGCCATACTCAATAGTAACTTGAGATTTTGCATCAGGACGTAGGTACGTCATTTTCTTGCCTTTTTTTCTAATCTCAGCTAATTTTTTTACCAATCTGTGAGAAAACGCCAAAGCCATCGGCATATATTCGGGAGTTTCTGTTGTAGCATAGCCAAACATCATTCCCTGATCACCAGCTCCCTGATCTTTGTCAAGACCTTCGCCTTCATTAACACCTTGTGCGATATCTGGAGACTGTTGGTGAAGTGCAGTAAGTATACCACAAGAGTCTGCTTCAAACATGTACTCGGCTTTGGTATACCCGATTTTCTTAATAGTATCTCTAATGATATTCTGAGTGTCAATAGTAGCCTTAGTAGTAACTTCACCGGCAACTACAACTAGTCCTGTAGTAACCATCGTTTCACAAGCAACTCTTGAATTTGGATCCTGAGCTAGGATTGCATCAAGGATTGCATCTGAAATCTGATCAGCAACCTTATCAGGGTGACCTTCCGACACGGATTCTGAGGTAAATAGGTATGACATTATATTTTAGGTTTAAAGGTATCTTGTTTAAGAATAACTAATTATCAAAGTTAAATTAAAATCCAATAACACAAAAAACTTAATCAGTTTCTTCCAAAAAATAGAAATACTGTGGGCTTTTTGTTAAGATCAGGTAAATTTTTTTTCCATTCATTCAGATTTTTTGTCTGAATAAATTGTTGAGGTCCTGTAATATCACAAGCTATACAAAGTTGGGTTTCAGGATTACCCGTTGAAATTACATCTTCTAAAAATTTATTATTGCGATAAGGTGTTTCAATTACTATCTGCGTAGCTCTCTTATCCCAGGCCTCTCTCTCTAAGGCTTTAAAAGACTTAATCTTTTGGTCTTTATCAATTGGAAGATAACCTTTAAAGCAGAAATACTGGCCATTGAAACCTGAGGCCATTAATGCCATAAAGATTGATGATGGGCCTGGAAGGGGCACTACATCCCATTTTTTTTTATGTGCAATTGCCACAGCCATAGCTCCTGGGTCGGCTATGCCGGGACAGCCTGCTTCTGATAATACACCAATATTTTTACCCGATGGAACGGTATCAAATAGTTTAGTAGCCTCTTCTTTGGTGGTATCTTTATCCAGTTGATGAAAAATAAGCTCTTCTATTTTTCTCCCAGTTTTTAGTTCACTTATATATCTTCTTGCTGTTTTAATATTTTCAGCAAAATAATAATCAGTTTCTTTAATAACTTCCAATATTGCCGGAGCCATCATCTGAAGTGCCGTGCCTTCTGCCAGTACTGAGGGAATCAGATATAATTTTGAAGTTTCAGATTCGGGAATCGACATTGTATTTATATTTGTTGATCATTTAAACTGCTGAACTAATGAGTGAGTTCCAAGGATTAGGAAAAGGATTAATTATAGTTGGTATAATTTTCATCGTAATAGGGTTGATACTATTGTTTTCTGATAAAATACCTTTACTTGGCAAACTCCCAGGAGACATTGCTATTAAAGGAAAAAACTGGTCATTCTATTTTCCCTTAGCTACAAGTATTTTACTCAGTATACTTATTTCGTTTATCCTGTTCGTCATAAGAAAATTATTCTGAATCAAACTCAAGAATCAGATTGATAAATTCTGCTGGTTTTTCAGCATGAATCCAGTGGCTTGCGCCTTCAATTGTTTTTAACGTTGAGTTTGGGAATATCTTTTTAATAATTGGTTCATCAGTGAGTTTTATATAATCACTTTTGCCACCTCTAACAAATAGAGTGGGTGTGTTAATTACTTCTGAATCATTAATTCCAGCACCTACAAATTCAATTTGTTTTGTGATTACACTCAGGTTTATTTTCCATTTGAATTGTCCATTTTCATCTCTGCCCAGATTCTTTAACAGAAATTGTCTGGTAGGTAGGTCTTTAATATGAGCTGCCAATTGAGTATCAGCATCTGTTCTGCTTTCAAGTGTTTCAAGGTTAACGTTATTCAGCCCTGCTAATATGGTCTGGTGGTGTGGCGCATAATATCTTGGTGCAATATCAGAAACGACTAATTTTCTAACCAATTGCGGATATTTCTGAGCTAATTTCATACTCGCTTTTCCTCCCATTGAATGCCCCACTATCAAAGCATTCTCTATGGAATGATCTTCCATAAATTCTTTAATGTCATCTGCAATCACATCATAATTCATTACATCACTCCAAGGCGAATTGCCATGGTTTCGTTCATCTATAACAAATACTTTATACTTTTTAGCCAACTCCTTGGCAACAGAATATAAATTGTCAGAAGAGCCAAATAATCCATGTAGCAGAATTAAAGGCTTTCCTGATCCTAGTTCTTTATAATATAATTTCATCCTTTATTTTAATTCTTTAAGATACATTTGGATAGTGTTCTCCAACCCAAAATAAAGAGCATCGCAAATGAGTGCATGCCCTATAGATACTTCATCAAGATTAGAGATATTGTCTTTAAGGTATTTTAGATTTTTAAGATCAAGATCATGTCCTGCATTAAGTCCTAATCCAAGAGAAGTAGCTTTCTGGGCAGCAACTATATATTCGGAAATAGCTTTCACCTTATCCGTTGAAAAGTTTTTTGCATAAGGTTCGGTATAAAGTTCCACTCTGTCAGCTCCAGCTTCTGCAGCTCCTTCAACCATTTGTTCTAAAGGATCTACGAATAGACTTACTCTTATGCCAAATTCTTTAAAATCACGGATCACCTCTTTTAAAAAATCTTTATATTTTATTGTATTCCAACCTGCATTGCTTGTTATAGCTCCAGGAGGGTCAGGCACAAGGGTTACCTGATGGGGCTTAATTTCTTTTACAAGGTCAATAAATTTTCCTTCGGGATTCCCTTCGATATTAAATTCAGTTTTAATCACTTCCTTTAAAGCATAAACGTCCGCATATTTGATATGTCTTTCGTCTGGTCGCGGGTGAACTGTTATTCCTTGAGCTCCAAATCGTTCACAATCCAAAGCCACTTGGATCAAATCGGGATTGTTACCTCCCCTGGAATTTCTCAATGTGGCTATTTTATTTACATTTACACTTAAGCGGGTCATTGTTTTTTCTTTTTCTGAAAAATAATTTGACTATTTTTGACGACAAATAAATTCAATATTCTATTAAATTTCAAAAGATGAGTTTAAAAGAAAAAATCGATGCTGATATAAAATCGGCAATGCTCGCAAAAAACAAAGATGAATTGCGTGCATTAAGAAGTATAAAATCTCTTATTTTATTAGCAGAAACTGATAAAGGTGCTCAAGGAGAGGTTTCTACAGATGCTGAAATTAAGCTTTTAACAAAAGCAGCAAAACAAAGAAAAGAATCCGCCGAAGTTTATGCCGGACAGGGAAGAGCTGATTTAGAAAAAATTGAGCTTGATGAATTAGCAGTAATCGAGAAATATTTGCCGAAGCAGCTTTCTGAAGATGAAATAGCTGAAAAACTTAAAGAAATTATTGCTGAAGTTGGTGCCAAAGGCCCTGGAGATATGGGTAAAGTGATGGGCGCTGCAACTAAAGCCTTTGCAGGAACTGCAGATAATAAAGTTGTTTCAGCACTAGTTAAATCATTGTTGAGTCAATAAGAAATAAAGTGGAAATCTTTGATATAATAGTTATTCTGATTCTCGCTCTGGGAGGATATGCTGGATATAAAAAAGGACTGTTATTGGAAATAGTTACTTTTCTTGCATTCATAATTGCAGTGTTGTCTGCATTTAAACTTCTCAAAGAAGGAATGAATTGGATGCAACCATATATGAAAGATTTCCCCCAAATGCTTCCTTATGTTACATTTACGATAATCTTTTTGTTGGTTTTTATCGGAATATACTTTTTTGGTAAATTCTTAAAATCAATACTTGATTATACACTTCTTGGTACATTTGACAGTGCTGCGGGGGCATTTGTGGGAGTTTTAAAAACTGCATTTATAATTAGTATGTTTATTTGGTTGACCAGTGCAGCTAAGCTGGAGTTTATTTCTAAATATGGGCAAAAATCATTTGCTTACCCTGTGCTCGCTTCTTTTGCACCAAATGCAATCCATGTTGTCAGCTATATAATTCCATTTCAGGATATATTTCCAGCATTAAAGAAGATACTTGAAAACCAAAAGGCTTGATAGTACTGATTGATAATTTAGATTCATATACCTATAATCTTCTTCATCTTTTTCAAAAGCAGGGAGTTGCATGTAAATGCATACGCATAGATGAAATTAATGATCTTGAAGTTTTGAATTCTTTCTCGGGAATTGTCTTATCTCCCGGTCCAGGAAATCCCAAAGACCAACAACTACTTCTTTCAATCATTGAAAAATATTGGATGCTCAAGCCAATATTGGGTATATGTCTTGGTCATCAGGCAATCGGATACTTTTTTGGTTCTGAAATTGTTAAAATGGGTAAGCCTATGCATGGCAAGATTTCATTATTGAAAGTAATGTGTAAGGATCCTGTGTTTGAAAATATTAATAATGAATTTAATATAGTTCGATACCATTCTTTAATTCTTGGAAAATTGTCACCAGCGCTGAAAGTTCTAGCTGAATCAAAGAATAATGAGATTATGGCGATAAGGCATACAACTTACCCAATTTATGGGTTTCAGTTTCATCCGGAGGCAATTTTATCCGAAAATGGTGAAAAAATTATTCAAAACTGGCTTAGTTTGTCCTTTACGATAAAGTAATATTTCAAACTTTGTTTTAATTTGCACGTTAATAAAATTACATCTTCACATCATGACTTTTACAGTTAAGCAAGAAAAAGAATTCAAATATATTGATGAAGGTAAAGGCGAAGTTCTTTTACTGCTACATGGGCTTTTTGGAGCGCTAAGCAATTGGGAGGGAGTAGTTAAAGAATTTACTTCTAACTACAGAGTCATAATTCCTTTAATGCCTATTTATGAAATGCCTGTTAGGTCTGCAAGTGTTGAAGGTTTAGTGACTTTTATAGAAAAGTTTGTCAACTTCAAACAGTTAACGGATTTAACCTTACTGGGTAATTCACTTGGTGGACATGTAGGACTTGATTATACTTTGAAAAATTCATCAAAGGTAAAAAGATTGGTTTTGACAGGAAGCTCTGGGTTGTTTGAAAATGGAATGGGCGGGTCATATCCCAAAAGAGGTAGTTATGAATATGTAAAGGAAAGGGTGGAATATACCTTTTACAATCCTTCTACTGCAACTGACGAGCTTATTAAAGAAGTTTTTGATATTACGAAAAGCATACCTAAGTGTATGAATATTGTTGCCCTTGCAAAATCTGCACAGAGACACAATATGGCGAAAGATGTGCCAAATATTAAAATACCGACTCTGTTAATCTGGGGGCTAAATGATACTATAACACCACCATTTGTAGCTCATGAGTTCAACCGATTAATTAAAAATTCTGAATTAAGATTTATCGATAAGTGCGGACATGCTCCAATGATGGAAAATCCTGAAAAGTTTAATGCTTTTGTTCACAAATTCCTGGAGTCTACTGTATGATTGCCGAAGAACTAATAAACCAGATGATTCCTCCATTGAAAGTTTCTGATTCAGCAGAGAAAGCAAAGAAATGGATGGAAGAGTTCAGGTTAACCCAATTGCCTGTTGTTGAGAATAATAATTTTTTAGGATTCCTCGAGGAACAAGCTTTGTATGAAAAAGATGACTTCACAGGGCCAATTTCAAACATTAGGTTGGTTAATAAAGAGTTGGTGGTAAAGCCGTCTTCTCATTTTTATGATGTTATTAAGTTGGCATCTAAAAATAAATTACAAATTGTACCTGTAGTTAGTGATGATTCAAAATTTGTAGGCGTAATTTCTGTAAATGAAACCTCGTTTGCTATGGCTCAAATGTTTGCAACTCAAGGGCCTGGGGGGATCATCGTGCTTTCTATGCAGGATAAAGACTATTCATTGTCTCAGATAAGCAGGTTAGTGGAAGCAAATGATGCAAAAGTACTAAGTTCATTTGTTTCTAATGATGAATTAGATCCGAATAAAATAAAACTCACCCTCAAATTAAATAGAACAGACCTAACAAGAATTATTGCGACTTTTGAAAGGTATGATTATAAAATAATTGCTAATTTTCAGGAAAATGAACTGACAAGTCACGATAAAGAAAGACTTGATTTACTGTTTAAGTATCTGAATATTTAGAATGAAAATTGCAATTCACGGCAGAACCTTCAATAATGACGCTATTCCTTTCATCCAGGAAATGTTTGATAACCTTAAATCAAGGGAGTCTGAAATTCAGGTTTATAAGAATTTTTCAGGATTTCTCGATAAGGTAGGTATTAAATATAATAGTGCCCATATTTATAGCCGCCATGAGGAATTAGAAGAAACCGATTTTTTATTTAGTATTGGAGGAGATGGAACCTTTTTGGAATCTGTCTCATTTGCCGGACCTCAACAAATACCACTTCTTGGAATCAATACAGGGCGTTTAGGATTTTTAGCTACAACTCCTCGTGAAAAAATCTTACAGGCAATAGATTCAATCTATAAACATACCTATAAATTTGAAGAAAGAACTTTGATTCATTTGGATTCAGATATTGACCTATTTAATGGTGTGAACTTTGCTCTGAATGAATTCGCTATACTGAAGAGAGATATCTCTTCTATGATAGTGGTTCATACTTATATAAATGGTGAATATTTAAATTCTTATTGGGCGGACGGATTAATAATTTCAACTCCCACGGGTTCCACTGGCTATTCTCTAAGTTGTGGCGGACCTTTAGTTATGCCAAGTACAAACAATTTTATCATTTCTCCGGTTAGTCCTCATAATCTTAATGTAAGGCCAATGATTGTTCCGGATAGCAGCGTTCTTTCTTTTGAAATAGAAGCAAGAAATAAGAATTTTCTTATTTCACTCGATTCCAGATCAAAATCAGTACCTGTTAAAACAAAATTGACAGTGAGAAGGGAGAGGTTTAAAGCTAAAATTGTTGAGTTAGAAGGGTATAATTATTTTCAGACACTTAGAAATAAGCTTAATTGGGGTTTAGATTTAAGGAATTAATTTTTTATTTTAATAAGAAAAATTTGACTTTAATTGTTAACTTAGCGTAATAATCGAATTAATTTTATTTCTTGCAAGAAATTTATTGAGTTTTAAACTCTTATAGGATATGAAAAAGTTATTACAATTAGGACTTTTATTATTTTTAGTTTCCTTTTTCAAGGAGGAGTCATTTGCCCAAGAGTTCAATAAGAAAAATCGCTATTATAGTGTTGGAGTTACACTTAATGCAATGAACTACGTGGGCGAATTGGATCCGGGTCCAAGTTTTGCCAGGCCAGGCATAAGGCTAACAAGGCCCAACTTTGGTATTGAAGGACTAGCGAGGCTATATCCGAGATTTTCATTGAGAGGAGCTATTTCTTATGGGAGAATAAAAGGAAGTGATGATAAAAGTGCAAACTATACTGATAAAAATCTTTTCAGAAGAGCAAGAAATCTTTCAATGCGAAATGATATTCTTGAGGTAAAAGTAGATGCGGTTATTGATCTGATCGGGCATAGAGGTAAATATGTAAGACGTGCAGATTTTACACCTTATGGATTTATCGGTATCGCATATTTTCATCATAATCCCAAAGCTCAAAGCCCTGATGCATTTGGTGGTAAATATGTTGCTTTAAATAAATTGCAAACAGAAGGTAAATCTTATTCTTTAAATCAGGTTGCAATTCCATTTGGTTTAGGTGTGAGGTATAAATTATCGAAACAGCTAGATCTTGCATTTGAGTTAGGATGGAGATATACATTTACAGATTATCTGGATGATGTAAGTTCTTATTATGTAGATAAAGGAGACCCTGAAACAAATCTTGCAGCTGCAATGGCAAATAGAACGCTGGAAGGTGGAGTTGGTAGAGATCCACAGTTATTTGCAAAGCTTGGAGAACAAGAAAGATTGCAATTTGATTCAAATGGCAAATTGATTGGAATAAGAGGCGTGTCAAATCCAGGAGATCAAAGAGGTGATAAGAATAAAGACTGGTATATTGTAACTGGTTTTCATTTGACTTACATTATTCCTCCAAGAGTTGTTTGTCCTAAGTTCAGATAAAAAATAAAACTTTGAATAGAAAAAAAAATAGAATAGCAGGAAGGATTCTTTCTGCTATTTTTCTCTTTATAGGAGTTTCAGTTGCTAATGTTAACGCTCAGGTCCATGAAATTGGATTAGGAGCTGGAGGGTTCAATTATACAGGAGAACTTGCAAGAAAATTCAATCCACTATTCTATCGTCCAGGGGCGGAGATTTTTTACAGACTTAATTTTAGCCCGGTTGTTGCCCTAAGGGGAGCTTTTAGTTTTGGAGGTATATATGGTTCTGAATTGAAATCAAAAGACCCTGTTGCTAATTACAGACAGGGTGAGTTTAAAAATAATCTCACCGAGGTGTCAGCTATTTTGGAATATAATTTTTTTAATTTCAGAGCTCCTAAAGATTCAAGAAAAGCTCAGAGCTCATCTAGGATTACTCCATATTTTACAGGTGGTATTGCATTTTTCAATACTCAACAAGACCTTGGTACTGGGAATAGCTTTTTCAATGTGGCAATTCCCATTGGTCTCGGCTTCAAATTCCAGTTGAGTGAACATTGGAATCTTGGCGGAGAGTTTGTGGCAAGAAAAACATTTACAGATTACCTAGATGGTGTAAGGGAAGGTACTATAAACTACCGCAGAACTGGGGATATTTTAAAAACAGATTGGTATTATTACACAGGTTTAACGGTAAGCTACACCTTTTACAGCGTCAAATGTCCTGCTATTTATCATAAATAAGTATTTCATTTTTCAAAAGTCGAATCATTTCGTACCTTTGGTTTTCTCATTGGGCCAAAGGTAGATGAACTTAATTGAACAAATTGATAAGACCAAAATTCCAGCGCATATTGCTATTATTATGGATGGTAATGGCCGATGGGCGAAGAAAAAGGGAGCAATAAGCAGAATTTTCGGTCATAAAAGTGCTATCACTTCTGTAAGAGAAGCAACAGAAGCTTGTGCAAAAATTGGGGTTAAGTATCTTACTCTGTATGCATTTTCCACTGAAAATTGGAGCAGACCCAAAGAGGAAGTGGATGCCCTTATGCAACTTCTCGTTTCAACAATCAAAGGAGAAGTAAAGCAATTAAATCAAAATAACGTCCGCCTTTCTGCTATCGGAAATTTTAAAGACCTGCCTGTTTCCTGTCAGAAGGAATTATCAGAAGCAATTAATGCTACTAAAAACAATACAGGGCTTACTCTGACGTTAGCTCTGAGTTATAGTGGTAGATGGGATATTTTGGAAGCTACTAGGAAGCTTTTAGAAAAGGTGGAACGAAACGAATTAAAGTCGAAAGACCTTACTTTGGAGATGATTTCTGATTGTGTTTCAACAGCAGGCATTCCAGATCCAGAGTTAGTAATTAGAACTAGTGGTGAGTTTAGAGTGAGTAACTTTCTGTTATGGCAAATTGCATATTCAGAATTTTATATAACAGATATTTTATGGCCCGACTTTAGAGAGGGCGATTTGTATAATGCAGTGCTCTCTTTTCAAAAGAGAGAAAGAAGATTTGGAATGATCAGCGAACAACTGAAACAAGTTTAATGAAAAGATTTTTTTTAATTGCACTAATAAGTATCCTATTTCCTATTTCGGTTCTGTTGGCCCAACCAATTAAGAAGGAGTATATAAACCCAAGCTATTCTAACCCCGAGCAGTATATTATCGGAGGAATAACCGTAAGTGGTATTCAGTTTCTGGATCCACAGGCAGTTATTGCTATTACTGGTTTGAAAACTGGAGATCCAATAACAATTCCAGGTGAAGATATTACCAATGCAATAAAAAAGCTTTGGGAACAAGGGCTCATTGGAGATGTAGAGGTCTCAGTTCAGAATGTAGAAGGAAGAAAGATATTCCTTGATTTCAAGTTGAAAGAAAGGGCTAGACTTTCTCGCTTTGTGTTTAAAGGGGTAAAGAAAAATGATGAAAAAGATCTTAGCGAAAAGATCGGCATTTCCAAAGGCAAAATTGTCAATGATGCTATGATAAAAAATGCCCAGAAGAAAGTTAAGGATTTTTATCTAGACAAGGGGTTTCTTAATACAGAGGTTACTATTACTCAAGTTAAAGATACAGTAGTTGCTAATAGTGTTATTCTAAAAATTAATGTAGATAGAAAACGCAAAGTTAGAATCCGCAATATCATAATTAACGGAAATGAAGCTTTTAAGGATCAGAAATTAAAGAAGAAAATGAAGAAGACCAAAGAAAAGCGTTGGTATAAGCTTTTCACGACTTCCAAACTTCTTAAAAAAGAATACGAACAGGATAAAGCGAATGTAATTGAATATTATAATTCTCAAGGTTATAGAGACGCAGAAATAACATTTGATACCATATATAAACTTAACCACAAATCTGTCAATATAAAGATGGATATTGATGAAGGTAAAAAGTACTATTTTGGAAATATCACATGGACAGGAAATTTTATTTATGATGATAAAACTCTTAGCCGAATATTAGCCATTAACAAAGGTGATGTATATAATCTTGCAAATCTGCAGAAGAGATTAAATTATAATCCAAGTGGAGCAGATATCAGTTCCTTATACCTGGATGATGGATATTTATTCTTCAGTGTAGATCCTGTAGAGGTACTTATTAATGGTGATTCTATCGATATAGAAATGCGTATTTATGAAGGTCCACAAGCTACAATAAAAAATGTAACTGTGTCTGGAAATACGAAAACACATGATCATGTCGTGTTGCGCGAAATTAGAACCTATCCAGGTCAGAAGTTCAGCAGGGCTGACCTTATCAGATCACAAAGAGAAATAGGGCAGTTAGGATATTTCAATGCAGAAACCATTGGTGTGAATCCTGTACCAAACCCTCAGGAAGGTACAGTTGATATTCATTATACAGTAGAAGAGAAACCAAGTGATCAGATTGAGCTTTCAGGAGGATGGGGAGGTTACTTTGGTTTTGTTGGTACTTTAGGACTTGTATTTAATAATTTCTCTGCCAGAAATTTATCCAAACCAAAAACATGGAGTCCGCTTCCTGCAGGAGATGGACAAAGATTAGCTTTGCGTCTTCAGGCAAATGGTAGAGCATATCAAACTTATTCACTTTCATTTACCGAGCCATGGCTTGGAGGAAGAAGGCCTCAATCATTCTCTATCAGTTTGTCTAGGTCAGCTCAAAATCTATATAATAGCAGTACAGGAAAATATAACGCTGGACACCTCTATGTAACAGCAGCAACAGTGAGCTTGGGTAGGGAATTGAAATGGCCGGATGATTACTTCTCATTAAGTAATTCTCTTTCCTTTGTAAAGTATGACTTAGATAATTATTCTTCAGCTTATGGAATCGGAGGAATTGGTTTTACTACTGGATATGCAAACAACTTCTCATTCATTACTTCTATTTCAAGAAATAGTGTTAATGATTTTACGTTCCCGACAGGAGGTTCAAATCTTAACTTAACAATAACAGCCACTCCTCCATATTCATTGTTTAATGGTGTAAATTACGAAAATCCGAAATTGTCCAGTCAGGAGAGATACAGATGGATTGAGTTTCATAAATGGATGGTTGATCAATCCTGGTTTGTCCCTCTGATACCTCCAAGAAAACCAGGAGGAAGAAGCCTTGTGTTAAACCTGAGAGCGCACCTAGGATTTATTGGATCCTACAAAAAATCTACAGGAATTGGACCCTTTGAAAGGTTTATCATGGGAGGTTCTGGTATTACAGGATATAATTTCCTGCTAGGTTCAGATATCATAGGGTTAAGAGGCTATCAAGACAATGTTATTAAACCCGTTCCTCAAGGAGGAACGATATTTGACAAGTTTGTCGCAGAAATCAGATACCCGGTAAATTTAAGTCCTGCACTTTCTGTATTTGTTCTGGGCTTCTTTGAGGGTGGGAATAACTGGAACAATTTCCAGGACTTCAATCCGTTTAAGGTATATAGATCTGCAGGTGTTGGTACGAGAATTTTTATGCCAGCTTTTGGTATGATTGGTCTTGATTGGGGATATGGTTTTGATGCAGTCCCAGGATTAAATAAAGGAAGTAAAGTTACTTTTACCATCGGACAACAAATCCGCTAAAAACATGAGAACTTTAGGAGTGTTATTTTTACTTTGCCTGATTACACTTAGCGTAAATGCTCAGAAGTTCGGCTATATTGATAGTGACTATATTCTGAAGAAATTACCAGAATATGCAAAAGCTGAAAAGGAATTAAACATGCTCTCTTCCAAGTGGCAGGCAGACATAGAAAAGATGAAAAAGGAGTATGAAAAGATGCAAACGGACTTTAAAGCAGAAGAGATTTTGCTTACTGAAGATATGAAGAAGGAGCGTCTGGATACTTTAGCGGGGAGAGAAAAAGCCATCAAAGAATATCAAAAGAAGATTTTCGGTTTTGAGGGAATGATATTCTTAAAAAGACAGGAGTTGATGAAACCAGTCCAGGATAAGGTATTTGAAGCTGTAGAAAAAGTAGCCAAAGCCAAAAGCCTTCAAATAATATTTGATAAATCCGGAGATCTGGTAATGGTATACACCAATCCTATTCATGATTATACTGATTATGTGCTTGAAGAATTAGGCTTAGGTGATCCTAATGACACGGCGGAAAAATAACCTTAAATCAAATTTTCTATTATATTTACGACATGAAAACAAAACTATTCGTTACTGCATTTTTGATATTCTTTGCTGGAAATTTTTTTGCCAGTGCACAATCAAATTTGAAATTAGGCTACACTAACCTTGATTATATATTAGGCTTATTGCCAGAGGCAAAAAAGATCGAATCTGAGTTGAAAGATTATGAAAAACAACTTCAGGCCCAATTGCAAAGCAAATATAGTGAATACGAGAAAAAGCTTCAGGATTACCAAAAAGGTGTTCAGGCAAATCTTTTTACAGATCTTATAAAAGAAGATAAGGAAAAGGAATTGATGAATATGCAGAATTCTATAAAGCAATTTGAAGAAAATGCGCAAACCAGTCTTCAAAAGAAGCAAGTCTCTCTGTTGGAGCCAGTTCTTGAGAAAATTCAAAAGGCAATTGATCAGGTAGCTGAAGAAAATAATTACTCTTATATATTCAGCACTCATGCTGATTATGGAGGATCTGCTATTATCCTGTATGCAAAAAGCAAAGACGATAATATCTCTGATCTTGTACTTAAGAAACTAGGAGTAACACCTCCTGCGCCAGGTGCAACAGATGCTAATAATAATACTGGGATTGGAACGGGGACCGGCGCAGGAACAGGCGGTGCAGGTACAACTCAACCCAAGCCAGCTGAAACTAAACCAGCTGGATCAGGCGCTCCGGTAAAAAAGAAATAAGTAATCTAAATCAAATAAAAGAAAGCCTCCCAGTGAGGCTTTTTTTATTTACCTCTGTTTTACTAAAACAATTCAAGAATTTATTCTATTATAATTTTATGAAAAAACCTGACTTTCTAAAGGTTGGTGACGTTGTCGGGATAGTAGCCACAGCTAAAAATTTTCTTCCAGAAGAGCTTAATGCTGGTATTGAAATAATTAAAAATTGGGGATTAGAAGTCAGGATCGGTAAAAATTGCTATAAGCATTATCATCAATTTGCAGGAAAGGATGAAGAAAGAGTATCAGATTTACAGGAATTTTTAAATGACAAAGAGATAAGGGCAATTGTTTGTGCCAGAGGAGGATATGGGACGTCAAGGATAATTGACGATATAAATTTTAGTACTTTTGAAGACCATCCCAAATGGGTCGCAGGTTTTAGTGATGTCACAGTTTTATTAAATCACCTTAATTCAATAGGGTACCAGTCTATTCATTCAAGTATGCCAGTTGTTTTTGGTAAAAATCATAACCAGCATGCAATTCAAACTTTGAGGGATACATTGTTCGGAAGGGTTAATTCTATTCATTTTCCATTTCACGAGTTAAATCGAGTCGGTAATTCAGAAGGGTTAATTGTTGGTGGGAATTTATCTATACTTGTTTCACTTATAGGAACAACTTCTGATATATCAACAGAGGATAGGATTCTGTTTCTTGAAGATGTTGGAGAAAATCTTTATAGGATAGACAGGATGATGGTTCAGCTTAAAAGAGCTGGTAAATTGGATAAGTTAAAAGGTTTGATTGTTGGGCACTTTAGTGATATGTCTGATAACACAGTTCCCTTCGGAAAATCTGCTTTCGAAATCATTGCAGATGCAGTTAAAGAATATAAATACCCTGTCGGCTATAATTTTCCGGCAGGGCATGAATCAGATAATAGAGCTTTTATACTTGGAGCGAAATACAATCTTAGTGTGGAATTCAAAGAATCGGTAGTCGTTTACAACCCTACAAATACTTTCGATTATTCTTCATAGACTGTCTGGAGAACAGTTTGGCCCACTGCTTTTAATGTATTTTTATCAATCACACTCATATTATCATTGTGAGTGTGCCAATATGATCCAAAATAATTTCCATCAGAATTGTCAAATTCAATAATATCAATCATTGGTATTTTGGCAATCTGATTGACATAAAGATGGTCATCAGTTATTTGAGCGGTTTCCTGGTAAATAAAATGTTTTCCGAATCCAAGTCTGTTTGCAATATCCCATACTCTTTTAACAATTGAAGGTGCATAAACCATAGAAGTGCCTTCCATTCCAAATTTGGCATCCTTACCTCCAACCATGTCGAGTAAAATACCAAAGTATGCTGTATAGGTACCTTTGTTTTTTGCCCAATATTGTGATCCTAGGCACCATGAGTCATATTGCTGCCCCCCCTGATAGAATTCAGGTTGTCCATAATCTTCTCCGTCAAACAAAATAATGTCAACCCCTACATTTGGCTTTTTGTTCTCACTAAGCAATCTGGCAATTTCTATAAGAACTCCAACTCCGCTGGCTCCATCATTTGCACCCAGTATTGGACTCTTTTGATTTATTGAGTCTTGGTCTGCAAATGGTCTTGAATCCCAATGGGCAGTCAGTAATATTCTTTTTGGCGCTTTCAGATTAAATGATGCTTTAATGTTTTTAAGATTCAGCATTTTTCCATCAAAGGCCTTCGCCTGGAATTCCTGTACAATTAGAGTGTCAGCAAAGGATTGTAATTTTGAAATGAGAAAAGAACCACATTTTTGATGGGCAGGAGTATTGGGTACCCTAGGTCCAAAAGCCACCTGTTGTTCTATAAATTTATATGCTGAATCACTGTTAAACAGAGGCGCTGGAACTAAAGGTTTGGATACCTGATCCTGATGTTGTTTATCCTCTTTTGGTTTATCCTCTCCACAAGAAGAAAGAATAAAAAAAGAGAAAGCTGCAATTATTGCTATTGAAAAATTATTCTTCATATGCCCAATCAATGGAATTTTTTGAGTCTCTTATTACAAGACCTGCTTCTTTAAAATACTTTCTGATTTTATCAACCTTCTCATAATCTTTAATAGATTTAGCATCCTTATAAAATTCAAGTAAACCTTCAATTAACGATTCGTTTTCATTAATCCCTTCTTCCAAAAGACCAAGGATGTTTTCAGTTATGTTAATAAAAGTATCCTTTACTTTGCTTAAAGTTTCTGATGAAATCTGATTGATATTTAGTGCACCCGTTTGAAAACCATTAATTTTTTTCAAAAGGTTAAATAAACTTGCAATAGTTATAGCTGTATTAAAATCATCATTCAATCCCTCGAAGCAGGCCTCTGAGAGCTTTTTAAGTTCAAGGTCCAACGCTTCATTGCATGGTTCTGAAACTTCTGGATTCTGATTTAAGTATTTAACGAGCTTTAAACCATTTAAAAGTTTTTTATAACCTTTTTGTGCCGCAATTAATGCCTCATTTGAAAAGTCTAATGTGGATCTGTAATGAGCCTGCAAAATAAAAAACCTAATGGTCATTGGGGTGTATGCCTGTTTTAACAAAGTATGTTTCCCAGAAAAGAGCTCGTCCATGGTGATAAAATTTCCCAAAGATTTGCCCATTTTCTGCCCATTAATGGTTATCATATTGTTGTGCATCCAATATTTTGCAGGTTCAGCATGGTTTCCAGCGGTTGCCTGTGCAATTTCACATTCATGGTGCGGGAACATTAGGTCCATTCCTCCTCCATGGATGTCAAAATGTTTCCCAAGATACTTGGTACTCATTGCAGAACATTCAATATGCCATCCAGGAAACCCTTCTCCCCATGGAGACTGCCATTTCATAATGTGTTCCGGAGATGCTTTTTTCCAGAGAGCGAAATCAAGAGCGTTAGCCTTTCCGGAGCCGTCAAGCTCTCTTGTTCCAGTTATTAAATCCTCTATAACTCTACCAGAAAGCTTTCCATAGTGGTTTGATTTGGAATATTTAACTACATCGAAATAGACGGAACCATCTACAACATAACCAAAACCACTATCTATGATTTTTTCTGTAAGATCAATTTGTTCAAGAATATGCCCGCTTGCGTGTGGCTCGATAGATGGGGACAAGACATTCATCCTGTTCATAATTCTATGGTAAGCATCGGTATAATGCTGAACTACCTCCATTGGCTCCAATTGCTCAAGTTTTGCCTTTTTTGCAATTTTGTCTTCCCCCTCGTCTGCATCATTTTCCAAATGTCCTACATCAGTAATATTTCTGACATACCTGACTTTAAATCCAAGAAACTGAAGGTATCTGAAAACTATATCGAATGTTATTGCTGCTCTTGAATGACCTAGGTGAGGATCCCCATAAACTGTTGGGCCACATACATACATTCCCACATAAGGCGCCAGTATCGGTTCAAATACTTCCTTTTCCCTGGAAAGAGTATTATAAATTTTTAAGTCCTTATTCATGCTGCGAATTTAAATAAAACGGTGGTAATGACTCGATAAAAATTAATTTTCTATAAAAACGTCCGTAGAAATCGGGAAATGGTCCGATCCCCAGACGGAATCATGAGTTTTAAAATTAATAAATTTGATTTGCTTCGAAGCAAAAATATTATCAATTCTTAAAAAAGAATATTTGCCTGAATAAGTAAAACCAAAGCCATTTCCTTTCTCCTCAAATCCATTTTCAAAATGATTTCTGAATTGCTCATAAACATAGCTATATGGAACATCATTAAAATCTCCACAAATAATTGCAGGATATGGGCTATTGTTTATGTGTTTAAGTATTTGTTTTAATTGTTCCGCTCTCTCAAGTGCTCCACTTTTATATTTTTGAATTGAGCTAAATAATAATTCTTTTTCAAACTGTGTCCCCGAAAAAATTTTTTGATCAATATTCATTGATTGTAGATGAACATTGTAGACTCGTAAAGTTTTATTTTTATTTATTTTAATATCAGCAAACATGGCCTGGTTAAAAGTGCTGCTGCTGAACTTTACTTCTCCAGATTTAATAATTTTATATTTTGATAATATTGCCAAGCCAAGTTTCTGAGGGGGGATATCGTAATAAGGAATAACACTAATATTAGGATAGCTTTTTTTAAAGATCTTTACTGTGTTCAAGTCTTTTATGGTATTGTTAGTATAAAATTCCTGAACGCAAACAATTTGAGCACCACTTTTTTTTATCCAATTGATTGAGTTTTGGGATTGTTTGATTTTCTGTTCATCCTTTATATAATAGGCGCTAAAAACCCGAACATTATAGCTTGCAATTTTTATTTTTTCTCCATCCTTTTTATGCAAGAAGCTCAATTGAAACGTTCTTCCCAAATATTTGAAGCCACCGAAAAGAAGTAATAAAAAAAATATGATCGCTTTAATATGTTTTTTTTTGAAAGAATTTAAAAAAAATAAAAAAATATTAAGTAATACGCAAATTGGGATTAATAAGGGTATGAGAATAAAAAGATGAACTTTTTGAGGAGGAAATTCATTGGAAAGGTATACGAGAAGAATTCCCCCAAAAATTAGAACCGTGAAGATAAAATTCACTGAAAACCAACCATTCTCAATAGATTTCATTGAAAGTATTATTTCTGTAAATAAAATTTAATTTTAGGTAATATTTTTTGAAAAAAAAGAATTTTGGTTAATTTTGCATTGTTCAAATTTAGGATAAGTATGATTAAGAGGGGACATAGTCCCCTCTTTTATTTATAAATTATTAATGAAGATAGAGGAGAAGTTACTTCAGATTGCCGAGAAATACCTTTCCAGCGATGATTTGTTCATTGTTGATTTAGTGATTACTGGCAATTCAGGAAGGCAAAAGATAGGCATAACTCTGGATGGTGATAAGGGGGTTGATATTGATACATGTGCATATCTGAGCAGAAAGGTAGGGAACGAGATTGAAGAAACAAATTTAATCGATTCCGCCTATGTACTGGAAGTCTCCTCACCAGGGATAGATCAGCCATTAAAGTTAAAGAGACAATATTATAGGAATATTGGTCGAAGAGTAAGTGTTACTTTATTAGACGAAAGTCAAATTAATGGTTTGCTGAAAGAAGTTAATGAAGAGTTAATAGTTCTGGATGCGGAAAAAAAAGATAAAGCGTCAAAAAAAAATATAATAGAAAGCCGTCAAATCGCTTTCAAAGATATTAAGAAAACAAATGTTCTAGTTTCATTTAAATAAAGAAATGGAGAGTTCAATATTAATCGAGTCATTTGCGGAATTTGCAAAATTTAAAAACATTGATCGTCCGACAATGATAAGGATTCTGGAAGATGTTTTCAGAACAATGATCAGAAAGAAATTTGTCACAGACGAAAACTTTGATGTTATTATCAATGTTGACAAAGGTGACCTTGAAATTTGGCGTATTCGCGAAATAGTTGATGATGAATTTGCAGAAGATAGTTTTGATTTTGATGAGAATAAACATATTTCGCTTACTGATGCACAAAAGATAGAGGCAGATTTTGAAGTTGGAGAAGAAGTAGCCGAAGAAGTTAAACTTATAGACTTTGGTAGAAGGTTAGTGATGACAGCTCGCCAAACTCTTATCCAAAAAATTAAAGACCTTGAAAAGGATATCCTTTTTCAAAAATATAAAGAAATAGTTGGCGAAATCATCGCCGGCGAAGTGTATCAGATTCTGAATAAAGAAGTCCTTTTACTGGATGGAGAAGGTAATGAGCTTGTTTTGCCAAGAAGTGAACAGATTCCAAAAGACAGATTCAGAAAAGGGGATAGTGCAAGAGCTATTGTTCATCGTGTAGAAATGCACAATGGTAATCCCAAGATTATCCTATCCAGAACGTCCCCTGCTTTCCTTGAAAGATTATTTGAAAGTGAAGTTCCTGAGGTTTATGACGGTCTCATTTCTATCAAAAAAGTAGTAAGAGAACCAGGTGAAAGAGCAAAGGTAGCTGTAGAATCCTATGATGATAGAATTGATCCTGTTGGAGCATGTGTTGGTATGAAAGGATCTAGGATTCACAGTATAGTTAGAGAACTAGAAAATGAAAATATTGATGTTATCAATTTCACGGACAATCTGGAGCTTTATATTGCAAGAGCTCTTAGTCCTGCAAAAATTGGAAATATCAAAATTGATGGTGATGAAGGGCGCGTTTCTGTCTTCTTAAAGCCGGATCAAGTATCGCTTGCTATAGGTAAAGGCGGTCAAAATATTAAATTGGCAAGCAAACTTGTAGGAATGGAAATAGATGTGTTCCGGGAACTTTCAGAGCAGGAAGAGGAGGATGTGGATCTTTCAGAATTTAGTGATGAAATTGAATCCTGGATTATCGAAGAATTAAAAAGAGTTGGTTTGGACACTGCTAAAAGTGTACTGGCACTTACAAAAGAAGATCTTGTAAGAAGAACAGAACTTGAAGAGGAAACGATTGAAGATGTTCTTAGTATTCTGAAGCAAGAGTTCGAATAAAAAAAACTATTACAATTATTATTATTACAATATTAGGTAATGACTGAAGAAAAAATGATGAGGCTAAGCCAGGTGGCAAGAAAACTGAATGTAGGGCTTTCTACAATTACAGAACACCTTGCTGCTAAAGGCTTTGAAATTGAAAATAATCCTAATTCAAAAATAACGCTTCAACAATTCAATCTGCTGATGAAAGAATTCGAGTCTTCAGCACTTGATAAAAAGGAAGCGTCTGGTCTCACCATTGGTAAAAAGCATACTGACAATATCATCATTGAGTCAGAAAATACAGCTGAGAAAAGAGCTAAAGATGAAGACGAAGAATTCTTCATTAAAAATTCCAGTACAGAAAAAAGCAAACCAGCAGAAGAGCCGGTTGTCAAAACTGAACCTGTTAAAGAACAGCAAGTGGATGCTTCTTCAGAATCAGATCTTTCAAAAGTAAAGCTTCAAGGAATAAAAGTGTTAGGGAAAATTGATCTGAATGAGAAGAAGAAACCTAAACCTAAAGTCGAAGAACCTGCGGAGGTAAAAGAATCTAAACAAGTTGTCGAGCAACCTAAAGAAGTGAAAAAAGTAGAGGAGCCGGTAACTATAAAAGAGGAGCCTGCGCCTGTAAAACCTGTAAAAGTAGTTCAGGAAATAGTTGAAGTTAAGGAGCCTGTAAAGCCAAAAGTAGAGGAAGTAGTTGCTCCTGTCGCACCTGAACCTAAGGAAATCAAGATTCCGGAAGTGAAGAAGGAAGAAAAGCCGGTAGAGGAAACTGTAAAGCCAGTTCAGGTAACCGAAGAAGTAATCACAAAACCTCTGCAGCAAATGCCACCGGTTGTTAAGCCACAGGAAGAAGAGGAGTTAATAAAGGCAAAGGCCGATACCTTGAAAGGTCTTACTGTAATGGGTAAGATAGAATTGCCGGATAAACCTAAGAAAAAGGATAATAAACCTGTAGCCTCTTCTGACGACAAAGACAAAAAGAAACTTAAGAGAAAGCGTAAAAGGCTTAGAATTCCTGGAAAGGAAGGGCAACCCACTACTCAAGCGGGAGCCCCTCAGGTTCAGACAGGAGGAGCAGGAACCCAATCGAGAGACAATAGACCTGGTAATGCTAATAGACCTGGAAACGCAAATAGAGATAATAATAACAGAAACAAAAACTTTAAGAAGCCAGTTGTAAAAGAGGAGGTTTCTGATAAACAGATTCAGGATCAAATCAAAGCTACACTTGCAAAATTAAGCGGAAATAAAGGCCCAGTCAACAGGGCAAAATACAGAAAAGACAAAAGGTCTGCATTTGCCGAGGCTGAAGAGGAAAGAATGCTTCATGAACACGAGCAAGCCAAAGTCCTCAGAGTTACCGAATATATTTCAGCAAACGACTTGGCCGTTATGATGGAGGTTTCTGTTAACCAAGTTATTTCGACATGCCTTAGCTTAGGTATGTTTGTTTCAATAAATCAAAGGTTGGATGCGGAAGCAATTACTGTAATTGCAGACGAGTTTGGGTATACTACAGAATTTATCTCAAGCGATGAGGAAGAAATCATTGCAGAGGCAGAGGATCGCCCAGAAGACATGGTTGAAAGAGCTCCTATAGTAACAATTATGGGACACGTCGATCACGGAAAAACATCACTTCTTGATTATATAAGAAAAACTAAAGTAGTACAAGGCGAAGCCGGAGGTATTACTCAGCACATTGGAGCATATAATGTAACTACAGATTCGGGCAAGAAAATAACCTTCCTGGATACCCCAGGTCACGAAGCATTTACGGCAATGCGTGCGCGTGGTGCTAAAATTACAGACATTGTAATTATAGTTGTAGCTGCTGACGATAGTGTGATGCCACAAACGAAAGAGGCAATTAACCATGCTATGGTTGCCGGTGTGCCAATAGTTATTGCCATCAATAAGGTGGATAAACCTACAGCAAATCCTGACAAAATTAAAGAGGAACTTGCTAAGGAAAATATCCTTGTAGAAGACTGGGGTGGAAAATATCAGTGTGAATTAATATCTGCTAAGAGCGGAAAAGGAATTTCTGAATTGTTGGATAAAGTTTTATTAGAGGCAGAAATTCTTGATTTAAAAGCAAACCCAAATAGAAATGCTGCCGGTACAATTGTGGAAGCATCTCTTGATAAAGGTCGTGGTTATCTAGCTACAGTGCTTGTTCAGAGTGGTTCCCTTAGTGTTGGGGATGTTGTAGTAGCAGGAGCTCACTATGGAAAAGTTAAGGCAATGACTGATCATAGAGGAGTTAAAGTGAAAAAGGCAGGTCCATCTACTCCAGTTCAGTTGCTTGGACTAAATGGAGCTCCTCAGGCTGGTGATAAATTCCATGTTATGGAGTCGGAAAGGGAAGCAAGAGAGATTGCGACTAAGAGGGAACAGTTGCTTCGTGAGCAAAGTATTCGTACGAGAAAACATATTACCCTTGACGAAATTGGAAGAAGACTTGCAATCGGAAACTTCAAAGAGCTTAACATTATCGTTAAAGGTGATGTGGATGGTTCGGTTGAAGCGCTTTCAGATTCATTGCTTAAATTATCTACACCTGAAATTCAGGTTAGAATTATACATAAAGCAGTTGGTGCAATTTCCGAATCTGATGTATTGCTTGCATCTGCATCAGACGCAATCATTGTTGGGTTCCAGGTAAGGCCAACTACAACTTCGAGAAAGCTTGCTGACCAGGAAGAAATTGAAATCAGACTTTACTCAATCATCTATGATGCAATCAATGAGGTGAAAGATGCGATGGAAGGCATGCTTGAACCGAAACTTGAAGAAGTTGTTGTTGCCAATGTAGAAGTTAGAGAGACATTTAAGATTTCAAAAGTGGGTACTATTGCTGGATGTTATGTAACTGATGGTACTATAAGAAGACAAAGTAAAGTCAGAGTAGTTAGAGATGGCATCGTTGTTCATACAGGTAAACTCGATTCATTAAAGAGGTATAAAGATGATGTTAGTGAAGTGAAATTTGGATATGAGTGCGGATTGAGCTTCCAAGGCTTTAATGACTTACAAGTAGGGGATATAGTTGAAGCGTTTGAGGAGAAAGAAACTAAACGAACATTATAAGTTTTGTAATATAAAATAAAAAAAGCCCCAGATAGGGGCTTTTTTTATTTTATATTACAATCTGATAGTTATAATTTAGATTGAATTCATTTTTTCTTTGGTCTTTTGAAGTTGACGTTTTAGGTTTTCATACACGAGATCAACAGCCTCTTCAAATGAAGCAGCTTGTTCCTTTGCCATTACAGATGTTCCGGGAAGAAAAAGTTTAACGTGTACAGATTTATTGCCTTTAACATCATCGGTTTCTACCCGAAGGTATACATCTCCTTCAGTGATTCTATCATAAAAAGTTTCAAGTTTGTCCAGTTTTTTCTGAATAAAATCTAGCAACTTTTTGTCTGCGTCGAAATGGATAGATTGCATTTGAAGTTTCATAGTTATATAATTTAAAGTTATCAATCATGCTTTTGGATGAGCCTGCTCAAAAATAGCTTTGAGCTTATCCAGAGAATTATGGGTGTAAACCTGAGTTGCGGCAAGGCTACTATGCCCCAACAAATCCTTAATAGCATTCAAATCTGCTCCTTTATTGAGAAGATGAGTAGCAAAAGTATGTCTCAGAACATGGGGACTTCTTTTTTCCAAAGTAGGTATAATATCAAGATAGTTTTTTACTGTGCGGTAAATAAACATTGGATAGCTTTGATCTCCCTTGTCAGTAATAATTAAATATTCATTAGGTCTCTCAAACACTTTTTCTCTCTCCTTCCTATATATATTAATAAGATTCATTAGGTTTTCGTTCAGAGGGATTATGCGTTCCTTGTTTCCCTTCCCTTTGATTTTAATAATACGCTCAAACTTATTTATGTGTTCTTCTTTTATGGAAATAAGTTCAGATAAACGAATGCCAGTTCCATATAGAAGTTCAAGGATAAGTTTGTCTCTTAATCCATAGAAATCTTCGGAAAATTTAAATTGATCAAGAAGTTTTAAAATGTCATTTTCCTCGACGAAATGAGGCAATTGTTTATTTATTTTAGGAGCTTTAAGACGGAGCGTAGGATCTTTTTGAATCGCATTTTGCTTTAGGAGGTACTTATAGAATGATCTGAGGCATGCGATTTTCCGATTGATTGATTTGGGTGTAATTTCATTTTCTGCTAGTGTTACAATCCAAGCCCTGATCATTTGGTATGATGCTTCAGAAGGACATGACAAACCATAGCTGTCTTTTGAAAAGGCAGTAAATTGATTGAGGTCATTTTGATATGAAATAAAGGTATGGTTGCTATACCTTTTTTCATATCTTATATAATTTAAATACGATTCTATCATATTAGTACTACCTGAATATCAGGTAATACTAAACATAATAAAAAAAATCTTATTTCAAAAGAAAGAAACTATATTGTTTCTTGCTCATTAAGTTTTTGTCTGTAGACAGCTCTGATTTTTTCAGCTCTTCTGGAAACAGATTTTTTCTCGTAATAGCTTCTAGCGCGAAGTTCTTTCAATACGCCTGTTCTTTCGAATTTCTTTTTAAATCTCTTAAGAGCTTTATCTATTGACTCGTTTTCTTTTACGTTGATGATAATCATTTATTTTCAATTTAAGGGACGCAAATATAAGTAATTATTCACAAATATTCACTTACCCTGATTTAAATTTTTAATTTATTAGATTTTTACTTATAACTATTTTTTGAATTTCTGAAGTTCCTTCGCCAATAGTGCAAAGTTTTGCGTCTCTATAAAATTTTTCTACAGGGAAATCCTTTGTATATCCATATCCACCAAAAATTTGAACAGCCTCATTAGCAACCTTTACAGCAACTTCGGATGCATAATATTTTGCCATCGCTGCTTCCTTGGTCATGTGCATGCCTTTGATTTTCATATCTGCTGCTTTTAGGGTCAATAAGGTTGCGGCCTCAAGTTCCGTAGCCATTTCTGCCAGTTTAAATGAAATTCCCTGGAAAGAAGCAATAGGCTTATTAAATTGTTGACGTTCTTGAGAATATTTCAAGGCGGCATCAAAAGCTCCTTCTGCAATGCCAAGGCTTAAAGCAGCAATTGAAATTCTTCCTCCATCTAGAACTTTCATTGCCTGAACAAAGCCATCTCCTTTACTACCAAGCATTTGATCTTTGTGCACTCTTACGTTATCAAATATAAGTTCTGTTGTTTCGGATGCGCGCATCCCCAATTTATTTTCTTTTTTTCCTGCACTAAATCCGGGTGTACCTTTTTCAATGATAAATGCGGTAGAGCACCTGTGTTCCCCCGGATTTCCTGTTCTTGTTATCACCACAGCTATATCTCCAGATTTTCCATGGGTTATAAAGTTTTTGGAACCATTAATTATCCAATAATCTCCATCCTGAACAGCAACAGTTCTCATATTGCCTGCATCAGATCCCGTGTTGGGTTCAGTAAGCCCCCAGGCCCCTATAAATTCGGCAGAAGCTAGTTTTGGCAAATATTTCTTTTTTTGATCTTCATTACCGAAAGATAATATATGACCAGTGCAAAGTGAATTGTGTGCCGCTACTGAAAGCCCGATAGCTCCGTCAATTTTGGATATTTCCTTGATCGCTGTGATGTATTCAAAATAAGAGAAACCCGCCCCACCATATGTTTCTGGTACCAATACCCCCATTAATCCCAATTCTCCCAATTTTTTGAATAGGGGCACAGGGAACTCCTGTTTTTCATCCCATTCCATTACGTGAGGTTTTATGCTTCTTTGACCAAAATCCTGCACCATACGGGCTATCATTTGTTGGTTTTCATTGAGATCGAAATTCATATACTAAAAATAATTTTTTTTAATAAACGTTGTATTATTTTAATTTGTTGAGAAAAAATTGAACTTTTGGTTCAAATAGTAAAAAAAAGTATTTCCAACATTGTGCCTCTTGATAAAGTTATAAAAAAGTAATGCTATCTTAGCAAAAGGAATTATATTGAATTTTTGGTAAACCGTTAACTTAATAATCATGAAAATTACAGTTGTAGGAACAGGATATGTAGGTTTAGTAACAGGAACCTGCTTTGCTGAAACAGGCAATTTTGTGACTTGCGTCGATATCGATGAACAAAAGGTCTGCAAAATGAAGGAGGGTATTGTGCCAATTTACGAGCCAGGCCTTGATATTATGTTTGAAAGAAACATTAATGAGGGAAGGTTAACTTTTACGACAAAACTCGAAGATGCAATTGAAGGAGCCGAGGTAATATTTTTGGCTTTACCAACGCCTCCGGGAGCGGATGGAGCAGCTGATTTGAGCTTTATATTAAAAGTAGCTGAGCAGTTAGGCTCTTTAATAAAAGACTATGTTGTTGTTATAGATAAGAGTACTGTACCGGTTGGAACAGCTAAAAAGGTTAGACAAAAAATTGCAATGAATTGTAATTGCGAGTTTGATGTAGTTTCTAACCCGGAATTTTTGAGAGAAGGGGTAGCTATTGAAGATTTTATGAAGCCAGACCGTGTTGTGATTGGTACATCTTCTGAAAGAGCGAAAAAGCTTATGGAAAAATTGTATGCTCCATTCGTTATGCAGGGAAATCCTATTCACATGATGGATGAAGAGTCTGCAGAGCTTACAAAATACGCTGCCAACGCATTTCTTGCAATGAAAATTTCTTTTATGAATGAAATTGCCAACCTATGTGAAAAAGTTGGAGCGAATGTGGATATGGTTAGGATGGGGATTGGAACTGATAAAAGAATTGGTAACAGATTCCTTTTTGCGGGTGTTGGATATGGTGGAAGCTGTTTTCCTAAAGACGTAAAAGCTCTTGTTAAAACTGCAAAAGACAATAATTATGATTTTAAAATTCTGAATGCGGTTGAGGATATCAACGAAATTCAGAAAACCATTATGATTCCGAAGATCAAGAACTTCTTCAAAGGAAATCTTATGGGAAAAAGAATAGCAATTTGGGGATTGGCATTTAAACCCAATACCGATGATATAAGAGAAGCACCAGCTTTGTATATTATCAATTCTCTGTTAGCAGAAGGTGCGGAAATAGCTGCTTTTGATCCAGAAGCTATGGATAATGTGAAAAAAATTATGGGTGACAGGATTACTTTTGTAGACAATCAGTATGACGCTTTACTTAAGGCAGATGCGCTGGTAATTGTTACAGAATGGCCTGCGTTCCGTACTCCTGACTTCCCTAAAATGATACAGAGGATGAATGCGAAAGTGATTTTTGATGGAAGAAATGTATTCAAAACAGAACAAATGAAGGAATTAGGTTTCCATTATGAATCTATTGGAAGAGAAAAAGTAACAAGGGATTCAAAAACGGGAGAAAAAATTACTATTAGTAAAGATAAAATTATTGAAAACTAAGAGGTTACTTAGAAATGTATAATAAAGCCACAACAAATAAAAGAGTTTTAGTTACCGGAGGTGCCGGCTTTTTAGGGTCTCACCTGTGTGATAGATTTATCGCAGAAGGTTACCATGTGATAGCAATGGATAACCTTATTACGGGAAATTTAAGAAATATAGAACACTTGTTTCATTTGCCACAATTTGAATTTTATAATTGTGACGTTTCGAAATTTGTGCATGTCCCTGGCAATCTAGACTATATTCTTCATTTCGCCTCCCCGGCGAGCCCAATAGATTATCTGAAAATTCCAATTCAGACACTGAAAGTAGGTTCATTAGGAACACACAATCTTTTAGGTTTAGCAAGGGCTAAAAAGGCAAGAATCCTTGTGGCTTCTACTTCCGAAATTTATGGAGACCCTCATGTTCACCCTCAGAATGAGGATTATTGGGGAAATGTTAACCCTATAGGCCCTAGAGGTGTTTACGATGAGGCAAAAAGGTTCCAGGAGGCTATCACTATGGCATACCATACTTTTCACGGACTTGAAACCAGAATCGTTAGAATTTTTAACACTTATGGTCCTAGGATGCGATTAAATGATGGAAGAGCACTTCCTGCATTCGTTGGTCAGGCTATCAGAGGTGAAGATCTTACTGTATTCGGTGATGGATCTCAAACCAGATCATTCTGCTATGTTGATGACCTTGTGGAAGGTATCTACAGATTATTGTTGAGTGACTATGTTTATCCTGTAAACATAGGTAATCCTGATGAAATTACCATTAAAGAATTTGCTGAAGAAATTATCAAGCTTACAGGTACTTCTCAGAAAATAATCTACAAGCCTCTTCCAACAGATGATCCTAAGCAAAGAAGGCCAGATATTGCGAGAGCAAAAGAAATTCTTGGATGGGAGCCTAAAGTTTCAAGATCTGAAGGGCTAAAAGTAACTTATGATTACTTCAAAAATTTACCTTCTGAAGAGTTGAAAACAGAGCCTAAAGAGTTTTCTAGTTATTCGAAGTAAGCTTTTGAGAGAAATATCATTTATAATTAAAAAGTCCTGCCAGCTTTTGCTGGCAGGCTAATTTAAAGGATGGACTTTAATATATATGATGATATTGTAGCCAGGAGAAAGAGTTTATGTGTAGTTGGTTTGGGATATGTTGGTCTGCCAATTGCTCTGGAATTTGCCAAAAAAACTGACGTTGTCGGATTTGATATCAACTCAGAGCGGATTGGTTTAATGCAGAAAGGCATAGATCCAAGTGGCGAATTGGATAAAGAAGAATTTTTGGGAAAAAGTATCATTTTTACTCATTCTGTTGAGGATCTTAAAGATGTGAATTTTTTTATTGTGGCAGTTCCTACTCCGATAGATACATTCAATCATCCTGATCTTAAGCCATTGATAGCCGCTTGTAATAGCGTTGGTAAGGTGCTGAAAAAGGGCGACTATGTTGTGTTTGAATCTACTGTTTACCCAGGTTGCACTGAAGAGGATTGTATTCCTATTCTAGAAAGGGTTTCCGGCTTAAAATTCAATAAAGATTTTAAAGTAGGCTATTCCCCGGAAAGAATAAACCCAGGAGACAAAGAACATACGCTCTCAAAAATTATTAAAGTTGTTGCAGGATCTGATGACTATGCAACAGATGAAATTGCTAAAATTTATGCACTTGTTGTTGAAGCTGGAATTCATAAAGCCTCTTCAATCAAAGTTGCAGAGTCAGCTAAGATTATTGAAAATACTCAGCGAGATCTGAATATCGCTTTGATGAATGAGCTCTCAATTATTTGTGATAAGCTTGGAATCAATACTTATGAAGTACTGGAAGCTGCTGCGACTAAATGGAATTTTTTAAAATTTACTCCCGGCCTTGTTGGAGGTCATTGTATAGGTGTAGACCCGTATTATCTCACTCACAAAGCTAAATCATTGGGGTATAATCCGAATGTGATTCTGAGTGGTCGATCAATAAATGATAATATGGGGGCTTATATAGCTAAGAAAACTATTCAGCTGCTGATTAAAAAAAATAAAAATATTAATCAGAGTAAAGTCCTGATTATGGGTGCAACATTTAAGGAAAATGTTGAAGATATAAGAAATTCAAAGGTTGTGGATGTGATTAGAGAGTTAAGATCATTTTCTCTGACTGTAGATATAATAGATCCTCATGCTTCTTCTGAAGATTTTGAGCATGAATATGGGATCAGCATAAATCAAAAAACAGTGGGACCATATGACGCCATAGTTATGGCTGTGCCTCACAAGGAATATACATCTCTTGATCTATCTTACTTTAGTAAATTAATGGATCAGAATTCAGTTTTTATTGACTTAAAAGGGATGTACCGGAATCAATTTAATAATTTGACATATTGGAGCTTATAAAGAACATCTATGAAAACCTTTAGTAAAAAGATATTGATAACAGGAGGAGCCGGATTTATTGGATCTCATGTTGTACGATTATTTGTAAATAAATATCCCGATTATATGATTTATAATCTTGATAAGCTTACATACGCGGGAAACCTTGCGAATCTCACAGATGTAGAAAAGGCTCCCAATTATAAGTTTGTGAAAGGTGATATCGTAGATACAGGATTTATATCCGCCCTTTTTAATGAACATAAGTTTGATGGAGTAATACACCTTGCTGCGGAAAGCCACGTGGACAGATCCATTGAAAATCCAATGGAATTTATTTTTACCAATATTGTTGGGACAGTTAATCTTTTAAATGCAGCAAAAAGCATCTGGAAAGATAACTATGATGGTAAAATATTTTACCACGTTTCCACAGATGAAGTATACGGTTCTCTTCATGATGGAGGATTCTTTACTGAGACAACATCATATGATCCACAGTCTCCTTATTCAGCTTCTAAAGCAGGTTCAGATCATTTCGTAAGGGCATATCATAATACCTACAAAATACCAGTATTAGTAAGCAATTGCAGTAATAACTATGGCCAAAATCAATTTCCTGAAAAACTTCTACCATTGATGATTAATAATATTATCAATAAAAAACCATTACCTGTTTATGGTAAGGGAGAGAATATCAGGGACTGGTTATATGTTGTAGACCATGCAAGAGCTATTGATGTTATCTTTCACAAGGGTAAGATTGGCGAAACGTATAATATAGGCGGGAACAATGAATGGAAAAATATTGACATTGTTAAGTTAGTATGCAAAGTAATGGATCAAAAACTTGGAAGGGCTGCAGGTGAATCAGAAACTCTCATTACTTATGTAAAAGACAGAGCAGGTCATGATTTAAGGTATGCAATTGATGCCACTAAAATAAAGCAAGAGCTTGGATGGGAACCTTCTCTTCAGTTTGAAGAAGGACTTAATATTACAGTTGACTGGTACCTGAATAATCAGGAGTGGCTTGAAAATGTGACTTCAGGAGCCTATCAGAATTATTACCAACTACAATATAGCTCAAAATTCTAAGGATGTTTCAAACTCCCTTTCATAAAGAAAATTTAAGTAACTACTGTTTCCTGGTGACAGGAGGGGCCGGATTTATAGGATCTAATCTAGTTGAGTATCTGCTTAAATATAATGCAGGAAAAGTGAAAGTTCTCGATAACTTATCTACCGGCTTTTATCATAATATAGCTGCATTTGAAGATAATCCTTCATTTGAGTTTATAGAAGGGGATATTAGAAATTCTGAAACTTGTCAAAAAGCTTGTGAGGGGGTTGATATTGTTTTTCATCAGGCTGCTTTAGGCTCTGTCCCGAGAAGTATTAATGATCCGATAACTTCTAATGAAGTTAATGTCAACGGATTTTTGAATATGCTTGTCGCGGTCAAAGATCAATCTGTTAAAAGAATGGTATTTGCTTCCTCTTCCTCTGTTTATGGTGATAATCAAGAGCTACCAAAACAGGAAGATAAAGTCGGCAATGCATTGTCTCCCTATTCAGTGACTAAGAAAATAAATGAAGTGTATGCCGATGTTTTTTCTAAAATTTATGGAATAAACTTGATTGGCTTGAGGTATTTTAATGTATTTGGTCCAAGGCAAAATGTACAAGGTGCTTATGCCGCTGTTATACCTAGATTTATAGAAGCATTTCTTACAGGGGGCAAAGTTATATTTCATGGAGATGGAAGCCAGAGCCGAGATTTTACTTTTGTAGAAAATGCAGTGCAGGCTAACATTAAAGCAGCATTTACTGATAATCCTGCTGCATTAAATACTATTTATAATGCAGCTTTTGGAGATACCATATCTTTAGTTGGGGTCTTTAAGAAGTTGCAGGAAATCTCTGGGAACAACGAGATCCAACCAGAAATTCATCCAAAACGTGTTGGAGATATTCAGGATAGTCTGGCAAATATTAGCAAAGCAAAAACATTGTTAGGATATGAACCTGCAATAAAAGTTTCTCAAGGACTTGAAATAACATACAACTGGTATAAGTTTAATCTTGAATCAATAAAAAAATAAAAAAATGAAAGGTATAATTCTTGCCGGAGGGTCTGGTACACGATTACATCCATTGACGCTTGCTGTAAGCAAACAGCTTATGCCGGTTTATGATAAACCAATGATATATTATCCTCTTTCAATTCTAATGCTAGCAGGAATTAGGGATATCCTTATCATTTCAACACCTCATGATATGCCTAATTTCCAGAAACTTTTGGGTGATGGTAAGAACCTTGGTTGTTCTTTTAGTTATGCCGTTCAGGAAACGCCCAACGGACTTGCGCAGGCTTTTGTGATTGGTGAATCTTTCATTGGAAATGATAAGGTCGCATTAATATTAGGTGATAATATCTTTTATGGGTCTGGTTTGAGTAATCTATTGTTCAAGAATAATGATCCGGACGGGGGAGTAGTATTTGCCTACCATGTCCAGGATCCTGAAAGATATGGTGTCGTTGAATTTGACAAAGACAATAAAGTATTGTCTATTGAAGAGAAACCAGCAAAACCTAAATCAAATTTCGCTGTTCCTGGATTATATTTTTATGACAATCAGGTAGTCGAAATTGCAAAATGCCTGGAGCCCAGTCCAAGGGGTGAATATGAAATCACTGATGTGAATAAAGCATATCTTGATATGGGTAAGTTAAAAGTTGGAATTCTTGATAGAGGAACTGCATGGCTTGATACAGGGACCTTCCCTTCCTTAATGGCAGCAGGTAATTTTGTGCAGGTTATTGAAGAAAGACAGGGTTTGAAAATAGGCTGTATTGAAGAAGTCGCCTACCGCATGAAGTTTATAAATGATGAAGGTTTAGAAAAACTTGCCAAACCTTTGTTGAAGAGCGGATACGGTACTTATCTTCTAGATCTTTTAAAAAATAAAGCCTGATAAAAGTCCGCAAATTATAATTATTGGAGGAGGAACTTTGGTGAACTGAAGTAAACAAAAAGTTCCTCCCATTATAAAATAACTTACAATATTACCTTGCAATGGTTGAAATAGAATTATAGCGGTTGCGGTAACAATACCAGCACTGACCGCATTTATTCCTTCAAGTGAAGCCCTTACTGCTCTATATTTTTTTAACCTGTCCCAAAAGCGTATTATGAAGAAAATCATAATAGTACCTGGAAGAAAAATGCCGGCTGCGGCTACTATACCTCCCAATATTTCTCCCCAAAGTCCAAACTCCCGCATAGATAATGCTCCCACAAATGAACTGAATGCAAATAAAGGTCCTGGCAAGATTTGGAGAAGAGCGAAGCCGGAAAGAAATTCTTCATGAGTCAGATATTGTTTCTGATCAAAAACAACAAATTCCTTATATAGCATAGCGCTTAGAGCTTGGCCTCCGCCAAAAATAAGACTGCCATTTCTGAAAAAGTTCTCAAAAAGTCTGATTGGCAATGCATTTGTCATTTTGCCAAGCAAAGCTGCTCCAATAAATATTCCAGTAAACAGAAAAAAGTTAGACCATTCTATTTTTTTCAGACTGGCGCTTTCCTCTATAGGCTGTTTTTTAAATCGAAATGAGGTGGTAAAGCCCCCTAAAATGAGGCAAATAGGAAATATTGCCGGTGTTTGAATGAAATAGCATATCACTGCGGATATTATAAAGAGCACGATGCTAGTCTTAGTTTTTACTGTTCCACTACTTATTTTATAAGCTGCGGATGCCACGAAGCCAACAGCCATAGGTTGAATATATCTTGTAAAGTATAAAGGAATGCTTTCGTGTTGCAGATAGGAAATTGCAATTGCAGCTATTGTCATAATTGACACTGTTGGCAAAATCCAGCAAAGTAAGGTAAGAAAGGCAAGTCGAGGGCCACCTATTTTAAAGCCTACGGCTGTTAAGGTTTGAGTAGAGGCTGGTCCGGGTAATATCTGACAGAAAGAATTTAATTCTATTAATTCTGCTTCCGTTATATAGCCTCTTTTTTTAACCAAAATATTGAAAAATAAGGCCAGGTGAGCTTGAGGTCCTCCAAAAGCAGATAGTGAGAGGAGGAAAACGTCTTTTAAAAAAATAAGATGCCTTACTTTTTTAATTGAGAGAGCACTTTCAGTTTTATGTAATGGAACCTCAGGAAGCAATGGAGTTGAAGGGATTTTTTAACTTTTAAACTTAAATATAGTTATTTCGGAGAAATTTTAATCTCACTAACAAATCAAACTATTCCCATATGATAAAGTTTAATTTTAGTTTGGCGGTTCTGATCTGCCTATTTTTAACCTCTTGCGATTCTAATAATGAAAAATCGAAGGAAGCAGAAAATGTAGATACAATAGCTACAGATAATACTTCGGTTGTTAATGAGGAAGTTACAGTCGATACTGCAGGTGTGTTGAAAAGCGGAGGAATTACATTAAGACCATTGGTTCAATCTCCGGATTTTCCTGATGCTATTCTGGAATTAAACAAACCGGAAGAGAATGGAAAATTAAAACCTGGCAAGGTGGAGTTTAATTATGAAATAAAAAATTATGAATTAAAAGGCCAAACATCTGGATTTTGCCAAGATAAATGTGCCAATTCCAAAGACGGGCAGCATATTCACCTGATATTAAATAATGAGCCCTATATCGCTAAATATGAGCCAAAATTTGAAGAGGAATTAAAAGAAGGTCATTATGTTGCCTTATCCTTCCTTTCACGTTCTTATCATGAAAGTTTAAAACACAGTCAAGCATATGATTTACGTCAATTTATAGTTGGTAAGGCGGCTAATAAAAATATAGATTTAACTAAGCCTATGTTATTCTATAGCAGACCTAAGGGTGAATATGTTGGTAATGATACAAAAAATATTCTTTTGGACTTTTACCTTGTAAATACAGGTTTGAGTGAAAATGGGAATAAAGTAAAGGCTACGATAAATGGAAATGAATTTACAATCACTCAGTGGAAGCCCTACTTGATTGAAGGTTTGCCAATGGGGGAAACAAAAATAAAACTTGAGCTGATAGATAAAGAGAATAAACCAGTTAAGGTACCATTTAACCCCGTGGAAAGGAAAATTATATTAAAGCAAGCAGCTAGTTAATAGAATTGGAATAAAATAGGAGGCGCTTAGTAGAGCGCCTTTTTTAGTGGAGGACTTCTCTTAAAATCTTAACTGACTTTAATTCACCAAAATTTTCAATGTGTTTACTGAAAAACATAAGAAGAATTTCGAGAAGTCTTTGACGGACGGCATTGGATATTTTTACTGGCTCAAAAAAATCTGATCCAATAAAGAGATTGATCTTAGCTTCTTCTTCCTTTGTTAGAATAATGGCTGTTGAAGTAATGATATCTTTGGCGGATGAAGGGAAAATACCATGAAAGGAAGAAAACTGAAACAAGAAATGGATATGAAAATTCTCATAGTCAGATTCTAAAGAATCAAGGATTATTAAGCTTTTATGTAAAAAGAAGAATAAGTCCTTATTCGCCTCTTCTTCCTTTAGCGTTTTTATTAAAACTTCCGCAATCATTAAGGCAATTGTTGTCTTCTTAAGGTCATAGGGAAGACTTTTATATGGTTGACTGCAGTGTATCTCTGAAATTCTGTTCAGATTGGCATTGTGTTTTTTGTAAACAATTAAATCTAGGATTGTAAGGGGCTGGAAAAGTGCAATCTTACTTTTGCTTTTGCTTCTAACCCCATTTACTATATAGCTTTGAATACCAAGTTCGCTAGTATAGATCTTGGCAATCACAGAACTTTCCTTATACTTAATGAAATTTAATACTATTGCTTCAGTTTTTACGAGCATTATTCAATTACGGCGATTTTAGCTACCATTGATTCTTCACCGTTTTCTGAAGAAGAAAATACCAGATAAGTACCTGTCTCCGCCTTTTTACCATTGTAATTCCTACCGTTCCAGGTCGCAGTACCTCCAGCAGCTTTTGTTTGGAAGATAAGGTTGCCGTATATATCTGTTATTTTAACATTCGCATCCTGAGCAAGTCCAGAGATACCTACAGTGCCAGTAAAGCCTGGAGGTACAGGATTTGGGAAGATTTTTATGTCTTGAAATTTGTCAGTACCTTCAGTAGATTCTCCTCGAAAAGATATAAGACCTTTGGATGTGGCAATGAAAACTTCTCCGGTACTTTGCATAATTGCAACATCATTGATAATGTTAGACAGTAGAGGGCTATTGTCAACCGTAAAATGATGTATTACTTCCAACCCAGTTTCGCTGAGGAGCCAAAGTCCGTTTTCTGTTCCTATCCATTTTCTGTTTCCTCCATCTACGGTAATACATTTAATGTTATCCTGATAGAGCAGGGGATATCCTTCGTAGATTGGCTTGACAGCATCTACTGTGGGGCTTGTAAGTACAGAGGATACATTGTAAATGATTCCAACTCCGCCTTTGGTTCCTATCCACATGTCACCTTTTTTATCCTCAGCCATGCATGTTACCTCTTTTTGAGGTAAGTTCCCCTTCCCAGGAGTATTATCCAAAGACCGTTTTACATTGGTCTTTTCATTAAAAACGATAATCCCATCCCCTCTGCCAGGGATTACTCTTATCCATTTTTGATTACGGCTGTCTATTAGCAAATCAATATTGAATCTTATATTGTCCAAGGTAATAGGATAATTTTTCCAGACTGAATCTTTGCTCAAAGAGTGAAGAGCTGGAGAAGTTGAAGACGGAAGAAAGCTGTTGAGAATCCATAATGTACCATCTCTGTCAACTTTTGCATCGCTTGTCAAGACAAACGAACCATGTCCTCCTCCTGGGTCAATAAGGGGGGTATTAGTTGGATTGTAAATAATTGTTTGATTATTTTTTACCTCTAAAATTCCCTGACCATAAGAAGCGAAATATAATTTCCCATTATACGGATTATAGGTACTATGTATTATATCTGATGAATTGGATAAATTGCCTGAATTGGTCCATGAATTATTTTCAAAAATAGAATACTGACCACTCTGATCAGCTTTACCATAAGTGGGGCCGTATCCTCCTCCGCATACTACCAATTTATCTCCATATGTGTCTACCTTGAAGGAATTTTCGTTTAGAGGAGAGTTTATCTCGAAATACTGGATATTATTATTAGTAGATACTTTAAACAACCCTCCGCCTTGCTGATCTGCAACCCATAAATTGCCCGCTTGATCAAATGAAGCTTCTTTTGGCCAATTAAATGGAGAACCAGACTTTAATTCATAACTTCCCAAATTTTCAACTATCAAGAGATAGTCATCCATGCCACATAGAAGTTTAGACCCGCTTAAATTGACAGTGGTAAGGCCACTACTATAAGGAAGATTGCTTTTCTGCCATTGTTGGTTGGCGTAATAGTAGAAACCGTCATTAGGAGATCCTGCTATCATTATATCATTCAGATAATTTATGGTCCTGATAGATGAAGGAATGCCATCTTGAGTTTGAAATATATACCAGTTGGAATAATCGAGAAGATTGATACTTGTAGAAACATGAGCAACCATAAGTCCTTTATCAGTTGCAGCGTATAAGCTGTCCTTATTTTTATTAAGGGAACTAGCATATACTTTTAGCGTACTTCCGTTAGGTCCAATATTAGTATAAGATTCCTTTACTTCTTTTTTCTTGAGGTTTATAACTATTAGCCCAAAATCTGTTGACAGATATGCAAACTCATTACTAAAGTTTATATGGTTAACCACCTTGCTTCCGACAATAAATTTATTTTTTAGTTCGCTAAGGTTATAAATGGAACCATCCTTTTCAATAATATCAATGTTGGCATCTGCATAGGTTATTAATGTTTGTCCGGTGAATTCATTGAATTTTATTCTTGTATAATCAACACCAGTAAGTCCATTAATTTTTGATAAAGGAGAAATACTGTTATCAGTTTGGTCAATTACCGCCAAACTGCGCTGGTTGGCCGTGGCGTATATTTTGTCACCTGTGACTGTAAGTCCTGTCCAGAAATTGTATGGTAAGTGAGTTCTCCAGCTTCCTAATGGGATGGTGGATTGAGCGAAAGAGGTTCCTGCTTGTAATAAAAGACAAGGGAAGATTAAAAGTATAAATCTAGATTTCATAATAAAAAGACACCTGCCCAAATATAACTTCGAAAAACAATAATTATTACATTCACCTAAAAAGGAAAAGTGAATATTTTTTTTCAAATTTGATAAAATCCTGGTTTTATATAAAAAAATAAAGCAGAATCCGTTTTACAAAACAAAGAGTTGAGTATGTCTGTAAGAGTTAATTTACCAAAAAGTGAGTCTTATTCAGTGGCATTGGCCGAGAAGCTTACTTCTGAATTTTTCTCTAATAATTTAACTATATCTGGCAGCCAGATTGTCCGATTTTGTAAAATTGATCAGGTTAATTTTTTTGTATTAAAAGTTTTAATGGATAAGTGGAAGGAGGAAACTACCAAACTTAGAAGTCCTTATTTTGATTATGAAAATGAGGAAGTTAAGAATGGCGTTGAAGTATTTTTAAATATTCTTTCAAATCATATTCTTATAAAGAAGGAGTTTTTTCGCCCTCTGCTTCAAAAAGCTATTTATGAATCTATTATCTACATCATTAATCCTAAAGAATATTTAAAAACTGAACTCATTCAGTCTGGACAAAGTATTGAAGGGTTAAAGAGAAATCTTAAATTCTTTAAGGTGCACAAGAGATTCTCAGAAAGTATTATTAATAAGTTGAAGCCAGATACTCAAGAAAATGAGTTTAATGAAATGGCAATCCTCTATTCTGAACACTCTGATTATTTCGATTCAATTCAGCCTATACTTGAGCAGTTTTCATCATTGCTTGTAATTAATCCCAAGGAATTCATTTTAGAAGATCAAGTTGTTCCTTTGAAAGTTGAAGAAAGAAAAGAAGAGAGTAGTAATATTAAAAAATCGGTGGACATTCCACCTGTTTTGGAAACAACTCCAAGCCCCGCAAAAGAAAATACAACACTTAATCAGACATTTTCTCGATCACAACTTACTTTGAATGATATGCTTAAACAGCAAAACGTATCAAGCTCAGGGATGCATGTGAAAAGCAAGATCTTCGATATCAAATCAGCCATTCCCCTTAATCAGAAGTTTATTTTTATAAGCGAATTATTCGCAGGTCACAGTGGTGAATATGAAACAGCATTGACAGAATTAAATAACTGTTCCGAGCTGGAAGAAGCCAAACAATTATTAAAGGACAAATACCTTCCAAAATGGAAATGGGATTTGAACCGGAAGACTGTTCAGGACTTTTTTGAAATTGTCAGCCGCAAATTCTATTAATGACTCAATAATTGCCTTCTGTGTGCGTCCAGCTTTAAAAATATAAATAGCAGGATGGTAAACGACCATAAGGATGATCCACCATAGCTGAAGAACGGTAGCGGAATACCAATAACAGGGAAAATTCCGATAGTCATGCCTATGTTTACCATAAAGTGGAAAAATATAATACTTGCCACGGAGTAGCCATAAATTCTGGCAAATTTATCCTTTTGCCGCTCTGCCAGATAAACAAGCCGCATCATAAAAAGCACATACATTACGATAAGGATAGTGCTTCCAAGCCAGCCATGTTCTTCTCCGATAGTACAAAAGATAAAGTCAGTACTTTGTTCTGGTACAAAGTCAAATTTGGTCTGAGTACCTTCAAGAAATCCTTTTCCAAGAAATTCACCGGAGCCAATTGCAATCTTGGACTGAGTAACGTTATACCCAGCCCCAAGGGGATCGATGTCTGGATTTACCAGAACAAGAATTCTCTTTCTTTGGTGGTCCTGTAAAACTTTGTTTACAAAGAAGTCTACGCTGAATGCAGTTGCAATGCAAATAATGCAGCCTACCAGCACAAAAGAAGATCTGATTACTAATGTCCGTACTTTCGTACTTTTCTTTCTTGAAGTGATAATATAGATAAGAGCAAGAATACCTAATCCTACTACTACCTGTGCGATGGAAATTGGAGGAAATATAAGAGCCAGGATAAATAGAATAACACTGACAAGACCAAGTATAAGTATGATTGGAGAAAGCCCTTCTCTATAGAGCACAAGAATAAATGAGCTGAAAACCAGCACTGATCCTGTTTCGTTTTGTAGTAATATACATATCCCCGGTAGCCCGATGATCAGGGCACACATGAGTTTGGTTTGCAGTTTTTCGAATTTAATATTGATTTTCCCTAAATAGGTAGCAAGTGCAAGGGCAGTTATAAACTTGGCAAACTCCGCTGGCTGAATTCTCAAAGAGCCTATTTCAAACCAGGATCTGGAACCTTTCGCTTCTGTTCCAAGGAAAATAGTGGCGATAAGTAGTAAGATCATCAACCCATACATAATGTATGCAAAGGTGTTGTAAAACTTATAGTCAATTACAAGAATCAGTATAATGAGGACCACAGATGTTCCGATCCAGACCAACTGTTTACCAGAGTTTAGAGAAAAGTCAAATATATTCTGATGTGCTTCCGCATCATATACAGCGGCGAACACATTCAACCAACCTGCAATCACGAAAAAAGCATAGAATGCTACTGATAGCCAATCTATACTTTTTGATAAATTATCGTCTTGACGCATATTATTTTTTCAAAACTGTCTTATTCCTATGGATAAAATCTTTTTCCAGGATGTATTTTTCAATATGTGGTTTAGTGATGGTATCGTTCAGGTATTTTTCCATCATTAATCTTGCAATAGGCGCCGCTGTCATTGCTCCAAATCCTGCATTTTCAACAAACACCGCAATGGCAATTTTAGGATCTTCTTTAGGAGCAAATGTGATATATACAGAATGGTCCTTCCCGTGAGGGTTTTGAACTGTTCCGGTTTTACCACAGACCTTCATTCCTTCAATTTTATTGAAGACTGCAGCTGTACCTCCGTTAACAACCATCTCCATAGCATCGATTATCACAGGGTAATATTTTTTATCAACTTTGGCGTAATGTTTTTCCTTATATTGCTCCGGAACTTCCTTGTTTTTACCAATATGTTTCACAAAATGTGGAGCATAATAAAACCCTTGGTTGGCAATTGTAGCTGCCATATTCGCCATTTGAATCGGTACGATCATTACTTCTCCCTGTCCAATATCAAGAGATCGTATCGTCGAATGTTTCCAGCCATTATAACCGTACCATTTGTCATAAAATTCCGGGGATGGAATATATCCTGCTTTCATATTAGGTAAGTCTACTCCCAATTTATGACCAAATCCATATGACATGATCAAATCTCTCCATTGTATATAGCCTATTCTGGAATCCTTGAATTTATTTTCATCTTTCCCTTGTTGAATCATATTTCTAAATGCCATATAATAATATGGATTGCAGGACCATTGCAGTGATCCCATAAGATTTTGAGGGGAGGGATGGCTGTGGCAATTTGGCCCCCACGATTTATTACATGCAAACGTAGTATTGGGCGTTAAAATTCCCATTTGTTGTCCAACAAGTGCCTGAACTATCTTAAAGATTGATCCTGGAGGGTACATCGCCATTAAAGGTCTGTTAAATAATGGTTTTAAACTATCCTTCTCAAGTTTTCTGTAATTTTCTGAAAAGTGCCTTCCAGTTAGAATGTTAGGGTCATAGGTAGGGCTGGAAATAAATGCCAGGATTTCTCCTGTTGCCGGTTCAATTGCTACTACACTGCCAATTTTATTTTCCATCAACCTCTCCCCATATTGCTGAAGTTCGAGATCAATGCTTGTATAAAGATTCTCTCCGGGTATAGAAATGGTATCGTAAATACCATCTCTAAAAGAACCTTTTTCAACTCCCCTAACATTCACCATCATGTATTTTACACCTCTTTGTCCTCTTAACAGCTCTTCGTAATTGGCTTCGAGGCCAGAGATACCAATGTAATCTCCCTGTAGGTAATACTTATTTTCTTGCTTCTCCAGTTGTTTTTTGGAAATTTCTCCAATATACCCTAGAGCATTGGCGAGACTGTGGTGTGGGTAGGAGCGAATTGTTCTTGCCTGAGGATAAAATCCGGGATAGTCTATAAGAAAGTCCTGTACTTTAGCAAAATCAGCAATAGAGAGTTGTTTTAGGAAAGCGGTGGGTTTTACTGTTGAATATTCCCTTGCTTCTTTTATTTTTTTAACAAATTCTTCTTTAGTGATTCCAAAGCGTTCACAAAAGGTGAGCGTATCTTTTATTTGTACCTCTTTTGGCACGACCATCAGGTCAAAAACAGGGGTGTTGAATACGAGTATCTTTCCGTTTCGGTCATAGATCAGACCACGATAAGGGTACTCGATAATACGGCGCATGACATTGTTCTGGGCTTCAAATTTATATCTTGAATCCAGTACCTGAATAAAAAACAGTCTTACAATAAAGACTGCTCCAGTCAATATGAAAATCAACTGAACAATATTTTTTCTATCTCTGAACATTTATCGTTTGCGGGAGAAAAGCAGGAACTGTAGCAGGGTGAAAACCCCGAAGGTAAATATTGAGCTTAATACAATTTTGCCTATGGCCTGAAAGAAGACATTAAGTCCCCAGGCTTCAATGGCAAAAAGAAGCGTATGATGAATAAATATGAGCACCGCAGCGTAAGAAGCGAACCATTGGAATCCAAGTGATTGGATGGAGATTTCCATGGTAGCATCATAACCACCTCGAGGGGTGAGCACATTTATTACATATGGACGGATGTAGGCTATGAAAACGGAGGCAGCCATATGCATGCCTATAGTGTCATAGAATACATCAATTGTAAAACCAAATGCCATAGCTATAACCATGGTCAGCATATGCGGTATCTCATATGGCAGCATGAGTATAAAGCCAATATAGATATAGCAAAATGCCATATTGAAGAAGGCAAAATTTCTGAATATCAATATTTGTAATACCCAAAACAGGATAATCAGAAGTATGGGCATTATGATAGTTCTGCTTCTCATTCGTCAGATGAATAATTGCTTTGGTTTTCCAAAGAATCTTTTTCGGCTTTAAGGTAATTTTCGATTACGTATACGTATTTCAAAGTTGTAAAGTCAGTCGCCAGTTTAACATTGATTTTGTAAAATGGTTTCCCCTGATCTATTTTGAAATCCTGAATTCTTCCTATCAAAGCTCCGGGAGGAAACAAAGTGTTGTAGCCTGAAGTAACTACACTGTCTCCGATTTTGAAATGGTGATGCCTACCTACATACTGCAGGTCTGCTATGGCAGGATCCATTCCTTGCCATTTCACAATTCCGTCTATTTCTCCATCAGAGATTTTAGCAGAAACACTCCATTTCTCATGTAACAACGAAATAATTGTTGAGAAATTTTCGGTGCAAGATTTAACTTTCCCCACAATTCCGTCCTGAGCTATTACGCCCATTCCAGGTTTGATTCCGTCAAGACTACCTTTATCTATTGTAATGTAATTGGTAAACCGGCTGGTGGAATTATTAACAACTTTGGCCGGGATGTAATTGTATTGATTTGCTTTTAAAAATTCGGACTTATTACTAATAATGAAATCCTTTTTTTGATACTCTTTGGTAAGTAATCGCTTCAGCCTTGCATTTTCTCCTGCAAGCTGCGTGTTTACATCCTTGAGATTAAAATATTCAGTTACGTTGTTGGAGGTTTCAAGAATTTCCCCAACAACGTAATTTGAAGTATTAAAATAGGATGCGCTTTGATAACTGTTGTTTCTGATTATCAGCCATACACATATGGCTTCGAGAATCAGAAAAAAAAGAAATGCCTTATACTGGTATAAAAAATGAAATAACCTGTGCATTTAAATTTTAAGTCATCAATACTGCTCTGTATTTATCAAATTCTTTTATGGCCATTCCGGTCCCTCTTACTACAGCGCGAAGTGGATCTTCAGCTACATGTATCGGAAGTTTGGTTTTCATTGCCAATCTCTTATCCAGTCCTCTTAGAAGAGCTCCTCCTCCTGTAAGGTGAATACCATTATCATAGATATCGGCACTCAGCTCCGGCGGAGAAATTTCAAGAGCTTTCAGCACTGCTTCTTCAATTTTTGAAACTGATTTGTCAAGTGCAAAAGCAATTTCTGAATAAGTTACTTTTATAATTTTCGGAATACCTGTCATTAGGTCTCTTCCCCTGATTTCATAATCTTCTGGAGGATTGTCCAGCTCTGTTAGTGCCGAACCAACTTCGATTTTTACTCTTTCTGCAGATCTTTCACCTATAAGTAAGTTGTGCTGTCTTCTCATATAATCAAGGATGTCTTTGTTAAAGACATCACCTGCAACTCTGATCGATTGCTCACAAACAATACCTGAAAGCGCAATTACTGCAATCTCTGTTGTTCCTCCACCGATATCAACAATCATTGAACCTACTGGTTGTTCAATGTCGATTCCAAGACCGATAGCGGCAGCAATCGGCTCGTGTATCATATAAACTTCTTTTGCGCCTGCATGTTCTGCAGAGTCACGTACAGCTCTTTTTTCAACCTCAGTGATTCCTGAAGGGATACAAATGACCATTCTGTGAGATGCACCGAAGAACCTTTTTCCTCCATCAATTAACTTGATAAGGCCTCTGATCATATGCTCTGCAGCATGGAAGTCGGCAATTACACCGTCTTTCAGAGGTCTGATAGTTTTGATGTTCTCATGAGTCTTCTCATGCATTTGCATTGCTTCCCGGCCAATGGCTCTTACCTTACCTGTAATCTTGTCAAGGGCAATGATTGATGGTTCATCAACCACAATTTTGTCCTTATAGATGATTAAGGTATTTGCTGTTCCCAGGTCAATTGCGATATCACTGGTGAAAAAATCAAATAATCCCATGCTTATTAAAAATCCTGATTTAAACTAATCCTTTTAATACTGTGAAATTTACAAATTTGTTTTTAAATCAAAAGAAATTAAACTCATTTTTAGTGCTTGAAATGCCTGAATCCAGTTAGAACCATGGCTATATCATGTACATTACAATAGTCTATTGACTCTTGATCTTTAATTGACCCTCCCGGTTGTATTACTGCTTTAATACCTGCTTTGTCAGCTATCTCAACACAGTCAGGGAAAGGGAAGAAGGCATCGGATGCCATCACTGCTCCTTCCAGGGAGAATCCAAAACTTTTGGCTTTTTCGATCGCTTGTCTAAGAGCATCTACTCTTGAGGTCTGACCTACTCCGCTTGATATCATCTGTCCGTCTACTGCCAATACGATAGCATTGGATTTGGTATGTTTACAGATTTTGTTGGCAAACAACAAAGCTCTTTTTTCTTTGTCGGATGGAAAACGATTGGTTACAGGTTTTAGTTCTTCCTCTGTTTCCTTTTTTAAATCTTTTTCCTGTTCTATAACTCCGTTAAGAAGTGTTTTAAACTGTCTTGAAGGGAGTGTAACGGGTTTTCTTCGTAATAAGATTCGATTTTTTTTCGAAGTAAGTAATTCCAATGCATCTTTTTCGAAATCCGGAGCAATTAATACTTCGAAGAACAGCTTGTTTAGCTCTTCTGCTGTTGCCATATCAATTTTGGACCCGGTGATGATTACACCTCCGAAAGCAGAAACAGGGTCTGCGGCCAAAGCCTTCAGGTATGCTTCTTTTGGAGTAGTTGCAGTAGCTATACCACAAGCATTATTGTGTTTCAGGATTGCGAAGGTTGTTGTTCCTTCAAATTCATCAATCAGTCCAACCGCGGCATCAACATCCAATAGGTTATTATAAGATAACTCCTTACCGTTCAGCTTTTCGAACATATCATCAAGCTTACCATAGAATACGCCAGCCTGATGAGGGTTTTCTCCATAACGAAGAACTTGGAAGTCTCTTACACTTTGTTTAAAATGTTTTATTTCTTCTCCGCTAAAGAAATAATTAAAGATTGCTGTATCATAATGAGAAGAGATGTCAAATGCTCTTCCTGCAAAAAGTCTTCTTTCATTCAAATCTGTCTCGCCTTTTCTTTCTACAAGAATATTTTCAAGCATGGGATACTGATCTTTAGAAGCGACAATTACAACATCTTTGAAGTTTTTAGCTGCTCCTCTGATTAAAGAAATTCCTCCTATGTCAATCTTTTCAATAATGTCTTCATCAGATGCACCCGATGCAACTGTTTCTTCAAATGGATATAAATCTACAATTACAAGATCGAGGCTTGGGATATCATATTGAGCTACTTCTTTCTGATCTTGTTCAAAATCTCTTCTGAAAAGAATTCCACCAAAAATTTTAGGGTGAAGTGTTTTTACCCTTCCTCCAAGAATTGACGGATATGTAGTTAGTTCCTCTACCGGAGTAACTTTTATCCCCAGGTCTTCAATGAACTTTTGGGTGCCTCCAGTGGAATAGATTTTAACACCTTGCTTGTCAAGAAGTTTAACTATTCTGTCAAGTCCGTCTTTATAATAAACTGATATAAGAGCAGATTTAATTTTTCTTGGATTCATTATTTACTTTTTAAAATTTCAGGAAATGGGATTATATGTTTTTGAACAAATAAGAGCATCGATTACTTTAGGAAAATGTTCATGCTCAAGTGCTTGTATTTTTTTTGCAAGAGTTTCTGCTGTGTCTTCGTCAGTAAGAAAGCATTTGGCCTGGAATACGATTGTTCCTTTATCGTATTCTTTGTTTACCATGTGTATGCTAATGCCGCTTTCTTTTTCTTTTGCCTTTACCACTGCTTCATGAACATACATGCCGTACATACCCTTTCCTCCATAGGATGGAAGTAGTGCAGGGTGAATATTTACTATTGAATTAGGATAAGCTTCAATTAGGTTCTCTGGAACGAGCCATAGAAACCCTGCCAGGATAATCCAATTTACCCCTAATTCTTTAAGCTCATTTACTATTATCTGTGATTGTGAAAACTGTGCTTTGTCAAATACACGTGTAGATACGCCAAGCGATTTTGCGCGCTCCAGAGCGTAGGCATTTTTATTATTGGAGAGCAGCAATACTACTTCGGCACTTTTGTGCTCTTGAAAATATTCAATAATTTTTTGTGCATTTGAACCGGAACCGGAACAAAATATTGCAATTTTAACGGGCAAGGGATTCTTTTGATTTTAAGGATGCAAATATATAATAAGATTAGACAAAAAGCATACTTAGTACTCCTGTAAGCATTATTACCTTACAAAAAGTGCTTAATTTCTTAAAATCTGTAACTGTATCTGCCTTTGAAAGGTAAATTAGGAATACAAAAAAAGGGAGAATGACAAAAATAAGGTTGTATCCGATAAAGTACATATTAAAAGGGTTCTCCCTCATCAGCCAAAAGTAACCTATGATTAGGGTGACAATGAAAAGTATTCCGACGATGAAAAGAAATGACTTTGTTTTGCGGATCCCCCAAATAATGGGTAATGTTTTGCATCCAAAATTTGCATCACCTTTAACATCTTCCATATCTTTGACTATTTCCCTGATAAGAGAAATGAAAAAAGCAAAGATTGCATAAACTAGCACAGATATGTAGCGCTCCTTAGCAAATACACCAACAAGCATAATTGATAATGCAGTTAAAAAGGATATAGCTATATTTCCTGAAAGGGGTTGTCTTTTTAATTGGTTAGAATATAACCATAGGAGGAAACTGCAAAAGGCAATAATAACCCCTAATCGTAATCCCATCATCAATCCCACAATAATGCCACTTCCATTAAGGATAAAATGGAAGATCATTGCTGTTCTTCTTTTAAATATTCGCCCGATTACAACTCTTCCTGGTTTATTGATGATGTCAATTTTGATATCGTAGTAGTCATTGATAATATATCCAGCCGCAGCTATGCAAACTGTTGCTAATGTGAGTAGTAAGAAGGAAAAATTGAAAGGTTTAATACCTTTAATAAGGAAAAAATAGACAAACAACTGAGAAAAAAACAAAATAAGGAGATTATTAAACCGGATGAGTTTAATAAACCCCTTGAAGTATGTTTTTAAATGCAGTTTTACAGGTCTTGGCATAAATGAGGTTTTACCATTGGTCGATAAGCCATTTGCCCTGGGCTTTCATTACTTGTTCAATAACATCTCTGACAGCACCGCGTCCTCCATTGTATGGAGAAATGTATTTGCAAACATTTTTTATATCTCCAACTGCATCGTTAGGGCAGGTAGGCATACCAACCAATTTAAGCATTTTAAGATCAGGAAGGTCATCGCCCATGTATAAAATGGAACTTTTGTCCAGATGTTTATCGTGCAGATATTCATTGTATACTGCAAGTTTGTCTTTTACTCCCATAAAAACATCTTTTATCCCCAAAAATTTCAGCCTTTTGGCAACTCCTTCTTCAAAGCCCCCTGTTATGATAATGATGTTATAACCGCTTTGAAGCGCTTTTTCAATGGCATATCCATCTTTAATATAAAAATTTCTAACATGCTCTCCTGTAGAGAAGGCCTGAATGCTTCCATCAGTAAGAACTCCATCTACATCAAAAAGAAAAGTATTGATTTTGGAAAAATCAGAATGTTGGCTATCCATGGAATTAAGATTGTGAATGAACTTTGATTATATTTTCAGTAATGTCTTTATAAATTTTCTTAAAATCTTCTTTATTGTCAAGAATTTTCAGGTGGTCTCTGATAGTTGAGATATCTTTTCTTACTGCAGGACCAGTTTGAGCTTTGATAGGATCTATTTCAAAGGCCTTTTTCAGAGTTTCGGTAAGCAAAGGCTTTAGTATTGTAAAGTCTATATCATTTTCGTCTAGTATAGATTTTGACATATATAGCAAATGATTTGCAAAATTTGCTGAAAAAACGGCCGAAAGATGTACGAGCTTTCTTTTTTCTTCGGAGGCCTGAAATGCTTTAGCCGAAATGCTTTTCCCTAAGGCTAAAATATGTTTAGCGGTTTCTTCGTCGGAGCCTTCTGTTAAAATCGGAATTTCTTCCCAGGAAACTTTTTTACGTTTGGTAAAAGTTTGCAGAGGATAGAGACTTCCAAAATGCTCAAACCCGCATAAAATTGATATTGATTTGGTGCCTGAAGTATGTATCAAAGTGCCATTTGGAGGAAGAGCAATCTGAGCAGCTACTTCTTCTATGGCATCGTCATTCACGGCAATGATGAAAATTGCAGATTTGCTATGAGAGAAATCCAGGCTAGAAACACTGGTAGCATTGTATAACATGCTACACAGACTTTTCGCCGAAGTCGGATTTCTTGAGTATACTTCACTTACAAAATGCCCGGCATTTTCAAGAGCAGGGGCCAGATGACTGGCCAGATTGCCCGAACCGATCATAGATATCCTATAGCCCATGCTCGCAGATTTAAAAATTATTCAGTGTTTTTATCCCTCATTTTGGCAAACTCCTGATATCTTCTGATCATAGCAAGTAGCATACCTGCAACGAGAACAAGAGTTCCAATCCAAAGGATATTGATAAAAGGCTTTTCAATTGCTTTCAGAATGATATAATCCTTCTGGGTGGTATTGACTGCAAATGTAAATACCTCTTTAGTAGGATCGATATTAAGAAAGCTGATTTTGATCCCAAGGTCTTCATTGACGTCCGGAATTTGTCCGGCTAGTCCTTCTTTTACCTTAATTATGTAAATCGGGTGAATACTATGGTTTTTTTCCCTGTCAAGTACATGAAAATGAGCCATTACCGCTGCATCTTCTTGAGCTAATGGCATTCCAGGAACGTAATTAACCCTTTCTACTTCATTAAGGATTGTTACATAGTCATTGATAAACACTGTATCTCCAGGCTTAATGGTATATTCTTCAGTTGGAGACCATTCTTTTTCTTCCTGAGGAGAAGGAATGGAAGATACGTGTGCATAAAGATCTTTATCGTAGAAGTGTTCAATGCCAGGTGATGCAAGTAATCCCATAGTAGGGTTAACCTGTGCTCTAGGATAAATTGTAAATGTATCACCGCCTGCTTTCGCTATTAAAACTTCATAGTAAGTGTTTTCTGGATATATTTCTATCGTATCTCCTTTGTCGAAATACTTTTTCCCTTCATGTTCAATTGTCTTCTTAGCAAGTGCCTTGTATTTGTCATCAAGCAGAATAAGGTGCTCTTTTTTGATATAGCCAGGGTAATCTTTGGCTTCAAGTCTTGGTCCGATGAATTTCAGTTTATAGTCATTCATCTCTTTCCATTCGTTTCTCCAGAGAAGGATATTGTCTCTATTGAAGTCATTTCCAGCTTCTTTAGAATAAATTAAGCCTGTGGTGTTAAGGGAAATGACTTTCGAATATCCTGATGAAAATAGTATTCCGAATAACATCAGCGCCACACCGATGTGGGCGATAGCACCGCCGGTCAGTTTATAGTTGTTTTTAACTATCTTGATGAATATGGAAATATTGCTAATTACTGAAAATAGTGCAGTTGTAAATAAAAGGATATAAGTCGGAGTGATGTCAATTTTATTCATCATCGTCAGACAAATGAGTGCACTGGAAACCAGTAAAGTAATGATAGCAGGTATGCTGATTTCTTCCCACAACTTTTTGCTATCCATTTTTTTCCACCAGAAGAACTGGCCTATCGCCGAAATCAATGCAATCAGTATCCCTGCCCAGATTTGAAATTTGGAATAATGTTCAATCTGATCTGCAGGTGGGGCGATGTTAGATTCAATTCCAATCCAGCCAAGAAGTTTGTTGTAAACAGGAATTGAAGTTGTGTAAAGGACTTGGAATGCTGCAAGACAAAAAACTACTACTCCGATAAATATCCAGAACTCACGGGAGTAAACAGATACTTCTTCACTATCCTCTCCTTTAAGGTTTTTCCAGCGAACTATTATGAAGATTACCGCTACAATTATAAGTGCAAAAAGGAAAAGCAATAATTGTCCCGAAAGCCCTAGATCAGTAAATGAATGCACTGAAGAGTTTCCAAGCACGCCACTTCTTGTAAGAAAGGTAGAATAAAGGATTAGTATAAACTGGGCAGTGATAAGAATAACAGATGCCTGAAGAGACTTATTACTGTTTTTGAAAATGAGCATGGTGTGTATGGCTGCAACCATCACTAGCCATGGCACATACACTGCATTTTCTACAGGGTCCCAGTTCCAGTAACCGCCAAAGTTCAGTGTTTCATATGCCCAATAACCACCCATTAAAATCCCGATTCCGAGTGTTGTAGCAGCGAATAGTGCCCAAGGAAAAGCAGGTCTGATCCATTCTTTGTATCTGCCTTGCCATAGTCCCGCCATACAATATGCAAAAGGAACTAGAGTTGCAGCAAAGCCAAGGAATAGAGTAGGAGGGTGAATGACCATCCAGTAGTTCTGTAATAATGGGTTTAAGCCTGTACCATCTTCAGGGATAAAATTCGGATTAATTTGATAAACAGGAATATCTCCCATGTAATCTTTTAGCAAGATAAATGGAGAGCTGCCAATTTTAAAATCAAGACCGGGGATTACAATTCCCAGAATCATTGAACAAAGGAAGAGCTGGACAAGACAAAAGATCGTCATGACAGGAGCTTCCCATGTTTTATTTACTTTAATAAGGATTAAACCTAGCAAAACATTCCAGAACGTCCAGAGCAGAAAACTTCCTTCCTGACCTTCCCAGAAACACGAAATCATGTATTCGGATGGCAGATTGTTGGAAGAGTGGCTCCAGGCATAGTGATATTCGTAGTAATGCTGGCTTATGATGGTAAATAAAGCTGCAACTATACCAAATACTGCGAGTGAATGGATGAAAAAGATGCCCCTTGCAAATCTGAGCCAGGAATCTTTTTTAAGTGCATCTATAGATACTGTGGCTTTTCCGAAGGAAATAGTAGCAAGGATGGAAAATATAAATGAAATGATGACACAAAGGTGGCCAAGGTCGCCCAGATATGCACGCATGAATTCGATAGTTTAATTAATTAGCCTTCAGTTCTTTTTCTTCATATTTTGAAGGGCATTTCATAAGGATTTTATCTGCTTTGAAGATTTTATCCTGAGTGCTGCCTATCACCACAATTTGTTCAGCTCTTTCAAAATCTTGTGGTTTAGGATTGAGATATACGACTTCCTGTTCCTGGTTATTTTGATCAATCAGTTTGAATGCGAAGTAATTCGGATCCATTTCAGGTTTGTAGTAGAAGTCTGTCAATTGGCCATTGGTGTCTTTTTTTACTTTGCCAACTACATGAACTTTGTGTTTATTTCCGTCAGCGGCCATTTCGGCTGCTTCTTTAAATGTAACATAGGCACTTGTATCCCCGGATGTTGAAACAATTACACCGATACAAATAGCGATAACAATGAGCCCTATAATATGAGTCTTTTTCATGGTTATTTTTGATGCTCGATTTCGTCTTCCAGTTTGGTTAGTTTTCTGTCTAGCACCACGAGGTATACAATGATACCTGTAAGAATTAGTACAAACGTTCCCACTACAACATAAATTTTACCTTCTTTTCTGAATGCATCAGCCATTTCCACTTTTTCAGAAGAAATGGCATTCTGGGCAAAAACAGGTGCAGCAAAATTCAAAGAGAATAACAAGACGAATAGAAAAAACAATTTTTTCATAGATTAATTCCCCCACTTGATAAGGTGTTCGATATTTTTAAAGCGTATTCTTAGAGTTGTAATCCACCAGCCTAAAAGTGAAAAACCAATAATGGCAGGGTAGAAGACCATTCTCATTTTGTTGTCCAGGTCGTAAGCATTGAAACCTGGGTTGCCTCCGTTTCCGGGATGAAGAGAACTTGTAAGTCTTGGCAGTACAAAGATTAGTGCGAGAAATGCAGGATATGCAAGAATGTTGTAAATCGCGCTGATCTTAGCTTTTTCTACAGGATCTGAAAAGGAACCTCTCAAAATAAAATAAGCCAGGTAAATAAGTATCCCTATAGCAGATGCATTTTGTTTCGGATCGCCGCTCCATGATTCGCCCCAGGTAAATTTAGCCCAAAGCATACCAGTAACAATTCCTAATATCCCGAATACGATACCCGTATTAGCAGCTTCTACAGCAGTTTTATCATGTTTCCAGTCTTCTTTGGAAAGGTATAATATGGCATTTACCACAGAAACACCAAGCATAATGATCATTGCAAACCACATTGGAACGTGGAAATACAAGTTTCTTATAGATTCATTAAGGATTGGAAGTCTTGGAACGGGAAATAAAAAACCTGCAATCAGTGTATAGAACAAGAGAATAATTGTCAGTATTTTCCACCAGTTGAGTGGACCTTTTTTTGAGTTTGTTGTCATGAGGCCGAAATCTACGAAATTACCTTTTTCAGCTTCGCCAAAGGTAAGGAAATAGTAAATATGTTACAGTTATTATAATTACATTTATAGAAAGTACAATTGCAATTTCATCAATACTTAACGAGCGATCCAACCCATCAATTGCAGCTTTGGAAATTTTGATAACAAGCAATAGTAGAGGGAGAATTACCGGAAAGCCAAGAATCGCCATAAGTGTAGCGTTATTTCCAGCTTTTGCTGCAATTGCGCTGATCATCGTAAGAGCTGAGGCAAATGATAGCGAAGCCAGCAAAATGTTGAATATAAACAACAAATTGTCTTCAACTCTATTTTCCATCACTAAGGCATAAAATGCGAATGCAATAATTCCCAGAAAAATCATCAGAATAGCATTGTAAATGATTTTGGAAACAATAAAAGCCTGAGGATCTGCTATGGTGTAATAATAAATAAATCGCTGTTGTCGTTCCTGAAAAAAGCTTTTAGATACCGCATTTATGGAAATGAAAAGCATTATGATCCAGAATATTGCATTCCAGGTAGAAGGAGAGAGTTGCGATGTTCTGACTCCGATACTCAGGTAGCATATAAAAATTGCGCCGCCAACATACAACAAGATTCCTCCGAAGGCATATTTTTGTCTCCATTCCAGAGTGAGATCTTTTTTTATAAGGGCAAGTATTTGGGCAAGCATTTCGTGTGCAAAGATGGGGAAAACCCATTGATCAAAAAAGTAAATTTTTCTAGTTTAAATACCTATTTAAAGGAAAATCCGGTCGCTAAACGTATATTTGTAATATAGAACTTTTAAAACGATGAAAAAAAATCTTTTAACTCTGAGCTTATTATTTTTTGCTGTAGTAAATTCTTTTGCTCAAAAAGCTGATCCTAAGAATGTTCTTAAAATAGGCTTTCCAGAACTATTTGCTGCCAGCTTGAATTTGGCCTATGAAAGGGCGATTAATGATAAGGTTTCATTTCAGGTTACCGGCGGCTATCGTCATATTCAAGATAGTTATGGAATTACATGGACAGATAATGATAATACAAGGTCTGAGGATCGAAAAATTTATTCTGGATATACCGTTGTACCAGAACTTAAATACTATTTAACAAACACAACCTGGGCAGCTCCTAAAGGATTTTACATCTCAGCATTTGGAAGATATGGTAAATATGATGTTGAATTTAATGACAATACAACTCCTAACAATGACTATAATGCCACATACAGCTATACAGAAGCTGGTGGAGGTGTCTTAGGAGGGTTTCAATTTATTTTTGCAAAGGTTTTTGTTATGGATTTTTATATAGGTCCTCAGATGAAATTAAGAACTTTGCAGCCAGTTACTTATGAGAATAAAAGAATTATAACAGATCCTAAAAAGGCAGCTTCCTATATTGGGGTGGAAGAAGATGGACAAAGACCGGGAGTAAGGATCGGATTTAAAATCGGAGCTGCATTTTAAATGTTAACAATCGTTATTAATAAAACAAAAAGCCCTTCGAAATTCGAGGGGCTTTTTTATGATAGCTAAACGTAAAGAAATCTATTTTTATAATGCTCTACTTTTTCTTGAATAGTTTGCTATAAGCAGTGCTTGTGCGATAGGTAAGAGTAGAATCATTATCAAATGAATAATTCCAGGCCGGCATATTTCTATTGTCCATTACGATTGTTTTAAGGCTGTCTTTTTTTCGATAACCGTGCATTGAGAAATTCAGAACATTCTTTTTTTTGTTCACGGAATAAGTTCCGAAGATGCTGTCTACCAAAATAGTGTCGCTTCCCATTCCACTTCTGAGATAAAGAGAATAGAAAGTTTTGTCCTCACTAAATGTATAAGCAGTATTGAAATCAGTCCATTTTCCGACAAGACGTGGGTCCGCATAGTTTTCGTCCTTTTTACAGGAGAAAAGCAAGGTTAGAGTCAGGACGAAAATGTATAACTTACGTTTCATTCTATAAATTTAGCTAAAATTTAATTCCCAGAGATGGAGCAAGGTAAATTGAGAAAAAAGTCTTGTTTCCCGAGTCGCTATTTACCTGCATTCCGAGAACTAGGCAACCTATTAAGTGTTCCGGAATTATAACTGTTTGATAGCCAATGCCCAGTCCGCCTCCCAGAGGTTTGGGCTTTTCAATGGGCACGTTACTATTTACGTTTTTAAGTTTTCTCCAATGATTATGCAATGTGTATGGACGGGTATTTCCATCAAAATAAATAAGATTGCCATAAGTTAAACTTCCCTGTACGAATATACCTTCGGGAGCCGAAGCTTTTGGGTAAAACCGGATAAGCCCCTCGGCAAGGTAGCCGTCTTTCAGGAAGCTTTCTTCTTTTACTTTTATATTATTTTTTCCACTTCCTGTACTCCCGAGTTTTGCAAAAAGATTAATGCCCAGGGAGAATTTACTGCTTAACGGATATTCAAACTCTAATGAGGCAGTATTCCAGAAAAATGCAGGGGAAAGTTTTATATTGAAGCCCTTAGAGGGGTTCTCTTCTGTATTAAAATGCTTTAGGAAATGATAATGAGTAGGCCTTTTTTCAAAGTCTGATGAAAAACAGGAGAGAGGAAGTAAAAGTGCAAAAAGGTATAAAAGCCTTTTCATTTATTTTTTTGAAAATATTATTCTAGTATAAAGTTATGAATAATAGTTGGATTTAATTGATATTGATTATGCAATTTACCTGTAAGTGATATTTTATTTGTAAAATCAGATTTTACTTAAAAATGTCCTGAAAATCAGTTTTACGAATGTGAAGAGATTTTAGTTATATACTAAAAGCTGCAAAAAGAAAAAGGCAGGCTCGTTTGGAGTCTGCCTTTTTTTATGTTTAGTATTGGTTAGCCAATTATTGCTTCAGCAAGTACAATGATCTTATTGTCGAGTACCTCTACTAATCCGCCATCTATTACAACATTTTTCACTTGATTATGGCTTTCGGAAATTTTAACATTTCCTTTGTCCAATGTGCTAATTACTGCTGCGTGATTATTAAGTACTTCAAATGGGCCCTCAGTTCCGGGAAGGTTCACTGCGACAACTTCGCCGCTGAATACCTTTTCGTCAGGAGTTATGATTTCTAGAAACATCATTCTAATGTTTTATAGTGGAATTTTAATGAGGATATTGAAAGAAAAAGGAACGCCATTTTAAAATAGCATTCCTGCTTCCTCATTAATTATTTTGCTTCTGCTAGAAGTTTCTCTCCTTTAGCAACTGCTTGTTCGATGCTACCAACAAGGTTGAATGCAGACTCAGGAAGGTGATCGTATTTACCATCCATAATCTCATTAAATCCTTTGATAGTATCTTTGATGTCTACAAGAACACCTTTGAGACCAGTAAATTGCTCAGCAACGTGGAATGGTTGAGATAAGAATCTTTGTACCCTTCTAGCTCTGTGAACAACTTGTTTATCTTCGTCAGAAAGCTCGTCCATACCAAGGATGGCAATAATATCCTGAAGTTCTTTGTATCTCTGAAGAATTTCTTTTACTCTTTGAGCACAGTTGTAGTGAGCATCACCAAGGATGTCTCTTGTAAGAATTCTTGAAGTAGAATCAAGTGGATCCACAGCCGGATAAATACCAAGCTCAGAGATTTTTCTTGATAATACGGTTGTTGCGTCAAGGTGAGCGAAGGTAGTTGCCGGAGCAGGGTCAGTCAAGTCATCTGCAGGAACGTAAACTGCCTGTACAGATGTGATAGAACCTCTTTTTGTTGAAGTAATTCTTTCCTGCATTGCACCCATTTCTGTTGCAAGAGTAGGTTGGTAACCTACGGCAGATGGCATACGACCAAGAAGAGCGGATACCTCAGAACCTGCCTGAGTGAAACGGAAGATGTTATCGATGAAGAAAAGGATATCTTTACCCTGTCCTTGTCCGTCACCATCACGGAAATATTCAGCTACAGTAAGACCAGAAAGAGCAACTCTAGCACGGGCTCCTGGAGGTTCGTTCATCTGACCGAACACGAATGTAGCTTTAGAATCTTTTAGTTTTTCTGTACTAACAGCTGCAAGGTCCCATCCACCGTGCTCCATGCTGTGTTTAAATTCGTCACCATAGTTAACGATACCAGCTTCAATCATCTCACGAAGAAGGTCATTCCCTTCTCTTGTTCTCTCTCCAACACCTGCAAACACTGAAAGACCAGAGTATGCTTTTGCGATGTTGTTAATAAGCTCCTGGATCAATACGGTTTTACCAACACCTGCACCACCAAACAAACCGATTTTACCTCCTTTTGCATATGGCTCGATAAGGTCAATTACTTTAATACCGGTAAATAAAACTTCAGTAGATGTAGAAAGATCTTCGAATTTAGGAGCGTGTCTGTGGATAGGAAGGGTTCTGTCTCCTTTTGGTTGAGGAATACCGTCAATTGCTTCTCCAACTACGTTGAAAAGTCTTCCTTTTATATCTTCACCAACAGGCATTTGGATAGGAGCGCCTTTGTCTATAACTTCCATTCCTCTCTGTAGACCGTCTGTACTCTCCATAGAGATGGTTCTTACCCTGTCTTCTCCCAGGTGCTGCTGACATTCAAGTACAACTACCTGGCCATTCAGTTTCTTAACTTCAAGGGCATCCAATATTCTTGGAAGTTTTGTATTAGGCCCCTCAAAGCTCACATCTACCACAGGTCCAATTACCTGTGTTATTTTACCGATATTTGCCATTATAATTTAAGCTGTTAAAGTAAAGTATGGTTAAATTTGCGAGTGCAAAACTACTGGTTTATTTAATCATTCCAAAATGAGCAATATTTTATTTATCCATAACATCAGTAGTTCTTTCGAATTTTTAATCGCCTCTTATTAATAAGGTTTCATTTTCTACTCAATAGAAGTAGTTATTGGTTGAAATGTTTGATTGAAGGGAAAGGGGTGGGAGTCAGGAGTTAAGGATTATTCTGAATGTGGTTCCTTTTCCTAATTCCGAAAAAAGTACAAATATTTTGCCGTTATGGTAATTTTCTACAATTCTTTTCACAAGAGTAAGGCCAAGTCCCCATCCTCTTTTTTTAGTAGTATAACCGGGTTTAAAAATTTCCTGAACTTTTGATCTTGGGATACCTTTTCCTGTATCTGAAATATCAATAGCAATTTTTCCGTCATTCATTCTTAAAATTCTGATGTCGATTCTGCCAATTCCATTCATTGCATCGGTAGCATTTTTACAAATGTTTTCTATAACCCATTCAAAAAGAGGTTTATTGATTTTTGCGGTGGCAGAAACTTCTACATCGGGGATGATGGAGAATATGACCTTGCTGGAAATCCTGGATTTTAGATAATCAATATTTAATTTAACTGCCTGATATACATTTTCGTCAGTCAATGTAGGGACCGATCCGATATTGGAAAACCTTGCCGTAATCATTTCAAGGCGAACTATGTCTTTATCTAACTCAAGAAGCGCCTCTTCTCCCTCATATTTGGGATTACTTTTCAATAATTCCAACCATGCCATTAAGCTGGATAATGGAGTGCCAAGCTGATGAGCAGTTTCCTTTGCTAGCCCTACCCAAACCCTATTTTGTTCTGCATTTCTTGAATAACTGAAGGCCAGATATGCAATGATGGCAAATATTGCAATGACTGTAAGCTGAATAAATGGGTAATAAACAAGCTGAGTTAGAAGGTATGAATTTTTATAGAATATGTAATTTTTAAGCCCAGGACCGAATTCTACAACGATTGGCTCATGTTCTTTTTCCATTTCAGAAATTTCTTTCTTCATGAAAGTTATCCTTTCGGCTTCGGTAAGACCACTGGGAATAAACAGGTTTTTCTCGCTAATCGGTAATTTATGCTCATCGGTCAGGATAACGGGGACTGAATTGTTGGCTTCTATAATTTCTTGAAACAGAAAGGTTAAGCCTCCGCTATTTTCAGGGTTGATAGCCGTTTTAAGTCCTTTGGCGTATAAGTCGATTAACTTTTTCTCCCTGTCCGCCAGTTTGTTAACAAGACTTTGAGTGTAATATATTGATACTGCCCCAATAACCACAGCGATAACTAATATGATCAGTTTGAATTTCGATCTGTTCTGGTAAATGTCAAGCGTTCTTAGCTGAGTAAATTCCATTTTTCAAAAATACTTTTTTCTAAAAGAAACCGGAACATTTTTGCTCCGTCTTATATTACTACAATTAAAATATCCTTTTTCTTACATTAGCTTTCGTATTTAGAAATTTAAAGGTTATTTTTGCAATCCCACAGTACAAAAGGAATGATTAGTAATTTTAAAGCGGTTAGTTTATCCTATAAAACGGCTCCCCTGGAAGTCAGAGAGTTGCTCTCTTTAAATGAGGATTTATGTAAGAAACTGATGCTGAACCTTAAAGAGTTCACTGACGCTTCTGAAATATTAATTCTTTCTACCTGTAACAGGACTGAAATTTATTATTCTTCCAATTCAGATTTTAGCAAGGAAATTGTAAAACTGGCTTTTCTTCAGAAAGGAATAACTGACGGAGAAAAGTATTACGAATATTTTCAGATCATTGAAGATCATTCAGAAGCAGTTTTGCATCTGTTTAATGTGAGTATTGGTCTAGAATCTCAGGTTGTGGGTGATATGCAGATTACCAATCAGGTAAAACATGCCTACCAATGGGCTGCAGATATGGGAGTAGTTGGTCCGTTTTTACACAGACTGATGCATACCATTTTCTTTACTAATAAAAAAGTTGTTCAGGTTACTCCTTTCAGAGATGGTGCGGCTTCTGTAAGTTATGCCACTGTTGAGCTTGCGGAAGAACTGGCAGCAGAACTGGCAGAACCCAAAGTTCTGATCGTCGGATTAGGAGAAATGGGAGCAGATGTTTGCAGAAATTTTTCAGGAACCGGGCTTAAAAATATCACTATTACGAACCGTACATATTCTAAAGCAGAAGAACTAGCAAAGGAATGTGGTGTAAAAGTTATTCCATTTGAAAATCTTTGGGAAGCAGCAAAAGACGCTGATGTAATTATTTCTTCTGTTTTCAGAGACGAGCCACTCTTTACCAAAGAAGAAGTTGCCAAGCTGGAAGTTTTATCTTATAAGTATTTTATTGACATATCAGTACCAAGAAGTGTAGAGAGTAAGGTGGAAGAGATTCCAGGGGTATTGGTATACAACATAGATCACATCAAAAACAGAGCTAACGAAGCTTTGGATAAAAGAGTCAATGCTATTCCGATGGTAAGAGAGATTATCACTGAAAGTATTTTTGACTTTAATGACTGGGCTAAGGAAATGGTGGTTTCTCCAACCATCAATAAATTGAAGAATGCATTGGAGCAGATTCGTCAGGAAGAGATGTCAAGGTATTTGAAACAACTGAATGAGGAAGAAAGCAAAAAAGTAGACATGATTACCAAAAGTCTGATGCAAAAAATCATTAAACTACCGGTACTTCAGTTAAAAGCTGCATGTAAAAGAGGTGAAGCAGAAACTCTCATGGATGTTCTGAATGATCTCTTTAACCTGGAACAGCAGCCTGAAGAACTTAGAATAAAAGAAAAGAACTAAGGGTTTAAAATATTCGTTTAAAAAACTAAAGCAGGGCAAACTTCCCTGCTTTTTTTATAGTTTTACCCTTAGATGAATTTATTAAAGCCACTTTTATTCTTACTATGCGCTCTCATTTCTCAGGCAATGGCCCTGGCAGGTGTAGGAGATTCCTTAATTATTGTACAGAGAGAAAAACTTGAGCAAAATAAGAAAGGTCAGTTTTTGCTTCCTAAAGAAACCATCCCTCAGCTTTATAATGATTTTACACCAGTAAAAGTAGTGTGGCCGGGTGATGCGGAACAAATTGGTTTTGTAGATAAGAAGGGGAAGTTTGTTATTGCCCCTGCATTTCATGTATTGGTTGAGTCTTTTCAGAATGGTTGCGCTATAGTCGGAAATTACGAAGGAAGTAAAATCCTTAAAGGGGTGATTGATGAGAACGGAAATGTTGTAGCTCCTCTGAAGTATGATTCTATAGCCCGAATTTCAAAAGCTGTATTTTCCTGTAATATGGGTGGCTATTTTGATTTTTACAATGCTGGGGGGATTCGTTTAAATGTTGAAAAGCTTTCAGATTTTAAAATAGAAGGGAATCTTGTATCAGGAACCAATATTGAAGCTGAGCAAGGGGTTTTTGACCTTAATGGTAAGTTGCTTCTACCCTTTGAGCAAAAACAAATTAATATCAAGGATTCCGGAATCGAAGGAAAGAAATTCCGGGTGTGGGAAATTATGGAGGATGGAAAGGTGTTGTTTACAATTCGTGCAGACAGTTTACAATCTTTTCAACTTGGATTCAACAGATTTTTCAGAAATGAATATGTCGGTATTTTAAAAGGAAAGGAGGTTATTGCTCCTCCTGTATATACAGACATCCTAATTTTGGAACCAAAGCATTTTATAGTTAAACGAGAAAAACTTTTTGGACTGATAGATAGCTCAGGCAAAGTGATACTGCCTGCAATATTTGACCGTATTGAGAAAACCAAGTACGAGTCTCTGTTGAAGCTCTATTCAAAGGATGGTGAATCAGTTTTTGATAAGGATAGCAGAGAGGTTATATTCCGAAATGAAAAAGCGGTACATGTCCTTGATAGTATTTCTTTCGCTTTAAAAAATAAAAATGACAAATGGGGCGTGGTGGATTTGAACGGTAGTACTATAATTCCATTTGAATATGATTCTATAGGATACAAAAGGGGAGACTTATTTGAAGCTGGTATGAAATTCATTGATAAGCCTGAAATGGGAGTTATTGATTCAGATCAGCAATGGGTAATCTGCAAAGGGGAACTTGATTTATTTAATCTTGGACTTATTGAAACTAATGAAGAGAGAGATAGTAGTGGTACTTTAAAAAGGAAGACTATTTGTAATCTCAATCCATACAAATTTGCTTCTTATGAAAAATTTCCCAACGGTTTTATAAAAGTGAAAAACTATAAAGGTCAGATTGGGTTGATCAACAGCAAAGGGAAAGAAATCGCAGAACCAATATATGATTCCTTGGCAACTGTCTCAGATACTCTTGAACTTTTCTTTATAAGAAAGGGGAAAAATATCGGACTAATAGACGGCTCTGGGGTATTTGTGTTCAGCTTTAAAGATGATGTAACTGAAATACGATCTTTTGAAAATGGTCATGCAGCATTTAAGAAGAAAGGGTTGTATGGATTTATTGATTTAAATGGAAACATAAGAGTTGCCCCAAAGTATCCTAAATATCAAAATTTCTCAGATGGCTATGCTGCAGTTGTGTTGCTGGGAAAATGGGGCTTTGTAGATAAAAATGAAAACATAGCCGTTCAGCCTTATTATGCTCAGGTGCGCCCTATGAGGAGGGGAGTGGCCAGAGTCTCTACTGGGGCTAATAAATGGAAGTTTATTGATTCTACAGGAAAAGATATAAACGGGAACGTCTACAATGAAATAGCTGTTTGCGGCAAAGGCCGATATAAAGTCTTTAAGAATGGTAAAGTAGGATTGGCTGATGTTAATGGAAAGGAATTGATAGTTCCAAGATATGATCAGCTAAAGGATTACGAAAATGGTGTTATAGAAGTGAAGAAAGATGGTAAAGCGGGATTTATTGATGAAGGGGGAAATTTTACTATTCCACTAGAATATGAAGATGTAGCTTACGATAAAATTAATAATAGATATTTCCTGCAATCAAAGCCAGAAGAGAAGACATCTATGGAGTTTACTTCAGATAAAAAATAACAGAATATTCCTTACTAAATGCCAATAAGAATTTTTGCCATACTGATTTGTTGTCTTTCATATTCCTTTTCATTTGCACAGGAAAAGTCTTCGCTGATATATAGCGAGGGACTTGCTGCTGTGAAAAAGAAGGTTCCTGAAGGCATTCGCTTTGGCTTTGTGGATGAGGAAGGAAAGCTTGTTATAGATTATAAGTACGACACAATCTACAAACCTTTCAGACAAGGACTTGCCAATGTTGGTTTATTCGGTAAGTCGGGTTTGATTAATAAGAAGGGAAAAGAAGTAATACCATTTCAATATAAGGAAATAGGAGATATCTCAAGGAATATCATTCCGGTGAAGAATGATCAGGGCCTGTGGGGATTTTTGAAGAAGGACGGAAAGAAGATCACAGAATGTCTGTATAATAACTATAGATTTTCTCATAAAGGAAGGATCATAGTTCAGCACAAAGGCAAATGGGGGATTATCGAAGGTAACGGAAACCAAGCTGTTAACTTCAGCTATAACTACATTCAATATCTTGATGGTAAAAACTTCAGGGTGCATAGAATAAACAGCTGGCAGATTAAAGATGCCAAGAATAAAGTGGTGGCAAGTTTTGAATTTGACTCGCTGAAACCCGCATCGGGAAATACTTTCATCTACTCATTGATTGGAAGTTATGGTCTCGTTTCTATAGATGGAAGTGTACTGACAGGTCCTGCATATGAAGAAATCGGTTCTTTCAAAGGAGGAGTGGCTCCTGCACTAAAAGATAAGTGGGGAGCTGTGAATTTGAACGGGAAGGAAGTACTTCCATTTTCTTTTGATAAGATTATTGTTGAATCAGCATTTATCATTGCCGGCAAAAAGATACGGGATAGTTACAGGTTTCAGCTATATGATCATGAAGGGAAATTGCTTGGTAAGCATGATTTTGATGAAGCAGGCTTTGCTTCGGAGAATCTTTGTGCTGTAAGAAAAAAGACACTATGGGGATATGCAGACAAAACGGGAGAGTTGGTAATACCCTGTAAATACAGAGATGTGTTCGTCTCTCCTGATGGTTTGCTTGAGGTTACAACCGTCTCAAATCAAAAGATTGTACTGAATAAGAACGGTGAAACCATTGTTGAACCGGAAGATTTCTCTTTTTATAAAAAAGGTATATTTAAAGTAGATGCGGCTCAAAAGGCGAGCTGGATTGTTCCAAGAAACAGCTATGATACATTTGAGAAGATAAGCAATGATCTTTGGATTGTATCTAAAGCCGGTAAATTTGGTATTATAAATATTTCCGGAAAAGAAGTGGTTCCAGTAAAGTATGATGCAATACAACCTCCTTCTCCCAATGGATATATTCCTGTTTCTCTGAGCCGGAAATGGGGAATTATAAATATGAGTAATCGCTTTACAGTGCCGCTTACTTATAAGTATGAAAAAATTTACCCATTTAAAGATGGCTTATTTCGCGTAGTGGTAAACAAGAAATTTGGATTTATTGATGGAGAAGGAAACATGTGGATCTCGCCTCAATATGGCCAGGCAAGAGATTGTTCAGAGGGGATGGTTCCAGTTGTGATAAGAGATAAATGGGGAGTATTGGATAATAAAGAAGTTCTGAAAGCGCAACCATATTATGAATCGGTAACTGATTTTAAAAACGGTTCAGCTATTGTCAAAGAAGGTGGAAAATGGAACCTTATAAACAAGGAAGGGAAGCAGCTGCATACTGTTCATTTTGATAAGATCGTGTCCACGAAATACGAACGGTATTTGCTTTATAAAGACAATAAGCTAGGTCTGGCAGATAAAAACGGTGAAGAGGCTCTTGCTCCTAAGTATGATGAGATAGAAGAGCTTGGTGATAACAAGATAAAAGTTAAGAAAGACGGTCTTTGGGGAGTATTAGACTATAATGAAAATATTGTTTTGCCGATTGAGAATGATGCAGTGATATATGATTCTGCAACAGGCAATTTTTTTGCGGGAAAGAAGGGCAAGCTTGAAGTGATGCAAGTGAAGTAAGCTGAAAGCTTAAAGCGCAAAGCTGAAAGTAAAAGAGTCTTTCTCTTCAAATACTTTACGCTTTCTGCTTTCTGCTTTTCGCTTTATTAAAGTTCTATCCCAAACCTTGCTCCAAGTTCTTTCAAATCCTTTTCTACTGGCCTTAATAAAGGGATCCCTTTTCCCATTCTTTCTGCTTCCATCTCTCTTTCAGGGTCTCCTGGTATAAGTACTTTTTCTCCCTCTATTGCTTTTGCTGATCTGAATCTGGTGATCCAGTTATCCATATGTGATTTAAATTCTTCTTTTGGTCTCCAGGCATCTATGCGCATTGCTCCAAAGAAATGTCCTATACCTTCTCCCACAGGATCTGCAGGTGGTGCAAGGAAACTAACAAATGGAGGCACCCAAGGTCCATAATTCGCTCCTGAAAATACTGCCGAGAAAATGTCAACTATCGCACCAAGACAATAACCTTTGTGACTGCCATGTTCTCTGTCCCCTCCCAGTGGTAGTAGCGCACCACCATCTTTTAACTCATGAGGGTTAGTGCTTTGTGCTCCTTCTTTATTTTGGATCCAGCCAGATGGAGCTTCAAGATTTTTTCTCTGTAGGATCTCAAGCTTCCCATTGGCTGCAGTTGTAGTAGCAAAGTCGGCAACAAAAGCAGGTTGCTTGTCTGCAGGTATAGAAATGGCTATGGGATTGGTTCCCAATAATCTTTCTAACGAAAACGTAGGCGCTACGAGTGGACTGGCATTTGTCATGGCGATGCCTATCATGTCTTTCTCCAAGCCCATCATCGCGTGATAACCTGCAATACCAAAGTGGTTAGAGTTTTTTACTGATACCCATCCTGTTCCGGCTTTTTCTGCTTTCTCCATGGCAATTTGCATGGCTTGTGGAGCAATGACCAGACCTAATCCTCTATCTCCATCGACCACTGCGGTAGATGGAGTTTCGTGGACGATCTTAAGTTTTGGCGTTGCATTTATTCTCCCGGCTTCCCAAAGTCTCACATAACCGGATAGTCTTGCTACTCCATGAGAATCAACGCCTCTGAGGTCGGCAGATAATAGAACTTTGGCTCCCAGTTTGGCGTCAATTTCCGGGCATCCCATTTTTTTAAGAATATTTTCAGTAAAGGAAAGTAATTGATGGTAGGCGTACATAATGCTGAATTTGTCTGCTAAACTATCAAATTAATAGAAAAAATTCTATAAAAAATTTTAAAGCTCCACTAAGTTGATGCTTATGAGCGTTGTTAGAATTGCGTCTTTGGGCGCACATCTATTGCTTTTAGTAGAAACTTTTGAATAGCTTTACATTTAACTTTTAGCTTTTACCTTTTACCTAAGAAAATATCTTGTTCGAATTATTAAATACCTCAATACCAATCATGAAACGACTTTGCATTTTTATTTTACTACTTGCTCAGATTCAGGCTTTCGCAGATGATAAGAAGAATCTTAAAGCAGATATAAAACAAGTAACTGTTTTTTTGAACAAAGCCCAAGTGACTAGTTTACTTCAGACTAGTCTTGAAGAAGGTACTAATGAGCTTATTGTAGATGGATTGCCTGCTGGTATTGACAAACAGAGCATTCAGGTTTCCGGTAAAGGAAACTTTGTGATTATGTCTGTTAAGCATGACTTGAATTACATTGATCCTCAGAAGAAAAGTACAGAAATGATTGCATTGGAAGATTCAATTCGTTTTTATAGAGTTCAAGCCCGGAAAATGAAAAGTCTGAATGACGTGCTTTTGAAAGAAGAACAAATGATTTTGACAAATAAAGATATAAAAGGTGAAAAGCAGACGATTACAGCGGATCAGCTTGAGGATGTTGCTGATTTTTATAGAGAAAGACTGGAAGATGTTCGTTTTACTCTGATTGACAATGATGATAAATTAAAAGAACTTAATGAGAAAGCCACACGCTTTCAGCAACAGTTGGATGATCTTTTTAACGAAAGGAATAAAAATACCTCCAAAATTTCAATTTCTGTTTCCGCTAGGTCTGCAGGAAACGTTCAACTAGAGCTTCTGTATGTGGTAAACGATGCAGGCTGGACGCCCTTATATGATATAAGAGCTAAAGATACCAAAAGTCCTGTTCAAGTTAACTATAAAGCTCATGTGTATCAGAACACTGGCTTGGATTGGAATAATGCGAGACTCAAACTTTCTACAGCTAACCCAACTTTGGGATTAACAAAACCAGATCTGGATCCATGGTACCTTGACTTTTATATTGAACCTCCTATTGGAAGTATGAACGAATTTTTAGAACCGGAGGTCGCCAAGGATGAGGAAGTGGTTTACAAAGGAATTGATGCAGATACAGCTGACTTAGTATTGCAAGAAGTGGTAATAGTGACTAAAAGCAGAAAAAATAAATTAACATTCTCCAAACCCATCAGCGATTTTACTGAAGTAGTAGAAAATACAGTATCTGTAGAGTTTGATATCGCTCTGCCTTATACAATCCTTTCAGGAAATAATCCGCAACTGGTCGACATTCAAAGTCATGAAGTAAAAGCAGATTATGAATATTTTTCTATTCCAAAGCTTGACCAAGACGCGTTTCTGGTGGCTCATGTGACGGATTGGGAAACTCTAAATCTTCTCTCGGGAAATGCCAATATATTCTTTGAAGGTACTTTTGTGGGCGAATCTTTTATAAATGCGCAAAATACAAGTGATACGTTGTCCCTTTCTTTAGGAAGAGATAGTAAAGTGGTGGTTAAGAGAAATAAATTAAAAGAATTTACCAGGAAAAACTTTGTCGGACTGAACAAGAAAGAAGAACATGCTTTTGAAATTGAAGTTAGAAATACCAAGAAAGAAAGCATAAGTGTCCTGGTTGAAGATCAGATTCCGGTATCACAAAACAATCAGATCGAAGTAGAGCTGATAGATGGAGGAGGAGCTATTTTTGATAAGGTTAGCGGAAAGCTTCAGTGGAAGCTGAATATCGGGGCTGGAGAAACAAAGAAAGTTTTATTTAAATATTCATTGAAATATCCTAAAAATAAAATAGTTTCCGGTTTGTAAGAATTTAAAATATTGAATTCTATTACCGATATTCATTGAATAATTTATAGTTATTAATAGCAAAATAGTATGAAAAGACTTCTTATTGTGGCCTGCATTCTTATGCAGTTACAGGCATTTGCTGAGGATAAGAAAAACCTGAAAGCGGAAATAAAACAGGTTACAGTGTTCCTTAATAAAGCTCAGGTGACGAGCTCTATAAATACTCAGCTGGATCCTGGCTCTAATGAGCTCTTGATTGACGGGCTTCCTGCTGGCATTGACAAACAAAGTATTCAGGTTTCGGGGAAAGGTGATTTTGTGATCATGGCAGTAAAGCATGAACTGAATTTTGTAGATCCACAGAAGAAGAGCAAAGAAATGATCGCTCTTGAAGATTCGATTCGCTTTTATCAGAAAGAAGCGAGAAAGCTGAGAAGTTTGAATGATGTGTATGCAAAGGAAGAACAAATGATTCTTGCAAACCAAAGCCTGAAAGGAGAGCAGCATACTATTACTGCTGATCAATTAGAGGATGTTGCAGATTTCTACAGAGAGAGACTTGAAGAAATTAAAAATGAGGTTATTGATATTGATGAAAAGCTAAAAGTGATTCAGGAGAAAGCGGACAGGTTTCAAAGGCAATTCAATGATCTTTTTAATGAAAGAAATAAGAATACAAGCAAAGTTACAATTTCGGTTTCATCTAAATCAGGAGGTTATGCCCAGCTTGAACTACAGTATGTTGTAGCAGATGCAGGATGGTATCCGTTGTATGATATAAGGGTAAAAGATACCAAAGGTACTGTGCAGCTAAACTATAAGGCTCAGGTATATCAGAACACAGGTTTAGACTGGAATAAAGTCAAGGTTAAACTGTCATCTTCTAATCCTGCTCTTGGCGGAGCAAAACCGGAGTTGTACCCATGGTATCTTGATTTCTATGAACCAAAGCCGGTGGTCAGAACTCCTAGATACAAAAGCGAAGACGAGACCGATAAAAAGAAAGAAGTCAAATCAATGTCATGGGATGGTTATGCTGCAGGTTCTGCTGCTCCAGCCCCCGCAATGTCTGTAAGTGATTACACCACTGTTGTAGAAAATGCCACATCCATGGAATTTGATATCGCTTTGCCATATACAATCCCTACTGGAAATACTCCACAACTTGTAGACATTCAAAGTCATGAAGTAAAAGCTAGTTATCAATATACTGCTGTGCCTAAGATAGATCAGGATGCGTTTCTGGTGGGCCATATAACCGATTGGGATGAACTGAATTTATTGTCAGGCAATGCAAATATCTTCTTTGAAGGAACCTTTGTCGGTGAGTCTTTCATTGATGTTAACAACACTAATGATACTCTTGCTCTTTCATTGGGAAGAGATAAGAAAGTGGTTGTAAAGAGAAATAAGATAAAAGACTTCACAAAGAAGAACTTTATAGGAGCTAATAAAAAAGAAGAATATGCTTTTGAAATTGAAGTGAGAAATACAAAGAAGGAGAGTATAGATATACTTGTAGAAGATCAGATTCCTGTTTCTCAAAACAGTCAGATCGAAGTAGAAGCAATAGATACAGGTGGAGCTGCTTATAATAAAGACAATGGTAAGCTTCAATGGAAGTTAAGCCTGGGAGCGGGAGAGACAAAGAAGGTATTGTTCAAATATTCAGTGAAGTATCCTAAGAATAAGACAGTAGGCGGGCTATAGATTTATCTAAACAAAAGGAGGTCAGAATATTTCTGACCTCCTTTTGTTTATTGCTGTTATTGGTTACTTACAACTTTCCGCATAAAACTTCGCAACACTTATCTGCGAATTTATTGATTGCATATTTTTGAATTCGCCAGCTTCAATTTTACTTTTTACTGCAGGACAATCATTGTAGAATTTAATGGTATTATCGGCAACTTTGTTAGGCAGCAAATGCCCCATCACCTCAATCTTCTGATCACTCTTTTTCATTAGACATATGCTAGCACCTTCTTTCATTTTAAAAGGCATATAATTGTTGTTATCAAGGATGGGAGTGGCATAATGTTTATATACTTTCACTTTATCATTTTCATGCATTATTCTGAATAGTTGATAACGCTCAGAACCTAACGATGGATTTCTGTATTTTATAGATTCAAAAGTTACTTTATTTAGAACCAGTTTACTTGTATTGTCAGCGGTGATATTCATTTTCCTTTGTCCGTCCGGAGTGTCCATCACAAATAATGCTTTATGGTGTTCAGAAATAAAGCTCTCCTCACTTTCCAGGTTATATATCCAAAGTTCGCCATCAATTCTGTTGTTATCAAAGTCGATTAGGTAACCAGGTAATGCGACATAACCCATTGGCGGTTTTTCTCTTGGTATTATTGGCTTCGGGCGGGTAATTTGCATAATGTTTCCTGCCGGGCGAAACTTTAATGTTGAATTCATTCCGGGCCTTTCAAGGTGTCTGGTAACTGTATTGTTGGCTGCAAAACATTTTTTCAAATAAGTCACATTAGAAAGGATTCTTTTACCATCTCCAGCATCATAGTCATTTGCAATGATCTCGTTACAGGTTTTTTCGCAGTCGTCAAGCTGCTCTAGGTAGAATTGAGAAAGCGCAAGATTTATGAGGTATGCATATTTGATCTTTCTCATCTTTTTGTCAGTAGCATCTATTTTAGAAGCATTGTCTTGCCAATATTTTAAAGATGGAGCAAGTACCGTTCTGGTCGCTTCAAGCGACTGGGTGTGTGTGATAGCTTTTAATGCTGCTACTGTCTTATTGAGTTCTTCATTAAACTGTGCGAATTCAGGATTCTTCTTAAGGTCAACTCTCCACATAATATCGTTCACGCTAGTTGGCTGAAAGCAATGACTAGCACGCAGATTGACAAATGTATTGTTAAAGAGCCCTTTGTAAGTCGTTACGAAATAATCATATCTCTTTGCAGGAAGTGTTTTCTGAATATAGTTAATTGCTTCCTGCTTGTTCGGAAAAGTCTGGGATTTAAGAATTACAGGCTGATTAACTGTTGCAAATCCAATATTTTCAATCTCCCTTCCATTTGTGTTGTCTGTTACTTTCACGAATGTCGGAGCTATCATATTCGATAAGACATAATAACCCGGCATTTGAATTAATTTACCCTGTGCATCCTTTGACTCATAAGTTGTATTTTCTATGGATTCAGAAATTGTTTCATATTTATCGATGATTACATCAAGTATGATGTCGGCAGAGCGTGAATCTTTTACATACTCAAATCCCTGAAGATATACGGCATTCTCAATATCTACATCTTTTAATTGCAGCTTCCCGAGGTATTCGGGATCAGAGTAAAGATTCACTGAATAGGTTTTCAGCTCGTTAAGCACTCCGGATTTCGGTAAATCCATGTATTTAATGTTGATGTATTCCTTATCAAGGTCAATTTTCTGAGCTATTGAAATGACTGATATAAAAAGAAAGTAAAGTAAAATTGTTTTTTTCATTGGTTTTAAAAAAAATAATTGTAGGGTTTTATACGTAAAAAAAAATTAAACTTTTTGAGTATCTGAAATTAGATAAGAAAAATCTTAAAAAGAAAATATTTTTTTTCAAAAGTATATTTTCATCACGCTATGCAGTCTTATGAAGACTGTTTTTCATGCAAGGTAATCGCTTTATGCCTAAGAAAGGGATATTGTTTTGTAGGAAATCCACAACCTATGCTGATGAGATAAGGAAAAGATAAGAGCTAAAAAGTTAAATATTGAAAGCAAAAAGTTTTAGATTTCAAAAGTTAGGCTTTTCTCTTTAAAGAGGGCAAAGCAACAGGCAATGATTAAGCATCGCCTTTTTTTTATTTTCTCAGCTTATCGATTCATAATTAATTGCCTTAGATAGCACACCTTCTTTTAAAGCATATGCAGATACTCGGATTTTTTCAAGCTGATATTTCTCAACTATATAGTTAATGAGTATACAGGCTACAACAATCATGTCGACCCGCATTTCTATCATGCCGGGGATAACCATGCGCTCAGCTCTGTTTTTCTTCAGAACCTCCTGAAATGTCTGTCTGAAGCTATCGAGAGGCAAATCGTATTCCTTTTGCTTATCGTTCAATGAAATCCCCTTTCTAAGAGAGTCTATATCAGCAAGTGTATCAAAGGTTCCGGAAGAACCGACCAGCAGGTCTGGTTGAAAATTTTGGACTGCAGCAGTTAGGGCTGGTAATTTTTCTTCAAGATAATTTACAACCTGACTTACCTGATCTTTTTGAATAGGATCGGAAGGTATGAAGAGGTCTAGCATTCTTTGAGCTCCTATTTCAAAGCTCTCCTTCCAGAAAATTTTATCAGAATTGCAAATGATAAATTCCACGCTGCCCCCTCCGATATCCATGATAAGGCTTTTCTCAATCCCAAGGTTTAGTGCATTTTTAACTCCATGATAAATAAGCTCAGCTTCACGTTCTCCAGAGATGACATGGACAGAAATATCAAATCTGTTTTTTATTTCTCGGATAAAATCTTCACCATTTTTAGCGCTTCTTATTGCACTGGTTCCGGTGGCAAATATTTCATTTACCCCAAACTCGTCCATTTTTTCTCTGAATTCGGAAAGCGTAGCAAACGCCCTGTCAAAGGCTTCCGGACTGATTACTCCTTTTGTTATCCCTCCCTGCCCGATTTTTACAGAAGTTTTTTTCTTAAACAGAACTTTATATCCATCTGATTCCGTCTCTATAATCAGCAGATGAAATGTATTCGTTCCCAAGTCGATAACCGCAATTTTTCTAGTTGCCATATATAAAAATATCTTGACAAGATAAGGAATTACCCGTGTTTTTGGGGATGGAAAATGAAATTTACCAATATAAGTAAGCCTGGATTTTTAAAAATGTTTATGCAATGATTTTACTATTTTGAATATCAGGATGTTTGTTGAAATTTGATTGCTTTCTCACAAAGAAAGAAGAAATTTGATATTTTCATGGATTCAGAATTTATTTTGAATTCTAAGTTTATCTTTAGAGCTAAAATGAAAACAACCAAAGAAAAATTTGAACTTCTTGAGAAGAAAAATCAGGATGCAATAAAGGGTGGGGGCAAAGAGCGTAATGATGCTCAACATTCCAAAGGAAAACTTACTGCCAGAGAAAGAATTGGATTGCTACTGGATGAAGGAAGTTTCGAGGAAACCGGAAAGTTTGTTACGCACAGAAGCAGGGAGTTTGGTCTGGAAAATGAGCAATACCTTGGGGATGGTGTTGTCACCGGATTTGGAAAAGTGAATGGGAGACTGGTGTATGTATTCAGCCAGGACTTTACGGTATTTGGCGGTTCATTGTCTGAGACACATGCCGAAAAGATTTGTAAGGTAATGGATCTGGCCATGAAAAACGGTGCTCCGTTAATCGGCCTTAATGATTCAGGTGGTGCCAGAATTCAGGAGGGAGTTGTTTCATTAGCAGGATATGCAGATATCTTTTATAAAAACACTCTTGCATCAGGCTTGGTACCACAAATTTCTGCAATTATGGGGCCATGTGCAGGAGGTGCTGTATACTCTCCCGCAATTACAGATTTTATTATGATGGTGGAGAACACTTCATACATGTTTGTTACTGGTCCAAATGTAGTAAAAACAGTAACACATGAAAATGTAACTGCCGAAGAGCTTGGAGGGGCATCTGCTCATAGTGTGAAGAGTGGAGTTACACATTTTGCTTGCGCCAATGAAATAGAATGCATTGATTATATTAAAACATTACTGAGTTACATTCCGCAGAATTGTGACGAAGATGCCCCTTCATATGCTTACGCTTCGGGAAATGAATTTCGTCCTTCATTAAATTCAATTATCCCTGATAATCCGAATCAACCTTATGATATGAGAGACGTGATCAATCATATAGTGGATGAGGAATCGTTCTTTGAAGTACATAAGAATTTTGCTGAAAACATTGTCGTAGGTTTTGCCAGACTGGCAGGCAGAAGTATTGGTATTGTGGGAAATCAACCTGCAGTATTAGCAGGTGTACTAGATATTAATTCAAGTACAAAAGCTGCAAGGTTTGTGCGTTTCTGCGATTGTTTTAATATTCCTTTACTTGTGTTGGAAGATGTTCCTGGCTTTCTTCCTGGAACTCAACAAGAGTGGAATGCAATTATTACTAATGGAGCTAAACTTCTTTATGCATTTTCAGAAGCAACCGTTCCAAGGATTACAGTAATTACAAGGAAAGCATATGGAGGAGCTTATGATGTGATGAATTCCAAACACATTGGTGCTGATTTGAATTATGCCTGGCCTACTGCTGAGATAGCGGTAATGGGGGCAAAAGGAGCTGCTGAAATTATTTTTAAAAGAGAAATAGCCTCGGCTCCGAATCCCGAAGCAAAGTTGCAGGAAAAAATAGATGAATATACCGATAAGTTTGCCAACCCTTACCTGGCCGCAAGCAGGGGCTATATCGATGAAGTTATCATGCCTGAGGAAACAAGGAAAAAATTGATTTCAGCTTTCGAAATGCTCAAAAATAAGTCAGTAGCAAGGCCAAAGAAAAAACATGGAAATATCCCTTTGTAAATTTTAAATTCAAAATTCAAAATAATTATTAGTTGAAAAGTCTTGTTAATCAATATAGGCAGTTACTTTAATATAAATTCTAATGAATTGATTAACAACAATATTTTTCAAATGATTAATCTAGGTTAAACCTTTAAAAGACATAAGAGTAACTATAAGACATATAAATTATGAATCAAGAGAGCAGGACATTTTTAGAGAAGTATCTTAACAATGCTTCTCCCACAGGTTTCGAATGGACGGGGCAGCAACTTTGGCTGGATTATATCAAGCCATTCATTCATGAATACTTTACAGATACTTATGGAACTGTTGTTGGGGTTATAAATCCTGGAGCTCCTTATAAAGTGGTAATAGAGGCACACGCAGATGAGATCTCCTGGTTTGTAAATTATATCACAAAAGATGGATACATCTATCTGAGAAAAAACGGAGGCTCCGATCATGCAATCGCACCTTCAAAGAGAGTTAATATTCACACCTCCAAAGGAGTAGTGAAGGGCGTTTTCGGATGGCCTGCCATTCATGTGAGAGATAATGAAAACGACAAACCGCCTACAATGAAAAACCTTTTCCTTGATCTTGGCTGTGAGTCTAAGGAAGAAGTAGAAGCATTAGGAGTGCATGTAGGTTGCGTGGCAACTTTTGAAGATGACTTCACTGAATTGAATAATAAATTTTATGCTGGAAGAGCACTTGATAACAGAATCGGAGGCTTCATGATCGCAGAAGTTGCAAGAAGAATTAAGGAAAATGGTAATCAGCTTCCTTATTCTCTTTATGTTGTAAATGCGGTTCAGGAAGAAATAGGATTGCGTGGTGCTGAGATGATTGCTCACAGAATAAAACCTGATGTTGCTATTGTTACAGATGTTTGTCATGATACGCAGTCGCCTGCATACAATAAAATTCAGAACGGAGATTTATCATGCGGAAAAGGTCCTGTGCTTACTTATGGTCCTGCTGTTCAGAACAATCTTCTTTCAATGATTATCAAAACTGCAGAAGAGAAAGGCATTCCTTTTCAGCGTGCTTCTGCTTATAGAGCAACAGGTACGGATACAGATGCATTTGCTTATTCCAACAGTGGTGTTTGTTCTGCATTGATATCATTGCCATTGAAGTATATGCATACTACTGTTGAAATGGTTTCTAAGCAGGACGTCGAAAATGTAATAAATCTAATGTATGAATTTCTGCTTCAGCTGCCTGCTGGTCATGACTTCAGATATATAAAATAAATTTATAAATATTAAAGGAGAGACTGTATGGATAACTACTATATGAAACCTCTGACACTGATGTTGCTGTTAATGATTGCCCCACTTGTAGCGGGCCTTTATGGTGCTATGCACGATCAGATTTCTTATACAGTCTCTCCTGAATTTTTTCTGAAGTTCAGATTCCCTCAAGTTTTTGGTGCAGATATGTCTAACTGGACAAAGCCAGGAAATGAGCGTATCGGAGCTGCTATTATCGGCTTTCAGAACTCCTGGAAAGTTGGAGTTCTATTAGGAATAATACTGGCATTGGCTGGTTTTATGCACAAAGATCAGAAAGATATGTTCAAGCATACACTTCAGGCTTATTTTGTAACAATGATCATTGCTTTTTTTTCTGGACTAACAGGATTGTTAACGGGAATAAATTCAACGCACCATATTTCTTCATTTCCTGAAGGTATTTCGGATCCTGTATCTTTTAAAGCTGTTGAAACCATGCACAACTTCAGCTATATGGGAGGAATTGCCGGAATGCTGATAGGAGTGCTTTGGCATTTGTATAAGAAGAGGAAGAAGGAAAATCCTATGATGTGATTGTTATGGTTGAATTTCCAAAACCTAATCACTTTTTCTAAAACGATGGAATTTCTCTACTCCCTGGGCTCGTGTATGAAGGGTAAAAAAATCAATATGGCAATCTATCAATTTTATTTAGTGGTGATTCCGAGAGTTGGTCTACTCATGAAATGTGGAAGAATTCCGGAAAGGATTATTATCAATACAAATTCTGGTTACTTTGAATCAATGACTAAAGAATATTGGAACTTAGCTGATGTTGATTCAAATAAAATTGTTTTAGAGATAGATCAATTAATATCAAGAGCACAATATGGCAATAATGAAATAGTGCATAGCTGGAAATACTATGCAGAGAGCTTGGATATTGATGCTTTTATGTGTCTTAATCAAGAAACAAGTAAAATTGAAGAATTATCATTTAGGACAGATTTGCGAGAAGAGAATTTATACTTCTTGTTAAATATGCTAGACCTTGGGAAAAAGTATGATTGGTTATTTATGGATAGGAATGGAATATTAGCGAATCCCAATATTGAAGAAATTATTGAACTAATAAAAAAATCTAATAACTATCGCTTTTTGAAGGATCCATATAAATATATAAAGGGGTTGAATGCGGGCAATAATGAAAAAGAATAAAATGCCTAATGTTAACATCAGATTGCAGCTAGAGTCGAAAATCAGAAAATTTAAATGTAGTACATTGTTCACTACACTTTTTTATTAATTTTTATAAGGCGTGCTAATAGCCGCCGTAGGATAAAGGAGCTCTATAAAACCGCCACCTCGACAATTTACACTTTAACAGTAACCATAATTAGACATAAACTTCACAAATATGATACAAAAAAACTTTGCATATAAAGCGAAACAAGTTTTAGAATTGGATGAAAATGTGATCGGATTGGCTGTTGCAGGTTCATGGATAACAAATGAAATTGACGAATTCTCGGATCTGGATTTGATCCTTGTTACAAAAGAAAAAATTTCGTCTGATAAAAATAGAATGATTGACTATGCAAAAAGCATTGGCGATTTTATATCAGGATTTACAGGAGAACATGTAGGAGAAGCACGATTGTTAATCTGTCTATATAAGAATCCATTACTTCATGTTGATATTAAATTTTTAACGCTTGAAGAGTTTAACTATCGTATTGAAACACCAACACTACTTCTGGATAAAGGTGGGCTACTAGAAAATGCTATAAATCTCTCCATTCCCAAATTTCCTTATCCCGACTATCAATGGATTGAGGATCGTTTTTGGACATGGATACACTATGTATTACTTAAAATTGGAAGAGGAGAATACCTCGAAGCATATGATTTTTTCGGGTTTTTGAGAATGGTCGTATTTGGACCTTTATTACATATTAAGAATGGTAATTTACCACGTGGTGTCAGGAAAGTAGAAAAAGAATTATCGCAAAAAGATTTAGCTGAACTAAAACTTACAATGCCAAGCTATAATAGAGCTTCATTGTTAGATGGCGTAAAAAACTCTGTACGACTTTATCAGCAACTAAGGGATGAGCTTTTTAATAATGAAATAGAATTGAGAAATGAAGCCCAAAAAGAAGTACTATGTTATTTAGGTGAAATTGAAAAAAGTGCTAATTGACGACTTCTAATATGATGGGAGGGGGATGATAATTTCATTCTAGTTATAAAAAACATTCCTTTTTATTATAATTTAATAAAGCATGCTGGGCCTGCAATGGATGATAGAACATTACTTTCAAACCCGCAACATCAACAACCTAAACTGCTTATTCAAATTGATGAAAATAAATATATTAATAGCCTTATTAGTCATACTTATATTAGTTGGATGCGAAAACTTTGGAAATAAGGATAATCCTATGTTTGGCAAGGTTTTTAGAGACGCAAATGAACTCCCAGATTTTAAGGGTTATGATGAAATAGGTGGATCTGTAATAGAATCTAGTAAAGATGAAGAAGGAGATTTTAGATTCGGATTTACTCATTTGCAAAAAAAAGATAAACACATTATAATTCTTGACGAGATCTCTAAACCGTCAGAAAATGGGAAAGTAAAATTTAAGATTCTCGACACCATTTACATTGATAATGTTAAAGAGAATCAATTTATAGCTTATGGTAATTGTAGTCAGGGCAATGTTTCAAATGAAGAAATAATAGCCTTGGTAATTGATACAGATGATGAGAATGATTACGATAAAATTATCAAAGCTTGGTATGCTGATACTAAAAATGGAAGAATCAAGCCAATTACTAATACAAAAGGAATTAAATGTAAAAGAGTAATAGGATCGGGTGATGAAGAAATTGATGAATCAGTGCCGATTGATACAATTGATTTTACGGATACTACAATAAATACATTGGAAAGTCAGAAAAAAGACAGCTTGGATCTTGATAAATAAAATCTGCTGCTAACATCAGGCTGCAGCAATGGGGGGTGAATGAGGTAGCTTAAGAACTGTATTTTATTCGCCGCACTTTTACTATATTTTTATAAGGCATGATGATGAATTTATATAATAGAGAAACAGATCAAGCCTACACCACAGCTACAAGTCTTACCATTGCCATATAGATGAATAGATGGCATTAATAATATATTACTCTTAATAGTTAGTTATCTCCTAAATGTCAAGTTCCGAATTTGAGTAAACAATTTATGAACTTGTTTATATGATTGTAGAATCAAAAGGCATATCTCTTTGTGGATATTGTTGACTGATTTTTTTTTAAAAAACTTCCCTGGAAATATGCATTAATATCTACATAATTGTTATGTTTGTGATAATAAATGCCAAGTTAGTCTATTTGTTTTAGTGGTTGGTCGTAGATGTTTTTAGTGCAACTTTTTATAAATCAACAAGCAAGCTTTTTAAAATATTGAAGAAAAAGATATCCGGATTAATGATTTAGTTTCAATTCGCAAATGAGATGCGAAGTGAGGGTGTAGCTTTGAGTTATAATAATTAATTCAAAGGAGCGAATTGAAATACATAAGAAATGAGAAAGCTTAAAGTTCTTAACGGACTAGCCTTTTCGGTTTCATCAAAATTGTATTACAGATTAAATCCGATAAATTTTTAGAGTCACTCAAAAGTGACATCCATATGTTTTAATTAATCCTGTTAGTGCTTTTATTTTAACTTTTTTATAAAACAATTAACAATTATTTATGAACAGAAAATTACTTTTTAGGAAAGCCATTGCGATTATTATGGCATTTTCAGGAGGGATGGCCACCTCTGATCTTCAGGCCCAGTATAACAATCCAGTTTATTCCAGCTATACTGTAAACATTGTTCCAGGCTCTAGCCAGCAAGTGATGGTATTTAAAACTACCTCACTTGTGACATCTACGGCTTTTGTGACAAATTTCAACAGTAAGGTAAACCTGTTAGGTTCATCAAATTCTCCGCTCAAACTTCTGAAAACAGAAACAGATACCAAGGGCTTTACTCACAATAGTTACATCCAGAATATTTCCGGAGTTGATGTAGAAAATGCTGTGGTAAAAACACATGTTAAAAGTGGTTTAGTAAAGTCTGCATCTGTATTTACAAAAAATATTACTCTCACGGATGTTACCCCGGTTACAACTTCTGCTCAAGCAAAAACACTTTCACTTTCTGCTATCGGATCAACATCTGAATTTACAGATGCAAGATTTAAAATTGAGGCACCGATACTTATCATTACACTTGATGCTGCTCAGCAACATGTGCTTGCGTGGAAGGTGGATGTTTTTGGAAAAGCACCGGCAAGAGGTCGTTATTATGTATATGTAAATGCAAAGACTGGTGCAATAGTTAAAAAAATCAGCAGACAACATAAGTGTGGCAATCCAACAGTACAGACCAGATATGAAGGTTCAAAAACAATCAATGACAATGTGGTTCCACCTTCAACAGGATTGTCGGGAATAGATGTACTTTATGATGACTGCCGCAATACGTGCGGAAGCAGCACTCAGATAATTGAAACCATTTATTTGGACAATGTTGGACAGACTTATTATTATGGAAAACCAACTGGTACAACCTGGCCAAGCGATCTTCATCATAAAACAGGTTTTCAAATACATTACGGACTCGGGAAAATTTATGATTACTACAAGTGTAATCACGGCCGTAATGGATTCGACAATCAGAATACGTCAATCTTGGGTGTGGCTCATTTCAACACAATGGATGGAGTTAACCTTGATCCGGACAATGCAGCATGGCTTGGTGGCGGTGTAATGGTTTTTGGTGATGGAGGAGACGGATTCTCAGGAACACAAACTGTTGGTTCTGTTACTTCAATGGACGTAATTGGTCATGAATTCACACATGGTGTTACAGAGAACACTGCGGGACTTTTATATGAAGGAGAGTCTGGGGCACTGAATGAAGCATGGAGTGATATTCTTGGTACTGATTTTGAATTTTATGCAAAAGGGACAGGAAACTATACCATGGGCGAAGAGGTCTGGGCTTCGGGAATGTTGCGCTCAATGTCAAATCCTAATGCAAGAAACCAGCCAGATACATATGGCGGTACCTACTGGCAAAATACTTCAAGCTGCGTACCAGACGCTTCAAATGACTATTGCGGAGTGCATGGAAACAGCGGTGTTGCAAACTACTGGTTTTATCTGCTGGCAAACGGGGGCTCAGGAACAAACGATTTAGGTAACGCATTTTCAGTATCTTCTATCACACGTGATGTTGCAGCTAAAATTGCTTACAGAGCTCTAGTTTATCATTTTACACCAAATACAAACTATGCTCAGGCTCGTCAGTTTACAATACTTGCGGCTGAAGATCTTTATGGACAATGTTCGAATGAAGCATTGCAGGTAGCAAAAGCTTGGTATGCGGTTGGTGTAGGTGCAAATCCAGTTAATTCGATCACAGGTCCTACATCTGTATGTCCATATCAGACCAATGTTAATTTTGCTATAACTGCTAATACGGGATCAACATATACTTGGACATTACCTCCAAATACCAGTGTTGTTTCTGGTTCTGCAACTAATTCAATTACTATCAATTTCAATGGTACAACTCCAGGTGCAAGAACAATCTCTTTAAATGAATTTACTTCAGATGTCTGCGTACCTCTTACAAAGTCTATCACTGTGCTTGATGCTGTGGCTAATGCAACAACTTGCGATGCTTATCCAAAGCCACTTTCTCCGAATGGTCTTTCGTTTGATGGAACAGATGATGTTGCGATAATTCCTGCGCATTCGAAAATGGGATTGGGCCTTGGAGACTTTACTTATGAGATTATTATCAAATCAAACCCATCTGCTCCGCTTGCAACCTATGGTGGACAGGCCGAGTACCTGCTGGGAAATTATGGTGATGGACCTACTGGTTCTGCAGAATTCTGGACCAACAGGGCAACCTGCTCTACCTGTCCTGATTATGTATCTTTCAGATCAATGAATTCAATAGTAGGTATATCTACAAATTTAAGGGATAATAAGTGCCATCATATAGCAGTTGTAAAAAACTCAACTGATACTAAAATGTACATGGATGGTGTCCTACTTGCAACCGAACTTAATACGAGAGACTTTGGTCCTACAGGCAATGGAGTGAATGTTACCTATATAGGAGGATATTATGATGCTAACCAGCTGCCTACTGTATATAATGCATTTAACGGTTCCATTAAAGAACTTCGTATTTGGAATGCTGCGAGAACACAGACACAGATTCAGAATAACATGAACAGGGCTTTATATGGAAGTGAAGCAGGTCTGGTAGCGTATTATCCATTTGATGAAACTGGCACAGTAGAAACAATTAATGACAGAATTGCTCCAACGCCAACACTTCCATTAAACAGTGGCTACAGAGGATCGAGTCCATCAAATACCGACAACAATCCAACAGCTATTGCAGGAACATGTACAACGGTCAATACACGTATGTATAACCTTGATATGCCATTAGAAGGAGCTGGAATTGCAGAAAACGGAATAGCAGCTTATCCTAATCCATTTAGCAGTGAACTTACTTTCAGGGCAGATTTTGCAGCAGGAAAAACCTACTCTGTTGAGTTGATAAATTCTGTTGGATCCGTGGTTTATGCCGACAAAAACCTTGTATCAGGTGCAAGTTATTCGATTTCTACAGAACTTACTCCTGGATTCTATGTGTTGAAGTGTAACGACGGAAACGTTTCCAGAACAAAAACAGTAATAAAATATTAAATTTCATTTTAGTTAAATGAATGAAGAGGGTTGCCGGGAATGGCAACCCTTTTTTTGTGTGTCACAATATCAAAAGAGGGTAAACCTTCAGCTTCTCATAAACTTATCATTCAAAAAAGAACAATTAAGTTTAAATTGCAAGGCGGTCCCAGAGAGAGGGAAATTCTTAACTTAATCAAATAGGGAAATCAAGCACTGAAATCAGTTGTATACTTAATATAAGTGAACATACTGTCTACAATCACAGGAAGAATATGCTTAAGAAGATGGATGTAAAAAATATCGTAGAATTGCTTTCTAAGTCGATACCTTATGGATTTTTATAATTAGATCTGAATACAAATATGCCAGAATTAAGTAACATACAAACGTTCGAGAAATTGAATGGAACAGACTACAAACCAACACTGGACAGGTTTGAAGCTGTGCTTAGACAGATCGGGCTTTGGAATCAAGAAATTGAAGATGAATTCAAAAGTTTTGAATGGAAAATTGAAGACGACGGATATGTCTACTCATCAATAACTAAAGCTGGCTATTTCAGCACAAGATATTCAGACGTAAAAGTCAGACCATTGCTGATGGTTCACACACCAGCCCTTGGCCCTTCATTCAAGGACAATTGGATATGCTGTGATTTGCTCATTGAAACAGAAGACTTAAGAGGAGCAGAGTATTTTGAGAAGAGTTATGATTTGGTAGAATCATTAAGTTTTGAAATGTTTAAAGAGTTTAGATATACAGGTGTTTATTTTACTGACGAGGCTCAGGACGGACAGGATTTTGATGGGCTAAGGACAAACGACAAGTCTAAGCTTTGGAAATTTGATTATGCATTAATTCCGTTGTCATTAAAACATCTTTACAATGATGTTCCTATTACACATGAAGTTGTTCTACGAGACAGTGCTTTAGCAATTTTTTATAAAAAAAGATGAAAGAAAAAGTCCAGCTTTTAACAAAAGCTTTAAGTCATTTTTAGGTTTGGTTTGATCCAAAATTGTTATCTTTCATAAGATTGGTCATTGTAGCATTTATAAAATCAGTCAATGCCATACTCTAAACGTTATGGCCAATAACTGAATTTCAATAATTGCTTTTTTACAAATTAATAATTACGTCTCTTGCAAAATGCGGATACTATATAGAAAAACTTTTATCATTTTAATTATTCTATTCTTTCATTCATCCATTTACGGTCAACTTTATTCAAGAAATGATAGAAAAGTTGTGTATTCAGGAGAAGCTAATGTGAGAGAAAGTCCTTCACCAAATGCTAAAATAATAGCAACCTTAAAGCAAGGAACAGAAGTAATTATTTGCAGTAAAACTTATAAAATCGATACGATCAGTGGCGTTATTGCGTACTGGATGCCGATTCTTTATAATGGCACTTCCGGATATATTTGGGGTATAAATCTTGCTATTAATACTTTTGGTCATATAAACGGAAATAGATTACTGGTTAAAAATGATTCTAAAGGATTAGCATATAAAATATTTGCAGGTGACAGCTTGATTATATCGGGGACATATCCCGATAAGCCATATAACCTATATTCTCATATCTACCCAATACAGCCTCTTTCTTCAGAAAAAAACAATCTTTACTTTAAGTTAAGTGATTCAGATTTAATGTATTCATTTGATGGGGTAAAGGTGAACAAAGCAGGTCGATGCGATAAAGAAAATATTAATGCTAATCATCTATCTTCCCGAAAAGAGTTAAAAGATTCCTTAGGCTCTATAATCAACCGTGATAAGGTGAATCTAAGAGTCTTACCAAGTGTATCTTCTAAAACAATAGGACAACTATCGAAATATACACTAGTAGAACAAATTGAAAAACTGGCAAAGTTAGATACAGTTAATAAGGAGGAAAACTACTGGTTCAAAATAAAATGGAAAGGAAAAGTAGGATACGTTTGGGGAAGTTCAATCTCCAGTCCTAAACAACAAATCCAAGACAATGATGATGAGAATACCTCCTATCTTTTATGTCATAATGCTTTGTTTGTTTTAAATAAGGGAAGCATAGTTAATCATGTAATGTTAAATTACGATATCTATGATGAAACACTTCATTCTTTTGGCGATTTAGGATTTGGGCAAGGAAATGATTTTGTGGCAATAGAATCTATAGCACATGGTTGCGGAGAGTGGGGAGGAGATGTATACTATCTTTGGAATGGTAAAGAGCTTAAGCTTTTCTGTTCTGATGGCGGTGTTGGTGATGGTCCGCTAAGCGAAGGGGTAGAGCATATTTTTCCTTCATACCAACATGGAATTCCGGGCAAAGTAATTAAGCATTCCTATTCATCCGAAATGATTGATATTATGCCCGCAGATGATTGTGAACAAAATTATGTTGATGCACTTGATTATTATCTTATTTCCATAATGAGTTATAATGGAGATAAGCTCGTCGAGGTGCCATCTAAACATTTGGATTTAAAGAAAATAATTGAACGTGAGTTTCCTAAATACAAACTTATCCAATATAAATTCGGTGATATAAATAAGGACAATATTGAGGATGTCGTCTTTCAGGCAAGAATGGATAGGACCAAAAAAGACTCTGATGGATATGATCAGTATATTTATAAAACTAAAATCGGAGTGGCTTTGGGTACTAGCAAAGACTCTCTTCAGCTATTTAAAGTTAATGATCATTTTATAGGTGATGATGAACCGAGAGTAAGCATTTTGCTAGATGATTCTGGTATTTTGATTACTTCTTATTCAGCATTTAAAAATGGTGAATGGAGGCAAAGTATATATGGTAGAAAAAGTTATCATTTTGTTTATAACCCAACAGATCAAAAGATTTACTGGGACTCTGTTTCTACGATTTTTGACAAAGGGCCTCAGAAACTAACATTTAAGAGTAAAAAAGTTCTTTTTGAAAATACATGGAAATTTACAGAATACGAAAATGAAGAGTATTAAATCTCCCATTAAATCAATCATGAGTATAGTGTAATGCATTAAAAAAAACACATCTCTAGATACTTTCCATTATATTTAATTAAAGATATGATTACATTCGAACCATTTACATCAGATGATTTTGACCGTTTAATATCCTGGATAGAAAACGAAGAAGATTTAATGCAATTTGCAGGTCCATATTTTTCTTACCCTCTTACAAAGTCTCAATTAGATGAATATGTTAATTCAAAAGATAGGAAACCACTAAAAATAAAATTAACTGAGTCTGGTGAATATATAGGACATTGCGAATTAAACTATACTAATAAAATTCCAAGACTAAGCCGAATTCTGATTGGGCAAAAAGAAAGTCGGAATAAGGGAATAGGACTTAATATAGTTAAAGGAATGATAGAGCAAATAAGTCAAGCATCAGAAAGTAATGTTATTGAATTGATCGTTTATGATTGGAATGTAAATGCGATTAATTGCTATAAAAAAGCTGGATTTTATATTCGTGACAATTGGGAGGATATCATTTCAATTAATAATAAGCAATGGAGAGCAGTCTCAATGTATCTGGAGCTGAGTAATAAAGAATAAAAAGATAAATCACATTAGGATTTCCAGTGTAGGGTGATATAAAAAACTAGGTGTGTGCTTTTAAGTCTCTCTCTATTCGTGTTGATAGAAAAGCACTTGAAGACTTCTATGCGACAATAACCCATATTGTATGAGAATTTAAATACAATGAAAAAAAATAAGTTTTTGCTAATTCCACTTTTGCTTTGTGCTACTATCCATGTACAATCACAGGATAAATATAATATAAGCTCTGAAGTATTTATTAATGGTGTTAAGCCTGATCCTCAGGATACAATACATCTGAATGCTGAGGTTATATTAGAAATACAGCCTACAGGAAACGACACACTGGAAAATTTGGATATAAGAATATTCATAACAAGGAGAGGTAAAATATTGAATAAGATTGTTGCTTACGATCTTTCTGAGTTTAATGAGCGTTTCGACACATCCATATTTAAAAATATAAAGGATGGAGACAGATTGTACATTTGCCTCATTAACAAGGATCTTAAATCTCATAATATTATCAAGTTAGGTAATAAAGAAATTCAGTTCGATAATATGATTATGTTTCCGATAAAGGACGCAAATAATTTTAATCACAAATAACAATAGGTTAATTAGTTGCAAGTTAATGCTAATAATTGCTGCTCAGCTCTTTAAAACCTACACTTTTTTGTTTATTTTTATATAATTACTGTAAAATTTTTACTGATATATCTTATCATTTTGCAATATGTTATTATATGATCTCAGAAATAAATTTAAAGAATTTATAAAGTTTGTTACTGGATTCATTGGACTAGGAGCACTTGTAACGCTTCATTGGATTGTTAATAGGCAGAATGCTGACCGGGATGAATATTTTGTTATTTTCTTATCCATCATATCCCTGTCAGTTCTTACCTCAATATATTTTTTCTATAGTTCTTATGAAAAGAAAGAAAATCTGTTTGTAAATATTATGATGACAATTCTTCGCATCTGTGCTTCAGTCCTTTCATTGTATATAATATATGTCAATTCTCTACTTAAAGCATAAATCTATATATAATATTGATATGGATGCTTAAACATTTTTTATATCACTTTAGGCATGTATAACATTACCTAAATCTATTTTTATAATTCTTTTTATATCATTTCATTAAGGAAGGCCTTTGTAATAATATTCTCCAAATTAATCTTCCATATAGAAAATTCATTATTACAATCTCAGGTAAGTTGTCAAAAACGTTGTATTAGAATTAGTTACCATAGTTTAGTGTCGGTAAATTTATAATAATTTGAATATTTGATATTTTTAAATACATGTATAATAATCTGTTAATTAAGTATATAGCCAAAACTTTAGAATATTTTAATATATAACTTTTTCAATATACACCCCAAACAATTCCTCTTTGTAATAGTTGTTCTTCAACAATAGAAAATCTATATGAACAACATTCTTAAAGATCCTCAACATGGGAATAAAGAAGCTCGAAGGCATTTAAAGGAAGCACTCAGCTCACTTGAAAAGAGAAATCAGTATCTCCTTTCAGCAATAAAACTAATCAAAGAAGCATATGAAATGCTTGATCCGACTGAAATAAGTCATGAAGACGATGAGACAATGCTTCAATCTTCTTCTCATTCTCCCAAACTTTTAGTAGAGAAAAAGAGCAAGCATAATGACATTGAGAAATTAAAGAGTGCTAATGGCTATGATTTATTTCTTTGGGGACTCAAAAAGCTCGGTGGTGAAGCTACAATTGCCGAGGTCTTTTCAGAAGTTGAAAATTTAGACTTAGACTTTGTTAGGCGTAGGGTAAAAGACCAAACATTAAAGCAGTGGTTAAATGTATCTGCGAGTGCTCTGGCCAAAAATGGAACAATTGAAAAAATGGAAAGAACAGAGAGAAAAGGAGGTGTTATTTATAAGCTTTAATAGATAAGGAAGACATTAAATAGATTATTCTAAAGGGAATAAAAAAAGCGTAATTGTTGAGACCAATTACGCCTGAATTTTTAGAATCCCTTTAAGTGTTCAGCTCATTTATCCTGTATTTGCATACAGGCAGGGACTTTTTTGTTTAAACATTGGCCCTTAGCCTTTGTGTACCTATTAACTGATAAGTAGACAAAGGGTTTAAAATTTCTTGAAAAAATTTCTAAATCATGTAATAACAATGAATACAAATAAAATTAAGAAAACATCTTTAAGTCCTTATGAACTATTAACAGAAAAATACTCAACACATGAGAAATGTTTAGAGGCAATTTTTATGGCCAGGGCTATCAAAGAGACTGGAGGTTGTATAAGATGTCAAGCAGATATACTTACACATTACAAAAAAATATCTGGTCGATCGAAATATCAATGCAACAAATGTAAGAAACAAGTGGCTGTGATGAGCAATACTGTATTTGAAAGGACACACTTAAATTTACGAATAGTATTTAGAATTGCTATTGATAAGATATTTCATAATTCAGGATTCTCTGGAAACAAAATCTGCCAACAGTATAAATTAAGTCAACAAACGGGCGTACGGATATTAAGAGTGGTGAGAGAGTTAATGGGCTTGAGTCAGTCAAAAGACCTGTTTAAAGGCGAAGTAGAAATAGATGAGGTAGCTATACCTACTGGAACCAAAGGACTTGGGAGACACATCAAGAAAAAGAGAGGATTCGGTTCTGATGCCATTACCCCATTCTTAGGTTTGTTAGAAAGAGGAACCCTAAGATGTAGAATGTTTATGCTGACTGATAGAGATGAAGAAACATTGTTATCAACTATAATGGAAAATGTTGAACTTGGCACGACGATATACACAGATGAATGGAGAGGTTATTCTAACTTGAAAAGTCTTGGATATAATCACTTTGTCGTTAACCACTCTAAACATGAATATAGCAAGGGTAATATAACCACTAACCGAATTGAAGGATTTTTTGGGCATATTAAACCCAATATTAAAGGTACATATAGACAAATTACAGAACCCTATTCATCATTGTATGCACACGAACATTGTTTCAGGTATACCAACTGTGGTTTATCTGTGGAGGAAAAATTTGACAAATTACTAAACTCATTACCTCCATTATTTGAAAGAGACCGTCAATTATTAAGTAATGAGGAAGCAGCATGAATAGGAAGGAAATAACTAAGAATGTTTTTCTTAAAACAAGAAGATGTAGTAAGGCTGCATATTTAGAATATTATCACCCTGAGTATAAGTATCAGGGTGCATATTCTGATACTATTTTACATAGGTCGGAGCTTGTTAAAAACTTAGCAAGACAGTTATTTGATAATGGATTTAATGTCAAAGAAGAATGCCAAGGAGACTTGGTGCAAAATACCGAGTATAGAATCCAAAAAGGAATAAAGGTAATATACAATGCTTGCTTTGAGCATAATAGTGAGAAGTGTTTTTCCGACATTCTAATTATTAAGTCAGATACTGTTTGGGAGTTGTATGAAATAAAACTTTCAACAAAATGTGTAGCAGAGCATATTTTAGACTTGGCTTTTCAATCACAAATAATACACACAAAATATCCTCATCTAAAACTGCATTGCTTCCTAATTCACATAGACAAGAAATATGTCCTTGAAGAAGTTTTGAATATATCTAAATTGTTTAAAATAGTAAACCTTTCTAATAAAGCAAGACATGCACTGCCTTTGGTAAAAAGGATCTTAATGGCTTCACATAAGGTTTTAAATTCAAATAAAATTCCTAATGTATCTCCTGGAATATTTTGCACAAATCCCTTTAACTGTGAATTTAAAAGTTATTGTTGGAAAGATCTTCCAGAAGATTCGCCCTTGAATTTGGTTAAATCTTGGGAAATTAAAATGTATATGCTAAATGACCAAGGGGTAAAATTGGGAAACGTTCCTCATCAAGTAAAATTAACGGAGAAACTATGGTTGGAAATCGATTGCCTTGTTCAGAAAAGATATGTAATTAATAAGAGAGCAATTGAAGGATATATGGGAGATATATGCTTTCCAATATTTTTCTTGCAAATTAAGACTCTTCAATTTCCGATTCCATTATTCAAAAAAACTTCGCCTTATACATATATACCATTTCAATATAGCTTATATGAAGTAGCATCTCATTCATCTTGCTTAAAGCATAAAGACTTTATTTCGGTCAGTTCAAAGGATCCACGAGATGGATTTATTAAAAGCTTATTGAAAGATTTAGGAGACAATGGGACAATTATAGTTTATGAGAAAAAATATACAGAAGCAAGATTAAGAGAACTCGGTAGAATTTACCCAAAATATGAAGCACAAATTTTTAAGGTTATTGATAGATTGAAGGATTTAAAAGAGCCTTTTGAAAATAGATATCTTTATCATTACAATCAGAATGGAAGTCACGAATTAAAGAGTTTAATAGCTGCCTGGCTACCTGAAGTATCATTTAAAAGTTTAACTATTCCAGATTCAGCCACTGCAAGCAGAGCTTACGAAAAGTTACTAACAACCAAAATCGGGAATACAGAAAGGAGTAATATTAAAATGGATTTATCAGAATATGGTAGACTGAATACTTATGGACTCGCTAAATTATTGAAGATATTGGAGACCATTGTTATTGATGGTAGTAAGGAGGCATAGCTTACTTAAATAACCTTACCTATTCAGAGTAAAGCTATTATTGAGGAGGACCAGAATTAGGTTGAGGAGTTATGCCTAATAAATCGGTTGCTCTTGATGCCATTTGTTGAGATGTATTATACTCCTCCTCCTCTTTTTTCAATTTATCTTCGTATGAAAGTATAGCCTTTTGTTTTTTCTTTTTCTTCGTTTTCTTATTCGGATAAAAAAAGCTTTCATAAGTTTTGAAATATTTCATTACTCACAGTTTTTACATATATTTAGCTATATCACAAACTGTGTTTTTTCCAAGTAAATTTTATCAACCAAAACCTTTTTAATTATGGAACTTAAAAGTCTTATTTCTAATAACCGTCAGCTGTCAGCTTACATATGTAAAGTCAGAATGCTTGCTCATGAAGGCAAGGCAGAGGATCAAGAGATAATTGATGCTGTTTATTCCACATTAATTCTTAGCTTCAATAACTGTCCTACGAATCAAGATACAAGTAGAAGATCTTACTATACTAAGCACTGTTATATTCCGGACGTAGACGAGAATAAGGAAGCAGTTAACCATCTTATGAGAAAATGGAAGAGTGTAAAGCGAGTAAATATCGAATACTGGCTAAGAAGTGCAGAGGTAATGATTAGGGACAATAAGATAAATCTTCCTGGAGAAGTGATTAATGCGATAATTGGGGAGCTTAATACAATTGTGATTCCTGAATATTCTGATGTATTAGAAATTGCTGAATCATTTATGGAGGAAGAGGCCCCAGTAATAAAGAAAAACAATAAAAGCTTCCTGAATTTGTCGGAATTCACGAGGAGAATAAAACAATACCTAAATTAACTAAAACCTATTAATTATCATTGCTTTACAGTAGATTTTGGTCAAAGATAAGCTGATAGAATGTCCTTTAGTATTTCATGGAACTGACCAATTGACATACTCTACAAACAAAATCAAATCCAACAGGACAAATTGTCTTATTTTTAACACCTGGCTTAAGACTTGTATATCAAGCTAATAAAAAAAGATGCCAGACAATTTAAAGAAAAAAAGACCCCAAGATGCAACCAGGATTAATATACATGAGGCCTGGGAACTTAATTTTTGGGCAGAAGAATTAGGTGTTTCCAAAACCGAGCTGATTACAGCTGTTGTTGAAGCAGGAACATCTGTAGCTGCTGTAAAAAAGCATTTAGGAAAAAAATGAGACTTGTAGGAGGGCACAACCCTCCTATATTTTTAAAGATTGATTTAAACTTCTCCACAATGATCACTAATATATTTCCGATTGAAATTGATTTCGATTCATTTCAAATCTCAAGAATCCCCTATGAAGATGGCCTTTTACAGAAACTGCGAAAGGACTATAACCAAACTCATTCATTTTTTAAAAATCAAAACTACATTTATATTTCACGAAATGAAGGGGATGATCTGAATATCGGTAATGTTGTTACACTAAAGGTTGACGAAAGTGAAGAAATCATAAGCTCTTTGATAAAGCATATATTTTTTAGGAGTTTTAAAGCTAATTTTCCTGAAATAATTCCATTGGAATTTTACCCTTTTAGTTTTATGTCAAGGCAGAGCAAACACGATTTTGTTCATGACCTTTTACCTGAGAATTTAAGAGGAGTTATAGGTTATAAAAAACAAACGGAAATTCAAACAAGGGTAATTACCATCAACGATAAACGTTCCCATGCTTTTGTTATTAATTCTTTTTATAAATGGTCCTTCACCAGAAGTTGCTTAGATCTATATAAAGAAAAATTTAACTTAAGTGATTTAAGTATTATTCATTCTATTCCGATCGACGGACTCAAAAATATAATTGCACCTGATGAATCTTTAATAGGCACTTTCAAATCTACTGATGGGAAGAACGCAATAATTGATACAAACCGTGGAGATATATCACTGCCACTGGAAGAATTGTTTATAAATAAATCCAAATATAATATTGAGAACTACTTGAGGTTTAAATTAGGCGAAGAAAAGACAAATAAGATATTTGAGGAAATTAGCAGTAAAAACATAGAAAGATTTAATGCTAAGAAATATTATGATGACATATCAAGCACAGGAAAATTGATATCAAAGATTGATTTTCAGAATCAAGATGGCTTTACATTTAAAGTTTCAAATACATCTATCCTTCCAGATAACCATTATAAATTAAATAATCCAACTTATATTTTCGATCCAAGCTCGATAAAGACAAGTAAAAATTCAGACTTTAAAGGTTTAAATGAATATGGGCCTTACGATTCTCAATTTTTTTCAGCAAAAGAACCAAAGATCTTAGTTATTTGCCATAAAAATAATCGAGGAGGTTTCGCAAGCTTTCTGGCTAAACTAAAAGACGGAATTCCTAATTCTACCTACTTTTCCAAAGGTTTTTTAACAAAGTATCACATCCACAAAACAGAGTTTATTATTGATGAAGTTGAAAATTATAGCATAAGCTCTTATCTGTCTACAATAAATAAGTATGTTAAAAATAATTTAGGAAGGCCTTTCGATTTAGCAATCGTGGAAACGAAAAATGAATTCAAAACTCTTTCCATTGAAAGCAATCCTTATTATCAAATTAAAGCTCATCTTCTTTCTTTAAATATTCCTGTCCAGTTTATTACAAATCAGAATGTAAGGAAGTCTGATAATTATCTTGATTCTGTGCTAAATGCCATGACTCTCCAGATCTATGCTAAAATGGGAGGAACACCATGGATATTACCTTCGAATCAAAATATAGACCGGGAAATTATTGTTGGTATTGGAAGTAGTATGATTAGAAAGAATAGATATGTAGGAGCAACACAAACAAAGATCGTTGGTATTACAACTTTTTTTAATGCAGATGGACGTTATTTATTTGGGAATAAGTGCAGAGATGTAAACTATGATGAATACTTTGAAGAAATGCTGCAAAATCTAAGAACTTCAATTCACTATCTTTCATCTAAAGATGGTTGGAATCCTGGAGATACTGTGAGAATTATATTCCATATTTTCAAACCAATTAAAGATATTGAAGCTACTGTCGTGGATAAATTGATTAAAGAATTCTCTCAATATCATATTGTCTATGCATTCTTGACAATTTCTGAAGCTCATCCCTATATACTTTTTGACAGTCTTCAAACAGGTATTAATACAAAAGGTCAATACATTCCTGAAAGAGGTACTAATCTCATATTAGATAATTTTAACTGTCTTTTACAGATGAAAGGACCTAAAGATATTAAAACAGTTAAACAAGGTCTAAGCAAACCCATTCTAATAAAGCTAAACGAAAAATCTACATTTCAAGATCTAAATTACTTAACTCAGCAAATTTACAGTTTTACAAATCTTTCATGGAGGAGTTTCTTGTCCATCCAGATGCCAGTAACAATATATTATTCTGATATAATTGCCAAGCTGTTATCAAGGTTAAGAAAAATAAATGGTTGGCAACCTGAAGTTATTAATACTGATTTAAAGTATAAGAAATGGTTTCTTTAATAGAATTAAAATCAGACTATTTAAAGGATCTGATTGTGAAGGATGAAATTTCTGAATTTGTAAAATTTCTTTTTGAGTATGATTTGAAAATTGAACAAGTTCACTCTCCGAATAATGTTCCAGACATTAAGAAACAGACAATCTTAAGTTTAATCAATAATGATTCATTAAACTTTAAATCCTTTTATTCAGCCTTTGAGAGAAGGAATCCTGACAATCAAACAAACTGGATTTACGATAATGTTTTTTTATTCTTGCTGATTTGTGCAGTTAAGAAATTTTCTTTGGAAGTATTTTGGCTTAAAAAAGTCCTTCTAATTCCCACCAATTTGGGACAAGATGAAAGTTCTAAAATTAGAACAACATTTATAAATATTTTAAATGGGAACTATGATAGTCCAGATAATATTGGTTCCATTGTGGTAGTCTTTCTTCATATAACAGGAATATCAGATCTTAAACAAGTCCATTCTAACAATACATATCAAAGCTTAAATCAAAAATTGTTTCCCTTTTCTAATATTGACTTTTTAAATATCATTGGATTAAAAGCTATTGATATTATTATTCTTAAAAAGGATTTATCAAACCCTGAAGTGACTAAAAAATTAGAATCATTTCACGGAAAATTTCTACAAAGAACAGAAAAAACAGCTAAGTGGATAGTAAATATTTTATTACTATCTACAGTTTGTTTAGCAATTTACTTCTTCTACAAATACAATAATGCTTCTGAGGACAATAAGAAGTGGTTTGACTTATCTTTCTCTGTTCTGTCTTTTGCTGGAACGTCCCTTATGACTGTCTTTGACAATAGGAAAAAACTCATAGAATGGATCATGATAAGACTTAGATCATTATGGGGATATTAATTTAACGGTTTCTTTATCAAGTTGCATGATATAAATGATTTCAAAATGTTAACCAATTAGTTTCTTTTCAAATTCTTTTCTTAACTTTTGAAAAGTTACCGAGTCTGTAATCATGGGTAAAATCATCATTACATTCTTGATAAAAATTTTATCTTGTTCTTCTGCTGTTTGTGTTCCTCTGAAAACCTCTAACATCGGTTTTCTTATATGAATCGGATGCCAGCAATTTTTAACCTCTACAGTATCATCCACCGAATGATTATATAATTCGAACCCAGTATCTACTTCCTTTAATGCTACCTCTAATTCTTTTATAAATTCTTGGTAAAGTAAATTATTAGGATAGATTGAATGA
>NZ_JAGHZZ010000013.1:43201-136045 GCF_017745095.1 Sporocytophaga sp. | reverse complement strand
CATTAGGGAAAGCTATTCAGTTGCAGCCAAAGGGGGAGTATTATTATTGGAGTGGAATTGTGAATCAGCAATTGTCCAATACCGCAGAAGCGGAAAAAGATTATAGATATGCTCTTAAAAAGGGACATGAAACTCCTGAACTTCATAATAATTTCGCAATTATTTTACTTGGCAATGAAAAAATCATCGAAAGTTTGGAGCAAATAAATAAAGCGATTCTTTTAGATAAAAAATATTCGCAAGCATATTCCGCTCGTTCAAAAATTAACTTATATCTTTTTGATGTTAACTCTGCATGTAAAGATAAAACAACTGCATACGATTTAGGGTACAGAAATGTATTTGATATCCCAGACTCGGTTTGTAATGGCTCACTCACTCAACAATTGAAATTTGTAGCTGAATTATGTGCTGTCAGCAAACTTTATAAACAAGGCGTCAAGGCATATTCACAATTAATAGAAAAGACAGTCCCTACATCAGAGTATTATCTAAATCGTGGTTATTGCTATTATAAATCAAAAGATTATCCTAATGCTGAAAAGGATTATTTAAAAGCACTGGAATTGCCCAATCCTATTAAAGATTTGCTTTATGATAATCTAAGCCTATTGTATTTTGATCAAAAAGAGTTTGTTAAGTCAATTGAGTATTCAACTAAATTGATTGAACTAAATCCACAAAATCATGTACCTTATATTGATAGAGGTCTTTGTTATAGGAAATTAAAAAAATATAAAGAAGCAGAAGCAGATTTTAACAGATCGCTTTCAATTAAGCCTGATTTTTTCAGAGCGTTTGGATATCGGTCATTTTTATATTTAGAACTTGGTCAGTATAATAAATCATTAGAAGACGCTTCTAAAGCTGTTGAATTAAATCCTAAATACGGCTATGGTTATATAGTTCTGGCTCAAGTGAAGCAAAAACTTGGAATGCAGAATTTTTGTATAGACTTTTATAATGCTAAAAAGTATGGCGAGCCTGACGCTGATGTGGGAATTAAGGAATATTGTAAATAAAGATCTACGCACCACATACTCATATTTCATCTCAGGAATGTCCAAAAGTTGTAGTGAAAAAACTCAACTATTAACTGAATTATATAAGGGAAAGAAATTTCTCCCCATCCATTGAGATTCTCTATAAACAATGTTGTGGCAATCGTGTTGCAATGGAATGACTATAGGTAAGTCTCAATGAAAACCAAAATTTTATTCTTAATATTAAGCTTCTGTTTGTATAAAGCAAAGGCCCAGGAGAGAATTAAAGATTTTAATAATGTTGGATGGTATTCTTATTTCGGTGATCACAAATTGAGCAAGAAGTTTGGATTGCATACAGAATATCAATGGAGGAGGACACATTTTATCACTACCTGGCAACAATCCTTGGTTAGGGTAGGGGTTAATTATAGTATTACAGAACGCCTCTCTGTCGTGCTAGGGTATGTTTTTGTAGAGACATATCCATATGGTGATTATCCAACCGCTAAAGAGCCCTATCCGGAAAACAGAATCTTTGAAGATCTCAAATTTAAAATTCCATATTGGAAATTTGAATTTGACAATCGTTTAAGATTAGAGCAGCGATTTGTTGCAAAGCTTACGGATAGTACTGGTCATAAAATTACCGGATGGGATTATAAAAACAGGATCAGATACCAATTAAAAGTCGACTTTTCCTTTAAGGGAAATACAGTAGATGCAAGGGAGCCATACCTGACAGCTTATGATGAAATTTTTATTCGATTTGGTGGTAATACAGGGAAAAACTGTTTTGATCAAAATCGATTATTTATAGGTTTGGGCTACAAAGTTGTGAAGAATCTCAAATTTGAAGGAGGTTATTTCTTTCAACTATCAAAGCATCAACACAAAGAAAAGGATACTGGAAAATATGTTTATGAATATAATAAGGGATTTATTATTTCAATGTATTATGATATAAATTTTAGAAAGGTTGAGTGAGTATCTATTTGATATGTCTTTTAGTGGGAGATTTCTTTGATAAATAAAGTAAACCAGAACTGCTTTAGAGCTCAATTGAACAGAATTTATTTCCGGAGCCTCCCATGTAGGTTTCGTTGTGCGAGAGTAAGTAATCAATATAATAATTATATTCTTTATGTGTAGAATATCTTCACCAATCAATCGGATTTTTATTTTGCAAGTTATATTCAGTTGTTCATTACTGTTCGGATGTAATAAAGATGTAAAAGAAGAGAGAGTAACACAAGACTCAACACCTCCTGCTATTAAGCAGGAAGCCTTTAACGAATCAGATCCACTTCCTTCGTGGAATGATGGTAAAATAAAAGATTCAATTATATCCTTTGTTAAATTAGTAACCAAAGAAGGGCCGTCTTTTGTAAAGGAAGAAGATCGGATAGCTGTATTTGATAATGATGGTACACTGTGGGTAGAGCAACCAACGTATTCTCAGGTCGCGTTTGCTATAAATAAGGTATCACTTGACCATCCTGAATGGAAAAATAGGGAACCATTTAAATCTCTTATGCAAGGTAATATGGAACTATTGGATAAAGGGGGAGAATTAGCGGTTATGGAAATAGTTATGGATACTCATGCAGGCATGACCACTGAGGAATTTGAGCAAGAAGTTCTAGCATGGACTACTACAGCAAAACATCCCCGCTTTGATAAGCCATATACCGAATGTGTTTACCAACCCATGCTCGAATTGCTGACTTATTTGAGAACAAATGGATTTAAAACTTTTATTGTATCGGGTGGAGGAATAGAGTTTATGCGTCCATGGAGTCAAAAGGTGTATGGGGTTTCACCAGAGCAGGTAATAGGAAGCAGCATCAAGACTAAGTACGAAGTAAAGGATGGAATGCCAGAACTTTTTCGTCAACGCAAAATAGATTTTATTGATGACAAGGCTGGAAAGCCTGAAGGAATTAACTCACATATAGGAAAGAGACCAATTGCGGCTTTTGGGAATTCCGATGGAGACTTTCAAATGCTTGAATGGACTACAAAAGGAAAGGGGCCAACATTGGGGGTTATTGTTCACCATGATGATGCAGAAAGAGAGTGGGCTTATGACCGTAAGTCTCCTGTTGGTAAATTAGACAAGGCATTAAATGCAGCTTCTAATAATGGATGGTTCGTTGTAAGTATGAAGGATGATTGGAAGAAAATATTTTCCTGGGATAAGTAGCACTTCTGCTCAGTCCGTATTCTCTCTGAATAAATAAAGTTATGCTGCTCCATTTTCAGAAGCAGCATATTTCAGGAAGTCCCTTATTGCTTATACTCTTTCTCTCTTCAGATTTCTTTTAGAAACTGGTGTTTGTTCTTGAGTTTCAAAATCATCATTGAAGAAAGTGTCGGCATCCTCGATCTGGGCCTTTCTTTTTCCATTAATAAAGTCTTCGAATATTTTTTTAATTTCTGGATTTTCTAAACCCTCGTAATCAAATAGTGATGAAACCTCCTGGTAGTTGAAGTTAATATTTACACTTTCATAGGAGCCGCAAGATGTTGTAACCGCACTATTGTCTCTTGTGAAAAGTATTGAATACATTTTTATTTTAGGAAGATATATAATCTGATCTTTAACCTCCATAACTTCAACTACTATACTGATAGTTACAGTGTTATAAGTATCTGAGTTGTTTTCAATTCCTATATTTATAGCTTCACCTTGTTTAGAAAGAAAATCTTTAAAGCTGTTAAGTGCACCAGATGCATCTGCCGTAACAACATTCATAATAAAATCAAGGAATTCTTTTGCAATAGTTATCCCTTTCATGCTTCTTGCATAAGTCTTGGCTTCCAGTTTTGAAGGACCGATAAGAGGCAGATGGCCAAGAACATCATACCATGTTACAGGGTCTTTTTTTATTGCAGGGTTATTATTGTCTGTAGCTATTTTATTAACATAATTGGTAGCTATAGATACCATAGCAATCAGATCCTTTTTCAAACTTGTAATTTTAGCCATTACTTCCGGATTAGAAGCAAGTTCTCCAGCTACAATAAACTGAACAAGGCCATCTTTGTCGATATAGTTATTTGAATCTTCTGTTGTCTCATCTTTTTCCGGAAAAAACTGATGAGCCTGGCGTATTTGTTCTAGTTTGTCAAGAGAATAAGATCTCCTTCCGCAGGAAATTAACTCTGCAGTGAATTTGTCATCATATATGATCAATTCCTGAGATTTATTATATACATAGTCGTCAATTGCAAGATTGAGATGATGCTTTTTTTTATTTTCAAAAGTCTTATCATAGCCCAATTGAAATTTTTTGAGAATTGTATCACAACCAGCATTTACATTAAATTTGACTTCGTATGTCAGATTGCCCTTCGGAAGTGGCTTTTCAAGATAGCCATTAACATTCATGTTCGCATAACATTTGGCAAATTCTTTACCAAAAATTCTGAAGTCCTTTTCTGTAAAAAATGCTACATCAAAGCTTCCTGTTACATTATTGTTTTGCATAATTAGAAGATTTAAGGTTTAACAAAAATTGTTTTCTGATCAGATGATGCAATTAAGGTCATCTGTAATTAGATAGAAAAAAATAAGTGTGAACGGATTGTTTTTTTTATTGAACATCTAAATAATAGATGTAAAGGTTGATCAGATGATTATAAAATTGTCTAGAAATATTTTGCGATAATTTTTACCTATCGGGACTTGTAGGACATCAACTTTTAAGGTATTCCCAAAAAAAGATTCCAGATACTCAATATTGATTACAAATGAACGGTGAACTCTCATAAATGAAGATCCGGGCAAAGATTTTTCAACTATATTTAATGAGGATGAAATTAGAATCTCAGATTTCTTAAGTATAATAATAGTATAATTACCTGATGCTTTTGCCAGAATAATGTCTTGCAATTTTATCTTCTGATATCGGTCTTTGACTTTAACAAACAGAAATTTTTCCTTTGTTATTAAATTCAAATTTTCATGTTGCTCGTTACGAAGTTCTTTACTAATGGAATAAAATCTAATTGCCAATTCAAGACAACGGCAAAGTTCAAATTGTTTTAAGGGGCTGATCAGCATATAGAAAGGATTAACCATTTGTGCTGATAAAAGTATTTCTGCAGGTAGAGCAGGTACAATCAAAATTATTGGACTGATAAATTTGTTCTTTAACTCACAGGCAAGGTCTATCTTCTTTTTATGATCAACTCTGCAGTCGATAATGCAAATGTTAACATTATAAGTTTTAAAGTAATTAAGGGCTTCCTGAGCTCCTGTTGCCAGAATAATTTCATTTATTCCAGATAGTCTGCATTCCTGGACAATCTTTTTTGACTCGGATTCATTGGTTCCAACAATAAGGAGTTTTAATTTTTCTTTTAACATGGTTGAAAATATTTGATTAGTTGATTGAAATAATTTTGCTGGTAATCTTTCTTATGGGAGATTTAATGTCCAAAGGTTTATTCAAACATATTTTATTGTTTCTTAAAAACATGAAGGTTATTTTCCTAAGCTAACTTAAGTAGGCAGATGAGAGCAAATTTTTGATGCAGACTGGAAAAAGTCAAGTACACATATTGAAAAGCTGATTAATAAAAAAAGCTGGTTATATTTGGGAGAGGTTGATCGAGATTAAATACATTTAAAAATCTTTTAAATAGAAATCACAATGGGACTATTTTCTAAACTGTTTGGGAAAAAAACACATAGCCAAAATATACGTCAAAGGCCCAATCAGCCAGATGTTATTAGAGTTCAAACCGAAGATGATAAAATGAATTGGGCAATGGAAAAGGCTAAATTGACTCTTCATTATTTTGAGAAGAGTTTAACGAATCCACAACCCAGACAACAATATTTTTCAATTAAAGTGAAAATAGTGGATGGCGAAAAGATTGAACATATTTGGCTGACGCAGCCTAGTTTTGATGAAGAAGGTAATTTGTTTGGGATTGTTGGGAATAAACCAATTGATGTTAAGAATGTAAAAATAGATCAGAAAATTGAAATTGATAGAGCATTGGTTTCAGACTGGATGATAATTGAAAATGGTCGATTAATTGGAGGTTATACAATAAGAGCTATTAGAGATAATTTGTCAGGAACAGAATTGAAAAATTTTGATAAAGGATTAGGAGGGATGATCGTAGATGATGGAGAAGACTATTTCTTGCCCTCTGATGTCACTCCTGAAGGTGCGATAATGCTAATTGAAGAAGCATATGATGAAGATAATCTGGAAAAGGCAATTAACTGTAAAGACTTTTATGCAGAAGCAGAATTGATGCTTTCTAAAATGGGTAAAGGAGACCTGGGAAAAGAGGTTGTAGAAAAAACAGCTGAAGTGCTTAAACTTTCATTTATTAAATCTCTTCAAGATAGTGGAATGCCAAAATTCAAAGGAATTATAAGAGCATTTCCGAAAAGGGAAAAGATAAGTGATAATCATATAATTGTTACTGAAATCTGTTATTACCCTGATGGTGGAAAATCGATGCAAAGATTGAATACTTATAAGACAGAAGATGGATGGAAAGTACTGAATCCGGTAGATTAAAAATCTATGTTTTTTTTCTTCGAATCATAAGACGAAGAGAAGGGTAGAATACTAAAATAAATCAGAAAAGATACGATGATAGCAATCAGTTATATAGCTGCTGATAATATAGTGAGAGATATTTTTAACAATTGGAGATAGTAAACATAGGAATAAATGATTTTTCTTTCGGGGGATATTGGGGCTTTAATGACATCTGTGTTATTAATAAGCTTGTTCTTTGTATTGCCTATTGTACTTTTGATTTCTATTTCAATAAATAAAACCAAGTTTTATATTAGTACAATTAAAAATAGAAGCTTTTTAGTTAAGCTATTATTTTACCTTGTCATACTTATTGTATTTTTATTGATATTATTAGCTGCTTGTAAGCTTATGCTATATGGTTTAGCAAGAAATTAAGATGTAAAAGATTTTTGTACTCCTGTTCATATACCTTGGACACAGGCCTGAAGGTGATCAGTAGAGATTATAGTAGAGGATGATAAAGGATGGAAGTTAGATTAATTAAATGAAGAAGTTTTGACTTAATCTGACTTGTTTGGAGGTTAAGATTAATTTTCGCACTATTAATTTAATCCCAAACTGTCAGATTAAGTCAAAACTTCTTCACATAATCTGTGATAATTGTGGGAATAGAACGAAGATATCCGCAACTCCGGGGGTAAGTGATATTTATCTTGGATTAGATAATCTCAATGAACAAGAGGCGAGAAAAAGAGTCCGTAAATTTCCAAATCTGACCTGTCCAAATTGCGGTAAAACTTATGATAGAAGGTATACAATTTGGCAAGTAAGTTAGTTGCTTAACGCTAAATAATCTCCTACTCCTTGCCTTACACGATGACAGGACATAAAACACGAGATATTATCTTTTACAAATCCTCAACTCAAGTATAAATCATCTTTATCTTATTTTTTATAAGCAGTTTGAAGATTTGATTAATTTATATAAACATTCTGATCAAGGAATAGCAATTTTTAAATAATTTGTTCTGGTGTTAAATATTTGTATATCTGAGTAAATCCTTATATTGAGAGTTATTAGTTTTCAAGATTCCTTGGCGACAATAAATAACTTCTCTCAACTATATGGCAACGGAAAATACACACTCCACTGTATCAAGCAAAAATAATCGCACTTCCCAGGTTTCTCATAATTCCTCAATTTATGGAAAAGCGGCCTTATCTGGTCTGGAGCATATGCAGAATAATGGATATGGTAATTCTGTGATGCAATCAATGTATAATTTTCATGGAAGCGTGCAGTTGAAGAAGGATGATAATGTTCAAAAGAAAGAAGGACAATCGTCGAAGGAAAATAAAACAAATATGCCCGACAATCTAAAATCGGGAATAGAGAATCTTTCTGGGTATTCAATGGACGATGTAAAAGTGCATCATAACTCTGATAAACCCTCCCAGTTAAATGCACATGCTTATGCACAAGGAACAGATATTCATTTAGGTCCAGGGCAGGAAAAACATTTGCCTCATGAAGCATGGCATGTAGTGCAACAGAAGCAAGGGCGTGTGCATTCAACAACTCAATTGAAATCAGACGTTATTGAGATTAATGATGATAAAGGACTGGAGAATGAGGCCGATCAAATGGGGAATAAAGCGCTCACATACGCGTCTGATGGAAAGAGTTCTGGCGAGAATTTCATACAGCGAAAAGACCTGAATCAAAGCAATACGACGAGCGGTATCGTTCAAAGAAGAGAATTAACAGGATCCGAAAGATTAGAATTAGAAAAACTCAAAACTACAGCTCGTGAAATTCAGGAAGATTATGAATCAACTAAAGAACAAATAAAGGAAATTGAAAGTTCCGTATTGTGTACAGGAACGGAACTGAAGATATTTCAAGAGAAAATAACTGACAATCTTTCGTATTATGATGACTATTTTGCAAAGCTAAAGGAAAAAGAAAAAGAGGCGCACTTATCCGATGAAAAATATAATAACTATAAGAAATGGTTAAATGGATATACAATTTCAGGAGGTAAGAACAAATTACTAAACCTGAAAAAGTACATGAAAGGTTTGCCTAAAGAAGACACTGAGAGAGTGGCAATTCCTTCTGTTTTTCGAATAGCTGATTATCGCATATTGATAGAGAAGTTATGTGGTCAGGTAGTTTTACACTGCTCTAAGATGTTCCCATTGCCCAAAATTATGGATGTGAAATCTGATCTGGAAAATCTTTTAAGGAAGATTGAAGTTCCTGATGCCATAAATTGGGATGAGTTACATGTTTTACATGGTAAGATTTCCACGAGCCTAAATAGTTATCCAAACTGGAAATCGGCAATAAAGGAGCAGTTCAAAGAATTGAAGTTGGTAGACTCTAAGTCCAAAGTATCCAGAAATCTGCTGGATGATGTAGGAACAGTTAATGTTGCATCCAGAAGTGATAAAAGTGAAGGCTATTATATGCGAAGTCAGGAGGTGCACAAAATGAACATTGGTAAAGGGGAAGTCAATTCGTTTACCGAAAGGACTCAACATTTTTTAGAGGAAAATGCTAAGGTATACAATGTCGGGGGAGCGAAGATGATGTCGGATAATGTTATGGTTCAAAAAGAATTAAGGAGAGGTAGAAAGAAGACCAGCTCTTCGGAATTCGAAGGTTTGAGGGATGACATACTTAAGCATAAGCTCAAGTATGTGAAGTATATAGTTGAAAATTTTGGTTCCTGTACAAATTTGAAAGTGCCACAGGCCCAATTAGACGCAGAGTATCCTTGCGTTGTAGTTTTATTTGAAGACAAGTTAATGGAAACTGTAGCTCAATCCAAGGATAATATTCCTGAATTCATGACGCATCTGATTGCAGGGCATATTAATGCTTCCTTGGTTAGAGCAAGTGCTCGTCCATTGTTTGAGCGAAGACAGAGCTTTGGTTTCATGACTCCAACAATTACAGATGTCCATAGTGGGGTTCGTCTTTCATTGGGTGTCACACCTTCGGATCACTGGTGCAATGCGGTAATCCAGGGAATTAAAAATGCGGATGCAGATATGAGTTCGTATACAGGATATAAAAGTATCCCTGGAAACTCAACTGACACCGATCCGGCAGAAGTGGTCATGAATAAATTTAACCAAGGGTCTGTGTTAGGTGCAGGACATAAATTGATAACAGAAAAATTGCTTTCTGAAGATGGCAAAAGTTCAATTAATAAAAGCGAGCTCAACGAAATATTTGGAAACAAAAAGGGTGAGGATGTTGTGTCTAAAATACATCAATTGCCGAAGCATCAATTTGATCATCAAGAGGTAAATCCGGAATCGATTGAGCTGTATAAACGTTTACAGGCCTTCTATGAGTCGTATCTTAAAATTTCGGGGAATGAGGTAGAGCATGAAGAGGTTGATTGGAAAACCAAAGACCCGGGAGAGAAACTTCAAAGCCTTATGGATAAAAGTGTACGTTCTACTTATGATGATAGTAAGAATGTTGTAGGTATGGACGAGTCCAGCGATGAAGAAGATCGAGACCCTAGTAGGGTGCCTTCGGGAATGAGTGCATTGTTTCTTCCTGTTGCAGCTTATTCTACAACCCACGACGATAAATCAATCGTTTACGATACTGCTCCATTTAGCTATTTTGAGATTGATGGTTCATGGAAACGTACATTCAAATTGGATTACATAGAACGCTTAGGTGTTAGGTATCCATTAGTTTCTCCCGCTTTTAGAGATAAAGCCATGAAAAACTTTGATCAGGTAAAAGAGGAGGAAATTCGTACCCAATTAGAACCTTTGCATGACCAAATAAGGAGGTTGAAAAATAGTGAAGAGGAAGAAGTTCAAGAGCTTCAGGGAGAATTTCAGAAATTTATCAATGCACTTAATGAAGAAAAGCAAAGGCGGAAAGAAGCCGAATCAGAGCTTGATTTACAAGGTGAAATGATGCGGAGACGTAATATTCAGGCTGACCTGGTTGAAGCTGAATGTGACAAGGTGCGGAAAAAGTACGATCTGGAAGTATTAGAGGTAGAAAAGGAAATGAAGGAACGAGATGAATTTTTAAGAAATTTATACAATGACGAAGGAATTAAATTGGAGAAAGTGTTGAGTGATATTAAAGATGTGATGGATAGGTATATGATATGTAGGGAGGCAAACGAAAAAGGGGAGACTTTGGATCCACCTAATGCATTGGATTTGGCGGTTTCGGATTTGAAGGAGATACTTGCAGAACTTGAACTGAACAATCATGAAGGGGATCCTGCAAGATTTGTGGCCAGATCCATATTGGAGGCCTTTAAATCTATCGGGTTCGAGGCGATGGATAAAGGAGTAAGGGCAAAACTCGAGGCCAATGTAGAGGTTGCTTTTGTTGATGTTAATCCTTGTATGACGTCAGAAGATCAATTTGACTCTGGTGAAAACCTATATCATCAAACGATGAAGAAGTATGATGAACTTAGGATGATTGTTGTTGATATTACCTCTAGTACGGAAGCTCAGGTCAAGGAATTGGTTGCTCTATTTCAAGATCAGACAGTTGATCGGGACCAAAAAAATATTGTACCATTTTTATGTCTGGCCAAAAGTGGTACTAAGCACGATCAACTTGGTCTGGACATTAGCACAATGGGACGTTGTCAATATATAATGCATAATAGTTTTAAGGGTGATAAAAAGATGGAAATGGAATTTGCCAATCTTAAATCAGCTAGTCGTTCTTTGTCGAGAAATACAGAACCTTTATTGGTTAAAAAAATGAGAAGAGATTTGCGTAAAGCAGCTAAGGAAAGTGAAGGTAAACGGCAAAATGAACTTTAGCCTTGAAGCGTATTCATCGTAATCCCTCTTTTTAAGATTGAAGAATATGAAATTTATGAAATTAATATAATCACCCAAATCAAATTTTTTTCTCAGGACGGAGAATATCAGATTTTTAGTCAAATGATTAAAAGGAGTATAACCAAGTCTGAATAAATAAAAGATAGTAAGCTGATAATGGACTATATGATCAAGAAATTAAAGGAACTAGATAAAATGGAATTAATTAACAGAAATGCTAAAGAACATAATATTCTGATAAATGAATAAAAAAAAATGATTGGAATTTCAGAGCTTGCAGATATGAATGGCATTGATTCATGTTCTAGTCACTATGGCGGCTGAAGAAGTTAAAATTTTTATAATTCAATAACAAAAAAGATCTGAATACTCATATTCAGATCTTTTTTGTAAGGTAGATCAATTATTATATTGATCAGTTATGATTTACCCGTTATTCGACAATAACTTTCACTATCTGAGAAATACCATTTTGTGTTGCGTGTACCACATACAAACCTTTATTTAAAACGGTAATAGGCGTCTCAGCTTTATATAATGTATTAGTAAATACTAATTGACCAACTGAATTATAGATTTTTACGTCATAAGAGCCAGAGCCAGATAATGCAAATGTTTCTGCTGAAGGATTCGGATAAGCCTTCAGGGAACTTCCTGAAACACTAGAAATCACTGATGTTGTAATACCGGGTTTTATCTCTTCTTTGTTACCATTTTCGTCAGAAGTAATATACACTGCGGAGCTTAAGCCATTACTATTTATAGTTGTACGTACAGCTGGAAGTGTGATAGTACAGCTTACATTGACAGATGGTGCAGCAGTTTCAGAAAAATATACAGTTAGCTGGTTCGTATTATTTCCTGAAATCATAGAACCTCCCCAAGCAAACCAAGCATAGGTGGCTCCGCTATAAACAGGTGCATTAAACGTATAATAGCCTTTACCGATGGCAGGTGCTGACTGCCAAATGATATCGAAATCTTTATTTTTTACATTTACCTTAAATAACGTGCTGTCATCGGAACAATCCTGATTTGTAGCGGTAATGTAGTAAGTACCTGGTGTTAAATTATTGTCGGATACTGGAACGGTCAATGCTTCATCTGAATAAAAGTCTAAGTTGGTACCACCGTGAACCGAAGTGAAATTGTCAATATATAATTTTTTAAATACATCTTTACTGAACATATCATTGAATCCATAATAATCGCCGTCGAGAGTGTAGTTTACAGCAGCACCATAATTGTTTTTGGTAAGGACTACATCCGAAGTACTTAATTTAGTAGGCACTTTTAAGGTCGGCATGTAGCTATAATTTGTGCACATACCTAATGCGACATTCGGTTGATAGGCAATTTGAAGGATAGGATATCGGCTTGTTTTATCTACCATTTGTGTCATGTCCATGGCTATGGGATCAAAGGTTTCACCTGGTCCCCCTAATAAACTTTTATTGATAAAGGTCATCTGTGACAGATCTGCTGAGGTAGCTAAATGATCATCCAGGTAAACGTAAGGTGTAATGTCCAATATATCCTCTCTGCAGACAGACGGCATATTTTTGATTTCCAGTTTAAGACAGGGAGATTCATCGACTATTACATAAATGCTGTCATAATAATAATCTGTAGGATTGCATACAGCAACCTGCACCCTGATTTTATATTTTCCTCTACCCACAATTGACCACATGGAGCCAATACCAATAGGAGCTTCTGTTCCTATAGATTGGTCCGTGAACAGAATGCGTTCGTTAAGACTGGTGAGATCTTTGCCGCTGCTGAAGAAGGTAAATTTTGCAAAGAAATCGGAAGTGAAGTTTATTGTAGCTCCTTTCTCAACTGTATATTTTAGGGTATCCACACTGAATATAGAAGTTGGTGGAGTGATCAAGTAAAGATATACTTGAATGCCTCCATGATGAGAGCTTGTTGCATTCATTTTTTTAACGAACACGCTTGAATAATCACTGTAATGAATACTTGTTAGCTCATCTGTTGTAATCACAGCCCCCTGTAGACGGAACATTTTGTACATGCTGACATCGTCATTCGGATCATTGAGATCGTGTATTCCTGCTATTTGTATAATATCTGCTAAAGTGATAACTGAATCAACGCAGGATGAAATTGCCGCCGGGTTGTCTGCAACAATATAGGTGTCTGTTGTTTGGGCGTTGATGCCGGCAGAAAGAGATAGGGCAGAAAGAATGGTTAGTAAAAGTTTTTTCATAGTTAAAGGGAACTGTGATTAAATCAATTTAAAGCCGACCGAAATATACGCATTTCAAAAAAGAAAAGTTTATATACTGGCAATTTTAGAGATTTGAAAAAGATAAACTCTGTGAATCATAGTGTGTTACTGTTTTGTTTTTTGTTTCCATAAGATGAAATCTTGGAGGAAAGCAAATCTACGCACTTGTATGTTCAATAGCATAGACTGCATAAAAACTTTTTTTGACTTTTGAATATAGAGTGGAAATAAATAATTTGGTATATATAAATGAAAAATAAAGCGCATGTGTTGTGATTAGTACAGTGTTTCTATTTTTATTGAAAGTTAATAATGGAATTTCTATAAAACTAATTTGTATGGAGTTTAGGGTTATTTTTTACATCATCTTATTGATCTTTTTTGAGAGCTGTGTATCAGAGAAGAATGAGGGAACATCGGAAATAAATATAAATCAATCAATAGATACTATTGTAGAGAAAGTTGAGTTAGCTGTCGTAGATACTATGATATCGGAAGGGAATTATAGTGATTCAGTAATTTCAATTAATGATTCTGTGTTTCATGAAGATTTAACCCTAACACACGCAACCAAAATTAGATACAATAATTTTAGTGTAATTTTTCATGGATTTGGTTCTTCTGCTATTCAAAATTCAAAAGGAGAAGATGTTCATATACCTTCTGGATATATAGAATCGGAATATAATATTGAAAGCGGGAATACAGAGTATAAAGAATCATTAATTTTGGAGATTGATACCGTATTTTTAAGCGAGGATCTGGACGAAAGAATCAATAACACTTTGATTCAAATTATTCCCAAGAATAAAAATGATAGATTCGTTATTTCTATGGGATACCTTACGAGTTTAAATGAAATTATAGACTATAGAAATCATTCTCGAGAAGGGGTTGATTATTTTTATAATAATTCTAAAGCAATCGGAGAAAAAACCAAGTTTATACTAATTAACGACTCTGCGAATTACTTTTTTAGAGCATTGCCACATACTGCAGATATGGAAGAGGTAATAGTAATAGATGGCAAAGTTGTTCCTGTTAAAAAGAGAAATACACAAAAGCAAATTCGTGATGAGAAAAGATTTTATCAGGATGAAATAAGAAGAATCAAAAGTAAATATAGATTGAAAGATACGCTTGTTGTAATTCCAAGAGAATACGATTTAGTAGCGACTTTAACAAAAAATAAAAAGTTGTTTGGCTATAATTTTGACTCTTTTCTTTTTCGGGTAGATAGATACCAAGGTAAAAATATTTTTGAGACTAAATACATCCTTGTTTGGATTTCTTATGGTTGTTAACATAATGTTAGTTAAACTAAAAAAAAGTGAAACTATCTACACCGTATGTCGCAGACTTGACAGCCATATGAGTCGGGAGTCAAAGCTTACTTTTAATTTAAGCATGTAGTGTAAAATAGACTAATATTTTGAAGGCTACTCAAGTCAAGGGTTCACATGTTTTACCATTTGAAAAAATATCACTCAGAAGGGAACGATAATAACTTATGCCGAAACAACTAATTTACTATGTAGCTCTGAATAATTCTATTCAATCTTGTTCGTATCTTTCACTGCCCAATGGCAGCCAGCTGCCTTAAAAAAAGCAACAGGTGGGTATATTTTTCTTTTAGATATACCAATGTTCCATTTTCTATCCATATTCAAATTGAACAATAGACTTTTTTATTATTTCACCATAGCTATAGTGTAAAGTTGTTTAGTTAACATCACAATCAGATATGGTATGGATCAATTTAAGAACATTCTCATGCGGTCAACGTTTAAATCTGGCAGAGTTCTATTATTGTTTTAATTGGATTATAAACCAGTTTGTTATGAGAAATCTACTACGTCCATTTAATCTATTTTTAGCAATGCTACTATTGTTTTCTATTATTAGTAAGACATATGCTTGCACTGGAAAAGATATTGTTTTTACTAATATCACCATTACTTCAATTGTAGATGGTACTTATTACTATTCTTATGATATTAAGAATATAGGTACAGAGGACATTGTTCTTGGTCAGGTAGTGATCCAAAACTATGTTTCAACCGATAACCAGGTAGGAAGTGACGCGCCTGCGGGAGGAGCATTCGCAAGTTTTCAAAGTACTGACATTCTTTCTCCGGGAGAAACGTATAATGGGACCTTTGAAGCCAGCCCATTTCCTCAAAATCCTCAAAGTAGCTATCCATATCTTCTCCCTCAAGTTTATCTTAACTCTGATGATGAATGTGATAAAAGCAATAATTACTTTGCTGAATTTATTCAGGTATCTACTGCTATTGCAAAGCCATCTCAGATTGCTAAAGCAACATTGAACTGGGATATGGAAAATCGAATTTTTACAGTTAGGGACTGGTCAGGAAATAAATCAAAACTTCATTATTCTCTTTATTCTGCATCGGGAGTGTTAATACTTAACGGTAGTACCCAAAAGAACGAATCTACCCCAATTAAAAGTCTGAACAATGGTGTATACATTCTGCATCTTTCAGATGGTGAAAATGTATATTCTACGCAAATAACATACTATTAAAGGCTTCGGCAGACGGAAACTGTAATTAATTAGCCAGCAATTAGCTGGCTTTTTTTTATACTAATTAGTAAAAGCTAGATGAAAAGTCTTTTAACAATTTGAACATAAGTTATAAATGGATAAATTGGTTTGTATTTAAGTAAAGAGAAAGTATAACAGGATCTGGAATGATGAAGAGTAATTACTATATCTTTTCTAATCTTTTATTCTTTAAAAGAAAGAGAATATAATTGAACTTGAAATACAAGTCAAATGCATAACAAATTATCGAAACGACTTTTGGATATTGTAAATGCTCTTCCATTAAAGAATGGCATGCGAGTTCTGGAAATTGGTTGTGGGCCTGGGGCAATGGCAAGAGAAATATCTGGATTAATCGGTGAAGGGCACATTCTTGCTATTGACCGCTTAGCCAAAGCCATTCAGCAAGCTATTGCTAATTCTGAGGCTGAAATTGAAGCAGGCAGACTTTCATTCAAACATGTTGCTATAGAGTATTTTGAATTAGAACCAAAAGAGAAACCATACGATATTGCTATTGCAGTCAGAGTTGGAGCTTTAGATGGTAGACATCCTGAAATTGAAAAGCATTCATTCCTCAGGATCGCTAAAGCATTAACCGGGAAAGGAAAATTATTTATTGACGGTGGAAATCCGCTAAAGGAAATTTCACTTAATGAATATAGAAAGTATACTTCTGATCAAATTTAGTTAATAACATTAGAAGAAGTTAATTGGCTGAAGCAAACCTTAGTTTTTAAGTATGTTTTTTATAAGGAAAAAGAAATTAGTTAAACGTATAACAGTTTATGTATCTGATAAATATCAGCAAATAATTATTGCACCTCGAAATGTAAATAAGGCTGGGATTATTTATGAACAAGAAAGCTGTGAAGTGTTTGATAAAGGAATTACTGATAAGGCATTAGGGGAAGGAGTAATTAATAATCTGAATAAATTTTCTTTTAAAGAGCAAAGTCTCCAAGAATCAAAATTGACCGATTGGCCAGCATTTAAACACGGTAAATCGAAATCTGTGAAAGCATTTGAGCAGGAATATATCAACATCTCAATAAATGGTTGTAATGAGCATAATATGATAATTGATATTGAAGGCTTACCCTATAGAGATAGCCAATTGACTATCAAGTCGACCATTTCCTTTTATGCTGACAAAGGTGAAATTGGTAAGAGGATAATGAAAGTGTATGAAGCTTGTATATCAGGGAAGATATAAAATTTCGAAAATCATTGATAAGGGCTTAAAGGCTCATTCTCATTTGATCAGTTTTATTGCTAATTAAGTTTAAAATCTAAATATCTGTGTCTACAATAATAAATATCCTTGTCACCATAATTATGGTCCCATGGCCGGTTATTATTATGATGTCTCCTATGATGATTGCTTCAACTGGGTTTAGAGATAACAGATCATCATTGTTATTTGCAACATTTTTGATGGGGTATCCGGTTATTGTATTTACCTTTCTTAAGGTTATAGACTATGGCTTTTGGGGAATGAGCGTAAACTGGTGGCTTATATTAGTTTCAGGCATTTCAGGTGGAATTATCTTCTTGTATGGTATTCCAAGAATGCTTCTTAATCTAAGATGGGGAATACAGAATAATAGTTATTTTAAGAATGATTCTGCAGTATTTTTTGATGGATATAAAATATCCGGAGCTGATCCTGTTTCATTTTCTATCTTAACAACCGGTTCATTTTATGCAAAAGATAGTAAACATGTTTTTTACTTAGGAAAAATTGTAAAAGGAGCAGATCCATTGACATTCGCACCAGTGAAATGGATCGATGCTGATTTTTCTGATAATTCAATACCTGTCTACTGGAAAGATAAAGCGAATGTATATTTCAATGCAAAAAAGATTGAAGGATGTGATGCTGGAACTTTCCAGAATTTACGGGGAATCTATGGAAAGGACAGAAACTACGTTTATTATGGTAATAATACATTGCCCAAAGCGAATCCTGAAAAATTTAGATTCTTAAATGATGGAATAACAACGGATGAGACTTACTTATTTATCTTTGATAAACTTGTTAATACTCCTATTGATTTATCGACTTTTACTGTAGTAGAGAATGGAGACCATGTATTTTGCAAAGATAAAAATCATATCTATCTTCTTTTGTATGGGCAGCAGGATTCACTTGTAAAGGTAGATGGCGCTGATGCAGATACGTTCACTCTCCTTGATAGATATTATGCTAAAGATAAACACAATGTGTATTATTACGGCTATAATAAAAATAATAAGAGAACTTTGATATTTTTAACTGATGCTGACCCAGACAAATTCTCGGTTGGATATGATGCTTCAAAAAACTCGGAAGCAACAGATGGTTTGAATTACTATATGACAGGCAAATCAGTAAGAGTTTAAAACAAATTTCCGAGCCATTTATAGATATTTTCTAAGACATTCATCGTTCTTTTTTGTTCGTATTAAGGATAGTAGGTATATTTACTATAAACCATTTTTAATATGAAAAAAAATATATTAATCTGTTCCTTGATTTTTTTAATAAGTGCGTGCAACATAAAAGAGCAGTCAGAAATTCAGAAAGAAGTACTAGCTTCAGATGAGATAATTTCAATAAGTGCGGATTCTCTGCTTAGTAACTTTTACAAAGATAGTACTGCCGCTACTGAAATGTATATGGATAAAGTTCTTTCCATACATGGTACTGTGGGTATTTTTGAACAATTAGATACTATAAAATTTAATAGAAAAGATTCACTTCCATATGTAGTAAATTGGCTTCTTAACCGAATTGAAAGTGATATTAATACAAGTAATGTCATATTTAAGTCTGGAGCATCTTTCAAGAATAAAAAGCCGGGGTATTCTCTAAGTGCGACATTTCCGAAAGAATATAGAAGAGAATTAGCAGGGATTAAGGAGGAATCAAATATAACAGTGAAAGGGAAACTAGAACATATAAGTGTAGTTTCTTCCACTCAGGCAGACAGCACAAAAAAGGCAATAGCTTATATTCTGTCTTTGCAAGGTTGTGTTCTTGATACTTTAAAACATTCTTTATTTCATAGGGACTAATAGAATATTAAAAGGACACGGAATTTCGAGTCCTTTTAATTTAAGTCTAATTCTATGCATACTGCTTTATGCCTTTACCTTTTGTACAGTTGGCACTATATTTTGATTGACTCTGAATAAATTTTCAGGATCGTATTTATTTTTTATCTCAACAAGTTTTTTATAGTTATCACCATAGGTTGCCTTTACACGTGCATCACCTTCATCCATCATAAAATTTACATAAGCCGCTCCTGCAGAATATGGGTGCAATGCATCCCAGTATTCTTTAGTCCATTTGGTGATTTTTTCCTTATTCGAAGGGTCGGGGTCTACACCTACAATTACCATAGACCAGTTTGCATCTCTGAACGTCCACGCCGTATCTTTTTTACCTACACGTGATGCTGCTCCATTTATCGGATATAAATGCATTGTGGAATGCAAAGTAGGAAGCTTTGCCGCAAACTTTTTATGAATTTCAATTGCTTCATCAGGTATATCTTTTATGAAATCTGCTCTCCAATACCATTGATAACCTGTAGGGTAAAGATCATCAAACATGGTTTGTAAAGCTGTAAAGGGCATAGGGCCTGTTAGGTCAAGAGCTGGTTTTCTGAAATTCCTTATAGGTTTGAATATTTCTTCTGCTTTTGCCAATGGACCTGTATAGTTCCAGACTATGCCGCACATTTTTTTCATATGAAGGTCTTCTGGAAACGGTGCTACAGGAGGGACAGTAATGAAATTAAAAAATCCATTTAATTCATCAGGCGACTGCAAAATAAATTCTCGATACCACTTCAGGACTTCAGCTGACTCACTGAGGTCCCATAATATTGGTCCTCCGAAAACAACATTAACAGGATTTAATTTAAATTTAAATGCTGTAACTACGCCAAAATTACCACCACCACCTCTTATTGCCCAGAACAAATCCTGGTTTTGCTTTTCATCTGCTGTTATAAAACTTCCATCTGCCTTTACAAGATCTATTGATAATAAATTATCAATAGTAAGTCCATAATGACGGGTAAGATGTCCCATACCACCTCCAAGTGTGAGGCCACCTACGCCTGTTGTCGAAATAATCCCTGAGGGGCAGGCAAGTCCGAAAATATGAGTAGCGTGGTCAACGTCTCCCCATGTACATCCTGCTCCTACAATTACCGTTTTGGCTGCAGGATCGACCTTGGTATATTTCAGAAGAGATAGGTCAATAACTAACCCATCATCGCATATCCCTAGTCCTCCTGCGTTATGTCCACCACTTCTCACGGCAAGAAGTATATTATTTTCCCTTGCAAAATTTACACACTGGATAACATCAGCTACGTCTGCACACATTACAATCATTGCAGGTTTTTTGCTGATCATTCCGTTGTAGACTTTACGTGCATTCTCATAATCAACATCACCTGGTAAAATCAGCTTTCCTCTTAATCCAGACTGAAAATCTAATACCAAAGATTTATCTATATTCATTTTTTAGATAGTTAAATTGAACAGAGAAGAATATTTGTCATAAAGGCTTTATTATCATTTAATTACTTTCTCTAATTAAGAAACATGGCTATAAGTAATTTGTTCTGGCAATATGAGAGAGCCATATATGCTCACTTTTTTAAGGGTTTTTGAAACTAATATACTTTGACTTTAAACAAATGAGCTTTAAACAGGATGTGGTAAATTTATTTTAGGAAATGAGCTTGTAAAGTTTTTTGATATATATCATTGAACCCGATAAATTATTGACGATATACTCTGATTCATTAGTGAAGAAAATTTTTAGAACTCTTAATATGAGTAAAAGCTATACAGTTTTCACCTAAATTTTCCGACAAGAGTAACTATCTCGATTATTTTATTTATTTATATGTAGATTATGGCTTATATGAAATATTGATAATTCTTTACAACGTAATTTCATATAAGGCGTCTCCAAAATTGCTAAGTTCGTAAATGGGAAAATTTTATAGTTGATTTCCCTTCTATAAGTAGAAAGGATACTGTCAATAATAAAATTAAAATTTCACAAAATGATTATTCATGCAGTTTAATCACCTTTAAAAAATATGATGTGTTTATCCTGTCGAAGTAAATGGAGATTGACTAAAGTTTACTTATGATTATTGTGAGAACAATATCTGGAGAAAAAGAGAAGGATATATAAGGAGGTAAATTGTGAAGTCTTGTGTAAATCTCCTGGAAATTGATTTTAGCAAATAAAAAAATACCTGAAGATGATCCTCAGGTATTGTTTTAGAAAGGGAAGTTTTACTTAGTGAATACTTTCTTTAGAATGTCCGTCACTCGAGCCACAGGATCTGTTCTGATTGCTTTTTCTTCGTCTGCAACCTTAATAAATAATCCCGTTAGGGCCTTTCCTGTAACATAGTCGCTTAAAGAAGGATTAATAATGGTATATTTCGTTCCTCCCGGAATTTGATTGTAAAGTTTGGCCGCAGTGTTGTATTTATCTACAATTTGTTCATAAGTAGAGGCAGCTGAAACACTTCCTACAAGAGGTTTATTTAAAGAGTTATCGATTTTAGGAGCAAACAGGCCTTTTAAATCTGAATAAGTATTTGAGCGCAAATATGATGTGGCAGAAGTATCGCTTCCATTCAATATGCTTAAACCATCTGTGATTGTCATATTGGTAATGGCATTAACAAAAATAGGTTTAGCTTCTGAAGCTGCATCTTCAGCGGATCTGTTAATCTTTAAGACCAATTGGTCGATCAAAGGCTGAGTGACTGCAGAGATGCCCAGCGCATTAAGATTATTCTGTATCATTAGAATTTCAGGAGGAAGTAGTATTTTAACTGCCTGATCTTTGAAATATCCGTCTGTTTTATTGAGCATGGTCACAGAGGTGTCTGTTCCTACTCTTAAGGCTTCTTTTAAGCCCTGAACGACCTCGTCCTGAGATAGAGAAGGATCTATTCCAAGGTCTTCACAAGATGTCATAAAGATACTTCCTGCGACTAAGAAAAGTAGACTTAATTTTTTTATCATATCGTTTAAGGTTGGTATTAGTTCAGACTAAAAAAGCTCTTTTAGTCTTTGATTCAATGTTATACGACTTTTTACAAAGTAGGTGAATACAAATATAAGTTATTTTGGGAAATACGATGAATTTATAAAATTGAAAGATGCACTGGATAGTGTATTGGTAATTAGTGTTTTAAGGTGTACGGGAGTGGTTTGCGTTATGGATAGGTTTGTACTAAATATTAGTGTGTGAGCGAAAATGTTAAAAAAATATTATTCGTCATCAAAGGAATTAAAATAAATTGATGACGAATATAGATATTGTCTCAAGTAGGAAAATCACCACTTTTTGAAGATATCAAAGAAGTTAACAGTGGTTTCTATGTAAAAGAAGTTTGATCCCAAGGTAGAATTGTCGTAAGCTACAAGTTGTCTGTTTTTAACAAAGGTTCCGTTAAAGTAATGTGAATACCCTACTGCAGTCTTGATAAATTTTAAGATTTCAAATCGTATACGTCCATCCGGGCCATGACCAAGGTATACTCCGCTTTTTCCGGTTTTATCCCTGTTAGGTGCTTCAGGGTTAGTAGGAACATTGAATAAATTGTTAAACCTGTCAGTTCGGCTGGCAAGCCAATAGAAGCTGTAAGAAACATCTACCTTTATTTTTTTTCCTGGTTCAAACTCAGCTCTTGCTTTAGGAGCTATAATGTTTTCCATAACAATATAGTCATCGGCGGACCATGGACGAGCAAATCCAAAGAAACGTTCAAACCTGTTATTTACATCATCATTTGGATTTCTATCCCCACTAGCATAGCCATAAAATAAACTGAATCGTGGCTTCCATCCATAAGGGAATTTGTATCCGATTTCAGCAGTGATTGCATAGGCTCTTTGCTTTTTACCGTTGTCTGTACCGAGTTGCTGATTGTATGAAACATCATAATTTATTTCCTTGGTTAGCCAGCCATATACTCTAGTACCAATATTATAGATACGACGATTACGTACCGTATCCTGAGAATTTGGCTTTTGTCTTAAATACAATAAATATGGCTCAATTGTAATGATTTTAGACCATTTTCTCCAGTGAAAAATGGCTACACCCAATTGACTTTTATGATCTGCCGTATCAAGTTCAGTCATAAGTCTGATCAAAGGTTTAACAGCAAGCAAATCAAGCTGCCAATCATTTTTATCCTGTCCTAAGGCTGCTCTAAAACCTGTAAACGTATTGGTCGTGTTACGCCATTGGTTTGAACCTATCAGTCTTCTATCCAAAAATTCAAAGTTCTGTCTTCCGAATCGCACATAAGCAGGTCTGTTGTTTCCGTATGGATCTTTGCCTAAAGCTTTTTTGAAATGTAATTCAGCATAAAGAGAGATGGGTTCTACCCGGTTAAAATCCCTGTTGTCTCTTGGAAATTTGCTGTGTACTCTGAATGCATCACTCATCTCTACTGCAAATCTAAATGGATCAATTACATTCTTTATTCCAACATATGCACGTGTTCTAAATAGAATGGGATAATCAGTTGCAAGAAATGGCCTTCTTATATCATCTTGGCGATACTCAAAGCGGGTTCTGTTATCCAGACCTACATCAAGCCAATTTATTTTTTCAACTCCCTTTATCCCTGTTTCATTGAATTGCCTGGTATATTCCGGAGGAGTTGGATCTCTTTTGGTTGCGTATGATCCTGCTTCAACATAGTAGGACTTCTTCGCCGTTGTATCCTTTTTTACTTGTGTTGAGTCTTGAGCCCTTGAAACGAAAGCCGATATCAATAATAATAAAAAAATAAACCCTTTGCCTGTAAATGATTTCAGTCTAATAGCACTCTTAAAAGTTGACATAATTTTATTTATTCTCTAATCGTCCCTTCATTGTTAATTTTCAAAAATATATAAATTCTATTAAATCAGAAGTTAAGATTTCTAAATTTTTGCTGATTCTCAAGAAACATGTTTCACAGGACTAAACCAGCCTAGTTTGGTAATGTTTGATAAGTTGATATAGTAGTTTACTGAGACTAGAGCTATAGACTTAAAGAGGGAATGTATGTATTCAGAATTTCGATTGGTATTTAACACACCTTACTTAAGGGTAGTATTAAGGTTGAAGTATAAAAATAAGTAAGATAAAGAATAAGCTAATGCAAAAGGGTAAGGGAATGACTATAATGGGTAGTCTCTTTAATCATAGAAAATTAATTATGTAACTTTTTTACCGGTTGAAAATTAATGAGGGAAAAACTTAAAACAGATTTACTTCTCATAGTCTTCATTGCTTATTTCGCTTAAAAACACCCCATTGAATAAGAAAAATGGAAGAGTTTTTTCTAGGGATTTTTACGGAGCAAATATTGATAAAATGTTCCAATGTAAGGGAAATTATATTTGTTCGTTTGTATAATTTATTGTTTTGTCCGGAATTTTAAGGTGTTGGTCTTTTGTTTTATTCCTAATTTTTACTTTCTTCAGATGATGATTTTGGTTTTTTCTAAAATGATTGGTAAAAATGACTGGGGAACAATTACAATTATTGGTAGATACAGTACAACAATTATCATTAGCACGAGATCTTAATTCAATCATGTCTGTTGTGCGAAAAACAGCGAGACAGCTAACAGGAGCAGACGGAGCTACTTTCATTTTAAGAGAACATGACTTGTGTTATTATGCAGATGAGGATGCTATAAGTCCATTGTGGAAAGGCCAGCGATTTCCCATGTCATCCTGTGTAAGCGGGTGGGTTATGATGCATCGACGACCACTGGTGATTGAAAATATTTATTCAGACAGTCGCATTCCTATTGAATTATATAAACCAACTTTTGTCAGAAGTCTTGTAATGGTTCCTATCAGAACAGTTAATCCCATAGGAGCCATAGGTAATTATTGGGCCGATCAATGTTCCCCCTCTTCGGATCAGATTCGTCTGTTGCAAGCTCTTGCTGATATTACTTCAGTATCAATTGAAAATTTTTATGCATTTGATGAGCTTGAAACATTTATCTATAAATTATCTCATGATATAAGGGGGCCAATTGCAAGGATTCTTGGATTGATGAACATTACGAATCTCGAAGATCCTGTTTCAGTTAAAGAGTTCTATGCCCATATAGGTCTGCAGGCCGAAAGCCTGGATGACATTTTAAAGTCATTGGTTGATACAATAAGCATACGTAAAGAGGAAAAGACAAATGCACCAGTAATATTCGAACAGATAGTTTGTGAGGCAATTAAATCGCTTGAAAATATTAATGGATATGAGAAAGTAACATTTGAACAGGATATTTCTGTTAAAAATAAGTTTCTAAGTAATAAGATATTACTTATCACACTGTTTCACAATCTTATAGATAATGCTATTAAATATCGAAGTGAGGGTGTCAAAACGCCGATTATTAAAATATTGGTATCAGAGGTTAATGATAAGGTTAAGATAATGATTTCGGATAACGGAATAGGTATTCCTGAAGATGTCCAGCAAAATGTATTCAAAATGTTTTTCAGAGGAACTGAAAAGTCTAATGGAAGTGGACTTGGTTTATACCTTGTAAGTCATATCATTAAACAACTAAATGGTGAGATATTTCTTGATAGTAAAGAACATATAGGAACAACTGTGACAGTTTATCTTCGAAATGAAAGTTCTAAAAAACAAGACCTGTTTAACAGGTCTGTTTCACAAGCAGGGATCTAAAATGGGATCACTTAACATTAATAACTCTATGATGATTTTAATTTTTTATCTTTTATATGTTGAAGAGGAATAACGAAACATTTTAATTATAGTGAATTAGTATGTTAGTCTTGTGTGTTGAAATCTAGATATACTAAAAATGAAATCATTTTATGACTTCCGATGAAATTTGGTCCAATTTGTATGATAAGGGAATCAATGAAGGAGTTGATTCTTTTTCTGTTCTGCAAAAGAATGTTTATTACTACATCGATTTTTTTTATTATGTGGAAATGGGAGACTTTCTTTACAATAAGAGTCCATGTTCTCCTGGGGAAAATCATTATAAACCTTATATAGATAGCTGGAAGTTTTTTGATTACAATAAATTGGCTGATTTGGTACAGGAGTATAATAACAAGTATTTATATGCATTTAAAGAACTAAAAGAGGATGAATCAATGCCGACAGATGAATTTAAAAAAAGGTTTGGATTGATTGATATCGGAAATAAAATTGAGTTAGAGATACAAGCGGTAATAAAGGATATTCAATCAATTTATAATTTCATAGACAGAAACAGAAACGAAATTACAAAGGGGATCAATTTGTAATAGGTAGTTGTGAAATTATCAGGAATATAACAGGATGTTATAAAGAAACAAAGGTCTCTTTTGGGTTTTAATAGACTTTTTTTATTTCGACTTCTGTTATGAACTAATGAATCCTTTATTGATCCAGGAATTTACGTATCAATATTAATAGAAGAATCTTTCAGTATTTACTTAACAATTTTTAGATTCTAAATTTAATTTTTTCGCAAAAGTTTATTTTGCGCTTGTTTCAAATGATTTCCCCTTGAGAAAATATTGAGGATCCCTTAAGTTTTTGAGGGATTTCAGGTGATCAACAATTCATATTTCTAAGTCGTTTTTTTATAAATAACCATTGTATGGAAAAGATAGAAATTGTGAAAAATTTATTTACAGCGATTGAAAAATGTGATTATACAAAGGCAAAGAGTTTTTTAGCGCCTGACTTTAAAATTTTGGGAGCTCCTCCACAACCCATGGGCAGTGATGAGTGGTTGGCTTTTCATAAACAACTTTCAACAGGAATTCCTGATTTTAAATTTAACATGACTGACATAACCGAAAGCGGAAATGTGGTTAATGGTACAGCAAAGGTTGGAGGTACTTTTACAAAAGAAATGCCTAGTTTTATAAAAGGGCAACCAGCCATTCAACCAACAAACAAGGTTATATCTAATCCTAAAGAGAATCTTACTATGACTTTTAAGGGAGATAAAATTGTTACAATAACTGTTGAAAAAGTTGCTGGCGGTGGAATACCAGGATTTCTGAAGCAAATAGGAGCTGAAGTTCCTTCCAAAGTCTGATTTTTTGAATATCCTGCAGATTAATATTCTGCAGGATATTTGTAATCAGAATAAAAAAATAATCAAAGATATTATTCATGTTAGACTTTAGATGTCTGTTATCTCTTTTTTATAAATTGGACCTTTAAAATTGGTTGTGATTTTAAGTCATAAAATTTTGAACTGACTTTAAGATAATTGCGTATGTTTGAGTATTATTTTTATTAAATACTTTTAAAATATATTTTATGCTTAAAAAAATACTTGTTTTTAGTAGCTTCCTTTTATCTACCCAATATTCTGTACAGGCTCAAATTAAAATTGATTCTACATTTGGTGTAAATGGAGCTTTTAAATCTGATTTATTCTCATCTGTTGTCAGCATTGATATTCAGGAAGACAATAAAATTGCTCTGGCTTGTTCATCAGTAAATGGTGATTCGTATTTTGTAGCTCGGGTTAAAGAGAGTGGTGTCATAGACAGTTCATTTAATAAAATCGGATATGTGAAGGGGACAGAGATTAGAACACCCCGAAAAGTAATAGCACTGCCGGGAAATAAAATACTTCTTATGGGAACAGGCTATGAAAGTATAACGGGAGGATTTACAACAAGGATAAAACTTATCTGCTTTAAAGAAAATGGAACATTAGATTCCACCTTTGGTATTAACGGAAGAGTATCTTTTACCGGGAAAACTGTGGAAGACGGATGGGATATGGCTGTAGGTAATGATGGTAAGATTGTCATAGCTGGATATACTAATAACGGTACAAACAAAAGAGATTATTTAGTAGTCAGATATACTTCAGATGGGAAGCTTGATGATACATTTAACCCTGAGACCCCCGGATATAAGATATTTACCTTGGGAGATCCTGCATCTTTTCAGGAATTATATAGTGTGGCAATTCAAAGCGATAATTCAATCGTGATAGGAGGTTCAAGCCCGGTTGGTAGCAGTACGTCTAACTTTGATGTTACTTGTTTGAGGCTCACTCCGATGGGAGCCCTGGATACTAAATTTAATGGGACCGGTTCTTATGTTGTCAATAAAGGGGGAGAAAACATCGATGTTGCGGAAGATATAGTAATTCAGGAAGACGGAAAATTGGTAGTCTTAGTAAATACTGGAGGATGGGCCTACAACTCATTGTTTCGCCTTACAACGGATGGAGCTATTGATAATTCATTTTCATACAAGGGACCGGATGGTATACGTTCGGTTGAATCCTTTGGTGATGGATTTGTCGTGAGGGGATATGATTTTATCTCAAAGGTATCAATGACAGGAACTTGGGATAAATCATTTGGAAAAGATGGCTATTTCTCATATCCTTCAGGGACTGCTCTTAGCGCAATGAAAACAAAAGGTGGTAATGTACTTTATACAGGAGGAAGTAAAAGTGGTAGTTCCGTTCTTTATGAAGCAAGTATCACCAGTGTTAATACTTCCATCGAAAATTCTTTATCTAAAACATCTTTTAACTTATACCCAAATCCATTTAATGACGAGTTGAAAATTCAGGTATCTACAGGACGTTTGACGCAAGTTATTATTTATGATGCCAATGGTATTGCTGTATACTCAACTACAAGTAATGGTGATGATATTACAGTTAAAGAACTGGATAAGCCAGGATTATATATGGTTAAGATAATTGATGGATCAGAAGTTACAGGATTGAAAGTTGTTAAGAGATAAGTTCGTTCTATTGATGATGTAATATACCGAAAAGACCTGTGGAGAGACAGGTCTTTTTTATTCATATTTAAAATATCACAACCTTTTAAATATGACTATGGCAATCCATACCAATGAAATTAAATTACTAAACATGAAATTTAGAATATTTATCCTGTCAACAATAACTTGTATCGCAGGAACTTCATTTCACAAAGACAACATCCAATGGAAGAAACTTGAAGAGGGGCTTTATTATTCTTCAGTAATTTTAACTGATAAATCAATAGTCGGAGATTCAAAGGTTGATATCTTAAAGATCGATCCTGACTATTTTCAGTTTAAATTAATTTGTGCAGGAGAGAAGAAATCTGAAAGCAAAAAGGCCAATGAGCTAAGCAAAGAAAATAATCTTATAGCAGTTATTAATGCAGGTATGTTTAAACTGGAAGATGATTTTAAAACTTGTACCGGTTATATGAAAAATTTTCAATATGTGAATAATCCCTCATTAAATCCTTCCTATAAAAATATTGTAGCATTTAATCCTAAAGACACATCAGTCCCTAAGGCACAAATTATAGACATGACCTGTCAGGATTGGAATAAGCTTAAGACGAAATACAATAGCTTTTCTCAAGGTATTCGCATGGTGAATTGTGAGACAAAAAATACATGGCAATTACAGGAAAAAAAATGGAGCATGGTTTTGATTGGTGAAGATAGGCTTGGAAATATGCTTTTCATTTTTGTAAGATCGCCATACAGGGTACATGATTTTGTTGACCATCTTCTTGCAATGTCTATTGAATTAAAACGGCTGATGTATCTCGAAGGTGGGCCTGAAGCATCATTTTATTTGAATCATCCATTATTGAGCATAGAGAAATGCGGAAGCTATGAAACAGGATTTAATGAAAATGATAATAATAAAGAATATTGGAATATCCCAAACATAATAGGAATACAAAGGCGGAAATAAGAAAATTAAATTGTTTATAATTTTATATCATAGCTTTCTTTAATCTGTATTATGATCGGAAAGGAATTTAATAGTATACAAGAGACCTCTAATATAGAGGCCCCTGTATGAATAAGTTTTTTTATTGTAAAATAATCTTTCCGGACCATTCTTCATTAGGGCCATATTTTACAATAACAAGCTTACTACTTCTGAATGATTGGAATGGCGTATAGAAAGAGCCATCATTGCTCATCAGATTTTTATTCAGTAGCAGGTCCCCGTTCAGATCGTATATGGATATAGGCAGTTGTTGCAAATATTCCGGTAAATTTCTGAAATATATGTTTTCCTTATCTGCCACTATGAAAGGGTATCTGGCCTCTTTGATCTCCTTGGTACCAAGAGTTTTGGCATTGAAGTATCTGTTCAATTCATCAAATAAAGATTGATTACCCACAATAGATACCTGTTTGAATGCCCCGTTTTCAATGAAATATTGATTTAGAACAGGATAAATCTGTGAGTTTATTGCAGCAGACATCGCTTGTTGATCAGAGTATTCTACTTCGTTGTCTTTAATTTTTTTAATGGTACTCATGTCATAATAATGCTGCCAAATACCAAAGGTCTGGGACATATTTACCCATGGGGTAATGAGGTCTTTGTATTGCCATATTGCTGTAGATATATGATCTTCTTCAAAACTGTCATGTATAATTTTCAGATAATCGATTCTTTTTTCATCTGAGCCGTTTAAAGTATGAAAATAATTAACTCCATATTCGGAAACATACAGCGGCCTGTTCTGTTTATATGCCCATTCTGCAGATGTTTTTACTGTATTTTGCAACTCCGTTCTGCTGAATGTGTCGAACGTTTTTCCTGTAGTGAATTCGTATGGGCTGTAGATATGCGCAACATAGACAAGATTGGATATATCAGCTGGCAAGGCAAGCCAGTTCCTTCCCCAAATTGTGCCTTGTTCTCCCTGATCCTCTACATAACTTCCCAAAACTTCATTCCAATATTGTTCTCCAGGATTAGCCTCTCTGCTGTTAAACTCTGGCACCATCACAATGTGTTGGGGATCTTTTGCTCTAATACTATCAATGACTTCAATATATGATTGAATTAGTTTTTGTTCGCTGGCGTCTGCCAATGCCGGTCTTTTGGGTTCGCTGATCAGTTCGTAGCCGGTTACGGCATCAAGATCTTTAAGCTCACCAGCCACATATTGCCAGATATCTCTCCAAAGTGAGAAAACGGAATCACTTTCAAAGACAGATTGAATACGCTCTCTAGGAGGCTTATTTCGTTCGTATGTCTCTATCTGGACATCAAGACCTGGGCAGAATTGCATGCAAACGATAGTATACTTACCTTTTTGTGCAAGTTGAGAAATATGATCTCGCATGAGTGATATATTAGATGCGCGCTTTGAATTTTGCGGATGAAAAAGGTCATGATTAAAGCAATAGCGGATCACATTTGCATCTAATTGGCTAATGCGATCTATGTCTTCGGAAGTAAACACAAATGGCTTCATTTCTTTTGGCCGGATCATTGGACTAACGCCAGCTTTCTCCAATGAATCTGAGACAGGCCATTCATAAAATCCCCATGAGTTATTTGAAACTCCTATTCCTTTCAGAATAATCTTTTCTCTATTAGAGGTTTTTACAAAGTAGGTGTTTTCAGTTGTTAACAATGGTAATTGAGCATAACAAAGATGCACCAACAGAAAAAAAAATGTGAATATTAGGTGGTTTTTCATAAATGATGTTTTTGATGTCTTGCAGGCAATGTCTTAGTTTTTAGAGGTATGCATTTTGCAAAAAGCAAAAACTAATTTACAAAAAGACATTAAGAGGAAATCCAAAAGGATTTTGAGGGTTTTCAGGAGAATTGAAGAAATAAATCTAGTCCTTTAAATCCTTCATTTTTGAAGTATTCAGTTAGCGAATGAATTATGCAACCATTATCTGTTCCTTGTGGGTAAAATTGTTGTTAAATAATTATTTTATCTGTCGGGTTTTCAGAGGATTGTTTATTTATTTTGATTTAAGACTAATTTATTCACTGATAAGTAATAAATTTAAACTTCAATTCCAATATTACTCATCTATCTGCATATGATTAAAAGTTATAATAAATTACTTGAAGGAAATAGAAAATGGGCAGCTGAACAATTAGAAAAGGATGCAAACTATTTTGAGAAGTTAAGCAAAGTTCAGAAACCTGAATATTTGTGGATAGGATGTTCTGATAGCAGAGTTCCGTGTGAGGTGATTACGGGAGCTACACCTGGTGAAATATTTGTGCATAGGAATATTGCCAATATGGTTATACATACTGATCTTAACCTTCTTAGTGTACTTGAATATGCTGTTAAGTTTTTAAATGTAAAGCATATCATTTTATGTGGGCATTATGGCTGTGGCGGTATTAAGTCATCAATGGACAACATCGCTTATGGTTATGTTGATAACTGGCTGAGGAATATTAAAGAAATTTATGTTAAAAATATAGATGAGCTTGAAGCACTTCCAACGAAGGAAGAGAGGTTTAATCGTTTGGTTGAAATCAATGTTGTGGAGCAGGTAAAGAATTTGTGCAAAACTAAAGTTGTGCAAATTGCATTGGAACAAAAGACACTTAAAGTCCACGGCTGGGTCTATGGTATGAAAGAGGGATTGATTCATGAAATGATACATGCTGAAAGCACAATCGATACAGTTCATCCGATCTTTAAGTATGAAATGGAATAAAAGTTAACTGCATTTATGCAGTTAACTTTTATTAGATATAGAGTGGTATAAAAGCCTACATGACTTTTGACTCTGGCTTACCTTCACCTGTTTCAATTAGCTCCTTAAGACTATCATGGATATATCCGCTCCATGCGCCGGAACAGGCTTCGTGGCATTCATACTCCGGAACCAAACCTAGGTGGGTGAATCGAATAAGCGTCTGTCCGTTCGATTCAGAAAGTTCAAAAGTAATCCTTGTATTTGTCCATTCCTGTTGATTTTTAACAAAGCTTAACTTACTGTCTGTAACAAGCCAGACAACTTTTCTTTCAGGGACAAATTCAATCAATTTTTGTTTGGAATAATGCACATCTCCAAATCTGACTTCAAATTCATCATTTAATTTTTGAGTATTGCCTTTAATGTTTTCCGTCCACCAGCTCCTTACATTGTTAACTGCTTCGAATGCTTTACTCAGAGGTTTGTTTACAAGGATTGCAGTTGTATAGTTTTGATTTTCCATGGTAATCTTGATAGAGATACTATTACAGAAACTCGATTATGATTGCAGTTTCCACTTTTTAACTATTTCTCCATTGAAACCTCCTTCTTTAGGATTGGGCTCGCCTTTGCCGGTTTCTATAAGCTTTTTAAGGCTATTTTGAATATAATTGCTCCAGGCTTCCTGACAAATTTCGTAGCATTCATAATGAGGACCTAGGCCAATATGCGTAAAACGAAGTTCAGTCTGTTGACCTTTTTTAGTGATATCAAAACTGATTTTAGTATCCTTCCATTCAGTGTTGTCTTTGGTGAAATTGAAATGGTTTTCTAGTACAAGCCATACTACTTTCTGATTGGGAATAACTTCAATTAATTTCATCTTGCTGATATGGACATCCTTGTAGTGATACATAAATACATCATTGAGCTTGTTCGTGCTTCCTTCAATTTCTTCTGACCACCAACCGCGGACATTATTAATGGCATTATATACCTCAGACGGAGATTGATCTACCAGTATACTTGTTGTAAAATCGGGAGTATTCATATTTTTATATGTTTGGAATTGGATGACATTTAAGACAAATCTAATACATGACTATTTGTTTGGGTAAGGTCAAAATGGACTTCAAACATGGTTAATTTGGACTATTTTCCATATCTTGGATATAAGAAATATGAAAAACATTACGATAGTTGTTCCGGATTGCGGAGTAAATCTGAACAGTATAGGAGGAGCTTTCGAAATACTTCGGAGAGCAAATGACTACTGGCAAAAGGCCGGCAACGAATCCAGACTTGATGTTCATATAGCAGGGTTCATGACAGAACTAAAGGCTCATGGAAATTATTTAGCTATTCACCCGATTGATATCAAGGCTGTCAAAAGTACGGACCTTATAATTATACCTTCACTCATAGACGATTATCAAAAGGTTGTTAAAGATAATACAGAGCTTATTGACTGGATATACAAGCAATACCAGAATGGGACTGAGATTGCCAGCATTTGTTCAGGTGCATTTTTGCTGGCCGCCACAGGACTTCTGAATGGGAAAAACTGTTCTATTCACTGGAATAAAGTAGACGAGTTTCGGAAAATGTATCCAGAGATAAAAATAGCAGAAGATAAAATCATAACTGAGGAAAATGGCATTTATACAAATGGAGGCGCGTATTCCTTTTTAAATCTTATACTTTATCTTGTGGAGAAGATCTTTGACAGATCAGTTGCGATATATTGTTCAAAGGTTTTCCAGATAGATATCGAACGAACTGCCCAATCTCATTTTACTATTTTTAACATACAAAAAAGCCATGGAGATGAATTGATTGGTAAGGCTCAGACTTATATTGAAGATAATATAGATGCGAAAATTTCCTTTGAAAATCTTGCATCAGAACTGGCCATCAGCAGGAGAAGTTTTGATAGAAGGTTTATTAAAGCAACTGGAAATACTCCGGTAGAGTATCTTCAACGGGTAAAAGTTGAAGCGGCCAAAAAAGAACTTGAAAAAGGACGCAAATCAATTTATGAAATTATGACAGATGTGGGATATGCTGACGATAAAGCATTCAGAGAAGTGTTTAAGAAGTTTACAGGCTTATCTCCTGCAGATTACAGGAATAAATATAATAAGAGTCTAGCTTGAGAGTTATTGATAAGGGAATTTGTCTAATTCTTGTGCTTCTCTGTGTAATTAATGGATAGAAGGTTTTAATTAATACATTTAATTTTCGCATTTGCTTTTATAATATAAATGAATCGAAAAAAAATACTCAAACAAATATTAGCTCTTGATCCAATTAAAGATCATTTGAAGATCGTGCACCTGAATTCTTTTTATGACTTTCCGTGGGATAATACCAGAGCACTGGAGTTTGCCCTGTTCAGGACGTTTGCTGTGCCAGCTATAGGTAATTTGCTTAATTATACAGGTGAATTTGAGCACAGAACTCAAAAGCGTTACGATGATACAGACTTACTGTTAAGTGAAATTATTGAACACGGTTATGATAGTGAAAGAGGCAAAGCCGCTCTGAACCGTGTAAACGGCATGCATGGTCGTTTTAAAATATCAAACGATGATATGCGTTATGTGCTTTCTACTTTTGTAATGGAACCCTACAGATGGAATCAGAGGTTTGGATACAGAAAAGCTACAAATCAAGAAAATATTGCTGGGCATAAGATCTGGTATGAGATAGGAGTGAGGATGGGGATAAAGGATATTCCAGAGACCTTTGAAGCAATGCTTGAAATGAATATTGCTTATGAAAAAGCAAACTTTGGATATACAGAGGGGGGAAGAAGGGTTGCGGATGCAACAGTTAATCTTATGCTGGGATGGTTCTTCCCGAAGTTTATGTTTCCTGTGTGTAGGCCATTTATGTATGCATTGATGGATGAACCTTTGTTGAATGCATTGAAGCTAAAGAAGCCATCTCCGGTTATTGTTAGTTTGGTTAATACAGGAATGAATTTAAGGAAATTTGTTCTTCGATTTATGCCGGTAAGAAGGAAGCCTGTATTAAGAACCAGAAGGACAGTAGAGTCCTATCCACAAGGATATAAGATTAATGAACTAGGGATTCACTATAAAAAATCAGAATAAAGTAGATACAGTCATAGATCAATAAATATAGAAAAGGCTTTTGCGATTCTTATATTTCCATATGGCAAATCCTTGGTCAAATGGAATGACAGAACCATCGGAAATTACTTCAAAGTTGTAGACTCCCGGATTTTCATTGAAAATTTTTTTAGTCTCCCATGGGAAACCTATTTTCTCTTTGCTTGAGACAATGGTTTCTTCCCCCGGACTTAAGACTATTGTAGTATCTTCTTTAAACTCGTATCTACCGGTTTTATAGTCATGTATTTTTAATTTGACGGGATGCTCAGATTTGTTACAGACTATATATTCTAATGAGAGCATTGCATCACAGGAATACATGATGGGTACTAAAAGGGTTAATAGTAAAAAAGTATTTTTATTAGATCTCATTTTTATTTGTGAGCTGAAATATAAGTTGTCCTTTAAGGGTTATAATTTCAATACTTAATTTAAGCGATTAACTTCTAGAAACTATTAAAACTCACCAATTTTTTAAAAAACTGAAAATTTGATTAGAACAAATCATAATTAATTTAAAAAAACTTAAAAATATTTGCGCAACCGAAAAGTTGCATATATATTTGCTACCGATTAGTTGCAAAAGAAAGAAGAGGATATGAGAAGAGATGTATTTCAGGCAATTGCAGATCCGACCAGGAGGGCAATTTTATGTTTGATTGCCGTCCAGGCTTTAACGCCTAATGCTGTTGCTGAACATTTTGACAGTAGCAGGCAGGCTGTGTCAAAGCATATTAAGATCCTAGTGGAATGTGAATTGTTAAAACAAGAACAACAAGGCCGAGAGATTTACTATCACATTAACCCTGATAAGATGCAGGAAATAGATAAGTGGCTTCAGCAGTTCAAGGGATTGCTGGAGAAACGTTTTAACCAACTTGATAATGTATTAGCCAAACTTAAATCCGATAAAAAATGAAGAACACTTTATTAATGAATTTCACTGTTGATAAGGCCAACAACAAAATCAAAGTTGAGAGGGAGTTTGATGCTCCTGTGGCCATGGTTTGGTCTGCATGGACCGAAAGTGAACTGCTAGACCTATGGTGGGCGCCGCAGCCTTACAGAGTCGAAACCAAATCAATGGATTTCAGTGAAGGTGGAATGTGGCTTTATAGTATGGTAGGCCCGGAAGGAGACAGGCATTGGTGCAGAGCTGACTACAAATCTATAAAACAACAGAAGCAATTCGTTTATCAGGATGGCTTTTGTGATGAGAATGGAAAATTAAATAAAGACTTTCCACGGTCAACTTGGTCTAATGTGTTTAAGCAAACAGATGAGACTACAACTGTTAATATAGAGATCAGCTATGATAAATTGGAAGATCTGGAAACCATAATAAAGATGGGCTTTAAAGAGGGCTTCACTGCTGGGCTTGAAAATCTTGATCATTATCTTAGCACACAATTCCGTCTTCGTAAAGAGAATAAAACAAGCAATAAAGCAAGAGTTACCTCTTATCTGAATTTTAATGGAAATACAGAGGAGGCTATTAATTTTTACAAAAAAGTCTTTAATGGGAAATTCACGGGAGTAGGCTTAAGAAGATTTGGTGATATTGAAATGCCAGCCGAAGTGCCGCCTATGAGTGCAGCGGATAAGAAGCTTATCCTCCATGCAGAACTCACAATTTTGGGAGGACATGTGCTTATGGCTACAGATGCGCCTGAAAGTATGGGATTTAAGCTTGTGTCAGGTAATAATATGCACATTAATGTAGAGCCTGAGACAAGAGAGGAAACAGAGCGAATTTTTAAGGAATTGTCAGAAGGTGGAGAAGTAATTATGCCTTTAGCAGATATGTTCTTTGGCGCTTATTATGGCCAACTCAAAGATAAGTACGGAATCAACTGGATGCTCCATTATCAGAAGGTTGATTAAATAAAAATCCCCTCCGGAAATGGTCTTGGAGGGGATTTTTTTATTGTTAAAGGAGGTTGATGCTTTTTAATAAGCTTTATTGTTTTCGGCCTTTAAAGGTTATATCAACAGAGGTGTAAGAAGTCCCGTTGCCACCATATCTGTAGTCATTGATAATAAGGGAATCGTCTTTAAATTGGAAGGTTATAAAGTTGTGGGTTCCAATGGTAGAATTATATTGATTGGATTGATTAATCTTAAACTTTCCATCAGAACCGTTAGTATTCTCAAAGAATATTGAATCTCCCTCTATTTCAACATTTACTGAATTTGCATAAGTTGCCTTTTGTTCAGAATAGCCACGGTCTGGATCATTAGATTTGTATACTTCTATATTGATCCCGTTATATGTATTATTATCCTTTTTCTCAGGGCTAGGACTTTTTTTGCTGCAGCTGAATATTGCAGTAACTAAGATTAAAAGAAGGATATACTTTTTCATTTCAATTGATTGGATCTTTTCTGAATGGGTCAAAATTATTTCAGTAATGTATAATTTTTAAACTCACCGATATTCCATCCTGTATTTCTATAAATAAAATTAAGTATTCTCAATCTTGGACTTAACTTAATTCCTTTTGTAGGGTCGAAAGAAAACTTCCAGTTTACTCTGTTAATCCTTTCTTTCATAACCTCTGGATGCGTTTCGTCAAAATGAGCAAGAGAATCTATTTGAGAATAATCAAACTCTGTTTTATTATCAAACATTTTGTTCACCGTATCATCTCCATGCCATAGCTTTTCGAAGTTCTTTCTCTTCTCCAGCTGTGCTTCCGGAGGCTTCACCCAGCCATAGTGATACATGATGGCATTGCCAGCTTTTTTAACCTTTAATTTTTCTCCATCATCTTTTCTAAAGCTCACCGCGTCCTTGTAAGACCTGATAGATCTGTCTGGCCTAACAATCCTGATATCATTTTTTGACCATTTCCTTGAGTCAGCGATATAGCTATAAGATCCGTAAAAGTTGATGTAGCCAAAGATTAATCCTTCAACTCTTTTGTCATCTTTATATTTTTCCATAGCGGCTTTAACTTCAGGAAGATACTTCTCATGTAGCACCTCATCTCCTTGAATATAAAAAGCCCAGTCAGAGTCAGGTGAAATGGCATGAAACGCTTTTTCTGTTTCTACTGCAAGTACTTTTCCTCCTTCTCTTAAAGACTCATCCCAGACTGTTTCTACAATTTTTATTTTAGGAGAATTGATGGATTTGATCAATTCCAGAGTTGCATCTTCTGATTTACCAACGGCCACAATAAATTCATCACAAATAGGCAGAATAGAGGTGATAGCCTCTACTATAGGAAAATCGTATTTTATAGCGTTTCTTATAATTGTAAAACCTGAAACTTTCATTTTGTAAATTTTTAATGCTAAGGGTTTAAATGTCCTGATGATATTGCTTTTCCGGAAGCTGTTAACTTTCAGGAAAATCATATCAGATAGGGCCAGAGAGAAAGTATTTTATTTGAATAATTCACCATGGCAAGAGCCAAAAATAAAGAAATTGTTTGCTAAATTCTGCCATAAGTGGCGAATTTTTCTAGAATTTTGAAAGGATTAATGAATTATACTTCTGAGAGCTGAATATTTCACACAGATACACTGAGAACTATTGAGAAATGAATTCCTGAAATTGGTAAATGCATTCAGATGTTTGTATAGTCTCCTTTGTGTAACTTATACTTCAGCAGGGACGGAACAAGAATTGAAATTTACAAAACTAAGCAAAAGATAAACGATATGTTTGAATTTTTTAAATCCGGAAAAAAGCCAGATAACTATAGATCTCCTGAAGAAAGAGAGCTTTATTTGAATGATGTCAAAGAAAGGTTAAGCAATCAATATAAAGATGTTCATTTTAAATTTATTTTATTTCCGGAAATTTCCAAAGATGCTACGAGCATAGTTAAAACAACGCTCTGGAAGAAAAAGATAGGAGATAACGTTAAAAAGAATGAGAAGATAGCTGTGTGTGAAGCCGATAAAGTTCAGTTTGAGATTAATGCAGAAGTTAATGGCATATTGGTTTTCAGGGCAGAAAAGAACAAAGAGCTCTTTAAGGGAGACATCTTTGCAATTCTTGCTGAAAAATATGTGGACCTGGAAGAGTTTAAATTTTGACAGTCAGTTTTTTGAAGAATAATCTATACAAAGATGGAAATGGAATATTTACCTGATGCTGGTTTCAGAATAAATTCAGCACTTATCAGTTGGGATGATGACAGACATTCAATAAGGAAAATTCTTAAGGGGATGCATAAAGAAGATGATAAGGTATTTGAATTTGAAGATGAAAATATCGAACAACGAAGAGATGTCTACCAGAACTATCTTGAAGAGGATAATTATTTTTTTCTTAATTATAACAGCAATGATCTGTTCTCTGAAATAGAGATTCATTGGGGGATATCTATACTTATCAAAGGAGTTTGTCTGGATTTTGAAAACGAGCTTTCAGAGGTGATTAAAGTATAAATGATCTTGGATATGATGCTATTGAAATGGGTAAAGGAGAGTTTTTCTTTCCGGAGCTAAGAATGACCATTGCTGACGGTGAAGCCATGGGAGAGGACGGGAGTGGTTTATCTTATTTTTATGCAACCAAAGATGTTAGTCATTTGTCAGAGTATATGTAATGAATGGATGAGTTGGTAAGATAAAGTAAGAAATGAAAATACAAATTTTAAGTGATTTGCATCGTGAGTTTGGATGTAATGAAATCAAATTTGATCAAGCTGATCTGGTTATTTTTGCAGGTGATGTAAATTTGGGTATTAAAGGCATTCAGTGGATTCATTCTGAGATAAAGACTACTGTGGTATATGTTTTAGGTAATCATGAATATTACAAAGGCAGCTATCCCAAAACTTTAAATAAAATCAAAGACCTGGCAAAGAATACTCATGTTCATGTATTAGAGAATAATTCTGTTGAACTGGATGGAATTATATTTCACGGAGCGACTCTCTGGACAGATTTTGAATTGTTTGGAAATCCCCGCTATACAGGGAGTTTGGTTCAGGGCAAAATGAATGACTATAAGTTGATCCGTAGAGATCCATCTTATTCCAAACTTAGAACAATAGATACTTATCAAATTCATAAAGCTTCTTTAAAATGGCTGGAGCAGAGCCTGGCAACTTCCTCATCAAAGAAAAATATAGTAATAATTCATCACGCTCCATCTATAAGATCAATACCTGAGAGGTTGAGGGAGAATATCGTTTCCTCAGCCTATGCATCCAATCTTGAAAGTATAATTCTTCAATATCAACCTGAATATTGGATACATGGTCATATTCATGAACCTTCTTTTTATAAAATTGGTGGTACTCAAATCATTTGTAATCCTCATGAATATATCGATGATGCATACAATGGATTTGATCCTGCTTTATTCATTGAGGTTTAGGCTTTGAGAATGCTCTGATAATAAAAGACCAATTGGTAGTTGATGTTGCAGAACGCTCCTTCTATAAGATCAATACCTGGTTGGTAATTTTTTAAAGAAAATAGGTCGAGTAATAAACAATCGAGCTGAAATTTCCCTTAATTCAGGAATCAATTAAATTAAACTAAATTAATCATTAGCCATTGAAAAATACTGTTAATTATTAAAATTCAGAACTTTGGTATTAATTCTGAGTGTTGATTAATACTGATAACTATTTTAATGCTTAATCCCGGTTAATTTTGTACTTTTAATCGATTGTATAACCTAACGTCTTCTAAAGAATTATATATGATTCATAAGGTAATTTACGCGTCATTTTTCTGCGCAACGACATTGAGCAGCTTTCCTGCTCTTTCTGATACAGTTTTAAACCGTCCTCATATGTCTTTAACATCTAATTTCAACCCTGCAGATACTGTGTTAAGTAATAACCCTCTGCTTAAAAAATGGGAAGGACCAAACGGTGGACTTCCTCCTTTGGATAAGGTTAAAACTGAAAATTTTAAGCCAGCTCTTGAAGCGGCCATGGCTGAAAATCTTTCTGAAATAGACCGTATTACTTCAAATCCTGAAAAACCTACTTTCGATAATACGATCGCAGCAATGGAAAAATCAGGTCAGACACTAATGCGGGTGCAGACTATCTATGGAATATGGAGTTCTACTATGAGCGATGAAGCCTTCCAGGCGGTAGAGCAAGAGATGGAACCTGTAATGGCTGCTTTTTCAGATAAAATCACACAGAATGAAAAGTTATTCAAAAGGATAGAAACTGTTTATAATTCTCCTGAAAAGAAAAAATTAACACCAGAGCAGCAAAGACTGACCTGGTTATATTATACAAACTTTGTTCGCGCCGGAGCAGCTCTGTCTCCTGCTGCAAAGGCTGAAGTTTCGGAAATCAACCAGAAGCTGGCTGGTTTATTTACCAAGTTCAGTCAAAACCTTTTAGCAGATGAAACAGAACAAGTAGTGGTTATTGAAAAGGAAGAAGATCTTGCAGGTCTTCCTCAATCTTTGAAAGATGCAGCAGCTAATGCGGCAGCTAAAAAGAAAAAAGGAAAATGGGCCATCACTAATACGAGATCATCGGTAGATCCTTTTCTGACTTATTCTTCTAACAGAGCACTGAGGGAGAAGGTCTGGAAGATGTTTGTAAACAGAGGAGACAATGGAGATAAAAATGACAATAATGCCATTATTACTGAAATACTTCAGCTGAGAGCCAGAAGAGCACATTTGCTTGGCTTTAAAACACACGCACACTGGCGTTTGGAAAACACCATGGCAAAAACTCCGGAACGCACCATTGAACTTATGGAAGCAGTATGGACTCCTGCTGTGGCAAGAGTTCATGAAGAGGTCAAAGACATGCAGGCACTTGCAGATAAGGAAGGAGCCAATATTAAGATTGAACCATGGGATTACAGATATTATGCGGAAAAAGTCAGAAAAGCCCGCTATGACCTAGATCAAACAGAAGTAAAGCAATACCTGCAACTTGAGAAATTGCGCGAAGGCATGTTCTGGGTTGCCGGAGAACTCTTTGACTTTGAATTTTCTCCAGTTTCAAATATTCCGGTAAATCATCCTGAAGTCCGTGTTTGGGAAGTAAAGAATAAGAAAACAGGTGCTCATGTCGGATATTGGTATTTCGACGCTTTTGCCCGTGAAGGCAAACGCTCAGGAGCCTGGATGAATGCATACAGAGATCAGCAGAAGTTAATTGGGAATGTTACTACAATAGTTTCCAATAATGCGAACTTTGTTCAGGGTAAAGAAGGTGAACCTATTTTAATATCGTGGGATGATGCTGTGACTTTATTCCATGAGTTTGGTCATGCCTTACATGGTCTTTCTTCCAATGTTACTTATCCGTCACTTTCAGGTACAAACGTGGTTCGTGACTATGTAGAGTTCCCGTCTCAATTGTTAGAACATTGGTTGTCTACTCCTGAAGTATTACAGCGTTTTGCCCTTCACTATCAGACAGGAAAACCAATTCCTACTACTCTTGCAGAAAAGATAAAAAAAGCTTCCACTTTCAATCAGGGCTTTGCTACGACAGAATATCTTGCAAGTGCTTTGATAGATATGAAGCTTCACTTATCAGAACTTCCGAAAATAAACCCTGATTCTTTCGAAGCAGCTACTTTAAAGGACCTGGGAATGCCGCGTGAATTGGTGATGCGTCACCGTACGCCTCAATTTGCACATATTTTCAGTGGAGATAGCTATTCGGCAGGATATTATAGCTATCTATGGTCTGATGTACTTACCGCAGATGCATTTCAAGCATTTACCGAGGCTAATGGTCCCTACGATAAAAATGTTGCAGGAAGGCTTTCCAAATATGTGTTTTCTGTAGGTAATACTATTGATCCTGAGATCGGATACCGTAACTTCAGAGGCAGAGACCCGAAGATTGATGCATTGATGAAGAAAAGGGGTTTTCCTGTTAAGACACAGGAAAAGAAAGCGAAATAAATCAATGAAAAGCGAGTAATTTTTGTTTTGAGGTAAAGAGATTGTAAAGCCGGGAGATCAATGGATAGTTTAAGTTCAAAAAAATATACTAAAGATTTTGTAGATTCCTTTGACGGAGATCACAGTGGAGATCTTACTTCCAGACAGACTCCCGGAGTCCTATACAGTAAAGCTCTTCCTACACCAGTAAAAAATCCCCAATTGATCGGATGGTCAGATGATTTTGCCGGGCAATTGGGGGTTGAAATGCCTGCAGCTGATGATGTGAAAATTTTAGGTGGAAATCTTATAACTCCTACTATGTATCCTTATGCCTCCTGTTATGCCGGTCACCAATTCGGCAATTGGGCTGGGCAACTTGGAGACGGCCGGGCGATTACATTAGGTGAATGGGTGACACCAAATGGAGAAAGCTGGGAATTTCAGCTCAAAGGTGCAGGACCAACGCCATATTCCAGAAGGGCTGACGGAAGAGCAGTTCTGAGATCTTCTGTCAGAGAATTTTTGATGAGTGAAGCAATGCATTATCTGAGAGTTCCTACTACGAGAGCGCTAGGACTTGTTACAACAGGAGATATGGTGATGCGGGATATGTTTTATAACGGAAATCCGCAATATGAGCCAGGAGCTATTGTAATGAGAGTATCTCCAAGCTTTCTCCGTTTCGGAAATTTTGAAATGCTTGCAGCAAGAAAAGATATCACCAATTTAACCAGGCTTGTAAATTGGACGATAGACCGCTATTATCCACATATTACAGGAGAAGACAGGGTTATTAGATGGTTTAAGGAAGTTGTTGAAAAGACTGCTCAATTGATAGTGGAATGGCTTAGAGTTGGATTTGTTCATGGGGTAATGAATACAGATAATATGTCAGTCCTTGGCCTGACTATTGACTATGGTCCTTATTCTTTCCTTGATAACTATGATCCTGAGTTTACTCCCAATACCACCGATCTGCCGGGAAGGAGATATGCGTTTGGAAACCAATCATCCGTTGCCTATTGGAATTTAGGATGCCTTGCCAATGCATTGGTTCCTCTCTTTGAAACCACGGCTCCACTGGTGGAAGCTGTAGAATCTTATGAAAACATATTCTGGCTGAAATATTATGCTATGATGGGGCACAAGCTGGGATTAGATGAAGTGAGAGATTCTGATCTTGATTTTATCAATCGATTCGAACAAATGCTTTCAGCCGTTGAACCTGACATGACTATCTTTTATCAATTGCTTGCAGAGCTGACTTCAGATAAAATAACAGATGAAGTTATTGTTATGCATTTCAAAGAAGCTTTTTATAAAGAATTATCTTCTGATGCAAAAGCAATCTTTTTACAAGCAATTAAAGCCTGGAGGGGGAGAATAGAAGCAAACAGAATATCCAGGGAAGAATCTTTAAAGGTTATGTCTGAAAACAATCCTCGTTATATTTTAAGGAATTATATTCTACATAAGGCAATAGAAGAATTGGAACGTGGAGAAAATCAATTATTCCTGAGGCTTCAACTGGCTTTGAAAAATCCTTATTCGAGAGATTTTGATGAATTTTTTATGAAACGACCTGAATGGGCAACACAAATGGCAGGCTGCTCCATGTTATCCTGCAGTTCTTAATGGACCGAATGAATTAATCGGCAATTGTTTGAACAAAAACATTGATTTTTTATTATTTGAAGGAATAAATCTTCTTCAGCATAATGAAAAAAGTAGTTACAATTATCGGTGCAGGAAAAGGTGTGAGTTTGGGTGTCGCAAGAAAGTTTGGGAAAGAGGGCTATACTATTGCGCTTATTTCCAGAACCGAAGATAAACTTAAGAAGCTGGTTCAGGAGTTGAAATATGATGGTATTGATGCCGGCTATGCTGTTGCAGACGCTTCCTTGCCGGAGGAGATCGAAGCTGCTTTAAAGAAGATCAAAGAACTCATTGGAGCAACTCAGGTGCTCGTATACAATGCCGCAAGATTAAAAGCTGGCAACATCCTCAATGAAACCTCTGAATCCCTTACAGAGGATTTTAAATTAAATGTAGCAAACGTTATTACTGCAGTTAAATATGTGATTCCCGACATGGAGCCGGGTTCAGGAAGTATTCTCCTCACAGGAGGTGGATTATCTATCCATCCCATTCCTCAATATGGCTCTTTGGCAGTGGGTAAAGCGGGAATAAGAAACCTGGCCGTTTCTCTCAACCATGCTTTGCTTGCAAAAAGAATTTATGTTGGAACTGTTACGATTAGCGGCATCGTCCGAGCAGACGATGATAAATACAATCCTGATAAAATAGGAGAGGAATACTGGAAGCTTTTTACTGAAAAAAAAGATATCGAAGTTATTTATTGACCTTCATTGTCAGACTAATATATATATCGGTCTACGAAAAAAAACACAGTCTTTTTAATAACGAGAGGTTCTTTTTTTAAGGTATGAAAATTAAATTCAAGCTATCCCTCATTATCCTGTTAGTTGCGGTTACCCTCATTACCTTATTATATTTCGTCTACATTTTTAATGTAAAAAAAGCTTTTGTCCGACAGATAGAAAACCAGCTAGAATCCGTAGCTGAAGCTAAATATATTGATATTAATCAGTTCATCCAAAGGCGCACATATCTGATTCGTTTTATATGTAGTTTGGACATGTTTAAGACCGCTTTTGAGAGAAATAAGTTTGACAAGGATTTTTTAAGATCGATTGATTTGTTGGATGATAAGTTTCCAACAGTACATGAGATCAGTATTATAGACACTACAGGTCACCTGCTAGCTTCAACCAGGCATGATTCAATGCCTTCAATTGAAAGATTGCAAAGGGAAGCCTTTATGCTTGCTCAAAAAAATCAGATTTACTTAGGTGAGTTTTCCTATGATGAACAAGATAAACTGTCCTTCTATATTTCATCTCCACTCTATAATAAAGATAGTACAATGGTAGGAGTCGTTCTGGCTAATATGGATGGAAATGACCTTATGGAAATAATGGATGATTCAACGGGGCTGGGAAAGACTGGAGAAACAATACTAGGCGAAAGACGGGATAGCGGTGTAATATATCTTGTACCCCTCCGGCATGATAGAAGTACAACAATGATGTATAGTAATGATATTGAAGGCACGGCCCTCAATGTAGCCCTTTTAGGAAAGTCCGGTATTGCTCATGAGGTATATAATTATAAAGGAAAAAAGGTTTATGCAGCTACCAGATTTATACAAGATCAGGAATGGGGGCTGGTAACCCAGATAAATAAAGAAGAGGCATTAAAGCCGGTGAAAGAACTATCCGATATTCTCATATTATTGAATTTATTTCTTGTGATTTTTCTTACGATACCTGCTTATATTATTGGTCGCTATATTGCAAAGCCTATAGAAAAGCTAACTGAAACCGCGAGGAGGATCAATGAAGGAGAACTTTCCGAAAGAGCAGTGATAAAATCGGGAGATGAAATTGGTATGCTGGGGAAAGCATTTAATGAAATGACAGGTAAGCTGGAACACAAGATTCACGAGCTGGACAGATATGCTTATGTTATCTCTCATGATCTGAAAGCACCATTAAGCTCTATCATGCCACTCGCTGATTTCTTGAAAGAAGATTATAAAAATAAGCCATTAGATGCAGATGGAAAGGAAATGCTAGATATGATCAAGGAGAAATCTCTTGATATGAAAAAACTTATTGATGGTGTGCTTAAATCTGCAAGGGAAGAGTATAAAATGAAAGAACCTGTCAAAGTGTATGACCTTGTCCATAACATTGTACAAAACTTGCATCCACCGGAAAATATTGAAGTACAGATAACCAAAAATCTTCCTAATACTGTGCAATATCACCAAGTTTCACTTATTCAGGTATTTCTGAATCTTATCAGTAATGCCATAAAATATATGGATAAAGCCGAAGGGCATATAGTTGTGGATTGCACTCGACAGGGCGAATATTATCGTTTTTCTGTCTCTGATAACGGAAGAGGTATTGGCCACGAATATCAAAACAAACTGTTTGAAGAGTTTACTGTAGCACATGATGATCCAGGCATTAGTAGTTCGGGGCTGGGTTTATCAATTGTAAAAAGAATAGTAGAAGAAAATGGTGGCAATATAGGAGTGGAATCAGAACTTGGAAAGGGATCAGTTTTTTATTTCACTGTAAAAGCATAACTAGTTTTAAAAGAATCTCACATTTTTATTTTGATCAGTAACATTTACAGCATAAATCAGGTTTTGAATTTGGGTAGTAGTACTTAAATCAAATCTTTCTACAGACATAAAGCAAGCCAAATGAATGATTCAGATTTTCTTAAATTGATGCAACAATCACAGCCAGTTATAAAAACTGTTTTTGTTGATATTGGAGGAGTTTTATTATCCAATAGTTGGGATGGAAAATGTGTGAAAGATTCGATAAACTTTTTTGGAATAGAAGCAGATGAAGTTTTGTTCAGACATACAGAGGTTGCTTCTCTTTATTATTGTGGAAAGATAAGTCTTGACGAATATATTAAGTATGTTGTTTTTTTTACTGATAGAAATTTCGGATGTGACGAATATAAAAATTTCGTCTTTGAGCAGTCGAAGCCTCATGAAGAGATGATTAAATATATAAAATTTTTAAGAGGACATTTTCGACTGAAAATAGTAGCCCTCAATAATGAAGGCAGAGAATTGAATGAATTTAGAATTAAAAAATTTAAGCTTCAGGAATTCGTGGATACGTTTATTTCTTCCTCTTATCTGAAGCTCTGTAAGCCTGATCCGGAATTTTACAAAATAGCACTTGATATTTCAGGCTCCGATGCGAGCGAAGTTTTGTATATCGAAGAACGAGAACTAATGACAGCTATAGCAGGAAAGCTTGGTATCAAATCTATATTACATAACAATTATAAAATTACAAGAAAGGAAGTAGAAAAGTATGGTTTCTACCTTCCGGAAGAAACTCTATTCGGTTAACTTTTCACCGATAGATATATAATCAAGTATGATTGGTTATTTTTAATCAAGCTTTCGATGTATAAAATCAAAAGATATTTGGTTAAAAAACATTTTGTAAAAAGTATTGTTATTGGTGGTTTATAATGGGGGTACTTTTTTTTCTTATTAATAAATAAGTGATCAATGGTTTATACTCATTTCAGAAACTTTGCATTCTATCTTTATAAAAATTACCTGGATCATATAACAGTTGAATATTCAAAAAAAATAGATTCTGACAAGGCTCATTTCCTAAAGCTTTACTATAATAACATTCCTGAAAATGACTTTTATTGCCTCAGGGCAGCAATGGAACTGTACCTCAAGTCAATCTATACCGATGAATACATCCCTGTAAATAAATATTATGAATTCGAAGAAGCTCAGGTTGAAAAATTTTCATTAAGGGTAAATGTTATAAGGAGTTCTTTTATTGAATACCTGATATTTTATTCAACTGATATAAATAAAATATCTGAAGTTATAATAGAAATGAATCATTTCTATGCTATGCAAGAAGGATTGATTTTAAAGGAATTTTTTGCACATCGTCAGCAGGAAATTGAAGCTGCTAAAAAAGCTCTTGACCATGGGGCTATGGCTTCTATATATTTTGATAGTGAAAACCATTTGAATGCAAATGTGGAAAGGTCTTTCATAGAGGTGAAAGAAAAAGATACTAATCTGAAGAAGGCTTATTCGGAATTGGATGACTTTATTAATAAAGTATATATTGAATTAAAAGCTCCGGTTTCTAATATAGAAGGGCTGCTTAAAGAGATGATGTTGGAGGTCACCAACGACAGTGGGGAGGTAGAAATGCTAATGCAGATGCTTAACACATCATTAGACCGAATAAAAAAAACAATTGAATTGTTGATTGAAATCTCGGAGATTTATAATACAGATCTATTAGAACAAAAGGATCCAATAAACATTTCGGATATTCTTGATGAAGTCTTAAATGATATTAATCCTGTTTTATTTGATGGAAAGCTTACGGTGGTAAGAGAATTTCAAGTATTAACTATACTTTTTTCAAGAAAGCAATTAAAGTCTGTATTGCTAAATTTACTTTTAAACTCTATTAAATTCAGAACTCCTGGAAACAATATCAAAATTGTCATTAAAACACAGATGCAAAAAGGGAGACTTATATTGAGCTTCTGTGATAATGGAATAGGAATAAGTCCTAAAGATCATAAAAGGATTTTTCAGGCATTCAGAAAAGCTCATGATATTGAAGATGGTTTGGGTGGCGGACTATATCTTGTAAAGAGTATTATGGAGAAAAATAATGGAAAGATTGAAGTACAAAGCGAATCGGGATATGGCACCATTTTTAATTTATTTTTTAAAACATCTCCCTTTGGTTTTAAGCCAAGTTGATAAGTCTTGATTATGAGGGGTTAGTCATAAGATTACTGATTAATCTCTTTAAAAAGTTGGTTAAGCAAGACTAATTTAGAAACTTTGCATTTAGTTTTGCTTTGAAATATGGAAAATCAGGATTTTGAATTTGAAAAACTCGAAAGAAAGCTTAGAAAAGCTGTTTGGAATGCGATAGAGGACTATAAGATGGTAGAAGACGGGGATAAGATTATGGTATGTCTTTCCGGTGGAAAAGATAGTTATACTATGTTGGATATCCTTATGCATATTCAGCAAAATGGGAAATATTCTTTTGAAATTATAGCCGTCAACCTAGATCAGAAACAGCCCGATTTCCCTGAGCACATCCTTCCTGAATACCTAACCCGCGTCGGTGTACCTTATAAAATTATAGAGCGTGACACTTACACGATTGTTAAAGAAAAAACTCCGGAAGGAAAAACACTTTGCACTCTTTGTTCAAGGTTAAGAAGAGGTACTTTATACACTGCAGCAAAAGAACTGGGTGCAACAAAAATCGCATTAGGGCACCACAGGGAAGACATCATAGAGACATTCTTTCTGAACCTATTCTTCAGTGGAAAAATGGAAGCAATGCCAGCCAAATACAAAACTGATAACCAGGAACATATAGTGATAAGACCTCTGGCATTCTGTAAAGAAAAAGAAATTGAAAAATACTCTGTTGCAAAGGCTTATCCGATTATTCCTTGCAATCTTTGCGGCTCACAGCAAAATATGCAGAGACAGGTAATTAAAAAAATGCTCGAAAATTGGGAAAAAGATTATTCTGACAGAACCGAAGTTATTTTTAATGCCTTGAAAAATATATCGCCATCACATTTATTGGATAAAGATCTTTATGATTTTGAAGGTTTTATGTCTCTTGTGAAAGACAAAGGCGTTACGGAAAAGTGTGATTAAAAAAAATAATTCAACTCTATTAAACATTCTGGATTAGTTTGGGTTGATGTAGCATTATTAAAATCTAATGTCAATGCTACAACTTTCAATGTTACAAGGGACTGTAAAGTTCTTCAATAATTCCAAAGGATATGGATTTATTAAAAATGAAAAATCCGGAGAAGAAATTTTTGTTCACGCTAGTGGACTGATCGACCAGGTCAGAGAAAATGACAAGGTTCGATTTGAAGTAAAGCAGGGTAAGAAAGGGCCCAACGCTGTAAACGTTTCCTTAGTTTAGCCAAAATAGCAAAACTTATCCCTTACTTACTTTGAAGCCCACCCTCCCCGGATGGGCTTTTATTTTTATAATCTCTTTTTCTTTCTGAATCACTCCCACTTTATCACTTGATTTTTTTTTGCCAAAGTGAAAACCTATTCATTTCACCGGCCAATTTATTATTGATTTTCAATGCAGCACTTCCAGGATACACCAGATATTTGTTGCGGTTGTAGATCTCTTTCAGAAGACCATGTTTATCATTCATTCTGTTTGCTTTCCTTGAAGTATTTTCTTTTTCGGGCTTTTTAAAGCAAGGTTTTTTTGGATAGATGAATAGAGATTTCATAATAGAAATTATTAAAAATCAGCAACCAATAAACAGTTTCTTTGGGTAAAGGTTAGACCTGAATACCCATAGGAATGAGTGATCAGCTAAATAAAGAGGAAAAATTGGTATCATTTATAAAAAAGCTTTTTAAAGTTTTAGGAATAATAGTTTCCGGACTGGTCATCTTCTCGCTATTGTTATATGTAATTGTCAATATTTTTATCACTCCTATTGTAAAAAGAAAAATCATAGAATCAGTATATCAATCCTCCGGAGGTCTTTATTTATTGGAGTTTGACAAGTTTAACCTGATGCTTTTAGAAGGGAATGCGAATATAGGGAATGTACATATCTTTCAGGATACAACGGTTCTGAAGAAAATCAGACTTGAAAATCCACGGGGAAACTATTCAGATGTAGAAGTCAGAGCTGAAAATATTAAAGTTAAAAATGTAAAGTGGGTAACGTATATCTTGGATAGAGCTTTGAAAGTCGACGGTATAGAAATACAGGACCCCAAGTTCTCATTTAAAGGAAATATTCCGGTAGATACAATTGAGATAGCTCACCAAAGCTTTCTGGATGTGGTTCCTGGCCTTGTAGCAAGCTTTGCAGGGTCTCTTAATATTAATGAGCTTAAAATTAACAGAGGAGTTCTGGCTGTTGATTTAAAAGGAAAAACTGGAACTACCAAACAAAATGCAGACAGTATATTTCTTGAGATGCGCAATATTCGCATAGATACCGGAGCCTCCAGAAATGTTCTGTTCACAACTCAGGTAAAATTCAATATAGGTAACTATAAGCTTGTAAGCAGTGACAGCTTGTTTGAAATATCGGTGAAGCAATTTCTTGGTAGCTATGAAGATTCCTTATTGGGTATGCATGATGTTAGAGTTACTCCATTGAAAAGATCGGATAAAGAAAAATATAATGCGAAGATAAAATTCATAAGGGCTTACGAAGTAGATTTTTCTCTCTTTTTCAAAGAAAATAAAATAGCAATCGGACAATTGTTTTTTCAGACTCCTGATGTTGATTTTATAACCACGATTACTGCAAACGATAGTTCAGTCAGTGTTGGAGACATGCTGGCAAAGTTTTTACCATATATAAGTAATAGTTTAAATATAAAAACATTTGCCTTGAAAGAAGGGAAGGTAAGTTTAAAGGTATTTAGTCCTAAAGGCCTCGTAGAACAAGCAGCAGAAGACATACTATTGTTGGCAAAGGACATAGCTGTCAGTTCCGGTTCAATTAAAGCAAGTAATTATTGGGGGGAAATAAGTTTGGATGTTAAAAATTATGTGACAAAAGTTCTCCCCCAAAACATTGAGTTGAAGGTCAAAAGTCTGGAAGCTTTTACTGGGGAAGGCAAGATTTTTCTTAAAGGCTTTTCTCTTGCTCAGGTGCACAAAACAGAAGAAACATTTATCATGTTTAACAATACAATAGAAAAGATAGAGGGGGAATCTGTGAATTTTCACAGACTGATATCAGGGACAGGACTGGAGATGCAGCTACTTAAGGTTTCAGGTATGCAGCTTAAAATTTACGACAATGAAAATTTTAAAACTTCTTATGCAATGATGGGAAGAATGCCTAATGAATTACTCAAAGAGTTGGGTTTTTACCTTAATATAAAAGAGTTTGATTTGACAAATTGTGATATTACTTTTGAACAATTTGATGATATACTAAACAGGCGTGGAAAGCTTACTTTCAATGATACTCATTTAAAAATCAAAAACCTTTCCAATCTGACCAGTGAAAATGGAGATACTTCCAGCTCTGTATTTATGATTCAGTCTAAAATTATGGATCAGGGAGAGCTGGATGTCGTAATCAGATATCCATTGTATAGGAAGTCTTTTGATTGCACACTTAAGGGAACATTATCTCCTATTGATGGTACTAAATTTAACGGCATAATGCAATTTTCAGGATTGAAGCTCAGATCAGGAACCTTTGCATTGCCATCGCTAAACATGGAAGTTCTCAGTGGCATCGCTAATGGGACGTTTACTTTAGATTTCCAAGATCTGAGAATTAATGTCATTAGAGATTCAGGAAAGAAAAGGAGGTTTAAATCACGTATTGCAAATTTTGCTATAAAAAATAATGGTAGTAAAGTTGAATCTCTATCATACCAAAGACAGAAAACGGACGGATTTATAACTTTTGTTTGGAATGCTGTAAGTGCAGGAGTTGAAAAGGCAATAATAAAAGATTTCTTTCATCCTTTTATTAAAAACGAAAAGTGAATTTCTGGTTTGATGATAGCCTTAAAAGCTCATTTGGATGGATCAGGGCAACCGCAAGTTAATTATTCTCGTACAAAAAAATTTATTAGTTTTTAAAATTGAGAAATCTAAATATTGCTGATGAAACTATATAATAAGATACGTGTGTTCTTAAGGCAGTATTTTATTCCGGTCATATCTTTCCTGATCATATATTTTTTGGTAATATATTCTTATATACAGGTTAAAGAAAAGACAAACCAGCAAAGAACTGAATATTTTGAATCCAGAGCATATCTTGTTAAAACATCCATTAATAACAGAATTTTAGATTATATCCAGATTCTGAAAGGAGGAAAGGCATTTATCGAATCTTCGGATTCGATTACAAGGAAAGAATGGAAACGATATATATCAAGTCTTGATGTTGATCAGAACTATCCAGGAATTCAAGGGATAGGATATGCAATATTCATTAAACCTGAAGACCTGCAGAAGCACATTAATAAAATAAGAGCTAGCGGCTTCCCTTCATATACTATAACCCCTTCAGGAGTGAGAAAAGAATATACATCCATAATCTTTTTGGAGCCATTTACCGGCCGGAATCTAAGAGCATTTGGTTATGATATGTATAGTGAACCGGTTCGGAGAAGGGCAATGGAAAGGGCAATGGAAACCGGTAAACCAGCCCTTACCGGTAAGCTTACATTAATCCAGGAAACAGGTGATGGCAATCAGCCTGGTTTTTTAATTTATGTTCCTGTTTATAATTCAAATGATTCATCAAGTTCTTTGCTTACTACAGAGCAAAGAAGACAGTCTATCAAAGGATTTGTCTATAGTCCTTTCAGATCAGGTGATTTATTTAATGCTCTGCTTCCTGCAAGGTTCAGTGATCTGAATATTGAAATTTACAATGGAGAGGAACTCACCAAAGACGCTTTACTTTTTTCTACCAGGAAAAATGGAACTTTAGAAAAAAAAGGTGAAGAGTTTAAGAAGTATGAAAATATAAACATTGGAGGAACCAACTGGATTATCTACATTTCTTCAAAACCTTTTTTCGGAGGCAGAGAATCTAACGACGCTCTGTTGATCCTTGTAGGAGGATCAGTGATTAGCTTTTTGATATTTTTTATTTTACTTATAAGATCTGAAGCTAAAAGGATTAATAGACTCAAGCAAACGATCACTGACACGGTCACTGCAGCGATATTTGTCATAAACAGAAATGGGTTTGTTACTTTTATAAATCCGGCAGTAACGAAGATCACCGGATATAGACCGGAAGACTTCAGAGAAAAGACTTTTTATGATGTTATGCATCAAAGCCGTAAAGGGCCATATAAAAATTTTGATCCAGCCCGAAATATCTATCAAACCATTCTGCAAGGAATTCATGTGCACGATCAGGAGGATATTCTGATAAGCAAAGATGGAAGATTATTCCCTGCACTTTGTTCTGCTAGTCCTATTCTGGAGAATGGGGTTCCTCTCGGAACACTGGTAGAGGTTAAAGACATTACAGGTGAAAAAAAAGCTAAAGAAACTATAGCAAAAAATCTGGAAACAAAGAACTTTCTTCTGGAGGCCATGCCAGATAAGGTTTGGACTGCTGATGGAAATGGGATATTTAATTTTTTCGGCCACAATTGGGAACAATATTCCGGTCATACTATCAATGAGTTTTTGAAAAAAGGTATGGATCTTATAACTTATTTCGAAGACAAAGTGCAGAATGATAAAACCATCACGCAATTACTTCAAGAACATAAACCATTTCAGATTGAACACAGATTTAAAAGAGAGGATGGTGAATACAGATGGCACCTTACAAGAGGTTTTCCTCAGATGAGCAAAAATGGTGATGTGGAGATGTGGGTAGGTACCAGTACTGATATTCATGAACAAAAGCTACAGCTTGAAGAGTTAAAAATGATCAACGTAGACCTTGATAACTTTATTTATACTGCATCTCATGATCTTAAAGCCCCAATATCTAATATGGAAGGATTAGTAGATGCGCTGAAAATTGCAGGGGAAAATAAAGATGAAAGAAGTGAGCTGATTGAATTAATGAATAAATCATTATTAAGACTAGGAAGAACAATCAATGACCTTACCGAAATTGCAAAAATTCAGAAACAAAAAGATTGGACTAATGAAGTAGTTAAGTTTTCTGAAATAGTAGAGGAGGTAATAGAGGACCTGCAAAGATTTATAGAGGAGGCTGACGCTAAGATTAATTTAGAGTTTAATGTATCAGCTATAAAATTCAGCAAAAAGAATCTTAGAAGTATTTTTTATAATTTGATTTCAAATGCTATCAAATACAAGAAAAGCGACACCGCACCTATTGTTGATGTCAGAACTTTCCTTGAAAAGGATAAGATAGTGATTTTTGCGAAGGATAATGGGTTAGGTATAAAGCAGGAAAATAAAAAAAGAGTATTCGAAATGTTCAGAAGGTTGCATGCTCATGTGGAGGGCTCGGGAATGGGCTTGTATATAGTTAAAAGAATAGTTGAAAACGCTGGAGGGACCATCGATATAGAAAGTAAAGCAGGAGAGGGGACTACATTCAGAATCTATCTGCCTGCCGAAAATCTTTTAATCAGAAAGTAAATTATAATAGAGCCCGGCTTTTATTCCGGGCTACTAGAAATTATTTTACAGCATCAAATGCTTGCTGAAAATCTGATTTGATATCTTCAATATGTTCTATACCTGTGCTAACTCTTAACTGGCCTGGTATTACTCCAGCTGATTTTTGTTCTGCATCACTCAACTGCTGATGTGTAGTGGAAGCCGGGTGAATGATCAACGTCTTAGCATCTCCGACATTAGCGAGGTGGCTAACCAATTTAAGTGAGTTTACAAATCTATCAGCTGTATCCTTTCCCCCTTTAATCTGAAAAGATAATACTCCTCCAAATCCATTTTTTAGGTACTTTTTAGCTAGTTTGTTGTAAGGACTAGATTCAAGTCCCGGGTAATTTACAGAAGTTACCTGTGGATGTTTTTCAAGCCATTTAGCAAGTTCCAAAGCATTGTCAACATGCCTTTGTACTCTTAATGACAATGTTTCTAGTCCTTGAAGTAAAAGGAATGAGTTAAATGGACTTAAAGCCGGTCCCCAATCTCTTAGCCCCTCAACACGTGCTCTAATAATAAATGCTATATTGCCGAAAGGGCCGTTTGTCCCAAATACATCCCAAAACTTTAAACCATGATAACCTTCTGAAGGCTCTGTAAACTGAGGGAATTTTCCGTTGCCCCAGTTATAGTTGCCACCATCTATAATAACACCTCCTATACTTGTACCGTGCCCACCGATCCATTTGGTAGCGGATTCTACCACTATATTGGCCCCATGTTCAAGTGGCCTGAATAGATAACCACCTGCTCCAAAAGTATTATCTACGATCAGAGGCAAATCATGCTTTTTAGCCAGCTTAGCAATATCTTCAAAGTCCGGAATGTTAAACCCTGGATTACCAATGGTCTCAAGGTATATGGCTTTTGTATTCTGGTCTATGAGCTTTTCGAAAGATTCAGCTTTATCTCCTTCAGCGAATTTCACAGTTATACCAAGTCTCTTAAATGAAACTTTGAATTGATTATAGGTGCCACCATAAAGGTACGATGTAGATACAATGTTGTCGCCAGCTTGAAGTATATTGTTCAATGCAATGAATTGAGCAGCCTGACCAGAGGCTACGGCCAATGCCGCAACCCCACCTTCCAGTGCAGCTATCCTTTTTTCAAAGACATCTGTAGTTGGGTTCATTATTCTTGTATAGATGTTCCCGAACTCTTTAAGAGCAAATAGATTAGCTCCATGCTCCGAGCTTTTAAACTGATAAGATGTAGTCTGATAGATAGGTACAGCTCTTGATTGAGTAGTTGGGTCAACCTCTTGTCCTGCATGCAGTTGAAGGGTTTCAAAGTGTAATTTGTTTTGCGACATTTCTAAAATGGTATTTTTATTCTCTATAAAGTTAGTAGACTATTTTAAGCCTTTTTGTAAACATAGAATTTTATTTTTTTGAATACCACTATGCAATTATTTTCACTATAAATTGTTTTTCTAAGCATCAGCGAATGCACAAATTATTTTAATCTTTATGGAATTTATACTTATTTCGCTGCCGCGTTACATTAAATAATAATTCATGGAAAAAGGGCCGATTGGGGTATTTGACTCAGGTTTTGGAGGGTTAACAGTTCTGAAAGAGTTTGAAAAATTACTCCCTGAATACGATTACCTTTATCTGGGAGACAATGCACGAGCTCCATATGGAACCAGGTCATTTGATACTGTTTATCAATATACTCTTGAGTGTGTAAAGTACCTTTTTGATAAAGGATGTCATCTGGTCATTTTGGCTTGCAATACAGCTTCTGCTAAGGCATTGCGAAGTATTCAACAGCAGGATTTAGATGCTATTGATTCGGAAAAAAGGGTTTTGGGTGTGATAAGACCAACAACTGAAATAATTGGCTCTGTTTCTCAAACACGACATGTTGGTATTCTGGGAACCAAGGGCACTATAGAATCAAATTCTTATCCTATTGAGATTCACAAGTTTTATCCGGATATAAAAGTATTTCAGGAAATTTGTCCAATGTGGGTTCCATTGGTGGAAAATAACGAATATGATGGCCCTGGTGCTGACTACTTTATTGAAAAGCACATTATTAATATTTTGTCTCAATCCTCTGAAATAGATACGCTTGTGTTAGGCTGTACGCACTATCCTTTGCTTGCAGAGAAAATACAGAATTACCTTCCTTCAGAGGTAAAGCTTGTGTCGCAAGGAGAAATTGTAGCTAAAAGTCTTAAAGATTATCTCTTAAACCATCCCGGAATGGAAGGAAAATGCTCAAAAGGTAGTTCTTGTACTTTTTATACTACAGACTCTACAAACAGCTTCGATGCTGCAGCATCCGTGTTTCTGGATAGGAAAGTAGAATCTTTGCATATCACTTTGTAAAAAGTCGCTCACATCGGGATATCAAAAAGGATACTCGATTAAATTGATTTCATTGACGAAAGTGGAACGAAAGGAATTCATTTGGGGTTTTTAACCTGAAATTCTTCTCAAATGAAAGACAAAAAAGCTTTTTTAAGTATGCTGGACTGGTTGAACAAACAATCAGTAATCTCGGAATACAAGCCTCAGTATTATAAGATAATTAAAGGGGATACCAATAGCAGTGTTACCGAAATACTTGTTCACCTGAATCTTGCGGATAAAGTGGAAGTAATTTCTTTCCGAGTGTCGCCTGCCGGATTTTGTTATAAAGTAAATAGTGAAACTGTGTGCCTAAAGGAGAATCATTACGTGGATTTTTTGCTGGATCTCTATCTTCAGATGAGGACAAAGACCCAGGTAAAGTACCTCAATTAAGAATCCAGAGGTTAAGCTCCAGCTTCTTCGTTTTCTCTGAATAACTTCACATCTGCATAGAATGTCCCGAAGGGAATAATGGAAGCCAAAAATGCGATGCAGGCTTTTTTGAATGTCCAGTTATATTGAATAGTAGACTGGATTACTAATAAAACATAAAGGACAAAGAGTAATCCGTGGGCCATTCCCGTCATGCGAACAGGCTCCTGGATTCCTCCGATATATTTGATAGGCATCGCAATGAATAACAGTATCAAATAAGAGAGGCCTTCCACAAAGCCCACTATTCTTAGTCTGCCTAAGGTGCTTTTATATAGATCTTTCATATTTTTTTAACGAAAGATAGGCACAAATATTGATTTTGCAATCAGATGGGAAAGCTGTTTTTACTGACATTTGAAGCCTGGTTTGATATCCAGTACTTTGGTGATAGTCAGGTATTCTCTGGTTTGTCCTGATTCGCCAGGTTTCTTTTCCGTATAGCCTTCAATGGTGAAATATATCTCTTCTCCCGGATTTTTTTTCTGATGCATATACACCTGTTCCGCATATTTGTATAAAATTACAGGCTCAACAATCATAGGTGTTTTTGCCTTGCATTTTCGAAATGTTGCGGCATCAGCAAAATACCTGAAATATCCACTTAGCTTGACTGATGGTTTCTTTACCTTATAAAGTACATATGGATATTGATCTTTAGGTGGGGTTGTTTTTTTGCCACAATCAACCAACTGTTCCGTAGTGATTTTTAGAAAATTGTCAGCTTTTTTTTGGCCTTCGGGATAAGTCTGAATGAGTAATGCACTATGAGAATCTTCATTTCCGATGGTGCTTTTCCAATAGCCTTTGGTCAGATAGGTGGTGGTATCTCGTTCTATATAATTTTGTTTTAACTCAAAATCTCCTTCTTGTTTTTCCGGATCATGTGTTAATTTCAGCTCTTTTCGTATCCCTGGACAATCGGCACAGGGGAGTACGCCTATATAGATTTCCCGCACAGGTTCGGGTACTATTTCCTTTGCTTCGAAAATGACATCTTCTTCTGCCAATCCTTCAGAATTTGGTTTCTTCTCTACGTGGCAAGCCAGTAAGAACCCAATCAGTAATAACACGAGGTTTCCCTTCATAGTAAAACTTTTTAAATTAACCTGAAAATGAAGTCTTCGTTTTTTATTTCTCCTTATTTTTTTGAATCTTTTCCTTATTAAATTAAACAATCATTTATACATCAGTATTTTCGGTAAAATTTTATGGACTTCATCCCCTAACGCTTCTCTTGAGGAAAAGGGAACAGTCGATGAAAGAAAGATTTAAAACTGATATGGGCAAATAGCATTCGCATTGAAGCGCTCCTGAAGGAGAGGGACTTAGGGTGAGGTTTAAATTTGGAAATAATTTAATCTATTAATTTTAAAAAGCTTACTTTATCTATTCTATGGCCTATAAATATTTATCGGGAAACCAGACATACGTGTTCAGAGATCTTAAAGACCTTATGGCCAAAGCTACTATGCTGCGTTCCGGTGATCAACTGGCAGGCATTGCTGCTGCAACTGAGAAAGAAAGGGTAATTGCAAAAATTCTTCTTGCTGATGTTCCTCTTAAAAAGTTTCTGGAAGAGCATCTGATAACATATGAAAAAGACGAGGTTACAAGACTGATTATAAATGAGCATGACGCAAACGCGTTCCAGGCTATTAGCCACTTGACTATAGGTGGTTTTAGAGACTGGTTGCTCAGTGGAGAAGTTACTTCTGAAATACTTAAAGGCACTGCTTCTGGTATTACTCCTGAAATGGCAGCAGCCGTATCCAAAATTATGAGTATCCAGGATATGGTTTTAGTAGCCTCGAAATGTGAAGTAATCACCCGTTTTCGAAATACTCTTGGACTTAAGGGCCATTTTTCAACCAGATTACAGCCAAATCATCCCTTTGACGATTTGAAAGGAATAGCTGCATCTGTGGTGGATGGCTTGCTGAAAGGTAGCGGAGACGCGGTGATCGGGATAAATCCTGCTACCGACAGTTTCAAAATCACCGGTGAGCTTCTGATAATGCTTGATACATTGATTGGAAAGCTTAATATTCCTACCCAGTCATGTGTTCTGGCGCACCTAACCACCACAATGGAACTGGTTGAAAAAGGTTATCCTGTTGATCTTACTTTTCAATCCATTGCCGGCTCTGAAAAAGCAAATTCAAGTTTTGGTATAAATTTGTCTATGCTTCAGGAAGCTCATGAAGCCACTATAGCCTTAAAGAGAGGAGTACTTGGTAATAATGTAATGTATTTTGAAACAGGCCAGGGGAGTGCTTTGTCGGCTATGCACATCATGGCGTAGATCAGCAGACCATAGAGGCAAGGGCATATGCAGTGGCAAGAAAATATCGTCCTTTGTTGGTAAACACCGTAGTTGGTTTCATTGGTCCGGAATATTTATTTAACGGAAAACAAATCATACGAGCTGGTATTGAAGATCATTTTTGTGGCAAACTTTTGGGATTGCCGATGGGATGTGATGTATGCTATACCAACCACGCAGAAGCTGATCAGGACGATATGGATAATCTACTTACACTACTTGCCACTGCTGGTTGCAATTATATTATGGGAGTGCCAGGCGCGGATGATATTATGCTTAATTATCAGAGTACCTCCTTTCACGATGCTCTTTATGTGAGAAGGTTATTGGGATTAAAACCTGCTCCGGAGTTTGCAAAATGGTTGTCAGGTATGAAAATCATGAACCCTGATTTTACACTATCCGGAAACCGTGATCTTACCAAACTTATTGACCTTTTATGATAGAAGAAGAATTCTGGAATAATCTGAAAAGGTTTACCAATGCCCGTATTGGCCTCAGAAATTCAGGTACAAGCATCTCTACTGCTGACCAGCTCAAGTTTCAGCTTAGTTTTGCAGAAGCTAAAGATGCAGTACACAAAGAATTGGATGAGGCTTTGATCTGCGAACAATTTGCCGGTCAGGGATTGCCAATGTATTTTATGCAATCTCAAATCAATAATAAATTCCAGTTCCTATACAGGCCTGATCTGGGAAGGAAATTAAGTGCCTCATCAGTTTCCTTACTAAACAATTTAAATACACAGCCTTCTGATATAGCTTTTGTAATTTGTGATGGATTGTCTCCTACAGCCATTCATCATCATGCCTTTAAATTTTTAACGGAATTTATGTCAAAGAATATAGCTTATACTTATTCATCATTATCAGTTGTCAGATATGGTCGGGTTGCTATAGGAGATGAAATCGGATTCCTTTTAAAGGCAAAATTGGTAGTTGTGCTGATTGGAGAACGGCCAGGTTTAAGTGCGCCTGACAGTATGGGAATTTATTTCACCTATAATCCTAAGCCAGGCTTAACGGATGAGTCGCGTAATTGCATTTCAAATATTCATAAAAATGGATTATCATATTCACAAGCTTCAGAAAAGTTAAGTGTTCTCGTCTGTGAATCATTGAAAAGAAAAATTTCTGGTGTGTATCTGAAAGATAGACCAGATGATTATAATTTGTTAATTCCGTAAAGTCTCAAAGCCTTGTAACGATAGTTCGCTGATGATCTGTATTGATATTTTTTCTATCAACTCTATACCTTTTTTTATCCAGGTGTTCTTCAATGAAAGGGAGTGAAGGAGCATAGTGATATGCCCCACCTTGTTTCAGAGATTGTAAAATTTCCATGTACTTTTGAGCGTATTCCAAATAAAATCCATCTTCTCTTAAATGATTGTTCAGGAAATGGCTTGTAAAGGAAAGATTAGAAATAATAGTTCCCCAGCTATCCGGTTTAAATTCATATTCAAACCAGCTGATTTCATACAGCCATGATTCCTTTTTATTTAAAAGGCGATCTATACCAATTACATTAAGTTCTTTTTCTTTCAGATAAGCAGATAAATGTGCATGTTCTCCACAACCAATATCCAGAATGGGTTCCAGTATATTTTTAGGATTTAAATCCAGAAGTTCCAGTTGCAATTCTGCTGAATATTCAGAACATACAACTTCAACAGCCGTTTTTTGGTTAGATGGATTGAATTTTTCTATATGTGGATTAGAGTAAGAAAGCCAGGTAGTCAGTCTTGTAAAATGTCTTGAGGCAATATCAGATAAACTTATTTGCTGGTCGCTGAGCTCTGATAATAATTTTTTATAGATTTTTCTCAGAATGGATTTATCCCGCTCATTTACTGTAATGTATTGATTGGTTTGAAAGAATTCCCGGAGGACATTGGATAGTGTATATTCTATAAGACTTTCCTGAATAGCAGTATCGGATAGGATTTCCCCAAATTTATGTCTCTGGGAAAGTATGTTGTTTCCTTCACTGAATTTGAATAAAGCGTCTCTGTCAAAGTAGTAAAGATTCTTGCCTTTATTTGCCTGAATCTGTTTGTCAATAGATCGGTGAAAGGATTGGATTTCCGGCATTGAATTTTAAATTTCAATTTAATATAAACTAAACTTAGCGAATGAAATTCATATTTTATAAAGATTTTAACTTTTGTCGGATGAAGGGAACTTATAAAAAAATAATTCGTTTAAATTGGAAAATATTAAAAATTAAATTAAGCTTGATTCGTTAAACATAATATTGTTTTATCTTAACTGTTTACCTATATGTCAAAATCACAAGACGCCAAAAAAGAAACTAAGAAAAAGCCTACTAAGACTCTTAAAGAGAAGAGAGCCGAGAAGAAAGAGAAGAAAAAATAAGTGGGTTTAAAAAGTTTAAGTGTTGAAGTCTTCCCCAACCGGAAGACTTCTTCATTTATATGCTATTCTAAATTTGAGATTTTAATAAAAATAACATCATTTAAAAAAATCAACTGATGTCTGTTAAAGTAAAATTGTATGAACTATGTACTGCTTTTGTAGAGCAGAGAATAGCCTCATCTCAAAAGGCCATTGAGCATGCTCAGCTTGCTGCCAATGAAGAGACCAAAAGCAGTGCGGGAGACAAGTATGAGACAGGACGAGCAATGATGCAGCTGGAGATTGAAAAGCAATCAGTACAGCTTGGTGAAGCAATGAAATTAAAGCAGGTGCTTTCACAGATTAATCCGGAAAAATCAACAGATATTATACAGTCTGGAAGCCTTATTACTACAGATCAGGGGAATTTCTATATTTCTATCAGTGCAGGAAAATTGGAAGTTGAAGGAAGTATATATTTTGCCGTATCACCTGTTTCGCCTATCGGAGCTTTACTTATGGGTAAAAAGTCTGGAGATTCAGTTCAGCTGAATGGAAAAACTTTTACTATCAGAAAGATAGATTAATAGAGTTGGCGTTGATCATGAAAATTGTATTAATTCCTGATAATCAATATTGTTAAACGATTTGAAGTCGCTTGTTACCGGATATGTGGGGAAATTTAATTTTGAATGTATTTTTTAAAATTATATTTTTTGTAGAAATTATTGACTGATAGAATCTTTCGCTTTTAAAAAGCGTAAACAAAGGTCGGATTCCGAGGGAAGATTCTCAAACTCTTAACACCTTAAATAATTATGCCGTTAGCACCTTTTACCGGAGTATTAGGAAAGAAAAATGCTGCCCATTTGTTAAGGCGGGCAACGTTTGGAGGTACCAAAGCAGATATAGACTCAATATCTGGTCTTACTGCATCTCAGGCAATTCAACAATTGTTTGTTACAACTACAGATCCTTTACCTCCTATAGATCCCGTCACCGGAATAACGTGGGTAAATACATTGCCTGTTTCCGGAGATAGTGAAGACGGTGACTTGCAAGGTTTTTTTATGAGATGGTGGCTGGGAATGCTGGCAGGAGCAGGAATAGAGCCTTCTCAGAAACTTGCTTTTCTGACCAGAGAAAAAATAGTTTTTCTTCTTCATACTCATTTTACCACAATACAGGAAACAGTAAATAATAGCAGAGCTCTATATTTTCAGAATGCTTTGTTCAGAAAGTTCGCTTTTGACAATCAACCAGATCCTTTATGGAACTTTAAAATGCTTACCAAAAAAGTCTCTATGGATAATGCCATGATGGTATTACTTGATGGCAGACTTAATGTGAAAGGCAGACCAAATGAAAACTACGCCAGAGAGTTTCTTGAATTATTTACCATCGGTAAAGGTCTTCCTGGATATGTGCCGCCTTCAACTATTCCCGGTGACTATATTTATTTTACAGAACAGGATGTACAAGCTGCAGCCCGAGTGTTTTCAGGGTATGACACAGACTTTACATTTCTTACAATAGATGAAGATACCCAATTGCCAAGGGTAAAAGTAAAAGCTACGGGAACTGTAGCGACACAACATGATAATGATCCTAAGGTATTCAGCGATCGCTTTGGAAATACTGTTATCACACCTGATTCTACTTTACTGTTTGGAGATAAAGCTACAGAAGCAAGTATGCTGGATGAGCTGGATCAGCTTATAGAAATGATCTATGCTCAACAGGAAACTGTGAAAAATATTTGCAGAAGGATATATAGATTTTATGTATATCATGAAATTACACAGGCCATAGATAATGGTATTATTGCTGATATGGCAAATACTTTTGTAGCCAATAATTTCAAACTTCAGCCAGTGATCATGGAGCTCTTGCAAAGTCAGCATTTCTATGATTCAGCAACTCCAACGGTAGATGATAATAATTTCGGAGCTTTGATAAAGTCTCCTCTTGATCTGGTTTTAAATACACTAAGATTCTTTGAATATAATTTACCGGATCCACAGACAGAAGCAGAGAAGTTTTATGAGACGGCTGGTAAAATCCTTGATTCAATGAAGTTACAGGGAATGAATTTCCTGAATCCTTATGATGTAGCAGGGTACGATGCTTATTTCCAATATCCTTTATACAATAGAAACTGGATCTCAGCAAACACGCTCACGCAAAGGTATAAGTTTATATTCGATAACATCAGGGTTGATAAAATGGAAGAGGGGGAAATTGAAATGGACATTCTTCTCTTTATCCAACAAAGATTTGCTAGTGTAGCATTGAATCCTGATGACCTTATCAAAGAACTGGCATCTTACCTTTTGCCTATGTCGCAGGCAGAAACTGAGATAACAGTGGAACGTCTTAATTATTTCAAATCTCAGTTTTTTGTAATTGGAAAAGGCTTGCCACAAGGCCCTGAAGTATTCTGGGAATTTAGCTGGAATAATGCTAATACAATACCCGAGAGCAAAGATGATGCAAGAGGTATGTTGCAATACCTTTTAAATGCAATGCTACAGTCGCCCGAATATCAGTTATTTTAATCAGGAAAAAACAGTCTTATGAAAAGAAGAGACTTTATTAATAAACTCCCGGCTCTAGGTGCAATTTCCTTTGCGCTTGACGGCATATTTTTTAAATCCATGTCTATGGCATCTCCACTACAAAGGCTTGCAGCGGAATGCCCTAATGACAGAGTTTTAATCATTCTTCAGATGCATGGAGGTAACGATGGCCTGAATATGCTTATACCTGCAGGTGATTATGATAATTATCAGAATGTGCGTCCCAATATTGCTATTCCTGAAAATGGAAATCGTAAATTTATATTGTTAGATAGTTCCCTTACTGCTGAAAGATCTGTAGGCTTGCATCCGGATATGGTTGGAGTGAAAGATCTATATGATCAGGGAATGGTGAGTTTTGTGCAGGGAGTATCCTATGAACATCATAATGGTTCACACTTCAGAAGCAGAGATATCATGTTTATGGGTGGCGGGTCAAACGATTACATCAGCTCGGGATGGGTAGGACGATATCTGAAAGACCATTACGCACCACAAGTTTATCCTAATGATTTTCCTAATGACAATATGAAAGACCCGCTGGCATTGGAATTTGGCAGCGAAGTATCTCTTATATTTCATCAAGGAGATAACATATCTACAGGAATAGCTATAGATAATCCTCAACAGTTTTTTAACCTTGTGGAACAACTTCCAGGCTTTGATGATGTGGAAGGGGTAGACCCTAGAGGAATTCCTCCTACAAGTCTGAATAACTCTCCTTATGGAAAGGAAATGAAATGGCTGCTTGACCTGGAGCAGAAAACAGATCAGTACGACGACAGACTTCTTGCGGTATATAACGAAGGTAAAAAGTTTGATCCGAATGTTACATATCCTACGACATATCCGCTGAGTGCGCCTGGAAGCAGGATCAAAAATCCTCTTGCTGGATATTTTAAAATTATTGCAAATCTTATCAGTGGTGGCTGCAAAACCAAAGTGTTCCTTGTGAAGATCGGAGGTTTTGATACACATGCGCAACAGGTGGAGGCGAATGATCATACTACTGGTAATCATGCAGCTTTGATGTATCACATTTCAGCGACTATGAGAGCTTTTCAGGAAGATCTGAAATTGAGAAGTATTGATCATCGTGTGTTGACTGTAACTACCTCTGAATTTGGAAGGAGAGTGTATTCAAACGGAAGTTATGGAACAGATCACGGTTCAGGAGCGCCTGTGATGCTGTTTGGAAAAGGAGTTATACCAGGCGTTATTGGTAATAACCCTGATCTTTCTAAGGACAATGTTGAAATGCAGGTGGATTACAGACAGATCTATGCATCTATTCTGAAAGAATGGCTTTGTGTGGATCCTTCGAAAGTAGATGCCGAATTTGGAACCATCTGGGGCGATTATCCAGGAAAAGGCACAGTGCTTCCAATTGTTAATCCTGATGTAACTGCTGTTAAAGATTTTCTGGATAAGAGGATCAGGATGAACAGCTGTTATCCTAATCCTGCGAGTTTTGCTACGACTATCTCATTCAGCATAAATAATGAAACGAATGTTGAAATCAATATTCTGAATGCTAACGGTAGTGTCGTTAAAAATGTACTCAATGAAAAACGTGGATATGGCGAACACAGAGAGATGGTGGACCTTCGCGACATCCCTTCAGGTATTTATTATTATGAGATAAAGGCTGGAGCGTTGAAAGACGTTAAGAAGCTGGTAATATTAAAGTAGCATCGGAATGAAGAGGATTTTAGTCTATCATATTTTTACTGTTTTTATTTTATTTCTTCTGGTGAGTTTCAGTGCAAATGCTCAGGGAAACCGAAGACGCACTCCGACTTCCAGAAGAAATGCTGAATTCCTTGAGAAGCAATGGTGGATAGGAGTGAGAGGGGGACTTAGTTATTCAAAGGTAAAACCTGGAGACAGGTATTCTGTATTCAGTTCCACTGAAGGACAAATCAGCAGTCTGGATAAAAAGTATAATGGCTTTAAAGGTGCTGGAGCCTGCGCAGGTCTTGAAGTTACCTTTACATATAAAACCATTTCGCTAAGCTTTCAGCCAAATTATCGAAGACAGAGATTTAGCTATAGCAACAGATATGAATGGAAAGACACTTCTGATGTAGTGACTTTTGATTTGAACTATAAACAGGATCATCAACTGGATTATATTGAACTGCCGCTTTTGATCAAATATGACATACTTAAGAATGCAATTAAGCCTTATGTACAGGCAGGTTTTTACTATGGTATATTGAGTACAGCCAATAAAAAGGTAGAAATCAGCGGTACAGATAAAGCCTCCGGAGGAACTAATTTTACCCAACCAGATATATTAGTTGGAGCAAAGGATTTATTTATTAAATCTTCGATAGGATTTATGGCAGGTGCAGGGGTGAGCTATGATGTAGGAAATATAAAGGTTTTATTGGACGTCAATTACAGACTAGGTGCCAATAATATTACAAACAGAAAGAATAGATATACTAATAATACCCTTAGTGGTGCTGGTGATGCGCTGGATGATTTGAAGCTTAGGAATATCAGTATTAATTTAGGATGCCTGCTTCCAATGAGGTATGTCAATGCAAATAATTTCAGATCAAGATAATAGTGTCGGAATGAATAGAATTACAGTATTTTTGGGAGCTTTAATTATATTCTTTTTTACATCTTGTGATGTTAAAAAGAATAAAGATGTAAAACCCGAGACTTTTTTGAAGATCTATGATCATTCTGATATTACATCAGAATATAGTCCCTATGATATACAGCAAACAGCAGATGAAGGCTTTCTGATCCTTGGAGGAAGAAAGGTTGCTGAGTCTCCTTTTAAAGGAGTGTATGTGATGAAGACTGACAAAGACGGAAATTTTGTGTCTGAGCAAAATGTTTCTTCGGATTATGTTAATCCGGTCAATCAATTGATAAAAGTTGGAAACCAGATATTCTTCTTCTGTATGGACCGCCTGAGCCTTGAAGCAAAACTCATGAAGGTGGATGATGCCGGCATTACAATAGAAGTAGCGGGATTAGGACTGCTTTACCCGCTTTATGCCTCTTTAAATGGAGATAACAATAGTCTTACATTACTTAGTTATAACAGAGATGATAAGCAGACTGTCGTTTCAAGAATAAGCACCAATGGTGCTATACTTAATCAGAAATCATTTGATATCGGCTTTGGAGATTTTGATGCAGAACAAGCCATTATTGAACATCTGAGTGGGCAAGGGAAACACCTTCCTTTTTTCTGTGGACAGTTAAATGGAAATATGTATTATTTCAATGCATTTTACAGGTACACACTTTCACTTGTTTTTTTTGATATGCTTTCAACAGATAAAAATCCAAGGGTTGGTTTAGTACAAGGTTACCAGGATGAAAGAGTGATCAGTAGCCTTGTATTTAAAGGGAATGGATTCGCTATCTCAAGGTTTGCTTATGGCGAAAATTTCTTTATTCCTAATGTCACACTGAATTATGCACCTAATGCAGTTTCTTCCAGTTCTGACATTCCCGGTAATAAAATGTTTGAACTACAACCTGATGCCAATGTGGTTCTGAAAAATTGTGCTTTAAATAATGGGAATGCACTTGTTTATGGCTCCGATACTAAATCAGGACAAATTGCATTGTATTTTTATGATGTGAACAGTGGAATGCTTTTAGGTAATAAATACTTAGGGTCTATGAATCCTTATAAATTGGCGGGCTATACTGTTGCAAATGACAAGAGTCTTGTGGTTGCAGGTACAACTTGGATTGCAGGAAGGTTTCCTCGAATTTGTATCTTTAAAGTATCAAAAGAAGAGCTGGAAGAAGCGATGTAATTGTGTTTTTCATAACCTCTGCGTTCCTCGTGTCTTCTTTTTAGGACTAAGTGTATTTACTTTTCGAGTTTAATTATCCTGACAAAGAAAAGATCGATAATTACTTTTTATTGAAAAGATAAATTGAACACCCCAGAAGAATGATAGCGCTTAGTCTTTTCCAGTCAATGGGAATCTGTTTATCACCTATAAAACCAAAGTGATCTATCAATGTGCCTGTTATCAACTGACCAGCGATAAGCGTAACAAGTGCGGCTGCAATTCCTATTCTGGGAACAGCATTAACCATAATAAGAATGTAGACAGCTCCGAGTAAGCCACCTGTCAGCTGCCATTTTGGTGTTTCTAAAGCCGACATAATGTTTCCCTTTCGCATAAAAGTCATTAAAATGGAAAGAAAAATGGTGCCAACCAGGAATGATATAAATGCAGCTTCCAGAGCGCCTACTTTTTTACCCAGAGTACCATTAACGCCTGCCTGAATGGATGTTGCAGCTCCGGCAAGAAATACAAGTAAAAGTATGATCCAATTCATTTATTATTCGAATGAAGACTTGAAATTACAATATAAAAATGAAACATTATTTTTGAGGTGATATTAATTCAAAAAATGGAATAAAATAAAAAGCCCCAACTGAGGGGCTTTCTTTATGTTGATTTTACATATAAACTATTAAACATGAATAGTCGTCAGTTATTCATGGTACTCAGATTCAAAAACAAGGGCACGAACTTCATCTTTTGTTTTGCCTGTTTTCTTTTGTAGTCGGCCGATAAGTTCATCTTCTTTACCTTCTTCATAAAGGAGATCATTGTCGGTTAAATCGGCAAATTCTTGTTTTAATTTGCCTTTCATTTCCTTCCAACTACCTTTCAATCTCAGGTTATCCATAATATTAGAATTTAATGATTGGTAATTTTTTTCAAGGCCTCTGCCTATATTAAAAACACCCGCACTTGATAAAAAGATCTTTATTTAAAAAAAAACTTAAAAATTTTTAGAATAAAATTATAAGAGGTTAAGTTGTTAGTATCGAGTGTTTTCTCTTTTGGTGAGCAATAAGCGAGGTTATACATAGTTAACCAGACCGAGTATAGGTTGAAAAGGTATATAATTTTTTTGTTGGTGAATTGCACATTTTAGGAAACTAGGTAAGAATAATTTTGAATATCATCTTTTTGATCAGTATTTTTATTAATCTCAAATAGTTCAATATGTACAAGTTTAAAGGTTTTAAGTCGGTTGTTTATTTAGTAATCATTTTTCTATCAATGTCTTGTAAGAAAGATAAAGATACACCGGTTGATGGAAATAATGGGGTTACCTTTCTTAAAGTGGGAAGTGCTTATACTTATACTTATTCAGGAGAAACTGTCACTTCTTCGGTGGAACAGGAGGCTGGTAAGGATACCTTTCTGATAAGGAACTCTTCTCAGACAATAGATACCATATTTCCGACAGTATATTATGCCTTGAAGGATGGAAATTTCTCCAGATCAATCAGATTGAGGGATCCCGCTTCTTATGTATTGGTTTGTAGATTTAATCAGCCTGAGGGAACCACCTGGAATGTAACTGATGAATATGGAAGAGCCTCTGTTTTAACTATAGATTCAGTTAATGCAAAAGTGAACACCGGTAAAGGATTGATTACTGATGCGATAAAAGTTCGAAAAGTTACCGGTAATTATACAAGCTTTGATTATTATTCACCTTCTACTGGTTATATTGGTCAAGGTTCTGTTGGTACATCCGCACCAATACAATTAACGGATTATACTGTATCATCAGTAGCACCTTCTGGAGTATCCTATCCTATTACTTTTGGTAATTTTCCATTTACTAAAATTGGTAATGAATGGACGTTTGAAGAGTCAACGGGTTCCGGAAAAGATAATGTTACCAGATCCATCGATAATAAAGTCGGAAAATCTAATATCTACAAGGTAAAAGTGACCCGTGAATCGCAGCCTAATACTGTTACACTTGAGTATTGGTATGAAGACCATGGCAGACTGATGGTCTATGAAGATGGTGAGAATGCCCTAGAGGCTGATGTTGTTTATATAGATGAATCAATATCTAAAGTTGGTGACGGTTGGGTTTCCAAAACTAAAAACGGAAGTGTTTTACTTTCAAGAATCAGCAATGTGAACGCTTTACTGACTACTGACTGGGGGCAATTGCAATCTGAGGAAATAGAGATTAAAAACAGAGAAGGTTTGTCAGTTAAAGATTATTGGAATAAAGAAAAAGGGAATCTTTTAACTACAGGTGATATTAGCAGAGTGCTGTTAAATTCTAATGCAAGGATTTCAAAGTTTTAAATAGCATTATTTATTTATATCCTTCCTCGATTTCGAATCAGGGGGGACATTTCTTACAGGTTTTGTTGATTTCAGGAATGTGAAGATTGCTTTTAAGTCTTCCTCCGTCAACACAGCAAAAGAAGGCCAGGGCATAGGCGGTTGCAATGTTCTGGCCTTTTCTATTCCTTTGTATTTACCCTGTTTCATAGCTCTGTTAAATTGCTCCTGAGTCCATCCTCCAATGCCTGTAGGATCTGAAGTTATATTTGCAGCATAAGAAACTCCCCAAGGACCTGCAGATGCTGTACCTTCCTTAGAAAAAATTGCCCAGGTACGTGTTAATGAAGTATCTATGTCTTTAAGCTGCTTATGGGATGGATGGCCAGATAGAGTCAAATCCGGATCAGGAACAAACCCTTGATCAGTCTTCATTTTAGGCGAATGACAATCAGCACAAGCCATTATCGTTACTAAATATTCCCCTCTCTTTAGCATACTGTCGTTGGAAATATTTTCTTTATTCTCTGTCTCTTTCTGAGTTTGACTGCAACTATAAAGAAAAATAGAGATGATAAAGACTTTAATAACTTTTATATACATAATGACTTGAATCAATTTGCAACAGGAAACATGCGGAAAATTGATTTGTTTGGGTTTGAACTTCGCTTAAGATTTAATGATGTTTCGCTAATGTCTTAAACACTATGAAAGGCAGGGATTTGAGCGAGTTTAAAAAAAAACGGAATAATTAGGAGAGGAGAGACGCTAACAAAGCGTCCCAATTTCATCTCGATTATATTTTTACTTGTAATGTCAAATAGAATCCTCTGCCATCTGAAGGCAAAATTCCTGGTCCTGGATAGCCTGTAGCCCTACGAGTAAAATACATTTGATTAGCGAGGTTATTAACACTGCCTTCCAGCTTAAATATTTTGTATTCATAAGACATGCTGAAGTCCATAATGGTATATGCCGGAATAGGTCCCATAACACTTGAAGTTCCGTCTAGACTTGATGTTGCATTGGTTGCATCGGTAAACTGATCAGATAGATGTGTAATCTGAAATGATGCTTTCAGATTTTTGTATCCGACTCTCAAACCCGTCTTTAAGTTCACTTTTGGAACAAACTCAACTTGGCTTCCCTTTACTCTTTTTAATTCACTTTTTAAGTATTTTGAGTGAATCAATGCAAGGTTAATGAAAGCTGATGCATTCCAGTTTTCTGTTTTGATCTTGGTTAGTTTGAAGAATTCACCTTCAAGATAACACTCAACTCCCATCATGACTGCCTCTCCGATATTACCCCTTTTTCTGAGGGTATTGTTATATTTATCAGAATCTAGAGTTTCGCCAATCCTGTTCGCATAGTTTACATAAAACAAACTCAAATCATATATTATAGCATTTGTCTGCTCACTTCTGATTCCTATGTCTGCAGAGTAGCCCCTTTCATCTTTCAGGTTAGGATCGATTACAGACGATGGATTTATAATCTGCATATCGCTAAAGGTAATAGATCTGTAGTTCTGAGATATATTGGCGTAGGTATTGATCCTGGAAGTGGGCCTGTAACAAAATCCAATTCCTCCTAGAATAAACTGGCGGCTATTGGTTCTGTTTTCAGTAACGGTAAGCGTATCTCGGACAACTCCAGCACCATTGGTTACTAGTGATATTGCTGTACCATCTGAAGTTGTATTGATGTACTCATATCTTATTCCTGGAGTGATGGAAAATTTGTCAGAAAGGTAAATGATGTTTTCTGCAAACAATGCTACATTATTATTAGGAAACCGATAATCGGATGAACTTAAAGTTTTATATTTATAGTTTTCTATATAATTAAAATTAGGATCATTGCCTGCATTACCATTTCCTTGAGTGCTATGATTCAGTCCGTGGTAAAAACGTCCTCCTACCAGCAATACCAGATTTTTGGATCCAATCATATATCTCTTTAAGTACCTGGCTTCTGCGCCCCAGTTGTTAAATTCTCCTTTGATCAGATCACGTTTGCTATTATCGTCTGGTGATTCAACTCTAACAGGTCTGAATCCTAAAGAATATCTTGATGCGGAAAGCCCGAACATGCGGATGTTAAATTCACTGGACGCATTGAACTTATGCGTGAAATGTATTGCTGCAAGGTTCCAGTTTACTTTGAACCAGTTTCTGGCTCTGTTGCTTTGTCTTGGATCTTGCTTAAACATTGCATCATTAAGACCTCCAGCTTGCTGTGCAAGGTAATCCATGATGGTGATATCAAAGCCAAGAGTTGATTTTGGAGAAAGCTTATAATTGAGATTTGTATAGAAATTAAAGTCATTAAAACCGGAATTTGGTCTCCAGCCATCAGCTCTCTTATATTGGAAAAAGGAGTAGTAGCTGACTTTTCCGACAGTCCCGCTAAGACTTGTAAAGGCATTGTAGAAACCATACGAGCCGACACTTTGTCTTGCAATAAGCTGGATCTTTTTATCTTCTACTGGTTTTCTTAATATAAAATTCAGCAAACCTCCAAACTGAGTCCCATATTGAAGAGAGGCAGCGCCACGCACGATCTGAATTTTCTCAATAGCTTCTACTGGAGGAGTATAGTAACTTTCCGGGTAACCTAAAGCATCTGCACTGATGTCATATCCATTCTGTCTTACATTGAAATTGGAAGTTCGGTTAGGGTCAAGGCCTCTTCCTCCAATACTAAGCTGAAGACCTGCTCCGTCATTTTCATAAATGTTCAATCCTGCCACACGTGAATAGACTTGTCTTGCGTTATTGGTTGCCAGGTTTACAGTGAGCTTATCAGGAACTATTACTTCAGACTTTTTACCTTCATAAATCCCCATATTTTCTACAGCCCTCAAATGTCCTTCATCTTCAGGTTTGTGTGTCACTACTACCTCTTCTAACACACTGTAAACTGATTTCATGCAGACTTTAACGTAAGTATCATTCTTATTAATAGAAACCTTTTGATATGTTGTGTGATACTCAAGGAAGGAAGTTACCAATGTATATTGGCCAGCAGGCAGGTCATGGAATTCAAATCTGCCTAACGAATCTGTTGAAACTGAAATGCCTTTTTCATTCAGGTAAACATTACAGTTTTTCATACTTGAACTGTCCGGAAGGGACAGTACTATTCCTGATAAATTGTATTGGGCAAACAGGTTTGAAGAAACTAAGCAAACCAAAAAGAAACTTAATATTTTATACTTAATCATTATATGATAATATCCAGGACTTGTGATTAAAGGATTCCACCTGAGCTGCCAAATCAGTGTTCGGATCAACCAACACTCTTCCCAGTCTTCCATTCAGCGTTACATATGAATCGACAAAAACCTGTGGCTTTTCGAATCCCTTCTTTGCATAGTGATCCCTCAGCAAATGAGCATATTGCAGGATCATATCTGGCTGAGTGGCCATCATTTTTTCCTGTAGCTTAGTTAGAAATTCATTGTTGTTCACTATTACCCATTTTCCTGAGACGGCATCTCTTACCTTAAACTCCGCATAACCTGCCTTTTCAATAAGCATCACTCTCCAGGAAAATCTAAATCCTTCTTCAGTCCAGAACAATTGACCAGGATATAAAAGATACCTGAAAGGCAATAGAAGCTGAATAAAGAAGAACAATGAGAACAGAATTATAATGATATTCTGATTTAAATGTTTGAATGCATAGTTATTGGAAGTAGAAATGAATTCCTTTTGTCCCTTAAATAGTTTATTGAGCTGGGAAAGCAAGATTAAATGAAAATCTTCTGAAAAGAATATCAATGCAGTGACAATCATGATATAGGGAAACATTCCGATTGGGAATAGGAGAGATGTAAAAACATGAAAAACAATAACCGCTGCATAAGCTCCTAATCTTGTCTTTTTATTCCATAAAAAGAAAGGAATGGTAAGATCATAAAGAAAACCAAACCAGCTAAACAGGTAAGGAGTCCATTTATAGTTAAAAAGGAAACCGATAACAGGCATATCGTTTCTGGCAATTAGCCAAATTTTTAATGGCTGTGCATGTAAAAGCCAGTCGCTATTAATTTTGGCAATAGCAGCAAAAATATACAACATGCTTACAAATACCTTAATGCTATCGACCGTCCATGCGGGGACATAACCTGAATGAAGGTTCTTATTTAATTTAGCATCAATTGAGAAAAAAGCATGAGCAGGTAAAAAAATCATCAGCAGACATATCATACTGATGAAGTAATAATGATTGAGATAAGTGCTTTTATCAATGAGTTCGATATAGGTAAAACTCAGAAAAAGACTGATACTTGCTAATCTGTAGCATAATCCCAGCGCAAATAGAAGCGCAGATATACCGCAAACAGCAAATAGAATATAGGTATAGTTTCCTAATGGAACGACAAACTCAAAACCATAAAATGGAAAATAACATTTGGGATTGATATAAAGATCTTCAATCCAGCCTTTGCTCCAGAAACGGATAATTCCAAACAGCAACATAAAACCCAGTCCGATCCTGAAAACTGCCAATGGCGCAGCAGAAATGGTTCTCTCGAAATAGGTTTTCATAGCTGTAAATAAGCCTTATTGCTAGTCTCCGTCGTTGTCTGTATAAGTGATAGTAATGCTCATTGCAGATGTCATATCTACTTTCAGCATTCGGGTAGCTGTTTGCAATTTGCTGTAGACATCAATCATCGCCTGGTTATTTGTTCTTATCTCTGTTTCAAGGCTTGGGTTTAAAGTGTTCATAGCTCCTGCTATTGCTTTAAATTGCCCATTCAGGGTATCTACAAGTGGTTTGCCAGACTTGAGGTCTTTTGCTTCAATGGCATTCAGGTAAGTCTTCAGAGAATTACCTTCAATGCCGGTTTTTACACTTTTGCCATTGAAGAAATCAACAGAAGCCTGATGAGCAGTAATTGCGAGTGTACGTGATAAGTCTTTTTTATAAAAAGCTTCTACGTCTTCCGGATAGGCATTGGGAGAGCTTGACATTGCTCCGGAAGGATTTGCGAATTTACCGGATCTGATAAATCGTTCATAGTTTAATACAAAGCCATTGACCAAAAGAGAAGTCGAAGAATAAATGTCCAGGGAAGTTTTGGAAACAAATTGATCCCTGTATCCAGCGGTCCATTCATTGTAGGTCTGATTAAATTTGAAATTCATCTGATCTACTACTTTTTTTACATAGGCAAGTTTAGCTTGGGCATCAGGAGCTGTTGTATATTCAGCCAGGATAGCATCATCACTGTCTCCAATACCATTTAAAAGGTAATCTAAGGCAGGAAAGCCTTGAGCAGAGTAGTTTATAGGTAAGTTTAAATTCTCATTTCCACTAGCTATATTTTCAATGATACCATTGTTAGTTCCATTGATAGTAGCAGTTGTGTGAATAGTGGTTGGGTAGATATTGAAAAAATTTCTAAGTGTATGTTTCTCTGCAGGCCCAACATCAAATAATTCTATTTTTTGCCATTCGGTGTAGGCATCAACCCAGGCCTGGCGGAAGCTACTCAAAGTACTGGACGTTGGATTTGCATTAAAGTCATTTGACTTTTCTACCATTTCATCCATTTTGATTTTAAACCCTGCATAGGAAGGAAGAATAATATCATCTGCTATAAAGGTGAGCATCTCACTTCTGTCAACACCTCCTCCTGTATTGCCGCCCGTATCATCTTTATCTTTTGAACATGAAAAAAATATTAGTACAGAAAGAATTAAAATTTTGGCAGTCAGCAGGTTTGTATTTTTCATGTCTTTTAAATGAAAAATAGAAGCGATAGGCTTTTCAGACCAGTCACTTCTATTTTTAGTTAATATATTTTATAGCTCAAAACCCACAAAGATAATAAGCTTTTTTCTAATTTGTTACTGTAACTTAAATTTCGCTTTAATTGCGTCAGAGGCAGCATTAATTTTATCATTATCCAGTTTCCAGAAACCTTCTTCAAGAATACCGTCAAGAATATCGTCTGAGAATTTGCTGTCGGCTCCATTCACTTTACAGAATCTCAAAGAGTAAATGAAACCAGTTCCTTCGCCAATTGCATGCGCTTTAGCAGCGGTAGTTTCACCTGTTTTCCATTTTCCAAGATATCCTAAAGCAGCTGAAGCAATTGCTTTTTCAAACTCTGCTCTGATTAGAGCAGCTTGTACTTTAAGCTCAGCTTTATCATTGTTGATAATTGCTGCACGACCTTTTAGGAATGCTAAATGAAGTTTTTTGTATCCCTCTTTATTGTATTCCCAAACATAAGATCCTAAAAACGATTCTTTTGCATCCTTAACCGCATCAGTTGCAGTAGCGGCATAGATATCATTAACAGTTAATAAACCGTAAGCCTCATCCCAGTTATGCTCTAGTTGAGTATAATTTTTTCCTGATACCAGTTGAGTGTTGTTTGCATCTAATCCTTTGTCCAAAAGCACATTTCCGATATAATCAAGTTCGAGACCACCGATGAATGTCTTAGATATCACTTGAGCCCATTCGATTCCATTCTCATCAACAAGATAATTTCCAAGCTTTCCAGCTTTTCCATCTTCAGCAGTTTCAGCTACACTTTTGCTAGTTTCTGCAATTTCGTTAAAGAACCAGCTGATATCCATGTGAACGGATTCCTGATCAGCCTGAGAAAACGAGCTTGCAGTAACATTTTTTAACTGCAATGTACTTGAGTTTAAGTCAGTGTAAGGATCAACAAATGAGTTGTTTGTATTGGCAAACATTCCCGCCAAAGCTGTAGCAGATATGTTTCCATTTGTTGCTGCTGATTTGGCATAAGCATCCAATGCTTTTAACATTCTTAGTCTCAATCTTCCTTCGGTACGATCCACTGTACTGTCACCTTTGCTATCAAAAAATAGAGGTGAATTGTATGAGGTAGTTGCGGTGAGAGCATTGTAATCAACCTTTGAAGTGCGATATCCTGGTTCTGAAGGCGTTGGATCATCTTTATCCTTTTTACAGGCGGTAAATGCAAGGCTTAATGCCAAAAATGCAAGTGGTAATTTTGTTTTCATTTGTTTTTATTAAAAAAACCTCTAGTTATTTAGACTAATTTTAAATACGGGTGCAATTTTAAGCATATTTAGATTAATTACAAATAGAATTTAGATAAAATCTAAATAAAAATTAGAGGATTGGGATTGGTAGTTTTCTCTAAGCTATTGAGCAGAAATTTTGGGAGGTTGGTGTTGGCTTAATTAATTTATCAAGTCAAAATCTTTTATCTCAAATCGATGTTCCCTAAGAATAGAATGCAGGGAATCTGCGTTATCTTAATATATTGAACAATCTAAACTCATTTTTTATGGACAAACAGCAAATTATAGAGACTTACAAAGTCTATCTTCTCGAAAACGGTAAAGTGCCTACTTCTGTATATTCTTTTTGTAAATTATTAAATATTTCAGAGTCAGAGTTTTATGAATTTTATAATTCCCTTGAAGCTATTGAACGGGATTTCTGGCTCAAGATATTTGAGTCTTCTCTTACTCAGTTAGAGCAGGATCCTATTTATCAAAACTATTCAGCTCGCGAAAAGCTGCTTGCTTTCTACTTTGTGTGGATTCAGAAAATGAGGGAGAATAGAAGTTATGTGCTTCTGAAAAAAGACAATCTTAAGCTTTATGAAATCGCTAAAAACAACATTCTGGACGATTTCAAAAATGCCTTTTACCTATATGTCGATACTTTGATAAAACAGGGTGTTGAAACAAGGGAGGTAAAAGAACGCAAGTATATTTCTGATAAATATAAGCATGGATTCTGGCTTCAGGCACTGTTTGTATTGAATTATTGGGTTGAAGATACCAGTAATAATTTTGAAATGACTGATGCAGCCATTGAAAAAGCAGTAGATCTGAGTTTCCGTCTTATTGGAGAACATACAATGGACAGCCTAATCGACTTTGGGAAATTTCTATTGACTAAAAAGTAAGAATGATGAAAGAGCAGGAAAACATTCCCACAGGAAAAGTAGAAAGGGCTACCCGCTTTGTCAGCGCTGGTATTAAGGTTGGTGGTAATTATGTGAAGCATTATACAAAAAAACTGCTGGACCCTTCTTTAACAAAAGAGGATTTACATGAAGACAATGCGAAAGATATTTATAATACATTAAGTAACCTGAAAGGCAGTGCGCTCAAAGTCGCACAAATGCTGAGTATGGATAGAGGAATGCTACCAACTGCATATGTTGACAGGTTTTCTCTTTCCCAATACAGCGCTCCGCCGCTATCTGGTCCGCTTGTCGTAAATACATTTAATAAAACTCTTGGTAAAGCGCCCCAGCAATTGTATGACCACTTTGATATGCATGCCTGCAACGCTGCTTCTATCGGTCAGGTACATAAGGCTGTGAAAGAAGGAAAGAATCTGGCAGTAAAGATTCAATATCCTGGAGTGGCTGGCAGCGTAAGTTCTGACCTTAAGATTGTAAAGCCATTTGCAATAAGGCTTGTCGGAATGAAAGAGGTAGAAATGGATAAGTATTTTGAAGAAATAGAGTCTAAGCTGTTGGAAGAAACGGATTACAAATTAGAGGTAAGTCGTTCCATAGAACTTTCAGAATCATGCAGCCATATAGAGAATCTTGTTTTCCCGAAATATTATCCTGAATTGTCATCAGAAAGAATCATCACTATGGATTGGCTTGAAGGCAAGCATTTGAAGGAGTTTATTGATACTAATCCTTCTCAGGAAGTAAGAAATAAAATCGGACAGGCGCTTTGGGACTTTTATCATTATCAGGTTCACCATCTGAAGAAAGTACATGCAGATCCTCATCCTGGCAATTTTCTTATGCGTGATGATGGAACAGTGGGCATATTTGATTTTGGTTGTGTGAAGGAAATTCCAGAGTTTTTTTATAAAAACTATTTTAGTCTGACGAATAGAGACATTTATAAGGATGAATCGAAATGGAGACAGATTTATACCAATCTGGAATTGATTCACCCGAATGATACTGAAGAAGAATTCCAGTTTTTCTCAGGGCTATTCCATAAGATGGTTGACTTGCTGACATTGCCATTCACTCAGGATCAGTTTGACTTTGGTGATGAAACCTATTTTAAGGAAATATATGCTTACACAGATTATGTTTCAAATCTGAAAGAAGTCCGTAATTCAAAAGTAGCCAGAGGATCAAGACATTCACTCTATATTAATCGAACCTATTTTGGGTTATACTCTATTCTAAGTGATTTAAAAGCAAACGTCAAAACAAGGTTTGTTCCGGAAGTCGAGCAGTAATCTCAAGTATGGTTGAAAATACTGATGAGTGATGTTTTTTAACATAAGCTAAAAAATATGATCCAATGTCTTCTGATCTTTGAAGAAAGGAATTTTAGCCTAACCTTTTAAGTTTTTAAGAGGAACGCTAAATTTTTAAAATTTACAAAATCATGTATTGGATCATTTTAATTATTGCGGGTTTGTTTGAAGTTGGTTTCACAACCTGCCTTCTATTATCAAAAAACTTTACAAATCTGATGTGGGCAGCAGGGTTTTTCGTTTGTATCGCTCTGAGCTTTTTTCTTTTGAATAAAGCGTCTCAAGGCATTCCGATGGGAACTGCATATGCTGTCTGGACAGGGATAGGTGCTGCAGGCACAGTAATCGTTGGAATGATATTTTTCAAAGAACCTACGGATTTCTGGAGGCTGTTTTTCATAGCCACACTGATACTATCTGTTGCCGGTTTGAAGTTTGTTGCCAATTGATTGAAACTCTGATACAATATTTAAGGGAGTATATTTTCTCAAATAGCTCAGCGTTAACTTAAAAATATAGTCATTGAAAAATCCTGTTAATCATTATAATCAATCACTGTATTTTAACTTCTAATGATTCGATTAACACAGGCGTTTTTTAAATGCTTAATCCCGGTTAAAGTTTTCAGATATAATACCAAAGGATGATAATGTTTCGTAATTTTATCCTTTGGTATTATTTATATTGCACAGACTGAAATTTGATGAAATCTGCCTGGTTCCAACTTACTCTGACATTTTTTAATAAGAACTTAAAGTTTTTATTAGTATTTTTTCCTGTTGCGATTATTCTACTGGCTTTTCCTATTTACTATAAATCCCCTATAAATTTAATCCGATATTGTTTGGATGATCACAAAGAAAAGCAATTCCATTATGGAATATATGATGACAGAAACAGTGGAGGAAATTCAGTTGCAGAGGAAATAAAAAAATCAGACAAAATTGCTTTCAAGTATACTCTCAAGAATGGTGTAGAATATCCTTTTACGGGCCTTACTTTTTACCCCTTAGATCCTGAATTTATTGATCTTTCGGGTTTTGATGAGATTAAAGTTAAACTAAAGGCTAAAGAAGGAAGAAGGCTTAAACTTACGATAGGTACAAATATTCAAAACTATTCAAGGAATGAAGACCATAATTCATTTAAAAACAATCAGGTTATAATTAATTCTGGTAAAGATTTTAATGAAATCTCCGCCGCTTTTTCTGATTTAGAAACTCCCGAATGGTGGTTCACCATCAATGGGAAAACAGAAAACAATATTGGTAAATCGGACTATTCTAAAGTTCATTATGTAAATATTTCCAATTGTGTTTCTCTTCCTTTAGGGAAAGAAGACCAGATAGAGATAGAAGAACTGACGTTTAATAAAAGTCTCATTCCTTTTATAGTATATTCTATTGTAGGTAGCCTTGTTTACTATGGTTTTCTCTTATTCATTTTTAGGAAAAAAGAAAAAGCAGTGGTTCCTGTTCAGTTTACTTATGAAAAAACAGAGGTCCTAAACCACTTTGAAAAAGAAGAGGAGGCTGTTTTTCAATATATTACTTCTAACTATTCTAATCCTGAACTATCCATTTTGGATGTCGTGAATTCGACAGGAATATATGAACAAAAGGTTTCTTCAATGATAAAAAGGAAAACCGAGATGAATTTCAAGCAGTTCCTTAATAGCCTTAGAATTTCGGAAGCCAAGCGACTACTGAAAACCTCTGATCTTCAGATTTCAGAAATTGCTTATAAGGTCGGATATGGTAATATTTCCCATTTTAACAGAGTATTTAAAGAAGCTGAAAAATGCTCTCCCAACGATTTTAGAAAGCAGGATCAAAAATCAACAATTAGTTGAAAATCCTTTCCATTTGGCCTTTTTTAGCTTTTTGCAAAGTCTTTTATTTTTTTAGCAAACCATTTTCAGGGATGAAACCCTACTTTTAGCGTTAAGGAAATTATAAAATTCTTACTAGAAATTGTCTTTTTCTGATTTCTTATAATCCATTAAAAAGAAAACTTCATGATGAAAAGAAGGACATTTATTCAGGCAGGATCACTCATGGCGATCCCTTTTCTCCTTCCGGAGAAATTGCTAACCGCGAAACCTCTGGAGTTTAATTTTGAAACCAATCAAAGCCAAAAGGATCAAACCTGGAATTTGCTTGGAAAGGTTACTTACGGTCCCTCAAAAAAAGATATTCTTAAGGTAAAAAAGAATGGTTTTCAGACTTATATAAAGGAGCAATTGAATGCTCCTCAAGAAGACGGTCCGGAAATTCTAAAACGTATTCAGGAAACGAAGTTGGACATTAAATATGACTATAATGGTTACAATGTGGATGAATGGAGGCCTATTACTTACCTTGATAAAGATCTAAAATTTTGCAGAAAAGAATTTGAAAAGGTGAAGGAAAAAGGATGGCATGAATGGATAAGACCAGGAATGGAGGTTGTGAGTGCCAACTGGATTCGTGCTGTTTACAGTCCCTGGCAATTAAAGGAAATGATGGTTGAATTCTGGCACAACCATTTTAATGTTACAGTTAACGGTGATATGGCTATGGGCAGCTGTATGCCGACATATGACAGGGATGTTATCAGAAAACATGCATTTGGAAACTTTCGTCAGTTTCTTGAAGAAGTGGCCAAAAGTCCGGCAATGCTTTATTACCTTAACAATAAGTCCAGCCAGGCAAGCCCGGCCAATGAAAACTATGCCAGAGAACTCTTCGAGCTTCATACGCTTGGCTCAGAACATTATATGAACAGTCTGTATGATAGATGGAGAGACGTTCCAGGTGCTTTGGAAGGAAAACCTATTGGGTATAAAGATGAAGATGTCTATGAAGCTTCCAGGGCCTTTACAGGCTGGACAGTGGCTGACGGAACCTTCATCTGGAGAGGTGGAGGCCGTGAGGAGTTTCCAGATACAGGTGAGTTTTTTTACTATGATGCCTGGCATGACAACTATCAAAAAAGAATACTAGGATATGAGATAAAGTCGAATATGCCTGCAATGCATGATGGTAGAAAAGTTTTGGATCTGGTGGCTTTTCATCCTGGAACTGCTAAAAACATATGTAGAAAGTTTTTACTCCGCTTTATGGGAGATGATTATCCCGCAGCATTATTGAACAAGGCCCAAGCCATATGGCTGCAGCATATCAATGCACCTGATCAGATAAAAATTACATTGCAAACCATCTTTGAATCACCGGAATTTTTGAATTATAAAGGACAAAAAGTAAAGCGTCCTTATGAATTTATAGTATCAGTAGCAAGAGCGACAGAAGCAGAATTTACACCCACTATGATGTTGCAATGGCAGGTTATGGGAATGGGTTACAAACCCTTTATGTGGCCAGCCCCTACAGGGCATCCCGATAAAGATAGTTACTGGATGGGACCAGGATCTATGCTTACAAGATGGAGAACTATCAGCTCTATATTATATTGGAAGGGCATGGGAGTATTCAAATTCAGATTTGCCGAACAAACTCCTGGTGGACTTTCATATCAGGGTATTGCAGATTATTGGTCCGAAAAGTTTACAGGAATCAGGCTTCAGGAAAAATACCGTTCAAAGATAGCTACTATGCTTGCTGATAATGCAGCACCAGATTCGATACCATCTATTAATGAAACACAAATGGAGCAAAAGCTTATCTGGCTTGCTCAATTCTTATTGTCAACTCCTGAATTTCAAACTCGATAACTATGGATAGAAGATCACTTATAAAAGGATGTGCCGAATACCTGATGACAACAGGGTTGGGCTCGGATTATTTCTTGAATGAAGATGACTCAAGAGAAACTATAGTTGTGGTATTTCTCAGAGGAGGCATGGATGGGTTGAATTTTCTTGCTCCTATTGATGATAGCAATTACAGAGCTGCACGAGGAGGGAAGATGGCTCTGCAGGAGGATGCTTTAAAGATCAATCAGAATCTTGTTCAGGCTGATTTCAGATTAAATCCGGAAGCTTATGCTTTAAAAGAGCTATATGAAAACAAATCACTGGCCTTGATTCATGCTGCAGGTCTTACCAATGGAACCAGAAGTCACTTTGAAGCTCAGGATCTGATGGAACTTGGAAGCAATAGTGATAAAAACCTCTCTCAAGGCTGGCTTACCAGATATCTTCAGTCATTTCACACAGGGAATATTGTGCCTGCATATGCAATAGGTTCAATACCTCTAGCTTCATTGCTTGGAAGTATGGAGCAGATGAATATTACGGAAATGAAAAATCTAAGTCTGGATTTAGGTCCTGATCTGATTAATATGCTTTCAGAAATGTATGGAGGAGGCAATTCTCTTGTGCATCGATCCGGCAAAGGAGCACTTCAGAATATCGCACATATTGCCAAATCATCCAAAGGGTTAAGTTTTGATTCTTATACTCCAGATAAGTCAGCGGACTATTATAGCTCCTGGCCGGGAGAGGAGCTTGCAAATTCGTTTAAAACTGTTGCCCAGCTTATTAAAATGGATGCAGGACTTAAAATTGCAACAATTGATTATGATGGTTGGGACATGCACGATAATCAGGAGTGGAAATTCCCTAAATGGATACAGGCTTTATCATGGAATCTTAACGCGTTTTACAATGATATTCATGCCTATCATAAGAAAGTAACAATCGTTCTGATGACTGAATTTGGAAGAAGACTTAAAGCAAATAAAAGCGGCGGAACAGACCATGGGCACGGAAGTGTGATGATGGTACTTGGTGGAAATGTTAACGGAGGAAATATGTATGGGGCATGGCCAGGACTTGCTAATGAACAACTAGATAATGGTGTAGACCTTGCTGTAACTACTGATTATCGTACAGTATTGGGCGAGATAATGGTCAAAAGGAATCTAGTTAAAGATCTTCAGATGATCTTTCCGAAATTTAATGATTATAAAGGAGGATTAGGAATAATCCAATAGCATTTGTGTATTGAGGTATAGTGAAAAGAGCTTGCCAGAAAGGCAGGCTTTTTCTTTTTGTCTGGTTTTTAAGATTCGGGTAAGAATTTATGATTCAAAAAATGTTTTTTTATATCCAAAATGTCAATATTTGGGTTGTGGCTTATAAATTATAACCAGAATGCGAATTTTCTCCAAAATATTCATTTCACATGTAGCTATAGGGTTATTTTCTGTCCTTATACTCTCATTTTTGTTTTATAATATTCTAAAAAATTCCCTGATCCAAAGAACCCTTGATCAATTGTCCTCTGTCAATATTCTAAAGAAAAATCAGATGGAGAATTATTTTTACCGAACACATAAGAATTTGATTTTTTTATTCGGAAGAACGGATTTTCTTGAGAAGACTGATGCAATTGCAGATATAGAAAAGCATAAAGTCTACCTGGATGATCATCAGAAAAACGAGTTGAACAATATAGGGAGCCTTTATGATTTTGATAATGTTATCATAGCAGATAATCATCTGAACAGCATTTATTCTTTAAATACAGATACTACATTCTTAAAAGAATTTACCCGGGCCAGGGCGGATAGCATTAAGGCTTTGAATAAGGACTTTGTGTATTTTGATGCATCTATATTTGATCACGATGGACAACCAGTTTTGTTATATATAATTCCCTTGCATTCCCAAAAAGATCCTTTGCATCCAGGTGGATTTATTGTTATTAAAGAACATTTCTCAAAGTTTCAGAAAATATTGTATGAGCGCACTGGAATGGGAACAACGGGGGAATCTTATCTGGTAGCTTCTGACAAAAGGATGAGATCAGTATCTAGGTTTTTCCCTGATAGTCCACCTTTGAAAATAAATGTAAATTCGGAGGCTGTAAATAATGTCTTTAAAGAAGCAGAAGGCGGACATGTATTACAGGATTACCGAAATGTTAGAGTTTTAAGTGCCTACAGAAAATTAAACTTTGATCTTCCTTGGGCCATCATATCTGAGATTGACTATCATGAAGCTGTCAAGCCGATTAATCAACTCAAAAATTATATCATAGTGATCACAGTCGTTCTGATCATAGTGATATTGGTTGTTACATATTTTATCTCTAATGCGATTTCAAATCCAATTTTATATCTCAAAGATATAATCATGAGTTTGTCCAAGGGAGTTGTTCCTGAATCCCCGATCAAATCTAAGGGGAATGATGAAATAGCTCAGATAACCGAGGCAACAAGGCAACTTGTGGAAGGAACAAAAAGGACTACAGAATTTGCTCATCAGACCGGAGCCGGGAATTTTGAAGCAACATTCACAACCCTTAGTGATGAGGATACTTTGGGACTCGCTTTGTTAAGTATGAGGGATAAAATTAAAATGCTACAGGAAAGAGAAGTAAGACTAGTAAGGGAAAAAGCATCAGCATTATTGGAAGGACAGGAGAATGAACGCAAACGTTTCGTGAGGGAACTTCATGATGGAATAGGGCAATTGCTCACCGTGGTGAAACTTCGCCTCGATGCAATGGAGGCAAAAGATAAAGGAAAACAAGAAGAAAAACAGGAAGTTCTGGATCTGGTTAATAATACAATAGGGGAAGTGAGAAGAATTTCCTATAACGTGATGCCAAGCGTTCTTGTGGATTTTGGTCTGGAAGCCGGCCTGAGAGGATTGTGCGATAACGTAAAAAAATATTCTCGATTGAATATTGAATTTACATACATAAAAGAAACAGACAAACCACTTAGTTTTGAAGTGAGTGTTCCTGTTTTCAGAATTGTTCAGGAGGGCTTGAATAATATCATAAAGCATGCAAAAGCAACAGATGTATATTTGGATGTGATGGAGCAAGAAGACTATTTGTATTTGAAACTTAAAGACAACGGAATCGGCTTCAATAAAGCTGATGTAATAAAAAGGGGCGGATTTGGATTAACTAGTATGAACGAAAGAGCTAAATTGCTGAATGGTGAATTGCATATAGAATCAATTCATGGGGAAGGTACAGTTACTGAACTTGAAATCCCTTTAAACAGAGAATAGATATGAGTAAGATAAAATTAATACTGGCAGACGATCATTCCCTGATCAGAGCAGGATTCAGAACATTACTAGGAAAGAATGAAGCCTTTGAAATAGTAGGAGAAGCAACAGACGGACAGGATTTGGTGAAGATGGCTCATAATATAGAGCACGATGTAATCCTTACCGATATCACTATGCCTGGCCAGGGAGGTTTGGATGCCATGGAACAATTAAAGAAGGAAAATCCCTATTTTAAATTCATCGTACTTACAATGCATGAAGAAAGGGAGTATGTCCTAAGGGCAATAAAAATAGGTGCTCAGGGCTATTTGCTTAAAAATATAGAAAATGCAGAACTGGCAAAGGCTATCAAAACCGTTTACGATGGTGGCAAATATTTTAGTCCTTTTGTCGTGAATCTGCTTGCTGAAAATTATGGAAAGCCAGAAGCGCTAGAGACTTCTGAAGTGACTCCTAGGGAAAAGGAAGTATTACAATTTGTTGCAAAAGGTTTTAGTACCAAACAGATTGCAGACGAATTAGGGATCAGTATCAGAACAGTTGAATCACATCGTATCAATATGTTGAAAAAGTTGCGCGTAAGCAATTCAGCAGAATTGATCAAAAAGGCCATAAAGCTTAATTTAATAGATTAAGCTTGTAGGGGTAAATACTGATTGAAATATTAGTGTTTTTACTGTTTGTGCGGTAGTATTTTTTGTGATTTACAGGGCCGTTAATATTTGTTTTATTAGCAGAAACAAACCGAATTTCTGTTATGAAACACATAATAATTGCTAGCTTAATGGTACTTGTAGCTCAGGTATCTTTTGCACAAAATGGAGTGAATAACGATCCTACTTATTCCATCAACAATTATAAGCAAGCCAACAAGGCTAAATACGCGAAGGAAAATAACCTTGGTAATCCGGTTTCAATTGAGACAAGTGAGGTAACTGTAAAGGAAAACTATAAGAATAGCTTTAGTTCAGGTAAAACTTCAAAAAAGGCGTCTTCATATACTTATATGCCCCTAATTAGAAGTTCTAGATCGTACAAGCATCCAAACGGCTTATAATCTTCAGATATAAATAGAATTTTCATAAAGTTATATGATTCCCTAAAAGCCTTCCGATTTTCGGAGGGCTTTTTTTTTGAAAGGAAAAAAATGTTGTAAGTGCTTAAAGGACAGATTTTTATTTGGTTGATAAAACTAGTATACATCCAATTTACTCCCAGTTTGCAAATTTCTATTTTTCTGTATTTTTATTCTATGTTTTCGTAAGTTTCAGTATTTCAGTATATTTCATTTTGTTGTGATGTGGTTTGATTCTTAAAAAGCGATGAAAGAATAATAACATTGGCTACTTTTAACTTTCTATGGCATTAGAAAAAATACAAATCGATAAAACAATTCAGCGACGGAGCAAGGATTTCCAATCGTCTTTCTCACAGCCAGAATATGGAAAAGTTACGAGGGCTATTGAGGGGAATGCTTCTAATAATGGATATGGTAATCAGGTGATGCAATCAATGACTTATGGTTATCGAGGAGCACAGTTGAAGAAAGATGAAGAGGAAGAAAGTATTCAAAGAAAAAAAGTTGAAGGTGTAGAAGAATCGAACCAGAATAATACCGGTTTACCCGATAATCTAAAATCAGGTATTGAAAATCTTTCCGGAGTATCTATGAATGATGTAAAGGTTCATTATAATTCGGAAAAGCCCGCTCAATTACAAGCGCATGCTTATGCTCAGGGAACAGATATTCATATGGCTCCCGGGCAGGAAAAACATCTTCCACATGAAGCCTGGCATGTTGTACAGCAAAAGCAAGGTCGAGTAAATCCAACAGTTCAGTTGAAAGGAAATGTGCAGGCAAATATAAATGATGACTCAGGATTGGAGAAAGAGGCAGATGTAATGGGAGCAAAAGCTTTGCAAACAAAATCGGATAATAATTTGACATCTGAAAATGTTAGCCAGCAGATGCAATCCAATGCGCAAAGTGATAAGCAAGAGACTGAAAGTAAAATGCTTGTCAATCCTATTGTTCAAAAGAAGAGTGACGACCAGATTATACAGTGTGCATTGCCAAACAAGAAATTCTATTTTACAGATGACAATGGTACTACATCAACTTGGGGGACATATGAGTGGGCAGACAATTTATACGAACCACAAGGCAAGCAAGGGAATATTTATGGAGTTTATGGCTTAAAAGCCATTGTGAAAACATTAGTTGCTCAAAATGTCTCTCTTGAGAGTATCAGTATTATGTTGAATGTGCACAATGAAGTTGAACTCCAAAGAATTGTAGACCAAACAACTGATAAGTTTAGTTATCTGGAAAGCTTGATCACTACACTTCAGGATGTTGATGTTTTGGAGAGTCTTCTGGAGCAAGAGTCAAATGCAGAAGAATTAAATAAAGTTGTATCAATAACCTCTGACAATTATGATGATTTGGAAACTCTTATCTCAACGGTAAATAATATAAGCATTCTGGAAAAGCTATTAGTTCAGGAGTCTGATGCTAGTGAATTAAATAAAGTTATTTCGGCAACCACAGTCAATTATGCTGACCTTGAAACTATAATCCCGAAAGTAGCTGATAATAGCATTTTAGGGAAGTTACTGGCTAAGCAATCAGATGCAAAAGAGTTAAAGAAAATTATTGATAAAGCCAATGCGAACTTTGATTCATTAGAAGAATTAATTGAAACCGTAAATGATATAAGTGTCCTGGAAAAGCTTTTAACTCAAGAGCCAGATGCTCAAGAATTAAATAAGATAATATCTGTAACTACAGGCAACTATGCTGATCTTGAAACTATAATCTCAAAAGTTGGCGATAACAGTATTTTAGAGAAGTTACTGGCTAAGCAGTCAGATGCAAAAGAGTTAAAGAAAATTGTTGATAAAGCCAATGCGAACTTTGATTCATTAGAGATATTAATTGAAACCGTAAATGATATTAATGTCCTGGAAAAGCTCTTAATTCAAGAGCCGGATGCTAAAGAGCTAAATAAAATAATAGCTGTAACTACAGGCAACTATGTTGATCTTGAAACTATAATCTCAAAAGTTGGCGATAACAGTATTTTAGAGAAGTTATTGGTTAAGCAGTCAGATGCAAAAGAGTTAAAGAAAATTGTAGATAGAGCCAATGCGAACTTTGAATCATTAGAGATATTAATTGAAACCATTAATGATTTAAGTGTCTTGGAAAAGCTCTTAACTCAAGAGCCGGATGCTAAAGAGTTAAATAAAATAATATCTGTAACTATAGGCAACTATGCCGATCTTGAAACATTAATCCCTAAAGTAGCTGATAATAGTATTTTAGAGAAGCTACTGGCCAAGCAGCCAGATGCAAAAGAGTTAAAGAAAATTGTAGATAAAGCCTCAGCAAACTTTGATTCATTAGAGGTATTAATTGAAACTGTCAAGGATGCAGATGTTCTGGCAAAGCTTCTGGATAAAGAGCCAGATGCAAAAGAGTTAAATAAAATAATATCTGTAACTACAGACAACTATGCCGATCTTGAAACTATAATTCCGAAAATAGCTGATAACTCTATTTTAGAGAAGTTACTGGCCAAGCAGTCAGATGCAAAAGAGTTAAAGAAAATTGTAGATAAAGCCGCAGCAAACTTTGATTCATTGGAGGTATTAATTGATACAGTCAAGGATGCGGATGTTCTGGCAAAACTTCTGGATAAAGAGCCAGATGCTAAAGAGTTAAATAAAATAATATCTGCAACTACAGATAACTATGCCGATCTTGAAACTATAATTCCGAAAATAGCTGATAACTCTATTTTAGAGAAGTTACTGGCTAAGCAGTCAGATGCAAAAGAGTTAAAGAAAATTATAGATAAAGCCGCCTCAAACTTTGATTCATTGGAGGTATTAATTGATACAGTCAAGGATGCGGATGTTCTGTCAAAACTATTGGATAAAGAGCCAGATGC
>NZ_JAGHZZ010000013.1:23022-43191 GCF_017745095.1 Sporocytophaga sp. | reverse complement strand
AAACTTTGATTCATTGGAGGTATTAATTGATACAGTCAAGGATGCGGATGTTCTGTCAAAACTATTGGATAAGGAGTCAGATGCGAAAGAGTTAAATAAGATAGTATCAGCAACCACAGCCAATTATGCGGATCTGGAAAACATGATCCCAGCGGTAAAAGATACTGGAGTTTTAGTGAAACTATTGGTTAAGCAATCCGATGCTCAAGAATTAAATAAACTTGTATCGATAACTACTGCTAACTATGCTGACCTGGAAGCCTTGATCCCAACAGTAAATGATATAAGTGTATTAGAGAAATTACTGGCAAAAGAGTCCGATGCCAAAGTATTAAATAAACTAGTAGCTGTAACTACAGCCAACTATGCTGATCTGGAAAACATGATATCAAAGGTGGCTGATAACAGTATTTTAGAGAAACTACTTATCAAGCAATCAGATGCTAAGGAGTTGAATAAAATAGTGGACAAAGCCGCATCTAATTTTGATTCTTTAGAACTGTTAATTGAAAAACTTAATAACACCGACGCTTTGGTTAATTTACTTACAAAAGAATCAGATGCTAAAAAGGTTAAAGATAAATTAAAAGAAATCAAAGCCCCTTTAAAAGAAGATGGATTAGATGGAGACAAAGCATGGCAAATGTTTGCTACTTTAGCAGAGAAGGATTCCTTGGGCCCTGCAGAAATCGAAACCCTTATGACTACAATGCGAGGGCATTTAAAATTAGATGGTGTATCAACACCAGAAGAAAAGTCATCTATTACTGATGTAAAAGCAGAAGGGACAGATGTAGGTGAAAAAATATTGTCAGGAAAAGAAATTGAAGGCCATTTAAGGCATACTGTTGATAATGGAGCTAGGGCAGGGAAGGATATCGAAAAGTTATTCCCTACCGGACAAAATTTTAAAGGTATGTCTAATGATGAATTGTGGTATTACTGTGCTTTGGATCATGCCAATGTTACACCAGGTTTTAAGCCGGGCACTACAACGGGAGCTATATTAAAAGATACATCAACGGGTGCGGATGAAACAGCTGATCAGGCGATAATCCGCCAGAAACTGGCTTTAAAAGAATTGAAAACTAAATATGGTAAACCTGAAGCTGTCCAAAGAATGTTCTTTGAATACGAGGGGCAAAAGCCTCGGGATGCCGATCAGCCTAATGTTGAAGATGCCCGTGCAGTATCTACAAATGCGCATATTCAAGACAGGCATGTGATTAATAATTTTGGTAAAATTCGAAATGATATTGATTTAGCATATAGAATAACCCGGCATGAACCTGCTTCCTGTCCAAATAAAGCAGGAGCGTTTAATGATTTAGGGCACGGGCAAACTGAAATGCAGTTAGCATTAGACTATTTATATAATAATAACTTATGGCCTATCTGGAGGGAAGAAATATTAACAACCGGTTCTAAACAGGGGCAAATTCCTTGCGGTACAACCTCTACACATATTTTTACTGGAGTTAAAGTCGGCGCAGCTGTTCTTCCTCGTTACATACACAGACTTGGCGTAGGAAACCAACCAATGCTACCTGGAGAGAATTGGACCGCAAATATGACTAGTTTGGCTAATACAGACACAATGATCGTTAACAATCCGCAGCCAGGTGTTGCTGTTGCTCCGGGTTTAGGAAGTGTTGTAATTACCGGAGGAGGTAATACATTTGATTTTGCTGGTATTACTGCTGGCCCGGCAGGTGCAGCATTAACAGCTGCAGAGGCAGCGCCAGCAGGAGTTGAAGTAAGAATAATGCCTTTAGATGGTGCAAAAGGAGGTTTTGGTTTTAATAGTGCCTGGCCTTATTAAGCCAGCTGAAAGTATAAGAGAAGAATATGGATACTAACAATCAATTTATAAAGTTCCTAAAAGAAATCTGGAAGGATAACACCCCTGAGGAAGCTGTTAATCTTTGGAAATGGCGTATTAATAATTATCCTGAAGTGGCTAAAGGCTTTCTTGATTCTATACAGCATATTTTAAATTCTCCACCTGATAATTTTATTGAAATCGTTCGTGAAAATGGATGGATATACTTAGATCATGAAGACAGTGAAGGCAATATCACTTCATTTTCATCAGAGGAATATCTGGAATGGTTTCATAAGATGAATGATCAGTTTAAAAAAATATATGAAGAAATTGTGAGCGCTCGGAAATGATAAAAGGTTCTTTGAATTAATCATCCTATAAAAACAAAAAGGTTGCTTTGTAAAGAGGCAGCCTTTTTTTTGTTTTTATAACTTTTCAAGGTTAGAAACTTGAATTTCGGAGCTTTTAGGTGACATTTTCGGGGTCAAAAGCTCAAATGTCAGAATTTTTAGCTTATAATTTGAAGGTCGGACGACTAGAATTTCACTTTTTAAAATATTATTCCAAAAATGAATATTTTTAGTAGAGTAAATGAAAATATAAATGCAATAAAGAGTATATAAACAAAGTTCCTAGCAAGATGAAATAATCAGTAATGAGTAAAAATATAATAACAATTAAGCCAAGCAATTCTATTTCTTCTGGGCATGAATTGATAATCATTTCAAGGAATCCGAATTATAATCCAACCAATAATCAAATAGAAAGCACTCTTGAGGTACTTGCACAAGAATATCCAAATTGTGAAATAACCTTGGAGATTTACGACTTGATTGAGTTCATTGACCAAGGACAGAATTTTAAAAGTGTGTTATGTAATAAATGCCAAAAAGAATTATCAATCGAATTCTGGCAAGATAAGATGTCAGAATCTTATGATCATTCTCATTTTGAAAATATGGCCTTTAGAACAGAGTGCTGCAATTTGGTGACAAACTTAAACGACTTGATTTATGAAGGGGATTGCGGATTTGGTTCTTTTAGAATTGCAATTAATAATGCAGAGCCAGATGTTAATAAAGAAGAACCATTGGCTAGGTTACTTCTTAATACCTTAGGAACGGATGTTAAATTATTTTGGAAACATATTTAATAAATTTTGATATACTTCTCTAAACTTAATTTAATTCAACTTGCTGTTATTTTAACATTGGCAATGCTTACTCTTATCATGTTAATAACCATTTCTCAATATGGAAATTTTCAAGATAATGTCGGCTTTCTATTATATAAGCAAGAATACATTGGAAATAATACATGGAAGGTGGCTTTTTATATTCATGTATTCTCATGCTTCTTCTGTTTACTGGCAGGGTTCACTCAATTTTCAAATTCACTAATTCAGAATAACAAAATTTTACATAAACTTTTCGGAAGATTATATGCATACAATATCCTTTTAATAAATTTTCCAGTAGGTTTAGTATTAGCTATTTGTGCCAATGGCTATCTACCTTCAAAACTAGCCTTTCTAACCTTAGACTTCCTATGGTTTACATTCACTTTGCAAGCAGTAGTGGCTATTAGAAATGGTGAAATTCTGAAACACAAGGAATACATGATTAGAAGTTATGCATTGACTTTATCAGCATTAAGCTTGAGATTATGGAAACTAGTATTTGTTACTTTCACAGCAATGGATAATACAACCATTTATATGATTGATGCCTGGATAGGGTTTTTGATCAATTTATTAATTGCAGAAATATTTATTAGAAGAAACAGGCAAAAGCTATCTTTTAAATGTGATATTAAAAGCAAAAAATAAAAAGGTTAAAAATAAAAGTATTACAAAACTAGAGATAAAGATTAAAACTTTCAAAAAACTTCTATTCTTATTAACCTGAATTTTTTTCATCGAGAAATTAGTAATTAAATAAGATAGAAAAGCAAGTATTGCTAGGGCAATAGGTAGAACGATAATAAAGATGGCCATAGAATTTTTCTAGATATAAAATTATTTAAATATAGTGTTATTATGCCATTTTGAAATTGATAAAATATGATTGTTGAAAATAATTGAATAGAAGGCAATATGAGTAACATTTACAGCCATGGCGGCCGACGATATAAATTCAAATACGGTACTTCTAAAGTCGCACTTTTTATTTATTTTTATAGGGTGGTACTGGTAGGTTCTCGTGAATATTGAGAGTGCTTTACAATCCCAAAGTATTCCTTCACAATTGTTCATCCTATGAAATCAATTACCAAAAAAGGCGACCTTAATCATGAAATATTACAATGCTTTGAAGCTTTGGATGCTGAAGGTTTTAATGCTTTTTTATCTGAGGTTTACCAGCGATTATTATTTCCTAAAATTAAATTCCCTTTGCTTGAATATTGTGCGACAGAAATATCCCAAAGACTTGAAGAGAAGGATCATATCGAGTTTTGTTCTGGCATATCAAAACTCAAAACGATAGGAGGAAACGTATTGATTGGTATTATGCTGCAAAAAAGGCTTTCCGTAAATTTTATTCAATCCATGGAGAAAGCAGCAGAATACATAGAGCAAGGTGAGGAGTGGTATGTGACAGATATCATAGGAGAACGTGTTTATGGTATTGCATTGCTTCGCTATAATACTGAAGCATTAAGTTTTCTTTATCAGCTATCGAATAATGCTAGTCCGTTTGTTGTACGTTCTATTGGTCCGGGAGCTCATTATGCATCAAAAAAGGACTTCCATTAAAAGAGACAGAAGAACTGTTTAAACTTCTTTTAAGTCTTGCGAATGCAAAGGATGGTGAGATAAAAAGAGGAATTGGATGGGCCGCGAAAACTACGGCCAAGTTTCATCCGGAGATAATAAAGAAGTATAGAGATATTATTGATGATCCAGAAAAGACAGGAGTGTGGTTCAGAACGAAAGTAAAGATTGGTCTTGACCGAAATTTGTATGCCAAAGGAAATAGAAGTAAAGACTATATTAAATAAAACCAAGAGGCGCGATCCCTGGTTTCTTGATGACTATACTTTAAATCTCTACAGTAGTTGTTCTTTCAATTGTTTGTACTGCTATATAAGAGGTAGCAAGTATGGAGAAAATCTTGAGGACAGCATTTCTGCAAAGATGAATGCTATTGAGTTGCTTGAAAAGCAACTTCATCTAAGATCGAAAAAAAATCAATATGGCATCATTGTAGTCTCTTCAGCAACTGATCCATATTTAAAGCTTGAAGAGCAGTATCGACTTACTCGTCAAGCGCTTGAGCTTGTCGCACGTTATAAATTTTCTGTGCACATCATTACCAAATCTGATCTTGTTGTTCGCGATTTAGATATCTTGGATGAAATAGATAAAACAGCAATTATACCTTCTGATCTCCAAGGGAAATTGAAAAGAGGAACAATTATTTCATTTTCCTTTTCAACATTGAATGATCGGACTGCAAAGATCTTTGAACCGGGAGAAACTTCGCCCTCTGCAAGATTGGAGGCCTGTAAAGCAGTTAAGGAAAATGGCTTCTTGTCAGGAATCAGCTTAATGCCTTTGATACCGTATATCTCAGATACAACTGAAAATCTTCACTTATTTTTCAAAACATTTAAAGAGTTAAATGCAGATTATGTAATGCCTGCAACTATTACTCTTTTCGGAAATGACAAATCCGATAGTAAGACTCTTGTATTAAATGCTATTAAAAAGCATTTCCCGGAATTACAGGATAAGTATGAAAAGCTTTTTAATAATTCCAATGAGCTTCCTTATTACTACAGAAAGGCATTCTATGAAAAGATGAAGGAGCTAAGCAGAGAGTATGGAATGAAGGATAGAATAATTTAGAAAGGAGACCGATGAAAAAAGACGATGAGAGGAGGAGAGAAAGTAAAGGAGTATTAAATAAATAAGCTTCCTGAGATTGAAAATTCGGAAGCTTATTTTTTTGAACTTTTAGCTTTTGGCCTTCAGCTTTGTGCTTTTAAAACATATCACTTAAAACTAAAACTACCTCACAAATTCAAACTTATCCCCATCAAACAGCCCTAGATCGCTGAGCTTTAGTGAAGGTATAACAAGCAAAGCCATAAAGGACAGAGTCATATATGGTGACGTAAGTGTGCTTCCCATTGCTTTGGAAATTTTGTCAAGCTCTGTGTATTTGTCAGCTACAACATAGCCGTCTTCTGCAGACATTAAACCACCGACAGGAAGAGGTAAAGAGTATAATTTACCATCATACACTGCAGAGATGCCGCCTTGGTTATTGATAACTTCGTTTACCGCTTTAGTAATTTCTTCGTCATTAACTCCAACTGCCACTATATTATGAGAATCGTGTGCGATGGATGATGCAAGCGCTCCTTGTTTTAAGCCAAATCCTTTGATGAAGGCCTTTGCAGGAATTGCTTCTTTGTATCTGTTTACAACAGTAATTTTTAATATATCTTTCTCTGGAATAGATTGCAAATAACCATTTTCAAGTGGTAATTCAGTTTCAATGGATCGGGTGATCAATTGGCCGTCCAGGGCTTCTATAACTCTTGATTTTCCAGTGGAAGATGCTATTTTAAAATCAGAAACCTTCTTCTGGGATGTATTAAATCTGTTGATTGGTGTTACAGGAACTTGTTTTATGAAGCTCTTTTGATTTTCAGCTACAAGCTCACCATTTATAAAGGTTTTGAGAATATTAAAATCTTTAAGATTATCAATGATAATAAAGTCAGCAGGGTCACCTGTTTTCAAAAGTCCAACTTCCAGTTTATAATGTTTTACCGGGTTGATGCAGGCAGCTTTTAAAACTTTGTAGAGATCAATTCCTTTGTTGAGCGCTCTTTTAACCAGTTCATTGATATGGCCAATTACAAGGTTATCCGGATGTTTATCATCTGAACAAAACATTATAGAATCTTCATGTTCATTTAAAAGATCAATAAGAGCTTCAAAGTTTTTGGCAGCACTTCCTTCTCTTATGAGTATTTTCATTCCATACTTAAGCTTGTCCAAAGCTTCTTCTGCTGTAAAACATTCGTGGTCTGTGGAAATCCCTGCTGATATGTATTGTTTCGCTTGTTCACCTTTAAGTCCGGGAGCATGTCCGTCTATGACTTTTCCAAGTCTTTTCGCAATATTGATCTTCTCGTATACAACGGGATCATTGAAAAGTACACCTGGCCAGTTCATCATCTCTGCCAGATATTTTATTTCAGGCTTTTTTAAAAGCGTTTCAATATCTTTTGCAGAGATCTCATCTCCTGCGGTTTCAAAGGTTGTGGCAGGAACACAGGAGGGAGCACCAAAATTAAATTTAAAGGGAACCTGTTTTCCATTATTCACCATAAATTCAACTCCTTCCATACCGCATACATTGGCAATTTCATGTGGGTCGGAAACTGTGGCTACAGTACCATGTAATACAGCAAGTCTGGCAAATTCAGAAGGAACCAGCATTGAACTTTCTATATGAACATGAGCATCTACAAAGCCAGGAAGAATATATTTATTATCAGAAACTTCAGCCGATTCTTCAATATTCTCAATGCGCCCTCCTGAGAGCCTTATAATGCCTTTATAAATACGTCTGCCTTCAATGTCAATGATATTGCCGGTGATTGTCTTAGAACTCATTTTTATGCTAGGTTTTGAAAAGAATTTAATCCTTGTATAGAACTGTCTCACAATATATTTAATCTATTTTGAAAATTATAATGTGATTATGATCATATTTGATTTTTATAAAATTTTAAGATCCTTTATTTTAGAAAGAAAATTTTGCATATAATGGATTCTCAGATCAGAGCCAATATTAAACCTGGAATTTTGGTAGATATAGTTTTGAAGAAGGATCAAAAGACGGGGATTTTAACCAGGGGAGTAGTGAGAAATGTACTGACAAGTGCACCTAAACATCATAGAGGTATAAAGGTTCGTCTTGAAAACGGACAAATAGGAAGGGTGAAAAAAAATAGTGGCAATATAAAAGTTTTATTCGAGCTATTCTGTGATTGAATGTGTTGGCTATATTGATAAAATATGAATCATTAATTAATAACATTATATAAATTAAAAACCATGCAAAAGGTTATTTTGATAGTACTAGTTTTACTGCATTTTAAGGTGGAAGGTAATGCTCAGTCTTTTAATCCTGACTCTGTCAATGGATATTTAGTAACCACACTTGTCAATGATCCTGGTAAAACAGGTTTGAAGCTGCCTCAGGGTTTCAAAGGAACAATCGTCGCAGACAACCTTGGGAAATCCCGTCATATTGCTGTGACCAGACAAGGAAACGTGTATGTGAAACTTGACAGACCTTCAGACAAAGGCGCGGTGTTATATCTTGAAGATAAAAACAAAGATGGGAAAGCAGAGAATATTTCAGGATTTGGTGACTATAAAGGTACCGGTATTGCAATCAAAGGTGATTACCTGTATGCTTCTTCCAATAATGAAGTATATAGATATAAACTCAATGACAAAGGGGAGGTAAGTAATCAAAAAAGTCCTGAAATAATTGTAAAAGGTCTGGTGGGCAGAAGGCAGCATGAGTCCAAATCCATAACACTTGATAATAATGGCAATATTTATGTTAACATAGGAGCTCCGTCTAATGCTTGTCAGGAGAAGGATAGAGTCAATGGTTCTCCAGGAATGGCTCCTTGTCCGATCCTTGATTCTGCCGGTGGCATTTGGCAATTTAAAGCAGATAAGGCAAGTCAGAGTTATGCTGAAGGTATGCGTTATGCGACGGGATTAAGGAATGTTGTAGGACTTGATTGGAATAATCAGAACAACCAACTGTTTGTTATGCAGCATGGCAGAGACCAGTTGTTTCAACTATATCCAAACCTTTTTAATGAAAAGCAAAGTGCTGAATTACCTGCTGAAGTGATGTATGCTATTAATAAAGGTGACAATGCTGGCTGGCCATATATTTATTATGACCAGTTTCAGAAAAAGAAAATACTTTCACCTGAGTATGGGGGAGATGGAAAGAAAACAGGAGGGGAAGATGCAATTGATCCGGCTATAGTATTTCCAGGGCATTTAGCTCCCAATGGACTTTTGTTTTATACAGGAGATCAGTTTCCTGCAAAATATAAAAACGGTGCATTTATAGCATTTCACGGCTCATGGAACAGAGCACCTTTAAAACAAAAAGGTTACTTTGTAGCATTTGTGCCCTTTAAAGATGGTAAACCTGTAGGATCATGGGAAATATTTGCAGATAATTTTGCTGGTACTGAGGAGGTCAACTCGCCTGGAGACGCTAAACACAGACCTTGTGGAGTGGCTCAGGGACCGGATGGGGCGCTTTATATATCTGATGATGTGAAGGGAACGATTTATAAAATTAGCTACAAATAAAATTTTACCGGAGTCTGTCTTTAATTGTTCTCTTTTAGAGACAGCTCCTCCTTATATTCTGCAGCTATTGAAGCAGGCAAAGCGACAGTAAAGGAAGTTCCTTTTCCAATTTCGCTTTCAATAGATATTTTTCCCCCCATACTTTCAATCTGAGTTTTGGTGATAAACAAGCCTAGTCCTTTACCTGGAATTTCCAGATGAAATCGTTGATAAGGTTGAAAAATCTTTTCCTTGTACAGTGCCAGATCCACACCTATTCCGTTATCTCTAAACTCAATGAAATGATAATCTCCCTCTGTGTATGATTTGATATTGACAGTTGGGATACAATGTCTTCTGCAATATTTAATACTATTGAGAACAAGGTTAAAGAATATGTTCTTTAGGTAAGATGGGATTGCAGGAGTGAAAGCGGTTTCAGTAAAATCATAGCTCACAACAGCTCCACTTGTTTTGATTTCATTTTCTAGAAGGTCAAGTACTTCCAGACATACTTTTTCAAACTTTACTTTTTCCATCATAGCATCGGTATTTCTATGATGATCAAGCAATGATGCGAGATCTTTTAGAATGCCGTCAACCTTTACTGATGACTCTTTGATGTTATAAATAACTTTTGCATTCAGAGGATCTGATGGGGTACTTTCATTAAACAACTCACATAGTCCCAGTAAAGTGGCAATTGGGCCTCGGAGGTTGTGCGCTGTAATATTGGCAAATTGTTCCAGCCTGAAATTTCTATCGTTAAGGTCCTTGTTAAGTTTTATAAGTTGACTGGTTCTTTTCTCTACTATTTTTTCGAGCTGTTCTTGTTGCTCTTCCAGTTCCTTGTTTTTAAGCTCTATCAGAATATTCTTTTCTCTCAGTTCGAGCGTTCTTGACATTACTTCTGTTTCAAGAAAATGCTTTTGTTCAATGACAATACTATCTTTTTCCAGTTTAAATAATTTAAGTCTGCTCAATATAGCAAGGTTAAAAAAGATGATTTCAATAGCAGATCCGATTTGTATGGAGTTGTCTGTGATGACATTCAAAGGAATGATTCCATTCATCGTAATGACATAAACCAGTATTCCCATGAAGAAAGATATACTGCCCGTTAAAAAGAACCCTATTGTATGCTTTTCAATTTTTCTTAATTTTTTCAGTAAGTATACTCCCGCAAATAGTGGCAGCAAAGTACCGATGCAGAATACAGCGAAAACTATTTCATTTAGAAATGTTGTATTGAAAAAAGCATTAAAAGTAAATGAAACTATATTTACTACATAAAATATTCTGAAAGTGAAGAAGAGCCAGAGAGAATGTTTCTTCAAGAATAACAGTTTCTCAATGAATAAAAAATTGAAAATTGTAAGTATATAAAATATAAAACTATATTGATTTATAGAAGGGGTTTCAGGCCAGAAATATTGGAATGCATAACCAAAATTAAGCAAGGTTATAAACCCTGTTGCACTGATTGAAAGTGCATATTGAAGGAATAAGCTTTCTTTTAGCCATGCATAGGAGGCAATTGCCAGGGTAACTGTAAGTACGATCAGGCCTATGTAAAGAAAATGAAGAGATATGTTTTGCTGAATATCTGTAATAAATTCTTTTTCAGAGTATATCTCAATTGGAACTTTCATAGGTCCACTGGTTTGTATTTCCAAACAGATGAGCTCTGTATTTTTTGGGATAAAAAAATTGGGAAAATTTGCTGGCTGATCTCTATAACTGAAAGGCAGGATACTGCCTGATTCCTTTGATTCAATAAGTTTATTATTTCTAATAAAATGAGCTTTGATGTGATCTAAGAATGAATTTTTTACAAGTAAAATTCCATTCACAGGTATATCTTTTGCGGGAAAGATAATCCATATTTTATTTGCTTTTAGCCTGATATTTACTGCATTATCAGCTTGTTTAAATTTTTCTGGGGATTTTATAAAAAGGCTTGAAGCTGAAGAAAAAGTATATTTTAGAGAATCGTCTGTAATATAATTTAATCTTAAAGAAGAGGTCTTAGCAACAGTACAGGTTATACTGCTAAGGTAAATTATAATAAATGTAAAGATTATCCTGTTTTTCATTTCCTGGCTATTAAATATACAAACACTTTAGCACAGGCCCAATTGGAACTTCTTAAATAAGAACAAATTTCGATAAAATACCGTGAGGATATAATGAGACTTGAGAAGTTTTATGTAGTGTGATATTTACTGGTAAAAATATCTACTCCGAAATTACTGTGATTGCAATAACTCCGGAGTTTTAATTTTATTAACTATTCAGGATTTGTTATTTAGTAACGGATGTCCAAGTACACTTGCTTGTTTGTTATACATGTGCAATGCAAAGTTTTCATCTTCAATGTGATAACGTGCTCCAATATATTTTACAATATTCCCATTTTCATCTTTAATAGGAACTATAGTAGCACTCACCCAATAAACAATGCCACCTTTACCTCTGTTTTTTAGTATTCCTTTAAAGGTATTACCAGACTTAATAGTATCCCAAAAAAGTTTAAAGAGTTCTTTTGGCATATCGGGATCTCTCAGAATATTATGAGGCTTTCCTACAAGTTCTTCCTTTGAATAGCCGGATACTTCAGAGAATTTTGAGTTGATATCAAGAATGGTCCCATACTTATCTGACTCGGATAGAATGGTAGTTAATCCGAATATCTTTTCTCTTACTTCAAGTTCTTTGGTCATGGTTTTAAGAGAGCTAACAGTTCTTTCCATTTCTTCCTGTGTTGCCTGAAGCTCTTCCATATTCTGACGCATTTCTTCTTCCTGAGCTCTTAGTTCTTCAGTCATAATCTGAGACTGTTCCAGTAAAGTACGAGTTCTGGTACCAGTCTTCATATTGTGAACAGTAGATCCGAAACTTTCAGCTATGGCTTCAATAAATTTGATCTTATGATTTGGAATTATTTTGAATGAAGCCAATTCTATTACTCCGAATATCTTATCATTGAATTTTACAGGCACAATGACCACGTTAGCTGGAGATGCTCCTCCAACTCCAGATGTTATATACATGTAATCTTTTGGTATTTCCGACATGTATATTGTTTCACCTTCCTGCCAGCACACACCTGCAAGCCCTTCTCCGGGATTGATTCTTTTGTTAATGAATTTTTTTCTGTCGTATGCATAGCAGGCTTTCATTAGCATATAGCTTGTGGCATCATCATCTTCTTCTATGATGAATAAGCCTCCTTGATTGGCATCTATATATTTAACTAATTCTCTTAGGAAATGATCAAATAGTATATCAGCATCATTTACATGTATTCTAAGAAGATTAGCAAACGTAGCAAGCCCTTCATTATGCCAGGCTCTTTGCTGCTCATCATCGTCAATAGTCTTAAGCTGTCTTATGATAAGGTTAACTGTTTTACCAACTTCATCCTTATCTGAATTTAATGGCAGTTCTGATAATATCTTACGGGAACTTATAGCTTCTACCTGATCCATTGTGGTTTTAAACCTCGATACTATCTTTTCAAGACCAGCAATCAGATCTTTAAGTACATTGTTATTTCTGAATTCGTCAAATCTCACAGACAGGTTACCTTCACTGATTTCAGTAGCTCTGAATTGTATTTCCTGAATTGGTTCAAAAGCAGGTTTTACGAACTTATTAAGTGCCAGATATATTGCTGCAATCAAACCTAAAGTAAGGAATAGTATTGCTAATACTGTTGTTGCCGAAAGGCTGGTACTTTTGTTGTCAAATGAATTTCTTAAAATGTCAAGCTTAAGAATGGATTCTCTTGTTAATGTATTGATTTTGCTTACGTATCCTTGGTTTCTATCTAGCCCTATTTGATTTTCTATTGATACAATTTCACTGAATATGTTTTTATATGAATTTAAATTATCGATCAGAAGACTTTTTTCCGCGGAGTCAGGAAGTGCAATGATCTTGCTTTCTAGACTTGCAGCAGTCTGATCAAATTTTGTCAGATATGTTTTATCCTTTCTGAGAAAGAAATCTTTTTCATGCTTTCTAAGGCTCAGCACAAGGCTTTTATCTGAACTTGGACTTTTCTCAAGCGAATGAGCCGCTTCCCTCATTTTACCCTCCAGTCCCTGATTTTTAAAGCCACGTTCTTTAATCAATTCCGAAACGTTATTAAAGATAACATTTATTGTATCAAACGAGGCTTCTATACTTTTTAAAGTATCAAGGTCCTTACCCTTGAGGTTTTCCTTTAGTATTGAAATGTCTTCTTTAAACATTTTGGCATTATCCTTGAAAACAGATAAATCATTGTTTGATCCTGTCACTACAAATGAAGTATCAGTCCAGGCATACATTATAAAACCTCGAAATGAAGACTGGCATTGAGAAAGGTTAAATGAAGCCTTTGATAAAGCTGATGCATTTTCTCTGGTTCTTCTAATGGAAAGTATTGTGAAGATAAGTAAACAGGCTAATATAATTGTCGCAGAAATGGAGGAGATTAAAAGCTTGTTGTACTTTGATTTGAAACTGTTTTCGGAGGACATTTAATACTAATAATATTTCGAAGAATTATTAAAACTCAATTATAATTTTTTCATTTACGACATCATGGTCTTTGGGTTTAGCAGGCATGTAGCAATAAAATAGGAGTAATCCAACATCTCAGTGTTTTTCGCTATATGAATTTTCTCCCCCTTGAAAAGGGGAGAAATATGGAGGGTTGTGAATGAGTGTTTTATACTTTTTTAGCCGTGGATACTGGCAATTATAGTTATGTAAGAAAACATGAAGAATTGAAGAAGAATAATTGTTATGCCTGGAATGGGCATAAAAAGCCTGTAGCAAATGGTACAAGCTTCCTATATTTTTTTTAGCCAGTTGAGTATATAATCTGCATCTTCTTTCCATGTCCACTGAGCTAATACAAAATGATTTCTTCCTTTAAATTGTTTGTACTCAATTACTGATGCCTCGTTTACAAATACTACAGATTTAGATTGACGCTCATGGTATCGGAAGTTTGATTAAGTACCTAAGCATATTGAAAATGTTTGTAATGAAGGAGTAGTAATTTCTTCCTGATCCCAGCAGTTAGTAAGGTTAATACTATAAATAACTGAGGGTCAGAATGTGTAATTCTAAAAGTTTTTGGGTTAAATGCCAATGGAATTTATTATGAATTAAATTCTTAAATGTTGATATTTATCCGGTTAAAAATTTAATGAGATTAAAATGCTGATGAATCAATTGAATAACAATACACCTCCTATAGCAGAAAAAATCGATTATCAGGTTGTTGCAGACGCTGGTACAAGAAATGATCCTTACTTCTGGATGCGCTTAACCGACGAGCAGAAAGATTCGGAGGAACAAGATGAACAAACTAAAAAGGTATTTAATTATCTCAATGCAGAGAATGCTTATTTTCAGAATGTAATGAAGCCTACAGAGCAATTGCAGCGAAAGCTCTATGCTGAGATGACAGGAAGGATCAAACAGGAGGATGAAAGTGTTCCTTTTCTCAAAAATGGATTTTGGTATTATGTAAGATATACAGAAGGTGCAGAGTATCCAGTTTATTGCAGAAAGAGGGGATCACTGGATGCGCCGGAAGAAGTGATGCTGGATGTTAATGTTATGGCGAAGGGACATGATTATTATAATGTGGTTGGCTTGTCTGTAAGTGAAGATAATTCTATTCTTGCTTATGGACTGGATACTATAAGTAGAAGGATATATACTATTTATTTTTTAGATCTTTTAACTGGAAAACATGTGGGGCATGAGATTCCTAATACTGAAGGATATGTGGCCTGGGCTAATGATAATAAAACAGTTTTTTATTCTAAAAAAGATGAAGAGACATTAAGACCTGATCGTATTTATCGTCATACAATCGGAGATGATCCTGCATCTGATTTGCTGATTTATCATGAAGCGGATGAAACATTTTACACTGCTATTGAGAAATCCAAATCTAAAAAGTTCCTAATCATTGGATCAACCAGCACTCTCGCTTCTTACTACAAGATCCTGGATGCGAATAATCCTTATGGAGAGTTCAAAGAATTTAGTGCAAAAGAGGATGAATTGGAATATCAGATAGAACATTTTCATGATAAATTCTTTATTATGACAAACTTCGATGCTCCAAATTTCAGACTTATGGAGACCATTGATACACAAACCTCCAAAGAGTTCTGGAAAGAAGTAATCTCTCATAGAAAGGATGTATTGCTTGAAGATATTGATGTGTTTGAGAATTTTCTTGTCCTAAGTGAAAGATCCAATGCAAGTACGAATATAAGTATCATAGAACATGAAACAGGTAAGCAAAAATATCTTCCTTTTGAGGAAACTGCTTATACAGTGTTTACACGGGATAATTATGAAATAAATACAGAATTGCTAAGATTTAGATATACTTCATTAACTACTCCTAATACTGTCTATGATTTCAATATGCGAACGGGTGAGCAGGTGCTCAAAAAGCGCGAGACTGTTGTAGGAGGATATAATCCTTCAGATTATAAAACTGAGAGAATATGGGCTGTAGCTGATGACGGCACTAAAATTCCGATGTCTGTTGTGTATAAAAATGGATTGTCTTTGAATGGCAAAAATCCTGCTTTGTTGTATGGCTATGGTTCGTATGGAATAAGCATTGATCCTGAGTTCTCTTCAAAAAGACTAAGCCTTCTCGACCGCGGATTTGTATTTGCAATTGCTCATATCAGAGGAGGACAGGAGATGGGAAGGCATTGGTATGAAGATGGTAAAATGTTTAAGAAAATCAATACATTCACAGATTTCATTAATTGTGCTCAACATCTTATCGGACAAGGATACACAAGTTCGGATAAACTGTTTGCACAAGGAGGTAGTGCAGGAGGTTTACTGATGGGAGCAGTAATGAATTTAAGGCCAGATCTGTTTAAGGGAATAGTGGCACAGGTCCCTTTTGTGGACGTGGTGAGTACGATGCTTGACGAGTCCATACCTCTCACAACTGGAGAGTTTGATGAGTGGGGTAATCCTAAAAATGAGGAATCGTATAAATATATGTTATCCTATTCTCCATATGATAATATACAATCTAAGGAATATCCGAATATACTTATTACTACTGGTTTGCATGATTCGCAGGTACAATATTGGGAACCGGCTAAATGGATCGCTAAACTAAGGGATTTAAAAACAGATAATAATTTGTTATGCCTTAGAACTAATATGGAAACCGGACATGGCGGCACTACCGGAAGGTTTAAGGTGTATGAGGAAATAGCGCAGGAGTTTGCCTTTATTCTAATGATCTCCGGAATTCAGAATTAGATATATATAAGAACATTCAATGCACGATCCCTGCAAAGACATCATGCATGGTGTCTCAAAAGAAAAAAAACCGCATTAACTCGACGAGGTTATGCGGTATTTTTTTTGAACTATTTTTTCTATTGTTGAGGTATCAGTTAAGCCGGAAGGGACAATGTCATAGAAAAACCAATCTGTAAATTACAATGTTGTTTTTGGAAAGTAGAAATTCAAAAAGTAGAGTCTATGAGTATACTTGATAAAGCAAAAGATATTGCTACCGGTGTAAAGGAAAGCGTCCAGAGCAAGGCTAAAGATACGGGACTGATCGATGAGAAGGATATTTCAAAGATGGAAGAGGCCACGAGTATAGGTGCCGAGAAGATTAAGTCAATATTAAAAGAACTTTCTGATTCCCGGGAAATCTTCAGGGAGGCAGGGTATGAAGAAGATGGGATATCTGTTGCAATGGGACTTCCTCCAAAAGTTACAGTTAGTTTAATTTATAGTGAAGATGTACCAGAAGAAAAGGAAAAAGAACTGCTCGAAAGGACTAAAGACAGAAAATTAATACAGGTTTTGTTGAAGACTTTATTTAAAGCGGCATCTATGGAATCAGAGGCTAACAAACTTAATTATAAAATGGTTTCTGTAAATGTGCAATTAGGTTTGATTCCTTCTGTGGTTTTGAATTTTGCTCAAAAATAAAGTTTCTATAAAGAAAATAGTATTAAGACCCGATACTATTTTCTTTAGTTTTATAGAGATTTCTCTTTTTTGATAAAAAGTCTTTAGTAAATTTTTTTAATCGAAATGATGGCTGTCATACAAATGGTTATGTTTATAATTATTTAAATTTTTTTTTGTAATATTTAATCTAAATTCTTTATTTTATTGCCCCATAAGGTTCCGAATATTAAGGTTGATTGTTCTTGCGAGAATTTATCATACAACCTTTTGATTAATCATTTCAACGCAAATGAATTGCGAGGAGATCTTTTAAATTTTGATATAGTAAAAAAATACCACATTCCCAGGTATTCCATCATTAATGCCGGTGTCAGATTTTGACAGTAGTGCTTCTGACAATCAGATAAGAGTATGCTTCAGGTGCAGGAGCAATTTTTACTTGCGCCATATTTATGAAAGTTATGAGCTTATATTTTGATAAGCTCTGAATCAGTCAAGGTTACTAAAGTATTTATCAGATTAAGTCAGCTTATTCAATTAAAAATTGGATAACCTGATAAAGAATTTATTGATATATCCCTATAGATTTTAAAGATCGGGGCAGGTAGTATAGACTTATTTTAAATTTTTATAAACCAGTTTCAAGCTAACCTAAAAATATGATGAAACAGAAACAAGCAAAATCTAGTCAACAAAATATTAGGAGTTTTTATAGGGATATAAGGGATAAATTACTTCTGAGTATTCTTTTATCTTTTTTTATTTTCAGAAGTATTCAAGCCCAGGATATCACGACCCCACCTGTAAATATCGGAAGTGTTGATGATTTTTATAGTGCGGTAAATATTTCCGAAAATCAAATTAAAACCCGAAAACTTAAAAGGTGTATCATACCTGTTACTAAAGATTCGGTTTCAGCTCAAATTAATCTTAAAAGAGCTGTTGATGGTGAAGAATTAATCATCGGAGAAGTTCAGGGTAAAGAAGCATCATCAGTTGCTTTTTCTATTGTGGATGGAAAATTGAGTGGTTATGTAGTAATTCCTTCAGATAGAAAGGCCTTCAAATATTTCTCCAGAAAAGGCAATGTATTTGTTGAAGAAGAAGATATTAATAAAGTTATCTGCATTGACTTTAATAAATCTTTAAATGCTGAAAAGAGAGCATTACCAGTCCAGGCTCCACCATCGGGGTCATCAGTGTATAACCTTCAAAGTTTGTCCGGTGCTGTCGCCGTTGCTTATCTGGACTTTGATGGACAAGTTGTAACGGGAACAAGATGGAATGGAGGTAATACCATCAATGCCTTGCCTGGAAATTTTTCAGAAACAGAAGTTACTAATATCTGGAAGATGATCAGTGAAGATTATAGAGCTTTTAATATTAACATTACTACCAATGAAGCTGTGTTTAACGCTGCTCCTAAAGGTAAAAGGATTAGATGTATTTTTACCCCCACCAATACTGCTTCCCCTGGTGCAGGTGGTGTGGCATATGTTAATTCTTTTAGGTGGACTGACGATACACCCTGCTGGGTATTCAATAGTGGTACCAAGGGTGGTGGTGAAGCAGGTTCTCATGAAATAGGGCATACATTGGGGTTATCTCATGATGGCAGAACTTCTCCGGCAGAAGATTATTATGCCGGTCAGGGTATATGGGCGCCAATCATGGGGGTTGGTTACTCCAAGGGCTTAGTTCAATGGAGTCGTGGAGAATATGCAAATGCTAATCAAACTCAGGATGATATAACCATTATCTCAGGCACAGGAAATGGATTTGGTTTCAGAACAGATGAGGCAGGCAATACAAATGCTACAGCGAAGGCTTTGGTAGCTTCTCAGACCGGTGTGGTATCAGAAACCCAAAATTATGGCATCATTTCACAAAGAACTGATGTTGATATATATTCGTTTACAACCTCAGGTGGTACTGTTACTTTGACGATTAATCCATCTCCGTCTTATCCTAATCTTGATATAGTTGCTACCCTTAAAAATGCATCAGGAACAACATTGGCTACTTCCAATCCTACAGCCTCAGCTCCAAGTGGTCAAACAGGACCAACGGCTATAAATGGTTTGTATGCTACATTAAACATCAATCTTTCTGCAGGAACTTATTATTTAAATATTGACGGAACTGGACAAGGAGATCCTTTAACTACAGGTTATTCTGATTATTCTTCTCTGGGTGAATATTTTATATCAGGTAATATTCCTGTAAGTCAATCTAATCAAAAGCCTGTTGTTAAAATTACGGCTCCTGCTAACAATGCTGTGTTTACAGCACCAGCAACAATCACTGTCACAGCTACAGCAACAGATGCCGATGGAACGATAAGTGAAGTCTCATTCTCTGGCATTGGATCATCTGTGACAGATGTTAACAGTCCATATAGTACTAGCTGGACCAATGTAGCAGCGGGTACTTACAAAATCGTTGCGAATGTTAAAGATAATAATGGAGGAGTAGGAACAGATACGGTGACAGTAACGGTGGTTCCTGCAGTTAATCAGAAGCCTGTTGTTAAAATTACAGCCCCTGTCAACAATGCTGTGTTTACAGCACCTGCAACAATTAATGTCGCAGCTACAGCAACAGATGCCGATGGGACGATAAGTGAAGTCTCCTTCTCTGGAATTGGATCATCTGTGACAGATGCTACCAGCCCATATAGTACTAGCTGGACCAATGTAGCAGCGGGTACTTACAAAATCGTTACCAATGTTAAAGATAATAATGGAGGAGTAGGAACAGATACGGTAACAGTAACGGTTGTTCCTGCAGTTAATCAGAAGCCTGTTGTTAAAATTACAGCCCCTGTCAACAATGCAGTGTTTACAGCACCAGCAACAATTAATGTCGCAGCTACAGCAACAGATGCCGATGGGACGATAAGTGAAGTCTCATTCTCTGGAATTGGATCATCTGTGACAGATGCTACCAGCCCATATAGTACTAGCTGGACCAATGTAGCAGCGGGTACTTACAAAATCGTTAC
>NZ_JAGHZZ010000013.1:8797-23012 GCF_017745095.1 Sporocytophaga sp. | reverse complement strand
CAGTCCATATAGTGCTACGTGGACCAATGTAGCAGCAGGTACTTATAAAATTGTTGCCAATGTTAAAGATAATAATGGAGGAGTAGGAACTGATACGGTAACTGTAACGGTTGTTCCAGCTGTAAATCAGAACCCGTCCGTTTCAATTACCAGCCCGGTGAATAATGCTTCGTTTAATGCTCCTGCAAACATTACTATTACAGCAAATGCCTCAGATGCAGATGGTACCGTTTCATCTGTGGCATTTTACAATGGATCTTTGTTGTTGGGCACAGATAATACAACACCATATAGTTATACTATTGCTGGAGCAACGGCTGGCACATATAGTCTGACAGCAGTTGCGACTGATAATCTAGGAGGAAAAACAACATCAGCTGTAGTTTCCGTTAAAGTTGAAAATGTGCTAACTGTAGGAATAAACGGTCCTTCTTGCCTGATTGCAGGACAAAAGTATTTGTTTGTGTTATCTCCGGAAGCTGCATTTACCAATACCAATTGGTGGACTAATGCTCAGGCAATTATAGAGGTAGATCCTTTAGATAAAAGTAAAGCATATATTACATATGCCGCAAATATATCATCTGTCAATATTAGTGTAGGTGTTAACTATTCTGCAAGCCCATGGTACAAGCAATATGATAAAACTTTGAAGGTAGGTGGCTGTCCTTCTGCTTCATTAGAAGAGGTAGCATTCATTGCATCATCTGCTAAGTCTGATGAAAGTCAATCGGATTCTCAGGAGGAAATTTTGCAATCCTTAAGAGTCTATGATTTTCAAGGTAAAGAAATTGCCTATAAAGGTGAATTAACACTTGATATAAATAGGATTAGCGAATACCTTGAAAACGGAGCGTATATTATCTATGGAGTTTCGAATCAGAAAATGATAAAGAAAAAGATTGTTATACAAAAGTAAAAGATTTTTCTTTTTCATACCTATAAAAAAAGACTGTCAGAGTTTTTCTGACAGTCTTTTTAACTCTATGAAAGAAATGAGTTTATCTAATGAATTTTATTATCACAGGTTTTCCTTTATCAAGAATCTGAATAATGTACAACCCATCTGGATAGTTATTCATATCGATCCATTGATTTTGAATTTCATTTGTTCCCGATATTATTTTTTTACCGCTTACATTAAAGATATCGAACTTATCAATTGAATCAGACTGAGTTAATAACCTTATTCCGGATCCACCTCTGGCGAGCTTATAATTTAAAGCATTTTCAGATACTGGTTCTGAATTTGAAGTAACTGCCGGAATGTTTGTATATAAATATTTTTTTTCTATTCCAGTTTGGCTTATCAATGAAGACGCCCATTGAAGTTTAATATTAGCATCGCCGCCGTTTTCAAAATATCTGAATTCGAAAGGATAAAAAATTCTTCCATTAAGATGAACAGATTTCTCTTTATTTTCAATAATTCCATCATGCCACTGATTGATGATAGTATCATTGTCTATTAGCAGCATAAATCCGTCGTCACCATTTGCAGTGAATGTATAATTATCGTCTAAAGGAGGTCTTAAATAGCCTTTCCAAGTGATTGTATAAAGATCATTCCCAAGGAGGCTAGCATTAGGTGAACCAGTAGCCCAGTTGAAATCAATTTGTGTGTCTGTTTGAGTATATTTTGGTGATATGCCAGCCAGCGTAGCTACATCACCAAAATATGAACCAGTAAGTCCATCGCCTGAAGTCAGATTAATGTTAGTAAATAGATTCTTTTGTGGTACAATCTGTTTACTGATAGAAGGTCCAGACCAACGTAATTCAATAGCCGCAACCCAATCTGTTTCTTCGAAGGTAACTTTTACTTTTTTCTTACCAGGAGAGGTGAAAGTTATATTACCTGAACTCTCAATAAAATATTCAACCCCTGTATAGGCTCCTGAATTTTTATTGATGACTACCTGGTTATCTATTGTTAAGTTGCATATGTCATTATAAAAAGAGTTTAGATAAAAAGTATAAGTCCCTGCAGTAGGTATATCAATATATCCATCCCAGGCAGCCTTAAAGTTATTATCATCAATTGATCCCATATCAGGGGAGTCATATTGCCAGTTGAAGTTGATTTCAGAATCAATTCTTTTAAGTCTGACGTCTGTCTTTGAAGTAATGGAAGTCACATCTGAGTAAGTTCCCATAAGTCCGTCTCCTGTGTAACTTACTTCATCACAATCGTAAGATGCGTACAGATTTACATCTGTATTTGGTGTGGCAAATGTAATGAGCTTGGATGTCTCACCATCTGACCATCCTGTGAAAACACATGTCTTGTTGTTTGTCGATATTACCAATGGAGCTTCCAGGCTTCTGATAATTCCTTTTACAGAGTATATCGTTTCTCCTACTAGGTGATATGTGCCATCATAATTTATTTTAGCCTCCGGAACATTAGAGTTAACAGTAATGCCGACCAGCTGAGGATAAACATCTAGGTAAGTCGTTGATGAAAATCCTTTTGAGTCTGTAGCTTTTAGATATACACGGAAGAACACATTAGGAGAAGTTTCTCCATTGTTTGGAACTGTAAAGCTGATTGGTAGACTGGTTCCGGCTGTGGGGGCCAAAGCAGGGTGAGTATGAGCATCATGATGCAGATCTACCCAAAAGGATAGTGATGTTCCGGAAAGGGTTCCATCTTCAGCATCAGTAGCTGTACCTGAAATTTTCAATACATCGTTTGCTTTGTATTTGAAGGTGGCTAAAGGAGATGATATTACCGGTACTGGACGAGTGTTTTGAATTACTGTAAGAGTAGCCTCTGTGGAAGTAATGTTTGAAGCACTATTTGAAACGATACATTTGAATTTTGCATTATTATCAGCAATCGTTACGGATTGTACAAGTAATGTATCGTTTGTTGCTCCCTCTATGAGTTCTCCGTTTTTATACCACTGGTAAGAAAGTGGTTGAAGATTGCTATAAGCGGTTATGGTAAATAAAGTATTTTCTCCGACTACCAGACTATTGTTTTGAGGATTTTGATTAATAAATACTTCATTGGAATTAGTATATTTTATTTTCCATAATTTCCCATCATAACTCACTGTGTTAGAGCCGGCAGATCCACCGTCTGAACCATTTCTTTCAACATAATACATATCGCCATTATCAGCGAAAAGGTACCATAACGGACGGTTAGCACCTGTTGCAAAGTCTGTTCTTATTTTCGTAACAGGGTTCCATGAGTATATCTTCTCAGTACAGTAATCTCCAAAGAATATCTGACCTGTATATTCTGCAGGAAATGTTTTATTCAGAGGATTGTAAAAGGAGCATCCGATAATAGCACAGGCTCCGGCTTCATGAGTGTAAAAATATTCTGGTCCCTGATAGTTAGCAATGCTTGTAGTACCTGAATTACCCTCTCTGTCTGGCCATCCGTAAAATTTGCCAGGAAGTATCTTATTGATTTCTTCTGCAGTACTTCCTCCTACATCTGTAGTGTATAGCTGGTCTGCTGCATCAAATTCGAATGCAAATGGATTTCTTAAACCATAAGCATAAATGGTTTTATTTATACCTGTTACATTAGGGTCATTATAAAATGGATTGTCTGTTGGTATGGAGCCATCATCATTAATCCTTAGTATTTTCCCTAAAGTGTTGGTTAATAATTTGGAGTTAGTAGAAACACCACCTTCGCCGGTTCCGATGTAAAGCTTACCATCAGATCCGAATTTAAGGCAGCCGCCATTATGGATACCGCCAACAAGAGTATCCAATTCTATCAGCAATACTTCACTTCCAGGAAGGGTTGATCTACCATTATTAGTGGCTGTAAAACGCACCACTCTATTTTTGTTTCTGTTTTTAGGACAGTAATAAGCATAGTAATATCCGTTGTTGAAAAAGTTAGGATGGAGGGCAATGCTTATCAGGCCTCTTTCATTAAAGTCATTTACTTCTATATCTAATAGGGGACTAGCCAATAATACATCATTTTGTACTACTCTGACTTTACCATTTTTTTCAGTAATATAAATGATGTTATTAAGCCCTTTGGTAATGGAAACCGGATTAAGTCCTGTGGCAATTTCCTGTTCAATAAATCCAGGTGGCAAATCGGAGGAAAATACACTTTTCAAGATAACCAACTGAATGAAAAGTGATAAAACTACTTTAATTCTCATATGTATTATTAAACTTTATTCTATTGCTTCCAGCGAGAGTGCGAAATTAGGTTATAATGCTTTTAAAAATAATGTTTTTGTTAAAAAGAAATAAAGCATATAACTGATAGTTGTTTTAGTTCAATATTATATTGTAAAAGTTATAATGAGATATTATTAGATTAATAGATTAAAATTTTTGAAATTGCGATAATATTTTTATTTCTATAGTAATTTTTAAATAACATGAAATTCGTATTGACATTTGTTTACAGCTTACTGATGAGTAGCTGTGTATTAGGGCAATGGATAGAATTATCTAATCCCGTTACTTATGATGCTTCGTTCCTATTAACCCGGAATGACAAGATTTACTCTGCTATAGGTGGACGTTTATTTGCAGGGGAGGAGGTTTCCGGTAAATATTCTTTTTACCAGATTGATTATAATACAGCTTCATTATCATGTGCTTCCTCTTATGGAAAGTATGTCATTGCAGGTGGTACAAATGGTTTTGCCGCGTTATATGGTGATATCGGTATCGGAGAAAGATTGCTGATAAAAAACATTGGATCAGGAATGATTAACAGTATAGAGATAGTTGGAGACAAAGTTTTATTCGGAACAGGCAAAGGAGTAATTACCTCGGATGACGTTTTAAATAGATTGCAGAAAACTACAGAAGGTACTCCTATATTAAAAGTCAATCAGGTCAGATTTATAGATGAAAAAGTATATGCTGCAAGTGATTCAGGACTTTTTATATCAGCAGATACAGGAGTTACATGGCAGCTGAATGGCTTTTATAAGAAGAAAGTTTACGCCATTGAAAACGTAGGTAATGTTCTTTACTGTGGAACATCAACAGGACTATATACCTATTCTCAAAAAGATGGATTGTGGACTATTGATCATTTTTTCGGTAACAATGAGATAAAGAAAATTTTTCTGGATGGGGAGGATGTTTGGGTTTATTCTAAAAATCAATTATACAGAAAAGATGAAAATGATATGTGGGTGCCTGAATATACAGGCATAACAGGTGATGTGACATCATTGGCACGAATAGGCAATACCTTATTTGTTAGTAGCATATTAGGCATAGTATATAAGAAAGATGATACAAGCTGGAATACCGCAAGTTTGTATACTCCGGGAGCAAATGAACGTATCATTGCCTCATTGGCCTCAGACGGCAAAAATCTTTTGGCAGGCCTTGAAGTAGGGGGAATTTTTCTGAGCGGAAATCTGGGGGGATCTTGGGACATGAAAGCTCCTGCTATGGATCCAGGTTTTTCGGTCTTTGGTTTATACATGTATAATGGACACTGGTTTGCTTCGACTTATGTTGATGTATTCCGATCAGATGACTTAGCTGCATCATGGAAATTAGCAGATTCAGAATTGCCCGAAAATACTATTATTACATCTTTTTCTAGTAAGGCAGATACTCTATTGGCCTGCACAGAAAAAGGTTTATACTATACTTTAGATCTAGGAGAAACCTGGTTGAAATTATGGCCTGAAGCTGTCAAGAGAATCGTAAGTAATTCAAATGGAACAATGTTTATTGCGACAAGCAATGGTCTTTTAAAATCAACCTTTCCATATATAGATAAGGAGCTTGAAGGGGCTGCTAATTCTATTAATGACCTTGTTCAGTATGGCGATACCATATACTATTCAATTTCTCAAAAATATGTTTTCAGGTCATTCGATGGTGGGGAAACATGGACGGAACTTTCCAAATCTCAGAATCCGGTAAATCTGAGTAATCTTAAAATTCATAAAGAATACATACTGGCAACAAAAGAAGGTGTTGTTTATATTTTACATCATGGCTCGGATGTTTGGGTTCCTTTTCAGAATAACCTTCCGGTAAATGAGGTAAATAGTATGATTGTTATAAATGATGAAGCTTACATTTATGTGAAATTTTACGGACTTTATAAAAGGTCGCTTTCAGACTATCAAAGCCCGGCTTCAATAAATGATCCTTATATTAAATCAAATATTTTCTATCCCAATCCTGCATCGGAGATCATTCATCTTCAAAATCCTCAGGATATAGAAAGATTGGAAATTTATGATTTAACTGGCAAGCTACTTAGAGATACTAAGGTTGATACATCAATTGATATTGCTGATTTGGAGAAAGGAATGTATATCCTTCAGTTTATAGGTAAGGATCAGAGTGTTTATCCTTCAAGACTTTTAAAAAAATAAGCTGAAATTTTTATCCGGTTTGGTCATATCATACCGGATAAAAATTTAGTTCGGGATTGAAGTTGATAACCTGAATTTCACTTAATTTTGTAAAAAAAATAAATATATATGTGTAATCAGGTAGTTGTGAATTTATTGGCGGCATATGGAGTATTTCTTATTTTATGTGGCATTGTTTCAGTTATTTTTATTGGTTTCAAAGCTAAAACTGCCCTTCTTTCAGGAGGTACTTCAGGAGTAATCTCTATTTTGATTTCCGTATTGATGTGCAATCACATTGGAAGTGCAAAATATGCAGGATTGCTGGTGGTTACAGCATTGTTTATCGTTTTTTCATGGAGAAGCACAAAGACTTTATTTACGTTGATGGAAATGATTTCAATTGCTCATGAGGATAGGAAAGGTAAAGCTATTGCTTTTCTCATCATCAGTCTAATGGCTATAGTAAGCATTTTTACGATTATGTTGCAAATTGTATTTTGGTCTTGATTGGCGAGTTGCAAATTTTTTGTGTAACGAATATTTTTTATTTCATTGGAAAATAGTGAATTGTACGATAGCAGATTTGTCAGAAATTTATTTGATGAAATGGCTAAGACCTATGATAAGGTAAATTATGTTACCTCATTTGGTTTTTCAGCTCTTTGGAGGAAACAATGCGTTGATCATTTATATATTTCTGAAGGAGCAATTGTTTATGATCTAATGACTGGTATGGGTGAGTGTTGGCCTTATATTCTGAAAAGTGCCGGAAATAAAGGTAAACTGATTGCTGTTGATTTTTCTGATCAGATGATAAAAGGAGCGGGGATCAAGAAGGCTAAAAGAAAGTTTGAAAATGTAGTATTGTTGCAAAAAGATATTCTGGACAGTGGGATGGATGATGCTTCTGCAGACCATATAGTCTCTGCTTTCGGCCTTAAAACTTTTTCAGACAAACAACTGGAAATACTTGCAAAAGAGGTTCATCGACTTTTAAAACCAGGAGGATCTTTTTCTTTTATAGAAATATCAAAACCCGATAACAATCTGTTAAATGGACTTTATCTTTTTTATTTGAAAAAGATCATTCCTTTTCTGGGTAAATTATTTCTTGGGAATCCTGAAAATTATAGAATGCTAGGAACCTATACTGAGCAATTTGGTGATTGCTCTAAAGCACTGGAGTTCTTTCAGAAAGCCGGTTTGATCGTTTCATATAAAAAGTATTTTTACTCTTGTGCCACCGGCATCACGGGAAGCCGACCATTATCATGAATACATTACAATGTCCAATTAAAGTTGCAGGCTTAATGCAGATCATACTTGTTGCTGGAAGCCTTTTGATACCGAAGTTGTTGAACTGGAAAAAAGAACTTTCTATAGTTGCTCCGCTTATCCGGCAAATGTTCTGGACGTATGCAGGTTATATCTTGATGACCAATTTATCCTTTGGTGTCCTATCTTTCTTTGCTCCGGAGGCACTTTCAGATCATTCACTTTTGGCGGCGGCCGTTAGCTTGTTTATCGCACTCTACTGGGCGGCAAGAATATTGATCCAGTTCTTTTATTTTGACAGAGCCTCAGCACCGAAAGGCTGGATTTACTTTTGGGGCGAAGTTGGGCTCGTAGCGATGTTTGTATTCTTTGCTTTCAGCTATCTTTGGGTATTTTATTCAAATATTTCTTAGCCATTAATATGATATCCTCTGTCAATCTTAATGATTTACTATCAGTTGCTACAATACTTATCTTTATTGTATTGCTGGGATATATTGTTTCTAAATCCTCCAATTATAGGTTATCTATATGTGCAGCATGGTTTCTACTTGCGATAGGAATGTTTTTAACAGAGAGATTATCTGAAGTATTTCCTCCTGTATTAAGAATGTTATGTATCATTCTTGTTACTTTATTTGGAATGAAGACCGTTGTGTCTGTTGAATATTATAAGGGAAGAGAAAGCAGACTTAAATTTATACAATGGATATCTTTTGTTACAGGTTGGTTTGGGATGCGACCAAACCTTTTTGAAACCCTTGGAATGAAGCCTTTGCAAGGAGGGGAAGATCTATTTAAATTTGGTGTAAAGAGAATAGTTGCCGGAGCTGGTTTGTTAATTTTATCTGGTTATATATATACCAATTTGTCAGAAGTAATCTTTCAGGTATTGTCTACAGCCTTTGCGCTTATTGGGTTAAGTCTTATTCTTCATTTCTGAATATTGAATATAAGTGCAGGCTTCTGGAGGTTAAAAGGCGCAGATACAAGGACTTTGTTTAAAGAGCCTATGCGGTCTCTGAGCCTTGCTGAGTTTTGGGGAAAACGTTGGAATCTTGCTTTTTCAGAGATGACAGCAATAGCATTGTATCGTCCGCTTAAGCCGAGAATAGGTGAGAAAGCTGCTACAGTAACTGCTTTTGTTTTTTCAGGTCTGCTGCATGAAGTGGCAATAAGCGTTCCAGTAAAGGCGGGATATGGGTTTCCTTTGTTGTATTTTTTCATTCAAGGGATACTTATCATTATTGAAAGGAAGCTGGAGTATAATGGAATGTTAAAGAATAAGCTAATAGCCAGATGTTGGGTATTTGCAGGACTAATATTACCATTCCCCGTATTATTCCATGTCTGGTTTCTTAAAGGTATTATCTGGCCTTTGATAACCTGGTAAGGATTTATTTATTTAATTTTAGAATTTAGTTTTTATTAAAATTTTTAAGGCCTTTTATGTTAAAATCAAAATATTGTTTTATTTTTTTAGTGGTACTACTTTTCTCATGCGAAGAAAATAGAGAAGACAAGATTCATGTAAAGAAAAACACTCCTAAAGCGCTTCAAAATTCAGATGAATTATATGTTAGCAGTTTTGAATCACGAGGGAAAGAAAATCTTGTTAGTGATTTATATCAGGAATTGATGGAAAAGAATTCTGAATTAAGAAAACTTGAAGAAAGCAGGAATGAGTTCAATGAAAGACATCAGAATTATTTATATCGTTTTGATGAATACGATAGTAAGTCCCAGCAATATTACAGAGATGCCAATTCATATGTCAATGCAATTAATGACAGTATTCTCAGAAAGAAGATTGAACATCTTCTTACCCGTAATGAAGAAAAATATAAGCATATTATTTCCAAGCATACAGGTTTACAGAATGATCTTTCAAAGCTTTCATCAACGATTGAAGACCGTCTTATTGTACTAAAGGTACTTTTGACTCTTGAACAGATAGAAAAATATGAGAAAGACAATCTTCCTGATAGGAAGGAGCCTGCTTCATTAATAAGAAAGGGGGGCAAAGTGTCTTCCAAGCTTGATAGTCTTACTCCCAAATATTAATAAGTACTGCATTCTTAATTATAAATAAGGCTATCAGGACAACCTGATAATCTTTTTCTTAACCTTGATAATTTTTAGAATTTAAATATCCCTTTGTCCTAAAAATATCGGTTCAGCCACGTATCCAGTTATAATAGGCCTCCTTAAAAGGATATCCTTATTGTCTTCACCTTAAAATTTATTATCCTTGTTCTCTGATATGAAGGGTTATTAGTCGGTTCGCAGAATAGCTATGTTCTATATGTATTGAGAAAATGATCAACAGCCCTTAAAACGATTCGTTATTAAATATTCAATGAATCTTAATAAAGTTTTACTATCTTTTGAAAATGGAGTCAACTAGATTAAAGGAAGTTTGTTTTGTATTTCTGAAGCTAGGAATTATAGGATTTGGTGGGCCAGCCGCGCATATTGCGATGATGGAAGAAGAGATTGTAAACAAAAGAAAATGGATGAGCAGGGAACATTTTCTTGATCTTATAGGTGCAACCAATCTGATTCCTGGCCCAAACTCAACGGAAATGAGCATGCATTGTGGTCATGAGCGTGCTGGCTTGCCTGGATTGTTCCTTGGTGGAATATGTTTCATTTTTCCTGCGGCTCTTATAATGGGGATATTTGCCTGGCTTTATGCAAGCTATGGAAGTATATCCGAAGTTAAACCTTTTCTCTATGGCATTAAACCTGCTGTTATAGCAATTATCATTAATGCGATCTTTAAACTCGGAAAAACAGCTTTAAAAAACTGGCAGCTTGGTATTATTGGAATAAGCGTAATAATAGCTTCTCTGGCAGGTGTTAATGAAATATATGCATTGTTATGTGCAGGCCTGTTTGCCGTTATTTGGTTCTCAGGAAGACAATTTTTAACTCACAAAGGATTGTCTTCTTATAGTCCCTTCATACTTTCGGCTATACCTGTTGTTAAAAATATCACTCCTGTTGACTTATTCTGGATTTTTATAAAAATAGGAGGTACTCTGTTTGGTAGTGGATATGTACTGGTTGCTTATCTGCAAGCTGAATTTGTAGATAAGACTGGTTGGCTGACACAGGCACAATTACTGGATGCTGTAGCTCTTGGGCAATTTACTCCAGGCCCGTTGTTTACAACAGCGACGTTTATAGGATATCAAATGGATGGCTTGCCGGGTGCTATTATCGCAACAGTGGGAATTTTTCTTCCTTCATTTTTCTTTGTTCTTGTATTAAATCCTTTTGTTCCAAAGTTGAGAAGATCGAGGGTAATGGGTTATTTTCTGGATGGTGTAAATATTGGGGCTATTGGGGTAATGCTGACAGTTACCTTTCAGCTTAGTAGAAATATTCTTATTGACTTAAATGGGTGGCTTATTGCTATTGCTTCTCTGATTGTAGTATTCGGATTTAAGAACCTCAATGCTACTTGGATCATTATAGGAGGAGCAATAGCGGGATATCTTTTCCATTTGACGAACTTTTGATGTGCTCTGAAAGACTGTTTGGTGCGAGGTAAATAGTTGTAAGATAGTATATTGTTGTGAATTTTATATTGAAAAGTTTGAAGATTTCGATGAGTAATTTTAGATTTGTCAATACAAGTTTTCAATAAGTTAATAAAATATTATTCTTCACCCTCATACAAGATAAATTTTATGATAGCAGCTAAGATTGAAGATAAGTCACTTGTGGTGGATATATTAACCGCATCATTTGATCAGAATATAAGCGTTAACTATGTTGTAAAGCAGGATGGTCAGAGGAAGGCAAGGATCCGAAGGCTGATGGAATATTGTTTTGAAAGTTGCTTTCATAATGGAATAGTATACCTGTCAAAAGATCGCAATGCCTGTGCTCTTATATTATTTCCGGAGCAAGAGACGGTTTCATTGAAGTCTATAATGAATGACCTTAGATTAGCATTCTCTTGCATAGGTCCGGAAAGGCTTCCAAAGGTTCTCTCCAGAGAATCAAAAGTTAAAAGTTATTACCCTAAACAGTCTATTTTTTATTTGAGGTTTATTGGGGTTCATCCAGATTTTCAGAGAAAAGGAATAGGCAGCTCATTGATTGCAGATATAGTAAATGAAGCAAGGACAATGAAGAAGCCAATCTATTTAGAGACCTCGATGGCAGAAAATGTAAAGTTTTATAAAAACATGGGTTTTGAACTGTTTAATGAGCTACACTTGCCGCATCAGTTATTTTTATTCAGGATAAGTAATGTGTAATATTCTAATTTATTAGGAATGGTAGTATTTGGAACACAAATTCATATAATAACTTTTTTAATTTCATTATTTGAACTGGTTTTCTTTTTCTATCAGGTTATATATTTTTTGTCCAGACCATCAGATAAAAGCAGACTTTATTATCTGGTCCTTCTTTTTCTGTTAATTCAATATAACATAGTCGGAGCACTGTTTCCAGATAACAAAATAGATATTCCAATTACAATTCAGAATATTATTGCTTACATAGTTGCTTTGGTAATGTCATTATATTTTATTTTTTATATATACAAAGTATTGAATTTAGAGAAATTGAGGTTCTATGCATTTCAGGGATCACTAATTTTTATAGTCTTACCGTTTATTTTTTTGTTTCTGTTTCCATATGTATATACTGGAGATCTTGAAATGTCAAGGAGACTAGTAGTGATAATTCCATTTGTATATGTTATTGTTATGTTGTTTTCTTTAGCAAAATCATTTAAAGAAAAATATCTGTCATGTGCGGATGAGAGTTGTAAGGAAGAAATGATAGGAGTACTTTTGGGATTTAGTTTTTGGTTAACACTGCCAGTTATTGCATTTTTTGAAACTGATATAAATCATTTGTTATTACCAATATTGAAATTTCATAATGGCAGTCAGGTTGCAGAAGTGATATCTACTAATCTCGGGTTACTCGTGATGACTGTTCTTTTTATCCGGAAATCAATTAAACAGTCACGTGCAGAATATTACATGTTATTGGATTCGAAAAAGATGTTACAGGAGTTAAATCACACATTAACATTGAAGGTAATCGAAAGAACTAAAGAACTTGAAATTGCAAATGAAAGAAGAACAAATACATTTATCAATCTTGCTCATGAATCTAAAACCCCTATTACTCTTATTAGGAATTACCTTGAAGAGTATATAGGCAAACATGGAGAAACAGAAGAACTCCTAATCATTAAGAGGAGCATTGAGAAATTAACCAGGGATATTAATAATTTCTTTGACCTGGAGAAAATAAAACGGGGAGATGATATTTATTTTAATGATCAGATTTGTAATGTTAGTGAGATACTAAACAATAATATAGAGCTTTATAGAGCTTATGCTAATAAAAAAGGAATATTTCTTACTTCTTATGTTGACGATAATTTGATAGTAAAGGCAGATCCGGAAGGGATCTATCGGATTTTAAATAATCTCGTTGAAAATGCAATTAAGTTTACATCTCTGAATGGTGTAATTCAAATTTCTCTTAAACAGGAAGGTCAAAGCTTGCTATTTGTTGTGAGGGATAATGGTATTGGTATCCATCCTGAACTCCATGAAAAAATATTTGAGCCTTATTTTAAAATTAATTCGAGTCATAAAAATATTCAGGGAATCGGTATCGGTCTTTCTCTAGTTAAGAAAATAGTTGAAAGTATTGGCGGGGTAATTAGAATAGAAAGTGATCCGTCCACGATTGTCGGGACTAATATGATCATTGAAATACCAATCTGTAATAACGAATATTTTGGGGGACCATTAAGTCTAAAATCAAGAGAAGTCTATTTCAATGTTGAAGCATTGAATATTCCACAACTTAGGTATAATGCAGAAAAAAGAAGTGTCTTAATCGTAGAAGATAATTTTGCATTACTTAATTACCTTGCTACAAAGCTAAGTGAGAGATTTAATGTGATAGCTGCTACAAGTGGAAATGAAGCATTTGAAAGGCTGCAAACGGTCACTTATGTAGATATAATTATATCAGATGTTATGATGGATGATGGGGATGGTTTTGATTTGTATAGATCCATACTGAGCAGGAATAATCTGAATCATATACCTTTTATTTTTCTGACGGCAAAGGATTCTGCAAAGTCAAAGATAGAAGGCCTTTTATTGGGAGCGGTTGATTATATTCAAAAGCCATTCCTAGTAGAGGAGCTGGTTGCGAAAATAGATTCAATTTTATTGAACCTTGAAAAGCAGAGAATCGCATTGATCAATAGCGCATATAAAAGCCTTCAGAAAGCAAGTGAAATAGATCTCAGTAAAGCAGATAGTCAGAATAAATTTGAAATTAATTGTCAGAGGTACAATCTTACTACAAGGGAAATTGAGATAATAAATTTGATTGCTAAAGGTGTTACTTATAAAAGCAGCGGAGAGCTTTTATACATATCTGATAAGACTGTTGCGAAACATGTAAGAAATATTTTTGAAAAGGTTGATGTGAAAAAACAGGTAGAGCTATTAAGTAAACTGGAGGTATCCGTCTAAATGGAGAGGAATATGAAATCTGTCATGCATATTTTATTTTTCTTACTTTTTCATTCAGCTAAAGTGGTG
>NZ_JAGHZZ010000013.1:0-8787 GCF_017745095.1 Sporocytophaga sp. | reverse complement strand
GTGGTGAGCCAACCATATATTGATATCGTTAATATTAAATATCAGAATTTTCTTCCAGTTAAATATTCAGGGGAAGAACATAAACTGGGCGCTCAGGAAAGTTATTTTAATTTGAATATTCCTATTCCATTAAAAAATAAAGATGTAATACTAACTGGTGGAGTCTTTGACCAATTAAGGTTTAATTCTCCACATGGAAATAAGGAACTTTATGCGTTCAATTGTCAAATAGGTTATTTAAAGAATTGGAAGAACACTAAGTGGAAAACACTTTTTGTTGTTTTGCCCAAAATAAGTTCAGATTTGTTGCAAATTAACCATGGATCATTCCAACAAGGTGGGATATTACTTTTTACGTGTGAAAAAAGCCCTAATCTGAAATACAAATTGGGGGGATACTATAACAAAGAATTTTTTGGTAACTTTTTTATGCCTTTACTGGGGATTGAGTGGAAACCTTTGCCAAGATTAAATATTTTCGGGGTTCTGCCTGGTTACATGATTATAGAACATAAAACAAGTACAAGGTTTTATTCGGGGATTTCCTATCAATGCCTTACAGCCAGCTATAGACTTCATGATGGAGAAAATTATTCCTATGTTAGAAATGGAGACAGATTCTGGGGACAAATGCAGTTAAAGCTTTTTCTCAACTATTATATTAAAAAATATATAGTTGCTTATGGAGAGTTTGGACATTCTCTTTGCAGGAAATATGAGGTATATAACAAAGATAAGGAGAGGATAGGGCATCCAGTTTTTCATAAAACCAAAGATGGCTTCATTTTTAACCTAGGTATTGCTCTCAGGTTTCGTCAAGATGTTCCTCTAGCAGAAAAGAAAGAATAATTGTGGTTATTAGTGTTGTATGTTCTTTTTTTTTCAAAAAATACTCTAATGTGAGTATGTGAAATAGTCTGTTTAGAGTATTGATTTTACATCTCACAAGTTGCCATTTTTATTAATTAAAAATTTGGTAATTATGGGGATTCCAAAATGTATAATGGTGATTGATAATAACGTTACCGACAACTGGATGGCTGAGCGGATTTTCAAGACTTATGAAGTAGCATCAGAATATAGGTTTGCAAATAGTGATAATGCCATTGATAGTCTGAACGCTTATTGTTTGATAAATGGTAGATTTCCAGAGCTGCTTATGGTAGATATTCAATATAACACAGAAATGGGGTTAGGATTAATTGACAGAATAAGGAAACATTCCGACTATCGTGAGCATGAGACTAGAATTGCCTTATTGACATCTATTGTAGAATACACTTTGAGCTATGATAAAATTGGCAAAAAAAATATTGAACATGTATTCATAAAGCCTCTGGATATTCAGCAATTAAAGAATGTTTTTATATAAATGAATTGTTTTCTAAGAAAACTACTTCTTATTTTTCCGACTTTGAATTGCTTCTTTACGAAATTCAAAGTTGATCTATGACTTTGCTTCCCAAACTCTGGTACGAAGGAATCTGATACTGGATTTTTAAATCGGGTTATCAGATTTCTACTTTGTAAGTTTCCATTCTTTAATATTATCATCATTAAATTTGTCGAAATCCCTTGATAATGTAGTTTTGCCAGACAAACCGGCTGAAGTGAGTTAATACTGCGAGTACTAAAGCATGGAATCATATCTCTAATGAAAAAGTAAGCTTTCGGAGATCCATTATTATAGAGGATATTTTTTTGATATTAATGTTGACGATAATACTAACAACTTACGATAACTTTTCATTGTAAAAGATCTGTCATTAAATCATGAATTTAATGCTGCTCTATGTTTACCCAGTATAGATAAGAATTATAAAAATTATTACTATAATACTTAGAACGCTTTGCAAGACGAAGAGGTATGAGGTGAAATTAGAGTTACAGTAATAGATTTAAAAGTAAATAAGATGAATCAATAATTTAATAAACATTTAATGGAGCCTCAGTGTAATGCTGTCCGCTGCGTGTTACACTTTTTTATTTGTGGGGGGGAAGCTTTAATCGGAATAATTGTATATTTATGCGCTTTAATTAATTTATTTTGAAACGATTACTACAACTGATGCTACTATTTATATCCATTGTCACTAATGGACAGGTAAAGATCAGTGGTTCTGTTAAAAAGTTTGATGGAAAACCTATCGCAGGTGCTAATATTTCTCTAAAGGATACCTATGACGGCGCTACATCGGACTCTTTGGGATTTTTTTTATTTACAACCACAGAGAAAGGCAAGTTCCTGCTATCCATTTCTGCTTCAGGTTATCTATATTCTGAAGATTCTATTTTCATCTCTTCATCTTCCATTGTAAAACATTTCATACTTCAAGAAGAGCTAAACGAAATAACAATTACTGCCCGGAAATTTGATGCGGATGATAAAAGTAAATCTGTAACATTACTTAACTCCCTTGATATTGCTACAGTGGGAGGAGCTGGTGCAGATATTTCTTCAGTAATGAAAACCATGCCGGGCACACAGCAGGTAGGAGAAAGAGAAGGTCTGTTTGTAAGAGGTGGGACGGGAACAGAGACTAAACAATTTATAGATGGGACACTGGTAAACAATCCTTATTTTGCTACTGCTCCAGATATCGGGGCAAGAGGAAGGTTTTCTCCATTTCTTTTTAAGGGTACCGTATTTAGTACTGGAGGTTATTCTGCACAATATGGTCAGGCACTGTCTTCAGCACTTATTCTTGAATCCATCGATCTGCCTGAAAAGTCTCATATAGATGCTTCTGTTTCTCCTTTAGTCTGGGGTGGTGCAATTCAGCAATTAGCAAAAAATGAAAAGTCTTCCTGGGGTGTTTCATACAACTATGTAAATCTTGGTTTGTATTTTTACCTTGTAAAACAAAAGCCTCATTATTTCAGGATTCCTACTGGGCATAACACTGATTTTAATTTCAGGATAAAAACAAAAAAAGGAATTGTTAAATTTTATAGTGCACTTGGAATAGGCAATGGCGGATTAAGCAGACCAGATATTGACAGTCTACTTTTTAAAGATGCATTAAATATCCACAATCTAAATTGGTATTCAAACCTGAGCTGGAGAGAAAATTTAGGTAATGGCTGGAAATTTAATCTGGGCTTGAGTTATAGTACCAATAGAGATCATATGCACCAGGAGTTACAGGATTCAAATATGGTGCCCCAGGCATTTCCTGAAAGTTACTTTTTGATGAATAAAAATTTCAACCTAACATCCCGCCAGGATCTTAGCCAGTTTAAACTGGTATTGGATAAAAGGTTGTCAAGTAATGTAATCTTCCGGATCGGGGGAGAATACTGGTACAATATTCAGAGATCTATCTATACAGCTACTTATGAGTATCCTGGAAACCTTAATGATCATTTCACCGCTTTATTTGCAGAAGCAGATATCCATGTTTCAAACAGACTTACAGCTCAGGCGGGAGGTAGGTCAGAATATAGTTCCATTATAGACCAGGTAAATATTGCTCCACGATTGTCGGTATCCTATAAAACAAGTGCCAATTCGGTACTATGTGCTTCTTATGGCATATTTTATCAAAAACCGGAAAATCAACAACTGATAGCTTCTCCACAATTAGGCTATACCAAGGCGACACACTACATAGCTTATTTTCAGCAAAATCTAAAAGGAAGGGTTTTGAGAGCAGAGGTATTTTATAAACAATATAACAATCTCGTTAAAACTATTCCCAAAGATCTTTATTTCTCTAGTTATAACAATGCAGGAGATGGCTACGCGAATGGAGTAGAGTTTTTCTGCAGAGACAACAAAGTGTCGGTTAAAAATATGGATTACTGGGTTAGTTATTCCTACCTGGATACAAAGCGCGAATTTCTTAATTATCCTACGAAAATTCAACCGAACTTTGCTGCAACTCATAATGCTTCTGTTGTTACTAAAAAGTTTTTTCCGAAATACAAAGGTGGGATAAACCTGACATATACTTATTCGACCGGCAGGCCTTATTATTACTTTCATCTGAATGAGCAAAGGAATTTTGAAATAAAGGATCAGGGAAGAGCTAAAGATTTTCACAATGTTGGGCTTAGTTTAAGTTATATACCTTCTATGGGGAAGCAGGATGCAAAGACTTTTTGGGTTATATTTGCCAGTATTTCCAATCTCCTTGGCTCTAATCAGGTTTATAACTATAATTACTCTTATAATGGTTCTGTTAAGCAAGCAGTGACTCCAACAGCCAGGCGGTTCTTTTTTATAGGCGTCTTTTTAAGCTGGGGAGTAGACAGAACACAGGATGCAATCAATAATAATCTATAATATTTAACCTCTTACAATATTTATGAAAGGAAAATTTAGAATTATCAGCTTGTTGACTTTTTCTCTTTTGTGTTTCTTCTCCTTGATTTCTCAAGCCCAGGATGACAAGTTTAGCAAAGCAATGCAAAAGAATCTTAAAGCATTAGATTCAGCAAAGACAACTGCTGAATATATTGCTGTTTCAAACTCATTTGAAAGAATCGGGGATGCAGAGAAAACTTCGTGGCTTCCTTATTACTATGCTGCATTGGCTTTGATTACTCCAGCATGGGAGGATAAGACAATTAATGCTGATGCCAATTCAGTCAAGGTAAAGGCTCTAATTGAAAAGGCATCCAAGATTGAGGATAATGTTGAAATATATGCACTGCGTAATATGATAGCTACTCAACAGATGTTGATTGAGCCAAGTATTCGATGGGCAAATTACGGAGTTGAAGCATCGACTGCATTGAAAAAAGGATTAGCAATGGATCCTGAGAATCCCAGACTTAATTATCTTAAAGGAAGTTCTATTTTCTATACCCCCACACAATTCGGTGGAGGGAAAGATAAGGCAAAACCTGTTTTGCAAAAGGCTGTAGAGCTATATAGCAAAGAACAACCTAAGCCTCTTTATCCCGCATGGGGAAAGGAAATTGCAGCAAGCTTGCTTGCCCAATGCAATTAATGATTTCCTATTAATTCCAGGAGATTTAAGGGATAAAATAAAAGCCCCTGTTGTTAATAAATAATAATAATTTGTTAATCGATGCTGCTGAAACATTTGGGGTGCTTTCTGTTAATTTATGTAACTCTAATCAGACCTTCAATGAACCCAGATTTACTGAAAATTAAGGAGGCATCAGCCGGATTGTATTATTTAAGCGAATCAGATTATCCCTTTGAAGTGGTGCAATTTGATGATACAAACCATATTGAAAGTTCGCTTATTGAGTTATCTCATTTGGATAAAAGTTCTAAAGTAGAAAAAGTCACTCTGGAGTATTTTTTCAGAAATATGACTAAGGTTTATCCTGAATCCACCGACGACCAAAAGATGTTTGCAGCAAAGTTTATTATGCTTCAAAATATGTTGCAGGAAGAGCTTACTGATATAGTAGTTTACAGGGTCGGCGAAACCCGCATAGATGCTTTCATTATTGGTAAATTGAAAGATGGAACTTTGGGGGGATTAAAAACGAAAGTTGTAGAAACATAAAAGGCTTTAACAATTTGTTAAAGCCTTTTATGTTTTAATTATGGTTTTATTTATTGTGTAGGGCCATTATCAACTTTAGATTCAATAGCACTCTGTATGCTTGCTGACACATTTGACAATATGTTATATCCTGTTGCTGATTCAATGGCATCTACTGTTGTTCTATAGCTACCCCAAGAAGCGCTAATGCTATTGTTATTCGGAGTATTGATTGCAATAACCCTAGTGCTTGAAGTCACTCTGCTTACGTCATTAGTCCCTTGTGGCAATACTAATATTACTTTCCATATTCTATTAGGAACAGTGACCTTTCCTCCTGCAATTGTATTAAAAGTTCCATTGCTTCCAGTTCCCCCAGTACCATAACTACCCATTATAATGTATAATTCATTTCCTTGATTAACCAGGGTGCGACAATAATTTTCAAGGTTTGCCCATGTTTGTTGATTGTTATTAGGCGCCTGAGGAATCATATTTGTCATCAGAAATGTCGTGGAATTATCAGATACGCTATACGTTCTGTCGCCAGAAGGACAGTTATGTCCTCTGTCGAATCCGCTTCCAGAATAGTCTGTATTAGCCACTCTGTACCAGCCAGATGGTAAGGTTGCATCTGCTCTGAAATCATCTTGTCTTGGTGTACTACCTAACCAAGTATTATCAAGGTGCCAGCTTACCCAGTTTGGCGTTCCTCTATCTCTATGGTAAGACATTGAATATTGAGTTTTGACCATAAGATAATTCGAATAATTAGAGGTATTTGTTACCGCTCCACTTGGATTGCCCATAGCCAAATTGTCTGCAGAGCTTCTTAAATTAGTTGTGTTGTGTACATCATTAGATGTCTGTGATTGTGTTGGCTCTGGACTTTCTTTCTTACAAGAAACAACAATTAAAGAGATTAAAATTAAAAATGGAACTTGATAAAATAGTTTTTTCATAGCAATAATGGTTTAAGAATTGGTATTGGCAAATATGAAAAACTATAAATATGGGGAGGTTATAAGACCGTTAAGTGTTCATTAATGATTGATTAGTTAATTATGAAGATCAAGAGATCGAATAGTAAAGGAGACAAGATGTTCTTTAACTATAGGCCTTTGAATTATGGTTTTTTAAATAATAAAAAAGTAAGAGATTCGGCTAATGCTTAGTCAAGAAATTAAAAGAATCACCGGATAGATTGTAGAGGTGGTATCGAAAATGAATATTTAGATTATCCCGTATCTTAATTTTAAAATATTTAAATAGCCTTTTGATGCTGGCTATTTAAATATTTTATGTACAATATGATTTGTCTCAATTTTGCAGTTACGTTATCTTAGTTTGTATAGGGATATGTTCCAAACCTTTATCTTATAGCTATTAGAATCCCAAGTAAAATTGATTTATTTTAATTCTAACAAAGTTCATCATCAGAGCAAACTATTTTTGTTATATCTCTTTCCGGGACTCTCCAATGAAAACCTTCCGGTCCTTCAATAACTACTACTGGCAGATCATTTTGTGTTTCATACATATCATTTAAAGTTCCCTTGGATGAGTCGATAACATCTCTTCCAAGGACTTTGCCGAATAAATGATCTCCATATTCAATCGCAGCAGCAGAATCAGGATCTAATTCTAATGTGCATGTTCTTCCTTCCTGAATTTCTGTTTTCATATCAGTCTATTTTTCTATAAAAACATATAAATTAACTCATAAATTCAGGTAGTCTTAGTGATTTACATCCAATGTTTCTTAACAATAGTGTGGGTGTAATTGAGCAAAAATGAAATTTGCATGTAATATAGCTAATGCGAAAACTAAAAGTTTAATCTTCATTATTGATTTTATTATGATTATTAAGAGTGATGTTTTGTTGACCTATTGTCAGTTATCGTTATCTGCAGAATCACCCTCTTTGAATGGACTTCTCTGTGTCCATTCTGTTTGTTTAATATAATTAAAAACAGGCTTTAATGCCCTGTTCATCAAAGGACCTGAATGGCGAACATAACAGTACATTTCATAAGGCTCAGCTCCAAAATTGCTCTTCATTTCCATCGCAGTCCTTCCCAAAATCAACATGCCTTTTTTCTTTTCGATTGTAACTTTTACATAATCATAAAGAATGTTTTGATAGATACAGTACTGATTATTCTGTTCATAATTCATTCCGATTGCATGTGCTTCACAGTTATTCCCCCAGTATATATAAGTACTGAAAGCTATCATCTCTTCATTAAGGTAATAGGCAATCAATTCAAAATCTTCTTTTAAATTCAATTTTAATTGTAATAAATATGAAGCATCAAAATGATTGATACGCACTTTTGCTTTATCTGAAACATTGAAATAAAGCATTTGGATTTTATCAAAGTTGGATTCTATTTCCTCTGCTGATAAGCTCTTTGTCTTAAGTTCCGCGCCCTTCTTGACTGTAGTTAATGCTTTCTTTCTATACTTCTTATTCATTGCATTAAGGTAATCGTCAAAGGATTTCCATTCTGGCCTTATCTTTAAAATCATATTAGGATCGACTTTAAACTGACGATATTTAAAGACTCCAAGGTAACCAGAGGCCGCAACTTCATCTTCATAAAAATCCTTGATCAATTGAAGACTGATTTTACCTCTTAGTTTCTCCGAACGTCTAATTTGATATAAAGCATCTGCAAGTGCGTGAAAAGCTTCTTTATCAGTAATGTCAGGGGTGTAAATGAAGCCATGGTTTCCACTTATGTGGGTATGGCCACAAACCAATACACGAACTTTAGCCTTATCCTTAAAAGTATTTGTAATTTTTTCAAGTTTATGTTTCCCATCATCAGAGCATCGATAATCTTCGCCGGTAATGACTGCTACATGGAAAATAGCTGCCCCAACGGGTTTGTTATCTTTGTACATCAAGACATACCAGCTTTGTTCTTCCTCTTTTGAAGAGTTTTCGATTGCAGTTAGATAAGGATGACGCATTAATCCTTTACTAGGAGGAATAACCTTATTCCATTCATCTTCAGGAACAGAATCTAAGGAATCAAAAATGGAAATGACCAATTGTGAAGGAGTTCTTCTTGTTTTGAAGTGATCTTTTTCCTTCTTTATGCATTTAACGAAATCTTTTAGCTTTTTCAATCTGGTGGTTATTATATTGCTGCTAATCACTGTGTCATATTATTCCTGACAACAATTTATCTATGTTCAGTTCGAGTTTTTTGAATTCAATATTAAAAATAAAGACTTTCTAATCCATAGTCGTTTAACTGGGATTTTTATTTTACAATTTATAAATTATTTATGTGCTAAATATCTGGT
>NZ_JAGHZZ010000012.1:55282-147454 GCF_017745095.1 Sporocytophaga sp. | reverse complement strand
TAGCAACTCCTCCAAATGCTACAACATTAAATAATACCCTATCAAGAGTTAGTTCATGCCAATACTGGAATGTACAAAGGGTTACAGGTAGCTCTAATGTTTCTTTAACTATACCATGGACAAGTTCTGGTTGTGAAGGAGTCAATACCAGAGACATAAGCGTTGCTCAGTATAAAAACAACGTGTGGCAGTTTTTTGGAGCAAACAATAAAGTAGTTGATGGATCTAGTGGCTCTATTACTTCCAATGCTCCTTTTACTTCGGGATACTACACATTAGGATATGTGCCATTCGATGAGTCCATATTTGGAATACTTTCGAATAAGATGGATGGAAGCGTTTATCCTGTAAAAGGTCAAAAAATAAATTTCAGATTCTTGGAGCAATATAAAGATGCAGGTTCTTTGAAATATAAGATTTATTCCAACCCTTCAGAGATCAAGAAGGAAGGCTCCTTAAGTACGAATTATGGTCAGAACTATGAAAGCATCGAATTACAAACTTTAGGTCTGATTGATGGAAAGCTATATATCCTTGAAGTGACTGATGAAAAGAATAGAAAGTCTTACTTAAAGTTTGAGTATAAGAATAATTAGACTGTTAAAAAGAATATGAACAAGATTATCAGTATAAGCATCATCTTATTGGCAGTAGCAGGGCTATTTGTCTATACATATATTGCAGTGCCAAGAATTGCTTATGTAAATATAGATGTAGTATATGAAGATTTCACACTGAAGAAAGAGCTTGAAAAGAAGCTTCAGGGTGTAGAGAAAGAAAGAAACCTTCAGCTTGACAGCCTGAAAACAGAGCTACAGATACTATCAACAAAGATAGAGGCTGAAAGGGGAAAGAATCTTGATAACCTAAGCACCTTTCAGGTTAAGAAAGAAAGATACCTTCAAAAGGAAGATGAGTTTGGTAAAGCCAACCAAGCATTGGCTGATGAATACAGAACCCAGATCTGGAAGCAGCTTAAGCAGTACATCAAAGACTATAGCAAAAACAAAGGCTATGACTTTATCTATGGAGTTGACGATGGTTATAACTTTATATATGTTAATGAATCTGACGATATAACAGATAAAGTGAAGGAGTTTGTAAACAATAAGTACAACGGTTCGTCAAAATGAGAATTCCTTACCTCTTTCTAATTTTCTTTTTATTTATCAGTTGTTCAGATTCGGATAAGAGTCTGAATGAAAAGGAATTTATCGAATGGGTTGAAGACGAGGAAAACGGACTTTTGATGATGAAAGAATTCGATGACTTTATATTTACACTGCAATACAAACCTGCAGAGTATATAGTTGCTAAAGAATGTGTGAATAAAGAATGCTCTAAAGAAGAGATACAAAGCCGAATCCATGAGCTTGAAGAACTTTATCATTTTAATTTGAAAATAACTGCGAAAGACACTCAGGAAGAAATGCTAAAAAAGAATATCTCTGGAACTGATGAATATTTTCAGCGCATAGAATATTTTACAAGCCTTGCAGAAAATGATTTAAAGCTGTACACTCTTAACGATACTATAGACTGTGGTTTATATCATTTTGAAAGATCTTACAATATGGCTCCATACTCGAATATGGTAGTGGGCTTTGAAAGAAAAGTCAAAACGTTACAGGACCTTACTTTTTCCTTTGATGAAAAGGTACTTGGAATAGGAAAGATAAATTTTAAAATTGAAAAGGATGCTCTTGAAAAGCTTCCTACAATTAAATGATTTTTGAAAGTATTGAATGACGCAACATATTATACCAATGAAGATAAAAGTTTTTAAGTTTACCGCACTTTTTCTCGCAGTCAACTTTTTGGCACAAGTACTATTTCCAACCATAGCTTTTGCGCTTACTGGAGGGCCCAGTCAACCTGAAGTAGAAAGTTTTGAACCTATTGGTACCTCGGAAATGGTTGATGTTTTTTCCGGCGACTTTGTTTACAACATTCCATTGTTAAACGTTGGTAATTATCCTATTAATATATCCTATCACTCAGGAGTATCAATGGATCAGGAAGCAAGCTGGGTTGGATTGGGATGGAACATTAATCCAGGTGTTATTAACCGCAATATGAGAGGGCTTCCGGACGATTTTAATGGAAATGGAGACAATGGAGATTTTATAACAAAAAAATTCAATATTAAGCCTAATAGAACATATGGTATTACTGGTATGATATCTCCCGAAGTGGTTCAGTTCAATTTTTTAAGTATAGGATTGGGCATGGGAATCAGCTATAACAATTATAAGGGGTTTGCAATGGAGCCTACCCAAAACATCGGTATTAGTGCAGCAGGTGGGAATAAAGGTCAATATACAGCTTCCCTTGGTTTGAATGTTTCTACTAGTAGTCAGGATGGGATGACCATTGATCCAACAGTTTCTTTTGATGCTAGAGTAAGGTCTAACGATGAAAGAAGTGAATATTTGGGAGCTAAAGTTGGAGCTTCATTTAATTCAAGAGCTGGTTTAACTTCTTTATCATTAAAAAGTTTAAACTATAAATCATACGCTTATTATAGTTCCCAAAATCTCTATGAGACAAAAAGTTATGATTTCATGTCTAAAAACGGCGGAAGTCCAATTTCTTTTGTATCACCTACATATATTACACCTTCTAATCTTCCTTTTAAAAACACTTCGGTTACACTTAATTTAAGTTATGGAGCTACAGCATTCGGTACCGACTTTTTACTTGCTTTTTCGGGTTATTATTCAGAGCAAAAATTAAGGACTAATGAAAAGCAGTATCGATCCTATGGATATCTGAATTCCGACCAATATAACAATGTAGGGTCTTTGCTTGATTTTAACAGGGAAAAAGATGTTGCTTTTACAAAAAATACTCCTGCGCTTCCGGTAACTAATTTTACTTATGATATTTATTCTGTTTCAGGTCAGGGAATCGGAGGAATGTACAGACCATATAGAAGTGATGTAGGTGTTGTACACGATAGTTATAATAATAACGGAAGTGACAGCTATTCGCTTGGAGTGGAATTCGGGGGAGGATGGGTTGCAAGTTTTGGCTTGGATCCGAGAGTTGTGCTGTCAAATACAACAACAACAAAATGGCGGAATACATTAAGCAAAAAATTAAGTTTTCAAGGCAAGAAGGATCAGCCTAGTAATGAATATTACGAGCCATATTATTTTAAGCAGGCTGGAGAGAAGTCTGTAGATTCAGAATTTGAACTTGAAGAATCATTTTTTAACAAAGTAGGAGGCTTTAATGCTGTAAGACCTGATTTAAAATCAGGTGGAGGTTTTGAAGTCGGCACAGAGAATCATTTAAAAACGGCGGATGGGAATACAATTTCAATATTAGATAATGTAAATAGGAACAAAAGACAAAAGAGAAATGAGACAATTTCTGTATTGACCTTCAAAGAAGCGCGTGATTTTGCTATAAAAAAATCTTTATATTCTGAAACAGATCCTAATAAAGCTGTCTACAAAGGGAAGGACCATCATATAGCTGAAATGACATCTGTAAATGCTCAGGGAATGAGATATGTTTATGGAATTCCAGCTTATAACAACCTGCAAAGAGAAGTTTCCTTCAGCACAGGAGAAAGCCCCAAAAGGGGACAATTAGCGGTGGATTATTCTTCAGGTCTTGTTAATTATTCGACTGATGGTAATGCAGACAATTCAACTTCAAATGAAAGGGGGATAGATAACTTTTATCAGATGAATGAAACTCCTGCCTATGCACATAGTTATCTTTTAACCTCAGTACTTTCCCCTGATTATGTAGACAACGATAAAATCCCTGGCCCATCCGCAACGGATATGGGTACATACACATTATTCAACTATACCAAAATTCCTGATTATAATTGGAGAGTACCAGTGGGTTCCAAAAAAGCCAATAGTGAAGAAGGTCTTTCATCTTTAACCAGTGACGATCATGCTAATTATGTATATGGAACAAAAGAAGTATGGAATCTAGAATCAATCGAGGATAAAAATTTCATCGCTAAATTCATTACTGGAGAAAGGGAAGATGGATTAGGGGTTGTAGACGAGAATGGTGAAATTAATAAAAGCAAAAAATTAAAGTATTTAAAAGAGATAAGGCTTTATAATATAAGTGATCAAACAACTCCAATCAAGACCGTTCATTTCGTTTATGATTATTCACTTTGCGGTAATGTGCCAAATAATAGTGGTACGGGCATAGATGTAAACGGAAAAAAGGACAATGAGTCAGGGTATGATGCAACAAAAAATATTAATGCCAAAAAAGGTAAACTGACTCTAAAGAGAATTTATTTTACTTATAAAAATTCTAAAAAGGCTAAGTTTAGTCCATATGAATTTACCTATCATTTGACTAACCCGGATTATCATCTGAAAATGTATGATCGTTGGGGAAATTTTAAAGAGCTAGAATATTTAGATGGGACTTCTGCTAACCCTAAATATGATTATCGAGACAATGCCAATTTCCCTTATACGGAACAGAATGCTACTACTGCATTTAAGAATGCAGGTGCATGGAATTTAACCTATATAACTTTACCATCTGGTGGGTCCATCTCAGTTCAATATGAATCTGATGATTATGCATATGTTCAGGATAAAGAGGCCATGCAAATGTTCAAGATTTATGGTGTTTCTAAAGAGGTTAAAGTTAGCAGTACAGTTGAGCATTTGTATGATAGATCAACAAATGAAGATTTTAATTACATTGTCCTTGATGTTGGCTTTGGAATAGATACAGAAACATTTAAGAAAAAGTATTTAAGAGATATCATATCAGGTGGAAAAGATTTGTACTTTAAATTCAAGGTTAATCTTGGATCAAAAAACTGGAATGATTTAACCTATAATCAAAAGACCGGATCTTCTGATTTTGTTCCGGGATATGTAAAAATAGTAGATGCTGTAGTTAAAGACGGTAAAGCATTCCTGGAAATGCAGCTTGTACCGATAGGAGATAGAGGTGAAGGAATTAAGATCAGCCCAATTGCAAAAGCGGCACTTCAATTTGTTAGGCTATACAACCCTCGTTTAGCTTATGGATTGACAGATGTAAATGATGGTGCGGTGGATCAGGTTCTTTTAAGTATTATTAATTCAAGTCCTACTAAAAACCTGTTTACCATTGCTAAAGGAATTAATAGATTCATGATGGATAATCAGCAATGCAGGGAATTCATTGCTAAGGAATCATTTATCCGTCTTTATAATCCTAATGGAAAGAAATTCGGAGGAGGCTCCAGGGTGTCTTCTATTCAAGTGCTTGATAATTCTTCTCAAGTTATTGGAGCTAATGTAGAGGGGGGAATATATGGACAGAATTATAGTTATAAAACAACGGATGAAGAGGGGAATGAGATTAGTTCCGGAGTTGCGAGTTATGAACCTTTAATCGGTGGTGATGAAATTCCGCATCATAAGCCTGTAGCTTATGGGACTAAACAGGAAAAACTTCTGGTACCAGATGATAAATTTTATCTGGAAGAACCATTTGGGGAATGCTTTTTTCCCGGTGCATCTGTTGGATATAGCAAGGTTACAGTGACAAGCATCAATGAAGCCTCTACCAAAACGGGCTCTGTTGTTCACGAATTCTATACTGCTAAAGATTTTCCAACTATAGTGGATAGAACTGATCTACAATTATTGCCTAAGAAATCTAATATCGCATTAAGGCTTTTGAAAATTCAGCAGAAGGATTATATGAATGCGAGCCAGGGCTATGTTATAGAACTGAATGACATGCATGGAAAGCCCAAAGCTCAATGGGTTTATGGCCATGATCAGAAGACTTATATTTCTGGAGTAGAGTATAAATATAAAAGAGCAGGAAACAGACTTGTCAATGATGCAACTATAATTCTTCCTGACGGGAGAATATCAAATGCTAAGATAGGAGTTGATTTTGATTTTGTAGCTGATATGCGTCAGCAGGAATCTACAACTGAGAGTTTTGGTATAAATGGAAATCTTGCAATGTTCCTTGCTGCAATCTTTCCAGCATCTATTCCACTTATACTCCCAGCATATGCTAAGGAAGAAACCAGATTCCGTTCCGCGGTAACAACCAAGGTGATTAATAGATACGGTTTGCTGGACGAAGTTATAGCTTACGACCTCGGGTCCAAAGTCGCAACGCAGAATATTGGATATGATGGAGAAACAGGAGAAGTGCTGGTAACCAAAGTACAGAATAACTTTGATGATCCTCTATATAACTTTACATTCCCTGCTCATTGGGCTCATAATAGAATGGGACCTGCTTATCAAAATATTGGGGTAGAATATGAACTCGAATTAGCTTCGGGTACAGCTGCGTCTACTTCAAACCCATTTGAAATAGGAGATGAACTTATCGCAATCGATAACGATGACCTCGATGACCCTACAAAGAAAGATGCTGTTCTAGAAGAAATGAAGTACAGGTTTTATGTAGTGGAAAAGACCAAAACAAAGGTAACTATAATGGGAGGTAAAACGACGGCGACCAATCCTAGCTCCACCTTATTAAATGGAAGTACAACTTTTAAAATTATAAGATCAGGTAAAAGAAACATGTCCAATATTCCTGTTGGAAATGTGGTTTGTTTAAAAAATCCGCTAAAGACTGAAGACAGTGACCAGTTGAAGGCTAGGATTGATTTTGCAGATTTTGATCACATGGTACTTTCAGCAAGTGCTTCTGAATTCAGTGATGACTGGAAGATATTCTGTGCCTGTGATATTGACATGGGGAAATATTATAACCCTGTTTATTATGGAGCCAAAGCCATATGGAGACCTAAGAAATCCTATACGTTCCTTACAGACAGATCTAAAACAAGTATTGAAGCAAACCTGAGAAAAGACGGCTATTTCAAAGCATTTAACTCCTTCTGGAAAACACCGGAAACAGGAAACACTGTGTGGTGTCACGATAAAACAAACTGGACATGGACTTCAGAAATTACCTCTTATGATCCTTATGGCGGAAATGAAATGGAAAATAAAGATCCATTAAACAGATACGCTAACTCAGGTAGTGGTTTTAATCATCAGGTGCCAGTGACTGTATCTGCCAATGCTAAATATTCAGATATTCTGTTTGAAAGCTTTGAAGATGGTGATAAAAAGTCTTGTGTAGAACAGAAGATTAAGTTCACAGGTGGAACGATTGAAAATAAATCTCATACAGGTAGAAGCAGTATTAAGATTCCTAAAAGTTCCGGAGGTTCTTCTATGACTAACTTACCTGTTTGTAAATAATTTTGATTGAAATTTTAGATGAATAAGAATATGAAATTTTTTAAATTCTTCTGTTTGTTGGTAGTGGTGACACTGTGCCCTTTTTCGAAGTTGCTTGCAGGGACTTACTTAGTGACGAATACTAATGATTCGGGACCGGGGTCGTTGGATGAGGCAATTTTAAATGCCAACTCTGATTCTCAGTCAGCAATCATCTCGTTTGCGATTTCTACAACAGGCCCATATAATTTAGGCTCTAGTAGGTGGCTTGTAAGTTTGAATGGAATTACGATAGATGGGAATTCTCAATTAGCTAGTGGACAGGGAAGCGGAACTGATCAAAGAATTATAATAAACAAAACACTTCTAATTATGGAAGGATTTGTTACAATTAAAAATCTAGTGTTTCAAAATTTGACATATGGTATTTTAATTGGGAACAACAATAATAATGTAATCGAGAATTGTCTTATCGAAAATTGCACTTTTGAAAATATTCAATTGGGCGGAATAATGCTTACAAATGATCATCATAATACGATTAAGAATAACAGATTCTATGGATGTTTACAATTTTCAATTTTATTATGGGGTAATGATAATGTGGTTATAAATAATAAAATAGGTGTTGATGATAATAATGTAACTAGAAGTTGTACAATAGGCATTCAAATTTCTGGAAACAACAACATAATAGGTGGACTTGGGGGAGAAAATATTATAGCTAATAATAGTAATGGACCTGGAATATTAATTAATGGAGGTACGGGTAATAGGATACTTAATAACAAAATATATAATAACAACAATTATAAAGCTATAGATAATAGTAATGGACTAGGAAATATTGGAAAAGTTGCACCTGAAATCGAATCAATTGTTGGTTTAACCATAAATGGTAAAGGAATGGTTGGAGATCTTGTGCAGGTCTTTTATAACAACGGAGTGGCTGAGAATGCTCTTGCTTTTGTAGGTGAAACCTCTGTAAAGTCTGATGGGAAATGGTCATTACCAATCCCAATGTCTTCATCAACTTATAATCCAAATGGAGGTAATAGTTATGTTGCCACGGCAACAGATCAACAAGGAAATACATCTCAATTGTCCGCTCCTTTTTTATTAACTTCATGTGTCGTCACAACCACTGCAGACAATGGCGATAATACACCTGTTGCAGGCTCTCTGAGAGCTGCAATCAATTGCGCAAATGCAAAAAGTGACCATGCTAAAGTCGAATTTGCCTTGCCTGGGAATGGACCCCATACTATAAACATATTAACCTCATTACCTGAAATTACCAATCCGGTGAAAGTTACAATTGATGCTTATGGGGGAATTGGTGGGGAACCGGAAATTATTATTAGTGCAGTAAATCCTAATTTGATTTGCTTTAAATCATCATCTACTCCAATTGTGATTAAAAATCTTACTATCAGAAATTTTAGAAGGCCAATATATATTACAAACTCTGCTAATATAGAAATTTCAGGAAATAAAATTGATTGTCCAGCTTATCCCGGTAATAATTTTGAGGCTGTACAGGTTAATTTTACAGATGGGTTTGTAGTTAAGAATAATATTATAAATAAATTTAGTACTGGTTTGGCTTCCACGACGAATAAAAATGGTATAATTCAAGATAATACTATTTCGGAAAATAATGGTGGGATGTATCTCACTAGTATGGAAGATCTTCAGATAAAGAATAATATAATTTCAAACAATAAAATAAGTGGACTTACTTTTGCTATCCTACCTGGTGCACAGGTAAAAAATATAATTATTGAGGGAAATACTATCGAAAATAATGGTTACCCAACTCAAAGTTCGATTAGCCATGGAATTCAAGTTGTTAACAATGGCAATATTAGTAATTTTCAAATTCTAAAAAATAGAATTTCAGGTAATTTTAATCATGGTATCGAGCTAAACCAATGTCAAAATTTAGAAATAAGAGAAAATGTAATTACCTCCAATCAAGCGGATGGAATTAACTTATCATATTCGACATTAATTACAATAATTGGCAATAGGATTGGAGTTGATCAAAATAATAATGTCCTGGGCAATCAGGGATTCGGAATAAATCTGGCTTATAGTTCTAGTAATATAAAAATTGGTCTAGAGAATTCAAGGAATATTATTAAGAACAATAGTTTGGGAGGAATTAGTGTTAAAGGAGAGAAAAATAATATTGCATATAACACTATAAGCAATAATAATTCTGGAAACGCAATTTTCAATAACGAAGGCAGTGGGAATCATGGTAAAGCTATTCCCATAATTACCTCGATTGTAGGCTTTACAATCAGTGGAACTTCTGAAACAAACGATCTTATTCAGGTTTTTTATAATGACGGAGTAGCTCAAAATGCCATCTCTTTTGTTGGAGAAAAGCAAGCTGTTAATGGACAATGGTCCATTACGATTCCGATTTCTTCAACTACTTATAATTCCAACGGAGGGAATAATTATGTAGCTACTGCAACAGACCAAAATGGAAATACATCCGAATTATCAACTCCTTTTTTATTAAGTTCATGTATTGTCACTACCACAGAAGACAATGGAAATAACGCAACTCCTGTCGTTGGATCTCTAAGAGCAGCAATCAACTGTGCAAATGCTAAAAGTGAACAAGGCCAAGTCTGTTTTGCCTTGCCTGAAGAAGGACCATACTATTTTGAACTGGACGTCCAATTGCCAAACCTTAATAATTCTAATGGAATAATTCTGGATGGAAGTACTCAATTGGAAAGCAAAGCAGGAGCTGGTGATAATCAACGTATAATTTTACAGGGTAATGGTTCTATCGATGGGTTTTCAAGTGAAGCGAACGGAACAAGCCTTGTAGGAAATAGTAACCAAATTAAAAACATACAGTTTCAAAATTTTTCCAAAGCAATAAATTTCAATTGCGATCATAACCTTATAAGTGCGGTGACGATTAAGGGGGCAGCAGAAGGGGTTGTATGTGATGGTAATATTAACAAAGTTCTTGATAGCGAAATTACTGGATGCACTAGCTCCGCAATAAGTCTAGTAGGAAATGCATTGACTGTAGATGGTAATCAAATCGGGGAGTCTCAAAGGGGAATTATGATTATGCAATCTTTTGATGTCAATATCATCAATAATTATATTGGAATACGCAAGAACAATGTAGCCATGCCCATAAATCAAACCGGAATTTCTTTGGATGGTTCAATTAATATTACAATAAAAGGAAATGTAGTCGGTCATGTTGTTAGTGGAATTAAGGTAGATAAAAATGTCCATGATTGTAATATTGAATCAAACTATGTCGGAGTATCTCTGGCCGGAACGTCAATTCCTGTAGTAGAAAAAGGTATTGAAGGGAATGGTTATATTTCTCCAGGAGGATCAACTTCCACTCGTTTGACTATCATTAAAAATAATGTTGCAAATTGTGGTTTTGCGGGTGTCTATTGCAGCAACATAGACAGCAGTTTGATTAAAGAAAATTTTATAGGAACGAACCTGAATTATAAAGTCTATAATAACGGAGATTATGGAATATTTCTAGCAGGGGCAAATTATAACAGGATTGAAAGTAATTGGATATATTATCATCAAAAGGATGGAATTGTGGTAGCTCCAGTCTATAGAGATCCCGGACAACACAATATTATCACCCAAAATTATATTTCAGGAAACGGTTCATCTAGTAAAGCCATCAATATTTTCTATCCCGATGAGAATGCTTTATTCACCAATGGCAATAATGGAGAAGCAAAACCTGTATTCGATCCTTCTCCTGTGTTAAATTCTTCAAATAATCTTATACTATCAGGTACAGCTGGTGCTAACCGGAGGATAGAAATATTCAAAGGAGCAGGCCCTTATCAGTCGGCGGTATACTACTTGGGTTCCGTAACTACAGGAAGTTCAGGAACCTGGGCTTTCACTGTTGAAAACATTCAGCCAACTCCTTATTATTTTGCAGCAACAGCAACTGATTTAAATGTGGAAGGAACAGGTCCCAATAATAATACCAGTGAGCTTAGTACTTTTACATATTGCAATGCTCCATCTGTAAATACACCAGATTACTCCATCTATACTTTCTGTGTAGGTTTACCTATTGCGATGACAAATTTGTCAGTTCTAAAGATCAATAATCATCAACCTGGTGTAACATATCTTTGGGATATAAATAATGATAATACTATAGATGTAAGTACTCAAAATGCACTTGAGCTTTACAGGTTCAATACTGAAGGAGCCGTTCCTGTTAAGCTTACAGCGAAAAATGGATGTTATTCTAGCACAGTAGAAACAGGAGTTGAAGTTGTTGATTTAACAATAAAAACGCCTCAGCCTGAAATATGCAAAGGACAAAGTCTTCCTCTAAATGTAAAGCCCCATGGTGGTATTTTAGGTAGATTTTTATGGTTTAGGGATAATCAACCAATACCTGAGCAGCAAGCTCCTACAAATACCATTACTGAATCAGGAACATATAGCGTAGTATTTAAAGACTTTAGTTGTCCAACAAATGAGTCTGATTTTAACAATGCGCCTTCTGATCAAAATGGTAAAATAGCATTTTCTAAAATTGAAATTGCAAAAGGTAGTTGTCCTGAACCAACTTGTGGTAACTGTATGAGTTCTTTTGTTCCTGAAAGTGAAAAAGATTATGTGCTTTCTGTATGGGTAAAAGAAGATTGGACTCAGCCTAAGCAGGATTACCTGAATGCAGGAGTAAAACTTACTTTTTATATAGACCAGTTTGATGGAACATCCTTACCGGATAATTCTCTGGTTCCTCTAAAAGTTGTTCCTGGTTCTCCAATGGTTGAAGGTTGGCAGAAGCTGGAAGGTACTTTCAAAGCTCCATTAAATAATGTCGGGATTGGTATTTCACTATTAAGTTCTGAAGCGGTGGATATTTATTATGATGACCTGAGAATTCAGAGAGACAATTCCAGTATGAAATCTTTTGTCTATGATAAAAAAGATATGAAACTGATGTCTGAACTTGATGAAAGGAACTTTGCCACTTTTTACGAATACGATCAGGAAGGTAAACTTATCAGAGTCAAGAAGGAGACAGAAAGAGGCATTATGACTATCCAGGAGTCACAGACTAACATATATAAAGTAGAAAATCTAGATAATCAATAAGATTTTGAGACATTTTATTAAAATAGTTCTTGTCCTGTATGCCCTGTTGGGGAATACCAATCTTCATGCACAAGAAGGGATAGATGAACTTAAGAAAATCAACAGCACAATGAGTGGTTTAAGAAATCTCAGTGTTGATATTTCTTATAATGTATATAAGAATTACTATGCAACAAAGGCCGTTGAAGAAACCAAGGCAACTGTAAAAAGGGCTGGAGAAAACATGCTAAATACTTTTGGTAATCAGACAATTCTTAAAAATGCAAAATATTTAGTGTATGTGGATGCAGATGAAAAAAGGATTATTGTTGATAATGCACATAAATCCAAGGTGAAGAATCAGCCTGCCGGTTTTACTAACTTTTATCAGCAGCTTGACAGTATTCTAAAAAATGCGAATGAGGTAAGGGCAAATAAATTGAATGAATCCAATAAAAAACTTTTCATCAGTTTTGATAAGGTTAAAGGATATATGGATTGTTCAAGGATAGAAATTATTTATAATCCAAAATCATATGTCATGAGTAAAATGATTTTCTACTATAATCAGGAAATGAGTTTACAGGACGATGGCAAAGGAAGTAAAGAAAGGCCCAGATTGGAAATTTGTTTTGACAAGATGGATACCGGGGAAATCAGCAATGAGACTTTTTCAGAAAGTATCTTTTTTCAGAAATCCTCAAAGTCGTTAAAGCCTTCATTGAATTATAAAAATTACGAATTAGTAGATCAGAGATTAAAAAAATAAATAGATGAGTAAGCATTTTTCTTTTCTAAAATCCATTTTTATTCTAATAATTGGGATTCCTTTTTTTGCGGTTGCTGGTAATGAAAAGTACATATCCAAGAAAAAAGGATCGGAGATTTTTCCTCAGGCTACCTTGAGTATTCAGGATAAGAATTTTCCTAACGTATTAAGCAATGCTCAATATGTAAACTCAAAAGGTATTATTATGCTGTCCATTGATCAGTATAATAAATCCCTCCCTCTTAACTTAGATCAATCTGTTGAGTTCAATGTTGAGTACTATAAAAAAGATGGTACTAAAGTTATCCCGTCTATCGGCCCTGTTACATTGTCCGTTAGCAATATAAACGCCAAAGTTAAGGACAAAGATTACATTGTAATTGACGATGCTATAAACGATCCTTATAGTATCTCTGTTACGGTAACGAAGGTGAACGGAAGTGCCGTTGCCTCAACATTTTTATCTCAATATGTTAATTTTGAAGTTTCTTTAGAAGTAGAAAGGTATTATAATCTGGACCTTGTTTCCGTTCCTTTTGCTTCAGGATCCGGAACAATCCAGTCTCAGCTAACTAATAAAAGTTTGTTATTGAGTTGGGAGCATCTTCACGGAGCGGAAAGCTATGAACTAGAGTATACTTATGTAGATGATTATTCTTCTGTCAGCCTTACCTCACAGGTTGAAGCAAGCACATTAAGTTATGATTTTACCTTTAACAGTACCAGAGTAGTTACAGATAAAAATTATTATGAAATTCCATTAACTTACGATAGAGGGTATCTTCTTTACAGAGTGAGAGGTAAGGGCAAGGCTTTTGGAACAGCGCTATATGATGTTGCAACAAAGTGGTCTTCTGAAAATCCTTCATATGGAACCACTGTAAGTTCATTTGGTGATAAATATACTATTGCAGACAGAGCAACAAACAATTTTCAGGTTACTTCTTCATTTGCTGAAGAGGGAAAGAGAAAAGACGTTGTCTCGTATTTTGACGGATCTCTTCGTAACAGACAAGCTGTAACGAAATCCAATTCAACGAATCATTACATAGTTGCTGAAACATTTTATGACAAAGAAGGACGTGCAATTGCTCAGACATTGCCTGTGCCAGTCGCCGGAAAAACTGACTTCTCGTATATTGAGAAGTTTCACATACTTGATGGGACTAATAGGCCTAATAATGCAATACAGAAAGAAGATTTTATAGGTACAGGTTGTACCTCTCCAGCTCCAAAATTTAGCAATACCTCAGGTGCTTCACAGTATTATTCAAGTAATAATAATTTCCCTGAAAGTGAACTTGAAAAGAAGAATTATATCCCGGATGCTGAAGGGTACCCATACACTCAGACTCAATATACGCAAGACAATACAGGCAGGGTAAGAAGTCAGAGCGGAGTTGGAAAAGATTTTAAGCTTGGGTCTACCCATGAAACACAATATTTTTACGGGAAGCCTGAACAGGAAGAGTTGGATAAACTTTTTGGTAGCAATGCCGGAGTAGCGGCCTACTACAAAAAGAATATGGTTATAGACGGAAATGGAGAAGTATCCATTTCATATCTTGATCAAACTGGAAAGACAGTAGCGACAGCCATTGCCGGAGATCTATCAAAACCTTCTCCTTTATTAAAACTTGATGGAGGTCCTAATCCTCAGGATATTGACAATGTTACTATACAGGCAATCAGAAGATGCCCGAATCCAGGAAATGAAGCGGATCCTGATAATCAATACTGTAATCCTTCGAATTACATACAGGATAATAGCCTTGTTTATTCTAAAGAGCTAATTGTTCCTGTTGCCCAGACTTACACATTCGATTACCTTCTGGAGGCGATGAGTCAGCAGGGGTGTGGGGATATTTGCTACAACTGTGTGTATGATTTGAAAATTTCATTATTAGATGAATGTGGCACGGAGCTAATTAATCTTGATAAAAAAGGAATTGGTGATCAAGATGGTATTAGCAATGCATGTATTGCTACTTCTACTATTTATTCCCAAGAACTTAACGAGAAAGAAATTCCGCTAGAGGCAGGAAAATATACTCTTGTTAAAAAACTTACTGTCAATGAAAAGAAAATCAATGAGTATGTAGAAGATTATCTAGCAAATTGCATTAAGACACAAGAGCAGTTTAAATTAGAGGAAGACCAAAACGTGGAGTTTAATTCTCTTTGCGAGGAATTAACTTGCGAAACCTGTCTCTTGTCACTGGGGTATGATGAAGATCTTTCTTTAGATAACAACTACACGGTTTACAAATCCAATTATCCTAATTCTACTCTTTCACTGAAAGATTATGAATTGACATTGAAAGAATGTAAGGAACTTTGTGAACCAACCAATAATTGTGAAAATTCATATGGGATGATGTTATCTCACATGAGCCCAGGTGGTCAATATGCCTCTACAGACCCTAATTCTGAAAACTGGAGCCTTTCCATATTCAATAAGAAATCCTATCTCAATGGTCTTTCTGGTCATTGGGGATATTGGATTAAAGAACAACTATTCAGATCGCCCAAATTTAATAATGCAGATGTTAATTATCCTCTTGCCGATGATCTGAATGTTCCATACTATGTGCCACTTCAAAAGTATACTGTTGATGGAGAATATGGACCAGTGGATGTTTATGACCCGGCAGTTACAAATTCGGACTACGTTAAAAAAGGTGATTTTGATGAGAATGGAAAGTTTACTGAAAGTGCTAGCGGCGAAGAATTAGCTATCCTGCCCATATATCTTAAAGAGATAAAAGATTTCGCAGCAGTGTGGAAGCCTCATTGGGCTCAATATCTTGTTGAGTATCACCCTGAATATTGCTACTATGAAACCTGCAAAAAACTTAATGATATAAACCCTTCCTTGAATTATTCAAGCAATGATTTTGATGACAGGATTTCATTCATAAAAAAATATGCTGATGCTATTAAAGCAACAGGGCCGGAAAAAACAGTGCCTCCACTCAATACTGTTAACCCCAATTTTGATAAGCGATTTGCATTTAATCTTCTGGATATTACCTATAACAGTGTTAATGTTGTTACGGATTTACTTAATAAAGATCCCTATTTTGCAGGCACCGATCCAGCTATTGAGGCCAGAAGAACTGACATGTACAACAGGCTTAATGATTACAATGGGTCTGGATTAAATATTAAAAAGACCATTGCAATTTCTACTTTTTGTGGGGCAATGTATTATGCAAATAATTCAATGTTAAATGTACCGGAGTGTACTTCATTTGGCTCCGGAACAGAGGAAGAGCAGGATGCACAGTGGCAGGCTTATGTGAGTATGTACCTTGGAGAGAAACAAGCTATACAGCAGAAAGAAGCGGATCTGTATTGTATGAATACTTCAATAAAAGGTGGATTCAACGGATGTATTGGAGATCCTCAATTCAGTCCATTTAATGGCCTGCCAAAAGAATATTATGCAGGTGCCAATTCCTTTTTCTTAAATATTACTGAGCCGTGTAACGTTTATTTTTATCAGCTTTTTAAAAACTCGCAAAAGGCATTTATCAGCAAAGACGACTCTCAAAAGAAATCAGGTATCTGTGATTATGAGAAAAATCAAAGTAGTGTAGACAGACTTAGAGCGAAGGCAGAAATGAATGTGTATCTCATGTCAGGACAATGTCCCATTACAAGAGATTTTGAAATGTTAATGAATGGACTGGCTAGCAAAAACCAACTTCTTGCAAGTGAAACTCCAATTATAAAAACAGCCATAAGCCAGAAACTTTATAAATGGATACGTTATACTGCTAACGGAGAAACGCCATCATCTGGAAGTTTTGTACCATATACTATAAGATTACAATCAGGTACATCAACTGACAATGTAAAGGATTATAAAATCTCAAAAACTGTAGCGACTGTTCCTCCTATTGCTGACAATGCAACAGTTATTCATCTTGAAATTGGGCTGAATCAGAAATATAAATTCCAGGATAAAGCAGATAATTACAAAGAGTATTTTATTGAAATGAACTTCAATGGTACTCCTATTTGTACAAATAATTTGAACGCAGATGTTGCTCCAGGAAGGTTTAAAACAAAAATAAAAGGCATAAGAAACCTGATGTTCCGTCAGGAAAATCCGCTTGGTTATTTCCAGTTTATTGGCGACATGGAGATTGAAATTTATGACGGAACTAAATACGTAGGGACTAATTACTATGTTAAGATCAAAGGTTATACAACTTTCCCTTTAAATGCTGAATGTGACTTTACTAACGTTTGTGAAACATCAGAAGAGGGAAATGATTTAAGCTCGCTCTTAAATTCAATGGTAATGCAAGATGACCTTTCGGTTCAGAATAAATCTATGTATGCTGACCCGAATCCCAGTGGGGAGCCAGTCTTTAGTTATGAAGCACTTCTGACTTCCAACCTGAAAAAATATTTTAGACCAGGTTATATTTATAGTCATTACAAGTTCAATTCAGGATTGGTTGGAAATAAGATTGAAATTTCGATCATCAATTACAATTCTGAAGAAGATATGAAAGTGGTTCTTGAGCCAAACGAAGCGCTTCCTGCGGGTGTTGTGTTGGATCCTGCCAAGATCAAATCTTTTAGTTGTTATGATATAAATCCGAATCCTGAGGCGAATGAATTTTTCTTCACTGCTACTCAGGAAGGTACGACAGCTGATTATACTTTCTCAATGAAAGGTACGGTTAGCACGTATGATGATGCTGCAAATGGTCCACTATTTAAATTCAAAAAATGCGGCCCTCCAACTCCGGACCTTTGTAAAACTCAGGAAGTGGAAAATGCAAAACATGTATTGGATTTCCTTGATGAATTTGTTGCTGACAAAAAAAATATGGATGGTACTGGTAAAGTAACTGGGAACTATGCTTTCGCTAATGGAAACCAATACTTTATAGATGATAACCTTGTATTCAATGCTGAATTGAAAAAACAGCTTGGTCGTTATAGGACTTATTATGCCAAGGTAACAACAAATGAAATTCAGGCAACTGAGGCAACTTCTGAATCACCCGAAATCCCTGGAACTCCAGCAACAAAACTGAATATTGAACTATGTAGCAAGGATGATCAGACTGATTGCATTGCAGGAAGCAATATAAATTTTAGTTTGGAATTTGCAGAAGAGCATGGGGGGATCAAATTTACTGATATTGTTGGTTTTGCTGGTTTAAAACCTGATTACACAAATTCTAAACAAGGTAAAGCATATGAGTTTACTCTTTATGCTATTTGCAAAGTGACAACTTCTGCTTTTGCAGTAAACGTAAAAATGAAGGGAAGTTCTGTTTTTCCTGTTGCTGAGTGTCAGTTAGGCTGTTTTGCGGGAAAAGAGAACCTTGTTATCAACGGAGATTTTTCAGATCCTACTTTATTGCCTGATGCTTGCGGAGGATGCAGGTGTTATTTACCGGATGAGTCATTCCCTGATAATAACCGGGATGTACCTAAAATGGTATCTCCAACATTTGGTTCGGATTATTGTCTTGCTAAAGAGTGGGACAATAATGGTTGGGGGGCTATTATTTTTGCACGAAAACCACAGGATGCAGGACTTAAGTGGGATGGCTATGATCATACAAACGGAAGAGGATATTTCCTTTATGCAGATAATAAATTCCAGGAAAAAAATCCTTTAAAGAAAAGAGCTTGGTATCAGGAAGTTTTTGTGGAACCAGGAGTTTATGAGTTTACAACTTATGCAATGAACCTTCATCAGCAGGATAATCCTAATGATCCAAATTGTAAAGGTTGTAAACTCAGGGCATGGGCTTATGATGACGAGCAATCTAAACAATGGCCTGCGACTAACCGATATATGGAGGAACGATGCCTTCTGAATGGAGAGACTGGAACAGAGTTGCCTACAAGTATATATTATAATGAATTTGGAACTTTTTCTCTGGAAGATAAGATCTTCCTTAAGTTAAATATTTCAAAAAGTCCTTATGATATTACTTGTGATCCTGAAGGAACCGACCCTGATAAAAAATGCGCAAGGGCCCTACTTACCTACGAGTCTCCAGAAGGGTTGACTTGTAAGAATGGATGGGTTAAGATCAGTACAATTTGGGAAAATACAAGTTATACTGGTAAAGTGGTTCTGGATGTCAGCAGTATAGATCCATATTTTTATGGTGGTGACTTCGGTCTTGATGATATCTCTTTTTCTAAAATCTGTACACCTGTTATATCCGAACCAGCTGAAGAAAAGACAGAGATCACTGCCTGCCAGGAAATGGTTAATAACTTAAAAACCATTAATGCAGAACTTAAGTACAGCAGAAATAAGGAAAAACTCAGACAGGATTTCAGAACCAATTATATCAACAAATGTCTGAAAGCTCCTGAAGAGTTCCGTTTCTCTTATAAAGATTATGAATATCAATATACACTATATTATTATGATCAGGCAGGAAATCTTGTTAAAACTGTTCCTCCTCAAGGCGTAGATGTAATCACAGATGATGATCAGTTAACAGATATTAAAAATGATCGTCTGAACAAGACATTTACCCCTGGTCTGCAACCTCAACATACGTTGCCAACGACCTATTATTATAATTCACTGAATCAGCTAACAGCGCAATCTGTACCGGATCATGATAAACTGAATATTTTCAATGGTGTGCCCATTACAGGTCTGGAAGGCTTTAATGTATTAGGTATACAATTCAAAGACGGATTAAATGGTTATCTGGTAGCTAAGGAAACCATACCTGATCCAAACGAATTGTACCCTGACAGAGCACACATTTTTGTGACCAATGACGGTGGGCATAACTGGACTGAACTAACCAAACTTGGTTTACTTGATCTGAAAGATATTGAGTTTGTGCCAGGAAGTGATCAGGTTGGTCATACAGTCGGAACAAACGGTGGTCTTTTGAGAACTGAGAATGGTGGTAAAGACTGGTTGTTTAAACCTGTAGGTACTACCAATGCATTAACAGAAGTTCATTTCTTTGATATTAGCCACGGCCTTGCTTTTGAATCAGATGGATCTATTTGGACAACTAGAGACAAAGGTGAAACCTGGTTAAAAACCAATCCGCTTTCAAATCCGGGAGTCATCACCGATGTTCATTTTAATGGAACAACTGGTTTTGTAATATCAAATTATCAGGGAAGTCAAAAGATGTACTTTACTTCCAATAAAGGTGATACCTGGACTGATTTTGGTGCTAAATTCAGAGTAGCAGGACTTAACACCATTTCAGTTGCTGAAGCGGGAAAAATATATGCTGCCGGAGAAGCTGGTATTCTTCTGAAATCTACAGATGGAGGAGAAACGTGGACTTATGTTTATGCAAATGCCGATAATAAAGCATTTACAAAACTACATTTCTACAGAGAGTCTACTGGCTGTGGTATCCTGGATAATAAAGTTGTATATACAGAAGATGGGGGAGTTACCTGGAAACCATCCAATCTGCCAGATGGAGTTATAAAAGATTTTCAGATTAAGGATAAAGACGGTTATTGCTTGTCTGCAGATAAAAAAATCTACAGAACAAAAGATGGTGGTAAAACCTGGATACTAAGCGCTCCTGCCCTTAATCTAAGCTCTGTCATAACAGAGAATGTTACCACATTTTTCTATGATTCTCAAGAACTGCTGGTGGGTACAGAAAATGGAAAGCTGTATGTAAATAAAAATCCACTTTCATCTCAGAATACCTGGACTCCATTAAACCTGCCTAAAAACAAAGCTGTAAAGAGTATTATAATGCCAGCGGTCTCAGATGCTGCGGTTGTTATGATAGAAGATGGTTTTGGAACTGGCTCGGTTTATTATTCTTCAAATGTATTTGCAACTACTGTTGTGTGGAGTGATGAGAAAAAGGCAAAAATCCAGGAGCTTAAAAGTCTGGATTATAAATTCTATGCCCTTGCAAATACAGGAGCGTTATATTCCAGTGACAATGGCGATTCCTGGACAGATGTAAAGACTATTTCCTCAGATCTGAAATCTATTGATAAAGTTTCCGGACAGCTTGTTGCTGTCGGAGGAAGAAAGATTTATAAATCTTCTACTGTAGGTACCAATATTGATCAGTTCAATCCAAAGTCGGAGAATATAAAGCTTGATCCTTTCAGTAGTGTTTACTGCGAAGATGCTGAGCATGTATACCTGACTGGTAAAGACGGACTTTTCTTTAAATACAGCGCAAGCGACAATACTTTCTATCAGTTCCTTGTTCCAACCAACGCTGACCTGAATAAAGTTGTTGTTAGCGGAAGCAATGGCGTACTTGCAGGAACTAAGGGCACATTATTATACTCAACAAATGCAAGTACAGAATCTCAGTGGACTGTAGCTACTTTAAATGCGGAATCAGATAAAGCAATTACTGACTTGTCTTTGGTGGCTCCATCTTCTGTTTTCGCATCTACTGAAGATCATTCTGTTTACACTTCATCTGATTTCGGGGCTACGTTTACTAAACGCAGCACACCTGCTAATTTCTCACTTGATGCGATTTCATTCGCTAGTACACAGAAAGGAATTGCTGCAGGTAAAAGCGGTACTGTCGTTATGACAACCGATGGAGGAGCTACCTGGAAAGATGTTACTACCATAGATCCGCTGAAATTGACAGCGACCTTCCATGTGAAGAACAGCCAAACGGGATATGCTGTTGGTAAAAACTCCACCATTGTAAAAACAACAGATCTTGGGCAAACCTGGACACCGCTTAAAGCAGGTATCAGCACTGCCAAGAACTTCACATCTGTCTCTTTCAAAGATGCCAATAATGGTATTATAGTAGGAAACAGTATAGTATTAAGAACTACCAATGGTGGTTCTTCATGGGACGCTCTTGTTGCTGCCCCTGCATTCAATTATAATTCAGTAAGCGTATTTGATAAATTCATACTGGCAGTAGGAGATGGTGGAAATGTTGCTAAATCCACTGACTTCGGAGCTACCTGGAGCACAATGAATACAGGTACAGCAAATCTGAATTCTGTTTATGTGCTGGACAGCAAAAACGCTTTTGCTGTTGGAAACAATGGAACTATTCTGAAAATGAATGCTGCCGGTACAGGATGGACTCCAACTGCAATAAACACGCTTACAAATACTAAACTGAATTCTGTTTATTTCACCAATATTAAAACAGGATACATTATAGGTGCTAATGGTACATTCCTGAAAACTGTTGATGGTGGAGTAACCTGGGTGCCGAAAGGTTTGAATACAACCAGCGATATCACCAACATCAACTTTATTGATGACAACCATGCGTTTATTTCAGGAACTAATGGGTATGTAAGTAAAGTAACAGACTTCTCAGAAGAAGTTAGCTCAAGATTCTGGTATGATGAATTGGGCAGACTTGTGGTCTCTCAAAACTCTAAACAGTATAACTATAATCCTAAAAGATATAGTTACACAAGATATGATGACTTAGGAAGAATTGTTGAAGTCGGAGAGTTGGCTCCATCTACAGATGTCGAGGTTTTATTGTCAGGAAGTCAGATTGATATAGATCTATTAAATAACTGGATTACCAACACACCTTCAGCTAATAAGTTTGAGATCAGTAAAACTTACTATGATAGCAAGTTTAGCGATATTCCTGGATTTACTCAGGAAAACCTAAGAAACAGGGTTGCAGCCATATCATATCAGCGTAAAGGAGATTCCCAGAAAGTGGATCATGCAAGTCATTTCAGTTATGATGTACATGGCAACGTAAAAGAACTTGTACAGGATATTCCTTATCTTGAAGCATTTAAGCAGAACTATAAAAGGATACGTTATGAATACGATCTGATCAGTGTGAAGATGAATAAAGTGATTTACCAGGAAAATAAAGCAGACCAGTTCATGCATAAGTATGAATACGATGCTGAAAACAGAATCACGAATGTATTCACAAGTGAAGATGGTATTGTCTGGGCAGAGGACGTGACTTATTTCTATTATGCTCATGGACCACTATCAAGAACAGAGTATGGCGATCTGAAAGTACAAGGTCAGGATTTTGCATATACAATACAAGGATGGGTAAAAGGAATAAACGCTACAAACCTTTCTTCTATAAGTGATCCTGGAAATGATGGATTGGCAAACTCTTCAAAAGCGAATGTGGGAAAAGACGTTTACAGCTATAGCCTCAATTATTTCGATAATGACTATAAAGCTATAAGTAACAATTTCGTTGGAAGCAGGACAGGTAGTGAATTTGGAAGTGCTACCAATGGCAAAAACTTGTATAATGGTAATATCAGCAGTATGGCTAATACCATATTGGGACAAAACGATTTGCCCGAAGCTCAGGGAACAGCATATACTTATGATAAACTAAACAGGATCAAAAGTATGCGAGCTTATGCGAATTTTGATCTTACCAATAATGCTTGGTTGTCATCAGGAGCGACACCTTCTTATTCTAGCTCCTATGAATACGACAATAATGGCAATATTATAAAACTCCAGCGAAAAGGTAAGACTGGTGTCTTATTTGATGATCTACACTACAACTATGATGTAATCAACAACAGTCTGGAAACACAAGAATTGTCGGCTTCGAAAGCAAAATTAAGAAGTAATAGGCTCTATCATGTAAATGATGATCCCGCATTAAATGGAATTGCAAATACTGATATTGATGATCAAGGACTTTTTAACGATGAACAGGAAAATATTAATTCCGCTAATAATTACGGATATGATGAAATCGGTAATCTTCAAAAAGATTTTATTGAGGGGATAACTATTAATTGGAATTCCTTTGGAAAGATTACAAGTGTAGACAAAAATAATAGTTACGATCTGGAGTTTCTATATGATGTCAAAGGAAATAGAATTTGTAAAATATTGAAGCCAGCAGAGACAGTTGGTAATGAAGATACATGGGAATATACTTGGTACATAAGGGACCTTTCAGGAAATATTGTATCTATATACAATCAAACTCCAATATCTGGCAATTTTGAGTTTAGACAAAATGAAATTACAATTTATGGTTTAACTAGAATTGGAACTTATAAGCCTGGTAGGTTTATGGTTTCAAGAGATGTAAATATTGCGGTCCCATACCAACCTTTAACCGAGGTTGAACTAGGATATAGAACCTATACGAGTAATTTAAATAGAAAATATTTTGAGCTAAACAATCATTTAAACAATGTTTTATCCACCATATCGGATTATAGGAGTTATTCAAACTCGCAGTATTCTGCTATAGTTATTAGTAGTCAGGATTATTATCCATTTGGATTGGAAATGATGGGTAGAGGTAAAAATATTGGCATAGGATACCGATATGGATTTCAGGGACAGGAGCGGGAAAGTGAATTCAATGGTAATTACTCATTCGATTACAGAGTACATGATCCTAGAATAGGAAGATTCCTTTCTATTGATCCTATAAGTCAAGATTTTCCATGGAATAGCCCTTACGCTTTTAGTGAAAATAGAGTAATTTCTCATGTTGAAATGGAAGGCTTAGAAAGTGTTTATTACCCAGGGGTATATCAAGGTCATCACCCATTTGATGCAAATGGAGATTTTAAATGGAATGACAATGAAACAAGAGCAAGCTTTACCTTTGGGGTTACCACTGCTGTCATTAGTCTAGACTTATTTGTGACTAAAGGGTGGATATCAAAGGTTCTTGCAACTTATGAGTTGGGTGCAATGATTAATGCCTTTAATCAAGCAGAAAAAGCTCGGAATGAAGGAGATCCACTAGCCTTCCATTATTGGAGCACTGAAGGTAAATATTCGTTGGCAGCTGCAATTGGTGGTGAAATATTGGGCCTTACTTTTAGAGCAGCGATTAAGTCTTCCTCTTTAGCAAAATTTTATGCTACCAAACATGCTAAAGACATAATAGCAAATATTGCCAAAGGGAAATGGCCTAGAGGAGTTACTGCTATCGTGGATACAAAAACGGGGAAGGTCTATTATGGGATAAGTGGAGGTCTAAAAAATAAAAACATTCATAAAGATCTCCTTGAAAAAATTAATGAGGTTAAAGAAAAAGCAAAAATGAAAATAGGAAAAGAATCTTTTGAAAAATGGGATGTTGAAAATTGTGCTGAGTGCGATGCTCTTAATAATGCTTTGCATGATAATGCAAATATTGATAATCTAGAAATGCATACTTTAAAACTCAAAAAATCTACTATGAGTTATGAGGACTTTGAAAGATGTGATAATTGTGTTCTTACTACTGAAGAAGTTAAAACAACTAGTGACAGATGAAAACTGAAGTTTTGCAAATTTTATCTAACGGAGGATGGACCCCTGAAAGAAGACTAGATAAAAATGTAATCATTAAGATGATTGAAAAAGAAAATTATGATGCTTTTCCAAAGGTAGTTGAGTTCTTACAATCCTTTGAAGGACTTTCTTTTAAATTTTTAAATAAGAGAAGCTTAAAAGAAGATAATTTTGATTTTTGCTTTGATAGATCGATAGAATTGGAAGTTCCCGAAAGGTTAAATGAAGATTATGAGCCAAGAATAGGAAAGAAACTATGTTTGATTGGAACTGCTTATCGAGATTATATGGTTCTTATGATGGCAGAAGATGGATTTGTTTACGGAGGCTATGATAACTTTTTAGTGGAAATTGCAGATAGTGGAATAAAAGCTATTGAAGGGATAATTAAAGATTATGATTTTAAGAGAATAGATTAATGTATCCAGCTGGCACGCATTTCAGCTAGTCCGCATATGTTTTCCTCACGCGCTAGCGCGCTTTTGTAAAGCGTGCAATCTGTGATAGAGAGATGTGTTTAAATAGTTTTGATGCATATTGAATAAAGCATATCCAGCTGGGCTGCGTTTATCCCCAGCTGGCACCCCAGCTGTTCCGCATTTGTCCTCCTAGTGAGCTGGCGCTCGCTTGTAGCGAGTGCAATCTGTGATAGAGGGATGTGTTTAGACTATAAAGTAAAATACCAGCTGTTCCGCATTTGCCGTCTTCGTGGGCTACCCGCTGTCCCGCATTTGTCCCCCCAGCTGGCACGCATTTCTCCTCGGATGCTGTCGCGCGTGCTGGCGCGCTTTTGTAAAGCGTGCAATCTGTGATAGAGGGATATGTTAGATAGTTAAAGGTTCATAATGTATAAAGCGCATTCGCATTTGTAATGCGAGAGTTGGAGAAAATATTTTTGAGTAGCCAGTTTTTGAAGAGCTGGCTATTTTGTTTATTTTGATACAAAAACCAGCTATGTCAGACAAATATGGATTTAAGAATCACCAGCAAGGAATCTATTTTGTTACACCCAGCTGTCCCGCATTTGTCCTCCTCGTGAGCTATCGCGCGATTGTATCGCGTGAAATCTGTGATAGAGGAACTGTTTAGATAGTTTAGATGCATGTTGCATAAAGCACATTCGCATTTATAATGCGCGAGTCAGAGATAAGATTTTAAATAGCCAGTTTGTAATGAACTGGCTATTTTGTTTATTTTGAGACAAAAACCAGCTATGTCAGACAACTATGGATTTAAGAATCACCAGCAAGGCATCTATTTTGTTACCCTCACAATAGTAGAATGGATAGATTTATTTACCCGCAAAGAGTTACGTCTATTAATTGTAAATTCATTGAACTTTTGTATTGAGAAAAAAGGGTTAATAGTATATGCATGGGTTATAATGCCCAGTCATATTCACATGATTATATCTGCAAAGGGAGAGTTTGAATTATCAGATATAATGCGAGACTTTAAAAAGTTTACAAGCAAGAAAATTATATCGGAGATTAAAGTAATAGGAGAAAGTAGGAGAGGATGGCTGCTTGAAATGTTTGAAAAAGCTGGAGAATATTTAAAAAGGATAAAGAATTACAAAGTTTGGAAAGATGGAAACAAGGCCAAAGGAATAGAAACTGTTTCATTTATGAATGAGAAATTAGATTACATTCATAATAATCCTGTAGAAGATATGATAGTGGAGAATCCTGAAGATTATTTGTTTAGTTCAGCAAGAGATTATTGTGGTCAGAAGGGGTTAGTGACTATTGAATTTTTAAGATAAAGAGTGATAGGGTTAACATCTTAGTGCAGTTGGGCACGCTTTACAAAAGCGCGCCAGCCAAGTTTACAAGTAAAAAGATTATTTCAGAGATTAACGTAATAGGAGAAAGTAGAAGAGGGTGGCTACTTGAAATGTTTGAAAGAGCTGGAGAGTATCTGAAAAGGATAAAGAATTACAAAGTTTGGAAAGACGGGAGTAAAGCCAAAGGAATAGAAACTCTTTCATTTATGAATCAAAAATTAGATTACATTCATAATAATCCTGTAGAGGACATGATAGTGGAGAATCCGGAAGATTATTTGTTTAGTTCAGCGAGAGATTATTGTGGACGAAAGGGATTAGTTGATATAGAGTTTTTGAGGTAATGTAAAAGAAGAGAGTTTAGTGGGGCATGCTTTACAAAAGGGCGTCAGCCTATTTTGTGATCAAATACAACTTAATCCTAATACCTATAATTATTCCCCAGATAATACCACAGCTCCTGAGCCGATCCGTTGAAAATGAAATTTTTAGCTACCTGATTATAATTTCTGGGATCAGAGGTAAATACATAGGCGTATTTTGCCAGGCTGAGGCGGTCTTTATCAAAGGAAAATAGAAGCATTAAATCGCCCACTTGTTCAGAGGTCAGTCTATTGGTATAAATAAGATGCTTGGCTGCAGAAAGCCGAGTAAAATCAGAACCGATCTCTTTAAAGTCTTTTTTTATCATATCAAATTCTTCAGGAGCTATTAGTTGAAAATTAACAGATTCTGAATAAAATGAAGTGCCAGGTGGATAGGTATAACCGTTATTAAAACCAGGATTAGAGCTGTAAATAGGGGCTATATTTGAAATTCGGATCTGATTATTAGGGTCCAGAAGCAAATAAACCCTGGATGAAGGTGGAATTTCAATAAATCCGGTGTGACTAATAGGAACCAAAGGATCAAGCGGCGCTATTTTATTGACTTGAAGATAGTGACTTCCGGGAAAAACATTACTCATGCGGAAATTATTACATGGGGTTGAATATTGTTTGTCGTCCACAGAAATGGTAAAAGAATTTCCATTATGCAATCTGAAGTATATTTCAGAGTCATTAGGCGTAGATTTTGCCTGAAAACATACAATCAGTAATAAGAAAATTGAATAAATTTTTAACATATACCCTAAATTTACTCCATTAAACGCAAATTTCTTGCCTTAGTCATAAAGTCTATTTAAAATTAAGTAATTTAGATTCCCATTTTTCAGATACAGTTTATGAAAAAACATTTATTGAACGCGAAAGCAGCGGCTTTCACTCTGACAGAGGTTCTTGTGGTACTAGTTATTGTCGGTATACTGGTTTTACTGGCTTTGCCTAACTTGTTACCGTTGATTACCAAGGCTAAAAGCACAGAAGCTAAAATTCAGCTGGAACATGCTCACACGCTGGAGAAAACATACTTTTATGAAAAATCCAAGTATTCCGGAGATCTGCCTGCAATAGGATTTATTCAGGAGAAACTGGTTACGGAATCAGAGAATGGCCAGGCTAATTACAGAATTGAAGTTGCGGAATCATCTCCTACAACCTTTGTTATCAAAGCTACTGCCGTTGTTGACTTTGATGGAGACGGAGTTTTTAATGTATGGGAAATCGACCAGGATAAAAATTTAAGAGAAGTAGTGCAGGATTAATTTTATGGACTTCCTGCTGATTTTCGCTATATTGGTAGTGCTGGTACTTATTTTTTGGCAGGACCTTAGGGAAAGAGCTGTTAGCTGGTATTTTTTTCCGTTGCTATTTGTCTTGGTTTTTCTTTATAGAATAAAGTCAGCCGGTGTAGAAAGTTTAGTTGAAAATATAGGTATTAATTCACTATTCCTTTTGGTGCAATTGGTAATGGTGTCATTATACTTTTCACTGAAAAATCGTGAATGGGTAAATATTACAAAGGAATATCTGGGTATAGGTGATGTATTGTTTTTATTTGTAATCACCCCACTATTTACCCCAGTGCTTTATGTGATGTTTTATCTTATAAGTCTTTTCCTGATAGTTGTTGTGGCAATGTTGGTGAAGGTTATAAAAAACTATCAGAAAACGATTCCACTGGCAGGACTGCAGGCACTTTTATTAAGCGGGTTATTGCTTACAGATATCTACGTGATAAAGTTTGACGATCAATATATTTTGAATTATTTGTTCATATGAGCCATAATGAACTTATATCATCTTTAAGAGCAGATCAATTGCAGATACTCACCCCTGATCAGGCGTGGCATTACCGCATTCTTCCCATGAAAGAAGAGGGGCAGAAGGTCAGCTTTTTTATAGATGAGGAGGCCTATGATCCAATGGTTGCAGAAGAACTGGAGGTATTGTTAGGCAAAACCATCCTGCTGGAAAAGATCTCTTCGGACCTTATTCAGAAGTCATTGAGCAAATATTATCTGAGGGAAACCGGTGATACCCGCAAGAAAAGTCAGGCTTATACAGGCACTTCAGAGGATTTTCTATCCAATCTTATTGCAGAAGCAAAGAATCTTAAAAGCAGTGATATTCACATAGAGATATATGATGAGCGCTGCCGTGTCCGTATTCGTATCGATGGTATGTTGGTAGAAAGATACATTCTGGAAAAGAATGATTATCCTTCCATGATCAATAAAATTAAGATCATGTCTAATCTTGATATTGCGGAAAAGAGGTTGCCTCAGGATGGACGTATCTTCTTTAATCATAAAGGGAATAAATTCGATATCAGGGTTTCTGTATTACCAACATTGCATGGAGAGAAGGTCGTACTAAGGCTTCTCAGCAATGATGCTACAAATATTGACATAGCCCGCCTTGGCTTTTCTGAATACGATCTGAAGAACTACCTTGAAGGAGCAAAGAGACCTCATGGAATGCTGCTGATAAGTGGACCTACAGGTAGTGGAAAGACTACTACATTGTATGCGACTCTGAAGCTATTGAATAAGGAAACAAGAAACATCGTAACTATTGAAGATCCTATAGAATACACTTTAGAGGGGATTAATCAGGTTCAGCTTAAAGAAAGTATAGGATTGAACTTCGGAAGTGCTTTAAGAACCTTTCTGAGACAAGACCCGGATGTGATCATGGTAGGAGAGATTAGGGATCCGGATACTGCTTCTATGGCGATTAGGGCTTCCCTTACAGGTCACCTGGTGTTGTCTACGATACACACCAATTCTGCATGGGGAACGGTCTCCCGTCTAATAGATATGGGGATACCTTCGTTCCTGGTTGCGAATACACTGAATACTACAGTTGCTCAAAGGCTTGTACGAACACTATGCAATTGCAAGCAAGAAGTAGCATTTGATTCTGATTTGTATCCAAGACATTTCAAAGCATATAGGAGTGTTAGGAGACACTTTGTGCCAAAGGGGTGTGATAATTGTTTCTATACGGGCTTCAGGGGGCGTAAAGCTGTATATGAAGTGATTCCTATAGATTATGAGTTGGCCGAAAAAATTAAAGGGGGAATTTTTGATATTTCGGCAGAATTAAAAGAAAGAAAAATAAAGACATTATCCGAAAACGCTTTTGAGCTTTTTGAAGAGGGTGTTACATCATTAGAAGAAATTTATCCATTATTAGTCAATTTTTAAAAGTGAAAAACAAGATATTATACGTTTGCTGCTTTTTGTTACTATTTTCAGGAAGCGTATGGGCACAGCAAAGCAGGTATGATGAGCTGGAGCAAAGACTGCGTGATCTTTCATCTGTTAGTCCGGGCCTGAGTGAAACAGTAGACTTCTCTGTATCCGGAGCTTCTATTCAGGAATTCCTTAGAGGGATAGCAGAATCGCATAACCTTAATATAAGTGTGGATCCTGTATTGAATATCAGGATCTATAATAATTTCACCAACGAAAAAGTATATAATATACTGCTGTTTATAGCAAAGGAATATGAGCTGGATATTCAGTTTGTAGGCTCTATTATGTCTTTCAAAAAGTATAATCCACCTCCTGTGATTCAGGCAGCTGCTCCTCCCAAAGAGATTCTGGTGAAGTATAATACCTATAACAACCTTCTCAGTCTTGATCTTAAAAATGATACACTGGAAAAGGTCGTTAAGAAAATTACTCAATCAACCAAAAAAAATGTCATTCTATCTTCAGGACTTAATGGGAAGATCATTAATGTTTATATCGAAGACATGCCATTCGAAAATGCTATTCAGAAAATGGCTTATGCCAATAGTTTGAAGGTAGTAAAGACAGATGATGATTTTTATGTGATCAAATCCATTGAAGAAGGTGAAGATCTTTTAGTTACTAATGATCCGAAAAATAAGAAAAAGAACACCTATCAAAGACCACAGAATAATAAGACCAATACAGGTACTCAGGGAAGTGGCAATAATTCAAGCCTCTTTGTAGAAGTAAATGAAGATTCTCTTGGAAGAAAGACAATTAATCTTGATGCTGTTAATGCTCCAATAACAGATGTTATCAAAGCAGTTTCAGAGGAAATAGGAAATAACTACTTTTTGTTTTCTGATATTAAAGGAAATACCACAACCAGAGTAAATAATGTAAAATTCGACGACTTCCTCGGACGGCTTCTTCAGGGAACAGATTATACCTATAAGATAGATAACAAGATCTATATGATAGGAGAGCGAAAGCTAGAGGGGTTGAGAGCTAATAAGGTTGTCCAGTTTCAATACAGATCTCTTGATGCCGTGCAGGATATTATACCTGCTGAGTTGAAAAAGGGAGTAGAGATCAAAGAATTCAAAGAACTCAACAGTATACTTCTTTCAGGAAGTCTGCCTCAGATAATGGAAATAGAGGCATTCGTTCGTCAGTTGGATAGAGTTGTTCCAATGGTTATGATCGAGGTTATCCTCATGGATGTGAGAAAAGGAAGGACATTAAAGACCGGTATCAGCGCTGGAGTTGCAGACTCTGTTAAAACAGGCGGAAGCATATTTCCTGGTTTAGATTTTAAATTCGGGTCAAAATCTATAAATGATTTTCTAGGATGGCTTGGAACTAACAATGTGTTTAATATAGGAAGAGTTACTCCTCAGTTTTATGTCGGCCTCAGTGCACTTGAGACGAATAATAATGTAAATGTAAGATCGACTCCTAAGCTTTCCACACTTAATGGTCACGATGCAAATCTGAGCATAGGTAGTACAAGATATTATGCTTTGAAAACGCAAAATGTGGTTGGTAGTTTGACACCGCAGACAGTTGTAACGGAACAATACAATGCAGTTCAGGCAAATCTTTCTGTCAATATCAAGCCGATAGTTTCAGGTGACGACCAGGTAACCTTGAATATTGATGTGAGCATTACAGACTTTACGGACTCTCCGGTAAGTGGTCCGCCACCATCTTCTACCAGTCAGTTTAAATCGATTGTGCGTGTCAGAAATGAAGAAATGGTAGTATTAGGAGGACTTGAAAGAACGGAAAGTACTGAAGGAGGTTCTGGAGTGCCTTTACTATCAAGGATTCCGGTTATTAAATGGTTATTCAGTAGCAGGACAAAATCAAAGAATAAAACAGTCTCAGTTGTATTTATCAAACCAACTATTATCTATTAATCTATGATTGAGAAACTGAGACAAAAGGTATTCGGACAAAAGAAGGTTGCAGGAATAGAAGTTGTTTTCTCCGCAGAAGGGAAAACCACTTTTAATTGCGTAATTCTTTCTGTTAAAGAAAACCTTGTCCAGATTGAGCATAAAGAAGAGGGTATTGTTGATTTCGAGAGTCTGAAGAATCTATCTCTTGAAAATATGCCTTTGATATTGAGTGTCACAGGAAGAGGGATCTTGCATAAAAAGATCAAAGACGAATATACAGACGACGCGCATGCATTTAGTCAGATCTTTCCAAATTCAAAGTTTACAGATTATTATCTTCAAAAGGCAAAAGCATTCAATAATCAGGTTTACATTTCTTTAACAAGAAAGGAAATTATTGATCAATTACTGATCAGATTTAAAGAAACTGGATACTTTGTTACCAGCCTTACGCTAGGCCCATTTTCAGTTGCAGACCTTTATCAGTTATTGTCTGTTGAGCTTACTGAATTGTCATTTGGAATCCATGAACTGTATTTTATAAAAGGATTAGTAGATAATTATAAAATCAGGGAGAACAATGATAATGCGCATGTGAAGGCCGGTAATGAATCTATTCCTGGTAATCTGCTTATTGCCTATTCATCTGCTTTTTTAGGTATAATTGAAAGCGAAAGAGTGTGCGTAGATGTAGAAGAGGTTGATTGGCAAAAAGGAGAGTTTGAGCAGAAAAAAAGATTTAAGCTTATAGGGTTTTCCTTGTTGGCCGTTTTTCTTACAGCCTTGTTGATTAATACTTATCTGCTGACCAGTTATAATCAGGAAAATCAATTGTTAACCTTAAAGCTGGGGAGACTTAATGATATTTCGGCAAATTTAGAAGGAGAGGAAAAGGACCTTCACCAAAAAGAGGTTTTTCTAAATCAGGCTGGATGGCTGGCACCTGCAAAGGCTTCATATTATTCAGATCAGATAGCAGCCTTATTACCAGCTTCAATTACATTGACTAAAATGGCTAAAAATCCATTCAATGAAAAAGAGAGCAGAAGTCAGCGGAAAGATATATTTGATAATGGAAGGTTAAGAGTAGATGGCTTTTGTGCCAAACCAACTGAATTGAACTCCTGGATCAAGATAGTAAAAGAACAGGATTGGGTTCAGGATGTACATGTAGAAGATTATACTTTTGATCCCAAGACAGGATCTGGAAATTTTATAGTTCAAATCGAGATTAAAGGTGAACTGGAATAGTCTGTCATATAGAACAAAGAATAAATACCTGATAGTCGGGGGGCTAGTGTTTCTGCTATTTGCGTATTTACTGGCATTCAGTAAAACAGTCAATCTGTATTTTACAAACAGTAATCTTAAAAAGAAGCTAATCATAGCACAAGAAGCTCCAGAGAAAAGACGATTGATGGAAGTGAAGTCGAATGCATTGAAGGAAAAGCTATCTTCATATTTTGCAGATTCACTAAAAGATCAGGAACATTTGCTTGAAGTAGTTTCCAATTTCTGTCAGAAGAATAGCTTGTTGCTGAAAGAATTTCCCAATGAAGAATACTATGAAGAAAAGGAATTTGTTGTGGGAACTACAGAACTGAAGATTGAAGGTAACTTTGTGAATTTGTTGAAGCTTGTACATTTATTAGAACAAAAAGAAGCTGTAGGAAGGGTTTCGTCCAGCAGTTTTGATGCAGTATTTGATAACAAAAGAAAGAAGAAGGTTTTGGTACTAACGATATATCTTCAGACACTCAGAATAAAAACGGATAAATTAAAAAAAGAAGATGAGAAGGTTTAAATTTTTAGCAATAGCCCTGTGTATAATGTCACTTGCGGCTTGTACGGAGATCTTCGAAAAAGATATTGAAGATAAAGAAATAACGATTTATACACCCAGTGGTAAGGACTCATTAAATTATACTCAGACCTTCTGGTGGAGTCAGATTGATTTTGCCACAAGCTATCATTTACAGGTTGTATCTCCAGATTTTTCTGCTCCACAGAAGATGATTCTGGATACAATTGTTAAGACAAATAGATTTCCTTATTATTTGGGTCCAGGTAATTTTGAATGGAAAGTAAGAGCTATGAATGGCGCTTATAAGACAAAATATTTCGGCAATAAATTTAAGATTGATACTACCGAACTGGCTTTACAAATAGTAAATCTAACTTCTCCTGCAAATGGTACTTCCCAAAACTCAAGTTCAATAATCTTCACCTGGAATAAACTTTTAGGTGCAAAAACATATCAAATCCAAATTGATACTAACGGAAGATTTAATAGTCTGGTAAAAAATGAGTTTACCCAAGCTGTAAGCTATCCTATGACTCTTCCTGTTACTAATAAAACATATTATTGGAAAGTAAGAGCCTTAAATGGAAAAGATACAACAGATTGGTCGACAGTTTATAATATTTTTTGGGACAATACTACCCCCCCTAAAATTGTATTATCAGTTCCTTCAAACAATGCTGTAGACAAGGAAACGTCTGGCACATTGCAATGGGCTAGCCTTGGCAGTGGTTATACATATTATGTCACAATAAAAGTAGGTTCTAATGCAAGTGTTGTGTCCTCAACCACCACCAATAGTTATAGCTATTCAGGAGCTTCAGGCCAGAATGTTCAATGGAGTGTATATGCTGTTAACTCAGCTAATACAAAAGGACCAGCTAGCGATACCTGGACATTTAAAATCAAATAATGAAAGGTAAAAAGATGACATATATCCTCCTTGGAGGAGTTGTTCTGGTATGGGGACTTATATTTATGCGGATATACAAGTCATTGTTTTCCGATTCTGGAGTTGCTGAGGTTTCAAGATCAGTAGTTCGTAAAGAACGTAATTATGAGGTGAAAGATACCTTTGAGTTAATAGCTAAATACAGGGATCCATTTCTTGGAAACATTCAAGCCTCTGTGAGACCTGTGGTATTTACAGGCTCTGTGAATACTTTCAGAAATAAACCAAAGACAACTCCCAAACCAAAGGAACCTGAAGTGATGATAGACTGGAGTGTTATCTCCTATATCGGATTGATTAAAAATCCTGGTAGCAATAAAAATGTATCTCTGATGTTGATCAGAGGAAATGAATACCTTATGGAAGAGGGAAATGTCAGAGATGATGTGAAGTTGATTAAGAATCTGAAAGATTCAGTGAAGGTATTATATAGTGGTAAAGAAAAATTTATAAAGAGAAATTGATTTTTAATGAAGAAGCTGATTTTTATAGTCTTTTTGATTAGCCCTCTTTTTGTTGCGGGCCAAAAGAAGTTTAATCTGCATATACCAAACCGAGTAATTGTGAATTTTCTGGATCATGTGGTTTATGCAGAAGTAACAGAAGGAAAACCCCTGATCAGAGTAAGCGATGAGTATTTCTATTACTGGTATAGTGCCAACGATATTAAAAGAACGCGAGGAGGCTTTGAAGGCAAGCTTTTGCATGGACTATTCAGCGATTTTTATATGAATAAAAACCTTCGTGAAAAGGGCATGTTTGAATATGGTCGTAAGACAGGAGTCTGGAAGAGCTGGCATTTGAATGGAGAGTTAAAGGAGATTTATCATTGGAAGAAAGGAAAGCTTCATGGTGAATTTCTTGTTTTTGATGAGAAGGGAAAGTTGACTCAGAAAGGGACTTATAAAGACAATTTATTTAATGGAAAGAGATACATCTATAAGGAATCAGGTGAAGTTGAAATTGAGAAGTATAAAAGAGGTGAATTAAAAGTTAAAAAGGAAAAAGAAAGAAAAGGTTTCAGATTAAAACTTTGGCATAAGTATAAAAAGAAACAAACCACTGTACCAGGATCACCTGCAGCAAGTGAAAATCAGAAGGAAAAACCGCTTCCTCTTCCAGGTGTAGAAAACCCTGATTCCCAAAAGGGGAAAAAAGAAAAAACTAAGAAGGCTCGCGAAAGTGAAACTTCTGAGAACTCCTCAAAGAAAAAAGAAAAGAAGAAAGAGGAGAAGGTAAAGATCCGGAAGATGAAGAAAATAGTGCCTGCTGGCCCAGAAAATAAACAAACCTAAGATGGTTAGGGCAAATGCATTATTTATAGTCCTTGTAATTTCACTGCTGGTAGCCCTTATCAGCAGTTCTCTCATTTTAGTATCCTATCATTATTCAACTGTTCATTATCAGACCCGTTTGTATAAAAAGCTTTTATCAAACGCTCAGTCTGGTATTAATTATCTTCTGGCAGAAGAAGGGGATCTGGCTTTAAATGAAGAAAAAGTTTTAGATCTATATGGTAAAGAAAGTGATTCAGTTGCTCTTAAAAGAATGAACTGGGGAATCTTTGACCTGGCAGTAGTAAAAGCTTTCTCAGGAAATCAGCAAGTGATCAAGGTACTTGAGTATGGTTATAAGCCAGATGCTGAAACAAAGTCTGCAATATATATGGCCGATTTAAACAGGCCGCTTTCTCTTTGCGGTAATGCAGTCATCAAGGGAACATGTTATCTGCCAGAATCAGGAGTGAGGAGAGATTATATAGAAGGCCAGTCATTTATGGGAGATAAGCTTATTCAGGGAGAGATAAAAAAGAGTATGAGTAGTTTACCCGAATTGAAAAAGGATATTAAAGAAAAACTATTAGCACTTCTGGAAAATAAAATAACCCTTGAAGGTTTTGAACAGCTAGCAGAGCTTGATGTTGACACGGTCAGGCGATCTTTTACTGAAAAGACAATCTTGCTAAGGCAAAAGACTCATCTTAGTATCAAAAATCTTTATGGTAATATTCTAATTACAAGTGATACTATTCTCAAGATTGACAGAGATGCGAATCTTGAAGATGTTATAATAGCAGCAAGAGCAGTTGAAATAGAATCTGGCTTTAAAGGGAAACTTCAGATTTTTGCTGTGGATTCAGTTGTGTTGGGCGAAAATGTTGAATTGAATTATCCATCTGTAATAGGGGTATTCAAAAAGGATTTTAAAGTTATGCAGCCATTTATCAAAGTCTCCAAAGGGAGTAAGATCAATGGAATCATTTTTTCCAGTCAGTCTGTATTTGATTTGAAGCAAACACTTGTATCAATAGAGAAAGGTGCTTTTATGCATGGTCAAGTATACTCGGATGGATTTGCAGATATTCAGGGTAAAGTCTATGGAAGCGTATTCTGTAACAAATTCAGGTTAAAAACACCTTCTTCATTATACGAAAATTATCTATTGAATACCACCATAGATGCCACAAAGCTATCACCTCACTTTATTGGATCAGGCCTACTATCTTCTGAAAAGAAAAAACGACTGATAAAATGGCTGAATTGACCAGATTAAAGATTAAGGCCTCTTCACTGATCGAAGTGGTTGTTGCTATGGTTGTCATGGTAATCACCTTTGGAGTGGGAATGATGATCTATCATAACATTCTCAGATCAGGTATAAATCTTCAGAATGTTAAAGCAGAAATGCTTCTTTCACGGATTGCGGAGGAGACTGTCCGTTCAAAGTCTTATTTTGATGAAGATATCAAGGAAGGGGAGTTGATCGTGCGTAAGAAAGTGGGAAAATATCAGAATAGTACTTCTCTATTACAATTGGAAATACAAGTATACTCAAAAGAGGAGAAGCTTTTGGCGGAAGGAAACAATTTGATATTGGTAGATGAATAAATTTAAGGCATATACTATCGTGGAGATGATTGTGACCATGCTTATTACAAGTGTGACCATCAGTATTGCCTATTCTTCATTCAGGATTATCAATGGACAATTCGGGCAATATAAGTCAAGGAGTCATAGAAATTATGAACTTGTATTGCTGGACAAATTTATGATGAAAGACTTTACCAATTCCATAAGAGTTATCAGAAACACTGAAGGGTATAGCTGTCAGTATCTGGATAAGAGCATAGATTACGAATTTGAAGAATCTTATATCCTTAGAAAAAGTAATCTTACCGATACATTTAAACTGAAAATAGTGGAGCCTAAATTTTACTTTATGAATGAAGAAGAATTTGTTCCAGGGGCATTAATTGACAAAGTAGAATTTACTGGAATTATAGAGGAAGAATCGCTTTCTTTTTTATACAAGAAAGAATATGGTGCGGATATACTTGTTGAAAAAGAAATAAGAGAAGACCAATGAATGGTATAGACATAAATAAGGTTAAGAAAACTCAGGTTAAAGCAGAAGGAAAAAGTCCTTTACAGGGAATCATAGATTTACTCAATAAGGATTTTAGTTTGTTTGGAACGAAGTTGAATGATAAAAAAAAGGAAGCTTTTTATCATGAACTTGGGATTCTTCTGTCGGCAGGAGTTGATATCAAAACAACACTTGAACTCATAAGTGTAGAACAGGCAAAAGAGAAGGATAGGATTTTATTTGAAAGAATTAAAGACTCGGTAATCTCTGGAAATACGCTCTCTGGTGCTATCAGAGATACAGGGATGTTTTCTGCTTACGAGTTTTTTAGTTTACAAATAGGAGAAGAAAGCGGCAAACTACCAGTAGTATTAAAAGAACTAGGAACTTACTATAATAAAAAAATAAAGCAAAGACGTCAGATTGTGGGTGCTTTAACATATCCTTCTATTGTTCTTTTTACGTCATTAGCTGCAGTGTTTTTTATGATGAATTTCATAGTTCCAATGTTTGCTGATGTGTTCAAACGCTTTGGAGGAGACCTTCCAGCCATCACCAAAATGATCGTGAATGCATCCGCTTTTTTCAGAAAGTATTTTTACCTGTTTTTCCTTTTCATTATATCCATTGTTGTTTTTGTTTATTCTCAACGTGAACAAATCTGGTTCAGGAAGTATGGCAGTAAAATCCTATTGAAATTACCTCTTGCTGGTGAAATTGTAAGGAAAGTATATCTTGCCAGATTTTGCAATTCCATGACATTATTGATCGGAGCGAAGATTCCTATTCTGAGGTCTATTAATCTTGTAAAACAGATGATCGGCTTTTATCCTCTGGAAGAATCACTCACTCAAATAGAGAAAGATATACTTCATGGAATGTCCCTCAATAAAAGTATGTCAGCATTCTCCATTTATCCTAAAAGAATGACTTCTTTAATAAAAGTTGGAGAAGAGGTTAATCAACTGGATAATTTTTTTGAAAAAATAGCATTTCAATACAATGAAGAAGTCGAACATCAAACCTCTATGATCAGCAGTATGATTGAACCTTTTATGATCATATTCCTTGGCTTGATTGTTGGTTTTATTCTTATCGCTATGTATTTGCCTTTATTCCAATTGAGTACAAGTTTTTAAGAGAAAGGCATTAATTTATTTATAGAAATATCAAGTGGTTGGCTAGATCCAAATCTTGTTTATTCCAAAAATGATTATTCTTTAATTTTGGATAATTTAAATTCTATCATTTACTGAATTTTAATATGAGGATTTACTTATCAATTTGTGTTCTCTTTTCAACCATTTCACTTTTCGGACAATCAGATTCGAAGAAGATTAGTCTTTGGGCAACTTATTACTATATACCAACTTTAATGCATGATGAGGATGGCATTGATCTCTTGGATAAGAAAGAAAAAAAGACAGGATTTAAATTAGATTCATGTGATTGGTGCAATGCGGCTATTGAGGGTACAGTTTTTATCAAGAAGGAAAATAGAACTTATGTATTCAATTATGCTGGCCGCTCTAAAAAAATGCAATATGATTGCAGGCAATGTTTTAAATATAAGAACTATGAGGATTATCTAAATTCTGGTAAAGTGCTTTGGGAATTAAGTAGTGGATTTGGAAAGGGATGTAAGAACTATAATTTAGTGCCCTTTATAACAATTGCTGTCGATACTGCAATAGTCCCTATTGGTTCTGTTATTTACATTCCAAAAGCAAAAGGTGTTAAGTTTATTGATGCGGATGGGAGGTTAGTTGAACATGAAGGGTATTTTTTTGCAGGAGATGTAGGTAGTAAAATCAAGGGAAATCATATTGATGTTTTTCTCGGTTCTTCAACAGAAAATCCTTTTGCTTTTGTTAAATCTAATCAGGACGAGACTTTTGAAGCATATTTAGTAACAGATAAAAATCTAATTGTAAAGTATGTTAACCTGCATAAATAAGAAAAGGAAACGAAAATAAAATATTTAGTGTATGTGAAGCAGATGAATAGTTTACATCTACTTCACTCTATTGAATTCAATTGTTTTTCCAAGAAATTCAAACCCCATAAATCCTCTTAGATTAAGTTTATTTCCAGAGACAGTTATTTTGCAATCATAAAAATTTCCACTGGTAAAATCGTACATTTTTCCATCTACATAAGCGCCTTTATTGAATCTCAGTTTTGTAATATATACAATTCCTTCTAAGCTTCTGCTGCGTAGTTTCGGATCATTATTTTTAATATCTTTTTTAAATGTTTTACCATCAGCTTCAAGTGCTGCTTTGCTGAAGAGTAACTTGGCCTGATATTCATTTCCTGATTTAAAAATTTCCATTTTATTATCATCCTTTGCTTCAATCCATGTACCTATAATATCATCTGTAGGATTAATCATACTTGTAAGCATGAGAAGGAATACGCCCATTGTTGAAGTCGCAACAGCTTTTGATAAGGTAGTTCTTATTGACATTTGGTTTTTAATTTTTGGTTATACTAAACTCATTTTATAGAATTAGCCATTTTTTGATGCGAAATCTAATCAAAGCTTTGTTTGTAATTTTTGCGTTAATTTAAAATAATTTATGGAGTCTCGTTTCTTATAAAGATATTTTTTTAAATATAAGTTGTTATTAATCAGTGTTAAAACATACGGTAGGATTCAAGATAACGGACAGGGGCCAAAAGATAGATTACGGTATTCCTACAAGGAATTAGCGATACAGACATTGATCATTATAGTTGTTGCAAAAACTCCTTCATCCGTATCGATTATGGTAGACGGACATAGTTCCGTATGATACAGTATTTTCAGTTCAAATTATTTTATACAAGTTTCAATAACTCTTTGCAGATTTCACTAATTAAAGAGGCTGTCTTTTAAAAGGCAGCCTCTTTTTTATGCGGTATGCATTTTATTTATTTCAAACTCTTAAATCTCAATAGACGATTAGAGGGGGCAATAGACTTACTTCAGAGAATAATCGGCATCAATTTTCACAGCTATTATTTCTGCAATTTTATGAAAAACTATTTCAGGAATTTCAATTTTATGATCTACAAGCTTAACATTGAAATCAGCTTTCAAATGAAGCTGAAGTGATTCGTTTACTGTAATGGTAGCATTTATAATTCTATTCTGTTCTACTCCATGAATGGTAAGCTTTCCGGTTACAGTGACATTGTAATTTCCTGGTTTCATCAAGTCCACATTTTCATTAATTATTCCTGAAAATGTTGCTTTAGGATATTTATCGCTTTCCATGTATTTCTCATTGAAATGCTCTTGCATAAGAGCATTCTTAAATTTAAAGCTATTGATCATTACAAGTGCTGCGGCATTCCTGTTTACTGGATTTATGGCCGACGACATGGCGGTAGAATGAGCATCAATATTTTCAATCGGAGTTTCCGAATAAAAACTGATATTTCCATTGGAAGTTTTATAAATCTTATTTTGGGTCTGTGCCTGTACTTCTATCCTTACCAGTATGGAACAAGATACCAGAAGAATAAAGATTAAATTTTTTACCATTTTTTCTCAGTTTTAATTTTGTCTTTTTGTCTTTTTGCACTCTTGCTCAATCCAAATACTCTTGAAACATTGAATCCCAATCTTATTTGCCCTTTATCCCATTTGCTGGTGGTGTATGGAATTAATTGTACTTCATTAATTGCAAAAGAATTTGTGACAAATATCTGGAAAACGTGTCCTCCGGTTTCAAGATCCAATCCTACACTTCCACTGTTATGGTAAATATCGGATTGATTTTGGGTATATTTAGTAAGCCTGAAAATGTATTCACCGGTCAGGGAAATACTTCTTGTGAATTTGTATCTTCCTAATACCCCCAATGCTGCCATATCATTCTTATCACTATTGCTTATTACCATATTGTAATGAATGAATGTTGGTGATAATTGTAATGTAAGTTTCTCATTGAATTTCCTTGCGACCATAAGTTGGTACATATAAGCAATCCTTGAGCTGAATTTTTTATACTTATCTACCCCCGTAACTATTTTATTAAGATCTTTATCTGCTGAGATATTCATCGTCACCAATCCAGTTAGGCTAATAGGCATATTATTATCCATGGTTTGTCTAAGTATTCGATATTTTAGAAAACCATCTACTAGTTTTCCATAAGAAGATCTTCCTATACCTATAGTGAACCTATCTGTGATTGAATAATCTAATCCTAGTCGAATAGTTGCAGGTCCATCTAGTCCCCAGAAATTGGAAGCTCCAGTACTGAAATCGGAGAATCTGTGTGATATTCTAAAATCCAGAGACCCTTTTCCTAATGTCTCAATTGTATGCAAATTGATTAATCTTGTCCCTTTGAAAGATGCGAAGATTAATTGTTTGGTTTGGGGCTGTTCGTTTTCAAGACTGTTCAATAAATCTTCCTGGGCCCAAAGCTTCAATGAGATATTCAATATTAATATTACAAATACAAGTTTTTTCATAATCACTTTATTAATTAATTATTGTGGCTCTTTTGCATCAATCCATTTTTGCAATTTTTCGATCTGACATTGAGGGATTGAAGAGCCTGGAGGCATTGGCTGGTATCCTCCTTTATGAAGGACAGCTCCCATCAGAGCTCCTTTTTGAGCCTGTTCAAGAACTGCTTCATAGTTATCGAGAATTACACCTCCGGAAGCAATATCGCTGCTATGACAGGAGATACAATTACTTGATAAAATATATTTGACAGAAAGGTTGTATGTACTTGCTACTGAACTGTCACAAGGATTATTATTAAGAGTCTGTGGATATAACTCTTCAAACTTGTCATAATTACACCCATTCACTATTAATGTGAATAGAAGGACAAATAAGATATGGTAAATATGTTTCATAAAACTAAGTTGATTTTAGTGTCTTGCAAGATTCTAAAATAAATAAGAGTATGCTCACACTATGACTATTGATGAGTCAGAGGTGATCAGAGTTTTTCAACTATCGTAATTTCACTAAATTGATTTAAAATAAAGTTACCAGAATTCATATTTAAAAACATTCCTGTATAAATTATAGGAGTTTTGTGATTGAATCCTGGAACTTTAATCAAACTCTTTTTTTATTTTCTTCCTCTATAAGACTTATTAAAACTAAGAGCGAGGATTTCATTTATTCGCTCTTACAAAACTATTCTAGTTGAAAAAATTAATTGTTCTGAGCACCTGCATCAATCCATACTTTTACCTTTGCTATATCGCAGTCGGATAACTTTGGATTGTTTTTGGGCATTGGAGGTACTCCATCTGCATGGGTTATTACCTTATATAGCTTACCGTTTGCAGCTAATCCCTGCAGTGTGGCAACATCACCGAGGTTCATGGGAGTAGTGGCCCCATGGCAGACTATACAGTTGTTTGAAATGATTGGCTTGATAACATTGCTATATGTTACATTAGCTGTGTCGCAGATGTTATCCGGCGAAGGGGTGTCTTTCTTCTCATCTTTACATGAGTAAAAAGAAATTGATATTAAAAATAATAATGCTAGTTTTTTCATGTGTTTACTGGTTTGGATTAATTTTTTATTTGTACTAAAAGTTGAAATTGGACGCGGAGCAGCTTTAATCGTCACAAAACCCTTTCTAACTTAAAAATACCTCCGATACAGTATGACAAAAGCTAGTTCTATTAATTGCATGTTTAAACAATTAAAGCCTAAATTAAATTCTTAATTCTTTAATATTCAACTTTTAACCAATATTTTTTTTAGTACTTATATTTGGGTAACAAGATGATGTAATTGTTTGAATGAGTATTTTTGGATTATAAAATATATTTCCATTATCCCTTAAAGCATGAATAATATTAAAGATTCTGTTCGCTTACTGTTTAATCTTTCAGAAGAAGAAGTAAATATTTTCCTTTCAGAATTTACTAAAAAGGAAATAAAGAAAAATGAAATTTTTATTGCTGACGGGGAAATTTGCAACAAAGTAGGGCTTATTGAGAAGGGCCTTATGATGTGTGTTTATAATAAAAATGGTAATGAAATTATTGAAGAATTCGCTTTTGAAAATAGCTTTATAACGAATTACTATAGCTATCTAACCTGTAAACCATCTGAGAAGGAGATAAGATGTATTGAAGATACAATTGTGCATGTGATTACAAGGCAAGGGCTGGATAAACTGGGTAATGAGTATCAATTTATCAGAGACATGGCAAGGCAAATGAATGAAAGGTTATTTTTAAGAAACCATGACAGAGTTAAATCTCTTTTGCTGGATTCTCCTCCTGAAAGATATCTTCAACTCGTCTCTCAAAGAAAAGATCTTGCGCAAAGAATACCTCAATATTTAATAGCATCGTACCTTGGTGTGACTCCTGAAACAATCAGCAGAATAAGAAATAAAATAAGTACAGGGCTTTATTGATTTTGATCAAGAAATGAGCAGCCTGCTTCAGTTAGATTTGTTCATTGTTAGTTTAGGACTTAAATCAAAATTAAATGAATCAGGTTGAAATTTTGCTGAAGCAAACGGAAGAAACTTATAGTTGGGTTAACAGACTTATTGGTTCTATACCGTACGAAAAATGGGATATCACTCCGGAAGTAATTGAATCAAACTTTAGCTGGCAGGCTGGACATCTTCTGATGAGCTTTTATTTCCATTCTGTGATGGTTATTGCAGGACATCAGATGGATATTATCCGTCAAATACCCTTAAAAGATTATGACGAGATTTTTACAACAGGAAAACCAGAAAATACAGTGGGCAAATTCAAGCCCGATCAGTTAATGAAACAACTAATGCTTGTTGAGTTAAAGTCATTGGAAATTATAAAGTCTTTATCGGATCATGATTTGAGCGGGGCATTGTATCCATCACCAGTTCTGCATCCAATAGCATCAAATAAATTAGAGGCTTTGGACTGGAACATAAAACATGCCATGTGGCACTGCGGACAATTGGGGATATTGAAACGAATCGTTCATGAACGCTTTGATTTTGGATTAAAAAGAAATGGGTGAAAAGGTCTATCTTCTTTATGATTAAGTGTCAATTAATTTTTAGAGATAAAAACATAAATTTGATCTGAATTTTAATTTCTGATCAATAATGAGTTCAATAAAAGGCCTGGAGGATTGGATTCTCGATAAAAGATTTCCCGATGAAAAGAGGAATGTTCAAGTTTCAATCCATCCGAAGTATATAGATATTAAAAGTATTTATAACTTATCTCCAAAAGAGAGAAAAGCGAAGGTTGCTGAGGATAGAAAACAAAAGATTGAAAAGATTATGAAGTTGAATTTATTTACTTCGTATGAAGTAACAGGCTCTCCCGGAAAACCTAGTGGTTTAAAAGCAATCATACCATTTTTGGTATTGTCCAAATTAAATAAGATTCAATCAATAGCTTATTTTACTATTAATAAAATTGATAAAGCAAAAAGAAAGGTATTAAAAGCTTCTACTAATTTTTATTGTGTTAAGATGACAGTAGTAATCGAAGTTGAAAAACAGAAGAAAGGGATACAAACGATAGAAGACAGAATGGTATTGATTAAAGCAAAATCTTTTGATGATGCTTATAAAAAGATGGAAAAGGTTAAGGATAAAAAAGTAGAGCCGTATTTAAATATTCACGGAGAACTTGTGCGGTGGCGTATTGAAAGTCTTGATGATTGCTTTGTGACGGATATAAATACACCGGAAGAGCTGAATAATCCAGGAGGCGTGGAGGTATATTCAAAACTAAAAGGAAGGCGCTTAACGAAAGATAGAGTCTGGAATGGTGAGGTTTGATTTTTTAGAAAAATAGAATATCTGCAATAAAGTTTTAGGGTTGATAATTAGCCATTTGTCCTTATTGTCATAGTTCTGGAACATTAAGCTTTTTACCAGAATTTCGGAAAAATACATATATTGCTTACTTAGCACGGATATGAGATGTTATTTCCGCAGCTTAAAGACTCTATTTCAGCATAAACAATGATCAAGAATTTTTTAAAGGACAAGTTCTTAATAACTAAAATAAGAAGCAGATTTAATCCATCTGTGCAAATTTCCCAAAGGCAATTATTTCATTACTATCAAGATCGTATTTCCAATAAGGAAAATGTGAAAATCGCTGATACGGGCTTCAGAGTTTTTTCCCAATTTGAAGAGGATGGAAAGTTGTTGTTCTTATTTGCTGCGATAGGAATGGATAATAAAGTATTCGTTGAAATAGGATCTGATGATGGAGTCAATAGTAACTCAGCTAATCTATATTTCAATTTTGGCTGGCATGGATTATTTATAGACGGAAATCCCAAGAGTATCAAGCGTGGTAGAAAGTTCTATGATAAATATCCTCATCCCTGGTTTTATAAGCCAAAGTTTGTTTGTTCAAAAGTAAACAGAGAAAATGTAAACAAACTTATAGAAGATGCAGGGTTTAAAGGGGAAATAGGTTTGCTGTCTATAGATGTTGATGGAAACGATTATTGGATCTGGGATGCAATTTCTGTCGTATCTCCAAAAGTTGTGATCATTGAAACACATGTTGAATTTGGTTTAAATAACATTGTTGTTCCTTATGATCCTGATTATTCATATCCGGGAAAACATCCGGTATATCATGGAGCTTCACCGGTGGCTATGACCAAACTAGCAAAAAGAAAGGGATACCGACTGGTAGGGGCAAATGAATTAGGATTCAATTTTATATTTGTGAAAAATGGAATTGCTGATGAGGCAATCCCTGAGGTTTCAGTAGAGTCAGTGCTTTCACATCCATCTGTGGCAGAGTGCTACAAAGACTTTGAACCAATAAGAGACTGGAAATATTTGGAAGGATAATCAAGGATTGTCCTTTATTTATTTTATTTTTAAAAGAAGATCTGAAGGCTAATTTTCATTTATTTATCATCCGCAATAATTTTTGATAATATGAAATCACATTTAAACTCACTGATTATAGGTGTTTCGATCATTTTTACTGCTCTGATTTTTGCGAATGCTTTTAAGAACAGAAATAGAAGTAGTGAAATTATCAGCGTTACAGGCCTTGGAAAGAAAGACTTTGTGTCTGATCTGATAGTATGGAGTGGTTCATTTTCAAAAATTAATCCAAACCTTAAAGAGGCTTATGCTGCGCTAGATAAGGACAGAGAGAGTATTAAAAACTATTTGATCTCAAAAGGAATAAAAGAATCTAATATTATATTCTCTGCGGTTAACATAGATAAGGAAATCGATGAAGTCTATGATGATGATGGTAATAAGACTAAAACAATATTTATAGGATACAGGCTAAAGCAGGACGTGCAAATAGAGTCTGCGGAGGTGGATAAGGTTGAAGGGATTTCAAGGGAAGTGAGTGAGCTTATAAATTCAGGTGTGGAGTTCTATTCCAAAAATCCACAGTATTATTACACAAAGCTTTCTGAACTTAAAATAGAGATGATAGCAGAGGCAACGAAGGATGCAAATATTCGCGCTATGAAAATAGCAGAGAATGCAGGGAGCAGTATTGGACATCTTAAAAATGCTGACCTAGGAGTATTTCAGATTGTAGCTCAGAATTCATCAGAAGATTTTTCATGGGGAGGTTCTTTTAATACTTCTTCCAAAAGAAAGACAGCTACCATTACAGTGAAGCTGGATTATGAAACAGAATGATCACGGCATTTAAGATACAATTGATAAATGCTTCATATAGATAATATACTTACAACTAAAAACAGAAAGTAAAAGATTGCTTTATGAAGTTTAATATTAGTGGCTATTCTACAGCATTATTCTCCACGTGGTATTTTGTAGAAGAGCTTGGGATATTGTTTGATGCTGGGGATGGAGTGGCATCAGCATTGTTACAGAAAGCAAGAAAAGCAGATCACGTTTTTATATCGCATGCAGACAGAGATCATCTGGGAGGGCTTCTGCAGTTCAATCAATTAAATGCGCGGGAAGGATATCCTATACTTCATTATCCGGCTCATTGTGGCTCTTTCCCCGCCATAGAGGAGTTTACTAAGAAATTTGATCCGCATGTAAAAGGCACAGTCTGGAAAGCGGTTATTGAAGATGAAGAAATTCAGATAGCGGATTATCTGATTGTTAAAGCTATCAGAAATGAGCATGTAAAAGCGGATAAAGGAATACACAAGAGCTTCAGTTATAAAGTCTATCAGACTAAAACAAAATTAAAGACTGAATATGCTTCACTTTCTCAAGATAGGATCAAACAGCTTATATCAGAATCTGGCAGAGAAGCGCTAAGTGAGGTAGTCCGGACAAATATTCTTACCTATTCAGGAGATACGCCGGTTGATGACTATGCAAAGTGGGACAAGTCAAAAATCCTTATTCATGAAGCTACTTTCCTTGGAGGAAAAGATGAAGAAAGAATAAACAAGCATGGAAACAAACATAGCAACTTGGATGAGGTTATAAAGATGGTTTCTGAAATCAATATTGAAACATTGATTCTTGGCCATTTCTCTTCAAGGTATTCAAATGAACAGATTGATGAAGAAATAAAAAAGCTGTGTAAAGAATATTCTATAAAAGTCCCTGTATACAGAGTACTTCCCGGACAAATACACAGAGATATACTTAGAAGTCAACCTATCAATCAATAGCTTAAAAAATGTAAAAAAATGAAAAGGAAGAATTTAGTTAGAAATAAATTGCTTTTTCATTTCATAAAGAAAATCTACCAGGTCAATGTTTTTCGTCCAAATGTTGTTAATGTTGTATTGATTATAATCGGACTTCTGTATTAGTTTAACCATCTTTAAATAAAGATTGTCGGAATTACCCCTTACGATTGTCGTTTACAATATATTCGAATTTAAGGTTTTAAAGTAATTTTGTGTCAATATATTAATCTAACCAAAAGACTATGAGCAAAGAAACAACAACCCCGATATCTGTAACCGTAGAGGCTTTGGTAAAAGCACCTGTAGAGAAAGTTTGGAAAACCTGGAATTCACCTGAGGATATCACCAAATGGTGTCAGGCATCTGACGATTGGCATGCACCTTATGCTGAAAATGATTTGCGAAAAGGTGGAAAGTTTAAGACCAGAATGGCAGCAAAAGATGGCAGTTTTAGCTTTGACTTTGGTGGAGAATATACCAACGTTGAAACCAACAAAGTGATAGAATACACCATGGGAGATGGTAGAAAGACAAAAGTAGTGTTCTCTGCACAGGGAAATGAGACTAAGGTAGTGGAAACATTTGATGCTGAATCTCAAAATCCTGTAGAAATGCAGAAGCAAGGCTGGCAGGCGATTCTGAATAATTTTAAGAAATATACTGAATCAGTTTAATAAAGAGCCTAATCGCTTATCTACTGAAGGTTGGTATAGGTACTGTTCCATAAAGGTTTCATAATTAATTTATGAGACCTTTCTTTTTTTGATCATCCTTGGTATTTTTAATAAATCAATAAGTAAAGACTTTTATCGTTTAGCTTTAAAGCCATTTTTTATGAAGCCTAAGATAGGTATCCCCAATCCTTGTCATGAAGACTGGGAGAAGATGAAGATCGGTGTCCGGTCCAGATATTGCATTAGTTGTAAAAAGGATGTTACAGACTTTAGAGGAAAGTCCAGACAAGAAATACTCGAGTATCTTATTTTAAATTACAATAAACAGGTTTGTGGTAGATTTTATTCTTCTCAGCTTGATTTTTCTTATGAGGATTTTGTAGTCACAATTAAGGCGCTTTCTAATCAGCATCAGAATTCTAATCTTGCCTTTTACCTTTTAACATTTGGGGCATTAGTCTTATCTGGTTGTGAAAATAATTTTAAAGTTGAGAATAAAAGAGAGATCATTGCTGAGAGCTCTTCAATAGCACAAACATCTAAAGTGCTTAGTGATTCTTCAGAATTAAAGAAGGTTAATTCAGATCCTGATAATGGTGCAATAAAAAAGGAAGTTTCGCAACAAATATTAAAAACAACTCCGAAATGTATTGAAAGGGACGAGGTGATTGAGGTACCAATTGAGATTACGGGAATTGTAGCGCTTCCTCCGGATACAATTACTCCAAATGAAGGCCCATACACACATGTCGAGCAAATGCCGGAGTTTAAAGGTGGGTTTGAACTGATGATAGCATATATTCAACAAAATCTTAAGTATCCAAAGTGGGAGAGACAAAATAAAATAGAGGGTATTGTTTATGCGACTTTTGTAGTTGATAAAAATGGTAAAATCAAAGATCCGAGAATTCTTAAATCAGTAGAAGGTTCGCGGAATTTTGACGGTGAAGTATTACGTCTGATCCATGAAATGCCAGATTGGGAAGCCGGCAGTCACAATGGAGAGAAAGTAGACGTGGTATTTAATCTGCCTGTCAATTTTAAACTTGAATAGCATAATTGGGTAAAAAGTAGCTATTTTCGGGTTGTTTACGACACTTTTTTTTCATATGTTTACTAAATAAGACATCTAGTCCTTTCCTGATTTCGTATTTTCTCAGAATTAAAATTAGGAAATAATTGTTTCAAGAGGTTTCCAGGTATATTTTCTAATGAAGCACATATCAATTCTTGTTCCGAGAGGAGCAGCTTCCCTAGGCTGCATTGAAGGCGCATTTAAGGCATTCACAATGGCAAATGAATTTCTTATCAATAAAGGAAAACAACCATTGTTTAAAGTACAGTTAGTTGGGATTGACAAAGAAGCTCAGGTTTATGATTCTTTTTTCAGAGTTCATCCTGATCTGACTATTGAAGATTCCTTTAAAACCGATTTGATTATCATTCCTGCTGTTAATGGCGATTGGACACAAGTAATTGATATCAATAAGGATTTTTTCCCTTGGATCAATAAGCAATATAATAATGGGGGAGAAGTGGCAAGTTTATGTGTCGGAACTTTTCTGCTGGCCTCTACAGGACTACTGGATGGTAGGAAGTGCGCCACACATTGGCTTGCAGAGCATTCTTTCAGGCAGATGTTTCCTGAAGCTATATTAGTATCAGAAAAAATTATTACTGATGAAAAGGGTATTTATTGTAGTGGAGGAGCCAACTCATTCTGGAATTTACTTATATACTTACTTGAAAAATATACAGACAGAGAACTTTCTATACTTGCTGCCAAGTATTTTGAAATAGAAATAGACCGTTATAGTCAGTCTTCATTTGTCATGTTCAGAGGACAGAAAGAACATGAAGATGAACCGGTAAAAAAGGCACAGGAGTTTATAGAATCCAATTTTCAGGAGAAGATCTCTGTAGATCAGTTGTCGGATCTGTTTGCAGTAGGAAGGAGAAGCTTTGAGCGAAGGTTTAAGAAGGCCACCAGCAATACAATTACAGAATATATTCAAAGGGTGAAGATAGAAGCTGCCAAAAAGAATCTGGAATCAACAAGGAAGAATATCAGTGAAATCATGTTTGATGTAGGATATACCGATTCTAAAGCTTTCAGAGATGTTTTTAGGAAGATTACTGGTATGACTCCTATAGATTACAGGAATAAGTATAATAAGCAAATGGTGACGTATTAAAGTAATCATTTCGAGCAATTAAAGAGAAATGAAATTTATAAGCCTTGAATTTAATCATATCAATAGGCCAAGAAAGGAAATAATACTTTTTAAAAAAGTATCATTCTGGATATCTTTAATTCCTTGGTCATTCTTATTGACGTTTTATGGATTAGTAATAAGATTTAGGTTAAAGTATAAGGCATGGCCTGATGAGAACCCTATTGATCCCAAAGAAATTTCAATGGATGGGCATATTGGAATAATTTATCTTTTATTGCTTTATAGCTTGTTAAGTAGTATTTTTTTTGTTTTTCTAGTTTTTAGATTGTTTAGAAACAAACCAGAGAAGGAAGATCTTCTAGTCATTGTTATATTCTTTATGGGTTTAGTTTTTTTTGTGCATTGGCTATTCTATTGTAGGTTGACTGATTGGTTTATAGAATAGTTAAAATGAAAATTTACAAAGTGTTTCGATCGTTACCCATCAATATAAAGAAATGCAAGTAATCAGGAGGATTAGGATAGTAGCAAAAATAATTTCAATAGGACTTCTATTTTATCTATTGGGTGCTACCTTTTTAGAAGTTGACTTTGCAGAAATAAAAAATAATCATTTGATCTCTTTTCAAAAAGCAGAGATCGATGCAATGCAAAATATTGATACAGCAAAGAAAAGAGCTAAAGAGCATCTTGACGCTATACATACTATCCATAAAAACTCTTCAGTAAAATCGAGTAATAACTTACGTGTTTTATTTGTTCTTTTAATAATCCAGACGTTTTTACTTCTAACCAGAAATAATCCTGACAGATAACTTCTCTGTCCTATGAGGCTTTGGAGGAGAGTATTCATAAGTTAGAGTTTTGAAAGCCGCGTGCCAGCCAATTATGTCGTCCTAAATAGATTTATAATTTTTAATGCAGCATATAAATCCTCTCCAGTTTCCTCTTCTTAAATGCTTCAATCGTTGCCCAGTCTAATGTATTTAAGATATTGTCTTTCGTACACCAGGCTCTCCTCGCTATTGCAACTCCTAATCTCATAAAGCTATAATTTCCTGTATTATGACTATCGGTGCCTATTACAAGCTTTACGCCTTTCTCAATAGCTCTTTTAGCCCAACGATCATTGATGTCCATGCGATGGCTATGTGCATTTATTTCAATTGCCGTTCCCGTCTCCGCTGCAACATCGAGAATTCTTTCCATATCAACAGTATAGCCTTCTCTTGTTCCAAGTACTCTTCCTGTCGGGTGGCCTATTGCACATACATATGGGTTGTGACAAGCTTTAATGATTCTTTCTGTATTGTCCTGGTTAAAATGGGAATGAATTGAAGCTACAACCCAATCAAGCGTCTGTAATAGGGAATCAGATAAATCCAAAGAACCATCAGGCATTATATCCACTTCAGTTCCTGACTTTATAAGGTCTTTCCCGATCTTCTTGTTTACCTTTTTGATTTCTTTTAACTGATCAATAAATTGACCTTCCTGCATTCCTCCTGCAACTATCTGGGATTTGGAATGATCCGTAATGACTATGTAGTCATATTTTTGATTAGCGGAAATATAGTCTGCAATTTCTTCAATGGAGCTGCGTCCATCAGACCATCTGGAGTGCGTATGCATATCACCTTTTATATCCTCCAATGTGATGAGCTGAGGTATCAAACCTTCAGAAGCAAGTTCAATTTCACCAGTATCCTCGCGCATTTCAGGAGGCATCCATTCAAGACCCAGAGCATGATAAATATCTTCTTCATTTTCTCCTGCAACTTTTTTATTGTCATCTACAGTAAAAAGACCATATTCATTTATCTTAAAACCTTTTTCAATGGCAAGTTTTCGAAGGTGAATGTTATGTGCCTTTGAACCTGTGAAATATTGAAGTGCAGCACCCCATTGATCTTCGGTTACTATTCTAATGTCTACCTGTCTTTTAAAGGATTTGAAGTATACACTGGCTTTGGTGTCGCCTTCTGCATAAAGGTTTTCAACTTCATCAAGAGATACAAAATGCCTGATAATGGCTTTCCGATCTTTGGCTTTGGCAGCGATCAAGAGGTCAATGTCACCAACAGTTTCTTTTTGCCTGCGAAGGCTTCCTGCAATATCAATCAGTTGGATCTGCGGTATTGTATTAAGCATCTTAATAATGCTGGAGCTGATTTCTTGTGCATCCCATAATGGTAGTCGTTCATCTGTCTCAGTTTTCTTAAGCAAAGCTGATAAAATATTATTTACCTTCTTTTTTTGAAAACCTTTAAGCTGTAAGATTCTGCCATCCTGAAGGGCTTCTATAATCTGCTCTTTGGTACTTAAGTTAAGGTCAAAATAAAATCTTTTTAATGTTTCAGGCCCTAATCCCTGAACCTTCATAAGTGTAAGGAAGTCTTTGGGAACTTCCTTTTGCAGATCATTAAATAAGCTTACCTGGTTAGTTTTAAGGAACTCAAAGATTTTCTCTTCAATGCTTTTACCAATACCATAGGTTTTAATGAACTTTCCATCTTCTATATGCTCTCTGATATCTTCTGGAAGGTCATTGATGATTCTGGCTGCATTGTGATAAGCAATTGACCTGAATCGTTCTTTAGGTCCTTTAAATTCATATATGCTGCCTATTGCCTCAAAGATTTCGGCAAGCTCTTTATTTACCCTGTACATAATCCTTCCTTTGGCTTTATAAGCATTTCCCTAAAAGGATAACATAAGGGGAGTGAGGTTGGTTTAATCAGCAAGAGTTTTGAGCAAGAGCAACAAAGGATAAACTCTTGCTCAAAACTGTTGCTGTTTTCTTAATTTAGGTATGCGCTTAATTTTTCGGTAATAACTCTTTTAGGAACCGCCCCGATAATTTTATCTACTACATTACCATCTTTAAAAATTAAAAGGGTAGGAAGACTACGAACTCCGTATTTTGATGTAGTTTGAGGATTCACATCTACATCAATTTTAGTAATTTTTGCTTTTCCAGCATATTCGTTTGCTAAGTCTTCAATAACCGGCCCCATCATTTTACAAGGTCCACACCATTCTGCACTAAAATCAACAAGCACTGGAGTAGATGTTTGTATTACTTCGGTATCGAAATTTCCATCTGTCAATTCGAGGTATTTAGTTCCGTTTTCCATAAGTTTAATTGTTTAAATTGAATGTTCTAAATATTTAAATATATCAATATGACAAATCAAAAAAAGTCAGAATTTGTTAATATCGTTTAAAAAAGCATTGAATTCTTCGATGTTTTCTCTGTTGATACATAATTTAACAAATCGACCTTCTTTGTCAGAGTTTATCAGACCGGAATCCACTAGAATTTTGATGTGATGAGAGACTGATGGCTGAGCCAGGTTTATGACTTCAGTAAATTCGGTACAATTCACACATCCTTTTTCTGCAATTGTCTGTAGGATAACAAGTCTGTTTTTGTCACCCAGGGCTTTGGCCATTTTTTCAATCTGTTTTATGCGATCTTCCGGTTTAATTGCCATTCTGACTAATTGTTATATAAATATATTTAAATGTTTCGATATATGCAAACTTCTATTTTAATATTTCCCCTTCTTATTTCCTGATTTGGTTTTTTTATACCAGTCATAATTTTTTCTGATCATCACAATCAGTTCATAATCAGAGGCGGTTTCGATAAACTCTCTTCCGAAATTACATTTACTTATAAAATCGTCAACATCTTCTTCTTTAACTCCGGTAACATCCATGATAAATAACCGGTTAAGACGATATTCTTTGAGTTGTTCGTAGTATTTGGCTTTTTGAAGCTCTGCTACCTTTTCATATTGCTGATACCTTTTGCTATACCGTTCATATAAAAAGGTAATAGGGTTCATAATGGTGGCGGGCTCCTGGTTATTCGGATATCTATATTTCTGCCGAGGCTCGCTTTTCCCTATTACTTCCACACTCTTTAATAGTTCAATATCGGGTGCAAGTCTAATGGCATTCATTTGCCTGGTGGTCATTTCCTTATTCAATGGAAATATTTTGGTACGATACCCAAGAATGTAAATAACGATGGTATCGTTGAGAGAGGCATTAAAATAGAAGTACCCACTTTTATCAGAAATTTCGACCTTGTTTGTACTTTTATTAATTATAAGGGCATCTGAAATACCCTTTGAATCAACGCTGTCTACCAAGCGGCCATTGATGAGGTAATCTCCCTGGTTTTGACAAAAACCTTCCCGAAGTCCTGAAAAGAAAAGGATAAAAATTAATAAACGAACTAATTTCAAAGCCTGAGACTGTTTTATCTCTTTATAACTGTTAAACCTATTAAAAATTTTTAAGAAGTTAAAATGTTTTTTTACGCACAAAAAAAGACTGCACGGAGAATGCAGTCTTTTTTATTATTGGTCAGTATGTTCCGGTTATCTAACCACTGTAACTGCGCCTTTTACTTTGTATGGGCCTTTGTATTTTTCATTCAGACCTTCATATGTTACAATGTAGTTATAAACTCCTATTGGCATCACTTCACCTCTGTAGGTTCCGTCCCACACCGCTTTCGGATCATTTGACATAAAGATTACTTCTCCCCAGCGGTTAAATATTGTAATCTGGAAGTTGGTGTAATACTTACCAAAGATATCTAAAGTTGATTTTCCTTCAGTAGTTGGATCAAGTCCGGTTGGAACATATAATCTTGGAGGACAAATATCTTTGATAGTTGTAGAATCCTCTTTTTCACACTGGTACTGATTAATCACACGTACTTTATAAAATCCTGAATCTGTAGCAAACAGTATTCTTGTTGTATCATTATTAACCTGAGCATCGCCGCTCCATTTATAAATCAATCCAGGTCCAGCATCCAGTTTGATTACTTCTTTATTTTCCATACACAAATCAAGTTCTTTTGGTAACCTTGGATTTGGTACTTCATTTAACTTGATCTTTGTTGTCAACAATGTATCACACTCTCCAATTGTAACTTTTACAGCATATGCACCTTCAGAACTAATTAGAAGTGAATCATTACTGTTATTCATGGATACTCCGTTTTTCATCCACTCGTAAGTTACAGGCAGAGATTCAATATTACTGATATTGGTAGGTCTCGCAATAAACATTGCTGTTTTATTTGCGCAGAAAGCAGAGTCTTTTATGCTGAATATTGGTGATGGTACTCCAATAACTCTTATGTCATGACTTGCTTTGCATCCATCATTTGTCGTGACACTTACTTGATAGAAATTGGTATCTAAAGGTACAATTATTCCAAGATTGCCTCCGGTGGTTGTTGCATTAACCCCTGGTCCTGACCATTGATAATTAGATGAAGGCAGGGTAGAAGTAATGCTTAGAACTGTACTTCGATTTTCACAGGCTATCTTATCTGAACCCATTAACACTGGTAATGGATTAATTTTGATTTTCTTAGAAACAGAGCAATTACCAAAAGCATATGTTACTGTGTATTCTCCAGGTCTTGGTACGCTAAGGATTGGTAATACCTGATTTGGCATAAGTTTGCCATCTTGCGACCAGATATATTGACCGGTAACGAGAGGAATATCTCTTAATTTAGCAGCAACATACAGGGGTTGATCAAAACATGTATCAGCCGGCATTCCAATAGTAGGAGGATTAAATACTCTTACTGTAACTGTATCAAACTGATCACATGGCCTGCTGTCGAATACTCTTAATACTAGTGTTGTATCGCGATCAAGGTTTGGAAGCATTATGTTTGCTCCTGATCCCATTAATACTCCATTCAGATTGTACCACTCATAAGATACATCACCTGTTAGGTTTGCTGTAATCGTTGGAGTGCTTGACATACAAACATCAAGGTCCTTTCCTGCATCTGCTGTTGGTCTTGGCTCTATAATGAGTGTCGTTATACCAACTGTTTCATTACAAACTCCATTACCTGTAGTTGTCAGATTCAGATGTATTGATCCTTTTTGTTTATCCTGTAATGAAGGATAATATGTTGCCCCTGGGTCTTTAGGATCCGGAGAGAATGTTCCAGTTCCTTCTGATGTCCAGAAAACTCCGGTTGCATTCTGGAATTTTCCGTTTAGTTTTGCTCCATTTGAAATATCACAGATAATAGCTGGTCCTGGGTCAGCAACCGGTTTTGGTATAAATGTGATTTCGAGGGTGTCTTCATCCGCCTTACATAACGGAACATCAGTATTTCTAATAGAAAGTTTAACAGAACCTGAGATACGGTCTTCCAGAGACGGAATATACTTCGTGTTCAGACTTGTTCTTCCAGGTAAGAAAATTCCGGAACCTGAACTTACCCATTCTGTATTGGCTGCATTTACTACCTTTCCTGTTAGTACAATTTCAGGAGCATCAAAACAGAAGTTTTGTGAAGGACCTGCAATAACTTCCGGTTTAGGAACAAACTGGATGGTTAATTGATCTTGAACGGGCTTACAACCCGGTTTGCCCTGTACTTCTAGTATCAAGTTTATGGCTTGTGCATCAAAATCTGTAGGATCGGTCTTGTAAATGGTAGAAAGCACGTTTCCGTTTCCAAAATTTCCTATACCTGAACTTGTCCAGTTAACGGAAGTATAATTGGTAGCAGAACCTGCAACTTTGATTTCTTCTGTTTCTTCACAGACTTTTAAGTCCGGGCCTGCATATACTGTAGGTTTAGGATTAATAGTTACTTGTTTAAGCTTGGTTACACCTCCACACTGAGACATTCCGTTAACTTTCAATCTTAAGGTTACTCCTCCGGCTTTGATATCACTTAGGCCAGGGATATAAGTTGTTATCAGTGAAGAAGCAGATGGACTGAATTTTCCGGATCCGTCTGAAGTCCAGATAACACCGGAGGAATTGGTAACTGTTCCGTTAAGAGTCACAACTGCAGCATCCTCGCAAACTGTCGTATCGTTACCTGCATTTCCATCAGGCAATGGGATAAATGAGATGTTAAGCGGATCAGTAGATGGGGCGCATTTCCCATTGTCCTTTGTAGCTAAAGATAAGATGATTCCAGTTTTCGTTCTGTCAATAGCTCCAGGTATATAAGAGGCATTCAGAGTGAACTTGTCAGGAGAAAATGTTCCATCTCCGTTTGTTGTCCATTCTCCAGTTAGTGCTCTTGTCAATGATCCATTAAGTTTAATACCAGGAATATCTGCACAGACATTTTGATCAAGCCCTGCATTTGCTTCTGGTAAATATTGAATGGTTACAGATTTATAATCAGTGACTTCCGGGCATACAGAGTTACCGGTGGTTTTAAGAGCTAATATAAAATTTCCAGCTTGTTTTTCTCCATTTGATGGAGAATAGGTATTTATTAGAGTTGTCGCCGGAGCACTAAATGTACCGGTTCCCATTGCTGACCAAACACCTGAACCTGTTATTGATTTTACAATACCGTTTAATGCAATGCCGCTGGTAGCATTAACGCAAATGGTGTCGTCAGGTCCTGCATCAGCTTCTGGCATTTTAACAAAATCTATCTTTTTATCTTTGGTAACTTGCCCACAAGTTCCATTGTCCGTTGTTTTCAATGTTAAAGTAACTGTGGTTGATTTATCATTGTCAGAAGGAATATAAGATGCATTCAGACTTTGTGCTCCAGGTGCAAATGTTCCTGTACCGGAAGTAGACCATACAGCTCCTCCTGCAATGGTAATTGTTGCTTTCAATGGGATAGCTTGCGAGTTGGAACAAACTATAGTGTCAGTTCCAGGATTAGCTGTAGGAGCTGGAGTTAAAGATAGCAACACATCTTTGGTTACAGGAGGGCAATTGCCTAATCCGTTCACCTTCATGGTAACTTTAACTGTACTATGATTATTTCTTTCCGCTACTGATGGTGTATAATCAGGTGTCAAGGTAGTTGCATTATTTAAGCCTCCAGAACCTGTTGTTGACCATTGAATAGAAGAATAATTTTTAGCCGTACCTGATAATTGGAATGCAGCAACGTCTGCACAAAGCGATTGATTAAATCCTGCATCTGCTATTGCTTCCGGATCAAATGTCAAATTCAGAGTGTCTCCGATTGGATTACAAACTCCGTTGCCATCTGAGCTTAGAATCAGGGTTACAACTCCGGCAAGTTTATCATCTGCATCGATGTTGTATGTAGTAGTGGCTGCGCTTGCGTTTTGGAAAGTACCTTTACCAGTAGTTGACCATATTACATTACCATTTGCTACATTTCCGGCCAGCGCTATTGAGGTCATTGTATTACAGATACTTTTTATTGAACCTGCATCAACAACCGGACCTGGTGTTATAGTGAATGTTACCTGATCAGAGGTAGCAGGGCACATACCTGATGCCGGACTTGAGATTGTCAGAGTAACTGTTTTAGCTGCAATTTCTGAGGCAGTTGGCATATAAGAACCATTAGGTACGTGGGCATCCGGAAGAAATATTCCCCCGCCCACTGGTGAGGTCCATGTTACATTATTACCAGATCCTTTCAGCTGTATAGGCAGGTCCGTTTCGCAAACAGTGCGATCCGGACCTGCATCTACTTTTGGATTCGTATCAAATCTAAGAGCTAATGTATCTGAATAGAAGTTACAAGAACCATGTCCTAATGAAATTAATATAAGGTAGGTTGTTGTAAGCTTATCTGCTGCAGATGGAATGTATTCCACAACAGGGCTTTCCGGACTAGGAGAGAAGGTTCCGCTACCTGTTGAGATCCAATATCCGCCTGATGCTACTTTAACTTTTCCGTTAAGTTGTATTGAAGTGACATCAGAACATGCAACAATATCTGGTCCTGCATCAACAGAAGGAATCGGGCTGATCGTAAGAATCATCTGATCTGAAACAGCAGCACAATTTCCATTTCCGGTACTTGTAGCAGTGATGATTACTTTTTTGTTAATGCTGTCATTGTAACCGATCAAATACCTTGGGTTATTGGTAATATTATCAGGTGAAAAATTACCATCACCAGAGGTGTTCCATTTCACCCCGGTAGCATTGGTTAGTGTAGCGGATAACTGAATCTCTCCCATATCTGCACAAACATTTATGTCTGGTCCTGCATTTACAACCGGTGTTTTTTCAAACTTAACTTCCATGACATCGGATAATGGATTACAAACTCCTGTACCGGTTGCTGTCAAGGTTAATTGAACTTTCCCGGAAGCTCTTTCCGCAGCTGAAGGAATATAAGTAGCATTTAATGTAGATGCATTTGGAGAGAATGTTCCCATTCCTGTGCTTTTCCATATTCCACCTGCTGCATTAAGCACTGTTCCGGAAAGGTTTATTCCAGCTACATCTTCACAGGCAATCTGATCATCACCTGCATTAACAATCGATAGAGGCTTTACTGTTAAGTTAAGAGTATCTCTGGCTGGCTGGCAAAGTCCATTACCTGTTGTTGTCAGAATAAGTTTAATCACAGAGCCTGGGGTTTTGTCAGCATTACCAATCAGGTAAGAGTTATTTAGCTGATTGGCAGTTGGGCTAAATCCACCATCTCCTGTAGTACTCCAGGTTCCCCCGGTTGCAATAGTCACAACTCCGGCCAGATTGACTGAGGTTGCATCTTCGCATATTTCAAGATCTGGCCCGGCTTTAACTGTTGGGGCAGGAGTGAAGGATACATCTGCGAAATCTGTAACAGCATTACATGTTCCATTCCCTGTGGAAATGATTTTAAATGTTACTTTACCTGCTTCTTTATCTGTTTTTGAAGGAATATAAATTGGATTTAATGCGTTGGCATCAGGACTGAATGTTCCTGTACCAGTTGTACTCCATTGCTGTCCTGCCGCTATTGTTACATTTCCTGCAAGTTGAACTCCTGTCACATCAGAACATACTTTTTGATCAGGTCCGGCATTGGCAGTAACTAATGGGGTAATGTTAATCAGCATTTCATCAGTAATTGTTGCGCAAGGAGCATTACCTACACCTTTTAATGTGATTTTGATTTGCTTAGCAGCAATGTCTTCCGCTGATGGTTTATATTTCGCATTCAGATCAGAACTGTTAGGCAGGAAAACCCCTGTTCCCTGTGAAATCCAGAGCGCAGAAGAATAATTAGTAATCGTTCCGGATAAACTAACCTCTGAAACGTCGGCACAGACTGTCTGGTCCGGTCCGGCATTTACTTTAGGAAGTGATAAAATATTAACTTTTATTGAACTTACCGCTTCTGGGCAAGCTCCGTTTCCTACACTTTTTAAAGTTAATGAAACATTACCTTTAGAAATATCCCCACCTCCTAAATTGTAAGTAGTATTGACAGTATTGCGATCCCCAAAGGTTCCATCACCTGATGTGGACCAGGTTCCACCTGTAGCAGATTCAATAGTTCCGTTAAGTGTAATTGAGGAACTGCTTTCACAAATTGTAAAATCGCTGCCTGCATTTGCCTTTGGCATTGGGGTAAATTTGACAGTCATCGCATCTTTTCCAGGGACACATGCTCCGTTTCCTGTTGATGTTAAAGTAAATGTCAATATACCCTTTTTTAGATCTGCTGCACTTGGTTTATATACAGCATTGATTCCATTAGAACTAAATGTGCCAGTTCCTGTGCTTGTCCATGATCCGCCTGTAGCCACATTTATTTTGCCTGAAAGTGTTACAGATGTAACATTTTCACAAAGTTCCTGATCAGGACCAGCATCTACTGAAGGAATAGGAGTAATGATCAATGTCATCTTATCTTCAGCAGGATTACACACTCCATTGCCGGTTGTGGTAATGGTCAGGGTGATTTTCTTTATAACGGTGTCTTGTGAGGATACATAATAATTACCGTCTTTTTGTGATGCATCAGGAGCAAAGGTTCCTGAACCTGAACTTTTCCATATAATTCCGCCTGCATTCGAGAAGGTACCTGCTAATTTGATGGAACTTGTATTCGCACATATCGTCTGATCCGGTCCGGCATCTACCTGAGGAGCATCTTGAAGAATAAAGGTTACTTTATCTGAAAGAGGAGGGCAAATTCCATCACTCACAGATGTCAGTGTTAATACTATCTTTTTGGCGTTAACTTCTGCGACGGATGGTACATATGTAGCATTTAAACTTGTAGCATTTGGAGTATATGATCCTGAACCTCCAGACCATGTAGCTCCGGAAGCATTAAGCACAACACCGTGTAATTGAATTCCGCTGACATTTGCGCACAAGGTTTGTTCAGGACCAGCATCTATCACTACCGCATCTTTAAATGTGACTGTCAAACGATCAGAAACAAGTGAACAAGTATCATTACCTAAACTGGTAAGAGTCAGTATTACACTTCCGGCTGATGTATCTGCAGATGAAGGGACGTAAGTCGCTGTTAGATTGCTTCTGTCAGGAAGGAAAGAACCTGTCCCGTTCGTTGACCAGAGAGCACCTTTGGCATTCCCAACTTTTCCGTTTAATGAGACATTCGGAGAATTACCACAAACTGTCTGATCTGGTCCAGCTTCTATTTCCGGACCTTTTGGAATTCTGAAAGTGACTGCATCAGAAACGGGAGGACATGATCCTACTGCATCTGTTGTTACTGTAAGATTTACAATTCCGCTTGACAATTCAGAAGCAGAAGGAGTATATATAGCATTCAGTGTTTTATTATCCGGGCTAAATGTACCTGCACCACCTGTCCAGGTTGACCTGGAACCTATTGCATTAAGTCTGATAGGTAAGTCATTGGTACAAATAAACTGATCTGGACCTGCGTCTATAACAGGAACAGTTGTAAATGTAACAACCATGTCATCTGATACTGGAGGACATACACCCGTACCTGTAGTGGTCAGGGTAAATGTAACGCTACCTCTTGATTTATCATTTGCTGTTATATTATAAGTTGCATTTATGATTGAATTGCTTGGCAGGAAAGAGCCATTACCGTTAGTTGACCAGGTTGTTCCTGTTGCATTTTTATATGTTCCAAAGTTGAATACAATAGCAGTTTCGGTGCCGCAAACAAACTGATCCGGACCGGCATTTACTTCAGGAGCCGGAAGTAAATTAAAGGTAACATTATCGGAAACAGGGTTACAGTTTCCATTATTGGTTGTTACAATAGTTAAGGTAACAGTGCCTGCGAGAACCTCTGCCACTGAAGGTGAGTAAACTGCATTGATGGCTGTTGCATCTGGTGTGAATTTACCATTTCCACCTGACCATACAATTCCTCCAGCAACTGTCTTGTTCCCGTTAAGCTGAATCCCAGCCGTATTAGAGCATATGTCTTGTCCTGGCCCAGCATCTACTGTTGGAGACGGAATGAATGTAATATCAAGATATGCAAATGAGGAATTACATAATCCGTTATCTGTAGAACTTAAAGTCAGTTTCAGAGAACCAGAATTAATCTCATCTGCGGTTGGTGTATAAATTGATTTTATTGTATTGGCATTTGGAGAAAAAACTCCTTTACCACCAGACCATACGCCTCCCTTGGCAGGAAGGGTAACTTTTCCGTCCAGATCTATGGTTGGATTATTTTGACAGATGTCTATTGAATTGCTTGTTGTTACTACTGGAGCTTTAATAATTGTTATCTCCAGGCTATCGGTTTCACTTTTACAATTTCCGTTGTTTGAAGAAGTAAGGTAAAGTTTGGCAAAACCAGCTGCAATCTCCGTAGCAGAAGGAGTATAGGTTGTTACAAGGGACGTATTATTCGGTGAAAATGTTCCGCTTCCTCCTGTCCATATACCAGCACCAAAACTAACATTACCGTTTAGAGTTACTTTCGCATTGTTTTCACATACACTTTGTGCAGGACCTGCCTTTACAACGGGGCCAGGTGTGAACGTAATTTCTACATCATCACTTACAGGAAGACATGAAGTTTTCAAAGCTGTTAGAGTTAGCTTCAGTTTTCCTGAGGCAATTTCAGCTGGAGTAGGAGTATAAACTGTATTAAGACTGTCTTTACTTGGTACGAATATTCCATTTCCGCCTGACCATGTCACAGAGGTACCAAGGGTTGCAGTTCCTTTTAATGTGATGTTCGCATTGTTTGCACAAACTGTTTGAGCTGGTCCTGCATCAACAGTTTGAACAGGATCTATCAATACCAGAATTTTTTCTGTAGAGGAACTACAGTTGAAATCATTCCCAACACTTGTTACATTGATAATTGCCAGGTGATCCGCTAAATCTTTGGCGGAAGGTATGTAAGTTACATTCAAATGGCTTGCAGACGGGGTAAAAGTGCCATAATTTACAGAGCTCCAGAGAATTCCGGATGCTCCGGAAATAGTAGCACTTAAAGCCACATTAGGGTTATTTTCACAGGCAATCAGATTGTTATTGACTTGAATTTTTGGAGATGGTCTAAACTTAACTGTTAGAGAATCTTTCACAGGATTACATATTCCATTACCAGTTGAAGAGAGGTATAGTTTTATAGAAGCCTTAGCTGTATCAGTTGAAGAAGGTTCATAGGTCGCATTTAATGAGGTGGCAGAAGGTTTGAAACTTCCTGTACCTTCAGATGACCACATTACGCCGGTAGCTCCTTCAACAAAACCATTCAGCTGAATAATATCTTTTTTGCACAATTCTTTGTCTGGACCAGCTTCTACTCTGGGAGGTTTAGTGAGGTAGATAATCATTTGGTCAGAAACAATACCGCAAGGATTATAATCCGGAGTAAGGTTTAAAACAATATTGGCAGAACCTAATTCCCCTTTACCAGGTATATAAGTTGCATTTAAAGTATTGGCATCCGGAAGATATGTTCCACTTCCTCCGGTCCACTTTCCTGCTGTGCCACCTTTAATGCTCCCTTTCAAAAGAATGACAGCATTGTTAGAGCAGACAGTAGTATCTTTTCCTGCATCTGCCACTGAAGTTGGGGCTATCACAATTTTTGTTTTGCTGCTCACAGGTGCACATGAGCCTGTGCCGGTTGCTGTTAATGTAAGCTCTATGGAACCGCTCTCCAGTTCTGCCTTTGTTGGAGTGTAAATTGGATTTACTTTATTTCTGTTAGGAATAAAATTACCATTTCCTCCTGTCCATGTAACCTTTGACGCGTTAGTCACCACTCCGTTCAGTTGTACAGTCGTTGTATTTGAACATATGTTGGAAGTAGGTCCTGCATTGGCTGTAGGTAGAGGAGTGAAGAATATTCTCATTGTATCTGTTACAGATGGACAACCAGATGTAGGATTGGAAGTAAGGAAAAGTTTTACCATTCCTCCTGTTTTTTCTGCAGCAGTAGGGGTATAACCAGCATTAAGGTCGTTTACATCAGAGAAAGATCCATTTCCTCCTGACCATTTACCTCCGGTAGCCCCTGTGATTTTACCGCTTAGAATAAATGTCGTAATATCTGCGCACACTGTTGTGTCATTAGGGGCGAGAGGGGCGTTTCGACTTTCTGCATCAACAGTGACATTCTGCACCGTATAGTTAAGTTTTTTCTCGATTACGTTGGCATACCACCAAGTATTAATAGATTCAGGACAAGTTGGAACGCATTCATTGTATCCTCTATCTTTCCACTTGTGACAGCCTCCAGTACATCCTGTTAGGTTTACAGTTCCATCAAGGGTTGATCCTGCTATGATTTTGGAGTCATCCCAGTAAAGCTTGGGTTTTCCTGCACTAGGTTTTTTAGGTGCATATAGTTCTACAATATATCCATTAGGGTGATTTTCAACGTCATATAATGGAAGGTGTGTCAAGCCATTAAAGTAATTTACCGTTATGTCAAAAGTTTTATTCGCGGGTACAACTTTACCTAAACCATCTTTTGTATTCCATGGAAGGCAGTTGTATCCTGCTTTTACAGTTGTATTGAATAAAATATCTGATGAGTTTTTCTGATATCCTGCCTGACCATTAAATTCAAAGAGTATTTCAACTGTTCCGGTTTTATCAGTATAGATCTCTATGCACCTGTTGTTGGGGTCACAACCTGTAATTTTAGGATCTTGAGTGAGACTACCGAATTTTCCTACAGGGAAGCAGTTGGTATCAGGCTCGGTAAGAAATAGTTTATATTCGGGGTAGGTGTAGTTCCCTATTTTTGATTGTCTATCATATTCTGCATTTCCTGTTTTAGTAGTTCCCGTGGAGTTTGCAGAGATTGAAAATCCGAAAGGCTGAATGCCATTGAAGTTAAGCGAGGTAATAATACTGTCTTTTGCATAGACATACATGGTCGTTACAAATGGATTGTTACCTGCATTCGTTGTAAAATCCCAGGCCTTGGACCAAAGTCTTCCCGTTTGAATTTTATTTGTAGTGGGGTTAGCTACAGTAATATCAAAATAGGTAAAGATCCTTTTTTCCGGTGTTGGGGTAGTTGAAGATATGGGGTTAAATTCTATATGATAGTTTCCTGGCCCTGGAGGGGTAAATTCTAATGCATTATACCCACCAGAACCTACTATTTGGCTGGGACCATTGTATGCTTTGCTATAAGAATCGATATAGCCGGCTCCAGATTTAGGGAGTTTGTAAGTGTTGGTAGTACCAGCAACAGGAGTCAGGCCGGGAATGGGCACCGCCTTATTGGATTCATCCATTAGTCGAAAATAGACATCATCATTGGTTTGCTTAAAACCCATGTAAATCTTCTCGCCCGGATTACATACCTGAATATTCAGCCTATAATCTTCCGGAGCATTAAAAGTTGCAAATGGTCTGGATAAAGTGTTCAAGTCAAAGATCTGAACATAGCCATTTGATGATGACGTCGGCATCAATTGTCTTGTTCCCTCAGAATATGTCTTAAAACATATTGAAAGGCACATTGACAAGATAAAAATTTTAGTCTTGGTATAAGTTAACCCCATAACTTAAATATTTAAACTAGCGTTAGAAATCAAAATGATTTTAAAAAAATTGATTTATTTTTATATTAATTTTAAATATTTGTAAAATGAACGTATTCAGAATTAAATGGTTACCATTGTAATTTTTCAATGCGAGCTCAGTTTTACAAGGAGATAAAATTAACTCTAAATATTAGAATTTCAATATCTTGTTAGTTGATTTGTGTTGAATGTTTAAAAATTTATTAAATTCGTCGAATATTCTTTAAAAACTTGTATTGAAGTGATAATCAGGTTAAAAATTGTATTTTTTATCTTATTTGCGATTTCATGGAATGGAGCAGCAGGTCAGGATATTCAGTTCTCCCAATTTTATGGAGCTCCACTGTATGTTAACCCTGCTTTTGCCGGAAGTACTCATAAAACAAGGCTTGTCCTCCATCAAAGAATTCAATGGCCTAAACTGGATGGAAAATATATAACCTCATTATTTTCTGCAGATACCTATTTCTCCAAATACAGAAGTGGTCTGGGATTTCAGGTTTATAAAGACTGGCAAGGAAGCAACACCATCAATTCTACTGATGTTTCTTTGTCTTATTCATATGAGATTTTCTTAACCTCTAAGATTGTAGTCAGACCGGGATTGCAATTGGGTTATATTTCCAGGACGCTTGACTATTCCGATCTTGCTTTTAGTTATCAATATGATAATAATGGAAATATAGCTCCAGGTTTTGATAATGGAAAGGTTAAAAAACAATTCATGGATCTTTCTACAGGAGCGGTTATATACACTGAAAATCTTTGGGTAGGCTTTGCTGCAAACCACCTCAATACCCCCAACCAATCTTTTATAAATGGAGAGGCACCTCTTCCCGCAAAGTATTCATTTACTGCAGGCTATCAAATAAACTTCAGCAGAAGGCTAGATCAATCAACATTGCAGGAGGAAAAGCAGATAAGTCTGATTCCTACTGCACATTATAAGTTTCAGGGAAAATCAGATCAGACTGACCTTGGTGTATATGGTGTTTATGATCAGTTGATAGCAGGCTTCTGGTATAGAGGTATTCCGGGTTTGAAGCGTTATAAAAAGGGAGTTCAAAACAACGAGTCAATTGTAGGATTGGTTGGATGGAAGTATAATAATCTAGCTATAACCTACAGTTATGATTTTATCGTTTCGAGATTGGCGCCTGCCAGAAGTGGAGGAGCTCATGAGATCAATCTGACTTATATTTTTAACAAGAGGAAAAAAATCAAACCTATGAGGAGAATGCCTTGTCCTCATTTCTATAAAAGTTTTTAATTAATAAACATAAAATTTAAACTGACCAGAAGGTTTGTGCTTCTTTTTTACTTTACTGGTATTGGCATTTAGGTCAGCTAGTTGTTCGTTTTGTTTCTGGCGATTTTTCTCCGCCGTTCTTTGATTGGACTTCCTGTTCTTTTTGTTTTTCTCAATTACTTCTTGAGCTGTTCTCTGATGATAACCTTTGAGTTGTTCTTTTTCAGCATCATTCATATTATACATCTTTCCTGTAAGGCACGAACTTAATGTAATGCAAATGAATACAGGTAAGAACTTCTTAGGGAATATGTGATTTAGAGCTGTCACTATGTAATAGTTTTAGGTAATTTAATTTATCGCTAATTATTTTTTACCAAAATTTCAACGTTCAAACATTCAAAGTCTTGTCCGGAAATTTATTTTTCGGAAAATGAATTCTCCAAAAATAATCTATTTTTTGAAATTGGCATCTATTTTTATTTCAATACAATAAAAACGTCACTTTTTCAGATGCCAGCCGTAAAACGTCATATTTTGAATTACAGTAAAGGTTAAAAAGTAACCAGAATATCCAGTAAAATATTGAAATTCTATTAATTCGTCGCTAAAAGTTAACTTTATATATAATATGTTTTTTTTCTTGAGAGGAGTCCTTATTCTGATTATAATGACGTTTGCACTGAGTGCATATTCACAGAATAATTCAAAAGCTGCCAGAAAATATACTGACAAAGCCTTGGAATATTTCAAAGCAGAGGATTATGAAACAGCCTTGACTTATTTCCTAAAATCCGATAGTCTGGATGGAAATGACCAGGATGTTTCCTACTTAATTAGTCTTTCTTTTTTCAGATCTGATCAAAAGTTAAAAGCTTTACCTTTTTTATTAAAGGCTAAAGCTGGAGGTATTAAAGAACCTGAATTGGATCTTTATCTTGGTGAAGCTTATCACTTGTCACATAAATTTGATAAAGCAATTGAAAATCTTAATGCATATAGATCAACACTCCGCTCTTCTGAAAAGGAAAGAATTAAAGAAGTTGAAGACTTGATACAAAATTGCAAAAATGGTATTGAACTGGTAAAAGCTCCAGTGGAGGTTAAGATTAAAAATCTCGGCAATACTATCAATAGCCAATTTCCTGACTATGTGCCAGCTTTGTCCGCAGATGAGTCCTTGTTAATTTTTACTTCAAGAAGAGATAACAGCACGGGTGGAGTTAAAATCGATAACCAATATTTTGAAGATATATATATATCCACTAAAAAAGATAATAAATGGTCTACTCCTGAAAAGCTGGGCAATGAAATTAATACCCCGTCCCATGATGCATGCGTAGGAATTTCACCGGATGGACAGCAAATTTTTATTTATAAAGTCGAAGAAGGTAAATATTATGGGGATTTATATGTAAGTAATTTAACGGGTAAAACCTGGTCTAAACCGAAGAGTCTTGGACCTAATATCAATACACCTTCATGGGAGCCATGTGCTACAATTACTGCAGATCAAAAGGTACTTTTTTTTATCAGTAATAAAAAGGGTGGAATTGGCGGAACGGATATATATATGAGCAAGCGTCAGACAAACGGAGAGTTTGGGCCTGCTACAATTTTAAGTACAGAAATTAATACTTCCAAAGATGAGTTTTCTCCTTTTATTCACCCTGATGGAAAGACTCTTTATTTCAGCTCCAAAGGTCATAACAGCATGGGAGGGTATGATATTTTCTCTTGTACTATCAATACAGAAACCGGGCAAGTCGTCTCAAAGCCTGTAAACCTTGGATATCCTATAAATACAGCTGATGATGAGGTTTACTTTGCATGGTCTGCTGATAATAGGAGAGCATACTTTGCTTCAGAAAGGACTGGAGGAGTAGGTGAAAAAGATTTATATGTGCTTGAAAGACCTAAGGCAGAGGCTTCACTTGTAATGTTAAAAGGTACTATTATTGGTTGTGATAGTAAAAAGCCTGTTGCTGCAAATATTATTGTGACTGATATTTCTACAGGAAAGGAAATTGGAAAATATTCTTCCAACAGCAGTACAGGTAAATACATCGTCATTTTACCTGCGGGTAAAAACTATGGTATTACAGTAGAAGCGCCAGGATATGTTTTTTATTCTAAGAATATAGATATTCCTTTCCTCGATCATTACAAAGAAATTGATGACGAAATCTGTATGGAAGGACTGAAGAAAGGTACTGTGTTCGTACTTCGTAACGTGTTTTTTGATGTAGATAAAGCAACATTGAGAAAGGAGTCTGAGACAGAGCTAGAGAGGGTTCACGAGATTCTGACTTCTAATCCTTCTATTAAGATGCTTATCTCTGGTCATACAGACAGTGATGGTAATGACGACTATAATCTAAAGTTATCAGATAACAGAGCTCATGCTGTAAAAGACTATTTGATTAACAAAGGTATATCATCAGAAAGACTTTCGTACAAAGGTTATGGTGAATCAAAACCGGTTGCACCTAACGATTCTCCTGATAATAAACAGTTGAATAGAAGAACAGAAATTGAAATTGTTGAATAGAATGATTCAACAATGAAAAATGACAAGAGGTAATTTTATTTCGGTATAAAATTACCTCTTACTTTTACAAGCACTTCCTCTGCTATTTTCTCCCATACAATGCTTGGAACTTTAATGTTATGATCTTTCAACTTTACCATGAAGTCTGAAGAGAGAAGAATTGTGCCGTCTTCATTAATATTGAGAATGCCCTTGATTTCCCTGTATAGTTTAACCCCGTGAATATTTAAAAAACCAGTGACTAATACATCAGTTTTACCCGGAGTTGTATTATTGATGGGAGTATTTAATTTGCCTTTAAACCATGCATCCGGATAGGTTTCAGTTTCCATGTAGTTCTCATTAAAATGATCTTGCATTAATGAATTCTTAAAATGAAAACTATTAACAGGTATCTTAAAAACAAGTGAATCAGTAGCTAGATTGATTAATCCTTTTCCAGCATTACTTGCTGCATCAATATTTTCAAGAGGTGTTTCTGAGAAAAATGAAACGTTTAAACTCTTTTCCTTGCTTTTGTATATCTGAGAAAATCCTTTTACTGAAAAAGCAATTATAAATGATGAAATAAGAACTATTTGGTGAAACCTCATTTGAGTATAATTAAAATCTTACTTGGTCCATTCTGTTTTGTGTTTCCTGTTTAAAGAGAAGACTCTTGAAACATTGAAGCCGAGCCTTATCTGTCCTTTCTTCCAGGAAGCTTCTGTATAAGGAATATATTGAACTTCATTAATACCCATAGAATTTGTTACAAACAACTGGAACACGTGTCCACCAGTTTCAATATCTATGCCAATACCAGCGCTGTTATGGTATGTATCCGGTGTAGCATAATTATTTAATCTGAAGATATATTCCCCTGTTATGGCAATTCTTTTACTTATCTTGAATCTTCCAGATCCAGCGATGGCGAATATATCATTGCGGTTACCTTCTTTTTTAAGGTTATAGTGAATTAAGGTAGGAGTAATTTGTAGTGTTAATCTTTCATTAAACTTTCTGGCGATCAGAGCTTGAAATAGATAAGAGAATCTGTTTGGGAAATTGTTAAACTGGTTGACTCCATTGACAGTGCTTTCGCCATTTTTTATTGTTGTGATATTGAGACTGGTCAAAATTGTAACCGTAATAGGAGTGCCACCATCAAGTCTTTGACTTAATAATTTATATTTAAGAAATCCATCTGCAAGTTTTCCAAAAGAGCTTCTTCCAATGCCGATTGTAAAATGATCAGTAATACTATAATCCAATCCGAGTCGTATATTGGCAGGACCGTCAAGCCCCCAGAAGTTAGAGCTTCCCGAACTGAAATTTCCGAATCTGTGAGAGATGCGAAAATCCAGAGAACCTTTACGAAGAGTCTCCACAGTTTGAAGATTGATTAGCCTTGTTCCTTTAAACGAATAATGTACCAATGGCTTTTCAGTCTTTGGTGAATCGTCATCAAGCATTTTGCTGAGATCATCCTGCGCAAAGGAAAGGCAAGGTAAGGTCAGACAGATAAAAATTAAATTAAAGACTTTCATATCATTACATTTCAGTAGGGCTACTATTACTGAATTTGCAATTTCAGTCTTTTTTATGATTTATTCTCTATAATTTTTAAATATACATTAATAGAAAAGGCACAGAATTTTTTCTGTGCCTTGAATTTTTTATTAGCTCTTTAAATTAGTTATAAGAGATATAGTACAGGTTCTTAAAATTCTTTATTATCTCAGGAAATTTTTCTCCATAATTGAATTCCACCCATTTCTCAAGTTGCAGTGTTTCCTGTGGACTTAAAAGATTGATAGACTTATTTAGTTCCTTTTCAAATAGGCTTTTGTCAAAACTGACTTTTTCTAATATATGAATACTGTATTCTAACATGGTTATTAATTTTTTATAACTGATTTAAAGCTGAAAACGGAAATGGAAATTTTAGGTTTGGTATAACTTGTTAATTTTTAATTAATACCACAAAAAAAGATAGTCTTACAGGACTATCTTTTGTTTATCAATCCACGAACGAGGTCTATTACCTTCTCTTCACTTTCCTTTTCTCACCGCTTCAACCCCGTTATATAATTAACCTATTAAAATTTCATATTGTTTGAAAGGGACTGAAAGAATTTGGAAATGGTGTGTAATGCCTTTTATTTTAATATTTTATGAGCTCTTGATTTAAAAGCAGGACTTGAAAAAGGCAATTGGTCTTGCAAAATTATTTTTAATTCTTTCAACAAGTCTTCCTCTTTAGCCGATAAGTTATAAGCGACTGTCATTGCAAAAGCTTTAATAGCTACAGGAACTTTTGGAGTGATTAAGTAATCAAAACATATATCCAACAATTCACCTTGAACAGAAGGGGGTATTTCCATAAATTGAAAAATGCGCAAGGTATTTCGTTTAACGGCATCATGCGCATTTTTCTTTAAATTTTTGACCATCTTTTTTAAGTATGGCTTTATCAAATAAGGATGTTCTTCAGCAATTGTGCTTACTGCCCATGAAGCCCTTTGAACTAATCTTGTTTCTTCGGTAAGGAAAATATTCATTAGTGCCTCGAAACGTTCCTGATCATTGCTTATATATTTGCAAATTTTATTGATCTGAGCTTTGGAATATTCTTTTAATAATTCTTTCCTGATATCCATAATAGAAAAAACAAAGCTTATTACTTTGTTTCTGCAATTTATACGAATGAAATCAGAGTATTATTAAGTCTTCCAGACTATTTTATGACATAGTTTAATAGATAATCAATTTCTTTTTTTCTGTCAATGAAATCCCTTACATCAAAGCAGGATCCACTCTCAAAAAGTTTTATATTGTTGTTTTTCATGTAGTCAAGCGCATGTTCAATGATAGATTCGCGCACATTGATTTCTTTAAGGTTTGTAATGATCCTGGATATGTAATTACACGTGAATTCCCATAGATCATCATTCACCACATTGTATTCAAGGAAATATTCTTTATCATCTATAAAAGTATAGAATTTCCTCTCTATGCTATCGTGCAGGATATTCATAAGCTTAGGGGTTTTATTTTATAACAGTTGCAGATTTAAAATCGTGCGATATAAACCAATGATTAATCTTATAAATCAATACATAGAGGATGGAATTCTAAGGAACAAAAAAGGTCCCTTATCGGGACCTTGAAAAAGATGTCACTGTTTTAAAACTTTTTTGGGCCTTCCGCTGAGCCAGATAACCATTACTGCAACAATGATCAAGCCACCGGCAAGCATTGTTTGTGTCGTAAGTTTTTCATTTCCTACAAAAACACCTAAGATTACTGCTATAACAGGATTAACATAGGCATAAGTTGAAACCTGAGATGGATGTGCCTCTTTGAGTAAATAGGCATAAGCTGTAAAGCCTATCAATGATCCGAATATGATCAGATAAACAAATGCCCATAAAGATTTAGAGCTTACAGATTCAAGATTGATATTAGTAAACTCTCCGCTTAAATAGGAAATGATTAGCAGTATTACGCCCCCTGAAAGCATCTGCAATCCTGTTGCTACTAAAGGAGAAGATGGGAATTTAGCCCTGGTGCCATAAATAGATCCGAATGCCCACGCAAGGGTAGAAATCAGAATGGCGAAAATACTTAATGAATCAGCCTTAACAAGATCTTTACCTGCTCCTGTACCAGTCAGAAATACCATACCAGCCAGCCCTATAAGGATTCCAATCCATGTCAGGAGGTTTGGTTTATTATCTGTTTTAAACATCCATAATAAAAGGACAATCCAGACAGGTTCTATGGTGATCAGTAAAGCAGCTACAGAAGAAGGTATTCTTTGCTCTGCCCATACCAAACCTCCATTGCCCAGAACCAGTAGAAGAAACCCGGCAATGGTAGATGTTTTGATTTCTTTAATTTCAGGAACGGGAGCTCCCTTTAATCTTCCTGTGAGATATAATATTAATCCTGCGGCAAGAAAGCGGGTTCCAGCCATGAAAAAAGGAGGAAAACTTTCAATTGCATAACGAATTCCCAAATATGTTGATCCCCATATAACATATACAGCGGCAAAAGCTCCTATCAGAAGCCAGTCAGTTGCTTTTCTCTCTTCTTTTAACATATTGTTATTTATTTAGAAGGCTTAATAACTACCAAATTTTCAGTTCAATTAGTTCCCGTTCAGTTTTGTGTATATACAAAAAAAAATCCCGGACGATTGTCCGGGATTTTCTATATCTGTATGGAATAAAACCTTTTCTTTTAGCCAATACATATCCCGGACCGGTCTCTGCAAGGGACCGCAATAATTGCCGTAATATGTGACTTAAGTATTAGCACTTTTTATTTTTTTATATAATAGCAAACATATGAAGAATTCATAGATAAGACAACAGAGATGTTTAAATTTTTGCGCACTATTCTTATTTGCCAGATGTCAATATATTTTTTTAAAAGATTTTTAATTAGCAGAAGAAAATTATTGTTCAGATAATTAAGTGGTTAAAACTTTTGTATGGATGAATTTGATCAGAAATTTTAGGGAAAATGAAAAAAAACAAATTTCCTTAAAATATTTTCTGAACTTATCCGTCAACACCATTAAATGGAATCTTTACCAATATACATGACCCAGACTCAGAAGGATAAAATAGAGCAGACTGTCCGCAAGGAGAGGAATAAGCTGTTTAATTTTATCAGGAAGAGGGTTAAAGCAAAAGAAGATGCTGAGGATATTCTGCAGGATGTCTTTTTTCAGCTTACTCAAGCTTCAGGAAGTATAGATACCATTGATCAGATCACCTCCTGGTTATTCAGGGTGGCGAGAAACAAAATTACTGACCTCTACAGAAAGAAGAAACCGGAAACATTTACAGATTACAATGATACTGTGAAAGATAACGAAGGTTTGTTTCTTGAAGACATCTTACCCGATCTGGGAAATACTCCCGACGACGAATATTTCAAAAACCTGTTATGGGAAGCCGTGCAAGAGGCTTTAGACGAGCTGCCTGCAGAGCAGAAAGAAGTCTTTATGATGCACGAGTTTGAAGACCAGAGTTTTAAAGATATGTCAGAGATCACTGGAGAGCCGGTAAATACATTGATCAGTAGAAAAAGATATGCAGTGCTTCATTTAAGAAAGCGTTTGCAGGAGTTTTATAAAGAAATCAAAAAGTAAGGAGTTATGGGTTTTTGTTTTAAAAAAGCGATCAAGTTTGTCATTCTAGGGTTCCTGGCAGTAGTGCTGTTCGGATTCATTACAATGCAACTTTGGAACTGGCTGGTTCCGGATTTGTTCCACGGCCCTTCCATTAATATATATCAGGCTTTAGGTTTATTTGTACTTTCTAAAATTCTCTTTTCCGGATTTGGAAGAAGAGGCTGCGGAGGCCCTCAGCACAATCTATTCTGGAGAAAAAGGTTTGAGCGAAAGATGGCTAAATTAAGCCCTGAAGAGAGGGAAAAATACATGAAAAAATTCTCTCATTGCTGGGGTGGAAATCCTTTTGAAAATCAGTGTCAAGGAGAAAGTGAAAAGGGTGAAAATGTATGAGAATAAGCAACTTTTTGATCGAATACAACCTGACCAGAACGGTTGATGGACATGATGAATTTTCAGATGATAGGACAAAAGAAAAGCGGATGGTTGTTTCTGTTACCAATAATCTCAGCGAAATATTCACTGATCTTTTAGACACTCATAGAAACGAAAGTATTACAGGAATAGAAATAGTGTCAGTTGTCAATCTTATCGACAACCCCGGAATAAAAGGAATGAGCAATTATATTAACATTCCGGGTAATTAATGATTATTAATCAATGACCATTGGGAGGTGCTGATTGATTATTTTATGATTGAACTTTGTATCGGCAGATGGGATAATGGTCATTGATATTTTAAATAAAATTTTAGTAAGGTTAATGCTCTGTTTTCAATAGCCTCCCTTTTATCAAGTGAGGCTATTTGAAAGTCAGAATGAGGTAAAACCAGGATAAATTTTTAAAATCGATAAAGATTTTATGGGGTATTCTAAGACTTATGAGATAATCTGGGCAAACATAGACGCAAACAGACATCTAAGACATTCTGCCTACAATGATTATGCAGCCCAGGTGAGGGTAAGTTTTTTTAAAGACTTTGGTTTTTCTGTTGAAAAGCTCGCTCGCCTGATGATAGGCCCAATCCTCTTTAGTGAGTATACTAAGTTTCTAAGAGAAGTTGGAATGAATGACTCAATCACTGTTGACATAAGAGTAGCATCTATGCGCAGAGATGCTTCCCGATGGAAGATTGTTCACCAAATATTCAGGTCTGATGGGGTATTGTCTGCTGTTATTACTGTGGAAGGTGCTTGGATGGATTTGAATTCGAGAAAGCTTACCATACCTCCGCCCGAAATTCTTGGCATGATTGAGAGTATGCCCAAAACGGAGGATTTTGAATTCGGACCAGAAAAAAGCTGATAGGTGTCTATTGAAATGTTAAAAATGGTTCAGAATCAATAGGAATAATAAAGAAATCAATTTCTTTATTACTAATGAAGGGATCTGTGAAAATAAAGGGTTAAATTTAGATTTGCCTCTATTTAATCAGGGCTATAATTCTAAATTTTCAAACCCTTAGATAAAAATCATGGAACCAATAAATTCACTGAGCCACGTAGCAGAATTTCATAAGACTTTTAAACATCCTATAGAACCTGAACCTCTGATTCCTAGTGAGAAAAGATGCAAGTTGAGAGTTTCGTTGCTTGCTGAAGAGCTGAAAGAACTGGAAGAGGCCATTGAAAATAAAGATATAGTTGCAGTGGCAGATGCCTTGTGCGATTTACAATATGTGTTATCCGGAGCTGTGCTGGAATTTGGTCTGGGAAAGATATTCCCAGAGTTGTTTAATGAGGTACAACGTTCAAATATGAGCAAAGTGTGTCACACTGTTGAAGAAGCAGAAAAAACCATTGCTCATTATAAAAACTTAGATAATACTGACGCCTATTATATTGAGAGTGCGGGGAAATATCTTGTATACCGCAAAACAGATAATAAGACATTAAAATCGGTATTTTATTCCCCGGCAGATCTTGAAAAAATTGTCAAAGGCAAGTAATTACCTTTGCTTGCAAGCAGTGATCTGTAGTTGCGGAATACTTTAAATATAGTTCATAGTTGATTACTAGAGGGTTTTCAACTATGATTTCTTCTCTTACTTGAATTATTAAAGCTTATTGAGATTTCTGAAAAGGAAAAAACTTCTTTATAAAGCTTTAAAAATATTTTGGTTCATAAAGTTCTGAACTAAACGAATTTTGAATGTTGATTTATGAAAATCTATTTGAAAAATACAGGTATTGCAATACTGCTTTTGCTTGTACTGTTTTCTTGTAATGGTGTATTTGAGTATAGTCCATATGTTACTCAGGTTAAAGGTGGCCTTAAGCATATTATCACAAGGAATTCGGATTGGCTTCATAAGATTCTCTCTAATGCAGAAGGTGATATAAAATTTGCAATGATCTCAGATACGCACTATGATTATATTGAGCTTAAAAAATTCATAGATCATGTAAACAGCAGAAAAGACATAACTTTTGTAGTAGTAGGTGGGGATATTGCTGATAAGGGCTTACTAAAAGAATATGAGATTTTTGAAGATGTAATGAAGGGGCTCAATAAACCTTATCTAACTGTGATAGGCAATCATGATTATCTGGCAGGAGGAGGAGAGGTATACAGGCAAATGTTTGGGGCTTATAACTATTCCATTGAAGCAGCTGGTAAAAAGATTATCTTCTTTGATGACGTATTTTGGGAGAGTAATAAAAGACCTGACTTTTCATGGCTAGAGAATGAACTTAAATCTACAGGCTCTAAAAAGCCCATAATTATTACACATATCCCACCTTGGGGAGATCAATTCTCCAAAGAGGATGAATTGATCTATGCAAACTTAATGAAGAAATATAAGGTACAGCTTTCTGTTCACGGACATGTGCATACATCTTATCATGGTCATTATTATAATGATGAGACAAGCTATGTGATAGTACCAAGTATGTTGAAGGGAACTTTTTACGAGTTCACTCTTACTGATAATTTAAATATTAAAGAATCGAAATTGCAATGAGTGAATTTTTAAAGAAGGCATTTTCACTGGTTTTTGTATATGCTATCAGCAGATCCGCCTTTGGCGCTGATTCTACAATGGTAAGAAAGTATAGATTACTACCACGCGTATATACTTTGCAGTATGCAGGCAATCTTGGATTTCTTTCAGGGGGATTGGGATATAGCCTTGTTAAAGATAAAGTTCGGGTGGGACTTTTTTATGGATATGTGCCAAAGGTATTTTCTACCAAAGCGATACACACTGTAGCATTGAAAGGTACATTGAACCTTTTTAAATCAAGGGCTGGTCAGGATAAGTTGTATATAGGAACAACCTTAAATATGGAGACAGGAAATAATTCATTCCTTAAGCTTCCTGATAAATATCCTAAAGGATATTATAAGACCAATGCCTTTCATCTTACGGTTTTTACCGGAGTGAAATCATTTTTTGCAGTACAAGAAAGAAAGCTTAAGGGAATTGAACCATATATAGAATGTGGAACAGTTGATTCCTACCTGTACTATTGCATATCTGAAAGACTAAGTTTCTTCGATATTCTTAGCTTATCGGTTGGGCTTAACTTAAAATTCAAGTAGCGTTCTGAGTATCATTACAAGTTTAACTCAGCTGCTTTTTTCCTGAGCATTGCTACAATGTTGCTCATCTCTTCAGGGGTGAGTCTTTTACGATTAGCGCTGTCAATATGTACTTCACTTTTTTCCAGTTCCTGGTACCAATCTCCGGGATTGGGCAAGTCTCCGACTTTTCTGGGGACCACGTGCATATGCACATGAGGAACCGATTGTCCTGCCGCTTCTTTTTCCTGTACCGCCCAATCAAAGGCATCTGTATTAAGCGCTTTGGTAAGTAAAATGGCTACTTTTCTGCCTAATACCATAAATTCTGCTACTTCATCATCCGTGAAATCAAACAGACTTTCAACATGTTTTTTAGGAATTATAAGTGAATGTCCGGGAAGGACAGGCGCTATATTGTATATTGCTACGAAGTTTTCAGAGCTTAGAAAACCTTCCTGAACTCTTTTATCACAAAAGGGGCAACCCATAAATTAATTTGATTTAGATCGCAATTTAATATTAAACCATAATTAATCATTAACCATTGAAAAAAACTGTTAATCACAATAAGCATTCACTGGATTGTTAATAATAATATATTGATTATCAAGGGTGTTTTTTTAATGATTAATCCCTTTTAAATTAACTTGTTTTAAATCTGATTCTTAGTTCATGATTAATAATTTTAGCAGAAATTGAATCTAATTGCTCTTAGTTTTTCGTTAATAAGGTAGCATGAAATTTATCACCATCAAGTCTTTTGATAATCCTGTAGAAGCCAATATTGTTAAGGCGAAATTGGAAGATTCCGGTATACCTTGTTTTTTAAAAGATGAGAATATCGTGGCGATCAATCCTTTATATGCCAATGCTACTGGGGGAATCAAATTACAGATAAATGAAAAATTTAAATTTCTTGCACTTGAAATTCTGGGTCTTACAGAACAATCTTACGAACAAAGTCTCGTATGTCCCGCATGTGGCTCAGATCGAGTTCATTTCGTAAGTTCCAGTAAAAGTCTGAAAAACCTTTTCTCATTCATTCTTTCTTTGGCAACTACCACTTATCCTATATTCCTCAAAAAGGTATATAAATGTGATTCTTGTGGTAAGGAATTTCCAATTGAGGATTAAATCATTGATTGATTCACATGGGATATTTAAGTGTATTCGACATGCTTAAAATTGGCATTGGTCCTTCAAGTTCCCATACATTCGGGCCGTGGACTGCTGCCAGGAAATGGATCAATGAATTGGTTTTATCAACTACTCCTTTTAATGAAATTAAAGTAGAATTATACGGATCTCTGGCACTCACAGGCAAAGGACACTGTACGGATAAAGCTATATTATTCGGGTTGATGAGTCTTGATCCTGAAGAGGTAGATGAAAATTTGTTGGATTTTTATTTTGATAGTGCCCGTGAAAATAAAATGATCGTTCTTGGTCCGGTCAGAATTAAGTTTGACCTGAATAGTGATATTAAATTTCTCAAGAATACAGTGCTTCCTTATCATTCCAATGGAATGAAGTTCAAAGCATATTTAAATGAAGCACTTGTCTCAGAAGATATATTCTATTCGATAGGTGGAGGTTTCATAGTGAAAGAAGGAGAGGCAGAGTCAACTTTAACAGAAAATAAAACGCTTCCATATCCTTGTCCTAATCCTAAAGATCTTGTTACAACAGCTCTAAAACATGGCTTGTCTATATCTGAACTTGTACTTGAAAATGAAAAGATACTCAGGCCTGAAGTTGAAATAAAAGCCAGACTGATAAAGTTATGGTCTGTTATGAAAAATGCAGCTTATGCAGGATGTCACCAGGATGGTGTGTTGCCGGGAGGGTTGGAAGTGAAAAGGCGTGCAGCTGCATTGAATAAACAATTGCTCAGAGTTCATGACTACAACAATGCGGATGAATGGATGGAAGCAATGAAAGTAGGACGTGATTTTAAAAAAGTAATTACACGGATCAGTTGTCTGGCTCTTGCTATCAATGAAGTCAATGCATCTATGGGCCGAATTGTGACTGCGCCCACTAATGGTTCTGCTGGTGTTATACCAGCTGTTTTGTTTTACTATATCTGTTTTTCTGGTCAGCAAGTGAAGGATGATGACATTTGCAGATTTCTTCTGACAGCGGGGGAAATAGGGAAATATTTTAAACTAGGAGCTACCATCAGTGCTGCAGCTGGCGGTTGCCAGGCAGAAATCGGAGTTTCATCCTCAATGGCTGCAGCTGCATTAACCGAGTGTCTGGGAGGGGCTCCTGCACAGGTTCTGATGGCGGCTGAAATAGCAGCAGAGCATCATCTCGGCTTGACTTGTGATCCTGTTGGAGGTCTTGTTCAGATCCCTTGTATTGAAAGGAATTCTATGGGAGCGATTAAAGCCATAACAGCCAGTATGATGTCACTTGCTGGAAATCCTGATTATGCTAAAGTTAGTTTGGAAAATGTAATCAGCACGATGAAGCAGACAGCTGAAAATATGAGTGAAAAGTTTAAAGAGACTTCACTCGGGGGGCTGGCGGTTAATGTTTCGGTTAATATTCCTGAATGTTAATTTCCGGTAGAGACGCCATGCATGGCGTCTCAAAGCCTGTGATAGAGGAGGATATCATATATTTATCAGCGCACGATAAACATGATTGCCCATAATCAGGTAAAATAATTTCTTTACTAATATAGAAGGTGCCTGATTTTCACCCTGCCTGAGACGCCATGCATGGCGTCTCTACGAAAAAACGCTTTCACCTTTCATCATAAATCGTTAAATTCGTTATTGGCTTAATTTTAAATCGAAGCCAAAAGTGATCAAATGATTGATTTTACAGAAGTTAAGTTACATAATATCGTTGTCCATAATATCGGAAACAGTCTTCAGGAAGAAGGAATGAAATTGTCGAAAGGTCCTCTGGTTTTCAGAGAATCAATAGTGAAAGAACTCCTGATGAAGTATTTTTTATCTCCTTTTAAAGGCGAACTCTTCTACAACTTTTTCCATGATACAGAACTTGCCCTTAACGAAATTTATAACTACGTCTCTAAAATTTTTGATGATCCTGATTGCTTCTACCTTCAGACTATCAATATATCCAAACATCTTTATGATAAATCGAATCATCACAACATAAAGGGTGGCGAATTTTATCTTGTTTACTTTGCAGACTGCGTGATTAACGGAGATTCAATGGATGCAATAGGTTTGTTTAAATCTGAAAATAAAGATACCTATCTGCGCATATTTCAGGAAACTGATAATTTTGAAATAGAGCATGAGCAAGGGGTAAACATCAACAAGCTTGATAAGGGCTGTCTAATCTTTAATACTAATAGGGAACAAGGATATAAAATATGCGTGGTAGATAATACCAATAAAGGCCAAGAAGCACAGTACTGGAAAAATGATTTTCTGAAAATCAAACAACATGAAGATAATTACTTTCATACACAGAATCTTATGAAGCTTACCAAAGAGTTTTGTAATGAAGTTTTGGATAAAGAGTATGAAGTAAGCAAAGCAGATCAGATTGAGCTGATGAACAGATCTGTACAGTATTTTGCCAAAAAGGAAGTATTTAACCTTAATGAGTTTCAGGAAGAGGTGATGGGAAATGAAGAGTCTATGGTATCTGCTTTTAATACGTACAAAGAACAGTTTCAGGAAAAGAATCAGGTAAATACCTATGATGAATTTAACATCTCCAATGGGGCTTTTAAAAGCAATAAGAAGATCTTTAAAAGCATCTTAAAGCTGGATAAGAACTTTCATGTCTACATTCACGGCAATAAGGAATTCATAGAAAGGGGATATGACGAGGGACGTCAAATGCACTACTATCAGCTGTTTTTCAAGAATGAGACTTCCTAGAAGTTAGTTTTACAACTAATGCTTATTTTTTCTGTTTGATCTCAAATGTTTCAAACAAAGCTGAGAAGCCTTTATCCGTAGGACTACAGGCATATAGACCTACATTAATTTTGGGAGCTTCCTTATGCAAATGAGCAATTCGTATCTGCTGAAAGTCCTTTTGACCATATTTTGCATAAATCTCAAAGTCTTGTCCTTTTCTGATAATTTTGTATTCCACTCTTCTTATATCAGTAGGAATTTCTTGCGTTGACCAGTCAGAGTAGCCGAGATTTGTCACTACTGCTCCAAGATGTGAAAACTCGCTGGTCTCATATTCTGTTGAGGTTTTTAGCCAGTTATCTTCATCGAGACGTACACACAGGCCAGCCTGATCAAATCTGTGTTTAGGAGAAAAAGATACAGTTGTTGTCATCTCGAAATCGCCTTCAACTTCTTTATATAAAAAATGAGCATTATCGTTTCTGAATCCGTAATGTGTTCTTTGCCAGAAATCTGATCCGGAATCAGGCTCAATTAATAATCCTTCTGAAGTTACCTCCCACGATTTTGGCTCGTGAAACCATTTAAAATTCTTGATACTATCTGAATTGATCATGTTTAAAGTCGTAATGTTTTTAGTTTTCACAGGAGCCTGATTCTTTTGTTTATTGCACGATATTAAAACCATTAAACACCAAACGAGGCAGAAGCTATTGATTTTGGAATAGTAATTGATCATAGCCCCAAAGATATTTTTTTTTATTAAATAATGAATAAAACCATTTTTATAGAAAGCTTGTCCTTCCTTTTTTGTCCTGAATTTCAAATTGATTAATATTGAATAAATAAATCTTTTTTAGAATGAGAATATTTTTATCTATCACATTAATGTTTGCTATTGCATTTTCAGGTTGTACGGTTGAAGATATTGATGTTAATTATGGAGAGAAGGTCTCGGGTACTTATGCATTAGGGAGTTATGAAAACCAGCTAGGGGTGTATGATTTAAATGTAAACGATAATGTGATCATCACGAGAATCAATGACAATCGTGTTATAATATATGTGGACTTTTATAACTCCACTGACGATATAATTGCAGATGACGTAATGCTGGCACAGAACGGGGCGAGTTATAACTTAAGTCAGACTTATCGTTATTCAGCACTTAGCGGTAAGATAAATCCTAAATATTTAACTTTCGGATTAGATTATAATAATGGTAATTTTGATTTAATCACAGCAGTAAAATAGAACATAAAAGTCTTACTAATGCAGAATAACAATATTTTCAATTTTATCCGAATACCGGATTGGATCTCTTTAGGAAATGGGATTTGTGGAGGAATTTCAATTTTATTAAGTATAAAAAATTATAATGCATTATTTCCTGCCGGGTTAATATTGGCCGGAGGCATATTGGATTTCTTTGATGGAAGGATAGCAAGAAAGCATGGCCTGGCTTCTGATTTTGGTAAAAACTTGGATTCATTATGTGACATTGTTACTTTTATTGTAGCCCCTGTTGTTTTTGCTTTAATTTATATTGACGGGCTTGCAATTTGGGAAATGGCTATTCTTATTTTTTATATTGCTGCAGGACTTCTGAGATTAGCCAGATTTAATGTAACAGGTACCTTAAGTGGAGGAAAGTATTTTGAGGGAATGCCTGTGCCGTTCAGCATTGTACTTATTTTTTTGTATTTTCCGATACTCATGTTTTCACTGCCTATGACATTGTGGATTGTTCTGTTTCTTTTACATGGATGTCTTATGATATCAACAGTCAGGATAAGGAAATTATAGACAGGCAGTAAAGTAAAATACAAAAGGCTTGCAATGTTTGATTGCAAGCCTTTTGTATTTTTTGATTCAAAATAATGATTAAGGTTTAGTCACCACTTTCCCTGTCTTAAAAAAGTTTATCCATTTTTGTCTCTTGTCTTTGGGAAAAGTAGCTTCTTTAACAGCAATAAAATTCGCATACAATGATTGATTGCCCAGCACGACGTACCACAACTGTGATTCCGGATTATGATCGTTAATAAATTCAGGCGTTTCAATAATAAAAATAATCCATGGATATTGCGCTGTAGAATCACTTTGTTCTAATAGAGTAAGTTTAGCTTTAGGTGCCTCGGTCTTGGCCTGATCGTAAAAGATGCTCATGGCTTTTTCTACTGACAATACTCTTGCACTTTTTATCGAACTCATATAACCTAGCTCTGTCCACTTATCCATAGATTCATTAGCGTGTATGAGTTCAGTTATTTTTACCTGATCGTCTTCTTGACTATTCCCTGTGATCCAGCGTTCATCTTCAGGCCAGTTTAATAAAAAAGATTCCTTAGGTCTGGGAGTTGTATTGCAATACTTATCTAGGTAAATACCCGCCTTTAGATCTCCCTGTTTATCAGCCTTGATAAAATCTTCACAAGCTCCTTTTTTATTGCCGGTCTGGGCACGCAACTGTCCGCGAAGGATTAAGGCATTAGGGAATTTTGGATCAAGCTCAATCACTTTATCAAGCGGACTCAGTGCTTCTTTGTATCTTTCCAGAGTAACAAACACAGTTGCTCTGCCATAATGAGGATCAGGGTAATTCGGATCAACTTCAATAGCCTTGTTGAAGTCTTCCATGGCAGCTTCTAGGTTCTTTAATGCCAGTTCACAAGCACCACGATTGAAATAGGCAGTTTTAGAATTTTTGTCTGCCTTGATAGCTAATGTATAATCCTTGACAGCTCCGGAGTAATCCTCCTTGTTGTGTTTTTCGCGTCCGCTTTGAAGATATTGTTCTGCTGTTTGAGCGAAAAGGGTAAAATAAAAGAAAGTAAATAATATTGATAATGCTTTTTTCATTAGTAATCTGTACTGGCGATTTAAATCTAACCGATATAATTATTTTTTCACTGATTTAGTTTATTCAAAATTTGGAAATTCGAGTTCAAAACTCCAAGTTTTGGTCCAGACCTGCAAATTTCGACCTTCGAAGCTCTAAATTTCGAGTTTTGGGCTGCAATTTTAGAGTTCAGAGCTCAAATTTTCGAGCTACTAACTCAAATTTTCGGGTTCAGAGCTGTAAAATTCGAGGTCAGAGCTGTAAAATTGGAGCTTCGAGTTCTAAATTTCGAGTTCAAAGTTGCAATTTTCGAGCTCAAAGCTCCAATTTCAAAATTCACTAAGAATTCAAATTTTAACTTAATCAAATTCAACCTTGTTCTTCATATAAGAACTTCCGGGATTATGAAAATATTATTGACAGGAGCTAATGGGTATATCGGAAAACGTCTCTTACCTGTATTGCTGGAACAGGGACACGAGGTGATCTGCTGTGTCCGTGATCGAAGAAGGCTTGATACATTTGATAAATACAAGGACAAAGTGTCCGTATTTGAAGTGGATTTTTTAAAACCTGTAGATAATGATAATGCTCCTCTGGATTTTGATGTAGCCTTTTACTTGATTCATTCTCTTGCGGGATCTATAGGGAAGTTTGAGGACAAAGAACGTTCCTCTGCTCAGAATTTTGTCAACTATATGGACGCCAGCAAAGCACGACAGATTGTTTTTCTCACAGGTATTGTAAATGAAGAAGTACTTTCTCTTCATTTGAAATCAAGGAAGATGGTAGAAGGAGTACTTGGAAAATCCAATGTACCATTGACTGTCTTGCGGGCAGGCATAATAGTGGGCTCTGGAAGTGCTTCCTTTGAAATTATAAGAGACCTGGTGGAGAAGCTTCCGATAATGGTCACTCCCAAATGGGTAAATAATAAAATCCAGCCAATTGGGGTGGGAGACGTTATTAAGTTTCTTACTGGTGTGATGCTGAATGAAGATTGTCTCAATAAAGCATTTGATATCAGCGGACCTGAGGTGCTGACTTATAAACAATTGCTGCAGCAATATGCTGAGGTAAGAAATCTTAAAAGGTATATGATTGATGTTCCGTTTCTGACTCCACGACTGTCATCCTACTGGCTTTATTTCATTACCTCAACATCCTATAATCTTGCTGTTAATCTAGTGGAAAGTATGAAGGTTGGTATAGTGGCAAAGGACAAGGAGCTTGAAAAGATATTGAACATTCAGCCCATTACCTACAAAGAATCAGTGAAGACAGCCTTTAGAAAGATTGAAGAAAATATGGTTGTCTCAAGCTGGAAAGATTCTTTTATCAGCAGTGCTGCTCAATATTCCATGATGGATTTGATTCAGGTCCCTATATTCGGATGTTCTAAAGACAAACAAGAGGAGGAATTGAAAACTGACATTGAAGATGCCAAAGATAAACTCTGGTCCATAGGTGGAAGGAACGGATGGTATGCTTCTGATCGTTTATGGAAAATCAGAGGCCTAATGGATAAACTCGTTGGAGGTGTTGGTTTAAGAAGAGGAAGAAGAGATCCTAATCATCTGAATAATGGCGATGCCCTTGATTTTTGGAGAGTTATTCTTTCCGATAGAAAAGCAGGCCGATTGCTTTTGTTTGCAGAAATGAAAGTGCCCGGAGAAGCTTGGCTTGAATGGAGGTTTATCCATCATGATGAAAAGGATTTTCTCCAACAGACAGCGACCTTCAGACCGAAAGGTCTTCCGGGAAGGTTGTATTGGTATTTAATGCTGCCTTTCCATCATTTTATTTTCAATAAGATGGCTAGGTCCATTGCAGCAGGCTATACTGAAAAGTGAATTTAAAAAGAGGGAATTAGTTCTCTTTAATTTTCAGTACTTTTATTGTTTTTATTGTTGAAAACTTTATAATTTATCATTGTTAGGGAATATTTTTTCAAACCGGATAAACCTGTTATATTCCGATTTCGTTTTTACAAATAACTACTAAACAGATATTGTCATGGCAAGTAAACCCTGGTTAAACCAATACCCGAAAGAAGTGAATCCGGAAATAAATCCTGATACTTATTCTTCGGTACTACATTTTTTTGAAGATTGTGTTAAAAAATACGGGGATCTTGTTGGTTTTGTGAACATGGGTAAGACCATGACTTTTAAGCAACTCGATGAATATTCAACTCAGTTTGCATCTTACCTACAGAACCATTCTAAACTGCAGAAGGGAGATAGAATTGCGATTCAGATGCCTAATCTTCTGCAGAATCCTGTGGTAATCTTCGGAGCTATCAAAGCTGGCCTTACAATCGTGAATACCAATCCTCTTTATACTGAACGTGAAATGGAGCATCAATTCAAGGATTCAGGAGCCAAAGCGATTGTGATCGTTGCCAATTTTGCCGATAAACTGGAGGCTATCAGGAAAAATACGGATATTAAGAACATAATCATTACGGAAATAGGAGATATGCAGGGTGCTTTAAAAGGCGCTATCGTGAATTTCGTGATTAAGTATGTTAAAAAGATGGTTCCCGCCTATAATATTCCTGAAGCGGTTAAGTTCAATGATGCTTTGAAACTGGGTAAAAGTTCTTCATGGGTCAAACCAGAACTTAAAGGATCCGATGTCTGCTTTTTACAATATACAGGAGGAACAACAGGAGTTTCTAAAGGTGCTATGCTTACTCATAGAAACATTGTAGCAAATATGCTTCAAAGTTATGAATGGTTTAAGCCGGTATTGAAAGACGGAAAGGAGATAGTGATTACGCCGCTTCCACTATATCACATATTTGCTTTAACTGCCAACCTTTTGGTGATGATGAAGTATGGTGCTAAAAACATCCTGATCACCAATCCTAAAGACATGAAAGCCTTCATTAAGGAACTTAAAACGTATCCATTCACATTGATGACAGGAGTAAATACCTTGTTTAACGGACTTCTGAACCAGGAAGCATTTAAGACGGTAGACTTCTCAAATCTCAAGATGACAGTTGGTGGGGGAATGGCAGTTCAGAAGCCAGTTGCTCAAAAGTGGGAAGAAGTTACTAAGACAAAACTTGCTGAAGGTTATGGGCTCACTGAAACATCTCCTGTAGCTTGTGTAAATCCTGTTGATGGAAGAATGAGGCTCGGCTCGATCGGTTTACCTGTTCCAAGTACGGAGCTGAAGGTTATGAATGATGAGGGCCAGGAAGTCGGCGTAGATGAACCGGGAGAGCTTTGGATCAAAGGTCCTCAGGTAATGGCTGGTTACTGGCAAAGACCGGATGAGACAGCCAACGTAATGGTGGGTGAATGGTTTAAGTCGGGAGATATGGCTGCAATTGATAAAGATGGTTTCTTCCGAATAGTAGACAGAAAGAAAGAAATGGTACTGGTAAGCGGATTCAACGTATATCCGAATGAAGTAGAAGAAGTTTTATGTATGCATCCGAAAATATTGGAAGCAGGTGTGAAAGGTATTCCGGATGATAAAACCAATGAAGCAGTTAAAGCTTTTATCGTGAAGAAAGATCCATCACTTACAGAGGAAGAGGTGAAAGAACACTGCAGAAAATATCTGACATCCTATAAGGTTCCAAAGCATATAGTGTTCAGAAATGAATTACCCAAAAGCAATGTTGGTAAGATATTGAGAAGGCTTATGGAATAGAATAAATTTTGAAATAAAACTTAAAAGGACCGTTTGATTTATTTAGATAGTCCTTTTTTATTTGTATCTGCTTATTTATTAGGGGGATTAAAGAAAGAACCTCAACGGATGTGGCCCGATGTTTGCCTGCGTTTTTCTGATATTTTCAATTTAAAGTATTTTTATTAAAGCTTTTTTGTATAGTATGAAAAAACTGAAATTTTCCAGAGATAAGGGAACTGAGTTTTACAAGGAGTTAAATCAAAGTCTAGATAGATATTTTGAAGATAATAAGATCGATAAGACTGGAAATAAAACCATGATGGTGAAAATGATCTTTTATTTTAGCCTTGACATCATGTTTTATTGGCTGATGATTACAAGTGATAATCTGACTCAGTTTTATATTTATTATCTGTTAATGGGTCTTGCGGTACTATTAACTGCATTTAATATATCTCATGATGCGGCGCATGGAGTAGCTGTTAAAAGTAAGTTCTGGAATAAATTTCTTTTTCAGTTAAGTTTTAACCTTCAGGGAAATAATGCTTATGTCTGGGGAAAAAATCACAATGAATCTCATCACTTATATACTAATGTCGAAGGCAGTGATATTGATGTACTGAATAATCCTTTGGTAAGAACCTCGGAAAATCAACCTTTGAGACGGTTTCACAGATACCAGCATATATATACTCCTGTTCTGTATTTGTTCTATTCACTCAATTGGTTTCTATTCAGGGAATGTCTGATGATTTTTAACATATCCAGCAGAACTATTAGTATTGAGATCCCCAAATGGGAAATAGTAAAGTTGGTGTTGTATAAATTTTTGTATATCGGCTACATGATTATTATTCCAATTTATATTCTGCCTTTTGAATGGAACCATATTCTTATTGTTTTCTTATTGAATCACTTTATAATTTCCTTAATATTTGTTGGGGTTCTAGGAGTATCTCATCTATCTGATTATGTAGAACATCCACAACCTGATAGTAACGACAGGCTTCCGATCAGTTGGCCTACTTTGCAGATGTACACTTCTGTTGATTATAATTCTGACAGCAAATTTTTCAACTGGACATTAGGAGGTTTTAATGCTCATGCATTACATCACCTATTGCCCAATATTTGTCATATCCATTATTTGGATATACTACCTATATTTCGGGCTCTATGTAAGAAACATAACATCACTTATATGGAAATGTCATATGCAGAATCTCTAAGATCGCATTTCAGATTTATAAAAGGAATGGGAAGACACGTTAGTTTAAACAAAGTACGTTTTGAGAAATAAGCATAAACAAATACC
>NZ_JAGHZZ010000012.1:0-55272 GCF_017745095.1 Sporocytophaga sp. | reverse complement strand
GCTTTGCTCAAGGTTATTCATCGCAGGGTAGAAGAAGGGATACATTTTGATTCAAAAGAATTCCTCATCGCAAATACATTAAAATTTAGCATTTATAGTTTATTGTTGGTATTTACATATTCCTGTTTGTATCTGACAGATAATAGCATAGTATTCTGTTTCACCTTTATTCTTTATGGTCTGGTGGCATTATTGTTAGCATTTAATTTTGCTCACGATTTTTCGCACGGAACAATTTTTAAAAGTAAAACTTACAATGATATCGGTTTTATCCTTATTTATGCAATTAATGGAGCGCATGCGGAAGCCTGGAAGAAAAGACATGTAGAGTCACATCATTATGCTCCTAATGTAGAGAATTATGATACTGATCTGGAAATATCAGGTTTGATAAGGGTGATACCTGGGAGCAGGTATTTTTGGTTTCACCGGTTTCAGCATCTTTATGCACCTTTAGCATATACTACATATTCTCTGTTTTGGATTGGTATTAAAGATTTTAGTATCTTTTTCTCAGGCAAAAATCGAAAAAAAACTTATCCACTAAAGTATGGCGCTTCCTTTTGGATTCAGAAGTTGTTTTATATATTCTATTTAATAATACTACCTTTAATGTATTCGCCTCAGCCTTGGTTTATAGTATTGTCAGGGTTTTTACTGATGCATGTAGTCATATCTTTATTTCTGTTATTTACCTTTTTTATGACCCATCATGTAGAAGGCGTTGAATATCCTAAAGTCGATCAGGATGGATTTATAGAAACTTCTTGGTTGATGAATCAGGTGAAATGTTCTAATGATATGCATCCCTATAGTAAATTAGCCAATTTTATATTCGGAGGTTTTAATAATCATATAGCTCATCATCTTTTCCCTCATATACATCATTTTTATTATCCTAGACTTAATAGGATTTTGTACGATGTATTAATTGAAAATGGGGTCAAACCAAATCAAACTACCTATTGGGGAGGGGTATTAGCACATTTGAGGCATTTGAAAAATATGTCACATCTATAATGGGATTAATATCTAACTCATTGAGTGCTTCGGTTCCTCACCCATTTCCTCAGAAATATCTCATCAGAGCTGATCTTACCTACTACTCTGTAGTTGGATTTGATAAGGACATTAGATTTAACTAAAGGTTCTTTTACTACCTGAAATGGGTACATGCCACTGGAATGGATAAAGTAATTTCCATCACTTGATAAAAGTATAAATCCAGTATGTTTGTCCAATCCAATCACATATAAACCATTGCCAAACTGCTTCAACTTTGCTTCGAATTCATTGATATCAAGGCCTGACAAATGATGGACATTCTTTTTTGAGACGAGACTTCTGATCATTTCTTCCGAAGGACATTGCGCCATTCTGCTTCTTTTTATAGGTACTCCCATATCTCTTAGTACTGTTGTAACGAAGTATCCGCAGGCTATTCTTCCTTCATTGGGTGTTTCGGTGGTACCGTTAAAGTCCCATTTGGTACCGTACCAATAAGGGAAAACCTTTTTATTAATCAGGTGAAGAAAGTTCTTTTCCAGCTCAGCTTTTCCAGCTCTTTTTTTATACAATTTTTTCTTAACGATATTGATGGAGTCCAGTTCAAGTGGGTAATTCTTATTGTCCAGTACGGGCTGATTGTTCAGAAGAAATCTGAATTTATTCCAGATTAAAAATGCAACACTGAAAAGAATGATAAATAAAAGTACACGCGCAAAAAGGGTAAGCTTAATTTTTTTCTTCTTTTTTTCTTTTCCGTTACCTGATACTTTCATTCTACTGAAACCTTGAATCTGGATGCAATTTAGCCAGTTTTCAGGGAAATCGAAAGGTATCTTATGAAATGAACTAAAGAGAGGTAAAAAGGTAAATGATTCGATGTTTTTTAAATATAATCTTTCTTTAAAATAAACGGAAAGCCCCTGTAAACAAGGCTTTCCGTGGTAACTGTATTTAGTTAAAGCTTAATAACTGGTTTATAAACCCGTTCATCTTCATGAATGATCATCAGATAATAAACTCCTCTTTTAAATCCATTAAGATCGATATCTAAAGTAGGTTGATTAAGATTAATTTTTTGAAAATAGATTTTTTCACCTACTGAATTGTGCAAGCTAACTTCTACTTCTCCTTCCAGTGCTTTTAAAGAAGTAAGCGTAATTTTGTCATTTGAAGGGTTCGGAAACAGCGTAAAGTTTTCCGCTGCCAATTTTTTATAGTTTCCTAACACCCCAACTCCAATTGCAGAGGTAATATAAGTACATCCGTTAGTTCCGGTTACCTTGCAGGAGAAATAACCTGAACCATCACTCTCATAAGTTTTTCCAGTTGCTCCATCAACTAATTGATTGTCCCTGTACCACTGGTAACTTGTACCTTCTGGCGCTATAAGTGTATTTTGATCTTTGGTAATTGTAGAATTCCAATAATCGCCTAATTCAAGATGAGGAGATGCATCGGAGGCACTAATATTTTTTCCATTTGCAATTGCAATGACCCTGACTTTATAAAGGTTTCCGGCTTGCAGATTATCAGGGAATGTTACATTGATTGTTCCGCCTGTTGTTGAAGATAATGTTCCTATATCTACCGGATTATCAAAATTTCCCAATTTATCTGATACTTGAGCAGTGAAAACATTGCCTTCTGGAAATACTCCTCTTGTTGTAAAGCTATAATTTGTTGCTTGTCCATCACAAATTGCCCTTGACTCAGGATTGTTAAGAATGATACTAGGACCTAGCACAGCAAAGTGGATATTTTCATAGTAGTTAGGCATTATAGTATTGCCTTGCTCATCCAATAAAATGAGATCTATTTTCCATCCATCCATCCCTGCTGTATAATTTGGTTGTGTAAAACGAACAAGTGTATGGTCTGAATTAGCAGAGGCAGGAAAATCATACAACATGAATTTATCGTAATTCACAGCAGGTGAAAGTTTTGTTCCTGGCTGCCATGTTGCGCCATAGTCGGTAGAGTATTCGATATAAACATCTGAATTCGCAGTAGTGTTCGTTTGAAGCCATTTGAAATCAACCTGAATAAATCCTCCAGTAGAGAAATTCACAGGCTTAGAAACTGCTACTCTTTCACCTGTACCAGAAAATTGTAATTTGCCTGCTTCGTTTCCTGAAATTGACGTCCACTTATTAATGTCGTAGTTCAGAGAATCTCTGATTATAATAGTTTTAGATTTTCCAGGAAGGCTAGTCGCTGCGACTACCTTTACACCATAGTTTCCAGGGACAGCATCCAAAGGTATCTTAGCATGTATCGGACTTCCAGTTGTAGTTCCGCCTATGGTGATCTCTTCATCGCTTTTATGCATCAGAGCGATATATATAGTGCCAGGGGGAAAACCTGTCATGTCAAAGAAAATATCAAACTCTTCTCCCGGGTACAGATCTCTATCAGGATTCTTACTCAAATTCTCACTGAAGGTGGTATCTGTCGGCAGCTTTACTTGTTGTCCATATAGGTTATTCAAATTGAACATTAAAAATAAAATGAAAGAAAGGTTAATGCCTTTTCTTTGAAGTAATAGTCGTGTCATAATTTTATGGTAATAATTATTGGTTGTTTAGAAAAAAAGCATTTTATATTTAAAAATGTTTTGAGAGAAGAGTCTCTTCGGCAATTATAGATTTTACCGGTAACAGACTTAAATCAAGTGAATAAAAAAATCGTTACCTAATTATCATCTTTAAGTCCTTTAATTAAACCTATTCCTGAGGAAAAAAATAAGAGCCCTATTATTGAACATACAATGAGGGTCCTCCATTCAGGGTTTTTATTATTGATAAAGGTAAATGCTGCATACAGCAGGGTAGCAGCTCCCAATAGTGTTAAAATTGCTCCGAAAATTTTTTTAAGACTCATCCTTCTCCATATTTACAATATTAAGGTTGTTTTCTCCTGAAATGTTTTTTATAAAATCAAATGAGAGCAATTCAAACTGTTTTTTTTAATGAAATTTAGTTTTACAAATTCAGATTATTATTTGTGTTACTTTTACCCTATAAATCTTTCAATGGAAAAAATATTTATTTATAACAATCGTAAAGTAGCCTTTCAGTTTATTGTTATAGGTATATCTATATGGCTTATAATGATCTTTATCCCATTAAATGTAGCCAGAGTTTTCTTGTTTTTCATAGGAGGCAACTTTTTCTATATTGGGGCGAATTTTGTCTCCGGAAAACCTCAGATAATTATATCTGAAGAAGGATTATTTCTTGCATATAACTTTAATAAAACCATTTCCTGGAGAAGCATTGTGGAGGTAAAAGTTAAGGTATATGTTGATGATGAGGAGGATAAAGAGGAGTTTTTGTTTTTGAAACTAAGAGTAAAATCCAAAGGTCCTTCTAACATACTGGAAAAAGAGTTTAGTGTAGTAAATCTAACCATGTCAATACAGGAAATAGTTAAAATAATCTCTGATACGAAAAGTGTTTTGGAAAATAAATAATTGTTTGTCAGGTTGATTTAATTTGGTTTTATTTTACTTTTTAGATTTATCTTTCATTAGATCTAGTTATTCACACGAGAACAATAACCTATCTGTCTGGATGATAGGGTTATTACATTACTCTTTAAAGAAGATTTTAAATTTTGACCCTTTTCCTTCCTGACTTTCTAATTCAATTCTTCCACCATTATTTTCTACAATCCTTTTGACAATATTCAAGCCTACTCCAGTTCCATCAATATGTTTATGCAATCGTTCATACATTGAAAACACTTTCTCTTGGTCTTTAGGAGAAATGCCCAAACCGTTGTCTTCAACCTCTAAAAGAATTATATCCTCTCTGACTTTTGAAGTCCTGATTATTATCTCTGGTTTTCGTTCAGGAGATGCATATTTAATTGCATTAGAAAGAAGATTGAATAGAATACTCCTTAAATTTTTTCTAGAAAAGTTGATAAAGGATGCTTCAGTTAAATAGTCATAAATCATTGCATGTGCATTATCAATAGTATCCTGTAAATCAAATTTTACTTGTTCCAGTACCTCTTTAAAATCTACCCTGGATTTTATTTCTTCAGCTATACCATTTTGGCTTTTTCCTAAGGATGTTAAATCAAATAAGTTATCCTTAAACTTTTGAATAGAGGTATTGAGCATTTCCAATAAACCTGATTCTTCTAATTTTAGATTACAATCAGAACCTAACTCATCTTTAACAGATTCTAATAATCCGTCTATGTTATTTATAGGAGCTTTTAAATCATGAGAGGCAGTGTAAATAAAGTTTTCCAAATCATTATTTATATTAACTAATTTCTGATTGGAATGAGTTAATTGCTCTTCTAAAAGCTTCTTATCATTTATATCAAAAATTACCTTTATAATGAAAATATTTCCATCCTCATCTTGTGTGTAAATACTTTCTCCATGTATCCATATGTAAGCTCCTTTTTTGTGAAGGAGATAATTGTCATCGATGAAAGAGCCTTTTTGCTTTACCGTCTTTAATTCAATTTCTGGGAGGTTTCTTAAACGATCTTCAGGAATGAATAAAATGTCATAATAGTTTCCTATTATATCATCTTTCGCATACCCTAATACCTTTTGGACACTGATACTACTGTCCAGGATTATGCCATTTACATTCATTACAATCACTCCTGCAGCCTGAGAGTTTTCCATTATTTCTGTAAAGAATGTTGAGGTATCAATCTTTTTTAATTCTTTATCCTTAAAAGTATTGTGCGCCATCTCTCTGTCGATTTATACTTAAATAACCTATGGAACCATTGTAAAGGTTCTAATTTGAAACAAAGGGGGCAGATTTAATAGTCTGGTTTTTAGTAATCTGTAAAGCTTATTCAGTGGTAGAAATTAATAAGGAATATTGGAAATGAGGAAAGTGAAGAACTAATTAGAACTTATTGTTGAGTCTCTGATTGGGTTATATGTAAAGGTCAAAAATATTCGATGAATTTTTTCATCCAATTATAAATCTCAAAATCAGGAGGAATTATTAGTCATTATTTTTTCAAAGTAGAAAGGTTCAAATAAAATATTTTATCCTTTGATAATCAATGAGATGTTTGTTGTGGCTAAATTAAATAAATTAAATGTAAGAATTCCCTTAATTCTCCTTCAATGGTCCGGGATAAAAGTGTATTTTTATATTTGGGCAAAAATTAAAACTTCGATTTTTGTCCTCAAGTGAAACATAATCAGGTATTTTAAGTGAAGCAGCCTTTAAGCATTAAAGATCTCATCAACCTCCTTTATCAAAACAGGGAGGTTATAGAAATGCTTTTTGGAAATAAAGAATCCATAAACAAGTCTGAAATTCTCGCTCGGGATGATATGAGTGATGAAAAGCTGGAAAAGCTGGCCATTTACGAAATCATTCATGAAAACAATAATATCATCAGTCTGGATGACCGGATCATTACTTTTATTGAGGAAGTACTTGAAATTGGAGAAGTTACGACCAGCTTCATTAATGATAATATTCAATCTCTCAATGAAAATCTGAAATATTACCGGATAGATAGCAATCCACGGTTTCTCCGGAACATTAAGAGATCACTAAAGAAGATCAATTCCACAACTTCCAGAGAGGTTATAAAACTTCACAAGAATATCGATGAGGCTTATAAGAATCAGGGAAATTACCTGATAAAACTTCAGGAGCTTGATAAATACAAGAGAAAGCGGGATGATATCATCAACCTCATCAAAGAAACAGAGCAGATCATTGCTGATGCACAGGACTTTTTTAATACAATTGTTGATGCCGAGCTGAGCTCTATTATACTTGATTTAAGATATACATTAGTAAGAAATCGTGATTATCTGAATGAAATTCAGGCACAGATCATTGATTATATCAACAAGATCCAATATCAGGCTGAGATTTACAGGAAGATTCAGCGCCTAAAAGAATTAAAGGACTACGAAGAACTAAAGTATAAAACGAATTTTGTTGATGTCGTAGCTTCAACAAATGCCTTGATGTTCCGTAAACGCGTGCCTTTAAAGACAAGATTATCTATTGATTTTCTTTATTCGGATCAAGGTTCGGCACTAACACAAAAGGTAGCTTCCAAACTTCATTTATTAAGACACACCGACCGAAAGCCAGCTGGCAGAATGTCAGACGGCTTTTATGAGACGTATAAAGAAGAGTCTGCCAGTCTCAATATTGCAGGACTTGTAGAAAAGTTTCAAACAGGAAATGTTGACTTATTTCAATTTGTACAATCTTATAATTTCCCTGAAAAAATTGGTGAGTTAAGCCTTGAGAAAAGAATTTCTTTATATGTCGGTATCTCTATAGACTATGACCCGCAGCTTGACATCACTGATGAGTTTGGCTTTATTGAGTTGATAAATGATAAAGGGCAAAAGCAGAAAGTTGGCTATGCGCTTATTAAGCCGAAAGGGGAAAGCGGAAAGCTTAAAGCTGAAAGTGAAAATTCTAAAGCTGTTGAAAGCGAAAAGTTAAAAGTTGAAAGTAAAAAGTCGAAAGCTGAAAGCGCAAAACATAAAGTTGAAAGTGAAGAGTTGAAGATTGTATCTGTCGAGCCAAAGGTTGAAGAGGGTAAAGAGGAAAAAGTAGAGTTAAAAGCAGAACGCGTAAAGCCAAAAGTTGAAAGTAAAAAGCCAAAAGCAGAAAGTAAAAAAACGAAAACTGATGGCTTAAATCTTAAGATAGGAAACGAATTGCACAGTGTTCCTTTACTGAAAGATGGAAAGAAAAAAGCTACTAAAGTTAAAACCCAAGGAAAGAAAAAGGACAAAAATTAATAAGAAGGAATTTAGCTTTTCTCTTTAGTAGAATGAGCTGTTTTACTATTTGTCAAATTAATATTTAAAACTAATAAAGCTTTAAGTATTGTGCTTTCAGCTTTAAGTAACAAGAAATTAAATTATTCTAAAAATCTAAAGCTTTAAGATTTTTGCTTTCAGCTTTAAGCTCAAAGAAATGGTTCCCAAACAAACAGCAGAAATATTTCAGATCCTTAGCAAAGGTAACTTCATTAGTTCTAATGGAAGTCAGGCGAGGTTGTATGACTGTATCAGTCATGAAGAAAACTTCAAGGTACTGAAGGAATATTTTGCCCATATAGGCTATCACCTCGAAAGTGGACACAACTATTATTATTTCAGTCAACAGGATGAGACGAATACCAATATGGAGAAAAAACTGGAACAGTTTGCTCACTTTATCGATGTGATGGATTTTTTCTCCTGTCTTGATGTGAAGCCTGTTACTGGCACGCGTTACAGAGTAACTCAGATAGCAGAAGAGTGTTTTGCAAATGAAAGGCTCAGACAAAAAATATATGCGATATCAAGAAAAGACAAGCTGACAGATAAAGTGATAGATGTAGCGGGCGCTTTGGCCAACGGTGGATTCCTGGAACAGGAAGACGAAGATACATACAAGGTAATGGATGCCATACATTACCTTGAAACTATTATTTCTCTAATAACTATTGAAGACGATGGAGAGCAGAAGAATTCTTAACAGGATCATTTTTATCAACATTGCGAATACCGATTATTCCAGTGCAGAGATAGCAGGTAATACATGTTTCGTCGGAACCAACAATATGGGGAAGACCACCTTGCAAAGGGCGATATTGTTCTTCTACAGCGCCAATACCAGAGGTCTTGGAATTTCTGGTTCCCAGAAGTCGTTTGAGGATTATTATTTCCAATATCCGAATTCATATATCATATATGAAATTCTGACAGAAGAAGGCATGTTCCATGTGATGATATACAGGCATAATAAACTGTTGTTCCGTTTTGTGGAAAGTCCTTTTAATAAAGACCTGTATATCGTTAACAATGAAGCCGTACTTCCCAAAGAAGTCTTGACAAGGTTTAATGAAAATAAATTATATTATAGCGATCAGATAGAGACCTTTGAAAGGTATAGAAATATAATCTATGGAGCAGACCCGGATAAGCGTTATAAAAAGTTTGCATTACTTAAAGGGAATAGTAATTATCACAACATTCCACTTGCTATTACTTCAATCTTCCTGAGCTCCGAAGCTTCTATAAAGGCAGAGTTTGTGAAAGAATGTATTGCAAACTCAATCAGCACTAAACATACCAATATAGAACTGAAGACTGTAGAACGTCAGTTGCGCCAGTTTACCGAGAAATATCAAGATATCGAGACATTCTTCAGAAAAGAGAATGCTCAAAGAGGAGAGTTGATTAAAGATAATTTCTCACAGATAAAAAATCTTAAAACCAAACAGCGAGCTCTTGCAGCAGAACTTGGAGGAGCAATTAAATATGCAACAGAGCAGAAGGACTTATTAGGATTACAGGTTGCAAATTTCAGGCAAAAGGCAGAGGCGCTTACAAAGGATTTTAAATGGAAAGAAAATGCCTTTCAGGAAAAGAAGGGTGAAATCAATCAGGAAATCGGAGCTATTAAATCCAGACTTAAAGAAGCGGATAAAAAGCAAAAGGAGTATCAGGGAAAAGGGATTGAAGATCTGTTGAAGAAGGCTGATGAAAAAGCGCAGCTTTTAGCAAGTCTGCAAGCCAGGGAAACAGAATACTCAACGCTGACAGCCGGTTTCAAAGACGTAGAACAACAATTCAAAACTTTGTTCGATGGACTTGAAAATGAGAAGAAGGAATTCCTGAATATGATTGCAAGTCAAGGCTTGTCTCTTGAAAGGAAGTTTCAAGAAGTGAAGAGCAAGCTGGCTGAAGAGTTCAGAAAGAATGAAAATAGTCTAAGAGAAAAACATGCTTCCGCTACAGATCAATACAAAGGTCGTCTTCATAAAAAAGAACTGGATAAACAGAAAGCAGAGTTTTCCGAAAAGGAAATAAAAAAGAAGAAGTACTATGAAAGAGAGATTGCTCTTATAAAAGAGAACCTTGACGAAATAGGAAAGAGGCGGCTTGACAGAGAGGCTCAATCAAAAATTAAGAACAGAGAGATTGAGTCTTTGAGAAAAGAAGCTGAACATATAAAAGAAAAGAATAAGATAACAGCTGAGCAATTTACTTCGAAGAATAAAGAAGAAATAGCTTTGATAGATGAAAAGATCAAAGCCATTGAAGAAAAGCTTTCTGTTCATCAGAATGCATTTTTTGGCTTCTTGCAGGAGCATTATCCTGAATGGCATAAAACAATAGGGAAGGTTTGTAATGAAGAACTTCTCTTTAATAAAGATCTGAACCCTAAGTTGATTCAAAAGGAATTGGATACTTTGTATGGAATTCAACTTGATCTGGCTAATGTAAAAATTCATTCCAAGTCACTTGAAGAATATGAACAGGAGAAATCATCTTTGCTGGAAGAGAAATCTGTATTGAATCAGAACTTCCTTGATTTCAGGGAAACCCAGGCCAGAGAAGAGCAATCTAAGTTAGCATCCATAGGTAAGAAAAGCGCGCAATTTAAAAATGAACTTTCTCAGCTGGATTATGATGCTGAGCAGGATGAACAAAAAGAGAAGCAATTCACACTTGATCTTAATGACTGGGAGAGAAAAGCTGAATCTCAGAGAGAACAGGACCTGACAGATGTTTACACACTTCAGGAAGAGCTTAAAAAGGAATTGGCCGAGATTAATGCTTCAATGAAAGGTCTTGCAGAGTCGCTTAAAGATGAATTGAAGCAATTGAAAGATAAGGAAGCAGATCAGATAAGTGAAGCAAAGAAAGATTATGATGAAGAAGCTGCAATACTTGAAGAATCTAAAGACCAAAAGCTGGAAGAGCTCAATGAAAGAAGAGAGCAATTACAAAAAGATAAGTCCAAGAGCTTAAAGAATAAAGGTATTGATGATTCTAAGATTAAGAGTCTGGAGAATGAAATAAAAAGCATTAAACAAGGTCTTGATGAGATTGAAAAGAATGCTGAGCTTGTAAATGATTATAAGAAGGATAAACGTGAACTGTTTGATAAAGTTGAATCTTTTAATAAGGAAAAAGAAATTCTTGATGAGAAGATAAAACAATGCGAAAAGGATTTCAGTGCCGAAAAGCAATCATATGATAAAGATAAGATTCAGTTAGAAAAGGAAAGCTCAAAATTCCTTGAAGAGCTTAAGAAGTATACAGATGGACTGGAATATTTTGAAAAGCATTTTAAAGAAAAGGCTCTGTTTGAACGTCTGCGTCATTTGATAGAGCCTGCCACAGCCATGCCTTCTGACCTTGGCATTACAGCACTTTGTTCTCAGCTGTTTTCTAATGACGGGGAATATCATGGACAGTTTGAAAAATTCAGAAACAAGATTACTGAGTTTACTGGTCGTTTTCGTCCGGAAAACCATTTGAATTTTCGTATTAATCCAAATGCAAATGAATTCGAATACGAAAGATTTGCCGAGTACCTTCAGGAGTTTTACAATGAAAATAAGATTCAGACGTCCATTGCAGAAGTAGCAAAGAATCATGGTATGTTGATTGATGCCATTGCTACAAAAGTTAAAGCATTGACAGATCATAAAGGACGTATCAATCGAATGATCAGTAAAATGGAAGCGGATTTTGGAAGAGCATCATTTGAAAGTTCTAAACTGATCGAATACATAAAGCTGAAGTCTGAAGATAGTGAGAATAAGGTATTGAAGAAGCTTCAGAAAATTGCTGAATTCAGAGAGCAGAACCCTTTCCTTTACGGTGAATCGAATTTGTTTAATCAAGAGAATAAAGCTAAGTCAGAGATAGATAAAAAGTCAGTAGAGTTACTGAACGACCTTCAAAAGACCATCAGTGAAGAAAACTATGATGAGATAAAAGTTCAGGATTTGTTTGAACTGAGATTTAGAATTAAAGAAGGAAAAAATGACACTGGGTGGATAGAGAAGATTGACAGAGTTGGTTCTACAGGTACGGATATGCTTGTAAAAGCTGTAATATATATCACATTATTAAATGTTTTTATAAAAGAATCAACGGAAAAAACTGCTCAGAACTTTAAAGTTCATTGTATCATAGATGAGGTAGGGCAGATCTCTGCTCCTTATTTGAAAGAGTTGATAAGCTTTGCAGAAGAGAGGAACATCTATCTGATTAACGGTCTTCCAAACGAAAGCAAGTTAGAGACTCATTATAATTATACTTATAAATTCAGAAAAGATCAGCATGGAAATGTGAAGGTGGTGCCATTGTTGACAATGAGTATTGAGCCATAGGATGAAAAACAATTTTAAACTTATAAACAATTTTTAAATGAAAAAGAATATTATACTTTTTGGATTGTTAATTACAATGGTCCTATTTTCTGCAAAAGCTCAAGTGGCACTGGAAACCAGTTCGACTCAATTTATAGAAGTGATTAAGGTTGATGGAGTAACTAAGTATCAAATTGTAGATAGAGAAAATAAAATATTGAGAGTTTATAATTTTGATCATACAATTTTTGATGAGATTCAAATTCCTTTAGAAGCGGGTTCATTTATAATTCGTGTTTCTGATTATTCTTCAAAGTTATTTGATAAAGACGACGAGTATGAATATTTTATGGGATCTCAGAATCTCAGTACTTATAAGGTTACTGGAACAATTTTCAATAAGGATGGATCAGAAATTATCAAGATGGATTCCGTCGATGCGATTGAGACCTTTAATACGCCATACGGTCCTAAAATGCGTACATCGTTTTTTCAGACTAATCCAGGATGGATATGGACCAGAATTTATTCATTGGGAGGCACAATCCAATCTTCAGATAATAGAATTGAAAATGTATCAGAAAATCCATACCCTAATCCTGCCGTAACAGGTATAACTTTGCCTTACTATTTGACCGATAGTCAAGGTGAATTGTATATCTACAATTCTTCTGGTTCTTTAATAAAATCAGTAAAGGTTGGGCCAGATTTCCAGGAGATTGTATTAGATGTTTCAGAAATGAATCCAGGAATCTATACTTATAAGGTTGTAAGTTCTTCTGGCGAAAGTCAAGGTAAAAAGTTTTTAGTACGATAGTTGAATGGAATAGAATATATTAGCTGATTGTATGATTTTGTTGTCTATTATTATTGACAATTTAAAATTATGGAAACTACAAGTGGAGTAGAAACAACCTATTTAGAGTCCAATGTTATTGTTTATCCTGACAAACCAAAACCAACAAAGGAAAGTGCAACTAAATCATTACTATCTTCATTGGCAAGTGCAGTCTTGTTTGTTACAGTTTCCTATCTTGTATTTGATTGGGATCTGACGAGCATATTTGTATTAGCTGGTGTGATATTCTTTCATGAATTGGGACACTTCGCTGCAATGAAGTTTTACAATTATAAGGATGTATCAATGTTCTTTGTTCCATTTTTCGGAGCATTTGTTTCGGGTACAAAAGACCAGATCTCCCAAAAGCAATCCGCAGTCATTTTGCTTGCAGGACCCTTGCCAGGAGTATTGCTGGGTGCGGTATTATATTACTTTTCCTTGGCAAATAATAATGACTTTTTGCTGAATACTGCTAATTCTATGATTTTTATAAATCTTTTTAATTTGCTCCCAATAATACCTTTGGATGGAGGACGACTTATCAAATGTTTGTTTTTCGAAAGAAGTGAGCTTATTGGCAGTATATTCAGCTATTTATCCATTGGTGCTCTATTCTACTATTCCATAACTTCTCAATCTTATTTTTTGATGCTTGTTCCTGGTTTTTTAATGCTTCAGCTATTTGCTCAGTCCCAGTTGAAAAAGACTAAGAAAGCTGTGCTGGATAAAGGAATTAACATTAACAAAAGTTATGATGAACTTAGTAATGAAGAATACTGGCTTATCCGTGATGAGATAGGGAAAAATATACAGGCTTTTAGTAAGTATATGACTCCCGGGAAATATGAGATTTCAGAAAATGAACAGAAGTTAATAGGGCAGGTTAAAGCGGTCATTCAAAAAGAACCAATTCAGGATCTTAAAGTGGGAGGTAAAATACTTTTTACAGCAATTTGGATTTTATCTTTTATAATTCCTTTTGTAATTATTGGAGTAAGTATGGTTTTAACAGGAAGTTTTTAAACCATGTTCCTATGGGCCTGGATAGTGTATTACTTTTAATTGAAATAGAACAGTATTTTGGAATTGAAATTCTCAACAGTGACGCTGAAAAGATTAATACTGTTCAGGATATGGTCAATATGGTTGCTAGATATTTGAGTATTGAAGCTAACGACTTTCCTTTAAAGGATGATATGCTCCAGATGATAAATCAAGCCTTAAAGCTAGAAGGCCTGATAAATGATGACATCTATTACTCCGATTTTATTTTTAAAACTATTGATCCCCTGAATGAAGAATCATGGGATTCCATTGCTCAAAAGACAGGCTTAGTACTACCTAAGCCTTATGTGTCAGACCAAAGTCCTAGTAAATGGTTGTCTTTTCTCAAATGGATTCCAAAATATAAATGGGAAAAGATAACTGCTGGACATTTTATTGATGCTGTCTGTGCCTGTAATCATCAAAAATTAGTGGACCCAAAAAACATAACCGACATTTATGAAATTTTAGTTTCTGTAATAGCAATTACAGTAGACTGCATCGGTGTTGATTACTATGAAATAGAAATGGAGAAATCTTTTACTAATGACTTAGGTATTGACTAAGTAAGAGTAAAGATTAATTCTGATAAAAACATTTTTCAGCACATACCCAATTACGCCCCTAATAAATACCATCTCTGAAATTGCCTCTTTCTCAGAGCAGGACCATCTCGTCTCGTTTCAGGAGCTTCTGAATGTAAGTCCTGGACTTTCAAATATGCTTCCCGAATCTCTGGAAATACTTTCAGAAGCTCAAGAAGTTCCCCTGAAAGCTACGGGAGTTAGCCTGAAGCTTTCAGGCTAAAGCAAGTAACTATTAGGCTATGGCCTGGAAAGAATTTGCTTTAGCCTGCACCTTCAGGGACTGCTCCCGAAGCTTCTGGATGATTTTCCTGAACCTCCGGGAGCCTTCCGGAAGTTCCAGAAGTTCCCACAAAAGTTCCAGGAGTAAGCATGGAGCTTCCAGGCTAAAGCATATAACCTCCAGGCTATAGCCCGATATTTCCGCGTTTTAGCTTGAAAGAATTTTGCTTAATTCGGAAAGGCATGGGAGTCAGCAAAAATATCAAATGGACTGAATTTAGAGGAGAAATGGATTTTGGATGTTAGATTACTTTATTCAGAAGTAATAAAAAAAATCCTCGTTTCCGAGGAGTTTTTCTTGAACAAGTGCAACTGTGTTTTACTCAATATTGAATGAACAGACTAAGCCAGTTTTTTCTCCGCATCCTTGTAATACTCCTTAAGCATATATAATGTCTGAAGAGAGTTTTCTTCCTGCAAGCCAAGTGTAGCATAAATATGTTTGAGGATAGATGCCATTATGGGCCATTTCTCCTGGTCCTGAAGCCTTGTTTTTGTATTGGAGGTATATTTGAACCAATGGGGTAAAATAACTTTCTCTTCCTTGATAATATGCTTAATTTCAAAAAGGTCTTTTCTGAAATCATCGAGCCAATAAAAGTCGGTATCTTCCACATCGTCAGAAAAAGCCTCAAGCATAGAAGTTATGGTGTCTTTCTGTTCATAATAGCTTCTGCGCATAAGCTCAGCAAGTTCTTTAATTTGTTTCTGCTTAAGCTTTCTTAATTCTTTATCCTTTCTTGAAAAGTAGTCCGCAGTTGGCATGCTCTCTTTAAAGTGCCATTCGAAGAAGTCTGCTTTTTCAGGTCTGCTGTCGCTCAAAACAGTTGCCACTGAATCTGACAATACTAGTCCTGTTGCGAAAACCAGATCATCATTAAATGTGCCTCTGTTCTCCAACATGTTGGGAGTATACCTACTTAAAAAGTCAAGTAGTTTTTCATTAATAAAATCACTTTCTGTAAATGATTTATTCATGCTAATGTTTATTTCAAACTCTTGAAAGCTATTGTTAGGGTACTTTAGGAAAAAGTTTTCTGGAAAATAGAAGGTTGGGTCTAAAGGAGCACTTGGATTTTCCCGCAAGAAGAGACTGATCTTGGAAATATATTTTTCTCTTATGTAATCAGGACTTACAGATTTTTTGAATATTAAATAGATCTTAAAGTGATCACCTCGGTGGAAGCTGGTTTCATGAAAGAAATCAAATCCATCCTCTTCCGGCGCTTCTTCATGTAAAGGCAATAAGCATTCAAAGAGGAAACGGTTTATCTCCATTCTGTTGTAATAGACCTGAAGATAAAAACTAGTGGTTGATGACATATTTATATAAGTGAATTCAGTTTAATTGATGTCAGTATGTTTATACAATTTCTTTTTTGGAATAAAAGTCAAAATGACAATGACATAATTCTTTGTTGCACAAAACAGGATCATCTGGAAGAGTAAGGTTAGGATTACCAATGTTTCCGATTTTTCCACCTACCATACACCAGCCTCTGTATATATTTCCTTTTGCATCAATAGCTATTTGAGTTACTCCACTCAGGCAATTCCAACCCCACCAGGTATTTTCCTTTGAGGAAACCAGTAATGGAGGTGATATCTTTTGTCTTCTACCGTCGGGATATACTTTTGAAAGATCAGATCTCAGATTTATTACTCTAGTCTTATTTACAATTGTTCCTTCAGAAACGATAGAGTTGAATGCATCTATAGCTTCTAGTTCTCCAGGTTTATAATCAGGTAATAGTTCTCCTTCCAGATCTTCTATCAGCGGCATCAAATTTACAGTATATATGCCAAGTTTGTGGATGTCTTCACCTAATTCTAAACAAAAATCCAGCTTGCCCGGAGGAGTCATAATATTGCAATTCAGATCAACTTTGTCTTTTAGAAAATCTGCTAGTTCAAGGTATTTGGCACGATCTGCAAACTCAGTATGATAGCTGAATGCAATGATGTCAAAATGCTGAACATTCTTCCTCCACCAATCCATGGTTCTGGATCCATTGGTTATCATAGAGATAATACCTCCTTTGGATTTTATATATGCGCAAAGCGCACCATAATCTTTATAAAGGGTAACTTCACCTCCTGTAAATTCAATTACGATTGTTTGGCCTTTCTTTTTTTCAAATAAAGTATCAATGAAATTCTTCAGAATCTCAAGGTCTGTCCAGGGAATAGATCCATCGTTGAGATAGGAGGGACAATAGCTACATGAGTAACTACATGTATTACCTAGAAACCAGTTAGCTACAAAAATATTTTCTTTCTCAAGTCCTGTGTCAAGAATAGAGTAGCCATGCTGAACAGCTTCTATATTCTTCTGAATCTTGTTCTGATTTACAATTTGAAATGCTTCAGTTAAGTTATAGTTTGTCAGACGAATTATTTCCTGACCGTTGTCCTCATATATATCATCCGTTATTTTTTTCCACGAGATCCACTCTCCATTCTGAAGCTGTATGTCCATTCCTGAATCCCTATATCTATATTGCCCCTCTATAGTATCGTCTTTTATTGTCGCAAAATCCACATGGCCTCCATCTGTAGCTTCCATAGGCTCCAGCACTCCGCTGATACAAGTATTGTTGCTATATAAAAGATAAAAATTGCTTTCATTAAGATTGTTATACTTAATAAATAAGTCCTTAAAGATTTTCATATAAATCGAAACTTTGGTTAAGTTGAAATGCTTCTTAGTTTAATCTATTAGTTCAGGCTAAGACTTTAATTTTATTCACTTTTTAATTACTCCAAAGGAATTTGATCTTCAAGAAAGAGCTTTTATTTCAGAATATATGTAACAAAAGTTACATAACTCTCGCAGGTGAAAACATAAAAGCATATTTGTTACAATAGAATGCTTTTAAACTAATGAATGAGGTGGTTGACTTAATATAATGGGAATCTGTTTGAATTTTAATGAAAGCGAAAAGGTTAAAATAAACTAATGGTTGTGCCTAAAATAGAATAATCAAAAAATCTGTATTTATGTAATTTCAATTAAAAAATAATAATAATTTATTTTTTAATGCCTACCTTATATCTGAAGACCAACTCACCTCCAAAATAAGCTGCTGTAACTAACAGAACATTTAATAAGGCATTTGTTATGACCTGTATATCTGGAGAAGCACTTGCATAATCAGGTTGTTTGTACCGCAATGTTGCTATTATGGTATATGAAAATAGTATCAGTGAGTTTATTCCTCCATGAATGAATGCTGTTCTTAAAACATCCGGATCCTTACCAATATTTAATAAATCCCAAAGGCCGAAAACTGCAGCAGCAAAACCACCAGCCAGTCCTATGCATAAGCAGTAAAAGCTCATAGTGGAAAATAGTAATCCGCCTGACTGGAGATAAATGATGTCTAATACAAGACTTACAGGAAAGAGAGCAAGTGGAAAATGAACGAGCATGACATGGATTGGATGCCCTAATAATTTCCCCTTGCTTAATTCGTTAAAAAGGCCCATGATCTTTAACGTATGACAAACAATATTAAAAGTAGCAATCCTGCAACTGCAGCGGTAACATGTATCAATGCCACAGCTTTGGGAACTGGCTTTTTCTTAAGATCTACGGTAAGCATTGTAAAGCCTCCTAATGCTGCAGCAATAAAGAGGAAAAGACTTAGTTTATTCTGACCACTTTTGATTACATCAAAGGCCAAAACTCCCAAACCTGAAGCAGCGATTAATCCGTGAAAGAAAACAACAGGTTTTGGTGTAGGTTGATTTTTGAATACAGCGATAAGCAGTATTAACCCGAAGACAGCAGCAACTGCAAATAAGATAATTGAGTATAATATCATGAATTTTAAAGTTTAATTAAAACCTTTTTTAAAAGAGGGAAAGGACACAAATGTTCAAAAAGAAATGTGTTAGGGATATAATAAAAAAAAAATGTGCAATAGGCTATTGGGATAACTATCGATAACATTAGTTTAAAAAAATATCTGAATAAAAGCTTCTGTTTATAAAATATAGTGTGACAACATTTGATATTGATCGTATATATTGTTTTAAATCAGATTGAACTATTAGGAGGTAATTTAAAGTTCTCTGAAACCACAAATTAGTATTTTTTAATTCATATATATGACGTCATTTATTCAAAATGAAGAATCAATAGCGCTTCTGATAGAAGAGCATAAAGCACATGTTGAAGCATTAATTAAAAGAAATACTTATAAACAATGGAAACAGTATAAAGAAATCCATCAGACAGACAATAATTCAGCTTTTATCCGAAAGGAAGATTTTGAAAGTATTGAAGTAAAGCATAGCATCTCAATTCCGGAAGACATCAAATATTTTTATCAGGAGATAGGTGGTAATCAGGATGATTTTTATTTTCAGATTAATAGAATGCTCAGTGCAGATAATCAACTGATGTTAATGTTTCAGTACTCTGAAGCGTTTGCCACAGCTCTTATTCAATATTATCTGAAGCTATCAAGTGTTGAACTTACATTACTATCAAAGGAAATTGAAGCATTCGATGAAACAAAGCTTTATAAATCTTATTCATCACTTCTTGAATACCTTTTGCTCGAATCACAGGGCTTTTATGACTTAAGAAAACAGAAGTTTAATATTCCAATTCTGCAGAAGATATATGAAACATTTGACAATAAAGATAACCTTATAATTCATTTATTTGTCTCCTGGATTCATTGTGGTGGTGCCGGAGGTATTATTTTAAATACAAACAAATGCGGTTATTCAGGAGGCTTTATGCATGGGGAAGGATTGAAGATTACAATAGATGGAACGGAATATATGTATAACAGTAATTGTTTTATTGCTACAGAAAAGCACTATCTGATTTCATATAAAGAAACCATATTAAAAGACCTGGAGCAGATAAGGAAATTTGTAATGAAGAGAACCTGGGTAGGACCGTTTAAAAGATTGTAAATGCTCCTAAATGCTTCTTAATTCTTGAAGAAAGGTCTGCTATGCCATATAAAATGATGGTAATACTTATGTTTTAATCCTAGGGAAACTTACTGAAAAAATAAGCATTAGGCATCATTCAGACATTACGACTACTAGGTAAGCCTGAAGTATTTTCTTGTGCATATTCAAATATTGTTTTGTATATACCACCAGAAGAAGGAATTATCACTTATTCGGTGACTTTACATTCAATTGAGAAAAGAGATATTTATACTATAAAAAAAGTAAAACCAAAGTATGAACCTGCTTCATAAAAAACGAATATTTATAAGCGTGAAACAATGGCTATCAGGAAATATAGGCATTGAATAATCTAATGTTTGTATTTCTAAAGCCCTATATGTCGGAAGGAGGTTATAAGTCATTTACACACCAGAATCTATTACTGGTTAGCGCAGACGGAGGCTTATTGGTCTTGGTGGATGTTAGTGATAAAATCAAACCATTCATACTTTCTGCTATATTGAGGAGAGAACTTCAGCAAATATGCATGTGGAGTTTATAGGTGACTTTATGGCCAGGCAGTCTGTATTTGATATATCAGACTCTCTGCTCCGAAATGGATCAGCTATTTAGGGGAGGAGTTAGGTCCTTTATATTATTTTGCTCCAAGCCTGAGGTACCCAGAATCAGTATAGGTGAAATAATATTTTTTTAACAATTTTAAACTTCGAAAACGAACAACTTTCTTATACCAAGTGTTGGAAAGCCTGAACTCCAAAAAACATATTTAAGAATGTGCAACAGGTAATTTAGCTACAGTCTATTTTGGTGACGCCTTTGTAACCTGTTCAGGGTATGAAATTATTTTTTGGGAAAAATGATTAACTCTTCTTTAGAAAAATGGATATACATAAGAAGGTAGAAACATTAGTGAAACAATGTTTTCAGTATTTAATTGAAAACCACTATGGTTTCTGTATTGGTAAAATATATTTGCATTACAACTCTATTTATGAGTAATTGAAATTGCCGGAAACGTATAAGCATTTGTTTGATTATAAGAAAAGTCTAAAAAAAATAATCTACATAGTATCATTTTCTCATAGCTCAGTTTTATTCTAAATCAACAAATCATAGGTTCTCACTAAATGAACTTTTGTTATAAATATAAGTATTGGTAATACTATAAATTAAAAGAAGACTTATCGAATTGATTATCTATTTAAGCTAGTCTAAATTGAGTCAGTCATGATAAAATAAAATAGCTATGAAATTCATTGAAGGACCTATAGAATATATTGATTTCAGTATCAAAACTTTTGGTCACTCTACAATACTGATTGTAATTGCTATAGTTTTAGGAATACCGATTGGTTGGGAAAGAGGAAAAGGGATTAATAGCACCGGACTTCGCACATTTCCAATTGTATCAATGGCAAGTTGCGGATTTGTTATTTTAGCTAAAGGGGTGAGTTTAAGTAATGGAGATCCATCTATCCTTGGAAGTACCATGCAGGGTATGCTAAGCGGATTGGGATTTATTGGAGGAGGGATGATTATAAAAGAAAAGGGGGATGTTCAAGGGATAGTTACTGCTGCCAGTATCTGGAATGTTGCTGCCATTGGAATGTGTGTCGGATTCGGAAGGCCGGAGATATCACTTGTTCTGTGTATCGTAAATTTTCTTACTTTATTTTTACTTACACCTATTTCTAAGAAGGGTTTGTTAGATCCGGAAGGTGGATTGTTTAAAGAAGCTAAGCCGAAAGGTAAATTCAGTGATGCAGATGATGAAGCTATATAGATATGATAGAACTGTATCAATTATTCGTCTAAAATCTTGTTATTAAATAAAGAGGCCAGCTTATATTAGGCTGACCTTTTTTTATTTAATAGTATTCTTACTTTCCAAATTTGATTGCATTTATAGAATACCTTTTTAAGTTATTTACCTTCTCAGTAATAAATATAGTATCCCCAGGGTTATTAAATATCATAATAGTTTTTTAAAAAATATTTCTTTTGTTATAAAGTTTATTGTAAAGTAAAGTTTGCAAAGCTTCTATTAATGCTTTTATTTAAAAAATCATATTTTATTACACTTTGTGGTTTGTGGATAACATTTTAAACTTATCTGTATGTTGTGATAGAATGTAAATTATGAAGCTTTAATTGAGTAAAATATTGGATGAATGAAATTTTGCTTATTTTTTGTTTTGTTATATTACATTGTTATTACATTTGTGGTTTTATCTGCATGGAATTAATTATTAGTTTTGTAATAGATTTCAAGAGCCAGATATTTTTGTTTTATGTTAATATTTGTAAAATCATATTGTAAAAAAGGATACATTTTTTTTTGTCTTTTTGCTAGTTTACTACTTGCCATACCTTGCCTCGCACAAGATATAACTGTAACAACATCAAATTATACCGTTCCTGCATCTACGACTCAAACAATCAATAGTGTGTATATGCAAGGAGGTATTCTTACTGTTCCTTCAACCAGTAAGCTTATTGTAAATCTTGATATTACTTATGGACCAAGTGGTGGAACAGTCCTTGTTCAGGACGGGGGCCAATTGACGGTAAATAATATCAATATGAATCAATATTCGGGAACTTTGGATATTAAAAATAATTGCGTTGTGGTCCTGAATAATACCCTCAATGCTGCAGCTAATAGTATTATCAATATTGGGAATAACTCTTCTGTTACTGCAACAGGCGACCTTAATTTTAATTTAGTAACTTTTAACGCCAATACAGGAGCCTATTTAACATTTACTAATGTAACAATAGATGGATCTTCTATTGTTAATATGCAGCAGGCAACACTTGAGGCTAGAAGTAATTTTACATTTAATAGCGGGACAACCAATCTTCTCGGTGGTTCTTCTTTAAAGGTGAATGGAAACCTCAACATCAAACCTGCAGGCAAGTTTTACTCAAAGAATGCAAGCAAGATATATTTAAAAGGTAACTGGCAGAGCGATCATCCTGCGGGTTCAGACTTTAATGTTACAGGCAGTGAGACCATCCTTAATCTTAATGGGACTACCCAGCAAGTGAATGGACAGACTGTACAAAATTTTTATAACATAGAATGTGTAGGAAATTACATTAAAACATTTCTGAATAATGTAACAATTACTAATCTTCTCGATCTTGGGGCTTCTACACTTTATATGGATGGGGGCATTATTACTATAAGTAATTCCTCACCATCTGCTATTACAAGAACCACGGGGTTTGTTGCTAATTTTGAATGGAATGGAACCTTTGTAAGAAATTCCAATTCTACTTCAGATTATCTTTTTCCGGTTGGTGCAAAAAATAGTTCTGGAACATGGATTTACAGGCCAATTATTATTCAGCCCAAACAAGCAACAGCAGGAGTATACAGTGTGAAAGCTGTTTATAATACAGTAACTGCTCATTCGGTTTATGATCTTGGGACTTCCTTAATTCCTCGTCCTTCAACTCCTCCACCATATCCTTTAAATGAAAAGTTTTATCATAAAATAGAAAGGACAAGCGGTCCGGCAGCTGATGTTACAATCTTTTATGATCAGAGTCTGGATGGTTCTTTTAATACAATAGGCCAGTATAAGACTACTACAAATAAGTGGGAGGCTGTTACAAGCGTGCTAGCTGGTCCTGTTGCAAGCCCATTAATCAGTTTAAAGGCTGCAAGCGTCAATGACTTTACTTCGCCAGAATTTTTAATTGCCAATGGATATGTTCAGGTTCCTTTATATTCTTATGCTGTCTTAAAATCGAAGCCTGACGGAGGATATTATCTTACAGAGAATAAACAATTGAAATTTAGGTTTGAAGAAGAATACTCTGTTCCTACTGGTGCCTCTTTGACTTATAGAGTTTTTGACAAAAGCAGAAGCCTTAAAACCCTACAAAATCAAACTGTAAGTTATGGAGATAACAGATACAATGTGGATGTTACATCACTTATAGCAGGTGATTTTTACTGGCTTGAAGTTGAGAATTCCAAAAATGAAAAATGGTATTTAAGATTTAAAATAAATGAATAATAATTTTAAAGTTTTCTCTGCACTCTTTATAGTTCTCTTTCTTATTGGAGGGGTTTGTGTCTATTTTTTGATACCTAAAATAGGCTATATCAATAGCAGTAAAGTTTTTACTGAGTTTAAACTGAAAAAGGAATTAGAGACAGATTTAAAGAAATTAGAGCTTGCAAAACAGAGAGACCTTGATAGTTTAAAAGCTGAGTTAGAGATATCTTATAATGAATTGAATAGCTCCTCAAAAAAGTCAGAGAAAGATATTAGTGAATTCAAGGTTGCCCATCAGCAATATTACATAAGAGAAAAGCAGTATAATGAAAATTATCAGAGAGCTGCAGACCAATATACTCAACAAGTTTGGAAACAGCTCAATAGTTTCATAAAGGAGTTTGGTAAACAGGAGGGTTACGATTTTGTTCTTGGAGCTAATGGAGCAGGAGAAATTATGTATGCTGATGAGAATGATGATTTAACAGAAAAAGTATTGGAGTATTGTAATAAACGCTATGAAGGCGACATTAAATAAGTTTTATTTTTCTGCATTTTTTGCGGTTCTAATTTTTGGTTGCAGCGGTTCAAATCAAGAGAAAACGCTTAAGCCCGAATCAATGAATGCTGGGTTGTTTCCATCTTTAATTTCTTCCCTAACAGGTTCAAATAAGACCTTAAAGGCTGGAGAATATATACAATGGATAGAAGATAAAAACAATGGTCTTATCGATTCTAGGGATTTTGATGACTTGAATTATTATGTTCAGTATAAACCGATAGACTATGTAACTTTAAAGACTTTGGGACCAGATGGTCTTAACAAAAAGATTTTTTCTGAAACAAAAAAGGAATATGAAGGAATGCAGTACTTCACTTTAACCTTGTCAAATAGATCGAGTCAGGAGGATCTTTTAAGGTATGACGTTACTGGTTCAGAGGAATATCAGCATAGAGTAAGTTATTTTGCTTTTGATGCCCAGAATGATATAAAACTTATTCAGGGAACAGATACCCTTTATTGTAAGCTTTATCATTTTGAAAGGACTTATAATATAGGACCATTTGTAAGTTTACTTATGGGCTTTGATATGCCTTCAAAGAAAAATCAATCTTCTGATAAAATATTGACATTCCATGACCGGGCATTTGGCAATGGAATTATTAAACTTAAAATAAAATCAGAGAATGTGGAGAAGATTCCAGATCTAATTTTTTAAGCTTTATGATTAAGATAAATAATAGGAAAAGAAAATTATTGAAAGTGACAGCCTGTTTCCTGGCTATCAATATTCTTTCACAAACTTTGTTGCCGACTGCAGTTTTTGCCTTAACTGGCGGACCAAGCCAGCCTGAGGTGCAAAGCTTTTCTCCAGTAGGAACATCGGAAATGGTAAATCTTTCTTCAGGTGACTTTACTTATAATATACCCTTGCTTGATGTCGGTGGATATCCCATTAATATCACCTATAATGGAGGAGTATCCATGGATCAAGAGGCAAGTTGGGTTGGGTTGGGATGGAACATTAATCCAGGTGTTATTAACAGGAATATGAGAGGGTTGCCTGATGATTTTAAGGGCGATGATGTTGAAAAAGAGTTCAATATACTTGATCAAAGGAATTTTGGAACGAGCGCTGTCGGCTCTGCTCAGCTTCTCGGGCTTGATTTTATTAGACTTGGTTTTGGTTTGGGGGTTTCCTATAGTAACTATACGGGAATCGGATTTGAGATCACAGCTAGGCCTTCTCTCACTTCTGGTGACAAAACCAAAGGTAGCATGAGTCTTGGGCTTGGAATTACAGCAAGTTCTCAAAGTGGAGTGGATCTTTCTCCATCGTTAAGTTTTCAGAAACAGGTTAAGGAAAAGGAAAGTTCTGTAATTGGTGTTGGAGCCTCATTGGGACTAAATTTTAATTCCAGAGAAGGCTTGAAGAGTCTATCATTTGGCCTATCCCGTACAGAAACTAATACCATGAATATTCTTGGAAGAGATGGGAAATCATACAGAATAGAGTTAGGAGTGGCTGAAAGCCAAAACGGAGGCGGTTCCATCAGTTTCTCTACACCAACTTATGTACCCCGCTATGACATGCACATGTTCAATATCTCTACTACTTTTTCTGCTACACTGGGGGGGGAATTGTGGAGTCTTCATCCAAGCATAAACATGGTGGGTTATTATAGTGGTCAGCATTTACTTGATCATCAAAGAAAGGTGAATGCATATGGATATCTTTATTCTCAATATGCTGGTGAGGAGAGCTTACATGATTTTAACAGAGAAAAGGATGCAGCTTACAGACCTGGTGTTACTCCTAATCTTCCTTTAACTAATTATACCTATGATGTATATGGAGTTTCCGGACAAGGTATAGGTGGAAACTATCGCTTGTACAGAAATGATGTTGGAATTGTCACAGATCCGTTTTCATTTAATATTGGAACCGGCGGCAGTGTCGGAGTTGAGATTGGGTTGGGAAATGCAGCTCATGCCGGTGTTGATTTTTCAGGTTCCTTATCAGGATCATGGTCTGGTGCCTGGACTAAACAAAACAGTGCAAGAGGACTATTGAAATTCAAGGGTTCAGACATGTCAGATCCTTCTTATGAAACTGCATTTTTTAAGCAAGCTGGAGAAAAGACATCTGAATCTGATCCTGATTTTTTTAATAATATGGGCGGTTTTGATGCAGTAATGATAGGCCTAAGAGATGTTGGAGCAGATCATTATGCAACTTCAAAATTTGTGAAAAAGGACTATGCTGAATCAGAGATTAATTCCTCAAACCTAAAACGAAAGAAAAGGCAGACAAGAAATCAGAATATATCTTATCTCACGGCATCTGAAGCAGTAGATTATGCTCTAATAAAAGAAATTGAGAATTACCCTTTTAACGTGCATACTATTAATAGCTCTTATGGGTATGATATTCCAACCGGAAATAAGACATCAAGATTGATCGGAACTAATGGGCATCATATTAGCGAGATGCAGGCAGTAAGGCCAGATGGTGCAAGATATGTTTATGGTATTCCAGCATATAACTTCACTCAAAAGGAAGTAAGCTTTTCTGTGGAAAATAAAAATGTTGATTGTCAGAATGGTCTTGTATTCTATACGCATGGTACTGATAATTCAAAGACAAATTCAAGCGGTCTTGATCATTTTTATGAAAAAACTACAACACCGCCTTATGCTCATTCATATCTTTTGACAGCTATATTGTCTCCTGATTACAGCGATCTTACAGGAAACGGACCGAGTAATGATGACCTTGGATCATATACAAAAATTAACTATTCCAAAGTAGTTCCTGATTATAAGTGGAGAGTTCCATTTGAGGAAAATTATGCCAGCTATAATGAAGGCATGAAGAGTATTCCTATTACTTCCACTAAAACGGATGATAAAGCCAGTTATATCTATGGTGAAAAAGAGTTATGGTATGTTCATTCAATTGAAACCAGAACTCATGTTGCCGATTTTATACTTGAGGACAGGCTTGATGGGAATGGTGTTCAAGGGGAGCAAGGTGGTTTGATTCCTGATGACAATCTTAGAAAATCCAAGTCAATGAAAAGGCTGAAGGAGATAAGATTATATTCAAAACCAGACAAGAAAAAAAATGGAGCCAATGCAACTCCGATAAAGGTTGTTCATTTTGAATATGATTATTCATTGTGTACTGATATTGGGAATAATGAATCTGTTACCAAAGGAAAAACTACAGCCAACCGTGGTGGCAAACTAACACTAACGAAGATTTATTTTACTTATGGCAACTCCAATAAGGGTAAAATGAGTCCTTATCAGTTTACTTATAGCTCTTCTAATCCTAATTATAATCTGAAAGGTTATGATAGATGGGGAAATTATAAATTCAATCCTGCAAATGAAAATTGTACAGATCCTAGATCGGTTTTTAGTACCGCAGAATTCCCTTATGTGGAACAGGATTCTGTATTAGCTGCCGAAAATGTTTCTGCATGGTCATTAAGCCAAATAAAATTGCCTTCCGGAGGTGTTATAAAAGTAGAACTAGAGTCTGATGATTATGCATATGTGCAGGATAAAGCTGCTATGCAGATGTTCAAAATTACGGGAACTGATAGTGGTATAAAACCAGGAACAGGAGCTAATCCAATAAATGATAATCCATTGATGACCAATCATCCATCGGATGTGAGTAATTCAATAGTTTATTTTAAACTACATAAGGACATTGTTACAGGATCTCAGGCTGAAGCTGATAACATAGTCAAAGAGGATTATATAAGAGGAATGGATCAGATTTATTTTAAATTTCTTATTAATCTTAATAAAAAAGATGCAGCAGAAGCTTTTGAATATGTTCCTGGGTATGCAAAAATAGATAACAATCAATATGGTGCAATAAAGTCTTCCTCAGATGGGAATTATACACATGGATGGGTTAGGTTGAAGGAATCCGGAGTGAGAACTCATGGAGGCGGAGATGATGTGAATCCTATTAGTAAGGCTGCATGGCAGTTTACCAGGCTATATACTCCAAGAATTGCATACGGACAGAAAGAGCAGGCGGAGTTGCCGAATCTTACAGATATGCTAAATGCCATGATGGGTGCTATAGATGCCATGGCCGAACTGTTTAAAGGCTTTAACCGCAAAATGAGGAATGATGATCATGGGAAAAAATTCATAAAAGATAAATCTTTCATCAGACTTTATAATCCTAATGGTAAAAAATACGGTGGAGGAGCGAGAGTAAAAAGTATTCGATTGAGTGATGAATGGAAAGTGATGGCTGGAACAGCTGGACAGACAAGTGAATATGGACAGGAATACAAGTATACCATGACCGAAGACAGGAATGGTAAGAAGAGGACTATAAGTAGCGGCGTAGCTGGATATGAGCCAGTACTCGGTGGAGATGAAAACCCGTTCAGGCAGCCGATATTTACTCAGCAGGAAAAATTCCTGATCCCAAGTACAGACTATTATACTGAAAAACCGATGGGGGAAAGCTTCTTCCCTTCCCCTAATGTTATATACAGGCGTGTGGAGGTGAAAAATATCAAGGATAAGTCAACAAGAATTGGCAGTGGCTCAGTGGTACATGAGTTTTATACCGCTTTTGATTATCCGACTATCACAAAAGAAACACCGATGGTGCCGAAGCGATCCAAACCCAATGCAGTCTTCAGGCTCCTCAAAATACAGAACAACGATAAGATGACCACTTCTCAGGGGTATGTGGTCGAGCTTAATGATATGCATGGTCAGCAGAAAGCTCAATGGGTATACCAGGAAGGCAATTCAATCCCTATATCTGGAGTAGAATATTTCTACAAAGAGAAGGTTACGACAGAGATTGTTGTACTAGGTAATAAAACAACCACAATTACAAAAAGAGTGCTGGACAATGAAGTGGATGTTATAAGCAAAGGAGCTGGAAATCTAGTACAGAAAAAGCAGCTTGGAGTTGAGTTTGATATCATAGCAGATATGAGAGAATCCAATAGCACCACTGCCAGTGGAGGAGTAAGTGGAAACCTGGATGCATTCCTAGCTGCAATATTACCTTTTGCTCTTCCTATGGCACTACCAGCATTGAGTAAGGAGCAGACAAGATATAGATCCGCAGTTGTTACAAAAATTATTAACAGAAGTGGGTTAATTGATAGGGTTGTAGCACATGACCTTGGAGCTTCGGTAACTACAGAAAATCGTCTTTATGATAATGAAACTGGAGAAGTGTTGCTTACCAAAACAACCAATCAGTTCAATGATCCCGTTTACAATTTTACATATCCAGCTCATTGGGCCTATGACAGAATGGGACCGGCCTATAAGAACTCAGGTATAGTGCTGAGCGGTACAATTGATCTCAATGCGCTTCCTTCAGGTACAGCATCATATTTTGTCCCTGGTGATGTACTTGCTCTTAGAAGTGCTTCAGGAAATAAGACAGGTTGGGTAAGTAGTGTGGGCTCAAGCTCCATACAGGTTTGGGATAAGAACGGGGCTTTCCTGTCAAGCGGTCCATACAATTCTGTTAAAGTACTAAAGTCGGGAAGAAAGAATCAGCAGGCTACGCCAATTGGTAATGTGACAACTCTAAATGATCCTGTTACAGATATGAATGGAGATGGAAAGTTTGAGCTGAACTTCAGCCAGGTGGTAAGTGCAAGTGCCATAGAGTTCTGGGAAAGCTGGAAAGTATTCTGTAATTGCGGTAATAACACACCTGAGCTGGATAATCCGTTGAATACCTACAACCCTTATGTAGCAGGGAAACAAGGGAACTGGAGAGCCAAAAGATCTTATCTCTACCTGACAGAGAGAACACAAAATACATTGAATAATAATACAAGCATCAGATCTGACGGTCTTTTCAAGAGCTTCAACCCATTCTGGGTGCCACCATCCATAGCGGGGAACTGGACTATGGATACTACGAACTGGACATTTACCTCAGAGGTTACCCTCTTCAGTCCATATGGGTTTGAACTTGAGAACAAGGACGCACTGGGCCGATATTCATCAGCTTTATATGGCTACAATAATCAGCTACCTATCGGAGTTGCAAATAATTCAAGGTTCCGGGAGACAGGATATGATGGCTTTGAAGATTTTGATTTCAATGATTGTGTCAATGATCACTGGAGTTTTAAAGTATATAGAGACCAGAATTCCAATGGAACTCAGACAGAACTTGAGTCACATTCAGGTAGAAGAAGTATTATGGTAAATGAAAACAAGCAGGTAAAGGTTAAGAAATCTGTGGTTCAACATTAAGAAGTCAATGAAAATTAAAACTTTATTTCTTTTTTTTACGGTTCTCGTTTTGGGGATGCAAACCAGGGCGATTGGGCAGAATGCTGTTCTTTCTGGTATTGAGAAATTTTATGTCTTGAGCGAGGATACAACATTGTCAGGTCAATTGGCTATTAAGGTAACAATAAGCAAAACAGACAATGTAGAAAGCATTTTATTTGGAATCGGAAGCGCAATGGAGAAGCTGGATATTGTGAACTATTCAGGAAAGTTTATTGAGCGTGACGGCAAATTATTTTTGGCCCAGGCAGCATTTACTAAAGAACTTTCAGGATCGGATTTGTTCTTATTCATTCCTGTTAAATCTCTTGACCTTACAGACAGATTCCTAACAGTTTATCTGGTAAATAAAGATAGTTCATTTTCAAACAAACTCAGCATTTCGGCTAAATAATACTTTTATGAAATCTAAGATCCTTCTTATTATATTTTTTCAGCTGATAATTGCTTCTATAGCATATTCTCAATCAAATAAACTCTTAATTGCGACAACAGTAGCAGGGAATAGCATTAATATTTGTGGTGATAAAAAAACAGTTTCTATAAAAATAAAGAACACAACAGCACAAGCTGTTTCAAATCTTGCTATAAAACTGGTTATGCCAACAGGCATTAATTATAGAGGTTCTTTAACAGCCGCTACATTTGTTTCAGCGTCACCATTAAATGAACCACAATTCAGTCTTGCATCATTAGCTGCGAAAGATTCTATAATAATAACTTTTCAGGCGAATGCGGACTGTCAGATAATGAATTTGGTAAGAACAATTAACCCCAAAAAAAAGGGTCAAATTGCGGTTACCAATAAAACCAGGATAGATTATGGAATTAACGATTATGATGCTGAGACATCAAATTCTTATAATGTTATTTATCCCGCACTGGAATTGTTGGTCGATCCATTGAGTTATAGTATGATTGGCGACCTGGGAGATGTAGTTACAAGAAAAATCTCAATTAGAAATGGAGGAAATGGAGATGTGGATACTGTGAACTTTAAAGCTACTTATCCTTTAGGATTAGCATTTGAGGAGCTTAGAATAAATGGTTCAGTAATTTCATATGATCCTAATTCGCCACAGAATATTCGTAATTTTTTAATTACAAATTTTTCAGGAGCTAATTCAGCTTTGGGTAATGGGAGTGTTGGAGATGGAGATGCGATTCTTGAGTATGGTGAAGTAGTGGTCCTTTCTGAAAAGGTCAGATTTACTACTTGTTCAGGATCTACAGATACGGAGTATGAAGTGAGGTGGGGGTGTTACAATGTTGTAGGAAATGTTGATGACAATGATGGAGAAAATCATGCTTCTACAAGTATACCATATGGTCAGCCAAATATCTCAGTGGCTTTACTGAATTCTCCCAAAACTGACTTTTGTAATTCTTCCCCGGTGGATGCATTTTTTTCATATACTAACAACGGAATAGGCAGTGATATTCCGGCTGCTGACAGGGCTAATGATTTAAGAGTTTATCTTGGATATCAGAAAAATGTTTCTCAAATATCCAATTTCAGGATTATGAAAAACGGATCTTATGTAGCAATTCCTGCAGGTTTGATTTCTGCTGATCAGGATGGTTATTTCTATGTTACATTTAAGAACAATGCAGCTGTATATAATACAGATATTGATGGTCCCGGTGGACTTGATGATTTGGATAATGACCACTATTATGATGATCTGGCCAGGGGGGAGACAATTAAAATCGGGGTAGGAATTAAATTATTATGTCCCGCAAATTTTGCTACATGTCCCTTAAACTATGATTATTATTATTTCACAACAAATCTACAATATAGCGATAGGTGTCTTTCTTATGAGAATAAGGCTTCTAATGTTGTGTCTTTCAGGAATTATAATCTGTCAGGGACTCAGAGCATTACCGGCCCTACAGATATGGTAGCAGGATATACTGGCACATATACTTTTAGTATTGATAGGAACTATTATGATAACGGACTTCTCAATTGTACCTCCAATGCCACAGATTTTGTAAGTGAGATTGATCTGCCTGCTGCTTATACGGTGAGTTCGGTAAAATGGAATAATACAGATTTACAATCGGGAACTCATTATTCTGTTACCGGAAGAAAATTAACAATAAATTATGGAGGATGGAAAGGATCTTATTCCATCACCTTTTCTCTGAATTGTGTATCAGGGACTACCTATGCCCTCAATGATTCCTTTAACTGGAACATGTATTATAAATGCCAGGCATGCACTTGTCGACAGGCAATTGCTTGCGGAATATATAATGTATTTAACCACTGTTCCGAATCCGGATGTGCAGGTTTCTCCACTTTAAATTTATCTTTAAAAAGAACTAGTCTTGGCTATGTTGAAAGCCCCTCTAATACTTATAAGACTGTTGGTAATTGGAAATCTTTAGGAAAAGTAAATCCAAATGTAGAAGGATTAAGGTTGGATAGAGCTTTGGAATATGATACAATTCTGGCCGTAGCAAAGGGAAGTCTTGTTTCTAAAACTTATGATAAATGTTTTGTAGAATTTTCCTATACTGTTCCTTTGGGAGGAGCATCTGATTTGTTTGAAATACTAAGCAGTTATGTGAAAATTAATAATGTCACCTGTACGAGCCCAATTCCTCCTCCAACGATCTCCCAGGTAGGAGGTAAATTTACTTATCTTTTCCAGATCCCGTCAGCCTGTAAATCCTCTTTTGTAAATCTGGATTTAGTGGATTTGTATGTTTATTTGAGAGTAAAGCCAAATCTTTTGTCTTCAAATGTGGATAATGCGATCACGGATTTCAGAGTAAAACATTATGGAAAAACAGGAACGAATGCAATGGAAAATTGCAACAGTTTTGGGGCTGCTTTAAGCCTTTGGAGGATTTCACCTTCAAATGTAACATGGGTAGGTGAAACTATTACTTGTGAACAGGTGCCGATTAATGCTGCATTGCTGGTTAATACGTCGTTTCCTTCCACAAATGGAATTCCGGATTTATTCCCAAATGAATTCAGACCTTTATTTTTGATAGACTCTGTATGGATTAATATGCCTGGTGGATATCAGATTTATTCAAATGACGATGCTGCTTATAGCAGGGTAAGAACTTACGAGATGGCTGTTAAAAACATTCCTGGCTTTACTCCTGGTGCTCCTGACGGGATGGTTGGGAATACAGTTTATTGGAAAGCTAAGCCATTTTGGCCTATGGGGGAATACATTGTACCTGGTACTTCTCATTATTGGTTAAGATTCAGATTAAAGCCTCTCTGCACTTTTAAGGATGAAAACTTTTATAGTAATTTCAGATATCAGTCTTATGTCTATACTGGAAATCCAAGTATTATTACACGGAGTACAAAATCAGTTTCTCAAAGCTATGCAGGAATAACAAAAGCAAAACTTTCGATATCAGATCCGACTACGCAGGAAGGTTATAGCAGAACTGTAAAATGGAATGTTACTTTATGTGATAAGTCCACGGATGGTGCGACCGGTGATGCAAACTATTCATGGATTGCCGCGGAACCTAAAGTGCCAGGGATCAATTTTACTTATGCAAAGGATCTGTCGAGTGGATTGATTTATACTGCCAATGGGTATGGTGGGGCAAATAGTAATAAAGTTTTATTTAAAGTAGGTACAGTCAGCAAGGACCAATGCAGAAATTTTGAACTTGGTGCTACATATTCCGGGTGTATTGATGATGTGGTAGATACCATAGATCTGAAGGCAAGCTCGGGATGTTTTGCTTTTCCGGATGATCCTGCCCAAAGGGATTGCGGAAATCCGTTGATAACATCTCAGTTATTTTTAAGATATAAAACAGCGGAATTGCAAGTAGAACACACTCAATTGGGAGCTGCTGTAAATCCCATTTGTTCCAATATAACCTATGAATTTGAGTTTACCAGCACCAAATATGCAGATATGTCATATCTGAAATTATGGATGGAACTTCCTAAAGGGGTAAGTCTGGCAGATAATAATGGGAAAATAGAATATCCCATTGGTACTTCACCTAAGACGATAAGTTCCAAACTAGAGAATGGTCTGAAGGAATACGATATTACAGCATTTATAAGTTCGAATATACCTGACGTTGGTTGTAACCCAGCTGGAGCGCTTCCCGGAAACAGGCCTCCCTATTGTACTGATAACAAGTTAAAGTTAAAGCTGGATATAGTCACTGATTGTCGTGTTGATGCCGGATTCCCTGAACCTATCAGATTTTATGCTCAGGGAACAACGAACTGCGGTGATGTTATTGAACCTGCTCCGTTTGAGTATCGCTTGAAGATTCAAGGATTTGACCCTCTTGACCGAATGTTTGTGGATATTAATGCCACGTCTTTTAATGCAAATAATTTTTCAGATGTAAGTGTACTTTATAAAAATACAGGAACTGTTGCATTGGGAACAGATTTACCAGCTGTATTTAGATATCTTAAAGTCGTATTACCCCCGGGAATCGCACTAGATCATATGATCACAGGAAATACACGGGATTTCCAATGGCCTTTGGAGGATGGCAGTACTGCATATTATTGGTTAATTTCTGCTCTTGCTCCGAATGCATCAAATACGATCAGTTTTACAATTAAAAATGTAGGCTTTGCTTCTTCTTGCGAAGTAACGAGAGTTCCAATTAATGCATCAACAGTGATGCTTACTAATTTAAGTTGTCAGGGACAAAGCCAGTGCAGCAACATTGAGGCAACAACAGCCTCTGATGTGTACATCCTGCCAATACCTGTGAATATTCTGAACTGTGACTGTATCACTTCTTTTGCGCCATTCGAAAATGACAAGTACACATTGAGCGCCTGGGTAAAGCAGGAGAAAGGTGAATCGCTAACAAAATATGAAGATGGAGGTATAATTATACTTTTTGAAGGCTCAAACGTCACTTTAGGGCCAATTTACCCATCCGGAGATATAATAGACGGTTGGCAGAAAATTGAATATGATTTTACTATTCCAGCTAACTCTACGAATATAGAAATACAGTTAGCCAATAAAAGCCGCACAACAAAAGCATATTTTGATGATATAAGAATTCATCCTTTCAATTCCAATATGAAGTCTTATGTCTATGATCCGGTAAGTCTCAGGTTATGGGCAGAACTGGATGAAAATAATTATGCAACCTTTTATGAATATGATGAGGAAGGTGCATTGATCAGGGTGAAAAAGGAAACGGAGCGTGGTATAAAAACCATCCAGGAATCGAGAAACAACACAGTTAAAAGACCTTAATATACTTAGCTTATGAAGAGATGTATATCTGTTATAATGTTAATGATCTGGATTTGTTCAGCACAGGCGCAAACCTGGGACTGGAACAGGCATATTATAAGTCCCTATGCATTTGTGGCCCGTAACATGAAGGTAAGCAAGGATAAACATATTTATCTGCATGGAGCTATGGTGTGGAATGCTGAAATAGGATTTTATCCCAATTATGTCAAAGATCAATGCTATCAGAAGCATGATGCGGATGGTTATGTGGTAAAAATGGACACATTGGGTAATGTGGTCTGGAAGAATAAATACGGAGGGGTGTATACTAATCCAGTAGATATGGATATTGATTCGGATAATAATGTTCTGGTTGCCGGATATATAACCAAACCTACTACTTATCCGGAGTCGGATACAATAAGGTATACTGCTGACAAATATGAGGTAAAAGAAAAAGTATCGGCATCTATACTTGTTAAATATGACAAAGCCGGAAACTATGCCTGGTCAAAATTATTTGAAGCAGATAATTATTTCTTTGCAACTATCCGGGCATTAAGATTTGATAAGAATGATAATTTTTATGTTGCGGGAACATATGGACAAAAAATGTATATGGACGATACAACTGTTGTTGACTCTTATAACGATTATTCAGGTGAAATTATGAATTATAGTAATGGTTTCATAGTGAAGTATGATAAGCAAGGGAAAAGAAAATTTTTTAAAAACATTCAGGGGGGAGCCTTTAGTTCGGTCATTGCGAGAGAAATTCGCACAGATTCGTTTGGGAATCTTTATTGGACCGGGATTGTGTCAGGGCCTGTAAAATTTGATGATAATCATAGATATGATTATGGAAGGAATGCTTCTACGACTTTCATAGTAAAATTTAATCCAGAGGGGAATGTAATCTGGGTTTATGAAATACCAAGAGATCAGAATTCAAATTTTATAGAGGCTGTGACAATTGACGAACAAAATAACATTTATATAGGCGGTTCATTTCATGGAAGTTGGACTATTGGTGGAGTTACAAATGAAAGTAAACCGGGATCAGGAGGGGAAGATTGTTTTATAATTAAACTCAATCAAAACGGGAAGTTCATCTGGTTTAAGCAATTTGGATCAGCAGTCGTACCTGCACCTGGGAAGGCAGCTGATCCGGAGACGGTATCTGATTTTTACATCAATTCTGATGGATTTTTATATGTAACAGGAAGATTGGGACAGGGAGCTAAAATTGATGGTCTTGAGGCACCTCCAATAAATAGCTATCTTTCAGATATTTTTTTAGCTAAAATGGATAGTTCCGGTTCTACCCAGTGGGTAAAAAAGTATGGAACTTATTATTCGGATTTGAATGGACTTGTAGATGGATGGGGAGAAAAGGTAATCTCAGGTGCCCTTATAAATTCAGACGGAGGTTTTGTTACATATGAGGACGGTATTATTATTCCTGATGATTGCAGTTATTACGCCGGTTATTACAGACTTCTGAATGATTGCAATGCAACATTAAAATTCAGCAATGGAACCCTTACTGCTAGCACAGGAGAATCCTACAAATGGTTTTTTAATGGAACAGAAATCAGTAGTGCAACTGAACAGACATTTGTTCCTGATGTGGTAGGTGATTATAAGGTAGAAGTAACTTTTTCCGAAACCTGCAAAAGCTTATCTGTTCCGGTTACTGTATCTGTCACTTCAGTAAAGGGACAAAGTAAATATTCTTCTGTAAGCCTTTATCCTAATCCGGCCAATAATGAAGTTTATGTCGAGGGATATAGCGGATTCTCTTCAGATGTTTCTGAATGCAGGATTTACAATAGTTCCGGAATACTTATGAAAGAATCAAAGCTGGAAATGGCAGGAGGGAATTATAAAGGAAGGATAAATGTATCGGATCTTCAGACAGGTCTTTACATGCTTGAAATTCTTACAGAAGCAGGAAGCATTAACAAGAAGTTTGTAAAGAACTAGAAATGAAAAGATATTATTTATTCTTTTTGATAGTAATCACCATTGCTTTGAATGTCAGGGCTCAGTCTGCGAAAGAAGATCTGGACAGAGTAAATAAAACTTACCAGGCACTGTCTTCTTATACTGCTATCCTTGAATATGCAGCCTATCAGAGCTACACAAGTAAAGAGTCTGTTCAGATTGAGAAGGGGGAAGTGAAAATGAAAGGCAGCAGCTTTTATCATAAAATTGGAAGCATAGAAGTGATCAGAAATAAGGAATATGTACTGACTGTTGATCATGATGAAAAATCTATAACCAAGCTGGATGCAGTAAAGGAAAGTAATGGCATGCCTTTTATGAATGTTGATCTGGAAAAAGTATTAAAACTTTGTACCTCTTCAAAATATTATGAGCCAGCAAAAGGTAGTGCAGGTTATTCACTTGTATTTCCTTCAACTGAATATAGTAGCGTAAAAATAGAGTTTAACAAGAAGACAAATATGATAGAGAAAATGATCTTGTTCTATCTCAGCCCCTCAGACCTTTCAGGAAAAGGAGAAGAGATGGCTGAAAAGCCAAGAATGGAGATCAGCTTTAAAAATATTGTTTTAAATAAAGATATTCCTTCATCAGTCTTTACATATGAAAAGTTTATAATCTCATTGGGGAGTAACAAATACATGTGTACACAGGGCTATAAAAATTATTCTTTTAACAATCAAACAAGTACCAACCCATATTGATAGTGTATGAAATCAATTCAGGTAATTTTTAAGTTTCTTATTTTTTTACAATGCTTGCTGTTTGCTACCTATGAATTACAAGCGGCAGACGAGGTTGTAAATGTCCGGGCATCAGGTAGTCAGGTAAAACAGGGTTTATATCTGGATGTAAGAGACAATAAGTACAATTTTATGAAGAGTAATCCTTCCGGAAGTAATTCATGGAAGAATTCGTTTGATAACTATAGCTTTCTTAACAGGGTAATTCTCAGCATAGACCAGACAAGCAAGGTTTATCAGAGTACTAATTATTCTGTTGATGTTGAACTTTCCGTTGTTTACTATATATGGGACAATACACTTAACGATTTTAAGGCCATAACGGTAAGTCCTAATCCTGTTCTAACACTGGATTACAAATACGATGCGCCCTATCAGGATAAAAATATTTACCAGATAGCTGGAGGAAACAGAATGGAAGTTACAGTTGTCAGGGTAACTCCGTCTGTATCAAATGTCACGATGAATCTTGCCATTGATGCAGAAGTGCAGGTCACAAGATTCTATTCTTTTAACAGAACTCAGATCCCATCAGCAGACCACAATTCAATGGTGAGTAGCAGGGGAGAGTTAGAGGTTTACTGGGATTTTGTTCAGGGCGCAGAGGAGTATGAGCTTGAATGGGCTCATGTAAATGATTATGATGCAAATACCAATCTTGCAATTGACCCCTCTGGTATTAAGATCGATGCTTCTACTTTCAAATTCAACAGTACAAGAGTTAATACCTTTAATAACTTTTACAGAATACCACTGATATATGAAAGAGGTTATCTGATATATAGGGTAAGGGGTGTGAGCAGGAACAAGGCAGATAATTATAAGAAAAACATATATGGCAATTGGTCAGACCAGGCCGGAGCCTATACTACACTTGCACAGTTTCCTGATAAATTTCCTGTTACTGGACATGAACAAAACCTGAACTGGCAGAATAGTGTGAGTTTTGCTGAAGAAGGCAAGAATAAAGTTGCTGTGACTTATTTTGACGGAAGTCTAAGAAGCCGTCAAGTCGTTAGTAAAATTAACTCGGAAGACAAAACTATAGTCGGAGAGACTATTTATGATCATGAAGGTAAAGGAGCGATTCAGGTACTGCCTGTGCCAACTGCTGATTCCAAGATCGGCTATAAACCTGCATTTAATCAGAATAACCAGGGAACGGCTTATAATAAGGACAATTTTGACAATTCCACCGGAAACTGCAAACCAACTGCAGAAAGTATGAATACTGGTAGTGGAGCTTCAAACTATTATAGTCCTCAGAATCCTGATAAATCTCTTGATGTCAATCAATATATTCCTGATGCAGAAGGTTACCCTTTTACCCATACTGAATACACTCCTGATAACACGGGAAGGATAAAGAGTCAGAGTGGAGTTGGGACAAATCATAAGCTGGGAAGCAATCATGAAACGAAATACTTTTACGGGAAACCCACACTTCAGGAGGAGCTAGACAGACTGTTCGGCACAGAAGTAGGTCCAATGGAAAGGTATAAAAAGAACATGGTAGTGGATGCTAATGGACAGGTAAGTGTTTCTTATCTTGATCCTCAGGGACGGGTGATTGCTACTGCATTGGCCGGACAAGCGCCATTGAATCTTGACTCACTTAAGAATGATAACGTTCAGAGTACTGACGAAACAATTAATGTAATACAAGGGGATCTTCTTAATAAGACATTGCCAACGGAAAAAGACGGTAATCTCCAAAGAATTTCAGGGAGGTCGAAAATATATGAAAGTCAGTTACTTGTTTCAACAAAAGGAACAAGAGAATTCAACTATACACTTACAGGAGAGAAATATCTTGAGCAGTGTGTGAATGGATCGGTAACAACGGATATGTGCTACAATTGTGTTCTTGATCTGGAGATCATGCTTACCAATGAATGCGGAGAACAATTTCTTGTAGGATTAAGCACTGTTCCTAATTCAACATCCACTGTAATTGGCCAGAGTATCATCGATGCTATCCGCGCCGGCAATTATACTCCATTGTGCAGTGCAACCCCTCCATCATTTACTGCTCCCGCAGGATGGGCAAAAACCAAAGTACCGCTGGAAGTTGGTAATTATACGATTTCAAAGGTACTTACAGTAAACAGAGAGGCGCTTGATTTTTATACGGACAATTATCTGAAATCGAATGCATGTCTTTTAACCGTGGACGATTTTATAGCATCTGAAATCAGTAAGGTTGATACAGCTTCATGTCATATGACTTGTGACCAGTGCTTAACAAAACTTGGAGCCTATTCCCAGTATGATATCAATGTCAACGCTGCCTGCGATCCTTGTTTAACTGAAGAGGAATATAATCAACTGTATGCTGAATGTCAGGAATTCTGTGATAACGATCCCATCAATTGTGAAGAAGCATACCAGAATATGCTTATGGACATGGGGCCTATGGGCCAATATGGTGAGCTTATAACCGCTGAAGGTGTTTTTGATCCGGAAAAATTTCCTTTATCCATATTTAATAAGAATAATGAGCTCCCTATGAAATCTTTTAACATGGGTGGACATAATTGGAGGCAGCCATATTACAAAGATCAGGCGGGTGTCACAAGAGAGGGATATATAGATGAAACAGGTTTACCGTCATTCGTTCAGGTTACGCTCAATGAAGTGGGAGAATATGAACCGAAAATTCTTGAAGGATCAACTGTTGTAACAATTGATGGATTTGAATATGTGAAACCGGAAGCTCTTTTAGATGTTCATGACTTTTTCCTTAACTGGAAAGATTCCTGGGCAAAGTCACTGGTGCTTTATCATCCGGAGTATGAAAATTATAATTTTTGTATTTCCAATAATGCGAGTCATACTTTTGATATGAGCTGGCTTAATGCAGACCAACTTACTCAGGCTCCTTCAGGTTATCTTACGCCTCTGGGCTCAAATGCTGCTCTGTCTGTAGATCCTTATTTCTCTAGTAATCTTGCGATCAATCCACTGTTTGATCAGGCTGAATACGACGCCATGAAAAGAAGTATGTCTGCTTATATGGGATCATATTCTCTTGATAAAGTTGCTTACGGAATCGTCAAATGCCCCAACTATAATAACTCTGGATCAGGAGGTTGTGCAACCAATTGTCTTACAGGAACTATTACTTTTGATGATAAGGTATGGCAGCAGTATAGGGGAATGTATTTATCCCTGAAACAGAAATTCATGGAGCAGAAGGCGACGAAGTATGCGATCAACAATCAGTCCTATAACGGATGCGTTGGTGATAAGAAGTTTAGCTATTTTAAAAACGATTTTTTCAGATATGATAATCCGACAAATACGGCAAACGGCAATTACAGGTGGTGGCCTACTCAATTCTGGAACTATCGCCAGCCATGCAGTATATTCTCTTTCAGATTGTATAAAGACAAGGTAAAGAGATTTCCGACGGCTAATGATATGGTTGAAAGTGAATCTCTGGATGCTTATACCTGCTATGATGAAGAAAGTAACGGTCAATTTCAGAAAGTAAATTGTCCTGAGCAGAATACATTGGTAATTAATGAAATGAAAGCAAAAGCTCAATTCTCTTATTTTGAGACCTGCGGACAATGCCCGGTGGTTAAAGATTTTGAAAGTTTGCTGAATGCACTGGCAACGCAACCTGTTAAACGTCTTAACAGTGATTTTCAGTTGAGCTGTTATCCGACAGGAGAAATCCAGGAATATACGCCTGATTTTGAGGCGGCCCTTGGTTTTACAGGAGCATTAGGAGAAACCTTTTGGCAGATTGATGCGGCAAATACAACAAATACTGTGCTTGCTGTAAAATTAAACAGGAGAAATGGGCCAACAACTTCAATATTGAAAAGCTGTAATCTTCAGCTTACCATGCAAAGTTCTTATCAGGTAAAGGATATTTCTACAGGACAAATGGTGGCGAAAACATTTGCATGGTCTGATATTAAAGGTATTTGTTGTCTGAACTATGATCCATTGGATAATCTTCATCCTGGCAAGGCGTTCGAAGCTTATGCTAAAGTGCAGGTAACATATAACGACCAGACAAAGGCTGATATTAAGATTCCTATCAAAGGCTTTACCGGTTGTATTGACATGAATCCGATGACCTGTCCGAAACCAGTAGTGTGTACAACCACAAATGGTGCTATTGATATTATGAACCTTTTCAATATGCTGATCTTCTCCTATACAGGAGGAATGGGACCTGATGGAATTTCCCATCAACCCAAACTAAACCAGTTTGTAGCGCAGGTCACATTGGATCCTACGATTCAGCCTTATGATGACTCATTTATCAGCTCATTAAAAGCAAATACAGGATTGACAGGGGCTCAGCTTCGCTGGAGAGGTTCTGTGGCTTTGGGTACTTTTGCGGGAATACTTGAGGCTATTAATGGCAGTACAGTTGCCGGAACCAGACTGTTTGAAATTTATACACCGTCGAACATGCCAGCAGGAGCAGGATTCGGTGACATAGTGAGCTTTCATTCGATCAGGGTAGACAAAACAAGCAATGATCCTCAACATAATTTCAAGTTGATAGGGCTTGTGAACTACACTGTAGCTGGCGTTCAGAAGAAGACATATGTTGAATTTTTGGGGTATTCACCGCATATGAATATTGCGGATTGTAAATCACCGGTATTTAACGGAAGTAACTAAAGGGAATTAAATTATCGTATTTAATAAATCAAATTCAATGCAGATTTTTAAGGCATTTTTTAAGATTGTTTTTTTGGGTATTTTACTATTACCCAATCTGTCATCAGGGCAATCATTGACTGTAGTTCCAGCCAGCAATGCGGCATCTGTTCAGAGCATGATCTCCAATAATTTCCAGGGGAAGGGTGTTACAATAAGTAATATTACCTTTAGTGGTTCTCCATCTTCAGTGGGAACATTCACTTCCTCGGGCTGGAGTCAGGGGCTTGGTAGTGGTCTTGTAATGACGACAGGAAATGCTGCAAATGCATCAGGGCCTAATGACATCCTCAACTCACAGGGAACTTCTTTCACAGGCTCTGCAGGTGATGCAGATCTGAACCTCTTGATTGGAAATGATACTAAAGAAGCAACAACAATTGAGTTTGATTTTGTGCCTTCCGGAAATAAAATAACTTTTCGTTATCTGTTTGCATCAGAAGAATATCCTGAATATAACTGTTCCGCTGCCAATGATGGATTTGGATTCTTTATTTCAGGCCCTGGTATTGTTGGGAAACAAAATATTGCGACTGTTAATGGTAAAAAAGTAAGTATCAATACTGTAAATGACGGGACTGTTACCGACGGAATAGGGCTTTCAACAAACTGCGATCTAATACCTGGCAGTGGCAATTATTTTAATAATTCAGGAGCTTCGGCGGCAACTAGTGCTATTGCCTATGACGGCTACACAAAGGTCTTTGATGTAGACTATTCAGTCACTCCTTGTGCAACTTATCATATAAAATTAGTCATTGGAGATGCTTTTGATAAGTTGTATGATTCTGGTATTTTTCTGGAAGCGAGTAGCTTTTCTAGCCAGCCGTTCTCGGTTACAGTAACTGGTAATAACACAACGATCTGTGAAGGTAGCAATGCAATATTGAATGCCCCTTCAGGGTTTTACAGCTATCAGTGGAAAAAGAACGGATCAGCGATAGAAGGTGCTACTAATAATACCTATAGCGCGAATCAATCGGGAGATTATACGGTTGAGATCAAGAGAAACCAGTGTAATACCACGGCAGAAATAAGCAATACTGTGACGATCAATGTTCAGGCAGCGCCAAACAAATCGGTTACAGCTTCGACTACGAGTCTTTGCGTAAGCAGTAATATTGCGCTTACTTCCAATGCCACCAGCGGAACATATTCTTGGAATACATCGCCTGTAAAAACGACCAAAAGTGTATCCGTTACAACAGCAGGAACCTACGTTGCAACCATTACCGATGGAGTCTGTACTGTAAATTCAGATCCGGTAGTGATAACGGGGAACGATCATGTTATCAATTATACGAAAACGGATATATCATGTAACGGACAGGCAAACGGAGCTATAGACCTGGATGTAACAGGAGGGAAATTGCCTTATACTTATTCCTGGACAGGACCTTCGTCTTTTACTTCAACGGCAGAAGATCTGAGCCTGCTTGCTCAGGGTTCATATATAGCTACAGTAAAAGATGCCAATAATTGCAGTAAACAATCAGCTTCAATAGTAATAAATCAGCCGGCCGTGCTTACAGCAAGTGCAGTGGCAGGAGCAAAAGGAGCCATCAACCTGACGGCTTCCGGAGGAACAACACCTTATACCTACAGCTGGTCAAACGGTACTACAATTGTCAGTTCTGTTGCCAGTCCAACAGGTCTTGCAGCTGGTCCATATACGGTAAATGTCACCGATGCTAGAGGCTGTACTGCAACAGCAGGAGCAACGGTTTCTTCCGGTTGCAGCCTTGATGCAGGTGCGCTTGTTACCAATATTAAATGTCCGGGAGGAACGGATGGGGCAATCGTTCCAAGTATTTCAGGAGGAAGTACAAACCTGACTTATAGCTGGAAAAAGAATTCTGCAGCATTTGCGAGTGTAAAGGATATAAGTAATCTGTCACCAGGCTTTTATGAATTTCAGGTAACAGATAATGCGGATGGATGTATTAAAAATACCAGTTATGTTATTGCTGATCCGGTTTTCACTCTGGATGTTGTTTCTGCCGGATCGTCTTGTTTTGGAGCGGGAAATGGTTCAGCAACAGCGGTTATATCCGGAGGGACAAGTCCTTTTTCTTATACCTGGAAAGACCAAAGCCAGAACATAGTTTCAATATTGCCTGCTGTTAGTAATCTTAATCCAGGAAGTTATTCTCTAACAGTTAAAGACGATAAAAATTGTAGCCAGACTAAGAATTTTACAATCGGTAGCCCGGGAGAATTTACAGTATTGTTATCCAAGACCAATGTCAGCTGTAAAGGCCTTAATAATGGCTCAATCAATATGACAGTGGCAGGAGGTACAGCGCCTTATACAATACTTTGGTCAGGACCAGCCGGATTTTCATCCACAAACGAAGATCTTTCAGATCTGGCAGCCGGGGTCTACACAGTTTCGGTTACAGATGCAAATAATTGTAATGCCAGTTATACTACTGGAGCAAGTATAACGGTTTCTGAACCTTTGGCCTCTTTATCAGCAGTAGTGTCGGAAGGCTCAATAAGAGGAACAGCCAATATCACAGCTATCATGGGGGGAACCCCTCCATATAGCGTATTATGGTCAGACGGCCAGACCGGACAAAACGTAAATAGTCTGAGAGCTAATACAGATTATACTTTTACCGTTACTGATAGTAAAGGATGTACCTATACAGGTAATTTCAGTCCAAACCTTGGCTGTTCAATAGGAGTGGTTGTCAACCAGCAGACGGATGTGCTCTGTAATGGTGGTAGCACGGGAACAGCTTCTGTAACACCATCAGGCGGTTATGGTGGAACTTATACTTATCAATGGAAAAATCCTTCCGGAGGTAATTTTGCAACAACAAAGGATGTAACCGCTATGCCAGCAGGAACATATTCATTAAAAGTCACTGACCCTTCTGATAATTGCAGTGTTTCAATTAATGTAAGTATTCTGCAGCCGCAGGTATTGACAGTCAATCTGACGAAAACTGAAATCAAATGTAATAATGAGACCAATGGAGGATTCATATCTGAGGTCAGCGGAGGAACGCCGGTATATACATATGTTTGGAAAAAGGGTGGAACTGTGATTTCCGGAGTTCAGCCTCCGTTCAAAGTTCTTTCAGGTCAGGGTGCTGGTTCATATACTCTTACCATCACAGATAAAAATAACTGTACTGCCACTTCATCTGCAGCAACCCTTGCTAATCCCTCAGTTCTGAACGCAACTTCAACTGCTACAAATGTGGCCTGTAACGGAGGCTCAACAGGAGCAGTTACGCTTGCCATATCAGGTGGCTGGTCTCCATACACAGTTGCCTGGACTGAGGCAACTTCGGGATACAATGCTACTACCAAAGATATATCGGGTATCAAGGCAGGAACATACACAGCTGTAATCACAGACCTTTATGGCTGTACTAAAAATGTTCCCTCGGTGTCAGTTACACAGCCAAATATACTGAATGCGACAACAACACCGACACATCTGACCTGCTATGGAGGAACAAACGGTGCAATTGCTGTTACCCCTTCAGGAGGTACAACTCCGTATACATATGCCTGGTCTCAATTCGGAGCCACTCTTGCAACGAATCCGACTAGTCAGAATCAGACTGGCCTTAAAGCAGGACCTTACACAGTGACAATATCCGATGCAAAAGGATGTCAGTATCCTACTACAATTACCTTAACTGAGCCTGATGGGCCATCTATTATAGCTGCCACTTCTGCTACATTCTGTCAGGGTGATTCAGTAAAGCTCAGCTCTTCTGTAACAAGTTCCAATGGTACATATCAATGGACACGTAAAGTGGGCACAACTGTTACGACTCTTCCTGGAACAGGATCATTCATCTATGCAAAAATCAGCGGAATGTATCAGGTAAAAGTAACAAGAGCCAATGGCTGTGTTGAAACTTCCGCTCCATTCCAGGTAACAGTAAATCCTGTTCCGGTAGCAACAATTGTTCCTTCTGCGGTTGGTTTTTGTGAAGGAGGGGAAGTAACGCTTACATCCTCTATTACAGGCCAATCTTATGAGTGGAGGCTTAATAACATAATTATTCCTAATACAAATAACAGCCGTACCATTACTGCAAATGTCGGAGGTACTTATTCTTTATTGGTGACAACCCGTCTTTGTAATGCAGCTATAGTAAATTCTTCAATTACAAGATATCCTAAATTCACTCTTACAGCAACAGGTGTTAATACTACTTGTCCGGGAGCGACCAATGGCTCAATTACATTAGCAACTTCAGGAACTAATAATATTCCCTATGTTTATGACTGGCAGCATGTGGCGGGAACAAGCAATCCTGCAAATCAAACCGGACTTTCTGCAGGAGCTTACACTGTAACGGTTACAGATAATGTAGGATGCGTGGTGAACAATACAACAGAAATTAAGGAGCCAACCTTGTCTGTAACCCCGACAGTGACTAATAGCAGCTGTAATGGAGCCAACAATGGAAGTATTAACCTGAATGTGAATTTTACACAGGCTCCGGGCAATCCTGCGCCTCCATCCACTCCTCAGAATGACTGTTACAGCGGTTCGAAGGCAACGACTTATAGCTGTAGTCAAAGCTGTGCAAGAAATGCAGTTGCCAATGATAATATATCTGCAGCAAATAATGGTGTGAACGGTGAAACAATAATAGTTTGTATTCCTCAAAACACAAGCTTTAACGGAAACATCACGGTCAATAAAGGCGGAACATTAATCTTGCCTGCCAATTCTACCTATGCATCAGGCACGGTAACCCTTAATAGCGGAAGTACCTTTATTGTCTGTGGAACATTTAATCCGAGCGGTCTGAACATGAACGGTGGTACCTTAGTGATTAATGGCTTGTCAACACTACCTTATATCATCACCACAGCGGGAAGCACGATCAAAAACTACGGAACGCTGAATATGAACGGCTTTGAGTTGAGAGGTGGTACACTTGAAAATTATGCTACTCTTACCTGCACGGCAGGTGATGCCGTTTTACCAACCGGATATTCAGGTATATTGAACAATTATCATAACTTAACTATACGTGGTATTTACCTTAACTCTGCAACGGCTGTGTTTACCAATGGTGGTACTGTAACTGCCAGCAATACCGTATCCAATGCTGGTACAATCAATAACAACTGTACATTAAACATCAATAACGGAGCCACTGGCATTTTATATAACAATAATATTTTAAATAATGCGGGAGCACTGAATGTAACTCAACTTTTCTCGAGTACAGCAGGCGTAAGTGTTATCAATCATAACAAAGGTAAAATCACTGTTACCGATAAGATAGAATTCAAGAATCAGTTCAAACTTGCAGCTGGTACAGAGATTCAGACCAAAGACCTTTACATATGGGGAAATCTTAATGGTATCGGATCTTCCTGTGCTTCGGTGAAGGTAAGTGGCATCACTTCCAATCCAAGCTCAGGAACAAATATAGGTGAGGTCAACGGAAGGGTGGACATCTGTGATGCCAATGGTATAGAGACGAGAGGAACAGTAAACAGTCCTGCTACAACAGACTGCTCATGCACACCTGGCCAGGGTGTTACTTGCTCTGTTACCTGGAATACAGGTGCAACCACGAATACCATATCAAGCCTTGCACCCGGAACATATACTGCAAATCTTGTTTGTGCAGGTTGTTCTACTTCATATAATTATACAATTACCCAACCGGACGCGCTTAATGCTACAACCAATATTACCAATGTGACCTGTAAAGGCAAGAACAATGGTATTATTGTCGCAACGGTATCCGGCGGAACAGCTCCTTATACATTTGCCTGGACAAACGTAAGCGCACCTTCTGTAATCACCAGTACCGGAGCAACAAGTACTGCATCCTTACTTCCTCCCGGTACATATAGTCTTACAGTAACAGATTCTAAAAATTGCACCAAAACTGTAGGCAGCCTGGTCATTACAGAGCCCGCCCAGCTTGCAGCAACGGTAACAAAAACAGATGCAAGCTGCAAGGGAGGCAAAGACGGGACATTGACTGCTGTACCAGCCGGCGGATCTGCTCCTTATACATATTTGTGGAGCGGAACAAGCCAATCCGGTGTAACAGCTACAGCCCTGACAGCAGGAATCTATACTGTAACTGTAACGGATACCAAAGGATGTATAGCTACGGCAAACGGAACAGTCGGAGAATCGGAGACTCCTTGCGGAGGTGGTATTTGTTCTGATTTCAAATTGGACCTTATGGGAGTTTCACCTATATGTGCAGGAGCAACAAACGGAGCACTGGTAGCCAATGTATCGGGAGGTCAGGGAACAATAACCTATGACTGGAGCCATATCTCAGGTACAAATGACGGACCCAATGCAGGTCAGGTAGGAGCAGGCTCATATAGTGTTACAGTATCAGACAGCCGTGGTTGTACCCAATCCAAAACAGAGACTCTGAAAAATAATGATGTACCTTGTCCGAAACCATGTACATTGATTACAAGTATTAGTGGAACTGACAATACATGTCCAGGAGGAAACGTTGGTGCTGCCAACCTCATAATTCAGGGAGGAGAAGCTCCGTTTAAAATCGACTGGAAGCATATACCGGGAAATGATAATATAGAAGATCTTGTTAATTTAACCAGTGGTCCTTATACTGTGACCGTTACGGATGCTTCAGGAGTGTGCGCACATACTTCTACAGTGAGTATAAAGGAACCTGATTATCTGAGAATCTTTACAGGAGATATGGAATTGTGTCCGGGTACCACCACTGTACTTACCTCATCTTCTCTGGTAAACAATAGTTGGTCAACAGGCGCGACCACCAGAAGTATTACAGTAACAGCTCCCGGAACATATACTCTTAATATTGGACAAGGCTGTCCGGGTCTTTCTGCAAGCGTAACAATTACAGCAAAAACAGACTGTACGCCTCAAAAATTTCTATGTAATCCTACCGCATCGCCTATAGTAACCATTTCTGACTCCTGCGGAAAGGAACTGATCAATACTGCTATCTACAACGCACGTCAGAAATACACGACCTATATAGCAGATGTAAAAACATCCTTCCAGACGAAATACATAGATAAGTGTCTTTCTTCTTATGAAGACTTTGGGGTGAAATACGGAGATAAAGAACATCATTACACGCTTTATTATTATGATCAGGCAGGTAATCTTGTAAGAACTGTTCCACCTGCAGGTGTGAAGAAGATTACAAGCCAAACTTCTCTTGCTCAGATCAAAGTTGACAGGAAAAATAATCAGCGTACTGTGTTTACAGACCATACGCTCGCAACCACTTATACCTATAACTCATTAAATCAGTTGGTGGCGCAGAATGTACCCGATCACCAGACGATGGATATTCTTAGTACTGTATCTTCAAATAATGGCCTTGAAGCAGGCCTTCAGGTAACAGGCACGCAGTTTACAGGCAATGGTAACGGCTTCCTAACCGGTAATCTGGGAGGAAAAGGTTATATTTATTCTACAACGGATAATGGAAAGACCTGGTCCCTTCTGAGTGCAGTAGGAACCATGACCTTAAATGATGTGAATATCAGAAGTACCGGAGTAGGTTTTGCGGTAGGAGACAGAGGTACAGTATTGAAGACTACCAATGGTGGAGCAAACTGGACAATCCTTCCGATAGGAACAGCAGCAAACCTTATAAGTGTATACCTTTATGACGATAATACAGGTGTGATCTATGAGAAGTCTGGTATGATATGGGAAATTTCATCGGGAGGTACAACGATCACCCAGAATACCACGCTGAATACTCTGCTTGCGGGAAAAGAAGCGACAGATGTAAATTTTACATCCAATAACCTTGCTTACCTGACAGCAAATATTAACAACCAGGGATATCTGTACTCCAGCAGCGGTTCACCGGCAGGAAAGACATGGACAGCGATGACAGCAATATGGGCTAACACGCTTACCAGAGTGCAAATGCTGAACGCGAATTCCGGTATTGCAGCGGGTGATGATGGTACTATATTAAAATCAACCGACGGAGGAGCGAACTGGTCAGCTGTTGCCACTGGTATAAATGGCAGTGTAACAGATATGTTCTTCAGAGATATGAACCAGGGAGTGCTTCTAAGCGGAGGTAATATTATCAAAACCTCAGATGGAGGTAAAACATGGGCCAATGCTTCTTCAGCTGCCACAACTTATACGGATCTTGATATTCTTCCGAGTTATGTTGGATTTGCAGTAAAGAGCAACGGAGCTGTAGAAAATACGAGCAACGGTGGTTTGTCCTGGAAGGCAAAAACAAATCTGAATAGTTCCAAAACATATAGCGCTATCAGTACAAGAAGTGCTTCTGATGTATATGCCGGAGCAACTGATGGTTCTTTATATGTGTCATCAGATGGTGCTGGAACCTGGACTTCAATTGCCACTAATACAGCTGGCGGAGCTTTGCCAGTTTCAGCAATTGCTGCTATTCACTTTAAGGATGCGAGCAACGGATGTGTCCTTGCAAACGGTACCATATACAAAACAACTAACGCTGGCCCTTCGGGAACTACCTGGACCTCTATTGTGGGCCCGGGTGTTAAAGACATGTATTTCAATGATGCATCCAGAGGGGAAGCGATTTACACCAATGGAACAGTAAAAATCACTGCCGACGGAGGACAAACCTGGGCAGTTGCAGTAACAAATTTAACGGGTACAACTGATGCGAGGTCGATCCATTTCTTTGATGCTAATAATGGTGCTGTGGTTTCAGGTGACGGAAGGATCTATGTAACTGCAAATGCAGGATCTGTATGGACGGACAGAGGAGGCAAAGTGATACCAACTGCACTTAATGGTGTTCAGGTAACGACATCATCGACAACAGGTTATGCTGTTGGAACGGATGGTACTGTATTAAAAACGACCAATAACGGAGCATTATGGAAGCTGGCTCCGACAGGTGTGAGTTATAACCTGACGGATGTGTGCTTCAAGAGCAATACGGCAGGAGTGATTACCTCGTCTACAGGCCAGGTACTATACACGAGCACAGGAGGAGGCACAAGTGCTTCCGGCTGGTCAACAGCTCTTCCTGCGACACCTGCAAAAGCATTGTATAAGACAGCCCTTGCAGGAACGGATTTTTATGTAGCTGGCGATAATGGCAGCATCTTCAGATCTGCAGACGGAAGCTCATGGTCTCCGGTTGTATCAGGAATGATTGAGTCGATCAGAAGTCTGGCAATATCCGGTTCCACAGGTCTTGGTGTAGGAGTTGCAGGAAAGATTATCCGTTCAACTACCGCAGGTACTGCTGGTGTAACTTTTGCATCAGTGAGTAATGTTGATGCTCAGATCCTGTATGCAACGGATATGGTGAGCCCTGTGATAGGATATGCAGTGGGTAAGGACGGCGCAGCTGCAAAAACCAACAACGGAGGCTTAACCTGGACCGATCTGAATTCATCAACGAGAAGAACATTGAGATCAGTTGATTTTATAGATGCAAATAAAGGTATTGCAGTAGGAGATGCAGGTACGGCAGGTTCAACAGGAACGATTATTCGCACTGTTAATGGCGGTACAGATAACTTTACCGCTTCAGTTTCAGTGAGCCCTGCAGCGACCAATATCAATTTCAAAGATGTACAGTATGTGAATGAGAACCTTGCCTTTGCTGTAGGGGCAAATACGAGTAATCAGGGAGTGATATACAAATCTGTCAATGGAGGAGCAAGCTGGACACAGGAAAGCGTTACAGGTGCATCATCTTTGAACGCAGTTTACTTTGTAGACGCTTCGTTTGGATTTGCTGCGGGAGATGGAGGATCGCTGTTCAAGGCAAGTCTGAGCGGAACAACCTATTCCTGGACAAAGATTACGGATGGTGTAATAGGCTCAAATAATTTCAGAGATGTCCATTTTGTAGATTATAAAACAGGTTATCTGGTAGGAGATGGAGGGGTCATCCTGAAAACGATAGAAGGAGGTATAGCGACTACGTGGGTAAACAGAAGCATTAGTGGGAATACGAATACCCTGCTGTCTATGACATTCAGCGACAGGAATAATCTTGTAATCTCCGGAAATTCCAGCACCGTTCTTAAAATGGACGATGAGCGGGATACGTACAGCAGCAAAATGTGGTACGACGAGCTTGGAAGGATTATCGTGTCACAGAACACAAAGCAGTTTAACTTCAGTCCGAAACAAGGTTATAGCTATACTGTTTATGATAATCTGGGAAGGATTACTGAGGTAGGAGAAATCCTTCAAACACCTGCAAACAGCATTTCAACGAAAACCAAATCCAATAACGGCACTCAGGTTCCTACAGCAGCATTCCTTACATGGCTTGCTCAGGGAGACAAGAGGCAGATCACAAAATCATACTATGATGTAGCAACATTCACCATTCCTGGCTTAACTCAGGAAAATCTGAAGAAACGTGTGGCTTCTGTGACTTATCAGGAAGCATCAGGTACTGCTTATGACCATGCAACGCATTATTCCTATGATATTCATGGCAATGTAAAGAGCCTTGTACAAGATAATACTGCATTGACGACAGTCCTTTCAGGGACAGGAGAGAGCCAGCGTTTTAAGAAAATAGATTATACTTATGACCTGATCAGTGGTAATGTGAACGAAGTGGCATACCAGCAAGGTAAACCTGATCAGTTCTTCCACAGGTATGCGTATGATGCGGATAACAGGATCACGCATGCATATACCAGCGAGAATGGTATTGTATGGAACAGGGATGCGAAGTATTTCTACTATAAACATGGTCCTCTTGCGAGAACAGAATTGGGCCATGATAAGGCACAGGCAATGGATTATGCTTATACAATTCAGGGATGGGTTAAATCTGTGAACTCTGGAACTCTTGATGTAACAAGGGATGTAGGTAAAGATGCTAACCAGAATGCACTCACAGGAAAAGATGGTTTGAATAAGAATGTAGGTAAAGATGCTTATGGTTATAATCTTCATTACTTTGACGGAGATTATAAGCCGATAGGAACGATTTCTGCCTTGAATGACATGATACCTTCAGCAGCTGGAATTACTTCATTGAATACCGATGCACCGGGATTGTACAATGGTAATATCAGCCGGATGACTACTGTAATTACAGACGGCAATCCAACTTCGGCTACCTTTGGTCAAGCATTACCTCAAACAACTACATACAGATATGATCAGTTGAACCGTATCACACAGATGAAGGCATATAGCAGTATCAATCTTGCAACCAATGCATGGAATGCTGCAAATGACGGTTCATATCAGGAAACCTTTAAATATGACCCTAATGGTAATATTCTAAAGCTGAAGCGTAATGGAAAACTGGTAACGACAGGTACAACTTCACCATTAGCAATGGATGATCTGACATACAAGTATGAGACAATAGCAAATGGATATACCAGGAATACGAACAGATTAAGATCAGTAGGTGATATTGTAAGCAATACAAACTACGCTGATGATATTGATAATCAAATTGACAATAACTATGATTATGATGAAATAGGCAATCTGAAATTCGATGATCAGGAAAAAATAGCGAATATAGAATGGACAGTAAGCGGAAAGATTTCGAAGGTGACCCGTTCTTCAAGTAGCACAAAACCTGATATGGAGTTCAAGTACGATGCACAGGGGAACAGAGTTGCCAAGATAGAGAAGCCTGCAGCAACCAAAGGGGATGCTTCTACCTGGATAACGACGTATTATGTGAGAGATGCTTCTGGAAATGTAATGAGCACTTACGAGCTAAGCAAAAGTGCATCGGTGCAGGAGTTTTTCTGGAAAGAGCAGTCTGTTTATGGCAGCAGCAGACTTGGAATGGTAAATTTGAATAGAAATTTTACTACCTTAGGGGCGGTATCCAATACAATGTTTGCAACAAAAACAGGTATAAAACTGTTTGAGGGGAGCAATCATCTTGGCAATGTGCTTGCAACTTTCAGCGATCGCAAAATCCCTGTCGTTTCGGGTACGAATGTTCTTTCTT
>NZ_JAGHZZ010000011.1 GCF_017745095.1 Sporocytophaga sp. | reverse complement strand
TGGCTTTAAACATGGCTTGTATCCAACTACCCAAGGAGTATAATCTTATACATCATTCGGATAGAGGATTACAATATTGCAGTGTAGCCTATACAAATATATTATCAGAAAAATCTATACGTATCAGCATGACTCAAAATGGAGATCCATATGAAAACGCTATGGCAGAAAGATTAAATGGAATTTTAAAACAAGAATTATTAAAGAAAAAATATCAAAGTTATCAAGAGGCTAAAAATGAAATCGACATTGCAGTAAAGATCTACAACGAAAAGAGGCCACACCTTAGCTGCGATTTATTAACCCCGGAAAGGGCTCATGAAGAGGTTGGAATATTAAAACGACATTGGAGAAAAAAGGAGGTGATGACGGAATAAAGGTTTTTTTTAGGCATTTACAGAATGCATAAAAAAAAACAAATCCGACAAAGGTGTAAACCTATTATCGGATTATTTATGCTATCTGACCGGAATAATCCTGGCAGGTTGCTCCTCAGCAAAGCCTGATTCCGCTTCTTCCGGTATTCAAATGTAAAGCGATTTTAGGATTAATAAAAAATTGTAAATTTATAACCGGATTAACAATCTCAACTGTAAACTTTTTTTAGGACGACACATTCAATTACCCAATAAATTCCAATTCTAACAAATCCTTATTTCCTGAATAATTTATACCATTAGCATAACATATAATCCTTCAGGATCATTAATCTTGATTTGGATGAGATAGCTCAATGTCCTCTAGTTTTCCCAAATATAAAAATAGTCCCGATTTTTATCGGGACTATTTTACAACAAATGCCCATTTTAACTTTTAAATTGTCTGCATTTATAACCGCAAGTCAAGAGACTTGCTCTCATTTGTAGGCAGAATCAAATAGACTTCAGCCAGCTACGGTATCAATTAGGGCACGAACGAGGATGTTCGCCAGAATGAGGGGATTGCATGAATATATCTTATTTACAATTTTCTTTCGGATGTTTTTTCCTTATTCTCATCATTGATCCCCCAGGATAATCTATTTCAAATGTATAATCCTTCCTATCTAGAGAAACAAATAATTTCTTATACCTCTTTTTATCTAAATTATAGATTCTAAATACAATAAAAGGATATTCTAGCCATGCCTTTCTTATTTCTATTTCATAAGTATGATATTTAACTTCTTCTTTACACACTTCTGAGGATTTAATATCTAACTTTATTGATTTAATATCTTGTGAAAGTAGTTTATCAAAGTCAGATCTTCGTATTGACAAATCCCCAGGTACATAAGAAGCAACAATAGTATCTATTTCTCGGCTTTCTTTTTGAGTTATAAACTTTAAACCTATATTTCCTGTTGATGGAATTTGATCATCAACTATTATTATAAAATTTATAATAGCCTCATTATTTTGTCCATAAGACTTCATAAAAAAAGATAAACTTAATAGAATAAAAAATATTCCTTTCATAGTAATTACTTAATTATTCTTCCAATAGCTTTTTGTGTAAGCATTATAGGTGCGGCATTGCCTTTATAGATGACTGCTCCCAAATCTTTTTGATTTATATTATATGAACCATTCGAATTTTGAGTAACAGTAGCTTGTCCCAAACGCCCGACAATAAAATTAGTACCATATTGTGAAAAAGTCGTCCTATCTGTAGGTGACGGTTGAGTTGCAGTCTGGGGATAAAACTTCCCATCTTTAATTTGTGTCTCTGTCGGATGGGAATGGATTGTAGCTTCCGCATCTGCAGGAGTCGTTCCTTCCGGTAAATCCGGTAAAGTAGCCTTTGCTACTTGTTCACCATTTTCAATTGTTGTTAGATCACCAGTTTTCCTCTTACTACCGTTCCATCCTTCATTACGATAGAAGATTCTTCTTTTAAGCCTCCGTTTTCTACTGTCTGCCGCTAACATTTGAAGCTTCTTTCAGAGCTGCTTTTTTTATTCGGTAATTTGTATTGCTTTCTTTGTACTGGAACAAGAAAATAACAATGTAATTAATGCCAAAAGATAAACAGTTTTTTTCATAACTATTTGATTGCTTGGATTATTACTTTATTACCTTTTTTATCATATACATACCAATCCGCACTTTTAACTCCCGTGGGATAGAAAATAGCGCGTGGTCGAGCTTCAGAACCACGAACTAAACGAGCAACTGATGTTGATTTCGCAACTCGATGAAGATGAAAAAAACGCACTCGTCAAAATCATTAACTAAATGCTTACCCAAAAAAGAATGAAAAATTTATTGGATGGTAAAATAAATTTTTGATAAACAAAAAACGCCTAGCCTACAGCCAGGCGTTTTTGTTTATTGTTTTCTCTTTAAAACAACATTATCGAGTTTTAATTTATTCTTGTTTCTTATCACAATCCTAAATTCTCGCTGATTCATATATCCACTTGAAAGTAGAACAGCAATATCTTTTTCTTCATTACATTTTAAAAATATAGTGTCGCCTTTCTGTTGCCATTTTCCTGTACAAAAGGAATTAACTTCAAAATACTTTTTGGTTAATATAAAGGTACTATCCGTATTATTCAGTTTTAAAGAGTGAAAAAAATCTACTCCTTTATTTTGATATGTTCCCGTTATAGTATTCTTGGAAGTATTACAAGAAATCAATGCAATAAAAGATATAATCAATATTCTTTTCATCATTTCTTATAATAAATTGTTGGAACGTCTTTCAATGTAAATGATGCAGGAAGCGTGGACAACATACTCTTTTGATGCGGGTATGCTTTAATTAAACCATCTCTATTAGTACTCATATTGACAGTGGAAATACCTGTATTTGCACTTCCGCCCGGCGCATATATTTTAGACCCATCTGATTTGGTTATACCCTGTACCCAAGATGTCGTGATTCCACCAAAGGATTTAGCCGTTAAAGATGACGTTAATCCCGATACGGAAGAAGGACTATATCCAAATTGAGCTTTATATGCAGAAACTTCATCAAATACGTCGCCACCATAAGGCATACCTGTTTTAGTGTCAAAAGCTATATCCCCTGATTCAAACTGTCCTCCGTGTGTGGTTTCGTGAACAAAATTAGCTGTACCATCATAACTGAATACAATATTACCTGTTGACGGGTCGTAGGTAGTTCCTCCTTCTTCCCCTGCTCCTGATTTTAAGGCGTAAACTTGGTCACTTGCTTCTAATGTACCTAAATTGCCAATAGTCCCATTTAAACTATTAACCCTGTCTTGCATATTTCCAATTTTTCCCGCAAGTTTTTCAGCACTCCAACCTTTTTCCGCTGCTTTGGCATTTAGCCCATCTATTTTACCCTGAAGTCTGTCGCGTTCAGCTACGACATTCTGTTTTTGTTTATTCCATTCTTCTTGACTTCCCGGTTCAACGGTCATTCCTGTTGGGTCTGTCCAAATGAGTGGATTATTAAGACAGTACGCATACGGTGACCAACCCAGATATTTCTCTGCCAATGGGTCAACAGTGTTCCATCTTCCTAAAGCCGGATCATAAAACCTTGCACCATAATCATACAATTCAAAACCTAACTCCTCTTCCCTTTCCTTGCCATTGTATAAGAAATCATTAGGAGGCGTTGGTCGGCTACTAAATAACGAAGAGTTTATTGCCATTCCAAATGGATAATAATGATCTTCCTGCACAATGTGAGCATTCCCATCAAGTCCCTTATCAAAAGACATGCGAACATTTCCGAGATGATCCTTTAAATCATAAACAAATTTAAATGTACCTGATCCATTTGGTTCAAATCTTCCCTCCATTGTTTTGCCACATTTAAGAACATTATTCTCATATACAATACCACTTACATAATCAGTAGTAACCTGAAAGACATTGTTGGAATAATATTTCTTTGACAGTTTCTCACCTATGGCGCTATAAGTATATTCTATTCTATTACCTGAGCCACTAAATGTAACTATCTGAGGAAGATTCATATAATTGTAAGTAATGCTGGTGATACCTTTGTTGGCATCCAAGTTCATATTACCATTTGCATCATAAGTATATTCAAACTGAATATTTGAGCCATCTTTAAACCCTTCAGAACTACTTGATGCATCAGTACACTTTGACAGCTGATTACCATTATACACATATGTTAAATTATCAATTTGAGATGAAGACGCTTCCCTTATTAGTGTCAATATATTTCCATTTTTATCATAAGTTATTCCTTTTTCACCAAAACCAACATCTCCAGCAACTTCAACAGGAGGACCAGGGGGATTAGAAACTACAAAATATACCTTAGAGGTAGAATTAATTATTCGATTTAAGCCATCATACTCGAAAAAGTAGCCAAACTTCTGTGTATTGGTATTTGTATTAGCACTTCTCCAGTGAAGAGACGAAATATTTCCATTAAATTTTCCTGAGCCTCCACTTTCATAACTCAATGTTAAACCAAACAGGTCATTATTGTCATTGTTAATTATACCGTCATTAGAAAGTTTGGTACCATTTATATTTGTAAGCCATTTCCTGATATTATAAGTAAAATCTATACTCTGCAGGAACTGGATACCATTATCCTCCGAATGGAGATTCTTTTCTGTCATCTCTCCTATTTCATTATAATTCAATTGGCTTATCAAAATCTCAGGCCCGCTGTTTATTTTATGCCACGATTTTAATAGTCTGCCTGAATGATCATAAGTATTCTTTTTCAGAACCGTTATGTTCCCCGAGCCAGGATTATGTTTCATATAATTCTGCAATACATTACCTACAAAATCATAGATGATAGTTTCGCTGTCTGAATATGATGTCAAATTCTTATGATTATTTTTCTGAACCTGAATGATATTCTTTTTATAATCATAAAAATTCACTGTCTTGAGCCAGTCTGAAGTTGTTCCAAGTATTTTAACCTTTGTTCCAGTAAAAAACCCTTTCACATTCAAGTTTAACACAGATTCTTCAGGAAGACCTTGTGCTTGATGAGCTATATCTGCTGTTCCATTATTATCAAAATCATAATCATCATAATAATTAATAGTGTATTTTTCACAGGAACTTGTCGGCCATACCACATTACTATATTCTGAACTCATGCCAGTCCTGTATTCATTTAATGTCGTCGCATTAGTGGTAAAAGTGGTCTGCATGGCGGACTGACTCAATGCTGAGCCATGACTGTAAACTCCTGTAATGAGGACTCTGTGCAGGGCATCGTATTTAATATAGCTCCATTGATTAACGGAACGCTGATTACCGTCCTGAGAGAGAACAATTCTGTCACAGGCATCATATACATTATATAATGCAGCTGCTCCCGGTACTTTCTTCTCAATAACCCGGCCTTTTGAATCATACTTATAGGTAAAAAGCCATTTATCTGTATAAGTACCTGTATACCCAATTGTATAACTAACTGAAGAGAGATTAGCGGACGCCTCCGGCGAAATCACAAAACAAAGTCTCCCAAAATCATCATACACATAATAAGTAAAAAGATATTCACTGGAAACTAGATCCTGACGTTTTTTCTTCAGAATCACTTTATCGGCCTTATCTTTATATTCCCATACTTTGTTGCCATCCTCATCCATCATTTCATTTACGAAAAGTGTTCCGGCAGAATAAAATGTTGTTCCATTTGCAGTCTGGCTTGTATGATCAAAGATCCAATTTCTTACCTCACTCGCAATATTGGTTTTAAAATCAACACTTATGCTATGATCTCCCGAGCCGGTCTGCCAGGATGCTCCCTCCGGATAAGTTTTTATTGCCCTGTTTAATGGAGAATTATCATATACTGATACTGCAAAAGGATATGTGTCGTTGACTACCCTATCCGCATTATTATCCGTGTTATTATTATAAAACGAAGCCTGTGCCGTTGCATAATTATTTTTATAGGCTCCGTCCATTGCAACATCAGCATAAGGCAGGTAGCTTTTTATCTCTCTGCCAAACTGGTCATATTCTATAGGCTTCACAATATCCCTTTTCTGAGGGCTGCCTTTTTTTATTACTTTCTGAACCGATCTGCCCAAACCATCTATATATATTCTGCTCGTTGATACTACCTCTTGGCTATAGGTGTTCAGTCCATATTCACTATTTATATCTTTCTTTAAGATGGTGTTCGTCTCCACATAATTCATATCAGAAGTAGAGCTTGTTGCTGTTTCCGTAACTTTATTAAACCTTACCTGACGGAAATATCCTTTGCTGTTCGTTCCGGAAAACAAATCCATCGACAACAGTATTTTACTTGTAGACTGATCATACTGCATAAAATAAGCTCCGGAATAGTAATCATTCAGATTCAGAGACACTGCATCAAATTCCAATCCTGAGTAATTATAATTTTCATCAAATTGCTGGAAACGTACATCTATATTTCCTAGGTCACTATACCAGTATGAAAAAAACAGTAGATTGGAATACTCATCCCAAGCTCCCTTAGGCCATAACTGGTTGTTTGCTATCGACTGATTAATTCTAGTCTCGGCCTTTATATTGGTATTATATTTATCATATACCTTCATATATGCACCTCTGCCACTGCCATCCTGCGTTTCCGAGGTCCAGCAAACTGCGTAATTTCCATTTACTGAGTTAATCGCCACGTGAGGATGGTGCTGAAGACCACTGCTATAACTATTGGCTATAAACTCTGCCTGCCCTGTAAAATTGCCTGATGCATCTCTGCTAAACTCTCGTACAATAATATCATAATCGCTGCCTGACTGGTAATTATAAGACCCACAAACTGTATAGAGCCTGTCCGTAACAGGCGATATTGCCAGGTTCATTACAGACTGATGAGAAACTGTTTGGGTATTGATTATAAAATCTCCAGCACCGCTTATATAAGACAATCCGCTTTCACCTATAGATAGTCGTCTTGCATAACTTCCATAATCTATATCTGTTACAATTGTCGGCAGGCGGTCTCTTCCATCCTGATCAATCCAGGAGATGATCGCCTCGTTTTGTTTTGTATCTATAGCAATCTGAGGTGAAACTTGTCTCCCCGTTACATAACTATTGTTTACAAGAAAATCACTGGCTGCTGCATCACTTGTTAAATTATCGAACCGCAGCTTTTTGGCATAGATATCATATTTATTGGCATCGTTGGGATTAGTGTTGTTGATCCAGCTTGACCATGCTACAATAAAACTATTATCCTGAGAGTTTACTTTCACCGTGGGATTCATCTGGTCGCCTCCTGTGCTTGCATTCACGGTAAAACCGGAAATCAACACCATGCTTTCAGTATATACGGCACATTTAATGTTCTTATTTGATGAGCCTGCAGCATCTGCTTCCTGCCACACAAATACACTCTTTTTGCTACTCCGGTCAACATCAACACACAATCTCCGCTGGGCGTTAAAATTATCCTCTGTAACAAGAATATTGGGTTGGCCCGCTATTACTTCTTCTCCTGTAAACCCCTGGGAAAAACCTATCGTGTAAGTCCCAATAAAAATTAGTATTGTAAATAAAAATCTTAGATGACACATGGGTTCTTTAATTTTGTCCTGTACGAACTGTGTTACTTATTTTATTATCCTTATCGGTGGCATATATTGTAAGCTTCAGACCTTGTTTGAGCACGGAAGCAGGAACCTTATGAGACATCACAACTTTATTATTCAGTACCTGAAAAAAGCGCTTTCCTATAGTCAGATAAACACCATCCTGCTGCTGTACACCTTGAAAAGTTAATACCTTCGAAAAGCTTGTTACTTTTTCCTTTTCAAGTGTCAAGGTCAGTGTTTTTAACTTTCCCGGATCGGAGATATAAAATGAGATACTAACTTCAATTTCCTGTTCTTTATAATTCTTATCTGTTGTCGCCAATGGAACAAGCTCATCTTCCGTTTGAATATTGCGTAAGGAGATCTGAAGGCTGTCTATCTTTAGATCGCTTGTCTGTGCATACCCCGAGAAAACCGACAGAAAACAAATTAATAAAAGGTATATTTTTTTATTTGCTAAACTTGTCATACGATTAATAGGTTAGTGAAAAGGTTTCATTTCCCTGGATATTACTTGCTTTTAACTCTTTATATTGTGCCGAGTACAATGTTAAATTCCAGGTTGTACCATTGGGTGATGTATAAGGGAAAGTAGAAACTTGTAAACCATTTATGGTTATTGTCGCTCCCGTATTTATCAGCCAGGTAAAATTGCTGCCGGGAATAACTTCTACGCTCGCACCTGCGGGTGTTATGGCATTTTCTCTATTGGTAGCTGAATTCCTGATGATATAATTACCTTTATAGTGGTAATTATTACTTTTAACAATATTATCCGATCCATCTCTTACAAGACGCAGACGGTTATGACCATCATATTCAAATGAATTTACTTTGGCACCTGTTTTGTCCATAATGCTTGTTACACCTATCAGAGGAGTATAGGTCACCGTGGTCATCTCTGCATCTGCAGGGTACAATCTTAATTCATCAACATAATATCCTTTGCTAGTGCTGGTATTGGCTACATAAGCCCGTAAAGTTAAATTAGTTCCTGCTGGAATATTGCCATTCTGACGAACATAATCCATATCAAAAACTACTTCTTTATATACCCATTTCCCTTGTGTATCTGAGATATTAGTGGTTAGATACGGCTGATTAGAAGGATATCCACTGCAACAACTTGAGCCGTTTATAGAATAAATGGTGATAAAACCACCATTGGATGGGTAACCGCTTTCAGTTTTTACCCAACAGGACAATTTGTATTTTCCGCTCTGCACTGTAGGTGTGATATTGATCGTAGGCCCATAGACAGGATTACCGGTATTAAGTTTATAGGAGTAATTACCAGCGTACACATTTGAAGAACCACTTGCTTTACTCGTTAATGTACCACCTTGAATCGACCATCCATCATTGCCTGTTGTCGTCTCTTCAAAACTTGTATAAGCAACCTGAGAGCTGTTTGCATTGACAATCTCAGCTACAGGAAGGGTTCCGTTGTAGCCATATAAAATTGAAGTATTGGGTCCGCTTTGTTTATGATACCTGGATAGATTTCCTTTCTGATCATATTCATCATAAGTTATTTCAGCTTCGTAAGCTGAATTCATTGTAAGTGCTCCTGACGACAGGTATGATTGTGTCGTTGTGGAAGAAGGCGCAGAAAGATTCAATCTGTAAGTAATATCCGGAACGAGCGGATTATAAGTAGTTCCACCTGAAGTAGTACTGATCGATTTGTACTTTGTTAATTCTCCCCCGGTCAATTTAGTAGTTCCGTTTCTCTTTATTAAAGTCTGCTGCTCAATTACCGGTGAAATTATATTTTTGCTTACCATTGAATTCAGAACAGTATTGAGAGAATAGCCTGTATAATCGGAAGGTCTTTTATATTTCCTGATCAATGTACTTCCATCACTCTGAATAACTTCTTCGCGTGTTAATTCTTTGTGAGTGGAATTTTCATAAAAATTATCTTTTGTAACCACGACATTTCCTGTGGAATAATAATCAGTTGTAGTCTCTGAAGTGAGCGCCAGCCATTCAGATTCATTATCATAATATTTAACACCGTACTGGTATATTCCATAATACTCATCAGAATCCTTGTTCAGGTTTATAACTTTAACACCTTTTACTGAATATTTTTCTTTGGATGTATATGTATTGGCAATTTTCCTGACAGGTGTCCCATCACTCTTTTTAAAAGTTGTACTTAACAAAAGGCCATTATCTGTATAACTATGATTGGGAACTCCAGGTATCTCGCTCATGTCATCTGGTGTATTCATGAATTCATATTCAGTTTTGCCACCCTCACCATTTTCTCCTGTAAGTTCTGTAACCCTACTATATCCTACAATTGCCCCGTTAGCGGTATATCCAGCCTGAGCCAGGGAACTTGAGGTACGAAGCATATAATCCCCAGTTGAAAAACAGTATTGGGTGACCATCCCTGAAAAAACTTTTACATTGGCTAAAGTTTGAAATGCCAGAAAATGAGGAACTGTAAGAAGAAGACCTGATGTCGTTCCTGTTGCTGTTCCATCTGCCGTATATAAATATTTTTTTATTTCCGGAGATGTTTTTACGTTGTCATAATTTAAAATCTTCTTAATTCTCAACCCTCCTCCATTTTTCATTGTTGAATTTGTAGTCCTTGGAAACTCCCAATATAAAGTTGTAGTACCACAAGCATATGGCGATATTCCAGGCTGCATGGGAGTCAGTTTATAAAATCCCGGATAAAGATTTACCGGTACACCAAAGGTATGACCAACCATACCATAATTTTGATCAGGACCGCAATTATTGGTAGGTGCAAGATTTGTACTTGAGGTAGCCGCATTATTCATATTGGAATTGGAATAACTCCAGTACTTAAGTTGTGCCATTGCAGTATTGTTATTGTTTGTGGTTAGATCACAACCTCCTCCACACGTATAAGTCTGACACTGTCCGGGACCATAAGTTGAGGGATCAAGGCTGCAGTTTTCAGCATCAAACCAGACAGCTGCTACAAGATTCTGTTCCGCTGCATCATATTGTTCCTGTGTAACTTCAACAATCATTGGGGTTAAATCCCAGGTACAGGAATTTGGATTTGACCAATCTGTACAGTTCCACTGGTTGGTCACACTCATACTTCCTGATATAATCTCCTGGTCGAGCATATAATTAATGGAGTTAGAGTAATCGTTGAGCTCATACTCAAATTCCGATCTTCCACCTGTCGGATAAGTTACAGAAGTCAGAACTCCGTATTTTACATGATTTATATCTGTACTGGCCAGTCTGTTTGCTCCCTTGAAAGACTTACCATCGTGGTAAATTTTTGGGATAAATGTCTGATTATCATATTGTCCATTGTAATACCCCCACCAGTCAACAGCCTTTGAATTTTTTGCTGGAAAACTGCCAGGATTGTGATATTGAAAAACATAGGCAGGCTTAGCTGTTGCGTCACTTCCAAATTCAGTAACTTTATCAAGCTTCAGCCTTTTATTGGGATTATCTGTAGAAGTGGAAGGAAGAAAATAGGAATAGTCCAGCAGAAACTTTTTTACAAGATTCCCTGAATTGTCAAAGATTTCTACTCTTCTTAATCTTTGAGGTAACTGCTGATCAGCAGGAGAAATGTCGTCTCTATAAATTTTCGCATCTTCCTGAACGTCATTCTGAAATCTGTTAATTTCGATGTACCCACTTCTGAAAATAATTTTTTTAAGAAATTTCGTCCAATGCTTTTGCCTTGACAACTGATAGCTTGAATAAATGCCACTGAGGCCTGAACTACAACTGGCAGCCAAGCTGTTTAATACATATTGTTCTTCATATACAGATACAGGTCCCCAGACAAAGGTACCTGAAGTATACTGAAATTCTATATTATCACCAGAAGGGGATTCTATTTTTGTAATATACCAGCTGGAAATGTGAGTACTTGGGTTACCAAGCTGGTTAAAAATTTCATTGTAATAAACTGTTGGCAGTGTATTGTAAGAAGGAAAGTATCCGGGTTGATAAGCGTTAAAATCCTCTGTAGTTTCTGAAGCCTTAAAATAATATTTATAACCTCTGGCATCAGTGACTACCCAGTAATATGCGGGATCACTACTCTGGTAAACTTCAAATTTCAGATTATTCCTCTGAGCTACCAGAACAGGCCCTCCGGTTTGTGTAGGAGTGGATTTGTCGAGAATAAATTTCCCGGACAATCCGGCAAAATTATAATAGAAAATATCAGGTTCACCATCATCCTGCCCCTCAAGGATTGACTGAAATCTTGTAAGATCACTGGTAAGAGTTCCATTATAGTTATTAGAAGCATCACTGGATGGCAATGCAGGTGCACTATAAAACCCATAAAAATCATCTTTCCCCCTTACAACTCTGCTAATAACTCCACCAGCCTGAAAATTCCATCCAAGTCCTGCCCAACCTGCATCTTCTGCAACTCTGAATCCTGTTGAGGAATATTGCAATTTTAAAGAAAGCTGATGGTCGGGGGTTTTTATGTCATATATAGGAACATCTACCGAAACACTACCTGAATAATATCCAACAGAATTATTTCCATAGGACCCTAAACTCGCGGCATCAGGTGATGGCGGAATAATTTTCAATGACGAATTCAGAACCTGAGAATTCGGAACCTGAGCATTCGTAAACCTGCAAATAAGTAACAGGACAACAAACAAAATTAAAAAACCCTTTTTCATATTATCTACATTTGATAAGTTCTAAAATCCCGAAAATGCAACACAAGTAACAGGTTGACGCATTTTGGGGAATTTTTAATGAATGCAATATTTTTTTTCTATCCGTATAAATAAAGAAGGTTCCCATCGGGGTCAGAAACCGTGGTCACACCTTCATCTTCATTAGTTGTTGAAAGGAGGATAAACAGGCTTATTTAAAAATACTTCAGGAGGTTAACATTAAATTTAAACCTCCTCCTGTACCAAAAATTCCATTATAACCTTCTTTTTGACAATAGCTATCTAAAAATCAGAAATAAAAATAGGTATTTGCTGGCATTGAGATTTATACTATTCATTGTTAATATTTGTATTCCACTTCAACATTTAAGTATTCAGACTTTCACTTCTATTTTTTAATTATAATAGAAACAACATTTGAATTCCAAAAATAACTAAACCATGATTTTATTTCTAAGACTTGTCATTAAGAAAAGTTTATAATACCAATAATATTCTCCTTTGTAGTATTTATCAAAAGTAGGAATAGTGTTATCCTTTATAACTGCTTATTTTAGTATTCTCCAAACAAAAAAAGCCAGCTACAATCGCTGGCTATTCAGTAAGTTTATTGGTCAATGTACTATTATCTACATTCTAATCCGAAAGGTAAAGAGACTTGCTTTCTATTAAGCAGAAGTCAAATGGACCATATCCACTAACCAATAATGTATTACAATTTATTAGTAATATGTTTGATTATTCTGCTCTCACTATATTGAACAAAGTAAAGATATATAAGACACTATTGTAAAACCCTAATCACTTCAACCCACCCTTTAAAGTTTTTCCTCCTTTATAATAAAAATTTGAAATTCAAATTAACCTCCTTATAGCAGATGTTATAGACTATAACTAACTAGCTGTATAAACAGACTTAATCCCAAAATAAGCATTAGCAAATTGAAAATTTCTGTAGTCACTATATTCAATCAGTTGAACCGTAGGTTTAATGAGTTGATTAACAGTAATGAATTTTTTATGCTTAATCCCGGTTGTTTAATTTCTAAATGCAATTCTACTTAATTTAAAGAAATTAAAAGTACCGGGTGAACCACAACCGTGGGCTTGGTATCACTATAAAAAAAAATGCTATAAGAGCGAGTCGGATTTTAAGACATTCTTAGAAACCTGAACTAAGTCAGATCATCACTAAAATTTAAGCCCCAAACTTAGATCGCTTCGTTTTTGATAAACTATCCTTTATCTTAACGATTCAATTCTTGCCCTTTATCAATGCTTCAAATAATTAAGAAGATATATAAATCCATCCTTTCCGAAAAAACCCGGATAAAACTTCACCATATAAGATTCTTTATAAGAGGTTTCTTTTATTCAGGATCGAACGTAACATGCGTCTGCTGCAATAAAAGCTTTACACTGTTTCTTCCATACGGAATCGTAAAAAGGCAAAATGCAGCATGCCCATCCTGTAATACTCTCGAGCGCAACAGGGTTTTATACCTTTATCTGAGAGATAGAACAAATTTCTTTTACGATAAACTAACTGTACTTCATTTTGCTCCGGAAAACAAACTGGAACAAATATTCCGCAAAATGAAAAATCTCAGCTACATCTCAGGAGATATCAATCCTGAGCTTGCCATGCAACAGATAGACATACAATCAATTAATTATCCTGACAACCATTTTGATGTCATAATCTGCAGCCATGTATTGGGGCATGTTCCTGATGAACCTAAAGCTTTATCTGAATTAAGAAGAGTAGTAAAGCCTGATGGATCTGTTATCATTATGACAAAAATCTATGACGATCTTTCAACCACTTTTGAGGCTTCTGGAATGCAGAATACCGAGAACCAGGAGATCTTCAGGAAGCACGGAAAAGACTTCCCTGAAAGACTTAAAACAGGCGGATTTGAGGTGTCAATAATAGATCTGGGCAAAGAAGTGGGGAATTTAGCTTCTGCTAAATATGGATTGGGGGAAAATGACCTGATATATCTTTGTAAGCGGAAAGCTTAACGCTAAAAGCTGAAAGTTTAAAGTAAAAAAGCTAAATCTTGACTTATAAGATGACTTAATCTCTTGGAGTTAAATGTTACTAAGCTTTAATTAAATGACTGCCTTATAGAAAGGGAACGCCAGCTGTAGCCTCTCTACGTGGGATTTAACTTTTCGCTTTGTGCTTTTAGCTTTAGGCTTTAAACTTCTACTAATCAAAAATTGACTGGATATCTTCTCTGGACAGATTCTTCACAAAGCTTTCTTCAGTTGTGATAAGCTCCTCAGCTAGCTTTAACTTATTCTTCTGAAGGTTAAGAATTTTTTCTTCTACTGTATTCTGAGAAATAAATTTATAGGTAAATACTTTATTCTTTTGACCTATTCTGTAAGCTCTGTCTATTGCCTGAGCTTCGATTGCAGGATTCCACCATGGATCGAGAATAAAGACATAGTCTGCAGCAGTAAGGTTAAGACCAACTCCTCCGGCTTTCAAGCTTATCAGGAATACTCTCACCTCTTCATTGTCCTGAAAGTAATCGACCTGTGCCTTTCTATCTTTGGTTGAACCATCAAGATAAGCGTAAGTTACTTTCTTTTCATCAAGGTATGTTCTGAGGATGCTAAGATGCTTAACGAACTGACTAAATATAAGTATCTTGTGATTCTTGCTGATGGCGTTTTCAAGCATATACAGCACATCTTCCATCTTACCTGAATCTCCTTCATAGTTCTCATCCACCATCAAAGGATGGTTCGCAAGTTGCCTTAATTTTGTAAGACCTTGAAGTAAGAGGAACTGAGAGTTTCCTACGCCCTTTTCTTCTATAGATTCCAGGATCATGTTCCTGTAGCTTGATTTTACCTTTTCATATTCAGCCTCCTGAGTAGCTGTCATGCGGCAGAACTTAACATTCTCGATTTTTTCTGGAAGGTCTTTTGCTACCTGAGACTTTTGTCTTCTAAGGATAAACGGCTTGATGATAGAGTATAGCCTTTTAATCTTTACATCATCTCTTTTCTTCTCGATTGGATTAAGGAATTCATTTCTAAAGAAAGATTGACTTCCTAATAATCCTGGATTAGCAAAGCTAATCTGTGACCAAAGGTCCATTGTACTATTCTCAATAGGAGTACCAGTAAGAATTAATCTGTGAGTAGACTTAAGATCACGAACGGCTTTCGCAATATTGCTATCTGGGTTTTTGATAGCCTGCGATTCATCAAGTATGATGTAGTTAAAATAGTAATTTTTCAGATGCTCTATATCTATCCTAACTGTTCCATAGGAAGAAAGAACAAGATCATAAGATTCAAACTGCTCAACATTCTTATCTCTTCCTGTTCCTGTATAGTTCAATATTCTCAAGGAAGGAGTAAACTTACGTGCTTCCATTTCCCAGTTATACAACAAGGATGTTGGCATTATAAGCAGTGTTGCACTTGTTGCACCATTTTCCTTTAATGACTGAAGAAAGGCCAGTGTTTGTACCGTCTTTCCAAGACCCATGTCGTCAGCAAGGCAGCCACCGAACTTATACTTATAAAGGAATTGCATCCAATTGTAGCCTGCCTTCTGATAAGGTCTTAGCTCGCCAAGAAACCCTTCAGGAATCGGATGATCTTCTATTTCTTCGAACTCCTTAAGCTTTTCAAGCTTCTGACTGATGGTAACCTTCGCCAGATTTCCACTATGCAACTCTTGAACAAGTGCTAGGTGATGTTTCTTTAACTTAAGATCATTTTCATCATTCGGATCTTCCATGAAAGCAAACAACTCTGCGTATTGCGTAAACCATTCTTCAGGAATGACTGCTATTTCGCCATTAGGAAGTGCAAACTCCTTTTTCTTTCTAAGAATGTAATTACGAAGTTTTAGGAAAGGAATTTCGAAATCCCCGAATTTTACAGTAACGTGTATATCAAACCAGTCTTGGTTTTCTTTAACTTCTAGATTGATAGAAGTTTCTCCAACAAAGTACCTCTTGTTATCTTTTACATTCTGCCGAACAACAAAGTTTTTAGCTACCAGTTCATCTCTGTAGCGATTCATCCATGCAAAAGCTTCAAATCTTTCAAGCATAAGCTTGCCATTTTTTAGCTCAAGACCAAGATCTCTGAGTTCAACAAGAATTGACTTTTCCCAATCCATAGACCTTTTCACCTTATGAAAAACATAAGAGTCTTTGGTCTTTTCCATTTTCACATAATTGCTTCCATTGACATCCGAATTGAATGTAAAGTTGCCATACTGGAAAGCAAGGTTAAATACAATTTTACAATCATCTGCTTCCTGTACCTCTACATCACCAGAGCCTGCGCTGAATAGATTTAGACTCTTGCCTGCAGTTGCAAGTTCTGTAAATGTAATAACAGGTTTAGGCTCATAATCTTCTGCAAAGATCTGAAAGCCCTTAGCATGAACATCAAAAGTTGCAATAAGTGGTGTTACAAATTTCTCATAGTAAGTATCCTCCATTTTCCTTGGAACCACTATGAATTTCTTGTTAAGGAAAGGTTTTAGCTTATTGCCGTCTACATCTTTTTTAAAGCTGTAGACTTTATCTCCTACCAGTAACCATGCGGGTGAGTTACAGATGATGATGGCATTCTTATACTGGAATTCTACTTTTTCTCCTTCGTATTTAATTGTGGGGAAATAGTGTGTATTGTCTTCATTCCTCATGAAATGAAACAATACTGAAGCTTTTTCAGGAGCTAGATGAATACGCTTCCAGGTTGGCTCTCCGTCATTGCCCATTTCGAAGACCATTTTATCATGAAGCAGCTCTAGGATTTCAGCCTTTCTGTGTTCAATATAATCTCCTATGGCCTCCTGAAGCAGGGCATCTCCCTTGTCTTTATTATATACTTTAAGAAAAAACTCTGCCGGGGTAACTTTTTTATTGTAGAACTTCTTAAGAATTGCATCCTGTTGAATGCTGTCCGTAAGATGTATCAGTTTAAAATCTATTTCATTTAAACCCACTGAAAACTCTTCTGCATTCTTTGAAGAAATATTCTGATGTTTGAACGTAAGTCTTCCATTAGCATCCAATTGAACCACATAAGATTCAAAAAGATACCCAAGGTATTCATGCTCAAACAATGAATAGATTATTTGGAACGGTTCGGCAGTTGAGACTTTCATTTCGGATTAAACAAGTATACAATATACTAAATTCAGTTTTATAAGAAATGAAAAAGAGAAGATAATTATACACAAAGCTGAATCGTCCTGATTCTTAAATATTTTCCCTTATGCTAACCTGAATGGCTCTGGTTGCGGGTCTTACAGAGGCTAAAAAGGTAATCACAATAATTGTAATACCAGTACTTATAAAATCGGTGAGTTCCATTTTGACGGGATATGCATCCACAAGCGACGTTTCCATACCCATAGAAACCATTCCATAATGCTGCTGCGCAAGACACAGACCAATTCCTAGGACAAGTCCTAAAATAGCTCCGGTAAATGCAATCATTGCGCCTTCAGTAAGGAAAATTGCCCTTACCATATTTGGTGTTGCACCCAATGAATAAAGTATCGCGACATCGCGTTTCTTATTAATGGCAAGCATTGTAAGGCAGAAAAAGATATTCATTGAAGCAACAGCAAGGATAAATGATATAGTGAAAAACATAAATAGTTTTTCAATTTTAACAGCCCGAAGCAAGCTGGCATGCTGCTCGTCGCTGTTCTGTACCAGAAAATCCTCTCCAAGCAATTCTCTTAATTGATCTCTTACTTTATTTATCTTAAAGCCATCTTTTACCTTTATCTCTAAAGAAGTACGCTTGTCTCCATAGTTCAGAAGTCTTTGTGCAAAGTCCAGTGGTACGAATATATAATTATCGTCATACTGCTTTTCAATGGCGAAGACTGCTCCGGCCCTTATGTTTTCTCTGCTAAAGACTTTATCTGGACTTAATGAAGCAACGGCTTTAATATTTTTTGGATACCATACCTGTAAGGGATTGATCTCACTGTTTAGTGAAATCGCCAGATTATATTGAATTCCACGTCCGATGATAGCATAGTCTTTCCCATTCTCATGAAATTTCAGCTGCCCTGCCACTATCATGGAATCCAATCTCTTTTGCTTCAGAAAACTTTCCGAAACTCCTTTCATTTTCACTACCATCTGATCTTCCTTGTATTTGACAAGCACATTGTCTTCTATGACTTCCGTAATGATGGCAATGCCTTCATTAGATTTTAGCTTTTCCAGAAAATCATGATCAACTGTAAAGGATTTTCCTTTCACAGCAGAAATCTTCAATTGTGGATCAAAAGTATTGTAAAGTGAACGGATAAGGTTTTCCAATCCATTGAATACGCTTAATGCCACCACCAGAGACATGGTTACAAAAGCAACCACAAGGATGGAAAGCAGAGAAACTATATTTATAAAATTAATTTTCCTGCCAAATAAAAAATAGCGCCTTGCAATGAAAAAGGGTACCCTCAAAACTGTATAGATTTAAATTATTCTTCTTCGTTTTCTTCATCCTCCTTTTTCGCAGGAGGTATATCAAGTCCGGAAAGGATCTTATCTATATTTGCGGCATATTCAACTGTATCGTCGATATGAAAAACTAGTTGTGGGACAATTCGCAACTGTTTTCCTATTTTTTCCCCCAGCATTTTCCTTACCTGCTTTGTATTTTCTCTGATATTCTGAAGAATGGCATTCTGATTATTACTTTTTAAAAAGCTTAAATAAATTGAAGCAACCCCAAGATCCGGGCTGATTTTTACGTGTGTTACAGTGATAAATGCTCCCCCAAATATTCCTTTGGTGTCTCTCTGAAAAAGTTCGCCCATTTCTTTTTGTATTAACCTGGAAACTTTTTGTTGTCTTTTGCTGTCCATTTTCCGTATCGATGAAGGATGATTTATTTAATGGAATTTATCAAAATTATATCCATTAAATGAACAAGTAGTTATATTTACTTCAAACTTAGTTTTAATTAACAAGTTTTAATCGAAAATTAACAAATAATCTTTTGCCTTGGTTAGATTTTTCAAAACTTTTGATCCCTTTCGCTTAGGAATTGTGGTTATTATATTTCTGATTATCAGAATGTCATTCCTTTTAAATGGCAGTCCTCTGCTTCTCAGTGAAATCAGTTGGCTCACGATAGGTGAAAAGTTGAATTCCGGGACTTCGATGTACAGGGATATCTGGTATCCTGCTGGACCATTGGCAACCTTTGTTTACTATTTCCTGAATCTAATCTTTGGAAAGTCACAAACCGCTCTTTGGATTACCTCGACTTTCTTTGTGATTTTTCAAGGAGTTATCTTCAACTTAATTTTAAATGCTGTTGGTGCCCTGAGAGATAGAACTGTTTTACCTGCCCTGTTTTATTTCCTCTTTGCTACTTTATTCTTCGACTTTAATACTTTGTTCCCTACTTTGCTGGGAACAACCTTTTTGCTAATGGCTATATTCCTTATATTCCAACAGCTCCGTAACGAGCTCAAAGCTGAGTATATGCTGTATTCGGGAATGTTTATAGGAATTGCAGCACTCTTTAGTATTCAACTAGGGCTTTTCTTCTTCTTTGCGTTTCTTTCTTACTTATTTTTTGGTGTGCTAAACCTTAGAAAATTTCTTCTCTTAATTGTCGGCTTCGCATTTCCGTTTTTGATCGCCTGGACTTACTATTTCCTTAAAAACGGATCTTCCGAATTTGTCACATATTATGTGCTTTCTTTTGTTAATTATGAAAAAACTATTTTCGGTAGCCTTCAGCTCTATATTTTAATTTTATTGACACCGGCGATAATGATGCTTTTCTCATTTTTCATCATTGCCAACTCTTCACGCTATATTAATTTCCAATACAATCTTATTAAATCCATGTTACTATGGATAATATTCGGGGTATTTTCCCTTGCTTTATCAAACAAACTTGCACCATCTTCTACCTTTATATTTGTCCCAGCCCTGGCATTTTTTGCTGCTCACATGTTCACTCTTATCAGGCATAAGGTGTTTTCCGAATCATTTTTTGCAGGAATTATCATCTTCATTTTAGGAATAAGTTTTATATTTTCATCAAAGACATCTATTTCCAATAAAACATGGAAGATCGATTCTATGATAGCTTCACCCCTCCAAAGTCCATTTGACGCAATAAAAGGGAAAAAAGTACTGGTATTGGGGAAATTTCCTGAGATGTATATTAACAATACACTTGCTACTCCCTACCTCGATTGGCAATTGGCCGAAAAAAGGTTTGACAATCTTAATAACTTCGAAAATATTTCTGGGATTTACAGGGACTTTTTAAGGGATTCACCAGATTTTATTATTGATAAGAATAATCTTGCAGAAAAGATTTTTGCAAAGATTCCATCATTAGGTGCTGCTTATAAAAAAGTAGATGAGGGGCTATACGAAAAAGTACAGCCCATTAATAGCATTTATTAATTTTATCAACTCTGTTTTGATGTCTTCCACCTTCAAAAGGTGTGTCAATGAAAGTCTGAACAAATTTCTTTGCATCTCCAAGCTCAATAAATCTTGCAGGAAGGCATAAAACGTTTGCATCATTATGCTGTCTTGCCAATGCAGCAAGATCATTAGTCCAGCAAAGCGAAGCTCTGATATCTTTATATTTATTTGCTGTGATTGCCACTCCATTTCCGCTACCGCAAATCAGAATTCCAAAATCAAACTCTTTACTTTCCACCGCCTGAGATAATGGATGCACAAAATCCGGATAGTCTACAGACGCTTCACTGAATGGTCCAAAGTCTTTTACCTCATAACCTTTGCTTTGAAGGTCCGCTATTATTTCCTTTTTATAAGCGAATCCGGCATGATCTCCACCTAGCGCTATTTTTTTACTCATTTAAGTATTTATATTTTAATTAACTAAACTTTGATAAAAATGAAAGTCCTGCTTTGTTAGAAAGCAGGACTTAATATTTCTTAAGAGTATGTTAACTCTTGCATTTCTTCTTTCTTCCTTCTCTTCTTGTTTACACTTGCAGAGATAAAGATACTTATTTCATACAGTACAAAAAGAGGTAGAGAAATTATTATCTGACTTAGAACATCAGGAGGAGTAATGATCGCTGCAACTGTTAAGATAACAACTATTGCATGTCTTCTGTAAGTTCTCATAAAATCGGGGGTCATGACACCCAATTTGGAAAGAATAAATACAGCTACCGGCAATTGGAACATCAGACCGCTACCCAGAACCATCATGGTCAAGGTAGAAATATATGATGCAAGGTCAAAGTTGTTTTCAATGCTTGGATCAAGGGAATAATTTGCAAGAAAGTTAATAGACATCGGTGAAACGATATAGTAACCAAAAAGCACCCCTGAAATAAACAATACAGTTACGTAGAACAAAAGGCCACTCGCAGCGCTCTGCTCTTTTATATACAATCCTGGCTTTATAAAGCTCCAGATCTCCCAGAATGTATAAGGGAAAGCGAGAATAAGCCCAATTACAAACGCTGCATTAATGTGCATTGTAAACTGACCTCCCAGTGTCCTGTTTTGGAGAGAGAAGTTCATCTTTTCAATACACAAATCCGGACCAAGTTTGCATAACATTCTGTAGGTCCAGAAATCTGTTTTGGCAGGCCCCAGGATAACGGTCTGAAAGATGAAATCCTTTGCAAGGAACGCGACCAAAGAAAATACAACGATCGATATTAGTGATCTAATGAGATGCCACCTCAACTCCTCAAGGTGATCGAGAAATGACATCTCTTTATTTTGAGCTTTTGCCACAAATTAGTTTTTAGACGTAAAGAGGAAAATCTTCCATCCAGTGGTTGATGTCTTTTTTCACCTTCTGAATAACTTTTTGATCTTCATTGCTCATCAATACTGTGTCAATAAGATCAACAATTTTTTCCATATCGGCTTCTTTCATACCTCTGGTGGTAACAGCAGCTGTACCAACTCTCATTCCGGAAGTAACAAATGGAGATTTGTCATCAAACGGAACCATGTTTTTGTTTATTGTAATATCTGCCTGGATAAGTGTATTCTCTGCAAATTTACCTGTCAAACCTTTAGATCTAAGGTCTATAAGCATTAGGTGATTGTCAGTACCGCCTGAAATAATCTCATATCCTCTCTTCTTGAATGCATCAGCCATTACCTGAGCATTTTTCTTCACCTGCTTCGCATACTCAAGATAATCATCAGATAGTGCTTCGAAGAAAGAAACTGCTTTTGCAGCAATCACGTGCTCAAGCGGACCACCTTGTACCCCTGGGAAAACAGCCATGTCCATAACGTTAGACATCATTCTGATTTCTCCTTTAGGAGTTTTAAGACCCATTGGGTTTTCAAAATCTTTACCCATCATAATGATACCACCTCTTGGACCTCTAAGAGTTTTGTGAGTAGTTGAGGTAACAAAATGACAATGTGGAACAGGATCGTTCAATAATCCTTTAGCTATAAGACCAGCAGGGTGAGCAATATCAGCAAGCAATACTGCGCCTACTTTATCTGCGATCTCTCTGAAACGTTTGTAATCCCAGTCTCTTGAATAAGCTGAAGCACCACAAACAATCAATTTCGGCTTTTCTCTTAAAGCTATTTCTTCAACTTTATCAAGGTTTATAATTCCTGTTTCTTTTTCAACACCATAGAATACAGGTTTGAAATATTTACCTGAGAAATTTACTGGCGAACCGTGAGAAAGGTGACCACCGTGAGAAAGGTCAAAACCAAGTATTGTGTCTCCGGGAGTAAGGCACGCAAGGAACACGGCCATATTTGCCTGTGCACCAGAATGCGGCTGCACGTTAGCCCATTCAACTTTAAATAATTTCTTTAGTCTGTCAATAGCCAATTGCTCTGAAAGGTCTACAATCTCGCACCCGCCATAATATCTTTTACCTGGCAAGCCTTCTGCATATTTGTTTGTTAAGACGCTACCCATAGCTTCCATTACCTGACGAGAGGTAAAATTCTCAGAAGCAATAAGTTCAACACCACTCTCCTGTCTTCTTTTTTCGCGGGCAATTAGATCAAATATTTGATTATCCCTTAAGGCAGATATTATTGTAGTTTCCATGAAAGAGTTTTTGATTATTTAATATTATTATCAAAATTAACTTAAAGTGCGTTAGGAACAAAGAATTTCCGGATCCAAGATGCTTTTTAAGCTAAATTTTACTGATTTTATGACACTTAAATAATCTTATTGAAGGAATTATAGCTCTTTCTTTTTGCAGAAAATCACCTTTCATAGGCACCGAAATCCGGTTTTTCATCTCTGCTCTTAGTATCAAGGTCTTTTAATATCCCCAAATTGATGCCTGCATCAATTGCTGGAGAAAGGCTATCCAGATGAAAATCTTCGCGAAATGGACTTTTAAATTGAGGGTCTTTTAATATAAGATCATTTCCGGGAACAGGCTGAAAATTTTTTACGATGGAATTGCTGACAATAAAATCTCCTCCGGGAGCTACTTCATAACTTTTGTCACCCCAAATTATACTGTTTTCAATTCTTGTTTTTCCAATTGATTTTGAAAAATCTAATAAAGGATAATCTCTGAAAAATGAAAAAGAATAACCTGCCATGGTTGAATGTCTGACATATACCGTTCCACCTCCTTTTGAAAGCATACCATTACCCAGAATATTATAAGCCAAGGTATTCCATAAATAAGTATCTGCCCCCAGCAACAACCCTTCATTTTTCATATTTCTCAATATGGAATTTGAAAATACTAATTCAGGAATGGTATCATTATCCTTCACTTCCTCCTGGCTAATACCTGTATCTGCATTTTCTATTATGGAAAAATTGATTCTGTTGTTTGAACTTTTGGAAGCGAACTGTATACCCGCCCATTGACCAGGCTGATCTTCATAAATCTTTCCTCTTTTATCCGAACCAAAAAACACTTCCTTTCCTTTCTCCCCATTGACAATCAATGTTCCCTCAACTTTCATTGAGGCATCATTGTGAAACAGCACTTTTGTTCCTTTTTCAATTGTGAGCTTGCAACCTTCAGGAATGGTTACGTTATTATAAATTACAAAAGACTTTCCGGCAGTCCAGGTAGTATCACAAGCTGTTCGAGCATTCACAAAGAAGTTTGCATTCTGTGCAAAGCATTCCAGTGCTACGGACTGAACGTTACCATTGGTATTAAAAAGAATTTTATCCGAGACTACATATGCATTCGCGGTATCAGTTGATTTCAACAATACAGATATGAGAATATAAATACTGTCTTTTCCCCGGATCTCAACATCTGAATCAGAAAATGATTTTTTACCATTTATGATTAATGAATAGGGTGAATTTGCAAGTCCTTCCAGTGATATATGACTCACCTTCACAGCATTTTTATTATGGTTATATACCAGCAGTCTTTTTGTAATATTTGGAACAGAAGTAAAGAGGGTATCAAAAAAAATAGTGTCTCTTGAAAAAGATAGTTTTACAGAAGAGTCTGAAGTCAGCTTTTCATCTGCTTTTTTACAGCATACGAGGAAACTTAAAATGCACCAAAAAAAGATACCGATATTCTTCATTCTGACTTGGGTAAACCTAAAAAAATAACGTTGAATTTTGAAAAGTCATATCCAAAATCCAACGTTAATATTTCATTTTTATTTCTAAAAATTATTTAGCTCCTTCTTTCAATCTCTCAGCATTCTCAGCTATACGAAGTTGCTCTATAAAATCTTCAATATGACCATCCATAACGACCGGAAGGTTATAAACAGTATAACCTATTCTGTGGTCAGTAACACGACCTTGAGGGTAATTATATGTTCTGATTTTATCGGATCTGTCACCACTTCCTACCAATGATTTTCTCTGAGCACCGATTTCATCATTTTGCTTCTGAAGTTCAATTTCGTATAATCTTGAACGCAATACTTTCAAAGCCTTATCGAAGTTCTTGATCTGAGATTTTTCATCCTGACACTGAACCACCACTCCCGTAGGAATGTGTGTAAGACGAATAGCTGAGTAAGTTGTGTTTACAGACTGACCACCAGGCCCAGAAGAGCAGAAAGTATCCTTTCTGATATCATTCATGTTTATATCAACTTCCACATCCTCTACTTCCGGTAATGCGACTACTGTTGCAGCCGAAGTATGGACACGGCCTTGAGTTTCTGTAGCTGGCACTCTTTGTACCCTGTGAACTCCTGATTCAAACTTTAGCTTTCCATAAACGTCTTCTCCGGAAACGGTACAGATGATCTCTTTGTAACCACCTGAAGTTCCTTCTGTATAATCCAGAAGTTCGAGTTTCCAGCCCATAATCTCAGCCAGACGCTGGTACATTCTGTGCAAATCTCCAGCAAAAATAGCCGCTTCGTCACCACCTGTACCAGCACGGATTTCAAGAATAACGTTTTTGCTATCATTAGGATCTTTAGGAATAAGCATCTCTTTCACAACCTCTTCCATTCTATCCTTTTCAGGAACCAATTCATCCAGCTCAGTCTTTGCCATTTCTCTGAAATCAGGATCTTTCTCTGTTTCCAATACTTTTTTGGCGCTGTCGATATTATCCAGAATTCCTTTGTACTTTTTATAGACCTGCACTATTTTCTCCAGTTCTTTATATTCTTTTCCCAGTGCGGAATATTTTTTCATATCTGCCATTGCCTCAGGCTGAATTATTAATTCAGAAACCTCCTCAAATCTTTTTTTAATGGCCTCGAGCTTATCAATCATGTTTTTTTAGAAATTTGCGTTTGCAAAGATAATAAAATCTAAGAATAGAAAGTGACTGTATTCAAACACAAAAAGAAAGCGTTTTGTCCCATGAAATTCAATTTATTTGCCATTTCGGCTCTATTTATAGTAATATTCTCCGCCTGCAACGAGAATTCCATTGATACGAAAGGAATTTCAGCAGAGCTTCAAAATCGAAAAATTGTGAGAGTAACTGAATCAGAAATTTTTGACAGAGCAAATAAAACTGGTGAAAATGCCATCCAGAAGATCAATGAGTCTTCCAAAAAACAATTTGATGCACTTACAAAAGCCCAAAAAAATAAAGAAGCTATCCTGGTCTGCAGCTATGCCTCAATTAATAACCTCGACTCCCTAGCAAAAGCAATTGATGTCTTCAAAATCAACAAGATAGACACCAGTTTCAAAAGCAAAATCCTTTTATCCGAAATTGAAACCCAGCTTTTAGATGCTTATAAATACAATAGCGAAAATAAATTAGAGATGAAGCCCAACCTACAGGCGGTAAATGATACGCTCTTTGTTTATATGTCTCCAATATTGGCTTCAAAAGAATGTATCGCCTTGTCAAACCAAACAAAAGGGAATTTAACAAATGAATTTCAGGGCATTTGGAGCGTATATCTTAAGAAAAGAGATATTGTTCTAGCCATTCAAAATGAGCCAAAAAAAAAATAGACGTTTGACCTGATAGATTTCAGGTCATCTTTTTATCTGCATTCCCCCTTAACAAATTTTGTAACACCTGCCTTTTCCGCATAGCAGGTATTAGGATAATTTTTGCCGTTGCACCCACAAACGGGATCGTAAATTTCTATACAAACTGTTTCCGGATTTATTTTTGTGGAATCAATACATGCTTCAGTTCCAAGCCGGAAAGGTTCTTTTGTGCCCTTTTTCTCAGATGCATCTTTTGTCGTTCCATTGCAGGAAAACAAAATAAAAAATAGTACTATCCGATAACTCTGATTCACAATAGATCTGATCATTTTCGTTGTTAGTGTAAAGGTAAAACTTTTGTGTAGGGAAACTGTTCAGGATTTAAATCGAACAGATCTAAAACTCAACACTTTTAAAATACGTTTTAAATCAAAGGAGGAGCATAGTTATGATTTACACTCAAAAAAAAGTTTACGATCACAATTTACACTTTTCTCTTGATGAAATCCCCCCGAGGGTTGAGCCAAGAAAAGTACTAATGGCTAGTCCGGAATATTTTGATATCATAGATATCAAAAATCCACACATGGAAAAAGGCCTTGGTAACATGGACAAGGAATTAGCGATAAGCCAGTGGGAGAGCGTCCGCAATGAATATGTTCGACTTGCAGAGCTTGGTATTCTTGATTCTGTAAATATAATTTCTGGTGTTCCTGGTTGTGAAGATATGGTATTTGCCGCCAACCAGACATTTCCATGGAGAGATGAATCAGGGAAAAAAGAAGTGATTCTCAGCAAAATGAGACACTGCTCCAGACAGAAAGAAGTCCCTTATTTTGAAGAATTCTTCAGGGATGAAGGATATAAAATAAATAAACTGGTAAAAACCACCCTTTTTGAAGGAATGGGCGACCTCATTCCTCATTATGGTAAAATGCTCCTTTATGGAGGTTATGGATTCCGTTCAGAAAAAAACGCATATGAGGAAATAGCACATTTATTGAATGTGCCTATCATAGCCCTTGAGCTTGTTAATGAAAACTTCTACCATCTTGATACATGCTTTCTACCATTGGATGAGGAAACTGTACTGATTTGTGCAGAAGCCTTTACAACCGAGGGTCTGAAAACAATTAAAAAAATGTTCCGCGAGGTAATTGCCATTCCTGTACATGAAGCCGCACAAAATTTTTCCCTAAATGCTCATATTATTAATGATCAGGTAACAGGTAAGAAAGTGGCACTTATGCAAAAAGGAGGTATCATTACTTTCCACCATCTGGTAAAAAAAGGATTTGAAGTAATTGAAGTGGACACTTCGGAATTTATTAAATCCGGTGGAAGCGTATTTTGTATGAAGATGATGGTTTATTAGCCTCATCTTCTCATCTAAACCATGTATTATGCGATTTGACCAGGGCCAAGTTAAGGATATAGACAATACCACAATTCGTGTCGCTTCTGACATCGGACCACTTAAGTCTGTTCTGATCCACAAGCCGGATGAAGGAATTGAAAAAGTAACACCATCAAAGGCTGTAGATCTATTATATGAAGACATCGTGTACCTTCCTAAAATGGTTGAGGAGCACCAGATCTTTACAAGTTTACTTGGCCATTTTATAGGTGAAAAAAACGTACACGACTTTTCAAACCTTCTTAGGGACATCCTGAGACAAGAGGCAATCAAGAAAGAATTAGTTGCAGTAGTTTGCAGGCTTGAGCACTGCGACGAAAGGGTAAAGCAATTCCTCATCAATGCAGAACCAGAAGTATTAGCTAATACCCTGATATCAGGTGTATATCATAATAAAAAAGAAATTTCAATTTTCTTACCACTACCTAATCTCATTTTTACAAGAGACCTGGGAACAGTCATCAACAATCACCTTCTGATAGCTCAGGCTTCTAAAAGAGCGCGTTCAAGAGAGTCTATACTTTCATACTTTGTATTTCACTACCATCCATTGTTTGCCGCGGTAAATAAAAGCAACAAGCTATTCGGAATCTCAGACAATGTAGAGGAGCTGGTTGATAATAATAATGGCCACCTGGGAGTATTCTCTGTGGAAGGAGGAGATGTAATGATGGTAAATGAAAATCATTTATTGATAGGTACAAGTGAAAGAACCTCTGAAATGGCCGTTGAGAGAATAATCAGGAAAATTTTCGCACATAAAATAGTCAGTGAAATAACTGTTGTAAACCTTCCTCCATTGAGGTTTTGCATGCATTTGGATACTGTTTTTACCATGTCAAAAAGAAATCAGAGTGTGGTTTTTGCTCCTTTGATTATGCAGGAAGGTAAAATGAAAATCCAGCATTATTCTGCCAATAGTCAAAAGCCTGTAGTTGCAAAGAGTCTAAGTTCTATTTTAAAAGATATTTACCCCGAATGGCAGTTTATTCTTTGCGGGGAAGGCAAGGCTCCATTTGAGGAAAGAGAACAGTGGACGGATGGTTGCAACTTGTTTGCTGTACGTGAAGGTGTCGCATTTACATATGACAGGAACCTGAAAACAAACAAAGCACTACAGGAAGCTGGGTATCAAATTGTCAAAGCATCTGAATTACTTCAGGAACTTAGAAGTGGAAAGATATGTCAGGAAGACATTCAAAATACAATCATCAACCTTCCATCCGCAGAATTATCAAGGGCAAGAGGAGGTCCGCATTGTATGACTATGCCGCTTTGCAGAGGGTGAAAATCTTTTTTGATTATTGCCAGATAATTTTAATAATTAAAGCCTATTTATAAAATTTGCAAACAAACGATTCAATAATCGTTTCTAAAGCTTAAATTTGCCAAATGAGGTTCATAAAATACGTCACATTTTTTTTCTTCTTCCTACTGATACACACAGATGGATTCTGCCTGTCGGAAGAACATATTGACGGAAATGAAACTTATGACACGCCTTTCTCTCCTCAAAACACTCATATCCAATTTATTGATCAGGAGCAACTTAAACTTACTATAACTCCAAATCCTGTAGAAAGCACCTTACAATTATCATTGAAATCAAGTGTTTCGGATGAAGCACAAGTCCTCATCTACAATTCTTTAGGCGTACTAATCAAGGAGGTTTATATAAGTTTTAATAACGGTACAAGTCAGTTCGAAATTCCTGTTTCCAATATCCATCCTGGTCTTTACTTTTTAAGTATCAAGGGCAAAATAGTTAATACAACAGGTCGATTTATAAAAAGGTAGTTCCTCTCTCATTACTTTATCTCAACTTTTTAAGAGATTCTCTGTTTCATTTTCATGGTCATAATTGTTTCAGGCCTTCCCGGTTCTGGGAAATCCTTCTTTGCAGAAAAATTATCAAAGCTCCTTAATGCTGAATATTTTTCAAGTGATATTATACGAAAGGAATTGTTTCAGAATCCCGCATATACTGATGAGGAAAAAGAAGCTGTTTATGCAGAAATGAAAATTCAGATGAATAAGGTCTTGTCAGAAAAAAAGAATGTTATTCTGGATGCAACGTTTTTTAAAGATGACTTAAGAAAATCATTTTGCAAAGCATGTATTCAGCATAAAACCAATTGCAAGATTATTATTATCAGTGCAAGTGATGAAGATATAAGACACCGCGTCTCCCTTAAAAGACCTTTCAGCGATGCTGACTACTCTGTGTATCTGAAAATGAAAGAACGGTTTGAGTTGCCTGATACTGATTTCCTGGAACTTGACTCTTCAAATTGTGATATTAACCTAATGCTTACAAAAGCAGTTGCATACTTAAATGCAAATTGATAATCCTATGGAAAAGGAACAATTAGACAGAATAATTTTCCCTGATCATTCAATACCACTTTCTGTCATTGAAACCTCTATTTCCTGGATTCTTTTTTCTGAGAACAGGGCTTTTAAAATCAAGAGACCTGTTGAAACCTCATTCCTTGATTTTACATCTTTAGAACATCGTAAATTTTTCTGTGAAAGAGAGCTTTTATTAAATCAAAGATTCTCTTCAGATATATACTTATCAGTTCACCCTATAAGGATATTCAATGAATACTTTCAAATAGGAGAAGAAAACGGCAAAATCATTGATTATGCAGTCGAGATGAAAAGACTTCCTGAAGGAAAAGAATTGAATAACCTTCTTTTAAAAAAAGATGTTGCGGAAAGTGATATTCGCAATATCGCTGAAGTTATTGCGGAATTTCATTTTTCATCCAAGCCTTTAATCATAAATAATCAAAGCGACCTTATTAAAGATAAAACCAAAGACATTCTCAATTATTCCTCAATATTTTACAAAATTGATTTAGCCAGTAAAGATTTTATTGATATAAGTACCCGTTACTGCCTTCAGTTTATAGAGTACTTTAAAGATTTTCTTGAATCTCGTATGCAACAAGGATTTGTTAAGGACTGTCATGGCGATCTTCATACAAGGAACATCTTTCTCCTTGATAAACCTATATTATTTGACTGTATTGAATTTAGTGATTCATTGAGACAAATAGATGTAATGGAAGAGCTTGCATTTCTTTCCATGGACCTTGATAGTTATGGAAGAAGAGATTATAGTAAAGTGTTGCTCGAATACTATAATGTATTCAATCCGGCAATAAGAAGCCCTGAGGAGTATTTGCTTTTTTTATTCTATAAATATTATAAAGCTGGCGTAAGAGCTAAAGTTATGGCAGTTCAGTGGGTAAGAGAACGTGATGCCAACCGTAAAGTAAACATAGAAATGCAAATGCAAACCTATATAAAATTAATGAAGGAGTATTTCACCCAATTGCAAAAGGACTTCAGTATAACTTTCCCCCAAGCTTCTCTGTCTGCTATACGATGAATACAGCAGAGTTAAATTTTTTCATGCTTACCTAACTCATTAAAGAATCAAACACCTCATCAAGCCTGGCCGCCGCATGAATGTTAACTTTGAACTTAGCAGTATCAAGGCCCTTTTTATTATACTTAGAAATAAATATATCTTTAAAGCCTAATTTTTCAGCTTCTGAAATTCTTTGCTCTATTCTGTTCACTGCTCTTATTTCACCACCCAGACCGACTTCACCGGCAAAGCAAACTGTCTGCGGAATTGCAAGATCTTTAAAGGATGAAATGATTGATGCACAAACTGATAAATCTATTGCAGGATCTTCAATCTTAAGTCCACCTGCAATGTTCAGAAACACATCCTGAGCTCCGAGTCTCAACCCTCCTCTTTTCTCTAGCACAGCAAGTAACATGTTTAGTCTTTTCGCATCAAACCCGGTAGAGCTCCGTTGCGGAGTTCCGTAAGTTGCAGGGCTTACAAGAGATTGTACTTCTATGAGCAAAGGACGATTGCCTTCTAGGGTTGCTCCAATAGTGATACCGCTCAAAACCTCATCTCTCTGGGAGAGCAGAATCTGAGAAGGATTGGAGACTTCCTTTAATCCGGCACCTGACATTTCATATATACCCAACTCAGAAGTAGAACCAAAACGGTTTTTGGTTGTACGCATGATCCTGTAAGCCATATGGCGATCGCCTTCAAACTGCAGAACAGTATCAACCATATGTTCCAGAATCTTAGGTCCGGCTATTGTGCCTTCTTTCGTAATATGACCTATGAGGAAAACAGGAGTACCGGATTCTTTGGCAAATTTCAGCAATTCAGCAGTACATTCTCTAACCTGAGAAATGCTTCCTGCGCTTGAATCAATAAAAGAAGAGTGCAAAGTCTGAATAGAATCAACCACCAAAACATCCGGCTCCAGTATTTCAATCTGTTTAAAGATATTTTGAGTCGATGTTTCTGTCAAAACATAACAGTTATTGGATTTTATGCCCAGTCTCTCGGCACGCATTTTAGTCTGCTGCTCACTTTCCTCACCTGAAACGTACAATACCTTATGCTCAACAAGACTTAACGCTATCTGAAGCATGAGTGTCGATTTTCCTATACCCGGTTCACCACCTATCAAAACCAGAGAGCCAGGGACAATACCTCCACCTAATACTCTGTTTAGTTCTCCGTCATTGGTATAAATGCGTTCTTCCTGATCGTAAGCAACTTCATTGATAGGCTTGGGTTTATTAGCAACTTTTGTAGAAGAAGAAGAGGACTTCCAGGACTGCTTTTCCTCTTTCTGAATAAGCTCTTCCACATAGGTATTCCATTCTCCGCAGGAAGGGCATTTACCGACCCACTTGGCAGACTGCGCACCACAACTCTGACAAAAAAACGAGGATTTTACTTTGGCCATAATCTTATTATTCAAAGATACCACTAATTCAACACAGGACCATATTGTGGAAAAATTTGGAAAAATTCCAAATCCGCCATTAAATATTGCTATATCGCGCTAGAGGTCTTTTGATATTTTTGTAATATTGTTCACTATACAGTAACTATTAAAAAACTAAAATATTCTATGAGCTTCAGGATTGAAAAAGACACCATGGGGCCGGTACAAGTTCCGGCAGACAAATATTGGGGAGCACAAACTCAAAGATCAAAAGAAAACTTCACCATCGGCGGGCATCTTATGCCTACTGAAGTGATCAGAGCATTTGCTATTTTGAAGAAAGCTGCCGCACAAACCAATCTTGAGCTTGGCGTTCTTTCTGCTGACAAAGCTGAGATAATCAGCAAAGTATGTGAAGAAATCCTTGACGGAAAACTTGACGATCAGTTTCCTTTGGTAGTATGGCAGACAGGTTCAGGAACTCAGTCTAACATGAATGTGAACGAGGTAATCGGAAACAGAGCTCACGTACTTCTTGGTGGTAAATTGGAGGACGAAAAGAAAAAAATTCACCCGAACGATGACGTTAATAAATCTCAGTCATCTAACGATACTTTCCCTACTGCAATGTCAATTGCAGCATACAAACTAATTGTTGAAGAGACCATTCCTAAAGTAAAATCTCTAAGAGATACACTTGATGCTAAAGCAAAGGCTTTTGCAGATGTTGTAAAAATCGGTCGTACACATTTAATGGATGCTACTCCCCTTACACTTGGAAATGAGTTTTCAGGTTATGTAGCACAGTTGGACCATGGCATTAAAACCCTTCAATCCACACTGGATCACCTTTCTGAACTTGCGCTTGGTGGAACAGCTGTAGGAACAGGATTAAATACTCCTAAAGGATATTCTGAGCTTGTAGCAAAGAAAATTTCACAACTGGCAGGTCATCCTTTCAAAACTGCTCCTAATAAATTTGAAGCATTAGCAGCTCACGACGCAGCAGTAGGTACTTCAGGAGCGCTGAAAAAACTTGCAGTAAGCTTGATGAAAATAGGAAATGATATCAGATTGCTTGCTTCTGGACCTAGATGTGGTATCGGAGAATTAATAATTCCTGAAAATGAGCCAGGTTCTTCAATTATGCCAGGAAAGGTTAATCCTACTCAATCTGAGGCACTTACAATGGTTTGTGCACAAGTTATAGGAAATGACGCTGCAATTTCTGTCGGTGGAATGCAAGGACATTTCGAACTAAATGTTTTTAAACCCGTAATAATCTTCAATTTGCTAATGTCGGCCAAACTAATCGGTGATGCTGCCGATAGTTTCAATAAAAATTGCGCAGTCGGTATTGAGCCAAACTTACCATTCATCAATAAAAACCTTGAAAATTCGTTGATGCTGGTAACCGCTCTTAACACACATATCGGCTACGAAAATGCAGCTAAAATTGCCAAAAAAGCTCATAAAGAAAACAAAACTTTAAGAGAGGCGGCTATAGAGCTACAATTATTAACAGACGAGCAATTTACAAGTTGGGTTAACGCAAAAGACATGATAGGAAGCCTTAAATAATATTTTAGGGTTTCCTGTCGGCAATTAAAAACAGGATACTCTTAAATACATTATTTAAATAGCTACTATCATGAAAAAGAGCGCTCATGTGTTCGGATTGTTAATGTTTCTGGCAGTTTCTGCCGGATTTGCCCAATCTGATAAGGAAACTGAAAAAGAATGGGCTAAAAAACTGAAATCTCTTACTCCGATGGAGTACAAGAAGCTTATTGAAGAAAAGGATGCACTATCTGCTCAAGCTTCCCAATCAGCCAGTTTAAAATCTGAGGTGGATGCTAAAAATGCAGAAATAGAGCAACTTAAAAAAAGTCTTCAATCAGGAGGAGCTGGCAGTGTTAAATCCAAAACTGTACCTGGCGTAACTTTTAAAGTGCAGGTAGGTTCTTTCAGAAACAAAGACCTGTCAAAATATTTTGACAACAATCCAAATTTCAGTGGAGAAGTAGATAGTGATGGAATAAAAAAATACACACTTGGCAACTTTGCCGACTATTGGGAAGCAAATACATTTAAAAAGGCGCTAAGAGACATGGGAGTAAAAGATGCCTGGATCGTCGCTTACAAAAATGGTGAAAGAGTACCTATCAAAGATGTACTTGAAGGTGTATTATAATACTTCATTTAATAAGTAATTAAATATTTAAAAAGGCTGATTCGAAAGAGTCAGCCTTTTTTGTTTTCAAAATCCTAAATTTTAATTCCTTTACCTCTACGATTTTTCATCATTTTTTAAGATCCTTTAATTTGCCTGCTAAAGGAAATTCAATGTTAATTAAGCCATTCCCACATTTTAAAACTTTAAGCTTTTCTGCTTTTCGCCTTCAGCCACATATTTATTATCTTTAAAAATACTTCAAGGATTTTCTAGTGGAAAATAAAATTACCTGCCCAAAATGCGCTCACCATTTCAATGTAGAAGAAGCGCTTGCCAGCCATATAGAGGAAAAATTAAAACAGGATTTTGAAAAAATCCAGAAACAGAAAGAAGCTGAACTTGCTGAAAAAGAAAACAAACTCCGTGCTTATCAGGCTAAACTGCTTAAGGAACGAGAAGATCAGGAAACTCAGATGAAAAAAACACTGATTCTGGAAAAACAGAAAATAGAAGAACAGCTCAAAGGCAAAGTGAAAGAAGATTTTGAAATGCAACTCAAAACCATGCAGGAAGAAATCGAGGAACGCAAAAAGGAAAATCGCGAGCTAAAAACGAAGGAACTTGATCTTTTGAAGAAAGAAAAAGAACTGAAAGAGAAAAGTGATGAACTTGAATTAGAGCTTGAAAAAAAACTTCTTAGCAAAACCAAAGAAATGGAAGACCAGCTCAAAGGCAAGGTCAGAGAAGATTTTGAGCTTCAACTAAAAAATTTACAAGAAGAAGTTGATGAACGGAAAAAAGAAAACCGCGAACTGAAAACCAAAGAGCTTGAGCTTCTAAAAAAAGAAAAGGAGCTGAACGATAAAAAGGAAGAACTTGAGCTGGAAATGGAGAAGAAGTTTCTCAATAAAGCCAAGGATATGGAAGACGACATCAAGAAACGGATGGACGAAAACAATCAACTGAAGATCAAAGAAAAGGACATGCAGTTAGAGTCTTTGAGAAAGCAGATTGATGAGATGAAAAGAAAGGCTGAACAAGGTTCAATGCAATTGCAAGGCGAAGCACAGGAAGTTGTCCTTGAAGGAATCCTCAGAGAAGTATTCCCATTTGACCTGGTAGAAGAAGTAGGAAAAGGGGTAAGAGGGGCCGATGTAATTCATACCGTGAGAAACTCTTCCGGAAAAGATTGCGGAAAAATAATCTATGAAAGTAAGCGTACCAAGGCTTTCAGCGAAGGGTGGATCGAAAAGCTGAAAGGTGACCTTCGCGGACAAAAAGCGGACCTTGCTGTGCTTGTAACTGAGACCATGCCTAAGGACATGGAAAAGTTTGGTCTGCGTGAAGGTGTTTGGGTCTGCTCTTTCAATGAAGTGAAAGGTGTTGCCATGATTCTCAGAGATACCCTTATCAAATTGACAGAAGTAAAGTTGTCACAGGAAAACAAGGGTGATAAAATGCAGATGCTATATGACTTTCTGACCGGTAATGAATTCCGCCAGCAGATGGAAGCAATTGTGGAAGGTTTTTCTTCAATGCAGGAAGCTCTTGCCAAAGAAAAACTGGTTACCCAAAAGCTCTGGAAAGAGCGGGAAAAACAACTGGAAAAAGTTCTTCATAATACAGTAGATATGTATGGGTCAATTAAAGGAATAGCTGGCAAAGCGGTTGGAGATATTAAATATCTTGAGACCCCTGACTTGCTGGAAGAGGGCGAATAATGCCTTTTCAGGTAATAAACCCGGAATATTTGCCTGATAACGTCTCTATTTTATAAAAAAGTCGCTATTTTTTTATATTTTGTATGCTTTATGGAAAAGCGTTGGGTATTTAAACATGTTCCCCCGGCTCAGAACATTGAGTCTTTATCACAGGCGATTAATATCAACGCTTCTCTTGCTTCTCTACTGATTCAAAGAGGGATTAATACATTTGAAGAAGCCCGAGATTTCTTCAGACCTTCATTGGAAAACCTCCACGATCCATTTCTGATGAAAGATATGGACAAAGCTGTTTCCAGGCTTTGTGAAGCCATGGACAATGAAGAAAAAATCCTTATTTACGGAGATTATGATGTAGATGGAACTACTTCTGTCACACTGGTCTACGGCTTTCTCAGCAACTATTACGAAAATCTTGAATTTTATATTCCTGACAGATATAAAGAAGGTTATGGCATTTCAAAAACCGGTATCGATTGGGCTCAGGAAAATGGCTTTTCGCTTATTATCAGTCTGGATTGTGGCATCAAGTCATCAAATGAAATAGCCTATGCCACAGAGCAAGGAATAGATTTCATAGTATGCGATCACCACAAGCCTGGCGATACGATTCCCATGGCCTGTGCTGTTCTGGACCCCAAAAGAACGGACTGTGATTATCCATATAAAGAACTTTCAGGATGCGGTGTTGGGTTTAAATTGATGCAAGCGCTATGCATCGATCTGGGTCTGGAAGAAGAGGTACTCTTTAGTTTTCTTGATTTACTGGCGGTAAGTATAGCTTCAGACATAGTGCCTATTACCGGTGAAAACAGGATATTAACGTACCATGGTTTGAAGGTGCTGAATGAGTCTCCACGCCCTGGCATGAAAGCGCTCATTGACATTTCAGGAGTATCAAAAGAACTTACGATCAACAATATAGTCTTCGGGCTTGGTCCCAGAATAAATGCCGCAGGAAGGATTGCACATGCCAAACATGCTGTTCATTTACTTATCGCCCAGGACCAGGATGAAGCAGATCTGTTGGCTGAAAAGATCAACGAAAAGAATAAAGTAAGAAAGGATTTTGACCTGAACATCACTGATGAAGCAATTCGAATGATTCAGGATGAGGTATCTATCAATTCAAAGTCAACAGTCCTTTTCAAAAATGACTGGCATAAAGGTGTTATAGGGATAGTGGCTTCCCGCTGCATCGAAAAATTTTACAGACCTACTATTATTCTCACTGAAAACAATGGTATGGCAACAGGCTCAGCAAGATCGGTTGATGGATTTGATGTTTATGAGGCGATAGCCAAGTGTTCCGATCTGCTTGAACAGTTTGGAGGACATACTTATGCTGCCGGACTTACAATGAAGCTTGAGAATATTAAGGCTTTCCAGGAGAAATTTGAACATGTCGTTTCTTGCGACATTCGTCAGGAGGATTTAATTCCCAAACTGGATGTTGATCTTAAGATAGAATTGTCACAGATTAATCAGAAGTTTTATAACATTCTGAAGCAATTAGCTCCATTCGGGCCAGGAAACATGGACCCAGTATTTCTTTCTGAAAATGTCAGAGATGATGGTTCTGCACGATTGTTGAAAGACCAGCATCTGAAACTGAGAATTTCCCAGGATGGCTTTAATGCCATTGAGGCGATTGGGTTTAATATGGTAGAACCATTTAAAAGAATTTCAAAAGGAGAGCCATTTAATATTTGTTACCATATTTATGAAAATGAATTTAATGGTAAAAAAACTTTGCAATTATTCATAAAGGATATAAAATTTGTCACTAAATAAAAAGAGGGTCTTCCTTTTATTTTGTTATATAATCAGAGATGATACTCAGAGCGGAACATTTAATTAAGAGATATAAAGCCAGAACAGTAGTTAACAACGTTTCGGTAGAAGTTAAACAAGGAGAAATTGTAGGACTGCTGGGTCCGAATGGAGCCGGAAAAACTACTTCATTCTACATGATAGTGGGCCTCATAAAGCCCAATGAGGGGAAAATTTTTCTGGAAGATGAAGAAATAACCAAACTTCCTATGTACCAGAGGGCGAAAAGAGGAGTAGGTTATCTGGCACAGGAAGCTTCAGTCTTCAGAACCCTCACAGTGGAAGAAAACATTATGGCTGTTCTGGAAATGACTAAACTTTCCAAAGCTGACCAAAAGCAAAAACTTCAGGAACTTCTTGATGAATTCAGCTTAAATCATGTGAGAAAAAATATAGGCATGGTGCTTTCTGGAGGAGAAAGAAGGAGAACTGAAATTGCCCGTGCACTTGCTGTAGATCCGAAGTTTGTGTTATTGGATGAGCCATTTGCTGGTGTAGACCCAATTGCGGTTGAAGAAATACAATCAATTGTTGCCAAACTAAAGAATAAAAATATCGGTATCCTTATTACCGACCACAATGTAAACGAAACACTTTCCATTACAGACAGGGCTTATCTTTTATTTGAAGGAAAGATTCTGAAGTCGGGCACTGCAGAAGAACTTGCGGCAGATGAGCAAGTTAGAAGAGTTTATCTTGGAAAACATTTCGAATTGAAAAGAAAGATCTAACGGATGATCCTGAATCTTATAATGAAGAATATTCTCAAGAGGCGAATAGGCCACATTGAGCGCTTTATGAAAAATCCTCATGAGATTCAGGAACAATTATTTTTTGACCTTATCCAAAAAGGAAAAAATACGGAGTGGGGAAAAAAGTTTGGCTATAACTCCATTAAATCTGCTGAAGCATTTAAAAAGTCTGTACCTGTCTCACCTTATGAATCTTTGTTTCCATACATAGACCGTATGATGCAGGGCGAGCAGAATATTCTTTGGCCCTCTAAGATTTCCTGGTTCTCTAAATCGTCCGGGACCACCAATGCTAAAAGTAAATTTATACCTGTTTCCAAAGAGGCACTTTATCATTGTCATTATAAAGGTGGCAAAGACCTACTCTGCCTTTTCTTTAATAATAACCCAGATAGCAAGTTATTCAATGGAAAAAATCTTGCTATAGGTGGCTCCTATTACAAAAACCCAAAGTGGAAAGATTCATTTTATGGAGATGTTTCTGCTGTTATCATGGCCAATCTGCCTATGTGGGCCCAATACTCAAGAACGCCTGATCTCACTATTGCCCTTATGGACGAGTGGGAACAGAAAATTGAGAAAATGGCCAAAGCCACACTAAATGAAAATGTAACCTGTATCAGTGGCGTTCCTACCTGGACCATCGTTCTTTTAAATAGGATACTCGAACTTACTGGCAAAAAGAACATGCTTGAAGTATGGCCAAACTTTGAAGTTTTCTATCATGGGGCTGTGGCATTCTCTCCTTATAAAGAAATATTCAAAAACTTCTTTCCGGCTCCCAATGTGGACTACATGGAAACCTTTACAGCTTCGGAAGGATTCTTTGGAATACAGGATCAGAAAGGATCAGATGAATTGCTATTGATGCTGGATTATGGCATTTATTATGAATTCATTGATATCGATCACCAGGATGATGAATTCCCGAAAAGCTATTCTCTACATGAGGTTGAGCTTGGTAAGAGCTATGCAATGGTCATTTCTACCAATGCAGGTTTGTGGAGATATAAAATTGGCGATACTGTAAAATTTACTTCTCTTGCTCCATATAGGATCAGAATAACCGGAAGGACCAAACATTTTATAAATGCCTTCGGAGAAGAATTAATGGTTGAAAATGCGGAAACGGCAGTTTCCAAAGCAGGCATAAAAACAAGCTCTATTGTGAGTAATTTTACTGCAGCTCCAGTATTTTTTGAAGGAAATAAAAATGGCAGACATGAATGGGTTATTGAATTTTCTCAATCTCCAAAGGATCTGCATCAATTTTCCCAAATATTAGATGAAGAGCTTAAAGTCGTAAATTCCGACTATGAGGCAAAACGATATAAAGACATTGCTCTTCAGCAACCGATTATTCATTCAGTACCACAAGGGACTTTTTACAAGTGGATGAAACAGAGAGGTAAGCTGGGCGGTCAAAATAAAGTGCCCAGACTATCCAACTCTCGGGAATTTGTAGAGGATATTCTAAAGAATTTAAACCTCTAACTGTAAATTACATCGCTCATTAGCTTGTCAGCCATGGCATTTAATGCCAACGATCTTTTTATATCTCCATTTTTATGGGCTTCAAGTGCATCAAGCCTGAGTTTTGTGTAGTACTTTCTCAGCTTTTGTTGTTGAAAATATTTAAAGAGATTCCACATACCTAAAACTACTTTAGAGTACAACCTCAAACCAAAATGAATTGTTAATGAATGTAGGCTCATGCATGATAAAACAATCAGGAAAATGGTAATTCACCAAGGGGTCTGAAGTACTAAATTCTCATTTTTTAGGTTGAATTATAAACCTTCTCCTGGAAGAGAAGGATTTAGGAGGAGCTTGTTTTAAGGCCTTTAAAAATTACCTGAATCTAAAAAATGTACTTCAGATCAAAATCTTCAATATTAAATTCAGAATAATTATTCAAATAATTCAAAAATTGTACAATTTCAATATGGCAATAAAAAATTTTACAAGCGGAAAAATGACTTTTACCAAGTTTTAGAAAATTTGCGGGGTACCTTTATCCACTGAACAGCAATCTATTACATAATTATAAATCTTATATTTTTTCAATTTTTTGAGCCAAGTTTTTCCACAAAGTTATTCTTTTATCCACAGAGCAAAAATACTTCATCGAATCCAACTGACTATCAATGACTTTAAAGCATTCATCGACCCGAAGCCATTGTTGATAACCTTAACATTTTTTTTCATGCTTGCAAACAAAAGCCTTTTAAAAATTTTATCTATACACTCTTTTATTTAATGGTTCTTGAAAATGGTCAAAATCAACGCAATACATAAAGCTGACAATTAGTATATTAGTAAAGAAAATATATTGTATTTTTCCAATCAAATAATTTCTAATCAATGAATAGAGTCAATCAATTATTCGAAATTGAATATCCGATCATACAAGCAGGAATGGTTTGGTGCAGTGGCTGGAAACTGGCTTCGGCAGTCAGTAATGCGGGTGGTCTCGGCTTAATAGGGGCTGGCTCTATGTACCCAGGGGTTTTAAAAGAACATTTGGTCAAATGCAAACAAGCCACAAACCGTCCTTTTGGAGTGAATGTGCCCCTACTTTATCCGGATATAGATAAAATTATTAAAATCATTATTGAAGAAGAAATTAAAACTGTATTCACTTCTGCAGGCAATCCCTCTACATGGACCAAAACTTTGAAGGAGCATGGTATTAAAGTAGTTCATGTTGTATCTAGTGTCAAATTTGCAAAAAAATCTGAAGATGCAGGAGTGGATGCTGTTGTAGCTGAAGGTTTCGAAGCAGGAGGTCATAATGGTCGTGAAGAAACAACTACTTTTTGCCTGATACCAATGGTGAAAGAAGCAGTAAAAATCCCTGTTATAGCTGCAGGTGGAATTGCAACAGGTAGAGGTTTGCTGGCAGCTATGGCTTTAGGTGCTGATGGAGTTCAAATAGGAAGCAGGTTCGCAATTAGTGAAGAATCTTCTGCGCACATCAATTTTAAAAACAGGGTTACAGATTCTGCAGAAGGAGAAACAGTGTTGACACTTAAATCAGTGACACCTGTGCGATTGCTCAAAAATAAGTTTTATGAGGAAGTAAAACAGGCTGAAGAAAAGGGAGCCGACCCCACATCATTAAAAAATATACTTGCCAAAGGCAGGGCTAAGAAAGGAATATTTGAAGGAGATCTTAATGACGGCGAACTTGAAATAGGTCAGGTTTCTGCACAAATCAAAGACATTAAACCGGCAGGTCAAATTTTAAAAGATATCTGGGAAGACTACTTAAGCCATAAAAAACAATTGTGTCAGCTTTAATCAACCTTTGAAAACTCCAGGACACTCTTTTCGTCGGATAAAGTAAGCTTCAGTCCGTCGAATTTGTACTTGAAATTCTTTTGAGAAAGAGCCGATAGAAAGCCCTGTTCGAATGAATAAGCATTACAAAGCATTTTGGTGGAAGCAATTGATCCGATAGCGATAATGCTTTTGCTTTGGATAAAACTTCCACTGATAGCATTACAACCTGCATTACCAAAAATTTTTCCTTCCCTTATATTAAATTCAAGGTAAGGAATCCCTTTATCAAAATTTGCTGCATCAATTTGTTTCCCATTAAATGATCTTAGAGCCCATATATCATGAAGGCGCCAATCTCCCAAAAAACTCCCGCATCCGGAAAATCTTGAAACGCCTTTATTTCTAAGTCCCTCGGCAGATATTAAAACTTTGTAGGGAATTGATTCTCCGGAAATACTATCTATACAAATATCCTTCGTAAGCTCAATAGAAAGAAACGATCCGGGAGCAGAACTAGTGAATTTCCATGTGTTGCGATCAGGGTCTATTTTATCATTAAGTGCTGCCTTTATAACTTCCCCATCAGGGAAATAGAATACTGCTTCTTTTTCAAAATCTATTATAAGCTTCCACTTTTCATCAAGGTCTGTAATAAAATCAACCCCACCCTTGCGCATTCTTTCACTCTCTTCAAGTTTAACTTCAGCATCTGACCTGTATAAAATATATTGATTTCTTACTGAAGAGCCTTTCTCATTAAGAAGGCCAAGTTCATTTCTTTTAAATAGGAATTTGGCTTTGCTCCCATCCATCTTGTTTAAGATAAGAACAGAATCATTGATCATTTGCCAAGTACCCTCCAAAACCTGCGGATTGCCTTTTCCATTAATCTTCACAGCTTCCTCTCTGAATAAACCGGATCTTTGAATTGTAAGCTTATATGCCAGAACATCACAATCTGAGCACGGCCAACTCCCACTCCAGAGACCATATAGCTCTGCATTGGGCACCCATGGATTGGCACCGTTTTGGTTTAAATGATTTTGTTGACATCCAAAGAAAAACAACAGAATCGCAAAAATATAAGGCAAGCCCCATTTCATCGATGTAGTAAACAAGCAGAAGGACTTTTTGTTAAAAGTGTTTAAACATTATTTACGAGATACCGATAAAAAAATAGCTTTATTTCGTCCAACGAAATCAAAATTCCGTTAAAATTACGCCCTTAAAAATTTTAGGCTTTTAAGGCATTTTTCGAACTTCAAGAAGTTATATTCATCCCAAAAACATTATGAAATGTATTCAAAAGACTTTTGTTCTTCCTGCATTTAAAAGGGGATTTCATTTGATCACTAGTAAAATTGAATCTGAAATTCCTGAATTGAAAAATATATCAGCCGGATTGGCTCATGTCTTTATTCACCATACTTCAGCAAGTCTTACCATTAATGAAAATGCAGATCCGACAGTTCGGCAGGACTTTGAAAGTCATTTCAACAAAATGGTGCCTGAAAATGCTCCTTACTATAAGCATACTCTGGAAGGACCTGATGATATGCCAGCTCATATCAAGGCATCCTTAATGGGTAGTTCAATTAGCATACCTGTTTCACGAGGACGTTTTAATCTGGGTACGTGGCAGGGAATTTATCTATGCGAGCATCGTGATCATGCATCGGGAAGGGAAATAACTGTAACTATCCTGGGGGAGTAGCAACGAACTACTCCAACCACAAAGCAAGACCTTTCAAATATTCCCCTTCCGGATGATAAAGGTTAACAGGATGATCTGCTGGTTGATGCAACTGAAATAGAATTCTCACATTCCTTCCTGAATCCGCTGCAGCCCCAAAAATGATCTTTTGAAATAAGTCTTTAGTTATATGCTGAGAACATGAATAAGTGAAAAGCATTCCTCCCTTTTTAATCTTTCTGAATGCACGCATGTTTATGTCTTTATATCCTCTTGCGGCTCTATCAACAGCTGCTGCAGACTTAGCAAATGCAGGAGGATCCAGAATGATGAGATCATAGTAGTTCTCCGGCATTTCTTTTAAAAATTCGAAACAATCTTTTACAATGGACTTATGAGACGCAGTTGGAAAGTTTAATAAAACGTTGTCTTCGGCACCTTTCACTGCATCTGCTGAGATATCAAGAGAATGTACTTCCTCTGCTCCTCCGGCTTGTGCATAGACAGAGAATCCTCCTGTATAGCTAAATGCATTGAGAACTTTTTTATTAGAGGAAAAACGTTTTAACAATTCACGATTATCACGTTGATCAAGGAAAAAACCTGTCTTCTGGCCTTCCACAACATCTATCATGAACTTAAGTCCATTTTCCAATACCTCAAAAGGGCCTTTATCTTCTCCGGCAATCCAAACACCCTCCGACTTCACATCTAAATTCTTTTTTGAACTCCCGCTTGATCTCAGATAAATAGAAGAATATCCAGCCTTTTTGAATATATCAAAAAATAGCTCCTTTCTTTGTTCTATCCCGGTAATGCTTATTTGCAATACCAAAGTATCTTTATAAACATCTGCGATAAGACCTGGCAAAAAATCGCCTTCTGCATGAAGTAACCGATAAGCATTTGTTGAGCTAAAATCAATAATTGATTTCCTTAACTGAAGTGCTCTATCAATTTTTCCAGCCCAATATGTTTCATCAAATTTATCATTGCTTTTATCCCACTCAAACAACCTGCACACTATCTGGCTTTCTGAGGAATAAAATCCATAAGCAAGGAATCTGTTATCTGCATCTACAACTTCAACGATATCTCCATCTTTTGCATTTGCCTTAGCCACTGCACCAGAAAAGACCCAAGGGTGTTTGTTCAATACAGCCTTTTCTTTCTTTGGCTTTAACTTTACTATTCTATTCATCTTTTGAAAAAGTCCTCCTGATATCAATTTATAGGAGAACTTTATATTTATAATTCTTATTAAATCCTAAATTAAGCAACACCAATACATTTGGAAACATCCATCAATGCGCTTCAAGCCAATTTTCTCCTACACCTATACCAATCTCCATAGGAACAGACATAGGAAGAGCTGTCTTCATAAACTCTTCAACCTTCAATTTCAAGACTTCTACCTCTGATTTATGAGCATCAAAAACAAGTTCATCGTGCACCTGCATAATCATGCGGGACTTAAGGTTTTCTTGTTTCATCCAGTTATGAATATTGATCATTGCAACTTTTATCATATCAGCAGCACTTCCTTGAATAGGAGCGTTAATGGCGTTCCTTTCCGCATAACCTCTCTGGGTGATATTTCTGGAATTGATATCTCTTAAGTACCTTCTCCTTCCAAGGATTGTCTCTACATACTCATGTTCACGAGCTTTGTTGATAACCTCATCCATATAAGATTTGATGGCAGGAAACTCGTTGAAATATGCGTCTATGATGTCCGCTGCTTCTTTTCTAGGAATATCAAGCCTTTGAGAAAGACCGAAAGCAGAAATACCATAAATGATTCCAAAATTTACCATTTTGGCATTTCTTCTCATATCAGATGTTACCTGATCCAAACTAACTTTATATACCTTACTTGCAGTAGTTGTATGAATGTCAATTCCTTTTTGAAAAGCCTCGATCATGTTCTTTTCCTTACTGAACTCAGCCATTATTCTAAGTTCAATTTGAGAATAATCCGCTGATAAAATCAAGTGGTCGCTGTCTCTGGCAACAAAAGCTTTTCTTATTTCTTTTCCTCTATCCGTACGGATAGGGATGTTTTGCAAGTTTGGATTCGTGCTGCTCAGTCTTCCCGTAGCCGCTACTGCCTGATTATAGCAAGTATGCACCCTTCCGTCAACTTTACTGATAAGAAGTGGTAGCGTATCCACATAGGTAGACTTCAATTTTTGAAGCTCTCTGTAATCGAGGATTTCCTGAGCAATAAGATGTTCTGGTGCAAGTTTGGAAAGCACTTCTTCTCCTGTTGCATATTGCCCGGTCTTCGTCTTTTTCGCCTTAGGGTCAATTTTTAGTCTTTCAAATAATACCTCTCCCAATTGTTTAGGGGAAGCTATATTAAACTCACATCCTGCGCGGTTAAAAATACTCTTTTCAATATCTAGCAGCTCCAGATCCAGCTGCTTTGAAAACTCCTTCAGAGCATCAGGATTGATCTTTACTCCCGCCCTTTCTACATCGGCAAGTACAGTCAACAATGGGATTTCAACTTCACCGAAAAGCTTTTCTGTTTTCTGTTCTTTGAGAATAGGCTGCAGTATATGTTTCAGTTGCAAGGTAATATCAGCATCTTCTGCTGCATATTCTGCAATGTCCTTTAATGGAACATCTTTCATATTCTTTTGCTTTACACCTTTCTTTCCAATCAGGGTTTCAATAGAAACAGGAGAATAATTAAGATAATGTTCTGACATGAAATCCATATTATGACGCATGTCAGGCTCAATCAAATAGTGAGCAAGCATTGTATCAAAGACAGGACCATCAACATCTATACCGTACCTTTTTAAAACCAGGATATCAAATTTCAGATTCTGCCCGATCTTTGTGATCTTTTTATCTTCAAGAACATCTCTGAAGGCTTCCACAATGGCCTTAGCCTTTTCAAAATTCTGCGGTACCGGGACATAGTATGCTTCCCCTTTGTAGTATGAAAAAGCGAGCCCGACAAGGTCTGTTTCTGCAGCATCAAGACTGGTTGTTTCTGTATCAAAACAAAACTCATCCTGTACTTTCAGATAAGAAACCAAAGAAGCTATAAGTTCAGGAGTATCTATAACTCTATAATCATGGACAGTATCTTTTATAGTACAGAAGACTTTTCCTTCTACTTGCTCTTCAGTCAAGACTTCCTCCTCAGTATTCCCGAACATTGACATTTGTCCGGTCGGACTTACCTTTGTTGTAGATTTCCCTGAAGAAGCCTGCTGAACCGCAGAAGCGTCTTCTCCAAAAACTCTTTTCTTCAGAGTTTTAAATTCAAGTTCATCAAAAAGTTTCGATAATTCTTCTTTCAGAGGTTCCTTATATCTGAACAACTCATCATCAAATGCAACCGGCACATCACAGTGAATTGTAGCAAGTTCTTTCGAAAGAATACCTTGAGGGCCAAAGTTCACCACATTTTCCTTCAGCTTACCCTTCAGATTGTCTGCGTTGGCTATAAGATTTTCAACGGTGTCATATTCTGCAATTAGCTTCTGGGCCGTTTTTTCTCCAATACCAGGAATTCCTGGTATGTTGTCAACACTATCTCCCATTAAACCCAGAATATCTCTTACCTGATCAACTCTTTTAATACCGAATTTTTCAAGAACCCGAGCAACATCGTAAACCTCGTGCCCGTTGCCCATATAGGACGGCTTATAGAGATATACACAGTCGTTCACAAGCTGACTATAATCCTTATCCATAGTAAGCATATAAACAGTATAGCCTTCTTTGCAGGCCTTGGACGACAATGTACCAATCACATCATCTGCTTCATAACCTGGGATGCCGATTAGAGGAATCTGAAATGCCTCCAAAAGCCTGGTTATATAAGGAATTGCTATGGTAATATCTTCAGGTTGTTCCTGTCTGTTGGCTTTATATTCAACAAAACTTTCATGCCTGAATGTCGGCCCGGCTGTGTCAATAGCAACGCCAATGTGCGTAGGTTTTTCTTTATATAAAACTTCCAGAAGAGAGTTGGTAAAACCAAAAACTGCGCTGGAATTTATACCTGTAGAAGTTATTCTTGGATTTTTACTGAAAGCAAAATGAGCCCTGTAAATCAAGGCCATTGCATCCAGGAGAAAAAGTTTTTTTTCGGAACCGTTCATGAACTAAAATTAATACTTTGTATGGGAGATAAACAAAAGATTTATCCTGGGGAACAAAATAAAAATCAAAATAATTCTAGTTTTCAAGCTTTTAAAAATACAGTTAAAGTTTTTGTCAGAGTATTATCTTCCACTTTTGTTTCGCTAGTTTCAGAACCCTCTAACCAACAATGCGTAAATCAGTATTTCAGGGAAAAAACTGATCTTTTTCTGACTGACAGTTAGACAAAATGGTTTAATTCTTGTTAAAAACTAAATTGAGCATTTTGCCTGAAAACCAATTCTAATATTGTTTTAACTTATTACTGAATTTAATGAAAATATATTCAGCTATTCTGGATGATGAAGAAAGGGAGCAACTTCAAATTCTCTCTGAAAAGGAAGGCACTATTGAGGAAAAAGCTTTGTGGTGGAAAACCGTTCTTCAGGCCCATTTTTCACGTAATGAAATCGACCTATGGAAAGAGGTATTTTACGAACTTTATAAGAAAAATAAAGCAGGCATTGCCTGGATTCCATCAGCTAAGGATATTGGAAAATCCAATTTATCATGGCTAATAGCTGAAAGCGGCAGCAAAGATTATAAAGATCTTTTCAGTTGGGCATCATCTTTCAGAGGACTATATTGGGAGAAGGCAGTTAAGCGGACAGGCATAAAATTTAAAGAATCTTATTTGTCTATACTTGATACCTCTCATGGTGTTGAAGAGGCCATATGGATGGAAGGAGCTCTAATGAATATTGCAGATAGCTGCTTCTTAGCTGACAAAAATAAGACAGCCATCATCGAAGGTTGCGAAGAAAGCGAAAATATAAAAAAAATAACTTACGAACAGCTGGATCTATATACCAACCGAATCGCTAACGGTCTTTTGGAGAACGGTTTCAGACGAGGAGATCGCTTCGTTCTTTATCTTCCCTTTTCTATTGATGCAGTAGCTATTTATCTCGCACTTGTTAAAGCGGGAATGATAGCCGTTTCCGTTGCAGATAGCTTTTCTCCTGTTGAGCTCTGCAAGCGGGTTGAGATGACTAATTCCAAAGCAATCATTACCGTAAATCAATATATCTATGGGGGTAAAGCGCTTAATGTTTATGACAAAGTGAAAGAATCGGATTGTGCACCAGCCATCCTTGTATCTTTGGAACAGGAAGAACATCTGCGAGAAGGTGACTTGATATTAGGAAATTTACTGTCAAAAAACACTGCTTGTTCTACAGAATGCGACCCATACGATATCACCAATATCCTTTTTTCATCCGGCACAACAAAAGAACCAAAGTCGATTCCATGGACGCACACAACACCCATCAAATGTGCAGCAGACGGACATTTTCACCTTGATATAAAAGAATCAGATGTAGTAACTTGGACCACAGGAATGGGTTGGATGATGGCGCCATGGCTTATATATGCCGGATTAATAAATAAAGCAACAATAGCTTTATTTACTGGATCAGCAGTTACAGAACAATTTGGGAAATTCGCGGAAAAGACTGGCATTACTATTATGGGAACGATACCATCGGTAGTAAGAGGTTGGATTAAAAACGATTTTATAAATAAGTTTAACTGGAATGTTCGTTTGTATTCATCTACGGGAGAGCCATCCAACGCTGATGATTATCTATATCTTATGGGAATGTCAGATTTTAATGCTCCCATAATCGAATACTGTGGAGGGACTGAGATTGGAGGCGGCTATATTACAGGCACAGTATGTGAACCTGTTTCGCCTTCAATGTTTACAACTCCTGCATTAGGCCTTAATTATTATCTATTAGATGAAAATAAGCGACCGGCAAGTATCAATGAAACTGGGGAGGTATTTCTTGTTCCGCCGTCAATCGGTTTGAGCCAGACACTGTTGAACAGAAATCACCATAATGAATATTATAAAGAAATGCCGAGCGGACCTGGTGGAGAAGTGCTAAGAAAACATGGTGATGCATTTGAAACAATACAAGAAGGGCCCTACAAATTTTACAAAAGTGTAGGAAGAACTGACGATGCTATGAATCTGGGAGGCATTAAAATAAGTGCTATCGAGATAGAGGAAACCCTCAATAAACATCCGATGGTCCTGGAAACTGCTGCCGTGTCAATTGCTCCCATAACAGGAGGGCCTGAAAGGCTTGTGGTTTTTTATACAGAAAAAAATCAGGCTTCGGATGAAGGACTTCTTAAAAAGAATCTTCAAGATTTACTGACATCACAGTTAAATCCCTTATTCAGAATTTCTCAAATAGTAAAAGTTGCCAATATACCCAGAACCGCCTCAAATAAGATTATGAGAAGAGAACTTAGAAAAGTATTAACAGAAGTTTGACCTAGAATTTAAACAATTCATATTTCCCTCTGTTAAAAGTGAAAACATAACTTTATGACTGAGGATACAATTCTGGACATTTTGCTTATTGAAGATGAGATGAGTTCAACACTCCTCACAGAAAGGCTTAAAAGAGAATTTCATGAGAAGGTGAATATACTCAGAAACGGACACACTGTAGCCAAGGATCTTGATATGTATATTGGCAAAGACCTGGATGTAGTAATTCTGGATGAGCAATATTCAGATCTTAATATAATCGACGCAGTAAAACTCATTAAAAAAAGGAAGCCCGAAGCTGATATTATAGTTCTTACCAATGAAAAAGAGACAGCTTTAATTGATAAAGTAAAATCAGCAGGTGCATTTGACTATGTTGTGAAAGATAAATCAACAGTTGACAAAGTCGTATATGCTGTAAAAGGACTATGGGGAAGTAAATTTGCCAAAACTGAGAATGTTCGCCTTAAAGCTTCCAGAAAATCCTCAAGGACAACTGTTACAATTTTAGTTTTACTCTTTGTACTCATTATTGCAGGAGCAATTTATTATTTTACCCAACAAAAATAGATGTTCGCGCCTATTTGACTTTCAAAAAATTACGCATTTTAAAACTTTCAATTAGATATTTTAACCCGTACTAAATACCTTATTTTGCCCGTTGAGTCATTTGAATTATCTTTGATAATCAAATATTCACAATGGTCTTTAGTTCTCTTGTCTTCATATTTCTTTTCCTGCCAATATGCCTTTTGGGATATTACATTTTACCGGGAAAATTTAAAAACCTATTCCTTTTAGCAGCAAGTCTTTCATTTTACATATGGGGAGAAGCGCAGAATAGTTTTGTGATGCTGGTCTCTATTTTGGGTAATTTTTTCTTTGCATCAATGCTGGAGAAACCCGATGAGCTGGCTCCCAAAACAACTATTACTCTTGCTGTAATATTCAATCTTGGTTTATTGATTTACTTCAAATATTCCAACTTCTTATTGGAGTTAGCAGGCATGCATGCAGCAGAAAAAATTACACTGCCTCTAGGCATATCTTTTTTTACATTTCACGCCTTATCTTATATAATTGATGTATATAGAAAATCATCACAGTCACAAAAAAGCATTGTAAACCTGGGTTTATACATTACTAATTTCCCTCAACTGGTAGCAGGGCCCATAGTGCGTTATCCGGAAATATCACAGCAACTGACGGAAAGAAAACATTCATTCAAAAAAATAGTCACAGGGTTAAAGAGATTTATCATCGGACTTGCCAAAAAAGTTTTGATAGCAAATAATCTTGCCGGAGCAGTAGATTATATTTTTGCTCAAAATTTAGCTGAAGCGGGATTCCTTATTTCCTGGATCGCTATCATTACTTACGCCATGCAAATATATTTTGATTTTTCAGGATACTCTGACATGGCGGTAGGACTAGGCAAAATGTTCGGCTTTGATTTTCCTGAAAACTTTAACTACCCATACATTTCAAAATCGATAAAAGAATTCTGGCGGAGATGGCATATATCACTTTCGTCATGGTTCAGAGATTATCTTTACATACCTATGGGAGGAAATAAAAAAGGAAATCTAAGAACTTACTTTAACCTTATTACTGTATTTCTTCTATGTGGCTTGTGGCACGGACCTAACTGGACATTTATAGTCTGGGGGGGGTGGCATGGGGCATTTCTGATATTAGAGAGAACCTCTTTGGGAAACTTTATAGAAAGATTGCCATCATTGGTTAAGCACAGTTATTCTTTAATTGTAATATGTATAGGATGGGTATTTTTCAGATCAGACAGTCTAAGTATTGCATTCAGTTATCTGAAAAATATGTTTACCCCTGAACTCTCTATCAGTGAAAATTATTTAATCCCCTTCAGAGATGTTGACTTTATAATGGCATTTATAGCAGGATTGATTTTCTCTACTCCTGTGATCAAAAGCTTGCTACAGCTAAGGAGAATCAAGTTCTTCAGAGAAAATGAGAATTTACGGACAACAGCTGATTTTGCAGGAGTTTCTGTTTTGATAATTTTATTGGTGCTGAGTATGCTCTCACTTATTGCTGGAACCTACAATCCATTTATTTACTTCAGATTTTAATATTGAAATGAAAAACAGATATAAAACAAGTGATATATTCCTTGTAACGATATTCGCAATATTACTTTTCATCCCTTGTTTATTATTTCTGAATACATTAAATAATCAAAAAGCCCCTAGCCCTGAAGAAAAGCCACAAACCTTTAAAGCAAAGATTTCTGCTTATGAAACTCTTCTAACAGATTCTTTAACATTAAAGCGAGAGCTTATTAGTTCTTATTATTACATAAAAACAAAAATTTTAAAAGAAACTAATATTACACCTACTGTAATCCAAGGCTCTGATGATTGGTTATATTATTCAGGGAAGGGAGACGGATATGCAATTGAAAGCTTTACAGGTCAGCAAATAATTGCAGATACATCCCTTTTAAAAATCAAGCATAACCTGGAAGCTCAAAAAAGATGGCTAAAGAAAAGAAATATTGATTTTTACATTATCATGTGCCCTAACAAGCAGACCGTCTATCCTGAATATTTCCCATACAAAAAAGGAGTTACTGTCGCAGATCAAATTTTATCCTATTTAAAAAAGAACACCGATTTAAATATAATTGATTTAAGAGAAGCTTTGACCAAAGCAAAAGATGGGAAGCATTTTCTCTATTATAAAACAGACTCCCACTGGACACATTATGGAGGCTTTATAGGCTATACAGAAATCTTTAACAAGTTATCTGCAAAGTATCCTGAGCTTAAACCGATTCCCATTACAGATTATAAAATCATTCAGGAAGAGGTAGGAGGAAATGATCTTGCCGAAATGGTAAACCTTGAAAAGGATTTTAAAGATTATAAATACAATTTTGAACTGATCAACAACAGAAACCTGGCAAAAAAAAATATTGTCCTCTTTCATGATTCTTATTACAAGTTTTTAAGGCCGTTCTTTACAAATCATTTTAACGTCACAGAACGACATCATCAATGGAATAGTTTTGATTATAAAGTTATAGAAGAAGTAAAGCCTGAAATTGTAATTTACGAAGTTGTAGAAAGGTATCTAAATGCTTTCTCAAGAGAAAACCCAGCCGAAATAAAAGATACTCTTGCTAATTAACAATCTCCTTATTTGGATCAATAAGAAGGCATAAAACAAAGCTTTTATCTATTCTAGAAATTATTAAGTTAAAAGTTTAAACCGAGAAGCAACAGGTTCAATATTTTTTATCAAATCAACCTCTGCATCCCGATAAGTTTTTGATTATTAAATTGGCTAAGATAATCCTTAGGAAAAAATCAACTAAAGTAAAAATACGGCAACATCTTTCCATTATTTGAAAGATGTTGCTGTGCTTGAATTTTCAAGGATGACAAACTCCGTTCTTCGGTTAAGTTCTCTTCCTTCATCTTCATCATCGTTACTTGCGAGTGGCTTGCTTTCGCCAAATCCTTTTGCTGATACCCTATCTCTGGATATTCCTTTTGATACCAGCCAATTAACTACTTCTTCAGATCTCTTCTGTGATAATGAATTGTTATACTGTTGAGAGCCTTTGCTGTCAGTATGTCCATCTATTCTGACTTTTACACCAGCATTTGCTGTAAGGAATTTATATAAGTTATTAAGTTCTGAATTTGACTCACTTTTTAAAGTAGCCTTATCAAAATCAAAGTATATGTTTCTCAAAATTCTGGAAACACCTTCCTTGATTTTTTCCATATAAAAACTCTTAGTGATAACAGAATCATTTAAAGCTACATTGGCTGTAGAAAATACATAACCGGTATAATCAACAGAAATAGCCAAATTTGAAGATGGTTTTACTTTATATTCTTTAGAAAATTTTCCTGCTACACATTTAGCCTCTATCAATCCTGCATTAGGGTCTGAAAAATTTAACTTAATTGAAGCATTCAAAGGATCTTTAGAAACTGCATCGTATACGTTTATGATGAGCTTATATCCCTTAACTACTTCCTTTTTAGCGACGGGAGCAGATTTAAACAACTCATTTTTCGGAGAAAGGGACTGAGTTTTCTTTTCAGATTTTTTCTCTTCAGGTTTCTTCTCTTCAGTCTTTTGAGCTAGTTCTTCTTTGGGCTGTTCCTTTGGCTTTTCTTCAAAAAAAACTTTATAGATATCCATGTTCCCGAAACCTTCTTTTTTTACAGAAGCTATATAACCAATTTTACCTCCATCAGCCACCACAATAGAAAAATCATCATCGGCTGAGTTAATAGGGTGACCAAGGTTCTCTGGTTTACTCCATGTAGAAGAGGTTGAATCAAATTCAGATTTGAACAGGTCATATCCTCCCATACCCTCATGCCCTTTAGAGCTAAAGTAAAGTGTCTTCCCCGTAATATAAGGTGACTCATCATCATACTCAGAGTTAATGGCACTTATATTCTGAGGCTCGCTCCAATTGGCATTTTTACTCTTTCTTGTAGAAATGTATAAATCTAAGCCTCCTTTTCCACCTTTTCTATTACTGCTAAAAACAACAGTGTTACCATCTTCTGAAATTGTAATTGCGTTCTCAATAAATTCAGAATTTACAGGTTTCCCAAAAGGCTTTGGTGACGACCATTCATTGTTTGCATCAATAAAGCAATAGAAGATATCACCTTTATTTTTATCATTATCTACATAAACGAAAAGCTGCTTACCATCATGGCTAAGACCAATGCTTGATTCATGTAGTTTAGAGTTAATTTTTGTTCCAACGTTTTCCGCTTCATTCCATTTACCATTGCTTCCGTGAGAGAAGTAAACATCTTCAAAGAATTCGTTGTCTTTATCTTTGTTACCACCGATACTACCTTTTCTTCTAGATGTAAAGAACATTACCTTTTGATCCGCAGAAATAACCGGAGCATAGTCAGGGAATTCAGAGTTTATTTCTTTACCAAGATTCTCAACTTTTACATGAACAGGATTCTTAACCATAACAAGGGCTGTGTTACATTCATCTATCCTTCTGTTGGTTTTCTTTAGCTCCTCCATGACCTTGTCATTATTATAATCCTTGCTATAAACCCCAGATTCAAGCTTTTCAATGTATTGTTTATAAAAACCTATAGCCTGTTCAAATGAGTAATTATAATGGTAAGAAAGTCCGATGAGGTAAAGAATATTGGCTGCATATTTGTGATCTAGGTCATATGCCTTGAGCAAGTAGGGTAGAGACTTTTCTTTACTGATAGTTTCAATATAACATTTACCGGCCATGTAGTTAGCCTTTACATGCAGGGAGTCAAGCTCCAGTACTTGTTTATAAATCTCCAATGCATCTTTAATGTCACCGAAGTTATAAACCTCGTCGGCAACTTGAATCAATTGCTCTGTTTGTGAGAATGCTGAGCCGGAAACGCACAACAACACCAATAAGAGATATATTTTAAATAAGCGTTTCATACTTACGACAATTCAATAATTAACTTATAGCCATTCTAAGCGATATTAATAAGGTACACATAAAGTTCTTTCCGAGAATTTAACATCAGAAATCGATATATCTACATCATATAAATTCATTCTTACCTCTGTTTGAGTTCCCCCATACAATACTTTAGAAGTAAACTTTTCTGAAGTAGGAACTACAACATTTGCATTACACTGATATTTCGACCATTTTCTGGTAGTCTTTATTAGCATAACATCCTTTGCTTTCGCACTAAAGCTACTTGTTTGGCCTGCAAGAATAATTCCTTCATTGGTTGTTTTACAGAGAGCCACTCCATGATCTTCTTGCGGACCACCATAGGTCTTCATCCACTTCATTTTTCCATTATAATCAAGAATGCATATAAATGCATCTTCCTGATTCAATCCAAAACTGCTTGTATAGCCTCCTATCGCAAAAGACAGTTCGTCTAACGTGATAAGATCCAGAAGATATTCTGCATTCTGTCCCCCCATTGTCTTCGACCAGAGAAGACCACCATTAGCATCCACGCGCACAAGACCAATTTCCATATCTACATCCTTCCCTGTAACACAAGTTCCGCCCAAGATAAAAGTACCATCAGGGGCCTGCTTGGCTACCCTTCCATAATCAGATGAATCCGTTCCGAATGCTCTGGTCCATTCTATATCTCCGCTCTCCTTAAGCTTTAGGAAATAGAAATCCCAGTCACCCTTTCCAAAACTGTTGGTTTCACCTCCGATAATATAACCATGGTCTATTGTTTCAGAGATACTATATCCATAATCAGTTCTCTCACCCCCTATAATCTTACTCCATAAAATGTTACCGTCCTTATCGGTTTTGGTAACAAGTATATCCGAATGTTTAATTTTACTTGTGTTGTTGATTGTCTCCCCAAGTATTACAAAGCCACCATCTCTGACGACAGTAAGCGTAGTGGCATACACACTTCGATCAAGCCCTATTGTTTTAGACCAAAGAACAGCTCCCTTTGGATCCACTTTGATAAGTAATATCTGGTTATTATCCTTGTTAAAACTTTCAGTATAACCTACTATGACAAAATTGTCATCATTTGTTTTTTCAACGAAACCGCCAAATTCATTGTCTTTCCCTCCATAAGTCTTGGTCCACATCAATTTTCCGACACTGTCAATTCTTGACAAATAAAAGTCTCTTTTTCCTGCGCCCACTCCCTGTGTATTACCGGAAAACAAATATCCTTTCTCTTTGTCTTTTACCTCAAGAATTTTAATACACTCATCTTCTCCATCCCCCCCAATAGCATGCTGAAATTCTTCATGAGATTTCACAAGCATAGGGTAAACAGTCTGAGCATAAGCAGGTGCCAGAACCAGCAGATAGAATAATACGAGGCTGACAATTAATTTGTTCATTCTGATCCTGTTTGAAGAAATAATAATCAGGCAGATCTTTCAATCTGCCTGACCAATTTTAAATTTTAATCCCCTTTAGAATTATTTTTTAAATGCTAATACACTTACACAGCAAGGTTGAGCCCCTTGAAAAGAATAGCGTAGGTAATACATACCAGTAGCTTTGCTGGTATACACAATCGCAGAATAATATTTATTGTTCTTCTTGTCGTAATTAGTTGCTATTTCCTTTCTGTTTGAGTCAAAAAGAGTTACAGTAACATTCTGGCTAACGCCATCTTTTCCGCAAAGTACAAGCATATAGCTCGTTTCCTTACTGAATACATATGAATGTTCAGTTTCCTCACCCACACTTTCCATCTTGTAGGTTTTAAGAAAGGTATACCCCTCGCCTAGCTTGGCAATACACTCATCCGAACTACACTGAGAAAATGCTTTGATAGAAGTAAAAGCAAAAAATATTAATACCAGGAAGATTGATTTCTTGTTCATAAAACTAATATTTAATACTTTAATAATTATACGGTAATTTTATTTCTAAGATCTGCAACAATAGATCTAATTTGCTTTAATTGATCATCAGAAATTGTGACTTTACTTGTCGTCTGATCTTCAACCACTAATACTCCATCAACTTCCTTCATTACAGATTCTTGATAGGTGTAGCTGATTTCTACTTTCTTATAAACTTCATTCAGCTTCTCAAGATCTGTCACCAACTCCTTCACCTCTGGTCTTGCTTTATAGTTTGAAAGGAGCAATACAATTTTTTCAAGAACGATTTTTTGCTCTCCGATCTTTTCTTTCAAATCTTCGTTCTGATTTGCTTCATGCACTTTCAACGCAATGTGCAGTGCTTCAATCCATCCTCCGCTAAGCATAAGAACACTTTGTTCTGATCTCTTTTTCTCCTTAAGAAAACGGTTAATATCTTCGAATGTAGAAGTCGTAATCAGAAGTAGTGAATCATAATTGTTATTGTTCTCTGCAAGTCTCTTGAACGCCTTCAGATCAAAGAACTGACCAATTCCCAGATCATCCGATATTCCTTTTACGCAGGAAATATAACTTAGGGCATCAGAACTTTTACTATATATATTTATATAACCAAGATCCGTGCTAAAAACACCGAGATTGATAGATTTTTTAAAAGTGCTGTTATAATTTGATGCATTAGTCACTTTATTAAGTATTCCCCGATCATAGTCTCCCCCTGATTCTTTGATCATTGTAGAAATTTCAAGTGGAGAAGGTACGGATTGCATGATTCCCTGAATGGTCTTTTCAGATACCTGAACATCAGGTACAACTACTGCTGAGTCTATGGAATTTGTTAGCCTCTCATCTGTGGATGAATGAGTGCTGCATGCAGATAAAAGTATAGCTAGTAAAATATAACTTCTGTCTTTCATACAATTAATTTTTCTTTTGTAACATAGTTGAGGATTTATCAATAATAATTCTTAGGATATCGAAGTATAAGAAAGCAAAGAACAATCCGGTTATGGTCCACAGCACTATCAAGTTAAACCAGAAGGTGTCTAACTTAATACTTCCAAGATATTTGGAAGGAGCATAGAAGTGAGCCCTGTATCCGAAATTACCATCAGGCTTTGCTGCAAAAAACACCAGGTCAACTTTAGGCAATATCTCTTGTTTTGAAATTTTATATCTTTCTACTGAATTCTGGTTCCTTACAAGATCAGATAAGCTTTCATTGTAATGACTGTTTTTCAGTTCGGAAGATTTGGATAATCCTTTCTGCTCCATAACTTCCACAGCATGATTAACTGTTTTATTATAAAAAGAATCAAGTGTTGGTAGCATTTCTAAAACAGCTTCAAGAGATGTTTCTGTTGATCCTGCCTTTTCCAAAGTACTTATTTGAGCAAGAGTGGGAAAGCCAGACAATCGTTCATTCTTTTTTATTTCATTAAGAATTATGTTCCACTTAATTTTTCTTTCCTCTTCTGAAACCCCTTTCTCCTGAAGCTTCTTCACTAACTCCTCAACTAAAGGAAGCCCATGAGCAAGCTGAAAATCAGATACTGCTTTTATTTGCTCCTCTTTGAAAAAGAGACTTTGATACTCATTATCTTTAAACTGACTTACTGCAAGGGCCTCATATCCCCATCTTGAAATCATAAGATCCGCAACAAATGGAACCTTATTTTTATCATTTGTCAGAAAATCGTTCAGCTTGTCAAAGCTAAATAAAGCACCGCTGAGAATCATCTGAGGTATAAGGATCAATGGTATAAGTATATATACGATAACTGCCGAATTAAAGGCTGAAGAAATTATCAGACCTAAAACATTTGCGGCACAGGATGATGAGAACAATATCAGCCAATAAGACATACCCATTCCCTTGATATCCAGCACGAGTGTACCTATTACGACAAATAGAAATGTTTGGATTGCTGAAAATGAAAAAAGTATGACAATCTTTGACAACAGATAACCTAATCTACTTAGATTTAAAAGTTTTTCTCTCTTCAATATCTTCCTGTCCCTGATAATTTCTTCTGCACTTAAGCTAAGCCCCATGAAAAGCGCAACGATTACACTCATCAGAATAAACGCAGGAATATTTTCATTAAATCTGAAAAGATATTCGTTTGTTGTATTCTTATATCTTATTACAACGCTAAGGATTAAAGCCAGTAGCGGAGCCTCAATAAGGTTGATGAGCAGATACTGCTTATTAGATAATTTTCCTTTTAAATCTCTCAGGAAAAATATCATTGATTGCTTGGTAATAGTAGGAAGATCTAGCCCCTTGGGAAGACTAAACGTGCTGTCTTTCTGTTTTAAAATATCAAAATTCTTCTTAAAACTGGTATACCATTCGCTGGTAGAGATTTTTCTCTTTCCAGTGAAGTTACCGTATTCATCAACAACCTGTTCTTCAACAATATTAAATATCTGTTCAGGGTTTACATTACCGCATGAAAAGCATTGTCCTTTTTCAGCGTCGGCATGATTTGCTATCTTTTTGAAATAGATAACACCTTCAACCGGGTTACCATAAAATATCGGAAATCCACCTGTATCCAAAATATACATTTTATCAAACATCTTATAGATGTCTGATGAAGGTTGGTGAATTACAACAAAAATTAATTTTCCTTTTAGAGAAAGCTCCTTCAAAAGATCAATCACGTTTTCAGAGTCTCTTGAAGAAAGTCCGGATGTTGGTTCATCCACAAAAAGAACCAATGGTTCTCTAATCAGTTCAAGGGCTATATTCAGCCTCTTTCTCTGACCACCACTTATGGTCTTTTCCAGAGGGCTTCCGACTTTAAGGTCTTTTACATAAGCTAGTCCAAGGCTACCCAAAAGACTTTCCACTTTCTCTTTGATTTCAGCATCAGGAAGCTTGTCAAAGCAAAGCTTTGCACAATAGAATAAATTCTCAAATACAGTAAGGTCTTCAAATAGAAGATCATCTTGTGAGATATATCCGATTATCCCTGTCGCCTTTTCCTTCTCCTTGTGTATATCAATTCCATTCAGCACCACCTGACCTTTAGATGGGATTTCAATACCAGACAAAACATTCAACAAAGTTGTTTTACCTGCGCCACTTGCTCCCATGATACCAATAAGGGTACCTTCTCTTTCAGAGATATTGATATCACGCAAGCCTATCCTACCAGACTGAAATGTATACTCAAGATCTGTTACGTTAAATGTTACGGGCTTTTTATTTTCTTCCTTTATAAAATACCTGATGATATCACTATAAAAGAAAGTAGCACCAATAGAGGACTTAAGTATACTTCCATAAGGGAATAACTTTATCTCTTCGGAATTTACAGGAAGTCCATTTAAAGTAAAGCCCTCACCTTCTGTTTTTAAGAAGATAAGATCTACAGATTCCAGAAAAAGGAATCTTACAGGAGCAAGGATATGATGATTGAATATAATGTTAGGAGTAGGCTCCAATGCTTCGCCTTCGCTTTTGATAAAAAGGAAAGCACTATCGGTCTTTAGTTCTTCAGGTTTCGAAAATACGAACCATTCAATGAGATCATGCTCGTTCTTTTCAATATTAAAGCTTTCAGAGACCGTCTCAATAATTTGTTTTCTCTGAGGCGTATAATTTCCGTCTGAACGAACGAGCTCCAGAAGTTCGATAAGCACAATTATCTTCTGCTTCTGAACGAGCGTTTTATTGATCTTCCTACAGATAGAAAGTGTTCTTACGGAATCTTTTACAGAAGTAAGTTTTTCAGGCTTGTCTTTTTTTTCCTGATTATCTATTCCGGCAAACTCATCATATAGTGCTACATATTCCTTAAGCCTTACCTGGTCGAGTTTTGAACGGAAGGAATCTATAACATAGTTTCTTTCCTTTTCACTTACACCTGTGTCCTGCTTGGTAATGATCGCATATAACTGTGCTAGCGCCTTAAGTATTTCCTCACTCATAACTTACTTCCGTAGCCTTTATTAAAAGTTTTTTAATTCAAATGGCACTTCTACCAATTCAGAAAATTCTTGTCCAGCTTCTTGCATATCTTCATCATCCTCATAAGAGTACCAAAGAATTTTAGCATTAGAAATCTTTTCAAGTCTTGTCAAAAGATCAAGAAGAAGCTTAGAAGAAGCAGTATTAAAATACTCAAGCTTGATGGTGAACTCTGTTTTAGGATTTGGATCAGCAGCATATCCTTCAAGCCACTTGAGAATAGGAGCATAAAAACCGGCAGCATCTTCAGGAAGCGATCTGCCCGAAACTTCGAATACACCTATAGTTTTATCTAGACAAACTGCTGGAGTATCTTCTGTACCTTCAATTTTTATCGGATTCATATGAATTGTATATTATTATTTTTAAAGATCTTTACTTCTTGAAATACATGTTTTGAAAGAGAAAAAGGAATAAACGTCGTTGATCGGTTCGAAATCAAATTCAAGTTTCTCTCCTGACTTTCTTGCTATATCTACAAAACCCAGGCCAGCTCCTCCTTTATCTGAAATTTCACTTTTAGAAATCATATCCTTATATAGTACTTTGAGGCCTTCTTTATCCAGAGAGTTTATTTTCTCCAACTTGCTCTTCAGGTATGGAACGTCTGTATTTATAATATAGTTACCAGATGTAATGATATAATAATCAGATTCTTTTCCAATCATGAAAATGGCTTCTTTTTCTTTCTCCTGAACACTGTCTGCATGTTTGCAGATATTCTGAAGACACTCCACCATAACGTTAAAAACTTTCCTTTTAATGTTACTCTCTTCACCGGTATAATCCATATTTCTCTCTGCCATCACTAGCACAGACTTGGTTATCTCCTGTGTAAATTCTCCTTCATATACCAGAATCAAACTCTTGTCTGACATTATCCGGTGAATTTCATAGATGTATTTCATAAAAATTATTATTGATTAATTGTTACAATATTATAGGCATTTCCAACCTCTGGAAGCACGAGTTTCATTTTTCACAAATTCCCCAATACCACACTACTTTACTTGAAAAACATATGCCTACGGGAAACATGTATACTTTATCTTGTTGATAAGGGTTTCAATAAATGACCAGTAAATTTGTCTGATTTTCAAACCTTCCAAATTCCTCCAACCCCTGATACTAGAACGAATTATGTAAGTTATTCCTACACTCCCGCTAATGAAAATGAAGAATCATTTAACGATCTATAATTGACGATATGGATACTTACTCTAAGAATCTGATATCCGGACTGACCAACAGAAATTGGCTCCAAAAAAGACATGCAGCTTTTCCTGGTTGAAAGGGAAGGTATCCGAGTTCCTTAGCTTTTTTAGTTTTAGGAGGAGCTAAACAGAGAAATTACAAATTCTGGTATTATTTAATAACACTTATACTCTTACTAATCTTTGATTTTCTTATATATCTTTTCTTCATTATTCACTGAGATAAACTTGGGAGCTACTTCCAATGCTGAAGAAATTGTTTCCTTTGTTCCTACTACAAGGTAGCTGTGAATAAACAAGCTCTGATGAAGGAGATTCAATACCTTAGACTGCAAAGACTGATTAAAGTAGATCATAACATTTCTGCAAAATATTATATCGTACTTAGACGTACATTCAGCTTTCACAAGATCAATATTTCTAAACGAAACCTTAGATAATAGAGACTTGTCGAATTTGCAATATTCTCCATCCGCTTTAAAATATTTCATCAAATCCTGATAATCGTCATGTACACGAGCGTAGTTCTTGCAATTCAGCTCCATGTTCCTCATTGCTATCGTTCCATCTTTCGCTCTTGCCAGGATCATATTATCTATATCTGAAGCCACAATCTCGCATTTATCCAGCAAATTCATTTCTTTTAATAGAATCAACATGGAATACACCTCTTCACCTGAAGAGCAGGCGGCATGCCAAATACGAATTTTAGGAAGGGACTCGAGCGAGAAGGTCAGTACTTTCTTGATAGCTTTCCAAAAAGAAGGATCGCGGAACATCTCTGTTACATTTACAGTGATTTCGTGCAAAAACTCTTCTTTGCTAAAGTTATTATTTTCAATTTTGAAAATAAGATTATCTATAGTCTTGTAATTGCGAACTTCTATCAGCCTCTCCAGACGTCTCTTGAAGGAGGATACCGCATAATTGCTGAAGTCAAGGTCAAACTTCTCCTGAACAACAGAAACAACCCTGTTTATTTCCGAAACACCAATCTCCTGTACCATACACTACTCGCAGATTACTATTTGAAATTTTGAAAAAGCTGTTGAAAACACAACTATATCATTCAATCCATAAACCGATTGTAAAGGGATCGGGAATGAATAAGATCCATCCGAAACAGCATTTTTAATTTCATAACTTCTCCTGTTATCTGTCAATTCAATTGGTGGTATTTGTAAATTTCCGGTCATATTGGCCTTCTGTAAATTTGAATGCTTCTGCTCAGGTTTTGTGATAATTCTTCCTTCAAATTATTATCGGTGCTACCGATAATGATTCTTGCAACTTTAAATAAATAAGATTCTTTAAGAAGAATTAGCTACTTGAAATTCTGTAGTTGAAGTATTTGATTGCATGAACGTTATTTCCAATAAAACGTTTCGCTTTATCAATTAATGCATTAAAGGTATAGGTAAAACCAAATTTTTAATCTATAAAATGATTGTTACCAAGAATATATGTATTCTGATTATCAAACTTTTTACAAATAGAAACGGAAATATGGAACTGTATATATAAATCAGATCAAAATTCTATTACGGTAGCTGCTTGTAAGAAATAAATCCTTCCCTTTCCTAACAATAAAAAACGCTACGCAAGCATTTAAAAATAGTTACCAAATATCAATTCAATAAATATTTCTTATTCAATAAAAAAGGGAAACCGGATTATTCCTGATTTCCCTTATTAAAAAACTTAACTAATAATTACTTCACTATAATTGTCCTGGAAGTAACAGCATGAGCGCTGAAACAACCCAATGCAGGTCTTGAGAGATTTGAGGGAGGATTGGCAGGAGATGAAGACTGACCTCCATCGGTAACTGCTTCAACCCCCCTTAAATACTTATAAGTATTTTCATCGATTGATAAAAGAAGTATGGTAACAACATCGCCAGATTTGAAAGTCTGAAAATTTCCATCTTCTCCATCTTCGAATACCGGCTGTGTAATTCTTTGTCCATCTCTGAAATTATCATCTTCCAGATGTATGCCATTGAGTGTATCTCCATTAAACACTTCCAAGATTCTGTAATAATTTTTTACTCCCTCAGGATCCTTAAAAGTTACTTTAACAAACTTTGCAGAATCCGGACCACCAAAGAGGAAATAGTCTATAGATATGCTATCAATGATTACTGGCGACGGCATAACAGACTGTCCTGTATAAGTGTTTCCTTGGTCACCAACGCTCAAAGTATAAGTATTACCCGCAACACCAACTATTGATTGGGTTTCATAAACACCGGGTCTAACTTCCTTTAACGTATCTCTGCTACCAATATTGTCTGAGATGATAACAGAAGCCCCGCTAACGGAAGGAAAAACATTTGGCTGATCAAAATTAACTTTTCTGCTGATTTTTATTCTGTATGGGCCTGGCTGATCTGTTACAGCACCTTCTATCACAATGCCTGCATCGGAATTCTTAAGCTTAAGATCTATGACCTTTTCACATGAAGAAAAAAGAAAAGATAAAGCTAAGACAAAAGCTATATATGCAAATCGAATACATTTCATTTCCATATATTTATCAGAATTTAAAATTATAAGTGAACGATGGTACCATTTTAAAGAGTGTTACTTTGACTGCTTCTGTTTTAGAAGCATCTGTTTTATTCTCCCTGAAATAAATCATATAAGGGTTTGCTCTTCCATAAAGGTTATAGATGGAGAATGTCCAGCTGGATTCAAATTTTTCTGTTTTCTTTCTGATCCATGTGGCACCAATATCCAAGCGATGATAATCTGGCATCCTGTCTTGATTTCTATCTCCATAATAAAAAAGCACTCTGTTATCTGCATAGTACTTACCGCTTGGAAACGTAATAGCATTTCCAGTATAATATACCCACGAGCCTGATAAAGTCCATTTAGGTGATAATTCGTAAATACCTACAATTGAAATATCATGACGTCTGTCTTGCTTGGCTGGATAATATGCGCCATCATTTATTAGATCAAATTTTCTTTCCGTTTTTGAAATTGTATATCCAATCCAACCGTTAAATTTTCCATATTTCTTTTTCAAAAAGAATTCAATACCATAAGCTCTTCCTTTACCTATCAATATTTGGTTTTCGACATTATTATTCAGGCTAAGCTCAGCATTGTTTTTAAAGTCTACCTGATTTTGCATGTTCTTGTAATATGCCTCTGCAGAAAATTGAAACTTATCATCATTGAAATTCCTGAAATAACCTACCGATACCTGATCACCAATTTCAGGTTTCACATATTTACTTGTTGGAATCCATTGGTCAGTAGGGCTTCCAGAAGTACTATTGCTCAGCAAATGAACATTCTGTGTGGTTCTGCAATAAGAAGCCTTAATAGAAGTCTTTTCATTAAAAATATAACTCGCAGCAAATCTTGGCTCAAGGTTCAAATATGTTTTGACAATTTTTCCACTCCCATAAGTTGTAGTATCCAGCGTATTTCCATTTTTATCAATATCAAGGAAATCACCCGGACCTAGCACAGAGAAAGAAGTTAGACGCAGACCGTAAATAAAATTCAGCTTTTCTGAATATTTAAATTCATGCGATACATAGGCTGCATTTTCCCATCCAACTTTATTGCTTAGCTTTTCTTCGTTTTCAGTATTATCCGATTTAGTTGTAACTATACCGGGTACAACTTTCAGGTAAGAGGTAATGACTCCAAAATTAAATTTACTTCTGGGACTCTGAACATATTGGAAATCCTGCTTTAACTGGTCATTGTTTATTTTGGAAATAATAAATAGTGAAGTACCGCTAAAGTCAAGTTTTATTCTATATCTATAATCAGAATGAATCAGAGATGTGCTTGAATACCATTTATCATTAAAAGTATGCATCCACTTCACAGTAGCCGCTGCATTACCCCAGTCAAAATTAAATAATTTCTTATATCCTAAAACATCTCTACCGAAATATCCGCTTATAAAAACTCTATCCTTCTCACCAAGACGGAATGTTAGTTTACCATTCAGATCATAGAAATAAAGTCTTGAGTTTTTAATACCTTCATCAGGAGAGAGCTTAAGGAATAAGTCGGCATAAGATCTTCTACCTGCAACCATAATAGATGCCTTATCTTTAACAATCGGAGCTTCTATATTTAATCTGGAAGATATAAGACCTATTCCGCCATTCGCACTCACCTTTTTATAATTGCCTTCATTGGATTTTATATCCAATACTGATGACAATCGACCACCAAATTGGGCTGGTATTCCTCCTTTATAGATCGTGAGATCGTTAATAGCATCGGAATTAAATACCGAGAAAAATCCAAGCAAATGCGATGCATTGTAGATTGGCGCATCATCTAATAATACAAGGTTTTGATCAACACCACCACCACGCACATAAAATCCGGCAGTTCCTTCTCCTGATTTAACACCGGGAATAAGCTGAATAGATTTAATAATATCCTTCTCTCCTAATAAAACGGGGATTTTATTAATCTCTTTTACCTCAAGCTTTTCAACACCTATTTCTGCTTTTGTGATGTTATCGTTTTTCTTTTCAGTGGTGACAACAACTTCCTTGAGCTCATCAACATCCTCAGACATTGATATATTTACTGTCACATCTTTTTTGAGGTCGACCTTTATTTCCCTTGTTTTGTAGCCAAAAAAATTAACCATCAAGGTATAGTTGCCTTCAGGTAGGGAAAAGGAATAATATCCGTTTTCATTTGCTACAGTCCCAGTACCGGCTTCCTTCACGGATACCGTAGCACCTATTAAAGCATCACCTGTCTCGCTGTCTTTAACTATCCCACTGATAGTGTGCTTAGTCTGTGAATAGCTTTTAAATGAAACTAAAAAAACCAAGACTAATAATAAAAGTCTGCCTTTGTATGGTGACAGACCAAGATTGTAAACTTTACTCAAAATCATGAAACTATATTTCCTCTATTACTGATAGTCTCCGGAGGAACAAAACCTTTAGTTATGTTTAGTTCTGGAAATTCCGAACTAAATTAACTAAAAATAAAGAACATCATTTGACTTCTTTATTTTTTTTATACTTCTGCTCCCATTTTTTAAAAATTGTCGGGACTTCATCATTGAAGAAATCGAAAAAATCAACGATTTCGTATAAGGCCTGATTAAAATCTTTTGTAGATTTTGGCCTTTGTTTCATAACCTCCTTGAACAGAGCACTCATCACAGAAATTTCCTCCATCTGCTTTTTCATGTCCTCTTTCCAGTTAAAAATTTTCAATCGAAAATATCTTTTTCTTACGCCAGAATAAGTGACGTACTCAATTCTGTTTAGCGAAATCAAAAGATTCAGGGAAGCACTTGTCGAACTTTTGCTGATTTTTAAACTGTTCTGAATTTCTTCAAAGGTAAGTTCTGTTTTGTCTGAAACCAGTAACAAACCAAGGATTCTTGCAGGTGCAGGCTGCATTCCTGATTTTTCGTGGGCCACTCCTAATTTCTCAATTAGTTCACGCTGCTTTGCTGTTAGAATCGATTCATTCATATAGATAGTTTGTGTTCAAGCATTTACAAATATATAAATTGTCATTGCTTAAACCGATGAGCATTGTGTGAAATTTCTAAAACCTTTAAAATCAAAGGTAACATCTATTTAACACAAGGGAGAATACCATCGCAACTTGTCTCTAAATAAATATGTTATATAAATGTTATGGGGTAAAAGTCATTTAGAGGTGAAGAGGTATGCAATCTTTAAGCAAATGGTTCAGAAACTTTTTTAATATCGGGAGAGAACAGCAGAATTCCACAGTCGTTCTGGAAACCGTGCTTGAGAATATGCCAGCAATGGTATTTATAAAAGATGCAAAAGAGTTGCGATTTAGAGCATTGAACAGAGCCGGTGAAGTTCTGCTGGGTTACGACAAGGACCAACTGTTAGGAAAAAATGATTATGATTTCTTTTCTAAAAAGCAGGCCGATTTCTTTACTTCCCAAGACAGATCTGTTCTTGACAGTGGGGTTCCCCTTAACATTCCTGAAGAACCTATTAGCACTAAGGATGGCTTAAAATGGTTACACACACAGAAAATTCCAATATCATTCGTCAATGGTGAACCTCAATATTTATTGGGCATTTCTGTTGACATAACCGAAATGAAAATTGCTAATGATAAAATAAAAAAGTTCAATGAAGAATTAGAGTCCAATGTAAAGGAAAGAACATCGGAGCTGGAACGTGCTAACAAAGAATTGAAAAAACAAATAAAAGAAAGGTCAAAGGCGGAAGAGAGCGCTAAGCTAAGCGAAGAAAGATATCGTTTCCTTGCAAACTCTATTCCTCAGATTGTATGGACCGCAAATGCAAAAGGAGCAATTGATTATATCAATAAACATGGATTTGACTATGCAGGGATGGACTATGAGCATAGCAAGGGATGGGGTTGGCTCAAAATTTTACACCCACATGACTATATAAGAACATTAAACAGATGGAGACATTCTCTCCTTACAGGAGAACCTTATGAATTAGAATACAGACTTCGAAGGCTAGATGGAGAATACAGATGGCATCTTTCGAGGGCATTACCAATGAAAGACCCAAAAGGAAAAATTGTAAAATGGTTCGGCACAGCCACTGAAATTCATGATCAAAAGCTGACGTTAGAATATCTTGCAAAAGTTAAGGAAGATATAGAAAATATGAACGAACAACTAAGCTTGAACAATGCTGAACTCAATAAAATAAATCAAGACCTGGATAATTTCGTATACACTGCTTCGCATGATTTAAAAGCTCCTGTAGCCAATATAGATGGACTTTTGGATATGCTTGATATATCTCTGCATGAAAAACTAATAGGGGATGAAGAAATAGAAAACATTGTTCATCTCATAAAAGGATCTATTGAACGCTTTCAAAGAACTATCAAAGAACTCACAGATATAGGTAAAATTCAAAAGAATATCCATGAAGATATTGAGGATATAGACATAGCCGCTGTGCTTGAAGAATTAAAACTTGATGTTCAGAATCAGATAAAAGAGTCAGGCGCTATGATAAATTCAGACTTTTCTGAAATTTCTAAAATTAAGTTTTCAAGAGTAAACTTCAGAAGCGTATTCTATAATGTTCTAATCAACGCAATTAAATACAGATCCCCGGAAAGAACACCACTGATAGAAATAAGAACAGAAAACAAAGCTGGTCACATTATTTTGGAAATTAAAGATAATGGTTTAGGTATAAAGGAAGGTCAACAGGAAAAAATTTTCTCAATGTTTAAAAGACTTCAAAGTCATATTGAAGGCTCTGGGATTGGTCTATATATTGTTAAACGCATTATGGAAAATGCAAATGGAAAAATTGAAGTTGACAGTGTAGAAGGTGAAGGATCTGTTTTCCGAATATACTTTCCTAAAACTTCTTAGCCAAATAAGAGATGATAGGAAGCTGGAATTACCAACTTCCTATACATTTTTTCTATCACTACATTAATTACACCAAGTAAATTTAAGGAACAATGAGCTTGTCTTCATGTCTCCATCCATCCTCTCCTATATATGACAAAATATACATTCCCGAAGTAATGTTGTCCGGAAGTATTATTTCATCGTTTTGTGAAGTTATCGGCAATTGGATAAGTTCTTTATTACCTCCAATAGAAGTAATAGAGATCTTTCCAGGAAGATGCTGTTTAGAAACATTAACAAAAAATGATTTTTCAGCTATTGGATTAGGATAATACTGAAGACCATTCAAAACACTCTGATCACTTGTCATATTCTCACCATCATCAGGCATTAAGTTTGTTGCATCCATTCTCGGAGTCGTAGGGCAAACTTGAGGGCCGGATGTTGCAGTATATCTAACATTGGTTCCTGAAGCTTTAAAACCGGATGCTAGCGTAACCCTAGTAAATGCCCTGTCTTTCCCAGTGCCGGAAATAATGTTATTGACAGTTTTATAATCCTTTACTGGATTAAACTCTGCAGCAAGCTCATCTCCATTCACTTTCACCCAGACAATGTACTCTTCGTACATGATCCTGTAATCCTTCCGTTCCTTAGGGGTAAAAGTATAATAATATACAGTGGTACCAGCAATTTCATCACTAACATGAAACGAAAGATCAAAATTTCCTCCATATCCATTTAATTTGCATAATGATAATACTTGTGGAGGAACATGCATATACACCCCGGAATATTTGCTTCCGGGACAAAATTCAGTCTGTGCATATAATTTTCCAAAAAGGGAAAATAGAACACAAATTATAATACGTGTATTCATATCAGAGATTTTTAGTATTTGCAATTAAAAAATGAGACAGGACATAAGAATATAAGTCCTGTCTCTGAATTGTAAAGAATCAATAAACAACCAGTTTATCCTGATAACTCCAACCGTTATTACTTCTATAGGAAACTATATACATTCCTGCTGACAAATTATCTGGTAAGATTACCTCCTGATCCAAAGTATTTATTTTAATCTCAGATAATACTTAACCATCTTCTTTTGACAGAATTGACGATCACACCCGGAAGATTATAATTGGCGGCAGAAACTCTGATGACATGATCTACTGACCAGATAAAATCCTTGGTACCATCATATACTTCTAATACCGTCTGATGTATTATCTCCAACATCTTAAACTCTTCCACTGATGATTTAGATAATTCTAGCCTAAGCTTAAGATCAAGACTTTGTGTGAGGATAGAAATACTAGCAAGTTTATTACCCATTTCATCATGAAAATCCTGAGCCATGTTAGTCCTCATTTTCTCAACTTCTGTTTCCTTTTGATTAAGTTTAGACTGCAAGGCGCCCATTTTCATATCACTTTCACGTTTCCAGATCAAATCAAGATTTTCTTTAGTAAAAAAGAAATAGTGTATAATACATAGCATCACTAATACACCCATGAAGTTTAAATAATTAAATAGTGGAGGGATCTCCTTTAACTCTTGTTGAAAATCTGCTTTACCTGAAATTTGAAGGTAAAAAAATAATGAATAGATAAATATACTGGATATGATGCATAACATAGTATAAAACTTATTAAGAAAAATACTCATGCCCAAGCTCGTAAGGGGAAGCCAAATCATATAAGGGCTATAAAAACCTCCCTTTAAATATGCATGACCAAAGACGCTAAACAGTCCATATATCGTCATAGAGATATAGGGATGATCCACATCTCTGGCAAAATGATTAAAAATAAGATTACAAGTCCAAGCGAAAACATGGCAAAAACAGAAAAGCTTAAAAGTGTCATCTACATTCACAAATAGAATCAGGGCAACATTTAATAAAATAAGGTTTAGACAACCTGCATACATTAATTTCTTCTTAAGGTGAAGTCCCGCAAAAGTTGTAAGTATGTTATAAGAAGACATAAAAATTTAGTTAAAAACAAAACCAAATAACAAAATATTTCTCATAGGAACAAGACCTTTAATGATATCCTACTGAGCCTTAGTGAAACAATTAAAGAACTTAAAATCCAATATAAAAAAGTCACTCCGCTTCTATTGGTATCCATCCCGGCATTTCATTAAAACGCTTTACCCAAAGTCATTTTTTTTGTTCTTTTGATGTCGTAATTCTAATACTAGAGTCATAAACACTCATACTTTATCTTAAATTTCATTGCTATATCCCTTAGCTTAAATACTTGAGAAAACTTCCATAGCATGAGAATAAAAACCTTGAATTAAATTTTCAATTTTCAAAGAATAAAAAATCGTAAATGAAAAGCGCAATCAGGACAATACTGTTCATAATACTTTTTCCGAATATAAACCATGTTTCTTTCTCTCAAACTTCAACAAATGTCATCTGGCTGGACTTTGAGGATTTAAGTCCTATATTCTCAGCATATGGAGACAGGACCATCTCGACGCCCAATATTGACCGCATTGCTAAAGAAGGTATAGTTTTTAAGAAAGCCTTTACAACTGTTCCTGTGTGTGCGCCAACCAGATCAAGTATAATCACAGGAATGTATCCTACATCTATAGGTTCGCACAATATGCGCATTCAGGCAAACAACAAATATCCCAATGTCCCGAACTATGAAGTTGTGCCACCTCACTATGTGAGATGTTTCCCAGATATCCTAAGAGAAAATGGGATTTATACAGTTTCAAGCAAGAAGTCAGATTATCAGTTTGCGCCCTCACCATTAACATGGGATGTTTATCCGGCAAATGACTCAACCGATAGATATAATTTTCCAAAAGACAAACCTTTCTTCAAGCAAATAAATTTCTGGGAAACCCATGAATCCCAGATCTGGGGATGGTGCAGGCAGAATATTCCTCTCTCTGTAGATACCACTAAAGTAATTGTTCCGCCATATCTGCCGCAAACAGTAACTAATAAATTGGACTGGGCAACCCAATATAATAACTTAAAATACTGTGATAGTATTGTTGGTAAAATACTTGATACACTTGAGAAAAACGGGTTATTAAAGAAAACAATTATCATTCTCACAGGAGATCATGGCAATGGTCTGCCGCGCAGTAAAAGAAGTTTGCACAACTCAGGGGTAAGTGTCCCACTTGTAATCCGCTTTCCTGATAAGCGTCAGGCAGGAACCGTAAACAATGATCTGGTTTACCTAATGGATCTTGGACCAACTATTTTGTCCTTCTATAATATTCCTGCTCCTTCTCATATTCATGGAAGAAACATATTTACTAACAATGATGAAAATAAGAGGAAGTATGTATACTTCTCTGCGGACAGATTTGATGAGTCAATAGACATGCTCAGAGCCACGAGTGACGGAAGGTATAAATATATCCGAAATTATCAGCCTCAGAAACCCCAGTTTCTAAACCTTAGTTATCGCAAGTCACAGCAAGGAGTTAAAGAGCTTTACAGATTAGACAGCTTGGGAAAACTGAATCCCATACAAGCTACACTTATGAGAAAAACAAAGCCAGCAGAAGAATTATACGATACTCAGAATGATCCTTATGAAATAAACAATATTGCCGATAGCAATGAGCACCAGCCGAAACTTATCGAGCTAAGAGCTGTTCTTGATCAATGGATAAGAGAAACAGGAGATCTTGGCTTTACTTCGGAATCTGATATAGCAAAAAGCTTCTGGCCAAACCTGAAGCAACCTCAAGCGGAAAAACCGCTGATAAGTTTAGTAAAAAATAAAGTTACTCTAACGACGCCTACCAACGGAGCATCAATAGGTTATAAAACAAAACCAACAGATCAATGGAAGATCTATACCAAACCATTTGAACTAAAAATAGGAGAAACACTGTATGTGATTTCACATAGATTAGGCTGGAAAACAAGTGAATTGATTGAATTTAAGCATTGAGCTTCCGTCTGTAAAAAATAAAATATAGAAGTAAGTCACAAACATGCACTACCACTAAGTCGTTCTTTTCTTATCTTTACAAGAAACAGAAATATGGAATTCGGTATTGGCATGTTTGGAGACAATCATTATGATCAGAACGGACAACCTCTTCCTGCTGGGGAACGGTTGCGTGAACTGATCGAGGAGATAAAACTGATGGATGAAGTTGGTCTCGACTTCTTTGGCATTGGCGAACATCATCGTCCTGATTATGCAGTATCAGTACCTGAAATTGTACTCGCTGCTGCAGCCACCGTTACCAAGCATATTAAGTTAGGGAGCGCGGTTACGGTATTGAGTTCTTCCGATCCTGTCCGCATCTATCAAAGCTTTGCTACCATCGATCAGATAAGCAACGGTCGTGCAGAAATCACTGCTGGAAGAGGAAGCTTTATAGAATCCTTTCCCATATATGGATATGATCTAAAAGACTATAATAGCTTGTTTGGAGAAAAGCTGGATCTTCTGATAAATATAAACAAACAGAATCCTCTCACTTGGAAAGGAAAATACAGAGCTGCATTAACCAACCAGGACGTCCTGCCTCGTGCTGTAAATGATCAGCTTAAGATATGGGTGGCAGTAGGCGGGACACCAGAATCAGTCCTGCGAGCGGGTAAGGCAGGACTGCCCGTAATCTTTGCAATCATCGGAGGCAACCAAACACAGTTCCAACCATTATTCCAATATTATCAGGATGTATATCAGCATTTCAATCATGATATGGCCAAATTTGAAGTAGGTGTGCACATGCATTGCTTCTTTGGAGAAGACAGCAAAAAAGTAGCTGATGAATACTACCCTGTATACTCAGATCAGATGAACCGTATTGGCCGGACACGGGGTTGGCAGCCATTTACACGGGGTCAATTTGATTATGGACGTGGCCAGAACGGTCACCTTATCATTGGTGATGCCAATGAAGCAATAGATAAAATCCTAGAAGTTCACGAACTCTTTGGTCTTACGCGCTTCTCCGCACATATGGATGTTGGTGGGCCTTCACACATATCACTTATGAAATCGATAGAAATATTCGGAACAAAAATAGCTCCCAAAGTGCGGGAAGCGTTGAAGAAAAAATAGTTTAATACAAGCAATTTATACTATAGCTGGGCAAATTCTCAATAGCGCACCAGCTATAGCCAGCAAGAGGATTTCCAATCAATTTTTACTATCCCTAAAAGTATAAGTTACAACGCCATAGAATTGTTCAAAACAATTGAATTAACTTTTTAATTTAAATAGAAATAACCATTTGTATTGTCACAAATTTTCTGAATGGTTTAATAGGAAAAAATTGTTTTATATAAACACCAAAATAACTTATAAGTGACATTTCTTCTATAGAATAGCATGAAAAACATTGAGCCTCGCCGGATAGAATTGTCTGAAAAACGCTTTAAAGCAGTTGCTGAATCGGCTACAGACTCTATCTTTATTGCAGATGAGGATTCAACAATTTTATTCTGTAACAAAAAAGCCCTTGAATTATTTGGATATAAAGCAGAAGAAATCCTTGGGCAAAGTTTGACAAAACTCATGCCTGAAAAACATCGTGAGGCGCATTTAAAGGGAATAAAAAGATTCATCTCAAGTGGACAACCAAAACTAATCGGAAAGACATTTGAAATAACTGCTTTAAATAAAAATCAGGTAGAGTTTCCTATTGAGTTATCCTTATCAGCTTGGAAAGAAGGAGAAAAATATTTCTTTGCAGGAATTATAAGAGACATTACCCAAAAACATAAAATACTGAAGGAAATGGAAATCCTTCAAACCATATCAACCGCAATAAGCAAAGCTGATACCTTCAATAATGCATTAAGTTTAACGATAAAATTTATTTGCCAGGAAGCAGGATGGAACTGCGGAGAAGCATGGGTTTTGAACAGGGTCAAACACCTGGTCGAATATGCTCCTGTATGGTATATGAGTGAAGAAAAATTTTTACCATTTTTCGAAGTCAGCAAAGAAGTCTCCTTTAAAGTAGGTGAAGGTATGACTGGAAGTGTTTTTCTCAATAAAACTGTATGGAGTCCTGATATAACTTCTCCAGATAGTGAATTTAAAAGAAAAGAAATCGCAAAACAGGTCGGTCTTAAGAGTGTATTAGGAGTACCAATAGTTACGCATGAGGGAGAAGTATTTGCATCCTTGATGTTTTATTTTACCGAGTCTAGAGAAGAGGATATTATTTTCACTCGCGTGGTAACATCTCTTGCTATACAATTAGGAACTTTTCTTGAGAAGAAACAAACCGAAGAACGATTAAAGGAATCAAGAGATTTTTACTTAACAATTTTAGAAGATTTTCCTGCACTAATATGGAGAACCGATATCGAGGGTAAACCAGAGTATTACAACAAGACATGGTTGAGGTTTGCAGGCAATTGCCTTGAAGATGAGTTAAAAAGAGATTGGGAAACCTCCATGCCTCAAGAAGACTATAAACGTTTAACGAGTGTTTTTGAAGAAGCGTCTTTGCATAGAACCTCATTTGAAGTTGAATTCAGGATGAGAAGATATGACGGACAAATCAGATGGATTTTGAGTTCAGGCCGTCCCTTTTATGATGTAGATAAAAATTTTAAAGGATATCTGGGGGTTTCATATGATATAACAGATCAAAAAACAAACCTTGCCAAGTTAAACAGGTCAAATTTAGAACTACAACAGACAACAGACGAATTGCTGGCAACAGAAGATATGCTGCATAGACTAAATCTGGAGCTCGAAAAAAAAGTGGACGATCGCACAAAAGATCTGAATGAAAAAAATGATACACTTATTAAAATAAATACAGACCTTGATAACTTTATCTATACAGCATCTCATGATTTAAAAGCACCGATAGCAAACATTGAAGGTCTGACAACCATCCTTGATGATGTCGCATCTGAGCCAGCTTTTGAAAACACAGAAGTTATCTCTTTAATTGAAATGATAAAAACATCCATTTCCAAATTGAAAAACACCATCTTAGATCTGACTGAAATTTCTAAGGTCCAAAGAATGGAAAAAGATGATATTGCACCTCAAAATTTAAGCGAGATAATTGAAGATGTAAAAGTTCTACTTTTTGAGCAAATCAAAAAAAGTAATGCAGAAATAATATTAGACTTAAATCAATGTCCTTCTATAGAGTTTTCAAAAAGAGATATCAGAAGTATAGTAATGAATCTATTAAGCAATGCCATTAAATACAGATCAAAAAGGAAACCTGTAATATCTATTAAATGTCACAAGCAGGATAATTATGCCATTCTATCGGTCTCTGACAATGGCATCGGAATAGATCTAAAGCAAGCTAAGCTATTTAAAATGTTTAAAAGATTTAATACGGAAACAGAGGGAGCCGGAATCGGATTGTATATAATCAAAAGAATTATAGATGATGCAGGAGGTAAGATAGAAGTTGAAAGTGAACTCGGCAAAGGCTCTACTTTTAGTGTTTACTTTAAATACCAATGAAGATAATTACACAATTGTTTGATTTGATAATAAACTATATAAACAACTCCCTCATAAATTTTAATATTTAGAATTATGACATTTTACCTGGCAGGCTTAAATCCTTTTATACTATTTTCTCTAATTTTTTTCACCATTTCCATTATCTCAGTCGGCGGTTTAATTATTACACATAAGCACTTTCATTCTATTGAAAAGCAATTGAATGCTTCAAGATTTATAGTTCCTTTCTTTACCATTAACGGAGCTATATTGGGTTTCCTATTAGCAATGGTTTTGGTTGAAACATGGAAAAACTACCAGGGTGAAAAGGAAAACATCACCAATGAAATGTCCAATTATTTAAACATCTATAAAAGCACCAGAGGTTTGGAATACTCCGATTGCGTACGAACAAAAAATTATGTAAAGCAAATTATTAAGTCTACAATAGAAGTGTCATGGCCTGAAATGGAAAATGGGGGAGATGGAGCTACAACAAGTAAAATATTAAACGAATTTCAACTATATGTATTGAAACTAAACCGAAAACTCCAGAACAAGAAAATACCAGAGAACTATTGTTGGAGATTTTGATCAAAGCATCTGAACTTAGGCGTCATAGATTGTTGAAGGCCAGTCAGGACGTGGTACCTGAACCTATGTGGATTGTCATATTCTGTTGTATTTTTATCTCTATCTGTAGTGGCTTTTTTTTTATAATTAAACCTATCCGCATTCATATCATATTAACCCTCTTGCAATGCGCAATGATAAGTTTTGTGCTGTTTCTTATTATTGCATTCATGTATCCATACAGAGGGCCAATGAAAATAGGACCACAGCCATTTGAAAGACTTTTATATAAATCTATTCCTAATGTAGATAATAGCTGAAAAGTATTCGTGAAAGTACATAAAAGTATTTGGATGAATTGTTTACTAACAATGACTAGTATAGGAATTATATTACTCGAATACTAATCAAATTTACTTAATCAGTCTGTACATCATCTCTGATATAATTAATCTTAATATGATCACTCTCAAATTCTAAAGATTCAATATCAACTGTACCTGATTTCTCATGTTGTATGAGCATCCATAAAGAGGAATTGCCATTAGGAGTTCCAAGAATTGCAATAGCTTCGTCAGTTGGTTCTGTAAGGGTCACTGTGTCTCCTTCAAATGCTTCTCTGTTTTCGTCAGCCATGAATATCGTATCCAGAGTTTGAGTGTTTCCGATTTCCTCTCTGCTTATTGAGGTGACTGCGCTGAGCTCTCCAACCTCCGGATACTTCAATCTATATACCTCTTTAGCATGAGATTGCATGAACCAGATGATTTCCGAATTACTTAATGCCGGAGGCAAATTTTCTTTATTTGCAAGTTTTGTATCTAGGTCTCTGAAATTTATGCTGGCATGAAATTCTCCGGTTTTAACATTGAAAGTATTGGCATATAAATAATCCTGATCTTCTTCAAAGACGTCGGAATGAGCATAACCACTGACTTCCTGACTCTCAAGAATTACTATTTCCCCTTTTTTATTTTCATTATCATTTTCACTTTCCTCGCCACTATCATATTCATTATCACTGCCACTACCACTATCATGCTCATTATCACTACCACTGACATCACTATTTCGTTTACGTATAGTGCCACGTGTCATGCATATAGTAACAGATTCTTCATCCGGGAAAAACCAGAAAACCTTATATCCTGCATCAAGAACACTTTGATAAGTCCCTCCATACGTTTCTATCTGTGCTTTTTTATCCGAAGCATTTGTAAACCATTTTACAGCTTCATTCATTTTATCCCTACCGGAAGTAAGACTTTTTTGATAATTGGCTTCTGCAACATCAACAGTATCACCAACCTTTTTTTCATTTCCACGATAATTTTTCGAAAAGTCCTCCTTTGTTATACCATCATCTTTTGACCTTTTCCTTTGAACCGTTATTTGACTCGTCTGTAAATCTTTTGTTTTAATGAACGTCTCATCCCCTTGACCTGCTGTTAAAGCTTTCTCCCCCAATAGGTCCGCTTCCTTTTCCAAACCATCGTCATCATTAATATTTACTTTGTCCTTCATCTGCATTGTAGGCATAACTCTTCCTTGCTTCTGTTGCACAACGTGCCATGCCTCATGAGGCAAATGCTTCTCCTGTCCTGCTCCTAAGTGAATGTCATTTCCTTGCGCAAAAGCAAGAGCATTTAATTGGGCTGGTTGACTTGAATTATGATGTACCTTGACATCATCCATTGAATAACCTGAAAGGTTTTCAATGCCTGATTTAAGATTGTCAGGCAAACCTGTTTTATTTTCCTTCTTCTGGATTGGCTTGTATTGTTGAGCAGAATAATTATCAGCCATAGCTTGTAATTGCCCAGCTTGCTTGGCCTGTGGACTATAATCCAACATCTCTTGCCGTTTTCTTTGTGCAATGGCGGCAGATCGATTATCCACAAAGGGAACTGTTGGTGTACTTCCGACTTCCTTTTGAGAAACTTTATTGATTAATGAATGACTTTTATTATGATTTGTTTTTTCAGAATAAGTATTCATTGTCGTATAGTTTTAAAGAGTGTCAATCAGCATATTATAAATAAATATAAATAAAAACTAAGTGACTTTAGTGTCTTCTTTAAAATTTCTATTCCGGTCAATCAGCATTAACCATAGGATAAGTTCGCTTATCAACTTTGGTCTTTTTGAGCTACTTACTATAAAATTTATAACATTAAGAAAAGTCCCAAAACAGCATCTTTTAACAATTTGCCCTGGCACCTGTATTAGATGGTGCAGGTAATATAAATGATACCGACTACTCAAAATCTTTCATCTTATGCCAGCAGATATAAACCTATTAAAACCAGAATTTCGTGATAAAGTAAATATACTTTTACAAAACTGTTTAAACAGAGGTGTTCAAATGAGACCAAATGAAACTTTGAGAGATCCCTATATACAGGCAAAATATTGGAGACAATCGAGACCGATCGAGCAAATTCAACAGAAAATTGCAACGCTTAAAAATCAAAATGCAAACTTTTTAGCTTCCTGCATTGAAAAGGTAGGCCCTCAACATGGCGATCATGTTACAAACGCAATTCCCGGCCTTTCATGGCATCAATGGGGTGAAGCAATAGATTGTTACTGGGTAGTAGACAATAGAGCAGTATGGGATACCAAAACTATAGTGAACGGATTAAATGGCTATATGGTTTATGCGGATGAGGCTGTTAAGCTTGGTCTTGATGCAGGTTATTTTTGGCATTCATTTCAAGACATCCCGCATGTACAATTAAGAAAAGAATCCAATCCTTCTTTGGTATACAGCCTTGTTGAAATAGACAAAACAATGAAAAATAAATTTGGGACTTTGTTTATATAGGTATAGCTTGGGCACCTTCAATTGAGTAAAAAACCCTGGCTTGCAAAAGCTACAAGCCAGGTAATAGGGAGATATGGATTATTTGATAAGACTTTCTTCAGCTACCATTTTGGCATTGGTATCTGAAGTTTCTTCATCGTAAAAGGTCACCAATCCTGATCCGACATCATACATACCACCAACCAAACTAACTAAACCATTTTGGATCATATCTCTAAGTATAGGACTTCTTTCTGTAATAGCGTTTACCGTAAGCTTTACATTAAGATCAGCGACCTTCTCAACAAACTCTGCGTTAGATGAACTGCGATTTTCCCTAACAGTATCTTCAGCATCAATAGCTGGTTGTATTTTATCTAACAACGTTGTGAGGTTCCCCAATTTAGCATTATCGCAAGCACCTTTGATTGCTCCACACTTTGAATGTCCCAATACAACTATAATCTTCGCTCCTGCCAATTTACATGCAAACTCCATACTTCCAAGTATATCCTCGTTTAAGATATTTCCTGCAATACGAATACTGAAAATGTCTCCAAGTCCCTGATCAAATATTAATTCAGCAGAAGTGCGCGAATCTATGCAACTCAGAATTACAGCAAAAGGATGTTGTCCGTCAGAAGTTTCATTTACCTGTTGTAGTAAGTTACGATTAGCCTTCAGATTATTAATAAATCGCTCATTGCCCTTTTTTAAAAGCTGAAAAGCCTGTTGAGGCGTTATGGCAGCTTGCATTTCTTTGGTTAATGTCTTCATATCTTTACTTTTTACAGCTTAAATTTCAATACCAAAATAATTTGTGGTTAAGCAAAAATATAATCTCCACATTAAGATGCCCTAAAGCTCAGATTAGAAAATGATTAGAATTAGCAGAAAAAAAACTATTATATAACTAATTGGAGATTTTTTAGGAGCATTACCTCCTTTCTGAAACAGAAATCAATGCTCTTTCTATCCAAAAATTCCTCATGGGCCCGTAAACATTATATTTAACCAAAATATTAAGAATGTGAAAGCAATATGCGTCTGAAGGAATAATATCGTGTAAACTTTATGCCAACAGTGACTTTTACATTAATCAACAAAAGTATTAAGTTGATAAGTTAAAATGCCCACTTTAATTGATCACAGGGCATTTAAAGCCGGTGGCATTACATTCAATTTTTTACAACTAATTTAATAAAACTTACAACATCCCTCCCTTCAAACTCCGATTTCGTTTAAATACTCTTATAAGTGTTGCATTATAGGTAGAGCATTAACGATAATATTGTATATGAGGAACATTGGCTCATTCATTTTTCTTATTACTCTTTTCCTTTTTCAACCCGTTGAAGGAGCTGATAAAAAAAGTAGTTCGGGAACTGGTGTAGAGGATAAACGATCAATTGTAATAAAAGCAATAGAAACTGCAGAATTACATGATAAGTCTGGTAAAACTAAAAAGGCAATTACCGAACTTGAAAAAATAATTGAGACAGCAAAGATCTGCGGAGATGAAAAGCTGTTAGCAAAGACTTATGAATTACTAGTAAAGTTCAATCATAAAACAGGAGCTCGTAAAAAAGAAGAAGAGTATACCTATTGGTTGAATCTTATTAAAACGGCAGCAGAAAAGAAACAGCTGGAAAAGCAATCGAGAAAGGATGAATTGGAAATGTCTAAGCTTAGAGAACAAACTCTTAATGCCGAATGGATTAAGGAACAGACAGAAGAAGAGCTTAACAGACAAACTGATTCACTACGCAAAACCAAAGACTCTCTGGATCTTCTCGATTTAAAAAATAAGGAACATCTTGCTCAAATAGATTTATTAAAAAAAGAAAAAGAAATTGAAGATTTGAAAATTAAAGAGCAGGAATCAAGATTAAAAAATCAGGAACTTGAGATTAAGGAGAAAGACGCCCGACATAGGTTTATTACAGCAATAATCGCTTCTTTAATTTTAGGTATAATAACCCTCTCTGTATTAGCTTATGTGATTTATAAAAACTTACGCCAAAAGCGACAATATAGCGATCAGATTGAGAAACAACTAGGTGTGATAAAACATCAGCACGACAACATTACCAATTCGATCAACTATGCTCAGAAAATTCAGAATGCAATGCTGCCAAATGAGAGTAACTATCAGCATCTATTTGATGATTCTTTCATTCTCTTCAAACCGAAGGATATAGTGAGCGGAGATTTTTATTGGTTCTTTAATGTTAGTGATGGTGATGAAAGAAATGAGGATAATAAAGTTATAGTTGTTGCTGCCGATTGTACAGGTCATGGTGTTCCCGGAGCGTTGATGTCTATGGTTGGATACAATTTACTAAACATGATTGTATACAATAAAATTTATGAGCCCCATTTAATACTCACTGAGCTTAATAAAAATGTAAGGTCTGCCCTTCAACAAGATAAGAATGATAATAAGGATGGCATGGACATGGCCTTATGCGTGATTAATCGCAAAGATAAAACCATTGAATTTGCAGGTGCAAAGAATCCATTGATCGTAATCAAAAACGGAGAGCTTGAACATTTAAAAGGTGACAAGCATCCAATAGGTGGCTCTCAAGGACAGGCCCATAGAGATTTTACCAAACATATCGTCTCTTACGATGGTGATACTCATATCTATCTATTCTCAGATGGATACGAAGATCAGTTTGGAGGGCCGGAAAGCAAGAAATTTATGGTAAAAAATTTAAAAGATCTGCTCTTGAAAATTCATAGAGAGCCCTTCAATAAGCAGAAGGATATCCTGAATAAAACTATTGAAGACTGGAAGGGAACGAAAGAGAAGCAGATTGATGATATATTGGTAATGGGAATAAAAGTGAATTAAAAGAAGTTGCTATATATAATGACAATCCCAATAATTCTCATTGCAACAAATGAGTACTATTGGGATTGAATTATTTCACTTACTAAATATGAACTTCTGGAAAATCTATCTCCTCAAAAGGGAGAATCTTATTGTTGCAAAAATTCCAATTACTTCGAAAGCTGCAATTCCTGCTACTGCCCACCAGTATTTCTTTAGGTAATGTTTTGCTATTGGCATTACTACTTTTTTCCCTTCATCAGTTTTAAGGAAAGCAACAATAGCACTTGCTGCTGCTTCTGTCCCCATTTCCGCCACTGGAGCGAGGGCATTTGTCAAAGCTCCTGTAGTTTGTTCAGCCAGTTTTCCTTCTTTTGGTAACAGATCTTTGTTGTCCAGGTTAACATCAACCGCTGCTTCCACCTCTGAACCTTTGGAGGTAACTGATTCCCCCACATTTTTAACTGTATCTAATACACCCATTTTACACCTCCTCCTTTCTCCTGTTATCTCTTTCATCTATAACAAAATTGAGCAGTGTATTAGTTGTATTTGATTCAAAAATTTTAAAAAATTAAAAACCCCAATGTTCGGATAAATCACTTTATATCCATATTTGACAAAATACCCATTAGCTTCAGCACGATCGAAGCCTTTAGAATCATACCAATTATTAACCCAATGAGGATTTGCAAGGAATAGGGAACCTGTATCTCCTCAATCAACCTCCCCTCGAAAGAATAGTGAAACCTACAGTCCATATGACCCATGAGCCCAAGAATTGTTAAATAGATAAATCAAATTTGGCCTACATAAATCAACGAGTCGATTGACTTTTGTCAATGTCTATATGAATTCAAACTTTTAACTTTGTCTCCGATTTAATTATACCGAATCCATTTGATATAGGCTATAAGGAAAGTATAAGTTGTTCCCTATTTCAAATAATAAAGAAATACTTTCAGGGCATTGGATTTTGGTTCCATTTCAAAGAATTCCCTAAGAACCCTTTAATGCATGATGGATCTTGCATGCCTATTGTTGAATCAAATAAATCATAATTATGATAGAATATTTGCCAAAAACAGATGACCAATTGCTTTCTTGGTTGAAAAATTTTTCTGATCAATTGAAATCTATAGGAGGATCTTTGGGTATAACTCCTGCCGAAGTATCTTCAATGAGTGCTTTAATTTTAGATATAAAGACAGATATACGAGGTGACAGATCAGGGAGTGAATTAGAGATAAAAAAAGAAAAGATGTTTAAATTCTTAAATGATTTGGTGATAAAGATGAAAGCAAATCCTGCTTATAATGAAACTGACCATGGGAAGAAGTTAAATATAAAATAAACATATTTAAATTTTTTATTTGAGTTATTTATCTTAAGTAGAATTGTAGGAAAATTTCGTACGGAAATCTGCATAGGCAAAATTTTCATTCTTATATACACGACCAATGATCATATTTGTACGAGAAGATATAATGCAATAAAGATGATTATTTAATCAGCAAACACAGATTCTTTAATTAACTCCTTAGAGGGTGTTCCAAATTGAGTTGTCATTCACATTAAGAAATAATTTTGGGGAAAGTGGTACACGCTTCTCAAAGTGGTTAAATAAAAATTGATTTAATATTGGGAATAGAGTAAGAATGCTAGATACAATAAGTTCATTGATAAAATGCAAATGTCCCAAATGTCATAGGGGCAATTTATTCATATATTCTAATCCTTATAGAATAAAGCGAGTAGTTGAAATGCCGGAAGAATGTTCTTGTTGCGGGCAAAAAACAGAACCTGAGCCTGGATTTTATTATAAAGCGATGTATTGTACCTATATAATTTGGGTGACAATATTTGTAATGAATTTTTTAGTATTAGGTCTATGGTTAGACCTGTCTCCATTTAGTTTCATATCACTTTATACTATTCAATTAATTATACTGCTGCCATTTATTTTTAGATATGCTAGGGTAATCCATATCTATATTTCTGTTAAATATGATAAGAATGCAATTTATAAACATCCTAATAAGGTAATGAGATCTTCTACTCATAAACCTATTGATTAAATCACTAGGTTTCATTTAATGAAAACTAGCCATTTCACTTTGATCTTATCTTTAATCTATAAGTTTATTGAGCTAGAGCTTAGTCACATTTTATACATAATGACTTTTTAATGTATTACTGAAAGAAGCAGTCATTAGTCTTTTTAGTGCCTGATTTTTTATTTGTCTAACTCTTTCCCTTGAAATGTTCATTTCCTTACCTATGTCTTCTAACATCATCGGAGTAGTTCCGTTTAAACCATAATATAGCGTAACCACAGTTCCCATTTGCTTGGGGAGTTTCGAAACGGCTCTTCTTATATCTTCTTTTAATGATGTTTGATGTAATTCAAAATCTGGATTAAGAATTGTATTGTCCTCTAGCAGATCTAACAAGCAGTAATCTGAGTTTGATTCAAATGGAGCATCAATTGACGCTTGCTTCATATCTGTTTTTAAAATCTGAGAGAGTTCCATTGTTGGAATATTTAGTACAACAGATAATTCTTCCAGAGAGGGCTCTCGTTCAAACTTTTGTTCTAGCGTGGAACTGGTATTATTGATTTTAATTAGTGCACCTATTTGATTTTGCGGCACTCTTACAATTCTTGAATTTTCGGAAACTGCATGCATGATGCTTTGACGTATCCACCACACAGCATAAGAGATAAATTTAAAACCTCTTGACTCATCGAACCGTTGAGCAGCTTTAATTAACCCAAGGTTTCCTTCATTAATAAGATCTCCAAGAGTAAGTCTTGAATGCTGATACTGCTTTGCGACCGAAACAACAAATCTAAGATTCGCTTGAACTAATCGTTCTAGCGCAATGGCATCACCGTTCTTTATCTTTTGAGCTAGCTTAACTTCTTCTTCTGCGTTTATTAAAGGAATCTTACTAATTTCGAATAAATACTTTTCAATGGAATCGGATTGTCTATTCGTTATTTGTTTGGTAATTTTTAATGCTCGCATTTTATTAAAGATGAATAGGAATAGTCGTTTCTTCTTTATCTTTTAGCCAATATTTAAGACTAAAATTGTTTTCTGCTTTAATCAAAGTAAAACAAGAAGGGATTTCTGTATCAAAGCCAGAATAGGTAGCAATTCTGGTTCCTAATGGCATTTTAGAAAATTGAGTTTGTAAATAGTTTTTATACTGAACATATTTCTGAATTGATAATTTTATTCTATCATCAATTTTACAGTCAACTTCAATGTTTTCATAAAATGAATTGAAGAAATAAAAGGCATCAAACTTTGAAAAATCAATGGAAGTAATATTAGCATGAATAATGTTTATATTACTTATATTATATTCTTCGATTATTTTTTGGGAAAGGTCAACAAGATCTTTTCTTTGCTCAACTCCATAAAAGACTCCAGAAGAAGTTTGTGCTCCTACAATGCAAAATTTTCCTACACCCGATCCAATATCTAAAATTTTGATATTGGGTTTCGTTACTAAAAATTCGGCAGCCTTTTTTGCTACATTAATGGGAGTCCAATGCTTTTGTGACTTTGCTTGAATTTCTAACGGATAAATTTTGTCAAATTCTTCGTCTTTTACAGGAAGATTATATCGTAAAGCTCTTATCATACAAGCATTATCTAAATAATTTTAAGAATATAAAATTAGCTTATTGGATCATCTATTCCATTGATTAAAATCAATGGAATCATTGACTTAATATGTATTTTGCGATATTATCCTTATATTGAATTAGAATTTTATTTATATATTAATTTTGATAAGAATTTAAATAGCTTGTTTACTTAATATGAATCTAATACCAATAGATCAATTTTATTTCAACAATGATTCAATTTTTGATAATCTATCTGAAGGGGAACTTGAACTATTGAACTCTCGCATGGTGACCTTAAAGTATAAGCAAGGACAGATCATATTTCAAGAAGGAGGATTGCCGTTGGGTATCTTTATAGTGAAGCAAGGGAAAGTGAAAAAATATAAAACTGGTATTGATGGTAAGGAACAAATCTTTTATGTCTGTAAAGAAAAAGAATTGATTGGATATCATGCTCTATTGTCAGAAGAATATTATTCTGATTCTGCAGCTACTATGGAAGACTCTATTATATCTATGATTCCTAAAGACGATTTTTTAAAAGTATTAAATATCTCTTCCGTGTTATCTAATCATTTATTAAAAAATTTAAGTCATGAATTTAGTGTACTTATAAATAGCATTGCTATACAATCTCAAAAATCAGTAAGAGAACGGTTGGCATTAGCTCTACTTATCTTGAAAGATAAGTATAAAGAGAATATTGTTAATGATATAATCCATATTACATTATCAAGAGACGATTTGGCAGGCATTGTAGGAACTGCAAAAGAAACGCTGGTGAGGCTTTTACATAACTTTAAGGATGAAAGTTTAATCAGGACAGAAGGTAGGGCAATTATTATTTTGGACACAAAAGGATTAGCAAAAGTCGCAAATTTTAAGTGATAAATTCTTGCCATAAGAAGCAAAATAATTCTTACAAAAGAATTTCAGTTACGACACCAACAGCACCGCCTTCTTTTAATTTATGTCCCATAAAAAAAAAGTCCCCTAACTTCAAATTTTCACTTTTAACAAACGCTTTCAATACTGATTCTGCATTCTTGGAAAAGTCTAGAGTGAAATAGAACATTTCATTGGTCATTTTAATACCTTCAATCAAGGTAAATCTTTTGTCATAAAAATCAGTTACCATTACACTTCCAGAACTGATATGTTGTTTGATTTCTTTTATCGTTTTCCGCACGTCGTTTTCAGAAAGATACAGAGTTACACCTTCCCACAAAAAGAGCGATTTCTTATTTCTATCATAACCTGATTTTTCCAGTTTTTCATACCATTTTTCAGTAGTAAAATCTATATCAACGAAAGCAACATGAGAATAATCAATGTTCGCTTTATCCAAACTCTCAATTTTGATTTTTTGAGTGTTCGCTTTGTCAAGTTCAAAGAACTTCAAATTACTTTTCTTCAAATCGCCATAACTTCTCATATCATAGCCTGCGCCCATTACTACGAATTGTGTAACGTTATTCTTTTGCTTTTCAATAATTTTGTCAAAATACACACTACGGCTCGCTGGAATACTATTCACTAAACTTGTCAATGTTTCTTTTCCTTCTTCGAATCTTGCAGGATAAATTCTGTAGCGAATGTAAGTCGGAAAGAAATACAACCAAAAACCAACTATAGAAGCAGTCGGTAATGCAGCGTATAATCTTCCTGAGAGTTCATCTTTGCGTATTCCTAAAATGTTTGCGGTAACTCTTCCTCCAAGAGCAGATAAGGCCGTTGCAGAAACACCCAATTTTTTGCTTACAGAAAGTTGTTTGTATGCAAGTATCACAACTCCGATGATTGACAAAGGAAGAAATAATATTTGAACTATTACGAATACTATTAAGGCTATGTATTTCATTTCAAATGCTCCTCATTGGCTTAGTCTCAACATAGCTGGAAACTTAATTATTCTGATTGATACACTAATTAACATTAAAATACCAATAAATTTTTCGAAACGTATTTACTCTAGCTCAAACTGCTGATTTTCCTCCACTGATTCCAGTGTTCCAAAAGAATCAATGATAGAGCGATTATATTTCTTTAATGAGAACAGATTTAAAAATATAAGTATTGCTAGACAATCGCAATACTCGACAAACCTATTACAAATGAGGGCTATAGGGTAAATTTCTATACCTATATTCGACTTAAGGTAAATAGCTCTTTTACCTAGGTCCACTGCAATATTTTTTGCAACACTAAAGGGCTTGAAAGAATAGCCAACTAAACAAAGATGTATACGGGTGGTTACATTAAAAAAATTATTTCAATATGATACCACCAAATGTTCCAATCCCCGAAAAAGGATTTTATGTTACTCATTTTTTAACAGTTAGAGACCAGGCAATATCTGCTAACTTTTATTCTGAAGTACTTGGAGGAACTGTAATTGTAAAAGAAAATCCCTGTGTGATCAAACTGTCAAATTCATGGTTAATTTTAAATTCAGGAGGAGGACCAACACCCGATAAACCTGATACTATTTTAGAGGCTCCTCAAAACTCAAATAAAGTAGATAGCTTTTTAAATTTAAGAGTTGCGGATATCCAGTTATGCTATAGAGAATGGAAAGAAAAGGGTGCAACTTTCCTGACTGAGCCCTTAAATAATCATGGATGGGAAATGAGATGTTACATGAAAGATCCCGATGGCTATATCATTGAAGTCGGCCAGTCACTTCAAAAATCATTTGATTCCATGTATCATATCAGCGTTTAGTTATGAAAGTAGAAAAGGAAAATTCTTTAACTATTAAAAGCAAGAGCTCGAGCAACTGCAACAGATGATGACTAAATCCTCTAGTTCTCTACTCTCACTCTTGCTCCAATCAGGCTTACTTCAAATTCTCTGGCTCATAAGTAAATTGTACAACTCCTGATCTAAAAACATCAGTCTTAATTAATTTCAAGTTGATGCGTTCTTTTAAATCTTCAAATAAAGGCTTTCCATTACCCAAAGCTACAGGATGTACAGAAATTTTATAGATATCAATAAGTCCCGAATTTATAAATGTCTTTATAAGGCTTGCTCCTCCGTAAAGCCAGATATCCTTGCCTTCTTGCTTTTTTATTTCTGTTACTTTATTTATTATGTCTGAAGTTATGAAAGTGGCTTTTTCACTTTGTCTGCTTTGGTTTGAAAAAACAAATTTTCTCTTGGAATGAATTCCTTGCCACATCATTTTTTCTGCCTGGCCTGTATTCTCGTCGGGTTGAAAATTTCCCCAGGCATCATAACTTACTCTGCCATAAAATATAGTGTCAATGCTTGATATGAAAGCATCAAAGTTCATATCATCGTCCATTATACACCAATCGATTTCTGCGTTAGGGCCTTCGATAAAGCCATCCAAGGTCATTGCTAAATTTAAAATTACCTTTCTCATATAAACATGTTTTGGGCAAAATTAGAAACCATTCCATTATCAGACTTTGGAGAAATGCGACAAAATTAAAGTTGAGATGGTGCAAGTCCTGTATTTCTTTTTATTTCATTGGTGAGATGTGAATGGTCATAATAACCGCATTCAAAAGCAATGTCTAATAGACTTCGTTCCTGAGCAGAATTTTTAATAACTGACATTGCATTTTGAAAGCGAACAATATTTGAAAACTCCTTGGGAGTAATGCCTATTTGAATTTTAAAATTTCGTTCTAATTGTCTCACAGTTGTATTGTTTCTTCTTGAAATTTCATAAATGCTAAGTTGACCATTTGATTTATGAATATCTTCAATAACTGACTTTAGAGGCCGGTGCTTGGTCATAGTCCTATCAATAAAAAATCTGTTGAGATATTTTAAGGAATGCTTATTGATTTTTTCAAGGTTAAATGAATGTCGAGGCTCAAACTCTATTGTTGAGTTTATCAATTCATTTTGAGGGGCAAAGTTATAGAAAACTGAAAATGCTGCTGGTTTCAGGCATACACCCAACAGATGGGTGTTAGCATCAATAAAGCTATCCTTAAAGGAAGTCATTGTTCCTACAGCATATGTTTTCCCATGAGCCATAGAAACCAAGCCATTATCGGTTCTGCATGTATCACCTAAATTAATAATCAACCCCGAGCATCCATCAGGAAAAGTACGCTCCCATTGATTGTCGTTGCCCTCGCCCTTCAATTCCCAAAAGGAATGAATATATGGCTCTAATTCTTTAGAAGGTTTTATGTCTTGATATTTCATTGCTCTTGAGAGTAATCATTTTACAATGAGTGTAAAAGATAAAATAAACGTAATTCCTTTAATTATAGTGGCAAAAATATCTGGAAAAATGACTCAGGCGAAGGAACCATAAAAAAGCAAGAGTCTGAGCAACAGCCGCAGAAGGAAAACTTCTCTTGCTCTATACTCAAACTCTTGCTGTATTCTGTAGCCTCGACAGGAATCGAACCTGTATCAAAAGTTTAGGAAACTTCTATTCTATCCATTGAACTACGAGGCCTCGAAAATGAGGCTGCTAAAATATATATTTTCCTCAATAAATCAAATAATTCGGGTAGATCATCAAATGCTTTTCCTTGACTTTCTTTCCTATTATTTCTCTTAATTCATCGATATTCTCCCTCTGTGTCGCACTGATAAATACCGTCGCAAACTGGTTTTTGTTAAGGTAACTTGCCTTCAAATGCTCCAATGAAGCCTTTATAACCTCTGCCTCACTGGTTTTCTCCCCTTCCAGCTCACTTTGCTCAACTTCCGGATGATATTGATCTATTTTATTGAATACAAGTATTACAGGCTTATCTGCTGCTTTTATATCCGCCAGCGTAGCATTTACAACTTCGATATGCTCTTCAAACGACGGATGGCTAATGTCCACAACATGAATCAAAATATCTGCTTCCCTTACTTCATCTAATGTTGACTTGAAACTTTCAATCAACGTTGTCGGAAGTTTTCTTATAAAACCTACTGTGTCAGAAAGCAGGTATGGAATATTCAGATAATTGATCTTTCTAACTGTAGCATCGACTGTTGCAAAAAGCTTATTTTCAGCAAATACATCAGACTTGGAAAGCAGGTTCATAAGCGTTGATTTACCAACATTTGTATATCCTACCAATGCAACCCTTACAATATCTGTCCTTGATTTTCTCTGAGTAGCATTTTGCATGTCGATCTTTTTCAGCTTCTCTTTCAGAAGCGTGATCTGATCACGGATAACACGTTTATCTGTTTCTATCTCTTTCTCTCCTGATCCACCCCTTGTACCTGTACCTCCTCTTTGTCTCTCAAGGTGCGTCCACATTCTTGTAAGACGGGGCAACAGGTATTGATAACGGGCAAGTTCTACCTGAGTTCTGGCTTGTGCGGTCTGTGCCCTGTTCATGAAAATTTCAAGAATAAGGAGACTGCGATCGTATATTCTTACCTTAAGCTCATTCTCCAGGTTTTTTAGTTGAGAGGGAGAAAGGTCATCATCAAAAATCACTCTGCTCACAGAATGAGCGGTCACATATGCCTGTATCTCCTCGAGCTTACCTTTACCTATAAAGGTACGACGATCAGGATGGTCTACCTTTTGGGTAAACCATGCAAGTGTCTCTACTCCTGCAGTGCTGGCAAGAAATGCCAATTCTTCAAGGTATTCCTTAGCCCTGTCCTGCGGTTGTCTTTTATGAATAAGCGCTACAAGTATCGCTGTTTCTACTGCCTTTTTTGTCTCGTTTCCTGTATTTGTTTTCATCACCTAAAAGCAACAATAATTCTTTGCGTCTTATTCGAAATAGAGAAAAAACTATTTCTTTAATGTATTAACATACAGAACCAGATTATCTACTTCCTGTTCTGTTAGTCTGCCTTCATAGCCAGCCATTAAACCTTTTCCTTTAAGGATCATTTCCTTCTTCTCAGCATCAGTAAGCTGAGAAACGGTAAGATCTTTTGCCCCTGCAAGACCTTGTTTCCCATCTACACCATGACATCTTGCGCATTCCTTCTCAAATATAGCTTTAGCATTGCGAAGACCATTGTCAGCATTTTCCTGAATTATTTCTTCAGAAGCTGCTGAAGATTCCTCAGAAACAGAGGCTGGAACTTCGATTTTTTGTTTTGTCAATGTTAAGCTTTTTGTAAGTGCAATGCCTAATACATAAAGGAATCCCAATAATGCAATTACAGTCAATGCTTTGTTTTTCTTTTTAAGACCGACAATTCCTAAAGGAATACAAGCCAGCACAATAACAATTTTAGCAATAATATAAGGTTGGGTATTTTTCGTCGCGTAAAGTAAATATCCTCCGGTAATCAGGATAAGGGTACCCATAATCATTTCCAAAACCTTGGTCTTTTCTCTTATTTTATCGAGTTGCTCGTATTTATTTAACAGTAAAAGAACCGTTTTAATAATAAATGTGATCAAGAAGATCACCACCACGAGATTATGTGTGTGCAAAAAGCCTTTATCCATAAAATTATATTTGTTTCAACCCAAAATTAATTTTTAGTTTGTAAAAAATCTAATTTATAGAGGTTACAGGATAATGAAAATTGCGATTTCTGTTAATTCCAGCTGGAATATCTTCAATTTCCGATTGGGACTTGCCAGACATTTAATGAATTGTGGTTTTGAGGTGTATGCAATTTCTCCTGAAGACGAGTATTCCCCTGAGCTTATCCGCGCTGGCCTTAAATATTTTCCCGTAAGTGTGCAAAGTAAAGGTAGCAGCGTCCTCAACGACTTCCGCTACATGCTGACACTCAGATCTGTTTATAAAAAAATCAAGCCCGATCTCATTTTGCACTATACCATCAAGCCTAATATTTATGGGACTTTGGCTGCGGCAAGCCTGGGAATTCCGGTAATTAACAATGTCTCCGGGCTTGGTACTGTTTTTTTGCATGATAATATTTCCACAAAAATTGCCAAAACTCTTTACAGATTGGCATTCAGATTTCCCCAAAAAGTATTTTTCCAAAATGAAGATGACAGAAGCTTATTTGTCAAAAAAAATCTGATAGCTATCAATAAAACTGCCCTGGTCCCTGGATCTGGGGTTGATACAGAAAAATTTCGCCCTTTCAGGGAATATAGAAAGGGAAAGCCCTTCAGGTTTTTGCTTATGGCAAGGCTGCTTTATGATAAAGGAATTATTGAATACATCAAAGCAATAGAATTAATCAAGCCAAGGCTGGATGCTATATTTATGCTTGCAGGCAGCCTAGATGAAGAAGCAAAACTAGGCATCCTTCCTGCTCAGTTGGAAGATTGGATCAGCAGAGGTTTAGTTGAATATAAAGGATTTGAAAAAAATTCTCTGAAACTATATCAGGAAGCTGATTGCGTGGTTTTGCCAAGTTACAGGGAAGGGACTTCCAAAAGTCTGCTGGAAGCTGCTTCATGCGGAATTCCCATAGTTACTACAGATGTACCTGGTTGCAGGGAAGTTGTCGAGGATGGGATTAATGGCTTTCTGTGCAAAGCTAAGGACCCTCAAGATCTTGCAGTGAAGATGGAAGCCTTGTACAACCTGCCGGAAGAAGCCTATTCAAAAATGGCTATCAAATCCAGGGAAAAAGCTCAAAAGCAATTTGATGAAAAAATAGTTATTAAGACTTATGAAGCTGCAATTATGCAAATTTTAGCAGCGAAAACAGGGCAAAAACATTAATTTGAGAGAAAATAATACATTTGCTCTTTCATTTGCCCTTATTTCAAATTTGCAAATAAAAATAGTTGAAAATCTTTACTAAATTTGATCATATGCACTTTAGAGAATCTTACATTAAAGATCTTTTTGAAATAACTCCAAGAGTATTCAAAGACGACAGGGGTTTCTTTTTTGAATCCTATAATACAAAAGTTTTTAAAGACAATGGACTGGACCTCACTTTCGTTCAGGATAATCAGTCTTATTCTATTCCAGGGGTAGTAAGAGGCCTTCATTTTCAGAATGCTCCGCATGCTCAGGGTAAATTGGTAAGGGTTATAAAAGGGAAAATCTTGGATGTGGCTGTGGATCTAAGAAAAGACTCTCCTACTTTCGGCAAATACGATACGTTTATACTTGATTCGGAGAAATGCAATATGGTTTATGTTCCCGAAGGCTTTGCTCATGGTTTTTCAGCATTGGAAGAAAGTGTTGTTTTCTACAAATGCACCAATTTATATCACAAAGAATCTGAGTCTGGTATCATCTGGAATGATCCGACTTTAAATATAGACTGGATGGTAAAAAATCCTTTGGTTTCTGATAAGGACCAACTTTTAAAACCGTTAAAAGAATTATTCTCTCTTTCGTCATTATAAAAATTCAGGGGAAAATCACTTTCCCCTGAATGCATTCATAGTATGAGTATTCAAAGACTACTTCTCTATTTTATTTGTATTCAGTTGACATTCGGGCTCTTTTCCTGCAGAATGTTTAACCATAGCAGGATGTTCAAGACAGAGACTGAATATGTGGTTGATTCGGTAAGGCAAATTCTGAAAGAAGGTACTCCTACTTATCTCATACAAAAAAATGACTATCTAGAAGTTTCCATATATACAAACGGCGGTGAACGGCTGGTTGATCCCAACAATGAAATGATGATCAATCAGAACAATTACCAGAACAGAGTAGAGAGACCAAAGTACCTTGTCCGTCAGGATGGAAAAGTTAGACTTCCGATGATTGGCGAAATTTCCCTACTAGGGAAAACACTGAGAGAAGCAGACAGCCTTTTAAGTCTTCACTATTCAAAATTTTATGAAGATCCTTTCGTTATTACCAAGTTTGGGAACAAACGGGTAATAGTGCTTGGCCCCCAGGGAGGCAAGGTAATTCCACTTGAAAATCAAAAATTAAATCTGGTAGAAGTAATCGCTCTTTACGGTGGAATTCTGGAAAACGGAAAAGCTTTTAATATCAGACATATTAGAGGAGATTTAAAAAATCCTGATGTGACAATTGTAGATTTATCAACCATAGAAGGGATGAAAAAGGCAAACCTTCAGGTTGAACCTAACGATATAGTCTATATCGAACCTGTAAGAAGAGTGCTGAGCGAATCTGCCAGAGAAATTGCTCCGATTATTTCCGTTCTGGGTACTTTAATCACTTTGATCGTATTAATTACTACCGTCAAATAATTTTAATTCATTATTATGTCTTTATTGGAAGACGAAGATAAAAGGTCTTTAAATGGATCGGGCAATAGGATAAGCTTTGCAGATGATAGCGAGGAGCAAGACGATGTATTCGGCGATTTTGATTTTGCGAAACTTCTTGTAATAGCTAATAAAAGCCTTGCATGGGTAATTCTGCTGATTACGCTCAGTATTACAGGGGCAATCCTATATGTACGATACACCAAACCTGTTTATGAATCTTCTTCCATTCTGAAATTGGACCTTAAAAGTGAGGCCGGCGTACTCGGACTCAATAAGTTCAATGATGAAAACATGCCGGGAAATAAACTTTCCACTATTTCCGGAGAAATTGAATTCCTTAAATCCCGCTTCCTTTATGAAAAAATAGTTGACAGAATGAAGATGAATGTCAGCTATTTCGCTTACGGAAATATCCTCTATGAAGAGCGATACAACAACGCTCCATTTAAGGTCATAGGAAAAATAAAAAACCAGGGCTTCCTAGATTTCAAATTTGATGTTACCTTTCTGGATAAAGACAAATTTCTTCTTTCCTATAAAAACAATGACGAAGAGATTAAATCCGAACACTATTTCGGAGAAAAGATCTCTAATGAAAATTACACTTTCACACTATATCCAACTCATTTTTGGTCTGCAAAAGAAACCGGCGCAAAGTATTTCTTTACAATGAACAGTAAAGAAGCTCTGGTCAAAAACCTGATGGAAAATGTTTCTGTAAGCATTCTTAATCTGGAAGCAAATACCATTCTGCTTTCTTATAAAAATCATAATTACTTTAAGGCTACAGACATCGTCAATACAATTGATTCTGTTTATCTGGAACAAACACTTGAAAACAAATCAAAGTCACACGAGCAAACTATCAAGTTCCTCGAAGCATCTTTACTTAAAACGGAAGAAAATCTTGCAAAAGCAGAAAGAGAACTAGAGGCTTTTGTCCGAAACAACAGGACTGTTGACGTAAAACAGGATTTTGGTAAAACCGGAATTAAGATAGAAGAACTCGATAAAGAAAAGCAAGTGCTGAAATCAAGGATTTCAATGCTTGGCGAATTAAAAGAACTTATTCTTGGCGATAAAGAAATCAATAATTTTATCCCTGCTCTAACGCAGGTAGAAGACCCGCAGTTATCTGCGGCAATCAACAGCCTCAATACCCTGCAGGAAGAAAGAAACAGACTGCTTAATTCTCAAAGGGAAAATACACTTGTTGTAAAAACCAAGAACAAATCTATTGAGCGCATCAAGGAAAATGTCCTAGACCTGATAGACATCAACAAAAAAATCCTGTATCAGCAATCAGGCGAAATCCATTCTAAAATGGTGCAACTGGAGCAGGAAGTATTAAGCCTTCCTTCTAAAGAGACTGAGTTTACAAGGCTTAAGCGTTTTTATTCCATCTATGAGAAATTCTACCTTCTCCTGATGGAAAAAGAAGCGGAATTCGGAATCGCCAAAGCGGGTACCATTCCTAACTTTGTTATACTTTCCCCTGCATTGAACAATCCTAATCCGATTTATCCAAAAAAAATATTCATATACATAAGCGGACTTGGAATTGGTATCTTCCTTGGAATTTCTCTCATTGCGATCCGATACCTACTTAACGATACTATCTCTACACAGAAAGAGCTAGAGCGATCTTTGCATGCCAGCATGCTTGGTGGTATTCCCGAATACAGCAAGGAAAAAATGGAAGTATCCAAACTCGTTGTTGATAAAAACCCAAAATCAGCAATAAGTGAAGCCTTGCGATCCATACGAACCAACTTGGAATTCATTTGTCCTAACAAAAAGAAAAAACTGATAGCAGTAACATCCACAGTTAGTGGGGAAGGGAAAACATTCGTAGCATCAAACCTCAGCGGGGTCATTGCATTGTCAAACCAAAAGGTAATCCTTCTGGATCTTGATATGCGTAAACCTAAGGTACACCTTGCCTTTGAGAAGGAAAACTTTAAAGGTATGAGTACAGTCCTTATTGGAAAACATACCCTTGAAGAATGTATTCAGCCGACAAGTATCTCAAACCTGTCTTTTATTTCTGCAGGACCAACCCCTCCCAACCCGTCAGAATTGATACTGAGAGAGGAGTTTGATCTTTTAATCAAACGTCTTTTTGAAATCTATGATGTAGTAGTAATTGACACACCTCCTGTCGGTCTTGTTACTGATGGTATACTCATACTCCGCAAGGCAGATATTCCTTTATATGTAGTACGTACAGACTATTCCAAGAAAAGCGCAAAACGCAACATCAATAAGCTTGTGAAGACCATTCCGAAACTTTGTGTACTGATGAATGCATTGAAAGCAATCAATACATATGGATACGGAGGCTATGGGTATGGCTATGGATATGGCTACTATGAAGGGGAGACGGAGAAAGAAACAATTATATCGAAAATAAAAAGTCTTGCAGGAGTTAAAGCATGATGTTTGGCCTTTTTAAGAAAAAAGATGAAGAGATAGCAGAGGGGTCTTTATTCGTAGACATGCACTCTCATGTACTTCCTGGTATAGATGATGGGGCTGATTCCCCTGAAGATTCCCTTGAACTGCTCAAAGCTTTTGAACAGTTCGGTTACAAAAAGCTGATTGCTACGCCTCACATCATGGGCGATTTTTTCCGGAATACTCCTGAAATTATCACTGAAAAACTTCAAGTACTTCAATGCCTTATCAAGGATAACAACCTATCCATAAAACTAGAAGCTGCAGCTGAATATTACCTTGACGAGTGGTTTATGGCCAAATTAAGATCAGGTGAAAAATTGCTTACATTCGGTAATAATTATCTTCTTTTCGAAACTTCTTATATCAATGAATCTGCTTTTCTGGACGAAGCCCTTTTCTTAATGAAAAGTCTGGGTTACAAACCCGTAATGGCCCACCCAGAAAGATATACTTACCTTTATTCTGATTTTTCTTTGTTCAAGAAGATTTACGAAAAAGGAGTATTATATCAGGTAAATATCAACTCTTTGAGTGGCTATTATTCAAAAGCTGCACAGGTATTTGCCGGCAAACTGGTTGACAATTGTATGGTAGACATGCTTGGCTCAGATTGCCACGGGATACGACACATAGATGCAATGAAAAAAGCACGTATTTCCAAGCATTATAAAAAGGCTCTTCAACTCAACCTCCTGAACAACTACTTATGATTTTTATAACCGGAGCTACAGGTCTGTTGGGCAGCTTTCTGGCAAAAGAGTTTATCAGAACAGGTCACAAAGTAAAAGCAATGAAAAGAGAATCAAGCTCTTTTCAGCTTCTTGGAGAAGATGCTCAGAAAATAATCTGGGAAGATGGAGACCTTGCAGATATTACAGTACTTGAAAAAATCATTGAAGGAGTCGATACCATTGTTCATTCAGCAGCTCTTGTTTCTTATCAACCACAAGACAAAGAACAGCTTTTTGAAATAAATGCACAGGGTACTGCCAATCTTGTAAATGCTGCTTTAAACAAAGGTATTTCAAAGTTTATCCATATCAGCTCTATTGCTGCAATCGGAAGATCAAAAAATGAAAGTCGGGTCACAGAAGCAAGTGTATGGGAAGACTCCCCGATGAACAGCAATTATGGCAAAAGCAAATACCTGGCAGAACTTGAGGTATGGCGAGCATTTGAGGAAGGATTAAATGGGTTTATTGTAAATCCAAGCATTATATTAGGCCCCGGAGACTGGAACACAGGGAGTAGCCAACTATTTAAGTATGTCTGGAAAAATAATTTGTTTTACTCTGAGAAGGAAATGAATTATATAGATGTACGTGATGTTACTCAAATTGTAATTTGTCTGCATAGCAGAAATATTACGGGAGAAAGATTTATTCTGAATGCCGGGACTACATCCTACAAACATTTCTTCGATATGGTAGCGGAGAAATTCGGAAAGAGAAAACCCCCGTATAAGGTAACTAAATTCATAGGAAATATAGCCTGGAGATTTGAGTATCTTCGCTATAAACTAACCGGATCAAAGCCTTTGATTACTAAGGAAACAGCCGGTATTTCAAAAAGCGATGTAATTTACAGCAATGAAAAAATTAAGAATTTGCTCAATTACAGCTTTATTCCCTTTGAAGAGACTGTTTCCTGGACCTGCGAGCAACTGTTACAAAAGGTCGAAAAATAATCAAATCTTATTTCTTCCTTTAAATTTCAATTGTTAAATTGTAGAAATGGCAATCCTTACAGATTTGGGCCAATTTCATTAAAAATCAGCTATTTGCGCATTTTACATAATTTAGTAATTAATTCAGTTCTATCTCTTAAATGAAAAGGAAATTCAGAAAGAACCAACAGGGCAAAGACCTGATTCGGAAGTTTGAAGAGATGCTGAAAAACGGCGAAAGTATCTTTTTTGATATCAGCGCCTATGAATACATTATTCAACACTATACGGAATTCGGCAAATACAAAAAAGCGCTGTCTGCCTGCCAGATAGCGATTACTCAATTTCCTTTTTCCGTTGAACTTCTTGTTGCCAAAGCTGAACTTCTGGCAAAAAAGCAGGATTTTAACGAAGCTTTAGAGCACGTCGAAAAGGCCGAATTATTTCAGCCTAACGATGCTGAAATAATTTTCCTGAAAGCCAATATTCTGATTCAGCAGGAAAGGTTTCAAGACGCTATTGAACTGCTTCAGAATGCCCTGGATATAGTTGAGGAAAAAGATGATATGTATTATGGTCTTGGGCTCGCCTATCAGGAATGGGGTAAAATGGATATCGCCATTGAATTTTTCAGGAAAACTATCGAGGAAAACCAGCAACACGAGGAAGCTCTGTATGATCTCGCATTCTGCCTGGACCATACCGGCAAACTTGAAGACAGCTTATCCTTTTATGAAAAATTTATTAACCAGGACCCCTACTCTTATTTTGCCTGGTACAACATGGGGATTGTCTATTTCAAACTAGCCAATTATGAGAAAGCAGTTCATGCTTACGAATTTTCCCTGGCTATAAATGACAACTTTGCCTCTGCATGGTTTAACATGGGCAATTGCTATGTTCAAATGGAACAACCAGAACGAGGACTGGAGTGCTACAATAAAACTCTTGAACTGGAAGATCCGGATCCGGAAACTTATTTAAGTATTGCCACTTGCTATGAAAAACTTAACAAACCAGGTCAGGCAATAGAATATTACAGAAAAGCGGCAAAACTTGACTGTTTTTGTGGCGAGGCGTGGTACGGTTTAGGAAAATGTCTGGATAGCCAGGACAAATCTTATGAAGCCATCCATTTTTTTAAGAAAGCAATAAAACTCGAAAGAGAGAACCCTGACTATTGGGCAGGTCTCGCAAAAGCCGAATACAAAACAGGCAATATTGTATCCTGCCTAGAAGCCTACGAAGAAGCCTGCTTCTTGCGTCCAGACGATCCGGAGCTTTGGCTGAACTGGTCATTTATACATTACGAGCAAGGAGATAATCCGAAGGCTATAGAGCTGATTAAAAACGGCATAGAAGAGATTCCAGAAGAAGCATTACTGTATTATAGAGCCGCCGCTTATTTAATTAATGCAGGTAATTACAAAGAAGCCTTTAATTATTTAGAAAATGGTTTAATTTTGAACTTTGAAAAACATATCGTCCTCTATGAGTTTTTTCCAAAGTTAGAAACTCAGAAGGCGCTGTATAAAATCATTGATCAGTATAGAAAAGAAGATGTATAACAATTTTGTGCTTTCCAAGATCCCTGAGAGGACTAAAAAACCGAGAGAATACGGCTTTACAATGGTAATGGATAAAGGTTTAAGTATCAGGGAAACGGAGGATTTGATTGAAGTCGCAGGGAATTATATCGACATCATTAAACTGGGCTGGGCAACTTCCTATGTCACCCCAAATCTTAAAGATAAACTGGACATCTACAAATCTGCAGGCATACCGGTATACTTTGGAGGTACTCTTTTCGAAGCCTTTGTAGTAAGAAATCAATTTGAAGATTATATCAGGATTCTGGATAAATACCAAATGACTTTTGCTGAAGTTTCTGATGGAAGCATTGAACTAAATCACGATCTTAAATGTCAGTATATCAATCGTCTTTCCCAGCAAGTGACAGTATTGTCTGAAGTGGGATCCAAAGACGTTGAAAAAATTATTCCTCCTTACAAGTGGATTCAACTGATGCAGGCAGAGCTTGATGCTGGTGCTTGGAAAGTTATCGGAGAAGCGAGAGAAGGTGGAAATGTTGGACTTTTCCGTTCTACTGGTGAAGTTAGATCCGGCCTTGTAGAAGAAATTTTAACTAAAATTCCTTTTGAAAAAATAATCTGGGAAGCTCCTCAGAGAGAACAGCAAGTGTGGTTTATCAAACTTCTGAGCTCAAATGTAAATCTGGGAAATATTTCTCCAAACGAAGTTATTCCTTTAGAAACACTTCGCCTTGGACTCAGAAGCGATACATTTGATTATTTTCTAAATAAACTTTAAAAATGACTGACTTAATAAAAGGCTTTATTGATCTATTCCTCCATCTGGATCAGCACCTTAGCCAAATCATTACTGATTATGGTTTTTGGACATATTTAATTTTATTTCTGATCATTTTTGTGGAAACTGGCCTGGTGATAATGCCTTTTCTTCCAGGCGATTCTTTGTTATTTGCAGCAGGAACCTTTGCCGCTTTGGGCAGCCTGAATCTAGGATTGTTAATTCTTCTTTTATTTATTGCTGCATTTCTTGGCGATACACTTAATTATTTCATTGGAAATTTTATAGGCCCGAAAGTCTTTAGCAAAGATTACCGTTTCCTGAAAAAGGAACATCTTGTTAAAACGCAGCAATTTTATGAAAAACATGGTGGTAAGACTATTATTTTTGCACGTTTTATGCCCATTATCAGAACCTTTGCTCCATTTATAGCAGGTGTGGGTACCATGAACTACAAGAAATTCATTTCATATAATATTATTGGAGGCATTTTATGGGTAGCAGGATTCACCCTGCTTGGTTATTTATTTGGAAATATTCCAACTGTTAAAAAGAACTTTACCCTAGTAATCTTTGGAATAATTCTTTTATCCATCACTCCTCCACTTATTGAATACTTAAAAAGCAAGTTTAGCAAAAAAACTGTAGCTTAATGAATGTATACGGATTAATTGGGTTTCCGCTTACCCACTCTTTTTCCAAGCGCTATTTCAGTGAAAAGTTTGAGAAAGAGGGAATACAAAATTGCAGATACGAATTATTTGAAATAAGGGAAGCCACTGAGCTTCCCTCTGTTATTTCAGCCCAACCTCAGCTTAAGGGTTTGAATGTAACAATTCCTCACAAAGAGGCTGTGATACCTATGCTGGATGAATTGGATCCTGCTGCCAGAAAAATCGGGGCTGTCAATGTCATCAAAGTAATTAATGGAAATAAGCTCAAAGGATATAACTCCGATTATTACGGGTTTAGAAACTCTCTTATAAAATTTCTTGGAAACGAAGACCCGAAATCTCTGAAAGCATTAATACTTGGAACAGGTGGAGCGGCCAAAGCCGTAATTGCGGCATTGGATGATCTGGCGATTCCTTTCAAAATGGTCTCCAGATCCGGAAGCGAATACCTGCTCAGCTATGAAGATGTGAATGCCGCTTTGCTTGCAGAATACAGACTTATCATCAATACATCTCCACTTGGAATGTACCCTAAAGTAGATGATTGTCCGGCAATTCCTTACGAATTTCTTACAGAAAAACATTACCTTTTTGACCTTGTTTATAATCCCGAAGAAACCCTTTTCATGAAAAAAGGCGCTACACAAGGAGCCAAGACAAAAAACGGACTTGAAATGCTGCATCTCCAGGCCGAAAAAGCCTGGGAAATATGGAACAGTTAGCATCTCGCTTGTGTTACCGAGGTTGTGACAATGTTTTTTATAACCTAAACAAAAGGAGCTCAATTGTTTAACATAACATCACAGTATAAGCCAACAGGCGATCAGCCCAGGGCCATATCCAAACTCGTAGACGGAGTCAACAAAGGTGAACCAGCGCAGACCTTGCTTGGCGTTACCGGTTCAGGAAAAACGTTTACAATAGCCAATGTTATTCAGGAGGTGCAGAAGCCTACCCTGATCCTGAGCCACAATAAAACTCTGGCAGCTCAGCTTTATGGTGAATTCAAGCATTTCTTTCCTGACAATCTGGTCGAATATTTCATTAGCTACTATGATTACTACCAGCCTGAAGCCTATATCGCTTCTTCAAATTTATACATAGAGAAAGACCTCTCCATTAACGAAGAGATTGAAAAGCTTAGGCTTGCCGCCACCTCAGCACTTATGAGCGGACGAAGAGATATTATTGTAGTGGCATCAGTCTCATGTATATATGGTATTGGAAATCCTGAGGAATTTGGGAAGAATATAGTAACAGTAGTACAAGGAGAAAAAGTCTCGAGAAACAAGCTCCTCTACTCTTTTGTAGAGATTCTTTATAACAGAACCACAGCAGAATTCAAACGTGGCACTTTCCGTGTTACGGGAGACACAGTAGATGTCTTTCCGGCCTATGCTGACTTTGCTTACAGAATTATTTTCTGGGGAGACGAGATTGAAGCCATTCAGAGAATTGATCCATACTCAGGCAAAAAATTGAATGATGAAAAGTTCTTTAATCTGTACCCTGCAAACCTTTTTGTCACCGGTAAAGATGCACTGAAACTGGCTATATCGGAAATACAGGACGATCTGGTCAAACAGGTAAAGTTATTTGAATTCGAGCAACGCCATTTGGAAGCCAAAAGAATTCAGGAGCGTACTGAGTTTGATATGGAGATGATGAGGGAAATCGGCTATTGTTCCGGTATTGAAAATTACTCCAGGTATTTTGATAGGAGAAACCCCGGCGACAGACCATTCTGCCTGCTCGATTATTTTCCTTCTGATTTTCTGATGGTAATAGATGAAAGCCATGTAACAGTTCCTCAAATTAGAGCTATGTGGGGAGGAGACCGTTCCAGAAAGGTGAACCTTGTCGATTATGGATTCCGTCTGCCTTCTGCACTTGATAACCGGCCACTTACTTTTAATGAGTTTGAAAATATGGCTGCTCAAACCATTTATGTCAGTGCAACACCCGCTGACTATGAACTGAGGAAGTGCGATGGAGTGGTAATAGAGCAGATCATCAGACCGACAGGATTGCTTGACCCATTGATTGATGTAAGGCCTAGCGGGAATCAGATAGATGATCTTCTGGACGAAATACATGAACGCGTAAAGGCGAATGACAGAGTGCTTGTAACCACCCTGACCAAAAGGATGGCTGAAGAGCTTACTAAATTCCTTTCAAAGGTAAATGTCAAATGTCGTTATATCCATTCAGAAGTAAAAACACTTGACAGGGTTGAGATATTGAGAGAATTGCGTCTCGGCGTGTTTGACGTGTTGGTGGGAGTTAACCTTTTAAGAGAAGGTTTGGATTTACCTGAAGTCTCTCTGGTTGCTATTATGGATGCTGATAAGGAAGGATTCCTCAGAAATCAAAGATCGCTTATACAAACTATTGGTAGAGCTGCGCGAAATGAGAATGGTAAAGTGATTATGTATGCAGATAAGATCACGGATTCAATGCGAATTTCCATCGAAGAAACCAATCGTCGTCGTGCAATACAAATGGAGTATAATAAACAACATAATATTACTCCTAAAACAGTATTGAAAAGCCGTGAGGAAATTCTCGGCCAAACCAAGGTGGCTGACTCAAGAAAAGAGACAAGAACATACTATGTTCAGGAAGAGCATAAAGATCTTGCTGCAGATCCTGTATTACAATATCTGAGCAAACCTGAACTGGAGAAGATGATTCAAAGAACACAGAAGGAAATGGAGAAGGCAGCAAAAGAAATGGACTTTATGGAAGCTGCTCGTCTGCGTGATGAACTGTTTGAGCTAAAAAAACTTGCGGAAAAAAGTGATTCTGGAAGTGTAAAATTGGAAGAAAAGAAAGGCAGCGAAGCAGGGAAAAAAACCAAAAAATCAAAATAGAATTCCGTCGAGAATACAAAGCTTTAAAAGATGTGTTGAAATTATTCTAAAGCTTTTGACTGATACAAATAAAAAAGCCCCGGTCTAACCAGGGCTTTTTTTAATGTCTTTTGACCAGAGGTCACTAATTAGTGAGCAGCTGGAGCTTCTGCAGGAGCAGCAGCAGTAGTGTCAGCAGGAGCAGCAGCAGTAGTATCTACTGGAGCAACTGGAGCCTCCTCAACGTGAGCAGCAGTGTCAACAGTTTCAGTAGTTGCAGCCTCTTCAGCTTTTTTCTCAGAGCAAGAAGCGAATGCTAATGTACCAGCTACGAATAATAACGCAAATAATTTTCTCATAGTAATTAAAACTTTTAATTTAGATTTAAGATGCAAATATATAGATATTTTTAAATCGCAAAAGAAAAAATGGGATTTTTTTTAAAAAAAAATATGTTCCCACCTCCACAATAAACTAGTCTTCTAACAGTTTTTTCAACTTCTTTTTGGCCTTTTTTCCAGCCTTTTCTCCCTCTTCTGCTGTCTCTTCAGCAGCTTCGCCGGTTTTCTCGACGGCTTCTTCGGATTTTTCTTTCAGTTTATCAAGTGCTTTTTCAGATTTGGACTTTTCCTCGCAAGAAGAAATCAACGCAACGGCTAAAATAAATAAGCTTCCAAATAAAATCTTTTTCATAGGTCGTGAAATTATTTTTTTCTGAATACTATATTAATAGGAACACCCTCAAATCCAAAGTGCTCTCTCAATTTATTTTCCAGAAACTTTGCGTATGGGCCTTTTATGTACTGTGGCAGGTTGCAGAAAAACGCAAACGTCGGAGAATGCGTCGGCAACTGTGTAATATATTTGATCTTGATATGCTTGCCCTTCAGTGAAGGTGGAGGATATCTGTCAATCTCAGGCAGCAATGCTTCATTCAAAGCAGAAGTTGTAACCTTCTTGCTTCTACTTTCATAAACGTCAATTGCTGTTTCTATTGCTTTATGGATCCTCTGTTTATTTAAAACAGACACAAAAATAATTGGAATAAAATCCATACCAGCCAACTCTGATCTGATCTGATCCTCAAATTTCTTAGCAGTATTGGTATCTTTCTCAACTAAATCCCATTTATTGACTAGAAGGACAATCCCTTTACGATTTCTGTTGGCAAGACCGATAATGTTAAGATCCTGAGTTTCCAGTCCATTCTGGGCATCAATGATAACGATACAAACATCAGAAGCCTCAAGTGCTCTGATAGATCTTAAAACAGAATAAAATTCAATGTCTTCTTTTACTCTTGCCTTTTTGCGTAACCCCGCAGTATCTGTAATAATGAATTCTTTATTGAAGGCAGTATATTTAGCATCAACAGCATCTCTTGTTGTTCCAGCGATATCTGTTACAATACTTCTTTGTCGCCCAAGCAGTACATTGAGGAAAGAGGACTTTCCAACATTAGGTCTTCCTATAATTGCTATTTTTGGTATTCCTTCATCAGGATTTTCAATACCGTCATTAGAAAAATGCTTCACCACCTCATCCAGCAACTCTCCTGTTCCGGATCCATTCTGAGAACTTATCGGATATACATCACCAACACCAAGTGCATAGAACTCACCCGAAAGGTTTGCTCTTTCGTGAGTGTCTGCTTTATTGGCAACAAGGAATACAGGCTTTTTAGCCCTTCTCAGTTTATGCGCGAACTCTTCATCAAGAGGATGAAGACCTGCAAAGGTATCAACTACAAACAATACTACAGTTGCCTCTTCTAACGCCACATCAACTTGTTCCTTTATTGCTTCTTCAAATAGATCATCTGTATTTGCAACATATCCACCTGTATCTACGACAGTAAAAAACTTCCCGGTCCATTCTCCATATCCGTAATGCCTGTCTCTTGTGACTCCACTCATGTCATCCATGATCGCAGTTCTGGTGCCTACGAGACGGTTAAATAATGTGGATTTTCCCACGTTAGGTCTTCCAACAATTGCTATAATATTAGCCATGCCTTCTTTATATAATTCTTAAATACTTATACTCTACTATGATCCGGACTATTCCGAATATTACTTCTGCTTACTGCAAATATCCAAATCTTTTTAACTTGTCAGCTTTGGTTCTCCACTCTGGCTCTACCTTTACATGCTGTTCAAGAAAAACTTTCTTTGCAAAAAACTTTTCCATCTCTTCTCTCGCCTGTGTGCCGGTCTTTTTCAAAGCTGCTCCTTTATGGCCAATTATAATCCCTTTCTGGCTGTCTCTTTCCACAAGGATATCAGCTCTGATGGAGATAAGATCTTCTTTTTCCTTAAACTCAGAGATGATTACTTCACAACTGTATGGGACTTCTTTCTTATAATTTAAAAGGATTTTTTCTCTTAGAATTTCTGCAGCAAAGAACCTTTCTGGTCTGTCAGTAAGCTCATCCTTACCATAATATGGAGGATGTACAGGAAGATTTTCCAGTATTGTATTGAATAATAATTCCAGGTTAAACTTCTCCAGTGCAGAAACAGGTAATACTTCTTTTGCAGGGAAGATGGTAGCCCAATATGCCAGTTTTTCTTTCAGCTCTTCCTGGCTCTTGATCTGATCAACCTTATTCACTATAACAATAATAGGAAGTCCCATTTTTTTGATCTTTTCAGTGATCTCGAAAACTTCTTCTTCTTTCTCGTATATATCAGTAACAAAGAGAATTATATCCGCATCCTGCAAAGATCCTGTTACAAAGCCCATCATCGCCTTGTGTAGCTCATATTGAGGATTAAGGATTCCAGGTGTGTCAGAATATACAATCTGAAAGTCGTCACCATTAAGAATTCCCATGATTCTGTGACGAGTCGTTTGTGCTTTGGAAGTGATGATTGAAAGGCGTTCGCCAATCAATGCATTCATTAATGTAGACTTACCTACATTTGGTTTTCCAACGATGCTAACAAAACCGGCTTTATGAGATTTGGCTTCAGACATTTTTTACTCAGATTTTCTCCAACAAAAGGAAGGGAATTTAAATTATCGGCAAAATTGCGATATAGACAAATTGCTTATTCCGTTGATTATCTTTATCTTTCAATAAATCTTTAAAATTTTATTGAAAAAGATATGCAAAGGTAGTTGATTTAATTAAATAAAGCATTACATTTGCATCCGAATTACAGAAACAAGGAGAAAAAATCCTGAACAATTCTGAGAGATTCCTGGTTAATATAAAGTTGCCTGATTACAAAAGCAGAAGGCTTTTTAGAAGTAGATAAGAAAATTAAAAATATAGCGCGGGATGGAGCAGTTGGTAGCTCGTTGGGCTCATAACCCAAAGGCCGCAGGTTCGAGTCCTGCTCCCGCTACTAAGTAAAGCCTCAGAGATTTCTCTGAGGCTTTTTTGTTTTACTCAGTTAAGCTTCTTATTTGTTACATTTTTTTTCAATAAATCATCAATGAAAACCTTCTACATTACCCTCATTTTATTTTCTATCATGTTCCAGCCCACCCAAGCCCAATGGGTGCAAATGGGAAATAGACTTAATGACTCAGAAGTAACTGATAATGGTTGTCAAGGCCAAACTCTCAGTATTTCATCTGATGGCAAAACATTAGCTGTAGGAGCACCCGGTGATAGTACTATTGGGGCGGCTCGTGTTTATTCTCTGTCAAACAACCAATGGATACAAATGGGAGGTAAACTTATTGGATCAGGCTCTGTCGGCTATCCCCACCAAGGAAATGTTATGCTCTCTTCTGATGGCAAAACCTTGGCCGTTGGTGGAATTGTTGATAATGATGGTGTTGGTGCTGTTTGGGTCTATAAATTATTCGAAGGTAAATGGGTACAAATGGGAAATAAGCTTGTTGGTTCAGGGATGAATGGAAGAGCATTTTTTGGATGTGCGATAAGCTTGTCATCTGATGGCAAAACGTTGGCGATTGGAGGTACTCAAGACGATAATGCTTCCGGTGCTGTCTGGATCTATTCTCTAGCTGGAGAGGATTGGGTGCAAATGGGAAATAAACTTGTTGCATCAGGAGCAACTGGTAGGACAGAATTCGGGTCATTTGTTAGCTTATCAGCCGATGGTAAAACATTAGCCATAAGCGGACCTTTTGATAATGATGGAATAGGAGCCGTGTGGATGTATAATTTATCAGATCAAGGCTGGATTCCAATGGGGGATAAATTAGTAGGATCCGGGCATTTGGGAAAATCTCTTCAAGGATGCGTGAGCCTATCCGCAGATGGCAAAAAACTGGCTGTAGGCGGAATGTGGGACAATGCTAATGCTGGGGCAACCTGGGTCTTTACATTATCTGATAACGGCTGGGTTCAGACAGGCAATAAGCTGGTAGGCACAGGTGCAATTGGCCAATCAGCTCAAGGAGCCTCTGTTTATTTATCCGGAGATGGCAATACATTAGCCATTGGAGGCCCAGCTGACAATGGCATAGGAGCAACATGGGTCTTTGCTTTATCTGAGAATAACTGGGTACAAGTCGGGGAAAAATTAATTGCTTCCGGTATAATCAACACACTAGGACAGAAATTTGGATCTTATGTAACCCTTGATTCACTTGGTCGTACATTAGCTGTTGGAATGCCATCTTGTATTGAAGGCGGAACCTTTATATTTACAAATACCGGAGTATTAACTAATTTTACAGATAAAAAGAATGAGTTAAACAAATCCATGGTTTATCCTAATCCGTTCAACCAGGCTCTCAATATTGATATTCCTCAAAAGACCACTTATATTATCTATGATCTAAACGGCACACCAGTGGAAACAGGCACAAGTTCTTCGTCTAATATCGGAGTTCAACAGGCATCAGGGATCTATTACTTGAAGGTGAACAATCAATTCTTTAAAATAGTAAAAATATCAAACTAGTCCGGCTTTCGTTCTGTGAATTACTGTCACAAAAGCTTTCTAGTCTTTTATCTGTTAGGAACAAACTTTAAGTAAAAAAAGTAGCATCAAAGAATTCTTTGATGCTTTTTGATTTATCTCAATTACTCCCATTGCACCTTTAGTCTTATGAAATAAAGACTAAACTAATGTCTACTTTTAAACGTTCTGAAAATAATAACTCTACTTCTTCATACTTGTATCCAATATCCCAATAAACTATCTTTCTGAATGCAGCATCAGGAATTTGAACCGCCTAAAGAACTAAAGGATGCCATACAGGGCTTTTGGTATACCAGCATAGATTTCGAAAAATTACCTTCGGGGTTTGAGGTTCTACCGGATGGATATGCTGAAATTATTTTTCACTTTGGAAGCGATTGCAGCATTTCTTATCATGGAACTATGCTCCCACTTCCTTCTCCTTTCCTTATAGGATTGTTGGAACAGCCAGTTCATTTTCATGGCAAAGGTCATTTGCAAATTATTGGGATCAAGTGCTTTCCGTGGGCAGTGTTCGATATGCTGGGACTGCCAGCAAGTAAAGAAAGTGTACGTACCTTTGAACATCCTATAGCTCAGCTTCATTCTACCCTAGATCATTTGGTTCTAGCTGGTAAAATAAGAGAGGCGCTAACAGAGGTAAAGCAATATTTCTTGAATGTTCATTCAAAAATTAATACTGACAGTATGCTAATCAAGGCAGGAATGGCTATGAGAGAAGCGACCGGAACTATTCCAGTAGGTCAAATAGCTGCTGCTGCTCACTCAACAATTCGTACACTCGAAAGAAACTTCAAAAGGTCATCTGGTCATACCATTAAAGACGTATCTGCTTTGATACGCTTTGAGCAGGTAAGAAATCAATTATTTCTCAAACCAGATACCAACCTTGCAGGTTTAGCTTATGAGCTCGGCTATACTGATCAATCTCACCTTAGCAAAGAATTCAAACGCTTCAGTGGCATTACGCCAGCTGCTTTTGCAAGAAAAGCAAAAAAGGCTTAACATCCTTTAGAGAATATTTTTGTCGCTTTTTTACAATCCTACCTAAAGAACTTTCGAGAATTTTGTGATTCTAGTCATTCAATGATTGTCAAATAAATCAGAAAAAAAATGGAATCACTTAAAGATAAAAAAGTACTTATTTCAGGCGCCAGTATAGCCGGACTTTCAACCGCTTATTGGATGAATAAGATCGGTTACAAAGTTACTGTCGTTGAAATTGCAAACGCCCCTCGAATTAATGGTGCAGCAATTGATTTTCGTGGGAATGCTTTAGACAGCATTAAACGCATGACTGTTTTTGAGCAATTGAAATCAAACAGACTCAATGTTGAAATGATTGAATTTAAAAATGCTTATGATATCACAGAAAGTTCGATATTATTGAAGCGTGAAGAGACGGAACTGACAAATGATGAAATCGAAATTGAACGGGATAAATTTATAAGCATTCTATTTGATGAGTTAAAAAATGAAGTCGAATTTATCTTTAATAATAGTATTACAGAATTAAATGAAACAAAGGATGATATAAAAATAACTTTTAAAAATGGTTCACATGGAGCATTTGACTTGGTCTTTGGATGCGATGGAATACATTCAGGTGTAAGAAAAATTTGGTTTGGAAACGAAATAGAATATTCACATTTTCTTGAAGGATATTTTTCTATTACAATCGTAAACAAGTTGCTGATAAAGGAAAAAACAATGCAAATGTTTAATGTGCCTAACAAGGCCATTACTCTTAATGCATACAACAACAAGACTGATATAATTTTTTGTTTCTTCTCGGAAAAAGAAATTCCTTATGATTATCGTGATGTTGAACAGCAAAGACAAATTATTTCAGAACAGTTTGCTAATCAGAATTGGAGAACCCCGGAATTACTTAGGGAAATAATGAGTGCACAAAATTTTTATTTTGATAAATTCTGTCAGATAAAAATGCCTTCGTGGACCAAAGGCAGAGTCGCATTAGTGGGAGATTCAGGTTACTGTGCTTCACCAGCTGCAGGAATGGGGGCATCTTTATCAATGTTCGGAGCATCAACATTAGCAGATGCATTGCAAAAACACAATGGAAATTTTGAGTTAGCTTTTCAAGAATACAATAAAAACCTAAGGTCGCTTATCGAGGATGTTCAAGCTACAGCCGAAGCAAATGTAAGAGAAAATTTTATTCCAAGAACTGAGGAAGCAATTCGTAAAAGAAACGAACTGATGAAATTCTAGAAAAATTTAATTCCACACTAAAAATTAAACTTACAGAACATGAACAATCATTTATTAAAGAATAAAAAAGTAGCTATCATTGGTGCTGGACCAGTAGGTCTTACAATGGCTAGATTACTTCAACAAAATGAAATTGATGTAACAGTTTATGAAAGGGACAAAGATCCATTAGCAAGAATAACTGGAGGTACACTTGACCTACATAAAGGTTCAGGGCAAGATGCACTGAAAAAAGCAGGATTGCTGGAACAATACTATTCATTGGCTATCCCCATGGGAAGAACCGTTGCCGATGAGCAAGGCAATTTATTATTCACTAAAAAACCCACTCTCGAAGATCAATATGACAATCCGGAAATAAACAGAAATGACTTAAGAAAAATTCTGCTCCAAAGCTTAGAACGTAATACTGTTGTCTGGGATAGAAAGTTTACCGGCCTTGAAGCACATAACGGAAAATGGTTATTACAATTTGAAAACAACATACATGCTACTGCAGACGTTGTTATCGGCGCAAATGGAGGTATGTCTGTAGCAAGAAAATATGTTACGGATGCAGTAATCGAGTATACAGGTACACTTATTTTACAAGGTGTTGTATATGACCCGGAATTAAACTGTCCGGAATTCAGTGAGCTCTGCAATAACAACATACTTATGACATCACACAGAGGTAATTTGCTTGTCGCTAACCCCAATAATGGTGGTCTCTTGGGCTACAATATAATTTCTAAAATGTCGCAAGAATGGCCACTTGAAAACGGATTAAACTCTCAAGATAAGAAGAGTATTATTTCATTCCTATCCAACAGGTTCTCTCATTGGAAAGAATGCTACCAACAATTGTTCAATTCAACATCTTCTTTTTCCCCATTATTAACCAGAAAAATATCTTTAGATAAACCCTGGAAAGCCAATCGTCCATTGCCTATAACATTAATTGGAGATGCCGCACATATAATGCCTCCATTTGCAGGACAGGGTGTCAATATCGGTCTGTTAGATGCGCTAATTCTATCCGAAAACCTTATAAATGGGAACTATGAAACTATTGAAGCTGCCATAAATGATTATGAACTAAAAATGTTTGTCTATGCTAGAGAAGCACAATCAGAAACAAGCAAAAACGAAAGGGAAATGCTTCATCCCGAGTTTTCTTTCAGGAAATTTTATCAATAAATCAGATGAACTTCTTGATTGAAATCATGGAAACACCAGCGACGTCAATCATTCTTCTTAGAGCGAATAAATAGCAACACAGGAGTTAGAGCAACAAACTATCGGATTGTACTAGCTCAAACTGCCATTAATTAATCCAGAAGTTAAGGATCAAGAATTAATCTATATCTTTATCCCAAGCTTAACCAAAGTTCCTGCTGCTATCCCATTATTTTCCAGATCAATTATCTCTAGTGTAATCTCTCTCTCCAGCTTGAGAAGTTTAAGCCTTTCTTGTGTAAGGCCTCTTCCAGAGGAGGCATGTATAGAGTGATTTAACCACTTTCTTTCTGCTGCCACTTTCCTTCCAACACCATCATCTTCTATTTCTATTAATAACTTTTTGTTATGACGCTTAAAAGAAAGTTTTATGATTCCATTTCCCTCCTTATTATACAGACCATGAACTATTGCATTTTCAACAAATGCCAGAACCAATAAAGATGGTAATTCTATACCTTCAATAGCCAAGCCCGGCTCAACAAAAACTTCCAATGTAAATCTATTTTCTAAACGAAGAGATTCTAACTGCACATATTGTTCAACCATCCGTATTGTTTGACTTACGCTCTCATAATTAAAAACAGTGCTATCAATAGTTGAACGAAGCAGTTTGGAAAAAACAGAAAAATATTTCACCGCATTTTTGGCGTCATTTTGAAGAATATAATATTGAATAGCAGTTAAGACATTAAATATAAAATGAGGATTCATAAAATTGCTGAGGGCCAGTATCCTGGTCTCCACCAAACGTTTATTTATCGAGATCAATTCCTCTTCCTGCTTTATTTCATCAGCCGCTTCATGATTTGCTTTTATTCTTTTTAATTTTTCTTCATAATTTTTTAAAACACTGATGTCATTGCATATGCATAAGTATCCTTTTAGCTCACTATCCTCATTAAAATAAGGATTTATAAAACAATCAAGCCAATACAAAGAGCCATCCTTTGAGCGATTGCAGACATCACCTCTCCATGAATTTCCACTTTTAATGGTTTGTTTCATGCTCTCCCAAAATTCAGGAGGATGATAGTCAGACTTTATGATATGATGAGACTTTCCAATCAACTCATCTTTCGTATATCCAATTATCTTTTCAAAATTGTGATTTACATAGGTAATTATACCCATAGTATCAGCGCATGAAACAATAGATGAATTTATAACAGTCTCTAGGAAGCCTGATTTGAAATGAGAGTCCTCCAAAGAAAAAATAGTTTCTTTCATAATCAATTACTCCTTATAAAACTGGTTTCCATAACCTTTTCTTTCCTTGGGACGCTTAATGTTCCCGATTCATCTGAGAGAATCGCATATCAAAACCATTGGATTCGGTATACATCCTTCTCTCCTCCTTTGCTACGAGATGATTGATCATCAACCAAACTAACAAAAGAAGCAGTATTAAAACGTTGTGCAACTGCGAAGATTAATCCTTCATCAAATGATGTAGGATAAGCATTGTCTACAGTGATTTCTGCTTCACCTTCTTTTATTTGTTTATAGATGTAATTTCCAATACCACCTTCGAAAGTTCCATTGGCCGGGTTAAACATCATCGATTTTCCATCAAGTGAATGATTCATGTGGAAGCCGATATTTAGTGTAGAAAGAGCTTTTTCAATGGAATCAACTTCTGGGGGGAAAATAGCATTTTTAGGAATTTTTTCACCTACCGAATAAAGCGCTGTGCCTCCAATAATTTTTTCCAGTTCCTCAAGAGCTTTCAGATAACCTTCAAGTGAATACCATTGGCCAGATTGAGGATTGTGAATGCCATATTTGGAGAGTATTTCAATACCCATTTCTCTTTGGCTCCCAAGGCCCTCAATGAATGCCTGAAGGCCATCACCTGACGTTTGTATATTTTGGTTTTTAACTTTATATACTGCCATATTAATATGATTTAATAAACTATTTTTTTGAACTTGATTTTTTTTCTAATTCCGCAATTCTGTTTTTATAATCAGATTCTAATTGTTTAAACTTAGCCACAATATTTTGCAGATTAATTTTTTGCGATTGAATTACCGAGTCTGCACGTTCACGTTCTGCTGACTGAATTTTTTCGATCTCTTCATTTTTCTTATTAAGAGCTTCTTGCATTGCGTGCATCTCTTCAAGGTTCTGACGTAGTTCCTCTTCCTGAGCTTTTAAATCTTCCGTTTGTTTCTGAGCATTGCTGGCAAAACGTTCTGCCTTTTCTTTTGCTTTATATAATTCTGTAATGTCTGATGCGTATATTGCAATGGAGGTAACTTTGCCATTCTCATCAAAAAGCGGGGCATGCTTTACTTTGAAATAATTATCAAATTCACCAACATTAATATGATCTACAGACTCGACAACCTTGCCTGTAAATGCCTCAGAATATATATTCTTCTTTTGAACTTTTTCATCCTCAGTAATAAACATATTCAAAATGTTGTACCCTTTTTGTATGTTAAGACTGCTGAATGAATTGGCAAAAACAGTGTTAAATCGAAGGACATTAAAATCTTTATCAAGTGTAAGTATTGAATCAGAAGAAACGTTAAGCAACTCATTTATTTCTTTTTCACTTTTTTTCACATCGCTTAAAATGCGCTCAAGCTCTTCCTGAGTGGCACTAAGCTCTTCCATATTTTGTCTTATTTCCTCTTCCTGCGCTCTTAACTCTTCAGTTTGTTGCTGAGCTCTTTCAGCTATCTCTTCTGCCTTTTCTTTTGCATTATGCAGCTCCGTAATATCACTTGCAAAAATGGCAATAGAAGAAACTTTTCCTTCATTGTCCACAATAGGCGCATGTGTCACTTTAAAGTAGTTGTCGTATTCTCCAATATTAATATGATCTACAGATTCAACCAACTTGCCGGCAAAGGCTTGAGTATATATTTTCTTCTTATGCTTTCTTTCTTCATCTGTCGCAAACATCTCAAAAATATCAAAGCCATTCTCTATTTTAAGATCACTGAAAGCACTAGCATATACACGGTTGAATCTAAGAACCTTGTAATTTTTATCAAGAACTACTATTGAGTCTGTTGATACATTAAGTAATTCATTTATCTCCTTTTCACTCTTTCTAGCATCGCTTAATATCCGTTCCATTTCTTCTTGGGTAGCGCTAAGCTCTTCCAGATTTTGTCTTATTTCCTCTTCCTGTGCTCTTAATTCTTCGGCTTGTTGTTGAGCCTCCTCTGCTATCTGCTCGGCCTTTTCTTTTGCTTTATGTAGCTCTGTGATATCGCTAGCAAAAATGGCGATGGAAGAAACTTTTCCTTCATTATCTAAAATAGGCGCATGAGTTACCTTAAAGTAATTATCATATTCACCAATGCTGATATGATCTAGCGATTCTATCATATTGCCTGCAAAAGTCTGATCGTATATTTCCTTCTTTTGTTTTCGTTCCTCCTCAGTACCAAACATTGTGAATATATCAAAGCCCTTTTCTATCTTAAGACTGCTGAAAGCATTTGCATATACACGATTGAATCGAAGTACTTTATATCTTTTATCAAGAACAACTATTGAATCGGTAGATACATTAAGTAACTCGTTAATTTCTTTTTCGTTCTTTTGTACTTCTCTTAAAAAATTTTGCCTTTCTTCTTCGGCCTTTGACCGCTCTGTAATGTCACGCAGGATTCCGGTAAATATTTTACGGGTTCCTAGTTCTGCCACATTCACTGATAGTTCCACACTAAACAAACTGCCATCTTTCCTCCTTGCTTCCATTTGACGAGTCTTTCCGATTATATTGGCTTGACCAGTGCTCATGTAATTTTTTATGTACTGATCATGTTTCTCATGATGTGGTGATGGAACAATCATATTGATATTCATTCCGATTACTTCTTCATTAGTGTAGCCGAACAAATTGGAAAAACTTCTATTCACAGTTTCAATTCTTCCACTATCATCAATGGTAATAATAGCGTCTACTGTTGAGTCCAGGATTGCATTTAACTTATTACTTTGTTCAAGAACTTCCTGTTGGTTGCGTGTCATTGCTTCTTGTGTGGAAGATAGCTCTTCCATATTCTGTCTCATTTCTTCTTCCTGAGAGCGCAACTGTTCCGCTTGCATCTGAGATTCTCTTAACAGCATTTGGGTCTGCACTGATGTTCTTACAGAGGCGATAGTAGAAGCAAGGCTTTCACTTAATTTCTCAAGAAACTGAACCTGATGTTTTTTTATAGTTTGAAATGAAGCCAGCTCAACTAGCCCATAAACTTCTTCATCAATCTTCAACGGAACAATAATAATATTTTTAGGCAAGGCCTCGCCCAATCCTGAAGTAATTCGGACATAACTTTGAGGAACATCAGTCATGTAGGTTGTTTCTTTCTCTAATGCTGCCTGACCAAGCAATCCTTCTCCCAATTCAATTCTCTGATGAAGATATTTTCTCTTATTATAAGCATAGCAGGCAATAAGTTCAATATGCACGTCTGATTCATCATTGTTATTTATGAGATATAAACCACCTTGATTCGCACCCATATACTTTATGAGCTCAGAAATAATTTGATTGGAAAGACCATCCAAATCTTTATTATTAGAGCGTAGTATTTCTGAAAATCTGGCTAGTCCTTCAGTAACCCAATTTCTTTCCTTTTCTTCCTGAGCCAATACTTTCATTTTATTTCGCATCGACACTAAGGAGCCGGTTAAAGAGCTAAGATCTACTTCCTTAATTCCATTGTCGTCAAGATTCCCATTTTCTATTGCTTTGATAAATGTTGTAGCAGAGGAAATCTCTTCTTCAAGGTTCACAACCTTATTCTGAAGTTCCTCCCATTGTTGTTTTTTTAAAAGTTTGAGAGACGAAAAGTATTTCATAAGAGTTCTTGTTGTAGTTTCTTGAGCAATCTTACGGAATGGATTAAACTGAGGAAAAGGGAAGGAAATAAGTGGCGGATTTGAATAAATAAGTGGAAGAGATTATAAAACAATTATTAATCTTATATCAAAGGATACTAATAAAAAAATTACCTGATGGCAAATCAGGTGTTATAAATAGAATACTGCATTATCAAAACTTTGCCGCTATTCCTCTAAATCATTAAGTTCTTTACTGATAGTTTTAAGGACCTTATCAATATCTTTGGCCTGATCTTGTACCTTTTCAAAAATCCAGGAATAGTCTACATCAGTCGTTAATTTTGTTAGTTCTACCAAACCCAAAAGTCTTGCGACGGGTCCACGAACTTCATGCGCATTTAAATGAGCATATTTTAAAAGCTTATCATTATTCCGCAATAATTTAGTCTCAAGATTTTTCTTTTCAGTTATATCTATATGTACCCCAAGAGTGATACTGCTCATTGATCCGTCTGGCTTTCTTAATGTCTGACCTCTTGACCATATCCATATCCATTGGCCATTTTTATGTTTCAAGCGAAAATAATTTTCGTATATACCAATAGAACCGCCTTGTAAATATTCTGTGAACCTTTTTGTAGCAACATTCTTATCATCCGGGTGTAATAAGTCTATCCATACATTTTGAATGTTAAATTTTTCATTCTTTAAATCATTAACATCATATCCGAGCATAATGAAATATTCAGGACTACACCATAAATGCAGAGATTCTGAATCATATTCCCACGCACCTGCATTGGAAGACGCAATGATTGAATTATACTTTTCCCTATTTTCATATAAATTGTTTTCCATCTCTTTAAACCTTTTAGCTAATATCGGCAATAGAAAACAGCACCAAACGCCCCCAAGGCATAATACAGTTGAAAACGCTGAATAGTAGATATTCACCTGATAAAAGTAAATGCATGAAGATATTTGAAGTATTAAAAATCCAGCAAATACCACGCTTGCAGATAGGAATAGGATAAACTTTACATTCTTATATGAAAAATCTCTCATTATCTTAATTGGCAATATAGTCTTCCTGATTTCAAAAATTAATTCGGATTCCTAAATATTGAGTACTAAGGAACGAAGGTAAAATTAGGAGAAGCCTTGGTTAAGAATAACATAAGTGAGCGATTGTCCAAAATGACTGAGTAAGTGGACGAAATAATTAAAAAATGGCCAAAAATTAGCTCTAAGAAAAAATAAAATCATTCATATAAAGTGGATCACACTTTATATCCAATTCTTTCAAGAAAAGCGTCTTTCTTCCTTTTAGACACGTCTAATGATGTGCCATCATTCATTATAACATACCCTCCATCACCTCTTACATACTCTTTAATAAAGTTAATATTTATAAGATAAGAGTGATGGATCCGATAGAAACATTGCTCTGACAAATATGTATCGTACTCCTTTAAATGTCTGCTGGTAATATATTTCTGTCCGTCTGTCATGAAAATTTCAGTATAATTACCTGATGCCTGGAAATAAAGAATTTCATTTACTTTAATAAATATTAAACCCTTTTGTGTTGGTATGGCTAAGTTATACTTCTCCGGAGTACCGGTTTTCATATTTTGTAATAACAGATGAATGCGTTCTAATGCATTGTCATTTTTCTTGCTTTTAATCTTGGAAACAGCATTCTGTAGCTCATCTATATCAATGGGCTTGAGTAAATAATCAAGTGCAGAAAACTTAATTGCCTTTATGGCATACTCTGAATGGGCAGTTGTAAAAATGATATCAAAATCTATAGTGCTTAATTGCGCAAGCAAATCAAAGCTTGTTTCTCCTTTCATCTGTATGTCAAGAAAAACAACCTCTGGCTTAAATCTGTTTATTGCCTCAAGTCCTTCTTCCACATTCTTACAGGTAGCCAAAACTTCTATGTCTTCGCAAAAGGTAGTTAATAAACTTTTTAAGCTTTCACGGCTTTTTAATTCATCATCAACTATAATAGCTCCAAACATAAAGGTTAATTTTTAATTCATTTAAATTTTTATCCAGATCCTAACTAATGTACCTGAAGGGATACAGTTATCAGACAGATCAATTATATCAACTGTTTTTTCATTTTCACCGTTATGAATCCTTAGCCTCTCTTCTGTTAGCTTAACTCCTAAGGATTTATGTTCAGTAGAGTCTAAAAATCTTTGTACTTCAGCAGCTTTTCTCCCAATACCATTATCTTCCACTTCAACCAGCAGCATATCATTATCCTCCTGTTTGAAAGAAACCTTAAGCATCCCTTTCTCCTCCTTCTTAGCTAATCCGTGAATAATGGCATTTTCAAGATAAGGTTGAACTAATAAGGATGGAAGTTCTATGGTATCAATTTCTAAATGTGAATCCACTTGAACAAGGTACTCAAATTTATTTTCTAACCTCAAAGATTCAAGTTCAATATAAAGCTGAGTCATTTCTATCACTCGGGAAAGCAATCCTTTGTTTTGTACAGAACTGTCAAGCACCTGACGCATCAATTTTGAAAACTTCGATAGGTATATAACAGCTTTTTTAGGGTCTTTCTGGAGAATATAATATTGAATGGAGTTCAGAACATTGAAAATAAAATGAGGATTCATAGAGGATCGAAGCGCCATTAATCGAGTTTCAGCCAGACGCTTTGTTATAAAAAGCATCTCTTGTTCAAGTCGAACTCTTTCCGAGATATCTTCACCAAAAATGGTAACACCTATAATTGCACCATCTTCTACAATTGGGTTTATTGAGTATTCAATATGCTCATCTCCAATAGCAATCTGCACTTTGAAGGCTTCACCTTTTAGTGCCCTATCATAATTTTCCGTCCATCTGTTGATTACTTCTGTTTGGCTCTCAATATTTTCAGTGATGAGTGCTCCTCTTTTGGGTAAAACACCATACCTTTTTAATACGATATCTTCAAAGGGTTTATTGAAATATGTTAATTTATGATCTTTGTCTACTGACCAGATAAGAAAAATTGTGTTATTAATAGTCGCGGTATGATAGGCTAAGACCTTTCTGTAGTCTTCTTTTTCATATCTTCTGTTCAGAAATGAGCATACAGTATTTGCAATTATATTCAAAAAGTCTAACTCCTCCTCAAAGTAAACTTCCCCTTTAGAAATTGCTGATTCTACCAAAGCCACTTCTATGTATCCGTGAAAACCCCTAGTGGTAAGAAATTCTGCGGAATGCTGGAATGCGGAAGCAAGAAAGTTTGGAGTATAAAATTCGGAATTAGAATATTTAATCCTCGCAGAAATAAAATCCTCCTTCTCCCATGCTTCAGGGAGAAGTAATACAATTTCATTAAATATTGCATCAAGATCTCTCTCTTCTGATTCGAGTATCTTATAGCATTTGGATATAATCCTTAATTTATTCGCTTCTTTAACCAAACTAAAAATTGTATTAAATAAAAGGATACTGGTTGAATATTTGGATGGTGCTCCAACTAAAAAGTGATTTTTATCAATTTTTAGTAATAGCCTCAACGATAGAATAATATGAAAAGATTCACAAAAATTTAAAAATAAATATATCGAAATACAATTGATTCTATTGCAACTGTTTGAACATGTACAAAGAAATTTGCTTAACAGCCAAAATTAGGTGACTCAAATTATATAGTTTATAAAAATGTTCAAAAGAATTTGCCGAGAAGAACAGGAGGGAAAAGGAAAATCGGAGAAAAAAACGAAGAAGCCCACTTACCCGACCGAAAAAAATATAATTGTCCCGAATTATCTCCGGGACATTAAAGCAAGGAAACAGTATCAATCTTTAATCTCTATTGCTTCTGTATTTTCACAACCTTCTGAGCCAATTTCAAAAAATACATACCTTCTGTGTATCCGCTCAAATCAATTGTTTCCGATTGACCTACCATAAGGATTTGGCCTTGCAGATTAGTTAAGACCCAGGCATGCGTACCATTCAAGTTTATCCAACCATGAGTCGGGTTTGGATAAATCTGTTTTGTCAAATCTTCTTCTGTACCAATTAAACCAGTAACTACAGAAGGTGCCAGAACCTTTCCTACTCCTACATATTGATTAACTTTTGATGGTACATCAAGAACAGGATATGTAATCGAAGCACACTGATAAGGAGGCGTATAAGTGCTAGTTTCAAACTCTTCACTGCTGCTCAATGCGGATGCATTTGGGGATAAAGCATTTGGTAATGTAATGGCTGGCATTCTGTCGCAGTTTTTGAATATATTATCTTTTAACAACGCCTTTCCTCCTTCTGACAATTTTCCGAAGAGAGGTTTCTTCACATTTTCATAATAGTTTTTCTCCAGATACGCATTGGAATTTATTCTTACATTAAGGCCATTACCTTCCAAACACCTGGTAGTATAATTATTAAACATATGCAATTTGCCGAAGCGCATAAGCGGCATGCGGGAACCTATATTTTCAAATTTGTTATGATGCATGGTAATCTTCCTGTCATAATCATCAGAATTACCTTTTCCAAAAAGGCAGGCTTTGTGATGATCATGAAAGTAATTCCATGATATGGTAATGTACTGACAATCATTTTTAGCATCCAGAAGTCCGTCATATCGGTCATAATCGGTCATCACAGTAGGGTCTTCGTTATAGAACTCACAATGGTCTATCCAGATATGACTCGACTTTCGCTGGGCTTCAGCTAAGGTTTCATCATCGGCCTGAATAGCAATACAATCAGGATCAAAATTAAACCCAGTTATTTTGTTTTCACCATCATTGGTTATAGGTACACCTGTCATAGTAAACTTCAGGTTACGAATGATGATGTTATGCTGACACTGAATACTCACTCCAATCTGATTGATAAAGCCTTTAGTCCCTACTCCAAAAAGTGTTTTATTGGATCCTAGCTTTAAGACATTCGGACCTTTAAATTCCCGGTCTATAAGTATGATGACAGGATTAGTACCAGACGCGTATTGCTGTAATTCCGCAAAAGTAGTTGGTACAACTATTGGACCACCTGATCCCCCGGTTGTTCCACCTTCCATTGAGGCATATCCACAAGGTTCGGAATCCTGAACCTGAGCGCTTAACTGCAGCGAACCCGCTGCGAGTATTGATCCCAAAAGCAATTTTACTATTCCCTTTTTAAGCATCATTTATAGCTTTTTGTTTTTCCAATGAATTCTGCTATAAAAACAATGCTAAATTGGAAAGGTAACGATATTTAGAAAATTTAAAAGAAACAAAATATAATAAAGAAGGCACCACCCTTTGGGATAGTGCCTTGATCTTAACCGTGAAAAATAACCTTTAGAAATTGACCTATAAAATTATATCAAGGTTAACTTACTCCTTTACCAATTTAACAATTCTCGATTTCTGATCCTGGGTAACTTTTAAAAGATAAATTCCTTTTGAAAGATCCTGCGTGGTAAGAGAGGCTATATCTTTTGTTTGATCCGACTCCACAACTTGTCCCATCTGGTTCATCAATTGGTAAGTAAATGTCCCATTTGCTACAATCGTGAATTGAGCATTGAAAGGATTCGGATAGCAAAGGACTCCTGATGAAGAATTTTGTTCTTCTATACTGGTAATTACTTCATCAGCCAATTTTACGACGCCAAACAATGACGGGTCTTGCCACGCATTGTCTGTAGTTGAGGACCAGGCAATCTTTTTATCTCTTGTTCCTCCATTGTCATCATCATTAATCATGAATTCAACACCTAAGAGTTGGTCCTCGGCAGGAGAAGCCTGTACTGTCGACCATGGAATTCTTCCTTCTATCACATACCCTGTCGCTGTATTCACAGAACTATATGTGATACCTGAAGTCGACCTTCCTGAAGGTAAAACTCCTACCGTTGTACCATCATTCCAACCGAATGTGTATTGAACATCGTTCGCGCCATAAGTAGTGGCTTTGTCATTGTTAACGTCCAGATATATTTCAACAGCATCATCGTCAAATGGATTAGGACTGTCGTTTTGTTTTGTATTGTCAGTAACAGTTGCAAAAAAATAAAAGTATGTATTGTCCCATAAAAACTTAGTATTTCCACTCAGATCAGTAGCAGATGAAATGGTACCTGATAAAACATTTTGGCCGCTCACTGCTAAAACATTCGGATGATCCCATATTCCAGGGTCTGGCGTTCCGTCAATTACTGGTGCTAAAGATGTTTTCTGAACTTTAAACGGAGGAGACTTTATAACTACTGTCACTGTAACTGATGTTCCGGTAAGATTTTCCTTATCGGTTGCCTTTGCAGAGAATACATAAGTTCCTGCAGCTAGGTTCTCTAAGGACAAGCTATAAGGTACTGTTGCATCTTCTCCTAGTTTAGTTGTTCCATTAAAGAATTCTACTTTACTAACATTGTTATTAGCATCAGTAACAGATGCTGTTAGCAATAAAGAGGCCGGAGCTTCCAAATTGTTGCTTGCAGTAGGAGATGTCAATGTCACTATAGGAGCATTTTGATTAGGTGTATCAAAAGTTATAGTTGGAGCTGTCCAGTTTATGGCCGAAGTTAAGCTTAAATCCTGCTTAGTGCCTTTGGTCGGATTAACCCTTATATTCGTGTTTGCGGTAGCGTTGTTTTTTAAATATTTATTAATGAATGCTGTTACGGCATCATTTTGTGCTTGTGCTGCAGAACAATGATTGTGATCTGGTGTGAATATAAAGCCAAACCTTTCTGAAACACCCATTGCTTTCCATACTTCTGCCGCAGCCATACAAGACTTATAACCTGATTCATCACATAACCATTCCTGCGTTGGATTTCCTAATACTAACAACGGTCTTGGAGCAATCATTGCAACTAATTCATGGTGATCATGAGGTAGCGTATTTGGATTTAAATTTTTCATACTCGTTTTAAACCAGCTGTAGTTGGTGTTGTCAATTTTTTCAACATTCACCCCTGTTCTTGTTGTATATGCTTGAGACATCCTCCATGAGTTGATACCGCCTCCTCCCGATTCCTGTGCAATCGTAAGAGCCACTCTCTCGTCAAAAGCGCCGCCAAATAATGCCATTTTACCAGCATAGCTACAACCAGTTACACAGATTCTTTTAGGGTCTGCATTCATTTGCGATTTTACAAGCTCAATACCATCAATCAAACGACTGATCCCCCAAGACCATGCACTGTATTTTCCGATGTTTGTGCCTGGGTATAGTTTAAAATAAGGATCATTTGCATTCATTGATCCGGACCCTGCACCATAAGAGACCACTTGATCATGGTTAAAAGGAATTTGTATAACACCAGAAAACAAGCTAGCCGATAATGAGCCTGTAGGAGCATTCATCCCAATCACCACAGGGAATGGGCCAGTACCAGAAGGCATTGTAACATTAGAAGTCAATGTTAATGTTTGACCGTTTACCGTTACGTTGACTGTAAGTTTTCCACCTGAATAGGTCGCAGTGACATTTGAAGGTTTAGGAGGCTTTGGCCCGATTTCATATTGCTCTATATCAGATTTAATTTGATTTCTTCTACAGGTCCAATCATCAAAGGTGGCCACTCTACCACCATTAGTAAATGCAAAAGGATCCGGCAAATAAGTGTTGGAAGTATTTGTATTTCCAGCCGCAGTATTACAACTAGCCGGGGGAGTTCTATTTTCCACATCAAATACAAGAGGTACCTGACCCAATATGTTATTGATCATCGAAACATTTAGTATAAGCAGTAATGCAAATGCTTTAATTCTCATATGTATATTTGTTTTCATTTTTATTAAACAATACTTCTTCACAACCATCCGCAAAACTCTTTTTTTATTTAAGCTTAAAGAGTTTTGAATGGCTTATTGATTAACCCAGACTACTTGATTCTTATATTTTATTGATATGGTAAATGTTCCCCAACAATTCAGACATAATGACCCCTCAGTATACAAAATGTTGAATCACATATGCTTCCTGCATAAGTGTTTTAACTACACCCACTTTTTAAAAAGGTAAACCAATTTTCTTTGTGCAATCCAAAAAATATCTCAGAATATAAAAATCAAATGTTTAAAGCAGAACAACTTTAAATCAGTCATCAAAAGGATTATAACTAGTATAGATACTTTATACTTTAATTTTAATAATGATAGACCATGATAAATGAGGGTATAACATTAAGGATAATTGCAAATAAAAATATAATTGTAATGAAAAGGCTACCATATTTAACATAAGGTAACAGAGGCCTCGTGCTTATGCTTTTTGAAAGATAAAAAATAATGTTTATGAAATGCTTAAAAATAATAGGTTCATTAAAATAATCTATACGCAGCAACTATAACGGAGCTGCGCATAGATATATCTGAATTACTTTATAATAACTTTCTCAGTAAAGTTATTCTTTACATCTTTTATATTAACAAAGTAAAGTCCTTCTTGTAAACTATTAACTGAAACTTCAGCTTTACCGTTTTCTATAATTCCACTCAATAAAATTCTTCCGGAAACATCTCTTAATTCATAATTACCATTCAGAACTAAATCTGAAACAAGAGAGATTCTTTCTGACTGAGCAGGATTTGGATATATGTTCAGTTTCATTAAACTGTTAGCCGAATTGTTAATTGAAGAAACTATTGTTTCGGGCTTCCAGATTTTGAATTTACCTGAAGCTTGTAGCAGGCCAAGCATCTGAAGCAATCCGTCGTAATATCTGTATTCTCCTGTTGGCATAGCCTGATTGTATAATTTGTCTACAAAATCCCAAGCAAAAACATTATTTGAGGCCAACGTTCCCGCACCATTCATGGCATATAAACCTGCAGCTGTGTGTGTCTTGTCTGTTGGTGTGCCATCCTGATGATACAAAGCATTATAGCTGGAACCTTGTGATTTAAAGAATGCCAAAAGCTTGTCTACCTGAGCAGAATGCCAGGAATTGCCAAACCAGTGTGCGTCCATAGCAATATTAGAAATTACTCTCCACGAGTCATAAGCAAAGTTCCCTGCGTTTTCGTTCCATGAAATTGGATAGGGCTGACCATCAAAAGTCATATAATCTGTCACAAGTCCAGTATTATCATCCATCGCTTTTAAAAGAAACACTCTGCTTGAATCCGCTGCATCAGCCCAGAACTGGTTGTCCGTATTTGACCACAATGACCAAAGTTTATAGAACCCAGGCAGGTGATAAGAAGGGTCTGTAAAATCTGCATTACCTCCCTGAGGAACAAAAACTACCTGTTTCTTAGTCTTGTCAAACATATTTGTAAGTTGATTAACCACACCACCATTTCTGGATTCAAGGTTTAACATATCTGACAATAACTGTTGTGCTTCTGCTTTGTAATTATATATACCTTCTCCATTACCCCATCTGTTTGCTGCAAAAAATAAAGCTGTTACCATGTATTCTTCACCATCCGGCGCACTGTTCGAGTCTTTAACTGCAAATGTCACGTTGTCTATTGACCAAGCAAAATATCCTGCTCTTGGACCGGTTTTATGCTGCATATAAGTTTTAGCAAACTTCCAAAGTTTATCAAACTCTTCCTTCTTATCAAGTTGAACTGCGATCATCATTCCATATGACATCCCTTCTGTACGAATATCTTTACTGGATATAGCATCTATATAAGCCATATCAGTCCCTGTTTCAAAATATATAGCTTCTGAAGTAGGACTGCCGTGAAATAGTTGTTGAAAAGCTGCTTCAACTTTATTGTCTATTGCAACTTCTGACTTACCCATTTCCTTAAACATACTTCTATAGATGTCTGTATAGTAAGCGCCTTCTGTCGGAGGCACAGGAGTTCCAAGTTCAACTACTGGTACAATTTCTAAGTTAAAATCATCAAAGTAATAATTAGCAGCAGTAGAACCAACAAATACGTTAAAGCGTAAAGCTCCTGAGCCCTCTACATCTGAAGTATAAACCATCTCGATATACTTCCATTCAGAGTTAAGAGTATAGTCAGATCCTGTTCTATAGGTATATTTAGGAGGTCCATCCTGAGCAGCGAGGTGAATTGAGACGTCTTTATCTGCTTTGGCATAAAAACTAATGATATACTTTGCTCCCTTTTCTGCAGCCCAGTTGCTTGGTGCACTAAGCTGAATATTATAATTATTTGCAGCAGCTGTTAAAACATTAATATGCGCCGCATAATTGCCGCTACGCGCATCGGTAGATTTGTAATCAATTGTTGCTGAGCCTTCCGGGGTTTGGAACCCCCACCAGTCCTGGCCACTTTCAAAGCCGGGGTTAGAAAAAATGTTTGCTGCTTCTATTCCATTAAATGTTAACAGGAATAAAAGACTAAGAAGATAGATGTGTTTCATGCATTTATAGATTTTTTTGAAGTGTAAATCTAATGAAAAAAATGATATACAAATTGAACAATTATGAGAATGAAATCATGATTTAATATGAAAAGGAATATTCATCATGCTTTTGTTCAATTCAATAGGATTAAATAATGTATTTATAGAAATTGGACATTCTCACGATTAAAATGCCACCAATTTAAAAAGCTAAATTATATTCCAAATTTTTTTTTAAACTTTCTAATAGCATAGATGAAGCACAAAATTTCACTAATCATCCCAGATTCGTTAAATATAACAAGTTGTTTAAACAACTTTTCATAAAAAAACATTCAGTGGAAATCAACCGATAACTTTCAACCTTAAAGAATTCACAATTAAAATCCGAGGAGTTTTTGATACGGGTAAACATAGTGTTGAATAGACATTCACAATAATTAATCTTTTCTCAATCATTAAGTGTCAAGACCTGGACACTATAATTAACAGATTTAATAGCTGTTTGAGATTTATGGAATGTTGGCGTTTACTTTTAACTTCTAAATCAGTACTTACAAAGTAGAGGGTTGGTATATCAAAATCTGAAAGAAATGAATTTGAAAGCCCAATCCCTCTCCTTTAAAACATTGAATTCTGATTCTCAACATTTAAACAAATTATGAAAAAGGTCCTTATTTGGTCATTAATGTTGCTTGCCGTTCTTCTTCATTCAAATACAAGCTTCAGTCAATGCGGGTCCCAAACTGCAACCATTGTTAATCAATGTCCCAATCAGTCTCCACAATTATCTATTCCTACTGTAGTTCCCGGAACAGATTATATCTGGACAGTTGGAGGTTCCAAATACGGCCAGGGTTATGATTTCACTTACCAAGCTCCATTAACGACACCAACAGTTATAAGCTATCAAGAACAGATCAATCAAACCGGAGGCCCTTTAAAAGGAGCAACTTCTCCATATACCATGCCGGCATCAGGGACAACCGTTTTAAACAGTGCCTATACAGTTTCTGTAAGTTCAACTACTGCTTTCAAATTAAATGCATTTACCGTACCTATAAAACTGTATTATTGCGATCCTAATACTACATACAGGCTAAAGGTAATTGTCGGGCCGACCGCAAGTCCCACTGCAGCTTCTGTCTGGTACAACTTTAAATGCGCCGATCTGATAAACACAACAGAGAGTCAAACCTATCTTGTTCCTATAAAAATCAATACCAGTCCAACTGATCCAGGCCTAACAATTCCAGCTGGATCTACCACGATATCCGTTATATATAATGATGGGCCTAACCCGACGGGTGTTAGTGACATAAGCGGACTTGTTGCCTTCCCTACTACCTCATTTAATAATTCATATACTCTGGGCACAACCACTGTTACTCATTCCTCAACCACTAACAGACCAGCTTTCCTTGACTGGGATATCACAACGTTATGTCCAACTGTCAACGTACCTGTAAGTCCCACAGCTTCTCCTAGCTGCTGCGTTCCAGGAAATGTAATTATGCCAGACATTACCACAAACACAGGAACCAATGTTATTGATAGCGACCCTGTTTCTCCAGCAATAACTTTAACAACTCCTCTGCAAACCGGCTATTACTATCAATGGTTTAAAAACGGACAGGCGATTTCATCTGCTCAACAAAATGATAACGATTTGAGTGTTACTACAGGAGGTCAGTATACCGTGAGGGTTGTAGAAAAACTTGCTGACATCAACAAAACTTCCTGTTATAAATCAGATGTGGAAACAGTATCTAAAAGGGTGTTGTTTGCTCAAACAGACAAGAATACACTTTGCCTAGGTGAAATTGCAAAACTCAATGCATTAGGCGCAACAGGCAATACTGCTGGTTCAATTGTCTGGTCTGGAGCACCTGGCATAAGCGACATCAATGCTAAAACTCCAACTTTTCTACCGACATCAACAGGCACCTTCATCTTAGTATTAGATGCTGAAGTGCCTGTCGGAAATCAGGTAATTAATGGAGATTTTGAATTATATAAAGTAGGAGACGCATCCCCCGGCTTTACATATAGTTCTTATTACAACTTTAAAGATCCGAAAGATGCAGTTGTTAGTCCTTCTCAAACTTTTTTCGGTGTACCCGATAGGAAAGGTATAAGCTGGCTTCAAAACGGAACCTTTTCACTATATAACTATGTGCTGTCAAACAATGATGGCTATACAGGTATAAAGCCTTGCCCGGACCATACTACAGGAAAAGGTAATCTTTACTTTACAGATGCCGCCTCCAAAAACGTTCCTGCAGGAACAGCATTAACGGATTCGTATATGTGGTCTCAACAGGTAACACTAGTTGCTGGTCAGGAATATGAATTTGCAGCTTGGTTTACAAATGCCAACTCAGAATACTGTGATTGTACAGATCCATTTGATAATACTATTTACGCTATTAAAGACCCTGCCAACCCCACAGCAGGCCAGCCTAAGATAAACTTTTATGTTAATGATGCATTGGTAAATCCTACACCAATTACCATAGATGGAGAAACCTGCAAATGGCAAAAGGTAAGCTATAAGTATACAGCAACCACATCAGGAACAGCGACAATTAAGATATCAGAAATCTCCAGAGCAGATGCGGGAAACGATTTTGCAATGGATGATATTTCTTTTGGGGCTCCGGGAAGGCAGAAACACAAAATTTCAATTGATGTTACCGACTGTGATGATCTTAATGCAACTACCTTATGTACATCAGGAGAATTGACGCTTGAAGCTACTTCTTCAAATGGTTTCTTTTCAAAATGGACGCATACTGACATTGGAGGAGTTACAAGCACGACTACAATTGACAAACCGAACGATGCAACTACAACAGCAGAGCCTGTAACAACGACTGATAAATATTCCGCTGAATTTAAATTTGTTCGAGGTAATCAGATAAGCAATCCTGACTATTCCCTCACAACAAAGAATGGCAGTAATATGACAGACAGGACCAATCTGCCTGGGACCTATGGGCTGAACAATGGTGAATACATAATCGGGAAGGATCCTTCCACATACTCCAATACACAGGATAAGATATACATATCTGTCCCTGACCATACGACAGGCAGTACAAGCTCCTTTGATTATTTCTCAGGAAGTGGAAATTATTCAGCAGGCCATGATGTGGTGTTTAGCCAATCTATAGCTGTGACGAATGGAGAAGAATACGGATTTTCTGTTTGGCTGGCAAATATCCAAAAGGAATTTACCAAAACAAATCCTGATACATCCAACACTGGAACCTCTGCTGCTAAAACCACAAAGCTTGATTTATATGTAGGAGGCGTTCCAGTTAAAAGACTGGTTTTACCATTAAACACATCATGGAACAATTTCGGCTATAGTTTTATCGCAGCAATATCAGGCAACATCACTGTTGAATTAAGAGTGCCAAACTTAAATCTTCAAAAAGCTGCTGCATTTGCAATGGATGATATCCAAATAGGAAAAGTAGATACAAAGATTAAAGATGTAACACCGGATCCGAATTGCACGCTGCCTGTTACATACCTATATGCTAATGTTGAAAGATCTGGTTCTCAAATCAACGTAAAATGGGCAACTGCGCAGGAAAAAGATGCTGACCAGTTTATTATTGAAAAATCAAAAGATGGAATCACCTTTTACACAACAGGCATAGTAAAAGCAAAGGGGAATAGTACTTCTGTATGTCAATACTCCTATTCAGAAGCTATCTCGGGCGAATATCCATATTATAGAATAAAGCAAACAGATCTGGATGGAAAATTTGAATACAGCAAAATTTTCTTTGTTTCAGACATAGCTAAAGATGCTATAATTGTTTATCCGAATCCAAGTACAACATCCTTTACAATTAAGGCAAATACTCAGGAAGGAGAATCACTTCTTATAAAAATCATTGATACAAAAGGATCAGAGATAGCTAACCTCACACATCAAGGCAATGAAACAATAGTAGTTGGATCAGATCTCCTTCCCGGAGTTTATATTCTGGAAGTCTTCGGAGAATATCAAGTTTGGAGAAAGCGAATTGTTAAACAATAAAGCAAAAAGGTCCCCTCAAATAAATCTGATGGGACCTTTTTATGAGTGTATTTCAATCGCTCCTAAAGCTATTCCTTTATTATCTTTTCCTTTATTATTCCTTCCACGGTTTCAATTTCTACAATATAAACGCCCTTTGAAAGGCCGGCTATTGCTACTTCCATTTTATATTCTCGCGTATTCTTTTGATCAAATACAATCTTTCCTGATTGATTGTAAATAGTAATACCACTAATAAGAGCTCCTGATTCAAATAAAATCTTATCAGTAGAAGGGTTAGGATAGATAGATACTTTAGATTTCACTAAAGGATTAAACGTTCCCAGTACACTATTTTTCACGAGGCTAATATTATCAAAGTGCAAACTACCCAGGGCTTTACCCAGATCAAATATCACCCTGGCTTCAGGATCAGTAGTAGCAGACATTGTGAAAGTATAGGTAACGGTTTTCTTTGTAGGACCTGCTGTTTGAGTTGCTCCAGAATAAACATTCCACGGATCTTTGCTCATTCCCACACTTGCTGTAAAAGATGTTTGCTGACTAGCCCAGACATCGAATGTTAATGTATAAGAATCTCCTTTCTCTATTAAAAGTCCATCCTGAGAAAATTGTATATCCCAAGCATTGGTTCCGCTTTTGGAGATGTTAAATACAATTTCCCCCTGATCTACAGTAGACGAGGCAAGGCCAGAAGGCACGACCTGAGACCATTTGAAAAAGCCCGCATCAAAATATCCATTTTGTATCATCTCGCCTTTCTTTCTGAATATTGGCTTTATTGTGGTATTTATAGCCATATTAAATTGAAGCGGATTATCAAGATCCTGATATGTTCCTTCCCACTTTATAAACTCATAGCCCGCAACGGGAACAGCTTCTACTGTGACATTTGCATTAGCTGCGACTTTTCCATTCGGGAAAGAGGATGTTACAGTTCCTCCTGCCATCTGTTGTACCAATAAATCATACTCTGATTTCTCTTCGCTAAACTGATATACCCTTACAAAGTCTACTTCAAATTTCTGAGGGAAAATTGTAGAATCAATCCCCTGAGCACCTGCCCAATCACCACCTACAGCATTATTCAAAATAAGATGCATCTTTTGATCAAAAGGCCACTCTTTATATGTGTCAGTTGGTTTCTTGTCAAGTGAAAAATATAATACATCATCTACATAGAATCTCAGGCTGTCTGCGTACCAATCCAATGCATAAGTATAAAATTTGTCATATGGAGCTGTTAGCATAGTATTACTTCCTCTGCCACCTCCTGTTTTGTGGTTATAAGCTTCTGTATGTGTTGTAAAGAATATTTTGTCAGGATCAAAACCAACATTTTCCATCAGATCAATCTCTCCACTTGAGGGCCAGTTACCATAAACACTTTCACTTGGCAAAAACCAGATTGCCGGCCAGATTCCTCTGCCTGTAGGCAACTTAGCTTTTACCTCAAATCGACCATATTTCCAATCTCCATTACCCAGAGTTTTTATTCTTGCAGAAGTGAATTTTCTTCCTGAATAATTTTCTTTTCTGGCTTCAATAATCAGCTTTCCATTATCAACACGTGCGTTCTCCAAACGATCTTTAGTATAATATTGCAGTTCATTGTTACCAAATCCACTTCCGCCAGCATCATAATCCCATTTTTCCGGATTTGGCAATCCGGAATAATCAAATTCCTCAGACCATATCAGTACCTTGTTGATTTTCTGCGCATAAAGCGGGCTTAATAAAAGACAAAGTGAAATGATGACTATACCTCTCATTGAAATATTATTTTTTTTCTCTAGTTAGTACAATTTAAGAAAAATAACTATGATTTTAAAATAACATCTTGAAATTCCGGCGTTTTATCAATAATGGCCTTTGCGAAAGGGCAATAGGGTATTACTTTCATCTTATTGGATCTTGCAAATGAAATAGCCCTTTCGACCAACGAATGTCCAATACCCTCGCCTTTAAGGCTTTTATCAACTTCAGTGTGATCAATTGTCATTAAATGTTCTGATTTCAATGAATACTCCAACTTTGCAGCTGTTTTATCATCTATTCTAACAAAAAACATTCCTCCGCCCTCATGTACCTGTTGTCTTATTTCTCTCATTTTACAAGTAATATTTCTGATAATATTGTAGCAATATAGTATTTGTGGTCCGTAAAATATACGTGTTAAATTTGTTAAATTTGATTAGACGAATCTATCATTCTAAATGAAAAACTTTTGGATAATATCCATTTTTATCATATCAATCTTTGTTTCGACCACAGAAGCGACAGCTCAAGCGCTCAATTTAAAAAAAGAAACACAATTACTTGAGACTTCCCTTAGCTCCAATCATTATTCAAAAAAGCAAATGGATGATGAGCTTTCAAGCAAGTCCTTCTCAAAATTTATTGACCTGCTGGATCCTGAAGCCATTTATTTAACAGCTCAAGATATACGCACGTTTAAGCCATTTGAAAAGCAAATAGATGACGAACTAAAAGGAAAAATGTGGAAGCTTCTGGATGTTGTAATACCTATTTACAAACAAAGGCTTACTGAAGCGGAGAAAGGGCTTAGCGACATTTTATCAAAGCCTTTTACATTTACCAAAGGTGACGAACTTTCCATAGACACCGCAAATCACTTGCCCTTTTCAGAATTTGATGAGGACATAAAAATAAGATGGAAAGAACATCTTACTATTGAAGTGCTGAATCAAATGTATAATATCTGCACCATTATCGGGCAAAACAATCTGTTGACAAAGGAAGCAGAGGCAAGAGAAAAAACTAAAATCATTGAAAAACGAAGAGTCAGAAGAATTTTGGATCATCCCGAAGGGTTTGACAATTATGTAGCCTCGCTATATTTTGATGCAATTACAAGTGTGTTTGACCCACACACTAATTATATGTCTAAGACAAGCTGGCAAAATTTTGAATCACTCTTAACTTCAGAAGAACTTTCATTTGGAATAAATCTTGACGAAAGCGAGACCGGGAACATCCTCATAGAAAGTCTCGTACCAGGTGGCCCAGCATGGAAATCAGGTCAACTGAATAAAGATGATGTGCTGCTTGAGCTTCAGTGGGAAGGGAAAGAAACAGTAGACCTCACAGCTTCTGACATACAGGAAGTAGAAGAGCTTATGGGACAATCCAACACACAGAAATTAAATATCAAAATAAAAAAATCAAGTGGAGAGATACTTTCAGTATCGCTTATTAAAGAGAAAATAGATAATGATGACAATACCGTTAAAGGCTTGATTCTAGCCGGTTCTAAGAAAATAGGCTACATTTCTTTACCCGGATTTTACAGTGAATTTGAGAATCTAAACCATGGTTGTGCAAATGATGTTGCTAAAGAAATCATCAAGTTGAAGGAGCAAAAAATTGATGGGTTAATTCTAGACATCAGATATAATGGCGGAGGTTCTTTATATGAAGGTATGAACCTCGCCGGAATATTTATTGATGAAGGTCCTCTCATTTCTCTGAAAAACAGAGATGGTAAAACAAGTGTGCTTAAAGACATGAACAGAGGAACCATATATGATGGCCCTTTGGTGGTCATGGTAAATAGTTCAAGTGCTTCTGCTTCAGAGGTGCTTGCATCAACACTTCAGGATTACAACAGAGCTGTTATAGTAGGTGGTAATACTTATGGCAAAGCAAGCGGACAGATCATTATACCTCTTGACACGACAGTTGGTAAAACTCCCAATCAGTTTGATAACTCAAGTTCTCCTCATGGTTTTTTGAAAGTCACAATTGAAAAGCTATACAGAATTAATGGCAAAAGTGCTCAACTCAAAGGAGTGAAGCCAGATATCACGCTTCCTGATATTTTCGATGTAATTGATTACAAAGAATCCAATTATAGCAATGCTCTTCCATATGACTCCATAAATAAGAAAATTATTTATCAGCAATTACCGGCATTGCCAATAAATACTTTATCAAAGAAGAGTCAGCAAAGAATTGGAAGTAATTTAGCCTTCCAGGATCTTAACAAATTTATCAAGACCTATTCAGATTGGATGCAGGCACCTGTTCCTTTATATCCTCCTGATTTCAAAAAGTACAACGATGATCGTCAGGTTGCACTAAAGACCTTGAAGAAATCAATTGTTAAACCTACTACAACTTTTAAAGTTGAAAATACGTCCTATGAAAACCAGGTACTACAGGCTGATCCTTACAAAAAAGAGCTAAATGATCTATTGTTAAAAAGGACCCAGTCTGATATCTATATTGAGGAATCTTATTCCATTATTACAGATTTAATTAATTCAAATAATAAATAAAAATTGCATTTATGAATCACATCAAAAGAGTTATCTTTTTCTTTTTAGTATCCACATTTTTTGCTTTATCGACCAAAGCACAAAACTTCACCAGTGCAGGAGAGTATATGACCTACATGGGAGAACTGAATCGAAAAATTACAGAAGATTATATGTCTTATACAAGTGCAGTAGCACATGGAAAAAGTGCCAGAAAGGTTGAAAACAGAAGAAAGGAAATCATACAATCTACAAAAGATGCAATAAAGAAAATTTCAGCAATGCCTCCTTTTAAAGGCGACAAGGCATTGAGAGACTCTGCGGTTTCATACCTTAAGCTTACACAGCATGTACTTAACGATGACTATGCCAAGATCCTTAACATGGAGGAAATTGCAGAACAATCTTATGACGCAATGGAGGCTTACCTTCTGGCTCAAGAATTAGCCAATGAAAAAATGAACGATGCAGGAAGAAAACTTTATGCTACTGAAAAAGAATTTGCTTCAAAGAACAATGTTAATCTCGTAGAGAGCAAAGATGAGCTTACGACTAAAGTAGAGAAAGCACAGCGCGTGAATGCTTATCAAAGAAAAGTTTATCTTATCTTTTTCAAAAGCTACAAACAGGAGGCCTACCTTCTTGATGCACTTCAAAACAAAAATGTCAATGGAATTGAGCAAAACAAAAATAGCTTGCAAAAATATGCTGAGCAAGGTATTGCAACGTTAGACACAATGAAAGCCTTTAGCAATGACAGAACCATTGTGAATGCCTGCAAACAGATGCTTGAATTTTATAAAACCGAAAGCAAAGACAAAATATCTAACCTGACTTCTTTCTATATTAAAGAAGAAAACTATCTGAAAATTAAAAAGGCCTTCGAAACAAAAAAGGAATCTGCAAGAACTCAGGCAGATGTTGACCAATACAACAAAGCTGTTAATGAATTCAACCAAAGTGTGAATGAATTCAATGCAACGAATAATAGTCTGAATGAAACGAGAAATAAACTCATTGCAAACTATAACAAAGCTGTAGATACCTTCTTAGATAAGCATACTCCTAAGTATAAATAGCAAAACAGATTAAGGACTTGTAGCCTAAACAAAAAAGGAGCTTCTGATTAAGAAGCTCCTTTTTTTATCCATTCGACCTAAAAAATATTATTCGTAAAATGTTACTTGACCATTGTCCATGTCATAATAAGAACCAACTATTTTAATAAGCCCTTCATCTTCCATTTGTTTTAAAATAGGGCTTTGAGCACGGATAGCCTCCACAGTAACTTTAACATTTTCTCTTATTACCATATCTACAAACTCATAGTTTTTGGATGTTTTCTCACCATGATAATGGTTACAATTCTGAATGGCAGGCTCCACCTTTTTTAATAAAGTAGTCAAGTTTCCTAATTCAACATGATCTATTGCACCTTTTATTGCACCACAGTATTCGTGACCGATAACAAGAACAAGTTTCGCACCGGCAACTTTGCAACTGAACTCCATTGAACCTAGAATGTCTTCATTTATAATATTACCTGCGACACGTGCAACAAACAAATCTCCGATTCCTTTATCGAAAACATCTTCTACCGGCACTCTTGAATCGATACAGGAAAGAACGATAGCCTTAGGAAACTGGCCATTGACAGCATCTCTGATTTGCTTAGAATGATCTCGCAAAGTTAAGGTACCAGAAGTAAATCTTTTATTACCTTCTTTAAGTTGCTTCAACACCTCATCAGGCGTGAGTTTCTGCTGCTCTTCTGCAGTTAATACTTTTTCTATGAGTGGATTTAACTCCATGATTTCTTCTAATTTGAATTTAATGACAACCTCTATCAGACAAAAATACATTTAATGGAGGATAACATGAAATTATCGGATTAGATTGGTTTAAAAATTGGAAAAATTATTTTTAAAAATCCATACATTTAACCTTTAATCAATTTTTAAAACACTCTTTTTACTTATGAAAAACCTTAAACTATGCATTATCATCCTTCTGGTATGTATTTTCAACCAAAGCAGAGCGGGCATATATGAAGTGCTGGCAATAAAGCCAATTTATGAAAGCAGAAAACTCAATGGCTACTACATTGTAAGCCGAGACCTCGAAAAATTTAAGAAAACATCAATTTACACCATTTCCAAATGTGATGTTTCGATGAAGCCCATAATTTCAGTACAAGAGCCCCGTAATATGTATGATGATGTTATTTCAGCTGCAGTAAATGATTCAGCATTTTGCATAGTTTACAACTTTAATGGAAACAGCGCAGCAAAAAATGTCACAAACGGAGAGGCCGAAATTGTATCATATAGTTCCGTGGATCTGAAGCAACTTGGGACCACTAAGCTTTCAAACAAAGTAGCAATGTGGCACATCAACTCAACAATAGTGGCCAACGGTAACTATGGATTTATTTTTTCAGGAATGCTATATGAAGACAAGGTATTCAAAGGAATGATCCATTATGACAATAAATTGAAAGTTAAATGGACTTTCGAAAACGCTTATAACTATGAAGAAAAAATTATACCTCTTACTTACACAGAAACTATTGACCAGAACCTCTATAGCTTTTATGCCCGTAAGGCGAAATTGAATACTCCAAAAATATATACTGGACTATTAATTAATAAAGTAAAGGATGGCAGCATGGTGCTGAACCATGAATTTAATAGCGAAGAAATAAAAATTGTTGAGAAACCCGCACTTTATAGCGATGGTAAAAATGGCGTTCTCTTTGCTCAATTTAACCTTAGCAAAAATAACGGAAACTTTCTGCTGAAAGCAAACGATGAAAGAGGCCTTCTTTTTCTTAGCTTTGATTTAGCCACGAAGAAAACAGAAGAAAAATTTTTATATCTGGGATCTGATGATTTCTTGTCTAAACTTGATGAAAACGACAAAATAAAATTTAAAAAAGGCGGCCCTAGGCTAAATCCTATCAGGGCTACAAAAATTGGAGAAAGCTATTTCCTGATTGGCGAAACTTATAATCCTGTAGCTTATGATGTCCTGGTGAATTTTACAAGTTCACTTGTCCAATGTTCAGATAGAGTTTTTGTAGCGGAGTTTGACAAAAATCTTAATCTGAAGAAGATTAATTTTTTTAATAAAACAACCAAAACTTACACTACAACTAATGAGGTAAGTCACTCCTCCACCTATTTTACAGGCTCATTTCTTGACATGAGAATTAATGAGGATAAAACCGGATTCACATTCAGGTATATCGATTATACAGGTGCTAAAACAGCAGATCACATCACTGTTACTTACAATAATGGAACCTTTAAAACAACAAGTTTACCTATGACCAGAGCGCGCAACGATTATTCCCTCAATGCTCTGGAAGGTAAGCCGGGAAAGATAAATGTGATAAAAAGGGTTTATAATGTTTTTGAAATAGCAGAAGAGTAAGTGGTCTTAAACGATTCAAAAGAAAGAGGATGTTAAAATACACATCCTCTTTCTTAATATTTTCTGGCATGTAAGACAACCTTAACCTACTTCACTGATTCTGCTACTGGAGCAGGATTTATTTTTTGAAGGGTATCCATAGCCTGATGCATAAAATCAATATCTTCAAATACGATCATTGGTTTTTTATTGACTTCTTTCAGCTTACACTTTTTAGGGTTCTTCTGAGCGAAAAGAAGGATTTTGCCAAATATATCCGACTTATAATATGCGTCATTGTTCTGAACAAAATATCCCTTCATTGTTCCGTTTTTGATGGTGAGCTTTTCAAAACCAAGACCTTCTGCAAGCCATCTAAGCCTTACCGTTTCTACAAGATCTTTAACTTCATCCGGAAGCGGACCAAAACGGTCTACGATAGATGCCCTATACTTTTCAAGCTCCTCTTCTGTCTTAATATTGTCAAGAGTAGAATAAAGACTTAATCTTTCGGAAATATTGGAAACATATGTCTCTGGTATAATTACAGCAAGGTCAGTTTCGATCTGGCAATCGGTAGACTTATTGAAATCTTTTGCATCCAGCTCTTTCTTGAACAGCTCTGCAAACTCTGTTTCTTTAAGCTCTTGTATCGCTTCATCAAGGATTTTATGATACATATCAAATCCAAGATCAGAGATAAACCCACTTTGTTCCGCACCAAGTAAGTTCCCTGCTCCACGAATATCCAGATCTCGCATTGCAACCTTAAAACCATCTCCAAGATCAGAGAATTCTTCAAGTGCACTTAATCTCTTTCTTGAATCAGCTGGTAATGTAGATACAGGAGGAGTAAGAAGATAACAGAATGCTTTTTTATTGGAACGTCCTACTCGCCCCCTCATCTGATGCAAATCAGATAAGCCAAACATATGTGCCGAATTAATAATTATGGTATTGGCATTTGGAATATCAAGACCTGATTCGATAATATTGGTTGAAACAAGCACATCATATTCAGCTTCCACAAACTTTAGCATCACCTTTTCAAGCTTATCTCCCTCCATCTGCCCATGAGCCACGCCCATCTTTGCATCTGGTACAAGACGCTTGATTCTGTCCGCCATTTCTTCAATGTCTTTTACTCTATTATGAACAAAGAACACCTGTCCGCCCCGCTTTAATTCATGACTCACGGCATCGCGTATAACAACATCATTGAATGCATGAATTTCTGTCGTAACTGGTTGCCTGTTCGGAGGTGGTGTAGCAATAATTGACAGATCTCTAGCCCCCATCAGTGAGAAATGCAGAGTTCTTGGAATAGGCGTGGCAGTAAGTGTCAACGTATCCACATTGACTTTAAACTCCTTAAGTTTATCCTTCACCTTTACACCAAACTTCTGCTCTTCGTCAATAATCAACAATCCAAGATCTTTAAACTTCACATCCTTACCGATAAGACGATGTGTACCTATAAGGATGTTGGTCTTTCCTTCTTCTACTCTTTTAATGGTTTCTTTTATCTGCTGAGCAGTTTTAAAGCGGTTAACATATTCCACATTAACAGGGAAACCTTTAAGTCTTTCGCTGAACGTTTTATAATGTTGCATCGCAAGGATGGTAGTTGGGACAAGCACTGCCACCTGCTTTCCATCTGTAGCAGCTTTGAAAGCAGCTCGCACAGCAACCTCTGTTTTACCAAACCCAACATCTCCGCATACGAGCCGATCCATAGGATGAGGAAGTTCCATATCAGCTTTTACATCAGCTGTAGCTTTAGCTTGATCCGGCGTATCTTCGTATATAAATGAAGACTCAAGTTCTGCCTGAAGAAAAGTATCTCTGTCAAACTTAAACCCTGGAGCTGCTTTTCTTTTCGCATACAAGCTTATCAGCTCCTTGGCAATATCTTTTACTTGCTTCTTAACACGTTTCTTTTTTGTATCCCACTCTCCGGAGCCAAGCTTACTGATTGGAGGCGGAGTTCCTTCTTTCCCCGTATATTTAGATATCTTATGAAGCGCATGTATGCTTACATAAAGCAAATCATCATCCCTATATACCAAACGTATTGCTTCCTGATGCCTTCCCCCGACTTCCACTTTCTCTAGCCCGGCAAATCTACCAACTCCATAATCCGAATGAACAACAAAATCTCCGGGATGCAAAGTCCTGAGCTCTTTCAAAGTCATTGCCTTTGACTTAGAAAATTTCTCTTTGGTTTTGTACCTGTGGTATTTCTCAAAAATCTGGTGATCGGTATAGCAAACAAGCTTTAACTGTTCATCAATAAAACCATGCCTCAGCGCAGCATTCATTGTCTGAAATTTCAGAAACCTATCGACTTCGTTAAAGATTGTAGTTAGCCTTTCTATCTGATGATAGGACTCCGCAGCAATAACATTGGTGTAATCCTTTTCCTGATACGACTTCAGGTTCTCAGCAAGAAGGTTGAATTCTTTATTAAACGGTGGCTGTGGCTTAGATGAAAACTCGATGAGGTTTTCAGTATCAAAATAATATCTTGTTCCAAATTCCAGTATCTTGTATCTCTCAAACAGCTTTTTAAATTCTTCAGGGTTTTCAAACAGCTGAGCAGGAGAAGTAATTAACTTAGATCCGCCAGTTTCCTTTAATATCTGCTCAAAGGAAAGTGTTGCTCTATCAAAATATCTTTCTATAATCTCCAGTGTCAGTTCAACATCTTTAACCCAGATATAAGTATCATTGGGAAGAAATTCAAACAAGGATTCACGTTTCTCCTGAAGTAATTTAGTCTGCACATTAGGGATAATAGAAAACGTTTTTTTGTTCTCAACAGACAGCTGTGTATTTGGATCAAAGGTTCTTACACTTTCTATCTCATCCCCGAAAAGTTCAATTCTGTATGGATAGTCATGAGAGTAACTGAATATATCGACAATACCTCCTCTGATGGAATATTGACCAGCCTCATAGACAAAATCTGTTTTCTCAAAGTCATAAGTGGAGAGAAGTTCTGTAACAAACTGAAGATCTACTTTCTCTCCCACATTGGCAGTAAAGCTATTGCTCTTGAGAGACTTTTTATTGATTACTTTTTCAGTAAGTGCATCAGGATAGCTTACGATGCAAAAATTATCTTCTCCCCTGTTATTCACTGCGCTAAGTACCTCTGCACGCATGAGTACATTGGCATTTTCAGTTTCTTCAAACTTATAGGGTCTTTTGTATGAGTTAGGGAAAAAATGTACGCTAATATCTTGAAGAAGCACCTGAAGGTCATTCTGAAAAAAGGAAGCCTCTTCCTTATCTTGAAGGATGAATAAATGATTTCCAGGGCTTAAACTGCAAATAGCTGCTGAGACTACCGCATCCATACTGCCACTTAATCCCTTTAGACGGAAACGTAAATTGCTGTCAGACTTTATCTTATCGTGGAGAATCTGAACTAGTGGATCTTCCTGATAAAGCCTTATTAAATCTTTTACTTTCAAACTTTTCTCTTTGTGAATTACAAATTTAAAAACAATGAGAGGCAGTATAAAATTCTTTCCGGATAAATAATAACCAAAGAGGCAAAAAAGTTTGAAAAAGTCTGTTTACTAATCAGCCGCAAAAGGGTATTTGTAGGATATAGCTAAGATAAAACTTGGCTAAAATAAAGGTCGACGATAAAGTTTCTTAGTAAAGTACAAAATGGTGGGGGAAAAGTTTTCTTATTGTCACACCCTATGTTACCCGGGACAGGGTAACATAAGTGTAACAACAACTCTTTAAAAACACATTAAATAAAGAATATGAAAACAAATTATACTCACTGTCTTTTACGGCGACACTGATTCAAGGTTTCAAAAAAATTAAATACATCAATGAAGAGACTTTTACTATTTGTTATAAGTGCCTTTCTTCTTCAGGTTCAAGGTTATTCTCAGGTACCAGCTAACATCAATTCAGGGAATCCGAATTTCCCTTTCCCTCAGTTTAAAGAATACAATAAAGGTGCGCTTAAAACGATTGCCAGTTTTGATCATCATTCGGCTGGTGTCACGCACGCCGAACTGGAGCTTCGGACCAGGGAAGCATATCAGATGATATGTAACAACATGACTTATAACGTCACTCAGGGAACAACTGCTGGCCCTCTGACTGTCAATGGTGTGCGATACATAATGCCAAACATTAATGCCCCTATAATGCATTGTACCTGTGTTGAAGCGGACGGGTATTATTTATTGGCAGCAGCATACATGGGAGATAAAAAAACCTATGACGGATATTACATGTGGATGCATGACCGCCAGTTTCAGAAAACTACAAGGTTTATTGACAACGTGATGAATTCTCCAGGATATGCTTATAGCCCTGGAATCTCCGGAGCCGGTTCCTTCGGGCCTTCCACAAATGTTTATGGTGGTGCTTTGGGTGGAAATTCCGCTTCAGACGGAGACGTGGATATTGCCCTTGCCATGCTTGTTGCATGGAAACAATGGGGAGACAATGGAACCATTTGTATCGACCCGGAGCTTGGTGCTATCACTTACAAGGATGAAGCGATTAAATATATCTCAACCATGGTTGATACTTTGCTTTACACTCCATCTCTTCCTGTGAAAAAATATATATCTGGAATAATCGGATTGGATGGCTACATGAAAGGTGGAGATACCTGGACAGAGCTTACCAACTGGGCACAAGGAGGATCATATCTGGGAATGAATCCTGAAAGAACAGGTGGAGACCAGCAACACATCGATTATTATGCCCCTGCATACTTCAGGTCATTTGCAGAAATGCTTCAGGCAGAAGGAAAGTCACCATGGCTGATCAAGCAGTATCAAAGGGCGGAAGCATCCAGTGACTGGGCAATGGGAAAAATGGCCGAACAGGGCTTAGTTGGATTTGCAGGTTGGTGGGCATTGAGTGCGACCAATAATGCAACCTTTACAAGTTTTAATGACGGCGAGGATTTCAGGGTAGGATGGAGAACTGCTCTAAATTATGTATGGAATGGTAACCCTACTACTTCATGGGACCCAAGCAATACCCCTACAGGCCATCAGGTAATTCCTGGCGGAAACACTTATGAACTTGATTTCGCCAAAAACAATGAGAAGTTCCTTTTAGACCCTCAGTCATATGGCAATACCCCTTATCCACTTCCCACTCAGAATCTTGATATCTGCGGGCCATCTACAATGACAACATATCATAGTCCGACCGGGGCCAACATGGGAAGCTTGTATTTCAGGCTGAACAAAGCTTTTGGTGCATTTACACCATCTGCTGTAGCTGTGCAAAATTTCAGACTTATGTCTGAAATGTATAGAAAATTGGAGATAACATGGGACGGAGCAGACGGCGGTGCTCAAAAATATACAGATTCAAACCCTTTGTACTTTCACGAATTCTTCAGATTTCTCGGCATGATGGTACTTACAGGAAACTGGCATGATCCTCTTGACATGGCACCTGAAGCGAATATGAAGATTTACAAGTCTGTGAATAAAACCTACGCTTACATTGGAGATACACTTACTTATAAAATTACCTACAGAAACTTTGGAAAGCCTATAGCAGCTGGGGTAGTAATTACAGATCAGCTTCCTACAGGGCTGACCTTTCTATCTCAAAGCCCAAGAAATGCAGGCGTTACCTTTTCCCAGGCAGGAAACAATCTGACCTGGACAGTCGGAAATGTACCAGGAACCGAAGCTGCTCTTCCTGCAAATTTAGGTTTAACAATGGATACCATTACCCTAAAAGTAGTAGTAAACAGCAGTGCTCCTCCGAGAATTTGTAACTCTGCTAATATTACTGCAACAAACGGTTCCGGATGGACAAGCAACGAATATCCGAATAACATTACTGAAACGATGGAAAGGAACTGTGTGGATATACTCAATGAAAAGCCTCTTTCTATAGTAAAATCTGTAAACAGAAGCATCGTGCAGGTTGGTGACAGTATTGTTTATACAATTAAAGTGAAGAACAGTTCCGTGGCCTTCCTAAATGGCGGAAGACCAGGAGTTCATTTTTCAATGGGCTTGCAGCCTTTTACGAATCCGGCAAATGAACTAAAAATGAATTTCCGATTCTTTCACGGAGCACAGGAAGCTTATATTAACCTTAAAAACTACAGAGTCTCCTACTTCCTAAAGGAAAACGGACCACCTGCATGGCAGGTGGCTGTTGGTACTGCCGAGGGATTTGGAACGGCACCTCCAACATTGGGAGTTCAACCGCTTGTTCCGGGAGCCGGATACAATCACAGGTTCTTCATAACCTTTCCTAGTGCTTTGACTACGGTAACACAGCATCTGGCAGAATATCGTGGTAATAAGGAAATGATACACCGAGGAGAGCTCGCACCTCCCCGCATGGAAGCAAGAGTATTTACCAATCCGAACGGAAGCTTTAATTTTAGCGATGACTGGAGTTATGAGGCTGCCTTAAACACTACAGGTGCTTCAGATGACCTACAGACATTGATTACCAATGACTGGTCTGATCCCAACAACCTTAATGTGCCTCTAAATAAGTATCACCCTGAAGCCTGTGGAACCACAACTAAAATTTCCGACAATGTTCTTGTGGAAGAATGGGATGGCTACACCTGGAGAAGAATCTTAGGTACCTCGCCAGCTGCAGGACGTGAACTTAATAATATCATTGTTAAAGATACACTTCCTAATAGTGTTACTTTTGGGGGATATATTACTGGCTATCCCGTAGGTACATTGGCTGGAAATATAATTACCTGGCCAACGGTACCTCAGTTATTGGTTAATGATTCGATAGAATATAAATTCTGGGTTAGAGTAAAAAATGCGGCTTACTTCAATTGCCCAACAGGGCCAACGCCTGACGAAATCATTAACACGGGCTATGCAAAAGCAGACAATGAGCCGTGGGTAAAAGACACAGCTAAAACCAAAGTTAGCTGTGACGCTGTGTTTATTCCGGATCCAAGTATCACCAAAACGGCTGATAAAGCCAATTACTCAACCGGCGATGATATTACTTACACTGTAGTTTACAAAAACAAATCCGGTACAGTTGTATCATCAATTGGAACTGCTGCTGACTGGAAACAGGTGGAAGGTAATCCATTCACTTTTACCGGAGGCAATATGATTATCAATGGTGCAGGTACTAGTGGAAGTACAGGTTCAAATCTTATGACCCATAAATATTCTCATGGGAAAAACGGCTCCATTAATACTACCATCAATCTGGCAACCTACCAGGAAGTTTATGCTCTTGTTTTCAGACAAAACGGAAATAAGTGGTATGAAATACGTTTCAAAAAAGAATACAACGGAATAGTGGTGAGCTTATGGGATCATGGCTATAGCGCTGCAGGCTATACTCAGCTTCTATCAGAGCCCACTAATACCGCATTCCCTGCAGGATTTACTGATATAGATATCAAACTGGATTTGTTCGAAGACAAGGCTTCTTTCTCTCTGGTAGCAAGCGGTTCGACAATGCCTGGAACTCCCCAATATATCCAAACAGGTCTGCAAAAGGTTGCGGGCTATGCTGGCTGGAGAAGCACTAACAACGATGCTTCTACAGTTAAAAAATGGAACACCTGGCTGGATTCCGGATTTGACATCTTAATGAGGGATCCAATTCCCGCAGGTGTAACCTTTGTATCTGCAACAGACGCAAACCTTAGCGGTTGCCCAAGCTGCACACCAACTCCAATTTCGGGTTCTAGTACCGCAGGTACTGTTACATATACTAAAATTAACGGACCGGTATTGGCGAATGACTCTGTGAAATATGTATGGAAAGGAAAGATTGCTAGTTGTCCGGCAACTGGACTCCTTATCAATACTGCATATGTTGATATCAAAGGAATAATTCCATCCCCTTCAGCACAGGTAGTAACCGGTTGTGATGTGACCATTACTCCTCTTAATTTCCTTTCGTTTGAAGTTAGTCAGGCAGAAAAAACAGTATTCTTAAACTGGATTACTTCCAATGAGCAAAATGTGTCACACTTCAACATTCTTATAAGTCAGGATGGCAAAACATGGAGTGCGATTCCTGTAAAAGTTCCTGCTAAAAATCAATCACTGAATGAATATCAGCTGGCTGTTGCAGCCGGAAATTCAGGGATAACTTATTACAAAATTCAGGAGGTCGACAAGGATGGCAAGACAGATTTCAGTAAAGTGAAGAGCCTCAACTTTGGCACCAACGATGAAATTTATGTTTATCCAAACCCAGCCGATGACAAAGCTCATATCAGATATAGCCTGGGCGGAGAGAATATTCTAACTGTTATTATTTTTGACGTACAGGGGAAAAAGGTATTTGAAAATACTTACACTTCACTTGCTGAAAAAGGTGAAATCGCATTAGACTTGGACATTGCCTCAGGAATTTACATTCTGGAAGTCATTGCTGATACCTTTGTGAAAGACATCAAGCTCATTAAAAAGTAGTATTTGAAAAAAGTAATGCAGTAATAACATTAAAAAATTACTGCATTACTTCTATTTTTTTAACTATCAAAATCCTTCAAAATCCTCACGGGTTTCTTATCTTCTCCCACTGCAACCATAGTAAACAAGCCCTCAATAGCTTTTTCTCTTTTTTCGTGATACATCTCTTCTACAAAAATTTCCACTTTTACTTGTATACTGGTATTTCCCACATGTTCAATTTTTCCGACTATTTCGATGATGGTTCCGGCCGGAATAGGTCTCTTAAAATCTATCTTATTTGTTGAAACAGTTACAAGTCTCTGCTTGCTAAATCTAGTTGCAGTAATAAATGCAACTTCATCCATATAAGCCAGAGCAGCCCCTCCGAAAAGTGTATCATAATGATTCACAGTATTTGGGAAAATTGCCTTAAACTGTCGTGACTCCGCCTCTTTGATTCTTTTCTCTATATCCATAAGCTCATTTTTATTACAATATAAATCTGGATTATCATTAAAAAAATGTCAGTATTAATCATTCTGTTGGAAGCTATAACTAAGGTATTGATTATTATGATTTGCAAGATTTTTTAAATGTCAAAAGATTGATTTAAGGTTAAATAATTTCCTCTTGAAGAAGGAGCTTTTCAAATTTAGACGACCCTAAAATTAAATTTAACATATATCTAAATTTATTGTTTATATTTGACAAAATTTTAATTTAAATGGGACTAAAAATAAAATTTATACTTTTTTTCCTGGCTTCAAGCATTTTGCTCATCCGAAATGAAGGCTGGGGTCAGACATCCAATATAAAAGGGAATGTAAACTCCTCAGGAGAGCCTGTGATCGGAGCACTGGTAATTATAGAAAATCTGAATCAAAGCCATTTGACAGATACACTTGGAAACTTTATCTTTTCACAGATACCAGAGGGAAGCTATAAGATTAAAGTACAGGGGATAGATTATCAGAATTATGAAAGAAGTGTGACCGTAAAGGCCGGTGAAAACAAAAAACTCGACATACAACTTGACGCACTCAAATCAGAGCTGAACGAAGTCGTTGTGACAGGAACAATGAAAGAAGTAAGCAGAACTTCATCTCCCATACCAGTGGAAGTATATACTCCAAACTACTTTAAGAAAAATCCAACTCCCAGCTTGTTCGAAAGTCTGCAAATTGTAAATGGTGTACAACCTCAGCTAAATTGTAATGTCTGCAATACGGGTGATATACATATCAATGGGATGGAAGGCCCATATACCATGATCACCATTGACGGAATGCCTATAGTAAGCAGCCTTTCCACAGTTTATGGCTTAAGTGGAATTCCCAATAGTATGGTTCAAAGAATAGAGGTTGTCAAGGGGCCTGCCTCTACCCTTTATGGATCAGAGGCTGTAGGAGGATTGATCAACATCATCACAAAAGATCCAGCAGCATCGCCACGAGGTACAGTAGACATTTTTGGGACCACTCAGCAAGAGCTTAACACAGATGTATCAGTAAGAAGTAATGTTGGAAAAAATACTTCATTATTAGGCATCAATTATTTCAATTTCAAAAATAAACTTGATGTCAATAATGACCATTTTACAGATGTGACTCTTCAGGACAGAATATCTGTTTTTAACAAATGGAATTTCAAAAGAAAAAATAACAGACTGGCATCCATCGCTGGAAGGTACATCTATGAAGATCGCTGGGGAGGAGAGCTTAACTATGAAAATAAATTTCGCGGTACGGACAGCGTTTATGGGGAATCTATATATACAAAAAGATATGAGCTCATTGGAGTATATCAGCTTCCTATTAAAGAAAAGATAACATTTCAGTTTTCACTTAACTCACATCATCAAAATTCGGCTTATGGTGTGATCCCATTTATTGCCCAGCAAAATATAGGGTTTGCTCAGTTCTTGTATGACAAAAAACTTTCTGCAAGACACGATCTGATAGTTGGCTTACCTTTTCGCTATATTTATTATGATGATAACACACCAGGGACAAGGACTTCTAATGTGAATGAGCCTGTCAACAAACCGCAGAAGACATTTCTCCCAGGAATATTTGTGCAGGAAGAGTTTGCTATAAACACCAAACTTAAAAGCCTTGCAGGTTTGAGATATGACTATAACTCTATTCATGGTTCCATTTTAACACCCAGACTCAGTTTTAAATACGATCTTTCCAAAACAAATATCATCAGGCTTAGCGGTGGTAATGGATACAGAACCGTCAATCTCTTTACTGAAGATCATGCGGCTTTGACCGGCTCAAGAGAAGTTGTCATTTCTCATGAACTCAAGCCCGAGAAATCATATAATGCAAACCTCAATTATCAGAAATTCATTAACACGAAAAAAGGATTTATCGGACTTGATCTGAGTGTGTTCTACACTTATTTCACCAATAAAATCATTGGTGACTTTCTGACAGATCCGGATAAAATCATTTATGACAACCTCAATGGATACGCTATCTCCAAAGGAATTACTTTAAATACAGACTTCAGTTTTTCCTTTCCTTTAAAGATCATTGCAGGAGTAACATTGATGGATGTTTATTCAGTGCAGAAAGATAGCAACGGGGTAAACAGGAGAGTGCAGCAACTGCATGCGCCAAAAGTTTCCGGGACGTTTGCAGTAACATATAAAATCAATCAACTTGGAATTGTTATTGACTATACCGGAAGAGTAACAGGACCAATGGAACTACCTGTGCAGACAAATGACTATCGCCCTTCTGTCTCACCATGGTACAGCATTCAGAATATTCAGATCACAAAAAGAATCAACAAGCAGATTGAAGTATATGGAGGAGTTAAGAACCTTCTGAACTACCTGCCAAAGTATTCTCTGCTACGTTCAGAAGACCCATTTGACAAAAGGGTGAACGATCCTGTAAGTAATCCAAATGGATATACGTTCGATACAAGTTACAACTATGCACCTATTCAGGGAATAAGAGGATTTGCAGGAATCAGGTGGATTCTTCAGTAAAAAGTCCAAAATAAATCTTTGCCAGGGTTCAAATTTCCCTATCAAATAGTATATTTGAAAAATCTGATTTTTCGAATTGAATAATTTACTATGAACATTCATTATTTAAGGCATGTAGAGTTTGAAGGGCTTGGATGTATAAAAGAATGGGCAAAAGTACCCGCCAACAGACTCACTGCAACTAAATTCTATGAAGACAATAAGCTTCCTTTTGTAGAGCTGTTTGACCTGTTGATTGTGATGGGGGGCCCTATGGGAGTTTACGATGAAAGGCAATACCCATGGATGAAGAAGGAGAAAGAACTCATTGCTAAAGCTATAGACAAAAATAAAAAAGTACTTGGCATCTGTCTGGGTGCTCAGCTCATTGCGGATGTATTGGGGGCAAAGGTTTATAAAAACAAAGAAAAAGAAATCGGCTGGCTACCTTTGAATTTGACTGAAGAAGCTAAAAACAATTCATTATTTAGCGATTTCAAGTTAAAACCAACTGTATTCCAATGGCACGGAGATACCTTCGACATTCCTTCAGGAGCTACAAGAATTGCTTCGAGTGAGGCCTGCGAAAATCAAGGATTTATTTATGGAGATAATGTTGCAGCATTTCAATTTCATCTTGAAGTGACAGCAAGCGGTATAGATAAAATGATAGCAAACTGTGGGCAGGAGCTTGTAAAAGCACCATATATCCAAACGGCAGAAGAATTGCGCAAAGAAGAGCACATCACCTCATCAAACGAAATGATGATTAGCTTCTTAAATAAATTTGTAAATTAAATCGCAGAGCTGGTATACACCTAAAACTATCAGCACATAACCGATTAGTTTGTTTACAAACTGACTCTTCAGATTAACCCTTGCCGCAATAGAATGGCTTAGAAAAGCAATAAGTGTAAGTACCAGGATAGTACCAATACATATTCCTGCTATAAATACATTAAGCAGAAAATCATCTTTGGCAATCCATTTATTGCTCATAAAAATAGAGCCCCAGAAAACCCAGAACGGAATCTGAAGTGGATTAATGACTCCAAGGAAAATTCCGTTCAGAAAACTCCTTCCTTTTTTTAATTCACGGCTTTCCCCTTCTTTTTCCTCTTTCTTTAAATAATACACTGCTACCAACAAGAACACAGGAACAGAAACCATGCGGATTATTGAATCAAGATGGGTTTGTGTCATTAAAACACCAATAAGCTTAATGGCAATAGTACTATAAATTAATTCTATTAAAGTAGCCCCCAATGCAAAGTAAAGTCCTGCTTTGAGATTGACAGAAACAGTGGTCTGGACAACTCCGAGATTTATAGTACCCAAAGGGATGCTTCCCGCAAAACTAACTACAACTCCTATCAATAAATGCCAAATAATATCTACCATCATAAACTTAAATAAAATGCAAAGCTACGAATTTAAAAGTATAGCTTTTTATAAGGGACATTTAGAATACATTAAATCTAAACCAGAATCTAAACGTGGATTTTTGGGCTTCAGTATCCGAAAAATTAGATCCCTGAAATATAGCACATTACATATAAAAGGTCATTTTAATAACTTTTACCAGACACCAACAGCTCCGCCGCCGCCTCTTAGCAAAGCTGCTTTTCTGGCTTCATAAGCACCCTGATTTTTGGAAAAAGCATCGAAGCCGCCTCTGTGCGCACCAAATGTGTTCATGAGCATTAGACTAGTGAAAAAACCCGGCTTTCTGGTACTGAAATGATTTTGAAGCACAACCCTGTATTGCAGAACCGGAAAAAAGAATATAAAAAACAGAACCATCAGGGTTACAAAAATGAAAAACGGTCCTCTATAAGTTTCATGCAAGTCGGACTTTTCCATCTTTCCTGATAAAAGTAGTTTGATCTGAGAAATAGAATTGTTTATTCCTTCATAATAATGCTTTTTTCTTGTCTGAGGAAGAAGATACTGATCCTCTATTTTCTTTAAAAGATCAATATCAATTTTCCCTGCTAACTCTTTGGATGGAATGATAGCATATTTGCTGTCTGTAGGATCCAGTATAAATATAATATTGGATGGATTTAGTTTGTTTTCGCTAATCCACTTTGCAGAAAGCTGTTCTGCATATTGCTCCATATCCGTATGAACTGCAGAATCAACTGAAATTACAATTACTTCAGCAATTGAAGAATCTCTTAAATACAGCAACTGCTTTTCAAGACTAACAATCTGTTCCGAGGAAAGTAAATCTGCATTGTCAAACACAAAGCTATTTTCTGGAAATCTTGAAAGTACATCAGCCTTCAGATTAAGGCTTGAAAAAAGTCCCAGCAGTATGATCAGAAAATATTTTCTCATGCAGATTTAATTTTTACCATTTACCACCGGATCCTCCACCACCAAAGCCTCCGCCTCCAAAACCACCGAAGCCTCCGCCTCCACCGCCGCCGGAACTCCAGCCTCCGCCCCCATAGAACGGTCCTCTGGAAGAATATGTAGTATGACCTCCGCCTCCTTTATTTTTGAATATACTATAAAGTATAAAGAACAAGATGATTAAAATAATGGCTGTACCAAATTTATTGCGGCCACCCTGTTTTTTAGGCTCTGCCTTATATTCACCTGAGGCAAGCTTAATGATTATGTTTGTAGCCTCGTCAAGACCATCATAGTATCTCTGCTCACGAAATGTCGGCTTGATTACTTCCTCGAAAATTCTTTTCGCCATTGCATCGGGAACTACCCCTTCCATGCCATAGCCTGTAGAAATAAAGAAGTCATGTGACTCCATTGCTACAAGAATAACGATTCCATTATTTTTTCCTTTAACTCCGACTCCCCACTTTTGTCCAAGCCTTTGAGAATAATCTGCCGCCTCATAATCCCCTATAGACTTTACAATAACTACAGCAATCTGGGTAGAAGTTGTGTCTTCATAATTCAGAAGCTTTTGTTCCAATGCCTGATTTTCTGAAGACGAAAGAATTCCGGCAAAGTCATTCACCAACCTTGGAGGAGATGGTCTTTCGGGAATATCATTCTGGCCAGCCAGAAAATTAGAAAATCCTAACGAAAATAAAAGGACTAATAAAAATCTGTACAATTTCACTACTTCCATTTATTAATCCTTTCCAAAAGAAATATCATCACTCAACTCATTAATATCATCCTTTGAATAAGGAAAATGAGTTTTCAGCTGTTCTCCAGCTTTTATAATGCCCTGACAAAGGCCTTCTGTAAACTTTCCTTCTTTGAAATTTGCCTGCATCATTACTTTAATATCATCCCAGAAATGATCTGAAACTTTTGAATTGATACCAGCATCTCCCAGAATCGCGAATTTTTTATCCTTAATAGCCAGATAGAATAAAACACCGTTTCTGAGTTTGGTTTCATGCATCTTTAATATTTTAAAAACATCCACGGCCCGGTCAAGAACATCTTCCTTGCAGTGGCTTTCCAAATGCACCTGTATTTCACCGCTGGTATTTTTCTCAGCTTCTTTAATGGCTGATACAATTGCAGCCTGTTCCTGTTCAGAAAAGAAGGATTTTGCCATACATTTTTAGAATTTAACTTCAGGTGCTTTTTCTGCTCCGGCCGCTGCCTGAAAATATCCTTTTTTCTCAAAATCAAACATACCAGCTATCATATTCTGAGGAAATTTTCGAATATAAGCGTTGTAATCCATCACAGCTTCGTTAAAATTTCTACGTTCTACAGATATTCTGTTTTCCGTACCTTCCAACTGAGCCTGTAACTCAAGGAAATTTTGATTGGCACGCAGCTGAGGATATTGTTCTACTGAAACCAAAAGACGAGAAAGTGCAGAAGACAATTGATCCTGCGTCTGTTGGAAATTTGCAATCTGCTCAGGAGAAAGTTTGCTTGCATCCACGTTTACAGAGGTAGCTTTTGCTCTTGCTTCAATTACTTGTGTTAATGTACTTTTTTCAAAATCTGCAGCACCTTTAACTGTATTTACAAGATTTGGAATAAGATCAAGCCTTCTTTGGTATACGTTCTGCACCTGAGCCCATTGTTGCTCCACATTTTCCTGTTTTTCTACCATTGTATTATAACCACAAGAACTAAGAGAGGCTACAGAAAATAGAAGTAAAAGGTTAAAAATTAATCGTTTCATTTTTTGATAATATTTTAAGTTAAAGGCAAAATTGAGAATTAACACTATTGTTTTGAAATTTAGCCGGGATTAAGCATTAAAACAAGACATCCGTTTTAATCAACTCATTAAAATTTTCTAATAATTGGTGATTATAATGATTAACAGGACTTTTCAAAGACCCTTGATTATCTCGTAATTAAAGGTATTTGCTAGATATTAGGGGTTATAAAAATAAAAAGCCCCTAAAAGGGGCCTCTTATTTTACAAAAGAAATTAATACAGGTTATGAAAAAAATAGTGTTATTTGTAGATGAATACAACTACTGGATCAAAGGTAACCAGTAAAGTATATTTATCTATATGATATCTTAAAAAGTAATCCACAATCCTGAAAATTATTGATTTAGTCCAATAAATACTCGATGAAAAAAAACAAAGTTCTTCTGATTTTCGCTATTCTGTTTCTGCTTATCATGTTGTATATCAGCTATGATATGATGTCCAGAACGAAAAAGCCTTGGGAGAAAAAAAAGAATCCGTTGAAAGAGCTAAATCAAAAATAAAATCTTTGATTCTGCATTTTGAAGTTCAAAATCAAAGATTTTCAGATTTACTCTATCGTTATTTTTCTGTATTCCACTTTTTCATCTGTATATACCTTCAATAAATAGATTCCTGACTTATTCGCCTTTAAAGAAACTTTAAGATTTTCGTTGGACAATTCTTTATTAAATGAGACAGCTTTGCCCTGAAGATCTGTTAATTCAATGCTGTTGATAGCTCTTAGGTTTCCGCTTATAAAAAACTCATCTTTTAATGGGTTGGGGAAAACATTTATTTGCTCTTTTGCAATTGTTGAAAGACTGCTTACCACAGAGATATTAAATGTCTGTGATAAATCAAATGCCACAAAGTAATCATCATTACCATCTTGTGATGCCCAAACTGTAACATCTCCCGGGCCAAGGACTGTAATAATATTGCCATTGATTGTGGCGACTCCAGAAGAAGGAATAGTTGCTATACTAAGTCTTACAGGATTTCCGGAAGCTCCGCCGGTAGCATTGATTTCGATTTCTTTATCTTCTATTGTTTTATCACCTATTTGATCCCAGGAAATAAATTGGGGAGATTTTTCTTTTGGTTGAGAGTATTTGGCGATGAAAAAGGCTCTAGGACTTGCGGTAACAATATGCTGCTCAGCGCTAAAATCTAAATCTGCACTTTCATTTTGAATTTCACCAATAATTATAATATTTCCTGTGCTATCAATATTAATTTTTGCTCCGAGAACTAAAAAACTCAAGGCATGAACCCATTCAAGATTACCTTCCAAATCATATTTCGCCAAGTATCCCTTTTCTGAAGCTGAGGTAAAAGATTGTACCCCTACACCTGGGTCAAAGTCCACAGTGCCAGAAAATTTTCCTAAAACATACCGTCCTGTATTATCTATTGAGAAACATTCCACTACTGCATTTCCCTCATTAGAACCAAATAATAAGTTCCCAATGACAGTACCATCAAGGTCATAAATCTCACCTTCTGTATAAATCCTGGAGTTATGAATCGTAATAGAAGAAGCATCCCCCACAGATTTTTCCCATAATTTTCCACCATTATTATCAAATTTTGCAAGGTAATCTTTAAAATTTCTTGAAAATAGAAGATAAATATTTTTCTGGCTGTCAAGAATTATGCTTTTTTCATATGTAAAGTCTCTAGGAGAAACTCTTGTGACCCAAATTAAATTTCCATAGGAATCATACTTAGCAAGTGCTACTTCGGTACAGACTTCTTCAAAACAAATTGAAAAATCATTAGGAAGATTTTTTACTTTGGGACCATAATCATAATCTGCCTTAAAAAAATCAGATGTTGACCTGAAAACATATGTGTTTCCATTATTATCAGATGCTCTGAAATTTTCGCTAGAATTAAGATTTGAGCTATCTTTTGCAAAAAGAAGAGAGCCATTAGCCCTTAATTTTGCCATAGGATAAAATTCTGTGCCAAGACTAACATTATCTAAACTATCGAGAGAAATTTGCACTCCTCTTGCAGGCACATGATAAAGAATGTTCTGATAGGTGAACCCCGTCTCTTTTCCCCATTTAACTTTTCCATCGCGATCTAATTTCGTTATAAAATTTACATAATTTGGATCTGTTGGATATGGCAATGCCTTAGATCGGAAAAGTTTATTTACTTCATCTAAATATAAAGTATCACCGAGAAAGGCCCCCGAAAACAAAATGTCTCCTTGTTTATCTATTTGCAGATCGAATATTTGCGATTCATATTGATATCCTGGATTCAATTCTTGTACATGTATCGTTCTTGCCCACTCTAACTTCTGGCTTATCGCCCAATGACCGAGAAAAAATAATATAAGAAAAAGATACTTCTTCATACGAACTAATTGAGAAAATTGTAAAATCAAATTTAACAAAAATAATATACGGAATAATTAAAAACTCTTGACATTAATCTGGGAAAACAGAAAAAAATCTTGTGAAAGTTAATTCCTCAACACTCCTTTCTGTTTTTATTTTCTGATTAAAATTTGTAACGAATCAGTAATAAGACAAACAGAAGCTTAAGTTTCCAGTTCATAAATAGATTTTCCTGATGAAATTCAATTCCGGTAAAATCTCCATTCTTAAACTCAAATTTATGAAGAAGGCTCTCCTGATTTTACTCATACTGATACCTGTTCTCTCATTCAGTCAGTCATTAGGATTGAAAGGAGGGTTTAATATTTCTAATATTAAAAGTAATTCTTCTGCTTTGGAGACTTCGGCTATCGTTGCGCCTTCATTTGGAATTGTCTTTTTCCCAGGCATATCTAAAGTTTTTGACATTGGAATAGAACCAACTTATTCAACATTTGGAGGAAAAGATGCTATTTCTTTTGCCGGACCGAATGGCACGGCTGTCAGCAAAATTGCCAAAGTAAAATATCATTATATAGAGGTCCCCGTTTCTCTTAATTATTACCCTTTACACGAAACCAATATTGTTGGAATACATGCAGGTATGTCGCCAATGTACTATCTTTCCAAAAAAGAAGAGTTCACCCTCTCTTCTACAAAACTAAATGACTTTGTCATTGCTCCTTTTGCTGGCGGTACTTTTGGTTATAAATTCGCTAAAAAGGCTTTTTTTCATCTGGTCGCCCGTTACCAATTTCCAATGTCCAATATTTACAAAGATGCTCCTTACACTACTAAATTCAATTCAGTTAATTTCTTTGTAGTTCTCGGTTGCAGGCTATAAAATGCGAAAATCACATCTATTCTTTTTCATATGAAACTTTTTACATATATTTACGTTTAGATAATCACAACGATATCAGAATGGAATCTACAACAGACTCTAAAACCGGAATCAGTATTGAAAAGCTTGAAAAAGCTTGTGCTGTCCTTAAGACAATTGCACATCCCGTCCGTATGTCTATAATCGAGCTGCTTGAAAAGAATACCAGAATGAATGTAGGGGAAATGCAAGAACAGCTTAAAATAGAACAAGCTGCGCTATCTCACCACTTAATTGCCATGAAAGACAAAAAAATCCTCAAATGCCAGAGAGAGGGCAAAAACATGGTTTATGAATTAAAAGAAAAACGCATCATAAAAATTCTCGAGTGCGTGGCTCAATGCGAATGCGATTGAGTTTTTTTTAATCTCAATATATGTAATTATTTAAATATGTAAATATCTGAATTTAAGGCTATGGAAATTTTAGGTTATTTGTTTGCGATACTGATTGGACTCACTTTAGGCCTTATTGGTGGGGGGGGCTCAATACTTACGGTACCAGTGCTGGTTTATCTTTTAAAACTAAGTCCGGTTACATCTACAGCTTACTCACTCTTTGTTGTCGGCTCTACTTCTCTGGCCGGTGCCATTAGCTATTTCAGGAAAAAGCAATTGTGCTACAGAGCTGCAATTGCTTTTTCAGTACCATCTTTCACGTCTGTTTTCATGACCAGAAGATTTCTGGTACCTCTGCTGCCAGATAAAATCGTAGAATATTCCGGAATTGTACTGAACAAAGAAGTATTGATCATGATTGCCTTTGCAATACTAATGATTGTGGCGTCCTATTCTATGATCAAAAAGCAATTGAACAAAACAATGACCGAAGAGGAGTTTAATCCAGCGACAGTAAGATTTAATTACCCCATGATCATTGTCGAAGGATTTATTTTGGGAGTACTTACCGGATTTGTCGGAGCAGGCGGAGGCTTCCTGATAATTCCTGCATTAGTACTGCTTGTGGGCCTGCCAATGAAAGTTTCCATTGGTACATCATTGCTGATCATTGCAGCGAATTCTCTTATTGGATTCACCGGTGATCTTTATGCAGGTTTAACCGCTGATTGGAATTTCCTTCTTGTGTACACCTCTTTTGCACTCTTCGGAATTTTCATTGGTACGATTTTATCAAAAAAAGTACAGGGAGATAAATTAAAACCTGCTTTTGGTTACTTTACACTTGTTCTTGGATTATTTATTATAATAAAAGAAATACTGTTTCACCCTTAATTATTGTTATGAAAGTTGAACAAATTTATACTGGTTGCCTCGCACAGGGTGCATACTATATTGAATCTGCAGGAGAAGTTGCAATCATTGACCCTCTTAGAGAAGTCGGACCATATATAACCCGCGCTGAAAAAGCAGGAGCGAAGATCAAATATATTTTCGAAACTCATTTTCATGCTGACTTTGTATCGGGACACCTTGATCTAAGCAGAAAAACGGGAGCGCCCATCGTCTATGGCCCGACAGCGACCACTGAATTTGACTCAATAGTTGCTGTTGACGGACAAGAGTTCAAATTGGGTAACGTCACCATTAAAGTATTGCATACTCCAGGACATACGCTTGAAAGCACAGTTTACCTTTTAAAAAACGAAGAAGGAAAAGACTACGCTATATTCAGCGGTGATACTTTGTTTCTTGGGGATGTTGGAAGACCAGACCTGGCTCAGAAAGCAGGCCAGATCACAGCCGAAGATCTGGCAGGTATGCTTTATGAAAGTCTCATGAAAAAGATATTACCCCTCGCAGATGATATCATCGTCTATCCTGCACATGGCGCTGGAAGCGCCTGCGGAAAGAACATGATGAAAGAAACCATCGACACGTTGGGCAATCAGAAAAAAACCAATTATGCACTGAATCAGCCAGACAAGGCATCTTTCATAAAAGAAGTAACCGATGGACTATTGCCTCCACCAGCATACTTTCCTCTGAATGCCGCTTTGAATAAAAAAGGTTATGAAAGTTTTGATGAAGTATTGAATCATGGACTTAAACCACTCAGCCCTTCAGAATTAGAAGATCTTGCAGAAGCCAGGAATGCTCTGGTACTAGATACAAGAGCAAACACGGAGTTTTACAAATCCTTTATTCCACAGTCAATCAACATTGGGCTGAATGGGGACTTTGCTCCCTGGGTCGGATCCCTGATTGCTGATGTAAAGCAGCCAATAATACTGGTAACAGACCCAGGAAAAGAAGAAGATGCCGTAACCCGACTGAGCAGAGTGGGCTTTGACAATATCTTAGGACATCTCAAAGGTGGCTTTGAATCATGGCTAGCGGAAGGAAAAGAAACTGACTCTGTAAACCGTATAGATGCTGAAGAATTTTCAAAGAGAATCAGAATCGGAGAAAGCAAAGTTATCGATGTTCGAAAAGAAACAGAATACTCTGCAGAACATGTACAGGAGGCATTTAACAAACCCCTTACCTATATTAATGACTGGATAAAAGATATTAATCCCAAAGAGCATTTCTATCTGCATTGCGCCGGTGGCTATAGAAGCATGATGGCTGCTTCTATATTGCAGGCCAGAGGCTATAGAAACTTTACGGAAATAGCGGGAGGATTTGGAGCTATAGCCAAAACTTCTGTTCCCAAAACAGATTTCGTTTGTCAAAGCAAATTATTGAAGGTGTAGGATAAAAATAAAGAAGGTACAAACTGCTTCAGAAAAGGCTCTGCTATGGTTATGAAAAACACAAAAAGGTAAATTCATACCATAATCCTAAAAATGCAGAGACGCATTATCATTCAAAAATATAAAACATCACGGTAAATAAATGTCTCAATGAAGTTTATAACTTCATCAAGGCATTTTATTTACCCAAAAGTAAAGTGCATCATGAATATTATAGAATTTATATCTCAGCCCTGGCCATGGTACGTGGCTGGACCATTAATCGGACTAACGGTTCCTATTCTCTTACTCATTGGTAATAAATCCTTTGGTATAAGCTCAAACCTAAGACACATTTGTGCTGCATGTATTCCTGCAAAAATTCCCTTTTTCCAATATGATTGGAAGAAAGAAGCCTGGAATCTATTCTTTGTCGTTGGCATTGTTATCGGCGGATTTATAGCAGCTACATTTCTAACTAATCCGGAGCCAGTTTTAGTCAACCAACAGCTTGCTACAGACCTGTCTGCATACGGCATTACAAATTATCAAAACATAGTGCCAGAAGATTTATTTAATTGGAATTCCTTGTTTTCACTCAGAGGATTCCTCCTAATGGTGGTAGGCGGATTTCTAGTTGGTTTCGGAACAAGATATGCCGGAGGCTGCACCAGTGGTCACGCCATCATGGGATTGTCAACACTTCAATGGCCATCCTTAATAGCAACTATTTGCTTTATGATAGGAGGTTTTATCATGGCTAATCTAATTCTTCCACTTATTCTTTCTCTTTAAAATTTTATTCAAATGACTCATCAGGAAATAAATCAATCTGCCCCTTGGTGGCATTATTTAAAATACGCGATAGTTGGGATAGCTTTCGGAATCGTATTTGTAAAAGCTGAAATCATAAGCTGGTTCCGCATTCAGGAAATGTTCAGGCTGGAATCTTTCCACATGTATGGTGTAATTGGAAGTGCTGTTGCAACCGGATTAATCTCCGTTTTACTAATAAAAAAATTCAACATCAAAACCCTTAGTGGGGAAGAAATAAAATTTCATCCAAAGACATTCAATAAAGGACAAATATATGGGGGCTTGTTGTTTGGGCTCGGCTGGGCCATGACAGGAGCTTGTCCAGGACCATTATTTGCTCAAGTAGGAACAGGTGCAACTGTTATTATTATATCCTTGCTGAGCGCCATTGCGGGAACTTGGGTTTATGGTTATTTCAGGGAAAAATTGCCTCATTGAAATAATTCTCAATCAAGGACAAACAATTTCCCACCTTTTCAATCTAAGTATATGAAAACTTTATTTTGATATCGAAATCAAAAAAATGGGCAGGGAGAAAAAAAAATTTTCGGAAGGAAATGAACAACTCATAAACAATCTTTTTGCCGGCCAGTTAAGGCCATATTGAAACACATGAAATATGGGTTTAATACAAGAAAATGAAGAGCAAACAGAATGGATATATACAGGGATACCTGATTATTCCGGTAACTTCTTCAACGATATATTGAATATTGGCGCGGGCATCGAGACAGGATTAATTTACCTGAAAAAAATTGTGTTAAAGAACTTCTAAAAGAAAATTTAAAACTTCAAACGCTCTTGAAAAAAGTCGACATAATAAAGGCTGGTATTGAGAATTGCGCGGAATATAAAATTGGTAAAACCACTTCATCAGATTTAACTCACAATAATGAAAAAAAAGCTCTTCTAACCAGAGAGCTTTTAAATATTCAATTAATAAGATCAGGTTTAAGCCCCTGGACGTCTTTTTACTTTTTTATCTTGTTTGTCATGCACTACTTTAAACTTCTTGTTTACAACAACCCGTCTTCCATTACGGATTTCTTCCACTTGTCTGTAAATAAATTTGTCCCCTGTGCTAGTACTCATTTTCCACTTGAGATAGTAGACAACCAAAGCAATAAGAGCAAGAGCAAAGAACGACCCGATTGCAATTGTTTCATACTTGCGCTCACCGGCTGCATAAGTACTTAAGGGAGATACAATAAATAAGACAAGTAAATAAGGGAGAATTCTAATTTTATTCATTTCTTATAATTTTTAGTATGCGTTTTTATACTATTAAAAAAATTTAATTATTTGCTAATGAATATTATAAGTCAAAGTAAATGTACGAAATGATAAAAAATATTACAAGCTTTTGATATAAAAAAAACTAAAGAAAAAAATACCTGTTTTCCTATCGTAGCCAACATGATAGCGGCATTTTTCTGAACGGAGCGATCAGTTCCCTTATGAGGGAACGTGCGAATTCAGCGAGAATGCACCGTTGTCTTAAGGGAGTATAATTATGAGAAAAGGTATTTTACTGCTGACCATTGTCTTTTGCATGACAATGACAGCCAATGCACAACACGAGATTACCGCGCTAAACCTTACTATTCAAAATCCGAAGGATGTATATTCTGTAGCTCAGGCTGGTAAAGGGCTTGCATTTTTGTTTAAGACGAACAAACAATATCAAACCATTATACTTTCTGATGATTTTAATGAGCAGAGGAAAACTGTTTATAAAAGAAGTGCCGATGAAAAGAAAGAAGAAATACTCGGTGGCCTGATAGATTCTATATATGCCGTGTTCTACTTTCATCATCCAAAGTCCAATATTTTATCTCAACTGAAAGTTAACAGAGTTACAGGAGAACAGTCTTACGAAAAGTTCTTTGTCCTTCAGCCAAAAGAACAGGTACTTAAAGGCTTTAATATGGATGGCAAATTCTATATACTAACAGTAATGCAGTATAAGAATGATGTGAGCGTATATACCATCTCTCCACATGTAGCGACACTTCAGGCAGACATGTACAATATGGAATTCCCGACATTCTACGGAAGACTCAGCCGAAAAAGCGATGGCACTGAAGAGGAAAAACCACTTGTAATTGACGACATCAATCCCGAGACGGTTAATACAATCAGGTCTGTGCACTCAGATAAAAAACTGTATCACTCCAAAGGTAAAATCTTCTTCACCTTTGACGATGCAGACAGAACACATCTGATAGAGATAGATACATATAAAAAAACCTCCGTATATAAAAAGCTGAACTTTACACTTGAAAGAACAACCAACGTGTCAAGGCAACAAGGTAATAGCTTCATTACTGACAATACTCTATTCAGGATAAGCATGAATCCTGACCAGATGAACCTCACCGTGCTCAACCTTGACACCATGAGTCTGTTGGCTACATACAATATTTTCCCTGAAGAAAATGAAGTGAACATAGCTAACTCCCCAATGGTGCAGGAAGGCATTATAGTGGGTTTTGATAACAATGATGAGAAAATAATAAGAAAGACTTCACAGTTCTTCAAAAAAGCACTTGGTGGAGACATTGCTATCGTTGTCAATAAAACAGAGAAAAATAAGCTGGCAGTACAAATAGGTTCATATGAAGAATTTACTGTATATAAAGGTGCTGGTACGGGTACTCCCATAAGTTCCGGGTCATCCTTCAGTCCGTATACTACAGCATCGCTTGGATACGGTTATCCAGGGTTCGGATATTCCTCTTACTTTCCAAACAGCGGTCCGACAATGACAAGAATAAATCTTGTACATTTCGAAAGTTTGTTTGACGATACCTTTGAACACGTTGAAGGCAACATTCCTAAGAGTGCGATGCAAAAGATTACAGATTATAAAGAAGATAAATTCGGACCTGCAGGACCAGAGGTCAACAATACAACAGCATATAAACAAAACGTAATTCTGGGGTACCTGAATAAAAGGACAAATAAGTTTCAGTTACTAGAGTTTAAGAAATAATATAATGTCCTTATAATAGTAAAAAGGCTGCCTCACAAAGAGACAGCCTTTTTCATTAACGAATGAAGATCTAATATTAAAATTCTTTTCTTATTTGCTCAGTATGTGCCGAGGGAATTACCTCGTCAATGATTTCACTTATCAAACCATTCTCATCAATAATAAAGGTAACTCTTGAAGTACCCATGAACTTTTCTCCACCTCTTTCCTTTTCCACCCACGTCCCATACTTTTCGTGAATAGACTTGTCTACATCTGCAATAAGTGTAAATGGAAGCCTAAACTGATTCTTGAAGATTCTATGAGACGCTTCGTCATCTGAGCTCACACCTAAAACAGTGTAACCATCTTTTTGCAAAAGCTCATAATTGTCTCTGAAATTACAAGCCTCCTTAGTGCATCCAGGAGTATTGTCTTTTGGATAAAAATAAAGAATTACCTTTTTACCTTTGAATGAACTGAGTGTTACAATTTTTCCATCCTGATCCTTGGAAGTAAAATCCGGAGCAACATCACCAACCTTAAGTTTTGTTGGTCTACTACAAGACAAAAGAAATAAGGTTAAGAAGACTGATTGAATGAATCCTTTCATAAATGAAACTATCTGACTTGTGTTCACAAAATTACTTCAGATATATCAAACCAAAAAATCATACCACAAGGGAAAAAATTCTTTTATCGAATTTTAGTTATTCAAATTACCTGATGAAGACAACTTCTTTGTGAATTCTGCTCTTGTAATCCTCAAGCGTTGTGGAGGGAAATATTTCTATAAAGTCTATTTGACCATGAGTTACAGAAACAGCAAAACCCAATTCAGCATATACATACAAATTACTTGTTTTGCCTGCCCGGGATGAAAGTCGATGACCCGAACCATAGGCTGACTTTATGCTGTCAAAGGACATATTTCTAAGACGATCTTCATCACTTATGTAGATCATGGCAAGCTTATCACCATCAAAATAAAAATAGCCGGGGAGAATATCTGGTTTATGAACTCTGGATAAGCCATGCAACTTTATATAGCTGCCCCCTTTATCTATTTCACTATCTTTAATATCAAATTCTTTTACTAATGAAGAATAGTCATATTTTCTGTACTTAAGCAATTCTTCCATTTCAGGATATTTATAACAAGGTTCAACTATTAAACTAACAATTACAGAGAATAGTAACGTAAAGTTGAATACGAGGTTCATAAGACACTTTGATTAAATTCTTATTTACGGAATTATAATTTTTTCAGATATTCTTCCTGATTCTGTTCCTATGTTCAAAAAGTAAATTCCAGGGGCCAGGTCTGAGACATCATATACCCTTTTTGCAGTAATAGTTCCAGAGATTCTGTTATCAAGCGGAATATTAGCTCCTGTTACATTCGTCAAACTGATCTGTATGAAGCCATGAGGCTGATCTTGAAAAATTAAATTTAGTTTACCTGCGCATGGATTGGGGAAAACCTTTATTTCAGCCATTTCTTCCGTTGCCACAATGGAAGACATCTCCTGTCTCCCTTGATTATCAAACTCCACAACTCTATAATAGAAAGACCCAGATATTTCTTTAGTATCTTCAAAGATGTAATTCACAATAGTTCCTGAATTGCCCTTTGCCTTTACTTTTCCAATAGAATCAAAATTAATTCCATCAGAAGATCTTTGAACTTCAAAATAGTTACTAGATCTTTCAGATAATGTACTCCATTTTAATTCAGTTACAGAATTTTTATTAACTGCACTTATATTAAGAAAATGCACAGCAAGGGCACAGGTCTCAACAAAGTAAATATCATCAAGACCAAAATCATTTCCCCCAGGAACCGTATTTTGGTCTAATATTTTGATAACAGCAGTCGTTGAAGATCCGGAATTCCACGTTATGTCAAACTTTTCCCAGGTGTTTACAGAAGAAGGAGCATAAAAAATACTTCCTAGTGTGTCTGTATTAATGGAAAACTGAAGCTGTGCTACCTCTCCTTCTACAACACTACAGACCCATGAAGAAAAATTATACTCTGTATATGGCTTAACGATTATAGTCTGTGACCAAATGGTTTCAGGGCTTCCGGCACCATTAACAATCAAAAAACTCCCATTGCCGCTTGTATGATCCACTCCAACAAAATCACTATGATAAGTGCTAATATCTGAACCTACAGTATACCTACCTTCCGGATAGAGGCAATTTTTCTTTTCACAAAATTGATATGCTGAAGTAAATCCGGAATTACCATCAGAAAAATCACTGTTAACAACAAGGTTATTATAATTGCATTGTGCAAAGGCCCTACAATGAAAGAAAAAGGCAGCCATTATAATAATTATAATCTCAGGGCGGTAAACTGATTTCATAAATACTATTAGTTTGTTACCACCAAAGGTAACGAAAATAATTTGCGGCCAAAAAAAATAAAAATGCCAGGATATAAAGTAATACCAAGACTATATAAATATGGAAGCATTTGTTTTGGATGATACTATTACAGATAATATAAACTGAAAAAGTAGTTCGCACAATACTATTGCTTCAATCATAGTCTTCTTATCAAGAAATTAAATAAAAGGTTTAAGGGACAATGTAATATCTACGTTGTTTATATCCCAGTCTCGATCTAAAGGGAATATATTATTCACAAAAATATAACCTGTTGTTATTGCTTTTTCATTAAGAAAAAAGGAATAATAAATAGAACCCATTCCATTCTGATAAACTTATAGCTTACCTTATTAACTATACCAACCTCATGCAAGATTAATAAGAAAAAGCACATTGTCGAGGATTGGCCTCGATGGAGAGTATATAAGCATTTTAGTCTATGCAATATCATCTATTTAAATAAAATTTATTAATTTTAATAGTTGCCTAAGTATATTATACAATAAGAGGCCTGGTTCCAACTTTTTAAAAAAATTCTATTCAACAAAAAACAACAATAGAATATTTAGTTCATTATTTATTATTTAAATATGTTAAGATTCTTTATTGCCCTGTTTACATGCATAGTATTTACTCATAGTCATGCTCAGGAGAAGGATAGTATTTTTAATAATTATGCATCAACTTTCAGACAACTTATTTCTGAAGAAAAATATAATGAAGCAAAACTAATCGGTTTTGAAATTTTAAAATATCAAAAAGAAAAAAATCTTTCAGATCCCAAAATCGGAGTTAATTATGAAAGAATTGGAGTTGGCTATGAAAGTATTGGATTTGCCTATAATAAACTCAAACAATACGATTCCGCACATTACTATTATCAATTATCTCTAAAAAGTTTCTTAGATCATTCCGGAAAGGAAGATTATAACACTGCAACGGTAAGATGTCTCAATTGTGAAGTTTATTATAATCAAAACCAATTAAATGAAGCAAAAAAGGAATGTATTAAAGCTTCATCTACATTCCAGGATTTGCCCCGAAAGGATTATTTTATAATTGATAATTATTTCCTCCTGTACAAAATATTTCGCAAGCTGAATGAACCTACCATTGCCTTTAATTTCATTGCAAAAGCTATCAATACTGCAAGAATGGAATACAAAGAGCCGTATCAGGATCTACCCTTATACTTTAAAGAATTGGGCACATGCCATCTTGAAATAAATAATTTTGAAAAAGCAGAAGAATACTTCAACACATCTATAACTTATGCAAACCAATTAAATGACCAAAATAAAATCATCACCGATTACTATTTCATTGCTGAAGTTTATAGAAGAGTAGGAGAACCAAATACTTCAACGAATTTTGTTTTAAAAGCAATAAATAAAAATCAGACAGCTTCAATCTCTGAATATGCAAAAGGAATTAATAAAATGAATTTATTCAGTTGTCTAGGAATGCTATGTTCGATGGAAAACAAAATAGATTCAGCCATATATTATTTTGACGCAATTCAAGATGTTGTCTCGCCCCTCTATAGTACTAATGAATTCCCAGGAATAAAAGAATATTTCTTTGAATACGGAAAGAATTTATCTAAGAAAGAAAAATGGGATAAAGCAAAAGCTTCATTTAATTCTTCATTGAAACTAATTGGAAACAGTTCAACTTATTCCGACATAAACCTTAAAGCAGCAACCTTCCTTGAACTAGCAAATATTTATAATAAACAAGAGCAGATAGACTCATCAATATTTTATGTTGAAAAATATAAAACAACCTTAAGCCTATCTAATATCGATGGATATTTGAAATTTATTCAAAAGGAAAGAAAATGCGATAGCCTGATTTTCAGAAAAAACTACAATGAAGCAATAAACTTATATAAAAACATTCTTGAGGTTGACTCAAAAATTTTCAATAAAAATGATCCAAGAGTGGGTGATATTTACTTCAAAATAGGTGAAGTCTATGCAAAATTAAAGAAATACAACAAGGCAATAGAAAGCACCTGGAAGGCTTATAATATATATGCAACAGAAAATAATAATAAAAACGCCAACTGCACCAAAGCACTCGATAAAACGTTAGAATATTATTTTCAAATTTCCGATCTCAAGGAATATCTAAAAGTAAAAGAACTCCTTAAATCTTTTGAATATTATGAATAAAGTTTCTAAAAATTATAGAATATACTCATATTAGCAGTATCTAGTTTATTATCCTTCACTTTAAAATTCACCTTTATAAAGGAATTGCTTCCTAATTTTAATCCACTAAGGCCTAAATTAAAAGCTGTTTTAAATTTTTCATCCTGATACATAAATTCAGGTCTTATCTCAAAGCTTAATGTTTGATGGTCTTTATCAAAATTTACCTTGAAGTATGGACTCGCAGAAAATATATGCTCATCTTTAATTATTGAATCACCGGAAGGATTGGTTGTACTCTCATGAGTTTGTTTATATCCTAAACTTCCTCCAACTTCAGAGTGGAAGCTTCCTATATCAAACTTATAATTTGCACCAATCTTTATAAGGAATTCAGACATAAACTTTTCAGTCCATAGATTCAGATTTTGACCAACCATTTCATAATGTTTATCCTGGCTATAACCTAATTTCAGGTAAGGAGCGGAATGCTGGAAAGGAAAAGTAAGTGTAAGATCACCTCCAAACTTATAATTCAAGGGTTTGAAATCTTTATTTAAACCAAATCCGCCATTAGCTGAAGCATCTATGGACATGTATTCATTGCCATACAACTTAGAGGCAGCAAGCAAGTCAACTTCCGAAACCTTTTTAATCTCTGATTCCTTCGCTATCGGGGTATTCTTGTCTATGCTTCCTGAAACTACGAGTGCTGCAATCTGAGCATAAGTATACGATTTCTGATCTTTAAGAGAGATGAATTTTGCATCAGATACTTCAGTCCCCTTATTCATTAAATTTTCTACTGTAGTAATATTGGAGTTACCGACGATCTGAGAATCACTGGAGACTTTATGATCAGTTGCTTTGTGAATATAATGTCTTAAGGTAATGGTATCATAATAATCCTTATTTGACATAGAATACCAGATAGTTTTATCATCATACTTGGCCTCTTTCCAATCATTCCTATCTGATTCATTAATCTCTTTATTGAAGGTAGTTTTCGAACTTAAGTCAGCACCGAATTGATCCTTCTCACTACCTGTAATTTTTAGTCCCAAACTCTCCTGAGCCGGTTTATCACTTATCGATCCATTCAGGTCTTTCGCTTTAACTATATCAATTTTTTTATTAAACAATACCTCGTCAAGTAATTGATTAAATAATTTATTTCCTTCTCCAACTATACCTGGATTTCCTTCTAATGTAAGCTCAACTGATTTATATCTTAAATACCCTGCTCCTCCTGCAGCTGCCGCCGCAGGAATAATAATAGCAATCTTACCAAGCAATCCTGACTTCCATAATTTATCCACAAATTCAATTGCTTTATCAGGAGTTAAGACCTCTTTTATTTTCTCACCTTTCGCTTTGATATACTGCTCTGCCAGGTCAAGATTCTTTTTAATATCCGGATTAGCATTTTGTAATGGACCAAGAAGGTATTTCAGATCCTTAAGCTCCTCCTCAGGTTTCTTTATTTCATGTGGACTAACATTACCCTGAGCATCAATTTCCGGAAAAGAAAATTTCTTATATAGATTTAAAAATTTCTCAAAATCCTCAGCGGTTACTTTTAAATACTGATTCTTCTGATCGATTAAACCAAGTCTGTCTGGTTCTTCACTCTTTGGCTTATCAGTTTTTTCTGTCTTGGGTTGCTCCTCCTTGATTTTTTCCGGATTAGGAACTTTGATTATTGTCCCAGGAGATACTATCTGATTAGGCTTTATATTATTTAACTCTAAAATTTTATCTAATGGAACACTAAAGTCAGTAGCTATTTGAATAAGTGTTTCATTCTCTAATACCTTATGATTGAAATAATCAAATGCTGCCTTTCGTTGTATGGGTGATCCGGATGTTGAGGAAATAGAAGATACCATCTTTCCTTGTGCCGCCAACTTACCCATATCATCCGCCTCTTTCTCCAAACCAATATCATTATTGATCCCAACACCCCTCATCTGAGTAGTAGGATTCACTATTCCGGATCGTTGTTGGACCACGTGTGTAAGTTCATGACCTAAAAGCTCCTGACCTTGCTGCGACTCAGGATTGTACTGTCCCGGAGCAAAGTGTATGTCATTGCCCTGTGTGAATGCATGAGCATTGATCTCTATTGATTGTACAGAGTTCTTGTGAATATTTACATCAGAAAAATCCTGACCAAATGAAGATTCCATCTTTCTTTGCACTAATTGTGGCATCTTGTGAGATAAGGAAGAATCTCTATGAGACAGTTCATCTGAATCAGTATTCATTGGTGGTACAGGACCTCTTCGCTGAACAGGAATTTCTTCCTCTTCAGCTGCATGGAACTGCAATGGCACCGGCCCTTTCTTCTGAACAGGCTCCTCTTCTTCCATCATAGGAGGCACTGGACCTCTCTTCTGATTATTATCCTCTCCACCTTCCGAACCATCCCATTTCCGTTGCATTACTTCCGGCGAGGAGAAATCCTGGGACAGTTCTTCCTTTAATTCTGTTTCTTGTGAAGATTTTTGATCAGCGACTTTTAATTGCTTCTGCTGAGTTTGATGAAGATTTCGGTTACTGTCATTACTTTGACGACCTTTATGTAAAAATTCTCCCATAACTGAATATGTATAATACTAGCTAAAACGAAAGACTTACTTATACGACAGAATATCTCATTCCTGCGCAATCTCATTATCCAACACAATCTATCTATTGAATGATGACTTAGCGACTACTCTAAAAAATTCTAACTGTAAATTAAAAGCTGATTCTATGACGGATAAAATTATCTGTTTGGAAAACCATATTCCAACATTACATATCAAAAATAGAAAGATCTAACTAAAAACCAAGCGTTTAAAATACTTTTGCTAATTAAAAATAGCGATGAATAAATGCTTAGATCATTTTTCTACTAAATCCTCTATTGAGTTTACAGTGGAAATTTTCAATCTCATTTCTTGCAGCGAAGTCAGTAAATTGAACGTAAGAGACTTTATTCTTTTGAATTGCTAACTCATTTAAAAATTTACGGGTTTCATATGATAATTCTAATTTGTTTGCTTCTGATAAAAATTGAAGCCCCAAATCTGACCTCGAGGAATTGCCCTCTTTATTTATTTTATTTGCCAATTCACAAAGATTATTTAAATCAGAAGTTATACTCTTTTTCATTGAACATCGGACATTTATAAAAAGCAGAGATCCTAATATCGCAACGGGAATACACTTTTTCATAAGAGCAATTATTTATATTTGCATTAACTCAGAAATTAATTAGCTATTTGTGCAAACGTTCGTCTGGAACATTTGTCTGTAGTTCGAAAAGATAAAAATCTCCTTTTATGCTTAACTCTTCTAGATATACATACACGATGAATGATTTAAATAGTGCCATAAATGCGATTTAATCTTTTCAATATAGACAAGTCTGAAAATTAAAAAACAAACCCTTCCATCACTGTGTATCTAAAAATAGCAAAAGCAGATTATACTTCAAGTCTCCACGTTGCCTATTTAATTTTAGAAAAAAGGTAAAATATTTCATTACACACAAAAAAAGGACTGCTTTCCAACAGTCCTTTTTAATATGGTTCTGAATTAAAATTATTTGACAAGCTTTAAATCAGAGCTCATCTTGTAGGCCGCCATCATAGAGTTGTTTACTGCATAGATAGTGCCTATCACAAGAAAGCCTCCGTCTTTTGTATAGATGATGTATTTGCCTTCATCGTCTCCTGCGCCTCCGAATTCTGCTGATGCCAGCACTTTTCCTTCTTCTGTGACTTTTGCCACATAAATGTTTTTGTCTCCTGCTGCGGTTCTGATATACCCTGTAATTCCATAAACGCCATTGCCTAAGGCTACTATTGAATTTGCCTCGGAGCTGAAAATGCCAGGCACAACAAACTTATCATTAACACCTGATATTCCATTAATATCCGTCTTTACAATATAAACATCTTTCAAACTGGCTGGATCCGTTGACCTGTTTTTACTTCCTGCAATAACATAACCTTCTCCTGTCTTTACCATACACCTTCCATATTCATTGATTTTGTTATGTGGTACAAATGTCAGATTCCATAGAAAATTTCCATAATCGTCTGCTGTCGTAACAGCCATGTTGGATTCGCCATTCCTAAAAGTGGTACCACACCAAATAAGACGTTTATCATCCACAATATCAAATGAACCAATTAAGTCATTTTCATTTTCACCTAATGTTCCCATTTGTCTTTTCCAGATCTCCGTATTTAAATCTGTCTTCAACAAATACATATCAAAAAACAGGAAAATGGAATGAAAGTATCCGAAATAGCTAGAGAAAACGGCAT
>NZ_JAGHZZ010000010.1:20996-221238 GCF_017745095.1 Sporocytophaga sp. | reverse complement strand
AGCTGTCCTATTTTTGGGGAGGGGTACATTCTATATTCGTAAAAGTTGCTTGAAGACAACTTAACTTGTTTAAGATTTATGCTGGAGCTGCTATACCAAAGGTTATGAATTGTATGGTTTTTAATTTATTCTTTAACGATTAAAAAACGAGTACCCAATGTTGAAGTACAACATAAAATTCCCTTGCTGGTTGCTTTTCATAACGGACATCTCAATGGGCCCACCAGGGGAGTTGAAGCCAAACGTAATTCCATAACCCCATAAAAAATGTTCGGGATCAGCATCCGAAAGAGTGAATTGATCGATGCGCTGGCCCGCTGTGGCCACATTTACTCTAGGGGTTAAATACAGTACTTTGAAAAATTGTTGTTGCACTCCCAATTGGAAGCTGACCACGTTGTTCATCAAAAAAGGAGATAATCGGTGGCCAAACTCCTTAATGCCCACAAAAGGAATGTTCCGTTGGAAATTTTCCCGCATCCCGCCCAATCCGTAAAAATGGCTCAAGGTCAAATCGGTATTATAGGTAAAGCCGGCAAAACCTGCGCTAGTTAAGGTAGCGGTGCGGGTTAAAGGTAAGTAGTTTTGAATGCTAGCATATACTTGTTGAAAGTTATGTTTAATATCTTGCTTGCTTAATGGCAGATCTGGTAGCACAAGCGGAATATCCAATCCTCTTTCATCAGCCATGCGATAGCGATAGTCAAATACATGTGAGGCCGATGCATAGATTTTCCACCCCTTTGAAGGGTAGTTAACCGCATTCAGTGTGTTCAGTCGAAGCGTCAAATAGGCTGCAAAATTACTGCTCTGCACATAGGTGGCAATATTGGCGCTGTTGATGAGGTTACGCATGCTGGAGTTTTCCTTCAACACGCCGAGATGAATACTTGTTTCATTAGCAATTCTCCTTTGCAACTCGAGGCCTACCGAGTATGTATTCATCTTATTCAATCGAGATATACTCAACACATTCCCATTTGCAAGGGTAGTAGGCACATCGTATTGGTCAAAAATTCCATAAAAATTCAGTTGTGAGCGACGCTTAAGTCCAAAGTATTTTCCATACTGACTTCGAACACGAATGTTGTCACCAATATTAAAATTGGCATAGAAGCGGGAGTTTTGCAAAAATAGGTTTCTGGCTGTGAACTTGAAGATGAAAGATGTTTTGAATAAAGTGTTATAGTTAAAGTCCAGTTTGGCAGAGTAGCGGCTCGATTCTATCACGTGAACGATCAACATGTTTTCATCCGGGTCTTCACCAAAAGCCATCTCATAATTGATCTTCCGAAAGTTCAAGGTGCCCATTAGTTGGTTCATAGCCTTGTCCAATTCTTCGCAGGAAATGGGTTTGTTACATTCTAAACCCAGACTACTTATTACGTATGAAGGAGAATATGTTTTCAAGCCCCGTACTTCGATATTGGAAAAAGAATAGGCAGATCGTTTAGGAAGTTGAACATTGCGGTCATACTCTCCGGGATACAGGGCGTTTAAAGAATCCTTTAAGGCCAGGAGTACAGTACGAATTGAATCACCCGTTTCTCTCCCAACCTTTATAATGGCCTCAGTTTTGGGAAAGTCTGCCACCGAAAAGCGATTCAGATCGGGTTCGATAAGGAGGTCAACCAATTTTTTCTGTCTTGCCACATCCACACTTCCAGCAAGCGACACGGACTGATACATCACGCTAGTCATGGAGCGAAGTTTGTTTGCAGGCAAGTTACCCGAACTCACATTTACTCCTATAACAATGTCAGCACCCATTTCCTTGGCTTCGGTAACAGGGAAGTTGCGAAGCACCCCTCCGTCTATAAGATATTTTCCTTCATACATCACGGGTGTGAAAAAAGTAGGAATGGCCATACTTGCCCGCAGTGCATTAGCAATATTGCCGCTGTCCAAGACCACTATGTCACCCGTTTCAATATTGGTGGCGACACATTTAAAAGGAATGGGATAGTCAGTGAATTTTGGTCTGTCCGCTACAGGCTTCACTAGGCGGGCAAATTCGAGTCCTAGCATATGTCCTTCCAACAAACCATTGGGCATTCTTACTCTTTTCTCTTCAAAACCTATTTCAAAATTAAATTGTCCATATTCTGCCTTGTCTTCAGGTGATAAATAGTTCAAGGGAATTTGGTTGGAAAGCAAGAGATCCCACTTTTCTGAAACCGCTATTTTGTGAATGCTATCTGCCGAATAACCCATCGCATACAAAGCTCCAACAATGCTGCCCATGCTGGTACCTGTGATGTAGTCCACTTTTAAGCCTACTTCATCCAATACTTCCAAGATGCCGATGTGGCCAAGTCCTTTGGCACCGCCGCCGCTTAATACCAATCCGATTTTAGGCCGTTCTGAGGTTTGCGCATGAGTTGCAAAGGAGAAACATAACAAAAGCAGCAAAAAGCAATAGAATAAACGCATAGCAAGCAATGAGTGAAACAGTTAATAAGTATGATAAAAATTGGATCGAAAGTCTTTACCACCCAGGTTCTGGTTGAATAACTTGTTGTTCAAGATATACTCCAGAGTTTGGCCCTGATTACAGGCATGAATTACAATTAAAGTCTTAGTAAAGTTTGTATTTCCCATTTCCGGAAGGTACGACATTGAAGCGATCTTTATCATTTGAAATATTGATAAATGAATTTATATTCTACAATAGGGTTTTCTTGAATATCAAAATGGGACTCTTTAATTAAATCTCCTTTTTCATTATAACTATATTTTATTTTTTCAACAAAACTTCCATAAACATTGTACTGAACTTCTTCTATCTTCATATTATTGTCATTGAACTTCATTTTAACCTTCCAGCCTTGATATTTATCATCTCCGATTTGCAGTAGTCTCCTTTCAGAACAATTTCCATTTAAATCATATACGTAAGTCAGAATACTATTTACAAGTCCTTTATAATTATAAAAAACATCCTCCGTTAAATTTCGATCACTATTATATTGGTATTTGTGACTCCAATACTCATTGCTACTGATATATCTACGATCTTCAATTAATTTATTATTTGAATCATATATATATGTAAATCTCTCTGATCCAAATCCAGCTCTATTATCGGCTAATGTTTCAATTAAATTGCCATTGCACTCATATCTGTTAGTGGCTACGGAAAAAATCTCGAAAGTATCTCGTTCGTAAATTGGAATATTTATACTATAATCTTCTATTGAATCAGAAGTTGCCTTTTTAAAAATATATTCTATTTCAGTTGATTCATAATCGTTACTGTCATATGTAATTTTCTTCCATTCATAAATGTCATCCTCCTTTAAAATACTCTCAATCATTTGTCCTTTATTATTAAAATGATAATAAAAATCAAAAAGCAAACTGTCTTTACCGAGAACTTTCTTTTCTGAGATACTATTATTTTTATAATCGTAATTCATTTTTATTTCATACTTGTCTCCACTTGAAGTTAATCCATAATTAATTCTATTTAAAATTGCACCTGTTGAATCGTAATCTACATAGCTAATCTGCCTCCCATTTTTATTTGATAATATTGACGGACGGTGTTCAAAAATTACTTTGGCTTTTAATTTCTTAATCCTGATTTCAGATTTTTCAAAATTTGAAGGAAACATCTGTCCGAAGGTAATTTCAGACATTATAAAAATCAGAAAAAATGTTAGCTTAAATTTCACTATTGTAGCTGCTTTTATTTTTCATCAAATTAAACACTTTATATTTCATTTGCTATTTCTAAGCAACATAATACTAATAAGGAACAAAACTATATCTATACATTTCATTTGACTCCTGCCCCCCTGGCATATTTGCTATAAAAAATCCATCTTCAGCAAAGTAAAATTGAGATGGTGAAAGAGGAATCACATACTTTTTAGACTCACCGGTAATAATGTTATAACCGAATAAATCAGTGTAGTTCGAATTGGTGCTAGTGAAGAACAACTTATCTTTATAGGGGAATCTTAAAATATTATAATTGCTAGCTCCCTTGATGACATTACTATTACCCAAGGTCATTTCATTTTTTGAAATATCCATCTTATATAGATTAACAGCACCATTGGAGATCGTTATTTCATCAAGGTCATCTACATTGAACAAAGTATCATGGTATAAAAACAAGTCTTGAAAATCAAATACCTTATTGTACTCTGTAATTGATAATTTATCTACATTCTGTTCTAATCCTAAGGTTTGGGTTTTTAAGTTTGACAACTCCAGATTGGAGATTGCGAAAAATGCACTGAAAGGAACATCTGTACCATCTGTTATCATAATTTTAACCTGCCCGATATTATTCCTTCCCAACCTGGTTTCAGAAGGCGCATATCCACCTCTGACATTCTCTTTGATAAATTCTTTTGAATATTTACTCAAATCAATTTGATTGTATACCTTCCCGGTAAAAGGATTATAAACATCTATCAGACTTTGTTCTTCATAAAGGTTCGCAGCTATTTTATTTCTGCTGAATGCTAAGAAAAACAAACTGCTTTGGTCCAGCTCAAACGTCTTCTCATTAATACGATTGATACTAATACTGTCTGTTTTTGTGACATTCAGCAATTTGTCAAGATTGATGGTTTCGGAAGATACTTTATCACTGTCAGCAACTACCTGTGTGCCAGAACTGTCTTTTGCAGTTTCTACTTCTGCATTCTCCTTTTCCTTCACACTGCAACTTTGAAAACAAAAGAATATGATTACGATAAGTACCCTTTTCATTATTATATAATTAGATGTTATACTTAATGCCCAAAATGACTAAAAGTTAATTCTTAGCAGTGTTATATTTTATGTGAACATCAATAAGGAACAAAGCCATATCTATATGTATCACTTGTCTCCTTCCCTTCTGGCAAAGAAGCTATAAAGAATCCATCTTCTGCAAAGTAAAATTGACATTGTAAAAGAGGGATTACATATTTTTTAGACTTTCGGGTAATAATGTTATAACTAAATAAATCATTGTAATTCGAATTAGAGTTACAAAAAAATAACTTGTCTTTATAGGGAAATCGTAAAACACAATAATCATTTCCATGTTTGATAACATTTTCATTACCTAAAATCATTTCATCATTAACTAAGTTGATTTTATAAAGATTAGTATCCCCTTTAGTAAAAGCAATCTCTTCAAGGTCATATAGATAGTATAATGAATCGTTTAAAAAAAAGAGTTCTTCAAAACCAAATACTTTATTATAATCCTCAATAGATAATCTCTTTTTATTACTATTTAAACCTATCGTTTGAGTTTTTAAGTTTGACAAGTCCAGATAAGAAATTGAAAATGATGAATTTTGTGGTACGCGTCCATCTGTAATCATAATTTTAATCTGCCCGATATTATTCCTTCCCAACCTTGTTTCAGAAGGCACATAACTTCTACTATACTTAAAAAAGTCTTTTGTATAATTCATTAAATCAATTTGTTTATAAACCTTTCCAGAAAAAGGATTAAAAACATTTATTAAACTCTCTTCTTCATTCAAGTCAGCAGCTATTTTATCTCTACTGAATGCTAAGAAAAACAAATCACTTTGCTCCAGCTCAAACACCTTTTCACTAATACTATTGATAGAAATGCTATCAGTTGCAACCACATTCAAATATTTCTCAAGATTGATGGTCTCAGAAACTGTTTTGGTATTACTGACAATTGGTATGTCGGAACTATCCTTTGAAGTTTTTACTTCTGCATTCTCCTTTTCCTTTACAATACAACTTTGAAAACAAAAGAATATGATTGCGATGAGTATCCTTTTCATTATTGTTAAATTAATAGGTCTGTCTGAACTCATATCAATTTTATTTAACTTTCTAACGTGGTATGTGACAAAAAAACATTTCAACACACAAACATACTGATTTTCTGAACACTATTCTCTGCCCTATTTCAAAGAATAACCTGTTCCAAGCTTTAGTGTAAAATGTTTTTTATAAATACTTTTGCCTGTTGATTATATTCCCTTTAATTGTTTGTCGCTGTCATTACAATGGCAACAATATTATGAGTCTATTAAAATATTATTTGCAATTTCTAATCCTAGGTCTCAGTCTCACCATATCCTGAAATTTCTTTCCTTGGTCTTCTTAAGAAAATGATTTAAAATTATCAGTCTAAGAATAGAATTAAAATAGATAATAGTGTTGATCGCAATAGGTAGGTCCAGTCTTTGATGTTTACAGGCCTGACAGTAAAGCAGTTCTTTCCTATCATACACTTTTTAAAATTATTTTTTACCATGTCAATCATTTTTTTTATATTTTCGTAAACTAAGGAAAAGTAAATATTTCTGGGTAATTTGATGAATAAAAATATTGTATCAGACAAGGAAGTCACTCTGATAGAACAGCTTAATCAAAGAGATAAAGAACGATCTACTCTTTTATCATTAGGTAATCGGATTGCCAAAGCTCGAAATCGTGAAGACTTATGGCATGTCTTTACCGCTCAGATCCTTGACTTATTTAACGGAAACTATTATACAATCTGCCTGATCAATGAGGATGGGCAAACCCACTCACCTTTCTTACATACTCAAAGCGACCGTTTAATCTCAGAACAATCTGGTAATCCAATTATTCATATACATCATCCTATTGAAGATGGCATTTTCAACCTGGCGCTATCAAATGATCAACCGATCATCATTGATCTGGAAGAGTTCTTAAAGCAAAATAAAGCATCTGTACCTGCCTATGTATTAAAATGGACTAAGTTGGGTATTAAGGAAATGATGATGGTAAAAATTACCAATGGTGATGAGGTTAGAGGGATATTATACCTATACGCCGAAAATTCAGGTTCTTTTGAAGAATGTCAATTTAATTTGCTTTCAGGAGTCGCAGACCAGTTAGGCACAGGCATATGCAATGTACTTGCTAATGAAAAAATTGAACGGCAGCTGGCTGAAATAAATATTTACAAACAACAACTAGAAGAAGAAAATCATTACCTGCAGGAAGAGAATAAACTCACAGGAAGGTTTTCAGAAATAATTGGTAAAAGTCCGGAATTACAAAAAGTATTTCGTTTAGTTTCCCATGTTGCCCCTTCCAATTCAACAGCACTATTACTTGGAGAAACAGGTACAGGGAAAGAACTCTTTGCGCGGGCAATTCACAATGCCTCACCTCGTAAAGACAAGCTAATGATTAAAGTAAACTGCGCTGCTATGCCTGCTAGTTTAATTGAAAGCGAACTATTCGGACATGAAAAAGGAAGCTTTACAGGTGCTATGGAACGACGCATAGGGAAGTTTGAGCTAGCGCAAAACAGCACTTTATTTTTAGACGAAATAGGAGAACTTCCACTCGAACTGCAAGTGAAACTGCTTCGAGTTTTGCAGGAAAAAGAAATTGAGCGCATAGGCGGAAAAACTACAATCAAAGTAAATGTGCGCATTATTGCTGCCAGCAACCGTAATTTAGAAAAAGAAGTAAAGGAAGGACGTTTTAGAAATGACTTGTATTATCGGTTAAATGTTTTTCCTATTCATTTACCCTCCCTCCGCAAACGCAAAGAAGATATCCCTCTTTTGGCTTCACATTTTATTGAACAGTATGCTCGCTCAACGGGTAAAAAGAATCTCAATATTTCCAATAAGGCGATGGAAGATCTGGTACAGTATTCCTGGCCAGGCAATGTCCGTGAACTGGAACATCTCATAGAAAGAACTGTCTTACTTACTTCCGGTACCATTATTCGACATATTCATTTACCAGTTCAAAGTAGCAATGAAGCTTTAGCAGCGGAAGAATTTACTATCCGTTCATTGGAAGATATAGAAAGGGAATATATTTTAAAAGTTGTAAAACTGTGTAAAGGAAGGATATCAGGAATCAACGGCGCTGCAGCAAAATTAAACTTGCCTCATACTACCCTTATATCCAAAATGAACAAGTTGGGAATAAGAAAAGATCACTTCATTGAATCTATTGAAGGGAAAGTTTAATCTGCTATTTACAAAGCATGATAGACATGAATTATTGGCTTTACTATTAAATGCATTGCTTAATGCTAACATTAATCAGGTTATACCGTGGGAATGAATCAGAAAATTAAAGTGCAATGCCTTATTGCCGCACTTTGTATTTATATCTATTTACTTAAATCTGAGCAGAATTTAAAAGCATAAGAGCCCTTTAAACCTTATACTTTTATAAGATTATTTTTCAAGTATAACAGTTATCCCTTGTCCCCCCGCTGCACATACAGAAATAAAGCCTCTGCCCGCGCCTTTCTCGTGCAGCAGTTTAGCCATGGTTGCCAACACTCTTCCTCCTGTTGCTGCAAAAGGATGGCCCGCTGCCAGACTACTCCCATTTACATTAAGTTTATTTCGGTCTATTCTTCCTAATGCTTCATAACCAAAAGCTTTACTCAAGTCGATGCTTTCCCAAATTTTTAATGTAGCTAATACCTGCGCTGCGAAGGCTTCGTGTATTTCATAATAATCAAAATCCTGAAGTGTTAAGCCTGCTTTCTTCAGCATGCGGCTGGTGGCATATACAGGTGCCAGCAACAACTGTTGCTTCTGTTCTACATATTCAATAGCAGCCAACTCTGCGAAAGTAATATAAGCCAACACCGGGAGTCCTTGTTCTTTTGCCCAGGCTTCGGTTGCGAGCAATAGGCAGGAAGCCCCATCGGTAAGTGGTGAGGAATTTCCTGCGGTAAGTGTTCCACTGGTTTTATTAAAAGCAGGTTTTAGCTTAGCCAGTTTTTCCATGCTGCTATCTGCTCTCATATTATTATCACGTTCGAGTCCTTTATAGGGAGTAAGCATATCCTGAAAAAAACCTTTCTCATATGCAGCGGCCATTTTCTGGTGGCTCTGCAAAGCAAAAGCATCTTGTTCTTCTCTGGATATATTATAATAATTAGCGGTATACTCCGTATGACCACCCATAGATAAACCTGTGCGAGGCTCAATATTCATCGGAGCTATCGGAGTCAGGTCTTTTAATCTAATTTTTAAAAATTCTTTCAGCTTGGCACCCGTAGTTTTGGCTCTTCTCGCTCTAAGCAGAATATTTCTGAGTTTATCTCCCAGCATCAGTGGCACATTACTGGTAGAATCTACTCCACCGGCAATACCACATTCTATTTGTCCTAGTGCAATTTTATTCGCAATATAAATAGCTGCTTCTATTCCTGTATCGCATGCTTGTTGTATGTCGCAACAAGGTGTAAAGGGAGACAAGGATGTACCCAAAACACTTTCGCGCATGAGGTTAAATTCGCTACTGTGTTTAATAACAGCACCTCCTGCTACTTCGCCTAAAAGTAATCCTTGTAAACGATAGCGTTCAATTAAACCATTTAAAGCAGCTACCATCATATCCTGATTACTAGCTTCTGCATAATAAGTATTCTGACGTGCAAAAGGGATACGGTTATAGCCTACTATAGCGACTTTACGGACTTGCTGGGGATGAAGCATAGAATATTGGTTTTATTTCAATATAAGATATTAAATAGAATCAAAGTTAAAATATGAAATAATGTTTAATAACTAATCCATTTTCAAAATAGCTGGCAGTGTTAAATAAGAAAATTTAAGTGCGGTGCTCTTTATTCACCGCACTTTAATATATCATAATTTAATCGGTCTGTATGTCAACCCTCTATTTTCTTAATTAATGAGGTAGTACAATCAGTGTTTAAAGTAAAAATTAAAGATATGCTTTCAGTTCTGCAGCAGCATGCAAAAACATAGCTTTTGTTTGAGGTAATTGAGCAAGGGGATTTAACAAGCCAAAATCATGTATCATACCATTGTAACGCATAGTAGTTACAGATACTCCGGCCTCGTCGAGCTTGCGACCATATGCTTCCCCTCCATCCCTTAAAATATCTGCCTCTGCTACATGGATAAATGCAGGAGGTAATCCTTTCATCTGCTCCAATGTAGCATTCAGAGGAGAAGCATAAATTTGCTGACGTTCTTTAGGATCTGTTGTATAATGATCAAACATCCATTTCATTAAAGGTGTAGTAAGAAATCTGTCTTTACCAAAACGCTCATATGATTCATAATCGAATTTTGCATCGACAATTGGCCACAGAAGAATTTGTAATTTTATTTCCGGACCTCTGTTTTCCTTCGCTTTCAGAGTTGTAGCTGCAGTCATATTACCGCCTACACTATTACCTATTATTGCAAGTCTCTTGCCATCTACATTGATCTCGCTGCCATTATCAGCAACCCATTTCGTTGCTGCATATATTTCATTTACCGCCTGAGGATATTTTGCTTCCGGAGAATGAGTATAGTTTACAAATACTCCAACGGTACCAGACAATACCACTAGATCACGTACCATACGTTTGTGAGTAGGATAATCACCCAAAACCCAGCCTCCTCCATGAATGTATATAAATACAGGAAGCTTTTCTTTATTTCCTTGAGGTCGGACAATATTCAGCTTAACAGTATATCCATCTATTATAATTGTCTTTTCTGATTCTTCAATACCAGAATAATCCACCTCTACAGATTTTTGAGCATTTACTAATACTTCTCTGGCATCCTCTGGTGACATAGTTTCAAGTCCCGGACCTCCCGGTGCATTAAGTGCTGCAAGAAACAGTTTTGTAGAAAAGGAAATGGCATTGTCATTTGCCACTGAAGGAATTTCTTCCATGGTAATTGTTTGACTCATCTTTTTAAAAGATTTAAATGGTTATAATAATTGTCTTTTTAATTATGCTCTTTTATCCAAGAATGATACCACTGTCTTTATGGCTGATTATCAGCTTTTAGTAGGTTATTTAAAGGGATGAAATTTTACGATATATCGTAAATTTCCTAAAGCAGCATTTTTATTTAGAATATAATAGAGAAAGAACAAGTAGTTTTCAGAAGATACTTGTCTAATGAATCTCAAAACTTCCAATAAGGCGATGGAGATCTGGTGCAGTGCTCATGGCCAGGTAATGATCGTAAAATCTGATTGAAAAGATTGTCTTACTTATTTCAAGTACTACTATCCGGTATATTCATTTACCATGCAGTAATGAAATTGTAGCAGCAGCATTTAGTATCTATCCGCTGAAGAGATGAGGAGAAAGTATATTTTAAATTGATATAATTGTGTAAAGGAAAATATCAGGAATCGGTGGAACTGAGGCAAATTAAACTTGCCTCACACTCCCCTCATCTCCAATACACAAGCTGGCTGGAAACTAAAAAGAATCATTTCATTGAATCTATTGAAGTGAATGTTTGCTATTGTACTTTACTTCTGATTAATTACAGTTTCTACTATCAGAAACTCGCTTTCTTTGGTACAAGTAATATATATTTCCAGAGTATCCCAGATACCCAATGCGCTTCTTTCCGTAACTTTCGTTTCATTAACCGATACCTCTCCTGTTATTACAAATAAGAAAAGGCATCTGTTTACCAAATGAAAATGATGTTTGATTTCTTGTCCTTTATCAAACCAGCCCAGCAGTAATCTCGCGTTTTGATTGATCCAGCAATGACCAAGCCCCTCTTCACCAGAAACAATGGTAACCAGCTTATTATGGCGGTTCTGTTTAGGAAAATGTCTTGTCTGATAGCGTGGCATGATATTCTGTAACTTAGGCTGAATCCATAGTTGCAAAAAGTTTACCTCCTCCTCTCCTACATTATATTCTTCATGTCTTAAACCACTGCCAGCACTCATGATCTGTACACCACCTTCTTCAATAATGGTGCTATAACCCATAGTATCTTTGTGGTTCATTTTCCCTTTTAAGAGTATGGATATAATTTCCATATTAACATGAGGGTGTAATCCAAATCCTTTGTCTTTTTCCAGAAAGTCATCGTTAAAAGCCATCAGCGTACCGAAGGCACTCTTCATTGGATTGCAATATTCACTAAAGCTGAAAAAGAAATTGCTTTTTAGCCATCCTATATTTTTTTGTCCTCTTTCACTGGCTGGGAATAATTGAAACTGCATATTTATATTTTGGATTAAAAGTGATGATTAATTAAATAGGTATTACCTGTAATTAGACAAGTCAGTGTTAATTGGTAATAGATGTGCTTCAAGTTCTTTTCTTTCGTTTTCAAACCAATCCGGCAACATAAGATTTTCACCCAGATGCGATGAAGGTTCGTCTACGCTGAAACCTGGTATGGCAGTGGCTACTTCAAATAATACTCCTCCCGGTTCTCTGAAATAGATAGATTGAAAGTAATTACGATCCAATATTGGTGTAGGATTATAACGACGTTCCACTATTTTTTCTCGTATAGCAGTTTGTGAGCCCTTATCCGGCGTGGAGAAGGCTAAGTGATGTACTGTACCACTTCCTGCAAGTCCTTTAAGGCTGTCAGGCATGCAAACGAGATCCACATAATTACCAGGGCTATCAGTAGCTGCAAAACGAAATCGATTTCCTTTCTCCGCGATAAGTGTATGATTCAACTGATCTTGTAATAATGCTGCTGTACGTTCGTAGCCTTCTTCCCAGATCTCCACATTATAAAATCCTCTTATCGCATGTGTTTTATCAATCGTTTGATTATAGGAACCTATACGAGTGTCTTTGTTATTGAATACCAGTTCCAATCCTAAACCATCTGCATCTTCAAAGTAAACAGCGATTTCGTCTTTAAATCTTTCCTGTGGTCTTTTATAAAGAACGCCATATTTATCCAATCGCTTTATCCAGTAATCAAGGGAATCCAATGGAACAGAAAAAGAAGTGGTATTCAGCATTCCTTTGCCTTGTCTTCCTTTTACCAATCCTTCATATGGAAAGAACGTGATGATGCTCCCGGGAGATCCTATTTCGTCTCCGTAATACAAATGGTATACAGAAGAAGCATCAAAGTTTACTGTCTTTTTTACAAGTCTCAATCCTAAGATTCCGGCATAGAATTCAAAGTTCTTTTGTGAACCGCTTGCTATTGCGGTAACGTGGTGTATGCCGGTGATTAATTTATTGTCATTCATTTATAAACTCGTATTAAATTCCTTTGTATTATTTATCAAGATATCACCATATAAGTCTTCGTGCCGCTTAAATTGAGCTTGTACATAAGAACACAACGCTACTACCTTCATTTCACGGCTACATACATAGTTTACCATGAAAGATAATAATTGTTTGCTATATCCCTTTCCTTCATATTCAGGCTTTACTTCTGTATGATAAACAGTAAGTTCTTTATAACCTGTAAAACCTACCTGCATTTCACCAATAATCTCTTCTCCCTCATACAACACGAAGGAACCATTATTATCTTCGCCTAATTCTAATCTCACGGTTGCCATAATAGTTAACTTTATTTTTTTATTATGGGTAATTTCTTTTCAATCTCACCTCGAAGTCCTTCATGCTGCTTAGGCAATTTCAGATGACTGCCCAATTCTGCAAGTGGTTCGTCTACTGTAAATCCAGGATTATCAGTAGCAATTTCAAACAACACTCCTCCTGGTTCACGGAAATAAAGAGAGAAGAAATAATCACGGTTAATCTTCGAAGTAATCCGTAAGCCCATACTTAATAACTTTTCATGAAACGCCATCTGTGTAGCTTCGTCTTTCACACGAAATGCAACATGGTGGTTTGTACCTGCCGCATTTCTTCCTGGATGTCCGTTTTCCTCTAACACAATATCCACTATAGAAGCGGTAGGAACAGCGTCAGTCACGAAGCGGTAACGTTTCCCTTCCTGAGCGATTTGTCTGTAACCAAAAACATCTGTAAGTATCCTTGCAGTATCGTCCAGATGTCTTATGGTAAGTGTCACGCTATGAAATCCTTTAGTCGCCTGAGCAGCTTTTATCTCCGCTGTCTCCCAAGGCTTTCGGTCGTCCAACCCCTTAGGTATTATAAGTGAAAGGTTTAGCCCATCAGGATCTGTGAAAGGCAGAAGTATCTCACCAAAACGTTCTGTTTGTTCTGCAAAGGAGATTTTATGTTCATTGAAGCGATCTGTCCAGAAAACAAGGCTACCTTCTGGCACCGAATAGCCAATCTCTGTCGCCATTCCGGTTCCGTTATGACCTTTTCCTATTCCTTCCCATGGGAAGAAAGTTAGTATTGCTCCTGGAGTACCTGTTTCATTTCCGAAATAAAAATGATAAGTACCAGGATCATCGAAGTTCACTGTTTTCTTTACCATTCGTAATCCCATCACCTTAGTATAAAAGTCATAATTACGTTGTGCATCGTCAGATATGGCTGTAATATGATGTAATCCTAATATGTGTTCTTTCATTGTAGTAAATGATTATTATCTATTGATTCAATAGGGAGTATGGCTTTCTCCAAATATCTCTTAATCTTAATTAAGAAAAAAACTTAATGTAGGTTAAGAAAACGCCGAGTTTGCCGGAATAACTTTATCAACTAGTTTTTGTGTTACCGTGTTTTATGCGTGAACTTAATATGGTAAAGACAAAGTAAAACAAAGAATATGGCAACATACATCATCATGCGGTATTCGATTTTCTATTTATAAGATAACAAAGTAATAAACCCAGACCTGGCAGGAATAAGGTGCTTAAGCCCCATATTTTTCCCAGCAATGCCCCTACCAGACAACCAGATAAAAATCCTCCGATCGTTACTAGCAGATTGAAGAGGCGTTGTTTTGAAAGTACTTCTGTCACAAAACCTTTGCTAAACAATGTACTTATATCCAGTGCAGCTTGTGTTACATTTCCAGTCATCATGGTGGTAGGGCCATGTGTTTCTTTGGCGAATAATTTTCCGAAAGCATTTTGCATGCCCATGGCAAAAACACATAACATAACAATCAAATAGGTGCATAACCTTTCTTCCAAAGAAAGAAAGGCTGGTAACAGCACTGCTGCTATTCCGCACAGCATCAACAAGACACTTTCTGTCAATAATACAAGATATCGTTCTTGTGCTTTTTCTGTTAGTCTTCCGCCAATAATCACAGCAGTTACAAATACCGGGAATGTAATCAACTTTATCCAAGACGCATTACTGCTCTCTGATAACAGGTGTGCTGCAAATACTACAAAGTTACCCGTTACATGGGCTGAGAATATAGCATCCCCGGAAACAAAGGTCACTGTATCGCAATAGCCAGCTATAAAAGATAAAAAGAAACTTGTCAAGCTTATACGACTTGTCTGTCTATCCATAACTTTGTTCTAAAGAAAGCAAAAATTTATTGCAGATGTGCTCTTAGCATCCATGCCATCTTTTCATGTGTTTCCATTATGCTTGTAATGTAATCGCTGCTGCCTGAATCAAGAAACTCATTGGCGTATATGTTTATATTCTCGCGCAGAAACTTAATAATGCTTTCGTGATCAGACAAAAGTTCTTTAATGTATCCTGCACTATCGTTTTTCTCTTTTGATTGTTCGGTAAGATGAGTCAACGCAAGAAATTCTTTTAAGGTAGCAGGAGGAAAATGACTGATGGTACGAATACGTTCTGCCACTCCATCGATGATTTCATCAAGTTCATTATACTGTGATTCAAAAAAGAGGTGTTTATTATAAAAATCAGGACCTGTAACACACCAGTGTGCTTTTCTTGTTTTGGTATATAATAAATATTCATCTGCCAACAGCTTGCTTAATGATTGGGCAACAGAGGACATAAATTCTTGTTTAATACCGATTGAAGTTTCCATATGTTTTTAAAGGTTTAATTATTAAAATATTGAATCAGATAATTATCAAACGAATAAGTGCCCGCTCCAATAAAGAGTAACAACAAAAGGCATATGCTATACATATAAGGAACATCTTCTACATCAAGAGAGTCATTTCGATGTACTACAAAATATCCTATAGAAGTAACGCCTAACGTGGGCAATACAAAAAGCCTAGTACCCAAACCAGCTGCGATGAATATAGGAACCACTGTATCTGAAAATACGGCTACAAATGCATTTATCTTTTCGGGAAGATGTAACGGATTAGGCACTCTTTCTTGCTTTCCATTTTTAAGTCGGATTTTTTTCATTCCATGAACATAAAAGAGCTCGAAAGCAAATAGAATCCGGAAAGCGAATAATGTTAAATTATTTAACTCACTTCCTAGATCAGAGTATAAAAGAAGATGAATAATTTCCTTCATAATTCTGGTTTAAAATGCAAAACATGAACATCCAAATACACCCCAGAAAGCTGTATAGTTGTTCAATGGTATATTGCTCATTCTTGCGGTATTATGATCATGACCGTGTACATTACAACTACCAGCACAACTATGAATCTGCAAGCCGGCATTTTGATTCTCTACAGATTTTGATACCACTTTATAATATCCATCGTGCCTATTCACTGGCGACCAGTCTGGCAAAACAGGAATAAGTGGAGGAGCATAAGAAGAAAACTCTTCTTTCGCATATACAATCTTTCCGTCTACAATGGTGAGAATAGATTCAATCGCTTTAATAGCTTCTTCATTTACTGTAAAGAAATCATTATCCAGTACAGCAAGGTCTGCCAGCATACCGGCTTTAATACTTCCTTTTTTATGTTGTTCGTTAGAAAACCATGCACTGCCTTTAGTATAAAGTTCTAATGCTGTTTCTCTGCTCAATCGTAGATAATCACCATAGAGTTGTGTCCCTCCTACTGTTTTCCCTACGGACAACCAGTACAAAGCTACCCAGGGATTGTAACTGCTCACTCTGGTCGCATCGGTTCCTGCTCCTACCGGAACACCAGCTTCGAGCATACGTTTTACCGGTGGTGTCTGTGCGGCAGTCTTACTTCCATAGCGATCTATAAAATATTCTCCCTGAAATGCCATTCTGTTTTGTATGGCTATTCCCCCACCTAGTGCTTTTACTCTTTCAATGTTGCGTTCATCGATGGTTTCTGCATGGTCAAATATCCAGGGCAGTCCATTGAAAGGAATATCTTTGTTTACTTTTTCAAATACATTAAGAAAACGTGTGATGCTTTCATTGTAAGTGGCATGTAAACGGAATGGCCAGCGGCGCTCGACCAGAAGCTTTACCACTCTTTCCAGTTCTGCTTCCATGTTCTCCGGCAAATCAGGTCTTGGTTGTTGAAAGTCTTCAAAGTCAGCTGCTGAGAAGACCAGCATTTCTCCTGCCCCATTATGTCGGTACATATCATCTCCCTGATAAAGCTTTACCGATTTCGTCCAGTGATCAAAGTCTTCAAATTCCTGTTTGGGCCTTTGGGTAAAGAGGTTGTAAGCTATACGAACTGTGAGCTGTTGCTTGTCATTTAATTCATTAATGACTTTATAATCGTCGGGAAAATTCTGAAAGCCTCCACCGGCATCTATGACACTTGTAATTCCGAAACGATTGAGCTCCTTCATAAAATGTCTGGTAGAATTTACCTGATGCTCGTAAGAAAGCTTTGGTCCTTTTGCCAGAGTCGAATAAAGTATCATCGCATTTGGAGTTGCTAGTATCAATCCTGTAGGTTCACCTTTAGCATTTCGTTCAATCTGTCCTCCCGGAGGTGCAGGAGTGTCTTTTGTAAATCCAACTGCTTTTAAAGCAGCACGATTCAATAAGGCACGATCATAGAGGTGCATAATAAATACTGGAGTATCAGGAGCCAAAGCATTGATCTCATCCAGTGTGGGCATTCGTTTTTCCACGAACTGATGTTCTGTCCAGCCACCCACAACTCTCACCCATTGTGGTGAAGGGGTGTGATCTACTTGTTCTTTTAACATTCTCAATGCATCTGAAAGAGAAGGTACTCCATCCCAACGTAATTCCAGATTATAATTAAGTCCTCCACGTATGAGATGTATGTGCGAATCGTTTAAACCAGGAATTACTCTTTTGTTTTTTAAGTCAATTAGCGTGGTATGAGCGCCATTGTACTTATTAAGAATTTCATTATCGTTTCCTACCGCTATGAATTTCCCATCTTTAATGGCTACTGCTCTGGCTGCAGGCAATTGAGCATCTACTGTGTGGATCTTTCCGTTATATAAAATGAGATCTGCGTATTTCATAAAATATTTTTACCTATATAATTTTCTAAAACTTAAAATCTAATCTCGAATTAAAGAAGACTCCATCTTTACTATTGGAAACAAGCTCATTTATTAACTTACCCGTTCTGAAATATTGAACTCCTGTATTGAAGGTCATAAACTTACTAATAGAAGCTTCAATACATGTCTGATAAATTGTGCCGATATACCTTTTGCGCGAATTTGCTCCTGGCATGCTGAAACTCCCGGTACCACTGTAAATCCCATCCTGAAGGGAAAAACGCCAGTTGAATACGACATCTGCCTGTATCATTATTCTTTTAGTTATTCTTACTGTTGCATATGGATGCAAATCGATAAGATTCGCAGGACCCAGCTGAGGGTTATAGGCAAAATATCCACCCTTAGGATACAATGGATTAAAGGTTCCAAGCTGTCCGTCTCCTTTCTTTTTGTCCCCGGAAATATAGTCGTGCCTCAAATTAATATTAGGTTTACTTTTAAGCTTTCTGAAAACATAGCCAATATCTGCAGAGGCAGTCCATGCATGGATGGGTTCATCACCAAACTTGCCCCATTGCCATACCGCTTCAAAATTGTAAACAAAGTTGCCGCCAGATCTCCAGAAACGAATTCCATGCGAATGCCTAAGCTCATTGGCAACACCATCTTCAAATCGTGTATTACTTCGTTGTATCCCCAGATAATAAGCATCAAGGTTTACTTTTTCTGTCAGAACATAGGTGGAATAAATTCCCCAAAGTCCTGGATCTTTTTCAGTTTATTATCTAAAATTCCTGTACTCACAATATCAGAAACCATGACAAAGGCATCGGCATTAAAATGAGACGAAGAGTATAATAACTTTAGTCCCGTAAAATAAAGCCGGAGATTAGGTCCGTCTCTTACTGAAATAAGTCTGCCACTTCCATAATTCAATTCCTGCCGGCCTATACGCAGCATTAAGCTTCGTTTTATTTTATTTAATATAACAACATCTGCAAACAGATTCTGGATGTTAAGCTTATCCTCATCGATAGAACGTGGGCCGTCTTTCCTTCCTGTTTCCAGTGCACTTCGCCAATGCATAAAGAACCTGAACCTATTTCCCAAATGGATATCTGCATAAATACCGTAGCGTAGTAACAAAAAGTTATTATGCCCCAGCCTTTTTCTTCCCCAGTCTTCATTATGGAAATCTGCATATTCCATTCGTGCTTCTCCCCCAATGGAAAGAGTCATCCTTCTTTTCTCAGACAGAGGGCGATACTTTATATTTTTATAAAAAGTAACAGCTGAGTCTTTCCATAAAGAGTAATTATCATCAAAGCGCATAAGGTTAAAACCCTGCCCTTTTGCATGATATAAGGGAAGGCAATTAAGTATAATGGCTAGTGATAATGATAGGGTACAACATACCAAGTGTAAACGTGGTAAAGCAAGCTTTTTCAAACTATTTCCGGGAAGGGCTATTCAACTCTTTATATAGTTGTTACTTATAATTTATACTCGTGATGAGGAATCATCTTATGAGCATAATCTATTCCAATACCATAAGCCCCGCCATACTTTTTCATTAGATTGGTAACAGCAACATAAGTCTCTTGTCTTGCCCAGTCTCTTTGCAACTCTAATAAGTATTGTATCGAGGTAATCGGTTTTGCTCCAGCCTGAATCATTCGTTGTATTGCACGTTCATGTGCTTCGGTACTTACATCTCCACAGGCATCTGTGATCACATATACATCATAGCCTTCTTCTATCGCTGACAGGACAGGCCCAACGATACATACACTTGTCCATAAGCCAGCAAGGACTAGTTTCTTCTTTCCTTTACCTGTAATTGCTTTATAAGCAGCCTCATCTTCCCATGCATTCATGCTGGCTCGGTCGATATAACCGGATATAGCTACTGGATAGAATTCTTCGATTTCCGGAAATACAGGGCCTGAAAAAGAGGCTTCAGCCACGGTAGTTACTATGGTTGGGATAGCAAAGATTTTTGAAGCTCCTGCTACAATCGCCGTGTTTGTTCTTAATTCACTTAATGAAATGCTTTTAACAGCAAATCCCATTTGCCCTTCAAAGTCAATTAATACAAGGGCATGGTTTTGAGGAGATAATAAATTAACTGATGGTTTCACTGTAATTAGTTTGTTGCTTCGATAGAGACAATTTTAATGCCAGCACATAAAATATTTATATAGAGGTAATTGCAAAATTTCAACGAAGCAAAAATTACGACATTTCGTAATTTTATGATTTATCATAAATAATCTTTCTTAAAAATTTAAATTCTAAAAAACGTTAACCCAATCATTAGCAAAGAGAGGATTTATTGTAATCAATTCATTTTGCATAAACCGTCATGAGAATGTAAGTGCTTCCCTGATTCTGTACTTTTTTTCATCTTATTTTTTCGTAACTTACAGTAATGAAGTTATTTGTAACCTCTCTCAATTCAGGCAGCAATGGAAATTGCTACTATATAGGAAATGAAAAGGAAGCCATACTGGTAGATGCTGGTATCAGCTGCAGGGAAATCGAACAGCGGATGAAAAGACTCGAACTTTCAATGAACAAAGTTAAAGCTTTGTTTATCTCTCATGAGCATACAGATCACATAAAAGGTGTCAGAGTACTTTCAAAAAAGCACAAGCTGCCTGTTTATATTACCAGTGGTACCCTTCAAAATACAAACCTTAACGATTCCAATCCATATAATGTAATAATGATCCCTGAAAAACCGATCACTATCGGTCAGCTCGAAATTACAGCCTTTCCTAAGTTTCATGATGCCAGAGATCCTCAAAGTTTTGTAATCCGATATAAAGATTTGTGTGTTGGAGTTTTTACAGATATAGGTACCGTCTGCGAAAATGTGAGCAGATATTTCAAATGCTGCAATGCTGTATTCCTGGAAGCCAATTATGATGAGGAAATGCTTAAGAATGGCAATTATCCGTATTATCTGAAAAGAAGGATATCAAGCGATGTCGGACACTTATCAAACAAACAAGCGCTGGATCTTTTTCTGACACATAAGTCTGAAAATTTAAGCCATCTCTTTCTTTCCCATTTATCAAAAGAGAATAACTCACCTGAACTAGCAAAAGAGCTATTTGATAAACATGCTGAAGCAGTAGAGATTATTGTAGCTTCCCGTACGCAGGAAATTCAGATATATGAAATTGGAATAAGCAGTTCAAGACAAAGAGATACCTATCAGCAACAGGCCTTGGAGTTTTAACAAAAAAATATTTTTTAACTATTACAGATTTAAGCTGGTGCATGGCCACTCACAGGAAATGAAACAGGGTAAGCATGATGAAAAATGCTTACCCTAATGATATTCTTAAATCAATAATAAAAGATGAAATTAATATGCACTTTCTCTTGTGACAATATTGGCTATTCTGGATGAAAAAGAACCATTAGTAATAGTAACACTATTTCTGCAATCAAAAGCAAAAAATGTTACCTGTTAAATTGCCGGTATAGGCATTAAAGGAAAGCCCTGAGACCGTTACAGAGCCCCCAGATGAATTTTCATCAGACCATCCATAGGAACTTCGCTGATATTTGTTGTTTCCTAAATTTTTAACTATTTCCAATCCAAAGTATCTGAGTTGTGCATCAATTAAATCGGATATGTTTTTAACTTCAAATTGGAAAATTGAGGAACCATATTCCAAGGTATCACCATCTTCAGAATATGTTTTAGTAATGTAAATGAATGTTTTATAAAGCATCTGATACTATATAATCATTAACCGTGCTAGAATGGTTACCTTGAAAATTCAAGTTGTAATTAAAGGCAGACCCATCTGACAATGTACCTGCAGCATTACATTTAATAAAGCCTTCCTTTAGTGTATTAGTGCCACTCGGACCTACAGACCCCGCAGGACCGACTTCTCCTTTTTCTCCTTTACAGCCAAGTAAAAAACAGTTAGTAATATTACTAACCCAGTTGATAAATTAGTTAATCTCATAAGTTTGTTAAAATAGTTATTGAATTAATTAAAGAATATTGTCTGTAAAAATCTGATAAAAAATCTTAATCGTTTAAAATGTACTGTTACAGTTTTTTTCTTATAGGAGCTATCTGAATAAAAATTATAATTTCTTTTACTTTTTAAAAATTTAATTCTCCTCTTCACCCATTCTAATATTGGTGGATGTCTTTTTATTTTCTAAAGTATTTGATCTGTTCAAGGCGAATATTTGCTTGTGCTTCCGTGTATTCATCCTTTCGTAATTGCTCTATCATAGTGTACTTACCGAACTTTAATCGTTTAATCCCTATCCCTATCTTTAATAAGTTATATTCTCCACACTCATTACATTTTACAAGGAAAAAAGAGTAGTCTGGAATTCCCTCCTCTCTTTCAAGAACAAATGTTTCCAGCTTTGATTTACATTTCGTACAATCTTGAGAAATTACATTTAATATCTTTCCATTTCCTTTAAATACTTTAACAGCTTTCATCAAAGTGTTTAAGAATGATCCATATAGCCAGTTGTTCAATTCATCCTTAAAGTCAACATTTACAATTTCTGCTAAATCATAGAAATAATCCGCAATAAATTCTTTTTCTTCAGTATCAAATGCACTTTTATTTATATGCTTGAGTCTGCTTTTTAGTGCTTTCTTTAATTTGCTATTATCGGATCCATTATTGAGTAACTGAATCAATTCTTCAGCAGCAGCATTCAGCATCGAGTTCAGTTCATTACTAATAACTTGATCTGAAGGAATCAATCCTCTTTTATCCCATTCTTCATTAGAGAATTTATCCTTTGATTTGAATTGCTTAAGTCTATTTAATGCTTGTTCGTTCATAGTCTAAGTTTGTTACCAAGATATTATGCTCAATGAACATGAAGGGAATGGCCAGTTTCCTCGTCTGTGGCTCACAATAGCCTCAACTTAAGAAAGAAACAATTATAAAATTTGAGATTTATCCTCAGCCTCACAAGTTCTCTTTGAAAGAATAAACGAACAACAGTTTGAGCAAGAGCAAGAAACCCTTTCTTTCTTTATTAAAAGATCTCTTGCTCATACTGTTGCTTATCTCTTCATGTAGTCACTAAGTTGACGGCTATGATGTATCACAGGCCGGGGAGCTGATTTACATTGAAATTTCATTTGACCAAATAACATTCTTCTTTTTCAGAATCTCATGATAGTGAAGCGGATTATTTTTTTTAGTTACTTTTATCAAATTAAAACCGATTCTAAATTTTATTTCTGGAGCATCCATTGTCTGACTTATTAACAGTCTTACTTCAACTGTCTGCTTCTGCCCAGGAACTAATGTTAAAATCTTTAGAATGTTCTTATCACAAATGGTGGCATTATCTATTTGAAGCTTTCTATTATCAACAGAATAAAAGTCTTGCCAAGAACAGGACATACTATAATATTTCAAGGTATCATTTGAATTATTGGTCAAAGTCGTTGGAATTACCCAATAAGTATTCTCCTTTTCTTTTATAGCCTTTCCTTTTTCAATGGACAAAGTATAACTATCATTTTTTAATGATTTAAAGGAAGTAGTACCCGTAAGAATTAAAATTGATAGTGCTAATAATATTTTTGACATAGTTGTCTTCTGATATGCAGGTAATTGTTTATATGCACCAAATTACCCATTTTCTATGCTATGATCAATTGTCCAATTGACTTTTTATGCCACCTCCCCGGTCTGTGAGCCACCATAGCCGTCAACTTAGTGATGAAACAAGTAAAAAAATAGTTTTCCCTGCTATATAAAAGAGAAGTAATAATGGAAAAAGAGAGCAACAGTTTGAGCAACAGCAACAAAATATTCCAGAAATAGTCTTGCTGTTGTTCAAACTCTTGTTGATTATTTGTCAAAAGCCTTCGACATTCTTTTCATTAGATATAATCTGAAGCCAGCCTTTATGAGCATCAGTCCCGCAACCTGACTTCAGGTAGTAAAAGTATATACCATCATTAACATCTCTTGCGCCCCAGTTATTTCGGTAATTGGTAGATCTGAATACTCTTTCTCCCCACCTGTTGTAAACTTCAAATGTAGCTCCAGGCAATAGGTCCATCTGATTTACATCTCTGATCACATAGGTGTCGTTCTTACCATCCCCGTTAGGAGTCATAAGATTTGGAATAACAAGATCCTGATGTTGAATAACTTTCACTGTATCCATCGCAGGCAAGCTCCAGCAACCATTAGAATCAAGCACAATTACATAGTAAGCTACAAGCGTACTTGCTTCAGGCTCAACACTTCTTGTATAAGGATTGATGCGGATAATGACTGTATCTTCAAGAGTTCCTATATTATTTAACCATGCATAAGCAATCGGTTTCACATTAGATCCTGCAATAAGATCTACAGATGTACCCAAACAAATTGTATCCTTCCCTGCTGTAAGTACTGCTTCAGGCAGCTTGTGGTATTTGACCAAAACAGAATCTTGAACGAAACAGCCCAAACCATTCACCCGAAGCTTCACCCAATAATTATTACCAGGAGCTGGAAGACTATCAATTCCTGCATGTATCAATGATGGATCATACGGAAAAGTAAAGTAGTTCGTATCATTTACAACTGCTCCGGGAATATCAATATTCCATCTGTAGTTGTAATTACCAGGAAGCGCATATAATGTATCGCCGAAGAATACAGGAAGACTACCATAACATACATTTATGGAATCAGCCCCAAAAGCAACATGCATTCTTATAACATTTACAGTATCTGAAATCGAATCGCAGACTCCGTAAGGGCTATGAATTGACCAGACCAGAATGTTAGATCCGATCTTTAGATTATGCACCCAGGTCAAAGAGTCGAATCGATTATCAAATGCAAGGGTGCTATCGTAAGGTGCATACCACTTACCTCTTCCGACAAAGGCCTTGTTACCATGCAATCTGTTGCTGTCTATGTCACAGGTGAATGCATCGCTACCAGCATTTGCAACAGTAGGTATAGTATCTCTTACGACTATAGTCCTGCTGCTTGTTTCCCCCATGCAGCCTCCGCTGAATATCTTCCACTCGAATTCGGTATATCCGAGTGGCACATGCACCTGAGCCTGACTATTGGAAGAATCAGCAATACCGTTTACAAAATATGCAGCGCCAGGATTTACAATAGACCAGCGCCCGTAACCTTGAGCAGGAGGAACTGCAGCCAGGTTTACCAATGAATCAACACATAGATAGTGATTCGGACCTGCATTTGCCGGTTGCTGGTCATTAGCAGTCACTCTTACAGTATCTTCTGCTTTACAGGTCCCATTGGTAATTTTCCAGATCAGATCAACAGGTACATTATAAGACAAACCTGTTATAGTCGTCTGAGGAGAATCAGAAGAAGTTATTATACCTGGAGCATTTGGGTTCAACTTTGACCAGGATCCTGTTCCTATCACAGGTACATTTCCTGAAACCGATGCAGTTGTTATATTACATACTGCTTTGTCTGTTCCAGCAAACACGCTATCAATTTTCTGATAATTAATAATGGTAACAGAATCACGCGCTTCGCATGCACCATTTACCACAGTCCACCTTGCAACAATTGTATCCGGAACCTGAAGACCTGTTATAGCAGTTAAATTCTTATCAGGGTTCAAAATAGTACCTTGTCCCTTTATCCTTGACCAGGAACCTGTACCAAGAGTCGGAGCTACAGCAGTTAAGGTATCTTTCACTTCATTACACAGACTATGTGAACGGGCCCCTGCAATAGAAGCAAGAACCGTTCTATAATTTATTATCCTGACAGTATCAGTCTTCCAGCAAGCTCCGTTTACAACTCTCCATTCCACCATTGTAGTGCTACCCGGCACAAGTCCTGTTACTGTGGTTGTTGCATTATCAGGATCCGAAAGTTTTCCCGGCCCATCTAATATAGTCCAATGTCCGACACCACCGACAGCGATTCCGCTGAGATTGGTATTGCTCACATTACATAAGTCAATTATATTAGAACCTGCATCCGCAGTTGCTACATTTGTATAATCTACAATAGTAACTGTATCTCTTGAAATACAAACACCACTTGTTACCGTCCATACAAGTTTAGTAGTTCCTGCTGTTAGCCCTGTAACGGTAGCCTCAGGACTATTTACAGGTGCTACAATTACGGAAGATGGGGTACCTGCTATCGGAGTCCATTGTCCTGTAGCTGGTGAGGGGTTCGTTGCGGCAAGAGCCACAGATGACACTCCGCACAGACTTTGATCACTTCCTGCATCAGCTTGTGTGTAAGTAGAAACTGTGATTTCCTTGGTTGCAACAGGATTTGCGCATCCGTTAGAATCCATGACTAAAAGAGTATAGATGGTGGAAACAATCGGACTTACAGTAACGGTTGAAACATTTCCGGGTTTAAAAGAGCTGGCAGGATAATCTGCCCATATATAAGTATATGGTGTTGTGCCTCCACTTACAACAGCGCTTAATGTTGTACTTCCGTTATTACTGCATAGTGCAGTACTTGATGCATTAATAGTTACAGAAGGAATCGGATTCACTTTTAAGGCAAAAGGAGCTGAAGTATCGGCTGCACAATTTGCTTTGGACGCTACCACTATATAAGTAGTAGAGGCGGAAGGAGAAACCACAAAAGTCTGACCTGTACCCACCTGATTGGCAGGAGTCACAGAAGTTTTATACCATGTAAAAGTAACACCGGTATCAGTAGTATTTGCTGTAAGGGTATCGCTTTCGCCTATACAGATCGCATTTGCGAAAGCTGTTACTTGAGGTTTAGTAAGTTTGCACAATGATATGCAGGAAGAAAACTCAGAAGTATTATGCGCTGTAGTAGCACCAGCCGTTGTACTTGGGGCGGCAGAAGATACGATTGCGGTAAAATCTTTATTGGTCGTTCCGCCATAAGTAACAGGATTTATATTATTCCAGATAGCAGAACCTGCAGGTCCTTCAAGTACAAGTGTTGCACCTTGAAGATTATTTATTATTGTACCAGGATTAGACGACAGTGCATCGCAGTTATGACAACCATCAATTCTGTAAAGCTCTATCCAGCCTCCGCTGGCAGAAACATTAAAACTGCCTGGAGCGCCTGTGAAAGTTGGAGCAGCAAGATTAGCATTACCACCATTCAGATTTATACCTCTTGCAACATTACAACTGAAGATGTTTCTGTCAATGGCATTGCCCACTGATCCTCCTGTATTCGGCGCACTGAAGCCGACTCCATGACTAGCATTCGCAATAATACTATTGGCTTCAGAGGAAGCTCCACCAATTATATTGTTACTGCTTCCATTGGCCAGGTCTATGCCATTTCCACCGTTATCATTAATTAAATTCGAAGTTATTCTTGAAGCTTGTCCGTTATCAAGAGAAATACCGTGTGAGGTATTTAATTTTATGGTATTCCCTGAAACAATGGTTCCGGTTGAACCGCCTCCTATGTAAATTCCTATAAGGTTTGGCAAAGCTGCACCACCGGTAGTAGTGCCAATTGTATTACTCTGTATGATATTATTATTTGCCGGAGCAGCGGGAGATCCACCATTTCTGATTATTATACCGGCAGCTGCGGAATTTCCTCCGATAATATTGGAGCTGATGGTATTGGAATTTGAAAGCTGCTGAAGGCAAATACCGCCCTGGCTATTTCCTGCAGCTCCCGTTCCGGTGACTCCAGTACCTACAAGGTTACCGCTGATCGTGTTATTATTACAGTTCTTCTGAAGAAAAACGCCAAATGTATTGTTGGAAGTAATGTTCCCTAGGTTAGCTCCCCCTATGTTACAGTTCTTAACCCCATCCTGTAAACTGATACCGTCCTGCTTGTTGCCTATGTTTACACCTGATGGAGAGATACCTACATAGTTTTTATACACATTCACACCGTTTACAGTGGTTCCTTGTAAAAGGATGCCATGGCCCGGATAAGATGCATTTGCAGCAAAACTTCTATATCCGTTTCCACCCACTATATTACCATCAGCAGCAGTAGTGCCTCCAATGGTAAGGTTTTTAGGAACAGAACCTCCATATCCTTTTATTTTAATACCGGCATACAGGTTACCCATAGCCTGAGCAACAACTCCGATGCTATTACCTGTAATATCCGTCCCTACATAATTTCCTTTGATGTTTGAATTACTTATATTGTCGCAATATATACCGGCACTGTTGTACCAGTCCCATTCTGTTGCATTCTGAGTATTGGTAACATTAGGTACATTGGTTTTACCGTTGGCAGAAATTACGTTTGAAAGGACTGCCGTGTTTCCTCCTATGGTCAGGTTTTGACTTTCCGAAGCCCAGATACCTGCGGTGCCATTCCCTAATGGCTGCATACCTGTCTTATCTGTACCGATAAAGTTTCCGGTAATAGTTACATTATTGCTTCCGATCCAGCTTCCATCCTGAACCACTCTTATACCTGAGCTGAAATTATTGGAAATAACATTATTTCTAATGAATACTGCGCTGTTGTTCGTACCGCTGATCGTTATACCATTCTGATGAAAATATTCTACAGCTCCGTTTCCAAGATTCGGTCCTCCTAGTGTACCTGTAGCATCTGTACCTACAAAGTTACCTGTTATCCTTGTGTTATTGGTATTTCCTCCGCTTATAAAGATACCGGCAAAGCTACCCTGATTAGCTCCTGTAACATTGGCACAGCCTGATATTACATTGCCTTCGCCAGGATTTGTCCCTCCTATATTAACGCCAGGGCTGTTGCTTACTTCGATGCCATTTTTCTCGATCGTTACACCTGCTTTTGAATTTCCCGCATCATTGATACCGAACCAGCAACCATAAATACCATGGTTAGAACCGCCTGTAATGGAGATACCTGTTGATAGAGACTGGAAAATAAATCCTTTGATGATGTGGCCGGTAGCATTGCTATTCTGAATTTGCATAGCTACCAATCCTGTTTTTCCACGGATAATTACAACAGGAACGCCTACGGTATATCCCGGCTGAGATGTTGCATCAATGGTAATGTTATTATTACCATTATTTACTTGAGGCAGAGTACTTGCAATATTAATAACATAGGGTGCTGCACCCGGGATATTAAAATTAATAGTGTGACTTCCAGCAGTTAAGTTCGACTGAGTCATGCACCACCTCAATGTACCTGTATTGGTCCCTGGATTTCCGGTATTGGCATCAGAAGTACTATTAACAGTATAGGTGACTGCAGATGCTCGCTGAAGGAAATAAACTAAAAAAATAGCAGTTAGTAGAAGATATTTTTTCAAGTCCTGAATGATTTAAAAACTTACAATGATAAATATACAAAGTTAAATTGTAATATTTATACTTTGAAAGCTTATAAATCAGAGATATAGAAAAATTAACAGAATTTTTACACAAATCTAGCTTATAAACCAGATTTCCCCCTCTGACGAGAGTTGAAAGCAAAAAGCTGAAAGCTTTAAAACACAAAGCATAAAGAAATTTTCCTAGTGGTGTTCAATTAAAAAGTAATTTGATATTACTGATAACTTTCAAATGTGCCGGGCCAGCAGTTTTATTTTTCAGGAGCCCATAAAACATAGTTTTCAATATCATCATCGGTATGCTCATCCACGAGTTGCCAATCCATAAACGTAGCTATCTTTATAAACAATGATTGATGTTTCTCAAAATTTGGAACTGTGTCTTTGGTGCATACAATAGCTATTAAATTTGTCTTTTCAATATTGCGATCTCTGTCTGACCATTGATTTAAGCCCTTAGCTTTTAAAAGCAGAATATTCGTAAATGGAAAATCTGGTGCATTCCCGAACATTAAAGCCTCCTTTTCCTTCAATTCCGGTAAAGACTTCATAAAAGCCACTAAAGTCTGCGTATCAAAGTCCCTGCTTAAGGTCTCGTCATAATAGATGTTCAAGTAATAGTATTTGTCTGACCACATATATCATTACTAAAATATAAAATTTCTCCATCATTTCTGTTCCCTCGATCTTCAAAAATGCTAACTCTTATTTTAACTAGTTAAGACTTAATACTTACAAATGCGATAGCTCCTTAAAGGCTTTAACTTTCAATCACACTTATCCAATTCAACCTGTATTTCCTGTTCAGATTGATATGAATGATCTCCCCATTCCCTGTTAATATAATTAACCAGATTGGTGATCTCTATCACTGATAATTCATTGTTTCCAGGCATATTTCCAATGTACTTATGTCCATTAACAAGAATGGTATCATACATTCCTTTTCTTATAATACAAGGAAGTTCAGACTTTTTATCTTTCAAAAAGTCTGAACCGGCAAGAGGTGGAATTAACTTTTTTAATCCCTCTCCTTCCTTACCATGACAATTGGCACAACTCTTTTGATATGTTTTTTCACCAGTAGGCCCGTCTGCACAGGATACCAGAAATACCATAAGAAGAACCAGATATATTAAATGCTCACCTGCCTTCATTGAGAAGAAGTTTTATATCCTCAATAAGTTTTGCTGTTGCTTTATCATCCGTTCCGTCATAGTAACCTCTTATCCTTCTTTTCTTGTCAATAAGAATAAGTGCTCCGCTATGAATAAATCCACCCGGAGCCTCTTTGTCCTCTTGCGCACTTACCAGATAACTCTTTGCCATTGCATAAACAGAATCTTTTGAACCATTCACCAGATGCCATTTAAAAGAATTTATATCTAACCTGTTTGCATAATCTTTTAGAACAGGAATAGAATCATGTAAAGGATCTATAGTATGCGATAGAAAAGAAACTGAATTACTATCCTTATATTGATCATATACCTTCAATAGGTTACTTTTCATCACAGGACAAATGGTAGGACATGTCGTGAAGAAGAAATCTGCGATGTAAATTTTATCGTTGAATGTAGCAAGACTTACCCAGTTACTATCCTGATCCCGGAATCTGAAATCAGGAATAGTGTGAAAAATAGTATCTTCTGCTATTTTCCCATTCACATCTTTTTCAACTAACTCTTTAGGTCCAAGAATAGGAAGTTGTTTCTGTGCATCTTTACAGGCAACCATCACACAGAGACCAATTATTAATAATAGAATTTTACCTTTAACCATTTTAGTGCTTATATTTATTAAGAATTATCTGACCGGAATCAAGACCGTTTTCTATCTTCTCTTTTACTTTTATCATGATATTTTTCTGATCGTCATAATATTTTCCCTTGACATCCTCATCTGTTGATTCTGATGGTTCATCATAATTCCTCATCCAGTTCATCATGGCTTCATCAGCTTCCTCAAGACGTTTGATCTGAAAAGATATTTCTTTTTTATGATCCTCATTGATTGTAGAATCTTTTAATTGCTTCAGCTCATTTTTTAAATCAATAATCATATGCATCCTGGCCATTTCATTATCATGCAGGGCCATCAGTTCCTCTCTTTTTAATGATCTTCTTTCTGAGCAGGAAGATAAAGTATAAAGAAAAACACCGGCTATAAAGAGCGTTTTGCAGATATATTTTTTGAGGCCAGAATATGTGTACTTCAGGAATTCGTTTTTATTCTTCATATTCAATTTATTAATATTTAGGATTAGTGTTTTAATTCCCGTCACTATGATAATTACTGGATTAGTTTATAATAAATCTCTTTACTCTAGTTTTGTCATTTTTCTCCTTGATGAGAAAAGTAACCAAAAGAATCAAGGGCTGTGAGGAAATTGCGTTAAGAAATTTCCTCAAGGCCCCATTCTATAAGCCAGCGAGAACTAAAGTATTAATCAAATTAATCAAATTAATCTATTATTTTATCGATCTGTTAAAGCCTTTAAAAAGCTTATCAGATCATCCTTTTGCTGATCGGTGAGATTTAAAGGTTGTATAATCGGACTTTTGTTCGGATGTTTATGACCTCCTTTACTGTAATGATCAATGACTTCCTCCAATGTAGCCATACTTCCATCATGCATATAAGGAGAAGTTTTTTCGACGTTACGAAGAGAGGGAACTTTAAATTTTCCTATGTCCGATGGATTTTGGGTAATTCTTGCCCTGCCTGAATCTGCATATACCTGATATAGCCCGTTATTACGAAAACTGTTATCTGTAAATGTAAAACCTGTGTGACAATGAAAGCATTCTCCTTCTTCTCCGAAAAAGAGATTCATTCCGTTTATCTGAGATGGAGTAAGTGCATTGGGTTTTTTATCTGAATATTCGTCATACGCAGAGCTACCTCCATACAAAGTTCTTTCAAAGCAGGCTATTGCTCGGGTGAGCGCATAAACACTTGGCTCCTGATTATAAGCTTTTTGAAATAACAGTGGATATTGAGCATGCTTCTTTAATCTCTCCACCACCTTATTGACATCAAAATCCATTTCATTGTGATTATCAATCGGTGCAAGCACTTGCTGCTCGAGTGTGGGGTTGCCGCCATCCCAGAACAGAGAAGGTTGATAAGCTACATTTAAAAGAGAAGGTGCATTCCTTTCTCCTATCCTGCCTTCAATCCCGATGCTTTTAGGAAGTTTATCTGCAAATAACTTATCCGGCAGATGACAAGTGCCGCAGGATATGGTGCTGTCTCTTGATAATATGGGATCAAAAAACAAAAGTTTACCCAGCTCAATTCTATTCTGAGTCGGAAGATTGTCCGGAGGAATATCGGGATAAAGAAATCCTTTGGGCAACTGTAAGGTAATAACCATATTACCTTTCTCAATTGCTTCATCCTCCTTATCTTTCTTACAGGAAGTAAGCAATAAGAGAACACACGGGATATAGTAAATAAAATAATTTCTTACGGCTACAAAATGATAACCGTAAGAAAAAGCCAGAGACCTCATTGGATAACACTAAACATTGTTTGAATATTATTTGTCAGTTTAGTTGCCAAAGGCATTGATCCCATAGTATGAGATGCATTCTCTGTTTTAATATCTATACCTGTAAAAAATTTATTAAGGTTAGCCTGTACATGAAGTGTTTTCTTATCGCTTGCATTTACTGCAAAAGATATATTATCAAGATTTACTTCACGATAAAGCATATCCATGCCTATATGATAAAACATAGGATGACTGAACTGACCAAAGGTTTGCACATCCGTGTTGGTATCGGTTGTGTCACAACTTCCCTCCATCATTAAAAAGATATATCCGGCATTCCAGCTCCAGTGCATCCCTGGACTTTGAATAGCCAATGGATTAGTGGCAGGATGTACAGTAGGGTCTGCATGATTTGTAATAGAATCTATACCGACAGCAAACTTCAAGCCTTTATAATCACCCACAGGTATTTGACCCAAATCGTAATCTTCTGTTGCCGGATTGATAAGCAGATACTTTCCTGTAATCGGAAATTCACTTCCATCCTGTTTCACAAGACGAATATCTGAAACATAATACCGGAAACTGGATAGCGTGTATCTTGCTCCAGCTTCTGTGGTAAAGACAGAAGTAAAATCGATTGGCTTATTACCTATTACGGTAGACATCTTAAGCGAAAGGTTTTGAGTCTGATGAGCAGGCTGAGGAGTATCTTCTGTATTCTTGCAGCTTATAAGTGTTATAAATAGAAACAATAGTATAGCAAGAAATGATTGATGTTTTAAGAGCATAATTGTGATGTTTACAATGTTAATTTTTAAGTTAAGTAGCAGGTAGCACTTATGAATGAAGTAACCTAAAATCAAAGTGAATATTAAACAATCTGAATAGTTGAACTCTTCAGTTTTGCTTTTCTATTCTATGCCGGAGTGGCCCTTATAAGACACACCAATCCTGTTCTTCTGTTCTGAAAGAAGTTTACATTACATTAATACATAACAATGCACAATGACTGTAAGCTTTTCACATCATTGACTTAACAAAGACAGAAAGCAATGCAGTTGCATTATTTATTCCCTGAAGAATTCACATCATAGGATAAATAGCAGTAATGATAAATGAATAAAGGAATGGCGCCCGCCTTAGCTATTCTGCCGCGGAGGATGGAAGAATGAAAAATAAAGCTGTATATGGCTGTCCTTTTGATAAGGAACAAAATCAAATGAAGAAATCTGAATTAAATTGAAATGAACCGAAGAAATCTTTTCAATGAATTGTGTCTCAGAAGAGGCCTTATCAGAACTTAAGCTGTTTGTTTTTTTACTCTCGGTATCAAGTTGTTTTTTAAGATAACATTTTCCATTACAACTATTACCTGCTATATTTCTTTTGACACAAAGGGTTTTAGCAATGATAGCCCTATTAGCTTCAAACGAAGCAACGATCATGAACTTACTGAAGTTGTGCAGTAATATTCCCAATATGGCCGCTATAAGTAATACGTTTTTCAAACCCTCTGAAAGATGTGCAAATATAAATCAGAAATAAACAAGTGCAATTTAAATTTCAGAAATTTGAAACTGATATATTCTTTAATTGTGTTACTGATTCACAATAAACCAATTACCGATCTTTCTTTATAACTTTAAACTTTTGGCTTTCAGTCTTTTCCTTATCCGTGCAATTCAACCATATCAAAAACGCTATAGATTATAAGTGAATAGTTATTGTCCTAAACGAAGACACGATCCTTAACCAGAAAATGATAGGCGAGCTGGACATCCTGCTCAAACTGATCACACTCCAAGACATGAACAAGGTGCTGATCTATGTCTTCTTCATGTACATCTACTATGCAGAAAACGACGTCTACTGCTACGATCTCAAGATAGCATCAGAGACCTTTTACTTGCTTATTATTTCTTTACAAAGGCAGGTGAACTAAAGAAGTAAAAATTTTTAAAACCAGCTAAGTTATGATCCGATTAGCGAAGTGAGTATTGGTGTATCTCACCGAAGTCAGCCTCTCTGATCAATTTCACACCCTAACTCTCCGTAACTTTTATCTTGCAGAAGAATGATTAAAACAAATCAATGATCACTCATACAAAATGTACTCGGTGTGTCTTTGTTATAGTTTTCGTTTACCCTAAAAGAGAAAGAGGCCGCTATAAGCAACCTCTTTCAATGTAAAACCCTTTATGATTGATCAATTCCTAATCGAATGGCCCGTTCAACAGGAGAATAACCTGTATCAGAGTCTGAAATAGACAATTCACCCTTTAACAGCAAAGGTGGTTGTGCCATAAATTTAGGATTATTACCCCGATGTGCTTGAGCAGCGTGAATCAAAAACGGATGACATAGGTAAACCGTACCAGCTTTACCTGTAGCATACACTTCTTTTCTTTTAGGCAAGTCGTCCAACTTGTTTGCAAGCTCCATAAAAGAAAGACCTGAATCCCCCTCTTTAGACAATAACTTTGCAACATCAATATGTGAACCTTCATAAATGATTGTTGGGGCATCGTTTTCGTTGACATCGGAATACAAAATCAACATCAATAAAGCTCGTCCTTTTGATTTGACATTGACGCGCCATTCAAAAAAATTATTCGGATCATCTCCTGGAAAACTTGCATCTACATGCTTACCAGTATCATTAGGTTGTTGATCAGATGGAAATCTGACAGGGAACGTTCCTACACTCCGACAAGGAATCCATTTGTCTTTACCAATTAACTGATTAAAAGCATTATGCAATTTTGGAGCGTTTACAGAATTAACAAAAGGCTCATTGGTGTACATTCCCAAACGAATTACAGGCTCGATCCAGGTTGAAGGATCTGTCCTGTCACAAGGAAGATCATTCCATAGAATTTCCAATGCAGCATCTGCAATTTCCTTTGTAAATGAATTATCAAGGCGAATAAAACCGTTATGAATAAAATGCTCTATTTCCTTTTTACTTAGTATATCAGACATAAATATTTTCTTTTAAAACCATCCGCAGACAGCAACAGAGTCTGTCGACCAATTGACATGGTTATTAAATTATCAATAAAATAAATGAATTATAGAAAAGTACGCTTTGTATAAATAAAGCGCATTGCTTATGGAACTAAGCTCGAAAGGAATATTATAGCATTACGGTCATTCTCATAACGACAAAATTAAAAAAATATCTTTAAAAGAACAAAACGAAAAGGTGCTACACATAAATCTCCTCCGTGACCGATGGCATACCGGAAAGGACCATTCCATAACTTCTTAACCATAATATTTCCGAGGTCGGATCTTTCGATCCGACACTTCGTTCAATTGATTCTGAAATATAAGGTCATTGAAACTTTCAAAAGTGGCAGGTCATAAATGTGGCGCCACAGAGAATAAAGGTCCACCGTATATCCCATCTCCATCCATCCAACATTAACATCTTGCCCCAAAGCGTGAAAGCATAAGATACCATGCTTTGCACAACCTTGGTTTTGCCATCTCAAATGAGTAAATTAGAATATAAAATATAAGTATCCATTTAGCTCCAAATTACAGAACAAGCTAAAACAGAATGAGTAACAGAATATCCAAAATACCGAATGACGTTCAAGATAGAAACAGTGAAGCATGGAAGAAGCTTTGTGAATATGTGGAGTATGTAGCAAAAAATGGACTGGATGAATTTGCGCCACGGGAATATCTAAGTGCTGATTTATTTTCTCAAATATTAACCCTTCCGGAGACAATCAAGAAATTGAAAAATGTTAAGAAAGTCTGGCTTTATGGTAGTAGGCTTAAAAGAATACCACCTGAAATCGGGCAAATGGAATCCCTTGAGTATTTTGATCTATATACCTCTTACGATTTACATTGGTTTCCTTACGAAATCACTAAATGTAAAAAATTAAAAGATAGCAGAATAAGTACGCGAGCATTGTATGGTAATTTTAAAAATAGAATGGGATTTCCAAAATTGGATCATAACCCAGTAAGATATCAAGGTGATACTCTAAGCTGTAGTGTATGTGAAAAGGAAATTTCCTATGAGGAAACCAATCAATTCTGGATTACTTTAAGAATAGCAACTGATGTAGTTCCATTGCTTGCTAATGTATGTTCAGAGGATTGTAAATCAAAACTACCAACCTCGCCGAAAGGATATGTTGAATATCCACATAAAGGTGGAGCAGGCTTAAAGCAACCATCATATGAAGAATGGGAAGCAGCTAATGTAGTTAAATTTACACTTGAAGATCTCGGAAAATCAGTTGAGAAAACTAAAGATGAAAAACCAACATTTTTAAAATTGATAAAGAAAATATGGGAAAAATAAATAGTATTTGTTTCTTGATAATAACCATTTCAATTATCGCCTGTAAAACCGAAACTGAAAGCAAAAAGGCTAAGCAACAAAGGCAAAGTGAGACAATTAATAAAGTCGATCAACAAATCAATAAAATAACATCTGATACAACAGTTGACTTAAGGGACCGGGTATTTGAATTTGCATCCACAACCTACCTGGATGGGTGTACTTTTGAGTTTGGTTGTGATTGCTGTTTGGGAGAATTTCTTTTTAAATCAGATTATACCTTTTACTATGTTGATCATTGCGAAGGAGACATAACTGTTACCAGAGGCATATACCAGTTAAAAAATAACTTCATTTATCTTAACTCAGATAGTATTAGAGTTGAAGAGCTCTATAATTGGGATTATGAAAATGATACAACAGCTATTGAGTACATTTTAAATGATAGTATAATAACGCCATATAAGATGCAATTTGCAATTAACAAATGTGAATCTAAAATCAAATTGGTTGATATAGAAGATCCGACAACTGTAGCATTGAACAGTGGCAAAAATCTGGATTCTATATTAACAGCATTAAAGAAAAAGGGTATCATCAAAAGGTTTACCAAATAGTCTTCCTTTGTTTTCCCACAGACTTGTCTAAATCATTATCTTTGAAGACCTTGAAAAAGTCATCAAAGATAATCCTGTTTATCTCTCTATCCCATAAATCCCAGTTCAGACAAAATGCTTTCTCCCCCGCTGCTTGATGTCTATTGACTCAAGCTTACACAATGAGCATAAGTTTATTAACTTGCAGTATAAAATAAACATTGCAGATTCAGACAGCTCCTAAAAAATTCATTATGAGATATAAATGCATATACATTTTTATTGTAATAAGTTGCATCACTTCAATTTTACAAGCCGGAACACCATCTCCAATTACCTCCGGACAAATTGTTTATCACAGCTATTCTAATTATGAAGCATGGGACAGTCAATTATACCTCTTGAATCTTGAAACCGGCGTTTCTTCGATGATAAGTGGTTCGTGGAACATTGACCATGCTATGAACCCTCATTTTTCTAATGATGGAACTAAGATTGTTTTCATGGGTGTGCCCAAAGGCAAGCATAATTATTGGGCCTGGGAAATTTTTCTATGGGATTTTTCTTCGGACGAGCCGCTAAACCTCACTCAAAACGGCGAGCGCGATGAAGATCCCAAATTCTCTCCGGATGGTAAATCCATTGTCTTTAAACAAAACGGTGATATCAGAATAATGGATCTGGAGGGAAATATTCTGAAAAGCGTAACTGATGATTGGGATAATCCCGAAGAATCTATGCCTTATTTCGTGCCTGACGGAAAAGAGATTGTTTATAGTCAAGGAGCAGGTGCGGGGTCAGACATCTATAAAATAAACTTTTCAACCGGAATGAAGACCCCGCTGGCTGCGGAAGCCGGTGTACAAGAATATTATTCCATCACAAAAGATGAAAATACTTTTTTGTATGCCAGATGGTTGTCTGCTTCCAATCACCATGACCAGATATATACGGGATATTTTAATGGCAATACTCCTCAAAAGGCTTTGTTTAATAGAGAAGATGCCGATTGTTCTGATCCATATCCGGTAGATGAAAAGTGGGTTGCATTCTCCATGAATCAATCCGGAAATTATGATTTGGCTTTAGGAAATTTAATAACGGGTGAAATTTATGACATGAATTCATTCGGCATAAATACCTCTCTGCACGAATTGGGAGCCTGCTATACCCCTTTTTCTGGAAAAGAGGTGACTTCTATATCCTCTACACAGAAGATCGACTTTAAAGCCTCTGTCGAGCACAAAGAGTTATCGATTCAATGGACAAATCAGGCGCAAGCTTCCTCCTATTCTGCTCATATTTTAAACTTGGATGGACAATTGTTGCTGACTAAATCAATCAATAATGATTCCTTGAAAAGTATAGTCAATATGGCTTCTTTTCCTTCGGGAATCTATTTTCTGATTGTTTTATCGAATGAGAATCAAATCATTTTTCGGACTAAAATCAGTATTTAAAGTTAAGGTTGGATTCGTCATTACTTTGATCATTCACATATAGTCAAAGAATAATTGACTTCTCTTTCTATAAAAGGAAAAGCAGCTCCGATCAGAGCTGCTTTTTACATTAATTAGAACGTGAATAATAGAAGTTAAAAGTTATCTTTTTTAGTGCTTCTTAGCAAAATTTAATATTAAATAGACTTTTACCAATCGAAACCAAAATCCTTTCTTCTTAATTTTACCATTCTTCCATCCGGGTGATGCCATACAATACCTTCTATCAGGTTTTGCTCCAACCATTCTTTAAGGGCTTCAAACTCTAAAGGTATATTTTCAATGATCTGACTTCCATGCGCAATCAATATGTGAGTATTGAAGTTGTCTTTGTTACCATTGATTTTCGGACCCACCAGCTCATAGGTACCGTCTTCCCAGAATGGATGTTTAAGGAACGCTTCTCTGTGAAATTTATCTTCAGGAACATCATTTGTCAGAAGCCAGCCTGGCCAGTGACCGGTAATAGGATCAGGATCCTGTGCAGCTATAAAGCCTATAGGTGGATTTTTCCCTTTCTTACAATCGTATCTCTTAAATAGCTTACCTTCCTTTATCATACAGCAAGTACCATCAAACTTTCTTGTAGCAATACCTTCACCATTGAGTACCCATGCAGACTCTTCATTCACCTCGTTTATGATCAGTCTGCCATTTTCGAAATCTCTCTTATAAAGAGTTTTAATCTTCTTCATGTTGTTTAAAAATTAATTTATATGATATGAACAAGAGAAGAAGCGGATAAAAAAAATAACCCCGAACAGTCTCTTGTCCGGGGTTATATTACATATTGATAATCTTATATTTATATTACAGATTTCCCGAACAGGATATTCCCTGGCCCTAGATGTTGGCGGAAACAATATGTTGAGAAATTTGGCATAGGTTACTTATTCTTTTATGAGATTTAATACAAAGTTAAATAAAAAGGTAACTATGATGCAAATAATTCTTTTTTTAATTCTGCAACGTCTTATCCTGTGATAAACCCAATATTACTCGTTTGCTTTACCATAGACTTGGCTAATTAAAAATAAATTTAACGAGGATTCACGAGAAGAGCGATTGTATCGCTACTCTCATGAATCCTATAAAGAAGCCGGACCTTATCCTTCCCCTACACATTCAATGGTTCTTTAAATTTTTAATGTATTATTTTAAATTCTCCACTATTTAAAATTTCGACAGTGGCAACAGATGAAAAAGTGGCTTCTGTTTCCTCAAAATCAAAATTTTTAATATGAATTCTCTTGTCGTTATCAATAAAAAAACAAAGGCAGCCACTTGAAATTTCACCATGCCAACGCTCGTATACTTTTAAAACTCTTGTTATTTCTTCTTTAGGATGATAAAATAACAAATACCCCTTTCTTTGACTTACAGAATCCGGCTCGCATGAATAATAACACTGATATAAGTTAAAGTCTGGAAGTCTATAATTATAAAAATTAACTGAATGAAAGGCAGAATCTCTTAAATGATTAATTTTATTTTTTGACACATCAACTAATTCGAATTTTTGATTTGAAAAACTATATGGATGACTTGATGCTTCATTTATAAAATTAAAGCAATATAGGACATCATAACTTTCTCTTACATGAGCTTTTATAGGCTGGCTATAATCTAATGAATGCATATCAAATACTTTAGGAAAAGTATGATTTATTAACAGACTACATCCAAAGGGTATCGAATCATTATAACAAGTAGCCGTATCAAAAAGTACAGGTACACCATTATGTTTAAAAGTACTATCATCTAAAGATGAAGGTACATTGCTGTCAGAATATATATTATGACTATTGTCTATTTGCTCGGCCATATAGGTTAAATCATCCAATTCAACCTGGCCTTTTACTTCGTCATCTTTCTTCTTTTCTCCATCTCTTACACAAGAAAAAAATAAAAAACAAAAAATCCCCATTAGTAAAATAAATGCTTTTTTCATTTTTTTATCCATCATTCATTTTAAATTTCATACAGAAATGGACATTGTGCAATGCATCTTCCATTCTTAACAATGTAGCATATACAAAATCGTTTTCCTACCAAAGATTTAATAAAAACAAAACACCATGCCTTCTCCACTTTGTATCAACAATATAAAAGTTTACAGTTGAGATTATTAAGTCGACCCTGGCTGAAGTCTATTTGACTATTCAGAATCTTCCGTCCACTTATAATAGAAAAGGATTATTAGAGAATCAGGATCTCGTTTTATGGAAATTGAAGGTTTGGTTACGGAGCTTTACACAAGCTTCAGCCTTCATTTGATAGACACCCTCCAATTCTTTTTGCTCTTTTTGCATCTAAAAAGGATTAATATCCGTTTTTAACAGCATTATTATCAACATCATCACCCTGACTGACCATTTCCCCGTATAAAGCATGACTAGTCAGAGGAAAGGCCACGAAATAGTTAATGGATTCAATATCATTTAAGCCTTAGCCTATTAGACCAATATCACAAGGATATTTCCGTTATTTTAAATAAGTATAAAAACATAATTCTTGGTAACAATGCATAAAAAAATCCTTTCATTTTCAGCTGTTTTGACAACACTTACAATCTTACTGTTTTCATGTACTGATAGTAAAAACCCACTTCCTGCAATTTTCACGAATTCAGCATCTTTAAACTTTAAAGGAGTAGAACAAACCAAAATGGTTGCCACTTCAAAAAAAGACAATTCTAATAATTATATTCAAACTGGCACATCAGGTACTACCGGAACATTGTTCAATATTACGTTTGCCAATAAACCAACCAAGGATACAACTGTCAATCTATCTGAATCAGGACTAAAAGTAACATTAACTGTATTCGAAGGCACAACTATCTGGAATGCTTCGTCAGGTATTATTAACACAACTGTAAAGGAAGGAGTTACAACCAGTACTTTTAATTCTATAGATTTTGCCAATCTTGGAGGAGAGCATGCGCAAGGAACCGGCTCAATTAGTACTAAAGATTAAATATAGATCTTAATCTTTGAAGTGAGGAGTGCAATGTTATTTAACTTATACTGCACGCTCTGGTTGAAGTCTATTTGACTTCAACCCACAAATGAGAGGAAGTTTTTCACCATCTTCCAAAGGCAGGATAAGCGTTGTTCTTGTATTCATTTATCCTTTTCATAGTCCCAGGTGAAATATCATGAGGAAGATCGTTTAGTGTAAAAAATTTAAAGTCGCTTATTTCTGAATTGGGCTTTTTATGAGATAACTCAAAGTCCTTACAGAGAAATATTGTAATGCTATCATTCTTCCCTTCATACATGTTATTGTATACACCAAATAATTCCAGTTTATAAACTTCCGCATTCAACTCTTCTTTAAGTTCTCTTCTGATTGCCTCTTCATAAGTCTCTTCTGTTTTTAATCCACCACCGGGCAAATACCACTTTGTTTGATAGGTATGTTTAACCAAAAGGATTTCATCACCATTTATCAACATAGCTCTTGCTCCAAATGACTTTGGTTTTACTATCTTCCAAATAAACGAGGCCACTTTATATGTAAAAAATTTATAGTCTACTTTTAACATAATGTTCATCTCATCAATAACCCATATCTATTGTAATAACAATATGACTATTATTTCCTTTTTTAAGTAATAAATACATAATTAAAACGCATTAGCTATTCACTTTCCCAAACTATTTCCCATATGTTTCGTGCAGCGGATGTATCATTTATCAGAAAAAACATTCATTCTCCTGATTAATCAAATTAGAAACGCCTCATCTCTATAATGGGAATGTGATTTGCCTATATAGGAATACCATTTTCCTATGTAGGAATTTTGATTTCCTACGTAGGAGTTTAATTTTCCTATGTAGGAATTTCAATTTCTTATATAGGAATTTAGATTGCCTATGTAGGAGTTACAATTTCCTATATAGGAATTTGATTTTTTTATGTAGGAATTCCTTTTTCCTATATAGGAATCTCATTTTCCTAGTAATATTTGAATGAGGTTTATTAACTCTAAGGAATATTATGGATACTCTTTTTAGAATTCAAGACAGGATGAAAGAAGTATTTAGCATGAAAGTGATTTGTCACAGATATTTTTTCTTCTTATTTATTTTCTATTTTTTCTTATATACTAGTAAAGGTTGTTTTTATCTCGGAAAAACCATAAAAACACCTGATCTTTAAACAGATGCAAAAAAATATTTTTTAAAATATCCTTGCATTTGATTTCCAATATTTAAATTTTTGTCTCAACATTTTTTTAAAACACAAAAAGAAAAATCAGCTATGACAACCTCAAAAAAGGCCAAGGTTAAGCTTAACCTTAAAGGATCTTCCATTGAAGAAAAACTTATTCTCGCCAGACAAATTGTACAGGCACTTACAGCAAACGAACATTTTCCTACCCCCTTTCCATCTCTGGAAATAGTAGGTTCCACTATTGGGGAATTGGATAAAGCATTTGCAGAAGTAAAACAAGCCCGACAAACTGTTTCAACCAGACTTAGTATTTTAGAAGACAAATCTTCGGAATTTGATTCTGTCATGAATCAATTAGCTGCTTACGTAGAAAGCACAGCAAAAGGAGATGAAGTCAAAATCAAGCTAGCGGGAATGAACGTAAAAGCCCCAAAGACTCCTTCGGCAATTCCGTCAGCACCTGTGAACCTGCAGGCTGTAGCTGCCAATGAAAAAGAAATAGAACTTTCCTGGGAATCTGTAAAAGGTGCTAAAAGTTATGTAGTACAGCTTACATCAGACTTGAGCAAAGATGATAGCTGGAGCGTTGCCATTATTTCTACCAAGGCCAGAGCTACTATAAAGAATCTGGAAAGCGGGAAAAAATATTGGTTTAAAGTCGCCGCTATAGCGTCGGCGGGTCAAAGTGCCTGGAGTCATCCTGCAACTAAATATGCTATTTGATTAGCAATGGCTGGAGCTCTATTTATAAAAATTTTTAGTAAGCTTCATATTCCAGCCCAAAGTATCTTAAGCATTTAGAGTTAAAATAACCTGAGGAGTTTTGTCGGGCCATGATAAGTCCATTGCAATTGTGTGCACTAATTTGTAATCGGACTTATCACTCAGGTTACGAAATTATAGATAAATTTTTAATAAGGAAGTCATACTCTTGCTTATTCTACTCCTCTGCCGATATAGTGCCATGCCTCGCTTCCTCTGGTCTCCTCCAAAATATATATAGTTTATTTTAGCGCATACTCCTATAAAAATGTCTGAATCAGAATTAAAGGATTTTAGAATTAACAGGATACTCTAAACCTCTTACAGGACGATTCCATTTTAAAAATCCTGTTTATCTTTTCATATTGCTAATTCTGATTCAGATAAATTTGAAGTAACTGAATTTTCCTCCCTGACCGGTGGCTCGCTGCAGAGCTTAAATAAACTTCAGCTTTTTTCGTTAATTTAGGTTAGTTTTAATGCAGAACATTTATGTTTAGCTTCTCTCACAACAAAAAGCTCGAACAGTTAATGTTAACGGACATTAGACACAACCATGGAAGATAAAAACGGACTACATATTTCTTATAGGAAAAAACAAATTGCCGACAAGTTTTTAGCAGAACTTGATAAACATTTGGCTGACTTAAAAAATGGCAATGTTGAAACTGCTTATGGCATAAGGCAAATTGCAGAATTAATGTTTATAGATCCTAACCATTTAAGCGATACTATAAGAAAAGTCTTAGGCAAATCACCCTGTAGCATTTTTGAGGAAAAACTCGTTGATATATGTAAAAATTTAATCATCAATTCAGACGAGACAATTGGTGAAATAGCCAACAAATTCGATTATGAACCTTCTAATTTTATAAAGCTTTTTAAACGCTACACTGGGACTACCCCATTGCAATTTCGCAATCATTACTTTTTAAACGCGATGAATTCAGGAACAGAAAAAAACACTATTTAAACAGAAAAGCACACTATTTTCTTCGTATTGACCTGATCTATCTTTGCAATAATAATTGATTTAAAATGGAGCAAAATAGAAAAACAGCAATGATTACGGGGGCAAATTCAGGCGTGGGACTTGAACTTACTAAAAAGTTACTTTTAGAAAATTGGGACATTATTGCCTTAATCCGTTCAGATTTTCCTGAAAATGAAAGGACTATCCATGAGGCTATAACCAGCAAAAAACTGAGAGTCTATAAAGCAGATATTAGTGATTTTAAAAGTTTAAAATCAGCTTTAATCGAGATAAAGAAATCGGAATACAGCATCGATGTTTTGTTTAACAATGCCGGAGTTGGAATTGGAGAACTTAAATATTCGCCACAGGGCAGAGAATTGCACTATGAAGTAAACACAGTAGCACCTTATATAATCGCAATGGAAATGAAAGCTTTGCTTAATAAGGGCATTGATAAAACAATTGTCAATACGTCATCAAATATCCTGTTGACAGTAAAGAAGTTTGATCCGAAAATACTTGAAAAACCTGCGAATTTTAAGAAGTTGTTCGGTTCTTATGCTTTTTCAAAACTGGCGTTAACCTTGTGGACAAAGGAAGTTTCGAAAGCAATGAAAACAGAAGGAATTGAAATTAGAAGTGTTTGTCCAGGTGGTAATAAAACACAAATGACAGGTAGTGATGGAATGCCATTCTTATTAAAGTGGGTGGCTAAATTTGCCTTTCCTCATCCAAGAAATGGTGCAAAAAAGGTATATGATGCTTTTGCCAACTTCAAAGGTGTAATAGGTGATTTTATAGAAAAAGGGAAAATCACTCCAACTAAATTTTCTGAAATGAGCAGTACTATATTGAATAAAGTTGACTATATATATAAACAAGAATATCAGTGCGCCTGACCGGAAGTCTTCAATAATCTCTCAGCTATAATATCCTCTGTAACTTTTATTCTAGAAAAGAATGATCAAAATAATTAATTCTCATTCTCCAAAATGGCTTTGGTGTTGCAGCAGTATCATTCATAAAGGGAGATTCCGTCCTATAAAGAAACCTAAAGAATATACATATTTTAGACCTCTAAGAGGTCTGATGGTTAATAGATATAAATTTGCAAATAACATACGACCTTGATTGGTATCAATGTCATACTCCTATTCTATAAATATTCAATCCCTTCTGGGTTGAAAAATAAAAATAGCCAGCTGGTACATCACTCTGTCAAACCGGCTATTAAAAAAATTAAAAGTAATTCAAGTTTACTTTATAAGAATTTTTCTGGTCGTATAATTATCATCCATATTCATTTCCAGCAGGTATAATCCTTTAGGAAGTTCTTTCACAAAAGTACCTGTGCCGGATGAAATGCCTTCCAGCACTTGCACTCCATGACTATTATGTAATCTAAATGAAACACCTTCTATAATATACAGAACATCATCTACAACAGGATTCGGATAAGCATTCAGTAAATTCTTTTGCGATGTATTATCTTTATTGCTGGTAGGTACTATAGTTTTTACAATTGTTTCTACAGTATTGGTAATTATAGGCGCATTATAATCAAAATAAATTCCTGCAGTATTAGAAAAACTTTCTCCTTCTGTTAATGAAGGAAGAGCTTTTACACGAAAGCTAACATACCCACAACTTTTAATCTTATTAGTGTTACTGTCCGGCAATTGGATATTTGAAAACATAAAATAGATCTGCTGATTTTTTATTACAGGCTCACAAGCATGAGAAGAACTGATCATTTCAAAAGAGTTGTTTTGAAGTTTCATATCTAACAGATCTGCAATAACTACAGTAAAGGCAGTATCTGTTCCTGTATTCTGGAAGCGAATGGTATAATCAATATACTCTTCATTTATTAATTGGTCTGGAGTAATCAATGCCGGACCCTGTTTATCATTAGGATCATAAGCTCCTCGAATGACTAGGTTCAGAACTTTAATATTATTCTCAGGGGTATGTTCATCTATATCATCAGGATTTACCTTTACAATCAATTCCAGAGTATTTCCAAGAACAGCAGCAGAAGAAAGGTTACAGTAAACGATCATAGAAAAATCTTCTCCAGCCTGAAGATTTGGATAATACCAGGCAAGTCTGTTAGATTGAATGGTAGCTTTTTCAGAAACAGAATCAATGGATATCACACCAGGAAAATCAAAACTCAGGTCCGCAGGGGTATCCAGAGTACCTATATTTTTTACATCAATCTTAAAAGCGATATCAAATCCTGGACGAGGAAACCCAAAGTTAGAAACTGAAACAACAAGGTCTTTTGCTGATTCTGATAATTGTATTCCAATATCACTGGTAACCATTTCTCCAAACCCTTTGGTAGTAATAGTTTTCGGCGTACTGGAATAATAAAGTGTACTGGTGGAGAGAATATAAGTATCCGGTTTATTCACACTCAATTCATAATATCCTGAGTCATTGCTGAACGTATATAATCCTGCAGACGGGATAAAAACTTTCACCCCTTTGCGATAAGGTTCATTCGTATCTTTTATGCCATTGTTGTTTATATCGACAAATACTTTTCCGGTTATTAAAGGAAATGCCTGACAGTTATATTTATTTACTGTTGGACTACAAATTGGCAGAAAAGAGGTAATACCTGCAGGTTTATTAGGAATGCAATTCAGATTGGTTTGGTTGGTATTGAGATAGGTTAAATTGGCCGGTAAATAAGGCAGACAGATTAAAGGATTATCATTTACAGCCAAAATATCCAGTGAAGAGGGCAAAGACGGGAGCGACCGGATTGAATTCATTCCTAGATCAAGGTATTGCAGATTTTCAGGCAACGCGTCTATTGATTCAATCAGATTCCCCCTTAGATTCAACTCCAATAATCCGGGTGGCAAAACGGGAAGCACTGTAATCTCATTAAATGAACTATGAAGATATTTGAGATTAGGAGGCAGGAAATTCAGGTTTTTAAGAAGGTTAAATCCACAATACAGAGATTCCATTCCAGTGAAATATTGCATTCCCTCCAGAGATTTTATATCCTGACCTTCAACCCCTATTCCTGTTTTGGTGGAGGCACAGAGTGTATCAAGCAAATTGCCATTAAAGCACTCGGGAAAATATTCTTTTAATACATTACGAAGGTTAGAATCCGGAATAGAAGCATATTGAGCCCTGGTGAAAGTTGTAAGCAGAATAAAGCAAATGGTAAACAGATATTTCATATGAAGAACAGTTAAATGATTTTTCAGATCAGTTATACTGTAAAAATATTTCTCGGTATGCTGAATTCTTTTGTTTTCAGTCTGTTATTCGTCCGAAAAAAGTTTTTTTGGACAACATTACATGAAACTCAGACAGATGCTATAGTTATAATTGCCGGTTTATTTACCGTATTTTTACACGTCTAAATTTTTTCGGAAAGAGGCTGGAGTATGCCCTGTTACTTTTTTAAAAATAGAAAAGAAAGAAGCTCGAGAACTAAATCCGGCAATTTCAGCAATGGCTTCCAGTTTCAAGTTTTGTGAAGAAGGATCTTGCATAATTCTCATCGATTCCTCTACACGATATTTATTGATAAAATCACTGAAGTTGACGTCGTATTGCTGATTGATGAATTGAGATAACTCCTTTGGATTAATTCCCACATGTTCGGATAGAAGACTTAGACTAAGTTCCTGATCCCTGTAAACTTTTTCTTTATCAATAACTTGAATCAGTTTTCCTCCGATAGTACGGATCTCTTCAGAAGTAAAACTTTGTCTTTTCTTTGTGCTGACAGTAGTTACCTGGTGATATGTTTCCATAACCACTTTATTGGAAAATATAGGAGTAAATCCAACACATTTTTTCAGGATAAAAAGATAACTGATTAAAAGGGTTATAGGAGAAATAACAGAACTGCCCACCGGAGATGAGCCTACCAATAAATATCTGATTGTATGCAAAACCATAAATAATGCACAGAAAATCAACATAGTAGTTAGAAAGTCATAAATCCATGTTATTTTGTTTTTTTCAGATTCAATGAACTGATGGTTATTTTTGAAAAGCTTCCTGATATAAGACCAACTATAATAGTGGTAAAAGCAGGCATGCCACACTACAATGTTGCGGAACAGATCTGGCATTCCAGAACCTGAAAACCAGCAACTTGAATCTAAAGAAAGACTTGATATCATAAAAGTACATACACTCAGTATTATGGAGAATACAAAGGCAAGTAAAAAATGAAGAATAATTGTTCGTTTTACAAAGGAAGTCCATCCTACCTGTAACCGACTGAAAAGATAAACTGAAGGTCCCACCATAAAAGCAGGAAAAAAACAAAGATAATAATAGTGTAGTTTCAGAGCACCTGTATAAACAGCCAGGTTAAAGGTCATTGTGATTCCGAACAGAACCAAATATAATCCGAATACAATATTACTCCAGCTATTCTTCTTACGTCCCCAAAGAATAAGTGTGAAAATCAATAAATTCAAGATACAGAATGAATAACATCCTGTAATTAAAATATACATAATGGATCAGATATGACTTTATTATAAGAGATCATTTTTAAGAAGAATACTATTCAAAAGATCTTGCACATGAAGTAAAAGTAAAACTAAATCTTTCCTTCATATCAGAGCTTTTTCAAAATCTAATTTAAACCTTATATTTTTTTTTGAATTCAATATTCTATGTTCATCAAACGGTCTTAATAAACATTTATTAGAAAGGCAGGATTATTTCAGAGCGATTATCAAAATAATATTACAATTCTAATACCCTTTCAGGCTACCCGAATAAAAACTGAAAAAGTAGAGCCTTTTTCCTCTTCCGTTTCTACCTCTATTTTTCCACCACTGTTATCAATTATCTTTTTTACTATATATAACCCTACCCCCGAACCTTCCACATGATCGTGAAGTCTTCTAAACATTTCAAAAATTCTCTCTTTGTCATTTGGATTAAAGCCTATTCCATTATCAGAAACAGAGATTACAATATATTCACTGTCTCTTCCTATTTTTATCCCGATTTCAGGAGTCCTTTCGGAAGATCGGTATTTTATTGCATTACTTATAAGATTAAAAAATAAACTCTTTAGATTTTTTCTGGAAAAGCTTACCATTGTATCTCCATCATCAATGATTTTGAAAATTGCTCCTGAATTTTCTATCATATCCCGTATATCAACTTTGACATCTTCTATGATATCCCGAATATCAAACCTGTTAAGATCATCATTAATACTTTTTTGTGTTTTTACAATCTCAGTGAGATCATTTAAAGTTACTTTAAACTTTGTAATTGATACAATAATCAGATCAATAATGATATTTAGTTCTTCATCTTTAAGTAAGTCATGAGGGAACAAATCTTTTAGAGATTTAAGCAAACCCTCTATATTAGAGACTGGAGCTCTAAGATCATGCGAGGCGGCATAGACAAAATTATCAAGATCATTATGGACCTTTTTTAACTCTAAATGAGTTTTCTCTAACTCTATATGTTTTAATAAAAGCTCTCTTGTTCGTAGACAGACACTATCTTCCAACCTATCGTTCATTTCCTCTAACTGTTTTTCACGGGCAATCAAAAGATGAGTTTTTCTGTATATTTCTGCAAATACATAGACCTTAGCTTTTAAAATAGAAGGATTGATAGGTTTATAAATGTAATCAACTGCTCCTGCCAGATATCCTCTATAAATATACTCATCTCCATAACTGTGAGCTGTCAGAAAAATTATAGGTATGTTTTTAAGTTTATCCCTTTTATAAATTAAAGATGCCGTTTCAATGCCCGATATATCCGGCATTTGTACATCAAGCAGAATTAAGGCAAAGTCTTGCTCTTTCAAAAGGATTTTTAATGCCTCAGTTCCTGATCTTGCTGTGCGGATAGTATATCCGTCAACTTGAAGAACAGTGCTTATAGACATCAAATTGTCCGCACGATCATCAATCAGCAAAATCTTTATTTCGGTATTAATTTCCACCTTGCCTTATGTTAAATTTCTTAATTCTTATTTTCAAAAGTTTTCATTTCGTCATTCAATATTACTCCGGACAGTAAGTGTTAAACCTAGCATGTACCTTATAATGATACTCTGGGCAACAAGCAACCGTTTTTAACAAAATAATCAGTCAAGCTATTTTCAAAATCTTCAAAGTCATCAGGGCAAACTTCACAAAACATAATTTTCTCTGACGATAGTTTTTAGAAAATAGTTATGCTTTTTTGAAAAACAGATTGATTTTTCACATATCATCTTCTATATAAGGCGAATGACCTTTAAAGAGTTGCAGCTACTCTCTGCGAAGCAGTTAGGCCTTCACGTTAAAAAAGTTCTTTTGTAAAGCCTTTACTTTCTTATTTTATTTTATCTTATCTTTTATAACAGAAAAAAATATTTAAGCTTAAAATGACTTCAAAGCTAAATTGAATTCTGGAACCTACATAATATGTATAAAAATAATAATTAAAAATACAGTGGTTTGATTACAGTGCTATTTGAAATTTCCTTTAGATAATGAGTGACCGAAGACATCTTTAGTTAATTGAATTGAATGCCTCCTCATTAACTCTTACGGGCCACGTGAATATAAATCTCGCACCTTGAGGAATATTGTTTTCAACCCAGATTCTTCCGCCTTTTGATTCAATAATTTTTTTAACTATAGCCAAACCTATGCCTGAACTTTCTATGCTTTTATTTTGATGAATTGTATGAAAGAGGTCAAATATCTTGCTTTTTTGTTCATCCGGTACTCCAGGGCCATTATCAGACACTGAAAATTCAATGAAACCATTCTTACAGTCTCTGCAGTTTACACTTACGTATCCCTCTTCTTTATCATGATATTTAATTGCATTTCCAATCAGATTACTGAAAATCTGATCCAGATATATTTCTTCAGTGTAAAGTATAGGGATATGCTCTTGCACATGAACAGCTAAGCCATCTTTTGATGGTAGAAACTTAAGGATATCAGATAGCATAGCCGAAATATCAACCTTGCTTTTAGGAATACTTTCCTTTCCTGATCGTGTATAAGAAACAATACTCTCAACCATTTTCTGCATCTTAGTCACCTGATCCATAAACATATCAAATTCTCCAGTTACAGAAGTATCTTTAATGTCCTCTTTAAATACTTCTATAAGACCCAACATATTATTTAATGGTGCTTTAAGATCGTGTGTGATAATATAAGAAAATTCATCCAGCTGTTTATTTTTCTCTTCAAGCTGTTTGTTTTGCTTTTCCTTTTCTTTGGACAGTATTGTAATTTCTGAATATTGCTTTTGCAGTTCTGAATTCAGTCTCTTTATCTCCTCCAGTTGATTCTCCACCATAAGGTTTTTATACTTAAGCTGATCGAGAGCATCTATTAGATCATCATTTTGCTTCTTAATCTCTTCATAAGGACTTACAGGCTTTTCATTATCAAAATACTGGCTCCAACCATTGATAATTATTCTATTTATGGGAGGATGATTCAAAGGAAGTTTCATGCACAATTCCACTTTAGTACCATTATCAGGCTCAGAATGGATATTAAAATGATCTACTAGTCTTTGAGAGTTTTTTATCCCGACACCTCTTCCTTGTCGGTTAGGGAATGATTGGAGAACACGGTTTATATCAGGAATACCATCTCCGTCATCTTCAATTAATGCTATAAGAGAAAGTGTACCTGAGTTTTCTTTAATAAAAAAAGAAACTTCGCCTCCGGATGCATGTTCAATTGCATTTCTTGAAATTTCGGATACTGCTGCTGAAAACTTGGCCTGAGTAGCAAAATTCAGACCGGTAAGGTTGGCCAATTGTCTTGCTCTTTTGTGCGCAACGACTATGTCAAGTTCGTTGTCTAATTTAACCTTAACGATAGTCTTTTCCATACTTTAGTTTCTTTTTGTTCTTGCTACAACAATTGTAATATCATCATTTCTTCGATTAAAATCTCTATACAGAATTGCTGCAATAATACTAGGATGACGACTGTATATTCCAGGATATTGATTCAGATCCCAGCGAGTGTTAAGACCATCTGAATGCATAATTATAATTTTATTAGCATCCCAGTTATTCTCTGTACTGTTCATCCTTTTAACATTAAGTCCGAGTATACCGTTGAAAAGTATAAGAGATTTATTGTTTTCAACATTTACGGGGCTAATTATTTTACATCCAATATTACCTACACCACAATGTATCAGATTTCTTTTTTCAAAATTAACCTTAGCTATTAAGCCTACTGCGCCTCTGGTCCTTTTTATGTTTTCATGTATTTGGGAAAGTATTTCATCAGGCGAATCGTACTTTTGTGCATCTTTGATGATATTTATTGCGGCTACAGCTGCTTGATTCGCGTTTGGCCCATGGCCAAGACCATCGATCATGGCAAGAGTAAAGCTATCTTCTCTCTGGTCTACAAGCCATTGATCACCGCAAACAATTTCGCCCTTTCTGGCAACCATAATTCCGGCATACTCTATACGACATTTAGGCTTAGGATAAAGATCAATATTTTTCTGATACACTCTTGACAGAACAATTGTTCCGGTGGTATGGGTATAAATATCGAACTCATCCGAAAGTCTCTGAACAGCTCCCAATCCTTCCCCTTTTGTACCTGATGTAGAATACCCATCCTGCATCATCCTTAATGGGTCTTTTGCTCCATCCCCCTTATCTATACTTATGATTTCTATACCTGCAACCCCATGTTCCAGAATAGGCTTGACAAGCATTTCTCTATCGCGCTGTCCATACTTCACAAGATTGGTAATCAGCTCAGTCGCTATTATATTTAATTTACCAATTTCCTCTTCACTAAGCTCAAGTTCTTGCCCAATCTCCCTGATTTTATTTTTTATAAGAGCCAAATAACTTTTGTCTTCTATTTGGAAGTCTGTATGTAAATTATAATCCATTTTTCCATCTGACAATTGTAACAATAGTTCCTTTCCCTATTTCGCTTTTAATATCAAATTCATTTACAAGTCTTTTGGCTCCAGGCAATCCAAGCCCAAGGCTCTTGCCCGTAGAAAAGCCATCTTGCATAGCTTTGTGAATGTCAGGTATACCCGGTCCTTTATCTTCAAAAGTAACCTTTATACCAATCTGCATCTTTTCATTGATCACTTCTATACATATTTGCCCTCCTCCAGCATACTTTAGCATGTTCCTGACAAGCTCACTAGATGCTGTAATTAATTTGGTTTGATTGAGCACAGACATTCCGATTTTCACTGCATGTTCTTTTAACCTTTGCCTGAAAAAGACGACATCCAGTTCCTTTGCAATTTCGATTATTTCTCTATTCAGTGCTATCATCAGGATCCTTATCTTCGTCGTCATCCTCTTCAATGAGGTTCAATTTATTCTTAAGAAGGATCATGCCTTTTTCTACGTCCAATGCGGTGTGTACCCCTGTAAGCGGAAGTCCGAGTTCAACTAATGTAATGGCAACTGCAGGCTGCATTCCTACAACCACAGTTTCGGCATCAAGAATCTTTGACATCGATGCTATATTGCCCAAAATTCTTCCCATAAAAGAATCCACTATTGAAACTGCTGATATATCTATAAGTACGCCTTTTGCTTCTACTCTCCGGATCATTGTCACAAGATCGTTTTCAAGATTCAATGCAAGACGATCATACATATCCACTTGTATAGTGACAAGCAGAAAATTACCCATTTTTAAAATCGGAATTCTATCCATGTTACCTTATTACTTTATTATTTTCCTTTCCCCTTTTTTTACCTCTAGCTGAAGCATGGCAAATGCAAGCTTTAAAGCTGATGCTAAACTTGCCTTGGTTTGTATATTTGATAAATCTATACCCAAATGAACAATAGTCTGAGCTATCTCTGCTCTTATACCGCTTATGATACACTCTGCTCCCATAAGCCTGGTTGCACTTACTGTTTTTATCAGATGTTGTGCTACAAGAGAATCTACTGCCGGAACACCTGAGATATCCAGAATAGCTATACTACTCCCCGTATTAACAATCTCCTGTAACAGATTCTCCATCACAATCTGAGTTCTTGCACTATCTAAAGTACCTATAATCGGTAAAGCAAGAATGCCTTCCCAAACTCTTATTACTGGTGTAGATATCTCATTAATTTCTTGCGTTTGACGTAGAATTACCGATTCTCTTCCTCTTATAAAGGTTTCAAAAGTTATTATACCAAGTTGATCCAGCAGGTTATTAATAATTAAAATAGAATTCACAGCTTCTTTTGAATCTCCGTCAGCTTTAACAATTGTATTGATCAAAGCTTCTTTCAATGAAAAAACGAAAATTGCGGTTTCTTTTGGAGAATAGCCTTGCTGGGCTCTGGAAATGGATATCCCCTGAAGCATTTCTATAATACCCTCGTATTCACGTGTGTTAAGGTCATCGTAATTTCCTTTTTTCACCGCCTTCAAAAACAAATCCAGCAATTCCTGAGATTGCCGACGCAAATTTTCGTTGCTCATCAGATCCTCACGTAAAGTATTGTTAGAGAGCTGATTTTTCATCCACTGCTCTAAGATTTCTTTTTGGTTTTTCAGAAGTAAATCTGCTAATGCATTATTCATTGGGAGTAGGTAATTTTAGTGAGAATATTAATATTTAAACATCAATCAACTATTTTCTTCGACAAATGTTTTTAGAAATTGGATTTTTTCCAAATGTAAAATGTTAAATTTTCACCATGTGTAATACCCATTTTTAGGCATATAAATCCTATTACTACAATAGATCTGGTTAAAAACCACCTGGGGAGTGCTACTATATTCGGAATGCTGGTGCTTCGATTGCATCGATTGCAATTGTTATAAAAATAGGATTTAGAAAATAAAGATACTTATTGGTAAAGTGTATACGCATATACCATGTATAAGAAAAGATTTAAGAATAGCGAGTTTTTAATTGTTAAGCAAAACTCTTCTTAATCTTAATGATGATATGGAAAGCCTATCTGGAAAGGTCATGGATGAGAATAAGGATAGAATTAATTGGAGAAGAGTGATGTCTGTTTAATGAGTTTTAAACTTGAAAAAAACAAAGTTAACTCTTTCTTACCAACCGATAACTTAACTGTTAATTATTTCCCAAGATAAACCTTACTTAACCTTATTGAGTTTAATTCGCAATGAGATTAAGTCGACTTTTATATAATACTTCCGACAAGAGGCCAACAGAATTTACCTATTGCCTGATTTTTGGTCTTTTATCTTTTCTTTTTTCATTTGTTCACCTGAAAGTAAAAAATTATGAAAACATACTTACTGACTTCAGAGAAATACCCTTATTGATCAGTATATTTTATCTCAGAAATCCTTTGTCAATTATATTCTTGTGTTTCATAGCAATAACGTCCGTTTTACCTGATCATTCAATAACTTTTTGGCCTATGTTTATCAGCCATGTTATATCACTTGCTGTAATATGGATGATCTATCAGTGGCTATTAAAGACAACATTTAAAAACTGGATCTTAGGATTGTTATGGGGAGCTGTAATCTTATTATACTATCTGTTTATAATAATTCCTCTATTAATCATTGCATACAGACTCTTTGGAATTGATAGCGGATACTCTTTTCCCGCCGATTATCTTAATGTTACTACTTCAGCTAAATTTGAAATTATATCTACTGCTTTAGTTACAGGCATTTATTTGGTTCAGTATAAAATAAGGGAGTTACAGGAGTTTTATCAAATTCAGCTTGAAAAGCTAAATGAGAACTTAATTAAAACCAATAGAGATCTTGATAATTTCATATACACAGCATCTCATGAATTGATGGTTCCCATCTCCAATATTGAAGGAAGTTTGAAATTGCTTCTTACTGATAATCTATCCAAAGAGGAAGAACTGGAGTTCTTTACTATAATGTTAAGCTCTGTTTCGAAGTTTAAGGAAACAGTAGAAAATCTGACAGAAATTTATAAAGTTCAACAACTACATGAAGACGATATCCAATTGAACAACATCCAAGATGTGGTTGATGATGCGATTAAAACTTTAGAAGATGAAATTCAAATGGTAGATTGTGAAATCATCACTGATTTTTCAAGATGTCCTGAGATTAAATTTCCCCTAAGAAGTTTCACCAGAATTCTAAAAAATATAATCAGTAATGCTATTAGCTTTAGGTCTTCAGATAGGCCATTAAAAATCCTTATTAAATCTGAGGAAACCGAGAAATATAATATTTTAAGTATATCCGATAATGGAATAGGAATTAAAAAAAGTTATCAGAATAAAATTTTTTCAATGTTTAAGCAAGCTCATCAAAGCTCTGGCAGAGGCATGGGCTTGTATATAGTCAAACGGATTCTTGAAAATGAAGAAGGATATATTGAGGTAGAAAGCGAAGTAGGAACCGGATCTGATTTCAAAATATTTTTTCGGAAATAAGTTGTATGCATATTCAATAGACCTCATTTTCGATCAAGAACTTCTGAGAATAGCAATTACATCGCTATTCTCAGAAATCCTAATTCTTGCTACCTCAGGTGGTACAGGCTTGTAACGCAAGAATCATATATGCATATTGCGCCCTGAAAGACTATAATTTATCATAGCTATAAGTATGACCAAATCTTATCTCTTCCTCTTAATATTGCTTCTCCTTAACTCAGTTGCCTACTCTCAGCGTCCATGGCGGCAATATGGTAAAAAATTCAGAAAGGCAATCCCCAAAGATATTCCTGAGATGATAACAATACGAGCTTCCGGAAAATCGTTGGACGACACTGCTAGATTCTCCTCTATGGCTGTATGCTCAACTCCTTCTTTTTATATGAGCAAATATGAAATTACAAATTTGGAGTTTTGTAAGTTTTTAAACGTTGATTCCATTGGCCAAAATAGCGAGCGGGTAAAACAGTTAATACAATTGAATAACGAGGAGTGTAAAATCATAAAAGATGATAACCATTATATACCCAAGAAGGTTTTGAGAACTATCCTGTCACTTTAGTAAGCTGGCATGGAGCAATGAGTTACTGTCAATGGCTTTCAGAATATGTCAATGATTGTCTTACTAAAAAAAACCTCTTCCGACTACCTAATTTTAGATTGCCCTCTGAGTTTGAATGGACCTATGCAGCCACAGACAAAAATATGCCATCTATATCTTTAACTATGTGTGATAGCGTAGGCTTAGCCCATAAAGCACAATTGAAAGAAATAAAAGATGTAAGATGCAGCAAGAAAAACGATGATAAGGCATACGGATTGAATGACAATGTTTTTGAGTGGATGGAAGATGATTATTACCCCAAAATGATTTCTTTAATGAATATTCCAATGTTTGGCGACTTTTATATAGAAGAAACTCTTGAAGCTGTGGTCAGAAAACATGGATTCATATACGATACAACTCGAAAGAATAATTGTGGAAGAGAGGCAAGAATAAAAAATGGATTTTATTCCGACACAGGATTTAGAATAGTACAAATATATTTAGGAATATCTACAGGATATGAGTTTTAATAAAAGGAAACAAATAAAAGTCGTAACCAGCCTCAATAGTGTCGTTTCCGAACGAAGTTTATCAGGAATAGTGATTGCATCACGATTGGGATCAACACCATGAACTGTTTCCCGACAAGTCATAATTTAAATTTATAAAACCTTTTCATATAATAAGTTAATTTCCTATGTTCTTAATTATATCTGGGATTTCAGAGAATAGCGATCATTTCAAAGGTTTCATTCTGATTTCTTTGATTATTATTCCTTAAATAAATATTTTAGTATAGATAATTTAAAATATAAGCCCTTGGTTCGCTTATACTAACCTAGTATTGAATCACAAAAAAGTATAGAAAAATTTTAACCCGATAATTTAATAGTATAATAAAATGGCAAAACAAATATTTATCAATTTAGCAGTTAAAGACCTGCAAAAATCTATGGACTTTTATACTGCAATGGGATTTACAAACAATCCGCAGTTTTCTGATGACACAGGCAAATGTATGGTTTGGAGTGAGAACATTTTTGTAATGATTATGACTCACGAAAAGTTTGCAAGTTTTGCGACCAAACCAATAGCAGATACAAAATCAAAATTAGCAGGACTTTATTCTTTATCTGTCGACAGTATTGACGAAATGAATAGTATTGTGACTAAAGGACTAAAAGCAGGTGGAATTGAACCTAGCGCAATGAGAGATTATGGTTTTATGCAACAGCGAACTATAGAAGATTTTGACGGACATACCTGGGAAGTTTTCTTTATGGACGTTACAAAATTTCCAACTAACGGATAATACAATTATACTATGGCCTGTCTGCTGAAAGGCCATAGTTTTCCAACTTTATAACCTTCATATAATGTATTAATACTCTATACAACGGCCTTCCAGGAGATAAGCCACAGTATAGAATATCAGGATTAAGAAAGCCTTTTGGAAAAAATAAAGTGATGGCCCTATAACTCCTCGCCTACTATATCTTGGTATAATGTAACTGTACTATATTCCCAACACTCTTCTGATGCTCTAATTTCAGTCTGATTAACAGATCTTCATCTAAGCCCAAAATCCCTCCACTTCCGGATAAAATTGGAATCACGTTTAAATATAGCTCAGATACAAAGTCTGCTTTGAGAAAAGCATTATAGATCTGCGTCCCTCCACCTACAACTATTTCAGAACATCCTTTTAGCTTAAAATACTCGATCGCCTTTTCAGGTGAACTGACCACTTTATAGCCTTCACTATCTGGTTTATTTTCAGAGAGAATCACCATATCAATTTCGGAAAGGGCCTCCAAAGCAGCAGGATATCCTGCCATCATATCAAATGTTTTACGCCCAAGAATAAGATTTCCAGCTTTACTAGCCATTTGCATAAATTCACCGAGAATTTCCTGAGGTACCTGATGATTAGGATTTTCCGCCAGCAAGACTTTCCCGTTAACAGAAACTGATACGAATAATTTTACTTTCATTTTATTTCAAGATTTAGAATGTAAAGTTTCGCTTTATTTATTATAAATTTACTATCACTTACCTCAAGGATAGTTACAATATGGCTTTAGTAGAATCAAACAAAGACAACTGCAAGGAAAAGTTTATGGCATTAAGAGATGCTATTGACGTTTTGGGTGGCAAGTGGAAGATCTACATATTACAGAACCTTTCATTTGGAACAATGAGATTTAAAGACCTGCAGGAACGTGTATGTGGAATTACGCCAAAAGTATTATCAAAAGAGTTGCGTGAACTGGAAGAGAATTTACTTATCACAAGAACTGTTAATGACACCAAACCTATAACAGTATCTTATACCCTTACCTCTTATGCTATGGAAACAAAGGTTGTGATCGCTGCCTTAATGGATTTTGGTTTAATTCATAGAAAAAAGATCAAAGAGAAATAATATCCCTCAATTGGGAATCAGGATTAATGGGATTAGATCAATTCCATTAATCCCGATTCAAACCATTTAAGCAATTTAATTGGGCATTAAAATTTATAAGTGAAGTGTATACTTAAGTTGAGTAATAAGCCACGAATGAGATGAGTAATCCCTTATGAATATACTTTTAAAATTTTTCCATTAACAGCACCTTCAATACTTAATATATAAGCATTCACAACTTTTTTCATTGGTGCAAGATTATAGCCAGGAAATAAATCTCCATATCTTTCAAAACTATCTTTTACAAGGCCCGGACTTACTGCATTAATTCTAAGATCATTTTTCAATTCTTGTGCAGAGCCAAGTACAAAACTATTTATCGCCCCATTAATTGTTGCTACTGCTGTTCCATTCTTTGCAGGATGCTCTGCTGCAATTCCTGATGTAAGCGTAAAAGATCCCCCGTTTGATAAATATTTTTTACCAACTAAAACTACATTCATTTGTCCAAGCATTTTTCCTTTAATCCCAATCATAAGATCCTCTTGAGTCATTGAATAGTAATCTCCATAAAAGCCTGTACCTGCTGCGCATACACAAGCATCAACTACTTTAAGTTCATCAAACATTTTTTGAATAGAATGTTGATCAGTTATATCAACAAAAATGTCACCGCTATTTCTACCTGCAGTAATAACTTCATGTTTCGATTTAAGTGCTTCCGCCACTTTTCGTCCTATTGTTCCGGAACCACCAATAATTACAATTTTCATAACTTTTTTTATGCAAAATTATATTTAACTGCAAGGTTGGTGTTAGTAGAAAAAGCTCAATATTTTTAAATATTGGCTCTAAATTCAGAGGGCGTTTTATGATATGTCTTTTTAAAAATCTGTGTAAAATAGGAAAGGCTTTCAAAACCACACTTTTCTGAAATATCAGAGATTCGTTCTTGAGAGTTTTTTAAGAGAAGGCATGAATATTCCAGTCTTTTTTGGTTTATCCATTTTTTAGGAGATGCCCCGTAAATGTCTGCAAAATCTCGCTTAAAGAAAGACAAGCTTCTATTCGTAAGATTAGCATAATCATTAAGAGAAAAATTTTGAAAAAGATATTTGTCCATGACATACATCAAACTTTCCGATGAAGTACATATCACTGAATCCCAAAAAGGAATAGTTTGAGAATATGGAACGGTTTTAAGTATATATAACAATATTTCTTTTTGCTTAAGTAATAGTATCCCTTTGTCTTTCAGCGATTCTTGTGTAAAATATTGAGTTAATTGGCTTTTATAAGTTTCTATTATGGGATTTGTTTGAATTTTTAGAAAAGGAATTGTTGAAAAATTATTTGAATTTTTTATTCCATATTCAGCTACTACTTCTTGCAGCAATTTTGGATTCAGAAATAATAAGATCGCTTCAAACTCTTTTTTTTCTTCAAAATATTCAGCCATTGCATAGATCCCCTTTTTAAGAAAGATTATGTCCTGTGGCGTAACTACAACAGTCTTATCCTCTATATGTAAATGCTTATACCCTTTTAAAACCAATACCAGGACATTTTCTGTCAGAAAAATATTTTTTAGTGTTGTTTTATTCTCTCTTTTAAATTTAGCGAAAATGGTATTTTCAATAACAAGAAAAGACTTATCATTTATATCAACCTCAGCGGGGGGGAAATGGTAAATCATTCAGATAAAGTTTTTAAAGGATTATACGTAATTATAAGATGTCGATTTCATGGGTTATAGAGGCATCACTATCTTTCGACATATCAGGTGAAATCATCCGCATATGCTATATTAAATACTAATCTAGCATTTTAATTTCTAACAATCCAATAGCCTTCGATTGTATCAAGGATTTCCGAGAATAACTATTAGTTCGTAACTGATAATAAAGAAGAAAAGCCTTGTCTATGAAAGCCAAATGTATACTAGAAAAGATTTGATAAAATCACTGATAAAGTGTCTGCATCGAATCTTTGTCCGTATGCGAAGATTAGTGAGATGTGATAATTAGAGTGAAGCCTATTTGACTTCTATACATCTAAAGCGATACAATCGCTATTTTTCGAAAATCCTCGTTCAGAAACAAGAACTATTGGAATACCGGACGCCTGATCAGCTCAGGACTTCTGATTAAATCTTCACCATGACCAGCCCCGACAGACTATGGTAAAGAATCTGGAAAAACTTTAGAACAACATACTATCCTTTTGATTACAAAATCTTAAAACTATTACTCACATCCAATTAGCCTTTTACTGAAATATTTTTTTCAAAAAAGCAGCGTTTTTGCTCTAAATTGCATTTACAGTAATGTAACCTATTAGGAAAATGTCTTCCATAAAAACGCTATATGCCGAATGTCTGAAAGGAAATGCCAAAGCTCAAAGAGCTTTGTTTAAGGCATTTTCCCAAAAGATGTTTACACATTGCTACCGATACCTCAGAAACAGAGAGGATGCGGAGGATGCCATCATACAAGGTTTTTTAAAGGTATACCAGAATATTCATAAACTGGAATATCAGGGTGAAAAAGAGTTCGAAGCCTGGATTCGTAAAATCATAGTTAATGAAGCCTTGATGTTTCTCAGGAAAAAAGACAGCATTAAATTTTATGATCATTCGGAGGCGGAGGAGATACACTCAATGAACGATGATTTTTCCAGGCTCTGTGCAGAAGACATTTATGCAATGATTGCCGCACTCCCTACCGGATTAAGAACCATATTCAATTTATACGCCATAGAAGGCTACAGCCATCAGGAAATCGCCACTATGCTGGACATTGGCGAAAGCACTTCCCGCTCACAGCTTGTGAAAGCAAGAAGAGCCTTGCAATATCAGTTAACTAAAAACAATCACTCCCATGAAGCCTGAAGAAATCGATCGTTTGTTCAGAAATGAACTGGAGAAGCTTGATCAAGTTCCTGGAGTAGAATGGAATGAGACTGGCGCATGGGAGAAACTGAAAATACAGCTGAAAGGCGGCTGGAGCAGTAGTATGATCTTGACTGTGTCTATTATTGTGATTACTGCAGTCATGTGGCTGGTTTATATAGTTTCAAATCATAAGGACGCTCCTATCCCACAAAACCACCATACTGCTAAGCAATCGCTTCCAGCTAAAGTTGATTCAATCAACAAGAAAGAAGAAAAGAAAGCAGTACATTCAACTAAGAAGTTCTCAAAGGTTAATAGACTTCCTGTAAAAGAGATAGATACAATAGCCATAAGTGCTACAGATACCACAGTTATTCCTTTACCGCAAGAGGAACTGAAAGAATCAAATAAAATAATCACTACCATACTGAGAAAAGATAAAGGAATTAAATTACCTTCTGTAAAATCAGACTTTAATTTCGAAATACCTGAGCAATCTGTTCTCAGAATGAAGGTGAATAATCAGTTCAACATTTCCAACCTGATCAAATCTATTGAAGCAGGTAAAAATGCCGAAGACAATTTTTATTACTATTATGAATACGATAAAAATTTCATTCCCCCTCCTTTCGAAAACACTTATAAAAAGAATAACCTGGGTAAACCCCAGATCATAACCAATTTTATTAAGTAATATGTGGAACCAATGTAAGCTATTTATACTGCTAGTGCTTATGTCAGCATTATGCATTAGCTGCCATCAGCTCTTTGATAAGCCGGGTGTCAATTATCAGTATTCTATACCTGATTCGCTCAACGATGGTTTGGAAGTATCAAGTATAGAAAAGGAAGGTTTGAAGAAAGAGTACATTGTTCAGATGACCAATCAGATTATTACAGATGAGTATAAGAACATACACAGTGTGGTGGTTGTTAAAAACAACAAACTGGTCTATGAAAATTATTTCAATGGTTACGACCGGGAAATACTACATAATCTGTATTCTGCTTCCAAAAGCTTTACATCTGCTTTGGTAGGAATAGCAATTGACAATGGATTTATACCTGATACCAATGCCAAAGTCCTTCCTTATTTCCCAGAATACACACCGGTAGAAAATAACAATTCCGAAAAGCAGGGCATAACAATCCGACATTTGCTTACCATGTCTTCAGGGCTGGCTTGTGATGATTGGAATGAAAGTTCTCCCGGCAGAGAAAACAATTTATACAAACAGAAAGATATTCTAAAGTATTTGTGGAATCTTCCTCTGATCACTTCGCCGGGAAGTAATCCTTCCTATTGTTCGGGAGGTGCCATTACACTTTCTAATATAATCTCTAAATCAACCGGTCAAAATTATACAGACTTTGCTAAGGCAACTATTTTAGACCCTTTGGGAATCACTAAATATGATTGGAATTACAGAGAGAAGAACAGACATGACAGACCCGATCAGATTTACCTTCGTCCAAGGGATATGGCTAAATTCGGAATGGTTTATCTCAATGGCGGCAAATGGAAAAATCGGCAAATTATCCCTAAACTATGGGTGGATGCTTCTTTGCAGCCAAAGGTAAAATTGGGAGGATTAGACTATGGTTTTTTGTGGTGGATGCACCCAGGTACAATTAATGGAAAGCAGACTTATGTATATAACGCAAGCGGTAATGGAGGTCAGTTTATATTCGTTATTCCTGAACTCAATATGGTAGTTGCCATGACAGGTGGCAATCTTGATTCATCGTATACCAATCAGGGACTTTCTATTTTATTCAATTACATTATTCCTGCTAATATTTATAAGCCATGAGAGTGTTCGTTTTAGTTGCCGTATTTCTGCTAACAATAAATATTTTGCATGCGCAGGATTCTATTCACAGTCAAAAAAGTTTATCTATTCATCAGGGTTTAACATATCTCGTGACAAAAGATTTATATCGGTCACCTTATGTTTATCATGGATTCAATCCCTCGATAGCAATGAGTTTTGGAATAAACAGAAAAAAATCCATTCAGCAAATTCATTGCGAATATACTTTTGGAAGTATCCGAACCTCCTTCTCTCCTCTAGCTCCTATTCATTTATTTCGAATGAATTATTTTTATCTCAGAAAGGTAGTGAACAATGACCGATATAGTTTTTATGCGGGTTTTCAGTTAAATGGACAAAGCTGGACGGTCAATTACTTTCCGGAAATGCAGGCGCCTAAATATGGACAAGTGCGTTCTTATTTATGGGCATTTTCTTTAGATGCAGCGGCCCATTTTGAGTATAAGATTAATTCCAGAAGTCGTTTAAAATTGGCGGTTTCAGCACCAGTATGTGCGCTTGTGAACAGACCGCATTTTTTAGATGGCAGTTCAGACAACTCTCAATTCGGACTTTTCAATTATTGGAATCCGAGAATACATCTGGCTTATGAATACGACGTATCAAATCGAATTTCTCTTTTTATCAACTACAACTATGAATACCTGCAATATGCTCAGCCTAAAACGATACGTATGCTAAATAATAATTTATTTATAGGAATTAAGCTGAAATTTTAAATCTCAGTAGTCATCGCTTTCCAATAGAACTCGTTTCCAAACCATGAATTAAAGGATTTTAGAATTCCAAGATTCATTCGTAGTGAATCGTTTTATGAAGAGCTCTGCTATAATTTTTGGTTTTCGAGAGGTGTATTATCTTCTGTAATTTTATAAATTATCTCTTAATTTTTACAGTAAACAAGAATGTACAAATTATTTTTAAATAGTATTTATATCTTGATCACTAGCGTCACAAAAGGCTTATAGAATGATAATCAATAAAATTTATAGTTTTTACTTTCAGATAAATATTACAAATAGATTTTAATATCGTACAAAACGAAATATTAAATTATACATTTTATAACACTCGAATATCCCTATAAGGCTTAATAGCAAAGGGAGGATGGCATAATGAATACCTCCAAAAGATTTTTCAATGTATTTGTGACTCAACATTTTTTGGTATAACCTAGGAAAATTTTTACCGTTTGTTTCCCTTGTGAAAATTGAAATAAAAATCACAAAATGAATTACTAACCACTAACCAATTTATTATGATGAAAAATTTACGCGATCTAATGTTTGTGATTTTTTTCCTGGCTTTATCTAATTTTGCTTCGGCGCAGATTCAATATGGTCCAAGAATAGGTCTGAACTTTCCGACTGTTGCTGGTATAAACAACAATGCGGGTTTTAAAACAGGATTCCATGTGGGTGCATACGCAAGAATAAGTTTTAGCGAAGCCATCTCATTCCAGCCTGAATTGTTATACTCAACCAAAGGATGTAAGTATGTCAATGGTGGCGGTGGTCTGTCATTAAATTATCTTGACATTCCTTTGCTTTTTAACTTCGGTAAAAAATTCCACTTCCAGGCAGGAGCTCAGCCTTCTTTACTTTTATCTGCTAAAAGTAAAATTGGCAGCGGTGGAGATAAAGTAGATGTAAAAGACGGCATAAATGGCTTCGATATAGCACCAATAATAGGCTTTGGCTTCCACTTCAATAATGGGTTTAACTTTGGATTTAGATTTTCTTATGGTATTTCAGATATCATCAAAGATAATCCAGGAGATTCTCAGCATAACTTCAATACTCAACTTACTTTCGGTTACTCATTCGGAGGCAAGTAATCTAATATATTAACTAAAAAAGCCCTGTGTTGACGCAACACAGGGCTTTTAGTTTCCATTGATCGATGTTTCTATAACGAGGCTGTATTTATTATTCAATCTTCACAGAGATTTTTACAAAACAGAAGATTCAGGAAACGATGAAATAAAAAATTAATCGAATTATTCAAATGGCTTATCGCCTATTTGAGTATAGTAAAATAAAAACTACTTCCCTTACCTAATTCGCTTTCCACCCATACTCTTCCTCCGTTAGACTCTACAATTTCTTTTACAATAGAAAGTCCGATACCATGACTATCTATTTTTTCTTTTTTATGCGCAATCTCAAACGGTTCAAATATTTTTAACAACTTACCTTCGGTAATACCGGAGCCATTATCTCGAACACTTATCTGATAGTAGCTTTCCATTTCAACCGACCCAATCTTAATATCAGGGTTCTCTTTGTCCATGTATTTGATTGCATTTCCTATAAGATTCTGGAGGATTTGCTTAAGAGATGTCCTATTATAATTTACAATAGGCAAAGAATATGAAATATGAATATGAAAATGAGAAGGCGGATTTAATGTAGTTAAAACATCCTGGCAAAGATGCAAAAGATTGATCGGTTCCTTGATCTGCTTTTCCTTTTTTGCTGATTTCAATACATTTTCAATAATGCTTTTCATGTCTTCAACCTTTCCGATAACCATGTCCAGCATTTTTATTCCTTCATCATCCAATGGTCTGGACTGACAATCTTCTTTAATAAATGGTACCAACCCTTCAATTACAGAGAGAGGGGCTTTAAGATCATGAGAAATGATATAAGCGTATTTATCCAATGAATCATTCAACTTTTTCAAATTATCAATGCTTATTGATAATTCTTTTGTTCTTTCATTCACGCGAGTTTCAAGCTCGGTATTAAGGCTCTTTAATTGCTCGAGCATCTTTACTCTTTCTGTGATGTCCTGAACAAATCCTGTGACCTTTATTACCCGATTATTTTCATTTTTAATTACTTTGACTTTTCCATAACCAACTCCAATGGTAGAATCTTTCCTAACGAACTTAAACTGATATTCAAATGCGTCCTCTTGAAAGATCCATTTGTCAAATAATCTTTTAGCATATTCTTTATCATCAGGATGAATGATCTTCAACTGATTCTCTTCAGTGAGTTCGAATTCATTGGGTTCATAACCATAGATCCTGTATAATTGATCTGACCATACGTTTTTTTTATTCTCGATATCGAATTCATAACTTCCAAGATTTGCCATTTCCTCGGCTAAACTCAAAAGAATTTTTCTTTTCTCAATTTCAAGTTTGCTTTTTTTCCATTCAGAAATATCCAAGACAGTACCTATCATTTTAATTGGTTCTCCCAGGTTATCATAAAATACCTTTCCCCTCGACCAAACATACTTAATGATATTCTCAGGGCATAAAATCGTAAATTCAACATTGTAAGGCTTTCGATCAAAAATTGCTTTCCTGATAGCCTGGTTAGCTTTTTCCCTATCATCAGGATGTATGAACTCTTCAAAGGGATGTCCTTCTATTGATAAAGACTCTGTATTTTTGATCGGGTTGGAGCAAAGTACTTCAGACATTTCCGGAGTTACGGTCAATGTCTTGTTCTGAAAATTCCATTCGAAGCTACCGATTTTCCCTAATGTCTGAGATTGAAGGAATATTGACTGTAGATTCTCCAATTGAATATTGGACTCCTTTAGTTGAGTGATGTCATCAAAAGTAGCAAGCAGTTCATCATCGCCTATTTTTACAACTTTATTCCTATACCATACATTAAGGCCCTGGAATCCATAAAAGAAGTCTGTGTTAAGCGGTTTTCCTGTTTCAGCAACCTTTACTTGTAAATTGTAAAGCCCGATATCTTTCACATAAGGATATTCTTCCGCCCATCTTTTTCCTATAAGATCTGTCCTTTTTCTATCAAGCAAAATTTCAGCCCACCGGTTTACAAGGACAAATTCAAAATCTTTAATTTTACCAGAAGAATCTCTTATTATTTTTAATAATATAATTCCTTCCTCCACAGATTCAAATACTGTAGAAAACATCGTATTTGACCTTGTGATTTTCTCCTGTAGACTTTTAGCCATTAAGTTGAACGAATGTGCCAAATCCCCAATCTCATTTTTTAATTTGATTTCAGATAATTGAGAAAAATCACCTTCAGAAAATTTATTTGCAGTAGAGGTTAGCTTTTCAATAGGTTTCACGATTGAACTTCCCAGGAGATAGGCAACGAGTGCGGCCATTAAAATCGCAATTGCATTAAATAGAAGTAATCGATTTCTCAATAAAATAATCGGAACCATCGCTTCCTGAAAATCGACTTCTGTTACCATCCCCCATCTTGTCTCCGGAAAATAGCTTAATGCAGCGAGTACATCATTTCCTTCATAGTCTTTACTTCGAACCAATGTATCCCTCTTTAGATTTATAATTTCCCCAATGGAAGTGGAAGAATCTTTTGCTGGTATGGATCTCTTCAACGCTGCATTATTATCAAATCGGAGTGGATTGAGAAATACAATTGAATCTCCAAATTTCTTTCCTAGATAAGTTTCACCTGTATTTCCCAAGCCTGTATAATCATTGCTTAAAGAGAGAATTTCATCAGCTCTTCGCGACATTATAAATACACCAATAATTCTATTCTCAAAGTAAATGGGCGAAGATAAAAGTATGCGTAGTTGGTTTCCCTTGTCAAAATATAAATCATCCAAAAATTTCCTTCCTGAAACAGAAACTCTAAAACTTTCATAAGAAGACCAGTTCTTTCCAATTACAGACGAATCAGTAGAAGCAATGATTTCCCCCTTTTTTGACAATACGTATCCCTCTTTAAAACTTTCAATGGACTGCTTATATTTATTCAAAACATAATTAATCTCAGACTGATGCTTTTTGCTTGGATCAATAAGATAGATATTTAGGCCATCTACTATAAGAGGATTAAAAGCAGCCAACCCAATAAGCTCTTTCCGAGATTTAATAATGGATGCAATCCTAATCTCTTTTGTTTTGGAAATTGACCTTAATTGATTTTCAATGTAGGAACGTAAGACATGTATTTGACTTTTATAAAAAAGGATACTGATGGTAGAAGTAATTAATAAGATTATTAATAGAAACAACAGAATCAACTGATACTTTAACTTCATTAGTGCAGGATTAATGTAAGGCCTTTTTCCCCTTTTATTCAATTGTCATCATCTATCTCTATCCCTAATTCTAATTTAATGATAACAATTCAATGTTAGAGTTGTTTACTGCACTGTGGCATGTCCCTGAAAGGCTATTATTTTACTTCCGCTCAAACATTCCAAATATTGAGTTAGTATTTCAAATTCCTCCTCTTACTCTAACAAATTTTAAATTTTATTAAATGTATTCGCTGAAATATAAATATTGATAGTATTAAACCATGGCCTCTCGAAGAGACCATGGTTGAGGAATAAGTTTATAAACTTTAATGGTTCTTCACTTCATTGACATAACTCCTAGGACACTCTTCACCCAGCTTATTCTGCAATTTTACAACCATGAGAGGCATCTTTAAGCTGGTTTTCTATTGCTTGTCCATCAATTAATGCCCAATGTTCAATAATTTTTCCGTCTTTAATTTTAAAGAATCTGTAACCAATAGTGAATAAATCCATTCCTGTCGGTTCAATGTTCCTCCAGGCTCCAATATGTTTCAAATTCATTCTTATTTTTACAATGCTTTTGTCACCTTCTGTTACTTGGTCTTCAATAACAGTGAAATGTTCAAATGAAACACCAGTGTTGATAATCCATTTTTTTGTTCCTTCTATATCAGTGCTAAACAAAGGCGGTAAAGAATAATCTTTGAAGTCGTTGTGTAAAAAATTGCCTAATTGATCAAACGCTCTATTGTTCCAAATTTGGTTAATAAAGTCTTGTACTAAAATCGAATTTCCCATTTGTAAATGATTTTTGTTTCTTTTACAAAGTTGGAAATTGTGCTTAAACCAGACCTATGTCAAAAATCACAAAATTCATTTTACTGCACGGAATCTGCTTAACGTTTCTCTGCTGATCCCTAAATAGGATGCCGTTTGAGTTAGGGAAACTCTTTTTAAAAAGTCAGGGTGTTTTGATACTAAATTATCAAATCTTTCCTTTGGAGTTAATATTTTGAAACTGTCAGAATGCTCTTCCTGTTTAGCCATAATTATTTCTAATACCTTTCTTCCAAAAGTCTCTATTTGATGGGATTTGCTATATGCTTCTAATAACTTTGTTTTATCAAGCTGTACAATTTTAGTTTTCTCACAAGCCTTTATTGTGTAAAGTGATTTAGACGATGTAGTAAGGCTTTTGATGTTGGTAGCAAAATCATTTTCGAAATAAAAAGCTGTATTAATTTCTTTTCCATCCAAATTATAACAGGATTTACAAAGTCCTGAACTGATATAGTATATTGAATTGCAGACCTGCCCTTCTTTCAATACCATTTCATTTCTCTTAAATTCTATTTCTGTAAGACAGTTGCTTAATGTAATCCAACAATGTTCTGAAAAGTCAGTTATTGTTGCGATATATTTTTTCAGATTATCCATTTCAGAGAGGACCTTAAATTTGTAGCCAACGCATGCATTTACGCAATATGGTTTTATTCCATCTATTTTCAAATGTTAGATAATTTAAAAAGTAAAGTTGCAATGGACATTAACCACATTTATAGTCATCAATAGAATTGACAATTTTCTATAGTAGCTAAGTTAGTCTCTTAGAAAAGTGAAAAAGGGATACAAAAAATTTATTAATCAAGATTAAGTATTATTCAAAAAGACATTTTCAAAAAATACCTATTTTTAGCTATTGATATTATTTTCCTGAATAATTAATTTTCACCCCACAATTGTTTACCAGCAAAGAAAAACTATTTAAAAAGAGTATGAACAAACTTTTAAAAGAATTAATATGCATTGCTTCATGCTATGTATATAATCTTTCATTTAAGTACCTTAAACTGGATTTCAGTAATAAGTAAGGAAAGAAGTGTTGAGGTAAAGCTGTAAGTGTGACGGGGAGCACCATAAACAGCATTTTTGGATCCGGAATAGTAAAAATCTCATGAAATAGATTCAGTATTTTGTAAGCTACCATTGACCGTGGTGATTTATGCAACGTCTGATTCATTTTTTATAAGGATTATACCATAAAGAATCATTAACCTCAAGCATTTTAACAATTATCGTAATCTCTCCATTTCAATGATTTTCACAAGCTAAAAAAATTTTTATTATTTATTTAACCTTAATTTTTCATCATGAAAAAAACCATTTTAAAGAGTTTCAGGAAACCCTGGAACAGAAGCCGAATCTTTATTGGCTGTTTATTATTGCTGCCATTTATTTCTTCCGCCCAATCAGGCACAGGAAGTTTTGCTAATGGTGTAAACAGTACTGTAACAGTCGCTCAGGTACAAACGATCAAAATTCCTTCAAGTGTGAATTATCGATCTAGTATGAAATACGTGTATTTTGAGTATCAAGAGACGGGTCAACCAGTCCATAGAGTTACTTTTGTTTCAACAGCTGCTTCAGGAACGACAGCAGACCGGGTGTATAATTTTCACAGTTCTTCTTTAAATTATACTCCTGGCAGTTCTGTTCGATTTAAGACAATGAAGATTCAGTTTGCGAGTACACTTTAAATCTATGTAAAATTTTAAGCAGTATTAACCGATGAAAACCATACGTATATTTTTTTTAATAGCAGTTTACTTCCTATTTAATATAGAAGTAAAAGCCCAGAATATTTCTGGTATAATAAATACATATACCGATGTAACAGCTGTAGCAAGTAAAACTGTAACCGTTGGAAGCAGTGCAGGCTTTACAGTTGGAGACCGAGTACTCATTATACAGATGCAGGGAGCTTCCATTACAACTCCTGCTTCTACTGCCTACGGGGATATCTCAGGATATGGGAATGCAGGTAATTATGAATTTTCCAACGTTGAATCTATTTCCGGAAATAATATTACACTTACTTCACTTTGTCGTTCTTATACTTCTGGTCAAGGCGTACAATTGGTACGCGTTCCGGTATACAATAACCCGACAATTGTCGGAACCCTCACCTGTCAGACATGGAATGGTCTTACTGGAGGGGTTCTCGCTTTTGAAACGCCTAATAACGTAACATTTAATTCGAATATTGATGTGACAGGTACTGGCTTCAGAGGGGGCAATGTAACAACTGGAACATATAATTGTAGCGCAGCTGTATTTGCTGGCACACCCGCTGCGGCAGGTGGAGTGAAAGGAGAAGGTATTTCCATAGCTGCAGCAGGCTCAACGGCTGGCCTTGGAAGAATAGCCAATGGCGGTGGCGGTGCCTCCCCTGCAAATTCCGGTGGAGCAGGCGGAAGTCATTTTTCAAATGGAGGAACAGGTGGCAATGTAGCTTATACATATTGTGGTATAGCTCAAAATGCTGTAGGTGGAGTTTCGTTAGTTAATAACCAGGACCTTTTGTTCATGGGCGGTGGCGGCGGAGGCGGCTATGCTGATAATACCAGCACTGTTACGGCCGGTACAAATGGCGGTGGTATAGTTATCATTACAGCTTCAGGCATTATTGGAAATGGCAATCGAATCATTTCTAATGGCGCTGACCAGACTATAGTTTCAAATGATGAAGGTGCCGGAGGTGGAGGTGCAGGAGGTAATATAGACCTACGGGTACCAACATTTACAGGAACCTTGTATATAGAAGCAAGAGGTGGAAATGGAGGAAGTACATTTAATAATTTATTTACTACCAGTGCTCACGGAACCGGTGGCGGAGGTAGCGGAGGAACAGTAGTTACTCCCCTTCCTGCATTGCCTTCAAATGTGGTAACGACAGGTCTTCTTGCAGGAGGTGCAGCAGGACTCGTTCTGAATCCTTCCAGTCCATTCTTCAACGCAACTTACGGAGCTACCGCCGGAGGAGCAGGTGGTGTAGTAAGCAGACCCAATCAGACTTATACTCCATGGATTGACATCAGTGTTTCTTCAGCATGTATTGGAAGTACAATAGTACTGAAAGCTTTAGGAGCTCCTTCTTCCTTAACTTATAACTGGTCTGGGCCAGGGCTTCAGACAACTACAGGAAGTTCTGTGGTTGCAATTGCTACAACAGCCGGTACATATACATATACCCTAACCTTTACATCACCGACGGGATGTCTGGTTACCCTTACTAAAAGTGTAACTGTCAGCGCCGTTACTTCTGCAGAGGTGATTATTGAAGTAGAAGATAATTCTATCTGCGCTGGACAACCAACAAATCTTTGTGCAATTGTAAATGAACAATTAATTCCAGGAGATATAGCGATCATAAGGTATCGTACAGACCCTATTGATGACTTTGCCTTTGTACCATTGGTAAACCTTTCTCCAGGTACAACAATATACTTTACGGACAATGGTTGGAATAATGCTACAAATAGCCTAACGACTTCAGAAATGACCTATACTTATACTGCTGCTACGACAATTCCGGCAGGACAAGTTATAACTATTTCAGGATTCAATCTTACTGACACAGGAGATCAGATCATTGCATACCAAGGTACTTCAAGTGCACCGCGTTTCATTTATGCTCTCACAAGCAATAGCTGGATCACTTCAGGAACAGTAACAGCGACCAACTCATATCTTCCTCCTGGACTAGTAAACGGTGTTTCTGCAAGAGATTTTGCCACTGAAGTTGATAATGGAAAATTTTCTACCCTTAGTGTAACCGGCACAAGAAATAGTATATTAAGCGCTATTGGAACCGCGACTTCATGGGTAAGAGATAACTCTCCTACATTACCATCAGGAAATGCATCAGGGACTAATTCAGCCTGGACATTCAATGTAACTGATGCTGTTGTTCCGACATATGTGTGGAGCAATGGTGAGACAACTCAATGTATTAGTGTAACTGCCATTGGAACATATAGTGTTACCTACTCCGATATACATGGTTGCCAAACTACAGTTTCTTATGAGCTTACTGCTCCTAATATGGGACCGTATTGGGCAACATTTTTTGGAGGAACTGAACAGGATCAGGTTTCTAAGGTTGTTGTAAAAAGTAATAACAACATTGTTGTCCTTGGAAATACAGACGGTGTTTCGAAATCGCTTCCTATTACAACTTCAACTGTAGTTAGAGATATTGGTACGTCTACTGGCACTGGAAGCGGTGAAATGTTTATGGCTGAGATCAGCGAAGATGGTCAGGAAGTACTTTGGATAGACTATATTCATGCTGAAGCTCCATACCATGTAATGGATATGACCATAGATAAAAGTGATGATAACATTTATCTGATCATACAGCATTTTAACAATGCATTTACAGGTTATACATACAGTTATATTGGTACAGGGCTGCAACAAAACAGTTTATTCCGGTTAAATTCAAATGGAACTGTGAACTGGAGTAAAAAGTACAATATGAGTGCTTCGGCTCATTTTATTGTTTCTGCCAATGATGGGCATGTTTATATCGGAGGCAGTGCTTTTGGCGTGACCGGCAGTAGCCCTAACAGAGCTGATTTGCCAATGGTAACAGGTGGAGGATTATTGTCCCAACAATCAATAATAAGTGGAGATATGTTTGTTATGAAAGTTGCGAAATCCAATGCGGCAGATATTTGGAGTGTTCTACTGGATTATTCAACCATCACGGGAACTACAAACCCTTGTTCAAATAGCAGTGAAACAGCTGTTAACATAGTCGTAGACGGATCCGGAGATATTTATATTGCAGGTAATGAGTCTTACAACTCTTGTTCAGGAGGAAGCTTTGTCGGCCTAGGTGTTGTATATGGAGTTACCCCTTCCGGAACAATCAAGTGGGCACATAGATATACTGGCTCCACTGCTAATGATGGGTATACTGGTCTTTGTGTAGATGGTAATACATTGGCTTTATCCGGAGTGCAGAATGGTAGTGGTTCTGGACCTAACGGGGTAATAAATGCAGACATATATCTTGAAAGAGTTAATTCTGCAACAGGAGCTACATTGGCAACAAAAGTTATAGCAGGCGCTGATTCCGATGTGCCGTACGTAATTATTTCTGACAATGCAGGTAATGTATATGTTTCTGGATATACTGCTAGTAATGACCTTGATGCTGTTTTCAGTTCTGCTAATCCATCCTATTTATTCTACCACGATACCCATACCAGTTATCGACCTTTTTCCCCTGATCCTACAAGAAGCCAGGATATGTTTATTGCACGTTTCAAGGGAAATAATTTCACACCTGATTGGTTGACATATTATGGTAGCGGCAGTACCAATAACGTTGACCAAAATAATGATGTAAGTTATAATCTTGAAATGGATAATACCGGAAACATTATTGTGGTAGGTGAAACAAAAAGTTTAGACTTTGAAACAATTTCTCCACTTCAGGGAACTTACGGTTCTGGTTTTACAGATGGGGCGATAATAAAGCTGGCATGCGGTTCTTCGTATTCTTGTCCTGGCTGCAGAGTTGATAGGTCAGGATCTGAAAACAATGTAGAATCTGCATCTAATTTCATTGTGTATCCAAATCCATTTAGTCAGGAAGCAAGTCTGGAAATTCGTGCCGGACAGTCTAAGACTTACAAGATTGATATCTTTAACAGTCAAGGAATATCTGTTAGCATTGGAGAATCCATTCAGCAAAATCAGATTTATAGATTAGGAAAGAATTTACCTCAAGGAATTTATTTTATTCGTTTAAGTTCTGAGCAGGAAACTAAAACTATTAAAGTGATCAAAACTGAATAGCCATAAACTTTTTCCAATAATGGTTTTACGCCTGGTACCAAAAGTACCGGGCGTTTTTTTTGCATTCCTTCGTCAAACTTCCCCATTTATAATTTCTAGTAATTAGGTAAATTCTTAGATTCTGTTATTGAACTAATTTATTTCTAGTGGTTACTTATTTGAGATAAAATCTAAACCGTATGATGTTCCTCTTCATTATGCAATTATCCTTAAACTTTCTGTATAATGATTAAGTATTCCAAAATCATAAAACTACATTATCGTCAAAACTAACTGACAAACATTTATAAATTTTTCAGATGTGGTTTCATAAGATTCAGAAAATAGTTGCTGCAGAAACCACGAAGAGAAGGAATTTAACTTTCGGAATTTTTTTTCAGTAACAATGAACTTGTCAATTCAAAGAAAATATTCAATCATAGAATGGTGCTTGAATCGATATGTATTTGCTTTACAAACGTAGACAATCATAGCAATCAATCACAACCATCTCTTTCTTTTAAAATAGATAATTGGAAAAACTACACTTAAAAACATGATAGATATTGCAGTTGGGTAACCAAATTTCCATTTTAATTCCGGCATCATTTCGAAATTCATACCGTACACACCAGCAATTAATGTTGGAAATGCTATACATACAGTGACCATTGTAAGTATTTTAAAAATATGATTTTGTTCCAACTCAATTTTATTACTGATGTTTTCTTTCAAATCATCCAGACGATCAAAGTTAAATTGGATATAATCTGATACCACAGCAAGATCATTAAGTTCAATGTCAATGGTTTCTTTCACATTCATTCTCTTTTCCCATTCGCCTTTTTTGTACATTGAAAAAATTCGCTTCGTTTCATTAATTGATTCCTTTACAAGTAAATTATTGAAATTATATTGAGTAATAATATCAAGGTCTTTATCTGTAAACTCTTTTTCAATCAACACTCTGCTTGCTAAAGTCTTGATTCTTTTTGCTAGGCTTTCGGTAACATCTGCATAGTAATCAGAGATATATTCAACCTGCATTTTAAACATGCCCTTTGGGTCAGACAAATGCTTTATACTAGCATTAAACTTAAACGAATATGTTTTATTAAAAAAGTCATCGAGACTGGAAGTAAGAAAAACGAATACCCTATTAGAAGATATTATAATAAACAATGGCTCTTCAACCATATGTTTTGTTTTATTAAAATAAGGAATGGAAAAGTGAAAAGAAGCCTGATTTTCATTTTCAAAATAATGAGAACTTACTTCAATGTCTTCAGTATGATTCATAATTGAAAAATCAAGTCCGAATTTCTCCTTTACCCAATCAATTTCCTCTTGCTTGAAATCAAGAAACTGAATAGATATAAAATCCATCATTTCATCTTTAATTTCATTTGTATTATTGATTTTGTGAAAATCTCTGGATTTTAAAATCAACTCAATCATCTTCTTTCTATTACAAATGCATAAACCACTTTTTTCTTATTATTTAGCAGCCACTTTAACTCTTCCAGAATTAATTGATTACTCAAGCTCTATTGACTTAATTTCAGTAAAACATGGAAGAGATAAAGTTAATGGCGCATTTTGAATGGAAGGTGGTTCCATATAGGTTTTATCAGAAATAATCCCACTTACCTTTACTCTTTTGCCTTCAAATTTCTGAATCTCATCTGTAGGTCTTTTGGATTCTGAATTGTAAGGTGGCAGTAAAACAATCGATAGTGTATCATTTACCTCGATCTTATAATGACCTGAATATTCTACTGTGCCGGGCTTTTGATTTAAACTAACAGGTTTGTAAGTTCCTACTACTGTTAAGTCTTTGCCTTGGTTTTCCTTTATTTCTTTAATTGATTGTACTTCGCTCATATTACTTTTCTTTTGGCAATTGAAAAGAAAAAATCCAACTGCTACTACTAAAATTATATTTTTCATGCTTTGTTTATTCTCATGGTCGTTGGACTTGTCCCGTGTTGATTGGTATCAGAATGCACATCGTGAAAAGTCTGACCTTTTTTGGATGTACCATACATGGCGAATTCCCATAGATCATTTTCAACAGAGGCATCTCCTACTGCATAATTCTCTAATACTACTTTATCCGAGGTATCAGTACTTTCTAATACTACACCTCCCCAATGGAAATTCCATGTATTATTTTCATAACCTGCTACAGGAGTTCCCCCGGATGATGTAGTATAACCTTCACCTATTGTTGGTTTCGCATATCTGTTTATAGCCAACTCTTTATCGATTGATTCTTTAGAAGTTGTCGGAAGGCCATTGTAATATTCCCAGAGCTTTTCTGCTTTCTCATCTTGAAGGGAAAAATATTTATCTGCAATAGTTTCACGCTCTTTATCTGTCTTTGCTTTACCATATGCATCAAGTTGCTTAGCCATATTACTATCAATAACCTTGGCAGCATCCAATACAGACTTAATTTGCATTTTAGTTGTCGAAGGAGTACTGACATTGTTATACTTTTTCGTTAACCAATTCTTCATTATCTCAGACTTCATTTCCGCGGGAGATCCGGCTGCAGTCCATTTTAATGCACCACCATCTTTATAAGCTGCCTTTCTGCTGGAACCACCAACCACTTCTGCATTACTCTTTCCACAATCAGCCCAAAGATTCATATTAGTCCCTTGAGTACTGTTTTTCTTATTTTTAGGTAATACTTGTTTTAGCGTTTCGCTTTTTGAGCCATTAGAAAATGTATCTGAAGTAGAAGTTTCTTGTAATTCTATGCCTGATCCAACAGCATTTAGTTTTGTATTGGCAGTAGCAGCCATACCAGCCTTTGCAAACAAGATATGATTCGGATAGCCGACTTCAACCGCCAAACTTAAATCGTCTGCAACTTTATATGGTTTGGTTTTATGTGTCTGGGTAAAAAATCCTTGAACTACATTTGCTACATTGTTATTTTCAGATGAAGCTTTAGCTGAGAAATTTTTTTCTCCTTTGATTGCTTTAGCCCCCATAATATCTGCCTCCTTTTCCAGAGTGGGATCATTATTTATTGAAATCCCACTTAATTGTGCAGTAGGGTTTACTTTCCCATTCCGTTGTTGAACAACATGTGTTAATTCATGTGCAAGTAATTGCTGTCCGGAGTTTCCGGAAGGATCAAACTTACCAGGAGCAAAATGTATATCATTTCCTTGCGTAAATGCATGAGCTCCCATTTGTGAGGCCTTGTTAGACTCTTTATGAATTTTCACATTAGAAAAATCCGAAGAAAAAGAGTTTTCCATTTTTGCCTGCAATTCATTTGGCATTGCAGAAAAAGAATTATCATTAGTGTTAGTTTCTTTTTTTTGTATCTCAGAGTCGGAGTTGTTCGAGATACCCAATAACTGATTGTTTACTGAATAATTTTGAGCATTTAGTTCATTAATGGATTTCCCTTGTGAAGACAAAGTTTCATTCTGCTTTGAAAATTGGGTTTTCTTATTTCTGGAATTGACAATCATAATTATTAGTAATTAAAAAATGGACAGCACTATGACAAATTTATTATAATTAAATTCACGTCAAAATTAATTCTATATATTTGAGTATTATGTTAACTAACCACTTGGAAATTAAAGACACCTGTCTTTTTCAAGATTTCGAAATCCTTCAAAATCTGATCAACTTCCGTATAAATAATCTTATCCAAAAAGATCAAAAAGAATTAATTCCTGAGAATATAAATTTTACAGTTCCGGACGATTCCCCTTATGGAAGAATTATTCAAACCCATACATTGACCGCCTTAGAGAGAATCACGCTTGCAACCTCACTGGCACCAACTTTATACCCTGGTTTACTTGACGATTTAGTAATTCAGTGTGAAAGTAAAAATCATATCCTATCTTATGTTGGAGGCATAACTGGCAATACTAAAAATTATCACGGGTTAATCCCTACAATTGAAACTGTACTTTTTATACTGGCAGGAGATGATGCCATACAAAGAATAGGTTTATTGAAGTATTTCCATACCAATTGTAAGTTGGTGCAGCATAATTTAATTGAGTTTTTTAATCCTTCACCTATAGATCCATTTACTTCTAAAGCTGTATTGCCGACTCAGGAGACAATACATTTTATAGCAACAGCAAAGTCATTTAAACCTGAATACACTACTTCTTTTCCTGCCAGTATACTTGAGTCAAGACAAGAATGGAGTGATCTGATATTAAATGAGAAAACTATAGAAGAGATTGAAGAAATCAATGCATGGATTAAGCATGGAAAGAAAGTTCTCTACAACTATGGATTATCCAAAAAAATAAAATTAGGATACCGAGCTTTATTTTACGGCCCACCAGGTACTGGTAAGACTTTAACCGCTGCCTTACTTGGCAAAGCGAACAATCTTGATGTTTATAGGATTGATTTATCCATGGTGGTATCTAAATACATTGGAGAAACTGAGAAAAATCTGGCAAATATTTTCAACAGGGCTGAAAGGCAAAATTGGATACTATTCTTTGATGAAGCAGACGCATTATTTGGCAAACGGACCCAAGCCAAAGATGCGCATGACAGATATGCCAATCAGGAAATTTCGTACTTATTACAAAGAATTGAAGATTATCCAGGATTGATCATACTTGCCACCAATCTTAAAAATAACATGGATGATGCATTCACCAGAAGGTTCCAATCATTCATACATTTCCAAATGCCGGATCACACAATGCGATTAGATTTATGGAAAAATTCTTTACCAATTGAAATGAAATTAGATGAGGATGTTAACCTTAAAACAATCGCAGAAAATTATGAACTGTCTGGAGGATCCATTACAAATGTTATTCGCTATGTTTCTTTAATGGCAGTGAATAGAGAAGACTTTATTTTAAGAAAAGAAGATTTTATCAAAGGCATAGCCAAAGAATACAATAAAGATGGAAAAACACTCCCCTAGTTTTCTTAAGCCAGAACCTGTTCTCTGGCAAACCCAACAGTCCTTGATTGTATCAAGGATTACCGAGAAAAGCGATTGCATCCCTACTTCCATGTATATTGTTCTGAATAAACACCTAAGTATCTCCGCCTGCGCTGCTATTTTATTTTATTGTTTTTACTGTCGTAAAAATCCTTGAATTTGTCGTATCAAGCCCTCATTAGGGTCTATTTTTAATATCATCTTTGCTAAAGAAAAGTTATTGTAATACAATCTTAAAGTGGAGCAGCAGCCACATAAAAAAACGGGCGAGCCCGAAAAGCCAAATGAGTAGGATCAACGCAAAAAGATTTTATTAAAATGTCAGGAAACAAAGTATCATTACACAGAGTCATTAAAGCTTCTCCGGAAAAGGTATACCGAGCATTTACCGAAGCACTTGCAATTGCTGCATGGTTGCCTCCTTATGGCTTTCTTTGCACAGTACATGACATGAACGTGAAGGTAGGCGGTACATTTAAAATGTCATTTCACAATTTTACTACCGGTAACGGACACTCTTTTGGAGGGGAATATGTGGAAGTTAAACCTAATGAGTTTCTTAAGTATACAGACAAATTTGATGACCCCAACATGCCAGGTATTATGACTACCTCCGCTTGGTTTCAAAAGACATCTGTTGGTACCGAACTGAAAGTGTTACAGGAAGGTATTCCCGATGTCATTCCTGTAGAAATGTGTTACCTGGGATGGCAGGAATCTCTGGAAAAACTAATTAAACTGGTTGAGCCTAACATACCGGATGCCTGATCATTTCAGGAATTCTGATTATATTTATTGAATAACAGCCACTGATTAGGTGGCTTTTTTCTTACCTTTTATTGATTTAAACTCTTATCTTCCAAACTTCCAATTTTTCTGCTGGTTTTTTGAGTGGAATGTCCAAGCTAAGATTCGACTGATTTTTTGTCCTTGTGACATATCAATGGTTTTGACCTCCGCGCTATTTACTTTGTTGAGGATTTTATAAAGGCTAGAAAGATTTTCTTTCTTGGAAACCAAGGTAGTAAACCAAAGACATTGCATAGGATAATTGACACTTTCGTTAATCATTTGTGCTATAAAACCCAATTCGCCGCCTTCACACCATAATTCGGCATTTTGCCCCCCAAAGTTTAAAACAGCTTTATCTGAATTTTTGGCATTCAGCTTTAAATTAGAGATTTTTCGAAGCGCATTTTTTCGAGCTTCTTCCGCTGAATTATGAAAAGGTGGATTACAAATTGTGAGTGCAAATTTATCCTCAGCTGTAATAATATTTTTGAAAATGAAACGAGATTTAATTTGTTGTTGCAAACTAATCGCATCCATTAATTGCGGGTTATTCTTGATGATTTTTTCGCAATTCATGAGAGCTTTTTCATCTATATCAGTTCCAACAAAAGACCAATCATAAACAGCATTTCCTAATATTGGGTAAATACAATTGGCTCCCGTGCCAATATCCAATACTTGAACATTTTTGCCTTGAGGAATAATTCCGTTGTTATTGGAAGCCAATAGATCAGCAAGGTAATGAATGTAATCTACTCTGCCAGGAATGGGAGGACAAAGATAATTTTCTGGTATATCCCAATATTTGATGCCGTAATAGGCGAATAACAAGGCTTTATTGAGTGCTTTTACAGCTTGGGGATTACTAAAATCAATGGTTTCAATAGCATGTTCATTGATCATTACAAAGTTTTGAAGCTCAGGATAAACAGCTATTAACTCTTCAAAATTATACCCCAATCGATGTTGATTTCTGGGATGTAAATTGTTTTTTTCAACAATCGGTCTAGATTTCATTTCTTGTATTCAGATTACAAAGATAGGTGTAAAAAATGAAATGGAGATAATACTGCCTCCGAGCCAGAAAGGAGTAACCATTTGAACAAGTGCAACCAAAGAATTCAGAAACACCCTTACTATTGCTCAAACTGTTGCTGATATACTCCTCAATAAGTTTCACACAAGACGAACACCTTATAAAAAATAAATTGATTAATAAATATTTTAAAATATTTATTAATATATATGAAATATTCTGATATTGTGATTCTTACAGTCAGTTATAGCAAATAGCTATTAAAGTTTTCAATACAGCTTGTGGCCTAATTTCCCAGATGAATATTTAGGGCTGCGACGATCATGCATGTGTATTCTCATAATATATAAATCATGGCAACTCTACAAAGAACATTCAAGTATGCTGGTGATTCATCAGCTACAGTTTTAAGCGAAGTTAATCTCAACTTCAAAATTCCCACTTTTGAATTCGATACATTTTTAAGAGATGGGAGGCCTTTTCCTCAAAGAAATGCTATTGGTAAGGAAGTAAAGATTATAAATAAAAAACTAAAGGATGAGAGTTATGAAATTTCCTTCCCTAACGAATTGTTCGTTGGCTCTAACTCAAATTCAGTGAAACTCTTCTATGAATACCTTGGTACGATTGGTTTCACAAACAATGATCTCCATCTTCTGGATGCTTTATCGGCAGAGATCGAAGTTGAAATTAAAGACAATAAAGGAAATCTATTTGGGCAAACTCAGATGCGTTCTCTTTATAGTCTATCCACCGCTTCAGAGAAATATAGGGAAATCATGGATCGAAAAGCGGCACTTAATTCAGGAGTTGTTGTCAATGAAGGTGCCGCAGAAAGATTAGAATTGGACTTGATCGACTATATACGAAAGAATGTCTTTGTTATAAATAAAGATTCTTTTTCAAAAGCAGCAATTCAGTTTAGATCAGCAGAACCTAGATTTAATGAATACGCTTTACTTTTTATCATTTCACACGTAACAGATGTATCATCAGGCAAACCAAAAATCAAAATTAACCTAGATGAACTTATCCCCTTTCTAAAAACGAATTTTGGGATAGGCAGAAATGAATCCATCAATACCCTTAAAGATATTATTACAGATGACCTATTTGATTTTCCTGTTACTGTTCCCGAAATAACCACTGCAGAAATCAAAGGAACATTCAAGATTAATACTTCTGACGGTTCACTTGTCTCAGCCAAGGATTTTAACTTTTTTAATTTATCCCTTGAGTATGTTATACAGGACACAGCTCTCAATGCTTATCCTCATTCAATCAGTTTTGATTGGACAAGCGCTCAACCGAACACGAACAATGAAATTCCATTCATATTCCAGCCACTTATAACTAATTTCATAAGCGGTCCACTAAGCATAAGAGTCAAAAGCTATGATGGGTCGATCCCTTGGGAAAATCAGTATGAAGCCACCAATCCTGAGTTAAAAAATTTACTCATTGAAGTTCCACTTACAAGACCTCAAGTCATAACTAATGACAATGGACCCAAGCCATCTGGGGGAAATAAAAAATTAACGGGTAAAGTGCTTGAGATGTCTGGCCTTTGCAAGTTAAATGATCTTACTATAGTAATACAAGCAAAAAAACAAGGTGATACCATATGGAGAATTGTAGGTTCGGCAACTACAGACAGTTCTGGAAATTTCTCACTGCCTTATCCATATGGAAATTACTTATCCGCTCAGGCATTGGTCTCATTGACACCAAATAGTCCGGCAGATATCAACGTTTATGCGGATGAAGAGCACGTTTCAATAAATGAAACTATCTCAGATGATTTTCTCTACTTGTTATTACAGGATGCCAATTGCGAGACAAATGAAGACGAAGAGGATGATTGTGGATGTCATGATGTAAAAAAATCAAATCGTCTTCCTGGTCAAGATGACCTGATAAAATCTGATTCTTACTCTCAGGATATAGGTGGTTCATGTGTCAATCTTTCTACACCCAATAGGACGATTAATGAGTATTCTCAATTGGCGATCGTCAGGACATCCGATCCTGATGTGGCCAACTACACCCTTGCCAGAGATGAAAAAGGCAACTTTAGGTTGGAAGGAGGCCTGACTAAAATTGTCCGTAAGCCGATTGATTTAAGCAACCCAATTTACTGGCAGGATGCACCTGATGCCCATGTGAACCTTTCTATTTATCAGGCAGTCACTGTAGCCACTGGCCATATCCTTCATTACAACATAGTGACTAAAGCAGATGGTTACTCCATGGGAGAATTATTGTACTCCTTACCGCTTGCTCCTGGGCAAAAAAAGGAGATCGTCATATTTGAACAAAGTCATACCTTGACTGGAAGCGAATCTCAAACTGTCTCTCAACGTGAATCATTGACTTCTTCTCTTGTCAATGACAGAAGTATAACAGACACCATTGCGGGGAACTTAAGTGAATCAACGAAAGGCAGTAGTTCTGCCACAACCTCAGGAGTAAGTGCTGGGTTTGGTCTTGCAGGTATTATTCAGGGAATAGGTGGTGCATTTGGTGTATCTGGAGGAGTTGCCAATTCTCACTCTACCGCTTCTCAAAACAGTTCCCGATCCGTATCAGAATATTTTAATGAACAATTCAAAAATGCAATAAATCAGAATGCACAAAGTTACCGTGAGTTGAATGCCTCCGTGATATCGACAGTGAAGGAAGGACAAAATTATGGAGTAACTACAGAAGTGATTGCCAACCACAATCATTGTCATTCTCTTACTATGATGTATTTTGAGGTACTGAGACACTACGCGATTTATCAAGAACTTACATTTGTAGAAGAATGTCTTTTTATTCCTTTATTAATGACAAATTTCACGAGGGAAAATGTCTTCAAATGGCGTGATGTGTTGGCAAGCCATTTATTACCTATGCCTTCTGAAACTTATCTTCAACCATTCACTCTTGTAGGAATTGGTCGCCAGCATCCTTTGCTGAGAGCTTTTGATGCTATTGACAGGATAAAAACCAATTATGAAAATGTGGACTTTCCCGATGGTGCCTATGATGAGGAGGTCATTACATTTATTACCGGCGAGATCTATATACAAACGAATCTGCCTCGTCCAAAATCAAAATATGACAGGATAAAATCATGGCCGATTGAGAAAAAATCTATTTGGTCTTGGTCAGCTGCATTAATCGGTGGTATCCTTGGAGGACCTCTTGGTGCAATTGTTGGAGGTTATTTAAATCCGGATGGAAGCTTAAAACCTGATGCATATAGTGTGATCGATGATTACATTTCTGTGGATGCAAATTTTGCAAGCGTTCCCCCTGCCCAATGTATTCGAATAAAAAAGATTGATCAGAACTTCTTCGAAGAAGGAGGCTTTGATAAATCACAATGGGATGCCTATGCAAAATTACTTAACAAAGGCACCTTTGATATGCTAGCATATTATTTTAAAGATCGATTGATCTCTGAATGGGATAGCATCTTCTACAATGACATAGCACCTCTTATTTTTGAAACAATATCCAGAAGCCTGAGTCTCGGTAGTTTTTCAGCGGTAGATTTTTCAACAGAGACCAAATACAAAGGGGGAAATACTCAAATGCGAATAAATCTTAGAGGCAGCGGATCCAATAAGAAGAGGAATGAGATTTCCCAATTACAAATTGGTTTCTTTAATGCAGCAAGTCTTACCAATGACCTTGTTACACTCATTGTTAAAAATGTGACAGTTCGTTACTCTACCCCGCATTATAATGGCATTCTATATAGTGGCTTTGTAGGCGATGATTTAGTTGACGGAAGTACATTATATACTCCGGAAAACGCCAACGAAAAACGCAACCCTAAAAAAGAAGATCAGTACATGGCTCAAAAGCTTATTGTACATCTTAATAGCAATCTTGAATACTACAATAAAGTATTGTGGCGAGCGCTTGATCCTGATAGGAGATATATGTTGTTGGATGGTTTCAGTATCGAAACATATAACGATTTCGGACTTCCTGTAGGATATAGAAGTTTAGCTTCCGTAGTAAAAAATGAACTGATTGGTATCTCTGGAAACTCATTGATTATGCCGGTAGCGCCTGGATACAAAATAGACAGGACATTTGTGGTAGAGCAACCCATTGAAGGCCCTGCAGTAGAAATAGATCTGCTTGAACATTATAAGCCCCTTACTCCTATCCCTCCTTACCGCATAAGTATTCCAAGCAAAGGAGTCTTTGCAGAAGCAGTACAAGGAGCTTGTGATGCCTGTGAAAAAGTAAAGGAAAACTCCTCGCAAGATTGGAATGTATTCAAAACGGATGAACCAACTCCTATCAATCCTGTTACTGTCCCTGTACCTACTGTTACAGACTGGAAGGCGGCATTTAAGGACTTTGCCACACCTATCGTCAATATCCAGAATGCACCGGCAACTCCAACACCAGGTGCAGGTCTGGCGGGCATTTCTGATCTACTCGGCAAAAGCGATGTATTTAAAGACATTACTGGTCTGGATCAAAACCAGAAGAATGCAATGCAGACTTACCTATCCAACCAGCAGAATGCAAAAGACTTTGCACAAATGGCTAAAGAAATTTATACCATTGGCCATAATACAGAGCATTCAGACAAGATCGCTGACTCAATCAGGAACTCACCTGAGCTGACAAAAGAGGAGAAAGCGAAACTATTAAAAGACCATTTCGGACAAATGGTAGACGGAGGTCAGACCAAAAAGGCAGAACAGGAAAATACACAGAACACAAAACCATCTCTCACAGATGCTGCAGTAAAAGCAGCAGACCAGGGCAAGCCAGTAAAAGCGACGAGTATCGATAGTGAAGGAAAATCTGAGTCAGTAGAGATTGGGGCTGGTAATACACAAAATTACAGAGTAGCGGGGCCAAAAGTTCCTCTCATCCTTCAAGGTGATAAGGCAAATGCATGTTGGGCTGCTGCCGCCACGATGATGAAAAGCTGGAAAGATGGTAAAACGTATTCAATACAGGATGTCTTATCAATGGTTTCAGACGAATATTTAACTAAATACAACAATAATCAACCATTGCTGGCAAGTGAAAAGACAGCATTTATTGAACCTCTTGGAATGATAGGCGAGCCGCCGGCAAACTATACATTCAATACCTATTTGGACTGGATGAAAACCTATGGTCCACTCTGGATTACGGTTGACAGTGATGCCACTTCGAATCTTTCACCTCATGCCAAAATCCTTATAGGATATGATGGAGATGGTACAGAAGAAAACAGCCAGCTAGTCTTTTTAGACCCAGCCGTAAATGGAGAGCAGAAAGAATCCTTCTCTGATTTTCTGAGTCAGTACCAGGCAATGGTGACAGATAATCCTTCCAGCAATTTATTTATTCAGATTGTTCATTTTAAAGATGCCATTCTTGGAGAAGGCAAAAATTCAGGTACAGATGCAGCCCAAACTTTTGCTACTCTAAAAAGTCTTGCAAAGACTGCCTGTGAGAAACAGATTATCGACGCAGTCAGTGGATTAGCATGGATTAATCAAAACTATTCTGCAGATCGCGGTAAACCAATTGATCATGCTGGTTTTGTGGTGGGTATGGCCCTTATGTATGGGCGTTTTTATGCCTTGATAAAAAAGAATGAACGTTTCGCTACTGCCATGAGTAAGGCTCCTGTAGCCAATGATGATACTGATGCATTAAATCATTACGATCTAGAATTTACAACTGGTCGCAATGGCAAGCCCGGCCTGGGAATTACTGATCATGCCGCCGGAATCCCAACATTAAGAAAGGTATTTACTCTTCTCTTCGGTCTCGGGATGCAGGAAAGTGAAGGGCAGTATAGCGCAGGTTTAAATCTGGATACAGGGGAAACAGCTGAAACAAAGCAGAGCGAGGCATCGGAAGCCGGCTTTTTTCAAATGTCAAGAAGTATTGGCGTGGGAAATACAACTCCTCGTTTTAAGGATATACATGATTTGTATGAGATATACACTGAACTACAGTCAAGAGGAAATATGCTTGATATTTTTAAAATTGGGAATAACAAAATCTCAAATCCAAGACCACACCGAGCGTCCAATGAAAGTAGTAATGCGGCTGGTGTAAAATTCCAGCAGCTCATTTATATAAATCCAGCCTTTTCGGTTGTATTGGCAGCATTGGGGATTAGAATGAACAGAGAACATTGGGGCCCCCTTAAGCAAAAAAGAACAGTTACAATAACTAAAGACTGCTATGACCTGTTTCAATCCATTGAAGCTATCATGGACGCTAACAGTTGTTCTGCTGAAATTGGATTTGTAAGAACCTCATGGTCTAAAGTTTCAACTGGAATCCCCGAACTTTCAGCAACAGATTTTGCCATTGGAAAAGATTTTCTTTGGATAGTCGGCTCTACTCTTCTTGACAATAATGTGAAATTATACTCTGTTGATAGAAAGGCGACTATAGTTTCAGCAGCTCCTATTTTTGATGGGGCCAAAAAAGTTTTAGTTGATAGAACGCTTGCCCCTTGGCTAATTGATTCCAATAATATGATTTTTCATGTAGAGAATAATTCGTTTAAGAAGTTTCCAGGACTTTCCACAACAGCAACAGATGTGAGCATAGATGACAATGGGAATATCTGGATCTTAAAAGATCAGAATGGCGATGCCAATGGGTTTGAGGTAGTGAGATTCAATGTATCTAATTCATCTACGGATCAAATAACTGGGCGAGCAATAAAAATCTTCATGGCTTCAAATAATATCCCTTGGGTCATCAATAAGCCTGGCGACTTGTTTTCCTTTGACGGAACTTCATGGAGTCAGGAAACTACACCTGAAAAGGTAAGCAGTCTTGCCATTGGGCAGAATGATGAAACATGGATAATCGGCGCCACTCCTGCGAATGCAGACAATTTTGCTATTTATAAACTCCATTCTACAGGTGATTGGATAAGCTACGATGGTGCAGGTATTGATATTGCATTAGATAATGTAACAGGTCTGCCTTACGTTGTCCGAAAAGCTGGAGAGATTTTAAAAATGCTTTAATAGATATAGAAGAGTTTCTACCAGTGGCCTGTTTGTGACCATAGCCGTCAACTTAGTGATGAGACAAGTAAAAAAATAGTTTTCCCTGCTATATAAAAGAGAAGTAATAATGGAAAAAGAGAGCAACAGTTTGAGCAACAGCAACAAAATATTCCAGAAATAGTCTTGCTGTTGCTCAAACTGTTGCTAATTTACTTTAATTAAGAATTATGTAATTCTAAACTTGCTTAAGTTGACGGCTATCGTCTGTGACTGGCCACAATTTAAAAGTAGTTCAGTCACAAGATATACAGTTCCGCATAACAGGAACTTGTCATATATAAAACTATGCACAAATAATAATATTCCTTGTTCACTTTACGATAGAAAATAAAGTTATAAAGTATTCAAGAAAATGGCGATTTCTTCGCTACTTCAAAACGTAATAAAGAACAACCCAACCACTTTTATTAAATTATAACTTTTCTAAGACACCAAAATTATTTCATTTATATATGGATGCAAAACGAAAACTCTACTCTACTACTATTAATCTAAATAATAGACCAACATTATAGACTTCTTTATACTGGTATGATACCCAGATATTTTTTGCATATTTCTGATAAAGCCATACTTTTGAATATCATCCGGCCAAATGATAAATTGTTTTAGCCAAACAAGTCTTAAATGATCTAAACAATCATTGTTCAGTTATCAAATGACTTGTTGTGGTCTCTTTCGTTTTTGTTTGATTTAAAAAATATACTTTCATGTCTGAGGAAAAAATTCCACAAACCGCTTTAGGTGATGTGGCAGCTAGGCAGTTGGCTATCGCCACGCGTACTGTCCCACAATTATCAACCATTACCCCTCGCTGGTTAACACACTTGCTAAACTGGATACCGGTAGAATCAGGTATTTACAGAGTAAACAAGGTAAGAGATGCAAACAGCGTACAGGTAGATTGCTCTGCAAGAGACGAACGAGAACTTCCTTCAACTTTTGTTGACTATATTGAAGATCCAAGAGAATATCTATTGAGTGCTGTAAATACCGTACTTGATGTACACACTCGTGTTTCTGACCTTTACAGCAGACCTTATAATCAGATCAGTGAGCAGCTTAGACTTGCCATTGAAACAATAAAAGAAAGACAGGAAAGTGAGCTAATCAACAATAAAGAGTATGGCTTACTCAGCAGCATTGCTCCTTGCCAGAGAATAACTCCACGTAAAGGTGCTCCAACTCCTGACGATCTGGATGAACTTATTACTAAAGTATGGAAAGAACCAGGCTTCTTCTTGCTTCACCCATTAGCTATTGCTGCCTTTGGTCGTGAGTGTACAAGAAGAGGTGTTCCCCCGCCAACTGTTTCTCTTTTCGGCTCCCAGTTTATAACCTGGAGAGGTATTCCACTTATACCTTCCAACAAGGTTCCAATTGAGAATGGCAAAACCAAAATCCTTCTGATCAGAACCGGAGAAAGTCGCCAAGGTGTAGTAGGTCTTTATCAGCCTAACCTTCCTGGAGAACAAACACCTGGTCTTTCAGTAAGATTTATGGGAATAAATGATAAAGCAATTGCATCTTATCTGGTTTCTCTTTATTGCTCATTAGCTGTATTGGTAGATGATGCTATTGCAGTACTTGATGATGTAGAAATCGGAAACTATTATGAGTACAACTACTAATCCAAATCTATTTCCTGACGAACGCAGTTTGGAGAAACTAGCTAATGAATTCTTCGCTGCTCTGCCTGGAGGGATTCCTAATGATTTTCTCCAATCACTACAAGCAAAGGATCCTTTGGTTCCTAAGGAAAATCATTTTGACCTGACTAATCCTCAGACTAGTCTTCCGGATCCACATTTTCCGGAAAAAACAGGGATACCTAAGTCTGTGGCGGGAAGCGGAATATCTCCGACAGCAGTTGATAAAACTGCTCCGATAGATCTTCAGCAATCGTTCAATAATTCACCTGATCCTTATTTGACCGGCAATGGATTAAGTCCTAAGTCTGTCGCAGGAAGCGGAATATCTCCATCACTATCAAAACAAAATCCGGAAACCCTGATAAACAGCAATCCTTTTCAGGGTAATAGTAACGCTTTTAATCCATCACATCCTTTTCAAAGCGCAAAACTACTTGATCCAAAGAGTGCTCTAAACTTACTGCCTTATGAGCAGGAACAACCATTTGAAACGGAGTTAAAAGAAGCTTTGAAGAGTGTTAACTTATCACTTCCGAAGCAACAGCTCCCAAGCGACTTTTCTGGAATCAACAATAGCTCTTATTACTTTATTTCAGTCAATGAGCCGTTAAGTTTTACTAAAGGTTCAGAAAACGTTATATCGCCAAACAAAGGAATTTCAAGTCTTGCAAGTCCACCTTTTGACGTAAATATTGTAAGACAGGATTTTCCTATTCTAAAAGAAAAGGTCAATGGAAAACCTTTGATATGGCTTGACAACGCTGCCACAACCCAAAAGCCCCAATCGGTAATAGACAGAATTGCATATTTCTATCAACACGAGAATTCTAACATTCACAGAGCCGCTCATGAACTTGCAGCTCGTGCCACGGATGCTTATGAAGCTGCTCGTCAAAAAGTACAATCCTTTCTTAATGCCTCTTCTCCGGATGAAATTATCTTTGTAAGAGGAGCTACAGAAGCTATTAACCTTGTGGCCAAAAGTTGGGGTGAGCAAAATCTAAGTGCTGGTGATGAAATCATTGTCAGTCACCTGGAGCATCATGCTAACATAGTTCCCTGGCAGCAGCTTGCAGAACGAAAAGGATTGAAACTTAAAGTAATTCCAGTAGATGAAGAGGGACAGGTAATCTTGAGTGAATATGCCAAATTACTTGGCCCCAAGACAAAGCTGGTTTCCTTTACTCAGGTTTCCAATGCTCTTGGTACTGTTACCCCTGCCAAGCAGATTATCGAAATGGCACATCTTGCAGGAGCTAAAGTATTAGTTGACGGAGCCCAGTCTGTTTCTCACATGAAAGTTGATATGCAGTCTCTAAACTGTGATTGGTTTGTCTTCTCCGGCCATAAAGTATTTGGCCCTACAGGGATAGGAGTTGTTTATGGTAAACAGGCCTTACTCAATGAAACACAACCTTGGCAAGGTGGAGGAAATATGATCATGGATGTTACATTTGAGCATACCACTTATCATAATGCACCGGCAAGATTTGAAGCTGGTACTGGAAACATTGCAGATGCAGTAGGCTTGGGAGCTGCTATTGACTATGTAAACAGGATTGGCATGGATCTTATTTATCAATACGAACATTATTTGTTAGTCTATGCTACCAGATTACTTAAGGAAGTTCCTGGACTGCGACTTATAGGAACCGCTCCAGACAAAGCAAGCGTTCTTTCTTTCGTTCTGGAAGGATATCGAACCGAAGAAGTTGGTAAGGCTTTAAATCAGGAAGGAATAGCTGTAAGATCAGGTCACCATTGCGCCCAGCCTATCCTCAGAAGATTTGGTGTGGAAGCAACAGTAAGGCCTTCTCTTGCATTTTATAATACCTGCGGAGAAATTGATACGCTAGTTGCTACATTACACAGATTACGTAGCGCTAAGCCCATCTCGTTTAGATAAAGACGGAATAATTTAGAAAAACTGTACACTTTTCTATGGAAAAGCTGTGCAGTTTTTTTTTCATACACCTTCAAGGTTATTCATATTTTTTAACAGAAATTAGAAAGGATGAAAAATACCAAAGTACATTCATTTCTTGAACTACTGAACCAAACCCATAAAGCAGAATGGGAAGCCTCCCCTTCTATTCAGGGAGCTTCAGCCTGGCTTTCGGATTTAATAGAATTTCTATTCCCTAACACTCGGCTCAACAGGTATTCCACCTATGAAGGTATACTTAAAAAGAATCAAATTGACCTGGAGAACATGCTACTTAGCTATCTCGACCCTAAGGATTACGATATTGAATTTGCAGTTAATGCATTTTATGATGACCTGGATACGATTTATAATAATCTGCGATGTGATGCTCTCAAAATATTTGAAAGCGATCCGGCTGCTACCAGTGTAAACGAAGTTGTAGTGACTTATCCAGGCTTTTATGCCATTGCTGTTTATAGAATTGCGAATAAACTTTCACTTTTAGGCATTCCTATTCTACCAAGAGTCCTGACAGAACTAGCTCATGGAAAGACAGGCATAGACATTCACCCGAATGCAGTTATTGGAGTACCATTCTTTATAGATCATGGAACAGGTATTGTAATAGGCTCTACTGCTGTCATCGGGAATAATGTAAGCATTTATCAGGGTGTCACTCTGGGAGCGCTTCAAGTTAGCAAACAGTTGTCAAATGTTAAACGACATCCTACGGTTGAAGACAATGTGATTATCTATGCCCGAACAACCATTCTCGGAGGTAATACTGTGATCGGTCGTGACAGTATTATCGGAGGAAGTGTATTTTTAACAAGGAGCGTAAAAGCATATTCCAATGTATTTAATACCCATCAGCTACGAATAGATTCAAAAGAGCAGGTAGTTTAATGAGCAAGGTTTAAAAAACTCTTTAAACATTTTCCTGAATTATTTAGTTTTCAATAGCTTAATTTACAATCATATCTATCTAAACAACTTGTAAAAATGAAAATGAATCTCTTACTTAAAGTTTTTTCCTTTTTTCTTTTCGGAACATTATTTTCAATCAACGCATTCGCGCAAAAGCCAACCGAAAATCGTGCAAGCCCTCTTGACAGCGTAAGCGGGAAAGTTGGAAAAGCGAACATTTCCATTAAGTATAGCAGTCCATCCGTAAAAGGCAGAAAAATCTGGGGAAGCCTTGTTCCATATGATCAGGTATGGAGAGCCGGAGCAAATGAAGCTACCGTTTTCAAAACAGATCAACCAATCACCATTGAGGGTAAAACGCTTCCTGCAGGAAGTTACTCTTTCTTTGTGATACCCTCAGAAAAAGGTGACTGGACGGCAATCTTCAATAAAAACTTTAATCAATGGGGAGCTTATAAATATGATGAAAAGCAGGATGCACTCAGAACTCATGTAAAGGTTCGTAAAACAACATCACCCAACGAAAGACTGGCTTATAAAATAACCCCAACAGGCTTTTCATTGCTTTGGGAAAATACTGAAATACCAGTTGCAATAAAATAATAAGTCAAGTTTAAAAATTGATTATTACTACCAAAGGCTGCTTCATCTGAAGCAGCCTTACTTTTATTTTTTGTTATTTAAGCCTCCTCAAAAAGACTTTTCTTGAAAGAAGTACTTGAATGTTGAAAAAAGAGCAAGGTTAATATATTACTTTTCAACATTTTATCAATGCATTAGATTCCTTATAAGGCCTTTTCTCCTGTCGCAAACAACCCTTTTATTGGCAAATTCACACCCTGATTTATTGAGTAAATCAATATAGTTTTGTATGAAGATTCTTATCAGCAATTCAATTAATAAAATTAATGGAGTGAATGATATAAGTTTTCTTTAAATGATTTAAGTTGCAAGTTCAACTCAAACTCATCTTTCAACAGTAAAAATAAAACCATAAAATATGGCTGCAATTCATTCGTATCTGACCTTTAATGGCACATGTGAGAAGGCATTTAATTTTTACAAATCTGTTTTTGGAGGAGATTTTCCTTCTGTAATGCGATTCAAGGATGTACCTTCGGAACATCCATTACCAGAGGGAGCTAAAGAACAGATTATGCACATGACTTTACCCATTGGAAAAAATAGCATTCTTATGGGAAGTGATAGTCCTGAAGTATTCGGAGGAGATCCTGTAGTGCAAGGCAATAACTTTTCTGTTGCTGTAATCGCAGAAAGCGAAGAAGAAGCAAGAAGATTGTTTGATGGCTTATCTGCGGGAGGAAAAATTATCATGCCCCTTGAAAAGGCCTTTTGGGGAGCTTATTTCGGAATGCTTACAGATAAGTTTGGAATACATTGGATGGTCAACTATGACTACGAAAATAAGAACTAACCTTATGTTCTTTCTAAATAAAACTTCAACAATTAATAACCATATAACATAACAAAAACAACTTATGAAAATAGCAACAATTGTAGTACGTGTTCTTCTTGGCCTTATGATGGCTTTTGCGGGTGTAGTATTTCTATTCAAACTAGGACCTCAGCCAGAATTAACCGGACCGATGAAAACCTTTTTTGAGGGAATGAATGCATCTGGCTATCTGCTTCCGGTCGTAAAAACCATCGAACTTGTTTGCGGACTTGCACTCATTACCGGTTTTTTTGCACCTCTGGCAACTGTAGTCATTTTTCCAATAATAGTCAATATTGTATTAGTCAATGTATTTCTTGCTCCGGAACAAGTGCCAATGGCAATAGCCATACTTGCGGCGAACCTGTTCTTAGCATTTGTATACAGAAAAAATTACGAATCCATACTTGCTTTGAGATAATCCTAAAGATTATTAATAATTAATCTATTAGTCTCTGGGATATCGGAAAGCATTTTAATCAGTAAAGAGATGATAGAAGTATTTAAAACGAATATATGTGATCAGGCCATGGCTGATATTTTAGTCAGCCTGATCCACAAAAATTTTGAAGGATATCAAGCTAATTTTGATCTTGATGATGAAGAAAATATCCTTCGGGTAAAGAGTGAAAGTGAGTTCAATACAGATTTTCTTATAACCTTTCTCAGCAAACTTGGATGCCATGCGGAAGTTTTACCTGATTAGATAGCAAAACAGCTATTAGAAAAGAAATCAAAAAATATATTATGACTCACCCATTTGAAATAGAAGCAGTATTTAAAGCTCCCTCGCAGAAAGTCTGGAAAGCAATTACAGACAAGGATGAAATGAAAAACTGGTATTTCAACCTTGCCGACTTTAAACCTGAACCAGGATTTGAGTTCAGGTTTAAAGGAGGAAAGGATCCTGATCATCAATACACGCATGTTTGTAAGATTGTAGAAGTAATTACTGGCAGAAAACTGTCTTATAGCTGGACCTACGAAGGTTACAAAGGATATACAATTGTTACATTCGAACTATCTGAAGAAGGAACCAATACAAGATTAAAGCTAACACATGAAGGCCTGGAAACCTTTCCTGATAATGTTCCTGATTTCGCTAAGGAAAACTTTGTACAAGGCTGGAACTACATTATTGGAACATCATTAAAAGAATATTTGGAGAAATAAATATCACAGCTATGAGAAAACTGATATTTCAGATGATGATTTCTGTGGATGGTCTTTATGAAGGCCCCAATAAAGAAATAGACTGGCATAATGTAGATGAGGAATTTAACGAATACGCCATTGACCTGCTTAACAACCTTGATATTTTACTTTTCGGAAGAATCACTTTTGACCTGATGGCAAGCTACTGGCCAACGCAAGAAGCGATAAAAGATAGTCCTATTGTGGCAGAAAGAATGAATAACCTATCAAAAATAGTATTTTCAAAAAAGCTAAAATCCGCCAACTGGCAGAATACCAAAGTAATAAATGAGAACATCAATGAGCTTGTAATGAATCTGAAAAAGGAACAAGGGAAAGATATGGCAATATTCGGTAGTTCAGATCTTGCCCTTACTTTTATTAAGCATAATTTGATAGATGAATACAGAATAATGGTAAATCCTCTCGTTTTAGGAAAAGGTAAAAGGCTATTTGAAGGCATCACTGAAAAACTTAATCTAAAGCTGAAATCAGCTAAAATATTTAAATCCGGGAATGTCATGCTTTGCTATGAAGCATTCTGAGGAATAAACATAATTTATAGAATTTATAATGATTACATTAAATAACTCCCGTAAAGTTTTTGCGATTATAAAGCAATCTTTGAACGGAGAACATCAGGATTTTACATCCGGCAATATTTCCAAAGCAGTTGTTTTACTGGCAATACCAATGATTCTGGAGCTTAGTCTGGAAAGTGTATTTGCCGTAGTGGATATGTTTTTTGTAAGTAAACTTGGAAAAAACGCAATAGCAACTGTAGGTTTAACCGAATCTTTTATCACGCTTATTTACTCTTTAGCTATAGGTTTAAGTACTGCAGCCACTGCTATTGTTGCAAGAAGGATTGGCGAAAAGAATCCTGATGCAGCTGCACATTCTGGAGCTCAATCGATACTGATTTCAACAATAATTACCATACCTATTACCATTGCAGGTATTTTTTATGCAAAAGAAATACTTGCTCTTATGGGTGCTGATAAAGATGTAATCGCTGAAGGTGCTATATTCACTCAGATCATGCTGGGAGGAAGTCTTGCCATCATGTTATTATTTCTAATCAACGGAATCTTTAGGGGAGCTGGTGATGCTTCTATGGCTATGAAAAGCCTTTGGATCGCCAGTTTTACCAATATAGTCCTCTGCCCTATTTTGATATACTTCTGGGGATTAATGGGAGCAGCTATTGCTACTGTAATAGGAAGAAGCAGCGGAGTATTATATCAGGTATATCACCTGATGAAAGGAAATGGAATAATAAAGTTTTGCAAAGAACATTTTGACTTTGACAAAGAAATTATAAAATCATTGACCAATGTTGCATGGCCAGCCACATTTCAGTTTCTTGTAGCAAGCGGAAGCTGGATCGTCATTACAAGACTGGTAGCAGAACTGGAAGGCACTGCTGCATCTGCCGGTTATCAGATAGCATTCCGAAACTTTGTATTCTTTATATTACCTGCATGGGGACTTAGCAATGCTGCCGCAACCCTTGTGGGGCAGAATCTCGGAGCTAAGGAATTTGAAAGAGCTGAACAAAGTGTACTTATTGCTACAAAGTACAACAGCATTTTCACAGGATTGGTAATGATTTTATTTCTTTTCTTTTCCGAACCTATTGTAAGATTTTTCAGCACCGATGAACAAGTAATAAAATATGGTGTAGAGTCGCTTCAGATCATTGGAGGCGGTTATATATTCTATGGAATCGGAATGGTCATGACATCAGCCTTAAATGGAGCTGGGGACACTAAAATACCAACTATCATAAACATCATTTGCTTTTGGGTTTTTCAGATTCCATTCGCCTATTTCCTTGCCAAAGGATTGGACATGAAATCAGCAGGAGCAATCATCGCAGTTCCGGCAGCACAGGCGCTTATAGCACTTCTTTCCTGGTACTACTTTAACCTAGGAAAATGGAAAGAGATAAAAGTATAAAATGAATACAACTAAAGTCATTAGAAAAGCTCCGGAAATATAAAACTCCGGAGCTTTTATTATTTTTATTTAAGAGAAAAATATTTCAATCAAAATTCTCCTCTTCATATGGATTTTATCATCACTTAAAAAATATTTAACTTTATAAAAACCTATTGAATCAATTATAGATGTGATTTACTAAATGGTAAGCCGAATGAAGATTAATCTAAAAATACATATTAAAATATTAATACTAACTTTTATAGGTAGAACTCCTTCTCAATGCCAGAGCTCCATTGATTCAGTTAAATCTGAACTCTCAAAACAACTTAGAAAGAAATTACTAGACAATTCATGGAGAATTGAAAACAGATCTGATGAAATACTCCTACATTTCTCAGAAACTTTTTTTATAAATGCCTCTATAAGTCCCATTTATAACAGAAATGGTATTTATAACAAACCAGACACTATTACTGTAAGGATCAAGCTAGAAGATAACTGGTCACATGGAAAGGTCGATTCTGTCAAACAAAAGAATAAAATGATTATAGAGCCACTTAAACATAGATTTATAGCCCATTATGATAGTTTGGAGTGGAAGTATGTAAAATTAAATCCTAATATGTTTTTAGAACGTCCTTATGATTATTTAAAAAATTGGCAAATATTGAATGAAATAGAAAGACAAGCCATTAAAAAAGTTATCATCTTACCTGATAACTTAATTGGAAACATTGGAATTTTCGTTCATTCAGATTATGAGCCTGGAGCAGGAATGGAAATGGAACCTTCTGAAATTAATCAAAGAGTTTTTAATGCATATAAATCATTTGAAGAGATATTAGGGCAAGGTGCATTATTTAAAGCTGACGAAAAATATTAAAGAATAATTTCAGCTCGCAACAATACCTGTCAATTTATATAGCCAACTGAGAAGGTTTAAGAAATTTCTTTGGCATTAAAGAGAAAATCACGGTAATAAGTGAAGCAACAATCTGAGTAATGAGAATTGAATAGTATGAAAAGTTATAAGATACAATTTTTACATCAAGATGAAGATTCATAATCAACCAAAGTAAAGCTGTAGATAGGATCCCTAGGCCTCCCCAAAAGAATAAAAGAACCTTTCCATAAATTGATCCAGATATATTTTTAAATATGAAATATAAAATTGTAGAAACTAAAGGATAGAGAGCGGTTAATGCAATAAGCGTCTCTTCTCTGTATTCCTCATTTACTATTAAATAAATCAATGAATTCTTTTGATTGATGCCATGATCAAAACTTACATATGGCAAAAGTAAATTCACACAAACCAATAAAATAACTAGAATAAATAATATTAATTTTTTCATTGAACTTCTTACTCCCTTTCAAAAGAGCTTTTCTCTGGATCTCCAAGTTCAAATTTAAGAAAAATAAACAACATATTAAGGCCTTGGCACCAAAGAGATAACATAAGTGTTTGATTTAAAAATCATTTACTTTTTTACAAATTAACTTTAACTAGATAATTGTTACTTTTATTCATATAAAAAGTACTTTTACATAAAACAAGTAATATTAAAAAAGGATGAGTAACCTGCCTATTCCCAATCTCATATCTGAAGATTTTTTTATTGCCAAAGAACATGTTTATAACCAATGTGGCTTCATATGCTCCGCTCCACAAGCAGAACCTGAAAGTGCTGAATACGGAGCATGTAGCTTCAACATTCATAAAAAAACAATCATATTCAGAGTTGCTAAAACCACTCCAACTAAAAACGGACAATTTGTTACTATATGGAAAAGAATTAACAATGGGCCGATACAGCCATATGACATTTCTGATGACTTTGATTTAATTGTCATCAGCACCAGGAAAGACAATCATCTAGGACAGTTTGTATTTCCCAAATCAATGCTGTTGGAAAAAGGAATCATCTCCGGAAGCAATAAAGATGGTAAAAGAGGCATCAGAGTATACCCTCCCTGGGAACAAGCAACAAGTAAGCAAGCAGAAAAGACACAAGGCTGGCAATTGCGATATTTCCTCCGAATTCAGGGGGATGCAAATGTTGACATAGAAAGAGCCACCAAGTTATACCAGAACGAAACACTAATCATAAAGTAGATTAATTAATAATCAGAAGGATGACATCAACAATGTTTTTTTTTACAGGAATAATAATAGCTATTTTCCTGCTTGTGCTGTTATTATTTAAAAAGGGAAAACAAAATTCAGATTATATGTTAACAGGATGGATAACATTAATCACAATCCTCCTACTTTCTTTTTATTCTCATCAGACCGGATTTACTTATAAATACCCGCAAACCCTTGGGCTCACCTTAGCTTTGCCTATCCTCAATGGAATATTTTTGTATGGATATACTTCAGAGTTAACTGGAAAAAAAGTTCTATTTAAGTCTAATTTTCTATTCCACCTGATTCCTTTCTTTTTATTGTTAGTTCTTGCTGTCCCTTTTTATATCTTACCATCTCAGGAAAAAATTGAAGTATTCAAAAATCAGGGTAAAGGGTTTGAATGGTATTCTATGATTCAACTTATGAGTATTCTGGTTTCAGGATTTTCCTATTCAATTGCCAGTATCATCAAAATACATAAACACAGAAAAAATATTCAGGATCGACAGTCCAATATTGATAAAAAAATGCTGAAATGGCTGGAATATTTATCCATTGGCCTGGCTCTCATCTGGTTGTTAGTTTTGTTTTTTGATGATCATATTATTTACAGCGGAGTCGTAATATTTGTTTTTTTTATTGGCTTCTTTGGAATTAATCAGGCACCTGTGTTTTCCTATGTAGAAGTAGAATCAATTAACCTGGAAACTAAAAAAACTATCGAGTTAAGTAATGAGCCTGCAGAAAAAATAAAATATGCCAAATCCCGCCTTGAAGTAAATGAAGTTTATGAAATTTTGGAAAGGCTTGAACAATTAATGATTACGGAAAAACCATTTAAAAACAGTGAATTAACATTAAACGATTTATCTCAAAAGTTAAACATCCATCCCAATCAATTATCTCAGGTAATCAATTCTAAAACAGGTAATACCTTCTATCATTACATCAATGTATATCGGGTAAAAGAATTTTTACGTCTTTCATCTTTACCTGAAAATAAAAAATATACTTTTCTTGCCCTGGCTTATGATTGTGGGTTTAATTCAAAAACGACATTCAATAAGTACTTTAAGATCTATACAGGTAAAACTCCATCCGAACTGATTCAATCTTAATATGCTCATTTACAGAGAACAATTACAGGCGAACGCTTAAACCATGTGCGGCCTTGTAAGGACGTACGACAGAGAACTCACATTTGATTTTCTTTACTGAAAAAAAACTCTGTTATGCGTAAAGTAATTTTTACGGCTTTAATCTGTGTGCTTTTAGGTGCATGCAAAAAAGAAGACCTTGCAAAGCCCGGTGCTCTGGTTCCCCTTACTGTGGATCAGAATTCCAGCCTCCCTTCTATCGAGATTAACGGAACACTACTTCATATTGAAAGTTACGGCAATCCATCTAATCCTTTACTTGTAATCATTCATGGAGGACCTGGAGGCGATTATCGTTCAATGCTGAATGCCAAGGCATTTGCGAATGAAGGCTTTCATGTGGTTTTTTATGACCAAAGAGGATCCGGCCTTTCCAAAAGAGAAGATAAGTCTCAATACGAACAGGCCAATGCTGTCCAGCTATATATTGATGATTTACACAGCCTTATCAATCATTTCCAGATTTCGTCTTCACAAAAGGTCTATCTCTTAGGACATTCATGGGGAGCCATGTTGGCCACTGCCTATATTAATCAAAACCCACAAAGGATCAGCGGAGCCATATTAGCCGAGCCAGGTGGCTTAACCTGGCCCCAAACAGAGGAATACCTTAGCCGCTCCAATAAGATAAAGTTTTTCTCTGAGGCACTTAACGACGCCATTTTCCCGGAACAGATAATATCAGGTCGCCCTGAACAGGAAGTTCTGGATTATAAAGCGTGTTTTTTTTCCAACTATGAAAATGCACCTGGCAATACCATTGGCAATGCAGGCCCTTACCCATTCTGGAGAAACGGAGCTGTAGCTTTTGAATCATTGATAGATAATGCCGAAAGAAACAGTTTTGACTTTACAGGAAATCTGAATCAGTATACTCCTAAGATTCTCTTTCTCTATAGTGAGCGCAATAAAGCTTATGGACCAAGCTGGGCTGAAAAAGTATCTGCGCCCTATCCTAACAAAGAAATTCAATTGGTGTACAATTGCGGCCATGAGATGCTTTATTTTGGCTGGGAAGACCTTTATCCAAAAGTGAAAAACTATTTAAACCAAGTAAAATGAAAAGATTAAAATTATTCATAGCAATACTGTCATTTGTCGTTATAAATTCAGCATGGGCGCAAGATGTGAATTGGAGGAGCATAACAGATAATCAAAAGTATCTTGCTTCTTTATACTTTGGAGCTGACTACAGTTCCTATTTTGGAGCTTCCTATGGTTATCTTCTGAAGAACAAAATAACTCCAGTAGTAATAGGTGGTGAATTTATACTACCTTTTGGAAAGCAAATCCTAGATGATTGGAAAGGTAAACTCAGCATTCAGGCTGAAGTATGGCATAATGATCACTTCTCCTTTTCCATTAAACCGTCATTTGTTGTAAGAAAATATGAATCACCTTTAGCGCTGATGTACAATACAGCAGCTGATTTATCTGTCAATTTTGGTTACCTGAGACCCAAATGGGGATTACTTGCAATAGCTTGCTATGACAAGAACATCTCAACATATATCAAAAATGAAAAGCTTAAAGAATATTATCCTGAAATAAGAGATGGCTGGTACGGAACATCCGGAGGAACATTCAAATTTGGTATACGAGGCCAGTATACTTTTAATTCATGGAGCGCTTTTCTAACAGTAGGTAAACATTACGGAGAAAACTTTAAAGACAATCCTACCCTGCCCTTCTTTGCTGAAGTTTCAGTTCAGAAATGGTTTTGAAATCCCGAATACAGATCCCTTTTAATGATGTTATCTAAATATCTTTTATTTAATTTCTAAAAATTATATAAATTTAATTAGATGAAATTCTCCATAAGTTAATTAGGATGAATTTCACATTAGCTTCACTTTGAAGCATTGTAGAATTTTTTCTATCTAACATCAGGTATATGCGGGAAATAATAAAATTCAATTATAAAATTCTTTTAACAACCTCAGGACTTTTTATCATCGGTGTTGCTTTAGCTATTATGTTTGAAGACTATTACAGAAGGCTAATCAGGTATTTATTCATTTTATTCAATGGAGAAAATATCCAGTTTACAGGTAAGAACTTTCACTTATTCCCAAGTGAACTCTTTGTTGTTGTTTCAGGTCTATTTATCTCATTGACTTTTTTTATTTTATATATTACCCCAAGGATAAACATATCAAAGATTATTATCTGCACTGTCCTCATTTTCTTCTTAACAACATTCATCATTACTCTCATTGACAGCGAAAGGCTAATCGCAGAATGTACTGCTTGTAGGGATGGCATAAGGAATTTGATGTACAACGAAGTGCCTTATGACAGATATTACCTTTTAAGTATAATACTCAGTCTATGTTTCCTTACCGGTTCTTTGACTTTAAAATTTGTAGAGAAAAAAGAGGCTAAAGACGAATTGCTTGGAATATGGACAAGAGAAGATGATGGCAGTGGATTATTGGCTATATTCGGATGGAGTTTGAATTTCAAAGACAATGATGCAGGAGAATATAATTTTTGGGAAGGTACTATTAAAGAAAATCATGGATTCCATTTCCTTTGGCAACGGATATCTGAAGATAGCATAAGAATTAAACAAGCCGATAGTGAAACTTGGGATGTTATTCAATACAGAATTGAAAAAACAACAGGAGCATATAGATCAAAACAGTTAAAATTAACAGAAAAGAATAAGGATGATTTTTGGGATATGAGTGAACCATTATTTAAATCTCTTTAAAACCTTCTATCTGACATTTTTTAATAATGCTATTTTAAAAATAAAGCTCCAACGATTAATAAAGCTCCATAAAACTAGCCTCATGAAACCATTAATTCTAACAATCATAATTTTTTGCAAAGCATTATTCAGTTATTCTCAAGATATTCAAAAGCAAAACCCAACCGCTCAAATTGACACGAGTGCTAAAGTTATTCATATCTTCGTAGCTCTTTGCGATAACAAATATCAGGGAATTGTACCAGTACCAACTAAAATAGGCAATGGCCACGATCCTGATAACAATTTATATTGGGGTTGTGGATTTGGAATAAAAACATATTTTAAAAAAAGTAAAGAATGGAAACTAGTAAAGCTTCAAAAAATAGATTCAATAAGACTGGAAAGACTAATATTTAAACACACTGCTAAAAATTACTATCTGATTGCAGATGCATATAATGGCAGATACATTAAGCAATGTACCACTGACTTTCTCAGAAGCAGTTCAGGCCAATTAAAAGATACAATAAGGATAAATAATAAGGTAATTGGAATATCAGGAAACGCAGAATTAATGGCTTATATCGGACATAATGGTCTCATGGATTTTCAACTATCTGAAGCTTTCAGAAATACAGATAACAAAACAAGAGATGTAATCATTTTGGCTTGCATAAGTAAAAATTATTATTCGTCTCATCTAAAATCAGCCAAGATTAACCCAATCGTATGGACTACAGGATTTATGTGTCCTGAAGCTTATACTATACACGATTCCATAAGTGGATATGTAAATAATGAAACTAATGAAAAAATAAGAACAAGAGCTGCAATGGCGTACTCGAAGTATCAGAAATGCAGTGAAAAATCAGCAAGAAATCTATTGGTGACGGGATGGTAAAGAGTGTTCTTGCAATTCTTCTGATTTAAAACATTGAACCTTACCCAATCTCTGATTTCTACTTAATTATTATCCCACATATCAGACCTTCTTAACACCTTTTTCTCAATCACCTAATTCAGTCTCAATTTTAGATCAACATTTATCAGATAATCCCCTTATTATCAAGCCTAATCCCCCTTATATTCATACCTTTTTTAATGAAAATTTAATCTAATAAGTAAAAAATACCTCTTCTTTAGTATCTTGCAAAGTTCAATTACCTTTTTAGAATTACATGAAAAAACCTCTACTTAATCATCACTACAATCGTATACTGGCTTTGTTCTATAAGCTGAAACTGCGATTAAACAAAAACTTTTCTACAGGAAGATTCAAAGAACTTAGCAAACAAAAACAATTCAAGCTTTTAAGAAGACTTGAAAAATTGAAATTGCAGTTATCAAGAATTGAAAATAAATTAAAATACGGTAGTCTTGCTTTTGCAACGACTGTTGGAATTGGCTTGACAGCAACAGAATCATCATCTCAGACTCTTCCGGCAGGAGATGAATTCAGAGTAAATACATACACCACAAATGTGCAAATGTATGCCAAAACTGCAATGGATAGTGATGGCGACTTTGTAGTTACCTGGGCAAGCAGAGGGCAAGATACCCCTACTGAATATGGAATTTATGCCCAAAGATATAACGCTCAAGGAGTGGCCCAGGGAGCAGAGTTCAGAGTAAACACTTACACTCCTGACAGACAGAGCAATCCGGCAATAGCCATGGACGATAATGGTAATTTTGTAATAGTCTGGACAAGTAGTGGTCAGGATGGAAATATGGGAGGAGTGTTTGGACAAAGATTCAATGCAGCTGGACAAGCTATCGGATCTGAGTTTCAGGTTAATACTACTACATCTGGGAACCAATATTCGTCAGCTGTAGCTATGGATAGTGATGGAGACTTCGCTGTTACGTGGAGTAGTCCTAATGATGCAGATCCTTCCTATGGTGTTTATGCAAGGTGTTTTGATGCCACAGGAGCTGCTAAAACTGGAGAGATACATGTTAACACTTACACAACAGGAATTCAACGATTCTCAACTATTGCTATGGACAATGATGGAGATTTCTTGGTTGCGTGGCAAAGTGAACAAGATGGTAGTTCTTATGGTATTTATGGACAAAGGTTTAACGTCAATGGAGTTCCTCAGGGATCTGAGTTCAGAGTAAATACAATTACCGAAAATAGCCAAAAATCAGTAGCTGCAGCCATGGATCAGGACGGAGATTTTGTAATTGCGTGGCAAAGTATCGGTCAGGAAGGTACTGGCAATAGTGACGGTATTTATGCCCAAAGATTTAATGCCAGTGGAGTTGGACAAGGTACAGAATTTCATGTCAATACCTATCAAACAGGTGCGCAATCCACTCCGGCAGTTGCAATGAATAACAATGAATTTATAATTACCTGGACAAGCAATGGACAAGACGGAAGTGAAACCGGAGTTTATGCGCAGCGTTTTAATGCTTCTGGACTTGCACAAGGAGATGAATTCAGAGTTAATTCTTATATAGCTGGTTCACAAGGAAGTTCGGCGATAGCAATTGACAATGATAATGACTTTATCATTGCTTGGACAAGTGCAAATCAGGATGGTAGCGCAAATGGAGTATATGCTCAAAGATATGAGGCAAACAAAGCTCCTTCAGGTATTGCACTTAGCGGAAACATTGTAAATGAAAACGCAGCAGCTAATACAACCATTGGCACATTTACAACTGAAGACGTTAATATCAACAACACGTTCACTTATACACTGGTAGCTGGAGCAGGTAATACGGACAACGCTTCATTTATAATTGCAGATGATAAACTTCAAATAAAAGTAACTCCAGACTTTGAAACAAAGAATAACTATAGCATCCGTGTGCGTTCTACAGATCAGGGAGGATTGTTTTTTGAAAAAGTATTCACTATTAACATTATAAATGTAAATGAAGCTCCAACAGATCTTTCATTCAGTTCTACATCTGTAGTTGAAAATATACCCTTAGATACAGAAGTAGGCACGTTCACAACAACTGATGAAGATGCTGCTGATACATTTATATACACTTTAGTAGAAGGAACAGGAAGTGATAATAATGCCTCTTTTGCTATCGAAGGAAATAAACTATTAGTAAAAGAAAGTCCTGATTTTGAAACGATGGACGACTTCAGTATTCGTGTGCGCTCAACAGATCAGAAAGGATTAAGCTTTGAAAAAGTATTAACCATTGATATTATAAATATAAACGAAGCTCCAATAGATTTTTACATAAGCTCTACAACACTGGATGAGAATGAGCCTGACAATGCAGTAGTTGGCACTTTTGCAACGACTGATTTAGATGAGACTGATTCTTTCACATACAAACTTGTAGCAGGTGTTGGGGATGACGATAACTCATCTTTTACCATAGTCGGAGATAAATTACACATCGTTGAAAGTCCTGATTTTGAGACAAAGGATATTTATACTATTCGAGTAAAATCAACTGATCAGGGAGGATTAAGCTTGGAACGCATTTTCGACATTACAATAGAAAATGTAGCAGAAACAGGAATTGCTGAAAAAAATGAATTTTCAGCCACTATACAGCTATATCCTAACCCTGCCAAGGAAACAGTTATGACAAACCTGGAAGGATCTGTAATGGTTCGTATACTGGATTTATCGGGGCACGTTGTAAGACAAAGTCAGATGAATAATCAGATCATTAGTATGGAAGGACTTGCTACTGGAATTTATATGCTTGAATTTACTCAGGATGGAAAGACCGGAATGAAAAAGCTTGTAATTGAATAGCTTTATTTAATATTTAAATATTTCAGAAAAGGATGTAGGATAACCTATATCCTTTTTCTGTTAAAACTCAATCTAATGAACACACAATCTTTACCTCCCTTCTCCTGCTCTATTTCTTCAAATGTGCCGGAGCTTTTATGGAACCTAAGAGGCACATTAGCTATTACGACCTACCAAGCTGGCAAACTTATATTCATCAGCTCGATAAATAATAAAGAAATCATCCAGTTACCTCGCCAATATGATAAGGCAATGGGCTTAGCAGTATACCAGAATAAGCTTGCTATTGCCACTCAGTACGAAGTGCAAGTATTAGCTAACTCCAATGACCTTGCAAAAAATTATGGAACCAAACCAGGATCTTATGATGGGCTTTATCTTCCTCGTGCTACCTATTATAGCGGAGAGATTGATCTGCATGATATGGCCTGGGGAAATGAAGGCTTATGGGCTGTAAATACAAGATTTTCCTGTCTGAGTTTAATCAATGAGGATTATAGCTTTAAAAGCAAATGGATTCCATCATTCATTACGGACCTCACTCCGGACGACCGTTGTCACTTGAACGGTATGGCGATGGAAAGAGGAAAACCGAAGTATGTAACAGCTTTGGGAACAACCAATGAACCTAAAGCTTGGAGATCCAATGTCCAAAACGGAGGTGCTCTGATAGATGTGGAGACTAAAGAGATTATAGTAAGTGGTTTGCCAATGCCGCATTCTCCCCGACTTTATGATGGCAAGTTGTATGCCCTGTGCTCTGCCACAGGTGAGTTAATATGTGTAGATACCACAACCGGCAAGTATGATGTTATTACTAAATTGAAAGGTTTTTTAAGAGGTATGTGTAAAAAAGATGACATACTTTTTATAGGATTATCAAAGTTACGCCAGAGCTCAAGTACATTCCGGGATTTGCCGATAACCCGGGAGCCTCTCTCCTGTGGTATTGCAGCAATACACCTTCCTACCGGAAATCAGATTGGATATATCAATTATGAGAACAGTGTGGAAGAAATTTATGATGTTCAATTCTTAGAGGACCTTCGAAGACCAGCTATTCTAAATACACTTAGAGAAGAACACCGCAGAGCTCTTGTAACAGAATCCAATTCCTTCTGGTCAATAAACGAATAGTTATAGGACTTTAAGTATTTAGGACACGAATATGCTGAAAAATACAAGTCAGGATTCATTTATACATAGCATAAATCTATACAAGAATGCTCACAGGATAGTCACAAAGAATTCTGACACCGCCGCGATTTTGACCATTCATTACTCTGTACTTTTCAATAACAAAAATCATCGCAATAGCTGCAATATTTAACATATAAAAGTAACTTACTCTGTAACCGATGTCATTGATTAATGTAGATAGGTACAATGATATAAGTCTTTTCTTTATTTATTTACATTAACCGCTCCAGAACACCTTTGCGCTTAACAATGTTCTTATAATCCCATTGAATTACTTTTGATTTTTCAAGCCAGCGCTTCAGATCCTTTATATTGACCTGCTCCACTGATGTATATCGAACTTCTGCAGCTTTAAAACTTCCTTCCACCTGCAAGGCATCCTCTTCAAATGACTGTCCACTCCAGAACAACAACCGGACACAGTTTTTCAATTTGCTATAACCAACAATAGGATTCCCGTTTAAAAACCATACAGGATGTCTATGCCATATTTTATTTTCAGCTTCAGGCAAATTGCGGTTAATTTCCTTTGCCAACAAGTCGCTGATCGCTTTATCTTCGATAGATAATGCATCATTGTATTCTTGAATATCTTTATTCACGGGCTTAATTTTGGGTCTTACTTTCTATCAAACGAAATGTTTATTGAGAGTCCCAATGTAAGGATAGCTCCCAAGATGTCAATAATGCTTCTAAACAAATCAACCTTCTTCGTTTACTTTAATTACAATTTTCCCCATTGCCTTACCATCACCCAGATGTTGCAATGCTTGGGGAACATCCCTTAAATGATATGTAGAATCTATAACAGGCTTTACAAGACCCTTTTTAATTAAGTCAAGCAGAAGGCCTAAGCCTTTATTCGGTTCGTGTACCAGAATCCGTAGCTTTCTGTCATCATTTACAGAAATTAAAGCTCCTAGTATACCAACTTGTAATAAACAGGGTATTGTTCCTCCTATAACAAACAGCCTTCCTCCGGGCAATAAAGCTTTTTTATAAGCAAAGACAGAATGATTAGCAACAACATCAATAATCAGATTGTATCGAAAACCCTTTTCTGCAAAATCCTCATGTTTGTAATCAATTAAATGATCTGCTCCAAGATTGTACAACATCTCCAGCTTTTGATAACTATCAACACAAGTCACCTCTGCCCCAAGTGATTTTGCTATCTGTAGTGCGAAGGTCCCCACACCTCCTCCGGCACCATTGATCAATACTTTATAACCTGGTTTAATTGACACACCATCATACAGAGATTGTAAGGCAAGTACACCTGCCTGAGGTATTGCAGCGGCATGTTCAAAAGACAGATCAGAAGGTTTTAATGTTAGCAATTTTTCAGGAACACAAACATATTCCGCAAAACCTCCCCAACATGCAGATATATCTCCCATTACTGTATCTCCAGCCTTTAGATATTTAACATTTTTTCCCACCAATTCAATTCTTCCAGCTATATCACAACCTATAATCTTATACTTAGGCTTAAATACACCGAATAATAACCTATATAAATAGGGTTTTCCTCTCAGCAAATCCCAATCCCATGAATTTACTGAAGTTGCATAAATCTTTACTTGCACTTCATCGTCACCAGGTACAGGTTTTTCTATCTCTTTCATTTGAAGAACTTCCGGATTACCATACCTGGAGTAAGTTATTGCTTTCATTAAATTCATGATAGATTCAATTAATCAGTTAATTAATTTATTCATTCACAACTTTTAATAGAAAAGAAATGGATGATCAATTCACTATGTCTGTAAGATAAGTAATTTAGATGACAGAGCAACACATAAAAATCTGAAACAGTGTACAATATCTAATAAAAGAATATTTACTATCCTATTAAAACAGTCAATCACCCATTTTTAAAATGGACCAGAAAAAATTTAAGGTGAACTGATTGTATTCTAAAAAAATACGCCCCAACATAACCAGATGTTATGATGGGGCGTATTTTATTTTTTTTAAATTTACTATTCTATTACAAGCTTCTGTGTCCAGGTACCTTTACCATTTGAAAACTTTAGATAGTATATACCTGAATTAAGATCTGATATATCTAATGTCTTTTGCAATTGAAGCCCGATATCAATCTTACGAACTAAAGATCCATTTGTTTTTAATAAATCTGCAGATAGATATCCTACCTCATTGGTACTTTCAATTGTTAAAGAATCATCAGCAGGATTAGGATAAAATTTAACAGAGGCCTTTAATAAAGAGCTATTTATTCCTGATGTGACTGAAGTAAAATCTGCCTTTATTACAATGGGAGATCCTGTTAATGTTATTGTATTAGCGGTAAGAGCTTGTCCTTTATTAGTAGAAGAATAGTCCCAGCTATAAATCATAGATCCAGCTGCAGGAGTACCAGGAAGTGTATATTGAACAGAAGCAGTTTCATTCCTGTCCAGAGTTGTTTTCGCCCACAGCACATAATAAGTTTCATTACCTTTTGTAAATGCAGCTCCATCTGCTCCTGATGCAGATAGGTTGAGTGCAAGTGTTTTATCCGGATCATAAACACTTCCATGTATAAGCCATGTAAGCGACTTAGTTGCAACTCCGGCAGGAGTAATTTTGGCTGTTGCAGGTGTTGCAGTGTTAAGGTTATAAAACATTCCCATTAAATCCATTCCTTGCTTTGGTGAAGTACTAGCAGACTCATCAGTATCATCTCCAAGCTTATAAGTATATAGTTGCACGATATTATTCATCTGAGCTTTTACAAATGCTTTTACAACAAAATTGCGTTGTGCCTCAGGAGATCCTATCCAAGTTGCATCTGTATAAGTCTTTCTTGGAATATTGGTTTCAGTGATAATCCATATTTTCTCAGGATATGTAGTTCCATTATATCCAAACTTATCAAGAACATTATTGAGCTTTTCTTTTTGATCCAACATTGCCTGAACAGCTTTATCAGAATGTCTGAAGTAATCAAAATCACCTTTAGAATTGTTCCATGTTCTTTGGTTGTATTGTGGATAGGAATGATAACTTAATACATCGAAATAAGCACCGCCTTTTAACGGATATTCTGTTGAAACTTTTCCTTCATCAGGATTATCTGTTACTCTGAGCATAGCATCTAAAAAACCTGCATATCCAATACCACCTGTAGTCACATATAGATTGGGCTTTAACGCCTTTACAACTTCATAGGTAATTCTTAACAAACGCACATACTGAGGTATCGAAGCATTCAAATTGGGCAAGTCACAAGGATTAGGATCATTATCAAACCAGTTACCTGTCTCCCCTTTATTCTTATCACCAAGACCGCTATAGGTAAAATCAGGTTCATTCCATACCTCTACAAATCTGATATAATCACCATATGTCTGAATAACTTTATATACAAAATTTGCATAATAGTTATTCTCGTTAATAGGAGTTTTATTAGGATCACTGGCATCCCATATCGGAAGATACATGTTCTTAAACACCTGACTATTCAAAGTCTTCGTTCCACATGTGATAGTTTCGGTAGATTGATGAGATGCTAAAATATCACCATCAAGAAACAAAGTAATATCATGCATTTTTTTGTTCTCAACATAATATTTGAATTCGCTAAGTCTCACATTTATTCCATAGTCTTCAACAAACTTATCATTAAGCTTTGGACGCATGGAGTATAAGCCAGCCTTTTCCATTAAGTCAGATAACAATTTGTCTGTAGGTGCATTATTATTAAATCCGCTATAATAACCCGGGTTTGTACCATATGCAAAAATTCCTGAATATGGTTCAACAACATCATTGGCGGTAAATGTCGGTTTCTGGGCATAAGTTGTGATTGAAAAAATCACAAATATCCATCGTAGAGTTTTAATCATGCAATAATAGATTTAGAAAGAAAAACTAATTCAACTTAATAATCAGAGGAATAAATACAAAAGTGGTAAGGACCAATATTATAAATCCTTTGTAGAGAGCTTGATACGCCGCTTACATAATCTTAGTTACCTTCAATTTACGCAAGAATGCAATCAATTCTAACATTTGTCTGATTTTCTGGAACTTATAATTTTATAATTTTAATAGTGATTTTGCGGATAGTATCATCACCATTATTCTATCTGATTACAAGTTGTTTATTTTTTCCATCATCTCAAAACTTTTAACGTAAAGATTTTCAATACAATACATTAGACTTCAATTACACATTTGGTATTAATAGATTCGCGCTCTTTTTGGGTTATAACCAAATATCTCAAACACAGTTTCATATAAGATTCATAGGATCAATGGATTAATAATTCTGAAAATTGATATAAGCCCAACTTGTTATATTTATGAATACAAAAGGATTCGCTAAAGACATTCTCTTTGGAATCGCTGTGGGAGAAGCGCTTGGAGTACCATTTGAATCATTGGGAAGAATTGATATGTTTAAAAACCCTGCTTCTGATATGGTTGGTTTTAAAGCATATAACCAACCTCCTGGAACATGGTCACATAGTAGTGCTCTTACATTTTGCCTCGCAGAATCCATAGCTAATGGTTATGATCTGGAAACAACAGCTACAAATTTTATAGGGTGGAAAAATGCATCTTTCAAGAGCGCGAAAGGGTATATTTTTAATAATAACAATACAACCGTTAAAGCCATATCCAGACTGGAAAAGATAATAAATCAAAGTAAGGAAGGAAATCAAACTTTATTCTCTTATGCTTCTGGCATTGACAATAGTAATGGTTCTTTAATGAGAATTCTTCCTTTGCTATATGTGATAAAAGAGAAAAATATTAAAACTCAATTTGATATCATTTGGAGCAACTCATCACTTACTCATAACCATATCAGGGCTGCTATGTGTTGTATGATTTATTTAAAAGTGGCAGAATACATTTTAAATGGTCATGAAAAATCAGATGCATATTATCAGGCAAGGCTTGATATAAAGGAACTTTGGGATGTTATATGCTTTGACAAAAATGAGACAAGATACTTTGAAAGGATAATTCAATCTGATATCACTAATTGTTCTATAGTAAATTTAAGATCAGGAGAATATGTCATAGAATCACTGGAAACATCACTATGGTGTTTATTAAAGACTGATTCATACAAAGAAGCTGTGCTCAAATCAATAAATCTTGGCAACAATACAAGCTCTAATGGAGCCATCACAGGAGGACTGGCTGGTCTATATTATGGTTATAAATCTATTCCTGAAAACTGGATTGAAAAACTGACAAAAAGAAAATATATTCAGGATCTTGCAAACCGACTAGACTTCGTGTACTCATAAATCATTGGAAAAAGCTATTTCTGTTGTGTGAGACTTTTCAATTCATTTTGCAGTGAATCATTTGCAGCTCGCAGTAAATGATTTTCTTCTGTTAGATTTTTAATCACACTAAATGAAGTGTTACGGCTACTATCTTTTTCTTTCTTACATTCTTCCAATTTTAAATGCTCCGTTACTGCGTAAGCAAAGACACCAAGCACTGCAAAAATGATGATTACCAAAAGTGAATTCTTTTTCATGACTTTCTAATTTATTTCAAATGTATTTTAATTTTATCAAACCCAAAATTAAAAGTTAAGTTACATTCAATTTGGTTAAACATTCAGAATTTAATCATTATCCATTATATTCAGAACACCTGCCATCCCTCCACCTGGCGCCATCCATATTATAAAAGTTTTTTCAATTAAGTATGTTCCCTCTTCGACTTCCAGCTTTTCCTGATATACTTTGGACTCTGGTATATCTTTATATAAAATGTAACTGAATGTTTTTTCTCCCAATACAGATAAATCTATTTCTACAAATCGCTCCTCCTCATTTGTCATGGCCCCTATGAACCATTGATTTCCTTTTCTTCTCGCTAATACAATGTATTGTCCAACCTCCCCTTTCAGAAACTTTGTTTCATCCCAAGATGCAGGTACAATCTTTAAAAACTCTGATCCTGGCTGCCCATAATACGCATCAGGATAATCGCATAGACTTTGTAAACCACTTTCATATACAACATACATCGCAAGCTGACTGCACCTTGTCCCTATAGCCATTGGCTCTTGCCAATCCGGTCTATGTTTTTCCAAAGATACATTACGAAATGCACCAGGTGTAAAATCCATAGGACCTGCAAGCATTCTTGTATATGGTATTGTTACATGATGAGAAGGCATAGTACTAGCCCATTTATTATACTCCATTCCTCTAACACCTTCATATGTAAGTAAGTTAGGATAAGTTCTAGATAAGCCGGTTGGTTTATGGGCTCCGTGCATATCAAGGAGCAAAAGATTCTCTGCTGCAAATTCCGTAACTTCAACATAAAAACGAACCATCTCCTGATCATCTCTATCCATATAATCCATTTTTATTCCTTTAATTCCCCATTGTCTGAATAGTGGAAATGCTTCATGCATTTGTCTTTTTATACAATTCCAATTGAGCCACAAAAGAATGCCTACATTTCTTTCTTTTCCATATTTTATAATTTCATGAAGATTGAGTTCGGGAATGAATTTTGTAATATCTGCTTCTATATCATCATGACTGCCGTACCAGCCGGCGTCTATAAGTATATATTCAAGGTTAAAAGAACTGGCAAAATCTATATAATACTTGAAGGTATCGGTATTCATCCCCCCCGATATTCCTTCCTTTTTAACCACCGCATTCGACCACCAGTCCCAGGCATATTTTCCAGGATGTATCCACTCTTCAGCATTAGTAATTTTAGAAGGATGATTTAAATGGTTCAGTAGATTTGACTCTATTAATTTACCAGCATGATCTCCAGTCATCACAGCTCTCCAGGGAGTTTGAAATGGACCACTTTTTCTTACAGCTATAAGGTCATCAGAACGACGAGACAATACATTATACATAGATTTGGTCTCAATATCCCATTTCAGATAACTTCCGGCATAATCTATGAGAGCTGCTTCTGTAATTGCAAAAGCAAGGTGTTCATTGTGAGTTAAAAATGGTAAGGCTATTAAACGTTCAGGTATCAATTCAGAAATAGTCTGCTTATGATACAACTCCTCATAATTGGTGGCAAACGAATTAAGATACATTGGCCACAAGGTAACATCTGAATCAATCAGAGAATAGTGGTTGTTCTCGTTAATTATATGAAGTTCATAATTTTCACTTTCAGAAAACTTATAATAGAAAGCTAATCCTTCATTATATGCCCTTACAATTATATCAATATGATACCTGCTTCCTGAACGATCCTGACAATGCAAGATGATTTGATTATATATTGCTATCGCTTTACTGGATTTTCCTGAAAAAAGATTATAATTCTCCCTCGATGACACACGTTCAGCACTTCTGATTTTTAGATGCTCCCCAATTTTTCCTTCAGTTGTATCAAAGCCTCGAAGACTGCATTTAAGAAAATTTTTTCTTTGATATGCGCATAAGAGAATTACCCCAGTTTGTGATTCCTCAATATTTATACTTAAACGCGCATCGGGAGATTCTAACTTCATATCAGGTTATATTGGATTTAGTATATTATAATACTTTACTCAAGCTTTAAAACTCCAAACATAAAAGTTTCAGCTCTTGTATTGTTTTTATACACTACAAATTCAGATTCATTTTTTTTAATTATTTCAGAAATTTTAATCAATCCTATTTCATCGGTAAAATCAACAACAACCCTTTTCTCATTACTCTGCTCATCAATTGTACAAACCACAGTAATAGCATAGTTGGAATTTTTAAAATGAGCCTTTTTATTCTCTCCAGGAATATTTTTATTATCATCTGAAAATACTAATCTGATCTTGCCATCTTTGACAGATTTAACATATGAACAATATGGAATAAGACTATCTTTTCCATCTTGCTTTTTTCTGACCACAACATGACGTTTAATTTTCCCCTCTTTGTCCAATTCAATTATGAGTATATCTCTGTAATATATAGTATACCCCGCAGCACCAACAAAAAATGGCCCTGCTCCATTACTTGAAAAATTTGCAAAAGTACCGTAGCTACTATTTGAAATTTCTTCTGAGAAGATATAGCACTTGCCATCGTCAGTTACAGATATATCCTGTAACAGAAAATCAGCAGAGATTACATAACTATCTTTTTTATCTTCAACATCAATAAATTCAGGCCCAAAATCAATGTTTGCAATTTTAAGTTTAAATGGTTCTAAAGAATTAACCCTTCCATAAAAAACTCCTGACTGCTTATCTACTATTGTTACTGTCTTCCACTCCCCTGATCCTGTTATAATCTTATCGCTATAGAATCCCGTGATAATTAAATCATCTCCCTGAGATGACATTTTAATTTGTTTGATTGCTTTTGACTCAGCCACTATTTTAGTTTGTTGTACAGCCCCCTTCATAAGTGAAAATAACTGATACTCAAACTCCTTTTTTGAACTGGTCTCGGTATTATCTTTTCCCGATTTATTCTTAACAAGTAAATGCCAGTTATCAAACCTATCTATTTCACATTTAAGTATCGAGTACGATTCCGATGGCAAGTCTAATTTTACTTTATTGGTAACTTCTACTTGAAGGTTTTTATTCAAAACGAAGGTATAGAAGAAGGAATAATTTTTTCTTGCTTTTGAATTCTGATTATGAATAAAAAGTTTATCATTCTTTTTAATTATGACTAACTCTGCAGGATCCTTTCCCTCAATTGTAAGTCGCCCTAATACGTTATATGGATTAGTTACTCCGGACGGAGATAATGGAGTAAAAAGATATATTTGTTCTCCGCCTTTTACACAGGAAGAGAACAAAAGCTCTTTCCCTGCAAAACTGACAATACCTTCACGCCTCACTTTTGAACCCTCATAATCAGGAAGTGGTAATGCAATTGTATATTTCAGGTTAAATGCCAGGTCAAATTTTTCAAGATTTATTTCTTTCTTTAAAGTATAAAAATCAGAATAAGGTCCTCCGCCATAGCCTTTTACAGCATAAATTCCTTGATCTGTCAAAGTCTCAGGATCTCTGAGCATTCCGTTTATAGGTTCTTGCTCCATTTTCCCCCATAAAACTTTTTGGCCGTATAAATAAGATTGTGAAAAAGTAATTAATACAAGAAGTAAAATAATTTGACGATTCATAAAGTTTTGAAAATATTTCAAAACTAAGAAGTAATCCATAAAATCCACAACAAAGCCTCACTTCTGTGTACAAAAATATTTCTATTTTTTCATCCTTTTACAATAAACCCACGTATAAATTCGATGAAGACAAATTCCGGAATTATGAGGAAAATTTATACTCTTTTAATTTTAATTGCCTTGACTCTTTCGTCCTGTATCACAGGGGGAAAAAACAAAATGAGTCATAAAAAAGCATCTTCTTCGGGTGCCGTAGCTTCCGAGAGTAAAAAATCATCTAACAAAAAAGTAAAAGCTAATTACCGATCTAACAAATATCATCCGAGTGCAGCAACCTACGAAAAGGTTGAAGACCCTACACTCCGTGCGCATAAAGATTTAAAGGAATCCAGGAAATATAAGAAATATGAGGCTAAGAGAAAAAACTCTCAGGCCCAATACCTGAATACTTTGAATAAAACCAATAAATACAAGGATTCCAAAGTAAACAGTGGGAAGTTCAGTTTTTATTAACAGATTAACTTGAATGAATAAATTTTACAATATGAAAAATAAGTTAACAGTCAGCGGGATTTTGCTGTGCCTCTTATTTTTTACATATACGGGGGTGTTGGCTCAGGACATTCAATTTAGTCAGTTTTATAATGTACCCCTGTTTATAAGCCCGGCATTTGCAGGAAGTGTGCATCAACCGAGAGCAACGATCCACCAAAGATTACAGTGGCCAAAGCTCGACGGAAAATACATTACATCATTTGCTTCATTCGACACTTACTCACCAAAATACAATAGTGGATTTGGTGTTTATGCATTAAAAGACTGGCAAGGATCCAATACGATCAGCTCTACTGAAATAGGATTTCAATATAGCTATGAGTTACACATCAACAGTCAGCTTGTCTTCAGACCTGGTTTGCAACTTGCGATGATTTCGAGGTATATAGACTATGCAGATCTGAGATTTCCTATTCAGTTTAATGATGAGCAGGGATTCTTTGACCCAAATAACAACTATGCAGGTGTTCCAAGAAAATCATTTGCTGACATATCTGCAGGTGGGGTATTTTATTCTAAAAACCTGTGGTTAGGTTTTTCAACACATCACATCAACACTCCTAATCAAAGTTTTTATGGAGATATAAGCAGATTACCGGCTAAATTTGCTGTGTTGGGAGGTTATAAATTTCTCTTCAGCAATGATAAGAAAAAATATTACACAGATGAGGACAATGAAATAAGTCTTACTCCTACATTCAATTATAAATCTCAAGGTAAATCTGATCAGTTCGATCTTGGTCTTTACGGAGTTTATAATCAGTTTCTAGCAGGTGGATGGTACAGAGGTATACCATTTAAAAGGTATGAACACCGGTTCCAGAATAATGAGTCAGTTGTAATATTTCTTGGATTTAAAACAGCTGTCGGACTAAAGTTCGGTTATAGTTATGACTTTACAGTTTCTAAACTGGCCATAGCAAGAACCGGTGGATCCCATGAGTTTAATCTTACTTATGTATTCACCAAAAAATTAAAGAAGAAAAAACCGATGCGTCGTATGCCATGCCCAAGTTTCTAATCCTTGGGCATATTTATTTATTCTCAAATGAAATTCAGTTTCGATTTTAAAGTGCTTTTCCTTCTTGGTTGTTTTGTTAGCTATCTATCTACTGGTTTAGCACAAAAAAATCAGCCAATTGTTTCAGGAAAAGACTTACAACCACTGGAACACCAGGCCAGCAATTATTTTTCATTGGAGAAATATAGTCTGGCAGAGTCTTTATACTATAAATTGGATTCCCTTAAGCCAAACACTCCGGACTACGGCTATAAACTTGGAGTCTGCTATATCTATAACAACAAGGAAGATAAAGCTCTTCCTATATTTGAAGCTGGGTTAAAAAAAGCTACATTATATCCCAAAGCTATACTCTATTACGCTGCTAGAGCATATCATCTCAATCATAAATTTGATGAAGCCATAAAATATTATGAGCGTTATAAAGGGTTTGTAAATAAAGAAGGTGACAAAAACAAAGTTACTATCATTGCTAACCTCAACAGGCAAATTGAGATGTGCAGGAACGGAAAAGAGCTGATTAAAGCTCCACTTCCATTGGAAGTTTTTAATCTTGGACCCGATATTAATTCGCCATATCCTGATTATGGCCCGGTTGTGACAGCTGACGAAGAGCAGGTTATATTCACTTCTAACAGACCAAATACTACTGGAGGACAAAAAACTGATGATGGCATTTTTTATGAAGATATTTACATTTCCCAAAAGACCTCAAATGGATGGACTTCTGCTGTGCAGATGGCAGAACTGAATACTTCTGGACATGATGCGAGCAAAGGCATTAATCCAAATGGTGAAAAGATGATTATATACCGATATGGAAAAGATAAGCTTTTATCTTCTGCATCGGGAGATTTATATTTATCCGAACATAAAAATGGCCAATGGCAAAAAGCAGAACGAATGGCAGACAATATCAATTCTCCCGGATGGGAGCCTTCTGCAAGTCTGCCAGACGATGACAGGATAATTTATTTTGTGAGCAATCGCCAAGGTGGTTTTGGAGGAACAGATATTTACAGCATAAAGAAACTTCCAAATGGTGAATGGGCTGAACCATGGAATCTTGGCCCTGTGATTAATACACCCTATGATGAAGATTCTCCATTTATTTCTCCTGATGGTAAAACATTGTATTTCAGCTCTACAGGTCATCGTTCTATGGGTGGTTATGATATTTTTATAACCAGATTTGATGATACCAAAAAGCAATGGACTTCCCCGGAAAATGTTGGCTATCCTATAAGCACTGCTCAGGACGACCTTTATTTCAGCTGGTCTGCCGATGGAACCAGAATATATTTCTCAAGTGTAAGGCCAGGAGGATATGGTGACAAGGATATTTATTACGCATCAATTAAAAAAAATAACAATAATATTCTGATTTTAAAGGGTAAAATCTTAGATGCAAAGGATCAAAAACCGTTAGAAGCTTTAATCAGAATTAGTGACCCTGAAACCAACGAAATAATTACCAACGTAACCACCAATAGTACTACCGGCAAATATATTGCTGTATTGCATACTGGAAAAAAATATAGAATTTCATTTGAATCAATTAATTTTCAGATAATTACCGAAAATATTGATTTATCCGGATCAAATAATTCAACAGAACTCGAAAAAAATATAATACTTGAAAAGTATTAAGTTAAATATGTTAATTTTAAGGTATTAAAAAAAAACCATCGGAATTTAAGCAATGAAGTGCCGAAAATACATTCTGGGATTAAGCATTTATTTATTTTTATTGGTCCCCTTTATTACCAACGGTCAATATAACCATGTTGGAGAAGAATATAAAGAAGTTGAAGCGCATGCAAAAGAACTGATGATAAATGAACAGTTTTATCTTGCTCTTCCCATTTATCATTATCTTGATAGTCTGCTTCCCAATAACCCTAAATACATTTATCCGTTAGGAGTTTGTTATCTGAACAAAGTTGAAGAGGCAAAAGCACTTAGCTATTTTGAGAAATGTCTGAAAGAACCATCTAAATATCCGGACAGACTTTACTATTATACCGGAAAAGCATATCATTTACAGTTGGAATTTGATAAAGCACTTACCAATTATGAAACCTATAAATCACTTTTGGTAGCTGCAAAGAAAAAAAGCAATAAGGCTCTTTTGAAAGAGGTCTATAGAGATATTGAGATGTGCCACAACGGTAAAGAACTTATAGCTAAGCCCCTTGATATTAAAATTACTAATCTTGGAAGTTCTATCAACTCTCCTTTTCCTGAGCACGGACCTATTTTATCTGCTGATGAAAGTGTATTGATTTTCACTTCCGGAAGACCAACCACTACAGGTGGAAATATTGACAAAATAGACGGTCAGTATTTTGAAGATATCTATATTTCTCATAAAACAGATACAGGCTGGAGTGCTCCTGTAAGCATTGGCGACAGCATCAATACAGCAGATCACGATGCAAGTATTTCATTATCAGCCGATGGGCAAAAACTTTTACTATATAAATCTGAAAAGGAATATTTTGGTTTAAGCTCACAGGGAAACCTTTATGTAAGTGAATTAAAGGGGATGCACTGGACAAAACCAGTAGTATTGCCATCTCAAATCTGCACCAAAAATTGGGAGCCAAGTGCAAGTGTTTCCTCTGATGAAAAGTTTATGATTTTCTCTAGCAACCGTCCCGGAGGATTTGGAGGTCTGGACTTATACATCGTTAAAAAACTTCCCAACGGCCAATGGGCTCTCCCCATGAACCTTGGAGGAGTAATCAATTCACCATATGACGAAGACGCACCATTTATTCACCATGATGGTAAAACATTATATTTCAGCTCCAATGGTCATAAAAGTATGGGAGGATTTGACATCTTCATGTCCAAATTTGATTTATCAACCTTTAGCTGGAGTGAACCAGAGAATATTGGTTACCCGATAAGCACTGCTCATGATGATATGCATTTTTCCTGGACCGCAGATGGTAAAAAAATCTATTTCTCTACTACTCGTCCTGAAGGTTTTGGTGACCGTGATATATATTACTCAGAAGTATATAAAGAAGCCGCTAAATTAGTTGTTTTAAAAGGAATCATATCTGACTCTTTAACCTCAAGGCCTTTGGATGCAACTATAAAGGTATTAGATAGCAAGAACAATGAAATTATCGGAATTTTTAATTCTAACAGTTCCACTGGCAAATATATCGTCATCCTTCCTGAAGGAAGAAATTATAATTTCTCAATTACCAGCCAAAACTATAATGTATGTGCTGACGTTTTGAATTTTTCTAATCTTGAAAAATTCGAAGAAATTGAAAAAAATATAAAATTGTGTCCTAAATATAAGTAATTAGGGCACAATTTTTTTTTACATTTTTTTTACTTTTTTTTACTTTTTGTTACTTTTTTTTGACTTTTCTCTCCTCAAAACTATTAGATTAAATAAATATTTTATTAGACAAAACAACTATAGATTTTGATTTCCGTAAAAGGCAGTAATAATTGTGTCGTAATTATCCATACACAATTATTAAAATGATTTAAAAGGATATTGAAGGATCTATAATTTGTCAAACAAAATACTACTAACATGTTTCCGGGAGATTTTAAATCGAACAAATTGATCAAAAAGAGAATGAAATTCTCACTATTGATCTTGTTTTCGTTTATCTTCTTTACTCAGGGTTTTTCAGAGGGTACAAAAGAGATAAGACCTGCATCTACGGATAACGGATATGTTGTACTTGATCCTGGATGGTCGCCATTTGCAACATATGGTTGTCCGACTACCAGCAGATTAAATATACGAATCTGTAACATTGGTGAAAAAGTATATTTCGGTTTTAATCAACCGAATAATGACGTTAAATTTAGAATCAAAGACTCCAGTGGAGTTATTGTAGTCCCCCAGACTAATGTTCCAAATACTGGCTCTGGTTATATTTCTTCATACAATCGTGCAGTAGCAGGACCTTCTGCCATTGTTGGGACTAGCGGATACGACGCTATGTCTTTTACCCCTACAAAAACAGGTGATTACTACATTGAATTTTTACTTCCTAATGGAAATCCAAGAAGAGAATTTGATTTGTTTGATATTACTGTAGCATCTGCTGCCAATACTCCCATAAAAGGAAGAATCTGGTCTCAATCCTGGATGATGTCTACCAAAAGTTTTACCAATGCGTTCAAAGGTTTGATGTATATATATGCAGATGATGGTATTGTTACTTCTCTGAATTTTAACGGAATGCAGCCTTATGTGTTCGTATTGAACGCTAACATGACCGGTACAGGAAATACCGGTAATCCTGATTTAGACAGACAATCAAAAGTAGGTTCATCAACCTATCCTAAATACAAAGTATTTCTTAACGATCCGGATCAATCTTGTTTCCCTACAGGTCAGTTTGGTAAAATTACAGCTCCAACAACAGTTTCAGGTTGCCCACCTACAAACTTTTGTTTAAATGTGTTTGTAGACAAACCCGGTTTTGCCCAAATCTTCCTTGATTTGAATGGAATTCCAGGTCATCAGCCAGGAACAAAAGACCGGGCAATTTCAGCAGTGGTAACCCCTCCTAAAACATGTATACCATGGGATGGAAAAGATGGTTTAGGTAACAGAGTAACGACAGCTGTAACAATCAGAACACGTACAGATTTTTATAATGGGCTTACACACATCCCTTTATATGATGTGGAAGGAAACCCCAATGGGTATATTGTAAATCTTGTAAGACCTGTAACAGGAACACCCATAAAATTATATTGGGATGATAAAAATATTCCCGCAGCTAATGGAAGTCAGAACCTGGCAGGATGTAATAACCCTTGCCATCAATGGACATGGTATGGTTCCGATAATACTTCAAAAGATTATGGAAATAGAAATACAGTCAACACCTGGTGGTATGCGGATTCGACTTCAGATGTTACTGACAATACTGTTCCTCCAGGCATTGTTGTAGATGCTGATACTAGAATTCCAGATGCAAAAGACAATGATTCGACAATTTGCGGATCTGTTGGTGCTTATACTCTTAGTGGTCTTGTGCAAAATGCTGGTGGAGGTATGTGGACCACAACAGGCACAGGAACATTTTCCGATGTAACAAATATGAACGGAACCTATACTCCTTCTGCAGCAGATAAAGCGGCAGGATTAGTGAGAATTATTCTAGTTTCTACAGGTAATGGTGCCTGTCCATCTATAAGAGATACTCTGACACTTAGGTTTCAGGCAATTCCTTCAGTTATAGCAGGACCTGCAGTTACAGTATGTTCCAATAACCCTCAGGTTGCTTTGAATGGTTCGGTGCAAAATGCTACAGGAGTAATTTGGAGCAGCTCAGGAACTGGTACTTTCACACCTGCAGCCACAAATCTGGTAGCGACTTATATTCCATCACCGGCGGATATTGCATCAGGAAATGTTTCTTTAACACTTACTTCTACTGGTAATGGTGTATGTCCTGCAACGCAAAGTGTTACAAAAATTGTAACAATTGAGCAAGCCCCAACTGTAAATGCAGGACCTGACCAAACGATATGTGCCGGTGGAACCGCTACTTTAGCTGCGAGCGCTACAAATTACACAACTATAACTTGGTCTGGAGGAAAAGGTACATTTTCACCAAATAATTCCAGCTTAAATGCTGTTTATACACCACACAGCTCAGAAAAGTCAGGTTCAATAACACTTACACTTACCGCAACTAAAGTTGGTTGTGCTACTGTTACTGATCAAGTAAATGTGATCATTCAACCTGCACTTACTGTAAATGCAGGTGCAGATATTTCTGTGTGTAAAAACAACCCGACTGCAAATCTTTCGGGTACTTCCACCAATGCAACAACCTATACATGGTCAGGAGGCGCTGGTACATTTTCAAATGCAAATGCATTAACAACTACATATACCTCACCAACTTCTGAAACCAATGCTGGTCCGGTAACATTAACACTTACCGCTTCAAAACCAGGATGTCCATCTGTTTCAGACCAAGTTCAGGTATCATTCACTCCATCACCAATTTCAACACCTGGTTCGGGAAGTACAGTTTGTGCTAACAATCCAAACGTTACACTTAACGGATCTGTAACTGGAGCTACTGGTGGTAAATGGACTGGTGGTTGTGGAACATTTATACCAAATGATGCTACGTTAAATGCTACTTATATTCCATGTGCCAATGAAGTGTCAATTGGTTTGATTTCTCTTACACTTACCACAACTGGTAATGGAACTTGTAATGCCGTTTCTAATTCAACTCTAATACTTGTCGAGCCATCTCCTGTAGCCAATGCAGGATCTGACAAATCGGTTTGTGAAAACAAACCAGATATTGCTTTGGCAGGTACTACTACAGACGCTACATCTTCATCGTGGTCAGGCGGATCTGGTTTATACCAACCAAGTGCTACTGATTTAAATATTACTTATATTCCAACTCCGAATGAAATTGCTTCAGGATCTGTAATATTGACTCTAACTGCTAATAGAGCATCATGTAATTCACACTCAGATCAGGTCACTATCAATTTTACACCTGCACCAGTGGTAAATGCTGGGCCGGATCAATCTGTTTGCGCTAACAACGTCGTTATTAACCTAAATGGTACAGCTACTAATGCAAATGGAACAATCTGGTCTGGGGGAGCAGGAACTTTCACACCAAATGCTTCTACATTAAATGCCAAATATACCCCTACTGCAGGTGAAATTGCTTCAGGATCTGTAACTCTTACTTTAAAATCAACACTTAATGGAAACTGTAATGAAGTTGAGGATCAGGTAGTAATAACTATAACCAAAACTCCAACCATTGATGCTGGTACAAATCAGACAGTTTGTGCTAACAATCCTGCGGTAAATCTTAGTGGAAAAGTTACTATTGCAGCTGGAGGTACATGGACTGGGGGAAGTGGAACTATAACACCGAATATAGATTCATTAAATATAAGATATGTACCATCTGCAGCTGAAATAGCAGCTGGAACAGCAACACTTACATTTACTACAAGAGGAAATGGTAATTGTCTTCCGGTTTCTGATCAGGTTTCTGTAAGCATCACCCCTGCTCCTACTGCAAATGCAGGAGCAGACAAATCTGTTTGTGCAGATAGTCCTGCAATTTCTTTGACAGGCTCTGTAACTGTTGCAACTGGTGGTACTTGGTCAGGTGGAATGGGAACATTTACACCTAACAATTCTACTTTGACTACAACCTATCAGCCCACTGTTTCTGAAATTAATTCCGGTTCCGTTACTCTTACTTTAACAACCTCAGGAAATGGAATTTGTAATCCAGTGTCAGATCAGATCATAATATCAATAGCACCTGCTCCAACAGTAAATGCTGGAGCAGACCAAATCTTATGCGGAGCTGTATCTTCAGTTACACTATCTGGTAATGTAACAGGATCAACAGGTGGGGTATGGACAACATCCGGAACTGGAACATTTTCTCCGAATGCAAACACGCTTAATGCGAGTTATGCTCCTTCTACAGCAGATAAAACTGCAGGAAATGTAACATTAACATTAACTACGACAGGTAATGGCCTATGCCAAGCAATTAAAGATCAGGTTGTACTTTCCTTTACAACCGTTCCGACTGTAAATGCGGGACCAGACCAGGTAGTGTGTGCTAATGACCTTCCTATAAAATTAGCAGGTTCAGGATCAGCAGCAAATTGGACAGGAGGAAGCGGAACATTTACGCCAAATGCTAATACTTCGAATGGTACATATATGCCTTCTGCATCAGAAATAACCACTGGTACAGTTACGCTAACTCTTACTACAATAGCAAGTGGTGCATGTCCTGTAGTTTCTGATCAGGTTAAATTTACAATTCCACCTGCTCCTACCGCCAATGCGGGAGCTGACTTTGTAATGTGCGGAAATTTAACGAATTACAAACTTAACGGAACAATAAACAATGCTGCGACGGGAGGTTTCTGGACAACTACCGGAACTGGCTCATTCACTCCTAACGCTTCAACATTAAGTGCAACTTATACACCATCCACTGCTGATAGAACTGCAGGTTCGGTATATTTAATATTATCCACTACAGGAACAGGGATTTGTTCAACTACCAGAGATACAATGCAGTTGACAATATCACCAACTGTAACCGTAAATGCAGGTCCTGACCAAACCCTTTGTGCAAGTCTTACAGGAATTCAGTTAAATGGTACTGCAAATAATGCAACAGGAATTACCTGGACTACATCTGGAACTGGTTCATTTACGCCAAACGCAACAACATTGCTGGCAACATATACTCCGTCATCCGCGGATACTGCAGCCAAATCAGTTACATTAACAATTACTTCTGCCAGCACACCTACTTGTGCTTCAGTTACTGATAATGTAACAATCCAATTTACACCTGCTCCAGTAATAAAAGCAGGACCAGATCAGACTCTCTGCGCGAATGTTCCATCGGTACAATTAGCAGGTTATAAAGCGAATACCACAGGCGCTAGTTGGAGTACATCAGGCAGTGGAACCTTCTCTCCTTCTTTTACAGCATTGAATGCTTCATATATACCATCTGAAGCTGATAAAGGTACTGCTGTTACATTAACACTTAGCAGTACAGGAAGTGGAATTTGTAACGGAACATCTGATCAAGTTATTATAAACCTGAATCCAACGCCTACTGTAAATGCAGGTCAGGATCAGACAGTTTGTGCTGATACTGCAGCAATCAACCTAAACGGTGCAATCACAGTTGCATCTGGTAGCCTCTGGACTTCAGATGGAACGGGTTCATTTGCGAATTCGAATTCGCCTATTACAACTTATATTCCTTCAGCAGCAGATATAAGCAAGGGAATAGTAGCATTTACTCTAACTACCAATGCAGCAGGTGCTTGTTCACCGGTATCAGATATAGTTGCGGTAATCATCACTCCTGCTCCGACAGTTAATGCAGGTACCAACAGAAATGTATGTGCTAATAATGCAACGCTTACCCTTAATGGATCTGTAACTGTAGCATCTGGAGGAATCTGGTCCGGAGGAACTGGAATATTCATCGCGAATAGTTCGGCTCTGAATGCTACCTATAATCTTTCTGCTTCTGAAATTAACAATGGCAGTGTAACACTTACATTAACAACTACCGGAAACGGACTATGTAAAGCCAAAACCAGCCAGATGACTATTTCTGTAGGGGCATCTCCAACAGTTAATGCTGGTCCAGATCAGACTATTTGTGAAGACCTTATGGGAGTTACACTTGCAGGTTCATTTACCGGAACCAGTCTGGCAGGCGTTGAATGGACAAGTTCAGGAAGTGGCGCTTTCTTCCCTAACCAGGTCACTCCAACTGCGACATATGTTCCTTCAGTATCTGACAGAGCGTCAGGAAAAGTAAGGTTATTATTAACTACAACAGGAAACGGAAATTGTAATGCTGTTGTCGATACAATGAATATTACAATCACACCAGCACCTACTGTTAATGCAGGAGCCGATAAAATTGTGTGCGGAAACAATGCTGAAATTAGCCTTTATGGAACAGTATCTGTTGCGACCGGAGGATACTGGAGATCAAGCGGAACAGGAACCTTTACTCCTGATACAGTTTCTTTAAATGCATCATACATACCTTCTCCATTAGATATTTCAGGAGGAACCGTTACTCTTACATTAATTTCTTCAGGAAACGGTTTATGTAAACCAGTTAGCGATCAACTGGCTGTTACTATCACACCTGCACCTACTGTTAATGCAGGAGCTGACAGAACCGTATGTGCAAATAATTCTAAGATTTCACTAAATGGTGTTGTTACGGTTGCTACCGGAGCAACATGGACTACCACTGGAAGTGGATCATTTTCACCTGATCCAAACAGTCTGATTGCAACATACACTCCTTCTGTAGCCGATAATACTGCTGGTTCTGTGAAACTTATTCTTTCTTCAACCGGCAACGGCGATTGTAATGCTGTTTCAGATACAGTCAATATAACTATTACACCTGCTCCTACTATTGAAGCCGGAACGAATCAGACTATCTGTGCCAGTGGTACAGGTGCACCTCTGAACGGAACAATATCAGTTGCAAGTGGCGGTTCATGGAAAACTTCAGGATCAGGAACTTTCAGTCCGAATGCATTTAGCACTGTTGCTACTTATGTACCTTCCGCTAATGATACCATCAGTGGAAAAGTGACATTGACACTTACTACAACAGGTAATGGAAATTGTACTCCTGTTTCTGATAGTCTTATTGTAACCATTCAAAAAACTCCAATAATAAATGCAGGGCCTGATGAAACGATTTGTGCTGACAAAGAATTCCTTCAGCAGTCAGGTAGTGTTGTAAATGCAACTGGCGCAACATGGAGTACAAGCGGAAGTGGAACCTTCACTCCTGATGACAATACACTCAATGCGATTTATAACCCTTCAGTTGCAGATCTTTCTGGAACTTCGCTGGTACTTACATTAACTTCAACTGGTAATGGTGCATGTCCACCTGCATCAGATCAGAAAATATATACTATCAATCCAGTACCGACAGTAAATGCGGGAGCCGATCAGTCGCTTTGTGCTAATAACTCTAACGTTGTTTTAAGTGGAGTTAAAACTATTGCTACAGGCGTTATGTGGACAAGCTCTGGAGATGGAACATTCTCACCAGGAAATACATCACTTTCAGCAACCTATATTCCATCTGCGGATGACATTGCTGGAGGTTCAGTTGCAATAACACTTACAACAACAGGAAACGGAGCTTGTAACGCTACTTCAGATCAGTTGAATGTAACTTTAACTCCTGCTCCGACAATAACAGCAGGACCTGATCAAACTGTTTGTGCTAACAATGCAAATATACAGCTTAGTGGTGACTATACAGTCGCTACAGGTGGAATATGGACTACATCAGGAACAGGTACTTTCTCACCTTCTGTAAATGATAAAAATGCAATTTACAAACCATCTGCTCAGGATAAAACCAGCGGAAATGTAACACTTACATTTACCTCAACAGGGAATGGGAATTGTTCAGTTGTAACAGATAACATGACTGTTACTATAACTCCTGCTCCAACTGTAAATGTTGGTCCTACTATCAACATTTGTGCAACTACAACAGGAGTTCCATTAAATGGAGTCATAACAACAGGTGCTACTGGCGGAATTTGGGCAACAGGATCAGGAGATGGTACATTTAGTCCTTCAAACACAGATTTGAATGCGACATTTATGCCTTCTGCAAATCAGATTGCTAATGGCAAGGCTAACCTGACACTTACAACCACTGGATTCGGCAACTGTAAATCAGTATCAGCTAATCTTGTAATTAATATTTCTCCACTTGCAGTGGTAAATGCAGGACCTGATGTACAGGTTTGTGCCGGAGCTCCAGGAATAGCACTTTCCGGAACAGTAAAGAAAGCTACAGGTGGAACTTGGTCTACTTCAGGAACTGGAACATTTGTTCCGGATCCTACTGCATTGAATGCAACTTACGTGCCTTCAGCTGCTGAAAATGTAAACGGAAGTACTGTTCAGTTAACACTTACTTCAACAGGTAATGGTTTCTGTACTCCTGTTACTGATGACATGACCATAAGCTTTAAAATTACTCCAGTAGATGCAGGGCCGGATCAGCAATTCTGTTCAAATATGTTACCAGTACAATTAAATGGTTCTGGTAATGGAACCTGGTCAGGCGGCTTGGGTACATTCTCAGATTCTACTTCCTTGAGTGCGACATATACACCAACTGCAGCTGAAATAGGTACAAAAGTACAGTTGATATTAACCGGAGCAGCCTTAGGATCTTGTATAGCGGGTAAAGATACCATGGTAATTGATTTATTACGCGGACCGTCAATAGACGTAGGAACTGATCTTTCTATATGTGAAAATAATCCTATAGCAAATATTACCGCAACATATGCAGATGCTGACGGCGTCATCTGGAAAACAGAAGGTAACGGAACATTCTCTAATGCATCTTCTGCATCGACAGTTTACACTGCATCACCTCAAGACATTATAACTGGTGTTATAAGATTATTTGCAACTACAATAAACACCAATATTTGTAGACCTGAAGCTGACACGCTGACACTTACCTTTACTCCTGCTCCAACAGTAGATGCAGGTAGCGATATCACTTCTTGTGCAAATGTGGGTGCTATCAATATTAAAGGTACAGTTACAGGGGCAACTGGAGGTTCTTGGAGTATAGTATCGGGAAGCGGTACTTTTGCAAACGCTGCACTAGTTTCAACTAGCTACACGCCATCCCCTGCCGATATAAGCAATGGAAGTGTTACTCTACGTTTAACATCAAATCCTACAGACAATTGCAGTACTGTTTATGACGACCTTGTAATTAATATCGGCACTGCACCTACTGTAGATGCAGGAAATGATGAAACCATTTGTGCTGATGCTAACCATATTGTATTGAATGGTTCTGTTCAGATTGCATCAGGAGGGCATTGGACTACTTCCGGAACCGGGATATTTAGTCCTAATGACAATACCCTAAATGCTACATACATCCCTTCTGCTGATGATATTAACAACTTAGGAGTAACTCTGACTCTTACAACAACAGGAAATGGTACATGTACTCCTGTGTCAGAAGATAAAGTTGTTACAATTAATCCTGCACCTACTGTAAATGCTGGTCCAAGTCAGACTGTTTGCGCTGACAATACCGCAATTACCTTGTCAGGAAACAGAACTGTGGCACTCGGCTCTATCTGGAGCAGTACAAGCGGTGGTTCTTTCGCTGATCCCAACAGCTTAAATACAACCTATACTCCTACAGCAGCTGAGAAAGCGGCAGGGTCGATAAACCTAACATTAACAACTACCAATAATGGATTGTGCCATGAAGTTTCAAGTACAGTTTCCATCTTGATTACTCCAATACCTGTTGTTAATGCCGGATTGGATCAATCTGCCTGCGTTGATGTTAATTCTTACCAGTTAGCCGGAAAAGTTAAAAATGCTCCGGCAGGTATCTGGACAACATCAGGATCCGGATCATTTGATGATGCAAATGCTCTTAATGCGATATATACACCATCTTCAACTGACAAAACCAACGGTAGTGTGACATTGACATTTGCTTCAGCAGGTAATCCCCTTTGTAATGTAGTAAGTGACCAATTGGTTCTAAGCTTTACTAAAGCACCTACTATCACTGCCGGATTAGATCATTCAATTTGCGCAGACAAAGATACTATCCACATTGCTGGAGCTGTAACTGTAGCTGCTGGTGGAAAATGGAGCAGTAACGGAGATGGTTATTTTGCACCGAGTGCAAATTCATTAGGTACAGTGTATTACCTTGGAGATGCTGATAAAGGACAAACCGCTGTAACACTTTCTATTATCTCAACAGACAATGGAACTTGTAATGCAGTTACTGACAATCTCCAAATAGACATTGCACCGAAACCAGTGGTAAATGCCGGTGCTGATCAGACAATATGCGCAGGTCAGGCTAACGCAATCCTTTCAGCAACAGTACTAAACGCAACTGGAGGTGTTTGGTCTACAACAGGTACCGGTACATTTGCTAATGGAACATCTTTATCCACTACTTATATTCCTTCACCTGCAGATAACGAAGCCGGAGGGATAATACTTACGCTGAATTCCACAGGTAACGGATTGTGTAATGCTGTTTCAGACTTCATTGTAATCAATGTGATCCCTTCTCCATCAGCTATAGTAAATGCAGGAGCAGATATAATTACGTGTAAAGATCTCAGATCTGTAAAATTATCAGGTTATGTATCAAATGCCGGAGGTGGAATATGGTCAACTTCAGGTACTGGAACATTTACTCCTGATATAAATACTCTAAATGCTTCTTATACTCCATCATTGGCAGATAAAGCTACTGGAAATTTTGTATTGACCTTAACAACTGCTAATAACGGCCAATGTAGCGCGGTATCAGATGATATGAGTGTAACTTTGACACCTATTCCTGTTGTTACTGCAGGATCATATCCTGACATATGCGGATTAGCTCAGGCCTCCATCCCATTAAATGGTAATGTAACAATAGCAACCGGTGGTATCTGGAAATCAAGTGGATCTGGTGTATTTGCAGTAGATGCTGCAACACTTACTGCTACTTATTTCCCATCAAAACTTGATATACAAAATGGAGTAGTAGGATTAACATTAACCTCAACAGGTAATGGAACATGTGCTCCAGTAATGCAAACTACTCAGGTAAAAATTATACAACCACCAGTCGTAGATGCAGGAACAGACAAATCCTACTGCTCTGACATTGTAACGCTTGTTTTAAGAGGAACTTCTCAGTTTGATAATGGAGTTACCTGGACAGGTACAGGAACAGGAACATTTAATCCTAATAACAAAGTAACTTCAATCTATTCTCCTACAGATGCGGATAAATCTATAGGAAAGGTAGTGGTAAAATTAACTGCTGCAGGAAAAGGAAGCTGTCCTGCAACTTCAAAAACTTCGGTAATCACTATACTTCCGGCTCCACAAGCAGATGCTGGGCCTGATCAGACAACTTGTAATATATTGAATTCTTATAGTCTGAATGGAATACATAAAAACTCTACAAGCGGGGCATGGTTCACATCGGGTACAGGTTCATTTGACGACTTCAACAAACCGGATGCAATCTATTTCCCATCAGATGCAGATAAAACATCTGGTTCTGTAGACCTAGTATTTATCACAACAGGAAATGGTATATGCAAATTCAGTCAGGATACCATGACGCTTTATGTTGACAAATCTCCTATTGTGAATGCTGGAACAGCTATGATTTGTGCCATAGAGGATGGTTCACAGCTTGCTGGAGATATCAAAAATGCTTCTGGTGGTAAATGGTCTACTTCAGGAACAGGAGTATTTGCAATAAATGCAGCAGACCTGAATGCTAAATACTACCCTACTATGGATGATTTTAATAAGGGACAGGTAGTACTTAAACTTACTTCATTCATCAATGGCGCTTGCCCTGCTGTCTCTGACAGTACTGTGTTGAAAATTGATCCTCTGCCAATTGCAGATGCAGGAAAAGATCAGTTTGTGTGTAGAGGAACCACGATAATCCTTGAAGCTAAAACTAGTCCGGGTATTACTTATGAGTGGAAAAACAAAGCAGGTACTATTATCAGCACTGATCCTGTCTTTAGCATAACTGCTGCAAGTGATTCAGCGATTACTCTGACAGTTAAAGACTATAAAGGATGCCCAGTTTTAGACAGTATCAATGTAGGAGTATTTGATTTCAACAATTCGAAATTTGATATGCTTGATCATTATTGCTACAGTGATACTTTGATCATTCACTCTTTGGCAAGTGGACTACCAGCTGTTCCTGGTCAATATCAGTGGTACAGAGATGGTGTCATTCTAAATAGTGAGAACAAATCTGCCATAGCACCACAAAGCGATGGTTTGTTCAGAGTTGTTTATGAATATGGTAACTGTTCTACTGAAAAGACAACCAATGTAACCAACCCTCCTGCTCTGACAAGACAGCCGGTTCTTGGGTGTATTGGTACTACTTTACCAATTACAATAGTATCTGATGTTAACAATGTTGACTATTCATGGATAACTGGTGAGCAAGGTAGAGACCTAAATTCCATTAATGTTCCGGTTGCAGCAGATACAAACTATTTTAGAGCAACTGTTACGGATATTCTTGGTTGCAATAGTTCTGATAGTGTAATGGTTATCGGTATAGAAAGACCAATTATCAATCTTTCTGATGTGGTGTCATGTGCAGGACAAACAGTAACTTTGGTTGGAACACCTTCAAACATGGATAAATTTGCACCATTTGTTCCTGACTATGCATGGTTTAAAGAAAATAATGACATGCATGTAAATAACGATTCACTTAATGTAACAGAGTCAGCATTATATGTAGTTTCAATAACTTTAGGTCAATGTACAACTAATGATTCTGCTCATGTTCTATTCAATGCATTACCAGTATCACAACTACCTGAATTCACCAAACTTTGTCCTGAATATGGAGCGAAAGTAACACTTGATGCAGGTTACAATGTAAACTACATGTACAAATGGACATCAATAAATCCTGTATCTGACAAAGACACAAGTAAAATTGAAGTACCTACACCTGGAACATATTTTGTACTTATAACAAATAAAGAAAATTGTTCTATAACTGATACAATTCTCGTGAGGGATCTTTGCAACCCTCGTTTGGATGTACCAAACGTGTTCACTCCAGGAAAGCATGAAACTCCTGAAAATGAAACATTCAGAGCATATGGAAAATATGTTGTTAATTACAAAATGATGATTTTCAACAGATGGGGTGAAATAATATTTGAAACAGGAGATAAAGATGAAGCCTGGGATGGATATTATAAAGGACAGTTAATGCCTATCGGAACCTACCCATATATCATCACATATGAAGGGGAAGATCCAGAAAGCAGAGGGCCTTATAAAAAAGAAGGTAAAGTAACATTATTAAAATAGAATTCTTAAACTTTGTAAAAGAAAAGGCTGTCTCAAAAGGGCAGTCTTTTCTTTTATAGTACTGTCATCCTGTAATAAGTTGACACCGAAATCAACAATATGACAAGCCTCACACACCTAAGGCGAAAGCACAGCCAACGAGATTACAGTTTAGCCTTTAAATTACAGTAGTTAGAGAAATAGAACGGGGATTACATTTTGATCAAGCAGATCTTCAATATGGCATCCAAGGTCATACAACCTTTCCAAATTGAGTAAAGAATATAGTATAATGAACTGGGAAGAATTACCTTCTATTATGCATAAAGAAGAGTCAAGGACTTATAATAGTTCGGGAGCAAGTCATGAAGATTCAATCAAAAATGCCAAGATTAGCTAGAGTGAAGTCATGCATGCCTTCTCTAGCAGTCCGCATAAGGACCTAAATCAAACACCTCAGATAACTTTATCAATATGAATAATAATTTTAAAGGCTTACTCAACTGACCTTAATCTCAACATTGCCTTTCCCAATGACCTTAGATCTTCTTTCTGAAGTAGGTCGTCTTTGACATGGTGATTTCTAAAACAGTACAAATGAATTAACAATGGTTTGTTTTCATTAAAGGCCGGTTGATCATCAGAAAATCTGAATAAAAATATTGTTTCAGGATCAGCACCAGGACTTATTGATTCTTCAGTTATTAATTTAAACCAGTATGGATCTTTGAACAAGTGTCCAGTCCCTGGAACTTTGCAAGTGACAACAAGCCTATCAATGATCTCTCCATTAATCGGATGTGGAAAATGAGTAAGCAACTTAAGATTATTTTTTTCACAAGAAAGACTGACTTTGTCGCCGACAAAATGATGAGGAATAATATCTCCTGAAATAAGCCTTACAAAAAACAAGCGAAGGTTGAATGCATTGTTTCTCCTTTTGTCTGTAACAGAATGAACTGATATTGTATTCCAGTAACCTTTTACAAGGTCCATATTGGTTAATTTGTCCGTATAGTAAACAGTAAAGATTCCCCCTATGATAAATGCAGTCGTCAGAGAATGTCCTGCTATTGAAGGACCTCTCTCCCATGCCACCAAAGCATACTGAAGCACAAAAATTGCGGTTAAAGATACTGCCATATAGGTTTGCATGTTTTCAGACCTGTATTTCATTTTGTAGTTGAAATAAGGTGAATTATTCATGCAATTATTGATAATAATGATCCATACTGAAACAGAAATCACAAAGTGTAAAAGAAATACAGGGAAAACCTGTTTAAAAATCCAAAAGTCGTACAATCCATGTGTAATGCTGCCAAGCAGAAAAAACACAGGAAACGAAATCCAGAGGGGGAAATTTTTAAATCTGTATTTACTTAATACAAAGCCATATGCAACTATGGATGATGCAATCATGTGAGAAGGAACCGATGTCATTCCCCTGCCTTGTACAATTCCAGCAAGGTCTCCATCGAAATACAGGATATTTTCAACAAACGCAAACCCTAATGCGCTAAGACATGCATACAGAATATAGTCATAAGCCTCATTCAAGTGCTCAGAAAAAAAAGCAACAAGTAAGAATAGAGGAATAATCTTAACAAATTCTTCAATAGCACCTATCCCAAAAATGCAATACAATAAATCATTCCAAAAATTTCCAGACCTGTCAAAATATAAGTAGTATCTGAAAAAATCATAAAAGAAGAATGCAAGGAATGTAAACGTCATTCCATACAAGAGCGTTAATAGTAAGGGAAACCAATCTTCCTTTTCATAAATATCGATACGGATAATATAAAACAACCAGACCAACATAATTCCCAAGGCAGCTAAAAACCCAGTCCACTTAAAATCTTTGAATGAATGAGATAGAACTTTTAAATAGTATTTTATATAATCTCCATTAAGGAAATAGAATTTTGTTGCCATTTGAAATGGCACAAACTGTTCAGTCTTGGCTGAGTAGAGTAATTTTTTGACACCTTCTTCATCATTATATTTTTCAAGAAGCAAAGTATATTCTTCAAATGCTGCATTTTTAAAAACATCATTGATCTGAATAGCATTACTAAAAAACCTTTTGGCCTTCAGAGTATCACCGGTTTTCAGATAAGTAACGGCTGAATAATAATTCAAATATGGAAGGTTCCTGTTGTTTACGCTATTGAAATAAGATATGGCTGAAGGAAGACTATCGGAAAAATATTTGAACAATCCTATAGACAATCTTGCCTGATCCACATAAGCAGAATCACTAAAGTTTAGTCTGTCAGAAAAAAAATTCAATAATGTATAATCATCTCTTTCATAATATCGACTATTCTCTTCCCAGGACTGAGGTATTCTGAAATGATTCTGAATACATTCAAAATTTAGATCCGGATCAGAAAAAGACATTTCCAGTTTTCTGATATATAAATCCTCCTTTTGATTTAAATCCTTTACCGGTAAATATTCTTCATCAAAAGCTTCTGTCGGACTTTTTATTATATCAGGTTCTTTAATAAAAAAATTGATTGCAAAAAAAGATAACAGCAGCAGTATCAATGACAAGGAAAGCGACCGGACAAAAGGAATTTTAAAAAACTCCTTCTTTTCAGCTTTATTAATATGATACAGGTAAAAGATATAAACTCCCCCACCTAGCAAAACCCAGAAATACAGTGAACGGCCTACAAAAAAAGTTTTTTTCCCTTCAGCAAAAAGCAAAAAAGGACAGAAACACAATGTGATAAACGTAATTATTTTTTTAAAATTCATTAATTAAATCTTCGCTAATTTTCCTAAATTAATACTTTCTTTGGCGAAATTTTTTCCGAACTCAGAAGAATATTTACACCAAAGGAAAATTATTAAAAACAGGCAAATTTGTTGAAATTGAAGGACTATTACAAAGTTTTACATCTTTCATCCACAGCTTCTTCGGAGGAAATTAAAAAAGCATACCGAAAACTTGCTTTGCAATTTCATCCTGACAAAAATCCATCTTCTCAGGCTAAAGCTGTATTTCAGGAAATTAACGAAGCATATGATGTACTTAGTGATCCTGTCAAAAAAAATAATTATGATTTCCGGTTAAATCAGTCATTTCAATCAAAAGCAAGCTATTCCGGAGAAAAATCGACTACAGACAGCCACAGACCTTTTCATAAATCTCCTGGCAAACAGAAGTTTAAAAACAAAGACCCTTATAAAAGCTATGCATTAAAAGGAAAGTTTTTTTCCTCTTTTGTATTCTTTTTTTGCCTCATCCTTTGTATCGATTATATGATTTCTCAAAGATATGATAATACGATCGTAGAAGATATTTCACACTTTGAAGCTAAAACCTCAAACTATACGGATCACTTCAATCATGAAATACAGAGTTCAAAAATTGATTTTAATTTTAACTCTGAAACAGCTAACTCTATAACACCCTATGATACAATCAGTGTAGACATCACTCCCATCTTTGGTATAGTAAAATCCTGCCATCCAATTTCAGATGAAAAGTTAAATTATGCTGATGGCTTTTCAATCTACTACCCTTTTACATTCTTGATTCTGCTAGCCATGGCAGCCAGTTGTGCAGCTCTATTTGTAAAATCCAACGAGACAGGATTTTCCCTTTCAATATTATCTATGATCTTATTTATCATAGTTCAATTCTTGTTGGCAAAAAGCTGATTATTTTTTCACCTTATCACCAAACACTTTTTTGAATTTTTCAACCTTTGGCTTTATTACATAGGTACAATACGGTTGTCCCTGATTCAAATTAAAGTAATTCTGATGATAGTCTTCTGCAGGGAAAAATTTACTGATAGGTACAATTTCTGTTACAATAGGGCTGCTGAATGCTCCTGAATGATCAAGCTCTTTTTTATATTTCTCCGCTAGTTCTTTTTGTTCTGCATTATGATAAAAAACCGATGAGCGGTATTGAGTACCAACATCATTGCCCTGCCTGTTCAGAGTAGTAGGATCATGGGTTTGCCAGAATACCTCCAGCAAGTCTTTGAAAGAAACCACTGCAGGATCATAATAAACCTGAATCACTTCAGCGTGACCGGTATTACCGGTACAAACTTCTTTATAAGTAGGATTTTCAACTTGTCCACCTGTATACCCTGACACAACTTTCTGCACACCTTTCATGCCTTGAAAAATTGCCTCAACACACCAGAAGCATCCCGCTCCGAATGTGGCAGTATCAATATTCGCCATTGGATCTATGATTTCTTCTTTAACATTAGAATTGTTTTCCTTCACCTTTGATTTTGCACATGATGTCAAGCAAAAAGCAAGGAGCAAAGATGCAAATGAAAGAAACTTTAGTTTGTTCAACATAGTAATCTTTATATACTTTGGATAAAGTACAACTAACAGATAACAATTATCGGACATTTTTTTGTTTCTTTCAATCGATTTTATCTGGAATGAGTCATTCGTTTGTAGGCCTCCAGCATTTTATCCTGAGAATACTTTAATTTATACATAATAAACAACAGAAAAAATGTCATCTGAAGTTTATAAATGCCTTTCTCAAGATACTTTTTCGCAGAAATCAGAACATGCTTGCTAACAATTTTGAACTTAGCATTACTTTTAATTCTTTGAATTAATTCCAGATCTTCAAGAAAATAAAGCTTTTCATCAAAGCCATTGCAATGATTAAACTGTTCTTTAGTTATGAATAAACTTTGATCACCAAATTTTACATAATCAGAGTCAAATCGGGTAAACCAGCAGTTCAGCTGTAAAAACCAGTGATTATGATCAACCTTAAGCCTGAAGCAGCCTGCAGAATAACCTTCCTTCACTGCAAAAATAATATCGTCACAGAAACCTTTCGGAGGAAAAGTATTGGCATGCAAGAAATAAAGAATATCTCCGGTTGCGCGCGCTGCAGCATAATTCATTTGTGCCGCCCTTCCTCTTACAGGACATGGCAAAACCCTGGCTCCCTGCTGGCGGGCGATCGTTACAGTCTCATCATCACTATTGCCATCAGCAATTATGATCTCCTGCAAAAGAGCGGTGTTTGCTTGTCTTTTAAGATACTTGATTAATCGTCCAACATTCTCCTCTTCCTGAAAAGTGGGAATTATTACACTGATTTTCATAGAGTTTAAAATATCAAAAATAACATTGATCAAATCTCAATGTTTCCAAAGGGTTTACCACTTAGGGAAAAGAGATTAATGAAAAATAAAAAACAAAAATAAACTCTATTAGTATAAAAAGTTCTATCCAAAACGGTCAAGTAAATCCTGTTTCTTTGCCGGAGAGACATCAATTTCAGAACCATCAGACATTACTACCTGTCCACCTTTACCCTTCCTGTATCTTTTAATAAATTGGATATTGATCAGATGAGATTTGTGTACCCGCATAAAATCATAGTCTTCCAATAATCCTTCAAAGTATTTCAGAGTTCGACAGATAAGCATCTTTTTACCTTCTGCTAAAATGATATCTGTAAAATTATCATTTGCCTGACACCTTATAATATCTTTCACTTGAACTACCTCAAACCCTTCCATTGTAGGCAATACAATCTTCTGCAATTGCTTATTTACAATATTAATATTCTCAATAAGAATTTTAGTATGAATGAATTCTTTCGACTTTTCCCTTTGAGCTTTTATTTTATCAACAGCTGCAACCAGTTCATCTATATCTATAGGTTTGAGAATATAATAAGCAGCACTGCAATTGAGAGCTTTCATTGCATAATTGCTGAAGGCAGTCACAAATACAGTTTCAAATGTTATTTCTTTCACCTGCTCCAGCAAATCAAAGGCATTGCCATATGGCATCTCCACATCAAGGAAAAGTATATCCGGTTTACTCTTTTCAATAACCTCCAAACCTGATTTTACTGAATCTGCAAAACCTACTATTTCCACATCCTCACAATACTTTTGAATATAATGCGACAATGTCTCTCTGCCAGAAACTTCATCATCTACAATAACTGCTTTCAATACCATATCCGACCTGAGTTTATTTTGTGCCAATTGTGATTATAACCTTTGTACCAGACTGACTGGCAGCATCCTGATCTTCTATCACAACTTTCATCTGCGTTTTGTATAATTCATTAATAATTCCAAGTCTGCTTTCAATATTCTTCATACCAAGAGAAGTACTTTCTTTTTGATTCTGGGTCTTAAGTTCTTTAGACTTCTTTCTTCCTATACCATTGTCTTCAATCACTACCTCTATACCACCCTGTACCTGAGAAACTTTAACATTGAGAATTCCCTTATCCTCTTTATATCTTAATCCATGCCATACTGCATTTTCAATATAGGGCTGAATCAACATAGGAGGAATTTCAATTTCCCTGTTTATGGATTCATCTATTTCAAAATTATAGTCAAACTTATCCGGGAAGCGTGAATGTTCCAGCTGCAGGTATAACTCAAGTATCTTTATTTCTGTGGCCATCGGAACAAAGTCGTGCTGACTGTTTTCCATTACTGCTCTCATTAATTTTGAAAAATCAGATAAGTATTTATTAGCAGATCTTTCATCATTTTTTGCTATGAAGTTATTCACTGAATTCAATGCATTAAAAATAAAATGAGGATTCATCTGACTACTCAAGGATTTTAATGCCAGCTGCTGATTGGAAATCCTTCTTTTACGTGAGCTGGCAAATACTATCCACGAACTGCCAAATACAAGCAAGAGCCCTGACAATAAGCCATAGATAATCAGTTGCTGACGCTTCAATCCAGCCTCTCTGATCTTCTGATCCTTTCGTAACAAGTCAATGGTCTTTTGATTCAGAGCCATATCCTTTTCCAGTATTTCTAACTTCTTTTGTCTGGAAATAAGATCATCTTTTCCATATAAAAAATTATTCAACTCATATTCCTTCTTTGACAAAATAGAATCTTTTAGAGATAGATATTCTTCATACAAAGCCGTTGCCTTCTTAATATTACCTGATTCTTTATAAGCCTTTGACAAGGCTTTTAATCCATCAGCTTTTTTTATCAGATCTCCGGATTCTTCAGAAAGCTGAATTCCTTTTTCAATAAAAGGTACTGCATTCGCAGAACTCTTTTGTTCCAGGTATAAATTGCCGACATCAACATATTCTTTTGCCAATGTATTTTTATCGTCAAGCTTTATATTTGCCTCTAATGATTTCTGCTTAGCCTTTAATGCATCATCAATTCTGTTTTGCTTGCTATAAGCGCGACTAATGTTATTGTAAATGTCCGCCTTGGTTTTTTCATCCTTGCTTCCCTCTGCTATTTCTTCAAGTTTTTCATAATGCTGAATAGCCTTGTTCGTTTTTTCCTGTTCCAGGTAAACCTTTCCTATCCTGTTGTTCGCCTCAATTATTCCTTCTTTGTTTTTATCCTTTTCTTCTATAGCAAGTACAGTAGTATATTCTGCTAAAGCCTGCTGATAATTTCCGAGTAGCAGATACAGATCCCCGTTTTTATTTCTCCATTTAATCTGATCCCTTTTATTGGATTTAGTTAATGCATCTTTAATTAATTGATTATTAATTTCAATAGCCTCTTTAGAATTATTACTTTTTTCATATGAAAGAGACAAGCCAATAAGAGTCTCAGTTACAAGGTCAAATTCCTTTAAACTTCTGAAGATCTCAAGTGCTTTCAGAAAGTTCTCCTGACCTTTGGAATATATACCTTGATTTGTATTAATTTCTCCAAGCAACTTGTAACATAATCCTTCTACTCTTTTATCTCCTTCCTTAAGGTTTAAAGTCAAAGCTTCCTGGATGTAATCAATAGCCTTGGCGGGATCTTTACTAGCTATATTTTCAGCTTTATTTATAAGTGAATAAGCAGGATCCGGAGCCATTGAAGACTTACTAATCTTTTTTATCTTTTTATCCTGTGCCTGAAGATGCACTCCTACTAACAGCACAATAACTATCAATACTAATTTCCGCATCACAATTCATTTAAAACCATCAACGACAAAATTACAAAATAATTGACTAACAGATTTTTACATTACTATAAATATTTTCACTAAGTCCTGAGACAAGTTCACTAAGTAGAACCGTATGTTGGCTCAGTTTCACTTTACGCATGTCTTTATTCCATATACCTTTCTGAAAAAATAAAACGCTTATGGATATGCTAATGAGAAAAAAAAACATTTTCCTGCTTACTACATTTTGGTTTGCTTTTGCCTGTTCTCTCTACGGAAATAACATCCTTTCGCTATTTAAAAAGAAAAGTACTGAAGAAGCATTAACACCTCCGAATCCATCGCCCCAGCAAAAGAAGATTAAAGTCGCACTTCTACTGGATACCAGTAACAGTATGGATGGACTGATAGATCAGGCTAAATCCCAACTCTGGACAATTGTCAATGAACTTGCTCAGGCTAAGTGTGATGGTATCAAACCTACAATCCAGATAGCTTTATATGAATATGGAAATGACAGACTTAGCGCTATGGAAGGTTATATCAAAATGGTTACTCCACTTACTGATGATCTTGATAAAATTTCAGAAGATCTCTTTAAACTGACGACCAATGGAGGTAGCGAATTTTGTGGCCATGTGATACAGACAGCATGCAATCAGCTGGACTGGTCTCCAGATGGAAACGATTTGCAGGTAATCTTCATAGCAGGAAATGAGCCGTTTAACCAGGGAGGAGTTCCATATCAAAAGGCCTGTGCACTCGCAAGCTCCAGAAATGTGATTGTCAATACAATTTACTGTGGTCCATATCAGGAAGGGATTAATGGCCTTTGGAAAAGTGGAGCGGACATTACCAAAGGGAATTATATGAGTATTGAACAGGATAGAAAGACAGTTTATATACCATCTCCATATGATGACAAAATTTCTGACCTGAACACTCAATTAAATACCACATATATTGAATATGGTAATCTTGGTAAGGAAAAGAAAATAAAACAGGTAGAACAAGATGCTAATGCTGAGAAATACGGCAAAGAAAATAAAGTAAACAGAGCAGTGAGCAAGAGCTCATATGTTTATAAAAACAAAAGCTGGGATTTGGTAGATGCCTCAGATGAAAAAGACTTCAAAGTAGAAGAAGTTCAAACCTCTGATCTACCTCAGGAAATGCAAAGTATGACTATAGCTCAGAAGCAGAAGTATATTGAAACGAAGAAGGCTGACAGAGAAAAAATCAAGACAGAAATACAACAATTAAATGTGCAAAGAGAAAAATATATTGTTGAACAGAAAAAATCTGAAGCTCCTGAAAATACGCTAGACAAAGCGATGATAGAAGCCATAAAAAAACAGGCAGCTCAGAAAAATCTCACTTTTTAAGCTTACTATATTTTTATCTGGAAGAGAAAGGTGATTGGGCCTTTCTCTTTTTTCTATTGAAGAACAAATAATTTTATTAAGATAGATATCTTATCAGCTCTCTTACTCGATAACTATCCTCGTCTTTTCAACACTACCATCTTTCATTTTTATTACAAGTAAATAGATCCCTGCAGAACATTCTGATGTGAAGCTTGCTCCTGGGGAAAACTTCCATACTTTACCATCCGTTGCATATAAATTAAGCTCTACCACATCATTAGACCTATCAAGATAAAATGTGCCTGATCCGGGATTAGGATATACAGAAATCTTATTTCTTACAGAATATCCTGCCTTTATTGACGTGATATCATAGTAATAAAGATATTCAGTATCCTTTCGGTAAAAATAAGTTACAGGATCCCATATTTCTCTAAGTGCACTAATCATTTTACCGTTATTTAGAACGCGCGTATTAAGGTCAGCTGGAACAGCAAGTGATTGGTTGTTCTGAAAATCTTCCCTATATTTTTCATAACCTGTTTCATCATAGTAAATTTCAAGTCTGTCAATGTTATTAGAAGTTTGTTTAACAGAAAACTCATCATACACCCAATCTATATGAGAAATTGTGTCATCTGATGTTCCAACAGTGTAAGATGAAAGCTTCCTGTTTTGCTCGTCATAAGTGATCGTCTGAAGTGTAGTATCACTTGATGATACAATACTAACAAAGGAAGATAAAAGGATAGAATCAGGAAGTAAATCATTGTATCTCTGAAAGCTAAGCTGGAAGCGTCTTTCCTTAAGATTAACATTTCCATTGAGTACTCGATAAACTGAAATAGTATCCAACACATCCTGTTTGTATCCAAATTCAGTTATTTCACTCAAAACAAGACCTGCTGCACTAAAGGAATAGCTTTGTTTTTCAACTCTTACTACTTGTCCTTTATCATTTCTCTGATATTTCCACCTTACTGAAGGATTTTTAATAACTTTTTGTCCCTCTGACACATCCCAGAAATTATGTTCCATAATGGCTCCGTAAGTATCATATATCCATTCTTCATCCTGCCTCCAATCGTCCACTTCTACCTGTTGCTGATTTCTTACAAAATACACCAGTCTGTTATTATCATCATATTCAAAGGAACATGTAATGGTAACTGGTCTTGGATCAATGATAGATTGAAATATCAGAGGTACATCATCCAGCAACCCTTCATTGGTTTTAATATGTTTCTTTACCCTTCCCTGTAGATCATATTCAATAAAATGATTATAATAATGAGCTTTTGTTTGAGAATGATATTCATAATAATATTCTTCAACCTTCGGAGGATGTCCGGTTAATGGCAGGTTCTTTTCATAATAAAATGGTAAATCAGACACCTGGCTGTAACCAGATTTTGACAGAAATATAAAGATCAGTACCACAAGGATGGTCGTGAATTTAATACTATTTCTGACCATTGTATATGTCATATTTGTAAGTGAGTATAGGGAGAGAAGTGCCATGATTATATGATTTTTATAATTCGGAGAATTTGAAGATACATGATTACAATTGTAATTATAAAATATTTTTTTGGATTTTCCTTGTTTGCTAATTTACCCCCTATTATATTAGCAATCTCATTACTAGTAATATAGTAAAGAATTTCCCTTCCCTAATTGATGTTTTTAAAGGACCTGTAAAGGCTTTCCCCCTTTGCATAGCAATGCTATCGTGTTGCGGTTCTTTTTGCTTTATTCCCACCCGAAGCAAGATGTTATATTAAACCCATTTTAACATGAAAAACACATTGTCGAGAAGGTCTTTTTTAACCATTGACAAAGATCAGGACCCCCTTTTAAAGAACATCAGCCCTCATGCAAGAAAAAGCAATGAAGGCAATGCCAATGCCCGAACACAAGGCGACAATTGTACTACCACCACTTCGGGGGTTAGTCCATATACTGGCACATTTGGGAGAGCCGAGCTAATCCATTTGCTTAAGCGCGCCATGTACGGGGTAAAAAAATCTGATTTGGATTACTTTACCGGAAAATCTTTGACAGAGGTCGTAAATGAGCTGACTGGCAGCCTTCCCACGGCAATTCCCCACTACCCATTACGGGAATATGATTCTACAGTAGGTAAAAATGGTGATGGCTCTGTAGATTGGGGTGGCGTGGCTCTTGGACAAGAATGGGGCCGTACTGAAAATATTCTTTCCGGAAGTGGAGGACAACTTGGAATTTCAGACCCCACTGCGGATAACTTCTGGAGAGATAGATCTCTACAGAAATGGAACATTGGTATTGCATTGAACCAGGGACGAAGTGTCTATGAAAAGCTCGTCCTATTCTGGCTCAATCATTTTGCCATGAATTCCATTACGCTCAATTACTCTCAGCGATCTTTTCTTTACACAAAGCTTATCAGGGAAAACGTCAATTCTGATTTAAGGGACCTTGTAAAAGGAATAACCAAAGACCCTGCATACCTAATGTATCTCAACGGCCAAGATAATACTGTCAACTACCCTGATGAAAACTTTGCCAGAGAAATTCAGGAGCTATTTTGTATAGGTAAAGAAGTTCCATTCGATAAAAGATATACTGAAGATGATGTAAAGATATTTGCTCGTTGCCTAACTGGTCACAAAGGCATAATATTCAGACAAGGTACTACTTATAACTTTTTGGGGGCTGATTATGGATTTCAACCTTCTGACCATGACTATGGAGTAAATAGCAGTCCTGCAAAACCCGCTAAAAAGCTTTCTGCATTTTATAGTAACAAGACAATTACGGATAGTACACGAAATTCGGCCACTGCCGGTGACAGCGAATTAAACCAACTGGTGGATATCATGTTCGATGATACCGACAAAAACATTGCAACCCTTGCAGGTACTGAATTTCAGGGTTGGTCTAGAGCTGATATTGTTGCCGATTTTATTGTCAAGAAATTATACAGATGGTTTGTATTTTCTTATATAGATGACAATATAAAGACCAATGTAATTAAGCCACTTGCTAACCTTTACAAGCAGAACAACTTTAAAATACTTCCTGTAGTAAAAACGCTCCTTGCGAGTCAACATTTCTTTGACATGCGTCACAGAGGAGCTATGATAAAAACGCCTTATGATGTAGTTATAGGCCTATTGAGAACGACAAATGGAGAGTCACTAGTTAATGTAACAGATGTAAAACAACGTTATACACACTTTAATGCATTGCATCAGCAATCATTGGGTATGGCAATGGGTGCAATAGAATCTCCAAATGTTGCAGGATGGTCTCCATACTATCAAATGCCACAGTTCCATGAACTCTGGATCAACTCTGATACATTACCAAAACGACAGGACTTTGCCAAACGCTATTGTGGCAATGGAGGTGGCGGAACCTGGTCTTTCGATGCATTTCAACCTACACTGAATCATATAGAATTTTGTAAAACACTTACTGACGCCTCCGATCCAAATGCTCTTATAAATGAGTTGAGTGAATTGTTTTTAGGAATTCCTCTTACTTCCAATCAGAAAAGCACTATCAAGATGCAAACGCTGCTCACTGGACAGACAACTGATAATTACTGGACTCAGGCCTGGAATGCTGCAGCTGCTTCCGGTGCAACTACCCAGCAGAAAAATGTAGTCACTACCAGATTGAAATCTTTATTTGACGTGCTTGTAAGGCTGGAAGAATTTCAATTAACCTAAAACATAACAAACAAAATCTATCAACTATGAATCGTAGAAAATTTATAAATAATGGAATAAAGGCTTGTGCAGCAACTATGTTTGTAGAACAGATCATGAGAAGCCAGAGTCTGTATGCTCAAAGTTCTTTTCTTAACGCTATTTCAGGCTCCTGCACTGATAATATATTGGTTGTTGTGCAACTATTCGGTGGAAATGACGGATTGAATACATTCATACCACTCGACCAGTACTCAACCTTACAAGGAGTAAGATCAAATGTAATGATAGCAGAAAACAATCTAAGATTTGCTACTGCTGTTAATAATGGAACAGCTACTCTTGGTAGCCGTAAGACCACCACGAGTAAATATGCAGATCTTGCATTTCATCCTGCGATGGAAGGCTTATATGATTTGTTTGAAGCAAACAAAATGTCAATTGTCATGGGATGTAGCTATGACAATCCTGACTTTTCACACTTCAGGGCTACAGACATCTGGATGATGGGAGCAGATTCTAATGAGTTTCTTTCATCAGGATGGATTGGAAGGGAATTGGAAAGTGTTTATGGTGGCTATGGATTCCCTGATCCAACAGAACTACTTAAAAATGGATATGAAGACCCTCTATGTATCAACATGGGTTCTGTGTCTCCCCTTGCTTTGAATGACCTTACAGGTGTGGCTGCAGGAGTTTCAGTTACATCGATCACAAACGATTATCCCCTATTGGGTGGATATGGTGATCTCGCTCCTCAGAATTGCGCTGGGGACGAATTAACTTACTTAAGAAAGGTTTCAGTAGATACTGATAAATATAATGCGCGAATTGTAAGCGCAGCCAGTAAAGCACCAGACAGTTCATTTCCTAAATCCCTGCTGTACGGAAATGATCGCTTGTCGACTGACCTTAGAAACGTGGCCAGATTGATCAAAGGAGGTTTACAAACTCGCGTATACACTGTATATCAAGGTGGCTTTGATACACATACAAGCCAGGTCGGAGGCAATACATATGATGGTACACATACAGGTCTGTTAAATAGCGTATCCAGAGCAATATCAGGCTTTCAGCAAGATATAGAAAAAATGGGAGTAGCAGATAAAGTAATAGGAATTGTCTTTACTGAATTCGGAAGAACAGTACGATCTAATGGTGGTAAAGGAACTGACCATGGGCGCTCCACTCCTATCTGGTTATTTGGTTCATCCTTAAAAGGTGGTCGCTATGGTACTAATCCGGTATTGTTAAATCCAGATACTAATAAAGTTGAAACACAGGTACCTATTCAATTTGACTATAGAAGTGTGTACTATTCCGTATTGAAAGACTGGTTCTGTCTTACAAACTCTCAGCTGGAGTCAGTATTTGGCGGTGCTACGAAGACAGCAAAATATGCAAGTCAATACCATGACTTATTCCGTACGGGCACAGTGACCTCTAATACTGATACGTCCAATATAGAGCGAGTGGATAAGCTACATGATATATTTCCTAACCCAATTGAGCAATCTGGTACCATTTCATTCAATACTACAGGTGGTTCAATAAGTTTAGAGGTGATTGATACCAAAGGCAATAAAGTCAGATCACTGGTGGAGAAAGAAATTAGCCAAGGTTACCACGAAATGTCTTTTGAAAAACAGGACTTGAAGCCAGGGATTTACTTAGTCAGGATGCGTAAAGAGAATTATCAGTCAACTAAAAAATTGGTGATATATTAAGTCAGTGTGATTACATTTTTAGCTGGTGCAATGTTTCGAGGTTGTTGCACCAGCTTTTTTTAAGCTGAAAGCGAAAGGCTTAAGTTAATTTTATAACCAAAAAGACAAGCTTAAAAACCTATGTCTGTAAGAAATATTCAATATGTAAAACAAACTGACACAATTCTTTAATCTTCGGTAATACAAAAATTATTAGCTCAACATTAGATGACTTTGTTAATTATCCTTTAAATCGATATTTTAGTACAAATTACATTATTTGTATGAAAATTTTTCAAATCATATCCTGGACAATATTCGTAATAGGAGTACTATTTAAGCTATTCCATATATCAGGATCTTCCGCATTATTAGCACTTAGCTGCTTATTGCTATTTATTCATAGCATTATCTATTTGATACAAAAACTCAAAACAGATTTACCTATTTCATTTTTAAACTTATCACTATCCTTATGGGCAATTTATTTTTTGTTTCGAATTCAATATTGGTCTGTAGGAATTGATATTGCTGGATATAAAATAATGGTATTAATACCAATTCTATCTAGCATAATCTGTCTGGTTTTACATACCACTAAAGAAGTGCAAGTTAGATTTCCGCAAATTGTATTGTTTGTATGCTTTGCATTTTCTCTTGTCTTATCTTATACTCCCTCTTATAAGATATATTATATAGTTAATCTAAATACTATCTTAAATGAGGAAACAAGAAAAACTAATTATTTCGCCTGGGACAAGTATAGTTGGTTTTTATATATTTCCAATCAACTTGAAGATGCCAAAGTAGCGAATGACAAAGCTCAACAAGCTTTAGACGAATATTTAATGAGTAACAATGACACAGAAGCTGTTCAATACTCTGAAAAAATTAAACAGCACAAAGCAAATATAAGCAGTAAAAATTGGGTTGAATTTCCATAATTTCAATTGTCAATATCGAAGCATTTGCTTTTAGCCAATATCAGAGATTTAATGAACCAAAACACATATTGCAGTACGCTATGTCATGAAAGAACTCTTAGATAAATATTTTACCCATATAGACAAATTAGGAGGTGACTGTCGGGATTTTAATTTGTGAAAAACCTGCAACGGTCTCAGACGTTAAAGACAACGAAAAAAGTTTGACCTATCAATTACCTGCTGACTCTAGAAATACATTATTAACCGTTTCATCTCACTGCGAGTTCAAATGGTTTTTACCTGACGACCTTCCATTGCCAGAACAACTAAGACAAATATTTTGTGGAGAATTGCATTGGGGACTTAACTTCATATTACAATTTAACGAAAGTAAAGATGGTTGGATAAAAGAAGTATTCCCCAATATTGACAACGAATATGATAAGGTTTGGCACAACAAATTTGTTTTCCAGGAAGTGGGCAATGTTGATTAAATTTCAATTGACTTGGAACCTAATAACTACGGCAAGATTGTATACCTAGGTCACGATGATGGCGAAGGGCATGGATATATAATGGCAAACTCATTTTCTGACTTATTAAACAAATGGACTAAACTAGGTTGTGTTGGCGGAGAAGATTGGCAATGGTTACCTCTTTCAACATTCAGTATCAATTGCAATAGAGTTTATTAAAAATATATAGATAAAAAAATAGTCCGTACATTATGTACGGACTATTTTTTTTATTAAAAATTAAATCCTTAGACTATTATTTAGCAGAAATTGTAGGTGTTATAAGAACGAACTCAACTCTTCTGTTATTAGATTTCCCTTCCTTAGTAGTATTGGTATCGATAGGCTTAGACTGTCCAAAACCTCTTGACTCAAGTCTTTGGCTATCTATACCCATTTTAATCAATGCTTCTTTGATAGCTTTTGATCTGTCATCAGAAAGAATTTTATTCTTCACTGGATCACCATCACTGTCTGTATGGCCTTCAATACTGAACATCAATTCAGGGTGTTCTTTCATAACAGTGGCAATCTTCATGATCTCAGGGAATGATTCCATTTTGATAGTCGCTTTTCCTACATCAAACAAGATATTTCTAGTTACGAATTTACCTTGACTCATGATTTGATCATAAAGAGTCATACCTTCTTTTGGTGTGCTTACAGAACAACCGTTAACGTCAGTTACAGTTACAGAATATTGTCCCATCTTTAATCCAATCACATCTTCAGTTGTCTTTCCATTACTCCACTGATATGAATAAGGACCTACACCACCGGTAACTGAGATAAAGATCGCACCACTGCTGTCTCCGCAACATTTAACTGTCCATAGAGAGTCAATTTTAAGAGAAAGTGGATTTGGCTGCGTGATATCTACAGATACAGAGTTAAGACAACCATTAGCATCGCTAATCAAGGCAGAATAGCTTTCTGCAGGAAGATCAAAAAGGTCTTTAGCGTTGGTAGCATTACTCCACTGATATTTGTATGGAGGAACTCCACCTTCTACATCAAGTACAATTGATCCTTTTTTCTCACCATGACATAGTATGTCAGTAACTTTGGCAACTTTTGCGCTAAATAAAGTAGGTTCTGTAACTGTAGCTGTAATAGTACTTAAACAACCATTTCCTTCTGTAATTGTCAGAGAATACTCTCCAGCAGGCACTCTTATAAGATCCTGAGAAGTAGCGCCATTATTCCACTGATAGCTATAAGGTGGAACACCTCCACTAACACTCACATGAATTTCACCTGAAGTATCTGAATTACATTTAAGATTCATAATAGCATCCAATGATTTTACAAGCATTACAGGTTGCTCAATAGTAGTTTTAAGTGTTTTGCTGCATCCTAAAGCATCAGTGATAGTCACAGAATAGTCACCACTAGGAACATTCTGAATATTCTGAGAAGTCTCACCGTTACTCCATTTAAATTTATATGGAGCAACTCCACCTTTCACAGATATGATGATTTCACCTTCGCTTAAACCATTACATTTCATGTGACGAACACTTTCAATAGCAGTAACGAGTTCAGCTGGTTCTGAAATATCAGCAGTCAAAGTTTCCATACAACCATTGTGATCTTTGATCTTAACAGTGTAACTTCCAGCGCTTAGGCCTGAAATATTCTTTACAATAGCTCCGTTACTCCAATTATACACATATGGTTGAGTGCCACCTGTTACAGAAATATTAATTGATCCTTGGCGGCTGCCTTGACAAGAGATGTTACTTACAGAATCTAATTTCACTGAAAGTAAAGACGGTTGTTTAACATTTACTTTTATACTATTATTTGCACAACCATTTTTATCAGTAACAGTGAGGTTATAATCACCAGCTTCAATTCCGGCAATATCCTGAGTTGTAGCACCATTATTCCAGTTGTATGCGTACGGTTCAACACCACCAGCAACGGTAACATTTATTTCACCTGAACTTTCACCAAAACACTTAATGTCTTTTAGATTATCCAATGTAGCCGAAAGTAACTTAGGTTCCTCAATCGTAGCTTCTGCCTTTGCAGTACATCCTTTGGCATCTGAAATAACTACACTATATTTACCAGATTTTAAATTCTGTAGATTCTGAAGGGAATCGCCACTATTCCATTTAAATTTATATGGAGCCGTTCCACCTGATACAGAAAGGTTAATTGATCCTGATTTTTCACCTGCACACATGTTACTTTTCACAGAAGCAATACTCGCAGTCAATAATTCGGGTTCAGAAATTGACTCTGCAACTGTTTCAGTACATCCATTAGCATCGATAATTTTTACCGAGTAGTTACCTTTGCTCAAGCCGGTTATATCCTGAACCTTAGCGCCATTGCTCCAGCTATAGCTATAAGGTGCTACCCCGCCTTCTACTGAAAGATCAAGAGCTCCTTTATTATCACCGAAACAAGACAAATTCTTAACATCAACTATTTTCGCAGTTAGTACAGATGGTTGTTTCACTGTAACTTTCTCTGAACTTAAACAGCCATTCTTATCTGTAATGCTTATTGAATATGTTCCCGCAGCTATACCGCTCAAATCCTGAGTTCTGGCACCGTTATCCCATACAAAGTTATATGGAGGTACTCCTCCAGTGATCGTTGTAGTAATAGATCCTGAATTATTATCAAAACAAGAAAGGTTTTTAACTTCAGCTACCTTTAATTTCAATGTTGAAGGCTGAGTGATATTAGCTTTTAAAGTTTGAGTACTTCCGTTTGCGTCTTTAATCAATACAGAGTATGCACCAACGGGAATATTGTTAAGGTCTTCAGTACTAGATCCGTTACTCCATGTATAAGAATAAGGAGGGTTACCACCGGTTACTGCAATATTAATTGCACCAGAAACTTCACCAGCGCAACGAATATTAGATACTGATTCTATAGTAGCTACCAAAGAAGAAGGTTCTTCAATAACAGCACTTACAGATTTTAAACATCCGTTAGCATCTGTAATAAGACATGTATAATTTCCAGCAGGAGCTGCAGTTAAATTCTGAGCAAAGGTACCATTACTCCAGCTGAACTTATAAGGAGCAACTCCACCAGAAACTGAAACAGAAATTGCACCCGTGTTTTCTCCATAGCGAATGATGTTTTTCACAGATTCAACTTTTGCAACCAGACTTGTGGGTTGGTTTACTGTAGCAGAAATAGTTTTACCCAAACAACCATTTGCATCAGAAAGAGTGACAGAATATGAACCAGCACCAACTTCTGTTAAGTCTTGTGTAGTTGCTCCGTTGCTCCATTTATAAACATAAGGTCCAGTACCACCCACAACAGTTATGTTTACAATTCCACTTTTATCGCCATTACACTGAACGTGCTTTACAGACTCCAGAGATTGAGTTAAAGCTGCAGGGCTTGAAACTTTAGCAGATAGAGTTTCTATACAGCCTTTAGCATCTGTAATAGTTACAGTATAGTTTCCAGCTGATAATCCTTTAAGATCTTCAGTAGTTGCCCCGTTACTCCATTTGAAATTATATGGTAGGGATCCACCTTTAACAGAAATATTAATTGAGCCAGTTGTATCTCCATAACATGGAATATTTTTAACCGCATCAACTGAAGCAGTTAACATAGCAGGCTGATTAATCTCTTGATTTAAAGTAGTAATACAACCTTTTGCATCAGAAACCCTTACGGTATAGTTTCCAGCAGGTACATCCATAATATCTTCAGTAGTAGCTCCATTACTCCAGGTATAAGAATACGGACCTACTCCACCTTTTACAGAAACACTGATAGCTCCTTTTTTCTCTCCATAACAATTGATATGTTTCGCAGCATCAAGAGAAACAATTAGTGCAGGAGGTGCAGTAATATTTGCGGTTAAAGACTTCTGACATCCATTGGCATCTAAAACCTTTACAGAATAATTACCTGCAGAAACGTTTGTTAAGTCTTCTGTTTTTGCACTATTACTCCAAGTATACGAATATGGGCTAGTACCTCCTTTAACTGAGATATTGACTATACCTGTATTCTCACCATTACACTCAACATTTGTTAAAGATTCTATGGAAGTTATCAGAGTAGTTGGCTGAGAAATGTTAGCTGAAATATTTTCAGTACATCCGTTCGCATCAGATACTTTCAAAGAATAAGAACCAGCTTTTAATTTTGAAATGTCTTCAGAAGTAGATCCATTTGACCATCTATAAGAGTAAGGTGTTACCCCACCTTTAGCAGAAACTTGGATTGATCCTGTACTATCTCCATGACATTTAACATCTGTCACACCATCAAGATTAGCTTGAAATAAAACTGGCTCAGAAATTTTAGAGCTAGCTATTTTTTTACATCCAACAGCATCTGTAACAGTTACTGAATATAATCCCGCCGGAACATCTAAAATATTCTGTGTAACGGCACCATTATTCCAAATATATGTATATGGAGTAACACCACCTTTAACAGAAATATTTACAGCACCTTTACTTTCGCCAAAACACTTAATGTCTTTAGATGATTCTACTGAAACTTCCATCAAAGAATTTTGATTGATCTTTGCAGACAAAGTATCCTTACATCCATGAGCATCTGCGATACTCACTGAATACGAACCAGCCTTAACGCCAACTAAGTCCTGAGTAGTAGCTCCATTATTCCATTTATAAGAATAAGGAAGTACACCTCCTGAAACTGAGATATTAACAGCACCTTTACTGTCTCCATTACAATTAATATTAGTTACTGCTTCCAAAGTAGAAACTACTTTAGTAGGTTGAGTAATGGTAGCACTTAAAGAATTAGTACATCCATTAGCGTCAGAAACATTTACAGTATAACTTCCAGCTATTGCATTGCTCAGGTCTTTTGAAGTTGTCCCATTGCTCCATTTATATGTATATGGAAGAACACCACCTGCTACTGCAATATTTATTGTTCCATTATTACCGCCATTACAGCTAACATCTTTCAATGATTGCTTATCAACAGTAAGAGGAGTTGGTTGTGTAACACTTGCCTTAACTGTTTTAAAACATCCTTTAGAATCTGTTACTTTAAGTGAATAATCACCTGAACCAATATTTGCGAGATCTTTTGTTGTAGCACCATTACTCCATGAATAGGAATATGGAGCAATCCCTCCATTAACTGAAATATTAATAGCCCCGGATTTATTTCCGTTACATAAAATATTTTTAACCTCACCAACCTGTAATGCAATCGCTGGAGATTCTGTAATAGTTGTGCTAACAGAAGTTAAACAGCCATTAGCATCTTTAATTTCTGCTGAATAATTTCCTGCAGGAATATTAACCAAATCTTCTGTAATTGTTCCATTGCTCCACTTATATGTATAAGGCTTAATACCTCCACCAACTGATATATTCACAGCTCCTTTGTAATCACCATTACATAAAATATTTTCTACTCCTTCTACTTTGGACGTAAAAGGTTCTGGTTGATTGATAACAAAGCTCAAACTTTTTGTTATACCATTAGCATCAATTACCTCAACAGAGTAATTTCCGGCTCCAACTCCAGAAAGATTCTGTGTAGTTGCACCATTATTCCATTTAAATTTATAAGGAGCCACACCACCAGTTACAGCAATCTGAATTTCTCCTTCTTTATTTCCGTTACACTTAACATCTTTAAGATTATCAAGTTTTAGAGAAAGCAACTGAGGCTGTGTGATATTTACAATTACAGTTTTACTACATCCTGTAGCATCAGATACTATAACAGAATAACTACCAGCCTGAAGCCCTGAAACATCTTTAGTCGTTGCACCATTAGTCCATTTATAAGAATAAGGAGGAACGCCTCCATCCACTTTAATATTTATCGAACCATCTTTTCCACCGAAAAAGCTAACATTTTTAAGTTCACCTAATGCAGCACTTAATAATGGAGGTTGATTAATTGTAGCAGATATAGTTGTTTTACAACCATTAAAATCTACTACATTTAAAGTATAGCTACCTGCTGTGATCCCCGTAATATCCTGGGTCGTTGCACCATTGCTCCATTTATATTTAAAAGGACCTACGCCACCATGAATTGAAACATTTATTGCACCACCTTTATCTCCATAACATTTGATGTGCTTTAATTCATCTATCTTTAAAGTCAGCTTATCAGGTTCCTTTACATTTGTGGTTGATGCTTCCTGGCAATTGTTCGCATCTGTTACCACAACATAGTATTTGCCGGCAGGCACGTTATGAAGATCTTCCTTTGTTGATCCATTATTCCACAAATAACGATATGGAGGAACACCACCTGAAACTGATATATCAACTTTTCCGGTACTATCTCCACTACATTTAATATTTGAGACATCATCAATAGACCTTACAATTAAAGGCTTTTGCTCAACATTTACAGATAGAATCTCCTGACAATTGTTAGCATCAGAAACCAAAACAGAATAAGTACCTGCTGGTACTTCATGAATATCCTGAGTTGTAGCACCGTTGCTCCAACTATATTTGTATGGTTCAACACCTCCCTTAACTGATATTGCTACTAATCCTTTCTTAAAACCAAAACATAGTATATGAGCTACCGAATCAGTTTCTACACTTAATTTAGAAGGTTCAGAAACTTCCACTACAATTGAGTCTTTACATTTATAGGAGTCAGCAACATAAAGTTTATATGTTCCGGCTTTAAGACCAGTAATATCCTGGGTTGTTGCACCGTTACTCCATTTGTATGAATACGGAGGAATACCACCAGTTACGTTTATATCAATGGCACCTTTATTGTCACCATTACATAAGTTATTTTTTAAATAGACTAGTTTAACTTTAGTCAAAGTTGATTGAGTAATCCTTACTCCTGAACTATTTTCATCTGTCTGCCCATATCCATGAGAGTACATGAACAAGAGCAAGAGAGAAAATAATATATGCTTAATTTGTCGTTTTAAATGCATATAATTAGGTTATTGATATAATAATTGCTGTTGAAAAATCTGTGATCCAATAAACCATTCTACTTTCCTATTTATAAATATTCAATATATAACCCTCTATCTCTCTGTTAAAGAGAATGATTCACAAGAATTTTCTTAGGAGTATTGATTTAAAGTAAATATGCACTACAGGTATATATATAAATAAATAATACCTGTATCTATTGAATTAGCTGACGATTGACTGAATCAGAAGTTTATTTAACCTAACCTCTAAATTCATTTATACAAAAAATCAAGCACTATTGATTTGAATAATTTCTTTTGAACCTGTAAACATATGTCTATTTGTAAATTTTCTTCGATAAAACTGAATTTTAATAAATAATGAAATAAGCAAAATCAGGATACTCATTCAAACATCACTTTAACCTCTGTACGTCTATTCTTACTTCTTCCCTCTGTAGTTTCATTAGATGCTATTGGGTAATTCTCTCCATATCCCTTGGCGTAAACACGAGCAGGATCTACACCTTTACCTAGTAAGTAATCTCTTATAGCATTTGCTCTTCTCTGTGACAATCTTAGATTATCTACATCATCTCCAACATTATCTGTATATCCTGCAATTTCAGCAACAAACATTGGATTTGTAACAAATGTATTGGCCAATGAATCCAATGAAGGTTGTGATTCACTTTTGATATCCCATTTATTTGGGTCAAAATAGATATGTTCAAGTTTATAGGTCCGTCTGAAATCCATAGTAAAGGTCATCATATAATTCTGAACGATTTCAAGAGGGCCTTTAACAGTGGGAACTTGAGATGTGAAATCATATTCAAACCCCATTTTAGTCACCTTTACATTATATTTCTTTCCCTTAGGCACGATGAGAGTAAACTTTCCATCTTCATCTGTAAGTCCTTTTTTATTGTAAGTTTTATCGTCACTTTTAATGGTATAGACAATATTTTTTTCAGGAATTTTATTTTTATCTGTAACTATTCCTATTAAAACCGCTTCTGTCTCTTTAGCATTAAGATTATTCACAAGGTTCTGTGATTTTAAACCCGATGCTGTAATACATAATGATAAAATGATATAAAATGCGTTTTTCATAATCGAAATATTGCTTAACTATATATAAAATTTATAATATACATTAGCACTTCGACCCTATACGACAATTCCCTAACGATGTTTTCAGGGGTGTTCGAAAAAATCTACAGGTAGAAATTTAACTTCATAAAAATCCTCTGTCTACCCTTGAAATAACTATATATTTAATTTCCCAAAAATATTTTTACACAGATATAGTTTCTTTCCATTTAGTATCTAAATAGCATTTAATATGTATCCTTTTAAAGGAATTTCCGTATTGCACAAATTCACTATTAAAGAGAGCAAAGAGTATCCTAAATCATAGATGGATAAATATTAAAAATAAGAAGGATAAACCAATCAAGTAAGATAAAACTCAAAAAAAAGGGACAATAAAATGTCCCATGTTAAACTAATGAAAAAGTGATAAAACGCAGTTTTTCAAATTTATAATCCACTATGTAGTAATAAAATCTCTTTAAGATCCTCTGGAATTTCCATAGTTTTAAGAGGAGGAACATTAGATCCACCTGTATTGCCAACAGGAATTATCCCTACGAATGATTTTACACCACCCACAAGCAAACGTGGAATTTGCCCCACTGTTTCTTTTATACTTTTTATCCTAATTCCGAATCTCAACATCAGCCAATGGGCATATGAATGCTCAAAAGGATAAGCTTGTCCAAGTATGTGAGCTCTTTCTAAATGGCGCCATGCAACTTGAAGCTCTCCATCATTAAAAGCCTGTTGATATAACGTTATTTCTTTATCGAAATAGGTCTTTAATTTCTGAGGAATTTTAAAATAAAGTTTCATGATAGATATTTTTATAGCATTCAAATTAATTAAATCATATAGATTCAAATACTTATTAAAGTAAATTAACAATAAATTTGCTGTATTACAATTCGGCAATATTTCGATTGCAGACTATATACTGCAAGTAAATTCTACATGGTAGACATGTTATGTCCTTCCATGTGACTACCACCCTTCTTCAAAATATTTTCACTTTGCAAAAGGTAAGATCCGGAGATTACTACAGTATCACCTTCATTTAATCCATGATGTATAGATGCTCTGTCACCGGAAATTTCTCCAATATGTACTATTTTTGATTCATAAATACCACCTTTTTTAACCCATACAATTGTTCCTTTACTATCTCTCAATACAGCGTTAGATGGAACCATAAGTGTCTTTTCGTTAGAATGATGCCAATAAATATTAGCTTGCATACCTGGCCGTGCATTTAGCGAATCCGGTACGACAAGAATTCTTACAATGGTTACTGCAGAACCAGAAGAAACTTGTGGCAAGACTTCTATAACTTTTCCTTTTATCATGGAATCTTGTGTGCCTTCTATCTTCACGTCAACCAAGCTTCCTTTTCTAATTTTTATAATTTCTGTAGAATAAAATTCAGCATCGACCCAAAGGGTTTTATAATTAGTTAGTTCAATCAAGGGGTTTCCTTCCATTACAATAGCTCCTTCCGTAATATTAACATTATTTATATATCCCGTAGATGGACTTTCAATCGGAAATGGTATAGAAGGTTTCTTCTGTATTTTAATTTTCTCTATTTGTATTTTGGAAACACCCCATAATTCCAACTTCTTAATAGCTGCATCCATAATAGCTCGCATAGATACATCATTAGGATTTCCCTGAAGCTTTTTGTTAGCATTTATCAACTCACTTTGAGTAGAAGCCAGCATTTCTGAATAGATTTTGTAAATGATGTCTCCTTTTCTAATAAATGCACCCTTTGTCTTGAAGTTCAATTTATCAATTCTTCCATCCATTCTGGCATTGATGAAAATAATATTGTTTTCATTTTCTTTAACAACCCCAGTGGCATAAATCTTACTGTCAATATAATCATATCCAACACGTAAAGTTTTGATGTTTGCCAGCTTCTCCTGTTGTTCACTTAGTTTTATCCCTATAGAATTGCTTATTTTAACAGGAGTTAATTCCATTTTACATATGGGACACTTACCTGGCTTCTTTTCCATTACCTGAGGATCCATTGAACACGTGTAATAGAGAGAATCATTATCCGAATGATCAGTATGTTTTGTTTTACTTTCACAGGAAAGTAGATACGTTACTATGAATAGTATTGAAATATATTTTCTCATTAGTGTTTAATATTTATAAATGCCTCACTATCTACAAAATAAGATGCCACCGGTGCAATACTGTCATTTTCTGATATTCCAGAAAGTATTTCAGTCCAATCGTCCATTGTACTTCCTGTACGAACTTCTTTTGCTACATATCCAATATCTTGTTTTACAAATACAGCTGAGCGAGACTTACCAAGATGTATAACAGATAAATTAGGAACCCAAAGCTTTTGAGCTTGATCACTCTTAATAGCAATATTTCCTTCAATAAGAGTTCCTATAGTTAAATTATTATGATTGATACAATTCAAGTACACTCTTACTGAATAAAAATCAATACTTCCGACAAACGACTTTTCAATAAAATCAATTTTGCCATCATAAATATTGTTATTTATGTTTACCTCTACCTTCTCTCCTTCTTGGATTAGAGGTATGTCGTTCGGGTAAATTTTAAACATTGCCCATATATCTTTTTCATTTGCAATGGTAAAAAGCAAATCACCTTTTTTAATATAATTACCTTCCTTTACTAAAAGCTCCGATTCCTCAAGACTATTACTCATAGTACTTGAACCTGATGCAGAAGGCCATTCCAATCCATGATTTGCTATTTCACTTGCCTGAGTTAAAAAGTGGATATGACCTTCATAAGGTGAATAAATAGAAACAGTAGCATTTACCATTCCGTTCTTTTCAAGTTGCTTAATTGAAGCCTCAGTCATGCCGAGATTAATAAGCTTTTGATATAAAGCATTAATAATATTATGTTCAGAATCTAAGGCTGATTTATAAATAAGCAAATACTCATCTTGCGCAGATTGCAATTCTGGACTGTAAACATCCATAAGAAGTTGTCCTTTATGAACTCTTTCAAAATTAAACTTCACATAGAGCTTTTCTATTCTACCGGAAACACGGGCTGAAATGCTATTAGTCTGATTTGGATTATATGTTAAGTAACCCTGAGCTTTTATTTGACTCTTTCCTTTGTTGGATGAAGATACAATAGGTTTAAGAGAAGAAATAACAACCTGATTAGTAGGTTCAATAAGGTAACTTAAAGTATCTTTTATCTCAGTCATGAGTTCAAGGTCCATACCACATTTAGGGCAAGTTCCTGGTTTATCCGAGACAATTTCAGGATGCATAGGACAATAATACTTGTGATCCGAATGTTTTGTATTTTGTTCCATTTCGTGATCTATATGTTTATCAGATTTTGAATTGCATGAAGCAATAAGTAAAACTGACAAAATAAAGATTACTATATTAAAATAATTGATATTGTTTCTCATATTCAGCCTGCAAAAGCAGTAGTTTTAATGTTATGTCTTCATATTGAATTTTTGCCATCTGAAAGTTCATTTGAGCATCAAGCGCTACAAAAAGTTCTCCCGTATTTTGTGAGTAAGCAAGCATTGCCAAATCATATGATTTATTTAAAGATGGTAAAATCATAGTCTTATATAATTCCATCTGATATTTGGCGGAAGAAATTTCGCTTTTTAATCCATATATCATACCAACTGATTCATTCATGATGGCTTGTTTCTGACTATAATAAGCTTTTAATTGGTAATCGTAAGCTAATGCATTGGACCGATACATCTTTGATGACCATGGAGCGAAAGGAATACTCATCATACCCATTAGGGTAAACTGGTTGGGGTTATCTCCAAAAGCAAACATATGGCCAAATTCAACCCCGAAATCAGGACGTGATTTGTAACGTTCTACTTTTTGCTTTAAGAAAGTAGCCTGTATATTTTTATCCAGTGTTAGTAAATCACTTCGATTAGATTTTAGATAAGCTGTATCAATTACAGACTTTTCATAGTCTTTTACCACAATTTGTGAATCCACTTGAAAAAGCTCCTCTCTGCTTCTATTCATCAGAGAGCTGAGATAATACAGCTTTTGTTTTCGTTCATTTTCCAGCATGATACGTTCGTTCTGCAATTGGGCTTTTTGGGATTTAGCTTTATAAATACTCGAAAGCATTTCCTGATTGTAGGCTATCTTACTTTCACCAAAGGTTATCATTGTTTCCAGAATGTGCTCTGCATCCTTTAGAATAACTATTTTTCGATCTATGATTTGAATTTCATTGAATAACTTTTTCGCATCATAGAGCAGCTTATTGGCAATCGTATTTCCGGATTGGGTTTCAATTGAAGAAACACTTCGTAGATATTCCTGATTGGCATTTAATCTTGCAGGATTGGGAATCATTTGTTTTCCTTGGATCATAAAATTACCCATACCAGGCATCTTTGCATTCATTCCATTAAAAGTCTCAACCTGGGGACGCCAATAAGAAGTCTTATAAGGAGTCATAAAAAAACCAGCACCTATTTGTGGAGCTTCCCATGCCTTTGCACCTTCAGCCATTAAATCCATCGACTTTGCTTGCTGTCTGTACATTTCAAGCTCAGGATTATCTGATAAGATGGATTTTTTAACAAAATCAAAGTTAAGCACTTGCGCTGGTGCATTAAAACTCAGCAAGGCTAATATTAGGAAGCATATATATTTATTCTTTGACATCGAGCAATTCAATTTTACCATTTTTATTCAATTCGTGTTCTTTCATCATTTCGAATACAATTGGTGTTACCAGCAATACATAAATCACAGATGATATAGTACCTCCGATGAGAGGTACTGTAATGGGTAACATCACATCACTTCCTACTCCGCTCGCCCAAAGAATTGGCACAAGACCGAACAAAGAAACTGAGACTGTCATTAGCTTAGGTCTTAACCTTTTAGCAGCACCTCTAATCACGTATTCACGTAAATCTTCATTTGTAATAAATTCTCTTGAGTTTCCTTTTTCCTCAACTAATTGCTGCATAGCCTCATTCAGATAAATAACCATAAGCATTGCTGTTTCTATTGCCATTCCAAATAAAGCTATGAAACCGACTGCGACAGCTACCGAAAGATTGATTCCATAGAAATAAACCATAAATACACCGCCGACAAGTGCAAATGGAACTGTGATCATTGTTGCCATTGCTTCTTTAGCTGATTTGTAAGTATAATACAAAACCATAAAGATGATGAAGATCACTATAGGCATAATTAGCTTTAATGTTCTATTGGCATGAATCTGATTTTCCCATTGTCCGCTCCACTCAATAAAATACCCCTGTGGCATTTGAGCAATCATGGTATTAAGTTTTTCTTGTGTCTCTTGAACAGTGCTTCCCAGGTCACGCTCACGTACATTAAATAGCACGGTTCCACGCAACATAGCATTTTCTGAATTGATCATCGGAGGACCTTCGGAGATTCTAATATTTGCAACATCAGAAAGAAGTATGGTTCCAAACTGCATTGTTTGTACAGGAAGACGTTTTAGATCTTCCAGACTTTCACGATATGCCTGGGCAACTCTGGCATTAACTGAAAATCTTTGTCTGCCTTCAAAGGTATTAGTAAGGTTCATTCCTCCCAGTGCACTCTCAACTACCATATTTACGTCATCAGTGGTAAGTCCATACCTTCCGATAGCTTCTTTATTTACTTCTATATCGATATACCTTCCTCCAACAATGGGTTCTACATACAAATCCTTTACCCCATCTACATTCTTTAATGACTCTTTTATCTTATTCGATAAAGAATAGATGGAATCAATATTTTGTCCATAAACCTTAATACCAACATCTGTTCTGATTCCTGTAGAAAGCATATTGATCCTGTTTATAATTGGCTGTGTCCAGCCATTGGTAACACCAGGAATTTGTAATTTAGCATTTAACTCATTGAGAATATCAGTCTTCGTAATTCCCTCTCTCCACTCAGATTTTGGTTTTAGCAGTATGATGGTTTCTATCATACTTATAGGAGAATTGTCGGTCGCCGTAGAAGCTCTGCCAGCCTTTCCTAGCACATGCATCACCTCCGGTACTGTTTTAATTAACTTATCCTGAATTTGCAATAAGCGTTTTGCTTCTGAATTAGATACATCGGGCAAGGTTACTGGCATGAATAATAAAGAACCTTCATCTAAAGGTGGCATAAATTCAGAACCCAAACGGGAAAGCATAATTCCCCCTGAAAGCAACAAAATTACATTAACGGCAATAATCGTTTTTCTCCAATGCAAACACCAGGTTAAAATAGGTGTATATATTTTTTCAAGCGTATGAGTAATTGGATTTTGACTTTCAGGTTTTAATCGACCTTTAAGAAAAAATGATATTAGCACTGGGGTTAAAGAGATGGCAAGAAATGCATCTACCAAAAGAATAAATGTCTTTGTCCAGGCCAGTGGATGAAACAATTTCCCTTCCATACCAGTGAGAAGAAAAACAGGTAAAAAGGAAGTGATCACCACTATGGTAGAAAAGAACACCCCAGGTCCAACTTGCTTTGATGAAGCAGTGATGATCTCCATCCGTTCATCTGGAGTAAGTGGATCCGTATTTCGGTTAAACAACTTTTGAAATATATTTTTCATTTTTTTTCAATGATTAATTCATGATATGAATACATTTAAATGTTTTCAATCATTTGTAGCTAACCCCTTTTTTCATGTTCCACAGAAATATGTCTGTAAGCATTTTCAACCATAACAATTCCATCATCTACTACAACTCCTATCGCCAATGCGATACCAGTTAGTGACATAATATTGGATGATATCCCAAATGCTTCAAGCAAAATAAACCCTACAGCTACAGATATTGGTAATTGTATAATGATAATTAATGCACTTCTCCAGTTGAACAGAAATAAGATTACGATGATAGACACAGTGATCATTTCCTCGTAAAGCGTCCCTTTTACAGAATCAACTGCTTCTTCAATAAGTGTACTTCTATCATATGAAACCTTAAATTTAACACCAGCAGGCAATCCCTTTTCAACTTCCTTTATTTTCGCCTTTACATTCTTAATTACCTGGTCTGCATTTTCACCATATCTCATTACTACTATACCGCCTACGACCTCTCCGGTCCCATCCATATCAAATATGCCGAGGCGAAGATCTCCTCCCATTTGTACATTGCCTATATCTTTAATTCTAACAGGAATAGAATTCCTCATACTAACAGGCATGTTCTCTATGTCCTTTATGTTCTTAATATACCCCAAGCCTCTTATGATATAGGCCATATCAGTCATTTCGAATTTTCGGCCTCCCACATCATTATTATTGGCTTTTACAGTTTTTAGCACATCCATCAGTTGAAGGTTATAATAAGTAAGTTTATGAGGATCAATTACGATTTGATATTGTTTTTGAAATCCACCAAATGAGGCTACCTCTGCAACACCTTGCACATTTTGCAAGGCAAATTTTATATACCAATCCTGCAAAGCCCTTTGCTCTCCTAAATCCATAAGTGGAGCATCCAGGTGGTACCAGAAAATATGTCCCACTCCTGTTCCATCCGGGCCTAAGGATGGCGACACGTCATTAGGTAACAGCTTTTGTGCATAGTTCAAACGTTCCAATACTCTTGTTCTGGCCCAATAGATATCTGTATTGTCTTCGAATATCACATACACGAAACTCATCCCAAACATAGAGGAACCACGAATATTTTTCACTTTAGGTATTCCCTGAAGGTTGGACACAAGAGGATAAGTGACTTGGTCTTCGATTACCTGAGGACTTCGTCCCATCCACTCTGTAAAAACAATTACCTGGTTCTCGGATAAATCCGGTATGGCATCTATTGGATTCTTTTGCACTGAGTATATTCCCCAAGCAAATAATCCGGCTGCAATGAATAGAACAGTCCATCTGTTTTTGAGCGATATTTCTATTATTTTTTCTACCATAATTTTTAGGCCTGTCACATCTGTGACAGGCTTTATGCTTTACATTTTATTCAGATATTTTTTTTCTATCATACTGGCAGCATCCGGGTAGTTTCTTGTAAGTTCCGTCACTGGCTCTTACTTTTTCTGTATCATGCCCAGCTTCAGCTATCAATTGATGAATTTTATCTATACTAATTGAGTGAGGATCGTATACCACTTTAATCACTTTAGATTTCACATCCCAAGCAGCACTTATAATTGCTGAGTTTCCTTTTAATGAAGATTCAATTCTTTTTTTACACATTTCACAATTACCATATACTTTGAATGTTGCTGTTTCATTATGTAATGAATTAGCAAATGTGTTGGCAGTGAACAACGTTATTAAAATGGTATAAACAAACCCGAAGATTTTAATTTGAGATTTCATATATGTTGAGTTTATAGTGATAAATATTTTTTTTCCTCTCGAAAATTCTTCGAAAGGGTGTATAAATGGATTTGCTCTTGTATGATTGATGAGTGTCATTTAATTCGACAACGTCAATACACAAATAACAAGACATCTTCAAATGCTACAAATGAAAGCATTTAAATTAAAATTGATAAAATTTGGAATGCTAAATTGGAAGATAGCACAGAGCCTATTCCTATACACAACAGGAATATTACCAAAGAGGGAAATGAAAAAATATTAAATTATAAGTGAGCGAATCTGTATATAAATAGGCGTCTTAGGTGGCCCATTTTTATAGGAGTATAATTTTACTGAATTTGAATTTTCAAGCGAAAATTGTGGCTGTACTTCATATTTGTATGAAGGTAATATGGCAATGATATTGGAGTAATCAGAAAATACAAAATTGCTTTTGCTACGTATTTGTGAGTCATCCAAAGAAAAGTTGTATTGATTATCCTTACAACAATCTTTTGTTATTTTAATACCGCACTTACCACACCCTTTGTTTTTAGGAGTAAAAAATGATATCGAAGCTAATTTACCAGCACAATAATGAGTATACACGGAAAGTCCGGTGCTGAAGACCATGTACAACATTAAAATAGATATGGTGGCAATTCTTTTCATTTATGCAAATATGCAGTTTTTCCCTATTTTGTTTTTACACTTTTATGGGTATTAGTTACAAAATTTTGGATCTCCTTAGAAATTAAAAGATAAACTTTAATAAAAACTCAATTGATCAAAAACGTGCATTCTCCTAAATATCAGCTCCAATTAGAATTATACCCCTATCAAAACTTTTATAAGTCATAATACTATAGATTCGATCAATAACATTTTATAATAACATAGGTTCTTACATACAATCCTTCAATCCGAAAATTTTAGAAATTAATGAGAATTTTCATTCTTATATACATATTCTCATTTGCTTTTACTATAAACGCCATTGGACAAGAGAGCAATGAAGATACGCTGAATTATGAAGATCAACGTGTGCCGGAAACCTGGGGCTTTATAGACCCTGGTAAAGGTTTTCAGGTTGCTAAAACAAAGTATGGTACAATAAATATAAGTCTTTATATATTGGCCCGATACATAAACCAATTACCTGGTGTACAAAGTTTTACTGATCACTTGGGAGTAACTCATAAAATTGATCCTCGAAACGATATACAACTCCACCGTATACTGGGAAATATTTCCGGATTTATATACTTGCCCAAACTTTCCTATGTTGTTACTTTATGGACTGTCAACTCTACCAATCAGGTTGCAATAGTTGGAGCATTGGGGTATTCTTTTAACAAGTCACTTAACTTTTTTTCAGGTATTTCAGGGAATGCGGGCACACGCTCCATGCTGGGTTCACATCCATACTGGCTTGGCGGAGACCGAGTAATGGCAGATGAATTTTTCAGACCAGGATTCACTAGTGGTGTATGGGTGAATGGTGAAATACTTCCAAAGATTTTCTATAAAGTCATGCTTGGAAATAACCTTAGTCAATTGGGTATCAATGCAGTTCAAATAACTAGAAAACTTACCCCTTCTGCCAGTATCTGGTGGATGCCTACAACGGGTGAATTTGGCCCACGTGGAGCATATGGAGACTATGAAGATCATCAAAAACTTGCAACCCGCATTGGAGGTTGCTTCACGTTCAGCAGAGAAAACAGATACAATGATTTAAATGAAAAATCACCGGATAACACGCAAATCAGAAATTCTGATGGACTACTTTTATTTCAAACAGGATCCCTTGCAAAAGATGTAACTGTAATGGATGCTAATTATAAATTATTCTCTGCTGATGCAGGAATAAAATATAAAGGTTTATTTCTGCAGACTGAATATTTCTTCCGCACACTGAGCAAATTTAATGCTGATGGCCCTTTACCTGTAAGTTCTATATTCGACAATGGATTCTACATACAGGCCGGATATATGGTACTTCCTAAAAAACTCGAAGCCTATACTGCTACTTCGCAAATTTTCGGACAATTCAGGAATAGCCATGAGTTTCTTGCGGGTACAAACTTCTATCCAGCTAATACAAGAAACTTTCGAGTTAATGCACAACTAATAAAGGTTTTTAAATCTCCTACAGGGAGCACTTTTGGGTACTATCTGGCTGGTCAAACAGGATATATTTTATCTTTTGCTTCATCATTATTCTTTTAAAAAGTATACCTGAATACATACATGTTTTCAGGCAACAGAAAGCTCAATAAATCAGCACTAGCCGCAGCAATTTTAATTTTTTTTCTGACGAATCATCAGTAACTAATGCAAATGGAACTTATGAATTAAACGATTGCCATTTTCACCTAACGAATTATACTTAAGTAAGGATAAACATTCAGAAGCTCTTCTCAATGGAAATCCATTTCGAAAGACGATAAACATTGTATGAAAAATTATGAACGTTAATTCGATGTCACAAAAAACTTAGAGCCTGGAAAAGGCTAATATAATAAAGAAGGTCATTTGCACAAACAAATAGCTAACTATTTATACAGACAACACTCAGTCATTTTATTAATTTACAAAACATTTTTGTTGGGACTGTTTTTTATGGTTTACCGCAATATTCTTCCGTATACTCCCTTTAATCCACAGATTCATTGAAAAAAAAATATATATTAGCTATTAATATATGAAAAAAGCTGTATCCATTTTACTACTAGCACTTACTGTACAATGCTACAATGCAATTGCCCAATGCACCACTGATGCATTCGGAATCATACAAATATATCCGACCAAACCCGGAACAGTTGAATGGAACTCTGTTCATTGGAATAACGGAATTCCTAGAACGATTAGATACGCTGCCGATGCTTACGATCCAACTGGATGGACTGAAGATCATAGTGGAAGTACCAACGGATTTAAAATAGACGGAAACGGAATTATGAACATGTCCGGAGGAAGCCCTCGATTTCATATCAATTCCTTAATAAATAAGAAAGTACCAGCACAGCAATTTTTAAATACTGAATTTACCGCTTATTACAGAAGGATAGGTAATACAGGCCCTGCTTATGGAGGTATGGTGGTTGGTGCAAGAAGCGGTCCCCTGGGACATGCTTCTCAAGGAGGAAATGACTGCGATGCTACAACCTACTATGCCCGCTTCAGACATGATGGCAAATGGGACTTTGAGAAAGAACTAAAACATCCCACAAGTGATTATTGGTCAGGATCAGGCTTCCACAAACAAGATCCTATCTGGGATGGCCTGCCAATGCCTGAAAACAAATGGATAGGAATGAAATACATTATTTATAATATCGAAGATAATTCGAAAGTAACACTAGAATTGTATATAGACACATTATCAAATGGAAATCTTGTCAATGGAGGTTTTTGGGAGAAAGTAGGAGAAGTAACTGATGAGGGTAACTGGCCTGCAGCTCCTTCAATGATAACAGGATGCACGTATAGCGATCCAAAAACGATAATACTGGAAGGACATGGTACCTTCCTTTTACGAACAGATGGTGACCAGGCTGAATACAAGATGGTCAGCATTAGAGAAATTATTCCAGGTGAAAAAACTTTTAATGATTGTGTCACTTCGATAAATCAGAATACACAAAATGATATCAGGTTTTATTTTGATACCAATGTAAACAGGCAAATAATTGAAACAGCAGGCTTTTTCTACTATCAAATACATGACGTTATGGGAAATAACATCTTAAGCGGGAACTGTGAGAACTCCTGTGCCGTCAGCAGTGATATACCTTCAGGCCTTTATATTATCAGCTTACAGACACCATCAGGACTTAAACAACTGAAGTTCAATAGCTATCACTAGAAATCCACAATTAAATAATTTGTTAAATTAATGCCGGGGTTGAAAACTTTATTTTGTTATTTACCCATCCAACATTAATTTGGCCCTTCGATCCGGCATTATAAACTAAAATATAATCATAAAATCGGATCAGGCTATAATATGATGAATCAGAAACCCGGCATTTTCTTTTTATTTTTATTATTCATAGTTAATTCATTTTCAAGCATTGCCCAACCTAATGAAAGGTACAATGCTGCCGAAATTCAACAGGCCATTAAGAAGTTGAACGTATTGGGTAGTGTGCTATATATTGCAGCACACCCAGATGATGAGAACACAAGACTTATCACTTACTTTACCAAAGACAAGCTATATAATACTGGATATCTTTCCCTTACCCGAGGCGATGGAGGTCAGAATCTTATAGGCTCCGAACTGAATGAACAGCTAGGAGTGATAAGAACTCAAGAACTTCAGGAAGCTAGAAGGACAGATGGAGGAAAACAATTTTTTTCTCGTGCCAAAGATTTTGGTTTTTCCAAAAACCCTGATGAAACATTTATGATCTGGGACCGTGAAAAAGTCTTTGCTGATATGGTATGGGTAATCAGAAAATTCAGACCGGATGTACTGATAACCCGTTTCAATACAGAACCAGGCAAAACTCATGGACACCATACTGCTTCTGCAATCCTTGCTGCGGAAGCCTTTGAAGCTGCAGGAGATCCAACAAAATTTCCTGAGCAGTTGAAGTATGTTCAGGTATGGCAACCTAAGCGTTTATTATGGAATACCAACTGGTGGTTTTATGGAAGTGAAAAAGACTTTAAAACTGAAGGATTATTAAAGATAGATGTAGGTACTTTTAATCCTACATTAGGACAATCATATACTGAAATTGCCGCCGCAAGCAGAAGCATGCATAAAAGCCAGGGATTCGGAACCAGTGGAACCAGAGGTACTGCTATAGAATATCTTCAACATACCAAAGGACCTAAACCGAATGCGGATATATTTGAAGACATTGATGTTTCATGGAATAGGATTCAGGGTGGTGCGAAGATCGGCGAATTGCTGAATAAGATCTATTCTGGCTTTAACACAACCAATCCTTCTGCTTCTGTAACTCCTTTGCTTGAAGTCAGAACGCTTATCAAAGCCCTACCAGACAGTTATTGGAAAGACATAAAACTACAGGAAATAGAAGATGTGATCAAAACCTGTCTTGGACTATGGACGGAAGTAATCGCTTCAGATTACAGCGCTGTTCCTGGACAAGAGATAAAAGCAAATGTAGAACTGATTAATCGTTCTTCAATTCCTGTCGAAATAAAGAAGATTTCTTTTTCGGTCAATAAAGACAGTAGTTTCACAAGTTCATTAAAGGATAATGTTCCTTTGACATTTTCCACTCAGATAAAAGTTCCTTCAAATATGCCCTATTCACAGCCTTACTGGCTGGTACACAGAGGTAGTAAGGGAATGTTTGATGTAAACGACCAACAGCTTATTGGCAAACCTGAAAATGATCCTGCTATTGAAACAACGTTTGACTTTGTGATTAATGGACAAAGTATTCGTTATTCTACACCTGTGGTTTATAAAAAAGCTGATCCGGCTAAAGGCGAGCAATACAGACCACTGGAGATAATTCCTCCATTATTTGTAAACCTTTCCGAACGTCTGCTTGTCTTCGGGGATAATACTCCAAAAGAACTGGAAGTCAGATTAAAATCCGGGATTGATCATATCTCCGGAAAACTAATGATAGAAATACCTAAGGGCTGGAAAGCAGAACCTTCCGTACAAGACTTTTCCATCAAGGGTAAAGGGAATGAAGATGGGTATAAATTTAAAGTATTTCCTTCCGGAGAAGCTATGATCGGAACGTTAAAAGTGTTTGCAGTTTCAGGAAATGATACCCTTCAGAATGGTAATATCAACATCAAATATGATCATATCAAGCCACAATTACTGTTACCTGAATCTAATGCAAAGATTGTGAAGCTTGATCTCAAAATTTCAGGGAAAAATATTGGCTACCTGCAAGGCGCTGGCGATGACATTCCTGGAGCATTAAGCCAGATAGGATACAAAGTTACCGTTCTGAAGGAAGATGCAATTACTCAAACTCTATTATCTTCTTTTGATGCCATAGTAATAGGTATCAGAGCCTACAATACAAGAGAAAAATTAAGATACATTAATCCTCTGTTGCTAAACTATGTAAAAAACGGAGGAACACTTGTGGTGCAATACAACACTATGCCATCAAGATTCGGAGATGGAAGAATGGTAACTGACTCAATAGGACCTTATCCTTTCAAACTCTCTAATGACAGGGTTACTATGGAAGACGCTCCTGTGAAGTTTTTAATACCTGAACATCCAGTACTTAATACTCCTAATAAAATCACTGATAAAGATTTTGAAAACTGGGTACAGGAAAGAGGACTTTATTTCCCCAATGAATGGAGTAAAGAATATCAAGCCCTACTGTCCTGCCACGACATTGGCGAAACACCTAAAGACGGAGGACTTCTTTATACCAAATTTGGTAAGGGAACCTATATATACACCAGTTATTCATGGTTCAGACAGCTTCCTGCAGGAGTTCCGGGAGCTTACAGAATATTTGTAAATCTATTGTCTTCGGGCAACGAAGGAAAAAAGAAAAAAAATGGCAAATGATGATCAGCCTCCTTTCTTTAAAAGCTGGAAAGCAATGTACTGGTTTGTATTGCTCAATCTTGCTTTTACTATCCTGCTGTTCTACATATTAACAATTTACTTTAAATGAGTATTACAGACTGGATCGTACTTTGCGGAACGCTCACGTTTATTATCGGTTATGGCATTTGGAAAACAAGGGGAAGTAAGAATATAGAAGACTTTCTTCTTGCAAAGACTATGCCCTGGTATACTATCTGCCTTTCTATTATGGCCACCCAGGCTAGCGCCATAACGTTTCTTTCAACACCGGGACAAGCCTATGACGATGGAATGCGGTTTATTCAGTTTTACTACGGACTACCGATTGCAATGGTTATCATTGCCATTACAGCAGTTCCTTTGTATGCAAAGATGAATGTATACACCGCTTACGAATACCTGGAAGGAAGATTTGACTTTAAAACAAGAACGCTTGCAGCACTTTTATTTCTTATTCAAAGAGGTGTAAGTACTGGAATCACCATCTACGCACCCTCTATCATTTTATCTACCATTCTGGGATGGAACTTAAACGTCACAAATATCATCATTGGAAGCCTTGTAATTTTATACACAGTTACAGGAGGTACTAAGGCAGTTAGTGTAACCCAACAGCAACAAATGGCTGTAATGATGGGAGGAATTATACTTGCTGGTATTGTTATTATTTACAAGCTTCCAGCAGATATCTCTTTATTCGAGTCTGTGCAGGTTGCAGGAAAACTGGGAAAGATGAATTTAGTAGACTTTAACTTTCAGCCTAATGACAGATACAATTTCTGGTCTGGTATTACTGGCGGAATGTTTCTTGCCCTCTCCTATTTTGGAACTGATCAATCCCAGGTTGGGCGTTATCTTTCAGGGAAATCAATCACTGAAAGCCGCATGGGACTGTTATTTAATGGACTGTTGAAAATACCAATGCAATTCATTATTCTATTTATAGGCTTACTTGTATTTGTATTTTACCAATTTCATCAGGCTCCTGTTTTTTTCAACAAAACGGGACTTGCAATCGCTAAAAATTCCGTTTATGCAGGTGAACTAAAAACACTAGAAGAAAAATATGATAAGAATTTTATCAGAAAAAAAGATGAGGTAAATACACTTGTTACAGCGCTTAAAGCTAAAGACCAGCAAGCAATTGATAACAGTCAGGGCAAATTACTTGAAATTAAAAAAGAAGAACAGACTATTCGTAATGATGTAAAAAAAGTGATTCTTCAGGCATCTCCTGATTCTGAAGTAAAAGATGTAGATTTCGTTTTTATCACTTTTATTATGACCCAGATGCCTCAAGGATTAGTGGGCCTTCTAATTGCTGTTATTCTATGTGCTGCCATGTCTTCAACTGCTTCAGCATTGAATGCTCTAGCATCTACTACATGTGTGGATATTTATAAACGTTCTTTAAACCCGCACGCTTCTGAACGGCATTATCTGAAAGCTTCAAGAGCACTTACAATAGTATGGGGATTACTTACTATTTTGTTTGCATTGTTCGCATCTAAGCAAGACAATCTGATACAGGCAGTTAATATTCTAGGTAGTTTATTCTATGGGACTATTCTTGGCATCTTCTTATGTGCATTTTACTTTAAGTATATAAAATCTAATGCCGTATTTATTGCAGCTATAATGGCACAGGTCACAATATTCTTCTTGTATTTCTATTCAGACATTGCTTTTTTATGGTACAATCTTATCGGGCCAGTCATCGTGATTGCTGCGGGGTATATATTGCAGTTAATCTTATCTGAAAAGGAACAAACAGAAATTTAAAACTAAAAAAAGAGAGTCGATGTATTAACACCGACTCTCAAAATTAATTAAACACTATTACGAATATTATTTTTTGCCTTTGCACTCTGAGATAAGCTTCTCATTCAACTTCACATAGTCATCATTTTTAGCAGCCTTAGCAGCTTCAAGTGATTTCGTTGCAGTTTCTACAGCACCTTTGCAGTCATTAAGTTTTACTTGTATTTTTGCTTTCAAATGAAGGATATAGAATGCAGGATTCTTTTCTACTGCTTTGTTAACCCACTCCAGAGCTTGCTTCATATCTCTGTTGGTATCATAGTAATAACCAGCAGCCTGAAAGTAAGTAAATACATTGTCAGTCTTCATTTTGATATCGGTCATTACTTTAGCATCAACATCATTTTCAACTTTAAATTTGACGCTTGTAGTTTCCCAGCTTATTTGAATGTTCGCTGAAGTCATAGTTAAATCAGTAAATTGAATTGTGAAAGACTCAACATGAGCACATGCTTTTTCAGATTTCACTTTAAATTTTGCAGCTGCGTCAGCTTCTTTAAAATCACCTGCCTGAACTTTTGTATTCTTACCGAATAATACAGTCCATTCAGAAGCTCCAGGGATTGTATAAAGTGCATATTCACCTGGAACAAGCTTGATTCCCTCTACAGATACAGTATCTGAGAAACTAACTTTTGTAGGTTCGTTAGCACCGGTTCTCCAGATTTTATCAAATGCTACGACATCGCCGAATACTTTACGTCCTTTAGCACTTGGTCTTGAATAGGTTACTGAAACATCTGCCAATCCAACTTTTTGAGTTACAGTTGAAAGAGGGCTAGGTTTCGGTGAGTTAATTTGTGCATAACAAATCGTCATGGCTGAAACAGCAAAGAAGAATAATGCTGATAATGAAAGTTTTTTCATGAATGTGTTGTAGATTATTTGGTGGACAAAATTTGTTGCCACGAATATACAGCTTGTCAATAAAAAACCAACCATTTTCTGATATCATTCGGGATAAAATTATAATTACCTATTCCTTAAAGACTTTGCCGGAACCTGATATGGAAACTTCACTTACAGGATTTCCGGAATAACCCACCGATCCGCTGCCAGAGATATTGGCTTTTAGGGTCTGCATTACTTTCACTGAAATATTTCCTGACCCGTTAATTTTTGTATCTACCTTCTGACTTTCCATATTTTTTGCATTAATTCTTCCCGAACCATTGATCTCATGAGTTGAATTATATGAAATTCCTGACAATGTGATATTTCCAGAACCATCAATTTTGCTTCTCAAATTCCCCCCATTGAAATTCAGAGAAATATTTCCTGAGCCATTAATGGAAACATCCATTTCATCACCTGTGAATTGCCCATCCCCATTGACATTGCCAGAACCATTAAGCCTCACTCTCCTCAATGAAAGCATAGATATGTAAAGATCTACCTTACTTGATTTTCTCAAACACTCATCCTCATCAATTTCTATTTCAAGTATACCATTTTCAACTTCTGTTTCAATTATTGGAAGGATGTTGTCGTCTGCAGTTATAACAACCTTTTGAACAGAATCCTTTTTTATATGTACATCAAAGCTTCCGTTGATTTCAACACCATTAAATTGTGGCAAACTTCTTTCAATGCTAGCGATATCTCCAGAGCCCTTCTTGCATCTGCCGCATGATGCACTGAAGTGTATAAATAATAAAATTACAAATAGGCGAAAGATTAGTTTCATCAGTTTCATTTTGTTTCAATATAGTTTGTTGGTATATATAGAATTCACAGAAATGATACCTCTTTCCGCTCATTCTGATAACAAGACAATCAATATTGAAACTCCCCCTATTCCTGATAAAAATATTTTTAAAAAAAACTATGCCTACCCAGAAAATGGCTTCACTGTATTCTTTTGAAACTCTCTCGGCGAAAGTCCTGTATGTTTTTTAAATACTCTGATAAAATAGGATACATCTTCATACCCTAACTGATCGGCCACATTGGCGACAGGTATATCATTATGAATCAACAAACGCTTCGCTTCCAGAATTATCCTTTCAGCAATGAGATCACCTGTTGTCTTATTTAACACTTCCCTGCTCAGTCTGTTAAGATGCCTGGTACTCATATTCATCAAATCTGCATATTGTTGTGGCAGCTTAAGCCCTCTGAAATGTTCATCAATCAATTTCTGAAGATTTTTTATCTTGAAGTAATTGGTCGAGGTTTCTGTATTTTCATCGTGAGCATCTTTATTATATACCCTTGAAAGTTCTATATACAACAAGTCAATCAGAGAACCAAGCTTCTCCGTTTTGAATGAATTAAAGGAATTGAACTCCTGATTAATTTCTTCAAACCTAGATCTTACTGAAGCTATTTCATTTTTATCCAGATATATAACCGGATGGTTTTGTTGCAGATAGAAAAAAGGGAAATCTGTAATTTTTCTATTCGTAAAAATACTGTCATAAAACTCTCTTGTATGAAAGAAGACAAAGCCATCTGCTTGTTCAGAAAGCTTCCAGCAGTGGACTTGGCCTGGGTTTAGTAAAAACACACTACCTGGTTTCACAGGATAGCTGGAAAAGTCAATCTGATGTTCACCCTTCCCTTTTGTAAACAGAATGGTGATATAAGTACTGTGAATATGAGGATTATTGATGAACTGATGGCTTTTCAGGTGGTTAGGCAAATCATTAGAATAAAAGTAATTTTCATAACCACTCTTTGAGAACTCCCTAATGCCATAAACAGGTATTTTTTTCATCCCGAATAATAATTAAAATGTCCGGATAATCCTATTAATAGATACTTTTTGCCTCAACTTTAAGAACTTATGTCCATAAATTTGCATTAGAGATTCAGAACACTTACTACTATGGCACTTATTCATATATTAAAAGACCGTTGTCCTTACTGTCATGAAGGACTGATCTTTAAAAACCCTAACCTTTTCAGTTATAGGTCTGGAGAGATGAACAATGATTGTCCTCATTGCAAAGCAAGGTTTATGAGAGAACCGGGATACTTCTGGGGCTCTATGTATGTAAGCTATGCATTGGGAACTGCTGAAGCCTTTATTACTTACTTTATCTGCAGAATATTTGGCACCGGCATGTTTGATATGATTAATCTGGTTGCGATTATTCTTGCTATAATTTTATTATCGCCATTCAACTTTAGATTTTCAAGAGTAGTATGGCTTTATTTATTTTCCGGAATTGACTGATAACATTTTATTTTAATTGCTCCCTAAATAAGGTTGATTCTGGTATCTTTAACCGGGATTAAGCATTTAGCAAATATCGATGTTAATCTAACAATTTGAAAATATTTTCAAGCGGTTGATTATAGTGATTAACAAGATTTTTCAATGGCGAATGCTTCATTTTGGGTTAATACATTGAATCAACCTTATGAATGCGTTAAAAGAATATTTCGGAGACATAGACATCTATCTGTTTGATCAGTTGCTCAAAGGACGTTTTGATCACTGCAAAACCATTCTTGATGTGGGATGCGGAGGTGGCAGAAACCTTGTATATTTTTTGAAAAATGGATTTGATGTTTATGGCATAGATCCGGATCCGGAAGCTATCAGCAAAGTACGTAAATTATCGACTTCCTTGAACCCCCACATATCCTCTGATCATTTTATTACTGGTGTTGCAGAAGCTCTCCCTTATTCAAAGGACTACTTTGATCTTGTCATCTGCAGCGCAGTGCTCCATTTTGCTAAAGATCAAATTCATTTTGAACAAATGCTAAACTCTATATGGAATGTACTAAAACCTGGAGGTTACTTGTTTACAAGACTTGCGTCTTCCATTGGTATAGAACATCTGATTAAAGATATAGGAAATGGAACATGGCTGCTGCCTGACGGTTCTGTAAGATATCTTATTGATGAAGAAGCGCTATTGGAATATACCTCCAAACTAAATGGAGTTCTTTTTGAGCCTATTAAAACAACTAATGTACAGAACCTACGCTGTATGACCACATGGTGTTTGCAAAAGAGGTAGAGTCGTTATTGTGAAAATATAATTCTAGCTACCGTCATATCATAATAACAAATTTAGAATTGAACATACAATGCAATCAAATATACCCAGAATGCATTTTATTATATAGCGGAACCCAATATCCATTTGGTATAAAAAAAGTTAATTCATTTTTAAACCATATAAATCACATTTCTCCTCAAGCCTGCAAGTTTTAACGAGTATCAGATTTAGCTAAATCCATACTTCCTAATTAGCCACGTCTTTATTACTTGTGTTATTGCCATATATCCGCCTATCAAAGCTATCAAATATAAAAAGTATACCGGCGGAAGTGCATGAAATCCTAAAATAGTACCTATTGGAGAAAAAGGGATATAGATAGCTGCTATAAGAACCAACAAAGTAGTAAACAATAATTGAGGACTTGCCCAGCTTTCAACAAATGGAATTTTAGAAGTCCTTATAACATGAACTATAATTGTCTGAGAAAATAATCCTTCTATAAACCACCCTGATTGGAAAAGCGATTGGGTCTCAACTGTATTGGCTCTAAAATATGTACCAGAGCAGGGCAAAGGTAATATAATCAAATACCGAAGAAATCGGACCTATAAAAAACATATATTTGGTAATATTAGATATATCCCATTTTCTGGGAATCAAAGTATATTCTGCATCAACTTTATCAAAAGGTATTGCTGTTTGAGATATATCATATAAAAGGTTTTGAATTAAGAGTTGTATTGGAAGCATTGGCAAAAAAGGAAGAAGTAAGCTTGCTCCAACCATACTAAACATATTTCCAAAATTAGAGCTGGCCGACATTTTGATATATTTAATTGTATTTCCAAAAGTCCTGCGACCTTCGATAATACCATCTTTCAGAACCATCAAGCTTTTCTCAAGCAAAATAATATCGGCAACCTCTTTTGCAATATCCACTGCTGAATCAACAGAAATGCCTATATCAGATACTTTAAGGGCTGGTGCATCATTAATTCCATCGCCCATATATCCTACAACATTGCCTTTTGATTGTAGAGCTTTAATTATTTTCCTCTTTTGATCAGGATTTAATTTTGCAAAAACGTTGTATTGTTCTGCTATGACCGGTATCTCATCTTCTGGTGATCTCTCAATTTCACTTCCTAAAATTATTTTGTCAGAAAGCACTCCTACTTGATTGCAAACTTTTCTGGTTACTAATTCATTATCTCCTGTTAGAATCTTTATTGTAACACCTGCATTCTTTAAGGATATTATTGCTGGGGCAGCCGATTCTTTTGGGGGATCTAAAAAGGCAACATACCCCAATAAAATCAAATCATTCTCATCTTCTCTGGAATATACTTTATTTATATTAGGAATTTCTTTGTATGCAATTGCTATAACCCTTAATCCATCTTGATTCAGCTCTTCAGATAAATGATATATTTCGGACCTTCTGCTATCATCAAGGTCATATATTTGATCCTTTATCTTCACTTTGGTGCATACATCAAAAATTTCTTCCACAGCGCCTTTACAGATTAGCTCATGATGATCATGTAGTTCATTAATTACGACAGACATTCTCCTTCGCTCAAAGTCAAAAGGAATTTCATCAGCTAACGAATAATCAGTGCATACTTTTAATTCATTTGTTAGATCAGCCTGGCTTAAGATCGCGACGTCGAGCAAATTCTTCAATCCTGTTTGGAAATAACTATTCAGATATGCATACTTTAATACATCATCAGACTCTTCACCCTTTACATCAATATGCTTTATCAGAACCACTTTATCCTGAGTCAATGTCCCTGTTTTATCTGTACATAAAATATTTATAGCTCCAAAATTTTGTATAGAATTCAGTCGCTTAACAATTACTTTCTTTTTCGCCATGGCTACTGCTCCCTTGGCCAGATTCGTAGTCACAATCATTGGTAACATCTCAGGAGTAAGTCCCACTGCCACTGCAATTGCAAAGAGAAAGGCCTGAATCCAGTCTCCCTTTGATATCCCGTTAATCACAAATACCAAAGGCACCATAACAAACATGAATTTTATCAAAAGATAACTGAATTTCGTAATCCCCCTTTCAAATGCTGTAGTTTCACGTTCTTCAAGAACATGTTCAGAAATAGATCCCAGGTAGGTAAGCTTACCGGTATTCAGAACAATGGCTTTTCCAAATCCGCTTACTACATTAGATCCCATAAATCCAATGTTCTCAAGATCGAAAAGATCTGTTTCCAAATTCACAGACACATTAGATGTTTTTTCAACAGGAAAGGCTTCACCGCTAAGTGTAGCCTGATTAATAAAAAGGTCTTTTGAAGAAATAATTCTGACATCTGCGGGAATCATATCTCCTGCCGACAAATGAATGACATCTCCCGGAACAAGATTTTTTATGGCAATCTCATACTTTTTTGCAAGATCTGCTTCTGGCCTATATACTATGGCTTTAGTCCCCACTAAAGCCCTTAATTTTTCAGCTTCTTTACCTGATTTATATTCCTGAATAAATCGGAGAATAGAACTAAATAAAACCATAACACTTAAAACAATAGCAGCTCTCTTGTCATGGCTCAATAAGGAGATACCGGCCAAACCAACTAGAAGTATGTTAAATGGATTTCTGAATGATTTAAAAAGTTTTTTAGCCCATGAGAACTTATACTCATTAATAAAATTATTCAATCCGTGGATTTTAAGTCTTGCTTGAGCCTCATATTCTGCGATTCCATGTGCGGAGGATTTCATTAATTCAAAAACCTTTTCACATTGTTGCCCTGACAATTGCCTTAAATCATTTTTTTCCATCGTAACAAATCTTACTTGCAAGAAAGAATAGTCTGAATCTAAAAAAAATGATCAGGTCTTCCAAAAAAGATGATTTAAATCAATTATTTGCCCAGTATCAAAAAAAATGTATGGAGAAAAACTGCAAAAGAAAGACAACCCAATTGAAGACCTTCATAATTTATTTTTTTAATACTTTACAAACTTGTGCACTTCATTTCCAATTTTAGCAAAATATATTCCTGGCAGTAATTCATTCCCAAATTCAAGCACAGATATATTCTTGTAGACCCTGATGTGCTTTCCATCAACATTGTAAATCTCAAGATCTTTCGGAACACTCAATTTAACATGAAAGCTAGTCATACTAGGATTCGGATATAACTCTAATACTGGCTTACTGTTACTTTCAACTATATCGGTAACAACGGTTATGCAAGAATCTTTCCTTACATCTTTACTCAAATAATCAATCTGATCCAGATTTGGTAATCCATCTGATGTAGCAGAAATGAGTTCTAGCTGATGTGCTCCTGCACTGAGATTTATTGTAAGGTTTATTGTTTTATAAGTAGTGAATGCTCCGGTGCCAGGGAAACTAAGAGTATATCTTAAGTCATAACCATCAAGTATAATCGTCGCTGGTCTGTCAGCAGTTCCACCATTCGCATATCTTAAGCTTATTGTCTTACTTCCAGAAGTAGATGCATTGATAGAGAAGGTAATACTAGTACCAATTGCATTGTCGATATTGATATATCCGGTTCCTTTATAACCTGCATTTTTAGTTTCAAAGACCCCATCATACTTACAAGCATCGACTTCAACTTCAGCCACAAACTCCGACTCATACCCACAAGGATTTAATCCTGTCATTGTTCCTGTACAATTACCACATTCATCAAATGACCCAAAAATACATTGATTGACCATTCCCAAGCTAGACAAAGGTATTCTTGTATATTCCACATCTTCTTTATTAGTAGAATAGGCAGCATACAGATAGCCATTCCACACTGTTGATTTCGGATAACTGTATCCTAATGTTTTAGCGGTTCCTGTATATTGCTGCGCTTGTAGATCATTCCCTCCTTTTCTCATCACAAATGCTCTGTCAAACAATTGCCCATCCTGACTTAAAGTTATGGTTAAAGGCGTTCTGTTTTTATTAGGGACGGGATTATGCACCATGTAAGCACTACCATCTGGCAAATTACCCGCACTTTGTTTTGCCCTTGAATCCGGATTATCTGTAAGTACTGCTGTAGACCAGGTTTTCCCGTTATCAGTACTCTTGGCTGATAATTTATGGTAAGTGCTTGTCTGGTCTCGAAAGATCATCACAGCAGAGCCATTTCTTTGCCAGAACCAGCTAGGTTCAATTTCTCTTGTAACATCACCGGTATACGTCATGTTTGTATATGTTGCTCTTTTCCATCCTCTAATACCCGACTGATCATCGGTATAAATCGGAGCAGCAATCAATCCTGGCTGAAAATGTGCTGCACATATGATGCGACCATTTGGTAAGGCATGCGGATCTTGTTCTATGATTCCTTTCATTACGGTTCCATCAGACATCTTTACCTGCTTTATCGACGACCATGTTAAGCCATCCGTACTTGTTGAATAATAGGCTAATCCACCTCTGGGAGAAAGAGATGTTGGCCAAACATTTACATAGGCTACAAGTGTATCACCATTTACCCACCAACCGCCTGATGTGCAATAATAAGTACTCGTCGGCACGGCTAATCTCATAGGAGCTGTCCAGGTTTTTCCGTCTTTACTTCTGCTATATGCTACCCAAGTATCCCGTGAATCTTCATTGGTATAAGAACTTTGCCATTGGCAGTACAAATAACCTTTAAAGCCAACCATAACCACCCCATTGCTATAATGATCTGAAGTGGCAGTAGGTTTAAAAACAGTCACAGTTTCTGTGCCTATAGCCATTTGCAGTCCAAGATCATTGGTTTTACTCTGGTCATACAAACCTTCTTTAGTTGTAAATGACTGAGCATAAGAATATAGTCCTAAACATAATAGCATTAAAAAGGATATGAGAATCTTTTTAACTATAACTATTGACAACCAAGATTTGCACACATTTGAGAGGCATGGAGAAATTGGGTACATAAAGCAAATAGGTCAAATTTTCAAGAAGAATACCCAGAGGAAAACTTAGAAGTAACATATATTTAAAAAATATAATTAATAAAATCTAAGCGGCTGATTTGGTCAGATAACAATAGAATGTAGAGACAAAAGGATGGCACAGTAATACACTTTGAGAAGCTTATTTTATAAACTTGTCAAAATTAATTAACTTGAATAATATTTAAACTTTTCAAATAAAATTTCAATTTTTAAAATCTATTATGTTAACCTTAAGATTTAAACTAATCATTGCAATAATGACTTTTTCATTCTCATTATGTCTCGGTCAAGATTGGGAAAGAAAAATAAATAAATACACAATTGAAGAATTATATGGAAGCGCTCCTGCTGAAAATGGAGATATAATTAGTGTAGGAAATGGAAAAGATAGCAATAACGGGGATGAAAGTTCTTTCTTAATAGTTAGAACACATGCCAATGGAGATACCTTATGGGTAAAAAAAATTACTGGCAATTCCGCATATGATGTGATAAGAACGCTTGACGGTAACTTTGCATTTGCCGGGTCCTATCAAAATGAATCAGTATGGGGTAAATTTGATCAAAATGGTGATATTCTATGGACCAAAAAATCAGGTATTCAGAAACGAAATGGAGCTAGTTTTATAAGAGAAGACAAGGAAGGAAACCTTTATCTTGGTGGAAATATATATTCAGAAGCTAATTCTTCAATGGATTTGCATCTGATAAAAACGAATATCAATGGCGATACGATTTGGACAAGAACGACAGGTACTAAAGAAAATGAATTTGCTGCTACAATGAAAAAGGTTTCCGATGGAGTGGTACTTGCGGGATATAGCATAATTGCGCATTACAATGCAGCAGGCGATTTAATATTCAGCAAAGAACACAAATTAAAGGATGCCTATTTCTCTTATATTAAGGGCATTGAATTGACAAAAGATGGAAACTACATGGCTGCTTGCAGTACTTTTTATCTCAACAAAGGAATCTTTTTGACTCTTATGAAAATAGACCAAAATGGTGATACACTTTGGACAAAAACTCATCAAGATCAAATCCTCTCTACGTATAGCATGACCACCGCATATGATAGTAACTTCGTCGTAATTTGTTCTGTTAATTGGGGAGCAGACCAATTAAATAGCATGATTAAAATCGATCAGAACGGAGACACTCTTTGGACAAAAATTTTTTATGGTAGTCCTCGTAAGATCTCTTACGCCGATGGATATTTTATTGTGAGTGGTTCCTATTCGTTTGGACAACCTGAAAACATAACGGATATGTATTTATTAAAAGTGAAAGATGATTCTGATCCACAAATCCTTAATATCAGTACATCCACAAATGAAAACGAAAGATTTCAGATTTACCCTAACCCATCAAATGGATTAATGTATATAGACTCTGATTTAAAACTTGAAGAATCATTAATAACAATTACAAACATGCATGGCATTGAAGTATATCAGGAACAGATCTCATTGGAGAAAGGCATTATAGAAGTTCCAGGATTGAGTAATGGTACATATCAATTACAAGTAAAACAAGGAGACAATAACTACAATAGATTAATTATAATTCAAAAATGATTCTGATCAGAAATACATTTCAGAAATATTAATAGTATAAAAAGAGGTCATTGCAAATTAGTAATGCCCTCTTTTTATTTCTAATACTTGACAAACTTATAAACTTTATTCAGAGTTTTGGCAAAGTATAAACCCGGCTTCAGATCATCACCAAACTCTTGATATGACACATTACTGAAGCTTTTCAAGATCTTTCCTTCCCCATTTGTAATTTCAATATCTTGGGGTTTATTTAAGCTGATATAAAAATTACTGCTACTCGGATTCGGATAAATTGAAACAGAATTTTCCTTTTGGATATCTTCCAAGGCTGTAACAACCTGGCAATTTGCAAAAGCAATTCCCTGACTAACAAAGCCCAACTGATCTATATTCGGCAGTCCATCAATGGTAATAGAAGATAATTTCAATGTGTTAATCCCCTCCTGCAAGTTTATTTGCAGATCTACTGAACTCCATGTAGTAAAAACACCAGTGGATGGAAAGCCAAGTTTATTGGAAAGGACAATATCGTTAAGAGTAACTTCAGCGGGTCTGTCTGTTGTTCCTCCATTTGCATACCGGAAGCTGATTATAGCAATACCTGAGCTGCTTGCAGAAATTTTAAATATGACTGAAGTTCCGATTGCATTGTCAATATTGAGATAGGAAGTCCCTTTATAACCTGCATTTTTTGTTTCAATAACACCATCAAAGCTACAAGTTTCTGTTTCAGCTTCACTCACGGATGCGCATGGATTTTTACCCGTTGTTCCTCCAACGCACCGACTGCAATTATCCAAAGTAGCTGTGCCATTGGTGGTACCGTTGCAATCTTTTGGTATTGAATTTACAATTATTATGATTGGAGAAGATGTAGTTGCCGCTCCTAAATTATCTATTGCTTTAGCAGTGATAGTATATGTTCCAGCAGTTACTCCACTCCAGGTATAGCTATATGCTGAGGTAGCATCAGTTCCTAACAAAGTTACCCCGTTATAAAACTCCACTTTCGATATTAAACCATCTGTATCCGTTGCAGTAGCATTGATTGTAATGGAAGCAGGTTCATTGAAACTGGTATTGTTTGTGGGTAATGTAATATTCACTGTTGGCAGTATATTAACAGAAGTAGGATCGCATGTGGTAAATTCACCAACCAGACATCCTGCATACTCTTCCAGGTTGGTATATCCATCTCCATCACGATCTGCATTTTGATCTGCTGTCGATTTATTCAAGCCATGTGCAATCTCCCATGAATCTGGCATCCCGTCATTATCTGAATCTGCCGGGGCTGTTGAACTTGAATAAGTGGGAAACCCTCCCACTTGTAATTCATTATCAATAATTCCCGTTTTTGCTCCATAAGCTCCTCCATAACTTGACGTTCCGCTCTTAACTGAGTTAACAGTACGTGTATCCACTGCATCTCTTTTTAGACTAGCTCCGGCTATAGCAAGTACTTTTGTATAAGCATCCGCTGCCGATTGAGTATTGATATTTATGCCAGTGAGAGCTGAGTTAAGTTTTAGTTCGCTAAGTGCAATAGAAGCATCTCCCGGTTGTACTCCTCCGTTCCAATTGTCCGATGTCACTATTGCATTTCCATCAACATAGTTACCACTGACATACCACTTGCTGATGGGATTTCCTGCTGATTTTGAATCAGAAGGTTCTACAATCCGATATCTTACTTTTCCGGTTGAGGTAGCAGGACCTGGCTTGTAATAGTTATTCACCAGGTTATGATTGCCCGATTCACCACCATACACGTTGTTATAGCCCCAATTGAATATCACGTTATTTCTGAAATCAACTTTCTCAGTAGACGCTGTTGTTAAATGATAGCGTGCTCCGCAGAAACGTGGAGTTCTACTGGTATGGTTAGCAATCAGGTTGTGATGAAAAGTTGCCCCCATACCCCCCCAGATACCGCCAAAACCGTGATCTCCTTTAGGATGTGTAGAATGATAAAAGCTTTCAGTGATGATACAATATTGCATGGTGAAATTTGTATTGTCATAAAAGCTAGCTTGCTCATCATTCCCCCATGAATAAGAACAATGATCCAAAATAATATTACTGTTATTCCGCCCCCATGAAGCATCGTATTCACTGGTTTGAATGCTTCCAGGCCTGAAGCGCATATATCTGATTATTATATTACTTGCTGATAATTGAACTGTGTAATTGGCAATACAAATTCCATCGCCAGGTGCAGTCTGACCTAATACAGAAAGGTCTCCGTTGCTGATATTGATACTGGATTGAAGGTTGATAATGCCTGATACTTTAAAGATTACAGTTCTTTTGCCGATTGCTTGCAAAGCTTCCCTCAAAGAGCCACTTCCAGCGTCATTTAAATTGGTTACGATGTACAATTTACCACCTCTTCCACCAGTAGTGAATTTCCCATAGCCTTCTGCGGACGGAAATGCCAGTTGTTGTGCATAAGATGTGTGGAATAGAAGTAAGAATACTATTGCCCCAAATGTGGATACATTATAGAATGATTTCATATTGTTAAGTTTTTCATGATCATCCTTTTACAATCATATTTGCAAACAGACTAATCATCTTTTTCAGGAGGAATACCCCATTCAAAATGCACAAGTAACATTTTTATAAAAAAAATATTAGAGTTTCCTAAAAATTCATTTCAAACAAATTTTACTTTTCTCGATTTCCTTTATTTAACCTCTGGGATATAAGAGATTTCCAAAGGTTTCAGTGAGCAAATTTGACCATTGTTATATCAACCAATAAATAAAGAAATGAAAACGACTCAACAATCAGAAGGAATAGGAACCAAATCAAAAGTATCAGGAGATAAAATGAAAGCCGTTGTAATCCATAATTATGGCGATATTAGTGTTCTCAGTACAGAAGAAGTGCCTATTCCTAAAATTGGACAAGATGAAATTTTAGTTAAAGTACAAGCTGCAGGAATTAATCCTATAGATTGGAAGGTTAGAGAAGGGTACAAAGAAGATTTTTTGGATAATAATAATCCTGGAATTCTGGGTTGGGATGTTGCAGGAACAGTAACTGAAGTTGGCGATCTGGTTACCAGATTTAGACCTGGAGACAAAATATATGCAAATCCAACTACAGCAAGAAATGGCGCTTATGCTGAATACATTGCAATCCGCTCTTACGAAGCAGCTCTCGTTCCTAAAAGTATTTCTATGATAGAAGCTGCAGGTGTTCCACTCGCGGCCATGACTGCATGGATGGGATTATTTGAAAAAGCTAACTTAAAAGCAGATCAAAAAGTTTTGATCCATGGCGCCTCCGGTGGTGTTGGTACATTTGCAGTCCAGCTAGCTAAAATTGCAGGTGCTCATGTAATCGGAACTTGTTCTAAAGCAAATATTGAAATGGTCAAAAGTATTGGTGCAGATCAAGTAATAGATTATAGAAGTGAAGATTTCAGCACTAAGCTGAAAAATATAGACGTCGTGCTAGATACTATTGGAGGTGACACTCAAGTAAAATCTTTACAGGTACTTAAATCTGGTGGAGTTTTAGTTTCAACAGTAGGTGTTAATGCTGCCGAAAAATCTCCTCGTTCAGATGTGAAAACAATAGCGTATTATTCCATTGCTAATGGCGCCAAATTAGCTGAGATTGGAGGCTTAATTGAAAAAGGTTTAATAAAAATAATAATTGATCGGACCTTCTCATTAGAGAACGTAAAAGAGGCTCATCAATTAAGCCAAACGCATCATGCAAAGGGCAAGATAATACTAACAGTGGATCAAAAAACAAAAGGCTAATAAAAATGAAGAGAGCATAAAAAATGCTCTCTTCATTTTTATTGAAAGAAAATCATTTCACATAGGCGAATTGATAATGCTGTCATTTGATAAGCTAATTATCTTTTTTAAAGAACTCCGACATAACTACTTACCTTCAACTTTCATTTTCTGGCTTTACCCAGTTTTTGGATTTCCCATCAGAGTTAAAACAATTCTTCTATTTATTGATTATAAAGGATAATCAATTTTATAAAACTCAGACGGAGGAATTTTCAATTTAGATAAGTATTTTTTTCGATGAAAATCGATAAGGGAAAGTCTGATCCATTTTACAAAAACATCCAAATCTCCTTAAGACCCCAAAATTATGATCATCATAATCTTCTTTATATTACATTGGTACATTTCATTATTTTCTCAAACATTCTTTCTGCATAGGTACAGCGCCCACAGAATGTTCACTATGAATAAAACATGGGAGAATTTTTTTTACATCATTCTATATATCAGCCAAGGATCATCATACTTGACACCAAGAGTGTATGGAATTCTTCACAGAATGCATCACGCTTACAGTGATACCGAAAAAGATCCTCATTCTCCACACCATAATAAAAATGCATTTACTATGATGTGGAAGACAAGGAAGATTTATAATGACATTGTCGACAATAATCTAAACGCAGAAGCTGGTTTTAAGAAAAATCTTCCCGAATGGAAACTTATTGATAAGATTGGAGAAATGGGAATATCAAGAATATTATGGGCTTTGATATATATAGCCTTTTATATCATATTTGCCACACAATGGTGGATGTTCCTGTTACTTCCTTTACATTTTCTTATGTCTCCAGTACATGGAGCTATAGTAAACTGGTTTGGTCATAAAATTGGATACAGCAATTTTGAGAATGGTGACAAATCAAAAAATACTATCCCCGTAGATTTATTGATGCTTGGTGAATTATTCCAGAACAACCATCACAAATACGCAAGTCGAGCAAACTTCGGTATTAAGAAATTTGAATTTGATCCGGTATTTCCTTTCATCAAAATATTTTCATTCTTTCGGATTATAAAGATGGAAAAACTTTGAATCAGGCTTTAGGGATTGAAAGAATAATAAAAGTCAAAGGTCAAAGTATTTCCTTTTGGCTTTGATATTTTAAACTGAGAAAATTTATAACTAAAAACCATCATCTTAATACACATAGATAATTAAGTTATATCATTCCTCGTTTCTTTTTTTAATTTACTAAAGTGAGCAATTTTCTTTTCAATTCATTACTACTCTCCTTTTGCATTGTTTTGTAAATTAAGGTATATTAATATCTTTATTTACCATTAACACTCAATGGATATTAAATTTAAAGATATACTTCTGGGAATAGCTATTGGCGATGCATATGGCGCAGGACTTGAATTTCAGGACAGAGACTGGATACGAAAGAATATAGACTTTTCTTGTTTTCTAAACAAAAGGACTGACCTCGCTGATGTTGTTGATTCCTTTGGTAACACAGTAAAAAACTATAATGAATGGGATTATACTGATGATACTGAAATGACAATAGGATGCATAAAAGCCTTACTTTCTAACAAAGAGTTTTCCGAAGATCTATTAATGGAGCATTGGATAAAGGAATATGAAGAAGATAAAAAGCAAAAAGGTATAGGTCGTCATGGTCATGGATCCATGCGGTGGGTTTATAATGGAGAAAAGACAATTGAAGAGGTTCGGGACTTTCAAAAGAACAGACCAAACCCTGGCAACGGCCCTACCATGCGCGCGATCCCCTTTGCCTTTGTAAGCGAAGATCATATTGATCGTTTTGCTACCATCAATGCAAATGCCACACACCCGAATCCTAAAGCAGTTGCTTCAAGCATTTGTATTGCAAGAGCGACAGAATACCTTATCATTAAAAAATTGGAATCTGAAAAAATCATAGACTATTGTTTACCCTTTATCCAAAACATAGATACCGAATTTTATGAGAAATTAAAAACAGTAAACACTTTCCAAAACTTTTCTCAACTTTCAGAATCTGAATATTCCAATCTTTGCGGGGCTCAGCCGATCATAAAACCTTATTATCCTGAAGGTATTACAGGCCTTCCGTCAGATGCAATGTATACCGCTTTAAGTACTCTTTATATCTTAAAACATTCCAAATCAACATTTGAAGGCTTTAAGCAAGCAATTTACCTTGGAGGCGATGTTGACTCAGTGGCATCTATCATTACTGGAATACTGGCAGGAAGATATGGACTTGATAGTATGCCTCATTATATGAAAGAAAATGTGGAAGGGAAAGCTAAATTATTAAAATTGGCAGATCTATGGCAAAATTATTACTATTCTTCAGAGCTATAAATTATATTTATTACGATACCAATCACTGCAATTTTATTTATTGACAATCCTTACAACGAAAGAAATCGACTTGAAAAAGATTCTACCCATCATCATATAATCGCCGAAAGTCCTACCATATACAGAAAGCCTTTTAACCATATTTACTCTCTATTCAAATCATCTAAATAAGTATATATGTTTTTTGAAAAGGATAATATTCAGCGTGACTTTTGCCAGACTTGACAACTCTTTTCATGCATTCTTTTTTGATGAGTAAGCACTTAATATTTTGTTCTTAATTGATTCTGCTATTAAAAGTGACTTTCCTGCAACCAGCATGAATATGTGAATAAACATAGAAATTATTATGTACCCCACAAACTCAATCTGCCTTAGCATCTTGTATTTAATTTCATTAGTAATTTCCAAATGATTTTTCTTTACTTCATCTAGATTTAATCTATCAATTTCTTGATCAGACATTGTTTCTGATAAATAATATAAATTCTTACTTCTGCATCCTCTGTAAAACGCATTTATTACTCGTTTAGGCTTTAAAATAAAGCCAGTAGATAATGCAAATAAGTTCATTATGGAGATCAAAGGTTTTCTGCAACTTCTGGATCCAAGCTCCCAGGCGCTTATTTCGCTTTCTCCTACTCTACCTATCCCATATCCTGCCATAATGTGATGGAGATCATGAAATTTAAGATACTTTTTTCTAGCACTCACATTAGGTACAGGAGCTAAAATACAACCTATATAAACTCTCACACAATGAGATTTAAAATCTTCACTTAAGTTCAGTTTATTAAATTTATAAAACCCTATTAATGCTTCTCTTGTGGTCATTATATAATATTTGAAATCCTAAAAAACCTCCTACAGTATTCTGTTTTTTCGACCTTGGTTATATTACAATTTAGTGAATATCCTTCAATTAAGTACCAAAAACGAACTCTTTCACTACAAATCATTAGGTAATATTCTTATAAAATTTCTATCCCTGATTTCATTTTTATAAACATATTAAATTTAGTACATCTACAATTAGTCCCTTATGTCGATATCCTAAGGGGTTTATCAATTTTTCCTTTCCTGCAAAAACTGCCATAAAATGTCCTTTGAACATTCGGTTTTTCTTTAAAAATTGGGGAATAATTAAAACTAAAATGATATGGAAACGACATTCAAAATTTGGGAAACAAGCAGAAAACGTTACTCAGAATATTTAGATAAATATTCATTAGAGCAACTGAACAAGATTCCCAACGGGTTTAACAATAACCTAGTCTGGAATATAGGACATATCATAGTTGCTCAACAGGCATTGATTTATAAATCCTCGGAATTACCTTGGCATATTTCTGATGAATTATTTGATCTGTATAAATCAGGCACTAAGCCCACGGGAAATACTACGCAGGAAGAAGTTGATAATTTAAAAGTACTTTTAACTTCTCTTATTGAAAAAACCAGAAAGGATTTTCATGATGGAGTATTCATTACTTTCAATGAACGTACGACAGGCACCGGATTTCATCTTGGATCTTTAACAGAAGCCTTTGAATTTAACAACTATCATGAAGCGCTTCATCTAGGTTTTATGATGAACATAAGGAAGTTTGTTTAAGTGATTAACCTAGAAGCCTGTTTACCTCGGTATTAAAAAAATAAACAGCAAGAGTTTCTATAATGAAACCCTTGCTGCAATAGAAAATATAAGAGCTTATTTCACTTCATACTTAAGTTTTTTCCCAATCGCTTTCGCTACCTTTTCCATTTCTTCCCATGAGTCCATAATGGCAGTGCCTTTATTTCCTTTGTATTCAATTCTCATTCCATCTTGAGCGGCAACAGATATACTTCCTGTAAGCCAAACTTCTGCACCCTTTATTTCCGCAACAAGACTCACTCTAGTCTTGCTTCCCTTAAGCGTTTTAGGATTTGTGGCTACTTTAGAAGTATTTTTACCCCCCCTTAAAGTATAATCTTTCTCAGAAAAGACTTCCTTTACTTTGTCGGACACGCCATTAGAATCCGGAAGAGAAATTATGATTGTATTTGCCTTTTCAGGAATTGACTGCGAGAACCCTAAAGTTCCTATCAGACCAAAAAACATTAGTAAAATTATTTTTTTCATTATTATTGATTTTTAAGTTTTATACGCCTTTCTCATTTACGGTCCCAATCTGTTATTGTTGCGGAAGTACATAGTCCTGCGACGGGATGTGTGTTTCAAAAACTACTCAATTTATCAATATTGCAAGGAACATTAACTCATATATCGTTCAGAAAAACAATAAATAAGATAAAAGAAAGATAGATAAACTTAAGATCAGTAAATCTCTCAATACCTTATTCTTCGTGAGAATTTTAACACAGTCCAATCCTTAAGCACGGAATAATTACCTAACTTCCAATTCGATACTTTTTAAATCTGTCGAGTTTCCTCCTGTCATGAGTGTAAATTTTCCAGGCTCTACTCCATAATTCATATTGATATCATAGAAAGATAATAAAGATGGATTTATGGTAAATGAGACGGTCTTCGTTTCTCCTGGATTCAGTGTCACTCGCTTAAAACCTTTCAGTTCTTTAACTGGCCGTGTTACTGAAGCTACCTGATCTCTGATATATAATTGAATAACTTCATCTGCATGCATATTCCCAGTGTTTGTTACATCAACATTAAGAGTCACAGAACCTGATCTATTCATGGTTGGCTGGCTTAATCTTGGGCTACTATACTCGAAGGTTACATAACTTAATCCATGACCGAATGCATATAAAGGTTCATTATCGGAAAACGCATAATCGAATGCGCGTGACATGGACTTTCTGCTATAGTAAGCAGGTATATGTCCAGCAGACTTTGGCAGTGAAACAGTCAGTTTACCAGAGGGCGCAATGTCTCCAAACAATATTGAAGCTGCAGCATTGCCAGTCTCCTGTCCCATATACCATCCCTCAAGGATAGCTCTCACCCCTTCATTGTCTTTAAGATTACCAATAGCCAGAGGCCTCCCACCCATCAGATAAATGACTACAGGTTTTCCTGTTGCTACTATAGAATTAATTAGTTCATTCTGAGAACCCAAGAGATCCAAAGAACTTCTATCACCCTCATGCCCTTTCATCCATGCTTCACGGCAAGTAGTCTCATTGTCCCCCACTACAAGAATTACAATATCTGCAGCTGAAGCAACCTTTCTCGCTTCATCGATAAGAGGCTTATTCTGTTGTGGTGTTGCAAGTTTTATATCTAAAGCATGTTTCCAGTTGTAAAAAGAATTCTTTCTATGATTTTGAGTGATTTCACAACCTTTTGCATATAGTATTTCAACATTGTTTCCTGCCCGTTTTTTTATTCCGTCTAGAATAGAAACATTATAGAAAGGGGTTCCGCTATAACCTCCCAAATATGCAAAATCCGCATTAGGGCCTATTACAGCTATTTTCTTATACTTGTTTATATGGAGGGGCAATAGGTTATCTTTATTCTTTAATAAAATAATTGATTTTTGCGCTGCCTTCAAGGCAAGCTTTTGTGACTCTACTTTCTTAGCCTCTGTAATGGCATCGGATACTTTTACATAGGGATTTTCAAATAGACCAAGGTTAAATTTCAAGATCAATATTTGTTTAACATACGAGTCTATCAAAGAGATATCCAGTTTGCTTTCTTTAATCAAATCTGGAATCATGTTATATGAATCAGGAAGCGGAAGCTCAATTTGAATCCCGGCCTTGAGTGCCTGTAATGCAGCTTCTTTAGGTCCTTCGGCTACTTTATGATCAGCATGTAGTTGTCTTACCCCTTCATAATCGGATACTATTAATCCTTTGAAACCTAATTCCTTTCTTAGTATGTCCTGTAATAACCATACATTTGCGTGCGATGGCACACCATCAATTTCATTGTATGATGCCATCACTGCAGCAGGCTTTGATTGTTCAATTACATATTGAAATGGGTATATATGAATTTCCCTAAGGTCTCTCATGCTGATATTGCCTGAACTTCTGTTTAAGCCACCTTCAGGACTGCCATGAGCTGTAAAATGTTTAAGTGTTGCAAGAACATGATATTTATCTACCTCTCCAGTGTTTCCACCTTGCAAACCTTTTACCTGCGCTGCACCAAGACGGCTGTTCAAAAAAGGATCTTCTCCGTAAAACTCTTCGATCCTTCCAAACCTCGGATCTCTTCCGACATCCAGTATTGGAGTAAGTGCCTGATGACCTCCACGGGAACGCATCTCGCGGGCTGTTACATCATATACTTCTTCAAATAATTTTTCGTCCCAGGATGATGCAAGACCTATTGTCATAGGGAAAGAGGTCGCTTCAGGCTTCATAAGACCATGACAACCTTCATCATGGAAAATTGCAGGAATACCCAGACGGGTCTTGGTCACCAAGAATTTCTGTGCAGCATTTTTCCAGTTCACATCTTTTTCTATTGGCATATTCATGGGACCTATCTCACCTATACCATTTTTGAAGATTTCTTTAAAAATCATTTCCTTAAATGTACTGTCTCCAGTAAGTACTTTTGTTCCGTCAATATCCCAAAAGCCAATAAGCTGGGCTGTCTTCTCTTCAATGGTCATTCGGGAAAGTAAATCTGCAGCCCTCTCCTCCGCGGATAATGAAGCATTTTTATATAGCGGTTTATCTTCAGATTTATAAAACCATGCCGAACAAATTATTACACAAACAACGCATAACCCCAACTTAAAAAAGACTTTACTTTTAAAATTGAACATTTTTCAGAATTATAAAATTTAATGAATGACTGAGAGATAAAGATATAAAATACAAACATTTAAGCCAAAAACATAGCTTGTAACAAAGAGTAAAAAATAAAAACAAAAAGCCAGTAGATTGCTCTTCTGGCTTTTGTATTAAAGACCTCCTCCTAAATCCTTCCCTGTAGGACATGGTCGTCAACTTAAGCAAGTTTAGAATTACATAATTCTTAATTAAAGTAAA
>NZ_JAGHZZ010000010.1:0-20982 GCF_017745095.1 Sporocytophaga sp. | reverse complement strand
AGCAGGGAAAACTATTTTTTTACTTGTCTCATCACTAAGTTGACGGCCTTCTCCTGTAGGAGATGGACTTTTTACCTCATTAAGATAAATAATCTTATATCAAATTAAACGCTTAACCTCATTCAGACTTTAAGAGAGCCACGGAATCCTCTGGCTGCATAGTAAGATTCGGCACCATTGTGATACATAAAAACAGTATTATAGCGGCGATCACAAAATATCGCTCCTCCAAGCTTTCTTATATCAGAAGGGGTTTTAACCCAACTGGATGTTTTAGTATCAAAGTTTCCTAATTTCTGAAGTTCCCTATATTGTTCTTCTGTCAATATTTCGATACCCATATCAGATGCCATCTCAATGGCACTATTTTCAGGTTTATGTTCTTTCCTTGCTTCTAACGCTTCATGGTCATAACAGATACTTCTTCTGCCTTTGGGACTCTCCGCTGAACAATCATTAAAAATATATTCACCAGTCTTTTTATCATGACCAATCACGTCAGGCTCACCTCCGGTTTTTTCCATCTCATTGAGCGACCATAGCTTTTCTGCACCTGCAGCAGCAACCAGCTTAGCATGAACTGTAGTCCATTCAATTCCCTTATGACGATTCATGTTTTTCTCAAAACGAGCTTTCAATATTGTGAGTAACTCTTCACTTTCTTTAGCTGACAATTTCTTTTTATTAGCCATGATTCTATTCAAATTATTTATTCAATGAAATAAAACAATCTCCAATCAAAATATACTAATCATTTAATCCCTTTCCATCAAGTATTTGTGGAATGCAATTTTCAACTCTTGACTCACGGGTCTTGGACTGCTTGGGTTGAGAGAAATAAAATATGTATGCTCTTTGCCTCCCTGGTGTCAATGCCTCAAAAGCAGTTTTCAAAGCTTTCATTTTATCAAGTTTCTTTTGGAACTCTTCAGGTATTGGGTAATCTGAAGTCTTTTTCAATTCCACTTTTAGCCCAGCTTTTTCAACTTCAACAGCTTCATAAATATAGGACTTCAATGTCTTTGCCAACTTCAATATTTCCTTCACATTAGTGAACCTTACTTGTCGTGCAGACTGAACGTTTTCTGTTTGCTGGATTAAAATACCTTTGTTATCCTTTAAAAGTGCGCCTTTGAAAAACAAAAGCGCACAATATTCTTTAAACACATGTATTAAGACTATGTTCCTTTTCTCAGATACATAACAAGGAGTCCCCCACTTCAATTCTTCAGTCAGCCCACAGTCAAGCACAATCGTTCTCAATTGCTCTATTTCTTCCTGCCACTTTTGGGCTTCATTAAAATAAAAGTCAACCTTGTGGTTCATGTTATTTATCTTTTTATTGATTTGATGAAACTAACTTTCTGTCAGCAGGTCTGAAATACCAAGACACTACAATCAGGATGATTAATAATACAGGTCCGAAACTTTCCATGGCAGGGTCTCCAACAGCAATATGCGAATATAGAGCACCCGACATACAAAAGAAAAAGCCTGCATATGCCCACTCCTTTACTAAAGGAAATTTAGGAATAAGTATTGCTATAACTCCTAAAATTTTCCAAACGCCAATTATATTTAAAAAATAGGCAGGATAACCTAAATGAGTTACCCCCTTTACAGTATCTTCCACATGGAGCAATTGTGCAATTCCACCAGAAAGCATTCCCAGCGATAACCAAAGGGTAGCAACCCAATAGATAATTTTGTTTCTCTTTGTCATAATATGTTACTTTAATTTATTTACTATTTCTTGTAATCTGTTATGTGCCATGTTAATTCCTTGAGCAAAAGGTAACTGCAGTATCTGATCCCTTATTGAAACTGATCTGTATACGACTTGCATTCTAAGCTTACTGGTATCAGCTGTGAGCTTTTCAAATTCAAGAAACTCAAGCTGGGGGCCGAACGGTGCATTCTCCATTTCAAACGTTCTTGTAATTTTCTCATTCGGGATAAATTCATGAATAACACCGCTAAATCCATGTTTATTTCCTTTGGGATCAAGTGTTTCAAATTGCCAGCCACCATGTCTTTTATTCTCCAGTTTCAAGACTTTAGTTCCCATCCATTGCTCAACAATTTCCGGTTCAATATAGGCTTTAAAAAGTAATTCCAATGGCAACTCAAATTCCCTTGTAATCACTATTTCCTGCTTGCCTTCTATGGCATCGATCTTTGTTTTTAATTCCATTTACCTTACACTATTCTTTTGACTTGTATTTTTTCATTATAGTTTCCAATTTATTAAACCTATCATCCCACATTTTACGGAATGGTTCAATGAAGTCTGCAATCTCTTTCATTTTATTAGGGTTTAAGTGATAATACATTTCTCTTCCATTTTGCTCTTGCTTAAGCAATTCGCATTCTGTAAGTATCTGTAGATGTTTCGAAACCGTTGGTCGAGACGTATCAAAGTTGGCGGCTATTGCTCCTGCCGTCATCGATTGAGAAGCAACCAACAGAAGTATAGCCCTTCTTGTAGGGTCGGCAATGGCTTGAAATACATCTCTTCTTAAATTCATTATGTAGCTATTTGACTACAAATATATATGTAGCTATTTAACTACACAAATTTTTCAGCTAATTTTTTATTGATCAATACAAATCACGAAAAACATTTTACACTCAACAAACATATATGACTCAAAATTACTGAGTTGACTATTTTCTAAGGTAATTAACGATTCTGAACCGAGAAAAAAAAAGTTGCATCTATACAAACCTTATTACGATTAGAGTAAAGCAATAGTAGAAAATTATATTACTATCAGAATCAAGGCTAGAAGAACTTAAGGTAGTTCTTAATTTTAATATCAAAGAAGTGAAGGATAACAATTATATTCGAGACAAAAATATTTTGTATAAATACGCCACCATTAAAAATCGACAACATACTCCCTCAATATAGTCTGATATGCTAGACCATTTTCCATTTTATTTGACCTTAATAGTACTTATAGTATTGCTGATAATGCTGAGCAATAAAATTAAAGTAGCCTACCCTGTGTTACTGGTTTTGGGTGGATTGACGATTAGTTTTATTCCATTCATTCCAGTAATGAAAATAGACCCTGAATTGATTTTCATAATTTTCCTTCCACCATTATTGTATGAAGCAGCATGGGCCAATTCATGGAAAGAGCTTTGGCATTGGAGAAGAATTATAGGAAGCTTTGCTTTTATCGTCGTCTTCCTGACTGCAATTGCAGTAGCTTTTATTGCTAATACAATAATTCCCGGATTTTCCCTGGCTTTAGGCTTTTTATTGGGAGGCATTGTTTCTCCCCCGGATGCTGTAAGTGCAAGTGTAATTTTAAAACTTGTAAAAGCACCTAAAAGAATGTCCTCTATTCTTGAAGGCGAAAGTTTACTGAATGATGCTTCCTCACTTATTATTTTCCGATTTGCAATGATAGCAGTTGCCACTGGACAATTTATTTGGTATCAGGCAGCATTGAGCTTTGGCTGGATGATCATTGGTGGCGTTGGTACCGGTTTAATCGTTGGATTACTTTTTTTAAAAGCGCACAAATGGCTTCCGACCGATGTAAACATGGATATCATCCTTACACTTGTAACACCATATGCAATGTATATCGCAGCTGAAGAAGTACATGCTTCCGGTGTCTTAGCAGTGGTGAGTGGCGGATTATTTTTATCCTATTTCAGACATCATTTTCTAACGGGCTCTTCTCGTCTGAGTGGAGAGAATGTATGGCAAAGTCTTATATTCTTATTGAATGGGTTGGTCTTTTTGCTGATAGGTTTAGATCTTCCTGAAATCATTTCGGGATTACAAGAAGAAGGGGTCAGTTTTTATCGTGCAACTGCATATGGACTATTCATTACTTTGATGCTTATCATAGGCAGAATGGTTGCTGCTTACGGCGCATTAATCACAACATTGTTTGCTAGCCATTTCATTAAAGTTGCAGATAGTAGTCCTGGTATAAAAGCTCCTCTTTTGCTCGGCTGGACAGGCATGCGTGGTGTAGTTTCACTTGCCGCCGCTCTATCCATTCCAGTAACTCTTGCCAATGGGATGCCTTTCCCTCATCGGAATCTTATATTGTACATTACATTTATAGTAATTCTGGTAACCTTGGTTTTACAGGGTTTAACGCTGCCTCTTCTTATTAAGAAAGTAAAACTTCCTAACTTCAACGATCATCTACCGGAAGAAGAAACAGAAAGCCTCATTCGTGAAGCATTGGCAAAGGTCTCTCTGAACTATCTTACAGAAAATCACAAAGTAGAATTAGACCATAGTTTACATTTACAAAAGCTGGCACTCAAATGGGAGAATCAATTGACTGCTAATGAAGATCCTAATCTATCTGAAAGAACTAAAGCTATTTATGGAAGCATTCTTGATAAACAGCGCTACTTACTGATACAAATGAATAAAAAAGAAAAGCATATAGATGAAGAGATCATCAGAAAATTCCTTCATCAAATTGATTTAGAAGAAGAAAAACTTAAGCTCGAATAAAGCTTAATAATTAAAACTATTTACTAACTAAATATTATATTACAAAACCTAATATAATTATCTTAATATAAAAAAGATACTTTATAGGTATCTCTCTTTTTATTTTTTTGACTCTTCTATTATTCATCAGATCCTTTATTTTCTTAAATACATACTTCCCTCAATTGAAAATTCACATTGGTTAAACATCCAAAATGTGAATAATGATCTTATCTATTTTTATCCCATCAGATAAATCAACTCTTATAATTAAAAAACTTTTAACTCATATGCCCGCATACGCAATTGAAGGACTCTGCAGCACTGTTAACTTCAGTCATGCAGAAGAAAAAAAAGAATTTGAAAAGCATTTTTACAGAGCTTTTAACAAATTAAAAGAACAGAAATTCATAAGAAGTATATGGAACTGGGATGATGAACAACAGACAATCAGTTTTAAGATACCTGAGGAACACATCACTATCTTTACTTATAAAAATGAGGTCGAACAAAATGTCATGTATTCGGGAGGGCTATACGATCGTAAATATTGTCAATTTGATAAATTCGGCTTTAAGCCGCCTGTAACGAATGATAAATACATGGAAATATTAACTTTATTTTCAACTCATCATTTTAACAAGAACCTATATAATATTCAAAAAGTATTCATCAATGAATATTGTGTTGAACAAGCGAGAGAACAGGGCTGCAAATTTATTCTTGCAACCTGCACTCCACTCCTACTCAAGCTTTATTTAAAATGGGGCTTTAAAGTAATTGAAACAAGAGAACTCGATGGCGCTATCAGACATTTGATTCAACTTGATTTGTAGGATAATTTTCTTTTATATGACTATACTTACAAAAATCAAAGATATCATGCAAACCCAAGACATTGCATGATGTCTTTAATTTTATTATTTAAAAAAATTATATAAATGACTTAATTCACTTCTGCCGAAGCCTTTAATTCCTTCTTTCTAAGGTTAGGCAGATACACAAAGAAAGTAGTTCCTTTTCCCACTTCACTTTTAAGGTCAATGGTGCCGTTAAGTTTTTCAATAGCATTTTTTACAAGGTAAAGTCCGAGCCCACTCCCCTTAGAATAATCAGTGGCTCTGAAAAACATGTCAAATACCTTTGCCTGAAATTCCCTCTCTATACCAATCCCATTATCTTCAAAAGTAATCAATACTCCTTTTTTGTGATCTGTAATTGTAACTCTAATAAATGAATCTTCCTGCTTTCTGGAATATTTTAATGCATTCTCAAGGAGATTTAAAAATATAGTATTAAGATATCTGCTATCGCTGAATAGTTCATTTAAAGCATAGGTATCAACGGAGATATCTATCTTTTGGAAATAGTCAGTTTTACGAAGAACTGCCATTGTATTTCTTATTAGAACTTCAGGATCAATAAGTGTAAGATCAATCTGCCCTTCCTTTATTTTTGTTAGTTCTATAAGATTACAGATAATCTCATTTAGTCTGATAAGTGTTAAATCTATTTGTGAAAAATATTCGACGGCGACAGGATCTGTAATCTCCATTCTGGCAGTAGAACATAAGCCTTTAAGAGAAGCAACTGGGCCTTTGAGATCATGTGATACCTTATAACAAAAAGTGTCCAATTCCTGATTTTTATAAAGCAGCTCTGATTCTGCCTGTTTCCTCTCCGAGATATCCTGAACCACCCAGATCTGATATTCCGGTATTCCGTATTTATCAAACTTCAATGAACAGGTTAAATACACCCAGATCATCTTACCAGACCGATGTTTGATCTGTTGCTCAAGCGTAATGTTTTCCGTACTATTCAGCAACAGTTTGCCATATTGTTCTCCATTCATTTCTATAGTATCCCTAATGAATTTACGGGAAGCATTCAAATTGAGCAATTCATCAGCACTAAAGCCCAGTATTTCACACAGTTTTTTATTTACCCTCAACACCTTACCTGTAAAATCTATGTGCGCGATGCCTACAGCTGCTTGTTCAAATGTAGATCTGAAATCAAGTTCGCTTTTCAGAAGAGCAACATTTTGTTTTTCTATTTTATTGGAGTATTCCTTAATCTCCTTCATACCATCCTGAATGGTTGTCACCATTGAAATGAATCTTCTGCTTAAGATACCTACTTCATCTTTATCTGAAAATTTAATACCACTAAATCCATCTGTAAAATTACTTTTAACAACTCGTTCGAGCTCTGTAGTTAAAGTCCTGATTGGTTTAGTGAGTACAGAAGAAAAGAAAAAACTCAATCCAAGTGAAATTAGAATGCAAATGAATAGTACCCCAAACAATATTTTCTTCAGATCTTCTTTCAGATTTTCATTAAGTATAACGGTCTCATTTTCTATGCCGGCCATCAGCTCCCTTATTTTCTGATTATGAACTATCAGTCTGCCCAACAAGCCGGTCTCATTGCTATATCCTATTGAGCGTTCTACAGATACTACATCTTTAAATGTCTTCAGATAATCATCCAATGCAAGATTAACTTTTTCTGCAACAACTTTTGGAATTTCCTTTGTCTGCAATACATCCTTTTTCGCTTCACCAATCAAGTATTCATTATTAAAAACATACAATGAATCTTTAGAGATAAAATAATCTTTTTCATTTTGCATAAGGCTTTCAAGAATCTCTGCACCAATGAAAGATCTTAACTTATGCAAGGATTCTTTTCTTTTCTTCAATTCTCCCTCCAGCCCATAAATATGTGTTCCCCTCTTTTCAATAGTTCCAACAAGATATCCGAATGTTCTCTGGTAATCTTCAATTTCAAGCAATACTTCCTTCAATTGAAGTTTCATTGGCTCATTCTTATTTAGAATTGATTCATTTAAGACACTTTCAATTGTAAGATCTATTTCTTCTATCAACTGCCGATGCTTTTTTATATATGTACTTGTATGAGTAAAATGATAGGTAGGCTTTTTTGAATCATAATGAACAAAGTCCTGTTCTACAGCATTCAAGGAAAACACCATGTATGAAACATTATGTATTCGGTGTATCATTCTATAACTCAGTTCACGCTGATTCAGGAAATAAATAAAACAACAACCCATCGATATTATTATCCCGACAAAAATGCTATAAACTAGAAAAAGCCTGAGCTTAATTTTACTAAACATGTTACTCTCAATATTTCGAGGCAAGTACGAACAAAGGAGAAAGGTCAACCAAAAAGTTATATTAAGTTTTTATTAGGATTACGTTAAGAAAATTCAACATTCTAAGACACTGAGTAGTCCGACTTTATATTAACAAATCTGATATTTAGCATCAAATAGTAAACATTCAATAAAAAATTTGGTTATTTGAAGAATATTTTATTTATTGTCCTAAAGTTCAATATTTTAGAATCCCTTCCGAGATATTAATTCCATTTAGCCGGTAGTAGAGAAATTCGGGAGCTATACTTCAGGGAAAACCCGCAAATTCCTGAAATTTGTAACATTGTTTGTTATCGAATCGTACAAAAACTATAAAATCGGTGGCTTATGAAAATTAATAGATTACTTCTAGTTGATTGTGATACAAAAACAAACTGCCTTAATGAAAAAACTATTGTTGATTCTGGATTAGTAGATCAATTAAAAGTGACATTAAATGGAGGTCATGCTTTACTTTACCTCAATCAGATAAGCCACAAAACTATCAACTCTAAAACCGTCGTGGTTTTGAACATGAATACTCCAATCGCCGACGGCTTTGATTTTCTTGAAGGGTATAAATTTTCTCATGACATTCATAAGGAAAATGTTCTGATTGTGGTCATGCAAGACAATATAGATAAGGATATCCAGGATAAAGTAAGAAGATATGGAGTAAATTATTTTATAAGTTCTTGCATTTGTCTTGATACTTTAAATAATCATATAGATAGTTACTTTGATAAAAATTCTGATATTAAAAAAGTAGTTTACGCTGCTTCAGAGACAGTCAAAGCAGAAAATCTTCCCAAACAAAACTTTGTAGAAGCTCCGCAAAATAAAAATCAGTCAAAATCCAAAAAGCAAAACAGAAAAGTTCTTGTAAACATGGAGTCGGGTAAAAGACCTGGGGCCGGAGCAGGAGCTATCTAATAAAATATTTTAATGATACAAAAAAGGCTTTTGAAGAATACTTCAAAAGCCTTTTTTGTATCATCAATCACTAACCTTATCTTTTTTATTTTTAAGATTTGGTAAGTCATTTTTCGTACTTGTTTCATCGTTTAAAGATGTATTCCAGAAATAATAAACTTCATCTTCTTTTACAAATCTTCTACCCTTATCCTCCAATTCAAAAGATTTTCCAAGGTTTCGAAATTGAAAAGGTCGGTTGTTAATAAACTTTGCAGCCATTTTACTTACCTCCTTTCTTACTTTAAAAAGCTTTAGAATAAAGTTAAAGTTCAGACACACACATACTTTCTTCTTTAAACCTTTGGATTTAAAAAACAATTTGGCCACAAAAAAACAGGTTTTTCAACCTAAGAACAACCTGCATAATCTAAATGAAAATAAGGGTTAACGAACAATGAATACTTTCTCGTAATCTTTCTTCTTCCATATTCATTTTAACCCAATAAACTCCTGTTGCAAAACATTCTTAGTTATAAGGTCAAAAAAAATCCGTTTTCCACTTAACTTATTTAAGTGGAAAACGGATTTGATGTATTTTTAAGATTTACTTCTTAATGGTTTAATCCTGCAAACAAATACTGACCAATTAGAATCATTATAGATCCTACAAAAATTAAAACAGCAACTTTTATCATTTTTTCTTGACTCAAACCGCCTTTTTCATCTGCTACAACCGCAGGCATTGCAAGGAACATTCCACCGAAAACTCCCATGATAAATCCTACGACCATTAATATAACTCCAAGTGTTTGCATAGTAATGTATATTATAAAATTTCAGAAATATGGCGCTAATTTAGTTTTATTTTTGCCTTATTCTATAATAAAACGAGAAAAATTTACTTCAGGGTTTCATTTTTTTCAGCACATTGTAAGGTGGTCAGGGCTGTATACATTTGTAAATTACATTTGTAAACTCTGAGATTTTTCAGGAATGTGCAAAACTAGTTTACAAAATACAACCATGTAATCTTGTGGTTATGTACATTTGTGAAGTTATATTCACAAAAATGAATTTAATAACAGAAAGAATACTGGCAATACTGGAAAACAAAGAATTGACACCTTCGTCCTTCGCTGATACAATTGGTATTCAGAGGTCAAGTATGTCACATATTCTCTCCGGTAGAAACAAACCCAGTCTGGATGTAATTCATAAAATTCTTATTACATTTCCGGACATACTATCAGATTGGCTCTTAACTGGAAAAGGTCCTATGAAACAGCTAAACTTATTTGGAGAACCACAGAAAACAGATCCGGAAGAAGAGAAGAAACTAATACGCAAGGAATTAGAAAAGAAAGAAGAAATTCTAGCAAAGGCAGAAGTATCTGCAGAAATCGTTTCCGGTTTACTATTTTCTGAAAACGCCTCTCCTTCACAAACAGAATCTTTTTATACTCCTGAATCAGAACCTTCTGTTGATGCTTTCTTCGACAGTATTTTCGAAAATCCTAATTTTTTCAAAGAACAGCGTGAAGAAATTATAGAGGAGAAATCAGAAGCTAGTATTGAAGATATATTTTCTGAAACCGAGACTAAGGAGGATGAATATCCGGAATCACTATTAATATCTGAGTCAGAAATTAATTCCGAATCAATACTAACAGAAGAAGTTTCAATATTTCATGGAAATGAAGTCATCACAGGGATGGAAGAGGTTGCAGAAATAGAAGAAATTGAGAAGGTAGAAGATTTAAATTTTAAAGAGGTAGCAACTGAGATAGCTTCAGTAAAGGAAATTGAAATGCCAATATTTTCGTCTCAAGAACCTGAAAAAGAAGTTGAAGCACAATTAGGTATACAAAATCCGGAAAACGATGAAGTTCAACCGGAGCCACAAAATATAGAACAAACAATTAACCAACCTATTACAGAAGCCAAAGAGATTGTTATGATCACAGAGACGATGAGAGAAGTGGAAAACTCAGCAAATTCAAATCTGACTGTTAATGGTCAGGAACCAGCATTTCAGCCTTCCGCAGAGAGAAAAGCGGTTCAGAAACCTAAAAAAGTACAAAAAATCGTCATATTTTACGATGACGGAACATTTTCTGCTCACTCACCTGAGTAATAAAAAAGTCCCCCGAAAATATCGAGGGGACTTTTTTATTTCTTAAGACTTTATAAAACTTAATCATTTTTATAAATTCTGTAAATTGCGTATATCAACCCTGGAATGTAAAACAGGATTGTAAGCAAAATACTCAGCCAGAACGGTCCATGTATCCCATCAACCAAAGCCACAGCCAATGGAGGAATTAGAATAGCAATAATCACTAACAAAAGCTTGCTTACATTGCTATCGTTTGATTTACTTTCTTTAATAGCCTTTTTTACAATTTTCTTAATTTCCTTTTTTGAAGGAGTAGTAGAGACATCCTTCCCTAAAGCTTGAGACTCATCAGAAAGAATTGCTTTAATTTCATCTGAATTATTATTCGAAACACCTATTTCCGGTTTAAAAATTACCTGTTCACCTACAGCAGCAACAATCTCCTTATTCGCAGTAGCAATATGGTTTTGAATTTCAGGTTTAATGCTTTCTTTATTAGGACTATTCAAACTAGTATATCCGGTTGGATAATGGTTTGTAAAAAACGCAGATTCTTTTTTGCTGCATGATAATAGAAATATCACTGAAGAAAGAATTATTCCATTCAGATAAAATAATGTTTTTTTCATTTTAGCAGTTTCTTTGGTTATATCATTGTTTTTAACCATCTGCTATTTCATTTGTTTTATATTTGAAAATTTAAGAAACAGACAGGAAATTAAAAGTTTATAATTTTACCAGACTCAGGAAATAAAAAAAATAAAACAACTGAAAAGAAGTTACTTCTATGAGTCTCATAATTTTATAGTAAAAATTCCTTTCTAGGGATAATTTGTATTCATGTCAATTGTTAAAATTGAACCGGAACTTTATTTTATTTGTATTCACAGATTATAAAAGGTTGACATAATGAGTAATCAGGAACAGGGATTTTCCTTAAAAGATTTTAACTGGAAAAAGTGGATTAAACCGGGATTGATATTTCTCTCGGTTCTGTTCGCTTCAATCTTTATTTACATTACCTACCAAGTATATAAAAACCTGCCCAATGGGAATGACCTGAAAAATATCAGGAATGCTACAGCTTCTGAAATTTATTCTTCAGACGGAATTCTTATAGGGAAATATTTCATTCAGGATCGTACGGACATAAGTTTTGAAAAACTTCCTAAGCATTTGATCAATGCCTTGCTGGCTACGGAAGATATCCGCTTCTACAAACACAATGGATTTGACCGCAGAGGGATGCTAAGAGTGCTTTTCAAGTCTGTAATAATGCAGGATGAGAGCTCAGGCGGAGGAAGTACTGTTGAACAACAGTTGGCTAAAAATCTTTTTCCCAGAAAAAGATATAGATTCTTCTCTATGCTTATTAATAAAACACGAGAAGCAATTGTCGCAACAAGGCTTAATGAAACTTTCAATAAAAATGAGATTCTGACTCTTTATTTCAATACGGTTCCCTATGGAGAAAATGCCTATGGAGTAGCAGCCGGAGCAAGAAGATATTTTAATACCGCCGTAGATTCTCTTAATATTCAGCAAGCAGCGACGCTGGTAGGAATGCTAAAAGCTACAACATCTTATAACCCGGCAAAGAATCCTGAAAAAGCAAAGGAACGCAGAAATGTTGTTTTGCAGCAAATGGCCAAATACCAGTTCATTACTGAAGAAGAAGCTGAGAAATTTCAGAAAAAAGATTTAAAAATCAGGTATAACTATCTTTCACACAATACAGGATTAGCGACCTACTTCAGAGAATATCTCAGACAAGAATTAGATGAATGGTGCAATACTCATTATAAACCGGACGGTACACCTTACAACTTATACACTGATGGGTTAAAAATTTACACCACCATTGATTCAAAAATGCAACGACATGCTGAAAAAGCTATGACGGAACACATGTCTAAATTGCAGGTTAGTTTCTACTCTCACTGGAAAAATACGACTCCATGGAAAAAAACGCCCCAGGTTTTAACAGATGCATGCAAAAGATCTGACAGATATCAGTATTTAAAAAGTCTTGACTTGGATGAAGCAGACTTTAAAAAGGAGCTTAATAAAAAAACAGAAATGAAAGTGTTTACCTGGGCTGGAGAAAAAGATAAAAACTTTTCAACTCTGGATTCCATAAAGCACTATTTATATTTCCTTCAGGCTGGCTTTTTCGCAATGGATCCGTTTACTGGCCAAGTTAAAGTATGGGTAGGTGGCATCAACCATAAATATTTCAAGTATGATCATGTTACCTCCAAAAGACAGGTTGGTTCAACATTCAAACCTATTGTGTATGCAGCTGCTTTGGAATCAGGGATTAGTCCTTGTGAATACTTCCCTAATCAAAGACAAGTGATTGAAGAATACGACAACTGGTCACCTAAAAATGCAGATGGGAACTATGGCGGATATTATTCGATGACAGGGGCTCTGACCAATTCAGTAAATACAGTTTCAGCAAGTCTGATCATGAAAGCAGGTGTTAATAAAGTAGTAAACTTTGCTGAAAAACTTGGAATCAGCTCTCCCCTTGACCCTGTACCATCCCTTGCTCTCGGCACTGCAGATATTTCACTCATGGAAATGGTATCAGCTTATGGAGCATTTTCCAATGGCGGAAAAAGCGTTACTCCTAACTATTTATTGAAGATAAAAGATAAAGCTGGTAAAACGATATATAAAAGTAATCCTCCATATTTCCGCCAGACCGTTAGTGCCTCTACCGCTGAAATGATTACCTATATGTTAAGAAAGGTAGTACAGGAAGGAACTGCTGCTGGTATGGCAAATTATGTAGGTCCGGATGCCCAAATTGCAGGGAAAACAGGTACTACCCAATCCCACGCAGACGGATGGTTTATTGGCTATACTCCCTCTCTTGTTGCAGGATGTTGGGTCGGTGCGGAGGACAGAAGAGTTCACTTCAGGTCCATAGACCTTGGCCAGGGTGCACATATGGCTATGCCAATATTCGGGAAGTTTATGGGGAAACTAGGCAAAGACAAAAAGTTAAAAAAATATGTCTACCAACAATGGCCTGACCTCAGTGAAGAGATGTATGAAAATATGGACTGTGTACCTTTTTCAGAAAATGCTCCTGATGGTTATCCTGTAGATAACAGTAATACCAATGAAGCGTCTGAAGAAGGTGAATTTACAAGCCCTTCAGAAGGTCAAAGACCTCACCGTCGCCAGGAATCCAAAGAACCTCTTAATTGGTTCAAGAACATATTTAAGAAGAAAAAAAGAGACAGAGCTTCATCTGAAGATGAAGACGAGTGGTATTAGTTCTTAAATATCTGACTATTTAAAATCAAAATCCCTGCTCACATTTTGCAGGGATTTTTTTTAACTAAACATTAAGCAGAAAAAAATATTCCTTTACCACCCTTTGGTATTGCCTTTAAGATGAAATATAAGCACAGGATTGCTAGATATATTTAATACTTTTTCGGTAGTACTACCAGCTAAAATAGCCTCAAAAAAGCTTCTGTGATGGGTAGCCATTACAAGTAAATCAGTATCAACTTCATCGGTAAATTTCTTTATAATTGCTGACACGTTTGTACCCATTTTAGTAATCAGTTTTATATTTTTATAATGAACGTGATCCATAATCTCCTCAAGCATCACTGCAGCTATCTCCGGATATTCCTGTTCCAGTTTATCTATTACATTCAATATAATAATTTCTGCATCAAAGACTTTTGCATACTCACTTAACGCATTAATGTTATTATGATCTCTTACAGAAATGGCACATGCGTAAACTATGGTTTTTACAGGCCTGAAATGAACATCCTCTGAAATCGCTAAAATCTTACGACTTCCTTTTTCAATCATCCCGGCTACTGTATCACCGTTAAAAATTCTTGTAAAAATTCCACCTTTCTTATTTCCCATAACAATAAGATCAGCATCATATTTATCGGAAATCTTATTAATTTCTTCTTGTGGATCTCCTTCTGCAATAATGTGATCCACCTCGAAATTATTGCATACCTCCAATATGCGGGTGGTCGTCTTCATTAACTTGACTCCCAGCTCTTTTTTATCAGAAGCCTGCTTATCAAACAATCGCTCATAAGGGACTTCTGTGGGTATTAACGGTACTTCCACAACATGCAGCACCAAGAGTTTTACCTCAAATGGTCTGGCAAAATTGATAAAATAATTCAATGCATTTTCTGCACTTGAAGAAAAATCTGTTGCAAACAAAGCGGTGATTCTTTTCATGAAAATACCAGGAGATTAGTATTCATATTACCTTTACAAACGATCTATTGTTTGAATAAAGAATCTATGAAAGCTAAAATTCATTTTTTAGGAGGAACTGGTACGGTCACAGGCTCCAAATTTTTATTGGAAACCATAAAACATCAGCTCCTTATCGACTGTGGCCTCTTTCAAGGAAATAAGTCTTTAAGACTACTTAATCGAGCTCCTCTTCCCTTGGATTATAGCAAACTTTCAGCTGTTCTGATTACTCATGCTCACTTAGATCACACTGGATATCTGCCTGTACTTATAAAAAATGGTTATAAAGGCCCTATATTCATGACCAGTCCAACTGTTGCGCTTGCTGAAATAATTCTAAGGGATAGTGCAAAAATACAGATGGAAGAGGCAGATGCCGCCAACCGTGGTAATTATTCGAAACATCAACCTGCCTTGCCACTCTATACTTTGCATGATGTTGAACAAACATTGAATTATATTCTGGACTGCGGTGAAAATGAATGGATCTCACTGGCAAAAGATGTTAAATTCAGATTTAAAAGAAATGGCCACATTCTTGGTTCATCTTATCTCGAGATTGATATCTTAGATAAAAAATTAGTCTTCTCCGGAGATGTTGGAAAACAGGAATCTCTTTATCTGTCTTCGCCTTCAGTACCTGAGCAAGCAGATATTCTGTTGTTGGAATCAACGTATGGCAACAAATCACATCCTAAAACGTCCCCCAAGGATCAGCTACAAGAACTTATAAACAAAACAATTCAGAGAGAAGGAGACATTTACATTCCTTGTTTCGCAGTAGGAAGAGCACTTGAAATAATGTTGCTTATTGATGCTCTTAAAAAAGAAAATAAGATACCACATATACCTGTTGTTTTCGATTCTCCAATGGGCGCCGAAGCAATTGAGGCTACTGCTAAATTCCCAGATTGGCACCAATTAAGCAATATGGAGCTGATAGATTTAAATAAGGAAGCGTATTTTGTCAGAAACATCGAAGAAACTTATAGCATTATTGATCGCAAAAAATCTAAGATAGTAATTGCAGGAAGTGGAATGATTACTGGTGGAAGAATTTTACATTATCTGAAAGCCGGAATAGAAAATAATAATAATCTAGTAATACTTCCTGGCTTTCAAGCAGAAGGAACCAGAGGAAAAGCATTGCTTGACGGAGAACCGGAAATTAAAATAATGGGAAAATATTATCAGGTAAAAGCCGAAATAGCTCGTCTGGAAAATATTTCAGGCCATGCAGATCAGGAAGAACTCCTAAACTGGATTGCCAGTTTCAGATTTAAACCTAAGAAAGTTATTCTTATCCACGGGGAAAAAGATGCAGGACATGCATTAGCTGAAAAAATAAATGAAAAATTCCGAATTACTGTTGCTTTGCCGAATCTAAATGATATCATTGAAATCAACTAAAACTTCATAATCAACTGAAAATCAAAAAGCCTCTTTTGCTTACATTCAAAAACTTCGATATAAAAGCAAAAATTTGGGCATTTTAACGTAATTTTGTAACTCCTTTTAGACGGAATATACAACAATGAAAGATAAGATAGAAGTAATGGCACCTGCAGGCTCCTTTGAAGCCTTTATGGCAGCTATTCAGGGAGGAGCAGACTCCATTTATTTTGGAGTAGATCAGTTGAACATGAGGGCTCGTGCAGCAAATAACTTCCTTTTGGAAGACCTGCCGGAAATCGGTCGCATTGCCAGAGAGCACAATGTGAAGACCTATGTAACGCTTAACACTATTCTTTACGATCATGATATCTCTATCATGAAGCGTATCATCGATTCTATAAAAGAAAATGGACTTACTGCCATTATAGCTGCAGATCATGCTGCCATTCAATATGCTTTTACAAAAGGCGTAGAAGTACATCTTTCAACTCAGGTAAATGTTACCAACCTTGAAACTGTGAAGTTTTATGCAATGTTCTCTGATGTCATTGTGCTTTCAAGAGAGTTAAGTTTAAAGCAAATTAAAGACATTACAGATGGTATCAAACGTGAAAATGTAAGAGGACCTAAAGGTGAACTTGTTCGTATAGAAATCTTTGCTCATGGTGCTCTTTGCATGGCTGTGTCTGGTAAATGCTATCTGAGTTTGCATACAGCCAACTCTTCTGCAAACCGCGGTGCTTGTCAGCAAAACTGCAGACGAACCTACAAAGTAATAGATCTTGAAGATGGTCACGAACTGGAAATAGATAATGAGTACATCATGTCTCCTAAAGATTTATGTACAATCAACTTCCTTGATGAAGTAATAGCCAGCGGAGTTACAGTACTAAAACTGGAAGGAAGAGGTCGTGCTCCTGAGTATGTAAAAACAGTAACCAAATGCTATAGAGAAGCAGTTGATGCTTATCTGGATGATACATTTACAGATGAAAAACTTCAGGACTGGATGAACAGGCTTGAAACCGTTTATAACAGAGGCTTCTGGAGCGGTTATTATCTTGGCCAGAAACTTGGAGAGTGGACTAACAAACATGGTTCTTCAGCAACTACCCGTAAGATATTCCTTGGTAAAGGAGTACGTTACTTCCCTAAAGTTAAAGTTGCCGAATTTATCCTGGAAACACATAAACTTAAGATTGGAGACGAAATACTGATTATCGGACCTACAACAGGTGTGGTTGAAACTACAATAACGGAGATCAGAGTTGACGACAAACAGGTAGATGAAGTTGGAAAAGGTATTTCATTTTCAATACCTCTTGAGGAAACAATTCGCAGCAGCGATAAAATCTATAAAGTAGTTCCTGCCAATGATTAAGATCATTCAGCAAAGAGAAAAGTGCATCGGCTGCAATTATTGTGTTGAAGTTGCCCCAGACCGTTGGGCAATGTCTAAGAAAGACGGTAAGAGTGTTTTGATCGGATCTAAAGATAAAAAAGGATTTCATGCGGTAGATGTCTCGGAAGTAGAACTAGATGCTAATAAAAAGGCCGCTGATCTCTGTCCGGTAAAGATTATACAGGTAATTCAAAAGTAATAGGTATTGAATATTTATAGAAAAAGCCCCGAATTGTCGGGGCTTTTTTGTTCTCTGTAAACCCCAAAAATGTTCTAAATTGGAAACATAAACGTAGGCTAAAATTTTATAAAAAAGAGTAGCGTGTTCAGTGGAAGCGGAGTCTTTAGTCCTTTACCTGACAACGTTTTCGTGGGATACATAACTGCCTATAAATCCGCTGCCCGTTATTTATACTAACCATTGGTGGCAATTTGGCGCCCCATTAAAAAAGCTTTAGAAAGAATGACATTTTAAAATATAAATTTATGAAAACACTTTTGCTTTTAGGAAGCATTTTTTTTCTCATTGGTACCTTATTCTATTTTTTAACTACACCACTATTTGGTTCTGCTAAACCTGGTATCGTATCTATTCCAGTTTCTTCTGAAAGATTAAAAAATGATGTGAAAATATTATGCACTACGAGCAAGCCTAGAAACTATAAAAATATAGATGCTTTAAATGAAGCTGCCGATTATATTTTTAATGAGTTCAAGAAAAATGGATTAAATCCACAAGAACAAAAATATATAGCAGATGACAATGAATATAAAAATATAATAAGCACTTACGGGCCATCAGATGCTGCCAGAATTATTATCGGTGCTCATTATGACGTATGTATGGATTACGCAGGAGCAGATGATAATGCAAGTGGTGTTGCAGGACTTTTAGAAATTGGAAGGCTTTTGGATTCCTTGAAACCGACATTAAAATACAGAGTTGATCTTGTTGCTTACACATTAGAAGAACCACCATATTTCAGAACATCAAATATGGGAAGTGCTATCCATTCTAAATATATAATTGAGAATAACATTCCTTTCAAAGCAATGGTCTGTCTTGAAATGATAGGATATTTTTCCGATGAATCTAAATCACAAGATTATCCTGTTGGGGTTTTAAAAGCAATTTACCCAACTAGAGGAAATTTTATTGCAGTGGTAGGAAGAATTGGAGAAAATAATTTAGTAAAGCAAATTAAAAAATCAATGATTGAAGGTTCCTCAATAAATGTAGAATCTATAAATGCACCCAAGGCTATGGTGGGAATAGACTTTTCTGACCATTTAAATTATTGGAAAAATGATCTTCCTGCTGTAATGATTACAAATACTTCATTTTATAGAAATAAGAACTATCATGAATCAACGGATACTCCTGAAACATTAAATTATGTTAAAATGGCCGAAGTAGTAAAAGGCGTTTATTGGGCGATTGTAAATATCAAATAAATAACGAGTCACAAGTCGAGTAGTTGAAAGATAACGCACCTAAGTGCAGATATAAACAAGTTCTGTGAAATATAAAAACATGAAATTAATTGTCCGAAATTTATTAATTATTACTCTTATTGCAATTATAGGATTCTTTGGCATATTTAAAATTTTGAATTTGTATACTTTAAGAAATGAACGTATAATAGTTCCAAACCTGATTGGGATACAGGTTGATGAAATACCCAAAATAGAACAATTGAATTTTAAAATTAGTGATTCTATTTATGATAGAAATTCCAAACGAGGGATTATAATGAATCAATTTCCGGCGCCTAATTCGGAAGTTAAACCGTATAGAACTATATCGATTACCTACAATAGAAAAATGCCTAGGTTAATATCTGTACCCATTGTAATTGACCAACCAGCAAAAGATGGAATACAAAATATTAAAAATGCTGGATTCCTCATTGGGAAAATTGACACAGTTGAAAATAATTTTCCTATTGTTATTTCAATGAGCTCAAATGGACAGCTTCTAAAAGGAGGAGAAAAACTCCAAGAAGGAAGTGTAATAAATTTTCAAGTAGGTAAGGAAGAGTAGAAAAATACTTCACTAATAGAATAGACGTCCTCGCCTGATTTCTGCTCCGTTGCCTGTCACCTGAGCGGATGAGGGTATTTAAGCTAATTCGATCCTGACAGCCCAATATACTTCTTGTACTTCAGGGCTAATTGCTGGTTATTCAAAGCTTGTTACTTCTTATATTCCACTTATTTTGGTTTCCTTCGGCTTTAGCCTCAATTTGTCAGGGCTTACTCTGTCTCGTCCTGAAATAGGTTTACAGGTTTAAACCCTGTAAAAGATGACAGAAATTAAATTTTTAAAGAAAAGAGGCAGAGGAAAAAGAAAGAATACTCAGCCCTATGATATTGGATTAAAGTTGCAAATTATCCAGGAATATCAGTCAGGAGGCATTACCTTTAAAATGCTTTCAAATAAATACAACATCAACAAGTCGGTGATAAGTTATTGGGTAAGAAAATCTGAAGGCAGACTCAGTGCATTAAAATCAATTACATTTAAAAAAATGGAATTGAATCAAGAGGAAAAGAAAGATCAAAATCAAGAAATAGAGGCTTTAAAAAAGGCCCTAGAAGAGGCCTTATTAAAGAATAAAGCTCTTGAAACAATGATAGACATTGCAGAACAAGAGCTGAAAATAAATATTCGAAAAAAGTCTGGCACCAAACGATCACGATGATGAAAAATGCATATCCCAAATTAGGGCTGGCTAGGTTATGCAGATTGTTTGGTGTCACTAGGCAAGCATATTATCAGTATTGCTGGCATATAAGCGATATAGGGACAGAAGCACATATCGTTTTGAACTTAGTAAATGCAATACGAAAAGATCAGCCAAAACTAGGTACCAGAAAGCTACTTTCAATAATTCAAAATGATTTAATTGAACATCAGATAAAAATGGGTAGAGATGCTTTATTCGATTTATTAGCTTCACATAACATGTTGGTAAGGCGAAGAAAGCGAACTCCTCAAACTACCTTTTCTAGGCATTGGTATCGCAAATATGATAATTTATTAAAAGACTTTATCTGTTCAGGTCCCCACCAGTTATGGGTTTGTGATATTACCTATATTTCTATTGGTGAAGATTATGTTTATCTCGCTCTGATATCAGATGGGTATTCCAGGAAAATAGTAGGATATAATCTCTCAGAAAATCTTAGCACAGAAGGCTGTATTATGGCATTAAACATGGCTTTTCTTCAACTTCCTGAAGTAT